>NZ_JAUQSX010000009.1 GCF_030581005.1 Hymenobacter mellowenesis | reverse complement strand
TTCATCGTGCAGGTGTCAGGTAGTGAAAATACGCTTTTCTCTACTCACAACTGGCCTCCTATTTAGGGAAGCGTACAGTTCTGCCATCGCCATCCGCTGCATCAATCCCAAATTCGGATAACGTTGCCTTTGCTTTCGCAAAGTCACTTTGTCTGATGTCGCTTCTCAACTCTTCTACTTTAGGGTCGCATTTGCGGGGTCTCCCTGAATGTGCCATAGTAATTACTGTTTTGGTTGCCTACAACATCCGGATTTCCGCGACAGCCAATAGCGGCAATCGGCCCTTATTGGGCAGGTTAGCAACGGCAATCTACCAACCCCGCTAATTGATAGACGTTTTTCTACTCGAACTAATTGATAATTTTTGCATTCGAATCAGCTCTTAGCTTCGCCAGCCTCTCGCGCCACATTTGAAGCTCTTCGGGCGTTATTCTAACCCAATCCGTCACTTCGCCAACGATTTTCAAGGGTTCCTGACTGCGATACGACCGAGTTGGATTGCCGGGAAATTTCTTATCTGTAACGTTCGGGTCATTCTCAAAGCTGCCCGTCGGCTCAACGATGTAAACACGTTCATGCCCGTCGCCTTTGGCTAGCGCTGCGGCAAGTCCAGCGCCATTAGGCAAGGCGGTGAAATAGATGTGATTCATCACGACTTCGGGGTGGTAATTCGAGTTGAATCCCGCTGTCAGCAATTCCCCAATCGGCAAATCTGCTCTCGTCCCGTGGTAAAAAGGGCCTTCATCCAGAACGTTAGGCACCCTACATTCGATGGTTCCGTTTTCCATGTGATGCTATATTTTGAGAGTCATTCGCTGAACAGTTTCTCGAATTTAACCACTACCGCCACCGGATTTTCTCTCCAGCCTTGCCCGCGCGCAACCGGGCGGGCACGCTGGCCAGAATCAATTCCCGCAAAGCGGTGAGCAACGTCGTCCGCACGAAGCCGTGATGCACCACCAGGCTCACCTCGCGCACCGGGGTTGGGGCCACAAAGCGCTTGAGCAGCGGGTTGGTATCGACTTCGTCCAGCACGGCCAGTTCGGGCACCAGCGTGTAGCCGTGGTGGTGGCGCACCAATTCTTTCAGGGTTTCGATGGAGCCGCTTTCGTAGGCCACCGCGCCGGTGGAAGCCGTTCGGCCGCACAGGTTCAGAACCTGGTTGCGGAAGCAGTGCCCCTCCTGCATCAGCCACAGGCCGGGGCTGGCCAGGTCGGCCGGGCTCACGGTGGCGCGGGCGGCCAGCGGGTGGTCCTCGGAGGCGAGCAGCAGGAACGGCTCGTCCAGCAGGGGCAGCTCGTGCAGCAACCGGTCATCGAGCGGCGTGACCAGCAGCCCCACATCCAGCCGGTAGTCCTTGAGTCGCAGCATGATTTCTTCCGAACGCAGCTCCTCGATGTGGACGCGCAAATTGGGGTAGGCCGTGCTAAGACCTACCAGGAAGCGCGGCACCAGGTACGGAGCCAGCGTGGAGATGACGCCCAGGCGCAGCTCGCCCACCACCTCGCCTTTGGCCACCTGTACCAGCTCGCGCAGCTGCTGGGCTTCGTGGAGCACGCGCCGGGCCTGGGCAATCACCTGGGCCCCGACGGCCGTGGGCTCGGCCCCGCGCTGGGTGCGGTCGAATAGGAGCACGCCCAACTCCTCTTCCAGCTTTTGCACCTGCACGCTTAGCGCGGGCTGGCTCACGAAGCTTTTTTCGGCGGCCAAGCCAAACTGGCGGTGCGTATCCAGGGCCACTAAGTAGCCGAGTTGTTGGAGATTCATGGCGGATGAGCAGCGCGCTACTTATAGGTTTTGGTTATAAAGTTATAAACAAAATCGATTTTGATTATGCATTTACACCAAGTAGCTTTGTGCAAAGCTGCTGTTAAAGCTGTTTATAAAGCCGCCAAAAACAGAAAGAACGTCATGCAGAGCGCAGCGAAGCATCTCGCTTGTGGTAGTAAACCAATCGCAGGATTTAGCTGAAGCACGCGAGATGCTTCGCTGCGCTCTGCATGACGGCCAAAGTTGACTTTCTAAACTGCTTCATTTACTCCCTGCTTCAGCCCCTCAAAACGGCTTCCCAAGCAAGTCCGCAAACTTTTTAATTCACCCGGCCATTTACAAGGCCGACCACCAAAACCACTTTCAAGATGAGCGCCAACCTGCACGACCTCCCCGCAGACAACTCCATCCTCCACGACCTGAACGCGGACGCCGCCCAGTGCCCCTTCCTCAACGGCGCGGTGAAGCAGACGGCCGGTGGCGGCCGCACCAACCGCGAGTGGTGGCCCAATATGCTGAAGCTTAGCATCCTGCGCCAGCACTCCACCCTGTCCGACCCCATGGACAAGGATTTCAACTACGCCGAAGAGTTCAAGAAGCTCGACCTGAACGCCGTGAAGCAAGACTTGTTCGAGCTGATGACCAACTCGCAGGACTGGTGGCCGGCCGACTACGGCCACTACGGCCCCTTCTTCATCCGCATGGCCTGGCACAGCGCCGGCACCTACCGCATTGCCGACGGCCGCGGCGGCGCGGGCATGGGCATGCAGCGCTTCGCCCCCCTCAACAGCTGGCCTGACAACGCCAACCTCGACAAAGCCCGCCTCCTGCTGTGGCCCATCAAGCAGAAATACGGCAAGCAGATTTCTTGGGCCGACCTCATCATCCTGACCGGCAACTGCGCCCTCGAGTCGATGGGCCTGAAGCCGTTCGGCTTCGCCGGTGGCCGCCCCGATGGCTGGGAGCCGCAGGAAGACGTGTACTGGGGCCCTGAAACCGAGTGGCTCGGCGACAAGCGCTACGTGGACGACCGGCAGCTGGAAAACCCGCTGGCCGCCGTACAAATGGGCCTCATCTACGTGAACCCCGAAGGCCCGGACGGTGAGCCCATCCCCGAGCGCTCGGCCCGCGACATTCGCGAAACTTTCGGCCGCATGGCCATGAACGACGAAGAAACCGTAGCCCTGATTGCCGGCGGCCACACCTTCGGCAAAACCCACGGCGCCGCTGCCCCCGCCAAATTCGTGGCCCGCGAGCCCGCCGGCGCGCCTATTGAAGAGCTGGGCCAGGGCTGGCGCAACAGCTTCGGCAAAGGCCACTCCGAGCACACCATCACCAGCGGCCTCGAAGGCGCTTGGACCCGCACGCCCGCCAAGTGGAGCAACGACTACTTCGACAACCTGTTCGGTTTCGAGTGGGAGCTGACCAAGAGCCCCGCCGGCGCACACCAGTGGCGCCCCGTGAACGGCGGTGGTGCCGGCACCATCCCCGATGCCCACGACCCGGCCGTGAAGCACGCCCCCTTCATGCTGACCTCGGACATCGCCCTGCGCGTCGACCCGGCGTATGAGGCCATTTCGCGCCGCTTCCACGAAAACCCCGACCAGTTTGCCGATGCCTTCGCCCGCGCCTGGTTCAAGCTGACGCACCGCGACATGGGCCCCAAAGAGCGCTACCTCGGCCCCGAAGTGCCCACCGAAGAGCTGCTCTGGCAAGACCCCATCCCCGCCGTAACCTACCCGGTGATTGACGACCAGGACGTGGCCGCGCTAAAAGGCAAAATTGCCGCTGTCGGCCTTACGGTGCCGCAACTGGTATCTACCGCCTGGGCTTCGGCCTCCACCTACCGCGGCTCCGACAAGCGCGGCGGCACCAACGGCGGCCGTCTGCGCCTGGCCCCGCAGCGCTACTGGGAAGTGAACAACCCCTCGCAACTCTCCACCGTGCTCAACAAGCTCGGCGGCATTCAGCAGGAGTTCAACGCGGCCCAGGCCAGCGGCAAGCAGGTTTCGATGGCCGACCTCATCGTGCTGGCTGGCGTGGTCGGCATCGAGCAGGCCGCCAAAAATGCCGGCCATACGGTGACGGTGCCCTTCACCCCCGGCCGCGCCGATGCCTCGCAGGAGCAAACCGACGTGGTATCGTTCCAGGCCCTGGAGCCGGCCGCCGATGGCTTCCGCAACTACCTCAAAACGCACCACCGCGCCGCCGCTGAGGAGCTGCTGATTGACAAAGCCCAGTTGCTGACCCTGACCGCGCCCGAGCTGACGGTCTTGTTCGGTGGCCTGCGCGCCATCAACATCAACTTCGACGGCTCGAACAACGGCGTGTTCACCACCCAGGCCGGTGCGCTCACCAACGACTACTTCCTGAACCTGCTCGACCTGAACACCACCTGGGCCAGCACCTCGGATGCTCAAAACCTCTTCAACGGCCGCGACCGCAAAACCGGCCAAACGAAGTGGACCGGCACCCGCGTCGACCTGATTTTCGGCTCGAACTCCGAACTGCGCGCCCTGGCCGAAGTGTACGCCTTCGGCGACTCGCAGGAGAAGTTCGTGAAGGACTTCGTGGCCGTGTGGGCCAAGGTGATGAATCTCGGCCGCTTCGACCTGGCCAAGTCGTAATACCACCCGCCAGCGCTTCCGCCCCGCAAGGTGCGCAAGTAGCTGAAGCCTCAAAAGAAACGCCCCGTAACGAATTCGTTGCGGGGCGTTTCTTTTGATGTTTTAACTCATTAGTCAGTCCTTATCGTGAATAAGATGACACTCAATTATTGTCTCAAGTACTTCTAGCAATGCTGACAAGTTTATAAATCCGTTGTAGGACTTATTGTATTCTGTTTCCTGTCCGTGTAGTATTAAGTCCCTATTCTCTTTGAACCTTCGTCTCAAAAAGTCAAGCCTTACTTTTAAATTTATACTTACACTTTCAAAAGGGTTGCCACGGACAACAAGCGGGTCATTGTAATTGACTCTTTTGTAGCTATTGGTTAATAAACTTAGTCTTGTTTTTGATATCTTAAGCTCCTCTTTCCAAGGAATCTTTCTTAAAAATGAATCCAGGGAATTATAATCGTCCGAATCCGAATCTATTTCCAATCCTTGCTTATTCACTAGGTATCGTCCTAATGCCCTAGTTAGGCCTTCAATACCTGTTAAGAGAAGCAAATTAAATGCCTTACTAAATTTTTTATCATAGCAGCTTATAGCTTCATTAACAGAATCTATATGAGGCTTATAGTTCTCAAATACTTTAGAATTTGTAAGTAATATTGATTTTATATGGTCAATTTTATCAGGAGTCTTTTTACCTAATTCATCAAGATTAAATTTTCCGCCTGAAATCTCCATCACTTCATACACTGTTAAATCTGCAATCCAATATACATCAGTATAAATCGCACCATAATATGAATTAAGCATTAACAAAGTAAAATCGGGCATAAACGCACCATCCTGCAGGAAGGAAAATGGACCCGTAATTTTCTTACAATATGCTTCAATTTTTTCTTTATCAAGCTCACCTACCAATTCCGCAGTGTATTCCACAAGATTATGCATGCATTCCTTGACTTTAGCCTTTTTCCAATAGCTTAATTCTTTATATGTGAGCCCTGGCTTGTCTATCAATTGGCTCATAATCACTCCGCATATATCAATATACTGTTTTATTCCATTCTCTCGTTGAATACAACGCTGCAGAAATGAGTCTTTAGTATTTTTATCAAAAATTTCTATACTCAGAGCGTCAATTATTTGTCCGATAGTAAGTGTAGAGCTTTCCATATTCATAAAATTTGTGTGTGTGTGTGTTGTGAAATTTCTAGCAAAGTAGAAATATACTTTTGATTGATAGCAATTTGGCTGAATTTCAGAGTTAATCCACCGTCAGCTTCAAATGCTTACCAAATCCCTCCCACACAATCCGCATAAGCGTGGAGAGGCGAATGTCGCTGGCGTTATTTTCGATGCGGGAGATGTACGTTTTCGTCGTGCCGCATTTGGCAGCCAGTTGCTCCTGCGTCATGTTGTTTTCCTTGCGCATTTCTTGGAGCATCGCGCCTAGCTTGAAGGCTTCGTAGCCTTCCTCAAAGGTTTCGCGGGCGGCGGTGCCACGGGCACCATATTGGTTGTCGATGAAATCGTCGAGGTCAACCAGCTTGTTTTGCTTTGTCTTCATAGTATTGTTTTCTAAGTCGTTCGGCACGTTCGATTTCGTTGGGAGGCGTTTTCTGGGTTTTCTTCTGGAAACAATTCAGCACGATAACCAGCCGGCCCTCATCGAAGAAGCAGAATATGCGAAAGATGTCGCTGCCGGCGCTAACCCGGATTTCGTAGAGGCCAACGGTGCCGGTGAGATGCTTGAGGTACTTCTCGGGCACCACCGGGATTTCGCGGATTAAGCGAAAGGTCCACAGGATACGGTCCTGAATTTTCTGGTTTTGCTTGTTGTAAAAAGTCCAGAATTCATCCCCGTAAATTTTGAGACTGCGGATTTGGCCGTTGAAATCACTCACTTCACGAAGTTAGCTAATTGGGTAACACCAAGCAAGCCGCTGGCGTTTCGGGGGCTTCATAAAGCAGCATCCAGCTTCACCAACCCGCCCCGCCCCCAGCCCCAAAAGTGCCTCTGGACGCGGCAGATGCGGGCCGGAAAATAAAAATTCATCTTCATAAACCTTCATTTCCGCTTCATGCCATCGGGGGGAAGTTTGTATTGTCACCCCATGACCCAGGCCGCGCGGCCTCGCCCCTCCCACCCTGCGATGCGCGCTTTTGGCTTGGTTTGGCCCCGGCAGGTTGCTGATGGCCAAGGGCGTTCTGCTAGTTGAGCGGCGCCTTTCGTGAAGTATGAATAATCCCCAAACCGGTTAGCCCGGCCCTACCCATCTGCCGGCCGCGCCCAGCGTCGCGGGCTTCCCCCACTGCATTCTGGGTTTGGCCGGCCGCCGGGTGTCTCCCGCCGCATTACCGCTTTCTATGCAATACCCCCCGCTTGTCACGTTACCCCAGGTTCTTATGAAAAGAGTATTCATGCTGCTGAGTTGCGGCGTTTTGTGCTACACCACCGGCTGCAAGGAAGAGAAAAAACAAGTCGAAGAGCAGATTAGGCTGGTGGCCACCAGCCCCTTGCAGAAGGACACCACCATCACAAAGGAATACGTGGCCCAGATTCACTCCTTCCAGCGCATCGAGCTGCGGGCACTGGAAAAGGGCTACCTGGAGAAGATTTTCGTGGACGAAGGCCAGAAAGTAGCACAGGGCCAGACCATGTTCCAGATTAAGCCCACCGTGTACCAGGCCGAGCTGAAGAAGTCGCAGGCCGAGGCGCACTACGTGCAGATGGAATACCAGAACACCAAGAACCTGGCCGACAAGAACATCGTGTCGAAGAGCGAGCTGGCGCTGTCGCAGGCCAAGTACGACAAGGCCAACGCCGACGTGTCGCTGGCCCAGGCCCACCTGCAGTTCACGACGGTGAAGGCGCCGTTCACCGGCATCATGGACCACTTCCAGGGCCGGCTGGGCAGCCTCGTGGACGAGGGCGACCTGCTGACGACGCTGTCGGACAACAGCAAAATGTGGGTGTATTACAACGTGCCCGAGGCCGAGTACCTGGCTTATAAGGAGCACGCCAAGTCGAACGACAAGGCCGCGCACGTGAAGCTGCGCATGGCCAACAACGAAGTATTCGACCAGACCGGCATCGTGCAAACCATTGAGGCTGATTTCAATAACGAAACCGGCAACATCGCCTTCCGCGCCACCTTCCCCAACCCCGACGGGCTGTTGCGCAACGGCGAAACCGGCAGCGTGCTTATGACCGTGCCGCTGAAACACGCCCTCATCATCCCGCAGAAAGCCACCTTCGAAATCCTCGAAAAGAAGTACGTTTTCGTGGTCGACAAAAACAACGTGGTGCACCAGCGCGAAGTCGGCATCGCCTCCGAAATGCCTGACCTATACATCATTGGCTCCGGCATTACGCCCAACGACCGCATCCTCCTGGAAGGCCTGCGCAAGGTGAAAGACGGCGACAAGGTGACCTATGACTACAAAGCGCCGCAGGGGGTTCTCTCGAATTTGAAGGTGACCGCCGAGTAAGCGTCAGGGCGCCGCCCGGCGGGTTGTAACGTGGACTCTGCGAGTCCGCGCCCGGGCGAACATCCCGCTCATGCGCGGACTCGCAGAGTCCACGCTACAAGTGCCCGGCATCTCTACCAATAATATCCACACAGCCAGAAGAATATGTTTAGTAAATTCATTCGCAGGCCCGTATTTGCCATTGTTATTTCGGTGTCCATTCTGCTCATGGGCGGGCTGGCCATCATGCAGCTGCCCACGTCGCAGTTTCCGGAGATTTCGCCGCCGCTCGTGATGGTGAGCGCCTCCTACCCCGGCGCCAGCGCCAAAGTGCTGACCGAATCGGTGCTGATTCCGCTGGAGCAGGCCGTAAACGGGGTGCCGGGCATGAAGTACATGACCTCCGACGCCGTATCGGCGGGCGAGGCCAACATCCAGATTGTATTCAACCTGGGCACCAACCCCGACCAGGCGGTGGTGAACGTGAACACCCGCATTGCGCAGGTGCTCAACCGCTTGCCGCTGATTGTGCAGCGCGAGGGCGTGATTGTGAACCGCGTGGTGCCTAACATGCTGATGTACGTGAACTTGTACTCGAAAGACAAGAACACGGACATGAAGTACCTGTTCAACTTCGCCGGCGTGAACATGATACCCGAGCTGCAGCGCCTCGGCGGCATTGGCCGGGCCAGCATTCTGGGGAGCCGGCAGTACGCCATGCGCGTGTGGCTGAAGCCCGACCGCATGCGCGCCTACAACATATCGGTGGACGACGTGATGAAGTCCCTTGATGAGCAGAGCGTGATTGGCTCGCCGGGCCGTATCGGCCGCGCCGATGGCAAGAATGCGCAGTCGCTGGAATACGTGCTGAGCTACCAGGGCCGCTTCAACGACGTGGAGCAGTATAAGAACGTGATTCTGAGGGCCAACCCGAACGGGGAAAGCCTGCACCTGAAGGATGTGGCCAACGTGGAGCTGGGCTCGGAATACTACGATATTTACTCCAACCTCAACCAGTACCCTTCAGCGGCCATCGTGCTGAAGCAGACCTACGGCTCGAACGCTTCGGATGTAATTAAGGAAGTGAAGGCCAAGCTGGAAGAGCTGAAAAAGAGCAGCTTCCCGCCCGGCATGGACTACAAAATAACCTACGACGTGTCCAACTTCCTCGACGCCTCGATTGAGAACGTGATTCACACCCTGCGCGACGCCTTTATTCTGGTGGCGTTGGTGGTGTTCATCTTCCTCGGCGACTGGCGCTCGACGCTGATTCCGGCGCTGGCCGTGCCGGTGTCGCTGGTGGGCTCGTTCATTGCGATGCAGGCTTTCGGGCTCACCATCAATATGATTACGCTGTTTGCGCTCGTGCTTTCGATTGGTATTGTGGTCGATAACGCCATTGTGGTGATTGAGGCGGTGCACGCCAAGATGGACGAGCAGCATCTATCGCCCTATAATGCAGTCCGACAAGTGGTTGGGGAAATCAGCGGTGCCATTATTGGCATCACCATCATGATGACGGCCGTGTTCATTCCGGTGTCGTTCATGAGCGGCCCGGTGGGCATTTTCTATCGCCAGTTCTCCATTACCATGGCCACAGCCATCGTGATTTCGGGCCTCGTGGCCCTGACGCTGACGCCGGTGCTTTGCGCCATGATTCTGAAAAACCACCACGGCCAACCCAAGAAGCAGACGCCGCTGCAGCGCTTCTTCGACTGGTTCAACCGCGGCTTTGAGAAGCTGACCAATGCGTATGTGGGTTTGCTGCAGCGCATTGTGGCCAACCGCATTGTGACGTTTGTGATGCTGGTGGCCTTCGGGCTGGGCATCTGGGCCATCTCGGCGGGGTTGCCGGCCGGCTTTATTCCGAGCGAAGACCAGGGCCTGATTTACGCCATTGTGCAGACGCCGCCCGGCACCACGCTGGAGCAAACCAACGCCGTATCGAAGCGCCTGCGCGACCTGGCCAAGGACGTGCCCGGCATCGCCAACATATCGACGCTGGCCGGCTACGAAGTACTGACCGAAGGTCGCGGCTCGAACGCGGGTACTTGCTTGATTGACTTGAAACCGTGGTCGGAACGCAAGGAATCCATTGCCGAGATTGTGGAGGCGCTGGAGAAGAAGGCCCACGAGATTCCCGGCGCGACCATCGAATTCTTCGAGCCGCCGGCAGTGCCGGGCTACGGCGCGGCGGGTGGTTTCCAGCTGCAGATGCTCGACAAAACCAGCACCGGCGACTACAAAGCCCTGGAACGGGTGAACAACGAGTTCATTGCCAAGCTGAAAAAGCGCAAGGAGCTGGCGGGCGTGTTCACCTTTTTCTCGGCCAACTACCCGCAGTACGAGCTCAAGATTGACAACGAACTGGCCATGCAGAAGGGCGTGAGCATCGGCAACGCCATGAATACGCTCAGCATCCTGGTGGGCTCGACTTACGAGCTGGGTTTCATCAAGTACCAGCGCTTTTTCAAGGTGTTCGTGCAGGCCTCGCCGGAATATCGCAAGCTGCCCGAGGACATCCTGAACATGTGGGCCAAGAACGACAAGGGCGAGATGGTGCCGTTTTCGGCCTTCATGAAAATCGTGAAGTCGCAGGGCGCCAACGAAATCAACCGCTACAACATGTACCCCACCGGCTCCATCCGGGGCGGCGCGGCGCCAGGCTACAGCTCGGGCGAGGCCATCAAGGCGGTGCAGGAAGTGGCCGAGACCCTGCCCCACGGCTACGGCATCGACTGGGGCGGCCTGTCGAAAGACGAAGTGAGCCGTGGCAACGAGTCGACCGTGATTTTCCTCATCGTGCTGGTGTTCGTGTACCTGGTGCTGGCTGCGCAGTACGAAAGTTTCCTGCTGCCGTTGGCCGTTATTTTCTCGCTGGTGGCGGGGGTGTTTGGCTCGTTTCTGTTCATCAAAATCTTCGGCCTGGCCAACGACATCTACGCCCAGGTTGGCCTGGTCATGCTCGTCGGTCTGCTGGGTAAAAACGCGGTACTGATTGTCGAATTCGCGGCCCTGAAACACGAGGAAGGCATGAGCGTCCGCGACGCGGCCATCGAAGGTGCCAAGACCCGTTTCCGCCCGATTCTGATGACTTCGTTCGCCTTCATCGCCGGCCTGATTCCGCTGGTGGTGGCCACCGGCGCCGGTGCCATCGGCAACCGCACCATTGGTAGCTCGGCACTGGGCGGCATGCTGTTCGGTACCGTGTTCGGGGTAATTATCATCCCCGGCCTGTACTACTTCTTCGGCACCCTGGCCGGCAACAGCAAACTAATTAAGGATGAGAACGAAGCTCCCATCCTCGAAGGCGTAGAGCCCCGTGTGCAACTAGAAGAAATGGAGCCTTATGCTTAAGGTCTGAACAATGTAGGGGCGGGGCTTGCCCCCGCCCGCTCGTGGAACGGAATCGTTGCAAATGCGCGAACGTCCGGGCGGGGGCAAGCCCCGCCCCTACCGCATACAATCATTTGAATAATTCGGTAAGCCCAAGCTTACCGCACCTAGTATGCTTAAGAAACGAATTTATCAAGTCCTCGGCGCGGCCGGCCTGGCCCTCGCCGTGGGGGCCTGCAAAACGCCCGAGCTGGTGGTGAAGAACGAGAGCCGCAACGTGCCGGCCAGCTACTCCACCGCTACCGCCGCCGCGTCGCTCGACAGCGCCAACACGGCCCGCGTGCAGTGGAAGCAGTTTTTCACCGACCCCAACCTGCAGGCGCTCATCGAAACCGCCCTGCAAAACAACCAGGAGCTGAACATCACGCTCCAGGAAATTGAGATTGCTAAGAACGAAATCCGTGCCCGCCAGGGCGAGTACCTGCCCTTCGTGAGCCTGGGCGCCCGCGCCGACGTGGAGAAAGTGGGCCGTTACACCCTGCAAGGCGCCACCGAGGAGCAGGTCCAAATTAAGGAAGACCGCCGCACGCCCGACCCGCTCACCAACTTCCAGCTGGGCGCGTTCGCCACCTGGGAGGTTGATATCTGGCACAAGCTGCGCAATGCCAAGAAGGCCGCGGCCATCCGCTACCTGGCCACCGTGGAGGGCAAAAACTTCATGGTGACCAACCTGATTGCCGAAATCGCCAACTCCTACTACGAGCTGCTGGCCTACGACAACCAGCTGGCCATCGTGCAGCAGAACATCGGCATCCAGAGCAACGCGCTGGAGCTGGTGCGGCTGCAGAAGGAGTCGGCCCGCGCCACCGAGCTGGCCGTGAAACGCTTCGAGGCCCAGGTGGAGCACACCCGCGCCCTGCAGTTCAAACTGCAACAAAGCATCGTCGAAACCGAGAACAAGCTGAACTACCTGGCCGGCCGCTACCCGCAAGCGGTGACGCGCAGCACGCAGTCGTTCAACGAATTGGCACCGCTGTCCAGCCAGGTGGGCTCGCCCGCGCAGCTGCTCAACAACCGCCCCGACATCCGGCAGGCCGAGCAGCAGCTGGCCGCCGCCAAAGTCGACGTGCAGGTGGCCCGGGCCAACTTCTACCCCTCGCTGGGCCTGACCGGCGGCGTTGGGCTGGCGGCCTTCACGCCCGGCCTGCTGGTGAGCACGCCGCAGTCGATGCTCTACGCGCTGGGCGCCGACCTGGCCGGCCCGCTCTTCAACCGCAACGGCATCAAAGCGGCCTACTACACCGCCAACGCCGCCCAAACGCAGGCCGTGTACCAGTATGAGAAAACAGTGCTGAACGCCTACATCGAGGTATCGAACCAGGTGGCCAACATCAGCAACCTGGCCAAGAGCTACGACGCGAAAGCCAAGGAGGTAGCCGCCCTCAATCAGTCGGTGGACATTTCCAACAGCCTCTTCCGCTACGCCCGCGCCGACTACACGGAAGTCCTCTTCACCCAGCGCGACGCTTTGGAGTCGAAGTTCGACCTCATCGAGACCCGCATGCAGCAACTTAACGCCTCGGTGAACGTGTACCGCGCCCTGGGCGGCGGCTGGCAATAACCGGGAACCGAGAGTAGCTGCAGCAGCTTAGGCCGCAAAAGAAACGCCCCGCAACTGGTTGGTTGCGGGGCGTTTTTGGGTTGATATAAGGTATTTTATCTACAACAGTAACCTCTGGCTTCAAGTACTTCCTTAATGACCCTATCAGCTTTCGCTTTAGTAGTATAGAATCCAAACGTTTTCAGATTATTTGAAAACGTTTGCTCAATGAATTTATCAAAATCAATATTCGTCTGATACACAACCAAAGATTCTAAACCAGTTAGGTTATTCATCCCATTCAACGTTGCAAGTGATTTGCAATTTAGTATTCGTAAATCTATTAAAAGTGGAAATTCATTCTCAAAGCAAATTTCTGACAGTTGTATCTGGTCTTCGACTTTTAGATTTTGAAGCTTTGTAAATCTACGAATACAGGATAAGTCATTGAAACCACGGACCCGAATAATATCAAGATTCTCTATTGAATTTTCTTCTATTTCATTCAGATTCTCTCTACTCCCTAAAATGAAGCTTAAGTTCTTCAAGTCCTTCAACCTATTGATAAATCCCACTGGGACTTTCTTTACAGCATTCAGTGATAAATCATTCAGTTCTACAAGCTCACCAATTGCATCGATATTTTTGGTGTGACCTGCTATTCTTAGCGATTTCAATTTCTTGAATTTTCGCAGGTAGTCGAGATTAAATGCCTTGCTACTGGTATCTGAAATGAATAGACCAGTAAGGTTTTTTAGATTTTCAGAATCCAAAATTTCTGTATCTCGCATTTCAAACACTCCAAGACTCAAAATCTTGAGATGTTTAAGTTCTTTTAGATAATCCAGATTTAGTACGTCATGTAAGCAATCAATATACAAACATTTAACATAAGAAATTTTCAAAAGCGTTTTGCAATCAAATAACTTTGAATGATGGCTGTAAAATCGAATACAAAGATTTTCATCGGACTCACGACAAAGCATGTTTATGTTTGCGAGGACTTCATCCGTGTAAATTCTAGAAGCAAATTGTAAAATCACCTCTTTACCTGATTTGAGTTCATTTTGAATCAAATCATTGTCCTTACTTGTGGGATTATCTATGCGAACGAATCTTTTCATAAAATATTGATTGTGGTCTAATTATCAGAATTACGGCCGATGCGATTAGGCAACGCAATTTAACCGGCTTTCATTTAGTGGCTGCTTGCAGTGAAAGGTAGCCGACAACACCTATAAAGCAACGGCCCGCCACGAATTCGTGGCGGGCCGTTGCTTTTAATTCCATCTTACTTCTCAAAATAGTCGCCCTGCTCCAGGTCCGCCAGCAGGCCGGGGTGCGTGGGGTGCCAGCCCAGCCACTGCTGGGTAAGGGCGCTGGACGCCGACAGGTCCAGTCCGGCGAAGCGCGCCATCCAGCCGAAATGGTCGGCGGCTTCCTCCGGCGTTTTGGAGACGACGGGCAGGTTCAGGTGCCGGCCGATGACGGCGGCGAGGTCGCGCATGGCTATGCCTTCGTCGGCCACGCCGTGGTAGTTGGTGCCGGCGATGCCCTGCTCCAGCACCAGCCGGTAGAGGCGGGCGGCATCGAGGCGGTGTACGGCGGGCCAGCGGTTGAGGCCGTCGCCGATGTAGGCCGCTTCGCCTTTTTGGCGGGCCAGGTCGATGAGCGTCGGCACGAAGCCGTGGTCGCCCCGGTCGTGCACGGAAGCGGCCAGGCGCACCACCATGGCGCGCACGCCCTGCGCCGCCAGCTGCATGGCTGCGGCTTCCGACTGGCGCGGCGAGGCGGCGGGGTTGTCCTGCTCCGTGGCCGGGCGGCCCAGGTTGAAGCCCGCCAGCCCGGATGTGACGATGAGCGGCCGGTCGGTGCCCGCCAGGCTTTCGCCGAGGGCTTCAATGGCCTGCCGGTCGGTCTGGCCCGCGGCGGCGTACTGCGAAAAATCGTGGTTGTAGGCGGTGTGGATGACGCCATCGGCTCCGGCCGCGCCGCGGCGCAGGCTGTCGAGGTCGTCGAGGGAGCCGCGGTGCACCTCCGCGCCGGCGGCCTGCAGCGCCTGGGCCGACTCCTCAGAGCGGGCGAGGCCGAGCACCTGATGGCCCGCGCCGAGTAATTCCTGAACAATGGCGGAGCCGACAAAGCCCGACGCGCCGGTTACGAAAACACGCATGTGATAGTCGTTTTTGATGGGTGATTGATTACCACACAAAGGTCCGGTGCGTGGGTGCTGGTAGCGTTGCGCGAGACAAACGGTTTGCTGAATAAATCAAACAATTGGGTTGGGGTCGGCAGCGGATAGTAGCGCGAACTTTGTAGTTCGCGTGGCAGAACGACAACCGTTGAAACGACGCGGGGACGCGAACTACAAAGTTCGCGCTACTACCCCCGGAAGTCGCCCGGCGTCAGCCCAGTCTGGCGCTTGAAGAAATTGCAGAAGTGAGCCACGTCGGCAAAGCCCAGGCTGTCGGCTATTTCGGAAATATTCCAACTGGTTTGCTTCAGCAGGATTTTAGCTTCCTGCGCCACGCGGCTGCTAATGAGGGCAGTGGTAGTGTGGCCGGTGGTTTCCTTTAGCACCCGGTTGAGGTGGTTGACGTGCACGGCGAGTTGGGCGGCGTAGTCGGTGGCGGTGCGTAGGCGCAGGCGCTGCTGCGGCGATTCTAAGGGAAACTGTCGCTCCAGCAAATCGGCGAACTGAGCGGCGAGGCGGGCCAAGGCGCTGTGGACGGCAGTCGCTGGCTGGATTGGCTGGAGCTTCTGGACGTAGTGAATCATTTCCAGCAGATAGGCCCGGAGCAGGTCGTATTTGTAGGCGTAGTCAGAGGAAATTTCCTGCTCCATTTTCTGAAAAATGGCTTCTATCGCCGCGAACTCAGCATCCGTTACCGATACCACGGGATGGGCACCGGGCTGGTAAAACGGCAGGTCTTCCAGCATCACCCGGCCCTTGGCGGGCAGTAGAAACTCGTCGGTGAAGATGCAGAAATGGCCGGTCTGGTTCTGGTCGTGCGGCAGCCAGCGGTAGGGCACGCGCGAGGAGGCAAACCACAGCGCCCCGGCATCGACTTCCACCACTTGGTCGGCGTACTCGATGCGGCTGCGGCCCCGAATGAGGCTGATTTTATAGAAGGCGCGCCGGTCAAAAGTCATGGGCGGCCGGTCGCGGTTGGCCAGCATCAGGTCGGCCACGTTGAAGACGTTGAACTGGCCGACTTCGCGGGGCTGCTCGGGCAGCAACAGTGCTCCGGCGGCTTCGGGAGCCAGTTTGGCAATGAGCTCGGAAAGCGGGCGAGACGGCATGGCAGGCAGTTGAATAAATCAAAGGTAACCTCCTCTGCCGTACATCCATTATATAGAACGTCATGCTGAGCGCAGCCGAAGCATCTCTACCGCAATACTAAAGCTAATTAGTTACGCGATAGAGATGCTTCGGCTGCGCTCAGCATGACGTTCCTATTTGCCCGCCTACTCCCTAAAACGCCGCCGCAAATTCCCGGGCAAAATCTTCCAGCTTCACCTTGCCCAAAATGGGCCGATGCCGCCAGTAATCCTCACCCAATTTGCCGCTGTTGATGCTGGTATAGATGTCCACAACTTCATCGGCTCTATCAGCCGGCACGCCGTTTTTCACCATTCCTTCTCGCATCTGCTCATCTGTAAAGGCCATCCATTTCAATTCGGGCTTGCCAATAGCGGCACCCAGCACTTGCGCAACTTCATCGGCCGTACGCTCGTCGCTGGCCACATAGCGCACATCTGAGCCAGCCGAGTCGGCGGGTTTCACCAGTTCCTCGGCCGCGGCGGCGGCAATATCACGTGGGTGCACGAAGGAAACGGTGATATCACCCGCATAATTTGCACCCATCATTCCCGCATTTTTTATCATCCCAACGGAAGTATAAAAATTTGTAAAGAAAGAGGTGGGCCGCAGGTGTGTGAGCGCAATACCCGGCACTTGCCGCAGAATTACTTCCACGTCATGCGTGCCAAGAATGCCGCCGGTGCCCTCGGCCAGGTGCGCGCCCCAGCTGCTAAGCTGCACCACGCGCTGCACGCCCGATTGCTGAACAGCCTGGGCATAATTGCGGCCAATTTGCTGGTGGTAAGCCCGCGAATCGGCCACGGCAAAGTGGGGCGGCACCATGAGGTACACCGCATCGCCCCCCGTAAAAGTGGCGGCGAGGAATTCTGTGTCGTCTACTGAGCCGATGGCGGCGGTGGCGCCCAGGGCTTCAATTTCCGCCTGCCGGTCCGGCTTGCTGCTGATGACCGTGACGGCGTGGCCTTGCTGCACCAGCGCGGTGGCCAGCGGCTTGCTGATGTTCCCGAGGGAACCGGTGAGGATGATTTTCATACAGCAAAGCTCCGTCCGCCGGTGGCCCGTGGAAAGGGCGAAACGGCGGGAAGGTTGGGCCGAAGTGCGGCACGTGGCATAAAAAAGAACGTCATGCAGAGCGCAGCGAAGCATTTCGCTTGTGGTAGTAGCTCAATGGCATTGAATAGCGAGAGCACGCGAGATGCTTCGCTGCGCTCTGCATGACGTTCTATCACAAACGCTGTCGGTAAATGGCCGGCGAAACACCAGTACCCTTCCGAAAAAACCGGCCAAACGTGGACTGGTCGGCGAAATGCAGCGTGTCGGCAATCTGGCCAATGGTCAGGGCGGGGTTTTGGAGGAGGACGTGGGCTTCCAGCAGCACGGCTTCGGCCAGCCACTCCACAGCGCGCTTGCCGGTGGCTTCCTTCACGGTTTCGGCCAGGTGCTTGGGGGTGATGCAGAGCTTGTCGGCGTAGAAGCCCAGGTTCCGCTCGGCGGCGTAATGGCTGTTGACCAGCTGTTTGTATCCGGCGGCAATCAGCTGGCTGCGCGACTGAATGACGGTTGCTGACACGTGGTGTTGCGCGCTGTAGATGGGGGCCGTCTCGTGCAGCAGAATCTGGATGAGGCTGCGCAGAATCTCCTCCCGATACGCGTGCGGAACTTCGTATTTCTGCCCGATTTGGTGCAACAGGGTGGCCATTCCGTCGGCTTGCGCGGCCGATAGTTGAAACACGTGCCGGGCATCCCGTTCAAAGAAAGCGAAAGTGTCCGGGTTCAGGCCGCTGGTGGCCGAAATAAATTCCCGAGTAAAAAAGATGCTCAGCCCCTCAAAATCAGCCGACATAAACGGCCATTGCTTAATTACATACGGCGATAAGACCATCAGCGAACTGGGACCGATGTCGTAGGTTTCGAGGTTGACTTTCAGGCGGGCCGCGCCGCGCAGGCAAAGACCGATTTTGTAATAATTGCTCCGGTACGGCAGGTTGATGGGCAGATGCGAAGGCCCGGAGCTCGGCCCCAGGAAGAAAACCGCCGCCGGCGTATCCGTCGTTTCGGCGAGGGACTGTAACTGATAAACGGGGATTGCGGCGGTCATGAAACGAACTTACGATGCGCGGCGCGGGCCAGCGGCTTGCCGAAACCAAACCGCCCCTCCTACCTGACGGTTTACATAACCCCGTCCCGCCGCCCGGCGTATTTCCCCCGCCAACTACCGCCCCATGACCGAACTGCAACGCCTGCTCCTGGCCTACGACCGCCACCGCGAAGCCCGCCGCCCCTGCGCCCTGGCCACAGTGGTGGAGGTGCTGGGCTCGGCCTACCGCCGCCCCGGTGCCCGCATGCTGGTCACTGAAGACGGCGAGCTGACCGGGGCCATCAGCGGGGGCTGCCTGGAGGGCGATGCCCGCCAGCGCGCGCGCCAGGCCATTTTCCGAGGCCAGCCCGCCCTGGTCACCTACGACACCCGCGACGAAGACGACCCTCGCCACGGCCTCGGGCCCGGCTGCCAGGGCGTGGTCCGCATCCTGCTGGAGCCGCTGGATTTTGCCGCCCCCGACAACCCCGTGGAACTGCTGCGCGGCTTCGCCCAACACCCCGAGCCGGCCGTGCTGGCCACGGTTTTTGAAACCGACGCATCGGGCCTGAAAGCCACTGTGGGACAGCGCGTGCTGCTCACCGAAACCGGCAGCGTGCGGGGCACTCCTTTGCTGGCGGCGCCCCTGGCCCAGGCCGCCCGCGCCACGCTGGCCCAGGGCCAATCCCAGATTCTGGACGTCGAAACCGATGCCGGCCCGGTGCGGGCGCTGCTGGAGGTGCTGCGGCCGCCGCTGCGCCTGGTGGTGTACGGAGCGGGCAACGACGCGCAGCCGCTGGTGCATCTGGCCGCCTCGCTCGGCTGGCACATCACCGTGGTCGACGGCCGCCCCCACCTGGCCACCGCCGCCCGGTTTCCGGAAGCTACCAACGTGCGCTTAGTGCCTGTGCGCGAGTTAGAAACGCAGGCACCCGACGCCGGGGCTTACCACGTTCTGCTCAGCCACAACTACGCCTACGACTTGGCCGCGCTGCAAACACTACTGCCCTCCACCGCGCCATACATTGGCCTGCTGGGCCCGCGCGCCAAGGCCGGGCGGCTGCTGAGCGAAGACGAAATGAATTTGTCCGAAGCCGCTATTGCCGATGCGCTGCAGAACCGCCTGCACAGCCCCATCGGACTGGGCCTGGGCGGCGAGACGCCGGAGGAAATTGCGCTAGCTATTGTGGCTGAAATTCAGGCCGTGAAAAACAAGCGGCAGCCACAGCATCTGCGCGACACCACGGCCGCAATTCACAACGACTCGCCCGCAGTGAGCCCGCCGCCAAAGTTTCGCCCGCCACTGAGGTAGCGTAGTCTTCAGCCAGCGCCCCGTTCCGCGATATAAGAAGCATGTGCTGCAAGCCTCACGGAGCCGGCACCCGGTAGCTCAGCGCCAGCCGAAACGCCAAGCCTTTTTCGAGTGGCGAGCTTAGCGGCGTGGGCGCTTTGCCCAACCCGATGTAGTCGATGGTGGCCGGCCATTGGTCGTCGCGGCCGTACACCTCCATCCGCCGCGTCACGGCGTAGGCAGCGGTGGCCCGCAACGCCCAATGCGTGCTTAGGTACGTTTCGGCGAATAGGCCATAGTGCCCCTGCTGGTATTGGAAATACCGGTCCTGCTCCTGCAGGCGGTAAGCCGTATTGATGCCGTTGAGGTTGAACCCGACGTTAACCCGTGGCGTGGCGGCATAGCTGATGTTGAACGTGGTAGGCAGGTCGCCAAACGCCCGCCACCGTTCCCCCAGCCGCCAGTCGATGCCCAGCAGCAGCACATATTGCGGCCCGTAGAACTGCTGCCGGTAGCCCACGGTGAGGCGATAGGCCCGGCGGGCGTTGCTGCGGAAAGCGGCCCGCAGCACGCCGCCCCAGGTCACATCGGCCCCGCGCACTTCGCGCAGGTCCGAGTTGAGCGAAGGCAGCGCCAGAGCAGTCAATTCCCATCGGGGCGAGAGGCGCTGGCGGTAGCCCACCAGCGGCGTGATGCCATAAACATTATTCGCCGTAAACCCCGGCCGGCTCCCGCTGAAACGCAATGTTTCCAGATTCAGACCGACCAACGCGGCGTGCGAAGTATCGGCGGCCACCGCTACCGACACAATGATATTGGCGCGGAAAACATCGCCCCGAAACGTGGCATCGCTGCTTTTCTGTTTGAGCGGCAACACTTCGTAGCTCAGCCCAACCCCTTCAGCGTAGCCCTGCGCCTGGCTGCCCAACGGCCGCAGCCCGGCCATCAGCAGAAAAACCAATAATCGAGAAACTGAAGCGTAATCGAATGAAAGCATGCACGAAATTTAAAGGCAGAGCCCAAAGAAAGGGCGCCCCAAACAATAATACCGCGCACTTCTCCACTTAGAAGACATCCAGACCGGCATTTAGCATGCCCTGAATCGCTCCTCCTCTTGTCTATGCAGCGCCCGCCCGGCCTGGCATGTATGCAAAAAAGGCCGTCCGCTTTCACGGACGGCCTTTTACGATTCAATTAATCCTTACCGACGACGGCTGTGGCCACCGCCGTAGTTCCCGCCATTGCCATGGTAACCGCCGTTGCCGTGGTAGGCATCGCGGTAGCCGCCACGGTACGGCCGGGCCGGCACAATCACGGCCGGACGAGGATTGTAGTAATACGGACGGGCGTAGTAAGGACGAACCGGCGCGTAGTAAGCGCCACCGTAGCCATAGTCGTAGCCCGTTCCCACGGAAGCCACGCAGCCACTCAACAACATCAGGCAAATGCCCAGGGCGAAAATCAACGATTTAGTTTTCATGATATGGGAAGGCGGCCGAAGCGCGTCGATTTAGAGGTGATGTAACTTATACGTCAATCAACAAATTGTGGACCAGGATTAGTGCCGGCCGCCTCCCCTAATATCTTTCTAAGCCTCGGCCGGTACCGTTGTTTCGCCGTTGATAATCCGCGCTTTGCCGGGCAGCGTTTTGTGGCGCTCCTTTCCGAGGGCGGCACTGGGCTCGGGCACCCAGTGGTGGCGGCCGCCGGCCTTTTCGTCCTCAAACTCGGTGGGCGCGGTGCCAGCTTCGGTGCGTTCCTTCCACGTGAGGTGCTCAGTGCCGGAATCCGTTTGCTCCATCGTGATGCACTGCTCGACGGGGCAGACGAGCGAGCACAGGTTGCAGCCCACGCAGTTTTCCTCGATGATTTCGGGCACCCGCGTGCCGGCGTTCAGCTTAATGGCTTGGTGAGCACCGTCTTCGCAAGCCGTGTAGCACAGCTGGCAGCCAATGCACTTGTCCTCGTTGATGTTGGCCGTCACCTTATACTTCATGTTCAGGTCCTCCCAGTGCAGCACGTTGGGCAAGGCCTTGCCCACCATGTCGTAGATGGTATTAAAGCCCTTCTCCATCATGTACTGTTCCAGGCCCGACGTCATTTCCCTAATGATGCCGAAGCCGAAGTGCATGGCCGCCGTGCACACCTGCACCGAGCTGGCGCCCAACAGGATATGTTCCACCGCATCGCGCCAGTTCTCGATGCCGCCGATGCCCGAAATGGGCAGCTTGATGTCGGGATGCTGGGCGCAGTTTTTCACCATGTTCAGGGCAATGGGCTTCACAGCCGGGCCGCAGTAGCCGCCGTTGGTGCCCTTGCCGTCCACAATTGGATATGGCGCGAACTTATCCAAATCAACCCCCACGATGCTCTGAATCGTGTTGATGAGCGAGATGGCATCGGCCCCGCCGCGCCGCGCCGCCAGGGCCGGCTCCGTGATGTCAGAAATGTTGGGCGTGAGCTTCACGATGACGGGCTTCTGGGCCACTTCCATCACCCATTCCACTATCATTTGCAACACTTTGGGCTCCTGCCCCACAGCCGAGCCCATGCCCCGCTCGCACATGCCGTGCGGACAGCCGAAATTCAGCTCGAAGCCGTCGACCCCGGCGTCCTGCGAGGCGCGCACGATGTCGTGCCACTCCTGCCGGCTTTGCACCATGAGCGAGGCGATGACGGCGTGGTTGGGAAAGCGTTTTTTCACTTCCTCAATCTCGCGTAGGTTGTGCGAGAGCGGCCGGTCCGAAATCAGCTCGATGTTGTTGAAACCCACCAGTCGTTTGTCACGATAATTCACGCCGCCGTAGCGGCTCGACACGTTCACGACGGGTACGCCTAGCGTTTTCCACACCGCGCCGCCCCAGCCGGCGTCGAAGGCTTTCATCACCTGGTAGCCGGAATTGGTGGGCGGGGCCGAAGCCAGCCAGAACGGGTTCGGCGATTTAATGCCGGCAAAGTTTATGGAGAGGTCGGGCATATTGTAGCGTGGACTCTGCGAGTCCGCGTATTGTAGGTGAAGTTTGGGTTTGACCGTTCACGCGCGGACTCGCAGAGTCCACGCTACAGTTTTACTTGCTCAAATAAGCGTGAATACCGCGGGCCGTAAGCTTTGCTTCGGCTGCGGCGTTCACCACTTCCGCGCCGCCATTCCAGGCATCGCCGGAGGCGAAATATTTCGGGTTCGACGTCTGCCCGGTATGGGCATTGGCGATGATACGCCCTTTGCCATCCAATTTCAGCCCGGGAATTAACCCCAGGAATTCCGTCTGCTTGGCCTGGCCAGTAGCTTTAATCACCATATCGCACGGTTCCACAAACTCGGAGCCGGCAATTTCCGACACCTTGCCGTCCTTGGTTTCGGTACGAATAAATTTCACGCCCGTCACGTACCCGTTGCCGGTAATTTCCACCGGTGCTACATTGAACAAGCCCTTCACCCCTACCCCTTTGGCCAGGTCGTACTCAAACTCGTAAGCGCCCATTTCCTCCTTGGCCCGGCGGTAAGCCAGAATCACATTTTCAGCACCAAGACGCGACGACTCGGAAGCCGCATCCATGGCCGTGTTGCCGCCGCCAAGCACAATTACCTTGCGGCCCACCGCTACTTCGTGGTGATGCTGGCGCAATTCGGCAATAAATTCAACAGCGCCGGTGCAATTGATTTTATCCTCACCCGGCAAGCCCAATTCATTGGTTTTTCCCAAGCCAATCCCGAGGAAAATAGCGTCGTATTTGTCCTCCAGCTTTTCTAATTCCTCTCGCGAAGAAATAGCCGAATTAAAATGCACATTGTAGCCAAATTGCGCCTGTAAATACGCCATTTCAGCCAGCGTCTCTTCGTTGGTAATTTTGTAGGGCGCGACGCCGTAAACCGTCAGACCCGAAGGTTGGGCTTTAGCCTCATATATATCAACACCATACCCTAGCGAACGCAGCTCGCAAGCCGCCGATATACCGGCAGGACCAGCGCCAATTACGGCCACTTTCTTCCCATTATCCGCGCCGGGGCCAAACAGCTTTTCGCCGCTCTTAATCACTTTCGTGGTGGCAAAGCTTTGCAGGCGACCAATCTCAATCGGCTTCACCTCTTGCAGGTTATACACGCAGGCCCCTTCGCACAGCACTTCCGTCGGGCACACCTTGCCACAGGCATTACCAAAGTAATTAGCCTCGTAAATGGTACGCGCCGCACCGGTGTCGTTGCCCGAGTTTATCTGGCGAATAAACTGTGGAATATCAATCCCCGACGGGCACGCTTTTATACACGGCGCATCGAAGCAAAAGAGGCAGCGGGAGCTTTCATAAAGCGCCTCGGTGCGGTTCATCACCGGCTTCAATTGCGCGAAATTTTCCGCAAATTGCTGCTCGGTGGTTGGTGTAGAAAATTCAGCCATGAACGGGCGGATTAATTCGAATGTTAAGGAGATAAGAAACGGCCATGCTGAGCGCAGTCGAAGCATCCCTACCGCGCAAGTAATTCTCACGAATTGCAACGAAGCGGTAGAGATGCTTCGACTGCGCTCAGCATGGCCGTTCAAATGTCAGCCAAGTGCCTACAATTCCACCAGTTTCTCGTAGGTTTCGGGGCGGCGGTCGCGGAAGAATTGCCAGGTATTGCGTACCTCCTCAATCATATCGAGGTCGAATTCAGCAATCAGCAATTCGTCTTTGTACTCATCGGCCTGCGCAATGATTTGGCCGCGCGGGTCCACGAAATAGCTGGTGCCGTAGAAGCGGCCCAAGTTCCAAGGTTTTTCTTCCCCCACGCGGTTGATGCAGCCCATAAAATAGCCGTTGGCGGCGGCGTGCGCGGGCTGCTCCAGCTTCCAGAGGTACTGCGAGAGGCCGGCCACCGTGGCCGAGGGGTTGTACACGATTTCGGCGCCGTTCAAGCCCAGGATGCGGGCGCCGTCGGGGAAGTGCCGGTCGTAGCAGATGTAGACGCCCACTTTGGCATACTTGGTCTGGAACACCGGGTAGCCCATGTTGCCAGGCTTGAAGAAGAACTTCTCCCAGAAGCCGGTGGTGTGCGGGATGTGGTTTTTGCGGTACTTGCCGAGGTAGGTGCCGTCGGCATCAATCACGGCGGCGGTGTTGTAGAGGAAACCGGCCGACTCGCGCTCGTACACGGGCACAATCATCACCATGTTGTATTTCTTGGCGTATTCGGCCATGCGGTCCGTGGTCGGGCCGGGTACCGATTCGGCCGAGGCGTACCAGGCTTTGTCCTGGCCGGGGCAGAAATACGGAGTGTTAAAGATTTCCTGCAAACAAAGAATCTGCACGCCCTGGCGGCCGGCTTCTTCAATGAGCGGAATGTGCTTGGCTTCCATGGCAGCCATGATTTCCTGGATGGTGCCTTCGCCTTCGGTCATCGGCAAGCTCATCTGGATGAGGCCGGATTTGATAATTCTGGGCATTGGGGTTGTTAGGTGGGGTTGGTTTTTGTGCGTTGATTTCCGGTTTAGAACATTACAAGCGAAGCTGAGGAATCTCGCGTGCTCTCGCTAATCATTGACGTTGCTACGATTGAATTACTACCACACGCGAGATTCCCCGACTTCACTCGGAATGACGGGCTGGCTTCTTCGTTCTAAATATTCGTCTTGCCGCGCTTGATGAACTGCCCATAGCCTTTCGAAACTTTCGGTTCACCAGCGTCTACCGCTACTTGGCCGCGTAGCAAAACGGTTTCAATTTTACCAGTCAGCTCCCAGCCCTCGTAGGCCGAGTAGTCACAATTCATGTGGTGCGTATTAGCCGAAATCGTGTGTTTTTTATTCGGGTCAAATATCACCAAATCCGCATCAGCGCCAATACTAATAGTGCCTTTGCGCGGAAACATACCGAAGATTCTCGCCGCATTAGTCGAAGTCACTTCCACGAATTTCTGCGGAGTGATTTTGCCTTTGTTCACACCTTCCGAAAACAGCAGTTCCATGCGGTGCTCAATGGCCGGGTGGCCGTTCGGAATCTTGGAGAAGTCGTCCTTGCCCATCAGCTTCTGCTCCCACATAAAGGGGCAATGGTCGGTGCCCACCACATTCACCAAACCCTGATTCAAGCCCGCCCAAAGCGTGGCCTGGTCCTTTTTCTCGCGCAACGGCGGCGACATTACCACTTTCGCACCGTTGGCCTCGTCCTCATACAGCGACGCATCCAACACCAGATACTGGATGCAGGTTTCGACCAGCACGCGCTGGTTGCGCTCGGTGGCGCGGCGCACCTGGTTGAGGGCGCCCTCGCAGGTGAGGTGCACGATGTAGGCATTCACGCCCGTGTAGTTGGCGATGTCGGCAAATCGTCCTGACGCTTCGGCTTCCGTCACTTCGGGCTGCGAGAGGTAGTGGTAAAGCGGCGTGAGCTTGCCCTGCGCCCGGTGCTGGGCGATGAGCGTATCAATCATATCGCCGTTGGTGGCGTGGGCCGTCACGAGGCCGCCGTGCTTTTTTACCTCCTGCATCAGGCCCACCATCTGCGCGTCGTCAATCATGAGCGCGCCCTTGTAGGCCATGAAGGTTTTGAAGGAGGTGATGCCTTCGGCAATCATGTCCTTTATTTCCTCTTTGGTGCCGGGGTTGAAATCGGTCACAGCCATGTGGAAGCTGTAGTCGCCCACGGCGTTGCCAGTGGCGCGCCCGCTCCACTCCTCGAAGGCTGAGCGCAAGGAATTGCCCTGCTTTTGCAGGATGAAATCGATGACGGTGGTAGTGCCGCCGTGCAGGGCCGCGCGGGTGCCGGTTTCGTAGGTATCCGACGAAAACGTGCCCATAAAGGGCATTTCGAGGTGCACATGCGGGTCGATGCCGCCGGGCATCACCAGCTTGCCGGTGCAGTTAATCACCTCCGCCCCCTCGGCCGACAAATTGCGGCCAATAGACATGATGGTTTCGCCTTCAATCAGAATATCGCAGACGGCGTCCGAGTCGGCGGTGACGACGCGGCCGTTTTTAAGAAGGATGGACATAAACGGCTGAATGCTTAGCCTATTTAAAAATGTTTTGAAATTCGTTTAAGGAAATTACCCCCAATCTGCTCAACGCTATTGAGAAATAGGGCTCTAAATCCTTGCTGCTCTCTTGCTGCCTCAATCTATTCATCATTGGCAGCAAATCAGCGTGCCTTTTGAATAAATGGATTCTTTTCAAAGCAGTAAATTTTACATCTTTATCAGTGCCTGATATAATGGCGGACTGGTAAAGTTTGAAGTCATCAAGGTCAGCATCTTCCTTCTCCGCTAATCTGATAAGGACAATCATTTGCTCATCAGGTGACAGTCTCAAAAAACCTTCCTCAGAAATTCTCTCATGGGATTTCATTTGCAGAATCCTTTAAGGCCTTAATTCACGTACTTATCCGCAATGCTTATCGCCTCGCTGATAATAGCCAAGCCCTCGTCAATCTCGTCCTTGGTGATGGTGAGCGGGGGGCAGATGAAGATATAGCTCCAGCGCACGAAGGTGTACATGCCCAACTCGCGGATTTTGGCGGCCACTTGGTTCATAATGTCCATTTGGGCGGGCGTGGCGTTCCAGGGGGCCATGGGCTCTTTGGTATCGCGGTTTTTCACCAGCTCCAGGCAGCCGAAGAGGCCGGTGTTGCGCCAGTCGCCGATGCTGGGGTGATGGCGCATGAGCTGGGCCACTTGCTCGTCCATGTACTTGCCCATTTCCACGGTGTTTTCGAGCAGGTTGTCCGACTCGTAAATATCGAGCACGGCCACGGCGGCGGCGCAGGAAACCGGGTGGGCTGAGTATGTGAGGCCGAGCGGCAGGGGCTTGTCGTCGAAGGACTTGGCGATTTTTTCGTCCACCATCACGGCGCCCAAAGGGAGGTAGCCGGCGGTAATGCCTTTGGCCATGCACATGATGTCGATTTTGACATTGTGGTGGTCGGAGCCGAACCACTTCCCGGTGCGGCCGAAGCCCGACATCACCTCGTCGGCAATGAGCAGGATGCCGTGCTTGTCGCAGATTTCGCGCACCCGCGTCCAGTAGCCGGGCGGGTATTTGATGCAGCCCGACGTGCCCGACTCGCCTTCCATGATGATGGCGGCCACGCTGCCGGGATTTTCGTATCCTATTATGCGCTCCATGGCGTCGGCGGCGCGTTGAGCGCACTGCTCGGGCGTTTCGGAGTACCAGGGGCAGCGGTAGAAGTAGGGGTTCTCGACGTGTACCGTGCCGGGCATGGCCTGGCTGTCGACGGCAAACTTGCGCGGGTCGCCGCCAACGCTCATGGCGCCATAGCTGGCCCCGTGAAACGACTGGTACAGCGACACAATCTTGTGGCGGCCGGTGTACACCCGCGCCAGCTTGATGGCGTTTTCAATAGCCTCAGCCCCGCCCAGCGTGAAAAACGCCTTGGTGAGGTTGGGCGCGGTAATTTCGGCCAGGCGCTTGCCGAGGTCGCCGCGGGCCTTGGTAATCATGCCGGGATACACGTAGCTGAGCTCGCGCATCTGAGCGGCCACGGCTTCGGTCACGCGCTGGTCGCCGTGGCCGATGTTCACGTTCATGAGCTGGGCCGAGAAGTCGAGGTAGCGCTTGCCGTCGCGGTCGTACACGTACACGCCTTCGGCGCGCTCGGCGTTGATGGGGTTCAGGCCCGTTTGCTTCGACCACGAGAAGAGCGTGTGGTCGAGGTTGTCGTGCAGGATTTGGTCTTTGTCGGTGGCGAAAGTGGTTTCCATTTGACGAATAAGTTGCTGACTGCAGTTTAGCGCGAAGCGCGTAACTGCTGGCTGATGGGTAAAGCGAGTTTGTAACTCGCTGCCGCTGAGCGGCAATTCTTGATTCAAGTTAAGGCCGGTGACGCTTGTGGCCCTCGCGTCGTGAGTCACAGACTCACGATTACCATCGGCCAGCAGTTACGCGCTTCGCGCTAAACTGCGGCCAGCGTGCTTCGGTCTGACGTTCTTTTGCTGACTGTTCTAGCTCATCCAGTTCACGCGCGACTCGGGGTTCCACTTCGTTGTGGTCTTCTTGAGCTGTGTCCAGAATTCGATGGAACTTTTGCCGGTGATGTCGCAGGCGCCGAATTTCGAGTCGTTCCAGCCGCCGAAGGAGAAGGGCTCACGGGGCACAGGCACGCCGATGTTCACGCCAATCATGCCGGCGTTGGCGTGGTCCATTACGTAGCGGGCGCTGCTGCCGCTGCTGGTGAACACGGCGGCGGCGTTGCCGTAGGGGTTTGCGTTTTCGATGGCCAGGGCCTCGTCCAGCGTGTTGGTGCGCATGATAGCGAGGACAGGGCCGAAGACTTCCTCTTGGGCTATGCGCATGTCGGGCGTCACGTAATCGATGACGGTGGCGCCCACATAGTAGCCGTCTTCGTGGCCGGGCACTACGGCGTTGCGGCCGTCGAGCAGGACTTTGGCGCCAGCCGCCTCGGCTTCGCTGATGTGCTGCTCGATGCGCGCCTTGGCTTCTTTGCTAATGACGGAGCCGAGGTTCTGGCCGGCCACAATCTTCTTAGCCTCCTCCACAATTTTGGCCACGATGCCATCGACCGCGCCCACGCCTACCATGGTGGAGCCGGCCATGCAGCGCTGGCCCGCGCAGCCGCTCATGCTGGCGGCTACGTTCGAGGCCGTCATGTCGGGGTGGGCGTCGGGCAGCACCATCAGGTGGTTTTTGGCGCCGCCGAGGGCCACGCAGCGCTTGAGGTTGCTGGTGGCGCGGATGTATACCACTTTGGCAATTTTGGTGGAGCCCACAAAGCTCACGGCCTGAATATCGGGGTGGTCGCAGATGGCTTCTACGATTTCCTTGTCACCGTTCACCACGTTCAGCACGCCGTCGGGCAGGCCGGCTTCTTTCAGCAACTCGGCGATACGCACGGCGCTCAGTGGCACCTGTTCCGAGGGTTTCAGAATCATGGTATTGCCCAGCACAATGGCGTTTGGAATGGTCCAGTGGGGCACCATATTGGGGAAGTTGAATGGGGCGATGCTGGCCACCACGCCCAGCGGCTTGCGCTCGGCGCGGGCCTCCACGCCCTTGCTCACTTCGAGGAATTCGCCTTGGATGAGCTGCGGCATGGAGCAGGCGAATTCGGTCAACTCGATGGCTTTTTCGACTTCGGCGCGCGCCTCGTCGTAGGTTTTGCCGTTTTCCTCGCGCACGAGGTCGGCGAGGGCTTTCATGTCGCGCTCCAGCAGCGTTTTGTAGCGGTAAAAAATCTGCACCCGCTCCTTGATGGGCGTGGCCGACCACGCGGGGAAGGCGGCTTTGGCGGCTTGCACGGCGGCGTCGAGCGCGGCGGCGTTGCTGAGCGGCAAGGTGGAAATCAACTGCCCATTAAGGGGGCTAAATACGTCCATAGTGGACGCAGAGGCACTTTCTACCGCCTGGCCAGCCACGTAGTTGCGGATGGCCGGATACTTTAATGTTTGGACTTCCATGTTACCTTAATGTTAAGCGGGGTGCAAGCTAAGGGTTTTGCGGGAAATGAAACAGCGCCGCAATCGTTTCCGGCAAAAATATTTCAACCGCGCCTCGCGCAACCGGCAAGGTTGTGGAAGCAGTTTGCAAAGTAGCCAAACCGCCGCAGAACCCAGTAAACGGATTTTATTTGTTCACATTCGCCCCCACCATTTGCCCGGTGCCTGGCACCGCACGGGCCTCTAAGCACAAGAAGCTATTTCACCTCTTCTCCCTGCTTGTCAATCTCGAAGCGACGGCCGCCCTGCATCACGCGGGCCTTGCCATCGGCAAAATCGGAGGCTTGCTGGTAGCGGCCGAAGGGCTTGGTGCCTGCTTCAGGCTCGTCGAGGTAGTCGGGGGTGATGTAAGTAAAGCCGTCTGACAGTTTCACCCGGGCCAGACCGCCGGAAAAAGAATACGCTTCCTTAAAAATCACCGGCTTCACGGGCGCCTCGGGGCCGCTGAGGTAGTACCAGCCGCGGTGGTCGAGCACGGCGGCGTGGCTTTCCGCGAAGTCGCGGGCATTGAAGTAATAGGTATCAAACTCCTCGCCTTGCTCGTTGATAAACGTGTAAGCATCGCCTACCCGCACGCGGGCATAGCCCCCGGCATAAGGGTTCATGGCGTCGTAGGCGGGCGCAATCACCTCTTTGCCATCCTCGTCTACGGCCCCGTAGGCACCGTCTTTGGCCACCACGGCCCGGCCTTCTTTGAACGGCTCGGCCGCCGTGAACTGCGCCGGAATCACGAGCTGGCCGTTGGCATCGGCAAAGCCCCAACGGCCGTTTTCCTGGTGCGGCACCGGTGGGCTGCCGCCCAGATGGCTCAGGCCCCAGGCTCCCAGAGCCAGTACTGCCACACCGCCCGCCAGCACGGGCACCTTTGGCACGCGCAAGCGCCGGGCCCGCAATTGGCCGAGCCAGGGCCCGGTCAGGGTGCGCAAGCTGGCTTGAAGCGCGGCAAACGCCCGACGCGCCGAAGCGGGCGCTGACCAGGTCGGCACGGGTGCCGACGAGGCTGGCGCGGAAAAGTCCGGGATTGGCGAGGCGGTGGCCGGTGCCGCAGGCCTGACCGGCACCACGGGCTTCGGAGGCGTCACGGGGACGCTGGCAGCAGCGGTTGGCGGCTGCGTGCTGAGCCGCTCAATGAGCTGGCTGAGCTGCTGGATTTTGGCGTCCAGCTCCTGGTTGCGGGCGGCCGATTCGGCGCGTGAAGCCTGCATCTCGGCTTCGAGGGCGGCTTTCTCGCGGGTTTCGGCGGAGAGGCGCGAAACCAGCGCGGTGGCCTCGGCGGCCACGGGCGGGGCCTGGGCCAGCTCGGCTTTGAGTTGGGCAATGCTACGCTCGCGCTCAGCTTCGCGGGCTTCTAGGGCGCTGAGCTGGGCGGCCATGTCGGCCTGCATTTGCTGGCGCAGCTGTTCGAGGTGCTGTTTTTGGTCGCGGCGGGCGGCGGCGCCGGTGGGGTCGGCGCCGTAGGCCGGGTCGTCGTCGGGGATGTCGGCGGCACCCAGCCAGCCCCACAGGGCGCGGGCTTTTTGGGCCAGAAAGCCGGGGGCTTCGGAAGGCTGCGCGGCAGCACCGGCAGGCGTCGGGGCCGGACGCGCGGCCGGCTCATCATCCGGGCCGGCTGTTGCCGGAGCGGCGGCGAAGGCGGCCCATTCGGCGGTCCAGTCGGCCAGGTCGGCCGGGCTGAGGCTGATTTCGGGGGTGGCCAGCTGGTCGAGCACGCGCGGCAGGGCAGCGGGGCGGTCGACCAACTTAAAGCCGGCCGGGGCGGTGCTGAGCGCGGCGGCCACGTTGGGCGCCGAATCGATGGGCGCGGCAAACAGCACCACGCCGGAAACGCACTCCAGGTTTACCTGCTCGGGTCGGAAGCGGGGGCGCAGCCAATCGGCCACGGCCTTTTTCTGCTGGGCAAACTGCTCAAACGGGTTATCGAATTCTTCGGCCACCGGCAACGGGGTACCGGCCAGCTGCCAGCGGCCGTAGCCCAGCTCGGGCACGCTCAGGCTGCCGCCGCCGGGCACCAGCACCAGCAGCGTGAGGCTGTGCGGGCGCACCACCAAAGCGTGGATGGAGGCGGCCCCGTCCTCGAGCACAAGATTGCCGAGCAGCAGGGTGTCGGTGGCGGCATCGGCTTGCAGGGTGTCGCGCACGGCCTCGAACTGGGCGGCACGGGCGGCATCATCAAAAGGAGCAGCTAGAAAATGGTGAACCATGGAATGAAAACAAGCACTGAAATGGGGCAGCGGCGACAACGGCCCGCACTCAGTCGTCTTCCCCTTTCCAACGGCCGTGCCCTTTGCCTTTGCCGTGTTTCTTTTTTGCTTTTTTGATTTTATAGCCCCGGCCTTCGTCGTCATCGCCAAACAAGGCGTCGAGCACCGAGCGCGAGGGAACCGGCCGGGAAGCCACCCGGGCCCCACCGCTGGGGGTAGCCAGGGCCAGTTGGCCATTGGACGCGGTGCGCACGGCCACGGGGCGGCCGCGCAGGTCGCAGCCCTGGCCCTCGCGCAGCTCGGTGCGCTCGCCGGTGGGGCTCACCACGAAGCCGTCTTTGGTGACGGTAGCACCGGTGGGCAGGTGGGCGTCGCGGGTCATGGGCCGGGCCTGGCCGTTGCGCACCACTTCCATCTGGCCGTTGCGACGCCGGAAGCCGTCGTTGTTGGCCGCCGACGACTGGGCATGCGCCGGCCAAGCCGAGGCCAAGCCCAGCAAGCTGGCGGCACAGTAAAGCCGAAGGGTCCGCATAAGCATAATTCAAAAGCGCAGGACGCGCGGCGGGACATTGGTGCGGCCCCGAACGGCGCTATACGTCAAATACGGCGCCAGGCTGCCTTTTTCCGCCAAAGGTGGCTGATTTCGGTTCATCGGGGCGGGGAGGCCGGCCGGAGCTACGGCCGCCGGCCGCCGTGGCCAGTAGCACGCCGCCCACCGTCGACAACCCGCCCGCGCCCGGCAACTCGTGGAGCTCTTCAACGATGCCGGCCTGAACACGCTGGAGCAACAAGCCACGGCTCAAAATTTCAGTCTGCAGGCCGCAGTGGCCCGCGTGGAAAGCGCCCGCGCCAACGTGCGCGTGGCAAGCTCCCACCGCGCGCCGCGCGTGACGGTGGACCTGCAGGTATACCGCTCGCGGCTGTTGGCGCGGCGGCCGCTGCTGTTTCCGGTGGCGTCCAGCAACCTTGGGGTGGTGCAGTCGCAAGCAATACATTCCCATTATTGCCAGCAACGAGGTTGATATGTGGGGCCGCATCCGGAGCAGCATCGCGCCGCCCGCCTGGCCAGCCCCCTCACCAAGGAGCGGTATCGCACCGGCCTCATCACCTATTTCGAAGGGTGGACGCCGACCGCCAGACCCTAGACGCCGCGCCCCTGCTGACACAGGCTCAAAGCAACCTGCTGGACGCGGGCGTGGCCTTGGTGCGGGCGCTGGGTGGCGGCTGGGAATAGCCACAGAATCAACAGATTTCGCACAGAATTCAAAGACCTCGACATCTGAGCGGGGATTTTTCATATAATAATTAGCGCCTGTTCAAAGACTTAAGATTTTCCTCAGAATCGACTATTACGTTTATGTTACCAAGCCCGTAGTAATAAGCTCTTCCCCTGCTTACCCCCAATTTTCTATTTCATGCGTTCCTTTCTAATCACCCGTTTCGCTGCCGCTATGCTGCTGTTCGGGGCCGTCCATCCGGCACGGGCCCAGGTTAACCCCGCCCCTACTGACACGACCAAAAAATACGCCAATCCCGGCGGCGTTTCTACGCCCGGCAGCAAGCCGTTTTTCAAAAGCAAGCTTTTCAAAGCCGTGGCCATTCCGACCGTGATGATAACCTACGGGGCCATCACGGCGCAGGGCAATGCGGGCATCAACCGCGACGCCCGCACGTTTGTACAGAAGCAGTTCCGGCCGGTGAGCACCAACCTGGATAACACATTCATTTTTCTGCCCTACCTGGAGCTGGGCGCCGTGGCGCTGGCCGGTGTCGAATCGCGCAACGACCGCATCAACACGGTGCTCATCATTCTCAAAGGCGAGGCCATTATGCTGGCCAGCACCTTCGCCGTGAAATACCTTGCCAACGAAACCCGCCCCAATGGGGCTGATAACCTGTCGTTTCCGTCGGGCCACACGGCGCAGGCATTTCTGGCGGCCAGCATCGTGCACACCGAGTTTCGCGACAAGAGCCAGTGGTACGGCGTGGGCGCCTACACCATTGCCACCAGCGTGGCCGCCCTGCGCATGATTAACGACAAGCACTGGCAGTCCGACGTGGTAGCCGGGGCGGGCTTCGGCATCCTATCGGCTCACTTGGCCTACCTGAGCCACCGCAACCGCTGGGGTCGCAAGTCCATCGGGCGCGACATTAGCATGGCGCCCGCCTATTTTGGCAGCGGCGCATCGGGCATGACCCTTACATGGCGGCCCACGAAATAGGCGCCGCTTCCCCATTAAACACAGCCCCGAGTCTGAGAAGATTCGGGGCTTTTTGGTGAGCTTCCGCGCCGGTGTTTAGGTTGAAAGCGGCCTTAGCGACCAATAATATCGAACAAAACAGACTTTTTTAATCAATAGCGCAACGCCGGCCGCAACAGCTGGTCTTTTTCATTAAGATTTGTACCCATCTTTACGAATCTGCTGTCCCTATTCTAAAATAACTACGCTGCTTTGAAACGACGCGATTTTGTGGGACTGTCCGGCCTGGCGGCCGGGGCCCTGTTCCTGCCCCATTTCCCCAGCCTCGGCGGCACGCCCGTCGACGCCGCCCGCCTGCTGGAGCCCGGCCTCGACCCCGCCCAGAAAAAGCGCCTAGCCGACGCGGCCCTGAACGCCGCCAAAGCCGCCGGGGCCAGCTACGCCGACGTACGCATCGGCCGCTACCTCAATCAAAGCATCTTCACCCGCGAAAAGCAGGTGCAGAACATCGCCAGCGGCGAGAGCTTCGGCGGCGGCGTGCGGGTGCTGGCCAACGGCACCTGGGGCTTCGCCGCCACCAACGTGGTGACCGAAGCCGGCCTGGCCAAAGCCGCCCAGCTGGCCGTGGCCATTGCTAAAGCCAACTCGAAAGTACAGAAGGAGAAGGTGCAACTGGCCCCGCAACGCGGCTACGGCGAAGTCACCTGGAAGACGCCCATCAAGCAAAATGCCTTCGAAGTGCCGGTGGCGCAAAAGGTGGAGTTGCTGCTGGCCGCCAACGCGAAAGCCACCGACAACGGCGCGAGCTTCGTCAATTCCTCGCTCTTCCAAATCAATGAGCAGAAGTACTTCGCCAGCACCGAAGGCTCCTACATCGACCAGGACGTGCACCGCATCTGGCCTACGTTTTCGGTCACGGGCATCGATAGAGCCAGCGGCAAGTTCCGCTCGCGCGATGCCCTGAGCGCGCCGATGGGCCTGGGCTACGAGTACCTCACGCCCCAGGCCGCCGACAAGATTCCGGGGGCCGCGGGCACCGGCCTCATTGGCTACCGCAACTCCTACGACATGCTGGAGGATGCCGCCCTGGCCGCCCGGCAGGTGAAGGAAAAGCTGACCGCGAAGTCCGTAACGGCCGGCAAGTACGACCTCGTGCTCGACCCCAACCACCTGGGCCTCACCATCCACGAGAGCGTAGGCCACCCGCTGGAGCTCGACCGCGTGCTGGGCTATGAAGCCAACTACGCGGGCACTTCGTTTGCGACGTTGGAGTGGAAGGCCAAGCAAATTCCTTACGGCTCGAAACTGGTGAACATCGTGGCCGACAAGCTGCAGCCCGGCTCGCTGGGTGCCGTGGGCTACGATGACGAGGGTGTGAAAACCAAGCGCTGGGACCTCATTAAGGACGGCGTGCTGGTGAACTATGAGAAGATTCGCGACCAGGCGCACATCGTCGGCCAGACCGAATCAGACGGCTGCTGCTACGCCGATTCCTGGGACTCGGTGCAGTTCCAGCGCATGCCCAACGTGAGCCTGCAGCCCGGTAAGGCCAAAATGAGTGTCGATGACATGATTAAGGGTGTCGACAAGGGCATCTACATTGCCGGGCGCGGCTCCTACTCCATAGACCAGCAGCGCTACAACTTCCAGTTTGGCGGCCAAGTGTTCTACGCCATCGAGAAAGGCCAGATTGCCGGCATGATTGAGGACGTGGCCTACCAGGCCAACACCCAGGAATTCTGGAACTCCTGCGCCGCCATTTGCGACGAATCGGACTACCGCTTATTCGGCTCCTTCTTCGACGGTAAGGGCCAACCCAGCCAGGTTTCGGCCGTGAGCCACGGCTCGGCCACCACGCGGTTTAATGGAGTGAACGTCATCAATACAGCGCGCAAGCTTGGGTAGTTGAACATGCCTAAAACGTCATGCAGAGCGCAGCGAAGCATCTCGCGTGCCACTACTAATTATTGATGTTTCCACGATTTAGTAACTGCCCCGAGCGAGATGCTTCGCTGCGCTCTGCATGACGTTCTGAAATCCTTCAGCATTTCCACATTTGAAAATATGGCCATTCTCTCCAAAGACGAAGCCCAAACGATACTCAAGAAAGTCCTCAGCTTCAGCACCGCCGATGAGTGCGAGGCCACGCTCAACGGCAGCACCGGCGGCAACGTGCGCTCGGCCCGCAACTCCATCAGCACGGCGGGCGCGAGCGAGAACGTGGCGCTGGCCGTGCAGGCGCGCTTCGGCAAGCGCAGCGGCACCGCCACTTGCAACGAATTTGACGAAGCCTCGCTACGTCGCTGCGTGCAGCGAGCGGAGGAAATTGCGCGGCTTGCCCCCGAAAGCCCGGAATATGTGCCGCTGCTGGGGCCACAGACGTACCTGCCCTCGCCGGGCTCGTTTGCCCCACGCACGGCTGCCATCACGCCCGATTACCGGGCCGAGCAGATTGGGGCCAGCATGGCGCTGTGCGAGCAGAAGAAGCTGAGCTCCGCCGGTTTCTTCAATGACTCGGCGGGCTTCGTAGCTAAGCGCAATTCTAAAGGGCTGGAGGCTTACCAGCAGGTGAGCAGCGTGGATTTTTCCATCACCGTGCGGACGGCCGACGGCACCGGCTCGGGCTACGCCATTGCCAATTACACCGATTTGGCGAAGTTCGACGCAGCTCGCCTCACGCGCGTGGCGGCCGATAAGGCGGCTTCGTCGGTGGGCGCGAAGGCCATCGAGCCGGGCAAGTACACCGTGATTCTGGAACCGGCGGCGGCCATTGATTTGCTCAACAACATGATGGGCGCCATGGATGCCCGCAATGCCGACGAGGGCCGCAGCTTCCTCAGCAAGAAGGGCGGCGGCAACAAGAAGGGCGAAAAGGTCTTCGACGAGCGGGTGACCATCTACTCAGACCCCACCAACCCCGACGTGCCCGACCTAACCTTTGCCAACGACGGCCGCCCGCAGCAGAAAGTGACGTGGGTGGAAAAGGGCATCGTGAAAAACCTCTACACCTCCCGCTTCTGGGCCCAGAAATCGGGCGTGCCCGACATCCCGCCCCCCGGCGGCTGGATTATGCAGGGCGGCACCCAAAGCACCGCCGACCTCATCAAGGGCACGGCTAAGGGCATTCTCGTGACGCGCCTCTACTACATTCGGGCCGTCGACCCGCAGACGCTGCTCTACACCGGCCTTACCCGCGACGGGACGTTTTACATCGAAAACGGCGTCATCAAGTTCCCGGTGAAAAACTTCCGCTTCAACGAAAGCCCGGTCATCATGCTCAACAACCTCGAGGCGCTGGGAAAGCCCGTACGCCTGAACGGCAGCCTCGTGCCGCCGCTCAAAATCCGGGATTTCACCTTCACCAGCTTGTCCGACGCGGTTTAGGCTTGTAGCGTGGACTCTGCGAGTCCGCGCATCGGCCGGTTAGTATTTTATTCAAATCCTTCCACGCGCGGACTCGCAGAGTCCACGCTACATTTTTCACCACATGAAACGACGCGACTTTGTGGGCCTCTCCGGCCTTGCCGCCGGGGCCCTGTTCCTCCCCAGCTTCCCCAGTATCGGCGGCGTGCCGGTGGACCCCGCCCGCCTGCTGGAACCCGGCGCCGACGCGGCCATGAAAAAACGCCTCGCCGATGCCGGCCTGAACGCCGCCAAAGCCGCCGGGGCCAGCTACGCCGATGTGCGCATCGGTCGCTACCTCAACCAGGGCATCTTCACCCGCGAAAAGCAGGTACAGAACATCGCCAGCACCGAGAGCTACGGCTGCGGCGTGCGCGTGATTGCCAACGGCACCTGGGGATTCGCCAGCACCAACAATGTGACCGAGGCGGGCATCGCCAAAGCCGCGCAGCTGGCCGTGCAGATTGCCAAGGCCAACTCGAAAGTGCAGAAGGAAAAGGTGCAGCTGGCCCCACAAAAAGGCTACGGCGAGGTCACCTGGAAAGCCCCCATTCAGCAAAACGCGTTTGAGGTACCCATCAAGGACAAGGTGGATTTGCTGCTGGGTGTGAACGCCAAGGCGCTGGATTTGGGCGTGTCGTTTATCAACTCGGTGCTGTTTCAGGTGAACGAGCAGAAGTATTTCGCCAGCACCGACGGCTCCTACATCGACCAGGACATTCACCGGATTTACCCCTCGTTCGGCGTCACGGCCATCGACCGGGCCAGCGGCAAGTTCCGCTCGCGGCAGGCCATGAGCTCACCCGTGGGCATGGGCTACGAATACCTCACGCCCAAGGCGGCCGATAAGGTGGCCGGCCCGGCCGGCTCCGATATCATCGGCTACAAAAACAGCTACGACATGCTGGAAGACGTGGCCGCCGCCGCCAAGCAGGTGAAGCAGAAGCTGACGGCCAAATCAGTAGTGCCCGGCAAGTACGACCTCGTGCTCGACCCGCACCACCTGGGCCTGACCATTCACGAATCGGTGGGCCACCCGCTGGAGCTCGACCGCGTGCTGGGCTACGAGGCCAACTACGCGGGCACCAGCTTCGCCACGCTGGAGTGGAAGGCCAAGGGCATCCCCTACGGTTCGAAGCAGGTGAACATCGTGGCCGATAAGGTGACGCCCGGCACGCTGGGCGCGGTGGGCTACGACGACGAGGGCGTGAAAACCAAGCGTTGGGACCTCATCAAAGAAGGCCGGCTGGTGGATTACGAGAAAATCCGCGACCAGGCGCACATGGTGGGCCAGAAGGAATCGGACGGCTGCTGCTACTCGCAGAGCTGGCAAGACGTGCAGTTCCAGCGCATGCCCAACGTGAGCCTGCAACCCGGCAAGGACCGCCTGAGCGTGGACGAGCTGGTGAGCAAGGTGGATAAGGGCATTTACATTGCCGGCAACGGCTCGTTCAGCATCGACCAGCAGCGCTACAACTTCCAGTTTGGCGGCCAAGTGTTCTACGCCATCGAGAAGGGCAAAATCACCGAAATGCTGGAAGACGTGGCCTACCAAGCCAATACCCAAGAATTCTGGAACTCCTGCGCCGCCACCTGCGACGAGCGCGACTTCCGCTTCTTCGGCGCCTTCAACGACGGCAAGGGCCAGCCCAGCCAAAGCTCGGCCGTGAGCCACGGCTCCAGCACCACGCGGTTCAACGGCGTGAACGTGATAAACACGGCGCGCAAGATTGGGTAACAGGTAACCTCACCCCCGGCCCCTCTCCATAGGAGAGGGGAGCCTGACGTCAGCGCAGGACCGGTGTCCCCTCTCCCTTTGGAGAGGGGGTCAGGGGGTGAGGCGCCACGCCTAAACGACAACTTTAAATCAGCTCCAAATAAAATGGCCATTCTCTCCAAAGACGAAGCCCAGACAATACTCAGGAAAGTCCTCAGCTTCAGCACCGCCGACGAGTGCGACGCCACCCTGAGCGGCAACATTGGCGGCAACGTACGCTCGGCGCGCAACTCCATCAGCACGGCCGGGGCCAGCGACAACGTCTCGCTGGCCGTGGAAAGCCGTTTCGGCCGCCGCGCCGGCGTGGCAACGTGCAACGAGTTCGACGACGCCACCCTGCGGCGCTGCGTGCAGCGGGCCGAGGAAATTGCGCGCCTCGCCCCCGAGAGCCCGGAATATATGCCGCTGCTCGGACCGCAGCAGTACCTCGACGGCAGCCGCTCCTACGTGGCGGCCACGGCCGGCATCACGCCCGACTACCGGGCCAACCAAATCGGAGCCAGCATGGCGCTCTGCGACCAGCGCAAGCTCAGCTCGGCCGCCTTTCTGGACGATTCGCACGGCTTCGTGGCCAAGCGCAACTCCAAGGGGCTGGAAGCTTACCAGCAGGTGAGCAACGTGACGTTCTCGGTGACGGTGCGCACGCCCGACGGCACCGGCTCGGGCTACGCCTCGGGCGACTACGTGGACGCGGCCAAGATGAACGCCGCCCGCTTCACCAAAATAGCGGCCGACAAAGCGGCTTCATCTATGAATGCGCGGGCCATTGAGCCCGGCAAGTACACCGTCATTCTGGAGCCCAACGCGCTGCTGTCCAACGTGGATACCTCGCTCATCGGCGCGCTCATGGGTTCGCTCGATGCGCGCAACGCCGACGAGGGCCGCAGCTTCCTGAGCAAAAAGGGCGGCGGCAACCGCAAGGGCGAAAAGCTGTTCGATGAGCGGGTCACCATCTATTCCGACCCGTTGAACCCGGAAATCAGCGACCTCACTTTCAGCGGCGACGGGCGGCCGCAGCAGCGCACCACCTGGATTGAAAAGGGCGTGGTGAAGAACCTCTACTCCTCGCGCTACTGGGCCCAGAAGGCCGGCATCCCCGACCTGCCCCGGCCCAACGGCTGGATTATGGAAGGTGGCACCCAAAGCACCGCCGACCTCATCAAGGGCACGGCCAAAGGCATTCTCGTCACGCGCCTGTGGTACATCCGCCCCGTCGACCCGCAGACACTGCTTTTCACCGGCCTCACGCGCGATGGCACGTTCTACATTGAAAACGGCCAAATCAAGTTCCCGGTGAAGAATTTCCGCTTCAACGAAAGCCCGGTGATTATGCTGAATAACCTCGAAGCCATCGGCAAGCCGGTGCGCCTGAATGGCAACTTGGTGCCGCCGCTCAAAATTCGGGACTTCACGTTCACGAGCCTGTCGGACGCGGTTTAATATCCTCTTAAATTTAAACGAACAAAAAGAAAAACGTCATGCTGAGCGCAGCCGAAGCATCTCAACCACGAGAGTAATTATTTACTATTGCGGTTGAGATGCTTCGGCTGCGCTCAGCATGACGTTTTTTTGATTCTAACCACACCTTTACCCTTCTGCAAACCTTATGAAAAGACGTGACTTTGTGGGTCTCACTGGCTTCGCCGCCGGGGCCCTGTTTCTGCCGAGCCTGCCGGGCTTCGGCCACACGCCCGTCGACCCCGCCCGCCTGCTCGAGCCGGGCGTGGACGTGGCCATTAAAAAACGCCTGGCCGACGCGGCCCTGAACGCCGCCAAAGCCGCCGGGGCCGACTACGCCGACGTGCGTATTGGCCGCTCGCTGAATCAGTATGTGTTTACCCGCGAGAAGCAGGTGCAGAACATTGTGAGCACCGAGAGCTACGGCGTGGGCATCCGGGTGCTGGTAGGAGGATGCTGGGGCTTTGCTTCCACGAGCGTGGTGACGGAGGCCAACCTGGCCGCTACCGCCCGCGAGGCCGTGGGCATTGCCAAGGCCAACAAGCTGGTAATGAAAGAGCCCGTACAGCTGGCCCCGCAAAAAGGCTACGGCGAGGTGAGCTGGAAAACCCCGATTCAGCAAAGCGCCTTCGAGGTGCCCATCAAGCAGAAAGTGGACTTACTGCTGGCCGCCAACGCCGCCGCGCTCGATGCGGGGGCTAACTACGTGAACTCGGGTTTGTTCCAAGTGAACGAGCAGAAGTACTTCGCCAGCACCGACGGCTCCTATATCGACCAGGACATTCACCGGCTCTGGCCCACGTTTTCGGCCACGGCGGTGGATACCAAGTCGGGCAAGTTCCGCTCGCGCGAGTCGCTGAGTGCGCCGGTGGGCCTAGGCTACGAATACCTCACGCCCAGCGCTTCGGAGCAGGTGCGCGGGCCGCAGGGCACCGACACCGTGGGTTATAAGCTGCGCTACGACATGCTGGCCGACGCGGCGCTGGCCGGTAGGCAGGCCAAGGCCAAGCTGACGATGAAATCCGTCACGCCCGGCAAGTATGATTTGGTGCTCGACCCTGGGCATCTGGGGCTGACGATTCACGAATCCGTCGGCCACCCTACCGAGTTGGACCGCGTGTTGGGCTATGAAGCCAACTTCGCGGGCACTTCGTTCGCCACGCTGGAGTGGAAGGCTAAGAACCTGCCCTACGGCTCGAAAGCCGTGAACATCGTGGCCGACAAGCTGCAGCCGGGCTCGGTGGGCAACGTGGGATACGACGACGAGGGCGTGAAAACCCGCGAGTGGGACCTCATCAAGGAAGGAAAGCTGGTGAACTACCAGAAAATCAGGGACCAGGCGCACATCGTGGGCCAGAAGGAATCGGACGGCTGCGCCTACGCCCAGAGCTGGGAAGACGTGCAGTTCCAGCGCATGCCCAACGTGAGTTTGCGCCCCGGCACCGCCAAAATGAGCCCCGACGAAATGGTGAAAGGCGTGGACAAAGGCATCTACATCGCCGGCGCGGGCTCGTTCTCCATCGACCAGCAGCGCTTCAACTTCCAGTTTGGCGGGCAGCTGTTTTTTGCGATTGAGAAGGGTAAAATCACCGAGCAATTAGAGGACGTGGCCTATCAGTCGAACACCCAGGAATTCTGGGGGGCCTGCCAGGGCTCGTGCGATGCGTCGGACTACCGCCTGTTCGGCACCTTCTTCGACGGCAAGGGCCAGCCCTCGCAGGTGTCGTCGGTGAGCCACGGTTCGGCCACCACGCGCTTCAATGGCGTGAACGTCATCAACACCGCCCGTAAAGTTTAGCTCTTTCTTCCCTCCTTTCTGCAAATTATCATGGCTATCTATTCCAAAGACGAAGCCCAGGCCCTCCTGAAAAAAGTCCTCGCCTACAGCACCGCCGACGAGTGCGAGGCCTCGCTGCGGGGCCGCACCACCGGCAACATCCGCTACGCCCGCAACAGCGTGAGCACGGCGGGCTCGCAAAATTCCGTGTCGCTGGCCGTGGAAAGCCGGTTTGGCAAGCGCAGCGGCATTGCTACCTGCAACGAGTTCGACGAGGCCGCTTTGAAACGCTGCGTGCAGCGGGCCGAGGAAATCGCCCGGCTCGCGCCCGAGAGCCCGGAGTACGTGCCCTTCATCGGCCCGCAAACCTACCTGAACCCGCCCTCTTCGGCCACCACGCAGCTCACGGCCGCCACCCGCGCCCAGGCCGCCGCCGACAGCATGACGCTGTGCGCCGCCAAAAACCTCACCGCCGCCGGCTTCCTCGACGGCGGCACCAGCTTCATCGCCAAGCGCAACTCCAAGGGCCTCGAAGCTTACCAGCAGTCCACCAACACCGACTTTTCGGTGACGGTGCGCACCGCCGACGGGCGCGGCTCGGGCTACGCCATTGCCGACGTGACCGACCCGGCCAAGCTCAACGCCAAAGCCCTCACCCAGCGCGCCGCCGACAAGGCCCTGAGCTCGGTGAACGCCAAGGCCATTGAGCCGGGCAAATACACCGTGATTCTGGAGCCGGCCGCGCTGATGGACGGCGGCGATTTGTCGCTGCTCGGCGGGCTCATCTTCGGCATGGGCGCCCGGGAGGCCGACGAGGGCCGCAGCTTCCTGAGCAAGAAGGGCGGCGGCAACCGCAAGGGCGAAAAGCTGTTCGATGAGCGGGTGACCATCTACTCCGACCCGCTGAACCCAGAAGTGCCCGGCAATGCCTTCGACGGCGACGGCCTGCCCACCAAGCGCCAAACCTGGATTGAAAAAGGCGTGGTGAAAGACCTGTTTTACACGCGCTTCTGGGCCGAAAAAAGCAAGGTGCCGGCCACGGCCTACCCCAACGGCTTCATCATGGCGGGTGGCACCCAGAGCACGGCCGAGCTCATCAAAAGCACCGCTAAAGGCATCCTAGTTACGCGCCTGTGGTACATCCGCGAAGTGGACCCGCAGACGCTGCTCTACACCGGCCTCACCCGCGACGGCACATTCTACATCGAAAACGGGGCCATCAAATTCCCCATCAAGAACCTGCGCTTCAACGAAAGCCCGATTATCATGCTCAACAACATCGAGGCCATTGGCCGGCCCCAGCGCCTGGCCGGCTGCCTGATTCCGCCGCTGAAAATCCGGGACTTCACGTTCACGAGCTTATCGGATGCGATTTAGAACTGTAGCGTGGACTCTGCGAGTCCGCGCGTGAGCATAGCAAACGGCCGTGGCCATGCCACACGCCTGATGCTCGCTGCGCTCACGCGCGGACTCGCAGAGTCCACGCTACATTACTTCCGTCCACCAAACTGCAGCGCGGCGTACACCTGAAACACGCGGTTTTGCAGGCGCGGGTCGTTGATGCCGCTCAGGTTTTTGGCGTCGTTGATATCGTTGAGGCCGGCCACCAGGCGGCCGCCGAGGGAGAAGCCGCTGGACAGCTTGAGGCCCACGCCGCCCACCACGCTGAAGTCGCCGCGCTTGAACTCGCTGGTGGCCGGGCGCGACACGTTGCCGTAGGCCGGCTGGCCATCCGGGGTGAAGCCCACCTGCAGGTTGCCCGATTGGTTGGCGCTGAGCAGCACGCCGAATTGCGGGCCGGCTTCCACAAACACCGGCCCCACGGTGAGCTTGGCCAGGATGGGCACCGTGAGGTAGTGAAGTTGGCTGTCGTAGTTGGTGAAGGCCGATTTCAGGTTGCCGCCCTGCAATGAATACTGCACTTCGGGCTGAATAGCCAGCGGCCCGAGGATGTTGGCCTGATAGAAAACGCCGACGTGGTAGAAGGCTCGGTAGGAGGCATCTTCGCCGGTGCGGCCCTGCAGCTCGGCCACGTTCAGGCCACCTTTGACGCCGAATTGGGCTTGCGCCAGCGGCGTCAGGCCCAGGCTTAGGAATGCGATAATCAACAGCTTTTTCATAGCGGATAACGGGGACGGGGTGATTGGGGGCAGTAGGAGAATCCTGAAAATCGGGCGTAGCTTGGGCCGGCGGAGCCGCAAAATTTGAAGAATAAATACCGCCGCGCCCCCCCGAAAGGTTGCAGCCCGGTTAACAATAAATAGCAGCGGCGGCGAATAAGCCAACGACTCACGCAACCGGTTTATTTTTAGCCCGACTATCGAACAAGCGTTTCATTTGGCTTCCCGCAAGCCGTTTTTTCCTTTATCCGCCTGCCCGTGCCCGCTGCTCCTTTCACGTTTGTGCGCCTGAAATACCACTCCGGCGACTGGGACGCGGTGGACGAGCGCATGCCCGCCAACCTGCTGCACTCGCTGGTGCAGTACACCAAAGTACCCGTCGACCCCAAGGAAAAAGTGGTGGCCCTGGATAGCCCCGAGCTGTTCAATTACCCGTTTTGCTACCTGAGTGGGCACCGGCTGGTGCAATTCTCAGGCGCTGAAAAACAGAACTTTACCCAATACGTGCGCAACGGCGGCTTCGTGTTCGTCGACGACTGCAACCACGACATCGACGGCCTGTTTGCCCGCTCCTTCGAGAAGCAGATGCGCCAGTGTTTCGGCGCGGGCGCCCTCAAGAAAATCCCCAAAACCCATCCCATCTACTCCCAGTTTTTCACCTTCAAGGACGGCCCGCCCAACACGGGGTTTGAATTGAATGGCTGGGGCGACGACCTCGTGCACGACTACCTCAAAGCCGTCGAAATCAAGGGCCGCATCGGCGTGCTATATTCCAATAAAGACTACGGCTGCGAGTGGGACTACGACTTCCGCAACAAGCGCTTTCTGGCCGAGGACAACACGAAGTTTGGGGTGAATATTTTGCTGTATGCTTTGACGTGAACGATGACTGCAGAACGTCATGCTGAGCGAAGCCCAAGCGTCTCTACCGCAGTAGTAATCCAATTAAATAAGTTAGTTGTGCGGTAGAGATGCTTTGACTGCGCTCAGCATGACGTTCTTTTTTTCCTTCTGATACCCGAATGACCGAACAAGAAGTAAACACGCTCCTGGCCAAGCTCCCGGTGCTCAAAGCCGAAATTGCCAAGGTCATCGTGGGGCAGGAAACCGTGCTCGATGAGGTGCTGGTGGCGCTGCTGGCCGGCGGGCACGCCCTGCTCGAAGGCGTGCCCGGCCTTGCCAAAACGCTGCTGGTGCGCACGCTGGCCGCCGCCACCGATTTGCCTTTCCGCCGCATCCAGTTCACCCCCGATTTGATGCCGACCGACATTCTCGGCACCGAGGTGCTGGAGGAAGACCACGGCACCGGCCGGCGCTCGTTCAAGTTCAACCCCGGGCCGATTTTTGCCAGTTTGGTGCTGGCCGACGAAATCAACCGGACGCCGCCCAAAACCCAGGCCGCCCTGCTGGAGGCCATGCAGGAAGGCCACGTTACCTACGCCGGGCAGGAACACGCACTGCCCAAGCCGTTCTTTCTGCTGGCCACCCAAAACCCCATCGAGCAAAGCGGCACCTACCCCCTGCCCGAAGCGCAGCTCGACCGTTTTTTGCTCTACGTGCGCATCGGCTATCCCACGGCCGAGGAGGAGCTGGCGGTGCTGCGCGGCACCACCGGCGCGGCCGGCCAAACGGTGCAGCCCGTGCTGGGCGGGGCCGATATCCGGGCGCTGCAGGCGCTGGTACGGCAGGTGAGTTTGAGTCCCGAGTTGATGGATTTCGTGAACCGGCTGGTGCGCGCCACGCGGCCGGCTATGTCGGAGGTGAAGTTCATCAAGGACTACGGGCGCTGGGGTGCGGGGCCACGCGCCGGGCAAGCGCTGATACTGTGCGCCAAGGCGCGGGCGCTGCTACACGGCCGCTTCGCCGCCACGCTGGAGGATATTCGCACGCTGGCGCCGCCGGTGCTACGACACCGGGTACTGCTGAATTTCAATGCGGAGGCTGAAAATCTGACGCCGGATAATGCCGTGGCGGAGCTGCTGAAAGCGGTGATGGTGTAGCTTGTAGCGTGGACTCTGCGAGTCCGCGCATCGAATGGATTTTCTACTCAAGTCATGCGCGAACTCGCAGAGTCCACGCTACAATTTATGCTTACCCCCGAACTCCTGCACGGCCTGCGCAACCTTGCCCTGGCTGCCCGGCAAGCGGCCGAAGGCTTCCTCAATGGCGCGCATGCCAGCCGGCGGCACGGCGCGGGTATGGAGTTCAGCCAGTACCGCCCCTACCAGCCCGGCGACGACCTGCGCCGCCTCGACTGGCGCCTGGCCGCGCGCTCGGACCGGTATTACCTGCGCGAGTCGGAAATCGACACCAGCCTGACCGTGCACCTGCTGCTCGACGCCAGCGCCAGCATGAACCACCGCGACGACAACGGCCTCACCAAGCTCGACTACGCCCGGCTGCTGCTTGGGGCGCTGGCCTACCTGGCCACCCAGCAGGGCGACGCCGTGGGTTTGAGCATCCTCAGTCCCGGCGGCCTGCGCCACCTCGCGCCCCGCGCCGATGCCCGCCAGCTGCCCCGCCTCTACCACGCGCTGGAAACGGCCGAAGCCTCCGGCCACTTCCCGACGGCCGAAACGCTGGCCCCGCTCACGGCCCGGCGGCAGCGCGCCCTCACGGTGTGCGTGAGCGACTTATATGAGGAAGGCACTGAAATCAACAGCCTGTTCACCCGCCTGCGCGCCACCAGCGGCGACGTGCTGCTTCTGCACCTGATGGCGCACAACGAGCTGGCATTCAGCTACCAAGGCGCGGTGACGTTTCGGGATTTGGAAACCGGGCAAACGCTGCAAATTGATGCCGGCTCGCAACGCGCCGCTTACCAGCAGCAGCTGCAGGAGTGGCTGCGTACCACGGCGCAACAAGCCCGCCGCCAAGGATTCGACTACCATTTGCTCGATACTTCGCAGCCGCTGGATGCGGCGATGCGAGAGTTTCTTCGGCGGCGCGGCAACAGTTAAGAGTTAAAAGTGAAGAGTTAGAACACGCCAGTTCACTGTTCGCTACCAACCTTGACACTTCACTTTTAACTCTTCACTTTTAACTGACTTTGTTCACCCTGCTTAACCCTGCCGCGCTGCTGGCCCTGCTGGGGCTGCTGGTGCCGGTAGCCATTCATCTCTGGAACCGCCGGCCGGGCCGCGAGGTGGCCGTGGGCAGCCTGCGCTGGCTAGCCGCGGGCGCCAACCGCCGGTTGCGCAACCTGAAGCTGGAGCAGCTTGGGCTGCTGCTGTTGCGGGCGGCGCTGCTGGCGGTGCTGGCAGTGGCGGTGGCCGGGCCAGGGTGGCGGCGGGCGCTGCCGGCCGGGCGCGGACAGGTGCTGCTAAGCCCCGAAGTGCTGGGCACCCCCGCCCTGGCGGCCCTGCGGCCGGGCATCGACTCGCTGCGGCGGCGCGGCTACGGGCTGCGCTGGCTGGCGGCGGGCTTTCCTAAAATGTCGGGCGCCGCGTGGCGGGCCGATGCTGTGGGGCCGCGCGACAGCGCCCGTCTCCTGCGCATGGGCGCTGGCTTTGGCTGGGCCCGCGTGCAGCAGGCGGCCGAAGCCTTTGCGGGGCAGCCGCTGTATGTGCTGACGCCGGCCACGCTGGCCGGTTTGCAGGGGCCGCATCCGCCGTTGCGGGCCGGCATTACCTGGCAAACGCTGCCTGGCACCACCACGGCCACCTGGGTGCAGGAAGCGGCCGGGCGCGGAGACAGTATCGGTGTGGTAATTGGCCAAAGCACGGAAACCCGCACCAGCTTTTCCCGCAAAACAGCCTTGAAACCGCAACCCGGCCAGTTACTCCGTGCGCCGGGCGTCCAGCCCATGCGCTTGCAGCCGGGCCCGGGGAGTGCCCAAAAACTGGTGGCGTTGGCCCCTGATACAACGACGAACTCAACCCTGGCAGTGGCGGTGACCCCGCCACTGACGGTGACCATTTACGCCGCCCCGGCCTACGCCCCGGATGCGCGCTACCTACGGGCGGCTATTCGGGCCGCGGGGGCAGGCCTGGCTTCGAGCCCGAGTATCGAGCTGGCTACTTCCGTGCCGACCGACCCGAAGGCGCAATGGCTGTTCTGGCTTTCGGATGCGCCGCTCCCCGAAAATTGGCGCACGGCGGTGCAGCGCGGCAGCCAGGTGTGGCAGGAAGCAGCCGGACCAGGTGTGCCGGACGAAGCGCGGCTGGTACCGCTGGCCGCCGCCGAAACACCGGCCACCATCTTTCGGCGCGGCAGCGAGCCGGCCGCATCCGGTAGCCAGCCCGTGTGGGTTGATGGCCGGGGCCGGGCGGTGCTATCGCGCCACTCGTTTGGCGCGGGCGCGTTCTACCAGTTGCATACGCGCCTGAATCCGGCCTGGAGCAACCTGGTCGACAATGCCACGCTGCCGGCTCGCCTGCTGGCGCTGCTCCACCCGACTACCTTTGAAGTACCGCAGCTAACGGCTGATAATCAGACCCTGGCAATGCAGGACCAACGCGCCATCGACCCGGCGCAGCTGCCGGGTCGGCAGTCCGGGTCGGCAGCTGCGCCGGGCGACCTTCTGAAAACAGCCCCAACGGCTTTCCAGGTTGCCGACCTGCGGCCGTGGCTGGTGCTGGTGGCGGGGCTGCTGTTCGCGCTCGAACGCCTGCTGGCCCGCCGTCGGGAAATACGCTCAGCCGCCTCCGCCCTATGATAAGCTCAGCCGTCGATACTTCGTCTCAGGTAGCCCAGGCGCGGCAGCTGCTGCACGCCACCGCTAAGCGCTATGCACTGAGGCACGCGCCCATTTTTCTGCCACTGCTAATCGTGAGTTTGATTTGCGGGCTGGTGGCGCGCGTAGTGTGGAATGACCCGCTATTCTTTCGAGCCTTTTTCCTGGCCCTGGCCGCTTACACGGCGTTTCGGGCGGTTCAGCTCTGGCGCCGGATTTGGCTGACGCGCTTACCCAATGCCGTACAGACACTCGACCGGCACCATCCCCAACTCGAAGACAGCACTTGGTTGCTCCTCCAGCCGGACGAGGAGCTGGGTTTGCTGGGCGGCCTGCAACAACAGCGAGTGGCGGTGCGATTTGTGCAATTAAGCAGTTCGGTCGAACCCGTATTGCCGCTGAAACTAACCCGCTGGTGGTGGCAATCAGCTGTTTTTTTACTGCTGGCGGCTGTCGTTTGGTGGTTTCCGATGCTGCGTAAGAGCTCCAAAGAGGCCGGCGTGCGCGTTCATTTCACATCCGCTGCCAAGCCGCCCAAGCCCGGCCGGTCGGCCCCGCCCCACATCCGCGAAACCCGGCTGCTGGTGACGCCGCCGGCCTACACGCGCCAACCGGCTTTTGCGCCCGCGCAGGCGTCGTTTCAGTGCCCGGAAGGCTCGCGGGTGCGCTGGCTGGTACGGGTGAGCGGCGCGGGCAAGTCGGGGCCGGTGCTGGAGACGGGCCGCCAGCGCCACCTGATGCAGCCGGTGGCTGGGCAGCCCGGCGCGTTTTTCATTGAGTTGACGCTTACGCGCTCGACCCTTTACCGCCTGCGCCTAAGTAGCTCGGTATCGGACGACTACGCCATCGACGTGCGTGCCGACCAAGCGCCGGTGCTCCGCATTCAGACGCCCAAACCCTACACGCTGGTGCCCGCCTACGGCCAGCAGCCCGAGGTAACTATTCGAGCCACCGCGCACGATGACTATGGCCTGAGCCGCACCGAATTGGTGATAACCGTTGCCCAGGGCCAGGGCGAGGCCGTGAAATTTCACGAAGTGCGGCGCGACCTGACGGCGGCGCTCGCAAGCGGCTCCGCGCCCACTAACCTGCGCAGCGCCCTCAATCTGCCCCGCTTGGGGCTGACCTACGGCGACGAGCTGTATTTCTACCTCACCGCCCGCGACAACGCCGGCCACACTGCCCGCACCGATGCCTACCTGGTGCAATGGCAGGACACGGCCGTGGCCGATAGCCCCGCCGACCTGGGCATGGGCGTGAAAGTGGCGCCAGCCTATTTCCGGAGCCAGCGCCAGATTATCATTGACACCGAAAAGCTAATCGCCGAAAAGCCCCGGCTGGACGCCGCCACCGTGGCCAGCCGCGCCAACGCCCTGGGCTTCGACCAGCAGACGCTACGCCTGCGCTACGGCAAGTTTATGGGCGAAGAAGCCGAGGCCGGCATTGGGGCGCAGGCGCCGCATTCGCCCATTGCGGAGGACGAGGAAGCGCCCGCTTCCCCCACCGCCGAAGCGCCGGAACACGACGAGCACGACCACGCCGCCCCGTCCACCTCGCCCGCCAAAACCTCGCCCACGGCCGAAACCGATGCCCTGATGGAGCCCTACATTCATAAGCACGACGACTCGGAAACGGCCGATTTCCTGGAGCCCGCCGTGAAGGCCAAGCTGCGCACCGTGCTCGACCAGATGTGGGCGGCCGAGTTGCGCCTGCGCACTGGCCAACTGGCGGCGGCCCGCCCCTACGAGTACCGTGCCCTGCGCCTGCTGAAGGAAGTGCAGCAGCAAACCCGCGTGTTTGTGAAGAAAGCCGGCTTTACGCCCCCGCCCCTGCCCGAGGCCACCGTGCGCCTCACCGGCGAGCTGGCCGGCGCGGCCGTGCCCCACCGCCAGCAGCAGGTGGCCGCCCCGGCCACGCAGCCGGCCGTACGGGCGGCGTTGCGCTGGCTGGCGGCCCACTCGCCCACCCAGCCCGCCGATGCCCGGCTGCTCGACCAGGCTGGCGCGGTGCTGGCGGGGGCCGCGCTGCAGCGGCCCGGCGTGTACTTGCCCGCCCTGAAAGCCCTGCGCCAGCTGGTGGCCGACGTGCGGGCCGGCCGCCCGGCCTGCGCCGAGTGCCGCCCCCCCGTGGAGCGTGCCCTCACCGACCTGCTGGCCACCCCGGCCCCCACTCCGGTTTCGGCCGCTGGCCCTGACCGGCTGGGCCGCCGTTACTTCCAGGAATTAAGCCGCTAGCATGCCCGCCACCCTTCCGCATCCGACCTCCTATTTTGTGCTAATGGCTTTTTGTGGGCTGCTGGGGCTGGGACTGCTGGCATTGGCTTGGCGCAGCCGGCGCCGACGCGGCGCCCGGGCACTGGTGGGGCTGGTGGCGGCGGGGGCACTCTGGTTTACCGCATTTCCGCCCGCCCGGCTGGTGCCAGCGGCTGGTAGCCAGGCCATTCTGCTCACTGGAAATTATTCACCGGATACGCTACGCCAATTGCTGCGCCAGCTGGGAGTGGGCACGCCGGTGTGGCGCTACGGCGGGGTGCCCGCGGCGGCCCCAGGCTGTGCGCTGGCTTCCTTGCTGACGTTGGCGGAGCAGCGGCCGGCGCTGCGGGGCGTGCATATCCTGGGCCAGGGCCTGAGCCCGGCCGAACTGCCGATACTCGGTGCGGTGCCCATCAAGCTGCACCCCACGGCGACTTCGGCGGGGTTCAGCACAGCTTTTTGGAACGAGCAGCTTACACTGGGCGAGGGGCTGGAAATAGAAGGCTCGGCGTTCTTGCCCCCGGCGGCGGCGCCGGCCTGGGCGTGCCTGCGGGCGGCCGGCGCGGTGCGCGATTCGGTGCAGGTGCCGGCGGGTGGGGGCGCGTTTCGCCTGCGCTACCAACCCAAAACAACCGGGCGGGCTGTCTATGAGCTGGAATTGCACCGGGCGAGCCAGCGGCTGGCTTCTGAGCCGGTGCCCGTTGAAGTTGTCCCGCCGCAGCTACCCGCCGTGCTGTTGCTGACGGCCACCCCCGCCTTTGAATTCAAGTACCTCAAAAACTACCTCGCCGAAGCCCACTACCCGGTGGCCCTGCGCACCACCGTGAGCCGGGGCTTAGTGCAAACCGATTTTGTGAATCTGTCCACCGCACCGCTCGACCCCCTCACCCCGGCCCTGCTGGCGCGCTACGCCATTGTGGTAGCCGATGCCGCCACGCTGGCAACGCTCACACCAGCCGAAGCCAGCGCCCTGCAAGGCGCCGTAAGCGGCGGGCGTCTGGGCCTGGCCGTGGTGGCCGAGGCCGGCCCGCTGCCCCGCGCCGTGCCCGGCCGGGCCGGCTTTGGGGTGGTGCCGCGCGCCGCGGCCCAATCGGCAGCGCAGCTGCTCACCTGGCCCGGGGCACCGGCCGAGGCCCGGGGGCCGCTGCCCGCCCACCTACGGCCGACAACCACCTTGCAGCCCCTGGCCACCGGACCTAACCAAGCTTTGGCCGCTGCCAGTCAGCGGGTCGGGATAGGGTTTGTAGTGGTGTCGATGGTACCCGAAACTTTTCAATGGGGCTTACAAGGACGCACGGCGCTTTACAGCTCCTTCTGGAACCGGCTGCTGACGGCCGCCCGCCCGCCTGCGCCAGTGGTAGCGGCCTGGCGCACCGGCACACGGTGGCCGCGCCCGCATCAGCCGCTCACGCTGCATCTGGCGGCGCCGTTTCCCGAAATGCTGCCCAGCGTGCGGGCCGAGTTGGGCGGCCCCTCGGTTCGGCTGGCTCTGCGCCAGGATACCCGCCTGCCCGAATGGAGCACGGCCCAGTTCTGGCCGCAGGCGCCGGGCTGGCATCAAGTGGCCGGGCCGGGCCGAACCGTGCACCACTTCTACGTGTACCCCGCCGCAGCCTGGGCCGGGCCCGCGCAGCTGGAGCGCCAAATGGCGATTACGCAACGCGCCACCATTGCCTTGCCCGCAAGTAGCGCCTCTGAAACGGTGGCGCAACCGTGGCCGGCGGGGTGGTTTTTCGGGCTGTTTTTGCTGGCAGCCGGTTATCTGTGGCTGGAAGAAAAACTGTAGCAGTTTCGGATTCGGCGCACCATCGAACGATGTAGGGACGGGTCGTCCCTACCCCAAACGGCCATGTTTTACTTAGCCACTGCCGGAACGCTAGGCGCCGAGCCAGCCACAGCCCCGGTCAGCGGATTCCAGCGGCCGCCGAAAGTCCAGGCGGCGGTCAGGTCTTTGGGTTTAGGGGCGCCCTCGGCGGTGGAAAGGTTGTCCTTCATCCAGGCGTAGTCGCCGCCCTGGCGGTGGCAGCCGGCGTAGTACACGCGGCGGCCCCACTGCTTCGGCCCGGGTCCCGAGGCGGCTTGGTAGATATCGGCATCGGCCATGTTGCGCGCAAACTTGCAGTCAATCAAATAAAATTGTGCCTCGCGGTGGAAGCGGCCCAGTTTGAAGCCGTCGTCGCCGCTGAAGGTGCAGTTGCGCAGCACCGTTTTCGAGTCGCGGCTGCCCGAGCCGTCGTGCCAGATGGCGGCCTCCTTGCTGTGGCAGATGAAGCGGCAGTTTTCGGCATAGGCCCAGCCGCGCGGGCAGTAGAAATCCACGCCGCCTTCCATGGTGCAGTCCTGGAAATAATAGGCACCGGCTTCGGTGTCCCAGGGACTCACCGTATCGCCGCCCAAGGCCCGAAAGGTGCAGTGCCGCACGATGAGCCGCGTGGCGCCGGGCAGGGCACGCAAGGCCATCTGGTGGCCGGTTTTGCGCACGGTTTTGTGGCCGTCGGGCGCAGTGGGGCACTCGATGGTGACATCACCAGCCGCCTCGAAACCGTAGCTGTTGACGACGCTCAGGTTTTCGAGGGTGAGGTCAGGGCAGTTGCGCAGGTTGAGAGTGGCCACGCCCCAGTCGCCGGCCGTGGCCTCGGGGCTGCACAGCCACTGGTCGCGGGCTTGGGCGTAGGTCAGCACCACGCCCTTTTCGCTCTGGCCTTTCAGCACAAGGTTGGCCTTGCCATCAATGGATACCTTCTCGCGATAAGTACCGTTTTTGATGAATACCGTGCGCGGCCGGGCGGCCGTAGCCGGCAGGCTGTTGATGGCTTCCTGGATGGTGTGGAAATCGCCGGAACCGTCTAGGGCTACCGTCACGGTCTGGGCCAGGGCCGGGCGCAGGCACAAACCCAGCAACAGCAGAATCAGCAGCCCCAGCAGGCGTAATGCAGTTGTTTTCATTTGGTAAAAGCAGGAAGGAAGGAAGGAAGGAAGGAAGGAAGGAAGGTTACCCCAGAAAGTCGTCGCGCCGCGGCGTGAACGCATCGACCAACACACCGGCTTCGAGGCACACCACACCGTGCCAGGCGAGCGGCGGCACGTAGCAGCTGTCGCCGACGCGCAGGGTCTGGGTTGCCTCGCCGATGGTGTAGTCGAACGCGCCGCTTTCCACGTAGCTCAGCTGGGCGTGCGGGTGGTGGTGCCGCGCGCCCACACTGCCCGTTTCAAAAGCCACGCGCGTGAGCATCAGGTCGGGGCCGTGGGCCAGTACCTTGCGGCGCACGCCCGGGCCGGTGGTTTCCCAGCCGGCTTGGCCATCGGGCACAAAGGAATGGGGCGTGGGTTGGTCGGGGGCGGAGGAGTTCATGCAGCGCAGGCTTTGGAATAGTAAGGGCCGCTAAAAGTCCGACGAGTTTGCACTCCAGCCAAACCGTGGGCAGCATTTACTTGCGCAATCGTTCCCGACCGCAACACCGCGCCCCGCTTCTGCTTCCACAAATTCCAGGCAGAACCGGCCACAAAAAAAGCCCTCGCAAACGCGAGGGCTTTTTTTCAACTGCAACCGGGCAAAACCCGGCGTCAGCATTTAGTTTTTCACGATGCGGCGCACGGCGAACACCTCGCCCTGGCGCACTTCGAGCACGTACACACCGGCGGCCAGGCCAGCTGGCAGCACTACCTCTTTGTTGGCACCCAGCGTGGCGGGGGCCAGCACCAGGCGGCCCGCCAGGTCGCGCAGGGCCACCGTGGCAGTGCCCGCGCCGGGCAGGGTCAGCGTCACGCGGTCGGTGGCGGGGTTCGGGAACACCGTGAGGCCGGGCAGGGCCTGGCTGGCCGCAACGGCCGATACCAGGTTGAACGTGCCGGTGCTGGTGGCCGTGCCGCCAGCCGTCACCACCGTGATGAGGCCGGCCACGCTGCCCGTGCCGCCGGGCACCACAAACGTGATGCTCGTGGCCGATACCACCGTGAAGTTAGTCACGGTGAAGCTGCCGATGCGCACGGCCGTAGCCCCCGTGAAGTTGGTGCCCGTCACCGTCACCGTGGTGCCGGGGCCGCCCGTGGTGGGCGTGAAGCTGGTGATGGTGGGCGCGGCCGGAGCCGTGAAGTTCGAAATCGAGATGTCGTCGATGTTGATGCGTTGGGTGGTGGCGGTGGCTGTGCTCGTGATGCGGAAACGCACGTTACCGGCCTGGTTCACCGTGAAGGTGTAGGGCGTCAGCACGTTGGTGAGCGTGGCCGGTGCGCCGGGCACCGTGGTGAAGGTCGTGCCGCCATCGGTCGATTTCTCGAGAATGAAGGTGGCGCCCGTGTCGTTGCCGAACGTGCCGGCGTTCACGATAACCGTACCGGCACCGGTCGGCTTGTCGAAGTCCATGCGGATGAAGCCCACGCGGATACGAGCCGACTTCAGGCCGTTGGCCCGGTCGTTGAACGCGTTGCCAATCAGCGCGTCGGAGAACGTCCACGAACCGCTGGTCAGCACCACCGAACCAGCGGCGTAGCCCGTTTTGGTGCCGGATTCGAAATCTTCGAAAGCGCCAGCCGTCGTGGCGTTATTCACCGTGAAGGTGAAGGCGTTGGAAGTGCCGGCCGAGTTCGTGACCGTGACAGGGAAAGAGCCCGCCGTGGTGAAAGCGCTGGCCGGAATCAGGGCCTCAATGCTGGTAGCCGTGCTGGTGGTCTGCGGGTACGAAACGCCGTTGAAGTTCACGGTCGACGTGGACGTAAAGCCCGTCCCCGTAATTACCAACGTCACGGCGCCGCCGCCAATCACTCCTACGCCAGGTGCGAGCTGCGTAATCGTGGGCGTCACGGCAGCGGGCGTCACGGTGAAGGTGGCGGTGCTGGTGGCCGTGCCGCCGGGCGTAGTCACGGCAATCACGCCGGAGGTAGCGCCGGTGGCGGGCACGGTGAAGGTGATGGTCGTGGCGTTCACCACCGTGAAGCCGGTGATGGCCACGCCGTTCAGGGTCACCGCCGTGGCGCCGGTCAGGTTGGTGCCCGTGATGGTCACGGTGGCGCCGGCCGCGCCGCTGGTGGGCGTGAAGCTCGTGATAGTGGGCGCAGCAGTGGCGGCCGTCACGGTGAAGGTGCTAGCAGCCGAAGTGCCACCGCTGGCGGCGGGGTTGGCCACCGTTACGCTATAAGTACCCGCCGTGGCAATGGCGCTGGCCGGCACGGCCGCCGTGAGCGACGTAGCCGAAACAAACGTGGTAGTCAGGGCCGTGGTACCGAAATTCACCACCGAAGCGGCTACGAAACCCGTGCCGGTCACGGTGAGGGTGAAGCCCGCGCCGCCAGCCACGGCCGTAGCCGGGCTCAGGCTCGTGATGGTGGGTGCCGAAGCTGCCGGCGTCACCGTAAAGGTGCCGGTGCTGGTGGCCGTGCCGCCGGGCGTGGTCACGGCGATAACGCCGGAAGTGGCGCCGGTGGCGGGCACGGTGAAGGTGATGGTCGTGGCATTGACCACCGTGAAGCCGGTGATGGCCACGCCGTTCAGGGTCACGGCCGTGGCGCCGGTCAGGTTGGTGCCCGTAATGGTCACGGTGGCGCCGGCCGCGCCGCTGGTGGGCGTGAAGCTCGTGATGGTGGGCGCAGCAGTAGCCGCAGCTACCGGCGCGAAGGCCGCGCCGCGGAAGGCCGTCATGCTGGCCGCCGTGGCAATGGGAGCAGGCAGGGTGGTGGTGCTGGGAGCGGCGTTGTAGCCGGCGTTGTCGCTCAGCAGGTACACGCCGCCGTTGCCGGACGCCACCAGCGACACCGTGGTGCCGGTGGTCTGGCCGTCGAGGCCGCGCACGGCCGTAGCGTTGGTAATGGTGCCGTTGAGCGTCCAGGTGGTGCCCACGAGGCTCCATTTCTGAATACCGCCGCCGGCGGCAGTGGCGCCATCATCGGCCACGTACACCACGTCGACGCCGGGCACCGTGGCGCTCAGGTCGGCAAAGTAGAAGGCCAGCGGGCTGATACCGTTGGTGGTAGAAGTGGTGCCCTGCATGCCGGGCAGCAGCGTGGTCGTTTGACCAGCGGTGGTGGGCAGGCCCGTGCCCACCTGGCTCAGGCCAATGAAAGGTGAGGAACCGGTGCTCACGTAGAGGTTGCCTCCGAACGTGTTGACGTAGCGCAGCGTGCTGGGGGAAGTGGTAATAACCACCGAACCCGCTGCATTGCCGAAGGGCACGTAGCGCACGCCCCCGGTCGAGCCGGCCGTGTAGAAGCTGGTGCCATCCACCGAAGCGGCCGAACGCAGGTTGCCCGTGGCGTCGGTCAGGCGGGTGCTGGTGTCCACGGTGCCGTCGGCAGCCACGCGGCCCACGATGCGGTTATTCAGCGTGGGGTCGAGGGCGGCCACGCCAGTCGTGCCAGGAGCAGCGTCGTAGCCACCCACCACGAGGTAGGCACCGTTGGCCGAACGGGTCAGGCCGCCGTCGGTGCTCGACGAGCCGGCTACGGTCAGGATGCGATTATTGCCCGATACCGCGGTGGGCAGCGGAATGGTTTGCACCAGCACCCCGGCCGGGGTGTATTCCTGCAAATAAGCGACCGTGGCGGCCGACGTCAGCGAGGCCGTGCCGTCGCCAACGCGCATTATCACGAGGTTACCAGGGGTGAACGGCGCGGCCGAGCCCACCATGGGCCACAAGCACGCCAGAAACATCAGGCATTTAAGCAGCCTGCCAGCGAAGAATTGCTTCATACAAAAAGGGAGTAAAGTGAACGGAAATATGAAAAATGAAGAAGTGATGAAAAACGTGGTTGTGTGCCGCAAAGGTAGGCCCAGGCGGCGGCTGGAAAGTTACGAAATAATGACCCCGTGCCGGGGCGAATGGTTGCCCGCGCTTATTCCCACAATGGATAATGCTCCAGGTGCACTTCCTGCTCAAAGAAAATGCGCGTGCTTTCCTCAAACGAGCGGGTGAAATCCGATACGTAGAAATGGTGTGACGGTAGCGTAGTGGCAGCGGGCGCCAGCAACCCGTGCGCCGCCAAGTAGGCCTCGGCCTCGGCGGCTACCACGTCGGAAGCATCCAGCACATCGACCCGGCCGGCGTAGTAGCGCGCAATCTGCTCCTTGATAAGCGGGTAGTGCGTGCAGGCCAGCACCAACGCATCGATGTCGGCCAGAGCGACGTTGCCGAGGTAGGTACCGATAATATCGTCGGAAATGGCGTTTTTGAAGAAGCCTTCCTCAATCATGGGCACCAGCAGCGGGGTGGCCAGCGACTGCAGGTCGACGCCCGCGTCGAGGTCGTCGACCTTCTTCTTGTATACGTTGGAGTTCACCGTCTGCTTCGTGCCGATGAGGCCCACGCGCCGGCCGGCGTAGGCGCGGCCCAGGTGCGCCACAATGGGGTCTATCACGCTCAGCACCCGGGCTTTGCTGCCCACGTACTCGCGCACCAGCTCGTAGGCGGCGGCCGAGGCCGAGTTGCAGGCAATCACAATCAGCTTGCAGTTTCGGCGCAGGAGCAGGTCGCAGATTTTGACGGAATAGGCCTGAATGGCGGCCGCACTTTTGTCTCCGTAGGGCAGATGGGCGGTATCGCCGAAGTACACGATACGCTCGTGGGGCAGGCGCCGGGCCACCGCCCGGGCCACCGTGAGCCCGCCAATGCCGGAGTCGAACATGCCAATGGGCCGGGCCGCCAGGGCCGCCGAGGCAGCGGGCGCAACAGGGGTAGCAGTTGTCATGGGGCAAAGGTAGGCGCGGCCACCGGGCCGGGGCACCGGCGCGGCCGCTGTTGATGGCGCATTTTTGGTTATTGGAAAACCTCGTTATATTTCTGCCCCGTTTTAGCTCGCACTCCGCTCATGAGCACCATATTAGCCGAAATCGACCACGCGTTGGCGGCCCACGATGCCCGCCAGGGACGTCCTGTGGCCATCTACCTCGGCACCCATAAGCTGACCCAGCTCACCCTCGACGCTGCCCGTGAAGCCCTGCCCGACCTCAGCACTGACGCTGGCCGCCCCCTCGCCTACCGCAACCTGGAGCTTCTACGCGACGAGGTGAACACCGACGGGGTGCGGGTGATATAGTAGCGCGGACTCTGTAGTCCGCGTCTCGGGCGGAAACCCGGAAGACAATCAAACGGTACGGGGGTTCGCGGACTACAAAGTCCGCGCTACTGCAGCAGCGGTTCCAGCACAGCCCACACGGTGCGGGCCACAATGCGATGCCCGGCCGGCGTGGGATGAATGCCATCGGCCTGATTAAGCGCCCGGTCGCCGCCCACGCCTTGCAGCAGGAAGGGAATGAGGACGAGCTTGTTTTTGGTAGCAATGTCCTGGTAAATGGCCTTGAAATCGCGGGCGTAGGCCTGGCCCAGGTTGGGCGGAATCTGCATGCCGGCCAGCACGATTTGGGCGCCGGGGCTGCGCCGCCGCACCGTGTCGATGATGCCCTGCAGGTTTTCGCGGGTGGCCGAAAGGGGCAGGCCGCGCAGGCCGTCGTTGCCGCCCAGCTCCAGCACGAATACGTCCACGGGCTGCTTCAGAATCCAGCCCACGCGGCTGCGGCCGCCGGCGGTGGTTTCGCCGCTCAGGCCGGCGTTTATGACCTCGTAGGGCAGCTTGAGGGAATCGATTTTCTGGCCGATGAGGCCGGCGAAGGCCTGTTCGGGCTCCACGCCGTAGCCGGCCGTCAGGCTGTTGCCGAAGAATAGCAGACGCTTTTTGCCGGTTTCAGCAGCAGGAGCTTGCGCCACGGCGGGGACTGAAGCGGCCGGCTTTTCGGCCGTGGGGCTGGAATTGCAGGCCGTGAGGGCCAGGCCGAGGAGGGCAGCTAAGGGCAGGTTCAGGAATTTCATAAGCGGCATTTGGAACATGAAACCGTAAAGCGGAAAAACATGTCGGCGGTTTACACGTCTTGGGTAACGAACGGGTGGCGGCGTAGTTGTGCGACAAGTGGGATGTAGCAACGCATCATTGCGTCTCGTCGTCAACACCCGCCCCAACAGGTCGTCCTATTATCGTTCAATGACGAGACGCAAATATGTGTTTCTAGTCCTTTACTATATGTCCATCCTCCGCGTCGATAATCTCACCAAAACCTATCCCAGCGCCGGCCAGCCGCTCACCGTGCTCCACGCCGTGAGCTTCGACCTCAAAGCCGGCGACACCTTCGCCATCGTCGGGCCGTCAGGCTCGGGCAAAACCACGCTGCTGGGCCTCTGCGCCGGCCTCGACCGCGCCACCTCGGGCAGCGTCTGGGTCAACGGCATTCAACTCGACCACTTGAGCGAGGACCAGCGCGCCGCCGTGCGCAACGAGCACGTGGGCTTCATTTTCCAGAACTTCCAGCTCCTGCCCACCCTCACGGCCCTCGAAAACGTGCTGGTGCCGCTGGAGCTGCGCGGCCAGCGCGGCGCCACCAAAACGGCCCTGGAGCTGCTCGACCGCGTGGGCCTGGCCGCCCGCGCCGGCCACTACCCGGCCCAGCTTTCGGGCGGCGAGCAGCAGCGCGTGAGCCTGGCCCGCGCCTTCGCCAACCGTCCCGCCGTGCTCTTCGCCGACGAGCCCACCGGCAACCTCGACCCCGACACCAGCGAGCGGGTGGTAAATTTATTATTCGACCTCAATCGCGAAGCCGGCACCACGCTGGTACTGGTGACGCACGACCTGGAGCTGGCGGCCAAGACGCAGCGCACGCTGCGGCTGCGCGGCGGCAAGGTGGTGGAGGAAGTGGCGCGGAAAATCAGCGGGAAATAGCAGCAGGCTGGTGGTCATTGCCGCGTTGCTCAAACCCATTACTTAATAGGCAGTCTTTTCAGATGGCGGATAGTTGGAGCCGGCTTATTTCCAGAGTATTTGTTGACGGATGAGGATGATTGCAGATAGGGGAAGACCCGGCCGCCGAATAAATTGGGCGCGAAACCACCGCTGCGGTATTTGGAAATATAGCTCAACAGCGAAAATTTCAATTCGACCCGGCGGTTAAACCTGCGATACTCAGCTGTGGTATTAGGTGCGGCCGGACGCTGGGCCCCGTAGCTTACCACGAATAACTTACTGGCCTGAACCCCATTCTTTTCCAGATAGGCACAGGTTGCCCGGGCCCGCTCCCAGCCTATTCCCATCAAGTATTGCTCGGTTTTACGGTGGCCGTTGGGAACTTCTCCTGGCTCGGCGTGGCCTTCGATGATTATGGCGAGGCTATCGGAGTCAGCGTCCTTAAACCGCTTAATGAACTTGTCTACCCGAGGCAAAAACTCCGGTTTTAACGTAGCCCGATTTACATCAAAAAAAGTTTGATATATCGGCATATCTTCCTCTTCTACTTCATCATAGTTGAGGTAGAAATTCTGCACTACGCCAAGGGAATCGATACGATTGTGGCGAAGTGAAACTTCCAGTAACTCAATGGTGAGGCCATCCTTCATGAGTGCCACCTGATACAATGGTCTTTCAGTCACGGCTACATTGTACTCGCCCCTGGCGTTGGTGGTGCTTTTCCGGCTTTCCAGGACGGAGTCAGAACTTAGGCTTCTGAAAACGACATCGAGGCCCGGAAACCCGCGAGTTGAATCGCCGGGATGAGAAACCCTTCCGTGGACCGCTAAAGTCTGCTCCACAAGGTTGACCGTGGTGGGCAGCGCCTGCGCGGCACCCGCTTCGGGTGCGGTTGGCATGGCGGTTTTGCAGGCATTCAGCGTCAGCCAACTCAATCCCCAAACCATTGTCAACCAATACCAACGCCTCCAACCTCTGCTGCCTGATTTGCTTATTGGGCGACTCCCTTGTGTAGTCATTTGGCGTAAGTACTGGTTGCTGGGCATCGTGGCCTACGGGGTAGAAGATGCAAGATGCTTCGAAGCAGACTAAAATGTACCGCCTTCTTTTCCGTCTTAATTCATATCAGCCAACTGTTTCTGTATTCTATTCATTTCGTGACGACATCCCCCCTACCCGCCTCCCGCACCTCTACCGCCTGGCTTTTCCGTATGGCGTGGCGCGACAGCCGCCGTAGCCGGGCGCGCCTGCTGCTCTTCATGGCCAGCATTATTCTGGGCATCGCGGCCCTGGTGGGCATCAATTCCTTCGGCGACAACCTGGCCCGCAGCATCAATTCGCAGGCCCGGGAGTTGCTCGGGGCCGACCTCGTGCTGAGCGCCAACCAGCCCTTTGATGCCAAGCTAGAACCGGCGCTGGCCCGCCTAGGCACGGCCCGCACGCGGGAAGTTTCGTTTGCCTCGCTGGTGCAGTTCCGGCCGGGCCGGGGCACGCGGCTGGCCCAGGTGCGCGCCCGCGACGGCGGCTTCTTCTACGGCGCCTGGGAAACGCAGCCAGCCAGCGCCGCCGCCCGTTTCGCCGATACCACGGCCGCGCCGGGCGCCCTGGTCGATGACGCGCTGCTGACGCAGTTCGGGGCGAAAATCGGTGATTCGGTGCAGGTGGGCAACGTGGTGCTGCCCATTATTGGGCGGGTGTTGAAGACGCCGGGGCAGTCGGGCATTACCTCGGCGGTGGCGCCGACGGTGTTTCTGCCTTTGGAAGAAGTGACGGCCACCGGGCTGGTGCAGCGCGGCAGCCGGGTGCGCTACACCCGTAGCTACCGGTTTGCGCCGGGCGCCGATGTGGCGGCCACTGTCAAAAACCTGCAAGCCCGGCTGGATGCGGCCGACATTGACACCGATACCGTGGCCGAGCGCCAGCGCCAGACCGGCCGCGCCTTCGCCGACCTCACCCGCTATCTCAGCCTGGTGGCTTTCGTGGCGCTGCTGCTGGGCTGCGTGGGCGTGGCCAGCGCCGTGAACTTGTATGTGCGCGAAAAGCTGGCCGCCGTGGCCGTGCTGCGCTGCCTGGGCGCCAGCGGCCACCAGGCGCTGCTGATTTACCTGATTCAAACGGCCGGCCTGGGCTTCATCGGCGCGGTGCTGGGCGCGGCGTTGGGGGCGGCCGTACAAGTGTTGCTGCCGCGCGTGCTGGGCGACTTTCTGCCCGTTGACATCACGGTGAGCATCTCCTGGGCCGCCATTGGCACGGGGCTGCTCACGGGGCTGCTGATGGCGGTGCTCTTCGCGCTGCTGCCGCTGCTGAGTGTCCGGCGCGTGTCGCCGCTGCGGGTACTGCGCACGGCGTTTGAGGACGACACGGCCGCGCCCGACCCGGTGCGGGGCGTGGTGCTGGGCGTCATCGGCCTGTTCATCCTCGCCTTCGCCTACCAGCAAACCCACGACTGGAAGCTGACGCTGGGCTTCGGGGCGGGGCTGCTGGCGGCGTTTGGGGCGCTGGCGGGGCTGGGCCGCCTGCTGATGGGAGCCGTGCGGCGCTTCTTTCCCGCCGGCTGGGGCTACGTGTGGCGGCAGGGCCTGGCCAATCTGTACCGCCCCCAGAACCAGACGCTCACGCTGGTCACGTCCATCGGGCTGGGCACTTTCCTGCTGGCCACGCTCTTCCTCACCCAGGCCATGCTGCTGGGCCGCGTGCAGATTGCCGGGCAAAAATCGGACGCCAACCTCGTGCTCTTCGACATTCAGCCCGAGCAGCGCGCCGGCGTGGAGGCCCTGCTCACGGCCCAAAAGCTGCCCGTGCTCCAGCGCGTGCCCATCGTAACCATGCGCCTGACGGCCATCAACGGCACGTCGGTTTCCGTTATTAAAAAGGACACGGCGCGCGGCATTCCCGCCTGGGCCCTCACCCGCGAATACCGCGTGACCTACCGCGACTCGCTCAACTCTTCCGAGAAGCTTACCGCCGGCACCGCGCCCCAAATTGGCCCCGATAAAATCCCGCGCATTTCGGTGGAAAGTGGCTACCTCGAACGCGCCAAGCTCCACCTCGGCGACACGCTCGATTTCAACGTGCAGGGCCTGCCGCAGCGCACCATCATCGGCGGCACGCGCGAGATTGACCGCAGCCGGGTGCAGCCCAGTTTCCTGGTCATCTTCCCGGCGGGGGTGCTGGAAGGGGCGCCCCAGTTCCAAGTGGTGCTCACGCACACGCCCAATACCGCCGCGCTGGCCGCGGTGCAACAGCAGCTGGTGCAGCGCTTCCCCAACGTGTCGGCCATCGACCTAGGTTTGATTCTGAACACGCTCAACGACATCGTCGACAAAATCTCTTTCGTCATCCGCTTCATGGCCGGGTTTAGCATCCTCACCGGCTTGCTGGTGCTGAGCAGCTCGGTGGTCATCAGCCGCTACCAGCGCGTGCGCGAAAGCGTGCTGCTGCGCACGCTGGGCGCCAGCCGGGCCCAGATTCTGCGCATCACGCTGGTTGAATATGGCCTGCTGGGGCTGCTGGCGGCGCTGGCCGGCATCGCCCTGGCGGTGCTGGCGGCGTGGGCGCTGGCCGTGTGGGTGTTCGAGGCCAGCTTCGGGCCGGCGGTGGGGCCGCTGCTGGGGCTGGCGGCGCTGGTCACGGCCCTCACGGCGGGCATTGGCCTGCTCAACAGCCGCGACGTGCTGCGCCGCTCGCCGCTGGAGGTGCTGCGGGCCGAGGGGTAGCGGAAAGGCTATTGGGGCCAGGAAAACCAGCGCCTTGCGATTGGTTAGCATCCTGTGTCGCAGCAGAAACCTTATCGGAAAAGGCGCAGTAAAAAACCTCTCACCATCCCGCAAAAGCCATGACTGTTACGAATCCTGAAGAGGAAGCTCAAGTTCGTAAGGCAATTGACGAGCTGACCGAGGCCCTGCGCACCAAAAACGTTGACCAAATCAGCGCCGCCTACGCCCCCGAAACCGTGATGTACGTGCTGGCCCCGCCCCTGCAAAACGTGACGGGCCAGAACGCGCCCGGCGCGGCCGGCGTGCGGGAGTGGCTCGGCAGTTTCCGGGGGCCGCTGGGCTACGACAGCCGCGACCTGCACATGGCCGTGAGCGGCGACCTGGCCCTGGCCTACCGCCTCATCCACATCAGCGGCACCCGCACCGATGGCAACGCCACCGACCTCTGGGTGCGCGAAACCCTGGGCTTCCGCCAATTGGATGGAGCCTGGAAAATTATCCACCAGCACCAGTCGGTGCCCATGTACATGGACGGCAGCAACAAAGCGGCGGTTGACCTCAAGCCCTGACCGCGCCCGACACCTACGTATCACGCTAATTTTCATTCTTATGCACATCATTCTGGGAGCAGATGGCCACGTGGGCTCGGCCACGGCGCAGGCCCTGCTGGACCGGGACGAACCGGTAACGGCAGTATTGCACAGCGACCGAAAAGCGGCCGAATGGCAGCAGCGAGGGGCCCAAGTGGCGGTGGCCGACGTGCACGATGTTGACGCATTGCGCCGGATATTCCGCCAGGGCCGCCGGCTGTTTTTGCTCAACCCACCCGCCGACCCGGCCACCGATGCCGCCACCGAAGAGCGCAAAACCGTGGCCGCCATCGTCGCGGCCCTGGCTGATTCGGGCTTGGAAAAAATAGTGGCCGAATCGACCTACGGCGCGCAGCCCGGCGACCAGCTGGGCGATTTGGGCGTGCTCTACGAGTTGGAGCAGGCGCTGGCGGCGCAGTCCATTCCGGCCAGCATCATCCGGGGCGCCTACTACATGAGCAACTGGGATGCGGCGCTGCAAACCGCCCGGCAGTCCGGCGAAGTCCACACCTTCTACCCGCCGGATTTTAAGCTGCCGATGGTGGCCCCGCAGGACCTGGGCCAGGCGGCCGCCCGCCTGCTGCTCGAACCCGCCACCCAAACCGGTCTGCACTACGTGGAAGGCCCCGCCCGCTACTCCCCGGCCGATGTGGCCGCCGCCTTTGCCGCCGCCTTGCACCGGCCCGTGGTGGCGGTAGAAACCCCGCGTGCCCAGTGGCCGGAGGCACTGCACAAGATGGGCTTCTCCGACAAAGCGGCCGAGTCTTTCGCGGCCATGACAGCCCTCACGCTGGGCGCTGACTTTCCGCCGCTGTCCGCCGTTGAGCAGGGGCCTACCACGCTGCCGCAATACGTGCGGGAGCTGGTGCAGCAACAACCGCCGGAAGCCGGCCACTAACGATAAAAGGCCCGTTTTCCGGTTGGAAACGGGCCTTTTTTATGAAGGAGTTTAAAGAAGACAGCACTCAACTGCCTCACCGCCCCGCGTACAGCATGCGCCGGTAGCCCAGCGTCAGCACGGCCGCCACCACGGCCGCGTACACCAGCAGCGTCTGGCTGATGTGCAGCCAATCGTAGCTAGCATAAACCTGGGGCGCGAAGCGGGGAATGGCGTCGGCATCGGCCGTGGTGAAGGTGCGGTAGGTTTGCTCCGAGGCCATTTTGGGGTAGAAGAAGCGCTGCTGCTGGAGGCGGAACTGGTCCACGTCGAGGCTGAACTGGTTGAACTGGTGCCAGTGCGTGCCCGCCAGCGCCGACAGCACCTCCTGCAGCAGCAGGGCCGGACTGATGAGCTGCCAGCGCCGGATGGCCGCCTGCTGCCGCTCAATCTGGCCGTAGAGTCGGCGCTCGGCCACCCGGGTGGCCTGGTCCTTGATTTCCTGGCTTTTATACACGATGACGCCGTAGCCGTACACCATGCCGGGCGTGACCACCGAGGCTTGCCGAATCTGGGTGCGGGGGCTGCTGAACACGTCCTTCGTGAGCAGTTGCCCGTCCTTCTTGAAGTAGTTGTTGATGGCGTTGCGCTCGTCGGTGCTCAGCGTGATGCGGCTCGGGATGGGGTAGGCCCGGTTAAGGCCGATTTGCAGCAAGTTAGGCACCAGCAAACCCAGCAGAAGCCAGCCGAAAATCAGCGTCATGGCGTTCACGTTGGAGCTGAGCGAGAAGCTGTTGACCCAAAACGCGACCGCAAACCAGAACGCGAAGTACAGCGACACGAACCCCACCAGCCACCACCAGTTGCTGGTAGCCAGGAAGGCCGGCCCAATCAGCAGCGCCAGCACCGGCCCCACTATCAGCCAGAAAAAGCCCGTGAACAACCCATACCGAATGCCGATGCGATAGAGCAGTAGCCGGGCAATGGACTGGTTGCTGGTTTTGAGCAGCACCCAGGTGCCCTGCTCCTTTTCCGATGACAACACATTATAAGTGAATACGATGATGAGCAACGGCAGCAGGTAGATGACCACGAAGGCGAAATCGAACGTGCCCACGAATTGCAGAAAGCCGTTGTCAATTTCGCCCTCATGCACCAGATACTGCTTCTTGTTGATGTACACCTTGTAGTAGAACGGCTGCACCTCGCTCTGCCCCGTAACCAGGGCCTGTAAGGCAAAAGGCTGCTTCACGGCGTATTGCGGGCCTTCGTTGCGGGCCGTGTTGTAGGCAAACGTGGGGTCGTCCCAGATGAAGCCGGGGTAGCGCATCCCGGCGGCCTCGACGCGCCGGATGCGGGTTTTAAGGCTGTCCGTCTGCTCCACGCCGTGGGCCCGAATGCGGCCAATGGTGCGCTGCTGCTGCCGGAGCAGGCTGCTGCCAATCCAGAGCGAAGCCAGCAGCAACGCCAGGATGAGAGAGAAAAGCGTGACCAGCACCCGGTTGCGGTACAGCAGCGTCAGCTCGTGGCGCCACAGCACGCGGGAAATAGAGACAGGCATGTTTTTGATAAGCTATTAGCTCTGTTTTAAGAAAATGGAGAATCAGGCGGTCTGTATCAGGACGATGTAGGGGCGGGGCTTGCCCCCGCCCGCCGTTGAACGGAATCGACCAACGGATGCGAATAGCTGGGCGGGGGCAAGCCCCGCCCCTACATCGTTCTGATAGACCACCCAAAAAAATCAAACCCTCATGCGCCGGTAGGCCAGCAGCATCAGCCCCAGCGCGGCCAGTAGCCAGCCGAGCAGGATGGCCATGGGGGCCGCCGCGTTGCTCAGCCGCCAGCCGAGGCCCGGCGCGGCGTAGGCGAACTGCGGCAGCGTTTTCCAGAAGTCGTTGCTGGCCACGGTGTTCTTTTGGTAGAAGCTGTCCACCAGCACACCCATTCGGCGGCGGTGGGCTTCGGCCTGCTGCGCGAAATCCTGGTGGGTATTCATATCGGTGGCCGTGAGGTGCAGCGAGAAGTCGCGGAAGGCCAGGAAGGGCGAGAGCAGGGCGCTGGCCAGCACCAGGCGGTTCTGGCGGCCCTCGTTGGCCTCGATGGCGTTGTAAGCGTTTTCCATCACCCGGCCATCCGTTTCCTCGAAGTATTCGATGGTGATGGGAATGAAAAACACCGGCAAATCCTCCAGGCGCTTGACGTGGTACTGCTGCATCACGCTGTCGGCCAGGTGCTCGCGGCGGAAGTCCTTGGTGCCCTCGCCCCCCACGCCGTACTGCTTGTCGTGGAAGGTCTGGTCGTCAAACGCCACCGACGACACCGCCGGGTGCACCTGCCGCGCCAGCTGGCTCGCCAGCCGGGGCACCAGGAACACGCCCAGCAGCCAGAAGCCCGTGAGCGCCACCAGCGCCAGCGACGAGCTGCGCGCCAGCAGCGACACCGACACCCCCAAAATGGTGAGCAGCAGCGCGTACAGCACCAGTCCGCCCGCGTAGCAGCCGTACGAGGGCAGCACGCCGCCCGCGCCGGGGTGCGCCAGCAGCAGCGCCAGCGGCACCAGCACCAACACCGCCAGCACGGCCAGCACCAGCAGCCAGCAGGCCAGCAGCTTGCCCGCAAACAGCTGCCGGGCGCTCACCCGCGCGCTCAGCACCATCTTGATGGTGCCGTTTTCCCACTCCTTGGCAAAAATGTTGTGGGTGATGAGGAAGATGAACAGCGGCAGAATGAACTGGGCGAAGTAGCCGATGTTCAGGAAACCGAAGGCGCGCAGCCCCGTGGCGTCGCTCACTTCCCGGAACTTCACCACGCCGCGCTGGTGCGGCTCCAGGTAGAAGGACGTGCCGGTGTAGTTTTCCAGGCCGTTGTCGAGCAGGGCCAGGTCGGCGGTGGGCTTGTAGGCGTAGAAGCCGAAGTGCGCGCCCAGGTGCGGGTTTTTGTCGCCCTGCGTAATGAACTGCTGGTAAGTGGTTTGCTGCGACTCGCGCAGCAGCGCGCTGTGGGTGGTGAAGTACGAGTAGCCGTTGTAGAGGGCCAGGCCCACCAGCACGCCCACGCCTACCAGCAGCCAGGCCACCTTGCTGGTCCGAACGATTTCGCGCAGCTCTTTCTTGATAATCAGGCCAATCATTAGGCGGGCTGGTTAACGGTGGCGAGGTAGAGGTCGGTCAGCGCCGAGTAGGAGGCGTCGGCCGAGCGCAGTTCCTGCTCCAGCACGCCCTGGTGCATGATGCCGATGCGGTGGCCCAGGTTTTTGGCCATCAGCAGGTCGTGGGTGGCCATGAGCGTGCTCACGCCCTGCCCGCTAAGCCGGGTGATAATCTGCGAAAACTCGTTGCTGGCGTGCGGGTCGAGCCCGGAAGTAGGCTCATCCAGAAACAGCGCCTTGGCCTGCTTAGCCAGCGCGATGGCGATGCCCACCTTCTGGCGCATGCCCTTGGAGTAGGAGCCCACGCGCTTATCCAGCGCCTCGGGCTGCAGGCCGGCCGTTTGGGTGAAAGCTGCCAGCTCGGCTCGGCTGTAGGTGAAGCCCGAGAGGCCGCTGAAAAACGCCAGATTTTCCAGCCCCGTCAGCGTGGGGTAAAGGTTCACGATTTCGGGAATGTAGGCCACTAGGTTGCGCGTGGCGTGGTTGTTTACCGATACTTCCACCCCGTCAATCAGCGCCCGCCCGCTGGTGGCCGGAATGAAGCCCAGGAAGATGTTGATGGTGGTCGATTTGCCGGCCCCGTTGGAGCCCAGCAGGCAGTAGATTTCGCCGGCCCGGATTTCCAGGTCCAGGTTGTCGAGGGCGGTGTGGTCGCCGAAGCGCTTGGTGAGTTTTTCTGCTTTCAGCATGTAAAGGGGTTGGTATGTAACAAGTAAGGTTGGTGAACGGTCATGCTGAGCGGAGGCGCAGCCGTAGTCGAAGCATCTCTACCGCAGCAATAATCAAAGCCGCCAGCAACGAAGCGGTAGAGATGCTTCGACTGCGCTCAGCATGACGGCCTTTAAGTCTTCATGACGGCCGTTGTACCCATCAATTAAAAAGCATAGCCCAGCGACAGCCGGCCGTTGATACCCGCCTGCGGCACCCAGTAGTAGAGGCCGCTGCGGAACCAGGGCGTGGCAATCAGCTTCTCATCGAGCAGGTTATTAATCAGCAGATTGACCCGGACGTGCTCCGAATGCCAGCCCACGCCGCCGTCGAGGCGGAAGTAGTTGGGAATGGCGCGCGCAGTGGCCGTCACGAACCGCTCGCCCCGGTCGGCCTGCCACTGGTAGCCCAGCGAAAGCGTGAGGCCGCGCACCAGCCGGGGCGGCAGCTCGTAGTTGAGCCAGGTGTTCTGCACGTGCTTCACGAACATGGGCGTACGGGCGCCCACCAGCAGCGGGTTCAGGTCCTTGTCCACTTTCGAGTCGTTATAGGCGTAGTTTACCACCACGTTCAGGCCCTTCAGCACCTGGCCCACGATGTCCACGTCCACGCCCTGGGCGTGGTTTTCGCCGGCCACCAGGCGGTAGCGGCTGTCGGTGGGGTCGGGGGCGATGATATTGGAGCGGGTGATGTAGTACACCGCCACGGCCGAGGTCCAGCGCCCGTCCAGCCAGTTTTTCTTCACGCCGACTTCGCGGTTGATGCCCTTGAGCGGGTCGATGGACGCGCCCGCGCTGGTCACGCCCGCCTGCGGCACCAGCGTGCGGTCATACAGCCCGTACACCGATAGGCTGGGCAACAGGCTGTAGCTGAGGCCCACGCGGGGCGTCACCACGTTATCGGAGGCGCTGGTGCTCAGGCCCGACACCTCATTCTTAACCCGCACCGAAGTATAGCGGGCCCCCAGCGTCACGCGCAGCTTGTTGCTGAACAAGCCCAGCTCATCGAGCGCGTAGCCCGAGAAGTAGCGGATGGACTGGTCGGTGTTGTGCGTGTCGAGCCCGCCGGGCGAGGTATAGTCGCGGATTTCGGCGCCGTACTGCGGGTTGCGCAGGTCGAGCGGATAGAAGGTGAGGCGGGTCTGGCCGGCCGCGTTCAGGTAGGTGTCGTACTCCACGTAGTTGGCGGCCAGCAGGCTTTTCTGGTTCACGTCCACGCCGGTCAGCAGCTGGTGCGTCACCGGCCCGGTCGTGAACGTGCCGTTCACGAAGGCCTGCTCCGAGAACACCAGCGAGCGGGTGAGGTCGTACTTGGGGTTGCGCAGCAGCACGTTGGGGTCGGCAGCGTTCACGCCCGTCACCCACAGGTAGGTGCCCTCGCTGTCGTGGCGCAGGGCCGAGCCCCGGGCCGTCAGCCGCCAACTCGTGTTGAACTGGTGGGTGAAGGTGAGAAACGCCGACTGGTCGGTGACGTGGTAGGGCCGCAGGTTCTCCTCGGTCAGGGTGAAGTCGGTGGGCAGGCTGGCAAAGCCGTTGGGCGTCATCACGATGGGACTCTGCATGGCGTACTGAAACCGCTGGTACATGTACTCGGCCGAGAGGGCGGTGCGGTCATTGAACCGGTATTTCAGCACCGGAGCCACCAGCAAGCGCCGGTTGTAGTCGTACTTCACGAATGACTTCGTGCTCATGCCCATCGTGTTGAGGCGGTAGAGCAGCTTGCCCGCTTTGTCGAGTTTGCCGTCGAAGTCGGCGGCCAGGCGGTAGAAGTTGTAGCTGCCCAGCATGGCATTCACCGCGTAGCGGGTGGCGCCGGTGGGCTGCTTGGTGGCCACGTTGAAGGTGCCGGCCGGGTCGCCCACGTTGTTCATGAACAGCGACGGCCCCTTCACGAACTCCACCCGCTCGATGATGGCCGCGTCCTCGGGCGTGGGGCCCCGGTAGAGCGGCGTCACGTCCACGCCATTGCGCAGGGTGCTAATCTGCCCGCCGCGCATAAACAGGTTGGGCCCCAGGTTATTGGACACTTCCTGCCGAATCACGCCGCTCACGTTGCGGCTCACCCCGTCGGTGGTGTTGAAGCTGGCCTGGTCGGCAATCACCTCGGGCGTAATCACCTGAATATTCTGCGACAGGTTAATCAGCGGCGTTTGCAACCGCAGCACGCTGGAGACGGAATTGGTGCTGTATTGCTTGTAGTAGCGCCCCTGCACCGTCACCTCGCTCAGTTCTTTGGTCGAGACTTTCCGCACCGTATCGGCGGGCGTGCGAGTGGTCTGGGCTTGGGCCACCTGGGCCGCGCCCAGCACCAGCAAAAGCAGCAACATTTTGCTCCAAAGACACTTAATCTTCGCTGCCTGCTCGAGCTTTGGCAACGGCATATAAGTAATAGCGCCTCCGGCCCTTGCCGGAGGGTAAATGGGTACCATAAATTTCATAAACGCCGAAAAATGACGTAGCCGGACCCGCAGGCGCAACGGCACACGTCAGATAAATGGATAAGAAGAAAGGCCCAAGCACGTGGTGCTCAGCCGTTAGCAGTCCCTTGATGGACGCTTCTCTTATCCCCGGCGGGGCGGCAGGTCGATTTCGCCCCGATAGCCGGCGGGCACTACGGCCGGGCGTGCCGCCAAACGGGCGGGGCCGGCACTGTACAGACGCGGGGCGGTGGTCACGGGCCCGGCACTCGTGGGTAGGCAGTGCAAGTCCAGGCCTTTGAGGCTGGTGAGCAGCTGGGTGAGCGGCGGCCGCTCGCCGGTTTTCTGCACTTTATACTGCACGCCGTTGCAATCGTCGAAGCAGGCTAGCCGCATGGTGTGCTTCAACTGGCAATCCTGGCTGTGCCGGTAGGCGAAGGGCCGGTCGATAACCTGCGCCGGACGCTCCACCAGGCCGGCCCCCACTACCAGCAGGTAGTTGAGCAGCAGCAGCAAAACGAGGTACGAGCGGGCCACGGAGTCGGAATTTTCCAGACAGACAAGGCGCAACGCACGCCGTTTTCTGAGGGCAAGTACGGAAAATAGTTTGACATAGGTTGTCAGAACCGCCCGCTAAGCTGAAACTAATTTACAATCCGTGACCGTCGCCAACGCCATGTTATTCAGCAGCCAGCAGAGGTGCGCAGACCAGGTTTGATTCCAGTATATTAGGCGCACAATTCCAATTCTCACCCCCCAACCCATTTCCAATTCAATTTCATGAAAAAGCTTACTACGCTGCTCGCCGCGCTCGCTCTGCTGGTTTATTGCACCGCCGCTCAGGCCCAGACCGCGCCCGCCAAAATGGACAAGCCAGGCAAAATGGCTCACCAAGGCCACGGCAAAATAGAGCACAATCACATGATGATGCACGACGGCAAAATGATGATGATGCAGAACGGGCAAATGGTACCCATGACCGAAACCAAGACCCTCGCCAACGGCACGCAGGTGATGGCCGACGGCACCGTGATGATGAAGGACGGCAAAAAAATGATGCTGAAGGACGGCCAGGAAATCGGCACCGATGGCAAAGTACACATGGACAAAATGCACGACGGCAAGATGAAAGGCGGCAAAGGCAAACCCAAAATGTAAGCCAGCATCCGCTGCTCTACCAACGTGGGCCTACCTGCTGATAGCGGGTAGGCCCTTGCTGTTTAGAACTTCAAGGTTTACCCGCTGGCTCCCCTTCCCACTAGGTAGCTACTTCGTTCCTGCCGGCAGCCGGCGGCGTGAAGGACGACGGCAGGGGCTGGAAGCCCTTGGAAAGCACATTTGCGTATAAAAGCGCCGGCCCTTCGCCAACATCCCATTTCCACCTTGCCCTCGCTCCCGTCATGCACTTCCTCCCCACCCTCCTGCTCGCCGGCGCGGCCGTGCTGGCGGCCCCCGGCCCGCGCTACCTGGTGGTGCCCGGCCGCAGCATCGGCACCGTGGCAATCGGCTCCGACCCGCTCAAATCCCTCGCCTCCCTCGGGCCGCCCACCCACGCCGAAGGCGCCCTGGGCGAGTCGTGGAACACCTGGGTGGGCAAGGAAACCGTGGCCGGCAACCGCCCCAGCCAGCTCGATGTGTACTGGGCGCGCCCGGCCGAGGCCGCGCCCAACTCCAAGGCCCGTACCGTGCAGCTCATCCGCACCACGTCGCCGGCCTTTAAGCTGGCCAACGGCCTGCACATCGGCTCGCCGGTGGCCGATATTGCGCCCCTCTACCCGCGCCACGACAAGGCCTTCAACCTGCAGCTCGGCACTGAGGAGCCCCGCTCGCTCCTCGATGCGCCCTTCGACGGCATTGGGTTCGAGCTCAGCCGCCCCACACGCGGCCACTCGGCCGCCATCGTGGCCTTCATCGTCCACGCGCCCGGCGTCATGCTCTACAAACAAGACTTCGGTCTGAAATCCTACCTCGAAGCCCAGGCCAGAAAGTAGGATAGTGAAAGCTACGCCGCTTCCAGAATAAAATCGGCCGGAATATTCAGCGTTTTATGGAGCTTCTTGGCCAAGCTCATCGTCACGCTGGTTTTGCCGTTGAGCAAGTCGCTGAACCGGCTGGCGGGAATGCCCAGCAGCTCGGCCATCTGCTTGCGGTTGAGCTGGCGGTTGAACATCTCAATTTCCAACCGGCCAATCAGCGTGTCGGGCCGCAACGGGCCGTGACCGGCCTTGATTTCGAAATCGTCAATGGCTTCGGCCAAGGCCGCAATGGCCGCGTCGCCTTCGGGAGCCGTGGTAATAAGCCGCTTCAGTTCCAGTAGCGCGGCTTGGTATTCGGTGGCGGTGCGAATAGTCATAGCAAGAAGAAAGATTAAAGTGCGCTTACGTCGGTTTTATCGTAGTCGGCATGCGTACCGATGAACAGGATATATAGCGTGCGGGTGCTGAAATGCACCAGCGTCACCACCCGCAGGCGGTTGCCGCACACGTCAAACACCAGCCGGTCGGGGGCCACGTAGTCGGTATTCCGATACGTTTGCTTCACGGCCAGGAAATCCTTCCAACTGGCGGCGCGGGTCACATCGTACCACTCGTTCAGCGCCCTGACGCAGCCAGGATAGCGAATGGCCGCTTCCTTCACCGCCGCTTTAGCCAGCACCACCATGCGATTACAGATTTTGTAATTCCCTAACGTTTCCGCGAAGCTAACAGTTTGCGGCTGGCCAACAAAGCGCGCTTGCATCGTTCCCGCCGCCCCCACGCCCCCGCCGCGACAGGGCGTGTCGGCCGCCGCGAAAGGGGCGGCAGAAACGTTATGAATTTGTTGGGGCTTGAGAAGTGTCTCTACAAGAAGTAAATTCGTTGCAGACCAGAACTTACCATCTGTGCGTCGTAATCTATGAAAAAACTTCTATTTCTTGTTTTGTCAATTGTCTTATTTACTCAAGAAGTAGATGCACAAATTCGCGTCGAAGGGGTAGTATGGCCGCCACCATCAACTCAAGCGCAAATTGAAGCAGCAATCGAAGATGGATTTCATTCTGGCAGAATTGAAAATGGTGGGGCCGCATGGAGCAATCTGATGAAACAAATACTTGTTAATGACCACCGTCCTATCGCACCTTCCGTTTCTGTCGACTTGTCCAGCTTAAGTGAGCGAGGGTACTACCTTGACAGAACAGGAACCAAGAACTACTGCATTAGCCAGCCAGAGTCCGGCCTGCTTTTTTTAGTACGAGTGGTTAGCTGTGACGACCTATTTCATTATGGGGGTTGCGCACTTGGCATTATTTCAATTTGCCGCTCAGATGATGTCGGCCCTTATCAAAAATTATCAAAAGCACAAAAGCGTGCTTATAAGAACCAGTTGAAACAGTATTTGCTGAGTCCCGGCCGGCTTGCACTCAAATACTGATTCGCTGGGAAGCGTTAAATGCCGCTTCTTGGTTGACAGCTAATCAAACGTCCCCGCCCGCCCCGGCCGTACCTTTGCGGCCTATGAACCTGTTATCCGCCGAGAACATCTCGAAGAATTACGCCGACCGCTGGCTGTTTAAAGACCTCAACTTCGGCCTCAACCTAGGGCAGCGCGTGGCCTTTGTGGGCATCAACGGCACCGGCAAAACCACCCTCATGAAGGTGCTGGCCGGCCTCGAAGCCCCCGACACCGGCTCGGTGAGCGTGCGCAAGGGCATCCGCGTCACCTACCTGGGCCAGAACCCCGTGTTCGACGAAAGCCTGAGCGTGGAGGCCACCATCTTCGCCAGCCAGAACGACACGCTCCGCGCCATCCAGGAGTACGAGCACGTGGTGAACGACCCCGACCACAAGCCCGACGACCTGCAGCGCGTGCTCGAACGCATGGACGCCCTCAACGCCTGGGACTACGAAGCCCAGGTGCAGCAGATTCTGGGCAAGCTCGGCATCCTCGGCGAGCTGCTCACCCGCAACGTGAGCCAGCTCTCGGGCGGGCAGCGCAAGCGCGTGGCCCTGGCCCGCGTCCTCATCGAAGAGCCCGACGTGCTGCTCCTCGACGAGCCCACCAACCACCTCGACCTGGCCACCATCGAGTGGCTCGAAAACCGCCTGAACTCGCCCAGCCTCACCCTGCTGATGGTGACCCACGACCGGTACTTCCTCGACAAAGTGGCCAACGAAATCGTGGAGCTCGACAAGGGCCAGGTGTACCGCTACCAGGGCAACTACGCCTATTTCGTGGAGAAAAAGGCCGACCGCGAAATGCGCGAAACCGTGGAAGTGGAGAAGGCCCGCCAGCTCTTCAAAAAGGAATTGGAATGGATGCGCCGCATGCCCCAGGCCCGTGGCACCAAGCAAAAAGCCCGCATCGACGCCTTCTACGTCACCAAGGAAAAGGCCAGCACCAACCTCAACAAGCAGCAGATTGAGCTGAGCGTGAAAACCACCCGCCAGGGTGGCAAAATCATCGAAGCCGACCACCTGAACAAGAAATTCGGCGACAACGTGGTACTCGACGATTTCAGCTATGTGTTCAAGAAGAAGGACCGGATTGGCCTCGTCGGCCCCAACGGCGCGGGCAAGTCCACGCTGCTCAACATGCTCACCGGCAAGCTCCAGCCCGATTCCGGCACCATCGACGTGGGCACCAACACCGTGTTCGGCTACTACACCCAGACCGAGCTGGAATTCGACCCCTCGCAGCGCGTCATCGACATCGTGAAGGAAGTGGCCGAAGTGGTGGAGCTCGCCAACGGCGACGTGCTCACCGCCAGCCAGTTCCTCAACCTGTTCCTGTTCCCGCCCGCCCAGCAGTACACGCTGGTAAGCAAGCTGAGCGGCGGCGAAAAGCGCCGCCTGCAGCTGCTGCGCGTGCTCATCAAAAACCCCAACTTCCTCATTCTTGACGAGCCGACCAACGACCTGGACCTGGCCACGCTCAACATCCTGGAAGACTTCCTGCTGCACTTCACCGGCTGCCTGCTCATCGTCAGCCACGACCGGTACTTCCTCGACCACCTCGCCGAACACCTCTTCGTGCTCGAGCCCGGCGGCGCCGTCCTCAACTTCCCCGGCAACTACACCGACTACCGCGAGTACCTCGAAGAGCGCGAAGCCGAAGCCGCCCTCATTGAAGAAGAAAAGGCTGCCAAAGCCGCCCGCGCCGCCGCCAAGCTGGCCGCGCCTGTAGCCGTGAGCACCGCCGTAGCCCCCTCGCCCCAAAAGCGTCGAGCCACCTTTGCCGAGAAAAAGGAGTACGAGCAGCTCGAAAAAGCCATGGCCACGCTGGAAACCGAGAAGCAGGACATCACCGCCAAACTGAACGGCGGCAGCGGCTCGCCACAGGATTTCGCCGCCTGGGGTGCCCGCCTGTCGGCGCTGAATCAGGAGCTGGAGGAAAAGGAGCTGCGCTGGCTGGAGCTGGCCGAGCTGGGGTAATCCAGAAAGGCACAGGAAACGAACGTCATGCTGAGCGCAGTCGAAGCATCTCTACCACGCAACGTAATCATTTACTATTGCGGTAGAGATGCTTCGACTGCGCTCAGCATGACCGTCTGACGCACCGCCAAGAAAATCAAAAAGCCCGTCAGACCGGATGTAACCGGGACTGACGGGCTTTCTCTATTTACAGCCGGCCGAGTGTTACTCCACCACCACGCGCTGCACCAGCGGCTGGCCGGTGGCGGGCACGTACTGGAGCAAATACACACCCGAAGCGGCCGGCGCCACGACCGGCTGCCGGACGGGTGCCGCGCCGGCCGGGGCCGTGCCATGCCACACCTCGCGGCCCAGCGCGTCGAGCAGGCGCAGGGTGGCGGGCGCAGGGCTGGCGGGGGCTTCCACCGTCAGGGCGTGGCGGCCGGCCACGGGGTTGGGCCAGGCCAGCAGGCCGGCGGCCGTGGCCTGGGCCGAGGTGGCGGCCGTTATCACCTGCGCGTCTACGCGGTAGTCGTCAATCCAGACGATGTTGCTGTTGCCGTTGTAGAATTCGAACGCCAGCACCACATCTTGGCCCCGGTAGGCCGACAGGTTGACCTGCTCGGTGCGCCACTCCTGCGCGCCGGCCGGGAAGAAGTAGTCTGGGGTGGGTGCGGCGGTGGCCAGCTGCGCGCCGCCCTTGCGGTACACGGTGCCCAGCACCTGGTGCGGGGCGCAGCGCGAAAGCACCCGCACCAGCAACGAATCGGTATAGCCCGGGTAGGGCGCGTAGGCCACCGCGAAGCGGAGCGTGGCGCGGGGCAGGCTGGCGGGCAAGGCCACCGGCACGCTCAGCAGCCGGTCGCGCTGGCCCACAGCGGAATAGTCGTAGCCGTTTACTCCCACGGAGCTGCCCGGCTGGCCGTTCGGGCCAATGGCGGGGAAGCTAATCCACGAAATGGCGTTATCGGGGTTCACGATTTCCCAATAGTCCGGCACGGGGGCAGTGTTGAAGGGCTGGATGGCGGTGGGCACGGCCACGGTGGGCTTCACCTGCACGCGCAGGGTCTTCACGCTGTCGCTGCCGGCGGCATTGGTGGCCGTCAGCACCACGGTGTAGATGCCGGGCGTGGCGTAGCTCACGGTGGGGTTGGCGGCGGTGCTGCGGGCCGGCGTGCCGCCGGGGAAGCGCCAGCTGTAGCCGCCCGGGCAATACACCGCCGAAGCCGTAAACTGCACCGCCTCGGCGGGACACACCCGGGTTTTGGAGGCCGTGGCCACGGGCACGGGGGCCCGGCCGGGCAGGCGCACGTAGGCCGTGTCGGTGAGCGTGACGGCGCTGCTGCCCGTGCCAATGGTCAAGCTCACGTTATAGGTGCCGGCCGTGGCGTAGGTGACGACCGGGCTGGCGGCCGTGCTGGTGGCCGGCGTGCCACCGGGGAAGCTCCACTGCCGGGCCGCGCCGGCCGGGGCGTTGAGCGAGGCATCGGTGTACGTCACCGTTAGGCTGGGGCAGGTGGCGCTGGTCGCCGTGGAGGTGAAGAGCGGCAGCACCCCGGCCGGGCCGGCCGTCAGGGCCACGTCATCGAAGGCCCAGCCGCCGCGGGCCGCGCCACCCGTCGAGTCGGCCGAGGTCAGGCCGCTTTGCTGGAAGCGCAGGCGCACGTTGCTGCCCAGCGTGAGGCTGTTGGCCTGGGCGAAGGCGCTCAGGTTGGTGCTTTGCACCTGGTAGGTGGTGTTGGTGAGGGTGGTGAGGTCGACCAGCCGGTACCAGGTCTGGCCGCCGTCGGCGCTCAGGCTCACGCCGTCGCCGTAGGCCGCGGTGCTGAACTGGGCGGGCAGCTGCTGGTTGGTTTCGCCCGCGATGCGCTTGTGGCGGAAGGTGAGGTACCAGCCGGTGGCCGGGGCCGTGCCGCTTAGGTTGGCGTGCAGCGTGGCGGCGGCGGTGTTCTGCCCCATCGCTACGCCCCGCAGGCCGGTGCCCTGGGCGCTGGCGTCGAGCACCAGGTGGTAGCGGCCCGAGGCCGGCCCGATTTCCGAGCGCACCCAGGGCCGGGCGGGGCCGGTGGCCGTCACCACCCAGGCGCGGCTCAGGCCGCCGCGGTTCATATCGTCCACCCAAGGCTGGGCGGCGGTGGGCACGGCCGGGCGGGCCGTGGTGCCGTAGATGGCGGCGTAGGCGTCCACCACGCCAGCCCCGGTCAGGTCATCGAAACCCGCCGCGACGATGTCGCGGGCCGTGCTTTGCAGGCGGGCCAGCAGCTGGGCCACCGTGAGCGTGGGCTGGGCCTGCCACAGCAGCGCGGCCACCGCCGCCGCGTGCGGAGCCGACGCCGAGGTGCCGAAGAAGTTGGGGTAGCCGTTGGCCGGCCGGTCGGCGCGGGGCAGGGAGGGCGCGTCGAAGGCGCGGGTGTCGGTGCCGTCGAGGGCGGCCAGCTCCGGCTTCAAAAGCACCTGGGGCGTGGCCAGCGGCGTCCCATTAGGGTTGAACAGGAGGATGCCGCCGCTTTTGCTGGTGAAGAATTCGGGCTGGTTGGCGTCGTAGAACGGCGCGGCCCCCACCGTAATAGCCTCCGGGGACCCGGCGTGGCCGGTGGTCGAGTAGCCGTTGTTCATCCACTCGTCAGCCACGGTGCCGTAGTAGGTCAGGCGCAGCCGGGCCGGGGTGGCCGTGCCGGCCCGCCGCACCAGGTGCAGGTAGAAGTTGGTGGTGTGGGTTTGGCTGGTATCGTTGGTGAAGCCGGCAAATTCGGTCGGCAGCTGGTTGGTGCGGTTGGCCTCGGTGCTGGTGGCCACGGTGTCGCCCCGGCTGCTGAGCAGGTACAGGTCCAGGTCGGTTTGCACCCCGGCCGTGGTGTAGTACGGGTCGCTCCACCACAAGCGGGTGGCGTATTCCTGGCCGTCCCGCACCGTGACGTGCTGCCGCAGGGCCGCCGCACCCGTGCCGGTACCGTTGAAGTTGAGCCGCGCCGCGCCGTTGGCCTGCGTCACAAAGGCCGGCGCATTGTTCAGGTAGGTATCGTCCCCAAAGTTACACGCCGAGGTAAAGTAGGCCACGCCTTGGGCCCGCACGTCGGCAATGGCCTGGCCGATGACACTGCGCTGGTACACGGGCTCGTAGGAGAAGTAGAGGTCGTCCACGATAATCCGGCAGTTGCCCTCGGCCGGGTCGGCCAGCCGGCGAATCTGGTCGGCCATGTCGCCGTCGCCGAAGGTGCCGGAGCTGAACGCCAGCCGCGCGCCGGGCGCCAGGTCGTGAATCAGCTCGCTCATGCCCTGGCCCTCGTCGTAGCTGGCCCCGGGAAATTCCTGGAGCACCTGCACGCCCTCGGCCGGCAGGTCGCCAGCCGCGATGGCGTCGGCGGCCGTGCTCAGGTTGTCGTAGCTGTCGCTAATCACCCCAATGCGCAGGCCCCGGCCGTCGTAGCCGCCCAGCGCCCGCACCCGCTCGGCCTGCATCAAATAAGCCGCCTGGCCGATGACGGGGCCGTTGGCCGTGCTGCTGGTGCGGGCCACCTGGCGGGCCACCGCAGCGGCCGCGTCGCTTCGGTTGGTGCGGCCCCGCTGCACGGGCATTACGCCCAGCAGCCCGCGGTCGGCCAGCGCGGCCAGCCCGTCTTTGCCAGGGGCCAGCTGTGCCAGCGGCAGGTAGCCATCCACGAAGTGCCGCTCGGGGTGGCTCGATTTCACCACGAAGCCGCGCCCGGCCAGCGCCTCGGTCAGCGTGGCCACGTCCTGGGCCGTGATGCGGACCAGCACCGTGCGGCTGTCGGCGCTCAGCAGCAGTTCGGGGAAGGCGGCGCGCAGCGCGGCCGGGGTGGCCTTGGGCTGGCCCTCGGTGCCGGTCCAGCGGCGGTAGAGCCGCTGCAAGTCGCCGCCGATGCGCGAGTTGGGGTCGGTGCGCTGGTAGGGCTGGTACGCGGCGGGGGCGGGCGTCCCGGGCAGGGTTTGGGCGGCGGCCCGGCCGGGCCCGGCCAGGGCACCCAGCAGCGCGAGGCCGTGGGCAAGCAGGGTAGTTTTTTTCATATGGCTGATGAAAAGGTGAGGAATGGAAGGAGATAGACGGCCGGCCTGAGCAGCTGCCGACGCCGCAAATGGAGCGCAGAAACTACCGGCGTGAAGCCGCTTATTAGCCCAAAAAATCAATAGTTTATGAAGGCAAAACTATACCCTTCCCCCACCGGCAGCAATCCCCCAAATTGGGTGATTTTTGCCGCCGCTCTTTCTAACCGTCTCACTATCCGCTACTTTTAGCAGACTACTCCCCTTCTTTCATGCTGACGGATACCCCAGTCACCTTCTTTCTGCCGGCCGCCCTGCGCGCCGATAAAACCCACCCCCGCTACACCGAATTTTACGTGGTGGCCACTACCTGCGTGTTTGGCATCGCGCTGCTGTTTGTGGGGGCCGCCGTGATGCGGTACGTTGGCTTGCCCCCGCTGGGGCTTTACATCAATGCGGCCCTGGCGGGCGGCATTTTATTGTCGATGCGCTGGTTTGGGCACTACCGCATTCCCATGTCGCTCACCGCCATTGGGTCGGTATTCATCATTTATGGGTTCATCCGCAACACCGGAATGATATTCTCCATCAATGTGAACCTGCTGCATATGTACCTGGTAGTGGCGCTGCTGGCGGACAAGAAATGGGGCTGGACCGGGGTCTTGGTCTGCCTGGGCGCGCTGGTGTATGTCTACTTCCAGACCCCAGCCGTGCCGAGCGGGATGCACCCCGCTTCGCTCACCAGCAATCCGCTCTACGCGCTGTCCCTGCACGTTTTCATCGCGGTTTTTATCGGGGGTGCCCTTGCGTATGGGCACTACACCGGCGAGCAAAGCCGGCTCACCATCCACGCGCTGCAAAACCAAAAAATCAGCCTGCTCGACGAGGCCGTGCGGCAGCGCACCGAGCAGCTGAACACCATGCGGCAGGCCGTGGCGGCTGATTTTCATGATGAAACCGGCAACGTGCTGGCCGCCATCACCCGGCAGGCGGCGCTGCTGGAAATGCAGCTCTGCGACCAGCCCGAGGTGCTGCCCATCCTCAAGGCCATCAGCGACAACAGCAACCGCCTCTACGCGTCCAGCAAGGATTTCCTCTGGGATTTGCACCACGAAAGCGACCAGCCCGAAGTCCTGTTTCAGTACCTGACCGCCTACGGCCAGCAGTATTACAACCAGTTTGATATCGCCTTCTCAGCCGAGCTTATCGGGGAGGACGGTGGAGGCCAGCTTCCCCCGTTCGCTTCGCTTAATCTGATTTACATCTTCAAGGAAGCCATGGGCAACGTCGTCAAGCACGCCGGCGCCACCGAAGTCACGCTGGCGCTGCGCCCGGCCGCCCACGAGGTCACCTATATTTTGCAGGACAACGGCCGCTGGGCCGAGCCGGAGGGCAGCACCGGCCACTACGGCCTGCAAAACATGCGTCACCGCTGCCAGAAGCACCATCTGGGCTTCGGGCTGCACACGGACGCCAACGGCACGCGCATCGAAATCACGGCCCCGGTACACACCACTTTTATCAGCTAATCGGGATGGAAACGACCAGCAAGCGGCTCCTCATCGTGGAAGACAATCCGCTCATCCGCCAGGGCTTCGCCAAGGTTATCCAAAGCGCTGGCACCTACCAGGTGGTGGGCCAGTACGGCACCTGCGAAGAAGCCCTCCGCAACCTCGACGCCGACCGCCCCGACATCGTGCTGATGGACATCGACCTGCCCGGCATGAACGGCATCGCCGGCACGGGCCGCATCAAAAAGCTGCGCCCCAACTGCATTGTACTCATCATTACCGTGCTGGAAGACAGCGAGAAAGTGTTCCAGTCGCTCTGCGCCGGGGCCGGCGGCTACCTCGTGAAAAACGCCAGCGTGGGCGCGCTGGTGACGAGTATCGACGAAGCCGTGGCGGGCGGCGCGCCCATGAGCCTGCACATCGCCAGTTTGGTGGTGAAGTCCTTCGCCATCAACCACAATTCGCCCCTGAGCGCGCGCGAAACCCAGGTGCTGCAAAGTATCGCGCAGGGCAAAACCTACACGAAAATTGCCACCGAGTTGTTCATCAACAAGGAAACCGTGCGCAGCCACATCCGCAGCATCTACCACAAGCTGGAAGTCAACAACAAATCGGACGCTTTGCGCAAAGCCGGCGACAAAAAGTGGCTGGCCGCCACGCCCTGACGGCGCCTACTGCCGCTTGCGCACCTGCGCAAACTCCAGCGGCACCACGCTACTGCCCACGGGCGCCTTCAGCACGAAGCCGTCGGCGGCGTCGTAGCGGGGGAAATAGAGGTAGCCCCGCACCTGCTGGCCGGGCTCTAGGGTCACTTTGCGCAGGGCGTATTCCTGCAACATGACGGCGCGCTGTTGCAGGACGTCGGCAGCCACTGCGTGCTCGACTTTTACGGCGGAGGAGATGACGTTGTACGTCACAGCCGCGTCGTGGATAGCGGCGCGGTTCTGGTATTGGGCGGGCGTTTCGCGGCTACCGATGCTGGCAATATCAGTGGCCAGGCTGGCGGCGCCCAGGGCCAGGCCCAGCCAGTCGACGCGGGCAGCTTTTTGGGCTTCTTTGTCGGCTTTGGTGCGCAGGGCGCTGATTTCCGGCTCGGGGTCGAAGGCCGGTACGGCCTGGGGTGGCAGTGGCGGCAGCGGCAAGGCCATGCTGGCGGCGGCAATGGCGGCCGTTACTTCGGCGCCGGGCAGGGGCTTGGGGCGCTTGGCTTTGGGGTCGGGCGCGGGGGCGGCCACCCGGTTGGCCTCGTATTGAAACGCGGCGGGGTCGACCACCAGCGAGCGGCGGGTAGGGTTGCGGTATTCAGCCTCGAAAACCACGCGGTTGGCCTCGTAGCACACGAAGCTGAGGCGCACTTCCACACTGTCGGCCACGGCCTGGGCCTGCTCGCGACCTTCAGCAAACAGGCCGGTTGATTTGGTTGGCTTCAGTCCCAACTGATAAGTGGGGGCGCAAGCCGTGGCCGCACCCACCAGGGCCAGCCAGCACAACGGACGTAGGTAAAAAGGCGGCATAAATTGACGATTTAAGGTATTGCTTCTGGGCGGAAGATGCAGCTTGGGAAGCGGAGGTTGCACGGCAATTTAAAAACTATTTCTTATCATCGGCCAGCTCGTTCGGCAGCTGAAAATCACCTACGTTATCGGCCTCAAACGGCCAGCTGCGGCGCACCGCCGCTAACGGCACCGGCCCAAAAACATGGGCAAAATGCTGCCCGCGGCTGGCCACCCATTCGCGTTCCACGCGCACGCCGGCGGCCATCAGCGCCTCCTCATCCCATTCCAGCAAAACCAAATCGGCCCGCCCGGCATAGCACCGGCGGGCCGTTTCGAGAATCTGGTGCTGCTCGGAGGAATGAATGAAGCCCTCGGCCGCGAGGTCGGTACTGGCGAAAAAGCCGGTTTGCTGGGCGTTGTGCCAGTCGGCGGGCTCGGCGAGGCGGTAGAGCATAAGATTTTCGGAATAGTTGAAAAACAGAACGTCATGCTGAGCGCAGCCGAAGCATCTCTCCCGCCATAGTAAATAGATTACTTGCGCGGGAGAGATGCTTCGGCTGCGCTCAGCATGACGTTCCAGATTTTTTCTTACGAAACTGCCAGCCTTACGCCTTCCACAGCTCCTGTTGCACCTGCTTGCCCACGGTGAGCATGATGCGGACGGGATTGGGGATGAGCGTGATGCGGGCTTCCTTGCCGGGGTATTTTTCCGAATCAACCCAGACGCCTTCTTTGGGAGTGGGCACGGAGCCGGGGTTGCTGGGCAGGTAGGCGGTGGGCAGCAGCACGTCGGTGTCCGATTTGAGGTCGGTGTGCACTTTGTCGAGGGCCGTTTCGAGGAAGTCGCCGTACTCGTCGTTGAAGTCGTCTTCGAGGTCGTGCAGGGCTTCCTCCACGTCGTCGTAGCGGGCGTCGTCGTACTTGAGGGTGTGCAGCTCGGCCTTTTTTTCAATCAGGGCCACGAGGGCGCGGTTCAGTTCTTCGGTATTCATAGGATGCCTGGGGCAGATGATTGGGCACAAAAATGGGAATGATTTGGCAAACCTACGCCGCCCGGCGGTCGGCGCCGCGGCCCAAACGGCGAATTCATCCGCGGAACCAATCAAAGCCGTATTTTTACCCCGTTCATCCCCCACCCGTTTCCCCTCCTAACTCCACCTCATGCATACCATGACCTCGCCCGAAGTGCTGGCCCAGCCCGCCCAGGACTTCCTCCCCCTCAAAGGCACCGACTTCGTCGAATTCTACGTCGGCAACGCCAAGCAGTCGGCGTATTATTACCAGGCCGCCTTCGGCTACGAGCTGGTGGCTTACGCCGGCCCCGAAACCGGCCTGCGCGACCGCGCCAGCTACGTGCTGCAGCAGGGCAAAATCCGCCTCGTCCTCACCACCTCCCTCCTGCCCGACTCCGAAATCACCCAGCACGTGGCCAAGCACGGCGACGGCGTGAAGGTGATGGCCCTGTGGGTGGACGACGCCCGCCAGTCGTACGAGGAAACCACCAAGCGCGGCGCCCGCTCGGCCTTCGAGCCTTATACCATTGAGGATGAGCACGGCAGCGTGACGCTGGCCGGCATCTACACCTACGGCGAGAGCATCCACACCTTTGTGGAGCGCACCAATTACACCGGCCCGTTCATGCCCGGCTTCGTGGCCAAGAGCAGCCTGGTGCCGCATGGCACGCCGGTGGGCCTGCTGCACGTCGACCACTGCGTGGGCAACGTGGGCTGGGGCGAAATGAACCAGTGGGTGAAGTTTTACGAGGACGTGATGGGCTTCAAATTGCTCCTCACCTTCGATGACGAAGACATCAGCACCGAGTATTCGGCCCTGATGTCGAAGGTGGTTTCCAACGGCAACGGCTACGTGAAATTCCCCATCAACGAGCCCGCCGAAGGCAAGAAAAAGTCGCAGATTGAGGAGTACCTCGACTACTACCACTCGCCCGGCGTGCAGCACATCGCCATCGCCACCAACGACATCCGCAGCACTGTGACGGAGCTACGCCGCCGCGGCGTGGAATTCCTGACCGTACCCAACGCCTACTACGAGGACCTGCTGGAGCGCATCGGTGCCATCGACGAGGATTTGGAGTCGCTGAAAGCCTTGAACCTGCTGGTGGACCGCGACGAGGAAGGCTACCTGCTCCAGATTTTCACCAAGCCTGTGGAGGACCGGCCTACCGTGTTCTACGAAATCATCCAGCGCAAAGGCGCCAAGAGCTTCGGCAAAGGCAACTTCAAAGCCTTGTTCGAGAGCATTGAGCGCGAGCAGGCGCTGCGGGGGAATCTGTAGAATCGTAAAGTTTCGGCTGATGTGAGAACGTCATGCTGAGCGCCGCCGAAGCATCTCTACCGGGTAACGCAATTCATTTACTATTGCGGTAGAGATGCTTCGGCGGCGCTCAGCATGACGTTCTGTTTTTCTGTCGGTATGTTCAAAACCCTTACTCTTCACCTTCTATTCCTACTGGTGGCGCAGGCCACCGCCACCGCACAGGCCCAAAGCGGCTGTACCGACCCGCGCGCCACCAACTACAACCCGGCTGCCACCGTCAACGACGGCTCGTGCCTGTATGCCGCCACCAGCGCGACGCTCACTACGAAAGCGGCGCTGGCCAGCGCCGTGCCCGAAAGCTCGGGCCTGCAATACACCGACCGGAACCTGTGGACCTTCAACGACAGTGGCAACACACCCAGCCTCTATAAGATTGATTCGACCTCGGGCGCGCTGGTGCAGCAGGTCGTCATCACTAATGTCATCAACGTGGATTGGGAGGACATTGCCACCGATGCGCAGTACCTCTACGTCGGCGACTTTGGCAACAACAACGGCGACCGGCGCGATTTGCGGGTGCTGCGCGTGGCCAAAGCGGCCGTCGGCACCGGGCCTTCGGTGTCGGTCACGGCGCAGTCCATCAACTTCAGCTACCCCGACCAAACCAACTTCAGCCCCGGCACCAACAACCACAATTTCGACTGCGAAGCCTTCTTTTACGCCAACGACTCGCTGCATCTTTTCACCAAAAACTGGGCCGACCTGCGCACCAAGTACTACACCATTCCGGCCCAGCCCGGCGCCTACGTGGCGCACTTCAAAGGCAGCTTCAACGTGAACGGCCTCATCACCGCCGCCGACCTCAACGCCGCCGGCACCGGCGCGGGCCTGTTGGGCTACAACGCCAGCACGGGTGCCACCTTCCTGTGGCTGCTCTCGGACTTCCGCGGCGGGCAGTACCTGAAGGGTAACAAGCGCCGAATTGAGCTGCCCAACGCCCTGTTCATTGGCCAGGCTGAGGGCCTGTGCTTCGTGAACCTGTACCGCGTGTTCATCTCCAATGAGCAGGTAACCAGCATCGTCACCGTTCCGGCTCGGCTGTATGCCCTGAACACGCGCCCTTGGCTGGCCCCGGCAGCGCCCACTGCCACCACCCGGATTCAGCCCAGCCTTTTCTCGGTGGCGCCCAACCCCGCCAGCCACACCCTGCGCATTGAGCGGGCCGGCGGCTTTGCGGATGAGCTTACACTGGACCTGTGCGATATGGCAGGCCGAAGCGTGGCGCACGGCCGCTTGGCCGCCGGCAGTGCCCGACAGGAACTGGCGGTATCGGCGTTGGCGGCGGGCTTGTACGTATTGCGGGTCGAATCGGCGGCCGGGGCCTTCACGCGCAAAATCGAACTCCGCCGACCTGCTGCCCCTTGATTTCGCAGCCCGGCATGGCGGGGCAGAAACCAGCGCGCGGTTTCCTTTAAAACACTTTCCTTTACGGCCCGTTTCCAGACCACCTGAACTCATTTCTTTCTCCTCATGGCCCTCACCCCCGAAATCCAGAACACCATCAATACCTGGCTCACGCCCGCCTACGACGCCGACACCCAAGCTGCCATCCGCCAAATGCAGGCCGACGGCCAGGACGACCAGCTCACCGACGCCTTCTACCGTACCCTCGAATTTGGCACCGGCGGCCTGCGCGGCATCATGGGCCCGGGCTCGAACCGCATGAACCGCTACACGCTGGGCATGGCTACGCAGGGCCTGTGCAACTACCTGCTGCAGAGCTTCCCCGGCCAGCAAATCAAGGTGGCCATCGCGCACGACTCGCGCAACAACAGCCGCGCTTTTGCCGAAATCGCCGCCGGTATTTTTTCGGCCAACGGCATCATTGCCTATCTGTTTGAAGCCCTGCGGCCCACGCCGGAGCTGTCGTTTGCTATTCGCGAGTTGCAGTGCCAGAGCGGCTGCGTCATCACGGCATCGCACAACCCCAAGGAGTACAACGGCTACAAGGTGTACTGGAACGACGGCTCGCAGGTGGTGGCTCCGCACGACCAGAACATCATCGCCGAAGTCAACAAAATCACCACCCCCACGGAGGTAAAGTTTCAGGCCGACCCGTCGAAAATCATCAGCATTGGCGCCGACATCGATGCGAAATATTTCGCTGCTGCCAAGAAGCTCAGCATCGACCCGGCCGCCATTCAGCGCCAGCACGATTTAAACATCGTGTACACGCCCATCCACGGCTCGGGCATTACGCTGGTGCCCGGCTTGCTGCGCGAATTCGGCTTTACGAACGTGAACGTGGTGCAGGCCCAGGCCACGCCGGATGGCAACTTCCCCACCGTGCAGTCGCCGAACCCGGAGGAAAAAAGCGCCATGCAGCTGGCCCTCGACCAGGCCAAAGCCACCAACGCCGACATCGTGCTGGCCACCGACCCCGACGCCGACCGCGTGGGCGTGGGCGTGAAAAACGACAAGGGCGAGTGGGTGCTGCTAAATGGCAACCAGACCGCCGCCGTGCTCACCAACTACCTGCTGAGCGCCCGCCACCGCGCCGGCCAGAGCACGCCGCAGGACTTCATCGTGTACACCATCGTGACGAGCGAGGTGCTGGGCGACATCGCCCGCCACTATAATGTGAACAGCTACCGCACGCTCACCGGCTTCAAGTACATCGCCGGCCTCATCCGCGAGAAGGAAGGCCGCGAGACGTACATCGGCGGCGGCGAGGAAAGCTACGGCTTCCTCATCGGCGATTTTGTGCGCGATAAGGACGCCATTTCGGCCTGCGCGCTGGTGGCCGAGATGGCCGCTGTGGCCAAAGACAAGGGCCGCACACTCTACCAGGAAATGGTGGACATGTACGCCCAGTACGGCCTGTACGTGGAGGATTTGATTTCCCTTACCAAAAAAGGCCAGCGCGGCGCCGAGGAAATTCAGGAGATGATGGCCGGCCTGCGCGCCAACCCGCCCGCCACCATCGCGGGCATGAAAGTGGTGGAAATCCGCGACTACAAAACCGGCCGCATCCACGACCTCAGCACCGGTCTGGCCACCGACACCGGCGTGGAAAGCTCCAACGTGCTCCAGTTCCTCACCGACGACGGCAGCAAAATATCGGCCCGCCCCAGCGGCACCGAGCCCAAAATCAAGTTCTACTTCAGCGTGAAACAGCCGCTGAAATCAGCCGTGGATTTTGACTTGGCGCAGCGGAAGGCGCACGAGAAAATCCAGGCCATTATTGCGGATATGAAACTGCAGTAACATGCTTAAAATAGCATTACCACGCACCTGGAACTATGTTCTGGGTGCGTTTATTTTTGCTTTTTCTGCTTATGCCCTTATTAACAAGGAATTCTATCTAGGTATTACAAGCCTACTATTGACTACTGGTACCGCTACAACTTATAATTATATCGCACTTGATTTTGCGGCTGGCTATAAGGGAGATTTTACTTGTTTATTCGGCCTTATCCCACTTGGTGGCTGGGAACGACTACCAGCTATTAACCACGTATTTCTCAAGCACTTTTCTGAAATCGCAAAAGACGAAATAAGTGATTCAGGCGTTTATCAGACGCTAAAGCGACAGCGCTACCTAGTTATGTTTTCCGTTCCTAATTCCAGTGTGGGTTGGCTTTTATTAGAAGTTCAGAATGTGCATAAGGCAAGAGCAATAGCCAAAGATATAGCCACAGCAGGCGCTTTGGAGTTGAAGGATTATACCTGTTAAAATGTCAGGAAACAACTGCGGTAGTGGCATTTCGATGAACATATCAATGCTCGGACCTAGCAGGTAGGGTGCCCAGCCGAAACCCGTTGCCACGTTTGCCCAAGGCGCGTTACCTCAGCTTACCTTTACCAGCTATTCCAGTCATTTTTTTAACTTTTTTGATGCGTTCACTTCTACTCTTTCCGCTTCTACTGGCTTCATCGGTTGGCTTCGCCCAGCAGATTCAGCCCAACTATGTGGTGACCACCACGGGGGATACCTTGCGCGGCCAGGTGCAACAGGTGGGCCGCCACTTCAGCCGCGTGCGTCTTCACCGGCCCGGCCAGTCGCCCGCGGAATACAGCGCCTCGGAAATCACTTCCTTCGGCAGTGGCAAAGAGCCGGAGCGCGTGAGCCGGGCCGACGGGCCGCACAGCCAGCCGCGGTTCGTTCAGCCGCTGGTGACCGGCTACGTGAGCTTGTTTGGCGGTGAGAACGAGCAGCAGGAAAAGCGCTACTACCTGCAAGTGCCGGACTCTACCTACCTGATTGAAGTAGCCCCCACTACCAATCAGCTGACGCTGGCCCGCAACTTGGTGGGTTGCGCCACTTTTGACTTTGGCAGCAATGCGTTTCAAGCCCGCTACCCCTACTCCACTACTGGCCTCACCAAGCTCGTGATGGATTATAACCGCTGCAAGCAGCCGCAACTGCCCAGCCGCGTGGTGAAACACAGCACCGGCGTGCAACTGCACGCGGGCCTGAAAGCCGGACTGAACATTCTGAATTGCGATTTGGCACCCGAGACGCTCAAATCAACGATTCACAACAACGTCGGTTTCCAAGGCGGATTCATTGTGAACATGGCTACGCGGACGCCGTTCTCGGTGCAGGCCGAGGTGCTGTATCTATCGTACCGCAGCGAATACGGCCCCGCAGAGGCGACGGGCTACAACAGCGGCATTGCGAGCAACACTATTTCCGCAACGCTGAAATTTTCTCAAATTCAAATCCCGCTGCTGCTGCGCTATACCGTGGGCCGCGGTGTCCTCCGGCCATTCGCCAATGCCGGGTTCGTTTTCGGCAACAACCTGAGCAACAAGTCAACCTACCATTACCCCAAAAGCCCTTCCACGCCCGAACTGCCCATCGGCGTCGCGCAAACGGTCTTCGGTTTTGCCGGCGGCGCCGGCCTGACGCTGCATCGCGCCGGCCAGCCTTTCCTCACGCTGGAAGCACGGTACAACCGCCTCGAGCCAAACGTCAACAATAATATCAACGCAGAAGCCATGGTGGGCAATCTGCGTGTGCTACACCTCGATGCGGGCCTGTATTTTTAAGCACCCTCGCCGCTGTTGCCGATACGCACGACAACAGCGGCGAAGGAATTGATGGCTACAGGCGCACCCCAATGCCCGGTCCCAGCATGAAAAACCACTGGGTGGTGCCCAGCAGGTAGCCGCCGCCCAGGTAGAGCGGAAAGGTGAACTTGGCCTCGCGCCGCGTGGGATATACTGAGCCAAGGATGACGACGCCCAGGTCGCGGTTGGCAGTGCTGCTGCCGAGGTTGAAGGCGTTGAGAGCCACGAAGCCAGCGCCGATTTTATAGGGGCGCAAGCGGTTGATTTTGTTGGGGCTGTAGAAGCTGAACTGCGCCAGCGTGGCCAGCGAGATGCCGCCCAGGTCGCCGAATTTATCCTCTTTCTGCTTGCGCGTGAGCAGGCCGGCCGGGAAGCTCACGTCGATGTCGAACTTGTAGCTGCGCTTGAGCACGAGCTCCACGGTTTGGGTATAGCCGGTTTCGCTGTACTGGCTGGCCTGATGCTTCACCGTGACGAAAATGCGGCTCCACTCGTCGAGGTCGTAGGTTTTGCGACTCAGGATAGAATTGATGCTGAGCGGGTCAGTGCGGCACTGCTTGTCGGCGTAGAAGGCGGCGCGGGGCGAGTTGTCGCCGGGACAAATAACGATATTGTCGATGTTGCGCAGTTCAATCAAGTCGCCCTTGGCGTTGACGGTACGGATTTCGAAGCTGAGAAACTGCTTGCCAAACAGCACGTCGGCCTGGTCGATGCCGGCCGGGTTGAACTGAAACACCACGTCGCGGATAGTGCCGTCGTAGAGCACCGGGCCGTTGAGGCGGGTGATGGGCCGGGCCGCGTCGCCATACGTCACCGACACGAAATCGAGCGAGTGCGGACGCTGGAATTCGCGCACGCTCAAGGCATAGCCCGTGGGCTGGCCCAGGTTGTAAATCGTGCTTTTGCGCTTGTCGAAATTCACCGGCACGCGCACCCGGAACACCAGCCGCGCATCGGTTCGCACCGACGAATCGGAGGGAATGACGGGCAGGTCTTCGAACGACACGCGGGCCTTTTGCAGGCCCTCGCCTTCGAGGCGCACGTCCACGGTTTCGCCGGGACTCACGCTCAGGCCGGGCGTCCACTCGCCGCCGCGGTGCAGCACCTGCACGTTCCGAATCACGGTTTGGGGCGTGATATCGAGGTTGGTGAGGTAGCGGGCGGCGTCGTTTTCCTTAATGTAGAGGTAGCCTTCGGTCTGGCGGTGGGTGTTGTAGGGGCGCAGGTAGCACAGCACCCGGTCGTTGCTGAGAAACTGCCGGGTGTAGATGTCGGCAATCAATTCGCCGCCGGGCTCTTCCTGGTCTTCCACGCGGTAGGTGCGGTGCAGCTCGAAGCTGCGGCCGTTGTCCAGTATCAGCTCCACGCCTTTGCGGCGGCTGATTTCGTCCATCGTCACGGTGCGCTTGTCGGGCGAGAGGAAGCGCAGGCGGCTGGCCTTTACGTTGAATTCCTGCTTGAGCACCGGCAGCTGGTAGCTGAGCTTGTTGCCGGGCATGAGCGTGGGCCGCTCGGTTTGCAGCTTGAGCTGCAAGGTGCGCAAACCCAGCTGGTTGGGCAGCACGTGCAGGCGCAGCGTGCCGTTGGCTTCGGCCACCAGGCGGTAGTCGAACTCGGGGCCGCGCACCCACTCGCCGGCCGCATGCACGTTGCGCGGGTTCGAGCTGGTGAGCTCGAACACCTTTTCCTCGCCCACAAACAACTCGTTATCGGGCACGCGCAGGGCCAGTGTGGTGCGGGCCAGCGGCAGCAGCGGCACCACCTGGCGCAGGGCCGGCCGGCCGGCGGTGTCGGCCGCCTGCTCCACCACCAGCCGCAAAAACTGGCTGCTGGTCAGGTTCTGGAACTTGAGCCGCGTGCGAAACCCGCCGTCGTCTTCTTTGGTCAGCGAGTCGAGCTGCTGGTAGTCGGGCGTGCGGCGCAGACGCAGCGGCTTGGCGCTGGCCGGATAAAGCCGTAGCTCCACGGTTTCATCGTCGCGCCGAAACCAGAAATACAGCGCGGGCGAGTTTTGCACAAGGGCCGTGTTGCGGCTCAGAAAATAGGTGCTGGTGTCGGTACGGATGCTGGCTTCGCGCAGCACTGGTGGGCCGGTGGGGGCCGTTTGGGCCGTTGCTAGCTGTGGCATCACTCCCCATAAAATCCCAAAAAAGATTAGAATTAAGCGGAAAGATGACGAAGCCGGCATGTGAGCGCGCAGGCAGAAATAGGGCCTACGGCGCAAAGGTCGGGCTTGACTAGCCGGGCTTCAAAGTTCCAGCGCCAAATTCTTGCTGGGGCCAGTCCAAAAAGCTGGGCTGAGCTTGCGCAGCTAAGGAGTAGTTCGGAAGCATGCGTGAACGACGTAGGGGCGGGGCCTGCCCCCGCCCGGCTATTTGCGCCGTCTTAACGGAATCGTTCAACGATAGGCGGGGGCAGGCCCCGTCTATACGTCGTTCAGACTTACGCCTAAAACACGAAGTTGAAGGCCACCTGCCCCAGCACCCCGCGCAGGTCGCGGCTGCGGTCGTTGAGCGGCACGAAGTAGCTGGCTTTGGTATCAATGAGTACGTGCCGCGTTTTCATGATTTCCAAACCAATCCCAATGTTGGCGTTGGAAATGAACTCGTTGCCTTTGTCGCTGTTGCGGTTCAGGATGAAGCCACCTAGCTGGTAGCAGGTATAGAGGTTGAAGTAACGCCGCCGGCCCCGGCCGAAGTTGCGCGGATAAAAATCCTGCCCGAAGTTGATGACAAACAGCTCGTTTACAAAATCAGACTCGCCCGTATTGCCCGACACCGGCCGGTAAAAACCCAGGTTGAAGTAGCTTTTGCCCCGCGTCACGAGGTACTTGAGGGCGTAGCCCTGGTAGGCGGCGCTGGTCAGGCCCACTTTGGGGTTATCGAGACGCAGGTAGCCGTACTCCACGCCGGGCATGTTCACGAAACTCACGCGGCGGTTGCCGGTGGGGAAGCTCACCTCATCGAACAGGCGCAGCGTGACGTAGGCCTGCCCCGCGTGGTCGGCGATGCCGGCCAGCTGCTGGCGCGTACTCGTGAGGCGGTCGGTGGCGCGGTCCAGGTCGCGGCGCAGGCTGGCCTGCTCCTCCAAGGTGCCCAGGGTGCGGCGCGGCTCCATGGCGGCCACCTGCTCGGCGGTGCGCTTTTCATCGGCCCGCAACTCGCCGATGCGGCCGCTGAGGTCCTGGGAGTTGAGGTTGTTTTCGAGCACGTAGCCCAGCGCGGCGGCCAGTGAATCGAGGCTCACCAAGTCGGGGCTGGCCAGGGCAAATTCGGCAATAAGCTGCTCGGGCGTTTCCTCCTGCTTCTGCACGCGCACCGCCCGCCGCCGGATGAAGCCCGACACCGCCGTACGCGCATCGGCAAACTTCGTGACGGCTACCGTGAGGTGCTTCTGCGTGTCGTAAGAAGCTTCTTCGCCGGAAGTGGCAGTGGTGCGGACTGGCAACTTGGGCTGGGCCATGGCAATGGCCGGCGACAGCAGCGCGCCGATGAAGAAAGCAAGGCTGAAGCGCCGGCCCCGGCCAGCAGTAAGGGTATCCATCATTTCTTTCGCTTGGAAATCCTGCCAATGGCGACAGGCAGCGAAAGGTAGCGGGGCCTCAAAGCAGCCGGCAATTCAAAATTGCCAATCCAGGGACATTAACCCAATTCCAAACAATAACTCAAATCATTGTTATTCAAGCACTAAAAATTCTAATTTAAACTTAAAACGGGACTTTACAATTCCTCATTCCCTACCTTTAAACCTTGCGAAACCTCTTTTAACCTCGCGAAACCTTGCGCTCACTTCTCCTTCCGCCCAGTGCCGAGCAGCAGCAAAATCAGCAGCATGAAGCCCGTGGCGCCCAGGCTCCACCACGTGATTTCGGGCACGCCGCGGTGGTAGGGCATGTCGGGCGAGTAGCGGCCCAGCAGCGTGAGGCCCGAAAACAGCAGCCCGCCCACGCCCAGCAGCGCCAGAATGGTGCGGCTCACCAGTTGGTCGGCCTTGCGCATGAGGGTTTGGTAGCCCACCAGCTCAAACTTCAGCCGCAGCTCGCCCTTGCTGATTTTGCGCACAATCTGGCGCACGTCCGAGGGCAGCGTCTGGAGCAGCGCCAGCAGTTGGGTGCCGGTGTATTCGGCCTCGCTGAGCAGGTTTTGGCGGGAGTACTGCTCCTTGATAATCCTGGCCCCGTAAGGCGCCACGAACTCGAAAGTGTTAAAATTCGGATGCAACACCTTGCCGATGCCTTCCAGAATCACCAGCGCCCGCAGGATGAGGAACACCGCACCCGGCACCTGTAATTTGTAGTTATAGATGATGTTCTGGAGGGCGTCGGCGAGGTCGCTCATGCTCATCTCCTTCACGTCGAGCATCGCAAAATCCTCAATTAGCTGGCTCAGATCGGCCTCGAAAGCCCGCATGTCAGGGATTTCGGCGGTGAGGGCCAGGCGCCGGAAGTTGAGCGCCATGCTGCGGGCATCCTGCCGCGCCATGCCGATAAACACGCCCGCGAAGGCGTATTTCTGCTGCTTGGTGAGGCGGCCCACCATCCCGAAATCGATGAGGACAATGGTGCCATCAGGGCGCACCAGCACATTGCCGGGGTGCGGGTCGGCGTGGAAAATTCCGAACTCAAAAATCTGAGTCAGGTAGATGTCCATGCCGTTTTCGGCCACCGTAGCGGGGCTGAGGTCCCAAGCCAGCAGCTGCGGCTTGTCGGTGATTTTGCAGCCGCTCACGAACTCAATCACCAGAATGCGCGCCGTACTCAGCTCGCGGTAGGGCTTGGGTACGTAGAAGGTGGTGTAGTTTTCGTAGAGCTTGCGAAACTGCTCCATGGAACGGGCTTCGGCCGTGTAATCCAGCTCCTTGCTCATGCTGCGCTCGAAGGCGTCCACGATGTCCTGTGGGTTGGCCAGGCCCTGCTTTTGCAGGAAGCCGGCCGTGAGGCGCACCAGCTCGTGCAGCAGCGCCAGGTCGGATTTCACCTTTTGCTGCACGCCGGGGCGCTGCACTTTCACCACCACTTCTTCGCCGCTCAGCAGCCGCGCCCGGTGTACCTGCCCGATGCTGGCCGAGCCCAGCGTCACGTCATCAAACTCGCTGAAAACCTCCGAAATCGGCCGGCCCAGCTCCTCCTCGATAATCTGGCGGGCCAGGGCCGTTTCGAAGGGCGGCACGTTGCTTTGCAGCTTCTCAAACTCGTCAATCAGGGCCTCGGGCAGCAGGTCGGCCCGGTTGCTCATGGCCTGGGCCAGCTTGATGAAGGTGGGGCCCAGCTCCTCGATAATGAGGCGAACCCGCTCCCAGCGCGTGGTTTCGAATACCTGCCGGTCTTCGCGCTGCCAGCTCAGGCGGCGGCTCTGGCTCACAAGGCGGCGCAGCGGCGTGGTCGTCACCACGTCCTCAAAACCGTAGCGCAGCAGCACTTCTGCTACCTGCCGGATGCGGGAAAGGTTGGAAATCGTGTTTTTGAACATCAACAGCGAATGTAGGGCTTTTGCTGTAGCGCGAACTTTGTAGTTCGCGCCCCTGGGCCGACCAAACAAGGTCGTTCGGGTATGCGAACCACAAAGTTCGCGCTACGAAAAAGCCCCGCTCACGAAACGCAAACGGGGCTTTTGAGCAATGAGGCAAGCCTTATGCCTGGCCTTCGGAATTGGCAGCCGGGGCAGCGGGCTTCTTAGCGGCCGGCTTTTTGGCAGCGGCAGGCTTGGAAGCGCCGGCTTTAGCGGCAGCCGATTTCTGGGCCGTGCCAGCAGCGCTGCTCACCTTGTCGGCGGCTTTTTTCACAGTGCCGGCAGCTTTGCTGGTGGCGCTGGTCGCAGGCTTGGCAGCGGCTTTGGGAGCGGGCTTTTTGGCGGCGGGCTTGGCTTTGGCTTTCGAATCGCCCAGACCGACGGTGGTTTTCACGCGGTCGGCTAGGCCCTGGAACTGCTTTTCAAGCTCGGCGCGCTTGGTTTCGCCGCTTTTCAGCAACTCATCCACAATTTTCTTGCCTTCCTCCTGGGTCATCTTGTTGTCCTTCACCAGCTTCTCGATGGTGCTCTGCACCGTCTTGCTGCCTTGGGCAATGTAGCCGACGCCGGCATTGACGAACTTCTTAAACAAATCTTCCATGGGGTTGAAACGGGTTGAAGTGAAAGGGTAAAAAGGCGAAGTGGTTGAAGTAAAAGCCCTTGATGCACAAAAGTAGTATGCAAGCCGACTATTTTCGATGCAAACCTACGAACACGCTGCAATATAGTTGAGTTGTGTACGCTGTTTGGGCGTTAAAGTGACTGGAAACCATGAAAATGCGGCATATTTTTTCTTCACAGGGTAAACCTCAGCCTGCGATGTCCAGAACGATGTAGAGACGCCACACCTCGCGTCTCATGGTTGAACATTCGGCCCGAACAATCCGGGCGCCGAGACGCGAAGTGCGGCGTCTCTACATCGTTCTAAGCCGCCATTCGTCCACGAGCCTGACGACTCGTAGCGGCCGCTCGCCGCTGCTCTGCTTCTACCTGTGGCCATCGTTTCTCCAGAAAAGCCGCTACCTGGTCAAGCGCCTGACGGGCCTCGGGCACAATGCGCCAAAACAGGTGCCACCAATGCACCAGGCCTTCAAATGGTTGCAGCGTGACGGGTACGCCGGCGGCGCGGGCTTTGTCGGCAAAGCGCAAGGCGTCGTCGTAGAGTACTTCGGCGGTGGAAACCTGAATGAGCAGCGGTGGCAGCCCGTGCAAATCGGCCTGCAGGGGCGAAAGCAGCGGATGCGAAAGCGCCGTTTTGTGAGCGTAGAGGGGGCCCCAGTTGCGCATTTGCAGGGCTTCGAGCAGGAGGCCTTCTTCGCGGGCCACGCGGCGCAGGGCGGTGATGGGCAGGTTGAGGTCGGTCCAGGGCGAGAGGCCGATGCCGGCGGCGGGCAGTGGTTCGCCGGCGTCGCGCAGAGCCAGCAGTAGGGCCAGCGCCAGGCCGCCGCCAGCCGAGTCGCCGGCCACCACAACGTCGTGCGGCTGATAGCCGTGGCGCAGCAGCCAGCGGTAGGCGCGCCGGGCATCATCGAGCGCGGCAGGAAAGGGGTGGTCGGGCGCCTTGCGGTAATTGATGGTGAGCACGTTGAGACCGCAGCGCTGGGCCAGGCTGCCCACCAGGCTGCGGTGCGTGTTGAGCGAGCCCAGCACGTAGCCGCCGCCGTGCAGGTAGAGCATCACCCGCGTGGGGTGGGCGGCGCGGGGCCGCAGCCACTCGGCTTCGAGGCGTTTGTCCAGCTTCAGACTTTCCAGATTCACCTTCCAAGGCATGAAATTGAAGAGCGAGCCGGCCTCCATGGCCAGGCGCATGGCGCCCACGCTGGGCTTGCGGCGGGCCAGCGGCGCGGCCGCCGCCGTGAGGAGCTGCTTGAGCAGCAGGTGCTGGAAGGAGGGCATTGGGTGGGATTTTGGGGAAGGGAGGAAAGCGGGAACGGGCAAAACGGGAACGTCATGCAGAGCGTAGCGAAGCATCTTGCCTGCAACAAGTAAACCAATCGGCAGGCTTAGTAGTGGCGGTAAAGATGCTTCGCTACGCTCTGCATGACGTTCTTTTAGAACTGTTCTAACTACTACGGTTTCTGCCCCAGCTTATTGCCTTTGTAGCCTTTGATAGCCAAGGGAATCCAGCCTAACAACGGGATGAAATAGGCCAGGGTTATGGGGTTGCGCCAGAGCATGCGCAGCCAGGCGCCGGGCCGGTCGAGCTGCATGCGGAAGTTACGTTGGCCCTCCTTCACGTAGCGGCGCTCGAACTCGGTGAAGACGGCCGGCCAGGCGAAGGGCAGAAAAAATGGGAAGAAGCGGCGGTTTTCCTTCATGCGCTGCCACAGCTCGCCCCAGCGGTAGGGCTTCTGGCCGTGGGCTCGCACGGCGGCGTCCATCTCCGTTTGCATTTGCTGGCGGATTTGCTCGCTCAGGGCCAGGTATTCTTCGCGGCTCAGCTCATCCACCGTTTTATTGGTGAGGTCGGAAGGGCGGATGCGGGTGCCCATCACGAAGGTAAGCTTGGCGGGCAGGGCCAGGTAGAAGGCCCAGGGCTGGATGAGCACCAGCAGCAGCAACACCGTGAGCGGCAGGAACGGGATGCCGATTTTTTTGGTGAGGCGGTTTATCCAATCCACGCTGTAGGCGTAGGGATTGAGGTATTCGGCGTTGATGGTGTAGAAGGGCACGATGTCAGTGCCGTGTTGCAGGCCCAGGCGCACCATGCTGGTGGCCAGGCGCTGCAACTCGTACTTGCGGTTGAACCCCTTGCCGATGCCGGGCACGCCCTCCGGGTAGAGCATCAGGTTGTGGTCCTGGTAGTACATCATGGTTTCGAAATTCAGCGTCGTGGCGTCCACGCAGCCGCATTTCTTCCAGAAGTCTTTCACCAAATACGGGTTCATCAGAGCCGTTTGGGAGAGCAGCGGGGCCGAGAGCGGGCGCGGCAGGTCGCTCATGCGCTCGTGTTTGGGCAGGTAGCGGAACAGGTGCGACAAGGCCACGATGGCATCCCAGGGAAAGGCCATGCCCGAGTGATTGGAGGCAAAAATCAGGGGCCGGTCGGGGTTGTTGCGTTGCGGGAAGTCCTCAAAACCGACCAGTTCCGACCGGAACCAGACGCGGTCGAGCAGCTGCAGGATGTTTTCGTCCACCGTGCGGGTGAATTCCTCCTCGAAATAGTCGTCGTAGATGTGCTGGTTGGCCTGAATGGCCGGCGGCGGAGGCGAAGACGCGGTGGTGGCGGGCATGGGTGGGCGGTGCAGCAGACGGAGGGCGGAAGATAGGCGAATTTCCAGCGTCGCGCTTTGAGGACGTGCTGAAAGCGGTTCCCGCAGGGGCGCAGTGGTTCACGCAGAATAGCGCAGGGCGCGAAATGCCCCTACCCCCTACTACCGAAAATGGCGCTGCCCACGCGCACCAGCGTGCTGCCTTCGGCCACGGCCAGCGGGTAGTCACCGCTCATGCCCATCGAAATATCCCGAAAAGCCTCATCGGCCGCGAAATACGTGGCTTTCAGGTGCGCAAAGTAGCCGCGCAGCTGCTGAAACTCCTGCCGCAGTTGGGCATCGTCATCGGTGAAGGTGGCCACGCCCATCACACCGGTCAGGCGCACGTTCTGGAATTGGCGGTATTCGTCGGACGTGAGAATTTCCTCGGCTTCGGCCAGCGTGAGACCGGATTTAGTTTCCTCCCGGGCGATGTGGAATTGCAGCAGGCCGTTGATAACGCGGCCATTGGCGGCGGCTTGCTTGTTGATTTCGCGCAGCAATTTCAGGCTGTCGATGCTTTGGATGGTGTGCACAAACGGGGCCAGCAGCTTCACCTTGTTGGTCTGGAGCTGGCCGATGAGGTGCCACTCCACATCCGCGGGCAGTTGGGGCTGCTTGGCGGCCATTTCTTGGGGCCGGTTTTCGCCGAAGCAGCGGGCGCCGGCGTCGTAGGCCTCCTGTAGCTTTTCGATGGGGTGGGTTTTCGTCACCACGCACAGCCGGGCGGGCGTGCCAGCCAGCTCGGCGTTGAGGCGGTGGATGTTATCGGCGATGGACATTAGGGAATAGGTTGATTTAAACGAATCAGAAAGGTCGTGTTTACCGGCTTCCAACCGGCGCCTATTGTAGCGTGGACTCTGCGAGTCCGCGCCTTAGCGAACGTCCCGGCAAAGCGCGGACTCGCAGAGTCCACGCTACAACAAACCGCCTCACTGCTTCACTTCTTTGAACCCCATTTTCTTCACCTCTTCCTCCGAGAGGTTTTTTACCTCCGAAATCACGTTCACGTCGGATTTCTGCACCAGCGGGGCGGCGGTGGCGGCGGCGGTACGGGTTTGCTGCTGCTGTTGCTGCTCGGAGCTGGCCTGCACCACTTTGGTGTTACTTTCGGCCTGCTTGAACTCGATATTGACTTGGTTGACACGCTGCTGGGCCACGACGAGGTCGCGGCGCAGGCCTTCTACTTGGTGGCGGTATTCGTCGGTGGTCATCGACTGCTTTTTCAGGTTTTCCTGAATTTCGGCCACCTTGCGCTTGAGGTCGTCGGCCTCGGCTTTGGCGGTTTTCAGCTCGCTTTCCTTCTGGCGGCGCTCCTGCTCGGCGCGGTCGGCGTCCTGACGGGCGCGGTCCGACTGCAGGCGGCCGGCCAGCTCGTTGCTGCTGATGAGGTTGTCGCAGTTTTTGGTGAGCAGCAGGTTGTTCAAACTCACCAGGTCCACGCTCACCACGTAGTCGGTCTTGAACTGGTCGGAGCTGCTGTACACCTTGCCGCCGGCGCTGAACACCGTGCCCGACACGCCGGACTCGGCCCCGACTTCTTGGTACACGCGGCTGTGCACGCTGCTGAGCTTGGCCGAGCGGATGTAGTAGATGCGCTTTTTCAGCTCCGGAGCCACGTTTTTGGCCGCCTTGCAGATGTCGAGGTAAGGCACAGCGGTTTCGGGCACCAGCACGCCGCCAATGTCGGTAATTATGAGCTCCACGATGGAGGCGTGGTTGGCGGCCACCGAGGCCACCATGTAGCTGCCGTTCATCTTGAAAGCGGTGCTGATTTTGGAGCTGTAGAGCACGTCGGCCAGCGTCTGGTTGCGCAGGGGCGGCTCGCCGGGCTTGATGTACTGGCCGATGATGCTGGCCTTGTCGCGGTCTTCGAGCAGGATGAGGCAGCCGGTGAGGTCCTCAATCTTGTTACGGTACATGGCCAGGCCCTTGATGAAGGTGCGGTCGGTGTAGTCGCGGGGCAGGTTGGCGTTGAGGGTGGGCGCGCCATCGGTGAGGCGCACCCGCATGATGTGGCCCTGGGCAACTGCGGGCAGGCGGTCCAAGGTCATCAGCAACGTCAGGCCGAGAGCCAGCAAGCTTTTATTCATGAGAGCAAGACAGCCAAAGGGAAAGCGTGGCAGGCTGCCTGAGCAAAAGTAGGGCGACGCGCCGGTGGTTCGTACCCCGAAGCTGTGCTTCGGCCCCCGCAGGGTGGTTTCATCGAGGCTAATTTTGAGGCTTTGCTCCGCCGGAGCCTGAACCGGCGCGGCCGACAAAAGCTCCGACGCGAGCCAAAGCGCAACTTCGGGGTACGGGCTCAATCCTCCAGCGGGTTGCTCATAAACGTGCTTTTCAGGGCCAGCCAGGCCAGCCACAGGGCAATGGCCAGCCACAGATACGGCCGGTAAAAATCCCGGGTGTTGCGGAAGCGCAGCTGCTTAATTTCGGACTTTTCGAGGCGGTTGATTTGGTTAAAGACTTCGCGCAGGGCGCCATTATCGGTGGCCCGGAAAAACTGGCCGTCGGCCGCCGCCGCCAGCTCACGCATGGTGGTTTCGTCGAGGCGGGTTTGCACGTAGCGGGGCTTGCCGTTTTCGTCCTGGCCGTAGGGCACGAAGCCATCCTTACCCAGCCCGATGGTATAGATGCGGATGCCAAAGGCATGCGCCAGCTGCGCGGCCAGCAGCGGGTCGAGGCTGCCAGCGTTGTTTTCGCCGTCCGAGAGCAGAATGACTACCCGCGAGCGGGCTGTGGACTCGCGCAGGCGGTTGGTAGCCACGCCCAGGGCCGAGCCAATGGCCGTGCCGTCGTTGTCAATCATGCCCATGCGCAGGCTGGCCAGGTCTTCGCGCAGCAGGTCGTAGTCGGTGGTGAGGGGAGCCAGCGAGTAAGCGTCGCCGGCGAAGGCCACCAGGGCCAGACGGTCGCCCACGCGGCTTTTGAGGAAGTCGGTGGCCAGGCGCTTGGCGGCTTCGATGCGGCTGGGGCGTAGGTCCTGAATGGCCATCGAGCCCGACACGTCGAGGGCCAGCACAATGTCGATGCCCCGGCCCGACTGCTCCACCCGCTCATCCGTGCGCTGGGGGCGGGCCAGCGCCACTACGCCAAACGCCAGCGCGAAACCCAGCAGCACATCGGGCACGAAGCGCAGGGCCGCCGTCCAGTCGCGCCCGCCCTCGCCCGGCCCGAAGGCCACGCCCACCCGCGCCCGGCGCCGCGCCAGCAACCGCCGCAGCAGAAACAGCAGCGGCACGGCCCCCAGCAACAGCAGCAGCCGGGGGTGCTGCCACTGGTAGTTGGCCAGCGTGGCGTAGCGCAGAAGGTTGAAAAGGTCGTTCACGCGGGGGCGAAAGTAGCGCGGACTTTTAGTCCGCGTCCGGGAATGGAGGATGATTGGACTCGCGGATTAAAAGTCCGCGCTACTCCGTTACCGATGCATACCGGCGCTCGGCAAAGCCGCGCAGGCGCTGGAAGGCACGGTCCACCTCCTTGGCGTCTTCGCTTTGCAGGTTGCCGTAAATCACCTTGTCGGTGGCGGTGAGGGCTTTGCGCACATCGGTGTCGTTTTCGAAATATGCCACGATTTCGCGGGTCGTGAAGGAATTCAGGCCGCTGTTTTCGAGGCCGGCGAGGTAGTTTTTCCAGAGCACCACGGCGCGCTCCACGTTGGTGGCCGAGCGCGACAAATCGAACCGCTCGACGTGGCGCGCAAACTGGGCCAGAAAGTAGCCGTGGTTTTTGCGCAGCTTGTAGGCCTGGTAGCGCCGCGTGAGCGGCCGCCGAAACAGCAGGGCACTGCCCCCCAGCAGCAGCAGCACGGCCATGGCGCCCGCAATCCAGTAGGGATAATTGAAAACCGGCTCCACGGGCACCAGGGCCAGGTTTTGGCGCAGGGCGGGCAGCGCCTCCCCCACCGGCGGCGCGGCCGTGCGGCGCAGGCGCACGCGGCTGGCCGGCGGCAGCACGCTCAGCGTATCCTCGCCCTGGAGCACGGCCACGGGCAGGGCCAGCGTCTGTACCGAATCGAGCCGGAAGGTGCGCAGGTGGTAGATGGCGCGGTCGAGGCTGACGCCGCGGCGGGTGCGGGTGGGGAAGTAGGTTTTGCCCGCGTATTCAAACGGCGCGAACCGGGCCAGCGAATCCGGGAACACCACTTCCAGCCCAGGTGCGTGCTCGTAGCGCAGCTCGTAGTCGAGCGGCTCGCCCACAAGGACGGTTGGTTTCAGGAAGCGGCCCTGCGGCACGGGCAGCGGGGCCGGCTGGGCGTGGCTGCTTTGGCTGAATAAGAACGTCAGGCAGAGTGATACCAGGCAAAGCGCCCTATGCGTCGCCCTCCCCCCCGGCCTTTCTCCGAAAAATAAGGGAGCTGCGGCGCTGGCTTGTAGCGTGGACTCTGCGAGTCCGCGCGTTGCAGAACGTTCGCCCAAGCGCGGACTCGCAGAGTCCACGCTACAATCGGCAGGCTTTCCTCTCTTTTGGAGAGAGGCCGCGGGTGAAGACGACGCATAGGGCGACGCAAACTGCTGCGCAAGCGCCAAATAACCTTTTGATATCCAATTACCCTTACCCACGACGCCCAAATTGCTGACGGTGACGAAATAAATTCACGAGTTGAGGCACGAAATCGCCCTCCGTGCTCAGCGTCAGGAAGCCGGTGCGGGTGCGGCGGCACAGGTTCACCAGCTCGGCCTCTTGGCGGTCGGCGCCGGACTCGATGCGGGCCCGGAAATCGGCCGACGAGGTGTTGACCCAGCGCACCTGGCCGGTTTCAGCGTCGCGCAGCGGCACAATGCCCAGGGCCGGAAACTGCCGCTCGCGCGGGGCGCGCAGCTGCACCACAATCAGGTCGTGGCGCTGGGCCAGCATGGTGAGCTCGCGCTCGTAGTGGCCATCGATGAAGTCCGAAATCAGCACCACCAGCGTGCGGCGCTTGAGCAGCCCCAGCGCCTGCCGGATGCCCGCCCCCACGCCCGTGCCCCGCGAAACCGGCTCCAGCGAAAACAGCCGGTTGATGAGGGCATACGCCGCCCGTGCGCCCTTGGCCGGCGGCAAGTACAATTCCTTCTGGTCGCTGAACGCCAGCAGGCCCAGCCCCGAACCCTGCCGCGCGGCCGACAGGGCCAGAAGCCCCGCAATGTCGCGGGCCACATCGAGCTTGCGGCGCTGGCCGTCGCCCACGTCCAACGAGGCGCTCACATCCAGCAGCACCAGCACCTGCTGCTCCTTTTCCTCCTTGTAGGTTTTCACGAAGGTGCCGTGGCCTTTGCTGCTCACGGCCCAGTCGATGGCGCGCACCTCGTCGCCGTACTGGTAGAGGCGCACGTCGTCGAATTCGAGGCCCGTGCCTTTGAATACGGAGTGAAAATCGCCCTGCAGCTGGGCCTCCACCGCCTTGCGGATGCGGATTTCGAGGTGGCGCAGGCGGCGCACCAAGTCGGTGAGGGGGGAATTCATAGGGCACAAGGAGCAGAGGAAACGTCATGCTTCGCTGCGCTCTGCATAACGTTCTTTTCACCACTGAAGACGAAGCTACGGCGCAGGCGTAACTTTGCCCTTGTGAAAATCTTCCGTCGTTGCTGCTTGGGCCTGGTGCTGGCCCCTCTCCTGCTGGCGCTGCCCGCCTGCGACCGCCCCGAAGACGCGCCCCCGCCCGCCGACCTGCTGCCCCGCGAGAAAATGGTCCGCCTGCTGGCCGACCTGCACGTGCTGGAAGCGCAAGTCGAAAGCAGCCGCCTGCCACCCGATTCGGGCCGGGCCCTCTTCCTCTCGCAAAAGAAAACCCTGCTCTGGTCCCGCGAAGTCACGGACTCCACTTTCCAACGCAGCTACCGCTACTACGGCATCCACGGCAAGGACTTAAGCGAAATCTACAATTCGGTGGTCGACACGCTCAGCCAGCGCCAGAGCAAGTTGGGGCCGATTATCCCGCCGTCCGCCACCGCCCCGGCCGCTGCGGCCACGCCGCCACCGCCCGCCAACGCCGGCACCTTGGCTAAATAAGCCGGCTGCCGTTGGGCACCGGGCCGGCCACGGCGGCCAGCACAATGTGCCCGTCGGCATCGGCAAAGCCCGTAACCAGCACTTCGGAGCGGAATTTCCCGATTTGCTTGGGCGGGAAATTCACCACGGCCTGCACCTGGCGGCCCACCAGCGTTTCGGGTGTGTAGTGGTGCGTGATTTGAGCGCTGGACTTCTTCAATCCGATTTCGGGGCCAAAATCAATCAGCAGCTGGAACGCCGGACGGCGCGCCTCCGGCAATGGCCGCGCTTCCAGAATGGTGCCCACGCGCAGTTCGACGCGCTCGAATTCGGCCCAGATAAGCGGGGCCGGGGAAGGAGAATTCATGAGATGGAGAATAAAAAAACGTCATGTCTCGGCTACGCTCGACATGACGTTCTGGTTTGAGCGGGCTATTGTCAAAATAAACTAAGCACCCTACTCCACCGCAAATGCCTTGAGCTGCTCCAGTTTCACCTGGGTTTGCTTTTCCCAATAGGCTTGTTTGGCGGCGTTCAGGCCGTGGTTGGTTTCGGCGTCGTAGCGGTTTTGCTCCCGGTCCCACTGGTCGTACACGCCCTTGGTGAGGTTATTGAAGGCCGGCTGGAGCTTGTTGCAATCGGCCCGGGCCTGGAACACCAGCAGCTTCTGGCGCATGAGGCGGGCGTACACTTCGGTGATGTCGAAATGAATCTGCTCGTGGCGCAGCAGCGCGGCCGAAATAGTGGCAGGGTTCCGTATCCAGGAAGTATTAGGGTTGAAGGTGGCGCGGACGGTGCCGGTAAACACGAAGTCGCGGCAGGCGGCATCGGCCTTGAGGTCGGACGTGGTGAGGGCGGCCAGCTGGTCGGAAGGCCCGGGCCGGCCCAGGAAATCGGCCACCGTGAGGGGCCGTGTGGCCGACCATGCAATGGGTGCCGCCGGTGCAGGTTTGGCCGAGGGCGTTGCAGCAGGTTTAACCGCCGGCCCTTGCAGCAAACCAGCCAGCAGCAGTATCGAATTCAAAAAAGAAAGCATAAGCGAAGAGGTCGAAAGTCATCGTTAATTTGACGTGCCAAACACGGCCGTCCCAACAAAAATTGCTTTCGCCGTTAAATACCGCCCGTTGCGGCGCTAGAACACCCGCTCCGAGGCCTCAGCCGAAACGGGCACCACCGCCCCCGGTGCCGTTTCGCGCCGGAAGCGCAACAGCAGCACCACGGCCACGATGCTCAGCCCCGCGAGCAGGCCAATCCAGACGCCGGGCGCCCCCAGGTGCAGCCGGAAGCCCAGAAAGTAGCCCAGCGGCAAAGCCACCGCCCAGTACGCCAGCAGCGCCACCACCGAGGGCACTTTCACGTCTTCGAGCCCGCGCAGCGCGCCTAGCCCCATCACCTGCAAGCCATCGGATACCTGAAACAGGGCTGCGATGAGCAAGAGCGTGGCCGCCTGGGCCACCACGGCCGGGTCGTGGCTGTAGAGCAGCGGCGCCACATGCCGCGTGGCCACAAACAGCAGGCCCATGGTGCCCATAAATGCAAACCCCAGCGCGTAGGCCGCAAAACCTGCCTGTCGCGCTTCGGCCCGGTGGCCGCTGCCGTGCAGGTTGCCCACCCGAATGGTGGCCGCCGCCGCAATGCCGCTGGCCGCCATGTAGGTGAAAGACGCCAAGTTGATGGCCACCTGGTGCGCGGCCAGCGTGGTGGCCCCCAGCCAGCCTATCATGATGGCCGAAGCGGCAAAGGCGCCCACCTCAAAGGCCATTTGCACCCCGATGGGGGCGCCCAAATCGAAGAGGCGGCGCAGCGTGGCGGCATCGGGCAGCCAGCGCCCCACGGCGGCGCGGTAGGCGTGCAGGCGCGGCGCCAGCAGCACGTAACCCGCCATAAGCCCCGCCATGAGGATGCGCGCGATGAGCGTGGCCCAGGCCGAGCCCATCAGGCCCATGGCCGGAGCGCCCCAGTGCCCGAAAACGAGGGCGTAGCACAGGGCGGCGTTCACCACGTTGGCCAGCACCGACAGCCACATGGCCTGGCGCGTGAGCCCCAGCCCTTCGGCAAACTCCCGAAAACCCTGAAACACCATCAGCGGCAGCAGCGACCAGCTAATGACCCGCACCCAGGGCGCGGCCATCGTCACCACCTCGGGCGGCTGGCCCAGAAAGTGCATCAAAAAGGGCAGCTGCTGCCCCACTCCCACCAGCGCCAGCCCGGCCAGCGCACACAGCCACACCGACGACGCCAGCAGGCGGCCCAGGGCAGGAATATCGCGCCGGCCGTGGGCGGCGGCCACCAGCGGCACGCTGCCCATGCTCAGGCCAATGCCGAGTATCATGAGCACCGTGGTGCTGCTCACGCCCAGGCTCACGGCCGCCAGCGGCACCGTGCCCGTGCGCCCCACCAGCACCGAATCGACGAAGCTAACCGAGATGTGGCCCAGCTGCGAAAGCACCACCGGGTAGGCCAGCAGCAGCGTGGGCCGCACATGCGGGCGGATATTATCTAAAGTCTTTCCCATAAAATATTGCCCGGCAAAGGTACAGCTCGGGGTTTGGGACCGGTCGTAGAGTTTGCCAGGATGACAGGCGAAAACTATGTCCATACCGCCGCCAGCAGCTTCCGCAGCCGCACCAGCGCCTCGCGCAACTCCGCTTCGGCCACGGCATACGACATGCGCACGAAGCCGGGCGCGCCGCAGGTAGCACCATCTACCACCTCTACGCCGGCCGCCGCCAGCCGCTGCACCAGTTGCGCCGAGGCTTCCACCACTGGCACCCCTGCCGTGAGAAAGCGGGTGAAATCGGCAAATATGTAGTAAGTGCCTTCCGGTGCCACAGTGGCTGGTGCGCCCGGCAGGGCAGCCAGCGCCGCCAGCAGCAGCTCCCGATTAGGCGTTAGCTGCGCGCACAGCCCGGCCCCAATTTCCTCGGCGTGGCGGGTGGCAGCCAGCGCCGCCAGCTGGGCTGGCACTGGCACGGCCACGCCGGTGGCAAACAGCCGGGCCACCACCGCTCGGGCCAGGGCCAGCGGGGCCACCAAGCAGCCCACGCCCCACCCAGCCAGGGCCAGCGACTTCGAAAAACCGCTCACCACCACGTGCCGCTGCCCGGGGTCGGGCAGGGCCAGCAGCGTGGGCACTGGCACAGCCCCGAAGCAAATGCCTTCGTAAATCTCATCGCTGAGCACCCAAAGCTGCGGGAAATCGGTCGTCACGGCCAGCAGCGCCGCCCATTCGGCCCGCGAGTATACCCGGCCGGTGGGGTTGTTAGGGTTGCTGAGGATGAGCAACCGGGTAGCCGGCGTCAGGGCCGCGCGCAGCGTTTCGGGCGTGAGAGTATAGTTGTCGGCCGCCGCCAGCGGCCGAGTGCGCAACACGCCGCCGGTCCGCCGCACCAGTTCAAAAAATCCGAACCAGTTGGGCGTGGGCAGCAGCACGTCGTCGCCGGGCCGCAGTAGCTCGCTTAGCAGGGCGAAGAGACCGGTTTTGGCCCCGCTGGTCACCACCACCTGCTCCGCTACCACGCCGGTCGCCCCGCGCTGGCAGTAGCGCCGGGCCAGCGCCTCGCGCAGTTCAGGTAAGCCAGCGGCCGGGCTCACGGCCAGCGGCTCACCGGTCTGCCGGGCAGCTTCCAGCGCCTGCGAGGCCGCTGCCAAAGCCACTTCGGGCACCGCGAAGTTTCCGTAGCCGGAGGCCAGGGTGATAGGTTGCATTTTTTTATAGAAGTTCTCGAATGAAGTGAAGTGCCGTCATGCAGAGCGCAGCGAAGCATCTCGCGTGCAGTAGTAATCTAAGCGGCGCAACGAAGCATGCGAGATGCTTCGCTGCGCGCTGCATGACGTTCTCACAAGCCCCTATGCTTGCCGGGCCGCCAGCACCACATCGGCAAAATCGCCGGACGCGTCTGTGAAGACTTCTACCACCCGCAGGCCGACTTCGGCTGCGAGAGCTTCAATCTGAGGCAGGGTGAATTTGAAAGAATTCTCGGTGTGAATAATCTCCCAGGCGGCGAAATCAACGGTTTCGTCCAGCGCCGCGATGCGGACCTGCTGGGCGCAGGTACTCACCAGAAACGAGCGCACGGCGCCGGTCAGGGGGCTGTAGTCGGTGTAGTGCTGCCAGTGGGCTAGGTCGAAATCGGCGTCCAGCTCGCGGTTGAGGCGGGTGAGCAGGTTGAGGTTGAAGGCGGCCGTCACGCCCTGCGCGTCATCGTAGGCGGCCCGGATGCGGCGCGGGTCTTTCTGCAGGTCAAAGCCGATGAGCAGGCGGTCGGCCGGGCCCAGCGGGGCGGCCAGCTGGCGCAGGAAATCCAGCCGCTCGGCCGGGCCAAAATTGCCGATGTTCGACCCCAGAAACAGCACGGCCTTACTGCCGGGCCAAGTACGCAGTTGGGTGAGGGCCGTGGCATAATCTTCTACCACCGGCGCCACGCGCAGGGCGGGCAGCTCCCGGCGCAGCGTGTCCACCAGCCCCGTCATGGCGCCCGCCGAAATATCCACCGGCGCATAAGTGAAGGCCGTGGCGGTGCGCAGCAGCTCGCTTAGCAGCAGCTTGGTTTTGGCACCGTCGCCCGCGCCCAGCTCCACCAGCGAAAAACCGTCGCTGCCCGCCGGGCTCAGGGCCGCCGCCAGGGCCGGGCCGTGTTCCCGGAAGATGGCAAACTCGGCCCGCGTGGGGTAATATTCCGGCAAGTCCATGATTTGCTGGAACAGCCGGCTGCCCGCGTCGTCGTAGAAATACATCGACGACAGCGTTTTGGGCATTTTGCCCAGGCCCTCGGCCACGTGCTGCGCCAGCTCGGTTGTGACATTTAACATTTAGCAATAAACATTTAACACTCCATCGACTTGGCCACTGGGCCAGCATCAGACGAAAGGAGTTGAGCGAAAGGGTGGGATTGGAAAGAACGGAGGCCTGGGGCACCTCCAGGCGAGCGGCGGTTTGTTAAATGTTAACTGAATCGACCGACCGCGCCAGCCGGATGCCGGTGAACTGCCAGCGCTTGTCGGCGTGGAAGAAGTTGCGGTAGCTGACGCGGATGTGGCTTTCGGGCGTGGCGCAGGAGCCGCCGCGCAGCACCAGCTGGTTCACCATGAACTTGCCGTTGTACTCGCCCAGCGCCCCGGCGGCACGGGAGTAGCCGGGGTAGGCGTGGTAGGCCGAGTAGGTCCACTCCCAACAGTCGCCCAGCAGCTGGTGGCACTGGGCGGGGTCGGCGTCGGCGGGCAGTGGCTGGGGGTCGAACCGCTGGCTTTCCAGCCAGGTGCCGCCGGCGGGCGTGGCGCCGAAGTGGCGGGCGGCCGTCTCCCATTCGGCCTCGGTGGGCAGGCGGGCGCCGGCCCAGTTGGCGTAGGCATCGGCCTCATAGAAACTGATGTGCGTGACGGGCGCGGCCGGCGCCACCGGCTGCAGGCCGTGGTGTGTGAAGCGGTACCAGGCGCCGTCGCGCCGCGTCCAGTACAGCGGCGCTTCCCAGCCCTCGGCCTGGGCCAGGTCCCAGCCCTCGCCCATCCAGTAGCGGAAGTCGCGGTAGCCGCCGGTCTCAATGAAGGCCAAGTAGTCGGCGTTGGTCACCAGCCGGTTCTGCAGCTCGAAGGGCGCCACCAGCACGTCGTGCGCCGCCAGCTCATTATCAAAGCAAAATCCTTCTTCTTGAAAACCAATGCGGTAGATGCCGCCCGGCACAGGTAGCCAGGCCGCTTCTTTGGCGTGAAGAGGTGAAACAATAGCATCATCCGAGTCAGCGCTCGACGCACTTTTCAGATAAGCCGGCGCCAACGGGCTGGTGCTGAGGATGTATTTGATGTCGGTGGCCAGCAGTTCCTGGTGCTGCTGCTCGTGCTGCAGGCCCAGTTCCACCAACTCGTAGACGGCGGGCGGCAGGTCGGTGCGGGCGAGCAGGGCAGCCATGGCCGCGTCCACGTGGGCGCGGTAGGCCACCACGTCGGCCAGAGGCGGCCGCGAGAGCGTGCCGCGGTCGGCCCGGTTCACGCGCGAGCCCAGCGAGTTGTAGTAGGAATTGAACAGAAAGGCATATTCCGGGTGAAAAAGCTGGTAGCCGGGCGCGTACTCTTTCAGCAGGAAGGTTTCCCAGAACCAGGTGGTGTGGGCCAGGTGCCACTTGGGCGGGCTCACGTCGATGACGGGCTGCACCACAGTGTCTTCGGGCAGTAGCGGGGCGCACAGGGCCTGGCTTTGGGCGCGCACGGCCCGGTAGCGGGCCGGCCAGGGCGAAACGGCCGCACGGGGCGCGGCCAGGGAAGCAGAAGCTTGGGACATATGCAGTAGCAAGGGCAATGGCCACCACGGCCGTACACCGCACTAACCGGATTAGCACGCCCGAGGTTACGGCCCCGCCCAAATATCCCGCAATAGCCACCGACGAGCTACAGATTTCACTCAGAAATCCCATAAACACGCAGAGTCCGACAATAAGTACGTAGAAGCTCCTCAGTACAAAGTGGTATTTATGGCTAAAAACCTTATTAATCACAACATAACGGCCAAATTCGGGTACGACTACTGCCTGCAACCCTTACCATTGCATATCATTTAACCCCTTTCCAATAGTACCATGGCAACTTCATCCACCGTTTCCACTGCAGCCACTACCGCCGCCAAAGCTGCTACCCGCCCCGCCAACCGCGTGGGCACCAAGAGCCGCCGCGGCTTCGCCGCCATGAGCCCGGAGACCCAGCGCCGTATAGCCAGTGAAGGCGGCAAAGCCTCGCACGCTAGCGGCCGGGGCCACCGCTTCTCGGCCGAAGAGGCCCGCGACGCCGGGCGCAAAGGCGGCCTCGTGAGCCGGCGCGGCAAGACCAACAACAGCAGCAAGTAACGTCTGCCGGCTGCCCGCGAAGCGGAGACGAGGCCTGCCGCGCATCTTTGCGGCATGCTTCGTCTCCGCTTTTCGCAACGCGCGCTGCGCTTCAACTTTCCGGCCCGCACCTCGCGCGGGGCCCTGGCCGAACACGTGGCCTGGTACCTGCACCTCACCGACACGGCCGCGCCCCACCTCGTGGGCTTGGGCGAGGCCGCGCCCCTGGCCGGCCTCAGCCCCGATTACGGCCCTGATTTCCCGGCCGCAGTAGCCCAGCTCTGCGAGCGGTTCAATGCCGGCGCACGGGCCACCTTCGCGGCGGCCGATGCGCCGGCATTCGTGGGTCCGGGCCTGCCGGCGCTCACCTTTGCCCTCGAAACCGCGGCCCTGGACCTGGCCCACGGCGGCCGGCGCCAGCTCTACGCCAATGCCTTCAGTGAGGGCTCGGCCGCGCTCCCCATCAACGGGCTGGTGTGGATGGGCGACGCCCCCTTCATGCGCGAGCAGATTCGGCAAAAGCTGGCGGCCGGGTATTCGTGCCTCAAGCTGAAAATCGGCAGCCTTGACTTTGCCACGGAGCTGGAGCTGCTGGCCGAAATCCGCGCTGTGGCCGGCCCCGAGCGCCTCACGCTGCGCGTGGACGCCAACGGCGCCTTCGCCCCGGCCGACGCGCCGGCCCGGCTGGCGCAGCTGGCCGAGTTTGCCATTCATTCCATCGAGCAGCCCATTGCCGCCGGGCAAACGGCCGCGCTGGCAGCGCTGTGCCGCACCTCGCCCCTGCCCATTGCCCTGGATGAGGAGCTGATTGGGGTGAGCGAGCCGGCCCGGCAAGCGGCCTTGCTCGATGCAATCCGCCCCGCCTACATCGTGCTCAAGCCCACGCTGCTGGGCGGGCACGCCGCCACGCGCCGCTGGATTGCGCTCGCCGAAGCGCGCGGCATCGGCTGGTGGATTACCTCGGCCCTGGAATCGAACGTGGGCCTCAACGCCGTGGCCCAGCTCACGGGCGAGTACGACGTGCAGGGTTTCGCGCAGGGCCTTGGCACGGGCCAGCTCTACCACAATAATGTGGCCGCGCCGCTGCGCATCGACGGCGGCGCCCTGCGCTACGACCCGCTGGGAACCTGGGAACTACCGGCCTGAAGCGGCGCCGGCGGAAAAGGCGCGTCTTTGCCCTTACTTTAATGCCCCGGTAGCCTTTTTCTTTGCCATGTTTCTTCCGCGCTTTGTCTGGTTGGTGATTTTCCTGGCCTGGGGCGGGGAAATACAACAGGCCGCGCGCGCCCAGACGCAGGCAGCCGAGGCGCCGTTCGGGTTCAGCAACGCCAAGCGCCACCGCGCCCGGGTGCCGATACAGATGCAGCGCAACCTGGTGGTGGTCAGCTGCATGCTGAACGGCTTCGGCCCCTTCAATTTTTTGCTCGATACCGGCGTCAGCACCACCATCATCACCTCCACGGCCCTGGCCGACTCGCTGCAGCTGCGCCACGGCGAGCGGTTTCGGGTGGTGGGCGCGGGCGGCACCGACACCGGCCTACTGGCCTACCAAACCGACGGCGTGCGCTTTGCACTGGGCGGCGTGGAAGCGAAAAACCTCAGCCCGCTGGTGCTGGAGAGCGATGCGCTCAACCTGTCGGGCTACGTGGGCGTGCCCATCTACGGCATTCTGGGGTCGGAATTGTTCCGCAGCTTCGTGGTGGCGCTGCGCCCCGAGGAGTCGTTTATGGTGCTCAGCGAACCGGCCGCTTTCCGGGCGCCGCGGGGGCGGCAGTGGTCGAGCCTGCCCATTTCGCTGGAAAAAGGCAAGGCCTACTTCCACGCTCCGGTGCAGCTCAACGACTCGCTCACCCTCACCCTGAAGCTGGTGCTGGACACCGGCGCCAGCCACGCCCTTTCCCTCGAAACCGACTCGGACCCGCGCCTCGTGGGCCCCGCCCGCCGGCTGCCCGCCGAGCTGGGCCAGGGCCTCACGGGCACGGTGCGCGGCTACCTGGGCCGGGTCACGTCACTGCACCTGGGCCGCTACCGCCTCCGCTCGGTGCTCACCTCCTTCCCCGATGCGGCCGACGTGTACCGCCGCGTGGACGTGCCCCGCAACGGCAACGTGGGCTATGAGCTGCTCAAGCGCTTTTCGCTGATAGTGGACTACCCGCACCAGCGCCTGCTGCTGCGCCCCAACCTGCGCCTCCAGGAGCCTTTCGAACATGACATGTGCGGCCTCGACCTGCTGGCTACCGGCCCCGACTACCGCCGCTACCTGGTGCTGAGCGTGATGCCCGACTCGCCAGCCTACCGCGCGGGCGTGGAGCGCGACGAAGAAATCGTCAGCGTCAACTTCCTGCCGGTCAATTACCTCACTCTCACCCAGCTCAGCCGCATGCTGCGCACCGACGACGGACGCTTGGTGTTCATGGTGTTGCGCCGGCCCAACGGCGACCTGCACACCGTGTCGATACACCTGAAGCGCCAAATCTGAGCGGTGGGCGGCGCCTGCGGCCGTACCTTCGCGGCCGTTCCCGCTTCTCCATTTTTGCTGCTTATGACTGCTCGACTTCTGCTTCAACTCGCCGCCGTGTTTGGCGGCCTGGGCGTGGCCATCGGGGCCTTTGGCGCCCACGCCCTGCACGACACGCTGGTGAAAGCCGGCCGCCTCGACACCTTCGAAACCGCCGTGCGCTACCAGTTTTTTCACGTATTGGCGCTGCTGGCCGTGGGCGCGCTCTGGGCCGCCCGCCCCGAGCTGCGCGGCCTGGGCACCACCGGCTGGCTATGGCTGGGCGGCATTGTGGTATTCAGCGGCTCGCTCTACGGCATCTGTTTCACGGGCATCACCAAGCTGGGCGCGGTGGCGCCGCTGGGCGGCCTGCTGTTTCTGGCCGGCTGGGTGAGCCTGATACTGGCCGTGCGCGAGTTGTAGGCCTATAGAACGTCATGTCGAGCTTGCCGAGACATGACGTTCTTTTCCTAAGCTTTAGAACGAAAAAAGGGCAGCCCGCTTGCGCAGGCTGCCCTTTTCATATGTTCAAGGGCCAAAGCCCAAAAACTTACTTCATTTTGGTTTTCATTTTGGCGTCGCCAACTTTCTCTTTGGTCTTCTTGCCGTCCGTTTTCACGGTGGCCGAGCCGGCGGTGGTGGTTGCGGTCATGGCGGGGGTGGCATTGGCGGTGGCCGAAGCCTCTTTCACTTCGCCTACTAGCGACACGGTGGTGCTGCCAGCAGTGGCGTTCGACTCAATGGTCAGCACTTTATTCTGCATGCCCATTTTGCCAGCCGAGTTGAAGTGAGCGGCGATGGTACCGGTTTTGCCGGGCATCACGGGCTCTTTCGTCCACTCGGGGGTGGTGCAGCCGCAACTCACACCGATGTTCGAGATGACGAGGGGCGCGGTGCCGGTGTTGCGGAACTTGAAGGTGTGGTCGACCGTGCCGCCCTGCACCACGGAACCGAAGTCGTATTTCGACTCTTCAAACGTGATGGCGGGGCCAGCCGTCACGGCGGCTTTCGTGGTCGTGGCCTGCGCTTGTGCGGTGTAAGCAGCGGCGGTCAGGCTCAGGGCGAGGAGCAAGGTTTTTTTCATAAAATTCAAAGAGGGGAAACGTTGATGAGCGTTGGGTTTTAACAAATTTAGTGCTTTCGGACGCACTCACAAATTTCCGACCAAACTAGCCAGCCGAACCTGAATAAACGGTGAAGCCTGCTAAACGAAGCCGTCGGCCTTAAAATTCCACCCGCCGAATCCATTTTAATCCTCCTCCACGAGGTCGCTAATCAGCTTCTGCTGGAAGTTCAGCAAAAATAGCCGCTCCGAAGCCCGCGTGATGGCCGTGTAGAGCCAGCGCGCAAACTCACCGGCCAGCGGCTCATCGGGTTTCAGAAAGCCGTGGTCGACAAACACCGCTTGCCATTGCCCGCCCTGCGCCTTGTGGCAGGTGAGAGCGTAGGCAAACTTGATTTGCAGGGCGTTGAGGTAGGGGTCTTTGCGCATTTCCTTGTAGCGCTCGGCTTTGGTTTTGAGGTGGGCGTAATCCTCGCTCACCGCCATATACAGCGCGTTGTTACGGTCCGAAGGCAGGGCCGGGCTTTCGGTGTGCAGCGTGTCGAGCAGCAGCATTACCTCAATTTCGGGCTCGTCGGGGTAGTCTACCAGCCGCACCTGGGCGCGGGCAAAGTGGAAGCCGTACATCTCCTCGCGCCGGATGACCTTGCGGATTTCCAAAAAGTCGCCGTTGGCCAGGAAGCCGATTTCGGAATCTTTGGGCAGCCAATAGTAGTTGTTGCGCACCACCATCAGGTAGTCGCCGCCCTCAATCTCCTCCTCGGCATCGAACAACGCTCTACGGATGAGCTGGTTGTACTGGTTGGCGTTGCGGTTGGAGCGGCAGATGATGGTGGTGTTTTCGTGCCCGAACTGGCGGTAGGCCCAGCGCAGGCCGTCCTCCAGCTTGTCGCCGCCCATCTTGAAAATGTCGCGGAAGCCCTTGGTGTGCAGCTGGATATTGGGCGCCTCCTCGCGTAGCTCCTCGCGCAATTCGGTGGCATTCACCAAGATGCCCGACTGCTGGGCCTGGCGCATCACCTGGCGCAGTTCCACGCTGCCCACCGTGGCCCGGAAGCGGTGGGCCAGCAGTTCCGGGTCCAAGGCCGGGCTTAGGAGCTGGCCTACCGGCGGCAGCTGGGCCGTATCGCCGATGAGCAGCAGCTTGTTGCTAGTTTTCTCGAATACGAAGCCCATCAAATCATCGAGCAAACCGTTTTCACCGAAGGCCTTCTCGTCCGAAATCATAGAGGCTTCGTCCACGATGTACAGGGTTTGCTCCACCCGGTTGGGCTGGCGCTGGAAGTTGAGCCGTTCGGAGGGCGCGCCGGACGTTTGGCGATATATTTTCTTGTGGATGGTGCTGGCCGGCACGCCGGCGTAGCCCGCCATCACTTTGGCGGCGCGGCCGGTGGGCGCCATCAGCGTGTATTTGCGTTGCAGCTTGTGCAGCCACTGCACCAGGGCGCTCACCACGGTGGTTTTGCCGGTGCCGGCATAGCCGCGCAGCACGAAAATCTTGCGCCCCGGCAGCTGGTCCTTCAGAAAAGCGTCGAGCTGCGTGAACAGCAGGGCTTGGTCCTCGGTGGGTTCGTAAGGGAAATAGTCGCGGACGGAGGGGGTGCGGAGGGTGAGCATTTATTAATTTTTGAACTCAGTCAATAATGCCCACTTCTTTCACTTGGTAGGCAGCATTAAATACAATCTGGTAACTGTTCGAGGTGCCCGGCTGATGGATGTAGTGAAAAATATGGTCTTGCTTAATTGAATACCGACCGACAGGCAATCCCATAATTTGATTAACCCGCACAGAATCCATCCCAACTTCTATCTCCCTGATATTCTTAGCGTTTTTCTTTGCTAACCTGGCATTAACACTAAAATAAGAATCGTAATTCGCATACAAGATTAGAAACAGGAGAATGCCAATACATGCCCAAGCCATCGTGGCAGCAACCTTGGAAATACTCATCGGACAAACGTTTAAGTTGGCTCAATCACCGCCATGGTAGCGCTGGCTTTGGCAATGAGCAGCTCATCGCACCACACTTCGGCTTCGCAGAAGTGCAGGCGGCGCCCGGCTTTCAACACCCAGCCGATGGCTTTTAATTGCTTCCCCACGCCGGGGTGCAGGTACGATATTTTCAGGTCGGAAGTCACCACGCCGAAGTTGTCGGGCACGAGCGTGACGGCCGCGAAGCCCGCCACTAAGTCGGCCAGCGTGGCAATGAGGCCGCCGTGGGCGAAGCCGCGCTGCTGCAAATGCTGCTCGGCCAGGGCCAGCTCGGCCTCCACGCGGCCGGGCAGAATGGTGGTCAGGTCGGCCCCGATGAGGTGCATGAAGCGCTGCCCGGTGAGCTTGCGGCGGATGCGGGCTTCAAGGTCGGGGTGGGCGGCAGTAGCGGCGGAGGTTACGGAAGAATTGGTGGACACGGAAATCGGTTATGTTTGCTTGCAAATGGCGGACGGTAACATCACCCAATGAGCTTTGTACCCCGTTGTACTTTTCGAGAGGCCTTAGAACTTCTGAGTACCCAAAACCTGCATTTGCAGGACATAGAGTCACTTTGCTGTCCTTTCAGTCAAAGGTACTGGTTGAGGGCGGGCCCGGCGTTTTAATCCTCGCTTTTTCCCATCCCAAACCCATGGAACACATTCCGGCAATGCAATTTCTGGTAGCAGCCGCGCTGGGCCTGGGCCTGGCGGCGTGCAGCGGGTTTCGAGTGTTTGTGCCGCTGCTGGCGGCCAGCCTGAGCTACCACTTTGGCTACCTGACGCCGGCGGCGAGCTTCGTGTGGCTGGGCAGCTGGGCGGCGCTGCTCACGCTGGCTACGGCCACGCTGGTCGAAATCGCGGGCTATTACATTCCGGTGGTCGACCATGTGCTCGACACGCTCACCACGCCGGCCTCGTTCGTGGCCGGCACCATTCTCATGACGTCGGCCCTCCCCCACCTCGACCCTACACTGCGCTGGACGCTGGGCATCCTAGTGGGTGGCGGCACGGCCGGCCTGGTGCAAACGGCCACGGCCCTGCTACGGGGGGCCTCCACCGCCTCCACCGCCGGCCTGGCCAACCCCGTGCTGGCCACGGCCGAAAACACGCTGGCCATTGGCGGCGTGGCCCTTACGCTGCTGCTGCCGCTGCTAGCGGCGGGGCTGGTGCTCCTGCTGCTGGGGTTTGTGGTGCGCCGCCTGCGCCGCTGGCAAGTCCGGCGGCGCACCACCAAGGCCAACGGCTGAGTTTCATTTTCCCGCTCCCGCCTAAAACAAAGCCCGCTGCTCCACGTTTGCCTTGCACGCTCTGCGACCCGGGCGGTGTGCCCGACTTCTCTGGCTCGCCCGCCGCCCCTGAAACCACTGCCGCGCCTCGAAAACAAACGTTATTTTACTTTCCCGCTTACATGACCGATTTCAATACTCCTGATTCTGAGGCCCTGCTGGCCGCGTATTCGGGCAAGGTGCGGGTGCGCGTCGGCGGAGTGCTCCTGCGCGATGGCGCGCTACTGCTGGCGGCCCACCGCGGCCTGCTGCCGGCGGAAGCCCCGTTCTGGTCGCCGCCGGGGGGCGGATGGCAGTTTGGCGAAAGCATTCGGGCCGCCCTGGTTCGGGAGTTTCGCGAGGAAACCGGGTTGACGGTGCAGGTTGGCCGTTTTCTGCACCTGCACGAGTTCAGCACCAACCAGCTGCAGGCGCTGGAGCTGTTCTTTGAAGTCATTGCCGAAGACGCCAGCCAGCCCCAGCTCGGCCACGACCCCGAACACACCCCCGACCAGCAATTGCTCACGGAACTGGCCTGGCTTACCCCGCGCCAGCTCCAGCAAATTCCCCCCGCTCGGGTGCATCCGGTACTACAGCATTTGCTCAGCCCCGACGACGTGTTTGTGCCGCAGGTTCATTTTGTGAAGTGAGCAGTGAGGCGTGCGCCGGAAGAACGTCATGCTGAGCGTAGTCGAAGCATCTCGCGTGCTGAAGTAGACCTTTCGCTTGGATTACTCCGGCACGCGAGATGTCTCGGCAAGCTCAACATAACGTTTCCATGGCTTCCCATTAAATTCAGCGAAGCGTTATCTTCGGGCCCATCCGCCTCGAATTCGTGTCCGCTTCCACTGCCTCTGCTTCTTCTGTTCCAGCCGCCAACGCGCAGTTGCGCCTGCGGGACGAAACCTTCGACCCAACCAATCCGGGGGCTTACAACCTTTACCTGCTAGCCAGCCCCACCCGCCTGCAACTAGCGGCCGCCGATGTTGAGCGCAACAAATTTGTGGTACTGGAAGAGCATCCGCTGCCCCCGGGCGGCCTGCCCGCATTGGCCGCCCAGCACGATTTTCTGAGCCAACGGAGCTGGAACGCCGTGCGCCTCGCCGTCACGGGCCGCGCCTTCACGCTGCTGCCGGCACCCCTGTTCCGGGCCGGCGATGAGGAAGCCACACTACGCCTGCACCATACCCCCACCCCCTGGGAAACCGTGCGCCACACCACCCACCCGGGCCTGGAGCTGGTGAACGTGTTTGCCGCCGACGCGGCCCTGGCCGGCTGGCTGAGCGCCACGCACGGCGCCAGCGGCCGCCTGCTGCACCACACCAGCGCCCTGCTGGCCGGGCTGGTGCACCAGCGCGGGGCGGCCCCGCCCCGCCGACTCTACCTCAACCCTGGCCCGCAGGAGCTGACGCTGGTGGTGCTGGGCCAGCACCTGGAGTATTGCAACGTGTTCCCCTGCTCCACGGCCGAGGACGTGGTGTACTACACCATTCTGGTGATGCAGGAACTCGGGCTCAACCCTGACGAAGACGAAGTGACTGTGTGGGGCGAGCTAATGCCCGACTCCGCCATTTTCAGTTTACTCCGCACCTACGTGCGCAACGTGCGCTTCGGCGTTCGGCCCGGCAACGTGCAATACAGCTACCGCCTCAACGACGTCTTCGAGTACCGCTACTTCGACCTGTTCAGCCTGCACTTTTGTTAATTATGAATTAATAGTACCGCTCAAACGCTCAATAGCTGATAATTAATAACTCATAATTTATAAAACGCCTATGCCCCGCATTGCGCTTTTTCCCGGTTCATTCGACCCTTTCACCAATGGGCACCTTGATATTGTGCGGCGTGGAGCGGTGCTGTTTGATGAGGTAGTCGTGGCCATTGGCACCAACAGCAGCAAGCAGCGCTACCTGCCCATCGAGCAGATGGTAGCCCTGCTGGCCGAAGTGTTTCGGGATGAGCCGCGGGTGTCGGTGCGTACCTTCAAGGGGCTCACGGCGGAGTTTGCCCGCGAGGTGGGCGCCCGTTTTTTGCTGCGCGGCCTGCGCAACAGCCCCGATTTTGAGTACGAGAAGCCCATTGCCTTCGGCAACGAGCACGTCAACCCCGGCCTGGAAACAGTGTTTTTGCTCACTTCGCCGGCGTTGGGGGCCGTCAGCAGCACCATCATCCGGGACATTCACCGCTACGGCGGCAATGTGGATGCGTTTCTGCCCTATCCGTTGCCGCCATTGGCATCGTAAGCGGCAGTTGCTTACTGATTGAGGCCGGTGGTGAGCACCCGCAGGCCCATGAGTTGGGTGGGTTGGTGCGCCTGAAACACGGGCAGTACCAGGTAGCGGTCGGCGCCCAGTTGCAAATGGGCCCGGCTCATGAGGTCGTTTTCGTTGCTGCCTAGCAGCAGCAGGTCGTTCACATGGCGCGTTTTGTAATCATACGCCACCACCAGCGCCACCCCGCTGCGCCGAAACAGGGCCATCGAATCGAGGGGCGCGTTGTGTTGGGGCAGTGGGGCTACCGTGGGGTCGGAAAAGCCCACGGGCAGGGGCTGCGACGGCCCTACCCGCTGGCTCATTTCATCGAACGATAAGTTGAGCAGCGACGGCACATCGACGCCGGCCGTGGGGCGGCCGGGCGGGGCAGTGCGGGTGCCGGCGTGCTCGCGCGCGCGCTCGTGCGCCCCCGAGCACGCGCTCAGGCCCAATGCCGCCACTGTCACTACCACTCCTGCCAGAATCGGTCGCATAGACCGCAATATAACGCTATTTATTTGCCGGCGGCGGGCGTCTCTTTGGCGGGCTTGCCGGCCATCTCACTCAGGTAGTGCCGCACCACGAGGGCAATGGAAGCGTACGAATCTTCCAATTTGGCCAGCGCCTCCTGCGGCGACATCCAACGCACTTCCTCGATGTACTCCTCGGTCTGTGGCTTCATCAGGCTGTCGTCGAGGCACTTCATCAGGAACCAACTGGTTTTCTTCAGCATTTTGTTGCCCTTGTAGGCGTAGCTGTGCCAGGTGCTGGGCAGGGCTTCGCCCAGCTCGAGCTTGATGTTGGTTTCCTCCTCCACTTCGCGCAGAGCGCCAGCGGCCTGGTCCTCGTCGCTCTTGAGCTTGCCCTTGGGCAGGTCCCACTTGCCGAGGCGGTAAATCATGAGCACCTGGTCGCCCTTCACCACTAGTCCGCCGCCGGCCTTGGCGATTTTAAACTGGTCTTTGAGGTGCAGGATGAGGTGCTTTTTCTTTTTCACCAGCATGGTCAGCGATTTCAGCTTCTTGAGCTTTTTCACTTCCATAAGGCGCAGCAGGCGGTCGATGAAGAGCGGGCCGGCGTCCTTCACCAGCACGTCGCCAATCAGGTCCTTCGACGTAAAATCGTCGTCGGGGCTCAGAATGAGGTCGAACTTGTGCTTGTATACTTTTTCGCTGAGTTTTTTGATAACCAGCGGGATGTCGTTGATGAAAATATTCATCGGAAAAAGCGGCTTGGGGAAACGATAACGGGCAACGGGGCCGCCGAAATCAAGAAAGAATTGAGAATGGTGCTCTGGGCAGCGGGCGCAAGATACGGGGCCGGGCCGATTTGCCGGGCGGCCGCATCTTTGTGCCATGACACGCATCGGCCTACTTTCCGACACCCACGGCTACCTCGACGAACGAATCGCGCATCATCTGCGCGGCTGCGACGAAATCTGGCACGCCGGCGATTTCGGCGATGCCCGCGTGGTGGACGAATTGCAGGCCCTGGCGCCGCGCTTTCGGGGCGTGTACGGTAATATCGACGGCACGGACGTGCGCCGCACCCAACCGCTGGTGCAAGACTTTGAAGTTGAAGGTCTTCGCGTGCTGATGACGCATATCGGTGGCTACCCCGGCCACTACGCGCCGGCTGCCCGGCCCTTGCTAGCCGAGGCCCGGCCGGGCCTGTTCATCACCGGCCATTCGCACATTCTGCGGGTGATGCCGGACAAGAAGCTCGGCCTGCTTCACCTCAACCCCGGAGCGGCCGGGCGGCACGGCTTCCACCAGGTGCGCACGCTGCTGCGCTTCGGCGTCGATAATGGCAAGGTGGTGGATTTGCAGGCCGTGGAGCTGGGCAAGCGGGCCGGTTGAAAAACGTCATGTCGAGCTTGCCGAGACATCTCGCGTGCCACCACTAAATCTAATCGAAAGGATTACTTCGGCACATGAGATGTCTCGGCAAGTTCGACATGACGTTCGCTCGACATGACCCGTGACAAAACCAACAAGCCCCGCCACCTGCAAAACAGGTAACGGGGCTCGTGGAAACCGAAAGCTGCCGGCACGGGGCCGCAGCGAGGAATTACAGCGCGATTTCGGGCTTGGGGTGCTCGCCTTCCTGGCCGTCTTCGTTCACCGGCTTGGTTACGGCTTCGGCGTCGTCGAAAGCAGCAGCGTTGGCAGCAGTGGTGGTTTTAGCAGCAGGAGCAGCGGCGCCGCCGTTGGCGGTGAAGCGCGACTTCAGCTCTTCGATGTCCACGTTCTTGAGAACGGGCGTGCGGAGCAATTCCTTGATGATGTGCTGCTTGTTGTTGGCACGGGCAATGTTCTTGCGGTGCTTGCGCTTGAGGCGGGTAACGGTCATGGGGCCGGAATGATTAGAGTCTAGGGCTTACGAAACGGAGGGCAAAAGTAGGGCTTTCATTTTGAAAGTGCAAGCCCACGAGTCATTTTGCTGAATGACTGTGCTTTTGGCGCAGGCCGGCCGAAGCCTCGTTTCGGGGGCTACTTTTGTTGCCAAGGGCCTAGGGCAGTACCGCAGGGCGGTAGCAGGGCCCGCTTTCTGCTTTTCTCCTTTGATTTTCGACCTGTTTGCCATGACCACTGAAAACTCCACGCCGCCCGTCATCGACCTGCGTTCCGATACTGTGACCAAGCCCACGCCGGCCATGCTGGCCGCCATGATGGCCGCTCCGGTAGGCGACGACGTGTACGAGGAAGACCCCACCGTGCGACGCCTGGAGGAAATGGCCGCCGCCCGCTTCGGGCTCGAAGCCGGCCTGTTCTGCCCCTCGGGCACTATGACCAACCAGATTGCCATCAAGGCCCACACCGAGCCGCTGAGCGAGGTGATTTGCGAGCAAACGGCCCACGTGTATCTGTGGGAAGTGGGCGGCATTGCGTTTCATTCCGGCGCGAGCGTGGCGCTGCTGCCGGGCGAGCGGGGCCGCCTCACGGCCGCGCAGGTGGAGGCCGCCATCCGGCCCGAAAACGTGCATTACCCCACCACGCGCCTGGTGTGCCTCGAAAATACCCACAACCGCGGCGGCGGCAGTTGCTACGCGCTGGACGATTTGCGGGCCATCAGCGAGGTGGCGCAGCGGCACGGCATTGCGCGGCACCTCGATGGGGCGCGCATTTTCAATGCGCTGGTAGCGACGGGTCAGCGCAGCGAGGACTATGGGCAGCTGTTCGACTCGATTTCGGTGTGTTTGAGCAAGGGGCTGGGCACGCCGGTGGGCTCGGTGCTGCTGGGCTCGGCGGCGTTTATCAAGAAGTGCAAGCGCATCCGCAAGGTGATGGGCGGGGGCTGGCGGCAGGCCGGCTTCTTGGCGGCGGCGGGCATTTACGCTCTCGAAAACAACGTGGCGCGCCTAGCCGACGACCACCGCCGCGCCGCCCGCCTGGCCGAGGCTCTGCGCGCCCAGCCCTACGTGGCCGAGGTGTTGAACCCGGAAACCAACCTCGTCATTTTCCGGCTCGATGACACGCAGCCAGCCGCCGAATTTCTGGCCGCGCTGGAGCGGCACGGCATTCGGGCCAGCAGCTTCGGGCCGCAGTGGATTCGCTTCGTGACGCACCTGGACGTGGACGATGCCGGGCTGGCGCGCGTGGAAGCTGCGCTGGCGGGGCTAGCGGCTTGAGCCATCAGAACGAGCACCCTGAGCCGATTATTCGGCGTGAGGCTTATCGGGGGCTCTTCGCAAACCACATGCGGCTGTTCGCGTTATTCATTCCATGAACCTCTTCATCATCGGCGACGTGCATGGCTGCTTCCACACGTTTCAGGAGCTGCTGAAACGCTGGGACCCGACCACCGACCACCTCATTCAGGTGGGCGACCTCGTGGACCGCGGTGCCCACACGCCGGCCACCGTGGAGCTGGCCCGGGAGCTGAACGAAAAATACCCCGACACCACGACCTTCCTCATGGGCAACCACGAGGATGCCATGCTGCACCACTACGCCCCCCACGGCCCCTACCCGGGCTGGCTAAAATGGGGCGGCCGCAGCACCACCGAGCAGTATCGCGCCCAACCCACCCTGCTGGCCCGGCACCTGCCCTGGCTGAAAAAGCGGCCCGTGCTCTGGCAAAACGAGCATGTGCTGGTGAGCCACGCCGGCATCGGTCCCTCCGAATCGGCCTACGACCCCGACAGCTCCGACGGCCTGCTGTGGGCGCGCGGGCCGCTCCGCCGCCTCGGCAAGCTGCAGGTAGTGGGCCACACGCCGATGAGCGACGGCGAGCCCATCCTCGACCCCGATTCCCACACCATGTACATCGACACGGGCGCGGTGTTTGGGGGCAACCTCACGGGCCTGCGCCTCTCCCCCACCGGCGCGGTGCTGGACATTGTGCTGATTCCGGTTTTCCCACAGGACTTGCTGGAAAAGCCACGTTTCTCCTATCTAACGCCCCAATAATTAATGCTCAACCAAGCCGCCATCGAACACCTGAGCACCGCCGACCCGCTGCTCGGGGGCGTCATTGCCAAGGGCCGCGAAATCCCGCCCCGGCCCCACGAAGACCTGTACCTGGCGCTGCTGCGCGCCATCGTGAGCCAGCAGATTTCGACCAAAGCGGCCGCTGCCATCTGGAAACGGTTCCAGTCGCTGTTCCCGCCCGAGGGCTACCCCGAGCCGCGCGAGGTACTGGCCCTGACCGAAGACGAGCTGCGGGCCGTGGGCCTTTCGCGCCAGAAGGCTGGCTACCTCAAGGCCATTGCCGAATACAACGAGCGGGGCCTGCTCGATTACGAGCACCTCACCAGCCTCTCGGAAGAAGCTTTTACGCAGCACCTCACCGCCATCAAAGGCGTAGGCCGCTGGACGGCCCAGATGCTGCAAATGTTCGCCCTTGACCAGCCCGACGTGTTTTCGGAAGGCGACCTGGGCGTGCAAAATGCTATGCGCCGCCTCTACGGCCTCGAAGAAACCGGCCGCGCCCTTCAAAAGCGCATGCTTGTGATTGCGGAGGCCTGGCGACCCTACCGCACCCTGGCCTGCAAATACCTATGGCAGAGCCTGGACTAGGGCACGCAGGTTCCGCCGACGGTGTAGGCGGTGGAGTAGTGGGTTGGTGGATAAAAAAAGAACGTCATGCCGAGCGCAGCGAAGCATCTTTACCGCAATAGTAATTTGATTTACTGCTGCGGTAAAGATGCTTCGCTGCGCTCGGCATGATGTTTTTTGATTAACTCCTTACTCCACCAACCACTCACCCCAGCACCTTCTCGCCCATTTTGAACACTTCTTCCCGCACAAACAACTCGCCTTCCTGGCGCAGAATGGCGAGGTTGTCGATGATGAGCTTGAGGTTGTAGGTTTCCTGGTTGAGGTAGGCGAGGACGGGGCCGAGCAGGTCGGCGGTGGTGTCGTGCAGGGCCAGCGAGATGTGCGGCAGCCAGCAGTCGGGCCCGCTGAACTTATCGGTACGCAGGCACAGCGGCGCGGTGGCCGCCTGAATGCGCCGGTGCAGGGCATTGAGCGCATCGGAGCGCAGCACGGGGATGTAGATGACCGGGCGCTCGCCCGGAAACACGCCCAGACCGGTGGTGAAGGCTGGAAACGGCGCGGTGCGGGCCGCTACGTCGGCCAGCACTTCTTTCAACGACTCCAATTTCTTCACCCCCGCCAGCTGGTAGGTCAGGTGCGGGTCGAGGGTGGCCTGCACGTCGTCGAGGCCGAATTTTTCTTCCAGGCTTTTGATGATGTTGTTGATGCGCAGCGTGTGCGGCGGGCTGAGCAGGGAAGTAATGGCGAGCATGGGGCTGGTACGTTCGTTTTCGGCGTCGGGGTGAGGCGTGTCGGCAACTTTGTGGCGGAGCAGCGCGGGGTAGACGGGCGCCGGGTGCGCGTGCTCGGCGCGCAACTTGCCGTTGGGGTTTATACTCATGAAGCGGTTTTTTGGGCCATTTGCTGGTTAAACTGTACGCTCTGGCCCCGTGGAATGCTGAGCGACGGGAAGGCGTCGCCCCGAAGGTTTTTGGCCAGCTGTACGAGCTGGCCGCTGTGATAGGCGTAATGCGCCACCTGGCGCTGCACGGCGGCCAGCACCGTGTGGGCCTCGCCGCGAATGGTGACGGTGGCCAGCAAGTCGTTGGGCTGCAGCTCGTCCAGCAGCTCGAACAGCACGCGCCAGGCGGCTTTCCACTCTGCCCGCAGCGGCTCGATGGCCGCGACGGTGGCGGGCTCCTCGAACTCCTGGTCGCGCCGGCGGGTGGGCTTTTCGCCGTCCGAAGTCAGAAAATGGGTGAAGCGGGAGCGCAGGTTGCCGGCCATGTGCTGCACGATGACGGCGGCTGAGTTGCTGCCCGGCGCCGGCTGGTGCAGCCATTCGGCGTCGCTGAGCTGGGCCAGGGCGCGGTCGGCCAGGCTTTTGTATTGCTGGAAGCTGTGCCGAAACGAGGCCAGCAGCGCAACGCCCAGGGCGTCGGGAGCGGAAGTGGTAGGCATAACCCAAATGTACGGGCTGCCGCCAAACACCCGCGCGCGTTGAAACTTATCTATATCGCCAAACCTGCTGGTCGGTAAAACCGCATTCTCCATCGAGAACCCGCCCCGCCGCCCAACCCTGGCCGGTTGTTTTAGCGTTACGCTAGACTTGACCCTACTCCGTGCCCGAAATTTTTCCGCCCGTTAGCGCTTCGTCGCCCGCCTTGCCCACGCCCGCCGCGCCGGGACCGTCTCACCGCTGGGTGTGGTGGCTGCTGGGAATTTGCGGGCTGCTGCTCGGGCTGGGCCTGGTGGTGCAGCACTTTCTGGACCCCTGGTTGCGCCGGAAGCTGGAAAAGCAGGTAGCCACCCAAACGCACGGCCAGTACCGCCTGCACATCGACGCGCTGGAAACCAGCCTGTGGCAGCGCGCCATCCGGCTGCGCGGGGTGCGCCTGCGCCCGGCCGCCCAGGTGGCCGACACCCTGCCCCGCGTGCGCCTCGACGCCGCCCGGCTGCACCTGACGGGCATCGGCCTGCTGGCACTGCTGCGCAAAAGCGTGGTACCCATCGACAGCGTGGTGCTCGATTCGGCGCGTATTGAGGTGCTGGCTTTGGCCCAAAAATCTACCCGCAACGCCGGCCAGCCCTTGCACGAACGGCTGCCGCTGAAAATGAAAGGGCTGGAAATCGGCTACTTCGGCCTGCAGCACACGCAGGTCAACTACGCCCCCGGCGGCCAGTCCACGGCCCGGTTTCAACGCGCTGACCTGAGCGCTCACGACCTGCACCTCAGCTCGGCCGGCGCCGCCGACACCCAGCGCATTGCCTACGCCGCCGCCTGGAACCTAAAGCTGCTGCGGGCCCAGGCGCAAGCGCAGGGCCACCACCTAGGTGCAAAAAGCCTTACGCTTTCCACCGAAGACAAGGAAATCCAGCTCGACTCGCTGCAAATCCGGCCCGATGGCCCTGCGACAGGCAAGGCCGCGCGCGTCAACCTGAGCCTACCGCGCCTGCGGCTAACCGGGCTTCAGCCGGCCATCTTGCAGCACCGCCACCAGCTGCGGGCCGATTCGCTGCTGCTCCAAGACGCCCGTCTAACTCTGGTGCCACCCGCCGGTAAGTCCGGCGGCGCGTCGGATTTGGGCCGCTACGTGCGCAGCCTCGACCTGGCGCATGTGGTGGTGCAGCGCGGCTATTTCCACCTGGCCGATGACCAGCTTAATGCTACCGTGCGCGGCATTGCGGTGAAAGGCACGGGCCTGCACGTTGATTCGACGGGTGCGGGCGGCGGGCGGCGGCTATTTTTTGCCAAAGCCTGGGAGGTGGCCGCGGGCCGCAGTCAGGCCACGGGGGCCGCCCACGCCATCAGCCTCACCAACCTGAACTTATCGACCACGGCGGGCAGCTTCGACTTGCGCGGGGTGCGCGTGCGGCCCCCGGCGCCGGGCCAGGGCCAGCCCGGCGGCGTACGCGTCGACCTGACCCTGCCAAGTCTGGCCGTACGCGGGCTCGACGCGGCGGCGCTGCAGCGCCAGCGGCAGCTGCGGGCTTCTTCGGTGGTGCTGGCGGGCGGGCGGCTCATTTTTTCGCCGCCCAAGACGCCGCCCCCGCCGGTATGGAAGCTGCTAGCCAAAGCCGTGCGCCGCACCGACGTGGCTGAGCTGCGCGTGGAACGCAGCTTTTTCAAGATTGGCGGCCTGCGCCATTCGCCCGAAATCAACGACATCAACCTGACCGCCCGGGGCATCCGCATCGATTCGCTGGCCGCCCTCACGCCCAGCCGCATTATCTACGCCCGGGGCTGGAAGGGCTCGTCGGGGCGCATCTCGGCCCCGTTCGACCCGCCTTACTACCGCGCCTACAGCCAGCGCGCCCGCCTCGACACCGACGCCCGCACTTTTCATTTCGGGCAGATGGAGCTGCGGCCCCGCTTCACGCCCGTCCAGCTCAACCTGCGCAAGGGCTACCAAGTGTCAGCCCTGGCCATCCAGGTACCGGCCCTAGATTTCAGCGGGCTCGACTTCGCCGGGCTGGTGCGCCGGGCCGACGTGCGCGCCGCCCGGGTGGTGCTTACGCGGCCCACGGTGCGCATCTCGTCCGACGGGCGCGGCCCCATCAACCCGCACCGCTCCAAAATTTCGCCTGAGGAAATGCGCAAGCTGCCCGTGACGGTGGATGTGCGCCGGCTCGACATCGTGAACGGCAACCTCTCTTCTCGCTACCGCAGCCCGCGCACGCCCATTCCGGGCACGCTGGGCATCACCCGCTTCACCGGCACCTTCCGCAACCTGAGCAACGACCGCCGCCGCCAGACCCGCGCTACGCCACTCACCGGCCGGGCCACCACCTACCTGCAAAACCGCGTCCGGCTCGATGCCCAGGTGTCGATGTACCTGCTCGACCCCAACGGTCAGCACCGGGTATGGGGCACGTTCGGGTCCGGCCCGTTCAATATTCTGAATTCGATGACGGTGCCCACCCGCCTGGTGGAGTTTAAAAAAGGCGACGTGCAGCGCATTCGCTTCGACATGCAGGCCAACCGCCAGGGCACTACCGGCACCATGTGGGCCCAGTACTCGGGCCTGCAGCTGGAGCTGCTGGGCTACAAACAGGAGGAAATTAAAAAGACGCTCATCAAGCGCATCATCTCGAAGGCGGTGAACGTCATCGTCATCCGCGACCAGAACCCGCGCAAGCGCGGCAAGCTGGTGAGTGGCCAGATGATTTCGACGCGGGAGCCGCGCTTTTCGGTGTTCACACTCTGGCGCCAGGGCGTGGTAAGCGGCTTGTTCGACAACGTGGGCGTGCCCCAGAAGCTGGCCCAGAAACTGAGCGAGAGCAAAGACGAAGCCCCGCTGCCGAAGTAGGACCGGGCGGCCTGCCGCAGCTGGGTGGCAATTGCCCCCGACGTCATGCAGCGCGCAGCGAAGCATCTCGCATGCCACCACTAATCATTGACGGTTGAGTTACTACCACACGCGAGATGCTTCGCTGCGCGCTGCATAATTGTTTTGAAACGCACCGATAGGCCTCATTTATAAAAAGCTTAAACGATTAATTGACCCGCAACGCTACCTGGCCTATATTTGGCAGTTTCCCTTTTCACCCATTTTTCATTCACCTTCTTCTTCGTTTTTTTATGCGCAATACCTTTACTTCTTTCCGCGCTTTGGCGCTGCTCACGCTGGGCCTGGGCGCCATGCCGGCGGCCCACGCCGCGCTGGTGCCCGTAGCCGTGACTGGTTACAATGCTGATGTGGTGGCCGACGGCGCCGGCACCGTCATTTCTTCCACCACCGACGACGTGGACGGCGGCGCCGTGGGCAACCGCTTCAACTTCATGGCGCCCACATTCATCGGCTCGACTGGCGTTGCGCCCACCTCGTTCCTGCCGGCAAACGGCACTTTCACCAGTGCAGTCACCAGCGGCCTTACGTTCCGATTCGCCTCATACTCGGCCAACAACTCGCTGCGCATCAATGGTATCGGCTCGGGCACTTTGGGTTTTCCTACGCCGCTGGCCGCCTCTGATGTGTATTTGCTGGCGACTTCCGGAAACGGCATCAGCGGTTTCACGGCCACGGTCACCTTCACCGATGGCACCACGCAGGCCTTCACCGGGCTGTCGGCGGCCGACTGGTTTTCGGGCACTTCCAACATTGCCTTGCGGGGCTTCGGCCGCGTAGGCCGCGACAACAACGTCATCCAAAACAGTACTACCGACCCGCGCCTCTATGAGTTCCGCCTCACGCTGTCCAGCGCCAACGCCACGAAGGCGATTCAGAGTGTGGCGATTAATAAGCCTGCCGCCACAGGCACGCTCAATGTAATGGGTGTTACCGTCAACGCCAGCATGGCAGCCACGCAGCCCGGTCAGGAAGCCTTGGCCGTGAATGCCTTCCCCAACCCGGCGGCCAACCGCCTCACCGTGCAGGCACCGGCCGAAGCCAGCCCCAGCGCCACCGTGCAGCTGCTCGACCTGTCGGGCCGGGCCGTGCAAACGGTGCCCGTGCGCAACCGCGAAGCCCGCTTCGACCTCGAAAACCTGGCCGCCGGCCTCTACCTGGCCCGCTACCAGGACGGCGCCCGCACCCGCACCCTCAAGGTGGTGAAGCAATAAGGAAGCCGTTTGCGCCAGCCGAAACAGGCCGGAACGAATACCCCAAAGCGGTGCTTCGGCTCGCGGCCGAATCGTTTAACGAACCGAAGCACCGCTTTGGGGTACGTTCCGTCTGGCCTCGTGGCAATCCCCGCAGCCCCGGCTGCGGGGATTTTTTGTGGGGCGACCGTCGTTCAAATCGGTTGGGTTCGGCGGCGTTTACCACGCCCCGGGCCGTACCTTTGCCCTCGAATACCCCGATTCTATGATTTCCATTTCCGACCTCGACTTCCACTTCGGCTCCCGCACGCTGTACGACAACGCCAGCCTGCACATCAAGCCCAAGGACAAAATTGGCCTCATCGGCCTCAACGGCACCGGCAAATCGACGCTGCTGCGCCTGCTGGTGGGCGAGTACAAGGCCGACGGCGGCTCGATTTCGATGGCCAAGGACGTGAGCCTGGGCTTTCTCAACCAGGATTTGCTGAGCTACGACACGCACGAGAGCATTCTGCACGTGGCCATGCAGGCCTTTGAGGAGGCGCTGGAGCTGCAGAAAAAGATTGACGACCTGCTGGTGCTGTTCGAAACCGACTATTCGGATGACCTCATCGACAAGCTGGCCGCTATGCAGGAGCGGTTTGAGGCGCTGGGCGGCTACACCATGCAGGCCCGCGCCGAGGAAATACTCGAAGGCCTGGGTTTCAATACCGAAGAGCTGCAGAAGCCGCTAAAAAGTTTCTCGGGCGGCTGGCGCATGCGCGTGATGCTGGCCAAAATTCTGCTCCAGCAGCCTTCCCTGCTGCTGCTTGACGAACCGACCAACCACCTGGACTTGCCCTCCATCAAGTGGATTGAGAACTACCTGGCCGACTACGAGGGCGCCGTCATCATCGTGAGCCACGACCGCGCTTTCCTCGACCGCACCACCAACACCACCGTGGAGGTGATTGGTGGCAAGCTGGTGCCCTACGCCGGCAACTACAGCTACTACTTGGAAGAAAAAGAAGAGCGCAACCTCATTCAGAAAGGCGCTTTCGAGAACCAGCAGGCCCAGATTCGGCAGGCCGAGCGGTTCATTGAGCGCTTCAAGGCCAAGGCCAGCAAGGCTAAGCAGGCCCAGAGCCGCGTGAAAGCCCTGGACAAACTGGAGCGCATCGAGGACGTGGCGCAGGACGCGGCCAAAATCAACATGAAGTTCACCTTCAAAGTCGAGCCCGGCCGCCACATCCTCCGCATGGAGCACGTGACGAAGAAATACGACCAGAAGCTGATTTTTCGCGACACCAACGTGCACATCGAGCGCGGCGATAAAATCGCCCTCATCGGTGCCAACGGCAAGGGCAAATCGACGCTCATGCGCCTCGTGGCGGGCACCGAAGCGCCCACCAACGGCAAGCACCAGCTGGGCCACAACGTCATCATGTCGTTCTACGCCCAGCACCAGCTGGAGAGTTTAACGCTGGAAAACGAGATTTTGCAGGAGATGAGCGAGGCCGGCTCGAAGCGCAACGACATGGAATTACGCTCGGTGCTGGGCTCGTTCCTGTTCACGGGCGAGGAGGTTTTCAAGAAAATCAAAGTCCTCTCGGGCGGCGAGAAAAGCCGCGTGGCCCTGGCCAAAACCCTGATTTCGGAAGCCAACTTCCTGCTGCTCGATGAACCGACCAACCACCTGGACATGGTGTCGGTAAACATCCTGATTCAGGCGCTGGAGCAGTACCAGGGCACGTTCATCGTGATTAGTCACGACCGGTTTTTCGTGGAAAACGTGGCCACTAAAATCTGGTACATCGAGGATTTCCAGCTGAAGGAATACCCCGGCACCTACAACGAGTACGAGCAGTGGATGGAGGACCGCGAGAAGGCCGCCAAGAAGGCCGGCCTGCCCAGCCCCTCGGCCCCCAAGCCCCAGCCCAAGGAAGAGAAAAAAGCCGACGCCGCGCCCGCCAAAACGTCGTCGCCCGACCAGAAGAAAGCTCTCAAGGAACTGGCCGAAGTGGAAGCCAAAATCGACACACTGGAAAAGGAACTGGCCGGCTACGAAAAGCAGCTCGCCGACCCCAAAATCTACGAGAACTCAGCGCAGCTGAAAGACGCGACGATGAAATTCGAACAGGTGAAAAAGGAACTGGTGCAACTGAATGACCGGTGGGAAATGCTGGCCGAGGTGTAGCCAACCTCACAGATTAAAGAAAGCAAAAGCCCCGTTAGATAGTATCTAACGGGGCTTTTGCTTTCTTTGATACGACTCAACGCGTTGGCGCGGCTGGCTTACTCACTGCATTCAGTGATTTACTGCCCATCACATCGGCTTCCTTTTCCAGACCGGTACTGTCGTTCACGCTTTCCTTGCTTTTGAGCTGCATCGTGGGCTTTACCCGGCCCTGCTTCTGCTGCACCACGTGCCAGGCCTCGTGCGGCAGGTGCGTTTCCTGGCCCGGCGCGAGGTGAATATCGGTGCCCTGCGCATAGGCGTGGGCCTGCAGCTGCGCTGGCCTGGTGGAGTTGTAGTGCACCTTCACGTCATCGAGCGAGTGGCCGGATAGGTGCTCTACCCCAGCTTTCAGTTCGTCGGGCAGGCCGGTTCTGTTCGCTTTTCTCTGCACCGGCGCGGATACTGCCTTGAGCTGGACGACTTGCTGCTGCCGGGGGCTCTGCGCAACGCGGGCCTGTAGCGCAGCCGCCTGCTGCACCTGAGGCGACTGGGTTATCAGGCCCTGCAGCTGCCGTTGGGCAGCGGCCTGCGGGCGGTTGTCGGCCAAGGCGGTCGGCCCTTGGTGGCCGGGACGGGCGGGGGCCCGCTCGGAGGCGGTGGAAACCTTGGACTTTTCGACTTTGGGGGCGGGCGCGGGCATGGCGTGCTGGGGCTGGAGAGGTGCAACCGCCCAAGCATGAGCGGGAAGCTTGGCAGGTAAGGTACAACAATTGTACGAAGTACCGGAGCAGTTTTCGGGGCGGAGGTGGCGGCTACATTTGCGGCAGCTGCCGCGCCAGCCGCCCCGGCGCTTGTCCCGACGCAGTGCCCCGCTTATGCTCACCTTCAATTTTGCCCCCTTTCCCACCTTGCGCACCGAGCGCCTGCTGCTGCGCCAACTAACCAGCGCCGACGCCCCGGCCCTCTTCGCCCTGCGCTCCGACCCGCGGGTGATGCAGTATATTCCCCGGCCCCTGGCCACGTCGGTGGCCGACGCCGAAGCCCTTATTGCCACGGGAAACGACGCAACGGGCCGAAACGAACTGCTCAACTGGGGCATTGCGCCGCAGGCGTCGGCCGAAATTATCGGCACCATTGGCTATTACCGCCTGCAGCCCGAACACCACCGGGCCGAAATTGGCTACCTGTTGCACCCGGCCCATCAGGGCCAGGGTTTTATGCAGGAAGCCGTGGCGGCCGTGCTTGCTTATGGCTTCGAGACGCTGCGCCTGCATTCGGTGGAAGGCGTTATCGACCCGTTGAACGAGGCTTCGGCGCGGGTGCTGAAACGTGCGGGATTTGTGCAGGAAGGGCTTTTTCGGGAAAATGAATTTTGGGAAGGTCGTTTTCTGGACACAGCTTACTTCTCCCTGCTTTGCCCCGCCAGCCGGTGAAAAGCCGCCCCATAACCGGCGCACGGCGGTGCTGTTGCCGGGCCCCGAGCCGACCAACAACGCGCCCCGCCCGTACCTTTCGGCCTATGCGTTTTCTTGCCCTCGCTTCCCTCCTTTTCGCCACGGCCTGCGTGCCGCTGGGCACGCCCATCACCGACCCCAACGCCAGCCGCGCCGGCACTCAGAAGCCGCCCGAATACTACGCCGACAAAACCCTGAAATACCAGGACTACGCCTACTCGCCCGATGTGCGCAGCGTGCAGTGCTACGTGGCCACGGGCCAGCCCAACGAGGTGTTTCAGCCGGCCGTGGTGCCGCTGGGGCAGTCGTCGGCCATCATGCTGGAGTTTGACGTGCTGGGCGAGCAGAGCCAGCGCTTCACCGCCAAACTCATTCACTGCGACGTGGACTGGCAGCCGTCCATCCTCACGGACATGCAGTTCCTGAACGAGATAAACGAGTTTCTGGTGACGGACTACCGCGTGGGCACGGGCACCAAAACGCCGTATTTCCACTACCGGCTGCGGGCGCCGCAGGTAAAAATCAGTGGCAACTACCTGCTGGTGGTGCAAAGCCCGGGCGGTGTGCCGGTGGTGTCGCGCCGGCTGCTGGTGTATGAGAACCAGGTGAACGTGGGCCTGAAACCGGGCATTGTGATAGGCGGCAAAGAGCGATTTACCATGCAGCAGCTCGATTTCTCGGTGGGCTACGGCGCCGTGGAACTGGTGAACCCGGCCGTGGAAGTGAAGGTGGTGCTGCGCCAGAATTTTCGCTGGGACAACGCCAAGTACAACCTGCGCCCCACCTTCGTGCGCGACCTCGACCGCCGCCTCGAATACCAGTACTTCAACTTCGAAAACGCCTTCCCGGGCCTGAGCGAGTACCGCTTTTTCGACACCCGCTCGGTGCAGAGCGTGGGCATCGGCGTGCTGCACATCAACCCACAGGCCCGGCCCGTGACCACCGTGGAGCTGCAGCCCGAAACCTCGCGCGCCCTCACCGCCTACAACCAATACGTAGATGCCAACGGCCAACGCGTGTTCGAGAGCCGCGAGTACGGCAACGGCGCCACCAACGCCGACTACTTCGACGTCACGTTCCAGCTAAAGGCCGCCCAGCCGGCGCCCGGCCCGGTGTATGCCTTCGGGGCCTTCAGCGAATGGCAGCTCAAGGACGAATTCAAGCTGACCTACGACGAAACCAACCAGCTCTACACCGGCCACGCCCTGCTCAAGCAAGGCTACTACAACTACGATTTTGCCGTGGCCGGCGCGCGCGGCGCCAACGAAACCTACTTTGAAGGCAGCCACTACGAAACCGAAAACCAGTACGACCTGCTCGTGTATTACCGCCCGCCCGGCACCCGCGCCGACCTGCTCATCGGTTACCAGATGGTAGACATGAACAGCCGACAGTGAACGGTGAACCGCGAACAAAAGGAACGTCATGTCGAGCTTGCCGAGACATCTCGCGTGCCGAAGTAATCAAAATCGATTCAACGATGGAGTTACTACCACACGCGAAATGCCTCGGCAAGCTCGACATGACGTTTTTGCTTATTCCCAATTAATGCGAGGTTAGCGTCACACTAGTTTTCAGTGCAATGGGAGCCGACTGCTGTCCGCCGCCGCTGTAGCCGCCCCGGCCGCCGCCGCCACGCATACCGCCCCCACCCATGCTGCCGCCGCGCATGCCCCCGCCTCCCATGCCCCCGCCGCGCATGCCGCCCATACCCCCGCCGCCCATGCCGCCCTGGATGCCGCCGCTACCCGGCGCGGGCATGCTGAATTTGCCCCCGGCGAGCGTTACGCCCACCACGGCCGGCCGGCCCGTGAGCGCGGGCAGCTTGCGGTAGAGCAGCCGCATGGGCACGGCCAGCTCATAAATCAGGTTTTCCTGGTCGTCAAGCGCCAGGGCGGCTTTCACGCCCAGCTGCGACTGCGCGTCCGTCAGGGTCGGCTCGGGGTTGCCTTTATAGTTGAGCAGCTCCATTTCGCGCAGGCCGGTCAGGGCCTGGGTCATGCGCTCGCGGCGGGCCTCTTGGCGGTCGGAGGCGGGAGGGTTGGCGCCGGGGCGCGGGCTGCCGTCGTCGGTGCCGGGGCGGGCGCCCAGCGGACCACCAAGCGGAAAATGCACCCCAAACTGGTGCTGGTTGCGGCCCGTGGTGTCGAGCCACACCGTGAGGCCGAGACGCACGATTTTGGCCTGGGTGGCCGGGTCGGCCGCTTTCAGGCGCAGATACACCTGCCGGCCGTCGTTCAGCACCTGGTATTGCAGCTTGCTGACGGGGTCGTAGCGGAGCGAGTCGGTCCAGTCGGTAGCCTGCCCGTCGATGGTGGGCGGCGTGGGCACAAAGCGGCTGGCGCGGCTGGCCGTGGGGTGGCGGCTGCACGCCAGCAGCAAAAAGGCCAGGGGCAGGCAAGCGGCGGCCGAACGAATTATTTTCATAGCGAAACGGGCAAAGGGACAGGCAAAACCGCCGCAATAATCCCGGCCCACGGGTGTGTATTGCGTGAAATGGCCTTCCACCGCTCAATCTGGCAGGGAAATGGCTATTGCCAGTCTGCCGGCCAACCGGGCCCTGGCCGCGCTGCCCGCTACGGTGGCTAAGCGCAACCCTAGCCCCCACCCCTTCCGTTGCATGCCCATCTGTGGCCCTTCACCGGCATAGTCCGCTTTATTTACTCTCATGAATACTCCTCTTTTCCGTAGTGTGCGCGCTGGCGCCGTTCTGGCCCTGCTGCTACCCCTGGCCGGCTCGTCGAGCGTAACCGATTGGGCCGCCCGGCGCCCCACCGCACCGGCTGCCCCGGCCGCCCGGCCCCTGCAAGGTGCCAAGCCCGACCCGGCCGTGATTGCCCAATTCGGCCTCTACAACAACACCAAGCTTCAGCAGCTCATCACCGCCCGCGGCAAGCAGATGACGGCCATTTCGGACCGCCCCGGCGACTACGGCTTCACTGTCGTCGACTCGCCCATCATCAACGCCTTTGCCACCCCCGACGGCCACGTGTATTTCACGCGCGGCATTATGGCGTATTTCAACAACGAAGCGCAGTTTTCGGGCGTGCTTGGCCACGAGCTGGGCCACATCACCGCGCAGCACGGCAAAAAGCAGAGCCGCAACAACACCATCGCCGGCATCGGCATGATACTCGGTTCGGTGCTGGCGCCGCGCGTGATGCAGTCGGTGGGCGGCATTGTGCAGCAGGGCGTGGGGTTGTGGATGCTGAAATACAGCCGCGGCGACGAGAACGAGGCCGACGGGTTGGGCGTGAAATACTCCACCAAAATCGGCTACGACGCCAGCTACATGGCCGATTTCTTCCAAACGCTGGAGCGCACCGAGGCCCAGAGCGGCAGCAGCATCCCCACCTTCCTCAGTAGCCACCCCAACTCGGCCGACCGCTACACCCGCGTGAAGCAGCTGGCCGCCCAGGCCAAGCAAAGCGCCGGCCGCAAAACCTTCCTGGTGAACCGCGACCAGTACCTGCGCTCCATCGAAGGCCTGACCTTCGGCGAAGACCCGCGCCAGGGCTTCGTGGAAAACAGCACCTTTTACCACCCCGATTTGAAGTTCCGCTTCCCCATTCCCTCGGGCTGGAAGTCGAACAACTCGCCCGAGCAGTTCCAGATGCAGGAGCCCAACGGCAAGGCCCTATTGGTGTTCCTGGGCGCCAGCGGCAATTCGCTCGATGCCGCCGCCCAGAGCCTGGCCAAGTCCATTGGCGTAGCCAACGCGCAGGCCCAGAAAACGACCATCAACGGCTTCCCCGCCCTCGTGTTTGAGGGCGACCAGCAGGCGCAGGACCAGCAAAGCACGCCGGCCCACGTGCTGGCCCAGCTCATTCAGGACGGCAACAGCATATATGCCTTCGTGGGCCTGGCCTCCCCCACCACTTTTGGCACCTACGTGCCGCAGTTCCAGCAAGCCGCCCAGGGCTACGCCCGCCTCACCGAAGCCGACAAGCTCAACCGCCAGCCCGAGCACATCCACATCCGCACCGCCACCGGCACCCAAACGCTGGCCTCGGCCCTCGCCTCAGCTGGCATCCCGAGCAAGCGCTACGAGGAAATGGCCATTCTCAACGGCATGAAAACCACCGACAAGCTGCCGAAGGGGATGCTGTATAAAGTGGTAGGGAAGTAAGACCACGAATTCGCTCAGATTTCAAGGACTTTGTGAGCAATGGCCCAAAGAAAAAGCTGCTCGTACGAGCAGCTTTTTCTTTGGGCCATTTAATTTTTCGGTACAGTCTCAAATATTTTCCGAATACGAGCTGCGGTGATTAATCACCTTGTGCCTTATCAGAAATTCGAACGGCCCGCTGAATTTTAAATATTGGGTAAGGGCCTGCTATTCCTATTACGGTACCCGTGATTCTGTATCTTCTACGCCAATAGCTACCCTGACTCGCTCTCTCCTCGCTGTCTTTGCCATTTAAAAAGGCGACATTGCCATTGCGTGCGGACGGCGTGAACAATGAATCCCAAGCGGCTGGAGTTACGGCGCGTAATGATGACACTCGGTAGCCATTCGATGCTACCCTTTCAACAATTTTTTCTCGTGTTCCATACAGCTTCTGCCATTTGCTGAGCGCATCAATGTATGATTGGCGTAGTTGCTCAGGCACAATTACTTCGCCGCTGTCTACTGAAAAGTCACCACCGCCGGTGCAAGCACAGTAGCCGATTGTAACGGTGTATTGTGGTGGAAAAGGCCTTCTAGCAACAGGCTGGGAATACTGGCTAAGTGCCGGCAATGCACAAGCCGCCATGAACGGGACTATTCCTACGATTTTCATCCAAACGAGCTTCACTACAAATAAAATAGCCCCGGCCAGTGATGGCCGGGGCTATAAATTAAGCTCAAAACGCCAGACGAAGCTGTTTGAGCCAGCAATTAGACGTTGAACCGGAAGTGCATGATGTCGCCATCCTGCACCACGTATTCTTTTCCTTCCACGGCCATTTTGCCGGCTTCTTTGATTTTGACTTCGGTCTTGTACTCCTGGTAATCGGGGAGCTTGATGACCTCAGCGCGGATGAAGCCTTTCTCGAAATCGGAGTGGATGACGCCGGCCGCGGCGGGGGCTTTGTCGCCGCGGTGAATGGTCCAGGCGCGTACTTCCTGCACACCGGCGGTGAAGTAGGTAATCAGGTTCAGCAGCTCGTAGCTGGCCCGGATGAGCTTGTTCAGGCCCGACTCGGTGAGGCCGTACTCGCCCAGAAACATTTCTTTTTCCTCGGGGTCTTCCATGTCGGCAATCTGGGCTTCGATGGCGGCCGACACCAGCACCACCTGGGCGCCTTCGGCTTTGACGTGCTCGCGCAGGGCCGTCACGTGGTTATTGCCGTTGCTGGCAATGCTGGCCTCGTCCACGTTGGCCACGTAAATCACGGGCTTCACGGTGAGCAGCTGCAGGTCGGCAATGGCGGCCAGGTCGTCTTCGGAAGCGGCCACGGCGCGGGCATTCTGGCCGGCTTCGAGAGCGGCTTTGAATTTCTGCAGCGACACCACTTCCTTCTTGGCCACGGCATCGCCGGCCTTGGCGCTGCGCTCCGACTTCTGCAGCTTCTTCTCGACGCTTTCCAAATCCTTGAGCTGCAGCTCGGTGTCGATAACGTCTTTGTCGAACACGGGGTCCACGCCGCCGGCTACGTGCACGATGTTGGGGTCGTCGAAGCAGCGCACCACGTGGATGATGGCGTCCACCTCGCGGATGTTAGCCAGGAATTTATTGCCCAGGCCTTCGCCCTTGCTGGCGCCTTTCACGAGGCCGGCGATGTCGACAAACTCGATGATGGTGGGCAACACGCGCTTGGGGTTCACCAGCGCTTCCAGAATCTGGAGGCGCTCGTCGGGCACGGTGATGACGCCCACGTTGGGCTCGATGGTGCAGAACGGGTAGTTGGCCGATTCGGCCTTGGCGTTCGAGAGTGCGTTGAAAAGGGTGGATTTACCGACGTTCGGCAAGCCGACGATACCGCAGCGGAGGCCCATTTACTTAGGGTTGAGTGTTGAATGTTGAGTGTTGAATTGCGGGCAATTCGGCCGCAAAGGTACGGCTTGCGGCCATGGCTTTCGGAAAAAAGAACGTCATGCTGAGCGCAGCCGAAGCATCTCTACCGCGAGAGTAACTAAATTACTATGGCGGTAGAGATGCTTCGGCTGCGCTCAGCATGACGTTCTTCCGGACCGTCGGGCCGAACCGGTTAGTAGCTGTCGTCGCTACGATTGGGGTCGAAGGCGGGACGCTCGGCCTCGCGGCGGGGCTGGTCACGGTCGTCGTACTCGCGCGGGCGGTCAAGTTCGGCCACTTCTTCGGGGCTAAGCAGCTCTTCCCGCACGTAGTCCACGGCGTCCTGCAGGGCATCCACGAACTTCATGAAATCCTCCTTGTAGAGGAAAATCTTGTGCTTTTCGTACGAAACGGAATCGTCGCCGTTCTGGCGGCGCTTGCTTTCGGTGATGGTCAGGTAGTAATCCTGACCGCGGGTAGCTTTCACGTCGAAGAAGTACGTGCGCTTTCCGGCTTTAATGCGTTGGGAATAAATCTCTTCCTGGTCGTGACGGTCGTCCACGGCGTTGGGTTGGGGGTATGGGTGGGAAATAGAGTCGGTCGTTGAATGAGGGGACTAACTTACGAATTGTGCGGTAAAGATAAACGCCGGGGAGGGGGGCGGAGTTGGAGGATAGTATCGTATTAAAGAACGTCATGTCGAGCGCAGCCGAGACATCTCGCGTGCTGTCACTAATTCCGTTGATTGGATTACTTCGGCACGCGAGATGTCTCGGCTGCGCTCGACATGACGTTCTTTACATCTCCGCTCGTGACGCTTTCCTCCCCCGCCCCATGCCCCTCGACCTCGCCGCCATCCGCTCCTTCGAAAACCTCGAATTCCTGGCCCGCCAGTTGGTCGATGGGTTTATCACCGGCCTGCACCAGTCGCCCTACCACGGCTTTTCGGTGGAGTTTTCGGAGCACCGCCTCTATAATCCCGGCGAGAGCACGCGCCACATTGACTGGAAGGTGTTTGCCCGCACCGACAAGCTGTTTGTGAAGCGCTACGAGGAGGAAACCAACCTGCGCGCCCACCTGCTGCTCGACGTGAGCCCCAGCATGTACTACCCCGCGCCGGGCCACGACAAGCTCAAGTTCAGCATCCTGGCCGCCGCCGCGCTCACCACGCTGCTCACCCGGCAGCGCGACGCCGTGGGCCTCGTCACCTTCGCCGATACCATTGAGTTGCAAACGCCGGTGCGCTCCACCAGCACCCACCGCCACACGCTGCTGCTGGCCCTGCAGCAGTTGCTGGAGCGCCCGCCCACGCCCGCCACCCGGCGCGGCACCGACGTGGCCGGCACCGTGCACGCCATTGCCCAGCAGATTCCCAAACGCTCCCTCGTCATCATCTTCAGCGACATGCTGGGGCGCGGCGCGGCCGAGCAGGAAGCCGCCCTGGCGGCCCTGCAGCACCTCAAGCACCAGCACCACGAAGTGCTGCTTTTCCACATCCTCGACCGCGCCACCGAAGCCAACTTCGACTTCGCCGAGCGGCCCTACATTTTTGAAGATGTGGAAACCGGCCTCGAAATCAAGCTCCAGCCGTCTCAGATAAAGGACCAGTACCGCGCGGCCATGACGGCCTACGAGCAGGAGCTGGCCCAGCGCTGCGGCCAGCTCCGCATCGATTTCGTGCCCGTGGACGTGCGCGAGCCGTTCGAGAAAGTACTGTACGCCTACTTGGTGAAGCGCGGCAAGGTGCGGTAGGGCCCGGGTCGAAGCGGTAAAACGGTCATGTCGAGCTTGCCGAGACCTCTCGCGTGCCGCCACCAATCCTTACTGCCCCGAGCGAGATGTCTCGGCAAGCTCGACATGACGTTCAACAAAGTATAATTTACCCTCTTCCATCCCCGTGTTCCTTTTCCGCCTGTTGCTCATTTTTGCGGTGTCCTTTCTGGTATTCGCGCCCATCACCGGCTACATCGCCTACAACTACGGACGCTCGTTCTGGCGGTGGTTTGGGTTTGGGTTGGTGGTGCCGTTTTTCTCCGTATTTATCGCATTGTTCATGGCCATGCGCGACCGCCGGGCCGAGGAAAAAGCCGAAGAAGCCCAGCGACGCCAGCCACCGCACGGGGCCTAGCCTGCCCGGCGCCGTATCTTTGCGGACGTTGTATTACGGCTGTATTTCTTTATGCTCGAAGCACTCGTTGTTATTTTAACCCCGCTGTTTTTCATGCCGTTGATGACGGCGTTTATGGCCTACAACCACGGCCGCTCGTTCTGGCGCTGGTTTGGCATCGGGTGCGGGCTGCCCTACGTGTCGCTGTTCGTGATTATGTTCGTGGTGCACCGCGACAAGAAAAAGCTGGCCGGCGCGCTGGCTGCTTAGGCAGCAGCGGCCGCCTGCGGCTGAATTCCATTTGCTTACCCATTCCCTTTTTTATGTACCAAACGCTTCTCATTCTGCACTCCTGGTCCCGCTGGTTCGTGCTCATCTTCGGCCTCATTGCCGTGTACCGGGCCTACGTTGGCTGGTCGGGCCGCCGCCCCTTCGTGAGCGCCGACAACGGGATGAGTGCCGCCTTTTCGGGCTTTATGTGGCTGCAGGTGCTCATCGGCCTGGGCCTGTATTTCGGCCTGAGCCCCTACGGCCTGAACGGAATGAAAACCTACGGCCAGACCCACGACCCGGTGGTGCGCTTCTTCGGCATGGAGCACGCCGTGGTGATGCTTATTGCCGCCGCGCTGGCGCAGGTGGGCCGCATTGCCGTGAAAAAGACGGTCGACAGCACCCTCAAGCACAAGAAAGCCTTCACCTATTTCGGTATTGCGCTGCTGCTCGTGCTGCTCATGATTCCGTGGGGCATCTGGAACCCGGGCCGGCCGTTGTTTCATTTCTAAGTTTTAAGGCCTAAGTTTGGCTTCCCTACGTATCAGACGTAGCCCCTTTGCTATTTCGCCTGAGCACCTAGTATCCATCGCCAGTGTCTGCTGCATCCAAACGTTCCTACTCCGTTGAGGACTTTTCTGACCTGATAAATTCTCGTCTGCAAAAGTTGGAAGGCAAACGCGAAGCCCAGAAGCGCTACGGCAGCCTGCTGGCCGTGCTGCGCCAGCAAATTGACTCCTATCGGCAGCACCGGGGACCGGGCAAATAGCCGTTTCCCTTGCGATTCAACAGCAAAAAGCCTTCCCGCATCAACGCGGGAAGGCTTTTTGCTTTCATGGACCGACCGGCCTTAGATACCCTGCCCGCCCGATACCTCGATGCGCTGGGCGTTAATCCAGCCGGCCTCCGGGGTGCAGAGAAAGGCCACCACCGGGCCGATGTCGGTAGGCAGGCCCACGCGCCCTAGGGCGGTGAGGCTGGCGATGTGAGCATTCACGTCCTTGTTGTCGCGGGTGCGGCCGCCGCCGAAATCGGTTTCGACCGCGCCGGGGGCCACCACGTTGACGCGGATACGGCGCGGGCCCAAGGCCTTGGCCAGATAGCGGGTCAGGACTTCTACGGCGCCCTTCATGCTGGCGTAGGCCGACGACAGGTCGTTGGTCATTTTGGTGAGGCCCGACGAGATATTGACGATGCCGCCGCCGTCGTTGAGCAGCGGCAGGGCCTGCTGCGTCAGGAAATAAGGCCCTTTATAGTGAATGTTCAGCATCTCGTCGAACTGCTGCACCGAGGTGCTGGCAAACGGCTGGTAGAGGCCCGTGCCGGCGTTGTTGATGAGGAAATCGAACTTATCGGCGGCAAAAGTGTCGCGCAAAGCGGCCTGCACCTGCTCAAAAAAGCCGGCAAAGCTGCCCACGTCCGACGCATCGAGCTGCAGGGCCACGGCCCGCTGGCCCGCCGCCACAATCTGGGCCACCACGCCTTCGGCTTCGGCCTGCTGGGTGTGGTAGGTGAGAATGACGTCGAGGCCCTTTTGGGCCAGGTTCAGGGCCATGTCTTTGCCCAGGCCGCGGCTGCCGCCGGTCACGAGGGCTATTTTGGAGTTGCTCATCTGAGGAAATTGGTTGGGGTGAATGATGAGGCAAAGGTCCGGGCCGAAGCGGCCGGGTTTATGGTGAGTAGTTCAGTATTATCCGCTCAGGATGACAGTTCTTAATGCAACGCCTACCCAGCTTCCGCCAGCGCCGTGCGCTGGGTGGCCCACACCTGCTCGCGGTACTGCTTGGGCGTGCAGCCCTGGAAGCGCTTGAAGAACTTGGTGAAGTTGGATGGGTCGTAGGTGAGGTTGGCGGCGATGTCGGCCACCGAGCGGCGGGGGTCGCGGAGCAGTTCCCGCGAAACATCCATAATGCGCGCCTCAAAAAAGTAGCACGGCGCATGGCCGGTGGCCAGTTTGATGGTGTTGCTCAGGTGCGTGGGATGGATGCAGAGAATACCCGCGAAGTCGCGGATTTCGAACATCTCGGTGGCGCGGCCGGCCACAATGTCGGCTAGGTGCCGGTCGATTTCGCGCAGGAAATCGGCGGTGATTTCGTGCTGACGGGCTAAAAGGGCGGCGGGGAGGGCGGTGGGTTTACTCATGAAAGTAGCACTCATCATTAAACTACTAGATTTCGGTTATCCTGACTATTCGAGGCCCCTCATAAGCTAAACGCTATGCCCAGAAGGTACACTATAGATAACATCATAATACCCGACAACCCCTACTTGTTTCCGAGCATGGACCTGAATGTCCGTTGCATGGAAGCAGTGCGGCTTGCGTTGCCAAACATTCTGTTGGAGCTTCCTTCAACGGTTGAGTACGACTTGTTTCTCGTTCAGGGCCCGTATACGGCCGAAGATTCGGAGCCCACCTACCCCGTTTTTGGCGTGTATTGTCCGGATGAGAAGTCGTTGGCAGCATTGGCGACGCTTGATTATTGGGAGATGAATGAGCGGGTCAACAACTGGATAAACCAACTTGGGCAGGCCGAGCTATTGCAGCGTGCTTATTTCGTCGATTACGTTGACGTGAATCGGTTGAAAAGCCAGAAGGTTTATCCCATTCGCTAGTAAGCATACTGCAAGGGTCAACCCCGCGCCTCCGCCGCTCCCCCGCGGCGGGGCTTTTTTGATGCCTCTCGAAACAAAATCCTACCTTCGTCCCACTAATCTCCCCTCCCACCCAACCCCCACTTCATGCCCACCCTACACGACCACGCCCACATCGGCGGCCAACAGTTGCGCCCCGAAAGTTTGATGATGAGCTACGGCTATACCCCCGCCTGGAGCGAGGGCGCCATCAAGCCCCCCATTTTCCAAACCTCCACCTTCGTTTTCGACAGCGCCGAACAGGGCAAAGCCTACTTTGAGCTGGCCTACGGCCTGCGCCAGCAAGGCCCCGACGAGGAAATGGGCCTCATCTACTCCCGCCTCAACAACCCCAGCCTGGAGATTCTGGAGCACCGCCTCACCCTCTGGGACGGGGCCGAGGACGCGGCCAGCTTCGCCAGCGGCATGGCCGCCATCAGCACCACACTGCTGGCCCTGCTCAAGCCCGGCGACGTGGTGTTGCACTCCGAGCCCGTGTACGGCGGCTCCGATTTCTTCCTCAAAAACGTGCTGCCTAAGTTCGGCATCACGGCCGTGGGCTTCCGCCCCACCGCCACCCCGGAGGAACTCACGGCCCAGGTGGCTGGCATCGAGCAGGGCCGCCTGGCCATGATTTTCGTGGAAACGCCCGCCAATCCCACCAACCACCTCGTCGACCTGGAAGCCTGCGCCGCCCTGGCCCGCCAGCACGGCACGTCCGAGCACCCCATCCGGCTGGTGGTGGATAACACCTTCCTCGGGCCGGTGTTTCAGCACCCGCTCAAGCACGGGGCCGACGTGGTGCTGTACTCGGCCACCAAGTTTCTGGGCGGGCATTCCGACCTCATCGCGGGCGCGGCCCTGGCCAGCAAGCCCCTCATGAAGGAGATAAAAGCCATGCGCACCTTCATGGGCACCATGTGCGACCCCAACACTGGCTGGATGCTCATGCGCTCGCTCGAAACGCTGAAGCTGCGCATGGAGCGCGCCGCCCAGAGTGCCCAAATCATCGCCGACTGGCTCCGCGCCCACCCGCTGGTGCAGCGCACCTACTACCTCACGCACCTGGAGCACTGTCCCGCCCAGCAGGACATCTACCGCCGCCATTGCCTCTCGCCGGGCTCCATGATTTCGTTCGACATCAAAGGCGGTGAGCCCGAAGCTTTCCGCTTCCTCAATGCCCTGCGCCTCATCAAGCTGGCCGTGAGTCTGGGCGGTACCGAAAGCCTGGCCGAGCACCCCGCCACCATGACGCACTCCGACATCTCGGTGCCCGAGCAGGCCGAAATGGGCATCACCGCCCAAATGATTCGCCTCAGCATCGGCGTAGAAGACCCGCGGGATTTGATGCTGGACTTGGAGCAGGCCTTTGAAGCGGTCGGAATGGTAAAGGCCCGGGAATTGGAACTGGCGTAAATCCGAACTGTGGCAAGCCAACCGGCCATGATTCTTAACCATCTCAACCTGGCTGTCAGCGACGTGCCCCAAACCCAGGTTTTTTTCGAGAAGTATTTCGGTTTGCAAGCCGTTACGAAGTCGAATTCCGCCCTTGTTGTGCTGCGCGATGCGGCCGGAATGGTACTCACGCTCAGCAATTTTGACCGCGCCCCGGAAGTCCACTACCCCGAGCATTTCCACCTCGGCTTCATTCAGCAAAGCCCAGACCAGGTGAATGCGCTGTACCAGCGCCTCACCGCCGACGGCTTCACCATCGACCCGCCCCGCAAATTCCACGGTTCCTGGACGTTTTACCTGCGGGCCCCGGGCGGCATACTGGTCGAAGTATTGGCTGATATGTAGGCCATGCCATTCCCACAGAAACGAAAAGAGCCTGCCGCTTCATTAGCGGCAGGCTCTTTTTGTTGTAATTCAAACAGCAACTATTGTCCCAGCACGATGGCAAACACCAGCGGGGCCACGATGGTGGCGTCCGACTCGATGATGTATTTGGGGGTTTTCTCGCCCAGCTTGCCCCAGGTAATTTTCTCGTTGGGCACGGCGCCGGAGTAGCTGCCGTAGCTGGTGGTGGAGTCCGAAATCTGGCAGAAGTAGCCCCACAGCGGCACCTCGTGGCGCTGCAAATCCTGGTGAAGCATGGGCACCACGCAAATGGGGAAGTCGCCGGCAATGCCGCCGCCAATCTGGAAGAAGCCCACTTTGCTTTCCTCGGTGGCGTTGTTGGTGTACCAATCGGCCAGGTACATCATGTACTGAATGCCGGTGCGCATGGTGTGCACGTTCTTCACGTCGCCGGTCATCACGTGGCCGGCGTAGATGTTGCCGAGCGTGGAATCTTCCCAGCCCGGACAGATGATGGGCAGGTTTTTCTCGGCCGCGGCCAGCATCCAGGAGTTTTTGGGGTCAATCTGGTAGTACTGCTCCAGCTCGCCGCTCAGCAGAATCTGGTAGAAGAATTCATGCGGGAAATAGCTTTCGCCGGCCTTGTCGGCCTTTTCCCAGAATTTCAATACCGAGTGCTCCAGCCGGCGCATAGCCTCCTCTTCGGGGATGCAAGTATCGGTCACGCGGTTCATGTGGCGGGCCAGCAGGGCCTGCTCGTCGGCGGCGGTGAGGTCGCGGTAGTGCGGCACCCGCTCGTAGAAATCGTGGGCCACGAGGTTGAAGATGTCTTCTTCCAGGTTGGCGCCGGTGCAGCTGATAATCTGCACTTTGTCCTGCCGAATCAGCTCGGCCAACTGGATACCCATTTCGGCGGTGCTCATAGCGCCGGCTAGGGTTATCATCATCTTGCCGCCATCGGCGAGGTGCTTGTTGTAGCCATCGGCCGCGTCCACGAGGGCAGCAGCGTTGAAATGGCGGAAATGGTGGCGGATGAAGTTGGTGATGTGCATGGGTTGGGGGGATTGGGTTGTTTTCAGTATTTGAACGTCATGTCGAGCGCAGCCGAGGCATCTCGCGTGCCGAAGTAATTCTAACGATTGGACTACTACCACACGCGAGATGCTTCGGCTACGCTCAGCATGACGTTCGGGTTGACTGTTCTTTGAGCTGCCTACGACGGCGACTCAATCATCAAATTATGATTGGTGTAGATGCAGATGTCGGCCGCAATGTGCAGGCCTTCCTCTACCATCTGGCGGGCCGTGAGGTGCGGTGCGTGCTTCTTCAGGGCCAGCGCGGCGGCTTGGGCGTACATCGCGCCGGAGCCAATGGCGGCCACGTCGGAGTCCGGTTCCAGTACGTCGCCGGTGCCGCTGAGGATGAGCAGTTCGTCCTTGTCAGCCACCACCATCATGGCTTCGAGCTTGCGCAGGTACTGGTCTTTGCGCCAGTCTTTTGCCAGCTCGATGGCGGCGCGCTTGAGGTTGCCGCCGTAGCTGGTCAGCTTCTCCTCGAAACGGTCGAGCAGCATAAAGGCGTCGGCCGTGGAGCCGGCAAAACCGGTCACCACCTTACCATCAAGCAGCTTGCGGATTTTGCGCACGTTGTTCTTGGCCACGTGCTTGTCCATGGTAGCCTGGCCGTCGGCCCCCACGGCAATTTCGCCGTTGTGGCGGATGCCAAGGACGGTAGTAGAGCGAATTCTGGTCATTATAGTCTGGTTAAAAAACGGTCATCCTGAGAAGAGCGAAGGACCTTATCACGGCAGCAAGCTTCTTGAACGATTCCGTTCAATCGTGATAAGGTCCTTCGCTCCGCTCAGGATGACAACGATTTATCAATTACCTCAAATCATCAAACGCATGGGGTCTTCCAGCAGGCTTTTCAGCGTCTGGAGGAAGGCCGCGCCGGTGGCGCCGTCCACCACCCGATGGTCGCAGCTCAGCGTCACTTTCATGATGTTGCCGATAGCCAGCGCGCCGTCTTTCACAATGGCGGTCTGCTTGATGCCGCCCACGGCCAGGATGCAGGCATCCGGCGGGTTGATGATGGCCGTGAATTCGTCGATGCCGAACATGCCCAGGTTCGAGATGGTGAAGGTGCTGCCCTCCCACTCGGCCGGCTGCAGCTTCTTGGATTTGGCTTTGCCGGCCAGCTCCTTCACCTCGTTGGCAATGGTGGCGAGGCCTTTCTGGTCGGCGTTGCGAATCACGGGCACTAGCAGACCTTCGTCGACTGCCACGGCCACGCCGATGTTGATGACCTTGTTCTGGCGAATCCGGTCGCCGAGCCACGAGGAGTTCACGGCCGGGTGCGAGCGCAAGGCAATGGCCGCCGACTTCAGCACCAAGTCGTTGAAGCTCAGCTTCACCGGCGACAGCTCGTTGAGCTTCACGCGAGCTTCCATGGCCTTGTCCATGTTGATTTCCATCGTGAGATAGAAATGCGGGGCCGTGAACAAGCTCTCGGACAGGCGCTTGGCAATCACCTTGCGCATCTGCGACACCGGCGTGTCGGTGTAGGTATCGGTCGAGGCGCTGGCGGCCGGTGCGGCGGCCGGGGCCGCGGGAGCAGCCGGGGCTGGCGCCGCAGCAGTTGGAGCAGCTTGCGGAGCCGGAGCGGCAGCCGGCGCCGCAGCACCGGGCTGGAAGTTCTCCACGTCGCGCTGCACAATACGGCCGTTGTCGCCGCTGCCCACTACCTGCGAGAGGTTGATGCCTTTTTCCTTGGCAATGCTTTTGGCCAACGGCGAAGCCAGAATACGGCCGTTGCTGGCCGGGGCGGCCGGCGTTTCGGCCGGGGCCGGGGCCGGAGCAGCAGCCGGAGCGGCTTCGGCGGCAGGTGCAGCAGCGGGCGCGGGCGCAGCTTCGACCGGAGCGGCAGCAGGCGCAGCAGCCGGGGCCGAACCTCCACCGAGCAGGGCTTGGATGTCGGCGCCTTCTTCGCCAATGATGGCCAGGATGCCGTCAACGGCTACGGCTTCGCCGGCTTTGGGGCCGGTGTAGAGCAGGGTGCCGTCTTCGTAGTTTTCCAGCTCCATGGTGGCCTTGTCGGTCTCGACCTCGGCCAGCACGTCGCCCGATTTCACTTTGTCGCCCACGTTTTTCAACCAAGCGGCAATGGTGCCTTCGGTCATCGTGTCGCTCATCTTGGGCATGCGCACCACGGTGGCCTTCTTGCCATTGGCAGGTGCGGCCGGGGCGGATGGGGCTGGTGCGGGGGCCGCTGCAACTGGCGCAGGAGCCGGTGTGGGAGCAGCTTCCGGAGCTTTGGGAGCTTCGGCGGCGGGGGCCGGAGCGGGCGCAGCAGCAGCGGCCGGAGCCGGGGCCGCGCCGCCGCTCTGGCCGTTCAGCAGGCCCGAAATGTCTTCGCCTTCTTTGCCCACGATGGCTAGAATGCCGTCAACCGGCACAGAATCCTTCTCTTTCGGCCCGATGTAGAGCAGGGTGCCGTCTTCGTAATTTTCCAGCTCCATGGTGGCTTTGTCGGTTTCGACTTCGGCCAGGATGTCCCCGGATTTAACTTTATCACCCACTTTCTTGAGCCAGGCCGCGATGGTCCCTTCGGTCATCGTGTCGCTCATTTTGGGCATTTTTATGATTTCGGCCATCGGATATGGAAGCGCTAGAGTTGAGGAGGCCAAAATTAGCCCGAAAAGTTGGCCGTACAATGTTTGGCTTTGACCTCATGTCACAACAATTGTTACAGCAATGCAGAATGCAGAGGACAGGTTGTTACAGCAATGCAGGGGACAAGTCCGACATTGTACTACGTATCGAAACCAGTGATACAAGATTGTGGGAAACATAATCCATTAGCTTAACCCACCTGCAAATGCGCCACATCCAGAAAGTTCTTAATGGTGAACACCGACCCAGTGTACTCCAGCTTATACAGGCATAAATTGCTGTGCTCGAAGCCTTCCATGCAGCTGAGCGGGTAGTTGAGGAGCTGGCAGAGCATGACACGCAGGGCCCGGCCGTGCATGCAGACGAGAACGGTTTCTTCGTCGTCGCGGGATTTCAATAGTTCGATGAACGGGCGCTGGCGAGCAGCTACTTCGGCTGGGCTTTCGCCGCCGGTGAGGCGGGCGTTATCATCGCCGGCCACCCAGCCGGCCAGCACTTGGCGGTATTCGGCGTCCTCGTCCATGGTGATGCGGGTGCCCTCGCGCACGCCCCAACTGATTTCGTTGAGGGCGGTGTGGGCTTCGTGGGGCAGGCCGAGGTCGAGGAACTGCTGCACCGACTCGTGGGTGCGGCGCAGGGCCGAGGTATAGACTTTATCGAAGGGCACGTGCCCGTAGGCCGCGAAAAACTGCGCGGCCTGGCGCCGGCCAACGTCGTTGAGGCTAGAATCGACGCCGCTGCCCTGCACGATGCCGCGCACGTTGAAATCGGTCTGGCCGTGGCGCAGGAGGAAGATGGTCCGGGGCCTCACGTTGCGTGTAGTTTTGCGTAACAATCCGTCAACAATCCCTCAAAGTACGAGGTTTGATTTTTAGTTGTTCGTTGTTCGTTGTCAGTGGTTAGCCCGGTGAAGCCTGCTGGTTTCCTACTTTCCAACGACGAACAACTGACAACCAACAACTGACAACTAGCATATGACCCTGGAAGACGTACAGCAGTGGACCAATTCGCGCCCGAACCTGGCCCATGCCCTCGGCATTGAAATCACGGTCGTGGCCGATGACCACCTCGAAGGCCGCATGCCCGTGGACGGCCGCACCCATCAGCCCATGGGCCTGCTGCACGGCGGTGCTTCCGTGGCCCTGGCCGAAACCCTGGGCAGCATCGCCGCCACCCTGCGCGTCGACCGCACGAAGCAGGCCTGCGTGGGACTGGAAATCAACGCCAACCACATCAAAGGCGTGCGCGACGGCTGGGTGCGGGGCCGGGCCACACCAGTGCACATCGGCCGGAGCACGCAGGTGTGGGAAATCCGTATTACGCACGAAGAAACCGGCGCGCTGGTGTGCCTCAGCCGCATCACCATGGCCGTGATTGACCTGCCGGGCGCCGCCCTCAACGCCGCCTGATGCCCGTGCCCGAACTTCGCAAACTACGCTGGCCGGCCACCGCCGTCGGCCTCGATGTGCTGGGCCGCCTGCGCCACCTCGCGGCCGGCGCCCTGCGCACGGGCCGCCCGCTGGCGCTATGGCGCGAGCCCGGCGCCGACCACCCGCGCCTGCTGGTGGCGCGCTCGCTGGAAGCGGCCTTCACCGGCCTGCCGCCTGCGCTGGATGCCCAAGCGCCGGCCGGCTTCGCCTTTTTCCCGTTCCGCGATTCCGACCACAACCCGGCCCTGTTTCTGCCCGCCGACGTGACTTACGATGTGGCTGAACCGGAAACAGTGGCGGTTTCGGCTGCGGCCAATGACATCGTGCCCGGGCTCGCGGCGTGGATGGCCGCTCCTACGGTAGAAACATTGGCCTGGCACCGCAGCCAGCAGCCCGCGCCGCACGCCGCCACCGAGGCCGAATACACCGCTTTGGTGAGCGAGGGCGTGGCGGCCATCGAGAACAAGGAGGTGGTGAAGGTGGTGACGTCGCGGGCGGCGCGCCGGCCGTTGCCGCCGGGTTTTGATGCGTTTGGGGCCTTTGTGGAATTGATGGAGAAGTACCCGCGGGCGTTTGTGTCGCTGGTGAGCGTACCGAGCGTGGGCACCTGGCTGGGCGCCACGCCCGAGGTGCTGGCCGAAGTCACGGCCGACGGCACTTTCCACACCATGGCGCTGGCCGCCACGCAGCCCCTCACGGCCGAGGTGACGCCCCGCACGGCCATCTGGCGGCAGAAGGAGATTGAGGAGCAGGCGCTGGTGGCGCGCTACATCGTGAGTTGCTTCAAGCAGCTGCGGCTGCGCGAATACCATGAAACCGGCCCGCGCACCGTCATTGCCGGCCAGCTGCTACACCTGCGCACCGATTTTGAGGTGAACCTCAAGCACGTGCCCTTCCCCAACCTGGGCACCGATATGCTCCGCCTACTGCACCCCACCTCAGCCGTAGGCGGCATGCCGAAGCAGGCGGCCATGGAGTTTATTCAGCAGCACGAGGGCTACGACCGGGCCTACTACAGCGGCTTCCTGGGCCCGGTGAACGTGGCCGCGCCCGGCGTGGCCCGCCTCTACGTGAACCTGCGCTGCCTGCAGCTACGCGCCGATGAGGCCGTCCTCTACGCCGGCACCGGCCTCACCGTCGATTCCGACCCCGAGCGCGAGTGGCAGGAAACCCAAATGAAATTGCAAACCGTAAGCGCCGTTTTAATGAGGAATGAGGATTGAAGAATTGCTTCTCCTGATTCACCAGTCACAATTCTTCATTGCTCATTCTTCATTCCTCATTGAAAACCATGCAGGCCATTCATAACATCGCCGAAATCTGCGCCCGGCACGGCATCACCGACGTGGTGCTTTCGCCGGGCTCGCGCTCGGCGCCGCTCACGCTGGCCTTCGCCCGCCACCCCGATTTGACGGTGCGCGTGGTGCCCGATGAGCGGGCGGCGGCATTCATCGGCCTGGGGATTGCGCAGGCGCAGCGGCGGGCGGTGGCGCTGGTCTGCACCTCGGGCACAGCGGGGTTGAACTACGCGCCGGCAGTGGCGGAGGCATTTTTTCAACACATTCCGCTGGTAATTTTCACGGCCGACCGGCCGCCGGAGTGGATAGACCAACTCGACGGGCAGACTATCCGGCAGCGCAACCTCTACGGCGCGCACGCCAAGGGCGCGTTTGAGTTTCCGGTTGATACCTCGCACGCCGATGCTAAGTGGCACTCGGCACGCATCGTGAACGAGGCCATCAACCTGGCGCAGGCGGCGCCCGCCGGGCCGGTGCAGGTGAATGTGCCGCTACGGGAGCCGTTTTATCCGAAGGCGGGGGAGGAAATTGTCTATGAGCGGGATGTGCAGATTACGCATAACCACGATTCCAAACCGACACTTTCGCCGGCCGAAATTCTGGACCTGCGCCAGCAGTTGCGGGCGGCGGGCCGCGTGGTGGTGGTAGCCGGCCAGCAGCCCAGCAACCCCGGGCTGTTGGCGGCGCTCTATGAGTTTGCGCAGGCCCGGCAGGTGCCCGTGGTGGGCGATATTATTGCCAATGTGGGCGAGGTGTCGGCCGTGCAGCGGCAGGACATTTTCCTGGCAGGCCTGAGCAAGGATGACAAAGTCGCGCTAAAGCCCGATTTGCTTATCACCTTTGGCCAGTCGCTGATTTCGAAAAGCCTGAAGCTGTTTCTGCGCGATGCGGCCCCGGCGCAGCACTGGCATCTGCAAGCCGCTGGCGAAGCAGCCGATACTTTTCGTTCGCTGACGCGGGTCGTGCGGGTGCAACCGGCGGTTTTCTTTCAGCAACTGTCGGTCTTGAAAATCAGTGAGGGTGTTGTCTTTAAAGGTTCGAATCCCATCCTCTCAGCGCCCCAGATACTTTCTAAGCATTCGGACTTTGGTTCGAATCCAAACGGGGCCACTGATAATCCGGTGGTCACCAGCGCGAATTCAGAAGTGCGAAATGTGATTCAGCCCGTCACCTGGCAACATGCCGATGCTGCTGCCGCTAAGTTTCTAAGGCAATTTTTCACGGACGAAAGCCAGCCGTTCAACGAATTCTCCGCCTTCCGCCACGCCCTGGCGGCGCTGTTGGAAAGCACCGCTCTACACTTAGCCAACAGCATGGCCGTGCGCTACGCCAACATTCTTGGCCTGCCGCAAGGCCGGCAAATTGAAGTCTTCGCCAACCGCGGCACCAGCGGCATCGATGGCTGCACCAGTACGGCCGTGGGTGCGGCGCTGGCCCAGCCCGGGCGGCCGGTGGTGCTGCTCACCGGCGACGTGGCGTTTTTCTACGACCGCAACGCCTTCTGGCACAACTACCCGCTGCCCAACCTGCGCGTGGTGCTGTTCAACAACCACGGCGGCGGCATTTTCCGCATCATCGACGGGCCGCGCCAACAGCCGGAGCTGGACGAGTTTTTTGAGACGCGCCAGTTGCTCACGGCCGAGAACACGGCGCGCGATTTCAATCTGCGCTACTTCCCGGTTTTGAGCTTTGCCGAACTTGAAGCCGCGCTGCCGGTTTTCTTTGCAGCCGAAACCGGCGCGGCCATTCTGGAAGTCTTCACCGACTCGAAGACCAACGCGGCGTTTTTTGAGGAATACCGGGCGGCGGTGAAGGCTGCTTTTGCTTGAACATTAACCGAACGGTCATGCTGAGCGCAGCCGAAGCATCTCTACTGCGTAACTAATCAATACCAATTGCAACGAAGCGGTAGAGATGCTTCGGCTGCGCTCAGCATGACGCTCAACTTCACTCATTCTCTTCTCTATGACCGAACCCATCAGCTGGACCCCGATTAAGGAGTTCAAAGAAATTCTCTTCACGCAGTTTGGCGGCATCGCCAAAATCAGCATCAACCGGCCGCAGGTGCACAACGCCTTCACGCCGCTTACGGTGCAGGAGATGATTGATGCCATGCGCATCTGCCAGGACCGCACCGACATCGGCGTCATCATCCTCACCGGCGAGGGCGGCCGGGCCTTCTGCTCGGGCGGCGACCAGAGCGTGCGCGGCCACGGCGGCTACGTGGGCGAGGACACCGTGCCCCGCCTCAACGTGTTGGAGCTACAAAAAATCATCCGCTCCATCCCGAAGCCGGTGGTGGCCATGGTGGCGGGCTGGGCCATCGGCGGCGGCCACGTGCTGCACGTGGTGTGCGACCTGACCGTGGCGGCCGACAACGCCCGCTTCGGCCAGACCGGCCCCAACGTGGGCTCGTTCGACGGCGGCTTCGGCGCCTCCTATCTGGCGCGCATCGTGGGCCAGAAGAAGGCGCGCGAAATCTGGTTCCTGTGCGACCAGTACGACGCCCAGGAAGCCCTCGACATGGGCCTGGTGAACAAAGTGGTGCCCCTCGACAAGCTGGAAGAAACCACCGTGGCCTGGTGCCACAAGATTCTGCAGAAGAGCCCTTTGTCACTGCGCATGCTCAAATCGAGCTTCAACGCGGAGCTGGACGGACAGGCCGGCATTCAGGAGCTAGCCGGCAACGCCACACTGCTCTACTACCTGAGCGACGAGGCCAAGGAAGGCCGCAACGCCTACATGGAAAAGCGCCAGCCTGACTTCTCGAAATTTCCAAAATTCCCGTAAGCTCACCCCGGAGCTTAGCTAAAAAGCGCGTCTGTTTTCTACCTCACGGCAGAGAACAGACGCGCTTTTCTATTTGAGTAGGAGAACGATTAAAAACCGCTAGTAGCTGAACCCGATGGCGTGCAGGCACGCGCACCAGCTGAAAAAGAACCGCCGGTCTTCCTGCTTGCGGGCCTTTTTGATGGCTTTGGCGCGGGCTTTAATTTCCGACAGCTCGAAGCGACGGACTTTGGGAAGCGGGCTAACGACTGCGGAAGCCACACCAGCGGCGGGTTGCGGTTGGGCATTCATGGCGGAAAGGCGTTGATATAAGTCCTATATTAGTGATTACTCACTTAAAAGTCAAGCACTTTTTTCGGGATGGCGGACGGGCTCAACCCTTGTACGCAGGAAGTGAGGCTTGCAACTTTGCTGGCCTGGGGCCGCTCTTTGCTTCTGATTCCCGAAAAAGCCTTAAAGCCGGCCATGAATTCAACGCAGAAACTCCTGAGCTATTTCTTTCCGCAAACGCGCAAAATCAGGTCGGAATTCAACGGCGATTTGGAGGTGACGGTGGCGAACGGGCGCAAGGTGCTCGACAGCCTCAACGCCAATTATTCCTACGGCTCGCTGCAGCGCATTCTGAAATTTGCGCTCAGCCAGCTGGACCTGGCGGGCGTGCGCCACGTGTTGCTGCTGGGCCTGGGCGGCGGGTCGGCGGTGGCCACGCTGCGGCTCGATTTCGACTTCAAAGGCCGCATCACCGCGGTGGACATCGACCCGGTGGTGATACGCATTGCGCGGGAGGAATTTGGGATAATCGAGTCGGAGCAATTGCAGATTGTATGCGCCGATGCTTTCACCTTTGTCAAAACCCAACCGGAGCAGTACGAGCTGGTTATCATTGATTTATCCATCGACGACCAGGTTCCGGACAAGTTTATGGCCCCGGCCTTCTGGAAGTATGTCCGGCAGCGCGCACGGCCCGGCGGGCATTTGATTTTCAATACCATCGGCCAGACTGCGGGCGCTGAGCTGGTGAAAAGCGAACTGCTGCAAATGGGGTTCGAGGTGCGGGAGTTTGCGGCCGTGGAGGGCACCAATACCCTGCTAATTGCGGAGCGGCCGGAGTAGGCCGGCGCCGCATCGTCGGGCGGGCCGCCGAACGCTGGCGGGATGCGCCGCGTAGTTTTGCCCCATGACCTCTTCAGCCCTGCCCACCTGCCTCCTGCTCAACGGCCGCGAATTCACTTACGCGGCCATCCAGCAATACCCCGCGCAGCTCGACGCGCCCGTGAATGGCTACGAAGCCAAGGTGCTGGATTTTGTACGGCAGTGGCTGACGGGCACCCAGGAATTTGTGCTGCACACCTCGGGAAGCACGGGCACGCCGTCGGCCATCACGTTGCGTCGTCGGCAGCTTGAGGCCTCAGCCCGGCGCACGGCCGATTATTTTGACCTGGGTCCCGGCGACCGGGCGCTGGTCTGCCTCAACTGCGAGTACATTGGGGGCATGATGATGCTGGTGCGCGGGCTGGAGCGCAACGTGCACCTGACCATTGTGGAGCCGCACGCCAACCCGTTCGACTACGTGACGGCCGATGCGGAATTTGATTTTTCGGCCTTCGTGCCCCTGCAAATCAAGGCCGTGCTGGCGGCCGGCCTGGCCCCGCGCCTCAACCGAATGAAGGCCATATTGATAGGCGGCGCCCCCGCCGATGCCTCGCTAACGCAGGAGTTGCAGCCGCTGAGCGTGCCGGTGTACCTGACGTACGGCATGACTGAAACCTGCTCGCACGTGGCCCTGCGCCGCCTCAACGGGCCCGAGGCCAGCGCGCGCTTCCGGGTGTTCCAGGGCATTGCGGCGGGGCAGGACGAGCGCGGCTGCCTCACGCTGCGCGGCGACGTGACCGACGACCAGCTCATCGTGACCAACGACCAAGTGAATTTGCTTGATGCCCACACATTTGAGTGGCTGGGCCGGGCCGATTTTGTGATAAACACCGGCGGCGTGAAGGTGCCCGCCGAGAAAGTGGAGCTGGTGCTGGACGTGGCGCTGGCCGAAATCGGGCAGTCGCGCCGCTGCTTCGTAGCCGGGCAGCCCGACGAGCGCCTGGGCCAAGCCGTGACGGCTTTTATCGAAGGTCCTGCCCTGGCGCCCGCGGCCGAAAAGCAGCTGCAAACGCTTCTGGCCGAGCGCCTGGGCCGCTACGAGCAACCCAAGCAGCTGCGCTACGTGCCCGAGTTTCAGCTCACGGCCACGGGCAAGCTGAACCGGGCCGCCACGCTGCGCGGGGTGGAGTAGCGGGTCGGGGCTGGGACGCTTTTTGTAGCTTTACGGCTTCACTCCCACTCTCCTTATATGAAGCGAACCGTTTATTCGTTGGCGCTGGCGGCGTTGCTGGCTGGCCCGGCCGCGCACGCCCAAACTCCCACCCCCGCCAAATTTCAAGTAGCCACCGAGCAGTTTGCCGACCTGCGCATGCTGCGCTACCAGGTGCCGGGCTTTGAGAAGCTGAGCGCCCGGCAGAAGGAAATGCTCTACTACCTGTCGGAAGCCGCGCTGAGCGGGCGCGACATTGTGTACGACCAGAACTACAAGCACAACCTGCGCGTGCGCCGTACCCTGGAAACCATTTGGGCCGCCAACCAGCAGAACCTGAAGGGCGCCCAAGCCACCGAGGCCGAGAAGCTGAACGTGTACGCCAAGCGGGTGTGGTTTTCCAACGGCATTCACCACCACTACTCCACGCGCAAGTTTGTGCCCGAGTGCTCGAAGGCTTATTTCACCAAGCTGGTGAAGGGCGTGGACGCCAAGACCCTGCCGCTGGAAAAGGGCGAAACCGTGGACAAGTTCGTGGCCTTCCTCACGCCCATCATCTTCGACCCCAACGTGGCCGCGAAACAGGTGAACCAGGTGGCCGGCCAGGATTTGCTCACGACTTCGGCCAACAACTTCTACGAAGGCGTGACGCAGGCCGAGGCCGAGGCATTTTACGCCAAGATGATTGACAAAAAAGACCCGCGCCCCATTTCTTACGGCCTGAATTCCAAACTCATCAAGAACAAGAGCGGGCAACTGGAGGAGCGGACGTGGAGCGCGCAGGGCATGTACGCGCCGGCCATCAAGCGCATTGTGTACTGGCTGCAGAAGGCGGCCGACGTGGCCGAAAACGCCGAGCAGAAAGACGCCCTCACCAAGCTCATCAGCTACTACCAGACCGGCAGCCTCAAAACCTGGGACGACTACAACATTGCCTGGGTGAAGGACACGAAGTCGGCCATCGACGTGGTGAACGGCTTTATTGAAGTGTACGGCGACCCGCTGGGCTACCGCGCCACCTACGAGTCAGTGGTGAGCTTCCGCGACGAGGAGGCCACCAAGCGCATCAAGGCCATTGGCGACCAGGCGCAGTGGTTCGAGGACCATTCGCCCATCATGGACCAGCACAAGAAGAAAAACGTGGTGGGCATCACGGCCAAGGTCATCACGGTGGTGATGGAGGCCGGCGACTCGGCCCCGAGCACGCCCATCGGCATCAACCTGCCCAATGCCACCTGGATTCGCAAGGAATACGGCTCGAAATCGGTGAACCTGGGTAACATCGTGGAGGCTTACGACCTGGCCAGCGCCAGCTCGGGCTCGCTCACGGAGTTTGCCTACGATGCGGCCGAAGTGGCCCGCGCCCGCCAGTACGGCGCGCTGGCCGGCAAGCTGCACACCGACATGCACGAGGTTATCGGCCACGCTTCGGGCCAGATAAACGCCGGCGTGGGCACCACCAAGGAAACCCTGAAAAGCTACGCCTCGGCCCTGGAAGAAGGCCGCGCCGACCTCGTGGCCCTCTACTACCTGCCCGATATGAAGCTGCAGGAGCTGGGCGTGGCCCCCTCGCCCGACGTGGCCAAGGCCGAGTACGACAGCTACCTGCGCGGCGGCCTCATCACCCAGCTCACCCGCCTGCAGCCCGGCGAAACCGTGGAGGAAGCCCACATGCGCAACCGCCAGATGATTTCAAAGTGGGTGCTGGAGAAAGGCAAGGCCGACAACGTGGTGGAGCTGGTGAAGCGCGACGGCAAAACCTACGTGCACATCAACGACTACACCAAGCTGCGGGGCCTCTTCGGCCAGCTGCTGCGCGAGCTGCAGCGCATCACGAGCGAGGGCGACTACGCGGCCGGCAAAAACCTCATCGAAACCTACGGCGTGCAGGTCGACCAAGACTTGCACAAGGAAGTGCTGGCCCGCTACCAGAAACTCCACATCGCGCCCTATCAGGGCTTTATCCAGCCGAAGCTGGTGCCGGTGATGAGCGGCGGCAAAATCACCGACGTGAAGGTGGAATATCCCACCAACTTCGCCCAGCAGATGCTGGACTACGGCAAGAAGTATTCACTGCTGCCGGATTACAACTAGCCTCGGACGTCCATCAGGGCCGTCGTGCTGAGCGCAGGCGAAGCATCTCTATCGCGTAAGTAATTGATTTTACTTCGGCGGTAGAGATGCTTCGCCTGCGCTCAGCATGACGGCCTTCATTATTTAAAACCTACGTCTTTCCGCATGATAAAAAACGCGCTTGCCGCACTACTTGTCCTGTTCTTCGCCCAATCCGCCCAGGCCCAAACCCCCATCCCGACCGATACAACCCGTAGCGTCACCGCATCGAAGGCCGACACCACGGCCACGCCCGCCGTGGCCCCGGCCGCGGGCGGCGCGGCCGGGCTGCCGTCCACCGAGTTTGAAACCTATAACGTGCGGGGCCGCGGCATTCGCTACACGGCCTCACTCACCGGCCTCTACACCACGGGCACGGTGGAGCGCACGTTTCTGAGCACCAGCCACACGGCCAATTTCGCGTTTCGGGGCGGGCGGTGGCGCCTGCCGGTAGGCTTCAATTTCAGCTACGGGCGGCAGGATGGGCTGGTGAAGGAGCGCGAAACCTCGCTGCTGCTCACGCCCTCCTACCAGCGCGGGCGCTTCAAGGGCTACGCCCTGGGCAACGCCGAAAGCAGCAACCTGCGCGCCATTACGTACCGCTTGGTGAGCGGCCTGGGCGTGGGCTACCAGCTCTACGCCGACACGCTGGCCAACGAGCTCAACGTGAGCTATTTTCTGCTTTACGAAGACACCCAGTACTTTACCGAGCTGCACCGCCGGGTGTTGCGCCACTCGGCCCGCGTCAAGTCGCACTTCACGCTGGGGCCAGTGGTGCTCGATGCGCTGGTCTACTACCAGCCCGCAGTGCGGGCGCCCCTCGAAGACTACCGCGTGAACGGCAACGCCGCCGCTTCCGTGCGCCTCTCGCGCCGCCTGGCCCTCACCCTCACCTACACCTACTCTCTCGAAAGCATCAACGTGGCCGGCCGCAGCCCGGCCAATACCAATCTGTCGGCCGGCTTCACTTATTCGACGGGGAAATAATTTATCGACAGCTATAAAGCCCGTCATGCAGAGCGCAGCGAAGCATCTCGCTTGTGGCAGTAAACATGTCGGTTGAGTTAGTGAAAGCACGCGAGATGCTTCGCTGCGCTCTGCATGACGGGCTTTATAGCCTCTCACACCACTTAAACCCGCCCCCGCCCTACCGCATATTACTTTGGGTAAACAGCGGCTCCTTTTCCTTCCATATCTTTTTCAGTTCGCCCAGAAACAGGTTGCCCCGCAGGTAAAACACGGGGCCGTTGAGCTCTTTCTGGACGGAGCCGGGCACGAATACTGGCTGCCGCCAACCCACACCCGTGCCCACGCCGCCCCAGCGAAACACGCGGTACTGCGCCGCCAGCGTGGGCTCCAGAATGCCCATGAAATCGGGCAGCGTTTTGTCGTAAACGCCCTTGTCGTTTTCGTAGTGGATGTACACCGAACCCAGGCCCGCCTGCATGATGGCGCTCAGTTCCCAACGGCGGTTTTCGACCAGCACGTAGCCGGCATACGCGGCCAGGTAGCGGAAGCGCAGCTCGGCATCGGCGTCATCGGCGGCATTGTCGGGCGCCGACTGGCGGGTGGGCACGCCGGTGCTGAGGAAGTAGATGGCCGCCCCGGTCCGGAACCGGCTCTTGAATTCGATGCCCAACTTGAGGCCGTTGATGGTGGTGAGGTGGTGGTTGATGATGGAGTAGCGCGAGTCGTACTGCACCACGAAGCGGTTGCGGTCCAGGCGCGGGACATTGGGCCGGCCCACCACGGTATCGCGCGGCGCCGACAGGTCGACCTGCGCCCAACCCACCGCGGGCAGCAACAACCCTCCCCACAACACAAAACGCGACAACGGAACCATAGCGAGACGGAGTACGGCCCAGCTTCGGCGAAGTTGTTGCCACGCCGGGCAACCGGGCGCCCTGCCGTCAGCAGACGGATTGTTTGACCAAATACCTTAGCCGCTACCCGGCCAGCGCCGCATTGATAGCGGCCACGGCCTCGGGGCCGGCGCTGGGGCGCGGGGCGATGCGGGTGATGATGCGCCCGTCGCGCCCGATGAGCCAGTAGGTGGGGTAGCCCGTAACCTGGTAGCGGTTGGCCACGTCGTTGCCCTCGGGGCTGCGCAGGTGGACGCTGTTGGGGCTGGTGAGGCGCTCGGTGGCCAGCACTTTCTGCCACTTGTCTTCCTTATCGCCCACTGAAATGAAGACGAACGCCACGTCGCGGCCTTCAAATTTCTTCTTCAATTCGATGCTGGCGGGCATTTCCTGCATGCACGGCTTGCACCAGGTGCCCCAGAAATCGAGGTACACCACCTTGCCCCGCAGGTCCTGGAGCGAAACTTTTTTGCCGGTGTGGTCGAGCAGCTCGAAGGCCGGGGCGGGCATGGCTTCCCGCACGGCCAGCTGCTGGCGCAGGAGCAGGCGCAAGGTGCGGGCCGCCGTGGAGTCGCGGTTGTGGGCGCGGAACGTGGGGTAGGCGGCCACCACGCCGTCGAGGCTGGAATCGAGCTTCCAGAGGTAGAACTGCGACATGGCCCGGTCGATGCTGGCCGGGTTGGGGCCGAAGTCGGCCCGGGCCAGGGCGTAGTGGCGGGGCGCCTCGGCGGGGTCGGCGCTGAGGAGGCCGCCGGGCGCGAGGCGGTTGGCGTATGAGCTCAGAAAGCGCATCACCGCCGTGTTGCCCTTGCCGCCCCGCTCGCCGAGGTACTGGTCGAACTGCTGGAGCGGCAGCTGCTGCAGGAAGTCAAAGTAGGTGGCCGGCAGCACGGGCTCCTGCTTGGCCAGACTGCGGTAGGCGCCCGGGTATTCGAGCAGGGCAACGGCCCAGCCCAGGTCCATATCGAGCAGCTCGGCACGCTGGAAATCGGCCGGCAGCGGGTGGGCTTTGGCGTAGCTGGCCAGGAAAGCGCGCCGCGTCTGGCGGAAGGCATCGGCCTGCTGCCGCATCTGGGCGGGCGTGGTGGTGGGCTGGGGGCGCGCCGCGGCACTGCCCGGACCAAACTCAAACTGCCACAGCGACTCGGCCAGGTAGGTGTTGGCATCGGCGCCGCGGCCGGTGAAGCGCAGGCTTTCGTCGAAGGCCGGAAAGTCCAGGGTCATCCGCACGTTGTCGCCAGGCTGCAGGTAGAGGCTGGCGTGCTGGCGGGCGTAGTAGAAATCGACGGGCGTGCCGGCCTGCAGGTCGGGCACTTTCACCGTGAAATCGCCGGTGGGACTGAGCACGGCGCGCAGCTGCTGGCGGCCCTGGTGCGCGCCGTAGGCGAGGCGCAGGGTGTCGCCGGCCGGGGCGTGGTCGAGGTGGCCGCTGAGGGTGGCGGTGGTGGGCGGGGCGGGCAGCAGGCGCAGCGCGGCGCCTACCACCAGGGTGGACAAGGGAAAGAACATCAGCAGAAGGGCGCGTGAAAATGGGTTGGGAAAGATACGATTCGGCCAACGGCCAATTGGTTGCGTTGCTTCGCCCTGGCCGTTCCGACGCTTCGCCCCGCGCTTTCGCCGCTTGGCCCTCGTTGCGCTGGCAGCCGGCCGGGCAAGCGCGTAAGTTTGACCCAGTTGTTATGAAATAGGTATTTGGTGTTCGGTGTTTGGTGTTCGGTCTGACTGCCAAACACCGAACACCGAACACCAAGCACCAAGCACCGAACACCAAGCACCAAGCACCAAGCACCGAACACCAAGCACCAAGCACCGAACACCAAACGCCCATGCTCACGCCCGACCTCCTCTTCAAAATCGCCAGCAACGTGGCCGTGCTGGGTTGGCTGCTGCTCATCCTGGCCCCGCGCTGGCGCGGCACCCGCGCCGTGGTGCTCAGCGGCGCGCTGCCCTTGCTGCTGGCCGCTACCTACGTGGCTGTCATCGGCTACCAGACGGTGGCGCACCCGGCGCCGGGCGCGGGCTTCAACTCTCTGGCGCAGGTGGCTGCGCTGTTCCGCGAGCCGTGGGCCCTGACGGCGGGCTGGGTGCATTACCTGTGCTTCGACATGGCCGTGGGCATCTGGGAAAGCCGCGACGCGCAGCGGCGCGCGGTGCCGCACCTGCTGCTGCTGCCCTGCTTGGTGGCCACCTTCATGCTCGGGCCGCTGGGGCTGCTGCTGTACGCGGCGGTGCGGCGCTGGTACCCGCGTCCGGCGGTGCCGGCTATCTAGCGCGGTTTCGGGGCTGGTGGGGCAGTAGCGCGCACATCGTCGGGCGCGGCTCCTCGGCGTGGGCAAAAATGTGCTCCACCGCCGGCCCGCAACGCATTCATTACACACCCAATACGGAATAATCCCGATGAATACCCGCGTGCCCTCCACCAATGCCGAACCGACCTTCGAACAGCCCCGACAGCATATCACTGCGCGGCACGGGGGGCGCGGCTGGCTGCTACTGACGCTTTTGCTGCTGGCTTCGCCCCGGTGGGCGCGGGCCACGCCCCCGGGGGTTGCTACGGAAAATGTCCGGTTCGAGAGTGCGGGCGTGACGCTGGCGGGCACGGTTTTCACCCCCCGGCAGTCGGTGGCGGCGGTAGTCCTCGTGCACGGGTCGGGCCCGGAAAAGCGGATGACAGAGCTGGCGACGCGGCTGGCGGAAGAGGGCCTGGCCGTGCTCACGTACGACAAGCGCGGCGCGGGCGAATCGGGCGGGGTGTATGCCGGGCCGGAAGTGGGCACCAACAACATCGACGCCGCCAACCTGCGCCTGCTGGCCGCCGATGCCAGCGCCGCCACCACCGCCCTGCTGGCGCACCTGCCCGCCCGGCACGGGCCCGTGGGCCTGCTGGGGTTCAGCCAGGCGGGCTGGGTGATTCCGCTGGCCGCCAATCTGAACCGCGCGGTGCGCTTCCTGGTGCTGTTCAGCGGCCCGGTGATTACGGCCCGCGAGCAGCTGCGCTTCCAGTTTTTTACGGATGGGAAGCGCGATTTCTGGGCGACGCACACCGAAGCCGAGGCCCGCGAGCACCTGCGCCACGACCCCGACCGCTACTCCTTTACCGATACCGATGCCCGCGCGGCCCTCGCAACGCTCGACATTCCGGGGCTGTGGCTCTTTGGCGGCCAGGACATCCAGGTGCCGGTGCACCTGTCGATGGAACACCTCGATGCGCTCAAGGCACAGGGCAAGCCTTACGAGTACCGGCTGTTTCCGGCCTTGGGCCACAACACGGCTTTCGAGGCCTCGCCTGAACCGTTTGGCAGGGCGCTGCAATGGATGAAAGCCCTGGCCAAACACCCCCAGCGCAAGCGCGGCTGAAGGCCCCGCCCGTCGCTCCGCTGCCAATCAATTACGTCAACCAACGCCCTGAAAACGATGCTTCTCCCATCCTCCCTCCTCTCCGCCCCGGCCCCAGCCGGGTCCGTCTTCGCCTCGGTGGGCACGGCCCTGCGCACGCTGCACCGCGCCAACCCCGTGCTGGCCTGGACGGGCTGGGTCAACGTGGCCCTGGCCGTGCTGGCCCTCGCGCTCCTGCTCATCGACCACCGCCTGATAACCGGCGCGCCCGCCTGGATGAAGCCGCTGAAATTCGCGCTGTCCATTCTGGCCTTTGCCTGGACGCTGGGCTGGCTGCTGGCCGACCTGCCCCCGGCCGCGCAACGGGCCGTGCAGCTCCTGAGCTGGGGCGTGGCCGTGAGCATGGTGGTGGAGCAGGGCGTGATTTTCGTGCAGGCCGCCCGCGGCACCACCTCGCACTACAACGCCAGCTCGGCCCTGAATGGCGTGCTGTTTGGCCTCATGGGCATTTTCATCCTGGTGAATACGCTGATGACGGCCTGGGCCCTGTGGCTGGTGTGGCGGCACCCGCTGCCCGGCCCGGCCAGCTACGCATGGGGCGTGCGCCTGGGGCTGCTGTTGTTTCTCGTCGGCAGCGTGCTGGGCGGCATGATGATTCATCACAACCAGCACACCGTGGGCGCGCCCGACGGCGGCCCCGGCCTGCCCGGCCTGGGCTGGAGCACCCGCGCCGGCGACCTGCGCATTGCGCACTTCCTGGGCATGCACGCCCTGCAGGTGCTGCCGCTGCTGGGCTGGGCCGCCAGCCGCTGGGTGCCGCGCGGGGCCGTGCCCCTCACCTGGACGGGTGCCGCGCTGTATGCCGCCGCCGTGGGCGGGCTGTTTGCGCTGGCCCTGGCCGGGCGCCCGCTGTGGGCCGGCGGGCAGTAGCGGGCAGTAGCGCGAACTTTGTAGTTCGCGTCCCCGCGCCGTTCCAACGATTGGCAAACGGCGCGGGGACGCGAACTACAAAGTTCGCGCTACTGTGCTTCCACGCGCTGCATCACCAGAACTAAAAAACCCTCATGCCAACCCTCAACGACCGCCGCTTTCTGCGCTGGGGCATCCCGTTGCTGAGCCTGCTGATTACGGTCTTCACCCTGCCGGCGGGCGGGTATAGCGAGCTGCTGCTGCTTGGGCACTGGCTGATTTCGCTGTACTTCACCACCGGCTACTGGCTGAGCAACCGCCAGCTGTGGGCCGGGCTGCGGCGCCGCCTGCCCCGCCCCGAGCAGACGCCGCGCCGCCTCTGGCTGCTGGCGGGGCTGGCCCTGCTCCTCACCGCGCTGGTTTCGGTGGTGCTCTTTTTGCCCATGCACACGCTGCTGCCCCGCTTCTTTCCGCTGGCCTGGGACGCGCTGGGCGAGCAAATCCGCTTCAGCCTGGTGCCCACCGTGGCGGTGCTCACGCTCTACGAGGCCATGTATTTTTTCGAGCAGTGGAAGGACAACCTGCACCGCGCCGAGCAGCTGGCCCGCACCCAGACCCAGGCCCAGCTCGACGCCCTGCAAAGCCAGCTCGACCCGCATTTCCTGTTTAACAACCTCAACACGCTGGCCGCCCTCATCGAGCCCGACAATGCGCCCGCCCAGCAGTTTGTGGAGCAGCTGGCCGACGTGTACCGCTACGTGCTGCTGGCCCAGGGCCAGGCCACCGTGCCCCTGGCCGAAGAGCTGGCATTTGTCGAAACCTACCTGGGGCTGCACAAAGCGCGTTTTCGGGACAATCTGGTGGTGGAAACCGAGGTAGCGCCGGCGGCCCTGGCGCGGCACGTGGCGCCCCTCAGCGTGCAGCTGCTGGTGGAGAATGCGCTAAAGCACAACGTGGCCTCGCGCGCCCAGCCGCTGCACCTGCGCATCGCCGTCACAGCCGAAAATCCGGCAGTGCTGCTGGTCAAAAACACCCTGCGGCCCCGCACGGCCGGCCTCACGCCCGGCACGGGCACGGGCCTGGTCAACGTGCGCCGGCGTTACGAACTGCTGGGCGCTGCCCAGCCGGTAGAAACCTGCGTCACCAGCGACAAATTTGTGGTCGAACTGCCCCTGCTGCCCGCTCCCACTCCACGCCTGTCATGACCATTCTGATTCTCGAAGACGAGTACCCTGCCGCCGAGCGCCTGCAGCGCCTCGTGGCCCAGGCCGCACCCGAGGCCCAGGTGCTGGCCGTGCTCGACACCGTGGCCGACGCCCTGGCCTGGCTGGCCGAACACCCCGCGCCCGACCTCATTCTCAGCGACATTCAGCTAGCCGATGGCCTGAGCCTGGAAATCTGGGAGCAGGCCGTGGTACCCAGCCCAGTTATTTTCACCACCGCCTACGATGCCTATGCCATCCGCGCCTTCCAGGCCAACAGCGTGGCCTACCTGCTGAAACCCGTGAAGCTGGCCGAGCTACAGGCCGCCCTGGCCAAGCTGCGCCAGTGGCCGAAAGATTCGGCCATCGAGCGGTTGCTTGATGCCCTGCCGCGCCCCGGCCGGCCCTACAAAACCCGGTTTCTGGTGCGGCAGGGCGAGCAGCTGCTGCCCCTGCCCGTAGCTGATGCAGCCTGGTTTCTGAGCCGCCACGAAACGGTGACGCTGGTGGCTACCGACGGCCGGCGCTTCGTGCTCGACTACACGCTGGAGCAGTTGGAAGGCCTGCTCGACCCCGCCCAGTTCTTCCGGCTCAACCGCCAGCTTATTGCCCAGCTGCCCACCGTACGCCGCTTGCACCCGCATTTTGGAGGCAAGCTGCTGGTCGAATTACACCCCGCGCCGGCTGAGGAAGTGCTGGTGAGCCGCGAGAAAGCCGGCGCCGTGAAGGCGTGGCTGGAAGGGTAGCTTTGGGCGTATATTGTTGCTCTAATCCTCATTGCCATGACTGCCATTAAGCTAAAAAGCCCTGTACTCGAACGCCTCAGCGACGACGAGTTCTACCAGTTTTGCATGGACAACCGCGACCAACGCATTGAGCGCGATGCGCAACACCAAATCACCATCATGCCCCCTACCAATTCTGAAACCGGTGCGTCTAACAGCGAGTTAACCCGTCAATTGGCCAATTGGAACGTGGAAACTGAGTTGGGCAAGACCTTCGACTCCTCCGCCGGCTTCACCCTCGATACCGGGGCCATGCTCTCGCCCGATGCTAGCTGGATAGCCTGGGAAAACTGGAACGCGCTGAGCCCCGACGACCGGTGCGGCTTCGCCCGCATCTGCCCCGATTTTGTGGTAGAACTGCTCTCCCCTACCGACCGCCTCACCGATACCATGCGTAAAATGGAGCACTGGCTTGAAGCTGGGGCCAAGCTCGGCTGGCTCATCGCGCCGGACACAGAGTCAGTGTATATTTTCGAGCCCAGCCGGCCCGTGCGCCCGGTGGTGGGCTTCGACCAGGAGCTGGTGGCCGGGCCCGTACTACCCGGCTTCAAGCTGGAGCTGCGCCGGTTGCGAATGGGGTAGATTTTCTTATCCTTCCATTTCCTTTTTAAGCTCGGATAACACATCTATCAGCTGAGAAATATCACCTTTATCGAGAGTGATATAACCAGTCATCATACCGTCATCTCCTGCTGGACCAACACTTATAAACACCTTTTCTTCTTTGTTAAGATAACACTCCATTTCATTGTCATTGTCATCTGAGAAAATTATCCGGGTTGCCATATTTTCTGTTTTTATTATTGTGTGATTTAAAACTACATGTTAACTACTATCTCAAAGATGTCTCAGTGGTCATGAAATAAGAGGCAGCAAAATTACATCCTCAATATTAGTTAAAACTACCTGTCCAGCCAGCTCTTGAAGACGTTGACTTTCTCGCGGCTCACCAGCACCTGGGCATCGGGGGCGGTGGGCTTGAGCACGGTTTGGAGGCGGGAGTTGGTATAGTGGATGATGTCCTGGATGGCCGACTGCTGGGCCAGGTAGGCGCGGTTGAGGCGGAAGAAGCGGCGCGGGTCGAGCAGCGTTTCGAGTTGGTCCATGGTGTAGTCGACCACGAACTTGCGGCCCTCGGTGGTTTGCAGAAAGGTGGCTTTTTCGAGACTGAAAAAGTAGGCAATCTGGTCGAGGGGTACCACTTTCAGGTGCTCGCCCACGCGCACCACAAACTGGGTTTTGTAGCTGGCAGCGGGCGGCGCGCCCTGCTGCATCTGCTGTACCAGCTGGGCCAGTAGTGCGGGGTCGAAGGCGGGGGCCGGGGTGGCCGCGGGTGCGGCGGGCAGGCGTTCGCGCAGCTTGCGCAGGGCGGCCTGCAATTCCTCCTCGTCAATGGGCTTGAGCAGGTAATCGACGCTGTTGACTTTGAAGGCCTGCAGCGCATACTGGTCGTAGGCGGTGGTGAAGATGACCGGGCAGCGCACCGTGACCTGCTCGAAGATTTCAAAGCTCAGGCCATCGGCCAGGTGAATATCGAGGAACAGCACGTCGGGCGCGGGGCCCGCCTGGAGCAACTGCACGGCCTGGCTCACGGCTTCGGCCGTGCCGATGACCTGCACGGGGTCGGGCTGGCGGGCCAGCATATCGGCCAGGCGGCGGGCGGCGAGAGGTTCGTCTTCGACGATGAGGGCGCTTAATTTCATTTAACAATTATCATTTAACATTTAACAGTTGTTCTGCGGGCGCTTTAGTGGCAGTTGTGATTTTGGGACAATGGCCCGGCAAATAAGACATCTGCGTGTTAAATGATAAATGTTAATTGTTAAATGACTAAAAGCGGCAGCGTCACCACGAACTCGCCCGCTTCCTCCCCTATTGCCACCGGCTTATCGGTGAGGAAAGCGTAGCGGGCGGACAGGTTTTTCAGGCCCTGGCCCGACGACTCGCCCGGCGCGAGGCGGCGCGGGCGGCGGGTGTTGCGCACGGTGAGGGTGTGGGCAGCGGCGTCCAGCGTCACGGCCACGCGCAGCGGGTCGGCCTGGAAGGCGGTGTTGTGCTTGATGACGTTTTCGAGCAGCAGTTGCAGGGCCAATGGAGGCACGAAAAAGGCGTGCAGCGCGGCGGGGGGCAGCTGCATGTCCACGGCCAGGGCGTCGCCGAGGCGGGTTTTCTGCAGGGCCAGGTAGTTTTCGGCGAAGCGCACTTCGTCGGCCAGCGGCACCAGCTCCTGGCTTTCGCTGTCGAGCACGTAGCGATACACCTGCGAGAGCTGGCGGATGAAGCGCACGGCGCGCGGCGGGTCGTTTTCCTCCACCAGGCTGGTCAGGGCGTTCAGCGAATTGAACAGAAAATGCGGGTCCACCTGCCGGCGCAGGGAGTCGAGACGGGCCACGGCGGTTTCCTTTTCGAGGCGCTCGGCGCGCACGGCGGCCTCGCGCCACTGCAGAAAAAAGGCCCGGCTGTGGTTGAAGAGCGAGATGATGACGGTGATAATCAGCGGCACCAGAATCTGCCAGTACACATCGGCCGACCACAGCTGGGCCAGCGGCTTGTTCAGCAGCAGCAGCAGCACGGCGTTCATGAGCACAATCACCAGCACCGAGCCGCCCAGCGACACGGCCAGCGTGAGCAGCAGGCGGCGCAGGGGCTGCGTGGTCCAGGCGTAGCGGCGGTTCAGCCACTCCACCACGTAGCCGTTGGTGAGCCACAGGCCCGTGCTGTACATCACGGTGTAGGCATAGGTGATGGCAAACGCCTGGACGCTGTGCAGCGCCTGTGGGTTCACCAGCAGGCTGATGACCACGGCCATGAGCAGAATAATCCGCATGGCCCGGCCCAGCGAACGCAGCGTGTTGGGCGCGCGAAACACGGGAGCCATCGAAGGCAAAGGAGACTCGGGAACGGCCACGGCAGCAGGCAGGGAAGTTTGCATCAAAGTAAAGGCGAATAAGGCGGTAATTAATGGCAGAACGTCATGCCGTGGGGCGCGCTAGCCGTAGCGCGGACTTTGTAGTCCGCGTCCCCACGCCGTTTGCCCGATTGTGAAATGCGCGGGGGGCGCGGACTACAAAGTCCGCGCTACGGCTCTACTTGGCCGCCGTAGCGGCCGACGTGGCCGCCGCGTACTGTTTCAAACGGCCTTGCAACTGGCGCTGGCCCCAGTTAGGCAGCAGCGGGCTGGCAGGCGTGAAGGCGGCGTAGCGCACCTGGGCTTCTTCGTAAAGAGGCTTGGCCACGTCGGGGCCGCCGCCGAACATTTTGGGCGTGAAGTTCACGTTGTTGGCGCCCACCAGGTAGGCGCGGGGGTTGGCGGGGTTCAGCTTTTTGGCCTGGGCCACGGCCTCGTTCACCATGCCCGAGTATTTCATGGAGCGCAGCATGGGCGCGATGCCCAGGCGGGCCTGGTAGATGTAGGCCTGCAGCGTGAGCAGCTCCGATTCGTCGCCGTGCAGCTTGCGGGCCTGGGCCAGGGCGGCCTCGGCCTGGTCGAGGGTGCGGTCCTTGGCGTCGCCGTCTTCCTTGCTCTGGAACACGTTGATGAGCAGAGCGTAGGACTGGTAGTAGCGGGGCAGCCAGTCGGCGGGGCGGGCACTGGCGGCGCGTTCCAGCTTGGCGGCCACGGCCTGCAGGGCGGCGGGGTCGCCGGTGCTCATCAGGTCGTTGATGGTGGCCGTCATCATGGCGGTGTAGGCATCGGCCGGCGCGGCGGCAGCGACGGGCGCGGCGGCAGCGGGCTGCGACTGAGCGGCGGCGGCAAACGAAGCGGCGGCCAGGGCGAGGGTGAGCAGGGCGGTTTTCATGGAATTGGACGGGGGTTGAAGTGGCGCGGCGGGGTTGCCGTGGTTGATGATTCAAAGGTGGCCGCGCCTTGGGCCGGCCTTCAACTCCCCGTTGCCGAAGCGTCGGATGAGGCGGATGAACCGTCGGCTGGGGCGATGGCCCGTTTGGCCGGGCCCGGCAATATTCTGCGGCCCAATCCAGTTAGGCTAGGCCATCCGGCGCTTTGCTCCGATATTTAAATCATCTTTCCATCCCTTACCTCCTTTCCGTATGCTGCTGCCCTACCCCCACCTTACCGTTGGCGCCCTGCTGCTGGCCCTGCCCTTGCGGAGTTTCGCCCAGGAACCAACGGCCGCCCCCGCACCGGCCGGCCGCTTTTACGTAGGCCTGGCCGCCTTTCATAGCAACTACCAGAACGTGTGGGTGTGGCAGCCGAACTACACCGGCTTCCGGGTGCCGGTGCAGCTCACGGCCGGCTACCAGCTGCGCCCGCGCCTGGCCCTGGAGCTGGGCGTGGCCTACCGGGGCTTCACCTCGGACTATGACATTGACGAATACTACACGCACTCCGTGACTGGCATGCTCACTCATTACCAGTACCATAGTGCGGCCACGAACCGCACGGCCACGGTGACGGCCCTGGCCCGCTATGCCCTCAAGCGCCAGCCCACGCAGCGCTTTCAGGTTGATGTGTTGGGCGGGGCCACGCTGGTGCGCAGCAGCCATTCCTCCCACGGGTACCAGACCAACCTCGCGGCGGGCCCCGACCAGACCATCCCCTTTTCCAACCGCGTCGCCAGCAACTACCTGCTCCTGACGGCCGGCCTGGGCCTGCGCTACCACCTGACTCCCCGTCTCACACTCAATTTCGACGTCGCCACCAATCGCAACGTGACCTTTCCGGCCTACTACGGCAACTTCACCGGCAGTTCGGCGCTGGGGGTGCGCTACCGCCTCGGCCAGCCCTAGCGCAGTGGGCTAAAAAAAGTGTCTGGACCCCTCCTGGCGGCATTTCCAGCTGGGTTTTTGAAGGCGGTGGGCAGGGCCGGCGACGGGAATCTCGGTGGTCCGTGCAACGCATTCCGGGGCGAAGGCATCATCGATGCAAATCCTTCACTTCACCACTTCCTATCCTCATGCGTTACCCCCGCCTTGCCCTTGGCGCCCTGCTCGTGGCCGCCCCCCTGCTCAGCCCCGCCCAAACCGCCCCTTCTGCCCCCGACCCTGCCCCGACGCCCCGTTTCTACGTGGGCCTGGGCGCCTACAGCAGCTACTACCAGCGGCTCGGCCGAGAGTATATCGGGACTTCGGCTGAAAACGTGCGCGTGCCTTTGCAGCTCACGGCCGGCTACCAGCTACGCCCCCGGCTGGCCGTGCAGGTGGGCGTGGCCTACAGCGGCATTTCGCAGAACTACGCTTCGGCCTACTACGTGTACTACAGCCCCAATAACCCGGCGTCCTACGCCGAAGCCAGCGGCACTTACACCAACCGCCGGGCATCGGTTTCGGCCCTGGCCCGTTACACCCTCACGCGCAACCTGGCCCATCGCCTGCAGTTCGACGCGCTGGGCGGGCTAAGCCTGGAGCACAGCAGCAGCCGCAGCAAAGGCATTCGCTCCGACAGCCTGCAAAACACCTTCACCACTGCACCTTACGACTACCGCAGCTCCTTCAATAACCTGGTGCTCAGCGTGGGCGCCGGGGTGCGCTACCGCATTGCCCCGCGCTTCGAGTTGACCTACGACCTGCTGCTGAACGGTGGCGTCTGGTCCGACCAATCCTACCTCTACAAGGGCCTCAGCACCAGCAACGCGCTGGGCCTGCGCTACCGGTTCGGGGCCCGGTAGGCACGCCGCCGGGGCTGGCACCGCCGGCCCCGGCAGCCGCTTTAGCGGCTTTCAGGAAAAGCAGCGGGGCCGGGAGGGAACCCGCCGGTTTGGGCCGGCAACTTTGTGTCCGATTCCTCCGAATACTGACCAGCCGGGGCACGCCGCCGAGCAGCTGCCCGGCGCATATCTTCGGTTTCCCGGCCTGCTTTCCTTCTGAATGCCTGACTCTTTCTCTGCTGCCCCCCCGGCTGGCTTGCCGGCTTCCGACGGCCTGCTGCGCACCGTGCTCGATGTTTCGCTTTCGGCCATCACCCTGCTGCACCCCATCTACGCGGCCGATGGCGGCGAAATTGTCGACTTCGGGCTGGACTACCTCAGCCCCGCCGCCCAGCGCCTGATGGGCTTGTCCGAGCAGCCCGGCGGCTCCCTACGGACGCGCTTTCCCGACACGTTTGCCAACGGCGTATTTGGCATGTATCGGCAGGCGTTCGAAACCAAGGAGCCCGGCCAGCTGACCTTGCACTACCAGGCCGACGGCCTCGACAACTTTTTTCAGGTGGCCGCCCGGCGGCACGGCGCGCAGCTGGTGGTGAGTTTTCTCGACGCGGCCGAAGGACCCCGCACGGCCATGGAGGACATCCTGCGCGAAAGCCAGGCCCGCGAGCGGGACGCCCGCGCCGAGGCCGAGCGCCAGCGCGGCGAGCTGGAGCGGGTGTTTGAGCAGGCCCCGCTGGCCATTGCCGTGTACCGCGGCCCCGATTACGTCATCGAGCTGGCCAACTCTACCGTGGCCCGGCTTTGGGGCCGCACCCGGGCGCAGCTCATGGGCAAGGGCCTGTTCGAGGCGCTGCCCGAGGTGGCCGGCATGGGCTACGAAGAGCTGCTGGATGGTGTGATGGCCACCGGCGTGCCCCACGTGGCCCACGCCATGGAGGCCCAGCACGACCGCAACGGCCAGCGCGAAACCGTGTACTGGGACTTCGTGTACGTGCCCATGTACGAGGCCGACGGCAGCATCTACGGCGCCATGGTGGTGGCCACCGAAGTCACCGAGCAGGTGCGGGCCCGCCAGCAGATGCAACGCCTGAACGAGGAGCTGGAGCTGCGCGTGACGGCCCGCTCGGCCGAGGCCCGGGCCGCCCAGCACGAGGCCGAAGAGCAGCGCGAGCAGGCCCGGATGCAGCAGGCCCTGCTGGGCCAGATTCTGGGCCAGGTGCCGGCCGCCATTGCCACGCTCCACGGCCCCCGGCACCGGTTTTCGTTCATCAACGAGCGGTACCAGGCGCTTGTGGACGGCCGTGCCCAGCTGGGCCAGCCGGTGGCCGAGGTGCTGCCGGAAGTGGTGGCGCAGGGCTTCACCGACCTGCTCGACGGCGTGTATGCCACCGGCCAGCCCCACATCGGCCTCGAAACCCCGCTCGACCTGCTCCACCCTGCCACCCGCCAGCCCGAGCGCCGCTACCTGGATTTCATGTACCAGCCCCTGGCCGACGGCAAGGCCCAGGCGCAGGGCATCCTCGTGTTTGCCCACGACGTGACCGACAAGGTGCTGGCCCGCCAGGAGCGCGAAGCCCGGCAGGCCGAGCTGCAACGCATTTTTGAGCAGGCCCCGGTGGCCATTTTTGTGCTGCGCGGGCCCACCTACATTGTCGATGTGGTGAACTCCGCCATGAGCGAGCTGCTGGGCCCGTCGCTGGCCGAGCTGCTGGACCGGCCCTATTTTGAGGTGATGCCCGAGCTGGCCAGCCAGGGCTTCCCCGAGTTTTTGGCCGAGGTGTGGCGCACGGGCCGGCCCTACCGGGCGCTGGAGCAGCCCGCCCGCCTCCGGCGCCACCAGCCCCACGAAACCGGCTACTTCACCTTTGTGTACCAGCCGATGCGCGACGCGCGGGGCCGCATCACGGGCGTCATGTGCGTGGCCGTGGACGTGACCGAGCAGGTGCGCGCCCGCCAGCAGGTGCAGGACCTGAACGAGGAGCTGGCCGCCATCAACGCGGGGGTGAAGGCCACCAACGAGGAGCTGCAGGACACCAACACCCGCCTCACCCGCACCAACGCCGACCTCGACACCTTCGTGTACACGGCCTCGCACGACCTCAAAGCCCCCATTGCCAACATTGAGGGCTTGCTGCTGGCTCTGCGCTACGACTTGCCCCCCGCCGTGCTGCACGGCGGCCTGGTGCCCCGCCTGCTCGATATGATGCAGGGCTCGGTGACGCGCTTCCAGCAAACCATTGGCCACCTCACCAACATTTCGCAGCTGCAGCGCGCCGAAGCCACCGAAACCGTGGACCTGCCCGACCTCATCGGTGGCGTGCAGCTCGACCTGAACCCGCTCATCGAGGCCGCCGCGGCCACCCTCACCGTGGACGTAGCCGACTGCCACACCGTGCGCGTGGCTCCCAAAACCCTGCGCTCGGTGGTGTACAACCTGCTCTCGAACGCCCTCAAGTACCGCGCCCCCGACCGGCCCGCCCAGGTGGCGCTGCGCGCCCGCTGCACCCCCGGCCAGCTCGTGCTCGAAGTACAGGACAACGGCCTGGGCCTGAGCGAAGTCCAGCAGGGCCAGTTGTTTGGCATGTTTCGCCGCCTGCACACCCACGTCGAGGGCTCGGGCGTGGGCCTGTTCATGGTGAAGCGCCTGATTGAAAACGCCGGTGGCACCATTGAGGTGCAAAGTGTACCGGACGTGGGCAGCACCTTCCGGGTGGTGCTGCCGGCGTAGGGGCGGCAGTCTGCTCTTCAACAAGTTACATGTCACTGACTGAATTCGCTTTTTGGGGGTGGGCGCTGCTCCTAGGTGGCGCCGGGCAATCGGGCGGCCAAGCCCCGCCAACGCCGGCAGGCCAGCCCCGCCACCTATTAGCCGAGCCACCGCTGGGACGGCTGGACGCGGCCGAACAGGCCAGCCTGCTGGCGGCCGTGCAGGTGGCCATTTTGCTGCCCTGGGGCACACCCGTGCCCGCCGACACCAGCCACTTGGTGGTGCAGTTTGTGCCCGATAGGTCGGGTTACATAACCGAAGCCCGCGTGGTGCGCGGGCTGGGGCCGGCCGCAAACGAGGCCGTGCTGTCGGCCCTGCGCCAGCAACACCTCGCCCCCGAGCTGCGCAACGGCCGCTATGTTCGTGTGGCCTACCGGCTCGCCATTCGGGCGCCCGGGGTAGGCACGGCCGCCCAGCGCCGCGAGGCCATCACCCGCTGGCACCGCATGGCCACCCGCCGGCCGGGCGAGCCCGATTCGGCCTTCGTGCGGCGCGTGCTGCCGGTTGCTTACGCCGGGCACGACGGCCACCTGCTGGCCCATGCCTGGCGGCCCAGCCCCTACGGCCGGCAGCTGTTTTTCAGCCGCCGGAGCGAGGATGGAGACGGCACCGACGTGTTCGTGCTCGACCCCTACCGGCCCGCCACCTACGCCGTGCAGGTGCTGCCGCTGAACAACCGCGGCAGCCTGCCCAACTACCTGGCGGCCGTCTTCTTTGTCGATGCCACCGCCGATGGCCGCCCGGAGCTGCTGGCGCTGTTGAACAACTACGTGTACGAGCGCGACAAGGAAAGCGGCGCAGGCGGCCATGCCACCCACTATTATACCGATGTCTGGCAATACATTTCTCCCGGCCCCGACGGGCGGCCCCGCTACCGGCACGGTACCGCGCCGCGCTACCTCAAGGAGCTGCCCACAGCCGCCGCGGTGCGCCGGGCGCTGGCCCGGCACCAGCGGCATAAAGCAGCGTTGCGGAAGTAAGCAGGTCGGCACGCGTGTAGCCCCTCACCCCTGGTCCCTTTTCGGAGAGGGGCCAGGGGTGAGGGGCTCGCGTCAACGGAAGGACTCAGTCCGGCCGCTCGTTCAAATCCACCTTCGTCTTCTTATTAATGGAGATGAACACGCCCACGAACAGCATGCGCGGGGCGCCGGGCGTCACGGCGGCACTGCGGAGCTGGCCGCTGGCGTCGGGCTGGGCGGCGAAGGTATAGCCGTACACATTCTGGCGGCCCAGCACGTTGGAGGCCGACACGTAGACGATGGTGAACTGTCCGAACCAGTGCGTGAGGTAGCTCGCGTTCAAACTCAAATCCTGGTAGGCGGGCAGGCGGCTCTGGTTGTAGCCGGGTAAGTTGGGGTCGTTGTAAGCGCGGGGCGAGCCGTAGGCGTAGGTGAAGCCCAGCTGGGTGTGCAGCTGCTGAATCCAGTACTTGCCCACCACGCTCAGGTTGTGCCGGGCCACGAAGGTGGGCACGGCCACCACCGGGTCGGTGCGGAACTGGCGGCGCGTGTCCACAAAGCCGTAGCTCACCCAGTAATCGGCCTTTTTGAAGGTGGTGCGGTCCCGAAATATCACGTCCAGGCCCCGGGCGTAGCCGCTGCCGGCGTTTTGGTAGGTGGCGGGGTTGAAAGGCTGGGCGGCGCTGAAGGTGGTGAGCTGGGCGTAGTTCTTCTGGTAGATTTCGGCGCGCAGGGTGCGGTCCTGCACCTGTCGCTGGTAGGTGAGCATATAATGCTCGGCCCGCTCAAACTGCAGGGCGTGGCTGATGCGGAGCAGGTCGGTGGTGGGCGTTTGGTAGAAGTAGCCCCACGCGGCGGAGAGCTGGCTATTGGCGCCGGTTTTGTAGGCCAGCCCCAGGCGCGGCGCGGCATTGAAACGCCCCAGCAGCGCCGAATACTCGGTGCGCAGGCCGGCGCGGGCGGCCAGGTGGCGGCTCAGCACCAAGTCGCTTTCGGCGAAGGCGGCGCCGCGCTGCTCGTTCACGGCCAGTTCGCGGGTGGGCGCTTCGGCCGAGGCCTGGTACTGCTGGCGGTAGCGCTGGGCGTAGCCCTCGAAGCCCACTTTCAGGTTGAACCAGGTGCTGGCCGAGTCGTTGGTGAGCACCAGCCGGGCCACGGCGGAGCGGTCGAGGTCGCGCACGGTCTGCACGTCGGGCCGGATGCGGTTGTCGTCCTGCGTGAGGGCCAGTCCGGTGTTCAGGCTCCAGCCGCGGCGCAGCGGGGCGCGGTAGCTGGTGTTGAGGTAGAAGTTGTCGTTGGCCAGGTCCACGGGATGGCCGGCTTCGAAGCCGGGGTTGGCGTCGGGCTGGCGCAGGGCCAGGCGTTGGCTAGCGTAGGTGCCGTACACTTTCAGCATGCCGGCCTCCCCTACTTGGTGGGCCACTTTAAGGGTGCCGCCCAGGCTCTGCGGGGCCTTTTCCCAGCCAAAGGTTTGGGGCACGAGGTTGAAGTACGGGGCCAGGTTGGTGTAGTCGGCGCTCACGGCCAGGCTGGTGCGGTCCCAACGCCGGGTGCGGGCCAGGCTGCCGCCCACGCTCATCACCGACACGCTGGTCATGGTTTCGGGGGCCAGGTCGGTCGAATTCAGGGCCACCACGGCGCTCAGGGCCTGCCCGTACTCGGCCGAGTAGCCGCCGGTGGTGAACACGGTGCCTTTGAAGAGGAAGGGCGAAAACCGGCCCCGCGAGGCCACGTTGGGCACGGCGCTGCCGTAGGGCGTTTGCACGGGCAGGCCGTCGAGGTAAGTTTTGGTTTCCGAAGCGGCCCCGCCGCGCACGAAGAGCTGGCCGGTTTCGCCCACCCGCGTGGTGCCGGGCAGCGCGTTCAGGGCCCCGGCAATGTCGCCGAGCGCGCCGGCCGTCGTCACGATGTCCAGGGGCTTGAGCACGGCGCTGCGCTTCTCGTCGCTGGCTTCGAAGGCGCCGGCCGTCACCACCACGTCGCCGAGGGCGGCGCGGCTGGCTTTCAGCCGCAGGCTGGGCAGGCTCAAGGGGCCGGCGCCCAGCGTCACGGGCAGTTCCAGCGGCTCGTAGCCGATGAAGGTGGCCACCAGCACGGCAGGCCCGGCGGCGCGGTCGGTGCCGAAGGCGAAGCGGCCCAGCGAGTCGGTGCTGGCCCCGTCGAAGGTCGTTTTCAGAAATACGTTCACACCGGGCAGGGGCTGGCCGTCGGCGTCGCGGACCACGCCAGTGAGGTGGGTTGCCGGATTGGTGGGTTGGTGGGTTTCGGCGGGTGCGGTTTGGGCCTGCACGGCGGCGGAGGCGGTGCTCAGCAGCAAGAGCAACGGGAGGAGCGAAGTTTTCATGGGAGCCAGCGGCTAGTTGATGGCTCAAAGGTGCCGGGCCGGGCGGCGGGGCGAAAATGCCTGTTGCCGAAGCGTCGGATGCGGCGGATGAACCGTCGATGAGGCCGACGGAACGGGTGGGCCACTATATTTATAAGCAGGCACGCAACCAAATGCCCATGTCCGGCCTCTTCGCTACCGACCCTTCCCTGCCCTACCTCGCCATGCGCTTTCGAACCTTGCTCACCTACCTCAGCCTGCTCCCGCTGAGCGCCTGCACCAAGTCGTGCAACGACTACGACAACAACGAAGAATTTGCTCGCGCCCAACTGCCGGCCTACACCGAAACCGGGGCCAATACGCTGGGCTGCGTGCTGGGCGCGCAGAAGTGGACCGTGCTGGGCAGCCAAAACTCACCTAGCCCCCTCGGGAGTGGCTGGCGGCCCAACGTGCTGCAAGTATATGGGGGCTCCTCGGTGCCGCCGCTGCTCGAAGTACGCGGGACGATGAGCGGCGTGCGCAACAGCGAGGTGTTTTACGACCGTGAAATCGCCCTCACGTTTCTGCTTTCCGATACCCTGGGCGGCCTGCGCCTGCTGGGAGAAGACACCGTGCGAACCCGCCCCGGCCACTACCGCGAGTACATGGAAGCCCTCGACCTGATTCCGTACGTGGGCTACCACAGCAGCGCCCGCCGCCCAGTGCGCCTGCTCATCCGCAAGCTCGACCGGCAGCGACGCACCGTGAGCGGCACATTTGCCGGAATGCTCTACGGCGGCAGCCTCAGCGGCCACGATTCGCTGGCCGTCACCGACGGCCGGTTCGACGTGAAATATTAGCCACTGGCCCAGTTTATGCCCATGCCGGCACCTGCCCGTTGGCCGCACCGTGCCTTTCCTCCGTACTACTGTCCGGGTAACTCTGGCTTTGTTGCTGCGTTGCCCGTATTTGTTCGCTTCACACTCACCTCATTCGCCCGCTGCGTAGTTTACGGCACCCCGATACCTGCTTCATGACTGATTCTTCTGCGCCCATCGATTACCAGTCGCTATTCCGCCATTTGCCCGGCTCCTACCTGCTGCTGGCGCCCGATGGCACCGTGCTCGACAACTCCGACGAGCACGTGACTGTGTCGATGCTGCCGCGCGAGCAGGCCGTGGGCCGCAACCTCTTCGAAGCTTTTCCGTCGGCTCCCGAGAGCCAGCGCGACCTGGCCGCCTCGCACGAGCAGGTGCGCCGCACCCTGCGCCCCGACACCATGCCCCTGCTGCGCTACGACTTGGAGCGCCCTGCCGAACTGGGCGGCGGCACCGAGGAACGGTACTGGCAGCTCACCCACTACCCCATTCTTGATGCCAACGGCCAGTTGCAGTTCATCCTGCAGATTCCGCAGGACGTGACCGACCAGCACCGGGCCACCACCCAGGCCGCCGAGGCCCGGCAGGCCCTCGACGAATCACGCAACCGCACCCAGTTCATTCTCGAAAGCCTGCCCGTGCTGGTGTGGACCAACCGCCCCGACGGCACCCCCGACTACTTCAACCCCCGCTGGCTGGAATTCACGGGCAAGACCCAGGCCGAGATGCTGGCCGTCGACTGGAACTCCCTCACCCACCCCGACGACCGCCCCGGCCTGGTGGCAGGCTGGCAAAAAGCCCTGGCCGACGGCACGCTCTTTCAATACGAGTACCGCCTGCGCCGCCACGACGGCCAGTACCGCTGGCTGCTCATCCGCAGCTCGCCCCGGCGCGACGCCAGCGGCCGCATCACCATGTGGGTGGGCGCCGCCAACGACATCCACGAGCAGCGCCAGATGGTGCAGGAACTGCTGGGCGCCAACGAAACCCAGGCCGCCTTGGCCGAGCAGGCCTACCAAACCTACCAGCGGGCCGAAACCCAGCGCGCCACCTACCAGAACCTGTTCATGCAGGCGCCGGCCATGATTTGCATCCTGCGCGGCCCCGAGCACACCTACGAATTCGTGAACCCGCTCTACCAGCAGGTGTTTCCGCACCGCGAGCTGCTGGGCCGCACCGTGGCCGAGGCCTTGCCCGAAGTAAAAGACCAGGGCATCATCGAGCTGCTCGACAAGGTGTACCAGACCGGCGAAACTTTCCACGCCCACGAGCTGCCCCTGCAGCTGGAACGCGACGCCAGCCAGCAGCTTACCACTTCGTACTTTAACTTTACTTACCAGCAGTTTCAGGAGCAGGGCCAGCCGGCCGGCATCATGGTGTTTGCCTACGAAGTCACCGACTTCGTGCGCGCCCGCCAGGCCTTGGAACGGCTGCGCGAACAGGGTCCCGACTCCGGCGGGCTGCCGCTGGCGTAGCCGACCTATTTTTCCCTTTTGCTGGTTTCTACTTCGAATTTTTCTCTCTTCTAATGGCTCTTACTTCCTTCGACTTTCAGCAGGCCCGCGTAAAGCTGGTGTTGTTTAAGTCGCGGCTGCGCTCGGTGCTCTACGGGGTGCGCGAGGCCGAGCCAAGTCTTTTTTCGGTGGCCGACAACCCTGTGGGCCAGTGGGTGCGCACCTCGCTCCGCCCCGAGCTGGGCACCCGCCCCGAAGTGCGCGAGCTGGAGGTGGTGCTCCAGCACATGCTGAGCACCGGCGAAACCCTGGCCAACCGCTACCAGCGCGGCCAGATTGAGGAGGCCCGCGCCGGCCTCGACCAGGTGAACGCCTACGCCGACCAGATGGAGGCCCTACTCCAGGCCCTGGAGCGCGGCTACTCCGCCGCTGCTTAACTGCCCGGCGCCTTCGGACGGCGCTCCTTACTTTTACGCTTCGACCCGGTTTTGCTAACCGCTACTCTGCTTTATGCCTGCTTCGACTGCTTCCGATTCTTCCGTTGATTATCAGCGCCTGTTCCGCTCCCTACCGGACAATTTTCTGCTGATGAAGCCCGATGCCACCATCGTCGACAATACCGACGGCCACGTGGCCGTGTCGCTGAAATCGCGCGAGGAAGCCGTGGGCCGGTCCATGTTCGACGCCTACCCGTCCGTCGACCAGAACCAGGGCGACATCATTGCCGCCTCGCACGAGCACGTGCGCCAGCACCTGCAACCCCACGCCATGCCCGTCATCCGCTACGACCTGGCCCGGCCCGCTGAGCAGGGCGGCGGCTTCGAGGAATTGTACTGGCAGGCCACGCACTACCCCCTGCTCGACGAGCAGGGTCACCTCGAATACATCCTGCAGCGCACCCAGAACATCACGGAGCAATACCGCGCCGCTCAGGCCGCCGAGCGCGCCCAGGCCGCCCTGGCCGAGTCGCAGGACCGTACCCGCTTCGTGCTCGAAAACCTGCCCGTCCTTATCTGGACCGCCACGGCCGATGGCAACCGTGACTTCTTCAACTCGCGCTGGCTGGCCTTCACCGGCCGCACCGCCGAGGAGCAAACGGGCGAGCAGTGGAGCACCAGCATCCACCCCGACGACCGGGAGCGGGTGATGGCCACCTGGAGAAAATCCGTGGAAACCGGTGAGCTGTACCAGGTAGAATACCGCCTGCGCCGCCACGACGGCCAGTACCGCTGGATATTGGTGCGGGCCACGCCCCGGCGCGACGCCCAAGGCGCCATCAACCTGTGGGTGGGCGGGGCCACCGACATCCACGAGCAGCGCCAGATGGTGCAGGAGCTGCTGGAGGCCAACGAAACCCAGGCCGTGCTGGCCGAGCAGGCCTACCAGCTCTACCAAAAAGCCGAAGGCCAGCGCGAAACCTACTACCAGCTGTTCATGCAGGCGCCGGCCATGATTTGCATCCTGCGCGGTCCCGAGCACCGCTACGAGTTCGTGAACCCCAACTACCAACTGCTGTTTCCGCACCGCGAGCTGCTGGGCCACACCGTGGCCGAAGTGCTGCCCGAAGTAAAAGACCAGGGCATCATCGACATCCTCGACAACGTATACCAAACCGGCGAAACCTTCCGCGGCAACGAGATGCTGATGCAGCTCGAGCGCGACGCCAGCAAGGCCCTCAAAGACACCTACTTCAACTTCATCTACCAGCAGTTCCGCGAGAACGACCAGCCCGCTGGCATCCTGGTATTTGCCTACGAAGTCACGGATTTGGTACTGGCCCGGCAGGCCCTCGAGCGCCTCAGCGGCAGCATCGGCCACTAGGCCGGCGCTGCATTGTGGCCCAATTATGGCTTAGCCCGCCTGCTTCTCTCTTCCAGTTCTGCTTACCCCTCCCCGCATGGCCCTCACCTCATTCGACTTTCAGCAAGCCCGCGTCAAGCAGGTGTTGTTTAAGTCGCGGCTGCGCTCGGTGCTCTACGGGGTGCGTGAGGCCGAGCCGGCCCTCTTTTCGCTGCGCGAAAACCCGCTGGGCCAGTGGCTGCAAACCTCGGTGAAGCCCACCCTGGGCAGCCAGCCCGAAGTGCGCGAAATTGAGCGCGTGCTCCAGCAAATGCTTACCACCGGCCAGGATTTGGTGACGCGCTACACCCGCGGCCACATCGAAGAGTCGCGCGCCGGCCTCGACCAAATCAACACCTTCGCCGACCATATTGAAGTCCTGCTGACTCGTCTGGAAACGGGCGCGGCGCTGGCATAGCCGGTCATTTTTTCAGGTTTGCCAGCAAGAACTTCAGCCCCCAGCCAATTACGACGGTCATGCAGAGCGCAGCGAAGCATCTTTACCGCCGCCACTAATCATTTTTTGATTGCGTTGCGCGGTAAAGATGCTTCGCTGCGCTCTGCATGACGGGCCATTTGCTCCTGCTTCCCTTCTGTGCGTTCCTACAAATTGAACAGCGTCGCCGCGTTGCGCGTGGTGGCTTCTGCTACTTCGGCCACGTCCTTGCCCAGCAGCTCGGCCACGCGGCGCAGCACCAGCGGCAGGTAGGCGGGCTCGTTGCGCTTGCCGCGGTGCGGCACTGGCGCCAGGTAGGGGCAGTCGGTTTCCAGCAGCAGGTGTTCCATGCCAATGCCCGGCAGCACCTTATCGGCCCCGCCATTCTTGAACGTGGCCACGCCCCCAATGCCCAGCATGAAGCCTAACTTGATGGCCTGCTCGGCCTCGGCGGGCGTGCCCGAGAAGCAGTGAAACACGCCGCGCAGGGTGCCGTCCTGCGCCGCTTCCACCAGGGCCACGGTTTCGGCAAAGGCCTCGCGGGTGTGCAGCACGATGGGCAGCTTGTGCTTCTTGGCCATTTCGAGTTGGATTTTCAGCGCTTCCTGCTGCTCGGCCAGCAGCGTTTTATCCCAGTACAAATCGAGGCCGCACTCGCCCACAGCCGCGAAAGGCCGGCGCCCTAGCCAGGTTTCCACTTCGTACAGGTCCTGCTCGAAGCTGCGCGTGACGGAGCACGGGTGCAGGCCCATCATGGCGAAGCAGGTTTCGGGCGCCTGGGCTTCGAGCTCCATCATGGCGTCGATGCTGCTGTGGTCCACGTTGGGCATCACGATGGTGCGCACGCCGGCTTCCTGGGCCCGGCGCAGGGCGTCGAGACGGTCTGGCTTGAACTGTTCGGAGTAGAGATGGGCGTGCGAGTCGGTGATGTGCATTTCGTTGAGTTATCAGGAATCTGAAAATAGAGCACAAAAGAACGTCATGCTGAGCGCAGCCGAAGCATCTCTACCGCGCAACTAATCCAATCGACAGGAATTACTGCTGCGGTAGAGATGTCTCGGCTGCGCTCGACATGACGTTCTTTCTATTTCTTCATTTCACTCATACCGCCGCCCCTTCCACACCACCGCCCCGCCAAAAACCTGGAAGCCGATGATGCTAAAAGTGAGCGCCAGCGTGTAAAATTCGAACAGCGGCAGCAGCCACCAATGCAGCCGCAGCCCCGCCCGGCGGTGCCCCAGATACGCCAGCGTACCCTGCACCAGCACTTTGCCAGCCCAAACGGCTAGCGCTGGCCCCACTCCGGCCACCCACGCCAGCCCCACCAGTGCCGGCCAGAAACCGCTGAAGACCAGCAGTTGCAAACGCAGCCGCAGCGGCAGGGCCTCTACTCCGCGCAGCCAGCGGCGACGCTGCTTCAGCAAAGCGGCCCAGCTCGGCATGGGGAGGGAATCGGCCCGCGCTTCGGCGCTGAATACGTGCCGGAAGCCAAAACCGCGCGCCACGGCCGCCTGGAATAGGGCGAAATCCTCGGTCACGGAGAAGGGCAGCGCCTCGTAGCCGCCAGTGGCCTCGTAGGCGGCGCGGGTCACGAGCATATTGTTGCCCATGGCCGTTACGGGCCGGCCCTGCTCGCTCACCACCTGCACCAGACTCAGCGACAGTAGCCAGTCGATGCCCTGCAGCTGATGAAACAGCCGCGGCCCGCGCACCGCTGTGATGCCCGTGACGGTGCCCACGCCCGGCGCCGCATGCTCCAGCAACGCCTCTATCCAGCTGGCCGGCAGGTGGATGTCGGCGTCGGTGATGAAGAAATACTCCGTAGTGGCGTGGCGCGCCAAGTGGGCCAGCACGTTGGCTTTGCCCCGGGCCTCGCCTAGGTTGTCGGTGATGGGAATTACCCGAAAACTGCTCACAAAGCCCTGCATGGCGGCCTCGGCCACGGCGGCGGTGCGGTCGGTGCTGGCGTCGTCGCCCACTAGAATTTCGAGCAGCTCGGCGGGATAATTCAACTGCCGAAGGCTGGCCAGGCAGCGCGGCAGGGCCAGTTCCTCATCGCGAGCCGCAATGAGAATGCTCACGCGGGGCAACGGCTGGGGCAGCAGGCCGGCCAGCTGGGCGCCGCGCCGCGTGGCAAAGCGCCAGGTAGCATAGGCCAGACTGCCCAGCCACAGCAGCAAAAAAGCCAGCAGCAACCCACTCACGGCGCCAGAAACTGAAAGCCCCGCTCGGCAAAGTGGGCCAGCACCCGCGGCAGCACGAAGCGCAGCCGGGCACTGGCCTTGCGGCTGTCGTGAAACACGATTACATCGCCGGGCTGCACGGCCGCCAGCGTGTAGCGCAGGCAGTCCTCGGGGTGCAGGGTGGGGTCGTAATCGCGGGTGAGCACCGACCACATTATTACCCGGTAATCCTTTTGCAGCCGTGGCAAAAGGGGCCACGTCAGCCGGCCGTGGGGCGGGCGGAAGAGTGGCGCAACAGCCGCCTCCGATACTTTTGAAGTGGCAGGCAGCAACTGACCAAGGGTGTGCTGGCACTCGGCCACGTCCGCCAGGTAGTCGGCGCGCGACTGGCTCCAGGCGCTGCGGTGGCGCTGGGTGTGGTTGCCGAGGCGGTGGCCGGCAGCCAAGGCGGCTCGGGCAATGTCGGGGTGGCGGCCCAGGTTCTCGCCCACGCAGAAAAAGGCCGCCTGGGCGTTGTATTGCGCCAGTTGTTCCAGCACCCAGGGCGTTTCTTCGGGAATGGGGCCGTCGTCGAAGGTCAGGTACAGCGTGGTGGCGCCGGCGGGCGTGGCGGCCGGGCCGGTCCACTCGCAGCCGGGCAGCAGGGCGTGCAGCAGTTTAGGCGGCCGGGTCAGCAAAGCCGCTTCGAGCTGGGAACCCAGCCGCATCAGGAACGCACGATGTGCATGAAGGGCACTTCCGTATCGGGCAACGGGCCCAGCACGGCGGCCAGCACCGCCAGGAAAGCGGCGGCCGTATCGGACTGGCCGGCAGCCGGGCCGCGGCCCAGGTGGCGGTGCGTTTCGCCGGCCCACTCGCCTATCTGAGTGGGGGCACCGGCGGGGCAGCTCAGGCCCAGCGTGGCTTCCAGGGTGAAGTAACGGGGGCGTTTTTCCTCGGCTTCGGTTTCGGGCTCGTCATCTTCCTCGTACACCAGGGCCGAAAAATAAGCTTCCATCGTGGCCTGGGGCGCCGGCAGATGGAACAAAGCCGTGGCGCGGCCGGCCACTTCGTGCCAGCTCAGGCGCAGGCCTTTGGGCGCAATTTTATCGGCGGCCGGCAGGTTTTCGGCCGCTTTTTCCCACACGTATTGCAGCAGCTCCCGCGCCAGGTAAGGGTCGCTCAGCTCGCGGCGCACCGAAGCAGGGCGGCGCCAGGCCAGCTGCGGCAGCAGCACGTGGGTGAAGTTGTAGGAATGCAGACGCGCCATAAAGAGCTACAAAAGTAACCACGACGCTTCGCTTAATGAAGTCTTGTCATTGCTTCAGCTCCGCTCGCAATGGCAAGACTTTATTTGCCCCCAATCGCCTTTTCCACTGCCTCCCACAGCACCTCCGCGCTGCGGGCCCACGAGAAGCGCGCCAAGTTCTGCTGCCCCTGAACCACCAGCTGCTGGCGCACGCCGGCATTTTCCCACAGGCGGGCCAGCCCGACGGCAATGCTTTCCGGCGCGTGCGGGTCGACCAGTTCGGCACCGCCCTCTCCGGCCACTTCGGGCATGGAGCTTACCTGGGACGTAAGCACCGGACAGCCGCTGGCCTGCGCCTCCACAATAGGAATACCAAAACCCTCAAAATAAGGCACGTACACCGCAGCCAGCGCCGCTGCATACAGCCCTGCCAGCTCGGCATCGGCCACGCGGCCGGTGAAGTGCACGGCATTCTGGTGGCGCATTTGCTGATAGGCCTCCAGAATGGGACCAGCTTTCCAGGCCTTGCGACCTACGATGAGCAACTGCGCCGCCGAGGCTTCCGGGCCGCCCTGGGCTTTGAACAAGTCGAAGGCGCGCAACAGGTTGCCGAGGTTTTTACGCGGTTGAAGGGCGCCTACAAACAAAAAATATGGCTGCCCGTGGCTGAACCGGCGCCGGATTTCGCGCTGCGCTTCCTCGGACTGGGGCTGAAACAGCTCGGCGGGCGCATTGTAGGCCACGCTGATTTTATCGGGTTTGATGCTGTACGTCTGCACGATATCTGCCTTGGTGGCTTCCGACACCGCCACCAGTTGCGCCGAGGCCCGGGCGAAGCGGGGCATAAACCAGTGGTAGTATTTGCGTTGCAACAAACCCACATCGAGCGGAAAATGCTCGAACGCCAGGTCGTGAATGACCGTGACGCGCGGCACGCTGGTGGCCAGCGTGGTGAAGCCATCTAGGCTCAGAAACGCCGCTGGGCGGTGCCGGGCCAGCCACAGCGCTACGGCGCCCTCAAACCACGCCACGAACAGAAATGGGTGCCGCGCCGGCGGCAGCAGCACGTGCGGCACCACGTTGGGCCCGAACAAGTAACGCTTATCAAAAGCCCGGTCGAAGAGGAAGTGAAACGTCACGTCCGGGTGCTGGGCTATCAGCCGGCTCAGCGTTTCGTAGCTAAAGCGGCCGATGCCCTCCAGGTGCGCGCCCGGCAGCAGAAAACGGGTATTGACGGCGATGTGCAGCGGGGCGGTTGAGGTCATATTTTGGAATTACAAGAACGTCATGTCGAGCGCAGCCGAGACATCTCGCGTGCCGAAGTAATCAAATTGATGAAAAGAATTAGTGCTGGCACGCGAGATGTCTCGGCTGCGCTCGACATGACGTTCTTATCCCTCTAACTCTTTCCCGTCAAGCTCATAATTTCCTTCCTTCGCACCAGCCCCGTGCCCAGCACAATCAGCCCAAACACCACGGCCATCACGCCCGCTTCCAGCCACCAGCTGAGATAGAGGCCGTATTGCAGGCCGGCCCAGGCGCCGCAGAGCAGCCCAAACGCCAGCAGCAGCCGGGCCAGCAGCCGCCCGGGCACGCCCACGCCGGTGCGCCGCGCCACCAGCACCAGGTAGCCCACCGACACGGCCAAGGCGCACAGCAGCGTGTCGAGCGAGGCGGCAATGGCGCCGTAGCGCGGCAGCAAAAACAGGTTCAGGCCGATGTTGAGGAAGATGCTCAGGGCCACCAGCCAGCTCACGGCGCGCTCGTGGGTGGTGCTGGTGAGCAACGTGCTATAGATGGCAAAGAAGGCGTGCACCAGCACATTGACGAATAGAATTTTCAAACACAAGGTCATCCGGGCTACCTCGGCCGGGGTGCTGTGGCTGAACTGCCAGAACACTACTTCACCCCGAAACAGCACGAAGGCGACGATGAAAAGCATAGGCAGCGTGACGATGCGCTGCCCGAACATGAGTAGTTGGCGCTGGGCACTGGCATCCTTCGGCACGCTGGCGAATTTGGCAAAAAACAGCGGCAGCACCGTCCAGGCGTACATCATCACGGCATCGACCCAGCGGTAGGCACCGGCGTAGTAGCCGGCCTCGGTGGGCGAGGCCAAGCGTTCGAGCATCACCATGTCGATACGCTCATTCACGCCGTACAGCAGCGTCATGAGGGCGAAGGGCAGGCTGGCGCGCAGGGCCGTGCGGGCCACGGGGCCCTGCCAGCGGTAGCGCACGCGGCCAAACAGGCGCGTCATCAGCCCATAAGTGAGCACGGCGGTGAAGGCCGCCGCAGCCAGCCGGGCACCCACGTAGTTGGGCAGCGTGAGGCCGATGGGCAGCAGCACGAGCACGGCCCCCAGAAGCACAAATTTTTCGAGCACCGAGAGCACAGCGTCGGTGTTGAATTTCTGGTGGGCCTGCAGGGTGCCGCGCAAAAACTGCCCGTACTGGGCCAGCAGCAGGGCCCCGCCCACGGCTCCGAGCAGCAGCAGCTCGTTGCCGCGGTAGCCCAGCACCCAGCCCACGGCCAGCATGGCGGCCAGCGCCACAAAGTTGAGCGCCCCGCGCAGGGGCAGCAGCGTGGGAAAGGTTTCGGCCATGAAGCGGGGCTCGGCGGCCACGCGCTGCACGGCGTAGGGCGTGAGGCCGAGGTCGGACAGCGCGGCCACCACCAGCGTGAGCGCCGACAGGGCCGTGACCAGCCCGAACGTGGCGTGCCCGAGCCGGTCCTGCACCAGGTTTTCGACCACCACCCAGCCGGGTTTCACCAGCAGGTTGAGCAGGACGACGAAGCTAATATTACCAAAAAACCGTTTGATGCCGACGAGGTAACTAAGGGCGGGAAAGGATAACCGACGCGTTGCGCCGGGTTTGCAAATCTACGCAACGCACCGGCCCAACCGCATGGCGTGCCGGACGGGGCCATTTTCCGGCTATCTTTGCCTGCCGCCTTCCCGCCCCTTCCCTCCCATTTAAAAGAACGAGCGCAGGCGCCTTCTTTTCTGTATGTCTGCACCTTCTTTCTCGCTGGTGGGCCTGGGGCCCATTATCAACCGCTGGAAAAACCTCGTGGCCGGGGCCGTGGTCCTGGCCGCCGTCGTGAGCATTGTGGTGGCGCTGCTGCTGCCCAACATCTACCGCTCCACCGCCATTTTCATCCCCACCAACCCGCAAACGGCTGACCCTGACCGCCTGCTGGAAGAAAACGGCCAGTCGCGCAACAAGCTGGAGCTCGGCGGCCGGGCCGAAGACCTGGACCGCGCCATCACCATCGGCGAGTCGCAGCCGGTGGCCGAACTGCTCATCAAAAAATTTGGCCTCTACAAGCACTACGAGGCCGGCGCGCCCGGCGACGACGTGGCCGACAACTACGTGCTCAAGGAATTTACCGATAACCTGTCCATCGTGCACAACGAGCGCGACGCCATCGAGCTCACGTTCATGGACAAGGACAAAAACCTGGCCGCCCAGATTGCCAACACCCTAGTGCAGGTCATCGACTCGGTGAACCAGCAGCTCACCCTGGAAAACCGCCAGAAAGTGCGCGACCTCTACCGTAGCCGCTACGAATACCTGAGCACCAGCTTCGAGCGCAGCCGCCAGGAACTGGTGGGCGCCCGCAAGCACTACGGCATCTTCGGCCTCGAAATGCAGGGCCGCTACATGGTGAAGCAGCTCATCGAAACCGAGGCGGCCCTGCGCAAGGCCGAAGCCAGCGGCGGCGACGTGGCCGGCCTCCGGCGCGCCCTGCGCGGCCTCACCAAGGCCGACGGCGGCAACCTCATCAACCTGGAGCGCTACGTGCAGGGTACCGACTCGCTGAGCATGTTCACCACCCGCGTGGCCGATTTGCAGGCCCGCCTCATCTCGGCCCGCTCGGCTTTTGAAACGGCTGAGCTGAGCTTGAAAGGGCATCTTTCGAGCGTCTACCTGGTGCAGAAGGCCTACCCGGCCACCAAGAAAATCAAGCCCGTGCGCTGGCTTATTGTGGTGGGCTCGGTGGCGCTGACGTTTGTGCTGTCGGTGATTTTCATTGCCCTGCTGGAATTGTACCGCCGCAACCGGCCCAGTGCCGCCCGCCCGGCGTGAACCCGTCCGTAACCAACCTCTGGCAACGGCTCCGGCAGTCTTTCGACGGTCCGCAGCTGCTGTTTATGGCCTTTGTGGGCCTGCTGCTGGTGGGCGGCGCGGCGGCGGCGCTCACGCGCCTGCCGGCCCTGCTGCTGCCGGCGGCCCTGGCCGTGGCCCTGCTGGTGGTGCTGGTGGAATGGCGCTGGATTTATTACCTGCTGTTTTTCCTGCTGCCGTTTTCGGAAGAAATCAGCCTGTTTGGCGGCCTGAGCATGGACGTGCCTTCCGAGCCACTTATGCTGGCCCTCACGGGGTGCGTGGGGGCGGCGCTGCTGCTGGGCACCGGCCACATTCCGCGCCGCGAGTGGCTCCATCCGCTGCTCATCATCCTGGGCCTGATGCTGCTCTGGACGGCCGTCGATGCGTTTTTCTCGGTCGATACGCTCAAATCCTTTAAGTACCTGCTGGCCAAGGTGTGGTACCTCACGCCGTTTGTGCTGGGCACGCTGCTCATTGTGCGCCGACCGGCCGATTCCTGGCGTTTCGCGGCCTTTTACGCCACCGGGGCTTGCCTGAGCGTGGTGTACGTGGTGACCCGGCACGCCACCAAGGGCTTTGATTTCGAGCACATTAACTGGGCACTGCGGCCTTTTTTCCGCAACCACGTCATTTATGCCACCATGCTGGCGCTGCTTGTTCCGTTTTGCTGGTTTGCGATGCGGGCCGCCACCAAGGCCGGCCCCCGGCTGGCCTGGCGGGTGGCGTTGGGCCTGCTGCTGTTTGGGCTGGTCACGTCCTACACGCGGGCCTCGATGCTGTCGCTGCCCATTGCGGCCCTCTACTACGTGGTGATGCGCCTACGTTTCACCAAGGTGGTGCTGTTGGTCGTGGCCGTGGTCACGGCTTTTGGCGTGGTCCACATCACCACCGGCGACAACTACATGGAATTCGCGCCCAACTTCGAGCGCACCATTTTCAACGGCAAGAACTTCGAGAAACACCTCGAAGCCACCTACAAAATGCAGGACGTATCGGGCATGGAACGGGTGTACCGCTGGGTGGCCGCCGCTCGCATGATTGCCGATAAGCCCATTGTGGGCAGTGGTGCGGCCACGTTCTACCCCGAATACAAGCGCTACACTATCAAGAGCTTCCGTACGTACGTGAGCGATAATCCCGAGAAATCGACCACCCACAACTACTTCCTGCTGCAGCTGGCCGAGCAAGGCATTCCCGGCTTTTTGCTTTTCCTGGTCTTCATCGCCTCGGCACTTCTCAAGGCCGAAAGCCTCTACCACCGTTCCCGCCACCACCCCGAAGTGCGCCGCGTGATACTCGGGGCCACCATGTCGTTCGTCGTCATCGTCTTCCACCTCACCCTAAACGAGTTGGTGGAAGCCGACAAGATTGGGCCGGTGTTTTTCATCTGCCTAGCCTTGCTCATTCGCTGCGAAAGCTGGCTGGCGGACGCTTCGCTTAATGAGAGATAAGGGATAAGAAAAAGGGATTACCGGGCATTTACCTTATCCCCTACTTAAATCGGCAACTGAGAATCGTCACGTCGTCGGCAAACTGGGCATTGTGGGCGCTGAAGGCGTTGATGCTACGCAACAGTTCCTGGTGCAGCTTATGCAGGGGCAGGTAGCGGCTGCGGTGCAGCACCTGCAGCACACCCTCTTCGCCAAACTCATTGCCGGCGGCATCGAACACTTCGGTCAGGCCATCGGTGTAGAGCAGCAGAAGGGACTGACGCGGAATTTCGATTTCGCCCACGCGTATCATCGGCAGCTCTTCCATGATGCCGAGCATGACGGTGCCGTGTTTCAGCGGCTCCACGGTGCCGTTGTCGCGCAACAGCAGCGGGTCGTTGTGGCCGGCGTTCACGTACTGCAGACGGCGGGTGCGGCGGTCGTAGATGCCGAGGAAGGCCGTAATAAATTTCTCGCCGCCTGAGTTGCGGAATAGCAAGTGGTTGAGCTCGGGCACGATGGTGGCCAGCTCCACGCCCTGGCGCAGCAGCGTGCGCAGCCCGGCCTGGAAGTTCGACATCAGCAGCGAAGCTGGCACGCCCTTGCCGCTCACGTCGGCCACGCACAGCAGCAAGCGGTGCGGGTCGATTTCGACCACGTCGTAGTAGTCGCCGCCGATTTCGGTGTGGGGCACGTAGCTGCGCTCAATGGCCAGGTGCGCGTCGTTGGGCAGGCTGCGCGGGAAAAGCATGGCCTGCACTTCCTGGGCAATTTCGATTTCCTTGCGCACGGCGGCATCGGCCACGCGCTGGGCCTGCAGGCGGCGGTTTTCCACGGCTCCAATCAGGGTGTTGGCCAATGAGCCGAGGAAGGGAATGAGCTGCTGGCGGTCGAAATCGGTGCGCAGACCGCCCACAAACACATAGGCCGCCACCTGCTTCTGGCGCAGCACGGGTATCACCAGTTCGTACCGGTCCCAGGCCGGGCCGAGGTGCAGGTCTTCCACGGCTTGCAACTGCGTGACGCCACCCTCGCGCAGGTGTTGGCTGAGCACCAGCTTTTCGGCCTCGGCCAGGTCGCAGCCCAGGGCCACGCGGGCCTGAAAGCCGTGGTCTTCGCGGGCCAGCAGCAGCAGCTGCACCACGTTGCGCTGGCCTTGCAGGGTGAGGCGCAGCATATGGTAGAGCTCGTCGACGGTGTGGTCGCGGGCCGTCATGTCGTGGGCCACGCCGAGCACCGTATCCAGCTCGAACTGCTTGAGCAGCAGCTGGCGGCGCAGCTGTTTTATCTGGTCGTCGCGGTGCGCGACCTGGGCGGCGAGCGCATCGGCCAAGGGCTCAGCGGGAGAAAGTGGAACAGAAGCCATGCAGCAAGGTAAGCAGCCCGTATGAATCGCGCATGAAATGCGAACGGGGCTACAAACTTAAGCAGCCACCGGCGTTTTGGGGTCGTAGGCGTCGCGCAAGCCATTGCCCAGCAAATTAAAGCTGAGCACGAGCAGCGAAATGGCCGTTCCGGGCAGCAGCGTGAGCCACAGGCCGGCCTCGGTGCCCAGCAGGTCGTAGCCCTCCTTCACCATGAGTCCCCAGCTGGGCGCCGGCGGCTGCACGCCCAACCCGAGGAAGCTCAGGCCGGCTTCGAGCAGAATGGCCGCCGCAAAATTACTGGTGGCCAGCACAATGAGCGGCCCGCGCATATTGGGCAACAGATGTTTGGCAATGAGCCGCCAGGTGGGCAGCCCTAGCACCCGGCCGGCCTCCACAAAGGTGGCCGAGCGCAGGCTCAGCATCTGGCCGCGCACCACGCGGGCCACGTCCACCCACATGGTGAGGCCCACGGCCACGAAGCTGACCCACACGCCTTTGCTATCGAGCGCCAGCGAAATGGCAATAACCAGCATAATGCCCGGAATGCTCCACACCACCGTCATCAGCCCCAACAGCAGCGAATCGACCCAGCCGCCGAAGTAGCCGGCCACGGCGCCCACGGCCATGCCCAGCGCCAGCGAAATAAGCACCGCTACCAGCCCGATGCCCAGCGAAATGCGCGTGCCCAGCAGCAGCCGGCTCAGCTCGTCGCGCCCGGCTTTGTCGGTCCCCAGCACGTAGCTGCGCACAATGACGTGCTTGTCCTTTATTTCCTGCCGCAGCACGCCGGGCTCACCGGCGTGGCCCGTCACGGCTGAGAGCGCCAGGCGGCGCGGGCGGCCCGCTTCGGCGGAGTGCTGGCCCAAGGGTTTGAGGATGATGGAATCGCCTGAGAATTCGTAGCCGCCGATAGGGGTTTCCTGCACGTCAGGCTCGCGGCCGTGCAGCCAGGTGGCGAAGAGGTTATCGGCGCGCTCGTTGTTGCGGGCCGAATCGGGCAGGGGCTGGCGCAGCAGCTGCACGCGCAGGCCGGGCCGCTCCTTTTGGATTTGCACGAAGCCGTGGCTGGCGTTGGGCGAGTTGTCGGGCAGCACCCAGTAGCCCAGCAGCGCCACCAGCGTGCACAGCGCAATAAAGGCCAGGCCGGCCACGGCGGGCCGGTTTTGCCACAGGCGCTGGCGCACGTAATAGCCCGGCGGCCGGGCGGCGGCCGTCGTGACAGGAGGAGCTGCGGAAACTGCCGTGGCCACGGCTAGCGGGTATTGTGCTGCAGCAGGCCTTCCTTCGAGGCCAGGTAGGACGCATCGCGGGCAATGGCGCCGAAGGACGTGGTTTCGTAGGCCAGCTCGGTATCCACGTCGGGCCAGTAGCTGCGGATGAGGCCCTGCTCCAGCAGGCTGCGGAGCTGCTCTTCGAGTTCGGCGGCGGGCAGACCGGTTTTCTGGAGCAAGGTGCGGAACGGGGTGACGAAGTACAGCTCGTCGAGCAGGTCGAATTCGGGGTCAGTCACGGGCGGGCAATCAGGCGGGATGGGTTTGGGACAAATGTAAGCCCCGCAAAGGCTCTGCGCTCAGCCGGGGCGGACGGCCTTGGCGCCCACCCCGCCACGGCCGCCCCGCCCGCAAATTTAATCCGGCAGACGATGATTGAGCCCGTTGACGCGCGTAGCTTGCCGCCGAACAGCCGCTTGGGAATTCCCCTTTTTCACCGTCCATCATGCAACATTATCAGGCAAAATCGCTCGACACGAAACACTTCGAGCTAACGCAGGCCGACGCCCCCGTGGGCGCGCTGGAATACGAAAGCTGGTTTTCCTTCAAGGCCGAAATCATGTTGGCCAACCACCGCCACTACGCCGTGCGCCCCAAGGGCTTCTGGGGCACCACCATCGAAGTCAAAGACCAGCAGAAACAAGTGCTGCTCGATTTTAAGATGAACTGGAAAGGCCAAATCCTGATTCGCACCCACTTCGGAGGCACGGAGGATTTTTACATCCTCAAGCACAAAGGCTTGCTGAATAGCTCCTTCATTCTGCTGCACGGCGAAGAAACGGAGCTGCTGAGCATTGTGCCCGACTACAAATGGACCAAGCTCAGCATTGATTACCAGCTCGGGGCCTCGGAGGCGTTTGAGCGGCTGGCCCACAAAGAGCTACTGCTGCTGACAACCATTCATTGCGCCAACTACTACCTCACCATGTTGACCGCCGCCGCCGCTTAGCCGGAGGCGCGGGCGTTTGCGGCCGGCCGGGGCAGCGCCCCGTCGGCTTTTTTCTGCTTTGCCATGCGCAATTTCAAGGTTATCCTGCCTGCTGTTTTTCTACTGGTACTGCTCGGGCTGCTCCTGCCCCTGGCCCGCCAGTGGGCCGAGGGCGGGCCCTTCATCAGCTACCGCGCCGACTTGCGCCGGACGCCCCTCCGGCTGTACTGGAAAGATGACCACAACCAGCGGTTCAAAAGCCTGGAAGGCCTGAAAAAATGGCTGGATGCCCGCGGCCAAAAGCTGGTTTTTGCCATGAATGCGGGCATGTTCGACCCCGGCTTTGCGCCGCAGGGACTATACATCGAAGCCCGGAAAACCCTGGTGCCGCTGGACACCACTTCCGGCCCGGGCAACTTTTACCTGAAACCCAACGGCGTGTTTTACCTCACCGCCGACAGCAGCGCCCACATCTGCCAAACGGCCGATTTCCGCAACGATGGCCGCGTGACCTACGCCACCCAATCGGGCCCGATGCTGGTGATTGACGGCCGCCTGCCCCCCGCTTTCCGCGCTGGCTCGGCCAACGTGCAAATCCGCAACGGGGTGGGCATCCTGCCCGATGGCCGCGTGCTGCTGGCCATGTCGCGGAAGAAAATTAGCTTCTACGACTTCGCCAGCTACTTCAAAAAAGCCGGCTGCCGGCAGGCCCTCTACCTCGACGGCTTCGTATCGCGCAGCTACGAACCAGCCGCTGGCCGGCCTCAAACCGACGGCGATTTCGGCGTAATAATCGGCGTTACTGCGCCGAAGCAATAGCGTCAGCCGGCGGCATGGGCTCTGAACGCCCTTCCTCTGACTTGATGTAGGCCACGATGGCGGCAATTTCCTTATCCGAGAGCGAAAAGGACGGCATCTGCTGCTTGTTAAATTTATTGAACAGGGCCACGGCGTAGTCGTCGCCGCTGGCTACCACCTTGCTGGAGTTTTTCACCCAGGGCAGCAGCCAACTCAGGGGCCGGCGCTTGCTGATGCCGGCCAGGGCCGGGCCCACCACCTGCTCGTTCACGGCGTGGCACTGGGCGCAGTTGCCTTTGAAGAGGGCATCGCCGGCGGCAATGGCGGCGGCTTCTTCGGGCGAGGCGGCGGGGCTGGGTACGCTGGTTCTGGTGGCGGAAACCTGATGCGTCTTAGGTGCCTCGGGCTCATTGGCCCGGGCCACGTCCTCGGCCGCAAAGCCGGCCAGGCCGGCGGCACTAAGCAGGGTGAAACCAATCAGCACGACTATCAACGCCATGCCCACCGAAAGGGCGAAACCAACCGAATTGAACCGCATGAGTACCGGGGGTTGAGATGGAATATATATGCGGCAAATTTACCATCCAAGCCCGCCGAAGCGGTTTTTTGGATGGATTTTCGCCGTTCTGTTTTCCCTGTGGCCCTGTGCATTGCGCCGCCGCTTCGATTCAAAACCCGCCCGTTTGCGAGATGCCATTTCGCCCTACAATTTGCCCATCATGAGCCTGCTGCACGCCCTGCTCCTCATTCTGCCCACAGGATACATCCTGAGCTCCCTGCTGCTGCTCGTCGGCCTGGCCCTGCCGGCTTACCGCGCCACCTTCCAGCGGCAGCTCTGGGTAGCAAATCTGGTGATGCTATTGGTTTCGGTAGGCGTGGTGATGTCTACGGCCGCCGTCATTTTTTCCTCACTATCCACGCGCTCGGAAGCGGATAGTTTATTCCTGCTGAATCGGATGGCAGGGCCGTATTGGTTTTTCTATTGGGGGTCCTTTTTCTGCAAGGGCGTATTGCCTCAGCTGTTCTGGTTCGGCCGCCTCCGCCGCAGCCCGTTCGTCACCACACTGGTAGCCACCGGGCTGATGCTTGATTTCTGCTCCTTTCTTTTCCTGAACATCGGCCGTGACTACCTTCCTTCCAGCTGGTCGATGCGACCAAATTATCTGGCCTTGCTGACATGCGCCCTCGCGTATACGGGCCTGCTGGCCGCTATTGCCGCACTGCGATACTGGCGCACCAAAGCTGCAACAATGTTTTAAGCTGCGTTGCCCTTCACCGCACCGCCCGCCCTTTCCACTGGTACCCGCCGCGCAGGCCGGCCAGCCCCACGCCCAGCGCATACGGCGCATACAACACCTGCAGCAACGGCAGCAGCCCCAGCCACTTCCGCCGCCCCAGAAACCCCAGCACCGGCGCCATAAACCAGGCATCGGCGCCCAGCTTGAGCACCCAGGCCGCCAGCACCCAGGGCCAGAGGTCGGGCCACACCAGCCCCGCTCCTACCCCGGCGGCCAGCGCTACGTTGGCCCCCAGCACCAGCAGGGCCAGGCGGCGCGAGGCCGGGCTTTGGTAATGCCGCCACTTGCTGGCCCAGCGCACCCGTTGGCGCAGTAGCGCCAGCAGCGTGGGCGGCGCGGCCGTGCGCACAATGGCGTCGGCATGGGCCAGGAAATGGGTGGTACCGGGAAAGGCCGCGTGGATTTTGTGCAGCAGAAACTCGTCGTCGCCGCTGGCCAGGTGGGCGTTGTCGACAAAGCCGCCCACGGCCTCGAAGGCAGCGCGGCGGTAGGCCAGGTTGGCGCCGTTGCACATGGTGGGCTGCTGCCGGGCCAGGCAGGCGCCACCTACGCCCACCAGCCCGGCAAACTCCAGCCCCATGAGCTGGGCAAACAGAGTATCGGAGCCTGTGAGCAACACCGGGCCGCTGATGAAATTGGCCGCCAGCTTTTGGGCGATGAGCGTGGCGTAGGCCGCCAGCCAGCCGGGACCAAGGCGGCAGTCAGCATCGGTGCACACCAGCCAGGGAGCGCGGGCAACCTGCAGGGCGGCGTGCAAGGTGGCTTTCTTGCCGGTTTCGGCGGCGGGCAGCGTGATGAGCCGTAGCGAGAACAGTGTTTCCAGGGCGGCCTCCGCCACGATGGCGGCGGTGGCATCAGTGGAGTGGTCGTCGGCAATGAGAACTTCAAAATGGGCCGATGGCAGCGTCTGGGCCGCCAGGTCGCTGAGTAACTGGGGCAGGGTTTCTGCTTCGTTGCGGGCGGCAATGAGGATGGAGAAGGTTGGCGCTTCGCTTAATGAAGAACGAGGAATGAGGAATGAGGAATTACTGGATGTAGACCTCAATTCTTCATTCTTCATTCTTAATTCTTCATTCAGCGAAGCGGTACGCGAAGCGTGAAGCCCCGCACGCAGCCACACCATGAGCCCCGCGTACAGCGCCGGCAGCACCAGCAACGCCGCGCCCGCGCCCATCACCGGGCGTCGCGCTTCTCGCGCAGCACGCGCAGGCCCGGCACCAGCAGCAGGCCGGCCGCGCTGGGCAGGGCAATATTGATGACCCACAAGCTCAGGCTGGCCGAAAGCACCGGCAGCGCCGGCTGGCCCAGCAGCCCAAACAAGTGCGTGGCCGACAGCTCCCGCACGCCCACATCGGCCAGCGCATTAAGCGAGGGCACCAGCGACTTCAATAAAAAAGTGCCCGCCACCGCCGCCAGCCCAGGCCCCAGCGGGCTGCCCACGCCATAGGCCCCCAGCAGTAGCAGAAACTGCGCGCAAAACACCCCGTAGCGCAGTCCCGAAATGGCCAGCACCGCCGTGAGCGCCCGGGCCGGGTAGGTGGGCATGATGGCCAGCGCCGGCCGAAACCGCCGCAACGGCCGCCACAGCCCCAGCGCCGCCAGCAGCAGCCGCGACCGGTACAGCGGCACCAGCACCAAGGCGCTAATAAGCACCGCCGATACGCTCACGCCCAGCCCGGCCGCCGGGTAGCCATTCAAATAAAATTTCAGTAGGAAATAAAGCAGGCCCGCCACGCCGGCTAGCACCGTGGCCACCAGCTGGCAGTAGCGCCCCAGAAACACAGCCCCCAGCGCACTCACGCGGCGGCTTTTCAGCTCGATGATGCGGCCGGCGTAGTCGCCCACCCGATTAGGAGTGGCGAAGCCCAGCGTGAGGCCCACCAGCACCGCCCGGAAGCTGCGCCCAAACGTGACGGGCTCCAGGTGGCGGGCCAGGCGGTACCACTTCCAGGCCTCCAGGCCCCAGTTGAGGGGCACCAGGGCCAGGGCCAGCAGCACCGGCCCGCGCCCGGCTCCGCTGAGGGTAGTGGCTAGCAGCTGCCGCCAGGCCGCCGCCGTATCGGGCGCCGCGAAGATGCTGTTATAGAGCAGCCCCAGCGTGAGCAGCGTCACCCCGATTTTGCCCCAGAACACCACCCGGCGCCACTGCCGGGCGCGGCGGGTTTCGGGCTCGTTTGGCTTCGGGGCGGGCCCTGAGCAGGAAGAATCGGACGCCCTGGCTGCCCAAGCCGCGGCGGTTTCTGGTGCGGCGGGCTGGTTCGGGTCGTAACTTTGGGTGAGATGCCCGCCACCCAACGCCCCCGCCCCGCTCCCGCCGTCGAGCTGCTGCCCAAAATTATTCTGGGCGTCGACCCCGGCACCCAGATTATGGGCTACGCCCTGATTGAGGTGCGCGGCCAGCGCGTCGACGTGCTGTGCTACGACGTCATCAACATGAAAGCCCTGGGGTCGAACCATGCCGTAAAGCTAAAGCGGATTTTCGACCGCATGCTGGAGCTCATCGACGAGTACCTGCCCGACGAGCTGGCCATCGAAGCCCCTTTTTTTGGCGTCAACGTACAAAGTATGTTGAAGTTGGGCCGGGCCCAGGGCGTGGCCATTGCCGCCGCCCTCTCCCGCCAGATTCCCTACGTGGAGTACGCTCCCACCAAGGTGAAACAGTCCGTCACCGGCTCGGGCTCGGCCACCAAGGAGCAGGTGGCCCACATGCTGCGCCAGACGCTCACGCTGCCGCCCATCGCCGAAGCCAGCAAGTTCCTCGACGCCACCGACGCCCTGGCCGTGGCCCTCTGCCACCACTACATGAAGGGCAACAACACCACCGTGAGCGGCGGCAAAAGCTGGGGCAAGTTCCTGGCCGAGAACCCCGAGCGGCTGGGCGCTAGCACCGGCACGGGCAAGAAAAAGGCGCCGGCGAAATCGTAGCCGCAGGTAACGGAATTCCGATAAGTTTCTCGACAACTGCCACCCCATGGTCGCAGGACTGCCCGCTCTATTTGCTACTATCTATTACTAGTTCAGTAATGATTCCTTTCTCGAATTTAATGTCGTAGGAAAAACCGTAGCCCGAGCCAGATGCCATTCCGATATCGGCCGGCTGACCCAGCCCCTGACCAGTTAGTCCCGGAAGCTGACTTTCAAGGTCTGATATTTTATCCCCTACTTTATACTTGCCCATAACATAAAATATTGCTTTTTCTTTGATACTATCACCAAAGTACTTGTAAGCCAAAGTAGGAGTGATGTAAGGAAATAGCTGAAATAAAAAGACAAGAAATAAAGCCGGCGAAATAATTATTAGCGACTTTCTTAACCAAGTACTCGTGCTATCAAATGGCCAGAAAATTTGAAACATGGCATAAAACACGCCAAATACACACCCAATAATTCCTGCGTATCCAAAATAAAACCAACTAATTTCAAATGGCCGCAAATCAGTGAACGGCAGAAGCAAGAGAGCCAAAACCAGCTGTGAAGCCGCACCTGTAACTAGTGGAAACAATTTTGTCTGTCGGGTCAGAAACGTTTTATTGTAGCCTTTAATAATAATTGGAACGAAGACAAAGGCGCTAATGAGTGTGAATATGCCAGTCCAAGAAAGTATAAACGTAAAATCAGTTACATAGCCCCAATTACTGAAATGCACCATGTAAATGGCGAAGTAGATGTAGCCCGCAAACCAAGCAATAAACATGGCAATGAATGATTGCAGCTTATTGTAGACTAATTTCGTTCTCATCTGCTTGCTGATTTATCAAGCTGTCATATCCTAATAATCTAAGCGCAACTCCCCCGCCGCATACGTCACCGCGTAGCCGCTGATGTCCACCCTATCGCCGCGCAGGCGGCACCACAGGTCGCCGCCGCGCGGCGAAACCTGACGAGCGCGCAGTTCGGTTTTGCCCAGCTTTTCGGCCCAATAGGGAATGAGTGTGCTGTGGGCTGAGCCCGTTACGGGGTCTTCGGGCACGCCCACGCGGGGGGCGAAGAAGCGCGACACGAAATCGATGCCGTCGCGGCCGGGCGCGGTGGCGATGACGCCCACGTACTCCAGCGCCGCGATGCGGGCCATATCTGGCTTGAGGGCTCGCACTTCGGCTTCGGTGTTGAAGACGACCAACAGGTCGCGGGCGGCCAGCACGTGCAGCGGGGTGGCGCGCAGGCCGTCGGCCAGGCCGGTGGGGTGCGCGGGTAGCTCCTGTGGCGGGCGCGAAGGGAAGTCGAGCGTGAGGCGGCCGTCGGCTTCGCGGGCCACGCGCAACGGGCCGCTCTGGCTGTGGAAGGTGACCTGCGTTTCCGGGAAGCCCAGGTGCGTGAACAGCACGTGGGACGCGGCCAGCGTGGCGTGCCCGCACAAGTCAATTTCCACGGCGGGCGTGAACCAGCGGATGTCGTATTCGGCCGGGGTGCCGGCGCGGGGCACGATGAAGGCGGTTTCGGCTAGGTTGTTTTCGGCCGCGATTTGCTGCATGAGCGCGGCGGGCGGCCAGGTTTCGAGCGGGCACACGCCGGCGGGATTGCCAGTGAAGGGCGTTTGGGCGAAGGCGTCGACGTGGAAATAGCGCATTGGGAAGGAGTTTGGGCGGGACGGTGGGCTTCGCTGGAGCAAGAATACGACTTATGCAGCAACGACAACGCGTCGAAATAACGTCATGCAGAGCGCAGCGAAGCATCTTGCCTGCGCAACGCAATTCAATTGACAGAATCAGTGGTAGCGGGCAAGATGCTTCGCTGCGCTCTGCATGACCGCCTTGTGACGCTCTTTGTGCACCAGCCATCGGCCGCTGATTTCAAATTATCTTCGATACGAATGCAACCGCGCCGGCCGGCTGCCGGTCAAGCCCCCACAAAGCAGGTCCTGTACAGCCGGCTTTGCCATCTACTTTCTACATGCCGCCTTCCATTGTTCCCGTCGATGAAGCGCTGCTGGCAGCGTGCCGGCGCGGCGAATCGGCGGCGCAATACCTGCTATATAAGAAACTGTCATACAACCTAATGGGCGTATGCCTGCGCTACTGCCCCAACCGGGCCGAGGCGGAGGACGCGCTGCAAAACACGTTCGTCAAAATATTCACTCGCCTCGACCAGTACCGCGGCCAGGGCCCGTTTGAAGGCTGGGCGCGCCGCATTGCCGTCACCACGTCGCTGCACGCCGTGGAGCAGTACCGCCTGCGCCACCCCGGCCCCAGCGGCGACGCCCTCGACGAGCTGGCTGACGGACTGCCCTCGGCCGAACCCTCGGCCGTGGACCAGCTGGCCGCCGACGACCTGGTGGCGCTGCTGGCCACCCTACCGCCCGGCTACCGCACCGTGCTCAACCTCTACGCCGTTGAGGGCTACTCCCACCAAGAAATCGGCGAGCTGCTGGGCATTGCCGAAGGCACCAGCAAATCGCAGCTGGCCCGGGCCCGGCGGCTTCTCGAAACCCGCCTGGCGGGCCTAAAAACACCGAATTATCATGTCTGACCCCACACCCGAAGATTTGTACGAAGCCCTGCGCAAGCGCTTGGCCGACTACGGCCAGGAGCCGCCGCCCGACCTGTGGGCCGGTATCCGGCAGCAACTGCCGCCGCCGGTGGCCGTGCCGCGTCGGCGGCGCTGGCGGGCGGGCGTGGTGCTTTCGCTGGTGCTGGTGGTGGCTTCGCTGGCCACCTGGCAATGGCAGCGGGCGGGTACCGTGACCGGGCAATCGGACACGGTGGCGCAACGGACGGTGGCGAAAAAACAGGTGGCCGCTTCTGCAAATACCGCTTCGGAACACAGCGCTAACGAGCAAGGAGTGCGCATCGCCAGCGCTCCAGGAGCCGCGCCGGCCGGGCCGGGCCTGGGCGAGGCGGCGGGGAAGCAGGGCGCTTCGGGTTCCGCCTCGTCCGGCACTGCGCCGAATGCGACAACTCAGCACGAATCAGCTAACATAAATTTGAATGTCAGAGAATTAGCGTCATCCAATCCGGTAACCAAGCCCCAAAAGCTGGGTACAATTAATGGGGGCTCAACGGCTAAACCGGTTTCGCCAGCGGTGGCGCTGGCGACGAAACCAACCGGCCGCCCGACGCGACTCAAGCGTGCGCTGGCCCTGGCCGGCATCGAACGGAATGCCTCCGAGGCGCGGCAGCAGCGCCTGCTGCGCTCAACGCGAGGTGCGCGCTTCGGGCAGTCCGCCACGTCGCTGGCACAGCCAAGCCACGAATCGACTTTGAAATCAGCCGCTTCTCAGCACACAGCAGCAGCGCCCCGCTCGCAAGCAGCTTCAACTGCTGCTTCGGCAGCAAAGGTGGCAGAGGCAGCAGGAGTTGCATCATCAAGGGCGGCTGAAGCGCCGAAGGGTGCGCCAACTGCTGGGGTTTCGTCTTCATATTCTTCAGCTTCGCGCCGCATGGCTGGCACGGCCAACCAACCGGCCGAAGCGCGCCCGACAGCTCCTGTTTCAGCGCAAAGCCTTGTGGCGGTGCAGCCTGGCGCCGCACGGCCCGATGTGGCCCAACCCGGCGGCTGGGACTGGCTGGCCCTGCGGGTAGCGGGCCTGCAGCTGCCGGCCGCATTGGCCCCACCAACCGCGCCGCAGCCGGTGGCAGTGGCGTCCCTGCCGTCGGTGGTGCCCGCCGTGGTAGCACGCTGGGCGGTGCAGCTGGTGGCCGGGCCGGGCCTGACGTACCGGCACCTGGGCACTGCTTCCGGGCTCTCCTACTCGGCAACCAATTCGTTATCAACGCCATCGGCGGCGCCCGTTTTTTCGGCTGCCAACCCCATCCGCATTCCTACCACTAATACCACGACTACCAGCTCCGTGGCCGAGCTGGAACGCCCGGCCCTGGGCTACGGCGCGCAGCTGAGCATTCGCCGTACCCTCACGCCGCACTGGACGGTGAGCTCCGGCCTGGGCTACGCCGAATACGCCACCGCGCTGGCCCTGCGGCAGGTGAGCGCCGCCCAAATCACGCGGGCCAATTACAATTTCAACTTCCTCGACAGCTTGAGCCGGACCAGCGGCACCACCATTCGCCAGCGCGACACTTACCGTTTTCTGACGGTGCCGGTGCGGGCCGGCTACGTCTGGACCACCGGGCCGCGCTGGCAGGTAGGCCTGCTCGGGGGCGTCGATGCGGCGATTTATCTTGGGGGCACCAGCACCGAGGGCTCGGCCTGCGGCTGCCAGCCCCAAACCTGGGGCGCTTCGGGCAGCCCCTACCGCTCGCTGAGCCTGGCCGCCAGCCTGGGCGCGGAGGTGCGCTACCGCCTGGCCGGGCCCTGGCAGCTATTGGCCCAGCCCACGGCCAGCTATATGCTCACGCCGCTGGCCAAGCCTGTGAGCGGCTATTCGAGTCGCCACCTGCTCGGGGGCACGGCCCTGCTGGGCGTGTCGTACGACTTGCCGTAAGGGATTAGCAACCATTTATTTACTGGATTACGCAGGTGCTGAGCAATCGGCGCCCAGGGATTCCTTATGCCTGATTTTACCCGTTTTCTGATGAAAAGAATTAGCCTGTTAAGCGTTGCCACAGTCTTGCTGGCCAGCAGCTGCCGCCAGGAAGACCTGGTGATATATACCCCAACGGCTACGTCGCTGGCCGCCGCCAACGGCCGCTACGCCCCGCCGGTGCAGACGTTCACGCTGAATCTGGGCCAGGCCCAGACCCTCCGCACCAACGGCGGTGCTACTATTTCCTTTAAAGCCAATTCGCTGGTGCTGCCCAACAACGCGCTGGCGACGGGCACCGCCACGCTACGGGTGCGGGAGTTGCATTCGGTAGGCGACCTGCTGCTGGCCGGCATGCACACCGATGTTGCTTATTTCAACAATCAGCTGTTGGTTTCGGCGGGCGAATACAACGTGCAGGCCTGGCAGGGCAGCACCCGCCTGCGCTGGAGCAGCCAGTTTGTGGGCACCGCTGCTCCTGCTGCCGGGCTGACCACGCTCAGCGCCCCCGTGCCGACGGCCGGCCTCGATACCACCCGCATGTTTTTGTGGGCGCTGCCGCTGGCGCCCAATGCCGGCGTGCGGGCCGCGGCCGACTCCGTGGGCTGGCAGCCGGCCCTGCAGGGCGGCCAGAGCCAATGGGCGGCGGTGCGGGCCAACGGCGGCTACTACAACGTGAACTTTCCACTCGACACCATTAGCTGGCTGAATTTCGACCAGTACTGGCGTCCGGCAAACAACTCGAACTGGACCTGGGCCCAGGTGCGCGTGCCCGTCGGCGCCACCGAAACGCGGGTGTACCTTCGGCCCGTGGGCTACACCAGCCTCAGTCGCACCTTCGCCACCGCCGACCCCACGCTCTGGCGCAACCACCTGCCCGAAGGCACCGATACGCAAGTCATTGTGCAACAGCTGCGCGACGGCCAACTATACTTCGGCACGGCGCGCTACGTCTGGCGACAGAATTCCATTTACACGCCAGACCTGCAACTCCGCACAGCCGCCGAAATTGCGCAGCTGATGCAGCAGCTTTGACTTGGGGCAGGAAAGTTGTGCCTCCCAGAACGTGTCACGCTGAGCGCAGTCGAAGCATCTCTACCACGCAAGTAATTGGTTTTACTACTGCAGTAGAGATGCTTCGACTGCGCTCAGCATGACAGACGTAATTAATCCAAGCAAATACTACTCCCTCACTCAAACCTCTTCGCCGCCAATCACCACGTCGCGCACCGGGTTTTCGCCCAGCCAGTAGGGGATTTCAGCCACGCTGCCCAGGTTGAGCACCAAGAGGTCGGCGCGCTTGCCGGGGGCCAGGCTGCCGCAGTCGGCGGCGTGGCCGATGGCCCAAGCGGCGTTGAGGGTGGCGGCGGCCACGGCTTCCTTGGGCGTGAAGCCCATTTTGAGGCAGGCCACCGACAGGGCCAGCCACAGGTTTTTGCTGGGGCACGAGCCGGGGTTGAAATCGGTACTCAAAGCCACGGGCAGGCCATTATCGATGAATTCGCGGCCCGGCGCATACTTCTCCTGCCGCAGAAACAGCGGCACCAGCGGCAGCAGCACGGCCACGGTCTGGCCCTGGGTTTGCTGCGCGATGCGGGCGGCGGCGGCGGGCGTGAGGTAGTCGCAGTGGTCGATGCTGGTGGCGCCCAGCGCCGCGGCCATCTCGCAGCCGCCGAGGTCGTGCAGCTGCTCGGCGTGGATTTTCAGGCCGAAGCCCATTTTGTGGGCCTGCTCCAGGAAGTACCGCGCCACCTCCAGCGGAAACGCCCCCTGCTCGCAGAAAATATCCACGAAGGCCGCCTCCCCTTTCAGGTCCGACAGCACCTCGCGCAAAATGAAATCGACGTAGGCGCGCGGGCCAGCTTCCTTGAATTCGGGCGGCACCACGTGGGCACCCAGGAAGGTGGGCACCACGCGCACCGGCTGCCGACGCCCAGCCGCCCGCGCCACCCCCACGAGGCGCAGCTCGGTGTCGCGGTCGAGACCATAGCCGCTCTTGGCTTCCAGCGTGGTGATGCCGTAGCGGCGGAAGCCTTCCAAATGGTGCAGGGCGTTTTCCAGCAGCTCTTGCTCCGAGGCGGCGCGGGTGGCGCGCACAGTGCTCAGGATGCCGCCGCCGCTGGCCAGAATGTCGAGGTAGCTTTCGCCGCGCAGCTTGCGCTCGAACTCGTGGGCACGGTTGCCACCGAACACGAGGTGGGTGTGGCACTCCACCAGGCCCGGCATCACCACGCGGCCAGTGGCGTCAATCAGGCGGGTTTCGGGGGAAATGCGGGCCGGGTCCAGCTCGGCCATGGGGCCGACGGCTGCAATTTTATCGCCCTGGCAAGCCACGTAGCCGTTTTCGATGATGGTCCAGCTGCTGAGGTCGGGGCCGGCGAGCGGGCGGGCGGTGGGGCCGCCGGCCAGGGTGAGTACCTGCGCGGCGTGTTGGATGACGAGGGTGTAGGGAAACATGCGGCAAAGTAAGGCTTTGTCTTGGGGTAAGAACGAAGAACTGTCATTGCGAGGCCGCAGGCCGTGGCAATCCGTCCTGTCAACGCCACACATTTTCTTTTACCAGAACCAAATGTCAGCGAAGCCAAAGCCCCGGCACTGCGCAGTGCCGGGGCTTTGTCACATTAGTAGGTTGGTCGCTGAGAACAGGACGGATTGCTTCGCTGCGCTCGCAATGACAGAGCCGCCGCTTACGTCCAGTACTGCACGGGCGCGTGGGGGAAGCGGCGCTGCCACTCGGCGTAGAACCAGGCCTTCATCGCCTTCATCTGCTCGGGCTGGTACACGTATTTGAGGCCGCCGAACTTGTTGCGCTTCACGGCGCGGCCGTCCTCGGCTAGGTCGAGGCTGGTATTGGGGTACCATTGCAGCAGCACGTCTTTGGAGCCGGGCGTGAAGCGGTGGGTGATGAATTCTACGGTCAGGTCGCAGTCGAAATCTAGCGCCTGCCGCAGGCGGTCAAGGAGCTCGGTGTAGTGCTGCCAGTCGGGAATGGGCATGATGGGGGCCAGCACCACCCCCACCGGGTAGCCCCCGCCGCCCGCGCTGGCCGGCAGCGCCAGCCGGCGCAGGGCCTGTATCCGCGCCTCAACGGACGCGGTGCCGCCTTCGAGGCGGCGCACCACGGGCTCGGCATTGAGGGAAAAGCGGGCGCGGGTGCGGCCGTGGTGCGGCAGGCCGAGGAGCGGGCCAATGTGGTCGTACTTGCTCACGAAGCGCAATTGCGCACCTTCGCGCGGACCGAAGTAACGCACGGCCTCAGCCAAGCTGCCGGTGAGGTGCTCGATGCCCAGCACGTCGGTGTAGCAGCTGGCTTCGAAGCTGATGACGCGGCCGGGCTGCTCGTAGGCGGCGGTGTTGGCCAGCAGCTGGGGCAGGTTGGCGAAGGCTTTGACGACGGGCGGGCCGCTGAGCGAGCCGGCCAGGTAGCAGTACTGGCAGTGGGCGGGGCAGCCTTCGGCCAAGTTCAGCTGCCAGTCGGCCGAGGGCGGGGTGGGCTGCAGGCGCAGGGCCCCGGCGGGGGCCTTCACCACGGCCAGGGTGTTTTTGGCGGTGCGGTAGGTGGCGCGCACGTCGCCGCCGGGGTCGCGCAGGCCGGTGAGGCGGTTGCTTTTCAGCAGCTCCACTTCCAGGTTTTGAGCCGAGACGCGGGCCAGGATTTGCTGGCCGAACTCTTCGTCCAAGGCATCGGGCGTGAACACCACGCGCTGCGGCAGCCACAGCTTGGCCGAGTGCGTGCGCGGCGCCAGGGCGGGCGCGGGCACGTCGGTGAGCAAGGTATCGGAAAGGGCAACGAGCGAGCCAGAAGTCAGCATAAAACCGGGTTGGTGACGGATAACAGCTCAACGTTTTTGGCCGGGAATAAAGTCCGACAAAAGACCTTAAAACAGGTTTAAATCGGCCTTTTTACCTGGAATATTTCCCTGAAAAATTCACCCAAACAAGCCCATAACCCGGCGCCCGGCAGCGGCTTTGCGTAACCGTCGTGGCCTTCTCCTCAACCTTCACCGATGTCCCTCCCCGACGACGCCCCGCTCATCCTCACGCTCGCGCTTGACGACGCCGCGCAAACCTATTTCAACGACTTGCGGCGCCAGCATTTCCCCCCGAAAATCAACTACCTGGCGGCCCACCTCACGCTCTTCCACCACCTGCCCGGCCCGGAGCTGGCCGCCATGAGCGAGCAGCTGCGCCACCTCAGCCACGCGCAGAAACCGTTGCCGCTGCGCGTGGCGGGGCTGCGCTCCCTGGGCCGGGGCGTGGCCTTCACCCTCGAAAACGATGAGCTCCGCGCCCTGCACCGCCGCCTGCAAACGGCTTTTGCGCCCTACCTCACGCCCCAGGACCAGCAGAAGCTCCAGCCCCACGTCACCATTCAAAACAAGGTAGACCCCGCCGCCGCCCGGCAGCTGCTGGCCGAGTTGCAAGCCCCTTTCGCACCCTTCGAAGCCGTGGGCACCGGGCTCCACCTGTGGGCCTACCGCAACGGGCCCTGGGAAAGCCTGGCCGAATTCCTGTTCCAAGGCTAGCGCCGTGCCGAAACCAGTAATTTAGTTGATTTTTAAATTACTACACGTTTTGAACAATCGTTGGCCCGGTGGAAGCGGCAAGCGGCCCATTCCTTATTTCTCCTCCTGCCCCGGCTCGTAAGGAAATGGCAGGCTCACGCGGATTTCGTGGTCTTGCCCCGCCTCGTTTCGGTAGCGGGCCGCGCGCATGACGCGCAGGGCCTCCTCGTCGCAGCCGTAGCCGAGGCCGCGCACCACCGCCACGTCCTGCGGAACGCCGGCCGGGTCTATCCGCATTTGCAGCGTCACCTTGCCCCGCACCTGCCGGGCCTGCGCGGCGGCCGGGTACCGTAGCTGGGCCTTGAGCGCCTCGTAGTCCCCGATTAGTTCCACCGACGGCCGCTCGCTGGCCGCCGCAACCGGTGGAGCGGCCGACGGGGCGTAAAGCGTGGGCGCGTTGGGGTTGTGCGTGGCGGTGGGCACCTGGTAGGCAATGCCCCAGCGCTGCAAATACTCCTCCAGCGGGTCCAAGCCTACCCTGGCCCGGCGCACGTTCACGTTGGGCTCGTCTTCGATGGGTTGGAGCTGGTAGTGCCCGTCGACCTCGCCCTGGAACTGCGAGCCGTAGACCTGCGGCTCGCCCCGGCCTTTCTTGATGCGGTCGACGAAAATGGCCACCGACGACCACGCCAGCTCTTTTTTATCGGCGGCCGCCGTGAGCAAGGGCAGGTATTTTTCGTCGGGGTCGTGCTGGAGCACGAGGAACGCCGCGCTCTTTTGGTACTCGCCCACCAACGACCGGCCCGGGTACCCGTACCGGGTAATCAGGCTGTCGACCTGCCGGCCCAGCCGGACGTCTATGGGCGACTGCCGCCGCATTGCTTCGGCTATCTGTGGGGCGTTTATGCCGTATTTGCGCTCGGCTACCTCGGCCTCTAGTCGGTATTGCTGGTCCTGGAATTGAATCTTTCTCAGCAAGGCCACCAGGGCCGGGTCGAAGGGGGCCTCGTGCTGCTGCTGCCGGGTGCGGGCCTGGGCCAGCAGGCGCGGCCAGGCCGGCTGGGAAGCCAACGAAGCAAAATCCTCCTCGGCCTGCAGCTGCTCGGCGGAGAAATACCCTTTGGCGACGGCCTGGGTTAGCCAGGCCAGAGCGCGTTGCGGCTCGCGGTTGCGGGCAGCCGCCTGCGCCGCCTGGTAGTAGTCGCGCGGCTTGCCGCCGGCTTGCTTCAGGCCCTGCTGGTAGCCGGCGCTGGCCGCGGCGTATTCCTGGTGCAGCAGGTGGCGCCGGGCGGGCGCCAGCGCATCGGGGCCCGCCTGGGCGGCGGCGGCGGGCGGGTTGGTGTGACCAATGACCAGCGCCAGCAAGGTGGCGACAAGAGGGTGGCGCATACGAAGCAGATGGTTGCGGAAAGGAACGTCAGGCAGTTTTGAAGGGGAAAAATACCACCGCCCGTCAATAAATACCGCACTGTTCACCCCGGCCCGACCTAAACGACTACTTCGGTGCAGGCCCTTCCCAGGCGCTCAGCTCCGTCTGCCGCTCGCGCCGCACCAGGGCCAGCACCGCGCTGTCGGGCCGCAGGCCGATGATGATGGCTGTGCCCCGCTCGCGGGCGTAGGGGTCCGTGATGGCGGCGAAGCGGCGGTAAGAGGCGAAGCGCGGGGCCAGCTCGGGGTGCAGCCCGTCGTCGACGATGAGGACGGCCTGGCAGGAATCGAGCGGCGGGTACCAGTAGATGAAGCTGCCGTTGAGGCTGTTGGCAGCGGGCAGGCCCCGGCCCCGGTTGAAGTAGTTGATGGCGCTGGCCTGGCCGTAGTTGGCGCAGTGGATGAGGGTGTGGGCGCGAACGGGAGCCGGCAGGCTTTGGTAGGCGGCCCGGGTTTTGTCGGCCAGCTCGCGCCAGCCGCGCATGTCGGCGTAGTCCTGGGGCAGGGCGTGGTCCTGGCCGTCTTCCCAGCGGTAGAGGCCCAGCGGGGCGTATTTGGGGCGCAGAGCGGCCATGGTGGCCGGGCTGCGCAGGGGGTAAATGAAGGGCAGGATGGGCAGCATCAGCAACAAGGGCAGCGCTATCAGAAAGGACGCCAGCGCGGTTTTCCAGTCGAAACCGCGCTGTTCATCCGAACGCTCGATTCTACCAAAACGCTTGAGTCGCCCCAAACGCTTGAGTCGCGTTTCCCACCAAACCGCGCCGAAGCTGAACAGCACCGGGTAGTAGCCCAGGGCGTAGTAATCCTTGCCGTGCAGCCCGAATAGCAGCCCCACGCCCAGCACCGCCACCCAGCCCACGGCGCGGTAGGGCCGAAACGCCCGCCCCAGCAGCAGCGCCAGCAGCCCCGGCACCCACACCCACAGCGCCGTGACGCACATCAGCAGCTGCGGCCGCCAGAAATCCAGGACCGAAACGTGGACCAGTTGGCTTTCCTTGAGCAGGGCCATGTGGTGCCGAAACGGGATGCCGTGCCCGATTTGCCAGGCCAGATTGGGCCCCCACAGCAGCAAGGCCAGCCCCGCCGCGCCCCAGAAATGCCGGTGCAGCAGCAGCCGACGCCAGTTGGTGAGCAGCAGCGCCCCGCCCAGCGCGGCGATGAAAAACAGCGTGGTGTACTTGTTCAGCAAGCCCAGCCCCAGCGCCGCGCCCAGCAGGTAGAGGTGGCGCGGCCGCCGTTCCTGCTCGAAGCAGACCAGCGCGTACAGCGCCAGCACAAACCCGAAAACCTCGAAGGAATTGGGCTGAAACAGCAGGTTGAGCCGCGCAAACGCCGTGCCCAGGTAGCAGCTGCCCGCCAGCGCCTGCCCAAACCAGCCGCCGCCCAGCCGCCCAGCCAGCCGCACCACCAGGTAAATAGTGGCCGCCCCCCACAAAAACGGCCAGAAATGCACCCAGCCCGCGCCCCCGCCCAGCGCCAGCGTGACCCAGCCCTGCGCCGCCAGCAGGGGCGGCACCTCCAGGTAGCCCCAGGCCAGGTGCTGGCCCTGGTTGAGGTAGAGGTACTCGTCGCGCTGCAAGTCGTACTGTGGGCTGATGAGCAGGTAGCCCGACACGAACTTGACCAGGGCGAAGGCGAACGGCAGGAGGCGTTTCATGCGCGGCAAGGTAGCAAGAGGAGCCGTAGCGCGAACTTAACTTTACCCGCTCACCGCAAGCTACTTCATCCGCCGCTGGTCAAACCGCTACCCTTTCATGATTTTCTACGGAACCAACGGCACGCACGTCCGCACCGTGCCCCTGCCCGGCGTGGCCTGCCCTTTTTGCACCGCTTCCGACACGCTGCAGGTGAGCCTGTTCTGCCGCTACGCGCATATTTACTACGTTCCGCTGTTGCCATTCAGCAAACCGGTGGTAGCCACCTGCACCAATTGCAGCCTGAGTTGGGACAATAAGGCGTTGCCCCCGGCCCTGCGCGGGCCCATTCGCACCCTGAAACAGGACACCCGAACGCCCCTGTGGACCTGGTCGGGCACGGCGCTATTGGCCGTGGGCCTGGGCTGGGCCGCTGTAGCCGGCGCGCGCGACGACCGCGAAAACCAGGCTTACCTCGCGGCCCCGCGCGTGGGCGACATCTATACGGTGCGCGCCAACGAAGCCGACAACAACTACTCGCTGCTGAAAGTGGTGGGCGTGAAAGGCACCACCGTGGACGTGGTGGCCAACGAGTACGTCATCGACAACAGCCACCCCATCGACCAGCTCAACGCGCCCGCCAAATACAGCAAGGAGCCGTTCTCGCTGGGCCAGTTCGAGCTGAAAATCATGCAGAACAAGGGCCAGCTCACCGACGTTGACCGGCTGGGGGAATAGTCTCCGGCCACAGGCCCGCCCAGCGCAGAAAGTCCTCGCCCACCTGCTCCCAATAGAAGTCGTCGTAGTTGACTTGCCCGTTTTTCATGCCGAAGAAGTTGTGCTCGCGGCCGGGGTACTCGCGGAAGGTGAAATTGGTGCGGTGCTGCCGGATGGTTTCGAGGCGCAGGTGGTCGTCGCCGGCCACGCCGCTGTCGAGGGTGCCGAAGCCGATGAACATGGGCACTTTCGTGCGCAGCAGCGCGGGCATTTCGGAAGCGACGAAGCCGTAGGTGTTGCGCGGGTCGTCGCCCTTGCAGTCGGCAATAGTGGGGTCGGCCACCACCTGCTGCCAGCGGCGGAAAATCCAGCCCGCCGCCGCCGTGTCGGCCTCCTGCCGGGCCTGGGCCAGCATCGACATGAGGCGGCCCAGCGGGTTGCCGCTCAGGTACACGGCCCGGCTCACGAGGCCCGGCACGGCGGCCAGGTGCGCCACCACCGAGGTGCCCTGCGAATGCCCGCCGATAACGACGTGCGCCGCATCAACCCAGGACTGCTTTTTGAGGTAGCGCAGCACGACCTCGTCGCGCCGCACGTAGTAGTCGAGGTAGTTGCGGGCGCAGTAGTAGGCCGGCGGCTGGCGCTGCTGGAAAATAACGTTGGGGTTCTGGCCCGTCACGTCGAAGGAGAGCGGCAGGCCGGGCTTGCTGATGATGGCCAGGTGGCAGGTTTCGAGCACCTTTTTGGGCCGAAAGGGAAACACCGGGAAGGCCCCGCGCTCGTCGTAGAGCACCAGCGGCGTGGGCAGCGAGCCCTCTACCCAGAGGAGCAGCGGCTTCTTCCGCTGCTCCTCGCCGGGCTTCGACATGAGCAGCACCTGCACGCTGTCGCGCCCGAACATAACCGTAAGGCGGCGGTAGCCGAAGGCTTCGGGCGAGCGCGGGGCGGCGGGCGCGGCAGTTGCGGCGGCGGGCGCCGTTTGGGCGCGACTGGAGTGGCTCAGGCCCACCAGCAACACCAGAATCAACAACAGAAAGGGTTGGCGCATGCAGCCGCTTTTTCGCCGGACGGCGGGGTTGCCGGGGCGGCGCAAGGACTTTAAAGGCCGGCGGGCGGTTGCACCTTTAACAAAGCGCAACCGCCCGCCATGACGCAGCAGGAATTATTCCACCAGAAAATCCTGAATGAATTGGGTGTACGCCTCGCGCACGGGAAGCTCAAAATCGGTGTGCAGCTCCCGCCTCAGCGTTTGGGTTGCTTGTTGCGTCAGCGGATTGAAGCCCTCGCGCCCGGCCATTTGCCAATACAAGCCAAAGCCCCGCTTCTGCCAGGCGGGCAGGTCGTTGAAGTTGATGCCGCGCTCAAAAAGCAGCTCGTGCTTGTCGGCGGTGCGCAGGCCGCTTACGCGGCTGGTCGCCTCACGCTCCGTGGCGCCTTCCGTACGCAACAGCCAGTAGCAGTGGGCATTCAGGGAATTGCGCAAAGCATCTTCGGCGCGCCAGCGGAAGTAATCTACCACATCGGCAGGGCGCGGTAACTGCGCAATGCGGCAATCGAAAGTACCCAGGCTGCCCAGCAGCAGCGAAAACTTGGCCGACGCCTCGCCGGCCAGAATGCTCTGGTACTTGCGCAGCTTGCGGCCGAAGGTATTTTCGGCGGGGTCTAGCAGCAGGGATATTTCGTCGCTTTCGGAGTAGCCGTAGCGCACCCGGAAGCCGCACTGCATGAGGTGATGCACAGTGCCCACCATCAGGTCGCGAAACCGCTCGTCAAACGGGCGCTCAAAGGCGTGCGTTTCCTTGGTCAGACGGGTAAAATTGCGCCCGTCGAGCCGCGCCACCAGGTAGATGCCGGGCAGGGCGCAGTGGTCGTGGGCAGTTTCAAAAACCCGTAGGCGGGCGTCCAGTTCATCAAATCTCATAGCTGCCAGGGCTCGACGATAAATTGGCCGTCGTGGCCGATGCGCACAAAGTACAGCTCGTCGAAGCCTTCGGCGTAGCTGGGCAGTTCCAGTCGGGCCCGCGTGCCACGGACGCCCCGTTCCGGCACTTGTTCCACCGCGGGCCGCTGCTGGTTGCGCAGCAGCGCGGCTTCGGTGGCGGAGTTAAAGTAATAGCCGATAATCGCATAGCCAGCCGCTTTGGCGGGGCCAATGTAGCGTTGGCGCTCTGCGGCCGTGGGGTTGGTGTTGTCGACCGCAAAACGGGCTTGCGTATCGAGGCAAAGCTGGAGAAATAAGGCTTCGCGGTGGCGGGTGCGCAGCAAATCCATGCTGATGCGCACGTGCGAGTTCAAAAACCTCTGGCAGTAAAACGTGCTTTTCCCGCTGGCCTGAATGCCGCAGAAGATGATGGCCTGCATGGACTGATGATGACGAGAACGGACCCGACGTGCCCGTTTGCGCGACAAATTACGGCTCTATCCCAGTTCGTGCGGTTGTACTAGCCGCCCCCGACGCTCAGCGCCGCGTGCCCGCCATCCGGACGAAAATGCCCAGGCCCGCCTCAACATAGTAGACGCCACCCGCGGTGGGTGGCCCTTGCTGGGCTTGGGCCTGGCGCCAGCCGCTGCGTAGCCGCAGGGTCCAATTCGAATCGGAAAGCGGGCCGCGGCCGAAGCGGTGCTCCCGGTCCTTGTCCAGCTTTATTTCCAGGTTCAGGCCGGCGGTGAGCGGGCGCGCAAACCACAGCCGGTAATCGGCTTCGGGCCTGACGGGTTGGTTGTTCACTGTAGCGGGAGCAAACCAGAGCAAACTGGCCCCGGCGAAGGGCGTGAGGCGCAACCACTTATTTTCCAGCACGCAGTAGCCCGCCGAAAGCTCTACCTGCGAGTAATTCAGGCTTTGCTCGGGCTCCCACACGGCCTGGCCAAACGTGTAAGTGGCCCGGGGGCGGAGGTCGCCCGTCGTCAGGCGCGCGTACAGCAGATAGCGCTGCCAGCTGGCCTCGCCGCCCATGCCCAGGCGCACGGTATTGGTGAAGGCCTCGCTCAACTCGCCTTGAAAAAAGGTGCCGCCCAGAAAGAATTCGCCGCCCACCGTGAACGGCGACGGCACAAATTCATAGCGCACGTACCACTTGGCCACGCCCGCTAAGGGAGAAGCCGGATAACGCTGCACAAAGCGGCGCAGGCCGGCATCAAGCGAGTCGGAAACCTCTTCGCGGCCATTGGCCAACACGCGCAGGTAAAGCGGCAGAAAAGCCGAATCGGCCGCCGGCTGGCGCACGCGCCGGGCCGCTACCCGAATAAGGCTGTCGGCGCGGCGCGCCACAAACGCCTGGGCGGCCTCGGCCAGGCCGTCGGCGGGAAAGGTCCGGAAAGGCACCCGGCAGTCCCGGCCGAAATAGGCCCGGGCCGGCACTGCCTGCTTCAGCAAGGCCGCAAACCGGCCGGCGGCCGCCAGCAGCAGCGCCCGCTCATTCACGGAAAGCCGGGCCGAGGAATCGACTGCGGGCAGTTGCTGCAGGAGGTAGTCGAGCAGGCCCGGCAGCCGGCCGGCCCGGTTATGACGCAATTCCGCTACCAGCGCCTCACGGGCCTGCACCACGCGCAGCAACGGGCTCACTTCCAGCCGGCGCAGCTGGGCGTCGAGCTGGCGGCCGGCCGTGTCGGCCGGCGTCTGGGCGCAGGCGGGCCGGGCCGCACTCAATACGAGCCCTAAACATCCCATCCAGAACCAAAAGCTGCGCGGCGACACAAGGCGAATTTAGAGGTAGAAAGCGCCGCTAAGTTGCACAAAAATCGTTGTTTTATGGGCCGCACTGGTCGCCCAGGTAGCCGGGCAGCTGCACCAGCCGCAGGTAGTCGCCCAGGCCGGCGGGCTTCTGAAAAACGTGGATGAATAGGATGGAATCCTCGCCGCGGCTGCGCCAGATTTCGGCGTAGAAGCCCGCCACGGCATACAGCGTCAGGTCGAAGCTGTCTTCCTGGCGCTCGGCCAAGCGGGTGCCGTGCCGGGCGAGGTGCTCGGCCTGCAGGCGCTGGTGCAGGGCTTTGAAATCAACAACGTTCATGCGGGAAAACAGGCGGCGGTAGCAGCGGCGGAAGGCGGGCCGGTTGTCAGTTTTTCTGGTTAGGTTGCGCCAAAATACGACCCACCTAGCTTACCGTCCCATGGGCCTCTTCGACTTTATCCGCAACGAGCTGATTGAAATCATCGATTGGGTTGACAACTCAACCGATACCGTCATCTGGAAATTTCCGGACCACGAGAATAATATCAAAAACGGCGCGCAGCTCACCGTGCGCGAGTCGCAGGTGGCCATTCTGCTCGACCAGGGCCGCCTGGCCGACGTGTACGGCCCCGGCCGGCACGTGCTCACCACCGCCAACATGCCCGTGCTCACCACCCTGCGCGGCTGGAAATACGGCTTTGACTCGCCCTTCAAAGTCGACGTTTATTTCGTATCGACCAAGCAGTTCACCAACCTGAAGTGGGGCACGCCTAACCCGGTCATCCTGCGCGACCCGGAGTTCAAGCAGGTGCGGGTGCGGGCCTTCGGCACCTTCGCCCTGCGCGTGAGCGAGCCGGCCAAGTTCCTGACCGAATTTGCCGGCACCAACTCCGAAGTGCGCATCGCCGACGTGGAAGGGCAGCTGCGCTCGGCCATCGTCAACAAATTCTCCGATACTCTGGCCGAGGCCAACGTGTCGGTGCTCGACCTGGCCCGCAACTACCAGGAACTAGGCGAGCGGCTGCGCCCGCTGCTACAAGACGATTTCGGCGCCTACGGCTTGGAGCTCACGCGCTTCTACCTCGAAAACGCCAGCCTGCCGGCCGAAGTTGAAGCCTTCCTCGATAAGACCTCGCAAATGAACATGGCCGGCGACATGGCCCGCTTCCAGCAGTTCCAGGCCGGCCTGGCCGTCGAAAAAGCCGCCGGTCAGGAAGGCGGCATCGGCGGGGCCGCCGTGCTGCTGGGTGGCTTGGGCAACATGCTGGGCAACGCCACCGCGCCCGCCGCCCAACCCGCCCCCAGCCCAGCCGCCGCCCCCGCGCCCGACCGCGAGCAAGTGATGCAGCTGCTGCGCGACCTCGGCCAGCTGAAGGCCGACGGCATTCTGACCGAGGAGGAGTTCAACGCCAAAAAAGCGGAGTTGCTGGCGCGATTGTAACCGGTATTTTGAACATAACCAGAACGTCATGCAGAGCGCAGCGAAGCATCTCGCGTGCTTCGTCTGGCTCCCCTCTCCTTTGGGAGAGGGGCCGGGGGTGAGGCGCCACATTAGCGCCGCAACGAAGCGGTAGAGATGCTTCGACTTCGCTCAGCATGACGTTCTATTACCCACAATAAAAACACCCGCCCCCGCCCCCGCATGGACCCGGCCACCGAAAACGCCCTGCGCCAGCTGCGTGAAAACGACCTACTGCGCGCGCCCTGCCCCGGCTGCGGCTCCCAGCTGGCGTTCCGGGCCGATACCCAGCAGCTGGGCTGCGACCACTGCGGGGCCACCGAAGCACTGACCTTCAGCCACAACAAGCTCCGCGAGCACCCGCTCGACGGCCTGCTCATCAACCAGGAGCTGAACCCGGCCGTGCTGGTGGAGCAGCAGCTGTTCAGTTGCCCCAGCTGCGGCGCTCGCACCCGCGTGGCGGCCGATAACCCCACGCTGAACTGCGGCTTCTGCGGCAGCCGGGCCATCAACCCCGAAGCCCAGCGCACCCGCCTGATTGAGCCCGCCGGGGTACTGCCCTTTCGCCTCAGCCGGGCGGCGGCCACCGAGCGGTTTCGCGGCTGGATTGGCACCAGTTGGCTGGCCCCCAACGACTTGGCCAAAGCCGCCAACCTTGACAACCTACACGGCATGTATCTGCCGTTCTGGACGTTTGATGCGCAGGCGCACTCCGACTGGGACGGCGAGCGGGGCGACTATTATTACGTGACGGTGACCGACACCGATAGCAAGGGACGCACCGTGACCCGCCAGGAGCAGCGCACCCGCTGGACCTACCGCAGCGGCGACCACGACCATTTCTACGACGATGTGCTGACGCTGGCCTCGCGCAGCCTGACCAAGCAGCAAAAGCACGTGGACGAGGTGCTGAACTACGACCTCACCCAAGTGGTGGACTACGACCCGCGCGTGCTGCTGGGCTGGGAAGCCGAAGTCTACGGCATCGACTTGGCTGAGGGGCTGGCGCAGGGCCGCACCACCATCCGGGAGCACGAGGAAGCGGCCTGCTCCGAGCTGCTGGGCGGCGACACCCAGCGCGGCCTCAGCGTGAATACCCGCCTCAGCGACGAGTCGTTCAAGCACCTGCTGCTGCCGCTGTGGCTCTGCGCCTACACCTACCGCGGCAAGCTCTACCACTTTCTGGTGAACGGGCAAACCGGCAAGGTGAGCGGCTCGCGCCCGCTCTCGTTCTGGAAAGTGTTGCTATTGGTGCTGTTTGGCCTGCTGCTGGCGGGCGCGGCGTTCTATTTCTGGAACGAGGCGCAACATTCGCGCACGACTTCGACGAGTTATTTGGATTATTAGAGCCACCCGAACGACGTAGGGGCGGGGCTTGCCCCCGCCCGCCGTTGAACGGACTTGCTCGCAACGCAAACCCGCCGACGGGCGTGAACCGCGGGCGGGGGCAAGCCCCGCCCCTACGTCGTTCGGGTGAAAGCGGCCCTGGCCGCACGCACTACTTTTGCCAACGCTGACTGTCCCTTCTGTTTGTGGGGAGGGGGGCAAAAATCGGCTTCCTATTTAACCGCTAATCGATTTGAATACCTTTCGCTTTCCTCACCCGCTCGTCTTGCTGGTGGGTTTTATCATCTTGGCCGCGGCCTTGAGCTACGTGCTGCCCGCCGGCCAGTTTGCCCGCCAGAAAAACGAGGCCACCGGCCGCGAGGTCGTCGTGCCCGGCTCCTACCAGCGCGTGCCGGCCACGCCCGTGGGCCCGCTCGATATGCTCGTCGACATCCCCAAGGGCATGGCCGATGCGGCCGGTGTCATCTTCCTGATTTTCCTGGCCGGCGGGGCCTTCACCGTGCTCGACCAGACCGGCGCCCTGCGTCACGGCGTCGATTGGTTGCTGGCCCGCGCCTACGGCCGCGAGGTGCTCGTCATTCCCGTCGTGAGCCTGCTCTTCGCCACCATGGGTGCTCTGGAAAACATGGGCGAAGAAATCGTACCCCTCATTCCGGTGCTGCTGGTGCTGATGCGGCGGCTGGGCTACCCCGTGATGACGGCGGTAGCGGCCAGCATCGGTGCGGCCATCGTGGGCGCCGCGTTCAGCCCGATAAACCCGTTTCAGGTCGGCATTGCCCAGAAGCTGGCGCAACTGCCGCTGCTCTCGGGCGGGGGCTACCGGCTGGCGCTGCTGCTGCCCGCCGTGGCGCTGTGGATTGCGGGCACCATGCGCCACGCCATCCGCCACCGCGTGGCCCCCGACGTGACGGCCGAGGAAGTGGCCGCCGATGCCCGCGGCGCCGGCCGCCACGGCCTGGTATTGCTGTTGCTGCTGCTGTGCTTCAGCATCTTCGGCTACGGAGTGGTGAGTCTGGGCTGGGATTTCGACCAGATGGGCGCGCTGTTTTTCGTGCTGGGCGTGGGTGCCGGCCTGCTGGGCGGCTTGGGCCTCTCAGGCACGGCCGAGGGCTTCGTGACGGGCTTCCGCGACATTGCTTTTTCAGCGCTGCTCATTGGCTTTGCCCGCGCCATTTTCGTGGTGCTGGAGCAGGGCCACATCGTCGATACCATCGTGCAAGGGATGTCGGCGCCGCTGGCGCATTTGCCCGTCACGCTCTCGGCGCTGGGCATGATGGTGGTGCAAACCGCGCTGCACCTGCCCGTGCCCAGCGTGAGCGGACAGGCAACGCTCACCATGCCACTCTTCGCCCCGCTGGCCGATATTATCGGCCTGTCGCGCCAGGTGGTGGTGCTGTGCTTTCAATACGCCGCCGGCCTTTGCGAACTCATCACGCCCACCAACGGCTCGCTGCTGGCCATCCTGGCCATTTGCGGCATCCGGTTCGACCAGTGGCTACGCTTCGTGGCACCGCTCTACGGGCTGCTGCTGGCGCTGGGCGTGGCCGGCGTGGTGTCGGCCATCGCGCTGGGTGTGTGAGGCTTTGCGTATGTCATTGCGAGGAAGCACGACGAAGCAGTCCGTCCTCTTAAAACAGATAGGCCCTTTTACCAGAAAGCCCCGGCACTAAATAGCGTCGGGGCTTTTCACATTTTAGGGCCTTATTACATTTTAAGGCTTTGTCACCTTATCAGGCTAGTCGCCGAGAACAGTACGGATTGCCACGTCCTGCGGCCTCGCAATGACAGGCATTAGTCCGCGTTTAATCAGCCCGCAGCTCACTGGCCTGAAACACGCGCGGCAGCTTGCGCTTGCGCTCCACAATCTGGTAGGTCGCGGTGTCGGTGGCCTCGTTCCAGAACACGTCCGACACGTGGCCGAAGTGGCGGTACTGGCCCGGCTGGGGCGTGGTTTCCTCCACCGAGTCGCCGAAGCTGAACTTGGGCTTGTGATAGATTTCCTTGAAAAGCTCGGGGCGCACCAGAAACTGCTGCTCGTCGTAGCGAATGGTAATCCACTCGCCTTCTTCATCTTCGCTGATTTTTTCGAAGAGTTTGCCCACGGGCTCCAGCAGCTCGAAGGCGCGGCGGTTGGCGGGGTGAATGTAGCGGAAGCCATAATCGGGCGACCAGCCGTAGAGGCCAAAAATGACGGGTTTGGGACGTGGCATAGCAGGGAAAACGCGGGGCAAAGATTACCTCCAAAACCCCAAATAGCTCTCCGAAGTTGCCAAGGGCCGCCGCTTAATCCATCGGGGCGGGCGTGGCTAAATGCCCGGCTGCGTGTGCCAGCAGGCGGTCGCGGTGGGCGGCGCCGTCGTGGGTATTGGCAAACGAAATTTGTAGCTTCCGGCCATCGGCCCGGTGCACCAGCACATCGGCCGGGCCCACGGGCTCCAGGGCGGCTACTTCGGCCCAGGTCAGTTCGTGGGCCGGGCCCAGGCGGTGGGTGCGCACGGCAAAACCATCGGCGTGCAGGTGCAGGAACTGCCGGTCGGTCAGCTTATTGAGGCGGAAGGCCAGCACCACGTACATCAGGGCCACGGCGGCGTACAGCCAGGGCAGCACGTGCAGGCGATGCGGGGCGCCGGCCAGCTCGGCGGCGTGGTGGCGGTGCCAGATGTGGTAGCTTTCGAGGGCCAGAATGCCGGCCGCCGCCAGCTCCAGCCACGCCACGGGCTCGCGGTGAAAGGGGTTGTGGCGCAGGTGCCGCAGCTCGCGCACCATGAGGGCGAGGTAGGCGGCGCCCACGGCAATTTCCAGGGCGCCCAGGAAGGTAAAATGCTCTTCCCCCGTGAGAATGGGCACCACGCCGAAGAACAGCACCAGGGCCGGCGCGATGTGGCCCAGCGTTTTGGCCGCCTGCTGCTTGGCGTGGCGGCGATGATAGAGGGTGGTGCGGCCCTCGGCGGCAGGCGTGGCGACGTTCATGCCGGAAAAGGTCGGGAGAATATAGCAAAGCCGCAACTATCGGCTGCCGGGCTATGGCCCTGACCAGCAGCCCAAACAAGCCACCTTCCCGCTTGAGCTGGCCGAAAGTTGCTCAGATGCGTATTGCCCACCTACCTCTTGTTCCGCACCGGCCGCATTTTCGGCTTCCCGGGCAGAGGGCTTCGCTCTTTTCAATGCCAACCGTTTCCGACTCCAAACCCGCGCCCCGCGCCAAAACCCCTTCCAAAACCACCTCTACCAAGCCCGCCGCCCCAGCCAGCGCCCAGCCCACCGGGCCCGCGCCGCAGCCTGGCATGGGCGCCGTGCCCCACGAGGGCGGCACCACCTTCCGAGTGTGGGCGCCCCACGCCGACGCCGTTTCCGTGGTGGGCACCTTCAATGAGTGGAACGCCGAAACCAACCCACTGACCCACGAAACCGACGGCTACTGGGCCATCGACGTGCCCGGCGCCAAGCCCGGCGACGAGTACAAATACCACCTTACCAACGGCAAGCAGCAGTTCGACCGCAACGACCCCTACGCCCGCCAGGTCACCAATTCGGCCGGCTCGTCGGTGGTGCACGACCCGAATTTCGACTGGGCCGAGGACAACTTCCAGATGCCGGCCTGGAACGAGCTGGTGATTTACGAGTTGCACGTGGGCACCTTCAACGCCCCCGATGCCGACAAGGTGGGCACCTTCGCCGAAGTGGCCGAAAAGCTGCCTTACCTGCGCGATTTGGGCATCAACTGCATCGAGTTGCTGCCGGCCACCGAGTTTCCGGGCAGCCGCTCGTGGGGCTATAATCCCTCGAATCCGTTTGCGCTGGAAAGCGACTACGGTGGGCCCGTGGCCTTCAAGCAACTGGTGAAAGCGGCCCACCAGCACGGCATTGCCGTGGTGCTCGATGTGGTGTACAACCATTTCGGCCCCGGTGACCTCGACCTGTGGCAGTTCGATGGCTGGAGCGAAAACGACGGCGGCGGCATCTACTTCTACAACGACTGGAAGGCCGAAACGCCCTGGGGCCACAACCGCCCCGACTACGGCCGCCCCGAGGTGCGCCAGTACATCCGCGACAACGCCCTGATGTGGCTGCAGGAATACCGCGTCGACGGCCTGCGGGCCGATGCCATCGCCTTCATCCGCAACGTGAAGGGCGAGGACAACCCCGGCGACGACCTGCCCGAGGGCTGGAGCCTGATGCGCTGGATTAACGAGGAAATCGACCAGACCATGCCCTGGAAAATCACCATCGCCGAGGACATGCGCGGCAACGCCGGCATCACCGAGAGCGTGGCCAAGGGCGGGCAGGGCTTTGATTCGCAGTGGGACAGCTCGTTTGTGTACCCTATTGTAGAGGCCCTCACCACGCCCTTCGACGCCGACCGCAACATGCAGGCCGTGGCCAACGCCCTCTCGGAGAGCTACAACGACGACGCCTTCCGCCGCGTCATCTACACCGAAAGCCACGACGAGGTGGCCAACGGCAAGCACCGCGTGGCCGACGAAATCATGCCCGGCGCGGCCGACCATTATTTCGCCAAAAAGCGCACCACGCTGGGCGCCGCGCTGGTGCTCACGGCGCCGGGCATCCCGATGCTTTTTCAGGGGCAGGAATTCCTGGCCGATGGCGAGTTCAACGACGCTGAGCCGCTGGTGTGGGCCCACGCCACGGCCCGCGGCGGCCTGGTGCACCTCTACCGCGACCTGATTGCGCTGCGCCGCAACTTCCGGGGCTCGACGCGCGGCCTGGGCGGGCAGCATACCCACGTTTTCCATGTGAATAACACGGAAAAGCTGGTGGCTTACGCCCGCTGGGCCGAGGGTGAAAACAACCCTGGCGACACCACGGTGGTGCTGGCCAACTTCGCCAACCAGGCCCGCGAAAACTACACCATCGGCCTGCCCGGCCCCGGCCGCTGGACGGTGCGCTTCAACAGCGACTGGAGCGGCTATGACGGCGAGTTTGGTGATTTCAACAGCTTTGGCCTGGAGGCCGAGGCCGGCGAATACGACGGCTACGCCTGGCACGGCAGCATCGGGGTGGCGCCGTACGCGGTGCTCATTTTGTCGCAGGAAGGGTAACAATTGGCCCGCTTCCCGTATAGCAGAACGTCATGTGGCCCGCGCCGCATGGCGTTCTTGCATTTTGTACCACCCACGTTCTGAGGTTTCGTGCCTCTCCGCCCCTCCTGCTTATGACCCCAACTGACTCCCCTGCCGTTCAACTCAACAACGTCCCCAACTCCGAACTAAAAAACGCGCTGTTCATCATCATCGGCGTGATTTCGGCCGCGTTCGGGCTCAAATCCTTCCTGCTTTCCAGCCACTTCATCGACGGCGGCGTAACCGGCGTTTCGATGCTGCTGGCGGCGGCCTTCCGGCTGCCGCTCTCCATCCTGATTCTGGTTATCAACCTGCCATTCATTGCCTTGGGCTATAACCAGTTGGGCCGACGCTTTGCCTTACGCAGCGCCCTGGGCATTGGCGGGCTGGCGCTGGTGCTGGCCTTGGTGCCCTTCCCCGACGTCACGCACGACCTGCTGCTCACCGCCGTGTTCGGGGGCGTGTTCATCGGCGCCGGCATCGGCCTGGCCATGCGCGGCGGGGCCGTGCTCGACGGCACCGAAATTGCCGCCCTGCTCGTGAGCCGCTACCTGGTGCTGCTCAAAGTCAGCGACTTAATTCTGATTCTCAACGTCGTCATCTTCGGCGTGGCGGTGCTGGTGCTGGGTACCGAGCCGGCCCTCTATTCCATGCTCACCTACTTCGCCGCCGCCCGCGTGCTGGAATTCGTGCTCAACGGTATCGAGCAATACACGGGCGTCACCATCGTGTCGGAATACAGCGACGCCATCCGCAAGGTCATCACCGAAAAGCTGGGCCGGGGCGTCACGATGTACCAGGGAAAATCGGGCTACGGCAAGCGCGGCGAAATGGGCATCGAGCGCGACATCGTCTTCACCGTGGTAACGCGCCTGGAGCTGCCGGGCCTGCGCACGGCCGTGCAGGAAGTCGACCCCAAAGCCTTCATCGTCCAATACCGCATTGATGACGCGCAGGGCGGCATCATCAAGAAGCGGGCATTGCACTAGGGTAGCTTTTTGAGCAAAAAGAACGTCATCAGAGCGCAGCGAAGCATCTTGCTCGCAATAGTAATCCTGTTGATTGGATTGCGTTGCGCGGTAAAGATGCTTCGCTACGCTCTGCATGACGTTCTTGTTTTTCCCTACATCTATCCCAATTCCCAGGTTCTCCTCCTTGCTTCCCGCCCCCCACTTCACCGCCTCCCACTTCACCGCCCCCGCCGGCACCATCATCGGCCGGGCCGACGGGCCGGTGCTGCGCGCCACGGGCATCCGCTACGCCCGCGCCGCGCGCTTTCATCCACCCACCCCGGAGCCGCCCGCCACAGAGCCCATTGAGGCCACGGCGCCCGCCCCCGCCTGCCCGCAGTTGGCCGACCCGCGCGTGGACCAGGTGATGGGCGACCTGTTTGCCGCTCTCAGCTTTGACGAAGACTGCCTGCGCCTGTCCATTACCCTGCCCGCCGATTTTCGGACCGCTGAGGGCTTGCCCGTCATCGTGTGGGTGCACGGCGGCTCTTATGTATCTGGCGCGGGCGACTTGGCCATTTACGACCCCGCCACCTGGGTGGCCGAGCAGCGCGTGGTGTTCGTGGCCGTGACGTACCGGCTGGGCTTGTTTGGGTTTCTGGGCAGCGGCAGCACCCCGCCGAACCTGGGCTTGCTCGATTTGCTGGAAGCCTTGCGCTGGGTGCAGCGCAACATTACCGCCTTTGGCGGCGACCCGGCTTTGGTGACGATGTTCGGCCACTCATCGGGCGCCGATGCCATTGCCCAGCTGATGCTGACGGCAGGCGCGGCCAGCCTGTTCCGGCGTGTGATGCTGCACAGCGCGCCGCTGGGCCTCACCCGAGGCCGCCAGCGAATGCTGCGCGCCATGAGCCGGGCCGTGGGTCCGCTCTCACCTACCGCATCGGTGGCTGAGGTGCTGGCCCGCGAAGGCGCCGTGGTCAAAGCCGCCCGCTGGCAGGGCCTGAAAGGCGGGATGCCCTTCGGCCCGCAGTACGGCGCCGCGCCCCTTCCGCCCGAAACCGAAATTGACGCCACCTGGGCCGCCGTGGCCCCGCACATCGACGTGCTCATCGGCGCCACGGCCGAGGAAACCCGCTTTTTCGCCGTCATCGACCCAACGTTTAATTGGCTGCAACGCCTGCCGCTGGCGGGCGGCCGCGTGGTACGCTTGCTTACGGAGGTTACGTCGCGCCGCATTTACCTGGCGCCGGCGCGGGCATTTGCCGCGCGGCAGGCCCGGGCGGGCGGCCGCGCCTGGCGGTTCGTGCTCACCTACCAGCCACCCGGCAGCCCGTTCGGAGCCGCGCACGTGGTCGATTTGCCGCTGCTGCTGGGCAACCGTGCCGGCTGGGCCGCCACGCCGCTGCTGGGCACGGCCGATTGGGAAGAATTCGACGCCGTCGGCCGGCAGGTGCGGCAGCTCTGGGCCGATTTTGCCCGCACCGGCACGCTGCCGGACAAGGTAACTATTCCGGGCGTGCTGGAGGTGGAAAAGGCATAACGTCTGTCATCCTGAGCGTAGCGAAGGACCTTATAACCGCAGAACGACCGGTTCTAGCGCGATAAGGTCCTTCGCTGCGCTCAGGATGACAGGGGGCCTCCACTGTAAAAAATTGGCCAAAACCTCCAAAAAAAAGCCTCCTACAGTTGGCAGGAGCGGCTTAAATCGGCTTACCTTTCGCCACGTTCTTTCTCACGCTCTTCGCCGCTCAATTCCCGCCCTCCCCCATGCAGACCACTGCCCACGCCCCCGAAGCCCTGTTTCCCGATTCGCTGCTCGTTGAGGTAGCGTGGGAAGTCTGCAACCAGGTGGGCGGCATCTACACCGTTATTCGCTCGAAGGTGCCGGCCACCATGCCCGTGTGGGGCGACCGGTACTGCCTGCTCGGCCCCTACTTCCCCAACATGGCCCAGGGCGAGTTCGAGCCCTACGACGACCTCGAAATCCACACCGCCGCCGACCCATTCGGCGCGGCCGTGCGGACCATGCGCGCCCAGGGCTACGACGTGCAGATTGGTACCTGGCTGGTGACGGGCCGGCCCCGCGTGGTGCTCATCAACCCGTTTCAGGCCTACGGCCGGCTGGGCCAGCTGAAGTCGGACCTGTGGGCCCGCCACGGCATTCCAGCGCCGGACAACGACGATTTGCTGCACCAGGTCATTGCTTTCGGGCATCTCACCACGGTTTTCTTCCAGCACGTAGCAGCCCAGGTGAAGCCCGAGCAGCGCCTGCTGTGCCACTTCCACGAGTGGATGACCGGCGTGGCCATTCCGGAGCTGCGCCGCCTGCAAGTGCCCGCGCACTTCCTCTTCACCACCCACGCCACGCTGCTGGGCCGCTACCTGGCCATGAACGACCCGGCCTTCTACGACCACCTCATGTGGGTGAACTGGGAGGCCGAGGCCAAGCATTTCAACATCGAGTCGGCGGTGAAGATGGAGCGCGCCGCCGCCCACGGCAGCCACGTTTTCACCACCGTAAGCGAGCTGACGGTGCGCGAATGCATTTACTTGCTGGACCGGATTCCGGACGCGGTGCTGCCCAACGGCCTCAACATCGAGCGGTTCGTGGCCTTGCACGAGTTTCAGAACCTGCACCAGCAATACAAGGCCAAGATTCACGAATTCGTGATGGCGCACTTCTTCCAGTCGTACGCCTTCGACCTGGACAAGACGCTGTATTTCTTCACCTCGGGCCGCTACGAGTACCACAACAAGGGCTTCGACCTGACCCTGGAAGCCCTGGCGCGCCTCAATCACCGCCTGCAGCACAGCGGCCTGGAAGGCCAGGTGGTGATGTTTTTCATCACTAAACGCCCCTACACCAGCATCAACCCGCAGGTGCTGGAGCGTCGCGCCTTGCTGGATGAGGTGCACGAAACCTGCCAGGCCATTGAGCGGCAGGTAGGCGAGCGCCTGTTCTACGCCGCCGCCGCCAGCCAGGACCACAAGCTGCCCGACCTCAGCGCCATGGTGGACGACTACTGGAAGCTGCGCTACCGCCGCACCCTCCAAACCTGGAAGACCAACACCCTGCCGCCCGTCATCACCCACAACCTGGTGAACGACCAGGACGACGACATCCTGAACTTCATGCGCCGGGCCAACCTGCTCAACCACAAGCACGACCGGGTGAAAATGGTGTACCACCCCGACTTCGTGTCGCCGGCCTCGCCGCTGCTGGGGATGGAGTACGGGCAGTTTGTGCGCGGCTGCCACATGGGCGTGTTTCCGAGCTACTACGAGCCCTGGGGCTATACCCCGCTCGAATGCGTGGCCCGCGGCGTGCCCGCCATCACCTCCGACCTGTCGGGCTTCGGCGACTACGCCCTGCAAAACGTGCCCGACCCCGAAAGCAAAGGCATCTTCGTGGTGCATCGCCAGGAAAAATCCTTCGACGAATCGGCCGAGGAGCTCTGCAACATGCTCTGGGACTTCGTGCTGCTCAGCCGCCGCGAGCGCATCATGCAGCGCAACGCCGTGGAAAGCTCCGCCGAACTCTTCGACTGGAAAAACCTGCGCGTGTACTACGACCGGGCCTACGCGCTGGCGCTGGAACGGCGGTAGGCTAAGGCACTGGTTATGAAGCTACCCTTTGGCGATAAGCTCGAAATAATGTTGCGGGATGGCCGCCTTCCAATAGGCATCGGCATGTCACTCATAGCATCGGTAGGCCTAATAGACAAGCTGTCCGATTCAGACTATTCGCTACTGGAGATATTGCTCGCAGTCGCATTCATTATTTCTGGACTATTTCTAATCTACCAAAGCATAAACAAGCATAAGGCGCTTTGGGCACTTGCTGCCGACGCCAGCCGTGTTACCGGAAGCTTTGAACCATCCCGCACAACGAGCCAAGAGCTTGATGGAACGACTTATTATCGCGTGGTTTACAGTTACCCGTTTGATGGGCTAACTTATACTCACTCCGTGGAGACAAACTATTTAGAAAAATACAGCAGTCAAGAACTCATTTTCATTCAGCGCTCACGGCCAGCAAATGCTGTTTTTGCCGCCGACTTACCGGGCGTAGTACGAGAAAAACTACTGACCATAACATCCATCTGATTTTATGCGCAACAGCGTGAATACGTTGGCGGTAGTCAGCATTGCATCAATAACCACTGCCGCACTCGCCCACGAGTTCTGGCTCGAAGCCCCGCGCTTCCGCCTTTCGCCGGGCGCCACAGTTAATGTGCATACCTTCATCGGGGCCGACTTCAAGGGCGAACCCTGGACCACCAAAGCCACCAAAGTGCTGCGCCTGGTGCGCTACGGCCCCACCCCCGCCGATAGCACCAACCTCACGCCCCAAAACGCCACCGATACCGATACTTTCCGCACCAGCTTCACCTTTGCGCAGCCCGGCACCCACGTGGTGCTCATGCGCTCCACCAATTCCTTCATCGAATTGCCCGCCGCCGAGTTCACCGCCTACCTGCGCGAGGAAGGCCTCGACTACGCCCTGAAGCTGCGCCAGGAAAACGACGAAATGACCAAGCCCGGCCGCGAAACCTACCGCCGCTGCGCCAAAGCCCTGGTGCAGGTAGGCGAAGCCGCCGCCACCGCGCCCGCCACCGACAGCGCCTGCCGCCAAATCTACGGCCTGCCCCTGGAGCTGGTGCCCGAGCAAAACCCCTACCGCGTGACCTTGGATAAATCATTGACCGTTCGCGTATTGCGCAATGGCAAACCGGCTTTTGGGGCGGCCGTGCAGGTGTGGCAGCGCCAGCCGGGCGGGCTGCCCACCACTCATTTTACCATGCGCGCCAACCAAAACGGCCGGATTTTGTTACGGTTGTCAGGCCCTGGTCCCTACCTACTGGCGGCCGTGGATATGACGGCCGCGCCCGCCCGGCTGCGCGACCGCGCCGACTGGCAATCTACCTGGGCTTCGCTTACTTTTGCGGGGCCGGCCGGTGGGGCGTCGCGGCCCGGCACAAAATAGTAGTTGCTTCACCCACAATTTTGGGTTTTTTATTTACCTTCGCCGTTCCCTTACTCCCCTCGCTTACGCTGTATGAAGTACACGATTGATAAAAAAGATAGCTACACCATCATCACCATTGAGGAGAAGAAGCTCGACACCACCGTTGCGCCCGACCTCAAATCGGAGTTTGTGAAGCTGAACGCTGAAGGCATCAACAACCTGATTCTGGACCTCACCAATGTGAAGTATACGGATTCGTCGGGCCTGAGCTCCATCCTGATTGCCAACCGTTTGTGCAACTCCACGGGCGGCCTGTTGGTCCTCACCGGCCTGCAAGACCACGTGCTCAAGCTCATCACCATCAGCAAACTGGAGTCGGTGCTACACATCCTGCCCACCGTGGAAGAAGGCATCGACCGCGTGTTTCTGCACGCCATCGAGCGCGACCTGACGGACAAGGAGTAATTCTTCTAGCCGCAGGCTATAAGCTGCAAGCCGCAAGCTGCTGTTCTGCTTTTAGCCAGGACAATAGCTTGCGGCTTGCAGCTTATAGCCTGCGGCTTTCTCATACGTATGACTTTCGAGCTGAAGATATTAGGGTCGGCCTCGGCCACGCCCGTGGTGGGGCGCCACCCCACGGCCCAGGTGCTCACGGTAGGCGCGTGCACCTATCTGATTGACTGTGGCGAAGGCGCGCAGTGGCAGATGCTGGAGCACCGCGTGCGCCCCCACCACCTGCGCGCCATCTTCATCTCGCACCTGCACGGCGACCATTATTTCGGGCTCTTCGGCCTGCTGGGCACCATGCACCTGCAGGGCCGCACGCAGCCGTTGCGCATCATCGGCCCGCCGGGCCTCGATGAAGTGCTGGTGACCCAGGCCCGCGTCTCGAACATGCACCTGGCCTTCGTCATGGAGTTCACGGCCGTGGATACGGAAACCCACGCCGTGGTGTATGAGGACGAGCTGATTACGGTGGCCTCTTTGCCCATGCGCCACCGCATTCCGTGCGCGGGCTACCTGTTTGTGGAAAAGCCGCGCCGGGCCAACCTGCTGAAGGAAAAGCTGCCGCCCGGCCTGCGCCCCGAGCAGCTGGCCCGCTTGGCGCAGGGCGAAGACCTGCCCGCCGACGACCAGCACCCCGCCCTGCGCCACGCCGATGTTTCGGCGCCCGCACCGCCGCCGCGCCGCTACGCCTTCTTCTCCGATACGCTCTACACCCCGGCCCTGGCCCCCCTCATCCAGGGTGTCGACCTGCTCTACCACGAGGCCACCTTCCTGGAAGAACTGCGGGAGCGCGCCGCCCAAACCCACCACAGCACCGCCCGCCAGGCCGCCATGATGGCGGAGACTGCCGCGGTGAAGCGCTTGCTTATCGGCCACTTTTCCAGCCGCTACAAGGGCCTCGAACCGTTGCTGGAAGAAGCCCAGGCCGTGTACCCCGAGGCCGAGCTGGCCACAGAAGGGCTGACGGTGAGCTTGTAAGAACAATCCTCCTGTCATCCTGAGCATTCTGCGATTAAAGCAGAGACGAAGGACCTTATCAAGGTTGAATAGTTCGTTCGCCCGCGATAAGGTCCTTCGCTACGCTCAGGATGACAAAATTTTATATTCATGACTCCTTTCGCGCACAAGAAGCAGCAGCTTTACCTCGTACTCAGCGGCATTTTTCTGGTGAATGCGCTGCTGGCCGAAATCATCGGCGTCAAGATATTTTCGGCCGATAAGCTGATGGGCCTGCCCGGCAATCTTACGGCCGGCGTGCTCATCTGGCCGGTGGTGTTCGTGACGACGGATATCATCAACGAGTATTTCGGCAAGGCCGGGGTGCTGCGCATCAGCTACCTGACGGTGGTGCTTATCCTGTTTGCCTTTGGTGTTATCTACCTCACCACCAAGCTGCCACCGGCCGATTTCTGGCTCGATGTAAATAAGACCGATAACTTGGGCCGGCCGTTCAACATCGATTTTGCCTACCAGAGTATTTTCCGGCAGGGGCTGGGCATTATCACAGGCTCCATTGTGGCGTTTGGCGTGGGACAGGTAATGGATGCGACCATTTTTGCGGCCATTCGCAAGGCTACGGGCGGGCGCTTCGTGTGGCTGCGGGCCACGGGCTCGACACTGGTTTCGCAGCTGGTCGATTCGTTTGTGGTGCTGTACGTGGCGTTTTATGTGTTCGGTAACTGGTCGATGGACCAGGTGCTGAGCGTGGCCAATACCAATTACTGGTACAAGTTCGCGGCGGCCATTTTGCTCACGCCGGTGCTGTATCTGGCGCATTTCCTGATTGACCGCTACCTGGGCCCGGACGAAACAGCCGAGTTGCAGGAAGAAGCCGTGGTAAATGCGAGCGTGTAACTTTTTTCGGCTCGCCGGCCTTTCATCGCCATGCGACTTTCCTACTTCCTGCTGGCGGCCGGGGCCCTGCTGCCCGCCGCGGCCCGCGCCCAATACAACTTTGCGCCGGGCACTTACCAATTAGCCAACGGCTCGAAAGGAGAAGCCTCGCTGAAGCTGCAACTGGCCGAAAACGGCAGCCCGACCATGATGGTGGGCGTAAAAAACGGCAAGGAGCGCCGGTTTCGCGCCGCTGAAATCACGGCTTTCACGGTGGAAAGCCACCGGTTTGTGCGGGTGAATGACTTCCGTTTTCTGAGCGGCACCGATGCGGATTTCAAAGACCCTGCGTTGCTTGAAATCCTGGAAACCGGGCCGGTGGAGCTGTTTTGCTACCACTACCAGGTGGAAATGGGCCCCAACTTTAAGGCCCATGTGAAGCTGCCGGTGCTGCGCAAAGCCGGCACGAGTACGTTCTTTGCATACTGTCCCGGCCGCACGCCGGGGTTCGACCAAAAATTGGCGCCGGGCGGCTTCGTCGCGGCCCTGTTTCCGGCCGACCCCGTATTGCAACGCCAATTTGCCACCAACGCCGTCAGTCGGGCCCAGCTCGCTGCCGCCGTGCATGCCTACAACCAAGGCGTGCGCTTACCTTAATCTGGTTGTTAGTTGCTCGTTGTCAGTTGTTAGCCAAATGGCTGGCCTGACAACAAACAACTAACAACCGACAACTAAAACCCACGCATGTCCCGCATTCTTACTGGCATTCAAAGCACCGGCCGCCCGCACTTGGGCAACCTGCTCGGAGCCATCCTGCCCGCCATCGAGCTGTCGAAAAACCCGCAGAACGACACCCTCTACTTCATTGCCGACCTGCACTCGCTCACGACCGTGCGCGACCCGGCCGTGCTGCGCGCTAATACTTACGCCGTGGCCGCCGCGTGGTTGGCCTGCGGCTTCGACACCGAGAAAAACCTGTTTTACCGGCAGTCCGACGTGCCGCAGGTGACCGAGCTGACCTGGTACCTGAGCTGCTTCACGCCCTATCCGATGCTGGCCAACGCGCACTCGTTCAAGGATAAGAGTGACCGGTTATCGGACGTGAATGCGGGCCTCTTCACCTACCCGGTGCTCATGGCGGCTGATATTCTGCTCTACGACGCCGAGTTTGTGCCCGTGGGCAAAGACCAGATTCAGCACCTGGAAATTGCCCGCGACATTGCCCACGCTTTTAACTCCCGCTACGGCGACACGCTGGTGCCCCCGCAGGCCCGCGTCGATGCCGAGTTGATGACCATTCCCGGCACAGACGGCGCCAAAATGAGCAAAAGTTACGGCAACATCATCGACGTATTCGCACCCGAAAAAGAGCTGCTGAAGGCCGTGAAGAGCATCATTTCGGATAGTACGCCGCTGGAAGAGCCGAAGAATCCAGACACAGACGTGACGTTTAAGCTCTACTCGTTGCTGGCCTCGCCGGCTGAGGTTGAGACGATGCGCGCCAATTACCTGGCCGGCGGCTACGGCTACGGCCACGCCAAAAAAGAGCTTTACGAATTGATTCTGCGCCGTTTTGCCACGGAGCGCGAGCGGTTCGATTTCTACATGAATAACCTACCCGAATTGGATGCGGCTTTAGCCATTGGGGCGAAACGCGCGCAGGAATACGGCGCGGGCGTGTTGGCCAAAGTGCGCCAGAAGGTTGGCTACGGCCCGGCGTAGCGGCGCCGCTTGTCATTGCGAGGAGGCACGACGAAGCAATCCGTCCTGTTCTCAGCGACCAACCTGATAATGTGACGAGGCCTTTTTCTATTAAAAAGTCCCGGTACTGCATGGTGCCGGGGCTTTCTGGTTTAAAAACATGTCTGGTCTTGACAGGACGGATTGCCACGGCCTACGGCCTCGCAATGACAGACGGCGCTCCTACCCTTCGTGCTGCTGCTGGTGCGAGAAGCTGAAACCCACCTTGCTGCCACGGCTTACCTGCTGGTTTTCACTCTTCTGCTTCACGCTGATTTTCTGGATTTCGGGGAGTAGCGGGGCCACCAAGTCGTTGTTGACGGCGGCAATCATGGCGCTTTCCACGAAGAGGCGCATGGTTTCGGGCTTGATGAGGTTGTCGGACATGTCGTTGTCGGGCAGTTCCAACTGCTGCACGCCTTCGAGGAAATAATGGTATTCGATGTTGACCAGCAGGCGGCCTACCAGGTAGCCGGGGTCGTTGAGGCGCTGGTACTTGATGCTATCGGCCATGAAGTTATAGGCCATGATGTGGCCAAAGAAGCGCCGCCGAAAATCGGCTTCGACGTACTTACTGGGCATGGGGCCGTAATCGTCGGGGAAGGTGACGACGTTGGAGTGCATAACGAAGACCAGCAAATCGCCCGAAAACTTGATGTGAAACTCCATGTCGTTGATGGGGCGGTATTCGATGACGACGCTGGAATCAAGGGGCGTGAGCTTGCGGGTGAGCTCCACCACCAACTCCTGCGACACGAGGCGCAGGCAGTCGAACGCCGCCAACGTGTTGCGGTAGATGGCCTGCTTGGCCACGGATTTCTGCTTGAGGCCCTCGAAAATCTGGTCGAGGCGGTCGGCAGGCGCTTCGGTGGGCGAGCCCGCTTCGGCAGTGGGCTGGTTGTTGGTGGCGGTGGCACCGGTGTGAGCGGTTTCGGGCGCCGGGCCGGTGGCGGCGTCGCGGGCCGGGGTTTTGCGCGGGCGAGCGGGCTTTTTGCGGGGCGGCACGGCAGGCGGCAGCCCGGCGGGGACCGGCGGCACATCGGTGGAAAACAACTCGGGGGCGACGGATTTTTTGGTGGGTTTGGCCATGCGCGGAAAGGAAAAGCCCCCAGAAATGGCGGCGGAAGGAAAATAACGGCTCGGGCACCGGCACCGGCCGGCCCGGCAGCTCACTCAGGCTACAGGGGGGGTACGCAAGGAAGCCCGGCCGTAGTTGCATCATCGGCGGACAAGGGTTCAGAAAAACCTGCGTCGCCGGCTGTTGTCAAAGTTGGCGGCGCGCTGAGGGCAGCCGCAGCCGGCCACTGCGGGCTGCGAAAAGCCACCGTGCGCAGACCCAACCGCAGGCCGCCCGCCCCCGGCAGCAGCATGGGCTGCGCCGACGGCTGGGCCAGGGCCTCTCCCACGCTGCGCACGGCGCCGGCCGGCACGGCGCGGCGCTCCAGCTCGGCCAGCAGCTTCGTGCCCGATACTTCGGCAATGCGCTGCGTCAGCAGTTGCTCCAGCTCGGCGCGATGGGCCACGCGAGCGGAGTTGGTTTGATAGTCTGCATCAATAGACCAAGCCGAACGGGCCAGGGCAAAGCAGAGCTGCCGGAATTGCCCGTCGGTCCCCACGGCCAGCACCAGGCGCTGCCCGTCGGCGGCCTGGTACACGGTGCCGTAGGGCACAATGCTGGGGTGGCCCGAGCCCAAAGGCTGCGGGTCGTGGCCCGTGACCAGGTAGGTGGCGGCCTGATTGGCGAGGGCCGACAACGCGCTTTCCAGCAAACTCACCTGCACCAGCGTGCCACGCCCGGTGCGCTCGCGCTGAAATAGCGCCGTGAGCAAGCCTTCTTTCAATTGGTGCGCGGCCAGCAAATCAACCATGGCCACAGGCATTTTCTGGGGCGGCTGGCCGGGGCCAGCGGCGTTGAGATACATGAAGCCGGCTTCGGCTTGCAGCACGGCATCGTAGCCGGCACGGGCGTTGTCGGGACCGTAGCCGGTGAGGTGGCCGTAGATGAGGCGCGGATTTTCGGCGGAGAGTGTAGCGTAGTCAGCCCGCAATTTTTCTGCGTCGCCCGGCTTGTAGCTGGTGAGGATGATATCGGCATGCGCGGCCAGCTGGTGCAGACGGGCCTGGCCGGCGGGCGTAGTCAGGTCCAGCACCGTGGACTGCTTGCCCCAGTTGGAAGCGGCGAAATAGGCCGAAACGGAGGCATCGCCAGTTGCCGGGGCATCGGTTGTGGCAGACGTTTCGGCGCTGGTTTTCCAGGTGCGGGTAACGTCGCCGGCCGGGCTTTCTACCTTCAGCACTTCCGCGCCTAATTCGGCAAAAAACTGGCCCACCTGCGGGCCGGCCAGCACAGAGGCAAGTTCGAGGACGCGGAGGTGGGCGAAAGGCAGCTGTGATGACATACCGGGCAGGATGGAAAGCCGGCAAGCTACGCGCCACCGCCAACAATTGCCTCAGTTGGCCAGATAGCCGTAGTCGCGCAGCTGCTCGCGCACGTCGCCGTCAAGCCGCAGCAGCCGGCCCTGGTGCAGCAGGTACACCACGTCGCAGATGGGCAGCACCTCGGCGTAGCGGTGGTCGGTAATGAGCAGGCCTTTGCGTGATTTTAGGCGCTGCATTTCCTCGGCCAGGGTTTCGACGTGTACCGGCATCACGCCCGAAAACGGCTCATCGAACAGCGAAAACGCCGTGGGCTGATGCAGCAACAGCAGCGCCTGCACCAGCCGAGCCGACCCGCCCGACAGCTCGCCGATGCGCAAACCAAACTGCGAGCGCAGCTCCGGGAAGCGAGCCGTGGCTTTTTCAAGGTCGACGCCCAACATGCGGGCCGACCGGGCCAGCGACAGCGACGGCGGCAACAGCGGCTCCTGCGGCAGGTAATTCATCAGCCCCGGCTCCCGAAACGCGGGCACCACGCGCCGGCCATCCACCCGCACCGAGGCATCGGCCACGGCGCGGGCCCCGAAAATGGTTTGGAGCAGCACGGATTTGCCACTGCCGTTGCGGCCCAGCAGGCCCACAATCTGGCCGGTTTGCACGCGCAGGTAAATGTTGCCCAGCACCTGCCGCTCGCCAAATACGATGCGAATACCATCGGCTTCTAACACCTGCAATTTGGCTTGGTTATCAAAATATTGACTCATGACAGCAAGGCCCGCATGAGCAAAGCGCCGCCCAGAAACAGCAGCGCATCAAGCGCCACCACCCCGGCCCACAGCCGTCGCCGCGACACGTTCAGGTTGAAGTAAAACCAGTACTGGCCCGGCCGCAGCTGTTCCGAGAGGTACCACACCACCGGCGCGGTGGTCAGCTTGGTAAGCACCAACGCCGGCAACATACCCCCGCTCCAACCTTCCTGAATGGCCGGCAGCAGCACCGCCAGCAGTATCAGCGCCGACACGCCGAGCATAAACGGCGCAACGCTGCGGTAGAACAGGCCCACGGCCCGCAGTTGAGTAGCCAGAATGGTCATTGAAGTTGCTTGGTTCGGCGGGTGAACGCCGCGGCTGGTTGATTATTCTACCCGCCCGGTGCGGACGAAAACCGGGAACGTGGCCGGGCGCGCCTCCGGCCCCCACAGTTGCCGCAGCTCATCGGCTACCAGGGCCACCATGTCGGCCCCGGCGTGCTGCCGGGCGTAGTTGGCCGTGGCCGACCAGGTGCGCAGATAGTTCAGCATATCCCCTGCCGTCCAGTGCTTTACCACGGCGAAGCGGGCGTGCCGCACGTCGGCAAACGGGAAGGGCAGGTTGGCGTACTCGTTTTCGATGTGGCGGCGGTTGGCGTCCCAGTATGGGGCCGAGGTCACATCGTGAAACTCATCGAGCACGCGGTTCAACTCAGGCGTTTCGAGGCGGCACAGGTTGTAGCCCCACTCAGCCAGCACCGCGCCGGGGCGGGCCACGCGGCGCACTTCGCGGTGGTAGGCTTCGCTGTCGAACCAGTGCACGGCCTGGGCCACGGTAATGAGGTCGAAGCGCTGATTGGGGAAGGGCGTGTGCTCGGCCGTGGCGCGCTGGTACTGGATATTGGGCCGCGCGGGCGCCTGGGCCAGCTGGTTTTGGCTGAGGTCGGTAGCATCGACGCGCACGAAGGAATCGGCAAGTACGGCCGCCACCTGGCCGTTGCCGGTGGCGCAGTCCCAGGCCCGTTCGCGGCTTTCTACCTGCGGCAGCAGCCAATCGTAGAGCTCGGCGGGGTAGGCAATACGGTAGCGGGAATAATCGGCGGCCTGGGTGGAGAAACGGTCGAGGGTGGGCATGGGAGTGGTGGGGTTGTTAGGTTGGTGGACAGGTGGGCCAAAGGAACGTCATGCAGAGCGCAGTGAAGCATCTTGCCCGCCACCACTAATCCTATCTGTTGGTTTACTTGCTACGGGCAAGATGCTTCGCTGCGCTCTGCATGACGTTCTTTTTGCGCAGTTCCGTCCGTTGCCGCCTCAACCGCTGCCCGCCGTATCTTTACCTCAAATCAAGCGGTTTGCTGACCACGGCATCAAGGTCAGCCTTTTACAACTCTTACCAAGCTGAACCTTGACGTTTCACGAATTTAGCCTCCATGACGACCTGCTGGCCGGCATCGACGCCATGAATTACCAGCAGGCCACCCCCGTGCAGGAGCAGGCCATCCCCAAAATCCTCGAAGGCAAAGACCTGATTGCCTGCGCCCAAACCGGCACCGGCAAAACCGCCGCCTATTTGCTGCCGCTCCTCGACAAGATTTCGCACGCCAAGCACGGCCACACCACCACCCTCATTCTGGTGCCCACCCGCGAGCTGGCCACCCAGATTGACGAGCAGGTGATGGGCTTTGGCTACTACGTGGAAGCCAGCTCCATCGCCATCTACGGCGGCGGCAAATCGGAGAACTGGGAGCAGCAGAAACGCGCCCTCACCTCCGGCGCCGACATCATCATCGCCACGCCCGGCCGCCTCATCGCCCACCTGCAAATGGGCTACGTGAAGTTCGACCAAATCAAGTACCTGGTATTGGATGAGGCCGACAAGATGATGGACATGGGTTTCTCCGACGACATCTTCAACATCGTGCGCCAGCTGCCCAAGGAGCGCCAGACGCTGCTGTTCTCGGCCACCATGCCACAGAAAATCCGCGACTTCTCGCAGCAGATTCTCAAGAACCCGGATGAAATCCGGCTGGCCGTGTCCAAACCGGCCGCCGGCATCGACCAGCAGTTCTACATGGCGTACGACCGCCAGAAAATCTACATCCTCGAGCATCTTATCAAGACGCAGGATGTGCAGAGCATGGTACTCTTCACCAGCCAGAAAGCGGCCGTGGGCGGCATCGTGAAGGCCGTGAACAAGCTCGGCATCGAGGCCCGCGGCATCAGCTCCGACCGCACTCAGGAGGAGCGCGAGGAAATCATGCGCGCCTTCAAAAACAAGCAGTTCCCCATCCTGGTGGCCACCGACGTGCTCAGCCGCGGCATCGACATCGACTCGCTGAGCCACGTGGTGAACTACGACATCCCGCGCGCCGCCGAGGACTATGTGCACCGCATCGGCCGCACCGCCCGCGCCGCCACCAAAGGCACCGCCATCACCTTCATTTCCGACCAGGACCAGGACCGGGTAGTGAAAATCGAGCGCCTCATCGAGCGCGACATCGAGAAGCAGAAAATCACCGAAGCACTGGGCCTGGGCGAGGCGCCCGAGTTCGACCCCAAGCGCTTCGCCGGCCTGGGAGGTAAAATTGGTGGCCGCCCAACCCGTGGCGGCCACGGCGGCGGACATGGCGGCGGAGGCCGCGACCGTGGCCCCCGCTCTGAAGGTGACCGCGGCCCGCGCCGCGAAGGTGGCGGTGGTGGCCGCGATGGCGGCCGTGACGGCGGTAAACCCCGCCGCGACGCCCCCGACCCCAAAGACCCCAAGCACTTGGAGCGCCTCGCCGCCGCTAAAAACGCCTTGGCCGCCCTCGATGCCGGCCACGCGCCCGCCGTGCCCTACCAGCGCCCGCCCCGCCCCGAAGGCGAAGAGCGCCGCGACCGGGGCCCCCGCCCCGAGCGCGCCCCGCGCCCGGAAGGCGAAGCCCGGCCGCCGCGCGAGCCCCGAGCCCCACAGCCCGAGGGTGAGGCCCGCCCACCCCGTGAGCCCCGGCCCGAAGGCGAAGCCCGCGAGCCTCGGGCTGATGGCGAGCGCCGCCGCAGCCGTGGGGGCCGCAACCGCAAGCGCGGGCCCAAACCGGAGGGGACTGGCGAAACCAGTACACCCGTAGCCCCAGTGGCAGAGTAACGCAAAGACACAAAAAAGCCCCGCACTCGTAAGTAGCGGGGCTTTTTTTTGCTTGGCATTTGCGGGCTGCTCACGGATACACGCAGCCGTTGTTCATCACAGCCCACTCTCCAAATTTGTCCTTATAAACGGCCGCAGTCATAATTCGGCGCACGTCGTTGTTGCTGTTTGTGTAGTGCGTGGTAGCGGTGAAGTCAATTTTAGCCGCTGTAACCAAGGCGTCCCGCGGAATGCCGTTCACGATATCGGCCCCGTTGGCTTCTTCCGAATCACCGATGAGAATGTCATTTATGGCTACCGTGACGGCCGGGCTCATGTTGTTTCCCGGTACAACCCACACTTTTTTTAACGCCGCCGCGATGTCTTCCTTGGTCGGCTTGGCCCCAGAGCCAGATGAGCAAGCCGACAACAAGGCCAGCATAACGATAATGAAGACAGAGCCGCGCATTGGATTGGGAATTGGTTGAAAGCAAATATAAATAGCTGCTCAGCAGTATTTGATTTACTCCCAATAAATTCCTTTTGCACTGTCGAATTTCTCACACCACCGCCGAATTTCTGCCAAACCCGGCCTTAAAATCAAACATTATCTGTCTGGCTTACGCCACATTACCCCACCACTTGCCCCACCCCAAACAGCAGCGTGAAGACCAGCGTGCTCAGCGCCATCTGCTTCAGCAGCGGGTCAATCTGCATCGATTCCTGCCGCTGCCACACCTGAATGGCATTAAAGGCGAACAGCGGCACCGCCAGCGCAAACAGCCACTGCCACGGCGAATGGTAGGTGAGGGCCACGAACACCGTGGCGCAGCCTAGCCCGATGATGAGCAGCAGCCAGTGGTAGCGCCGCGCGTGCACCGCTCCCAGCCGCACCGGGATGGTGATTTTGCCGGCCAGCACGTCGGAATTGATGTCGCGGATGTTGTTCACGTTCAGCACGGCCGTGGCGAAGCAGCCGAGTGCGGCGGCCGGCAGTAGCACCTGCAACGGCAGGCTGCGGGCCTGCAGGAAGTAGGTGCCGCACACCCCCACCAGCCCGAAAAACAGGAACACCGAAATGTCGCCCAAACCTGCGTAGCCATACGGGTTCGAGCCCGCCGTGTAGTTCACCGCCGCCCAGATGGCCGCCAGCCCCAGCGCCAGAAACCCCAGGAACAAGCCCAGCCCGGCCGCGCCCAGCGCCACCCAGAGCAGCGCCAGCCCGCTGCCCAGCGCCAGCAGCCCGCAAATCCACATGCCGCGCTTCATCTGGGCCGGGGTGATGGCGCCGCTTTGCACAGCGCGCTGCGGGCCCTGGCGGTGCACGCTGTCGGCGCCGTTCTGGGAGTCGCCGTAGTCGTTGGCCAGGTTGCTGAGGATTTGGAGCAGGATGGTGGTCAGGGCCGCCAGGCCTACCACGAGGCCGTTGAACTGGCCATTGGCTTTGGCTAAAAACCCGCCCGTGAGGATGCTGGCCAGGGCCAGTGGCAGGGTGCGGGGGCGGAAAGCAGAAATCCAGGGCGACATGGGCAACGGGAGCAGCAACGGGAAACGAACAACACACAAAGAACGTCATGCTGAGCGCAGCCGAAGCATCTCTACCGCAGTAGTAATCCCTTTAATTGGATTGCTTTGTGCGGTAGAGATGCTTCGGCTGCGCTCAGCATGACGTTCTACGAAATCGAAAACGGCAAAAACTACTTCGTGATATCAGCCACCAGCTCGGGGCTCAGCGGCGTCACTTTGGAGTTGTAGAACTTCACAACGTGGCCCTTTTCGTCGACCAGATACTTGCAGAAATTCCAGGAAGGCGCGTCACTCACGGCACCGTTCACGGTTTTGTCCGACAAATATTTGTAAAGCGGAGCCGCGTCATCGCCCTTTACCGACACGGTTTCAAACAGCGGGAATGTCACGCCGTAGTTCTTCTCGCAGAAGGACGCTACTTCGAGGTTCGAGGCCAGCTCCTGCTTGAAGCTGTTGGACGGAAAACCGAGCACCACCACCTTGTTGCCGTATTTCTTCGAAAGCTCCTCCAGCTCCTTATACTGCGGAGTGAAGCCGCACTTGGAAGCCGTATTCACGATGAGCAGCTTCTTGCCCTTGTACTTGCTCAGCTTCACGTCTTTACCATCAATTGATTTCACCTTGAAATCATAAACGGAAGGCGCAGTTTTGGCGGTTTCGACGGGCGTGGTCATGGCGGTGGAGGCGGCGGGCTTGGCGGCGATGAAAACCACGGCCGTAGCGGCAGTGGCCAGTGTGAGAAACAGGGAATTTTTCATGAATGGGGTGATGCGGAGTTAATTAATTGAGTGCCTAACCATACGAGGGCCGGCAGGGTTTCGGACCTTGGCCTCCTGGTTATTTGCAGGGAAGCAGGCGCAAGTTATTTAAGCAGCCAGAAATGAGGTGATTTCACCTGAATACGTAAGCGTGAGCCGGTGCATGGCGCGCGTGCAGGCCACGTAAAGCATGCTCCGGTCCACGTCCGTTTGGTAATTGCGGGCCGACGCAAAGGGCACAATGACTTCATCAAACTCCAGACCCTTGGCCAGATGGGCCGTGGTGATGATGACGCCTTCTTTGAATAGTGTGGAGTCCTCCGTGAGCAGCTGAGCGCCTTGGTTTTCAAGCGCTTCGGCCACCTGCGCAGCTTGCCGGGACGTTTTGCAGATAATGCCCAACGAGTTGCTGCCGGAGCTTTTGAAAGCCGCGGCTAGCTGCTGAAGGGATTTCAACTCTTCGTCGGGGCTATTGTAACGCACGATGGCGGGCTCCTGGCCGTGCCGTTCCAGCGGAATGATGTTGGGGTTGGGCGTGATGCGCTGCGCGAAGGCCGTGATTTCCATCGTGGAGCGGTAGCTGCGGTAGAGCCGCACGATGTCGGCCTGCGGGAAGACGCGCTCAATGGTTTCGGCCGACGAGGCGCTGTAGGGGTTCACCGTCTGGTTGACATCGCCCAGAATGGTTTTGCGGCAGTTGAACACCCGCGACAGCACGGCATACTGCACCGGCGTGTAATCCTGCATCTCGTCCACTAGCAGGTGCTTCACGTGGTCGTAAGCCGAGATGCCTTCCAGGCGGATGCGCAGGTAAATCAGGGCGAAAACGTCGGCGTATTCCAGGGTCTGGCCGGGCTCGAAGCGGAACAGTTCGGGCCGGCCCAGCCAGCGGTAGAAGTCGCGGTAGAAATCCAGCACGTTATTGAACCGGAACATGCGCGTGAGCGCCTCGCCAATCGTGCTTTTCTCCCCGTTGGTCAGCTTGCGGTTGGCGGCGGTGCGCACGTAGGCGCGCACGTCATCGCTCACCAGCGGGAAGCGTTTGAGCAGCGGCACCCGGTGGTAGCCTTTGAATTTATCAAGCAGCAATTGGCGCGGCACCACGGTGCGGCCCACCCGCAGCTCACTCGCTGCGAAATAGTTATTCTCGACGTGCAGCAGGTATTTGTTGAGCTGGCTGAGGAAGTCGAATGAGGATTTGAACCGAATGCGCTCGATAAACGCGGGATTGTGCTGCTCCAGCAGCGCCGACACCTGCTCGAAAAAGGTCTGAAATTGGAATTGGTTGCCGAGCAAATCGGCGGCCAGCTCCTCCATCACGGTTTCGGGAATATGCTCTTCGCCTAACTCAGGCAGCACGTTCGAGATGTAGTCAGCAAAGACTTTGTTGGGCGAAAGAATGAGGATGTCTTTGGCCCCGATAGTGTCGCGGAAGCGGTAGAGCAGAAACGCAATGCGGTGCAGGGCAATGGACGTTTTGCCCGAGCCGGCCACCCCCTGAATCACCATCACTGTGGCCTCCTCGTTGCGGATAACGGCGTTCTGGTCGCGCTGAATGGTGGCGACGATGTTCTTCATCTTATCGTCCGAGGACTTGGCCAGCTCGCGCTGCAGCACCTCGTCGTGGATGTTCACGCCGTTTTCAATCATAAAATCCAGCCGCCCATCCTGGATTTTGTACTGCCGCTTCAGGTCGATGCGGCCGTGAATGAGACCGGACGGAGTGTTATACGATGCTTCGCCCAGCTCAAAATCGTAGAACATGGACGAGACGGGCGCCCGCCAGTCGTAGATGAGGCCGCGGCGCTGCCGCTCATCCACGAAGGAATGCACGCCGATGTACACCGGCATGGTGCCCCCCTTCGCGGTGGTGAAGTCGATGCGGCCGAAGTAGGGCGACTGCGCCAGCTTGATGAGCTTGCGCTTGCGGGCCACGGCGCCGGCGCCGGTGTAGGCCATGCGGTCGATGGACTGACCGGCGGCCACCATATCGGCCTCATCCATGCCCGACTGGTTTTCGTGAATGTACTCTTTCTTCTCCCGCAATTCGCTGGAAAACTGCCGCACGGAATCATCCACCCGCCGCACCGCCAGCGCCAGCTGCTCCTTAATTTCTTCGAGGTATTCCCGCTCTTCTTGTTCCGTTGCGTTCATCGCGGGCATTTCTTTAGTCTGCTGTAGCGTGGACTCTGCGAGTCCGCGCATCGTCCGGTTCACGCGCGGACTCGCAGAGTCCACGCAACAAATCAGGTTGTCGGCGGCGTTAGCCACTTCTCCAGCTGCACCGGCTGGTAGGTTGCCATTTGCTTCAACAACTCTTCCGGGTTAGCCGATTGCAGGAGCTGGGCGCGGTTTTCAGCGCGCAGCAACTGGTCGTCGCGCATGCGGTCGAGGGATTGCAGAAGCAGGTCGTAGTAGCCGTCCACGTTGAGCAAGGCCACGGGCTTGCGATGCAGGCCGAGCTGGCCCCAGGTCAGCACTTCGAACAGCTCTTCGAGGGTGCCGTAGCCGCCGGGCATGGCAATGAAGCCATCGGCGCGGTCGGCCATCATGAGCTTGCGCTCGTGCATGGACTTCACGACGTGCAATTCCGTGCATCCCTTGTGGGCCAGCTCTTTGGCATCCAGAAAATCGGGAATGACGCCAATGACCTGGCCGCCCTCCGCCAGCACGGCATCGGCAATGGTGCCCATGAGTCCCACGCGGCCGCCGCCGTATACCAGCGTGATGTTTTGGGCCACCATGGCGGCGGCCAGGGCCTGCGCCTGGGTGATGTAGTTCGGGTTGGTTCCGGCACTGGAACCGCAGTAAACGGCAATGCTTTTCATGACAATTCTATTTCGAGGAATAACAAGGAACGTCATGCCGAGCGCAGCGAAGCATCTCGCGTGCTGTCACTAAATCATTTTTCAACGATTGTGAATTACTACCACACGCGAGATGCTTCGCTGCGCTCGGCATGACGTTCCTTGTTATTCCGTTTTATACTACATGCGCTCGGGCACCTGCATCCCCAACAGCTTCAGCGACTGCTTAAGCTGCTCGCCTACGCGGGCCGACAGGGCCACCCGCAGGCTGCGCTTGGCCACGTCGGTTTCCTGAAAAATGGAGACTTCGGCGTAGAACCGATTGTAAGCCTTCGCCAAATCGTAGGCGTACTGCGCGATGACAGCGGGCGAGAGGTTGCGGGCCGCTTCAGCCACCACGGAATCGTAGCGGGCCAGCTCCTGCATCAGCTCGCGCTCGGTGCCTTCGAGGCTGGCAATCTGGCTCCAATCCGCCGATTCATCAATACCCAGCTCGGCGGCTTTGCGGCGGATGGCGGCAATGCGGGCGTGCGAATACTGAATGAACGGGCCGGTGTGGCCTTCGAGGCTGACGGACTCTTCGGGATTGAATAGCATGCGCTTCTTCGGGTCCACCTTCAGGAGGTAATATTTCAGTGCGCCCAAGCCCAGCATGTGGTAGAGCTCTTCCAGCTCATCGTCGCTGAGGCCTTCGGTTTTGCCTTTTTCGAGGGTGGCGGCTTTGGCGGCGGCCACCACGTCGCGCACCAGCTCGTCAGCATCCACTACGGTGCCTTCGCGCGATTTCATTTTGCCGGAGGGCAAATCCACCATGCCGTAGCTGAGGTGGTGGATGGCGTCGGCGTAGGGCTTGCCCAGCTTTTTGAGCGTGGCTTGCAGCACCTGCATGTGGTAGTTCTGCTCGTCGGCGATGACGTAGATGCTGCTGTCGTAGCCGAAATCCTGGTACTTGAGCTCGGCCGTGCCCAGGTCCTGGGTGATGTAGACGCTGGTGCCGTCGGCGCGGAGCAGGAGCTTTTCGTCGAGGCCTTCGGCTTGCAAATCGACCCAGACGGAGCCGTTTTCCTTTTTGAAGAAGACGCCTTTTTCGAGGCCTTCTTCCACCCGCTCCTTACCCAGCAGGTAGGTTTCGGACTCGTAGTAGTACTGGTCGAAATCGACGCCGATGTTCTTATAAGTCTCGTCGAAGCCTTCGTACACCCAGCCGTTCATCTGGCTCCAGAGGGCTTTCACCTCCGGGTCGCCGGCTTCCCAGGCTTGCAGCATTAGCTGGGCCTCGGTCATGAGCGGGGCGCTTTTCTTGGCGATGTCGGTGGCCACGCCTTCGGCTTCGAGCTGCCGGATTTCTTCACGGTAGTGCTTCTCAAACAGCACGTAGTACTTGCCGGCGAGGTGGTCGCCCTTCATGCCGGCCTGCTCGGGGGTTTCGCCGTGGCCGAAGTGCTGGTAGGCAATCATCGACTTGCAGATGTGGATGCCCCGGTCGTTCACCAGGTTGGCTTTGGTGACGGTGGCACCGGTGGCTTTCAGAATCTCGGCTACCGAGTAGCCCAGGAAGTTGTTGCGCAGGTGGCCCAGGTGCAGGGGCTTGTTGGTGTTGGGCGAGGAGTATTCGACCACCACGTTTTGCGGGCCGCCGGCCGTGCCCACGGGCGCAGTGGCGGGCTGGGCGCGCAGCTGATTGAACACGGCCAGCCACTCGGCATCGGCGATTTCGAGATTCAGAAAGCCTTTCACCACGTTGTAGCCGCTCACGCGGGGCTCGTGGGCTTTCAGCCACTCGCCCAGGGCCTGGCCGATTTGCTCCGGCCCCTTGCCAAAGGCCTTGGTGAGCGGGAACGTGACGAGGGTGAAGCTGCCGGCAAACTCCTTGCGCGTGGGCTGGAGCGTGAGGCTGGCGGCGGGGATTTCAAGGCCAAAAACTGCCTGGGCGGCGGTTTGCAGGGCGGTTTTGAGGGAGGATTCTAACTGTTGCACGGGGCAAAGGTACGGGCCGTTGCAGGTAGCACGAAGCTAAAGTTCGCGCTACTGCCCAGCGGCGTACCATCGTCACACCAATTACGTACAGTTACCAACCAGCTGCCCGGCGCACTCATCCGGTCAGCCGGCCCTGCCATGAAAGTTCTGCTTGTTCTCAGCTTGTTGGCCCTGAGCATCCCAAGGGCTCAGGCGCAGGTCGACCCCGCCGCGGTGGCCCAGGGCCAGGTGCTCTCCGGCATGATGCGCGGCCACGCCGAGCGCGACCGCAAAGCCCAGCTCTCCGGTAAACGCCCCATCAAGAAGCCCCTCACGCCCGCCGAGCAGCGGGCCGCCCATCGGCGTGAGGTGGAAGAAGCCATGCGCCGCCCGCCGGCCCGGCCGGGCTCCGTACGGTAAGCCGGCGACGCTTGCCCCCAAGCCAACCTGGCGCTGCTGAAAAGCGGCCCACTGCCTCCCGGCCCCGCCGACCGAATAACCTACCGAAGCCGGCAGCAACAGAAAGCCCCGTCAGTGTCTGGCGGGGCTTTCTGTTGTTTCCAAATGAAGTTCACGAAACTCATGCTCGAATACCGTTTCTTAAACTTTGATAAGTAGACGAGTTTCTCAAACTCGGCCTCATCTGTTAAGGTCCGTTTCTGCCCTTGTGAGTTTGGTTAACACTTTAGATTAAGGGTTTGCTGAAAGGAGGGTTACTTTGAGCGTAGCTAGGTATCAAGGAATTATCGCCCAAAGTATTGGTCAGGGATGCTTGCATGGTAGTGCGTCGGGTGGCATCGGCCGGAGAGGGCGACGACGCTTCGCCTCTTCATCCAACAGCGATAACATGAAAAATCAATGGCTGGTGCAAGCGGGCATCTTCTTCGTCTTAGCCGGCCTCGTGGTCTTGCCTGGTTGTACGCCCTCCGATAGCGGGTGGGACAAGTTGGAATGGGTCGTGGCCAACCACACGGCGGATACGGTGCGGGTGCAGGTGCGCTTTGCGCTGGACTCCGTGCGGCTCTCCGAGGAGGAGCAGGTCGCTTTCACGCAGGAACACTTAGTTAGCGATACCGTCGACGCCGAGCCCCGCGGTCCATTAACGTCGCCCTTGGACCGAATAGCGTGGCACCGCAACCACTGGTACCGCGTGTTTACGGCCGGCGGCTTTGTGAACGCCTATTTGGATGGCGATACGCGCCGCCAGGCGCAAGTGGTCAACCTGCCCGCCGGCGTGCTCCTTTACCCAGTGCCTCCGCACGGGACGCAGCGCTTATTCATGACCTTAACCAACAGCAGCGACCGCAGGTGGTGGCAGGCGGTGCCGGTGCCGCCGGTTGCCCCTGTCTCGGGTCTATGGCTCCAAGAGGGCACCCGCCACCGCACGGTGCAGCCGGGCCCTGACCTGCTCAATCTTTTTCGACCCGAACGGACGGGCCGGGAGTATGACTATTCAGCCCGTGCCCGACGGACCCTGACCGTGAGGCCGGGACTGGTGTTCAGTCCATGGGAGGGCCTAAAACGCACACTATCTGAGTAGCGCTTATTTTGGTAAAACCTGCAAAGCCGGTTCAGCCAAAGGGTCGAAATCTTCTGCCCACCCTTGCCAGGCGGCGGGGTGTGCTAGCTTTGCTTCATGCGTTTTTTTGAAACTGGTGACGGGATGGAGAAGGTGCCGGGCGTGGTGTGGGTAGTGGCCATCGGCGTGGTGACGTGCGTGGTGGTCGCGGTGGGCGTGGCCATCGTGGCGGGCGGCTGCTGGCTGGCCGACTGGCTCAGCAGCGGGACGTAAATGATTTCACCGAACCGGTGGCAAGGTAAACGAAGATTACCCTGTAGGAGGTGGCTTTCAGCCGGCGCTTCGACGGGCACGCTGACGTAACAGCACCGCTGTGCCCCCGGTAGAAGTGATGCCAACGCGGTAGCTGAGCGGGGCCCTTTCATCGAAAAAAATGCGCAGACTCGCGTGGGCCCGGTCGGTCGGGTAAACATACGAGCCCACCGTGACCATGCGGCCGCTCGCCCCATCGTAGCGGCGCACGACTAGCCGTTCGCGAAAGAGCCATTGGACGGTTGCCGGGGTCCGCGTGCCGGTTGTGTCTTTCGCCACCTGCAAGGCTAAGCGCTGCCCCAGCGGCAAGGCGCCGTATTCGCTGGCCGCCACGAGCCACGTGGTGGTAGGCAGCCGGTCAAAAAACAAGGTCTGAGCGACTCCTGGCAGAACGAAAAACAGCAGCAAGGCCAGAGGTGCCCCTGTTTTTATCAAGAACTTGACCATCGTGGTGAGCGGGATATGGCGCTCAGTAAAAAGGTGGAATTTATTGGTCTGTTAACTCTTCACAAGGTAGTTTGCCTAACGAAACCACCCACCAAAAAAGCCCCGCCAGCTATTGGCGGGGCTTTCTGTTTCTGCAGCGGCGGGGGCTTACGGCTTGGACGGGGTGGCTGCAACCCAAACCCTGCGCTAAAAGCCGCGCCAACCGGTTCGCGAACCGCGCCAACCGCTTCCCAGGCGCGGGCCTACTGGCTCCACCCCATCTCCGTCGGCCATAGTTGGCGTGCAATGGCATCGGTGGCTTTTTCCGGGATGCTGAGGGCCCGGGGACGCCGTCAGCCCGCAGCCCGCACCCGCTCCAGCTGGGCCTTGCGGCGCAGAAAGGGCCGTTCCAACCCATAGTACGAAGCCATAGCCAGCCCTACCGACAGCACCAGCGTGGCCAGCAGCGTGAGCAGCCAGCGCGGCGCGGCCGCCTGCGCGTCGAGCCACGGCCCCAGCTGCCGCAGCACCAGCGCTGCCGCTAGGTAGTGCAACATGTAAAGCCCGTATGACAGCTTGCCCAAGTAATTCAGCCAGCCCGCTTCCAGGCTGATAACTGGTTTTTCGGCGGCGGCCAAGTTCAGAATCAGCACCGCGAACAAGCTGGCGTACACCTCTTCATGCAACGGAAACCGCTGGCCCCAGGCCAACAGGCCGATTATGGCCGCCAGCGTCAGCCACTGCGTGGCCGGCGCCATCAGCCCGCGCAGCACGACGGTGCGCCGCTGAAACAGCAGCACGGCCGGCACCGCCCCCAGCACCAAGCAATCGAGCCGAAAATAGTATAGGAAATTGAAGGTAAAATTCAGCCAGGGCGCCGGCGTGGGCTGGGCCGCTTGAAACGCAACAACGATGCCCCGCTGCAACCCCAGCAACAGCAGGAATACACCCAGCACCACCGGCAGCACGTGCCCGCCCGCCCGCCGCAGCACCCACGGCCACAGCAAATAAAACTGCTCCTCGGTGCCAATAGACCAGGCCTGCGACAGGAACGGGATGCCGCCGAAAAGCACAAGCGCCACGTTGGGCAGCAGCAGGGCGTGCAACAAGGCCTGGCCGGGTAGCTGCGCGATGTCGGCGCTGAAGCCGTCGGTGCGCAGGTATTCCCAATGGGGCAGCACCAGCAGGGCCAGCCCCACCACCGCATAGTACAGCGGCCAGATGCGCAGCGCCCGCCGCCGGTAGAACCGGCCCACTGCAATCTGGCCAAATTGCTCCTGCTCCAGCAACAATAGATAGGTAATGAGAAACCCGCTGAGCACGAAAAACAGCGTCACCCCCTCGTCGCCGATGCGCTGCACCACCGGCACCGCGCTCCACGAGGGCCGCCCATGGAACAACCGCTGCTGCTCCACGTGGTTGACAATGACCAGCAAGGCTGCCACAAAGCGCAGCCCGTTGAGGTTGGGAAAGTACACCGGGCTGCCGGGACGGCGGTAGAAGGATGGAGCCGACATGGCGGCAAAGCTAGCGGCCGGGGATTTCGTGCAGCCGTAATGGATTGGCCGCATTGGGGCTTGTGCCCGTCCCGTTTCCGCCAGCCATATACCGCGCCGAAACCGGAGCAACGAACAGTCCCGTTAGTAGCTGGCGGGGCTTGCTGTTTCTGCAGCGGCTTAGGCAACGGACTGGGGGTTAGGGCGCCCTACCGGCTTACCACCTCTTCCAGCCGCAGCCGTTTTTCGATGGCATCGGTGGCCTTTTCCAGGATGTTGAAAGCATTCTTGGCCATTGTGTTGCCGTTGTCCAGCGTGGGGTTTATTTCGACCATCTCGAAGCACACAACCCGCTCGTTTTCCAGTAAATCCTGGCACAGGTTTTCGGCTTCGGAGAGGTAGAGGCCGTCCTCCACGGGCGTGCCCGTGCCGATGCTGAAGCTCGAATCGAGGCTGTCGACATCGAAGGAAATGTAGACCAGGTCGCAGAAGCGCAGGTGCTCGTAAATCTCGCGGGTGAGACGGCGCGAGCCCTTGGCCTTGATTTCGGGCAGCCGTATCCACTTGATGCCCAGCTCTTCGATGAGGGCATCTTCCTCCGCCTCGGTGTCGCGCACCACCACGTACACCAGGTGCTCGGGCTTGAGTTTGGGGCCGGGCTCGCCCAGGTTCTGGAGGCGGCGCCAGAAAAAGATGGTTTCGGCGTCGGGGATATTGCGCTGGTGCTTGAGGTTGTCGACGCCGAGCGAGGCGGCCAGGGGCATGCCGTGCACGTTGCCGCTGGGCGTGGTGTAGGGCGAGTGGATGTCGGCGTGGGCATCAATCCAGATGACGCCCAGCGTTTTGGCCGGGTAGGCGGCCTTGATGCCGGCAATGGTGGCGTTGGCCGAGCTGTGGTCGCCGGCCAGCACCAGCGGGAACTCGCCGAAGCGCAGCGTCTGCTCCACGGCGTTGGCAATGCCCTTTTGCACGGTGTAGATGCTGTCGATGTGCTTGGCGAAGGGGAAGTGGTTTTTCTCGAACAGCACGTGGTTCAAGTCGGGCAGCACCACGGAATTGAACCGGCGGAAATAATCGGAGCCTTTATTCAGGCAGGCCACGCGCAGGGCGTCGATGCCCATGCTGGAGCCGCGGGTGCCGGCCCCGAGCTCGGAGCGGACTTCCAGTAATTTGATGCGTTTCATCGGAGGGTGGGATTTGGGGATAGCAGGATGGCGGCATCGTTCCAAGGGGTTTCATTTAACAATTATCATTTAACAGCCATTAAACGGGCCCAAAGGCGCAGCTTGAACGACTGTTAAATGTTAAATGATAATTGTTAAATGAAAACGCTTCGAGCGCTGCCTTGCGGCAGAAGAATCTGCCGTAGCCAAGTCGCTAATATTCCATCGTCACGATGCGGGGCGTGCTAACGCAAGAACAACAAACGGTTCCCGGCCGTTAACCCGACCCCGGCGGTACTTTTGTACCACCCGCCGCAAAGGTCGGGCTTTTTCGCCGTTTTCAAAACCCGAATGGATACGTACCACGACCTCATTTCCCAAACTTTCGACTTCCCCACGGCCGATTTTACCGTGCAGGACCACGAGCTGCAATTCCACGGCATCGACCTTATGGGGCTCGTCGAGAAGTACGGCACCCCGTTGCGCCTCACCTACCTGCCCAAAATCAGTTCCCAGATTCAGCGGGCCAAGAAATGGTTTGCCGAAGGCATCGAAAAAACCGGCTACACCGGCTCGTATTCCTATGCCTACTGCACCAAGTCGTCGCACTTCCGCTTCGTGCTGGAGGAGGCGCTGAAAAACGACATCCACCTCGAAACCTCGTCGTGGTTCGACATCAGCATTATCCGTAACCTGCACGCCCAGGGCAAGGTCGACAAGCAGAAGCACATCATCTGCAACGGCTTCAAGCCCGAGGCCTACAAGAAGGAAATTGCCGACCTGATTAACGACGGGTTTGTGAACTGCATGCCCATCATCGATTCGCCCAACGAAATCGAGTACTACCACGACCACGTGCGCGAAAACGTGAACATGGGCATGCGCCTGGCCTCCGATGAGGAGCCGCGCTTCCAGTTCTACACCTCGCGGCTGGGCGTGCGCTACGCCGACGTGATTCCGCTCTACGAGCAGCGCATCAAGGACGACCCGCGCTTCACGCTCACCATGCTGCACTACTTCATCAACACCGGCATCAAGGACACGTCCTATTACTGGTCGGAGCTGAGCCGCTTCGTGCACAAGTACTGCGAGCTGCGCAAGGTGTGCCCCACCCTCACCACCATCGACATCGGCGGCGGCTTCCCCATCCAAACCAGCATCCAGCCCGAGTACGACTACCCTTACATGGTGTCGGAAATTCTGCGCACCATCCAGCGCATCTGCAAAGAGGAAGGCGTGCCCGAGCCCAACATTTTCACCGAGTTCGGCATCTTCACGGTGGGCGAAAGCGGCGCCATCATCTACAGCATTCTCGACGAGAAGCTGCAGAACGACAAGGAGCTCTGGTACATGATTGACGGCTCGTTTATCACCAATCTGCCCGACACCTGGGCCCTCAACCAGCGCTTTATTCTGCTGGCCGTCAACGGTTGGCAAAAAAGCTACAAGCGCCTGCAGCTCGGCGGCCTCACCTGCGACTCGCAGGACTACTACAACGCCGAGAAGCACATCTATCAGGTGTTCTTGCCCGAGCGCAAGCCCACCGATGCGCAGCCGCTCTACGTGGGCTTCTTCCACACCGGCGCCTACCAGGAGAGCCTGAGCGGCTACGGCGGCATCAAGCACTGCCTCATTCCCGCCCCGCAGCACGTCATTCTGGACCGCGCCGCCGACGGCACCCTCACCGATACCGTGTTTGCGCCCCAGCAGGAAGCCGGCAGCATGATGAAGATTCTTGGGTACGAATAATTCAATTTCGGCGTTGGCGGGTTGTGCCAAAATATTAGGCTCTTTGCTTATCTTTGAAGCCCAACCCCGCAACCCCTCACCCGTTTTTTATATAATTATGAAAAAGTTCGTATTGCTCGCCGCCGGCTTCGCGGCCCTCTCCCTGGGCGCCTGCAACCGCCAGAAGTGCCCCGCCTACAGCAGCACCAAGGAAGCCAACCGCGTGTCCTCGCCCATCATGGCCAGCACCGCTACGCCGGTTGCCCACCAGTAAGTTTATTGGTTTTGAAATAAAAAGGCCGGCTTCCCACGTGGGAGGCCGGCCTTTTTCTGAGGCATTGATTTTCGCTGATTTTAAAAAACCAGCAGGCGCCGGCAATCCGGCTACTCGGCGGTGATTTTCCGAATGCGGTCCCCGTATTCGGTGAGGTAAAGCACGCCCCTGGGGCCAGCGGCGATGCCCGACGGCGACTGGAACTGCGCCGTGCCGGCGGCGCCATCGACAAAACCCATCGCGCGGGTGCCGGCCACGGTGGTGACCACACCAGCCGGCGTCACTTTGCGGATGCAGTGATTACCGATTTCGGCCACGAGCAAGTCACCATGGGCGTCGATGGTGATGCCGGTGGGCGCGAAGAATTGCGCCATGTTTCCTGGGCCATCTGCAAAGCCTTTCGTGCCCGTGCCGGCCAGCGTGCTCACGGTGCCGTTGGGGGTGATTTTGCGGATGCGATGCCCGCCAAATTCGGACACGTATAGGTTGCCCTGGCCATCGAGGGCTAAGCCTTCCGGGTTAGCAATCTGGGCGCTGCTGCCCGGGCCATCGACCGAGCCGCGCCCGCCCGTGCCGGCCAGCGTGCTCACGGTGCCGTTGGGCAGCACCTTGCGTATCCGGTTGTTCTCGAAATCGGACACGTACACCACGCCCTGGCCATCCACGGCCAAGCCGTAGGGGCCATTGAAGTGCGCGGACGTGCCCGGGCCGTCGGCAAAACCGGTGGTGCCAGAGCCAGCCAACGTGCTCACGATACCACCGGGCGTGATTTTACGGATGCGCTGGTTGTCGTAATCTGCCACATAGAGGTTGCCCTGGCCATCGAAAGCCACATCACCGGGGCCGTAGAAACGCGCGGCAGCGAGCGGGCCATCGGCAAAGCCGCTGGTCCCGTTGCCGGCCAGGGTGGTCACCACGCCGGTGGGGGTAATCTTGCGAATGCTGGAGTTCGCATTGTCGGCCACGTACACGTTGCCTTGCCCGTCCACAGCCACGCCATCGGGGCCATTGAACTGCGCGGCGGTCCCGGCACCATCAACAAAGCCGAAAGTTCCGTTGCCGGCCAGGGTGCTGACTTTGGTGTACACGATTTCGGGGTCGGCGGGGGTTTCCTTTTCTTTTTTGCAGGCGTTGAGCCCAAGCAGAAGGAGTGCGCCAACGGCCAGCGCGGAAAGCTTTGTCATGTGCGTAGATAATTGGCTGTATTCAGGAAAAGAAGCGAGTCGAAATTACAGCGCCAAAGCTTGGGAATGCTTATTGGCCGGGCTTTCCCACGTAGGAGGCGAGCTTTTTTATGGCTTTTTGATTTGGTAGCGCCTGATGAGCCCGGTGTATTCGGCGGCTCCGGGCTTCTCAAGGCGCCCCGGACCGAAAACCGATACCTCCGTGTAGGCTGGAAAGGAGCGATAAACAGTAATATCCTCGCTGTCGGCTGCCTTCACCAGCGAATCACCGGCCTGCACGTAGCTCTGCGCCAAGCCGATTAGCGCCAGGCCTTTTGTTTCGCCGGTGGCCAGCTTCACCCGCTGAATGCCGTGCGAATAAGACAGTATTTTGGCCACGCGGCCCGCTAATTGCAGGTCTTTGTATCGCTCAGCTTCATTCTTTTTACTAGCCGTGGTGGTGAAGTAAAAAACCACTTGCCCCAGCACCACGCACGCCATCAGAAACAAGGTATTGCGGTTTTTTGCTACCCAGCCCGGCTTTTTATCAGTGCTTGTCATTGGCCCAAGATAACAGCCGTGGCCGCCCGCAAATCCGCCACGTGCGGCGCAAAACCAGCTTCCTCCTCCCCCACCAGAATGCCGCGCACGCCCACCGCGGCGCCGGCTTCCATGTCGCGCAGCCGGTCGCCCACCAGCCAGCACTGCGCCGCGTCGAGACGAAAGCGGGCAATGGCTTTTTCCAGCATGCCGGAGTTGGGTTTACGCAGGATGGACTCGCTCACGCTGGGGTGGGCATCGGCGAAATAGAGGGCGTCGATGAGGCCGCCGCAGGCACTTTGCAGCTTGGCGTGGCAGGCGCGCACGTCGGCGGCGGTGTAGAGTTTTTTGGCGATGCCGGCCTGGTTGGTGACGACGATGAGCAGGTAGCCGGCGGCTTTGAGGCGGGCCAGGCTTTCGGGCACGCCGGGGAGGATGTGAAATTGCTCGGGCTGCCACACGTAGGTGCCCATTTCCTGGTTCAGCACGCCGTCGCGGTCCAGAAAAACAGCTTTATTTTTGGTTATCATTGGAACAAAGAAAGTAGGACGACCTTTGTGGTTCGCATCCCCGCACGCCCCGTAACGTTGTCGGGGCGCTAACTACCACCGAAGGTCGGCGAAGCAGACGTTCGCGCTACAGCCATTTTATGAAAATTGCGATTATCGGCGGCGGCATCAGCGGCCTCACCCTGGCCTGGCACCTGCAAAAAGCGGGCGTTTCCTACGACCTGTTTGAGGCCGACGAGCGGCCCGGTGGCAACCTGCGCACCTGGGCCACGCCGGAAGGCTACCTGCTCGAAACCGGCCCCAACTCGCTGCATCTGAGCCCCGAGTTGGAAGAACTGCTGGCCGACCTCGGCCTCAGCGACCAGATTCAAGACGCTGCCGCCGTGAGCCAGCACCGCTACGTGCTGCGCGATGCCCGCTACCAGATATTGCCCAGCTCGCCCCCGGGCCTGCTCACCAACGGCTTTTTTAGTCTGAAGACCAAGCTGCGGCTTTTCAAAGAATTCCGCCAGCCCGCCGCGCCCCTCGACCTCACCGAAACCGTGGGCAGCTTTTTCCGCCGCCGCTTCGGCAGCGAAGTCGTGGACTTTGCCGTCAGCCCCTTCGTGGCCGGCATCTACGCCGGCGACCCCGACCAGCTGCTGCTGCACAAAACCTTTCCGCAACTCTCGGCCCTGGAGCAGCAACACGGCTCGGTGCTGCGCGGGCTGATGAAAACCGCCAAAGGCCAAGGCAAAGGCGTGGGCCGCCGCCGCATCGTCACGCTCAAAAACGGCATCCAAACCCTCACCGACACCCTGGCGGCCCGGCTCGCCCACTGCCAGACCAGCACGGCCGTGACGGCCCTTTCGCGCGCCACCGACGGCACCTACCAGCTGGAGCTGCGGGGGGCGCGCGGCCCGGAAGCGGCCCCCGGCTACTCGCATCTGGCCCTGGCCCTGCCCACCTACGCCGCCGCGCCGCTGCTGGAGCCCCTGTTTGCCGCGGCCGCGGCCGCGCTGGCCGCCGTGCACTACCCGCCCATGAGCGTGGTATTCACGGCCTACGACCGGGCGGCGGTGGCGCACCCGCTCAACGGTTTCGGGGCGCTGCACCCCAAGGTGGGGGGCACTTACACGGCCGGCTCCGTGTGGACCAGCAGCATTTACCCCAATCGGGTGCCGGCCGGGCAGGTGCTGTTCACCACGTTTGTGGGCGGCACCCAGCACGAAGAGGCCGCCGTGCAGCCCGAGGAGTGGCAAAAGCCCGCCGTCGACTCGGAGCTGGGCCGCTTTTACGGCATCACTGCGGGACCGCGCTGGCAGGGGCGCTACGTGTGGCCGCGCAGCATTCCGCAGTTCGACGCGCAGATAGTGGGCGCGCACGAAGCCGCGGCAATGCTGGAAGCCGATAAGATTGTAGCCGTGGCCAACTGGCGCGCCGGCGTGAGCGTGCCCGACTGCATTCGGCACGCCCGGCGCACGGCCGAAGCGCTGGCAGCTGAGCAATAGCCACTTGCTAGCAGCGTTGCATGATTAAGGGTATCTGAATATTTTTATTAGTCGGCAAAAAAGCCGCTCAGAGCGCTGTGTATGCGTGCAGCTTCGCACCGCGAAACCCTATCTTTGATGCAAGATTACCGTCCATGAGCGAAGGCCTCGTCCTAATTCCTACGTACAACGAACGCGAAAATGCGGAGCTGATAATCCGCAAGGTGATGTCGTTGCCGCGGGCTTTCGACGTGCTCATCATCGACGACGGCTCGCCCGACGGCACGGCCGCCATTGTGCGGGGCTTGCAGGCGACGTTTCCCGGGCGGCTGTTTTTGGAGGAGCGCGCGGGCAAGCAGGGCCTGGGCACCGCCTACATCCACGGCTTCCGGTGGGCGCTGGCCCACGGCTACGAGTACATCTTCGAGATGGACGCCGACTTCTCGCACAACCCCGACGACCTGCTGCGCCTGCACGACGCCTGCGCTCAGGAGGGCTACGACGTGGCCATTGGCTCGCGCTACATTCAGGGCGTGAACGTGGTGAACTGGCCCATGTCGCGGGTGCTGATGTCGTACTTCGCCTCGTGGTACGTGCGCCTGGTCACGGGCATGCCCATCCGCGACGCCACGGCGGGCTTCAAGTGCTACACGGCGCGGGTGCTGCGGGCCATCGAGCTGGAGAAAATCCACTTCGTGGGCTACGCCTTCCAGATTGAAATGAAGTGGCTGGCCTACCAACTGGGCTTTCGCATCAAGGAAGTGCCCATCATCTTCACCGACCGCACCCGGGGCACCTCCAAAATGTCGAAAGGCATTGTGCAGGAGGCTTTTATCGGCGTGCTGCAGATGAAGATAAGCAGCTGGGTACACCCGCTGAAACCGGCGGCCGGAAGCTAGCGCGGCGGCGGCCGACGCGTTTTGTGTTGCAGAATCGGCGGTTTGTGTAGCTTGGTTCTGGACTGAAGACCAGACTTTTGTGGGACAATGGCTGTTCTAATCGGCACAGCCTTATTTCCTCCAACATTCGACGCTTTATGTCCCTCACCGCATACCGCACCCTCGGCCGTTCCGGCCTGGTGGTCAGCCCCCTGGCCCTCGGCACCATGACCTTTGGCACCCCGCGCTGGGGCTCGCCCGACGATGTTTCGAAGGCCATTTTCAACGCTTACGTGGAAGCGGGCGGCAATTTTGTCGACACCGCCGACGTGTACGCCGGCGGGCGCAGCGAGGAGCTAGTGGGCCAGTACATTGCCGACCGCGGCCTGCGCGACCAGGTGGTGCTGGCCACCAAGTTCGGCTTCAACGGCGGCCCCGGCAATCCCAATGCGGGCGGCAATGGCCGCAAAAACATCTACCGGGCGCTCGAAGGCTCGTTGCGCCGGCTCCGCACCGACTACGTGGACCTCTACTGGCTGCACGCCTACGATATGGTGACGCCCGCCGAGGAAGTGCTCCAAACGCTGGGCGACCTGGTGCGCGCCGGCAAAATCCGCTACTTCGGCTTTTCCGACATGCCTGCCTGGTACACGGCCAAGGCTGCTACGCTGGCCGCGGCGCACGGCGTGCCGGGCCCCACTGCCATGCAGCTGGCCTACTCGCTGGTGGAGCGCAACATTGAGCACGAATACGTGCCGCTGGCCCGCGAATTCGGCCTGGGCATCACGCCCTGGAGCCCGCTGGCGGCCGGTTTCCTGGCCGGCAAGTACCAGCGCGCCGACGCCGGGGCTACCGGCGAAGGCCGCCTCAGCGGACCCAATCCGTTCGGCAACACGCTGTTCACGGACCGCAACTGGCGCATTCTGGAGGCTTTGCAAGCAGTGGCGGCGCAGGCTGGGCACCCGCTGGCGCAGGTAACGCTGGCCTGGGTGCTGGCGCAGCCCGGCATGAGCGCGCCCATTGTGGGCGCCAGCCGGGTGGCGCAGCTGCGCGACAGCCTGGCGGCGCTATCCCTCACGCTCAGCCCCGAGCACCTGCGGGCCTTGAGCGAGGCCAGCGCGCCGGAAGCGGTGTTTCCGTATCCCATTTTCACGCCGGCCGTGAACAAGGGGATTTTTGGGGGCCACTCGGTGCAGGGCTGGCAGTAGCAGCCGTTTGGGCAGGCGCTGGCAGGCGGCCGGGCCGGGGCCGGGGCATGCCCTCTACCGGCGTATCTTGCCCATTGGCATGGAAAACACTCCCCTCTTCTGGCTCGCCTTCGTGGCTTTCGTGGTCGGGCTGCTGCTGCTTGACTTGTTGGTATTCAACCGCAAGGCCCACGAAATCAGGCTGCGCGAGGCGCTGGGCTGGAGCGCTTTCTGGGTGGCGCTGTCGCTGGGCTTCAACCTGCTGGTGTACCGCACCATGGGCCACCAGGCAGGCCTGCAATGGCTGACTGGCTACCTGGTAGAAAAGGCGTTGAGCGTCGACAACCTATTTGTCTTCCTACTCATTTTCAATTACTTCAAAGTACCGGGCCAGTACCAGCATCGCATTCTGTTCTGGGGCGTGCTGGGCGCGCTCATTCTGCGGGCGGTATTTATTCTGATTGGGGGGGCGCTGCTGGCCAAATTCCACTTACTGCTCTACCTGCTGGGCGCGTTTCTGGTGTACACGGGCATTCGGATGGGGGTGGCGGGCGACACGCCCGAAATCGACCCCGAAAACAACCCCGTGGTGCGCTTCCTCAGCCGCCACCTCCCCATCACCCGGCAAATGGAGGGCGGTCGGTTTTTCATCAAGAAAGACGGCCTGCGCTTTGCCACGCCGCTTTTTGTGGTACTGGTGATGGTCGAAACCACCGACGTGGTGTTCGCGGCCGATTCTATTCCGGCCATTCTGGCCATCACGCGCGACACATTCATTGTGTTCACCTCCAACGTGTTTGCCCTGCTGGGCCTGCGGGCCATGTATTTTGCCCTGGCCAGCATGATGCGCCTGTTCCATTACCTGCACTACGGCCTGGCGCTGATTCTCGTGTTCATCGGGGCCAAAATTCTGCTGGAGGAAATCCTACCCATCCCCATGCCTTACGCGCTGGGAATTGTGGGCGGATTGCTGGCGCTGAGCGTGCTGGCCTCGGTGCTGTGGCCCAAGAAAAGTAGTTGAAACCCTTTTCTTTCTCCGCCAGTCGCAATTATTAAAGCTGGCCCGGACAACCTTTTCTATCTATCAGCCCTCATGCGCTCATGAAAACACTTCGACTCCTTGCCCTTGGCTTTCTACTAGTGGCCCCGGCCGTGAAGCCGGCCGCCGCCCAGGTTCTCGACCCCACCTTCACCTCCCCCCTTTCGCTCTACACCACCGGGCAGGTGTACTTCCTCGGGCCGCAGCAGGCCGACGGCAAGCGCGTGGTGGGCGGCTATTTCACCCGGGTCAACGGGGCGGCCACCGGCGCCAACTTTGCGCGGCTCGACGCGGCGGGCGTGGTCGACGCGGCTTTTTCGCAGAACACGGGCGCCGTCAGCGGCGTGTCGCAGGTGCTGGGCCTGCCCACCGGCCAATACCTGCTGGCCGGCGGCGGCGCCATTATCGCCGGCAGAACCACCCGCAACGAGTTGCTGCGCCTGAACGCCGACGGCACCGCCGATGCCACCTTCACGGCGGGCACGGGGGCGGCCCTCAACGGAAGCCCCGGCTTCGGGCAGCTCTATGCGGTGCAGCCCGATGGTAAAATCATCGTGGCCGGCTATTTCGACCATTACAACGGCGTGGCTGCCGCCGGGGTGGTGCGGCTGAATAACAACGGCAGCGTGGACAACTCCTTCAACGTGGGCACCGGGTTCGACCCGCTGGCCTTGCCGGGCTCCGTAGCGGTGCAGGTCGACGGCAAAATTCTGCTGGGTGGCGAGTTTGATGCCTTCAATGGCCAGCCCGCCGCCGGCCTGGTGCGGCTGAACGCCAACGGCAGCGTCGATGCCACGTTCACCTCGCCGCTGCTGGTTTCGTCCTACACCGAAGGCATTGTGGTGCAGCCCGATGGCAAGGTGCTCATCAACGGGTTCCTGAACCTGCCGAGCAGCACCTCGCGCTACGCGGGCCTAGCGCGCCTGCTTTCCAGCGGGGTCCTCGACCCGAACTTTGTGACGTCGAACTTCCTCGACGGCGACATTTCGACCAACACCGCGGAGCCGGCCGTGCTGCTGCAGCCCGACGGCAAAATCATCGTGAGCGGCTACTTCACCGGCGCCGTGGGCAACCGCGTGGCCCGCCTCAACACCGACGGCACGTCCGACGTCACCTTCCAGGTGGGCACGGGCCCCAGCACGGCGCCCTGGACCATGGGCCTGCAGGCCGACGGCACCCTGCTGGTGGGCGGCGGGTTTGGCGCGTTCAATGGCGTGGAGCAGCCGCTGGTGCGCCTCACGGCGGGCGGCGTGGTAGAGGCGCCGTTTGCGCCCCGCCTCCAGATTGGGGGCACCGCCGCGGCCCTGGCCCTGCAGCCCGACGGCAAGGTGCTGCTCGGGGGTGACTTCACGGAAATCAACGGCCAAGCGGTGCATCGGCTGGTGCGGCTGCAGCCCGGTGGCGCCCTCGATGCGGCCTTCGGGGCCGCCACCGGCGTGCTGCCCACCCCGGTGACCACCCTGGCGCTCCAGCCCAACGGCAAAGTGCTGGTGGGCACCGCCGAGAGCGTGCTGCGCTACGAAACCAGCGGCAGCCCCGACGCCACCTTCGCCCCGTTTGTGACCGGCCCCGGCTACTTCGTCAACAGCGTGGCGGGGCTGGCCCTGCAGGCCGATGGCCGGGTGCTGGTGGCCGGCAGCCTGAGCGGCACCGCCAACGGCACGCCGGTCAACGGCCTGGCCCGCCTCACCACCTCCGGCGCCGTAGACCCCAGCTTTGTGCGCGCCGTGAACGACCCGGTGCTGGGCACCGGCTCCGCCGCCGACGCGGTGCTGGTGCAGGCCGACGGCCGCGTGGTGCTGTCGGGCCGGTTTCGGGTGGGCAACGCTACGGTGTTCCGGGTGGTGCGCTACGAAAGCACCGGCGCGCTCGATGCGTCCTTCAACAACACGGCCGTCTACAACTTTACCGCGCCGGCGGCCGCTGGCCACGTGTTTGCCCTGGCCCAGCAGGCCGACGGCAAGCTGCTGGTGGGCGGCAGCTTTGGCCAGGTTGACGGGGTGCCACGCTACAACGTGGCCCGCCTGACCACCACCGGCGCCCTCGACCCCAGCTTTACGTCCCCCCTGGCCATGTCGGGCGCGGTGCGCGTGCTCACCATTCAGCCCAACGGCCGGGTGCTGGTGGGCGGCAACTTCAGCCAAGCCACCTCGCCCACCCACAACAACCTGACGCGGGTGCTCGACAACGGCTTGGTGGACGGCACGTTCGGCAGCACTGCCAATCCCAACGGCCAAGTGCGCAGCATTGCGGTGCAGCCCGACGGCGCGATTCTGCTCGCCGGCGCCTTCACCACCGTGAGTGGGCTGCCCCGGCTGGGCGTGGCCCGCATCACGGCCGCCAACGTGCTGCACGTGAAAGCGCCTGCCGCCGTGGCCGAGCGCACCGCCGCCTGGCCCGTACCGGCCCACGGCCGCCTGCACGTGGCCCCCGACGCCAGCGCCCAGCCGCAGGCCCTCGAACTGCTCGACGCGCTGGGCCGGCCGGTTCGCACCCAGCCCCTGGCCGGCGCCACCGAAACCACGCTGGACCTGGAAAACCTGCCCGTGGGCGTGTACCTGCTGCGCGTGCGCTATGCCGTGGGCACCGTCACGCGCCGCGTGGTGGTGGAGTAGAGTCTTCCACGAGAACAAGAAAAGGGGCAATGCCATTGGCATTGCCCCTTTTCTTGTTCTATGCCGCCCGGTTGGCCGACGGTGCTACTTTGGGTTTTTGGTTGGCTCGGCATCGGGCACGCCGGAGTTCACGCCCGCGTCGGGGGCAGCGCCGGTGTTGAGCAGGTCAATCAGGTTGAGGGGCTCAAACTGGCTGGAGTCGGCCGCCACGGTGGTGCGGGTGGTGTCGGGGCGGGCCGAGAAGTGCATGTATTGCTTGGCCGGGCCGTTGAGGGAGAGGCCGTAGGGCAGGTTTTCGCGGTCGTTGGCGGTGATGAGGCCGCGCGTGGCCATGATGTCGGCAATGAGGCGGAAGAAATAGCGGGTGCTGCGGCGCAGGTCGCCGTAGGCATCGAAGGAGTAGCGGGCAAACTTGGGCTTGGGGATGATGCTGGCCAGGTAGAGGCTTTCGGCCAGGTTCAGCTCGTCGGGGCGCTTGCCGTAGTAGAACAGGGCCGCATCCTTCACGCCGTACACGCCGCGCTTGCCGCTGGGCCAGCGGTACTTGCTGGGGCCCCACTCGATGATGTTGAGGTACACTTCCAGCATGCGCTGCTTGCTGGCCAGGCGGGTGTTTTCGATAAGCCAGACCATGAGGGCTTCCTCGATTTTACGGGCCACGGTTTTCTGACGGGTCAGAAACACGTTTTTCACCAGTTGCATCGAAATGGTGCTGCCACCCCGGGCAAAGCGCTTCTCCTTGATGTTCTGGATGGCCGACTTCACAAACGCCTTCTCCATGAAGCCCCGGTGCGAGAAAAAGCGCGGGTCCTCGGCCGTGGTGATGGCGTGGATGAGGTAGGGCGATACCTCGTTGTAGGGCACGAAATCGGGGTTGGGCGGGCCCACGGCGAAGGTGCGCACCGAGTCGCCCTTGTCGTTGTACACGGTTTGAAGAAAGGGCGTGTTCAGCTTATTCAGGTCTTCCTCGCCGAAGTTGGTGAGCCGGAAGTTCTTGCCCTTGAGGCCCGAATCGAACCGCAGGCTGTCAACGTTGGCCATGTCGAGGTCGGCACTGAGGTGGTAGCTGAGCGTGCCGGTGCCCTGGGTGCCGCGCACCTCGTCGAAGATGCCGGTGGGCAGCGAGGCAAAGAAGTCGTTGGCTTCCGTCTCGGCCGACGTCACGTTGATGCGCACGGCGCGGCTGGGCTTCATCCGCACGCTGATTTCGGGGTAGAGCACGATTTTATTGACCGTAATCTGGCTGCCTTTTTCCAGCGCGACCGTGCCGCGGCCCAGCGTGGCCACAAAATCCAGGGCGCCGCGCTTCACCTCAATCTCGTTGGCGGCCAGCTTGGGGTGGTAGAGGCTGAAGCCCCGGGCGGCCAGCGAGCCGCGCACCGTGAGTTTGCCGCCGGTGTCGTCGTTGTCGAAATCCTTGCCGGTGAGCTTCACGAGCACCGTGTCGAAGCTCACCAGTGCGCCGAAGCGGCGCGGCACGTAGGGCAGCTGCACCGAGCCGCCCACCCCGAACACCCGCGCCGTGAGGGCGTAGTCGCCGGGCTCGATGTGGCCGCTGATGCCCAGCTCGTTGGCCACCGAATCGAGCGTGGCCGTGAGGCGGCCCGAGATATCGCCGTCCTGGATTTTCAGCTCCGGCATGCGTAGCAGGGCCGTGTGGCGCGGGCTGGCGTAATCGACGGTGAAGTTTTGGAAGGTGGCCTCGCCGGGCACGTTGTCGAACACCGTTTCGAGGGCCTGGTTCAGCAGCAGGCCGTAGTTGGTGCCCTTGGTGGTATCGCGCGGAACGGTGCTGGCTTTCTGCTTTTTAATCAGGAAGCCGTAGTTGTCGTTGGTAGCCGTTTTGTGGGGCGTGAGGCGGGCCGTGATGATTTGCAGGTCGCTGAACACCGGCCGGCCGGCGAAGAGCGAGCGCACGCTCAGGCTGGCCTGCAGGCGCCTGGCGGTGAGGAGCGTATCGGTAGGCGCGGCGTTGGGCACGAGGCTCAGGCCGGCAATCTCCACGGTTTTGAAGCCGGCAAACCGGGCCGGGCCCAGGGTAAGCACCACCGGGTATTTGCGCTCGATTTTGGCTTTTACTTCTTTCAGGGCGTAGTCCAGCAGCTGCTGGCGCTTCCACTGAAACACGGCGAAGGCCACGAGCAGCAGAGCCGCCAGGCCGCCCAGGATGCCGAGAAGAAGTCGTTTGGTGGAAGGGGAAATTTGCACGGAACTCAATAAGGTGGGCGATTTCGCCAGCGCCAAAGGTAAGGAAAACGCAGGCGTAGCTGGAATACGGCATCGCCAGTGGAACGACTGTATCGGCTTACGCCTACGTTTCCTGGCGCAGGCGCAGCAAAACCGAAAGGTGTAAATGCAGGCCAGCCGGCTATGGTTCAATTCGCCGGCCTGAGCTCTGCCGGTGCTTTTTGTGGTCACCTTTTTCCGAATTAGTGGGCCAATTTGGTTCGGCTGCCTTGCCCCGGCCCGTACTTTTGCGCCATGCCCAGCCCCCTCCTCGCCCTCTCGCCCCTCGACGGGCGCTACGCCCGCGCCACCGCCTCCCTGGCCCCGCGCTTCTCCGAAATGGCCCTGATACGCTACCGCGTGCTGGTCGAAGTTGAGTACTTCATCGCCCTGGCCGAGCTGCCGCTGCCCCAACTAGCCGGCGTAGCGCGAGAAGCATTCCCGGCCCTGCGCGGCCTGTATGAGAACTTCACCGAAGCCAACGCCGAGGCCATCAAAGCCCACGAGGCCGTGACCAACCACGACGTGAAAGCCGTGGAATACTGGCTGCGCGACGAGTTTACGAAGCTCGGGCTGGGCGCTTTCGTGGAGTTCATTCACTTCGGCCTCACCTCGCAGGACGTCAACAACACGGCCATTCCGCTCAGCTTCCGCGATGCGCTGGTGGGCGAGGTGCTGCCCGCCTACGCCCAGGTGCGCAACGCCCTGGCCGCCCGCGCCCAGGAGTGGGCGCCCGTGCCCATGCTGGCCCGCACCCACGGCCAGCCGGCCTCGCCCACGCGGCTGGGCAAGGAAATCGGGGTGTTCGTGGCCCGGCTCGATGCGCAGGTGGCGCTGCTGGCCCAGGTGCCGTTCGGGGCCAAGTTTGGCGGCGCCACCGGCAACTTCAACGCCCACTTCGCAGCCTACCCGGAAATCAGCTGGCACGCCTTCGCCAACACGTTCGTGAACGACCGGCTGGGCCTCAGCCGCTCCTTCCCCACCACCCAGATTGAGCACTACGACCACCTCGCGGCCCACTGCGATGCCCTCAAGCGCCTCAACACCATTCTGATGGACCTGGCCCGCGACGTGTGGCAGTACATCTCACTGGGCTACTTCAAGCAAACCATCAAGGCCGGCGAAGTAGGCTCCTCGGCCATGCCGCACAAGGTGAACCCTATCGACTTCGAGAATGCTGAGGGCAACTTCGGCGTGGCCAACGCCCTGCTGGAGCACTTCGCCGCCAAGCTGCCCATCTCCCGCCTGCAGCGCGACCTCACCGACTCCACGGTGCTGCGCAACCTGGGCGTGCCGCTCGGCCACGTCCTCATCGCCCTCGGCGCCCTGCAGCGCGGCCTGGGCAAGCTGGCGCTCGATGAGTCAGCCCTGAAAAAAGACCTCGAAACCAACTGGGCCGTGGTGGCCGAGGGCATCCAAACCATCCTGCGCCGCGAGGCCTACCCCGACCCTTACAACGCTCTTAAAGCTCTCACGCGCACGGGAGAGGCCATTTCGGCCGCCAGCATCGGCGCGTTCATCGATGGGCTGGACGTGGACGACAGCGTGAAAGCGGAGCTGCGCAGCATCACGCCGCACAGCTACGTGGGGCGGTAGGGCGGCCACGGGTGTAGCTTTAGCCGCATTTTAGCATCCTGCATTTACCATCCCTTTATGCGCCTCTCTGCTACCGCTCTGTTCGTCCGGGTTATTTTATGCGTTGTTCCGGCGCTGCTCATTTCTAACCCGGGTGCTGCGCAGGCACCAGCTTGGGCGTGGGGCTTGCAAAGCACCAACCTTAATCCAACAGATGGGACGGGCGTTGGCGGAAACACGGTGGCCGCCGATGCAGCTGGCAACGTGTACGTTGGCGGCATATTGGGTTCTTCTACGCTGATGCCCCGTGCGACTCGCAGCTTTGGCAGCGCGGGCAGCTTGGGGCCAGGCGGTTTTGTGGCAGAGGCTTCTCCGAGCGGGAGTTGGATTTGGCGCACGGGAGTTGCGCCCGTTGGGGTTTCGTCTATCGGTGATTTGGATGCCAAGGTGACCGGAATAGCCGTAACTCCGGCCGGCGATGTTTATGCAACCGGCACGGCCATTGCCGACAGCCTGCGCGTGGGAGGAATAACGCAAGATTTGGCTAACGCAGGCTACGCCGTATGGGCGGCACGGCTCAACAGCGCGGGCGTTTGCCAGTGGCTGCGGACCGTGGATGTCAGGGGCGCAGCGCCCCGAATTGCCCTGGACCCCAGCACCGGCGGGGTGGTGGTAGCCGACGCCTACCAGGGCCAACCCACTTTCGGAACAACGACGCTGCCGGCGGTTAATACGGGCACCGGCAGGTCGGCGCTCTTCGTGGCCCGCCTGAGCGCGGCCGGGCAATGGACCGCCGTGGCCAGTTCGACTGGCAGTCCCGGCGTGGCTTCCAACCTGGCGCTGGCGGTTGGTGTCAATGGCCAGGTGGCAGTGGGTGGCCGGGAGTTGTCGGGAAGCATGACGTTTGGCACCCTCTCCACTGCGGTGCCCGCCAGTAACAACGCAGGTTTTGTTATTGCCCAGCTCAGCCCGGCCAATCAGTGGCAATGGGCCATTGCCAACGGCAGCAGCTTTGACAGCGAAGCATTTCGCCTGGCGTACACCGCAGCCGGCTCGTTGTGGGTGGCCGGGCGGGCCACCCTCGGCACCGTGGTTGGCGCCACCACCATCAGCAGCCCTTTAACCAGCATTCCGCTTGGCTACGGTTACCACTTTCTGGGGCAATTGTCGGCGGGTGGGCAATGGACCCTAACGCAGCAATTGCCGCTCAGCACTGCTTACGTTGTTGCTTTCTCGGCTTTTGTGGTCGATGGCAGCGGCAATGCGGTCGTGCTGGAGAAGCTGGGTAGCATTGGTGCCGGGCCCGCCCAACTCACCGTTGGAAACCAAACCATCACCGCGCCTGCTGCCGGCAACCAACCCTTTGCTGCGGCATTAAGTCCCGGCGGGCAATGGCGTTACATTGCCACCACGCCCCTGCCGGCCGTCGCCTTTGGGCTGGAAGTTGCCGATGCGACGCTGAATGACACTAATCTTTACATCACGGGCACGCTTCAAGGAGGTGTCGTTTTTGGCAATACCACGTTGGTAGGCAGCGACAATGGCAGCACCACTGGCTTCCGAGGGAGCGATGCTTTTCTGGCAAAACTGACCAATGCCACGGCGCTGGCAACTAAACCAGCTTCTCCAACAGACCAATTGGCGTTCTTTCCCAATCCCGCTCACGCGCAAGTCGTTCTAAGCCCCGCTGTGCCGGAAGCAACCAGTGCCACCTTGTTTGATGCTCAAGGCCGCGAGGTGCGCCGCCAACGCATTCCTGCTCACGCCACCGTTACTACCCTCGACCTCACCGGCCTCACGCCCGGCCTCTACGTGGTGCGTTGTGGCACAGCTTCGGGCAAATTGGTGGTAGAATAACCTTCTTACCGACTTTTATTCCTGCTTTGCAGATGCGTCTTTTCTATTTCTCCCTTGCCCGCGTGGCGGCCGTGTTAGCGCTGTCGTTTTTCGTTGCCTGTTCTTCTAAAAGGGACGACCCCGCCCCGGTTCCCGTCGCGTTTTCAGGCATGGCGTGGAAAGTCGATTACGTCAAGACAAAGGCTTTGTCTGCCCGAGTACAGCCTTCGGGCAATTACCTCACCATTTCCGGCGTGGGCTCTGTCGGCACCAGTAGCATGCTGCTCTACGTTCCTAACGCGGTGGGGACGTATGCGCTGGATGGTACCTCCCCTGCGTATGCCAGCTACTCCGCAGCAGCCAGCAACACTCAGGTATTTAGCTGCACGTCCGGCACTATTGTCGTTTCCAGCATCAGTGCTACCAACGTCACCGGCAGCTTTGCCTTCAAATCCGCGAACTATACCGGCGATAGCCGAGACGTAACTGAGGGCGTTTTTAATGTAAATTTTTAAGTCCACGCCGCAGTCGACCAACAGCCGGACGCTTTATTTACATCGAGGTGGCCCCATTCGCTACTTTTGCCTCTTCACCGGCCCCCTTCCCCTTGCCCCACCTGCTCGATTCCGTTCTGGTTCACCCCGACTGCCGCCATTTCCGCGGCGACCTCCCCTGCCGCCCCAACAAAACCGACGGCTACGTGTGCGACGGCTGCCCGGTGTACGCGCCCGTCACGAGCCGAATTCTGATTATCAAGCTCGGGGCCATTGGCGACGTCATCCGGACTACGCCGCTGCTGCGGCGCCTGCGCCAGGAGCGGCCCGGCTGCTCTATCACCTGGCTCACGCTCACGCCCGCCATCCTGCCCCAGGGCGAGATTGAGGAGATTCTGAAGTTCGACTTTGCCAGCGCCCTGCAGCTGCAGGGCCGCGAGTTCGACGTCGTCATCAACCTCGACAAGGAAAAAGAAGCCTGCGTGCTGCTCAACAGCATTGTGGCCAAGGAGAAATTCGGCTACGCCCTGCGCCCCTACGACGGCGTGGCCTGGCCCGTGAACCAGCTGGCCGAGCACAAGTTCCTCACCGGCGTATTCGACCAAACCAGCCTGGCCAACACCAAGCCCTACGTGCAGGAAATCTTCGAGCTCTGCGGCTTCGACTTCCGGGGCGAGGAATACGTGTTCGACACCCACGAAGACAAGGGCTTCGACTGGAGCGCCCTGCCCGCCGCCCGCCCCCGCATCGGCCTCAACACCGGCTGCGGCGACCGGTGGACCACCCGCCTCTGGAGCACCGAGAAATGGATTGAATTGATAACCGGCCTGCAAGCCGCTGGCTACACGCCCGTGCTGCTCGGCGGCGAGGCCGAAGACGCCCGCAACCGCGAGCTGCACGCCGCTACCGGCGCCGCCTACCTCGGCACCTTCCCCCTCCCCCAGTTCATCAACCTGATGCACCAGATGGACGGCATCGTGACGCAGGTCACCATGGGCATGCACATCAGCATCGCCCTCGGCAAGCCCACCATCTTGATGAACAACATCTTCAACCCGCACGAATTCGACCTCTACGGCCGCGGCCAGCTCGTGGGGCCCGACAAGCAGTGCGTGTGCTTCTACCGCGGCAGCTGCCGCCTCGGCACCAGCTGCATGGAAGACCTGCCGGCCGCCAAAGTGCTGCAGGCCGTGCGCGAGAGTGTGGCGGTTGGCCTGTCGGCCGGCTAGCTTTTCGGACGGGGCGCGTGCCGCACTGCCAGGTAATCGGCCGGGGGCGTGGCCCCAATCAGCTCGGTCAGCGCGGCCTGCGGCAGTTCGTCGGCCTGCGTGAAGTTCACGCAGCCCTTGCCCATTTTCAGTTTGGGCGCGGCGGCGGCCAGCTGCTCTTGCAGCACGGGCATCAGGTACATGGGCACCAAATGCAGGGTGAGGTAGCCCTTTTGGTTGGCCAGGCCAATGTACATGTCCTTGCCGGCCCGAAACTCCAGGAACTTCGGCCCGATGTGTTCGGTGTAGCCGGCCGGCACGGCCTGGCGCACCAGCTGCCACGCCTGCACGGCGGGCTGCTGCCGCTCGGCGGGCAGGGCCGCGATAAATTCGTCAAATGTGAGGGCGACAGGAGCGGGCATCGGGAGCAGGCAAATGGTTGAGAACTTGAAGGGACAAGATACAAACCGGCGCTATTCCCCGGCCGCCGTGGTCCAGTGCCCGCCGCGCAGCAGCGGCAGCCGGCGCCACGGCAGCGGCCGGGCCAGCCAGCGCACCGAATCGGGCCCGAGCCGGCCGCTCAAGTGCAGGCCCGCGCTATCGGCGCGGTAGCACAGCACGCCGGGCTGGCCCGCCGGCCCGCGCAGCAGCAGCCGGCCGGGCGCGTAGTGCAGCGCATAGTCCTGTAGGCGCCCATCGGCCGCCTGGGTGATGAAGTAGCCGCGCCGATGCACGAACACCCGCACCGGCGCCCCGCCCGCCGCGCCCGGCAGCGGCACCACGGCATACGCGCCGTGCAGCGGCGGCCGGGCGGCAGCGTCGTCGTTGAAATTGCCGCGCTGCACAAACGGCACAGCCGTTTCCAGCAGCAGCACGGCCAGCAGCAGGCCGCGCACCGCGCCCACCCAGCGGCCCCGCCACCGCGCCGCCCGCTGGGGCCCGGCCGGCCGCCATTCCCGCCCCACCAGCGCATAATATGCCGTGTAGAGCCCCGGCGCCGCCACCACGCCCGCCAGCAGCAGCAAAAACCCCGACCACAGCTTCACCGAAATATCAAACCCGAAGTTCAGCGCCACCACGTTGGCCAGCACCGCCAGCGCCAGCACGCCGCCTAGTAGCCGGGTGCGCCCCCACACCAGCAGCAGCCCCACCCCCACTTCCAGCAGCCCCGCAAACACACTGTAGCTGCGCGAGGCTCCCATCACGCTCCAGTAGGCCAGGTCGGGCGAGAGCTGGCCGAGCGGCGTGTACAGCGTATTCGGCTCGGGCAGGTAAAACTGGCTTTTGAAGATTTTATCAAAGCCATAAAGCAGCAAGTGCAGGGCCACAAACCACGCCGCCCCGGTGTGCAGCCCATACCACAGCCGCGCTTCGCCAGCGGAACTGCGCCGGGCCAACCATACCCACAAAGCCGCCGCCAGCGCCGTGCCCACTGCCAGCAGCCCCGCGTAGGCATACAGCCCGGGCGAATCAGAAAACAATGCCGCCGAGCGCCCCGGCAGCCAGCGCCCCACCAGCACGCTTACTCCCGTTTCCAACGCAGGCCGCAGCCACGGCCCCACACCGGGCAGCAACTGGTAGCGAAACGGGGAAGTGAGGGCAAAAAGTCCGGCAAATAGCAGCAGCCACCGGCGCGCAAAGGCTCCCGGCATTGGTCAGGCAGCCGGGGTTTGGGTGGGCCGGCGCTCGCCGAGCAACCAGCCAGCGCCGCTCAAAGCCAGGATGCCTGCCACGGCCAGCGTCACGCCATCAGGCCGAGCTGGAATCGTCGGAATAATAAAGGCCCCCGCTTTCCTGCGCTTGGTTTTTTGCTTGACTTTTGCGGGCGGCAATGCGTTGACCGGTACCTGGGTTGTATCAAAATCAATGAGTTTAATCTCCGGATGGTACCGCCGATAGTAGCGAACTATTTCACCCCTATTCTTAAAATCATAATGGCCCAGTCTCAGAGTATCCGTTTTTCGACTATAGTATGCCTTGCTTGCGGCTGAGTTGTCATGGAATTGAAAATCAACCCACTTTCCATACGCCAGGGCCACTGTATCAGAAAGCAGGCGAATACTGTCGGCGTTAAAATACGGCGAAGGAATACCAAAATTATCCGCGCCTTCTTCCGTCGCTAGCGTCGCCGCGCTGCCGCTGTGGCTGAAGTGGGCCATGCGCGCCGTTTGGGCGGCGGTGGGTAGTGCCGCAGTCCAAACCAGCAGGTGTGCGATGATGACCAGCTTCTTCATACCGGATAGTTACTTGTTGGCTTCCGCTCGCCCAGCAGCCAGCCGGCCCCCGCCAGCACCAAGATGGCCGCGATGGCCAGTGCCACGCCGGGGTGCTGGGGCGGGGCCGGCACGGTGGTGGGCAGAAGGGCGGATTTCTTGCGTTTGACTTTCTGCTTTTCCAAAACCGGTGTCGTCAGCTTTGGCGCTTCCTTGGCTGCCACCGAGTCTCGCCTGATAACCTTAAGGTGCGGATGATACTGCTGTTTGCTGGTAATGTATTGCCGGACCGATTTTCCGTAACCGTGCTTGGCATAGCCAAACTGCACAACGTTGGTTTTTCCAGCTTTGTGGTAGCCCGTCCAACGTCCGTATTCCCGCGCTGTACTGTCGGTTAGAATTTCAATACTGTCCGCCTCGAAGTGGCTGGGCGGTATCCCAAAATTATCGGCTGCTGCCTCCAGCGTCGCCATGCTGCCGCTGTGGCTGAGATGGGCGATGCGGGCCGTTTGGGCCACGGCCGTTTGGGCTAAGCTCCCCCACAATGCCAAAATAACCAGCGAATTAAATAACTGTATTTTCATGGAACAAGGAATTTCACGAATATACAAAGTCTGGAATTAGCCTACCTCCCCGCCACTTCCTTCAGCGCCGCCACCATCACCGGCCACGAGAACAGCTTTTTCTGTTCTCGCACGCCTGCGGCAAAGGCATTTTCCCGTTTCTGGGCATAAAAATCCACCACCGCATCGGCAATAGCCGTGGACGAAGGCGGTACCACGTAGCCCACCACGCCATCCGGAATTAGCTCGGCCAGGCCGCCCACGTCCGTCACCAGCATGGGCCGCTCAAAATGATACGCTATTTGCGACACGCCGCTTTGCGTAGCATTCTTGTAGGGCTGCACCACCAAATCGGCCGCGCAGAAATAATCTGCCACCTTTTCATTCGGAATAAAGTCCGTGGCCCGCACTATTCTGTCTTCCAACTTATAACGCTTAATTAAGGCCTCGTACGGCGCCGCGTCTTCATAAAATTCTCCCGCGATAATTAATTTGATTGGCAGTGCAGCAATTCGCGCATCGGCAAATGCTTCAAGCATGATATCGAGTCCCTTGTAGGCTCGAATAAATCCGAAGAATAATAAATAGCCCGCCGTATCCGGCAGTTTCAATGCGGCCAAAGCATCTGCCTTGGGCTTGATGGGCCCGAAATTATCGTACAGCGGATGCGGCCGGTACAGGGCTGGTTTCCGCCCAAAACCCAGCTGCTGCAAGTCCTTCAACACGCTCCGGCTCATGGTCACGAAACCGTCGCAGGCACTCAGGAAATAGCGCGTCAGCGGCCCGTCGCCCGGCCGCTTTTCGTGCGGAATCACGTTGTCGGTGATGGCCACCACGCGGGTGTGTTCATTGCCGCGCACCAGCCGCGCCACTGTGCCCAGCGCTGGCCCCATAAACGGCAGCCAAAACCGAAAAATCACTAAATCAGGCTTCTCCGCCCGCAGCTTCCGCCCCACACGCCACCACGACAGCGGGTTCACCGAATTCAGGCTAACCTCAATTTGCAAATCCGTCGGGCCGGGCTCGGTGCTGAACTGCGTCTGGCCCGGAAACAGAAAATCCGGGTATTGCAGCGAAAACGTCACAATGCGCACCGTGTCGCCCGCTTCCTGAAAAGCCCGCGCCAGCCGCTCATCGTACGTGGCTAGGCCGCCGCGCAACGGGTAAGCCGGCCCAATGATAACAACCTTCATTTCAGTCAACATTTATTAATTAACATCTAACAATTACATCAGCGCCCACGGCACTTGTTAAATGTCAATTGATAAATGTTAAATGAATTAATGAATGGTTTCCCGCACCAGATAATCGTTTCGGCGCGGGCCATTTAATTGAATCATTTCCCCCAAAAACCCAGATACAAATAGCAGCACGCCCACAATTACTGCCGTCAGGGCCAGAAAAAACAGTGGTTGTTCCGTCACCTGCCGGGCCTTCAGATTGTGCAGCGACAGCCACACCTTTTCGCCCGTCAGCCACAGCGTAATCAGCAACCCCACTAGGAAGGAGAGCGTGCCCAATGTCCCAAAAAAGTGCATGGGTGCGCGCCGGAAGCGTCCCACAAAGGTGATGCTCATCAAATCCAGGAAGCCGAAGATGAACCGTTCCAGCCCGAATTTGGTCACACCGTATTTCCGCTCCTGGTGCTGCACCACCTTCTCGCCAATCTTGCGAAAGCCGTTCCATTTCGCAATCACCGGAATGTAGCGGTGCATCTCGCCATACACCTCAATGCTTTTCACCACGCGCGAGTCGTAAGACTTCAGTCCACAGTTGAAATCGTGCAGCTGAATGCCCGACATCAGCCGCGTGGCCCCGTTAAATAGTTTGGTCGGAATGGTTTTCGACAAAGGGTCGTAGCGTTTCTGTTTCCAGCCGCTCACCAGGTCGTACTTGTCTTCCACAATCATACGGTACAACTCCGGCAGTTCCTCGGGCGAGTCCTGCAAATCGGCGTCCATGGTGCACACCACCCGCCCCCGCGCCGCCTCAAAGCCCACATTCAGCGCCGCCGATTTGCCATAGTTCCGATTGAAGCGAATGCCGCGTAGCGTCTCATCCGTCGCCGCCAGGCCCTCAATCACCTCCCACGAAGCATCCGTCGAGCCATCATCAATCAGAATCACCTCGTACGAAAGCCCACGCGCCCGCAATACCTGCGCAATCCAGCGCGTGAGCTCCGGCAGGGATTCTGCTTCGTTGAGTAGCGGAATCACGATGGAAATTTCCACCGGAAATTTAGCAGATGACTTATTCAAATTCGGGAGCACTACGCTTGGTGAAAGCCGATACAATAGCACCGAGTACAAGCCCAACACCCAAACCACGGGTAATGCCGTTGACCAATGTTTTGGGCAAACTCAGCTTCATTTCATCAAAGCGCGCAGTACTCTCGGCTATTTTATCGTCAGGCACATTATTACGCTCCATAAACTCTGTCATTCCAGTTTTCAGACGATTCACAAAGTCTGGGTCGATGAATTGAACATAAACATAATTGAATAAGCTTGTAACAACACTAATTATCAACATCATTACCATAGTAATGATAAGTCCTTGGCTGAATGTCATCAAACGATTATTCGCGTCCTTGAAAGCTTTGTGAGCGATGACAATCCACACAATTGTTACAACCACACCACCGAGAAAGGAAACTATCCCAAATGTCATAAAGCCAAAATCAGCGATACGAATCAGGAAATCGATAATTACTGCTGTCAAAGCTGCCAAAACGCCATAGCGCAAACCTATCGAAACAGGTGTTACAGACTTGGTAGTAGTTTCCATAATTTGTTGAGGTTGGTGAGTATAAAAGTGAGCTGCAAAGTAACCAGAATTATTCGCGCAAAAATATCCCCGCCGGTACGGCCAACACGAGCCCCAGCACCAGCACCTGCAGAAAATTGCTGCTCGCCATGCCACCCACCGTCAGGCCCTCAACTTGTTGGAGTTGCTGCTGTCGCATGGCCACAGATACGCCCTGCTTGGCGGCTTCCCGCTGCTGGGCCTGCACTATCTCTTTCACCTCGGCCCGGTGGCGGGCCACGGCCTTCTCGCCTGCGCCAGCCGCCAGCCCCAACACGCCAACGGCCGAAACCGCCGCCGCCAGCATTACCGTCAGTACACCAACACCTAACGACCGACCCAGGCCCGGTTTCTGTGGCTTCAACTGCCGCCGCAGTTTCCATTCGCTGGCCACTGCCACCAGCGGCACCAGCAGTTGAGCCAATAATTGCTTGGGACCAAAACCATTGTTGCCAGTCAATTGCAGCGCCACCATCCACAGCACACAAACCAACCCAACGCCCACGCCAAATTTCAACGCTAATTGCGTCACTACCGGCGCCGGTGTGCCGCCCCGCGTGGCAAGGGGTTCAACGGAAGATTCTGCCATAAGCCACTAATTGATTTAAGCCGCAAGTTACGCCCCAACCTCGCGTTGGCCGCTGCTTACCTGCCTAAACCGTCGCTTTGGCTGCCACACTTCCCGAGCCTACCGCCGCCCGAGGGCGCCCAAACCGAACCAGCAATGCTTCGGCCAGCAAAAAGACCAACGTCGCCGCCAGGAAGTATCGCCATAGCGGGGTGCCCGTTTGGTCGGCGCTGTCCGCGGCCAGTCCCGCGCCGTTGGCCCCGTTTTCTACCACCCGCACGTTGGGATGGCTATTGCCCAGCAATTGCCGCAAATCGTCGGCCGAATAAGCCTCTAACTCCGACTCGCGCTTGTTCGCATTAAAAGCCAGCGTAGTCAACGGCTGTTGCCCCTGGCGCACCTGATAAAATCCCGGTACATTCATTGCCTCTGGTAATTCCAAACGCACTTCCGAGCCCACCACTCGTTGCGCCGGAATTAGTATCAAACTATCCTTTACCATCCGAAACGCCGCTTCATCCTGCCGCCCCGCAGTGCCGGCTGCCGGTAATTTCAGGGTCACCACATCTTGGTTGAGGCGATAAGCCGGCAACTGCTCGTTCTGATAGCTCAGCATGGCCATTCGGTACATCACCGGCACAAACAGGGCATGCTCTACAAAGTCCGAATAGGCAGTTCCAAACGGGGCTGAGAAAACGTATACCTGCCCCGCTCCATTGGTAAAACCGGCTAGGTAGCTTTCGCCATCACGCAGCCGCATAATATCCGTTCCGGTACGCGACCAGCGCAACACCGGCGCCACGCGCGGCATTGTCACTGCCCGCTGCTGCGCGCCAAATACATCTCGAAAGAACGGCTCCTGCGCACTTGGCATGGCCACCTCGCGCAGTTCAGGCTTCGGCGCATTGTCTTCCCACTGCACACCACCCAGACCCAATTCCTTAAATAGCAGGTTGTAAGTTGTATGTGCACCACTAGCTGCTGATGGGACAATCACAACACTAGCCCCTTGCTTCACCGCAGAAACTAACGCCTCACGTAAGCCAGCATCCACATTTGCAATACCACTCACTAGTATCATGTTGGCTCGCCGTAGCAGCCCAAAGTCAACTCGCCCGCTTTTGGCAAAAGTATAGGCGAACAGTGGCTCGTTTCCATACAGCTGTTGCGTCACCGGCTCTTCACCAATCTCCAGAACTCGAATAGCCGCCGCCGGCTGCAACGTAAAATAATAGGTGTTATCAAAAGCTACTGGCAGGTCGTCCACCACCACTCGCCCCTCTACTGGCACACTATTGTCAATTTGTACCTGCACCACTGTCGTCACAGCTTTGCCGGGTGCTACTGTAACCCGCAAGGCAGCCGCCTGTTTAGCACCCAAAAGCACTTTGACCTGGCAATCAGTTACATCCGTTTGCCCACCATTGCGCAATCGGACGTGTAATCCAATGTTGGTATGAAGCCGCACAAAAGCATCATCAACCCACACACTATCTACATAAATATTTCCAACCCGTTTTCCTGCCAGTGGTACCAAAACAACCCGTTTACTGCTCCCAAACTTATCGAGCGAGCTAACAGTGAAAGCGCTTTTCTGAAAATCAGAGAATAAATAAACTAACGAATTCCTATCCGCAGAAATGCTTGCGAAAGCGCTATTACCTTGACCAAGTTTTAATGTATTTAAATCATTTTCATACTGAGTATAGCTTTCTATTTTTCTTCCAATATTAAGTAAACGGAATTTGTCAGCTTTATTGCCTTTCCCTAAAATAGCTGCTTGGTCCATACCTTCCTCCAACAAGCTTCTTCCCGATATTGCCCGCACTTGCATACTATTACTATTGTCCACCCACACATCCATCGTGCTACTCTGCGCCATAAGGTCATTATACCTTTCAGCCGGAATAAAAGGCTGGCAAAAGACAAATACCAAAGCAGCAATTGCTAACGCCCTAACTAGCAAAACAAACCAATGCTGAAGTTGCCGATGACGCACGGTCACCATTTCCACTTCCCGTATAAATGCTGTATTCGTAAAAAGAACTCGCTGTGGCCGTCGCAACTGCAGTAAATGAATCACAACAGGAACTATCACCGCAAAAAGCCCAAATAGAAACCACGGATAAGCCAACTGCATATAATCGCTCTATCTAATCAAAAAATAAACTCGCCTACTAACACAAACAATCATCAATTGGCGCTTGTCAAGTATACAGCAAAGATGACCATATAATTTCAAATTGTTTTTTGAAAATAACAAAAGCAAAAATCCCCTCTTGATTGCTGGTGAAAGCATCCAAGAGGGGGATTTCCTTGTGTAAGGTTGGCGGCGACCGACTCTCCCACCGGTGAAGGCAGTACCATAGGCGCACCGGGGC
>NZ_JAUQSX010000008.1 GCF_030581005.1 Hymenobacter mellowenesis | reverse complement strand
CGGAATCGGGGCGTCGGCCGGCGCATCGGCCCCCGCCGCCCCGGCCGGCGCCCCGATTCCGGCCACTGGCGCCCTGATTGCGGCCACTGGCGCCGGCCCGGTACCGGCGGCTTAATCTTCGGGTCATCTTGCTGGGGCTGTCGGCGGCGGTTTTTCTTTTCTGGAAAAGCGCCCGGCCGGCCACCGCTGGTATATGACGTATTCCGTTGTTTCTGTTGCTGATACCACCGGGCCGGCCCCGGGGGCGCCGCCCGGGGAGCGGGGCGCCGGCTGGCCAGGGTATGTATATTCGTCGGACGCTGGCCTGTTGCCGGTCGAACAAGTAATGGCCTTGCCTGCAGAATCGGTTATCCGGGTGTTGGTGGTGGAAGACGAGCCGCTCTACGCCGAGCAGCTTGAAGCCGCCCTGCAGGACCTGGGCTACGAGCCCGTGGGCCCGGCCGCCGATGCGCGCATCGCCATGGCCCTGCACCGCACCGAAACCATCGACTTGGCCTTGCTCGACGTGCACCTGCGCGGCCCCGTCGATGGCATTGCGCTGGCCGGCCAGCTGCTGGCGCACCGCCCCGTGCCGGTAGTTTTCCTCACCTCGATGGGAGATGGCCAGACCTTTGCGCGGGCGCAAAACGTGGGGCCGGCGGCCTTCCTTACCAAGCCCGTGGACGTGGCCGCCCTGGGCCGGGCGCTGGCGCTGGCCGTGCACAACTTCAGCCAGCACCACGCCCCGGCGCCGGAGCCAGCCGCCAGTGAATCGCTGCCCGTGGCGCCGCTGCCCGATGCGCTGTTTGTGAAGGAAAACGGCCTGCTCGAAAAAATCCGGCTCAGCAACGTGCAGTCGGTGATGGCCGAGGACAAGCTCTGCTGCCTCACCCTGGCCGAGCGCACCGTGCACGTGCGCATGCCCCTGCGCGAGCTGGTGCAGTACCTGCCGCCCGAGCGCTTCGTGCAGATTCAGCGCAGCTACTACGTCAACATCGAGCACATCGAGCGGCTCGACCCGGTGCGCCACCTCGTGCAGGTAGGCAAGCAGCTGCTGCCCGTGAGCCGCCTGTACCAGGACGAGCTGCTGCGCCGGCTGCGCACCATTGGGTAGCCTGACGATGTGTAGCGTGGACTCTGCGAGTCCGCGCAACGAGCACAGCGAGTAGCTCGCGCCAGGTTTCGTGCTCACGTCCACACTCGCTGCGCTCGTTGCGCGGACTCGCAGAGTCCACGCTACACATCGTCAGGTTCCCCTTTCCACAGGTGAGGTTGACGGCTGGCGGCGCCATCCCCTATCTCATTCATTTTCTCAACCAAAGCCTTGATAACTATGCATTCACCCTTACCCATCGCGCGGCCCCGGCCGTCCCTGGCGCACCGCTTTTGGCTGGCTTGCGGCCTGGGCCTGGCCACCATGCTGGGCGCTCAGGCCCAAACCGCCCTTAGCGGCGCCTACACCATCAACAACGCCCAGGCCACGGCGGGCACCAACTTCGCTAGCTTCACGGATGCGGCTACGGCGCTGAATACGAACGGCGTGGGCGGGCCCGTGACGTTCGCGGTAAGCGGCGGGCCTTATACAGAGCAAATCAGCCTGAACCAGCTCACGGGCAGCAGTGCTACCAACCGCGTGACGTTTAACGGCGGCGGGCGCACCATTCAATTTGGGTCGAATACCAGTGCCCAGCGCGCGGTTATCACGCTGAATGGCGCCGATTTTGTGACCATTAACAACCTGCTGGTGGACGCCACGGTAGGCGGTACCAGCACGGCTACCTACGGCTGGGGCGTGCAGCTGCTAAACGGCTCCGACAACAACGTGCTTAGCAACTGTACCGTGACGGCCACGACGGCCGCCACGAGCACGACCACCAATTTCGCGGGCATTGTGTCGAACGCCTCGACCACCTCAATCACCGGCACCGGCACCACAGCCAGCCAGAACCTGACGCTGCAGGGCAACACCGTGGTGGGCGGCTACTACGGCATTGCGGTGGTGGGCTCGGGCAGCCTCACGGCCCCCACGCCCGGCGTGCAGATTACGGGCAACACCATCCGCGACTGCTACGATGCGGGGATGTACATCAGCTATCTGAGCGGCGCGCAGGTGACGGGCAACGACGTGTCGCGCCCGAACCGCACCGGCGCTGCTTCTTTTTATGGCCTGAACATGAACGTGGGCACCAGCGGCGCCACGGTGGCCAAGAACCGGATTCACCAGGCGTTTCCAGCGGGCAGCACCACTACTTCCGGGGCTTATGGCATCTACCTGTTTACGCTGGCAGCGGCTTCGGCCACCACGCCGAACCTCATTGCCAATAACCTGATTTATGACCTGAGCGGTTCGGCGGTGTACGGCATTTTCAACGGGTCGTCGGACTATGCCCGCTACTACCACAACACCATCAACATTGATGACCAGGCCAATGCCAGTACGGGCGGCGGCTTTGGGTTTTACCAGACCACGGGCGTGAGCGTGGAGTTTCGCAACAACATCGTGCGCCTGAGCCGCACGGGCACGGGGCTGAACTACGCCATTCTAGTGTCGTCGGTAGGTCCCACGTTTGTGAGCAACAACAACGACCTGGTGGGCAGCGGCAGCACCTACCGCACCGGGTTCTACCAGACCTCGGCCTTCGCCACGCTGGCCGACTGGGCCACGGCCAACGGCGGCGCCTTCGACCAGAACAGTGTGGCCGTAGAGCCGCAATTTGTGAGCGTGCCCACCGGCGACCTGCGCCCCACCGCTGTGGCCCTCAACGGCATCGGCGCGCCGCTGGCGGCCGTGACGGACGACTTCACCGGCGCGGCCCGCAGCGCCACGGCGCCCGACCTGGGCGCGTATGAGTTCGCGCCGCCAGCCAACACGGCTAGCGTGTTCATCCGCAGCATCGACTCGCCGGCGCCGCCCCTCACCACGGGCGGGCGCACCGTCACCGTCACGCTGGGCAACAACGGCACCACGCCGCTCACTACCGTGCAGCTGGCCTACGTGTTCAACGGCGCGGCCGCGGTTACGCAGACGCTGACACCGGCCGGCGGTCTGGCCGTGGGCGCCACCCAGAGTTTCTCTTTCACGGCGCCCATTACGCTGGTAAGCGGGCGCAACGCCCTGACCGTGACGGCCAGCGCGCCCAACGGCGGCACCGCCACCACCAGCCTGAGCAAGACCTTCTACACGCCCATGGTGGGCACCTTCACCATTAACAAGCAGGCCCCGGCCAGCGGCACCAACTTCCTGGGTTTTGGCGAGGCAGCGGCCACGCTCAACAACGCGGGCATCTCAGGTTCAGTGCGCATCAACGTGCTAAACGGGCCTTATACCGAGCAATTTTCGCTGGGCCAGATTGCTGGCGTGAGCACCACCGACACTATCGTGGTGGACGGCGGCGCGGCCAAGCAGCGCCTGACCTACGCCGGCACCTCGGGCCAGCCCGCCGCCGTGCTGCTGAACGGCACCGACTACCTGACCGTGCAAAACCTGACCCTCGACCTGGCCGCTTCGGTGCAGTACAGCATTGGGGTGCACCTGGTGGGGCAGGCGACTAACAACCGTATCAAAAACTGCTCGATTCTGGCCTCCAGCGCTTCCACCCTCACTACCACCAACGCGGGCATCGCCGTGAGCGGCTCGTTGACGTCGACCACCTCCGGCGGCGAGGCCACGGGTCTGCGCATTGAGAACGACTCCATCAGCGGGGGCGCGTATGGCATCACACTGACGGGCCTTTCGACCACCAGCCGCACCAGCGGCGTGCGCATTACGGGCACCACCGTTCGGGACTTTTTCAACTACGGCATCTACCTGGCCAACTACGCGGGTTGCCAAGTGCTGGGCAACAACATTCACCGCGAAGGCCGGGGCTCGACCATTACTTTTTATGGCATTTATGTGACGGGCTGCGTGGGCACGGCCATCGAGCGCAACCGCATTCACGACACCCAGACGGGCGCCGGCGGCAGCTCGCTGCCGGCCTACGGCATCTATTATGTGAGCAATTCGGCCACGGCCGGCAACGAAAACGACGTGGTGAACAACCTGTTCTACAACTTCAACACCCTTGGTACGGCCTACGCCATCTACAACGGCGGTTCGAGCTACGCCCGCTACTACCACAACACCATCATTATGGATAACCCGGTGGCTTCGACCTCGGCCGTGGTGGGCTTCTATCAAACCACGCAGGCCACCAACATCGACTTCCGCAACAACCTGGTGAGCGTGACGCAGGTGGGCGCCCAGGGCCGCTACGCCTTCTTCTTCGGCACGGCTACGTCCGACATTTTCAGCAACTACAACAACCTGTACGTGGGCACGGGCGCCGATGCCTTCACCGGTCGCCAGAACAATACCAGTTACCTCACCCTGGCCGACTGGCGCACCGCCAACAGCGGCGCCTACGACCAGAACAGCGTGGCCGCCGCGCCCGCCTTCCTCAATGCCGGCAGCTTCGTGCCCACCGCCGCCGCGCTGAACGGCGCCGGCGCCGCCGCCATTCTGGCCCGCGTGCCGCGCGATTTCACCAACGCCCTGCGCACCAGCCCGCCCGACATCGGCGCCTACGAGTTCAACGTGGTGCTGAATGACGTGGAGCTGGTGAGCATCGACGCGCCCACGTCGCCGCTGGGTACTGGTAATAACCCCGTCACGGTCACCATTCGCAACCTGGGCAGCAGCGTGCTCACTACGCTCACGCTCAGCTACACGGTGAACGGCGGCACGCCCGTTACGCAGACGTTCCCGGGCTTGTCGCTGGCGTTTGGCGCCTCGCAGCAATTCACCTTCACGCAGGGCATCACGGTGCCCTTCGGCACCTACACGCTGGTGGTGACAGCCAGCCAGCCCAACGGCAGCGCCGACCCCACCCCGGCCAACAATACCCGCACCGTCATACTACAGCAGGTGACGCCGAACAACGACGAGCCCTGCGGCGCCTTGCCGCTCACGGCCGGCCTGGCCACTACCAACGCCAACAGTACCTTCACCAACCTGGCCAGCATCATCACGCCGGCCTGCTCGCCGGCCATATTGCCCAAAGACGTGTGGTTTACCTGGACGCCCACCACCGCCAGCGCCCCGCTCTACCTGAGCGGCGCACCCGCCGGCATGGTGCGCGTGTTCACGGCCACCACCTGCACCACAGGCTTCAACCAGGTGTTTTGCCAGTCGAGCGGCACCGCCAACACGGCTGTGGGCAACGTAACTGTCACGGGCCTCACACCGGGCCGCCTGCACTACGTAGCCGTGTCGGGCTACGCGTCGGGCGATGCCACCGGGGCCTTCAGCATCGGCCTCGCGCCGCTGGCCAGCCGCCCGCAGGTGGCCGCAGCCGCTCTCACGGTGTTCCCCAACCCCGGTACGGCCAGCGGCAGCGTCGCGCTGCGGCTGGAGAAGGCACTGGGCACGGGCACCATTTCGCTCGTCAATGCCCTGGGCCAGGTGGTGCGGCAGCAGGTTTTGGCCAACGCCGCCGAGCAGACGCTGGCTACCCAAGGCCTGCCCGCCGGCCTCTACACCCTGCGCCTGCAGGCCGGCCCGCAAGTGCTGACGCACAAGCTGCAGCTGCTGCCGTAGCGGTGGCCTTCGGTAGGGGCGGGGCCTGCCCCCGCCCGCCGTTGAACGGAATCGTAGGGACGGCGCCAGCGTTCGGGGGGGCAGGCCCCGCCCCTACGTCATTCGGCATATCAGCCGCCTCCTTGATTATCCATCGTACAAAAAGAGCCCGGCGCGTCAGACGTGCCGGGCTCTTTTTATGGTTGATTATTTCCTTATTTCCAGGCTTTCAGCAACCGCCGAATCAGCACGATTTCGCCGGTGTGGTAGGCGTTGTGGTCGGCAATGAGCATGGCTTCGCGTAGGATGGTCTGACCCGTGCCGTGGGGTATTTTGGCCAGCAGGTCGGTGCCGGGCGCGTGCAGGAGGTGCAGGAAGCGCTGCCGGTTTTGCCGGATGTGGTCGAGGGTTTCCTGCCATTGCTCTTCGTCGGCGGTGGCGTCGGGTGCGGGCCAGTAGCCTTCCGGCCATTTAGGTGACTCGTGCTCGGGCTCGACGCAGAACTCCACGATGTCCCACTGCGCAATGCGAACGTGCTCCACCACCTGCCAGATGGTATAGGGCACGTCCGGCACGCGCTGGTTCCAGATTTCGGGCGTGAGGTCGGCGCAGGCGTCCTCAAAAGTGACGTGGGCGTTGTCTTTGGTGAGCAGGCTGGTGAGTTCGGCCAGCATGGCTTTTTGGTCGGGTCTATCCATGGAATGCCGTTATTTTCGGTTCTTCGATGTCTGCAAAGCGCCGGTCGAGTACAGAGCCGCGCCCATTAGCACAGGCTGGAAGAACAGGCGCGCTAGACGCTTGGCATCGGTATCAAGCCCGAAGGCTGAAATGCGCGCGGTGTACTGGTGCACGTTGCCGGGGAAAACGGCGGCGTAAAATGCGGCCAGCCCGATGCCCATGCGCCGCCGGTTCCGGCCCTTCAGCAGCAGCAGCGCCAGCCCCAGCCCGATTTCGACCACGCCCGAAGCCAGCACGGTGGTGTCCTTATCCATTGGAATAAAGTCAGGCACCTGCGCCTGAAACTCGCGCCGGGCAAAGGTGAGGTGGCCGGTGCCGGCAAAGACCATGAACGTGCCCAGTACGCCGCGGGCAACGTTTTGGAGCGTGGTGGTGTGGGGTTTCTGTGGCATGGCTTGCTGTTTGGTTGGTCGAACACCCAGCTATACGGCCCGCGTGCCAGCGGGGTGCGGCTGCCCGGGCCAGCCGTGGCCGACAAAGGAACTCAACCAGTGCATCTGCCCGCTCCTCCGCTACCGTAGCGACGAGCTGTTGGGGGCGCTATTGGCCAATAGCCCGTGCTTCATGGCGTAAAGGGCCAGGCTAACGGCATTGGGTGTACCCGTTTTTTCCAGCAGGTTTTGCCGGTGCCCCTCCACCGTGCGGCGGCTGATGAAGAGCTGCTCCGCGATTTCACCCGTCGAGCGTCCCTGGCACAGCAGGTCCAGCACGTCTTTCTCGCGCTGCGTGAGTACCAGCGCCGCGCCCCCAAACGAGGGCGGGGGCGGCGGGGCGGCGCCCAGGCTTCGCATCAGGGCCGCGGAGATGCGGGGGGTGAAGTGGTGGCCGTCGGCCAGGACGCCGGCGATGGCGGCGCCCAGCTGCTCCTTGTCCACGTCTTTGGGCAGGTAGCTGCGCGCCCCCAGCTTCAGCATGTGGGTGATGAAATGGTCGTCGGCGTGCATCGACAGCACCACGATTTTCAGGTCGGGGTACTGCTCCAGCAGGCGTTTGGTGGCCTCCATGCCGTCCACATCGGGCATCTGCATGTCCAGCAGCAGCACGTCGGGCAGCTCCCGGGCCAGTTGCGGCAGCAGTTCGGCAAAGGTGCCGGCCTCGGCCACGCGCACCTCAAACGCCAGGTGCTGCAAAATGAAGGCGAGGCCCTGGCGAAACAACCGGTGGTCGTCCAAGATGGTGATGCGAACGAGGGGTAGAGCAGGCATGAGCGCAAAGCTATGGCCATTTATAACGCCACGCGAAGGCTAAATACCTAAAAATCGAAATATTTTATGCTGTCATTTTAAATTCCGGGTCTAACCATGAGCCGGCCCGCCCCACTAGCTGCTCAGCTTCGCCAGCGGAATCTCGACGCACACGCATGTGCCCCGCCCTGGAGCCGAGTCCAGGCGCAGCACGGCGTCGAGCATGCTGGCGCGGGCGGCCAGGCTTTTCAGGCCCAGCCCGGCTTTTTCGCTGAGCTGCGCGGTGGCGTAATCGAAGCCGTGGCCGTCGTCCGTCACCGTGAGGGCCAGGGTGGCGGGGAGTTGGCGCAGCTGCACCGTCAGGCGCGAAGCCTGGGCGTACTTCATGGCGTTGTTCACGGCCTCTTGCACCATGCGGTAGAGGGCCAGCTCCTGCGCCTGCGTCAGCGCGATGGCCATGTCCACCTGCACGTCGATGCCCCCGGCAAAGGCGCCGGCGCATACCACGCCCAGGTTGTGCAGGGCTTTGGCCAGGCCAAACCGGGTGAGCACGGCCGGGTGCAGGCTCTGGGAAATGTGGCGCAGGTCCTGCACCGAATGGTGCAGAATGTCGTCGATGAGGGCCACCACTTCCTGCCCCTGCGGGTGGCCCGCCACCGCGGGCGCCAGCTGCCCCATCAGCATCTTGGCCGCCGACAGCGCCGAGCCCATGCCGTCGTGCAGGTCGTTGCCGATGCGTTGGCGCTCCTGTTCCTCGGCCTGAATGGAGGCCACAAGCAGCTCCTTGTGGTAGGCACTCTGCATGGTTTGCAGCGCCAGCTGCTGGCCAATGAGCTTTTTCTGGTAAATCAGAAAAAAGGCCACCAGCGCGGCGGCCAGCAGCAGCATGGCCACCACGCCGGCATACAGCAGCCCAACTATCTCTTGGTCGACGGACTTATCCACAGGGCCCATGCGAACAATCCATAAAGCACCATGTAAAGCCAGGCGTGAATGTCCCACAGCCGCAGGCTCAGGGCCGACGAATGCTGCATGACATAATTACTGGATATAAAGATAAATACATTGCCCGCGAAGTACAGCAGCAAGCCCACCGAAATCCAGAACAGGGGCTCGCGCTGCAAGTGCACTATCACCAGCTCGCGGATGACTTTGTAGAAATACAGCAGTGCCAGGCCCAGCACCAGCAGACTTTCGGCAAAGCGCTGCCCGGTGTTGAAGCGCAGCAGCGCGGCGGGCTCCAGGTACGAGAGCAGCGACACCAGCGCAAAAACCGCCGCCACCGCCGGCAGCCCGCGGCTCACGGCCGAGGGCCACAAGGCCCTCCGGTAGAGCCCGGCCAGCAGCCCGAATTCCACCAACGTATCGAGCGGAAACAGGAACAGGTTCGACCGCTGCTGCGCCACCAGCACCCGCGACGCTACTTCCATAAAAAGCGTCCAGCCGATGAGGGCCACCAGGTAGCGCAGCGTGGAGCCTAGGCGCCGGAAGCGCACCGCCCCCACCACGCCCGCCGCCCCCACCGCCACAAACGAGGCTTCGAGCACAAGGTCCTTCACGAAATAGGGCATACCACGAGGGCTAGCCGCCGGGGCGCCGCGGCCGGCAATTCACGTTGGGTTAGCAGGCCGGCGGGCAGGGCCGGGAAATATCAAAGTAGAACTCGTCTTCGGCCAGCCGCAAGGTGCCGGCGTTGTCCTCGTCGGGCTCGCTGTTGCGCGTCAGCACTGTGCCGAAGAGCTCGGCGGTGTGGTAGCTGGGCAGGGCAAAATTGAGCCAGAGCGCCGGGGCGGCTTCTTCGCCGTTCCCGGGCAGCCCAATGGCCTGCTCAAAATCCGGGAGGTCGTGGGTATAGCCCCGCAGGCGTCCCTTATCGGCCTTGAACAAGTCGAAGCGCATCTGGTCAGGCATTAGGTTGTGCCAGCGCGTTATCCAGGTGTAAGCCTGCTCGAAAGATATCCGGGTGTCCATCTGCTCAATCAACGGCTGACCGAGCGTGGCCGGCCACGCGGCTACACCAGCCAGATAGTAAGCGGTGGTCGGAATTTGGTTGCGGTCGATGCCGTAGAACACCATCGTGAACACCGGCGTCTGGTCGGTATTGCGGGGCGCGAGGGCAAACTTGGTACGAATTTCTGCCGTGCCGTTGCCGGCCAGCAGGCCCGTAACCAGCGTCTGAGGCAGAAACACGTAATTCAGCAACGCGTCGTTGCTCTCGAAACAGGCGCGGAGCGCATCGGTATCGGAGCCGTCAATCAACTGCCGCCAAGACTGGGTGTAGTCGTTGAAATCACCGGCATCAATCTGACGGGGAGTAAGGGCGTGGGGCATAATGAAGAATTTGAATGGTTAGGGGCCTAAATGTAGCCGAATAACCAAGGGCCACCAAGTCGCTTCGCCACTCGCCGCCAGCCATTGGCCGGCCCATTGCAGGATAAAAAGCCTCTTTGGGCCGTGCTCTGTAGCCCTCCGCGTAGGAATACGGAGCAGCAAAATCAGGTAGTTCTACGTGGTTAATCGGGGGAGATTACCTGATTTAAAAATCCCGGGATTTTACGGTGAAATCCGAGGGTGGCAGGCGCTCTCTTTGTGGTGTTCGATTTATGCCAGCCTTATGCTGAACTGTAGAAAAACAGGAACGCCTAAGACCGTAGCGGGTTGGCATAGTTCAGCCATTTTCGGCGGTGCGGATGCGAAGTATCCATACCACAATAGAACACATGCCTCGCACCCGTTGATACGCTGCCTACTCCAAAAGGACATTGCTTTCTTCCTTTCTCTGGCCTTGCTGGGTTTCTTCAACTACTAAAGCTCTCGCGATGCAGGTAACGACTTGTTATGCGCGATAACAGACACGATAACAGACTATAGAGAATGTGAAGTGCCGAGTTTAAGGTGCCTGTCCATTACGCTTTAGCAGCATCTCATGCTTAGACCTCAAGAGTCATGTTTCAGCACGGGTCCTAATCCGTGGGATTTTAAAGAATACCATGAAAAAGCTGTGTAGAATACCATTATTTTTTCTCGCTTCCGCTGCTATTTTGGCGCCGCTACTGGGTTTTGCGCCTACGGCGAATGCATTCGAAGCCGATGGTCATGCTGCCATTGAGCGGGAGGCTTACGCTCGCCTGAAGGCCCGGCCAGCCAGTCAGGGCCTGCCCGATGGACTCAGTATCTTGCATAAGCTGTATGAAGCCAATGTCTTAAAGGAAGACGTGGCCGATTTGGTAGTTCATACTACCTACCCGGACATCTCCTTCGAGCGGCAATTTGCCCAAGACAGGCAAGTATACCACTTCATGGCGCCTAACCGACCAGTTGTGCAGGCGGCCAAACTTAAAATAGGAAACCAGCCGGCCAGCTTGGAGCAACGCCAGCAGAAACTGTTGCAAGGGGTGCTGCCCGATTGTTTCAGGATGATGTATTATTTTTTCCGGGAAACTATCAGGAACAGTCAGGGGGCTAGCCAAGCCGGCCGGGGCATTTACGTGCTAATGCACGTTGTGGGCGACTCGTATTCCCCTGAGCATGCAACCCGTACACCCGATTTGAATGGGTTGGTCGCCGTGAAAGGCTGGCGGCTGTCACGCTTTGGCTGGCCTCAAGGAGCTAAAGAGTTTGAGCCTGCGCGAGATAACTGTTCCGGTCGCACCATGGCGATGTTGCACCGCGTGGCACAGGCCAAGGCCGATAAATGCTGGCGGGGTACCGAAGGCGTAACGCAGGCCCTGAGCCCTTTGGCAAATGCTGCAGCCATTGCTTTGGAAGAATTGCTTGTAACAACCTATCGAGCGCAGTTAATAGCGAATGCCAATGCCCCGGCTATTGACGATTTGTGGCGCAGCTACGCCCAAGCGTATTTCCAGCCGCAGGGCTGTACTGTGCAAGGCAATGACTTTGTGTATGCCACCGGAACCCTTGGCGACGGTAAATCGGAAACCATCCCCTTTGTTTTCGGCGCTGCTTATACTTACACGCCTCATGTGCCAAAACCCGGACAGAGTAAAGCCGGCGAATGGGCACAGAGTCTCAATGCATTTACTTTCGACCGCTTCCCAATGAACAGTTGGTATGTGGTTGCCGCATCGGGCCACGCTTTCGGCCGCGATGCCTGGGGCTGGGGCGTGGAGATGAACCATCATTGGACACCGGCCGGGGCAGATGAGCGCGGGGTGTTCTGGCGGCGTATTCCGCACGGCTACGCGCTGACCGCCTCCGCGCAGCCCGGCTATGCCCAGCGCCATCTTACTGCCGACGGCAAGGCTTTGGCGCTAGGCCGGGCCATTCAGGTTGAAGGGTTGTATGCCCCTAATGTATTGGTGGTTCCCATGCTTAATGCCACCCTGCAAGGGCGCATCGGCGTTGGGGTAATGCCACTGGTTTCGCAGCCAGAATGGGCCGTAGTATCAGGCGCTAGCCTGGCGTGGAATGTAGGCGAAGATTTCGGCCGTCGCTTCCTGTACTCGTGGCGGCTGGCCCTAGGGTACGACTACGATACATCGGCATTGCCAGCCTATCACACCGTCAGCCTCAAACTGGGCTTTAACTCGTGGAAAGGGCGGGTAATAAAAAATCCACTGAAGCGCTACAACGAAGTGCTGCCAGACAAATAAGTTTTGCCGGGCAGCATGCAGACGTGGACAAGACTGCGTCGGCACTCACCGGAAAAAAGGCCCATCATTCTTCTCTTCAAGTTTTCGAACAATTATGAAACTACTATACTATACGGCAGCGCTTTTGTGGCTACCATTTGCAGCGTTGGCGCAAACGATGCCCCTGCGCTTCAACGCCCCGGGGGGAAGCAATGAAGCAGTAACTATAAACCAATGCAACAAAACTTTTTCTGTTTGTTCAGGCTCATCTGCGCTGGCTAAGCAGCGCTGCGATAGAAAGATGCGAAACTGTACACTCAGGAATTATTGGCTTGTTCAAGAGCAAGTTCAGCAGAGACTGGCTCAGGCTTTATCCAAGCAGATTAACGACAGCATTGATGACGTCCGCACAAGACTAAATGCTCAGCCAGGAAACCCCATCGACTACCGGAAGGCCCAAATGAAATTAGATGAAAAGCGGGATGGCATTCCTCGACGCATTGCCCCTTTCACTGAACGCCAGGCCTACTGCCGGTACCATCGGCTTAACGTGAAGCGGCTTAAGTTTATGCCGGTTAGCAGCCGACAGGATGCACCCTTGTTTTTCAATACATTGAATTCCCGGCCGGGGGCTGAGTTTCTCGCAAAGTCTTTGACCGTTATCAACCCCAATACCGGCAAGCTTTCTCTCTACAACGAACTATACGGCGACTATGTAGGCTGGTGGCGCGTGGCATTTGGCACCACGCTGGTAGGTAGCAACGGCAGCCAGGCCGAGAGCCCGGCTGAAGCCAAGAACGAGGCATCTCTGCAGCGCTTGGTGGGCGGCGGCGGCAATATTTTGCTCTCAGCCACGCTTCCACTGGCCTACTTTCATACTGATGACGACGCAGTAGGGGTTAAGCTCGTGACACTCAATAAAATTGCTACTGACTTACCGCAAGCCGGTTCGACCTCTTCTGATTTTGCCTACCATTCGGACCTTGGTCTTGAACTGTCTGCTTACTACCGAGGCTTTAATAAAACAATTACACCGTTTACTACTGTGCGCGTGGGGCGGGTATGGGGTAACGCAATGTTTTATGACAACTTGGGCCGCACTGATATGAGTGGAATGTTGGTAGGGCAGGTAATGGCTGGAATCGGTATTACCGATGTATTGCAGGTTTCCGGTACGTATCACTACGGGTCGGCTTTCATTCGCGACAACTTCCCTTTCTCGTTATCGCTGACTTTACAGCCTAAGCTTCTGCCAGCGGAGTAAAGCCTGTAGACACTTATTGATTCTCATGTGCCTAGTGCGCCTGCAGCCAGTTGCGCCCACTACCCACTTCCACCTCCAGCGGCACGCCGTGGGGCAGCAGCAGGGCCGTGGTCATCAGTTCCTTGATTTTTGGGGTGATGTAGTCCACTTCCTCGGCCACGGCGTCGAACACGAGTTCGTCGTGCACCTGTAGTATCATCTTGGTGCCCAGTTTCTCCTCGCGCAGCCAGTGGTGGATGTTAATCATGGCCATTTTGATGATGTCGGCGGCCGTGCCCTGGATGGGGGCATTGATGGCGTTGCGCTCGGTGTAACCGCGCAGCGTAGCGTTGCGCGAGTTGATATCGCGCAGGTAGCGGCGGCGCTTGAGCAGCGTTTCGGCGTACTCCAGCTCGCGGGCGCGGTTGATGCTGTCGTCCATGAACGCCTTCACCGAGGGGAATTCCTGGAAGTACGTTTCGATAATTTCCGTGGCTTCCTTGCGGCTGATGCCGATGCGCTGGGCCAGCCCGAAGGCCGAAATGCCGTAGATGATGCCGAAATTGACCGTTTTGGCCTTGCGGCGCATCTCGCTGTCCACTTCCTCCAGCGGCACACGGAATACCTTGCTGGCCGTGCTGGTATGCACGTCCTGCCCCAGGCGGAAAGCTTCAATCATGGTTTTATCGCCCGAGAAGTCGGCCATGATGCGCAGCTCCACCTGCGAATAGTCGGCCGCCAGCAGCACGTGCTGGTCGTCGCGCGGCACGAAGGCTTTGCGGATTTCGCGGCCCCGCTCCGTGCGGATGGGGATGTTCTGCAGGTTGGGGTTGGTGCTGCTGAGGCGGCCGGTGGCGGCCACGGCTTGGTTGAAGTTGGTGTGCACGCGGCCATCCACCACGCTCACCAGCTGGGGCAGGGCCTCCACGTACGTACTGCGCAGCTTAGTGAGCTGGCGGTATTCGAGGATGAGGGCGGCGATGGGGTTTTCGGCGGCCAGCTGGCTCAGGATTTCCTCGCCGGTGGCGTACTGGCCGGTTTTGGTTTTCTTGACTTTGCCCTTGCCGATGTCCATCTTGTCGAATAACACCTCGCCCAGTTGCTTCGGCGAGCCGATGTTGAACTCCTGCCCGGCCTCGCGGAAAATCTGGGTTTCGAGCTCCCCGATGTAGCCCTGCAGCTCGGCCGAATACTCGTTCATGGCCCCGGAATCAATCCGAATACCCTCGTACTCGATGTCGGCCAGCACGGGCACCAGCGGGTTTTCCACGTCGTTGAGCAAGCCCAGCAAACCCAGGTCCTTCAGCATGGGCTCGAAGACGTGCTTGAGCTGCAGGGTCACGTCGGCGTCTTCGCAGGCGTAGTCTTTCACCTGGGCGGGCGGCACGTCGGCCATCGTGATTTGCTTCTTGCCCTTGGGGCCGATGAGCTCGATAATGCTCACCGGCGAGTAGTGCAGGTAGGTTTCGGCCAGCACGTCCATATTGTGGCGCATGTCGGGCTCGATGAGGTAATGGGCCAGCATGGTATCGAACAGCGGCCCCGAGATATTGACGTTGTAGTGCTTGAGGATGGTGAGGTCGTACTTGATGTTCTGACCGATTTTCAGGATGGTTTTCGACTCGAAAAACGGGCAGAACTCGTCCACAACGGCCTGCACGGCGGCCTGGTCCTCCGTCGGCACGGGCACGTAATAGGCCTCGCCCGGCAGCCACGAGAAACTGAGGCCCACCAGCCGCGCCGTCATGGTATCCAGCCCGGTGGTTTCGGTGTCGAAGCTCACTTCCTCCTGTTGCAACAGAAATTCAATGAGCGACTTGCGAAGCTCGGGCGTGTCCATCAGGTGGTAGTTGTAGGGCACGTCTTCGAGGCGCTTGCGCGGTCCGGCGGGCGCGCCGAAACCGGCCGTTTCGCCTTCCTCGGCACCAATGGCCACGGCTTCATCGCCGGGGTTGCCGAAGAGCGAGGCCTGGCCGCCGGGCACCAGCCGGGGCCGACGCACGGGCTTGGAGCCGGGCGCGGCCACGCCGGCCGGCGTGCGCTCGGGGCCCCCGCCGCTCAGGATGCGGGCAGCCAGCTGCCGGAATTCCAGCTCGTCGAACAGCTCGCGCAGCGTGCCCTCGTCGGGCGCGTCGAGCACCAGCTTTTCGGGCTCGAACTCCAGCGGCACGTTCACGTGGATGGTGGCCAGCTCCTTGCTCATCAGGCCCTGCTCGGCGAAGTTGCGCACGTTTTCCTGCTGCTTGCCCTTGAGCTCGTCCACATTCGCCAGCAGGTTTTCGACCGAGCCGTACTTCTGAATGAGCGTTTTGGCCGTCTTCTCGCCGATGCCGGGGATGCCGGGGATGTTGTCGGAAGCGTCGCCCTGCAGGCCCAGAATGTCAATGACCTGCTCCACGCGCTCAATCTCGAAGCGGGCCAGCACGTGGGCCACGTCCAGGATTTCGGCCGCGTTGCCCATGAAGGCGGGGCGGTAAATTTTGATGTGCTCCGTCACCAGCTGGCAGTAGTCCTTGTCGGGCGTCATCATGAACACCTCGAAGCCCTCTTTTTCCGCCTTCTGGGCCAGCGTGCCGATGACGTCGTCGGCCTCGTAGCCCTCCATCATCAGAATGGGAATGTGAAAGCCTTGGATAATCTTCTTGATGTAGGGCAGGGCAATGCCGATGTCCTCGGGCATGGCCTGGCGCTGGGCCTTATAGGCGGCGAACTGCTCGTGGCGGAAGGTCTTTTTCGGCCCGTCGAAGCACACGCCGATGTGGGTGGGCTTTTCCTTTTGCAGCACTTCCACCAGCGTGTTGGTGAAGCCGAGCACGGCGCCCGTGTTCATGCCTTTGGAGTTGATGCGCGGGTTTTTGCTGAACGCGAAATGCGAGCGGTAGATGAGGGCAAACGCGTCGAGCAGGAAGAGCTTCTTGGGGGTGGCGGCGGCGGGGTCGGTCATAGGGCGAAAGTACGTTGGAACCGAATAGGTGGCTGGATTTTTGCCTGTCTCAGCAACCTTCTGAATAGTCAGGTATTCGCGCAATACAGAAGCAGTGAATCAGGTTCCTTCCACATCTTCCACCTTCCTTCATTCAAATGGTCAATCAATTACGCTTTTCGATTTTGTTGCTGGCCTTGCTGCTCCGGCTTCCCGGCCAACTCTGGGCCCAAACGCTCGACCCGGCCTTCCACATCCCCGAACTCTACGGCGAAGCGGTTATCGTCGACGCTGCCCAGATGCCCAGCGGCCAGTACGTGGTGGCCGGCACCTTCACCCGCGCCAACGGCCAGGCCAGCAAAGCCCTGGCGCGCTTCAGCGCCGCCGGGGTAGAGGACCAGGTTTTCCGGCAAAACCTGAGTAATGCGGCCATGAATATTAAAAAGCTGGTGCCCATGCCCAACGGCCAGCTGCTGGTGCAGGGCAGCTACCAGGCGGGCACCGTGCAGCGCAACCTGTTGTTTCGGCTGAATGCCGACGGTACGCTGGACCCCTCCCTGAACTTGGTGCTGCCCAACGTGAGCCCGGTGCCTTTCCTGCGCAAGGCCATTGTGCAGCCCAACGGGCGTATTCTCATCATGGGCTCGGGGTTGGGGGTGGGGCCGGAAGTGTTTCGGGTGCTGAGCGACGGCTCGCCCGATACTGGCTTTGCGCCGGTGCTGGCCACAAACTCGGGCCCCACTAACATGCTGCTGCAGCCCGACGGAAAGATTCTTCTGGCCGGCTTTCAGGCTAATAACAACGGCTACAACGTCATTCGGCTCAATGGCGACGGCAGCCGCGATACCGGTTTTCAGGCAGCCATCGGGGTAGTTGGGTCGCAAAGGGTGAACACCCTTGCGCTGGATGCCAACGGCGCCGTGCTGGTGGGGGGGCTTTTTTCCCTCACGGCCACGGGCGCCACGCAGCCGCTGTGCCGGCTGCTCAGCACCGGGGCCCTCGACCCGAGCTTTACTGCGCCCGCCAGCCTGGCGGGGCGCTACTTCTATGAGATGGACGTGCTGGCCGGCGGCCAGGTACTGATAAGAGCCGATGCTTACACTGCGGCGGCAAATAAGATGTTTGACAAACAACTTATCATGCTTCAGGCAACGGGCGCGGTGGATGCCGCGTTCCAGCAAGGCACTGGCCCCGATAGCTACGTGTGGGGCATTCGGGGGCTGGCCAATGGCAGCTTCCTGACCTGGGGCAACATGAACAACTACGCCGGCCAGCGCCGCACTGTGGCCCTAGTGCAGCCCAGCGGCGGGCTCGACGCCGGCTTTGCGCCCCTGCTGCAGGAGCCGGCCGAGCTGGACAAGCTGGTGCGCCAAGCCGACGGCAAGCTGTTCATTTCGGGCCGTTTCAATAGCGTCGATGGAAACCCGACCGACCGCATTGCCCGCTTGCTGCCCAGCGGCCAGCCCGACCCAACTTTTGCCTGGCGCCAGCCCCGAAGCGGCAGCTGGCAACTCACGGCCCTGGCGGCACAAGCCGATGGGCAACTGCTGGTGGCGGGGTTTATCTACAACGGCAGCGGCAACATTGGTGATTCCGAACCAGTGTTTGTGCGGCTCACCACCAGCGGCGCCACGGATGCCGGTTTCGTGCCCGCGCTTACGGCGAGCGTTCCAGACCTGGCCAATATCCGGTTGTTGGCGGCGCAGGCCAATGGTCGAATCGTGGTAGGAGGCGCCTTTGTCGATGCGGCCGGCAAGGCCAACCTCACCCGGCTCAACGCCGATGGCAGCGTCGAGCCCACGTTTGCGCCGCCGGCCACGCTGCCCGTGGTGAGCAATGGCTTGGTACAAGCCAACGGGAATATTGTCTGCGTGGTGCGGGACGCCAGTGTGGCCCCGCGCTACCAGAACAAGCTGGTTCGGCTGCTGGCCACGGGGGCGCCCGACCCCGCTTTTAATTATGTGAATACGGCTAGCAATGGTTTTGATGATTATGGCCCCCATGTAGTGGCCGAGGGGCCTGCTGGCGGCTACGTGGCGGGCGGTATCTTCAATGCAAGCAATACCCGCATCCGGCTGGTGGAAGGCTTCACGGCCACCGGCGCTGAATTGTCGGGATTCGTCGCGCCCATCTCGCCCATCACAACGGCAACTAATCAGGAGTCGGGCATTGTGGCGCTGGCCGTGCAAAGCGACGGCCGCATCCTAGTAGGCGGCTCGGTGCAGACGGTCAACCAGTTCCAAGCGCCTACTTACCCGCTGGTACGCCTCGACGCAACCGGACGGCTGGATGCTTCTTTCAATACCGGCGTGCTGACCGCGCCCCCCACCGGCTTGGCCACTGCGCGGTACCTGAGCCGTGGGCCCTCCGTGGCCGACATTGTGGTGCAGCCCGATGGGGCCATTCTGGCCGGTGGCTATTTCCTCCAAGCCGCAGGGCAGCCGTCCTCGGGACTAGCCCGCTTCCTGCCCACAGGCGTGCTGGCCGTGCGCGCCGCCCAGGAGGGCAGCCGCATTCAGGCCTGGCCCGTGCCGGCCCACGACGTACTGCACCTGCGCCTTGAAGCCAGCGCCCGCCCGCAGCGCGTGAGCCTGCTCAACGCGCTGGGCAAAACCGTCGTCAGCCAGGAAGCAACAGCCGCCGACGTTTCGCTCAGCACCGTCGCGCTGGCCCCGGGCCTGTACGTGTTGCGCGTGGACTATGCCAGCGGCCCGGCCACCCGGTGCATCGTGGTGGAATAGGGCAGCGGTAAGACGACAACAATATGAAAAGGGCGGTGCCCGGCTTTGAAGCCGGCACCGCCCTTTTTTGTAGAGCAAGCCCGGGCGGGCCTTTACAGCGCCGGCTTCACATCCAGCACGAAGCTGTGGCTGCCGGGGATGTTGTCGGAGGCGTCGCCCTGCAGGCCCAGAATGTCAATGACCTGCTCCACGCGCTCAATCTCGAAGCGGGCCAGCACGTGGGCCACGTCCAGGATTTCGGCCGCGTTGCCCATGAAGGCGGGGCGGTAGATTTTGATGTGCTCCGTCACCAACTGGCAGTAGTCCTTGTCGGGCGTCATCATGAACACCTCGAAGCCGTCCTTTTCCGCCTTCTGGGCCAGCGTGCCGATGACGTCGTCGGCTTCGTAGCCCTCCATCATCAGGATGGGGATGTGGAAGCCCTGGATAATCTTCTTGATGTAGGGCAGGGCGATGCCGATGTCCTCGGGTATGGCCTGGCGCTGGGCCTTGGTATGGAGCGGCAAAGGCCGGCGGTAATGAATGAGGTGCGAAAAAACCGGCCTCGCTGACGCGCTGGTCACTCCTTCAAGTGCCAATAATTTCAACCTTTGCAACACCTCGCCGGGTTTCGGTATCTGATAACCTGGAGCGTCGGCGCGGCCTGGATGGCTGGCGGCGCACGGGCAAGCAACTGGTAGAAATCAACTCCTTAATATGAAGAAAATGCGTCTCCTGCTGCCCTTTGTTTTGCTGGCTTTTGGGGCGCGGGGGCAGGCCCCGCAAGCGTTGAGCAAGCAGCAGGAAAAGAACCTGTCGGCCTTCGCCCGCCTCTTCGGCTACGTGCGCTATTTCCACCCTTCGGACGAGGCTCAGACGATTTCCTGGCCCATGCTGGCCACTAAGGGCAGCCGCCAGATGCTGGCCGTGCAGAACGACGCCGAGCTGATTCGGGAGTTGAATAATCTATTTCAGCCGTTGGGGCCCACCATCCGGGTATTCTCCACCCGCCAGCCGGTGAAGTTCGACCCGGCCACCTTGCAGCCACCTGGGTCGGCACACGCCACCAAAGTGGTTTCGTGGCAGCACCAGGGCCTGTACACCGGCAAGGGCAAGATGTATCAGAGCGTCCGGCTGAACCGGCCCGGCACCCCGGGCAGCACCACGCCGCTGGCCGTGAGCATGGATGCCAGCGCCTACGCCGGCCAGCCCTATGAGGTGGACCTGAGCTGGCGGCGCGGCAAGAACAGCCCCCCGGCCACGTTCACCATCACCCACCGCCAGCTGCTGGGCGGCACCGAAAACCGCCGCGCCACCCAGCAACGCCCCAACCAGGCCGTAGCCGCGGCGGGCAACCACTACCTCTTCAGCGGCCGCCTCGACTCGGCAGCCCAGCGGCTGGACTTGGCGCTGGGGGCACCGGCTGGCTTTGAGGACAGTCTGAACGTGACCATCTCGGCCATCGTGAAAGGCAAAAAAGTGAAGCTGAGTCCGGTACAAGGCGAGTCTGATAAAGCAAGCGATAAACAGACGGTTGAAATAGATTTCACATCGCCCGACCTGCTGGCAGAGCCGCTGTTCAAGGAGCAGTCGCGGCTGGGCGACTACGTGACCCGCGAAGTCGCACCGGGCATCAGCTGCACCGTGCCGCTGGCGCTGGCCGCCAACGCCGCCCACACCTACCCGCTGGCTGATTCGCTTCGGCTCAACCAATTGCACATCAAGGCCAACGACCGGACGAAGTACCCGGCCGAGTGGGCCCGCTACCAGGGCGAGCGCACCATTGGGCTGCCCGAGGTGCGGCTGGCCAACGTCATCGAAGCCTGGAATGCCATGCGGCACGGCTACGCCTACTGGGGCAGCGCCACTGTGACGCCCGACACGCTGCTGCACCAGACCCTGCGCCGGGCCTACCGCGAAAATTCCACGCTGGAATTCCAGCGCACCCTGGAGCTGATGACGGCTGCCCTCAACGACGGGCACGCCTGGGCCATGCACTCGGCGTACAGCTCGCGGCACTACACCGTGCCGGCTTACCTGGGCAAAGTGGAGGGCCAGGTAGTGGTGCTGCAGGTGCTGACTCCCCGGCTGGCCCCGCAGCTGCGGCGGGGCGATGTGGTGCTGACCATCGACGGCGTGGCGGCCGAAAAGGTGTTGCAGGAGCAGGCCAGCCGCATTTCCGGCTCGCCTCAGAACAAGGAATTCCGGGCGCTGCTGGCTTTGGCCGACGGGCCCAAGGACCAGCCGACCACCCTGACGCTGCGCCGGGGCGACAGCACCCTCACCGTGCGCCAGCCCCGGACAATGTTCACGCCCAACTACCAGACCGGCAACCTGATTACCGCCCAGCGGCCCAACGGCTGGCTGGCGCCCGGCATCTACTACTACAACCTGGCCACGATGCCGGAAACACTCAGCCCCGCCGAATTTCAAACCCTGGCCCAGGCCAAATCCGTCATCTTCGACATCCGCAACTACCCCGGCAACGGCGTGTACTCCCTGATTCCGATGCTGCTGAAGGCGCCGGCCGAAACCACCATCACCTACAATATGGATATGCTCCGGCCCGACCAGGAAAACATCCGCTACAGCCCCAACGTGGTGCGCAAGGAGCCCGGCGCGCAGCACCTGTCCGGCAAGATGTATTTCCTGACCGACGTGGCGGCCCAGAGCCACCCCGAAACCTTCCTGGGCCTGCTGCGGGGCTTCCACTTGGGCACCTTCGTGGGCCGGCCCACCTCCGGGGCCAACGGCGGCATCAGCTACGTGCCGCTGCAAAGCGGCTTCTCGGTGAGCTACAGCGGCATGCTGGTGAAAAACGCCGACGGCAGCCGCCACCACGCCATCGGCATCCAGCCCGACGTGTTGGTGACGCCCACCCTCGCGTCCGTCCGTCAGGGGCAGGACCTCATCCTGGAAACGGCCCTGCAGCTGGCCAAAAGCGGCAAGTAGCCCCCACGGCTACAGCGCCGGCTTCACGTCCAGCACAAAGCTGCGGCTGCCGGCCAGGCCGTTGGTGGCCAGGCCCTGCAGCACCACGAGGTAGCGGCCGGCCTGGTCGCCGGTGTAGAAATCCAGCGTTTTGGCAGCGGGACCAGCCAGGCTGATTTCGGGGTTCCAGTAGAGGAGGTTGCGCAGGTCGGGCAGGCGGCTTTTGGCGGCTTCGGGCGTGTCGTAGCGCGGGGCGTAGAACTCGCGCTGGCGCTGCACGCCTTCGTACTCCTGCACCAGCACGCGCGGGTCGAGCGGGAAGCCTTCGAGGTCGCCTTTGTAGGTGGTGAAGCTCACGATGCCGTTGTACACGGCCGGGCCGTGGAAGTAGCGGCCGTCCAGCACGTCGAGCTTGCGAATCTTGAGCGGGTTCATGGCCATCATCTTGTTGATGTTGAACACCGGCACGCCGTCGAGCAGCACCATGGGGTTTTCCGACAGCACGGTTTTGTTCAGCCGGTCCACCACCAGCAGGTGGAATCCGTCTTTGCGAATGCGGACCACCACGCCCGGCACGTACTCGCGTAGCACCTCCTCCATCACCTTAAAGCGCGTGAACTTGTCGAGCAGGTATGTCTCATCGGGCTTGCCAAAAAAGGCCAGGCTGTCCACCCGCTCGGCGGCGTAGCGGTTGCGGTGCTTGCCCGCAAAAACGTTCTGCACCTGGGCCTGGAAGTGCCGCCGGGCGTAGTCCTGCTGGAAGCGCGGCGTGATGCCGAACGCCGGGCGCGGCCCCGTGGCGTAGCGCCCCGAAAACGGGCTGAGCACCGTGAGCAAGCTGGTGCTGTCCTGGCCGGGGTCAGTTTGCAGCACGATGTCGCGGGAGCCACCGAAGCGGTTGCGCTCAAAGCGAACGATGCCCTGCTCATTGCTGGCGGCCACGCTCAGGTCCACAATGCGGCTGGGCGAGGCCAGGTAGGTGGTGACGCCCGTGCGCGGCTGGCGGGTATCGGCGCGCAGTACCTGCGCCTGAATGACAGGGCCATACGGCTCGGCCAGAAACTCAAACGGTTTGGGCGCTGCCAGCACGTCTTCCCACCGGAAACGGCTCCAGCCCTGCGTGAGCAGCAAGTTGTCAGTGGCTTCGGCGGCCTCGGGGCCAGTGGCGGTAAAGTAATAATCGGGGCTTTCCACCGTGCCCTGCAAATCTGACGTGAGCCAGAGGTAACGGTCGATGCCCGGGCCGGGCGTCGTGGTCAGCGAATCGAGCCGGTACACGGCCATCGACAGATTGGCCGCTGCCGCCGCGGGCAGCGCGGCCGTGGCCACCTGTACGCTCACCTTATCGCGGGTACCGTACTGCGCCTTGTCGGCCCGGCCCGTGATGCTCAGCAGCTGCTGCGGCGCCCGGAAATATAGCCGCTCACACACCGGCTTGCGGTCGGCGTTGAACAGCGTGAGGTGCGACACCCCATCGAGCAAGGCGCTTTTGTTGATGACAAACACGGCCTTGCCGTTCCGCAGCGGCTCGCGCGTGGCCACGGCCACCTGCTGCCGCGAGTGGGCCAGCAGGGACAGCGTTTCGGCGGGGACGCCGCTGGCGCTCACGGTCAGGGTCAGCTGGTCGGGGCCGGTGTCGTCGAGGCGCAGCACGTAGCCCTGCTCGGCGGGCGCGGGCAGTGGGCGCGTGAGGATGCGCTTTGGCCCCAGGGTGATGCTGGCGGTGTAGGTGTCGGGGCCGGCCGCCGGGGTGAAGTCGAAATGGCCCATGCCGAAGCGCAGGGTGCGAAACGTGGCTACCACGGCGCCGCTGGCGCTGAGCACCTTGCCCTCGGCGGCCACGCCGCGCCCGGCCTTATCGGTGATTTTGAACGCCACCCGGCTGCGAAGGCCTCGCACCAGGTGCCCGCCTTCGGGAAAGAACTGCGCGTCGTACGAAGCGGCCGAGTCGCGGGCGCCGGCGCCGGAGGCCGACTGCGTGTTAATCACCGTGATGGGGCGGTGGAAGTAGGCGTCGGGGCTGAAGTTTTTCATCCAGCTGGTGTAGGCCCGCACCGTGTAGCTGCCCGCCACCAGGGCCGTGGGCAGCCCCAGCGAGCCCTGGCCGCTGCCTTTTTGCAGGGCCACCTTGGTTTGGAGCACGGGCTGCTGGTCGGCATCCAGCACTTCCACGTAGGCCACGCTGCTCAGGGCCAGGGGGCGGGCGTGGGTGCCGTCGGCGGCGTAAATCTTAAACCACATCATTTCGCCGCTCAGGTAGGTGGGGCGGTCGAGGTGCAGAAACAGCTTTTCGTGCGGGCCGCGCCGCTCGTAGCGCAGCAGCCTGCCGGTGAGGCCGTCGAGCGAATCGAGCGGGGCGGTTTGGGCGGCGGCCGGGCGGGCCGTGCTCCAACCCAGAACCAGCAGCAGCCCCAGGCCGGCCAGGGCGCGCTTATTCATCTGAAAAAAAACCATGCGGGTACGACGCTTCAATGCTGCTAAAAAAAACACGGCCTAGGGCCAGAAGCTGGGCTTAACGGAGGTGCCGCGCGTGCGGCAGTCGATGCAGTCCCGGGATTTGGCCGTGTAGCCGTTGAGGACGCCCATTTTGTTGTAAAGCTCCTCGATGGGCAGCGCGCTGCCCGCGCCAAAAATGGACTGCAGCACCTGGGCCGGGTTCGGCGGCGGCATGCCGCGGTCAAAAAAGACGCTGTCGGGCGGCTGGCAGCTTTCGTAGCCGTTCTTCACCAGCCAGGCGCGCGGCAGCTCCGCCCGCCGGATGAAAATCCGCTTTTCCGTCATCGAATGAGCCCCGATGAAGCCCAAGGCCGCATCCGAGGGGCTGTTGAGGCAGCGCACGTTGCCGGTGAGCTGGGCGGGCTGCGCGTCGAACAGCGAGCCGATGCTCTCAGTGTTTTTGCGCAGCAATTCCCAATAGCCGTACTCTTCCTTAGTGAGGGCGTGCTGCTGCACCAGAATGCTATAGCGGCTGTCGAGCAGGTTGGACGTGGTGGGCAACTGCCGTACCCGGAAATCGGACACCACATCCTGGGTCAGGGCCGTGGTTTTGGCAATCTGAATGGGCGTTGAAGGGGCCGTGCCCCAGCAGATGGTCGGAAACGGCACCACAATGTCGCGCATGGCGCCGTTCACATACTCCACTTGGGGCCGGTAAATGGGGTTAATTTCCCAGGTTTCCACATAGTCCCAGCGGTAGTACTGGCTGTTGCCGGTGGCGTCGTGGGTGTTCACGTAGATGTTAAGGCCCTCGTTGTCGGTGCGCCAGGTCACGGCGTCAATAGCAGGCGTGGTCTTCACGGGCACGTAGTCGGAGGCGTACTCCTTGCCGGCCAGTGTGTTGAGGTGCAGGCGGTACTTGCGGGCCGGGTTCAAGGTTTGGGCGGCCGAGGTGTAGGTGCCCTTCACGCTGGTTTCGGTCAGCAGCAGGCGCGTGCCGGCCTCGTCCTCGATGTACACCGTGGCGCGGGTCTCGGTGGGCGCGGCCGTTTTCGAGGCGATGGCGTAGGCGCGCGAGAGCTTGATGGTGGTCACGCCCTGGCTATTAAGAAAGCCATCGACCACCAGCAGGCTCGGTGGCGAGGTCGTGACGTCGGGCGCGAACGAGTCGGTGCAGCCGGCCAGCAGCGCCAGCGCCCCGGGCAGCCAGCGGCGCAGCGCAAATAGGGAGGAGAAGCGCATTATCAGAATTTGAAGTTGTAAGTGACAGTCGGAATCGGGTTGCCGAAAATGGACAGCTGGTAGCCCTTAATCTGGCCGCCCACCGATTTAAAATACACGGAATACGGGTTGCGGCGGCCAGTGAGGTTGTACACGCCCACCGTCCAGGAGCTGTGGGCCAGCTTCTTAACCTTGTGGCTGCCCTCGATGTTGAGTGCCAGGTCGATGCGGTAGTAGTCGGGCACGCGGTAGGCGTTGCGGTCGGAGTAGTACACGCGCAGCGAGTTGTTGAGGTAGTATTTGGCCAGCGGCAACGTGATGGGCCGGCCGGTGCTATAAGTAGCGTTTACACTGGTGCTGAAGCGGCGCGAAAAGCGGTAGTTGCCCACCAGCGTGAAATCGTGCGGCTTGTCGAAGTTGCTGGGGTAGTACTGGCCGCCGTTCACCATGTCGGAGGTGGTGGCCGCGTTCACCTGCACCAGGGAGCGGGAATAGGTGTAGCCCACCCAGCCGTTGAGCTTGCCGGTGAGCTTCTTCACGAAAAACTCCACCCCGTAGGCCTTGCCCTCGGCGTTGATGATGTCGGTTTCGATGTGGTGGTTGAGCACCAGCGTGGCGCCGCTCTTGTAATCCACGAAGTCGCGCAGCGTTTTGTAGTAGCCCTCCACCGACACCTCAATGGTGTTCGATTTGAAATTGCGGTAGTAGCCCAGCGAGTATTGGTCGCCCACCTGTGGCCGGATATTGTTGTCGCTCAGCTTCCACACGTCGGTCGGCGACACCGAGGCCGTGTTTGTGAGCTGGTGAATGTACTGGCGCGTGCGGGTGTAGCTGCCCTTCACCGACGACTTGTCGTCCAGCGAATAGCGCGCCGACAGCCGGTATTCCGGCCCCTGGTACGAGGCCAGCACCTTGTTCGAGCCGTACTGCACCGTGTCGATAATCGTGGATTCGGAGCGCGACTGGCCGGGCGCGTACTGGTACACCTCGCGCGGCCCCAGCGCCTGGAAGAATGAGAAGCGCAAGCCCGCCGAAATCGAAAATCGCGACGTGATGTCGAACTTATCTGACACGTACAGAGCGCTTTCCAAGGCGCGCTCCTTGCCCAGCACGTCGGGCCGAATCAGCGACTTTTCGCCCAGCGGCAGGAAGCTGCCCGGCGCGATGTTGTAGAGCAGCGTGCTGCCACCGAAGTCGATGGTGTGCTTGCTGTTAGGATAGTAGCTGAAATCGGCCCGCAGGCCCGATTGGCCGACGGCATACTTGAGCTGCGAGGCCGACACCGGGTTCTGGGTGGTGGTCACGTCGTAGTCGTAGTGGCTGTAGGTGCCCGTAAGCACGCCGTAGAGCTGGTTGTTGAAGTTGTGGCGCCACTTCAGGCTGGCGGCTTGGTTGCGGTAGCTATATGTCGTGTCGCTGGCCAGCCGAAACCGGTCGGTGCTGAAATAGCCGGTGGCGTAGAGCGTGTTCTTCTCGTTGACCTCGTGCATGACGTGGGCCGTGACGTCGTAGAACGAGGCTGCGCTCTTGGCGAAGTTTCGGTCCGACAGCTGCTTCAGAATCCAGTCCGAATAGCTGGCCCGGCCGCTCACGATGAACGAGCTTTTGTCTTTCGCAATGGGCCCTTCCAGCGTGACGCGGCTGGTGAGCGGGCCGATGCCGCCCGCACCGCCAAACTTTTTCTTATTGCCCTCGCGGGTCGTAATGTCCAGCACCGACGCCAGGCGCCCGCCGTACTTGGCCGGAATGGCGCTTTTGTACAGCTCCACGCCCTGCAAAATGTCGGGGTTGAAGGCCGAGAAAAAGCCGAACAGGTGCGACGGATTGTAGATAGTGGCGTCGTTGAACAGAATCAAGTTCTGGTCGGTGGCGCCGCCGCGCACGTTGAGGCCGGTGCTGCCTTCACCCACCGTTTTCACGCCCGGCAAGGTCATGATGACGCGCAGAATGTCCGTCTCGCCGAAGGCCGTGGGCACCTGGCGCATGGTCTTGATATCCAGCTTCTCCAGGCCCATTTGCATGCCCGACACGTTCTTGTCCTTTTCGGCCTCAATCACCACTTCCTTCAGCGTGATGATGTCTTCCTCCACCTCAATCTCCAGCTTGCCGTCGCCGCGCAGCACCACTTGGCGCTTGGTGTTCTTGATGCCCAAACCCCGGATTTTTAGGTCGTAGCGCCCGGCCGGCAGCGTGAGCGAGTAGAAGCCGAACTGGTCCGTAGTAGCCCCCACGTTCAGCGACTCGGCCACGATGGACGCCCCAATCACCGGCTCGCCCGATTTCTGGTCGCGGATGTGGCCGGCCAGCGTGACCCGCCCACCGCCGCCACCGGCCCCAATCTCATACACCTTGTATTCGGAAGCGCTGATGAGGCGCGAGCGGGTGGGCGCGGGGGCGCTGGGGTCGGCATCGGCCTGGGCCAGCGCGGCCGGGGCCACGGGCCGAGGCTCGTAGAAATCGGCGGCCGGGGCGCCCGAAATCACCGCGCCGCTGGTCACGAATACGCGGCGCTCGTCGTCGAGGGCGAAGCGGAATTTGGTGTTTTGCAGGGCTTCGCGCAGCACGACATCCACGGGCTGGGCCTGCACGCGCAGCGTCACAAAAAGGCTGTCCACGGCCGCGGGGTCGAAGTAAAAGCGGTAGGCCGTCTGGGCTTCCACCTGGCTGGCAAACTGCTCAAACAGCACATGATTGAAGTCGCCGGTAACGGTTTTCTCGGCTTGTTGGCCGTGGCTGGTCAAGCTCAGCAGAAGCAGCACAACCAGGCTGCAACAGGTAGAATAACAATGCTTCATGAAAGGAAATCGATAACGCTCAAATGCTGAAAAGGCCGGCCCCTACCGCGCGGCCAGCCCGGAATAGTAGCGGGCCAGCTGCACCACCGACGCCTCAAACGCGGCTTTCTTGAAGGACAGCTTCTGGGCTTTCGCATATTCCTGCACCTCCTTGCCGCGGTCGGCAAACACGCGTAGCGCGGCCGCCTTGCGGCCCACGGGGTAGTAGGTGCCGGCTTTTTTGATGAACAGCTCGTCCTGAGGTACAAACTCCACGCTGATGATTTGCTGGGCAACGTGTTCCTGCAGGCGCTTGGAGCGCCGGGCCAGCACCTGCACGGTGCTATCGAGCAGCACTTCGTAGTAGCCCGTCTCGATGACGCGCCGGCTGGCGCTGTCGGCCACCAGCCGCACAAAGCGGTGGCTACTCACCGAAAAAGACTGCACGTTGTCGTTGATGAGCCGCAGCGAGAGCGGGCTACGAGGCGGCGAGAGCACCACCTGGTCTTTCACCACATCATAGGCCAGCAAGAGGTTGGCGAAGTAATGGCCGTTGTAGAGTACCGCCCCCGGCTGCCGCGTAGGCTCCAAAAAAAACTGGTGCCCTATCCTGACGCGGTAGGGCAGGGCGTAGTCGATGTATTCGGGGCCGTTGTAGAGTTGCGAAGGCAGCGCAAAAGCCGCCGCATACTGCTGCTCGGCCGTGGCCACCGCCGAGGCCAGCGCGGCCGTGGGGGCGGCCGTCTGGGCGGCCGCGCGCTGGCCAAACAGCGGCACGCAAAGCAATGCCAGGCCGGCAAGGCGTTGTAGTTTCATGAAAAGGACGGAATGTGGCAGTAAGGAACCTCTAAGCTAGGGGTTAGGCGCAACATGTTTGGTTTTGGGGCTGCGGTACTTGCCGCCCCCGTCGCTTCAGCCGTCGTTGAGCGGGCTTTTTATCAGATAAAATTCTCGGTTAATAGTCCTAAGCCGCCCGCGAGCCATTGCCTGGGGCCAGCCGATGGATGACCGGTGCCGGTCGTGAGAGGTTGCCCGATGGTCGATAAGGAGCAGGGCCGCGCCCGGTGCCCGGCTAAGTTTGCCCGCATCCGGGCCGCAAATTCAGTAGGTCAACGCCTATTGCGGCTTTCTATTCTTACCCCATTCGTTTGAGCTTATGAAAAATTACGTTCTGCTGCTGGCGCTTGGGCTGGGCGCGGCCCTGCACGCTTCGGCCCAAATTTCCCTGCCCAAAATCGGCAACCTCAAGCTGCCCCCGATGGGCAAAACCACCGGCACCGCGCCCGCCGGCGTGAGCAACACCGACGCCGCCAACGGCCTCAAGGAAGCCCTCATCCAGGGCATCAGCAAAGGGGCCGACCAAGCCTCGAAAACCGACGGCTTCAACCTGAACTCACTCATCCGCATTCCCTTTCCACCCGATGCGCAGCGCGTGGCCACCAAGCTGCGGGCCCTGGGCCTGGGCAGTCAGGTTGATGCCTTTGAGCTGAGTCTGAACCGCGGGGCCGAAGACGCCGCCCAAAGCGCCAAGCCCATTTTTCTGAATGCCATCAAGAGCCTGACGTTCACGGATGTGTGGAATATTCTGAGCGGGCAGTCCGACGCGGCCACGCAGTACCTCAAGCGCACCACCACCGGCCAGCTCACCACCGCGTTTCAGCCCATCATCCAGCAAAGCCTCGACAAAGTGGGCGCTACCAAGTACTACACCCAACTGAGTACCACCTATAACCGTCTGCCGCTGGTGCAGCCCGTGCAAACTGACCTCAACCAATACGCCACCGGCAAGGCTATTGACGGCCTGTTCACGCTCATCGCTCAGGAAGAAGCCAACATCCGCCAAAACCCCGTGGCCCGCACCACCGAGCTGCTGAAAAAGGTGTTTGGGGGGTGAGTGAAGGGGTTGCTGCGTTCTAACGGGCGCCTCACCCCCTGACCCCCTCTCCCAAAGGAGAGGGGGCACCGGTTATGCCCCATCCTCAAATCGTTAGGCACCCCTCTCCTTTGGGAGAGGGGCCGGGGGTGAGGCGCCCGCCAGAACGAAGCCCAGCAGTACGTACCCATTTAAAAAATCGACCCAATTCGTTCCTCACCCGCCGCTCCGCCGTAAACGAAGCCCATGCGCTACGTTTCCCTCGACCTTGAAACCTCCGGCTCGAACCCGCGCCGCCACCAGATTCTGGAGCTAGCGGCCGTGGTGGAAGACTCGCGCCACCCGCTGCCGCTGGCCGAACTGCCCGCTTTCCGGCGCGTGGTGCGCCACCCCGAGTACGTGGGCACGGCCGGCGCCCTGGCCCTCAACGCCCGCCTGCTGCAGGAACTCGCTCAAAAGGAATTCAACCCCGAGCTATGCACGCCCGACGAGCTGCTGCCGCAGCTGCGCGAGTTTCTGCTGGCTCAGGGCTTTCGGGCCGATGCGAAAGACTGCGTGTCGGTGACAATGGCGGGCAAGAACATCGGCGTTTTCGACCTGGGCTTTCTGAAAGAGCTGCCCGGCTACGGCACGCTGGTGCGCGCCGAGCCCGCCATGCTCGACCCCGCCGCCTTCTACCTCAACTGGCACAAAGACTCGCGCCTGCCCAGCATGAGCATCTGCAAGGCCCGCGCCCGCTTCGACGACCGCGAAGTGGCCCACGAAGCCCTGGCCGACGCCCTGGACGTGGTGCGCCTGCTGCGGCCGTTTTACCAGCTGCCGGTGTATCAGCAGGTTATTAAGCCGAATGACGGCGTTTGAGTGCGTCACAGAGGTAGCCAGTAAAAAAAGAACGTCATGCTGAGCGCAGTCGAAGCATGACGTTCTTTCTGTGAGCTTAATCCGCTCGGATATTAAATCCGCTGCAAGCCCTTGTAAAAAGATTCCTGGTACGACTTGCCGATGGGCACGAAGTGGCCGCCGCGCAGGTTGGCGGTGTTGTCTTCAATGGACTCGATGTGTTGAGTGTTCAGCAAGTAGCTGCGGTGCACCCGAATGAAATTCGGAAACTGCGCCAGCCGGGTTTCGAGGGCCTTGAGCGTGGTGTAGACGATGTATTTCTGCTTGGCCGTCACGATGTTGACGTAGTCGGATAGTGCCTCTACGTACAGCACCTCGTCGAAATTGATGCGCACCATGCGGCTGTTCACCTTCACAAACAGGTCGGTGTTGGCTGGTGCGTCGGGCGCAAGCGCGGCGGCCGGGGCGTTCTGGCTGGCGCGCGACTGCACCCGCTGCACGGCCTGCGTGAAACGGGCAAAATCGAAGGGCTTCACCAGGTAATCGGTCACGCGCAGCTCGAAGGCGTCGACGGCAAAATCCTGGCGGGCCGTGGTGATGATGACTTCGGGCGGGTCGGTGAGAACGCGCAGCAACTCCAGGCCGTTGAGGTGGGGCATCTCAATGTCGAGAAACAGGACGTCTACCTTGTTGCCCTCGCGGAAAAACGTGAGCCCGGCAATGCCATCGCCCAACGAGGCCATTAGCTTGAGATTGGGCGTGAGTTCGATGTAGTGCTCAAGCGTCAGACGGTTGATTTCATCGTCGTCGATGATGGCGCATGTTAACATAGAGTGAGGAAAGGAAGGGTAGCGGGCAAAAGTATCAGGACGTTCGCCGGTATAAAGTAACAACTCGCAGAGGAAAAGCCGACGACCGTCTACCAAAGAAAGCGCCAGCAAAGCCTGGCGAATAGCTTTGGGAATTGCAAATAACACAGAGTGAGCCCGCTGGTTAAAGCTTCGCTTCTGCTTTTTTACATCATGTTGAAGTTACGTCGTATTGCCCTGTTGTGGTTTTTGCTGATTGGTAGCACGTTAGCCGCGCAGGCTGCCCGCCGCCCCCGCCCCCTGACCACCCCCGAAACTGAGGCGCGCAACGAGGTTTTCGAGCCCAGCCTGTCTGGTCAGGTTCGGGAGGCCCGGCGCATCACGCATTTCCTGGCCGACGTCCTGACGCTCAGCCGCGAGCAGCTACAAGCGGTCGAATCTTTCACCCGGGCCGAGCGCTGGGCGCTGGCCCTGGCCGCCACCGCCGGGCAGGCCGCCCAGGCCCAGCGCGAGTATCGCCTGGCCGTATACCACGTGCTCGATACCCGCCAGCTCAGCACCTACCAGGCGTTGTGCCAGCGCCTGGCCGGCACCGCCCAGGCCCTCGACGGCACCGAGCTGGCCATTCGCTAGCGGGCGCGGCGACGTGCTACGTTCGCTCGACCATTTCCTGCTGCACCAGCGCCTGCACGTCGGGCTGGTCGTAGTCGGTTTCGGATGCGATGTGGGGCATGAGGCGGGCCATGATGGCGTCCTGGCGCTGGCCGGCGGCCCAGGCCTCGGCGTAGGGCGTGTGCGAAAACGTGACCTGCGAGTAGAGCGGCGTCCAGCGGCCGGGGTATTGGGCCGCGATTTTGGCCTCAATCTTCTTCTGAAGCAGGAAGCGCGGGTCGGCCACCCGGTCGCGCATTTCCACGAAGTTGTACACGGCCAGGTCGGCCATGGCGTCGTTGTTGGGCTTGCGCTGCTGCTGAAATTCGGCGAAAATGGTGGCCCAGTCGGCGTCGCCGTGCTGGTCGAGCAGCTCATTGAGCACGCTGCAATCCTCGAAGCCGGCGTTCATGCCCTGCCCGTAGAAGGGCACGATGGCGTGGGCCGCGTCGCCGAGCAGCAGCACGTCGTCGTCGTACTTCCACGGAAAGCAGCGGATGGTGACCAGCGAGCCCGTGGGGTGCTCGAAAAATTCCTTTTCCAGCGCTGGCATCAGGGGCGTGGCGTCGGGAAATACGCGGGTGAAAAAGGCCGTCACATCGGCCGGTGTTTGCAGCGCGGCAAAGCTTTCAGGGCCTTCGTAAGGGAAGAACAGCGTGCAGTTGAACGAGCCATCGAGGTTGGGCAGCGCAATCATCAGGTACTGGCCGCGGGGCCAGATGTGCAGCGCGTTTTTTTCCAGCTGCCAGGCCCCGCCGGGGCCGGCCTCAATGGTCAGTTCCTTATAGCCATACTCCAGGTAGTCCTGCGAGTAGTCGAACCGTTCCTGCCGCTGCAGGGCTGCGCGCACGGCCGAAAAAGCGCCATCGGTGCCGAACAGGCGGCGGTAAGGCACGTCGTGCTCGGCCTGAGTTGTGGTATCGCGCAGGTGCAACTGCTGCTTTTTGAGGTCGATGCCCAGGCACTGCTGGCCGAAATGCAGGCTGACGCCGGTCTGGGCCTCGGCCAGGTCGAGCAGGCGGCGATTGAGGTGGCCCCGGTTTACGGAGTAAATGGCCTGGCCCTCGCGGCCGTAAGGCTGGCGGGTGAGGTTGCCCTGCACGTCGTGCATCACGCGGCCGGTCATTGCAATGCCTACCTGGCGGATGTCGTTGGCCACGCCCACGCCGCTCAGCGCGTGCCAGCCCCGGTCCGATAGCGCTAGGTTGATGGAGCGGCCTTCCTGAAAGCCGGCGCGGCGCGGGTCGGCCCGCCGCTCAAAAACCTGCACGGCGTGGCCCCGGCGGGCCAGATACAACGACAACAACGAACCCACCAGGCCGGCGCCCATCACGGTGAGCGGCTCGGCGGCGGGCGAAAACGGCAAATCAGCAGCCATAGGAAGGGAGGGGAAGAAAGTGGAAAGCCCCGAGGGGCGGGTGGGCAGCGAAGCTACTACGCTGCGGGGCTTCGCCGGCGCGGCCGGCAAATTCCCATCCGCTCAGCAGTTGCACTCATCGCCTAATCGATATGACTGGTCGTAAAATTTCCGGCTGAGGCAACCGGTAGCAGACCTTTGACGAATTAGAACTAAATCACCATTTGCTATGACTCACTTTCGTTTTCGCTACAAGTGCATGAGCTACCGCCGGTGGCGCTGCCGGGCCAGCCGCCGCAGCACTCAGCGGTTCATGGTGCCGTTGGCCACTACCGGCTTCGCACCCAGCGCGGCCGCCTGGCGGCGCATGTTGCCCGCGCCGGTGCGGCTCCAACCCGCCGCGAAAGCGCTGCAAATAGGCGACTATGTGGTGGGCGAAGAAGGCGACCTGCTGCTGTACGGACACCCCGACATTCGTTATTAAAATAATGATTATAAAAGTATTGTCAGCGCATGCCGGGCTGTGGCAGGTGTGTGAATTATTGATTAGATAGAATCTCGTAGCCGCGCTTCCTCCGTTTCTGCCCATTTTCTGGTTTAGCCACAGCGTTACAACATTCTGCCCATCTCCTTGCCCGCCTGCCCCAAGGCGGGCCCTGCTACCGGCCTGCTGCCACTGAGCCTTCCGTCCCGGGGTTCAAGAGCGCAGCCGCCCAACCGTAATCATGCGCCTGGCGCCCCTTTATCCCGCCGCAGCGGTCGGCCCCGTTGCCGCCGCCGGGGCCTGGTACATTCCTTGTAAAAGGAAGGCGTTGCTATGCAAGTGGCTGAATACGGGTTGGTTATTGATGCTACATCGTTCCTTTCACTGATGCCCCGCAAAGCCTCTCCTCCAATGTTACCTGCCATCAAGCCAACAACTGCGGCCGACCCGGCGCCGCCCAGCCTTCCGGCTTTGCCCGCTTCGGAAGCGGCAGAAGAAACGCCCGAAGCGACTCCCACTTTCTGGGTCGGCGACTACGAGGTGGGCGACGGCTACTTCTCCGAGCTGAGCGGGCATCCCGATATCATCTATTAAAAGTGGTGAAGAAGTAAGCGTACATAAGAAGGTGCTGCCGGGCCGACCGGTCGTTGAGCAAACAAAATCGTTGCTACTTCAATCGGTCCGACCGGCATAATCGATTGCTGTTGCACAACTGTTTAGGCGAAAAGACAACAACCGGCCATCACTGCCCGCCACCCACCGGAAAGTCAGGTTCAGGCGGGGGCCCAGGGGGCGGGTGGTTTTGGGCAGCGCGTGCTGCCAGTGCTGCTGGGTGGCGCCGCGCATGAGCAGCAGGCTGCCCGAAGCCAAATCAACGGACAAAGGCGGGTGCACCAAGCCGGAGCGGGGCCGCAGCCGGAAGCGGCGCGTGGCCCCCAGGCTGAGCGAGGCAATGGTGGGCGCGGGGCCCAGCTCAGGCTCGTCGTCGGCGTGCCAGCCCATGCTGTCGCGGCCGTCGCGGTACAGGTTCAGCAGCACGCTGTTGAAGCGGGCGCCGGTGGCGGTTTCCAGGCGCTGGCGCAGGGCCAGGAGGGTGGGCGTCCAGGGGCGGGGCTCCCAGGTGAGGCCGGAATAGGTGTAGCGGGCCTCGGCGCTGCCGTACCAGGCGGTGAGGCGGGGCTGCGGAAATTGCTGCCCAAACAGCCGGATGGTGCGTTGCTCCCAGGCTACTTCGGCGCTGAGGCTCGCTAGCAACGCGGCGGCTTCGGTTTCGGACAGGAACCCGGGGTCGAAGAGCAGGTCGGCGCCGGGCAGGGCGAGGGGTGAAAGCGCCATGAGAAACGGCCATTGCGCCTGGGCCAGGCATAGGTTGGGGGCTAGGGCTGGGGCGGCTGGGGCATCATCTTCTCAATTTTCTGCCGCATCTCCTTGGGTTGTTTTTCCATCACGTAAGGAGAAATTTTTTCCAGGCCCCAAATGACGATGACGCACACCAAAACGGGCAGAAAGATGCTGCGGCTGCGAAAATTAGTGGTGCGGATGTAGCGCGGCCAGAACCAGAGGATGTAAACCAGCGCCGCCGGGATGTTAAACGCCATGAGCGCCCACACGATGTTCATGCCGTGCAGAAAGGCCCAGCTTATCAGGGCCGAGCCGATGTATAGGTAAGCGATGATGAACAGCATCAAACCCAGCATGGCCCGCTTGCGTCCCACGCGGAACAGGTTCAGGCACATGAGAATGCCCCCGGCTATCATCGAGAACATAGGCATGGGCAGAATCGAAAACAGCGCGATGGTTACCGGCGAATAGAGAGCCGGGCCGGTTTCCTCGTCGTCGGCCGAGGCTGGGGCTTCTGCTTGCTGGCGTTCGGCAGCGGCGGCAGCGTCGCGGGTGGCCTGCTCGGCGGCACCGGCTTCGAGGCCGGGGCGCAGGGCAGCTTCTTCGGGGGCGGGCTGGCCGCGGCGGCGCAGCTCATCGAAGGCCGCGAGCACGGCGGCCTCGCGGTACTGGGCATGGCCGGTCACGTATTCGCGCAGGGCCGCATCGGTCTTGAGCAGCATCTTGGCGGCGTAATCTTCCATCTTATTCAGTTATGCAGTTAGTAGTTTTCGGTGAGCAATTGGCAGTGAATAATAGACAGTTGGTTGGAGGCATGAGGGACATTGGCGCTGCTGCCTATTCACTGCTAACTGTTCACTGAAAGAAGCGCGCCAGCGCCTCGCCCACGCGGTCTACGTCCTCAAACGAATTATACAAGGGTACGGGTGCTAAGCGAATGACGTTGGGCTCGCGCCAGTCGGCGATAATGCCCTGGCCGGCCAGGAAATCGAACAGCTCGCGCCCGCGCTCGTGCACCAGCACCGAGAGCTGGCAGCCGCGCTGGGCCGGGTCGGCGGGGGTGATAATTTCGAGCTTGGTGGCGGGCAGGTTCAGGCCGCGAATCAGGGTTTCGAGGCGGGCCGTGAGCTGCTCGCTCTTGCGACGCAGGGCGGGCATGCCGCCGGCGCGGTCCACGATTTCGAGGCTGGCGCGGTGAATGGCCATCGGGAAAATCTGGGCATTCGAAAGCTGCCAGCCGGCCGCGCCGGGCATGGGCCGGAAGCCCTTTTTCATCTGGAAGCGCACGCTGGCATCGTGGCCCCACCAGCCGGCCAGGCGCACGAGGTCGGGCCGGTTGGCAAACCGCTCGTGCACAAACACGCCCGAGGTGCCGCCGGGGCCGGAGTTGAGGTACTTGTAAGTGCACCAGCAGGCAAAATCCACGTCCCAGTCGTGCAGGCGCAGGTCGAGGTTGCCAGCGGCGTGGGCCAGGTCGAAGCCCACGTAGGCGCCCACGGCGTGGCCGGCCTTGGTAATAGCCCCCATATCAAAAGCCTGGCCGGTGTAGTAGTTGACGCCGCCGATGAGGACGGTGGCCAGCGAATCGCCCAGCTCGGCAATGGTGGCTTCAATGTCCTCGGTGCGCAGGGTGTGCTCGCCGGGGCGGGGCACCAGCTCCACAATGGCGTCGGCGGGGTCGAGGCCGTGCAGGCGGGCCTGGCTTTCGATGGCGTACTGGTCGGAGGGGAAGGCACCGCCTTCCATCAAAATCTTGTAGCGCGTGGCCGTGGGACGGTAAAACGTCACCAGCAGCAGGTGCAGGTTCACGGTCAGGTTGTTCATCACTACCACTTCCATGGGCTTCGCGCCCACCAGCCGGGCCGTGGCCTCGGTGAGGGTGTCGTGGAAGTGCATCCAGAACGAAGGCGCCTCAAAATGGCCTTCCACACCGAGCCGTTCCCAGGTATCAAACTCGGTTTCGACGGCGGCGCGGGCGGCTTTGGGCATCAGGCCCAGCGAGTTGCCGCAGAAGTAGGCTACCGGGCGGCCATCGGAGCCGGGCGGCAGGTGAAACTCCTGGCGGAAAGAAGCGAGGGCGTCGGCAGCATCAAGCTGGGCGGAATCAGAATTTAACACGCTGCGAAACAAGAAGAAGTGACGAACATAAACAACGGTGGCAACGCCTTGGCTACCAGGGCTCGGGAGCCGGCCCCTGCCAGTCAAACAGAACCCGCGGCTTGATGGCGAGCTGCAGCTGGTGGTCCATCGAAACCGCGAAACAGCCCACCACCAGCAAGGCGTAGAGCGACAGGCCCACGGTGCGCACGATGGGTGAGGCCGTCCGCCACAGCCGCCGCGGCTGGAACGCAAACGCCGCCGTGGCGCACAGCACCAGATGCAGCGGCATCAGGAAGCGGCACTCCATCACCACGGGCAGCGACACGGCGCAGGGCCCGAGCATGGTGGCCAGCACGATGAGCACCCGCACGTAGGCCGGCGTGGGGCGGCGCCAGCCCAGCCAAACTAACACCCCCGCCCCGATGATGAGTACAGTATAATTAAGCCACGCCAGCGGCCAGGTGCTCACAAATATCTCCTGTGGGTAGGGCGTGGGATACTGCAGGTCGAGCCCGTTGAACAGGTGACGGCCCAGCAAGGCCAGCACATCCAGCGGGTGCGCGGCCACACCGGCCAGGTAAGAGGGAATGGAATCGAAGTTGCGGAATTCGGGCTCGCCCAGCAGCTCTTCCCCCGCTTTGTCGGTGAAAAACATCTGGGGCTGGGGGTAGTCCGAGCCCACGTTGGTTTCGTATTTCTGCGAAATAAACCCGCCCCGCAGCTGGCCGAGGTAGAGGTTGCGCTCCTCGGGCTTGGCGGTGAGCACCAACGGACTGCTGACGCCGTAATGCGCTTTGTTGAGCACAAACTGCGGGTACAGCACCAGGCCAATGCCCACCACAAAGGCCAGCCGCCGGCCCCATTCGGCGGCGCGGCTGCGCGCCAGCGGGCCCGTGGCCGGCCGGGGCCACAGGCACAGGCAGGCCGCCAGCGGCAGCGCTGCCGCGTACACGGGCCGGAAGTTGGCCGCCGCGGCCAGGGCCAGCCCGGCCACTAGGCCGCTGCCCACCGAGCGGCCGCGCAGCAGCGCCCACAGCCCGCCCAGCAAAGCCAGCAGCGCCGGAAAATCGGTAAGGGAGAAATTGAAGTAGCCGCGCCACAGCGCCAGGCCCAGCAGGCCAAACACCAGCCGGCGCCCCAGCGGCACCACCGGCGCACCAGGCGCCCGCAGGGCCCGCCAAATCCCCGGCCCCACGCTCCCAAACAGGAAGGCGGCCGTGACAACCCCCACGGCGCGCGTCAGGTCGAGAGGAGCCCAGCCGAGGTAGGCGGTGAGCAGGGTGAGGGGTGAGAGAATGAGCGGGAACAGATAGCCCCGCAGAATGCTGTCGAAGGCCAGAAACTCGAAGTGGCCCAGGCCCCAGAATTGGTTGGCCAAGTCCCAGTAGCCCTGGGCGTCGTAGTAGATGGTGTCGTAGCTGTTGGTGTATAAGTACGCCCCAAACAGCAGCGCCAGCAGCCCCACCGCACTGCGCGTGGGATGGCGCGCCAGGGCGGTTTTGGCGGCAGCTAGGAAAACGGAAGTACGCATCAAACGAAGAGAGGAACCGGCCGGGCCTGCAAAGGCTCGGCCGCCGGCAGCAATTATTGCCCGAAAGTTAAGCTGATTTCCGGGGCCATGCGCCCCGCAGGGGCGGCCGCCCGCCTGGCCCGGGCGCGCGGGTCAGGCCCGGATGGCGCTGGCCCCCGGGGCAAAAACCTTCGCCCCCACTCCCAGCCAGTCCAGCGCGTTCTGGCCCAGCATTCGCTCTTTGATATCGGCCGAAAAAGGCATCGACTTGATGAGCTGACCGGGCTCCAACTCGCCCAGCGGGAAGGGATAGTCGGTGCCGAGCGTGATTTTGTCGGCGCCCAGGGTCTTCACCAAGTAGTCGAGCATCAGCGGGTCGTGCACCAAGGAGTCGACCCAGAACTTGCCCAGGTAGTTGCGCGGGTTGTGCGGGTTGTCGATGGCGCAGAGGTCGGGGCGCACCTGCCAGCCGTGCTCGATGCGCCCGATGGTGCTGGCAAACGAGCCCCCGCCGTGGGCCACCGCCACGCGCAGGCGCGGCAGCCGCTCCAGCACCCCGCCGAAGATGAGCGAGCAAAGCGCCAGGGTGCTTTCGGCGGGCATGCCCACCAGCCAGGGCAGCCAGTATTTGGGCATTTTGGCCTGAGCCATCATGTCCCAGGGATGCACGAACACGCAGGCGCCCAACTCCTCGGCCGCCGCAAATACCTCGAAAAGCTCGGGTGCGTCGAGGTTCCAGTCGTTCACGTGCGAACCAATTTGCACGCCGGCCAGCCCGATTTTCATGCAGCGCTCCAGCTCCCGGATGGCCAGCTTGGGCGCCTGCAGCGGAATGGTGCCCAGGCCCACGAAACGGGTGGGGTAGCGGCGCACCACGTCGGCAATGTGGTCATTCAGCAGCTGGCTCAAATCGAGGCAATCGAGCGGCTGGGCCCAGTAGCTGAACATGACGGGCACCGTGCTGAGCACCTGCACCTGCACGCCAAACTGGTCGTACTCGCGCATCCGCACAGCGGGGTCCCAGCAGTTATCCTGCACTTCGCGGAAAAACTTATCGTCCTGCATCATGCGAGCGCAGCAGGGCTTGTGGTGGTCGAGCCGGATGAAGCCGCCGTAGCCGTACCGCTCCTTGAGGTCGGGCCAGCGCTCGGGCAAAATGTGGGTGTGAATGTCGATGGAAAGCACGGGCGGGCGGGCGACGGAAGTCGGAAAATTAAAAGGGGTAAGGCGACTCGAAAAACTTGCCGAAATACAGCGCGCGGGTATTCTTGTCGTAAAGCAAATGGCCGGTGGCGTACTGCCACGTCTGCCACAAATTAAGCACGATGCACAGCACCACGGCCGAGTGCAGCGCCGCACGGCCGGTCCCAGCCCAGCGCCGGGCCGTGGCCAGCAGCGCCGCAAAAGGCAGCGCCAGCAACGGGTACAAGCTCACCAGCGGCCGGGCGCTGAAGCCCCCGCCGTACCACCACGCCTCCCAGCTAAATGTGACATAAAGCAGGACCGACAGCAGCACTAGCGCCGGCACCACCACGGCCGGCAGCCGCCGCCAAGCTGCCGCCAGCCCCAGCAGCATCAGCCCCGCCAGCGGAGTATAAAGCAGCCAGCCCTTGCGGTAGCTGAACAAACCGTACAATATATGCGGGTGTCGGAAATCAAAGTATTCCCCACCATAGCTGTCTACCACCCAATGCCCCGACGCGGTGTGCCAGAACAGCAGCTGCAAACTCAGCACCGCCGCGCCCACGGCCCCGGCCAGCCCCAGCGGCCGCCAATGGCTCAGCAGCAGCGCGGGCCGCTGCCGCAGCGTGGCCCACGAAGTGATGCCCCACAGCAGCGGCACGAGGACGTACAGGACTTCGGTGAAGCGGCACAGCGTGGCCAGGCCCAGAAACCCGCCCACGCCCACGGCCCAGCGCCACCGGAATGTTTCATACCAGCGCACAGTGGAGTACAGCATCGCCGCCTGCCACATAAATAGGGCCGCGTGCGACATCGCCGCGTCGTTGGTGATGTAGTTAAAATAATTGGTGCCTAAGCCGATGCCGACTACAACCCAGGCGGTGATGCTGTCATCGAAAAAACGCAGCAGCAGCTTGCGCACTATCCATAGGCCCAGCAGGCCGTATGCCAGCCCGGCCAGCAGCATGGCTTGCTGGTAGGGTCGGGAAAAGCCGTCGGCTGGGAAGCGGGGGACGAGTTTGGCGAAGGCGTGCGCGCCAGCAAAAAACGGTAGCTCACCCAGCGCCACGCCCAGCGGATATTTTGAAATCACGCGGCCATTGGGCAATGTCATGATGCCAATGCCCCGGGCTTTGGGCGGGCCGAATTTATCGCCCAACCGCTCCAGCGAGTCGGCCCGGCCAATGTCGTGGTAGAGGAAGGCCGACGGCAGGTAGGTGTAGTAGCCGCCCGCGTCCCATTCAAATACTTCCAGGGCCCGCCACACCCGGTCGCGCTTGTGCACCCACAGCGCCATGGCCGCCACCAGCAGCCACGCAAGCAACGAGCGTCTGGCCAACATCAGAGCGAGGTATGGAAGAAATTGCGGAAATACAGCTCTTTTGTGTTTTTGTCAAACAGCAGAATGCCCGCCGCATACTGCCAGGTTTGCCACAAGTTCAGCCCAATGCATAGCACGATGGCCAGGCGCAGCACCGGCTGCCAGCCATTTTGCCGCACCGCCAGCAGCAGGGCCGCGAAGGGCAGCGCCAGCAACGGGTACAGGCTCACCAGCGGCCGGGCGCTGAAGCCCCCGCCGTACCACCAGGCATACCAGCTGAAGGTGACGTAGAGCAGCACCGGCAGCAGCACCAGCGCGGGCACCACCACCGCCGGCAGCCGGCGCCAGGCCGCTACCAACCCCACCAGCATCAGCCCCGCCAGCGGCGTGTAGAGCAGCCAGCCCTTGCGGTAGCTGAACAAGCCGTAGATGACATTCGGATGCCGGAAATCGAAATATTCATCGCCGTAGCTGTCTACCACCCAATGCCCGGACGCGGCGCGCCAGAACAGGAATTGCAAGCTCAGCAAGGCCGCACCCACCGCGGCCGCCACCGCCCACTGCCGCCAATGCGCCAGCAGCAGCGCCGGCCGCTGCCGCAACGCGGCCCACGACGTAACGCCCCACAGCAGCGGAATAATGACGTACAGGATTTCGGTGAAGCGGCACAGCACGGCCATGCCCAGAAACCCGCCCACGCCCACGGCCCAGCGCCAGCGAAAGGTTTCGTACCAGCGCACGGTGCAGTACAGCATCGCCGCCTGCCACATGAACAAGGCTGCGTGCGACATGGCCGCGTCGTAGCAGATGTAGTCGAAGTAGTTGGTGCCCAACCCAATGCCCGCCAGCGCCCAGGCGGTGATGCCGTCATCGAAAAAGCGCAACAGCAGCTTGCGCACTACCCAGAGACCCAGCAGGCCATACACCAGCCCGGCCAGCATGATGCTCATCTGGTAGGGGCGCGAAAAGCCGTTGGGCTGGTCGCCGTGCAGGTGGGCGTAGGCGTGCGCGCCCGCAAACCATGGCAGCTCGCCCAACGCTACGCCGAGCGGGTATTTTGAAACCACTTTGCCGCCGGGCAGCCCGTGCAGACCGATGCCGCGCGCCCGGGGCGGGCCAAATTTATTGGCCAGGTGCTCCAGTGAGTCGGCCCGGGCCAGGTCGTGGTAGATGAAGGCCGAGGGCAGGTAGGTGTAGTAGCCGCCCTCGTCCCAATCGAACACTTCCAGCGACTTCCAAGGCCGGTCCTGAAACAGGGCCAGCGTGGCCAGCGCCGCCGTGAGCAGCCAGATATAAAAGGACCGCACCTGGCTACGCAACCACCGGCGCGGGCGCCTCCATGTATGTGCCGCAGTTCGAGCAGGTGCGCTTGGCGTCGTCCTGCCAAAAGGCGTTCATAATGGGCGGCAGTTGGGCCACAATGTCGGTGATTTCGGCAAATTCTTCATACAGCTTGTGGCCGCAGTTTTCGCAGTACCACTGGAAGCCGTCCAGCTCGCCGCCTTCGCGGTAGCGCTCCAGCACCATGCCCACGGTGCCGGCCGGGCGGCGCGGCGAGTGCGGCACATTGGGCGGCAGCAGAAACATCTCGCCCGGCCCGATGGTGATATCCACGGGCTGGCCGTCTTCGATGATTTTAACGGTCATCGTGCCCTCAATCTGCCAGAACAACTCTTCGCCGGCGTCGACGTGGTAGTCTTTGCGGGCGTTGGGGCCGCCCACCACCATCACAATGAAGTCCTTATTGTCTTTGAACACCTGCTGGTTGCCCACCGGGGGCTTCAGCAAATGGCGGTGTTCGTCAATCCATTTTTGGAAATTGAAAGGGCGGGTTATCATGGCGAAGAAGCGGGTGGTTGGGAGTGCTAAGCTACGGCGGGGTAGGCGTTTTTGCGTGGCGGGGTAGGGCTTGGTTGTGGCAGTAATAGAGAACGTCATGTCGAGCGCAGCCGAGACATCTCGCGTGCCACCACTAATTCCTTTCTAACGATTGGATGTACTTCGGCACGCGAGATGTCTCGGCTGCGCTCGACATGACGTTTTGTAGTCGTGCACAGAATCTGCCTGAACCGATGCGCTACTTTTGCCCCCGGCGCCGTTCCGAAAGCCTGCGTCTCCCACTATGAAAAACTGGCTGCGACTGGCGTTGCTGACGGCCTTCTACGGCTTGCTGTTCCTCGTTTTCACCTGGCCGCTGGCAGCGCATTTCACGTCGGAGTTTTTGGTGGTGCCCGGGCACGACTCCTACATGTACCCCTGGAACACCTGGCACTTCCGCATGGCGGTGCACACCGGCCAGCCCGTTTTCCACACCGACTGGCTGTTTTACCCCACCGGCGCGTGGCTGATTCTGCACACCTACACGCCCATCCTCGGCCTCATCGGCCTGCTGACGAATAACGACCCGCTGGCCCTCAACATCGGCCTGCTGCTGAGCTACGCCTTCTCCGGCGCCGGGGCCTATCTGCTGGCCCGCCGCTGGCTCCAGAGCCCGCTGCTGTCCCTGCTGGCCGGCTTCATCTTCGCCTACTCGCCCTACAAGCTGCAGCGCTTAGCCGAGCACTACAACCTCGTGCTCACGGCCACCGTGCCGTTCTACGTGCTGTCCTTCCTGGACGCGTTTGAGTTCGAAGAGAAGAAATTTCTGCCGCGGGTGCGCAGCTGGGGCGCGGTGGCCTGGTGCGGGGCGCTGGGCTTTATCACCTTGCTGAGTGACTATTACGTGCTGTTCGGGCTGCTGTACTTCTCCTTGGCCTATGCGGCGTGGTACTGGTTTGGGCTGGGCCGCATCCGGTGGCGCGAGTGGCGCACCTGGGCCTGGCTGGGCGGCATTCTGGTCGTGAGCCACGTCCTCATCCGGTTGCTACGGCGCTGGGGCGTGGAAGACAACGGCGGTTTCTGGTGGGGCGGTGATTTCGTCGATTTCATCATGCCGCCGCCCACCAGCCGGTTTGTATACTGGGACTGGGCCGCCCGGCTCTACAACAACCCGAAGGTGTTCACCATGCCCGGCTCCCTGGAAAACACGCTCTTTATGGGCTACGCGCTGCCGCTGCTGGCCATCGGGCTGTGGCTGCTGCGGCGGGCCCACCGCCGGCCGCTCTCGGCCGTGGCCCAGGATGGGCAGGGCCGCCCGCTGGCCTGGGTGCTCATTTTCTTCGTGCTGCTCACGCTGCCCGCCACGCGCCTCTACGGCCACGACCGGCTGCACCTACCCACCGCACTGCTGCATTTTATCCCATTTTTCAACAACATCCGTTGCCCTACCCGTTGGATTATGATGGTGGGCCTGTTCCTGCCCATCCTCACCTTCAGCGCCTTGGAAGCGGCTTGGGCGCAACGCCTGCAAACCCCGGCGCGTACGGCGCTCAGCCTGCTGCTGGTGGGCCTGGTGCTGTTTGAATACTGGCCGAAGCCCTACAAGCGCACCGCCGCCGCTGTGCCGCGCGTGTTCCACGAAGTGGCCAAGCTGCCCGGCAAAACCATGATTCCGGTGCCGCTGGGCGTGTCGAGCGGCTACCGGCAAGTGGGCCACATGCTGTCGGAGCACCTCTTCTACCAGACCGTGCACCACAAAAAGGTGCCCGTCGGGTTCATGGCCCGGGTGCCGCCGGAAGTCTTCGTCGCCCTGCAAAACGACCCCGTGCTGGGCGCCCTGCTCCGGCGCCAGATGAAGCCCGACACCATCCAGCCCGCGCCGCCCACGGCCCCGCAGGTGCAAGCCTTCCTGCGCCAGTTCGACCCCGCTGCCTTCGTCATCAACCCTGATTTCCGCGACCAACCGGCCCACCTTTTCCTGCGCCAGCTGCTGCAGCCCTACGGCTACCGCGAGCAGCTGGTGGACGGCTACGTGCTGCTCACGCCGCCGGGGCAGTAGCTTTTTCTAACGGTTTGGAACGTCATGCAGAGCGCAGCGAAGCATCTTTACCTCGATAGTAAATCTGATTACTTGCGCAGTAAAGATGCTTCGCTGCGCTCTGCATGACGTTTCTGGCTATTCTTTCAATGACGTTCTGCTATCCTCTCACACTCCAATCAACATGAACCTCTCCTTAGAAAACCGCCGCGCCCTCGTCGGCGGCAGCACCCAGGGCATCGGCCGCGCCGTGGCCGAGGCGTTGGCCGAAGCCGGCTGCGCCATCACGCTGCTGGCCCGCAACGAAGACCGGCTGCGCGAAGTGGCCGCCGCTCTACCCGCGCCCGCCGGCCAGGCGCACGACTACCTGGTGGCCGATTTCGACGACCCCAGCCACGTGGCCGAGGTGGTGCAGGCGTATCTGGCCGAGCACCCCGCCGGCTTCCAGATTTTGGTGAACAACACCGGCGGGCCCGCCGGCGGCCCGCTGCTCGATGCGCCGGTTGATGCGCTGCGGGTGGCTTTCAACCAGCACGTTATCTGCAACCACTTGCTGGCGCAGGCCTTGGTGCCAGGCATGAAGGCGGCTGGTTTCGGGCGCATCATCAATATCATCAGCACTTCCGTCAAGATTCCGCTGGCGGGCCTGGGCGTGAGCAACACCATTCGCGGGGCCGTGGCCAGCTGGGCCAAAACCCTAGCCAACGAGCTTGGCCCGCAAGGCATTACCGTGAACAACGTGCTGCCCGGCGCCACGCTCACCCAGCGCCACCATTCGCTGGTGGAAAAGAAAGCCGCTCAAACCGGCCAGCCCGCCGACGCCATCGAGGCCGACATGCTGAAAACCATCCCAGCCCGGCGCTTCGGGCAGGCCGAAGAAGTGGCGGCGGCTGTGGCTTTCCTGGCCTCGCCGGCTGCCGCCTACATCAACGGCACCAGCGTACCCGTGGACGGCGGCCGTACGGGCAGCCTGTAGGCGCCTGCGGCTTAATGAGGAAAGAACGTCATGCTGAGCGCAGTCGAAGCATCTCTACCGCAATAGTAAATAGTTACTTGCGCAGTAGAGATGCTTCGACTGCGCTCAGCATGACGTTCTCTCAATTCTTCATTCTTCATTGCTCTTCCTCATTAAGCGAAGCGCCCGGCGTTTACCTTTGCTATTCCCTTTGCCTCGCCCAGCTTTATTCTTGTGGTAAAATTCGACACGCTTTCCATTGTCATCCCCGTTTATAACGAGGCCCGCACCATCCACCAGATTCTGGATTTGCTGCGCGAGCTGAAGCTGGTGAATAACATCGGCAAGGAAATCATCCTCGTCAACGACTGCTCGACTGATGCCTCGGTCGAAACCATTCGGGCCTACGCCGCGCGCTATCCCGAAATGGGGCTGCGCCTGCTGGAACACACCGTGAACAAGGGCAAAGGGGCGGCCCTGCACACCGGCATCCGCGAAGCCACCGGCGACTATGTCATCATCCAGGACGCCGACCTGGAATACGACCCCGAGGAGTATAACATCCTGATTAAACCCGTGCTAAAGGGATTTGCCGACGTGGTTTTTGGCTCGCGCTTCATGGGCGGCAATCCGCACCGGGTGCTGTTTTTCTGGCACAGCATCGGCAACGCTTGGCTCACGTTCCTCTCCAACATGTGCACCGACCTGAACCTGACGGACATGGAAACGTGCTACAAAATGTTCCGCCGCGACATCATTCAAGGCCTCAGGCTTGAAGAAAACCGCTTTGGCTTCGAGCCCGAAGTGACCGCCAAAGTAGCCCGCGTGAAAGACGCCCGCATCTATGAAGTGGGCATCAGCTACTACGGCCGCACTTACGCCGAGGGCAAGAAAATCGGCTGGCGCGACGGCTTCCGCGCCATCTATTGCATCCTGAAATACGGCTTGCTGGGGCAGTAACGCTTACGGTTCAATAAGAGCAGGAAAAACGCCTGTCATCTTGAGCGTAGGCGCGTCACCAGCCGGCTTTGGGCTTCATGAGCTCGGCCTGCACCTCGTCGATGTAGCAGCCGGAACCGTTTTCGCTCAGCACGTACACCTTGAGGATATCATCGGGCTGGGCGTCTTCCGGGATGGGGGCGTCGAAGTAGACCTGGTTCCAGGCGCGGTTCACGCTCAGGTTGTTTTGCAGGCGGATGGCATTCCAGACGATGCTTTTGCCGCCGCGGTCTACGCTCATCACCAGCTTGTTGCCCCAGGCGCCGTAGTCGGAGAACACGCGGCAGGAGGCCCGCACGTACTGGCCGGGCTCCAGCTTGGCATCGCCCACGCGGATGCTCAGGGCCGGGCCGTAGGCGTGAGCCGCATCGGCGTGGAAGGACTGACGGCTGTAGTAACCCATGTCGGCCGAAATGCCGGTGGCGGCATCGGTGGGCTGGTTCTCAAAATCGAGCTTGCCGAGCAGCGTGGGCGTATAGTGCCGCTCCGATTCGGGCAGGTGCGTCTTCACGTCGAGCATGGCGAAATCCGACTGCGTGGGCATGGACTTATTGAACACTGCGAAGTAATAGCGCCGGTTCATCTCCTCGGGGTTGATGATGGAGCGCATGTACTGCCAGTGCTGGAACAGGTTCAAATCGACCAGCAGCACTACCACGGCCACGGCTGCTAGCTGCAAGACCCGCCGGCGCTCGGGCTGTAGCAACCAGGCCACCACGGCCGCCCACGGCAGGGCCAGCACCGCGTAGCTCTGCACCAGCGCGCGCTGCCCAATGCTGCCGCCGTACCACCAGATGTCCCAGGCCGATACCACCCACAGGTTCAGCAGCACGAAAACCAGTACTGGCACCGCCAAATCCCGGCGCGAGCGCCACAGCACCACCAGGCCCGCCAGCGGCAGCAGCAGCAGCGGCGAATACAGCAGCCAGCCCTTGCGGAAACTGAAGAGCACGCTCCACAAATGCGGCTTGAAGAAGCTAAAATGCTGGTCGCCGTAGCTGTAGAAAAGAAAATGCCCGGTGGCCCAGTGCCAGTACAGCGCCTGCGGCAGCACGCCCAAAAAGCCACCCAGCACCAGCAGCAGCACATCCTGCCACCGCGCCTTCAGCAGTTCCAGCTTAGCGCGCACCGCCGCCATCGAACCCACGTTCCAGAGTAGCGGGATGACGGCGGCCACGGCCTCTGAAGGACGGATGAGCACCAACAAGCCCAGCGTGAGGCCGATGAAAAAGGCCCCCAGCCGCGTGGGCCGCTCGTGCCAGCGAATGGTGAGCCAGAGTAGCAGCGCATAGCCCGTGAACAGGTAGTTGTGCGCCATGGCCGCATCGAACACGGCGTATTGGAAGTAGTTGGAGCCCAGCACCAGCAGCACCAGCACCAGCGTGGTCACCACGTCGGAAAAGTAGCGCAGCAGCACCCGGCGCAGCAGCCCCAGCCCCAGCAGCGCAAACAGCAGCCCGCCGAAGGCAATGGCCACTTGGTAGGGCACCGAAAAGCCGTCCTGCGGGTAGCCCAGCCAGCCCGCCGCCCAGTGGCCGATAAAGAAAAACGGCGTCCAAAGCAGCGCCAGGCCGCAGGTGTACTTGGTTACGAGCATCCCCTCGGGCCCGCCCGGTACTTGAAATGCCTGATAGAACGAGCTACTGGGCTGATACTCGCGCATGATGTCCTGCGCGAAGGACATGTGCCCCAAGTCATCATAGATGAAGTGCGCGGGCAGGTAGATGTAGTAGCCCATGGCGTCCCAGGTGAGGATGGCCTGCACGTTGTGCGTGTCCCAGTATGGCGCCCAGAGCCGCGCCTGCACCATCAGCACAAACAGCAGCAGAATGGCCAGCAGGGAGTAGGGATGGGCAATGCGGGGTTTCATGGAATGGAGGGTAAATGGCAATAAAAGAACGTCATGCTGAGCGGAGGCGCAGCCGCAGTCGAAGCATCTCTACCGCGCAATTAATCAATCAATTCAGCGAAGCGGTAGAGATGCTTCGGCTGCGCTCAGCAGGACGTTCTGCTATATCGTCTGCATCTGGTGCCGCCGCTGCCACCACCTTATCCCGCTGGCCCGCGCCCGTCACCATCACCACGAAAACCGAAATGAACAAACCCAGCGACGTGAGGTAAGGATAGGGCGTCTGAATAAAGGCGTAGAACGTGGCCAGGTACAGCTTCAGGGTGATGAGGGCCACGATGCGGTAGTCGTAGCGGCGGCGCAGGCGGTAGTAGAGCCACGCGCTGAGCGCCACCACAGCCGACGATATCAGCACGTCGCCGAGCTGGGCCAGGGCAATGCGCGTCTTGAGCTCGTCGGGGCCGTAGGTGTACCAGAAAGCCGAAAAGCCGAAGCCCGCGAAAAGCTGCGGCGGGTTGCCGCCGGGGCCGTCGGTGCGGCTCCACTCGCCCATGGTGGCAATTTTATATTCGGCGAAGGCGTGGGTGAAAATCGTCCAATCCTTGCTCAGGTAGGGAATTACATAAATGCCCAGCACGCCCACGCCCACCAGCGCCGCCACCGCCAGGGCGTGGCGCTTGCCGGCCTCACGCCACAGCAGCCACAGGTAAAACGGTACCCAGAATACCACCGAATAGCGCGAGAGTAGGCACGCCACCAGCGCCGCCGCCTGCAAAATGGCCGAGCGGCTGAGTACGCTGGCCGCCAGCACGCAGTAGAAGGCAATGATGGTGGGCTCTACGGTGTGGGCAAACAACTCCGGGTCGCGGGTGATGAGGCGGTAGAGCACGTAGGTGGGCAGCGCAATTTTCAGCAGAAAGCCCACCCAGCTCAGCGGCTGCCGGGCCAGCGTGGCCTGGTACGCTCCAAAGCCCAGCAGCAGCAGCATGCCCAGGGCCCACCAGCGGTAGTCGATGCCCAGCTGCTGGGCCGGCACATAGGGCAGCCACTGCATGGGCAAGTAGTTGGGGAAAATAGGATAGGGCAGGGTGGTCGAATAGCGGTAAATGACCTCGCCGCTGAGGAAACGCGTGGCGTAGACCTGCAGAATGGGAATGATGTCCGACGCCTTCACATCGACGGGGTGCGAGGCGATGACCGGCGCTTGCACGTACAGCACCTGCACGGCCCCGAGCAGCAAGCCTATCCATACCAGCGGGAAGCGGCGGGTGGTTTTGCCCGGCTCCATCGTCGCCACCGGCCGGTCGAGCCAGTAGAGGGCGGCAAACACGCACATCAGCACCGACGTGGCGTAGAACAGCACCGGGCTCACGAAGGGTCCGTAATGCATGCGCAGGTCGGTGAACAGGCGCAGCTCGGCCCAAAAACTCACGTACACGCCGGCCTGCCACAGCCACGCGCGCTGAAACTGGCCGGTCGGCACCAAGAAACGGGGGAAACGCATCAGCAGCTAAAGCTAAATGAAAGCCGGCAGCCGCGCCGGCCAAACGGCAACTTATTCCAGGGCCTTCACCTTCAGGTCGTCGAGGTAGGCGGTTTCGGCGCTGCCGCCGCGCCACAGGAAAATGCGCAGGTGGGCCTCGGCGGGCAGGCCAGCCGGGAAGGCGAATTCCTTGCGCACCCGCATCCACTTGCCGCCTTCGGTCACTTGCTCGGCCAGCACCAGGCGGTCGGCAAAGCCCATGCGGTTGCCTTCGCCGGGCAGGGGCACCTGCACTTCGAGGGTGGCCTTGGCCTGCGGGCTGGGCAAATAAGCCCAGGCCTCCACGGCCACGCCTTTGAGCGTGTGCACGCTGGCCTCGCCCAAGGGCAGGTCGTAGGTGATGCCGTATTCGCGGCCGGGGTCTACGTAGGTGGCGTACTGGCCGGAGTGGGCGTGGTCGCGGGTCAGGGCCGAGGCGTCGCTCCAGCCGCGCACGGCCTCGAAGTCGTTCACGGTCACGTAGTCGCCCACCCACTTGCCGCCGTCGGAGCCGGAGCAGGCGGCCGCCAGCAGGCCCGCCGCCAGCAGGGCGGGCAAGGGGCGGAGGCGCTTAATTGCTGACACTGAGCGTAAAGTCATCCACGTACGCGGTTACGTTGGTGCTGGTGCGCCACAGGTAGCACTTCAGCTGGTTGGTGGCCTGCACCGAATCGGGCAGCGTGAAGGTGTGCGAAATCTGCTGCCAGGACTTGTATTTCTTCACCTCGTCGGGCAGTGTGAAGCTGCCGTAGAACACCGGCGAGCCTTTATCGGCCGAGTGCGCTATCGATACCACTATCTGGGCGGTAGCGCCCTTGTCGGGCAGCCAGGCCCAGCCCGACACAGTCAGCTTTTTGACGCGCGCGGTGCTCATTTGGCCCAGCGTCTGGACGTAGGTGTAGCCATACTCATTCTGAGGGCCCACTTTCAGGGAGTACTTCCCGGAGTGCGCCTGCTCGGTGGTGATGCTGGCATCGTTGCTGCCGCCCCAGCCCTGCACGTTCTCAAAATCGTTGCGCGTGACGATGGTTCCCTCCGCGCCGTCGTTGTGAGAGCAGGAAACCAGGGCGCCGCCAGCCACGGCCAACGCAATAGAGAGAGAAGTAAGTAAACGCTTGCTCATGATTGTTGATGAGTGAATAACACAGCAAAACTACGGCACTTATCGGGATACCGCGGCGGCTAAAGTCTCACCTGGCCATTGCAGTGCCAGGCAAAGCCGTCGGCGGCGGCCATTCATTCCGCGTCGGGCTGCGAGCCGGCGGCCCGGGCCGGCAACACGAGGCGATGCGCCGCGGATGGCCGGGCATTGCCGGGAAGAAGGCGGGCGCGGTGGGCCGTGCTGTCGAATTGCGCAGTAGTTTTGAAGGCTGTGAAAACCGACCTGGTCGGCGGGCTGGTTCTTCGAGGCAAAAAGGCCCGCCATTACTTGCCGGGCCCGAGAGTTTTCCGAAGCTAATCGATTGTCATCCTAGCGGCGCGGCGGCGCCTCCTTCGTTTTCGCATGAGTGTAATTTCTCCTAAAGCGCATCGGTTGGGCATGGTGGGCGTGGGGCTGGCAGCGGCGGCCATCACGGCCGTGCTGTTCTGGCCGGTGCTGCTCAATCCCAACGACTACTTCTTCCGGGCCGGCGGCGATGCCCTCCAGAGCTATTACGCCACGGCCTTCTACGGCCTGCACGACCTCGGCAACCGCTTCACGGGCATGAACTACCCGGCCGGTGAGCATTTCAACTACCCCAACTTGCAGCCGCTGGTGGCCCTGGCCATTGCGCTGCTCGAGCGACTGGGCATTCCGGCCGGGCGCTACACGGTGGGCATCGTCAACGTGCTGCCCCTGCTCTCGCTGGTGGCCACGCCGGTGGTGATGTATGCCATTCTGCGGCGCACGCGCATGCCGGTGCTCTACTCGGGCGTGCTGGCGCTCCTCATCGGCTTCATGGCACCGCAGGTGCTGCGCCTCGACGGCCACATCTCGCTGAGCTACGCCTGTTTTGTGCCGCTGCTCTGGTACTGCATCATCCGCATGCAGGAAAATCCGCGCCAGTGGCGCTGGTACGTGCTGTTTGGCGTGGGCACGTTGCTGTTTGGGGCCGTGATGCTGTATTTCCTGGCCTGCGGCTGCTTTTTCCTGCTGGGCCACGTGCTGGTGCTGGCCTGGCAGCAGCCGCGCCTGCGGCCCTGGCTGGGGCGCATGGTGGTGGCCGCGCTGCTGCCGCTGCTCATTTTCCGGGGCTACCTCTGGGCCACCGACCACGTGGCCGACCGCCCGCCGAACCCCTACGGCCTGCTCGTGTACGTGGCCTCGCCCAATACTGTCTTCACGCCCGTGGTGGGCCCGCTGCACGACTGGTGGCAGGAAACCTGGCCCTGGTCCGACACCGACAATTTTGAGGGTTTCGCCTACGTGGGCCTCGTGGCCACGGCCACCCTGGCCGTATCGGTGCTGCTGAGCGTGGTGGCCGTGGCGTGGCACCGGCGCTGGCGCCGCCTGGGCCGGCCAGCCCTGCCGCTGCACCTGCGCACGGGGCTGTGGGCGGGCACGCTGCTGCTGCTGCTGGCCTGCGGCATCCCGTTCAAGTGGGAGTGGTTTGGGTGGATTACCGAGCACTCGGGGCCGGTGAAGCAGTTCCGCTCGCTGGGCCGCTTCGGGTGGCCGTTTTACTACGTAGTCACCACGTACACTGCTTATTGCCTCTACCGGCTGTACCGCTACCTGCGCCGCCGGCACTGGGGCGTGGTGGCCTGGGCGGGCGTGCCGCTGCTACTGCTTTGGGGCGCCGAAGCATATTGGCAGGTTTCGACGCGGGCCAACGACGTGCAGCAGGGCACCGGCGCCAGCGACTTCCTCAATCCCAACTCCGGCCTGGCCGCCCAATTCTCCTGGACCAAGCGCAGCGTGCAGGATTTCCAGGCCATTCTGCCCATCCCGTACTACAACATGGGCACCGATAAGTTCGACATTAGCGGCAGCAGCAATTCTATCTTTCAGGCTGATAAGCTGTCGGCCGTCTCGGGCCTGCCCCTGCTGGCCTGCTACGTGTCGCGCGCATCGGTGGGCCAGGCCCTGCAGCACATTCAGCTGCTGAGCTCCGACATGGTGGCCAAGGAGCTGCTGCCCACCTTCCCCAACCGGAAGCCCATCCTGATGCTCGTCACGCCCGACTACCTCACCCCCGGCGAACAACGCGTGGTGAAATTGGGCAAACTCATTGCCGCAACCGCCGACGGCTCGCTCTACGAATTGCCCCTCGATTCCCTGGCGGCCACGGCCCTGCCCCGGGAGCGCGCCAAGGCCGCCGCGCTGCTGCCCACGCTCCAGCCGCGGCCCAACGGCCTGTACGTGACCTCGCCGCTGGGCGTGGTGGTGGATTCCTTCGACAAAGCCGCCGACCGGCGCGGCCGCCTCGGCGCCGGCGCGTTCTACGAAGCCAAAGACCAGTTCCACACTCTCTACGACGGCCCCGTGCCCACGCCGGCCGATACCGGCCAGTACGAAGCCTCGGTGTGGATGTACGGCAAGTCGGACTACGGCTACGGCAACATGCGCGTCAAAATGTTTGATGCCCAGAGCAATGTGTTGGGCGAGCCCATCGTCGACGGCCGCAAGGCCAGCGAAATCCAGGGCAACTGGGTGCGCATGGTGGTGCCCTTCCGCGTGAAGCCCGGCACGGTGCGCATGCAGGTGCTGTATGAAACCCGCGATTTCCTGGCCGACGACCTGCTCATCCGGCCCGCCGGCACCGACGTGTACTACTACACCGGCACCGGCGCCCAGCGCCGCCTCGTCAAAAATACCTACCCGCTCACGCCGTGAGCGGTGAGCGGTTGGGAACAGTAGTAAAAACGAAAGCCCTCCCGGGAATTCATCCAGCTATTGCAATAAGCAGCAGCTGAATGAACCCCGGGAGGGCTTTCGTTTATGGCAGATAATTATTGCTGGAAGTATAGTTTCTTCCGGTCCGTTACGTTCCAATATTGTAGCATGGTCGCATTCATCTCCGACATTTTGTAGTCGTATGTCAGGCCCCAGCTCAGGATGTTGCAGGAAACGTAGAGATGCACGATTTCATCGGGCGAATCGGCTATCTGCTCCAGCGCATACCGCTCACACTCGTTGTTGTTGGGCATTTGCAGCACGGCGTCCGCGTGCATGTAATAGACCGCCGCCACGAGCAATACCGCCAAATAACCCGTCCGGACCCGGCTGCGCAAATGCAAAAGCAGGTAGTAGGCCGATACCCCGAAGCCGAGCAAAAGCGCGATGGTGACCGGCGTGGTGATATCGCCCCGAATCAGGTTGGGGCGGTAGTTGCGGAAGCCGCCGAAGGGTATCAGCGCCACAAACACCACGCAAAACAACCCCACCGCCCGCATGATGAAAAGCACCCGGTCGCGTTCGGGGGAAGGGGGCAGCAGCCAGCGAACCAGCCAGGTATTCACCACCACCATCAGCACAAACACGGGCAACCCCCACTGGCCAAAGCCTTCGAAGATGATGCCTCCGGGCAGCATTTTGTAGAGCTGCCACAAGGTGTAGATGTGCGTGCTCTCGGCCTCGTTGCGGCCAATGTACAGCGAATACAGGTCGAGCAGGCCCATGATAAATAGCAGCCCAAGGGCCTGGTTCGATAGCCAGCCGGTGGCCAGCGTGCGCGGCGCATCGGCGGTGGGCTTCATCCGCACCTGCCGCACCAGCCAATAAATGCCCACGCCCAGCAGCAGCACCGACACCGTGGCCATCGCAATGGGCCCGTTGAAGGCCAGTACCACCATCAGCAGCACCAGCAGCACGGCCCGCCACGCCGGCACCCGAAACGGCTGCTGCAGGTAGGCTGCTTTGTAGAAGGGCCAGACCAGCCCCAGGAGCATCATCATGGGGAAGCCGTAGAAAAAGGTGTACGTGATGGCCGAATTGGTAAGCCCTATCTGGTAGTTGAAACCGTCCGTTTGGAACAAAGGCACCAGCAGCGCCGCCGCCACCCAATACGCCCAGCGGCTCCGTTGGGCCCCGATGCTCAGCCGGATGTAGGCCGCCAGCAACAGCATGAAGCCCACCTGCACCCCGGTGTTGAACAAGGCACTGGCCACGTACAGGCTGTTGACGGGATTGGTGAACAGCTGCAGCACGAACGGCATGGTCTTCCAGTAAACGGTCATGGCCGCGTGCGCGAAAAAGCGGTTGGTGCCGCTGTAATGCGCGTCTTGGGTAATCACCGACCAGCCGAAGGGGTCGTTCATGATGGGTACGCACTTCTCCTCCGGCAACACAATGGTGACCAAGTCGCCATCCAAGGGCAATTGGTGGTTTTGCCAGAAGGTGTAGGCGGTGTCGAGGGCGATAAACGCGAGCAACAGGCCAAACCAAATACTTTTTGGAACAGACTTAAACATGGGGGCTAAATGAAATAAGCAGATTGCCGCGCGTGCGGAGCCGGGAGCAGGGCAAAGCGAAAGGGGCCCGGCTTGCTGGCAGAAAAACGGCCCGCTCTACTGCGGCGCGGCGCCCACGGCCCGCTCGGCCCTGCGGCCTGCGGCGGGCCCACCACCGCCTACCAGTAGAAGACTCGCTTCATAAAAGCCGCCCACAGCACTAGCGAGCCCCACGGGAGCTGGCTGGTGCTGTGGGCGGACAACGGGCGGGCTTACTTAACGCTCAGCGTCACGTCGTCAATCACCACTTGGTCGCTGGCATTAGCGCGCCACAGCGACAGGCGCAGGCGCTGCGTCGGCGTGGTGTTTTCCGGCAGCGTGTAATCGGCTTCCACTTTCTCCCATTTGCCGCGCGCTTTCACTACTTCGGCCACGCGAATGCCGCCTCCGAATACTTCCTTGCCCGTTTCGGGCTCAATTACCTGCACACCCAATACGCCGGTTGCTTTATCGCTGGGCAGCAACACCCAAGCCTCCAAGTGGATGGCTTTAACGCGCGTGGGCGAGATGTAGCCCAGCGCCATTTCAAAAGTCGTGCTGAATTCATGGTCCTTGTCCACCTTCAAGGCATAGCGACCGGAGTGGGCTTTGCCGCGGAACAGCGCCGCCGGGTCGGTGTTCCAACCGGCCAGGGCTTCAAAATCATTCTTCGTAATGATTTTGTCATCTACAGCTTTATCTTCTGATGAGCAGGCGGCCAGCAGAGTCAAGCCGAACAATAGGGTAAACTTTTTCATAAAAAAATGGCGAGAGAGTATTCGGCAGCAAAGGTAGGCCGGCTGTGCTGTAATTCATTGTCGTTATGCACAACTCAAAGCTTGCGCACCGGAAAAAGTAGCCCCGCATTCCATTGCCATAGGCGGGCCGGCATCAGCTGGCAGGCGGGCCCCGCGCTTGCAGATGCCAGGCCGTGGGGGCAGGCCGAATGAAGGAAGACACAACTGTTCGGCCTCACCTCACAATTGTTCGGTGCCCCGGCCAGCGGCATCAACACAATGGCCTTTGTGGGAGGTGGTGCGCCGCCCGTGGCATTGAATGGCACCGGGGCGCTCTGGGGCAATGGTGTATTTTTGCCGGGCATGAGCCTGACCGATGGCGTCAAATGCCAGCAGTTTGAAGAAAGGCATTGGCCGTTTGTTCCCGCCGCGATGCGGCGGAGTGTGTAGCGCTGGGGAAAAGACCCGGGGCACTCGGCACCTTGCCTCGTATTACCGGCCCAGAAAACGGACTGCTTTCGATTCGAGCAAATGGTTTCATAATCATGGATATACGCTAGATGGCTGGGCGTGAATTTGATTGCGCTGGCCCATAAGTACGCCCGATTTTTCTGCCCCGAACTATTCTTCCGTCCGCATGAAACTGTCCGTCATCATTCCCATCTACAACGAGGAAAGCAATATCGACGAGCTCCACCGCCGCTTGTTGAGTGTGCTCGAACCGATGGCCTTGTCCGGCGGCTTCGAGCTGATTTTCATCAACGACGGCTCACGCGACCAGTCACTGCCCCTGCTCCTGAACCTGGCCGCCCGCGACACGCGGGTGCGCTACATCGACCTGAGCCGCAACTTCGGCCACCAGATTGCCGTCACGGCCGGCCTCGACCGGGCCACTGGCGATGCCGTCGTCATCATCGACGCCGACCTGCAGGACCCGCCCGAGCTCATCCCGCAGCTGCTGGCCAAGATGCGCGAAGGCTATGAAGTGGTGTACGCCAAGCGCCGCTCGCGCCAGGGCGACAGCGCCGCGAAGAAGCTCACCGCCCGGCTGTTTTATCGCCTGCTGGCCAGCATCACCCACATTTCCATCCCGGTCGATACCGGTGACTTCCGCATTATTTCGCGCAAAGTGGTGGAGGGCCTGCGCCTCATGCCGGAGCAGAACAAGTTCATCCGGGGTCAGATTTCCTGGATTGGCTACCGCCAGACCTTCATCGAGTACGACCGCGCCGAGCGGGCCGGCGGGGAAACCGGCTACACCTACCGCAAGATGATTCGCCTGGCCCTCGACGGCATCACCGCCTTCTCCGACGTGCCGCTCAAGGCTGCCACCATCAGCGGGTTTGCGGTGTCGGGCATTGCCTTTTTCGTGGGCTTGTACACGCTGTATTCGCGCTTCATCACCCACGACTACCAGCCGGGCTGGGCGTCGCTCATGGTGAGCATCCTGTTTCTGGGCGGCGTGCAGCTCATTTCGGTGGGCATCATCGGCGAGTACATCGCCCGGCTCTCGGCCAACGTGCGCCAGCGCCCACTGTACCTGATTTCGGATACCAACCTGCCGCCGTACGCCGGCCCGGGGAAGTAGGAGCGGGGCGTTAGCTTTGTTCACCCACTCCCTACGCTTATGCTGCGCATCCAGAATTACCTCAACGGCCAGCTGGTGCCGCCCCAGGCCGGCCGCTACCTCGACAACGTGGAGCCCGCCACCGGCCAGGTCTACGGCCAGATTCCCGACTCCGGCTCCGAAGACGTGGCCGCCGCCGTGGCCGCCGCCGAAGCCGCCCTGCCCGCCTGGCGCGCCCTCCCGGCCGAGGACCGGGGCCGTCTGCTGGTGAAAATAGCCGACCTCATCGACGCCAACCTCGACCGCCTGGCCCGCGCCGAAAGCCAGGACAACGGCAAGCCGCTCAGCCTGGCCCGCGTGATGGACATTCCGAGGGCGGCCAGCAACTTCCACTTTTTCGGCACCGCCGCCGGCCACTTCGCCACCGAAGCGCACGTGCAGGAAGGCGTGGCGGTGAACTACACCGTGCGCCACCCGGTGGGCGTGGTGGGCTGCATCTCGCCCTGGAACCTGCCGCTTTACCTTTTTACTTGGAAAATTGCGCCCGCGCTGGCCGTGGGCTGTTGCGTGGTGGCCAAGCCCTCGGAAATCACCCCTGCTACCGCCTTTCTGCTGAGCGAACTGTGCATCGAAGCGGGCTTGCCGGCCGGCGTGCTCAACATCATCCACGGCAACGGGCCGAACTGCGGGCAGGCCATTGTGGAGCATCCGGGCATCAAGGCCATCAGCTTCACGGGCGGCACGGCCACGGGGCGGCACCTGGCCCGCACGGCCGCGCCGCTGTTCAAAAAGCTCAGCCTGGAGCTGGGCGGCAAAAACCCGAACATCATCTTCGCCGACTGCGACCTGGCCGCCGCCGTGGCCACCAGCGTACGCAGCAGCTTCGCCAACCAGGGCCAAATTTGCCTCTGCGGCTCCCGCATCTTCGTGGAGCGGCCCATTTACGAAGCCTTCAAAACCGAGTTTCTCCAGCAGCTGGAGCTGCAAAAAATCGGCGACCCGCTCGAAGCCGATACTAAGCAAGGCGCGCTGGTGAGCGAAGCGCATTTGAATAAAGTGCTGGACTACATTCAACTGGCCCATGACGAAGGCGGCACCCTGCTGGCCGGCGGCCACCGCGCCACCGTGCCCGGCCGCTGCGAAAGCGGCTACTTCCTGGAGCCCACGGTGTTTGAAAACCTGCCTTTCGACTGCCGCACCAACCAGGAGGAAATCTTCGGCCCCGTGGTCACCCTCACGCCCTTCGACACCGACGAGGAAGCTCTGATGATGGCCAACAGCACCGACTACGGCCTCTCCGCCACCCTCTGGACGCGCGATTTGCAACGCGCCCACCGCGTGGCGCACCAGTTGCACTCCGGCATTGTGTGGGTAAATACTTGGCTGCACCGCGACCTGCGCACGCCCTTCGGCGGCATGAAAAACTCCGGTGTGGGCCGCGAAGGTGGCTTGGAAGCCCTGCGGTTTTTCACCGAGGCGCAGAACGTGTGCGTGAAGCTCTAATATCTTCGTCGCTATGAATACCGCCACCTATCCACGAATGCAACCGTGGCCGGCTTGGCCGCGCTTAGCCGGGCTAGTCCTTGCACTGGGTTTGCTCGACTGCTTCGGTGCATGGGGACTGTTGTACGTCAACTCGCTCGTTGTTTCCTATGCTTACGGCCACGGCATCAGCGAGACGATTGAGTTAAGCGTTTGGGTGGTGGTAATTGGTTGGGTAGTCGGTATCACCTTGCACCTGATTGCCTTGAATCGGGCAGCCCGGCAGCAGCAAAAATCCGTAGTCGCCATACTCATCACAAGCAGCCTGTGGCTGACGTGGCTTTGTGCAATTGTGGGTGCATTTTCAGCCTACGCTACTTTAATAGGCGACCTCCTGCACGCTGCCTTTGGTCGTTAGCCCAATTCCACCCCCGCGTACACCTCCGCCAGCGGTACTTGGCAGCCGATGCTGCTCAGGTCCAGCACGGCGTCAAGGTCGCGGGTTTCGGTGAGTACCCAGCGGCCCCGCTCATCCTGCGTGTGCAGTTCGGCATAGGCTGATTGCGAGTCTAATACCAAATACTGGCGCAGGCTCGGCACTTGTCGGTAGAGCATGAATTTGTCGCTACGGTCATACTGACTGGTAGTAGGCGACAGCACTTCTACCAATAGCGTGGGATTTAGTAAGGTATCAGGTTTTTTTTCCTCGTTGAATTTCGGGGGGGCGCATACTACTGTCAGGTCAGGATACACGAAGGCACTGCCACTCATAATTTGTAGGCGCTGGTCGCTGCCCACTACTGAGTAGTTTTTTCCGCGCAATTGGCTCCGCATTTCACCGCCCAGATTCATGCAAATGAGGTTGTGTGAATAGCTGGCGCCAACCATGGCGATGATTTTGCCTTCAACGTACTCGTGCCTGAATTCTGCCTCGCGTTCCAAGCGCAGGTAGTCTTCGGGCGAAATGAAATCAGGATTATCAGTGTGGCGAACAGGAAGGCCCATAACGTGCTCAGTGAGGGAATTACCCAAAAGTACGAACCCAACCCCCGCCCCGTCTTACCTTTGCGGCTTCAATCCCTTGCCTGCCCGCATGCCCCACGCTACGCCCGATTACTACGCCCATCCCACCGCCGTCCTCGACGAGGGCTGCCAGATAGGCCGGGGCAGCCGCGTGTGGCACTTTTGCCACGTCTCGGCGGGGGCCGACATTGGCGAAGATTGCAACTTGGGCCAGAACGTATTCGTGGCCGACGGCGTGGTGCTGGGCCGCAACGTGAAGGTGCAAAACAACGTGAGCCTCTACGGCGGCGTGGTGTGCGAAGACGACGTGTTTCTGGGCCCTTCGGTGGTGTTCACCAACGTGAAGAATCCGCGCAGCGCCGTGCCCCGCAAGGGCGCCGGCCAGTACCAAACCACTTATCTGGAGCAGGGCGTCACCGTCGGGGCCAACGCCACCATTGTGTGCGGCACGCGGCTGGGGCGCTACGCCTTCGTGGGCGCGGGCAGCGTGGTCACGCACGACGTGCCGGCCTATGCTCTCGTATACGGCGCGCCCGCCCGGCCCCAGGGTTGGATGAGCGCCTACGGCCATCGCCTCGCCTTCGACGCTAACCGCCGGGCCACCTGCCCCGAAAGCGGCGAACAATACGAGCTCAGCACCGACGAACAGTCGGTGCGTCCGCTCGCCAAAACCGACAAACGAACCTCGAAAATCTAACTACGTGTACGACCAACTATTGCGCAAAGAGGCCACCCTGGCCGTCATCGGCCTCGGCTACGTGGGCTTGCCCATCGCCCTCGAATTCGCGAAGCAGCTGAAAGTCATTGGCTTCGACATCAACGCCGGCCGCGTGGCCCAGATGAAACAGGGCATCGACCCCAGTGGCGAGCTCGAAAAGGAGGCTTTCAACGGCTGCGACATCACCTTCACCGATTCGCTGGAGGTGCTGCGCCAGGCGCAGTTTTACATCGTGGCCGTGCCCACGCCCATCGACGAGCACGCCATGCCCGACCTCAAGCCATTGCTCGGCGCGTCGTCGTCCGTAGGCAAGGTGCTGAAAAAGGGTGACTACGTGGTGTTTGAGAGCACCGTGTACCCCGGCTGCACCGAGGAAGACTGCATTCCGGTGATTGAGCGCCTGAGCGGCCTGAAATTCCCGAACGACTTCAAAGTAGGCTACTCGCCCGAGCGCATCAACCCCGGCGACAAGGAGCACACCCTGCGCCGCATCGTGAAAGTGGTGAGCGGCAACGACGACGAGGCCCTCGACACCATTGCTAAAGTATATGAGTTGGTGGTGGATGCCGGCGTGCACCGCGCCAGCAGCATCCGGGTGGCCGAGGCCGCCAAAATCATCGAAAACACCCAGCGCGACGTCAACATCGCCCTGATGAACGAGCTGTCGATGATTTTCGACCGCATGAACATCAACACCTACGAGGTGCTCGAAGCCGCCGGCACCAAGTGGAACTTCCTCAAGTTCAGCCCCGGCCTGGTGGGCGGCCACTGCATCGGCGTCGACCCGTACTACCTAACCTACAAGGCGAAAGAACTGGGATACGATGCCAAGGTCATTCTGAGCGGCCGCACCACCAACGACAACATGGGCGCCTACATCGCCCGCAAAACGGTGCAGATGATGATTAAGAAGGGCAAGGATGTGGCCAAGAGCCGCGTGCTGGTGATGGGCGCCACCTTCAAGGAAAACGTGGAAGACATCCGCAACTCCAAGGTGGCCGACGTGATTCAGGAGCTGAAAAACTTCTCGGTGAACGTGGACATTGTGGACCCCCACGCCGACTCCAACGAGTTGCACCACGAGTACGGCTTCCGCCTCACGCCCACCGACGACGTGCGCAAGGACTACGACGCCGTGATTGTGGCCGTGAGCCACCAGCCCTACGCCGAAAAAGACGAAGCCTACTTTCAGTCCATTACGTCTGACAACGCCGTGCTGGTCGACATCAAAGGCCTGTACCGCGGCAAAATGAAGGACATTCAGTACTGGAGCTTGTAAACTAGTTGTCAGTTGCTCGTTGTCAGTTGTCAGGCTTATTGCCGGCGCTGGTGGCCGAATTAACAACTGACAACGAGCAACTGACAACTAAAACAATGACCAAAATTCTCGTGACCGGCGGCGCCGGCTATATCGGTTCCCACGCGGTGGTGGAGCTGGCGCAGGCCGGCTTTCAGCCCGTCATCATCGACAATTTCAGCAACTCGCAGGAGTCGGCCGTGGCGGGCATTGAGGCCATTTTGGGCACGGCCGTGCCGTTGCACCGCATCGACTGCGGCGACGCGGCGGCCCTGCGCCAGGTGTTTGAGACGGAGAAAGACATCAAGGGCGTCATTCACTTTGCGGCCTACAAGGCGGTGGGCGAATCGGTGGCGAAGCCGCTGGCTTACTTTCAGAACAACGTGGGCTCGCTGCTCACGCTGCTGGAGGTGATGAAGGAGGCTGGCGTGGAAAACCTGGTGTTTTCTTCCTCCTGCACCGTGTACGGCGTGCCCGACGCGCTGCCCGTGACCGAGGCCACGCCCACCAAGCCGGCTTCCTCGCCCTATGGCCGCACCAAGCAGATGTGCGAAGACATCGTGCACGATGTATCGGGCGCGCCCGACAACCAGATTCGCACCATTCTGCTGCGCTACTTCAACCCGATTGGCGCGCACGAGTCGGCTAAAATCGGCGAATTGCCGCTGGGCGTGCCCAACAACCTGGTGCCTTTCATCACCCAAACGGCCGCCGGTATCCGCGAGAAGCTGACGGTGTACGGTACCGACTACGATACGCCCGACGGCTCGTGCATCCGCGACTACATCCACGTTGTGGATTTGGCCAAGGCCCACGTGGTGGCTGTGCAGCGCCTGCTCGACCATAAGGCCAGCGACACCGTGGAAACCTTCAACGTGGGCACCGGCCACGGCAATACCGTGCTCGAAGTGGTGCACACTTTCGAGGAAGTATCGGGCCAGAAGCTGAACGTGGAACTCGGCCCGCGCCGCCCCGGCGACGTGCCCGCCATCTATGCCGACGCGACCAAAGCCGAGCAGGTGCTGGGCTTCAAAACCGAAACCTCCCTGGCCGACTCGCTCGCCAGCTCGTGGAAGTGGCAGCAAACGCTGGCGAAATAAAAAATCAAAAAGCACGTCATGCTTCGACTGCGCTCAGCATGACAAATCACCCAAACCTATGAAAATCCTCATCACCGGCGGCGCCGGCTTCATTGGGTCCCACGTTGTTCGTCTGTTCGTGACGAAGTACCCCGAGTACCAGATTCTCAACCTTGACGCGCTGACGTACGCCGGCAACCTGGAGAACCTGCGCGACGTGGAAAACGCGTCGAACTACAAATTCATCAAAGGCGACATTGCCGACCAGAACTTCATCGACCAGCTGTTTGCCAACGAGGAGCCCGACGCCGTGATTCACCTCGCGGCCGAGTCGCACGTCGACCGCAGCATTACCGACCCTATGGCGTTTGTGAAAACTAACGTTATCGGCACGGTGAACCTGCTGAATGCGGCGCGCCACCTGTGGCAGCCCAAGGGCTACGAGGGCCACGTGTTCTACCACGTGAGCACCGACGAAGTGTACGGGTCGCTGGATTTCGGCCCCGAGATGTTCACCGAAGAAACTAGCTACGACCCCCGCTCGCCCTACTCGGCCTCGAAGGCTTCGTCGGACCACTTTGTGCGCGCCTGGCACCACACCTACGGCCTGCCCATCAAGCTGAGCAACTGCTCCAACAACTACGGCCCCAACCACTTCCCCGAGAAGCTGATTCCGTTGGCCATTCACCGCCTGCGCACCGGCCAGCCGGTGCCCGTGTACGGCAAGGGCGAGAACGTGCGCGACTGGCTGTTCGTGAAAGACCACGCCACGGCCATCGATGCAGTGTTCCATAAGGGCAAAAACGGCGATACCTACAACATCGGCGGCGTGAACGAGTGGCAGAACCTCAAGCTCATCGAGCTGCTCTGCGACGTGGTGGACGAAAAAACCGGGCAGGAGCAAGGCACCTCGCGTAAGCTCATCAAGTTCGTGACCGACCGCGCCGGCCACGATATGCGCTACGCTATCGACTCCTCGAAAATCATGAATGAGCTGGGCTGGAAGCCTTCCGTGACCTTCGAGCAAGGCCTAGCCCAGACCGTGGATTGGTACCTCGAAAACGAAGAATGGCTCAACAGCGTGACCAGCGGCGCCTATCAGGACTACAACCAGAAGCAGTACGCGGGGCGCTAAGGCGCTAATCAGCACGTCATGCTGAGCGTAGCCGAAGCATCTCTACTGCTTCGTCGCCAAAATAATTGAATAGTAAAGCAGTAGAGATGCTTCGGCTACGCTCAGCATGACGTGCTGATTAATTTTTAACTCAACGAAGTGTACGAAAACCCTTTCCACGAGCGGCCGCTCGATAATCTGACCTTTCTCGTTACCGGCGGCGCGGGCTTCATTGGCTCCAACATCGTGGAGTATCTGCTGAAATACGGCGTAAAGAAGGTGCGGACGCTGGACAACTACTCCAACGGCTTCCGTAAAAACCTGGCGCTGTTCGCCGGCGATTCGCGCCTCGAAATCCTGGACGGCGACATCCGCGACGCGGCCACCTGCGCCAATGCCTGCGCGGGCGTGGACGTGGTGCTGCACGAGGCCGCCCTCGGCTCGGTGCCGCGCTCCATCAAAGACCCGGTGCTGACCAATGACGTGAACGTGGGCGGCTTCGTGCAGATGCTGACCGCCGCCAAAAACGCGGGCGTGAAGCGCTTCGTGTACGCGGCCAGCAGCTCGACCTACGGCGACCACCCCGGCCTGCCCAAGGTGGAAGACCGCATCGGCAAGCCGCTCTCGCCCTATGCCGTGACCAAGTACGCCAACGAGCTGTACGCCGACGTCTTTGCCCGCACCTACGGCATGGAAATCGTGGGTTTGCGCTACTTCAACATCTTCGGCCCGCGCCAGGACCCGGGCGGGGCCTACGCGGCCGTGATTCCGCTGTTCATCGACGCCATTCTGCGCAACGAGGCGCCTACGCTGAACGGCGACGGCGGCCAGACCCGCGACTTCACCTTCGTGGAAAACTGCGTGGAGGCCAACATCCGCGCCGCGCTGGTGGAGAACCCCGAGGCCTTGGGCCAGGTCTACAACATCGCCGTGGGCGACCGCACCTCGCTGGTGCAGATGTACGACATCCTGCGCGAGGAAGCGGGCTCCGATTTGGCGCCGAAGTTTGGCCCCGACCGAGCCGGCGACATCCGCGACTCGTTGGCCGACATCTCGAAGGCCAACCGCCTGCTGGGCTACCAGCCGCAGGTGCGCATCCGCGAGGGCTTGCGGCAGACGCTGGCGTGGTTTAAGGCCAACCAAGCGTTTATTCAGGAACGCAACTAAATCGTTGTCATGCTGACGAAGGAAGCATCTTATCACGGCTGCCTTCGTCAGGTTTACTTACTCACTGTAGCGCAGACGTGATAAGGTCCTTCGCTACGCTCAGGATGACAGAAGTACTATGAAAGGTATTATCCTCGCCGGCGGCTCCGGCACCCGCCTGCACCCGCTCACGCTGGCCGTCTCGAAGCAACTCATGCCCGTGTACGACAAGCCGATGATTTACTACCCGCTGTCGATTCTGCTGTCGGCCGGCATCCGGGAAGTATTGATTATCACCACGCCCCACGACCAGGCGCAGTTTAAAAAGCTGCTCGGTGATGGCAAAAGCCTGGGCTGCGATTTCCAGTACGTGGTGCAGGAGGTGCCCAACGGCCTCGCGCAAGCCTTCGTGCTGGGCGCTGATTTCATCGGCCAGGACAAGGTGGCGCTGGTGCTCGGCGACAACATTTTCTATGGCGCCGGCCTCTCGGAATTGCTCAAGGCCAACAACGACCCGCAGGGCGGGGTGGTGTTTGCCTACCACGTGCACGACCCTGAGCGCTACGGCGTGGTGGAATTCGACGAGAACAAGAAGGCCCTCAGCATCGAGGAAAAGCCGGCCCAGCCCAAGAGCAACTACGCCGTGCCGGGCCTGTATTTCTACGACAACGACGTGGTGGAAATCGCCAAAAACCTGGAAATGAGCCCGCGCGGCGAATACGAAATCACCGACGTGAACCGTGAGTACCTGCGCCGCGGCACGCTCAAAGTGGGCATCCTGGGCCGCGGCACCGCCTGGCTCGATACCGGCACCTTCGAGAGCCTGATGCAGGCCGGCGAGTTCGTAAAAGTCATCGAGCAGCGCCAGGGCCTGAAAGTGGGCTCCATCGAGGAAGCCGCCTACCGCCAGGGCTTTATCGATGCCGACCAGCTCCGGGCCATAGCCGCCCCGCTCCGCAAAAGCGGCTACGGCGACTACCTGATGAACCTGCCCGAGCAGCTGATGCTGGAGGAGTAGGGTTTTTAGGGCAGGAGGGTAAGAGGGTAGGGGGGGAGGAGTTGTGTGCTATTCAAACTCCTACCCCCTTACCCTCTTACCCTCCTGCCCTAATTTTACTCATCCAGGTACTGGTGCACGAACTTGATGGCCATGCTGCCCTCGCCCACGGCCGAGGCCACGCGGGCCATGGCGCCGGCGCGGCTGTCGCCGGCCGAGAAGATGCCGGGCACGCAGGTTTCGAGCAGGTAGGGCTCCCGCTCCTTGTGCCAGATTTGGGGATAGCGCGGGTCCGTCACCAGGTCGCGGCCGGTGAGGACGAAGCCTTTGCCGTCGCACACCACCTGGTCGCACACCCATTCGGTGCTGGGCTTGGCGCCGATGAAGACGAACAGGGCCCGGGCCTCGCGCTTTTCCACGGTGCCGTTCACGTCCACCATCACGGCTTCGAGGTGGTCCTGGCCGCACACTTCCTTGATTTGGGAGAAGGGCATGAGCACGATGTTGGGCGTGGTGCGAATCTGCTCAATCAAATACGCCGACATGCTGGCGGCTAGGTTGGCCCCGCGAATGACGATGTAAACGTTGCGGGCGTAGGTGGCCAGGTACATGGCCGCCTGCCCGGCCGAGTTGCCGCCGCCCACGATGTACACGTCCTGCTCGTCGCAGCTGCGGGCCTCGGTGCGGGCGGCGCCGTAGTACACGCCCGCGCCGCTGAGGCGGTCCATGCCCGGTACGTCGAGGGTGCGGTAGCTGACGCCGGTGGTGAGCACCACGGCCTTGGTTTTCACCTCGCGGCCGTCGCCGAGGGTGAGGACCTTGTAGCCGTCCTGAATGCAGAGGTTGGTGACTTCCTGCGGGGCCAGGAACTCGGCACCGAGGCGCACGGCCTGGGTCCAGGCGCGGTGGGCCAGCTCGGCGCCGCTCAGGCCGGTGGGGAAGCCCAGGTAGTTTTCGATGCGCGAGCTGGTGCCGGCCTGCCCGCCGGGCGTCTGCCGCTCGATGATGAGCGTGCGCAGGCCCTCGCTGGCGCCGTACACGGCCGCGGCCAGGCCGCTGGGGCCGGCGCCCACCACCACCACGTCGTACATGTCCTGCAGCGGCTGGTTGGCGATGTTGAGGTGGTTGGCCAGGTCGGCCTTGCTGGGGTTGGCCACGGCCTTGCCGTCGGCGCAGATGATGAGCGGCAAATCCGTCGAGTCGAAGCCTTTGGCTTTGACCAGGGCCTGGGCTTCGGGACTGGTTTCGTAGTCGAGCCACTGGTAGCCCACCATGTAGCCGCTGAGGAAGTCCTTGAGCTCGTGCGAGAGCGGCGACCATTGAAACCCGATGAGCCGGATGCCATCGTAGCGCGGCTTGTTGCTGGCCTGCCAGGCGGCCAGCAGGTCGTGCAGGGTGGGGTAGAGCAGGGTTTCGGGCGGGTCCCAGGGCTTCATCAGGTAGTGGTCGAGCCGGGCCGAGTTGATGGCGCGCACGGCCGCTTCGGTGTCGGCGTAGGCCGTGAGCAGCACGCGCTTGGCGTCGGGGAAAAACTCACGCGAGGCCGTGAGCAGCTCCACGCCTTCGAGTTCGGGCATGCGCTGGTCGGCCAGAATGAGGGCCAGCGGCTCTTCCTTGGCGTGCAGCTCCTGGATGGTTTCGAGGGCTTCGGGGCCGGAGCCCACGCGCAGGATGCGGTAGTTCTGGGCGAACTCCTGGCGCAGGTCGCGCGCGATGGCGGCCAGCACCTGCGGGTCGTCATCGACGGCGAGAATAATGGGTTTGGGGGTGGCCATGGGGGATGATGTTTTAGAATGTTCTGACGGGGCGCCTCACCCCCTGACCCCCTCTCCCAAGGGAGAGGGGGAACCGGACTTATTTCTGACAAATAACATCAGGCTCCCCTCTCCCTTGGGAGAGGGGCCGGGGGTGAGGCGCCCCGGCCTGCGCCGCCTACGCCTGCGCCCCCGCTACCGGCAGCCAGGCGCAAAACTCGGTATGGCCCGGCCGGGAATCAACCTCTAGCCGGCCATCGTGCTGATGAATGATGCGCTGCGCAATATCGAGCCCCAGGCCGGAGCCGTCGCCGGCTTGCTTGGTGGTGTAGAAGGGCTCAAAGATGTGCGGCAAAACCTCGGCCGGGATGCCGCTGCCGTTGTCAATCAGAAACACGCGCACGAAATCACCCTCGCGCCGGGTGCGGAGCGTGATTTCGCCGCCCTGCGCGGGCAGGGCGTCAATGGCGTTGTCGAGCAGGTTGGTCCACACCTGGTTGAGGCTGCTGACCTGGCCGCGAATCGGGGGCAGCTCCGCCGCGTAGTCGCGGGTGAGGCGCACGTTTTTCTGGCGCAGTTGGAAGCCCAGCATGTTGAGGGTGCTTTCGAGGCCGGCCGTGACGTCGAGCCGCTCGACGCCGCCGGCGCGGTCCATGTGCGAGTAGGTTTTCACGTCGGCCACCAGCTTGCTGATGCGCCCGCCGGCCTCCTGCACGTCGCGCACCAGCTGCATGGTGGTGAGCTGGCCTTCGAGCCAGGCGAAGGCGGCCGGGCGGGCGGCGGGCGGCAGCAGCGCCGCCACGGGCGCCAGGGTTTCTACGGTCACGCCGGCTTCGAGCAGGGCGGGGGCCAGGTGGTAGCCGTCGGGCGCCCCCTGCTCGGTGAGCCAGTCGGCCAACTCGTCTTCGCGGTTGGCCCGCTCCAGGGCCGAGGTGGGCGCGGGGGCCGCGCCGGGCACGGCCAGCGCCGTGAGGGCGCGCATGGCCTCGGGCGTGGGGCAGTGGCCCACCAGCTCCACAAACAACGCCGGTTTGGCCGCGGCGCGCTGGGCCAGGGCCTGGGCGGCGCGCGCGATGGCGGCGGCGGGGTTGTTGAGCTCGTGGGCCAGGCCGGCCGAGAGCTTGCCCAGGGCGCGCAGCTTGTCGTCGCGCTCCTGGGCGCGCACCTGGTCGCGGCTGCGGTCGTTCATCACGGCCACCAGGCGCTGGGTGAGCTCGGGGCTGGCCTGCTCCAGGGCGGGGAACTGGTCGCGGTGCAGGGTGTAGAGCAGGGTGTCGCCCACGGCCACGCCCTGGCCCGCAATGACGCGCAGCCGCGAGTAGGGCAGCACGCCCGTCACCTGCCCGGCCTCGGCCCGGAAAATGGGGTCGCGCTGGGCGCCCTTCACAGCGTAGAACTGGATGCCGCCCCGGATGATGGCCGTCATCAGCTCGGCCGGGGCGCCGGGCTCGAACAGGACTTCGCCGGGGGCATAGGCCCGGCCCTCGCCGTGGGCGAGCAGCCAGGCCAGCGTTTCGGCGGGCAGGCCGGCGAAGGCGGTGACGGGGGCGAGGTCGGCGGGGGTGAGGGGAGCGGTTTCGGGCATGGCGTAGCAACCCCGCGCGGGGCGAAATGTTGAGGGTAGCACAATGGGGCATCCAGAGAAGGGGCGCTTGCAAATAGATGCATTCCTGCTACATTTAGCAAGTTGGCCATCAAGGAACTTCTGCTTAAACCGCTGGTTGCCCCCTTTGCTATGGAAAGATGCTTCCGGTTCTCTCCGTCGGTGCTCATGCTGGGCATGGGCCTGCTGCTCGGCCTGATTAACTCGGCCCGCGGCCAAGCGCCCACGTTCGACCAAGCGGGCGAGTGCGGCGTGGGCCTGGCGCCCGGCAGCTACGCCAGTGTCAACCGGGTGCGGGCCGACGCGCTGGGTAACACTTACGTGGTGGGCCTATTCAGCGGCTCGGTGCGATTCGGCGGCACCACCCTGACGGGAACGGGTTCCTACGACGCCTTCGTTGCCAAGCGCGACGCCGCCGGGGCCTGGCTCTGGGCCAGCGGCGGCGGCAGTGCCGAGGGCGACCAATTCGCCGACGTGGCCCTCGACGCGCAGGGGCAGGTGTACGCCGTGGGCTCGTTCGCGCAGAGTTCGGGCAGTGTGCCGGCCACCTTCGGGAATACCACCCTCACCTCGGCCGGCTACTCCGACGTGCTTATGGCCAAGCTCGACGGCACCACCGGGGCCTGGCTGTGGGTGCAGCAGGCCGGCTTTGGCAACGCCAACACCGGCCGGGATTCTGGCCGGGCCGTGGCCCCCGACGGGGCCGGCGGCGTGCTCGTGGCCGGCACCTTCGACGGGCCCTCTCTGCCCGTGGGCGCCACCGTGCTGCAAAACGTGGGCCGCGGCACCGACCTCTTCGTCGCCCGCCTCGACGCGGCCACCGGCGCCTGGGGCTGGGCCGTGAGCACCGGCCACGGCACCGTGGCCGACCTGGCCGCCGACGCGCAAGGCAACGCTTACCTCACCGGCGATTTTGGCTCGGGCATCGCCTTCTCTTCCTTGTTTCCCCTCACCCAGCAGCGCGGCAGCTACATCGCCAAAATCAACCGCCTCGGCGTCTGGCAGTGGGCGCAGGCCCTGCCCGGCACCTCTGGTACCGGTACATTTCCAGGCGGCTTTGGTGGCACCGTCTGCAGGGGCTTGGCGACCGACGACCGCGGGCACTTGTATGCGTGCGGCAACTTCAGCGGGGCCACGGCCAGATTTGGCGCCACCACCCTCACCAACACCAGCGGCACCTACCAAGGTCCCGCGTTGGGCTCCATTCAAAACGATGACGCCTTCGTGGCCCGGCTTAACGCGGCCACCGGTGCTTGGCAATGGGCTGTGCGCGGCGGTAGCGTGGATGGCGAAGAATTAAATCGCATTGCTGTGCGTGGTAGCCGGGTATACGCAGCCGGCATCTTCGGCCGGGGTTCGCAGCTAGACCCCGGCACGCCCAGTGCCGGTGGCAGTCGTTTTGGCACCACAGCCTTGGTCAGTGCCGGCAAATATGATATTGTGGTTGCGGCGCTTGATACTGTTGGTGGATGGCAATGGGCCTTGCGTGCTGGTGGGCCGGACCAAGACGACGTAACGACTTTGGCCTTGGACGCAGGCAACCGCTTACACTTTGCCGGAACAAGTTCTTATGGTGGTAGCGCGCAATTTGGCACATTCACAGTAACGAGCGGTGGTTATCTGGCCCGGCTGTCCGGCGGTCCGCTGGCGGCCCGGCCCTCGGCGGGTCAGGCGCCCTTTGCCCTGTACCCCAACCCGGCCCGCTCGGTCGTCACGGTGGAAGGTCTGCCACCTGGGCAGGCCGTGCAGGTGCTGGACGCGCTGGGCCGGATAGTGTTGAAAGGCGCCTTATCTGCGCAGGGTGCTCTGCAACTGGCCCTGCCGGCTGCATTGCCCCCGGGCCTCTACCTCGTGCGAGCCGGTACCCTGGCCCAGCGGCTGGTGGTGGAATGAGCCATTCACAACCGGGTTCGAGAAATTAGAAATTGGCAATCTCCCCAATAAGTGGTACTCTTACTTATCGGCTGATGGTCAGCTAGCCGCCGAAGTTTCGGCGGTGCCTTTTCACTCCCTTCTTCCCATTTATGCAAGGCCCCAATTCTACCTACTTCGAAAACCTGTTCCTGACGCTGCGCATGGCGCGGCCCGCCTACAAGGCCCAGGCCGAATACAGCTTGCGGGCCGGCCGCGAGGCCAAGCTCGGTGCCGCCTTCACGCCGCTGCTGGCCGCGCTGGAAACGGCCATCGAGGGCTTCGATGAGAACCTGACCGACGGTGGCCAGTCCACGGCCGGCGGCACCGGCGCCTACCACGAAGCCCGCACCAAGTGGCTGGAATTCGTGGGCGACACCATGCTCGACTACGTGACGCCCAAGCTGCGCAAGCTGCCTGTGTTTGCCGACTTCAAGAAGTTTGGCAAGAGCAAGCTCAAAGCCCTCGACCAGCCCGCCCTGCTCACCCAGTCCAAAACCCTGCTCCAGCTCTACCACGCCCAGCAGGCCGCCCTCAAGTACCCCACCCTCGGCGCCGAGGCCGACGCCCTCTACCAAACCCTGGCCGCCGCCGACGAAACCCGCGACACCCAGGACGCCACCATCACCGACGCCCGCCTCGACCTTACCGCCGACCGCCAGGCCATTGCCCGCGCCCAGCGCCGCCTCAAGGCCCAGCTGGAGCTCACCTTCGAGGAACCCGAGAAAGTGTACAGCTTCTTCGATTTCTCGGCGGCCGAAAGCGCCCGCAAGAGCGCTAAGAAAGCCGCCAAGGCCGCTGCCAAAGTCACTGCCGCCCCCGCCGAGGCGGGCCCCGCTGCCTAAACTACCGGAAGTGCCCTCCGCCTCGGCGGGGTAGGCTTCCGGTAGATTGGGAACCGCGTCCCGCCTTGGCGGGGCAGGCTTCCGGTATATAAGGAAGGGCATCCCGCCTCGGCGGGATGGGCTTTTGGTACATGGGGAAGGGCATCCCGTCTTGGCGGGATGCGGTTGCGGCACCTCCGAAACCCGTTCCCGCCTCGGCGGGGGCGGGTTTTGGTCTTTGGGGGCGTTCGGGCGGCGCGAGGCGGGCGCCTCACCCCCCGGCCCCCTCTCCGAAGAGGAGAGGGGGCACCGGTTCTGCACAGCTATGCACGGTTGCGCGGTTTGAAGTCGTTGAACGCACCCCCTCTCCTTTTCGGAGAGGGGGCCGGGGGGTGAGGCGTCCGCCCGCGCCGCTAGCGCTGCCGTACCTTGCCGCCCCCGTTTCCGAGGCAACTTTTTTGCTCCTGCACGCCTTATAAAACCCTCCCCCAATCCTTCCTAAACAACCAGCATGGCCAAAGCCAGAACCGTCTTTTTCTGCCAGTCCTGCGGCGCCCAATCCGCGAAGTGGATAGGCCGCTGCCCCGTGTGCGGCGAGTGGAACACCTACGTCGAAGAAGTCGTCCAGAAAGAAACCGTGGCCACCACCACCGGCCAGTGGAAGCCCGCCAGCACCGTGCCCGGCGGCAACCTGGCCAAAGCCGCCAAGCCGGTCCAGCTCAACAACATTCTAGTGGAAGACGAGCCCCGCATCGTCACCCCCGACGGCGAGCTCAACCGCGTGCTCGGCGGCGGGTTGGTGCCGGGCTCCATGGTGCTCATCGGCGGCGAGCCGGGCATCGGCAAGAGCACGCTCATGCTGCAAATCGCCCTCAGCCTGCGCAACATGAAGGTGCTGTATGTGAGCGGCGAGGAAAGCGAAGCCCAAATCAAGATGCGCGCCGAGCGCATGGCCGAGGGCCAGCAGTCAGGCTGCTACATCCTCACCGAAACGAACACCCAGAACATCTTCCGCCAGATTGACCAGGTGCAGCCCAACATCCTCGTCATCGACTCCATCCAGACCATGCACTCCACGCTGGTGGAAAGCGGCGCCGGCAGCGTGAGCCAGGTGCGCGAGTGCACCGCCGAGTTCCTGAAATTTGCCAAGGAAACCAGTACGCCCGTCCTGCTCATCGGCCACATCACGAAGGACGGCAGCATTGCCGGCCCCAAAATCCTCGAGCACATGGTCGACACGGTGCTGCAGTTTGAGGGCGACCGACACCTGAGCTACCGCATCCTGCGCACCACCAAAAACCGTTTCGGCAGCACCTCCGAGCTGGGCATCTACGAGATGCAGGGCGACGGCCTGCGCCAGGTGAGCAACCCGAGCGAAATTCTGCTCTCGCAACGCGGCGAAAGCCTGAGCGGCATGGCCATCGGCGCCACCCTCGAAGGCAACCGCCCCCTGCTGGTCGAAGTGCAGGCCCTCGTCTCGCCTACGTCCTACGGCACGCCGCAGCGCAGCAGCACCGGCTTCGACGCCAAGCGCCTGCAAATGCTGCTGGCCGTGCTCGAAAAGCGCGCCGGCCTGCGCCTGGGCCAGCACGACGTGTTCCTGAACATCGCCGGCGGCCTGCGCCTCGACGACCCCGCCCTCGACATGGCCGTGTGCGCCGCCGTGGTGTCCTCCCTGAATGACGTGCCCATTCCCGGCCACGTGTGCCTGGCCGCCGAGGTGGGCCTGAGCGGCGAAATCCGCGCCGTCTCGCGCCTCGACCAGCGCCTGGCAGAAGCCGAGAAGCTGGGCTTCCGCGAGATGTACGTGTCGCAGTTCAACGGCAAGGGCCTCGACCTGGCCCGCTTCGGCCTCAAGGTGCAAGCCGTGAGCCGGCTCGATGAGGTGCTGAACGGGCTGTTTGGGTAGGCGTTATTCTGCCGTGGCGCCTCACCCCCTTACCCCCTTTCCCAAAGGAGAGGGGGCACCGGAAATGCTCCTGATAGGAATCGTCCGGCTCCCCTCTCCTTTGGGAGAGGGGCTGGGGGTGAGGCGCCACGGTAGAACGGTTCTTTGCGGCTCCGTCAACACTCCCGCCCAAAAACCAACCTGATAATCAACCCGCCCACCGAGTTCCCAACCCGCTCCGTCGAATACCGTCCCGCCTGGGGGCGTAATAAATCTGCGTTAAGATTTGGATTTTATAAATCAAAAAGCCGTATCTTCGGAGTGCTGATAGGCTTTTACCGCGAATTACCGGGTAAGGCAGCCCGAAAGCTCCTGCTGGTTTAGTCGATTTTAGCAATTGCCGGCGGTCGTCGGCGGTAGGTTATTACGTAATATGACGTCCATTCTCACTATGTATGCGCGCCGCTTGCTGGGCGCGGCCCTGTTGCTGGGGCCGCTGCTGGGCCATGGGCAAGGGCGCATGACTACCACTGTAGTGGGCGCTGCTGCCCGCAAAGCCCCGGCCGCCGACGCGGCGACCACCGGCGGCACGGCCACGCTCACCGGCCGCATCAGCGGCCCCACCACCGACTCGGTGGCCATCTCGCTACGCGAAAACCCGCTGGAGCCTAAGGAGAAGCTGTTCCGTGCCAAAATCGGCGACAAAGGCGAGTTCCGGCTGAGCGTGCCCGTGAGCGGCCCCACCAAGGCCGATTTCGTGTACGGCGACGACGTGGCCCCGCTCTACCTCGACCCCGGCACCGACATCGACGTGCGCTTCAAGGGCAACGACATGTCGGGCACGCTGCGCTTCAAGGCCAACGACGTGCCCACCGGCCTGGCCACCAAGCTCCGCAACGGTAACAACCTGACCGACGAGCAGCGCCACCGCCAGCAAGGCGCCAACGCCAACAACTACTTGGTGGAAGCCGACGCCCAGTTTGTGGAAAACGACGGCTTCCAGGTACTGCCCGACAACATTCAGCTCTACGAGGCGCCGTTTCTGTCGTTCCTGGAGTACCGCCGCAAGCACGAGTACGAATTTCTGGAAGACCACGCCGCCAAGCAGTCATTCACGCAGGACTTCTACAACTACGCCCACGCCGAAGTGGTGTACGCCTACGCCAACGATAAGCTGACCTTCCAGGACCTGCGCGAGCAAGTAGTAAACACTGAAGGCCGCCTGAAAATGGCCCCCGACTACTACAATTTCCTGCGCGAGCCCGGCCTGCTGAACGACCCCAACGCCGCCCAGAGCGAGCTGTACCATGAGTTTCTGCTCAACTACGTGCACTTCGCCGTGGCCCAGGACCACCACCAGCGCACCGACCCAGACTTCTATCCGGCCTCCTACGCCCTGGCGAGCAAAAAACTGACCGGCCCCACGCGCGCCATTATCCTGGGCCGCATCCTGCAGGAGTCATTCCGCTTCGGCCACGTGAAGCAGTCGGCCGCCATGCTGGCTGATTTCCGGAACTACGACCCCAAAAATCAGTACTATCCCATTCTGCAGAACGATTTCGACCAGCACAAGGACTTCGCCATTGGCGCGCCCGCACCCGACTTCAAGCTGCCCACCGCCACCGGCGACACGGTGCACCTGCACGACTTCGCCGGCAAGCTGGTGTACCTTAACTTCTGGAAAACCACCAACGGCCTCTGCCTGCGCGACCTGGCCTACGCCCAGGAGATGATGCGCAAGTTTGAGGGCAAAAACATCGCCTTCATCAACATCGCCCTCGATGAAAACGAGCAGGCCTGGAAGTCGCTCGTGACGGTGAAAAAGCTGCCCGGCGTACAGGCCCGCGTGCCCGGCGGCGGCCTCCGCTCCACGTTGGCCAAAGAATATGCCCTGCAGGAAGTGCCCACATACATGCTGGTGGGCGAAGACGGTACCTTCCTCAACACCAAGCCCAAGCGCCTGAGCAGCCGCGCCGCCATCGACGAAATCAACCAGTCGTTTGGCAAGGCCAGCACCTACACCAGTGCCATCGATTTCCCGGCCACGAAGAAGTAACGGTAAACCAACCGTTTGTCATCCTGAACGCAGTGAAGGACCTTATCACGGGAGAACAACCGCTAGAACAATCTTGGCGCTAGCTGTTCTCCCGTGACAAGGTCCTTCACTGCGTTCAGGATGACGTATTTTTGGGGCTTCCGCACTCGCTCATGTCCACGCTCACCGATACCCTCAACCTCCTCTCCAAGGCCACGCCCCTGCGCGTGTGGAATACTGTGCAGGTGGTGGGCTCCTATATCCTGAGCAAGTTCACCGGTAAGGCCCGGATGCGCGGCCTGCCCATGGCCCTGAGCTTTGAGCCGACCACGAGCTGCAACCTGCGCTGCCCCGAGTGTCCCAGCGGCCTGCGCTCCTTCACGCGGCCCACCGGCATGCTGCAGGGCGATTTGTTCAAGCGCACCATCGACGAGGTGGCCAGCCGGCTGTGGTATTTGATTTTTTACTTTCAGGGCGAGCCCTACCTGCACCCGCAGTTTCTGGAACTGGTGAAGTACGCGGCCGACAAGGGCATCTACACCGCCACCAGCACCAACGCCCACTACCTCAACGACCAGAACGCCCGCAAAACCGTGGAAAGCGGCCTTGACCGCCTCATCATCTCCCTCGACGGCACCACCCAGGACGTGTACCAGCAGTACCGCGTGGGCGGCAAGCTGGAAAAGGTATTGGAGGGCACCCGCAACGTGGTGAAATGGCGCCAGGAACTGAAGTCGGCCACGCCGCGCATCATCTTCCAGTTTCTGGTGGTGCGGCCCAATGAGCACCAGATTGACGACGCCAAGCAGCTGGCCGAAGCCCTGGGCGTGGACGACGTGTGGTTCAAAACTGCCCAGATTTACGACCACCAGCACGGCTCGCCCCTCATCCCCACCATCGACTACTACTCGCGCTACCAGAACAACGCCAACGGCACCTGGAGCCTGAAAAACAAGCTGGTGGACCACTGCTGGAAGATGTGGCACTCCTGCGTCATCACTTGGGACGGCTTAGTGGTGCCCTGCTGCTTCGACAAAGACGCCGAATACCGTCAGGGCGACCTCAAAACCGAAACCTTCCGCCAACTCTGGCGCGGCCCCAAGTACCAGCGCTTCCGCAGCAGCCTCCTCAAAGGCCGCGACCAGATTGAGATGTGCCGCAACTGCTCCGAGGGCACGAAAGTGTGGGGGTGATTTTCATTTAACAGTTATCAATTAACATTTAACAGCCGTTCTGCCGGACTCTAATTGGTTCGGCAGAACGGCTGTTAAATGTTAATTGATAACTGTTAAATGACCCTACTTGTCCTTCTTATCCAGGTTCTTGCCGAGGTCTTCCACCTGCTTGAGGAAGTCGTCGGTATCGGAGTCGGCGTACACGCCGTAGGCCGAGGCGATGGTGCCTTTCACGCCGTCGGTGGCTTCGATGGCATAGAGGATGGACGTGTCGTCGGGGTTGCTTTCGCCCTCGAAGCGGTAGAAGTCCACGATGGTGACTTCATCGGGCGCGTAGCTTTTCGGCGAGGCGGGGTCTAGGGTATGGAGGCGGCCATCGGTCACTTTAAAATCCTGGGTGAAGCCGTCCTTGGTCAGCCGGTTCTCAACGTTTACAAGCGACCGTTCTTCTTCTTTGTCCTGCATGGCGTGGGGTGTTTGGGTAATAGAAAGGAAGTGCGAAAGGGGCCAAAACAGGCGCCCCCGCCCCGGCTATACGGAGCCGGGGCGGGGGCGGGTTATTCTGCGCTCAGAAGAAAGTGCGGCGGCTCAGGCAGTGGCCTTTTCGCGGGCCGCCCGCGCCTCAATAGTGGCCTGCAGGCGCTCCACATCGAGCTGCCCGCAGGCGCCGCCGCAGCCCTTGGCGCAGCCCGCCGCCGTCTTGCTGAAAAAAGCCCGCCAGAGGATGCGGCCCACGTAGAACGCCGCCGCTACAAAGGCGGCGGCAATCAGGAAATACTGGATTTCGACGGAGGTAATGGCCAGGAGCATGGCGGGAAAACTGTGTGGCGGGCGGAAAAGTTTGCGGTTAGAACGTCATGTCGAGCTTGCCGAGACATCTCGCGTACTGAAGAAGTTGTTTAGAAAGTCGTCGGAATTTACGAGAACGTCATGCTGAGCGCAGTCGAAGCATCTCTACCGCAGAAGTAATCCATTTGATTGAGTTAGTTGCGCAGTAGAGATGCTTCGACTGCGCTCAGCATGACGTTCAATGGGCTTTCTAAACAACTTCGAAGTAAACCCATCGACAGAATTGCATTGCGCACGCGAGATGTCCCGGCTGCGCTCGACATGACGTTCAACTAACATCATGCTGCCGCCAGAACTCGCCGATGACACCCTGCACCTGCGTGTGCAGCGCGCCGTTGCTGGCCACCACCTCGCGCCCAAACAGCGGGTCGCCATCCGTCAGAAACTGGGTGACGTGGCCGCCGGCCTCGCGCACCAGCAGGATGCCGGCCGCCACATCATAGGAGTTCAGGTTGAACTCGAAATATGCCTCGTAGCGCCCGGCCGCCACGTAGGCCAAATCGACGGCGGCGGAGCCGAGGCGGCGCACGCCGTGGGTGCGCGTCATGAAGGCGCCGAGAATTTGCAGGAAGGCATCGAGCTTACCAAAGTCCTTGTAAGGGAAGCCAGTGGCAATGAGTGAGCCGTGCAGGTCGTCGGTATCGGTGACGCGGATGGGCTGGTCGTTGCAGAACGCACCGCCACCGCGCACGGCACGGAAGCTCTCGTCGCGGCTCACCTCGTGCACTACGCCCACCACCAACTCCTGCCCGTGCATCAGCCCCACGCTGATGGAATACACCGGCAAGCCGTGCACGAAGTTGGTGGTGCCATCGAGCGGGTCGATTATCCAGGTGAATTCCTCAGTCTGGGAATCCGGTCCGGCGGTGCCTTCCTCGGTGATGAAGCCGGCCTGAGGCAGCAGCTCGCGCAGCCCGGCCACGAGGCGGCGCTCGGTTTCCTGGTCCACGTAGCTCACTAGGTCGTGCAGGCCTTTGTGCTCAACCCTGGCGCGGTCGAATGTGGCGGCTTCCTGGTGGATGAACCCGGCTGTGTTACGGCACAGGGCGGCCAGGTCGAGGGAGAGTTGGGTGAAGTCAGGAATCATAAGGGTTGTTGAACGGCGTAGAGACGCGTATTCGCGTCTCAATCGTTGCTGATATTGCTTATCATGGCGGTTTGGTGCAGTCTCGGTCGTTCAATGACGAGACGCAAATATGCGTCTCTACACCGCCAGCCGCTTCCGCTGCCAGCCCACCACAATAGCCACCAGCAGCAACAGCACCGCGAGAATCTGCGCCCCGCGCCCAATCAACTCGCCGAAGCGGACGTAGAACGTCGTCTCGGAATTGAGGTGCACGGTGGCGCGGCTGCTTGTCGGAATCCAAGCCGTTTCGCGCTGGGTGATTTCGCCTTTCTGATTGATGAAGCCGGTGAAGCCGGTGTTGGCCGAGCGGGCCAGGTCGCGGCGCGTTTCGATGCAGCGCAGCTGGCCGTAGCTCAGCAGCTGGCGGTAGCCAGGCGAGTCGTGCCACCAAGCATCGTTGGTGGGCAGGCCCAGCAGCGTGGCGCCGTTGCGGGCGTATTCGGCCACAAAATCGCCGTAAATGGACTCGTAGCAGATGATGGGGGCCACGCGCATGGCGGGCGCGTTGGCCGGCGCGGCAAATACCGTGCGCTCGGCCTGGGTGCCTACGCTGCCTACCGTGCCGCCCAAGTCGATGTGCGAGACGATGGAAACCAGCACCGGCGGCACCTTTTCCACGCCGGGCACGAGGCGCGATTTGTGGTAGAAGGCCACGGGCGTGGTGGCATCGGCGAAGTAAGCGGCCGTGTTGAAGAAATCGTAGTAGCCGAGGTCGTCGCGGTAGCGGGCCGATTCGCTGGCCGCCTCCTTGTTGGGGTAGGAGCCCAGCGTGGTGATGCCTGTGAGCAGGGCCACGCCGGGGTGGCGCGCCAGCCACGCCCGCACCCGGCGGATTTTGGGGTGGCTTTCAATCGTATTTTCCCAGTACGGCTCTTCCAAGGCTGTTTCGGGCCAAATGATGAGGCGGGTTTCGGGCGTGAGCTTCTGCTCCGAAAGGTTCAGCAGGCGCGTCAGCTGCTCTTCGTAGGGCACGAACTGCGCGCCGCCCTCGAACTTCTCCACGTAGGGGTCGAGGTTGGGTTGCACCACGATGACTTCGGCCGTCGGGCCTTTTTCCTCATAATGCTTTCCGATGGAAAAGGATATGGCAAGCGGCAGAAACAGCGCGAATAAGGCGCGGTAAAGCGGGCGAAGGCGTTGGCCAAGGTGAAAAGGGCTGGCTGCGAATGACTTATCGGAATTGTTGGGCTTTATATCCTGCCAATGCAACAGGAACTGGAACAGCATCAAATTCACCACCCACACCCACACGCTCCCGCCTAGGAAGCCCGTGTACTCGTACCACTGCACCCAGCCGGGCGCGGCCGCGAAGCCGTTGCCCAGCGTGAGCCAGGGCCAGGTGATGTCCCAGTGCAGGTGCAGCTGCTCGAAGGCAATCCAGTAGATGGGCAGCGAGAGGTAGCCCCAGCGGCTGCCCAGGCGCTTTTTAGTCTGGCGGAAGGCCATGAGCGGCAGGCACATCAGCAGCGCGTTCAGCACCACGGCGGCGATGCCGGCGGCCAGCTCGGCGTAGCTCACCCACCAGGTGGTGAGGGCGTTCCAGAGCACCAGCATCAGGTAGGTGCCGGCAAAGACGCGGCCTTTGCGCGCGCCTTCCAGCGTGAGCTTGCGCTCCATGGCGAGGTAGGGCAGCCAGCCGATGAACAGCAGCGGCACCAGCCAGGCCGTGGGCCACGGCGCCCAGCCGCCGCTCAGCAGCAGGGCACCCAGCCCGGCCAGCACGGGCGTGCGCAGGCGCAGCAGGCTAGTCCTGGCCGTCGAAGTCGTCATCGGCGTCGTCGGTGTCATCGGCGGGGCGGCGGTTTCGGTCTTCGCGGCCGGGGCGGGGCTCGCGGGCGGGCGGGGCAAGGTTTCCTTCGACGACAACGACAATTTCTCCTTTAATAGCGGGCCGGGCCGCGAAGTCAGCCTCCAGGCTGGCCAGCGTGCCGGTCACGGTTTCTTCAAATAATTTAGTCAACTCCCGGCTCACCGAAGCCGGGCGCGTCGGGCCCAGCACTTCGGCCAGCTGGCCCAGGGTTTTCACGATGCGGTGCGGCGACTCGTAGAAAATCATGGTCCGCGTTTCGGAAGCTAATTGCGCCAGGCGCGTCTGCCGACCCTTCTTCACCGGCAAAAAGCCTTCGAAGGTGAACCGCTCGGCCCCGAAGCCCGATTTCAGCAAGGCCGGCACGAAGGCCGTGGCGCCGGGCAGGCACTCCACGCCCAGGCCCCGGGCCAGGCACTCGCGCACCAACAGAAACCCGGGGTCGGAAATTCCGGGCGTGCCGGCGTCGGAAATCAGGGCCATGGTTTCGCCCTTTTCGAGTCGTTCCAGCAGGCGGGGCACTTGCTGGTGCTCGTTGTGCAGGTGGTAGGAGAGGAGCGGCTTTTTCAGGCCCAGGTGCTGCATCAGGCGGCCGCTGGTGCGGGTGTCTTCGCAGAGCACGGTGCCCACTTCGCCCAGCACGCGGATGGCCCGCAGGGTAATATCTTCCAGATTGCCGATGGGCGTGGGCACGAGGTACAGAACCGTGTTGGGCATGGGGCAAAGGTAGCAGGTGGGTTATTGCGCCAGCACCAGCGCCCGCAACCGGGCTGGCGCCTCAATGGCCCCCGCATCTTTGGCCACGAGGGCACCGCTAGCGTCGTAGACGTAGGTAACGGGCCGGGAATTGACGCCCGGCAGCGGCCGGCGCACCCGCAAGAACCGGAAGCTGAACGGGCGCTTGCGCAAAAAAGCCTGAATTTTTGGGGCCGGCTCGTCCGACACCATCAGCAAAACCACGCCCGGCGGCAGGTCTTTTTTTATTTTTTCAAACACGGCAAACTCCTCAATGCACGGGCCGCACCAGGTGGCCCAGTAGTCGACCACCACGCGCTGGCCTGCAAACTCCCGCACGGACACGGGTTGCCCGTTCAAATCCAGCAAGCCCATGTCGGCCAGAGCAATGTCGGGCTGCCGCAGAAACAGGTAGTAAATGGCGCCCAGGCCCAGGGCCAGCGGCAGCATTAGGCCCAGCAGGTAGCCGCGCCAAAAAGAAGGTTTGTGCATCATGGAGCCAGATGGCAGGAGTGGAAACGGGGCGGGCTAGTGCCGCTCGAATGCGAACGCGAAGACAAGAGCCCCCAGCACCAGCAAGGTGAGGAAGCCGGCGCCGAAGCCAAGGGTAAAGCTTTTGATTTTGCTCATGGGATGGGGCTATTTCTGGGGTTGAAACCGTGCCGCTACCGCATCAATGGCTTCGGCCAGCCGGTGGTCGCGCCGGGTCACGGTATTGCCGGCGTCGTGGGTGCGCAGGCGGAATTCCACCACGTTGTACTCGTTGCTGAGCCAGGGATGATGGTCGAGCCGCTCGGCTTCGACCGCTACTTCGGTGAGGAAGGCGAAGGCGGTTTTGAAATCGGCGAAGCGGAAGCTGCGGCGCAGGCTGTTATCGGTTTCGGTCCACATAGGTTGGATGCGGAAAAAGGGGGAAACATTGTGGCTTTTGCCGCCGCTACGGCTGGGCGCGTAAACCCAAACGGCCAAACCAAAGTACACCTTTCATCCACACTTCCTGCCCCATCCCTTCTAAACCTCATTTCCTAATTCAATGGCCATCGACCCCAACAACCGCCCCATTCGCGTCATCAACGACGACACCACCAACGAAGAAATGGAGGCCGGCCACCACATCCCCAACGCCGACCCGCCCAAGAACGACGCCGCACGCGGCGGTTTCGGCAACCGCGACGGCAAGGAAGGCTTCGGCTCCGATACCTCGGGCGGCGAAACGGCCGTGGGCGTGAACGAAACCGCCGACGACATGGCCCCGCCCCGCGACAACATGCGCTCGACCGACGAGGGCCGCCCCGACCGCCCCAACCAGGACATGCCCGCCGACGACGAACTCACCCAAACCATCGAGCCCAGCGGCCGCGCCGTCGATGAGCTCGACGCGCACGACCGCCGCCCCGGCCTCGACGAGATGCAGAACCCCAACTCCCGCGTGGGCATGGGCCAGATGGAGCCCCGCCCCATCCAGCCCATCACCGGCACCGACACCAACGCCGAGCTGAACGACCCGAACGCCACCGACACGGCCATCGACCAATAGCCCCCGGCTTCTTCATTCCTTCCTTTCCACATTTCAATTCCTTTCCGCCATGTCCACGCACCACAACGACCAGAAAACCGGCGAGCACCCCAACGAGCGCAAAGCCGAGGGCACGCCCAAAGCCGACGCCCTGCCCGCCGGTGACGCCACCGAGCAAACCGAAGACCAGCTCGAACAGGATGCCCTCGACGCCGGCCTGCGCCACCCCAACCGCAGCTACGACAAGGCCGACCTCGACAAGCCGGCTTACGGCGGCGGGCATTAGGCCAGTGTTGTAGCAAAACGCAGCCTTAGAACGTCATGCTGAGCGCAGCCGAAGCATCTCGCGTGTGGTAGTAATTCATTTACTATTGCGGTTGAGATGCTTCGGCTGCGCTCAGCATGACGTTCCGTTTTAAGCTTCTTGGTTCAATTCTTCCTACTCAATGCGCCGTTTTGCCACCACCGACCTGCACGGCTGCCTGCACACCTTTCGCAAGCTGGTAGAAGAAGAGTTGCAGCTCACCCATTCGGACGAGCTTTACCTGCTGGGCGACTACGTGAACAAAGGCCCCGACAGCCGCGGCGTGCTCGACTACCTCATGCAGCTGCAGGCCGGCGGCTACCAGGTACACTGCCTGCGCGGCAACCACGACCAGGCCCTGCTCGACGCCGCGCGCCACCGCTGGCGCTGGGACTGGCTGGGGCCGCGCGGCCGGCAGCCCACCCTGCGCAGCTTCGGCGTGCGGCGCATGGCCGACATTCCGGCGCCCTACCTCAATTGGCTGGCCGCGCTGCCCTTTGAGATTGAGCTGCCCGATTTTCTGCTCGTCCACGCCGGCTACAACTTCGCCCTGCCCCCGGCCGAGATGCGCCAGGACCACGCCACGATGATGAACGTCAAGAAGTTCGTGTACGACGCTTCGCGGCTGGGCGGGCGGCGCCTGCTGCACGGCCACGTGCCCACCCCCACGGCCCAGGTGCGCGGCAAGGCCGCCACCCGCCCCGGCGCCCTGGGCCTGGACACCGGCTGCGTGTACCGGCACAACGCCGACCTGGCCCACCTCGCTGCCCTGAACCTGGATAGCTGGGAGCTGACGCTGGTGCCCAACTGCGAGCCCGCCTACGCCATCGGCAAGCGGTAGGCCATCCGGTTTGCTTTCCTCAGAGTCCGCTTCGGTCGCGCAAGGGCTGAAGCAGATTTTTGCATTATATGAATAGGTGTTCTTGGCTATTATAGATTTGTTTAAGCAAGGTTTATATTTATAATAAACGGCCGGACAGAAAAATTATATTTTTCGGAATCATTGTGAAGGCTTTTGGATGGGAAGATGATGAATTGAAATATTTTTAATGAAATGGGTTATTTTGTTTGGTAATAAAAAATATAATTGGAAAATAATTGGAAATCAATAGAATGCTGGAAACAATATTGCCGATAAATAGGATTATGCCTTTTTGACGTTGACGTGGCTATTGCGTTTTGATGGAGAGGAGAATAGGTTTGATAAATGCTATTTAGCACTGTCTGACCACTTGCACCACCAACGCCAGTCCTGTAGCTGGCCCAACGCCTTGATTGAACTATGGCTGGTTGTGTGAGTGCCTGATGGCTGATAGCAATGCCCGTCCTCACCGGACTGGCCGGTTGCCACCATCATCCTTCTTTTCAACAACTGTCATGAAACACTCCTTACCCTCCGCCATTCATTCATTTGGGCCGCTGCCGGCCCAGCCCTGGTGGGAGCGCCGCCGCTGGCAGCTGGTGGCCCTGCTCCTGACCGGACTCCTGCTGCTGGGCAGCCGCGCGCAGGCCACGGTCGTCATCACCGTGGGCCCCGCCCCGGCCGATTTCGCCACCATTGCGCAGGCGCTGGCGGCGGTACCCTCGCCGCTCACGCAGCCCTACGAGCTGGAGCTGCTCAGCGGCTCGTACAGCGAGAACGTGCTGGTGACCCAAACCGGCACGGCCACCAACACGCTCACCATCAGGCCCGGGCAGGGCGTGGCGCCGGTTATCAACGGCACGTTCACGTTTGGGGCGGGCAGTGCCTACGTCACGCTCAGCGGCAACAACGGCGGCCCGCGCGCCCTCACCCTGCGCCAAACCAGCCAGCTGGCCCCCACGCTGGTGTTCAGCGCCGACGCCTCGCACAACACCGTGAGCGAAACCCTGGTGCGCGGCGCCGCGTCGTCCTGGACCAGCGGCGTGGTGGTCATCGGCGACGGCGACGCGACGGGCAACGACTACAATACGCTGACCCAAAGCCTGGTGAGCAACGCCAACCCCGCGCAGCTGCCCGCCAACCTGGTGTATGCGGCCAACGCCGGCGGCGGCACCAACGACGGCTTCACCCTCACGCGCAACGAGCTGTCGAACTTCACCCGCACCGGCGTGCTGGTGACCACCGGCAACGGCGACGAGTGGACCATCAGCCACAACAGCATCTACTACAACGCCGCGGCGGTGCCGACGTCGGCCCAGTCGGGCATCGATTTCGCCCCGGGCAGTGCCGCCAACGATGTGCTGGTGGCCAACAACGTCATCGGCGGGCAGGCGGCCGGCGCCACGGGCGGCACCTGGGTGAACGCCGGCACGCAGAGCTTCCGCGGCATTGTGATGAGCTGCGGCAGCAGCACCAGCCTCACCAACGAGGTGATGGGCAACACGGTGAGCAACGTGAGTCTGACGGGCACGAGCTCGGCGGCCCTCACGGCCTTCGGCGTCGATGCTGGCCGCAACGAGCTGTCGGGCAATGCTGTGTCGGGCGTGAGCAACACCGGCACCAGCGGCGTGAACAGCCTGGTGAGCCGCGCCACCACCGTGCTGGGCAACTTCGCGGTGAGCAGCGGCCAGCTGATGGTGGTGGAAAACGGCCTGACCGTGGTGCTGGGCAACCTCACCAACGCGGGCATCCTCAATCACACCGGCGGCGACATGCTCGTGACCGGCAACTTCATCAACTCGGGCACCTTTGCCCAAACGCTGGGCGACCTCGAAATAAAGGGCAACATGACCAACACGGGCCAGTTCACCTGCTCCACGGGCAAGGTGAAGCTCACCGGCACCGGCCCCCAGACCGTGAGCGGCGGCCTCTACTTCAACCTGGAAGTGAACGGCGCGGGCACCAAAACCCTCACCGGCAACGCCACCATCTACAACGGCGTGCAAATGCTGGCCGGCGTGCTGGCCACCGGCCGCTACGGCCTCACCCTCGACCGCCTGGCCAACCTGAGCGAAACCGACGCCAGCTACGTGCTGGGCCGCGTGGAAGTGAACCGCACGCCCACGGCCGGCGCGCTCGAAGACTTCGGCGGCGTGGGCCTGGAAATGCTGTCCGCCAGCAACTCAACGCTGCCCGGCAGCACCTTCGTGACGCGCATCACGGGCACGGCCCCGGTGGGCGCCGCCGGCCGCCAGGGCATTCTGCGCTACTTCGACATCGACGCCGACGTGCTCACCGGCCTCGACCTGACGATGACGCTGCGCTACCTCGACCACGAGCTCAACGGCATCACGCGCGGCAACCTGCGCTTCTTCAAGTCCTCGAACCTGGGCGCTACCTGGGTGAACAAGGGCGTGAGCAGCGCCGGCGCGGGTAGCCCCGCCGGCACCGGCTACGCCGTGCTGAACGCCGTGGACGGCTTTTCGCGCTGGACGCTGGGCGACCTCAACGCCCCGCTGCCGGTGAGCCTCACCGCCTTCGAGGCCGCGCGCGAGGGTCACAACGCCGTGCTGACCTGGGCCACGGCCACCGAGCAGGACAACCGCGGTTTCGGCATCGAAGTCTCCACGGATGGGAAGACGTTCAAGGAAATCGGCTTCGTGGCGGCCGAGGCGGCCAACAGCAGCACCGCCCGCCACTACCGCTTCGTGGATGCCAGCGCGGGCAAGGCCGGCGTGCGCTACTACCGCCTGCGCCAGGACGACCGCACCCCCGGCGAGCCCCGCTACTTCGGCCCCCGCCAGCTGGTCTTTGAGGCGCCCACTGCGTCCTTCGCCGCCTACCCCACGCAGTTCGGGCCGGACCTGACCGTGGCCCTCACGCACCCCAGCGCCACCACCGCCACCCTGCGCCTGCTCGACGGCCTGGGCCGCGAGGTGTGGCGCCAGGAGGTGGTGCCCGGCGCCACCCCGCTGCACGTGCAGCCCGCGGCGCCCGCCGGCGCCTACACCCTCACCGCCACGGTGGCCGGCCAGGTGCTGCGCCAGCGCGTGGTGAAAGACTGAGGCCGAGGGCCGCGCGCCTGCGCCGTCCCGCCTTGTTGAGAAGCCCCGGCTGCATGAGCGGCCGGGGCTTTTTGCGTTATTAAATCATTTGCGCACGGCTGCTCTAAAGTCCTTTTTTCGCGCTGGTAAAACCCCGCCACGCCCGTCGCATGGACGAATCCATAGCCGAAAAGGTGCTGCTGTGACACTCGTAAATCTCTGATTGTCATAATTATTTATTTGCGTTTGGCGCTGGAGTCTCCTACGTTTGAGAAGTGCCCGGCCTCCACTGCCCGGCACCTGCGGCACTCCGGATTCTACCCATCCTTTCGCCATGAACCAATCGCCTGCTTTGCGCAGCACCAGCGCCCCGATACCGGGGCCTTGTCCCGCCGGCCGTGCCCCTATGCGGGGCGCTTGCCGCGCCCTGAAACTCGTTGCCGTTTGCGTGCAGCCGCCATGAGGCGTTGGCTATTCATGGCCGGCACCTGTTGCCCGGCAGTTCCAGCAGCTTTTCGTTTTTAAGCTTGTAAACCGTTTCTCGTCATGAAAACACAACTCCCTGCCTTAATGCTGGCGGCTCTGCTAGGCCTGAGCCAATGCAAAACCAAAGACCCCACGCCCGACCCGCCGAAAGACCCGCTGAGCCAGCTGCCGGCCGAAACCCAGACCGGCCAGCGCACCTTCGGCTGTTTGGTCAACGGCCAGGCGTGGACTCAGGCCGGTAGCCCGCTCGGCGGGCCGCTGCTATCTGCTCAATACTTCAGCCAACAATTGACCGTGTCGGCAAACAGAAGCACCACGGTGGACGGAGTAAGAACAGTACAAGGTATTCAAATAAACATCGACAAAATAAATTCAATAGGAACCTATACACTTACTGATTCAACAAAGAGATTTGTAAATATTGTTGATTTAGTGACTGCATGTACATACTACACTGATAAAACGCATCCGGCTACAGTGGAAATCACACGTCTGGACCCGGTTGCGCGCATCGTATCGGGGCGCTTTGCCTTCACGCTTGAAACGCCGAATTGCGGCAAAATAACGGCCACCAATGGCCGCTTTGACTGCCGGTTTTAAGCCGCTACTGCCCCTCCAGTACCCCCGCCGCCACGGCCCGCCGGGCCGGGGCGCGGAAGGGGTTGAGCGAGTCGGCGGCCACGGCGCGCAACTCGGTGAGGGCCGGGGCCAGCTCCTTGGCCTGCCAATAGGCCATGCCCAGGTGGTAGCGGGCGCGGCGGGCCAGCGCGGAGGCGCCGTCTTCCTCGCTCACGCGGCGCAGGTAGAGCTGGGCGGCACTGCCCTGCCCCTGGCGCAGCAAAATGAGGCCGCGCAGGTACTGCAGGGTATCGGCGCCCACGCTGGCGGGCGAGATGCGGCCCAGCGAGTGCAGCGCCGCCGGGTAGTGGCCCGACTGGTACTGGTCGAGCGCTTCGGAGAGCAGCGGGCGGCTGTGCAGCAGCGCCGGCGTGACGACGGGGCCCGGGTCGGGCTGGTAGTAGGCTTCCCAGCTGCGGGCGGGCCGGGCGGGGCTGGGGCGGCTGAAGTACCAGGCCGCCACCCCGGCGGCCAGCAGCACAAACGCGCCCAGCGTGCCCAGAATGGTCCAGCGGCGCTGGCGCAGCTTGGTGAGGCGCTCGGTGCGGGCCAGGGCGGTGCCGCGCTCGTTCATGCGTTCATCGAGGGCTTGCAGGCGCAGGCGCAGGGTGTCGTGCCCGGCGGCCCAGCGCAGGTCGGCGGTGAGCTGCTCGTAGGCGGCGTGGGCTTCGGCCAGGGCCTCGTCTTCTTCCAGGCGCAGCTCGAAGGCCTCCTGCTCGGCCGGGGCCATCTGGCCGTCGGCAAAGCGTTCCAGCTCGTCGAAGTAAGGGCGGAGGTCCATGGGGTTTTAGGGGAGGAGGGAAGTGGGGTAGGAGGGGAGGCGGGCAGGAAGATAGAGGAACGTCATGCTGAGCGCAGTCGAAGCATCTCTACCGCGCAACTAATCCCAACCATTGGATTTACTCTTGCGGTATAGATGCTTCGACTGCGCTCAGCATGACGGCCTTTTTCCTCTTTCATATTCGCTAGCCTACCGCAGCAAATCATACAGCTTCCGCAGGCAGGCGCTTTTCTGGAGGCGGGCCACAGTGGCGTTGGGAAAGCCCATTTTGCCGCCCATCTTCTCGAAGTGGTAGCCGCGGAAATAAAAGAAGGTGAGCACTCGCTGGCAATCGGCCCCGAGCTGGTTGAACTGGGCCAGCAGGCGCTGGCGGCGGCCGGCTTCGGCGGCGGGCAGGGGCACGTGGGCGGGCACGTTGGCTTCGAGGCGCTGCTGGGCCATGCCGTAGAGGAAGGCGCGCAGGTCGTCGGGCATTTTGGTGATGCGGCCGTCGGCCACCTGGTCGTAGAAATCGAGCAGCGTATCCTGAAGCAGGCCGTGGGCCTGGGGCGCATCAAGTTGGTACTGGCGCTGGGCCCAGCGGGCAAACAGGTGCCGGCTGCGCTGGTAAAAGTCAACCAGGAACTTCTGGTTGCCGACGCGCAGCTGGGTAAGGGTTTCGGCAAGAGGCGCAGACATGGCAGGGAGCAAAGGCAGTAGCAAGTAACGACGGAAACGGGGAATTGGGGGAGGGGGAAGGTGGGAAATGGGAGAGAGAATGGGAACGTCATGTCGAGCGCAGCCGAGACATCTCGCGTGCCGAAGTAATCAAAACCGATTCAACGATTGAATTACTACCACACGCGAGATGTCTCGGCTGCGCTCGACATGACGTTCTTCCTTCCCGCCTCCCCATCTCTCTCTCTCCCCCATTTCCCATCTTCCCCCCTCCCCCCTTACCTTTACGCCCATGCAAACAGCCGCCCCCGCTCGCCTTCTCGACACCGCCGTTTTCGACCTCATTGCCCAGGAGAAAACCCGCCAAACCCACGGCCTGGAGCTCATTGCCTCCGAAAACTACGTTTCGGAACAGGTGATGGCCGCCCAGGGCTCCGTGCTCACCAACAAGTACGCCGAGGGCCTGCCCGGCAAGCGCTACTACGGCGGCTGCGAAATCGTGGACCAAGTGGAGCAGCTGGCCATCGACCGTGTGAAGGAGCTCTTTGGCGTACAGTGGGCCAACGTGCAGCCCCACTCCGGCGCCCAGGCCAACGCCGCCGTGATGCTGGCCTGCCTGAGCCCCGGCGACAAAATCCTCGGCTTCGACCTGAGCCACGGCGGCCACCTCACCCACGGCTCGGCCGTCAACTTCTCGGGCAAGCTCTACCAGCCCAGCTTCTACGGCGTGGAGCGCGAAACCGGCCTCATCGACTGGAGCAAAATCAAAGAAATAGCTCGCCGCGAGCAGCCCAAGCTCATCATCTGCGGCGCCTCGGCCTATTCGCGCGATTGGGACTACAAAGCCCTGCGCGAAGCCGCCGACGAAGTGGGCGCCCTACTGCTGGCCGACATTTCGCACCCCTCGGCACTCATCGCCAAAGGCCTGCTGAACTCGCCCTTCGACCACTGCCACATCGTGACGACGACGACGCACAAAACCCTGCGCGGCCCGCGCGGCGGCCTCATCATGCTGGGCAAAGACTTCGAAAACCCCTTCGGCCTGAAAACCCCGAAAGGCGAAATCCGCCCGATGTCGGCCGTGCTTGATGGCGCCGTATTCCCCGGCACCCAGGGCGGACCCCTGGAGCACGTCATTGCGGCCAAGGCCGTGGCCTTCGGCGAGGCGCTGACCGATGATTTCAAAACCTACACCCAGCAGGTGGCGCGCAACGCGCAGGCGCTGGCCAAAGCCTTCGTGGGCCTGGGCTACGACATCATCTCGGGCGGCACCGACAACCACCTCATGCTGATTGACCTGCGCTCGAAAGGCATCAGCGGCAAGCTGGCCGAAAACACGCTGGTGCGCGCCGACATCACCATCAACAAAAACATGGTGCCCTTCGACGACAAGTCGCCGTTCGTGACCAGCGGCATCCGCATTGGCTCGGCCGCCGTAACTACCCGCGGTCTGGGCGAGTCGGACATGCACCGCATCGTGGAGCTGATTGACGAAACCCTGACCAACCACGACAACGACACCCGCATCGGGCAGGTGCGCCAGCGCGTGAATGCCTGGCTGCAGGACTACCCGCTGTTTGCGTAAGTTTTTACGTAGGTAGGGCTGAATAGGCAGAACGTCATGTCGAGCGCAGCCGAGACATCTCGCTCGGGGAAGTAATCCAATCACAAGAAAAGGGTTGCTGCCACACGCGAGATGTCTCGGCTACGCTCGACATGACGTTCTGCCTATTCAGCTCTCTAAACCCTAAATTCCTCTTTCCCTCCGTGCAACCTCAACAACCAACCCCTTCGGCCGAACCGCACGAAATGTCCTTCATCGACCATCTGGAGGCGTTGCGCTGGCACATCATCCGGGCGGCCATTGCGGTGGTGGTGTTCACCACCGTCGCGTTTTTTGCCAAGGAATTCCTGTTTCACGACGTGCTGCTGGGCCCCTCGCGGCCCGATTTCTGGACGTACCGCATGTTCTGCAAGTTTGGGGCGTGGGTGCACGCGCCGGATTTGTGCATCGATAAAATCGGCTTCGTGATTCAGAACCGGCAGATGAGCGGGCAGCTCACCATGCACATCAGCACCTCGTTTATGGCGGGCATCTGCCTGGCGTTTCCGTATTTGTTCTGGGAAATCTGGCGCTTCGTGAAGCCCGGCCTCTACCCGCACGAACGGCAGAACTCGCAGGGCGCGGTGTTTTTTGTGTCGGTGCTGTTTGGGTTGGGGCTGCTGTTCGGCTACTACATCGCCGCGCCGCTGAGCATCAACTTCCTGGCCGGCTACGTGGTAGATGCTACCATCGAAAACCAGATTGACATGCAGAGCTACCTGAGCACGCTCACCACCATGAGCCTCTCGTGCGCCTTCGTGTTTGAGCTGCCCATGATTGTGTTCTTCTTGGCCAAGGCCGGCGTGGTGTCGCCCGAAATCATGCAGATGTACCGCAAGCACGCCATTGTGGTCATCCTCATCATCGCGGCCATCATCACCCCGCCCGACATCTCGGCCCAGATTATCGTCACCATTCCCATTCTGCTGCTCTACGAGCTCAGCATTCACATTGCCCGCGTGGTGCGGCGCGGCGACGCCGCCCGACTGAACGCCAAGCTGGCCCGGCAGGCCGCGCGCGACGCCGCGCAACCGCAGAACGGGTAAATTTGGCCGTCATGCAGAGCGCAACGAAGCATCTTGCCCGCAGTAAGTAATCTATTGCCAGAATAAAGAATAGTGGTGGCGGGCAAGATGCTTCGCTACGCTCTGCACGACGTTCTTCCGCGCTTTCCCCCATTCATTAACCAAGCTATGAAACTTGCCCTCGGCTCCGACCACGCCGGCTTTGCGCACAAGGAAATGCTCCGCGACTGGCTGCGCGCGCAAGGCCACGACGTGCAGGACTTCGGCACGCACTCCGCCGATTCGATGGACTACCCCGACGTGGCGCACCCGCTGTCGGCGGCCGTGGAGGCGGGCATATTCGACCTGGGCCTTCTCCTCTGTGGCTCGGCCAATGGGGTGTGCATCACGGCCAATAAGCACGCCGGCGTGCGCGCCGCTATTGCCTGGCTGCCCGAACTGGCGGCCCTGGCCCGGCAGCACAACGACGCCAACGTGCTGTGCATCCCGGCCCGCTACGTGGACGAAAAGCTAACCCGCGAAATTGTATCAACTTTCCTGGAAACAAATTTTGAAGGCGGGCGCCACCAGCTGCGGGTGGCAAAAATCAACTGCTGAGGTTGATTCGGCGCGCTTTTGCAAAATAGGGGGTCTGAAAAATCAGTGCCCTGCAATACATCGAAATAGCATTAAAGCGTGAAAGTTGGCCGGCTTGTGCTTATCTTTGGCTAGCATTATGCAGCCTTCTATGACCCGGCCCGGATTTTTGCTGTTTTGGCTGCTCACCTTTGGGTGGCTGGCGCTGCCTGCCCGTGTGCAGGCCAGCCAGCCAGCACCCCTGGGCACCGAGGCAATGCGGCAAAAACTGGCTACCTCGCTGCCCGATACCACGCGCCTGCGCCTGCTGAACGCCCTGTGCTACGCGCTGCACAACGAGCAGCCCGCCCGCGCCCTGCCCTACGGCGAAGCCGCCGTGACCCTGGCCCGCACCCTGCCCGCCGACGAGCAGGGCCCGGCCCTGTTGCGTAGCCTGCTGGTGCTGGCCAGCTGCTACGCCAACCTCTCGAACGGCCCCGAGGCGCTGAGCCTGCTTACAGAAGCCCAAAGCCTGGCGCGCCGCCTCAAAGACGTGGACGGCCTGGCCCGGACCTACACGGCGCAAGGCAGCATTTACCACGAGCGGCGCGACTCGACTACCGCCTGGCGCCACTACCGCAAGGCTCTGCGTCTGGCCAACCAGCCGGGCGTGTCGCCGGGCACGCGCATGCACCTGCTGGGCAATGTGGGGGGCTTGTTCTATTTCCGGCAGCAGCTGCCGCAGGCCATGCACTACGACTCGCTGGCGCTGGCGCTGGCCCGTCGGCAGGCCGATTCTACGGCCGAGGCCAACTACCTCTCAAGCCTGGCCAACTACCAGATGCGGGCCGGTAACATGGGCCGCGTGAAGCGCCTGCTGACCCAGGCGCTGGCCATCAGCCGGCGGCAGCACGCCATTCGCAGCCAGGCCAACCAGCTCATCATGTTTGCGATGTACTACATCCAGATGGACGAGCCCGAGCGCACCGATGCCGCCGCGCGCGAAGCCCTGGCGCTGGCCCGCCAGAGCAACTACCTGGAGCGCGTGCTCGATGCCTACAGCATCCTGTCGGCCGAGGCGGCCGACCGCAACAACTACAAGCAGGCCTACGAGTGGAACCAGCGCTACGTGGAACTGAATGACACGCTCAACAACCGCCAGACCATGCAAACGCTGGCCGCGGCGCAGGTCAGCTCCGAGTCGCAGGAGCGGGCCCGGCGCCTGCGCCTGCTCACGCAGCAGCACGACGAGCAGGTGTGGCACAGCCAGGTGCTGATTGGGGCGGTGGCAGTGCTCACGCTGGCGCTGCTGGTGGCCGCGTATTTCTACCGCAACCTGCGCCGCAGCCGCTCCGAGCTGGCCGCCAACAACCGCGCTTTGGAGAAAGTATCGGTCGAGCTGCGCAGTGTGGCTTCGTTCAAAGACAAGCTTTACGCCATTGTGGCGCACGATTTGCGCGGCCCGGTCACGGCCTTCGCCGGCGTTACGAGCCTGATTGACTCCTACATCGCCCAAAACGACCAGGCCGGCCTGGCCCGTCTGCCCGCCATGGTGCGCCAGGCTGCTGACAGTCTCAACCACTTGCTCGACAACGTGTTGAACTGGGCTGTGAGCCAAACCGGCGAGCTCGAATGCCGGCCCACGCCCATTCTGGTGTCGGAGCTGTTTGCCGAGTGCCAGGCCCTGTACCAAACCACGGCGGCCGCCAGCTGGCAGCACATCACCATGGCCGCCCCCATCGGTCTGCGCCTGCTGGCCGACCGCAACATGACGCGCACCATTCTGCGCAACTTGGTGGGCAATGCCCTCAAATTCATGCCTTCGGGCGGGCACGTGCACCTCGAAGCCGCCCCCGACCCCGACGACCCGCAAATGGTGCTCATTAGCTGCACCGACACGGGCCCGGGCATGACCGCCGCCACCGTATCGTCGCTGATGAGCGGCCCTGCCCTGCCCGAGCCCACGCCCAGCCCCACGCCCCGCGCCACCGGCCTAGGCCTGGGCCTGGCGCTATGCCGCGCCTTCGTGCACCGCCACGGCGGCACCCTCGTCATCCAGAGCCGTCCCGGTGCCGGCACCAACGTCACGGTAAGCCTGCCGGCGGCAAAAGTTTAGGGCAGGAGGGTAAGAGGGTGTGGGGGTAGGAGTTTGAAAAACTGATTTTTACCCCCACACTCTCTTACCCTTCTGCCCTAAACCTTACCAGATAACCACCCGCGTCGAGTCCGGCCGGTAGAGCTTCTGGCCCGGCTTCACGCCGAAGGCTTCGTAGAAAGCGGGTACGTCGGCCATGGGGCCGTTTACGCGGTACTGGGCGGGCGAATGCACGTCGGTGAGCAGTTGCGAGGCCAGGCTTTCGTCGCGCACATGCATCTGCCAGCCCAGCGCGTAGCCCAGGAAATAGCGCTGCGTAGGCGTGAGGCCTTTGATTTTCTTGCCTTCCTTGTACTGTTTGGTCTTTTTGAAGGCATCAAGGCCGATGACGATGCCGCCGAGGTCGGCGATGTTTTCGCCGGCGGTGGCGCGGCCGTTGATGTGCAGCGAATCGAGCAGGGTGTAGCCGTTGAATTGCTTCACGATGCCGGCCACGCGCTGGTTGAAGCGCTTACGGTCGTCCTTGCTCCACCACTCGTGCAGGTTGCCGTGGGCGTCGTACTGGCTGCCCTCGTCGTCGAAGCCGTGGGTAAGCTCGTGGCCGATGGTGCTAGCGCCCGCGTAGCCGTACACCAAGGCGTCGTCGGCGTCGGCGTCGAGCAGGCCGGGCACGGCGAAGGCGGCGGCGGGCAGCACAATCTCGTTATTCGAGCCGTTGTAGTAGGCGTTGTAGGTTTGCGGGGTCATTTCCCACTCGGTGCGGTCCACGGGCTTGCCCAGCTTGTTGAGCTGGTATTGCCACTGCCACTGGTTGGCGCGCATCACGTTGGCAGCCAGCGAGCTGCGGTCAATTTTCAGGCTCGAATAATCTTTCCACTTGTTGGGGTAGCCCACTTTGGGGGTGATTTTGTGGAGCTTGTCGAGGGCCACTACTTTGGTGGGCGCGCTCATCCAATCCACTTTCTGAATGTGCTCGGCGAAGGCCGCCACCACGTTTTTCACCAGCGTGTCGTAGCGGGCTTTGGCTTCGGGCTTGAAGTATTCCTTCACGAAAAGCTGGCCCAGCGCGTCGCCCAAGGCGTCTTCCTGCATGTCGAGCACGCGCTTCCAGCGGGGCCGGATTTCCTTGGCGCCGCGCAGCACCGTGCCGTAGAAATGGAAGTTTTCCTGCACAAACGGCTGGCTGAGCTGGGCCGCGAAGGTGGCCGTGAGCTGCCAGGTGAGGTAGGCTTTCCAGTCCTCCAGCGGCTTGGTTTTCAGCAGCTGGCCCGCGGTCTGATAAAACTCTGGCTGGCCCACGATGACGGTATCGGCATTGGGCACGCCCATCTGACCAAACCAGGTTTTCCAGTCGAGGCCCGGTGTCAGCTTATCAAGCTGCGCAATGCTCATCTTGTGGTAGTTGGCATACGGGTCACGCAGGGCTTCGAGCTTGCGCGAGGACTTGGCCAGGCTGGTTTCCAGCGCCATCACGCGGGCCGCGTTGGCCTTCGCGGTGGTCGAGTCCTGGCCCAGCAGCTTGAAGGTGTTGGCGACGTGCTTCAGGTATTCGGCCCGAATATTCTTGGTACGGGTATCGGTGTTGAAGTAGTAGTCACGGTTGGGCAGGCCCAGGCCCGACTGGCGCAGGTAGAGCACCATCTTGTCGCTGTTCTTATCGTCCTGGCCCACGCGCGGGCCAATGAGCGCGCGCACGCCCAGCGGAATTTCGTGGGCGATGACGCCCGGTACCTCGGCCACGGATTTCAGGGCCGCAATGCGGTCGAGCTCCGGCTGAATGGGGGCGGCCCCCAGCTGGTCGGCCTTCACCGAATCCATGCCTACGGCCCAGAAATCACCGATTTTCTGCTGGTTGCTGCCGGCTGCGGCGTTGGCCTTGGCAGCTTCCTCGCTGGTCTGGCGCAGGCGGGCGTACACCTCATCCTGCACCTTGCGGCCAATACCCATGTTGCTTTCCGAGGCCGGAATGGGATTGTTCTTAATCCAAGTGCCGTTGGCGTAGGAGAAAAAATCGTCGCCGGGGGCCACGGTCGTGTCCAGAGCGGCGTAGAGCAGGTCGGGCTTGGCTTCGGAGTCGGCCGTTTTCAGGGAGTTCGACGGGCAGCCCGTGACGAAAGCGGCCAGCAGGGGCAGCAGGAACAAGGTTTTTTTCATGCGGAAGCGCACAGGGTCGGTTTGGTTGAGGAACGACGGGCCAGCCAGCGTTTTGCCAGCGGGCTAGCAACGACAATGTTAGGCCATAGCGGTTGCATTCACCGGGTTTCGGGCACACGGCCCTGCGGCTTGGCTCGCGCCGGTTGGCTCAGGGCTTTTGCCAGAAGGCCGCTGCGTTGCTGGTGTTGTAGAGTGTGAAGCTGGTGGTGCCATCCTGCGTGTTCCTCACCGCCGGCCTGGTGGCGCTCACAGCGGCGGGCAGAAGCGTCACGTATTGCAGGGCCTTGCCCGGGGTGCGGGTTTCCAGGTCGTACTGGCTGCTCACGGGGCATTGCAGCTTGTAGAGGTTTTTGGCCATGTACCGGTACAGGTAATCCTCTTTTGTTTTGGAAACCCGGTGGTTCCAGTTGGCGGTGGGGTTCAGCAGCAGGGGCCGGCCGTCGATGAGGCGGGCGCGCACTTCCTCGATGCTGAGCAGCTGGCCCTGCTCGTTCATCACGTAGGCGTCGTTGGTGGGGTCCATCCACAGCCACTTTTGCAGGGTGTTCGAGTACACCGCGTTGATGACGTGGCTGTCCTGGTCGGTGCTGTCTTTGGGCAGGCAGCCCACGAAGCGGGCCCGGTAGCCCATGGCCAGGTAGGCTTCGTTGAGGATGGTGGCCAGGCCGCGGCAGTTCAAGCCACGCTTTTCGGCGCGGCACACGCGCAGCAAATCCTGGGCGTTGCGCACGGCGGGGTTTTCGCGGTTGCCGTCGTGGGGCACCTGCTCGTGCACCCAGTGCAGCAGGTTGATGAAGCGCGATACCTCATTGCCCGCTCCCGCGATGGAATCGAGCTTATGAGTCTTGCGCAAGGCCACCAGGTGCGCGTCTTCGGCGCTTTGATAGGTAAAGGCCGGCAGCGGCCGGGCCTCGCTCGGGGCGTAGCCTTTGGCTTGCTGCAACACATACACGTAGTCGCCGAACTCCCGAATGGACGCCAGCTGCTGCTGGAAGCCTTTGTCGCCGCGCATCAGGTCCAGGTCGCTGTCCACTTTGGCGTTGGCGTAGTCGTGGTAGCCGCTCGCCACGGCGCGCTGGAAGCTGCGTAGCGCGTTGGGCCGGTCCTGCAACAGGGCGTAGTAGCAGGCGCGGTTGTACTCCACGTTGGCCAGGGTGCCGCGAAACGGCTGCTTTGTGGCCGGCGCCAGGGCATTGTACTGCTGCTCCCATTCGGCGTAGCGGTCCAAAATCTGGCGGTATTCCTTGGCGGCCGATAGGGCTTGCACTTTGGGGAAAAACGTTGTGCAGTAAGCTTCAAACTGTTCTTTGCTTTGGGCCGACTGGGCCCGCGATACCGAGTTAAAAAGCAGCAATGCAACCAGCAGCGGCAACAAGCGAAACATAGAAATCAGCGGTTAAAATGAGAAAAGATGGCCCAGAAACGCCAAGATGCCCGAAACCAGCATAAAGTTGCTTGCTTCGGACATCAGATGGGCTCGTATGAAGAGCCGGATTGGCGCGGCGTGCTCTACAGAATAAAGCGGGTGCTGAGAAAGCTGCTTTCCTGCCCGTCCACTATTTCATTGAGCAGGTGCTTGTTGGCGTCGGTCATCTTGGTGGCCACCACCGTGCGGATGCTGAACGAGCGCAGGGCGTCGTACACCGAGAGGGTGCCCTCGGCCGAGTCTTTGCGGCCGGTGAAGGGGAAGGTGTCGGGCCCGCGCTGGCACTGGGCGTTGATGTTGACGCGGCTCACCTGGTTCACCAGCTGGTCGACGAGGCTGGCCACTTCCTCCGATTCGGAGCCGAAAATGCTCACCTGCTGGCCGTGGTCGGAGTCGATGATATACTGGATGGCCTCGTCGGTGCTGGCGAAGCGGGCCACCGGCACCACCGGGCCGAACTGCTCTTCGCGCCACACCTTCATGCCCTCTTTAACGGGGTAGAGCAGGGCGGGGTACACCAGCGGGCCGCTGGCGGTGCCGCCGCCTTCGTTCATCACACGGGCGCCCTGGGCCTCGGCATCGGCAATGACTTCGGCCAGGTAGGCCGGCTTTTGGGGCTCGGGCAGGGGCGTGATGTTCACGCCTGCATCCCAGGGCATGCCGGGCTTCAGCTTGTTGATTTCGGTGGCGAGGCGCGCCACGAAGTCGTCGGCAATGCTCTCGTGGACCAGGAACATTTTCAGCGCCGTGCAGCGCTGCCCGTTGAAGCTCAGGGCGCCCAGCACGGCTTCCTTCACGGCCACTTCCAGGTCGGCGTCGGGCATGATGATGGCGGCGTTCTTGGCGTCGAGGCCCAGAATGGCGCGCAGGCGGTTGCTCTTGGGGTGCATTTTCTTGAGCGAATCGGCCACGCGGCTGCTGCCGATGAGGCCCAGCGCGTCAATCTTGCCCGAGGCCATGAGGGCCGGCACCACGGTGTTGCCGCGGCCGTACACGGTGTTCACCACGCCCTTGGGAAAGGCTTCGGTGAAGGCCTGCAGCAGCGGGTAGTGCAGCAGGGCGCCGTGTTTCGGAGGCTTGAAGAGGACGGTGTTGCCCATGATGAGGGCTGGGATGAGCATGCAGAACGTCTCGTTCAGCGGGTAGTTGAAGGGGCCCATGCACAGCACCACGCCCAGCGGCGAGCGCCGAATCTGGCCGATGATGCCCTCGGTGATGGTGAAGCGCGACGAGTCGCGGTCCATGTCCTTGAGGGCGTCAATCGTGTTGCGGATGTAGTCAACGGTACGGTCGAACTCCTTCTCAGAATCGGCCGTCGATTTACCGATTTCCCAGAGCAGCAGCTTCACGATTTCGCTTTTGCGGGCCACGATGAGGCGGGTGAATTTCTCCACGGCCGCAATGCGGTCGGCCACGCTCATGGTGGGCCACTCGCCGCGGCCGTGGTCGTAGGCGCGCACGGCGGCATCGAGGGCTTTAAGGGCTTCGGCCTCGTCGAGCAGCGGGTAGGAGCCGATGACGCGGGGCTTCAGCGTGCCGTCGGGCTGGCGCTCGAACATGGGCGAGATGACTTCCTGGGTGGGGCCGGCCCATTCGCGCAGCTCGCCGTCGAGCAGGTACTCGCGCTGGTGCAGGGGCTCGGGCAGGCGCCAGGCTTCGGGAATGGCCGCCGCGTCGGGCGGGAAGAGTTGGGTCAGGGTTTCGGTGGTAACAGACATGGCTGGATTGGGTACCGACAGGGAAAAGTGCGGTGCGAACCTACGCAACAGCGTATGGGTACCGAAATGTTGGCCGTTAGCGGTGGTTTCAGGGCGTTTTCACGGGAACGTTTGCGTACCGCGCAGGCCCGTAAAAACCGCTATGTTGCCGTCGAAATTATTTTTCCGCTCATGTCGCTTCACCTCCTGCTTTTGCTCAATTTCGCCTTTGCCGCCTACCTCACCGGCCTCATCTGGACGGTGCAGGTGGTGCACTACCCTAGCTTCGGGCTGGTCCCGAAAGCGGCGTGGCCGGCCTTCCACGCGGCTCACACGCGCCGCATGGGCTTCGTGGTGATGGCCCCGATGGTGGTGGAGCTGGCCCTCGCCATCTGGCTGGCCTGGGCCGGGCGTGCGGCGCTGCCCGGCGGGGCGGGCTGGTGGAGCCTGGCGTTGGCTTTAGTAATTTGGGCGGCTACCTTTTTCATCGCCGTGCCTTTCCACAACCGGCTGGAACACGGGTTCGACTACATCGCCATCGATGGCTTGACGCGCACCAACTGGCTGCGCACGCTGGCCTGGACGGCCCGGGCCGCGTTACTAGGCTGGCTGCTGCTGTAGCTGGTGCACAATAGAAGCTCAATGCAGACGGTTATGGCTTTTATATGAAGGTACTTTTTACCATCCTCATACTCGTCGCGTTGCTGAACGGAAAGGCAGCTGCGCAAACCCGCGAAGCGTGGTTGCCGGAGAGTTGGACAACTCCCAGTGCCGTCCCGAAGATGGGAAATAACCGGGTGATAATGCACACGGCCGATAGTGCCCGCGTTGCGTTGCAAACCTTGGCTGGTCTCTTGCAAAAAAGGGGCTTCTCAGTTGAATTTCCGGCGTCTAACAACCTGAGTGCCGGGCGCACACTGCCCGACTCATTACGGCTGAAGGGGGGCGCCGGCGTGCGCGTGACGGCCGTTACGGACGCGAAATTCCCGGGTGTTCTGGTGCTGAGCAGCACCGGCATCCCCAATCTGAGGAAGCTGCACCGGCTGGCCGGGCCCACGGCCGCCCGCCCGTATGGCCGCAAGGTGCACTACCCCGGCGAAGAGGGGACCAACACCGCCCAGCGAGGCCAATTGCCACAGATTGCCTTCGACCTACTGGCAGCCATTGCCAACGCATACCTTGGGGCCAGCATCACTTACGCAACGGCCCAATCTCCTTACTGATAATTTCGGCCAGAGGCATTCGTCCGGCAGCCGTTCACAAAAGGCCAGTATTTTTAGCCGCATGAAGCGCCTGTTGTTGCTATTGTTTCTGCTGGGCAACGCCCCAATTAGAGCCCAAACGTCGTCTACCAATCCCACTGCCCCCAGCCCTGCCGGGTACGACCCCGGCCCGGCCGTCAGCGTGGAAGTCAGCCGCACGCACTCCTTGGCGCGCTTCGTGGAAACGCTGGCTGGCGATAACAATACCTACAGGGGCAGCCGCAAGGCGTTCGAAGCCAGTCGCTTCAATACGCCCGCCGCCCGGCGCTGGCTGCGCCGCTACCAAAGCCTCGACCGCGACCCCGGGTTCGACCGCGACGGCTACCCGGCCGGGCGCCTGGGCAGCGTGGGTTCCATCGTGCCCACGTACCTGGCCGCCAGCGCCGACGCCCAGGACCTGCCCGACCTGCAGCGCCGCACGGCTGGCCTGCTGCCCAACGAGGTACTGGTAAGCCTCGACAGCGTGTACCGCTACTTCACGCCCGCCTTCGACACCCTGGCCTGGCAGCCCTACGCCGCCGAGCTGGCCCGCCTGCGCCCCGCCTACACCGAGTTTCTGGCCAAAAGCCAACTCATGCAGAAGTTCGGGCAGCTGCGCACTTTCTACGGCAGCGTGTGGCCCGATGCGCTGCCGTACCGCGTGCTGCTCACGCCACAACTCGACTCCAAGCCGGGCATGGGTGACCTGGTGTTCACCAACCACGCCACGGCCGTGGGCAACCTAGTGCTGCTCGACTGCCGCCCCACTTCGCGCATGTTCGTGGACGGCGCGGGCGTGGTGTTTCACGAAATGAGCCATACGCTCTCGGCGCAGCAGCGGCTGGACCTGCAGCAGCAGCTCGAAGGCTGGTACCTGCACCACCCCTCGCCCAACGGCCGCTACGCCTATAATCTCATGGAAGAAGCCCTGGCCACGGTGGCCGGCGAGTGGATTTACGCCCAGCAAAAGGGCCGCCCCGAAAGCGGGGAGTGGTACTTCGACGACTACATCAACCGCTACGCTAAGGTGATTTATCCTTTAATGACGAGCTACGTGGAACGCGGCCGCACCATCGACAGCGCCTTCGTCAACCAAGCCGTTGGCCTCTTCGACCAGACGTTTCCGCAGGCCGCCACCAGCTACGTGAACCTGTTTCGCAACGTGCTCTACTGGACCAATGCCGACGACTTCCAGGCCGCCGTGCAGCCCTTTAGCGACCGGTTTCGTAGCAACTTCACCTACTCCGCCATACCCATCCTAAACTCGGCTAGGGGCCTGGCCCGTGCCCAGAGCGGCGAGGTGCTGCCCGTCATTCTCATCACCCGCGAGCACGCCGCCACCCTTAAATACCTGCGCGACAACCTGCCCGCCCTGCGCAAGCAGCGCCTACGCCCCGAGCAAAGCTTCGTGCTGAGTACCACCGGCCCCAGCGGCCCGCTCATCCTCGTCAATGCCCACGATGCAGCCCAGCTCACCGCCGCCGCCAAGCTGCTGGAGGCGCAGGGACATCTGGACCTAAAGGCGCCGCTGGTTCACCTCACCCCCTGACCCCCTCTCCTGCGGAGAGGGGGCACCGGCTCGTGAAGGAGGATAACCGGATGAATAAAAAGCTCGCTAACAAGCAGGCTTTCTGAATTTTGAAAGTCGTTGTAACCGAACCGGTGCCCCCTCTCCGCAGGAGAGGGGGGCAGGGGGTGAGGTTTACCGCCCGCTCCTCTCCCGCGTCGCCTTGAACTCCGACCCTTCTTTCCACTTCGGAAAGGTCGTTTCAGCAGCCAGCTTCTGGCCTACGCGGAAAAGCAGGCGGGCATCCTGCTCGGCGCCGCGCAAGTCCCAGCTGGGGTCGTACTCGTCGGAGGGCTGGTGGTAGTTTTTCTCCTCGAAATCCTTGCGCTGCTGCTCGGCGAAAGCCTTGCCGTGCAGGCGGCTCTCAAATTGCCCACTGGCGTAGAGGGCCGGAATGCCCACTTTGGCGAAGCTGAAATGGTCGGAGCGGTAGAAGCTGCCGGTTTCGGGGTGCTGGTAGGGGATGACGTAGCGGTTTTGCTCCCGGGCGGCGGCGCGGGCGTAGTCGTCAAGCTCCGACTGGCCGTAGCCCGTAATGGTCACGTCGCGCATCGGCCCAAAGGCCAGTAGCTCGTCCATGTTGATGTCGGCCACCGTGTTGGCCACCGGAAACAGCGGGTGCGCGGCGTAGTAGGCCGAGCCCAGCAGGCCCTGCTCCTCGCCCGTCACGGCCAGGAACACAATGCTGCGGCCGGGCTTTTCTTTGGCTTGCATAAAGCCGTTGGCAATGGCCAGCAGGGCCGCGCAGCCGCTGGCGTTATCCAGGGCGCCGTTGTGGATGGAGTCGCCGTTGATGGCCTTGCCGATGCCGAGGTGGTCCCAGTGCGCCGAGTAGATGATGTACTCGTTGGGCCGGGTAGTGCCGGGCACCACCGCCACCACGTTTTTCGAGGTTTTGCGCGTGATTTTGTTGTGGATGGTCGTGGTCAGATTCAGCCCCAGCGCCGTGCCTTTGAAGCCTTTCTTATTAGCGGCGGCATAGGCTTCGTCGTAGTTCTGGCCGGCGGCCATGAAGAGGCGCTTGGCGGCATCCAGCGTTATCCAGCCTTCCAGACTCACTTTGCTGGCACCTTTGTCGGCCGTTTGGGGGCGCAGCTTCGCGCCGCCGTTGCTGCTTTGCACCACCGTCCAGGGGTAGGCGGCGGGCTTGGTGTCGTGGATGATGAGCAGGCCGGTGGCGCCGTGGCGGGCGGCCTCCTCGTACTTGTAGCCCCAGCGGCCGTAGTAGGTCATGGCCTTGCCCTTGAACATCGTGCTGTCGTTGCCCGCGTTGCCGGGGTCGTTGATGAGCACCACCACGGTTTTGCCCTTCACGTCGAGGCCGGCGTAGTCGTCCCAGCCGTACTCGGGCGCCGTCACGCCGTAGCCGGCAAACACCAGCGGCGAGTTCCTGATAGCTACCGTGGGCTGCTCGTGCTCGGTGAGGAACATGAAGTCGTCGCGGTACTTCAGCGTCAGGCTCTTGCCGTTGCCCGTCACGGTGGCCACCGAGTCGGGCGTGCCCACGATTTCCACCAGCGGCACGGCCTGGAAATAGCTGCCGTTGGCGCCAGGTTTGAGCCCCAACTTCTTGAATTCCGAAGCCAGGTAAGCGGTGGTTTTCTCCTCGCCCACCGTGAAGGGCCGCCGGCCCTGAAACTCGTCCGACGCCAGCACCTTGATGTGCCGGGCCAGCAGCGCCGCCGTGATGCCGTCTTTCGGCGTGGGCACGCTGGCGGTGTCGGTCGACACGGTTTCGTCGCGGATGACCGTTTGGGAGGCCGTTTCCGAATCCGACGAGGTTTTGCCCTGGCAGCCGGCTAACAGCAGGCCCGCCGCAGCCGGCACCAGCCAGCCGCGCAATGATGATAAACGCATCCCTACAAGTAGTTAGGCCCGGCCGGGGCCGGGCTGCCTACAGCCGGGCAAAATGCTCGGCCGCAATCCGCGCGCCGTCGTCGGTGCAGATGCCGCGAATGTAGTACAGGAAGATGCTGCGGAAAACTTCGCGCATGTTGTAGCGGTCGGGCGGGAACACCAGCGGGTTGAGCAGCATGTTCAGCTGTTCAATCAATATCTTGGTAACCAGCTGAATGTTGATGTCGGACCGGAAGAGCTTGCTGCGAATGCCGTCATTGAGCAGCTGCTGGAGCTGGGGCGCCGAGTAAGTATTGAGGTGGTCCATCACCGCGTCCCAGGATTGGGGGAAGCCGGTTTGCAGCTCGCCGTAGAAGGTGCCCGGAATCTTGGTCAGGTCGCGCAGGCCGAGGTCGAGTAGGCCATAAAGGCGTTCCACCGCCGTCGGAAATTCGGCGTAGAGCTTGGTATGGTCGCGTTTCTGCCGTTCCAGGTCGGCCAGCATGGTGTGGTACACCAGTAGTTCGCGGCTCGGAAACTGGGCCGCAAGGTCGGCCTCGCTGGTGTGCAGGGCTTTGGCCAGGGTGGCATCAGACGCGGTGCGCAGGCCGTGGGCGTAAAAAACGGGCATCGCTGCCTCAAGCGAAGCGGCGTTAAGCGTAAAATCGGGCATGGGCAAGGGGAAAGGAATGCGAATTAAGGCCCGAAAACCCCACCAACGCGCAGATTAATTCCCCGCAATACCCAAATGCCGGAATTAGCTCCTCCGTGCCTTTGCCTACTGCACCGCGCCCAGCAGAAAAAAGAACAGCAGCTGGGTGAGGTACACCAACGGCGCCAGCGCGTTGTGCTTCGGAAACTCGGCCCGGTTGAACAGCATTTGCAGGATGCAGGCCACGATAAACCAGTCGCGGAAGTTTTGCAGCGGAATCACGTTCGCCGTCCAGTGCCAAAAGTCGTAGGTGCCGGCCACCGGTTCCACGCAGGCATCGAAGCCCACCATGAGCACGGCCGCCAGCAGGGTGCGGGGCAGCTCGGGCAGCGGTAGGTAGCCGGCCAGCATGCCGCACACGTAGGTCATCACCAGCCAGTTGAGGCCGATGAGCGGCGGCACACCGTTAAGGTAAGTGCTGCCAAATGATGCCTTCTCAAAGAGTTTAAAGCCCAGCGTGTCACCATACGTGTAGTGCCCAAATAGCCGCCCTTCGCTGTTCACTCCAATGAGTTCGACTGCAAACCCCAGCAGCGCCACCGTAATGCAGAACCCCCAGAAACTGGCATTCCGCTCCCGCTGAAACCCCAGCAGCAGCAGCGCCGAAAGGCCCAGCGTGAGCGGCGTGAACTGCAGATAGAAACCCGGATTTTTGGAAAAAGCCAGCCCCAGAAAGCCCGTGACGTGAAACAGCAGCACCAGGCCCTGCGCGATGCGGAGCCGGCGGGTGTGAGCGGCCGCAAGCGGCTCGGTGTGGTCAACCATGGAGGGAAAACGGGATAGGGAATAGGGGATAAGTGGGCGGTAAGAATTTGAAAAGCAAAGGGCTATTGGAAGTCCTGTGCAGTATTTCTTATTCCCTATTCCTTATCCCTCATTAATTAAGGACGAAACGATTTTGGCCGACAGCAGGCAGAGCGGAATGCCGCCGCCGGGATGCACCGAGCCGCCGCAAAAGTACAGCCCCTCCAGCCGCCCCGAAAAATTGGGGTGGCGCAGGAAGGCCGCCAGCGCGTTGTTGGAAGAGCTGCCGTAGAGCGCGCCGCCAAACGACGAGGTATCGGCGGCAATGCCCGGCGGCGTCCACACTTTTTCGGTGGCAATGAGCGGCGCAATGTCGGTGCCCAGCGCCTGGCGCAGCTTACGGAGCACGGCGGCGCGGGTTTGCGTGGTGAGGGCGGGCCAATCCTGGCCCTGGTCGTGGGGCACGTTCACCATCACAAACCAGTTTTCGTGGCCGGGCGGGGCATCGGTGGGCGTTTTTTTGGAGGTGATGTTCACGTACACCGTCACGTCGTCGGCCACCGTTTTTTGCTGGAAGATGGCGTCGAACTCCGCTTTGTAGTCGGCCGAAAAGAAGATGTTGTGCAAATCCAGCTCGGGAAATTCGCGGGTGATACCCCAGTAAAAAATCAGCGCCGAGGAGGAGCGGGGCTGGCTGAGCGTGCGCTCCGGCGCGGGCTGGCGGGGCAACAGGCGGCGGTAGGTGGGCACCACGTCCATGTTGCTCACCACCCGGCCGAAATCGTACACATCCAGCGCGGTGCGCAGGCCCGTCACGCGCTTTTCGGCGGTGATGATTTCCTCCACCGGCTCGTTGTAGCGGAATTTCACGCCGAACTCCTCGGCCAGCCGCACCAGGCTTTCGGCAATGGCGTAGATGCCGCCCTCGGGGTAAAACGCGCCAATGCCGTGCTCCAGGTGCGGAATCATGCTCAGCGTGGCGGGCGCCTGGTAGGGGTCCGAGCCGTTGTAGGTGGCGTAGCGGTCGAAAAGCTGCACGAGGCGCGGGTCAGTCCCAAACGCCTTTTCGTGGCGCTGGTGCATAGTGCCCAGCAGGCCCAGCTGCGGCAGGGCGCCCACGGCGCGTAGCGTTTCGGGGCTGAAGTAGGTGCCGGCCTTGTGCAGCGACTTGTGCAGAAACGTGCCCGCCGTGGCCTCGTAGGCCTGGCCCGCCCGCTGCAGAAACTTGGTTACTTCAGTAGCCGGGGTACCCAGCTTCGCCTCCACTTCGGCGCCAAATTTTGCCGCATCAGCCCAGGCGTGCAGGCGGGTGCCATCGGCAAAAAAGTAGTGGGTGATGGGGTCGAGCCGCTCGTAGCGGAAATAATCCGACGGGTTGCGGCCGGCCAGCCGAAAAATATCGTCCACCAGCTGCGGCAGGGTGAAAAGCGAGGGCCCGGCATCGAAACGGTAGCCGCCGGGCAACGCAAACTGGTGCATTTTGCCGCCAAACGTGGGGCCCGCCTCAAACACCGTGACCGGGTGCCCGGCAACGGCCAGCCGCGCTGCCGCCGCAATGCCGGCAATGCCCGCACCGATGACGGCGACGGGTTGACGAGGAGCAGAAGCGCGGGCGCGACGGGCCATAGGCACAGAGAATTATCAGCGAGTAAAAGTAGCGGCTAACGTACCCGCGCAGTAAGTTTGACGGTTGCCAGCGTCCGCATGGGGCGCCAATCGTTTTTCTACCCTTCGGTTTGCCGTTATGCGTTGTACTACTATCCATCGAGTAGGGGTCATTGTTGCGTTGCTGTACGCGGTTTTAAGCCAGCAGGCTTCGGCTCAGAAGTTTACGCTGACGGATGTGAAGTCGACCCGTGTGGGCGGCCTGGCTGTGCCCGGTGCCCGGCGCGCCCTGCTCTTCTACGCCGAGAAAGCCCACCGCGACAGCACCATCCTGCGCCAATACTGGCTCGATGAGCAGATGAAGCTGCGCTACGCCCGGCCGCTGGTGCTGCGCGGCCCCTACCTGCTGCAGGGCCTGTTGCGCAGCCGCGCGCACGTGCTCTACCAGTTCCGGCGGCGCAGCTCCGACAGCCTCATCAGCGTGGTGGCCGATACGCTGGGCCGCACCGTGGCCGTGCACCGCACGCGCCGCCTCAACCCCGCCGCCCGCGGCCCCCAATACACCAGCCTCGACCTGCCCAATGCCCCCGGCTTCGCCTCCACGGTGCCCGCCGAGGAGCGCCGCTACCGCCTGGAGTACCGCACGCCCGACATGCGCCTGGCCTGGGAAACCACCTTCGGGGCCAGCACCGAAATCGTGGCCAGTGCCGCCGATAGCAGCCATCTCTGGGTAATGGTCACCGCCAATGCCCTCAGCCGCCACCCTAGCAGCCAGGCCGTGTGCCTGGATTTGCGTACGGGCAAGGAGCTGGGCCGGGCCAACATTGGCCCCACCGCCAGTGCCTGGGTGCCCGCCGTGATGGAGGTGGGCGCCGGCCACGAGCTGCTGCTAGCCGGCTACGCCTTCGAGCACGCCGCCAGCCGCGCCCGCACCGGCGACTTGTTCTACCTGCGCCTGAGCCCCGAGGGCAAGCCCGTGGCCGAGCGCCGCACCGCCCTGGCCCGCACCGCCGAGCTGAAGGCCGCCCGCGGCGGCAAAGTGCACTGGACGCTGGTGCAGCCCGAAGCCGATGGCGACGTGCGCCTCGTGGGCGAAACCTTCCAAAGCTCGCCCTACAGCGCCTGCCTGTTGCGCTCGATGTTTTCCATCGGCATACTAGGCTACAGCGTGTTGCGCCCGCGCGACCTCATCAGCCTGAAGCTGGACCCGGCCGGCGTCGTGCACGACGTGCGCGTGGTCGACCTGCGACAGGAGCGGGGCTCATTCGTGTGGCCCACCTATCTGCAGGGCCGCATTCTGGCCGATTTGGCGTTTCAGTATGGGGCATTCCGCTACCGGGGCGTGAACTCATCGAGCAAAAACATGCTGGTGCTGCGCAGCCCGCAGCAGGTGCAAACCCTCAATCTGGTCACCCAGCAGCTCACCAGCGTACGCCAGAAACCAGTGGTGGGCGATGTCGACGTATGGCACGTGGGCAGTGACTTTATGCTGCTTTACCAACAAGACGCCGGCCGGCGCACGCTGGAAGTGGAGCGCGTGGCCATCACCGCTCCCGGCAATGCCGAGGCGAGCCGCCAGAAGTAGCGGCGGGCTTCTTGAGGATGAATGACAGTTAAGTGAAGCAGCAAAAAAGAACGTCATGCTGAGCGCAGCCGAAGCATCTCGCGTGCAGAAGTAATCAAGACCGTTTTCACGATTGATTTACTACCACACGCGAGATGCTTCGGCTGCGCTCAGCATGACGTGCTAATATTCTGGTCTGTACCTAGCTAATGCCGCCCTATTCCACCGCCAGCACTAGCCCTTTCAGGTAAGCGCCTTCGGGGTGAAAGAGGCTCACCGGGTGGTCGGCGGGCTGGGTGAGGCGGTGCAGGATGCGAGCCGGCCGGCCCGCCTCGATGGCTGCCGCCAGCACTGCGCCCTCAAATAATTCGGGGCTAACCACCTGGGAGCAGGAGAATGTGAACAGCAGCCCGCCGGGCGCCAGATGCGCAATACCAGCGGCATTCAGGCGCTTGTAGCCCATGAGGGCGGCGTGGCGGGCGCCCATGTGCTTGGCAAAGGCGGGTGGGTCGAGCACGAGCAGGTCGTACTCGGCCGAGTGGTTTTTGAGGAAGCCCAGCACGTCGTCGGGGTAGGCGGCGTGGCGGTCGGCGTGGTGGCTAAGCTCGGCGTTGCGCTCGGTGAGGGCAATGGCTTTCTTGCTGCTATCCACGGAGTGCACCAGCTCGGCGCCGGCCTCCAGGGCATACACCGAGAAGCCGCCGGTGTAGCAGAACGTATTCAGCACCTTGCGGCCGGGCGAGTAGCGGGCCAGCAGGGCGCGGTTATCGCGCTGGTCGATGAAGAAGCCGGTTTTCTGGCCGGTTTCCCAGTCCACGGCAAACCAGTGGCCGTTTTCGCTCACCACATGCTCCTGGCCGTCGCTCTCGCCGAAGAGGTAACCATTCTTCACATCGGGCACGGCGTTGCCGGGGATGGTTTCGGCGCTTTTGTCATAAATAGCGCGCAGCTTATCGCCAAACACCACGCGCAGGGCAGCCGCGATTTCGGGCCGGGCGCGGTACATGCCGATGCTGTGGGCCTGCACCACGGCCACGTCGCCATACACGTCGATGATGAGGCCGGGCAGGCCGTCGCCCTCGGCGTGCACGAGGCGGAATACGTTGGTGTCGGCCGTGCCCGTCAGGCCCAGGCGCTGGCGCAGGGCGTAGGCGTTGCCGAGCTTGGCTTCCCAATACTCGGCGGTAGGCAGCATGGCATTTACGCCAAAATCCAGCATTCGCACGGCGATGGAACCGCCCCCCGAGAAATGACCCACGCCCAGCAGCTCGCCGTCGATGGCTTCCACGCGCACGGGGTCGCCCTCGTGGGCGTCGCCCTTCACGCGGGCAATGGCGCCCGAAAACACCCACGGGTGGCGGCGGCGCAGGGAGTGGTCTTTTCCGTTTTTGAGGACGATGGTGGCAGGATTCAGCATAGGCCCGTAAAGGTACGGCCTGCTGTGTGCGAACTTTGCAGCCCCGTTCTCCCCGCCCTCCGTTTTCCCAATCCCACCCATGCCCACCGATGTTGCCATTATCGATTTTGAGCCCGCGCACCGGGCGGCCTTTGAAGCGCTCAACCACGAGCTGAACCCCGAATGGATTACTCGCTACTTCTACATCGAAGGCTCTGACCAAAAACCGGTTGACAACCCGCAACAGTACATCGTGGAGCGCGGCGGCCACATCCTGATGGCCGTGTGCGGCGGTGAAATCGTGGGCACCTGCGCACTGGTAAAAGAGCACGACGGCGTGTACGAGTTGGCCCGGCTGGCCGTGGCTCCCACCGCGCAACGCCGCGGCATTGGCTGGGCGCTGGGGCAGGGCATGCTAGGCAAAGCCCGGCAGCTGGGCGCGCGCCGCGTCGAAGTATTGACAATTTCAACGCTACTGCCAGCCCTCAAACTTTATGATAAACTGGGTTTCCGGGCCGCTTCGCTGATGCCCGAGCAACCCGGTGACGTGCGCATGGTGCTGGATTTGTAGCGCTTGAAGTGCACTTGTAGCGCGGACTTTGTAGTCCGCGCCTCCGCCGGAAACCCGAACGTCAGCTACACAGCGCGGGGTCGCGGACTACAAAGTCCGCGCTACAAGTGCTATTTAAACCAGCGCCGGTAGATGGGCCGGCGCCAGGCAAACTGCGCCCACATGGCCGGGTAAATCAGCCGGTCGAGCAGGGGCGAGGCGGTGCGGTATTCCAGCGCATCGACGATGATGCAAGTGCCGCCCGGCCCCGGCTGCAGCAGGTGGCGGTGGCGCCAGTAGCGCAGCGGCGGCGGCAGAATCTGGCCTTCATCAACGAAGAAATGGGTGCCGTCGGGCAGCACGCCGTCGTCCACAATCAGTGAAGTCCAGCGTAATTTCTTCACTATCGTATTCAGCTCGATTTCAACCTCGTCGCCGGTGCGGCAGCCGTCAAAGCGCAGCACCAGCAGCTTGGGAAACGGCGGCGCCAGCGCCTCAAACAGCGCCCGCGTGAAGCCGGCCATTACCTGGGCCGGCGACTTCGGCACGGCGGTTTTGAGAGTGAGAAACATCGTTAAAGGTGATAACGGAACGTCATGCAAAGCGCAGCGAAGCATCTTGCCCGCAGGCAGTAAACCCATCATTCAATGAAAAGGATTAGTGGCGGCACGCGAGATGCTTCGCTGCGCTCTGCATGACAGCCTTTCTTCAACCGCTAAATCAAACTCCCGTCACCCGAAACTCTACCCGTCGGTTGAGCTTGCGGGTAATTTCCTGGGCGTTGCTGGCAGCTGGTTTGGCCCCGCCGAAACCGATGCCCGTAATACGCGCGGCGGCCACGCCGTGGGCCGTGAGGTAGGTTTTCACGGCGGCCACCCGTTCTTCGCTGAGGGCTACGTTTTTGGCGGCTTCGCCCACGTTATCGGTGTGGCCTCGCACCTCGATGGTGAGGCCCGGGTTGGTGGTCATCAGCTCCACCAGTTGGTTCAGGGCGGTGAAGGAAGTGGGCAGCAGCACGGCTTGGCCCTGCTCAAACTGCACGTTGGCCAGCGGCAGGGTGGTGCCTACGGCCAGCGGCCGCAGCAGGATATCATGCACCGCCGCGCCGGGGCCCATGGTCCAGCTACTATCGGCATCGACAAAACCGGGGAGCTGCGCCCGATAATAATACGGCTTGCCCAACGCGGCGCCGTACGAAAAACTGCCCTCGGCGGAGAGCGGCACCACCGCGCTGGCCCGCTCGCTGCCAATGTGCAGCTCGGTGGCTGGCAGCGGCTGGTAGGTGGCAGCATTCAGCACGCGGCCGCGCCACGGCGCACTGGCGCTGGGCAGGGGCGGGGGCGACCGGTAGACGACGTGGAAAACGTTGCAGCCCGCCAAATCGGTGTAAGTGCCGCGCCGCACAAAATGGGCTTTTTGCCGGGCCAGGTCCACCTTGTAGAGGCTGTGCGGGCCGGCCAGATACAAGCGCCGCCGGCCGGATTCGTCGTTTTGCAGCAGCAGGTCGCTGTAGCCGCCGCGCTTGGGCAGGCCCGTTAGCGGCAGCAGCTCGGGGAAGGGGCGCTGGGTTTTCACGTCCACTTTCAGCAGCGAGCCGTCGGTGCTGTACACAAGGTACATGGTATTGGTGGCGTCGAGGCAGAAGTTGCCATGCGTGCCCGCCCCGGGAAAGGCGATATCGGGGTAATAGGCCGTCAGTTGCGTGGGGTCTTTGGTCCACACCACCGTCACGGCGCCGCCTTCGCTGGGGCTCACTTTCACCAGCCGCTTGGCGTCGGAGGTGAGGAAATACAGGTCGCCGCGCTCGTCGGTCGCGGCCGAAATCCAGATGTTGTTCAGGCCTTGGGCCGGCAACTGCCAGGTGGTGTAGGCACCGCGCCGGGCGGCGGGGTCGTAGCGATACACCAGCTCCGGCCGGTCGGTCGGCGCTTTGGTTACTGAATACAGGCAGTTATCGAACCCCTTGGCCAGCGCGTAGGATTGAAACGGCAGCACCTCCCGGTGCACCGTAGGCGCCTCGGATATGTCATCGGTCGAAAACTCGTGAATGGTCCGGCAGTCGTCTTCCCACTGGCCGGTGCGCCGGCTCACGGCTGCAATGCCGTACATTTTGCTGTCGCACACTTGGTCAGCGTAACGCCGGCTGCTGATGGATTTGTCGGTGAAGGTGAAGGAATCGAGCAGCTGCTGGCCCTCGCTCAGGTATCGCGCATCTTGGGAGGTTTCAGCCCGGTATTCAACCTGAAACTCGTAGCCCACGCGCCAGATGCGTCGGCCCGCCACGCGCGTGCGGGCCGGCTGAGCCGGGTTCGGGGCGTAGGTGTATTCGTAGCGCACCTCTTCGTAGCGCCCGTAGTCCTTTTGCTCCAAACGCACCACCTGGACCTTGGATAGGCGCCGGATGCTGCGCCAGAGCGAGTCCTGCGCGCCGGGCGCGGTTAGCTTGCGGTCCTGCAACGCATCGGGGAGCGGGCGGGCGATGAGCGTGACGACGGCCGGCACCGGCTGCCCGGTAGCCGGCGCGTAAAAGGCCGCTTCGGCATCTCCCACGTCGCGGCGCAGCTGCCAGGCGCGGGGGTAGCTCAACTGGTAACGGCCCTGGGCGTCGGTGTACAGGCTGGTAGGCGCGGTTTTTTCCGGCTGCGCACGCAGCCAGCAGGGAAACATAACCAGCACCAGCGCCAAAAAGGCCTTCATACGCAGCAGCTCGGACGTCAACAACACGAGAAAAGAGGAAGCAAAATTCCCATTTCTTGTAAAGTAAGACCTTTTTCGTGAGACGGAGCCCGTTCCTTTGTCTGCGCTTAGCCAACGCATGCAACCAATTGCATTTTCCGGCAGGCACCTTCAGTAAGGGGCATCTGGCCAATATTGTTCAAGCCTTCGCCTCGCTCAACCGGCTACGCTACGAGCCTGTTATTTCCAGTCCGGCCAGAAAGCGTTGGAGAAGAGCTTGCTGCGGTTGCGCCCGTCGATGTCCATGGTCCATATCTCCGGAGGGGTAAGGTCATCGTTCACGCGGTTGACAAAAATGACGCGGAAGCCATCGGGCGAAAAACGGCATTGAATATCGTTGGTGCCCAATACCTTCCCCAGAGTGCCGGTTGTGTTGGCAGTTATGTCAAGGGTCGAAGTGCCGTCGATGCGCCTCGTGAAAATATGGGCATCCAGCTGCCGTCCACCGGGGTCGTTGAATCCGGCCACGTCGCGGGAATAAAGCACAGACAGACCATCTAAGCTAAAGCTCGGCGAATCGAGCCGCCCCGGTAGGTTGCTCACCAACAGGGTAGGGTTGCTGCCATCTACGTTGTAGAGATATAGTTCGGCGTCGTATACATTCTGCCCCACGGTTTGCACCACTAAACGGCCGCCGTTTTGCACCGTCCAGTCGCACTCGCGGAAGTGGCGTCCCGTTGGAGCGGTGGCCAACAGCGTCAGACCCGTGCCATCGCGGTTGATGCGGTAGAGTTGGTCGTAATGCGCATATACCAGCTGGGCCCCATCCGGCGACCAGCGGTACCCGATGCCGGAATTATTGTACCCTTCCACCGAAAGAGTAGTAATCTGGCGCGGGTTCGACCCGTCCCGGTTCATGGTATACAATTGGTATTGGCCGCTGGCGTTGGACGCGTAGGCTATCAAATCACGATTTGGGCTCAATTGAGGAGCTGTTTCGGCCGTCGCCGCACTGGTAAGACGGAGCAAATTGTTGCCCGCGGCGTCAGACGAATAAATGTCCGTGTTGCCGGCCACGGTGCGAGCATACAGGTAGCGGTTGTTGGGCAGGCTGGCCGTCTGGAAGTTCCATACTGGGCCACGGGCGGAGCCGCCGGCCGGGTTGCGCACCGTCACCTGCCAGTAATAAGTGGTGCCATATTTCAGATTAGCGGCCGTCACGGTAGTGTCTTTTGAATTTGTGAGCAAAGCCGTGGCGTTAACATTGTTGCTCTCGAAAAGCAACACGTCGTAGCGCAACGAGTCACTTGCCGTGGCATTAACGGGATGCCATGCCAATACTACCGTGGTAGGCTGCCCAGTGGCTTGGTTGGCAGGCGAAGGCCGAGTGGGGGCCGTCGGAATTGCCGAACTACTTTTTGTCAGCACCAGCGAAACGTCAGCTACCTGCGTATCATATACCGTAACGTTGGCCGATACCTGTTGGTAATCGGTCTTGGTAACGGTGATGGCTAAGCGGCCGGCTGGCACGTTGTCGATTTGAAACTTGCCCTGCGCGTTGGTTAGGTAAGAACTGGTGGCCGGATTGGTTGTCACCGAGGCATTGGCCACTGGCAGGTTTGTGCGCCCGTCCAGAACCGTGCCCGTCACGGTGCCGTAGTAAGCCGGCACTACTTGGTCTTCCTGGCAGGCACCGAGTACGCACAGGCAGCACAACAACCCAAAGGCAGATACCAGCCGTTGCCAGGTATGAGATAAAAAGCTCGTATTCGTCACAGCGTCAAACAATGGAATCATAAAGTTAACGAGCCGCGTTTTGAAAAGCGGAATCCTGCGCCACGGCATGCCCGGCCATATCCAGTACCCGCAAGCGAATCTCGTACTTGTCCTGCGCCGAAACATTGACCCGTGTTTGCGACAACGATATTTCTTGTTGGGGAGCTACTTCAAATTCGCCGCGTTGCGTGTTCTGTGAGCGTCCGCTGGCGCCTTCGCGTATCGTCAGCAATTCGTAGCGGTAGTGGCTGGCCGTGGACAACAGGTTGCGGCAATGTCCCGTCACGGTCATCATCCCTTCTTGTTGGTGCAGTTCCAGCCGGGCCTGACAGGGCGGGACAGCGGGGTTTTGCCCGCTCATTAGAAAAAGGAGTAGTTGCAGCATGGGAATAATAAGTGAGGAGTTAGAACAACCCGTGTTGAGATGAAGGCTTGCCAAGTAAATGGAGCCTGTTAATTTAGCAAGTCGAATGGCGGAAAATAAAAAAGAGGCTACCTGCGCGAACGCACTAAGCCTCTTTTGGTACCAGGCACAAGGAAGGCCTAGCGAACGCCGGGCACCACCTTGCTTTGCTCAATGGTGAGGTTTATGCCTTGGCCGCGCATTTCGACGCTGTAACCCTTGGGGGTTTGCGAAGAAGTTTCAATCTGGGTGAGGGTGTTATTGACTCCGTATTGCCGGATGTCATAGGTCCGGTCGCTTTCGCGAACTTCTCCTTTTACCGTATTATTGACGCCGGTTTGGGAAATTTTGAGGGTATTGCGTTCGCCCTCCAGAATGAATTCACTGTTTCCGGAGGCGCCGGTAATCTTATTGCCAGTTCCCTGCTGCGAAATGGTCGTGGTGTTGCCCTGTCCTCTTTGAGTAAATCCCGCCGTGTTGCTGGCGCCATTTTGCAAGAGATAAACGCGGTTCCCTCCGCCAATCTGGCTCATGCCTGCGGTGTTGGTGAGGCCTACCTGTTCCAGATAAGCTTGGTTTTCCGGCGAAGCAAGGCTTTGCTGGTCAAGTCTGGACACGTTGCCCGTGCCGGTTTGAATGAGCACGGAGTTGTTGCGCGTGCTGCCTGATGTTGTAGGCAACTGGTCCAAACCAATGTCCTCAACCAAGCGTTGCTCCGATGTAGCCGCCTCGCTGGGCATGCGCTGCTGGGCCTGCGCCGAATAGGCAACCAAGGCTAACATACCCGCGAGTGTGCAAATAGAGAGCTGTTTCATGGAGCAAAAGATGGATTAGAAAGGCAGGAAAGATAATACCAAATGGGCCAAGCCCCGGGTACCCCTGAAGGTACTCAAGACTTGGCGCATTTTAGTTCGCAGGCTTGATTTACTAAGCCGCCAAACGATTAGTGCTGGTTAACAACCACCGTGTTGTAAGCACCACCGGTCTGGCTGGTGAAGGCTGCCGACGACACGTTGTTCTGCATGATAACCGACGTGTTGTTCTGGTAGGTGCCGGTGTTGTTGCCCTGAGCCTGCTGAGCGTAGTTGTTGGCGCTGTGCTGCTCAATCGAAGCGTTGTTGCTGTAGCCCGTCTGGTCTTGCTTGGCATAGTTGCCGCTGGCAAGTGCACCGGTTTGGTTGATGCTGGCGTTGAGGTAGCTACCCGACTGCGACTGCATGGCCGTGTTGCCGCTGCCAACGCCTTGGTGCACACCAGCGTCGTTGCCGTAGCCGCTCTGGCTCTGCGTGGAGTGGCTGTTCGAGCCGTTCTGAATGGCAACGGCCGTCGTGAAGGTAGCGTTGCTCTGGGTTTGGTCGGCGTGGTTGCCGCTGGAAGCACCCGTCTGGCTGATGAAGGCGCTCAAATCCGAGCCGCCGCTCTGCGTCTGGCTGGCGAGGTTGGCCGACGAACCGGCAGCCTGGGTTACCTGAGCGTGAGCATCGGCAACGTTGTATTGCGACTGGTTAGATTGGCTATACGTACCAGCCTGGGTGGCATACATGGTGTTGCGGCCTGAGCCCGTGTTGCCAGCGCTTGCCTGGTTCTGGGTAGCCGTGTTGTAGTCACCGCTCTGCACGAGGTTGGCCGTGCTACCGGCATTGGCACCCGAGCGGGCGTCAACCTGGTCGATGGCGGCTTCGTTGTGCGTGCCCGACTGGTCTACCCGCGAATCCTGATTATAGGAACCATAGGAAGTGGCGGGAGTGCCGGCGGCAGCGCCCGTCACCGCGGCGTTGTGGGTAACCCCACCCGGAGCGAAAGGAGCCAGAGGCGTGAAAGCAGGATTACGGTAGGTGCTTGCTGCGGTCGAAACCTGCGACGACTGAGCGTTGGCGGCGAAGCCGAAAGCCATCAAAGTGGCAACGAGGATGGTAATTTTTTTCATGAGAGTGTTGGATTGGGTTTGGGTTGGGAATTGGGTTTGTTTTTCAGTCAAGAATCAATTGCCTTTTTCAGAGGACATGACAAATGTATATTGACATTCTACCAAATCCAAATCCTCTTCATAAAAATAATTTTAATAATAGTTCTAAAAGTTATACATTTTCAATTTTGATATAATTTTCCCTATTTAATATATGACGCAACTATTTTAAAAATTGCTGAATTTCAGCAATTTAGTGTTTTATAAAAAAAAGTTTATTTTTTATAAAAATTTTCTGAATTGCCTTTGCCCAAATAGAAGATAACACCTAGCCGGCCACCCCAATAGTAGTCATTGTACCTCCCTTGCACCACTTGGTCAATCCGGTCAGATAAGTAGAAATGGTTATCGATACCGACATTGATACCCAGTCTGGGTGTAACTAAAAATTCCCCTCCTATGCCTGCTACGGCGTGCGGAACTAGATTATTGGCGTCGCTAAAGTTGGAAAAACCTTTGGCTGAGGCCCCTGCGCCAACCCACAGGTAGGGCGAAAACCGGTCATAAGGAAAGAGACAGGCTAGCAGCCCGGCTTCCGCGTAGTTGAAGTGCTGGGTAAAGTACTGCCCCTGTGGCCCTGCTGCCAGCGTGCCCCGTCCTGCGTTCAAGAAGGTGCTGAAATAGCCATCGCCCAAGCGGTAGCGCAGTGTCGCCTCACCGGCAGCCCGGTATTGGGGCAGGGCAAAGTCGCCTTGGTATAGCTGTACGGCCCCATTAAAGCCCACGCCAAGGGGGCGCCGGCGATAGTTGGTTTGGCGGCCCAGAGGGTCGTAAGCCAGGTTTTCGTCTTTCTCACGCAGATATGCCTGCATGGGCAGGCCCCGGGTGGCAGCCGTATCGGTCGACGTCCAAATGCGGGAAAGCAGGCCTTCGTAGATGAGCGCCTGCACCGATTTCTCGATGGCTTCTTTCACAGCCATCTCGCTCGGTTCGTTGTAGGTAAAGCCGGTTTCGGTTTCGAGCAGGCGCTTGAAGGCCACGAATTGAAAGAGGCTGGCGTCGACCTGTTGCGACAAAATGGTTTTGGACGTGTAAACCGTCTTAAGAATTTTGCCCGTGTTGGTGCTGATGGCGCGCAAGTACACCGTCACCCGGTCCTGGCGGTACTGGCCCGAGGCCCCAGCTCCGAAATAGCGCAGGCCGGCCCCACCGGTCAGAATGTTGGAATCGTAGGAGATGATACCGCCCTCCAGAATGATGCCGGCAAACAACAGCGGCGGCAGATTGGGCTGGCGCTGGCCGGTTTGCTGGGCATATTCATCGCGCGTTGAGCGGATGATTTTGCGCTCGTTCAGCAAGTTGCCCAGGTTTTCGCGCTCAATGGGGTCAAACCATTGCGACTCTTCCAGGGCCCGCAGCAGCACGGTGGTGGCCCCCTGCGTCACGGCTGTCGAGAAGCTGGAACCGTTGGCCTGGGGCTTGTACTGTCCCGTCTGGTCCCGGAATTTATATACCGCCACCACCACCCGCTGCCGGGCGGGCGGCAGGTGGCGCCATACCTCGTTGCCGTTGACCTCGGCCCCGAGCCGGGCGCGGTCGGGGTTCATAAATGTTTGATGAAAATAGGAGGCGCAGCCGCCGAGCCCTGCCAATAGCAGGAGCACTACGGCAGTCAGCAAGCGACGCAGGAGCATGGAAGCAGAAAAATGGGGTGAAATAAGGTTTTCGGTAGGGTTCAGCCGCCGCGAATTAAAACCCGTTGGGAATGGTGATGGTGGTCTGGTTGCCGGTGGAGGTGTCGGTGACCTGCACGCCGATGCCCGTTGCGCCGGGCGTTATCTGAATCTGGTAGGTGCCGACAGTGTAGTTGCCAGGTTTGATAGCGCCCTGCCCGAACTGATTGGCAATGAGACGGCTGCTCAACTGGGCCAGCACCTGCTGGTTGAGGTTGGCCGCAAAATTGGCCAGCGGGTCCTGAGTGGCCGCGGCCGTTTTAGTGGCCGGGTCCACGATGGTGCTCTGGGCCTGGGCCGAACTCAGAAGCCACGAGTAGTTAAAGGTGTTGCCACCACCAAAAGCCGGGTTTTTGGGCTCGTACACAAAGTCCTGCGCGCAAACCCTGTGGCCGGATAGTAGGAGGGCCAGCAGACCCACAAGCGTAAATAATGGTTTCATGGTGAAGGAAAAGAATGGTGGGAGTAGAAAGTCTAATATGTTTCCAGTGCCTGTTTATTGCCGCGCTCCAGCTGCTGGCTGAGGTTGAAGGCTTGCTGCAGAGAATTGGCAGCAATTTCAATGGCTTGCTGGGAAGCATCCGAAATCATTTCCTCCTTGCCTTGCAAAGGGAACTCCAGCAGCTGCTCGTCGTTGACCGTCAGCGTAATAATGGCATTGTTGCCGCGGGCAGGTTTTTCCCCCACCGCTATTGTAAAGTCACCGATGCCGGCCGGTGCTTCCCAACGACTATAAAATTGGTCGTAGAAATCGTGGCCAATTTTTGTGATGGTTTGGTCGATGACCAAGCCGCTGGACTCCGGACCCAGCTTTGCCCGCTGGCGTTGCGACGCAACCGAATCGGCACGCAGAAGCATGCGCAAAGCTTCTTCCGTTTTCAGGGCCGAGAGCTGGTTTGATGGTGCCGGAGCCGGCGAGGGCGATGTCGTCTTTTTTTCCGGTAGCCGCCGATTGGGCTGAGCCCCTGCGTGCTGCCCGGCCACTACCATACCTAGGGCAAGGACTAATCGCGGCCAGTGTTGCGAGAAGTCGATGCAAATCATAAGTGGGACTGGTTAAGCGTAGGGCAGTAAGTAAAAATCAGAGGGCAAATATGGAAAATTTAAACTAGAAACCAGAAAGATTAAATAAAATCCTTGATTTTGACTGTTTAAAACAAAGCCCAGAAATGTGCTAAACCCCCGTTTCGCACGCCATGAGGGAAAGCGCATAGTCGTACAAATACCTTGTTTCAAACCTTATATAAAACCAGGAATGCCCGAGCTTCGCGGTATGATTAGGTCAGTGATGCTTTAACCGAGCAATTCCTCAATATCGGCTCGCGTGAGGTGCTTGATGACGGCCTCGTCCGTGGCAATAAGTTCGCTCACCAAGGCCAGTTTGCGGCGCTGCAAAGCCAGGATTTTCTCCTCAACTGTGCCCTGCGAAATGAACTTGTAGGTGAATACCGGCCGCAGCTGACCGATGCGGTGGGCGCGGTCCACGGCTTGGGCTTCCACGGCTGGGTTCCACCACGGGTCGAGGATGAAGACGTAGTCGGCGGCGGTGAGGTTGAGGCCCACGCCGCCGGCTTTCAGGCTGATGAGGAAGATTTTCAGCTCTTCGTCGTTCTGGAAGCGGGCCACCTCGGCGGGCCGGTCGCGGGTGGCCCCATCGAGGTAGGCGTATTCCAACTGCCGCTCATCGAGCGCCGCGCGCACCAGTGCCAGGTGCTGCACAAACTGGCTGAACACCAAGACCTTGTGTCCCTCGGCTACCACGTTGCGAATCATGCGCAGCACCTCGCGCAACTTGCCCGATTCGCCGATATAATTCTCGTCGGCCAAGCGCGGGTGGTTAGCAATCTGGCGCAGGCGCGTGAGGCCCTGTAGCAACAGAAACTGCGTGCTGGCCGGCCCGTGCTCGTCCAGATTCTGCAGAATCTTGTTGCGGTAGAAGCTCTTGGTTTCCTCGTACGCGTGGGCCTGCTCCTCCGTCATGGGGCAGTAGCTAAGCTGCTCGGTTTTCTCGGGCAACTCCTTGGCTACCTGGGCCTTGTGCCGGCGCAGAATGAATGGCTTGATGAGCGCATGCAAGCGCCGGGTGCGCCCCTCGTCCTGGTGCTTCTCGATGGGCTTGAGGAATTCCTTGCGGAAAAACGCCTGCGTGCCCAGCAAGCCCGGGTTGATAAATGACATCTGCGACCACAAATCCATCGTGCTATTCTCCACCGGCGTGCCCGTAAGAATGAGCCGGTGCTTGGAGCGCAGCTGCCGAACCGCCTGCGAGGTGGTGCTCGATGGGTTTTTGATGGCCTGCGACTCATCCAGAATCACGTAATCAAACTTGTAGCTAGCCAGCAGCTCGGTATCGAGGCGAACGATGCCGTAGCTGGTCAGCACCACGTCGTAATCGGCAAACCGGTCGGGGTTTTTGTCGCGGTAGGTGCCGGTGTAAGCCAGAATGCGCAGGTCAGGCGTGAACTTCTCAGCCTCCGCCAGCCAGTTAAATACCAGCGACGTAGGTAGCACCAGCAGCGAGGCAGCGCCCTGATTTTCACCGCTTTCGTGGCGGTGCTGCAGCATGGCCAGCGTTTGTATGGTCTTGCCCAAACCCATATCGTCGGCCAAGCAGCCGCCGAAATGGAAGTCCTGCACGAAGCGCAGCCAGTTGTAGCCGGCCTTCTGGTAGGGGCGCAGCTCGCCGAGGAAGCCCAGCGGGAGCGGGTGGTCTTCCACCTCGGCGAAGTCGCGCAGCTTTTCCAGTTTGCGGCCCATACGTACGGTGGCCAGCTCATTGCTTTGCAAATCAGCCACTAGTGCCAGGTGGTGGCGGCGCAGGTTCAGGCCTTCCTCGGTTTCTTCGCCGAAGGCAAACAGCTCCAGGTAGTCCGTAAACCATTCCTCGGGAATGATGGCAATCTGGCCGTTGGGCAGCTTAAATTCGCGGCGGCGCTGCAAAATGTGCCCGCGCAGCCGGATAAACGGTACCTCAATGTCGCCAAAGCGCACGGTGCCGCGCACGTCGAACCAGTCGCCGGCTTCCTGAATGCCCACGTGCACGCTGGTGGGCCCAATGAAGTAGCTTTTGGTGGCCGAGTCGGCGGCTTCGATGGTGTAGCCCAGCTCAGCCAGGGCCGGGGTGTTGTCGTGCAGCCACTTAAAGGCTTCGCCTTTGGGCAGGGTGGCGTGGCCGTTTTCGACGGTGAGCTGACGGGCGCGCAGCTCTTCTACAGTGGCCTGTTCCTGTTCGGGGTTACGCAGCAGGCGGTGGAATACGTAGCTGTCGGGCGTCTTTTCGAGGTGCACGCTCACGGGCTTGCTGGTGCCCAGCGGCATGAGGTGCGGGCCGTAGCGGAAACTCAGCTCGAAGTGAATCTGCTCGGTTTCGGCGCCGGTGAGCAAGGGCGCAATGGGCTTGGGCAGCGGAATGCGGCCCCGGCGCGGCGGGCCAGGGGGCCGTACGGGCGCCTCGGGCGCGGGCAGGGCCGGCAGGGTATCGCTGAACGTGAGGCGGGGCCGGGCCACGTAGCGCTCCGAGCGAATGTCGAACCCCCGGGCGTGCACCTCGAACGATTCCATGAGCGGCGCCACAAACTTCTGGAAATAGCTTTCCTCTACGTTGCGCGGCACCACGATGAATTTCTTCTTCAAAAACGGCAGCAGCTTCTTGCCGTCTACCTCCGTCCGGAAGGTGTAGAGCAAGTCGTTCAGCAGCAACCAGGCCGGCTGCAGGCACACCAATACGGCGTCTTTATACTGAAAATCAAGCTTCTGGCCCTGGTACTGAATGGTGGGGAAGTAGTGCGTGCCTTCTTCGTTGCGGCGGAAGTGGAACAGGATGGACGCTTTGGCCGGTGCCAGCCCGATTTCCTTCCAAGTGGGTTCGCCGTCGCGGCCCATGATGAAAACCTGCTTGCCTGCCAGTCGGCTCAGGATGCCCGCCATGCGGCTCTGCACGTGCCGGGAAATGACTTCCTGCAGCGGCTTGTCGCCCTTTTCGGCGTTGTAAGTCTTCAGGAAAAACTCGGCCGTCGCGATTTTACGGGGCCAGAATTCCTTCACCACGGCCTCCTGCTGAATCTGGTCGCATAGTTCAACCAATTCAAAATCAACGGCATCGAGGCCAGCAGCAAATTCGTGGGCGTTTTTGCCCGACACCGTCTGGTGCTGCAGCGTGAGCTGGCCCCGCGGGCCGAGCTGCACCACGTAGGCCGCAAACAAATGGCCGAGGAACTCGTGCTCGAAGAGCGAGTAAACGATTTGAAACGGTTCTGCGGTAGATACTTTCATAGCCGGGCACGCGGAGGGCGCAAGTTAGGGCCGAAAGCGGAAATGTGCACGGCAGAGCTTGGCGGCCCAAGGGGCGGCTTCGTCCTTACGGCTGAAAGGCCGCTGGGATGCCGCCAGGGCTATAAATTCTCGCGCACATCGAGGCGGCTGGCATTCAGGGCAGGCCGAATGCTCACGGCCAGCGTGATAAGAATGATGGACATACAGGTAAAAATGATATCCGACGACTGCATTTTTACCGGGTAAGCATCTACCACGCTCGTGGCCATGCCCATGCTCACGAAGCCGAAACGCTGCTGCAACCAGCACAGCGTGACGCCCAGCACGAGTCCCGTGGCCGCGCCCACCAGCGCCACAATGGCACCCACGTAGAGGAAGGTGCGGCGTACCGTTTTCTGGCTGGCGCCCATGGCCAGCAGCACCGCAATGTCCTTTTTCTTGTCGATGACCAGCATCGAGAGCGAGAAAAAGATGTTGAGCGAGGCGATGAGCAGAATGAGCGTGAAGGTGATGAAAACGAACAGCTTTTCCACCTTGATGGCCTTGAACAGGCTCACGTGCTGCTCGTCGGAATCCTGCACTTTGAAGGCAGGCCCGAGCTGCTTGCGGAGCTGGTTTTTTACCTTTTCAATCTCGAAGCTCTGGCCCACTTTCACGTAGAGGGCCGTGCGGCGGTTGGTGTAGCCGAGCAGGCGCTGGGCAAATTCGAGGGGCACGAAAATGTAGCTGTCGTCGATGTGCTGCTCGATGAGGAACACGCCGCCCGCAATCAGGTCTTCCTCGTTGAAGGCCTTGCTGGGGTCGATGCTGAGCGACTTTTTGCCGGGCGTGTTGCGTGGGTACAGCAGGCGCATGGGCGCCAGGCGGTTGTTGAGGGTGATGCTGAGCTCGTGCTGCACGCCGGCTCCGACGAGGGCCAACTCCAGACTGTCGCGGCGCAGGCGGTGGTCGCCCTCGCGGATGTTGGCGTCAATCTGGCTCTGGCCGAAGTAATTGTCCGAGAGGCCGCGCATTTTCACCACCATCTGGCGGTCGTGGTATTGCAGCAGGGCATTGTCTTCGATGACTTCGGTGAGCAGGGCCACGCCGGGCGTGTTTTCGAGCTTCACCAGAAAGGTGCGGTCGACGGGGAAGGCCTTGCCTTTTGTGGCCGAGATGACGAGGTTGGGGTCCGACTTGCCGTAGAGCGTGCGCACCAAATCCTCCAGCCCGTTGAACACCGACAGCACAATAATGAGCGCCATGGTGCCCACCGCCACGCCAATCATCGAAATGTTGGAAATGATGGTGATGATGTTGCGCTTGTTCTTCGAGCGGAAGTAGCGCCGGGCAATGAGGAGGGGGACTCTCACGAATGGGGGTTAGCGGGCAGAAAGGCGGGCCGTCTGGGAGGGAGCAAGTTCGGGTAAAACTATTGAAAACCGGCTAACGCGGGCCGGCTCCGGCGCGTTGGCGCTATTTCCAGGCCTTTACGATGAGGCCCGTGCCTGAGTCGTGCACGGTGCGGGCGTCGAGCCAGTTGAGCAGCAGGCAGAACGGGAAGGTGAGGAGGTAATAGAACGGCAGCAGGATGAAAAACAGGCGCGACTTGCCCAGCATCAAAATGGGATATTTCATGCTCAGGCGCCAGGAAATCTGGCCAGGCTCGCCGTAGGAGTAGCGGGCTTCCACGCGCTCGAAACCGGCGGTAGTGAGCTTTTGCTGGATTTCGCGGATGTTGTAGCCGTCGCGCACGTGCTCTTCGATGAAGCTGGTTTCGCCATCGTCGTGCACGTCGGAGCCGCCTTGGTCGCTGGGGGTCGAAATCAGGAGCATGCCACCGTCCTTCAGCGAGGCGTGGATGTTGCGAAACACCTCTACATCTTCCAGAATGTGCTCCATCACATCCACGGACAAAGCCAAATCAAACGAGTTCGGCTCCTGGTACAGCACCAAGTCCTGCACCGCAAACTGCACATTGCGCCGCCCAATCTGGCGGAAAAAGGCGTTGGAATCGGCCACCTGGTCTTCCTTCACGTCCACGGCCAGGATGTTCCACTTGTCGCTCAAGCCGCTCATCCAGTAGGTGTACTGGCCGTAGCCGGAGCCGGCGTCCAGAATATTCAGCGGCTCCTGGGTGCGGCCCTTGGCCCAGCGGCGCAGCTCGCGGTGCACGTGCCAGGTGCGCAGCAGCAAGAGGTCGAGCAGGTGATAAAACAGGCGGCGCAGCCACGGCGTGCGGTTAAAAACGTCGCCGAGCGTCTTCTTAATCGGGTCGTAGTACAATGGGTGAATGGGTGAATAGGTGAATGGGTGAATAAGGCAGTTGGGCAAATGAGTGCAAGACCTAGAGCCATTCACCCATTCACCCATTCACTCATTCACCCTTGAACAAACGCGGGCGGGCGGGTTTGTCGTCGTCCTCGCCGGGCTCCTCTTTGGGCGCGGGCGGGATGGAGAGCGTGCCGAGGACCTGGTCCATGTGGGCGGCGTAGGCGGCGCTGTCGTCGTGGAAAAAAATGAGCTCGGGCACCACGCGGGCCGTTTGGCGGATGCGCTTGGCCAGGGCGTGGCGGATTTCCTTGGCGTTGTCCTTGATGATTTCGAGGCGGTCGGTGGCGTTGTTGCCCAGCAGCAGGCTGAGGTACACGCGGGCCTGGCCCAGGTCGGGCGTCACTTTCACGGTGCTGATACTGGGCGCCAGCCCACCCCCGAAGAGGTGCGGCAGGTCGCGCTGGAGCACGGCGGCCAATTCCTGCTGGAGCAGGCTGGCCATTTTCTGTTGTCGTTTGCTTTCCATAACACTGATTGACTGGCAAAGGTACGATTGCCAGGGTTGCGGTGAATAACCGGCTTTGCCCGGCCGAAAGCCCGGCGGGGCAGCTCGCCAAGGGCGGCGGTTCAGAAATATTTTTTGCCACCCAACCAACCTTTGGCCCGCGGCCCGGCACTTTGCGGCAAATCTCCCTTCTGTGTCCCACCCGTACACCGCTGCTACTTCCGAACCTGAGCTGCTGGCCGGCTGCCTGGCCCAGCACCGGCCCGCGCAGCAGCAGCTCTACCAGCGCTACAAGGCGGCCATGTTTTCCTGCGCCCTGCGCATTCTGCGCGATGCCGACCTGGCCCACGATGCCTTGCAGGAGGCCTTCGTGCGGGTGTTCCGGCAGCTCGACACCTTCCGGCGGGAGCCCACGCTGGGGGCTTGGATTCGGACCATCGTGGTGCGGCAGGCCCTGCAGTTGCTCCGCCGCGAAAGCCAGATGGAAGTGTACGACCCCCTGCGGCACGCCGAACCGCTGGTGGCCTGGCACGACGGCCTGACCGGCGAGGCTCTCGACAAAGCCATCGGCGAGCTGCCCGCCGGCTACCGTAGCGTGTTCTGCCTGGTGGAGGTGGAGGGCTACTCGCACCGCGAAGTGGCCGAGCTGCTGGGCGTGTCGGAGGGCACTAGCAAATCGCAGCTCTACCACGCCAAGCGGCAGCTGCAAGTCAAACTTCAATACCTGTATTCCGCATGAGCGCCCCGTCCGAACTACCCGAACCCGGCCGGCCCCACCTGCGCCGCGCCATTGCCCAGCTGCCCCAGCACGAGCCCGCCGATGAGCTGTGGCCCCGCATCGCCGCGTCGCTGGATGCTGAGGCAACGCTGGCCCGCGCCGTCACTGAGCTGCCCATTCACCAGCCCGACGACGCGCTGTGGAATGCCATTGCCGCCCGGCTGGATGCCCCGGCTGCCGAACCGGAAGTAGCGCCGGCCACCCAGCAGCCCGCCGGCGCGGTGGTTCGGCGCCTGTGGCCGACCACGGCCACCGCGCGCCACTTGGCCGCACTTGCGGCCAGCGTGCTGCTGGTGCTGGCTGGCTGGTGGGGCCTGCGGGCCCCCGCTGCCGATAGCGGGCCACGCGAAACCGTGGCTTACACGCAAGAGCAAATAACATTGCCTCCCGCCGCCACAACCCTGGCTGCTGACCCGCTGGAAGCCGAGGGCCGGGCTTTCATCGACGCGCACTGCCAGTCGCTGCCGGCGGTGTGCCAGTCGGCTAATTTTCAATCATTGCGCAGCCAGCTGCTGGAGCTGGAAACCGAAGAAAAAGGACTGGCCCAGTACACCCGCCAGCACGGCAACAGCCCGGAACTGGTGCAGCACCAAACGCAGGTCGCCACCCTGAAAGCCACCGTCACGCGCGAACTCATTCGCTTACTCATCGTCTCATGAAATCCCTCTCCTTTTATCATCCGTGGCTTTGGTGCTTCTGGCTGGTGTTGAGCTCGGCGGGCACCGTGCCCACGGCCCGGGCCCAAGCGCCGGCGACGCGCACGGTGCAGGTCGTGACGCGCACCATCGAGCAGCAGCTGCCTTGCCCGGCGGGTACGCTGGTACGCATTCGGGCCGAAAAGGCGGCCGTGCGGGTGCAGGGCTGGGACCAGCCCACTGTGCGGCTGGTGCTGCGCCTCAGTGCCCGGCACCCCGAGCGGGCCGTGGCCGAGCAGGAGCTGCCGGTAGCGCGCTACCAGTTTGAAGCCCACGGCCGCACTATCGACGTGGTGAACTACTTTGCCTTGGCCGCCAGCGCGCCGGCCCTGCGCAGCGACCTGCGCGCCGACTACACGCTCATGGTGCCGGCCAACGTGGCCGTGGAGCTGCGCAACGCCTACGGCCAGACCGCTTTCACGGGCCTGACCGGCCGGCAGACTATCAGCCAGGAATTTGGCCCGATTACCCTGCTGCGCCTGCGCGGCAGCCTGACCGTGACCGCCAAATACGCCGACCTGACCGGCCGCGACACCGACCTGACCCTGGACTGCGACGCCGATAAATCGGCCGTGAGCCTGCTGGGGGCAGCCGGCCGCTACACCATTCGCAACCGCTACGGCACCATTGCGGTGGAGCCGGCCGAGGGCCTGAAAAGCCTCGACATCGAAGCCGAGCGCACCGAAGTGAAGCTGGTGCTGGCCCGGCCCGAGCGGTTCAGCTACCGCTTGAGCTGCAGCCAGGGGCCGCTGCAGCTGCCGCCGGAGCTGGCCGCCGCCGCCCGCCAGAGCGCGGGCCGCCACGTGCTGCAGCTCACGCGCCCGGCGCCGCTGCCGCTGCTGCGCGTGAGCACTTCCTACGCGCCTATTTCCATTCAACAGCCGCAGTCGCTCACGGCACGGCCCTGATTTACTGCCTCATTTCATTAGTCATGTCGGTTTTTAAAAACGTTAAACCTCTTCAGTTTGCAGCCTTCGTGCTGGGCCTTAGCGGAATGATGCGGCCCGTCGCCGCGCAAACGGCCCCGCCCGATTCGTCGCGCATCAGCTACAGCGAGGAAACCACCCGCGAGCCGCTGCCCGCCGAAGGTTCGCTGCAGGCCACCTACAGCCGCATCGCGCGCCTGCAAATAGAGGAGCAGCGCCTCTGGAAGCTGGGCCTCAACAACTTTACCACCACGGCCGGCAGCCTGGGGCTGGACTACCTGCGCGCCGGTGTGCACCTCGGCTACGAGCGCAAAGTGGGCACGGCGTGGTCGGTGATGGGGGAGGTGAGCCCCGACTTCATCCGGTTTCGGGAGATGCCGACGCAGCGCCTGACCAACAGCTTTGCCCTGCGCTCGCAACTGGCCGGGCGCTATTACTACAACCTCAACCGCCGCATTCGGAAGGGCAAAAGCGCCAGTAACTTCTCGGCCAATTACCTGTCGCTGGCCCTGGGCAGCAGCGTGGGCCGGCAGGCGCAGGAAACGCCCTTTTTCGGCTACGACTACGGCGGGCGCGTGGTGCGCCTCGATGCGGCGCTGGTGTACGGCCTGCAGCGCCGCCTGGGCCGCTACGGCTCCATCGATGCGGCGCTGGCGCTGCCCTTCCACCTCACCGACCAGCCCGTGCCAACCGAGCCCTCGCCCGGTGGCCTCCACCTCCGGCTCACAGGCCTGCTACGCATCGGGTTGGCCATTGGCCGCTAGGGCTATGGGCTTCCTTTTCATTGATTTCAATGCTTTATAAATAACATGAACAATTCTTCTCTCTCTTATTTAACGAATAGTCTGAATGCTCTGGCCCGCCGGGCAGCGCTGCTGCTACTGGTGTTGCTGGGTGCTTCGGCCGGGGCCGCTGCCCAGCGGCTGCAGGAGGCGGGCGTAGCGGCCAGCTTCAGCATGGGCCAGACGCTGGCCCGCCAGACGCGCCTCGACGTGGCCCAGTTTCAGCTGCAGACGGACATCGACGGCTCGCGGCTCGACGACACCGGCAACCGCTTCAGCGCCTACGCGCGGGTGGGGCTGGGCGTGGGGCGGCTGTTTGTGCAGCCCGAAGTGGCCTATAGCTCGGTGCTGGGGCAGGCGTATGGAATTGCTTACTATAGCCAGCCGACGGCGCCGTGGCCTAACCTAGTCATCTTCACGCCGCGCCTGCAGCGGTTCGAGGTGGCGGCGCTGGCGGGGCTGCGCCTGGGCCGCCGGGGCTACCTGCTGGCCGGCCCGGTACTGGCCTACAACCTGCGCGAAACCTACGGCCCCGAAACCGGGGGCGAGGTGTACGTGCCGCTGGTGCAAAGCCTCTACCGCAGCGTGCGGCCGGTGCAGCTGCTGGCCCAGGCCGGCATCGGTATGAAAATCTGGCGCTTCGACCTGAACGCCCGCTACGAACACAGCCTCACGCCCTACACGCAGCGCTTCACCTACGCCGGCCAGACCTACGACTACCACCAGGCCACCAGCCAGGTCATTCTCAACCTGGGCTTTTTGCTCTTCGACGCCCACCGGCCTTGGCGCGCCGACTAGCGCGGTAGTAGCGCGAAATTCCAGTTCGCGCCGCGGAACAACGGCTTGGCAGTGCAAGGACGCGAAAAGAAAGTGCGCGCTGCCCCCGCGCTAGCTTTGCAGTCCGAACTTCGCGCTTCTTCCATTGCTCCGCTTTTTCAAAAGCTCCCTGCCCGCCCAGCTCTTGGCGCTGCTGATACTGGTGCTGGCCCTGCGCCTGCCGCTGCTGTGGGCCGGCCTGCCCGTGACGGCCGCCGAGCTGCGCGCCCTGCTGGTGGGCGAGCGCCTGCACGGCGGCGCCATGCCATACCGCGACCTTTACGATGGCACCGCGCCACTGGCCGCCGCCTTCTTCGGCGGGCTCGATGCGGTGCTGGCCCGGCCGGTGTGGCTCTATCGGGTGGTGGCGCTGGGGCTGCTGCTGGTGCAGGCGCTGCGGCTCAACCTCGTGTTCAACCGCTACGACGTGCACCCCGAGCGCGGCTACGTGGCCGCCCTCACCTACCTGCTGCTGGGAAGCGTCAGCACCGATTTGGACGCGCTGTCGCCGCTACTGCTGGGCAATACGTTCGTGGTGTTTGCCCTGAGCGCACTCCTTCCCACCTCGCGCGAGGGCTACGACAACCGCCGCCTGTTTCGGGCCGGTTTTCTGATTGGGCTGGGGGCATTGTGCTACCTGCCGCTGGCCTTGTTCCTGATAGTAGGCTTGTTTGCGGTGGTCATTTTTGCGGCAAATTCCTTTCGGAGCTCGTTGCTGCTGCTGTGCGGATTTTTCTTCCCATACGCGCTGGTGGCCACGTTCTTTTTCTACATCGGGGCACTGCCGGGGTTTGTGCAGTTTCATCTGCAGCCGGGCCTGACTGATTTGATTGCCAGTGGCTTGCCGGCGGGCTTGCAGCTGCGCCTGCTCATTGTGCCGGGCGTGGTGCTGGTGCTGGCGCTGTTGCGCTCGCTGGGTACGTCGCTGGGCTTGGTGTTTCAGGCCAAGTTCCGGCAGCTGATGCTGGTGTGGCTGGTGGTGGCCATTGCCACGGCCGCCGTGGAGCGCGGCACGGCGCCGGGCGTGCTGGTGCTGCTGCTGTCGCCGCTGGCGTATTTCAGCTTGTTTTTGTGGCAGCGCAGCCCCCGGCCGCTGCTACAGGAGCTTCTGCTGCTGCTCATCATCAACGCGGCAGTGGTGCTGCGCTATCGGGCCCACGTGCCCCGCCTCGAAAGCCTGCTGCACATGCCCGCCGAAAGCCGCTTCGGCCTCGCGCCCGACCCACGCTACGCCGCCCTGCACGACCAAACACTGCTCATCCTCGGCCCCGACGACCGCGCCTATTTCCACAACCATCCCGCCACGCCCTACCTCGATTGGTCGCTCTCGCAAGCCGATTTCGGCCACCTCAACGAGTACGCCGCCGTGGTGCGCGTGGCGCAGAAAATGGGCGAAAACCCACCCGCCTACCTGCTCGACCAGGGCCGGCACGTGCTGCGCCTCAAGCAGTTGCTGCCCGGCGTGTTTGGGCCGTATGAGCCCACCAGCACGCCGGGCTTGTATAGGCGGAAGTAGAGGGAACATAGGGCAAAACTGTCATCCTGAGCGCAGCGAAGGACCTTATCACGTCTGCATCGATTGGTTTACTGCAAAACGTTTTGGCGTGATAAGGTCCTTCGCTGTGCTCAGGATGACAGTCGATTATAGATTGCCAGCCTCTACACCCAGCACCACGCTGCCGCGCGCCGCTCCGTGGGCACGCTCCGCAGAAAGGCCGCCAGCGGCTCCAGCTCCGTGAGCAGCGAGGTGAGGACGATGACGCGGCCATCCACCAGGTGCAGGCGCAGGTAATCGTATTTCGACCAGAAGGTGCGGCGCGCCCGGCACGTCACCCGCTCGATGCGGGCCAGGTCGCGCCGGGCAAAGGGTAGGCGCTGGCCGGCTTCGTACACTTCGAAGCGATTTTCATTGGGCTGAAAAACCAGCGTGGTTTCGTGGTTCAGCGTCCAGTAGCGCAGGTGCAGCAGCAGCGCCGGGCCACTCAGCAGCAGCGTGAAGAGCAGGAAGCCGCCCGTGAGGGCCCACTCAAAAGCGCTGGCCGGCTCGTCGCCCAAAGCCAGGGTGGGCAGCACACTCAGGCCCGCGCCCAGCGCCAGCAGCGGCCAGAACAGCAGCCGCAGCTGCCGCGCCGCCGTGGCCCGGTACACCTGGGTGCGCTTCGAAAACAGCCCGCTCAGCCAGCGCGCCGCGCCCAGCACCACGAATAGCACCACAGCCACTTCCAGCAGCGGGCGGAAAAGGGAAGTCTTCATCCAGCGAAACCGGCGTTAGGCGCTCACCTGCACCCAGGCCTCGCCCTCCGCGTGCTCGCGCAAGTGCCCAAAGCTTTCCAGCGCCAGCCCGTGCTTTTCAAATACTTCCAGTGCCGCCGCCCGGCCGCCCGGCGCCACGCACACCAGCAGGCCGCCCGAGGTCTGCGGGTCGCAGAGCCAGGCGCGCTGCTCGTCCGTCACCTTACCGATTTTATGACCATAGCTGGCCCAGTTGCGGCCGGTGCCGCCGGGCACGCTGCCCTGCTTCAGGTAACTTTCGGCGGCAGCAATGCGCGGAACTTTCGTAAAGTCGATTTCGGCCGTCAGGTGGCTGCCTTCGCACACTTCGGCCAGGTGGCCCAGCAGGCCAAAGCCGGTCACATCGGTCAGGGCCGTCACGGCGGAGAGCTTGCTCAGCTCGGCTCCAATCTTATTGAGCTGCATCATCTGAGCCGGCGCCAGGGCGGCGTCTTCATCGCGCAGAATGCCCTTTTTCTGCGCCGTGGTCATGATGCCCACGCCTAGCGGCTTGGTGAGAAACAGCTCTGAGCCGGCCGTGGCCGTGTCGTTCTGCTTCAGGTCTTTAATGTCGACCATGCCCGTCACGGCCAGCCCAAAAATGGGCTCCGGCGAATCGATGCTGTGGCCGCCGGCCAGCGGAATGCCCGCCTCGGCGCAGATGCTACGGGCGCCTTCCAGCACGCGGCGCGCTACCTCGGGCGGCAGCTTATCCACGGGCCAGCCCAGCACGGCAATGGCCAGCAGCGGCCGCCCGCCCATGGCATACACGTCGGAAATGGCATTGGCCGAGGCAATGCGCCCGAAATCATACGCATCATCCACGATGGGCATAAAGAAGTCGGTGGTCGAAATCACTGCCTGCCCGCCGCCGATGTCGTACACGGCCGCGTCGTCACGGCTGGCATTGCCCACCATCAGCTTGGGGTGTTGGGGCTGCGCGATGCTGGTGTGCAGCATCTGGTCGAGCACGGCCGGCGCGATTTTGCAGCCGCAGCCCGCGCCGTGGCTGTATTGGGTGAGCTTGTATTCCATGAGATGTCAGGTTGGGATTGGCGCAAAAGTATGTAGCGTGGACGCTGCGAGTCCGCGTATGGAGCGCGCCATGCGTGGACTCACAGAGTCCACGCTATAGTTATTCAGGTACTTATTTAATAGCCACCGGCACTTCCACGTTTTCCCAGCGCAGCACCAGCCCCGGCGATTTCACTTCGTACACCAGCCGCTCGGTCAGGCTGGCGCTCTTGCGGGGCGTCACCATCACGCGCAGGGCGTCCTGCTTCTCGTCGTATTTGAAGGCACCCCACTGGTTAGGCACTTTGTTGAAGATGACCGTCCACTGCCCGCTCTCGGCCGGAATCACAAAGAAGCCGTACTTGCCGGCCGGCAAGGCCTTGCCTTCCACCTTCACGTCTTTGCTGAATTCCACGGTGGTTGCCTCGTTGGCCCCGGCGCGCCACACTTTGCCGTATTGCTCCAGCCCGCCGAAAATTTTGCGGCCCTTCACGCCCGGGCTGCTGTATTTCACCGTCACGTCGGTGCTGCCGATTTTGCCGGTGGCCGTGGCGGCCGGGCTGGGTTTTTCCTTTGCTGGCGCTGCCGGCATGGCGGGCGCGGCCGGAGTAGCCTGGGCGTAAGCCGCGCTGGTGGTGAGGGCCGTGGCCAAGCCCAGAGCAAGGTGGCGGAACAGGATTTTGGTTTTCATGGAGTTAAACAAAATGGGGATGGGAATGAAAATCGACAGCAAGCTACGGGCCGCGCCCTCAGCAACCGCGGCAGCTGGCGCAGGTTTTGGGCCGCCAAATTGAAAAGGACATGGCTAAGCTCACGAACCATAAGCCACCGCGTGCGACAGCCACAATGAAAAGTCTGCTAAAAAGATTGTCAGCAAGCCTGTAAGGCCGGTTTTCAGCATGAATTTCAATTCCGGCAAAGTCTGAAAAGCTGCAAAGTCGACTTGCGTGCCTGTAGCTGGTCCCGGTACTTGCGCCCTCACGCTCACATCGGTTCTGGCTATGATTAAAACGATTACGCTGCTGCTGTGGCTCGGGTGCGTGGGAATGGCCGTCGGGCGGGTTTCGCCCGCCCCAACGCCACCGGCCACGGCCGAATTTATTCAGAACAAAGGCCAGTGGCCGGCGGCAGTGCGGTTTGCCGCGCCTCTGGCCGCCGGGCAGCTGTTCATCGAAAACAACGGCTTCACCTACGCCCTCCTCACCCCCCGCCGGCACCACGCCGCCGCTTCCGACACCGCCGCCCGGCCGCAAGGCCACGCCTACCGGGTGCGGCTGCTGGGCGCCCTGCCCGGCGGCCCGGTCGGCGAACAGCAAACCGCCGAGCGGCGCAACTACTTCTGCGGCAACGACTCGGCCCGCTGGGCGCGCGATGTGCCCAGTTTCCGCGCCGTGCAGTACGCCGCCGTGTATCCGGGCATCGGCCTGCGCGTTTACGAAAACGCTTCTCAGCAGCTCGAATACACTTTCACGGTGCAGCCCGAAGGCCGTCCCGCCGCCATTGCGCTGCAGTACGAAGGCACCGACGGCCTGCGCCTCGACGCCGCCGGCAACCTGGTGGTGAGTACCCGCGTGGGCCAGGTCACGGAGCAGGCGCCCCGCGCCTGGCAGGTCGATGCCGCCGGCCGCCACCAGCCGGTGGCCTGCGCGTTTGCGCTGGCGGGCAGCACCGTCACGTTTGCCCTGGGCCCGTACGACGCCCGGCGCCCGCTGGTCATCGACCCGGTGGTGGTCTTCGCCACCTTCACCGGCTCCACGGCCGACAACTGGGGCCACACCGCCACCTACGATGCCCAGGGCAACCTCTACTCGGCCGGAACGGTCTTCGCCCAGGGCTACCCCACCAGCCCTGGCGCTTTCGACCCCAGCTTCAACGGCTCCATCGATGTCGCCATTATTAAGTACGACCCCCGGCAGTTTGGCCCCGCGGCCCGCGTCTACGCCACCTACCTGGGCGGCGGCGGCACCGACGTGCCCCACCGCCTGGCCGTAGATGGCGCTGGCGAGCTGGTGGTGTTGGGTACCACTGGCTCGGCCAATTTTCCGCATTCCTTCTTTTCGCTTCGTCGCTTCAAGGGCGGCCCTCCCGTCATCCCGGAGTACGGAATAGCCTACCCCGAAGGGGCCGATTTGTTCGTAACCCGCCTCAGCGCCGACGGCCGGCGCCTGGTGGGCAGCACCTACCTGGGCGGTTCCGGCACCGACGGCTTGCCGTTTGCGGGCTCCAGTACCACGGGCAATGCCAATACCACGGCTCTGCCGCAGCTAGGCTTCGCCGCCTGGCGGGGCGATGTGCAGGTCGATGGCCAAGGCAATGTGTACGTGGCCACCAGCACGGCCAGCGCTGATTTCCCGGGCCTGAATGCCTTCCAAACCACCTACCGCGGCGGCGCCACCGATGCCGTGGTGTGCCGGCTGTCGCCGGATTTGCAGACGTTGCAATGGAGCGCATTCGTCGGTGGCCGGTCGGCCGATGCGGCTTTTGGCCTCACCCTAGCTCCCAATGGGCTGGTGTACGTGGCCGGCAGCAGCACCAGCGCCGACCTGCCCATCACTGCGGGCGCCTTCCAGCCCGCCAACAAAGGCGGGGCCGACGGCTTTGTGGCCGCCCTCACTTCCGACGGTCAGGCCCTGCGCTACCTCTGCCGCACCGGCACCGCCGACGCCGACGCGGCCGAATTCATCCAGGCCGATGCCGCGTCCACCATCTACATCGCCGGCCTTAGCAACGGCCAGCTGCCCACCACCCCGGGCAGCCTGGGCGATGGCGGCATCTTCGTGCAGCAGTTCTCGGCCGATTTAGGTACCAGCCTTTTCACCACCAGCCTGGGGGCTTTGCATACATTCAACGACCTTACCCTAAGCGCCTTTCGGGTTGATGACTGCGGCGCCATCTACCTGGCCGCCGTTGGCTTCACCCAGGGGTTGCCGCTCACTACAGGCGCCCGGCCCTACGAGTCGACTTACGTTGCCCAGCTCAGCGCCCGCGGCCGCACCCTCGATTTCGGCGCCTGCTACACCGGCGACCACACCCACGGCATCAGCCGTTTTGGGCCCGATGGGGCCTTATATCAGGCCATTTGCGCTCATTGCCAGACCAGCCGCAATTCCTTTGTCATCCCTCTGCTGGCCTACTATTATTCCAGCACCGCCCCGGCTAGCAACTGCAACGATGCTTCCCTGAAAATTGCCGTAGCCCCGGTGGCAGGCACCAGCACCCGGCAGCTGTGCGTGGGGGCCGGCCCCCTGCCATTGGGCGGAAACCCGGCCGGCGGCGTGTGGACTGGCCCCGGCGTGGCGCCTGCGCCGGGCGGCGGGTTTCAGTTTGTGCCCACGCCGGCCCTGCTCGGCACCAATACGCTGACGTACACCCCACCAGCGGGCAGTAGTTGCGCATCCACCAGGCTGGCCATTAATCTAATAGCTCCCGAGGTCGCCATCATCGACCCCATCGGGCCGTTTTGCGTGGCGGCGCCCGGCACCCTGAGCAGCATCCTGCTGCAAGCCCGGCCCGCCGGGGGCGAATTTTCGGGTCCCGGCGTTAGCCAGGGCTATTTCAGGCCCTATATGGTCGGTCCCGGTACCTATACCATCACCTACTCCTTCAACGTCGACGGCCGGTGCGGCAGCGGCTCAATCAATGTCAGGGTGCTGGGTCAGCCGTTGGTGGTGAGCGCCGATACTACTTTGTGCGGCAAGCCTTTCCGCGCCTTCCAGCTTCGGGCGTCGCCGGCCGGGGGTACCTGGGCCGGCTATGGAGTGAGTACCACGGGCCTGTTCAACCCGGCCCAGATATCAACCAGCGGCGGTGCCACTTACGCTGTGGCCACCTACAGCTTCAACAGCGCCGATGGTTGCAAAAGCCAGCGCGCCGTGCGCATTCTGCTGGTGCCGGATGCTCCGGTCCTCGACCAACCACCACCCTCCTGCCCGTTGCGCCCCGATATAGCTGGTTTTCCGCCTTTCACGCTCAAACTGCCCGCTTTGCCTAACGACTATGTGGCCCGCTATTCCTGGGATTTTGGTGATGGCGAAGTCAGCGGCTATTTCCAGCGTCCGGCCATTGAGTCGCATACCTACATCACGGCGGGCACCTTCGTGCCGGTGCTGCGCATCGATTACGCCGGCGGCTGTCCCCGCACCATCACGTTGCCGCCGGTGGTTGTAGGCGAGCCCCAGCCGTTGCCCAACATCTTCACGCCCAACGGCGACCAACTAAATGAGTTCTTCATTCAGCGCCAGTTTTGCGAACTGCCTACCCTGCGCGTGTATTCCCGCTGGGGCCAGGAAGTGTACCACGCCGCCCAGTACCGCAACGACTGGAACGCCGCCGGCCTGCCCGATGGCGTCTACTATTACCGTTTCGAAGGCGAGCGCCGCCAAACCGTGAAGGGCTGGCTGGAAGTGCGCCACTAAGCCCGTCTTGCATTCGGCGGCTTATTATCGTACCTTTGCCCCGAAGTTGGTATTCAATCTGATAAAGAGGGGACGCGCAGTCCCCTCTTTTTTTGCCCGCTTGTTTCAAACTCTATGCACTTCGACCGCAACCTGCTGCTGGAAATGCTCCACGACGCCATCGGCGACGAGGAGCTGTTCATCGTGAGCCTCACCGTCTCCGATTCGGTGCTGCCCAAGGTCACCGTGACGCTCGACGGCCCCCAGGGCCTCGCCATCCAGTCGTGCGCCACCATCAGCCGCCGCCTGGGCCGCCGCATCGACGAGCACTACGGCGAAGAATCGGCCTACTCCTTGGAAGTCACCAGCCCCGGCGCCGACCAGCCCCTCACCGACCCGCGCCAGTACCCGCGCCACATCGGCCGCTCCCTGGCCCTGAAGCTGGCCGACGGCACCGAGAAAACCGGCATCCTCACTGCCGCCACTCCCGAAGGCGTCGAAATCGAGGAAGTCATCAAGCAAAAAACCAAGAAAACCACCCTGCCCGCCGCTTTTTATTCCTTCGGGGACATTAAGGAAGCCAAGGTTGTTATCTCTTTCAAATAAATACAGTTCTGCCTCTATGAACAGCCACGAACTCATTGAATCCTTCGGCGAATTTGCCCGGAGCAAAAACATCGACCGGCCCACGATGATGAGCATCTTGGACGACGTGTTTCGTACCATGATTCGGAAGAAGTACGACCAGGACGAAAACTTCGACGTCATCATCAACCCCGATAACGGCGACCTCGAAATCTGGCGCAACCGCGAAATCGTGGACGACAACTCGGAGGATATCTGGGACCACGACAAAATTCCGCTGGCCGAAGCCCAAAAAATCGAGCCCGACTTTGAGGTCGGCGAATCCGTAGCCGAAGGCGTGAAGCTGGAGGATTTCGGCCGCCGCGCCGTGCTCATGGCCCGCCAAACGCTGATTCAGCGCGTGAAAGACCTGGAGCGCGACAACCTGTACCAGAAATACAAGGACCAGGTAGGCGAAATCGTCACCGGTGAAGTCTACCAGGTGTGGAGCCGCGAGGCCCTCATTATGGACAAGGACGACAACGAGCTGGTGATGCCCAAGGGCGAGCAAATCCCCAAGGACCGTTTCCGCAAGGGCGACACCGTGCGCGCCGTAGTGCACCGCGTGGAAGTCATTAACGGCACGCCGAAAATCATCCTCTCCCGCGCCGCCCCAGCTTTCCTGGAGCGGTTGTTTGAGCTGGAAGTGCCCGAAATTTACGACGGCCTCATCACCATCAAAAACGTGGTGCGCGAGCCCGGCGAGCGCGCCAAAGTGGCCGTGGAGAGCTACGACGAGCGCATCGACCCGGTGGGCGCCTGCGTGGGCATGAAGGGCAGCCGCATCCACCCGGTGGTGCGCGAGCTCGAAAACGAGAACATCGACATCATCAACTACACCGATAACCTGGAACTCTATATTGCGCGGGCACTATCGCCGGCCAAGGTGGGTTCTATGAAGATAAACCAGGAAAACGGCCGGGTTTCCGTCTTCATGAAGCCCGACCAGGTGAGCCTGGCCATCGGCCGCGGCGGCGCCAACATCAAGCTGGCCAGCCGCTTGGTGGGCATGGAAATCGACGTCTTCCGTGAAGCCATAGACTACGAAGAAGACATTTCGCTGGACGAGTTCCAGGACGAAATCGAGCCCTGGGTGTTGGCCGAGTTGAAAAAAATCGGTCTGGACACCGGTCGCGCCGTATTGGCGGTGAAGAAAGACGACATCGTGCGCCGCACGGAGCTCGAAGAAGAAATGGTGGACGATGTGTACCGCATCATCCGTCAGGAATTTGCCGACGACGAAGACCTGGACGAAAGCTCCCTGGAAGCCGCCAAAAACCGCGTTGCCGCCGGCAAAACGGACGATTCGGCTACCGAAGAAGCGGCCGTAACGCACGCTTCGGCCACCGCCACGGCGGCCGAACATTCGGTGCTGGACACCGAAAACAACACCACGACTGAGGAAGCGGGCGAAGGCTCTCCCGCCGAGCCAGCCCAATGACGGCCCCGCGGCCGGTACGGCAAGGGTAACAAATCGCGCCAGTAGGTGCGGTTTGCGCCCTGCTGGCAAGATTTAATGTAATACCTTTGCACTTAGAAGCGTATCGTACGCGAGTAACAGATAGAATGGCGGAAGCAACCCCGAAACGGCTACAACAGGCGGCCAAAGACCTGAACATTGGAATGGACAGGGTGGTCGAGGCCCTGGCCAAGAAAGGCATACAAGTAGAAAACAAGCCGACCACGAAGCTCACCGGTGAGCAAGTGGCCTCGCTTGAAAAGGAATTTGCAGCCTCAGCTCACGACCGTCAGGAGGCCCAGAAGGTCATCCAGGCGAAGCGTCAGAGCGACCTTGAAGCGGCCCCCAAGCCCGCTGCCCCGGCTCCGCGCCCCGTGCAGGCTGCTCCGGCCCCTGCGCCCAAGCCGGCTGCTCCAGCGGCTCCGGTAGCTGCAGCGCCCGTTGCGGCTGCTCCGGCCCCCGCGCCGGCTGCGCCCGTGGTTGCCGCTCCGGCTCCCACGCCCGCCGCTGAAACCCCCTCGGCGCCCGGCCTCAAAGTGCTGGGTAAAATCGAGTTGGACAGCCGTGGCCGCGTGGTGCCGCCCCGTCCGGCCGCGCCCGCTGCTGCCCCGGCTCCGGCCGCCGCTGCCCCGGTAGCTCCGATGCCCGCTCCCGCGCCGACGCCCACTCCCGCGCCAGCAGCTCCCAAAGTAGAAGCGCCCGCCCCGGCCAAATTGGAAACTCCGGCTGCTCCCGTAGCCGCCCAGCCCATAGCCAAAGCCGAACCGACGCCGGCTCCCCAGCCCGCCGCTCCGGCACCTACGCCTGCTCCGGCCGCTCCTGTGGCAGCCACGCCGGCTACCCCGGTTGCTACTGTTACTCCATCTGCTCCCGCCGCTCCTGAAGCTGCGGCGCCGGAAGATACCAGCACCATCGTCGCCAAGTCGGATACGCTGAAGGGCCTCACGGTGCTCGGCAAAATCGACTTGTCGTCGCTCAATAACGACCGGCGCGGGCCGGGTGGCCGTGGCCCCCGCCCCATTGCTTCGTCGGATGTGAGCAAGCGCGGCCTGCCCGCTGGCCCCGGCCAGAAGAAGCGTACGCGCTTGCCCGGCCCTCCCGGCAGCACCACGTCGCCGCCCAGCCCCGGCTACCAGGGCAACCGTCCGGCCGGTGGCCAGGGTGGTGGCGGCTACCAGGGCAACCGCCCCGGCGGCCCCGGTCAGGGCAATCGTCCCGGTCAGGGTGGCCAAGGCAACCGCCCCGGCCAGTCGGCTCCGAAGCCGAATGCACCTGCTCTCACGCCGGAACAGGCTGAAAAGCAGATTCAGGAGCAGATTAAGGCCACGCTGGCCAAGCTCGGCGGCAACAAAGCCACCGGCCAGGCCAACCGCGCCAAGTATCGTCGCGACAAGCGCAGCATGCTGGCGGAGGACCGCGAAGCCCTGCGCGCACAGAACGAACTCGACGCCAAGACCCTCAAGCTCACCGAATTCATCTCGGCCAATGACCTGGCTTCGCTGATGGACGTGAACGTGAATGAAGTTATCAAGGTGTGCTTGGGCATGGGCATGTTCGTGTCCATCAACCAGCGCCTTGATGCCGAAGCCATTACCGTGATTGCCGACGAATTCGGCTTTGACGTGGAATTCCTATCGGCTGAAGAAGAAGAGATTGATGTGGATGCCGGCGATGCTGAGGAAGACCTCAAGCCCCGTGCCCCCATCGTCACCATCATGGGCCACGTCGACCACGGCAAAACCTCGCTGCTTGACTACATCCGCGACGCGAGTGTGGCCAAGGGCGAAGCCGGCGGCATCACGCAGCACATTGGTGCTTATGAAGTGCGTACCAAATCGGGCCAGCCCATTACCTTCCTTGATACGCCTGGTCACGAAGCCTTTACGGCCATGCGTGCCCGTGGTGCCAAGGTGACGGACATCGCCATTATCGTGGTAGCTGCCGATGACTCGGTAATGCCGCAGACCAAGGAAGCCATCAACCACGCGCAGGCTGCCGGGGTACCGATTATCATCGCCCTCAATAAGATTGACAAGCCGACGGCCAACCCCGAGAAAATCCGCGAGGAGCTTTCTCAGATTAACATTCTGGTGGAAGAATGGGGTGGCAAATACCAGAGCCAGGAGGTTTCGGCCAAATCGGGCGTTGGTATCGAAGACCTGCTGGAAAAGGTGCTGCTGGAGGCCGAATTGCTCGACCTGAAAGCGAATCCCGACCGCGGCGCCATCGGCACTGTTATCGAAGCTTCGCTGGACAAAGGCCGTGGCTACGTGACCACCGTGCTGGTGCAAACCGGTACGCTGAACGTGGGCGACATTATCCTCGCTGGCCCGCACTTTGGCCGCGTGAAGGCCATGACCGACCACCGCGGCAAGAAAATGAAGACCGCGCCGCCCGCTACGCCGGTGCAGGTGCTCGGTCTGACCGGCGCCCCGCAGGCCGGCGACCGCATCCAAGTAATGGAGACGGAGCGCGAAGCCCGCGAAATTGCGACCCAGCGTCTGCAGCTGGCCCGGGAGCAAACCATCCGGACCAAGAAGCACATCACGCTGGACGAAATCGGTCGCCGCTTGGCCATCGGTTCGTTTAAGGAACTCAACATCTTGGTGAAGGGCGACGTGGACGGCTCGGTGGAAGCACTTGCTGACTCCTTGCTCAAGTTGAGCACGCCGGAAGTGAAGGTGAACATTCTCTCGAAAGGGGTGGGCGCTATCTCGGAAAGCGACGTGTTGCTGGCTTCGGCTTCTGATGCCATCATCATCGGCTTCCAGGTGCGGCCCTCGCAGAGCGCGCGCAAATTGGCGGAGAACGAGCAGATTGATATCCGTCTGTACTCCATCATTTACAACGCCATCAACGAGGTGAAGGATGCCATGGAAGGCATGCTGGCCCCGACGGTGCAGGAAGTGGTGGTGGCCAACGCCGAAGTTCGCCAGGTGTTCAACATCACCAAAGTGGGCACTATTGCCGGCTGTATGATGACTGAAGGCACCATGACCCGCAAAACCAAGGTGCGGGTGGTGCGCGACGGCATCGTGATGTACACCGGCGACATTCAGGACCTCAAGCGTTTCAAAGACGACGTGAGCGAAGTGCGCCAGGGCTACGAATGCGGTATCTCCATCAAAGGCTTCAACGAGCTGGTGGAAGGTGACAACATCGAAGGCTTCGAAGAAAAGGAAATCAAGCGTACGCTGTAAGGCAAGCGCAACCTGCAAAGGTGAAAAAGCCCCGACTGCATTGCGCAGTCGGGGCTTTGTTTTGGGTCAATTGCTTCACGAAGAATCATCAATTGACAAGTAAATATTGTTGCAAACCCAAGGCAGCACAGTAATGGATAATAAACAAAAGCCCCGACTGCAGGATGCAGCCGGGGCTTTTGTTTCTAACAGATTCGTGTTTTAGAAAAACAGGAATTTATGCTTGCTCTTGTGCTTGTGCACCAGCGGCTTGCCAGCAGGGTTGGCGCCGCCGATGGCGTGGCTTTGGCCGCGCTTCTGCTCCATGTAGCCGGGCTTGCCGGGTTTGGCTTTGAATTTCTTCACCATGAAGCCGCCGCCGCTACGGTTAGAATCGAACTGGCGCTCGGGACTGCCGTTGCGGCCGAAGCTGGTGTTGCCGGTGCGGGCTTCGAGGAGTTCGAGCTGCTGGTCGCGCTTGATTTCTTCGGGCGTCATAGCGGCGCGGCGCTGGTTGCGGGCCAGTTCCATGGCGTTGGTGCCCGAGGTGCTGCGGGCGTTGGCTTCGCTGCTGCCTTGGCCGGCGGTGGGGAAAGCGGGCCCGGTTTGGGCGTGAGCGACAGAGGTCGCACCGAAACTTAGCCCGCTGAGCAGCGCGGCAGCAAAGAAGAATTTCATATGGGGTGAAAGGAAGTGGGTGGGGGGAAGATGCGACTTAACGGTTGGAAGCGAGGGGTGGTTCACTGAATGATGCAATTTTGCACATTCGGCCATAAGTCGGGCCTAAGTTCGTAACTTATTTTGAATCGGCAAATTACTGTCCGGTTTTAAAACCTAAACTTGAGCTAAAAATATAAAACCGCTGCCCACAGCACGGTGGACAGCGGTTTTTTCTGGGTGAACGGATACGCTCCTTTTTTTAGGCGCGGCCGGTGCGCAGGGCGTCGCGGATTTCCATGAGCAGCTGCTGGTCGGTGGTGGGTGGCGGCGGGGTGGCGGGCACGGCGGCTACTTCCACGGGCTTCTTCTTGATGCTGTTGGCGCCTTTTACAACCCAAAAGATAACGAAGGCAATGATGAGGAAATAAATGACGGCGTTGATGAAGTTGCCGTAGGCGATGGTGGCGGCTTTGGCATCCTGGGCGGCTTTAAGGGTGTCGTAGTGCTTGCCGTCGAGGGTGAAGAACTTCTCGTTGAAGTTGATGCCGCTGGTGAAGACGCTCAGCACGGGCATGATGATGTCGTCGGTGAGCGAGGTCACGATTTTGCCAAACGCGCTGCCGATGATGACGCCGACCGCGAGGTCGAGCACGTTGCCCTTGGAGATAAATTCTTTGAATTCGGAGACGAAGCCCATAGCAGTCGGGATTGAAGGGTGAAAGAAGAGTTTGCGCTAAAGCTACTTATTTAGGAACAAATACATAGCAGCATTACCGTAGCAAAGGTGGGTGTTCCCGGTGGTACCAGGCGGTTGATTTCGGTCGGCTGGGGCGAAACGGCGTTCAACCCCGGTGCTGGCCCGACCAGCCCCAGCGGCCCGGGGCGCTATCTTTGGCGGGGCTAAGTCAAACCCACCTTCTTTTCGTTATGTCTGCTTCGTTCGAAAACCTGCTTTACGACCTTGACGCCGCCAGCGGCATCCTCACCCTCACCATCAACCGCCCCAGCAAGCTCAACGCGCTGAACGCGGCCACCATCGCCGACATCGACGCGGCCGTGCAGCAGGCGCTGAACGATGCGGCCGTGCGCGGCATCATTCTGACCGGAAGCGGCGACAAGGCCTTCGTGGCCGGGGCCGACATTGCCGAGCTGGCGGCCCTTACGCCTGCGCAGGCGGCCCGCGCCTCGGAGCTGGGCCAGGAGGCCTTCTGCCGCATTGAGGACAGCACCAAGCCCGTGGTAGCGGCCGTGAACGGCTTCGCGCTGGGCGGTGGGTGCGAGCTGGCCATGGCCTGCCACATGCGCGTGGCTTCGGACAATGCCCGCTTCGGCCAGCCCGAGGTGAACCTGGGCTTGCTGCCAGGCTACGGCGGCACGCAGCGCCTGCCCCAGCTCATTGGCAAGGGCAAGGCCATTGAGCTGCTGCTCACGGCCGACATGGTGAAGGCCGACGAAGCCCTGCGCCTGGGTTTGGTGAACCACGTGGTGCCGCAGGCCGAGCTGCTGACTTTCTGCCAGCAACTGCTGGGCAAAATCCTGGGCAAGGCGCCGCTGGCCGTGGGCATGGTGTTGGAATGCGTGAACGCGCACTATGCCAAAGGCGCCGACGGCTACAAGGCCGAGGCCGAGGCGTTTGGCCGGGCCTTCGACAGTGAGGATTTTAAGGAAGGCACTACGGCGTTTGTGGAGAAGCGGGCGGCGGTGTTCACTGGTAAATAAAATAGGGTTGAATAGCTAACGTCTGTCATCCTGAGCGCAACGAAGGACCTTCTCACGTTCGAACCTGAATTGTTCAGCGGTGAGAAGGTCCTTCGCTGCGCTCAGGATGACAGCTGACTACAAACGAGCTTCATTAACCAAGAATGAGTGTAGCGAAAAGACTGGCCTCTCAAACGGCCGTGTATGGCGTGAGCAGCATTGTGGGCCGGGTGCTCACCTACCTGCTGGTGCCGTTCTACACCAAGGCATTTGCGCCGGCCGAGTACGGGGTGGTGACGGGGCTGTATGCCTACGTGTCGTTTCTGAACGTGGTATTCACCTACGGGATGGAGACGACGTATTTCCGTTTTGCCAATCGCGCGGGCACCGACCGGCGCGAACTGTACGACCGGGTGCTGAGCTTGCTGCTGCTGAGCACGGTAGCCCTCTCGGTGCTGCTGATGCTGCTGGCGCGGCCGTTGCTGGGGCTGCTGGAAATTCCGCCGGGGCACGAGGAATATGCCTATTGGGTGGCGCTGATTCTGGGACTGGATGCGCTGTCGGCTATTCCGTTTGCGCGGCTGCGGCTGGAAAACAAGGCGCGCAAGTTTGCCGGCATCAAGCTGGCGGGCATTGTGGTGAACGTGGCGCTGAACCTGTTTTTCATCGTGCTGTGCCCGGCGGTGATGAGCGGCAAGTGGCTGCCCGCCCTGCAGCCACTGGTGGCGCGGGTGCACGACCCCACCATGGGCGTGGGCTACGTGTTTCTGAGTAACCTGGTAGCTAGCGGCCTCACGCTGTTGCTGCTGGGCCGCGAGCTGCTGGACTTCCGCTTCCGCCTGAACCTGAGCTTTCTGAAGCCGCTGCTACAGTATGCTTACCCGTTGATGTTGATGGGCCTGGCGGGCATGGTGAACGAGACGCTGGACCGCATTCTGCTGCCCAAGTGGCTGCCGGATAATTTTTACCCGGGCCAGAGCAGCCTCACGGCGGTGGGCATCTATGGCGCCTGCTACAAGCTGAGTATTTTTATGCAGCTGGTTATTCAGGCGTTCCGCTACGCGGCCGAGCCGTTCTTCTTTTCGCAAAGCACCGAGAAGAACTCGCCGGCCACGTTTGCGCTTATTTTGAAGTGGTTCACGCTGTGCTGCGCGGTGATTTTCGTGGGCATCAGCCTGAACGTGGAAGACATTGCCGGGCAGTTTCTGAAGCGGCCGGAGTACCTGCAGGGGCTGGCCGTGGTGCCGGTACTGCTGCTGGCCAACCTGTTTCTGGGCGTATACTACAACCTGTCGGTGTGGTTTAAGCTAACCGATAAGACGTACTACGGCACCTACATCGGCGCTGGCGGCGCGGTGCTCACCATCGTGCTCAACTTCCTGCTGATTCCGGTGCTGGGCTATATGGGTTCGGCCCTGGCCACGCTGGCCTGCTATTTTATGATGGCCGTGCTGTGCTGGCGGCTGGGCGAGCGGCACTTCCCGGTGCCCTACCCGGCGCTGCGGCTGGGGCTGTGGCTGCTATTTGCCGTGGGGCTGGTGGCGCTGGGCCAGTGGATAGTGCCAGCCGGCTGGTGGGCGCGCCACACTTGGCACGCCGGGCTGACCGTGCTATTTCTGGCGGCGCTGTACGTGGTGGAGCGGCCACGGCAAACGGCCGCCGCGGCCTAACCCTTACTGGGCCTTTCCCAGCGAGAAGTACGCGTTGAACGTGAGTGCCAAGAAACGGCCATATACTATAATAGGGTCGGGCCGGGGCGAGGCCGTGGTCAGGGTGGGGGTGAAGGCGTAGCGGGAAGACAGCGCAATGGTGTATTCGTGCCGCGTCCGGCGCTGCAACTCAAATTCGGCTTCCAGAAAAACAGACCATTCCCGCTCATATACCTTCTCCCGATAGGTACTGTAGGGTGATTGACGGGTGGAAGGCCCGTTCAGGGCCCAGGCATAGGCCGCGCCAGCCGATAAATGAAATACGGAGGCCGGCTTGAGGAAGCGCAGGTAGAGCGGTACGACCAAATAGTCGGTGCGGCCACCCAAGGGGTTGTCGTGCTGCTCCCACCCAAAGCCACCATAAAGGGCTATTGGAGCATCAGCCTTGCTTACTCCCCCAATGGCCGTGACGGCCGGGCTTATAATAGCTGGGCCGCCAGGTGAATAGCTGGCCAAGGCGGGCCCGACTTTCAGACCTAAGCGGGGCTGAAAACCAGTTTGGCCTGGAGCAGTAGGTTGGGAAAAAGCGACGGCCGGCAACAGCAGCCCAGTAAGGCTAAAAGCAAAGAAGTAGTTGGTGCGCATAGTGGCTGGGCGCTATTAGGAAGGCAGAAGCATAAACATAATCGATTTGGCTTTGGCATGGCCAGCCTGACGCTAGCGAGTGCATAGGGTGGGCTTCTATCTTTGCCCGCTATTTCTGTGTTGCCTCATGCTTATTCCCGTCATCAACCACTCGGGCCACCCACTGCCCGAATACCAAACCCCCCATGCCGCCGGGCTCGATTTACGGGCGCACCTCGTGGATGGACCGGTCACGCTGAAACCGCTGGAGCGGCAGCTCATTCCCACCGGCCTGAGCCTGGAAATTCCGGTGGGATACGAGGCCCAGGTGCGGCCCCGCAGCGGCCTGGCGGTGAAGCACGGCATCGGCATTGTGAACAGCCCGGGAACGATTGATGCCGATTACCGGGGCGAAATCCGGGTGCTGCTGGTGAATTTATCCAACGAGCCGTTTGTGGTGAACGACGGCGAACGCATTGCCCAACTGGTAGTTGCCCGGCACGAAACCATTGTGTGGCAGCCCGTGGAATTGCTGAGCGAAACCCAACGGGGCACGGGTGGGTATGGCAGTACAGGAAAAAGCTAATATCCGGCAATTGGTTGTTGGCGGACAGGCCCTAGCTTCGGGCCGCCAAACGGCTGCCGGGCGGGCAAGGCCGACATTCTGCGCATCTGACCGAACTTTACCAACACCTGACTACTCGTTAAACACATGAAAATCATCGTCCCGATGGCCGGCATGGGCAAGCGCATGCGCCCCCACACCCTCACCGTTCCCAAACCCCTGATTCCGATTGCGGGCAAGCCCATTGTGCAGCGCCTCGTGGAGGACATTGCCAAAGTGTGCGGCGAGCCGGTGGACGAAGTCGCCTTCATCATCGGCCGCTTCGGTGCCGAGGTAGAGAAAAACCTGGTGAAAATTGCCGAATCGGTGGGCGCCAAGGGTACCATCGTGTACCAGGACGAGCCGTTGGGCACGGCCCACGCCATTCTCTGCGCCAAAGAGTCGCTGACCGGCCCGGTGGTGGTGGCCTTCGCCGACACGCTGTTTAAGGCGGATTTCACGCTCGATTCCAGCGTGCCCGGCACCATTTGGGTGCAGAAAGTGGACGACCCCAAGCCTTTCGGCGTGGTGAAGCTGAACGCGGAAGGCCAGATTACAGAGTTTGTGGAGAAGCCGCAGGAATTCGTGTCGGACCTGGCCATCATCGGCATTTATTATTTCCAGGACGGCGAGTACCTGCGCAGCGAGCTGCAATACCTGCTCGACAACGACATCAAAGACAAGGGCGAGTACCAGCTCACCAACGCCCTCGAAAACATGAAGAACAAGGGCACGGTGTTCGTGCCCGGCCGCGTGACTGAGTGGCTCGACTGCGGCAACAAGGACGCCACGGTATTCACCAACCAGCGCTACCTGGAGTACCTCAAGGAGCGGGGCGAGTCGCTGGTGGCGGCCTCGGCCAAAATCACCAATTCGGTGCTGATTGAGCCGGTTTACATCGGCGAAAACGCCATCGTAACCGACTCGGTGGTGGGCCCGCACGTGAGCCTGGGCGACCACGCCAACGTGCGCGACTCGCGCCTGTCGAACTCCATCGTGCAGCAGTCGGCTTCGGTGCTGAATGCGGTGATTACGAACTCGATGATTGGCAACTACGCCGGCGTGACCGGCACGCCCGACGATTTGAGCCTCGGCGATTATAACCAGCTGCGGGTGTGATTTGAGGGGAGAGGGGTAGTGAGCAAGGTGGAGAGAGAGGCAGTGAAATAGGAAGCGGAAAACTTAAGGGAGGCGCGTTGAAATTATTTTCTGCGTGTGGCGTTTCCAGCCAAAGCGCCTTTTGGCGCGCCTCCCGGCTTCCGGCCTTTCAGCCTCCTCCCCATCTCCCATCCTCCCCCACTCCCTTTGTTTTCCTGTAAATTCGTGAGCCGGGCCCAAGGTCCGGTTTTGTTGTATATGCGTCAAGTTGCTCTAAGCCTGTTGTTTTGGTGTGGGATGGTGGTGGTAGGCCACGCCCAGCCCACGGATGGCGCTCCCCAGCCGCCGGCCAAGCTGAGCCGCAAGGAGCAGCGTGCCCTGGAAAAAGAGCAGCGCGAACTGGACAAGAAGCTGGCCGACGCCAAGGCCAAGCGCGCCGCCGCGCCGCCGCTCACGGAGCGCGAGCGCGAGATGAGCGAGGCGTTGTTTGTGGAAGGGGTGAAGTATGTGCTGCTGGAAGACTACACCAAGGGCCTGGAGCAGTTGCTGAAAGCGTATTCGCTGAGCCCCGACAACGCGGCCATCAACTACAAGATAGCCGAGGCTAACCTGCTGAGCGGCAACCTGCGCGACGCCACCAATTACGCGGAAGCCTCGATTCGGCTCGATTCTAAAAACGCCTACTACTACCTGCTGCTGGCCCAGATTCAGGCTACCCAGAAGCAATACGATGGGGCTACCAAAACCTACGCGGCCCTCATCAAGCAGGTGCCGAATTCGGGAAGCTACCTCTTTAATTTGGCTGACCTGTACCTGGCCCAGAATAAGCTGCCCGAGGCCCTGAGCACCCTCGACCAGGCCGAAAAGGAGTTTGGGCAAGTGGACGAGATTTCCTTCAAGAAGCAGCAGATTTTTCTGAAGCAGAACAAGCTGGATTTGGCGCTGGCCGAAGGCGAAAAGCTCATTAAGGCCAACCCGACCGAAAGCCGCTACGTGCTGGCCCAGGCCGAGATGTACGCCAGCAACAACCGCCTGCCCGACGCCCTGCGCGTGGCCCAGCAGGCCCTGCGCGTGGACCCCGACAACCCGCAGGCCCACATGATTCTGGCCGAGGTGTACCGCCAGCAAAGCCAGCCCGACGAGGCCGCCCAGCAGCTCAAACTGGCTTTCGCCAGTCCGGCGCTGGACATCGATGAGCGGGTGCGCATTCTGGTGGGCTACATCAAGCAGCTGCCGAATCCTAAAGAATCCATCAACCAGCTGGCGCGCGACCTGGCGGCCGAAACCATCAAAACCTACCCGAAGGACGCGAAATCCTACGCCGTGGCCGGCGACATTCAGACCCTAACCGACCATAAGAAAGACGCCCGCGACACGTATCTGAAAGCCCTACGGCTCGATAACTCCAAGTTTCAAATCTGGCAGCAGGTGGTGCTCATCGATGCCGAGCTGAACCAGACGGATTCGCTGCTAACCCACACCGACCGGGCGCTGGAGCTATTTCCCAACCAGGCGTCGCTCTGGTTTTACAACGGCGCGGCGCATTTGCTGAAAAAACAGCCGCAGAAGGGCGTGAAGGCTTTGGAGCACGGCCGCAAACTGGTAGTGAACAACCCCGAGCTGCTGGGCCAGTTCGACGCGCAGCTGGGCGATGCCTACCACGAAATGCGGCTGTACGAAAAGTCGGACGCGGCCTATGAGGCGGCGCTGACCAGCGACCCCAACAACGTGCAGGTGCTCAACAACTACAGCTATTTCCTGTCGTTGCGCGGCGAGAAGCTCGACAAGGCCAAGCAGATGTCGGGCAAGGTGGTGAAGCAGTTTCCCGACAACGATACCTACCTCGACACCTACGCCTGGGTGCTCTACAAGCAGAAAGACTACGCCGGCGCCAAAGCGACGCTCGACAAAGCCATGCAAACCACCAAGGACGGCTCCATCATCGAGCACTACGGCGACGTATTGTACCAGCTCGGCGAGAAGGACAAGGCCGTGGCCGAATGGCAGCGCGCCCGCAAAGCCGGCGGCACCTCCGACCTGCTGGAGCGCAAATTGAAAGACCACAAACTGTATGAATAAAATAACCTTGCTGCTGGCCCTGGGGCTGCTCGTGGGCAGCTGCACCCGCAAAGCGACGCCTACCGTTTCGACCAAACCCGGCACTTCGGTGTCGGTGGCCGAGCCCACGGTGCGCGCTACCAATACTTCGTTTTTGTATCTGAATGCCAAAGGCAAGGCCCAAATCACGATGAAGGGCAACAAGCAGGGCGCCAACATTTCGCTGCGCATGCGCCGCGACAGCATTATCTGGGTCACGGCCGGGCTGCTGGGCGTGGAGGGCGTGCGCGCCGTGCTCACGCCCGACTCGGTGCGGGTGGTGAATAAACTGGAAAAGACCTACTTCACCGGTGGCTACGACTACCTGAGCAAGCTGCTGAACGTGCCCGTGAGCTTCGCCCAGATGCAGGCCCTGCTGCTGGGCGACTACCTGCCCGCGCCCGCCGGCACTACGCCTACCATTGCCACCGAAGAAGCCAACCGCCAGCGCGTGAGCTACCCCATGGCCGGCGTGCTCATCGAGCGGCTGCTGCAACCCGGCACCGGCCGCGTGCAACAGCTTAAGGTGAGCGACGCCGCCACCCAGCGCAACCTGACGGTGGACTACACCGATTTCAAGCCCCTGGAAGAGCCCGGCAACCTGCCTTTCGCGCATTCGGCCTTTATTCAGGCGCAGCAGCCGTCGGCGGGGGCTGTCACGGCGGCCATCAACTACAGCAAGGTGAACGTGGGACGCGAGCGGCTGGCATTTCCCTTTGCCGTGCCCAAGGGCTACAAGCGCCAGAAATAAGCAGTGGTTTTTGACTGGTACCCGGTGAAGCGTAAACAGATAGAACAAGCTGAAAAGCTGATAATAACGCTATGGCGTGCGTTGCGGCCCGGCCGCGGCCTGCTGCTGTGTTTGCTGAGCATCTGGCTGGCCCTGCCGGCCGCCGCCCAGCAGCGCAAGAAAAAGCAGCCGGCTAAAACCACGCAGACTAAAGCCAAAACCCGGACCACCAGCAAATCCCGCACTACCCGCCCGGCGCGCCCCAAAACCAAAGAACAATTGGAGCGCGAGCGGCAGAACAACCTGCGCCAGATTCAGGCCACCAGCCAGGCCCTGAATCAGACGCAGGAGAAGAAAAAAGCCAGCCTGGGACAGCTCAACGTCATTAAGGAAAAGCTGACCGAGAAAAAGCAGGTCATTCAGGGCATTTCGACGCAGCTGCACGGCATCGAAACCAACGTGCACCAAACGGCCACGCAGGTACTGCAAACCCAGCAAACCCTGCGCGAACTGAAAGGCGAATACGCCCGGCTGCTCTACACGGCCTCGAAAACGGCCAACGGCTTCAACCGGCTGATGTTTTTGTTTGCTTCGGAGTCGTTTAATCAGTTTGCCTTGCGGCTGCGCTATATCCGCCAATACACCGAGGAGCGGCAGCGGCAGGCGGCCCGCATCATGGGCACGCAGTACCGGCTGCACCAGCAACTTTCGGGCCTCACGCAGCAGCAGAAACGCAAAAGCAGTCTGCTGAACAACCAGTTGAATGAGAATAAAAATCTGCTCTCCCTCAAATCGAAAGAAGATGAGATGGTGCAGCAGCTCAGCCAGCAGGAGCAGGGCCTCCGCCAGGAACTGGAAGAGCGCCGCCAGGCCGTGAACCGCCTCGATAACCTGATTGCCGAGCGGGTGCGCGAAGAAATTGCCCGCGCCGCCCGGGCGGCCCGCCTGGCCACCCGTCGCCAGGCCGCGCTGGCCGCTGCCCGCGACGCCCGCCGCGCCGCCGCTGCCCGCAACGCCGCCGGTGGGGCCGGACCCGCCCGCCCGCGCCGCGAAACAGCCGCCGCCAGCGAAGACGCCAGCGACGCCGATAACGCCACGGCCGCCCCCGAGTCGGACGCGCCCGAAACCGCCGCCGAAGCGGCTGCCGACCGCCGCGCCGTGCGCATTGCCCTCACGCCCGAGTCGGCGCTGGCGTCCTCGTCCTTTTCCGGCAACCGGGGCCGGTTGCCCTGGCCGGTGAGCCGGGGCTTCATCAGCCAGCATTTTGGGCGCCACCCGCACCCGGTGCTGAAAAACGTGACCGTGGAAAACCGCGGTGTCGACATTCAAACCGCGGCCGGCGAGGAGGTGCGTTCCTGCTTCGATGGCAAGGTGCTCACCATCGCCAACATTGCCGGCATGAATACCATCGTGATGATTCAGCACGGCGACTTCTTCACAGTGTACGCCAAGCTGCGCTCCGTGAACGTGCACGAAGGCCAACGCGTGAGTGCCCGCGAAGTCATCGGCACGGTAGCCACCGATTCGGAAGGCACTTCCGAAGTGCAGTTCCAGGTATGGCACAACTCGGCCAACCTCAACCCGGAGAGCTGGCTGGGGCACAAGTAGGCAGAGGGCGCCTGTCATTAGGCCGCGGCAATCCATCCTCTCAAACCCAATCATGCTCTTCTACCAGAAAGCCCCGGCACTGTGCAGTGTCGGGGCTTTTATCGGGGGTTATCGCATTAAAAGGCTGGTCGCTCAGAGCAGGACGGATTGCCACGGCCTGTGGCCTCGCAATGACAACCGAAACCAACCGGGCAAAAAAAAACACCGAGCAAAGCGCGGTGTCTTTCTGAGCTATGAAAACAAACTTAGCTGTCGGCAGGAGCGGCTTTTGAGGCGTGCTGCAACCGATAACCGATTCAAAATTGGGGGCGGCGCGGGGCTCATAACAGGGCAACTCGGCGAATGGAGCCTCCGGCACGGTGAACGTCGCATTCGGCTGGGCGCAGTGCTGAAACGGTACAGCACCCTGCCGAATCAAACTAGGTTCAACCGGCCCAGCAGACCGGCTTTGTAGGAGCTGCCGATGGGCACGCGCACCGCGGTACGCGCCGCGGTGCCGTCGCGCACGCCGTCGAGCAGGGCCACGTCGCCTTCAATGGCCACAATGCGGTCGAGGCGCACGATGTACTTGCGGTGCACCCGGGCAAAATCGCGCACCGGCAGCTTGGTTTCAAGGTCCTTCATGGTGCCGTACATGGTGAGGCGCTCGCGAATGGTGTGCAGATTTACGTAGTCGCCCAGGGCTTCCACGTACTGCAGGTCGGCGGTGGGCACGCGCACGAGGCGCTGGTCCTGCTTCACGAATATTTCGGCGCGGGTATTAATGTAAATGTTGTCGCTCACGTTGTTGGCCATGCGCAGCACACCTTCGAGCTTCTGCCGCTCGTCTTCGAGCTGCAGGCGAATGCGGCGCAGCTCCAGATTGGCCATTACCTGGCGGGCCAGGATGCGGAGGGCGTCGCGCTGGTCGGTGGTGAGCTCGCGCGGAATGGTGTCGATGGCGCAGAGCGTGCCCAGGGGCTGGCCTTCGGGCGAGAGCAACGGGGCCCCGGCGTAGAAGCGGATGTTGGGCTCGCCGGTCACCAGCGGGTTGTCGGCAAAGCGGGCGTCGGCGGTGGCGTCGCGCACTTCGTACACGTTATTGGCCCGCATGGCGTACTGGCAAAAGGCGTGTTCGCGCGGGGTGTCCTGCACGTTGAGGCCCACGCGGGCTTTAAACCACTGGCGTTCGCCGTCAATCAGGGAAACCAGCGAAATGGGCGTGCCGCAGATGAAGGCGGCCAGCTGCGCGATGTCGTTGAACACCTGCTCCGGGGCCGTATCCAGCACTTGGTAGCTTTGCAGCGATTCCAGGCGGTCGGCCTCGTTCACCTGACGCAGGGAAGCATCGGTCGGCGTGGCGAATTTGGGTGATTTCACAGCGAATAGTGGCAAGGAGTGGAAATTTCACCCAGAGCTTTGGTAATAATAAAGCTCAAAGTGAAAAACTTAACAAAACTAGTTAAGTGTTGATGTCCGCAGTGGGCATTCCGTTCAATCCTGATTTTCACCCGGCCAACCGCACCGATTTACCCGCCAAATCGCCGCTTCATTCAGCAAACACCTGCTATCCGGTATCTTTGATACTCCAAAACGCGTTTGGCTGCGTATATCCTCCTTTATCATCCTAAACGGGCCTTGGCGGCCCTTGCGCTCATGCATCATCCCCTGTTTCTGATTGGCAGCTTTGGTACCACCGAAATGCTGCTCATTCTTTTCGTTGTTATCCTGCTGTTTGGCGCCAAACGCATTCCGGAGCTGTTCCGGGGCATGGGCCAGGGCGTGCGCGAGTTCAAAGACGCCAGCACCCGGCCTGAGGAGCAGCAGCCGCAGTACCGCGACCAGCCGGCCGCGCCGCCCGTGCAGCCGCCCTATCAGCAGCCGTATCCTCAGCAAGGCTACCCCCAGCAGCCCCAGCAGGGTTACCCGCAGCAAGGTGCTCCGCAAACCGGCTACCAGCAGCCCGCGCCGCCCGCCTACAACCCCAACGACCCGGCTTCGCAGCCGCGCCAGTAGCGCCGCGCTTTTCTTATTCTAGTCATTCAAACCCCACTTTCTTATGTTTGGTGATATCGGCGGTTCCGAGGTGATACTGATAATGGTTGTCATCCTCATTTTTTTTGGAGCCAATAAAATTCCTGAGTTAGCCCGGGGCCTGGGCAAAGGCATCCGCGAGTTCAAAGACGCCAGCACCGAAATCCGGCGCGAATTTGAGCAGGCCGGCCAGCCCGCGCCGCCCGCGAACAACTACGCGGCCCAGCAGCAGTACGGCCCCCAAAACCAGTACCCGGCCCCCTTGCCGGTGGCGGATGCCGAGCCCGGTTCAGGTTTCGACCCCTGGGCTTCGCCGGCTTATGTAGCGCCCACTACGGTAGCTGCGGCCACTACGCCCGAACATCCCATTACGCATAAAACCGAGGAGCCCGCGCCGCCCGTGGCGCACCAGCTGCCGCCTAACCTGGCGCCGGAGGGCACCCAGCCCCGGCAGCCCTATATTCCGGCTAATGCTAGTCCTGGCGCTGATGCCTAACTTTGGGCGCACCTAATCTGCAAGTAGTTTGAAGCGTTTTCAGTCTTTATCCGAAGTTCGTAGCGAGCTGACGGCGGGCACCACGTCCTGCCGCCAGCTCGTTGAGTATTACCTGGGCAACATCGAGCGCCAGAACCCCACCCTCAACGCCTTCCTGGAAGTGTGGCCCGACGAGGCCCGCACCCAGGCCGACGCCGTCGACGCTAAGCTGGCCGCTGGCACCGCCGGCCCGCTGGCCGGCATGGTCATCGGCCTCAAGGATGTGCTGGCCTACGCCGGCCACTCGCTGCAAAGCAGCAGCCTGATGCTCGACGGGTTCAAGTCGCTCTACACCGGCACGGCCGTGCAGCGCCTGCTCGATGCCGACGCTATCCTCATCGGCCGCCAGAACTGCGACGAGTTTGCCATGGGCGGCTCGAACGAAACTTCCTACTTCGGCCCCGCCCGCAACGCGGCCGACCCCAGCCGGGTGCCCGGCGGCTCGTCGGGCGGCTCGGCCGTGGCCGTGCAGGCCGATATGTGCCTGGCCTCGATTGGGTCCGATACGGGCGGCTCGGTGCGGCAGCCGGCGGCGTTTTGCGGGGTGGTGGGCTTCAAGCCCACTTACTCGCGCATTTCGCGCTACGGGCTGGTGGCCTTCGCCTCGTCGTTCGACCAGATTGGGCCCATCACCCGCTCGGTGGCTGATGCCGCCCTGCTGACCGAAATAATGGCCGGCCCCGATGGCATGGACAGCACCGCCAGCCAGCGCGAAGTGCCCGCCTACAGCCAGCTCCTCACGCCCGCGCCGCACTATCGCATCGGCTACATTGCTGATGCCATCGACAACGAGGGCCTGAACCCCGAAATCAAGGCGGCGCTGGAAACCCAGCTGGAACTGCTGCGCGGCCAGGGCCACGTGGTGGAAGCGGTGGATTTCCCCTACCTCGACTACATGATTCCGACCTACTACATCCTCACCACCGCCGAAGCCAGCTCCAACCTGGGCCGCTTCGACGGGGTGAAGTACGGCTACCGCGCCCCGGATGCCACGGACCTGGAGTCGCTCTACAAGAAAAGCCGCGCCCAAGGCTTCGGGGCCGAGGTGCAGCGGCGCATTCTGCTGGGCACCTTCGTGCTCAGCGCCAGCTACTACGACGCTTACTACACCAAGGCCCAGCGCGTGCGCCGGCTCATCAAGGAAAAAACCGATGAGTTGCTGCGCCAGTACGATTTCCTAGTGCTGCCTACCACGCCCACCACGGCCTTCAAAATCGGCGAGAAGCAAGACCCGGTTTCGATGTATCTGGCCGATATTTTCACCGTGCAGGCCTCGCTGGCCGGCGTGCCCGCCATTTCGGTGCCGGTAGGGGAGGACGCTGCCGGCCTGCCTATCGGCCTGCAGGTAATGGCCGGCGCCTTCCGCGAGGCCGAGTTGCTGGCCTTCGCCAGCGCGCTGACCGAGGAAGTTGTGGCGTAAGAACAAGTCTGTTTAAATAAATGAGAAATGCCCCGGCCAATTGGTCGGGGCATTTTTTTGGTTGGGCACTATCCAATGCTGGTTAAGACTCGTATGGAAATTTTTGCTTTCATCTCTACAAGTTCTTTACCCACCGCCTATCTTAGTGCTATGAAGCAAGGGATTAAGCACGCAAAAACGCCTCGTAACAGCCGCCGCTGGCTGGGCCTGGGGCTACTGGGGCTGCTGTTGCCGCTGCCCAAAGCCATGGCCCAGGAGGTGCCCGCTCCAGACCCAAATGGCCAGGTAATTTCCACGATGCCAGCGCTGTTAGGCGACACCGTGCGGGTGCGCCTGGAGCTGCAGCCCGACACGCTGGTGGCCGCGCCCGTGCCGGTCGACTCGGCCCGGCTGGAGTGGCTGCGCACGCCGCCCACTCTGCGCGACTTGGTAGGCGACCGGGTGGGCTGCTTCGAAACCGATGCACCCCACCAGTTCAACAGCTCGGTTATGGCCTACGTGACCTTATTCACAGCCCGCAACCGCAGCTACCTGCAGCGCGTGCTGGAGCGCGAAAACCTCTACTTCCCCACCTTCGAGAAATACCTCGCCAAATACAACCTTCCTACCGACCTGAAATACCTGGCCGTGGTGGAGTCGGCTCTGATTCCGACGGCCAAGTCGCCGGTGGGCGCCACCGGCCTCTGGCAGTTTATGGGCCCCACGGCCGGCGACCTGCGCCTGGTGCGCGACGAATGGGTGGACGAGCGCATGGCCCCAGAAAAGGCCACCGAAGCCGCCTGCAAGCACCTGCGCTACCTCTACGGCGTGTTTCACGACTGGGAGCTGGTGCTGGCCGCCTACAACTGGGGTGCAGGCAGCGTGCAGCGCGTGATGCGCCGCACCGGCAAAAAAACTTTCTGGGACTTGTATCCGCACATGCCGGCCGAAACGCGCAACTACGTGCCCACCTTCACAGCCATCATGTACAGCATGAAATATGCTGAGGCCCACGGCCTGCGCAGCGACAAGCTGCGCTACCAGTACGCCGAACCCATGGACACGCTGGGCCTGCGCGGCCGCGCCTTCGACCTGCGCCGTCTGAGCCGCGCCTGCGGCTACGACGACTCGCTGTTTCTCACGCGCTTCAACCCGGAGCTGCGGCGCGCGGCGCTGCCCGCCGGCTACCGATCCTACGTGGTACGGTTTCCTGCCTCGGCGGCCGAGCATTTTGGCGATGTGGACCGCAATACCTTGCTGGACTACTGCCAGCCCACGGCAGAGCTGCCGCGGCCCCTGGCGGTGCTGCCGCCCCGCCTGGAGGGCGTGGAACCTTGGGTGAGCAAGCAGTTGCTGGCCGCCACCGCTGGCCCGCGGGCCGAGGATGAATCTGCTGCGCCCCGCTACCGGCGGGTGCCGCACAAGGTGAAGAAAGGCGAAACCCTGGCCAGCCTGGCTGAGCGGTTTGAAGTAAGCCAAAGCCAACTGCGCCGCTGGAACGAGTTGCCGAAGGGCAAGGCATTGAAGCCGGGCAAGCAGCTGGTGATTTTTGTGCCCATGCCCACGGCGGCGCCCAGCGTGCCGAAAGCGCCGGCCGAAGCTTTGGCTATTGCCGCGCCGAAATCGGTTCGTCCGGTCGTTTCCGATGAAGAAGCGTTGGCCCGCAAGGAGCAAGCCGCTGCCAACGCCCGCGAGGTAGCCCGGGTGCAGGAATTAATTAAGCAGGAAAAGCTCCAGGAAACTCGCTTAGTGGCTATTCGGCAGCGGCAGGCCATTCAGCAGGCCGCCGCTGATGCGCAGGCCCGCGCGGCCGCCCGTCGCCTGGCCCAGACCCAGGCCGCCGAAACCCGCCGCAACGAAGCCAAAGCAACTGTAGTCGCCGCTGAGCCGGAAGTTGCCATTGAAACCGCTTCGGCCAATGAAGAGCCCGCCAACTCCGGCCCCTACACCGTGCGCCGGGGCGATAATCTCACCAAGCTGGCCCGGGCGCACGACGTGAGTGTGGCGCAGCTGGTGGCCTGGAACAAGCTGAATTCCGAAAATGTGGTGATGGGCCAGCGGCTGGTATTCAGCGCGCCTGTGGAAGCTGAGGCAGTGGCCGAAGCGCCCCGCAAACAGCCGAAAACGGCGGCGAAAGAGTTAGCCGCCGCGCCCAAAGCCGCGCTGAGCAAGCACGACCTGGCCTCGAAGGTGCATCTGGTGCAGCCGGGCGATACGCTGTTCAATATCTCGCGCCGGTTTGGGGTGAGTGTGCAGCAACTGCGCGAAGTCAACCACCTCACTTCCGATGAAGTGAAGCTGGGCCAGAAGCTGGTCGTGCCGCAGAGCTGATTTCTGGTTATTGGTGGCTGGTTTTTGGTTTTCGGTTCGCAGCTGAAAACCAAGAACCAAAAACCAAAAACAAACAAAACCCGGCATTGCCGCGCTTTTCGACCTAATTTCGCCTTACACGGCCGCGCTGCCCGCGCGGCCGTTTTCATTTCCCGAAGAATTCCCCGATGCTGAAAATAAACAAGCAAGACGCCCTCGACTACCACTCGCAGGAGCCCGCCGGCAAGATTGAGGTCATCCCCACCAAACCCGTCAGCACCCAACTCGACTTGGCCCTGGCTTACTCGCCCGGCGTGGCCGAGCCCTGCAAAGCCATTGCCGAAAACCCGGATGACGTGTACAAATACACCGCCAAGGGTAACCTGGTGGCCGTCATCTCAAACGGCACGGCCGTGCTGGGTTTGGGCAATATTGGCCCGGCCGCCAGCAAACCGGTGATGGAAGGCAAAGGTGTGCTATTCAAGAAGTTTGCGGGTATCGACTGCTTCGATATTGAGATAGACGCCACCGACCCCGACGAGTTTATCAAGATTGTGAAGTCGCTGGAACCCACTTTCGGCGGCATCAACCTGGAAGACATCAAGGCACCGGAGTGCTTCCGCATTGAGACGGAGCTGCGCGAGAAGATGAACATCCCGCTGATGCACGACGACCAGCACGGCACGGCCATTATCACCTCAGCGGCGCTGCTGAACGCGCTGGAAATCGTGGGCAAAAAGATTGACGAAGTGCAGCTGGTGGTGAGCGGCGCGGGCGCGGCGGCTGTGTCATGCCTGCGGCTGTACCTGGCGTTGGGGTTGAAAAAGGAAAACGTGGTGGTGTTCGATAAGGACGGCCTCATCCACGAGCGGCGCACCAACCTGGCGCCCATTCAGATGCAGTTTGCCACCAACCGCTCGGTGAACAACCTGGAGGAAGCTATGGAAGGCGCCGACGTGTTTCTGGGCCTGTCGGCGGCCAACGTGCTGCCGGCCGGCCTACTGCTGAAAATGGCGCCGAACCCCATCGTCTTCGCTCTCGCCAACCCCGACCCCGAGGTGAGCTACCAACTGGCCATGGCCACGCGCGACGACCTCATCATGGCAACCGGCCGCTCCGACCATCCCAACCAGGTGAACAACGTGCTGGGCTTCCCCTACATTTTCCGGGGGGCCTTGGACGTGCGCGCCACCGAAATCAACGAGGCCATGAAGCTGGCGGCGGTGCACGCCCTAGCCGAACTCAGCAAGGAGCCCGTGCCCGAGATGGTGAACAAGGCCTACGGCGACAACACGCTGGCGTTTGGGCGTACCTACCTCATTCCCAAGCCGCTCGACCCGCGTCTCATCACAAGCATTAGCCCCGCCGTGGCCAAAGCCGCCATGGAAAGCGGGGTGGCCAAAGCGCCCATCGAGGACTGGGCGGCCTACGAAGACCAGCTCCGCGCCCGCCTCGGCGTGAACCAGAAGCTGATGAACCGCATGACCTCGGCCGCCCGCGCCAACCCCAAGCGCGTGGTATTTGCCGAAGCCGACAACTACAAGATTCTCAAAGCTGCCCAGATTCTGCGCGACGAGGGCATTTGCTGGCCCATTCTGCTGGGGCCGCAGGAAAAGATTGAAGCCATTGCCCGCGAAAACAGCGTGGACCTGGAAGGCTGTGAAATCATCAACATTCTGAAGCAGGACGCCAAGCGCGATGAGTACGCTAAGTTGCTGTACCATAAGCGTCAGCGCCGCGGTATGACGCTTTATGAAGGCCGCCGCCTGATGCGGGAGCGCAACTACTTCGCCGCCATGATGGTGGAAACCGGCGAGGCCGACGCCTGCATCACCGGCCTCACCAAGGACTACGGCAAGAGCATTATTCCCTCGCTGCAGGTTATCGGCACTGAGGATGGGGTGCGCCGCGTGGCTTCGATGTACATCATTCAGCACAAAAAGGGGCCTTACTTCTTTGCTGATACCACGGTGAACATCAACCCCACGGCCGAGGAAATGGTGGAGATTATCGGCCTCACGGCCCGCGCCGTGCGTTTCTTCGACACCGAGCCGCGCATTGCTGTCATCAGCTACTCCAACTTCGGCTCCAATTCCGGCGTGCTGCCCGAAAAGACCCGCCGTGCCACCGAGCTGGCAAAAGCCCGCTTTCCCAACCTGCTGATTGACGGCGAGATGCAGGCCAACGTGGCCCTGAGCCCGCAGCTGCTCCAGGAGCACTACGATTTCTCGCCCTTGGCCGAGAAAGGCGCCAATACCCTGGTGTTTCCGAACGTGGAATCGGGCAACATTGCCTACAAGGTGTTGCAGGAAATCGGCGGTGCTGAGGTAATTGGGCCCGTATTGATGGGCATGCGCAAGCCGGTGCACATCCTGCAGCTCGGTGCCAGCGTGCGCGACATCGTGAATATGGCCTCCATTGCCGTGGTCGATGCGCAGATGGGCAGCAAGGCGCTGTAGGGGCGGTGTTTTAGAACAATTTAGAACAAACGTAGGAACGTCATGCTGAGCGCAGCCGAAGCATCTCTACCGCAATAGTAAATCTGATTACTTGCGCGGTAGAGGTGCTTCGGCTGCGCTCAGCATGACGTTCTTTTTTTCTGATTCTGTTGCCCATCACAACCGCTTCACAACTTCTTCATTTCACCCAAAATTTTTGGCCGAAAAGCCAGTAAATTTGGGAGGGAAAACCCCGTCACGGGTGTTGCCCAGCTGCTGAAGCACATTTTTGTTCCTCCTTTCCCTCCCTATGATTGCCTACCTCGACGGTAAATTAGCTTACAAAGACGCCACCCAGGCCATTGTGGATATTCTGGGCGTGGGCTACGAAGTCCGCATCTCGCTGGCCACGTTTTCCAAGCTGCCGGCCGAAGGCGCGGCCACGAAAATCTACACCTACCAGCACATTAAAGAAGACGGCCAAACGCTCTACGGCTTTCTGGACCCCAGCGAGAAGGCGCTGTTTATGCAGCTGATTTCGGTGTCGGGCATTGGGCCGGGCACGGGCATTGTGATGGTGAGCAGCATGAGCGTGGGCGAAATCCGCGAGGCCATTGTGAGCGGCAACGTGCGCGCCATTCAGGCCATCAAGGGCGTGGGGCCAAAAACCGCCCAGCGCGTGATTCTGGAGCTGCAGGACAAGCTCCGCAAGGACGAATTACTGGCCAAGGCCGGTGTCGACACCGTGCCGCTGGCCCGCCAGCACAATACGCGGCGCGCCGAAGCGTTGCAGGCCTTGGTGACCCTCGGCTTTGCGCGGGCCGCCGCCGAGAAGCAGCTGGACCAGATTCAGCACAAACACGGTGGGGAGCTGAGCGTGGAGGAATTGATTAAATTTGCTTTGAAGTCGCATTGAGTCTGGACGGTTTTTTGCGGTTGGCCAACAGCTTTTAGCTGCTAGCCGACCGTGCCTGCGCCCTCATCGGGGCGACAAGCTTCCTTGCCCAAGGTGCTTCGGTATCGAAGAGCTACCTGATTGCCGCCGGTATCTTACTGGCTAACAGCTAACTGCTATCGGCTAACTGCTGCAATAGCTTTATCCACTTATCCTGCTTGAAATCCGGTCAGAAATTACTCCCCGCGTCGGTAGTTGTGGTTGCGTCGTTGCTGACGTGGTGGGCCCAGGCCTCGCCTGTGGCGGCGCCGCGTCTCGGCCGCTTGTGGCTGCGCGCCAGCCGGGCCCTGGCCCAGGATACCCCTCGCCCCAAGGGCGCGGTGGCCGATACCACGGGCCCCTACAAGCCCAGCAAACGGCCCCGAGTACGGGCCCACGACCGGCCGGGTAGCCCCTTCGGGCCGCACCGCCGCGAGTCGCCGCTGGTGCTGCCCTTGCCTAAGAACGTAAAACTGGGCGTCACGGTTGACGACAGCTTGCAAAAAGTGCAGGTGCAGGAGAAAATTGGCTCCGACATCGACTACCGCGACCCCAGCGCCCTCACCTACAAGCAGTACGAGGAGTACCAGCGCCGTCAGGCCGTGGCCGACTACTACCGCCAGAAGGCCAAGGGCGGCATTACGGGCCCGGCTGCCGCGCCCGGCACGCCGCAGGCCCAGCGCCTGATTCCCAAGATTTACCTCGGGCCCATTGCCAACCGCATTTTCGGGGGCAGCTACGTGGACATCCGGCCGGCGGGCTCGGTGACGCTCAAGTTTGGGGCCCGCTTTAACAAGAACGAAAACCCAGCCCTGACCTTGCGCCAGCAGAGCGTGGGCGACTTTTTGTTTGAGCAGAACATCAACGTTAACCTGACGGGCGCCATTGGCACCAAGCTCAAGCTGGTGTTCAACTACGACACCAAAGCCTCGTTCGACTTCGACAACCAGATGAAGTTCGATTACGCCGGTGAGGAAACGGACATCATCCGGAAGGTGGATTTGGGCAACGTGAGTTTGCCGCTCACCAACTCGCTGGTGCAGGGCGGCCAGAACCTGTTCGGCATCAAGACGCAGCTACAGTTTGGCAAGCTGGGCGTGACGGCCGTGGCCGCTACCGTGCGCGGCACCGCCGACGAAGTGCGCATCCAGAACGGGGCGCAGAGCCGGCAGTATGAAATCAAGGCCAGCCAGTACGAGAAGGACCGGCACTTTTTTCTGTCGCAGTTCTTCCGCGACCGGTACGACCAGGCCCTGCGCAACCTGCCCACCATCCAGAGCGGCGTGACCATCAACCGCCTGGAGGTGTACGTGACCAACGACAACCGCACCACCGAAAGCCTGCGCAACGTGGTGACGCTGATGGACCTGGCCGAGCCGTTCCGGCTCTATCAGAGTAAATACAGCCTAGGCAATCCCACCATTCAGACGCCGGCCAAGAACGAGGCCAACCGGCTGTTTGGAGCGGTGACCGGTGCCGCCGGCAGCCGCGACAACCTAGGTGTGGACAACTATCTGCAGGGCGCGCAGGGCCTGCTGAAAAACATCGACTACGAACGGGTGCGGGCCCGCAAGCTCGACACCCGCGAATACACCTTCAACGCCCAGCTCGGCTACATCTCGCTGAACACCGCCCTGCTGCCCGACCAGGTACTGGGCGTGAGCTACGAGTACATCTTTAATGGCCAGACCTACAAAGTGGGCGAGCTGTCGGGTGACTACAACAACGTGACCCCCGACCAGGTCATCTTCCTGAAGATGCTGCGCGCCAGCAACCCCGGCGTGGGCCTGGCCAACCCGGCGGCCAACCCGAACAATCCCAACCTGCTGACGCGCAACACGCCGACCTGGGATTTGATGATGAAAAACATCTATCCCCTGAACGCCTCGCAGTTGCAGCGCGACAACTTCCAGCTCCAGATTATTTATAAGGACGACGCTACCGGCGTCGATTTGATTTCGCTGAAGGAGGGCGCCCGCATTGCCAATCGGCCGCTGATTGAGGTGCTGAACCTCGACCACGTGAATTCCAACAACGACAAGCTGCCGGATGGCAACTTCGACTACTTCCCGGGCGTGACCATCGACCCGGAGCTGGGTAAAATCATTTTCCCGAACGTGCAGCCGTTCGGCAATTACCTGCAAACCCAGTTTGCGGGCGAGCCCGATAACATTACCAAATACGTTTACCAGGAACTGTACAACCAGACGCAGAGCGACGCCCAGCAGGTGCAGGAGAAGGACAAGTTCTTCCTGCGCGGGCGCTTCCAGGGTGGCTCCAGCTCCGACGAAATCAACCTGCCGGGCATCGGCATTGCGCAGGGGTCGGTGCGCGTCACGTCGGGCTCGACGCTGCTGACCGAGGGCGTGGACTACCAGGTATTCTACGACCAGGCCAAGGTGAAAATTCTGAATCCGGCCTACCTCAACTCGGCCAATGAGCTGAAGGTGAGCTTTGAGAAGAATGCGCTGGTGCAGGTGCAGCCGCGCAAGCTGGTGGGCGTGCGCCTCGACTATAAGCTGAACAACGACGTGACCATCGGCGGCACGGCCCTGCATTTGCTGGAAAACCAGGCGCCGGGCATCAACCGCGTGAACATTGGCGACGAGCCGGGCAACAACACGCTCATTGGCCTGGATGGCGCCATTCGGAAAGACAGCCGGGTGCTGACCAAGTACCTCGACATGCTGCCCTTCGTGTCGACGAAGGAGATTTCGACCATTGCCTTCAGCGGGGAATTTGCCAAGCTGCTGCCGGGCCGCTCGCAGTTGGGCAACGGCGAGAACGGCGTGTCGTACGTCGATGACTTTGAGAATGCGCGCACGCCTTACACGCTGGGCGGGCTGGCCAGCATTCCGGCCTGGCGCCTGGCCAGCACGCCGCTGCCGCAGGCCAGCAGCGCGGCCGTGGGCCTGGGCTACAACTACCAGCGCGCCAAGCTGGCCTGGTACACCATCGACCAGAGCTACTACACCGGCGGCCCCAACGTGCCCGGCAACATCAGCGCGGCCGACCTGAACAACCACTACGTGCGCGGGGTGAAGCGCGACGAGGTGTTTCCAAACAAGGATTTGGGCTCGACGGGCAACGGCTTCGAGTACACCTTCGACATGGCCTACTACCCCAACGAGCGGGGCGCCTACAACTACAACCCGAACGTGAGCGCCGACGGCAAGCGGCTGAACCCCACGCAGCCGGGGCTCAACGTCAACAACTTCGCGGGGGTGAGCCGGGCCATCACCTTCGATACCGACTTTGACAACGCCAACATCGAGTACCTGGAGTTCTGGATGATGGACCCGTTTCTAAAGGCGACGAACCCGAGCGCGCCGGCCGAGCGGGTGAACATCACCGACCAGGACGGCAACGACGCGCCCAACACCACCGGCGGCGACCTCATCATCAACCTCGGCAACGTGAGCGAGGACGTGCTGAAGGACAACAGCCAGTACGAGTTCGAGAACGGCCTGCCCGCGCCCGGCGTGGACCCGACCGGCCTGACGGCCACCACGCCCTACGGCATCGTATCGCGCCAGCAGTTCCTGACCGATGCCTTCAACGCCTCGCCGGGCGCCCGCGCCGCCCAGGACGTGGGCCTCGACGGCCTGAACAACGACGGCGAGCGGGCCAAAGCCACCGCCGCGGCCCCCGAAATTCCGTATGGCCCGGCCTACCAAAGCCTGCCCGACCCCTCGGCCGATGACTTCCGCCACCACCTCGACCCGAGCTACGACCAAACCAACACCAAGCTGCTGGGCCGCTACAAAAACTACGATGGCTACGACGGCAATTCGCCCGAAAACAGCCAGCTCAGCTCGACGGCCTATCCCGACAAGGAAGACCTGAACCGCGACAACGTGGTGCAGGACGTGGAGCGCTACTACGAGTACCGTATTCGGCTGGGCGCCCAGCCCGGCGACCTCGACGTGGGCTCGAACTACATCATCGACAAGGTGACGAACACCGTGAACGGCGACCAAGTGACGTGGTACCAGTTCCGCATTCCGATTCGGGACGGCTTCACGGCCATTCGGGGCAATAACAACCAGGCGTTCGGCTTCAAGTCCATCCGCTTTCTGCGCATGTACATGACCAACTGGACCGAACCCGTGGTGCTGCGCATGGTGCAGCCGCAGTTTGTGGCCAACCAGTGGCGCCGCTTCAACTACCGGATTGTGGACAGCGGCCAGGGCGGCAATTTGCCAACCAACCAGCTCACCGACGCCGACGCTTTCAGTATCTCGACGGTGAGCGTGGAGGAAAACGGCCTGGCCGTGGCGGTGGGTACGAATAAAATTCCATACGTCTCGCCGCCCGGTATTCTGCGCGACAAGGAGTACGGCAGCAGCAGCACCTCGCGCCTGCAGAACGAGCAGAGCCTGCGCCTGAGCGTGACCAACCTGCGCGACGGCTACGCCAAGGCGGCCTACAAAAACCTGACCATCAACATGCTGCGCTACAAGCGCCTGCGCATGTTCCTACACGGCGACACCGAGGACCGCACCACGCTCAGCGGCGATACCCGCGCTTTCCTGCGCATCGGCACCGACTACACCCAGAACTACTACGAGTACTCGCTGCCGCTGCAGCTCACGGACATCAACCAGGTGACGGGCTCGGAGGAGAACAAGGCCAACCAGGTGTGGCCCGAAGCCAACCGCATCGACGTGTCGTTTCAGGACTTCATCGATGCCAAGGCCAAGCGCAACCAGGCCATTCCCCAGCGGCCGCTGAACGTGCCCTACACCGTGACGCTGCCCAATGGCGCCACCATTACGGTGGTGGGCAACCCCGACTTCTCGGCCGTGCAGGGCGTGATGATTGGGGTGCTGAACCCTTTCAACGACAACGCCGACCCCAGCACGTCCTCGAAAACCGTGAACCTGTGGGCCGATGAGTTCCGGGTGTTCGACTTTGAGCAGCAGGCCGGCTACGCGGCCACGGCCCGCCTGAACGTGAAAATGGCCGACCTGGCCAACATCACGGCCACGGGCAGCTTCACCAGCGTGGGCTTCGGCGGATTGCAGGACAAGGTGCAGCAGCGCTCCATCGACAACGTGTTCCGGGGCGACCTCAACGCCACTGTGGCGGCCGAGAAGTTCCTGCCACCCCAGCTGAACGTGCGCCTGCCCGTGCTGCTGCAAATTGGCCAGGAAACCCGCACGCCCCTCTACGACCCCCTGGACCCCGACACCAAGCTGGAGCAGAGCCTGCTGAAATTCAACAAAGGCTCGGACACGCAAAATGCGACGGCGCAAGCCGAGTACCGCAAGAAGGTGATTGACCAGACCACCAGCCGCAGCATTTCGGTGCTGAACGCGCGCAAGGAGCGGGGCCAGCCCAAGCCCGGCGCGCCGGTAGCCAAGCCCAAGCCCTGGGATGTGGAAAACGTGGCCCTGAGCTACTCGCTGACCGACCGCCTGCACACCGACATCCGCACCGACCGCGATTACACCAAGGCCTACACGGCGGCCGTGGCCTACGTGTACCAGACCACGCCCAAGAACTACACGCCATTGGCCAACTTCAAGGCCCTGGACAACCCGTACCTGAAGATTTTCAAGGAAATCAACTTCACGCCGCTGCCGTCGCGCTTCTCGTTCCGCACCGACATTGACCGGCGCTACAACGAGCGGTTTCTGCAGCGCATCCTGAACCCGGGCGAGGTGCCCAGCACCGACGGCATTGCGCCTGTGATTCAGAAGTCGTTCTACATCAGCCGGATTTACGACCTGAAGTGGGACCTGACCAAGAGCCTGATTTTCGACTACACCGCCACCAACCGGGGCGTGGTGGACGAAGGCCCGGGCCGCACCATCGGCGTGAGCGACGAGGCCGTGCGCAACCGCGACCAGGTGCAGCAAAACCTGCTGCGCGGCGGCCGCACCACCAACTTCACCCAGACGGCGGCCCTGACCTACCGCCTGCCGCTCGACAAGTTCCCGCTCACCGACTGGCTGAGCGCCGACACCCGCTACTCGGCCAACTACAACTGGCAGGCCGCCTCGCGCGGGCAGCGCGCCTTGCTGCACCCCACCGACCCCATCGACACGACCACCTATGTGCTCGACCTGGGCAACACCATTCAGAACAACGCCGAGCTGAGCGCCAACGGCAAGATTGACCTGGTGAAGCTCTACAACAAGGTGAAGTTTCTCAACATCATCAACAACGCGTCGCCGCCCAGCGTGAAGGCCCGCCCGCGCGAGGAGCTGGAAAACCGGGGCGCCCCCGGCGATGCCCGCCGCAACGTGGTGAAGGCCCCGGCCGATACCACCAAGGAGAAGTACCGCTTCGTGAAAGCCGTGCTGCGCTCGCTGATGACGGCCCGCTCCCTCAACTTCACCTACGCCCGCTCCAACGGCACGCTGCTGCCCGGCTACCTGCCCAAAACCAAGCTGTTTGGCCTCGAAAACTACGGCGTGGGCGATGAGATGGGCCTAGCGCCGGGCATCCCGTTCATTCTGGGCCGGCAGTACAGCCTGCCGGAGCTGTACAGCATCGCCAGCAGCCGCGGCTGGTACACCGACCAGAGCCAGTACCTCAACACGGCCCTCAGCTCGCTGCTGACCGAAACGCTTACGCTGCGCACCACCCTGGAGCCCTTCCGCGACTTCAACGTTCAGGTGGATGCCCGCCGGCAGCTGGCCCGCAACAACGAGTCGTACTACCGCCGCAAGGTGAACGAAACCACGCTGGAGCCGCTGAATGAGGACATTGTGCCGCAGTCGCTGGGCTCGGGCTCGTTCAGCACGTCCACCGTCACCATCCAGACCTTGTTTGGTGATTTGAGTGCCAACGGCGAAAAATCGGCCTCTTTCGACCGGTTCGTGGCCAACCGGAAAATCGTACAGGAAAAGCTTTCGTCCGACAGCCGCACCAACCCGGCTAGCAGCCTGACCGGCTACGGCTACAACTCGCAGGCCGTGCTTATCCAGAGCTTCAACGACGCCTACCACGGCAAGTCGTCGGACGGCTATAAGGCCGACAAGTTCAATCCGTTTGCCATGCTGCCGTTGCCCAACTGGCGCGTCGACTACAACGGGTTTGCGCAGCTGCCGCTCATCAAGCGCTACTTCAGCACTTTCACGCTGAACCACGCCTACTCCTCGCTCTACAACGTGGGCAGCTACACCACCTCGAACCAGTACACGGCCGAGCCCAGCGTGGCCGTCATCTCCAGCTCGTCGGGGCAGTACATCCCGTACTACATTGTGAACCAAGTGAGCATTGTGGAGCGCCTATCGCCGCTCATCGGGGTTAATTTTCAGACCATCAGCAAGATGACCGGCCGCCTGGAATACCGCACCGACCGCTCGGTGGTGCTGAACACCACCAACGCCCAGGTCACGGAGCTATACACCAATGAAGTGGTGGTGGGCTTCGGCTACGCCACCAACAGCCTCAAGCTGCCCTTCCGGGTGGGCGGCGAGCAGCGCGTGTTGAAAAACAACCTCACCGCCCGTCTCGACCTCAGCATCCGCGACAACATCACGGTGCAGCGCAGCATCAACAACTCCTTCGACCCCGGCAATGCCGATGGCGAAACCCCCTCGGAGGGCACCAGCACCAGCACCATCACCAACGGCTCGAAAACCGTGCAGCTGCGCCCCACCGTCGACTACCTGCTCAACACGCGCCTCAACCTGCAGCTCTACTACAGCCAGACCATCACCACGCCGCGCATCAGCAACGCCTTCCGCAACTCCACCACCGAGGCCGGCGTGCAGCTCCGGTACAGCCTGGCGCAGTAGCGGGTTGGTGGATGAATGGATTGGTGGGTTGGCGAAGTTCGCTGCGTACTTTTGACCGGCAAATCCACCAACCCACTACTCCACCACCCCACCATCTTATGAACCTGCCCGCCACCCTGCATTATACCAAGGACCACGAATGGATTCGCGTTGAAGGCGATGTTGCCTACGTGGGCATTACCGACCACGCCCAGAAAGAGCTCGGCGACATCGTGTACGTCGACATCGACACGCTCGACAAAGACGTGGCCCAGCACGAAGTATTCGGCACGGTGGAAGCAGTGAAGACGGTTTCGGACCTGTTCAGCCCCATCACCGGCACGGTACTCGAAGTGAACGGCAAGCTGGCCGATTCCCCCGAAACCGTAAACTCCGACCCCTACGGCGACGGCTGGATGGTGAAAATTTCCATCGCCAAGCCCGAAGAGCTGGAATCCCTGCTCACCGCCGAAACCTACGGCGAACTGGTGGGCGCCTAGTTTTTAGTTTCAGTTGGTTGTTGTTAGTTGTTTGTGCAAAGTCGCGTTCACGATACCTCGATGCCTACAACTGACAACGACAAACTGACAACCAATACGAAACCCTACGCCGTCCTGCCACTTGGTTGGGCGGCGTTATTGCTTTACCTCACCCTGGCCCCGGCCGATAAGCTGCCGACCCAGCCCGTGTGGGAGCTGCTGAGCTTCGACACGTTTGCGCACGCCGCATTTTTTGCCGTGCAGGCGTTGCTGGCCTGGTTTTCGTTGCGCCGCCAGCGCCGATGGCCCCGCCTGGCCCGCCACGCCGGCTGGGTGGTGCTGCTGGGCTGCACGGCCTTCGGCGCCCTCATCGAAGCCCTGCAAATGGCCCTACCCTTCAACCGCCACGGCGAATGGAGCGACCTGCTGAGCGACAGCATCGGCACGGCCTTGGCTCTGGGCCTAGCCCATCTGGCTACGCCTGCGCTGCAACGGCGCGGGTGGGGGCTGGGGTTGCTGGTGGTGATACTGACGGGGCCTGCTGCGGCCCAAGACATGCCCCGCGCCCGCGCCACCATTGAGGCGCTGGCGGCGCCGGCCATGCACGGCCGCGGCTACGTGCAGCAGGGCGAGCACCTGGCCGCTGCCTATCTGCGCGGCCGCCTGCAGGAACTGAAACTCGAGCCGCTGGCACCCGACTACACCCAGCCGTTTACGCTGGATGTCAACACATTTCCGGGGCGGATGGAATTGGCGCTGAGCCGCAGCTGGTTTCCACAATTGGGCCGCCGTACCCGGCTGCGGGCCGGGCATGATTTCATTGCCGCGCCTCATTCGACGGGAGGTTATCTGCCAATATATCAGGTCATGTGCTATCTGGATAGCGCGACAGTAGTCACGCCCACCCGGCTGGCCTACTTTATGGATTTCACCCGCCAAACGCCGTGGTGTGTGACGATGCTTGACCGCTACGTGCAGCAGCCGGCGCACCTGCCGGCCCGGCTCCTCAGCCGGCTCGACTCCGCAGCGGCCATTATCAGCGTAGTGCCCAAACTCACCGCTTCGCTGGCCTCTGCGCCGGGCACGGCCATTCGCATCGAGGCATTGCCGCACCCTTTGTTGCAGCCGGTCGAACTTAACAAGCCCAGCGCGGCGGCTTCATCGGTAGGGATTACGATTGATGCAGAGTTCCTGCGCAACTACCAAACCCAGAATCTGGCGGCCGTGGTGCGCGGCACCGCCCAGCCCGATTCCTTCCTCGTCGTATCGGCCCACTACGACCACCTGGGCATGATGGGCAAAGACGTGTACTTCCCCGGCGCCAACGACAACGCCAGCGGTGTGGCCTTGCTCTTGGAACTGGCCGCCCACTACGCCCGCCCCGAAAACCGGCCCGCCTATTCGGTGGTCTTCCTGCTTTTTGGGGCCGAGGAAGCGGGTTTGGTGGGTTCCAGCTATTTTGTGGCCCACCCGCTCATCCCGCTCAAAAGCATCAAATTCCTTATCAACCTCGACCTGCTGGGTACCGGCGAGCAAGGCGCTACCGTGGTGAATGGACGCGTGTTTGAGGCGCCCTACCAGCGCCTGCTGGCCCTCAACAACGCCCACCACTACCTGCCCGCTCTGGCCGCCCGCGGCCGCGCCGCAAACTCTGACCACTACCCGTTTTCCGAAGCCGGTGTGCCTGCCTTTTTCATTTACACGCGCGGCGGCAGCACCGCTTACCACGATGTGAACGACCAGCCCGCCGCCCTGTCGCTCGTCGGTTTCCCAGGCGCCTTTGGCTTGGTGCGCGATTTCCTTAACGAAGAAGGCGCTGCACCCAGCGCAAAAAAAAGCCGGTAGCCGAACCTGCGTTCAACTACCGGCTCCAATGAATTACGCTGGCACGTCATACTGCGCTCTGCATGACGTGCTTTTAGCCCTTGGCTTTCAGCGAGAGCATGATTTGCTTAGCGATGGGCTCCCACTCGGGCTTCTGGCGGTCGGCGCAGTTGAAGGTGCAAATCATGAGTTTGCCTTCCACATCGGTGAAAAACACCAGCGTGTACACCTCGTGGCCCATCTCGGGCTTCATGAATTCGAGGTAGCCCACCTTGCGGTTGTTGATGTTCTTCACGCCGTCGCCAAACCAGGTGGCGTCTTTGTATTGCTTGTGATAGGTCTTGCCAAACGAGGCCGAGTAGATGTCGACCATGTCTTGGTCGGCGTCGTTGTCGGAGTAGTTGAAGGCAAGGCTAATCAGGTTGTTGTTGGTGAAAATCACACTCGGGCGGCTCTGGGCTTTGGCGTAGGCAAAGTCCATCTGCTGCTCGGTCATCACCTCGAAGCCCTTGGGAATCAGGATTTCCACCCGCTCGCTGAGCACGCGCTTCTTCACCAGTTCGATTTCGGATGCGGGACGTGCGGCCATTAAAAGCACCCCCAGAATACAGAGTAAAAATGTAGATTTCATATTAATCGGGAATAGGTTGTGGAGTAACTAAATGGCATTCGGGTACCCAAGTTAGATACAATAATCAAATATCCAACTTTGGTGCCACAAATATTGCTTTGTTTTCCAGAACTGCAGCAGTTAAGCTGCATGTATTTTTATTAACGTACTAAGATTCGAGAAGTTGCCGACAGTTTGAATTGGCTATTCATCCAAGTCGCATTGCCCCAAAAAACGCCTTTTTTTGTATATTGAATTGTAAAATTTACAAGTATAATCCTATTTATACTCCTTTTTCGACCAAGTGGCGACGCTGCTCGCTCAGCGCGGACTGCGCCCCTTTGAGTGGAAAAGAGCCGGCTAAAGAATGTTGTTCAGCTGCTCTTTTATTTTTTCCAGCTCCTCCTTCATGCCCACCACCAAGTGCTGTACGGTGGCATCGTTGGCCTTCGACCCGATGGTGTTGATTTCGCGCCCAATTTCTTGGGCCAGGAAGCCCAGCTTCTTGCCCACAGCTTCGTCGGGCTGGTGTACGGCTTGCTCGAAATAGGCCAAGTGAGCAGCCAAGCGCACTTTTTCCTCGGCAATGTCGAGCTTCTCGATGTAGTAGAGCACTTCCTGCTCGAAGCGGGTTTCGTTGAAGTGCTCGTGGCTGGTGAGCTCGGCCAAGTGGCCGGCCAGGCGCTGGCGCACGTGCTCAATGCGGGCCGGGTCGTGCAGCTCCACGGCGGCCAGCTGCTGCCGAATGGTGGCCACATAGCCCAGAATCTCAGTGCTCAGCGTGCGGCCTTCGTCGTGGCGGAACTGCTGCATGGCGGCCAAGGCCTCCGTAAGCAGCGGCTGCAGCTCGGCCCAGGCGGTTTCTTCGGCGGCGGGCTCGGCATCACGCATTTCGGAGGCGCTGGGGATGACGCCAGGCAGGCGCAGGGCGGCCAGCAGCGTGTCTTCGCCGGTGTGAAGGCCCAGGGATTCGGCCACGGCTTTTAGCTCGTGAAAGGCAGCCACCAAGGCTTCCTTGTTGAGCGTGGTGGCGGCGCGGGTGGCCGCGGCGGGGCGCACGAAGTCGAGGTTGAGGTTGACCTTGCCGCGCAGCAGGGTTTTGGCCACCGTGTTGCGAATTTCCAGCTCGTGCGGCATCAGGAAGCGGGGCAGGCGCAGGGTGAGGTCGAGGGTTTTGGAATTGACGGAACGAAGCTCGACGGTGGCCGTGTAGGTATCGGTTTCGCGGTGGGCCTGGCCGTAGCCGGTCATGGAAATAAGCATGGGAGCGAGAGGCTGATTGAGGCTGCAAAGGAACGACGCAAACGGCCGGCTAGCGGGACCGAACTGCCCGGCAAGCCAGTTTGCGGGCAGGGCGCATCCTGAACGAGGTAGGGGTGGGGGCAGGCTCTACCGGGTACGACCCCGTCTCTACCTCGTTCGATTAATGAAAGGGTGATGAAAGCGTAATTGACGGGCTTCCGTGGTGGCTGATGCGGCCCGGTAGCTTTGCCAGAGCAATTCCTATATCGCCGTGTCAGCTATGAAAACCATTGTTTTAACGGCCGGCGCGTTGCTGGCAGCCGCCACGGCCGGGCACGCCCAACTGGCCAGCCAGGCGCCCGTGCCGACATCGGCCACCGAAGCCGCGCCCGCCGCTCCCGAGGTCCTCTCCTTCGCCGACGAGATGCCAGCCTTTCCGGGCGGTGACGGCGCTATGCATCAGTACCTGGCGAAGAAAATCGTGTACCCAACCGCTGCTAACCAGCAAAACCTGTCGGGCACGGTGTATGTGCGCTTCGTGGTGGACGAGCAGGGCCGCGTCCGCGACGCGGAGGTGGCCAAGGGCTGCGGCCACGGCTTCGACGAGGAAGCCCTGCGCGTGGTGCGCCTCATGCCGTGGTGGACGCCCGGGCGCGTGGCCGGGCGGCCGGTGCGGGTGCAGCGCACACTGCCCATTGTGTTCCGGCTGAGCCGGTAGAGTGGTCCTCCGCGTTCACCTCACCCCCAAGGGGGACACTGGAGATGCCCCGACGATGCGTGGACTCTGCGAGTCCGCGCATCGTCGGGGCATCTCCTAGCCAAGCGCGGACTCGCAGAGTCCACGCTACAACAAACGCAAAAAAGGCTCCCCGAATTCGAGGAGCCTTTTTCATGGCAGTCAAATAAAAATAACACACTAGTAATCGGTATTCTGGGGGTCGAAGTTGGTCCAGCCGGTGGCCCAGTTTTCCGAGCTTTGGCCCGAGCCGCTGAAGGCGCCGATGTAGCTGGTGCGGGTGAAGAACGAGTCCGATACCTTGCTGTCGGTGAAGGCGGGGGCTACTACCGGGTTGGCGTTGGTGGTGGAGGTATAGACGATGGGCGAGGTGGTGAGGGGCAGGAAGCTCGGGGCCGTGAGGCTGAAGGGGTTGAGCAGGCGCACCTCGTCGGCGTTGGTGTAGCGCTTGTTCTTGTTGTTGGAGTTGTAGAGCCAGCTCAGCGGGCCCACGGCCGTGCCGAAGGCCGACGTGTCGGCGCTCATGGTCGAAGTGGGCGTGAGCGAGCCGGCGCCGCCCGTCGGGCCGAGGTAGACGATGTTCTTCTGGTTGCGGGTGGCGCTGGTGCCGGCGGCCATGCCGGCCAGGATGTTGTTCTGGAAGCGCAGGTCGTTGCTGGCCACGTTGGCGGCGGTTTTGGCGTGGTCGAGCAGCAGGCCGGCGGGGTAGCCCAGCAGCACCGAGTTCATGATGCTCTGAGCCGAGTTGCGGCGGATGTGCGCGGCGGCCACGTACTGCGAGCTAATACCGCCCACGTTGTTGATGTTGTTCAGCGGCCCAATCACGGTCACGTTCGAGAACACAGCGCTGGTTTTGGGCAGGTTGTCGGAGGCGTTGGCGTCGTTGTCGCTCTCGAATGCTTTCGAGCCCGACTGGTCGGCCTGCAGCGGGTCGCGCAAGGACACGGCAAACTGCACCTTGCCCGAGAAGCCGTTATCGGTGTCGAAGTCGTCATCATAGCCGCGGTGAGCAATGAGGTACTTGGCGTTCACGGTGCCGCCGAACCACTCGTAGGAGTCATCGCCGGAGTAGGAAACCTGGATGTGGTCGAGGGTGGTGCCCGAACCCACGGCGCACAGCGTCAGGCCGTTAACCTCGTTGTTGGGCGAGAAAGCGATGCCGCCGAACTCGATGCGCACGTACTGCAGGGTGCCGGAGTTGTCGGCCGCGTCGGTGCCGCCGTAGGTGGTGGTGGGGCCGCCTTCCACTACGGGTTTCACGCCGTTCACGATGCTATTCACCGGCGCGTTGCCGGCCAGAATCACGCCGCCCCAGTCGCCGTAGTTGCGGCTGCCCTTGGGCTGGTTTGAGGTGAAGACGATGGGTTTGGCAGCCGTGCCGGCCGCGATGAGCTTGGCGCCGGGCTCCACGATGAGGGCGCCTTTCGAGTCCTTGTCGCCCTTGATGATGGTGCCGGGCTCGATGGTGAGCGTGGCGCCGGAGCGCACGTACACGTAGCCTTTCAGCAGATACTTGTTGCTGGCCGTCCAGGTGGTGCTGGTTTTCACCTCGGTCACTTCCACGGTCTGGCCTGCGGTGGTGCCGGTGTTGGGGTCAGGCGTCACGGTGGTGGCGTCGTCTTTTTTGCAGGCCGCCAGGCTCAGCGAGAACAAGGCGAAGGCGAGCAGGGCGCGCTGACGGAACGGGTTGAGGAGTTGCATATTAAAATTGGTTGGGGTTGGTTTTGAAGTTTGTTTGTAGCGTGGACTCTGCGAGTCCGCGCCTATCTGGGCGGGAAAGGCCGTTCGCCCCGGCGCGGACTCGCAGAGTCCACGCTACATGCGGTTTAGAAAGCCACCTTCACCCCGATGGTGGTGTAGGTGCCGCGGCGGTAGTCGGCCAGGGCGGGGTCGATGTCGCGCTGGTATTTTTTGTCCTTATTGAAGTCCTGGAGCAGGGTTACGCGCTGGTTCAGCAGGTCCTGCACGCCCAGGTTGAGGGCCACGCGCTTGGTCAGGCTCTTGGTCAATGACAAGTCGATGGTGTGGCGGGGGGCCTCAATCACGTCGGGGTACTGGTCGGAGCCGGCGAAGAGGATGCGCGGGCCGAACACGTTGTAGAGGGCCGAAGCCTGCCAGCTGCCCGACTCGTTCTGGTAGTAGAGGCCGGTGTTCACCACGTAGGGCGACTGGCCCTGCAGGGCGCGCTTGCTGTCCCAGGCCACGATGCCGGAACCCAAATCGACCTGGCTCTTGATGAGTGAGAGGTTGAACACGCCCGTGATGTTCTTCAGGCCCGAGGTGCCAACCAGGTCGTCGAGGAAGTTGAAGCTCTTGCGCACGTCCAGCTCCACGCCGTAGGAAAAGGCGCTGGGAGCGTTGGCAAAGGAGTAAGCCAGGTTGGTGCTCGGGATGACGACGTTCTCAATCGGGTTGGTGAAGTTCTTGTAGAACACGCCCAGGTGCACCTGCTCGCCGGGGGTGGGGTACCACTCGTAGCGCAGGTCGAAGTTGTCGATGGTGGCGACCTTGAGCGGGTTGGTGGGGTTGAGGTACAGCGAGCCGTAGTTCAGCACGTTGAAGTCAAAGTCGTAGTAGTAGAACGGGGCCGACTCGCGGAACTCTGGCCGGTTGAGGCTGCGGCCGTAGCAGGCCCGCAGCAGGCTGGTTTCGCTGAAGTTGTAGCTCAGGTTGGCCGAGGGCAGCAGGTAGTTGGTGGTCACGGTCTGGTTCACGGGCACGCCGTTCAGGCCGGTGTTGATGACCTGCACGTTGCGCTCGAAGCGGGCGCCGGTCAGCAGCTTCAGGCTGGGCGTGAGGGGCACGTTGATGGAGGCGTACACGGCTTCCTGCTCGTTGCTGGCCGTGTAGCGGTAGGTCGAGTTGATGTCTTCGCGCAGCTGAAAGCCGGTGCCGCCCACGTTCTCGGGGGCAAAAACCGTGGCCAGGGGCAGGTTTTTCAGGGTCTGAAACCGGGTGGGGTCCGAGGGCGAGTAGCCGAAGGCGCGGGCCGTGAAGTCACGCTTCTTGTATTCGAGGTAGGTGCCGACGGCCAGCTCAAACTCGCGCCCGCCCAGGCCCAGCAGCTTGTGCTTGCCGTTGGCGTTCAGGGTGTACACGTTTTCGTTCAGCTTCTGGTAGAGGCGGCCGGCGTTGATGACGTCGACCTGACCGGGGGCGGGCGTCAGGATTTCCTGGCCCACGCTGCCGTCGGTCAGCAGCACGTTGCGGTAGGCCACGCGGCGCAGGTCGGGCTCGTTCTTGGCCGAGTAGCCGTAGCCCGCCACCCAGTCGAAATTGGTTTTCTCACTGTTGAAGACGTGGGTGCCGGCCAGCTGACCGGTGTAGGTGGTGCGGCCCTGGTAGCCCAGCGCGTAGGCCTTGCGCACCAGCGAGTTGTCGCCGGCCGAGAAGTTGTCGCGCGTCGTAATCTGGTTGCGGCCGAACTGGTTGAACAGGTTGCGGAACTCCAGCTTGGTGCCGCCCTTCAGCAGCGCGCTGAAGTTCTGAATCAGGCCCAGGCGCACGTTATTGGTGGCCTGCTCGTCCTGCAGGCGGTCGGTGCGCTGGCCGTCGGCGTCGTACACGTTGCGGGCTATGCTGAAGCGCGTGAAGGCGTTGGTGTAGCTCAGCGAGGTGAGCGAGCCAATCTGCGTTTCGCCCAGCTTGATGTTGTCGAGGTAGGAAGCGTTGAAGCGCACGTCGGGCATGGCCGTGATGCTCTTGATGCCGAAGCTGTTGCTCAAGTCATGCGCCGAAGCATCGCGCTGGGCGGCCGAGCTGGCCGAGTTCAGCACCGGGAAGTTACCGGGCAAGTCGCGGCTCGGGGCGCCGAAGCCGGCGAAGTCGCCGCTGCTGCCCTTGTCGGTGTTGAAGTTGCTGAAGGTGGTGCCGTCGCGGTAGCCGCTCACGTAGCTGGCCGTGAAGCTGCGCTCGTCGAGGGCCGGCTTGCGCAGGTACACCTTCACGAGGCCGCCAGCGAAGTCGCCGGGCAGCTCGGGCGAGGGGTCTTTGAACACCAGCACGCGGTCGAGCAGGGCGCTGGGCACGATGTCGAAGGAGAAGGCCTTCTTGTCGGTTTCGGAGCTGGGGGCCGTCACGTCGTTGAGCCACACGGTGTTGTACCGCTCGCTCAGCCCGCGCACCTGGATGAAGCGGTTGTCGATGATGCTCACGCCGGGGATGCGGCGCACCACTTCGGCCGCGTCGCGGTCCTGCGATTTCACGATTTGCTCCGACGAGATGCCGCTCACCACCACGTTGGCCTGCCGAATTTCGGTGATGACCGAGATTTCGGTGTTGGTGCGGCGCACGCCGCGCACCACTACTTCATCGAGCGCCTTGCTGTCCGATTTGGCGGTGGTGTTAATGACGGTGGTCTTGCCGGCTTCCACGGCCACGTCGGGCAGGGTGGTCGTCACGTAGCCCACCGAGGAAATGACCAGCGTGTAGGTGCCCTTGGGCACGCGCTCCAGCCGGAAGCTGCCGTCGACGTCGGTCTGGGTGCCGAGGGTGGTGCCTTCGAGGCGGACGGTGCCGCCGATGATGGCTTCCTGGGTGGCGGCGTCCTTGATGAGGCCTTTAATGGTGCCCGTGGTTTGGGCGAAGGCGCTGCTGCTGAAAAATAGGCTCAGCAATAGAGCACACAGATAACGGTAATTAATAGAGTTTTCCATTCGGGGGACAAAAGTACCCGGATGAAGTTTCGGTGAAATTTCCTCTGAATTACCAAATAATTACCGGCCCGGAAACGGCCCGAAAAGCGGGGTTTTGAGGGCTCATGTTACCGGCAGGTTATGGCAAAAAGTGAAATACAACAATTCGGAAACGCCCGGCAGGGTGAGGCCGGGGTTAGGCGCCCGGACCTTTGTAGTGTTAATCAACTCCCTCATTTTTATGTCGATTCGACACACATTTACGCAGTTGTTTTTCCTGGTGCTGTTGGGCTGTTCGCAGCTTGTGATGGCCCAGGTCACCACCTCGGCTCTGGCCGGCAAAGTGACGTCTGACAAGGGCGAAGACCTGATTGGGGTGACGGTGGTGGCCACCAACCTGCCCACCGGCACCAAGCGCGGCACCGGCACCGAAGTAGACGGCCGCTTCACCATCCCGAACCTGGCGCCCGGCGGGCCCTACTCCGTGACCGTGACCTACGTGGGCTTCAAGGAGCAGAAAGTAGACAACGTATTTCTGACCCTAGGCAATACCACCCGCCTCAACTTCGTGCTGGTGACCGAAACCCAGCAGCTGAACGAAGTGGTGGTAACCGGCAACACCCAGGCCACCAAAACCGGCGCCGGCACCAACGTGGGCTCGGCCGCCATTCAGCAGCTGCCCACCATCTCGCGCAGCCTCTCCGACTTCACCCGCCTCGACCCGCGCAACTCGAACGGCTCCTTCGCCGGCAGCTCGTTCCGCTACAACAACGTGACTTTGGATGGCGCCGTGAACAACGACGCCATCGGCTTCTCGCCCTCGCTGGGCGGCCAGAGCGGCACCAGCGGCCTGCCCGGCGGCTCGGCCCGCGCCAACCCCATTTCGCTCGATGCCATCCAAGAGATTCAGGCGCAGGTAGCGCCGTATGATGTGAAACTGGGCAACTTCACCGGCGGCTCGGTGAATGCCGTGACCCGCTCGGGCACCAACGAGTTCACGGGCTCGGTGTACGGCTACGGCCGCAACCAGAACGTGACCGGCCGCAGCATTGATGGCGACAAAACCAAAATTGGCTCGGAGTACCACGACTACCAGACGGGCTTCCGCATCGGCGGGCCCATCATCAAGAACAAGCTGTTCTTCTTCACCAACGCCGAAATTGCTCGCCGTCAGGAGCCGCAGTTCTACGGCGCCGGCCAGGCCGGCTCGCCGGTGACGACGGACCTGGCCCAGCAGATTACCAACAAGCTGAACAACTACAATACTGTGACCTCGAACGGCGCCGGCGGCGTGGTGCGCAACGCCGACGGCACGGCCGCCACCACCACCGCCCGCTACAATGTGGGCGAGTACGGCGACTACAACATCCACGCGAACAGCAACAAGATTTTCGGCCGCCTCGACTGGAACCTCGACGAGAAAACCAGCATCGCGCTGCGCCACAACTTCATCAAATCGGAGGCCACCAACCTGGAGCGTTCGGGCAGCCTGTTCAAGTTCGGCTCGCAGGACTACACCCAGCACAACGTGCAGAACTCGACGGTGCTGGAAGTGAAGAGCAACTTCAGCAGCAAGTTCTCGAACAACCTGATTTTGGGCTACACCAACATTCACGACTACCGCGACCTCATCGGTGGCCAGGGCAACCTCTACCCGGCCGTGCAGATTAACGGCGTGGGCACCACCGTGGGCACGCCCGGCACCGCCACTTACTACGCTGGCTCGAACCAGATTCTGCTCGGTTCCGACCGCGAGGCCAGCATCTTCAACACCCGCCAGAAGACGTTTGAGCTGACCGACAACTTCACCTACTACGTGGGCTCGCACGCCCTCACGCTGGGCACGCACAACGAGTTCTACCACATCGACTACGGCTTCATCAACTCCTGGAACGGCCGCATCGAGTACAATAACGTGAACGACTTCCTGAACGACCGGCCGAGCCGCATCCGGGGCACGTATAACAATGGAACGCAGGGTGATAACTCCTACGCCTACAACTATAACAACCCCTCGGCGGCCTTCAACATCAACTTCTACAGCGCCTACCTGCAGGACGAGTGGAACGTGACCGACAAGCTGAAAATCACACCCGGCATCCGCTTCGACATCGCCTCGCTGCCCACCAAGCCCACCCTGAACACGGCCCTGGTGAATAACCCGCAGAACGACGCCAAAACGCTGAACCAGACCTACACCCACACTGCTTGGAGCGAGCTGAACAACAACTACTTGGGCCAGGTGCAGTTTTCGCCTCGCCTGGGCTTCAACTACGACGTGAACGGCGACCAGTCGTTCGTGGTGCGCGGCGGCTCGGGCATCTTCACCGGCCGGGTGCCGTTTGCCTGGTTCGGCTACGCTTACTACAACAACGGCGTGAATTTCAACTCGGTGGACTACAACAACATCCAGGCTTCGACCAACACCGGCGTAAAAACCGTGTACCTGAATACCGACCCGAACCTGATTTACGCCCAGCTGCCCGCCGCCAACTACAACGCCACCAACCTGAAGGCTGGCCCCACGGAGGTGAACCTGATTGACAACAACTTCAAGATGCCCAAGGTGTGGCGCTCGTCGCTGGCCCTGGACTTCAAGCTGAAAACCGGCACGCGCTTCTCAGTGGAAGGCCTCTACACCAAGACCTTGCAGGACGTGCGTTTCGAGAACATCAACCTCACCGACAACGTGACCTACTTGGCCAACGGCCCCACGCAGAGCCCCGTGTACTCGGCCCCGGCCGGCGGCAGCAACCGCGTAAACACTAACTTGTCGAACGCCTTCTTCCTCACCAACACCCAGAAAGGCTACCGCTACCAGCTCACCGGCTCGGTGGGCCAGACCATCAACAACCTGATTGATGCCTCAGTGGCTTATACCTACGGCAAGAGCTACGACATCAGCAACGGCATCCGCAACTCGCCCCAGAGCAACTGGGAGCTGAACCCGGCCCTGAACGTGAACGACCCCGCCCTGGCCTTCTCCAACTTCGACCTGCGCCACCGCGTGGTGGCGTCCATCAACCTGCACAAAACCTTCGCCCAGCGCTTCACCGGCTACTTCACCTCGGTGCTGACCTACGCCAGCGGCTCGCCCTACACCTGGACCTACACCAACTACAACTTCGGCAACGGCCAGCAGAACAACGTGCAGCTGGCCTACATCCCGGCCACGGCCAACGACATCGCCATCGTGAGCCGTGTGAACGACCAGAGCCCCTACCTGCTCGACGCCGCCAAAAACGCCGCCTTCAACAGCTTCGTGGACAACGACAGCTACCTGAGCACCCGCCGCGGCCAGTACACCGAGCGCAACGCCGGCCGCACCCCCTGGAACAACCAGGCCGACATCCGCCTGATGCTGGACATGAAGCTCGGCAACCTCGACGCCAACGAGGCCGGCATCGCGCCCAAGGGCCACACCCTGCAGATTTCGCTGGATATCATCAACTTCGGTAACCTGCTGAACAGCAGCTGGGGCCGTCAGTACTTCGTGCCCAACACCTTCAACTCGACGCTGGGCACCGGCCTCACCCAGGTGGGCTACATCAACAGCGCCGGCACCGTGGCCAGCGGCTACAACGCCGCCACCTACAACCGCCCGGCCTTCACCTACGGCACCCCGGCCACCTACTCCATCGACCAGCTGGCCTCGCGCTGGCAGGGCCAGCTGGGGCTGCGCTACTCGTTCTAAGAGCCGTCGGCTAACTCATAAAGGCTTCGGCCCCGGTTTCGCAATGGCGGGGCCGGGGCCGAACTGCTTGTGCCTATACAGGTACAACAGGGTTTATCTTTGTCAGGCTGCCAAACCGCTATTTTCTATGATTACCCGTCAGGAATTCCCCTATCTGCAAGAGCTGGTCATCAACGATGCCTACGCCGTGAAAAACCTGCGCGTGCCGGTGTTCGAGCCGGGTCAGGAGTTTAAACACCTAGTGCTGACGGGGCGGAACGGGTCGGGGAAGACGACGGTATTACAAGCATTCGTCGAAGTTATTCGCCACGATGCTTCTAATGGCCAAACAGCAGAAACGCTCATCCCTCAATTGAGAGCAGCAGTTGCTACGGGGAATAGTGCCCAATCTATAGTTGATGTTTGGCATAAAACAATTGATAAATTAGATAAGATAAAAGCAATATTTAGTAGTGTAAATGGCGCTTCTTATACAGGTTTTCTGAAATTCAATACTCAAATTGTAATTGCTTTATTTGAGGCAACGCGAAAAATTCAATTAAAAGAGGTCGTTACTGTTGCCCGAGAAGATGCTCTAGAAGCACAGATTGCGCAACCTCAAGCCGGTCAGTCACCTGCTGAGTTTTTTAAGCAATACTTAGTAAACAAGAAGGTCTTCCAAGTTTTTGACGCAATGGATGGAAAACGGGAGGGAGCTAAGCAACAAGAACTGTTTTTTGCTAAACTGGAAGATACACTTGCTAAAATATTTGAAGACCCTGCAACTAAGTTAGAATTCATTCGAGAAAAATTTGAGTTCTACATAAGTCTCTCTGATGGTCGTCGCTTCACGTTCAATCAGCTTTCCGCCGGCTTCTCCGCGTTTCTAAGCATCTTAACGGAACTGCTGATGCGCGTGGACCTCCTGCGCAAGCAAGCCAACGACTACACATACGACCCCTGCGGCTTCGTGCTCATCGACGAGCCGGAAACCCACCTGCACCTGGAGATGCAGTACCAGATACTGCCGCTGCTCACGAACCTGTTTCCCAACCTGCAGTTCATTGTGGCTACGCACTCGCCGGCCGTAGCTTCCAGCATCAAAAATGCCACGGTGTTTGACCTGAGCACCGGTCAGGCGCTGGGCGACACCGCCGCCGGCTCCTCATTTTCGGAGCTGATGCAGACGCATTTCGGGCTGGAAAATGAGTATTCCAACGTGGCCGATAAGATTCTGGAGGAAGTAGCCGAAATTGGGCAGATGCCCGACCGGGCAGCGGCGCTGGCCCGGATGCAAAAGCTGCTGGAGGAACAGGGACGCTATATGTCGCCGGTGTTGCGGCTCGATGTGCAGGCCCACCTGCTTCACTTGCAGCGGGAGCAGGCCGCATGATTAGCTACCAACGCCCGCCCGTGCCGGCGTCGCTGAACACGCCGGAAATGCAGCAGTATGTAGCCGACTGCGCGGCTTATGCGGCCGCCTGCGCCGCCGCGCCCGAACCCAAGGTGGTACCTCGCCCAGCTAAGCCAGGGAGCTACCGGAACTCCGATGTATTGCGGGCTTTCAATACGCACTTTTTCAGCAAATGCTACCTCACCGAACAGTGGCACGGAGACTCGTACGAAATGGACGTGGACCATTTTGTGCCCGTCAACCAAAATGAAGCACTTAAGTACGACTGGAATAACCTGTTCCCGGCCGCTCACAAGGCCAACATGATGCGTCCCCGGCAGTGGCCCGCCGGTGGCCTGCTCGACCCTTGCCGCGACGACGTGGCAGCTCGGCTACTGGCGACTGTTGGCATAAATGGCACGAACCCGCGCTTTGAAGCGAATGATTTAACTGACCAACCCGCCTGCAATACCGCTGAATTGCTGAACCTGCTGCATAATGGCAAATCTGGCGATGAAGAATCACAACAGAATACGCGTCATCTGCGGGTAACAATCGCTGAAAAATATGACCGGGTGCTCCATGCCATCATTCGTTTTCAACGGGCTGAAGCGACTGGTGATGCCCAGCGAATAGCCAATGCCCGTCGGGAGCTTCGGGACCTATTATCAAAGCAGACAGCCTTTACCCAATTGATGCGGGCAATGCCAGCAGTGGTAGAATTTGTGCCCGCAGACTTACTGGATTAACGGTTGGAATCAAGTTCGCAAACCGTGAAAATCCTTCACCTCCCCAAGTGGTACCCCAACCGCTACGACGACCAGGACGGCGACTTCGTGTGCCGGCACGTGGCGGCCATTGCCGCGCACAGCGGCGCGGAAGTGGCGGTGCTGTTTGCCGCCGTAGCGCGGGGCCCGCTGCCGGGTTTGATTGATGCGGAAGAGGACTTCGCCGGCCCCTGGCCCACGCTGCGCTACTACTACCGCGCCGCACCTACCGGCCTTGCTTTCCTTGATAAGCCGCTGAAGCTGCTGCTGTATTTCTGGTGCCTGGGGCGCGGTTACCGGCGGCTGCGGCGGCATTGGGGCGGCCAGGCGCCCGATTTGGTGCACGTACACGTGCTGCTGCGCACGGGCCTGTTTGCCTGGGCGCTGAAGGTGGTGCGCGGTATTCCCTTCATCATCACCGAGCACTGGACGCGTTACCTGCCGCCGCGCGCGGCGGGCATCTCGCGGCTGCGGCGCTGGTTGACGGGCGCGGTGGTGCGCCGGGCGGCGGCCCTGCACACCGTGAGCGCCAACCTGCGCGATGCCATGGCCGCCCTCGGGGCCACCAACCCCGTTTCGGTGGTGATTCCGAACGTGGTCGATACCGCGCTGTTTCATCCGGCGAGCCCGGCGGCGGCCCGGCCCCGGCGCACGCTGCTGCACGTGGCGGCCTTCAACGAAGCGGCCAAGAACCTATGCGGACTGTTGCGCGCCGTAGCCGGGCTGCGGGCCGCCTGGCCGGGCCTGCGCCTGCGCATCGCCGGCTATGGCCCCGACGAGGCCCTGGTGCGCCAACAAGCCGCTGAACTCGGCTTGCTGGCCGACGACACCGCGGTGTTTCTGGGCAAGCTGGACCACCCGGCGGTGGCCGCTGAAATGCAGCAGGCCACCGGCTTCGTGCTGTTTTCCAACGTCGAAAACCTGCCCTGCGTGCTCATTGAGGCGCAGGCCAGCGGCCTGGCCGTGGTGGCCACCCGCGTAGGCGGCGTGCCCGAGCTGGTGCCCGACGGCAGCCCCTATGGGCAGTTGGTACCGGCCGGCGACGAAGCGGCGCTGGCCGCCGCGTTGCATCAGTTGTTGGCCAAATCTGAATCTGAAACAGACCGGCCCGATGCCGCCGCGATGGTCGCTACAGTAACTGCCCGGTTTGGGTACGAGGCGGTGGGGCAGCAGTTCGGTGCGCTGTACCGGCGGGTGCTGGGCGGGTGATGGACGAAAGTAAAAAAAACGTCATGCTGAGCGCAGGCGAGGCATTTATGCCGCGCAACTAAATCAATCATCCGGCTCCCCTCTCCCTTTGGAGAGGGGCCGGGGGTGAGGCACTACGTCAGAACGGACCGAGCGAGATGCTTCGACTGCGCTCCGCATGACGTTCTTTTGCTGGCCCGTCTGCGTTGCTCCATTCACTTTCCTATGCTCAAACGCATCCTTCACCACTTCGCGGCGCGCGTCCTCACGGCGGGGCTGAGCTTTGCGGTGGTGTGGCTCACGGCGCGTTATTTGGGGGCGGCCGGGCGCGGGCAGGTCAGCTTGTTTTATACCGATATGTCGGGGCTGGTGCTGCTGGCCGGGCTGCTGGGCGGCTCCTCGCTGATATACTTAGTGCCGCGCCGTAACGTTTGGCACCTGCTGCCGCCAGCCTACGCCTGGGCGCTGCTGGTGAGCGGGGCGGGGGCCGGGGTGGTGGGTTTGCTGCGGCCGGTTTCGCTGGAATACGTGCTGCACCTGGCGGCCGTCACGCTGGTGCAAATCCTGCTGTCCATCAACCTGTTTCTACTGCTGGGTCGCAAGCGCGAGCAAACGTACAACGTCCTCACCACCGTGCAGGCAGCGCTGCTGGCCGGAGCGCTGGCACTGGCCTTCGCGGCGGCGCATTGGCTGAGCATCGATGCCTATTACTACGCCAACTACTTGGCCAATGGCGTGCCATGGCTCATCAGCACGGGGCTGCTGCTGCGCCTGCCCGATGCCTGGGCCAGCCGCCGCGCCCGGCGCCGGGTGGTCACCCGCGAGCTGATGCGCCACAGCCGGGGCGCCCATTTCTCCAACCTGCTCACCTTCGCCAACTACCGCTTTGGCTACTACGCGGTAGCCTATTTATCTGGTGATAAGACATTGGGTATCCTCTCCGTGGGCGTGGCGCTAGCCGAGGCCATCTGGCTGATTCCGCGCAGCACGGCCCTCATTCAGTATGTGGCTCTGGTGAATGCGGCCGACAAACACGGCCAGGCCCATGCGGCCCTGCGCAGCAGCCGGCTCACGCTGCTGGCCACGGCCGGAGCGGTGCTGGTGCTGGCGGCCGTGCCTACGGCGTGGCTGGCCGTCATTTTCGGCCCCGAGTTTGGGGCGGCGCACAACGTGATTCTGGCGCTGGCGCCGGGCGTTCTGCTCAATGGGGTGGGCATGCAGGCCAGCAGCTACTTCAGCGGCACGGCCCGCTATGGGGTGAACAACCGCGCCGCCCTGCTCGGCCTGGCCGTGACGGTGCCCACCTGCCTGCTGCTGGTGCCCCGCTTGGGCATGGTGGGCGCGGCGCTGGGCATGTCGGCTTCCTACACGGCCAGCGCCAGCTATTTGCTCTTTCACTACCGCCGCGCCATCGGCGCCACCTGGGCCGATTTGTTGCCCGACTGGAAAGACCTGACGCTTCGGCTTGGTGAGGACTGAGGACCTGTCATTGCGAGGCGGCGCCGAAGCAATCCATCCTGTCAAAGCCAGCCACGCCCTTCTGCGACAAAGCCCTCGTTAGGAAAGCAAAATCCCCGGCACTGCGCAGTACCGGGGATTCTCATTAGGCTTTGTCACATTGTTGGGCTAGTCGCTGAGAACAGAACGGATTGCTTCTGCGCCGCCTCGCAATGACAGGCGCCTCACTGCGCTCCAGACGTCATCATCGCACCACTTCCACCCAGCCTTTGAGGCGGTGGCCGTCGGGGTAGGTGAGGAGGTAGTAATACACGCCATCGGGCTGGCCTTCGGCTTTCCAGTCGTCGCGGTAGGCGGGGGCATCGAGTACCTGCTGGCCCCAGCGGGAGAAGATTTGCAGACGCGGCGGGCAGTCCGGGCCGAGGCGGAAGAACTGGTTCTGCGTGTCGCCGTTGGGTGTGATGATGTTGGGGATTTTGCGTTCCAGCACTTCCACCACGGGCAGGGCGGTCTGGATTTCGCACCGGTCGGCGTTGTAGCGCACGCGCAGAGTGGGGCGGTAGGAGCCAACCGCGGCGTAGGTGTGCGTCGGGCTGGCTTCAGTCGACTGCGTGCCATCGCCAAAATCCCACACCACGTTGGGCGGCGTCGGGATGCCCGAGCCAGCTAAAGTAAAGCGCAGGGTAAGGGGCGCGAGGCGGGTTTCAGTACAAGCCACCGGCGTCCAGGTGGGGGCCAGCTGCGGCACCGCGGCCACCGAAATGCGTCGCGTGGCGCTGCCCGTGCAGCCGGCGCTATTGCCGAGGCTATACGTCACGGTGATGGCGCCGGGGAAGCTGGCCGGCGGCGTGAAGACAAAGCCCGTGGCCACGTTGCCCGTCACGCCCGTGCCGCTGAAGGTGCCGCCCACTGGCGTGCCCCGCAGCCGGAACGCCTGGCTGCTGCCCGGGCAGAGCACGGTATCAGCCGGCAGGGTGGGAGCGGGCGCGTTCACCAGCGTCACCGCCTGCGTGGCCTGCACGGTGCAGCCGTTGGCCACCACCGTGTAAGTCAGTTGGTAAGTGCCGGCCACCAGGGTGGGCGAAAAGGCGAAGCCCGTGCCCGAACTGCCGCTCACGCCCGGCCCGCTGAATGTGCCGCCGGCCGGCGTGCCCGTGAGAGACACCGCCGGCAGCGGCGAGCCGCCAAAGGCCGGCAGGCAGTACGAAGCCTGCGGCAAGGGATTGAAAACTACCGTCGGCGGGCTCGTTACCGTCACCAGGCGGTTGCTGGAGCAGCTGCCGCCCAGCGTGTAGGTCAGGGTATTGACGCCCACCAGGGCCGCCGAGGGCGTGAACACAAAGCCCGCCGCCGCGCTGCCCGTCACGCCCGGCCCGCTCCAGGTGCCGCCGCCGGGCTGCCCCACCAGCGTGAGGGGCGCCGCCGAGGCGCACACCGTTTGGGCCACGCCGGCATTGGAGGCGCTCACGATGCTCACCGTTTGGGTGGCCGTGGCCACGCAGCCGTTCACGTTCACGCTGTAGGTCAGCGGGTAAGTGCCGGGGTTGATGTTGGGCGAGAAGGAGAAGCCCGCCGCCACGCTGCCCGTCACGCCCGTGCCGCTGAAGGTGCCGCCCGCCGGGCTGCCCGTCAGGGGCACCAGCGCATAAGGGGGGGCGCCCGGTGCCGGCAGGCAGTACGTGGCCTGCGGCAAGGGGCTGAAGGTGACCGCAGGCGGAGTCGTGACCGTGACGCGGCGGACGCCGGTGGTGGTGCACGCGCCCGTGCTGGCCACGGTGTAGGTGAGGGTTTGCACGCCCACTAGCGCCACCGAAGGCGTGAAGACGAAGCCGGCCGTCACCGAGCCCGTCACGCCCGGCCCGCTCCACACGCCACCGGCCGGCGAGCCCACCAGCGCCAGCGGCCCGGCCGTGGCGCATACGCCCTGGTCAGAGCCGGCATTTGCGATGGCGGGCTGGAAATTGAGCACAAACGAAGCGTTGTTGCACGACACATTGAAGGTGGTATTAGAAACGCTGTTATTGGTGGTCGAATAGTAGTTGGCGCCGGGCGGAATGGGAAAGCCATTGGCGGTGAAGCACGAGCAAACGGCCTGGTACACAATGCCGCGCGGGTCGAAGCGCGAAGTGCCGCCGTCCACGTGCTCGCCGGCGCTGTTGGGGGTGGTATCGCCGTAGTAGGTGGCGTAGGCCAGGCTGGTGAGGCCGGCCGAAAACTGCGCCAGGTAAAAGTCCGAGCCGTCGGTGGTGGTTTGGGCCGCGCCGGGGGTGGTGGGCATGCCCACGGTAGTGCCGTTGTAAGCCATGTACGGGTAGCCCTGGGCATTTTCATTCCCGCCCCAGCCGCACACGTACACCCGGTCGCACTGGTCTACCAGAAAGGCCGTGGGGTCGATGTTGATAAAGCCGATGTTTGCCGCGTTGGTACTCCCGAACACCGTCGAGAGCAAGCTTTGCCCCAGGTTGGCATCAAGCTTCTGAATGAACTGCGTGCCGAAGCGGGTGTTGTAGAGGCCGGGCGTGACCGGAAAGGCGCCCCCGGTCTGGCCCAGCAGATACACCCCGCCATCGGTGCCGAGCTGCAGGAAAAAGGCCTGGTCGTATTCGTCCGTGCCCACAAAAGACGACCGCAGAATGCTCGTGCCGTTGGCCGCGATGCGCGTCACGAAGCCGTCCACGTCGCCGGGGCGGGTGGTGCGGTAGGCGCCCGCCGTGGTCGGAAAGTTGGGGCTCAGCGTGCCGCCGGCCACGTACACGTCGCCGCTGGTGGGCTCAATCTGAATGGAAAATGCCCCGTCGGAGCCGGTGCCGCCCAGGTAGCTGCCCCAGGTGAGGGCCGTGAGGCCGGGGTTGAGCTTGCACACCACGCCGTCGGAGGTGCCGCCGCGGTAGGTGCTGTTGAAGCCCCGGGCCATGGGAAAGTTGGTGGAGGTGGTGTGCGTGGCGATGTACACGTTGTCGGCCGCATCCACTTGAATATCACTCCGAAACGGGTCGCCATAGTTGTGAGCCAACTGCGGCGAAGGGTCAAATGGCGAGATGTTGGGGTCGAGCGGCAGCAGGCCGTCGTTGCCGCTGCCGCCGAGGTAGGTGCTGCCCAGCAGTGCCGTGCCGGTGGCATTGAGCCGGGTAATAATCAGGTCCGAGCCGGTGGGCACGTTATAGGGCGCGTAGCTGAAGCCGAACGGGGCCGTGCTGCTGCCTCCGGCAAACGTGCGCTGTAGGGCCCCGGTGGTGGTGGGGAAAGCCGTGGCCGACCCCGCCGCGCCCGTCGAGCCCGTGGTGCCCAAAATCAGCAACTCGCCCAGGCTGTTCACCACCAAGCTGTGCGGAAAATCGGCACCGGTGCCGCCCAGGTAGGTGGCCCACACCCGCGCCGCCGCCCCGGTCACGTTGGTGTTGTACTTGATAATCCCAATGTCAAAAAGCCCCGAAAACAAGGTGCGGTACGCGCCCAGGCTGGTGGGGTAGCCCTGCCCAAACACAATGCCGCCGGAGTAGAGGTTGCCCTGCGCGTCGTAGGTGGCCGTGAAGCCCCAGTTGTCGGCCGTAGCCCCCGTGTAGGTGGAGAATACTACTACCGGGTCGATGGTGAGCGGGCGTGTGGCGTCGTATTTGCCCAAGGCAAAATGCACGGTGCTGCCCGTCAGCACGTAGCGGCAAGCTACTGGCTGGCGCCGGCCGGCGGCATCGGCCTGCCAGGCCTGCGGCGCGCGCTCCGTGAGGGTGCCCACGCTTGTCTTCACCAACAGGTTGCCGGCGGCGTCCAGGCCCAGGCCATCGGCGCCGTCGTGGCGCAGGGCAATGGCGCCGGCCTGGGCGCCGGGCGCCAGCACAAAGTCGTACTCCAGGCGCTGGTCGGCGCTCTCGTATACGCGGGCGCTCACGCCCGGCCACAGCCCGGCGTAGCGCAGCTCGCGGAAGCTGCGCACGTCGTGGGCCCAGCGCCGGGAATCGCCGCCGAGGAAGTAGTTGCGGTGCTCGGTGGTGGGCGTGGCGGCCGTGATGGTGGCCGGCGCGGCACCCGCGAAGCGCAGCTTCAGGGCGTGGCCGCGCACGGTGCTGTCGGCCGGCGCCGCGGCGGCCTTGGCGGGTGCGCCGTGGGCGTGGCGGGCGGGCCCGCCATCGGCCAGCAGCGAAAACGTGAGGCCATCGGTTTCGGCAAAAAGCCGGCCGCCGGGCAGCTGGGCCTCGTAGCGGCTCCGGCCATCCCACTGGCCCTTATTCTCAATAAATTCAAGGGTGTGGCTGGCTGGCCCGGCGTGCTCACCGGCCTGCCCAAAAGCCTGAGCGGTATTTAGAAGAAATAACGCGGCGGCGGCAAAAGGTAGACGTGCTGTCATCAATAGCTAATGGAAAGAAATCCGTGGATTGGTAAAGATAAAGCGTTGAAAGAGGAACTTCAGCAAGGAAAACCGGGCATTGCCCAAAGAGCAATTTCGGGCACCGAAGACCTGTTTGAAGAATCGAACGAGAAACAGAATAACCGGTCATGCTGAGCTTGTCGAAGCATCTCTACCGCTTCTCTGAACGGTTCGAACGAAGCGGTAGAGATGCTTCGACAAGCTCAGCATGACCGTGTCGGCATTTTTCAACTCGCCCTTGGCACCTTAGCGGCGCACCTCCACCCAGCCTTTTATCTGGCGGTTGTCGGTGTCGCGCAGCAGGTAGTAATAGATGCCGTCGGGCAGGTTTTTAGCGTCCCAGTCGTACTGATAGTCATTGGACTGATACACGCGCTGGCCCCAGCGCGAATACACTTCCAGCGAAGTGGGCAGGCAGCCGATGCGCGGCTTGAAGGTCTGGTTCAGGTTGTCGCCGTTGGGCGTGATGATGTTGGGCACCAGCACTTCGCCCACTTCCACGGGCGCAAAGCCGGTGAGCACCTCGCAGTTGGCGTAGCGGGCCGTGAGCTGCACGCGGTAGGAGCCCGGTTTGTCGTAAAGATGGGTGGGCGTGGCCTCGATGCTGGTGGGGCTGCCGTCGCCAAAGTCCCAGAGGTAGCTGGCGCCGGGGGCCAGCAGCACGGGCGTGAGCAGGCATTTGAAGGGCGCCAGGCCGGCGTATTGCGGCAGGGCCGTGCACACGGGCAGGTTCAGGCCCACGTTCTGGTTGGAGGTGGGGGCCAGCACCACGGTGCGCTGCACGGTGGTCTGGCAGGGGCCTTCGGTCACGGTATAGCTGAGGGTAAACACGCCGCCGCGGTTGTTGGTATTGGGCGGCGTGAAAAAGCCGCTGGCCGACACGCCCGGGCCGCTCCACACGCCACCCGCCGGCGCAAAGCCGCGCAGCTGGAACGGCTGGCGCTGGTCGGCGCACAGGGTGGTGTCGCGGCCGGGCGTGGCGGTGGGCGGGCGCGTCACCACCACTTGCCGGGTGCTGGTGCCGCAGCCCAGCGAGTCGCTCACGCTGTAGGTGATGGTGTGCGTGCCCACCCCCGCCGCGGCCGGGCTGAAGCTGCCGCCACTCACGCCCGGCCCGCTCCAGCTGCCGCCCGCCGGAGTGGCCGCCAGCGGCACGGCGCCGCCGGTGGTGCATTGCGGCGGCACCGCGGCAATGGCCGGCACCACGGGCGGCGCCACCACGTAACGCACCCCGCGCGTGCTGATGCAGGTGCCCGTGGAGGCCACCGAATAGGTGATGCCGTACTGGCCCGGGCCCACTGCGGCGGGCACAAACCGGTAGCCGCCGCCCGGCACAGCCTGCACGCCCGGCCCGGTCCAGGTGCCGCCGGTGGGCGTGCCGCCCAACGTCACCGGCCCATTGTCCAGGCACACGAAGCGGCGCGGGCCGGGGTCGGCCTGAATGATGTCGAAGGTCATTTTGAAGGCGCCGTTGTTGCAGTTTTGGCTGCCGTTGCGGGTGGTGAAGGTGCCCGCGTTGGGCGGCGCCGGGAAGCCTTGGTTGCCGCCGCAGCTGGCGCACATGGCCTGGTACACCACGCCGCGCTTGTCGAAGCGCGAGGTGCCGCCGTCCACGTGGTCGGCCGCGCCCCCGGTTTGCCCGAAAAAGGTGGCGTATTCCACCCCCGTCATGCCGGCCGAGAACTGGGCCAGGTAGAAATCGGAGCCGTCGGTGGTGCGCTGCAGGGCGTTGGCCGTCACGGGCAGGCCGGTGGTGGTGCCGCCCAGCCACTGGCCCAAGTCGTTGTCCTCGCCGCCCCAGCCGCTCACGTACACCCGCTCGCAGTCATCGACCAGAAAGGCCGTGGGCACGATGTTGGGGCCGCCCAGGGGGCCGCTGCGGTGGCCGAAAGTGGTGCTGAAGATGCTGGCCGTTAGGTCGGGGTTCAGCTTCTGAATGAAGAGCGAGCCGTTGGCCGTGCCGTAGAGGCCCGGCGTGGTCGGAAACGCCCCCAGCGTCTGGCCGAACAAATAGGCGTTGCCCGCCGCATCGAGCTGCAGAAAATGCGCCTGGTCGTAGCCGCCCGTGCCGATGTAAGTCACCCGTTCCAGCGTCAGTCCGTCGGCGCTGATGCGGGCCGCGAAGCCGTCGGTGCCGCCCGGCCGAGTGGCGCGGTAGGCCCCGGCCGTGGCTGGCAGTGTGGGCGAGGCCGTGCCGCCGGCCACATAAACCCGGCCCTGCGCGTCGCGCTGCAGCGAATAGGCCGCGTCTTCGCCGGTGCCGCCCAGGTAGCCGGCCCATACCACCAGGTTCAGACTCGGGTTGAGCTTGGCCACCAGCGCGTCGCTGGCGCCGCCCGTGGCCCCTACGTTGAAGCCCGTGTTCAGGAGCGGAATACGCGCCGTGGTGTTGGAGGCGATGTACACGTTGCCGGCCCCGTCGAGCAGCACGTCGCCCCGAAACACGTCGCCGTAGTTCACGGCCAGCAGCGAGCCCCCGCGCTGCACGCCGTCGTTGCCGGAGCCGCCCAGGTAGGTGCTGGCCTGCAGCGCGCTGCCGGTGGCGCTGAGGCGCGCAATCACCAGGTCGGCGCCGTTGGGCATCTGGTACTGCGCCGACGTGGAGGGGGAGTTGAAGGGGTTCAGAGGCGTACCGCCGCCGAAGCTGCGTTGGGCCGCCCCGGTGGTGGTGGGGAAGTCGGTCGACGACGTGCTACCGAGAATCACCAACTCGTCCTGCGCATTCACCACCAGGCTGGAGGGAAATTCGGCGCTGTTGCCGCCTAGGTAAGTGGCCCACACCCGGGCCGCGCTGCCCGTGGTGCTGGTGTTATACTTAATGAACGCCATGTCCTCCAGGCTGCTGAAATTGGCCTGGTAAGCCCCATTCGTAGTCGGGTAGCCCACCCCGAAGGCAATGCCGCCGGAGTAGAGGTTGCCGGCCGCATCGTAGGTAGCCGTGAAGCCCCAGTTGTCGGCCGCCGAGCCAGTGAGCGTCGAAAACTGCACCGTGGGGTCGATGGTAAGGGCGCGGCTGCGGTCATATTGGCCCAGCGCAAAGCTGACGGTGTTGCCGGTGAGCACGAAGCGGCAGGGCACGGCCTGGCGCTGGCCGGCGGCGTCGGTTTGCCAGGCTTGCGGGGCGCTTTCGGTGGTGGTGGCCACGGTGGTTTTGATGACGAGGTTGCCGGCCGCGTCGAGGCTCAGGCTGCTGGCACCGTCGTAGCGCAGGGCCACGCGGGCGGGGTTGGCGCGCGGCGCCAGCAGCACGTCGTACTCCAGGCGCTGCCGGGCGTTCTCATACAGCGTCAGGCCGATACCGGGCCATAGCTCCTCGTAGCGCAGGCGACGGTAGGCGGCCACGTGGCTGGCCCAGTGCTTGGCGTCGGCGCCCACGAAGTAGTTGCGCTCGCCCGCGGTGCGGGTTTCGGCCGTGAGGCGGGGGCGGGCGTTGGCTTTTTCAAAATGCACGGTGTAGGCGTGGGCCGCCGCGCCCGCGCTGGGCTTGGCCGCGCCGTGGTGGTGGCTCAGCAGGGCGGGGTCGACGAAACTATAGGTGAGGCCGTCGCGCAGCACAAACAGGCGGCCCGAGGGCAGGGCGGCTTCGTAGCGCACCGGGCTGGCCCACTGGCCCTGGTTCTGAATAAATTCGAGGCTGGGGTTGCCGGGCTCGCCGGGGGCCGTGGCCCGGGCCGGCCGGCTTCCGGCCAGCAGCAAAATCAACAACAGCGCCGCCCGCAAGGGCTGGCAATCAACGCGGAGAAGTAGAGGCATACGAGCGCCAGAGGCAGAAAAGGACAAGTTGGGACCCGCCCGCCACGTGGCGCGGGGTCTGGGTTTTTGCCGAAACGGCGAAGACGCAAAATTCGTGCAAGGTTGCGGCGAATTCCGGGCCAGCCGTCAGGCCGAGGGTATTTGAGGCCTCTTTAAAATGGGCCTTCATGTCGAAAAATAGGCCGTCATGTCGAGCGCAGCCGAGACATCTCGCGTGCCGAAGTAATCCAATCGTCAGTGTTTACTACCACACGCGAGATGTCTCGGCTGCGCTCGACATGACGTGCTGTTTTGAAGCGGCACTTCTCAAGCCGAAGCGGCGCTTGCGGGGCCGGCGCTACCTTTGCGGCTCCGTTTGCTCAGTGCCGTGCGCCGCTCTTTCGCTTTCAAAATAACCTTGTTCACCTTGGGCTGGCTGCTGCTGGCCATTGCCTGCGAGCAGGTGCCCGCGGCGGCTTTCTGGCCGGTGGTGTTCGGGGCCCTCACCACGCCGGTGGCGCTGGTGTGCACGGCACTATTGGCCCTGTACTGGCTGCGGCGCAACTGGCGGGTGGCCGTGCTGCCCATTGCGGCGCTGGCCCTCACCTGGCCCCACGTGCAGCGCGGGCTGGCTTTGCACCTCACCGCGCCCGAAATGCAGGGCGAAACCCCGCCCGGCGGGGGCCGCCCCGTGCCGTTGCCGAAGGTGGACATGCCGCGCTCACGGTTTTTCGCGGTGCACCCCAACGAGGTGTCGATGCTGTCGGCCAACGTGCGCATTTTCAACGTGTATGCCCAGCTGCGCGAGCCCAATAATGCTTCCTCCACCGGCCTGATTCGCTGGCTGGCCACCAGCCCGGCCGACGTGCTTTGCCTGCAGGAGTTCTACAACGAGCCCCACGGCTCGGGGCAGGACAAGGACGTTTTCCGGTCCGAAGAATACCTGGGGCGCAGCAGCGGGCGGCACTCGTTCGTGTCGGTCACGCTCACCAACGGCATCGGGGCCGAGTTCGGGCTGGCCATTTTTTCGCGCTTTCCCATTGTGCGGCGCGGTACCATCACCTTCGGCAAAATTTCGCAAAACCACGCCATGTGGGCCGACGTGGTGCGCCCCGCCGCCCGCACAGGTCGCGGCCGCCCCGACACCATTCGCGTTTTCAACCTGCACCTGCAAAGCATGAGTATGGCCGATGCCGACATCGCCGCCGCCACCCAAAGCCGCGCCGGCCTCCGCCAGAAGGCTCCCAACCTGCTGCGTCGCTTCCGCAACGGCGCCGTGGCCCGCGGCACCCAGGTCGACACCGTACTGGCCCGCGTGGCCCGCTCGCCCTACCCCGTGCTGCTGGCCGGCGACCTCAACGACCTGCCCTATTCCTACCCCTACGACCAGCTGGCCGACCACCTGCAGAACGCCTGGGCCACCGTGGGCCTCGGTATTGGGGCCACATACAATGGCCGCCTGCCCGGCCTGCGCATCGACCAGCAGTTTGCCGGCAAGCAGTGGCGGGTGCTGGGCTGCCAGGTGCACCGCGAAATGAAATGGAGCGACCATTTTCCGGTGGAAGGGCTGTACCGGCTGTACCGGCTGAAATAAGGAACAAGGTCGAGCCCGGCCGGATATGGCTTCGGCCCTGCTTCCGTCCGGGGGGCTTGATTAGCTGGCAGCATGCTTCCAGCTCTGATTGATTTACTGGTTGGGGGCCTTGGGCGTGTTCATCTCCACGTGCATTTGGGTCATCATGCGCAGGTAGTTTTCCAGCGGTTCCATCCCGATGGCGGCGCGGCGCTGATTGACCCGGGCCGGGTCGCGCAAGGACTTGGGCACGGCCTGGCCCAGGCCCGGGCCTTTGTATTCGACCTGCGTGCCGTACTCTTCGGGTTGGCCCGTGTTGATGGCGACCCGGTCGGTGAGGTAGGCGTAGTTGGAGGAGTCGGCGTTTTTGCGCTTCACTTCGGGCAGCATCAGCTTAAGTACCTGCTGCTGAAAAGTGGGGTAAGCATCGGCGTGCTGCACCAGGAGCCAAAAGTTGTTGGCGCTTGTCTTGCCCACCTGCCTGATGCCGGGGTAGCCGTACCGACGCACTATTTTTTCCAGCAAGGGCTGATGCCGAGCGAAATTCTCCTTTTCAACCTGCACCAGGTCGCGGCCGGCGCTGTCCGGCTCCTGCTTGAACATACGCTGCATGGGCCACTGGTCAACGTAGGCCAGGCTGTCGAGCGTTTTGCTCAGCTGCGGGTACTGCACGGCCGGCGTGCTTTGGGCGACAGCCTCCCCCACGCTCCCAATGACGAATGGCAAAAGGAAGAAATACTTCATGGCGCAATAACGTCAGCCGCAGGCTGGTTCGTGTCCGGCGCGTTGGGATGGCACCCAGGAGTGGCGGCTTTGTTGCCTGAGTAGCAGCGGTTGCGGGCGATTCTGTAAACGGACGGTTGCTCAATTCAACCGGTTGGGTTGCACAAAAGGCCCTGATGTTTTGTTGATGCCTCCCCGCCGCCGCACGCCGCGCGGCCCGCTACCTTTGCACCATGTCGCTCACGCTCTACAACACGCTTACCCGCAAGAAAGAAGAATTCCAGCCCCTGCACGCGCCCCAGGTGGGCGTGTATCTGTGCGGCCCCACGGTGTATAGCGAAGCCCACCTGGGCAACGCCCGCGGCCCGGTGGTGTTCGATGTGCTGACGCGCTACCTGCGCCACCTGCAATACCAGGTGCGCTACGTGCGCAACATCACCGACGTGGGCCACCTCGAAAGCGACGCCGACACCGGCGAGGACAAGATGGAAAAGGCCGCCCGCGCCGCCCGCATCGAGCCCATGCAGGTAGCCCAGCACTTCACCAACCGCTACCGCCAGCACATGCTGGGCCTCGGCTGCCTGCCGCCCGACATCGAGCCCCAGGCCAGCGGCCACATCATCGAGCAGATTCAGGTGATTGAGGAAATTATCAACAATGGCCTGGCTTATGAGGTGAACGGCTCGGTGTATTTCGACGTGCCCAAGTACAACGAGGAAGGCAAGCGCTACGGCAAGCTCTCCAACCGCAGCATTGAGGACCAGCTGGCCGGCACCCGCGCCGGCCTGGAGGGCCAGAGCGAGAAGCGCAGCCCGCTGGACTTTGCGCTGTGGAAAAAGGCCTCGCCCGAGCACATCATGCGCTGGCCCTCGCCCTGGGGCGAAGGCTTCCCCGGCTGGCACCTGGAGTGCTCGGCCATGAGCCGCAAGTACCTCGGCGACCTGAGCGACATCCACGGTGGCGGCCTCGACCTCATGTTTCCGCACCACGAATGCGAAATCGCGCAGAGCCAGGGCAGCCACTCGCACACCGACGAGGCCCGCGTGTGGATGCACAACAACATGATAACCGTGAACGGCACCAAGATGAGCAAGAGCCTGGGCAACTTCGTGCTGCTAGGCGACATGTTCAAGGGGCCGACCGGGCCGCTGGCCTTCGGCTACTCGCCCATGGTGGTGCGCTTCTTCCTGCTGCAGGCCCACTACCGCTCGCCCGTGGACGTGAGCGACGACGCCCTGCAGGCCGCCCGCAAAGGCTACCGCAAGCTGATGAACGGCTTGCGCCTGCTCGACCGCCTCACGGCCGACAGCCTTTCGTCGGACGTTATTCGCGACCGTACGGTGGCGCCCCTGGCCGAAGGCAAGCAGCCAGACACTGCCGCCGGCGACGCCGAGCTGCGCAAGCTGGTGGCCGACGTGTTCGTGGGCCTGAACGACGACCTGAACACCGCCCGCGCCATTGCCAGCTTATTCAATCTGCTGCGCAAGTTCAACACCCTGGCCGCTACCACGGCCGCGATGGCCACCGTTTCCTCCGCCGCCCTCACCGAAGCCGTGGACGCCTACCGCGCCGTGGTAAGCGACATCCTGGGCCTGCAGGACGAGCCCCGCGCCAATGCCGAGGAGTTGCTCAAGCTCACGTTGGAGTTTTACACCGAAGCCAAAGCCGAGAAGGCCTACGACAAGGTAGACCAGATTCGCGGCGCGCTCAAAAGCCAGGGCATCGTGATAAAAGACACCAAGGCCGGCGTGGAGTGGGCGTATAGCGAAGAGTAAAGGCTTTCTTAACGGAGTAGGGGCGGGGCTTGCCCCCGCCCGGCTAATAGAACGACGGCCTATGTTCGTTCAATTTCATCGTTCAACCGTCCGGGCGGGGGCAAGCCCCACCCCTACAGCATGACCATTCGTTCCCTTCGCCTTCCCCTCGCCGCGCTGGCCGGCCTGCTCGTCCTCACCGGCTGCCCGGACAAAACCAAGACAACCGAAACCGCCGACACCAGCGCCCCGGCCGCGCCCAAGCTGCCCAAGGCGCCGGTGTTCAACGCCGACTCGGCCTATGCCTTCACGGCCAAGCAGGTGGCCTTTGGGCCGCGCGTGCCCAACTCCAAGGCCCACGTGGCCTGCGGCGACTGGATAGTGCGCAAGATGAAGGGCTTCGGGCTAAAGGTGATGGAGCAGCCCTTCAATGCGATGACGTTTGACGGCACCAACATCCGCTGCCGCAATATCATCGCGCAGTACCAGCCTACGGCGGCGCGGCGCGTGGCCATCTTCGGCCACTGGGACACCCGGCCCTTTGCCGACGCCGACAAGACCAAGAAAAACGCCCCCATGGACGGTGCCTCCGATGGCGCCAGCGCCGTGGCCGTGGCCATGGAAATGGCCCGCGTGCTCAGCCAACAGCCCGATTCGCTGGCTCCTAACGTGGGCGTCGACTTCATCTTCTTCGATGCCGAGGACTGGGGCCACGACGACACCACCCAGCAAGGGCTCAAGAACCAACTCGACGGCAGCGGCACCGACTCGTGGTGCCTGGGCTCGCAGTACTGGACCAAAAACTTGCTGCCCGCTGGCTACAAGGCCGAATACGGCGTACTGCTCGACATGGTGGGCGCCAAGGGCGGCACCTTCACCCGCGAAGAAACCTCGCGCACCAACGCCCGCGGCCCGCTCGACAAAATCTGGAACACGGCCGCCACGCTGGGCTACTCCGACTTCTTCCTGTTCCAGGACACCGGCGGCATCACCGACGACCACGTGTACACCAACCGGGCCGGCATCCCCACGCTGGACATCTACGACCACCCCAGCTACGGCAACGACTACTTCCCGGCCTACCACCACGCCACCACCGACAACATGAGCATCATCGACCGCAAGACGCTCAAAGCCGTGGGCCAGACCATGACGCAGGTGCTGTACATCGACTAGGGTTTGGCAACAGGTGCTCTGAACGTCATGCAGAGCGCAGCGAAGCATCTCGCGTGCCGTCACCAACTCAAACAAATACGTCCTTGATTATTGTTGCACGCGAGATGCTTCGCTGCGCTCTGCATGACATTTATTCTCAGAAAGCAACCATTTAAAAACGGCCAGCCGGGCAACCAGCTGGCCGTTTTTGGTATCACCAGGGCGCAACCTTCTTTTCCCTCGCTGCTTTTGAAACACCTCTGGCTCCTCCTCGCGCTGCTAACGCTCTGCCTGCCCGCTGCCGCCCAGTCCAAGCTAAAAACCCAGGTTAGCACCACCTTCTTCTTTCGGCACTGGGCCGAGGTGCAGCCCTATGCCGGCAAGCCCTACCGCCTCTCGGTCCGCATGAAGGTGGAGGCCCCGGCCGGCGACAGCGCCGATGCCAACGCCTTCGTGGTGCTGTTCGACAAAAACAAGAAGTACCTGGGCAGCAGCAAGCTCGGCCAGATGCGGGCCAAGCGGCGCGACGGCCAGTGGCGCAGCTTCGCCTTCACCGGCACGCTGCCCAAGACGGCTGCCCGGCTCACCATCAACGCCTATGTGTACCTCAACGGCACCTTCGGCTACGACGACTTTAAGCTCGAAGCTGAGGTCAGCAAAGGCCAGTGGCAGGCCGTGCCGCTGCTCAACGGCGACTTCGAAACGGCCCGCGCCGACAGCACCAACGGCTTCCCCAACGGCTGGCGCCCGCTGTACTACAACGACGCCTACCGCTACGGCACGGCCGTCGAAGCCAGCGGCAACCACTACCTCGAAATCACCGGCCAGGGCGTGGTGAACTACGGCCACAACCCCGCCGCTGGCCACACGGTGGCCGTTAACGGCATCAAGCTCTACTACGAAACCTACGGGCAGGGTGAGCCCCTGCTGTTGCTGCACGGCAACGGCCAGTCCATCTCGGCCTTCGCCGGCCAGATTCCCGAGCTGGCCAAACATTACCAGGTCATTGCCGTGGACACCCGCGCCCAGGGCCAATCCACTAACGGCAAGCAGACGCTGACCTACGACCTGTTTGCCGACGACATGAGCGCGCTGCTCACGGCCTTGCACATTCCGGCCGCCCACGTGGTGGGCTGGAGCGACGGCGGCAATACCGGCCTGAGCTTGGCCCTCCACCACCCGCAGCAGGTAAAGCGCCTCGTGACCATGGGCGCCAACCTCTGGGCTGACACCCTGGCCGTGACGCCCGCCACCCTCAAAGAAGTGCACAAAGGCAAGACGATGACCACGCTGCTCTACCCCATCAACAAGCAGGCCCGGCAGGCGCGCCCGCTCATGGTGCTGCTGCTCGACTACCCGCGCATGAAGGCCACCGACCTGGCCGGCATCACGGCGCCCACGCTGGTGCTGGCCGGCCAGCACGACATGATTCAGGACGCCCACACGCGCCTCATTGCCGGCAGCCTGCCGCACGGGCAGGTCCATATCTTTCCCGGCCTGTCGCACTACGCCCCCCGCGAAGACCCGGCCGCCTTCAACGCGGTGGTGCTTGGGTTTCTGGGGCAACCGTAGGGGCGGGGCGTGCTATGTAAAACAGCCAACTAAAAAGGGCGAGCCCAGCGGCTCGCCCTTTTTAGTGTACAGAAATTAACGTGAACGCCGCCGGTAAGCGGCTGCTTGGGCGGCGCAGTCCGTGCGCGGCTGCGCCTACCGGGCCACCTGGAACGGGCGGGTAGCCACGCCGTCGGCAGTGTGAATCTCTGCCACGTAGGTGCCGGCGGCCAGGCTGCCGAGCGAGAGCACCAGTTGCGGCGCGCCGCTGCCAGCGGCCCGATGCACCACCTGCCCCAGCGCGTTGCGCACCACCACCTCCCGTACCAATGCGCCCGTCGGGTTGGCCAGCGTCACCAGCCCGGCCGACGGATTGGGGAAGAGGAAAAACGTCTCGGCGGCTCCACGGCCGCCGGCCAGCGTGCTCAGTGTGCCGCTCGTTTTGCCTTGCAGGTATACCGAAGTGGGAATGTCGCCCTGGCCGGCGGCGAAGACGGCCGTGGGTACGCGGATGCGGAAGCTGTGGGTGCCGGCCGATACGGCCCCCAGGTTGATGCGCCGGATGTCGATTACGTCGCCTGGGCACCAATTGCTGAAGGACTGCCACTGGGCGTTGGTGCGGGGGCTGGGGCCGTAGATGCCGTTGCCCTGGGTATTGTACTGGCGGAAGGGCTCGCACGATACGCGGCCCGGCGTGTAGCTCAGGCGCAGCACGTTGTCGAAATAGGCGTAGTGCACCCGGCGGTTGTATTCCTCGCCGCCGGAGTTGGCGCCGTGGTTGGAGGTGATGAGAAAGAGGGCCGCGTCGGTGAGGTTGGCCGGCACGTTCACGGTGACGGTGCGGGTGGTGCGGCCTAGGGTGTCGGTGGCGGTGGTCTGGTAGTTGTTCAGGCTGGCCTGAAACAGCAGCGGCAGCAGCACGTTGTTGCTTTGGGCGGCGGCCACCCCATCGGTGGTAAACACCAGCGAGCCGTAGAACACGTCGTTGCGGCCCGCGCAGCCGGAAATCTGCGTGTTGGCGGCGTAGGGCACGCCGAACAGTTGCAGCTCTACCCAGAAGTCGTACTGAGTGTTCAGGCTGGTTTCTTTCAGCAGCGCCGCCACGTTGCTGATGTCGTAGTCGTACGACACCGAGCTCGGGGACAGGTTCTTGTCCATGAACGGCGTGATGTAGCGGCCCAGCTCGATGTGCGGCACGTTGGCCGGCACGTAGGTGGTGGCCCCTTTGGGCACGAGCGCCAGGTTCACGTTGCCGATGCGGTCGTAGTTGTCGCAGGCGGCCGCCACGGTCACCCGCATGCTCAGCTGGGTGCCGATGGTCTGCAGCTCCGTCGTGGAGAGCGGGCGCGCATACAGGTCGTTGCGGAGCCGGGTAACGCCCGTGGGCGCCGGCGGGGTGGTGACAGTCGTGGCGTAGCCGTCGTAGTACAGCAGGCCGCTGAAGATTCGGATGGCGGTTTGGGCGGCCAGCGGCTGGCGGGCCAGCGCGAGCAGCACGACCCAGAAGAGGAGTAAGTGTTTTTTCATGCGGGGGGTGGTGGAGGGAGCTAACGACAAGCCGGGAGGTCGGCCCGCGCAACCTGTAGCGAAGATACGCGCGCCAACTGTTGCGCCTCGGCCGTAAGGCGAAATTAAAAGCGTGAAACCTAGCGAGGAAGAAAGCAGCAGCCAGAAGGTCCGCGCCACGCCCGGCCGCGCCCTGTTCGGGAAGCCCACCTCCCGCCGCACCCGCCGGGCCCGCGCGGCCGCCAGCAATGCCCGCGCCCGGTAGCGCGCTCCTTTCCTCCCAAACCAAAGCAGCCGCTGCCCCGGGCGGGGCGGCGGCTGCTTTGGTACTAAAACAGGGCGTTGCTTACTCCACCGTGAGGCGCACAGCCTGGCTGCCGGCGCGCACCACGTACACACCGCTGGCCAGCCCAGTGGGCAGCAGCAGCTGGGCGGTGCCGGCGGCATCGGCCGTGGCCATTGTTACGGTCCGGCCCAGCGCATCGTACACCGTGGCCACGGTGCCGGGGGCCGTGCCCGTGAGGGTGGCCGCGGTGTGAGCAGGGTTGGGGTAGAGGCTCAGGCGAACCTCGGCGGCCAGGGCCACGGTACGCACGGGCGAGTAGCTGGCGGTGCCGTCCGCATCTACCTGGCGCAGGCGGTAGTAGAGCAGTAAGGCGCCGGCCGGCAGCTTGCGGTCAAGCAAAGTGTAGGAGCTCAAGGCGCTGCTGTTGCCGGCTGCGGCTACCGTGCCGATGGCGGCGAATGCCTCGCCATTCAGGCTGCGCTCTACGTCAAAGAAGGCGCTGTTCTTTTCCGTGGCCGTGGCCCAGGCCAGGCGCACGGCGGCGGAGCCCTCGGCCGTGGCCGTGAAGGCGCGCAGCTCCACGGGCAGCGGGGCGGCTTGGCTGCCCAGCGTGAAGGTGCCAGCCAGCGTGCTCAGGGCGGTGCGGCTCACGGTGCTGCCGCTGCGGGTGCTGGGCAGCTGCGCCAGCCAGCCCGAAGTGGTGCCGGGCGTGGCAGCCCGGAACAGCGTCATATCAGCGGCCGCGATGCCGTTGCGCTCGTGGTTGAAGTAGTCGAAAGCCAGGTTCACGTTCAGGCCCGCGTTCAGGGTGGGGGCGATGGTGAAGAAGCGGCCAATGCCCTGGCGGCTCTGCACGCCCGTGACGGGGCTGCCCGTGACGCGGCGCACCAGGGTGCTGCCCGGCAAGGCGCTTCCGCTGGGCGTGAGGCCCAAGCCCAAGCCGCCGAAGGTGGTGGTGGCGCCGGCCACGTTCAGGTTGCGGATGGTTTCCACCGCCCCGATGACGTAGCTCGCGTCGGTTTCGGCAATGGTGGCCGTGGCCCCTAGCGTTACCTTAAAGCCGGTGGCGGCCACGGTGGCGCCCGTGGTGAGGGTGCCGCTGTTCAGGTTGAGGGCGGTGTTCACGGTGATGTCGCGGGCGAGCTGCACGGTGCCGCTGGCCTTATTCACGGCGAGAGTCGCAAACGAGGTGGCGGCCGTGCCGCTCACGGTTTGAGTGGCGGCGCTGCCGGCGAAGGACACGGTGCCCGGCAGAGTGGCCGTGCCGTTATTGGTGAAGTCGCCGTTCACCTGCAGAGTGGCGCCGGCGGCCACCGTGAGGCTGCTGCCGCTGGCAATGGTGATGCTGGCGGCAGTGAGGGTGCCGGTGGTCAGGTTCAGGGCGGGCGTGCCGCTGGGGATGGTGGCACTGGTGGTGGCGTTGGGCACTTTGCCGTAGCTCCAGTTGGCGCAGTCCTGCGGGTCGGCGCTCACGCTGCCGTTCCAGGTGGTAGCGGTGGCGGCCGCGGCGGGCGGGGCCACGGTCACGGTGGCGGCGGCGGTGCTCACGTCGCCGTTGGGGTTCAGGGCCACCAGGGTCACGGCGTTGGCCCCGATGGTGGCGCAGGCGTAGCTCAGGCTGGTGTCGAGGCGGCGCAGGCTGATGTTGTCGATGGCCGCGTTCACGTCGGTGCCGTTGATTTCGCTGCGGAAGCGCACCACCTGCGCGGCGGCCGTGGGCGTCACCACCACGCTGAAGTGCGTCCAGATGGGGCCGGGGTTGGTGCGGGTGAGCTGCACCACGCCGCCAAATTCCACCGCGAAGCCGGGCTGGGTTTCGCCGGGGTTCAGGCCGTCGTAGTTCTTGTAGTCGCCCTGCAGCAAATAGGGCACCCCCACGGTCAGGCCCGTCACCAGCTGGCTTATGGCCGGGTCGGTGCCGGCGGCGCCGTTGTCGTTCAGCACGAAGGTGCCGCCGGGGTTGCCATCGGCGGCGCGGTAGCCGCCGGCAAAGTCAATCTGGGTGGCCGTCCAGTCGGCGGCCGAGAGGTCGGTGTCGAAGCCGCCGTTTAGCAGCAGCTCGGTGGCGCTCAGGAAGTACACGCTGGCCGCGCCGCAGGCCGAGGTGCTGCCGTTGTTCACGCTGGCGGCGGTGGCGGTGGCCGGGCCGGTCAGGGGCAGGGCGGCGGCGTAGTTCTGGGCCGCGGCCGTGGTGCGGCACACCGTGAAGCTGGCCGTGGACGTGGGCGAGGTGGCCGCCGTGGCGCGCACCAGCTGCACCGTGCCGCTGGTGGCGCCGGTGGGCACGCTGGCCCGAATCTGGCCGGTGGCGCTGTTGTAGTTGAAGAAGGCCGACGTGCCGTTGAATTTCACGTCGGTGACGGTGCTCAGCTGCCCGCCCGTGATGAAGATGCTGGCTCCCGGCGAGCCCGAAGTGGGCGCAAACGTGAACGGCTCGACGCAGGCAATGGTGGCCTCCCAGCCCGTGTCGGTGGTGTTGACGTCGGAAGTAAACCGGACGGTGAGCTGGCCCGTGGCGTTGCTGGCCGTAACGGTGCCCGGCGAGGTGCTGCCCGAGTACTGGCCTATCAGCGGGGCGCTGGTGCTGGGGCCGTCGTAGATGTAGAGAAAGTCGTAAGTGTCTTCGGTGGCAAACGAGGTGAAGGCCAGCTGCACCGCCGCGCCCGCCGTGGCCGGCGTAAACACCTTCGTAAAGCTCTGGTTGTTGCCGTAGTTGCCGTTCACGTTCGAGTCGAAGAAAGTGCCCGCGCAGGTGGTCACGGCCGTGTTGCTCATGGAATAAATGGGGCCGGGCACGCAGGAGATGTCGGCCTCCCAGCCGGCGCCGGTGGTGCTGTTGTCGGAGTGGAACACCACCGTGAGCTGGCCCGCGGCGTTGGTGGCCGTGACGGTGCCCGGCGAGGTGGTACCCGAGAAGCGGCCAATCTGCGGGGAGCCGGTCGTGGGGCCGTCGTAGATGGTCAGGTAGTCGTAGGGCGTGCCGCCAAAGGTGCTGCCCACCTCCAGGTCGAAGGCCGAGAAGGCCAGCCGGACCGCCGCGCCTGCCGTGGCCGGGCTGAACACCTTGGTGAAGTCCTGGTTGTTGGCGTAGTTGCCGTTCACGTTCGAGTCGGTGAAGGTGCCCGCGCAGGTGGTCACAGCCGCGTTGCTCATGGGGTAGAAAGTGGTGTTCACGCACGACACCGTGGCCGCCCAGCCGCTGCCGGTGGTGCTATTGTTGGATACGAACAGCGCCGTGAGTTGCCCGCCCGCCGTGGTGGCCGTAATCACGCCCGGGTCGTCGGTGCCCTCGAAGCGGCCAATGAGCGCGGCGCCGGTGGTGGCCCCGTCGTAGATTTCCAGGTAATCGCGCGAGGTGCCGCCGCCGGTGGGGCCCTGCGTGGCAAACGCGGTGAAGCTCAGCCGCACCTTGCCCCCCGCCGTGCCGGGCGAGAAAGTCTTAGTGAAGTTTTCGTTGTTGCCGTAGCTGGCGCCGGCCCCGCCCGAGTCGTAGAACGTGCCGTTGCACGTCGTCACGGCCGTGTTGTTCATGAGATAGGCCTGGGCCTGGGCACGGGAGGCGCCGCTTAGCAGCAGCAGCAGGCCCAACAGCAGGCCGGGCCACGATGCCGGTTTGGAAATGGTAAAGAATGCTTTCATGAAGAAAAAAAGAGGATGGTAAGACAGACAGGGGGCAACTGCCGCCGCCCGGGAAATGCTCCCGCAGGAGCTGTTCTTTTCCGGGCGCTAAAAAGCAGCGCTGGCACATTCAGGGCAAAGTTACCAGCCAATTAGCCCAAAATCACTGCTATACCTCTGTTTTCTCAAAATATAGCCCTCGGCCAACACTGAAAAATACCGGTTGAAAGCCATGAAAAGCCTGTTGAAAATTGTACTAATGCCCTCGTCTAACCTCTCTACGTAACCAAAAGAGGCAGGCCCCAGGCCTGCCTCTTTGCATAATAAACAGAACAATATCTTCGGTGGGCCGACACTCGTGCCCGGGCCGCCGGCACCGGAGGAGCTACTACCACCAGCAGTCAGGCCGCTACCCGCCGGCCTGTCAGCCACCCTCAACACCAGGGCCCGGGACCCAACGCCGCCGGCCGGCACGGCCCAGGCGTCGGCCGGCGCGGCCTAACGGGTTCCCACTCCGCCGCCGCCCGCGCCGCTCAAGCGCGGGGTGTCTGCGGCGGCCGGTCCGCCAAAGAAGCCGCTGGCCGGCGCTGCCGGCCCGGTCGGAGCTGCACCGCCCACGCCGGCCAGCGGCAGGGCCCGGGCCGGCAGGGCGCTTTGGGCCCATGCCGCCAGGGGCGGCAGGCCGGCCAACAGTCGCAACGAACGTTGCAAGGGACTGGTGAGATGCCAGAGCTGGTGGCGGGCCGCGCTGGACAGGTGGGCCCGGGAGTTGCGTAAGCGCATGGCGCGGGGAGAGAATGAAAGCGATGAATATTCCACGGCTTCACCCGAAGCGGCGGCTGACAAGTGCAATTGCATCCAATAATTACACAAAGCTACCGCGTTACTGCAAGCAGCGGTATGACACAAAAGTGTCATACCGCCGGTCATGCCGCCGCCCCGCCCGAACACCAAAACAGCCGCCAACCCGGGTGGGTCGACGGCTGTTTTGGTGTTCGGGCGGGGCCTGACGGCCTACTCCACCGTGAGGCGCAGGGCCGCGCTGCCGGCGCGCACCACGTACACGCCCGCCGGCCGCCCGGCCGGCAACTGCAGCGCCGCCGTGCCCGAGGCGTCGGCAGTGGCCGAAGTCACGGGGCGGCCCAGGGCGTCAACCACTGTCACCGCTGTGCCGGGCGCGGCGCCCGTGAGCGTGGCCGCGCCGCCGGAAGCGGGGTTGGGGTAGAGGCTCAGGCCGACGGCCGCGCCGGTCAGGGCCACCGTCCGCACGGGCGAGTAGCTGAAGCTGCCGTCGGCATCCATCTGCTTGAGGCGATAGTAGAGCTGGGCCGCGCCCGTGGGCAGCTTGCTGTCGAGCAGCTCATAGGCGCGGGCGCTGCTGCTGCTACCAGCGGCGGCCACCGTGCCCCGGGCGGCAAACGTGCGCCCGTCGATGCTGCGCTCCACCTCGAAGGCCCGGCTGTGCGTTTCCGATGCCGTGGCCCAAGCCAGGCGCACGGCGGCGGGGCTTTGGGCCACGGCCGTGAAGGCAGTGAGCGCCACCGGCAGCGGGGCCGCGCCGGTGAGGGCGAAGAAGCCCGAGAAGCCCGACACCGCCAGGCGCACCTCCCAGCGGGCGGCGGCGGCGTTATACGTCACGGCCGCCGGCACCAGCAGCACCGACGCCGGCCCCGGGCCGGCCCAGCCGCCGTAGGTGCCCGGGGCGCCGCTGGCACTAGTGCCGTGCTGCTGGTTGATGCGCAGGTTGGCAGCGTAGCCGTCGGCATCGGCGGGGGAAGTGGGCAGCGACGGACGGGCGCCGCGGGCGGCGTTGTAGTCGTCGAAGTCGGCCTGGGTGAAGTAGAGCGTGGCCTCGGCCGTGGCCGTGGCCGCGTTGGCGGCGGGGCTGATGTCGTAGAAGCGGCGCACGTAGGGCTGCCGGTTGTAGACGGGCGTGGCGGCCAGCACCCGCACCGTGGCAATGGTGCTGCCAGCCAGCGTATAGGGCGGGGCGGCGTTGAGCTGCAGCAGCTCGCTCTGGCAGTCGGTGTAGGGCACGGCGGCGGCGCTTTGCACGGCGCTCACCGTGGTGGTGGCGGCCGGGATGGCGTTGGCCGGGCCGGGGCCGCCCGTGGCCTCGTAGGCGCCCAGGTCGGGCGCGGCGCGGCGGGCGTTGCCCACCGCGTCGGGCGCGGGGGCCGCCGCCGTGCCCAGGTTCACGGCCGGGCTGCCGCAGCCCAGGCGCAGGCCGTCGTCGGCGGTGCCGAAGCGGCCGTCAGGGCCGAGGGGGGCGATGCTGTTGACGAAGGCGGGGTCGGTGGTGTACACGCTGCCGGCCGGCGCCACTGTGTAGAAGTTGTTGGGGTTGGCGGCGCTGTAGTCCCGTATGATGCTGGAAGCCACGGTGAGCGAAGTGGTGGCCGCTCCTTTGAATAGCTCCTCCCGGCCCGGGACGGTGTTGTTGTTGGGCGTGGTGTTGTTGTACAGGATGCAGTCGGTGAGGGTGCCGCCGGCCGTGCTCCCCACAAAAATTCCCCCCCCGTAGCTGGAGCTCCCGCCGTTGGCCTGGTTGTTGGCAAAGGTGCAGGCCGTGGCCGTGAGGCTGGTGCCGTTGCCGCTGAACAGGCCCCCGCCGCTCACCACGCAGGTGTTGGCGCTGAACACGCAGTTGGTGAGCGTGCTGCTGCTGTTGCCGTTGCTGAGCACGCCCCCGCCGTTGTTCCCCGACACGTTGCCCGCAAACAGGCAGCCGCTGAGCGTGAGCGTCGCGTTGTTGTTGTACAGGCCGCCGCCGCCGCTGCCGCTGTTGTTGTTGAGGAAGGCACAGCCGGTCACGAGCGCGCTCCCGCCGGTGTTAATCATGCCGCCCCCGATGTTGGTGGCTGCGTTGTTGGCGAAGACGCAGTTGCTCACCGAGGGGTTACTGGTGTTGTTGAGCATTCCGCCGCCGTTGTTGCGTTGCAGCGTCAGGCTGGCCCGGCCGCTGGGTGCCACGGTGAGGGTGCCGGTGGTGGCGGCCTGGCCGCCCTGCACCGTGAAGCCGTCCACCACGCAGGCGCTGCTGCGGTAGAGCGTGAGCAGCACGTGGAAGGCATCGGCCGGGCCCGCTGGGTCCACGTCGCCGCTCAGCACGGTGGCGTTGGCCGCCGGGTTGCGCTGGTCGGCGCTGCTTTCGGTGCCGGCAAAGCCGCCGTAGAGCTTCACGTCGGCGTCGATGAGGTAGAACGTCCGGTCGCGGGCGGTGATGGTGGCCGACGTGGTGGGCGGCACCAGCGTGGGCACGTAAGTGCCGGCCTGCACCCACACCTCGTCGCCGGTGGCGGCCAGGTTCAGGGCCATCTGCACGTCCTTCTTGGCCGTGGCCCAGCTCAGGCCGTCGCCGCTGTTATCAGGTCGGGCCGCGCTCACGAAGAACACCCGGGCGTGGGCCAGCGGCCCCGCCAGCAGCAGCAGCAGCGCCAGCAGCCCGCCCAGGCGGGCCAGGGGGTAAAAGGAACGGCCACGGGACCGGAGAGGAGTGGCCGGCAACGCCGGGGGGGCAACGGGGTAACGCAGGGGCATATAAAAAAGGGTTGGTAAGAAACACACCAGGGCCGCAATGGCCGCTAAAGACACCTGCCGGGCCACGCCCTTTCTTTTGGCGCCCAAGCAGCCGGCAAAGTTGCCGCCGCTCTTCCCCGGCGCGTCCAGGAATGTCGCGAGTGGTAGCTCTGGTGCCCTGAGTAACCAAAATATGTCCCCGAACGGGACACCCGCCCCGGTTCTGCCCGCCCCCAAGCGACAGACCGCCGCCGCCCCGACGGGACGGCGGCGGCCGACACCTACATAATAAGGAATGCCTATTCCACCGTCAGCTTCACCGCTTTGCCACCGGCGCGCACCACGTACACGCCCGCCGGAGTACCAGCCGGCAGCACCAGCGGCGCCATGCCCGCCGCGTCGGGCGTGGCCGTCGTCACGGTCCGGCCCAGCGCGTCCAGCACCGTCACCGTGCTGCCGGGCGGCGCGCCTGTGAGCGTGGCCGCGCCGCCGGGAACCGGGTTGGGGTACAGCCGCAAGGCCGGGGCCGCCGCCCCCGGCGCCACGACCAGCGTGATGGTCACCACCACGGCGTTGGAGGCGTAGGCGCAGCCGGTGGCCGGGTCGGTGGCAGTGGCCGTGTAGGTACCGGCCGTGCTCACGAGGCGGGCGGGGCCGGCCGTGGTGCCGGGGCCGATGACAAACGTGGCGCCGGGCACGGCCGTGGCCGCGTCGTTGAGGAGGCCGTCGGCGTTGACGCGCACCAGGCCGTCCGGCGCCGCGTAGTTGCCGTTGTACACGACGGCGCCGCCGCCCGCCAGCACCCGGCCGTCGGCTTGCAGGGCCACCGTCTGCACGAGCACCGACCCGGCGCCCCCGTAGTTGAAGCCGGTATCGAGGGTGCCGTTGGCGTTGAGGCGCAGCACGGCATCGGGCGCTGCCGCGTCGCCGTTGTAAGACGCGAAATTGCCCCCGGCCAGCACCTTGCCGTCGGGCTGTACGGCCAGGGCCAGCAGGTAGCTGTCGGCCCCGGTGCCGCCGGCGTTAAAGCCCGCGTCGAGCGAGCCGTTGGCGTTGAGGCGCAGCACCCGGTCGGGGGCGGCGAGGTCGCCGTTGTAGGCCGAGAAGGTGCCCCCGGCCAGCACCTTGCCGTCGGGCTGCACGGCCAGCGCGTACACCACGCTGTTGGTGCCCGCGCCGCCGCGGTTGAAGTCGGCGTCGAGCGCGCCGTCGGCGGTGAGGCGCAGCACGCAGTTGGGCGCGGCGGGGTCGCCGTTGTAAGTGGCCAAGGTGCCGCCCACCAGCACCTTGCCGTCGGGCTGCACGGCCAGCGCCCACACCACGCCGTCGGCCCCGGTGCCGCCGGGGTTGAAGCCCGTGTCAAGCGAGCCGTCGGTGCCGAGACGCAGCACCCGCCGCGGGGCTGTGCTGCTGCCGTTGAAGGCCGAGAAGGTGCCGCCCACCAGCACCTTGCTGTCGGGCTGCGCGGCCAGCGCGTACACGTAGTCGTTGGCCCCGGCCGCTGCGCCGGGGTTGAAGCCGGCATCGAGGGTGCCGTCGGCGTTGAGGCGCAGCACCCGGTCGGGGGCGGCGGCGTTGCCGTTGTAGGCCGTGAAGTTGCCCCCCACGGCCACTTTGCCATCGGGCAGCAGCGCCAGCGCCCGCACAATGCCGTTGGCCCCGCCGCCGCTGGGGTTGAAGCCCGTATCGAGCGCGCCGTCGGGGTGGAGGCGCAGCACGTAGTCGGGGGCCGCCGCGTTGCCGTTGTAGGCGGTAAAGTCGCCGCCCACCAGCACCTTGCCATCGGGCTGCACGGCCAGCGCATACACGATGCCGTTGAAGCCGCTGCCGCCCGCGTTGAAGGCCAGCCGCGTGGCCGTGGCCGTGAGCGTGGCGCTGCCCCCGGCGGGCAGGGCCAGCGGTCCGGCCGGGGCCAGCGCCACGCTCACGGCCGACGGGGCGCTCACGCGGACCAGGGTGCTGTAGCTGCCCCCGCCGGGCACGCTGGCCGTGGCCACGTAGTCGCCCGGCTGGCTTACCGCGATGCTGGCGCCGGTAGCGCCGGTGCTCCAGGTATAGGTCAGGCCCGTCGGCGGCGTGGCGGCGTTGTTAAGGGCGCCGTCGGCGGTGAGGCGCAGCAGGCGAGCGGGGGCCGCGGCGCCGTTGTAGCTAGCGAAGTCGCCCCCCACCAGCACCCGGCCGTCGGGCTGTAGGGCCAGCGCCCGCACCGGGCCGTCGGTCCCGGCGCCGCCGGGGTTAAAACCGCTGTCACGCGAGCCGTCGGCGTTGAGACGCAGCAGGCGGGCGGGGCCCCGGGCCGGGCCACCAAAGATAGCTACCCCCGGGCGGCCCCTGCCGGGCCGGGGCCGCTTGGGCCGGCCGTTTCCGGGCCCGGCCGCGCCCCGGCCTACTGCGCAATGCGGCTCAGCACGTCGGTGAAGGGCTGCTGGTCGGTGTCGCCGCCCACGGCGGCTACTTTGCAGTACAGCTTGTCGCCGGACTTGCACTGCGTCAGGAGGGTATCGCCGTCGCGCACCACCACCACCACCACGTGCCACTCAATTTCGGCCTCGGTAGGGTCGAGGGTGCAGAGATATTTCAGGGCCACGGCGTGGGGCGGGCGCTTGGCCTTAGCGCAGAGCATGCCGGGCGTGGGGCCGTCCACGAGTTGGAAGCGGAGCGGGGCCTCCAGGGTGGTGTGGCGCTCGCGCTCCTTGCTCAGGTTGAGGCCGGTAGAGAGCAGGGCGGCCTCGTCGTCGGGGTACAGCAGGTTGACCATCTGGGCCAGGGCGCTCAGGGCCTGGTTCAAGGCGGTGCGCAGCTGGTTCAGTTCGGCGGTTTGGGTGGGAGCGGGGTGCAGAATGCTAGCCGCCGCCAGGTAGGGGGTGAGGACGGCCGTCAGCGCGTCGGTCTGGGGCTTGGCCTTGGGGTAGCGCGTGTTGCCTACGGTGTTGGTGAGGTAGTTCTGGGCCAGCGGCCCGATTTCCATCTTGGGGACATTGTCAAAATTGGTGAGTAATTTTCGGGAGCTCACAAGAAGAATGGTGTAGACGAAAAACCAGGAAACAGTTGGCCCGCAGGCCGCGAGGCACCCGGTTTCTTCGCCACCACACGCCCGCCGCCGCCCGGCCCTGGCCCGCCCGAGGCGGCCCACGCGGTAGCCGCCGCGTAGCTGGCGCCTTCCGATGTTTAGGCAGCCGCTTCCTAAAAGTCGGAAGGCGTGTCCTAAACGTCGGCCGCTGCTTCCTGAACGTAGGCAGGGCTCACCTAAACCGAGGGCGGACCTACCTAAACGTAGGCAGGGCTCACCCACACGTAGGACGGCCCTGCCTACCCGCAGGAAGACGCGGCCAATGCTTCGGCCGTGCCAGCCGAAACCTGGAAAACCCCGGACAAGGAACGGGAGGGGCTGCCGCTGGCCGCGCCCGCCCGGGCCGGGCACCTGCCTAACCAGGGCTTCGACTTCATCACAACGGAGCGGGGTAAACAACACAGCGCGGGTAGAGCAAGGCAGGACAATCGGCCAGCTGTGGGCCTCTGCACTAGGTCGTTGGCCGGGCTCGCCGGAGCCGTAAACCGAATTTAGTCGAGCTTCAGTAATCCGCAAACGATTAGGGACGTTTTTTGGGCGGGGCGGGTAGGCGCCACGCTTGCCGGCTTCCGCTTTCTGACGGCGCGAGTGGGCGCCTCACCCCGGCCCCCTTTCCGAAGAGGAGAGAGAGCCAGCCAATTTCGTGGGTGCAAGGCCAATGCCTCTTCTCCTTTTCGGAGAGCGGGTCAGGGGGTGAGGCCCGCGGCCCCGCCGCCTACGCCGTCAGCGCGCCCCCTGCCTCGTCCACCGTCAGCGTCACCACCTGCCCCACGGTCAGGGCCAAATTATCCGCCTCGTGGCCCACCGGGAAGCCGTAGGCCACCGGGAAGTCGTACTGCTGCGCGTAGCGGTCGATGATTTCCCAGGCTGTGGTGCCGAAGGGAATGGCGTTGTCGCGCATCTGCGAGAAGTGGCCCACCACCAGGCCAGCGAGGCCCGCCAGCTGCCCGCTGCGGTCGAGGTGCAGCATCATCCGGTCAACGTGGTAGAGGTACTCGTCCAGGTCTTCCAGAAACAGGATGCGGCCCGCGAAGCCCGCCTGCGAGGCCGTGCCGGTCACCGTCTGGAGCAAGCTCAGGTTGCCGCCCACCAGCGCGCCGGTGGCAGTACCCGGCCGGTTGAGGGCGTGGGGCGGGGCCGCGATGGGCTGAAACGCTTCGCCAAACAAGGCCCGGCGCAGGGTTTCGAGGGCCAACTCGCCGCCGGCCTGGTGGAACAGCACCGGCATCACGCCGTGGATGCTGGCGTAGCCCAGCGCCAGCAGGTGGGCGTTGAGCACAGTGATGTCGGAGAAGCCGGCCACCCACTTGGGCGCGGCCCGGAAGCCAGCAAAGTCGAGCCCGTCCACGATGCGGGCCGTGCCGTAGCCGCCCCGGGCGCAAAGGATGGCGCGGATGCTGGGGTCGTCGAGCTGGCGCTGGAAGTCGGCACGGCGCAGCTCGTCGGGGCCGGCAAACTGGTGGTAGTCGCCGGCAATGCTCTCACCCAGTACCACTTCCAGCCCCCAGCTTTTGAGGGTGGCGATGGCGGGCGCCAGCTCGGCGGCCGGGATTTTGCGGGCGGGGCTCACGATGGCTACGCGCTGGCCGGGCTGAAGGGCGGGGGGGAAGTGGATGGACATGGGCAAGGACGGTTTGAGCGGTAGGGGCGGGGCCTGCCCCCGCCCGTCGTTGAACGTCAGCGTAAAAGCGGCGCGAGCGCCTGGGCGGGGGCAGGCCCCGCCCCTATATTGTTCGGGCAAAGCGGCTGCAAATAACGGGAGTCGTACCTTCGGAACGATGACCCCGCCGCCAGCCCAACCCTGCGGCCCGGTTCTACGTCAGCCCATAGCCCATTGGCAACCTTTCTTTCTTCCTTTCAACCCGCTTGTCTATGAAAGACTCTGTACTGTACTACTTACTACTGGTGCTTGGCTTGGCGGCCGCCGCCCCGGCCGCCGCCCAAACCAACCCCATCGACACCACTGCCTTTCGCTACTACCGGCCCATCTTCCCAAACGTGACCGTGACGTCGGGCGTGGTGTACGGCTCGGCCGTGACGGCCTTCGGCACCACCCAGACGCTGCTGATGGACATCTATCAGCCCACCGGCGACGTGGCCCCCGAGCGGCCGGTCATCATCTTCGCCCACGAAGGCGGCTTCGTGCGGGGCACGCGCACCGATGCGTACATGACGGACGTGTGCACGCGCTTCGCCCGGCTGGGCTACGTCACGGCCAGCATCGACTACCGCCTGCTGTTCACCACCTTCGACACTACGGCCGTGAGCAAGGCCGCTATTCGGGGTATGCAGGACATGCGGGCGGCCGTGCGCTTCTTCCGTCGCGACGCCGCCACCACCAACACCTACCGCGCCAGCCCCAACCGCATTGCGGTGGGCGGCGCTTCGGCCGGCGGATTCATGGCGTTGCAGGTGGGCTACCTCGACAAAGCCAGCGAAGTAACCGCCGACGTGGGCCTGAGCGCCCTGGGCGGCATCGAGGGCAACAGCGGCAACCCCAACTACCCCAGCACCGTGCTGGCCGTGCTCAATCTGAGCGGCGCCACCAACCCGCCTAGCATCATCGAGGCCGGCAATGTGCCCCTCTACAGCGCCCACGGCACTTCCGACAACGTGGTGCCCTACCTCAAAGGCCGGGTGGGCGCCGGCCTGCCGCCCAAGTACGTGTTCGGCAGCGGCCTGCTGAACCCCTACGCCAGCAGCGTGGGGGTGCCCAACGTGCTGCGCCGCTTCAGCAAGGCGCCCCACATTCCGCAGTACCCCACCAGCGGCAGCACCAATCCGGCCGCCTACGCCGACACCACGTTCCGCGACATCCGCGACTTCCTGCGCCCGCTGCTGGTGCCGGTGGTGGCCCTGCCCAGCCTGGTCATCAATATGAATACGACCGTGGCCGCAGGCAACTACCAGGACATTACCGTCAACAGCGGCACGGCCACTCTTGGCGGCAACGTGACGGTGTATGGCACGCTCGTGGTGAAAAACCTGACGGGCCAAACGGCCGGCGCGCTCAATACCAACTGCTTCGTGGTGGACGGCCCGGGCAGCTTTGATTTGCAATCCGGCGCCGCCCTGCGCATTTGCGACGCGGCGGGCATCAGCGCGAGCGGCGCCACGGGGGCCATTCAGAACACGGGCACTCGCACGTTTAGCACCGACGCCGTGTATGTGTACGATGGCACCACGAACCAGACCATTGGCACGGGCCTGCCCGCCACGGTGCGCGAGCTGGAGGTGGCCCTGACCGGCGGCCGCTCCCTGACGCACAACCGCACGCTGAGCATCCGGCAACGGCTGGTTCTCACCAACGGCTCGTTCTTCCCCTCGGGCCTGACGTTGCTTTCCGATGCCAGCGGCACGGCCCTGGTTACGCCCGGCACTGGCACGGTGCAGTTGCCGCTCACCATCCAACGCTACCTCGACCCCAGTGCGAACCCCGGCCCGGGCTACCGCCACCTCACCATTCCGCTGCTGAACACCACCGTCAACAGCTTCGCCACGGCCAGCTTCACGCCCACGCTCAACTTCGCCTACAACACCAGCGCCCGGCCCGACCTGGTGACGCCCTTCCCCACGGTATTTGCCTACGACCAGCAGCGGGCCCTCACCTCGCCGGCCACCAGCTACGCCGAGTTCGACAAGGGCTGGTTCGTGCCGCAGCCGTCCGCCACGGCCGGCGGGCCCAGCAACAACTACACCCTGGGCAAAGGCTTCACGGTGAACGTAGGCGCCGGCCAGACGATGAGCTTTACGGGCGCCCTCTACGGCAACGGCGCCCCCTACAGCACCACCCTGCCCGCTGCCGCCACCCCCACCGCCGGCTGGCACCTGGTGGGCAATCCCTTTGCCTCGGCCCTGAACTGGGACGGCGTGGCCATTCCGGCCGGTATGAGCAGCGCCATGTACATTTTCGTGAGCACCAGCCAGTATGCCGGTAATTACCGCACCTACGTGAACGGCGTAGGTGGCGCGGGCGCCACCATTCCGCTGGGGCAGGGCTTCTTCGTGCGCTCCCTGGCGGCTTCGCCCGTCACGCTCACCTTCCCGCTGGCCGCCCGCATCACCGACTTCGCCGCCGCCAATGCGCAAACCGTGCAGCGCAGCACCGCCGACGCCCGGCCGCAGCTGCGCCTCACGCTGGCTGCCGCCGCCACCCCCGCCCAAGCCGATGAAGCCTACCTCTACCAGGAAGCCGGCGCCACCGCCGCCGCTGATGCCGCCTTCGACGCCGTGAAGCTGCCCAACCCCAGCGGCCTGAACCTGGCCACCGTGGCCCAGGGCGAGGCGCTGGCCATCAACGGTCTGCCCGTGGTGGGCGCGCCCGCCACCGTGCCGTTGGCCCTGGGGGTGCCCGCGCCCGGCAGCTACGTCCTCACCGCCGCGCAGCTGGCTAACTACGCCCCCGGCGCCCTCACCCTGACCGATGCCTTGACGGGCACCCGCACGGCCCTGGCCGCCGGCACGCGCTACGCCTTCAGCGTGGCCGGCACCACCGCGCCGGGCCGCTTCGCCCTGGAGCTGAGCGCCGCCGGCGTGCTGGCCACCAGCCCGGCCAAGGCCTTGGCCGCCCAGCTGCAGGTGTTTCCGAACCCGGCGTCGGGCAGCTTCCAGGTGCGGCTGCCGCTGCCGGCCGGTACGGCCGCCCCGGCGGTGGCCGAGCTGACTAACGCGCTGGGCCAGACGGTGCGCCGTCAGCCCCTGTCGGCGGCCGGCCAGTCCCTCACCGGCGAGGTGAACGTGCGCGGCCTGGCCCCGGGCGTGTACCAGCTGCACCTGCGCGTGGCGGGCGTGCCGCTGGTGCGCCGCGTGGTGGTGCAGTAGGTTCGACCGACGTAGGGATAGGGTCGTACCCCGCTTCTACGTTGGTCAGGTCGTGCATTGTCCTAAAGCCCGGTGCCCAGGCAACCAACAGGCCGAATCCGTTGTATCATTGGCATGAAGCTACGGCCCGGGCAGCGGCGGCTTCTTCACTCACCACATCCCTTATGCAGATGAAATCTTTACTCCTGCTGCTGGCTGCCTTCGTGCTGGCCGGCACCCAACTGGCTTCGGCCCAGGCTCGCATCGATACTACCCGCGGGCGGTACTACCAGCCCAGGTTCGCCAACGTGACCACCACGTCGGGCGTCGTGTATGGCGCGGCCGTGAACTCGGCCGGCGCCACCCAGCAGCTGCTGATGGACATTTACCAGCCCACGGGCGACACCGTGAGCCGGCGGCCGGTCATCATTTTTGCCCACCAGGGCGGCTTCATCACGGGTTCCAAAACCGATGTCTACATGATTGACGTGTGCACCCGCTTCGCCAAGCTGGGCTACGTCACGGCCAGCATCGACTACCGGTTGCTGGACTTCGGCACCATCCTCGGGGGTGGGTTCGACACGGTGAACATTGCTAAGTCGGCCATTCGGGGCATGCAGGATTTGCGCGCCGCCGTGCGCTTCTTCCGCAAAGACGCCGCCACCACCAAAACCTACAAGGTGAACCCCGCCTACATTGCCGTGGGCGGCTCGTCGGCCGGCGCTTTCGCGGCGCTGGAAGTGGGCTACCTCGACAAAGCCAGCGAAGTGCCCGCCTACGTGGGCCTGGCCACCCTGGGCGGCATCGAGGGCGTGAGCGGCAACCCCGGCTACAGCAGCGCCCCCCTGGCCGTGCTCAACCTGAGCGGCGCCACCGAAAACCCCAGCCTTATTGAGGCCGGCAACGCCCCGCTGCTCAGCGTGCACGGCACCGCCGACGCCACCGTGCCTTACCTGCAAGGGCGGGTGGGCAGCAGCTTGCCGCCCAAGTACGTCTACGGCAGCGGCCGCCTGAACCCGCGCGCCACGCAAGTGGGCATCACCAATACGTTGGTGCGCCTCTCGCGCGCCGGCCACATTCCTTTCGAAAGCAGCTCGCTCTACGCCGACACCACCTTCCGCGCCATTCGCGACTTCCTGCGCCCCTTGCTAGCCCGGGCCGGCACCACCCTCGCCACCGCCAAAGCCGCTGCTCCGGCCCTGCCCGCCTACCCCAACCCCGCTACCGAAGCCGTGCGCCTGCAGCTACCCGCCTCCTGGCGCCTGCCCCTCGACGCCCAGATGCTCGACGCCACCGGCCGCGTGGTGCAAACCCTGCACCCCGCCACGCCGGAGCTCACGGTGCCGCGCGGCTCGCTGGCGCCCGGCGTTTACCTGCTCAGGTTCGCCGGTCAGCCGCCCGTCCGCATCGAGTTTAAGTAACGCCCAAATGCCTTAAACAAGAAAGGGGCGCCGCTCAGCTGAGCGGCGCCCCTTTCTATTGCCTACGCTTCCAATCCGGCCGCTCCCGCTGCAACGGGGCAATTGGCTTGTAGGTAAGCACCCTTCCAGCCACTCAGCAGCCGCAGCCCAACAACAGTTGCGGCCATGGCGCTGCCGCCGCAGTGCGGCCGGCGAATGACGACTGCTTTTGCGGCCACCAACTGGTTGCTGCTACGCTACGGCTTAGTCGCTGGGCCTGCTTAGGCCAGCGCCGCCACTGCCTCATTCGTCTGGAAGGTCGCCGTTGCCGCTACCGGCCGTACTTCGCCCTGCCGCGCCACAAACACGCCAAGGCTGCGCAGCTCCTTGCGCCAGGCCCACAGCTGCTGCACCGGCACCGCACCGGTGGCAAAGCTGCCGTGGACGTCGGTTTGCACGGCCTCGGCGGGCAGCTCCAGCCACGTCAGCACCTCGCGCAGCACCCCGGCATCGGGGTGGCGCACGTAGGCGTCAATTTCCAGGCCGTGGGTAAGCTGCACGGCGGGCGCGGTGGCCTGCTTGGCGTACTGGTAGCGCAGGCCGCGCCGCAGGGCCAGCACATCGGCCAGCACGGCCGAGCCGGTGGGGTGGCCGCCGGCTCCGCGTCCCTGCAAGAACTGCGGACCGGCAAACGCGGCGTCAATCACCACGCCGTTGAATTCCCGTTCCACCGTGTAGAGCGACGACTCCGGCCCCAGCAGCTGCGGCGTCACCAGAGCCGTGAGGCGGCCGTCGGGCAGGCGGTAGAGGCCGGCCACCACCTTAATCTTCTGGCCCTGCGCCGCCGCGTGGGCAATGTCGGCCGCGCTTACGCCCTCAATGCCCAGGTTTAGTATCTCGTCGGCTTCGAGGAAAACGCCGTAGGCATGGGCCGCCAGAATTACCGCTTTCGAGCGCGGGTCGAAGGCGCCCATGTCCAGCGTCGGGTCGGTTTCGGCGAAGCCCAGCGCCTGGGCTTCAGCCAGTGCCGGGCCATAGTCGGAGCCTTCCTCGCTCATGCGCGTCAGCACGTAGTTGGAGGAGCCGTTGAAAATGCCGCTTACCGCCCGCAGCGGCTCGTGGCTGAAGTACTGGTCCAACGTCCGAACCACCGGAATGCTGCCGCACACGGCTGCCTCATACAGCAGCGTGCCGCCGAACTCGGCCTGCAACTGCACCAGTTCGGGCAAGTGGCGGGCCAGCATGGCCTTGTTGGCTGTGGCCACGCGGCGGCCCCGGCGCAGGGCCGCGCTCACCAGCCGGAAGGCCTCGGCTGCGTCGTCGATGACTTCCACCAGCAGGTCCAGCTCGGGGTCGGCCAGTAGCTCGTCAGCGTGGTAGGTGAAGCGGTGGGCTGGCAGTGAGCGGGCCTTGCCGGGCGTCTTCACGGCGATGCACGTGATGGTCAGGTTCAGGCCGGGCTGCTGCGCCACAATGTCGTAAAATCCCTGTCCCACGCAGCCAAACCCAATCAGGCCGATGCGCAACGGGTTGTTTTCATTCATCACAGTATCATTAAATTTGCCAGGCCCAGTAGCCGTAGTAGCAAGCGCGCGCTTGTACTCGCACGCTTGTATTTGTGCCGTAGCGTTTGCTTTTGTGCCCCAAAGTCAGGCTTTGTACCCGAGCCGGTTGGTTTGTGCCTTATAACATTCGATTCCAGCGTCTGGGGGCATATCGCCGCTTAAGATGCGCTGCTCTAACCAGAGCAGCAGCCTAATGCACGAACGTGGGCGCGTAGAACCGCTCCAAGAAGTGCGTGATGGCCGCCGTTTCCAGCAAAAACCCATCGTGGCCGTAGCGCGAGTCCAACTCAGCATACATCGCCCCGGGAATGTGGGCCGCCAGCTCCCGCTGCTCGCTGAGCGGAAACAGCACGTCGGACGTGATGCCCAGCACCAGCGTGCGCGCCCCAATGCGGCGCAGGGCCGCCGGCACCCCGCCCCGGTTGCGGCCCACGTGGTGCGAATCCATGCTGCGGCTCAGGGCCACGTAGCTGTAGGCATCGAAGCGGGCCACCAGCTTGTCGCCCTGGTAGCGCTGGTAGCGGCTGGCGCGGTGCTCGGGCAACAGCTGGTCGTCGTCGGGGTCGGTTTGGGTTTCGGCGTAGGCGGCGTAGCTGCGGTAGCTGAGCAGGGCCATGGCCCGGGCGGCGCGCAGGCCTTCGTCGCCCCCGCCGGGCTGGCCGGCGGCGTAGGTCGGGTCGGCCTCAATGGCCAGCCGCTGGGCCTCGTTGAAGGCAATGCCCCAGGCCGAATGCCGGGCGTTGGTGGCAATAACGACCAGATGGTCGAACAAATCGGGCCGCTGCACGGCCCATTCCAGCGCCTGCTGTCCGCCTAGAGAACCCCCGATGAGCGTATGGATGTCGGTCAGTTCCAAATCCTGGCGCAGCAGGTCGTGGGCCGTCACCAAGTCCCGGATGGTCAGGAGCGGGAAATGCTGGTAGCGGGGCTGGCAGGTGGCCGGGTCGAGGTCGCGCGGGCTGGTGCTGCCGTAGCACGAGCCCTGCACGTTGGCGCAGATGATGAACCAGTCGGCGGGGTCGTAGTAGCAGCCCGGGCCTACCAGGCCCGGCCACCAGGCCAGCACGTCGGCGTTGGCCGTGAGGGCGTGGCACACCCACACCACGTTGTCGCGGTCCTCGTTCAGCTGGCCCCAGGTTTGGTACGCCACGCGGGCGTCGGCCAGGGTTTCGCCGCTTTCGAGGCGCAGGCTGGGGATGTGAAAAAACTGGTCTGACATGGGTTCTAATAACTAAAAGCAGCGGTAGAATCGGCGCACGGCACGCGCCAATGGTATCTCACCCCCATCTTTCTCCAACTAAAATCAGGAAAGCAGGCGCGCCCGTGGGCCGATTCTACCACTGCCAAATAATAATGCCACCAGCGAGGCTGGCGCCGGCCCACCAGAGGTGGCCCACTGGTGGGGTTTTTTGATTTAGTAGAGAGTAGAAAGTATTGAGTAGTGAGATGAATGGCAGGCCATCGGATGTGTAGTTTCCTGAAATCTCACTATTCAATACTTTCTACTCTCTACTGCCTTACACTTCCAGCGGCTGGGCGTGCTCCAGCTCGGGCTCGGTCACTTCCTCGCCCTCCGTGGGCAGGCTGGCGGTATTGCCCACGGCGTCGAAGGCGGCCTGCAAATCGGCCTTGATGTCCTCAAAATGCTCGATGCCGACGGAGAGGCGCAGCGAGGTGGGCGTGACGCCGGCGGCCAGCTGCTCGGCCTCGCTCAGCTGCTGGTGCGTGGTGGCCGAGGGCTGAATGATGAGCGTCTTGGCGTCGCCCACGTTGGCCAGGTGGCTGATGAGCTTCAGGTTGTCAATGAATTGCGTAGCCGTTTCCTTGCTGCCTTTGATGCGGAAGCTCAGCACGCCGCCGAAGCCGCGCTTGAGGTACTTCTGGGCCAGGCCGTGGTAGGGGCTGCTGGCCAGGCCAGGGTAGTTCACGCTTTCTACCTGTGGGTGCTGCTCCAGCCAGTTGGCGATTTTGAGGGCATTTTCCACGGTGCGCTCCACGCGAAGGCTTAGGGTTTCGAGGCCGATGAGCAGCTGGAACGAGTTGAACGGGCTAATGGCGGGGCCGAAGTCGCGTAGCCCTTCCACCCGCGCCCGAATGATGAAGGCGATGTTGCCAAACGGCCCGCCTTTGCCAAATACGTCGTTGAAAATCAGGCCGTGGTAGCCCTCGCTGGGCTCGGTGAACTGCGGAAACTTGCCGTTGCCGAAGTCATAGGCGCCGCCGTCCACAATTACGCCGCCCACGCTGGTGCCGTGCCCGCCAATCCACTTCGTGGCCGACTCCACCACAATGTGCGCGCCGTGCTCCAGGGGCCGGAACAGGTAGCCGCCCGCGCCAAACGTGTTGTCGACCACCAAGGGCAGGTCGTGCTTGTTGGCAATGGCCGCGATGGCCTCAAAATCCGGAATGCTGAAGCTGGGGTTACCAATGGTTTCGAGGTAAATGGCCTTGGTGTTCTCGTCAATCAGCTCCTCAAACGAAGCCGGGTTGTCGCCATCCGCGAAGCGTACCTCGATGCCCAACCGCTTGAAGGCCACCTTGAACTGGTTGTAGGTGCCGCCGTAGAGGTAGGCCGTGCTCACGAAGTTGTCGCCGGCCTGCAGAATGTTGTTGAGAGCAATGAACTGGGCGGCCTGGCCCGAGCCGGTGGCCAGCGCCGCCACGCCGCCTTCCAGGGCCGCCACGCGCTGCTCAAACACGTCGGTGGTGGGGTTCATCAGGCGGGTATAAATGTTGCCGAACTCCTTCAGGGCAAACAGGTTGGCGCCGTGCTCGGCGCTCTTGAACACGTAGCTGGTGGTTTGGTGAATGGGCACGGCGCGCGAACCGGTGGTGGGGTCGGGCTGCTGGCCGGCGTGGAGTTGCAGGGTTTCGAAGTGCAGGGATGGAGCGGACATGATGCAGTTGTATTTGGAGGTTGAAAACCCGTAATGACTGTTTGTTTGAATTCGCCAAAAGCCTTTATTTGAGCGCTTTGTAGCGTAATAATTCCCGGACGAGCCCGTGTTGCAGCGGCGGCCTGAACCCGGCCGCCCGGCCCCGAAAGGGCGCGCAACGGACGCGGCAAGCCGCCAGAAATTTCCAGAAAGGAAGGGAGGGGTGTCTAAGCCGAAATCAGCTTAGCCGCAACACGGGCGCCAACAACACATTCGCATTCGCAGCGAAGGCAACGCCTGGCTCTGGCCGCACGGGGCCAAAACAGAAAAACCCGAAACCGCGGCGCGCAAAGCAGCCGGAACAGTCGGGTTGAAAAAAGCAGATTCAGCAGGGTTTTCCATGGCACTCGAGTCATATGCCCCAATGTGGCCGAAGCCGCAGTGGGTAGGAATTGGCACCTTTCGCGTAGTGGAAGGTTGCCAGCGGGTCAGGGAGCCTAGTCTCTCGCCGCTTCTGTATAAAACTTAAAAACTGCCCGCCGTTAGCAGGGAGTACCGGGTTGGTAGGGCAAATGTACGGGAGAATTTTTGGGATGGGCAAGCGGCGGGGCGAAAAATAATTTCCCTTGTCGGAAATCAAGCCCGTCATGCAGAGCGCAGCGAAGCATCTTTATCGCGGAAGTAATCCAGTCGACAGAAGTTGATATTGAGGTAAAAATGCTCCGCTGCGCTCTGCATGACGGGCTTTCTTGGTGTTCTACTGTCAACCAAAACCACCCCGCCAGACGCAAAAAAGCCACCCTGAAACAGAGTGGCTTTTCTCACCTTTTTTCTGCAAAAAAGTACCTAGAGACTAGGTATCGTCAACACCTGGCCCACTTCGATGTGGTCAGGGTTTTCGCCGATTGTGGCCTTGTTGGCCTCATATATCTGATGCCACTTGGCGGCGTCGCCGTAGTGGTTTTTAGCAATTTTAGACAGTGAGTCACCGCTCACCACGGTATACGAGTCGCCGGTAGCGGCTGGTTTGGCGTCGGCGGCATTTCCGAAAAAATCAGTGCCGCCAGCAGCCGGTTTTGCGGCGGGCTCTGCGGGTTTTTGCTCGCCTTTGTCGCTGAGAAAATCAAAGAGTCCCATGGATTAGTTCAGTTAGATGAAGAAAAAAAGAAGAGTAGCTGACCCGCGAGCCAGCTAACAGGGCCCATATACGGGCAAGCTCAAGCCAGGTTTCGTGGTAAACTCTTTTACCTGTGTACCGTAAGCCGACGAGTTTGCAACCGCAGACATTCTCATTCTTTCACCATACTTCTTGTGCTCATGAAACCTCAGTCTCTGTTTTCGCTCCGTTATGTTGCCAGCCTGCTGCTGCTTGTATCCTTATTTGTTACCGCCTGCGGCAGCGACAAAGGAAAGGTAGAAGGCGTGAATATGCTATACGGCACCGATAGCAAGGTGTGGAAAACCGCCAAAGAAACCGATGCCACTGGCGACAAAGTTAAGCAAACCGATGCGCAAAAAGACCAGGAGCTTCATGTTTTTGCCAACGGCAACTACACCATGACGGATGGGGCCGCCGGCGCCGTTTCGGGCAAATATACCTTCGACCAAGCCGCCAAAACCATCACCTTCACGCCCGAAGGCAGCGCTACTTCCAACCAGTTTGCGGTGGAAACCCTGACCGACGACAAGCTCACGCTGAAGTCGGCCGCCGGCGCCACGCTGATGCTGGAGAAGGAATAAATTCAGCAATTATCAGACACGCAAAAAGCCCCGAACCAATGCGGTTCGGGGCTTTTTTCATGTAGCGCGGACTTTGTAGTCCGCGTCCACAGCGGAAACCCGAACGACACTTAAGCTACTTTAGCGGCGCGGGGACGCGGACTACAAAGTCCGCGCTACTGCGCTGCCGGGCGCTTGCCAAACACGCGCGTCACCCAGCGCGGCAGGAATATGAGGCCCAGTACTAAGTAGAGATAATAGGTGACGATGCGGTAGAGAAACACCAGGAAGCTCGTCATGGTGGCCGTGCCGATGAACTTGCCGAAGAACGTAGGGAACGCGCCCTCGGCAATGCCCGCGCCGCCCGGCGTGATGGCCACCAGCAGGATGACCTTGTAGGTGATATTGCGGGCGAAAATGAACAGGAACGTGCCCGTATCCATGGGCACGAAGGCGGCGATGAGGCAGCCAATAATGGCGTAGCGGGCCGTCCAGACGAAGGCCGTGCTGATGCTGGCCCGCAGCCAGTAGGCCGCACCGGCGCCGCGCAGCTGCCCCGAGGCGCGCACCATTTCCTGGCCGTGGCGGTAGGCCGTGCGCCGCCAGCGCCGCAGCAGCCGGAAAGAAAACAGCCGCACCAGCAGCCGCCGCACCGACTTCGGATTGACGAAAATGGCGTACAGCATCAGCCCCGCGTAGAGCGTCACGAACAGGTAGCTCACCCCAAACGCCACCCGTAGCGTAGCCACGAAACCGGTCTGCATCGCCTCGTGGGGGTAGAGGCCAGCGCCCGCAATACCTACCACCAGCGGCACCATCACCACGTAGTAGAGGTTGTCGAGCAGGGCCGTGACCATGATGTAGGCCAAGCCTTTGCCCAGCGGGATGCCTTCTTTTTCAAGAATAAACGGGGCCGCGCCCGTGCCGCCCTGCCCCGAAGGCAGCACGCAGGAGGCAAATTCCCAAATCATAATCACATCCAGCGCCTGCCGGTAGCTGAGCTCGGTTTCGGCGATGTGGCGGATGCGGTAGATGTAGCCCAGGTCGCGGGCGGCCAGCACCAGCACGGCCACGGCCAGCCAGCGCCAGTCGGCATTGGCCAGGGGGGCCAGCTCGCCGGGCTTGTAGCTGCGCCAGAACAGGTAGCCCACCACCAGCAGCCCCAGCGCTACCGGCAGAATGAGGCGCGAGGGCCGCAGGCGCTGCAGGAAGTGTGCATCGTTTTCAGGAAGAGCGTCGGGGAGCTTGTCGGTCATCAGAGGGCGGTGCGCCCGACAAAAGTAGGGCGCGACCGGGCAGCAGGTCGATTAAAGAACGATTAATAAAAAACGTCATGCTGAGCGCAGTCGAAGCATCTATATCGCGCGACTAATCATTTTTAGTGTTGCGGTAGAGATGCTTCGGCTGCGCTCAGCATGACGTTCTATTTATCGGCTGAGAGGCCGGGGCGGCCGCTAGGGCCGGCCGCCGGGGCTGCCGGCGGGCACGGTGCCGTTGGGCGTGCTGGTGCCGGGCGAGGGCGCATTGGCCGGCGCGTTGACGGGGTTGACCGGAGCAGTTGGCAAGGCCGGGCGCCGCTGTTGGGTCGAGTCGGCGGGCTGCGCCGTGGGAACAGGCGTGCTTGGCATGGTGGCCGGCAGCATGCCTGGTTGGGTTTTGGTCGAGTCCGTGGTGGTGCTGTCGGCAGGCGCCAGGCGCTGGCCAGGGGCCATGCCACCCGGGTAGCCGCCGGGGCGGGCACCGGCCGGGGCGCCGGTAGCACCGGGCGCGGCACCGGCACCGGCAGGACGCTGGCCACCAGCCGGACGCCCGCCACCGCCGGCAGGAGCCCCACCGCCACCGCCGCCACCCGTGCCACCGGCATCCATGCCGCCGCCGCCGCCATCGCCGCCGTCTTTCAGGTCATCATTGTTGATGCTCTTGCCGCGGCGCGTGGGGGCGCCGGCTGTGAGCTTGCCGATGCGGTAGCTGAAGTTGACGCGGAAGCCCAGAATGTGCGAGGTGTTGGCGCTGGCCTGGTCGATGAGCGGCGACACCACCGTGTTGCGCACCGTGATGGTGGGCGTGAACACGTTGTCGACCCCAAAGCCGATGCTGCCGCGCTTCTCGGCAAAGTCGCGCTTCACGCCCACCGTGTAGAAGCCCTGGCCCGATTGGTCGCCCTGCAGCTGCACCTGGCGGCCGCGGAAACCGCCGAAAGCCTGGATGCCCCACACCGGCGTGAAATTGTAGGAGCCACCCACCCGGCCGCCAATAACAAAGCCTTCGTTAGAAGCCGCGAAGTTGCGGTCGGGCACGTTGTTGGTGAGGGTGGTGTAGTAGAAGTCGGCGCCGCCGTTCAAGGTCAGTTTGCCGCTGTTGATGTTGGCGAACACGCTGCCGCCGTAAGCATTCTGCTGCCCAATGTTGGCGTAGGTGGTCGACACCGTATCGGCGCCGCGCACCGAGCGCAGGGCCTCAATGGAGCCGGTGGTGTTGCGCACAAACGTGCTGAAATTCAGGTTCAGGCGTTTGTAGAAGGTGCTGTAGCCCAGCTCGTAGTTATTGGTGTATTCGGGGGCGAGGTAGGGGTTGCCCTGGCTCACGTTCTTGGGGTTCTGCGCGTTCACGTTCGGGTTCAGGAACTGCAGCGAAGGGCGCTGAATGCGGCGGTTGTAGGCCAGCTTGAGCACGTTGCCATTCGATAGCTTGCGCGAGAGGTTCACGCTGGGCACCAGCACGCCATAGTTGGGGATGTCGGCCGCTTCGGAGCGGGCAAAATTGGCCTGAATGGTGGTGTACTCGTAGCGCACACCAGGCTTCAGCGTGAAGCCCTTGGGCAGGCCGATAGTGTAGGCGGCGTACCCCGCCGTCACGTTCTGGCGGTAGGTAAACACGTTGTTGGACGCCAGCAGACCCACCGAGGGCAGCACCTCGCCGCCGGCCCCGTAGGAAGTGGTGGAGTAATCCGAGTTCACGCGGCGCAGAATGTTCTTGGCGCCCATCTCCAGAATCTGAGTTTTGCTGACAGGATTCTGGTAATCAAACTGAATGGTGTACTCTTCGTTGTAGCTGGGGTTCTCGTTCTCGATGCGCGCCGGCCCCGGCTGCGTCGATTGCAAAATGCTGTTGGTGAAATTGTTGGTGCGGTCGTTGCGACTAAACAGGGTAAGAATGCTGAACTCGTGCTGCGGCTTCTCGAAGCTGTGCGTGTAGGTCAGGCTGGCGTCCACGGTGCCCGAATTGTCTTTCGAGTATGTGTCGCGCAGGTCGGTGCCGATGGGCGTGCCGCTGGCAAACGCCCCGGCGTAGGTGGTGCGCAGCAGGCGGTCCTGGTAGTTGCTGCCGCTGCGCGTGCCGTACGATATGCTGGCCTGCAACGAGTTGAATTTATTAATGTCGTAATCCCAGCCCAACTGGTAGCGCCCAAAGATGCCCTGGTTGCGCGTATCGGCGCTTTGCACCGTGGTGGTGGCCGCGCCGGTAGCCAGGCTGCGCGTCACCTGCGTGTTGGTGAACTCGCCCGGCGTATTGTACTGCGAGCGGCCGAAGCCGCCCAGCGAGAAGCCCATTTTGCCGGTGCGCAGGCTGCCCTGCAGGCCCAGGTTGGTGCTGCGCAGGCCGGCGCTCAGGTTCACGCCCAAGGTGGCGCCGCGCAGGTCGTTGGTTTTCGTGACGATGTTGATGATGCCGCCCGAGCCTTCGGCATCGTACTTGGCCGAGGGCGAGGTGATAACCTCCACCGTCTTAATCTGCTCAGCCGGAATCTGCTTCAAGGCGTCGGCAATGCTGCTGGCCGCAATGGTGGAGGGCTTGTTATTAATAAGTACCCGGATGCTGGAGCTGCCCCGCAGGCTCACATTGCCGTCCAGGTCTACGCTGAGCATGGGCACGCGCTTGAGCACATCGGTGGCGTCGCCGCCGCGGGTGGTCTGGTCGTTTTCGGCGTTGTACACCGTGCGGTCCACGCGCTCCTCAATCAGGGCCTTTTGGCCGGTCACCACCACTTCGTCCAGCTTCTGGGCCGAGGTGGCCAACGCCACCGTGCCTAAGTTTACCACGCCGCCGCTGGGCACCACCACGCCCGTGCGCTCCTGGTTTTTATAACCCAGAAAACTCACTTCCACTGTGTAGGTGCCGGCCGGAATGCCGGCCAGCACAAATTTGCCGTCGTCGCCGCAAACGCCCCCGTTGATGGGGTTGCGGGTGGTGGCGTCCAGCACCGACACCGTGGCATAGGAAACTGGCTTGCCTGTGGCAGCATCGGTCACCGTGCCCGAGACACGGCCGGCAGCAGTGCGCGGCGCGGCCGCCGGCGCGATGGCTGGCCGGCCGCCAGCGCCCGGGGTTTGTTGGGCCAAAGCCGCGTGAGAAGCGCCCAACAGGGCGGTAAGCAGAACGGCCGTAGCCGGTACATTTCGTTTCATACAATGCATAACGGCCAAAGTGCCGTCGAGGTAGCCGGAGGTTGCATCCAGCAGCTTTATTTTTGGGTTTTTGTTATCAGTCGACTGATAGTCGACTGATACGAGAAGAACGTCATGCAGAGCGCAGCGAAGCATCTCGCGTGTAGTCAGTAATTAGTTGAAGCGCGCGAGATGCTTCACTGCGCTCTGCATGACGTTCTTCTGCTCAACGGCCTAATGACAGGGCGGAGTCGATACGCAAAGGTCCGGACGAAGGCCGGGCGCTTCGCCAAAAACTAGATTATCAACGCTCAAATCCCGACCAGGGGCCCGATTCTACCGCTCCCCAACAACCGCACTTCGTTCGGCGTCGTACCTTTGTGCCGGCCCCACAATCTTTTAGCGGGTCAGGCGGTTACAACCCCGTCACTACTCCCACCACGCCTGCCCCGATGATAGTTGAACCCGGCCCGCTGCTCGCGGCGATTGACTCGCCCGACGACCTCAAAAAGCTTGCTCCCGAGCAATTAGTCCAGCTGAGCACTGAGCTGCGCGAGTTTATCATCGATTCGGTGAGCATTTACGGCGGGCACTTCGGCGCCTCGCTGGGCGTGGTCGAGCTGAGCGTGGCCCTGCACTACGTATTCAATACGCCCTACGACCAGCTGGTGTGGGACGTAGGCCACCAAGCCTACGGCCACAAAATCCTGACTGGTCGCCGCGACCGGTTCCCCACCAACCGGCGCTACCACGGCATGTCGGGCTTTCCCAAGCGCAGCGAGAGCGAATATGACGCTTTTGGCGTGGGCCACAGCAGCACCAGCATCGGCGCGGCGCTGGGCATGGCCGTAGCTTCGGATTATAAGGGCGAAAAGGACCGGCAGCACATTGCCGTGATTGGCGACGGCGCCATGACGGCCGGCATGGCCTTCGAGGCCCTCAATCATGCTGGCGTGGCCAATTCCAACCTGCTGGTTATCCTGAACGACAACTGCATGAGCATCGACCCCAACGTGGGCGCGCTCAAGGAATACCTCACCGACATCACCACCTCCCGCACCTACAACAAGGTGCGCGACGAGCTGTGGAACGTGCTGGGTAAGCTCTCCAAATTCGGCCCCAACCCCCAGCAGATTGCCCGCAAAGTGGAGGCCGCCATGAAGGCTACCCTGCTCAAGCAAAGCAACCTATTCGAGGCGCTGAAATTCCGCTACTTCGGCCCCGTGGATGGCCACGACGTGCAGCATCTCGTCACCATTCTCAACGACCTGAAAACCATTCCCGGCCCCAAAATCCTGCACTGTGTGACGGTGAAGGGCAAGGGCTACGCGCTGGCCGAGAAGGACCAGACGCTGTGGCACGCGCCGGGCTTGTTCGACAAAATAACGGGCGAGATTTACAAGAAGACGCCCGAGAAGCCGCAGCCGCCCAAGTACCAGGACGTGTTCGGCCACACGCTGGTGGAGCTGGCCGAGGCCAACGCCAAAATCATGGGCGTGACGCCGGCCATGCCCTCGGGCTCGTCGCTGAACCTGATGATGGAAGCCATGCCCGACCGCGCCTTCGACGTGGGCATTGCCGAGCAGCACGCCGTTACGTTCTCGGCTGGCCTGGCCACGCAGGGGTTGGTGCCGTTCTGTAACATCTACTCCTCGTTTATGCAACGCGGGTACGACCAGGTGGTGCACGACGTGGCTTTGCAGAACCTGCACGTCGTGTTCTGCCTCGACCGCGCCGGCTTTGCGGGCGCCGACGGCCCCACCCACCACGGCTGCTACGACCTGGCCTACATGCGCTGCATCCCCAACATCGTGGTGTCGGCCCCGATGAACGAGCAGGAGCTGCGCAACCTGATGTACACCGCCACCCTGCCCGAAAACGCCGGTCCCTTCAGCATCCGATACCCGCGCGGCGAGGGCGTGATGCCCGCGTGGCGCACGCCGCTGCAGCGCGTGGCCATCGGCACGGGCCGCGTGGTGCGCGAGGGCGAAGAGGGCGGCGTGGCCATCCTCAGCATCGGCCACATCGGCAACTACGCCGTGAAGGCCACCGAAACGCTGGCCGCCGAGGGCCTCGACGCGGGCCACTACGACATGCGCTTCTGCAAGCCGCTGGACGAGGAAATGCTGCGTGACATCGCCCGCCGCTACCGCGCCATCGTGACCGTGGAAGACGGCTGCCTGCCCGGCGGCTTCGGCTCGGCCGTGCTCGAGTTCCTCACCGACCACGGCTTCCACCTGCCCGTGCGCCGCCTCGGCATCCCCGACCGCGTGGTGGAGCATGGCACCCAGGACGAACTCTACAAAGAGTGCGGCTTCGATGCCGCCGGCATCGCCGCCGCCGTGCGCGAGCTGAGCGCCAAAGTAGCCACGGACGCGCTGGTGACGGTGCTGCGGTAGGCTGCGCAACGCAGCTTTAGAAACGAAAGAAGCCTCCGTAGCTAGTGCTGCGGAGGCTTCTTTTATGATAGGTTCAAGGTGTTGCTAACGACCAATCGGGGGCGGATGGGGATGCCCTCAAACCGTTCGCGGAATGAGGCGCTGAGCTTCAAAAAATCGGCTCCGGGATAAGGGGTTTGTTGGGTGCGGCCAACGCAGGCGTAGGCGATAACGAGCGAGCCCGGTGGAATAGCGCCTTGCGCCACAAAGGCTTTGATGCTGGCTTCCAACTGGCGCATGCAGTCGCTGGCGCGGGCATAACGCTCATTGCCCGCCGAGGTAGCACTGGTGTCCGTCATCTTAAATTCAACGAAATAGGCTTGGTCGCCGGTGACAAGGGCACAATCGCAACGGGCCGCGTCACCGGCTTTGAAAAGGCACTTGTCTATCTTGACCAAATGAATCAAACGCCCGGCTTGATTGATTACCTGCAAATCGAATCGGGAACGAACCGGCGGCAGGTAGGGAAAACAAGGCTCCTCGCTGGGACTGGGCGGGTCCTGAATAAAGAATTCGGGATGAGTTAATGCCTCCTGGCAAGCATTGCCGCGCATCAGGTCGCGGAAGGCTTCACGTATGCCTTTTATCATGGCCTAAAACCCGCTGTTGATGTCTAACAACTGGTCGAACTGGTCGGCTTGAATGCCGGAAATCGTGTCCAGCCCATTGCGTGATATCAGCTTGGTTTCGGCATCAACCAGCGAGCGAACGCCGTTTTCTCCTTCCGGGCCATTTACATAATAAGCGGCAAACTCATCGGGATTTATCCAGTATTCTTCGGGAATAATGGCTTTCACTTTGGCCCGCTTTTCCTCGTCTTTATTGCCCACTTGGTAAGCATAAAGCAGCAAGTTCAAGTGGGATAAAATGTAGGGGCTGTGCGTGGTTATCGTCAGGTCGTTTTCGCCCTTGGTGCATTTCTCCACCAGCCAGTTCAGCAGACCCTGCTGAGCGGTGGGGTAGAGGTTCAATTCTGGCTCTTCAATGATAAAACTATAGGGAACGACCTGTTTTGAACGTCTCTTAATAGCATTATTGATGATGAGCATCATCGGTATTATGGACTGTATTCCGCTCGCTCCTTTTTCTAGTTCGATAACTTCATTAGGACCCAATAACTCTACCCGAGGTTGCTTGTCAACCATTCTGTAGCGAAGTTTCAAAAAAGGAACATCAAGCGGAAACATCTGCAAGTTGTTCTGAGCTAGTTTGAACTCATTTAAGAAGCTTAACAGAGCTTTGGGTAATGCAATGCCTGCTAGAGCAAGTCCTGCCAAACCACTATCCAATGCGGAAGCAAAAGCCCGGTCAGCAGGGATATAATAGACAGATAAGGGCCGTCTGTACATGCCAGTCATTGCCCGTCGCTCCTTCTCAGTTGCGTGGCTAAAAATGCTGAACTCATCTACAATACCTCCCCTTGCCGCAATTCGCTCGAACGCATCACTGCCAGCTTTAAAAATTTCTTTATGCTTACTATCATCGTGTTCTAAGCCGTTGATGCCATAAATGACTATGTCTCTATCTGCCTGCCACAATGCGTTACCGTCTGCCTTTCGATAATCAAGAATGAGATATTTATTAAGTAGCTCTTCAAAATCATCTTTTTCGTTTTCTGGATTGTGTTCACTCATCCATCCGTCATCATCCCGAAACACCGCCGCCAGCTTCGCCAGCGTGCTCTTCCCGCCGCCCGTCGGCCCGATGAAAACGGTGACGCGCTTGAAGTCCACCGTGGCGCCTTTGATGGGGCCGAAATTCTTGACAACTAGCTGCTCGTTCATAACATTCTCAACAAAGGGACGGGGCCAAAAGTAACACGCGGCGGCCCCCGTTGCCGGGGCGCTGTGTGGCGTTTGCTGGGCTGGCCACGGGGAGGCCATGCAACGAAGCCGGCAGCCCACAGCTCCCTTAGCAGCATTTCCTGCGCTGGAAGTCAGCAGTGCGCAACTGTGTTGCAGAGATGTCGCAGGCCGTGAGGGCCAGCGTAAAATTCCGGCAATTCAGGAGTTTTGCAGTCAATCTCGCTTGTATCGCACAATCGATTGTGTAGATTTGTGTCACTTGACTCTTCGCAACTGCTTTTCCCCACCCATTTCCTCATGATTTCCTTTCGCCGTTCCCGGCTGCTGGCCGTAACACTGCCCGGCCTGCTGTTGCTGGCCGCCTGCGGGTCCAACCAAACCGCTGAGCAAACTTCCACCCCCACGGCGTCGGCCCCGGCCGATTCCGCCTCAACGAAATCAGCAGCTATGCCCACCTCCGCCTCCTTTGGCAAAACCACCGACGGCACCGAAGTGCAGCTTTTCACCCTCGCCAACGCCAACGGCGTGAAGGCCACCATCACCAACTACGGTGGCACGCTCACCAGCCTGCTCGTGCCGGACAAAGACGGTAAGATGGGCGACGTCATCCTCGGCTTCGACAACGTGAGCGGCTACCAAAGCCCCGAGTTTGTGAAAGCTGGCCCCTACTTCGGCGCGCTCATTGGCCGCTACGGCAACCGCATCAAGGGCGGTAAATTCACCCTCGAAGGCAAGGAATATACCCTCGCCAAAAACAACGGCCCGAATAGCTTGCACGGTGGCCTCAAAGGCTTCGACAAAGTGGTGTGGCAGGCCGAGCCCGGCACCGGCGCCGACGGCCAGAGCCTGAAGCTCACCTACGTGAGCAAGGACGGCGAGGAAGGCTACCCCGGCACCCTAACCGTGGCCGTGGTGTACACCCTCACCAACGACAACGCCCTCAAAATCGACTACACCGCTACCACCGATAAGGCCACGGTGCTGAACCTGACCAACCACGCCTACTTCAACCTGAACCACGGCGCCGGCAAGGACGTGCTGAACCACGAAGTGACGCTGCCCGCCGACCGCTACACCGTGGTGGACGCCACCCTGATTCCGACCGGCGAGCTGCGCCCGGTGAAGGGCACGGCCTTCGACTTCACCACGCCCCACGCCATCGGCGAGCGTATCGGCCAGGTGCCCGGCGGCTACGACCACAACTGGGTGCTGAACACCGCCACCGGCGAGCATGCCGCCGCCACCGTGTACGACCCCGCCACCGGCCGCACCCTGGAGGTGACCACCGACCAGCCCGGCATCCAGTTCTACACCGGCAACTTCCTCGACGGCACCCTCAAGGGCAAGGGCGGCACCGTGTACGGCAAGCACGCTGGCTTCTGCCTCGAAACCCAGCACTTCCCCGACTCGCCCAACCAGCCCAAGTTCCCCAGCACCGAGCTGAAGCCGGGCGAGACGTACCACACCGTGAGCACCTACAAGTTCGGGGTGCGGAAGTAGTATCGATAACGAAACCTGAACGTCATGCAGAGCGCAGCGAAGCATCTTGCCCGCGCAACGCAACTCAATCGACAGGATTAGTGGTGGCGGGCAAGATGCTTCGCTGCGCTCTGCATGACGTGCTGCAATTAACCCCAAAAAACACCCGTGGACCAAACCCCTCCCGCCTACGTCATCGGCGTCGACTACGGCACCGACTCCGTGCGCGCCGTACTCGTCGATGCCCGCACCGGGGCCGAAAAGGCCCAGGCCGTGCATAATTATACGCGCTGGAAAACCCTGCAATACTGCAACCCGGCCAAAAACCAGTTCCGCCAGCACCCGCTCGACTACATCGAAGGGCTGGAAAGCGTGGTGCGCCGCGTAGCTCAGCAAGTACCCACCGACCAGATAAAGGGCCTGGCCGTGGACACCACCGGTAGCACGCCCGGCCCGGTAAATGCCAACGGCGTGGCGCTGGGCTTGCTGCCCGAGTTTGCCGACAACCCCAACGCCCAGTTCGTGCTCTGGAAAGACCACACGGCCCTGGCCGAAGCCGCCGAAATCAACCACAAAGCCCGCACCTGGGGCGGCGAAGATTTCACCAAGTACGAAGGCGGCATCTATTCGTCGGAGTGGTTTTGGGCCAAAATCGCCCACGTAGTGCGCGAAGACGCGTCCGTAGCCCAGGCCGCCCACTCCTGGATGGAGCACTGCGACTGGATAACGCTGCTGCTCACCGGCGGCGAGCTGGCCAGCTTCAAGCGCAGCCGCTGCGCCGCCGGACACAAGGCCATGTGGCACGAGAGCTGGGGCGGCCTGCCGTCGGAGGAGTTTCTGGTGCACCTCGAACCTAAACTGGCCGGTTTACGCAATCGATTATTCACCGAAACTTACACTGCCGATGAAGTGGCCGGCCACCTCTCCGAAGAGTGGGCCGAGCGCCTTGGGCTGAGCACCGACACTGTAGTAGCCGTCGGCTCCTTCGATGCTCACGCGGGCGCCGTGGCGGGTGAAATCGAAGCCTATTCGATGGTGAAGGTGATGGGCACCAGCACCTGCGATATTGTGGTGGCGCCGACCTCCGAAGTGGGCGCCCACCTCGTGGCCGGCATCTGCGGGCAGGTGGATGGCTCGGTGATTCCCGGCATGCTCGGACTCGAAGCCGGCCAGTCGGCCTTTGGTGACCTGCTGGCCTGGTTCCGCCAGATGCTGGAGTGGCCGCTGCAAAACGTGCTAAGTACTTCCAAAGTCCTGACGCCCGAGCTGCAAGCCGCCCTGCGCGAGGAAATGAGCGAGCAACTGCTCCGGCAGCTCAGCGAAGCCGCCGCGAAGGTGGACCCGGCCGAGTCGCAGGTATTGGCCCTGGACTGGGTGAACGGCCGCCGCACCCCCGACGCCAACCAGGCCCTGAAAGGCGCCCTGATGAATCTGACGATGGGCACGAGTGCGCCCCAGGTGTTCCGGGCGCTGGTGGAGGCCATCTGCTACGGCTCGAAGCAGATTGTGGAGCGGTTTGAAGCCGAAGGCATTGCCATTAAGCAGGTCATCGGCATCGGCGGCGTGGCGAAAAAGTCGCAGTTCGTGATGCAGACGCTGGCTGACGTGCTCGACCGGCCCATCAAGATTGCCGTGTCGGAGCAGGCACCGGCGCTGGGCGCGGCCATGTACGCGGCCGTGGCCGCCGGCATCCACGCCGACGTGCTCACGGCCCAGCAGGCCATGGGCAGCGGCTTTGCCGAAACCTACACGCCTAACCCCGCCCGCGTGGCCGACTACGCGGCCCGCTACGCGCAGTACCAGGCATTCGGCCGGTTTGTGGAAAGTAGCGTGGACTCTGCGAGTCCGCGCCCGAACGACGGACAAATAACTTCCGCCACGCGCGGACTCGCAGAGTCCACGCTACAACCCACCGCATGAGCCAATACCAGGACCTAAAACAGGCGTGCTACAACGCCAACATGCAGCTGCCCAAGCTCGGGCTGGTGCTCTTCACCTTCGGCAATGCCAGCATGGTTGACCGGGAGAAGCGTGTGTTTGCCATCAAGCCCAGCGGCGTGCCCTACGAACTGCTGAAACCGGAGGACATTGTTATCCTCGATTTTGCCAACAACGTGCTGGAAGGGGAGAAGCGACCGAGTTCCGATACCAAAACCCACGCCGTGCTCTACACGCATTGGGAGCACATCGGCGGCATCGTGCACACGCACAGTACTTACGCCACGGCCTGGGCCCAGGCGCAGCGCGACATCCCCATCCTCGGCACCACCCACGCCGACCACCTCACCGTGGACATTCCTTGCGCCCCGCCCATGGAGGATGCCATGATTGCGGGCGACTACGAGCACCAGACCGGCTGGCAGATTCTCAATGAGTTCCAGCGGCGCGGCCTCTCGCCTAGCGAGGTAGAAATGGTGCTGCTGGCCAACCACGCCCCTTTCACCTGGGGCAAGACGGTAGATAAGGCCGTGTACAACAGCGCCGTGCTGGAAGAAGTGGCCCGCATGGCCTACCTCAGCTGCACCCTGCGTCCGGAGGTGCCGCGCCTCAAGGATGCCCTCATTCGCAAGCACTACGAGCGCAAGCACGGCGCGAATTCCTACTACGGACAGTCGTGATGTAGCGTGGACTCTGCGAGTCCGCGCATCACCTGGCCTACTTAATTAACATTCATGCGCGGACTCGCAGAGTCCACGCTACAAGCAAAAATTCATGATTGACATTTCGCATTACGAAGCCTGGTTCATCACCGGCACCCAGCACCTCTACGGCCCCGAAACCCTGGAAGAAGTGGCCCGCCACTCGCAGGAAATTGCAGCGGCGCTGGGCAGTAAGCTGCCCGTTAAAATCGTTTACAAGCCCATACTGAAAACGCCGCAGGAGATTTACCAGCTCATGCAGGAAGCCAACCAGGCCGAAAACTGCGTGGGTCTGATTGCCTGGATGCACACGTTTTCTCCCGCCAAAATGTGGATAAACGGGTTGAAAATCCTGCAAAAGCCGCTGGCGCACCTGCACACCCAGTTCAACCGCGACATTCCGTGGGCCGACATCGACATGGACTTCATGAACACCAACCAATCGGCGCACGGCGACCGGGAGTTTGGCTTCATCGGCGCCCGCATGCGGCTGAAGCGCAAGGTGATTGTGGGCCACTGGCAGAGCGCGGCGGTACACGAGAGCCTGAGCATCTGGAGCCGCGTGGCCTGCGCCTGGGCCGACTGGCAATCGGCCAAGTTCATCCGTTTCGGCGACAACATGCGCTACGTGGCCGTGACCGAGGGCGACAAGGTGGAAGCCGAAATCAAGTTCGGCTACGAGGTGAACACCTACGGCATCGGCGACCTGGTGGCCGTGGTGAACGAGGTGAGCGACAGCCAGATTGACGAGCTACTGGCCACGTATGAAAAAGAATACGAGCTGGCCGCCGACCTGAAAGCTGGCGGCGCCCAGCGCGAGAGCCTGCGCGAAGCCGCCCGCATCGAGGCCGGGATGCGCAAGTTCCTGCAGGACAAGGGCGCCAAGGGCTTCACCGATACCTTCGAGGACCTGCACGGCATGGCCCAGCTGCCCGGCATCGCCACGCAGCGGCTTATGGCCGAGGGATACGGCTTCGGCGGCGAGGGCGACTGGAAAACCTCGGCGCTGGTGCGCGCCATGAAGGTGATGGGCGCCGGCCTGCCCGGCGGCAACTCCTTCATGGAGGACTACACCTACCACTTCGAGCCCGGCAACGAGCAGGTGCTCGGCTCGCACATGCTGGAAATCTGCCCGAGCATTGCCGAAGGCAAGGTGAAAGTGGAAGTGCATCCGCTGGGCATCGGCGGCAAGGCCGACCCGGCTCGCCTGGTGTTCAACTGCCCCGCCGGCCCCGCCCTGAACGCCACCATCGTGGACCTCGGCAACCGCTTCCGCCTGATTGTGAACGAAGTAGAAGCCGTGCTGCCCGCCGCCGACCTGCCCAAGCTGCCCGTGGCCCGCGTGCTCTGGAAAGTGCAGCCCAGCCTGGCCGTCGGGGCCGCCGCCTGGATTCTGGCCGGCGGCGCCCACCACACCGGCTACAGCCAGAACCTGACGGCTGAATACCTGGAAGATTTCGCCGAAATGGCTGGCATCGAGTTCGTGGTAATTGACGCCGATACCAAGCTGCGGACGTTCAAAAACGAACTGCGGTATAACGAAGTAGCATTCCGAGCCTAGACAGAACGATGTAGAGACGCGACACTTCGCGTCTCGGCGTCTGCTCGTTCGCGGTTCGATTCGTTCGGGCGCGTCCGTCCAACGCCGAGACGCGAAGTGTCGCGTCTCTACATCGTTCCCAGCCAATCGCCTTGCACAAAATCCCACCACCCATGACCTTCTCCCCAGCCCAGCGCCTACTGGGAGCGGCCGCCTTGGCCCTGACCAGCATCCTGACCAGCCCCGTCGCCCGCGCCCAAAGCCCGGCCCCGGCCACCATCATGGTGCAGGTGAACAAACCCGGTGCGGCCGTGCCCAAAAAAATGTACGGTCTGTTTTTCGAGGACATCAACTTTGCGGCTGATGGCGGGCTGTACCCCGAGCTGGTGAAGAACAAGTCGTTTGAATACGACGACCACCTCATCGGCTGGAAGGCAATTAAAGGCGCGGCGGGGCTGGAAAGCTACCTCGTGTCGAACGACCGGCCCATCAGCAACGCCAACAGCCACTTCCTGCGCCTGAGTGCCAAAACCGCCGGCTCGGATGCCGGCTTCGTGAACGAGGGCTTCCGGGGCATGGGCGTGAAGGAAGGCGCCGAATACATATTTTCGATTTACGCCCGCAAGGGCGGGGGCGGCGTGAGCGGCCTGACCGTGACGCTGGAAGACGGCGGCCGCGCCCTGGCGCAGGGCCAAATCATGGGCCTTACCGGCGAGTGGAAGAAGTACACGGTGGTGATGAAACCCTCGGCCACGGCGGCGAAAGCACGCCTCAAGCTGACGATGGATGGCGCCGGCGCGGTGGACCTCGACGTAGTGTCGCTCTTCCCGAAAGACACCTGGCTGAAGCGGGAGAATGGTCTGCGGCCTGACATCGTACAGCTGCTCAAGGACATGAAGCCGGGTTTCCTACGCTTCCCCGGCGGCTGCATCGTAGAGGGCATGACGCTGGATAACCGCTACCAATGGAAGGAAACCATCGGCGACGTGGCCTCGCGCCAGCCGATGATAAACCGGTGGAACAAAGAGTTCAAGCACCGCTACACGCCGGATTATTACCAGTCGTTCGGGCTGGGCTTTTTCGAGTATTTCCAGCTTTCCGAAGATATTGGGGCCGAGCCGCTGCCCATTCTGAACGTGGGCATGGCCTGCCAGTATAACTCGGCCGAGCTGGCCCCGGTGAGCAGCGCCTCCAAGGGCCCGAACGCGCCCGCTCTGGCCGACGAGCCGACGCTGGATACCTTCATTCAGGACGCGCTGGATTTGGTGGAATTCGCCAACGGCCCAGCCACTTCCACCTGGGGCGCCAAGCGTGTGGCCATGGGCCACCCCACGCCCTTCAACCTGAAGATGATTGGTATCGGCAACGAGCAATGGGGGCCGCAGTACCTGGAACGCTACGAGCCGTTTGCCAGGGCGTTGAAGGCCAAGTACCCAAACATCCAGCTGGTGAGCAGCGCGGGGCCCAGCCCCGACGGCGCCAACTTCGACCTGGCCACCAAGCGCATGCGCGAGCTGAACGCCGAATACATCGACGAGCACTACTACGCCAAGCCCGAGTGGTTTCGCCAGAACGTGGGGCGCTACGACAACTACCCGCGCACCGGCTCCAAAATCTTTGCCGGCGAGTACGCGGCCCAGAGCGCGGGCATCGCCAGCCAGGAAAACAAGAACAACTGGGATTGTGCCCTCTCCGAAGCTGCCTTCATGACCGGCCTGGAGCGCAATGCCGACGTGGTGGCCATGGCCTCCTACGCCCCCATGCTGGCCCACGTCGACGCCTGGCAGTGGACGCCCAACCTGATTTGGTTCGACAACCTGAATGCCTACGGCACGGTGAACTACTACGTGCAGCAACTTTTCAGCCAGAACAAGGGCACCACCGTGCTGCCCGTGCAGCTGCCCGGCGGCGCCAAAAATGGCACCGACAACCTCTTCGCCAGCGCCGTGGCCGACGACGCGGCTGGCGACCTCGTGGTGAAGCTGGTGAATTATTCCAGCGCCCCGCGCGCCGTGCAGGTGAGCCTGGCCGGCGCCAAAAAGCTGGGCAAGTCCGGCCGCGCCCTGGTAATGGCGGCTGACGATTTAAACACCCAAAACAGCCTAAAAGAACCCCGCAAGCTGGTGCCCCAAGAGGCCAACTTTGTAGTGAAAGGCAGCACGGTGAGCTACACCCTGGCTCCGAACTCTCTCACGGTGCTGCGTGTGCCGGGCCGGCGGTAGGGGCGGGGCCTGCCCCCGACTATCGTCCGAACCGTCTGGCTCCCCCTCTCCTTCGGGAGAGGGGGCCGGGGGGTGAGGCGTCCGCCAGAACGGCAACCGTTTGAGCCGGGCGCCACGCCCCAAAAGCCGCCCCAATCCCACCCATGAAAAACCTGAAACCGCTGTTGGCGGCCGGCTTGCTGGCGGCCACCCTTCCCGGCCACGCCCAAAAAGCAGCGCCCAAAACCGACTTCCACCAGTGGGCGCCCACGCCGCCCAGGGGCTGGAACAGCTGGGACTGCTACGGCCCCACCGTGACCGAAGCCGAGGTGAAAGCCAACGCCGATTACATGGCGAAAAACCTCAAAAGCAGCGGCTGGGAATACGTGGTGGTGGACATCCGCTGGTACGTGGGCAACGACACGGCCCACGGCTACAACGAGAAAAACCCGGACTGGAACATTGACGAGTACGGCCGCTTCGTGCCCGCCCCGAACCGGTTTCCTTCGGCCGCGGGCGGCAAAGGGTTTAAGCCGCTGGCCGACTACCTGCACGGCAAGGGGCTAAAATTCGGCATTCACATCATGCGCGGCGTGCCGGTGGTGGCGGTGCAGCGCCGGCTGCCCATCCTCGGCACCAAGCTCACGGCGGCCGACATCTACAGCAAGGAGGGGCAGGCGCGTTGGCTGCGCGACATGTACACCGTGAAGGAGGGGCCGGGCGCGCAGGAATACTACGATTCGCTATTTAAGCTCTACGCCTCGTGGGGGCTGGATTTTGTGAAAGTTGACGACCTGTCGGAGCCCTACCACAAGCCGGAAGTGGCGATGATTCGGCGGGCCATTGACAAGACCGGGCGCAAAATCGTGTTCAGCACCTCGCCCGGCGAAACGCCGATTGCGGAGGCCAAGCATGTGGCCGCGAATGCCAACATGTGGCGCACCGTGGGTGACTTCTGGGACAGCTGGGAGCAGCTCAAGGAGCATTTTGAGGTGTGCGAACGGTGGGCGCCGCACATTCAGCCCGGTGCTTTTCCGGATGCCGACATGCTGCCGCTGGGCCGCCTGGGCATCCGGGCCGAGCGGGGCAACGACCGCATGACCCGCTTCACCCGCGACGAGCAAACCACGCTGATGACGCTGTGGAGCATCTTCCGCTCGCCCCTGATGTTCGGCGGTGACCTGCCCAGCAACGACGCCTTCACCCTCGGCCTGCTTACCAACCCGCGCGTGCTGGCCGTGAACCGCAGCAGCACCCACAACCGCCAGCTGTTCCGTCGCGGCGACCTCGTGGCCTGGACGGCCGACGACCCCGCCACCGGCGACAAGTTCCTGGCCCTCTTCAACGCCCAGGACCAAGAGCTGGCCCCTGCCAACGCCGCCGCCTGGGCCAGCGGCCCCCTCAACCGCCAGACGCCCAGCCAGGCAGCCGACATCGACATCACCGGCGCCACCAAGCTTTACCTCAACGTGCGCGACGGCGGCGACGGCACCGCCTGGGACCACGCCGACTGGCTGAATCCCACCCTGAGCAACGCCGACGGCAAAACCTTGCCCCTCAACTCGCTGCCCTGGCGTAGTGCCACGGCCGGCTGGGGCCAGGCCACGGTGGGCAAGAGCGTGTCGGGCGCGCCGCTGCTGGTGGTGGGCCAAACGGCCGAAACCGGCATCGGCACCCACGCCAATTCCATCATCGAGTACGACCTGCCGGCCGGCTACACGCGCTTCCGCACCACGCTGGGGCTCGACCAGGCCGCGGCCCGGCAGAACACCGGCGGTACCATCGGCGGCCTCCTCTTCACCACCAGTCCCTACCGGCCCGCCCCGGCCGATTCGGTGCGCGTGCCCGTGGCGCTGCGGGAGCTGGGGCTGCCCGCCGGCGCCCGCGTGCAGGACCTGTGGACGGGCCGGCAGCTGGGGCCGGTTACGGGCGAGTTTGCGCCTTACGTGCGGCGGCACGGCGCGCGGCTGTACCGCATTTCAAAACCGAAGTAGAGACGCAATATTTTGCGTCTCGTCGTCCGCACCGCTTGGACGCATCCACACATCATCGTTCAACGACGAGACGCAAAATATTGCGTCTCTACATCGAATCAATCATGCTTACTTCTAAATCATTCCTCTTTCTCCTCGGCCTGACCGGCACCCTGCCGCTCGCCGCCCAGCAGCGGGCCGACTACCCCATTCAGGCCGTGCCATTCACTAAGGTGAAGCTGACGGATAACTTCTGGCAGCCGCGCCTCCAGACCAACACCAGCGTAACCATTCCGGCTTCGTTTCAGCGCTGCGAGGCCACGAACCGGGTGAAGAATTTTGAGATGGCGGCAGCGCATTCGGGCAAGTTTGCCACCACCTACCCCTTCGACGATACCGATATTTACAAGACGCTGGAGGGCGCCTCGTACTCGCTCAGCCTGGAGCCGGACAAGAAGCTGGAAGCTTACCTGGATGAGCTGATTGCCAAGGTGGGCGCGGCTCAGGAGCCCGACGGCTACCTCTACACCGCCCGCACCATCGACCCGGCCCACCCACACGCCTGGGCGGGGAAGGAGCGCTGGGAAAAGGAGCGGGAGCTTAGCCACGAGCTGTATAACTCCGGCCATCTCTACGAGGCGGCCGTGGCTTACTACCAGGCCACGGGTAAGAAAAACCTGCTCAATATCGCCCTGAAAAATGCTGATTTGGTGTGCGCCACCTTTGGGCCCGGCAAGCGGGCCGTGGCGCCGGGCCACGAAATCGTGGAAATGGGCCTGGTGAAGCTCTACCGCGCCACCGGCAAGCCGGAATACCTGAGCACCGCTAAGTTTTTCATCGAGCAGCGCGGGCACTACAAGGGCTACGACGCCAAGAGCACCGACGTGTGGCGCAGCGGCCAGTACTGGCAGGACGACAAGCCCGTGGTGGCCCAAACCGAGGCCGTGGGCCACGCCGTGCGCGCCGAATACCTCTACTCGGCCATGGCCGACGTGGCCGCCCTCACCGGCGACAAGGCGCTGCTGGCAGCCGTGGATACCATCTGGAACAATATGGTGGCCAAGAAGATGTACGTGACCGGCGGCACCGGCGCGGTGGGCGGCGGCGAGCGGTTTGGCGACAACTACGAGCTGCCCAACGCCACGGCCTACAACGAAACCTGCGCCTCAGTGGCCGATATCTACTGGAACCAGCGCATGTTCCAGCTGCACGGCGACGCCAAGTACGCCGACATCATGGAGAAGGTGCTCTACAACGGCCTGATTTCGGGCGTGGGGCTCGATGGCAAGTCGTTCTTCTACAGCAACGCCATGCAGATAAAAAACAGCACCGGCTTCAAGGACACCGAGCCGGCGCGCTCGGGCTGGTTCGATTGCTCGTGCTGCCCCACCAACCTGGCGCGGCTGTTTCCGTCGCTGCCCGGCTACGTGTACGGGCAGAAGGGCCGGGATATTTACGTGAACCTCTTCGTGAGCGGCAGCACCGATTTGGCGGTGCAGAACAAGGCCGTGCGCCTTACCCAGCAAAACAATTACCCCTGGCAGGGCGACCTGAAATTCACCGTGAACCAGGCCGCGACGTCGGATTTCAACCTGCTGGTGCGCATTCCCGGCTGGGCCCGCAACGAGGCCATGCCGTCCAATCTGTACACCTTCGCCACGCCTTCGGCGGAGAAAGTTGTCATCAAAGTGAATGGCCAGCCGATTGATTATCAGCTGCGAAACGGCTACGCCGTGCTGGTCCGCAAGTGGAAGAAGAACGACATGGTGGAAGTGAACCTGCCGATGGAAGTCCGCACCGTGGTGGCCCATCCCAGGGTACTCGACGACGCCGGCAAAGTAGCCCTGCAGCGCGGCCCGGTGATGTACTGCGCCGAATGGAAGGACAACGACGGCCGCGCCAGCAACATCATCGTGCCCGCCGGCACCACCTTCACCGCCACCCCCAAGCCCGACGTGCTCAACGGCATCACCGAACTCTCGGCCACCGTACCCGTGGTAAAACTGGACGTGGCCAACAACAGCATCAACACCGTGCGCCAGACCCTGACGGCCATCCCGTACTACGCCTGGGCCAACCGCGGCAAGGGCGAAATGACCGTGTGGTTTCCGCAGCAGGTGACGGATGTGGAGCTGGTGACGCGCCCGGCCAAGGACGTGTCGCAGGGGAAGTAGGGGCGTCGTTCTGGCGGGCGCCTCACTCCCTGACCCCCTCTCCTTGGGGAGAGGGGGCACCGGTTATGCGTGGTTGTAGCGTGGACTCTGCGAGTCCGCGCGTTGCAGAACGTTCGCCAAGACGCGGACTCGCAGAGTCCATGCTACAACTTGTCAAGCGCCCCTCTCCGGGAAAGGGGACGGGGATGATATGAACCGCATGCGCCAAATGCGCTAATATTGAACGCCAATTCTTCGTATCCCATGCTCCTGCGTCGCCTCTGCTGCCTGCTGCTGCTCACCTGTTTCGCGCCCGCCATGGCCCAATCTCCGCCGCCCATCGCCATCGAAACCGAGCACCTGAGCCTGGTACTGGCCGTGGGCAATAACCACCGCCTCTACCAGACTTACCTGGGCGCGAAGCTGGCCCCGGCCGACTTCCAGACCCTGCCCACCCGCCACGAAGCCTACGTGCCCGCCGGCACCGACAACCTCTTCGAGCCCGCCCTGCGCATGGTGCACGCCGACGGCAACCCCTCGCTGGCGCTGGAATTTGTGGAGGTGCAAACCAACCCGGCCGGCGAAGGCGTGACGACCACGACCATCCACCTGCGCGACCCACAATACCCGGTGGACGTGCGCCTACACTTCACGGCCTACCGCAGGGAAGACGTTATCAAAACCTGGACGGAAATCGTGCACCGCGAGAAAAAGCCGGTCATGCTCACCGCCTACGCCTCGGCCATGCTGCATTTCGATGCGCGGCACTACTGGCTCAGCCAGTTCCACGGCGACTGGGCCGAGGAGGCCAAGCAGCAGGAATCGGAGCTGACCAGTGGCGTGAAAGTCATCGACACCAAGCTGGGCACCCGTGCCGGCTGGTACCAGACGCCCAGCTTTTTCCTGGCCCTCGACAGGCCCGCCGACGAAACCAGCGGCGAAGTGCTGGCCGGCTCACTGGCCTGGAGCGGCAATTTCCGGCTGGCGTTCGAGGTTGATAATCAGGAGGCGTTGCGGGTGTCGGCGGGCATCAATCCCTACGCTTCGGAATACATGCTGCCGGCCGGGCAGCCGTTCGTCACGCCCGAGTTCATCTTCACTTACAACACCACCGGCAAGGGCCAGGCCTCGCGCAACCTGCACCGCTGGGCCCGCCAGCACGGCGGCACCCTGGATGGCACCGCGCCGCGCCCCGTGCTGCTTAACAACTGGGAAGCCACGTATTTCGACTTCAACGAAGCCCGGCTCGATGGCCTGATGGCCGACGCGGCCCGGCTGGGCGTTGATTTGTTTCTGCTCGATGACGGCTGGTTTGGCAACAAGTACCCGCGCAAGGACGACCGCCAGGGCCTCGGCGACTGGCAGCCCACCACCACCAAGCTGCCCAACGGCGTGGGCCACCTCGTGCAAACCGCCACCAAGGAAGGCATCAAGTTCGGCATCTGGCTGGAGCCCGAAATGGTGAACCCCAAGAGCGAATTGGCCGAAAAGCACCCCGACTGGCTGCTGAAACTACCCAACCGCGCCGAGGACCTGTACCGCCAGCAACTGGTGCTCGACCTGACCAACCCCAAGGTGCAGGACTTCGTGTTCAAAACAATTGATGAGCAGCTGAGCCAGGGCGTGGCCTACGTGAAATGGGACTGCAACCGCATGATTAGCAGCGGCTACTCGCAGTATCTGGGCCGCGACCAGTCGCACCTCTACGTCGATTACGTGCGCGGCCTCTATAGCGTAATGGCCCGTATGCGCCAGCAGTACCCGCACCTGCCCATGATGCTGTGCAGCGGCGGCGGCGCCCGCGCCGAGTACGGCGGCCTGAAATACTTCACCGAATTCTGGGCCTCCGACAACACCGACGCTTTCGAGCGCGTGTTCATCCAGTGGGGCTTCTCCAACTTCTTTCCCTCTAACACCATCGCCAGCCACGTCACCAACTGGAACCGCAGCCACTCGCTGAAATTCCGCACCGACGTGGCCATGATGGGCAAGCTCGGCTACGACATCGAAGTGGATAAAATGACGCCCGACGAGCTGAAATTCAGCCAGCAGGCCGTGCGCGACTACAAGCGCCTCAGCCCCGTCATCTGGCAGGGCGACCTGTTCCGCCTGCGCTCGCCCTACGAAAGCAACCAGGCCGCGCTGCTCTACGTGGCTGAAAACCAGGCCCAGGCCGTCGTCTTCGGCTACAACCTGCACACGCGCTTCAACGAAACCGTGCGGCCGGTGAAGCTGCAGGGCCTCGACCCGGCCCGGCGCTACCGGCTCACCGAAATCAACCTCATGCCCGGCCAGAAATCGCGCCTGCCCGCCCACGGCCAAACCTACTCCGGCGACTACCTGATGAAAATCGGCGTGCTACTGAGCGACCCGGAGGCCAAGCCCCTGACCAGCCACGTGCTGGAGGTGACGGCGGAGTAGGTCACGGAAAAAAACGTCATGCAGAGCGCAGCGAAGCATCTCGCTTGTGGTAGTAACTCAATAGCATTGAATAGTGACAGCACGCGAGATGCTTCGCTGCGCTCTGCATGACGTTATAAACCACTCTCTTACGTAGTGATGACTACTTCGCCGCCTTCACGCCTTCCGTCGTCATCACCACGCGCTTCATCGTGCCGTCCTTGTTGTAATACAGGTAGTCGATGCAGACCGAGCGGCGGTAGCTGCCGCCGTCGGTGTTGATGGCGCCGTTGTGGTAGATGAAGTAGGACTGGCCTTTGAAGTCGATGATGGCCTGGTGGTTGGTGTTGGAGTTGCCGGCTATCTCGTTCAGAATGCCTTTGTACTGCCACGGGCCTTCGAGGCTGCGGCTCATGGCGTACACGATTTTCTCGGGAAATTCCGAGGCGTAGCTCAGGTAGTACCAGCCATTGTGCTCGTGCACCCATGGCGCCTCGGTGAAGCGCGGTAGCCCGGCCACAGTCTGGATGGGGCCATCGAGCTCCGTCATGTTGGCCTTGAGCTTGGAGTAGTAGCAAGTGGTGTTGCCCCAGAACAGGTAGGCCTGGCCCTTGGCGTCGATAAACACCGTGGGGTCGATGTCGGCCCAGCTGATTTTGTCGGTGGTCATGTCGGGCGCAATCAGGGCCGAACCGCGGGCGTCCTTGAAGGGGCCGGTGGGGCTATCGGCCACCGCCACGCCAATGGCCTTGCCGTGGATGCTGCCGTGCTCCACGGCCGCGTACCAGTAGAACTTGCCGTTGCGCGCCACCACCTGCGAGGCCCAGGCATCGTCCTTGGCCCAGGCAAAATCCGACACCTTGAGCGGTATCGGGTGCTCGGTCCAGTTCACCATGTCGGTCGAGGAGAAGCAGAGCCACTCGTTCATCACGTAGCGCTCCTGGCGGGCGGGCGCCTCGTCGTGGCCGGTGTAGAGGTATACCGTGCCCTTTTGCACCATGGCGCTGGGGTCGGCCGTGTATTTATTCCGAATGATGGGGTTGCTGCCCGGCGCTGGTGCGGACGTCGGCGCCGTTTGAGCCAGTGCAGCAGAGGTGGCGCTGAAACAGAGAAACAGGCTGCACAATCGATTGTGTAAAGTGGGCATAAAAAAGGGTTTAATGGATGTTCGCGGCCGTTAAATGAGGTTGAGTACTGGTAAAAGTAGACAGAAAAAGAACGTCATGCTGAGCGCAGTCGAAGTATCTCTACCGCTTCGCTTGTCATGCTGACGAAGGAAGCATCTTTTCACCGTCGAACTGTTAGTTCTAACCTGATAAGATGTTTCGCTGCGCTCAACATGACAAACGAAGCGGTAGAGATGCTTCGACTACGCTCAGCATGACGTTCTTCTGTCAGTGCAGAACGCTATTTCAGTTCCAACGCCGCCAGCATGGTCTTCAACCCCGCTTCCGCGTCGTTGCCAAGGTTCACGCGCAGGGTGCGGCGGCCATTATCCAGCAACGCCTGCAGGTCGCCCAGGGCCTGGGCATTCTTGAAGGTGCCGAAGGTGTAGGAGCGGCCGGGCAGGGCCAGGTCCTGCGGGTTGTCGTCGGTGAACTGGATGAACAGGCCGGTGTTGGGGCCGCCCTTGTGGTACTGGCCGGTGCTGTGCAGGAAGCGCGGCCCGTAGCCCGAAGTGGTGGCGATGTGCAGGGCATTCTGCACGCGCTGGCGTAGCTCCAGCAGGCTGGCGCTCACGGCGGGCGTCTCGGTCAGGTAGGCTTGCAGGCACATGAAGTCGCCGGGCTTGGCTTGGGCGAAGAAGGCTTTGAGCACGCCGGCAGCGCCGTCGCCGTGGGCGGCGGTGTAGTAGTCCACGCCGTTTTCGCTGGCGGCGGGTTTTTCGCCTTCGGGCAGCTTGCCGTCGGCTTCCACGGCCTTCATCAGCTTGTCGGTGGCGGTTTTGGCGGCCTGCACGTTGGGCTGGTCGAAGGGGTTGATGCGGAACACGGCGCTGGCCACGGCCGTGGCCACTTCCCAGCGGTAAAACTCTTGGCCGAGGTCGAAAGCGTCCTTCATCAGCAGGGTGATGACGGGGTGGCCGGCGGCTGCCAGGGCCTGCAGCTTGCTGGTGTTGGCCTCGTCGGCCTCGCCCTTGTAGCCCACGTACACAAACACGCGGTCGGTGCCATAAATGCCGGGCTCGCCCAGCGGCTCGCCGGCCACGGGCAGGATGCCCTTGCCTTCCTTGCCGGTGCTTTCGGCCAGCAACTGCTCCAGCCACAGGCCGAGGTCGTGCAGCGAGTCGGGCACCACCAGCGTGAGTTTGTCGCGGCCCTGCTCGGCCAGCACGCCGAGGGCGGCGCCCAGCTCCAGGCCGGGGTTTTTGTCCGTTGGGCCGTAGGCGCCGCAGGCGCGCATCATCAGGATGGCGCGCTCCAAAATCTCGCCGATGGGCAGGCCGTAGAGGGCGGCCGGCACCAGGCCGAAGTAGGTGAGGGCCGAAAAGCGCCCGCCCACTTCGGGGAAGTTGAGGAAGATGCGGCGGTAGTTGGCCTCGGTGGCGTCGGTCACGAACTTGGAGCCCGGGTCGGTGATGGCCACGAAGTTTTCGCCGGCCTTGTCGCCCTTGATTTCTTTGACTTTGGCGTAGAAATAGTCGCCGAAAGCCAGCGGCTCGGCCGTGGTCCCGGATTTGCTGGCCACGATGTACAGCGTCTCGGCCAGCGGCATGGAGGCTTCAATCTCGCGCACCGTGCCGGGGTCGGTGGTGTCGAGCACCGAGATGGGCAGGCCGTTTTCGCCCTGCGGGAACGACGATTTGAACACAATCGGGGCCATGGTGCTACCGCCCATGCCCATTACCACCACGTGCTTGAAGCCGGCGGCCTTCACCGAAGCCACAAACTGCTCGATTTCGGTCACGCGGCCCACCATCGTTTCGGCCACGCGCAGCCAGCCCATGAAGCTGCGGATGCTGTGCTGCCCGGCTTCGTCGTTGGTCCACAAGTCGGCCTTCTTGTCCCAGAAGCCGTGCACGAAGTTGTCGGCTTTGAACTTTGCAATCTGCGCGTCAACGTCGGCCTGGAATTTCCCCAGCTCCATTTTGGCGTCGTCTATCTGGTCTTCCAGGGCCAGAGCGCGCTTCTTTTCGATGGACTGCATGAGCTTGGCGAAGGGCTCCTTGAATTTCTGGGCGCCGTCTTCTTCAAGGTGTTGGGTCAGCTCCTCCAGATTCAGGCCAAGCTCGGGCAGGCGGGCCAGCACTTCTTTCGAGTGCTCCAGGTTGCCTTCGATGGTGGTGGCCACCTTGCCGCTTTTGCCGAAGAGGTCGAGCGTTTCCACCGGCACGGTATTCACCGTGTGCGGGCCGATGAGGCCGTCGACGTAACGTAGGTTGTCGTATTTGGGGTTTTTATTGCCGGTGCTGGCCCACAGCAGGCGCTGGGTTTCGGCACCCTTGGCGGCCAGGGCCTCCCAGCGCGGGCCGGCGAAAACTTTCTTGTAAATCTGGTAGGCCTGCTTGGCGCTGGCAATGGCCACTTCGCCCACGAGGCTTTGAGCCAGCGCGGCTTTTTCGCCGCCTTCGGCCGCGATTTTTTCCAGCTTGGGGTCAATCAGCACATCTATGCGGCTCAGGAAGAAGCTGGCCACCGAGTCGATACGCGCCAGCGGCTCGCCCTTGGCGGCGCGGTCTTCGAGGCCGGCGATGAAGGCTTCGGCCACCAGGCGGTAGCGTTCCAGACCAAAAATCAGGGTCACATTCACGTTCACGCCTTCCGAGATGAGGCGGCGGATGGCGGGCAGGCCTTCGAGCGTGGCCGGCACTTTTATCATCACGTTGGGGCGGTCCACGGCTTTCCAGAGGGCCAGCGCCTCGGCGATGGTGCCCTCAGTGTCGTTCACCAGCTCGGGCGATACTTCGAGACTCACGTAGCCGTCGGAGCCGTGGCCGGCGCCGTCGTAAAGCGGGCGGAACAGGTCGCAGGCGGCCTGTACGTCGGCCACGGCCAGATTGGTGTAGATTTCATCTGTGGTTTTGCCCTGCAAAGCCAGCGCCTTGATGGCCGAATCGTAGTCGGCCGTGTCGCCGATGGACTTGGCGAAAATGGCCGGGTTTGAGGTAACGCCGCGCAGGGCTTCGTTTTGGATGCGGTGTTGCAGCTTGCCGTCGATGATGATGGGGCGGCTGATGAAGTCCAGCCACAGGCTTTGGTCAAACTGACGGATGTCAACGAGAGGGTTCATAGAGGTGCGGTTGAGTTAGTGCGCCAAAGGTCCGGAAAGAATGGCGTTGATTTCAAGCTATACGGGATAATGTGCGAGGAGAAAAGAAAAAACTGAAACGTCATGCAGAGCGCAGCGAAGCATCTCGCGTGCTGTCACTAAGCCTGACGATTGGATTACTACCACACGCGAGATGCTTCGCTGCGCTCTGCATGACGGTTATAATAACATCTTAACACCGCCTCCGCAGTAGCTTTACGGGCAACTGTTTCCGTTGCGCCGCACTTCAATGGCCGCCCGTCGCCCCCGCCCCGCTGCTTCTGCCGAAGCCGTCCGCCCCGTTTCCATGGCCGATTTGGCCCGGGAGCTGGGCGTGTCCATGACCACCATCTCGCGGGCCCTGAGCGACCACCACAGCATCGGGCCGTCCACCAAACAGGCCGTGCTCAAGCTGGCCAAAAAGCTCAACTACCAGCCCAACCACCTGGCCGCGGCCCTGCGCAAGGGCCGCAGCAAGCTGCTGGGCGTGATGGTGCCCTACATCGAGGGCCGGTTTTTCGCTTCCGTGGTGCACGGCATCGAAACAGCCGCCAGCCGGGCGGGCTACAGCGTGATTATGTGCCAGTCGAACGAGGACGTGGCCCAGGAGCGGCGCAATATCGAAACGCTGCTCAGCGCTCAGGTGGCGGGCATTCTGGTGTCGGTGTCGCGCACCACGCTCGACTTCCGCCACTTCGAAAAAGTGCGCAAGCAGGGCGTGCCGCTGGTGTTTTTCGACCGCGTGCTGGAAGGTGAAAATATTAACTCCGTGGTGCTGAACGACCAACAGGGCGCGTTTCTGGCCACCCGCCACCTGCTGGCGCAGGGTTGCCGTAGCATCGCGCACTTGGCCGGCCCGCAGCATCTCAATATCTACAAAAACCGCCGCCAAGGCTACCTCGATGCCCTGAGCAGCAGCGACATCACGCCCAATGAGAGCCTGATTGTGGAGTGCGATATGAGCGTGGAAGGCGGCCAAACCGCTATGGCCCAACTGCTGACCCTGCCCAATCCGCCCAACGCCGTGTTCTCGGCCGGCGACTCAGCTGCCTTGGGCGCCCTGCAACTGCTCAAGAGCCGGGGCGTGCGCGTGCCGCAGGACGTGGCCCTCGTGGGCTTCAGCAACGAGGCCCTGACCCTGGTGGCCGAGCCCAACATCACGTCCGTGGACCAGCGCTGCGAGGAGATGGGCCAGGCCGCTTTCCGCCTCTTCACCGAGCTGGTAGAGGCCGGCAACGCGCCGATTTCGCAGCGGCAGGTGGTACTGCAACCGCAGCTGTTTGAGCGGGCATCATCGCTGCTTGGGGTGACTGATAAATCCCCGGAAGCCAATCCGGCGGCGTAGGCGCCAGCGCGTGTTTAAGGTCTTGAACGACGTAGGGGCGAGGCTTGCCCCCGCCCGGACGCTGGCGCCGTTTCAACGATTTCTTTCAACGTCCGGGCGGGGGCAAGCTCCGCCCCTACGTCGTTCAATTGTGTGCAATAAAGCCGAAACGGCTGTAGTGCGGTCGCGCCGCCACGGCAGCAGCGGTGGCGCCTGCAGCCTCGCAGCGTCGTTGCAGCACGGCCAGGATGCGGCCCTGGATTTCGCTCATCACGTAGCCCGTCCAGAGGCCGGCGTACCAGTTGAGGTGGGTGCTGAGGCGCTGCTCGCTGTGGAGCACCAGCCGGGTGCGGCCGGGGCCGGCGGGCTGCAGCTCGTAGGTGCCGCGCAGCACGTCGAAAAACCGGCCGCCCACGATGACGTGCTCATCGAACGTGGTAGGCGGAATGGTGGCTGTGTTGGGTACAATGCTGAACGAGAGACGCCGCAACGGCTGCCAGTCGTCCACGGTTTCGATGAACTCGACGCCGCGCTCGAAGGTGGCGTGGCGCACGCCGCCCACGCCCTCGTGCGTGAGCGTGGCTTCCACCGGGCGCGGAAAGCCGATGTCGTCAATCAGACTATGACCCAAATCATGCGCCTGAATGGGCGCCACGCGGATGATGTGCTGCCAGACCACGGCGGGCGGGGCGTTGATGATGACCGTGTTTTCGATGCGCCGGAAGGAGTCGGGGTTGCTGAGCTGGTTTTCGAGCGGCGCGGCCAGGAAGGGGAGCAGAGCGAAGGCGGTTACGACCAGGGTTTTGTCGTTCTTTTTTTCCTGCGGGTCGGCCAGGCCTGCGTAAAAAGAAGCCCCGATACAGGCCAGCAGCAGATACAGCGGGCCGATAATGACAATGCAGATAAAGCCTTCCAAATGAAATAGCAGCGCGAAGAACAGAAAAAGCATCACCGCTGAGAATGGCGCCACCACCAGCCGGCGCCATTTGCCCTCCGTCGGCGGCGAGTAGTGGGCCGTGATGGCGCCAATGGCCACGGGCGTGATGCACAAAAACGAACCGGTGAGCAGGCCGCTGTCGTTGATGAATTCTTCGCCCAGCACGAAGCGCGCTGTCAGAGAATACAAGAGCCCAATGCCAATGGCCATAAAATAAGGAATACGGCGCCGTGCAATCTGCATGAGTAGTTTTGGTGGAATTGAAACGCTGGTGCCGGCTGGCCCGAGGCATCTTCGGAAACCGTGGCCCCCAACCGTTTCGCAAGGTAATTGCTCCTATGACTCCCACGCCGTCCCACCTGCCCACCATCGTTTTCCTCCACGGCTTTGCCGAAAGCCGCGAGGTCTGGACTGATTTCACCCGCTCCTTCCCCGACGACTACCGGCTGCTGACGCCCAACCTGCCCGGCCACGGCACCAACCTGGCTCCCGTGCCCGACTTCTCGATGGAAGCCCAGGCCCGCCACGTCATCGACTACCTCAACCAGAAAGACTGCCCCCACCCGGTGCTGCTTGTCTGCCACAGCATGGGCGGCTACGTGGCCCTGGCCCTGGCCGAGCGCTGGCCCCAGCGCGTGGCCGGCCTGGCCTTCATCAACTCCACGGCCCTGGCCGACACCGACGAGAAGCGCCAGAACCGCGAAAAGAACATCGGCTTCGTGGAGAAATACGGCGTGGCCAAGTTCATGGAATCGTTCGTGCGCCCGCTCTTCGCGCCCACCAACCGCGACCGGCTGACCGACGCCCGCGGCCTGCTCGAAGAAATCGGCAAAGCCACCCCCGAAACCACCATCACCGGCGCCCTGCGCGGTATGGCGGCCCGGCCCGACCGCACTGCCGTGCTCAGCAAAGCCGCTTTTCCGATGTTGATGGTGGCCGGCAAGCACGACGTGGCCGTGCATTTTGAGGACGCCGTGCGTCAGGCCGCGCTACCGCCCGTGGGCTCGGCCCTGTTTCTGGAAGGCAGCGGCCACCTCTCGTATCTGGAGCAGCCCGAGCCCACGCGCCGGGCCGTGCTTGCGCTGGCCAGCGCGGTGTTTGGGCGGTAGCGTTACTGGATTTTGAAGGTGAGGGGCATTAGGTAGAAAATGCGCACGGGCTGGCCCTGCAGCATGGCCGGCACAGTGGCTGCGGGCAGCGTCTTCACCACGCGCAGCACCTCGGCATCGAGGGCCGCGCCGGCCGAGCTGATAATCTGGGCGTGTTCGATGGCACCGCTGGGAGCCACTTCAAAGTACACATAAACGGCGCCTTGCTGCTGCGCGCGCAGCGCCTCCGCCGGGTATTTCGTCTGCATCTGCATGTAGGTCGATAGGCCTTTTTTGGGCGAAGTCAGATTGGCGAGGATGGAGGGGATGGCCAGAGCGCGCTCTAGATAGACGTTGCGCTGCGCCCGCAAGAGCGCGGCAAAATCCGGGAAAACCGGGTCCGTGTCGGCATAGGCATATGGTTGCGCGGCCAACGGCGTCGAAAAATCGAGCGCGACAAAGGTGCGGGGCACGCGGCCCGGTTTGGCATCAGGGTCGGGAGTACCAGGCTCCAGGGCCAACATGTGGGTTTGCAGGTAGCTCAGCGCCCCTTGGGCGGCCTTGTTCGTCATGAGCTCAGGCGGGTTGGCGCCCCACACCTTGAAGTTGGTGGGCTCGCGGCCATCCTTCAACTCTACCCGCACCACGGCCAGGCCGGTTTGCCCGGCGCCAAACAGCCGGGCGCTGCGGTACATCAAAGCCCGGAGCGAATCGGGGCCGCCGGGGTAGTGCGGGCCGGTGTAAGCAGCCGGAGTAGTTTGGGCCTGGCCGATAATCGGCGCAATGGCCAGCCCTGCCAAAAGACAGGCGGCACCTAAAAATCGATTCATGGGTAGCTAAAACGATGAGCGCGCAAGCTACTCCGCCGAATACAAAACCGCCCGGCCTTCTGTCAGAAAACCGGGCGGTTAAGTTGGAAAGATGAAGCGGACTACACCAGCCCCGGCATGCGCTCGAAGCCGGTGCCGAGGATGGCGGTGTCGTCGGCCCCCAGCCAGTCTTTGAGTACGCTGGCGTAGATGCTGCGGAAATCGACCTGATGGCGCAGGTCGCCCTGGTCGAGGTTGGCGAGGTCGGGGGCGTCGTTGAGGACGCCTTTTTTCTGGAGGGCGCCGCCGGCCAGGAAGAGGTTGTTAGCCGTGCCGTGGTCGGTGCCGTTACTGGCGTTCTGGCCCACGCGCCGGCCAAACTCGCTGAACACCAGCACCAGCGTGTTGTTCCACTGGTCGTGCTGGCGCAGGTCATCGGCCAGGGCGGCTAGGCCATTGCCGAGGTCGGTGAAAAGGCGCTGCTGCTGCTCCTGCTGCCGCACATGGGTATCGAAACCCGACAAAGCCAGGTAAAACACCCGCGATTCCACGCCGGAGTTAATCAGCTCGGCGGTGGTTTTCAGGTTTTTGCCGAAATCGGAGTTCGGGTAGGTAACCGTCGACTTGTAAATCTTCGACTTGTCGTACAGGTAATCGGCCGACGACGCGGTTTCGGCCAGCGTCTTGTAGAGGTAGTCTACCTGGTCCTGATGCTCGGGCGCGGCTTCCTTGCTCACCTTGGAGAGAAAGCGGTTTTGGGTGATTTGGTGGAATTTATCAGCGTTTTTTAGAGCCAAGCCCTTGCGCCGGGCGCCTTTCATGGCTAGGCTCAACGTGTCGTCGATTTCGAGCGCGTTGTATGGCCGCTGGCAGTCGGGACAGCTCGAATCAAGGTAGCGGCCCAGCCAGCCGGTGCTCACCACTTGGTCGGAGCCCGAGCCCGACTGCCAGATGTCCATCGAGCGGAAGTGCGAGCGGTCGGGGTTGGGGTAACCCACGGCGTTCAGCACGGCCAGCTGGCCCTGGTCGTACAGCCCTTTCAGCCCTTTCAACGCCGGGTGCAGGCCCATATCCTTATCCAGCGCCAGAATCCCATCGGCTTCTTTGATGCCGAGCGTGGGCCGGGCCTTATAGTACAGGTCGTTTTTGTAAGGAATGACGGTGTTCAGCCCATCATTGCCACCACCCAGCTGCACCACAATCAGGCGGCGGGCACCAGTAGCGTCGCGCAGCCGGGCCAGGCCGGGGCCGCGGTCCAGGGCGTGCAGAAACTTGGGTACCAGCAGCAGCGTGCTGGCCAGGGCGGAGTTGCGGAGGAATTCGCGGCGGGTGGTAGCCATAAGTTTGTTTTCGGAAAAGGAAGGAGGAAAGGGGGCAATTGAAATATCAGAACGTCATGCAGAGCGCAGCGAAGCATCTTTACCGCCCAACGCAATTCATTTACTTAAGCAGTAAAGATGCTTCGCTGCGCTCTGCATGACATTAAAAAATTGAATTTCAACTCAGTTACGCCAGCTGATATTCCGGCAGACTCAGCAAGCTCACCAGCGTGGCGCGCAACGCCTCGGCCGGCTCTTTCTGCTGCGCCGCCTGCTGCACCAGCTGCAAATTCTCGGGCCGGATGTTGGCTTGTAACAAAAAGGCACTGAGCTTCTCGGGCTGCTGGGCGGCGGGCGTTGCGCCCAGCAGCTGTTGCAGCGGGGCCAGCGGCAGGTGGGCGCCCGCGCCGGGCCGCACGGTGCGCTCGGCCTTGGTCATATTCGGGGCGATGTCATTCTCGTCCTGCTTGAGCGCCACCGCGAATTCGGCGTTTTTGAAGAGGATGGAAGGCAGCTGCAGGCGCAGCAGCAGCGACGACGAATCTATCCAGTTGCGGCCGCCGGGCCAGCCGGCCACGTTCGGCGGCTGAAACAGGTTTTGGCCCAGCGCGCGCTGGTAGCCCAGCAGCGGCTGGCTGTTGTCAATCTTCACGTTGAGCGTGCGGCGAATGCCCGCCAGCAGTTCCACGGGGCTCTTGATATGGGTGCCCACGTTGGCCGGCTCGTAAAACCAGTCGGCCGAAAACAGGCGCTCCATCAAATCGGTCAGGTCGTAACCACTCCTGCGGAAGGCCACCGCCAGCGGCTCGATGTGGGCCGGGTTGGGCACGTCGTTCACGAAGAAGCGGTAGATTTTCGTGACCAGAAACGTGGCCGCCGCCGGCTGCGCCAGGATGTGCTGGAGCACGTCCTCGCCGGTCAGGTTGCCGGTTTTGCCGAGGAAGGTTTTACTGCCCGCGTCGTGTTCCCGCTCCCGGAACTTGAAGCGGCCCTGGTAGTCGGAGCCCCAGCCGGTGAAGGCGCGGGCGGCTTCTTTCACGTCGTTTTCGGTGTAGTTGCCGCGGCCCAGCGTGAAGAGCTCCATCACCTCGCGGGCGAAGTTTTCGTTGGGGTGCTCCTTGCGGTTTTGCTGGTTGTTGAGGAACTGCAGCATAGCCGGCTCCTGGCTCACGGCCAGCAGCAGGTCGGGAAATTTGCCCAGCGCGTGCTGGCGCATGGCGTTGTGCAGGCTTAGGGCCGCATCGGGCTGGCGCACGCGGCAGGCGAAGTGCCCGTGCCAGAACAGCACCATCTTCTCGCGTAGCTGGGCTGGCGAGGTGGCCATGCGCTCCATCCAAGCCGTGCTCATGTTGTTGTAAGCGTCGCGGATGCCCTCGTTCTGCATCTTGCGTTGCTCGGGTGTGAGGTCGGCGCGGCGCAGGCGAGGCACGCCGGCCGCAATGGTGCCGCCCCGGAAAGCTGCCCGCGGGCGCATGGGCGCCACCGGCGGCACGGGTGCGCCGGGAGGGGCGGGCTGGTCGGGCGTGGTCACCATGCCGTTCGGCACGGGGTTGTTTTTGATGGAAGCCGGGTCGGTCATGGCCATACCCTGCGGGTCGGCGTAGCTCAGGGCCGGGCCGACCAGGGGCTCGTACTTCTCGGAATCGTGTAGGAGCTGACGCAGGGCTTTGCGCGGGCTGAGGCCGGCGGACACGTCTTGCGGGCGCGGGCCGAAGCCGGCGCGCCAGTATAAGTGCTGGAGTTGCTGGGCGCTGTTCATGTCTTTAAGACGCGAACCAGCAAGCGGGGTTTAATGAGGCGTGGGCCAACGGAACTTCATGGAACGTCTCGGCTGCGCTCGACATGACGTTCCATGAAGTTCCGCATTTCTCATTAAGCGAAGCGTCTAAAATCGCGCGCCCAGCACCACAGTCTTCTTGAATTCGCGCTTTTCGCCACCGTTGGGGCGGAATAATTCGACCAGTAGAATGTAATAGCCCACGGCGGCCTTGTGGCCCCGGTCGTCGATGCCGTCCCACTGCACGAAGCCGGTGGTGGGCAGGGTTTCGTTGCGCACGAGGCGGCGCGTGAGGCGGCCCAGGGCGTCGTACACCGTCACGGTGGCGGCGTAGCCGGGCTGGTCGAGGTGGTAGTTGAGGGTGGCAAAATCCTGCTGGCCGTCGTCGTCGGGGGTGAATACTTCGGGTGCCACGGCCCACTCCTGGTCGCCGCCCACCGCATCCTGGGCTTGCGAGTTGGGGCGGCCGGGCGTGGCGTAGCCCACCGCGCTGGCCGCCGAGTGGAAGTTGCTGCCGTTGCTCAGCCCCGCCGCCCGAATGCGCTCCAGTGACACGCCTTCCTGCGAGGCCAGCAAGCTCAGGTGCATGGTTTTGCTGTAGGCAAACCGGTCGATTTCAATGCCTGTGGCATTGAATAGCAAGGCCGTGCTGGCATCCGGGAAGGTCGGAAAACCGCTTATTTGCACCAGGTTCGCTTCGTCGCTGCTGGTGGGGTATTGCGAAATAATGGTATTCGTACTCGTGCTGAAAGCCAGCAGCTGGCCTGGCGCCAACACCAGCGGCGCGGTGCCCAGCACGTCGGCATCCACGCTGTTGTCGGGCTTCAGATTGCCGATTTGCCAGCCCTGCAGGTCAATGAATTTGTTGCTGCGATTTAGCAGTTCCACAAAGCGCACGCCGCCGGTGCGCGGGTTGAACAATAGCTCGTTTATCACCACATCGCCGCTCACGGCCGCCTCCGGCAGCGCCAGCGTGGCCGATTGCAGGGAGCCGCTGGCATTGCCCACGCAGTCGGTAGCCGTTTGCACGGTGAGGGTGGTGGGGCGGCTGGGCAGCAGGGCGGCGGCCAGCGTCAGGTCTACTTGGCGGAAATCAGGGGATACGGGGGCGGCCCGCGTCACGGCCGGGCCGGGGGCGGCCAGGGCGTAGCGGGCGGCGTTGGCGGCCGAGGTGCTGTCGAGCTTTTCCGAGAAGTAGGCCCGCACAGTGGTGGCATTCAGAGCCACGGCGCGCAGCAGGGTGGGGGCGTTGGCATCGGCGTTGGCGGCGCGCACCGAGTTCACCTTGCCGGGCGTGCCGCCCAGCGGGTCCACGCTGGCCGTCCAGTTGTTGGCGCCGGCGCAGGGGTTGCTGGTGTCAATCATTTCCAGGCTCCAGCCGCCGTTCTTTTTGTTGGCGTCGCGGTACCACGCATCGGAGTACGCGACTTCGAACAACGTGCGGCCGTCGCGCCCGCGCAGCACCAGTTGGTCGCCGCCGTTGCTCAATGACGGAAAGCTGGTCAGCCCGAACACGCGCGGGGCGGTGGTAGCCGAGGCAAAAAACTGGTTGAAGAGCGGGGCGGCTGTTGTGCCGCACACCACGGCGTACTCGCCCGGCCGCAGCACCGTCCCGGCCGGAAACACGGCTGCCGTAGTCGTGCTGGGCTTTAGCAGGCGCACGCCGCCCAGGTCGAGCAGCGTGGCCGTAGAATTAAAAATCTCCACAAACTCGGCTTTCGGCAATCCCACCGGCGGGTCTTCATCGGCCATGATTTCGGTGAGCACCAGCTGGTTGAGCCGCGGTGCCACGGGTGGACCGTAGTATGTGAAAGCCGCCGACGTGACCGGCCCGGTGCCGTTGCCCACGCAGTCGGTAGCGCGCTGCACGGCCACGGTGGTGGCCTGGTTGATGGGCAGCGCGGCGGCCAGCGTCAGCTCAACGGCCCGGAAATCGTAGGGCAGCACGACGGCGCGCTGCACGGCCACGGCCGGCTGCAGGGTATACAGGGCCGCGTTGGCCATGAGCGTGCTGTCGAGCTTTTCGCCGAATAGGAGGCGAACGGTGGTAGCGCTGCTGGCCGCGGCGCTGAGCAGGGCCGGCGCCGTGCGGTCGGGGTTGTTGGTGGCCACCGAATTGCGGCGGCCGGGCGTGGCGCCGGTGGGGTCGGTGCTGGCCATCCAGTTTTGCCCATCGGAGCAGGGCTGGCCGGTGTCCACCATCTCCAGGCTCCAGCCGCCGCCGCGTTTCACTGGGTCCTGGTACCAGGTGTCGGAATACGATACTTCAAACACGGCCCGGCCCTGGCGGTCGCGCAGCAGCAGCTGGTCGCCGGCGTTGAGCAAGGCCGGGAAGTTGGTGAGCCCGAACACTTTGCCCGAGCTGGCAAACTGGCTGGTGCGGGTGCTGCCGCACACCACGGCGTACTCGCCAGGCTGCAGCACGGCCCCGGCCGGAAACACGGCCGCCGGGCCCGTGCTGCTGGTGCGCGAGAGGCGCACGCCGCCCAGGTCCAGTACATTGGCCGTGGGGTTGTAAATCTCAACGAATTCCGATGCGTAGGTAGCCGCCGGTGACCCGGCAGGCGCCACTTCGTTGGCGTATATCTCGCTGATGAGCAGTTGGTGGTAGCCCGGCCCCACGGTGGGGGCCGCAATGGTAAAGCCCAGCGTGAGCGGGCCGGCGGCCACGTTGCCGTAGAGGTCGGCCACGTTGCGGGCCTCCAGGGTGTTGGCGCCGGTGGGCAGCGTCGCCGCGAAGGTGAGGCGCACTTGGCCGGGGTCGGTGGTGCTGCGCACGGCCGTGGTGGGCACGGCGCCGCTGCTCAGGCGGAAATTGGTCGCGGCCGTGCTGATGGCCACGGGTTCGTTGAACAGCACGTCGAGCTGGTTGGGGCCGGCCACGGCCACGTCGGTCAGCTGCGGCGGGGTGTTGTCGGTGACGACGAAATCATCAAAATAGAAATTGCGGCCGTTCAGCGAGGAATACACCAACAGTACGCCCAGGTACTGGCTGCGCTGGTAGGTGGCGTCGGTGGCCGAGCCTTCCGAGACGAAGGTGCGCCCGCCGCTGAGGTCGCGTTCCAGGGTCCAGACGTTGGCCGGGCTGCGGGTCACACGCACGCGCGTGGTGCTGGCCGTGCTGGCCGTGGTGGTGGTAGGCAAGGTCCCGTCGGCCCCGTCCACGACGTAAACCGGGTTGCCGGTGGCGTCTTTGCGGAATAGGGCCACCTCGTCGGGGGTGCCGCCCAGGCGCACGAAGTAGCCGCGGTTGCCGGTGGCCTTGAGGTCGGCCTGCTCCGACATCAGCCACACATCGGCCAGATTGCCGCTGGAAGTGGCCAGGCGCAGGTTAACCCAGAATTCCCAGGTGGTGCCCGTCACGGCCTGCACCGGCGTCACCAGCTGCAACTGGGTGCCCGTCACGGCCGGGCCGTTGCTTTGCAGGATTTGCGTGTTCACCTGAAAGCTGGCCACGTCGCCGGTCCAGGCGGGGTTAGCGGTGAAGTTGCCATCCGTAAAATCGTCGCTCATTTGGGCGTGAGCGAAGAGGGGGAACAGCAGGAGCAGCAGTAAAAGGTGTTTCATTGAAGCCAATGAGGGGTGAAGTGTTGTCATCCTGAGCACAGCGAAAGACCTGCTCACGTTAGGACCATTCGTGCTGACGTGAGCAGGTCTTTCGCTGTGCTCAGGATGACAAACGATTTGTTGCAAAGCGCAGCGTAAGCCTACGCAACGTCTAAAGTAGTCCATTTGTGGCGACATTTGTCGTTCGGCGCCCCTCGAAGGCGCAGCTTTTTATCTTTCTGCTTTTTCCATGAAAATTGCTGTTGTGGGTGCCACCGGTTTGGTGGGCACCGAGATGTTGAAAGTATTGGCCGAGCGTCAGTTTCCCCTTACTGAATTGCTGCCCGTGGCCTCGGCGCGGTCGGTGGGCCAGGAGGTGGAGTTCCTGGGAAAGAAATACCCCGTGGTGAGCATGGACGACGCCATTGCAGCCCGGCCCGACATCGCCATCTTCTCGGCCGGCGGCTCCGTGAGCAAGGAGCACGCGCCGCGCTTTGCCGCCGTGGGCACCACCGTTATCGACAATTCCTCGGCCTGGCGCATGGACCCCACCAAGAAGCTGGTGGTGCCCGAGCTGAATGCCGATACCCTCACGCCGGAGGATAAAATCATTGCCAACCCCAACTGCTCCACCATTCAGATGGTGGTGGCGTTGAATGACTTGCACAAGGCCTACAAGGTGCAGCGCATTGTGGTGAGCACCTACCAAAGCGTGACGGGCACCGGCAAAAAAGCCGTGGACCAGCTCCTCGAAGAGCGCGCCGGCAAGCCCGCCACCAACCCCGCCTACCCGCACCCCATCGACCTGAACGTGCTGCCGCACATCGACGTGTTCGAGCCCAACGGCTACACTAAGGAGGAGCTGAAGATGGTGAATGAGACCAAGAAAATCATGGGCGACGACAGCATCCGCGTCACGGCCACCTGTGTGCGGATTCCGGTGATGGGCGGCCACTCCGAGTCCATCAACGTGGAGTTTGAGCGCGAATTCGACCTGGCCGAGGTGCGCGAAATCCTGGCCAATACGCCCGGCGTGGAGCTGGTGGACGACCCCAGCACCAACCGCTACCCCATGCCCAAAGACAGCCACGGCCGCGACGCCGTGCTGGTGGGCCGCCTGCGCCGCGACGAAACCCAGCCCCGCACTCTCAATATGTGGGTGGTGGCTGACAATCTGCGCAAGGGCGCCGCCACCAACGCTGTGCAGATTGCCGAGTACCTGGTGGGCAAGCTGGTGCCGGCCGGCCGCTAGCCTTACGGCGCCAGCTCCTCCCGAAGGCGGGGGATTTCGGGCTGCAGCTGCGCCCTAATCTGCGTCAGCCCCTGCCGGACGCACTGCAGGTAGAGCACCCGCTCGGGCTGCGCATAGTTGGCACGGCTGTAGAAGCCCGCCGTGGCCGTGGCTTGCTCCTGGGCGTAGTAGGTGCCTACCAGTTCGCGGCGCTGGTTGCGCACGTCGAGCTGCAAATCGACAGCGCAGCGGTAGCGGGCGAATGGAAACCCCAACAGGTTCATCCCGCCAAACGCCAGGCCCGAGATGTACGAATAAACCGGCCCTGTGCCGTAGCGGACGCGGCGAGCGGTGAGCACCGCGAAGCCCTGGGGCGTGCCGGAGGAATCGACCAGCACCTCGCGCACTTCGCGCCCAAACAGGGTGCGCACATCCGTGGCCACGGTTTGAGAATCGCGGCTGACGAAAAAATGCGGCAGTCGGACTTCGGCCGCCAAGGGTGGCAGCCGGGCGGGCAGGGTTTCGGGCGTGGGCGCGAGCAGTGCAGGGTCGAATGCCCGGCAGCCTGCCAGGCCTAGCAGCCCCAGCGCGGCGGCTATTTTCCTGGTGTGGTGAAACAATTGCGTAGTAGGTAGTTAAGGCGGAAAAGCAACGTCTGTTGAAAAGTGCAGAAAATCTGCCGCTCAAATACTGGCCGTGGTAGTCACGCCGTTGGGAACTCAATGGTTGTTGAATAATTTGCCAAGCCGTGAGCCGTCCGCGCCCGGCCTGTTTTTTCGCGGCAAGCGTACCAGATGAAGGCCGCCGACTCCAGCAGACCCGCTTCCCCAAGCCATTTTATGGTAAAACCGCTAACGTTTCCAATGCTCCGCCTATTGCGCTTGGTTTGGCTGGTGTTGCTGGCCGGGCCCGTGCTGGCGCAAGCCCCCGTTTTGCTGCGCGGCCAAGTGCTGGACGCCGAAACCCACCAACCCATCCCGAACGCGCAGGTAGGCGTGGCCGACAACCGCATCGGCACGAGCACCAACGACGACGGGCGCTTTGCCTTGAGCATTCCGGCGGCGCTGCTGGACGAGCGGCTGGAAGTGGCCCTGCTCGGCTACCGCAAATACACCCGCGCCCTGCCGCCGCTGCCGGGGCCGGAACTGCGCATTGAATTGAAAATCAGTCCGGCCGCGCTGGGCGAGGTGCAGGTGACGGGCTCGGTGCTGGGCATTGTGCGGGAGGCCGTGGCGCGCATTCCGCGCAACTACCCCGTGCGGCCCACGCAGCTCACGGGCTTCTACCGCGAGTCGGACAACGACCCGGCCGGGCAGCCGCGCTACCTGGCTGAGGGCCTGGTGCTAGCCTTCAAGGAGTCGTATACAAAGCGCACGGCGGAGGGCGACATTCAAATAAAGCAGTCGCGCAAGGTCGATTTGCGGCGCGACCGCACGCCCATTCGCATCGACTGGGCCGGCGGGCCGTTCATCGCGCACATGGGCGATTTCGTGCACCGCCGCTCGGATTTCATCGACCCGGCCCATTTCAAGGATTACGACTACCGCCTGGCGCCCGGCAGCACGTTTCAGGACCGGCCGGTGTACGTCATCACCTTCGGGCCGAAGGCCGGCACCCGCCGCGCCGCTTTCGAGGGCCGCATGTACATCGAGCAGGACAGCTACGCCTTTCTGGGGGCCGAGTGGCACTACACGGCCGCCGGCCTCAACCGAGGCGCGCGCGACATCGCCGACTCGCGCGCTCTGCGCGTGGCGTACCAATTGTACGCCGGCCGCTGGCACCTGAAAACCGTGTGGTGGCAAACCGAAGCCAAACTGCCCGTGGGGCCGCCGCTGAAATTCTTCGGTGAATTCCTCACCACGGCCATCGACACGGCCCAGACGCCCCGGCCCGGCTACACCGAGCGGGCACAGCTCTACGACGTGTTTTTGCGCAACACCGTGGCCTACGACTCGGCTTTCTGGAAGGGCCACACCACGTTGCTACCCCCGGCGGCGGTGCAAAAAATCCTGTTCGACCAAAAGCGCCAGCAGCAGGCCGACTCCCTGTTCAAACCTTCTGCAGAGGCCGGCACCGACCCGCAGCAGAAGCAGCTCAGCGCCTTCGACCGCTTTCTGAAGCGCTTCAGCTACGGCTGGCACCTAGGCGCTTGGCCGTTGGCCGTGCCCGCCGCCGGCCTCGCGGTGGCGTATGCGCCGGCCGGCTATGGCCTGCAAATGCAGCGCACGGCCCCGGTGCGCGCGCAGGATTTGACCGTCTTCGTGCAGTTTGAATACCAATATGCCCTGACGAAGGAATTGGCCGTGCGCCTGGCCACGCAGCGCCTGCATCGGCAGTTTAAGGGCGACGGCTGGGAAGCGGGCCTGAGCTACGAGCACAACTTCAACCCTGGCCACCGCCCACTCTACGGCCGCGCCGGCCTTGGCTACCTCCGCCAGACGGTGGGCCTGCCGTTGGGCACCTTCGACAACCCCGACAGCGGCCTGCGCGTGGCCGGCACCCACCTCAGCGCCGACGAGCTAAGCGCCCGCATCCAGACCGTGAGCGACGCCCTGCGCCCCAGCCTGGGCCTGGGCCTGGAGCTGAGCCACAAGTTCGAGCTGGTGGCCGATGCCAGCTACCTGGTGCCGCTACGCCGCAAAACCCAACTGCAAGTGGACGAGGAAAGCGGCTTTTTTCTGTTCCGCAGCAGCGCCACCGTCGATTTGCCCAGCGCCGACGTAGACCTGCGCGTGAACGACCAGCCCACCACGCGCCTGCCGTGGCAGCAGCAACCCTGGCTGCTCAGCATCGGGCTCCGCTACCGCGTCCGCTGAAACCTATGCCGCATTCCAAACTGCCCGCTGCCTTCTTCCGGCGCCCCGACGTGCTGACCATTGCCCGCGACCTGCTCGGCAAGCACCTCTATACCAACATCGACGGTATTGTGACGGCCGGCCGGGTGGTCGAAACCGAGGCTTACCGGCACGAGGGCGACAACTCCCTCACGATGCATCTGCAGCGTAAGCGCCATCAGGCGCAGGGCCTGCACGTGCCCGGCGGCGCGGCCTACATCTACACCGTGTACAACCGCTACGCGCTGTTCAACATCGCCACTCACGACGCCGCCCACCCCGACGCCGTGCTCATCCGGGCCATCGAACCCACCGCAGGCATCGAGGAAATGCTGCGCCGCCGCGGCTTGGCTGCCGCCAAGCGCGGCTTCACCGCCGGCCCGGGGCTGCTGAGCCAGGCGCTGGGCATCACCCCGGTCCTCACCGGCCTGTCCGTGACGGGCGAGGTGCTCTGGTTTGAAGACCACGGCGAGGCGGTAAGTGACGTTGTAGCTAGCGCCCGCGTGGGGCTGGAGTACGCGGGGGCCGAGGCGGCGGGGCTGCCGTGGCGCTTTCGGATTCGGGACAATAAGTGGACGAGCCCGGCGAAGTAGATGGCTTCAGGAAGTGCGTTGACCACTGAGCGCCGTCACTTCTCCAGCACCAGCGAAACATCATCCACCCGGCACGAAGCCCGGGCCGCGCCAACTGCCCGGAAACCGATTTCAACTTTGCCATCCTTAACGGGTATGCGTTTGAGCACGATGGTTGTCCACTGTGGATTGGCCCGCTTTACTCTGTGAGCCAAACGCTTGCCAGCGGTTTCGGCATACATTTCCAGGTTGGAAAAGCCTGCCGTGTTCTTCATACTGGCGGTGAGCGTGTAGAAGCCGTTGGGCAGTTTCACGTAGGGCGACGAGCGAATGACCTGTGACACCCGGCGCTCGAAGGGCACCTTGTCGCTGATATTGAGGCTTTTCTCACCGACAACTCTTTTTCGTTCCTCCTCGGTGTTGTTGTAGTTGAGCACAGGCGAGGTGGCGGTGTCGAGCGAAACCACGTTGCCTTTGAGCACGGTGGTTTCCCAGCCCAGCAGGTAAGTCTGCACCGGCTTCACCGGGCTCGGCATTTGTTTGCGGTCGGCTTCGAAGCTCCCGTTCTTCGCGTAGTTGTTGTCGGCCGCCACCTCCCATTCGCCGGTTTTGGCATCCAGATTCCACGACCCCAGCGAATTGAAGTATGGCGTGGCCCCGGCGAAGGACAAGGGAGTCCATTGATTGTAGCCTAGGCCGTTGCCGGCAAAATCGGCCCACCGGTCGCCGCAATACAGCACGGTTTCTTGCCGGCTGCCTTTCACATTCACAAAAAAACCGGTTTGCGTGACATGGGCGTAATCGTCGGCGCTGCCTTCCAGCACGCGCATGTTGTTGGCAGGTTCGTATGGCCCTCTGATGTTATCGGAAACCAGGTAATAGGCGAGCGAAGCATCCCAGCCGTACAGGTTGGACGCCGCCATGTAGTACTTGCCCTGGTACTTGAACATGCAGTTGCCCTCGCGGCCGGCACCTTCAAACACCTTGGTGCAATCGAGCAAATCCACCTGGCCGTTGCGTAGGCCAATTTCGGAAACGTAGATTTTGCTGCGGCCCCGCCCGTACGAATACACCAAATACGACTTGCCGGTGTCGGCATCGGTGAAGACGGTTTGGTCGCCGGTGTTAGTCGTGCCGATGCGGTCTAGCATGTTGATTTTCCGGTGCCACTTGAATGGGCCGGCCGGCTGGCTGGCCACGGCAATGAGCACCTCCGCGCCGTGCTGCACCAGCATGGCGTACTGGCCGCTTTCCTTCAAATAGGCCACGCCCAGGCGGCCCACCCAGGTGGGGCGGCCGTCGGGCAGGGCCTCGGCCTTGGTCAGGGCGTCGCCTTCCGACGTCCAATGCACCAGGTCGGTCGACGTGTAGCAGGTTACCGATTCGTAGCTCGCCTGGGGCAGGGTTTTGTTGGGGGCGTTGCGGTAAGTTTCTGCCTCCTTGTAATGCACGCCGTACCAGTAATATTTCTCCTGTCCGGACTTGGGGTCTTTGAAGGTGAAGATTCCGCCGCCCTGACTATAAATGGGCTGGCCGTCGGTGGTATTCCAGAAGGCATCGTTTTTGATGTTCAGCTGCTGGGCATCAGCCCCGGAAGTCAGGACGATATTCAGGAGGAACACCAGCAAACAGACTGGGTAATGCTTGGCCGAAGGCTGTATAAAAGTCCGGAACAGGTACATAAGGGTAGAAGTATATCGTTTAGATGGCTCTTTCAATCGGGAAGGCCTGCACGCGCCTCAACCATACGGCTTATCCTTCTTGATTTCGAGCCAGCGGTCGGGCCGGTCCAAGGGCTCGTAGCCGAATCGTTGGTAGAGTGTGTGCGCATCGAAGGTAGCGAGCAGGTGGCGGCGCAGGTTTTGCAAGTCGGGATGGGCCAGCATCTGGCGCACCAGCCACTTCGAGAGCCCGTGGCCGCGGTGCGCGGGCAGCACAAACACGTCGCATAGCCAGGCAAACGTGGCCCGGTCCGTCACCACGCGGCAGAAGCCGGCTTGGGCGCCGTCGGGCGCGTAGAGGCCGAAGTTAAGCGAGTGGGCAATGGCCCGCTCCACGGTGGCCAGCGGAATATTTTTGGCCCAATACGACTCTTCACTCAGCCAGCGGTGAATGGCCGCGACGTCGAGCCGACCCGGGTCGGTGCTGAGAGTGTAGCCGCTGAGGTGGGTTTCGGTGAGGAAATCGGACATGAGAAGGCGGGGAAAGAATGTGCCCGCAAGCTACAAAAGTGCCGGGCGTGGCATCCGCCCGGGCGCAGGTTCCGTTAGCTATTCAACGGCTTTTCTCATTCACGCTTACTGCCATACGCCTATTGCCATGAACTACTTACGTAATGCCACGCTGGCCTTTTGGGCAGCGGCGCTGCCGTTGGCCGCCTGCGCGCAGGCGCCCGCTCTCAGCACCTTTCCGGTGGGCGCGGCCACCGTCACCGTGTCGGCCCTGACCACCAACCTAAATACCGTGTGGGAGCTGGTGTGGGGCCCCGACAACTTCATCTGGATGACCGAGCGCTACGGCCGCATCAGCCGCGTCGACCCAGCCACGGGCCAGGTGCAGGCCCTGCTCACGCTGCCCGACGTGACGCCCACTGGCGAAAGCGGCCTGCTCGGCCTGGCCCTGCACCCGCAGTTTGCCACCTCGCCCTACGTATATGTAGTGTACAATTACACGGCGGCCGGCGCCCTCAAGGAGAAGCTGGTGCGCTATACCTACTCGGCCGCCGCGGGCACGCTTACGGCGCCGCTGGTGCTGTTGGGCGGCATCGATGCGGCCACCTCACACAGCGGCTCGCGCCTGCTGGTGCTGGCCGATGGCACTCTCCTCATGACCACCGGCGATGCCCAGCAGCAGCCCCAGGCGCAAAATACGGCTTCGCTCAACGGCAAAATCCTGCGCCTGAACCTCGACGGCAGCATTCCGGCCAGCAACCCGATACCGGGCAGCCCGGTCTACACTTTCGGGCATCGCAACCCGCAGGGCTTGGTGCAGCTGCCCGACGGCAGCCTCTACAGCTCGGAGCACGGCCCCAACAACGACGACGAAATCAACAAAATAGAAGCCGGCCGCAACTACGGCTGGCCCACCGTGGAAGGCTACTGCAACCTGCCCGCCGAAGCCACCTTCTGCGCCGCCAACAACGTGCGCGAACCCCTCACCACTTGGACGCCCACCATTGCCCCGGCCGGACTGGTCTACTACAACCACCCGGCCATCCCGGCCTGGCGAGGCAGCCTGCTTTTGGCCCTACTCAAAAACGCTTCTCTACTGCAACTGCCCCTGGCGGCGGGCGGCCAGTCCATTTTGCCTTCTACCGGCTACCTCACCACGTTTGGCCGGCTGCGCGCCATTTGCGTGTCCCCGCAGGGCAAGGTGTACATCGGCACCAGCAACCGCGACGGCCGCGGCGCCCCCGCCACTACCGACGACCGGATTCTGGTGCTCGAAAACCGCGCCTACGTGCCCACCGCCACCCGCCCGGCCGCAGCTTTAGCCTTCGATATCTTCCCCAACCCGGCGCACCGCCAGGCCACCGTGCAGCTGCCTGTCGCCACTTCCCGCCTCACGGTGCGCGACCTGGCGGGCCGGGCCGTGCGAGAGCTACAGCCCGACGGCACTCTCTCCGCTGTGCTGGACCTGAGCGGCCTGCGGGCTGGCACCTACCTGGTGCATGCCGAAAGCGCAGCCGGCCGCGCCACCCGCAAGCTGGTGGTGGAATAACGGAAAACCAGCGCGCACAAAAAAAGAGCCGGCAACCTGCCGGCTCTTTTTTTGTGCCCTTGAGGCAGGCAACGGGCTATTCCAGCACCACTTTGCGGGTGAGCACCTGCTCGCCCACCGTCACGCGCAGGGTGTAAAGGCCAGTGGCGAGGGCTTGCGTGGAAATGGTTTGCTCGGCGGCACCGCTCAGGGCCTGGGTCCGCACAGCCTGGCCCAGCGCATTGAACAGCGTCAAATGGCCCGCGCCCCGCAGCTCGTTGAGCTTGATGGTCAGCTGGCCGGTGTTGCTGGGGTTGGGGTACACCACCAGGGCGTTGGTGTTGGCCTGGGCTTTAGTGGCCAGTACGTTGGTGGCTGCAATGGTAAAGGAGCCCGCGGCATCGGAGCTGCCGAAGCCGTTCACGGCCACGTAGTAGCGCGTGCCGGCCGTCAGGCCCGGCACCGTCACGGTGCCCACGGTAGTGTTGTTGGTGCCGCTACCGCGGCAGAAAAATTCTGCAAACGTGCCCGTCGAGCAGTTGCCCGTCGTGAACACGCGCACCGTGCCGGCGGCGTTGCCGGTCAGCGTCAGCGTCGACGAGGTGGCCGTGGCCGTGAAGGTGAACCACACATCCTTGGGCAGCGGCCCACCGCCGCAGCTGGGCGTATTGATGCCGTTCTGCACGCTCGTGGTGGCGCCCAAGTTCGACGCCGTGAGGGGTGTGGCCCGCAAGCCGAGGGCGCCGCAAGGCTCGTCGTTGGGCAGCAGCGTCGTGAACGTAACGGTAGTCGTGGCTGTGGTCGAACCCGTGGCGCACAGGGGCTGAATGCTGATGGTGTAGGGCGTAGCCGGCACCAGGCCCGTCAGGGTGTAGGGCGAAGACGTGGCGGTAACCGTGGTGGCCGTGCCGTTGGTGGGCGTGTACGTCACGCGGTAGCTGCTGTTGCCCAGGCCAGGCGTGAAGTTCAGCACGGCCGAAGTGGTGGTCACGTTGGTGGCCGTCAGGTTCGTTACCGGGTAGCAGCTCAAGCACTCAATAGAAGCTGCGAAGCCCGCGCGAGTGACCGAGCCGTCCGACGTGAATACCAGCGTGAGTTGCCCCGTGGGATTGGCCAGGGAGGCGCTTACAGTACCAGGGTTCGTGGTGCCGCTGTAGCTGCCAATCAGCGCTGCCGAAGCCGTGGGGCCGTCGTAGATGCGCAGGACATCAAGAGAACTCTCCGTGTCGAACACCGAGAATGTGAGCGATATTTTCGCCCCGGTAGTGGCCGGCGTGAGCACCGTGGTACGGTTCTCGTTGTCAGTGTATTGCCCGGATGCTCCCCCCGAATCGTAGATTATCCCGGAGCAGGTGGTCTGGTTCGTACCAATGATATAAGTCGGGGTGCCGGTGGTGAAAGTAGCCGTCGAGCAGGAAGAGCCGGCGGGCGTGGTTACGCAAATGGGGCCACCCAGCGCGCTGTTGGGCACGGTAAGAGTAATTTGGGTAGCCGAGTTGACGGTGAAAGTGGGCACGTTGGTTCCGCCGGTTCCGCCGATGACAACGGCCGTGGCGCCGGTGAAGTTGGTGCCGGTGACGACTACCGAGGTGCCGCCGCCGCCCGTGGTAGGCGTGAAGCTGGTTACAGTCGGTGCGGGCACCGTGAAGTTGGTGCTGCTGGTAGCAGAGGCCGTATTAATCACCCGAATGCGGCCGGTGGTGGCACCTGAGGGCACCACAGCCGTAATCTGTGTGGGTGAATTCACCACGAAGCTCGTAGCCGAGAGGTTATTAAAGGTCACGTCCGTGGTGCCGGTGAAGTTTGCACCCGTGATGACGACGCTGGTACCCGGCAGGCCGCTGGTTGGGGTGAAGCTGCTGATGCCCGGCACGGCGGCCGAGCACGCTATTGAGGCCGCAAAGCCCGTGGGCGTACCCGAGCCGTCGGAGGTAAACACGAGCGTTAGCTGCCCCGTGGTGTTGGTCGCCGATGCATTAACGGAACCCGGGTTAGCCGTGCCCGTGAAAGCACCAATCAGCGTCGACGACGCCGTGGGGCCGTCGTAGATGCGCAGGTAGTCGTAGTTGTTTTCCAGGTCGAATGCCGAGAACGTAAGCACAACCTTGGACCCGGCCGTGGCCGGGGTAATCACCGTCGTCAGGTTTTCGTTGTTGCTATAATTGCCATTAGGCCCGCCCGAATCGTAGATGGTGCCCGCGCAGGTGGTAATGGCCTGGCTGGCGCCAATCACATAGTTGCCGGTGTCGTAGTTGGCCGAGGAGCAGCCCGTGCCCGAAGGGGTCGTCACGCAGACGCTGCCCGAGAGGGTATTAGCCGGTACGAAGGCGGTGATTTGGGTGGCCGAGTTGATAGTGAAGGCCGTGGCACTGGTACCCGCAAATGATACAGCCGTAGCACCCGTGAAGTTAGTGCCCGTGATGACCACCGACGTGCCAGCCGGCCCGCTCGTAGGCGTGAAAGAGGTGACGGTGGGTACGTTGACGGCGCAGGTGATGGCAGCTGCAAAGCCCGCGCGGACGGCCGAGCCGTCGGAGGTGAAGACGAGCGTAAGCTGGCCCGTGGCGTTAATGGCCTGGACCTGACCGGGTAGGGTAGTGCCCGTGAGCGAAACCAGCAGCGGGGACGCCGCCGTGGGGCCGTCGTAGATGCGCAGGTAGTCGTAGTTGTTTTCCAGGTTGAATGCCGAGAAATTGAGCCGCACCTTGGCCCCCGCCGTGGCCGGGGTAATCACCGTGGTCAGGTTTTCATTGTCGGTGTAGTCGCCGTTGGGCCCGCCCGAGTCATAGATAGTGCCGGCGCAGGTCGTTTGGTTGGTGCCAATGATGTAGGTCTGCGCCCAAGCCTTGGGAGCCATCAGGAACAGTACCAACAGCATGGGGAGGTGCCACCAGCGCGAAGCCGGAGTGGGGGCGACCTGCGCACCCGGTGGGTATTTCATGGGTACAATGTGTTGCATGGCTTGAAAGAATAAGAACGGAGAGAGGTGAAAGAACTTGGCAGTTTGAAACGGCAAATGCGGAAGCACCTGCCATACCGACGGCCGCAGCCGTAGCGCAGTGCACCGCACCGGCGCTTGCGTGGGAGCACAATGAGTTGGCATAGCCGGCCGCCAATGGCCTGGCTTGGAGCGTCAGGAAAAAGTAGCAGCGCCAGCCAGTGCCGACGCCGCTACTTTTTCTTCAGACCAGAACGCGGAGGGCTATTCCAGCACCACTTTGCGGGTGAGCACCTGCTCGCCCACCGTCACGCGCAGGGTGTAGAGGCCCGCGGCGAGTGCCCGGGTCGAGAACGTTTGCTCGGTTGCGCTGCTCAGCTGCTGGCGGCGCACCACCTGGCCCAGGGCGTTGAGCAGGGTGGCCTGGCCGGGGCCGGCCGTGCCTGCCAGGCGCAGGGTGAGCTGGCCGGTATTGCTAGGGTTAGGGAACACCACCAATGCTTCGGTATCGGCTTGCGCGCGGGCAGCCGTGGGCCGGCCCGATGCGCACAAGTAGAACGCGGCGGCAGTGCCCGCCGGCGGGGTGGCCGCCGAGCTGTACACCCGTACGTAGTAGGTCTGGCCGTTTGTCAGGCCGGTGATGGTGTTAACGCTCGTAGCGCCGGCGGCCGTTGCCACGCACGACACGCTGGTTGAAGTGGCGCAAGCGCCCGAGCGCACGTTCATGATGCCGGCAAACTGCGGAGCAAAGGTGATAATCTGCGAAGGGCCCGTGGCCACAAACGAATACCACGCATCGTAGGCATTAATGCCCGCGCAGCCAGCCGTGGGGGGCAGGCTCTGCGTTGCATTCTGCAAAGTGCCCGCCACCGGCGCGGCGCACGCAACGCCCACGCTGAGCGGGACGGCATTGGCGCATTCATCGTTGGCCGGGCCTACCGGGCCCGTGGTCACGCACAGCGTGAACGTGCTGCTGGCGGCCACCGGAGCCGGGCTGGTCGAAGCATACACGCGCAGGTAATACGTCTGGCCGTTGGTCAGGCCCCCAACATTGCTGGTGGAGGCGTTGCCAGCCGATACCGAGGTGCAGAAGATGCTGGTGGAAGTGGTGCAGTTGCCCGAACGCACATCCAGCACCCCGGCAAACTGCGGGGTGAAAGCAATGGTCTGCGTAGCCCCATTGGCCACGAACGAATACCACACATCGTTGGCCGACGTGCTGGTGCAGTTCGTGGTGGGCGGCAGGCTTTGCGTGGCGCCAAACACGGCGCCCGTGGTGGGCGAGGTGCAGGTGCCGCCCACCGGCAGGGCCACGGCCGTGGTGCATTCGTTATTAGTGGCCGGGTTGGGGTTGGTGGTGAAGGTGCCGGGGTTAGAATAGTTGCTGTTGCCCGTCGAGCCGCCGCAGTTCTGCATCACGTAGAACTGGTAAGTAGTGCCCGCTGCCAGGCCCGTCAGCACAACCGTCGTCACAGTCGACGTAATAGTCGTGTAGGCGTTGGTGCTGGAGTTGGGCAGGTTCGGATTGAAGTTCGCCGGACCGTAGGCAATGGTAAACGGCCCGGGCGTGGCGTTGGTCACGCTAAACGACACCGCGGCCGAAGCACCGCTCACGGCCGAGTTCAGGTTGCGCGGCGTGGGGCAGGCCGTCACCACGGGCGGTGTGAACGTATAGATTTGGCCCGTGGCCGGAAAGGTGGCGATGTTGTCCGTCTCAGACGACGAGCTAACCGGCGGCGAAGCGCTGGTATTGGCCAGCGATAAGAAGGAATTGACGCCCGACAAGCCGATGGAAGCCGTCACACCCGTAACCGGGCTGGTTTCCAAGCGGTACACGAAGCGCACCGCGTTGGTGCCCTCCACTAGCTGCACTTGCATCGAAAAAGCAGACCCGGCCTGGCCCAGCCGAATCCAGTTGCGCCACTCAAACGTGAACACCCGGTTGGGCGCTGTGCCGGTGGTGAGGTAGCTGGCCGAGCCGTTGGTGCCGCTCAGGTCGTCCCAGTAGGGCGCTACCCGGGGCCGTTCGCTGGCCGTGCCGGTTGAGAGGTCATTGTTCAGACTGTTGCCGGAGGCGGCGGGGTTAAACGTCAGCCAGCCGTTCGACGACACCTTGCAGGAGGTGTAGGTGTTGCCATCGAACACAAAAGAGAAACCCAGGGGTATCGTGCCCGACAGTTCATCATCGACGAGAATGGTCGCCACGGGCGTGCCGCCGGTCAGTGCGGTGTAGGTACCGCTGCTGGCCCTGAAATCGTACGTGTCGGCCGTTTGCGCCCGAAGGGAACCACTGTTGAACAGCAGCGCCGCCAACAGCAACAAAGCCCAGTTCAAAGGCCCGCGCTGTCGCGCGTGTAAAGGTGTATGCATGGGGTGAAGGGGGAAAAGGTTGAACAATACGGGTGGAAAAGGGGGTGGAAATGCGTTGGGCAATGCTTTCGGGCAGCACACAGGTACATGCTTTTGGCAATGTAATGTAGAAAGAAAGCTTAAGCAGATACAAAAAAGCAAATGTATTGCAAGCCGGGCAAAAGGAGGAAAGCTGGTCAAAAAACCAGTCAGCAGGCTGTTCATGCGGCTTTTAAGCCATAAAAAAAAGCTGGATTATTTCTGAGCGGCTTGGAGCATCTTCTGCTTGTAATACGGCAAAAGGGGGCGGCCTGGGCTTCGTGCTGTTGTCTTTATTTTATATATATGAATGCGATAAGAGCTGGGCTGACCATCGGCGGAACCGGCGAGGGGCCACTCGCCGCGCTAAGCAGCAGAATAGGCTAGAAGCACTGCATTGAAAATAAGGACGTCAGGCGAACCAAATAAAAATCACAAATAAGTTCCATTTTGTCAAAAATTCGTTAAGTATGGCCCGTAATTTGCTGGACCAAAATCAGGCTTTGACGGCTATTCTTGGTCCTCTGTTTTTCTGCCTGTATCTTGGACCGCTGATTCGTCAGTAACCACCCAATTCGCGTTTTTTTACTTCATTTCACCCCTTTTCACCCATGAGAAAAATCTTACATTCCTTCACCCTGCTGCTCTTTGCGTGCGCCCTGCTCATGGGTAGCGTGCAGGAAGCGCGCGCTTCCCACTTGCTGGGGGGCGATATGACCTATGTGTCGCTGGGCAACAACCGGTACCGCGTCAAATTCCGCCTTTACCGCGACTGCTCGGGTATCACGCCCAGCCAGTTCATGCTGAACTACCGTACCGGTGGCTGTAGTGCCTTGGGTACGGAGGTTGCGTTTGTGCAACAAGGTGCTGTGGAAGCCGGTAACCCGTTCTGTGCCGCCGTATCGGCCGGCCCTTGCCAGGGCCCGGCCGGCTTGCCGAACTACGACGTGTACAACTACCTGGCCGAGGTGACGCTGGCCCCCGGGCAGTGGATTTTGAGCACCAGCCAGAACGCACGCCCGGCGCTGGCCAACATCAACGCCGGCGACCTGTACGTGGAAGCCACCCTCGACAACCGCAACCAGGGCACCACGGCTGTGGCCAACAACTCGCCCCAGTTCGATGCGCAGGATATTCCGATTCAGTATGTGTGCTGGAAGCAGCGCACCACCATCACCTTCTCGGCAACTGAAGCTGATGGTGACTCGCTGGTGTACTCGCTGGCTGCCCCGCTGCAGGCTTGCGGCACCCCCGCTACCTACCTGACTTTCCCCGGTGCTGGCGCGGTGCTGGCGCCCATCAACTGCCCCGGTGGCGGTTTCTTCAGCTTTGCAGGCATCCCGGGCGGCAACTACAGCCCCACCAACCCCATTCAGTTGGGCTTGGATACCATCGGCTCCTGCCCGCTCAAAACCGGTGTGGCGCGCTCGTTCAACTTCAACCAGCAGTCGCGCACCATTACGTTCACGCCCGGCATCTATAACGCTACTGCTGGCCCGGCTGGCGGCGCAAATAAGTACCAGATTGCGGTGCTCATCACTGAGTACCGTCGCATCAACGGCGTGCGCCGCGTCATTGGCACGGTGCGCCGCGAGGCCAACCTGATTGTGATTGACTGCGGTGGCAACAGCACCCCCAACCCCGTGCAGGCCAACCCCATCACCGTGAACTCGGGCACAAACGCGGTGAACACCGCCGACACGACGCGGATTGACGTGCGCAGCTGCAACTACTCGCGCGTAGAGCTCAACTTCACCGACCCCGACAACACCCGCGTCCCCAGCGCCAACCAGCTGCTGACCGTGACGCTGCCCCCGAACATCAACACCGACCCCCGCTACCTGGACTCGGGCGATGTGGGCACTTTCAGCCTCACCGGCAACGGCACGACCAACCCCAAGGGCGTGTTCTTCTTCCAGCCGTCGCCCGGCTCGGTGGGTCGCACCATCCTGCTGAGCTTCAAGATTGAAGACAACGCCTGCCCCATCAAAGGTGTGCAGAACCGCGTACTCGTTATTCGGATTATAAAAGGCAACGTTGCCCAAGCAGTCACCACGTTGGGTGCTACCGGCATTGGCAACACGACTCCCGGCTCGAACAGCATCTGCCCCGGCGGCTCGCTCACGCTGCAAGGCAACGTGCTGCGGCCGGACTCCATCCGCCGCATCGCCACCAACACCACGCAGGCGCAGGTTTACTCCTATCAGTGGAGCGTAAGAGCGGGCAGTGCCGCCACGGCTGGCCTGCCGGCTGTGACCAACACCCGCAACATCGTGGTGAATCCCTCGGTGACGACTCGTTACCTACTGAGCATTGCGCCCACGCTGGGCTTCTCGCAGGGTGCGTGCGGCGATACTACTTCGGTGGTGGTGCGCGTAGTGCCCCAGCCCATCGTGACCATCACCCGCTCGGTGCCGAACGTCTGCGCCGGAACGGAAGTGGTACTGACGGCTGCTACCACCCGCCCGGCTGGCGCGGGTAATAACCTCGTTGACTCCTACACCTACCGCTGGTCGGGACCGGGCGTGACGGCTAGCACCCCAGGTGCGAATACCGCGACCCTGCGGGTGAGCCCCACTACCACCACCACCTACACCGTGACTGTGAACGGTGCTTCTCCCTACGCCTGCACCAACACGGCTACGACGCAGGTAACCGTAGTGCCCCGTCCCACGGTGAGCCTGACCACCAGCAGTGCCTATGTTTGCTCGGGCAGCCCAGCCACGCTCACTGCTTCGGCCACGCCGCCTTCGGTGCCGGGTTTCACGGATACTTACACCTACCGTTTTGACCCGGCCAACGGCCTGGCTACGGCCGACCTGACCAAGCCCAACCCGACGGTGAACCCGACGGTGACGACCCGCTACCGCGTGACGATTTTGGGTAACCCGCAATTCGGTTGCGGCGATACTACCTCGGTAGTGGTGCGCGTGTTGCCGACGGTTACTGCGGCCTTCACCTCGAGCGGTGCGCTCGACGCGCCGGTAAATGGCAAGGCGACGACGCGTCCGCCCGTGTACTTCACTTTCACCAACACCACGAATACGCCGGCTGGTGTATCGGTGGCTTCCGTCTGGACGTACCAGCGCGTGCGTGACATCCTGGGTGACGCGGTGAGCGAATCGCCGGTGACCTTCAGCTCGGCCACTACGCCTACGGCACTGCAGCTCTCGCAGGCCGGCTACTACACCATCACGCTCACCACCACGCCCTCGGGCTTCGGCCAGACCTGCGCTCCCACCACCGCCAAGCTGGAGGTGTTTGTGCCGGACTTGCAGATTCCGAACATCATCACGCCCAACGGCGACCAGCAGAACGACGTGTTTAAAGTCTCGACTGCTAACACGAACAGCAAGCTGGAGATTTACAACCGTTGGGGCCGCAAGGTGTACGAAACGACGAACTACGCCAACAACTGGGGTGGCGACAACCAGCCCGCTGGTGTGTACTACTACTTGCTGACCAACAGCAAAGGTGTTCAGACCAAAGGCTGGCTGGAAGTAGTGCGCTAAGCCCGCGCTACCTACCCGCATCCATGCAAAAAAGGGTGCCGCGATAATCGCGGCACCCTTTTTTTGTGTTCAACCTGCGGCGGAAGCGCCGTGTGTCTAAAGATTTCGTGGTGCAACTGGATTGGCTGCTGGCATTCAGTTCGTTGTTCGCTTGTTATGCGCCGAGGTCTGCTGAGTGACGGGCGAACAGCCGGCCCAAAGCCGGTAGCCCGCCTCGTGCAACCTAGCCGGAGCGTTGCTTTAGCTCAGGCGGTGGCGCTCGTTCCGCACAGCGTTGTGGATATCCCAGACGATTTCGTGGCGGAAGGGGTGCACCCGCACCGGACAGTCGGCCATCAGGCACAGGGAGCAGGCGGCGAAGGTGCAGGGGTCGGCGTGCACGAACATCTCGACATCCACCGCAAACCGCTCCTTAATCAGTTCCTCAATGTCGAATAATTGGGAATGCACCTGCTCCAGCGTGAAGTAGTAGGGCATCTGCATGTGACAGTCGATGTGCAGGTTGGCGCCGTAGCGCTGCACGCGCAGGTTGTGCACGTCAATCCAGGGCTGGCGGCGCTGGGCCTGCAGCTCGGCAATGACGGCGGCCACGGTGGCGGTATCGGTTTCGTCCATCAGGCCCGAGATGGCGCGGCGCAGCATGCGCCAGCCGTTCACCAGAATGAAGCCGCCCAGCAGCAGGGCCGCGCCCGTATCGAAGCGCACCACGCCCGTGACGGCCACCAGCACCAGCGCCAACGACGACACGATGGATGTGAGGGCATCGATGTATAGGTGCTGCCCATCGCCGACCAACGCTATCGATTTCAACCGCTTGCCGGCCCGCACCAGCACGAGTCCCACGCCCAGGTTCACGAAAGCCGTGCTCGCCAGCAACGCCACGCCCCAGTCGGGCCGGGCCACGGGGTGCGGGTGGAGCAGGCCGCGCGAGGCGTGGTAGAGGATGAAGGCGCCGGCCATGAAAATCAGCCCGCCCTCGAAGCCCAGTGAAAGGTTTTCAATCTTGCCGTGTCCGTAGGGGTGGTTTTCGTCCTTGGGCAGGCTGGCCAGGTACAGGCTGTAGAGCGCAAAGCCGCTGGTAAAAACGTTGATGATGCTTTCCAGCGCATCGGTCAGCACCGCCTGGGAGCGGGTGAGGTGGTAGGCGTAGAACTTGATGGCCACCAGCACCACACTCACTACGAGGGAAAGCAGGCCGAGGCGGCGTTTGGTTTGGGAAGGCGTCATGCAAAGCGGTTTTCGGGGCAAAGGTCGGGCGCCTGATGCCAACCAACAGAGGCGCGGCGCGCCAGCAAGGCTTCATTGGCAACTAACGTGCGCTAACTCAGAGCTGACCCAACTCGAAACAATGCTTGGCCGGCTGTGAAACCTTTTTTGAGAATTACTGTATTTAAGGCAGTCGAAATCAATTTTTAGGTAAGCCTAAAATTTAGTATATTTGTATTGAAACAACTATTCAACGTGCCTCCTGCTATCCTCTCCGAACCTACTGCGCCGGCCGAAACCGGCTGGCGGCACCCCCGCCGGGCCAATTCATTGAGCGAAGTGTACGCGAGCATCAAGGTGCCGGCCGCCAATGCCTCGTTCTGGCGCAAGCTGATGGCCTTCTGGGGCCCGGGCCTGATGGTGGCCGTGGGCTATATGGACCCCGGCAACTGGGCTACCGACCTGGCCGGCGGCTCGAAGTACGGCTACACGCTGCTGTCGGTGGTGCTGATTTCCAACCTGTTCGCCATGCTGCTCCAGCACCTGGCGGCCAAGCTGGGCATCGTGACGGGCCGCGACTTGGCCCAGGCCTGTCGCGACCATTACTCCCGGCCCATCAGCCTGATGCTGTGGTTTCTGTGCGAAATCGCCATCGCGGCCTGCGACCTGGCCGAAGTCATCGGCTCGGCCATTGCCCTGAATTTGCTGTTTGGGCTGCCACTGGCCTGGGGTGTGGTGCTGACTACGCTGGATGTGCTGGTGGTGCTATTTTTCCAGAACAAGGGTTTTCGCATCATTGAAAGCATCGTGGCGGGGCTGATGGTGCTGATTTTTGGGTGCTTTCTATACGAACTCATCGTGTCGCGGCCCGATTGGGTGGCCCTGGCCCATGGGCTGGTGCCGCAGCGGCAGGTGGTGACAACGCCGGGCATGCTCTACGTGGCCATCGGCATTCTGGGCGCCACCGTGATGCCGCACAACCTGTACCTGCACTCCAGCATTGTGCAGACGCGGCAAATTGAGCAGACCGAGGCCGGCAAACGCATGGCCATCAAGTTCGCCACCATCGACTCGACGGTGGCACTGTTTCTGGCCTTTTTCATCAACGCGGCCATTCTGGTGCTGGCGGCGGCGGCATTCCATCACAATGGCATGTTTGAAGTGGCGAAGATTCAGGACGCCTACAAGCTGTTGGCGCCGGTGCTGGGCGCGGGCGCGGCCAGCGTGCTCTTTGCGGTGGCTTTGCTGGCTTCGGGCCAGAATTCGACCCTGACCGGCACGCTGGCGGGTCAGATTGTGATGGAAGGATTTCTTGACCTCAAGCTCCGGCCCTGGGTGCGGCGGCTCATCACGCGGCTGGTGGCCGTGGTGCCGGCCCTCACGGTGGCCATTATCTACGGCGAAAGCGGGGCCGAAAAGCTGCTGGTTTTCAGCCAGGTTATTTTATCGATGCAGCTCAGCTTTGCGGTGGTGCCGCTGGTGCTCTTCACCAGCAGCCGGGCCAAGATGGGCGTGTTTGTGAACCGGCCGGTGGTGCGCGTGCTGGCCTGGTCGGTGTCGGCCGTCATCATTGCTTTGAACGGCTACCTGCTCTGGCAAACGGCGGTAGGGTAAGGGGACTGAGTTAAAAGCCCAGAGCTAAAAGCTGTGAAATCAGGTGCTAAGCATTCTGGCCTGTCGCTCTATTGGCTTTAATATCCATTAATATTTATTATTCTAAGTATGAAACAGCTGCTACTTGCGATGCTACTGCTTCTCTTGCTGCCCGGCTGCTTGCTGGCCCAGACGGGTACGCTCGCGGGCACCGTGCGCGACGAGCAGTTGCGGCCGGTACCCTTCGCCAGCGTGGCGCTGCCCGCCGCCGGCCTGGGCGCCACGGCCGATGCCGAGGGTGCTTTCACCATCGCCAACGTGCCCGCCGGGCCGGTGCGGGTGCTGGCCAGCGCCGTGGGCTACACGGCCGTAAATAGAAACGTTAATCTGGCCGCGGGCCAAACGCTGCCTCTCACTTTCACCCTGGCCGCCGCGCCCGCCGCCCTAGCCGACGTAGTGGTGACGGGCGTGAGCCGGGCCACCGAAGTGCGGCGCAGCCCCGTGCCCATTGCCACCCTGAGCCGCCGCGAAATCAGCCTCAACGCCAACACCAACGTCATCGACGCGGCCGTGCGCGGCATTCCGGGCCTGAGCGCCGTCACGACCGGCCCGAACGTGTCGAAGCCCTTCATTCGGGGGCTGGGCTACAACCGTGTGCTCACACTGTATAACGGCCTGCGCCAGGAAGGCCAGCAGTGGGGCGACGAGCACGGCGTGGAAGTGGACGGCTACGACATTGAGCGCGTGGAAGTAGTGAAAGGACCCGCCAGCCTGCTCTACGGCTCCGATGCCGTGGCCGGCGTGGTGAACCTGCTGCCCGCCCTGCCCAGCGGCCCCGAAGGCCGGCTGCGCGGCGAAGCCCTGGCCGAATACCAGTCGAACAACGGCCTGGTGGGCAACTCGCTGGGGCTGAACTATCAGAAAAACGGCTTCCAGACCAGCTTCCGGGCCAGCCACCGCCTGGCGCGGGACTACCGCAATAGCGTGGACGGCCTGGTGTACAACACCGGCTTTCGGGAGCTGACGCTGACGGGCATGGCCGGCGTGCGCAAGGCCTGGGGCAGCTCGCACTGTTACCTAACCCTCTACGATAACCAGCAGGAAATCCCCGACGGCAGCCGCGACTCGCTCAGCCGCCGCTTCACGCGCCAGATGGCGGAAAGCGGGTTGGACGACGTGAAAAACCGGCCGCTGGTAACGGATAATGAACTGCGCAGCTACGGCATTGGCCCGCTGCACCAGCGCATCCGGCACTACCGGGTGTTCACCAAAACGCAGGTGGCGCTGGGTGGCGGCGAGCTGCATTTGCTGCTGGGCGCCCAGCAAAACCAGCGCGAGGAATTCAACCACCCTACCGTACCCAGCCAGCCGGGCCTGGCTTTGCGCCTCACCACCTTCACCTACGATGTGCGCTACCACCTGCCCACCTGGCAGGGCCTGGAAATGAGCGTGGGCAGCAACGGCATGGGCCAGCTCAACCGCCACCTCAACGCCACCGACTTCCCCATTCCCAACTACAACCTGCTGGACGCGGGCGGCTTCGTGCTGCTGAAAAAGCCGCTGGGCAAGCTGGAAATCAGCGGCGGCGCGCGCTACGATACGCGGTTGGTGAGCTGGCAGGATTTCTACGTGGCGCCCAACCCGGCCACGGGGTTCGACCAGGCGGCCGGGCCCGCGCAGGCCGGCGCGGCGCTGCAGTTTCCGGCGTTTCGGCGGCGCTACCAGGGCTGGTCGGCCAGCCTGGGGGCGAGCTACGTGGCCACGGAGCGCCTCACGCTGCGCGCCAATCTGGCCCGGGGCTACCGCGCGCCCAACATCCCCGAAATCGGCTCCAACGGCCTCGACCCCGGCGCCCACATCGTGTACCTCGGCAACCGCGGCTTCGAGCCCGAATTCAGCTGGCAGCAGGATGTGGGCGTGCTCTGGCACCAGTCCGAAGTGGATGCCTCGGTGGAGGTATTCCACAACTACGTGCAGAACTTCATCTACCAGGCCCGCTTGCAGGACGCCGCCGGTCAGCCAGTCGTCATCGTGCCCGGCAATGTCACCTACCAGTTTCAGCAGGCCGCCGCCCGTCTCTACGGCCTCGAAGCCAGCCTGAGCTGGCGGCCCGCGGCCCTGCCCTGGCTGGCCTGGAGCAGCAGCGCAGCCTTCGTGACCGGCGAAAGCGCCCAAACCAACCTGCCTGCTCAGCAGGAAGAAGCCGCGCGCTACCTGCCCCTGATTCCGCCCCTGCGCGGCCGCACCGAGCTGCGCGCCACCGCGCCGGTCCGCGCCGGCCGCTTCACCGGTACCTACGCCCGCCTTACCATAGACGGCAGTGCCCGCCAAACCCGTTTCTACGCCCTCGACAACACCGAAACCGCTACGCCCGGCTACGCCTTGCTGGGCCTGGGCGCCGGCACCACCTACACCAGCCGCGCCGGCCGCACCGTGGCCCAGCTTATCGTGCAGGTCGATAACGTGTTTGACACCGCCTACCAGGCCCACCTCAACCGGCTTAAGTATTTCGAATACTACGCCAGCTCGCCCACGGGCCGCACCGGTATTTTCAACCCTGGCCGCAACGTGGGTGTGAAAGTGCTGGTGCCGTTTTAGGGGCTGGATATTAGGGTCGCCTGTCGTCTAACCCCCGACTGCAGACTTTCTGCGTAGAGCGCGCATGAAACAGCTGTTCTATCTATTCCTCTTGCTGCCAATCCTGGGCCGGGCGCAGGCACCGCCCAGGTCCTCGCCCTACGATTCGGCCCATTTCAGCTGGCGCAAGCCGGTGCCGCGCAATCGCCTGCGTGAGCTGCAACCCGACCGCCCCGGCGTCACCGAAAGCCCTTTCACCGTTGATGCCGGCCACTTTCAACTGGAGATGGACGCCCTGCGCCTCATCAACAGCGGCTCGGGCAACGATGACAAAAATCGTGAGCTGCACCTAGCCTACTCCATGCTCAAGCTCGGCCTGAGCCGCCGCACCGACCTGCAGCTGGAAGTGCCGCTCTACAGCGTGGCCAAGCAGCGCCCCACTGACGCCGACGACTGGCAGGAGCGCAACGCCGGTTTCGGCGACGTGACGGTGCGCGTGAAGCACAACTTCGTGGGCGACGACCAGCAGGGCACGTTCGCCATGTCCGTCATCGGCTACGTGCGCCTGCCCAGCGGCGGCGCCGTGGGCGATGGTGGGATGGAATACGGCGTGGTATTGCCCCTCGACGTGGAGCTAAGCGACAAGGCGAACCTCGAAGCGCAGCTTGGAGCCGAATTGAATTATGACCGTGAAACGGGCAGTCGCTACGTCCGCTTTATGCCCTCTACTGCACTGGAATACGATTTTACCGAAAAATTCGGCCTCGTAACGGAGGCCGTGGCCCTATGGAATACGGAGCAGCGCCGCTGGCTGGCTTCCACCAACATCGCGCCCATCTTCAAGCTCACTCCCAACCTGCAGCTCGACCTCGGCACCCACCTGGCCCTGAACCGCCTGACCGACCGCGAGTACTTGGTGGGCGTCACCTTCCGCCGCTGAGGCTGTAGCGTGGACTCTGCGAGTCCGCGCACGTTAGTTCAGGCGGGCGCGGACTCGCAGAGTCCACGCTACGGTTGTACCTTTGCCCCGTCAAGGTGCCAACTCCCAATCGCGGGGCGCGGCTGAAAAGGGAATCCGGTTCAATGCCGGAGCTGTCCCCGCAACTGTACGCTTCACATCGGAGCGGGCCACAATGCCACTGTTTGTTGATTGTTAATCAATGAAATGGGAAGGCGGTCCGTTCGGCGGAGCAAGCCAGGAGACCTGCCCGGACATTCACAGGTTCAGCATTCGCGGAGGACGAATGGAGAAAGAGAACAGCGGCCACCCCCGGGCGGCCACCTTACCCCTGTTTTTCGGCCTCAGTCTGACGGTAGCCAGCTGCTAATTGCAGCCGGTTGGCGCCGGATTTTGAATCGAATTTTCTTAACTGAGAATTTGATTCGGATACGTTTTTTCTCTCTCAATCGGGCTTCGCTTCGGCGTGTGGCGTTGCTGTGCCTGCTGGCCGGCACCGCCCATGCCCAGACCGCCCCGCCCGATTCGGCCCGCCTCGGCCAGCGGCGGCACCGGTTGGGCGAGGTGCAGGTCCGCGCCGTGGGCCCCGAGCGGTTTGCCGTGGGCAGCACCCGCCTGGAACTCGATTCGGCCACGCTGTCCCAGTACCGCGGCGGCAACCTAGCGGACGTGCTCCAAGCCCGCACCCCGCTGGCGCTCAAGTATTACGGTCCCGGCCAGCTGGCTACCATTGCCCTGCGCGGCACCTCGGCCCAGCACACGGCCGTGCTCTGGAATGGCCTGAACATCATGCTGCCCACGCTGGGCCAGAACGATTTTTCGCTGCTGACCGTGGGCGCCAGCACCAGCGTGGCCATTCAGCCGGGCCCGGCGGCGGCCCTCTACGGCAGCGGGGCCGTGGGCGGCGCCGTGCTCCTCAACTCGGCCCCCGACTGGCGGCCCGGCCTGCGCGGCAGTGTGCAGGCCGATGCCGGCAGCTTTGGCTTGGCCGGCGGCAGCCTGGCAGCCACGCGCACCGCCACCCCCAGCGTGGCCGTGCGCGTGGCTGCCAGCTACCGCGAGGCCCAAAACAACTACACCTATACCTTGCAGGAAGCCCGCGGCCCCGTGCGCTACACCCTGCAAAACGCCGCCCTGCGCCACCAGTGGAGCCTGAGCCCCGACGTGGCCTGGCGCATCGGCCAAGCCGGCGAGCTGACCGCCGCCGCCTGGTTGACTGATGTGGACCGCGAAATTCAGTCGGGTGTGAACATAGTGGGCACCCAGGCCCGCGAGCGTGACCAAAGCCGTCGCCTCGTGCTGGGCTACCGGCACGTGGGCGCGCGCCAGCAGTGGACCGTGCGCGGCGCGTGGTTCGAGGACATCCTCAACTACCGCGACGGCGGCGCCCCTAGCAACTCCCGCGTGCGCACCACCCAGGCCCAGGCCGAGCACACCTCCGCCCTGGGTGCGCGCGGCAGCCTGCGCCTGGGCGCCGAAGCGCAGCATTTTGCTGCCCGGGTAGACGGCTACGGCAGCACCGAAATCAGCGAAAACCGCGCCGCCGCCTTCGCCCTGCTACGCTACGACCCGCGCCCGGTCCTGCGCCTCTCGGCCAACCTGCGGCAGGCAGCGCTGCCGGCCGGCCTGGCTCCGCTCACGCCCACCCTGGGGCTGGAATGGGACCTGCTGGCCGCGCCTGATTCGGCCGCCGCGCAGGCCCTTACATTCAAAGCCAGCGCCGCCCGCAGCTACCGCGCCCCCACCCTGAACGAGCGGTACTGGCGGCCGGGCGGCAACCCCGACCTGCGCCCCGAATTGGGCATCGGCTACGAGGGCGGCCTACGCCACCGCCGCGCCTGGAGCCGCCGCCTGGCCCTCGAAAGCGAGCTGACGGCCTTCCGGCAGGATGTGGACGACTGGGTGCAGTGGCTGCCCAGCGCCAGCACGGGCATCTGGAGCCCGCGCAACCTGCGCCGGGTGCGCAGCCAAGGCGTGGAAGCCAGCACGGCCCTGCGCCTGCGCCAGGGCCGCTACGATGGCCGCGTGCAAGTGGCCTACCACTACACCGACACGCGCAAAACTCAGGGCTCAGCTGCTGACTCCGACCCCGTGGGCGTGCAGCTGGCCTACGTGCCGCTGCACCAGGCCAGCCTCAGCACCGACCAGCACTGGCGCGGCTGGCTGCTGAGTACGACGCTGGCCTTCACCAGCTTTCGCTACATCAATGCCTCCGGCACCGATTTTTTGCCGGGCACCGGGCTGCTGGGCGCCACGCTGGGGCGCACCGTGCAGGGCCCGGCCAATACCAGTGTGCTGCTGCTGCTACAAGCCACCAACCTGCTCAACCAAAGCTATTTCAGCTACCCCGGCCGGCCGGCACCGCCCCGTGCCATCAGCGCCAGCGTGCGCCTGAACTGGCGCTAGCGGCGGGTTTACGACGTCTTTTTCTTAACTCATTTTCCATTTTTAGCCGGCAGCCGTCGGCGCATTTTCTCATGAGAAAACACTTGATTCCCTTTCTCGCCGGCCTGGCGCTACTGGCCGCGTGTGACCCGAAAACCGAAGAAACTCCCGTGCCGGTAACTCCGCCCACCTATGGCGTCTACATCCTCAGCGAAGGCCAGTTTGGGGTGGGCGACGGCGCCGTGAGCGTGTTCAACAAATCCAATAAAGCGCTGACGCCCGATGCCTTCGGCAGTGCCAACAACGGCGCCAAACTCGGCGACGTGGTACAGAGCATGGGCGTGCAGGACGGCCGCGGCTACATCGTGGTCAACGCTTCCAACAAAATTGAAGTAGTCAACCTGACCGATTTCAAGTCGGTGGCCACCATCAGCGGGCTCACGCAGCCGCGCTACTTCACCTCGACCTCGGGCACGCGCGGCTACGTCACGGAATGGCGCGGACCCTACACCAGCTACCTGCCCGGCGTGCTCAGTATTCTGAACCTGACCACCAACACCGTGACTAGCCGCGTGACGGTGGGCCGCAACCCCGAGAAGCTGCTGGCCCTGGGCGGCAAAATTTACGTGCCCAACAGCCTCGACAACACCATTTCCGTTATCGACGAAGCCACGGGTACCCTGGCCTCCACCATCACCGTGGCCGACGGGCCCAGCAGCCTGGTGGCCGACAAAGACGGCAACGTGTGGGCGCTGTGCAGCGGCTTTGTGTCGTACCTGAGCGTGCCGCCCTACACCCTCACCCGCATCTCGAACGGCACCCTCGTGCGCTTCAACCCGGGCAGCCCCACCACGCAGTTGAAGCTGGCGTTCCCCGGCACAGCCAGCCCCGGCAAGCTACGCGTCAACGCAGCCAAAGACCAGCTCTACTATAGCTTCGGCGGGGCCGAGTACCAGATTAGCACCGCGGCCACGGCCTTGCCCACTGCGCCCTTCATCCGGCGCAGCTTCACCGGCTTCGACATCGACCCGCGCGACAATTCCATTTTCGCGGCCGTTTCGCCCAGCTACAACAGCAACGGCCGCTTCATCCGCTACCAGGCAACCGGCGCGCCCATCGATTCCTTCGAGGTGAAGGTGGGCCCGAATGGGTTCGTGTTTTATTAATGGGTCGTGAAGACGTGACCTTCTTAATCAGCACGTCATGCTGAGCGCAGCTGAAGCATCTCTACTGCGGTAGTAACCCAATCGATTCAACGAAGCGGTAGAGATGCTTCGGCTACGCTCAGCATGACGTTCTATTAGGAATTGCGTGACCATTTAAATACCCACCTTCCCTCTGCAAAAAAGGAAAAGGCCCATACCGGAAGGTGTGGGCCTTTTTACATCCAAGCCAAAGGGGAAAATTAGTCGGCGATGCCGTCGTGGTTGCGGTCTTTGGCGTCGCTGGCGGCTTTGTAGAGGTCTTTGCCGGTCACTTTGCGGGCGGTGTCGCGGCTGAGGCCGGCGGTGGCCGAGTCGCCGCCGGCGGTGCCGTCGGTGCCGGCAGCCATGCCTTTTTTGGTATAGCCGCGCTCGACGTTGGTGTCGCCGTCTTTGGTGCCTGAGCTGCAGGCGCTAAACGTGGCGGTGAGAACGCAAGCCACGGCGAAGGGGCGGAGGAGGGATTTCAGAAGCATGAAAGCGTGAAGGTGAAGGAGAAAGAAATGAGTGACACTGCAAGGTAAAGAAATAACCCAGCGCAGCGCAACCTGAACCCTGGCGGGCGGGTACGGTTGTAGCGGTAGGCGTGGCCCCGGGGTTGCGCCCGGTGCGGCCCGGCGCCTTCATTCTCATTGCTTGCTTCTGATGTCCAGCCCCATTGTTTCGCCCGCCGCCGTGCCCGCGCCCGCCTACACCTACCCCGAATTCCGCGCCTTGGTGGCCACGCTGGCCGCCGAGCACCGCACCACCGGCCCCGAGCAAACGCCCGGCCTCATCCGCTACACCGACCAGAACCAGGCCCACCTCGACCGCGCCTACGCCGAGCCGCTGCTGCCCGAATTGGTTTCAACCCTCGCCAACCTGCCCCGCCCCGAGCAGTGGCTGCTGCTGGCCGAAGCCTGGTGCGGCGACACCGCCCACACGCTGCCCGTGCTGGCTCACCTGGCCGAAGTGAGCGCCGGCCGCGTGAGCCTGCACGTAGTGCTGCGCTCCGACCATCCCGAACTGATGGCTGCCCACCAAACCAACGGCGGCAACAGCATTCCCAAGCTCATTCGGCGCGACGCGGCCACCGGCGCCGACCTCGGCGACTGGGGCCCGCGCCCGGCTGCCGCGCAGGTGCTGGCCAAGCAGCTGCACGCCGATAAAACATTGCACGTCAATCAAGTAATTAAGGAGATGAATGCCTGGTACGAGGCCGATAACGGCGAGGCCGTGCAGCGCGAACTGCTGGCCTTGTTGGGCTAAGGGCTTGGTCTCAATAAAATTTCCCCTATTTTCACCTCCTCGTTTCCCGAAAAATATGCTGCTCCCGTTGCGCCGTCGCCTGGAAAAACACGTTGCCGCCTGGCCTTGGCGGCGGGTGGGCGTGCTGGCCGGCGTGAGCCTGGTGCTGGCACTCATGCTGGTCGGTTATTTATTCGGGACAGGTGACCATTTCTTTAGTCGACTTTTTTTCGCCTTTCTCGTATTCGTCTGGCTGCTGGCCGTCACGTTCCTGGCCGTGGTGCCGTTCGTGACGTGGGCCACTGGGCATTGGTTCGGGCGCGGGTGGGCGGAAGTTTCTACTCCGGCGCCCCGTCTGCGCCGGAGCCCTGCCGGTTCTGCAGCGGCGCGTTCTCATTCCTCACCGGCGGCCTCGCGGCGGCCAGAAACACGTTAGAACTCTTGAAAACCAACCTACTGCATATCAAAAACATGGTGTGCCCCCGGTGCGTGGAGGCCGTACAAAATCTGTTGGAGCGCGCCGGCTACCGGCCCAAAGCCGTGAGCCTGGGCGTGGCCGAACTGGACGAAACCACCCCCGCTGACCCCGAATCCCTAGCGCCGCTGCTGCAAGCCGCCGGCTTCGAGCTGCTGCGCGGCCGGGCCGAACAGCTCACCGAGCAAATCAAAGGCACCCTAGCCGAATACCTGGAGCACCTGCGCACGGCGCGCTCCCCGCTCACCACTTCGGCGTTCCTGACGGACCGGTTTGCGGCCACCTACTCGCACCTGAGCAAGGTGTTTTCGCGCACCGCCCACCTTACCATCGAGAAATACCTCATCCGCCTCAAAATTGAGCGCGTGAAGGAGCTGCTCAGCTACGGCGAACTGACCCTGAACCAGATAGCCGACCAGATGCGCTACAGTTCCGGCCAGCACCTGAGCAACCAGTTCCGCCAGGTGACGGGTTACTCTGTGAGCGAGTTCCGCCGCCTCATGCTGCCCGAGCGCCTGTCGCTCGACGCGCTGGCGTAGAGGCCCAGTGTCGGCATAAAATAAAAAGGCGGCCTCTCAAGGGCCGCCTTTTTTGTGGCACAAGCTGACACTTATGCTAGCTGGGCAGATACTACACGGTGTAGCCTTTGCACGCCTCTACGCAGGCTTGGCAGGCTTCGGCGCATTTCTTACAATGGTCATGCTGATGCTGGGCACACTCATCGTGGCATTTCTGGCAAATCTCGATGCACTCCTTGAGCACGTGCTGGGCGTGGTCGGAGCCGCGGGCGATGAAGGCGGCGGTGAGGCGGCAGATATCGGCGCAGTCGCGGTCGAGGCGGATACAGGGCACCATCATTTTAGGGTCCGCCTCGTCGAGGCAGGCGTCGGCGCACATTTCACAGGCGGCGATGCAGCGGCTGAGCGCATCGAGAACGGCTTGGTTGTTTTGGCGGGCGCGGGGCGCGGCAGCGGGCATTTGCATGGTATGGGGTTGATTTAGTGAAAAGGATTGGAAGCGGAAAGCGGTGGATTTGGTGTACGCGGCTGGCCGGGAAGCGGGCGGTATAGAATTCCTGCTTCAGCTCTACACAATTTGGGCGGCCCCGGGATGCTGTACACTTTCGGCCAAATAATGGCTTAACCATTGGGGATGGTTGTGGGTATAGCGAGGATGATTCTCCTTCTATCAGGCCATTCGATATGTCATTTCTAAACCGATTATTAGCGGTCGGAATATTGGCCGCCGCGCCTCTGCTGCCGGCGCTGGCCCAGACGCATGAGCACATGGAAATGACGATGCCCATGCCGGCCAAACCCCAGCCCAAACCCGCCAAACCCCGCCCGGCCGCGCCCAGGCCCGCCGCGCCTAAAAAAGTCGCTCCGGCCCCACGGCCCGCCACATCAGTTGTCCCCGTGCCCGCCGCGCCTGCCGATACTACCCACCACGCCGGCCACGAGCACTCGATGCCCGGCATGGATATGCCCGCGCCACCTGCCGCGCCCGCTCAACCCGCACCCATGAACCACGCCGGGCACACCGAGGGCATGGAAATGTCGGGTGCCCAGCACAACATGGGCGGTATGGACATGGCCCACGACAGCAGCATGATGCACATGGGCGGCATGAGCCACGCCCTCTCGCGCAACCTGCCCATGAACCGCAACGGCTCGGGCACCAGCTGGCACCCCGACGCCACGCCCATGTACATGTGGATGCAGCACAAGGGCCCCTGGATGCTGATGTACCACGCCGGCGCCTACGCCCGCTACACCAGTCAGAACTTCAACAACAGCGGCAAGCGCGGTCACGACAACGCCATCGACGGGCCCAACTGGGGCATGGCCATGGCCCAGCGCAACATCGGCGCGCGTGGCCTGCTCAATCTGAGTTTGATGGTGAGCCTCGACCCGCTCACCGAAACGCGCGGCGGCTACCCGCTGCTGTTCCAGACCGGCGAGAGCTACAAAGGGCAGCCGCTCATCGACAAGCAGCACCCGCACGACTTGATTTCGGGCCTGAGCGCGAGCTACACCCACGCCGTGAACGAGGACGTGGACCTGAGCCTCTACGTGGGCTACCCTGGCGAGCCGGCCATCGGGCCGGTGGCGTTCATGCACCGCATTTCGGCCATGCCCAACCCCGACGCGCCCCTCTCGCACCACTGGACCGATGCCACGCACATCACCTTCGGGGTGGCCACGCTGGGCGTGCGCTACAAGCAGTTCAAGCTGGAAGGCAGCAACTTCACCGGCCGCGAGCCCGACCAGTACCGCTACGATTTCGACCGCCCCCGCGCCGATTCTTGGGCCGGCCGCCTCAACTGGAACCCCAGTCGCAGCCTGGCCCTGCAGGTCAGCCGCGCCTTCATCAAAAGCCCCGAAGACCTGCATCCCGGCGAAAACGTGACTCGCACCACGGCCTCGGTGCTGCACAGCAAAATGCTCAGCGGCGAGCGCCACTACCTGGCCTCGGCCCTGGTGTGGGGCCTGAACGAGCACGGCGCCGGCCACCGCGGTGAGCACGCCGTGCTGGCCGAAACCAACCTCACGCTGGGCCGGCCCACGTTCTACGGCCGCTACGAGTTTGTGCAAAAGGACAGTGAGGAGCTGAATTTTTACTCCTCGGGTTCAACTGATAATTTGGTGAATTCAGTCTATAACATTCACGCCCTCACGCTGGGCACCAGCTACCGCCTGGCCAGCTTGGGCGGCGCGCGCGGACCGGAGCTGAGCCTCGGCGGGCAATTGACGGGCTATTTCATTCCCCAGAGTTTGCAAAATGGCCAATACGGCGTCACCTACGCCGGCCCCGGCTACGGCAAGCTGCCGCTCTCGGCCTCGGTGTACCTGCGCCTCACGGCCCCGTGGATGAAGATGTAGCGTGGACTCTGCGAGTCCGCGCCTGGGCGAACGTTCTGCAACGCGCGGACTCGCAGAGTCCGCGCTACAGCCCGACCTTTGCCGGAAATGAACCCTAGCCGCCCTGGCCGGGTTAGTCCCCACTGTGCCTACTGCCTCACCCCGCATTCTGCTGCTCACGCCGCCGCTCACGCAGCTCAATACCCCGTACCCCGCCACGGCCTACATCAAAGGCTTCCTCACGGGGCGCGACTACGATGTGACGCAGGCCGATATGGGCCTGCAGTTGGTGCTGCGGCTGTTTTCGGAGGCAGGGTTGAAGCGAGTTTTTCAGGAGATTGAGGCTGGCGGTTTCGACCTGAGCGACAATGCCCGGCGCATGCTGCGGCTGCAACGCCGCTACCTCGCCACCATCGGCCCGGTCATTCGCTTCCTCCAGAATAAAGACCTAACCCTGGCCCCGCGCATCTGCCACGGCCGTTTCCTGCCCGAAGCCAGCCGCTTCGACAACGTGGCCGACCTCGAAACCGCCTTCGGCACCATGGGCCTGACGGACCAGGCCCGCCACTTGGCCACGCTCTACCTCGAAGACCTCGCCGACCTCATCAAGGAAACTGTGGGGCCGCACTTCGGTTTCTCGCGCTACGCCGAGAAACTGGCCCTCTCGGCCACCAGCTTCGAGCCCCTGCACCAGGAGCTGGAAGCCGGCCCCAACCTGCTCGACCGCATGCTGCTGGAGGAACTGGAGCCGCTGCTAGCGCGCGTGCAGCCCGATGTGGTAGGCTTCACCGTGCCCTTCCCCGGCAACCTCTACGGCGCCCTGCGGCTGGCGAAGCGCATCAAAGAAACCAACCCCGCCACCGTGACCATCATGGGCGGCGGCTATCCCAACACGGAGCTGCGCACCATCAAAGAGCCCCGTTTCTTTGATTACATCGACTACCTGACGCTGGATGACGGCGAAGGCCCTTGGTTGCGGCTGCTGGAGTATTTGGGCGGTTCGAATGAGCAAAAAGCACGTCATGCTGAGCGCAGCCGAAGCATCTCTACCGTACAAGTAATCAGTACTGGTGGCAGCGAAGCGGTAGAGATGCTTCGACAAGCTCAGCATGACGTGCTGCATAATGACGTTCTACCTGACCGCAGCCAGTTCCAACGCACCTTTCTGCGCGACGAAAACGGCCAAATCCAGTACATCAACCATCCGCACCCCGACGTGCCGCACCACGAAGTGGGCACGCCCGACTACTCCGACCTGCCCCTCACCGAGTACCTCTCGGTGCTGGAGGTGCTGAACCCCATGCACCGCCTCTGGAGCGACGGCCGCTGGAACAAGCTTACCGTGGCCCACGGCTGCTATTGGAAGCGCTGCTCCTTTTGCGACGTCACGCTGGACTACATCTCGCGCTACGAAACGGCCCCCAGCACCCTGCTGGTGGACCGCATCGAGCAAATCATCCAACAAACCGGCCAGACCGGCTTTCATTTCGTGGACGAGGCCGCGCCGCCGCTGGCCCTGCGCGACCTGGCCGTGGAGCTGCTCAAGCGCCGCGTGCCCATCACCTGGTGGGGCAACATTCGCTTCGAGAAAACCTTCTCGGCTGACCTCTGCCGGCTCTTGGCTGCCTCGGGCTGCATCGCGGTGAGCGGCGGGCTGGAAGTGGCGTCGGATAGGCTGCTGGCTTTGATGGAAAAGGGTGTCACCCTCGCCCAGGTGGCCCGCGTGACCGATGGTTTTACCCAAGCTGGCATCATGGTGCACGCTTATTTGATGTATGGTTTTCCCACCCAAACCGCGCAGGAAACCATCGACAGCCTCGAAGTGGTACGCCAGCTTTTCGCCGCTGGCGTGGTGCAGAGCGGCTACTGGCACCGCTTTTCGATGACGGCGCACTCGCCCGTGGGCAAGAACCCCGCGAAATACCAGGTGCAGGCCATTGGCCCCGAGCCCGCCGGCTTCGCCTGGAACGACCTCTGGCACGACGACCCCCTCGGCACCGACCACGAAACCTTCGGCCCCGGCCTGGCCAAGAGCCTCTACAATTACCTGCACGGCGTGGCGCTGGATGAGCCGCTAGCCCGTTGGTTCGATTTCAAAACCCCGCGCCCCACCACCCCGCGTCACCTCGTGCAGCAGGCCCTGCAAGCCCCCGAAAAGCCCGATTTCGCCCGCCAGAACCAGCGCCTGTTCTGGCTCGGCAACGCGCCGGAGCTCCGCCTCGAAGCCGGCAAAAAAGCCCCGCGCGCCGTGCTCACCTGCTACGAGCAGGCCGAAGATTTCGAAGTGAAAACCACCGAAGCCGCCGGCCGCTGGCTGCACCAATTGCTCACCAGCCTTAGCGAAGATTACGACACCAAAGTGCTGCTGAAAGAAGCTGCTGCTACTTTCCCTGCCTCAGAGGGCTCTTTCGAAGCTTTTCTGCAAAGCTCTGCCTGGCAGCTGGTGCGTGAAAAAGGTCTGCTCTTGATTTAAAATCAGCTACCGGCTGCGCATCCACTCCACCACATCGGCGGGCAGGCCGGGCCCGAGGCGTGGGCTCAGGCCGCCGGGCACCAGCAAATCGGCCCCGCCGGTGCGGTAGCTGCGCACTACTGCCCCCCGGCGGCCTCCCAAGGCGTTGCGCAGCGCAGCGGCTTGCGCGCCGGTGCCCAGCCCGCCATACAAGCCCAGCACCGACAGCTTCCGGTTTCTCAGCTCGCGCAAGGCTGCCCGCGTTGCCGGGTCGATGGATGCATTCTGCATAATGAGGTAAGACGCCCGGGACCCGTTGGGCGCTGCTACGGCTTGCGCCAGCGCCGCCGCCCGCCGTCCGGCGGCCCACGCACCCACGTTGGCAGTATCGGCGCCCGGCGTGCTGCGCAGCAAGCGCAGCGCTGCCCGCAGACGCGGCATCTCAGTTTCGGGCGTTGGTGCAGCAGCCATGGGCAGCAGCAGCACAATAGTGCCCTCACGGGCCAGCGCATCGGCCCATAGTGGTGCCGCCGCCGCCGTAGCCGAATCAGGCAGCAAGGCCAGCGCCGGTCCCAGCGTGCCCACATCGGCCGGCCCGAAAAGCCAGCCCGACCCGTTGGCCTGCGGCACTTCTTCAACATGGTAGGTGCTGGGCGTCGGGTTGCCGCGCTTGAGCAGCACGGTGGTGGCCTGAACCGAATCCATTCCCAGCGTGCCCCGCCAGAAGTCGCCTTCCGAGGTCAGTCTCAGGGTCTGGCCGGGACGGGCCGGGCGCACAAGGCGCAACTGATTATTGCCAAAAAAAACGGTGTCGGCCACGAAGCTGAGGCCTGGGGCCGTGGGCGCGGTTAGTTCGGCTTCGTAGTGGCCCGGGCTGGGGTGTCGAATGTCGAGCGCGATGCGCGTTTCGGGCTGGCCCGCCACCGTGAGGCTGCCCTCGTAGTGGCCCACGGGTGGCGGGGCGGCCGCCGTGGCCGCGTCGGACTGCGACTGGCAACCTCCCGCAGCCAGGAGCGCCAGCGCGAGGGGTACCCCAGCGGCACGGCTCTTCAATAAACGCAGCAAGGCGGGCATAGGCATTCCCAAAAGTAGCCGGTTTAACGCCCTGCCATCCCTTTGCGCAAAATCAGGTCGGTTTGCACATCCTGGCCCAGCCGGAACTCGTGCTGGCCCACTTCCCGAAAGCCAAAGCGCTGGTAAAAAGCGCGGGCCCGGTCGTTCTTCTCCCATACGCCCAGCACCACGGCGGAGCAGTGCAGCTGCTCGGCCAGCGCCAGAATGCCCCGCATGAGGGCGGCGCCCAGGCCGGTGCCCTTCCAATCGTCGCGCACATACAAGCGTTCTATTTCGAGGCGGCCGGCGGCTTCCTGCCCCTCAGCCAGGCCCAGGGCCGAGTTGTCGCGCAGCTTGGCGTAGCCCACCAGTTCGTTTTGCATGTGGGCCAGCAGGAAAGTGTTTTCACGGTCCTGCAACTCGGCCAGCTGAATTTCAGGCCCAAAGTTTTCGGCCAGATAAGCAGCCATGTCGGCGGCCGTGTTGGTGGCGGCGAAGGTATCCTGGAATGTTTGGCGGCCCAGGTCAGCCAGTTGGGCGGCGGTGGCGGGGTTGGCTTTGGCCAGCGAGATGCGCAGAGGAGATGACATGGAGCAAAGGTCGGGCCGCCGCGGCCGATTTACAGTATCTCTTCGGTATCGGGGTCGCGCTTCGACAGGTCATCGCCGCGCCGCATGCGCAGTCCCATGCGCATCAGCAGCCCACTCGCCAGCAGCCCCACCAGATACACCGACAGCATGGCGTAGGAATCCTGATAAACCGTGTTCCAACTCATCACCGCCACGTACACTTTCAACAGCATACCGAGGCCCAGTAGCGCCCCGCTCATCATGAGCAAAAGGCCCACCAGGCGGCGGGTAACGGGGGGAAGGGGAGGAGTAGCCATGGTGCTGCGTCATACGCGGCCGCGAAAGCGCGGGTTGGCCCAGGTTGTGAATCCGGTTCTTTGGCTTAATTTCGGGCCACCAAGTCCCCCGCGAGAGTAGCTCAGTTGGTAGAGCATCAGCTTCCCAAGCTGAGGGTCGCGAGTTCGAACCTCGTTTCTCGCTCATTCAGAAACAGCCATTTAGCTTCGTTGCTAGGTGGCTGTTTTGGTTTTGGGTTGTACTGGAGTGTATACAAGTCTTGAAGGTGTTCATTTTTGCAAGACTGGGTCATAGTCCATGCTTGGCGCATTAGGTTGTCGAGTAGGGTCGCGAAGTCTTGGCCGATGGCCCGTGCCGCCAAGGCCGAGAGGCTGTCCTAGTTCTCCCGGCTGGGGCCCGTCTATTAGGTTTCAGGTTCAGGTCAACCAGATAATACGTATCACCGGCGGCGCCTTATCGGCAAGCCAAGCGGATAGGGGCTTTGGCCACACCGTACGGACCGGCAACGGCCCACAGTTCACTGCAGCCCCACCGATAGTTTCCGGGCGGGCACCTCTTTGCTCGCCTCTGCTGGACTTTGGGGGGAAGCGCCGCCTGACCAAACCGGCGCACCCGTGGACCAACGTCAGGTCGAGCGCATGAACCGCACCATCAAAGCGGACACCGTACAGCACTACCATTGCCAGACGACCGACGAACTCAATAAGCACTTGCAGGTCTTTTGATGGCGTACAACCCCGCCAAGCGCTTGGAGACCCTGCGCGGGCTGACCCCTCCCGAATTCGTCTGTGCGCCGTGGCAAAAGAATACCACCTCTTTACCCAAGACCCGTCCACCTCACGCTGGAACTATACATCTAATTATAATTTAATTAGCTGGTTTACAGATAATTTAACCTGCTTCAAAAAGTTCTCTAACCACATCCCGATTGAAATCAGGAATCAAACTGATAATCACAAAATTCAAACAATTATCGATGCAGCATTGCTACTAAGAATTAAACCAATACTTACGCCATACGCCAAAGCGAAAACGAAACGAGCGCACCATCTGGCCCGCTCGTCTTACAGCACTTCAGTCGATATAGAGCATTACATTAACAATATCATCAACCTGCACTGGAGGCAAGCGGAGCCCATTTCCGCCACTTAACCAACCCTCCAAAATAGTTATAGTACCTTATTTAGCTGCCAAGTGCCAATTGCGCAGCCGCACATCAATCTTCTTATTGGCCGCGTTCACCGTTTTCTTAAACGCCACCACGTCGCCCAGGCCGTTCTGGCCCCGATAATGGTACAGGTACACAATGCCCGGCTTGAAGGCCAGCACGCCCTGCGCGGCCTGGTTCACATCCATGGTATAGGGCAGGTTCATACACACAAAGGCCACATCAATGCCTTTCAAGGCACGCATTTCAGCTGTATCTTCCGTGTCGCCAGATAGATACACGTTTTTGCCGCCCAGGTTCAGCACATAACCGTTGCCCCGGCCTTTGGTATGAGGCGCATCAGCCGCATCAGGCAGGTTGTGCATCGCAATGGCCGAAACTCCTATGCCCAGCGTATCGAGCCGCTGACTGTTACTAAGAATGCGGACCTGCGCTTTGTATTCCAATGGCAGCTTCTCTGCCACTGCTTTCGGCACCACCATTAGCGCCTTGCCCACCGATAAGCCGGCCAGCGTCTTCAGGTCTAGGTGGTCACCGTGGATATCCGTAATTAAGGATGATGTCAGGTACGGCCAGTCCGACATAAGCCTCGGCCCCACCATAAGGGTCCACATAAATAGTCTTACCATTCCAAGTAAGTACCACGCTGCCGTGCGTGATGGGCTGCACTGTGAGCAGACCATTCCTGGTTACAATCTTGTTGGCGGCCACCCGCGGTGCAGTGGCAGCAGTTTGGGCCTGTGCTTGAAGCGTAATTGCCGCCAGCGCAGCCGTAAGAAGATAATGCTTCATCATTTGCCAATCTTATTATAATAAGAAGTATTCGTTCAAGCTCAGCACGCGCTGAAGCAGATGCTACAGTAGCTACTGAAACCTATGGCCATAACCCAACCGGCCTGCACATGTTCGGGCCTATAGCATATCATATAAGTTTAAGTTGAGTTTGAACGGAGGCTGAAACCCGCCACGTAATTCAAAACCATGGCAGGCCATTAGAATCACATTTTTATTTGGTGTCCACCGTCACCCAATGCCTCAAACTGTCTCCAGCCATGAAACCTATCACAAATGGCCGTGCCACAAGCAGAATAGCATCATCTTCACCGTATCCCCCCAACCAGCTCAGAGCACATGTAGCAGCCGGCTGTAGTCAATACCGCCCCAACCTCACCGAATTCTTCGCCCCTGAACCCATCCGCTAAAATTTTCTAAAAAACCGTTGCGCTATAAGTCGCTGATTCCAAACACCACGCCGCCTCAAAACCGTCTCCGCTACGTCCGCTCCCCCACAAAAGTTGCCTGTTACCCCTTGCCACCCCAGAAATTCCTCTTACTTTTGCACTCCCAATCGCCAACCGGGCCTCGGGTTCTGCCAAAGCAACTGCTCCGACAGAAAATTTGAAAAGGACAGGAACTTCACGGCCACGATACGTGTATTGTCCGCCGTGCCGCTTCGCCAAAGCCCTCGAAAATTAAATTTCGAAAGCCCTTGTGAAAGCCGAAAAAAGCGCCTTACCTTTGCACCCCGCTTCAACAGGAGGCGGCAACAGTTTGAAAAGCGAAACGAAGAAAGAATAAAATTTTCGCCTCTCGCTTGCCACTTCAAAACTTCTTCTTACCTTTGCACTCCCAATCGCCAGAAGGGGAAAACGAAAAGAAGAAACACCGGCTGCTAACAGCCACACGGTCACCTCAAATGGAGTTGACACACGTTCTTTGAATGTTTGGAAAAGATAAATAGTAAGGGCTTTCAACAGCAGTGTTGGAAGTAGAAATTACAAGCGTAACACGAATACATAGAACTCGTCAATACGAGTCGGATTCGCACTCGACATCAGCCATTCTTCGGAATGGTGTAGAACATTTTACAATGGAGAGTTTGATCTTGGCTCAGGATGAACGCTAGCGGCAGGCCTAATACATGCAAGTCGAACGGTCGTAGCAATACGATAGTGGCGCACGGGTGCGTAACGCGTAGCCAACCTACCCGAATCTGGGGGATAGCCCGCCGAAAGGCGGATTAATACCGCATAAGACAATAACACGGCATCGTGTAGTTGTTAAAAATTTATTGGATTCGGATGGGGCTGCGTGCCATTAGCTAGTTGGGGGGGTAACGGCCCACCAAGGCGACGATGGCTAGGGGAGCTGAGAGGCTGGTCCCC
>NZ_JAUQSX010000007.1 GCF_030581005.1 Hymenobacter mellowenesis | reverse complement strand
GAGTTGATTGACCACTCGTATGAGTTGGTGCGGGCATCATTGCCCAAGGCCGTAAAAGCGGCGTTAAAACTGTAGCTCGGACTCGCAGAGTCCAAGCTACGGTGCTTACTGCCCGACCAGAAAAACGGCATTCCCAAACATCAGCTTGCCGCCCTGCCAGAAGGCGCGGAAAAGCGGGTTGTCGCCCAAGTACACCACCGAGCCGCGCCCTAAATCCTGGGTGCCAACGACGAACGTGTCGCTGAGTTCCTTCCGGGCCTTGGTGCCGGTGAAGCCGGCCGAGTAGCTGTCTTTTTTGATGACGCCCACGTTCCAGCCGCCTTTGCCCAGGAAACTGTAGTTGAGCGGGTTGCGCACCAGGGCGAAGTAGGTGCCGCCGTAGCCGAAGGCTAGCGGGTGGGTGTTGTCGAGCTGCACGCGGTAAATGCTGCCCTGCACGGCGTCTTCGGCTTCCTCGCGCTCGGCGTCGCCATAGCGGCGCAGCAGGCGGTAGGGGTTAGCCTTCAGGTCTTTCTTGATGGCAGTGGAATCGGTGGTTTTGGGCTTGAGCAGGAAGTCTTTTTTGCCAGACAGGAATTTGGCCGCGCCTTCCAAGGCGATGAGGCGGCCGCCGTCGCGCACCCAGGCTTTGAGGCTTTCGAGGTTGCGGTCGTTGTACACGTCGCCGTAGCCGCCGTTAGGCAGAATGAGGACGTCGTATTTATTCAGCGAAACGCGGTTGAGGTAGTCGGTGCCCAGCACCGTGAGCGGGTAGCCGAGCTGCTGCTCGAAGAAGTGCCACACCTCGCCAAACGCCGTGGCATCCACGCCCGGCCCGGCCACCACGGCCACCGTGGGCTGCTTCACGAAGTGCACCGAGCTGGAACCTAGGTCGCGCCCCGAAGTCGAAAAACCCGATTTAACGGCCATCACCGTCGTGCCGGCCGAGTCGGCCTGGGCGCGCACCAGCTGGTCGAACCGCGCCCCGAGGCCCTCGTTGCCGGTGCGGGTGATGATGAGCGTGCCGGGCGCGTACTGCTGGCCTTCCGATTCAAAGGCCTTTTCAGCGTAGCGCACCTTCACTTTCTGTTGCAGCAGGCGGCTGAGGAAGCGCACGTCCTGCAAGGAGTTCCAGCGGGCTAGGTAGGCGTAGGGGCGGTCGGCGGTGGCGGCGCTCCCTTTCACGCTGGCCGTGGCGGGCGCGCCGGCCGAGGCATCGAGGCGGCCGGGCACGGCGTAGGACTTCAGGCCAAACGCGTAGGGCAGGGCCCAGGAGGTTATATCGTAGGTGAGCGAGTCTTCGAGTTGCGACTTGGGCTCGAACAGCACCTTCACCAGCGTCGATTTGGGTTGATACATGCTGATAACCACGTCGCGCGGCTCGATGGTGACGTCGCCGGTTTTGCCGGTGGTGTAGTTGAAGCCTTTGGTTTTGACACGCTTCGGGGCATAGCCGTAGCGAATTTGGTTGCGGTCGAGGTACTGGGTGAAGGCGCGGAGCTGGCCGGGGTCGTTGCCGGCCGACATTACGTAGCTTTTGAACTCGCCCTGGGGCTTGCTGGCGGCGTTGGCGAAGTAGCTCTGGAACTCGCGCACGAGGTCGTCGTGCCGCTCGGCGGTGGCCTGGATGGTGGCGCGGCTGGCGGCGTGGTGGTGGGCAATGCGTTGGGCCAGCGTCAGGGTGTCGCCGTCGAGGCGGGCGTAGGCCAGGCCGCCGGCCCCGCCGCCGCCCTGCTCATACGTCATGCCAATGGCGCCGTTGAAGCTGGGCCAGGTGTCGCCGTAGGTGGGCGCGTACAGGTCGTAGACTTCGCGGGTGAAATACAGCCAGTTGTTCTTGTCGAAGGCCACTTTGTTGTAGTCGCCCAGCACGCCCTGAAACTTGCGCTGCCAAGCCGTGAGGTCGGCGTGGTAAGGTTTGGCGGCGGGCGAGAAGTAGTAGGTGTTGTTCGGGCCCATCTCGTGGAAGTCGGCGTGGACCTCGGGCAGCCACTGGTTGTAGAGGGCGATGCGCTGCTTGGTTTCCTGCTGAGTTTGCCAGGCCCAGTCGCGGTTCAGGTCGAAATAGTAGTGGTTGAAGCGGCCACCGGGCCAGGGCTCGTGGTGCTCCCAAGAGTCGGGGCTGGCATTCACCGACTGGTTGCGGACGCGGTTGTACCAGTTCACGTACCGGTCATGGCCGTCGGGGTTGATGCAGGGGTCGACGATGACGACGGTGTTTTTCAGCCAGTCCTGCATCTGCTGGTCCTGCGGGTTGGCCAGGTCGTAGAGCACCTGCATCACGGCTTCGGAGCTCACCGCCTCGTTGCCGTGCACGTTGTAGCTCAGCCAGCACACGGCCGGCTGCTGGCGCTGGCCGGTGCCGCTTTCCAGACCGGCCAATTTCAGATTGTTGTGACGCACGTCTTCCAACCGGCCGAAGGTTTCGGCGTTGGCAATCTGCACCACTTCGAGCGGGCGCTTTTCGTAGGTGCTGCCGTAGCGCACCAGTTTCATGCGGCCGGGCGAGTGGGCGGTGATGTGGGCCACGTAGCGCAGCAGCTCGGCGTGCGGCGTGAACTGCGCGCCCAGCTTGTAGCCCAGGAATTGCTCGGGCGTGAGCAGGGGGCCGGCCGCGTCGGTGGTTTGGGCGCGGCTTGTGAAGCTGAGCAGCAATAGCAGCCCGGTAGCTATTGCGCCGAAAACCTGCCGTTGGGTTCGCAGGAGCTTAAAATTCAGCCAGGAAAAACCGGTCATTTATGAACGAGAAATAGTGTGAGGGCAAACGTACTGCCAGCCAGCGGAAAGACGTGGCGGTCCCGCTTCAGTAAATGCGCATTGGCCTCTTTTGCTTCTCCAAAAAAGACTATCGAAGCCGGTAGCTTCCTGTCCAAAAGAAGCTGACGTGACGCAGAATGCTATCATGTTTTGTCTTGCTGTTCAACCGGGTACGCTCAATGCTGTCGTATATAAACCTTCTTTCTAAACTTACCCCCAGCACTTTGTTATGATTGATGCCAACAAATCGCTCCGGCTGCTCCAGGTGTGGGTAGGAGTGCTCACGCTGCTCGTCGTAGGCCTGCTACTGGCGCTGGTTTATCTGCTGCAAACCCAGCGGAGCCCGGTGCTGACGGCCGAGCGCATCAACATCGTGGAGCCGGACGGCCAGCTCAAAATGGTGATTAGCGGCAGCCGGCGGCAGCACCCGGGCATGCTGAACGGACGGTCCCTGCCAGCGCGCGAGCGCGGAGCGGGCCTGACTTTTTTCAACGAGGCAGGCGACGAATGCGGCGGCCTGCTATACAACGGCAACCCGCGCGAGGCCAGCATGGTGTATTCCATCGACCAGTTCCGCAACGACCAGCTGATGCAGCTGCAATACGACCAGCGCGCCGGCACCGGCCCGGTGGTGAGGAGCTACGGCCTGAAGCTCTGGGACCGCAACGACAGCTTCCCCCTGACCCGGGAACTGGCCTACCTCGATTCACTAACCGCCCTGCACGACACGGCCGCCTACCGGCGCGGCGTAGCGCAGCTCGTGGCCTCGAACCAGCTGGGGGCGGAGCGGCTGTTTCTGGGCCGGGCGGCCAGCGGCGAAACCGGCCTATTTCTGCGCGATTCCAAAGGGCGTGTGCGCCTCAAAATCTACATCGACACGCACGACCAGCCGGTGATGCAGCTCGTTGACGCTTCCGGCCAGCCGGCCAAGCTGCTGCCTTAGCCGCTAAAGACGCGCCACGATGCTAAGAGCAAAGAGGCCCGTTGCAATCGCAACGGGCCTCTTTTAGAAATATCCAAACCGTCATGCTGAGCGCAGCCGAAGCATCTCTACCGCGAGAGTAAATAATTACTACTGCGGTAGAGATGCTTCGGCTGCGCTCAGCATGACCGTTCCGTTAGCCTACACCACCACGTTCACCATGCGCCCCGGCACCACAATCACCTTCTTGGCCGATTTGCCTTCGCCGTGCTTGGCCAGGAAATCGGAGGCCAGCACGGCGGTTTCAATCTCGGCAGCGGTGGCGGCGGCGGCGAACTGCATTTGCTCGCGCACCTTGCCGTTGATGGCCAGCGGGTAGGTCACGGTGTCCTCCACCAGAAATTCCTCGCGGAACTCGGGGTAGCTGGCCGTGGAGATGCTGCCGGCCTCGTGGCCCAACTCCTGCCACAACTCCTCGGCGAGGTGCGGCGCGTAGGGCGACACCAGCAGCACCAGCGGCTCCAGGATGGCGCGCTTGTGGCACTTGAGTGCCGTGAGCTCGTTCACGGTAATCATAAACAGGCTGACGGAGGTGTTGAAGCTGAACTTCTCGATGTCTTCCTGCGCCTTCTGGATGGCGCGGTGCAGCACCTTGAGCTCGGCGGGCGTGGCGGGCTCATCGGTGACGGCGAGGGGGCCGTCTTCGGGGTGGAAGAGGCGCCAGAACTTCTTGAGGAAGCCGCCCACGCCGCTGATGCCGTTGGTGTTCCAGGGCTTGTACTGCTCCAGCGGGCCGAGGAACATTTCGTAGAGGCGCAGGGCGTCCGCGCCGTATTTGTCGATTAGAATGTTGGGGTTAACAACATTGTATTTCGACTTCGACATTTTCTCGACTTCCGAAGCAGTCAGGAAGACATCAGAGCCACCGAATGGGAAAGCGGTGAAGCTGCCATTTTGCCAATAGCCACCAGCACAAACGAAAACCGCATCCTGAATATCTGGGTGCGATGACAGATACTTATCAATATCAAGTTTATTGTTTTCGACTTGCGAAATGTCAACATGCAGTGCCGTTAAACTGCCGGAGCTAACACCTTCAGTTGGGCGGAATCTGTCTCGGATGTCCTGGCTGACAAATACATTCTTCGTTGGCAAACTGAGCTCAAATTCACTTGACGAAAAATGCAGCTTGGTGAAAGGAGTATCCAAGGCTGCTTGAGTTTCCGCAGTTGTTGCCTCAGGCTTCACAGCCTGATTCAATCGATAAATCTTCTCCGAAACCCCCAGAATCATCCCCTGGTTAATCAGTTTCTGGAATGGCTCGTTGCTGCTGACGAGGCCCAAGTCCTTCAGGAATAGGTACCAGAAGCGGGCGTAGAGCAGGTGGCCGGTGGCGTGTTCGGCCCCGCCCATGTAGAGGTCAACGCTGCCCCAGTACTGCTCGGCTTCCTCCGATACGAAGCGGGCTTCGTTGGTGGGGTCCATGTAGCGGAGGTAGTACCACGACGAGCCCGCCCAGCCGGGCATGGTGCTCAGCTCGTAGGGGTATTTGCCTTTATAAAGCCAATCCTGGGCGCGGCCGAGGGGCGGCTCGCCGGTTTCGGTGGGCTTGTATTCGTCGATTTCGGGTAGCACCAGCGGCAGGTCGGCCTCGGCGATGCCGTAGGCGGTGCCGTCCTTGTAGTAAATCGGAATGGGCTCGCCCCAGTAGCGCTGGCGGCCAAAAATGGCGTCGCGCTGGCGGAAATTCACCTTGCCTTTGCCCAGGCCCTTCTCTTCGAGGAAGGCAATGAGCTTCTGCGTGGCCTCCTTGTAGGTGAGGCCGTTGATGATGCCGGAATTGATGTAGCGGCCTTCTTTGGTGGGGTCGGCCTGCTGGTCGAGGCCCTGCTGGGCATCGGAGATGGCGGGGATGGGCAGGTTGAAGTGCTTGGCGAACAGGTAATCACGCTGGTCGCCGCTGGGCACGGCCATCACGGCGCCGGTGCCGTAGCCGGCCAGCACGTAGTCGGCCAGCCAGATGGGCACGGGCTCGTTGTTCACCGGGTTCAGGGCGTAGGCGCCGGTGAAGACGCCGGACACGGCCTTCACGTCGGTCATGCGGTCGCGCTCCGAGCGGCGCTTGGTGGCAGCGATGTACTCATCGACGGCGGCGCGCTGGCCGGGCGTGGTGAGTTCGTCCACCAGCTCGTGCTCGGGGGCAAGCACCAGGAAGGTGGCGCCGTAAATGGTGTCGACGCGGGTGGTGTAGACCTTGATTTGGGCGGTTTCGGAGCCCTGCACCGGGAAGGTGACTTCGGCGCCGATGCTCTTGCCAATCCAGTTGCGCTGCATTTCCTTCACGGCATCGGGCCAGTCGAGCTGGTCGAGGCCTTGCAGGAGGCGGTCGGCGTAGGCAGTGATGCGCAGGTTCCACTGGGGCATGAGGCGGCGCTCGACGGGGAAGCCGCCGCGCTCGCTCAGGCCGTCTTTCACTTCATCGTTCGAGAGCACCGTGCCCAGGCCGGGGCACCAGTTCACGTAGGTGTCCTGCTGGTAGGCGAGGCGGTAGGGGAGCACGGCGGCCAGCTTCTGCTTTTCCGAGAACAAGGCCCACTGGCCGGCTGAGAAGCTGAGGCGGTCGCCATCGTCGCCGGCGGCGCGGATGCCCTCGCTGCCGCTGGCGGCAAAGCGGGCGGTGAGCTCGGTGAGGGGCTCAGCCTTATCGGTATCGAGGTTGTACCAGGAGTTGAACAGCTTGAGGAAAATCCACTGCGTCCACTTGTAATAAGAGGCATCCGAGGTGCGCACTTCGCGGCTCCAGTCGTAGCTGAAACCGAGGCTGCTGAGCTGCTGCACGTAGGTTTCAATGTTCTTCTCGGTGGTGATGGCGGGGTGCTGGCCGGTCTGGATGGCGTACTGCTCGGCGGGCAGGCCAAAGGAGTCGAAGCCCATGGGGTGCAGCACGTTGAAGCCGCGCAGGCGCTTGTAGCGCGTCACGATATCGGAGGCAATGTAGCCCAGCGGGTGCCCCACGTGCAGGCCCGCCCCCGAGGGGTAGGGGAACATGTCGAGCACGTAGTACTTGGGCTTGTCGGAGTGGTTCTCGGTGCGGAAAGTGCGGTGCGCTTTCCAGTGGGCCTGCCACTTCTTTTCAATCTCTTCGGGGCGGTATGCGGGCATCTTGCGCGGAGTTTATTCCGGGCAAAGGTAGGACGTAGGAGAAAGTAGGGCGAAATTTGTTGTGTCACGTACTGTCGCACTATCAGAACTTCGTTTAGAACGTCATGCTGAGCGCAGCCGAAGCATCTCGCGTGTGGTAGTAATCAAAACCGCAGAACGATTGAGTTAGTGGTGGCACGCGAGATGCTTCGGCTGCGCTCAGCATGACGTTCTTGTATTAGCCGCTTCCGCCCCATTTGCCCCCGAATAGCCACCCATGGCCCGCATCCCCAAAGAATTAGTTGACCACATCATCCAGACCGCCGACATCGTGGAAGTCGTCGGCGACTTCGTGCAGCTCAAGCGCAAGGGCCAGAACCTGTGGGCCCCGTGCCCGTTCCACAACGAGAAGTCCCCATCCTTCTCCGTAAACCCGGCCAAGAGCCTGTACAAGTGCTTCGGCTGCGGCAAGGCCGGCGGCGTGGTGCAGTTTGTGATGGACGTGGAGGGCACCAGCTATGTAGAGGCGCTCAAGTACCTGGCCAAGAAGTACGCCATCGAGATTCAGGAGGAGGAAAAGACGCCCCAGCAGCAGCTGGAGCAGAACGAGCGGGACTCGCAGTTCATCGTTTCCGATTTCGCCAAAAACCACTACCACCGCCTGCTGCTCAACTCCGAAGAGGGCATGAGCATCGGCTACGGCTACCTCAAGGAGCGCGGCCTCAACCTGAGCACCATCCAGACCTTCGAGCTCGGCTACTCGCTCGACAGTTGGGACGACCTCATGAAAGCCGCGGAAACGGCCGGTTTCGACAAGAAATACCTGGAAAAAACCGGCCTCACCGTCATCCGCACCGACGACCAGGGCAAGGACACCGGCCGGCGCTACGACCGGTTCCGGGGCCGCGTGATGTTCCCGATTCACAACATCAGCGGCCGGGTGGTGGGCTTCGGGGCGCGCACGCTGAAGCGCGACGACAAGATGGCGAAGTACCTGAACTCGCCCGAGTCGGAGATTTACCACAAGTCCGATGTGCTATACGGTCTGTTCCAGGCCCGGCAGGCCATTCGGACGCAGGAGGTTTGCTATCTGGTGGAAGGCTATCTGGACGTGCTTTCGTTGTACCAGGGCGGGATTAAAAACGTGGTGGCCTCGTCGGGTACCTCGCTCACGGAAGGCCAGATTCGGCTCATCAAGCGGTATTCCGATAACGTGACCGTGCTCTACGACGGTGACGCGGCCGGCATCAAAGCCTCGCTGCGCGGCACCGATTTGCTGCTCGAAGGCGGCCTGAACGTGCGCGTGGTGTTGTTTCCGGACGGCGACGACCCCGACAGCTACATCCGCAAAGTGGGCGACCAGCGCTTCACCGAGTACATCGAAACCAAGAGCCAGGACTTTATCACTTTCAAAACCACGCTCGTGGCCCGCGAGGCCTCCGGCGACCCGGTGAAGAAGGCCGAAGCCATCCGTGACGTGCTGCACAGCATCGCCAAAGTGCCCGACGCCATTAAGCGCCAAGTGTTTTTGCAGCAGACGTCGGCCACGTTCGGCATCGATGAGCAGGTGCTCATCACCGAGTACAACAAGCTCGTCAAGTCGCCCAGCCAGCAAACCAAGCTCAGCGGCCAAGGCGACAACCGCGGCAACTACGGCAGCGGCGCGGGCAGCGCCAATACCGGGTACCCGCCCAGCTCAAACCCGCGCTCGGCCCCGGCGACGCGTCCGATGAGCGACGAGGAGGAGGCCGAAATGCTCATGTACGGCGGGGCCGAAGCGGCCGAGTCTCTGGGAAACTCGTTCACCTCCGCTCCTAAAAAGGCCGCCGAGGAGGAAGAAATTCCCGACATGCTCCAGGTGTGCGAGCGCGAGGTGCTGCGCCTGCTGGTGCTCTACGCCGGCCGCGAAATCGAGCCCGAAATGAGCGTGGCCGGCTACCTCATGGGCCAGCTCGGCGAGTACCCGCTCCAGAAGCCGCTCTACGCCGAAATGTGGGAAATCTGCCGGCAGGAGCTGCTGGCCGGCCGATTTCCCGACGCCCGCCTGCTGGCCCAGAACGAGCGCGAGGACATCCGTCAGCTCATCACCGACCTGGCCACCGAGCGCTATGAAATCAGCCCCAACTGGCGCACCAAGGAAATTTACGTCTTCAACGAAGTCGACCTGCCCCAACTGGCCTGCGACAACGCCGTGCTGCGTCTCAACAAAGTCCACGTGCAGCGCGAGCTCGACCAGTGCCTCGAACGCCTGCGCCACCCGCTGGAAGATGCCGAGATGTTCGAAATACTCGGCGACATCAAGCGCCTCAAGGAGCTGGATAACGAGCTGGCCGCCCTGCTGGGCACCGTGGTGGCGCGGGGCACTTGAGTTATTCGAATAAGGAAGAAGAACGTCATGCAGAGCGCAGCGAAGCATCTTGCCCGCAGCCACTAATCCTGTCGATTGGATTGCGTTGCGCGGGCAAGAAGCTTCGCTGCGCTCTGCATGACGTTCCTTTGAGGATTCAACTGTAAAAAATGCTCCAGCGCCTCAACATCAACCGCCTGATTCTGGCCGTCGTCCTCACCGGGCTGAGCCTGATTTTTGGCATGGCGGGCTTCATGGGCATCGAGCATTACCACCCCATCGATGCCTTTTACATGACCGTGACGACCATCGCCACGGTCGGCTTCGGCGAGATTCATCCGTTTTCGCTGGCCGGGCGGCTGTTTGTCTCCTTCTACATTCTATACAATCTAGTGGTGGTGGCCTACCTCGTGTCGGTTTTCTCTTCCTTTATCTTTGACGGCGAGCTGCGCAAAATTTATCGAATGATTCGAACCGACCAGGAAATCAAGCGTTTTAGCGGCCATGTCATCGTGTGTGGCTTTGGCCGTAACGGCCGCCGGGCCTACCAGGAACTCGTGGCCAATGGTGTGCGCGTGGTGGTCATCGAAATGAACCAGGAGCTGATAAAAAGCCATGCCGAAGGTGAAACCGAAGAGGACTACGACGGCGACGGCGTGGCCGGCGGCAACATCTTCGCCGTGTACGGCGACGCCACGGCCGACCGGATTCTCAAGCAAGCCGGCGTGGAGCGGGCCTCTTCGCTCATCACCGCCCTGCCCAAAGACGCCGACAACGTCTTTGTGGCCCTTTCGGCCCGGGCCCTCAATCCGCGCCTGCGCATCATCGCCCGGGCCTCGCAGAAAACCTCGGAAAGCAAGCTACTCTCCGCCGGCGCCGACTCCGTGGTGATGCCCGACGAAATCGGCGGCTCGCACATGGCCAACCTCGTGGTGCGCCCCGAAGTCATCCGCTTCCTCGACCTGATTTCGGGCCTGAGCGCCGACAAGCTGCGCCTCGAAGAAATGACCTTCGAGCAGCTCCGGCGCGACCTGCACGGCCGCAGCATTCGCGAGCTCAACGTGCGCTCCATCACGGGCGCCACCATCATCGGCATGCGCCAAGCCGATGGCTCGCTGCTCGTGAGCCCGCCCGTCGACTACGTGCCCGCTCCCGGCGATGTGCTGCTGTTGCTGGGCAGTGAGGAACAGATTGAAACCTTCGAAGTCCGGTTTCGCCAACTGTGAGCGATGATGGCTGCAGCTTGAGACCTTCATTCGACCCCTTCACAAAGCGCGGCCCTATTCTACCTTTGCGGGCCCTATGCACATTCTGCAACTCTGTCCGCGCGTCCCATTTCCGCCCCACGACGGCGGGGCCATTGCCATGTATGACGTGGCGGCTGGCCTCGTGCAGGCCGGTCACCGCGTCACGCTGCTGGCCATTAATACGCCCAAGCACCGCCAGCCTGCCGATGCCCTGGCCCATCTCGGCCCCAACCTGCGGCTGGTGCTGGTGGATGTCGATACGGCCATTTCGGCTGGCAAAGCCCTGAAAAACCTGCTTTTCAGCCGCCAGCCCTACAACGTGGAGCGGTTCATGAGCCCGGCAGTGGAGGAGAAGCTGCTGGAAATCTTGCGCGGCGAAAAGGTTGACATTGTGCAGATGGAAGGCACCTTCGTGGCTTGGTATGCTGAGTTGCTGGGCCGGCAGCACCGCCAGGATTTCCAGGTGCCGCCGCTGGTACTACGCGCCCACAACGTGGAATACACCATCTGGCAGATGCTGGCCGGCCGCGAAACCAACCCGCTCAAGCGCCGTTTTTTGAAAACAATGGCCGACCGGCTGGAGAAATTCGAGCGCCGCCACCTGCGCCAGTTCGACGCCATTGCCGCCATCACTGAGGCCGATGCCGACCGCCTGCGCGCCCTGCACTGCCCCGAGCCCATCGTCTTCATCCCCGCCGGTGCCGACCTAGCCCGCCTGCAGCCCGACCCCGCCATCCGGCCCCAGTCGCGCACGCTGTTCATGATTGGCTCGCTTGATTGGCTGCCCAACCAAGAAGGCGTGGAGTGGCTCTTGCGCGAGGTCTGGCCCACATTCCACGCCGAATTTCCCGATGTGGAGCTTCACATTGCCGGCCGCAACGCGCCCGCGCACTTACTCAATCTGAAGGCCGAAAACGTCACCATGCACGGCTTCGTAGAGTCAGCCCCGGCCTTTATGCAGCAGCACGGGCTGATGCTGGTGCCGCTCCTGAGCGGCGGCGGCATGCGTGTCAAAATCATCGAAGGGATGGCCGTAGGCAAGGCCATTCTCAGCACCAAACTAGGCGCCGAGGGCATTGCCGTGCGCGACGGCCACGACATCATCGTGCGCGACAGCCCGGCCGAATGGCTCCAATTCCTGCGCACCTGGGCCCGGGGCGAAGTCGACCTGACCAGCATCGGCGCCAACGCCGCCCGCACCGCTACCGAGGTGTACGACAACCGCCGCGTGGTGCAGCGCTTCGTCGATTTGTACGAGCAATTGCTTCTGCCCGCGCCGGCCGGCACGCCCGCTCACTCGCCGCCCGCATGAAGCTGCTCGTTCTCCTTTCGCGCTTCCCGTACCCGCTCGACAAGGGCGACAAGCTGCGCGCCTTCCACCAGTTGAAATATTTGGCTGAGCGCCATAAAATCTGCCTTTTCGCCGTGACGGACGAGGCCGTGACGCCCGAGGCCGACGCGGCCGTGCGGCCCCTGTGCCGGGGCGGCCTGGTGGTGCATCGCCTGCACCGGCCCGGCATTGCGGCCAACATGGCCCGGGCGCTGGCCACGGGCCGGCCGCTGCAAGTGGGCTATTTCTACGATGCCGGGGCCCAGCACGAAGTCGATGCGCTGCTGCGCGACTTCCAGCCCGACCACGTCTATTGCCAGCTCATCCGCATGGCCGAGTACCTGCGCCCCCACGCCGGCCGGGTGCCCATGACGCTCGATTACATGGACGTGTTTTCGGCCGGGGTGGCGCGGCGGGCTACGCAGGCGCCGTTGTGGCAGCGCCCCGTGATGGCGCTGGAAGCCCGCCGGCTGCTGGCCTACGAAGCCGAAGCCTTCGACTGGTTCGCTCACCACACCATCATCAGCGACCAGGACCGGCAGCTCATTCAGCACCCGCGCCGCCAGGAAATTCGGGTGGTGCTCAATGGCATCGATGCCGAACGGTTTCGGCCCCTGCCGAAGGTGGCGAAGGAATATGACGTGCTGTTTTCGGGCAACATGAGCTACCATCCCAATGTGGACGCCGCTGCATTTCTGGCCGAGGAAATCATGCCGTTGGTGCGCGCCCGCCACCCCGATGCCCGGCTGCTGGTGGCCGGCACCACGCCCGCGCCGCGCGTACAGGCGCTGGCGTCGGCGCACGTCATTGTGAGTGGCTGGGTGCCCGATATTCGGGCAGCCTATGCTTCGGCGCGGGTATTTGTGGCGCCCATGCGGGTGGGCACGGGCCTGCAAAACAAGCTGCTGGAGGGCATGGCCATGCATCTGCCCTGCGTGACCACCCCGCTGGCCAACAATGCCCTGGGCGGCACCAACGGGCAGGAGTTGTGCGTGGCTGAAACCGCCGCCGCCATCGCCCACGACATCATCGGCCTGCTCGACAACCCTACGGTAGCGGCAGAACTCGCCACCCGCGGGCAGGAATTTGTGAAAGCCCACTACACCTGGGCCGGCGCCACGGCGCAGCTGGAAGCGCTGTTTGAGTAGTCGGATTACCGCTGCAGTACGTCATGCTGAGCGCCGCCGAAGCATCTCGCGTGTGGTAGTAATTCAATCGTTGAAAAGGATTAGTGATGCACGCGAGAAGCTTCGGCGGCGCTCAGCATGACGCACTGCCTTAGCCCGTCGTCCTACCGGCGCGGCCCCGTTGGCTAACTTTGCAGGCGCCGCCGTTGTTATGGCCCGAAATACCCATCCCATGCTTGATACCATCGAATCCGCCATCGAAGACATTCGCGCTGGCAAAGTCGTCATCGTTGTCGACGACGAAGACCGTGAGAACGAAGGCGACTTCATTTGCGCCGCCCGCTCGGCCACGCCCGAAGTCATCAATTTTATGGCCACCCACGGGCGCGGCCTCGTGTGTACGCCCCTCACGGAGCAGCGCTGCGAAGAGTTGGGCCTCAACTTGATGGTTGGCCACAACACGGCCCTGCATGCCACTCCGTTCACGGTGTCGGTCGATTTGCTAACGAACGGCGTGACCACCGGTATCTCGGCTTCCGACCGCAGCAAGACCATTCTGGCCCTCATCGACCCCGCCACCAAGCCCGAAGAACTGGGCAAGCCTGGCCACATTTTCCCCCTCAAAGCCCGCAAGGAAGGCGTGCTCCGCCGCGCCGGCCACACCGAAGCGGCTGTGGACCTGGCCCGCCTGGCTGGGTTTGAGCCGGCTGGGGTGCTGGTTGAGATTCTGAAGGAAGACGGCGAAATGGCCCGCCTGCCCGACCTCGAAATCGTGGCCAAAAAATGGGACCTGAAGCTGATTTCGGTGCAGGACCTCATCAAGTACCGCCTTGCCACGGAAAGCCTCATCACCCGCGAAATCTCGGTGAAGATGCCGACCGAACACGGCGATTTCGAGCTATACGCCTTCACCCAAAACTCGAACGGCGCCAAGCACCTGGCCCTGGTGAAGGGCGACATCAGCGGCCCCGAGCCGGTGCTGGTGCGCGTGCACAGCTCCTGCGTGACGGGCGACATCTTCGGCTCGTGCCGCTGCGACTGCGGCCCCCAGCTGCACCAGGCCATGCGCCAGATTGAGCGCGAAGGCCGCGGTGTTATCGTATACATGAACCAGGAGGGCCGCGGTATCGGCCTGCTCAACAAGCTCAAAGCCTACAAGTTGCAGGAGCAGGGCCGCGACACCGTGGAAGCCAACGAGGACCTGGGTTTCAAGGGCGACGAGCGCGACTACGGCGTGGGCGCCAGCATCCTGCGCGACCTCGGCGTGCGCCAGATGCGCCTGCTCACCAATAACCCGCGCAAGCGCACCGGCCTCATCGGCTACGGCCTCGAAATCGTCGAAACCCTGCCCATCGAAATCCATTCCAACCCGCACAACGAGGCCTACCTGACCACCAAGCGCGACAAGATGGGCCACGAAATCATGCGCAAAGTAACCTCGGACGCGCCAGAAGCGGCATAAACTGCCATGCTAGGGTGCTGAGCATCAGAAGAACCGGTAAGTAGCTTATATTTAGGCTGCTTATCGGTTCTTTCTTTTCTGCGCGTCATGAAAGCTTGGCTTATCGGGTGTTGGTTGCTGGCCGCCGGGCCTGCCGTGGCGCAGTTCAACAAAGGAGTGCATTTGCAGTTTCAGTTCAGCCGGGTGGTATTGGCCAGCGGCGATACCTTGGCCGGGCCGCTGGCTGTGCAGTTTTCCACCGATTTGCTGTACCTGGGGCAGCCTGACGGCTCGGTGCGCACCTTTGTGCCGGCCGCCGTAGCCGCTTTCGCCGTGCAGGGGCAAGCGCCCTTGCGCGTGCACAGCGCTAAGAGCGGCATGGCCACTTTCGACCCCACGGTGGTGCGGTTGTTTCGTACCTTGCCGTGGCCATCGGAGAGGCCGGACCGGCGAGCCGAGCCTGCCTTTTTCGAACAGCTTAGCGAGGGACCGGTGCTGTTGCTGCGTCGACAGTCCTACGTGCCCCGCACGGTGGCATTCCCGGCCGAAGGGTCGAACCGTCAGTTCCCGGTTGGGTCTGCCAGGCAACCCGCCCACACACCCGCAGCCTTTCGCACCCTCACCGAACTCAAAGACGAGTTCTACCTGGCGTGGGCCTCTGGCGAAATCCGCCCGCTACACCACGGTAAGAAGGACTTGCTGGCGGCGTTTCCGGCCCACTCCAGTCAGTTGCAAGCCTATGCCAAGGCCCACGGCCTGGGTTACCACTCGGCCGCCGAGCTGCACGACCTGGTGAGTTACGTGAACACACTCGCTGGGGCCGCACAGTAACCGGAAAGTAAACAGTATTTGGGCGGAGGAGGACTGCAGGCGCTGGCCAAGGAATTAGTGTATGCTATCCACTACCTCCAAAACGGTGTCTTTGGCAACGATAAACCTGTGCCCTTTATAACCCATGGCTGACGACACAGAGAATTCGTGATACGAGGATTCAACCATTTTGCGCTGCTTGTTATAGAACACGCATTGATTTGCGCGCAGTAAATGACACCCGCTAATTTGCTGCGCTACACTTGCAACGGCCGCACCTGCTCCTGTGCCAGCTGCTGCCGTAGCAGCGTGAGCAGCGACTGAGCGGCGTATTCCACGTTCAGCGCCCGGCCGCGGTCCAGCACGTACTCGCGGCTGATGGTCTGGTGCGCGTCGGCGTAGGCGAGGCACACGGTGCCCACTTTTTTGGTTTCGGTGGCGCCGCCGGGGCCGGCGATGCCACTGGTGGCCACCGCCACATCCACGCCCAAGCGGCTGCGGGCGCCTTCGGCCATTTCGCGCACGGTGGCTTCGCTCACGGCGCCGTACCGGGCCAGGGTTTCGGTTTTAACCCCCAGCTCTTCCTGCTTGATGTCGTTGTGATAGGCCACGATGGCGCCCCGGAAGTAGCCCGAACTGCCCGGCACGCTGGTGAGGCGCTGGGCTACTAGGCCGCCGGTGCAGCTTTCGGCCGTGCCTACGGTGAGGCCTTTCGCTAATAACAGCTGGCCGATAGCGGCTTCAATGGTCGTTTCCTCCTCGGCAAAAATGTACTCGCCGATGCGCTCGCGCAAGGCCGGCAGCAGGGCCAGCATGCGGCCACGCAGGTCGGGCTGGCCGTCGTCGGTGCCCGTCAGGCGCAGGCGCACGGCCCCGAAGCTGGGCAGGTAGGCCAGCTTGAGATTGGCGGGCAGGGCTTCTTCCCAGTCCTCAATCTGCTTGGCCAGAAACGACTCGCCCAAGCCGGCCGTCATCACCACCACGTGCTCAATAGGCGCGATGTGAAACTGGCTTTGCAGGCGCGGCAGCACGTGGTCGGTCATCAGGCGCTTCATCTCGAAGGGCACGCCGGGCATGCTCACAAACACGGTGCCCCGGTCCTCGAACCACATGCCGGGCGCAGTGCCTACGGCGTTATGCAGCACCTCGCAGTTGGCGGGCACGAGGGCCTGCTGGCGGTTCACGTCGAGCATGGGCCGTTGGAATCGCTTGAAAATTTCCTCCACGTGGCGCAGCGTGGGCTCGTGCATCACCAACTCGGTGCCGAAGTAGCGGGCCAGCACGTGCTTGGTAAGGTCGTCCTTGGTGGGGCCGAGGCCGCCGGTGATGAGGACAACTTGCGCCCGCTGTCGGGCTTGGTCGAGCGCTGCCACAATCTCATCGGCCCGGTCCGATACCGAGGAAATCTGCCGCACACGCAGGCCAATTTTGCCCAGTTCCTGGCCCATAAAGGCCGAATTGGTGTCCACCACTTGCCCGTACAGCAGCTCGTCGCCGATGGTCATGATTTCGACGGCAGGCGGCGCGGCGGGCGTAGCAGGGGCAGCTGTAGCGGCGGAAAGTGGGGTGGAGGCAGGCATGGGTTTGACGAAAAAATAGGTTTGGCCGCAAAATTGTCTTCAATTTGCGCAAGCGACGGTCCAAGGACAGCCATAGGGGCCATCCGGTTTTCCCGCCGCGTCAGTTTATTCCATGTTTACTCGCATCGCCAGTGCCCTGCTGGTAGCCGGCCTGTTGGCCACCGCCGCCCCCGCCCACGCCCAAACTACCGCCGCCAAAACCGCTGCTGCCAAGAAGGCCGCCGCCGCCAAAGCCGCTGCCGCCAAAACGGCCGCTGCCAAAGCCGCCGCCGCCAAAGCTGCTGCCGCGAAAGCCGCGGCAACCAAAGCTGCCGCCACGCCCGCTGTGGTCACGCCCGCCCCCGCGCCGCTCACCGAGGCCCAGGCCAGCGCCGGCATCAAAGACGCCCTCAATAAAGGCATCACCAAAGCCGTACAGTTTGCTTCGGAGCCCGACGGCTTCAACCTGAACGACGACATCCACATCCCGGTGCCGCCTGATTTGGAAATCGTGAAGAGTACCGTGGGCCGCCTGCCGGGCATGACTACCGTCTTTACGCAGTTCGAAACCCAGCTCAACCGGGCCGCCGAAGCCGCCGCGCCCAAAGCCAAGGATATTTTCCTGAACGCGCTTACCAACATCAGCATCACCGATGCTCTGTCGCTGGTAACCAGCAGCTCCACCGACGCGGCCACGCAGTTCCTGCGCAAGTCGACCCAGTCCCAGCTCATTTCGGCTTTCCACCCCGACATCGAAGCCGCCATCGACCAGGTGGGCGCCGGCCGCGCCTACGCCACCATCACCGACAAATACAACAAGATTCCGCTGATGACTCCGGTTAATCTCAGCCTCGCCGATTACACGACTCAGAAGGCAGTAGATGGCCTTTTCATCCTGCTGGCCCAGGAAGAAGCCAAAATTCGCAAAAACCCGGCGGCCCGCACCACTGACATTCTCAAGCAGGTTTTCGGCCGCTAGCATCTGGGTTGTCAGTTGCTGGGTATAATCAAAAAGCCCCACTTGGATTGTCCAGGTGGGGCTTTATATTGCCTTAAAAGTCGTTGGAGTATTTTACCAGCTAAGCGTCGTGTCGAGCGAAGTCGAAACATGACGTTTTCAGCACGTCCATTCTGGCGGCCAACAACGAACAACTAGTAGTCGTCGCTGTCGAAGCTGCTGCCGCGCCGGCTGCCGCGGCCGCTGCTATAGCCTTCGTCGTCTTCGTCGTCGTCGTCGGCAAACTCATCCTCATCGTCGTCGAGGCTGGTGAAGCCGCCGCGGTCGGAGTTTTCGGCCCGTTCAGCTTCCACAAACTCTTCTTCGGTCATGTTGGCCAAGTCCAGCGCCTCGTCGTGCGACGAGCCCGTGTCGGTCCACATCAGGTAATCGGCGTATTTGGCCGAGAGGCGGTCTTCCGTATTGCCGAGGGCAGCAGCGCCGCCTTTCTTGGCGTAAGAGTCCAGGGAATCGTCGTCGTCGAGCAAGTCGTCGTCCAGGTCGTCGTCATCTATCATGGCCGGGGCGGGTAAATTGGTGAGGTGAGAAATAGTGCCAAAGCAGTGGCCGCGAAGATACGTCACGCGCCCTTTTTCGGTTGACTCCAAGCCGGAATTTTGCTGTAAAAATGTAACCTGAAGCGTAGCTAAAGGCCCTTTTTACATAATTATTTCTCCGGCGCCTCAGCACCTTGCCATCCTCAGGTGCCGCAGTTAAAATACTTGTCGTAGGCCGATTCCGGAATCAGGTTGAGCCGGCTCATCAGCTTGATGGGCAGGCGGAGCAGGCGGAGCAGGGCGTAGCTGTTGGGGTAATCGTGAAACGTTTTGGGCGGAGCGGCCACAATCCGGTCAAATTCAGCGCGCGTCAGGCCCAGCCGCTTAATGCACAGGGAAATAACGGCCTCATCTTCAATTGAATTGATGTGGGAAATCCGGTCCATGGCTACTTCCCGGCTCATTTGCCCCGAGCGCACCAGCGCCGAGTAGTTGAAAAGCCGCCGGTCGATGTTGAATTTGACGCGGTTGAGGTAATAAATCAGGCTTTGGTAAAGGTCGTCGGCGTAATGGGCACCGGGGCTTTTCCAGCCCAGCTCGCGCACCAGCAGCTCGTCCACGTCCGTGCGCACATAGTCGAGGTGGTAGAGCAGCGTTACGGTCTTGATGCGGCGCAGGAAAGCGTAGTAAAACATTTCCTTAATGCCGAGATTAAAGCCCGGGTCGGCGGGCTTCCAGGGCCGCAGCGGCACCGTGCCAAACTGCTTGTGCACGGCCCGCAGGTAGCGGCCGTCCAGAAAATTCCAGCTCAGCGGCGCAATGCCTTCGGTGCGAAACGACTGGCCAATAACCAGGTGCTGCACACCTTCCTTGGCCGCCACGCCGTAGAGGGCCGTGGCAATGCCCAGGTCGGTGCCTTCCTCCATGTCGGGCACGGAGGCCTTGAGAAAGGCAATTTTCAGGTCCTTCGACTCGCGCCAGTCCGAGGTAATGGTGCGCAGCTCCACGCCCAAGCGCTGACAGGCGCGCACCATGTTTTCGCCGGCCACGGGGTTGCCGAAGCCGTCGTTGAAATGCACGGCCAGCGGGCGCAGCTTTAGCTGCGTCACGCAATACCACAGGGTGTAGGAGCTGTCGCGGCCGCCGCTCACGCCCAATACGCAGTCGTAGCGCTTGCCCTGGCCGGCGCGCCGCATCTCGTCGGCCAAGCGCTGCACAGTGCGAAGCCCGGCTTCGCCCACGGGAAAAGCCTGTTCCATACGGTCATGCACTTCGCAAAACGAGCAGGTCCCTTCTTCATTGAAGGAAATGCCCGGCACAGTGGTGTCCATCACGCACCGCGTACAGCGCTGATGGTCGTGCGGTGGCGAAGCCGAAACAGCGTCCTCGGCGGGGTATACTTGTGTAAGCAAGGGAAGGAGGATGTAGTGGAAGACTGCTGATAAGTGGGGTGGGTAGCAGCCGCTGGAAGCGATGGGAAGAGGCGGGAATCAAACGGTAGAGGTCAGGAAGACAGCTAGCGAACCAATGCGAAAAGCAATACGCGAAAGCTAAGGCAGTTGGTCAAATTTGTAGCCTTTGCGTTGTAGCATGAGGCCGATGTCGGTGCCGCGTTCGGGGCGGTGGGGGCGGGCCAGGTCGGCCACCACCAGCTCGCCGGCAAATTCATTGAAGGCCCCCTGCGCTTGCACGCCGTGGGCATCGACGGCCAGCGAGCAGCCGACGCTTTTCTTGCCTTCGTAGGGCCCGCCCACGATGTAGCCCACCGACGTCGTGCTAATTACTACTACGTTGTAGAGCTTGGCCAGGATTGAGAACGGCTTCACCCATTTTTCCTGGTACGGGTCGCTTTCTTCCGTGATGGAGTAGTCGACCGTCCAGGATGCCGGGGCAATGATGAACTCGGCGCCCATGCGGGCCAGAGTGTGGCCAATAGATAGGCCGTCGATGTAGTTGTCGGCACACACATTCACCCCGATTTTGCCCAGAGGCGTGTCCACTACATTCAGCGTCTGACCTACTGCGTAAAAGGGTTGTTCGACGGCCAGTAAATTGATTTTATGATACTTGACAATTATCTCGCCCTGTGGGTCGATGAGGATGGCGGCATTGTAGTTGCGGCCGTCGGCGGCGCGTTCCGTCAGGCCGGCGCACACGTACAGGCCGTGTTCGGCCGCGGCACGGCACAGCACGTCGCTGAAAGGCCCCGGAATGGGCTGGGCTTCGTAGAGGGCGCTGGGGTGCGTCCAGGCAAAATCGAGGGTTTCGGGCAGCAGCACTAGGTCGCATTTGCGAGCGGCGGCTTGGGCTATTTGTTCCACGGCGCGGCCCAGGTTGCGGGCGGGCTCGCCGCCCTCTACCAACAGCTGGCCCATTCCCACGCGCAGGGTGCCCACCGGGGCAGGCACTGTCGGTGGCGGCGGGGCGGCAGGAATGGGTTTGCGGAAGGAAAAAAGCGCAGCCATTGGCAAAAACAAGGAAAAGGCGGTCGAAATATTTAGTAAGGTACAACGCTGAGATTAAACTCGGAAGCCTTTTTATGGTCGCTAACCAAAGGTAAGCAGCGGAAACAAGGCCAAGATTAAATAGTCATTAAAAGCAATAATAGCCCCCTTGCATGAAATTCACAAGGTGCATGAAGGCCTTCAGGAGCCGTTTGGTGAACCGTGAAGCGGGCATAATGTTGAGGCAGAGGACGGCATCGTGAATTATAGGTGAAGACAGAAAATGCCTGGGGTGACGATTGAAAGAGAATGGTTTAAGTCGAATTTGAAAAGGAGCCGCGCTGGCAGTTGTCTCGCCCTGCCTGACTAATGCCTATTTTTGTTCTTTCTGCTTCTTTTAATTTCACATGTCCCTCGCCACCACCTACTCGCCCACCGACGTTGAAGCCAAATGGTACCAGCGTTGGCAGGAGCAGGGCTTTTTCAAAGCCAAACCCAACCCCCGCAAGAAGCCTTACACCGTCGTCATCCCGCCGCCAAACGTGACGGGCGTGCTCCACATGGGGCACATGCTGAACAACACCATTCAGGACGTGCTGGTGCGCCGCGCCCGCATGCAGGGCAAGGAAGCCTGCTGGGTGCCCGGTACCGACCACGCCAGCATCGCCACTGAGGCCAAAGTGGTGGCCTTGCTCAAGGAACAGGGCATCAGCAAAACCGACCTCACCCGCGAGCAGTTCCTGGCCCACGCCTTCGAGTGGAAAGACAAGTACGGCGGCATCATTCTGGAGCAGCTCAAGCAGCTCGGCGCCTCGTGCGACTGGGACCGCACGCGCTTCACGATGGAGCCGGATTTGACCGAGGCCGTGCTGCGCGTATTCGTGGACCTCTATAACAAAGGCCTGATTTACCGTGGCGTGCGCATGGTGAACTGGGACCCCGAAGGCCGCACCGCCATTTCCGACGAGGAGGTGATTGCCAAAGATGTGCAGGCCAAAATGTACTACCTGAAATATGCCGTGGTAGGACAGGAAGGCCAGTTTCTGACCGTGGCCACCTCGCGCCCCGAAACCATCATGGCCGACGTGGCCGTGGCCGTGAACCCCAACGACCCGCGCTACGCACACCTGACCGGCGCGAAAGTGCGGATTCCGCTGCTGGGCCGCGAAATTCCGGTGATTTTCGACGAGTACGTATCGATGGATTTCGGTACGGGCGCGCTGAAAGTGACGCCCGCCCACGACCTGAACGACTACGAGCTGGGCGTGAAGCACAACCTGCCCGTTATCGATATTCTGGCCGACAACGGCACGCTCAACGAGAAGGCTGTGCTCTACGTGGGGCAGGACCGGTTTGCCGCGCGCAAGCAGATTGCCAAGGATTTGCAGGAAGCCGGACTGCTCGAAAAAGTGGAGGAGTATGCCAGCATCGTGCAAACGTCGGAGCGCACCAAGGCCGTGATTGAGCCCAAGCTCTCGCTGCAGTGGTTCATGAATATGGAGCAGATGGCTAAGCCGGCGCTCGACGTGGTGGAAAACGACACCGTGAAGCTGCACCCGCCCAAGTTCAAGAACATGTACCGGGCCTGGATGGAGAACGTGCGCGACTGGTGCATCTCGCGTCAGCTCTGGTGGGGCCAGCAGATTCCGGCCTACTACCTGCCCGACGGCACTTTCGTAGTGGCCCTTACCGCCGAGGATGCCCTGCACAAAGCGCGGGAGCAGAGCGGCAACGCCGAGTTGCAAGCCAGCGACCTGCGCCAGGACGAGGACGTGCTCGATACCTGGTTTTCGTCGTGGCTGTGGCCGATTTCGGTGTTCGACGGCTTCAAAGACCCCGACAACGCCGACATCAACTATTTCTACCCCACCAACGACCTGGTGACGGGGCCGGACATCCTCTTCTTCTGGGTGGCCCGCATGATTATGGCCGGCCTGGAATACCGCCAGGAAGTGCCGTTCAAAAACGTGTACCTCACTGGCATTGTGCGCGACGCGCAGGGCCGCAAGATGAGCAAGCAGCTCGGCAACTCGCCCGACCCGCTCGACCTCATCGCCCAGTACGGCGCCGATGGCGTGCGCACCGGCATGCTGTTTTCGGCGCCGGCCGGCAACGACTTGCTCTACGACGTGAAGCTGGTGGAGCAGGGCCGCAACTTCTCCAACAAGCTCTGGAACGCCTTCCGCCTCGTGAAAGGCTGGGAAGCCGACGCGTCGCTGCCCTTCGTGAACGAAAAGGCCGTGACCTGGTTCAACGCCAAGCTGCAGGCCGCCATTGTCGAGATGGACGACCATTTCGAGAAGTTCCGGATGTCAGATGCGTTGATGACTATCTACAAGCTGGTGTGGGACGATTTCTGCGCCCAGTACCTCGAGATGGTGAAGCCCGCCTACCAGCATCCCATCGACGCCGAAACGCTGCGCCACACCACCGCCTACCTCGAAACGCTGCTCAAGCTGCTGCACCCCTTCATGCCCTTCATCACCGAAGAGCTGTGGCACGAGCTGGCCGAGCGCGGCCCCCGCGACTACGTGACCGTGGCCCCCTGGCCCCGCGCCAGTGCCCCCGCCAACGCTGCCGAAACCTTGGCCAATATGGATAAGGCGCTGGCCATCGTGGCCGGCATCCGCGCCGTGCGCAACCAGAAAAACCTCGGCCCCAATAAGCCGCTGACGCTGGTAGCCAAAACCGACGAGCCCGCACTGGTGACCGATTACGAAGGCATCATCCGCAAGCTGGGCAGCATCTCTGAAGTGAGCTTCGCCGAGGCCGGCCCCGCCGCCTCGGTGAGCTTTGTGCTCGGCGGCAGCGAGTTCTTCATCCCGCTTGAAGGCCACATTGATATGGCCGCCGAGCGCGCACGCCTCGAAAAAGAATTGGAGTATGCCCAAGGCTTCCGCGACTCGGTGCAGAAGAAGCTGGGCAACGAGAAATTTGCCCAGAACGCCAAACCCGAAGTGTTGGAAAAGGAACGCCAGAAGCTGGCCGATGCCGAAGCTAAAATTGCGGCGCTGGAGCAGGCGCTGAAAGGGTTGTAAGTCCAATCCAGTTTGACGCAAAAAAAGCCGCTTCCTGTATTAGGAGACGGCTTTTTGCTTTCAGTTGTATCAGCGTCTTATGTTACTGTGGAATTCCGCCCGGCTGCTTTTTCTGGAGCGGAGCCAGCTGATTTTGCAATTGGAAAGTGACCTTCTGACAATCCGTGAAGCGTTGTTCCGATACTTTCAACGCCTTCTCAGTGGCATCGAGCTGCTGATACAAGTAGCCGATGAGGCCCAGCGCCAGCACCAATGCCCCGAGGTAAATAATATTTTTCATGAGTTGCGAGAGAATGAAAAAGAACGTCATGCTGAGCGAAGTCGAAGCATCTCTACCACGCAAGTAATTATTTACTTCCCCGGTAGAGATGCTTCGACTTCGCTCAGCATGACGTTCTACTATTGTTCAAATTGCCGGCTTTAAATCGCCGTGTTGGGGTCGAACTGCTCCAGGTAGTCGGCCACTTTGCGCACGAACATGCCACCGAGCGAACCGTCGACCACGCGGTGGTCGTAGCTGTGGCTCAAGAACATGAAGTGGCGGATGCCGATGAGGTCGCCCTGCGGCGTTTCAATCACAGCCGGCTTCTTCTTGATGGCGCCCACGGCCATGATGGCCACCTGCGGCTGCATGATGATGGGCGTGCCCATCACGTTGCCGAACGAGCCCACGTTGCTCAGCGTGTAGGTGCCGCCTTCGAGGTCGGCAGGCGTGAGCTTATTGATGCGGGCGCGGTTGGCCAGGTCGTTCACCTTCTTAGTCAGGCCGTTGAGGTTAAGCTGGTCGGCGTTGTGAATGACGGGCACAATGAGGTTACCCGAAGGCAGGGCCACGGCGATGCCGATGTTGATGTCGCGTTTCTTGATGATGTAGTCGCCGTCAATCGACACGTTTATCATCGGGAAATCCTGAATGGCGCGGGCCACGGCCTGCACGAAGATGGGCGTGAAGGTGAGGTTTTCACCCTCGCGCTTCTTGTAGGCGTCCTTGTGCTTGTTGCGCCAGTTCACGATGTCCGTCACGTCGGCTTCCACGAAGCTGGTGACGTGCGGCGAAATGCGCTTCGAGTCCACCATGCGCTGCGCAATCATCTTGCGCATGCGGTCCATCTCAATCAGCTCCTGGCCGCCGCTCACGCTGGGGGCGGGCTTGGTGCTGGCTACGGATGCAGCCGGGGCTGCTACAGACGCGGCCTGCGGCTGCGGTGCGGGCACGGCAGCCGGCGCCGGGGTTGCGGCCGGCGCGGCAGTTGCGGCGGCTGGCGCAGCCGTGAACGACGGTTTGCCCGCAGCCACGTAGTCGAGAATGTCCTTCTTCGTCACGCGGCCTTCTTTGCCAGTACCGGGCAAGTATTCGAGGTCACTCATGCTCACGCCTTCTTCGCGGGCGATGCTCAGCACCAGCGGCGAGAGGAACCGGCCGGGCTGGTGCTCGGCGCCGGCTGCTGGCGCAGCTGCAGGAGCAGTGGCTTCGGGCACGTAGGGCACGGCGCTGCCGTTGCTGGAAGGAGCGGGGGCGGCTTGCGGTGCTGGTGCCGCCGGAGCCGTAGCGCCCACGCTGGCCGCATCGGTTTCCACGATAGCAATGGGCGCGCCCACGGCCACGACCTGGCCTTCCTGCACCAGAATTTCCGTGAGCACGCCGGCGTAGATAGCCGGCACTTCGGTGTCAACTTTATCGGTGGCTACTTCCAGCACTGATTCATCCTGCTCAATGGGGTCGCCAACTTGCTTGAGCCATTTCAGGACGGTGCCTTCCATGATGCTTTCGCCCATCTTGGGCATCGTCATTTCCACTCGTGCCATAGGTAAGGAGGGGTATTTGGGGGTAATGAGGGTGGGGTGGGAGTTTGGTGCCGCAAAGGTAGCCCAAAAGCCGAACGCCCCCGGCGCATTCGGCGGCAGGGGCGTTTTTTATAATTTAAAACCAACGGTAGCGCCGGTTGTGCTGAAAACAGGTGGCAGCTTTGCGACTTATTTCAAAGCGCGGAAATATTTTATTTTGAGCCGTTTTCGGACATCGGCCGGCAGCGGCCAGCCCTGCTCGTACTGTTGCACCACGCCGGCCTCCCGGCTCTCACTGTAGCGCCTCAGGTTGCGCACCGCCAGCACCGACGACACCAAGGCATTGAGCGTGAGTAGGCCCGCTACAGCGCCTTGCCCGCGGGAAACGGCGAATGCCGTGCCGGCCAACCCCGCAAATCCGTACCCGGCCTCGCTCAGCGCATTGCCCCGGCGCTGGCGGAATAAGTTGTGCACGGCATAGGCCGAATCGCGCACCGGCCCGGGGCTCTGGGCGCGCAAGGTGGCAGGTAGCAGCAGCAGAAAGGGCAAAATCCGGAGTGCCATGAAAGGTGGAAAAGTGACGCAACCGACATGAAGAGCGTGTGTTCTCTCGCGAAGTTGCAGCGCTCCCTACTCTTCCACCGTAATTTCTGGCAGTCCTTCTTCCGTCAAATCACCGCCCGTAGCCGCCGCGTTGTTCTTAAACTTCGAGAAGCAGATGCTACGGTTCGAGGCGTAGCGGTTGGTGGGGTCGTTGATGACGACGACGTGCGGAAACGTGCCAAACTCCTTGCCCTCGTAGAGCAGCGTTTGCTTGATGCCCAAGTCGGGCTTGTTCACTACGTCCACGTAAATGCGGCGGCCCACGCCCTGCGGCCCCGGCTTGGCAAAGAGCACCGTGGTTTCGATGCTGCCGTTGCAGGCCGGCGAGCAGGCCGGGATGGCAAGGCAGGCAAATGGCAAGGCCAGCAGGAATTTGTTAACGTGACGCATCATGTGCCGAAGGTAAACAGATAAAACACAGCCCCGGCCGGAGCGCACCCGTGCCAACGAATGCCGCCCGGCCGGGGCCGTGAAGGAAGTGGATGCGGCAGAAATTAAGGGTTGACCCGACTGCCAATTGCGGGCAATTCCGCCTGATTGTAATATTCCTGCCGATGGCCGGTATCGCAGGAGGTTATCAGCAGTGCCAGCCACACCACGAAACCGAGGTTTCTGAAGTGCCGCATTTGCCAGGCGCGCAACGCCCCCGGCTCCGTGATTTGCTTGAGCAGCAGCCATCCCAACAGCGGCGCAAGCAGCGTGAGTAAAAAGGGCCAGTCCTCGCCCTTGTATTCTAACTGCCAGCTTTCCGGATGTAAGTTGTCATTCATACTCACCCAGGCATCGTTGTGAGAATAGCCGCTCACAACGGGGTTGTGCAAAACCGACAATTGAGTGAGCGAAACCAAGGCAGTTAGCAACACCCAAATAAGGGGAGCAATCGACAACTGGACGCCTCCCAATTCCCGATTACTATACAGCCATATCCCATATCCCAGAAGGGCCAACAGACCAAATGCCCACTCAGCCATTAGTCTGACCGATTATATTGTCGAGAAATCGAACGACTGCTCAATGAACGCCGTCGTGAAATTCCCCGCCTTGAAATCCTCGTTGTCCATCAGCGCGAGGTGGAAGGGGATGGTCGTTTTCACGCCTTCCACCACGAACTCGCTCAGGGCGCGCTTCATTTTCACGATGCACTCCTCGCGGGTCTGGGCCACGGTGATGAGCTTGGCAATCATCGAATCGTAGTTCGGCGGAATCTGGTAGCCGGCATACACGTGCGTATCCACGCGCACGCCGTGGCCGCCGGGGATGTGCAGCGTGGTGATGCGGCCCGGCGCCGGCCGGAAGCCGTTGCGCGGGTCCTCGGCGTTGATGCGGCACTCCATGGCGTGCATCTTGGGGTAGTAGTTTTTGCCCGAAATCGGGATGCCCGCCGCCACCTTGATTTGCTCCTTGATGAGGTCGTAGTTGATGATTTCCTCCGTTACCGGGTGCTCTACCTGGATGCGGGTGTTCATCTCCATGAAGTAGAAATCCCGGTTGGCATCCACCAGAAACTCAATCGTGCCCACGCCCTCGTAGCCAATGGCCGCCGCGCCCGCAATGGCCGCCTTGCCCATTTTCTCGCGCAGCGCGTCGGTCATAAACGGCGAGGGCGCTTCCTCCACCAGCTTCTGGTGGCGGCGCTGGATGCTGCAGTCGCGCTCCGACAAATGCGCGACGTGCCCGAACTGGTCGCCCACAATCTGCACCTCAATGTGGCGCGGCTGCACCACGTATTTCTCCAGGTACATGCCATCGTTGCCGAACGCCGCCTTGGATTCCGTGCGCGCGTCGTCCCAGGCTTTCTGGAACTCGTCGTCGCCATGAATAATCCGCATGCCGCGCCCGCCGCCGCCGGCCGTGGCCTTGATGATGACGGGGTATTTAATCTTGTTGGCAATTTTTTTGCCCTGCTCCACCGATTCGAGCAGGCCCTGCGAGCCCGGCACCACCGGCACGCCGGCCTTAATCATGGTCGCCTTGGCCGTGGCCTTGTCGCCCATCTGGTTAATCATCTCGGGCGAAGCGCCGATAAACTTGATGCCATTCTCGGCGCAGATGCGCGAGAATTCCGCGTTTTCGCTCAGGAAGCCGTAGCCGGGGTGAATGGCGTCGGCGTTGGTGATTTCGCAGGCCGCAATCAGGTTGGGCATGCTCAGGTAGCTGTCCTTCGAGGCGGGGGGACCGATGCACACGGCCTCGTCGGCAAATTTCACGTGCAGGCTTTCCCGGTCGGCGGTCGAGTACACGGCCACCGTTTTGATGCCCATTTCCTTGCAGGTACGGATGATGCGCAGCGCAATTTCGCCCCGGTTGGCGATGAGTATTTTCTTGAACATGTGGGTGGGATGGTCAGTGTTAAAACCTGTCATCCTGAGCGGCGCAAAGGACCTTATCACGTTTGAACGACTCGTTCCGACTTGATAAGGTCCTTCGCGCTGCTCAGGATGACAAATGGGGGTAACTATTCAATCAAAAACAGCGGCTGGTCGTATTCCACCGGCGTAGCGTTGTCTACCAGCGCCTTCACGACGCGGCCGCTTTCTTCGGCTTCAATCTCGTTGAACAGCTTCATCGCCTCGATGATGCAGATAACCTGGCCTTTTTCCACCATGTCGCCTACCTGTACAAAAGCCGGAGCATCCGGGCCGCTGCTGCGGTAGAAGGTCCCAATCATGGGGGCCTTTAGGGCTTTGTGGCTGGCCGCCGAAGCTTCCGCAGCAGCCGGGGCAGCGGCAGGAGCCGCAGCAGCCGGCGCGGGAGCCGACGCTACCGGGGCCGGGGCAGCAGGAGCCGCTGCCGGGGCCGCTGCACTGAATACGGTTTTGGTGTTAGGGTCGCGCTGCACCGAGATTTTAAATTCCTCAGTTTCAATGTTAACCTTATTCAGGCCCGATTTAGCGATAAAATCGAGCAATTCCTGGAGTTCTTTGGCTTTCATGGCAGCGTCCTTTTCCTTTTTGGGCGAGTTTGACATTTTGGGAGCTATTAGCTAATGGCTGTTAGCTAATAGCTTCTCGTTGACCGTCAGCAAATGGCTAACCGCTAGAAGCTAATAGCTAAACAAGAGGCTATTTTACGCGCTCGACGTAGCTGTAGTCGCTGGTTTTGATGCGGATTTTGGTGTCCACGTCCACGAACAGCGGCACCTGAATGCGGGCACCGGTTTCCACGGTGGCGGGCTTTAAGGTGTTGGTGGCGGTGTCGCCGCGCAGGCCGGGCTCGGTGTAGGTCACCACGAGGTCAACGGTGGTGGGTAATTCGGCGGTGAGGGGCTGCTCGGTTTCGGCGTGCACGAGGATGGTCACTTCCTGACCTTCCTTCATAATATCGGCAAAAGGCACCAACTCCTCAGGCAGGGTAATCTGCTCGAAAGTGCTGTTGTCCATGAAATTGTAGCCGTAATCGTCCTTGTACAGGAACTGGTGCGGGCGCTGCTCCACGCGGGCCGTTTCCACTTTCACGCCGGCGTTGAAAGTGTTGTCGATGGTGCGGCCGGTTTTGATGTTGCGCATCTTGGTGCGCACAAAGGCCGGGCCTTTACCGGGCTTCACGTGCTGAAACTCGGTGATGACGTGCAGCTCGTTGTTGTAATTAAGAACGAGCCCGTTGCGGAAGTCGGCGGTTGATGCCATGGTTTTGAAGCTTTTAGCGAATAGCCGTTGGCTATCTGCTTTTTGTGGGTGGTTTTTGAAGGCAGTAGCAAATCAAGAACGCGCTACTAACTTTTTAGGTAACAGAAAAATAAGTGCAAAGCTAAGGGCTGGCCGCTATTCGTTATCCGCTAGGCCTTGGCCACTTTATCGCCATCATACGCCCATTTGATGTAAATGGAGCCCCATGTGAAGCCACCGCCGAAAGCTGCCAGCACGAGGTTGTCGCCGCGGCGCAACTGGCTTTCGTAGTCGGCCAGGCACAGCGGGATGGTGCCGTTGGTGGTGTTGCCGTAGCGGTCGATGTTGAGCATCACCTTTTCCGGGCCCACACCCATGCGGTTGGCGGTGGCGTCGATGATGCGCTTATTAGCCTGGTGCGGCACGAGGAAGGCCACGTCGTCGTTGCTGAGGTGGTTGCGCTCCATCACCTGGGCGGCCACATCGGCCATGCTTTTCACGGCGAATTTGAAAACCGTGGCACCTTCCTGGTAGATGTAGTGCTCCTTAGCGTCCACGGTGGCGTGGGAGGGCGGGCGGCGGCTGCCGCCGGCTTTCTGGTGCAGGTAAGCCTCGCCCGAGCCGTCGGTGCGCAGCACTTGGTCGAGGATGCCGTAGCCGTCGGTGCTGGGTTCGAGCAGCACGGCGGCCGCACCGTCGCCGAAGAGGATGCAGTTGGCGCGGTCGGTGTAGTCCACGATGGACGACATCTTGTCGGCGCCCACCACAATTACTTTCTTGTGCGTGCCGGCCTGGATGTATTGCGCCCCGGTGGCCAGCGCGAACAGGAACGTGGAGCAGGCCGCGTTCATATCAAAGCTGAACGCCTTGGTGATGCCCACGCCGTTGGAAATGATGTTGGCCGTAGCCGGAAACAGCAGGTCGGGGGTGGTGGTGGCACAAATCAGCAGCTCCACGTCCTCGGGGTTGGTGCCGGTTTTGGTCAACAGCTGTTGCACGGCCTTGATGCCCATCACCGAAGAGCCCTGGTCTTCGCCCTTCAGAATGCGGCGCTCTCGAATGCCGGTTCGCGACATAATCCACTCGTCGGTGGTGTCAACCATCTTTTCAAGCTCGGCATTGGTGAGGACGTAGTCGGGCACATAGGAGCCCACGCCGGTGATGGCAGCAGTAATCTTCATACGGGCAAAAGTAGGCGGGGCAAGCGATAATTGGGAATTCGGGCCGAAAATGGGCAATTGCCTAGCAGTCAGGGCACGGGCGCTGAGCCAGCAAGCGACTAAAAAAAATCCGGCCGGAGCCGGAGGTTTTTTCACCGCCGCATGATACGGTTCAGGTTTTAAAAGTAGCCTTTATTTGGTCAACAATGCCCGACTCGGCCATGTTGAAGCCCTGCACCAGCATGTTGCCGATGGCCAACGGGGTACTGCGGCCGTGCCCGATGATGGCGTTGTCGTTGATGCCCAGAATGGGCGAACCGCCCACGGCTTCGTAGTTGAATTTGTCGAAAAATGGGTCGTGAATGTGCTTCTCCTCCATCATCTCGTAGATGGATTCGGCCATTTTCAGCAGGATATTGCCCGTGAAGCCGTCGCACACAATCACGTCGGCTTTGTCGTTGAACATGTCGCGGCCTTCCACGTTGCCCACGAAATTGATGTGGGGGTTCACCTTCAGCAGCTGGTGCGCGGCTTGGGTGATGGGCGTGCCCTTGCCTTCTTCTTCGCCCAAGTTCACCAGGCCCACTTTGGGGCTGGCGATGCCCAGCACATACTGCGCGTACAGCGAGCCCAACTCGCCGAACTGCTCCAGCATTTCGGGCTTGCATTCGGCGTTGGCACCCACGTCGAGGAGGATGCCGAAATCCTGCTTGAGCTTAGGGACGAAGTTGGCGATGGCCGGGCGGATGACGCCGGGCACGGCCTTCACGGTGAGCATGGCGCCTACGAGCATGGCCCCGGTGTTGCCGGCCGAGCAGAAGGCGTCGACTTCGCCAGCCAGCAGCAGCTTGTAGCCCACGGCAATGCTCGAATCCTGCTTCTGCTGGAAAGCCTTGGCGGGGTGTTCGCCCATGTCGATAATCTGCGACGCGGGGACAAACTCAAGGGCGGCCCCGGCGGGGCCGGCCGCCAGCAGCAGGGGCCGCACGGCATCTTCCTGGCCAATGAGGACGATGGTGGCGCGGCCAGCGAGTTGTTCGGCGGCAAGCAGCGCACCCGCCACGGCGGCTTGGGGGGCGAAATCGCCGCCCATTGCGTCGAGGGCTATTTTCATGAACGAGGTGTTTGGGAGGTCAGGTGAGGGTGTAGGAACCACAAGTCCGGCCCCGCTGGCTTAAAAAAGGAGCGAAGCCGGACCGTGTGGTACCGCGAAGTAACAACCTGACGCGCTATTCGTCGTCTTCGGCAGTGTCAACTGCAGGCGCAGCGTTGGTTTTAGCGTAGTTTTTGATGGCCAGCTGGCCATTGTGGTACAGGTCGCCGTCTACTACGTAAGCTTTGTGGCGGAGGTGCAGCTCGCCCGTGTTGGGGCAGAGGGTCACGGCCTTAGGGGTCAGCTTGTAGTGGGTGCGACGCTTGTCGCGTACGGCGGAAGAAGTGCGGCGCTTAGGATGAGCCATGGTTTAGTTGAAATTAGGGGATTGAAGTTGCGGTTGTCGAGTGGGGAGCGACTCGGGGCACTGACGGATTAATTCAGGTTGCGCAGCGCGGCCCAGCGCGGGTCGGCCGGCTCGTCGTCGTCGGGCGCATCATCAGCAGGACGAGTGCTGAAAATGAGCTTGGTCGGCGCGTCGGGGTTGTCGTCGGCCTCGTCTTGGAAGCGCGGGTGCAGCTTCTTCATGGGCAGGGCCAGACCGATGTAGTCGTAGAGGTGCTGGGCGAGGGGCAGGGTCTGGGTGTCGGGCGTGATTTGCAGCACGTTGTCGTCCAGCTCCTTGGCCTCGTCGCCGAAGCGCACCAGCAGTTGCTCGTGAATGTCCAGCGGCTGGTCGAATTCATCGAGGCTGCGGTCGCAGGTGAGCTGCACGGTACCGGTGATGTGGAAGTTCAGCGTCATCAGCCGCTCGGTTTTGATGAGCTCCACGTCGGCGTGCAAGTGGCCATGCTCCACCAGCGGCTGGTCGAATAAGGCGAAGAATTCGGGACCCAACTCGAACTCAAAGTGGTGCGTTTTCAGCGCCAGCTTGGCCAGGTTGAGGTCGTATTTGCTTTCTTTTTTCACGGTCGGCTGGATAGCAGGGGGCAAAAGTAGTGAAAATCCGGCTTTTTGCCAAATATTCGGGTCATTTTCCCCGTTGGCTAGGCGGTTTTGAGGATAAACTCGGGGCTGATGTGCAGGCGCTCGTAGAGCTTTTTGGCCAGGTCCATGGTTACGCGCCGCTTGCCGCTCAGGATTTGGGAGAGGCGGCCGGGCGGCACTTCGAGCAGGGCAGCCAGTTCCTTTTGCTTGAGGTGCTGCTGCTGGCGCTTGAGTTCAATCATCGCCGGCAGGGTGGTGGGCTTTGATAGCGGAATAGGTGCATCCTCAACCCGCACTTCGTACTCTTGAATGGCTTCGGCCAACAGGCGGGCCGGCTCCTGGAGTGAAGGTGTATTATCGATATCCTGGGCTAGCAGCGCATCGAATTGCTGCAAAGCTTCGCGGTATTCCTGAAGCGTGTTGATGAGCATAATTAGGGCTTGGAATAATCAATGGTGGCAGCATCCACCACGTCGTATTCCTGGTGCGTGCCGATAAACTTGACAAAAACAGTGCGGGTAGAGAATACAATGGCGGCAATGAGCCGGTAGCGGTTGCCGCGAATGTTGAAGACGTAACGAAAGTTGCCCACGTAATCAACCGTGTTGGAGAATTGACGAACGTCGGCCAGCGTGCGCCAGTCGGCTAGGCTTACCTGCTGGTACCAGTCCTTGAGCGCATTCGCGGCATCGGGATGCTGCTTGCTGAACTCGCGAAGAATCGGCCAACTCAGGACAACCATAATAAACGCAGAAACGCGGCCGTTGCCAGCCGCGTTTCAAAAGTAGAAAGAAAATTTCGTTTATGAAAAGAAGCTACCGGGCCGAGCGGGGCTGGGCGGCTTCCCAGCGCTGCTTCCAGATGTCGCAGGCTAGGTACACGGCGGCGCGGAAGGACGATTCATCGGCCCGGTACTGGCCGGCGAGGCCGTAGGCGGTGCCGTGGTCGGGCGAGGTGCGGACTACTGAAAGGCCAGCAGTGAAGTTCACGCCGCGCTCGAAAGCCATGAGCTTGAAGGGAATCAGGCCCTGGTCGTGGTAGAGGGCCAGCGTGGCGTCGAACTGGCGGAACTGCTGGGTGCCGAAGTAACCATCGGCCGGGAAGGGGCCGAGGACGAGGTGGCCGTCGTGGGCGAACTGCTGGATGACGGGCGTCACGATATCGCCTTCCTCCTTGCCCAGCAGGCCGTTTTCGCCGGCGTGCGGGTTGAGGCCGAGCACGGCGATGCGCGGCTTGAGGATGCCGAAGTCATTTTTGAGCGACTTGAGCAGCAGTGTGATTTTGGTGCGCAGCAGCTCGGCGGTAAGCTTGGCGGGCACGTCCTTCAGCGGCACGTGGCCGGTGACGGTGGCAATGCGCAGGCCGGCGTCCTCATCTACCAAGAACATGAGGCTTTCAGGCGCCTGGAAGAAGCTGGTGAGAAACTCAGTGTGACCGGGGTAGCGGAAGTCGTCGGCCTGGGTATTGTCTTTGCTGATGGGGGCCGTTACGATGCCGTCAAGCTTGCCGGCTTTGAGGTCGCGGGCGGCGCAAAGGAGGCTTTCGCGGGCGGCGGCACCGGTGGCGGGGGAGGGCTGGCCGGGGGCGAGGGCAAAATCCTCGTCCCAGCAGGTCACGGCGTTGAGGCGGCCGGGAGCGATATCGGCCGCGTCGCGCAGCTGACGAAACTGGAGGTGCTCGGTATCGGCAGGCGTGGGGAAGTCGTCGAACAGGGCCGTGGCCGTGCCGTAGATGACGGGCGTGCAGATGCGCAGCAGGCGCTCATCGAGCAGGGTTTTGTAAATGACTTCGGGGCCGATGCCGGCGAGGTCGCCCACGGAAAAGCCGAGGCGGGGGAGGTTTTGGGGCATTGTCAGGAGCGAAACGTCATGCAGAGCGCAGCGAAGCATCTCGCGTGCAGCAGTGATTCAATCGATTGGATTAGTGGTGGCACGCGAGATGCTTCGCTGCGCTCTGCATGACGTTCTTTTAAGCGAGCTGCTTGGTCAGGAACTCATAGAGCAGGCGCACGCCCACGCCGGTGCCGCCCTTGCCGCGGTAGCTTTCGGGGGCGGTGAGGTAAGCGGGGCCGGCGATATCGAGGTGAATCCAGGGATAGCCCACGGCAAAGCGCTCTAGGAATTTGCCAGCGGAAATGTGGCCGGCTTCGCCCTTGCCAAGGTTGTTGATGTCGGCAATGTCGGACTTGATGTGGTCGGCGTACTCGTCCCAGAGCGGAAACTCCACGAGGCGCTCGTGCACGGTGTAGCCGGCTTCGCTGAGCTTTTGCAGGGTGGCGGGCTCGGCGGTGCCCATGGAAGCGCTGGCTTCGGTGCCGAGGGCGCGCACGGCGGCGCCCGTGAGGGTGGCTAGGTCGATGACGAGCTCAGGTTCGTAACGTTTGGCGAAGCTAAGGGCATCGGCCAGGAGCAGGCGGCCTTCGGCGTCGGTGTTGCGCACCTCGACGGTGAGGCCGCTGTGCATGGTGATGACGTCGCCAGGGGCATAGGCGAGGCCGCCGGGGCGGTTGTCGGTAGCGGGCACGAGGCCGATGACGTGCAGCGGCACCTGGTTTTTGGCCAGGGCGAAGAGCGTGCCGGCCACGGCCGCGCCGCCGGCCATGTCGCACTTCATCATGTCCATGCTGTTGGGCGTGGGCTTGAGGCTGAGGCCGCCGGTATCGAACACCACCCCTTTGCCGACGAGGACGTAGGGCTTCTCGTTTCGGGCATTGGCGGGCTTATATTCGAGGATGCTGAATGTGGGCGGCTCGGGCGAGCCGAGGTTGACGGCGAGCAGGCCGCCCATGCGCAGAGCTTCGATTTTGGCCAGGTCGAGGATGTCGGTGGAGTAGCCGGCTTCGTCGCCGGCCTGGGCCATGCGCTCGGCGAACTGCACGGCGTTCAGCTTGTTGAGCGGGGCATTCACTAGGTCGCGGGCCAGAACGACGCCTTGCAAAAGGCCTTCGAGCTCATGGATTTGAGCGGCGGTAGCGGCGTTGCCGACGAGGTAAACTTCTTTCAGGGCCGGGGCTTTGCGCGACTTCTCGTCGGTTTTGTAACCTTCGAACTGGTAGGCGGTGAGGGCCAGACCTTCAGCCAGCAGCAGGGCGGCGTTGGGCGTGGCGCTGTGGTTTTCGATGAACACCTCAGCTACTTTTTCGGCCTTAAGCTGGGCATGGAGGGTGTGGCCAGCGCGGCGCAGCTGCTCGGCCACTTGGGCGGCGGTGGGCTTGTCGGCCAGCACCACGAAGTAGTGATGGTGGCTGAAATGGTTGAGGTGAACCAGCTTCTGGTCGTCGGCCAGGGCGTGTTCCACGTAGCGGGTGGCCGCGGCGGGCAGGTCGTCGGCGGCGGCGGCTGGCAGCGTGGTGGTGCCGTGGGGCAGAATGAATACCTGCGTGGACTGGGCCGGCGCGGCGGCTACATGGGCAAGGGCGAAGGACATGAACAGAATTGGCTGAGGTAATACAACCGCGAAGGTAGCCGAGTACCGGGGACTAGCCGTTTTCGCCTAGGTGTTTCCGAAGCGAAAGCGCGTCAATCCGGCACAGGAAGGCCGCTGAGTGACCCTGATGCCGCTTTTAGGCACAGAAGCTACTTCCATTACGCGGGTTCAACTGTAGTTTGCCGGTCCATTCAACGGAAGCCCTCATGTCGTTTTTTACTTCTTATCTTGTATCATCCAGGTTCTTGGGCATCCTGCTGGCCGTAGCTTTCGGGCTGACGGCTTGTAGTACGGGCCCGGAAAAGGCGGTTTGCCAGCGGTTTAAGACCGGGCATTTTCAGTTCCGGCATCATGAACCCGGCTTTCATTTCTCATCGCTGATTGAACGCACCGATTCGCTGCAAATCGAACGGGATGAAATCAGCGGCGACATTTCGACCCTGGCAGTGAAATGGACCGGCGACTGCACCTACGATTTGCGGCTCATCAGCAGCACCAAGCCGTTTCCCGATTCCATTCAGCACCTGCGCAAAACCGTGCCGCTGCACACCGAAATTCTGGGTGGCACGGCCGACTATTATCTGTTCAAGTGCTATCGGGATAATTCCGATTTGGTAATTACGGATACGATGTGGGTGCGGAAATAGCGTTTTGTTCATTAATAATGAGGAGTTTTAGTTTGCTGTAAAAAGTTAAAAGCTCGGGTCAGATAACCAGAACCTGTTATCTGACCCGAGCTTTTGAAATGGGGAAGGGTGTTCCCTAAAAAAACACCTTGCGCAGGGCCCAGAGGCTCCACACTATCACCATCAGGCCCACGCCGAGGAACATCCAGCGGGTGGGAATGCGGCCGGCCAGCCGGGCCGCGAGGGGCGCCGCCGCCACGCCGCCCACGATGAGGCCGGCCACAATCTGCCAGTGCTTGATGCCCAAAATGGAGAAAAAGGTGAGGGCGCTGGCAAAGGTGACGAAGAATTCGACCAGGCTCACCGTGCCGATGACGAAGCGCGGAGTGCGCCCGTTGGTTATTAAGGTGCTGGTAACCAATGGGCCCCAGCCGCCGCCGCCGAAGGAATCGAGGAAGCCGCCGGCGCCGGCCAGCCAGCCGGCGTGCTTCACCTTGCGACGTTTTTCCTTTTGCTTGCGCAGGGCTTTGCTGATGATGCGCAAGCCCAGAATGAGCAGGTAAACCGCCAGAATGGGCTTGATGTAGTTGGCATATTGCTCGCCAAAGGTGGAGAGCAGCAACGCGCCGCTCACCGAGCCGAGGATGCCGGGCAGCAACAGCACCCGAAACAGCTTTTTGTTGACGTTGCCGAAGCGGTAATGATTGTAGCCCGACGCGCCGCTGGCAAACATCTCCGCCGTGTGGATGCTGGCGCTCACCGATACCGGGCTCAGCCCCAATGACATGAGGCTGATGGCCGAAACCACGCCGTAGCCCATGCCCAGCATGCCGTCAATCAATTGAGCAATGAAGCCGACGGCCACGAATTTGTAAAACAAACTTGAATTGCTGAAGACGCCCCAGGCCTGCTGCCATGTGAAATAGTAAGACAGGATGTTGAGCAGAATGAAGCCTGCGAACGTGACCAGTGCGCCCGTGGCAATGCGTCGCCAGTAGGCCGTAGCCGGCGATTCGAAGGCCGGACCGTAGGCCATTTCGGCCGTTAGCGTATTCAGCACCTTGACTTTGCTGGCAAAGTCGCCGCTCAGCCGCCGCCGGATGACGGTCATGTTCTGGAGCAGCGTGTGGAGCTCGCCGGGCAGGGTTTCTTCCAGCACGGCGCGCAGGCGCTGGCCCACGGAGGGCGACTTGCCATTGGTAGAAATGGCCACTTTCAGGTCGCCTTTCTGCACCACCGAAGAGAGGTAGAAGTCGCTTTCCGCGGGCGTGTCGGCCACATTGGTGAAAATGCGGCGGACCGAGGCGACGGCTTTAATGTGGCGGTTCAGAGCCGGGTCGTCGGTGGCCACGAACACGAAATCCTGGTCGTCGAGGTCGTCGTCGGAATACGGGCGGGCGTGCAGTTGCACCCGCGGGTGCCGGGCGGCCAACTCGGCCAACGTGGGCAGGATGCGCGGGCCCACCACCGTCACGGCCGTGGCGGGGCTGTCGCGCAAAATGGCGGTGAGTATTTCCAGGCCCGCGTTGCCGCCGCCGACCAGCAGCACATTGAACTGCTCCAACTTCAAAAAAACTGGAAACAGGGCGTTGGTTTGGGGCGGGGTGGCGGGCGGCGCAGGGGAGTTGGTCACGCTGGGGGCGGGGTGGGCGATGGGGGCAACGGCCATAAGTTACGACGAAATCGGGCGTGAAAATGCGTGCCCTGGGGGTGGCCGCCCCGTAGCCCTGCCGAATAGCGAAGTTGCAAAACCGTTCCGGTAGCTGGCACCGGCCGGCCCAAGCGGCGCAATAAACGGCAAAAGCGCGTGCCGGATTCCGGCTTTTCGCCCCCGCCCGGCGGGGCTGCTACCTTTGCCCTGCCGCCGCGCCTCTAGCCGCCGCCGCGCTTTCCCGTGGTCAGACCCAAAAAACACCTTGGTCAGCACTTCCTGGCCGACCCCAACATTGCCCGCAACATCGTGGGCGCCCTCCAACTGCCCGACGCCGTGCGCACGGTGCTGGAAATTGGCCCCGGCATGGGCGTGCTCACCCAATACCTGCTCCAGAACCCGGCCTACCAGACCAGCGTGGTCGAAATTGACACCGAATCGGTGGCCTACCTCAAGCAGCACTACCCGGCGCTGGACGGCCGGATTTATGCCACCGATTTTCTGAAGCAGAACCTGGCCGAGCTGTTTCCCGGGCAGCCGCTGGCCATTATCGGCAACTTTCCCTACAACATCAGCAGCCAGATTTTTTTCTCCGTGCTCAACAACCGCCAGCAGGTGCGCGAGGTGGTGGGTATGATTCAGAAGGAAGTAGCTGAACGTCTGGCCGAGCCGCCCGGCTCGAAAACCTACGGTATCCTGAGCGTGCTGCTGCAGGCCTACTACCGCATCGAATACCTGTTTACGGTGCCGCCGCACGTGTTCAACCCGCCGCCCAAAGTGGAGTCGGCCGTGGTGCGCCTCACCCGCAACGACACCCTGCAGCTGGACTGCGACGAGAAGCTGTTTTTCCGGGTGGTGAAACAGGCGTTTCAGACGCGCCGCAAGACGCTGCGCAACGCCCTGAAACCCTTCGGAATGCCCGCCGAGACCACCACTGACCCGGTGTTTGACAAGCGCGCCGAGCAGCTGGGCGTGGCCGAGTTTGTGGGCCTCACGCAACGCGTGGCGCAGCACCAGGCCGGCGGCGCGGCTCTGCCGGATTTGGATGCCAGCGACATTGCGGAATAAAAAACACGCTTAAGAATCCCATGAGCCTCTGCCTCGTCGTCGACGAAATGCACCCTTCGCTGCTGCCGCTGCTGGCCGACATCGGCGTGGCGGCCGATTACCAGCCCGACCTGACGGCTGCCGAAATCCCCGCCGCGCTGGCCGCCCGGCCCTACGAGGGGCTGGTAGTGCGCAGCAAGCTGCGCGTGACGGCCGCCCTGCTGGCCCACGGCCCGCAGCTGCGCTACGTGGCCCGGGCCGGCGCCGGCACCGATAACATTGACGAGCCTGCCATGGCTGCGGCCGGCGTGGCGCTGCTCAACGCGCCGGAGGGCAACCGCGACGCGGTGGGAGAGTTTGCGGTGGGGCTGCTGCTGGCGTTGTTTCGAAATATCGTGCGGGCCGATGGCGAGGTGCGGCGCGGCGAGTGGCACCGCGAGGCCAACCGGGGCGAGGAAGTGGGCGGCAAAACCATCGGTCTGCTCGGCTACGGGCACATGGGGCGGGCGTTTGCGCTGCGGCTGGGGACGTTCGGCTGCACGGTGCTGGCGCATGATATTGACCCTGGCATTGAGCCCGATGCGAATGCGGAATTGGTGAGCTTGGCTGAAATACAGGCCCGCGCCGACGTGCTAAGTTTGCACATCCCGTACTCGTCGGCCAACCACCATTTCGTGAACGACGTGCTGCTGGCCGGCTTTGCCCGGCCCATCTGGCTGCTGAACACGGCCCGCGGCGAGGTGCTGGACCATGCGGCGCTGGTGGGCGCGCTCCAAGCCGGGCGGGTGCGCGGCGCAGCCCTCGATGTGCTCGACAATGAAAAGCTGGGCACCCTCACGGCCGCGCAACAGGCTCGGTTCGATTTCCTGCAGCGGGCGCCCAACGTGGTGCTGACGCCGCACGTGGGCGGCTGGACGCACGAGAGTTACGCCCGCATCAACGAGGTGCTGGTGGAGAAAATTCGGGCATTTCGGGCCGGGGCCGAAACGGCGGGTGTGGGGAGCTAACTGGTTTTGCGTATCTTTGTCTCAAACCTAAGAAGGGAGAACGGTTGGCAGTGCCAGCCGTTCTCCTTGCTTTTTAGCCAAACCGTCAAGCACTAATTCCCATGGCCACCACCATCAATTATTACACCCCCGAGGGCCTGCAAAAACTGAAGGATGACCTCCAGGACCTTAAAATCCGGGGCCGGGCCAAAGCCGCTGAAGACCTGCGCGAAGCCCGCGACAAAGGCGACCTGAGCGAAAACGCCGAATACGACGCCGCCAAGGACGCGCAGGGCCTGCTGGAGCTGAAAATTTCCAAGCTCGAAGAAGTGCTGGGCAATGCCCGCCTCATCGACGAAACCAACATGGATTTCAGCAAGGTGCTCATCATGAGCAAGGTGAAGCTGAAAAACCTAAAAAATAACATGGTGCTCGACTACACGCTCGTGGCCGAAGAAGAAGCCAACCTGGCCACCGGCAAAATCTCGGTGAAGTCACCCATTGGCAAAGGCCTGCTGGGCAAATCGGCCGGCGACACGGCTGAAATCACGGTGCCCGCCGGCAAGCTGCAGTTTCAGATTCTGGAGATTTCGCGGTAGTTGTCAGTTGCTCGTTGTCAGTTGTTAGGGCAGCGCCGCGAGGTGCTGCCCTTTCTCCTTTTTAGACCCGGGCCGATGCCGGACCGTTGGTTCTCGTTTATTTGCATCAGCGACCTGCCAATTGATAACGAACAACCGACAACTAACCCGCCCATGCCTTCGATTTTCTCCCGCATCGTTTCCGGCGAGCTGCCGGCCTATAAAGTGGCCGAGGACGGCCGCCACCTGGCTTTTCTCGACATCACGCCGCTGGTGGAAGGCCACGTGCTGGTGATTCCCAAGCAGGAAGTCGATTACATTTTCGACCTGCCCGCCGATGAGCTGGCTAGCCTGCACGTGTTTGCGCAGCGCGTGGCCAAGGGGCTGAAAGCCGCCGTGCCCTGCAAGCGCGTGGGCGTGGCCGTGATTGGGCTGGAAGTGTCGCACGCCCACATCCACCTCATCCCGCTGCAAACGGTGCAGGATATTAACTTCACCAATCCCAAAATAAAAGTGCCCGATGCGCGAATGCAGGAACTGGCCGCCGCCATTGCGGCCAAGGTGGACGGCGGCAGCGGCCTGAGCGACGCCAAAGCTGCCGCAAATCGGGGCACTGATGCCGGCGCGCCCGTGCCGCCGGAACTGCAAAAGCAGGTGGCCGGGCTGCACTTCCTGAGCGAGTCGGACGCCCCGCTCGAGGCCGTGGCCTACGCCGCGCCCGGCGGCGAGCTGAGCAACGCCGCGCTACTCAAGCTGCTAGGCGAGCCCGCCGATGCCAAAGTAGAAACCATGGAACTCACCCAGTTCCTACGCAACCACACGGCCGACGATGGCGTGTTGAACGACGTGGCCCAGGCCAACCGCTACAAGGCCCTGCAAATGTTTATGAAGCAGGACATGGACGGCGTGCAGGTGTACCGCGTGGGCAAGGGCCCCGAAATCCACGCCTACGCCCTGGGCCGGACGATGGACGGCACCTTGGCCGGCTTCAAAACCGTGCTGACGGAGACGTGAGCCTGACCGAAATAATTACGAAGTCCATAACGGCTGCGGGGTGTCATGTCATTCGAGGTAATGCCGGTGCTCGATGCGATGCTGGCGCTGTATGACCAGCCGCGCGACCAAGCGCGCTTTCAGCGCTATCTGCAACTGCTGGGCGGCGGCAATCAAGCCGATTTGGTGGTGCCGGTGATGCACTTCAACCCCATGGCCAAGGAGCCGTTGGTGACCCGGCTGCGGGAATTGCAGCAGCTGGGCGCAGAAGACATTGCGGCGGAAGCGCTGCAGGAGGCCGGATTATGGCGCGGCACCGTGCCCGCCGAGCCCCATTTCCGGGTGGCGCTGAACCTGGCCGACGACGTGGCCGGCGGCTGGACCAACCGTTACACCACCGATTTCGCCAGCAAATTTGAGTTGAAGGCCTTGGTGAAGCGGGGCTTCTGCACGCCCGTATTTTGGGCCAGCGAGGAATATAGTCCGGCGTTGGTGCGGCAGCGCGTGCTGGCCCAAGTCTGGCGCACCCGCTACTACGCCAGCCACGTTCCGCCGCGCACAGTGGCCGAGCACCTGGCGCAAGAGGTGTTTGTGGCGCAACGGGTGCTCAAGAGTCCCGGCCTAGTAGAAACGGATTTTGAAGGAATACTGGCGCGTTACGAGGCCGTGAAGGCGGCCATTGACATGCCCACGCTGCTTACTTTTTTCTACGGCGACGCGGCGACGCGGCAGTTGGGCCATGCCGAATGGGAGCACTGGCCGGTGGAGAGTGGCTTTGAACTGGCCCGCCTGCTGGCAGCCGGGCTTCGCTAGCCGCTGCCGCCATCGCTGCAACCGAACCGGTCGGTATCGGTCTTTGGCGAAGGCTGGCCGGGTGGCCAGGTTTCTATTTCACAAAAACCAATGCTCCGTTTTCTACTGGTAAGCTGTTTCCTGTTGGTTAGTGCGGGGTCCTGGGCCCTCAAGCCCAGCCGCGTCTGGATAGCTACCCCCGATTCGTTGGGCCTGCGCTACCAGACCGTGGCCCTCGTCACGCCCGACCATGTGCAACTCACCGGCTGGCTCATTGAGCCGGCGCCGGGCGTGGCCGACCGCCACACCACCATGGTGGTGGCCTACGGCGACTTTGGCAACATGTCGAACGAGCTGTACCAGGCCCGGGCCCTGACGGCGGCCGGCTACCGGGTATACCTGTTCGATTACCGGGGCTTTGGCCACAGCGCCGACTTTGCCATCGATACCAAACAGCTTTATTATCATGAATTCGCCGTGGATTTGGGGGCGGCGCTGGCCGATGCGCGCCGGCGCTTCCCGCACGACCGCACCGGCATTATGGCTTTCTCGATGGGCAGCATCATGGCCAGCGAGGTGGCCGCCACGGCCCCGCACTGCGACTTCCTGGTGACGGAAGGCTACGTGGCCAGCCCGCAACGGCTGGTGGCCTACCAGTGGCAAAGCCGGCAGAAGGCTGTGAGTTTGCCGGCGGAAGCGGCTGCGTATTCACACTACGCGCCCCGCATCCGGTGCCCGTGGCTGCTCATTGGTGGCACGGCCGACAAGCACACGCCGCTGACCGATTCGGTGGCGGTGGTGCGCGAGGCCCGGCGGCGGCAGCGGCGGCAGGTGCTGGCTTTTGAGGGCGAGCACCTGCAGGGAATGGTGGCGCTGAGCATCGAGAGCTTCGGCGATAAGTACGTGGGGGAGGTGAGCCGTTTTTTGGCAGCCGGCAAACGGGGTTAGGCCAAGCGTTGGCTGTGGCGGACGCTGGTGGACGGGCCGGAAAAGCAGCGTAGGGCCAGCAGTGCAACTTTGAGGCGGCGAGGCCGGTCAGGCTGAAAACAGGAAACTCCCTGCTTTCAACCCTTCTTCACCATGCAAAAGCTGTTTTTACTACTGTTCATCGGCTTCGGCCTGAATGCCTGCAGCCACCAGCCGGCCCCGCCGCTGGCCACCGACCAGGTGAATGTGCTGGTAGGCAACGCCGGCTACGTGGCCGCCACCGGCAACGCCCCCACCACTGCTACCAACGACGATGCCCGCGTGCAGGCCCACCTCGCTTACGCCGAGGAGGAGCTGCGCCAGCACTCCACGGCCGGCCTGAGCCCCGCGCTGGTCCAGCGCCGCGGACAGTTGCTCGACCTGCTGCACCGCTACTGGGTGGCCGGTGTGTTTCCGCGCAACTACGACCATCCCGAAGGACGGCGCCCCTGCTTCATCGACCGCGACGGCCGCCTATGCGCCGTGGGCTACCTGGTGGCCGAAACCGCGGGCCGCTCCGCTGCTGAACGCATCAACCGGGCCCACCAGTACGACCTCATTGCCGACATGCGCACGCCTGTGCTAGCCGATTGGGTAAAAACCTCGGGCCTCACCACCGCTGAGTGCGCCCTCATTCAGCCCACCTATGGCCCGCTGCCACCCACCGAGGGCGAGGTGAAAGCCTACGCCGTGGGCTCGGCCCTGTGGGGCGGGGTGAACGTGATGCTGGGTGCCGCCAACGCCAGCCAGTTCAACCGTGCCGATGTGGGCAAAGGCGCCGCCTATGCCGGCATTCTGAGCGGCACCGGGCAGTTGCTGACGGGGGCCCTGCGCCTGCCCAACGACCAGCAAGGCATCAACTGGAGCCCGAGCACAACCTACGGCACGGAGCGCACCATTTCCTGCCTCAACATCGGCATGGGCACCGCCACCCTGGCCCTCAGCGCCTGGAACCTCATCAGCCACCGCAACGCCGAGCGGAAGAAAACCACCGTGGGCGTGGCGACATTCCCTGGCCCGGCGGGGGGCAGTGGGCTGTCGCTCACGCGGCGCTTCTGACGGCCGCCGGCCAAGCCAACTCATGCCGCAAGGCCCAGACCGCAGCCCACCCACAAAAAAACGGCACTCAAATACGACCAAAGCACCGAGAAAAGCAGGTGAATGATGGTTTCGAACCGCTTGCCGCGCCACAGCTCGGGCGAGTAGCCGAAGAACTGGACGAGCAGCCGGGCCAGCCAGAACACGCCGCAGCCCAGCGCCACCCGGCGGCCCAGCGGCGTGCCTACCAGCTCCGGGGCCGAGGTGAGGCAGAGCAGGCCCATGAGCAGCACGGTGAAGGCAATGAAGAACGTGTGCACGTACATCATCTGTCGGTTGATGAGGCTCACGGCGGCAAATTCGGTGCGCCAGTTGAAGTAGCGGCCAAAAGCCGCGTGCAGCAGCGCCAGAATGACGAGAAAAAAACCGGTGGCTTTAAGCTGCAGAACCATCTTGGCGCAGGAAGAAGGAGGTGATGAAGGGCGTAATTTTTACTTCCCGCTCGACGCGCAGCCCTGCCGCCCGAAAGGTTTCCAGCCAGGCGCGGCGCGAGTGGAAGTGCAGAAAGCCTACGGTGTAGGCCAGAAAATTGGCCGGGTCGCGCAGGTGTTCCGTCACCACCAGCGTGCCGGCTGGGGCCAGCACCCGGGCAATTTCCCGGAAGAAAGCGGCCCGCTCGGTGGCATCGCGGATTTCGTGGGCGGCCAGAAAAGCCACGGCCAGGTCGATGGAGCCCGCGGCCAGCGGCAGGGCGGCACGGGTATCCACCGCCAGGATGCCGGGGTAGGGCGGGTAGGCCCGCCGGGCGCGCTGAATAGACGGCTCGGTGTGCCGGGCCGCGTCGTAGAAATCGGCCGCCAGCAGGTGGGCCGCCGGGTACTGCCGGGCCAGCGGCGCGCTGATTTCATCGAAACCGGCGCTGAGGGTGAGCAGCGTGGCTGGCACGGGCACTTTGCCAAAAAGCCAATCGAACCGGTACAGCCCCGAAAAATCGTAGACGTAAGCCGTGACGAGCAGCGACACCAGCAGCGGCAGCAGCGCCAGCGCCAGCAGCAACCCGGCATACGGACGCCAGGCGGCCGGCCCGGCCAGCCACCCGGCGACTAGCGTCAGCGCGGCCCCGCCGGCCACGAGGTAAAGCGGCCAGTTGAACCGCACCACGTTCCACAGGCCTTGCAAGGGCTTTCTCACGACTGCCATTGCTCGGTGCGGCCTTTTTTCCACGAATAGGGGATGTCGCGCACGACGAAGGCATTGGCCAGGTGCAGTTGGCTAAAGCCCAGCTGCTCGAAAAACCCCACCCGATAGCTTTCCACGGCCACCGGCTGGGGCTGCCAATGCTCGCGCACGCCTTCCACAATCAGCATGCGGCCCGCCCGGGCATCGGCCGAAAAGGTAAAGGGCAGCGGGCCGGCAAAGCGGCGGGCTTCGGCCCAGGTGGCGAAAGGAGAATGCGGCGGCAGCGCAACTTCCGAAGCCGGCGGGGCCAGCGTCACGTGGAAATTGGCTTGCAATGATTCGATGTGCAGCCGGCCGGCGCGGTGCTGCTGCGCGATGTCGACGGTGTGGTACTGGTAGTGCGTGAAGAGGTTGCCCAGCCAGGTCATGCGCTTTTTATCGGTTTCGGAGCGCAGGATGTAGAGGCCGCGCAGGCGCTTGCCGGTGGGCGAGGGGTAGCGCACGAAGGCCCGGTAGCCAATCAGAAAAAAGGCCTGCCCCAGTGCGGCCGGGAAGCCCTTGGGCCGCAGGTGCCGCGTCTGGACCAGCGCCACGGCCAGGAAGCCCCGGCCTTCCGCAAAAGTATCGGCCACCAGCGGCGCCGGCAGCAGCGCCTGCAGCTCGGCCTGCGGCACGGCGAAGGTGAGCACCAGCGAGTGCTCAAAAAACGCTTCGACGGGGAATGGATGGGTTTTGAGCCAGGCCAGCATAATGCCGTATTTAGTAACCAGCGCGCTGGGCCGGCGGCAGGCTATGAAAGTAGATAAGCGCGCAGAACAGCACCGCAAACACCGCATTGAAGCGGCCCCACAGCAGCAGGTCGTGCGCCAGCACGGCCTCCAGCGTGTTCATCGACAGAATGAGCGCAATCTGTGCCCATGCGCACCAGCGGGGCCGGATGCCGCTCAGCACCCACACGGCCATGCCGATTTCACCCAGGCCAATCAGGCGCGTGAGCAGCGGGGCGTGCGCCGGGCCGAGGATGCGCGCCACGATGGCGGCGTGGCGCGGCACGAGCAGCAGCACTTTGCAAAGCAGGCCGTTGGCCAGCCAGACAAGCGCGATGAGGTAAGTGAAAAGGCGGTGCATGTCATTTTGTAGCGTGGACTCTGCGAGTCCGCGCCCGCTAGGTTTCGTTCGGCTCGTGCATGCGCGGACTCGCAGAGTCCACGCTACAGCTATTCGGCGCGGCCGGCGTCTACTAGCTTTTGGAGGCGAGCCTGAGCGGGGCGGGGCAGGGCGCTGAGCAGGTCGAGGCCGGTGGCGGCTTCGATTTTATCGACTGACGTGAGGTATTGGCGCCAGTCGGGGTTCACGGTGTTGTTGTCGTTGGGCGTGTCGATGGCCAGCACGCGCACGGCCGGGTCGGTGGCAATGCGCTGCAGGTCGTTGAGGCCGTCGGGCAAAATCACCATGACTTTCCAGATGCGGGCGGGCACGGTCACGCGGCCTTGGTCGAGGGTTTGGAGGAAGCCGTTGGCGCCGGTGCCGCCGCGCCCGTAGCTGCCCATGATGACGTAGATTTCCTGGCCGCGCTGGATTTGGGAGCGGCCGTATTCTTCAAGGTGGGCCCAGGTCTGCTGGTTGTTTTTGGGCGCCTGGGGCACCATGTTGGTCATCAGGAAGGTGTTGGCGTTGGCGTCGAGGTCGGCGGTGCGGTCGCCGCTGGGGCAGTTGTGGCCTTTGTCGAAGCCGGAGCGGGCGTAGCTGGCGGGCGTCACCGGGTAAAACTGCCGGGGCAGGGCCGCGTCGGGGCGGAAGTTGTTTTGGCGCGGGGCTTCGCCGAGGTCAGCCTTGTCGAGGTGCCAGCTCACCCAGGTGGGGATGCCGCGCGCGGCATGGTAGCCGATGGTAAATTCGGGGTGGACCAGCAGGTAGTTGTTGGCGTTGGCGGGGTCGGAAGTGGCGCCGCTGGGGTTGCCGAGGGCCAGGTTGGCGTCGTTGGGGTCCTGGGCCACGCCGGTGCCCGTGCCGACAGTGGGGGCGGGCTGCTGAGCGGGGCTGGTAGTGGCCGGCTGGGGCTGGTTGCGGTTTTCAAAATAGCCACCCGTCACGCCGCCGCCCACGGCCGCGGCGGGGCCGGCGGCGGTTTCGAGCACGATGTCATCAATATCGAGCCGGTTGGTGGGGCCGCTGGTTTTGCGGATTTCCAGCCGCAGAGGCTCATTGGCCAGCCCGGCGAAGACGTGCGCCGTGAGCGTGGGCCCGCTCGTGACCACCGGCTGGCCGGTACGGGAATACGTGCGGCCCCCGTCGCGGCTCAGCCACAGTTCCCAGGTGCTGGGCCCGTCGGAACCATACGCGGCCGCCGAGATGCGAATGCGGCGCACGCCCGCCGCCGCGTTGAAGCGCATGGAAATGCGGCCCAGGTTACGCAGGCGGGCGGCGTGGGCGCCGTTGGCGTGGTCCTGCGGGCTGCTGCCGATGAGGGCGTCCTGGAAGTGCCAGAGGCCAGTGGCCAGCGGCTCGTCGGCTTCCTCGTATGCGCCTTTGCTGCCCGACTCGAAGGTTTCGGGAAACGGCTGGCCGGCCGGCGCCTGGGCAGCGGGGGCTTGAGGCACCCGGGCCGTGGTGGTTTCGGGGGACTGCTGGGAGCAGGCCAGTAGGGCAAAAAGGGCAGCGGTGGAGAGGTAAGCCGGGGTGTGCATGGGGGCGAAGATATGGCTTCGGACGCCTGCGCTGGCGGCCTGGTTTTGGAGTGTAGCTTTCTGCTTAGCTTAGCCGCCTCATTCTCATCCCCAACCATTCATTCTGCTTCTTTATGGAAGAAAACCAATTCACCCCAGAGCCCAAACCGGTTTACATTTCCACCGAAGAAGCGGCGCAGGTGCAGGCCAGCTTTTTCACGCAGGTATACGGCTGGATGACGGCCGGCCTGGGCCTGACGGGCGGCATTGCCATGTTTGCCGCCTCTTCGCCGGCGCTCATGGAGTTTGTATTTGGTACGCCGTTCGTATTCATCGGGCTGATTATCGCCGAATTAGTGATAGTGGGTTTCCTGTCGGCCCGCCTCTTCGACTGGAGCCTGGGCAAGGTGCAGGCCGCTTTCGTGGGCTACTCCATCCTCAACGGCATCACGCTGAGCTGCGTGTTTCTGGCTTATACGTCGGGGTCGATTGCTTCCACCTTCTTCGTGTCAGCCGCCACGTTCGGCGTCATGAGCCTGTTTGGCTACTTCACTAAAGCCGACCTCACGGGCTGGGGCAAGCTGCTGAGCATGGCCCTCATCGGCCTAGTGCTGGCCATGGTGGTGAATATTTTCCTCAACAATTCTATGCTGGAAACCATCACCTCCTTCATCGGCGTGCTGCTCTTCGTGGCCCTCACGGCCTACGACACCCAGAAACTGAAAGCCGTGGCCCTTCTGGGCGTGACCGAAGGCGAGGAAGTGAGCAACAAAGCCTCCATCATGGGCGCGCTCACGCTGTATCTCGATTTCGTGAACCTGTTCCTGTTCCTGCTGCGCATTTTCGGCCGTCGGCGGTAGGGTGAATCCGAATTATTTCATAAAAAAGGCCCACTGGATAGTCCAGCGGGCCTTTTTTATGAAACGTCATGCAGAGCGTAGCGAAGCATCTCGCGTGATATGACTACTAATTTTCAACGATTGAGTTACTACCGCACGCGAGATGCTTCGCTGCGCTCTGCATGACGTTCTTCTGCACTACAGTCCTACGCCTGGCGGTCGGCGCCGGTCATGCTCAGCATCCAGCCGGGATATTCTTGCGCCAGCTTGCTCACTTCGTCGAGCTGCTTGAGCTCGTCGGGGGTGAGCTGCACATCTACGGCCTTGAGGTTGTCTTCGAGCTGGTCCATCTTTTTGGCGCCGATGATGACGGTGCTCACCACCGGCTGGTGCAGCAGCCAGGCCAGGGCTAGGGCGGCCACGGTGGTGTTTTTGGCTTCGGCCATGGGGCGCAGTTTGTCGATGATGTCGAAGGCCAGTTCCTTGTTCACGGGTGGGAAGTCGAAGTTGCTGCGGCGGCCTTCGCCGTTGGGGTTTTCGCGGGTGTACTTGCCCGAGAGAAAGCCGCCGGCCAGGGGGCTCCACACCATGAGGCCGAGTTGCTGGTCTTGCAGCAGGGGCACGAGCTCGCGCTCCAGGTCGCGCCCGGCGATGGTGTAGTAGGCTTGCAGGCTCTGGTAGCGCTCCAGGTGCTGGCGCTCCGAGATGCCGAGGGCTTTCATCAGCTGCCAGGCGGCCACGTTGCTGGCCCCGATGTAGCGCACCTTGCCCTGGCGCACGAGGTCGTCGAGGGCGCGCAGGGTTTCTTCCAGGGGCGTGAGCGGGTCGTAGGAGTGGGTTTGGTAGAGGTCGATGTAGTCGGTTTTGAGGCGCTTCAAGCTGCCTTCGACCTGGGCCATGATGTGCTGGCGGGTGAGGCCGGCGTCGTTGGGGCCGTCGCCCATCTTGCCGCGCACCTTGGTGGCGAGGATGAGCGAGTCGCGCCGCAGCCCGAGGTTGTGAATGGCCTGGCCGGTGATTTCTTCGGACTGGCCTTCGGTGTAGATGTTGGCCGTGTCGAGGAAGTTGATGCCGGCTTCGACGGCGCGCTTCACCAGGGCATCGGCCCCGGCCTGGTCCACGCCATTGATGGCGGCAAAGCGGCCGCCGACGGCGCCAAACGTCATGGTGCCGAGGCAGAGCTCGGAAACTTTGAGGCCGGTGCGGCCGAGAAGGTGATATTTCATGCGGAAGGTGTTTTAGGAAAGGTGCGTCCTGAAACCGGCCCGGCGAGGGATTGTTGGGCAGGCCCATCGGCAAGTTGTGGCGGGAGTGCGAGAGCAAGAATCCAGACCGCGGAATGACGTGGCTTGGGCGCGGAAAGCTGTGGCGGCAGGTAGAGAAGATGCGGCGCGAAGTAAAAAAGCCTTAGCGTAGAGTAGAAAAGCCGTGGCGACAGGTAGGAAAGGTGTGGCGGTAGAGATGAAAGCCGTGGCGTGGAGTAGGAGAACCATGGCGACGGATAGGAAAGCCGTGGCGGAAGCGAGGAAAACTGGAGTGAAATGCAGCAGCCCGTCACGCGGAGCATGACGGGCTGAAATGGGCACTTGGGATGTACACCAGGGCCTTTAGCGGTCGATGTGGCCCTGCGTGCCGCCGTTGCTGATGACCGTGGCTTCGGCGGCTTTTGGCATGCCGCGCTGCGTTTCGTGGTTGACGCGCCGGCTGCTGTCTTCGGCAGCCAGGGAATGGCCGTCGGGGTGTTTGTTGGGGTTCACGCCGTAGGGGGTGCCGTCGGGCTTCTGGCCGCAGCCGGTGAGTAGCGCCAGCAACAGCAGGCGCGGGAATAGCGAGGGAATAGACACGGGCGGGGAGCTGAGGAGGTATACTTCCGCTAAAACGGCTGCACGGCGCCGGTGGGTGCGTTTTAAGCCCGATTTAATGCGGCACCAGAGTCCCGTTGGTCCGGAGCACCTCCTTAAAAAACAGCACCTGGTAGGGCAGGGCCGTCTGCCAATAAGCCCACGTGTGAGCACCCGGGCGCTCGGTGTAGTCGTGCGGGGTGTGGTTGTACACCAGCCGGCGGTGCATCTCGCGGTTGATTTCGATGAGGCCGTCATCCACGCCGCAATCGAAGATGAGGGGCAGGCCGTTGCGGTGCATCTGGTCAATCATGTTCACCACCGAATTAGCGCTGAAAAACGCGGGATTTTCAGCTTCGGAACCCATGATGGGCTGCAGGTTTTTGGTGCGCCAGGCCAGCTCGTCGGGGGTGAAGCTGCGGTTGGCGCTGCTCAGTTCCAGGGCGCCGCTCATGCTGCCGGCGGCGCCGTACAAATCGGGGTGGCGGGCCGAGAGGTACATCGCCCCGAAGCCGCCCATCGAAAGGCCCGCAATCACGCGGCCTTTGCGGTCGCGCACGGTGCGATAGGCCTGGTCGATGGCCGGGATGACCTCCTTGGTGAGGTAGGTTTCGAACTGGCTGTCGGCCTTCACCGGGCTATCGAGGTAGAAGCTAAAGGTTTCGCCCTCGGGCGTCACGATAATTAGGTTGTTCTCATCGGCCAGACGGTGCAGGAGCTGCTTGTCGGCGGGGCTTTTCAGCCAGTTATAAAAGTGGCCGTAGGCGCCGTGCAGCAGGTAGAGCACGGGATAATTGGCCTTTTTATTTTTGACGTAAGAGGCGGGTAGCACCACGGCGGCGCGGTAGGTTTTGTGCATGGCCGCGCTGGGAATGCTCAGGGTATCGACGCGGGCGGCGCGGGCGGTGGCAGCGGTGAGCAGGAGGCAGGCGAGGAGGAGCAGGGGGCGCATGGGGTGGAGGAAGGAGGAGGGAATGAATAATGAAAGAACGTCATGCTGAGCGCAGTCGAAGCATCTCTACTGCAATAGTAAAATCAATTACTGCAGTGGTAGAGATGCTTCGACTGCGCTCAGCATGACGTTCTTGAAAGCAACGCCTACCGCATAAACACCGGCCGAATCAAATTCTCGAACGTGAAAATCTCGTCCCACTTCTCTTGGGTCAGCAGGCCGCGCTCGGTCACCGCGATGTCGTGGACCGACTTACCGGTTTTCAGCGCTTCCTTCGCGATTTCGGCCGAGGCCTCGTAGCCGATAACCGGATTGAGCTGCGTGACGATGCCGATGCTGTTGCGCACGAGGCTCTCGGCGTGCTCCTTGTTGGCCGTGATGCCGATGACGCACTTTTCGCGCAGTGTGCGGCAGGCGTTGGTCATGTAGGAAATCGAGGTGAAGAGGGCAAAGCTGATAACCGGCTCCATCACGTTGAGCTGCAGCTGGCCGGCTTCGGCCGCCATGGTCACCGTGAGGTCGGCCCCGATGACGTAGAAGGCCGTCTGGTTCACCACCTCGGGAACCACGGGGTTTACCTTGCCGGGCATAATGCTGGAGCCCGGCTGCAGGGGCGGCAGGTTGATTTCGTTGATGCCCGTGCGCGGGCCGGAGGACAGCAGGCGCAAATCATTGCAGATTTTGCTGAGCTTCACGGCCGTGCGCTTCAGCACGCCCGAGAGCTGCACGTAGGCCCCGGTATCGTAGGTGGCCTCGAACAAGTCGCCGGCCAGACTCAGGTTCAGGCCGGTGATGCGGCGCAGGTGCTCGGTCACGAGCTCAGGGTAGCCGGTGGGGGCGTTGATGCGCGAGCCGATGGCGGTGGCGCCCATGTTGATTTCGTCAATCAGCCGGCGCGAGTCGTCGATGCGCAGCAGCTCCTCGCGCAGGTTGGTGGCGAAGGCCTTGAACTCGTCGCCCATGCTCATCGGTACGGCGTCCTGCAGCTGGGTGCGGCCCATTTTGAGGATGTCGCGGAACTCCTCGCCTTTTTGGGCGAAGGCCTCGGCCAGCTCATTCAGCGTTTCGCGGTAGCCCACCAGCTTGTTGTTGAGGGCGATGCGGAAGGCGGTGGGGTAGGCGTCGTTGGTGCTTTGCGAGCAGTTGACGTGGTTGTTGGGGTGGCAGTACTGGTATTCGCCCTTCTGGTGGCCCATCATTTCCAACGCGACATTCGCAATGACTTCGTTGGCGTTCATGTTTACGGAGGTGCCCGCGCCGCCCTGAATCATGTCAGTAAGAAACTGGTTGTCGAACTCGCCGGCGGCCACCCGGTCGCAGGCGGCCGCTATGGCGTCGGCGATGTTGGCGGGCAGCACACCCAGCTCCTTATTGGCCAGCGCCGCGCCCTTTTTCACGTAGGCCAGGGCCTGCACGAAAAGCGGCTCGTTCTTAATCGGAATGCCGGTGATGGCGAAGTTTTCGAGGGCGCGCAGCGTCTGGATACCGTAGTAGGCGGTGTCGGGCAGGCTGCGTTCGCCGAGAAAGTCGTGTTCGATGCGTGAAGGATTCATGCGGGAATTTTGGGGTGGGAGAAAGAGGCGTGTACGGAAAGGCCGAACGCCGGGACAAACCTACGGCGGGGCTTTGCAACTGGGCCGGTTTGGCGAGGGCTGGGATATCTGAGAACGTCATGCAGAGCGCAGCGAAGCATCTTTACCGCTTCGTTGCAGTCGCATTAATTACTATTGAGGTAAAGATGCTTCGCTGCGCTCTGCATGACGTTCTTTTAAATTCGACAAGCCTCAATTCCCGCCCATGAAACTCCGCTACCTGCCCATCATTGCTTTGGCGCTCGCCAGCTGCTCCCAGGCCGATAAAACCAAAGCCACCTCCAACGCCGCCGACGCCCGCTTCGACGCCTTCAAAACCCAGTTCATTGAAGCCCTGTGGCGACAAAACCCCGACTATGCTAGCAGCCAGGGCTACCACCGCTACGACTCGTTGCTGGTCATCCCAAACGCCGCCCAACGCCAAAGCGACGACGCTTTCGCCCGGAAATACCTGGCCGCGCTGGGCGGCTTTGGCCTCGACAGCCTCTCGCCCAACAACCAGATTGACCTGCGCCTGCTCCGCAACGAGCTGCGTGCCGAGCGCTGGTACGCCGACACGCTCAAAAACTGGCAGTGGAACCCGGCCAGCTACAACCTGGGCGCCTCGGTAGCCGACCTGCTCAATGGCCGCCACTACCCGCTGGACCGCCGCCTGCGCAACATCTCCGACAAAATCAGCCACGCCACGGAGTATTATGCCGCCGCGAAGTCCAACCTCAGCAACCCCACCCGGGAGCACACCGTGCTGGCCCTCAAGCAAAACGCCGGCGGATACGCCGTGTTTGGCTTTGCCTTGGCCGATTCAGTGAAGAAGTCGGGCCTGAGCGCCGCCGAGAAAAAGACGATGATGGACCGCGTGGCCGCCGCCCGCACGGCCGTGGCCGGCTACATGAATTTTTTGGAACGCGACGTACTGCAGGGAAAGCAGTTCCGCCCGTTCCGCATCGGCAAGGAGCTGTTTGAGCAGAAATTCGCCTACGACATTCAGTCGCGCTACTCCGCCGCCGAGCTGTACCAGGAGGCCCAGAAGCACAAGGCCGAACTGCTGCACGACATGGGCCGCCGCGCCGCCCGGCTCTATCCCAAGTACTTCCCTGGCCAAAAGGCCCCGGCTGACACGCTGGCTCTTATCACCGCCGTCATCAACCAGCTCACGCTGAAGCACGCCCCGCGCGACGGTTTCGTGGACGCCGTGAAGCGCCAGATTCCGACGTTGGTGGCGTTTGTGAACGAGAAAAAGCTGCTCACTCAGGACCCCAGCAAGCAGCTGGTGGTGCGCGAAACGCCGCTCTACATGCGCGGCAGCGGCGCGGGCGCCAGCGTATCGGCCCCCGGGCCCTACGACAAGGGCGCCAACACCTACTACAACGTGGAGCCCATTCCGGCCGACTGGACGCCCGCCCAGGCCGAAAGCTACCTGCGCGAATACAACGACTACACCCTGCAGATTCTCAACATCCACGAAGCCATTCCGGGCCACTACACGCAGCTCGTATACGCCAACCGTTCGCCCTCGCTGGTGAAAAGCATCTTCGGCAACGGCGCCATGGTGGAGGGCTGGGCCGTGTACGCCGAGCGCATGATGCTGGAAAACGGCTACAGCAATAATTCCGACGAAATGTGGCTGCTGTGGGACAAATGGAACATGCGCTCGACGCTGAACGCCGTCATCGACCACGCCATTCAGGTCGACAACATGAGCGAAGCCGAGGTGGTGAGCCTGCTGCGCCGCGAAGGCTTTCAGGAAGAAGCGGAGGCCCGCGGCAAATGGCTGCGCGCCACCCTGAGCCAGGTGCAGCTCAGCAGCTACTTCACGGGCTATACCGAGATTTACGCTCTGCGCGAAGAGTTGAAAAAGAAAGAGGGTAAGGACTTCGACTTGAAAGCCTTCAACGAAAACTTCCTTAGCTACGGCAGCGCACCGGTGAAATATATTCGCGAGCTGATGCTGCGCAAGTAGGCCAGGGGAAACCTCCTCCGTAGGAATTGAGTTTAATGCATCCATTTACGACCGTTTTCTTATGACCGAAGAAGAACGCAAACATGTGGTCGATACCGACGACGAGCACCTGCGCCGCCTCACCCACGAGCACATGAAGGTGTTTGCCAAGTTCACCTCCGAAAATTGCGCCATCTGCCAGGCGCTGGCCCCGCCTTTCGCCAAATTCGTCGATGATCCCGGCAACGAATCCATCCTGTTCGTGCGCCTCGATTCGGACCAGAACCCGGTGGCCAAGAAACTAATGCAGCAGAAAGTAGCGCCCTTTTTCGTGAGCTATTGCCAGGGGCGCATGCTGGAGTGCGACAACCTGACCACCGAAGCCGAAGTGCGCGCCCAGCTCGACCGCCTCCGCGCCTTCATGCCGCACACCGAATAATGGTAGCGCGAACTTTGTAGTTCGCGTACCTGCGCCGTTCAGGTATCGTTCTGTCACGCGACCTGCAAAGTTCGCGCTGCTGCCCAAAGGCCGGCTGCCGCTCAGGCAGCCTACCTTTGGGCATGTTTTTTATCCTCTCCAAGGTCCTCGACCTCGTTTTGTTGCCTACGGTTTGGCTGCTGGCCTTGCTGCTGGCAGCGCTGCTGGCCCGGCAGCCGCGCCGGCAGCGGCAGTGGCTGGTAGCGGCGGCGGCTCTTACGCTGCTGGCCACCAACCCCGCCCTCACCAACGAGGCCCTGCTGGCCTGGGAACTGCCGGCCGTGCCGCTGGCCGCCCTGCCCGCCCACGCCGATGCCGCCGTGCTGCTCACCGGCATCACCCAGGTCGATAAATCGCCGCACGACCGGGCCTACCTCGGCTCCGGCGCCGACCGGCTTACCAACGCCCTATGGCTGTACCGGGCCCGGCGGGTGCGCCGCATCATTGTATCGGGCGGCTCGGGGGCGATAACGCAAAAAGCCCACAGCGAAGCCTCCGACCTGGCCACGCTGCTGCGCCTGGCCGGCGTGCCCAACTCGGCCATCATCCTGGAAGACAGCAGCCGCAACACCCGCGAAAACGCTCTCTACACCAAGCGCCTGCTGACCCGCTACCCCGGCACCGATACGCTCATCCTCGTCACCTCGGCCTTTCACGAGCGGCGGGCACTGGGCTGCTTCCGCAAAGTGGGCCTGCAACCCATCGCCTTCCCGGCCGACTTTCGCAGCACCGACCGAAGCTGGTCGCCCGGCTATTGGGCGGTGCCCAGCCCGGGTGCTCTGGAAAACCTGAGCCTGCTGGTGCACGAAATGACCGGTTGGCTGACGTATAAGGTGATGGGGTATATTTAAGCCACTTCTTTCGACGCATGACTTTGTTTTCAAGGCGCCGGGGGCTGTTGGTTGCTGCAGTGGCCGTTGCAGTAAGTGCCTGCCACCCAACGGCCACAGTGCCGCCCACCAGCCCCATCCTGCGTCGCGTCATTCCGGCCCGGCAGGTCCTGGCCGACCTAGCCTTGTTCCAGCGGCTGAAGGAGGCTGCGCATCCCGGCATCTATAAATACCGCTCGAAGGCGCAGATGGACAGCACGTTTGCCGACGCCTGCGCCCGCGTCACCAGCCGCATGACCGTGCTCGACGCCTACCGCCTCGTGGTGGGCATCACCGACTTCGAAGGCAGCCTGCACAACGATACCGCCCTGCCCGACTCGGTCAGGAAAGCCCTGGAAGCAGAGAAGTCCTTCTTTCCGTACCCGCTGAAGCTGGTGGCGGGCCAGCTTGTGCTGAACACGGGCCACGCCCCGCTGCCCCTGGGCGCCACCATCAGCAGCATCGACGGCGTGCCGGCCCGGCAGCTGGTGCGCGCCCTGGGCAAATACTACACCACGGACGGGCTGAACACCACGGGCAAGGCCGTCGGATTGGCCGAATCTTTCCCGGAGTACTTCCGCCTGGAGTACGGCCCCCGCGCGGGTTTCGTGGTGCGCTACTATGCACCCGGCGCGCGGGCCATCCGCCAGCAAACGCTGCCCGCCGTCACTTACGCGGCCTACGAGCGGGCTTTCGCGGACCGTCATTCCCGGCCCTGCGACCGTTCCTTTTTCGAAGGAATGCCCGCCAAATACACGTTCCGGCTGCTGCCAACCCAAGCCAAGGCCGTGCTGACGCTCAATACATTTGATATCGGCGAAGATAATTCGTGCGGGCATCGGCGGTACGCACAGTTTCTGGATTCCTGCTTTCAGCTCCTGCGTCGTTCCCCCGCCATCACCCATCTGCTCGTCGATGTGCGAGGCAACGGCGGAGGCGATGACGACAACGACATGCTGGCTTTCTCCTACCTGGCGCGGGCGCCTTTCCGGGAAAACCAGCGCGCCACGATGCGTTTCTGGCAGGTACCCGGCCGCCGCTACCTCACCGTAGCGCGCGATACAGCGGAGCGAGGGGGTATCGTGGCCGACATCGCCGAGGAGTTGCGCACTGATTTCACCAAGGGCGCCGACGGCCTGCCACACGAGAATGCGCACGGCAATCCTTGGTTTCAGCCCAAGCCTGCCCGCTTTCGCGGGCAGCTCTACCTGCTCATCAGTCCCCGCGTAGCCTCGGCGGGGTCGATGTTTGCGGCTATGGTGCGCGGCAACACGTCGGCCGTGGTCATTGGGGAGGAAACGATGGGCGGCTACTACGGCCACACCGGGCACGGCAGCCTCGACTACACACTGCCGAACACCGGCATCCAGGTCAGCTTTTTTCGGGTTGATTTGGCGCAGGCTGTGCCTGTTCGCGCATCGCAGCCCTTCGGCCGCGGCGTGCTCCCGGATTATGAAGTGTCCCAGTCAGCCGCCGATTTTCTGGCCAACCGGGATACCCAGCTACGTTTCGCGCTGCAACTGATTGCGGCTAAGCAACCCAAACGGGTCGCTGTCAGCAACAAGCGCTAGGGTTTATAGGGTGCAGAGCCGGGTGGGTGGCCCGGTTCAGCCGCCGATTTTGAAGCTCGGCCCGTTGTCCGTAAAATTCAAATGGAAGCCGATGCGGTGCTGGCCCAATTCCGGCAACTCGCTGCCCGTGAGGGGGATGGAATAGCCGTAGAACAGGTTGAGGAAGCCCCACAGCGACAGGCCCGCCTGGGGCGTGAGGCGCAGGCCGCTGGTTCGAAAATTGACCGTGTAATACGCCACGTCCAGCCGAGCGCCGCAAAAGGCCGCCGTGGCCTCATAGCTTAGCTTGGGTGCCAGCACATAATGGCGCGGCCCGGCGCCCATTTCCAGCCCCACCGAAGGGCCGTGCTGGGAATACCCGTTTCCGGTGGCGTAGCGGTAGTAGCCCACGTCCAGGCCTTTGGTGGCGCCCTGGCTGAAATAACCCAGCCGCAGGGTGCCGTCTTCGGGCAGCGCGTTGGCGAGCCAGGCGAACGGGGTGCGCCCGGGCAAAGAACAGTTGCGCCATTGGGGCCGGCCCGGCGGGGCCTGAAAATCGGCGTAGCGGCGCGTCTCGTAGCAGCGAGCGAAATCGGCGCAAGCCCCCTCCCGGTCGTGCAGGTAGTCGGCGCGGAGCACGCCGCGCCGGCAGTGGTAGCGCCCCGACCCGCCGGCGTAAAAAACGTTGTCGATAAGGGTATCGAGGTCGGCCGCGGCGCGGGCATAATCGGCGAGGCCCTCGTAGGCGCGGGAGCGGTAGTCGCGGGTCGTTATCTGGTCGGCCCGCGTGAGCGCCGCATTGGTCGTAGGCCGATTCAGGGGCGCCGCCGGGGCCACAAAACGAGCAGCGGCCCGGATAGTAAGCAGCCGCGTGAGCAGGCGTTCAGCCCGCAGAAACTGCTTGCCTGTCAAATAAATATCGGCTTGCTTCAGCGAGTCGGCGTAGGCGGCGCGGTAGGTAAGTACGTCGGCCGGCGTCACCGGCCTGCGGGGCAATGCGCAGCCGCGCCAGTCGGGGCGCCAGCCGAGGGTGTCGGGGTTGTGCGCGTAGGCCCAGCGCAGGTCGGCGCAGCCGCCGTCGCGGTCCTGGAAATGGTCTATTTTGAGGGTGCCCAGCGCGTAGTAGTGCAGGGGCTGCGGCAGGGGCAGGGCCACCAGGCTTTCGAGCAGGGCGCGGGCCTCGGCGTACTGCCCGCTCTGCCGGGCCAGCTCGCTGCGCAGGTACGCGGTGTTGAGGGCCTGAACGGGGTTCTGGTAGCGCGGCTGCACCCAGGCGAAGCGGCCTACGTGGCCCGCTTCCAGCTGATTCAGCAACGTTTCGGCCCGCGCCAAGCGGCCCTCGGCCAGCAGGCGCTGCCCGCTGGCCAGCGAATCGGTGAGGTCGCGCTGGGCCTGCTCCATCTCGTCGCGGGTGCGCGGTGCGTGGGTTGCGGGCACCGGGCAGCCGTGCCAGTCCAGGGCCGATGCAGGGGCGGAGTCCAGCTCGTACCCGGCGGCCAGGTCGGCGCAGGCCCCGGCCGGGTTGTTGAGCCAGGCGCGGCGAAGCGTGGCCCGCTCGTAGTGGGCTTGTTTCAGCAGCGCCTGGGCGGGGGCTCTGTAGCTCAGGTGGCCTTCGTAATACGGGTAGGCGCTGGCCGCGAGGGCGATGGTTTGGGTCAGGTCGGCTTCGGCCCCGGCAAAATTGCCGCGCTGCCGCCGTGCTTCGGCCCGGTAGGCGTACACCATTGGTTGGTAGGCCGTACGGACGCCAGTGGCAAAGTGCGATGGCCAGGTCGGGGGATATTGAAAGACGGCATCGTAGGCGGCGGGGTATTGCGCCAGCAGCTGCGTGGCCAGCCGCTCCACGTCCGGCGCGCGGCCGAACTGCGCATACCGGTGCAGGGCGTGCATGGAATCCTGCAAAACGCGGCCTTTATCAACCGGAACCTGCTTTGCGCGGCCCCTTTGAGCCATTACGGGTATCGTCAGCCAGCATAAAAAGCAGAATAGCCAGTAGCGGTTCATCCGCCCAAAGGTAGCGTGCAGGCGCTGCCGTGCTTAACCTCCTAGCCTCCCCATTTTCAAGAAGTTCCGATAGATACTGAAGTAGAGCAGGCACAGGAAACCGGCTTCGGAGCCTGCTACCGAAAAGCCCGCCCGGCAAATCCAGAAGGAATTTCCTCACGCGTCAGAGCCAAACGACGGGCCATTTATTCTACTTTCTTCCTCGCTGCTGTTGCCGCTTCCTTGCCAATCCAAATCGACTTCTGGTTCACAAACTCCCGGATGCCCAAGTACGAAAGCTCCCGGCCGTAGCCCGATTTCTTCACCCCGCCAAATGGCAGCTCGGGCATCGACTTCACCAGCCCATTTACAAACACGGCGCCGCTTTCAATCTGACGGGCCATTTCCTCGCCTTTTTTAGCATCACCCGTCCACACGGCCGCGCCCAGGCCGAAGCGCGAGTCGTTGGCCAGGCGCACGGCATCATCAGCGTTTTTGGCTTCGAGCACCAAAGCCACGGGGCCGAAAAACTCCTCGGCGTAGGCGCGCTGGCCGGGTTTCACGTTCGATAAAATCATGGGGCGAAACAGGGCGGTGCCGGGCTTGGCCTGGCCGCCGTGCAGCTCCACCCGGGCGCCCTGGGCCACCGAATCTTCTACCTGTTTGGTCAGCTCGTCGGCCAGGTCGGGGCGGGCCAGCGGGCCGTATTGGGTGGCCGGGTCGAGCGGGTCGCCGGGGCGGAAGGCGAGGAGGTGGGTTTTCAGCTGGTTGAGGAAATCCTTGAGCACGGGTTTTTCCACGATGAAGCGCTTGGCGGCAATGCAGCTCTGGCCGCTGTTTATCATGCGGCTCTGGGCAGCGGTTTTGGCGGCCAAGGCCACGTCGGCATCGGCCAGCACGATGAACGGGTCGGACCCGCCCAACTCCAGCACCATTTTTTTGATGTGCTGACCGGCCAGCGCGCCCACCGTGGCGCCCGCGCCCTCGCTGCCGGTGAGGGTGGCGGCGCGCACCCGGTCGTCGGCCAGCAGCTTTTCCACCTGCTCGGTGCCAATGAGCAGCGTGCGGAAGCAAGCCGGCGGTAGGCCCGCGTCGTGAAAAATCTGTTCCAGCGCCAGCGCGCACTGTGGCACGTTGGAGGCGTGCTTGAGCAGGCCCACGTTGCCGGCCATCAGCGCCGGCGCGGCGAAGCGCACCACCTGCCAGAGCGGAAAATTCCAGGGCATGATGGCCAGCACCACCCCCAGCGGCTGGTAGCTGATGAAGCTGCGGCCGGCGTCGGTTTCAATCAGCTCATCGGCCAGGAAGTCTTCGGCCCGCTCGGCGTAGAAGTCGCAGCAGGTGGCGCATTTCACGGCTTCGGCGCGGCCATCGGTGATGGGCTTGCCCATCTCCAGGGCCATGAGGCGGGCCAGCTCGTCCTGCCGCTCGCGCAGCAGCGCGGCCGCCCGGCGCAGGATGCCCGCGCGGTGGGCAAAGGAGGTGGCCCGCCAGTCGGCCGCCGCGCGGTGCGCCTGGCCGAGGATGCGTTCGGTTTTGGCCCAGCTAAAGGCCTTGAAGCGGCGCAGCACGCGCCCGGTGTGGGGGTTGAAAGACTCGATGGGCATGGTGGTGGGAGGTAGGGGGATGGGGAGGTGAGAGATGGAAAGGATGGGTGTAGCGGGACGTCATGCAGAGCGTAGCGAAGCACCTTTACTACAATAGTAAATCTGATTACTCGCTACGGTAAAGATGCTTCGCTACGCTCTGCATGACGTTCTTTATCTAAACCTTACTCAACCCCGCGCCAGGTTGTTCGGTTACATATACGGCGGCGGCGTATAGGGTAGCAGGCAATTGCGGGCACCGCCGTATTTTCGTGCGCTTTGCATGATGCCCGCTCTGGCCTCATTTTTCACTTTCAGTCACTCCCGTGTCGGATACATCTTTAATCTCCCTCCCACCCGCCGCCGAGGCGGACCTCGTCCGACGCTTGCAGGCGCGCGACGAATCGGCCATGACGCTCTTCTACGACCGATATTCGGCGGCCCTCTATGGCGTCATCTTCCGCATTGTGAAGGCCGAAGACGAAGCCGAAGACGTGTTGCAGGAGGCGCTGGTCAAAATCTGGCACGCCTTTGCTAGCTACGATGCCAGCAAGGGCCGCCTCTTTACCTGGGTGCTGAATATTTGCCGAAATCTGAGCATCGATAAAATCCGCTCCCGGCAGCACCGCGTAGGTAGCCGCACTCAGGGACTGGACGACAGTCTGACCGCGCAGCGCCAGGCCGCGCCCACGACCTTCCGCCCTGAGCACATTGGTCTCCAGGAAATTACTCAAAAACTCGTGCCCGAACAACGGCAGATTATCGACCTGCTCTATTTCGAAGGATTCACCCAAAGTGAGGTGGCGGAGGAACTCAACATTCCCTTGGGAACGGTGAAAACCCGGGCCCGCACCGCCATCAAAGTCCTCAGCAAACTTATTCGCTAATACCATCGTGGAAAACATCCAAGCATACATAGAATCGGGCATTCTGGAGCAGTACGCTCTCGGAGAGCTTTCGCCGGCCGAGCAGGCTGCCGTGGAAGCCGCCGCCGCCCGGCACCCGGAGGTTGGCGAGGAATTGGCGCAAGTGCAGCAGGCCCTTGGTTTCTACGCCGAAGCCCATGCCATCGCGCCCCCGGCCGGCCTGCGCGAGCGGGTGCTCGGCAACGTAATGGCCCAGATTGCGGCCCCCGCCGCTAACGCTACCCCGAATCCTACGCTGCGCGCCGACGTGGATGCGGTAGTGCAAGCGCCCCGCGCTACTTCCGCGCCGGTGCAGCCCACCGCTGGTGAGGCTACCGTGCGCCCCTTCACGCCGGCAGCCGAAGCCCCGGCGGCTTCGCGCTCCCTGTGGGCCATGGCGGCTTCGGTGGCCTTACTGCTGAGCCTGGGTGTGAATGCATTGCTCTATTCGCGCTGGAAAGATGCCAGCTCCGAGGTAGTGGCCTTGCAAAGTGAGAAGTCGCGCTTTGCCACCACCTCGCAGGTAGTGGAGCGGCAATTGGGCGACTTGCGCCAGGAAAACCAGGTGCTGCGCAGCGACGAGTTCAAAGCCGTGGCGCTGGCCGGCACCAAAACCGCCCCCACGGCCCACGCCCGCGTGCTGTTCAACGCCGCCACCCACAAAGTATTCGTGGACGTGCGCAGCCTGCCTGCCCTACCGGCCGGCAAGCAATACCAGCTGTGGGCCCTCGACAAAGGCAAGCCGGTAGATGCTGGCGTGCTCACGGCCAGCACGGCCACCGGCCAGGGTTTGCAGCTGATGAAAGACATTGCCAGCGCCCAGACCTTCGCCATGACCGTGGAGCCCGAAGGCGGCAGCGTGAACCCCACGCTGAGCACCATGACGGTGGTTGGCAATATTTAGAGAAACAATGTGCGCGGGAAGTTGGTAGCTTGCCTGCCGCCGCCCGCGCGTAACTGCCCTGGACCGTTACCGCCCGTTGGCCCGCCCGGCCGATGGGCGGTAATTGTTTGTTAGCCCTTTTCATCTTCCCGGTTTTATGCACGGAACCATCCTCACGTTGCTAAAACGCTACGTGCAAACCCAATACGACCACAGCACCTGGGTGAAGCTCATGGAACTGTCGGGCCTGGAGCACGTCGAGTTTGACCATAAAACCGTGTACCCCGACGAGCACATCTACGCCCTAGTGGGCCAAGCCGCCGAGATGACCGGCATTCCGGCCGGTGAGCTGCACGAAAAATTCGGCGAGTACCTCGTGCCCGACCTCATGTACATGTACCAGAAGTTGCTCAAGCCCGAGTGGAAAACGCTGGACATGCTGGAGCATACCGAACTTACCATGCACAAGCAGGTACGCAAGGAGCACACCGAAAACTCACCGCCCGTACTAGAAGTTACGCGCCTGAGCCCCAATGAGCTGTATATCGACTACGTGTCGCCGCGCCGCATGGGCGGGCTGGCCGTGGGCATCGTGCGCGGCCTGGCAACTTATTACGACGAGGCCGATCGCATCGACGTGCAGCCCACTACTACCGAGGATGGTGAACGGGTGCGCATCCATGTGCGGCGGCGGTAGCGTAGCTTTTTTAATTGAACGGTGTAGAACATCATGCTGAGCGTAGTCGAAGCATCTCTACCGCAACCGTAAACTCATTCGATTGAATTACTTTGGCGGTAAAGATGCTTCGACTGCGCTCAGCATGACGTTATTTTCTAACTGTTTATAACAACTTCATCCCAACTCCCCAACCCCATGAGCTCCTACTACAACCCCGCCGACCTGGCCAAATTTGGTAAAATCAGCGACTGGCAGCCCGAAATGGGCAAGAAGTTCTTCGACTATTACGGTGAGGTTTTCAAGGAAGGCGCCCTCACGGAGCGCGAAAAATCCCTGATTGCCCTCGCCGTGGCCCACGTAGTGCAGTGCCCGTACTGCATCGACGCCTATACCTCGGATGCGCTGCAAAAAGGTGTGGATGAAGCCGAAATGATGGAAGCCGTACACGTAGGCGCGGCTATCAAGGGCGGGGCCACGCTGGTGCACGCCACCATGATGATGAACAAAGCCAAAGAACTGTCCATGTAAGCCGGCGGGCGGGACTGGTTCCGGTCCCGCCGCCATTCGGTATGTATTTCCCCCTTATTGCCTGCTCCTGCCTGTGTCTGGGGCTATTCGGCCTCAGCAGCTGTGGCCCCGACGATGCCAAGCGCGCGGCCGGCTCCTCCACGGCTTATGACCGGATGCTCCGGTTGCTTTATAAGCACACGGTGCCCACGGTGGCCCCGGCCACGCTGGCGCAGGAAATCAACCTGCTCACGGCCCCGCTGCTGCTCGATGCCCGCACCCCGGACGAGTACGCGGTAAGCCACCTGCGCGGGGCCCAACTAGTACCCTACGACTCGGTGCCCACGGCCGAGTTTGCAGGCGTCGACCGCAGCCGGCCGGTGGTGGTTTACTGCTCGGTGGGCTACCGCAGCGAGCGGCTGGGCGACCGGCTCCGCGCGCTGGGTTTTGAGCACGTGCGCAACCTCTACGGCGGCTTGTTTGAGTGGGTGAATGAGGGCTACCCGGTGGAGAATGCCGCCGGCCCCACCCAGAACGTGCACCCGTATTCGGCCTTGTGGGGCCCGTGGCTGAAGCGCGGCCGTAAAGCATATAAGTAGGCGCCCGGTGCCGCTTTGTAGCATCAACCAAACTGTGAGGCGCTTTTTTAGCGTATGCATTTGTCTGCCGCCCGGCATTGAGCCATTTAAATAGCGCCGTGCCGATACATTTGCGGCCAATGCAACCACCCGACATGCTTCGTCCCCCCCTTCGAACCACCTTGCTGCTACTGGCTGTCAGCGCGTCGCTACTGGGCTGCGATGCCCCATCGAAGGAGAAGGAACCGGGCCGGACCCCGGCCTCGGCCCAGGCCCTGCAGGCGGTGCTGCCCTACTTCGAGCAAGGCTGGGCAATGAACAAGCTATGGGAAGACGGCCTGGCCGAAGTGGCCACCTACGACGCTGAGCGCGTGATTTACAAGAAGAAGCGCGCGTTTGAGTACACGATGATTACGGTGAAGGAGGAATTCAACCAGGAATTCAACGTCAAAACCGACGACTACAAGCGCGCTGACTTGTTTCCGGTGATGAAAATCAACCAGTTCTGCTCCATTCAGGCCGACCAGTACCCGTACCATTACCTCACGTCGCTGTTTTTCCGGCGCGACCAGCCCGTGGCGCTCTATAAGATGACCACCTCCTCGCAGGAATGGTGCGGCAACACATTCAAGTCCATCATCGACGACGGTGTGAATTTCGAAATGTGGTACCACTCGTACTGGGACGGCGAGGGCAGCAATAGCCGCGACCTGCGTCGCGACTTGTTTCTGGAAGATGCCTTGCCTTACACTCTGCGCAGCCTGAAATTCGACCAAAAACCGGCCTTCGACCTGACGGTACTCGACTTGCAGCAGACCAATCGGGCCAAGCCGCCCGTGTATTACCAGGCCCACCTGACCACCACCGAGACCCCTGCCACGGCCTCCAGCCCCGCTGCGTGGCGCGTGGCCGTGAAGCTGGCGCCGGACAAGGAGAATACGTACCTGTTTGCGAAGGAATACCCCAACATTTTGTTGAGCCAGACCACATGGGATGGCCGTACGCTGCAGCTTAAAGCGCAGCGTCGGTACGCTTACTGGCCGAAGTAGCGCGCAGCTCCCAGGCCAGCACGGCGTAGGTGCCGGCGTATTCCAGCGCCACCAGCCACAGGTTTTCGGTGTAGGCGGAGGTTTGATAGGCGGCGTAGGAAAGGATGGCCAGCCCGCCCCACACCCGGGCAAAGCGGAAGCGCGTGAGCGTGCTCAAACCCACCAGCAGCGTGAGGTACCAAGGGTGCACGGTGGTGGCCGCCGCGTAGTACGCCGTGAGCATGAGCAGCAGCGTAGGCAGGAGTGAGGCGAGCTCCGAGCGTCGCTCCCGCCAGGCCAGCGCTAAGCCCGCCAGCCCGCTTAGCACAGCCAGGCTGGGCCCGATGATGGCAATCTGGTTGTAAGTAGTGAGCCAGATTCCGATGGGCCGCAACAGGTAGTAGATACTGGCATTGAATTCGAAGCTGCGGAAGTAAAGCTTGAGGCTGCGGGCGATATTGACAAATAAATCAACCGATAAGAACGGGCCGAACAGCAGCGCCACTGTGCCCACGCACAGCGCCGCGTACGCGGCGAAGCGCCGCCAGCCCAGCCGCCGCACCAGCAGCGGCAGAACCAGCAGCGGCAGCAGCTTGGTGGCCACGCCCAGCCCCAGCGCCCCCGCCGAGGCCGTCCACTTCTGCCGGCTCAGCAGCCATAGCGCCAACAGAATGAAGCCGAACACCAGCCCTTCAAAATGCAGGTTGCCGGTGAGTTCCACGATGACCAGCGGGTGCAGCAGATAGCCCAACGCCCGGCGCCCCGGCCAGCCCAGCGCGGGCAGTAATGTTAGTAACAGCCAGGCCGTGCCCGCCTCGGCAGCCAGGATGACTACGCGCAAACAGGCGGCAAAGCCCGCATCGGAAGTAGGAAACAGCCGGGCGGCGGCGCCGAACACGAACTGACAAACCGGCGGATATACCGAGTAGTAGTGCGGTGAGTTGAGCTGCCGGTAGAGCTGCTGCAGCTCGGGCAGCACGGCGGCGCGGGCGGCTTCGTTAGGTACGGCGGCGCGGGCGCCGTCAGCAATGAGCTCATCGGGCCGGAAGCGGAAGGGGTTGACGCCGTTGGCCACCAGCAGGCCGTCCCAGCGGAAGCGGTAAAGGTCGTCGGACAGGGCCGGCGTGGCGGGCAGCCACAGCAGCCGGAACACCAGCGCCGCGCCCAGCCCCCAACGCAGCGGCAGGCGCGTGCGCAGCAGCCACCAATACGCCAGCCCCGCCACCGCAAACAGCCCCAACAGCTGCCCAAACTGCACCCGCGGCGTGGCGTAGGCCAGGGCCGCATAGGCCGCGCCCGACAGCAGCAAAGCCGCGCATTGCGAAAGCGAAGGAAGCTTAGCGGGCATGGCGCACCGAGTAGTAGAAAATGGCCGCGAACCCCACCGTGAGCAAAGTATGGAAGGGCAGCAGTCCGAAGTCATCGAAATAAATGCCCGTGCCCCAACCGAATGCGAAATAGGCTGCCAGCAGTCCCTCCAACGCCACCAGTGGGCCCACGCCGCCCGTGCGGTAGCGCCGGCGCCGAGCCACGGGCGCGGTGCCGGCCTTGGGCGTGCGCACGAAGGGCGTGCGACGGCCCAGCCAGCCCAGAATCACGGCCCGGGCATTATGCAGCGCCAAGCCCATTGAAACCGACAGAAACAGCAGGAAAAAGCCCGGGTAGCGCCACAGCGGCTTGTCGGGGTGGGCCAGCCGCCAGGCCGAATAATAGTAGTAAATGAGCGGCGTGAACCCCACCAGAAACACCGACGCCAGCTGAAAAACCACCTTGTACTCGCTGTATTGGGCCCGCACAAACACCAGCGGTACGCTCAGCAAGGCCATGAGCATGATGACGATGTACACGCTGCTGTTGAGCAGGTGGAAGGTGGCCTGCAGCTTCACGGCCAGCGGCTGCTGCGAGCGCCACACGGGGCCGAGGTGCTTGTGGGCGGTTTCGGCCGCGCCCTTGGTCCAGCGGAACTGCTGCGACTTGAGGGCGTCCATCACCGCTGGCAGTTCGGCGGGGGCCACGATGCCGGCGCGGTAGATGAAGCGCCAGCCACGCAGCTGCGCCCGGTAGCTCAGGTCGAGGTCTTCGGTGAGGGTATCGGTGTGCCAGCCGCCGGCGTCGTCGATGCAGGCGCGCCGCCACACGCCGCCGGTGCCGTTGAAATTGATGAAAAAGCCCGCGAAGGTGCGGCCCACTTGCTCGATGAGAAAGTGGGCATCGAGCCCAAAAGCCTGCAGGCGCGTGAGTAGCGACTCGTTCTCATTGAGGTGGCCCCAGCGGGTTTGGACCACGCCAATTCGCTCATCCTGCAGGAAATACGGAATGGTGCGCCGCAGAAAATCAGCTTCGGGCACGAAGTCGGCGTCGAAAATGGCCACGTATTCTCCGTCGGTTTCCTCCAGGCCGTGGCGCAGGGCGCCGGCTTTGTAGCCCTCGCGGCTGGCGCGGCGCACGTGGCTGATGCGCAGGCCTTGGGCGGTGTGGTGGGCCACGCGGGCGGCCGCGAGGCCAATGGTGGCGTCGGTCGAGTCGTCGAGCACCTGAATGTGCAGCAGCTCAGGCGGATAGTCGAGGGCGGCGGTGGCGTCGATGACGCGCTCCACCACATTTTGCTCATTATAAAGCGGCAACTGCACCGTGACGCGCGGCCACGCGGTGGGCATCGGTGGGAGCGGGGCCGGGGGGGCCGCATAAGCACGCCGCGCCAGCCGCGTGAGCTGCCACTGGCCCAGGCTAAACCCCAGAATAAAGAGCAGGCACAGGCCGTAAACCGCCACCAGCAAAATGGGCAGAACCGGCATCAGCAAAAAGGAACGGTATAGAGAGGTAGCATAAATATGTCTGTCATCCTGAGCGCAGCGAAGGACCTTATCACGCCCGAACGATTGGTCTGAATGTGATAAGGTCCTTCGCTGCGCTCAGGATGACAGGCGCTTTTAAATTGCATTACCAATACCGAAAGATGGTCCACAGAATCTTATAGCCTGCCCCCAGCGTGCCGCGCACCGTGCCCGATACCTTGCTGGTGCCAATGCGGCGGCGGTAGCGCACGGGCACCTCGGCCACGCGCAAGCCTTCGCGGAAGGCCTTCACCTGCATTTCCACCGTCCAGCCGTAGGTTTTGTCTTCCATACCAATGCGCTGCAGGGCAGGGGCGAGGATGGCCCGAAAGGGGCCCAGGTCGGTGACGTTGCCCTTGTAGCGCAGGTTGAGCAGGCGCGCCGCCAGCCAGTTGCCGAAGCGCTGCTGGGGCAGCAGGGCGCCTTTTTCGCGTTCGCCCAGGGCCCGCGAGCCAATCACGAGGTCGGCCTCCCCGCGCAGGAGCGGGGCCAGTAGTTCGGGCATTTGTTCGGGGTAATCGGAATGGTCGCCGTCGAGAAATACGACGATGTCGGGCCAGTCGGATTGCGGGCGGCCGAAGGCGTGGGCCATGCCGGCCAGGCAGGCGTAGCCGTAGCCGGGGCGGGGCTCGCGCAGCACGGTGGCCCCGCAGGCCCGGGCAATGGCGCCGGTGTCGTCGGTCGAGTTATTGTCGACCACGATGATTTCCTGCGCCAGTCCGGCCGGGATTTCGCCCAGTACCAAGGCAATGGCGCCGGCTTCGTTGTGGGCCGGAATGATGACGCTGATGCGGGGCTGAAGCATGAAATGCGGAGGTCGGAATAACACTTTAGCCAAACAAAAAGGAGTGGCCGGCGCTATATGAATCACAAAGATGCCGCCGCCGCCGTAAAGCCGCATCGTGCCGCTCCCGCGCCGCGCCTTTCAATTAACCTCAACCGTATGCTACAAGTAGGCCAGCCCGCCCCCGATTTCACCCTGACCACCACGTCCGGTGCCACCTTCCGCCTCGCCGAGCAGCGCGGGCGCCACGTGGTGCTTTATTTCTACCCCAAAGATGACACCCCCGGCTGCACGGCCGAAGCCTGCTCGTTCCGCGACCAGTACGAAGATTTCAAAGACCTCGGCGCCGAAGTGGTGGGCATCAGCTCCGACAGCGCGGCCTCCCACCAGAAATTCACTCAGAAGCACCGCCTGCCCTTCGAACTGCTGGCCGATACCGAGGGCAAGGTGCGCAAGCTCTACGAAGTGCCCCGCGCACTATTGGGACTGCTGCCGGGCCGCGTCACGTTTGTGATTGATAAAGAAGGGATTGTTCAATACATTTTCAACTCGCTGAGCGGGGCAACGGACCACGTGAGCAACGCGAAAAAGGTGCTGGCGGGGCTGCCGGCTTAAGGCATTATTCGATGGCGCGCATCGAGTTGGAAACGTTTATCCAAGCATCGCCAGCCGCGTGCTATGCGTTGGCCCTCAACGTGCAGGCTCACCTCCATTCGACGCAGCAAACTGGGGAGCGGGTGCTGGATGGCCCCGCCAGCGGCCAGTTGGCGCTGGGTGACGTGGTGACCTGGGAAGCCCGGCATTTGGGAGTGCGGCAGCGGCTGACGGTGCGCATCACGGCCGCCACGCGGCCTCGGCATTTTCGGGACGAGTTGGTGCGGGGGGCGTTTAAAACCCTGTGCCACGACCACTACTTTGACGCGGTGCCGGGCGGCACCATCATGCGCGACGTGTTCGAGTTTAGCAGTCCGGCGGGCATCGTTGGTCGGTGGTTCGACCGCTTGTTTCTGACCCGTTACCTGACTCGGTTTTTGCTCGCCCGCAACGCGGTTTTAAAGCAAATGCTTGAGCAGGTACCCTGATTTCTGCGCAAGCGGTAATACTCAATATAAACCCATAATGCCCCGTTTCCTGCTGTTTCTCCTGCTACCCCTGCTGCTGGCTGGCACGGCTGCCCCGGCCCAAACGGCCCCGCTCAACGCCACACTGGATGGCTACGAGTACCCGTTCCCGGTGAAAGTGCTGCCGCTGAAGATTGAAGGCCAGACCCTGCGCATGGCCTACATGGACGTGCCGCCCACGGCCAAAGCCAACGGCCGCACCGCGGTGCTGTTGCACGGCAAAAACTTCTTCGGGGCCTACTGGCGCGAAACCATCAAAACGCTGGCGGCGGCCGGCTTCCGGGTGGTCGTGCCCGACCAGATTGGCTTTGGCAAGTCGGACAAGGCTGATATCCATTACTCCTTTCACCAGCTGGCGCGCAACACCCGGCAGCTGCTCGACACGCTGGGCGTGACAAAGGCCGTCATCGTGGGCCACAGCATGGGCGGCATGCTAGCTACGCGCTTCGCGCTGATGTACCCGGAAACCACCGAAAAGCTGGTGCTCGAAAACCCCATTGGCCTGGAAGACTACCGCGTGGGCGTGCCCTTCCAGCCCGTGGCGCAGGCCGAAGCCACCGAGCTGAAAAGCACCGAGGCCAGCATTCGCAAGTACCACGCCACCTACTACCCCAACGGCTACCCGGCCGCCCACGACCAATGGCTGCTGCCCCTGGCCGCCCAAACCCGCAGCCCCGACTTCGCCCAAGTGGCCCGCGCCAACGCCCTCACTTACGACATGATTTACCAGCAGCCCGTGAGCTACGAGTTCAACCGCATCACGGTGCCCACGCTGCTCATCATCGGCCAAGCCGACCGCACCGTGGTGGGCAAGGCCCTGATAAAAGACCCGAAAACACTGGCCCAAATGGGCCAGTACCCGGCGCTGGGCCGCCGCACCGCCGCCCAAATCCAAGGCGCCAAATTAGTGGAACTGCCCAACGTGGGGCACATCCCGCATCTGGAGGTGCCGGCGCAGTTTTACCGGGTGCTGCTGGGGTTTCTGGGGTAAAAATCAGCGCTGATTGGGAAGGGTAGCGCGGAGCACACAACGAAAGCCGATGGTGGGTGCCGGGCCGTTGTAAGTCCCGCGGGCGGCCACGGTGCAGGCAGACAACGGGTCGCGAAAGTTGCCGCCTCTGGTGATGCCCCGTTCCTGCATCATCTCCGAGACATTGCCCAACAGGTGAAAAACCTGGTAGTCGTTCGAAGGCGTTTGGAAAACGTAGGCCGGGGTGGCCTGCCGCAAAAAGTAGGGTTCGGGCTGATTACAGACAATGAAGGGCCTTACCGGCTTGCGCTGGTTGTAGGCTTTGATATCAGCTTCAATCTTATCGACCGATTCGGGGCTGCCGGAGCGCACTTTCAGGTAAGCCGCTGCTTTGGGATTCACCCTGATGGGCGCTTCGCTGCACCGGCTGCCGTAGGGGAGGCCCCGGCCCGCTAACGCCGCCTTCTCCCATTCCGCTTCGGTTGGCAAACGGCATTCAACCGCGACGTAGGCCGGAGACTTCGAGTCGGACAGGACCGGCTTGTTCCTGTTGAGCGCCGCTTCAATGGCCTGGCCACGCCATTGGCAGAAGGCCATAACCTGCTCGTAGCTGAGGCCAACGACGGGGTAGAAATCGTAAAAGGTGTTGGTGAAATAATCGGGAACCGGCAGGGAAGCCGTCGCGGGCTGGGTTGCCGCGATGCTTCGGCCTAGGGCCGCCAGCCGCAACTGGTAGCGTTTCCACTCAATGTTGGGCACTTCCGACTCGTCGATGCCCAGGCCATCCCTGGTCAGCAGCAAGCAGCCGGGCATGCCGATGGGAGCGGCGTGCGGCACCGATTTCAGCGTGCTCCAAATGTCCTTGACCACTTGCGAAGTGTCTTTGCAGGTAGGGTCTGGCTGGTAAGTAAGAACCTCGTAATCGCGCAGGGCCGAACTGCGCCGGTTCATTTCCGGCGAAATATTTTGCAGGCCTGTTGTGGTGCTATAAAGCCCCGGATAGGAGCTTGATGGTGGCACGGTCATGCAGCCCGCCAAGCCGAAAGTCGCCACAAGGCTCCCCATCGACTCGCACGCGAAGCGACGGCGAAATGGGAAGAAACGGGTAGAAAAATTTCTCATAAATGCACCGGGGAAGAACGGGTAATACCTACGATAATATCCGCAACGAATCGGCATGAATAAGCGGCGAGGCCTGATAGCGCCCTTCGCGCGGCCCGTTCTCCAGGTTGAGCACGCCGCGGGGGCAGGCCGTGCTGCACAGCCCGCAGCCCACGCAGGAGGCGCGGATGATGGGCGCGCCGCGCTGGGCGTATTGCTGCACGTCGATGCCCATTTCGCACACGTTGGAGCAGTTGCCGCAGGAGATGCACTGGCCGCCGTTGGTGCTGATGCGGAAGCGGGAGAAGTGTTTTTGCAGCATGCCCAGGTAGGCCGCCATGGGGCAGCCGAAGCGGCACCACACCCGCGAGCCCAGAATCGGGTAAAAGCCCACCCCGATAACGCCCGAAAACACCGAACCAATGGCAAAACCGTACCACTTGGCAGCCACTGTGCCGGCCTCGCCCAGCAGCGTGCCGCCGGTGGCAAAATGCACCCACAGCAGCGCCGTAATGGCCACGATGAGGCCCAGAATGGGGTAAATCAGGCGGACTTCCCAGCGCCAGGCAGCGCGGCTTTTGTCGGACAGGTGGCGGTAGGGGTCGCCGGCGGTTTCGGCCAGCCCGCCGCAGCCGCACACCCACGAGCAGTACCAGCGCTTGCCAAAAAAATACGTCAGCACCGGCGTGGCCACCAACGACATCACTGCCCCCCAGAACACCATGAACACGCCCAGTCCGCCGTTTTTCAGCAATGAAGTGACGGTGCTTGGAAATAGGTAGTCGTATTTCAGCGGCCAGAAGTAGCTGAAGTAGAACTCGGGCTGCTGAAAAAACTGCAGGATGCCCGGAATCAAAAACGCAAAGCCCAACTGGAAAAACATCACCGACGCCGTGCGGATGACCTGATACCGCGAGTGCCGGTACTTCCACAGCGCCCGGCCGCCCATCAGGAGCACGGCCAGCGTGTAGAACGTGCCATAGAGAAACCATTGGTCGGCCGGCCGGCCGCGCAGGGCCTGGCTGAATCCGTCGAGCGGATGGACAAGGTTGTTGAGTACGCCGAAATGGCCGTGGCCGTCATCGCCGCTGAACCAGTACAGCACCACGTAGAAGCCCGTGAGCACCAAGCCCGTGACCCAGGCCACGGCGCCGCGACTGGTGCTGGCGCGCAGCCAGAGGTTGTCGTGCTGCACCCCGGCGGGGCGGGAGCCGAATTTTAGCCAGCTCCAAGCCAGGGCACCGCCGCTGACTAGGCCCAGCGCCGCCCAGAACCACAGTCGTTGGCGGCTGGGGTCAGCATCGGCCAGGGCTAGCAGCAGGGCCAGCAAGCCCCCAGCCACCACGGCCAGCGTGAGTTTCTCAGCTGCTGAGGTGTCGGGCAGGGGAGGCGTGGCGAGGGTTGGCGTCATGGGGCAGAATAGGGGAACAGAAAAAGAGTGTCATGTCGAGCGCAGCCGAGACATATGCCCTGTCGCCGCTAATTCATTTATTACGAGTGAGTAGATTACTGCGGCACGCGACATGCCTTGGATGCGCTCGACATGACGTGCTAAGCGCACTCAATGGTGGTGATGGTGCCCGCTGTCGTTGGGCTTGCCGAAGAGGTTGCGGAGCGTGCCGGCAATGTAAAGCGCTGTCCAGCACACGTACAGCCAGTTGAAACCCGCCGGGGTGCGGCCCACGAAGAAGTGCAGAATCAGATGCGCGCCGGCGCTCATCAGCAGGCCGGTGAGGGCGATGAACTGAAAGCTATTGAGGGCCGAGGGGCGGTATAATTTGGAGAAATCCACGTTATGAAGTTGAGGAATGAAGCGTGAGGAATGAAGAATTGACGGGGGTGAATCAAGCGAAGTAATTCTCCATTCCTCACGCCTCATTCCTCAACGAGAAAAGGCCTTTACGGCGCTTCAGCACCACGGGCTGCTGCGGAAACTGCCGATTGAAGGCCGCCACAATAGCCGCTTCGTGCTGCGGAAAAAACTCGGGGTCAAAATTAGCTGCACCCAGTTGGGCCAGCACGGTGGCCACCGGCGCCTGCTGCCGAATCCACTGCTCGCATACGGCTTGGCGCAGGCGCAGGCCCAGGGCGTTGAAGCCCACCACGGCGTGCGGCGTGGCGGCATGGAAATAGATGCGCAGCGCCACGCTGGCTGCCGGATGTTCCCAATAAAAGCTCTCCAGGCCGGGCGTGGCGCCGGCCGGGGCTTGGCCGTAGGTCTGGTATTCGAGGTTGAAGAACTTGGCCGAATTAAACCACACGCCGCGCCGGTAGGCCGTGGGCTGGCCGCAAATGGTGTGCGCCACGGTTTCGCCCTGCATGCGGCCCGTGTACCAAAGCTGCTCGATGGGCACCTCGCCGGCGGCCGGCCGGCGGTGCTGGGCGCAATCGCCGGCCGCGTACACGTTGGCCACGCTGGTGCGCAAACAGTTATCGACCAGGATGCCCCGGTCGGTTTCCACGGCGGAGGTTTTGGCCAGCGTCAGGTTGGGGGCCACGCCGGTGGCTAGGCCCACCCACTGGCAGGCAATTTCTTCGCCTTTGGTGGTCACTACGGCCCGCACGCGGCCCTGGGCATCGCCCAGAATCTCGCGCAGCTCTGTCTGGTAGCGCACTTCGACGCGGTTTTCCTGAAACTGGCGGTCCACCAGGTTGGCCTCCTCGGGCGGCAGCACGGAGGCCCAGTAGCGGCCGTCGCGCACCAGCATCACGGGCTCGATGCCGCGCGAGTGCAGCATTTCGGCCAGTTCCACGCCGATGAGGCCGCCGCCCACCACCACGCCGCGCGCGATGCCGGGGGTGTCGCGGGTCATGGCCTCCAGGTCGGGGAGGCTGTAGAGGCCCTGCACGCCGGCCAGGTGCTGGCCGGGCCAGCCGTGTAGCTTGCTTTTGGAGCCGGTGGCGAGGAGTAATTGATTGTAGGCGAGGGTGGTGCCGTTGTCGAGGACAATCAGGTTTTCGGCGGTGTTCAGGGCCGTGGCGGTGGCGTGCACCAGCGCCAAGCGGTTTTCGGCCCAAAACCAGTCCTCGTAGGGCTTGATGTCCTGAAGGCGCAGGTGGCCCATGTACACGTACATCAGCGCCGTGCGGGAATAATGGTGGGCACTTTCGGCCGAAACCAGCGTGATGCGGGCCTCGGGGCGCAGGCGCCGCACGGTGAGCGCGCAAGTCACGCCTGTGATGCCGTTGCCGATGATGACCAGATGCATGAAGGAAAGGATAAATGCCGGGGCAGAAATCAAATGTAGCCTAAACGGGGCCGAAACGCCCAAACCGAAACGGAATGGCGGGCCCTGCGTAAGCCCAAACACTTTTCATCCCCAACTCCTCCAGCCCATGATTCCCGACAATATTTCCGGCGACGGCACCAATCCCAACGAAGGCGAAAACGCCGACATCACCGAAAACAAGCACTTCGCCAAAAACGAAGAGCTCGAAAAACAGAAAGAGTACCAGCAGGACCAAAGCAACAACAAAGCCAGCAACGACCCCACTGCCGCCCGCAACACCGGCGCCAACGGCTACACCCAGCGCGACAACCAGAAAGACCAGCTCGACAACCTGCACATCGGCGGCTCGGAAACCAGCCCCCAGGGCGGCAACGACCACACCAACGCCGGCGAGCAGGCCCAGGGCCCCGGCTTCGAGGCCGAAGGCAGCTACGAACTGGACCACAACCTGCGCACCCGCGACCAGGAATTTGGCGATAAAGCCCCCAGCGGCCCTGCCAAGCCCGCCGGCAATAGCGAAAGCATCAGCGACGAATAAGCCCGGATTAAGCCTGGGCGGCGTTCGACGCCCCGGTCCTCAAAGCGGGGCCGACGCACTTCCTGAGCGGGAGGGCGCCGGCCCTTTGTTGTTTGATGGGTGGCTGGTTAGCCAATGGATTACCCTTGAATAATTCAAAAAAATGGCCATCTGATGCGCGGAACTGTGCTAAATCATTAACTTGCCGCACATATCTAAGGCTGCGCTATTTGCCGGCTTTACCGTTTACTTCTTTTCCCACCCACTTCGTTGATGCCCTTGCCGATGAATCCTGAAAATTTACCCAAACCCGAAGAGCAGCCCTACAACCCCAACCTGGACGCGCAGGACGAGGATGTGACCTCCGGCGGCAGTAACCGCCTGACTTACATCCTGGTGGGCGTGATATTGGCGCTGGTGGTGGGCTACGTGGCCCTGCCGAAAGGCCACGGCACCGGCCTAGCGTCCGTTACGCCCTCCTTCATGCTCGATGATGCGGCCGTGACGGCCACCGCCCCCACCGCTGAAGACAGTATCGCGGCCGGCCTTAAAGCTGCGCCTGCCGCCGATGACGAAGCCGCTTATGTAAAGGAAACAAAAGCCGCCGCTAAGAACATCACAACCCGCCCGGCCCCTGCTACGGCCGCCGCCGCGCCCGCTTCCACAACGGACGCCGCCCCAACTGCTGCCCCCACCGCCGCGCCCGAAGCCGCCCCCGAAGCCGCTGCCCCGGCGCCTGCGGCTGCCCCGGCCGCGCCGACGGCCATCACCATGTCGGGCAAGATTGAGGACGAAAACGGCAAGCCCCTGGTAGGCGCCACGGTGCTGCTCAAGGGCAGCAGTAAAGGCACCAGCACCGATGCCAATGGCAACTACACCATGGAAGTGCCCGCCGGCGCCGACAACACCCTCGTGTATGGCTACGGCGGCTACGAAGACGAGGAGGTGCACAGCCGAGGCACCCAGCCCGTGAACGTGACCCTCACGCCCCGTGCCAAAGCCAAAAAGCGCCGCTAGGCTAAGCTGAGTTGAATGCGAAAGGCCCCGAACTTTGAGGAAGTTCGGGGCCTTTTTGGGTTGAGTGGCCTTGGAAAAAAAGAACGTCATGTCGAGCGCAGCCGAGACATCTCGCGTGGGGTAGTAACTCAATCGTTGAAGAAGAGAATTACTTCGGCACGCGAGATGTCTCGGCTGCGCTCGACATGACGTTTTAATGTTACACTCCATTCGCTACCCCGCTTTGCTGCCAAACCGTCGGCCGAACAGGAGGTACACTGGCAGGCCCAGCGCCATGAGCATGAGGCCGCGCTGCGAAAACTCGGCCGTGTCGGGGGCAATGAGCAGGATGATGCAGAACGCGCTGGCCAGCAGAACGTAGAGGCCCGGCACCAGCGGGAAGCCCCAGGCGCGGTAGGGGCGGGGCGCGTCGGGGCGGGTGCGGCGCAGCACGAAAATGCCGATGATGGTGACGACGTAGAACAGAATCACGGCGAACATCACGTAGTTGAGCAGGTCGCCGTATTTGCCGCTCAGGCACAGCAGGCTGGCCCAGAAGCACTGGGCCCACAGGGCGCGGCCGGGCACGTTGGCGTGGTTCAGCCGGGCCAGGCCGGGGAAAAACAGCCCGTCTTTGGCCATGGCGAAGTAGGCGCGGGCGCCGCTGAGAATGATGCCGTTATTGGCGCCAAAGGTGCTGAGCATGATGAGCACGGCCATCACGTAAGCGCCGTTCTGGCCGAGCACCGATTCGGCTACGGCGGTAGCCACCCGGTCGTCGGTAGCGTACTGGATGCCGCGGCCGGCCACGGTGGCCGCCTCGGGCGAGCCGTGCAGAGGCAGCACCAGCAGGTACACCACGTTGATGAGAATGTAGAGCCCGGTGACGATGGCTGTGCCGATGGCCATGCTGCGCACCAGCGTGCGCTCGGGGTTCTGGATTTCCTCGCCCGCGAAGCCGATGTTGTTCCACGAATCTGATGAAAACAGCGAGCCCGTCATGGCCATGCCAATGGCGATGACGAGGGCGCTGCCGCCAATGGGCAGCGGCGCGGCGCTCACGCCCGGGGCCGGAAAGCGCATGGCCGCCCACATATCGGCAAAGTTGGCCTGAATAGCTTCGTGGTTCAGTCCCAGGGCCAGGCCGAAAATGATGAGCAGTGCCAGGGCCACCAGCTTGGTGCTGCCCAGCACGTTCTGAATCATTTTGCCGGTGCGCACGCCCTGCGCGTTGAGCGCCGTGATGCCGATAATCAGCAAAATGGCCAGCAGCTGCACCGACGAGAACGTGAAGTGCCAGCTGCCCAGGTTGGTTTCAAACAGAATGTTCTTGACGCTGAACCACGGGTGCAGCACGCCGGTGAACTTGGCAAAGGCCACGGCCACGGCCGCAATCACGCCGGTCTGGATGACGAGAAACAGCGTCCAGCCGTAGAGAAAGGCGGTGAGGCGCCCGAAGGCCTCGCGCAGGTACACGTACTGCCCGCCCACCTTGGGGAACATGCTGGCCAGCTCGCCGTAGCTGATGGCCCCGGCCATGGTGATGAAGCCCGTGAGCAGCCACACCACCAGCAGCCAGCCCGCGCTGCCCACCTGCCGGGCAATGTCGGCCGAGACGATGAAGATGCCCGAGCCAATCATGCTGCCCGTGACGAGCATAATGGCGTCGAAAAGATTGATGGCGCGCTTAAAATGCGGCTGGTCGGGTTGCGGTTCGGTCATAAAGCCAGTTGTTGAAGCCGGGAAGATAGAGCGAGTGCCGGGAAATGTGCGGTGATTCGTACTTTGGCAGGAGATGGGCCTGCCTCCAGCTTCCGACCGCTTTGCTTCAATTGCATCATGAAAAGACTTCTTCCTGCCGGCTGTACTTTTCACGCGGCGTGCATTGGCCTTATAGCCGGCGGTTTGGTAGCCAGTGGCTGCAGCAAAGAGAAAGTCAACTGCGGCCACGGCTTTCCCACCAACTCGTTCCGCTTTCAGGTGGTCGATGAGCGTACCAATTCGGACTGGTTTGACGGGCCTGGTCGTCCACCGGTTGACACCTTAAAACGGTTGAATAACAACCCCTATGGGATTACCAAAATCGGCAGCCAAGTGGTTTGGGAAGGTGGTTTTGGCAACTACCGTGCACTGCCGGAGGGAGGGGGCGATTTACGGAATGTCTTTCTGATACGCGTCAGCGCGACCGATACCGATACCGTGGATGTCCGGGCCAACTTCGGCCCATTGAAGAAAAGCGAGTGCCTGCCCGATATGCACTACATTCAGACGGTTGAATTTCGCTACAACGGTCGCCTTAATGACGCGTACGACTTTGTTGGCAACGGCAAAAAAGCCAGTTTCCTGTGTGCTGGTTGCGGCACTATTCTGGTGTTTCGCAAGCGCCCGTAGTGGCTAAAACTCGCTGCGGTCGTACCAGCTGCGCATGCGCCAGGGGTCGTTGCGGTTTTTGCGCACCAGCACCAGCCGGGCGGTGCCGGAGCCGGAAAACCGCTGGTCGTCGCGCTGCTCGATGGTGAGCAGGAAGGACCGTTCCACGCTGGCCAGTGTGTCCGATGACAGGGTGTCGGAGCTGGGCAGGTACTGCGTCCACTGCAAATTGGTGGAGCGGGCGGCCCGGAAAAGGCGGTAGGTGGTATTGGCGTCCACGTCGCGGGTCCAGGTCCGGTCCACGTTGGCGGCGAAGTCGCGGTAGGTAAACTTGAACTTGGGCGAGAGCAACTGCCCGTAGAGCGTAGAGTCACGCAGCTGATACGACGCCCGGAACCGGTCGAAAAAACCGCGTACCGTCACGGGGTTGCCCAGCAGGGCATTCTGGTCGGTGGGCACCTCATCGAGGGCCGGCGCAAACGGGTTGCAGGCGGGCACCGTCAGCACCAGCACGATGCCAGCCAGCAGCAAAGCAGTAAATGAGGGGCGCCCAAGCTTCATGAGCCGAAATATACGGGTTGGCTAATGAAGAATTGATAGGTAGCCGACGAACAAGTAGAATGTCATGTCGAGCGCAGCCGAGACATGCCGCGTGCTACACTAATCTTTCTCATCGATTGGATTACTTCGGCACGCGAGATGTCTCGGCTGCGCTCGACATGACGTTCTTTTCCCAACTCCCCAACTCCACGACTTCCCTCAGTGCGAGCTGAAATATTTCTTCAAATCGGTCCAGCACAGGCCGGGGGTGGTGCGCTGGTCGCGCCAAGCCACGATGCGCCACTCGTTGTTGCGACGGCGCAGGATGAGGCGGATGTTGCCCTGCAGGGTGCCGGCGTGGAAGGCCGTGTCCTGCTGCGTGATTTTTAGCTGGTAAAGGGCCGATATTTCAACTGAATCGGCGGTGTAAAGCTGGTCGCGCCGGTCGGTGAGCGTGAGGGTGTTATTGACCGTGGAAGCCGTGCGGCGGCGCAGGCTGCTGAAGTAGGTGGTTTCCTCGGGCACGCTCCAGTTGGCGAAGAGGCCAGGCGAGGAACCGGCGCTGGTGGGGTCGGGCACGAAGCGGTAGGTGGGCCCGCTGAAGGTGCGCTCGTAGTTGGCCACGTTGACGTGCTGCACCGCTGTGATGAAGTTGCTCAGCAGGATATCGACCTGCGTGGGCTGAATCCACTCGCTGGCCGCGCCGGCGGGTTCGGGCTCGCGCAACTGGAAGCAGGCCGGCAAAGCCAGCAGCCCGAGCAGTGGTAGTAGCGCACGGCCCCGCGGCCGGGGCGGGCCTTCAGAATTTCGACGCCGGTGCTTCATAACCAGTTGCGGGGCTTGGGATTGAACCGAAAGATACACCGGCTTTTGATGGAAGGCCGCGCCCGTCGCCGTACTTTCGTCGCCCGTCATCCGCTTCCTTCCGCATGTCCCGAAAGCTTCTGGCGCTTCTCACGGCCCTCGTTTTGCTGCTGGCGCTGGCCACGTTCGTGTACTACCGCCGCACGCTGGCGGCCGTGCCCGTCGACCCCTACGCCCTGGTGCCCGACGATGCCGTGCTGGTGCTCAGCACCCACGACCACCCCGCTCTGGTGCGCCACCTGCAGGAAACTGAGCTCTGGGACAACCTCACGGCGGTGCGCTACTTCCAGCAGGCCGCCGGCCACCTGGCCCTGGCCGATAGCCTGAACGGCGGCAGCGCCCGGCGCAACAGCCTGCTCAGCCTGCTGGGCCGCAAGCTGGTCATCACCTCGCTGCACGTCACGGGCCCGGGCGAGTTCGACGTGCTCTACCAGGTGCCGCTCACGCAGGTGAGCGAGTACCGGCAGGTGCGCGGCCTGCTCGAAACCCTGGGCCGCGACGCTCGCTATCGCCTCAGCACCCGCGACTACGAAGACCAGGAGCTGACCGTCCTCACCGAGCAGCGCAGCGAGTTCAGCATCACGATTCTCAACTACCGCAACCACCTCCTCATCAGCGCCAACCCCAGCCTGGTAGAGGCGGCCGTGCGCCGGCTGGCGCACCTCGATACGCCCACGGTACTGGCGGCATTTAACTCAACTGATTTGTTGAAGCTGCGCGGGGTAGATGCTTCGTTATTAATCAACTATCGGCGGCTACCGCAGTTTCTGGATGTGCTGTTTCGGCGTGATGCGCACGGGCAGTTCGACCAGCTCACCGGGCTGGTTTCGCAGGGCCTGCTGGGTGTGAAGCTGACCGGCCGCGAGTCGATTTTCCAAGGTTTTTCCAACCCCGAAACGGCCAAAGGCGCCCTGCAACAGCGCCTGCAGGGGCAGCCGGCCCAGCCCCTGGGCCTCACCGGTATCATGAGCACGCGCACGGCGCTGCTGCTACACCTGGCCGCCAACCCGGGCCGCACCTGGCCGGCCGCGCCGCGCGGGACGACCGATTCGCTGGGCATCAGCGGCGCGCTCGATAGCCTGCGGGCCACGTTTGGGGGCGAGATGGCGGTGGCTTATCTGGCCACCACTACGCCCGGCAGCCGGCCGGGGCGCCTAGCTATGGTGCGCTGTCCGGTGCCGGCGCGCACGGCCAACTGGCTGGCCCGCCTGCGGCGGCTACAGGGTAATTCGCCGGCCTTCACCCGGGTGGGCCCCTACCAGATTCACCCCGTCGGCTTCACGGAGGCCTCGGTGCTGGGGCCGCTGCTGAGCCCCGAGCGGCCGGCGGCCGTGGAAGCCGTGGCCAGCGCCGGGGTATTGGTGGATGACTACCTGGTGCTGTCCGATGAGCAAACCCTAAATGGCTACCTGGCCGACGTGGTGGCCGCCAATACCTGGGCTAAGACCCCGGCCCAGGTGTCCTTTCTGCAGGAAACCCTGCCCCGGGCCCGCCTGAGCATTTTCATCGATACGCGCAACAGCTGGAACGCCCTGCTCGGCGTACTCACCGAAGACCGTCGGGCTGGCTTGCTCCGCAACGAAGCCCTGTTCAAGCGCTTCCCACAAATGGCGCTGCAACTGGCCCCGCCCGAAAATGAAACCCTGCCCGACGCGCAGTACTTCACCCAACTGCTGCTGCACCGGCCCAACCTGGGGCCGGCCACCATGCAGCCCGGCGGTGCCACGGCCAACGGCCGGGTGCTGGCCTTCAAGCATGAGCTGACCGGCACGCCCACCTTGCTGCCCGCCCTGGGCACGCGGGTACCGGCCGTGGTGGTGCAGGATTCGCTGCACACGCTGCATTACGTGAGCGCCGAAAATGCCGTGCTGTGGTCCGATACCCTGGCCGGGCCGGCCGTGGGCGTCAGCCTGCTGCCGGCCGGTGGCGGTGTGCCCGGCGGCCTGCTGCTGGGCGCCGGCCAACGCCTGCACCTGCTGGCCAACGACGGCGGCGAGGTACTGCCTTTCCCCCTGAACCTGCCCGATACCGTGCGCGTGGCCAGCCTCCTGGCCGCGGCGCCTGGCCCCGACACCCCGGCGCGCCTATTGGCCGTGACGGCCGGCAACGCCCTGGTGCTGCTCGATGCCAAAGGCCGTCAGTACCCCGGTTGGCAGTCGAAGCGGCTCGATTTCCCGCTGGCCGGGCGGCCGGCGGTGCTGGCCGTGGGTGGGCGCAACGTGGTGGTGGCGCCCCTGCAGAACGGCTATGTGTATGCCTTCGATGGCACGGGCACGCTGCTGCCCGGCTTCCCCCTGAGCATGGGCGCGCGGCTGGCCGGCGACGTGCTGGTGCAGGCCAGCAGCACCCTAGCCCGCACCCGCCTGAGCATGGTGAACCAGCACGGCGAGCTGGTGAGCTTCAACCTGAGCGGCGACGTGCTCAGCCGCCGCCGCATTGCCACTTGGAGCCGCACCGCCCGCTTCCGCCTGGTGCCCGACCTGCGCGGCCGCTCCTTCGTGCTGACGCGGGAGGACGGCAATCAGCTCGACGTATACCTGCCCGACCAAACGGCGCCGCTGCTCACCCAGCGCTTCGTGACATCGGGCGACAAGGCAGTGCAGTTTTTCGATTTCGGCAACAACCGCCGCATGGTGGCCGTCACGGAGCCCGGTCCGGCGCAGGTCTTCTTGTACGATGCCAAAGGCCGGCTGCTCGGCGGCGAGGCCCTGCCCAGCACTGGCACCGGCGTGGGCCTGACCTACGACGCCACCACGGCTACCTTCCAACTGGTCCGCATTGTGGGCCGCGAGCTGCGCCGCACCGAGCTGCGGGTTGGTGGATGAGTGCGTTAGTGGATTAGAAGAACGTCATGCTGAGCGAAGTCGAAGCATCTCGCGTGCCACCACTATATCTTATATCTCTTTTAACGATTGAGTTACTTGCTACGGGCAAGATGCTTCGACTTCGCTCAGCATGACGTTCTTCTAATCCGAATGACCCGCTACCCTATGTCCCATTCCTACTCTACCGGCCTGGTGGTCGGCAAGTTCTGGCCACCGCACCGGGGCCATCAGCTGCTGCTCGAAACGGCCGCCCAAGTAGCGGAACTGGTGGTGCTGGTGTATGCCAACCCGGACTCCCCGACGCACCCGGCGGCCACGCGGGCCGACTGGCTGCGGATGCTGTACCGGGGCGATGACGGCCACGCCGGGCCGCACATTGGCCGCACGCCGCTGCGCATTTTCGCGCTGTCGGCCACTGCCGATGGCGTGCCGCCTGATGCGGCCGACGACACCACCCAGCGCGAATTTGTGCGGCAATGGCTGGCGCGACAAGGCATTCGGATTGATGTGGTTTTCACCAGCGAGGCCTACGGGCCGGGCTTTGCCGAACACCTCGGCGTGGCGCACGTGGCCGTGGACGAAGCCCGCACCCGCGTGCCGGTTTCCGGCACGCGGGTGCGGAACAACGCGGCGGCTTATGCGCAATTTCTGCACCCGCTGGTGGCGGCGCAGCTGGGCGTTAGCCCGCCAGCGCCGGTGCCGCGCGTGGTGTTTCTGGGGGCGGAAAGCAGTGGGAAGTCGACGCTGTGCGCGGCTTTAGCCGAAGCCTGCGGCACCGCGTGGGTGCCCGAATACGGCCGCACGCTGCACGAGCAGAAAAACGGCAACCTCGACTACGACGACCTGCTCTACATTGCCCGTCGCCATGCCGAGCTGGAAGACGAAGCCGCCGCGCAGGCTCGCGGCGTGCTGTTTTGCGACACCAACGCGGCCACCACGGCGCTGTATTCCTACTACTATTTCCACCGCTGCGACCCTGCCCTGCAAGCCATGGCGGCCGTGTGCGGGCAGCGCTACGCCCACACCTTCGTGTGCGCGCCCACCGTGCCCTTCGAGCAGGACGGCTGGCGCGGCCCCGAGGCCCTGCGCAGCTTCCAGCACGGCATGATACTGATGCAGCTGGATTACTTCGGTATCCCGTTCACGCTTGTGGAGGGCACCGTGGCCGAGCGGGTGGCGCAGGTGCGGGCGGTATTGGCGAGGTAAACAGTGAGCAAAACAACGTCATGCTGAGCGTAGCCGAAGCATCTCGCGTGCCGAAGTAATCCAATCGATTGAGTTGCTATCACAAGCGAGATGCTTCGACTACGCTCAGCATGACGTTCTTTTTGCTCACCACTTACCGGTTTGTCAGCCAGCCTTTTCGGTAGAAGTAGAAGAGCTGGGTGCCCACCACCAGCGCCATGATGGCCAGCACCACGGGGTAGCCCCAGGGCTGGTACAGCTCGGGCATGTTGTGGGGCAGCAGGTGGCCCTGGTCGTCGTGGCGCTGGAAATTCATGCCGTAGAGGCCCACCACGAAGCTCAGGGGGATGAAAATGGTGCTGATGATGGTGAGCACCTTCATCACCTCGTTCATGCGGTTGCTCTGGTCCGACATGTAGAGGTCGGTGAGGGAGGAGATGTTGTCGCGGTAGCTTTCGGCCAGGTCCAGGGCCTGAATGGCGTGGTCGTAGGCGTCGCGGTAGAATATTTTCAGCGTTTCGGGCATGATTTCCTCGGGCAGCCGCAGAATTTCCGCGATTTTATCCCGCTCGGGGTACACCAGCCGGCGGAAGCGCACCACGTCTTTCTTGATGCGCAGGATGCGGCCCAGCAAGCGGCGCGGGCGCTTGTCGGCGAAAATAGCTTCCTCCAGCTCCTCGATATAGTCGCCAATAGCGGCCATGGTGGGGTAGTAGTGGTCGAGCACCACGTCGGTGAGGGCGTAGGCCAGGTAGAGCACCGGGTGGCGACGCAGGGTGCTGAAATTGGCCCGGAAGCGCGCCCGCAGCGTGTCGAGGCAGTCGTCGTAATCGTCCTGAAACGTGAGCACGTAGTTCGGGCCGGTGAAGATGGAGAGCTGGTCGTCGTCGATTTCGAGCAGGGGCGTGAAGTCGGTCATGCGCGACACCATGAAGAGGCGGTGGTCGTCAAAAACCTCGATTTTGGCCCGCTGGTAGTCGTTGAGCACGTCCTCCATTTGCAGGGGATGGAGGCCGAAATCCTGCATCATGCGCTCGATGAGGGCCAGGTCGCCGTAGCCGCGCACGTCAATCCAGTGCTTGAGTTCGGGGTGCGCGTGCAGCTGGTCAATCAGCTCATCGTAGCGGTCGGTGTACTCGTTCTCGGTGAGGGTGTTATCGTCATACGACACCAGAAAGAGGCGTGGCTTCAGCGCGCCCTCGCGGATGTTGAGCGTGCCCGGGCGCTGGCCCACCTGCTGGTAGCGCGCCTGCCGGGTGGCCTCGCGGTCGGTGATGGTGATGGAGTCGGTACCGGGCTGCTCGCCCAGCGCGGGCGAGCGGTTGGGCGCGGCTGACGAGGAAGACGAGTTGTTTGGACTCATGAGGCGTGCGGCAAAAAGAAGCGAAAGCAAAGACGCAATGTGGCAGCCTACGCATGGCAGCCCGATGAAGATGTGCCCGGCTAAGCTGAACCCTGCAAAACGGGCGCCCACCGAATGCCTTCGACCGCCTTTCCGTGCCGTACTTTGCCCGCCCAGCCACCCGCACCACGCTTGAAAAGGACGGAACCCATTATTGCCACCGAAGCCGAACCGTTGCCGCCCCCTGCGTCTCTGACCGTGTGGATGGCCGAAAGCGGCCCCGCGGCCCCGCGGCTGCCGCTGGCGTTTGAGTCGTTTCTGTACCTGACGCCCGAGCACCAGCGCCTGCAGGCCGACGCCGGCCCGGTGCTCAGCTTTTACCTGGAAGATGCCGCCGCGGGCCGCACCGTGGCCCAGCTGCACGTGGCTCTGGATGAGGCCACCGCCACCGCCCACAGCCCCGCGCAGGCGCCGTTTGGGGCCGTGCAGCTGGCGGCGGGGCTGGGCCGGCCGGCCCTGCACCAGCTGCTGGGCGCGGTGGAAGCCCAGCTCCGGCAGCGCGGCCTGCGCCGGCTGGCCCTGCGCGGCTATCCCTTCGCCTACGACCCCGCCGGTGCGGCCACCCTGGCCGAAACCCTGCGCCACCGCGGCTACCGCGTGGCCCTGGCCGAGCAGAACTACCACCTCGACCCCGCCCGCGACTACGAAACCCACCTGCACCCCTCGGAACGGCGCCGTCTGCACAAGTGCCGCCGGCACGGCCTGCGCTTCGAACAGGAGCCGCCCTTTCTGCTGCCGGCGGCCTACGAGTTCATCCGGGCGTGCCGGCAGGAGCGGAGACAGGAGCTGTCGTTGCCCCTAGAGCGGGTTCAGCAGCTGTTTAAGGCTTTCCCGCGCGAGCATTTCTTGTTTTCGGTGCGCCAGCCCGATGGTGAGTGGGCGGCCCTCACAGTGGCCATTCGGGTGAGCGAGCGGGCGCTGTATAATTTTTACCCCGCCAGCCCGCTGCGCTGCAACGCCCTGAGCCCTGTAGTGATGCTGAACGAGGGCCTGCACGCCTTTGCGCGGGCCAGCGCCCTGGCCGTGCTCGACCTCGGCACCTCCACCCTCGACACCGGCCCCAATGCTTCACTGCTGCGTTTCAAGCGCCACCTGGGCGGCGTGGCCGGCCTACGCCTGAGCTGGGAAAAGGAGCTGTAATGGGAGGAGCGGGGATGAAGGGAAAGATGGGTAGAGAGGAGTTGGCCGTTCTTTGCACTCGTATGTCTGTCTTGCCCAACCATTCTGCTCCACGCTCGGCCATTCGGCAGTTTGTGCGGGGCTCGCTGGGCACGGGCGTGGCGGTGGCGGCCCGGGCAGCCGGTTCGTTGATTGTGAACAAGCTATTTGCGCTCTACGCGCCAGCCGGAGGCATGACACTGCTGGCGCAGTTCCAGAACCTGATGGCCCTGCTCACCACGCTGCCCAACGACGGCGTGCACGTGGGCGTGGTGAAATTCCTGGCGCCGCTACGCCCGGGCAGCCCCCGCTACCGCGCCTGGCTGGGTGCCGCCTGCATGCTGAATGCGGCGGCGCTTCTGGCCGGGGCCGCAGTGCTGGCCACCAAAGGGCTGCTGCCCTGGAGCTGGGGCAGTTTGGCGGTGTTCGTGGCAGGCATTGCCCTGCTCACCGGGCAGGGGCTGCTGAGCGCCGCGCTGCTGGCCGCCGGCCGCCTGCGCGCCTACATCGGCCTGTCGGCGGCGCTGGCGGCGCTGGGCACGGCCGCCGTGGCCGCGGCCTTGTGGTGGGGCTATCCGTCGCCTACGGTGCTGCTGGCCTATCTGCTGGCCCAGGGTCTGACGCTGGTGCCAGCCTGGTACCTGGCCGGGCGGGCCGGCCTGCTGGCAGGCTGGCGGCTGCGGGCGCCGGTCAGCCGCGTGGCCTTACGCGGCCTGGGCCGGTTCCTGCTGATGGCCGTGAGCACGCTGCTCTTCGGCAAAGCCGTGGACTATGCGCTAAGGGGTTACCTGCTGGGCACCTTCGGGCCGGGCCCGACCGACCTGTGGCAGGCCGTGGCGAAGTTGTCCGACAACTACACCATGGTATTCGGGGCAGTGATGAGCAGCGTGTTCTACCCCCGGCTGGCGGCGCTGGCGGCCCAGTCCGGCGCCGCGCGCCGCTATCTGCGGAGCGTGCTGGCTCTGCTGGCGCCGCTGCTGGCCGGCGGGCTGGGGCTGGTTTGGCTGTGCCGCGACTGGCTGCTGCCGCTCCTGTTTGCCCCGCGCCTGCTGGCGGCCCGGGCGCTGCTGGCGCCCCAGCTGCTGGGCGACTGGGCCAAGTTCCTGAGCTGGCTGTTTATTTTCCAGCTCATGGCCCGGGCCCGCACCGGGCCCTACATCGCGGTGCAGGCGGCCTCGGCGGCGGTGTTTGCCGGGTTGCTGGCGGTGCTGCTGCCGCGCTACGGGCTGGAAGGGGCGGTGCTGGCCCACGCCGCCCGCTATGCGCTGGTGCTAGCGGCTTGCGCAGGGTTTTTTGGGTTTTCGGGCGGAAATAAATGATAGGGAAAGGTATTGGTGGTTCGGCCTTGGACGCCCGTCGCATCGACCTGACAGTTTGGTCCTGTTCGTCCTGGGCGGTGTGTAGCTGCCTTCCAACGCCAGGCCCGTGGCGGCCTTCACTTGGTTCCACTGGGTATAAGCCATTGGCCTGACTTCTGTTTCTATGCTTCTTTTGTGCCCTTGCACAATGGCCAATTCTACAACTGACATTTCCCCTTCCTCCCCAAGCCAAGCGCCCCCGCTGGTTACCATCGTGGCCCTGTGCCACAACCACGCGCCGTTTTTGCGCGAGGCCTTGGATTCCGTTCTGGCCCAAACCTACCCGCACTTGGACGTGTGGCTCGTGGACGATGCCAGCACCGACGGCAGCCCGGAAATCCTGCGCGAGTACGCCGCTCGCCATTCCGCTTGGCACCTGCTGCTACTGCCCGAAAACGTGGGCAACTGCCGCGCCTTCAATCAGGCCTTTCGCCGGAGCCGCGGCGCGTTCGTCATCGACTTCGCCACCGACGACGTGCTGCTGCCCGCGCGCGTGGCCCAGCAGGTGCAAGCCTTCCAAAATGCGCCCACCGATGTAGGCGTGGTGTATTCCAACTGCGAATTGATAAGCGAGGCCGGCGAGCCGCTGGGCCTGCACCACCAGCCCGACGGGCGGGGCGGCCTGCGCCCCGCGCCCGCCAGCGGCTGGGTGCTGGCCGACGTGCTGGCCCGCTACTTCATCAGCACGCCCACCATGCTCATGCGCCGCACCTGCTTGGAGGAGCTGGGCGGTTACGACGAAACGCTGGCCTACGAAGACTTTGATTTCTGGGTGCGGGCCAGCCGTGACTGGCAGTTCTGCTACCTCGACGCCGTGACGACCCGCAAGCGCAAGCACCCGCGCAGCATGAGCGCCAAAGCCTACCAGCGCCACGACCCCTTTCTCGCCTCCACCATTCGGGTGTGCGAAAAAGCGCTGGCCCTCGTGCGCACCCCAGAGGAGAAGGCTGCCCTAGCCGTGCGCCTGCGCTGGGAGCTGCGCCAGGCCGTGCGCCGCCACCGCTACGCCGAGGCCGGCCAACTGGCCGCGCTGTTGCGCCAAACCAGCCGCCTCAGCGTGCTCGACCGCGCGCTGGCAATCTGGAGCCGGGTGTTGGCGTAGAAAAGCCCATTCGCGGCCGGCCAAACGTGGGTTGAGAACCGGCTTTGATTAAATTCAGAAATGGGCATACAGCGCGCCGCGAAGCATCTTTGCGGCACAACCAGCCCGATTCACTCCTCCGCCGTGCCGCGTCACTCCCGATTTGCCATCTTCCTGCGGGTAGTGCTGCTGCCGCTGGGCCTGATTGGGAGCACCGTGGCGGGCCTTGGCAGCTACTACGAAACCAGCGACGAAACGGCCCTGGCCTGGCTGTTCAACGGCACGCTGGCGCTGAAACCGGTCGTTTCCCTGCCGCTGTATTTCCACGGTTATGGGCACTTGCTGGCGGCGGCGTATGCGGCGGTGCCGGGCGTGGCGTGGCTGGGCGGATTGCTGGGCGGGCTGATGGCCGGGGCCACGGTGCTGGCTTTTGCGGTGCTGGACCGGATACTGCGGCCTTACCTGCGCCCGGCGCCGCTGGCTGGGGTGCTGATGGCTTTTTTTGCCATATGTTGGCTCGAACATTGGCTGTTGTTCAGCCACGTGCGGGTGGCGGTGCTGCTGGCGGCGGCAGCGCTGCTGTTTGCCGCCCAGCGGCCGGGGCAACGGTGGGCGCTGGCCGTGGGCCTGCTGGGGCTGGGCGCGGGCTGGTTGCTGCGGCCCGGTCCGGCGGTGCTGGGCCTAGCCGCCGCGGTGCCGGGCGCCATCTGGCTGGCGGGGGGCTGGCGCCGCGCGGTGCCCGTGGTAGCCGGCGGCGCCGCGCTGCTGGTGCTGGCTACCGGCGCGGCGGCCGCGCTGCAAACGCCCGCCCAGGCCCGGGCGCAGGCCCGCGACGGCTATTTGGCCCCAATTCTCGATTTTGAGCAGCTGCGCCCGCAGCCCCGCACTGCCGCCGACAGCCTCGGCACCGCGGCCGTGAGCCTGTGGCTGCTCGGCGATTCCACCGTGGTCAACGAGACCTTTTGCCGGCGCGCCTACCGTTTCGATGCTCCTGCTTTCTGGCTGCGCGTGGCCCCGGCCAAGCTTCGCTTGCGGGCCGGGCTGCTGCTCCGCGACTATTTTCCTGTACTGCTATTGCTGGCCGGCACGGCCGTGGTGGCCGGGCGCGGCGGGCGGCCCCGGCGCGGCTTTTGGCTGGTGCAGGTGGGCTTCGGGGGGGCGCTGGCGTTATTGGCGGGCGTCCTCAAGCTGCCGCCCCGGCTCGCGCTGCCCATCCTCGATTGCTGGCTGCTGGCCAACGGCGCCTTCCTACTGGCCCGGCCGGCGGACTCGCGCGGCGCGGCGCTGCTGCCGGCTTTTTCGCGTAAAGCTGGCGGGCTGGTAGCTGGGCTGGGATTGGTCGTTTTCGGGCTCTACGGGCTGAAAACGCTGCACCGCCGGCAGGTCCTTCGCGCCGAGCGGGGGCGCCACGAACAAGCCCTGCGCGCCATCGGAATAGGAGCGGGGCGCCTCGTAGTGATGGCGGGGACTACCGACTTATTCAAGAGCCTGTCGCCGTTTCGTGCCGATGCGGCCACCCCCGCGTCTGTGCTGCTGCTGAGCGGCTGGCCCTCGCACGATGCCTCCCAGGCCGCGCTGCGCAAGGCCTTGAGTGGCACCACCGACCAAACGGAATGTCTGCGCCGGTTGGCCAACCGGCCGGTCATTGGCACCGATGTGCCCGTCGCCTGGGTGCTCACCCCCGAAACGGCCGCCTGGCTAAGCCGCCGCACTGCATTCGATGGCTTCCAGCTGTTGTTCTCGCGCCAAAGACCAGTACTGCCTGCGGAGGCCGATTCGGTGTTCTGGCTATATCGGGCGGAGCTTCAGTTAAAAAAGATGTGAGCGGTGAAGGGCCGAAGCAGGCCTAAAACCGGGTAGATTGGTTTGAATTTGGCCTTTTTGCCCGATAATGCCATAATCTTATAACCGCCCCCCTACGGTTCGGGCAGACCTTTGTTGCGCGAAAAGCGTTTCTTCATAACCCCTTCACGTTTTTTCGTCTCACCCCATGCAAACCTCCATATCAGCAACCCGCGGCGAAGTCCTGCAACAGATGGAAGGCTTCCTGAAGGCCAACATGAGCACCTTCCTCAAGAGCGTGGAAGACAGCTGGCAACCCGCTGACTACCTGCCCGATTCGCGCCGCGACACGTTTTTTGACGAAGTAAAAGAGCTGCGCGAAAAGGCCGGCACCCTGAGCTACGACCTGCTGGCCGTGCTCATCGGCGACACCATCACCGAAGAAGCCCTGCCCAACTACGAGGCCTGGTTTCACGAACTCGACAACATCAACCGCGACCGCAACAACGGTTGGGCCGAGTGGATTCGGGGCTGGACGGCCGAGGAAAACCGCCACGGCGACCTGCTCAACCGCTACCTCTACCTCTCGGGCCGCGTGAACATGCGCGAGTTTGAAGTCTCGACCCAGTACCTCATCAACGACGCCTTCGACCTAGGCACGGCCAACGACCCCTACCGCGCCTTCGTGTACACGAGCTACCAGGAGCAGGCCACCAACATTTCGCACCGCCGCGTGGGCCAGCTGGCCCGCAAGGCCGGCGATGACCAGCTGTCCAAAATCTGCGGCATGATTGCCGGCGACGAAACCCGCCACGCCCGCGTGTACAAGGCCTTCGTAACCGAGATTTTCAAGTACGACCCCTCGGAAATGATGCTGGCCTTTGAGGACATGATGCGCAAGAAAATTGTGATGCCGGCCCACTACATGCGCGAAATGGGCGTGGAAATGGGCAAAACCTTCGGCCACTTCACCGACGCCGCCCAGCGCCTGGGCGTGTACACCAGCGCCGATTACACCGACATTCTCGACTCGCTCATCACCGACTGGGACATTGAGCACATCGGCGGCCTGACCGGCGAAGCCGAGAAGGCCCGCGACTACATCATGGCCCTGCCCAACCGCCTGCGCCGCGTGAGCGACCGGATGGCCGTGCCAAAGCTGGAATACAAGTTCAAGTGGATTTCGTAGCCTGACCAACTGGCACCGCTAGGTTCAATTGCCCCTTTCGACTGAGTCGGGAGGGGTAATTTTTTTGGAGCCGCCGGAGCCGTTGGCCTGTTACATTTGCCGGGTACGCAAATTCTTGGTATGACGCATTTTTCCTCCTTAGCAACTCTACTTTTAATCGGTTCGTGCTCCCTGCTAGGCGGGCGCGTGGCCCGGGCACAAGGACCGGCGGTGGTGGGCGCCACGCTCAGCCCGGCCCACCATGCGCCTTCGGCGGCCCGCAACAGCGCCGTAGCCATTCCCTTCACGCTGAATATCAGCCCGGCCACGTCCGGCAACGTGCGGGTGTTTTCGGCGCAGTACCGGGGCCGGCGCACGGCCACTGCAAGCACCAGCGGCAGCACTGTCACGCTCACCCCCACGGCTCCTGCAGGACAACTGCCAGATTTCAAACCCGGCGAAACAGTACAGGTGAGCGTGCCCGGCAGCGTGCAAAACCTCAACGGCATCGGGGCCAGCCCCTTCGTGTACCAGTTTACGGCGGCTACCACGGGCGGCACCGGCGTGTACGCGGGCGGCGCCGAGGTGCCAAGCGGCAGCCAACCGTGGAGCGTGGCCCTGGGTGACATGGACAGTGACGGCGACCTCGACCTGCTGTCGGCCAACTACGGGGCCGCCACCGTCAGCCTGCGCCTCAACAATGGCGCCGGCACGTACTCCGGCAGCACCGATTTGAACACCGGCACCCCGCCGATTGCCGTGACCACCGGCGACATCGACGGCGACGGCGACCTGGATATTCTGACGGCCAATTACTACGGCTCGGCAAGCGTGTTGCGCAACAACGGCAACGGCACCTTTGCCAACGTGGTGCAGCTGACGGTGGGCCTGCAGGCGAAAAGCCTCGTGCTGGGCGACCTCGACGGCGACGGCGACCTCGATTTGGCCACCGGTAATACCACGGTGGGTTCGGTGAGCGTGCGCTTTAATGACGGGCAGGGCGTGTTCTCGGGCACGACGGACCTGGCCTTTGGACAGGTGCTGGAATGGATGACGCTGGGCGACGTGGACAACGACGGTGACCTCGACGTGCTGGCCGCCGTGAACGCCACCTCCAGCTCCGCCTTGCGCATCATGCGCAACAACGGGCTCGGCCAGTTCAGCGCCATGCCCGATGCGGTGCTCAGCCAATTCACGACTAGCCTGGCGCTGGGCGACCTCGACGGCGACGGCGACCTCGACCTGGCGACGGCCAACCTGCTCGCAGGTTCGGCCACCGTGCTGCTCAATGACGGCACGGGCCGGTATACTTTTTTTAGCAGCGGGGCGGTAGGACCGCAGCCGCGCAGCGTGGCGCTGGGCGACGTGGATGGTGACGGCGACCTCGACCTGCTGGCCAGCAGCAGCACGGGCAACGCCGTCACGATGCTGCTCAACAGCGGGGGCGGCCACTTCCTTTGGGGTGGCAGCACCACGGTGGGCAGCACGCCCCAGGGCATGGCTTTGGGCGACGTGGATGGTGACGGCGACCTCGACCTGCTCGCGGCTAACTCGGGCGGGGCCTCGGTGAGTGTCCGCCTCAATCCGGCCCGGCTGGTGCCGCTGGTGCCCCCGGTGCTGGTACGCACCGAGCCGGCGGCCAATGCACGCGCCTTCGCCCGGAGTGCTAAAATCGGCCTGTTTTACTCACAGCCCATCAACATCGCTTCCCTTTCCGGTGCGCGCGTGTTCTCGGCCCAGCACGGCGGCCGGCGCACCGTCGCCTTCGATACGCCCACTTCGGCCTACGGCCCCACCACCTTCGGCGTGACCGTGGAGCCGCGCCAAGGTGCTTATCCGAATCCAGCGCGGGGCTTTCAGCCGGGAGAAATTGTCTCGGTGACGCTGCCGCGCCGGGTGCAGAGCACGAGCACCGGCGCCAGCACCGGCCAACCGTATGTGTTTCAATTCACCGTAGCCGCTGATAGCGCCGCTGGCAGTTTCATGCCGGCCGCTGATGTGGGCGTGGGCCGGCTGCCCCACTGCGTGGCGCCCGCCGATGTGGACGGTGACGGTGACGTGGACCTGCTGGTGGCCAACGCCGCCGACAACACCGTGAGCGTACGTCTGAACAACGGCCACGGCGTGTTTACCCCCAGAGCCGAGGTGCCCGTGGCCCAAAGCCCCTACCAGGTGGTGCCCGCCGATGTGGACGGCGACGGCGACCTGGATTTTATCAGCGTGGGCCGCGGCATCACCAGCATGCTGAGCATCCGGCTGAATGACGGCAACGGCAACTTTGCGCTGGGCTCCGACCCCGCCGTGTCGACTTCGGCGCTCGGGCTAACGGTGGGCGATGTGGACGGCGATGGCGACCTCGACTTCGCGGTGTCCACCAACATCGGCAGCTCGGTGAGCATTTACGTCAACAATGGCAGCGGCACGTTTCAATGGGTGCCGCAGTCCTTCCTGCTCAATGGCATGCAGAGCCTGGTGCTGGCCGATATTGATGCCGACGGCGACCTGGATTTGCTCGGGACGGACATGGCCAACAACCGCGTCATTATCGCGCCCAACAACGGCAGCGGTACTTTCGGGGGCACGGGTTTCTCCAATATTCTCAGCGTAGGCCGCAACCCCTGGCGCCTGAGCGTGGCCGACGTGGACGGCGACAACGACCTCGACATTCTGACCGCCAACTACGACGGCAACAGCGTGAGTTTGCGCCTCAACAACGGCCGGGGCTCGTTCAGCGGCACCACCGACATCGCCGTAGGTACCAACCCTAAGTGGGTGACCACAGGCGACCTGAACGGCGACGGCACCCTCGACCTGATAGCCACCAACGGCGCCGACAACACGCTCAGCGTGGGGCTGAACGACGGCCGAGGCAATTTCGCCGCCACCGCTCCCGTACCCGCCGGCCTGAACCCAATGAACACCGCCGTGGCCGATGTGGACGGCGACGGCGACCTCGATTTGCTAACCGCCGCGCTGGGCTTGTCTACCGACCCGTCGGCTGTGGTGGTGAGCCTGAATGCCCCCGTCCGCCGCAGCCCCCTCCCCGGAGTCGACGTGTACCCCAACCCCGTCAGCAGCCGGGCCGCCGTGTGGCTCGACCTGCCCAAAGCCGCCTGGGCGGGCGATGTTCAGGTAGAGGTTTTTTCCACCATGGGCCGCCGAATGCTCAACGTGCTGCTGCCTGCCGTGCCCGGTCAGGGCGGACGTATGCTGCCGGGGCTGCCCTTGGTGCCCGGCGTGTATACGCTGCGGGCCACCACCACCATGGGCACCTTCAGCCAGCGCCTGACCGTGCAGTAGAGCAGTTTCAAAAAATATAAGAACGTCATACGGAGCGTAGCCGAAGCATCTCTACCGCGCAACGCAATCCAGTCGATTGGTTTGCGCGGTAGAGATGCTTCGGCTACGCTCCGTATGAAATTCCAGCGGGTGCTGTAACCTGCTGAACATCTTTAAAATCAATGCAAGCGCACGGCCTACTCCTCGGCCGGGACTTGTTGCGCCGCTTCCCATCCCAGCAGCGCCGCCTTGCGGGTGGCGCCCCAGCGGTACTGGCCCAGCTCGCCGGTGCCCCGAATCACGCGGTGGCAGGGGATGAGGTAGGCCACCGGATTGGCCCCGATGGCGGTGCCGGCCGCCCGCACGGCCTCGCCTTGCCCAGCCGCTGCGGCCAATTGGGCGTAGCTGCGCAGCTCGCTTTCCGGAATGCGCAGCAGCGACTCCCAGATTTTGAGTTGGAACGGCGTGCCTTTCAGGTGCAGGTGCAGCCGAGCTGGGGCGGCAAAATCGCGGGCAAAAAACCGGGCTGCCTGCTGGTGGCTGGCCGTTTCTGCTGCGGTCAGCGTGGCGTTGGGCCATTCCTGCCGTAGCTCCTGCCGGGCGGCGTCATCGTCATCGGCAAACACCAGCTTGCAGATGCCTTTGCCCGTGGAAGCCACCAGGTAGCGCCCGAAGGCGCTATTGCCAAAACTGTAGCTGATGGTGAGGGCCGCGCCACCCTGGCGGTACTCGCCGGGCGTCATGGCTTCCAGCGTCACGAATAAATCGTGCAGGCGGCCGGTGCCGGACAGGCCGGCGTCATAAGCTGCTTCGGCCACGGTGGCTTGCTGGCGCAGGCGCTGCTTGGCGTGGTCCAGGCTCAGGTACTGCAGGAATTTTTTAGGCGACACACCGGCCCATTCCTGAAACTTGCGCTGAAAGTGAAAAGGGCTCCAATGCGCTTGGGCCGCCATTTCTTCCAGCGTGGGCTGGGTGTGAAAATGCGTTCTGGCGAAAGCAAGGGCCGCGGCGATACGCTGGTAATCCGTCATAAAACTGGGCTGCTGATGGACTACAAAAGTCTGACTTCACCCCGGCTTTCAACACCCGATTCTTGCGCTGTTTGAAATAAAGCACGTCCTGCTGAGCGCCGCCGAAGCATCTCTACTGCGCAAGTAATTAGTTACTCTGGCAGTAGAGATGCTTCGGCGGCGCTCAGCAGGACGTTTTTTATCGCCTGTAGAGGCAAAGCGTACTGTTCGGCCGGCTTATTTGGCTGAAACGGCCTTTTTCATGGTCACCAGCGGTACAGGCTCGAAGTTGGAAGCCGGCACCTGACGGCCGCTGGCGCCTATGTACATGGGCCGAATCTGGACGGTGAGGCGGCGGTTGGCGGCCGTGAAATCGGTGAAGCCGGCCGCGAAGGCCGCCGGGGTGCTGCCCGCAAGCTGGGCCGGTTTCACGTTGAGGTCCACGGTGATGGGCAGGGTTTCGATGGCGCTGGCTTCCAGCTGCAGGTTCTGGCCGGTGGCACCGGTGGTCAGCTCCTTGCCATCGAGTAACAGCTTGTAGTCGAGCTGTTTAAGCTGCACGCTGGTGGCGCTGGGGTTCTTGGCGTACACGCGCATTTTGAGGTGCAGGGGCAGGTTGCCTTTTTTGAGGGCGGCCTGCAACTGCTCCTGCTGGGGCGAGGCAATGTCGGAAGCCTGGCGCACAAACAGAATGTCCTGGCCGCCAAGCTTGGCTTCGTCCACGAAGTTGAGGCGGTACTGCATCAGCGTGTAGGCCTCGTTTTCGAGGGCTTCGGCCGAGACGTTTTTGCCCGTGGGCTTGTCTTTCACCTGCTCGCTCACGCTGCACGAAGCAGCGGCCAGCAGCAGGGAGCCCAACGCCAGGGCACGGGCAGGAGTGAGGTAGGAAGAAAAGGTCATAAAGGGAGAAGCTGACAAAGTCGAAACGAATGTAAGGGCGGCCAGTAAGCGCCACCATGGGCGTGCTTACGCGAATGCCGGGCCAAAGGCTGCAAAGGTAGCCCGGCGGCACTACTGCGGCAGTAGCCACACGCGGCCCGCCATCCAGAGAATGAAGCTGGCCACGCCGAGCGTCATGATGCGCAGGCCGTGCACCCGGTCGTGGGCAGAATAGCCGGGAATTTGGCGACCGTCGTTCAGGGTCTTTTTGTGCGAATACAGCTCCCAGCCCATAAAAATGGCCCCAAAACCGCCCAGCAGCGCAAACAAGTAGCCCAGCCGAATGCGGCCGGAGTTGTTCGGCTCCGGCTTGTTCTGCTCCACCACGCGGTGCTCGCGCAGCAGCCGGACGGTATCGGCCGATACATCGCGGCCGCGCTGCCGCAGCAGCTGCCCGGCCAGCGTCACGTCGAGCGGGCTCCACTCCTCGGGCTTGGCCAGCAGCTCAAACAGCTCGGCATCGGAGAAGCTGAACAGGTAATGGTCGGGGCTGAGGTTGGCCAGGGCGTCGCGGTTGGCGTCTTCCTGCAGGCGACGTACCCACTCAAAATCAGCGCCGTGCAGCTTCACCACGAAGGTGGCGTAGGTATTGTTGAAGGTGAACGCCGGGTTGAACACCGGCTCGCCCGTATCGGTCCCGGTTTCGAAGGGAATGGCGTGTTGCCGCAGCATCGCCAGCAACGGCTGCGCCGCTTCCGCCGACGGAAAAGACTGAAATGGTAGAAAGTCAAGCATAAAAAGCAGAAAAAGGGGCCGCCGAGTGCGGGCCAACAAATAACGCAAAAAGGCCGGAAGCTCACGCCCTCACTCCCACCCAAAGTAACCCCCTGACTTCCATGTGTAATGGCCCAATTTTCTTCTCTCCTTGGCCTGAATGTGGCAGACCCTGTGGCAGTAGCCCGGGAATTGGCCATGATTCCTCCCCCTGTGGGCCTTCCCTTGGTCTACAAACCGGCCCGGGTCCTGAAGCCTGCCAAGGAGAGTGTGGACCAACGGTGGCTGGTTGTCTGGTGGCAATACTCTACTCCGGAAAGGAAGGTTATCCGTAGAAGGCAGGGGTTTGACCTCAATTCCATCCCGGGGAAGAAGGATAGGGAAGTGAGGGGAAGTGAGTGGTGTGGGACCATCAACTCCCTACTCAAGGCCGGGTATGTCCACGGGGAAGTGATTCCCGAGGTTTCTACCCCCTCCCTCCCCCAAACCCCTACCATTTTCCAAGCCATCACCCAATTCCTAGCTCACCAACAGACCCGGGGACTGGCCAAGAACTACTACCCAGCTCACCTGGCCATCTTCCAGCAGTGGACCTCTAAGGAAGACTTACATGCCTTGGATTCCCTCACCCCGGATACTAGGAATAGGTGGAAGGATTACCTCAAGGGCTACACTTCCCACAGGACCCTTCAACCCCTTTCTCCCAAGACGAGGAACATGGTGGGGTCTTCCCTGCATGTGTGGGCCACCTGGTGCCGGGAACAGGGGTGGAGCATTCCCCACCAAGGGCCCACCACCCCCGGGAAACGGGTCAAGGTGGCCTCCTCTTCCAAGCACCGGCCCTATACCCAGTCCCAACTCTCCCACATCCTTACCGAGGCCAAACCCAACCCCCAGCTCTACCTCTTCCTCCAAATGGCCTACTACACCTTCCTAAGGCCCCGGAGGGAACTGGCCCTGTTGCGGGTGGAGGACCTCAAGGGGGATACCATCTGGGTAAGGCCCGAGCATGACAAGAACCGGGTGGGCAGGTTTGTCACCATTCCCCCGGCCCTGAATTTCCTGTTGACCCAGATGGGAATACAGGACTACCCACCTCACTACTTCCTGTTCACCAAGAAACGGGTGCCGGGATTGAAGCCGGTGGGGGAAGCCTACTTCTACAAGCAACTCCGGAAGATACTGGTCAAGCTGGGCATGGACGGGTTGGAGTACACCCTGTACGGGTTGAAGCATACTTCAAACATCCAGCTCTACCGGGCCACCAAGGACCTGGCCCTCATCCAACGGCAAAATGGGCACACCACATTAGCCCAGACCAGTACCTACCTCCGGAGTTTGGGACTTATCCAAGGGAATGAGGGATTGAGCCAATTCCCGGTGATGGGAGGTTCCGGATAAATAATTTCACCTTTTTGTACAACTTGTAGGAATAGTACCAAATACTGTCCTACTTTTGCCATCCTCTCTCCAGGGGGTGGCTTTTTGCATTTTCCATATGACCATAACCAAACCAGCCACCCAAAAGAGGATTGGGAATGTACTCTACTGGGAAGTGTATACACCCTCTTCCCTTTCCCTGGGACTTCCCACCTACACCCCTCCCCAAAAACTCCAATGGTGTGGAGTGGACACCCCAACCTGGTGGGAGAGTGTGGGAAATCTTCCCTGGTACCGCCAACAGACCGATAACCTGGGGAATACCTGGGAAATAGACTTCCTCACCAATCAAGTAACCCTCAACAAGTAAGACCCATGAAAGTAGGTGATAAAGTAAAGATTAAGTACCGGAAACCTGATAATGATACCGGCCTCCGTCCATACTCTGACAGTATTGGTAAAGTGGGTGTAATTCGCGAGGATGAGTGCCCAACCCGTCCTGCGTTTCCTTACCAAGTCTATGGTATTGATGCGGAGACAACCTATTTGGGAAGGTACTCAGAGGAGGAACTTGAACTCCTTCCCCAAACCCAGGAGCTTGGATTGGAGGATGTGTACACCCATGCTCCCCAGAAAGAACTTCAAACACTACTGGGTCAAGCTGCCAAGAAGGTAGGCCTCAATCAGGTAGTGGCTAGTCCCTGGGTGTTCTTCAAACCGGAGTTTACCGAGCCCGAAGGTCCGGGTATCACTTCCTATGGTAGCCGAGACGGACTTACCCGTAATTACCCCAACAAACAGGAAGTCTCCATTCCCCAATTTCTCGACCTGCTGACCACCTATTCCCAACGGAAGAAGGAAGTGAAGGTCCAGTTGAATGCCAAGCTGGTGGCCACCGTGGAGGAAGGGAATGAGGTGGTGGCCCTGAACCTCAACGAAGGACATGGACGGGACCTGTACGCCGTGACCCAGAAGGAACTCCTGGACTTCCAACAGGCCCTGAAGGGGGATGGACAAGGTCTACGGGATGGTGACTACGTGAAGGTGGGTATGGATGCAGGGAATGCCCTATTCCAGTATGCCCAGAAGATGGGTGTTAAGGTGTCGAGTAACAATTGCTTGAACAAGATGATGTCCATGGATAAGTACTTGGGCTACAACAAACTTCTGGCAACAGTGTGTGAACCCCAGACCAACCTCATTACCATTGAGGAATTCATAGGGAAGTGTGCCCAACAACCTTCCCCACTTCCCAAACTGGCTGGGTACGAGGTGAAGAAGGTGAAGGAAGGGGAGGTGTACTACTCAGACCTGAAGGCCCCCAGCGAGGGTCTAGCTGTGGGCTGTCAACACATTCCCATGGCCCAGTTTGAGGCCCTGATGGAAGCTATTACCACTAAATAACCCCCCCCTCACTAACCATGGACTACAAATTCACAAGAGGGGACACAGTTAAGGTCCTTACCAATAAGGAGTCAGGAGCCCCGGTCCGGACTGTAGGAGACATAGCCATAGTCAAGGGAATGTACCAGAATTCCAGTGGGCCTAATGGGTATGAACTGGACAATGGATGGGACTACTACGAGCATGAACTGGAATCAGTGTCTTCTAACCCTCAAACCAAGCAATAACAATGTACACCAACAACAAACAGGAGATGTTCTTACTCAACAACTTCAAGAGGGCCTGGTCTGCCATCACCGGGGATGCCACAGCCCAGATACAGGACTACTACGGCAGGCCTCGGTTCTGGACCAAGGACCCCCAGGCGCCCAAACGGGTCCAGATGATGGTACCCGATGGGGAAGGGAGGGGAATGCGGTACTACACTGTGCTGGTACCTGAGGAAGGGAATTACCTGATTGAGGGGTAATGGGAAAGAAGGCTAACACCTACTGGTACCCTTACCCGGCCCTACTCCTTAGACTGGGTTTCAAGAAGTCAGAGTTTGGAGGGAAGAACAACTACCCCTTTAAAGGTGGTCCCTACGGACGGTATGCTGTCCACTGGGGAAAGGACCCTGATGGAGACCCTTATTTGGAATTGAAGGCAGGGAGTGGAACCCATTTCTATGGGATGGTAGACTCTGAGGAAGAATTCATCACCCTACTTAGACAGGTCCAATGGAAGATTACAACCTAGATAGGGCTTGGACCTATGACCTTGAGTCCTTTCCCAACTTCTTTTCCTGTATTGCCAAACATAAGGAAGAGGTAAGGACCTACACCATCTACCCCGGAGTTGAAGGAATAGGGGAAGTGAATGAGTTGATTGCTCTGTTGGAATTCCTGGAGACCAGACCCCTCTTGGTGGGCTTCAACTCCTTTAACTATGACAATGTCCTGCTCCACTACCTACTGACCTACCAACAGGCCCTCAAGGTTACCCCCACAGAGAAGATAGTCAGGACCCTCAACAACCTGTCCCAAGCCATTATTGGGTTTGATGACCTAGAAGAGGAACCCCGGAAGGTGATTAAGGACCTCAGGAAGATGGACTACTTCCCTTCCATTGATGTGTTGGAAGTCATCCGGGAAGGGTACAACACCAAGTCCCTGAAGGCGGTGATGGTCAACCTCAAATTCCCGAGAATTCAGGACCTTCCTCACCACTACCTACATGAAGTCCAACCAGATGAAGTGGAAGGTATCCTCTCCTACGACCTCAACGATGTGGTAGGCACCGAGGAAATCATGCACCACATAGCCCCCCGGTTGGAAATGCGGAGGGTGCTCTCGGAGAAGTTTGGGACTCCCATGTACTCGGATGCTGACTCCAAGATAGGGAAAACCATCCTGGACACCTTCTATGCCCAGGAGAGTGGGAAGCCCATCGAGACCATTGCTAGGAAGAGAACTCACCGGACTACCCTCAGGATTGGAGACCTCATCTTCCCCTGGGTCAAGTTCACTACCCCAACCTTAAACACCTACCTGGATTCCCTGAGGGACTTATGGATTACGGACATCAATGAGAAGGGAAGTTGTGAGATTCCCCCCTTGTCCTTTGGTGGGGTAGAGTATGTAGTGGCCCTTGGGGGAATTCACTCAGTGGATGGTCCCGGGGTGTTTGAGACCACCGAGGAATCCATCCTACTGGACCTTGATGTGGCCAGTCAGTACCCCAACTGTATTCTCAACAACAAGGTCAGTCCCCAACACCTGGACTCTTCCACCTTCCTGAGAGTGTACCAGAGGATAGTTACCCAACGGTTGGAGGCCAAGAAACAGGGGAAGACAGACAAGGCACAAAAGGTTGTGGCTGAGGGACTTAAAATCTCGGCAAATTCCGTGTACGGTCTGATGAACTTCCAGTACTACTGGCTCTACGACCCCAAGTGTACCTACCAGGTCACCTTAAACAACCAGTTTTCCCTGTTGATGTTGATTGAGGCCATGACCCAGAAGGGAATACAGGTTATCAGTGCCAACACCGATGGCATCTTACTCCAGACCGGGAAGTGTAACCTGGAGCTGGTCAGACAGGTGTACCGGGAATGGGAACAGGTCACCGGGTTCACCCTGGAGGAAACCTTCTACTCCAAGTATGTACGCCGGGATGTCAACAACTACCTCAGTATCAAGGAAGATGGAAGTGTGAAGGTCAAGGGAGTCTTCATTCCCCAGGGTGGGGTACTTAAAGGGTATGACAAACCCATTGTGGCCATTGCCCTGAGGAAGTACTTCACAGAGGGAGTAGACCCCAAGGAAGTCATTGGGAAGATGGGAGTGCCCTACACCTTTTCCAACCTGTATGTAGAAGGGGAGGAGAGGGTTACCGACATCTACGACTATGCTCTGAGTGTGAAAATCGGGAAAATGTATGAGGAGGTCCAGTACCATGTGGGGCCTGAAATCCTTCCCATGCAGAGGACCCTGAGGTATTATGCTTCCAATGGTGGAGGCCAACTCTTCAAGGTCAAGAATGGGGCACCACAGACCCTCTTATCCTCTTCCCCGGTGACCCTCTTCAATGACTACGAGGAAGGCCCCTATGACCTCAATCTTCAGTACTACCTGGATGAGGTGGAGAAACTGATTTGCACCATCGAGGGAAGGGAATGGATTGACCGGAGTAAGGTCCAGGCCAAAGTGGAGAAGTTGAAAGAGCGGGAGACCAAGTCCCTGACCCTGTACTGGGGCTACCACACCAAAGGAAAGACCCATCTCAAAGTAGCCCAGGGATGTAGGGAAAACCTCATCAAAATCTGGGAAGAATTACACACCCTAACCCCATACCTCACATGATAGCATTCATCATCCTACTAGGAATAGTAGCCCTATTTGGCCTCATTCAGTGGGGCTGGAAGGACATCGAGAACAAGGTTAACCAACAGATGTACCACAAGTACTTCTCCATGTGGCAGGTAGCTGAACAGGACAATAAGTGGTTGAGGACCATCCTCCAACAACAGTTTGACCTAAAGACTGAGGGACCCCAACTTGGGGAAAAGGGAGAGGAGGTACCCAATGCTTGAGTTAGCCTTAGGGGCCTTATTCCTGACTTCCCTATTGGGTGGTGGGTTGGCCCTGTATTACCGGAAACAGGTCAAGTACTTCAAACAGGATGCCCTGTGGTGGATGGATACCTGGAAGGATGAGAACCAAGCCCATAACACCACCAAGGGGGAGAACCAACTCCTACGGGACATCATCCAGGTGGAAGTGGAGGACCTGACCAAGGAATGTGATACCTGCCTCACACCCAAGTCCCTCACCGAATACCATTCCCACCCCACCTGCAAGTGCTGTAGGAAACAGGAGGATGCAGCCCGGTACAAGGCCAAGAAAGGGGTGTTACATGACAGCTAAGCCCTGTTTACACTGTGGGAAGGTCAAGCACCTCACCCAGTACCATCCTGCCAAGAGAGGGGACAAACCGGCCATGTGCATCCTCTGCACCGACACCCAAAGGGAATTGAGGAATGAGGCTGTACGGGCCCAGGAAGTGGCCCAATCACTAATTGGACTGTACTGATGGCCTTCTCCTTTTTCCCCACACCCCAACAGGCCCAGGAAATCTACCCCGTCCTCGGACCCCGGGCCTTTGCCCACAACCCATCACCCTTAGCCCTTTTAATCCATGCCCAAAAAGAAACTAGAACACTGGGACCTCAATGCCCAGATAAATGGCCCAATGTCCCTTCTGGAGGCAGCCTACAAGGAAATCCAGACCCGGCTTCCCCACTATGAGGAAAACAAGGGACAAGGTAAGGACCGGGACACTTCCATTTTCCCCACTGTTATCAAGCTGTTTACCTATGTGAATGAGAAAGAAGGTGGTTATTGGTGGAGTGGTTGGTGTGCTCCTCGTGGAGACCAGGAACTCACCCTTCCCCAGGACTGGGACCAGCTCATGGACATCCTGGAAGGGTTGAAACAGCCCAAGGTCCCAGAGTATGTCTTGGTCAATGGGAAGGTGCTCAAGATTAAGGGTGTTACCCCTGATAGGTTGAATATGTTGGATGCCTACACCGTAAAGGGGGAAGCTACCCGTATTCCCTGTCCACTATACACCCCCGTCACCGAGGAGGAATTCATCCAAGGGGGCCTGAAGGAGTTGGAGGAAGCTGGGTTTGTGGTGGGTGCTAAGGCCAAGGGTCCACTATCCACTGACCGGGAATACAATATAGGGAAGATGGAATACCTTGACACCAAGACAGAGGGTGGGTATATCCATTCCCCGCTTACTGTGGAGGAAGTAACCCGGGTGGGTTTCTGCTTCACTGTGAAAGGAGAGGGTTGGTCTATTCCAGTAGGCCAGTGTACCCTACTCCCCAAGGCCCAGACCCTTCCCACCACCAAGAGTGGGATTCCCTACTTGATTAACCGGGATAACCTCTACCTAGGCCCAAACCCTTCCCCTAATCCTCTATTCCCTGAGACCACCATTACCCTGAAGGCTTCCCAGCTTCGGTACATGATGAAGCAGGGGGTAACAGGGATTGTAACCAAGGTTGGTCACTTGGACAAGGAAGACCTCACCAAAGTCCTGTCTGTATGAAGTACCCATCCTTAGTCCTGTGTGGGTGTGGAGGCTTCTTCGCGTTGGGGTGCCTAATGCCCAATCCTGCTCCACTTCCCTGTCCCCCAGTCCCTGAACCCCTTCCTGTGGTCCTCAAAGCCCAAGGACTGGAAGTGAGGGAAGTCAGTGCCACGGTGTACTACCCCACGGGTTCCCCCACCTTCGACGGGACCACCACTCCAAAGGGGAAGGCCCTGTCCAACACCCGATGGTGTGCCCTCTCCCATGACCTACTCCGGATGACTGGGTGGCAGTGGGGAGACACGGTGCTGGTGTACGGGAAGAACCTACCCAACCAACACTGGGGCCTGTACATCCTGCATGATAAGACCCATTCCCGGTTGAGGAATAGGATTGATTTACTGGTACCCAACCACACTTACTCGGATAAGTGGGACGGGGTACTGGTGCGAAAGTTCACCCTTAAAGACCATAAAGTATGACACTAGGAAGTTTGATTGAATTCTTGGAGACCCAAAACCCTAACAAGTTTGTCCCAATGGGTTTCCACAACCCCCATTCATACCGGGGTTATTACTCGGAGTTGGCCTTTGAGCCAGTGGAAAAGGTAACGGTAGGGAAGATGTTGGAGTGTGCTAAGGAAGCTCTAAGAAATACCTACGAGGGTTGGAAAGGTGGAGACTTCACCATGAATTCCTATACCGATGTCTACTTGGCAGAGGAAGGGAGTACTGGTGAGGAGATTAGTGAAATCCTTCTTAAATACATGGTAGGTGCTTATGACTGACCTAGAAAACCCCGTAGAGAAGTGGACAGAGGTGGGTATTGCCATGGGCTGGATGGTAACCCACAAAGGGGTAACAGTCCTCACCGAAAAGTACTTCACCACCAAGGGACAGAAACCCCCAGCCAAGGCCCCGGGGGACTGGAAAGAGAAGTACTTGGCCTTCATCAAGGAAGTGTTTGGGGAAAAGAGGGTTAGGCTTCCCTATGGGACCTCGGGAAGTGAGTTCACTGTGAGTGACTTCTCCAAGCCCGGAATGGAAGCCTTTGCTAAGTGTATGAAGGAGCCTTCCATGGACTATTCCCGGTTGGTGCAGGCCAGCAGAGCCTTCTACCTGGACCCTCGGAATTCCCGTCCCACTATTGGGAACTACTTCATCAAGGAATTGTGGGTGAGTGTGTACCGGGACTATAACCCAGCCAGTGTCCAAACCCAAACCTTTAACATCGAACTATGACCAAATACCAGGAAGTGGTGGAAGGGATTGAGGCCCGTAGGAAGAATACCTACAACTGTATTCCCACCCACTTTGAGCGGTTGTCTCCTTACTTCCCGGGGATTGAGCGGAAGACCTACTACCTGGCCACGGCCTCCAGTGGGGTGGGCAAGTCCAAGTTCAGTAGGGAAGCTGCCATCTACGGTCCCCTCAAATTCCTGGAAGAACACCCCGAGTGTGACTTCACCTACCACCCCTTCTACATTTCCCTGGAGGAAACAGAGGAACAGTTTGTCCTCAACGGCATCCTTTCCCGGTTGGCCTTGGAAGATGGGATTGAACTGGACATGATGACCCTGAAGGGAGTGGGGGTGAACCGGCACAAGTTGACGGATTATGTGATGGAGAGAATCCGGGCCCACCAAGCCTACTTCGAGGACCTGATGAAGAAGGTCACTTTTGTGGACACCGTGAGGAACCCCACCGGTATCTACTACCTGATGCGGGAGTATGCCTGGAAGGTAGGGAAGTTCTACAAGAAGGGAGTCCACGTCACCGACCCCAAGGGAAGTTGGGATACCTACATTCCTGATAACCCCAAGGAAATAGTCATGGTGATAGTGGACCACCTTTCCCTGTTGGCCACGGAGAAGAAGGAAGACCGGATGATGTCCTTGACGGAGACCATGGACTACTTCTCCAACCACTACGCCATCCACATGAGAAACAAGCTCCATATGAGTGTGTGGGTGGTCCAACAGCAGTCTGCTGACAAGGAACGGGTGGAGCACACCTTCAAGGGAGTGAAGATTGAGGAGAAGTTGGAACCTTCCCTGGACGGGTTGGGGGACAGTAAGAAGACCCAACGGGATGTGGACTATGCCTTTGGTCTGTTTGCCCCCAACCGGTATGACATTCCCACCCACCGGGGCTACAGTGTAACCCTCCTCCAGGATAGGTACCGCTCCCTCTCCATTCTCAAGTCCCGGGAAGCACCCCCTGGGGCCCGCATAGGTCTCTACTTCCGGGGGGACCTGAACACCTTCGAGGAATTGCCCCCTGCTAAGGAGATGAATGACCTGATGAGTGGGGAGCCTGACCCTGATAAATACCGGCCGTATCTACCCAAAAAAGGTCTAGGAAAAACCACATTTTCACCGTAACTTACAGTACATTACCAAGATAATCCTAACATGCCAGCAACCAAAATCCTAATTGAAGGTCCCTCGGGCACAGGTAAATCCACCTCCCTCCGTAACCTGCCCAGTGAGCAGACCTTCATCATTTCCCCCAATGACAAGCCCCTTCCTTTCCAGGGGAGTGCTAAGAAGTATGTGAAGGGAAAGAACCTGATTGTTACCGAGAAGGTGACGGACATCCCCGCTGCCCTCAAACACATCTCCGACAAACTCCCGGCTGTAAAGTATGCCGTGATTGAGGACTCCACCCACTTCCAGAATGCCCGGATGATGAGTGATGCCTTCACCTCCGACAAAGGCTTTGCCAAGTGGGGGGTGTTCGGCAAGGACATCTACCAAGCCCTGGCCAATACCCAAGGGCTCCGGGATGACCTGTTTGTGGTGGTCCTGTCCCACGTCCAGACCAACGACGTGGGGGAGAGTGTGTTCAAGACTTCCGGGAAGCTCCTGGACCAGACCGTGGACATTCCCTCATACTTCACCTACATCCTGCACACCGAGGTAGTCCGGAAGGATGACAAGGTAGCCTACTCCTTCCTCACCAACAGTGATGGGAACAAGCAGGCCAAGACCCCCATGGGCCTTTATGACACCCTCCTGATTCCCAATGACCTGATGGAGGTGATTACCAAGATTAAGGCTTACCAGGAAGGAGAATAGTATGTTACCCTTTGAGATTGTAGACACTGTTGAAGAAGTGTGGAAGCCTGTAATTGGGTGGGAAGACCGGGCTGTGGTAAGTAATAAGGGGAATGTACGGAGTTTGACAAATGGGAAACTGATGACCCAAACAACCAAGTCCAACAACCCTTACCCCTTCATTCAGATGACCCGGAACTACAAGTCTACCCCTGTTCGGGTTCACCGGATGGTGGCTGAGGCTTTTGTTCCCAACCCTGACAATAAACCTTGTGTCAACCACATAAACCATAATAAGCTCTACAACTGGGCAGATAATTTGGAGTGGGTGACTTACAAGGAAAACAGTCAGAAGATGGTGGCAAACCGGCATGGTTGTCATGTCCCAGTAGGGGAGGCTTCTTCCTCTAGTAAGCTAACAGAGCTTCAGGTGTGGGACATTCTACTGGCCAGCCGAGCAGGACATAAGGTAAAGGACCTAGCTCTTAAGTACCAAGTCCATCCTGTCACCATTCAGGAAATTAAGAGGGGTACAGCTTGGTCCCACATACCCTTTAACCGGAAGTCTCTGCTTCGGAAGTCCACCCTCCCAGGAATGAAGGAAACCATTCTACAACTCCACTCTCAAGGGGAAACCTACATAGGTATTGAAAGAATTACGGGAGTGTCTCGGAAAACAGTCAAGAATTTCATCATTGAAAACCAACCCCATGAAACCAATACCTTATAACTGGACCCGGTGTTTTTCCATTGGTTGTCGGAGGGTGGCTCCTGATGCCCTGTTGGGTTTCTACGAGACCAGTGAGGCCATTGACATTCCCAACTCCCGGGCCAACTATTCCCTGTCAGAGGATGGGGAAGTGAAGGTGATTGACATCAACTAACCATGGCACAGGCTACAGAGTTGGAATACCTAAAGTTCTTCTTCCGGGAAGCTGACTTTGGGCCAGCAGACTCCGACATCCGGGACCTCATCAATGAAAGGTTTGAGGATACCACAGGCAAGGACCTTCCCGAGGGTTATGGTCGAGAGGAAGAGGAGGGGTATGATGAGGAAGATGAAGACCTAGAAGACGAGGAATACCCCACCTAAAAGCCCCAGAGAAGTACCATCACGGTCTTCCTCGGGCTACAGGTACCCAACACCCTTCCCCAGTAGGAGAACCCAGTAGAGAGCGGGATATAATATTTCCAAGAAACCATTTGGACAATGGGTAGGGGATACTCTACCTTTGCCCGCCCCGGAAAACAGGAATAGTCCTGATAATTCCAAAACAAGTACCATTTACCAACCAACAACAAACCCCCAATAGTATGTCATTGTCAGTAGGAATTTTCGACAACATCACCACCTCGGCCACCATCAACGATAAGGGTTCTCTTGAGTTGACCTTCACCCAGCAGACCGGGGAAGTACAGGCTGAGGCCAAGGAAGTAAGCCTGTTGGATTCCCTGTCCAGTGGGGAAGTAGTAGGGGGTAGCGGTGCCGGTGAGAATGCCCGTATCACCATCTTCCCCTTCCGTTCCACCAACACTTCCACCGGGGATGCCCTTCCCCATGAGATGATTGTCCAGGACATCCAGAATTTCCAGGCCCAGCTCAACTCCATCCTGGGTGTCTACTTCCCGGTGGACCAGATTAAGTACAATCCCTTCCGGGGCCTGAAAACCCCCATCACCAACGACAACCTCCAGGCTGAGTTCCAAAAGCAGGAAGTCCTGGACACCCTCTACAAGAACTACAGTGAGGACTTCATTGCTATGATGGAGAAGGCTGACAAGGGTAAGTTGGCCCGTCTACTTTTAGTGCGCCGGAAGAACAGCAAGTACACCTCCCTGCGGAACAAATTCCTGAAGGACCAGCCCTTCATTGAGTCCATGGAAGTACCTGTTGAGAAGTCCCGTCTCAAGTTCACCAAGTTCGAGAAGGACAACGGTTTGGACAAACCCTTGGAAGTAAGTGCTGACCCCAACACGGGTGGGGATGTGGCTTCCCTGTTTGGGGAGACCAGTGCCCCTGTAGCTGATGTGGAACTTCCCTTTGCACAGTAATCCATGGGAAGAATAGGTAGTAGGGCCATCAAACAGGAAGACCTTAGGCCCGGATTCTGTTTCCAGTCCAAAAAGGACCCCACTGAGGTAGGAAAGGTGGTAGACCAACACCGGCATTTCCATGGGAGCTTCAATGGTATTGCCTACCATGTGGAGTTTGGAGATGGGAAGTTTAGACCTCACATGCTCTGGTCCACCATCAAGAGGGACTACCAACTGATAATGTAGCCTATGGATGACCCCTTAGAGGCCCTTTTAGCCTTGGAGGTGGTCAATGAGGAAAGGGTCTTAGGGTTGGTTGACGAGTATCAACTCCTTTGTCACTACCTAGGATTTGCCCCTGAATTACGAACCCCGTTCTTGAGTCCCATAAGGGGAGAAGGGCGGGGTTCTTTTTCCCTCTTTGCATCCACCCGGGCACCAGGGAAGTGTGAATTCCTCTGGAAGGACAGTGGGAATGGGAAGAGCGGGAATGTGTTCCACCTCATTCAAGTCCTCTATTCCCTGTCCTCCAAGCAGGAAGTGTTCAAGCAGATTGACCGGGACTTCCACTTATACCTATTCCCCGGGAATGACTACGGGGAAGGGAAGGTACCCATCCTGCACCATGAGAAACCTACTCCCAAGGCCCCGGCACAGATTAGGGTCAAGAGTCAGGAGTTTACCAGGGAAGCCCTACAGTACTGGGCAGGGTATGGAATAGGAGTGGAGCTGTTGACCCAGTACCGGGTAAGCCAGGTCTCCCACTTCTGGACCCAACCCCACCAGTTGGAGCCCTTTACTCCCAAGGGAATGATGTTTTCCTTCAAAATAGGGAACCGGTATAAATTGTATCAACCTTATTCCAAAGACCTTAAATTCCTGAATTCCCTTGCTGAGTATATGGTGGAGGGTTGGTTACAGTTAACACCGGGACTGGGGGACTTATGTGTGATAACGAAATCCACTAAAGATGTACTAGTCCTCAGGTCCTATGGGTATGAAGCTGTGGCTGCCCGGTCTGAAACTACTCCCATCCTTCCTAGACAGTTACAACTGTTAGAGGAAAAGTACAAGAGGTTGGTAGTGATGTATGATAATGACATCACCAAGGAAGTGAATGTAGGTCAGGTACAGGCTTCCAAATACCATTACCCTTCCATCAAGGTCCCCGATGAACTGGCTTGGAAGAAGATGAAGGATATCAGTGATGTGAGAAAGGAAATGGGGGAGGACTACACCCGCCAATTACTTAAAACCCTATTAACATGATAAGGAGCGTTGAAGAAAGATTTTGGGAGAAGGTTGTAATAAGGCAAGAAGGCTGTTGGAAATGGTTGGCAGCTACTACAAAAGGGGGGTATGGAAGATTTAAGGTTGGAAAATTCCTTGCCATGGCACACAAAGTCTCCTACCAGTTTATCAATGGACCTATACCTGAAGGATTACTGGTGAGACATACCTGTGATAATCCTACCTGTGTGAACCCCGCCCATCTAGAGTTGGGGACCCAAAAAGACAACATGCAGGACAGGATTATTAGAGGAAGGAATCCTTCTCTATTGAAAACTCACTGTAAGCAAGGTCACCTTTTTAGCCCGGAGAATACCTATAAAGACCCGGATGGTACCCGCAGGTGTAAAACTTGCCAAAAGGTATGTGAGGCTAAATCTGCCCAAAAGAAGGCCATTATCCGTCAACTCAAGAAATCCCTAAACCATGCTCAATAACCAAGACCAGGGAACCCCCAACCCCACTTCCTACCCACTTCCTGAGGAAAGCTTTGAGGGGAATACAGAGGACCCTAATACTGCCATCCAGTTTGCCCCCATACTCAAGGTAATTCTGGGAGTGAAGGAACTCCTTAAAGACAAAAACCGGAAGTATGGTAACTCCGGACTAGAACCCCTGGGAATATTCTCCAAGACTTCCATTGAGGACAAACTCCTGGCCCGGATGGATGACAAGGTGGCCCGGATTAAGAACTCCCCGGAAGTGCGGAAGAATGACCTGGTGGACCTCATTGGGTATGGAATCCTGCTATGTGCCCACAAGAGGTGGAATGACTTCACTGAACTCCAGGACTAGGCCCATGAAACCTATAGTAGCCACCCTAGTCCTCCGTCCTGACTGTAGAATGGTCCGAAGTATTGAGCCGGGGGAAACCCAGTCCAATGTCTTTGGAATAGTCCACCTGACAGAGGACCACATCTTCGAGCTGGTCACCATCAATAAGGTATGGTACACCAAACAGCTCCTGGAAGGAATCAAAGCAGGACTTATTTCCCCAAACCCCTAACCATGATTATTACAGAAGACCAAGTCCGGTGGGAATACATCTGTGAGCGGGAGTCTGACATTGACCCTTATAAGGACCTTGCAGACTGTATGACCAAGGAAGAAATCAAGGCCAAGATTGTCAAACCTTCCTACACTAACCCCTGGAAATGGGGTGATGTGGAGGTGAAGGGTACCTACCGAGGGCTATTGACTTCCTCTGAATACCTGGGGGCCTGTTCCTACAAGAACCAGAAGGACTTCATCACCAATTCCGGGTACTGTGATGACATGAAGGCCACAGTACTGAATTCCCTCAATTCCCAACTCCAAACCCTACTAGTATGACAGTCCCTGAATACCTGGACACAGCTTCCCTCTACAAGGAATTTGGCTGGGAGAATGTATTCAATTCCTGGTACCCCAACTCAGACTACAATATCTGGGCCCCAGCCATTCCCGGAGGTCCAGTGGAGGACACCTATGTATTTGACTTCTATTCCAATAAGTCTGGACATTCCCTCACCTTCATCTGGGCGGATAACCTGGAACAAGCCAAGTCTTTGGCTGATAGTACAGACCATGGAATCCCTTCCTATTCCCCCAAAACCTTGGACCAAGTACGGGTTCTACTCCAAAGCCTTACCCAATGACCCTACAAGAAGCAGAAACCCAGGTCCAGTCCTTAGTGGCTTCCCTCACCCCCAAGACCATTACCTATTCCTCTGTCACCCTGGTCCTTTCCCTTGGTGGGAAGCAGGAGGAACAAGTGGAATGTCGGATTTACCAGTCCAAACACGGGATGGGTACTCACTTCCATGAGACCTTCAAGGCCAGCTCCATTTCCCGGTTGCTTGGGAAGATTGAAGGGGAGTTGAGGGATGTGTATCAGCCTGAGAATTTGGAGCCCATAGAACTCCTAGAAGTAGCCTAAACCCATGGGAATGACCAAATATAAGGCCGAGGGAATCTACAAGGACTTCCTATCAGGGAGACAAGCCCCACTGTCCTATTATTGGAAGTACACCTTCTACTGGAGGTATGAGTCCCCCGAGGTAATCCTAGAACTTTCCTACGGGGGAAGTGTTGATGACATCTACCGGTATGAACTCAATGGGCCCACCCTAACCCTTCCCCAAACATTGGAAGAGTTGGTGAAGGAGGAATACAGGATAGCCATCCATTTCCTTCCCACTAGTGAAATCTACACAGTAGACCCCACCTATTAACCCACCAAGGCCGCCCCAACAAGGTGGTCTTTTTACACCCTATTACATGACAGACACCCCAAAGATTTGGGTTTGCTCCATCCGGGACTACGTCAATGGCCACAATGTTGGTGAATGGCTAGACCTGGACAATTTTACTGATGAAGATGAGGTCCTGGAAGCCATCCAGGGAATGTTGAAGGGCTGGGATGAGGAACTGGGTATTGATACCTGGGATGTTCCCCGGGAAGAATGGACTATCCATGATTATGAGGGATTCCCTTCCCGGTTCTACAGTGAGTACATGAGCTTTGGTCCCGTCCTCCAGTGGATTGAGGACACCCAGGACATGGATGAGGACCGGAAGGAAGCCTATGAGCTGTACCTGGACCATGCCAACAACCCTACGTTGGAAGGTTTTGAGGACTCTTACCGAGGTTACTACAAAGGGGGACTGGAAGAATACGCCGAGGAGTTGACCGAAAGTTGTTACGACATCCCCCAACACCTCACCTGGTACATTGACTACGCGAAAATAGGCCGGGACATGGAAACAAACTATGAGGTCTGGGAGGAAAATGGCCATGTATTCACCCGATAACCCACTCTTCCCATGTCTTCCCGCTACAGTCCCGAAATACCCACAAATACTCCCACAGGTCCTTGGACCAGACCACACCGACAAGCCGGTGTAACCCACCTGGCCATCCAGAAGACCCGAGCCCATAAAGTTCACCGACAGTACACGGTTTCCCCATCAGACAACGGTAGTGCCGAGGCCATTGTGCTTGGAGACAACTTCACCACCCTAGCCGAAGCCTACTTCAGCCCTTCAGACGGAAACGCCATTGACCTGGCTAAGGCCTGGCTCGAACTTCGGGCCCGGGAGTTTGGGGATGACCGGTACTACGACCAAACCCAACATAACCGTTAACCCATGACCTGCCACACCAAACCCCTATTCCATCCCCCCGAGGCCCGCTTCAAGGAACTAGGCAACCGGGGCCAGAGCTGGGAGAACCGGGTCCTGTCCCTCTTCCAAACCAGTGGGTGGACCGACATCCAGGTTTCCCCCAAGGACGGGGAATGGGACCGGAAGAAGGTGGACATCATTCCCACTACCCCCAATTCCCCATTCCCCTTCCACGTCCAGTGCAAGTCCTCGGTCAACTACCAGAAGATTAACTACCCCAGCATTCTGGCTTCCATGCCCAAGGACCCCACCAAAGTCAACCTCATTGCCCACCAACGGCTGAAGGAAGATGGAAGCAAGGGGGGGGAGTACGTGATACTCAAACTACAGGACTTCCTCTACCTCACCCAACAAGACCCTTTCTAAGCCCATGGAATCCTATAAGGTAGAAGTCCTCATTGTCGAGGCCCTGGTAAACCATTGTTTGGCTGCTGGGTATTCCCTGTCAGTAGATGATGGTGGGGATGAGTTTGCCTTGGTAGAATCCACTTCCCGGGAAGGCATCCTGGAAGTCCTAATGAACACAGGAGCTGACACTGTGGTAGTTTATGACCAACGGGGCCAGAACATGGGATTTGTAGACTTGGTGTATGGGAATGAGGACTGGACGGTAATGTGTAACTGGGCCATGAGTCTGGATTCATTCCTGGAACCCATCCATCAGCTCTCCCAAAAGTTTGAGGAGGAAGTAGAGGAATAGTACAATACCCAGTCCAATTCTTACCTTTGTCACTATGGTAAGAAAGACTGGTAAGAAAACAGGAAAGGTGAGGAATGTGGAGACTGACAAGGTCAAGCTCACCTTCCAAGGAATCCTGTACAAGAGTGCCCTGGAAGTGTTTTGTGCCCAGGAATTAGTGAGGAATGGCCTCCCGGTCCACTACGAGGAAGTGTCCTACACCCTACAGGAAGGATTTACCTGCCCCGTGGTGAGCTGGGAGGCCAAGGAGAAGAAAGTGAAGGGGGAGAAGGTGAAGACCTACTTACCAGTGTCCGGGAAGGTGTTGCCCATGAAGTACACCCCGGACTTTACAGGACCAGGATGGGTGGTAGAATGTAAGGGCATGGTAACTGCCGAGTTTTCAATGAGGTACAAACTCCTGAAGGCCCAGCTTAGTCAACAGAAAACCCCACCCACCTTATTCATGCCCCGGAATAGGGAACAAGTGAGCCTGACAGTACAGGCCATAATCCAATTAACCAACAACCCATGAAACTAGGAGCTTTTATTGCCCAACTACAAGAAATCCAGGAAGAGACCCCTGACCTGGATGTGATGATTTCCCGGGATGCCGAGGGGAATAAGATTAAGGACTACGAGGGGTGGACCACTGGTCACTATTCCGGGGAACTGGATGAGTACTGGACAGAGGATGACTTTGAGGAAGTGGAAGATGAAGATGAGGAACCCTTGACAGTTAATACCCTAGTCCTGTACCCTTACTAAACCAACAACCAATGCACCAGGAAATTAAGAAGGACTGGCTGGAAGCCCTCCGGTCAGGGAAATACACCCAAGGGAAGTACTCCCTAAAGAAGGAAAATGAGGAAGGGAAGGTGAGTTACTGCTGTCTGGGAGTACTGTGTGACCTAGCTGTAAGACAGGGAATAGTGGAGGAAGAGGAAAATGCTTCCTACTGTGGGGAATATCTATTTGATGGTGAGGAGACTTCCCTGACTCCCAAACTCCGGGAATGGGCTGGAATAGAGACACCTGAGGCCAAAATAGATAAACCTGTGGGTCCTCACACGTCCCTCATGGCCCTGAATGACAGCGGGGATTACACCTTCCCCCAGATTGCCCAAATTATTGAGGACCAACTCTAAGCCACTTCCCATGTATAAACTAACAGTGGTGGACGCGGATTCCTGCACCTACGCCCTTTCTTGGAAGTATCAGGATGTCAGTGTGTTACAGATGAAGGTCCACATTGATGAGTGGGTCAACAACATCCTAACCCAGACCCAGGCCACCCATTACCTGGGGTTTGTCGGGGGAGTGGGTAACTTCCGGAAGGAGGTAGCTGTCAACTTGTAATAGTACAATTAGTCCTTGTTCCCTTGTACTTTTTGGCGTAAATTGTAGGATAATTCAACTACAAACTATGCCATTACCTAGAATTGCCTGCATTTACCGGATTACCAACACTGTCACCGGGAAACACTACATTGGTTCCACCCTTGACCTAAAAGAAAGGATTGGGAAGCACATTAGTAAGCTGAATGAGGGGACCCACCACTCTGCCAAACTCCAATCTTCCTGGGCTAAACATGGGGCAGGAGCTTTTTCCGTCCACCTTGTCAAGTATGTACACTATCCCAAGGAGCTGTACTTATGGGAGGACCATTTCATCCGGATTTATAATGGATTTGGTTGGGGGTACAATATGACCCAAAGCTCTATTGGTAATAGGGGGTATAGGCATACAGAGGAACAAAAGGCTAAGAACCGGGCTGGGAAAGCCTATGCTAAGATTCATGGGAAGAAAGTCAAACCTCCTACCAAGAAATCCAAGGGAATACTCAGGTATACACAGGATGGTTTATTCCTTGATGAGTTTGAGTCCCAACAAATTATCCAACGAACTTTTGGGTATTCAGCCACCAACATTTCCATGTGTGCTAATGGAGTAATCCGTCAGGCTTTTGGATACCTCTGGAAGTTCAAGGAGAGTGAAGACTTCCCTAAAAGAATCCCACCCATGAGACCTGATGGACATTCTGTTCCCGTGATGCAGTTCACCCCAGAGGGAGAGTTTGTGGCAGAATACCTATCTGGAGTTCTGGCCACCAAGGCTTTGGGTTTGTACAGTAGTGCTGTAAGTGATGCCATCAACAAGAAGTGTAATACCACAGGGTATATCTGGAAGTTTTCACATGATGTAAAACATGAACCTATCCGTAATTGACGCAGACAGTATCATATTCCTATGCGGGATGCGGTACCAAGACCATTCCCATTCGGGGATGATGAACCAAGTTTCCCATTTTGTAGGGGACATCTTAGCCCAAACTCAGGCTACCCACTATTTGGGCTTCCTAGGAGGAGAGGGGAATTTCAGGCATGAGGTGGCGGTGTCCCGCAAGTACAAAGGGAATAGAGGACCTAAACCAGAGTCCATTGTCCTGTGGGAAGAACCCATCAAAAACTTCCTGGTGGACCATTGGGGCTTTGTTCGGTGTCATGGAATAGAGGCTGATGATGCCTGTTCCATAGCACATGGGAAGTACTCACAGGACTATTCCCTGACTACCGTGGGGTGTGACCATGACCTTCAACAATTGAGTGGTTGGCACTGGAATTACCAGAAAGGAAGTCTGACCAAGGTTACTCCTCATCAAGCCATCTACAACTTCTATCACCAACTCCTTACAGGCTGTACTGGTGACTGTGTTCCGGGTTGCCCCCGGGTAGGTGAGGTACGGGCTACAGCCCTCCTATCTGACTATCCCAAGTATGAGGACCTAGATAAGTACCAGTTCTACCTGGAAGACTGTGTGAAAGCTGAATACCTAGTAAGAGTGAAAGAGGGTGATTGGGAAGCCTACTATGAGGAACAACATACACTCCTCAAACTCCTGGACACTGAACAGTACGGCTTCCAGTGTCCCCAACCCATTCCCGTACCCCAAGCCCAGGAACCTGTCCTGGAATCCATTGACCACTTGTTTAACTAGCCACATGGAAGACCAACTAATAACCTTCCCCACTGCCAAACTGGCCAAGGAGAAGGGCTTTGACCTCGATTCCCAGTATTGCTACAATTCCGATGGGGAAGTGGAAGGAGCCTTTGACCTCACAGGCCAAGAATACTTCACGGATGAGGAAATTCTCAATGCTGCCCACAATGGGGAAGTAACCTATCTATGCCCTACCCAATCCCTTCTTTCCCGGTGGTTGAGGGAAGAGAAGGGTGTCCACCTTCGGATTCAAGCAGTCCTCAAACCCCACCTGCTCTACCAAGTGGATAGGGTGTACCTCAATTCCCCTCAACACAATGTAGGGGCCAATATCACCTTCCCTCGCCATGAATGGTCAGGGGAGTATACCACTTATGAGGAAGCTGTGGAAAAGGGCCTACTTCATTCCCTGACTCCTTTGAAATAACCCAATCTCCGGGGAGACTTAGGCCCGTTTACCTAAATCTCCCATTATGACCCCACAAACCCCCGCAGACCGCAGTTTGGCCTTTCACCTGCTGCTTCCCCTGCTCCAACTACCTGCAACCAGCCTGGGTCCCCCGGAGAACGTCAAAGGGGTGTTCCTAAGCACCTCCGATGATACCCTTGTGGTGGAAGTGGACCATGCCCCCCTGCTCTCAGACCGGGTCCTTGGTCACCCCCACCTCCAACACAATTACCTGTTTGGGTCCACCTACTGGCTCCAGTTCAGTGCCCCACCCGAGTTCCTGCCCGAGTTCCAAGCCTTCCGGGAAGGGAAGTACTCCCGGTTTGGGGACAAGGCCAAGGAACTGTTCCGCAAACAGTGGGCCCACCATTACCCCAACACGGGGAAAGACTTCAAAGGTCACCTCCTGTACCATGTCCTATCCAAACCCTCGGAAGTGAGGAAGTACTGGGAACGGGAGCTGGACCTGTGGAAGAATACCCTCGATGGGTGTGAACTTTACCACCTTCCTTGTACTGAGAGAGACTTAATCACCCTTTAGACCATGAACACACCCGAAGACCAAGACCTAGTAGGAAAGTATGTCCTTTATGAGAGTGGGATGAGCTTTGATAAGAAGTTGTCCCGGGCCATCAAAAAGATTGAGAAGGTGACCAAGACAGGTTACCGTATCTCTGGCCTTCCTGATACCCTATTTGACTTCAAAGGTCAACAGAAAGGACTTACTGGGAAAATGAACATGGCCACTGTTTCCCGGTGCACTCTTCTCACAGATGAGGAAGCTAATGCACTATCCTTGGAATGGGGAAAGGCTAAACGACGGAGGGCCCTGTTGGCAGAAGTACTTCCCTTGGTGGAAGCTGCTAACCTGGACCAACTCCTGGCCATTCAAGTCCTCCTAACCAAGCTTTAATCACCCTCTAACCCCAACAACATGGAATACCAGAATGAGATGATGGCCAGTGCCACCAAACTAACCGTTTCCCAGTTCACCCAGGCTGCTGCCCGGACCTGTGCTACCATTTACCTGGACAACCAGGCACACGACCCTAATATCGTAGATAACCTCCACATGACCACCGGAATGGTGACAGAGGTGGGTGAACTAGTGGATGTATTCAAGAAGAACCTGGCCTATGGGAAGCCCATTGACTGGGTGAATGTGGAAGAGGAGGTGGCCGATGTGATGTGGTACCTGGTCAACTTCTGCCGGATTAACCACATCAACCTGGAGAAAGCCCTCTACAACAACATCCAAAAGTTGAAGGTCCGGTTTCCTGATAAGTTCACCGGGGAAGCTGCCATTAACCGGGACACCACCAAGGAACGAGTGGAATTGGAGAAATAGTCCAACTAAGTCTTGGGTTAATACTATTACAAAGTTACCTTTGCCGACCCATCTTCCTACTAACAGGGAGGTGGGTCTTTTTTATGCACCCTATGGAAGTAGTCAAGAGAAATGGGAAGAGGGAAGCCTTCAACCCCAGTAAAATTCAGAAGAGGGTTAAAGAACAGACCAAGGGTCTGAAGGTGAATGCTGACGAGGTGTGCCTGAAGGTGATTGGTGGGTTCAGTGATGGGATAACTTCCCACGAGTTGGACAACTATGCAGCAGAGACAGCGGCCACCATGTCCATGAACCACCCAGACTACTCCACCCTGGCAGCCCGGTTACTGGTTACTTCCCTGCACAAGGAGACTTATAACAGCTTCATTGATGCTGTACTCTACCTAAATGACAATACTCAACTCTTGTCTATGGAGTCTGTGAAGACTTGTGTAGACTACTGTATGGAATTGGACCAGATGGTGGACCATTCCCGGGACTTCAACCTGGATTACTTTGGCCTGAAAACCCTCCTGAGAGGCTACCTGCTGAAGGCCAACGGGAAAGTAGTAGAACGGCCCCAATACCTGTACATGCGGGTGGCTGTGGCCCTGTGGGGTGATAACCTGGAGATGGTGAAGCGGGTGTACGATGACCTTTCCCTGGGGAAGTACATCCATGCCACCCCCACCTTGTTCAATGCCGGGTGTAGGAATGCCCAGATGTCTTCCTGCTTCCTCATTGGGAATAAAGGGGACTCCAAGGAAGGGTTGATGGACACCTTCAAGGATGTGGGCATCATTTCCTCTGCTGCCGGGGGAATTGGCCTCCATGTCCACGATGTACGGGCTGAGGGCACCCTGATTGCCGGGAGTGGTGGGAAGTCCAATGGTCTCATGCCCCTGCTCAAGAGTTACAATGAATGGTCCAAGTGGTGGGACCAGGGGGGTGGGAAACGGAAGGGTTCCTTTGCCATCTACCTGGAACCTTGGCACAAGGATGTGTTCACCCTGCTTCCCATCCGGAAGAACCAAGGAAAGGAGGAATTCCGGGCCCGTGAACTCTTCCCCGCCCTCTGGATTCCGGACCTGTTCATGCAACGGGTGGAGTCCCACGGGAAGTGGACCCTGTTCTGCCCCCATGAGGTATTCCTGGCCACAGGGAAGAAGTTGCAGGATGTCTTTGATTCCCCTACTTCCAAAGCCTTCACCGAGCTATACACCCATTGTGAGTCCCTGGGAATAGGGAAGGAGATTGAGGCCCAAGACCTATGGAATGAGATTGAGGTGTGTACCATGGAGACCGGTACCCCCTTCATGCTGTTCAAGGATGCCTGTAACTCCAAGTCCAACCAACAAAACCTAGGTACTATCAAGTCCTCTAACCTTTGCACAGAGATTATTGAGTACTCAGACCATGAGGAACAGGCTGTGTGTAACCTGGCTTCTTTGGCTCTTCCCAAATACCTGAAACCCCGGGAATATGTCACCATTCCGGAGATGAGTATGAGGGGTGGTGACGGACCTCTTCCCAACCAATGGGAGGTAGACCACCAAGCCCTGTACGAGGACACCTACCAGGTTACCCTCAACCTGAACCGGGTTATTGACATTAACTATTACCCCACCCCGGAAACCAGGAAGTCCAACCTCCGTCACCGGCCCATTGGAATAGGGGTACAGGGCCTGGCTGACTTGTTTGCCTTGATGGGACTACCCTTTGATTCCCCGGAGGCTGCACAGGTCAACAAAGAGGTGTTTGAGACCATCTACTATGGGTTCCTTCAAGCCTCCGTCACCCTTTCCCTCAAACAAGGCCACTATGAGACCTTCCCCGGTAGTCCAGCCTCCAAGGGAATCCTCCAGTTTGACATGTGGGGAATTACTCCTTCTTCCCGGTGGAATTGGGAAGCCCTGAAAGAGGATGTGGTGAAGTATGGCCTGAGGAATTCCCTGGGAATAGCTCCCATGCCCACGGCTTCCACTTCCCAGATTATGGGCTGGAATGAGTGTTTTGAGCCCTTCAACTCTAACCTGTCCACCCGCAGAACCCTGGCCGGGGAATTCATTGTCATCAACAAACACCTGGTAAGGGATTTGGAAGCCCTCGGGTTGTGGAATAAGGGAATGAAGGATGCCCTGGTTGTAGGGAATGGGAGTGTGCAGGGAATTCCCTCTATTCCCCAGGTCCTCAAAGACCGGTACAAGACGGTGTACGAGATTTCCCAGAAGGTCATCCTCAACATGGCCGCTGACCGGGGGGCCTACATCTGCCAATCCCAGTCCATGAACCTCTTCATTGACAAGCCCACCCTTGGGAAGTTGTCCAGTATGCATTTCTATGGGTGGAAGCTGGGCCTGAAGACGGGCCAGTACTACCTCAGGACCAAACCGGCCAGTCAAGCAATCCAGTTCACCGTGGACAAATCTATCCCTATTCCAGAGGAAGTGGGACAGGTGTGTGAGATTGGCTGTGAGAGCTGTGGGAGTTAGGCCCTAGTTAACCAAAGCAGGAATACCCAGTGAGGGGAGAGTTGGTGTCCAAGGTGGGCCCCGGCTCTCCCTTTTTCACGGGTGGAGACAACAGGAGAGGAGATTGACTAAAATTATTGGTAAACTATTGGATTTAGTAATGGGATGTTGTAGGTTTGCTAACACCATTGGGTAGGCTCAACAGGAAGTTTTGGTAACCTGTTTATGACTACCCGTGGTGTGAGGGTTTGGTGAATTCTAGGGATTGTACAACCCAAAACTTTCCTGACCAACCCACAATAAACCCCGTTCACCGGAGTTGGTGGCCCGTTCACCGGAAAAATCAGGTAATTAGCCCTGCAAAACCGAGAATAATTACCCAGTGTTTACCCTTATTAGAAAAATACCAAATTCATGTGTACATTTGTCTGGTATTATACATGGACAGTTATTTAACCTAACCAAGATTTCACCCTTTTACCCACTCCTTACATGAGGAAGATTTTGAGTACCCGTTATGATGGGTTGATTGCCCACTACTACTTCAAAAACCCCGGGTTGGGTGTGACCCAGCTCTCGGACCTGATTCAGGAATTCGAGGCCCCCATGGTCAGCAAGGAAACCTTTGACCGGATGGTGAAACGGTGGATGCTGTCCCAAAAGGAAGACCTCACCCCCGAGCAGGTGGAGCTGGAAACCTGGAAGGCCCAGTCCGGGAATACCCTGGTGATTGGGGACCTCCACGCCCCCTTCATCCTGGAAGGTTACCTGGACTTCTGCCAGAACCTCTCCGAGAAGTACAACTGTGACCAGGTTATCTTCATCGGGGATGTCATTGACGGGGCGGGATGGAACTTCCACGAACGGGACCCCGATGGAATGGGGGTAGGCCATGAACTGGATGCTGCCATTGCCCAACTCACTCCCTGGTATGAAGCCTTCCCCACGGCCAAGATTATGTTGGGGAACCACGACCTCCTCATTGCCCGGAAGGCCAAGGCCATTGGCATGAGTCAACGGTTTGTCAAACCCCTGGGGGAAATCCTCCAAGCCCCCACTACCTGGGAATTCATGGAAGAATACCAGGAGAATGGGGTCCTCTACACCCACGGGAATGTGGGGAATGCCTTTAAGCGGGCCAAGGATTCCCGATTATCCACCGTCCAAGGCCACCTCCACTCCGAGGCCAGTGTGAACTGGAGTGTAAGTGTCAAAGACCGGTTGTTTGGAATGCAGGTGGGATGTGGAATTGACCATGAGGCCTATGCCTTCTCCTATGGCAAACCCTTCCCTCGGAAGCCTGTCATCAGTGCAGGACTGGTGTTGGAGAATGGTAGTCTTCCCTTTGTGGAACTCATGGAGCTGTAACCTTTCCCTTATTCCTCACCTTCCCTTATTCCCCAACCCCATGAATACCCCCACAAATCCCGGTTTAACCATCAAGTCCCAACTGGTCCTCCACGGCTACAAACTCCGGGACCTGGTCCAAAAGGCCAACCATCCTTCCTATGCTTCCCTCACCTCCACCATCCGGAAAGGGACCATCTCCCCCTCGGTAGCTCAGGCCTTGGAAGCCATGGGGGTAGGGAAGGCCCTGGAATGGGTCACCCAGAGTGCGGCTTACAAGCTCTACCTCTACCAGCTCAAGGAGACCTCGGCCTAGGCCTAACCCTTTCCCTGTCCAGAGAATGAGACCCCGTCACCCCGGGGTTTTTCTTGGTCCATCCCATAGGACTATTTCACCATTTAACAGTACCAAGCCATGATTAAAGTAACCAATGACGGGAGGGGGAAGGCCCAATCCTTTGAGGCCACCCTTGCTGACCTGAAACCTGCCCATCTCTGGCCCTTGGACCAACAATACCAGGGTTATGGGAAGAATAGAGAGGAGGCTGTAGACCAACTCCGAAAGGAAGTGGAGAAGGTAATTAAGGACCTCCAATCTATTACCTGGGAATAATGCACCAATACCTAGACCTACTCAGCAAAGTCCTGACTGAGGGAATTGATACAGAGGACCGGACGGGAGTTGGGTGTAAGTCCCTGTTTGGCTACCAGATGAGGTTTAACCTTCAGGCTGGGCTCCCCCTGCTCACCACCAAGAAGGTCCATTGGAAGTCTGTGGTGGGGGAATTGTTGTGGTTCCTTAGTGGAAGTACCTATGTCCAAGACCTTCAGAAGAATGGGGTTAAAATATGGGATGAGTGGGCTCCCGAGCATGGTTACCTAGGTCCCATCTATGGGGAACAATGGAGAAGTTGGAGAACCTATACCCAAATTCCAGAGTCGGAAATCTATGAGGTGGGGACTGTGGACCAGATTTCCCAAGTACTGGAAACTCTCAGGACCAACCCCACTTCCCGTAGGATGGTGGTCAGTACCTGGAATGTGGCTGACCTTCCGGATATGGCCCTGGCTCCCTGTCACTGCCTATTCCAGTTCCATACTTCCCTATTGACCCAGGAAGAGAGGTATAAATGGACTCTGAAGAATCGCATCCCGCAAAGTGATTGGGGAAAGGGGCTGATACCCACCCGGAAACTCAACTGTCAACTCTACCAGAGGTCTGCTGATGTATTCCTAGGAATACCCTTCAACATAGCTTCCTATTCCCTCCTAACCCTGATGGTGGCCCAGTGTGTGAACATGGTCCCCGGGGAATTCATCTGGACAGGGGGTGATGTCCACCTCTACAGTTCCCACACCAACCAAGCCCTCCTCCAACTTTCCCGGAGTCCTCAACCCCTTCCCACAGTGACCCTCAACCCCCAAATCAAGGACCTGTTTGCCTTCACCTACGGGGACATCACCTTGGAGAACTACAATCCTCTACCCACCATTAAAGCCCCGGTGGCAGTCTAATGGGATATTCAGTAACCCTCCGTCAAGGGGAAGAGGAAGTGTATTCGGAAGATTGGGGTGGAAGTGTATCCCAACTCCTTTCCCGGGCCTTCCTAGGGGAAGTGGACTGGTTGTATGGAAAGACCGGGAAGGAAGTAGAGGTGAGGGTATTCTGGGGCCTGAACAATCTGGTGGGAAGTGAGACCTACCTCCTCCAGACCTATCCTGATTCCCACTGGAAGTTCCTCAACCTCTGTACTCACCTGTTTAACCTGTGGAAGGCCTGCAAGGAATACCCCGAGGCCACCCTGTCCCTTAACTATTGACACCATGAAAGTAACCCTAAACTACAAGGACTACCTCAACCTATTGGGCCACGTAGGGGAATTACAGGGATTGGTGGGTGGCCTGTTGATGTATTCCTGTATTCCCGAGGATGTTAAAACCCGGGGAAGGGAAAGACTGGACCTCATCAAGTCCTCCGTAGATTCCATTGTTGAAACCCCTAAAGAGTACCCTAACCATGCAGTATAGAATGTCCAATGGGAATTGTAAACCCTGGCCCTATGTGTGGTATGACCGTAGGGAAGTGGCAGAAGAGGCCCACAATCGGTCCTATTTTCTTAGGGAAGTCATCACCGTGTGGATTCAGGAAAAGAAGGGAGGTAAACTGAAACCTTCCCGTAAATACTTCCCGGAATCTTGGAAAGGAGTTTCCCAGAGATGGATTAACTCCACCAAAATCAGGTAAACTTCCCTATTACCCACGAAAAAGCCCCTGCTTCCTTAATTGGAGGTAGGGGCTACTTTCTTTACCACTATTTGTACCTTTACACCATGAACTTGACGCCCAAGGAACGGTCCAGAATTCCTCAGTGGTTTTTATCCCAAGTGGGTTGGGACCATGCCTATAAGTGGTGGGATTTGGAGGATTTGGAAGGAGAGGAGTGGACCAGTGTTGTGGGGTTTGATGGGTACTATGAAGTTTCCAACCTCGGAAGGGTGAAGTCCTGCTCACGGTTGGTTAGAACAGGAGGCGGTGGTGAACGGTTGGTTATTCCCCGTATTCTCAAGGCTGGACTAACTACTTCCAAGAAGTTGTCCCAATACTTCCTTGTTAACCTTTCGGTAGATGGAGTGAGTAAAGTCCAGGAAGTTCATAGGTTGGTAGCTACAGCCTTCTTGGAGGAAACCCACGCCCATTCTGTTCTACACCGTAACCAGAACACCTTGGACAATAGGAAGACTAATCTCTATTATGGTACCCAGAAGGAACGTGCCCAAAAGGCTTGGGATGAGGGGAATCAATATTCCGTCAACCTTGGGAAGTTTGGAAGAGACAGTCAATCTTCCAAGCCCATCAGCATGTTGGACCTTGAGGGTAATTCCCTCCAAATCTTCCCGGCTGTTATTGAAGCAGCTCAATGGTTGGTAGACCAAGGAAAGGCCAAACCTCAGCCCCTTCAAAATATCATGTCCAACCTGAGGAAAGTAGTGAATGGGAAGTACCCTTATGCCTATTCCCACAGGTGGGCTAACCCACTGTCCACCAAAAACCAAGAGCCCCAGGCCAACCCATAAGGGAAGGTGCTGGGGCTTATTTCTTCATCGGCCTGTTTACCAGCTTCCCAGGGAATAGTGGTATGAGAGGCTCACTCCTTGGATTCCCGGTTGGGTGGGAAGGTTATAGTAGATTCCCAATGTTGACTTCCCTGAGGTGTACTGTAGACCTGGAGCTATTCCCAGTCCACTGACCACAGCTCCTATTCCCAGTGAGTGGGACTTGGGTGGAAGGGTCTTGGTAATAGTGACACTGTCTTTGATGAGGGTAATGGGTCGGGTGTCGGTAAGGCCAAAGGACAGGGAATCAAGAAACCCACGGGTATTGGCCTTGTAACCTACTCTCAACCCCTCCCCGAGGGTTACACTGTCCTGGTATTCCCGCTGGGCAAGGTGGACCACTAGAGAGTCTTTGGGAAGGGAATGGATGTAGGTCAGGTACACGGTATCTAACTTCCCGGGGACCTTGACCATCTTGGGGACAAACTTGGTCTGGTACACCACCTTGGAAGGCAGGTAGACAGTATCCGTGGTGTGCTCCACGGTAGTCTTACCACCTTCCTCTGTCTTCCCACACCCCTTGAACAGGAAGCAGGAAACGATGATGAGGGCAATAACCCCCAGAAATTCAAATAGGGTACGGTTCATGGGTTAATCCTGACTAGTGGTAGAAGTTTGGGTAGGGGTTTCTGGGCTGGGGTTTTGCACTACCACCGGGTTATCTCCCGTCACCGGAGCTACCATATCCCCTTGAACCTGAGTGGTGGTGTCGGGGACCCTGAAACCCCCGGCAGCCGCTTTGATGACATTGATGGCCTGTTGGATGTCAGACACCGTCCACAGGAGCCCAAACAGGGAAAGGGACCATACCAGGGGAGCTGAGGCAGGAATTCCCATCACGGCCACATAGCACAGGACACAGATGGACTGGTAACCAGCTACCTGCTTGAGGTCGAACCGGCCATTGGGGGCCTCAAAGAATTCCCCTACTCTTGGAAACCAGGCCATTACTTAGTGGGAAGGGTTTTAGGAAGGGAAGTAGGGGCGGGTACCTTCATTTCCACCTTCTTGGGTACTACTTTGGCCACCGGTTTGGGAGGAGTTTGGGACACCACTTGGGAAGCTAGGTGTTTAGCATAGGCAGTCTTGGCCACCTTATCAAACTGGTAGTGCATTCCATCAGACCTTCCAGCCCCAAAGTCAGCTCCACACACAAACCCATGTTTCCTCCATACATTGAGGAAGGCTTGAGAGAAGGTCACTTTACCACCCAAAGGATTGGTAAGGGCATTCAGGTCCAGGGCAATGGCCCATGAATGAATGGAGAGTTCATTAAGCCCCCTCTTATTCCTAATATTCCACAGGCCATCAAAGGTCTTGAGTTCCTTCCACAGACCTGTCTCCAGTAATTCCTTGAAGACTGCTTCCAGGGGTGTAATCAGGTCCTTATTTACCCACTGCTTTCTCACCGCTTGGTGTTGGTAAGGAGGGAATATCTTGGCCACCCAGTCCGGGAATACATACAGGACCATGTGTTTGGCCTGGAATTCCTTGGAGTTGGGGTCTCCGTAATACCATAAACAGGAGGTGGTGTCGAGGGCAGCCATAGGGAAGGGTGTTAGTCATGTACAGCCACCACATGGAGGCTACCACTGACAGTGGAAAGGGAGAGGTTCTTCACGGAGAAGGTCACCGAGGAAGGAGTAAGGGAAGTCATGGATTGAACTTCCAACAGGTTGATTCCGGAGGCCAGGCAGGTAGCACTGACCGTGTAATTGGTGTCCAGGAAGGGGGTAGGCCAAGTGACGGTGATGGGGGCTATGACCGTGGTCAGTATACTCCCCGTACTTACCCGGGCTGTCTTGATGTTGAGGTAGTTGAGGGGGATGATGTCCCCCACAGGAATCTCCTGTTCTTCCCCTGTTATCACACAGAGGGGAATACGGGAAGCCATACCTTAGGCTAGTTTGATGGCAGGGCCGTAGGACTGGTGCAGGGTGGTGGCCGAGGAGGCAATCCCCACCTTCTGGACCACCTGCCCACTGGTGGAGGGGGCCGTGGTAGTGGTTTTCCCGGCTGTGGTGGCACTCAGGAACTGTTCCCCGGGGGTAAGGGCGGTACCCAGGTTGTTGAGGTCATCAAAGGAAACCTGAACATTGGCCCCACTGGAGGCAGTGGTCAGGGCATACCCGTGGGCTTTGGTGGCCAGGGAAGTGGCAATGGCCTTTCTCACGGTACCCGTACCGCTCACATTGTAGACATTCACCTGGTCCCCGGCTGTAATGGCTTCCGAACAGGGAAGGGAGAGCTGGTCGGGGGCTAGAGAAGAAGGGAAGAGGGAAAGGTCCAGCTTCCCACTCCCGTCCAACTGGACAATGGTGTTGGCCGAGGGAGCCCCGGAAGATGTAACGGTGGGAATCACTTCCTCCAGTTCCCCGGAGTTGTTTTGGATGTACTTGGCCATGCAGAAAGGAAGGGTATGGTAATGGGGGTTAGGAAGCTAGTTTGATGGGGGCTTTGGGCTCCAGCAGGAATTCGTTGGGAGAGAGGGCTATTCCCAGGATTTGGGTGAAAGTGCCCCCGTCCATGGGCCAGGGCTGAATGCTTCCCAAGGGAGAGGCCCAGTACTGGATTCCCTGGGTCAGACCCCACTCGGGTAGGTACACCCTTCCTACCGTCTTCACCCGGACAGTGTCCCCGGGGTTCCCACTCTCCAGGGCCATACCACAGAGTTGACCCCTGTGGTCCATATGAGAAGTCAGGTAAGGGACAATGCCTTGGGAGGTCATGGCCACCGGGAAACCGGGACTCACGGTCTGGGCCACCAGCATGGGTTGGATGTTGGTGGTGATGGGGGCTGTTTGGGCAATGATTTCCACGGCCTCCTGTTGGGCCTCCTCAATCTGTTCCACAAAGGCCAGTTTCTTCTTTCCCATGGGAATGGATTAGGAGGTGTAGGGTTCGGTGTTCAGGGCCCCGTCATCGTCCATGGTGACCACCCACAGGCTTCCGTTGGGGGATTGCCAGAACTGGTAGACCAAGGGGTTGGTGGCCAGTTGCCCAATTTCTCCAAGGGAAGCGGAGAGGGTGGGTGTACCTAGGGGTAACCAGGTCTTGGTGGGGCCGTGGAAGATGTAGTTCCCGGCCTGGGGGCCACTGGTCACGGCCACTACCTTGGAGGGATAGGGGTGGGTTAGCCGTAGGAGCTGTTGGTAATTCACCACCTCGGAGTCCTTCTCAATGGACTTGCCCGGGGTATGGGAATGGAGGTTGTCGGCGGTGGGCATGGGCTAGGACTGGGGGGCGGGGAACCGTTTTCCGCCCCCGTTGAGGTGGAGGAGGATTTCATTCAGGACCGAGTTCTGCCACCGGGCATTGTCATCCGTTTTCTTTTCCAGGTTGTCCAGCCGGGTGTTGAGCCGGTTTTCCAACTTTTCCAGGCTGCCTTCCAGCTTCTCCACCCGGGAATTGGTCCCGTCTGTGGTGGTCTGGAGCTTGGTGACCTCGTTGGAAAGCCCTTGCAGGTTCCCAATCTTGGTTTCGAGGGCCTTGCAATCTTCCCCCGCCTTGTCGGCCACCTTCTCCATGGCCACGTTAAAGCCGGTCATCCGGTCTTCGGTGTGCTTCAGGTCCAGGGCATACTTCTCCTTGAATTCCTTGTAGTCCTTCAGCCGGGCTTCCAGGTCTTTCTCCTCCTTGGCCTTTTGGGTGGCCTGGGCAATGAGGAAGTCCTGTTTTTCCCTCCGGACTTTTACCAGGGCCAACACACTACCCATTCCCCCCAGGCCGGTAAAGATGGAAAGGGCTATTTGGGCCCACTGGGGAAGAAAGGGCAGGAAGAGGAAGGTGGAGAGCAGCATTCCCAAGGGGTAGACAAGGGGTTAGAGGAAGAAACAGTAAGGACCAAAGAGCAGGAAGAGCAGTCCCCCGAGGAAGGGGAACCACCACCAGGCCCGTAGGAAGGCCAGGAAGGTTTTCATCAGGAGAACCTGCCCAGGGCATCGGCGGCCTGGATGTGGGCCACAATCAGGGCCTTGATGCCCAGGGGTTGGGTGTCCCGGACCAACTGGAAGAAGTCCAACTGCAACATCACCGGTTCCTGGTAGTCGGCCAGGGAGGCAGCAGCGGCCTGCTCGGACTCCAACACGGCCAAGGTGTCCCCTTGCAGGTTGACCACGGTTCGGTTGTCGGCGGTGAAGGGTCGGAACACGTCCGGGAAACCCTGCTCGTGGAGGGAATCCCCCGGGGTACCGTCCGGGTTACGGGAGTAGGTACACACCAACACGTCAATGGAGAGCAGGGCCCCTGCTGTGTGAGGGTCCTGGGCGTGTAAGAGGCGGGTGAACACGGCCTTCCGTTTGAGAAACCCCCCGTTGAAGGGCTTGTCGGAAATGTCCACCTCTATGCGTTCGGGGGTGTAAGGGAATTGGGGCATGGGTTAGGTCCAGGTGGGGACTTCTAATAGGGAGTACTTGGGGACGATGACCCCGGAGTTTTGGAGGGTGATGGAGGCATCGGCGTAGTACTTCACGTTGAGGAAGTCCCCGGTTTCCAGCATCACAGGGTTGGCTGCCAGTTCCAGGGAGGCGTAGGCCAGCCCCGAGCCACTGGCCCCGGCCACCACGGGGGTGGGACGGTTGGTGGTGCCTACATCGCTGATGTCCCCGTTTTTGGCGGCAAACACCTCAATGGGCCGGAACACGGTGCCCCCCGCGCAGTACCCGAGCAGGCTGGGCAGGTAGATACCCCCCCGCAGGGCCCGAAGAGCGTACTGGGCCCCGTACTGCATCTCGTCCGGGGCCGTGGAACTAATCTTGGTGTTGAACAGGACCGTACCCAACCCGTTGAGGGCCTGTTCTCCCGAGGTGGCCAGGGTCATGGACAAGGGGACGGGGGACCATTGGAGTTTGGTGTAGCCCGTGCCCGTGCAGAGCAAGAGCAGGGTTTCCTTGGCCCACAACCGGCGTTCGGCCTTCCCGTCGATGTTCCCGGCTTGGAAGGCCCACATCCCCGAGGCCCCGGCCCCAATCCCAAAGCCGATGACTTTCCCGCTATTCCCGGTGGGGGAAGGCAGGGCCACCGTCCACAGGGGAGAACCCGTGCCGGTGAAAAGGTGGTGCTTCCCAAAGTCGGCACTGGTCAGGGTGGTGTTGCCGGGGTGGGTAACCGGGGTGGTGTAGTCAATGGGGCCTCCCCCGCTTCCTGAGCTGGCAGGGGAAAAACTACGGGTGTGTACCTGCCAACCAGGTGTCGAGCCCGGGGCTGTTGTGGCAGCGGTGGGGGAAACCAATTGGAGGACCACGGTCTCCCCCACCTCCACCGAAACACTGCTGGCAATACCCGTGTCCAGGTACACCAGTTGTGGACTGGAAGCATCCGTGCCCCGGCGAAGGGTGACGAAGGTGCCGTACGCGCCAGGGTCGGGCTGGAAGAGACGGGCCGGACCCGTAAAACCTGCACTGAAGAAGTAGGCCCCGTTGTTGGTGGGTTGCCAGCCTTTGTTACCGGTTGGGCCAAAGGTTTGCGGCGGGTCTGCCACCTCCTGTCCCAATCGGACCAAACTGTAGCCCTGCTCCAGTACATCCGCTACAGATGGGGGAAGGTCGGCCACCGATACCACGGGGTTGGCGGCGGTAAGTGGGGTAGAAGAGGCATCCAGGGCAGCTTTCTGGTCAGCAGTTAGGGCCGGGCCCACGTACTTGTAATAAGGCACCAAGCCACTGGAAACCGGGTAGGTAGGCTCTACTTGGGGGTTGGTAATGGCTTGCAGGACCCGGAACAGGTCCCCGGTGCTGTTGTAGGTGAGTACATCCTTGGCTAGGGGAACCCCGGACTGCCACTGGACCGTGAGCCCACTTCCTCCCGTACCCGGGATTACCAGTTGGTTGTTGCGGTACACGGCGTCTGTGGTGCCGGACGGAATCACGAAACGAGCACCAGAGTCCCCCTGACAGTTGTAAATCTCCAACCGTTCACACCCGTCGCCTACCTCCAAATATTGGCAATTGTCCCCCACGTACAGACGGGTGAGGTCATTCCCGTAAAGGTTGCCGTCGTGATTCCTTCCATAAGTGTTATAACTGTGATTGTCGCCGTACTGATTATTCTGGTGGCGACTCCCGTATATGTTGGTGCTATGGTTGTTCCCGTACTGGTTGTTGTAGAAAAGGTCCGCGTAGATGTTATAACTGTGACCATTTCCATACACGTTGGTGTTCACCCCCGAACCGTAGGTGTTGTTTATGTGGCCACTGCCGTACACGTTGCTTATATCCGGCAAGTCTCGGGAAACATTCCCATCCAACGGGTCCCCCAGGTAGTGCCACACCAGGTCCTCCCGGGTGGCCACCGGATTGGTACCGGAAAGGGTAGAGGCGTTCTGAATACCGTTGCGTTGGTCCGTGGTCAACCCAATGCCCTTGGCCAACAAGCCCGAGTCCGACAGATTTCCGGCCAACCACCAGTATTCCCCGTCCCCCACCACCTTGACCGTACACCCGTCGTAACGGGAAGTCAGGGACACCCCGGCCTTGGCAGCGGCCAGACTGGGGTAGGGCCCGTACTTGTCGTCCGTGGGCTTGGGGGCGTTGGTCCGGGTGGAATCGGATTGGGGGATGGCCATTAGGACAGGGTGGTGGCGGTAGAGGCCACGGTGGGGTAGTTGGTGAAGTAGAGGTCGTAGTTCCGGGTCCAGTTTTGGGCCAGGCCTGTGGAGGTGACGGACACGGTGACCGGACTCCGGAAGAGGTTGGAGCTGCCCCCGATGGCCCCGGTGTCCAGCACACTTCGGAACCAGGTGGTGAAGGCCTTCTGGGACGTATTCCCGCTGGTCCGGGGCACGGCAAACCACAGGTACTGGCTGCCATTCCCGAAGGAAGGGACGGTGAGGGACCCATTGGAAAGGCCAATCACCTCGGTTCCCTGGTAGATGGTGGGGGTGGTGTCGGTGGGGGAAGCCCCGTAGTACCAGGGGTGAATGCCCTGGAGTTGGACTTGGGCCTGGACACTTCCGGCCGGAATCTGTCCGGGGGCGGGGTTGCCCTGGGAGGTCTGCTTTTCGGGTCCCTGGGAATAGGAAAAGAGGGCCGTATAACTCACCGGACCTTCCCCGAAGGTGTAGGGGTCGGTGTAGGGCGGGAAGCTGATGGGGGGCGTGGTGTCCTGGGTGAGCAGGTTGGAACTGGGCAGGGTCCGGGTGAGGGAATAGGCCGTGAGCCCCCCGGCATCCCCTTGGCTGAACCCGGGGGTCAACAGCAGGGAGAGCAGGGTTCCCCGCTTGACCAGGCCGGTGGTGGAACTGGCCAGGGAGGCGGTGGGGGAGGTGTAGGCCGGGAAGAGTTCCTTGACCAGCAGGGTTTCCCAGAACTCTTCCGAGGTCCCGGTCTTGGAGGCGGGGAAGCGGTCCCGGAACTCGGTAATCCCCTCCACCGTGAAGGAAGACGGAGCCAGGTTGAGGGTCACGTTCCCGGTGAGGGGGTCGGGGGCAATGTTGTTGACAAACCGCACGTATTGGGACAGGTCCAGGCCCGCAGGTAGGACGGGGGTGTTCCCTGCTCCCATGTAGGGCCCTTCCACCCGCTCACTCCGGTAGGTCACCCGGGCCAGGTAGTCCAACACCTCGGTTTCTTCGTCCAATGTCCAGGCCAACCGGGGGTCTTCCAAGGCCCGCAGGACCCGGATGAGCTGGGTTACCCGGGCCGTATCCACCTCCGGCCCCTCGGGTTCGTGGGACCTTCTGTCCTGCTTCCCGGCCCAGGTGCGGAGCTGGGGAATGATGGGGTTCAGGGCCATGGATTAGGGCAGGTAACGGGTCAGGGACAACAGCTCCAGGGTCCGGGCACACTCGGTGTAGTTGGTGTCCTGGAAGAGGTAGGTGGCTCCTTGCAGGCCCCGGTCCAGCTTCCCCAGGGATTCGGTGAGCTGGTCCACCTTGGGTTGGTTGTTGGCGGGCAGCGGGCCCAACTCCTTTTGCAGGGTGAGCAGCAGCAACCGGTGGTAAATACTGGTCAGGGTGTCCGTGGAGAGGGCGTAGGCCTTGGACCCGGCCTGGGGCAGCAGGGTGGAATAGTCCAGGTCCGTGGAGACCCAGGTCGAGGACCCCTGGCCGTTGTCCGCCTCGGTGACCTGGTAGAACATCCCGTTGTCCAGGTCCCAGCGGATTTCCCCCAGGTCCCCGAACTCCCCGGCCACCCCTTCCTCGGCGGCCACTTGTACGGCACGGAAGACCAACACCCCGTCCTGGGGAATGGTGTAATCCAGGTTCAGGCCCCCGGTTCCCACCACCGGCAAAGGGGTGAGGGTGTTCGAGGAAGAGAGCACAAAGGGGAAGACCACCAGGGCACTGGACCCCGGACGGGGCGGGTTGGTGGTGGCCTGGAAGGTCAGGGTGCCGGGACCGGCTTCCCCTTCGTTGACGGACAGGGGGGCCGGGGTAACGGTGGAGTAGGGCATGGGGAAGTCCCCAGTACACTACCGGGGAAGGTTAGAAGGTGCGTTCAAACTGGGTCAGGGCCCGCTCCATGTCTAGGCCGTTGAAGCCCAACAAAGACTGGAAGGCTGCCAGGGTCTTGGAATCCCCCTTTTGGTGGAACCGGGACCCTTTTTGGTAGGTGTCCAGCAGGTTCCACGGGAGGAGTTGGTGGGTCAGGGCGTAGGCCTTCTGGACCGGGTTGGTGAGGGCCGTGGGGGAGGAGAATATCCTCAACTGGTCATCAAACCCTACCACCGGGACAAAGAAGGAGAGTTCACTTTCCATCTTCAGGACCTGGTAGCGGAGGGCATTGAAGGCATAGGACTTCTTCAGGTCCTCGTCGTCCTCCCCCAATCCCTTCAGGCCCATGGCCACCATCGAGAGCAGGGCTAATACCCCCAATTCCTTGATGGCATACCTCACCCTCATCTGTTCCTCGGGAAGAAGGGCTGACCCCTCTTTCTCTAAGAGGAAGGAGAGGGATTTCCAGTCCTTCCAGATGGTGGCAATGAAGGTCCGATAATGGCCCTCGGTGATGTCCCCCAACTGTTGGTTAACCTTGGTCTGCCCAAACCGGCGTTGGATGGCGGGTTCCAGGTACTTCTTGTACATGAGCACCACCCTTCCTGCCGCATACCGGGAGAGTTCCGGCTTGTCCATGGAATTGTAGTTACCGTGCAGGGACAGGGAAAGGGCCCGTAGCTTGGACCTGAGGGCCTGTTCTTCGGACTCACCAAAGGATTGGGCAAAGGTAGGGGTGATAACAGGGTTACCTTCACTGTCCTGGCTCAACTCCTTCAGCAGGTTGCTAACCTCTCCCTCCTTCCCGGTGAGGAGAATACCCGAGGCTATGGCGGCAAACATCTGACCCTGGGCTGCCAATTCCCCGGCCTTCAGACCTCCACCCCAGAGGGCATCCCATCCCTTGCTTCCCGTGCTCTGGGTCAGGTGATGTCCAAACTCCTCTTCCTCTTTCCCGGGAATCACATCCAGCCTGTTCATCCACTTCCCAAAGGTTGAGACGGGAGTGCCCGCATTCAGGTCCCGGATGGCATCCCCATTCCCCAGGAAGTTGGCCGCTATCCAGTTACCCCCGGTAGCCCAGGCCTTGACACCCCCGGGAATGTTCTTACCCCCCCAGGCTTCCAGGCCCACACTGACCTGGGCATTGAGGTAGTTGGCCACATGCTTGAAGATGTTCCAGGGGCCCGAGACCCCCACCTTAGCCGCCAGTCCCAAGGCCCCGTCGAGGACCTTGTCCACCTTCACCTTCCCAATCTGTTGCCGAACCTTGGTCTTACCCAACAGGTGGGTGTCAATGGCATTGGCCACGGCCTGGGCCAGGTTTCCCCCAGCATCTTCCCCCTGGTCGGTCAGGGCCTGGGAAACCCCCACCTTCTGTGCAGCCTTGTTGAGGATGGCCTTCCCTTTACTGTCCTCTCTTACCACCTGGGCTTCCCGGAGGGTGTCCTGTAAGGTCTGGGCCAGGGGAAGGGCTTCCTGCCTAGCCTGGTAGGTAGCGGCTGCCTGGGCTTCCAACAGGACACTGGTCAACAGGTCCCGGCTTACCTGGGAGGCTTCCATGGGTTGGGTGTAGAGTACAGGAATACCCTGGTCCATACTACCATACCGGAGTTCATCCTCCGCCTGGTCCAGTCCAAAGGCAGTCTGAAGGGCATCCTTCCATTCCCCGGGTTTGTCCAGTAGTCCCTTCACCAGTCCCACGGCATCATGCCTCTTTACCGAGGGAAGCAGGTAGGTATTCCGCAGGTGGGAAGGGTACTTGGTCTGGGACTGCTTGTGGGTCTCGAGCAGGAAGTCATACAACTTCTTCTGGGCGGGGTCAGCCTGGAGGGCTTGGTACTTGGTGTTCAGGTAGAGGGAAGCCCGGGGTTTGGTGAATTCCCCGATGTACTGGACTTCCCCGGTGTTGGGGTTGACCCGGGTATTGCGGGCCTGCCACTCCTGGAAGTCTTCCTCGGTCCATTCTCCCTCGTCCACCAACCGGTTCTTCTCCTTCACCAGGGCTTCCCTTTCCTGAGTGGACAGGGGCTCGGTGTTGTAGGCATAGAAGTTGGCCATTACCGCCCTACGTTGGGGGTTGGTGGGGTCATCACTGATTTCCTGTGCCTTCTCCATGGCCTGGGCCTTTTCCTGGTTGTAGGAAGAGTAGTCCAGGGGTTGGACAAATTGCAGGGTACTTACCATCTTTCCCTGGGAAGGGTCATAGGTCCAGACCTCCTCATACAACCCCTCAAACAACTTCTCCATGTCCCCCTTACTCCTTCCCGTGGATTTGAGGAAGTCCTGGAGTTCCTGGTACCCCCTACTTTGGAGGGGACGGATACTGGCCTGGGCCCGGTCCTTGACCTGTTTGAGGTAGAGGGAAAAGGTGGAGAGGATGGCATTCTGGGAGCTTACCCCGGCTTCCAAGAGCTTGCCCACCAAGGAAATATCCCGGGTAATGAGGCCCATCTCTTCCTTCAACTTCCCGGCATCCCAGTAAGTGGCCTCATACTTTTCCCGGGCTCCTTTGGCCAGTTCCCGGTTCTTCTGGGCTCCCTTGAGGTTACCCTTCACTTCCTGTTCCCCGGCCCTCAACAGGTAGGTAGCTTCCTGGTCCAGGTATTTGGTGGCTTCCTTTTGGGCTGACTTGGACAGGTACCCACCCAACACCGAGGAGAGTAGTTCCCTATCAATCTTCCCAATCAGGTGGTCAATGGTGTTCCTGCCTTGCTGAATCTTCCCCAGTTTGTCCAGGGGGGACATTTCCTCCACCAACTGGTTCGGGTTAAAGGAAGGCCAGGCCAGGTGTTGAAGGGATACCAGCTCGTCCAAGTTACTGGCCATTTGACGGAAGGCCTGGATGGCTTGGAAGGATTCCATCAGGTAGTCCCGGTTACGGTCACCCTCGGGTTTTCCCAACTCCTCCAACACCTTGGTTACCCGTTTGGAAAGGGAGTCCAGGTAGCCCTTCTTCCCTTCCCCGCCAAACAGGTCCTGGTAGTGGGAATCAATGAAGGCAGAGGCCACCTTACTCTCCTCAATGGCTGGGTTGAGGATGGCCTGGACCTTCTCCAACTGGGCCACCTTCTCGGCATTCCCGGGAAGTTTACGGGCCCGGTCAATCCTCTCCTGGTTCAGTACCCGGAGCCTGTCCATCTGGTCAAAGAACCCTAGTCCACTGGGGGAAAGAGACTGGTTTACATCCTCGAGAATAGAGGTAGGTTCCTCCTCACTGGGAAGGGCTGAGAAGGCAGGAAGGGAGTTAGGAGTAGGGGAATAGTTCACATTGACCTTCCCACCTTCTTCATGGGCAACAAAGTTCTTCCCACTGCGACTCTGGTTAAAGGCTTCCACCATCGCCTGGGCCCGGGCAGGGGAGAACACCTGACCAGACACCTCCCATTCCTGCTCCAGGTGGGTCAGGCGGGACTGGAAGAGGGGAGATAGGTCAAACCCTTCCCCTTGGTTGTTGAACACGGTGGACCCTTCCAAACGGGGTAATTCCCCATCCCCTTTCCACTGCTGGAATTCGGGGGAATCAAAGAGGTTGGCGGCTAGGTTGGCACCACCTTCCCCGTAGGTGGACTTCAGGGTTTGGAAGATGGGAAGGGAATAGTTGGGGCACTTATTGGACACAGGGAATAGGGTTAGCAGGTAAGGTCAGACTCTTGGGCCTGATTAAGTAAACTGGTTTGTAGGAAGAAGGAAGTCAAGAGGTTAGCCTTTTGTAGGTCAGGGGCACCACTTTCTTCCCTCACTTCCTCCTGTGGGGTTTCCACTTCCTGGGGAAAAATAAGGGGTTGGACTATTCCCTTGGCCCAGGGAGCCTGGTACTTGCCAGTGGGGTCCTGGGCTACCTTTGTGTAGAAGGCTGTCTTCCCATCCACTTTGGAGAGAACATAGGCCACCTTAGGGGTGGTATAGGACCCATCCCCATCTTCCACGGTCTGTCCACCCTCAGAGAAGGCCACCGGGAAGGATTGAGTGACCTCATCCCCAGCCTTCACAACCACCACATCCTTACTTCCGGGGAGTGGGGCATACTTCCCAAAGGTCTCCGAGTACTTCTTGTTCTTCCCAAACCAGCTCTCCAACCCCTTGGTGTTCTCGGGAATGGAGTACCACTTGGTCCAGAAGTCCTGAGTGAGTTGGTCCAAGGTTACCCCCAACTTGGCAGCAGCCTGGTCCACCTTTCCCTGTTTGATGAGGTCAGAGACTTCCTTCAACCCTACTATCTTCTTCCCACCTTCCGAGAACCCATTGGAGAGGTTGTGGAACAGGTTGGGTTTAGCCAGGGAGACAAAGGACTGGTTCTTGAACTGGAGGGAATCCTTGATGGAGAGGTATACCCTCAACTCCTTGGCAGCTTCCACCACTTTGGGGTTGGGGTGGGAGTACAGGTCCAACCACTCAGCACTTAACTGGTCCACAAAGTCAGCCTCATTCTTAGCCCGGGTGTTGTATTCCAGCCGGTAGAAAGGATTGGACCCTTTCCCATCCTTGTCCGGGGACTTGGGAATGAGTTGGTTGAGAAACAGGTTGTCCTGTAACCCTTCCTGGGCCATGAGGAAGGCCAGGGTTTGGGTGATGTTCCTCTCAGGGGAAGTCAATAGGTACTGGTACTCACTCAGGGACTTCCCGGTGGTGTTGAGCACCTGTTGGTTCTCTACCAACATGGTCAGGTGGGTAAGGAAACCCATCTGGAAGTCCTGGAGTTGGGTGTTCCTGCCCCCCAACCCCTGGAATGTTTCCTTGAGAGAGTTGAACAGAGGGGAGTCTACCAGAAACCTCTTCTGGGTCTGGTCCAACACACTCTTACCCCCTTGGGAAGGAAGGATAAGGTTGAGGTTAGTCTGGATATTGGATTCCCGATTGAGGGCCTCTGACACGGAGAAGGGGGACTTCTCTGACCTCAGGGCTAATTCCGGGGTAACAAAGTAGTCCTTGGCTTCCTGCACACTCACAGGAAGACCTTTGTTGGAATTCAGGAGTTTGTTGACATACCCAAAGTACTTAGCCTGTTCCTCTAACTGGGAATAAAGCATGAGAATAGCAGCCTGACCCCTTAGGAAGGGAAGGTCTTCTTCCTCTGCTACCCCATTCCGGGTCAGGTTCTGGGCCTTGGAGAGGTTTCCCTGGGCATCCTGAAGGGTTTCCAACAGGTGGGAATCCATTACCCCACCTCCGTACACCGGTTGTACCCTAGCTTCCATCTGGGCCAACAACTTCTTGGTCAGCTCAAAGGAGGATACCCCCTTATCCTTCACCTGGGCATCGGCCTGCTGTTGGCGGTAGGCCAGTTCCTTGAGGATGGGCTGGGTGGCAAACAGGCCTAGAACCCGGTTAATCCCCAATCCCAGGCTGATGGCATACTCAAACACGGGAAGAGTACTAGGGGTCAGGTTGAGGGCAAAGGATAACCGCTCTTTGGCATCATCCGTCATCCCCGAAGTCATGGTGGAGAGCTGGTCAGCAATCCGGGAAGGGCTCAGGGTTTCCCCTATAGTCCACTTCCCACCTTCCCGGGTCAGGTTCACATCCCCTTGGTCCAGGTGTTGGAAGCCTGTGGACTCCACTCCCGAGAAGGTCAGGGGAGTGGACAGGGAGACCTCATTCTTGGCCAACCAGGCATGGGTTTTCCCGGCATTGGCAGCTCCCCCCACGTTAGCTTTCCCGGTAGTGGTGGCTTCCCACTGCAAAGACCGGGTGGCATAGGAATGGTAGGGCATGGTGTTGTCCTCACTGACCCCGTACACCCCGTTGGCAAACCCCTTCAGGAATTTGAGGGAATCAATGCTGGCCGGGGTGAAGAGGGACTCCACATTGGAAGGGTTGGTAATGAAGGCCAACTCCCCGTCAAACCGTTGGTTGGAGAGAGCATGACCTGTCACCCGGTCCTCCTTGGGAAGGGCTTGGAAGACTTCCAGGGACAGGGGAAGGCCCATCTGGGTGAAGGCTTCCTCTGGGGACATTCCCTTCTTGTGGGTGAGGAATTTGTAGTAGGTGTCCTGGGTCTGGGTGTAGTCCTTCCAGTTCTCGTACTGGTCCTTCATACTGGTTTCTTCCCCGGGAATGGACATCCCCAGAAACTCCCCATTGTCCCCCCTGAGTACTCGGAACTCCTTCCGGTTGACAAACAGGGAATCCACGTCATAGTCAGCCCCCGATAGCCAGGTAATCTCCTTGGGAGCTACCACACTACTTCCATAGTAGGCAGGAATCCAGTCCACTACCTTGAAGGGCATCATGGAATGGTGGGACTGGGTGGGAATCCGGAAACCCAGCATGGTGGTGAGCTTGGCTTGGTCCTCAAGGGAAAGGGTCTGGTACTCTTCCAAGGTCATTCCCTTCTTCCTCAGTAGTTCCTCACTTAGGATAACCTCGGCCAACTGGACCTTCCCATTTTCCAACCGGTGGATTTTCAGGTCCCGGGGTTGTCCGGTCACCTCATCTACCACCTGGAATCCACTAGAGGAAACCAGGGTGAGCTTCATGCCGGGGACCTTCTGTTGGAAGACCTGTTTGTTGAAGAAGGAGAGGAAGGCTTTCTCCACCTGTTGTTCCAGGAAGGGAAGGTCCAGGGAGTACTTGGGCTGTCCGGCTGCCTGGGTGAAGAAGTCCACCTGGTTTTGGGTAGCCCCACTCTCCTTCATCAGGTCCTGGACCATTTCCAGGTACACACTGTCCCCATTCACTACCGCATCCAGGACCTTGGAAGCCTTGGTGAAAGCCTTGACCTTGTTCTTGGCCATTGCCCCCTGGTAAGCCTTCCGTACTTCCCCTACCTTGGCAGTCTTCCCTTGGTAGATAACATCGTGGTCATCCGGCATCTCGGAGTCCAACAACTGCATGAGCTGGGTCCCCTGGGTAATCTTGGTCTTCCCACTGGGGTTCTCCACCTGCAACCTCCAGTACCTGTTTTCCAGGGTTTGGGTGGCCAGGGTTCCCCGGTCAAAGTTTCCGTTGGAAGTAGGGAAGTTAACCCCTTTCCGTTGAAGTTTGGAGGCTGATACTCGGTGAAGTTCATCCAGGACCGGGAGGGAAGTATCCCGTGCCCCATCCTGTTCCCCTTCCAGTACTTCCCGCAGGTGATGAAGCTTTTCCCTGCCTGGAATGGGTACCCACTTACCGTCTTCGTGGGTGGAGGTCAACTCCTTAAACAGGGGGAAGTAGGAAGTCTTGATGTAGGTCTGCCCATCAAAGTACACCCCCTTGATGGGGTTGGCCGTTAACTCTTCCATGACCTTGTCAGACTCCTTCTGGGTGAGTTTCTGGCCTTGGATGAGTTTGGTAATCAGGGCATCGGTCTGGGGGGAAGAGTACCCCAACTGTTTCTTGATGAACTGGAACCGGGCAGGAGAGACATAGGACTGGGCATCGGTGGCATTCACCTTCTCCCCTACAAACTTCTCCTGGGTGCCTTCCCCAAAGGTGGTGGGAGTAATGGTGGATTCTTCATCAGCCAGTACAGCGGCCACAAAGGACCCTTCCCCCAAGTCCTGTCCACTGGCAATGGCCCCCGCCATCCGCTTAGTCTTGTTGGTGTGGTTGAGGTAGAAGGCTTCCTCCCCGGCCACCAGTTGGCTCATGGCATTGGACACCACCAGGTCCTGGAGTAGGAAGTTCTGCTTCCACACCCGGGCATCCTCCACCGGGAATTGGGAATGGTCCTTCACCCAGGCTTCCCCGGCCAATAACTTCATGTGTTGAGGCTGACCCAGGTCCTTGGACTGAAGTAGGTCATTGAATTCCTGGGTAGCCTTGTCCAGGAACACGTCTAAGAAGGTGTCTAATTCTTTCTCAGTGGGTACATCCTTAGACGAGTTAAGGTCTGGGAATTGGGAGTACTGGAAGCCTGTAGGCAGCAGATTCCGGTACCCAGCCTCGATGTACTGGGTGGCCAGGGCCTTGGGAATAGTATTGGGTTGCCCGTTAGTGAAACCACCGGGAAGAAGAGGAAGGTCTTTGGGAGCTGACTTGGGGGCCTTTTCCAGGAAGTGATACCCACCCACCAACTCGGTAGAAGGAAGTTTCCCTTGGTGGGGTTGCCCGTAGAGTTCCTTCATTACCTTCCCCTGCTTGAGCTGGTCCTGGTGAACCATATCCAACAGGGCCGCTTTCCCCTGGGGGGTAATCCCGTCCTGGTCTACAAAGGTGTCCATGTTGGGAACCCCGTCTATGGCACCCAATACCACCAGGGTAGTGGTGGCCTTGGCCTCATGGACCGCCCACCGGAAGGCTCCCTGCTGGGAATAAAGGGCCAGGTCATTGAGTATCTGGGTCCGGGGGTCAATCTGTTTGGGAGTCACCCCTTCCTCCTGACTCCGTTCCCGTAGACCTCCGGCTACCTGCAACAGGCCCATCTTCTCCCCCTTCACTTGATTCCCCTGGGTGTGGTGCTGGACCAGGTAATTCCGGGAATAGTAGGGAGAGTTGAAGTCCAGGTCATGGGTTCCATCCTGGAGTTTGCGGGCCCGCACATACTCAAAGCTGGGGGCAGTGTGTCCATACACAGTCTCCCCTTTGGCATTCTGGTAGGAAGCCTGGTAGATGTCAGCCCGGAAGAGAACATCCTGTTTGGCCAGGGAAGTCAGACGGGACTTGGCCTCTCCAAAGGGATTCTTCCCCTGGGCCATGAAGGACAGGACCTGGGAGAGTTCCCTGGAAAGGGTAGGAATGTCAAGGGGACTGGTACCCTGGAAGACCTCATGAAGGAATCCCGGAGAGAAGTCCAGCCCTACACTGGCCAGGTTAAAAGCCCCGTCCTGAGCTTCCTGTAGTGTGAAGGGGGTACCTTCCTGGTGTTTGGCTTCCACTTGGTCCAGGAATCCCTTCACAGCAGCAGCCAGTCCCTTGAGATTGGCCCCTTTGGAAAGCAGGGAGTTGTACTGTTTCTCCCACCGGTTCACCAGCATGTCCTCCTCCTTGTTCCGGTTGGCAGAATACACCCGGGCCGTACCCTTGTCCTGGTCCAGTTCGGTAAACAGGGAATTGAGGACTTCCGTCTTAAAGGTCCGGGTGAACTTGTTGATGAAGTACTGGTCCACTTCCTTGGCCTGGAGCTTGGCATCCAACCGGGTTACTAGGTCAGTTAGGACTCCGGTGGGGTCAGACTGGGCCAAGGATTCCAGCCTAGCCTTCATTTCCTCGAAGGTATCCAAACCCTTCAGGTTCCGCTGGAGGAGGGAGAAGGTCCCAAACACATTGGCCGGGAGCTTGAAGTTGGACCCGGGGATGGGGGTGGCCAGCAGGGAGAGGAAGGACTTGAGCTGTTGGGAGAGGGAACCAATCCCGGTCAGGGTGAAGGAGTTGGCATCAAAGGACCTTTCCTTGGTATCGTTGATGTCCTGCCCTTCCTCGTCTTCCAGGTCATCCACCCGGTCCTGTTTATCCAGGGAATCCAAGGGGAGTTCCAGGGCCTGTTCCGTGGGCTTGAGGTTGAGGGCCTTCAGGTTGGCCTGGACTTCCTTCCAGAGGTAGGGAATGGCTTCCTCCATCAGGCCCAGGTCCACCAGATAGTCTTCCCCGGTGTTCTCATCCACTTCCACTTCCTTCCGGTTGGCCTGCAACCACTCGGGGTTATCGGCTAGTCCCTGGGTGTCCAGGATGGATTCCTCAATCCTCAAGGCTTCCACCATCTGGGCAAACCGCTCACTGGGAGACCCTGTGTAAGCCTGGTACCGGTCAATGTACTGGTGGAAGAGTTTACCCACCAATTCCTTGGACTTGGCACCACTGGCTAGGGTGGTGGGAAGGGACCACACGGGGGCCTCCCCACCCTTATTGAGGGAAGGTTGGGCACTTCGGTACTTCCCACTTTCAATGGCCGCAAACAGGGTGTCAATTTCCTGACCCTTCCTGCCGGTGAGCAGGCGGAAGAAGTCCCGGATGAGGTCAAAGGCCTTGCGGAAAACTCCCTTCACCCCAGACCGAGAATTCATGTAGTCCTGGAAGTGGTCAGCCAGGGCCTCCTCCACCATCAGGTCAGCAATTTCCCGGTTGGAATAGGAGTCATACCTGCTACCGTAAGCCTGTCGGAAACCTTCAATCCCCGCCATGGACAGGGACTCTCCCATCAGGGAAGCCATCTGTTTATCCACCTTGGTCTTGAGGTCCTTGGGTAACAGGTCCCGGTACACAGCATGGAAGGCCTCATGGAATTCCGTCCCCTTAGGAGCCTTGGAAAACAGGTACACTACCTTATTCTTATAGGCACCCCAGGTTCCCCCATCGGCATATACCCCATTCAGGAGCTGGTCAATGTGGGAGAGGGAATAGGAGGAGGGCAGGAGTTTGGCCAGGTTCTTCCTAGCCCTTTGGAAGTCCGTAGTAGTCAGGGTGGACTGTTTTACCTTCCCCTGGGCCCGTATCTTGAGGGCTATTTCCCCGGCCTGTTCCCGGGCCTTCTGTCGTTTGAGGGCTATTTCCCCGGCCTGTTCCCGGGCCTTCTGTCGTTCAGCAGCCTCCCTTGCCCTACGCTGGGCCTTTTCCTGGGGAGTTTCAGTACTTGGGGAAGTGTTGGGAGTAGGGTTAGAGGTTTGTTCCCGGGTGGCAGCATCCTCCTTAATTTGGTTGGTGTACTGAACCAGGGAAATTTCCCGACCCTTGATAGTTCCTCCACTACCCGAGGCAATGGTGATGTCTTCCAGTGGGTACCTTACCCCCTTATAGTCCACATTCAGGGACATTTCACCACCCTGTATGTTGATTCCCCCACCAATCACAGCCCCAGGAAGCAGGGAAGTAATATGGGTTTGAACTGCTTCCTTGAAGGCTGTTCCTGTTTCCGGGGAGGTGAGTCTAAACTTTCCCTTCCCGTCTTCTATACTTCCAGTGAAGTACTTACTGGTATCCACAAACCGGGAAGCAGGTTCTTCACTCACCGGAGTTACCACCGAAGTCTGGATGCCCGTCACATTGAAGTAAATGGGTCCCCATACCTGAGGGGTGGTGGAAAGGGTGAAGGAAGAAGGAGTGGGAAATTCCCCGGGTTCTTCCCGGACAGGGTTCTCACTGAAGAGGTCCTTCACCTTCAACTTTCCAAGGTTCTCCGCCAACTTCTCATTGGGAGTCAGGGCCTTGAGGAATTCGGCCTGGGAAGTAATGGGTTTGGAAGTGTCCACAAATAGGACTCCCAGGTCCTCGTTCTCCTCATTCCGGTTGACCTGCACCACCAACCCCTTGGAATTCCACCGCAGTTGGGTGTGGATATTTCCCAGGGAAGTGGACTGGTTAGCAGCCAGGAAGGCTGGGACTTCTCCCTTGGTAAACTTAGTACCCAGTTTGGCAAAGGTCTGGGGAGAGGCAGGAGCCGTGGTCAACCCCACCAGCTTCTTCCCCTTCCCGTCAAGGGTGGGGACTACCAACAGGAATCCATCGGTGGGGGCATCTTGCCCAAAGTCTTGGATGAACTGGGGAGTGAGGTACTTCTGACCCACTTCCTTGCCCCCGGAGAGGTAGGTGATTTCCCGGTTGAAGTACGTACCCTCGGTGGACTGTTCCTTCCCCCGCTTTTGGCGAAGGATGGTGTGCTTACCCCCGTAGGTGGTGGCGGCGGGGATGAGGTCCGAGGACAGCTTTTCCCCAACTTCCCCGGGGGAGAGGGAATCCAGGGAAGCTGATACCTGTACATCCAGGGGAGTAGCTACCCCATACTGTTGACGGGCCTTGTGTTTAACCTGGGCCAGGAGTTGGATGGCCTGTTCATTGGCAGCCTTCTGCTCTGGACTTCCCTGGGAGTTCTTGATGTCCTGCTGAAGGAATCCCAGGAAGGTTTCTTGCCCGTTGAGGGTGGTGTAGAGGTTGTAGTGGGTAGATGCCTTGGTAGCCCCTTCCTCGGCCTTCACATAGTAATGGGCACCCTTGAGGGAATACTCTCCACTCCGGAGCTTGGGAAGGGTTTCCTGGTGCAATACCCGGAACTTCTCTTCACTGGCCGGGTACTCATACCCTTCCTTGAGCTGGTGGCCCATGTACATCACCGACTTGGTGTAGTAGCTGGGGTCAGCCTTCAGGTCCCTAGTGGGTTCCGGAGTTTGGGGAATAGGAGTAGGAGTAACCTCACTCTCTTCCACAGGGTTAAGAGTCGGAATGGCTTCCGGAGTAGGGTCTTGGATTACTGAGGAAGACAGGGCTTGGAGGGCTTCCTGTACCTGGGCCCGGAGAGCAGGGTCCCTGTCCAGTACACTTCCCTTCCTTCCCAAAGCATTCACCACTCCATCACTCTCGGTCCCCTTTTCTACTTCCTCCGGGCTTACCCCTTTGGAATGGAGGAGTTGGGCCATCTCCTGGGCTTTGGAGTTGGCAACAGGGGCCTGTTTTGTGGCCTGAGAGGAAGGCTGAACTACTTCCGGGGTCTGTGGTTGTTGGGAAGGTTGTGGAGTCTGTACAGCAGGAATTTCTTCACCTGGGTCCCCAGCCTCTTCCATCGGGGGTTCTTCCTCCTGGACCTGGGGGATACCGGTGATGGGGTCTGTTTGGGGTTGGACCGGAGTAGTGTGGACCTGGGGCTTGGGTTCCACCTTGGGTTGGGGAGTGGGTTCGACCACGTCCTTTAGGCCACCGGAAATCAGGGACTGGTAGGTGGCCACCAACTGTTCCCGCTCTTGCTTCAGTCTTACAAAGTCCAGAATTTCTTGGGCTGTCACTTCCAAACTACCCGGATTCTCAGTCAGGGACTCTAACACCTGTTTCCCATACTCTTCCACTGGTACCCCGGGGTTGAGACCTGACCAGGCTATGTACTCAACTCCTGTGGCCTGGAAGACCTTGGTGTTGATTTCCTGTTCCCGTTTAGACCTGTTGGAGATGTTGGTGAGGACATCATATAAGGCAGACTGTTGGGCATCGGAAGCCCCCGGAAACCGTTCCTGTACATTCTCCAAAGTCTTCTTGAGGGTACGGGCCTCAGCCTTCAGGGAATCCACATACTGGGCCACGGTCTTCTGTCCGGCCACATCTGGGTCCAGGTTGAAGGCTTCCTGAAACTCTTCCTCAGGAAGGGATTTGAGGTCCTCCAACTTGTCCATCAACAGGGAAAACCGGCCCACATTGGAGTGGGTCTGCACCATGTTCTTGAGATGGTCAGCTCTGAGGTTTTGGTAGGCATAGACATCACCGGCTTGGAGGGCCTGGTCCATATCCCCCTGGATGGAGGCATGCCGGATAGCACCCTCACGGAGTTTGAACAGACCACTGGTTTCCCCGTACTGCTGGAATTGGGCAGCAGCTTGTTGGGAAGCCTCAAAGTTGGCCTGGGCCTGGGCAAAGGCTCCCGGATTTCCCTGGTACTTGTTCACCAGGGACATTACCCCATGGGAAGCGGTACCGGTAACAGCCCCCAAGAGCATGGATTCCAGACCATCCTTGGTTCCAAAGACTTCAGTGAGACCATCCAATGCAGCTTCCCCAAGGGAATCCACGTCAAGGGTAGCATTTGGGTCATTCTTCCTTTGGTAGTAGGACTTAGCAGCGGAAGTGATGAAGGTCTGAGAACCCTCCTCACCGGCTTCCATCAGGGCATTCTTCCCATAGGACAGGGCTTCCCCCGCCAGTACACCCCACTTGGTAGGAGCCTTCACTCCCAGTTTGGTGGAGTTCTTCCAGCCACCTCCCAGGTACTTCCCAAACTGGAAGGTATCACTGAGCATGAGCAGGGGCATGTTCCAGGCGGTGGTCACGTTCCCCACGGCACTGGCCTGTTCCTGTAACCGGTCCTGCTCAAAGGGGAGGGGATTACGGCCCTTCTCCTGGACAAACTGTTCGGTAAGGGATTTGAGGGATTCCTGCTTGGCCCCCAACCCTTCAGCGGTGGCCTCACTCATAGCAGCCAGGGTGGTGGCTCCCAACTGGGCAGCAGCATTGGTGAGTTTGATGGACTTAAGGGCCTGGGGAAGGGCAGCAGCCAACTTGGCCCCCTGACCCACCCCCTGTTCCGCTAAGGCAATAGCCTCTACTCCAGCTCCACCACCAAAGGCAGCTTTTCCCAGTGATTGGAACAGGGGAGCAAAGGCCCTCCCTGACCGGATACTTCCAATGGTATACCCAGCATTCTTCACAATCTTCCCAAAGACCATGTTGGCCGAGAAGATATTGGTAGGACTCAGAGCACTGGCCTCCTTCTCTTCCTGGGTTTCATAATTTGGGAAGCGGGCCTCTAAGGTGCGATTAAAGCTGTCTAGGGTCCTGGAAATCTCGTTGTCGTAGATGTAGGACAGGTCCTGGGAAGTGAACTCCGTATTGGGGTCCAGGGCTCGGTACGTGGCTTTTCCCAGGGTACCCAGAAGACCCAGGGGAAGGGAAGTGAATACCCCTACACCCGTGGTTCCGGCCAAGCCCCCCATCTTGATAATCCCATTGGCTGCCTTATCCAAAGTGGTTTGTCGTTTGGCAATGGCGTCATCCACGTCCATGTTGGCAGTCACCACCTCGGGGGCATACCCGGAGATGGGATTCCCTACTTGGTTGTAAGCATCATGCTGGAATTTATCCCCCTGACCCACGTTGGTAGCAGACTGGGAATTGAGGAAGGACAGAAATTCATCTGGCTTGTTGGGAGAATTCATAGACAAAATAGGCCGGACCTTTGAGTGAGTACAAAGATACGGCCCAATGGGTGATAATAACGGTGATTGAACTTGGTAAAGTGATATTTTGTCCTTACCTTTGAGTCAGCTTTCAGCACTGGTGAGGAAGACCAGTTAGACATAACCCGGGAGTTCCGGGCCAAGCCCTTGGATTCGACGTAGCTCCTCCTGCGTTGGGTCTGGGGGCTTTTTAGTTTTGGTACCTACCACCACCTACATCTCCATCCCCAAAGGGCTGTCATCCAAGCTGGTTCACTCCAATCAGCAGATGACAGCCTTTGCTGTTTTCTGGGGGTTGAAGTCCTTATGGGTAGGTGGGTACATCCACGGATATTCCCGAAAGGTAAAGGCGTTGGCCACCTACCTGGGAATCGGGGAGAACGGACTACGGAAGGCCGTAGCTTACCTGATTAAGAGGGGGTTTGTCTACAAAAACAATCCCCGGGATTTGGTGCTGGGGTCTTCCCAGAAGGTGGCCTTGCACTACGGGGTATCCACCAAAGCCTACTACCAGTTTCCCACTGCCCAGCTCTCCCAGCTCAAGCTCCAATTCAGGACTTGGGCTATTGAAGAAAACCTCCACACCCAGAAATACCGCTACCACCAACACCTCAAGGAACAGTACCTGAGCCGAACCCTCAAAGGCATCCTCCCCTCACATCTGACCCCGCAAGCCCGTCGAAAAGTCCTTAGAGGATTTGACCTGGCCCGGGAAGACAAACAGAATACCCAGCGTTTTCTGGACCAAGTGAAGGCACTGTTCACCCTGACCACCATTCCCAATCCCTTCATCACCCTTTCTTCCGAGGGAGTGGCCCGCCTGTTCGGGAAACAGTGGAAGGGAAGTGGCCAATACTGGATTAAGAAGCTGGTTGTAGCTGGTCTGCTCACCACAACTTCCCATGAGCTGGACCTGGGGTATTTCCCCTCGGGTACCTACTTCCTCTACCAAGAGCTGGGCATGTCCAAGTCCTACCAGTGGCGGGAAGGGAAGCTCAAGAAGGTATTCCCCAATCAATTACTCCCTACTCCCATCACCCTCTAGTGAGGTAATGTAGGGCTAACGAATCATCAATATGGATACTTCACTACTTCAGGGCCCAAAACGGGTCCAACGGGGATGGGTTGCCTTTCAGGGTCCAGACCTAGTTACTCTTCCTAATGGGGAAATCAAGGCCATTGTCAAGGTATTGCCTAATTACAATTCCCCGGAATTTAACAGCAAGACCATGGGGTTGGAGTGTTCACCAAAAACCCGGACTAGGGTAGGGGATGGACCTTGGACCCCTTGGAAATAAGGAATATGGGTATATTGGTGGCCCACTTAGAGCTGCCTACTTCCAGTTTCCTAATAGTATGCAGATAAAGACAATAACAAACCCCACCAGTAAGAGGACTGAGATGAATTCATGGATTTCCTTCTTGTTTTCCCGGTAAAAGTTGATAATCACGGCTATCAGGAACCCCCCAATGAGGAGGACAAAAAACCATAGTTTTTCAAGTAGGTCCAACCAAAAGCTGTGATGGTGTCGAGACATAGGACCAATATAGGGAATGTTCCTATCTTCGACCCATGAAATCAGTCCTCCTCTCTCTCTGTGTACTCTTCCTAGCAATAGGTTGTAACTCCAGTAGTTCCAAAAGATTAGAGAGCCCTGAGTCCCTAACAACTGAGGAAAAGAGGGAGTTGTCAGGGTACAAACATCGAATAGCCAGGTTTAGTAATTCCGTTTCCAACCCTTTTAACTGGGGTGCTTCCCCTAAGACTATGAAGGCATGGGGGAAAAAGGTAGGTTGGGAATTAGAAAGCCCACTTACCTCTAACCCTACAAAGCCTGGGGTCGAAGAGATGATTTACTGGATTGATAAAGGGGAAGGGGAATATAAACAAAGGATTATCCTCTTTTTTTACCACAATAAGTTGGCATCTGTATCCATTATGGCAATGGGTAAAATGGACCGAGCTATTCAAACTATCTTAGATGAAGATTATTCCCTGTTAAGTCCTGGGGTATGGAGAAATATACCAAGCAAGGCAACTGTTCAGAAACAGACAAGTCCATCAGATGTGGCAAGCATGTACACTTTCGTTGACTCCAATCAACTCTCTCAATGAAATCCTTCCTACTCTTCCTGTTCCTACTTCCCTTGGTTGGGAAGGGTCAAGACCATGAAATCCTTACTGCTGCAAGTACCAAGGTCAGAAAGGGTACCTACAAGGAGTTTGGTAGACTTCAGCTTCTTCCACATCCCTTGGGAATAAGAGAAATGAGGGATGAGAGGTTTGCTTATATTGAGTACGAGGGAAAGAAGTACTATGTCACTTCCACCAAGAATATTGACAAGAAGCTGGTACTGAATCTAAATGGGGGAGGAGTGGCTGTATTGAACCGTTCTCCAAATACTTTCACTCTTACTATTCCTGAGAAAGACCTCAGCTTGGTCTTGGAAGATTGTACCTTCCTCATGGGGAAGGATTAGTTCCCGTACTCATACTGGACAGTTTTGGTTAGTGGGTTTGTCCAAGCACGGACTTTAACCACTTTCCCTTTCTCTGGATTATAAGCATCAAATTCATGGTGGCCCTTTTTCTGAGCCAGCTTGATGTTATACTCCAAACTCTGCTTCCAATTGGAGATGGTGGGCTGTGCCAACTCTTTACCAGGTTTAAGTTGGATAAGTGCCTGACGGTTAGCTATTGTGACAGGTTGTTCCCAGCCCTCCTCTGTTACCTGGGCAGGCCCTGACACACGAATTCCTCCCATTTCCTTGAATGAATCAGGAGTGATGGATTGGCCTGTTATCTCTTTGTAGGCATCCAAACCACTCATGGTCTTGGAGTCACCATCCGGTCCTGTAAGCCGGACATCTGCCCCAGAGAACAAACCTACTCCATCATTATCCACAAAGGCTTTGGTGGCATCATCCACCTGCTTCCCACTTTCCCAGCGTTGGATGGAAGCATTGGAATTCTTGGTCAGACCTGTGTAGTTCTCCGTAAACTGTTGAGGGGTAAGCAGAGGTAAAGGGTCCTGCCCTTTCTTTACCCGAGCCTTGTTCTCTTCCTCAATGGCTTGGTTGGCCCGTGCTGTACCTTTAATGATAGGTTCTAGTTTGGTCTTCTGTTCAGAGGAAAGATTGCTGTTCCAAACCTCACCCCACGCATGAGAGGCATCCCCTCCAGATAACCAGAAGGCAGCCTTTCCAAGGTTAAAAGTACCATCTCCCTTGATATTCCCCTGTTCGTCAAACTCCACCTTGAGTGTGTTTGAGGTTTTAGCATCGGGTAGGAGGAAGTTGGAAGTGGCTGCCTCCTTGTCTTCCTTCACCTTCTCTTTCCGGTCTGAACGGCGTTGGCCTTGTAACTCTCGTAGGGCCACATCAGCATTGGTGGAAGTCTTGGAGTAGACCATGTTGTTCCCTTGACCCAGGAGGAATTGGGCCGCATACTGGGCAGCCTTTTGAGGGGAAGCTCCCTGAGCTAGGGCCTGTTGGGCTACCTGTTTTCCCTCGGGGGAAGATAACCAGTCCCCCAAGGCAGCTCCATAGGCCCCATATACCTGTCCAGCATTAATTCCCGCCTGTCCAATCTTGTATGCCATATCCCCATCAGAAGTTGCTATTCCCCGGATGGATTCCACCTCATTTGGGTTGAGGGCCTTGTAATAAGCCTGAGCCTTAGTAGTATGGTCAAGTGCGGGTTGGAAGTCTTCCCCCTGGAAAGAAGCCCCACTGGCAGCACCCCCGGCATGGTCATAAGCAGCCAACTGGGAAGCCATAAGCTGAGCCTGGGGAGTGTACCCTTTCCCTTCCTTTTCCAGGGCCTTGTACTGGGCCTGTAGGTCCCCCACCCGGGCATGAGTAGCCTGGATTCCCTGTAGGGTCTTGTCCCCTGCAATAGTGGTGGCCAGGTTCTGCAATCCCCGCTGGACTTCTGGACGAGTGAGGTCCCCTTGGGAATACTGTTCCAATTGGGTGTTGTAGTCCTTCTGGGCCCTTTTCAGGTACTCGGCATCAGCCTGGGTGGCTGCCTGGATTCCCATCAACCCTTCGTGCAGGGTCTGTTGTCCATCTTTCCAGTAGTTGTATTCCCCTTGCCTAGCTTGTAGGGCCTGTTGAATGCCCTCAAAGGGGAGGGGAATGTACTGGGACTGGTAGTTGTTGGTAAAGCCGGGAGCCACGGGGCCCTTGGTGTAGGCATTAATGGCCATGGTTAGAGACTTCTCTTGAGTTTACGTTTGGTGGTGGTCCGGGTATTCCCCTTGCTGTCCACGGTAGTGGATTGGGTGTCCTGGGTCTTAGTGGACTGGTAGCCTACCCCATTGGGATTCCAGTCCACGGTACCCTTCCCATCGGTGGTGTAGTGAGTGGTCTGGTTCAGGTACTTCAGGTAAGTCTGGTCCCGGGCATCCAGTTTAGCATCCCGTGAACGAAGGTATCCCTCCTGTTCCATCGCATTCCCCAGCGAAGACAACTGCCCAAAGGCGGCATCCTTGTAAGCCTGAGCATTGGCCCGGGCCTGTCCATTCAACTGGTTGTACTGGTCCCTCTTCTGGGAATTGATGGAGTTGGTCTGGTTGACAATACCTACGTTGGAAGCCCGGATGTCATCGGCCCTTCCCTGTTCCCGGTTGTCAATCTCTTGTCTCCGGCCATAGTTCTCGGCCTCCGCAATCTGTTGGTTGGACCTGAGGTTGGATACAGACCCCCCACTGGCATTTCGGGCATTGACTACCTGGGCATTCCTCACCATGGTGGACTGCCGGCGTTGAGGGGCGGACCGGTCACTGTACTGGTTCAACACCGGGTCAAGGTAGGATTCCGGCACCTTCTCCGGGGTACTGAACCCCTGAATCAGGTTGCTGGCCACGGAGGCGTACTTGAGGGCATTCCCCAACCCCATACCTTCTCCACCAAGGGCTGTTTCAGGACCTGTGTTGGACGCTGGGGAAGTGGAAGGACTGGTTACCCCAACACCCGACAAGGGGGCCAGGGAAGAGGGAATCTGGAAACCGTTCCCCACTCCCCCGTCCAGGGAATTCCGAGGGGTGATGGGGGTGAGACCCTTGGGTTCGGCGTAGTAGGTGGGCTTGGGTTGCCCCTGGGGTTGGTAGGCCAGTACTCCATTCCCTTGGTAAGGATTAGCCGGGTCAAAGGGACTCAGGTAATTCCCCTGGTCCAGGGCCTGTCCATACTGTCCGTACTTTCCCCGTTTGTTGTAAGGGTCGGTGTACATCCCACTGTTAGGGTCGGTCCCGTCCACCCCCATAGCCGCCTTCCCCTCGGGGTTGGTGTCTCGGGGCAGCTTCACCCGCATTCCCTCCAGCTTGGCATGGTTCCCTTCCTGGTAAGCAGCCAGGACCTTACCTCTCTGTTTCCCTGGAAAAATTACATCACCCTCGGCGGCCAGGTACTCCTCACCCCCCTGGGAGTGAGATTTGCCTTTCTGGAAGTCGGCCTTCAACCGGAACTTGTCCCCGACCTTCCGGAAAACCAGCTCATCCTTCTCCACCTCAATGGGCTTGTGGTTTCCCACTTCTTCGGTCCCCTGGGCATACTGTCCCCGTTGGACACTGGTGGGGTCATACCCGTCCACCAGCTCATTGGCCTTCACAAACTGGTTCCGTTTCAGGGCCTGTTGGTTGGCGGCATCCTGTTGGGAAGACTGGAGCAGGCCCATGCCCAGCCCACCCAGGCCCCCGAGGAATCCCCCAATGGGTCCAAACTGGGAACCGGCCAATCCCCCTTGCAGGGCACTGTTGAGCACATCCCCACTGTTCCCGGGGGGTGGGACACTGACCTGGTGCAGGCCCTTGGCGGCTTTTTGGAGGGGAAGTTTACGGGTATTCTTCATGGAGTGTAGTTAGCGGGGGATGGCCCGGTGGGTGAGCCGGAGGGTGTTGAGGACCAGCTTGAGGTCCGAGGGGGAAGTGTCCAGGTCCCAGGTAAGGGTCACCCAGCAGTACTTCCCGTTCAGGCGGGGCTTGAAGGTCCGGGCCTGGTCCAGGTTGGCGGGAAGGTCCAGAGCTTGTTCCAAGTCCACGGTGGCACTGCCCGGCAATTCCAAGTGGTGCTGGGCCTTTTTGTAGTCGGCCACTACCCGGGTGTTGTCCCCGTACACGGCCCACTTGTCGGCGTAGGAGGCCGGGTACACCACGTCCAGGTCTCCCGTGGCCTGAAAGTCCGTCCGGGCACTGACCCGGTTGAACCCGATGTAGGGAAGTTTGGTGAGGCCCACGGTGGGGGACTGGGCCTGCTGGTCGAGGATGAGGGTGTCAAAGGCCTTTTCCTGCAAGGGTTGGGCGTTGGCCACCACTTCCAGGGTGAGTTCCTGGTCGGGTTGCTGGTAAGAGGTCCGGGACTGTTTCTGAAGGTAGTCCTCCTGCACCCGGTACAGGTCCTTCCCTCTTCCCAGGTAGGCGGTGGGGGTATGGGTGTGTTCCCCGGTCCAGCTCTGGAAGTCCTGCTGCCAAGAGAGGGTGAAGCCCACCTGTTCGGGCAGGGGAGCCACATCGGCCAGGGTAAAGGGAAAGGCGGGTTGGGGCCCAGAGGAAGCGTAGAGGACAATCCCCCCGCTCACGTAGTTGGCCGGAATGGTCAGGGTGATGGTGGTGGGGTTGACCAGGGTGAAGATGACCCCAAACCCCCCGGCATCCGCCCCCACGCACTGGTCCAGGTCCGTGCCGGTGAGGGTGACCGGGGTCAGGACGGGGCCGTAGGGAGGGAAGATGGAGGTGATGACGGGGGTGGGCATACTAGGGGGTTTGGGCGGGGGTGGTGAGTTTGGTGAGCAGGAGCCGGTCCCGGTGGTAGTCCCAGCCCAGGGTGTAACCCGAGTCCAGGCCGGGCTGGTCCGGTACCGGGGTCAGGTGGGTGTCGGCCCACTGCCGGATGCCCTGCTTGGTCAGGTCCTGTAATTCCCACCCGGGGGTGAGCTTCCACACCTTCCGGTGCTGGGTGTCGGGGAAGAAGTGGCCGTAGGGTGTGGTCAGGCCCCACTGCCCCTGGCACCCGGCATAGCCCCCTTCCCCGTCCACCACCAACACCGGGGGTCGGGAGAACACCCCGCCCGTGCCCAGGTACACTTCCCCGTTGGAAGCGGCCTGGGACACCTGTTCGTTGAAGAACCCCTTCCACAGGCCCCGGGAGGTGTGCCAGCCAAAGGTTCCCCCCAGTACAAAGGTCTGGGTGATGGGCCCGTGGGACTTGGGTACGTCCTGGTAATCGTTGGGCAGGAATTGGCGGTAGGCATCCACCTGTTCCCCTTCCACGCTCTGCTGGGAGTAGATGCTCCGGTTGGGGAATTGGGTCACTTCCTCTTCCGTGAGCCCCGTGGGGAAGTACGAGAGGAGCTGGTCCTCGAAGGAGTACTGCCGGTTGTAGCCCGTGGGGTGGCCCAAGGACGGGGAGTAGTTGAGCAGGCCCAGGGGTTTGCTGGTGTCCTCTTCCCAGAGCTTGGGGTACTTGGGGTAGCAGGGCAGGGTGCCCGCTTGGTAATCGGCGTCCCCGGGTTCCCCCACCCTGCGCAGGTAGTGGCGGTAGTTGACGTTGACCGAGGACTCGCACCAGAAGTACTGGAGGGAGCGGGCATCGGCCAGGACCTGGAGGTAGGGCTGGTTGACCACCACGGCAAACTTCCCGAGGAAGGTGTCCCCGCCCCAGAAGGATTGGGTCAGGGCCGTGGGGGAGAGGGACCAGGTGCCCACCCGGTGGTAGGTTCCGTCTTCCACCCGTCCGTACTGGGCGGGATTGGCCGTGGTCAGGTTGTAAAGGAACCGCTGGGTGTCCCCCACCACTTGCAGGTAGGAGGCCCCGTCTACGTTGTTCCCGTTGGCATATACCCCGTCCGTGGCATTGGCTTCCACCTTGTAGTAGGTCTCTGCCTTCCCGTCCCCGTACAGTCGGGTGTTAAAGGACAGATTCTGGGTGGTCTTGAGCAGGACATAGCCCGGGGTTTCGGTGGTGGTCAGGGTCAGGCTCCCGTCCTTGAGGTCGTAGGTGCTCACCCCGGCTTCGTGGTCAATGCCTGCCGGTACCCGGTCGGTGAGGGAAGCCACCAGGGTGCCGGAGTAGGGACCCCCCGAGGGGAAGACGGTCTGGGCCTTGTAGTCCAACAAGAGGTGAAAATAGAGGCCAGTGGAGGCATTGTCCCGTTTCTGGGCCACGTTTACCTGGTCCCCTGCCAACTGGGCCACCCCTTTGATGTACTGGGCAGTGGTGGGTACCTGGCCCAGGATGACGGTTTCCGGGGAGAAAAACCCCAGCAGGTTGGCCCGGTAGGTGGGGTTCTGGTTCTGCCCCGGGGCGTGGCCTGCCCATCCCGATAGCCCGGTGTCCGTGTTCCTGTCCAGGTGCTGCTGGGCAATTCCCTGGGTCAGCACCCGGCTGTTTTCCGGGGTCCGGCTCATCCTGACCAGGTTGAACCCCGTCAGGCCCGGAATCCCATCGGCGGGAAGCAGGGCATGGGCACTGGTAAAGTCGGCCACCACCCCCAGAATCCGCAGGTAGGTCACCCCACCCCGGGTCACCAGCAGGGGTTCCTGTTCCACGGTGGGCATGACGTGGTACCGAACCTTCCCCGTGGGGTAGTCAAACCCGGTAGGGTAGTCATCGGTGGACTGGTAAGTACCCAGGGCTTTGGTGGTGGTGTTGGCCCGGTCCACGTAGCCCACCTCATCCAATTCCTGGGTTCCCGTGCCTACATAATGGGAAGCGGGGATGTGGTAGGCCGTGGTGTCCTGATAGTCCTGGTAAAGGGGACTGAGACCAAAGGCGTAGGTTTCCCCCCGCCGATACCCCCGCAGGGTGGCCGAGGGAAGCTCCCCCTTGTAGTCGAGGAAGTTGTCCCCCACCACAACCTCGGTGATGGTGTAGGTCAGGGTCACCGCATTGGCAAAGGTCTGGAAGGAGAAGTCGGGTCTTCCCTGGGCCTGGAGATTGGAAGCCACCAGAATCCCATCCTTCTGGCTCAGGGTCAGGGCCGAGGTGTAGCGGGTGGGTTGACTCACCAACTCTTCCAATAGGACCTCTTTCTGGTGCTGGGATTCCCCCCGGTAAGTCAGGGTGTACTCCGTCCTTCCATTCAACTGGACCACGGGCAGGGTGTAGGCCGTGAACTGATTCCCGGTGCCCTGGTAGGTGATGATAACAGGCTCCAGAAAGGGGTAGTCGGGGTCCAGGTTGGTGAACCGGACTTGCAGGGCCTTGGTGGTGGGGGTTTGGGGTAGGCCCCCGTCGTACTGGTCCCTACCCACCGCCCGGTTCTCGTCCACCACACTGAGCACTTCCGAGGTGAGGCCAAAACCCGTGGGGTTGGTAGAACGGGTGAGCTGGCGGGCCACCACCTGGTACACCCCCGTGGGCACACTACCCCCGCCTTCCACCTGTTCTAACCACTGGGGAATGGGGAGAGAGGCCGAGGTCATCAGCTTGAGGTTGTTGGCTACGTCCACCGTGGGCGGGGAATCCAGGTTCAGGTAGCGAAGGGGGTTGTACCCATCGGCAAAGTACACTACCCGTTCCCCCTTGAAGTTGAGCTTCCCCTCCACACTAATCCGGTGGGCCAGGGAGAAGTTGAGGTCCGGGTGATTGAGTATGTTCTGGAACTGGTCCTGGCTATCCAACACCGTGACCTGGTGGGTGGTCCCATCCGAGAGGAAGAGGACAATGTCCGGACCCAGGGTGTAGTGTCCTAGGAGTTTGAGGTCTCCAAGGGGGGAGAGGAGTTCCTGTCCGGGTTCGGACTCAATGGTACCCCCCAACCCCCGAATGCCGTTAACCAACCTCCGGTATGTCTGGGAAGGTTGGTCAATGGGGTCAAAGTCGGAGTGCCACCCTTTGGTGAAGTCTGCTTGGTACACTTAGTGGTGGTTGGTAATGTTGTGTAGACCTAACATAATGGTCCAAAACAGGGGTTTATGTTGCGGTTACCCATCATTGGTTACAGGTCTTTGAGTACTTCCCTGAGACCTTCCACCTCCTCGGGAAGTAGGAAGATGGATTGGGGGTCGAGGGCTGTCTGGATGGTGAGGTGTTCCCGCTTGGGGTCCCACTGTACTTCCATGTCCCCTAGGGTGTAGAGGACCTTCCCTCTGGTGAGGAGTTTCTTATGGACTTCCATGTTAGCGGCGGGTAGTACCCCGGGAAGTGCGGTTATAGACCTTCCCCTGGTTCCGGAATCCATGGGCCAGGGGGTTGGTGTCATACCTCAGGTTGAGCCGGTCAGTGGTCTGTCCCTGTACCGTGTGAATGTTGGGCATGTTGGCATTCCCCCGGGCTTCCCACTTCTTCTGGCTCCACTTCTGGTTGCAATACTCGAAGGTGAATTCCCGGTTGGTGAGCTTCCCTTGGAGGGCCAGTTTGGACATGAAGTACCACAGCAGGGCATCCTGGTAGGCAGTATCATCCGGGAATAGGAGGTTGCCCTCTTCATCCACCGGGAAGGCCAGGTAATGGATGGTTACTTCCCCGTCCTTCTTGGCCACAATTAGGCTCCCTAAGGACACCTTGTAGGGGGACATGAACCTGGACTCATCCATGCAGAAGAAGTCCCCGGGAAGGGCCACATAATGGTCAATCACGGGAAGGGTCAGCGACTGCTGGGTGTACTGCCCACTCTCCACACTTCCCCCAATTTCCTGAAGGGCAAACCGGGTCCACTCCACCAGGTCGTGGTAGGGGACTGTCTCCAGGTCCAAATCTCGCTGGATTTTTGAGAAGGCTTGGTCCAGACTAATGTGGCCGTTTATCATGTGAGGGGAATGTATTGCTGTTTATCCTCATTCCACTTGGAGATGATGACCTTTCCTTTAGAATCAGTGAGGTAATTTCCCACAGGGTCACACCCTACTATATAGTGAGGGTGATGGGTGGAGTCCCATTTAGGGATGTCCCGAAGTTTGACCAATTTCACTTGGTAGGAATTTGGGGAAGGGTGAAGGGTTTGGTCTGGAGCCAGGCCCAGATGAGGTCAGCTTCCGTGAGGTGAATGGGAAGGCTCAATGGACTTGGGAATACTGGGTATGGGAATTGGGGGTAGCCTTCAGGGTTTGGGCCAGGGCTCTACTCAGTCCCCGGGAAGGTTGGAAGCAGTAAGGCCTTTTCCCCTTCACCAGGCACTTCTTCTTCCTCCACAGGAACCTCATCCGGAACCCATCCGTGTGTTCATTCAGGAGCTTAATCTTGAGCCCTGTCCTATGGAATTCCCCGTAGTCAAAGGGCAGGTTATCCAGGTTGATGGGTTTCTTGCTCACCTGCAATTCCCCGAGGTAAGCCCCCAGGTTGACCACCTTCCCGTCCAGCAGGGCCTGGGCCATGAGCTTGAGGTAGTGGTGACAGATGGCCTTGTATTCCTTACAGGTCAAGGGGTCCTTCACCACCAGCTCTCCACTCTTCCGGGTCTCGGTGAGGTAGAAGACGTAGGACTTGTCCAGGTTGTGTTCTCCGATGTTTACTCGCATCTTACTTCCCTGTGGAATTAAAGTACTGGTGAAGACCTTGGTAGAGCTTTTCCAACTCTTCCTTACTGAGGGTGACAGATTGGTTCCAATACTCATCCTCCAGGAAGCCTATCCCATCCTTTCCAATGGTGAGGGAAGTGGTGTAGGTAATGGTGGTGTCCGGTTTGTGACTGGTATATAAGGTAATGGTGGTTTCTTCCATGTTGTTGGGTAGGATAGATTAGAGGTGTACAATCTTTTTCCCTGCTTTCTGGGCTTCCTCGAAGAGGTTAAACAGGAATCTGTCACTGTCCCGAAGAGTGGGTTTTTTCCCATGTATGGTCCAGTACTTCTCGTAGAATTCAGCAGGGGTCATCTTATTTCCCTGTTCTGGGGTCTGGTTCATGTCCATCATTGGTTAGGTCAGGAATGGAGGCTTTCAGTATCCTTAGTTCAGTGTCAGCCAGTCCACGGTATAGACCATCGAGGTGAGTTGTCGAAAGTGGGTACTGGAAGCCGTAAGGGTCAAAGGGATTGTCCCGGCCCATGAATACTTCCACTTCATAGGGGTCCTCAAAGACTCCGGTGAGGGAGATGGATTCCAGACCTTGGGAAGAGTAATAGTAGAAGTCCTGTTCATGGAGGATGTACCTGTCACTATTCCCTGTCATCAGGGCTGCCAACTGGTACCGGATGGTTTCCAGACTGGAGTGTTGGGCACTGGGAAGAATGGGATTGGAGCCCACAAAGGAGGGTTTGTTGCCCCACCTGGTATGTAGAAGGGTGGGTACTTTCTTGGTGGACTGATACCCAATGGTTTGCCCCTTCATGGGGAAGGGAAGAGTAGACGGATTCCGGGTCAGGGGAATGGTAATGGTCTGGGAGTGGACAGTACCCACCAACCGTTTCCCATCACTGGCTTCCTGTCTCAGGAGCTTGGACCTCCACATGTCTACCAGGAACTTCCACTCACTTGGGGTAAACACCTGCTCATCAGTCTGTCTTCCAGCCCTTAGACCTTCCAGTGTGCTGATGATTTCCTGAAGTGTGGCCATTAGTAGGGGTGGGTGAGTTTGATGAGAGTTTCCGGGGGTACCAATTCTTCAGCCCCTCCCGGGTGTTCTACCAGGTAATAGCCAAAGTGGGATTGATGGATTATTTCCACAATCATGGTCCTGTCCCGTAATTCAAAAGGTTGGCCCGGAATCCAAGGACCATTGGCTGTCTTAACCTTCCTGAGGGCCAAATCCCCGGCTTGGAAGGTGGTAGTAGTGGGTGGCATACCTAAATAGGATTATACCATACAAAGGTAGCACTAAAAAGGGGTACCGTCACCATCAGGCAGCGGTACCCCCTTCAAGGTGTTAAGCTAGGGAGTTATTCTCCAGCCGGAGGAGTGGTGGCGGTACCGGCCACAAAGGCACGGATAACGGTCTGGGCCTCGGTCAACTGGGCACTACCCACGGGTAGCATGAGGGACACCCGCTGGGCCACTTCCTTGAATCCTTCCAGGTCCCCGGCAATCCGTTTGAGGGGAGTGAGGCGGATGTAGGAGTAGGTGTTGGCGGCACTGGTGATGAGGGTACTCTGACCACGGTCAAAGCTGCGGGGGTCTGTACGACCATAGGCCCCGCTCTCGTACTGCTCCTCGAACAGGACCTGGGCAGCGGTTCCCTGGCCGGGGTCCGGTTTGGTGGTATTGGTCACGGTGTAGGCCTGGCCTTGTCCAAAGGAACCACTGGGAACCAGCTCCGTCACAAAGGTGCGGAAGGAGGTGAAGTCCGGGGTGTCCAGCACACTGCCCGTCGAGGGAGGGGTTTTACCGGTGAGGACCAGGGTCGTACCACCTCCGTTGGAAGCGGTGATGTACTTGGCTGCCACGGCCGGGGCCTGGCCAATGATGCCCGTGGAGTTGATTTTGGCCACAATCTTGTCAATCTCCGCCGTGAGGGTAGACCCGGCAGCAAAGGTGTGGTTGAACAGGCTCACCGAGTCACGGCCCTGTTGGAGTTTGCGGTTGACCTTGTACTCCACCCGGATGGAAACCTGGTCCCCAGCGGCAAAGTTGGAGAAGTCCACCGTGTCCACTTGCTGCACGGGGGCGTTGTAGGCCTGCTCGGTGAAGGCCCCCACCCCGGCCCGGGCAATGTCCGAGCGGGTGATGAGCTGGGAAGGAATGGCCACGGGGGTAGTGCCCGCGTTTACGGCACTGATGACCCTGATACCGGTGGCGGCAGCCCCCCCGGCAGCGGTGGTCAAACGGGTGCCCGTCTGGTCTACCAGGTAGATGTCCCCGGCAGTGGGGGACGTAATACTGCCAGCATTGGTACCGCTGCCAACATAGGCGCGGGAAACAGGAGTAGCCATAACGGACTAGAGAATAGGTGAAAAAGGGATAGGTATTGGGATAAACGGGTTGGGATAGTCCCTTCCCGGGAATAAGGCTTAGGCTTGGCCCCCGGTGAGTTGGGTGCCCCGTTGGATGGACTGTTGGGCCAGTTCCACGGCTCCCAGGACCACCGGGCGGTGGAGTTGGGGGGAGAGGTCGCAGTCCTGGGTGGGGGAAATGGTGGCCGGGTAGAGCAGGACCGTGCCCAGCAGAACCCCCGGGTTGAGGATGGTGGGGGTGGCCACCAGGATGCCTTCCTGGGTGTAGCGGAAGGGGCACAGACTGGGCCGGGGCTTGGTGTGGGGGTTCTGGAGGATAGCTTCCCACTCGTTGTGGGTCACTTCCCGCAGGGAGACCGTTCCCCCCATTCCCCGGACAGAGCCCCGCAGGTGACCCATGAGGAAGTACAAGGAATTCAGGTAAGGCCCCGTGGTTATTCCCACCGGCCGGACCTTGGACAGGTCGTAGAGGCAACTCATTCCCCGGGGATTGGGTTGGATTTCCCCGTCCACCACCAGGCTCCGGAAGTTCTCCGACACCTGGGACGTGGTCTCCAACTCCTTCCTTGCCTGGAGCACCAGGTTGAGGACACTGTCGTTGAGGAAGAGGTCAATCTCCTCCGGGTATATCTTGGGCAGGGAATCCGCATCCACCTTGTCGCAGTGGAGTTGGAATTCCTGGTGCATTTCCAATCGGGTCATGGTCGGAGGTTAGTCTTCCTGGGAAAGGAGGTCTTCCCGACAGGTCATCTGGTGAATCATTTCCCGGTCCACGTAGGTAGAGGCTGGGACTGCTTCCGGGGAGTGTAGGCCACCGGGAATATTCCAGGGCATCCCTTCCATGGGAATAGGAGGCTGGTTAGTGTTGAGGACAGGAATGATAAGGTCCTTGTACTCTTCCAAGAGGGAAGACAGTTGTTGGACCTGTTTTTCCTGTTCTTCTACCCAACCACGGGTGTTATAATTCACTTGGTTTACAGGAGGAAGAATGGAGAGTTGAATTCCCAACATCTTCACTTGGTACTCAATTTCCTGGGCTTTTAAGAGAAGGTCCACTTGTGGAATCCCAGACTGGTGTTGGTAGTTAGAATTGTACACCATTACTTCCGGTCTTTGGCCAGTTTCATAATCTCCAGCTTCACCCCCTGCTTCTGTTTGTCGGAGAGGAAGTCCACCATTTCTTCCAGGGAAGAGGCCAGGGGTTGCCCCTCGACGGTGGTATAGGACTTCCCACGTTGAATGATGGCACCCAGTCGTACCCACTCCCCAATCAGGACCTTTTCCTTGTAGGTCTTGTCCTGGACTTGTTTGAGGAAATAGTCTGGGTTCTTCTCAATGGCTTCCCCCACCTGGCCTTCCAGAGCATCCGGAGACAGGTGACGGGGGTCCTGGCCTTGGGCAAACAGGTAGTCACTGTAGTTGGTGGTGGTCCAGTCCTGAATGAACTGGTAAGCCTTCTTCTTGGAAGAGATGGAGGTGTACTTCTCCTTCACCACATCCTCTTCCTTGATGAGGACATACTCTGCCTGGGGATTGGCCAGGTAAGCAGCCATGCCCACTTCCACCTTCTCCATTTGGGAAGCTACCTTGTACTGGAAGAAGTCAATGGGGTTGGACAGGTCTAGGGTGATGGGCTTGCCCACGGGAAGGGTAATACGGGCCCGGTTGTCCAGGTAGTAGCACTCCTTGACCTTTTCCGGGTTGGTGAGGTCGGGTACAATGGAACTCAGTTGACCTTCCTTGAGGCCCAGCAGGGGTTCCAGCCCACGTTCTTCCTCTGGGGTGAGGCCGGTGGCAAAGTGTCCCCGTTTACTCCCACTCATGGCCGCTTGGGTAAAGTTGGGCCGGGTGTTGGGGAAGGACTTAATCTTAACATCCACGCCACCACCCCCAGCGGTTTTCACCTGCACAGGGGAAGTAGAGGATTTCATGTGTTGGAAGGTCACCAGACCTCCCGGTAATTCAAATGCCATAATATTGTTGGGGTTGGGTTGTAGGTAGGAAGTAGCTCAGGGATGGGGGAAGTACCCTCATTGGATACCTCCCCTTCCTGTAAGTCTGTCGGGGCAAAGTGGGTGCAGTCAGAAACCACACCTACTCCCCAACAACAGCTCTGGCCTAAACCTGAGCAGTAAGTATTAGAGATAAGTGCCTGTTAAGCACCTACTTGGAAAATAAGCTCACCCGCAGTTAGGGGGTTACTCATCTGGACACCAATCTCACACAGTTTGTGGAGTTCATAGCCATCATAACCCGAAGAAGCCCCACGGTTACGCTGGTTACCATTCAGGGTAGGACCCCACAGACCACATACATAGTCCGAGATGTCCATAGCCCCTTTCTTGGCTACCATCCGGATATTCTGTTCCCCTTCAGCAGTGGTGCCAAAGTTGAGCAGGGTAAAGCGGTAAGACTCTACCGGAAGGCCCGTGATGGGGTGTTTGGTACGGAAACGGACAGTGTCGTTGTAGGGCTCAAACTCCGTGATGGTGAGGCTGTTTCCCGAGGGGAATACTACCTTGGTGAACTGACCGTGGAGTTCCAGCTCCTGACCATTCCCACCAATGAAGATGGCCTTTTCCAGGAGTTGTACCCCCAAGGCAATCCGTTTGTCCTGGATGGCGCGGTTGAACTCAATCTTCCCACCTTTCCCGGTGAGGGCCATGAAGTCTACACTACCACCGTACTGGTCAGCACCCCAAGCCAGGTCCAACAGGAAGGTTTCCAGGAACTCGTAGGTGAGGAAGGAATAGGGACGGATGTTGGAGGCTGAAATCTGTTGACGGAGGCCAGCACCCTGGCTCACATAACGGCCATTGGCCCCCTGCACAGTCTCCACACCCGAAGCTGCACCACCGTCTTTGGAGTGGGTGGCATACATCAACAGGCGCTCCTTCTCACGCTCCCAGGCCACCATGTGGGCCCATTCGGCCACCTTGGTCCAGTACTTGGAAGATTCCCCGTTGGGAGCCTTCACCTCAATCACCATGACATCGGTGGCGACACTACGGGTAAAGCCGTAGGTCTGACGAAGGATGGTGAGCTGGTTGACCATCTGCATCCCGGCCTCGAAAGCCGTGGTACCCCCGCGCATGGAGCCTTCTTCCTGGGTGTTGTAGTCCTTGTTGAACTGGGCCCCCAGGGAAATCTGGGAAGGGGCAATGAAGCGGATGGTGGGGTCTACAATCTGGCAGACCAGGACCGTGGCAATCCCGTCCTTGTAGGGCTGCTCCTGTACACGGATTTGGGTACCGTTGTCCGAGTTCAGGACATCCCCCTGCACGAAGTAGGAGTCATTCACGTACACCCGGAAGGTGCTGTGGTTCAGGCCCGGCTGGTTGGAGTTGGCGGTGGCATCCGGAGAGGTCAGGACCACATCCGAGATACGCTCCCGCATACCCATCAGGTCCCACTTCCATTCCCGGTTTTCAATCTCGCGGGTGTTGGACATACCCCCCAGCATGGAGAGGATGGACTTGCTCTGTTTTTGCAGGGCAAAGGTGACCATCTTAGAGGTCTCGTCCGGCTGGGTCAGGTAAGCATTTGACAGGTGTTGGCTGTCGGTAAGCTGTTCCATCCGCAGGTCACGGAGTTTACGGACAACCAAGGGGCTGTCAACTACATTATTCATAGGGTATAGGGATAATTTGGAATAGGGATAAGGGGATAGACTGACCCCTGAATAACCCAGGGGAATAATGGTATAATCCTAATGTTTAGTTGGTTGGAGTGGGCTTGGCTCAGGGCATTCCTTCTTGGGGAATTGGGTCAGGGGAATGGGAAAGAATGGACCTGACCATGTCCACTTCCGGTAGGGTGTTGAGGTATCCCTGTTTGTACTTCAGGAATTTCTCCCGTTGACCCTCTAAGATTTCAGTGACTTCCCTCAGATAATCCAAGGTGTAGTCCAGTAAGTATTCCTCACCGGAAAGGGCGTTGGGGTCATAGGACCTGTTAGCCTGGTATTCCCTCAATTTCTCAAGCCTGTTTCCCAGGTAGGAGCACTCGGGAATGGGACGGATGTAGTGTTCCATCCTTAGTTACCCCAGGGCATTCCCTTGGTGGGAATCTTGTTGGTGTTGGCGGTGGTGACGGTATTCACGGTCTGTCCACCCCCTGTCCGGTCTCCCTTGTTGAAGGCCTTGAGGGAAGCCTGTAATTTGTTGGCCTTGGTGGTCTCCCCTTTCTTGGCTACTACCTCAGTAGGGTCCAGTCCCAGGAAGTCCAGCAATACCCCACTCAGGGCCTTGGTCTTGTCCTTCTGATTGAGCTGGTACTGGGTTTCCCCTTTGGGACCCACAGGCTTGGTCAGGTGGGCAAACAACCCTTTCTTGAGCTGAGGGGTGAGGGGAATCCCGGCCAGGACCTCGGTGCTGTCAATGTCCTTCTGGAGGGTGGTGAGGTAATTCTTGGACTGTTCCTTGGCTTCCTCTTCCTGTTTCAGGACTTGGGCCTTGAAGTCCTCCACCGTCTTGGCTTCCTTGGCCAGCAGGAATTCCTGGGCATCCTTGGCTTCCTCTTCCAGGGCACCGTTGGCTTCCAGTCGGGTAAGTTTCTTGGTAATCTGGGCCTCGGTAAACCCCTGGGCCTGGTATTGACGGGTGAGGAGTTCCTTCTGGGTGTCCTCATCTTCCAGGTCTACATTCTCGTAGGAGAAGGTGGTCTGTTGAAGCCATTCACTGTTGGTGCCCCCACCCTTGATGAAGGCAAGGTAGGCCAGGTGTTCATTGTCGGGAAGGCCGTAGGTGGCCTCAAACTGGGCTTTGATGGTGTCCTGGATTACTTCCTGGAAACCCTCGGGGGAATCCTCGTACTCCTTCTCAGGGTCGGCAACCAGGATACCATCTTCAATAAACCCTTCAGCCACCCCCAGGTAAGAGAACACTTCTGGAGTACCCTCCTTAGTAGGGTCTGGGACTTCCTCCGGTGCCTCCGGCGTTTCCACCTCTGGGTTCTCCGGTGAGCCTGTATCCCCACCTTCCACGGGTTCCGCTTCATCGTAGGGAATACTGTCTACTAGTTCCTGGTCTTTGGGGTCTGGGTCGGCCACCAAAGGCTTGCCATCAACCCCCGTATTGGGAGTCATCTCCCCGAATAAGGTATTCATGCTGTTGGGATAGGATAGAGTGTAATTCCCAACAAAGGTGGTGGTATGTGTAGGACTTAAACAAGTCTGAATGGTACTTTTAGGTGAAGGGGAAGTAGGGGCTTGCTTACCTTCCTAGAGGGCTGTGAGCCGGGGACCGGTGGGAACCGGGGTTAGCTTACGGCGGGGGAGTTTGGAGCTGTACATCATCCCTTTTCCATTGGGGGTGCTGATGCGCCCATTGGGGTAGATGTTTCGGCCATCGGGCAGCTTTCTCCCTTTAATCCCCGACCTGGTGGTGAACTCCGGGTAGTCACCCAAGCCATCCTCGTAGACCTCATCCGTAGTGTCATACCCGTAAGCCTTATCTAGAGCATCTGTCAGGTCTACCGACTGGGTGTATTTCTTGGTCACGGGAATTGTGGACTTAGTTGGGGAGGATGCCGGGGAACTTCCCTGCCGGGTTTTGGCAATGTCCCCACCGGGAAGCCCGTTCACCACTTCCTTGGAAACCTTCCGGACAATAGCCTTGGGGGTTGACTTCCCCTGGAATTGGTTAAAGGCCTTCTGGGTCTCACTTCCCCAAGCCCCATCCACCTTCAGGTTAGCCCCCATACTGTTCAACTTCCGTTGGTAGGCAGCCACCGCCTCTGTGCCCCCCTTCACCAGTTCACCCCCAGAGGAAGTAGGAGAGAGGGATGGCATCTTGTAAGATGGAGAAGGGTTTTCTGCCAACACCTGGTCCATTTCCCCATCACTGGGAATAGGAGTAGGCTTGACGGTGGGTTCAGGGGTTTCCCCTTGGTAGGCGGAGGTGGAAGTCTTCAGCTTTCGCTTGGTGGGAGGGTTGGGGTTGGGCATGACAGATTGGGTTCCCTGGGAATAGGTGGGACGTTGGCGTTTGGGGTCCTGGCCCACCCCGTACCGGACGGGGGTAACCTGGGTGGTGTTGTAGTCCGGGAGATGTTCATACCCCGGGACCGTGCTTTGGCGGGTGCTGACCCGGTGGCCCACACTGGCAGGGGGCGGGTTGGGGACCAAGGGAATAGGGGAAAGGATTTGGGGGAGGGGAACAGGGGTAGACTGCACCCCGGTTTTCCTTGGGGAAAGTTTGCCCACCCGGGGAACCGGGGAATGGAAAGTGGGCAGGGGAAGAGCCAAGGGGGAGAACCCGGCCTTGTCCCTTAGGTAGGAGTCCCCACCCAGCCGGGTGTAGTAGCCCTCACTGGTATTCCCCAAACCCCGGCGCTTCCACTTGGTGGGAAGGTCCTCCATTACTTCCCGGGAGAAGGCTTGGGTTTGAGCTTCACCAACTTGACCTGGGTTTCCCGGTCCTTGGCATTTTCCTGGGTTTGGTGGGCCAGGGTGGAGGCATGGAGCTGGAGCTGTAACTTCCTCTCCGCTTCCTTATTCCGGTTGTCCTGGGCCAGTTTTGCCTTCTCCGTGGCCTGTTTGGTGGCCAGGTCCTTGGCTTTGAGGGCTAGTTCCTTTTCCTTGGTCTGTTTGTCTACCTTCTGGGAAGTGAGGTCCAATTTCTTGTTGTGGTCCTGCTGGTCCTGTTCCCGGGTGAACTGGGCATGTTTCAGGTTAACTTCCGCTGATTTCTGGGCCACCTTCTCCGCTTCCAGGTCCAGCTTCCGCATGGTGGCCTGGTGTTGGAGACCGGTCTTCTGGAGGTCGGCACTGGCCTTCTGGTTTTGGGCCACTAGGGAAGCATTGTGGGCACTCATCTTCAGGGCCAGCTCTGCCTGTTGGATGGGGTCAGCTATTCCATCCCCATCCACATCACTGGGACCGTCCTTGCCCTTGAGGGAAGAGATGGTGGCCACCTGAATCTTGTTCTGCCTATCCAACTCCTTCTGTTGGTTCTCATTATTCCAGGTCATCTGGAGGGTTTGTTGGCGTATCCCTTCCAATTCCTTGGCCTGGTCCGAGGCTGCTTTCTGGGAAGCCTGCTGGTTTTCCTGCATGGTCTGTTCCCCTACCTTCATGGCAGCCACCATTTGTTCCGGGGACTTGGCCTTGATGGCTTCCGCAATACTGGACATGGGGAGGAGTCCCTTCTGGGCAGCGGCCATGAAGTACTGTTTGACTTCCTGGAGTTCGGACCAGTCCTTGGAAGAGTTGGAGAGGAAGACCCCGTAGTGGGAATCAGGGAAGGTTTCCCCGTCCACGTTGAGGACATTGTACACCTCGTCCACCACCAAGGGGAGGGTAGTCCCATCCTTGTAGGCTTCTTTGGCCACTTCCACCAACATGGTGAGCACTTCCCCCTTAACCAGGTTGTGGTTATAGAACCAGGGCTCGGTGACCATGGCGGAGTTGTTTACCGCCTGGGTAACCCCGGTGGCAGACTCACTGGCCTTCACATCCCCTTCCCGTTGACGAGAGACCCCGGTCAGGGCATCAATCCGGGCCTCAATCTGGGCCAGTACACCAAGGAGGGCATTAATCCATCCCCCGTTGTTGGAGAGGTTGATTTCCTGCATCATGTTCCCCCCAGCATTCCCTAGAGGTCTACCATTGGGACCCTCGGCCATGGAATTGTAGAACTGAATGCCCACCGTTTCCCCGTAGTAGAGGAACTGGTTCATGGACATGGCATTGGGTCCCGTGGTGGGGAGCATGGCCACGTCATAGAGCATTCTAGAGCCCTTGTATTTGGCAATTTCCATCTCCAACTTCCACCAGGTAATCATGTAGGAGAACTGGTCCTCCTTCACCAGGTCCACAATGGAGGTGGCCTTACTATTCCGGTTGTTGTGGATGAAGCCCACCCAGGGCAGGTAGCCCATCTGGAATTCCAGGGGCCGTACATCCACCACGGTATCCCTTCCTATGCGGGTACCCGTCCAAATTTCTTCCTGCCATTCCCATTCCACGGTAGCCCCCGTGAGGGCCATGGATTTAGGAATAGTGAAGGAGTCATCCACGGTGGTCTTCTGCCATTCCCCGGTGGTCGGGTCAGGATAGGAGAAGAACCCTACCTTCTTCCAACTCCTCCAGCAGCAGGTCTGCACCATCACCCCGTTGTGGGGCCTCAGGGCATTCACCGTGGGGGAATAGAGGTCCACAAACAGGGCCTGGGAATTGAAGCCATTGAAGTATTGGGACAGGGAGCCATCATCCAGATTATCCAGCTCCCCATCACTGAGGAATTCTTGGTATAGGTCCATCACCTGGGTAGGGTAGAGCCACCGCTCCTCCACTCCCCACTCGGCCTTGTGGGTCCATTGTAGGTCCTCACTGTAGGGGAAGCGGAAGTTGAGGGGGTTGGTTACCCGTAGGTCAGGGTCTCCCTTTACAATACCCACATACCCATATTCCTCAGAGGTAATAAGAGCATCAGTAAACATCTGGTTAAACTTCTGGGGAAGTTGTTTGGCCTTAATGAGGTACTCCAAAATCTGATTAGCTGTCACCTCTCTGGGGTCCAGGTATTCAGATTTCATGTACTTCTCAATGGCCTTGGGAATCTTGACACCCTGTTGAGCCAACTCTTCTTCACTTCCTGTTCCCCCAGCTTGGATATTCTGGTACATGGCTGTGAAGTATTCCCCCACCAGTCTCCGCTTTTCCTCAGCCCGGGCCGTCATCACCCCACCCCCCATACCTCGCGCCATCCAGTTGAAGGGCCTCATCATTTCTTCAGCGGTTAGCCGGTCAATCTTGGGCCCAATCAGGTTCTTCATCACCAACTGAGCCGGGTTACCCCCAAACTCACCCCCTAATCCGAGGGAATCGGTGACATACTCAAACTGGGCCGGGTCAATGATGGAGTTCTTCAGGTTGTAGTTCACCTGCTTCTCCTGCTTGGAATTCCGCCCGTTGGCCATTTCCTGGTACCCCTGGGAAGTGAAGTACATCACACAGTCCTTTTTCCACTGCTCGGTCTTCTGGGCACTGGTCAGCTTCTGCCGGGGGCGGGTGAACCCGTTGGTGGTGGAGGTAGAAGGGAAGGGACTAGCGGCCATTGGGAGGTAGGAAGGTGTGCTGGGGCTTCCTCATCTGGGGAGATGGGGAACGGGGAGAATACCCGGAAGTGTGGTTGGTGAAGAACTTCCTCCCGGCAAATACACTGGGGGCCTGTTCTTTCTGGGGAGTGAGTTCTACTGTTTCCAGTTGGACTGACTGGGTAACGGCACAGCAAAAGGCGATTACCCGGTCAAAGTTACCATCATCGTTGTAGGCTATCAGCTCCTTGAGCAGGCCCTCACTGTAGATGTACTGAAGTTGTAGCTTACCCTGCCCATTGACCTGTTTCCTGAGGAAGTCATCCCCGTGTTGGAGGAGTTCATTCTTGACCTTCTTGTTCCCCACGTACACCCCGTAGGAAGAGTTGGAGTCCTTAACCCGGTTACTGATAACCCCCGGGGTGAAGGCTAGAAGGTGGAGCTTGTGCCTATTCTCCAGGAATCCCTTGAACTGGTTGACGTTGGACTCATACAAGCACTCATGGGAGTTGTAGTACTCAATCAGGTTCATGCAGTTGGTGTAGAACTCCGTGGTTCCACTGTCCGGCCTACCTGTGTACTCAGCCACAATCCGGTCATACCCTCCATTCTCCAGACACCCCCGCTCGATGACAAACAGGGAACCAATGGAGATGGAGTTCAGGGCCTCTTCCTTCTCATAGGGGTCTAGTCCGGAGGCATAGTGGCCATAGCTCAGGCCCGGCTTGGGGTGTTCCCAAATGTGGGTAGCTCCCTCGGTTTCCACATCCCGGGACTTCTGGTTGTCATTGTCCCCCCTTCGGATGGGGTACCCCGGCATCCGGAGTTCACCGGTAAGGTCTGGTTTGAAGGTCAGTTTCCCCTCCCCATCTCGGACAATCCACCCCAGTTTTCCCTTCACATGGGACTCGGTGGAAGTCTGGACCAACCCCAGTTGTTCCTTGAGCTGGGCAATAGGGAATTTATTGGAGTTGGTGATGAGGAATACCTCAGAAGGAACCAGGGGACGGTTTTCCAATTCCTTGGAATAGGCTGTGGTATCCTTGCCATTCTTCAGCCTTTCCCTTTCCCGTAAACACTTGGCAATGGACTTGGCCTCATCAATCAGGCCGGTTTCCTTGTCCAGGAACTCGTTGTCAGCCTTGTAGAAGGGAAGGAAAAAGCCCTGGGATTTGGGGGAATTCTCGTACTCATCCTGGAAGACCACACAGTTGTACTGCTCGGGGTCATAGAACACGGCCTGGACCTGTTCCGTGGCCCCACCAGTCATGTCCCCACCCGTACCCATCATGTAGATGGTACCAATGAGGACCCCGGACTCGGACATACAGTCCTTTAGGGCCCCCAGACTTTCCAATAGGTTACCAAAGAAGCCCACTTCCTCCAGGAAAGCCCTGCCTGGACGGGAGCCGTTACCTGCTAGAGGGTTGTCATTGAAGGACCGGTGGAGAATCTGGCTACCAGACCCTTTCCACTCTGTCATCCCGGCCTTTTTGGACTTATACCGGGAGATGGCTGCTTCCCCGGGTTCAAAACTCCCGGTGTACTTCTTGGAAAAAGGAGGTGGAGTTACCCTTCCCTCACTGCTCTCGTACTTCCCGGGTAGGTATTTAAGCCCTTCCTGGACCTTGTTGAGCAGGGCCTTGGAGTAGAAGGTGTCAATGGCTCCCACCAAGGTCTCCGAGGCCTGGATTTCCCCATTCCGCTGGTCCTGAAAGTAGGCATCATAGTCTGTGTACCCATCAAATAACCAGTTGTGGGCTATCAGGCAGGAAGCACGGTAAGACTTCCCGGTACCCCGGCTCTGAAGGTCTACAAAGTTGAGGTTGGTGTTGAGGTACAGGGGTTTTCCCAGCCCCTTGTCCCGGGTCATTCTCAAGTACTTCCTAGCAGGGATGTACTTCTTCAGGGACCCGTCTTTCCGGGTGCAGGAAGGCCTGATGACCTCATGGAGGGTATCCCCGTCCTTGAAGTCCCTTACCGCCCGGTGGCAGGTGTATTCCTCGTCTTCCTCAAACCCCGAAAACCCAATGGCCTCGGTGTAGTGGTACATCATTTCCCATTCCACCACCCGGAAGAAGGGCTTGAGAATCTTCTTGGCCTTGGAGTACACGCTCACGGCCACCTTGATGTGCCAGAAGTTGAGGTAGAAGTAGAGTTGGGGAGGGCACCAGACCCCATTTACCCAAACCCCTTCAATACACTTCCGCTTTTCCGTCTTCCAGAAGTCGATGTAGCCCTTACTTCCCGGGCGGAGGGAGGGTATGGTAGAGAGTACCCAGTCTTTACGTTGGAGTGTGTGCATAAAAGCCCACCCGGGGAATAGTCCCAGGTGGGGTGTAGTGTGTGTCCCAGTCTAGTGGGTGGTTAGATGTCTCCCCGTTCGGTGGCAGACTCTTCCTGGTCACCCCAGGTAGTACCTCCTTCACTTTCCTGACTGAGCTTGGTCAGCAGGGTCTTGTAGGTGGTGTTAATGCTGGCTGTTCCCGCCAAGGCCTTGTCTAGTTTGTCCCAGTTGGTGACATCGTAGGGGGTATCCCGCAGGAATCCTTCCCGCTCATTGAGTTTGGCCTCAAACATGGCCAGTTGCCTTTCCATGGGGGTCAGGCAGATGTCCTGGAACCGGGGAATAAGGGTATCCAATACCTTCCCCTGTTTCTTAACAAACCCGGAATCCTCCATGTAGTCCTCACTGACAATGGAATAGGACCCGTCTTTCCCATCCTTGGGGAGTTTGGACAGGGAAGAGGTGGGATGGTAGCACAGGGCCACAAACCACATCACCTTACTGGATTCCTCCTTCTTCCCCTTGTCCTTAGTGTACAGGGATTTGAATGGTTCCACGGCTTTAAACTCCGGGTACAGGGACCAGAAGTTCTGCTCAATGTCCAGGGAATTGATGTCAATCCTCATACCCACCAGCTCTGTTCATTCAACTTCACGGTATAGTCCTCAGACTTCACCACGTAGGACATGGGGGACTTCCCACCGTATCTTCCCCAGCTTTCCCAACCGTCATTAATTTCCCCACAGGAGAAGTTGTCCAGCACTGAGGTATGGATTAGTGGACCCAGGGAATAGTGACGGAGGTACCACTTCCCACCCCGGAGTTTACGGTAGAGCTGGAGGGAAGCCAGGAAGGTGTTGTCGAGGTTAGGGAAGGTCATTGGTAGGTAGGTCAGGGATGGGTTGATAGTGGGTGAGTTTATGCTTTCTGAGGTCTAAGGGGTACTCTGAGTGCTCGAAGTACCACTTCCCCTCACCCTCATCAAAGGCAGCCACCACAGCCCGGTTATAGCCCTTAATGGCCACCAGGTACCAGTCATCTTCCGGTGGGTGTTTGGGGTCCCACTTAATCCAGTTGTCCATTCCCTTGGAGTTTGGCAGCCATGAACTTGGTGGGCTTGATGGGGGGTAGGGTTATTCCCATCTTCTGGGCCCTCATGGGTTTCACCCGCCATACCCCCACATGGGGCCACCGAAAGGCTTGGTATTCCCCGGCTTCCATCAGGGTAGCCACGTAGGAAGACAGGGAGCGGGTGACCTTTTCCACCTGGGAAGTAGAGAACCCAAGGGCTTGGGCAGTGGAATGGATGAGGGTTTCCTGGGTAGTCACTAGTTGAGGTGTAGGTCAGGGAATTGGGTGGGCTGGGAGTCTTCCCCTTGGAGGTATTTATTCCCTGCGCTCACCAGTTGGAAGATGGATAGGGCTTCCCCTTCCACCTTAATCAGGGGTTTCCCGTCCACTTGGAAGAAAAGGGTATGGATTTCCCCTTCTTGGGAATGGTCCAGGGTGATGGTGAAGTCTTCCACTAGCGTTTGAGGAGTAAGACTACTTCCACTCCCATGGTCAGGATGAGGGTGGTGTGGGGTTTGGTATAGGGCAGGGAATCATACACTATTCCGTTGAAGGCCTTGTTGTAGACTTCCCCGAGGGTGATGTGGTATTCGTCTGGGTCCAAGGGAATGATGAGAGTGGGAACAGAGAGGTCCAGCTGGTCATATCCCCAAGTAAAGGCTTCCGCTTGGTCTTCTATTTCCCGGAATGTCATGGACTATTGTTGGTGAAAGGTGACCTTGAATTCCTTCTCGGGAAGTAGTTGGGGAGCCAGGGCCTCATAGCCGGGGTGTTGGACCAGTATCTGGGACTTCCTCAGGTCGGTGAGTAGGTTGGTGAACTGGGCAGAGGACATCTTGAGCCTTTCCCGGTAACCTTTCCGCTCCTTCACACTCCACAGGACTTCCCAGAGGGTGGCTTCATCCAGGACCTTCTCCTTTAGCTCCAGGTACCGGACAATGACTTCCACCACCAGCTCCTTGGACCTGTCTCCAATTCCCAACACCCCTTGGAAGAGGGTCAGCCATTTAGAGGCCAGCTCTTTGGGTGAGGAATAGGGTAAGGTGAAGGTCATATACTTACACCAGTGGCACTTTCACTGGCCAAACTCTGCTGGAAGGTGTTATGACCTGGGGTCAAGGTTATTCGACGTTGGGGGTATTGGTCTAGAATACTGGGCTGTTGGATAGCACTCCTGATTCCCGACATGGGTACTGTAGGGGTTGTCACTTCCTTCAAGGTCTTCTTTAGGAATTCTACCTGGGTACTGTCCAAGGTCTCTTTACCTTCCAGGTAACCCTTCAGGAATGGGATGAGGTCTGTGGTAGTCATTGGGTTAGGATTGTTGGGTGACCTCAATGGTCATGGTGTGAGGGGCAGGGTTTGAGCCTCCGAAGTAGGGTTTGAGGGAATAGGAGGGACCTTCAACCTCAGGGAATAGGAGGGATTGGGAAGTGAGGTATCCACCACCTTCCAGACACAGTCCTACTTCCATGTGACCTTCCTCAATGGCTAGTTCCAGCTCATAGGTCATGTCCAGATACAGCTCCTCTGGGGTTCCATTGGGTTGAAGGAGGGTTTCCACTGTTCTTACCCCTTGGGAATAGGTGTAGAGGCACAGCTCAATCCTTGGTTCTTCCTTGGTTCCCGAGGCCCGCCACCCCACCCGTACAGAGTTCTTGTGGTGGGCAGGTTCCCAGGAGGAAGGCTTGTACCAGGGTTTGCCGGGAACCTTCCAGGGGAGCCAGCCTATGGACCACCCACAGAGCTTATTCCAGTCCTTTTCTACATTCCACCCCTCACTTGGCTCATACCAGGCGCTCTGGCTAAAGTTCACAGTGTAGGTCCTTGAGGCTGGGGATGCCTTACCGAACCCGGGCAGGTGGAGTCCCTTTGGGGAAAAGGACCCTTTGTTGATGGTGTATTTCATGGTGTAAGGAAGGCTGGGGTCGAACCAGCACCCCAAGGGTGATAAGACCTTGGTACACATTTCCCATCTGGAATTATCAGGCCCCAGTGGTGTGTGTCGAGGGGGAACACCCCTCCGCTCTCCCGGTGAGCTTTATCCTCAGGTATTTACAGGCCACTCAGGACCAACAGGATTCCTTCCACCATCCACATCCGGGAATACCAGAAGGACCAGAGGGAAGTCAGGAAGGGTACCATTACTTCCGAAGGGCTTTCCGCTCCTTGTTGAAGTAGGTACCCCCTACATTAAAGGCTTGGACCACCAGGCACACCCCAGCAGTGGCCAGGTATTGGTCCCGGTCTTCCGTGGTGAAGGCCAGAATCAGGCTGAGTACCAGGCCCAGATTAAGGAGCCAGAACAGGACTTTGTTGGCGGTGTCCCCTTGGAGCTGGGACCAGAAGGTTTGGTTGGTATTAGACATGGTTGGGAAGTTGAATGAGGAGGTGGTAGTACTGTTTGGCCAGTTTCTTCTTGACCTTGTTTTTGGCCCCTATTCCCTCCGAGAAGCTGGTGAGGTAGTCCAGACTGTCCAGAGCTTCCTTGGTGGCTTGGATGGCCCGGAGGAGTTCTTCTGGGGTCATAGGGAAAGCAGGAAGGTGTGATAATGGGTCTTGAGGTCAGTGAATTCCTTGTGGGTCCAGAAGGGGTGGGTGGTGTTGAGGGTGTCCCCGTCAAAGGGTTGGGGAATTTCCAGGGCCAGGTGCAGGAGTCGGGCCTTGGTTTCCTTCCCTTCCCATTCAGCCTTGGTGGACATACAGTAGACCTCTACTAACTCCAGGTCAGTGGGCTCATTCTCTTCCAGTTCCTCTTCCTTAACATGGTCAGGGGTAGCCTTTTTAGGCTCTGTGGTGGACGCAAACCCCAGGGGAATGTCAGGTATTGGGTTGGTCTGTGAGGATTCCATAGAGGTGAAGTCTTCGGTAGGGGATGCCTTCCCTTTCGTCAATGGTTAGGGTCTGGATGAGGGGCAGGATGGGTTCCAGTAGGGTGTATTCCTGGGAATAGAGGTAGGTGGGGTAACCCCGGAAGAAGAAGTGGACCTCTTCCCCTACATCCTCGAAGGCCTGGGTCAGGAATTCCTTCTCAGCAGTGGGAAGTTTCCACCCCTGTTCTTCTTCCCAGTAGGGTTCAGGAAGGATGACATGAGGACCTTGAACCAGGACTTCCTCCGTTTCCGTGTCCCCCGTGAAGGAATAGTTGAGGGTATCCCGGTAGTTGATGGCCCCGTAGTCTCTCACCACCCAGTTCTGTTGACGCAGGAGGGAAGGGAAGTAGAGGGAAGACTTGAACCCGTAGAGGGCTGGACCTTGGAAGGTGGGAAGTTGGTCAGTTGGACTCATTTGATGGGACTGGGAGTAGGGTGGGCAACCATGTGGTCAAACCAGACCTTTGTCTCCTTAATCCGGTCCATCAGGACTTCCACCGTGGGGTACACGTCAGTGGTAGCATCCCTTAGTTTTCCATTACTGTCTTTGAGTTGGGCCCGCCAACCATCGGAATAGCAGGTGAGGACAATAGTCATGACTACTAATCCAGGATTACCCAGTCTGTGGCCAATAGGTCACTCTGGTAAGGTTGAGCTGGGGCTACTCCACCATCTTTCAGGTAGGCCATAATAACCGTAAAGTCTTGGGCCTTACCTTCAGGGAAGCTGACTGAGCAAGCATCCATTCTCCAGTACCCACCCCAAATTTGTCGGGTTACTTTCTTCCCTGTCTTCAGGGCAGCCAGTGCATGTCCAAAGTCAATACCTTGGGAAGTGAATCCAGTTATCATGTGGTTGGTGGGTTAGCTCTTACTTGGAGTTTGAAGGATTGGTGTTGGGTGGCTTGTTCTAATTGGGCACACCGGATAAGGTGTTTGTCCAGCTTGGTTTGGGAAGGCTTGAACTTATTCCCGTGGAAGGTGATAATGAGCTTGTCCATTACTTCCAGTTGTGGAATTCAGCCTTGGTCAACTTTTTGTGGAGACCAAACTTGTTGAAGTACTGGACTAGGGCTCCATGTTCTGGGCCATCTTCCAGGGTGTAGGAACTGTGTTCTTCAGCCTTCTTAAGGAGCTTCCGAATGGTGACTACTAGGTCGTCCTTGAAGAGGGTATTGTACTCTTCCCAGGTGATGTCTTTCATGGGACTAGGAAGGGTTGGTAGATATGGCTTCCAATTCCTCGGGTTCCATGTTGATGACCCCGGTGATGAAGCCCATGGTGAGGAAGAACAGGAGTTGGCGGTAGGCAAATACCCGGGCCTCGGTCAGTCCTTTGGTGGGAAGTACCTCAATGGTCTGTTGCCAGAGCTTCTTGTACCCCAACTTCACAGGTTCCCCGTTCAAGACCTTGTCATCTCGGTAATGAGCACCGGGAAGGTCAGGGTAGGTGGTCATCACGGACAGGGTCAGGACATCTGAGGGTTTCTTGCCACCTGCCACCAGTTTCTGGTTGTGTTGGACCTCATCCACCCCAAAGTCCCACTCATACCCGTAGACCTTCTGGTATTCCTCACTGACCCTCTTGCAGACCAGCTTGAGTTCTTCCTGAAGGAGGTTGGCGGTGTGTTTATCCTTCATGGGTTAGTGCTGCCAGGTATAACACCCACCCAACTCTAGGAAGGTGAGTCGGACTTTGGCCCAGTAGGTGGTACCAGTGAGGTCCTTATGTTGGGAAGCACAATAGTCTTGGGCCTGCTTCCACTTCCAGGAATAACCTTTGGTGTTCAAGCCCCGACTGTAAATCCATTTAAGGAATTGGTCAAAGGTTTGAGCCACTTTCATGGAAAAGGGAAGGGTTCCTTGGTACGATTTGATGGGTGACATGGGACTAGTTGTTGATTTGGAAGGCCAGGCACCGGGTGTGGTGAATCACGGCATAGACTACTCCCTTGGTCACGGGAATGGGAAGAGGGAGTAGGGTCCAGGGGGCTACCGCTTGGATACCTTCCTGACGGGTGGCACCCTTGACCATGTCCACTTGAGGAAGTAGTCCCATCCCTGTCTTCACTTCCCCAATGTTGGGGTTGGCCTTGACAATGGGGATGTACTTCTCCGCCACCTTGGCCTTCTGGGAATTGATGGTGGTCTGGTCCAGGGTAATTCCGCTGGTGGTCTTCTCTTCCGTCACAGGAAGCAGGACAATGTGGTAGTCGGAGGCTGGGATAATGGTCTCCAGGTTCTCAATCTCGGCCTGGATAATTTCGGGGGTGATGGTTACCATCTGTTGTCGGGTAGGTGGGAAGGTTAGTAGTTGGACTTCTGGTTGACTTGGGCCTTCTCTTTCATCTGGGCCCCATTGAAGTAGTGACCTGTGCCAATGCTTCCCCGTAGGACTTCCTCAATAATGGTAACCTGTTCATTCAGGGTACTGAGATGGTTATTGATGGTGTAAATACTGTCCACCAACCCGTTGGAATTTACCAGGTCTGAGTAGGCATCTGCAATAGTGGGTGGGACTGGGGCTGGACCTACCAAGTTTTGGAGGTTTTGGAAGATGTTACTTAGGTTGAGCTGGATGGTGTTCACCTTCTGACCAATGTATTCCAACCCTTGGAGGGCTGGTGGCATGGGGGATTCTACGGGGCTGAGGTTATTCATGGGTTGTTGGGGAATAGGGAAGGTTAGTAGCCTAGGTTAAGGTCTTGGGCTTGTTTGGCTAGGAAGTCCAGTGGGTTCTCGGGAAGAGGTTTCTGGAAGTGGTGTTGGAGGAGGAGTTCTACCTCATTCTTCAGGTAGGGGACCTCATACTCGGTGGCAATGGGGTCTACCTCTGTCTCTGAGAGGGGTTTGTGGTGTTCCAGGGTTAGGGTCCTACAGGTCTTCCCGGTCAACTTCTCTACCAGGTATGCATAGATGGACAACTGGAGGGCATAATGCCAGTAGTTGGAATCCATCAGGTGATTCACGGGGAAGAACATCATCTTGTACTCCCGGATGGGGTCCCCAATGCCCATATTGGAGAGGGCTGTGGGAATTTCCCGGCAGTAAGACTGGAGCTTCATCTCCGCATTGGTCTTCAGGTCCCGGATGTCAAACCAATCCTCATCCAACCACACCTTGTCAATCTGTCCAGCTATTCCCCAGTAGGGGTCATACACCAGGAGTTCGGTGAGCCACAACCCCGTGGGAAGAAGAGAATAGTCCTGGGAGTAGTTGTAGCCTTCCCGGTTGGAAGTGGTCTGTCCGGTCTGGGCTAGTACCTCCAGCTCTTTCTTCAGGTGGAAGGCACTCCCCCTAGTACAGGCCCGTTGGGTGTTGGCTTCCCACTTGTCAATCCAGTACTGGGGTTTAATCCATTCCGGGGACCAGTTGGGGTCCGTGACCATCTTGGACATCTTCCGGGCATAAGCCGTGGCCACCTTCTTGGCATTGAAGTGTTCGTGGTACTTCCCAATCAGGGTAGTGACGGACAGGTACCGGTGGCCATCTTGGGAAGTGTAGGAGTGGTCCTCTTCCCGGAAGGTGACAGTGGGTTGTTGGGTCACGGGCTCTTGGAATAGTCCACAAAGTTAACCCCAAGAATCCAATTATTGTTACATTCCCTATTGGAATAATCCTAGTTGAGGGGAGGGGATTCAAACCCCTGGTAAGGTTGCCCCTACACCACCTTTCCAAGATGGCCCGATAAGTCTCTCTGGCACCCCTCAAAGTACTTCCCCTGTTGGCGCAAGGGAAGTGGTTGCTGTTTCCTCCCCATCCCAGTATGATTGAAGTCCCTGGGTATTCCTCACATTCCCGGTCAAAAACAACCCCTAGGTGGGGCGAGGGTTACCGGGAAGGAGTATGGGAAGGCTTCTCTGACCCACAGCCGGGGGACAGGTTCGCAGGACACCCCTCTATAAACTGTGTAGTCTTTCCCACTGTCTACCAAACCAATTCTGTGAGCGGGAGATGGGGCTCGAACCCACAAACATCCACCTTGGAAGGGTGGCATTCTACCAGTTGAATTACTCCCGCCAATGGGGAAGGTGTCCAGGCTTATGAGCGTACTTCCCTGGGTGAGCAGGGTTTGGGTGTTTCGGGGTCCCTCTACGTCTGGAAGTACTACAGACCCTTATTCCTTGGGCACCTTCCTTGAAATGTTCCCCTGGTGCCCTGGTCTATGGGAAGGGTGGGGAAGAATGGGTCAAAGGTACAGGGGAATATTGGAATAATCCAAGTGGTTACCGGGAAAAGTTTGGGAAGTGGGAGTGGGGAAGGGCTGGAATGGGGTCCAGTGGCCACTACTGTTCATGGCTTACCCTACCATTTCCTTCCATCTGGTGGCCAACAACTGGGAATATCGGACTGGGTCCATTCCATAGGTCCCAAGAGCCCAGAAGTCATTACACTCCACAATCAGAGTCTCTCCCGACCTGGTTACCCCCCACATCCAGGGAATAACATACAGGGGAAGTGGTGTAGGACTCCATCATCCATTCCACTATTTCCTTGTCAGGTAACAGGAAGGGGTCCCCGAGGTAGTGTCTCATGGTCTCAATTCCCTTCCTGCGGCTCACAAACACCCGGTACTCACTTTGGAAGTCCACCACTGGGGAAATCAGGATGGGAGTCTCTGGGGGACAGTCAAAGAGGAAGAGTTTGGAGGACTGGGAAGTGATAACTCCCCCGGTGAATAGTTTGCAAGTGTCCCTGGGTTTGAGGAAGATAGGAAGTCTGGTGTCCTGTTGGAATTCCCCAAGAGTGGACTCCTCAATGGTCCTTCCTGCAAACCACTCCAATTCCTTGGGAATGTTGAGGGGAGGTGGGACTGACTTCCCGTGGAGGGTGAAGATGTCCTGGAGGGCTTGGACAGAGCTAACTATGGGCCAGTTAGGGTGTAGGACTATTCCCTCATATTCCCCTGTTTGGAAGAAGTGGATGTCATAGTCCTGAGACAGTCACTGGTAGCCCATCCAAGCTGCCTGACAGTGTTCCCAGGGGAATAGACCCCCTTCCTGTTGGATGTAAACCTTGTGTTTCATGGTGTAAAGGTACCCATAATTTTAGGATTTTTTGGGGAAAGTTGCCTACCAAATTTTATAATTTTCTGAGGGTCTGTGAGTTAACAGCACCCGTACTCTCGACCCCCGTCCTTGACCTTGGCCTGACCCACCCCACCCCTCAACCCTGAGGGACGATTACCCTACTCTCCCCTCCCTGACTTTCCCTTGCCTGTTTGGTGAAGCACCACCAACCCATTCATTCCCAACCATTTCCCAACAACCCAACCCTCATTCCCATGAAGACCTTTGTTAAAGTATCCAACCGCAGTGAAGTGAAGACCAGTGCCAATGTCCTGAACAAGGATGGTCAGCCTGCTAAGTACGTAACCCTCACCCTCCAGAAGGACACTGTCCGGATTGAGAAGCACCCCTTGACGGGTGGTGACCTGATTGTGTATGGCCTGCCTACCCAGGTTACGGAGAACCAGTGGTTGGAGCCCTGTGTGACCTCCAATGGGACGGAACTCCGCCGTGGGTTGATTGCCGATGCCCTCCCCAACATGCATGTGGAAGGTGACATCCTCCGTCTGGGTGCTGCTGATGGCATTGACCCTTACACCGGTAGTGTGGGCTCCCAGTATGAGTCCAAGACCTACACCACCACAAACCAGCTTTTCCTGGGTGACCTGGACCAGGACTCCAACGAGTTCCAGGAGCGGGTGGACAAGGCCGTGGCCCGGTTTAATGCCCAGATGGTGGCCCAAGGACGGGTTGCTGTCCAAGTAGAGGCCTAGTCCTCGCCCCAAGCCTGTTCCCCGAGTACAGGCCCCTAGTTGCCCATTGCTCCCTTCCTTCCCCTGGTGCTTCAGGTGGTTGGGGGGGAGTGGTGGTTTAGTGCAGTCCCATTTCCCTCACTTCCAACAACTTCAGCCATGTATACCCAACCCCGTTCCAGTGCTCCCAAGTCCCTGTATGAGGCCCCTAAACACACCGTGAAGACCCAGGCCAAGACCCTGTTCACCTTCATCAACGGGTTACTCACCCCCATCAAGGAGGTGCCTTCCTACGACTTCCGCTAGGAATAGTCCTACCTTTCCCACTTCACCAATCACTTCCCCTGTCATGTCTGACCGTCAACTCCAAGTCCAAGCCCTGAATGCCACAGACCCGGTTATCTACAACTGGGAGTTCCTGGCCTGTCTGGACACCGATACCATCCATGATATGTGGGTGATTGCCTGTAAGTAGCCCCCAAGCCCCTTCCATCACGGGAGGGGCACACGGGAAGTTGACCTTGTGACTCAACCCAGATTCCTACAAGTGTGGGAATGATTCAACCAACCCATTGGAATAGTTCACATGGTTATAGGAATAGTCCTACTCCTGTTGTATCTTTAGGGTATGGAACAGTTTAAAAGAGTTAAGAGTGTGTTCACCAACACCATAGACCGTGAGACAGGGGAATTACTGGACAGTGACGAGGTCCACATTGATGTCCCCATAAAGACCCGGGAGGAGTTCTTTGTGACCTATGCCAAACACTTCCAGGCCATTCTCAACCTGGAGGGAACCCAGATGAAGGTCCTGTTGTGGTGCTCCATGAATGCCCGGTTGGACACCAATGAGATAGTCATCAACCGGGCCATCAAACAGCGGATAGTGGACTTCACCGGCCTCAAGGAGAAGTCGGTGTCCAATGCTCTGACCGAGCTAGTGAAGGCCCAGTACATGAAGAGGACTTCCCTGGGGGTGTATGCCATCAACCCCGAGGCCACATGGAAGGGAACCCTGTCCAACCGCCCCAAACAAGTGAAGGTATTCCTGACCTACAATGTGCAGGAAGACTAGGATTATTCCCCTGTATTGGGGCATTCGTTCCCCCTAAAAGGAATAGTGTTCCCCGTGGGTTTAGGTTAAAGTCCTGACCCACTGAACACTTCTCCAAAATCCCTCTATCTATCCTAGGACTATATCCAGGGTAGGGGAACCAACAACTCACCTTTATTCCCTTGGAAGAGTACCAACCCACTTGGAATTGTCCAATAGTGGGGTACATTTGGGCCAACCTACCTAGGAATGGGTTAAGTGGGGGAGTAGGAGGGTGTGGCTATCCCCTAAGCCTGCCTACTGACCTTTGTCTAACAGAGCACTTTCCCAATCTTCCCTAAACATAGCTAACCATGGAAACCTTGACCATACCCAACCCAGACAAAGGGACCTTTGGTGGGCCCTGTAACCGGACACCCTGTGACCATCCCACGGCCACCTGGTATAACCACTCCACCCGGAAGTATTACTGCCAGGGGTGTGCGGAACTCATCAACTGGCCCGGGGGAAGGAGTGATGCCCTAAGACTGTTTGGACACCTAACCTGTACAGTGGGACAACCCACCAACCTCTAACCTTCCACACCCAACCAACCCATACCATGGCCTTAATCCTCACCACCAACCACGGAACCATCCAGTTCAATCTTCCCTTCACCCTGACCAACAGCAAAGACTTTGGGAATGCTGTCAAGGAACTCATTAGTGTACAAGCTGATGGACAGGAGCTGGAATACATCAAACAGGCCTTCACTAACCTTCCCATGCGGGTGGGCAGTCCCCAAACCCCCGGTGGACTGGTGGTGACCTGGTACGGGGAATTGGCTAAGTTCATCGTGTCCAACCTCTAACCCATCACTTCCCAACCCATGACCAACAACCAACGTCACCAACTAAGTGGGGAATATGCCACTGAGAGAAGCACCAAAGGAACAGGACATGAGGCGGGGAGTGGAGCCTACAGGTCTTACCACAACAACTCCTACATTTCCTGGGAAGCTGGGTGGGATACCCTACAAGACCTCATCACCGACCACCTCAAATCCCTTCCCCTGGACCAGATGAGTGGGAAGCAGGTAGAGGAGAGCCTGTGGAATGAATTCCTACACATCCAATAACCCACTTCCCATGCACACTATAAGCCCCATTGAGGCCAACCTCTTATTAGCTCAGGAATTCTCCACCCAGTGTGTTTCCCGGTTGAATACAGCCAACACCCAAAATGAGTCCTGGGATGAACCCCTACTCCGTTACCAGCTCAAGCCCATCATGGAGAAGGCTCAGGAGTTGAAGGACCTTATCTACAAGTACCGAGAAAAGTATGGAGATGCTTTGGAAGACTACTACAAACCTCAACCCACTTCCCATGACCTCACAACAGCTTACAGACCTGGCCCACGCTAACCTCAAGGAATTCAACGACGAGAACTTCACCACCCGAGGGACAGGGTATGACACAATACACATGCTGGCCTTCCACAAACAGGGAATACGGGAAGGGATTGAGATGGTACTTAAGTTTACTCAACATGGGTGGGATATGGAGAAGTATGGACCTCTTAACAGACCCCTGTTTGAAGAATTTGGTCACCTTCTACCACAACCGACTTCCCTGTAGTCCAACCAACCCCTAAACCCCAATACCATGTCCCAGACCAACCCTGAAATTGTTAAGGCCATTCACCAAGTAGTGGACCTTGGGAAGACATTGGAACACATCCACCTAATGGGACTCCAGGCCCACGACTACTCCAACTTGGAAGTATTGGTAGGAGAGTTGACTTCTATACTAGACAATGTGGGCTTGGCCAAGTACTGGGTAGAATTCCACAACAATGTCGGACAGTTCACTCCTATTCCCGAAGACCCTCAACCAACACTTCAGGAATAGTCCAATAAGTCGTTGGAATAGTACAGGTTATGCCCTATCTTTGGGTATGGCTTACTACTTCCCTGAACCCGCCTTCAGCCCCTGTTTGGGGGACTTTACCCACCTCACTATTCCCGAGCTGGGGGACTACCTACAGGATGCCCTGAAAACACGTCAGGCCCCCTTAGTGGAGGCCCTACAGCGGGAAGTGAAGAAGAGAGGGGTGAGTATTCCTAAGAAGGTGATACCCCGGAAGAGTGGAAGGGACTATAGGAATAATACCATAAGAGTCTCATACTTAGTGTGATAACTATTCCCTGTTAAACCATATTCTAGGACAAGGGACCTAACTAAGACATTGAGGGTGGTAGTTATGGGGGAGGATTGGTAATCAAGGAGTTAGCCCGAGTCTCCGTTAGTGCTACCCGCCGGTCGCACCAAGGAGGGACACACTAAGGGCTTACTAACCTCATCCCCGGTCCGCGCTACCGTAAAGGTAAGCATTGGAGTAATACCATCCAAACCATTCATCGAATAGTACCACAAATACTTCCACAGGTGGGCTGGGAATAGTTCTACAAACCCCATTGGTTTTAGGATTATTTGTGGACTACCTTTACCAGACAGTTGCTTAACCCTTCAAATAGTACCATGAATAAGCCCCGAACCAACCAGGAGAGGTTTGCCCAAATACTGCTGGCCACAGCTTCAGAACCAGACTCAGATGTAGTACTTCCTCCAACTAAGTGGTGGGGTACTGAAATCAAAGCTCTGGACCCAGTAACGGGAGAACTAAAGACCTATTGTGGGCCCAATGTACCGGGGTTCTTCCGCCAAATGGCCGAGCAGTATTGTCAAAAGAATGGACTGGGGTACTGTAAGGTATTGGATGAATTGGTGGCTGAAATTCCCTGTAAACCTAATTCCTATACTCCTGACTTTGACAACATGGTGGATTACGAAGAACCAACCCTCAATTAATGGAACATACCCTATTTACACTTCCCCATCTGTTAATCCTGTTGTGGGGTGTTGTCTATGGTCTGGGATGGGCCCGACTGTTTAACAAGAAACCCTACTAACCCAACAACACATGGACAACTTCATCTTAATACCCACGGGTAAACCTGCCATGGAAGGAGATATACTACTCAACTATGATGGGAAGCTGGAACTAGCTCCCTACAAACAGTTGGTGGTACACTCATCTTCCTTGGCCCAACACCTGTACCACCTAGCAGATTACCAAGCCAATACTGGAGAATGGTACTATGCTTTTGGGGTGATTACCAAGAATGTATGGCACGGTTCCATAGGTTTGAAGGTACTCCAATCCACCAACCCAGACCTCAATCTTCCCCTCATTCCCAAGGAAGTGGTGGATGAATTCATCAAGTCCTACAACCAAGTCCCAGCCTAAACCCATGCCCAAGACATTCACCGAGGACCAATTCCGGGCTGTTATCCAACACACCTGGAATGTATGGAATGGTTCATACCTAGCCCCAGGGGAACTGGATAGGTTCATTGACCAACAGGTAAAGGATTTCCACACCCCACCCCAGACAAAGGAATACTGGCTGGAACAGGCCCACCACCGGTTCGAGGCTGCCAACTACCACAGTGAATTCCACATGGTAAAGGAAGCAGTGGAGTACATGAGTGAGGAGAAGGCCATTGAGTACCTGAAACAAGTCCAAACCCCATGAACAGGAACCTAGAAAAGTTGGAGGACTTGCTGACCAAGACAGCCACCACCATTGAAAACCTCAAAAAAGATAACCGAGCAGGGGAAGACATTAACTGGAAGAAAGTGCAAGAGCTGGATACCAAGCTGTACTACCTGCGGGTAGCCCTAGGGTTTGTCATTCTGAACCAACCTACACCCACCACCTAACCCAAGATGTGCCACTATTCCCAATAAGCGGTACTCCTTACACCCATTTCCATGTCCCATTTAACCACACATTCCCACTTTGTCAATGCCCGGGACTTTGCTCTTCAGGAACACAAGAAAATAGGTCAGAAGTATGGGGGTAAACCTTATTCCTTCCACTTGGAAATGGTCCACCACTATGCCCTCCAATTCCAACGGTGTATTGAGGAGACCTGGGATTGGGACCCTGACAACCTATTCCTTGTCAAAGCCGGGGCCTATGTCCACGACCTGTTGGAAGATACCGGTATCACCTACAATGACCTCAAACAGACCACCAATGAGGAAATAGCAGAGGTGGCTTACCTGCTCCAAACCCCCAAGGGAAGGAACCGGAAAGAGAGACACTGTGATGCCTACTACCAGGAGATGGCCACCAACCGGGAAGCTGTGTATGTGAAGGTGGCTGACCGGATTGCCAACACCCAGTATTCCCTGGACCAGGGTTCTTCCATGTTCACCAAGTACCAACAGGAATACCCTCATTTCCAAACCTTCCTTCGTCTAGCCTGGCCCGAGCTGGAGCCCATGTGGCAACACCTGGACCACCTCTATTCCTACAAGCCTTACCCAACCCCTGTATGAGTGAAGACCCTGAAGACTTAGCCTTTCAAGCCCAATACCCTTTCTTGGTGGCCCACGAGAGCAGTGACGGGTATTGGACACTTACTTCCCACTCCACCATGAAAGAGGCCCTTCTGGAGCCCAAACGTCCCCACTGTACTCACACCACAGTCTTTGGAAGTTGGAAAGATTACTACACCTGGAAAGCCCTTAGAACCCAATCCCATGTCTGACCTTACTCTGTTAATACTGGCCATCGTGTTCCTGTCTGTGTTTGCCCTTATTGTGGGCAGTTACCTGGATAATGGACACCTGATTCCTCCCCCAGTTAGAAACCTGTTCAAGAAGAAGGTAACCATCAAGGACTTCAACCATGACCCAGAGGTGTTTGCTCGTTACCTATACCTTCAGGAAAGGATTGAGCTTGGTAGGGATTCCCCTATGTGGTCCGAACTTTCCCCCGAACACCAGGAATTCCTCATTTGTAAAGCTGCCATACTAGGCAAGTAGTCCAAGTTATCCATTACCCTATTCCCGTACATTACCTACTTCCAACTACCTTTTTCCAACACACCTTATGCCCACTCTTTCCACAAAAACCCGCTTACTCTTCTTATATTCCCAGGGCCTGATTGGGGGTTTATTAGTGGCCTAACCTCCACTTTTACACCCCCAACCCACCCGTTGCCCCATGAAAACCGGTAGACCCTCTACCCTTACCCCGCTCCACACCCAACTGGTTACCCTCAGTGGCCGGAGCCTCATCACCATTAGGCAGGCCCTGAAACTACCCAAGGGAAGAGGGAAACGGGTCAAGTCCTTAGCCCACACCCTGATTACCCAAGACCCTACCACCTACTTCCTCTCTGATAAGGAGAGGCTTACCTAACCCCATGACCAAGAGAATTCAATTCCAGAAGGTGTACAGGGGTGTACCCAAGCTCTACATGAGTAGGAAGGACCTCAAGGCTTTCTTCCATGCCTGTGAAAACCCACCCAAACCAACACCCAAAATGGTGGAAATGATGGCTGAGGTCATCAAATGGTTTGACTAACCTTCCCTTCCTTCCCCATCACCCAGGCCTCACCTAACAAGTGGGGCTTTTTCATGTCCTTAGGAATGTCCAATAACCTGCCAACCAAGTAGGATATTCCCAATACACGGGCTACCTTTGGATGGGAATAGTACCAAGGTGTACCCTTTAAACCCAACTCTCAACATGGTGTTAGTAGTAATTACCTTCTTCCTTCTTGGGGTAGCAATCCTCCTGTTTTCAGGGTTCTGTTTTAGTCAGGCTTACCAGTACCCACATGTCAGGAAACAGCAACTCCTTAATGGGTCTTCCTCCTTCCTAAGTGGGTGCTCCATCCTCATTAGTTGTCACACTCTTTACCAAACTCTATGACCCAGACATTCAAAGCCCTTCGGTTTAAGGAAGACCAGGAATGGCCTTTGGCTTGGGCCCAAGTAGAGGACTGGTATGTGGAGGAAGACCCACTGGGGGACTATTTCATGCTATTCCCTTACAAGGCCCCCAACCTACTTCCCGAGTCCTATACCCTGGAGGAAGCCATCAAAAGGGTAACCCACAAGATGAGTAAGGCCCATACCATGCTTCGGGAAACTGTTCAAAAGATGGAGGAAGAAATCATGGCTAAGTGTGAGCTGGCGGAAGTAACCCTCACCATTCCCTAGTACCCAATCTACCAGGCCCCATGATGTAAGGAATAACATTCTCCTCCCCTAAAGGAGCCATTCTGGTTTGAATCCAGATGGGGTCACTAACACTCACCACTTCCCCAACACCATGAAGAGAATCCACTTCCGGAAGGTCAATAGACCCATCAACCTTCACCGAGCTATGGCTGAAGCCTTCCCTTCCACTTCCCCGTGGCCCTGGACCAAGTCTGACCACCTGTTGGTAGGGGGCTGGGTCCAACTCACCCCAGAGGAAGTGGAAGCCAACCGCAGGACTGCCTACAACTACATCTTCTAAGCCCATGAAAGACAGACCTAACCTCCTATTCCTTGATGTGGATGGAGTCCTGAATTGTCAGGTATTCTACGAGAAACGGGGTTGGCCCACAGAGGAAGTATCCCATGCTGTAGCCAACCTGTGTCCTGACCGGATTAAGTGGATTAACGACCTGTGTAAGGACACCAACACCAAGGTAGTGGTATCCTCCACCTGGAGACTTGGGAAGCATGTGGATGAGCTACAGGACATGTTTGATGGGGTAGGGGGAACCTTCGAGGTAGTAGGTATTACACCTTCCATCCATGCCCAACCTCCGGGCCCCAATCCTTACAACACTGCCAGCATTCCCCGAGGGGTGGAAATCAAGTACTGGTTGGACCACACCCCCTTCAAGTACTCCAACTATGCCATAGTGGATGATGACGGGGACATGCTCTTGGAACAGGGTCCTCACTTCTTCCAAACAGACCCCTATGCGGGGCTTACCCCCTTCACCTGTCAACGGATTAAAGACTTCCTAACCCCATGAAAGTACCCAAACGGATTACCGGGAACATCACCACCATCATTAGCCAGGCCCAGACCAAACCATGAACCAGTGTAAGACATACTTCCAATTATTAGGTGAGAGCCTACACCACCTGATACCTACCAATATTCCCTTGGCATTGTCAGTATTCCTGATGGTTGGTGGAATGGTGGGATGGGGAGCTTTTGTGGTCACCCGTTTGAAACCCAACTTCTGGGGAGTGGTGGCTCTATTCAGTGGGATAGGGGTGATTGGCCTATTGGGTCACACAGCCTGTATCTACTTCATCCAAATTCCCTGCTAACCATGAACCAAGTACCAGAAATCAAGGAAGGGTTGCAGTTTACCCACAGGGCAGAGGACCCACCCATCATCTACACCTTTGGGAAGCTGGAAAGTGAGAATGGGGGTTGGAAAGTCCACTTCAAGGACACCAAGGGGAAGAAGAATAGTAGCCACTGGTTAACAGAGAGTGCGGAGTATGCCTTTAGGGAAGGGGTCTGGAAGATTTGGACACCCATTCCACTCTCTACCCTCTTCTCTTCCCAATCCCACAACGTGGTGATGACAGCCCTGGAGGAGTGTGCTAAGGACCATGCCCGGGTTACCGAATGGAATAGTGCCTTGGGACCTGAGCCCTATGTGTACAACTACCTATCAGAAACCTCTCAGACTTCCTTGGTCACCGAGCTAGTAGACAAAATACATCAACTAGGTTTCACCATTATTCCCAAGTAGTTATGGCCTTACTGTATTACAACCCCACACACCCCGGACATTACCCACCGGAAACCCTCACAGAGAAGGCCTACTGGACTTTCAGGGCTTGGGAAGACATGGCCTTGGAAGAGGAGGAATATGCCCGTCAACAGGCCATGGAAGAGGAAGCAGCCCACATGGAATACCACAGCTCTCAGCTTGAGTGGTTTGAGTACCAACACCTAGCCTAATTCCCTAACCCATGAAACAATCATTTGACAACTCCGTGGCCATCCTTGTGAAGGCATACCTCAATGACACCCTCTGGAAAGGGAACTGCTATGGGTGTGCTGTAGGCAACCTAGTGGCAGCTTCCTGTGGGTATAGCCTCAACAAAGTAGACCTTGACTGGGGTGTTCATGCCCAACGGTGGGCAGATGTATTTGTCACCACCCGTCACCAGGGTCAGGAACTTAGTCCTGAGAGGTATAAAGGTCCAGCCAAGGAGCAGATTGACTCCACAGGGTACACATGGAAGGAGTTGGCCCAGGTAGAACTAGCCTTTGAGACAGCCTACCCTGGTGGGTATTATGACAAGCCAGACCATGAGCAGGGAATGTACCAAGGCTTGATGGCGGTGGTAGAAGTCCTGGCCACAATCCACAATATTCCCTTGGAACAGGCTCTGGAAGCCAAGTCCCTGTTTGTAAAAGCCTAACCCTATTCCTAATGGACCTGATACAGTTTAACCAAGAGGAAATGGAGGAGGAGATGTCAATTAGACCTGAATTATGGGGCAGAGTGTTTCCAGAAAATCCATACTTCATCAACAAAGATGGGGTTATTCTTAAAGTGGAGAATGGAAAGTATAGGATAATCCATACTTTTCTCAGAATGGGTGACCCTTGCTGTAAATTAGTTGTCAATGGCTCTCGACTGGGTTTTAAAGTTGCTTGGTTGTTGGCCACAGCATTTATTCCTAATCCTTTACACTTAGGTTATGTGCGACACTTAAATGGTGTAAAAACAGACAACCAACTGGAAAACCTACAGTGGATTACAAAAAACCAACCTCTCTTGACACCCGAACAAAGGTTTTGGGGAATGGTAAGGAAGAAGGAAGGCTGTTGGGAGTGGACAGGATACAAAAACCCTAAAGGTTATGGTTATCTAATGGTAAAAGCCGGAAAACCAACAGGTGCCCACCGCTTTTCCTATGAACTTCATAAAGGCCCCATACCCAAAGGGTTATTTGTCTGTCATACTTGTGATAATCCTGTTTGCTCCAATCCCGACCACCTCTTTTTAGGCACAGTAAAGGATAATACTCAGGACATGGTCAAGAAAGGCCGAAGTCATGGTCAAAGACTAACTCATTGTAAAAGAGGACATGAACTCTCTTATGAAAATACATACCACAACGCCAACAGTAGGGGTATCAGAGTATGCAGGAAATGTCAAAGGATTAGACGGTTGGGAGGAATTGAATTGTCCACCTAACAGTGTAAGCCCAATGAAGTGTCTCCCTTCCCTGTATTCCTATGACCTGACCCAAGTGAACAAGGTCCTCTTTTCCACCATTAGTTCTAATTAACCCCATGGAAGACCTTATTGAACAGTCATTGGTAGAACTGGGTGTTGACCACTGTCTAGGTACAACACATGATGAGTTCCCTGTGACAACCCGGGTTAATGTATATCTACAAGAAAACCCCCAGAGAGTATGGATGAGGGCACTGGCCCAGAAACTCACCGAGAAAGGTGTCCAACTTCCCACCAAACCATAACCCACCCATGAATGACAGTAGTCCTATTTAATACCTGGGCCATCACATTCCTCCTATTGGGTACCCTGTACGCCGTGGAAGGATGGAAGGACCGGGAACACTGGGAGTGGAACATCTTCCTACCCAGTATGGCCTTTTCCCTAACTCCCGGGGTGGCCCAGTACTTCCTAATCAAGTCCCTGTGGCAATACGGGAAGTGCTATACCCTCAGAGTTTACCATTACCTAGTTAAGAGACCATGACCAAAGAACCCACCCCCTTAGAGAAGTTGCTGTTGAAGTTGGAAGGGAAGGTCCCCGATGACCTGTTGGAGGAAGTGAGTGATTTTTTGTATGAACAGGAGGAAGAGTTGAAGTCCCGAGACCACAAGATTGACGAACTGGAGGAAGAGAAGGTTGACTTGGAAGGAGAACTGGCCACTGCTGAAGCCAAGTCAGAGGAAACCCCTTATGTTTATGACATCTGTGCCTGGGTGGAGGACATGGCAGACTATGACCAAGAGAGGGTGGCCAAAGCCCTGGACATTCCCCTCATCCTGCTCAATTCCACTTCTGACATAATGCTGGACATCTACGCCCAGAAGTTGGAGGAATATATCAACCAACATGGTGTGGAATCCACCCTTGATGTACTGACCCAGGACCATTCCCAGGAAGTGGAAGAACTCCGGGATACAGTCCAGGACCTGAAGGAAGACAACTACCACCTGACTTCCCTACTGGAGGAAGCCAAAGAAGACCTTGAGAAGTATGCCCAGTTCTAATTATACCCTCCACAGTGGGGGTGCAGCCGGAGCAGACGTCCAATGGGCTAAGTTGGGTAAGGAGTCTGGACTTCTCTTGGAGGTTAGACACTGGACCACACAGGACCTGCTCCATCTTCCCACTGACCTCCCCCACCAGATAGACCAGGCTGTTAACCTGGCGGCCCAAGTCCTGGGTAGACCTTTCAAGTTCCAAGGCATTAACCTGGTGAAAAGGAACTGGTTCCAAGCCTACCACTGCCAAGCCCTGTATGCCATCTCCACCATCATTCCTGTGGGTGGGTTGGACAAGGGTTTCCGGAATACCTCGGGAAAGGAAGTGGTAGCGGGGGGAACAGGGTGGACTGTGGAAATGGCCATCCAGATGGGAAAACGTGTGTATGTATTTGACCAGGCCCAAGGGAAGTGGTTCTTCTGGGAATACCTAGATGGGAAGTTTGTCCCCCATGAGGAATTGGCCCAGAAAGGGTTTACGGATACCCCAATCCTCACCCAGTCCTTTGCCGGGATTGGGAGTAGAAATCTACTACCCTGTGGTGTGAAGGCTATTAAGGAGGTGTACACTAAAACCCTAGCCCAACATGAGACAGTTAACCCCTGAGGAAGAAGAGAAGTGGGAAGTGTGCATCTTCTGTGAGGGTAGTGGGGAAACCTATTACCTGGGCAGTAAACCTGCTGTTCCCTGTGTCCACTGTGAGGATGGGTTAGTCCCCAAAGACTTCCATGGTGTAACCGTTAACTACCCCCAAGACTCTCCCGATGGACCTTAACCCAACCCCTGAATGGATTCCCTGTAATGGGGAGAATGACTGGCAGGGAGAATGCCGGTGGTGTAAACTTCTATTCCCGGATGGGAGCGAGGGTGAGGGAAGTTATGAGGAGGACCCTGACTTTGTGGTAGACAAACATTGGTTGGATTCCTGGCTGGAGTCCTTCAAGTGGAGGTGGTCAGAGCTGGATGAAGACGGAAGGCTAATTTCTTGGATTACCCATGACCCACAACCCACCCACTTCCAATTATTCCCTGAAGAGTAGGTGTCATGTGTCAGTTCCTGTGTCAGACTTCCCCAAACATTCCCTAGTTTTGGGACCAGTCAGGACCCTTGGGATAGGGGCCGCCGAGTGCGGGCCAACAAATAACGCAAAAAGGCCGGAAGCTCACGCCTCCGGCCTTTTCAATCAGTCACAAAATCCGTGGAATCCGAAAAATCCGAGCGAATCCGTGGTCCTTATTTGCCGTCTACTTCTTCGTAGTCCACGTCGGTCACGTGGTCGCCAGCGGGCTGGCCTTGGCCGTTGCCGCCTTGCGGCTGGCCGTCGGCACCAGGCTGTCCACCTTCGGCGCCACCGGCGGCGTACATCTCCTGCGAGGCAGCCTGCCAGGCAGCATTGATGGCCTCCATGGCGGTGTCGATGCGGGCGAGGTCTTTGGCTTCGTGGGCCGATTTGAGGTCGGCCAGGGCGCCTTCGATGGCGGTTTTGTTGCCACCGCTCAGCTTCTCACCGTACTCTTTCAACTGCTTCTCGGTCTGGAAAATCATCGAATCAGCGGCGTTCATTTTGCCGATGCGCTCGGTTTCGGCTTTGTCGGCGTCGGCGTTGGCGGCAGCTTCGTCGCGCATGCGCTTGATGTCGTCCTCGCTCAGGCCGCTGCTGGCTTCGATGCGGATTTTCTGCTCTTTGCCGGTGCCCTTGTCCTTGGCGGTTACGTTCAGGATGCCGTTGGCGTCGATGTCGAAGATTACCTCAATTTGCGGCACGCCACGGGGTGCGGGCGGGATGCTGTCGAGGTGGAATTTGCCGATGGTGCGGTTCTGGCTGGCCAGCGGGCGCTCGCCTTGCAGCACGTGGATTTCCACCGAAGGCTGGTTGTCCGAAGCCGTCGAGAAAGTCTCCGATTTCTTGGTCGGAATGGTCGTGTTCGACTCGATGAGCTTGGTCATCACGCCGCCCATCGTCTCAATGCCCAGCGAGAGCGGGGTCACGTCGAGCAGCAGCACGTCCTTCACTTCGCCAGTCAGCACACCGCCCTGGATGGCGGCACCGATGGCCACCACTTCGTCGGGGTTCACGCCTTTCGAAGGCTTCTTGCCGAAGAACTTCTCTACTTCCTCCTGGATGCGTGGAATGCGGGTCGAGCCACCCACGAGGATAACCTCATCGATGTCCGACGTGCTCAGGCCAGCGTCCTGCAGGGCTTTTTTCACCGGGTCCATCGAGCGGCGCACGAGGTCGTCGGCGAGCTGCTCGAACTTGGCGCGGCTCAGTTTCACCACCAGGTGCTTGGGGCCGGAGGCCGTGGCGGTGATGTAGGGCAGGTTGATTTCGGTTTCGGTCGAGCTGGAGAGCTCTACTTTGGCTTTCTCAGCGGCTTCTTTCAGGCGCTGCAGGGCCATGGGGTCCTTGCGCAGGTCGAGGCCTTCGTTCTCGCTGCTGAACTGGTCGGCGAGGAAGTTGATGATAACCTGGTCGAAGTCGTCGCCGCCGAGGTGGGTGTCGCCGTTGGTACTCAGTACTTCAAACACGCCGTCGCCAAGCTCCAGAATGGAAATGTCGAACGTACCACCGCCGAGGTCATACACAGCGATTTTCTGGTCTTTGTGCTTTTTGTCCAGGCCGTAAGCCAGGGCGGCCGCGGTGGGCTCGTTGATGATGCGCTTCACGTCGAGGCCGGCGATGGCACCGGCTTCTTTGGTGGCCTGGCGCTGGGCGTCGTTGAAGTAAGCGGGCACCGTGATAACGGCTTCGGTCACGGTCGTGCCGAGGTAATCCTCAGCGGTTTGCTTCATTTTCTGGAGCACCATGGCCGAGATTTCCTGCGGCGTGTAGTTGCGGTCACCAATCTTCACGGCTACCGTGTTGTTGGGGCCGGCTACGACGTCGTAGGAAACGTGCTTCTGCTCGGCGGTCACTTCGTTGAAGTGGCGGCCCATGAAGCGCTTGATGCTGGAAATCGTATTCTTGGGATTGGTCACGGCCTGGCGTTTAGCCGGGTCGCCCACTTTGCGCTCGCCTTTGCCCCCGTCGAGGAAAGCGACGATGCTGGGGGTGGTGCGGCGGCCTTCGCTGTTGGGAATTACAACGGGTTCGTTGCCTTCCATTACGGCTACGCACGAGTTGGTGGTGCCGAGGTCAATGCCGATTATTTTGCCCATGAGGGGTGTGTTGGTTAAGATTGAGAGTGGAATGTGTCAGGTTGAAAGCAGCGTTGCCGCCGCTACCGGGGGATTACAAGCAACGTACCAGCGTCGTTTTGGTGACAGATTGTCACCGATTCGGCCCGGCGCGGAAGATTATCCGACGCGGTGGCGGGATTTGTTTCAAAGGGCCAAAATTTTCCTGCCAAGGGGGCGGAAACGAGCCTTGGATTACCTTGCTACTCGCTATGGAAAGTAAAATCCTGCTGATTCTGGACCTTGATGAAACGCTTATTCACGCTACTGCTACCAAGCTGGGTGATGATTATGCATTTCAGATTTACCACTACTATGTGTACAAGCGCCCCGGGCTGGATGATTTTCTGCGGGCCTGTGCAGAGATGTTCGACCTAGCCGTATGGTCATCGGCCAGCGACGATTACGTGAGTCAAGTGGTAGCTAAGATATTTCCAGCGGAAATAAAGCCGGTGTTTGTATGGGGGCGCTCACGCTGCACGCCACTGGCCTTGTCCCGGATTGATGAGTATGGATACTATGGCTTGGAAGGAGCCAGCCATTACGAATACGCCAAGCTGCTCAAGAAAGTACGGCGGCTGGGCTACGATGCAAAACGGATTCTGATTGTGGACGATACGCCAGAGAAAGTGCGCAATTGCTACGGAAACGCCATTTATCCCACGCCGTTTCTGGGCGACCCAAGCGATAATGAATTAATAATTCTCACCAATTATCTGCATTCATTGCATGAGGAAGCCAATGTCAGAAGTATCGAAAAGCGGCAGTGGCAACTGAAGTTTCCTCCTAAACAATGAACCCGCTGACAAGAAGCAGAGGGAAGATTAATTGAATTAGCGGCTCAGAAACGCCCGCGTCTGCTGCTCCCAGTCGGCGGGGTAGCGGTGCCAGTAGGGCTCGTGGCCCACGCCGGGGAAGTCGTGGCGGGCTTTGGGGCCGGCGAGGTGGGCGAAGATGGCATCGGTTTCGGCGCGGGTCACGCGCGGGTCGGCGGTGCCCCAGAGCAGGAGGGTGGGCGTGTGGATTTGGCTGGCGTAGTGCTCGGCATTGAGGCCGAAGGCCCAGAAGCCGTTTTGCACGCCGCCCCAGAACACCAGCAAATCGGCCATCGGGAAGCCGGGCACATGCATGGAGGCGAAGCGGTTGTAGGCCGTCTGGCGCATGTTGCCGTAGGGGCATTCGAGGATGTTGGCGGTGGGACGAATGCCTAGCTCGGCCTCGGCACGGAGGACGGCTACGGCGCCCATGCTGACGCCGTATAAAATAACCTCACCCCCGGCCCCTCTCCCCAAGAGAGGGGAGCCTGACGACTTTGCGGAGTCTTGAAGCCAGTGGAAGATGGCTGCTACGTCGTCCGCCTCGCGGTAGCCGACGGTGGTGCGGAAACCGGCGGAGTTGCCGTTACCGGCCTGGTCCGCGAGCAGTACGTTGTAGCCCAGGCGGCGGAAGTAGCCGGCCTCGTGGGTGAGGTGCGACTTGCTGCTGGTGTAGCCGTGAAACAGGGCCACAGTGCCGCGTGCCTGGCTGCTGTCGGGCGTGGCGTACCACGCTTCGAGCGGGCCGTTGGGGCTGTTGATGGTGACGGTTTCGACCGGGAAGCCGGGCTTGGGGCCGTTCTGCGGCTTGGGGTTGCGGATGCCGGTGAGCAGCAGACAGAGCTTCTGGCCGGAGCTGAGTTGCTCGGGGTTGGGCGAGCGCTGGCCAGGCTCGTTGGCGAAATGAGTGAAGCGCCAGGCATGGAAGAAGGCCACGGCGTTCATCGCGGCGAAGCCGACCAGAAAGAATATTAGAAGTCGGCGGCGGTAACGTTTTTTCATTTGTGACCTAGAAACGCCGCAGAGTACCGCTTATTTTCCGCAGCGAATTCACTTCCTCAGGCGTGAGGTCGCGCCACTGGCCGGGCTGCAGTTCACCCAGTCCCAAGGGCCCGATGGCCGCGCGCACTAGCCGCAAACACGGCAGCCCCACGGCGGCGCACATCTTGCGGACCTGCCGGTTCATGCCCTGCGAAATCTGGATTTCCAGCCAAATGGTAGGGATACTGGCGCGGTAGCGGATTGGCGGCGTGCGCGACCAGAGGTGGGCCGGCTCGGGCAGTTCGGTGGCTTCGCCGGGAGCAGTGAGGCCTTCTTTTATCTGTACGCCGCGCCGCAAATTCTGCAAAGCTGCTTCGGAAATCGTGCCTTCTACCTGAGCCCAGTAAGTTTTTGGGACTTTGAACTTGGGGTCGCTGAGGCGGTGCTGGAGCTGCTTGTCGTCGGTGAGCAGGAGCAGGCCTTCGCTGTCGAAGTCGAGTCGGCCGACGGGGTACACGTTGGGCACCGGCACAAAATCCTTGAGCGTGGCACGGCCGTGCTCGTCGGTGAACTGGGTGAGGACTTCGTAAGGCTTATTCAGCAGGATGTAACGCATAATAGCACTGTAGCGCGAACATTTGTAGTTCGCGTCCCCGCGCCATTAGAATGGTCCTAACGGCGCGGGGACGCGAACTACAAAGTTCGCGCTACTTCTCCCACCAGCGCGACTGCGGCAGCTCAGTGCCCAAAGTTACCGGCTCGCCCAAATGCGGCGTCGTTATCACTTGGCCCAGCCGTGCGGCCTCGGCAGTGGCGCGGGTTACGGGCTCGTTCCAAGCGTGGAGCGATTCGGTGAAGGCACCCCAGTGCACGGGCAGCATCACGGCGGCGCGCACGTCGCGGGCGGCCTGCACGCTCTGCTCGGGCTTCATGTGGATGTCGGCCCAGCTGTCGTTGTACTGCCCACATTCTACCAGCGCCAAATCGAAGGGGCCATACTGCTGGCCGATGGCGGCGAAGTGCGGGCCATAGCCACCATCGCCGGTGTAAAACACGCGTTTGGCCGGTGCCTGCATCACCCACGAGCACCAGAGCGTGGAGTTGCGGTTGCCCAGGCCCCGGCCCGAAAAGTGGCGGCTGGGCGTGCAGCGCAGCATGAGGCCATTGGCGAGGCGGGTGCTGTCGCCCCAGTTCATTTCCACGATTTTCGCATTCGGCACGCCCCAGCGGCGCAGGTGCGGACCGATGCCCAGCGGCACATAGAAATGGCCCACCTTGTCCTTGATTTTGCGAATGGTGGCGTAGTCGAGGTGGTCGTAGTGGTCGTGCGAGATGAGGACGGCGGCAATGGGCGGCAGCTTTTCCGGGCTGATGGCGAGGGTGCGGTTGTAGCGGTTGGGTGTGGCCCAGCTCACGGGGCCCATTTCGATGCTCAGCATGGGGTCGAGCAGGATGTTCTGGCCCGCGATTTCAACCAGGCTGGCCGAGTGGCCGAACCACGTCACGCGCACCATTTCGGGCGTCTTGCGGGTGATGGCCAACGAATCGAGCGGCTGCTGCGGCAGCGGGCCGGGCGGCGCGGCCTGGGGCGATTTATGGAACAGAAACTTCCACATCACCGACGGCATGCTGCCGCCGGTCATTTCCCGGGTCGGAATCAGGTTCACAAACTCGCCTTCTTTCGCATTGTAGTGGCCCGATTTCACGTAGGCCGCGCGCTCGGTTTTGGTGGCTTTGCCGCCCAGCTGCGGGCTGAGGCTGACGAAGGCCGCCGTGGCTATCATTGCCGCGCCCAGTAGGCTGCTGCTTGCCATAAAAAAGACTTTTAGGGATTTACGCATGGGTTGGGCAGTAGCGCGAACTTTCAGTTCGCGTCCCCGCGTCGGTAAAGCCGTGCGGGGATTGAGTAAACAGCGTGTGGAGACGCGAACTGTACGTTCGCGCTACGGACGAGGCGCCGCCTTGCCGTGGGCCAGCGCCACAATGTCACGCACTTCGAGCACGGGTTTAGAGTAGCCAAAATCGGCGGCGTTTATCATGGCCCGGCCCACTTCCTGCATCGTACTCACGAAATTCGGCGCCAGCCGCCGGGCCAGCGGGTAGAGCCAGGCAATGGCGCCGTACCATCTCAGGATGTTGCGCTGGCCTTCGGTGGCTTTCATGAAGCCCGGGCGGAACATGTAGGCGGCGTGGAAGGGCAGGGCCAGCAGTGCGTTTTCGGTGCGGCCCTTTACGCGGGCCCAGTGCTGGCCGCTTTTTTCGGCGCTGTCGGTGCCCGCGCCCGACACGTAGATGAACGTCAGGTCCGGGTTGAGGCGGGCCAGGGTTTCGCCCACGGCCAGCGTCATATCGTGGGTGATACGTTCGTATTCTTCCTTCGAGATGCCCACCGACGAGATGCCGGCGCAGAAAAAACAGGCGTTGTATCCCGTCAGTTGGCTTTCCACGGCACTCAGGTTGGCCAGGTCGGGCACTAGCAGCTCGGTCATTTTAACGTGAGTGCGGCCCGTGGGCTTGCGCGTGAGCACCAGGACGCGCTCCACGTTGGGATTTTGCAGGCATTCGAGCAACACGCCCTCGCCCACCATGCCGGTGGCCCCGGTTAAAATGACTCGTAGTTTCATATCGGTGCGGTAAAGTAGGAGGGAGGACGCAGCGGCGGCGGTTTTGCTTTACCGAACATCGTAAGAACGTCATGCCGAGCGTAGCGAAGCATCTTTACCGCAGCAGTAAATTAATTGCGCTGCGCGGTAAAGATGCTTCGCTACGCTCGGCATGACGTTCTGGATTCGTCGTTTCTACACGCTGCCCGAGTATTTCCGCACGGCCCATTCCACCGTTAGAAAGGCCAGAATTACGAAGAAAAGCCACTTCAGATTTATCAGGTCCTTCAGGTCTTCCTCGGCCGTAATCACCGGCTTGTAATTGGCCTTGATGATGTCCTGCGCCAGCCTGTCCATTTGCGCCGGATAGTAGAGCCGCGAGCCGCTGCGGCGCGAGAGCTGCGCCAATAAGTTGTGGTCCGCCTTCGATTCCAGGGCTTCTAGTGGCTGCTCCTGCACCAGCAACTCGCCGGCATCCTGCTGGGCTTGGCCGCCCAGGGTGGCGCGCGCCTGGTACTTATACAGCCCCGCCGGCAGCGGGCCCAGGTGCAGCGGCGAGCCGTCCTCGGCGTTGGCGAAACTGAAGCGGCGGGCCTGCTGCTTCTCATCCGTCAAAACCAAGTCGATTTTCTGGTTATAAAGGCGCTCAAATACGGCGTTGTAGGTTTCGGCGCCCAGCGTTACGTCGTCCTGGGTGCCGAAGGCGTCCTGCGTGGGGTACACGTCGAGCCGCTTTTTGTTGGCGTTTTGGGTGAGGAGTTGGAGCGTGCGGATGATGAGGCGGTCGTAGGCTTCGGGCTTGTCGTCGTGGGCAACGGCTTCGCTCAGGCGCCACTGCCAGCTGCCGTCGGTGAGCAGGGTGGCGCGGCGGGCATCGGCGGGGCCGCCGAATACCAGCAGCGGCTTCTGGGTGGCCACCCGGCCCACCTGTTGCCAGAGCGCGGCTTCAGCGCCGGCCCTCAGCCGGTAGTCGCCGAAGGGCACCGGCGCGGGCGGGTATTGCGCAAAGCGCCGGGCCGACTCCTCATCCGTGGCAAAGCGGGCGAAGCCGGGGTTGGGCACCGGTGTCACCTCATCGGTCTGGCTGCCGCGCGGCTGAATGGTGAGGCCCGCGCCCAACTGGTTGTAAGCCGCCAAATCGGACTGTGCGCCCAGAATGTAAAACGCAGGCGTTTTGCGAGCCTTCACCTGGGCCAGAATGTCGTTGCCGAGCCCGCCCTGGGCTGGCAGCTGGTGCAGGATGGCCACGTCGAAATCGGCCCCGGCTTTCAGCGGCTCCAGGCCGGGCAGGGCCAGCGTCAGGTCGAAGTTATCGTTGGCCAGAATGGCGGCGCGCAGGGCCTTCAAGTCGGGGTGGGGCGCGGCGCCGGCCAGCAACACGCGCAGCTTGCCCTTCACAATTTCGATGAAGGCCGTGCGCTGGTTGTTTAGCGTCGTAAACTCGCCCGGCTGGGGCACAATGCGCACATCGTAGCGGCGCTTGCCGGGCGCGGGCGCTGTGATTTGGAAGGTCGTTCGCACCCGGCGCCGGCCGGCCGGCAGGGCCACGCGGCGCGTATCGAGCACGCGGCTGCCCTCGCGCAGCTCCACGGTGGCCGCGCCGCCCGCGTAGCCCTCAAAACCCAGTTCAGCCTCAATCGGGAATTTATTGCCGCTGAAAGCCACCCGGTTGTAGGTGAGGCCACTGAGGCGCAGGTCCTTTTTAGGGATAGTGTCGCCCATCGCCACGCTGTAAATCGGGAAACTGAACTCGGAATAGGCCGGGCTGCGCCCTTGGTTCACAAGGCCATCGGAGAGCAGGACCACGCCGGCCAGGTTGCGGCCATCGTAGGTTTCGCGGGTGCCGGAGAGCAGCCGGTCGAGGTCGGTGGTAGTGGCGCCGAAACGCAATGAATCGAGCGACGCCGGGCGGGCCGTGGCCGACGTCAGCGTCCGGGTTTCGACAACGAAACCCTTGCCGCGCAGCGTTTGGGCCAGCTTGCCCAAGCCAGTAGTGGCTTGGTTGAGCACGTTTTTGGGCGTGAAAAGCTCTACCGACTGCGAGTTATCGACGGCCAGCACCAAGGTGGGTTGCTCGGTGCGCGTGGTGGTGCTCTTGATGAACGGCCCAAGCAGCAGGTAGCACAGAAAGCTGACCACGGCAAAGCGCAAGGCCGCCAGCGCGTAGTTCAATTGCTTGCTCCAGGGCGTTTTGGCCGAGTATTGCAGGGCGGCGTAGCCCGCGCCCACGGCCAGGCAGAGCAGGATAAACCAGGAAGAATATTGAGTGGTCAGCAAACGAAAATTGGATTGAATCAGCCCTAAAGGTCGGCCCGCACGGCTAAAGTTGCAGCCTGCCGCTGCATCAACGGTTGAGCACGGTAACCAGTTCGGGACTGTTAAAGATGCTGACCGGCGAAATCACCGTTTCATTCAGCGGCAAACTGTCGCCGTAGCGCTCCTTCAATTTGGCCTGCACGGCCGTGTGGCTCAGGTCGAAATCGCGCAGGTGCTGGAGCTGCCCCAGCCGCCGGCACAGCCCGCGCTCATACACTTTCCAGATGAGCTCGGAGCAATAAATCCGGTCGTCGGACCAGCCAAAGGTACCGTCGTAGTCGCGGCCGACCATGGCCTGGCCCACGGCTTTCATCCGTTGCAGGGCGGTGGGGGTGAGGGCGGTTTCGGCGTCGCGCAGCCGTTTCACCACGTAATGGTCGCCGCGGCCCCGGCCGGTCCACTCCATCAGCGGCGTCACCTTCACCGGCTGCATGGCTTCCAGCACCAGCCACTGCCCGTCCTGCTGGTAGAGCAGGCCGCAGTGGCTGTAAGGCGAGTGCGTAGCCAGCTGAATGGCCTGGCTTTGCTCCGACCGGCTGGTATGAAAAACCAGGTCACCGTCGCGGAAAAGCTTACGGTCGGCGGCCGCCTGCCCAAAGCGGTGGCTGTAGGCGCGGCGCACGGGCCGGAGGGCAAAGACGGAAATGAGCAGCGCCAGCGCCAGGAGCAGGAGGGAAGTTTTTTTCATGTCTCAAGGTCGAGCTAAGAGCATTCCAAGAGGTGCGGATAATCGTCACTACTCAGTTTCTTCTGTGTCTTCGGTATCGTCCTCCTCTATTTCATGTTCTTCGGTTTGCCACTTTTCCCCAACCGCTTCCCGCTGTGCGTGCCAACCATAATTCAGTTGGAACAACTCGTTAAGGGTTGGGTCGCGTTTCACGATTTCCTCCAGCGCGACAACTTTCAAATCGGCCACGTCATAAGTGGTGTCGCAGAGAAACTGCCAGTCACCATCAGATTCGTGGACTACCCGCAGAATTGGCAAGCCATCCAAAACCTGCCTTGTGGTAAACACGGCAACGTTTCGCTCCTCCCGAAACTTGAAATCATGGTCCCGGTCAAGCAGCGGCTGGGCAGCTTTCCAATCTGGATTGAAGCCCTCATCCCAGGGATATAGCGCCTGCTTATCGGGCCACACAATTTGTAACGCTGGAAAGTCCCAGTTTTTGTAAAACCACCCAGCGTAACCGAAATAATCAGGATAACGGTCTTCGTCGACGGTTACGAAACGAACATGAAAGCCTTCCAAGAAATCTGGATACCCCACGTTGCGGTCAGGCTCAGGCTGCTTATCTAGCAACCTTTTGCCCTCCCAAAGCACTGAATGCAACAACTCAAGGCTGAATCCAAAGCAGATGAGCTCTGGGTAGCCATAAGTTTTATATAGCCCGATGGTATGGGCGAAGCTGGGAGAATAACCGTCGCCATTATACAAGGCAATATGAAACCCGTGCTCCTCAATGTCGCTGAGAATCCGAGCTTCGGACTCCGCATTATGCGCAGCGTGTTCTTCCGGCGTGGCCATTTGCTGCCTTACGTCAGCATCCCGCCGTCTACCTGCAGCACCTGCCCGGTGATGTAGGCCGAATCGTCCGACGCCAGAAACGCCGTCGCTTTCGCCACGTCCTCCGGCTGGCCGCCGCGCTTGAGCGGGATGGCCTTGCGCCACTCGTCCACCTGCTTGGGGTCGAGAGCGTCGGTCATCTCGGTTTCGATGAAGCCGGGCGCCACCGCGTTGCAGCGGATGTTGCGCGAGCCCAGCTCCAGGGCCACCGATTTGGTGAAGCCGATGATGCCGGCCTTGCTGGCGGCGTAGTTGGCCTGCCCGGCGTTACCCTTGAGGCCCACCACGCTGGTCATGTTGATGATGGAGCCGGCCTTGGCGCGCATCATGGGCTTGGTGGCAGCCTTGGTGAGATTGAACACGGATTTGAGGTTCACGCGCAGTACGTTGTCCCACTGCTCCTCGCTCATGCGCATAAGCAGGCCGTCCTGCGTGATGCCGGCGTTGTTGACGAGGATGTCGAGCTTGCCGAAATCGGCCACCACGTTGGTGATGAGCTGTTCGGCTTGGGCGTAGTCGGAGGCGTCGGAGCGGTAGCCTTTTACCTTGGTGCCGTTGGCCGACAGCTCGGTTTCGAGGGCTTTGCCTTTTTCAACCGAGGACAGATAGGTGAAGGCGACATCGGCGCCGAGCTGGGCAAAATGCGCCGCGATGGCGCGGCCAATTCCTTTGGAAGCGCCCGTCACGAGGGCCACTTTTCCGGTGAGTGTGTTGGTCATGGGGCGAAGTTAAGTAGCGCGGACTTTCAGTCCGCGAGTGAGTGGTTTTGATTCGCGGACTAAAAGTCCGCGCTACAGCGGGCTAACTTCGCCCTAGATTATGCCCCATCACGACATCTGCATTCTGGGCGCGGGCCCCGGCGGGGCCACTGCCGCCCTGCACCTCGCCAACGCCGGCCAGCGCTGCCTGCTGCTGGACCGCGCCGCCTTCCCGCGCGACAAAACCTGCGGCGACGCCCTCAGCGGCAAGGTCATCAACGAGTTGAAGCGCATCGAGCCCGGCCTGCACGCCAAGTTGGCCGCCTCGCCCATCCAGATTCCGAGCTGGGGCATCGACTTCATCGCGCCCAACGGCCGCAAGCTCAGCATCCCCTTCAAGCCAAAGTTTGATAAAGCCCAAGATGCCACCGCCGGCCACGTGGCCAAGCGCATCGACTTCGATAATTTCCTGGTCGAAGAAGTGCGCCAGCGCCCCGAAATCGACTTCCGCGAAAACGTGGACGTGGCCCGCACCGAGCGCACGCCCGACGGCTGGCAATTATTTGACAAGGCGGGCACTGAAATTGCTGCCTGCCGCCTGCTGCTGGTGGCCAACGGCGCGCAATCGGAATTTGCCCGCAAAGTGGCCGGCCACGCCCTGGAGCCCGACCACCACTGCGCCGGCTTGCGCACTTATTATGATGGCGTGAGCGGCCTCAGCCCCGATAATTTCATCGAGTTGCACTTCATCAAGGACTTTCTGCCCGGCTACCTCTGGGTTTTCCCGCTACCCAACGGCCAGGCCAACGTGGGCGTGGGGATGCTTTCGAAAACAGTAGCCGATAAAAAGGTGAACCTGCGCCAGCGCCTCGACGAGATACTCACGACGCACCCGGCCCTGGCCCCACGCTTCGCCGGGGCCACGCGGCTGGGTTCGGTGAAAGGGTTCGGCCTGCCACTGGGCTCGAAGCGCCGGGCGCTGTCGGGCGCCAACTATTTCCTGCTCGGCGATGCCGGCTCGCTCATCGACCCATTTTCGGGCGAGGGCATTTCGCACGCCATGGTGAGCGGGCGCCACGCCGCCACTTGGGCCATCGAGGCCGTGAAAAAAGCTGATTTCAGTCCCGATTTCCTCAAAAGCTACGACAAGGCCGTTTACAACCGCCTCGGCAAGGAGCTGCGCCTGAGCCGCGTGATGCAGCGGCTGCTCAACTTCCCCAGTCTGTTCAACATCGTGGCCAACCGCGCCGTGAGCAACCCCACGCTGGCCGCCACGCTCTCCATGATGTTCATGGATTTGGATTTGCGCGAGCAGCTCCGCAAGCCCAGCTTTTACTTCAAGCTGGTTTTTGGGGGGAAGTAGGGTGGGGCAAACAGAGCGTCATTTTTAGCATCATGCATTCGTTCAGTAAAAATTCCTGCGTCTGTCATCCTGAGCGCAGCGAAGGACTTCAGCGCGTTCAAACCTCAGTTGTTCACACGTGAGAAGGTCCTTCGCTACGCTCAGGATGACAGACGATGTAAACGGAAAAAAGGCGCGAAACCTACGTTTCGCGCCTTTCTAATTATTGAACCGGAGTGGTGGTAGCTGGCTTCTTGTAGCCCGGGCGCGGGTGGTAGCCGGTGCCGGGCTTCGCTACAGGCGCGGCCTTGATGGGCTCGTGGCCGTCGTTGCCCACGTAGCGCTTCAGGCTTTTTTCGGCTTCGGGGTTGAGCTTGGCGGCGCGCTCCAGGTCGCGGCGCGCTTCCGATAGTTTATCGAACGAGGAGTAGCTGATGCCGCGATATTCCCAGGCATCGGCATAGGCCGAGTCGAGCTGAATGGCCCGGGTAAAATCGGTCACGGCGGGCTTGTACTGGTACATCTGCATCTTGGCCACGCCGCGGCCGAAGAACGATTCCTTATCATCGGGCCGGTACTTGAGGGCACCCGAGAAATCGGTGGCGGCCGCCTTGTACTGCTTCATCATCAGGCGGTTCACGCCGCGGTTGTAGTACGCGTCGGGGTTATTGCGCTGGTATTTGATGGCGGCTGTGTAGTCCGGGATGGCCTCTTTGTATTGCTTGAGGTAACTTTTGGCCTTGGCCCGCTGCAGCAGCGCGGCGGGGTCGCGGGGGCTGGTTTTCAGGCGCGAGTCGGCCGATTCCAGCATGATGCGGTAGTCGGCGGCCGTCATCTTTTTCTCCTTGGCGCGCGTGGCCGACGCCACTTCGGCGCTGGGCGTGTTCGGGGCAGCCGTGGCTGGGGCGCCCGCCATTTCGGCCGGCAGGTCGGTAGCGGCGGTGGTAGCAGCCGGCTCAGCGGCGGGAGTGGCCACGCGCGCATCGGTGGCGGTAGCGGCGGCGCCGGTCGAGTCGGGGCGGGTGGCGCCGGTGGCCACGGGTGCGGCCATGGGCTGGCTGGCCACCGAAGGCTTTTCTTTTTCAGTAACGGTGGTGGCGCAGTTCGAGAGGAAACCCAGCAGCCCGAGGGCGGCCAATGGGAAGCGAAGACGTGATTTCATAAGGTCAGAAAAAGTGAGGTGCGGAGCAGCAAATCCGCAACCGGGGGCTTATACGGAAGACGGCCAAGATTGGCTGCTAGCACGCATCGAGCCAAAATAGTGCAGGCAATATAACGAGGCGCCGCCGGGATAGCGGCGCGGTGGGGGTGGGCGGCTATCTTTGCCCCGCTAAATGGGTGGGTCCCCCAGCCGGACCCGGTGTACTTTTTTCTTTCCGAGCATTTTATGGCATTGCAATTTGATTTGGTCGTGGTCGGCAGCGGCCCCGGGGGGTACGTGGCCGCCATTCGGGCGTCGCAGTTAGGGTTGAAAGTGGGTGTGATTGAGCGCGAGTCGCTGGGCGGCATCTGCCTCAACTGGGGCTGTATTCCGACCAAAGCGCTGCTCAAAAGCGCGCAGGTGTTCGAATACCTCAACCATGCCGCCGATTACGGCCTGAAGGCCGAAGGGGTTGGCTACGATTTTGGGGCCGTGATTTCGCGCAGCCGCGGCGTGGCCGACGGCATGAGCAAGGGCATCAACTTCCTGTTCAAAAAGAACAAGATTGAAACCGTGATGGGCACCGGCAAAGTGGTAGCCCCCGGCAAGGTGGAGGTAACCAAGGCCGACGGCAGCAAAGAGATGGTGGAGGCAAAATCCATCATCCTGGCCACCGGCGCCCGCTCGCGCGAGCTGCCGACGATGCCCGTCGACAACAAAAAAATCATCGGCTACCGCAAGGCCATGGCCATGGAGCAACTGCCCAAGCGCCTCGTGGTGGTGGGCTCGGGCGCCATCGGCGTCGAGTTTGCCTATTTCTACCGCACCATGGGCTCGGAAGTGACGGTGGTGGAATTCCTGCCCCGCATCGTGCCCGTGGAGGACGAGGAAGTGTCGCGCCAGATGGAAAAGTCGTTCCGCAAAATCGGCGTGAACGTGCTCACCAGCGCCGAAGTAACCAAGGTGGACACCAGCGGCGAAGGCTGCAAAGTGACCATCAAAACCGCCAAAGGCGAGCAGGTAATTGACTGCGATGTGGTGCTGAGCGCCGTGGGCGTGACCACCAACCTGGAGAACATCGGCATCGAAGAACTGGGCATCAAAGTGGAGCGCGGCCGCGTGATTGTGGACGACTTCTACCAGACCAACGTGCCCGGCATCTACGCCATCGGCGACATCGTGCCCGGCCCCGCGCTGGCCCACGTGGCCTCGGCCGAAGGCATCATCTGCGTCGAGAAAATTGCCGGTCATCACCCCGAACCGCTCAACTACCAGAACATCCCCGGCTGCACCTACGCCTCGCCCGAAATCGCCAGCGTGGGCTACACCGAAGCCGAAGCCAAAGCCAAAGGCTACGACGTGCTGGTGGGCAAGTTCCCCTTCTCGGCCTCGGGTAAAGCCAGTGCCGCCGGCGCCAAAGACGGCTTCGTGAAAGTCATTTTTGACAAGAAATACGGCGAGTGGCTCGGCGCCCACATGATTGGCATGAACGTGACCGAAATGATTGCCGAAGTCGTGGTGGCCCGCAAGCTGGAAACCACGGGCATGGAAATCATCAAGGCCGTGCACCCGCACCCCACCATGAGCGAAGCCATTATGGAGGCGGCTGCTGCGGCCTATGGTGAGGTGATTCACTTGTAGCCAAGGTCAGTATATATTTACCTCCGCAGTAAAGGCAGAAGTCCCGGCAGCATTCCTGCCGGGACTTTTTTAATGTTATTTCATTTTGTAGGTATGAAACAGATTTACACGTGGGGGGTGATGGCGGCAATCGGGTTGTTGGCGGGGTGTGCTTCGCCGAGCGAAAAGCAGGGTTTGGAAGCGGTGGCTCAGTTTTACGGCGGCAGCGTAAGCTTTACCAAGGGCGCCAACGTGACGACTACCAAGGCCGACGCGCAAGGCAAATACCTGGAAATTTCCCTTCATTCCGCCGGGCTCACCAAGCGTTATAGTGACATGCGAATGCCGGCTTCAAACTGTGCTTATATGGTATACGATAAGCTTGCTCCGGCCGAGCAACAGGCTTATGACTATCTGAAAGTGAGTCTGAATGATTCAGCCGATGCCCATAGCTACACCTTCCGAAAAGCGGAGCTGGTAATGGTGGAAAAGGCCGCCGTCGACTTGAATGCCTTTCTCATTGATTTGCAAACGGAAGACCACGCCAAGGTCCAGAACGCCTTCAACCTGGACATACTTGATGCTGCCGCGCAAAAGAAATTGCCGGATGAGCTGGCCAAAATTGAAAAAGCCCTGGCCCCAATTACCGATTATCGGGTGGAGGGCTACGCGCCGGTCACTGTCGAAGTAGGCAACCAGAAAGTCCAGTTGGTGCGCTTTTACATAACCTTGGTGCACGCAGGCAAAACCAGTCGCATGGCCCTGGTAATCAACCCGGAAATGCATCTAGACCAACCTTTCTTATACGGAATACAGGCATAAGCTGAGGATGAAGTCGGCTATTCCTCAGCCACCTGCACTTCTTTTGCGGGCGCCGCTTTCGGTTTCTGGCTCACCAGCCACACGCCCAGGAAAATGAGCGCCGCTTGGCCGGCCTTACCCCAGGTGAGGTGGTCTTTGCCCAGGCTCACGGCGATGAGCACGGCCAGCACCGGCTGCAGGTAGATATACACACCCAGCAGGGCCGGGGAGGCGTATTTCAGGGCCCAGTTGTTGAGCAGATAGGCCAGGATGGTGAGAAACACCACCATGTAACCAATTTCCAGCCAGATTTTGAGGGGGAAACTGGCGTAGTTGGCCGTCAGGGCATCGCGCCAGCCGAAGGGCACGGCGATGATGGCTCCCACCAAAAACACCCGCGCCAGCACCGTGAAAGCGTGATACTTGCGCATCAGCGGCTGCACCAGTACCAGGTAGAGGCCAAACACCGTGGCATTGGCCAGAATGAACAGGTTGCCCAGCGTGGCGTGCGGGTAGATGGCGGCCTGCGCGTTGCGGCTGAGAATGAGCGAAGCCGCACCAGCTGCCCCCACGGCAATACCCAGCACCCGCGGCAGCGTAATTCTTTCACTCAGCAGAACGGCCGAGGCAATGACCACCACGATGGGCGCGATGGTTTGCAGCAGCGAGGCGCTGATGGGCGAAGTCAGGTTCAGGCCCGAAAAAAACAGCAACTGATTGACCCCAATCCCGCAAATGCCGCAAATGATGGACCGCCGGTTGTCGGCCCAGCCCATGATTTTGTCCTGCGGAGCCACGAAATATTTGATGAGGGCAAAAAAGCTCGATGCGCCCAGCACCCGCAGCGTAACGATGCCAAACGGCGTCATGTACACTGGCATCACATCTTTGGAGAGCGAGTAGTTGGCCGCGTAAATGAGGGTGACCAGGAAAAGGGCCGCGTGGACGCGGAGTTGATTGGACATGGTAGCGCGAACTTTGTAGTTCGCGTCCTCAGCCGAGTCGTTGCTACTGCGCGGGGACGCTAACCACAAAGTTCGCGCTACTTCGCTCCCCATGGCCTCTTTATTTCCCGACGACGAACCCGCCGCCTTCACCCCGCCGCCCGGGCCCGGGCCCGATGCGCCCCTGGCCGAGCGCCAGCGCCCCCGCCGCCTAGCCGACTACGCCGGCCAGCAGCACTTGGTGGGCGAAACCGGCGTGCTGCGCCGTTATTTAAATTCCGGCCGCTTGCCCAGCCTCATTCTGTGGGGGCCGCCCGGCGTGGGCAAAACCACCCTGGCCCACCTACTGGCGTCGGAGCTGAAGCAGCCGTTTTCGGCTCTCTCCGCCATCAATGCGGGGGTAAAGGACGTGCGCGACGTGATTGAGAAAGCCAAGCGGCAGCGCGGCACGGTGCTGTTTATTGACGAAATCCACCGCTTCAGCAAGGCGCAGCAAGATGCGCTGCTAGGCGCGGTGGAGCACGGCACGGTCACGCTGATTGGCGCTACCACCGAGAATCCGTCGTTTGAGGTCATTCCGGCCTTGCTCTCGCGCTGCCAGGTGTATGTGCTGGAGGCATTAAGCGCGGAAACCCTGCGCGGGCTGGTGCAAAAAGCGCTGACGGAGGATGCCGCGCTCAAGCAGAAGAAGGTGAAGCTCAAGGAGGACCACGCCCTGCTGGCCCTGAGCGGCGGCGACGCCCGCAAGCTGCTCAACCTGTTGGAAATTGTGGTGCAAAGCACGCCGCCCGATAAAAAGGGCGTCATCGAAATCACCGATGCCGTGGTGCAGCAGGTGGCCCAGCGGCCCCTGGCGCGCTACGACAAGGGCGGCGAAATGCACTACGACGTGATTTCGGCCTTCATCAAAAGCATGCGCGGCTCCGACCCCAATGCCGCGCTCTATTACCTGGCCGTGATGCTGGAAGGCGGCGAGGACGTGAAATTCATTGCCCGCCGCATGCTCATTCTGGCCTCTGAGGACATCGGAAACGCCAACCCCAATGCCCTGATGCTGGCCACGAGCTGCTTCCAGGCCTGCACCGTTATCGGCCTGCCCGAGTCAGATTTGATACTGGCCCAGACTGTCATCTACCTCGCCACGTCGCCCAAAAGCAACGCGGCTTACATGGCCATTCGGGCGGCCCAGGCGGAAGTGAAGGCCAACGGCGTGTACCCCGTGCCGGTGCCCCTGCGCAACGCCCCCACGCGCCTCATGAAACAACTGGGCTACGGCAAGGAATACGCGTACTCGCACAACGGCGAGGGCAATTTTGAAGAGCAGGAGTTTCTGCCCGACGCGCTCAGCGGCCGGCGCTTCTACGAGCCGGGCTTGAACGCCAGCGAGGCCAAGATTCAGGAGCGGCTGCGCAACTGGTGGGGAGAGAAGTATGGCTATTGACCGCAGATTTAAGCGATTTTAACGGATTGGGACGGATTATTTGTGGTTCCGATTATGGCGTTGAATGGTGTCAGTGTAGGCAGAAAGTAGTTGCTTTGAAGAATAATCCTTCCAACCTCCTTTTCTACATGCAGGCAAGAACTTTACTGGCCCTTGGCGCGCTGGCGCTGGCGTCTACTTCCACGCTCCACGCCCAAACCACTGATGTGCAATTCGGAGCCAAAGCCGGCATGAGCCTAGCGGTCCTCGACGGGTCGCTGAACACCAGTCCTCAGTTTAAGCCGGGGCTGGCGGTAGGGGGCTTCCTGCGCTGGCGGCCCTCCGCGCGCGTGGCCATTCAGCCGGAACTGGTGTTTAGCCAGCAGGGCGCCACCAACACGGGCGTTGCGACGGGCCATTCGTACGAAAACAAAGTCAAGCTGAACTACCTGAACGTGCCGGTGTTGCTGAAGGTGTACCTGGGCGATGTGGTGAACGTGCAGCTCGGCCCGCAGTTTGGCCTGCTACTGAGCGGGCAGCACACGGGCCAGGTGGGCTATATCAGTTCCACCACCGGCAACAACGGGTACGTGCTGGTTGATAACGATGTGAAAAAGGACTTCGGCAACGACGTTGCCCTGTGCGGCGGCGTGGGCGTGGATTTGAAGAATGGCCTGCTCTTCTCGGCCCGCCTGAATTATGGCGTGACTGACATCAACAACAACGACGCCGACAAGGCCCTGCGGCAGCGCTTGAACATTGGCGGCATACACAACCGTAGCTTTGAGTTCGCCCTGGGCTATGCCTTCGGCGGAAAATAATACGGGCCGGACGGCCCGATACCTTTACCTATTTGGTTCTTAACGAGAAATCATGCGTCAATTTTTGAAGTTTGTGCTGGCCACCATTGTGGGGCTGGCGGCTTTCAGTTTCATCGGTTTTCTGATTCTGGCGGCCATTATCGGCGTGGCGGCCAGCGCCGGCGACAAAAAGGAGATTGCCTCCAACTCGGTGCTGGAGCTCAAGCTCAACGAGCCGCTGACCGAGCGGGGCCGCGACGACCGGTTCAGCTTCGGCGGTAACAACTCCTCGACAGGCCTCGTCAATCTGAAAGCGGCCATCCGCCGCGCCAAGGGCGACTCCGACATCAAGGGCATCCTGTTGAACCTGGGCATTGTGCAGGGCGGCATGGCTTCGCTGGAGGAAGTGCGCGACGCGCTGCTTGACTTCAAGAAGAGCGGCAAATTTGTGGTGGCCTACCACGAAATTGCCTCCGAGAAAAGCTTCTACCTAGCCTCGGTGGCCAACGAAATCTACCTCAACCCCCAGGGCACGCTCGAATTCAACGGCCTGAGCTCGGAGGTGATGTTTTACAAGCGGCTGTTCGACAAAGCCGGCATTCAGCCCTACATTTTCCGCGTGGGCTCGTTCAAAAGCGCCGTGGAGCCGTTTTTCCGGGAGAATTTTTCGGACTCAGCCCGCTACCAGACCGTGTCGTTCCTGAATTCCATCAACGGCTACATGGTGGGGCAGGTGGCCAAATCGCGCGGCATCGACCCGGCCCGCCTCAAGGTGATTTCCGACTCGATGCTGGTCCACAACGCCCCCGACGCCCTGCGTCTGAAGCTGGTGACCAAGCTCGGCTACTTCGATGAGGCCCAGGACTACATGCGCGGCAAGCTGGACCTGGCTAAGGACAAAAACCCCAACCTGGTGAGCCTGAGCGACTACACCGAAGAAAAGGACGCCGACGAGCGCGAGGGCAAAACCAGCGGCAACCGCATTGCCGTGATTTACGCCGAGGGCGACATCGTAACCGGCCGTGGCTCCGACGACAACATCGGCAGCACCAAGTTTGCCGAAGCTATTCGCAAGGCCCGCCTCGATGAGAAGGTGAAGGCCGTGGTGCTGCGCATCAACTCGCCCGGCGGCTCGTCGCTGGCCTCGGATATCATTTACCGCGAGGTGCTGCTGACCAAAAAAGTGAAGCCCATCATCGCCAGCATGAGCGACGTAGCGGCCTCGGGCGGCTACTACATTGCCATGGCCTGCGACACCATCGTGGCCCATCCGAACAGCATCACGGGCTCCATTGGCGTGTTTATGGTGCTGCCCAACATCCAGCCGCTGCTGGCCGATAAGCTCGGCATCACCGTGGACCGCGTGACCACCGGTAAATTTTCGGACCTGCCCACCATCACCCGCCCGCTGTCCGATTTTGAGCGCAGGACCATTCAGCACGAAGTCGATAATACCTACGCCGACTTCACCAGTAAGGCCGCCCTGGGCCGCCACATGCCCGTGGAGCGCCTGCGCCGCCTGGCCTCGGGCCGCGTCTGGAGCGGCCTCGAAGCCAAAAGCAACGGCCTCGTGGACGTGCTCGGCGACTACCAGGATGCCCTCAACATCGCCGCCGCCCGCGCCCACCTCGCGGCCGACGACTACCGCGTGCAGCGCCTGCCCCGCCAGAAATCGAGCCTCGAAAGCCTGCTCGCCCGCTTCGGCGCCGGCGATGATGACGAAGCAAAGGTGCGCGCCCTCAAAACCGAACTAGGCCCGCTGTACCCGGCTTACGCCCAATACCAGCAACTGATGCAGATGCGCGGCGTGCAGGCCCGCCTGCCCTACACGCTGGATATTCAATAGTTTTTGTCGTCTGAATCACCTGTCATCCTGAGCGGAGCGAAGGACCTTATCACGCTAGAGCAATTTTTGTTCGACGGTGATAAGGTCCTTCGCTCCGCTCAGGATGACAGCTTTTTAACACTTTGTCATAATTCCAACCCCATGCTCTCCCAACTCCACGAAGCCGCCGCTTACATCCAAGCTAACTCCCAGGCCTTTCAGCCCGAAACGGGCATCATCCTCGGCACCGGGCTGGGCGCGCTGGCGAAGGAAGTCGACGTCGAATACGAAATCAATTACGCCGACATTCCGCACTTTCCGCTCAGCACCGTGGAGAGCCACGCCGGGCGCCTGCTGCTGGGCCGCATGGGCGGCCGGAAAGTAGCCGTGCTGCAAGGCCGCTTCCACTACTACGAGGGCTATACCATGCCGCAAGTGGCCATGCCGGTGCGGGTGCTCAAGCTGCTGGGCATCAGCCAGCTGCTAGTGAGCAATGCGGCTGGCGGGCTAAACCCTGATTTCAATATTGCGGACTTGATGCTCATTGACGACCACATCAACCTACAGCCCACCAACCCCCTCATCGGTCCGAACCTGGATGAGTTGGGCCCGCGCTTCCCCGACATGTTTGCGCCCTACGACGCCGACCTGCTCCGCCGGGCCGAAGCCGCCGCCGCCGCATTGGGCCAGGCCGGCACCACCCGCCGCGGCGTGTACGTGAGCGTGCCCGGCCCCATGCTCGAAACCCCTGCCGAGTACCGCTACCTGCGCCTCATCGGAGCCGATGCCGTGGGCATGAGCACGGTGCCCGAAGTTATTGCTGCCCGCCAGCTTAATCTGCCGGTGCTGGCCGTGTCGGTCATCACCGATTTGTGCGCGCCCGGCCACCTCAAGCCCGTGGTGCTGGCCGATATCTTCGCCGCCGCTGCCGCCGCCGAGCCCCGTCTGACCGCGCTGATAAAGGCCGTGGTAGCGGGGCTGTAGGAGCTCAAACAATAAGCAGAACGTCATGCTGAGCGCAGTCGAAGCATCTCTGCCGCAACAGTAATCTGATTACTTCCACGGTAGAGATGCTTCGACTGCGCTCAGCATGACGTTTTTTTAAGTTAACTCAGCGCACCACCTTCGTCATTTGGGTGCCGCTCAGCACCGCGAAAATGCCCACGCCGCCCTGCACGTTGCTGTAGATGGCCGAAGGCTGGGCGAAGGGGTTACCGTTGGCGTTGCGGGCGTCGCGCGTCGACTGCCGGAAGCGGTAGAACGCGCGCTCGATGTGGTAGAGCGTGGCCGTCACGGTGTCGCCACGGTTGAAGCGGTAGCTGGTGCCGAGCACGAACTGCTGCCCATTGAGCAGCCGGTCTTCCACCGACATATCCGTTTCCGGGCTTTTGCGCAGGGCGCCTTTGGCGGGGTCGCCCTTGTGTAGCTGCAGCCGGTAGCAGTCGTCGAGGCTGATGGGGTCGCGGAAATTGGTCAGGAAATAGGCCTTGCGCTCGGAGCCGGTTTTGTCGTTGAACTTGTAATTGAGCGAGTCAATCGGAATGGGCGCCAGCATGGTGGTAGTGCCCGTTACGTGCCGGCCCTTGGTGTCGACCACGTCAATTTTGAACACGTCGCCGGGCCGGGCCACCAGTGGCGTGCGCCCCATGTGCGAGTGGAATTTCACGCCCGAAGTGGTGTCGACCAGCGCCTGGTAGTTGGGCTGGAAGGGCAGGGGCACCTGTGCGCCGTTGGGCATGGTGAGCGTGACCGTGACATCAGTGGGAATCTGGGGAATGACCGCGCCCAGGTAAGGCACCGAAGTTGAGACGGCTAGGCTGGGCACCTTACCGGGCTCCAGGTAGCACTCCACCACCAACTCGGCCGAGTACACGGGCAGCGGCACGTTGATGTCGTTTTGCAGCTTGCCGCAGCCAGCCAGCGCGAGCAGGAGGAGAGGAAGGAGGGCGGCGGGTTTGAGCGAGAAGGACATTGGATTGTTTATTGAACCGGCACGGTGGCCAAAAAGACCGTCATGCTCATCTGGCGTTCATCAAAACCGGAAATTGTACGTCAGCGAAGGAATGACTGGGAACAAGGACACCTGCTTGGCCGCAAAGCCGGTGGTACGGCCGGTGGCCTTGTCCCTCACCGTGTCGAAAAACACGAAGTAGGCATTGCGGCGGTTGTAGGCATTGTAAATGCTCAGCGTGAGGTCTTGGTTGAGGCGGGCGCCGATTTTGTAGACTACGCCCAGGTCGAGGCGGTGGTAGGGAATGAGACGGTAGGAATTGCGGTCCGGGTAGAGAGGCACCGGGCGCGGGTCGATGCCCACGCTGGAGCCGGGAATGTCCTGCACCCCAAAGCGGCCCAGCGGCAGCGTAGTCAGGTTGCCAGACGTGTAGATGAAGCTGGCCGTGAGGTTGATGCGCGCATTAAGCTGGTGCAACACCACCACAGTCAGGTTGTGGCGCCGGTCGTAGTTGGGATGGAAATCCTGGCCGTTGTTCACGCCGCTGGTCCCGCGCTGGGGCTGGAAATTGCGCCAGCTCCAGGCCAGGGTGTAGCCAATCCAACCGGTGGTTTTGCCGGTTTTCTTTTCCAGGTAAATTTCGTTGCCGTAGCTCCAGCTTTTGCCAAAAATGAATTCCGCGTCCAGCTCCGGGTTCACGAAAAGCTGGGCGCCGTCGCGGAAATCAACCTGGTTGCGGCCCCATTTGTAATACACCTCGTTGGTGAGCAGATACTTGCCCTGGCCCAGCAAAAAGCTGCCGCCGGCACTCACCTGCTGCGACTGTTGGGGCTTCACCGACAGGCGCGAAGGGTACCAGATATCGGTGGGTAGCGTGGCGCCGGAGTTCGTCACCAGGTGCACGTATTGGTACATCAGGGCATAGTTCACCTTGAACGACGTGCGGTCGTTGAGGGCGTAGCGGGCGGCGGCGCGGGGCTCCAGACCACCGTACTGGTCGCTGCCGCTGCGGAAACCGGTGAGGCGCAAGCCGCCCTCGAGCTGCAGTTTGTCGGTGGCCTTGTAGTTGTCCGACGCATAAAGCGCGCCTTCCAGGCCGTAATAATTTACGTCGGAACCAAAGTTTACGCGGCCGTCGCCGGAGTTGGCATCGAGGCGCCCCACGCCGAAGCGGTGCTGCGTGGCCAGCGCGCCGGCCTTGATGAGGTGGCGGTCGGAGGGCGTGTACTCGAAATCGGTGCGGGCCGTGTAGTCGCGGATGCTGGACCCCAACCCGAAGGTGAACGTGTCGAGCTTGTTGGTGAGGTTGTACTGGTAATCGGACACCGACACGCTGGTGTTGGCAAACAACTTAGACGAGAAAACGTGGTTCCAGCGCAGCGAGCCGATGGTGTTGCCCCAGTTAAAATTAAAATTGAAGCCGCCCGTGCTGCTGAATCCGAATACGTCGCGCCCTAGGTAGCCGGTCAGAAACAGGTGGTCCTTCTCGCCCAGCGTGTAGTTCGCCTTGGCGTTCATGTCGTAGAAATAGTAGTCGGGAATGGGGCTGTAGTCCTCTTTTCCCTCGTTGGCCTTGTTGAGCGCGCGCGTGAAAATGTCGAAATACGTGCGCCGGCCGCTCACGATGAACGAGCCCTTGCCCTTGTTGATGGGCCCCTCGTAGGTGAGGCGCGACGAAATGAGCCCGATGCCGCCCGTGGCCACGTAGTGCTGCCGGTCGCCTTCGCGCAGCTTCACGTCGACCACCGACGACAGCCGCCCCCCAAACTGCGCCGGAAAGCCCGATTTGTACAGGTCCACGCCTTGCACCGCGTCGGAATTGAACACCGAAAACAGCCCGAATAAGTGGTTGGGGTTGTACACCAGGGCATTGTCCAGCAGCACCAGGTTCTGGTCCGACGAGCCGCCGCGCACAAACAGGCCGCTGGTGCCCTCGCCGCCGCTCTGCACGCCGGGCTTGAGCTGCAGGGTCTTTAGAATATCGACCTCGCCAAACAGCGCCGGCAGCAGCTTGGCCTCGCGCATGCTGATGTGCTCGACGCCCATTTGGGTGGTTTTCAGCTTTTCCCGCAGCGTGACAGCGCCTTCCACCACCACTTCACCCAACTCGTTGCCGCCTTCTTCGAGGGCGAAGCTCAGGCGCTGGTTGCGGGTCAGGTTGAGGTCACGGGTCTGCTGCACGTAGCCGATGAAGGCGATTAGCAACTGGTGGCGGCCGGCGGGCAGGTTCAGGCTGAAATGGCCCAGGGAGTCGGCCGCGGTGCCCGTCCCGAGGGCCGGCACTGCCACGCTGGCCCCGGGCAGGGCCTCACCCCTGGCACTCCGAACGGTGCCGCTGACGGTGAAGCGTGCCGGCTGCTGCGCCCGGGCCAGGTGCGGCCCCGCCCAGCTAAGCAAAACAATAAGAAACAGATAACGCGCAGAATAAGAAAGACCCATAGAGTAGCCGAGAGGATAGCGCAAAAGTAGCCACCTCCCCAACGCTGAGGACAGTCAGATAGTTTGCCGAGGGCCAGGCTGCTGGCCAACGATTAGTTTTTCCCCACGAATGGTTGCAGCGCCTGCGTGATTTGGGCGGCCGGCACCACGCCCGCCTGCCGCCACACCGGCTGCCCCTGATGAAACAAAATCAGCGTTGGAATGCTCTGGACGCGGTATTGCTGGGCCACGGCCTGATTCTTATCCACGTCAATTTTGATGACGCGCAACTTGCCGCCGTGCTGGGCCGCTACCTGCTCCAGAATGGGCGCCATGGTCTTGCACGGACCGCACCAAGTGGCATAAAAATCGACCAGCACCGGCATGCCGGGGCTGTTGATGAGTTCGGGGAAAGACTTGCGGGGCATGGATAAATCAGAAAAAAGAACAGAATAAGACCAGCGCTTTAAACGAAAAAGCCCGGCGCACGGCCAGGCTTTGGGGGAAATTCGACGGTGGATGGCTCTTATTCGGTTTTCTTAATCACCGTCACGTCATTAGCCACTTCCGGAAACACGAAGCGGCCGCTCACGGCTTTCACGCCTTTCACGCGGCATTCCCAGGTGTAGCGGCCGGGCGTGGCGTTGGCCGCTTCGCCGCTCTCGGTCTTGAAATAGTCGGGGTCGGAGGGGTCGGTGGGAAACAGCACGTCGATGCCCGTTTGGTTTTTCACCAACTGCTTCACCAGGAAATAGTCCTTGCCGGTTTTCTCGTTGTGCACCACAAAAGTGGCCGTGTAGGGCCCCAGCTGGCCGTATTTGTCGAGAATGCCCAGCTTGATTTGGGCGGTGGTGCTCACCATCCAGGTTTGGGCATGGGCGGAGTGGCCTGTGCCCAGCAGCCACAGCGCCACCAGCGCACCCACTGCCCGACGGGCCAGGGGCATGGCAAATTGGAAGCGTACAGTTGTTATCATGTAGTAATAAAAAGAAGCGGAAAAATGCAAATGAGCAAACCAAGCTGATTGATTATAGCAATGCAAGTAAGCTCAATACACGCCAAGGTAACGCCCTGACAACAAATCCGCAACTTGTGGCCCGCCGCCGCTGTTCAATTTCGCAAGCGAAGAATCTCCGTTGAATTTGTTTGTTGCACGTCATGGCAAGACAACGCTCCCGGCCCCACGCCTGGCCCACGCCCAATACCAGCCCCCAGCCCCAATGCGGCCTTTGCGAGCGCACCGTGCAAAGCACCTCGCGCCACCACTTGGTGCCGCGCGAGGAAGGCGGCAAGTACGGCCCCACGGTCGACCTGTGCCAGCCCTGCCACAGCAGCGTCCACCGCTTCCTGAGCAACCGGGAACTGGCCCGACTCTATCCCACTGTGGAAGCCCTGCGCGCCGCCGAGGACCTCCAGACCTACCTGAACTGGATTCGCAAGCAGCGCGTGGAACGCATCACCAACCGGCGCGGCCGCCGTTGAGCGTACTCTGAAGCGGTGCTTCGGCTCGGCCGCATCGTCCAACGCGCCGGAGTACAGCTTCGGGGTACAAACCAGTTGTCTACAGCACCGCGCAGTTGGTTTCGTTGCCCATGATGCCCACCAAATGCACCGTGCTATTGCCGCCCGCCCCGGGCCGTACCCGAATCTGGGTGCCAATCCGGTCCTTGAGGTCCGAGACGTGGGAAATGATGCCAATCATCTTGCCCGAATGCTGCAGGCGCTCCAGCGCATCGAGTGCCGTGTTCAGTGCTTCGGGGTCGAGCGTGCCAAAGCCTTCGTCAATAAACAGCGACTCGATGCGGGCCTTGTGGCCGGCCAATTCGCTCAGGCCCAGCGCCAGCGCCAAACTCACCAAGAAGCTTTCGCCGCCCGAGAGCGAGGCCATGGGGCGCACGGTATCGGCTTGGTCGTGGTCGATGATTTGTAGCTCCAGGTTGCGGTTGGGCGTCTTCAGGATGGTGTAGCGGCCCGTGAGCTGGCGCAGGCGCAGGTTGGCCAGCCGGGCCAGGTGCGTGAGGGTGAGACCCTGCGCAAACTGGCTGAACTTGTCGCCCCTCGCCGAACCAATCTGCTCGCTCAGGTCCTGCCAGCGCTGTTCTTCCTGCTGCCGCAAGGTCAGCTCCTGCAAGCCGGCCGACAGCAGCTGGCGGGCGTCGTCGTCCTGTTTCAACTGGTTGCCCACGGCGCCCAGCTTCTGCTGCAGAATGTCGTCGGCCGCCGACAGCGCATTCAGCTGCGCCGCAAGCTCGGCGGCGGTGTGCGGCGTGAGGCCGGATTCGGCATGGTGAGTGAGTTCGGCGGTGAGGTCGTTGAGGCGGCGGGCCGTGGCGGCCCGGGCGGTGAGGTGGTCCTGGCGGCGCTGGGTCAGGCGCTCGGCTTCGGGCGCGGGCAGGAGCAAGGCGCGGGCTTCGGCAGCCGTGGCGATGCCGGTGGCGGCGAGGGCGGCGGCCAGCTCGGTGTGGCGCTGGGCGAGGGTGGCCCGGTGCGTGGCCCGCTGCGCACGCGGGTCGAGCTGCCGGTTTTGCTGAATTTCCAGGGCTTTCTGCTGGTCGGCCAATTGGGTTTGGGCACGCTGGGCGGCATTGGCCAGGCGCTGGGTGGCTTGGCGGAGCTGTTCGGCTTCGGCGGCGGGGTTGGGGCCGGTGTAGTGGGCCTGACGAGCAGCCAGCTGCTGGTCAATAACCTGCTGCTCGGTTTTCAGCGCATCAGCGGCGGCATTGAGCTGGGCGGCCTGCTGCGCCAGCGCTTCGGTGCGGGCTTTGTGCTTGCTGGTTTTCTCCAGCAGCGTTTTGCCGAGCTCGTTCAGCGTAGCTACCTGCGCCTCGTAGTGGTCGGCCCGCTCCCGAAGCGTGGCCAGGATGCCATCGTAGGGCGGCTGGCTGGGCAGCTGCAACCGGTGCGGCGCCAGAAAGTCGCGAATGGTGCTTTGAAAAATATCGGCCTGGTCCTGCCAATACAGCAACTCATCGGCCAGCTTGGCTAGGTCGGTTGCGGTGGTTTCCTGCCGCTCCAGCAGGCGCGGAATCTCGCGCTGAGCCGCCGTGGCGGCCTCACCTTCCTTCAGGTACTGCTCGCGGAGCTTAGCCAACTGCTCGTCCAGCTCCGCCACCCGGCGGCGCGACGCCACGGCAGCAGCCTGCTCACGGGTCGCGGTTTCCAACAGGGCGCGCACGGCGGTGGGGTCGGTGGGCTGGAGCGGGGCGGGGGTGAGTGCGGCGGCCAGCGCAATTGCCTGCTGCCGGGCCAGGTTTGCCGCAGCCAGAGCTTCAGCCCGCAACTTGTGGCGCTGCTGCTGCTCAGTTTGGCAGCGGGCCAGGGCGGTAGTGGCATGGCGCAGCTCTTCATCGAGCTTGGCCAGAGCCTGCTGCTGCTGCGTCACGCGCTGCTCCTGCTCGTCGGCTTCGGCGGCAAAATCGGCGGTGAAAGCGTGTTCCAGCGCGCCGCACAGCGGGCAGGGCTGGCCGGGCTGCAGATGCTGGCGGTGCTGGTTGAGGTCGGCCAGGGCCTGCTGGGCGCGCAGCTCGCGCCGGTAGCTTTCGAGGAGGTTTTGGCCATCGGTCCGGCGGATTTCGAGGTGGCGGGTGGTGGTTTCGGCCGTGGTCAGGGCCGGCGCTTCCTGCTCAATCTGTGCGGCCAGCGTTTCGGCGCGGGTGTGGTGCTCGTGCGCGGCCTCGGCCTTCGGAAGCAGTTGTTGCAGGGCCTGCTGGTGAGCGGTGAGGTCGTCGGCGCGCTGGGCCAGCTCCGCCGCCGTAGTGCCCAGCAGCAAGGCGTCGCGCTCGGTGCGGCAGGGCTTGCCCTCGTCCTCAATGGCCTGTTTGCGGGCTTTGGCGTCGGTTTCGAGGGTTTGCTGGCGGCGCAGGTCGGCGGCGGTCTGGTCCTGGCTTTTGCGTAGCTCGACGCGGCGGGCGTCGCGGGCAGCTATTTCCTTCTGCGCGCCCTGCAGGTCGATGATTTCGCGGTCGAGGGCCAGCACCTGGTTTTTCAGGTCCACCTCGGCGCTGTGCTCAATGAGCCAGCGGTCCAGCGTCGCATTTTGGCTTTGCAGGGCTTCAATTTCCCGGCCCTCCCGGCCCAGGTCGTCAGCCGTTTTCTGATGCGCTAGCTGACTTTGCGCGTGCGCATCACGCTTCAGCTGGAGCTGGTGCCGCGCGGCGGTAATGGCCGCGTCCTGCTGCTGGGCCAGGCTGAGCAGCGGGCGCAGCCGGTCCTCCTCGGCTTGCGCCCGGGTGTGGGCCGCGGTGGCAGCAGTATGGGCGTTGGCGGCCGTTTCGGCGGCCAACGTCAACTGAGGGAGGGCTTCTTCCAGCTCACGGAGCTGCTTTTCGTCGGTGGCTACTTCCTTTTCGGCTGCCTCAGCCAACTCCAACGGCTTGTCGACAGCCGCGGCGCGGAGGTGGCCATCGAGCCGGACAAACTCGGGCTGCAGGGTTTCGTCGTCGCGGCGCAGGCGCTCGGCTTCGCGGGCGGTTTCGGTGAGTTGCCGGTCGAGTTGGTCGAGAATGGTGCGCCAGGTGAGGCACACGGTTAGCTCCTGCTCTTCTTCGTGGTGTTGCTCGGCGGCCTCGTTCAGCACGTCAAGCTGGCGTTCCAGCTCGGCGCGCTCTTCCTCAGTCAGCAGGCGGGTGGCATCCAGCTTGGCGCGCAGAAGCTTGGTTTTCAGCTCCTCTTCCTTCGCTTTCTCGAAGGCCGCCACGCTCAGCCGCGAGTAGATGCCCACGTTGGTCATCTTTTCGAGCAGGGCGCTACGCTCTTTTTCGGGCGCGTGCAGGAAGCGCGCAAACTTGCCCTGGCTCAGCAGCACCGACTGTTCAAACTGCCCAAAATCCAGCCCCGACAGCTCGCCCACCCGTTTCGGCACCGCTTCCTTGCCGCTGATGACGGCCACGTTTGATGGGCTGAGAACCAGCGTCATCGCATCGGGGTTGAGGGCGCCTTTGTCTTCGCCGCGCACTTTGCGCTTCACTTCCCAGCGCGAGCGGTAGCGCACGCGGTCTATCACGCCGGTGTCGGCGTTGGTTTCGTGCACTTCGAACTCTACTTCCGAAAACGCGTCCTTGGCGTGGCGGCTCACCATTTCGCCCACCTGCCGGTCGTGGCGCGGCACCCGGCCGTAGAGGCCCACCGAAATGGCGTCGAGCAGCGTGCTTTTGCCCGCGCCGGTGGGCCCCGTGATGGCAAACAGCCCCGTATCGGCCAGTGGCGTTTCGTCGAAGCGAATCAGAAACGGACCGGGCAGCGAGTTCAGGTTAGCAAAACGGACGCTGATAATTTTCATGCGGATAATTCTCCCAAAATACTTTCCCGAAGGTACGGCAGCCCCCGGCAGCATCGGCCTGCAAAAGGCCGCCCGCCCGGTTTGGGTTCCTGCAAGTCACCTGCCGCTCAGACCAATCATAACTCTGCCCCGCGCCCCACCGTTGAGCAAAGTGGTGGTACTAGCGGCTGGCAACGGGCGACGGGCCGACCGCAAACAAGCCACCAAAACCAACCAAATGATTATGAACTACATCCGACGCGGGGCCGGCAAGCCCCTGCTGCTCCTGCACGGCATTGGGGGCAGCTGGCGCTCCTGGCAAACCATTATCGAAGATTTGGCCGCTGAGCGCGAAGTCATTGCCGTCGATTTGCCAGGCTTTGGCAACACGCCGCCGCTGGCCGGTCCCGTCACCATCGGCACTCTGGCCGATGCCGTGACGGACTTTCTGCGCGCGCAAAACCTGCTCGGTATCGACGCCGTGGGCAGCTCCATGGGTGCTCGACTGGTGCTGGAGCTGGCCCGGCGGGGCGGCGTGCTGGGCGCGGTGGTGTCGCTCGACCCTGGCGGCTTCTGGCAGGGCTGGGAAATTCCGGTCTTCTACCACAGCGTAGCCGTTTCCACCAAGCTGGTGCGGGCCCTGCAGCCCGCCATGCCTTTCCTCACCGGCAACGCCGTGACGCGCACGGCGCTGTTCGCCCAGTTTTCGGCCCACCCGTGGCAGCTGCCCGCCCACGTGGCGCTCGATGAGATGCGCAGCTTCGCGCACGCGCCTTCGTTCGATGAGCTGCTGCGTAATCTGGCCTACGGCGAAGTGCAGCAGGGCGCACCCGCCGGTAGCATGCGTACGCCGCTGGTAATCGGCTGGGGCCGGCAGGACCGGGTTTGCCTCACGCGCCAGGCCCCGCGTGCCCTCGAAAAATTCCCCGACGCCCGCCTCTACTGGTTTGAAAATTGCGGCCATTTTCCGCAGTGGGACCAGCCCGCCGAAACCGTCCGCCTGATTCTGGCCGCTACCTCTGGCGAGGATTTCCGCGATGCAGATATTGTCCGTCAGCCAATGGGCGCCGTAACTAAAAAGCCAATTTCAGTAGTGGCTGTGGCAGCAGGCGTAGCCGCGTTGGTGCTGGGCGGCTTATGGCTGGTGGGGAGGAAACGGACTGAATAGGAACGCACTTGGCACGTCATGCTGAGCGCAGCCGAAGCATCTCTACCACAGTAGTAATCATTTACTCTCGCGGTAGAGATGCTTCGGCTGCGCTCAGCATGACGTTCTTTTTGCGCTTAGGGCTCTAACGAAGACTCTCTCACAACGCCTCGCCGCCCCAGGCTAGCGGGTCGGCCTCGGCCAGCAGCTGACGCAGCTCGCCAAACGTGGCCGTGAGGGCCGCGGCGCGCTCCGGCGGCAGACTGGCTACGCGCCGGCCAAACACCTCGTCCACCGTCAGCTCGTGTAGCAAGGCCAGCGGGATGGCGTTTTCGGCCAGGTCCGGCGCTTCGGTGGCGCGCTGGTGGCGGACGCCTTTCGGGGCCAGCACCTGGGCTTTTTGAAGTTGCAGTACGGCCTGCACGCGGCGCTGCACCTCGGCCGGCGTTTCGTCGGAGCGCACCAGTACATCGGCCCAGGCCACTAGCTGAAACGCCGAGTTGTCGTAGGCCAGAATGTCGGCCTCCACCTCCTCCAGCGTGCCGTGGAAGCGCTGCAGGCGCCGCGTCACGGGCACCGGCAGGCTGGTGATAACCGGCGCGCCCGCGCCCTTGAACTCCAGCAGCAGCACCTGCTGCTTGTCGTTGGCCTCGGTGAACGACAGCGGCACCGGCGAACCTGAATAGCGGATGTGCGCCTGCCCGCCCACCAGCTGCGGGCGGTGCAGGTGGCCCAGCGCCACGTAGTCGAACGCCACTGGGAAATGCTCGGCCCCAATCAAACCCAGTCCGCCGATGTGCACGTCGCGCTCGGCACCTTCGCGGGCCTCGCCGCCGGCCGCGTAGAGGTGGCCGGTAGCCAGCACGGGCACGTCCTGCTCGCGCAGCCGGAGCACCGAGTCATGGTTGGCCAAGGCGGCGTAGTGGTCGGCAATGCTCTGGCGGATACGGATTTGGCGGTCGTCGAGGGTTTCGCCGGCCACGGCCAGCCGGATGTCGCGGTCGCGCAGAAAGGGCACGGCGCACACCACCAGTCCCGGCCGGCCGTCGGCCGCGTTCAGGTGCAGAATCTGCTCCGTGGGGTCGGTGGGCACGCCGCCTACAACGTGGATGCGCAACTGCCGTAGCAACTGCCGCGAAGCGTTGAGCATGGTGGGCGAGTCGTGGTTGCCGCCCACCACCACGATGTCGCGGCAGCCGGTGGCCTGCATCTTCACTAAAAAGGTGTAATACAGCTCCTGCGCCGTGTACGACGGCGTTTGGGTATCGAAAATGTCGCCGGCAATGACCAGCACGTCGATGGCTTGCGTTTGCACCGTGAGCAGCAGCCAATCGAGAAAAGCCTGCTGCTCGGTGGTGCGCTCCTGCCCGGTGAGGAAGTGCTGGCCGAGGTGCCAATCGGCGGTGTGAAGGACGCGCATAAGGTAGAGTGAATCTCAAAGATACCCACGCGGCTAGCAATGAAAAAGCCCCGGCACCTCCTTGGGCCAGTGCTTTTTCAAGCACTCTCAACGGAATGGTTACTCATTCAATCCTTTGCCTTTGAGAATTTGGGGCGTGCATTTTTCAACTCTGGCCGCACGGGTCTGGGCTTGCTTGGGAGCGGCAAAGTGCAGCAGGTAAGCCCGCTGCCGACCCGGCGTCAGCGCCCGGAAGGCGGTTGTTAGAGCTGGTGTTTCTTCCAGTTTCTGTTGGAACTCCGCTGGAATCTGGAGTTCGGAGGCATCCTTCAAGGGTACTTTCAAACCTGCTTTTTCTATTTCAATGGCTTCCCGGATGTAGGCTTTGATGCTGAATTCCCGGTCAGCAATTTCCTGCAAACCGGTAAAGCGAATCTGGCGCGCGGCTTGCGTATTTTCCGTTTGCTGAATCAGGATGCCATTGGGGTCCTTCAGCAGGGCACCTTTGGGAAACAGTACCGCGCAGTAGCCCTTGAATGCGTGAATCAATACCACATTGCTGTCCTGAAAAGTGTAGCAGGGGACGCCCCATTTCAACTCCTCGCTCAGCCCGCAATCGAGAACAATTGTTCGCAGGATTTCTAATTCGGCCTGCCACTTTTCGGCTTTATTAAAATAGAAATCAACTTTGGGATTGGTGCTACTCGCTTCCATTGTCTGTGCTACGGTTCAATGTGGTTCAAACTAACTCGGTTTATAGCCAAATTCCCCATTGGCAGCCTGCCAATGGGGAATGAGCCGGAATCAGGCAGCCGGAATCTTGCTTTTTTGAATCCACTTAATCGTGAAATACAGCAAGGTGGAAACGACGGCGTACAACAGCAGCCAGTCCAGATTGTAGGGATTGGCTCTGATTAAAAGCAGTGTCAGTCCTGCGAAAAGCAAAAAGGTAATGACAATTACTGCTTTTCGGACCGAGGCCGGAAAGCTGTTCAACGCCGCCAGCTTCGCTAAAATTTTGACCGTGATAAAGGGTAAGTAAAATAGCAGGATGATGGCCAGCACCAGCAGAATGCCTAAGCCGGGGACGCCTATCATGCTAATGCACGGCCGCCTTCTGAAACTCCGTGATGGCCTCGCCCAAATCCAGCACCTCGGCACCCGGCAGCGCCGCTTGCACAATGCTAGCGCCGGCCGCTGAACGGTAGCCGCCGGCGCAGTGAATGAGCACGGGCTTGTCGGTGGGGATTTCGTGGGCGCGCTCGCGCAGCTCGGGCAGCGGGATGACTAGAGCGTTGTCGAAAACCTGATTTTTGGCCTCGGCGTGGTTGCGGATGTCGACGATGGTGAATTGCTCCGGGTGCTGGCGTACGGCTTCCACATCCACGGCCGGCGCGGTTTCGGGCAAGGTGGAGGGGGCCAGAAGGGCGCCTTTGATGTTGGCCTCGTAGCCGATTTTGGCGGTTTTGCGCACCACCGTGTCGAGCGCAATCTGCGAGTCGGCCAGCAGGTAGAACTTCTCGGTGGGGCCCACAACCGAGCCCAGCCAGGTTTCGAACTTGCCGCCGTCCTGCAGGTTGATGGCGCCGGGCAGGTGGCCTGCGCGGAACTTGGCGGCCGGGCGCGCGTCGATAATCAGCACGCCGGGCTCGAGGGCGGCGGTGCTGCCGGGGTGCGGCACGGCCCGGATGCTGTCCTCGAAACTGGGGGCGCCCAGCTTGTTGAGCTTCACATCGTGGCCAAAGTATTTGGGCACAAAGGGCTGGTCTTCGAGCAGCACTTTGATGAACTCGTCCTGCGACATAGGTTGCAGGGCGTAGTTGGTTTTCAGTTCCTTGGCAATGGTGCTGTCGAGGTCGGTGCTGGTGGTTTTGCCACAGAGGCTGCCGGGGCCGTGGGCTGGGTACACCTTGGTGCTGCCGGGCAGGGTCATCAGCTTGTTGCGGGTGCTTTTGTACATCTGCGCGGCCAGCTCTTCGCGTTTGTGGCCGCCCACGGCCTCTTCTTCGCGCAGGTCGGGCCGGCCCACGTCGCCCACAAAGAGTGTGTCGCCGGTGAACACGGCGCGGCTCTGGGCCAGCTCGTCCAGCAGCAGGATGCTGATGCTGTCGGGCGAGTGGCCGGGCGTGTTGATGGCGTGCAGTTCGTAGGCGCCCAATTTCAGGCGGTCGCCGTCGTCGAAGGTTTTGTGAGGGTATTTGGCGCCCACCAGCTTGCTGCAGTAGATGGGGGCCTCGGTTTCCTGGGCTATTTCCAGGTGCGACGACACGAAATCGGCGTGCGGGTGCGTCTCAATCACGGCGATGATGCGCGCCTCGTGCTCGTCGGCAAAGTCGTAGTAGGGCTGGGGGTCGCGGCCCGGGTCGATGATGGCGACCTGGCGGCCGCAGCGCACGGCGTAGCTGGCGTGGGCCAGGCCCTTGTCGTAAAACTGCTGGATTTGCACAGCCGAGGCCGTGCTACTGGGGAGGGGAGGCATAGCGAGGGGATTTGGTAACCGGGTGGTTTGGCCAAATATAAGCAGGCCGCGCAATGTACGGTCCTGCCCCGGCGGGCATTTCAAACCAAAAAAGCCCCGACCGGTTTGGTCGGGGCTTTGGGAAGTGCCTAAAGGCGAGCGGAATTAAGCTTTGGCTTTCACTTTGGTTTTGCCGCCGCCCTGCATCTTGCCGTGGCCGCGGTGCTCGTCCTTCATTTTGTCGAACTTGGCGTACTGGTCGGGCGTGAGGATGCTTTTGAGCTGGGCTTCGTACTTCTCGTGCGAAGCTTTCATCTCGGTGCGGGCGGCATTGCGGTCAGCGCCGTATTTGGCTTTCAGGGCTTGGTTTTCTTGCTGGCGGGCCAGAAAAAGCTGCTCCACTTTGGCTTCCTGGTCGGCGTTGAGGCCGAGCTCCTTAGCCATTTTGCCAGCTTTGTGGTCGGCCATCTTGGCGGGGTCTTTGGGGCCGTGGCCGCCTTTGCCGCCGTGCATTTTTACTTTGGTGGTAGTGGTAGCCGGCGCGGTTTGGGCAAAGCTGGTGCCGGCGGTGGTGAAGGCCAGGGCAGCAAGCAACATCAGGGTCTTTTTCATGATAATGTTAGAAGAAGGGATGAAGGGGGGGGGTTGGAGGGAAATGAGCAACCAAAACGGTTGCGGCGTTTGCTTGCCAGGGTATTTGCAAGCAGTATGCCAAGAGTATGACGCCAGCTGAGCCGGCCTTTATTCATCGATAAACGGCCTTTTTTCGCAGATGAAGCCGGCGAATCAGGGCCTCGCGCCTAGGCCCTGGCTGCCGGCGCGGCGCTCGCGCAGCTTGTCGCGCTGCTCGTCTTTCAATTGCTCAAACCGGGCAAACTGCTCGGGCGTGAGCACGGCCCGGATTTGCTCGGTGTATTTGCCTTGGGAGGCTTTCAGTTCCTGGCCCATGCCGCGCTGGCGGCCGTTGGTCTGCACCCGGTCGCGCATGGCTTGCATATCCTGGCGCTGGGCCAGCAGGATGGGTTCCAGTCGGGCCTGCTGGTCGGCGGTGAGGCCAAGCTCTTTGGCGAGGTACTGGGCGCGCCGCTGGGCTTGCTGGTCGGGCGATTTTTGGGTGGCGGCAGGGCCGGGAATGGCTGGCGCCTGGGCCGAGGCGGCACCACCGGCAAGGAGCAGGGCCGAAAGCAGAACGAGGGTCTTGTTCATCAGATTAACGATAGGGGTGATACATGGGCTTGGATGCGGCGAAGCAAAGCGGGTTTAAGCGGCGGCGGGCAAGCTGGAAACCCGGGCGGCACCGGCCAGTCGGGGCGGCCCCGCCAAATCGAAGGGAATTTGCTGCCTATATTTCGGGCCCGCCGCTGTTGCCGTGGCCAAAATCATGGGCAAATAGCGTCGGAACATCTTGTTTCAACCTCATTTTATTTCACACTTCTTCCTCCTTTACACCTAACACATGGCAAGTATTTTCGCCAAAAAACCGTTGGCCGTGCTCCTGGGCGAGGCCAACTCCACCGGGCACGGCACCCTGCAGCGCACGCTGGGCGCCGGCAACCTCGTGGCCCTGGGCGTGGGCGCCATCATCGGGGCGGGCCTGTTTGTGCGCACCGCCGCCGCCGCCGCCCAAGCCTCCGGCCCGGGCGTGACGCTGGCCTTCATCGTGGCCGCCATCGGCTGCGTGTTCGCGGGCTTGTGCTACGCCGAGTTCGCGGCCATGATTCCCATTGCCGGCTCGGCCTACACCTACGCCTACACCACCATGGGCGAGTTCGTGGCCTGGGTTATCGGCTGGGCCCTGATTATGGAATACGCACTGGGCGCGGCCACCGTCAGCATTGCCTGGAGCGAGTATCTGAACAAGCTGCTGGAGGCCGTCCATACAAAGGTTGATTTCGTTAATACGATTCCTTACAACCTCAGCCACTCGCCCTTCGAGAGCGCCGTGGTGAACGGCACGCTGGAGCACGGCCTCATCAACCTGCCGGCTTTGTTCATCATCGTCATGCTGAGCCTACTGCTTATCAAGGGCACGCAGGAATCGGCCATGTTCAACGCCATTGTGGTGGTGTTGAAAGTGGCTATCGTGCTGGTATTCATTGCCGTGGGTTGGCAGTTTATCAACCCCGCCAACCACACGCCCTACCTGATTCCCGAAAACGCCGCGCCCGTGAAAAACGCGGCCGGCGTGGTGGTGCGCGAATACACGGCCTGGAACAAGCACGGTTGGGGCGGCGTCCTCGGCGGGGCGGCCATCGTGTTTTTCGCCTTCATCGGGTTTGATGCCGTGAGCACGGCCGCACAGGAGGCCAAGAACCCCAAGCGCGACATGCCCATCGGTATTCTCGGCTCGCTGGCGGTATGCACGGTGCTCTACATCCTGTTCGGCCACGTGCTGACGGGGGTGGCCAACTGGCGTGAATTTGCCGACCCGGCCCTGGGCGGCGAGGCTTCCGTAACCTACGCCATCAAGGCGCACATGCCCGGCTACGAGTGGCTCGGCACGGCCGTGACGCTGGCCATTCTGCTCGGTTTTTCGTCGGTAATTCTGGTGATGCTCATGGGCCAGAGCCGCGTATTTTTCTCGATGGCCAAGGACGGTTTGATGCCCAAAGCCTTCTCGGAACTGCACCCCAAGTTCAATACGCCTTATAAGTCGAACCTGGCGCTGCTGGTGTTCGTGGGCGCGTTTGCGGCCTTCGTGCCCGGCTCGCTGGCCGGCGATTTGACCTCGTTCGGCACGCTGCTGGCCTTTGTGCTGGTGAGCCTGGGCGTGTGGATTATGCGCCGCTCCGACCCCGACCAGCCCCGGCCGTTCCGCTCGCCGCTCTCGTCGGCCAGCTTCCCGCTGGTGCCCATCCTGGGCGCGGCCATCTGCACGCTCATGATTCTGGCCCTCGACTCGAACACCCTGAAACTGGCCCTGGGCTGGATGCTGCTCGGCTTTGTGGTGTACTTCCTCTACGGCAAGCGCAACTCCATGCTCCAGAAGGGCGTGGTGGTGGTGCCCACCGAGATGGACGAGGAGGCCTTCATCAAGCCCGATAAAAACAACCTGTAAGCCCACCGCCTGCGGCAGGTCGCTTACTTAGAAATCCCCGTCAGCTGATGTTGGCGGGGATTTTTTGTGTTAAGTATAACGCAACTTTACGCGGCGGCCAGCGGTCAGCTGAACGATATTAACATTCCTCCTTCCTGCCGCTATGAAGCAATTTTACTATCGCACAAAATTTGCCGCTTCGGTACTGGCTACCTCGCTGGGCATCAACCTGGCCAGCTGCGGTGAAAATTGTGAAAACTACAATTGCACGCCCTGCACGGAAACCGAAAACCTGGTGGTACGCATTGAAACTGATAGCCGGACGGCAGGTAGTTTCACCAGCGCCGAGGTGGCAGGTGCTTACCTGGTTCGATACGCCCGGCCCGGCTTTGCTACGCCGCTCGACACCATTCGCACCGGCATTTGCGGCCCGAATCTGTTTTGCGCCGTCAACTTGCAGTATTTGCCCTTACCCGTGGCCAACGGCGCGGGGCCTGCGCTGGTTTACCTCAACTACAACTACCGCTTTGTGCTGCCGCGGGTCAACCGCTCCTACGACCTTACCGACCTCGACGTGGCCGACCGGCCCGGAGGCCCGGGCTGCTGCAGCTGCGCCATGAATCTGCGCCGCCGGGCCGTGCTCAATGGCGTGGCCGTGGCCGATGACGGCGCTGGGGCGGGCAACGGCATTGTGCTGCGGCGCTGAGTGGCCGTTTGGGTTAGCCAACCGCCGCTACCAGCGGCGTGGCCCGGCGCAACGGCTGCCACTGTCGGTAGGTGAGGCTGCGCCATAGCCATTCCACGGGCCCGAAGCGGAAACGCGCCAGCCACCAGCGGCAGGCCAGCAGTTGCGCGGCAATAATGGCCACGGCCAGCGGCCACAACAGGGTGGGGCCCACGTGGCCCATCCAGCCCAGCCCGATGCCGTAGAAAAGGAAAACGCCTATCAAGCTTTGGGTCAGGTAGCAGGTGAGCGCCATGCGGCCCATCGGCGCCAGCTGGCGCAGTACGGCCCGGCCCCGGCCCAGCCAGGCCAGCGCAAAAAGCGCTGCAAAGGCCAGCGCCAGTGGCCCTACGCCCAGCGCATAGAGCCCGGCGTGGGCCAGCCCCAGGGCCTCGCCATTGTCATAAGCACTGCCGGCGTTGAGGTAGGCGCTGAGCAGGCTGGCGGGGAGGCCCAGGGCGAGGCCCCACCCGGCCACGCGGCGCAGTAGCGGCAGGTGAGCCGCCGGGCTGCGGAAAATCTGATGCCGGCCCACCCAAAGCCCCAAGAGAAACATGGCCAGCACCTTGCAAATCCGCCATTGAAACAGCAAGCCGCCATATCGGAAGAAAATACTGCCCTGCAGAATGCGCAGATAAGTCCCCCAGTTTTCAGTGGCCACGGCCTGGTAAAAGGTGGTCATCTTCATCGACTCGGCAATGGCCCCGCCAATGGCGTAAAACGGTAAGCCGGGGGTGAGCGGCACAGACGCCTTCCACCCGCCTCCCAGCCAGAAAATAGCCCAAAGCGGAATGGGTAGCAACAGCAGCACCACGACCCAGCGCAGGAGCGCCCGGTCCGAAATCCCCCGTAAGCGCACCAGCAACAGGCCAGCCAAGGCGTAGAACGCCAAAATATCGCCGCTCCAGATGAGCAGCGAGTGCGCCAGCCCAATGCCCAGCAGCACCCACAAGCGCCGCCGGTAGGTGCCCAGCTTGGCGTCGCCGCGGGCCTGCGACCGTTGGAGCTGCACCGCGAAGCCAATGCCAAACAGCAGCGAAAACAAGGAGTAGAACTTGCCGTCAATCAGGGCGCGGATGAGAAAGGCGGCGGCGGGGTCGGTGGCCGCGGTGGCGAGGCTGGCCGGCGCGGGCGCCCCGGTTTCTCCCCACAGCGAGAACGAGGTGAACAGATTGGCTAAGCAAACGCCGAAAAGGGCGAACCCCCGCAAGGCATCCAGTAGGTCGGAACGGTCTGACTCTTCCAGCGGCGCGGCAGCTGATTGGGTAGCGGTGTTATCCATTCAAAAAAAAAAGCAAGGTGATAATTAATCTGTAATAATAGCAGAAAATGCATATTATTTAGACTTTTCTCGACTTTGCCCTTTTTTCCTCGCCAGTAATCGGGTCAGGTACGTCTTTTCGCCTAACTGCTTAATGGAGGAGAAGGAATGCGCTTCCCAACTGTGATGTCACCTTATGGCATACTTAGCTGGCGGCTTTCACTTCGCTTTTAAGCTTTAGCACCCGGTCGCCGTTGTCCTGTACGATGACGAGGGCTGGATTGTCGGCCGTGCCGTTGCGGTGGATTTCGGCGCCCTTGATGGTGCGCGTAACGGGCTCTTTATGGACGGATTCAATCTTGCCAGTGGCCGTGCCGGTGCCGTATTTCCAGTTGACTTTGGTGCCTTTGCGCATGGGGATGGGAGGGAAGGATGGAAAAGAACTGCGGGCAAAATCCGCGTCAGATAATTATTACTTGCATTTTGCCCGCGCCGTTGCCAGCCCGCCGCACACGGGCCTACATTTGACAGAAAGTGAGAAGGAAAGCTGGGTTTTCTGGCGAAATTCTCAATGTCTGCTTCTTTACGCTGCATGAAAATTTCTACATCGAAACTGCCGCTGGCGGCGCTGCTGGTGCTGGCGGCCCCGGCGGCCTGGGCCCAGCCCGGCACCTTCCCGCGCAACGGCGTGTACGACCAGCGCCCGGGCGTGTTTGCCTTCACCCACGCCACGCTCTACACCGATTACCAGACCCGCATCAACGACGGCACGCTGCTGATTCGGGACGGGAAAGTAGTGGCCGCCGGGCCGGCCGGCGCCGTGAAAATTCCGGCCGGAGCCGTGGTGCAGGACGTGGCCGGCAAGTTCATCTACCCCGGTTTGGTGGATGTGTACACCAGCTACGGCGTACCCGACCTCACGGCTGCGCAGCGCCAGGGCCGCCGCGCCGGCCCGCAATTCGAGAGCCTGAAAACCGGCGCCTACGACTGGAACCAGGCTATTCATCCGGAAGTGAATGCGGCCGAGCTGTTCAAAATCAACAACGACCAGGCCACGGCCTACCGGGCGCTGGGCTTCGGAGCGGTGCTCACGCAGCAGGCCGATGGCATCATGCGCGGCACGGCGGCGCTGGTCAGCCTCAACACCAACCGCCGGGAGCAGGAGGTGCTGCTGCTGGACCGGGCCGCCGCGGGCCTTTCGTTCGACAAGGGCACGAGCACGCAGGACTACCCGGGCTCGCTGATGGGCAGCATCGCGCTGCTGTGCCAAACCTACCTCGACGCCGCCTGGAACCAGCGCAACCCGCGCCGCGAGCAGAACCTGTCATTGCAGGCTTTGACGCAGCAGAAAGGGCTGCCGGCCATTTTTCAGGTGAATGACAAGCTCTCGGCCCTGCGCGCCGACCGGCTGGGCGACGAGGCCGGCCAGCAGTACATCATCAAGGGCCGCGGCGACGAGTACCAGCGCCTCGACGACCTGAAAAAGACCGGGGCCGCCTTCATCGTGCCGCTCAACTTCCCCGACGCCTACGACGTGGCCGACGTGTACGACGCCCTGCGCATCCCTCTCGAAGACCTGAAGCACTGGGAACTGGCCCCGGCCAACGCCGCCCGGCTGGCCCAGGCCGGCGTGCCCTTCGCCCTCACGGCGGCCGACCTCAAGGACAAGAAAAAATTTCTGCCTAACCTGCGCAAAGCCGCCCAGTACGGCCTGAGCGAAGCCGCTGCCCTGCGCGCCCTCACCGAAACGCCGGCCCGCCTGCTGCGCGCCCAGGACCGCCTCGGGGCCCTGCGCCCGGGCATGGAAGCCAACTTCATCGTGTGCTCGGCCCACTTCCTGGCCGACGATAACGTGCTGCTCGACAACTGGGTGCAGGGTGAGCGGTACCAGCTCAGCACCGTGCCGGCCGACTACCGCGGCGTGTACAAGCTCAGCCTGACTTCGGCCGAGAAAATCCTGAAAAACGAGTTTCGGGTGGGCTCCGATATGTCCATGCTCATCCAGGGCAAGCCCGAAGCGCCGGAGTTGAAAATTGTGCCCACGGCTGGTGACACCATTAAAGGCACAATTAACGTGACCAATGACCTGGCCACGATTGTGTTTAATCTTAACGACAAACCCAAAGGCAAAGGAGGAAAGGCTGGGGAGGCCAAGCCCAAACCCGCTGCTGCTGACGCCGGCTACACGCGCCTGAGTGGCTACTACACCCAGGAAGGCCGCGTGTTTCAGGGCGATGGGCTGCTGGCGGGATTATCAGCTGAAGGCCTGCCGGTGAAGTGGCGAGCCGTGCGGCAGGAGGAAGCCACCCGCGCCGCCAAGCGTGACTCGGCCAAGGTGCTGCCGCCTCCCGTGCTGGGCAACGTCATCTACCCCTTTGCCGCTTATGGCCGGACCGCCATGCCCGACCAAACGCCTACGCTCATCAAAAACGCTACGGTGTGGACCAGCGAGGCCGCGGGCAAGCTCGAAAACACCGACGTGCTGCTGGAAAACGGCCGCATAGCGCGCATTGGCAAGAATCTGACGCTGCCCAAAGGCGGCCGCAGCATCGACGGCACGGGTAAGCACCTGGCGCCGGGCATCATTGACGAGCATTCGCACTTGGCCATTTCGGGCGGTGTGAACGAGGGCACCCAGGCCGTGACCAGCGAGGTACGGATTGGCGACGTGGTGGACAACGAGGACGTGGGCATTTACCGCGACCTGGCTGGCGGGGTGGTGGCCGCGCAGCTGCTGCACGGCTCGGCCAACCCCATCGGCGGGCAGTCGGCGCTGGTGAAAATGCGCTGGGGCGGCACCCCCGACGAGATGAAAATCAGCGGCGCGCCGGGCTTCATCAAGTTTGCGCTGGGCGAAAACGTGAAGCAAAGCAACTGGGGCGAGCTGAACGTGCTGCGCTTCCCCCAAACGCGCATGGGCACCGAGCAGGTGTTTGTGGACGCCTTCACCCGCGCTAAGGAGTATGAGCAGGAGTGGAGCGCGTGGAATAAGCTGGGCAAGAGCAAGCAGCAGAAAGGCGAGGCCCCGCGCCGCGACCTGGAGCTGGAGGCGCTGGTTGAAATCCTGAACCGCCAGCGCTTTATCACCTGCCACAGCTACGTGCAAAGCGAAATCAACATGCTGATGGGCGTGGCCGACCGCATGGGCTTTAAGGTGAACACCTTCACCCACATTCTGGAAGGCTACAAGGTGGCTGACAAGATGAAAGCCCACGGCGCCAACGCCAGCACGTTCTCGGACTGGTGGGCTTATAAAAACGAGGTGAAGGACGCCATCCCGTACAACGCGGCCATCATGACGCGGGCCGGCCTGAACGTGGCCATCAACTCCGACGACGCCGAAATGAGCCGCCGCCTCAACCAGGAAGCCGCCAAAACCGTGAAATACGGCGGCCTCACCGAGGAAGAAGCCCTGCGTCTGGTCACCATCAACCCGGCCAAAATGCTGCATTTGGATGCTAAAATGGGCTCCATCAAGGAAGGCAAGGATGCGGACGTGGTGCTCTGGTCCGACAACCCGCTCAGCGTGTACGCCCACCCCGAATACACCTTTGTGGACGGCCGCGAAATGTTCAGCCTCACCGCTGATGCCGCCCTGCGCGCCGATATTCAAAAGGAGCGGCAGCGCCTGGTACAGGCCATGCTGGCCGCCAAAAAAGGCGGCGCGCCCACCCAGGCCGCCCCCGGCAAAGCCCAGGGCCTGTGGCACTGCGACACGCTGGGCGAAGAAAAAGAAACCGCGCAGTAACATTTCACCCCCTGCCCCCCTCTCCAAGAAAGAGGGGGTAGGGGGTGAGGTTTCGCCCGCGCCGCCAACCAAATAATTAGCCCTATCCCATGCGCTTCTTCCTCTCCGCCACCTTCGCCCTCACCACCTGCGCCGCCCTGGCCCAGGTGCCCACGCCAGCCCCGGGCCAAGTGAAACCAATGCTCATCACCGGTGCCACGCTGCACGTGGGCAACGGCACCGTGGTGCCCAATGCCGCGGTGGCTTTCGACAAAGGCCGCTTGACGTATGCTGGCCCCGCCGCCGGTTTCACCCAGGACAAGGGCGGCTACGAAACCATTGATGCCACCGGCCAGCAGCTGTATCCGGGCCTGATTTTGCCCAATACCACGCTGGGCCTCACCGAAGTAGAATCCATTCGGGCCACGGTGGATGAAGAGGAAGTGGGCACGCTGAACCCCAACGTGCGCGCCCTCATCGCCTACAACACCGACTCCGACATCCTGCCCACAGTGCGCACCAACGGCGTGCTGCTGGCCCAGCCCACCCCACGTGGCGGCCTGCTGGCCGGCCAGAGCAGCGTGGTGCAGCTCGACGCCTGGAACTGGCAGGACGCCGTGGTGCGCGCCGACGACGGCCAGCACCTGACCTGGCCCGCTATGGTGTTTCGCAACAACCCCAACGAGGAAGCCGCCGCGCTCGAAAAGCGCCAGAAGGCCCGCGAAGCCCAGCTGCGCGACCTGGAGCAGCTCCTGGGTGAGGCCAGCGCCTACCGCCAGCTGCCCGCCGGCCGCCGCGAAAACCTGCGCCTCTCGTCGCTGGCCGGCATTTTCGATGGCTCCAAAACCCTGTACCTGCACGCCGACTACGGCAAGGAAATTATTGAAGCCGTGCGCTTCGCCAAGCGGATGGGCGCGCAGAAGGTGGCCGTGGTGGGCGCCCGCGACGCCTGGATGGTGCTCGATTTCCTGAAGCAGAACGACGTGAGCGTGGTGGTGTCGCGCATCCACGCCCTGCCCCGGCGCGATGCCGACGACTACGACCAACCCTACAAGCTGCCCGCCCAGCTGCAGGCCGCCGGCGTGCGCTTCTGCCTCGACTACCAGGGCTCGATGGAAACGGCGGGCTCGCGCAACTTGGCCTTCATCGCCGGCACGGCGGCCAGCTTCGGCCTCACCAAAGAGCAGGCCCTGACCGCCGTCACGCTCACGCCGGCCCAGATGATGGGCATCGACAAAGACTACGGCTCGCTGGAAGCGGGCAAGAGCGCCACCTTCGTGCTCAGCCAGGGCGACCTGCTCGACATGCGCACCAACGCCGTGACGCGCGCCTTCATCGACGGCCGCAGCATCTCGCTCGATAGCAAGCAGACCTACCTGGCCAAGAAATTTCGCAGCAAGTACGGGCTGTAGCCGGGCTAAAGCGTTGCGGGTACGGGCTTTCTGAAAATCAGAAAATAAGCGCCGCTGAGTATGGCATAATTGCTTTACTTAGCGGCGCTAATATTTTCGGGTTATTCAAACGTAAAACCGTGGTCAGGATGCGAGGCGTTTATCGGGCTTTTCGATTTTGTTGGTGGCTGGGATTGGGAGCCGGCGCGATGGAGGTTGCGTGGGTAGGGCGCGCCGCCGCGCAGCCGGCCCCGGCGACGGCCCAGGCCACTTCCCCGCTGGTTGACAGCCTGAACCAGCGCCGCGCCCAGGCCCCCGACACCGCCCGGCTGCGCCTGCTGCTGGCCGATGCCACCGCCCTGCGCACCACCGAACCGGCCGAAGCCAAACGTCTGGCTGCGCTGGCCTTGCAACAGGCTAAGGCCGCGCCCGCGTACCTCGCCCAGCAGCAAGCAGCCCTGCTGCTCCTGGGCCGGCTAGGCAACGCGGAGGGCGACTTCGCCGCCGCCGCCCAACACCTGCTGTCGGCCCTGCGCCTGGCCGAGCAGCGCCACGACCTGCTGGGCCAGGGCAGTGCTTACCTGAACCTGGCCAGCACCAACAAAAACCTGCAGCAATACGCCCAGAGCCTGCAATACGCCCGCCGCGCCCAGGCCCTGCTGAGCCAGGCCGCTCAGGCCGGCGACGCCCGCGCCGCCAAGCCGCTGGCCGTGGCCTTCAACAACAGCGGCACGGTGCTGATGGAACAAAACCAACTGCCCGCCGCCCGCGCCGACTTCCGGACCTCGCTGCAAAAGTCCCGCGCCCTCGGCGATTCCAGCGTGGCCGTGCTGGCCCTCTACAACCTCGGCGGCTTGGCCTTGAAGCAGAAAAACGGCGCCGAAGCCTACCGCTACTACCGCCAAACGCTGGCCATCGACCAGGCCGACGGCAACGAGCAGGGCCAGGCCGAGTCGTGGCTGAATCTGGGCGACGCCCTGGCCCTGCTGCACCGCACTCCCGAGGCCGAAGACGCCTATCAGCACGCCCTGCGCCTGGCCCGGGGCCTGCACGCGCTGCCCATTGTGCGGGTGATATACAATGGTTTTGCCTCGCTTTATGAAGATAACGGGCAGCCGGCGAAGGCTTTGCAGTGGCAGAAGCGTTTTCAGTTTCTGAACGACTCTATCTTTCAGCAGGAAAGCGCCCAGCAGGTGGCCGAACTGCAAACCAAGTACGACACCGAGAAAAAAGACGCCCGGAACCGCCTGCAAGCGCAGCAGCTGCAGACGCAGCAGCAAGTCATCCGGCGGCGCACCACGCTGCTGTGGGCCGGGGCGCTGGTGGCGCTGCTGCTGGCGGGCCTGGCTTATTCCTGGGTGGCCAGGCGGCGTCTGCGCCGCGAGGTGGAGTTTGCCGAGGAGCGCCAGGCCTTGCAGCAGCTGCGCGCCCAGGCCGTGCTCGATGCCGAGGAAACCGAGCGCCGCCGCATCGGGTCCGACCTGCACGACGGCGTGGGCCAGCTCCTGACGGCTGCTAAAATGAACCTGCAGGCGCTGGGCAGCGAGCTGCACCTGAACACTACCGGCCAGCAGGCCATGTTTCAGAACGCGCTGGACGTGGTGGACGAGAGCTTCCGGGAGGTGCGCAGCATTTCGCACAACCTGCTGCCCAACGCCCTCATTAAGCGTGGCCTGGCCCAGGCCGTGCGCGATTTCCTGAACAAAATTGCGCCCGACGGCCGCCTCAAAGTGCAGCTCGAAGTGGTGGGGCTGGACCAGGGCGGGCGCCTGCCGCCCACGGTGGAGAACGTGCTGTTTCGCGTCATTCAGGAGTTGGTGCAGAACATTCTCAAGCACGCGCAGGCCACCGAAATCACCCTGCAAATCATCCGCAACACCGATGAGCTGACGGTGATGGTGGAAGACAACGGCGTGGGTTTCGACCCCGCCGACCTGGGCGAGGACGCCGGTATCGGCCTGAAAAACATTGAAAGCCGCATGGCCTACCTGGGCGGGCGAGCCGATTTTGACGCCGCGCCGGGCCGGGGCACTACCGTCACGCTGGAAGTGCCGCTGAGCGCGGTGCCGGCCTGACGGGGGCAATGATGAATGCTTCGGGCCGGCCCGCCCACCGGCGCTACAAGGGCCACGGGAATGATTTAATGCTGATTTCATGATAAAAATCCGTGGCCTAATGGGCGGCACTCTGGTTATGCTGGCCCTGGCCGGCGCGGCCCACGCCCAGCCCAAGGCGCAAATCCTGCCGCCCGCCCGCGACACCCGCGAGGTGGATAGCCTGCGCCGCGTGCTGGCCCAGCACCCGCACGACACCTTCGGCACCAAGGCGCTGGTGACGCTGATGTTCAACTTCCAGTACAACGACACGGCCCAGGCCGGCCGCTACGGTCGCCAGGCCGCGCGCCTGGCCACCGCCATCGGCGACCGGAAGCGGCTGGCGCGCGTGGGCTACAACCTGGCCACGCTGGCGGCCCAGGGCGGGCACAACGACGAATCGGTGCAGCTGCACCTGCGGTCGGCCCGGGAGTTTGCCGCGCTGGGCAACCCGCTGTGGGCCGGCCACAACTTCGCCAACGCCGCCAAGCGCCGCATCAACCAGGGCCGTTTTGCCGAGGCCATGCGCCTGAGCTTGCGCGGCCTGCGCCTGCGCCAGGCCGCCCACGACACGGCCGCCGTGGCCGATTCGTACGGGGCCATTGGCCAGATTTACCTGGAGCAGCAAAACCTGCCCGCCGCCCAGACCGCCTACGAGCAGAGCCTGCGCGGCTGGCAGCAGGCGCGGGTGCCGGCCTACGTCATCCACTGCCTCAACCACTTGGCCATCATTCACCGCGACGCGGGCCGCTTCGCGCGGGCGCGGGCCTACGTAGCCAAAGGGCTGGCCGTGGTGCGCACCCAGCCCGATACCACGGCCAACGACGGCCTGCTGCTCACGCTGGCCGTGCTGGAGCAGCACCAAGGCCACTGGGCCGCCTCGCTGCCGCTGCTGCGCCGGGTGGAGGCGGCCTTCAACCGCCGCGTGGCCGGCAACCTGACGCCCGGCGCCCGCGCCGACCTGTATTCCATCCTGGGCGAGTCGCTGGTGCAAACCGGGCAGGCCGCCGCCGCCGCGCCCTACCTCGCCCAGGCCCTGGCCCTGGCCCGCTCCAACCGCGACCTGCAGGAGGAAGCCGACGCCCTCGAAGGCCTGGCCGACTTGGCCGCCGCCCGCGCCGACTACCGCGCCGCCTTCGCTTACCGCCGCGACATGGAGCTGCTGCGCGACACCCTGCGCCTGGCTGCCACCACCCGCACCGTGGCCGAGCTGCAAACCCAGTACGAAACCGAACAGAAGGAAGCCCGCAACCGTGTGCAGGCCGCCCGGCTGCGCACCCAGCAGCAGGTCATCCGGCGGCGCAGCGTGCAGCTGTGGGCGGGGCTGGCCATTGCGGCGCTGCTGGCCGGCGTGGGCTACCTGCTGCTGAACCGCCGCCGCCTGCGCCGCGAAGTAGAGTTTGCCGAAGAGCGCCAGGCTCTGCAGCAGCGCCGCGCCGCCGCCGTGCTCGAAGCCGAGGAGGCCGAACGCCGCCGCATCGGGGCCGACCTGCACGACGGCGTGGGCCAGTTACTGAGCGTAGTGAAGCTGAACGTGCACGCCTTGAGCGAGGAACTGGCCCCGCGCCTGAGCCCCGACGAGCAGCGCCGCTTCGGCGACGCCCTGGGGCTGGTGGACGAGAGCGTGTGCGAAGTGCGCGACATTTCGCACAACCTGCTGCCCAACGCCCTCATCAAGCGCGGGCTGGCCCGGGCCGTGCGCGAGTTTCTGGACAAGATGCAGCAGCCCGGCCGCCTGCGCATTCGCCTCGAAACCCTGGGGCTCGACGACGTGCGGCTGGCGGCAAACGTGGAAAGCACGCTCTACCGGGTGGTGCAGGAAGCGGTGCAGAACATTGTGAAGCACGCCCGGGCCACCGAAATCAACCTGCAGCTCATCCGCCATGCCCACGAGTTGACCCTGCTGGTGGAAGACAACGGCGTGGGCTTCGACCCCGCCGCCCTGGGCCCCGACGCCGGCCTGGGCCTGCGCAACATGGCCAGCCGGGTGGCCTACCTCGGCGGCGCGCTCGACATCGACAGCCGCCCTGGCCACGGCACCACCGTTGCGGCCACCGTGCCGCTGCCGGCCTGAGGCCCCGATATTGTGCGGTAAATTCTTTTGAAATTGATGCGAAGCCCGGCTAAATTGAAGTATGTTTGAATTAATGTATTAGCAGGAGAAGCGGGTTGGCCTGAGCCGGTCAATCAATCCCGCGTTGCTTGCTGGTCGACTCCTTCTATAATTTCTGCAAACATCCCTTCCATGTCCGACGCACAAGCTGCCCCGGCCCGCACCAACCTGCTGCTGGTAGATGACCACCAGATGGTGATTGAAGGCATTAAAACCCTGCTCAAATCCGACGGTACGGTGCGCGTGGTGGCCCAGGCCAATTCCGGCGCCGATGCCCTGCGCTGCCTGCACGACCACCCCAGCATCAACGTGGCCCTCGTGGACCTGAACATGCCCCAGATGAGTGGCGTGGAGCTCACCCGGCACATCTGCGCCAGCTACCCGGCGGTGCGAGTGCTGGCCCTGAGCATGTTTCACGACCACACGTCGGTGATGGAAGTGCTGGAGGCGGGCGGGGCCGGCTACCTGCTCAAAAACACCACCCGCGCCGAGCTCAGCGCCGCCATTGCCAACGTGGCCGCCGGCCGCACCCATTTCAGCCAGGAAGTGGGCCAGACGCTGCTTCAGCACCTCGATGTGCCAGCCCAGCGCCCCAGCGCCGCCCCAGTGGCCGAGCTGACCGCCCGCGAAAAGGAGATTCTGCGCCTCGTGGCGGCCGAAAAATCCAACCAAGACATTGCCACGGCCCTCTTCATCTCGGAGCGCACCGTGGAAACGCACCGCAAAAACATCCTCACCAAAACCAGCTGCAAGTCGGTGGTGGGGCTGATTCAGTACGCCATCAAGCACAAACTGCTGGCGTGAGGGGGGAAGCCTAGGAGATGTACTGGAACGTCATGCTGAGCGCAGCCGAAGCATCTCTACCGCGCGAGTAATCCATTTACTATGGCGGTAGAGATGCTTCGGCTGCGCTCAGCATGACGTTCAGGGTGCACCCATCCCTTCCTCATCCTGCCCGTTCCCATCATTTCGGCGTTCTTTTGCGTTATGCACCCACGCGCCCTTTTCCGCGCCCCCGCTGATGATTCGATTGCTGTCGCTGATACTGTTGCTGCCTGTTTTTGCCCACGCCCAAGCTTCCTTCGTGCCCGATGAGCGGGCGTATTACGGCCTGATTGACCGCGGCAGCGGACGCTGCCTTGACGTGGCCGGCGCCAGCACTACCAGCGGCGCGGCCGCTGTGCAGTGGGAATTCACGCACGCCAACAGCCAACAGTGGCGCTTTGTGCCCATCCGTCAGGGCAGCGAGTATTACCGAATTGAATCCAAAAACAGCAGCTTGTGCCTGACCGCCGACAAGCCCGGCGAGAACCAGCCGCTGGTGCAGCGCCCGTACCAGGGCGGCGAGCAGCAGCAGTGGCGGCTGGTGCCGGCCGGCCCAGCCGGCAGCTTCCAGCTTGAAAACCGCAGCGAAACCCGGGTGGCGGCGCTGGCCGCCTCGGATAAGTTCAACGGGACGCCGGTGGTGGCTCAGAAGGGCAACGGCCGGGCCAGCCAGCAATGGCGCCTGTTTCGGCTCCGCCTGAATGTGTTGGAAGGCCCGTCGTCCTTCGGCGCGCCCAAGCCGCTGGCCGGCCTCAACTCGCCGGGCAACGAACTGCATCCTGTGCTCAGCCCCGATGGCAGCACGCTGTATTTTGCCCGCACCAAATTTGCCGGCAACACCGAAGGCAACACCGATTCGGGCGATGCCTGGGTGAGCCAGAGCGCCGACAAGGGCCAGACCTGGGGCGCCCCCACGCGCCTCGACGCCGTAAATACCGCCCAGAATAACGAGGTAGTGGCCGCCACCGGCTCGGATGGCCGCACGTTGTTTGTGCGCGGCACGTATGATTCCAACGGGTTTCGGGACGAGGGCGTGAGCAAGGTGAGCAGCGCGGCGGTCGGCAGTGGCCCAGCGAAAGGCTCCCGGCCTTCGCCGGTGGGTATCAGTAATTTCTACACAGCGGTGCCCGGGGCGGGCTATTTTGTAAGCAACGATGGCCAAATCCTGCTGCTTTCGCTGGAGCGCGGCGACTCGGAGGGCGGCAACGACATCTACCTGAGCCGGCCCGACGGCAAGGGCGGCTTCGGCGAGCCCACCAGCCTGGGGCCGGTGCTGAACTCGCCGGGCTTTGACTTCGCGCCCTGGCTTACGCCTGACGGCAAAACCTTGTATTTTGCCTCCTACGGGCACATGGGCTATGGCTCGGCCGATATTTTCGTCAGCCAGCGTCTTGATGACAGTTGGAGCAAGTGGAGCGAGCCCCGCAACCTGGGCCCCGCCCTAAACGGCCCCGGCTTCAACGCCTACCTCAGCCTGACGCCCGACGGCAAAACGGCCTACTACTCGTCGTCGCCCGCGCCCAACGCCACCAGCGACATCTGGCGCACCGGCCGCGCCGTGCCTACCGATTCGCTCCCGGCCGCGCCCGTCGCAGCCGTTGACTTCGACCCCAACGTGCGGGCCTTTTTGAGCGGGCGCGTGCTGGATTCGCGCACCAAGCAGCCTGTGGCCAGCGCCGTGGTAAAAGCCAACCTGCTGGCCAATGCGGCCGGTGTGCAGTACAACGCCACCAGCCGTTCCGATAACACCGGTGGCTACCAGCTGTCCTTGCTGCCGGGCAAATACTACCTCACGGCCACCGGCGGCGGTTTCCTCACGGTGGGCGACACGGTGGTCATCGCCGGCTCGCCCCGCCGCGACCTGCTGCTATTGCCCGCCGCTGTGGGCGCTAAAATCGACCTGCCCAGCATCCTCTTCGCCCAGGGCAAAGCCACGTTGCTCGGCACGGCCTACGCCGAGCTGAACCGCCTGGCCATTGCCCTGCAAGCCAGCCCCGCCACCGAAATCCGCCTCGAAGGCCACACCTCCAACGAGCCGCCCGCCGACAAGAACCAGCAGCTCTCCGAAGACCGGGTGACCGAGGTGAAGCGCTACCTCGTGGGCCGCGGCGTGGCCGAAAGCCGCATTACCACCGTCGGCTTTGGCGGCTCGAAGCCCAAGTACAGCAACGACCGCGAGGAAACCCGCCGCCTCAACCGCCGCGTGGAGTTGGTAATAGTGAAGTAGCTTGGACGCTGCGAGTCCGAGCAGCGAGCAGAGCGAGCAACTTGCGTCAGGAAGCTTGCAATTCCGCCTGCTCGCTTTGCTCACTACTCGGACTCGCAGCGTCCAAGCTACTTCGGCCGGCGCCAGATGAAGCCGTCGAGCACGTAATGAGTTGATTGGGGCAGGGCCAACAGCGGTACCAGCCACATGAGCAACACCGGGCTGGCCACCGTCGGCAGCTGCTGAAACCAGCCGAACACGGCGCCGTGCTCGCGCCACACCAGCCCGTCCCACAGCCCTTCTTCCAGAAAAGCGAATAGGGCCACGGCCCCCAGAAACACCAGCAGGCCGTAGCGGCCGGCCCAGGCGCCCCGCCGGGGCGGCGCGGGCGCCTGCCGCGACGACGGCCCGCCGTTCCAGACCAGCGCCAGGTAAGGAATGCCGTGCGACACCACGTTGAGCAGCGTGAAGGCCAGGTCGCCGTTGAACCAGACAATGCCGGCGTACCACGATGCCAGCGTGCCGCCCAGTAGCAGATTGCGGGGCACATTAAAAGTGCGGGTGCGCCGCCAAAGCAGCGCCTCCCGAACGGTATAGGCTATGATTAAGGCCACGTATAGCACCGTGGCTACTAGCCGGCCGGCCGGCCAGTCCGTTTGCACAAACTCCCCATCGATGAACCAGTTGAAGTTCCGCCCCGGCGAGAGGTGCCAGTACAGGAGTGGGTAGATGGTGGCGTAGTAAATCAGCACCGTGGCCAGCCAGGCGCCTTTGGTGCGCGGCTCCTGCCGCCCATACAGCCGCAGAAACCCATACTGCTGCCGGATGAAATGAAACACCGCCAGGTACGCCAGCACCCGCCAGAACACCAGCCCGCCCAAGCTGTGCAGGGCCACGCCGGCCGCGTAGCAGGCCAGCGGCACCACCCACAGCAGGGTGCGCCGCTGCCGCCGCTTCAGCGGGTCGAAATAGGTCTGGAACAGGGTGCCGTACACATGAGCCACGTCGATGAGCACCACCAGCGCCACCCAGGCCAGCAGCGGCATCTCGGCCGTGCTGCGGTAGGCGGGGGGGAGCAGCAGCACCAGCCCCAGCGCCAGAAACGGCGGCGCCAGAATCAGCAGCCCGTCATAGCGGGCCGAGCGAATCCAGGGTTGGGGCATAAGCGGATAGAATGAGGATAGAAAAATCGATGGCCCGTCATGCTGAGCGCAGTCGAAGCATCTGTACCGCGAGAGTAAATGATTACGTTGCGCGGTAGAGATGCTTCGACTGCGCTCAGCATGACGTTCCTTTTATCAGACACCGGCCGTTTCAAGCATCTCCCGCGCCGCCCGGATGCCTTGGTAAAAGCCTTCCTCAAAAATAGAAATACCGCTGAAATCCGTGTGCGCGAAGTAGATGCGGTCCCGCACGGGCTGCATAGCGGCCTGCCGGGCGCCCCCCCACACCAGGCCAGGCGTGGGGGCTACCATGCCGTGGCCCCACACCCAGAGGTCGGCGTTTTTGAGGTAGGGCGTCACGCCGGGGTGGTAAGTTTCGAGCTCGGCCACCACGCGGGGCAGCCACTCGGCGTAGGGCGTTTGGTAGGCGCGGCGACGGGCGGGGCCGGGCGCCTCGTCGGTGAGGGGCCAGTAGAGGGTGATGACCTTGGGCGCGCCGCTTTCCTGCCGCACCGACTGCTGGCTTGCATTAATGTAGCCCAGCGAGGCGCTGCCGTAGCGAACATTGTCCCAGCTAAGGGGGCGGCCGGGACCTTGCGGCAGGCCCTCCACGGTGAGGTTGGCGATGAGCCAGGGGGCGTGATGCAGGGCATCGGGCGGGGGAAGGGCGTGGCCGGGAATGCCGGCCAGCAGCCGGTGGGCCACGTGCTGAGGCGTGGCCAGCAGCACACGCCGGGCCCGCACGCGGGTGCCCTGGCGGGTGGCCACGTTGTAGGTGAGCACCTCGACGCCGCTGGCGGTTTCGCGCAGGTCGTAAGCCAGCGTGTGGTTTTGAATGGCCCCGCCACCCCAGCGGCGGAGGTGTTCGGTGAGAAAATGGTTGCCCTCGGGCCAGGTCAGCACGTCGCCGCCGGTGGCGTTATGGGCGCGGCCCTTGCGGCTGGCGAAGTAGTGCAGCCCCGCCCAAGCCGAAACTTGAGTTGCCAGGGCGCCATAGTCGTCGCGGCAGGCGTAGTCCAGGTACCAGCGCAACGGCGCGGCTGTGAAGCCTTCGCGAGTTAGGTAATCGGCAAAGGAAATTTGGTCGAGCTGGCGGTATTCCGCATCGGCCGAGGCGTGGTCGAGCGGGATGCAGAAGGCGTCGCGGCCATCGTGTCCCTTTGCCGTTTTCAGGATTTCAATCAGCTTGAAGAAGCGGGCAAACTGTGCCTGCTCGTCGGCCGAAAGATTGAGGCTGGGCACCAGCCCGTCCTGCCAGTGGCCGTCGATGCTCAACCGCTCGTCGGGGTCGTGGCAAAGGTGATAGTCGCTGTAAATGGGTAATCCGTCGGGCGCGTAGCCGGTAAGCGTGCCAGTTTCCTGCAGAAACTCCAGCAGCTCCACGTTGCGTACGTCGGGCACGGGCAGGTAGTGCGCCCCCCAGGGGTAGGCCGATGCGGCGTTGCGGCCGGCGGCGGCGTTGCCCCCGGTTTCGGCGGCCAGCTCCATCAGCAGCGTATTGGTGAGACCGTGGCGGTGCAGCCAGCGTCGAGCCGAGAGCCCCGCCACGCCCCCGCCGATGATGAGTACCTCGGTTTCGAAGGTTTCGGTGGGGGCGGGAATGCGGCTGGGGTCGCGCAGCAGGTGGCCGGTGGTGGCGTCCTGCCCCTGCATCCGGCCTTTAATGTGGGCCAGCGAGTTAGTAGGTGCGCAGCCGGGCAGGGCCGGCAGCAGCAGCGCGCCGGTGAGCGCCGCGCCGCCTTGGGCCAGAAAAGTGCGACGGTTGGGCATGGGGAGAGGCGGGGAGGTAGGAAGAAGGGGAGATGGAAAGTGGGAAGAGGGGCGATTTGAAGAAGGGCGTTTTTATTTCAGCACGTCATGCCGAGCGCAGCCGAGGCATCTCGCATGTGGTAGTTATCCAATCGTAAGAATTACTCCGGCACGCGTCATGTCTCGACTGCGCTCGGCATGACGTACTGGGATGAAAATGCCTGAGTTATCAATGCACATACGGCCCCCAGTCCTCCTCAAAATACCGCACCAGGGCCTGGTTATTCAGCTGATTTACCTCGGTTGGTACCTCGCTCATGTCGGGTGGGAAGCGGAGCATGTCGTGAATAGTGCCGGGGGTGATGTAGCGCAGGCCCGATGGCAGCGGCCCGGCATCGCCGCGCCAGTGGGCGTCGGGGCCGGCCAGCACGTAGCCCCACTCGCCGAAGGAAGGCACGTAGAGGTGATAGGGCAACGTGTGCAGGCCCACGGCCGCCAGCGTGTGGGCCACGCACCAGAACGACTGCCGCGCCAGATACGGCGAGGTGCTTTGCACCACCATGCGCCCGCCGGGTGCCAGCCGCTTGGCTAGCGCCGTGTAGAACGCGGCTGAGTAAAGCTTGCCAATGGAGTAATTGCCAGGGTCAGGAAAGTCGACGATAACAGCATCATAATGCGCCGTGTCCTGGCGCACCCACTGGTAGGCATCAGCATTGATAACCTGCACTTTTGGATTGTTTAGCGAGCCTTTGTTCAGGGCCAGTAGCAGCTCGTTGTGCTGGAAAATACTAGTCATGCCCTGGTCAAGGTCGACTAGCTTAATGCTTTGAATGTGAGGATATTTTAGTAGCTCACGCACGGCCAAGCCATCGCCGCCGCCCATCACGAGCACCCGGCGGGCCTGGGGCAGCGCCTGCAGCAATGGGTGCACCAGTGCCTCGTGGTAGCGGTATTCATCGGCGGAGCTGAACTGCAGGTTGCCGTTGAGAAACAGGCGCAGCTCGCGCGGGTTGCGGGTGAGGACGATGCGCTGGTAAGGCGTCGACTTCGAGTAAATGACCTGGTCCTGAAACGCCAACGTTTCGGTGTAAGCCAGCAGCCGGTTGGCGAAGCCAAACAGCACCGCCAGCCCCAGCAGCGCCACCGCGATGCCCACGCCAAAGCGCCGCCGGTAAGGCCGCGTTTCGGGGAAGCGGGCCAGTACCACGGCGGCCACGGCTAGGTTCAAAGCCCCAAACAAGAGCGAGGTCCGAATCAGCCCGAGCTGTGGAACCAGCACGAGCGGGAATATGAGCGAAGCCAGCAGCGCCCCTACGTAATCGACGGCAAACACCCGCGCCACCAAGTCCTTGAACTGGTAGCGGTTTTCCAGAATGCGCATCAGCAGCGGGATTTCGAGCCCCACCAGCACGCCCGTGAGGCCCACCAGCACATACAGTAGCAGCCGAAACGAGGCGACGTACTCGAACGACACGAACAGCAGCGGCGCCATGCACCCGCCCACGATGCCCACCAGAATTTCGAGCCGGATAAACCAGCGCAGCAGCGAACCTTCCAGGAATTTTGATAGCCACGAGCCGATGCCCATGGCAAAGAGGTAGGCCCCGATGATGGTCGAGAACTGCGTCACCGAGTCGCCCAGCAAATACGAGGCTAAGGTGCCGGCAATCAGCTCATAAATCAGCCCGCAGGTGGCAATGACGGCCACCGCCAGCAGCAGCAAGCCCGGCGACTGCTGCCGCCGGGCCGCTGGGGCCACCACCGGCTCCAAGTCGGTTTCAACCATGAATGGCGGCGCTGATGATGAGGGCCACGGCCAGCATAAACGCCGCGCCCAGAATGGCCAGCGCCGTGTTGTGGTCCTCTATTATTTCCTTGCGCAAGGTGCCCGGCGTCAGCTTGTTGAACACGTAAAAGCTGACCACCAGAATGAAGATGCCGAGCAGCGAATACACGATGGAGGCCGTGAACGCCTTGGGGTTGAGGTATTCCATAAACTGAAAAATTACTTGTGATAAAAGCGGGCGTGGCCGACGGTGCTGCGCCCGCCCCCGGAGCCGGCGGTGAGTGTTTCGGTGCTTTCGTTGTCGTCGCCGAGCAGGCGGGTGCCGGTGGCCGTGCCCCAGGCAAACCAGCCCAGCGGCAGGAGCAGCAGCAGCGCGTAGAGGCGCACGGGGCGCAGGGAAATTAGCAGGCGTTCGAGCATGGCGGCGGTTTATTCGGCGTCGTAGGGGTTGTAGTCGCTGTTGGCCCAGCGGTTGCGCTCGTGGAAGTGCTGGCGCAGGGCCTGCAGCATCGGCAGCAGCAGCACCAGCCCGACCACCACGAAAAAGTTTGACGGCAGGGCCGGGTCGGCCCATACCTGCACGCTGATTTCGGGCGAAACACCCTTCTCGGTGAAGGGGTAAAAATTGAGGTGGTAGCGGCCGGCCGGCACCCGCGAGAGTACGGCGTCGACGTCGCGGCTGCCTTCGCTCCAGCTTTCGCCGCCTTCCACGCCGCTGTAAAACTCGATGTTTTTGGTGAACTCGAAGCCCCGGCCGGTTTGCTCGTCCACGAGGCTCACGGGCAGCTCCAGCCACTGGTTGCTGAGCGTGGCTTTCAGGTCGATTTCGAGGGCGGTTTGGTGGTCGAGCGTGAAAGAGGGCGATACCAGTACGCGCCCGGTGCCGGGCGGCGCCGACGCTGTGGTATCGGCCTCCACCTGAATGGTTTGGCTCAGTATCGGCTGGGTGCTCCAAAACGCCAGCACCAGCTGCGTGAGCAAGAGCAGCGCGACCACAATGCCCGTCAGGCTCCACAGGGCCGACGAGCTTTCGCTGCCGGGGGCCGGCTGCACGGCGCCTGTGCCTTCCTGGTGGGGCAACGCGCTGCGGCTGAGGTGGAAGGCTTCGGCCAGCTCATTGGGCGCCACGTGGTGGCCCCGGTACCAGTTTTGCTCCTTGCCGCGCTGTTCCTGCACCAGCAGGCGGGGCGGGTTGATGTATTCGGTGACGTGCAGCGTGTCGTCGCGTTCAATGTCCCAGTCAAACTCGCCCAGCGCCCAGTTCACGCGCGACTGGTATTTGTTAAATATTTTGAAATCACCCAGCTTGTACTCCTCCCGGTCGGCATCGAGCTTGCTGGCTGCCCAAATAAAAGTCCAGTGCCCGTCGAACTCGGCCAGCTGCGCATATTGCTGGGTATCGGCCTGATACAGCTGGTACTCGCGCCAGCTGTATTGCGGGTGGTTGGCCTCGCGGCGCGACACCACGCCCAACACCCGGAACGTGCGCCCCCGAAGCGTGCCCACCGCGCCAATGGGCAGGGCCGGGGCGGTGGGCGGCGCCTGGTCGTATTTGCCGAACACCTTGGGCTGCGCCTCGCCCGACCACCGAAAGTAGGCGTGGCAGTGCGGGCAGGCGTAGTATTCGCTGCCTTCCACGTCGTAGTACGTGATGCTGGTGCCACACTTGGGGCAGTTCAGCTGGGCCGACTCGGGCCGGGGAGTAGCGGTTTCGCTCATCGGCGGACTTCGGTTTTGCTGTGTTCGGTGCCCCCGAAAAAGGCCAGCGTGGCGGCGTAGATGCCGCGCACCGTGGCCGCGTTGTCGCGCCGGAAGTTCGACAGAAACACGTCGAACGTGGCCAGCCCGTGCTCGGGCCAGGTGTGGATGCTCAGGTGCGACTCGGTGAGGGCCAGCACGGCCGTGAAGCCGCCCGCGCCGTTTTCATCGGCCGGGAAGCTGTGGTAGGCTTCGCCCACCTTTTCCAGCCCGAAGGCCAGCACCTGGGCATCGAAAAAGGCGCGGCAGGCGTCCGCGTCGTGCAGGGCGGCTGGCGGGGCGGCAAACGTGGCAAGAATGTGGAGGCCGGGTAAATAAGGAGGCATAACGTGGGCGCGGGGCATCGCGGTGGCAAGATAGCAAAATGCCTTTGTTCGATTTATCGCGGCGCCCCCGGAAGCATTACACCGATGCCCAGCGCAATGGTTGGGCACTGGCCGCCGCCCGGCCGGGGCGCACCAGCTAGGCGAAACCCTTTTCGCGGAAACCGGGCCTTTTGCGCTTTGCCGAAATTTATTTCGGGCGGCAACCCGCTCCACGGGCTGGAAACGGCATTGGCACAGTTGGCACTGCGATTGAAAACAGGGGAGGCATCAACCCATTATTCCCCAGTCAGCCATGCACAACATCGACCGAACCCTTCAGGAATTTGAATCCGGGGCCGCCGTCAACGGCGAATACGAGAACTACGAAACCACCGGCGAATACGGCCAGGAACTGGGCCAGGAATTCGAGTATGGCCAGGAGCTGGGCCAGGAGTTCGAAAGCGAATTCAACGGCGAGTTCAGCAACGAATACAACGGCGAGGCCTACGAAATGAACAACGAGGAAGAGCTGGTGGGCGAACTGCTGGAAGTAACCAACGAACAGGAGCTGAACCAGTTTCTGGGCAACCTGGTGAGCCAGGTGGCGGGTGCGGCCTCGCAGCTGGCCAAGTCGCCGGCCGGGCAAAGCGTGGGCCGTTACCTTGTCGATTTCGGCAAGAAAACCCTGCCGCAGCTGGCCGGCCAGTACGGCGGGCAGGCCGGCGCCGCCTTGGGCGGGCGGGCCGGGGCCGCGCTGGGCGGCCGGCTGGGGCCGCTGGGCGCCCGCGCCGGGCAGTGGGCCGGCCGCAAGGCGGGCGGCTACGCGGGCTCGGCGGCCGGCAACTGGGTGGGCACCCAGGCCGGCAACCTGCTGGCCGACAACGCCAAAAAGGTGTTTGGCCTGGAACTGGAAGCCCTCAGCCCCGAAAACCAGGAGCTGGAAATTGCCCGCGCCTACGTGCGCTTTGCCCGCGACGTGGCCCGGCGCTCGCACCGCGCCCTGCGCCGCAACCCGCGCCTGCGCCCCGGCGCCCTGGGCCGGCAGGTGCTCACCGCCTCGGCGCCCTATTACGCCCCCGGCCTGCTCGATGGCGGCCTGCAGCTCAGCGGCCCGGCGCGGCGCGCCCGCTGCGGCCAGTGGGAGCGGGGAGCCGACGGCACGGTGGTCCTCTACGGCTTGTAGCCAGCGATGAAACGCATTCAAACCGCTTTTTCACCTCCTTCACTTTACCCCCAATGTCATGTACAACAACGAATTTTCTCAGGAATTTGAGCAAGCCATCGGCCAGGAACTGGAAGCCGGCGGCTACTCCATGGAAACCTTTGAGTTTAACCCCGAGTACCTGGGCGAAACCAGCGGTGCGACTCAGGGTGAGTCGTTCGAGATGAGCGGCGAATACGCCAACGAATACAGCCAGGAATTCAGCAACGAGTACGGCAACGAGTACAGCGGCGAGCTGAACGAAACGCTGGAAATGGAGCTGGCCCACGAGCTGCTGGAAGTCACCAACGAGCAGGAGCTGAACATGTTCCTGGGCAAGCTCATCAAGGGCGCGGGCAAGGCCATTGGCAATTTTGCTAAGTCGGGCGTGGGCAGGGCCATTGGCGGCGTGCTCAAAACGGTGGCCAAAAAAGCCCTGCCCATTGCGGGCGGCGCGTTGGGCACCTTTTTCGGCGGCCCGTTGGGCGGCATGATTGGCAACAAGCTGGGCTCGGCCGCCGGCAACCTCTTTGAGCTGGAGCTCGAAGGCCTGAGCCCGGAGGACCAGGAATTTGAAACCGCCCGCGCCTACGTGCGCTTCGCCAACTCGGCCGCCAGCCGGGCGGCGGCATTGCAAAGCCAGCGCCGCGGCGCACCGGCCTCGGCGGTGGTGCGGCAGGCGCTGGCGGGGGCCGCGCGCCAGCACGCGCCCGGCCTGCTGCGCCCGCGCAACCCCAACGGCACCTTCCGCAGCCTGAATGGCCGGCCCGGCCAGCGCCAAGGCGCCCGGCGGCCGGCGCGGCCCGGTTTCGGCGGCTTCCGGCGTCCGGCGGTGCCCGGCCCCGGCTATGCTTCGAACGACTATAGCCAGGTGAACAACTACGGCCAAGCCCAGCCCGACGGCAACGGCTACGACCCTTCGGGCTACGACGGGCCCGAGGCTGGCGACATGGGCGAGCCGGGCGGAGGCGGCGCCACGCGCGGCACCTGGTTGCGCCGCGGCAACACGCTGGTTATCCAGCTGTAAAGGGCTTTTGGCTTTTGACGAAATGTCCTTTATGTCGTCATGCTGAGCGCCGCCGAAGCATCTCTGCCGCGCAACTAATCAACGGTGTAATAACGAAGCAGTAGAGATGCTTCGGCGGCGCTCAGCATGACGGCCAATGCGATAGGTCCGCCTTCACTTCTGCCATCCCTTCAACCCCCAACCCCCATGCGAACCGCTGCCGATACCCGGTTTTTGGTGAACGAAACGCTGGCGCTGTTCAGCCGCTTGCAAACCGTGCGCTCGTTCTCGCTGAGTACGCCCATGGTGCTGGCCGCCGCCGTGTCGGCGCCGGCGCAGGCGGCCATCAACGCGCACCTGGCGCACGTGGCGTTCGATTTACGGCGCAAGCTGCTGGCCTTTGTGAAGTGGCTGCACAGCCCCGAAAGCCGCCGGCTGAGCGCCGCCAAAACCCAGGCCCGCTACGTGCTGCTGAAACTGCGCTTCAACAATTTGCTCGACCAGGTCGACATCTTCGCCGACGTCCTGGGGCAGCGCTCCGAGCACGGCACCGGCACTTGGGTGGCGGGGCTGGATGTGCTGGCCGAAGACGCCCTGTGCCTGCCCGGCAACTACTACACGGCGCCGCCGCTGGTGTGCTTTCTGGAGCGGGGGCACGGGGCGGCCATTCGGCGGGCCCGCACCCGCCTGCCGGGCGGCGACCTGAGCCCGGTGGGCGTGATTCAGATTCCGCGCGAGCGCATGATTGGCTCGGGCATTGCCGCCTCGCTCATCCACGAAGTGGGCCACCAGGGCTCCGAACTGCTGGATTTGACTACTTCCCTCAAGCAGGCCATCGAGAAGGTGATAGCCGAAGGCCACAAGGAAGATGCCCTGCCGTGGCAGCTGTATAGCCGCTGGCTGAACGAGATTTTGTCCGACTGCTGGGCCATGGGCCACCTGGGCATCACGGCCACCTACGGGCTGCTGAGCGTGGTGAGTTTGCCCAGCTACTTCGTGTTCCGCATTGGAACCGACGGGCCGCACCCTTTTCCTTGGATTCGGGTGAAAATAAGCCTGGCGTTTGGCGCCCTGCTATTTCCCGGTCCGCAGTGGGCCGCCCTGAGCCAGCAATGGGAAGATTTGTACCCCCTCGACGAGCTGAGCGCCGACAAGCGCGACCTTATTCACCGGCTCGAAACCGTGCTGCCCATTTTTGCCGAGCTGGTGCTAAGCCACCGGCCTAAGTCGTTGCAAGGCAAGCAGGTGGCCGATATCTTCCCGGTGGCCGAGCGCCAGCCCGACCAGCTGCGTGCCCTTTATGACACCTGGCAGCAGCACCCGCACCTGCGCGAGCTGGTGGCCCCGTCGCTGGTGTTTGCGGTGGTGGGCCAGGCCAAGGCCGACGGCCGCATCACGACCAACGACGAAGGGCGCGTGCTCTCGCACATGCTCAACCGCTGGGCCCTGAACCGGGCCCGCAACTACTGCGCCGTGCCGGCCGCCCCGGCGCCGGCCATTCCCTCACTTCAAACCGCATAATTCATCATGGAATCCAACCAACCCACTTCCAAATCAGGCTTCCCGTTGCAAGGGGCGCTGGCTTTTACCAGCCCGGCCATCAAGCTGGGAGACGACACGGCGCTGGAGCTGAAGCTGTCGGCCGCGGGCAACGCCTCGCTCGCCACCTTGCTGGGCAGCGGCGGCAGCCTCACCCTGGAATTCAAGCCCGAGGGCGACCCCGGCCCCCGTCTGGAGCAAAGCTTTACCTACAGCATCAAAAACCGGCAGATTGAGCTGCAGCGCGACCCCAGCGACCCCGACCTGCCGTACTGCTCCCCGATGCAAACCGACGGCAACCGCTTCGCCATCAGCAACAACGTGGCGGTGTTGAAGTGGCGCCTGAACAACTGGCGCGAGGCCGGCGGCTTTGTGGTGCGCGGCCGGCTGCTGGCCGACCGCCCCCTGAAGAACGAGGAATACGCCGTGGGGCTGGAAATCAGCGAGGTTCGGCTGCGGGTGCGCAGCAAGGTCATTGATGTGCCTGCGCCCGCGCCGACCCCGACGCCCACCCCAAACCCGCCACCGCCGCCGGCTTCCGGGCCGGCAGTGGTGGCCCCGCTGCCGCTGCCCGTCACGCTGTTTCAGGCCCAGCGCGAGCCCAGCGACGACCAGTTTTTGTGGGGCCTTATCCGGCGCCGCACGGTGAACTTCAACAAGTATTGCAACTTCATCGACAACGTGCTGACCGACCGCAACTCGGCGCTGGGGGCGCAGGCGCGGGCCAGCATTGCCTCGCGCCAGCTGCCGTTCAGCCGGTCGGCGTCGTACACCCTGCTCAAATACGCCACCGAGTTTTACCTGATGCAGGAGGCCGGCCTGGCCCCCGGCACCGGCTTCGGCGACCCCAACCCGCAGTGGGCCGCCGATGAGCTGCGCCGCACCGGCGGCGTGCCCTTCGACCTGGAAGAGCTGCGCGATGACTACCTCGAAAACCTGGGCACCGAGGAAAGCAAGGTGCTGGTGGTGCCCTACTTCGAAAGCATCCGCGAGAAGCTGAAGGAAGTGCCCCTCAAAGACCCCGACGACCTCATCACGGGCGGCACGCTCACCTACGGCATCCTCAAATCGCGGGTGCAGGGCGCCCCGCTCATGGAGCTGATTTGGTCGTATTGGCACGAGGAGGGCGGCCTGGTGCAAACCATGAACGCGCTGAGCTTGCGCTTTCAGAACGTGCGCCGGCCCGGCCCCGGCCCCGACCCGCTGGCCAACCTGGCCATCGACCCGCTGCGGCCCCTGAACAACATCATCTGGGGCTACATCGAGGACGAGCGTAACCGCCTCACCCTGAACCGCCGCAACCTGGAATACCAGTACGAATACGGCTTTGGGCTGATTGGGCGCGGCGTGCAGAACATTGCCGTGGCCGAGCACCGCACTTTCTTCCTGCGGGGCTTTCACAGCCTGCTGCGCGCCTGCACCGAGTTTTATCAGCAGGCCAATTTCACGACGGTCATTCCCGACGGTTTCCCCATTCTCAACCACTTGCGCGAGGTGCACCTCACCCTGGCCGAAGGCGCCCACAACCAGTACGGCGACCTGCCCTGGACGGCCCGCGCCGAGATGCTCACCCAGCAATGGATTCTGGCCCGGCCCGAGGTGCGCGAGTTTCTGGGCGGCCGCGTGATGGTGCCCTACACCGAGCCCTGGATGGACCGCGTGGACAACATGAAAAGCCTGCAGGGCTGGAACCCGACCAACATCACCCACTTCCGCGACTTGGGCGCGTTTGGCGAGCAGCTGCTGCTCAGCATCCGCTACGGCTCCTGGAACAGCCCCACCGTGGGCGCCACCAGCGCCGCCAACTGGGCCCACTACTGGCGCGAGGAAATCCAGCGCTACATCCACGCCTACAAGGCCGTGACGGGCATCGACCTCGCCACCGACCTCGGCGACATCCGCCAGAACACGCCCGATAACGAGGAGCGGTTTCTGCAGCCCGCGCAGCTCATTGAGCGGCAAAATGCGCTGAACCAGGGCCAACTCCGCCGCAGCCGCCAGCTCAACGGCCCGCTGGCTCCGCGCCGGCCGTATGCCGTGCCCGCACCCCGGCGGCGGCTGTTGGACGAGTAAGGGAAAGCCTCCGTCGGAACGAAGCAGCACAGCTGCTTCGACGGCACTTAGCCTTGCCGTTTCATATAAGAACAACCTCCACCGTCCGGCCCATGCTCGATTTCACCTCGGCGCTGTACCTGGGCCCCCAAGCATTGCCGCCGCCGCCGCCGGGCCTGGCCCTGACCACCGGGCGCCCGGCCGTCTTAACCCAGGACGACCGGGCGCACTGGGCGGCCCATACCGTGGCGCAGCGCCAGGGGCTCGAAGCCGGCGAAATGGCACCCTCGACCCTGCATCTGTTTTGGGATGTGCTGGCGCTGGTGCCGCCGCGCGGCGTGGTGCTGCTCGATGAGCGGCTCTACCCCGTAGGCCAATGGGGCAGCCTGCGCGCCCGGCTGCGGGGGCTGCCGGTGGTGAAGTTTCAATCCGATAATCTGCCCGGGCTGGCGGGTTTGCTGCACACCTACCGGCAGCAGGGCCGCACCCCCTGGCTGCTGACCGACGGCTGGCTGCCCGGCCGCGGGCCCGCTCCGCTGGCGCAGTACCACGCTTTGCTGGCGCCCTGCCCTGGCGCCGTGCTGCTGGTTGATGATACCCAGGCGTTTGGGGTGTTGGGCGGCCGGCCCTGCCCCAGCCGGCCGCTGGGGCAGGGCGGGGGCGGCCTGCTGCCGTGGGCGGGGGTGGCCCCCCATGCGCCCGGGCCGGAGCTGCTCACCATCAGCTCGCTGGCCAAGGGGCTGGGCGTGCCGGTGGCGGTGCTGGCCGGGTGCGCGGCGCGCATTGCCCAGTTTCGCCGGCGGGCCGAAACGCGGGTGCACACCAGCCCGGTTTCGGCCTGGCACGCCTGGGCCGCGGCCGCGGCGCTCCGCCACGATGCCCGCCACGGCGAGGCCGCCCGCCAGCGCCTGTGCAGCCGCATCGGACGGTTTCGGGGCGCGTTGAAGCGGGTGGGCCTGACGCCGCGCGGCGGGTTTTTCCCCGTGCAGAAGTTGGTGCTGGCCCGCACCACGGCCGCCCTGGGCCTGCACCAGCAGCTGCGCCGGGCCGGCCTCAATACCCTGTTGCTGGCCGGCGAAACCCGGCCCGGCGTGCCCGAAGTAGCCTTCTGCCTGCGGGCCGACCATACGGACGCCGACCTCGGCCGGGCCACCGCGGCCCTGGCCCAACTGGCCCGCCGCACCCATTGGTTTTCTCCACCATCCATTGCCTTTCGCCATGAATTCGACCCTGACGCTTTCGCCCCGTAGCCGCACTGCCGCGCCGGCGGCCGTGGCCATCATCTACCCCAAAGTGGGCACCGTGCTCCGGGTGCCTCTCCCAAGCCCGCCAGCCGGCCGTTTCCCCGACCACCAGCAGCACCCCGAGCGCCAGTTCATCACCTGGTTCAACCGCATGTCGGGCGCCCGGCCGGGCTTTGCCATGCAGATTCGGCGCATCCAGCTCATTACCGCGGCCCCGCTTTGCCAGAGTTGCTACCAGGTGCTAACCCGCTTTCTGAGCTGCTACCACCTGGCCGACAGCCTGCAGCTCCACTCCCTGGCTTCGGCCCCGCCGGTGCGAACAGCAGCGGCGGGTGCTTCCTGCAGCTGTGGGTGCGGTTATTGTGGGCACCAGGATGGCAGAGGGCCGCTTGATGACCCCAACAGCAACGCGCTCAATGCCCTGCTGCTGGATGATTTTATCTCCGATTCCGAGTTGGAGGAAGAAGGCTGGTGGCGCCGCCTCAAGCAAGCCGGTCAGGCCGCGGCCCTCACCGGCGCCCTCGTGCTGGGGCCGCAGGGCGCTTTTAAACCCGTGTACGACGCGGCCAAAGCCGTGGCCAGTGTCTACGAGCGGCGCAACAAGATGCAGCGCACCGTGGAGGCCGCCACGCCGCCCAGCCTGCGCCCGCCGGGCCAGCAGGAACTGGGCTACGCGCAGGAGTTGGGCTACGAATTTGCCGATGTTCTGCCCGCTTGCGCCAGCCCCGGCAGCGCCCGGCCCACGCTCCGGCTCGGCGCCCGCGGCGAGTACGTGCGCTACCTACAGTGCCGGCTCAACTACCACCGAGTGAGCCTGTTACAGCCGCTTTTGCTCGACGGGGTGTGGGGGCCCAAAACCCAGGCCGCCGTGCGGAGCTTCCAGCAGGGGCGGGGGCTGGTGGTCGATGCCGTGGTGGGCCCGCTCACCTGGGGCCAGCTCGATGCCGGCCGCCCGGTGGTACCCACGGTGCCGCCCAAAAAGGTGCCCGGCGGCAACCCGCCCCTTGGAGGGACCGACGTAAACACGGTCCGCTTCCGCAACGCGGCCGATATCAACGCCTTTTTCCTGGCCAAAACCGGGCAGGACTTCGTAGACTGGTTCCGGAGCAAAGTGGGCGGGCGCGGGGCGTGGGCGGGGCGCAACCTGGGCGCGGCCGGCGTGAAAACCAGCTTCCAGCAGCTCTGGGATAATATTCCGGCCATCTTCGATTCTTTCGACATCAACTTTGCCCAGTTTGCGGCCCTGCAAAGCATTGCCACCAACGAAACCGGCAACATGCGGCCCATTTCTGAAAACGTTGGCCCCATGGGCCTGGCCTACCCGTTCAACGTGGTGAAACTGAAGAACGGACGCACGAAGGGCAGCTACAACCGGAAACCTAACTTCACGGCTTACGACCTGTTCAGCAACCGCGACTACGTGCGGGCCCACAGCCAGAAGGCCCTGGCCAACCGCCTGACCGGCACCCAGGACAAGCGGTGGGAAGCCAATGTGTACCCAACTGATTTCCCCGCCGACCCGGCGATGAACGTCACGGGCTTCATCGGCGAAGCCGATTTTTACAAGTTTCGCGGGCGCGGCTTCATCCAAACCACCTGGCGCAGCAACTACCTCAACCTGGTGCGCTACGTGCAGGCCTATGAGGGGGCCGACCCCGTCATTCGGCGCTTCCGGCAGGCCTGGCAAGGCCTGACGCCCGACGTGGCCGCCACCGTGTCGTCGAACCTGGACTGGGACGCCTTGTTTCAGCAGAGCCAGGAATTTGCGCTCAAAGCCCTGAAAATATACTTCGACCGGGCCAGAGGCCAGCGCCGCGCGACCAGTATCGACAGCGTGCAGGTCGGCAATTGGCCGAGCGTGCGCGCCGTGGCCATTGATGTGGCGGGTGGCCATGACCCCATTTACCACGACCTGTTCGAGCGCCGCGTACGCCAGATTTTCGACACCCTGGGCGCTACGCCGACACCGGTGGGCCCCGGGCCGGGCGCCTTGGCCGGCGGGGTGGGCCCGCTGCCCGGCCCCGCCACCAGCGCCACCGAAACCGCCCGGCGCGAAGCCATTGTGGCCAATGCGCTGGGCATGATGGCCGAGCCCACCATCGAAGCCAAAGTGCGCGGTGCCGACGGCTTGCGCAAGGGCTGGCAGAAGCTCAAGGTCATGTTCGAAACCGCCGCCCCCGTTTATTTCCAGCCCGGTTGGGAAGAAAACAACCTCAAGCGGAGCACCGCCGTGAGCAACACGGCCGGCATCCCGCACTGGTGCGGCATCTTCGCGCTGTGGGCCCACCGCGCGGCTGGCCTGAACGTGGGCACCTGGATAATCAGCAAAGGCATTGGCTCCAACCCGGCCTTCCGCAGCATTCCAGCGGCGCAAGTGAAGAAGGGCGACGTGGGGTATTACAACCTCGACCCCGCCACCAAGCAGCCGTTCCGCCACCACTTCCTGGTGCGCGAAGTGTACCCCGACGGTACGATGGACACCATCGAAGGCAACTCGGGCGCCACCAGCACGGTGCGCAGCAGAAGCCGGGTGCCCATGCGCGGCGTCGATTTGTTCTTCACCGCGTTCTAGCCGAACCTCGTCATGCTCATCATTGACTGCCATTGCCACGCCGGCCGCGGCGACGGCCTCACGGGCCCCTGGGACACCGACGCGCCGCTGCGGCCCTACCTGGCCTGGGCCGACGAAGCCGGCATTGCGCGCACGGTGTTGTTTGCCGCCTTTCATTCCGACTACGCCGTGGCCAACCGCCAGGTGGCCCAGCTGGTGCACCAGAACCCGGCGCGCTTCTACGGTTTCGCCTTTGTGCACGCCCAGCGCGACCGGGGCCGGGTGCTGGAAATGGTGCGCACCGCCGTGGAGGAATACGGTTTCGTGGGCATCAAGCTGCACCGCTACGACGCCCGCATCAGCCGCGAGGTGTGCGACGTGGCCCGGGCCTTCCGCCTGCCCGTGCTCTACGACGTGGTGGGCGAAACCTCGGTGGTCGACCTGTTGGCCACCCAATATCCCGACGTGAATTTCATCATTCCGCACCTGGGCTCATTTTCCGACGATTGGCGGGCCCAAACGTCCCTCGTCGACTACCTCGTGCGCTGCCCCAACATCTACACCGACACCTCCGGCGTGCGTCGTTTCGACATTCTGCAGCGCGCCGTGGAGCGCGCCGGCCCCGCCAAGTTCCTCTTCGGCTCCGATGGTCCCTGGCTGCACCCGGGCGTGGAATTAAGCAAAATCAAGGCCCTGCACCTCGCGCCCGAAGAGGCCCAAAACGTGCTGGCCGGCAACTTGCTTCGGCTAATCGGCCGGGTGCGCCAAGCCGTGGGAGCGGGCGCCCGCCAGCGCGTGTCCGTGGTAGCGGAGCCGCTTGATAACGCGTGGCGCGACCCCTGGCTGATTGGGAAAGACTGAACAAAAACCCTGTCATCCCGAGCGCAGCGGAGGACTTTTTCATAGCTAAACAATTAGCATTCGAATATGAGAAGGTCCTTCGCTATGCTCGGGATGACAGGGTTTTCTAAGCCAGGCGCAGCTGCGTTTCGGGCTCGTCGCGACGGTGCATCTGCAGGATTCGCTCGCTGCAGCGCAGGCGCAGGGCGGCCATTTTCAGGTTGCCGCTTTCGTGGGTGATGGCCACTTTCTTGGCAATTTCCGTCACCTGGTCCTTGATTTCTTTTAGGCCGAGGCCCTGGTGGAGCAGGGTGGTCACGCCGGCTTCCAATTCGTCGCCAACGGGAGCGGCGGCCCCGAGTTGGGCAAAATCCGGCCAGTCGGTGCGCGGAATGTCGCCGATGGTGATGGGGCCTTCGCCGAGGTGCTTGCTGGCAATGCGGGTGATGAGCTGCTGCAGCTCGCGCACGTTGCCGGGGTAGTCGCGCAGTTTCAGGAAGTCGTACACCTGCCGGTCCACGGGTTGGCGCACGCCGTGCTGCTGTGTGAAAAAATATTCCGCCAGGGGCACAATGTCCTCCTTGCGTTCGCGCAGGGGCGGCAAGTGGCAAGTCCAGCCCGAGACGCGGTAGTACAGGTCTTGCCGGAACGTGCCCTTCTGCACCTCAGCCAGCAGGTCGCGGTTGGTGGCGCTCACCAGCCGGAAGCGGGCCTGCCGCCAGGTGTTGCTGCCCACCCGCTTATAGGTGCCCTCCTGCAGGGCCCGCAAAAATTCGGCTTGCAACGGCAGGGGCAGCTCGCCCAGCTCATCCAGAAACAGGGTGCCTTCGTGCGCCAGCGCCACGGCCCCATCGCGGGCGCTGATGGCGTTGGTGAAAGCCCCCTTTTCGTGCCCGAACAGCTCGCTGCCCGACAGCCCTGGAATCAGGTTAGTGCAGTCCACCACCACGCAGTCGCGCTTGCCCGGGCGCGCGTCGAGCCGGTGGATTTCCTGGGCCACCAGCTCTTTGCCCGTGCCGCTTTCGCCCGTTATCAGCACCTGGCAGTTCGAGAGGGCCATGTCGACCACCTGGCGCAAGGTGTCGCGCCAGCGCTGGCTGCGGCCCACCAGGCAGCGCTGCAGGTCGGTGACGGTGGCGTCCAGCGTTTGCCAGTAGCGCAGGCGCGAGGTCACAATTTCCACCGGTTGGTCCACCTCAAACCACGAAAAAACATCGGCTACGCCGCTGCGCAGCAGCGCCCAGGTACTCAGGCTGGGCAGGGCGCCCACACTCACTGCCAGCACGTTGGCGTCAGGCATGTGGCGCAGCTCAGCAATGGCTTCCTCCACGGCGGGCAGCGCCGATTGCGCGTCCAGAAACAGCATGCCGGGGCCGCGGGCGCCGTCGGGGGCGCGCAGCGGGAGCAGGGCCAGCCCGCCTTTTTCTAGTTGAATGATGATTTCGGCGAGGCGGGCGGTTTGGCGCGTGAATGATAGAAACCACACCGGGTATGGGGTAGCCATTGCAAAACAAAAAAGGTGATGGGAAGAGGGCGGCGCGTGTGGAAGGGAGGTAAATATAAGTTAAATAATTAATAAATTGAATATTTGATTTAAATTAAAAAATGGCGGATGAGCGTACAAATTCTTGGACGCACGTACACCCCATTTCTGCTTCTCATCGGCGGGTATTTCACTGCTTTCATGACGGCCACCATCCTTTCCGAAACCTCCGTGCCCGGCCTTCCCTCCGCCTCAGGAGTCGAAATCATCGGCGGCACGGCCTACATCATTGGCGACGACGCCCCGCTGCTTTACCAGCTCGATGCCCACACCTTAGCCGTCACCGGCCGGGTGCCGCTGTTTGAAACCACCGCCTTCGGCACCGGCCGCCTGCCCAAAGCCGACAAGCCCGACCTCGAATGCATGGCCGCCCTCATCTGGCCCGACGGCCGCCCTGGCCTGCTGCTGCTGGGCTCGGGTAGCTTGCCCACCCGCACCCGCGGCTGGTTTGTGCCCACCGCCGGGGCCAGTCAGCCGCCCGAAGTTGTCAACCTGGCCCCGCTTTACGACCTGCTACGGCCCCAGCTGCCGGCCGGCACGGTGCTCAACCTCGAAGCTGCCGCCACCACCGAAACCGAGCTGCTGCTGTTTCAGCGCACCGTGGGGCGGGCCGACGCAGCGCTGCTGTTCCGGCTGCCGCTGGCCGCCACGCTGGCGTTTATGGCCAGCGGGGGCGCGGCACCGGCCGTGGGCCGGCTATCGTTCGAGCTGCCCGAAATTGCCGGCAGCCCGGCGGGTTTTTCGGGCGCCACGTTTGTCGATGGCTTGCTGTTTGTCACGGCCTCCGTGGAAAACACGACGGATGCCGTGCTTGATGGCGAAGTGTTGGGTTCGTTCGTTGGGCTGGTCAACTTAGACACGCAAGAGGCGGCATTTGCCCGGCTGGCGTGGCGCGATGGCCGCGCCTACCGCGGCAAAGTAGAAGGCCTGGCCGTGCGGCGGAGCATGGGCCGGCACCATTGGGAACTGCTGCTGGTGACCGACGACGACCAGGGCGGCAGCACGGCCGTCGTGGCCGATGTCACGATGGTCTAACCCTGGGTCTCCGGCAACTGCCGTAGCCATTCCAAGGCTTCGGGTTCGCCGTCGAACATGCGGTAGGTGAGGGCCGACTGTTGCGAATCACTCATCACTTGGTTGACCGAAAGCTGGGCAAAAACGTCGGCCGGCAGCAGGATGGCCCCAAACATTTCGTAGCCTTCGCTGGCGCTACGGGCCAGCCAGAAATCCCGAATCCAGGCGCGTTCCTCGTCGGTGTAGGGTGCCATCTGGCGCTGGTCGGCCAGCATTTTGTGCCAATGGTGGCGGCGCAACAGTTGGCTGGTGTGGGTGAGAAAAGCCTGAAACGTGGGAAAGTCGCGGCGCCCGGGGGCATACTCCACCAGGGCGTAGCCGTCGGGGTGTTCGAGCAAACGCCCGACGGGGTTCTCAAAATACAAACGCATGTGCTAATTAACGGCGGATAATCCCGTGATAATAAATAAAATAATAGCTCAAACGACGAGCTGTGGCCGGAATCAAGCCCGCAACCGGCCCGGTGTACGAAAGCGGGTCGGTTTCGTTGAGAAATAAAATGCCAACATTGCGCCCCGGACCTTAATTTTGTAGGCCGCGTTCGTGGAATCAGCAGCGCCCACCGGACTTCTCTACCCTTCTTCTTCGCATGAATTCGCTGCCCCGCGCCCAGGAAACCCTTTATTTTCAGAACGCTGCCGGGAAGGTTTTTCACAACCCATCGGGCTATGCGCGCCTGGCCTGGAGCGCCGAACGTCCCACGCTGGACCACATCAAAGCCTTCTACGAACAAGTGCTGGCCCTGCTGCTGAACACCGGCACCCGCAAAATCCTGTCCGACCACGGCCAGCGGGCGCCGTTGCCCGTGGCGGCGCAGGAGTGGCTCACCACCAACTGGATTCCGCGCGCCATGAGTCAGGCGCGCACCCGGCACTGCGCCATCGTGGAAGGTGCCGACCCGCTGCACCGGCTGTCCACCCAGTCGGTGGTGTCGGCGTCGCCGACCGGGTTCGTCTTTCAGCGGTTTTCCAACGTCGAAGCCGCCGAAACTTGGCTGCGAAGCGTCGCGGTATAAAAGGTTTTCTGAGGGAAATTCCTTACGTGATGAAATCCTGCGCTGCGCTCAGGATGAGAGGAGTTGAAGTTTAATACCTTCAATAAAAGCGCGCCCGGGCTGTACGAAAACCACGAAATCTCCCGCTAAACTTGCCGGTTTGGCAAACGCCCGTACCTTTGCCCCACAATGAATGCACCCGCCAACCCCTTTTTGCTGACTGTGCTGCCTGCTCCGGCCGGCACGGCTATGCACGGGGTTCAGGGCCACCACCACCATCTGTGGGGGGCCGGGCTGTGCGCCGGGTGCTAGGCTAGCACCGGCCACCCGCGCCTCCACCGCCGTGCTCCGGGGTGCTGTGCGCCGGGGTGATTGTCCTTAATTTTTTTGCGGGAATTTCTGCCATCCGGCCATTTGTGCCGTAGTAGGGCTGCCGCGAGCCCCTGGGGCGCCGCGTCCCGTTTTTTACTCCATTCATGCTCCGTTTAGCCATTCAGAAGTCCGGTCGCCTGAGCGAGGATTCCCTCACGCTCATTCGCGAATGCGGCATCAACTTCATCAGCAGCTCCTACAAGCTCAAGACCGAAGCCACCAATTTCCCGCTCGAAATCCTGTTTTTGCGCGACGACGACATTCCCGGCTATGTGCAGGACGGCGTGGCTGACCTCGGCATTGTGGGCCAGAACGTGTTGGTCGAAGCCGGTTTTCCTGACCTGGAAGTCGAAGCTTTGGGTTTCAGCAAATGCCGGTTGAGCCTAGCCGTGCCCCGGGCCGATGCCTATGGCTCGGTCGAATCACTGCAGGGTAAGAACATTGCGACGTCGTATCCCAGCATTCTGGGCCGCTATCTGGCCGGCCACGGCGTGCAGGCCAACCTGCACACTATCAGCGGCTCGGTGGAGATTGCGCCCAGCATTGGCTTGGCCGAGGCGATTTGCGACATCGTGAGCAGCGGCTCGACCTTGCTCGGCAATGGCCTGCGCGAGGTCGAAACCGTGTTTCGCTCCGAAGCCGTGCTCATCGCCCAGCCCAATCTGACGGCTGAGCAGACTGACTTGCTGGACCAACTGCGCTTCCGCATGCAGGCCGTGCGCCGCGCCAAGCGCAGCAAGTACATTTTGCTGAATGCCCCAATTACGGCCCTCGACGAAGTGCGCCGTCTATTGCCCGGCATCAAGTCGCCCACCGTCACGCCGCTGGCCGAGGCCGGCTGGGTATCGGTGCAGTCGGTGGTGCAGGAAGACGAGTTCTGGCACATCACCAGCCAGCTCAAAGCCGTGGGTGCCGAGGGCATTCTGGTGCTGCCCATTGAGAAGATGATTGCCTAGCCCCGCCCAGCCATGCAAGTGTATTCCTATCCCGACCCCGGCACCTGGCCCGCGCTGCAACAGCGCCCCGCCGCGGCCGAGGCCCCGCAGGTTGCCGCCCGGGTGCGGGCCATCTTTGCCCAAGTTCAAGCCAGCGGCGATGAGGCACTGCTGACTCTGGCTGCGGAGCTGGATAAAGCCACCCTGACCAGCTTGTTGGTGTCGGACGCCGAATTTGCCGCTGCCGCCCATCAGGTTCCGGCCGAACTGCAAGCCGCCATCCGCCAAGCCAAAACCAATATTGAAACCTTCCACGCCGCCCAGCGCGAGTCCGAACTGCGGGTGGAAACCATGCCCGGCGTGGTGTGCTCTCGCCGGGCCGTGCCCGTGCAGCGCGTGGGCCTCTACGTGCCCGGGGGCTCGGCCCCGCTATTCAGCACTTTGCTGATGCTGGGCGTGCCCGCCCGCCTGGCGGGTTGTCCCGAAATCGTCGTGTGCACGCCGCCCCAGGCCAACGGCACCGTCAGCCCGGTGATTCTGTTTGTGGCCCAGCTGCTGGGAATTAATAAAGTGGTGAAGGCTGGCGGTGCGCAGGCCATTGCCGCGCTGGCCTTGGGCACTGCCAGCGTGCCGGCGGTAGATAAGATTTTCGGGCCTGGCAACCGGTATGTGACGGCCGCCAAGCAGCTGGCCGCCGCCGAGTACGGTGTGGCCATCGACATGCCGGCGGGCCCTTCCGAAGTGCTGGTTATTGCCGATGACAGTGCCAACCCTGCCTTCGTGGCGGCCGATTTGCTCTCGCAGGCCGAGCACGGGCCTGATTCGCAGGTGGTGTTGTTAAGTACTTCGCAGAATATTATCGAGAAGGTTCAAATCGAGCTGGTCCGCCAACTGGCGGAGTTGCCGCGCCGCGCCGTGGCAGCCCAGGCTTTGGATAACAGCCGCGCCGTGCTGTTGGCCGACGCCAAAACCATGCTGGCGTTTTCCAACCAATACGCCCCGGAACACCTCATCTTGGCCACCAATGACGCCGATGCGCTGGCGGCCGACGTCACCAACGCGGGCTCGGTCTTTCTTGGCCACCTCACGCCGGAAGCCGTGGGCGACTATGCCTCGGGCACCAACCACACCTTGCCCACCGGCGGCTACGCCCGTCAGTATAGTGGGGTCTCGCTCGATTCGTTCGTGAAAAAAATCACGTTCCAGCGGCTCACGGTTCCGGGGTTGCAGGCCTTGGCTCCGGTGGTGGAAACCATGGCCGAAGCCGAGGGGCTGGCCGCGCACGTCCGGGCCGTCAGCCTACGTATGGCGGCTTTGCCGGCTGACCAGGCAGCGGCGCCGATGACGGCGAGCCCAGAGCCGGCTGCTTCTGCGGGTGTTTATGCCGGCCTCATTCGGCCAAGCGTGGAGCGAATGCAGCCGTATTCCTCCGCCCGCGACGAATTTGAAGGCATGGCCCCGGTGATGCTCGACGCCAATGAAAACAGCTTGGGTTCGGTCGGGCCCGATGATTTCAGCCGTTACCCCGACCCGCACCAGCGGGCCATTAAGGAGGAATTGGCGCAGCTAAAAGGCGTGGCGCCGGACAATATTTTCCTCGGCAACGGTTCCGACGAAGCTATCGACCTGCTGGTACGCCTCACCTGCACGCCGGGCCAGGACCGCATCGTGGTGTGCCCGCCAACCTATGGCATGTACGAAGTGGCGGCCAACCTGAACGATGTGCGCGTAGAACGGCTGCCGCTCAACGCTAATTTCCAGCTGCCGGCCGATGCGGCCGACCAACTGGCACGGTCCACCGCCAAGCTGGTGTTTCTGTGCTCACCCAATAATCCAACCGGGAATCTATTGGCCCGGGAAGCTATTGAAAGCATCCTGCGCCATTTCAAGGGTTTGGTGGTAGTCGATGAGGCCTACGGCGATTTCGCCGCAGCCCCCAGCTGGACCACACGGCTAGCCGAATTTCCTCGCCTGGTTGTGCTCCAAACGTTTTCCAAGGCCTGGGGTCTGGCCGGGCTGCGTCTGGGCGTGGCGTATGCATCAGCCACGCTCATCGGTTACCTCAATAAAATCAAGCCGCCCTACAACATTTCGGCCGCCACCCAGCAGCACGCGCTGGCCGCGCTGGCCGCGGCTCCGCAGCTCCTCGAGATGCAGGCCGACCTGCTGCGCGGCAGGTCATATCTGGTTGAGCAGTTGCCCACGTTGCCCATTGTCGAGCACGTTTTCCCATCGGACGCCAACTTTCTACTCGTTCGGTTCAATATAGATGCCACGGCGGTGTACGACCAGTTGCGCGCACGCGGCATCGTGGTTCGCAACCGAACCTCCCAGCCCGGCTGCGCTGGATGCCTGCGCCTCACCGTCGGCACGGCCACCGAAAACGACACTTTGCTCCAGGCACTCACCGAAATAGGTGCCGGAGGATTGCAGGTGCCCGCTGCTGCTGCCATCAAGTAAAAACGGCCCCTCTATAAAAGCTTTCCACCGATAAGTACATATTAATTTGAAAAAGGCCCTTTTCATCGACCGCGACGGCACTATTCTCGTTGAGCCACAGCCCAGCCAGCAGGTCGACAGCCTCGAAAAATTTGCTTTTCTACCCGGCTGCATCAGCAACCTGGCGCGCATCGCGCGCGACTTGCCGGAGTATGAGCTGGTGCTGGTGACCAATCAGGACGGTCTGGGCACTGCCAGTTTCCCGGAAGATACTTTCTGGCCCCCTCATCGGCTCATGCAAGAAATCCTGGGCGGCGAAGGCGTTCACTTCGCCGCCGAGCACATCGACCGCAGTTTCCCGCACGAAGGCTTGGCCACGCGCAAACCCGGCCTGGGCCTGCTGGGTCGTTACATCAACCCGGCCAATGGGTACGACCTGGCCAACTCCTACGTCATCGGCGACCGCCTCACCGACGTAGAACTGGCCGTCAACCTGGGCGCTCAGGCAATCCTGATAGGAGAGGAGCCCGACTCCCGCGCTGCCCTCACTACCACGAGTTGGGATGCTATTTATCATTTCCTGCGTTACCCGGCTCGTGTGGCGACAATTGAGCGTAACACCAACGAAACCCAAATTTCGGTTCGACTAAACCTCGACGGCAACGGCCAGACAGATATCAAAACCGGCTTGGGCTTTTTCGACCACATGCTGGAACAGCTTGGGCGTCATAGCGGAGTGGATTTATACATAAGTGTAAATGGGGATTTACACATTGATGAACACCACACCGTCGAAGATACGGCCTTAGCCTTGGGAACGGCCTTTTCGCAAGCCCTCGGTGACAAGCGCGGCCTTGCGCGCTACGGGTTCCTGTTGCCCATGGATGAAGCTTTGGCCCAGGCGGCGATTGACTTTTCGGGCCGGCCCTGGCTAGTGTGGGACGCGGACTTTCGACGTGAGCGGGTAGGGGACTTGCCCACGGAATTGTTTTTCCACTTCTTCAAGTCCTTCACTGACAACGCCCGTGCGACACTCAATATCTCCTGCACGGGCGATAATGAACATCATAAAATTGAGGCCATTTTCAAGGCAGTTGCCAAAGCAATAAAGATGGCTTTGCAGCGAGATGAGTCAGCTAGCATTCCAAGCACCAAAGGAATTCTCTAACCATATGCGCTAGTGACAAATGGATAAATGAGAATTAGTGTGTTATTCAAATGAATAAACAATTTGCAAATGGAAATTGCAGTAGTAGATTACAAAGGGGGGAATGTACAGTCGGTGCTGTTTGCGCTGGAACGGCTTGGTGCAACGGCGACGCTGACCTCTGACCCGGAGGTATTGCGCAAAGCCGATAAGGTGCTTTTCCCCGGCGAAGGCGAAGCGGCATCCGCCATGGAAGCACTGCGGGCCGCGGGTCTGGACAAGGTGCTCCCAACCCTGACGCAGCCTTTTCTGGGTATATGCTTGGGTATGCAGCTGCTGGGCGAACACAGCGAGGAAAACGACACCACCATGCTCGGGCTGTTGCCGTTCCGGGTGCGCCGCTTTGTGCCCGATGCCACGCATAAAGTCCCCCACATGGGTTGGAACAACCTGCAGGCCCTGCAAGGGCCGCTGTTTGCCGGGCTCACGGAGGCCGACCACGTTTACTTTGTGCACAGCTATTACGCGCCGGTGGGCGACTACACCACGGCCCAATCGGCCCATCCGTTACCCTTTAGCGCCGCGGTGCAGCACGCCAATTTTCATGGCGTCCAGTTTCATACCGAAAAAAGCAGCACAGCCGGTACGCGCATCCTCGCCAACTTTCTGGCTCTCTAATCCTCAATTGTTTTCAAGTTGGAAATCATCCCCGCCATTGATTTGCTGAACGGCCAGTGCGTCCGCCTCAGCGCCGGTGATTTTGCGCGCCAGACCACCTACGATGCCAACCCTGTTGCCGTTGCCCAGCGTTTTGCCGATGCCGGCCTGCGTCGCCTGCACCTTGTCGACCTCGACGGGGCGCGGGCCGGCCGGCCGGTAAATCTTGGCGTGCTCGAAGCCATTGCGCGGCACACAGTATTGGACATTGATGCGGGGGGAGGCATTCAGACCGACGAGGCGTTGAAGCAGGTGCTGGCTGCTGGCGCCGCGCACGCCACCGCGGGCAGTCTGGCCGTGCGAGAGCCTGCCACGGTTCAGCGCTGGCTTGCCCATCACGGGGCCGATACGGTTTTCCTAGGGGCTGATTTTAAAGGTGACCACATCATGATTAACGCATGGGTTGAGCAAAGTGCGCTGACGCTGCGTGGGTTTATCGCGGATTTTCTCAATGTCGGCGGGTCCACTTTTATCTGCACCGACGTTAGTAAAGACGGTTTATTGCAAGGGCCTGCGCTCACGACGTATCAAACTTTGATTCAGGAATTCCCTGCGGCCCGGTTCATTGCCAGCGGGGGCGTCACCACGGTCAACGATTTGGAGTTGTTGGCCGAAGCCGGGATGCACGGGGCCATCATCGGCAAAGCGCTCTACGAAGGCACCATTGCATTGCCCGATTTGCGGCGATTCCTATAAATTCCTACTGTTGGCGATTCGAGGCAGTAATATGATGTACCGTAATGATTAAAAAGCGTTTGATTCCCTGCCTTGATGTGCGCGACGGGCGCACCGTAAAAGGCATTCAGTTTGAAGGCTTGCGCGATGCTGGCGACCCGATTGCTCTGGCAGCCCGCTACGCCCAAGGAGGAGCCGATGAGCTTGTTTTCCTGGACATTACGGCCACCAACCAACGCCGCCAGCCACTCACCGAACTGGTTCGGGAAGTAGCCCGTGTGCTCGACATTCCCTTCACAGTGGGCGGTGGTATTGGCAGTATCGCCGATGTGGAAGCCCTGCTGTTAAGCGGTGCCGACAAGGTTTCCATCAATTCAGCTGCACTGGCTCGGCCTGGTTTTATCCGAGAGCTAGCCCAGCGTTTCGGCTCCCAGTGCATTGTAGTGGCGGTGGATGCCCGCTTGGTTGGCACGGAATGGCAGGTGATGACCCGGGCGGGTACGCAGCCCACTGGGCGCGTAGCGGTGGACTGGTGCCGGGAAGCTGCCGACCTGGGCGCCGGCGAACTTCTGCTAACCTCCATGAGCCATGACGGCACGAAATCGGGTTTTGCCCTGGAATTGACGCGGGCAGTGAGTGATGCCGTTCCGGTGCCCGTTATTGCTTCGGGTGGTGCGGGGCAGCCCGCTGATTTCGCGGCCGTATTCCGCGCAGGAGGGGCTGATGCGGCGCTCGCAGCCAGTATTTTTCACTTCAATGAAACGGCCCTTCCGGCCTTGAAGCAGTATCTACACGAAGCGGGTATTCCCGTCCGTCAATAGGCTTGGTTCACCCTAAGCGCTTTTGTTACTCTATTGTAAGAAAATATGATTCCTGTACCCGATTCAATCCAATTGACATTTGACCCAGCCACCGGGCTGGCGCCGGCCATCATCCAGGATGCCGACACCGGCCAGGTCTTGATGTTGGGTTACCTCAACGAAGCTGCTTGGCTAAAAACGCAGCAGGAGGGACGGGTTACGTTCTTCTCACGTTCAAAAAACCGGCTATGGACAAAAGGGGAAAGCAGCGGCAACTTCCTGCAAGTTGTAAGCCACCACGTTGATTGCGACGCTGATACCGTATTAATTCGTGTCATTCCAGAGGGCCCTACGTGCCACCGGGGCACCGTTAGCTGCTTCGTGCAGGCCCAACAGAACTTTGCGCCAGCAGCGCCGGTTGGATTCCTGGCCAGTCTTGAACGCCTCATTAATGAACGCAAGCAATTTCCCGAGCGTGCGCCAACATCCTATACCGTTTCCCTTTTCAAAAAGGGGATGCCTAAAATTGCCCAAAAAGTAGGAGAGGAGGCCGTTGAAACAGTGATAGATGCGGTTGCTGGTCATCACGCAACCTTGCCGGGAGAAGTCGCCGATTTGTTGTACCACCTACTGGTGCTCTTGGCCGCTTCGGGACTATCGTTGTCGGAGGTTATCTCTGTGTTGCAAGAGCGTCATCGGTTGCCAAATACCCGCCATCTCAGCCAAGAGTAAATGAAATACTGGGCCAGAATTTCAATTGTTTTGGCCCAGTGTTTTCACAACCTTTCTATATTGATTTAGCTTTTAACTGTCTTCTTATTTTTTCAAGCAAAGCTTGAGCTATAACAATGTCCTCTTCTTCAAGTATCGTCAGCACTGAATTCAGTCCAGGGCCACTGATTTTTAGCTCGAACACGGATGTTTGATTTGCCGTAGCAGGCAGCTGCCTGTTTGTTAGTTCTAGTGGTATGTGTTCCGTTGTGTGGGCGCTAAGCATTTCGCTCTGGCTTTGTACAGGTTCAATGGATTCTAAAGTCTGACTAGCATTGTTATGTCTGTCTTCTACTTGCTCTTCTCTGAATAAACCAAAAAGATTAGCAACTGTATCGTTTTCAGGCCTTTTCCGTCCCGTCTGTGGGGTTGAGTAATTCATTGACTGAACCGGGCCCCCAGCTTGTGGTGAGACAACAGGCGTTTCATCAGTTTCTGATGCAACAGGTGTCGCCGCTGGTGTGGGCAGAGTCGGCGTAAAGGCGTTTTGAGCCAATACTGGAGCTGATAGCTCCCGCCGTGGCTGATGTGAGGATGACGCGTCAATGTCAGCCATCGTGTTGTGCTCGTCAAGGAGATTAACCATGCGGCATCCCTCCACAAAAGCCTTTGCAACACCCTGCGCATTGATTTCCTCAACCCCGAACTCTCGGATGAGCATTACGTCCAGCATCTGCACAGGAAGTTCTCTCAGCCTGAATTTCCGGCATATCTGCGTGAACAGAGGAGGGGTTAGAAATGCCTCTCTGTGGAACAGGAGTTCTTCCTTTTTGTCATAAGCGTGTTTTATCCGTTTGTAAAGTGTCGTGACACTTAGCAACTCCCTTTTGCTAGTCAATAAACCAAACTTGACCGCTGAGCCTATTATTGCTTTAAAGGACCCGCTGACCTTTCGATTGAGTTTCCGGGCTGCGGTTTCTATTTCGCATTTTCCTCCTGTGTCGTCAACCACTTCAGCTAATTCCCATGCTCCCGCGTATGTTGTTCTTGGGTAGTCTATAAGTTTCGGCATGTCTTTTCAAAATCTTTTTGAGTATAAAAAGGTACTCCGCGAGTGAAATTTTATTACTTTTATGTACTTATTTGTCCATAAGCTATGTGAAATAGTTTTTCATATGCATAATTGTGGGTCTTTTATCTAATACTTTGTGTTTATACCATGCTTACGTTGCCCAAGCCACTATAGTTACTTTTGTAGCACAAGTATAGGCGATATGATACTACATTGCTACATCAAGCATAAAAAAGTATATAATTTGTCCATTTTTTTAACTTTTTTATACTTATATTCACTAGGCTTGAATTAACATGCTTATTAGGAGTCTTAGTAAAAATACTTAAAGGGTAACCACATCAAGATTGAAGAGAAGCAAGTAGGGGAAATAAACGTGAACCCTTAACTCAACCGAGAAGTCATTGCCGAAACCTGCTACTCAACTCTCGGTTGAAGCGGCGAGCAATTAAAAATCCGCCTCTACGCATTGACTCCGGTCCGCTCGGCATAAGCAAAAATACCGTTAACATTAAGCAAGAAAATAGCGACCATTTCTTAATAGAGAAATCATCTACGAGCACCGAGCAACTAAAGCGTAGCAATGTCTTATAATTTATATTATGTTAAATTAAATCGAGATTTTCAGCGTGATTCCACGAAAAAGCCCACTCTCGCAGAAAGCAAGAATGGGCCCCTCCTGTTCATGAATGGTAGACTCTTATTTCTTCAACTGCTCCAGCCGAGCATTGAGACGCTCAGAGTCAGCGGTCCTCCCTAAACGGAAATATACTTTTTGCAACGAGGAAAGCGTGTTCTTGTCCTGAGGCTGCAACTCCAATGCTTTTTCGAAATAAGGAACTGACGCCTGGAAATACTTTTTCCCATCAGCCTCTAGTTTCTTTCCCGAAACATTGTACGTCTTGAGGTCCATTTTGCTGGCTTTGGTGTACGCCTCAGCAGCTTTGTTATAGTTATAGACACCCAGGTTGAACTGAGCATCAAAATTATTAGGGTCCAACTCAACCGATTTTTTGTAGTCGGCTAACGCAAGGTCATTTTTCTTCTGCTGGTCATACATAGACCCACGCACAGCATACAGGTTCGAATTGGAAGGGTCCGCCGCAATGGCTTTGGTAATCTTATCCAATGCATCACCGCCTTTACCAGTAGCCAAGGACAGGTTCAGGTCTTCAAGCATAAAGGCTTTGTTGTTGGGGTATGCAGCCAAAGCCTGTTGCAAAACCTTCGCAGCTTCAGCGTCATCCTTCTGCTGCTTTGCCATTTGGAAAAGCCGGGAATACAGCGTTGTTGACTTGTAGTTCATACCCAGCAGCTGGTTATAGCTGGCCTTAGCACCAGCGTAGTCCTGCTTGGCCTCGTAAGCATACGCCGAATAAAGCACCGCTGTCGTGTCCTGGGGCTTCAACTTTGACGCGAGCTTATAATTCTCGATAGCCTTGTCGTAGTCCTTGGCATTGTAGCTATTAACTGCGTCGTTGAAGGCGTGGCCATATAGGTTGTCCAGACGTGTTACGGCCTGCTTGCCAAACTCCCCGTCTTTGGTATCCAACTCAATGGTCTTCGCAAACGACTCGTATGCCTTCTGCAAACCTTCACCGGGTTGCAACTGCTTGCCGTAAATTGGGCTATCGAGCATGCCTTGGTAGATTTCACCCCGAGTGTACCAGGTTTTGGCTTTCCCACTGGTCTTCTCGTTGACAATGGCCTTGTCAATATCCGTGCGGGCTTTGTCCAGCAGGCCCGAGCGCTGGTTCAAAATGGCGTTCGTGACAGCGGAAGTCTGAGCTGAAACCGTCGCGGGCAGCCCCGCCACTAAGGCTACGCCTACGGCGGCCGTCAAAAAGGTCTTTTTCATAAAATCGGGAATGTGCCCTTTGTGGTCTTTAGGCAGGTTAACTGCTGCAAATGTGCCACCAAAAGCGAAAAGGTTGAACATTAAGGGTGAATGGTGTGCGCCCTCATCCGCGCCTCAAACCCCGAGGTTTCGCGTTGAGTTCGCCAAAAATAAACGGGGCAGCCCAAATGGACCGCCCCGCTCCTATTTCAGCAATTATGCCAGGTCTTCGTCGTCTTCAGTTTCCTGCTCGTCGTCAGCGTCATCGTCGTCCGCCTCTTCTTCCAGGTCATCGTCATCTTCCAGTAATTCGGCATCATCCGAAATACCTAACGCACTGATAACAACCTGACTCCCATCAGCTGCAACGGCACCATCGGCGGACTCCACTAAAGCCGAGGTGACGTTTTCGTCTTCTTTCTCTTCGGCTTCAACTTTTGCCACCGACGAAATTTCATCGTTGCCACTGATTTTAATCAGGCGAACCCCTTGCGTGGCGCGGCCAATGGTGCGCAGGTCGCTCATCCGCAGGCGGATGGTGATGCCGGACTTGTTGATAATCATCAGGTCGTCACCATCGTTCACGTCTTTAATAGCCACCAGATTGCCGGTTTTTTCGGTAATCTTCATGGCCCGCACGCCTTTACCACCACGCTTGGTCACGCGGTATTCTTCAAGCTGGCTGCGCTTGCCAAAACCGTTTTCGCTTACGACAAGTAACTCCTGTGTCGGGTCGGCCACGCAGACCATGCCCACCACACGGTTGCCGGGTACGTCTTCGAGGCGAATGCCCCGGACACCGACGGCGGCGCGGCCCATCGAGCGCGCCTGACTTTCGTTGAAGCGCACGGCGCGGCCGGTGCGGGAGGCCAGAATAACTTCCGCATTCGGCGCGAGCAGCTGTACGTCCAGAATCCGGTCGCCTTCATTGATGGTGATGGCGTTGATGCCGGCCGTACGGGGACGCGAGTAGGCTTCGAGCGGGGTTTTCTTCACCGTGCCCTGCTCGGTGCAGAACATCAGGAACGTGTTTTCGAGGTAGTCGGGGTCTTTCAGACCGCGCACGTTGAGCACGGAGCGCACCTTGTCTTCACGCGGAATCTCGATGAGGTTCTGGATGGGCAGACCTTTGATGGTCTTCCCTCCTTCCGGAACTTCGTACACTTTCAACCAGAATACCCGACCTAACTCGGTGAAGAACAGCAGGTATTCATGCGTGGTGGCTACGAACAGATGCTCCGTGAAGTCGTCCTTCTTGGACACGGCCCCGCGCGAACCTGCTCCTCCCCGACCCTGGGCCCGGTATTCGTCCAGATTCGTGCGCTTGATGTAACCTTCGCGGGAAATGGTAATAACCATGGCCTCGTCGGCAATCATGTCCTCGGTCGAGAAATCGCCGCCCTGGTAGTTGATTTCAGTGCGGCGGGCATCGCCGTAGCGATCCCGAATATCCTCCAGCTCGGTTTTGATGATACCGCGCTGCAGTACGTCCGATTCAAGCACCGACTTCAGGTAGTCGATGAGCTTCATCAGCTCGTTGTACTCAGCCACAATCTTGTCGCGCTCCAGGCCGGTGAGGCGCTGCAGACGCATGTCCAGAATGGCGCGGGCCTGCACCTCGCTCAACGCGAAGCGCTCGATGAGCTGGCCACGGGCCACCTCAGGGTCGCGCGAGCCGCGGATGAGGGCAATGACTTCATCCAAGTGGTCGAGCGCGATGAGCAGACCTTCCAGGATGTGGGCGCGCTTCTGGGCTTCGGCCAGCTCGTACTTGGTGCGGCGAATGATGATTTCGGCGCGGTGCTCGACAAAGTAGTGGATGAGCTGCTGCAGGTTGAGCGTCATCGGGCGGCCCTTTACTAGGCACACGTTGTTGACGCCAAACGAGCTCTGCAGCTGCGTGTACTTGTAGAGGTTGTTGAGCACCACGCTGGGCATGGCGTCACGCTTGAGGTCATAAACGATGCGCATACCGTCGCGGTCCGACTCGTCGCGCATGTCCGAAATGCCCTCAATCTTCTTGTCGTTGATGAGCGCGGCAGTTTTCTCAATCATCGACGCCTTGTTCACCATGTAGGGAATTTCGGTGACGACGATTTGCTCTTTGCCGGTTTTGGTGGTTTCAAAGGTGGCTTTAGCACGCATCACTACGCGGCCACGGCCAGTTTCAAATGCCTGCTTCACGCCCTCGTAGCCGTAGATGATGCCGCCGGTGGGGAAGTCAGGCGCCGTGACGTACTGCATGAGCTCGGCCACGGTGATATCGGGGTTGTCGAGGTAGGCAATGATGCCGTTCACGACTTCCGTCATGTTGTGCGGGGCCATGTTGGTGGCCATGCCCACGGCAATGCCCGACGTGCCATTTACCAGCAGGTTGGGGAATTTGGCAGGCATCACGCTGGGCTCTTCCAGCGAGTCGTCGAAGTTGGGCTGGAAGTCGACCGTGTCCTTGTCCAGGTCGCTCAGCATTTCATCCGAGAGGCGCTTGAGACGGGCTTCGGTGTAACGCATGGCGGCAGGCGAGTCGCCGTCGACGGAGCCGAAGTTGCCCTGGCCGTCTACCAGCGGGTAGCGCAGGCTCCAGTCCTGGGCCATGCGCACCATGGTATCGTACACCGAGCTGTCGCCGTGCGGGTGATACTTACCCAGAACCTCGCCCACGATACGGGCCGACTTTTTGTAGGATTTGTTGTAGCCCACGCCCAGCTCGCTCATGCCGTAGAGCACGCGCCGGTGCACGGGCTTCAGGCCGTCACGAACGTCGGGCAGGGCCCGGGAGATGATAACCGACATCGAGTAGTCGATGTAGGCGCCCCGCATCTCGTCTTCGATGTTAATCGGAATGATTTTTTCGCCTTCCGCCATTGAGGGGGTTAATAGGCAGCTTCGGAAATACCCCTAAAAGGGACGTAAAAGCCGCAGGGTGAATGGTTCTTTGTATGCGTGCGAAGATACGACAAAAAGGCCACAACGGCAAGCGCTGTGGCCTTTTTTGAGGGTTTGAGTAGGACTATTTCAACGTCTTGCTCTTGTCCAGCGGATTCTTCCCACCCTTGGGATTGTGGGTCTTGATTTTCTGGCCGATGGCGGGGTTTTGCATCTTCCAGAACGGCTGGCCATGGTACTTCTGTCCGCTGTGCATGTGCACCTTCCGGGTGTGGCACGACTCGATGGGGCAGGTGCGGCAGCTCACGGCCCCCAACAGCAGCAGGCAAATACTTAAGCGCAAAGACAGCTTCATGGGCACAAAGGTAAGACAGACGATATGGGGAAGCCGAACTTTGGGCCGCCCCTCCCCATCAGGCCCGGCCGTCCCACTCGGCCAAAAAGCGCGCCACAAATGCCTCCATGAAGGCGTGGCGCTCCTCGGCAACGGCGCGGGCGGCGGGCGTTTGCAGGCGGTCTTTGAGGTGGAAGAGCTTTTCGTAGAAATGGTTGATGGTAGGCGCGGTGCTTTTCTGGTAGCTGGCGAAGCTCTCGTGCCTGACGGGCGGCACAGCGGGGTCGTGCATGGGGCGGCCCTTGTGTTCGCCGTAGGCAAAGGCACGGGCAATGCCGATGGCTCCGATGGCATCGAGCCGGTCGGCATCCTGCACAAGGGCGGCTTCCAATGAAGTGACAGGGGTTTCGACGCCCTGCCCCTTGAAGGAGACTTCGCGGATGATGGCCTCAACACGGCCAATCAACTCCTCTGACGCGTGCTGGCTCTCGAGCCAAGCCCGCGCGGCCCGGGGGCCGGCTTCGTAGTCGCCGCCGTGGAATTTCCAGTCGGCAATGTCGTGGAGCAATGCCCCCAGCTCGGTAATTTCCACGTTGGCATCCGGCGAATTAGCCGCCAACTGGCGGGCCATGAGCCAGACCCGGCGGATGTGGGCCCAGTCGTGGCCACTGCCCTCATCGGCAAATTTTTGTTCTATGAACCGGGCAGTTGCGGTTGTTAAATCCATAACATCAGGGGGAGCTGAAACCAGAAAAAACCCGGAATCCGGCCGCAAGTTAGCACCGGCATTAGCCCCCGGATGCCCTGCGCAGGCCACCAAATGCTAACCGATTGGGCTGGTGGGTCGTTTCTTCGCAACTTATTGCTTATCCCTTTTCCGATGATGCTCCGCTCCATTCTATCCGTCTCCCTGCTCGCGCAACTAGCCTTATTGCCGCAGCTGGCAGCTGCTCAAACACCAACGACGGCCGATACCACACACAAGTACCAGAACCCGACGGGTGTGTCAGCAGCCGGCAAAAAGTCGTTTTTCAAAAGCAAGGGGTTTCGGGCTTCCATTGTGCCGGCGGTGCTGATTGGCTACGGCGCCAGCACCATTTACGGCAGCGGCCTCTACAGTTCATACGACGCCAAACGCGACATCCGTCGCACCTTCGGTACCTACCGCAACCACATCGACGACTACCTGCAATGGGCGCCGTACTTGGAGATTCCAGGGGTACTGCTGGCTGGCGTCGACTCGCGCAACGACCGCCTGAACCTCGCCCTGGTGGTGGCCAAGAGCGAGCTAATCATGCTGGGCTCGGTGTACATCGTCAAGACGCTTTCGCAAATTCAGCGTCCTGACTCTTCCAACCACCTCTCCTTCCCGTCGGGACACACGGCGCAGGCGTTTCTGGCGGCCAGCATCGTGCACGCTGAATTCCGCGACAAAAGCCAGTGGTACGGAGTGGGCGCTTACGCCCTGGCCACCAGCGTGGCGGCGTTTCGGATGATAAACAACAAGCACTGGGAATCGGACGTGGTGGCCGGGGCCGGGTTCGGCATCCTGTCGGCGCACGTGGCCTACCTCTCCCATCGTAACCGCTGGGGCCGCAAACCCGGCGGCCGCGGCATCGGCGATACCAGCTTCGTGCCCATGTGGAGCCCGGCGGGCGGCACGGGCCTGTGCTTCACCTGGCGGCCGAAGTAAAGCACAAGCCGCAGCAGGCTATTTTGACGCAAAAGCAAAGCCCCGGCTACTTGGTAGCCGGGGCTTTGCTTTTGCGTGGCGTTGACTTTCGCTATTCGACCGAAATGCGCCGCACCACGGTACCACCTTGCAGGTAGTGGACCTGCAGAAAATACACCCCGGCGGGCAGTTGAGCTACCGGCAGGCTTATGTCCTGTTCATTGGCGGCTACGGGCTGGGTGAGCACCGTCCGGCCCAACGCATCGCGCAGGTCAAGGCGGGCGGGGCGCGCGGCTCGGTCGAGGCGCAAGTGGAGCTGGTCGTGCGCGGGCACGGGCCAGGTTTCGGTACGGGCCAGCAGGCCGGCAGCCGGTACGGACAGCACATTGGCATCGAGCAAGCGCACCAATCCCAGGTGTTGCGCCCCGGACCCGACCGTGGTGAACTGCCCGCCTACCAGCAGGCCGCCGTTGGGTTGTACGGCCAGAGCCAGCACAGCTTGATTGGGGTTGAGAGTAATATCGAGGGAGGCGTCGGGGGAGCCGTCGGGCAGCAGGCGAACCAGGGTTTGAAGAGGATAACCGGACGTGGAAAAGGTACCGCCCACGAGCACGCGGCCATTGGGCTGCAGCTCTGCCGACTGCACGCTATAATTGGTACCGGGCAAAACCGCCACAAACGACGCATCAACGGCGCCGCTGCTGGAAAGGCGAGCCACCCCGACCGTAGGGACTCCTCCCAGGGCCGTGAACCGACCAAATGTCAGCAAGCGACAATCGGGGTACCGACGCAGTCCGCTAATGGAAAAATAGGACTGGCCCTGACCCGTTGGGCCGACGAAAACGGGGTCGGGCGCCCCGGAGGGCAACAAGCGCTGCAAAACCCCGCCGCTGCCCACCACGATGGCACCCGAAGGCTCTACCAGCATTGCCGCTGGCCACAGGGAAGCCGGTGGCTGGAAACCAGTATCTAACCCACCTCCGGGCAGCAACCGCAAGAACCGTATAAAGGGCGACCCACTTCCCAACTGCATGTTACCCGCCAGCAGAATCTTCCCATCGGCCTGTAGCTCAATGTTAGCTGGGGAATTGAGATTAAGGGCACTCGACGCGAAAAGTACCGGGGCAAAAGCCGGGTCAGGGGCACCCGTGCTCAACACCCGGCCCAGCGATGGCACCGACACGCCGCCCAGCGCATTGAAACTACCGATGACGAGTACTTTGCCGTCAGGCTGCAATTTCACTTTGGTCGGATAGCCCCCTGTGACGGCTGCAGCTGTCGTGAAAGCCACGTCTACCGCCCCGGTGGCCTGCAAGCGCGCCAGCCCTTGGGCAGCAGCGCCGTTGATTTCGGTGAAAGCGCCGGCCACCAGCACCTTGCCATCGGTCTGCAGCGCCAAATCGAACACCACGCCCGGGACCTGGAGGGTCGGCACCGGCATCGACGCATCGGCCGCACCGCTCGACGTGAGTTGACCCACGCCCGCGGGCACTGCAAGGGCGCCGCCCAAAGGCTGTGGCACCCCTCCAAATACTACCTGACCACCCGGCAGCAACTGCAACGAACCCACCGAGCGGCTAAGGCTGGGGCTGATGGGCACGTTCCAGGTAGCATCGGTAGCGCCAGTACTGGTGAGGCGGACAATATAGCCTGGGGGCACATACCCATCTTGAGACGCAAAAAGGATGCGGCCGTTAGGCTGCACCAGCAGCGTTGTAGCAGCATTGAATGAGGGTGCAACCCCCAGTGAAGGGCTGGTGAACGTGTTGTCATACGCTCCCGTAGCCATCAATCGAACCAGTTTTTGGGTTCCATTGGGTACCAGGGCGCCGCCGTTGAAATCACTCACCAAGATGCGCCCATCCGGCTGCACGGCCACGGCCCCTACCAATGCCGTTGGCGCGGTAGCGGGCACGAAGCCCGAGTCCAAACTGCCATCGTCATTGAAACGGGCCAGCCCATTCCGGGCCAGGCCCCCCGCCGTGTTAAACGTGCCTCCCACCAAAATTTTGCCATCGGCCTGCAAATTCAGGTTCGGCGGAAATGTTTGGGGGCCTAAGCCACCGCCGTTGTTAAACGTATAAGCAAAATCGTGCGTGCCGTCGGCGTTCAGGCGTAGCAAGCCGCCAACCGGTTGGGAATTATGCTCGGTAAAAAGCCCGGCTACTACCACCTTGCCATCGGCCTGAACCACCAACGAGGACACGTCTAACGAAGCGGGCTGCGCAGCAAAAGAGGCATCGACAGCCCCAGAAGGCAGCAGGCGCACCATGCCATTAAAAACCTGCCCATTCAAAGTGGAACTCCTTAAAAGCGTAACCAGGACCCGACCATTGCCCCCATCGGCCAAGCCACTCGGCGACCAGTTGTAGTGCGCCAACGCCCGCACAAAAGCAGTATCGAGCAAGCCCGTAGCTGAATATCGGACCAAAGGTTGCGACATGTCCACGCCATCGGCCCGCATAAGGCTAGAAGCCGACAATATAAGCCGTTGGCCATTGCCCAGCACAAGTACCTGCGAGACGCCAGCGGCGTTGTAGGCCCGCATAGGCCCAAATGCCGGGTCCACTTGCGTTTGCGCCCGCAAGGCCGGCGCCCACAGCATCAGGCACAGCAATGCCAGCGGCCATTTTCTGGTTAACAACAGATGTTTGCCCATACTGCAAATCCATAAAGTGAAAGGAGGATACTGTAAAGATGCATTTCAGCAGATGGAGGAACAGGCCCAAACGAATTCAAAAGCAAAAAAGGCCTCTTTCCAATGGAAAGAGGCCTTTTGATGAGCCGCCTGTCGGACTCGAACCAACGACCCTCTGATTACAAGTCAGAAGCTCTACCAACTGAGCTAAGGCGGCGGGTTGGTGTTGCAAAAGTAGCCTACCCAGGCGTTTTTGCCAACGCTGCGAGCCCTTTTATTAAAAAAAAGCGCCCCGATGAACTGCTCATCGGGGCGCTTTGCGTGTAAGCCAAGTGGTTACCGGGCTTAGCTGCGAATCATTTTCAACTGCTTCTTCAGCGCATCAATGCGTTTCTGGCCTTCGGCAATGCGGCCCTGATACTCCTCGCGCAGCTGGCTGGCATTCTTGGAGCGGGCGAAAAAGTCGAGGTTGGTTTGCAGGGTAGAAGCGTCGTTTTCCAGCTCGTTGATTTCCTTGCGGAGCGCCATTTCCTTACGGGCCAACTGCTGCTGGGCCTGCGGACGGGCCTTGAGGCGCGCCACTTCGGTCTGGAACAACAGGGCAGCGCGGTCGTCGTAGCTCAGGCCGGGCACCTGGTCGAGGTATTTGCCGAGGAGCTTGAGCAACTGCTCTTCGCTGGCGTCGCCGGTGCCACGGTTGGGCTGCTCATCGTTAGCATCAAAAGCTGTTGACCACTCGCCCAGAATGGCGCGGAAGCCTTCCAGCGTGCCGGGGTTATCGGCATTCAGGGCGCTCACCTGCTCGGTCACGGTTTCGAGGTGAGCGGTTTGCTCGGCCGAAGCCTGCTGCACTTTCTCCTCGCGCTGACGGAACTCCTGCTTGGGGCGCTCAAACACCGCGTCGCAGGCGGCGCGGAAACGGTGCCAGAGTTTGTCGGCCAGCTTGTCGGGCACGCGGCCCACATCTTTCCATTCCTTCTGCACCCGGATGATGACCTGGCGAGCGGCGTCGTGGTCGGGGTTGTTCTGGGCTTCCTCAGCCTGGTCGATGAGGGCCTGCTTGGCCTTCACGTTGGCCGATTTCTCGTTGTCGAGCGACTTGAAGAAATCGTTCTTGCGGTTGAAGAACGCCTTGTAGGCGGCCCAGTACTGCTTGTTCAGCGCATCGGCTTGGGCGCGGGGCACGAGGCCGGCAGCTTCCCATTCGGCCTTGATTTCCTGCAGCTCGTCGGTTTTCGAGCGCCACAGGTTCACGCGGTCCGTATCGAAGGTGGCGAAGGGCAGCACCCGCTCCAGCAGGGCCTGTTTCACCACGAGGTTGGCTTTCTCCACGGTGGAGCGCTGGTCAGAAAACTCCTTGCGGCGCTGGTGCAGCACGTCGGAAGCGGCGATGAAACGCTGCCACAAGGGCTCGCGCTGGTCGTTCGGCACAGGGCCGATATTTTTCCAGTCGTCGTGCAGCTTGGTCAGCTCATCCAAGGCTTTATTGATGCCGGGGGCATCGGCTAACGCCTCAGCGCGCTTGATGAGGCCTTCCTTGGCCTCCAGGTTACGCCGGCGGTCGAGGTCTTTCATTTGCAGAAACTGGCCCTGCTTGCTGTAGTAAATATCGAGCAGGCCGTGGTAGGTATCCCAAATCGACTGGCTGTCGGTTTGCGGCACAGCGCCGGTGGCTTTCCACTCGGCCTGCAGGGCTTTAAGCTTGGCCGAGCTGTCTTTGGTTTCGGCACCTTCCACGAGGCCGCGCAGCTGGTCGAGCAGGGCTCGCTTCTTGGTGAGGTTGTCGCCACGGCTGGCGTCCTCGGCTTTGGCGTCCTTGGCGCGGTTCTCGCGGAATTCCTGCAGGGCTTTGTTCAGCTCCTGCTGCCCTTCCGGCTGTTGGAATGCGAAGGCTTCGGCGCCCTCGCCGCCAGCGGCAAATTTGTCGCGGGCGGCCGTGCGGGCCAAGCCCACATTGGTTTCGTACTGGCGGGTCAGGTCCTGAATCTGCTTGCGGTTGCGACGCGCGTCGGGGCGGCGAATAAGCTCTACCAAATAGGAAGCCTGGGCCGGCAAGTCGAGGGCCGTGAAATCGGGGGCCGGCGTTTCGGATACGTAGGTTTCCTCGCTTTCCGAAGCTTCCGTTTTGCCGGTCGACTCCTCGCCGGCCTCAATGGCGGCTGCATCGGCCGGGGCAGCATTCAGCGGAGTTTCTTCCGACGTGCTCAGGTGGGCCACACCTTCGGGGGCATTTTCCAGGTCATCGGCCGAACCGACGGACACCGTGGGCACGGTCGGGGCGGCTTCTTCCACCGTGGTGGGCTCGCCTGTGCCGCTGAGGCTGGTTTCGGGGTCGGCGATGGGGGCCGGCGTGGCGCTGGCAATCTGTTCTTCGGCGGGCAGGGCTTCGGGCATGGGGGTTTCGACCACGCTGCTTGCCATATCGGCCCCGTAGTGCGCCACGGCCCGCGCCTGGGGCGCCGACATATCGCGGCCATCCACGGTTACCTCGTCGGGCACGTGCTGGGCGGTTTCTTCAGCCGCTTTGGCTTCGGGCGTGCCGGGCGCGGGGGCGCTGGCGGGGGCCGGAGCGGCGGGGGCTTCGGCCGGCGCCTCGGCGGTGCCGGCACCCTCGGGCTGATTGGCCGGGAGGGCGGGCGTGCCCTGGGCGGGCAGCTCCTGCTGTCCTTCGGCCGGAGCGGGAGCACCGGGGGCGGCAGCCCCGCCCGAACGGCTCTGAATTTCGGCCAGGCGGCGTTGCAAAATGGTCATCCGGTCTTCGGCAGACTCGTTGGCGCCGCCGGCTTGCGGGGCAGTGGGGTTTTCTTCAGCAGCCATAAATCTTCGTAAAAGCCAGCCCAGAGCAGGGCCAGAGGAGCGCGCAAAAAAAGTGGGAATAAAACAACAAAGAAGCCTCGCGGCGCAATCAATTCAAACGGGGGTCGACGGGATAGTTGGCCAATACCTTGAACCGGCCGCCTTTCTCCCGCAAAATGTCGCGCCAGAAAGCATCCGATGCCAAAGTAAACACTTTCCCGGCGCTTGCGGAGTGCCGTATCCAACTCTGGCCCTGCATTTCGCCGGCCAACTGGCCCGCCGACCAGCCCGAATAGCCGGCAAAGAGCCGCACATCATCGCCGGAAACGGCCCCGGTGCTGAGCAATCCAAGGAGCACATCAAAGTCGCCGCCCCAGTACACGTCCTGCCCCAAATCCTGCGCGCCGGGCAAATCGGGCCGGCGGTGCAGGTAGTGCAGGGTGTTGGGCTCGACGGGGCCGCCCACGTAAATGGGCAGCTCGCCGGCCGCGGCGGTGAGCTCCGGCGGCAGGTCGAGCACGTCGCCGAGGGTAAGGTTGGTGGCGCGGTTCAGTACCAAGCCGAAAGTTCCGTCTTCGGGCTCGTCGCGGCACAGCAGCACCACGCTGCGCTCGAAATTGGGGTCGCCCAGAAAGGGCTGGGAAATAAGCAGGGTTCCGGGACGCATGAGCAGATGAATAGCAGTTGAGAAATGGCAGACGCGGGCCGTAGCAGTGGCGGACCACCGCTCCGTGTGCCTTGGCCGGCGGTTGTAACTTGCGCCGCCGGGGCCACCCAGCAGCGGCCCGGCGGGATATAGTTAGACTGTGAGCCGGCCAAATTTGTTCCGCCTGGCCCCAACGACCGGGCGGTTTCCCGCCTTCAAAATTGCTTGATTCATGAACGACTCGCAACTCGCCGATTTACGCAAAACATACTCGCAGCGCACCCTATCGGAAGCCGATGTGCTGCCCGATGCCGTCCGGCAGTTCCGCCAGTGGCTCGACGAAGCGTTGGCCGCCAAGCTGGAGGAACCAACGGCCCTCACGCTCAGCACCGTGAACGAAGCCGGCCAGCCCTCCTCGCGGGTGGTGCTGCTGAAAGGCCTGCCCGACGACGCTGGCTTTTTGTTTTACACCAACTACGACTCGCGCAAGGGGCAGGAACTGGCCGGGCAGCCGCTGGCGGCAATGAACTTTTTCTGGTCCGGGCTGGAACGCCAGGTGCGCGTGGAAGGTCGGGTGGAAAAAGCCCCGGCCGGGATGTCGACCGAGTATTTCCAGAGCCGGCCGCGCGGCAGCCAGCTCGGGGCCTGGGCCTCGCCGCAAAGCCAGGTAATCGGGAGCCGCGAGGAACTGGAGGCCCGCGAACAGGAATTTGCCGAAAAGTTAGCAGCTCAAGACCCGTTGCCGCGGCCCGAAAACTGGGGCGGCTACATCCTGCGCCCGCACCGGGTCGAGTTCTGGCAGGGCCGCCCCAGCCGCCTGCACGACCGCATTGTGTACGAGCGGGATGGCGACAACTGGAAACGCAGCCGCCTGGCACCTTAAGTCATTTCATTTAACAATTAACATTTATCATTTAACAGCTCGACTAGCGGTATTTAGCCGAATTTAGAAGTTGAGGATTTGATATGTGTTAGCTGTTAGTGTGTTAAATGGTAATTGTTAATTGTTAAATGAAACGTTTTGGCTGAAATTCAACCCGTGCGCGGCTGGCGCTACAATCCGACGCTGAGCACTACTATTGATGCGTATGTATCGCCGCTGTTTGATGTAGTATCGGCCAAGCAACGGGAGGCGCTGTATCAGAATCCACTGAATTCGATTCACCTCACCGTGCCGCGCACCGATGCGCCGGCTGCGGCCGGGCTGCTGGCCGAATGGAAAACCACCGGCGTTCTCCGGCAGGATGCCTTGCCCGGCATTTATGCCTATTACCAGTATTTCCGGCTGCCCGGCAGCACGCGCGAGTACTGCCGCAAAGGCTTTATGTGCCACATCCGGGCCTACGACTGGGACGAAAACGTGGTGCTGCGCCATGAAAACACCCTGCCCGCCTCGGTAAATGACCGGGCTGAGCTGCTGGCCCGCACCCAGTTTCAGACCAGCGCCACCCACGGCCTGTACCGCGACGACGATTTTGAGCTGGAAACCTACCTGGACGAGGCCATGCTTTCGCCCCTCTACGAAACCGTGGAGGACTATCAGGGCGCGCGCGACGTGCTGGCCGTGATTCAGGACGCGGCTATTATCCAACGGTTTCAAGCAGTGCTGGCTGGGCGCGAGGTGATTCTGGCCGATGGCCACCACCGCTACGAGGGCTCGCTGGCCTACCGCCAGGCCCGCGAGCTCGCCGCCGACGGTACCGCCACCGGCCGCGAGCCCTGGAACTACCACCTCATGTACCTCACCAACGCCGCTGCCGACGACCTGCGAATTCTGCCCACTCATCGCCTGCTGCTGGAAATGCCCAACGGCGGTACCGTGGCTGATTTGGTGCGGGAGTTGGAACCCTATTTCGTGGTGCAGCCCAAGGAAGACGCCAACGACTTGCCCGACATCATTGCCGGCAAACAATGGGCCTTCGGGCTATACGCCGCTGGCCAGGCCTACAAGCTGCGGCTGCGCCCCGAAGCCCACGCGCTGCTTAACTGGCCCACCACGGATGAGGTGAAGGCGCTGGATTTGACGGTGCTGCATTTTTTTGTTTTCCAGCAGGTGTTGGGCGTGATGGGAGCCGATGCCCAACGGGCCTGGCTGGGCGTGGCCTACGTCCGCAGCCTGCTCGACTGCCTGCAGCGGGTGGACCGCGGCGAGGCGGTGGCCGCATTCATTGTGAACGAGGTGACCATGGCCGAAGTGGAAGCCGTGTGCCACTCCGGCGCCGTGATGCCACCGAAATCGACGTTTTTCTATCCCAAAACCATTGGCGGCTTTCTCTTCACGAGCATTGCCGACGACGAAACGGGCAACCCGTTTGTCGAATTTTTCCAAGCCCCTGCCCTATCCGCGTGAAACTTATTTTAGCTTCCAACTCGCCCCGCCGGCGCCAGCTGCTCACCGATTTGGGCCTGCACTACGAAACCCGTCTGGTGGAAGTGGACGAGGACTTCCCGCCTCACCTCCGCCGCGCCGAAGTAGCAGAATACCTGGCCGCCCACAAGGCCGCCGCCTACATCCCTACCCTCGCCCCTGACGAAGTGGTGCTCACCGCCGACACCATTGTGTGCCTCGACGATGACGTGCTGAACAAGCCCGCCGACGTGGACGAGGCCACCGCCATGCTCACCCGCCTGCAAGGCCGGGCGCACGAGGTATTCACGGGCGTGTGCCTGCGCTGCGGCGACGGGCGCGAAGTGGTGTTTTCGGACCAGACCACGGTGCATTTCCGGGCCCTGTCGGCAGCCGAAATCAGCCATTATATTGAAACCGCTAAGCCGTTTGACAAAGCCGGCGCCTATGGGGCGCAGGACTGGATTGGCATGGTGGGCGTGACGCGCCTGGAAGGCTCTTACTTCAACGTGATGGGCCTGCCGGTGCATCGGGTTTGGGCAGAGCTGGAAAAACTCATCGGCCCACCGTTTGCCTGGAACGGCGCGGCTGGCACCAGAGCCCGCCTGACTTGAGCGACGGAATGACACCTGTTCGGCTTCCTTTTTGGCTGCTGCTGGGGCTGGCGCTCCTGGCGGGCTGCGCCGGCCACGCGGCCCTAGTGCTCGGGACTGTTAGCTGGGCCGAGGCCCGGTCGCTGGACGCTATTTTTCCTTTTTATGGCTGGCGCACCCGGCCATTTTCGGAAGCCGACTTCAGCCACCTGCGCCAGGGATTGGCCCTGGCAGCCGGCCTTTGCGCGGTGGGCACCGCAGCAGTGGTAGCCACCAACCCGGCACGCCAGGAGCTGAGCAGGCTCCGCGCGGAAACCGGCGCGAGCTGGCGCCGGCTGCGGCAGGGCTTGCAAATGACCATTTCTGAGCGCAGATGGGCAATTGGGCTCTTCGCAGCTCTCACGCTGCTGCGGCTGTATTTCAGCCTGACTAATCCTGAATACGACGACGCCGTTTCCTACGAGGTGTTTGTTAACAAGGGCCTCTTTGCCACCAGTGCCTATTACCCGATTCCGAACAACCACGTTTTTTCTAATACTATCAGCTGGCTGTTTTACCAGGTAAGCCCCAATTTTTGGTGGTGCATGCGCCTGCCGGTGCTGCTCATCAGCACGGCGGCCACCGTGGGCTGGTTTGCGGCCCTGAAACCGCGGCTTGGGTTTCGGGCTGCCACCGTTGCCACGGCGGCCTTCGCCTGGCTGCAGCTCAGCCTGTACCACGCCGGCGTGGGCCGCGGGTACTGGCTGATTATTGGGTTGGCCGGGCTAGTTTTTTTCAGCACGCTCCGGCTGGTGGAGGCCACCACCCGGCCCCGTGCCGCCTGGCTGGCGCTGGCTGTGGCGGGCATCGTAGGCTGCTACACCGTGCCCACGTTTGCTTACGTGCTGGCCTCCGCTTTTTCGTGGCTGGCGGTTTGTTTTATCCGCACCGGCAGGTGGTCGCAACTGGTTTGCGCCGGGCTGGTTGGCAGCATAGTTGGCATGGGAGCAGCCTTGCTATATACTCCACTGCTGTTGGTTTCGGGGTTCGATAAGTTTGTTGGCAACGGTTACGTTGCGTCGTTGGCGACAGGCGTATTCTGGCGGGGATTTCCGGCTTACATCTGGCACAATGAGGGGTTTCTGGCGGGGCAGCGCACACTGGGCGCCCTGGTCACGCTTCCCGTGCTGGGGTTGGTTGGGCTGATGTTCTACCAAGTGCGAAGAGACCAATTGCCCGCCGAGCCAGCCAGCCGCCTGCGCCGGGTGGGCGTGCCGGCATTGTGGTTCATGGCCCTGCCTTATGCCGTCATCAGTTTTCAGCACGTTTTTCCGCCCGAACGGGTGATGCTATACAAAGCCTGCTTTTTCTTCATTCTACTCGGCATAGCCGTGGACTGGCTGCTACTGCGCTGGCCGGCTTCGCGGCCTTTGCGCCGGGTGCTGGCCGTGCTGGCCATCGGCTTCGTCGGCTACGAAACTTACTCCGTTATCCGGGTGAACCCTGCGGCGCGCCGCACCAACGGTACCTACTATGCCGCTCTGCGCTGGCTGACCACCCAACCGGCCAGCACTGTGCTCATTCCCGAGCCCACCCATAACCTGTTCTTTCGCTTCTACGCCCATTCGCAGGAGCGGCAGCGCCCGTGGCACTTCGACAATATCCAGCAGGCCAATACGCGCTACCGCTACGTGGTGGCCTTCCCGAATGACCGGGGATTCTTCAAGCCCCGCTTTCCGTTTGCGCCGGCTTATCACAACGATGAGGTCGACATCTACGTGGTTCCGCCCGATTTCCCTCTGCAGGCCAACGCCTGGCGGCACGACTAGCGCCTAGCCCCGCGCCACCAGCGCGATGCCGGCCACAATCAGCACCAGCCCGCCCAATTGCGCTAGCGTGAGCGTTTCGCGCAGCAGCCCCAGCCCCAGCAGAGCCGTGAGCAGCACCGAGCCGCCCACAATGACCGGCGTGCCCACCGACGAGTTCACACCCCGCTGAAACACCACAAACGTCAGAATCTCGGCCAGCCCGACACCCACCCCGGCCAGCGCCGCCAGGGCCAGCCCCCGCGAACTCAGCGGCAACGGCGCCCCCTGCAGCTTCAGGCGCACCAGCCACGCGGCGCCCAGCGCGGCGGCCATCAGCTGCAGCACTACTGCGCCCACCGCCGGCGGCAGGTGGTTGGATGCCAGCTTTATAAATAAGTTGTAAAGCGCCAGACAAAACGCCGTGAGCAGGGCAAGTGGGAGCCAGTTCATGCGCGGCAGGGCTAAACCAGTTGGTAGTTGCGGTACTCGCCCAGGCGGTAGCCGGTGGCTTGCTCCAACCAGTGCTTGAGCCGGTCTTTGAAGCGGTAGCGGTTACGGGCCATGTCGTGGTCGTACTGCCAGTTTTGCTGGCGGATGCGGGCCGTCATCACCGCCGGATGGGTGCCGGCGAAGCGTTGCAGTGAGTCAACCTGACTGTAGTCGAACTCGGCGGCGGGCACCACGTTCTGGGCCACCCAGTCGTCGGAATGCCAGAGCTTGTTGAAGGTTTCCTGCTTGCGCTGCATAGCCGCGGGTGCTTTCACCCAACCATAATGGTGCACGGTGGCGTCGAGGAGTTTCACGCGCAACTTCTGGTTGTCGGCCTTGCGGAAACCCTGCGCGTCGCGATATGAATACACCCCAATGCCGGGCCGCACAATGCGGATTTCGCGCCGGTACCAACGGTAGGAGTCGCCCACATAGTCGTAAGACCCATAGAAATGGCGGTAGTTCAACAGCAGGCCATCCACGGTTTTGTCATCTTTCCACCGCTCCATGCCGGCCTGGATGGCCGGGTAATCGGCCTCGTGCAGCACCTCATCGGCCTGCAGGTAGATGGCCCAGTCGGCATCGGCGGGCACGGCAGCCAGGGCTTTGTCGGTTTCCACGGCCAGCACCCGGCCGCCTTCGCGCAGCGAGTCGTCCCAGGTGGTTTCGATGATGCGGATTTTGGGGGAGTTCAGGCTTTGAACCAAGCCAAGCGTTTCGTCCTCGGAGTTGCCCACGGCCACAACTACTTCATCGCACAGCGGCAACAACGAATTGATGCTTTCAACCGCCGGGTAGTCGTATTTGACTGCGTTGCGGATGAAGGTGAAGCCAACGACTTTCATAATGGAATGTATGGTTAGGCACCAGTTTACTTAGCCGTGTCCCAGGAGTAATAGCGACGCGGGTAACCTTCCGTTTTGTAGCGCTTTTTAGCCAGGTACTGCAGGCCGTAGCCGTACACCAGAAACGTGAGAAGCAGAAAGAAACCCGGCAACAGCACCCGCCACCACGTATGCCCAACCAGCGCAGACCGCAGGCAGACAATGGCCAGAAACAACCACACAGCCAACGCGGCAAAGGCCATGGCCGGCCACAAACCGGTTATCAGACTAACGTAGGTTCCGAGTACCGCCAGCACCAAAGCCAGCGTCACCATTGCTCCGGCAAATAACTTTCTCACCGCAGCTTCTCCTTCAGAATCTCCAGCTCCACGGCCGGCGAAATCCGCTCATACAGAATATTAAAAGCAGCTTCTGTGATAGGCATATTCACTTTCAACTTCTTATTGAGCTCGTGAATGGACTTCACGGCGTAGTAGCCCTCGGCCACCATGTTCATTTCCAGCTGGGCCGATTTCACCGAGTAGCCGCGGCCCACCATGCTGCCGAAGGTTCGGTTGCGCGAGAACTGTGAGTAGGCCGTCACTAGCAAATCGCCGAGGTAGGCCGAGGCCGACAAGTCGCGCGGCTGCGGGTTGATGGCCTGCAGGAAGCGGCGGATTTCCTGCACCGCGTTGCTCACCAGCACGGCCAGAAAGTTGTCGCCGTAGCCCAGGCCGTGGGCGATGCCGCCAGTAAGGGCAATGATGTTTTTCATCACCGCGCAGTACTCAATGCCGTCGAGGTCGGCGGCCGGGTGGGCGCTCACGAAGCGGTTGCGCAGCAGCTCGCAAAACTCCAGTGCCAGCCCCGCATCGGGCGAGCCGATGGTGAGGTAGCTCTGCTTTTCCAGAGCCACCTCCTCGGCGTGGCACGGCCCGGCGATGACGCCGAGCTGGTGGCGGCCCAGCCGGAACCGCTCCGCCACGTAGTCGGTCACGAGCTGGTTTTTGCCCGGAATCATGCCTTTGATGGCCGACACCACGCGCTTGTGCTTGAGCGCGTCGCGGTCGAGCTTGTCGAGTACGGGCTGTACGAAGGCGGCGGGCACGGCCAGCACCAGCCAGTCGGCTTCCTCAATGGCGTCCTCCAAGTCGGTGGTGGGGTACACGCGGTTGAGGTCGAACTGCACGGCCGAGAGGTAGCGCGGGTTGTGGCGGGTGCGCAACAGGTGCTGCACATCGTCCTTCGAGCGCAGCCACCAGTCGACGCGCGCGCCATTTTCGCTGAGAATCTTCGTTAGCGCGGTGGCCCAGGAGCCGCCGCCGAGCATGGCAATTTTTTCCAAGAGAACAGGAATTGGGGTGGGAAGTCAATTGCAAAGAAAGCACGAACGTCCTGCCACGCGGTGCGCAGCAGGACGTTCGGGACATTGCGGCCCGGTGCGACGGGCTTACTTATCGCCGTCGGCGCCTTCTTTCAGCGCCTCCTTGTTCAGGCTTTTTTCGTCCTTGATGTCGACCACTGCTTTGTCCTTAAGCGTCTTGGATACGGCCCGGAACGGTCCGCTCACCACCTGGTCGCCGGCCTGCACACCGCTCAAGATTTCAATGCTCTGAAAGTCACTGATGCCGGTTTTCACGGGCGTCAGCACCGCTTTGCCGTCGCGCACAAGAAACACCACTTCCTGAATTTCGGCCTTAGTTGTGGGCTTTTCCACCACCCGCCCTTTGGTGCGGCCCGCCTCTTCGGCCGTCTTTTCGGCCTTCAGGGCCGACGAATCGGAGCGGGTAGTCACGGCGGCCAGCGGCACGCTCAGCACCCCGTTTTTGCGGTCGGTGATGATGTCCACGGAGGCCGTCATGCCCGGGCGAAACGGCACGATGGTCTGGCCACGCACGGTGCGCACCAGGTGCTTGTAGCTCTCGGGCAGCAGGCGAATGCGGACCTCAAACTCGGTCACGGCTTCGGTGGTGAGAGCGTCTTTGGCGGTGTTGGCTATGTTGGTGACGAGGCCGCGGAACTTCTCATCCTTGCTGCTGTAGGCGTCCACTTCCACTTCCACCGAATCACCGAGGTTCACGTTGTTCACGTCGTTCTCGTTCACGTTCACGCGCACCTCCATGTTGTTGAGGTTGGCAATGCGCATGATTTCGGTGCCGGCCATCTGGGTGGTGCCCACCACACGCTCGCCCTTCTTCACGTTCAGCTTACTCACCGTGCCGCTCACCGGAGCATAAATGGTGGTTTTGTTGAGGTTTTTGCGGGCTTCTTCCAGCGAGGCCGAGGCGGCGCTCACGGTGCTTTGCGAGGCCCGGATTTGCTGGCGGGCGCTATTGATTTCTTCCTGCGAGGCATTGTAAGCAGCTTGGCTGGCCTCGTAGTCGGCCTGCGAAATCACCTTCTGCTTATAGAGGGAGGCGTTCCGGCGGTACGTCAGCTCGGTTTGCTTGGCCGAGGCCAGCAGCTGCTGCAGGCGCGCCTGGGCTTGGCCCACGTTGGCGCGCTGGGTGCCCACCTGGGCGCTCTGCATGTTCACCTGCGCCTGGTAGTTGTCGGGCCGGATGCGGAGCAGCAACTGGCCTTTGCGCACCGAGTCGCCTTCCTGCACATACAGCTCCGTGATTTCGCCGGATACGTCCGGCGAGATTTTCACCTCAGTTTCGGGCTGCACCTTGCCCGAGGCACTCACTTTTTCCACAATGTTGGCCGGGCCGGCTTTCGACACCAGCACTTCCACGCCGGCGGCTTTGCCCACCCAGCCTTTTTTCTTGGCCACGGTGTAGCCCACAATGAGCACCAGCACCAGGGCAATCAGAATATAGAGTAAACGGTTGTTTTTCATGAGTTTCATTTAACATTTATCAATTAACATTTAACAGCCGCTCTGCATGCTTAGACGCTGACTACTGGCCTGTTAAATGATAAATGTTAATTGTTAAATGATTAAAGAGAAAGAGGTTTACCCTGGTAAAAGTCGAGCACCTTGCGCCGGAAGATGTAGCTGTACTTGGCCTGAATGCGGTTCGATTCGGCGAACGTCAGGTTATTCTTCGTGATGTTGAACTCGGTGCCGTTCAGCAGGCCGTTGTTGAAACGGATTTCCGAGTTGCGCTGCGTGAGGGTGAGGGCCGTGACCTGGCGCTTGGCGGCGGCGTACTGCAGCTGGGCGGCGCGGGCATCGGCATAGGCCTGCTCGATGCTCTGGCGCAGCGTGAGGCGGGCCTGCTCGGCGCGCACGCTCTGGGCCTGCTCGTTGATGATGGCGCGCTGCACCCCGGTGCGGACCTGCAAGCCGTTGAACACCGGAATATTGAGCTGGAACTGAATCTGCTGGCCCAGGTTCTGGTTCAGCTGGTCCCAGAAGCCCTGCGGCAGGCTGATGATGTTGCGCTGGTAGGTGAGCACGCTGAGCGGCGTGAGGGTGCCGGCATTGTTCACGAAGAATGTGGTGCGCCGCGCCGTCGAGTCGTTGCCCACCTGCGTCACGGTCCGCACCGACGAGTAGCCCGAAAACACCTGCCCCGACAGGGCGAGGCGCGGGTAGTAGCCGCCGCGAGCCAGGTCGGTGCCCCGGCGCGCGCTTTGCACCCGCAGCTCGGCCGCCTTGATTTCGGGCAGGCGGCCGGCGGCCGACTGGTAGGTTTGGTCCAGGTCGAGGGCCAAGGGCGCGTCTTCGTCCGGGTCGGGAAACTGCGGCACCTCAATCTCGAAAGTTTTAGCAGCCGACGCGTCGAGGTTGAGCAGCTGCATCAGCGAGAGCCGGGCCAGGGTGGCCTGGTTCTGGGCCGTCACCACGTTCAGCTCATCGGTGGCCAGCTGCGACTGGCTGTCGAGCAAGGTACTTTCGGGAATGCTACCGGCTTTGAGCAAAATCCGGGTGCGGGCAATCTGGGCGTTGTCGCTTTCCACGCGCGTCTGGTTGGCGCGCACCAGCTCCTGGGCCAGTACCAGCTGTAGAAAGGCCGAGGCCACGTTCAGGCTCAGGTCGTTGCGCGCCTTCTCAATGTCGGCCAGGCTGGCCTGGTAGTCCAGGTCGTTGCGCCGGATGGTGTTGCGCAGCTGAAACCCTTGAAACAGCGTGACTTGCGCCACACCCGCCAGGTTGTTGGCCCGCACAGTGTTGCTCTGAAATTCGTAAGTGAGCGGGTTCACGCTCGTGCCGTATTGCCAGCTCTGGGAGGCGCTTAGGTTGGCCGAGGGCAGCAGCGCGGCCCGGCTCTGGCGGAGCACCTGCTGGTTGTTCTTGGCCTGCAGCTCGCTCAGGCGCACGTTCAGGTTGTGGGCCAGGGCGTAGTCCACGGCGCTTTGCAGCGTCCAGGGGCCGGTGGGGGCCTGAGCGGCGCTGCCCAGGGCGGTGGCCGGCGGGGCGGCCGTGGTTTGGGCCTGGGCGGCGGGGGCCAGCAGCACGGTGCCCGCCAACCCGGCCAGCACCCGGCGCCGGAGCGCCGAGGAAGTAGTCCGTCGTTTCATCTTGCAGAAAAGTGGGGTATTCGGAGAAAGGATAATCGGCAAATTTCGGTTTTTATTACGCCAGCCGCGCTAGTCCAGCGTCGGAATGTAGGTGATGCGCTGCACCCAGTGCAGCTGCCGCAGGTAGGCCAGCGTAATTTCCTTGATAGGGCTGTCCATCTCGATAAACTGCCGGGCAGCGTCGTTGCGGCCCTTGCGGCTCACAAACATGGTGGCAATGTTGCATTCATCGTGCGCAATAACCGACGCAATGAAGGCAATGGAACCCGGCACGTCGTGGGCATCAATGATGAGCGTGTGCAGCGCGCCCGAAAAGTCGGCCGGGAAACCGTCCACTTCCACAATGCGAATCACGCCGCCGCCGCGGCTCTGGCCCACCACTTCCACGCGGTGCCCGGTGGCGCCATCCAGCAGGTTGAGCTTGATGGTGTTGGGGTGCATGGTTGAAGCATTGCCCACGCTCTGGAAGGTGAATTTTAGGCCTGTTTCGGCGGCGTGGTCGAAGGCCGTGCGGATGCGGGTGTCGTCGGGCGCGTAGCCCAGCAGGCCGGCCACGATGGCCCGGTCGGAGCCGTGGCCTTCGTAGGTGCGCGCAAACGAATTGTAGAAGGTGATGACCGCCTCGGTGGGCAACGCGCCCAGAATGCGAATGGCCGCGCGGGCAATGCGCACCACGCCCGCCGTGTGCGACGAGCTCGGCCCAATCATCACCGGGCCAATCATATCAAAAATACTGGATTTCTCGGCCATGCACGGGGGCTACCCTAATAGGATTGCGGGGTTAAAAGTAGCTGATGAAGGCGGAATCTGACTTAAACGCGCCGAAGTGCGCGGGCCGGTGGTTGCGGCTGGGCCATGCTTGGCCCGGTAGCTGAGGGGCAGAGACGCCGCCTAAGCGCGACCGTTGCAATTTGTTCGGCAAGCCGCTTACTACTGGTCATTGGAACCACAGTATTTTGACGATATTTGTCGCGCCTCCACCCAAGGCATTTCCCCACCTCACCCTCTTCTCACCACCATCATGTCCGCCCCTCCCACCCCGGACGAATTTTCTCCGGCCGTACTGGCGCAGTTGCGCCGGCTTCAGGAAAAATACGTCCCCGATGGCCAAGACCTGGCCGCTTACCTCGAAGGTCTCTACCACGCCAAGTACATCAACTACTGGGATTATATTGAGTTAGACACTTTACTCTCCCTGCAACGTCCGCTCACGAACCTGCCCGATGAGCGGATTTTCATCATATACCACCAGATTTCGGAGCTCTATTTCAAGCTCTGCCTCTGCGAGTACGAGCAAATCGGCAACCTCCAAAAGCCCACGCTAGGCGAAGTGGTGCTGCGCCTGGGCCGCATCAACCGCTATTTCGACAACCTCATCGATTCGTTCGATGTGATGGTCGACGGCATGGACAAGCAGCAGTTTCTCGATTTCCGCATGGCCCTGATGCCGGCCTCGGGCTTTCAGTCGGTGCAGTACCGCATGATTGAGATTGCCAGCACTGCCCTCGAAAACCTTACCGACCAGGTGAAGCGCCAGACGCTGGGCGAGGCTTCGGCCCACGATTTCGACCAACTGTTGGGCTGCATCTACTGGAAAGCGGGTGCTACCATCGAGTCCAGCGGCGCCAAAGCCCTCACCCTCATCGAGTTTGAGCGCAAGTATACGGCCGACCTCGTGCGCCACGCCGAAGCCTTCCACGACCGCAATGTGTGGGCCGTGGTGCAGCGCCTGCCCCAGGAAGACCAGCGCCACCCCCGCCTCATGCGCGCCATGCGCCAGCTCGACGTGAGCGTGAACGTGAACTGGCCCCTGATGCACTTCAAATCGGCAGTGCGCTACCTGCAGCGCAACCCCACCGACGTGGCCGCCACCGGCGGCACCAATTGGCGCAACTACCTGCCGCCCAAGTTCCAGCGCCGCATTTTCTACCCGCAGCTGTGGAGCCAGCAGGAGCTCGACGACTGGGGCAAGGGCTGGGTGGAAAGCGTGCTGGAAGAAAGCGTGGGCGTGTAAGCCCCATTACTTTTTCATTAGCTGCCGAAGTATGCGTGCCACAGGATGGATAGCAGTGGTGGCCGCGCTGAGCAGCCACCGACCGGCGCAGGCACAGGCGCAGCTGGCGAATGTATATCACGTTGACAATCATCAAGGCGTGGTTTTCCTTTATGCGGAAAACCACGCCTTTGTGCCTTACACCATCACCCTCAAGGCCCGGCTGGTAAACATGCAGTCCACCGACGCGCTGCCCATGCGCCTGGTGGTGTTTCCGGCTAAGCAGCCCCAACTACTGACGACGTTTACTTATACGCCCGGGCTTGCGTATTCGTATCATTACGACTATCCGGCCCAGCTAGGCATCTACACTTCCCGTCCCCCCGACACGACGTACGTGTACCGGTTCCCGAGCGACTCGGTGCAGGTGTTTCGGCCCACCCCGTCTGTTCCAAAGAGCAAGCGCACCAACATCACCCACCACGACTACTTGTTTGACTTGCCGGCACGCATGCCCGTGCTCGCCGCCCGTAATGGCATCGTGGTCAACTACCGGGAAGATTGCCGCAAGAATACCCGGTCTGCCTTCAATTTCATCACGGTGTTTCACGAAGACGGCAGTTACGCCAGCTATTTGAACATTGCCCCGAGCAGCGTAGGCGTGTCCATTGGCCAATACGTGAACAAGGGTCAGCGCATCGCCACCTCGGACGCCCGAGCAAAACCGGCGCCCCTGGTATTTGTGGTAAACTACCCCGGCGAAGCCGCAGCCCTGGAGCTGCCGGTTCGGTTCGCCCGCGGAAACCAGGGACCGGCCCGCCCGTAAACCCTCGCACCACTCGCCTTCTACCCTGCTGGGGTCAGCCGCTGCCATGAACGAATCGGAACAAAAAATCATCAACACGTCCCTCGACCAGGCGCGCACCCTGCACGAGAACATTCGGCAAATGTGGGACGGCGACACGCTGGCGACGTTTTACTACGGCGTGATTTCGGGCGCCATTGCCCGTAGCGGGCCCGAGGTGGCCAAGGCCCTCTCGGTCATGCTAACCGAAGTGTACGCCAATACGGCCAAGTCGCACGTCGACCTGGGCAAGCTGGCCAACGGCTTTGCCAATGGCAAAAACGATTCCTCGCCTGCTTCGGAACCCTTGGGCTGAACCCGCGCTAGTCGTGGCGCATCTGGCCTTTTTCGGCCCGGGTTTCGCCCATGTGCCAGTACACCAGCAGCGAAATCAGGGCGCAGACCGTGACGTACCAGTAGAACCATTCTTCCACGCCCTGGTCTTTGGCGAATAAGGCCACGTATTCCGCCGTGCCGCCAAAAATGGCCACCGTCAGCGCAAACGGCAGCCCGACGCCCAGCGCCCGGATTTCGGTCGGAAATAACTCCGCCTTCACCACGGCGCTGATGGACGTGTAGCCGCTCACCACAAACAGCGCGGCCACCAGCAGGCCCGCCGCCACCCAGGCATCGTGCGTCTGGGCCAGCGTGCGCAGCAGCGGCACCGTGCCCAGCGTGGCGCCAATGCCAAACATGAGGAGCACCGGCCGCCGGCCCACTTTATCGGAAATGGCCCCCAAGAGCGGCTGAAATAAGAGGGCCACCGTCATCACCCCAAACGAAATCAACGTCGCCGATTCTTTAGAAAAACCCGAGGTGTTGACCAGGAATTTTTGGGCGTAGGTGGTGTAAGTGTAAAAAGCCAGCGTACCGCCCAGCGTGAGGCCCACCACTGTAAGCACGGCTTTGGGGTATTGCAACAACACCGTGAGCTGGCTGGGCCGGCTGCGCACGGGCAGGCCTTCGTCGTCCGTTTCTGGCTGCCCGTGTTGCTGCTGCTCGGCAAAGGCAGCCGTTTCGCCCATGTGGGTGCGCAGGTACAGGGCGCCCAGCGCGGCCATGGCGCCAATCACAAACGGAATGCGCCAGCCCCATTCGCCCAGCTGCACCGGCGACATCACCTGCTGCAAGCCCAACAGCACAACCAGGGCCAACAGCTGCCCGCCCATCAGGGTGAGGTACTGAAAGCTGGACCAGAAACCGCGGTGCCGGGCCCCGGCCATTTCGCTTAGGTAAGTGGCCGAGGTACCATATTCACCGCCCACACTAAGGCCCTGCACCAGCCGCGCCAGCAGCAGCAGGGCGGGCGCCAACACCCCGATTCGGGAGTAGCCCGGGGCAATGGCAATCAGCAACGAGCCCCCGGCCATGAGGCGAACCGAGAGCAGCAGCGCGGCCCGCCGCCCGTGCTGGTCGGCGTAGGCTCCCAACAGCCAGGCCCCCAGCGGGCGCATCAGAAATCCTACCGCAAAAATGGCGGCGGTGTTCAGCAGCTTTGCCGTATCGTTTCCGTTGGGAAAGAAGACCGGCGCGAAGTAGAGGGCAAAGCCGGAGTAAGCATACCAGTCGTACCACTCCACCAGATTGCCAATGGAGCCACTGATGATGGAGCGTAAGCGTGAAACGGAGGTGGTGTTGGGAAGAGATTGGGCCATATGGCAAGCTAGTAAAGGAATGGGCCGACTCACCAGAGAGGGAGCGTGATGCTGATTTGCCGGTGCAGTTTTAGAGTTGCCGTAACTTTGTGAGGCTGCTGACTTTCGGCAACCCATCAAAAGGATAACTACCTTTTTAATTACACAAATGTCAAAACAAGAATTAGAAATACTTCTTCCTCCTGAAGTTGCATTCGATGAGTTTGCACAATACGAATCAATACTGAAACAGGCGGGCTTACAAGCAGGCGAGGCTGATTTCGTGCATCTGAAACGCCGTTCCATTGATGCGCGTGGTCGGCAGGCGCTTGTCAGAATACGAGCAGATATTTACATGACCACCCCACCTACTGACTTATTTGGGCCATGGTTTGTTTATCCAAATGTTAAATCAAATTCCCGGTCTATCATCATCGTGGGGGCTGGTCCGGCGGGGCTTTTTGCGGCACTGCGCTGCCTAGAGCTTGGGCTGAAGCCCATTGTGCTGGAGCGTGGCCTCGATGTGCGCGCGCGGCGGCGCGACTTAGCGGCTATTAACAAAGACCAGATAGTGAACCCCGATTCCAACTACTGCTTTGGCGAAGGCGGGGCTGGCACATATTCTGATGGCAAACTTTATACCCGTGCTACCAAGCGCGGCGACGTGGGCCGCGTGCTCCGGCGACTGGTGCAGCACGGCGCCACGCCCGACATCTTGGTGGACGCCCACCCCCACATCGGCACCAATAAACTGCCCGCCGTGGTGCAGGCCCTGCGCGAGGCCATCATTGAAGCTGGCGGCGAAGTTCGGTTCGAATCCCGTATGACCGACCTGCTGCTGGAAAACAACCGGCTGCGCGGCGTGGTCCTGGCGTCGGGGGAAGTGCTGGAAGCGGAGGCTACCATTCTGGCCACCGGCCACTCGGCCCGCGATATTTATGAGCTGCTCGACCGGCGCGGCGTGCTCATCGAAGCCAAGCCCTTTGCCATGGGCGTGCGCGTCGAGCACCCGCAGGCCCTCATCGACCAGGCCCAGTACCGCCGCACCGACCGCGGCCTGCTGCCGGCGGCATCTTACTCGCTGGTACATCAAACCGAAGTGCAGGGCCGGCAGCGCGGTGTTTTTTCGTTTTGCATGTGCCCGGGCGGCTTCATTGTGCCAGCGGCCACGGCGCCCGGCGAAGTGGTGGTGAACGGCATGTCGCCGAGCCGGCGCGACTCACGCTTTGCCAACTCCGGCATTGTGGCCGCCGTGGAGCTCGAAGATTTGGACGTGCGGCAGTACGGCGCCCTGGCGGGCTTGCGCTTCCAGCAGGCGCTGGAGCAGCGGGCGTGCCAGGCCGCGGGCGGCACACAGCAGGCCCCGGCCCAGCTGCTGGGCGATTTTTTGAAGAAAAAAACGTCCGGCCAGTTGCTCGAAACGTCTTACCAGCCCGGCCTGGTATCGTTGCGGATGGACGACGTGCTGGGGCCAGTGCTGGCCGAGCGGCTGCGCCAGGGCTTCCAGGATTTCGGCCGGAAAATTCCGGGTTACGCCACCAACGCAGCCCAGATTGTGGGCGTGGAAAGCCGCACCTCGGCGCCGGTGCGCATTCCGCGCGATAAGGATACGCTGCAGCATCCGGTGGTGCAGGGCCTGTTTCCGTGCGGCGAAGGCGCGGGCTACGCCGGCGGCATCGTGTCGGCGGCCATGGACGGCGAGCGGTGCGCCGAAGCGGTTTTGGCCGTTTTGTCGTAGAAGGAATTTTAGCCGACTGGCCAACCCACGCGACGCACGCAGAAGCTGCCGGAATTGTTGGCTGAAATAAACAAGCTCCATTTGCGGCGCGGCTTGCGCCTGCTCCATCACCGAAATCTCTCCTCATGAAAAAGACCCTCGTTCTCGGCGCTTCTGATAATCCGGCCCGCTATTCGTTCCGGGCGGCGCACATGCTCAAAAACCACGGCCACGAAGTAGTGCCCGTCGGCATTCGCAAGGGCGAAGTGGCCGGCATGGCCATTCACACCGACCGGCCGCAGGAAAAGGACATTGACACGGTGACCCTCTACGTGGGCCCGCAAAACCAGCCCGCCTGGTACGACTACATCCTCGACCTGCAGCCGAAGCGCATCCTATTCAATCCCGGCACCGAAAACCCGGAGCTGGAGCGCCTGGCCCAGCAGCGCGGCATCCAGACGGAAGAAGCCTGCACGCTGGTTCTGCTTTCGATTGGGCAGTACTAGCCCGCATCAACCTGTTGAAAAGGTGCTGGCATCATTGTCAGCGCCTTTTTTTGTTCCTAATTCTTAACAGAATATCGTTAAAATTAAATCGGCCAGCCAGCCCCGGCAGCCAGCGAGAGGTAAACGGTTTGGCCCGCGGCCCAGGCATCCGTAAGCTGCCGCACCCGCACAGTGTTTTCGGGCAAGGCAACTTCAACTTCGTAATGAGTGCCGAAAAAGCGGACTGCCGTTACCACGCCTTTCAAACCTGGTTTGGCGGCTGAAACCAGGAATTCTTCGGGGCGTACCAGCAGGGCCGCGGCGGCCGGGGGGCGGGGCCGCAGCTTGCGGCGGTCGGCGCCCCGCACTAGGTTATAGTCGCCGAATAAGGCAGCGGTGTATTCGGTGGCGGGCTGGCGATAAATCTGGGCGGGCGGGCCTTGTTGCACAATCCGGCCCTGGTGCAGCACCAGAATTTCATCGGCCCAGGGCAGTGTGTCGGCCGCATCGTGCGACACCAGCAGGCAGGTGATGCCCAGGCGCGTGCCCAATTCTTCGATAATGGTTTGCAGGGTGCGCTTGTGTACGCGGTCGAGGTTGGAGAAGGGCTCGTCGAGCAGTAGCAGGCGCGGGGCGGCGAGCAGCAGCCGGGCCAGGGCCACGCGCTGCTGCTCGCCACCGGAGAGCTGGTCGGTGCGGCGCTGGGCGAGGTGGTCGATGCGGCAGAGGGCGTAGAGGGCCTGGGCTTCGGCGGTGGGGCGCTGGTTAGCGTAGCGCAGCACCTGCTCGACGCGCAAGGAGTGCGGCAGGTCGGATTTTTGGGAGAGGTAGGCCACGCCGGGGTGGCCGGGCACGAGGGTTTCCTGGGGGCCGCGCACCCGGTCGCCGTCGATGCGAACTTCGCCAGCGCTGGGCTGAATGAGGCCGGCAATGATTTGGAGCAGCGTGCTTTTGCCCGTACCCGATTCGCCGGCCAGCGCCAACTTCCGGTGCGCCGCCTGGCGGAAGCTGATGTCCTGCAGCACTGAGTGCCCGTGTTCTTCCAGGCTGATGGCCGAAACCGTGAGCAACTCCATGCAGGTCAGGTAAATCGAAAAGCGAATGAGATGGCAGCAAGCCGCTTGCGCCGATGGTGAAGCAGCCGAACGCCGCTGCAAGCTACACAGCTGGCCCGCAAGGCCGGTTTTGAAGCGTCAAATGCGGCTCGGTTTCATTGTTATATCGAACAATAAATCCGACCCGGCGGTAAAATTTCGAATGTTTTAAACCAGATTCCGTACCGGCGGCGGGCGTATTGGCTGGTTGCTTTGTTATACCAAGTGCCACTACTTACTAATATGTCGCCTTCCCCCACCAGCACCACCCTCGACATTGAAGGCATGAGCTGCGCCGCCTGCGCCTCAGCCGTCGAGAAATCCCTGGCCCGCACGCCCGGCGTGCAAAGCGCCGTGGTGAATTACGCCACCGAGAAAGCCACCGTCCACTACCTGCCCGAGTTAGTTAACCAAGCCACGCTCAAAACAGCCGTTGAAAACGCGGGCTATGGCGTGGTGAAGCGCGCCCCCAGCATCGGCGCGGCCGAGCGCAATGCGGAAATCGACCAGCAGAAAGCGGCGGCTTATGCCCATCTCCGGCGGCGCTTCTGGGTGGCCGCCGGCCTGGCGGCGCTCATCATGCCGCTGAGCATGCTCATGCTATGGCCCGTCGTCATGATGCATCTCAACCTGCAATGGCTGAATATGGCCCTGCTCCTACTCACGCTGCCGGTGCTGCTGTACAGCGGCCGCGAGTTCTACAGTTCGGCGTGGAAAAGCTTCCGCCACCGCACCGCCAACATGGATACGCTCATTGCCATCGGCACGGGAGCGGCATTTCTCTACAGCGTGGCCGCTACGCTGGCACCGGGCTTTTTCACCCGGCGCGGACTGGCACCGGAGGTGTACTTCGACACCACGGCCACCATTATTGCTCTCATTCTGCTGGGCAAGGTGCTGGAACTGCGGGCCAAAACCCGCACGTCGGCCGCCATGCGGGCGCTGATGAATCTGCAAGCCAAAACGGCGCGCCTCGTGGGCCCCAACGGCCAGGAGGTCGACGTGCCCATCGAGCAGGTGCAGGTAGGCGACATCCTCCTCGTGCGCCCCGGCGAGAAAGTGGCCACCGACGGCCTTATTACTGAAGGGCAGTCGGCCGTGGATGAAGCCATGCTCACCGGCGAAAGCCTGCCCGTGGCCAAGCAAACCGGCGACGCCGTATTCGGGGCCACCCTCAATAAAAGCGGCGCTTTCCGATTTCGCGTCACCAAAATCGGGGCCGAAACCATGCTGGCCCAAATTGTGAAACTGGTGGAAGACGCCCAAGGCAGCCGCGCGCCTATTCAGCGGCTGGCCGACCGGGTGAGCGCCGTGTTTGTGCCGACGGTAGTCGTCCTTGCCCTGCTCACATTCGCGGTATGGTTTGCCCTTGCGCCGGCCGAAACCCGGTTGTCGCTGGCGCTGGTCAACTTTGTGGCGGTGCTCATCATTGCCTGTCCCTGCGCGCTGGGGCTGGCCACGCCCACGGCCATCATGGTAGGCACCGGCAAAGGGGCCGAGTATGGCGTGCTCATTCGCAACGCCGAAGCGCTGGAGAAAGCCTACCAGGTGAACACCGTGCTGCTTGATAAAACCGGCACCATCACCCGCGGCGAGCCGGCCGTGACGGACTTCTGGGCCGCGCCGGGCCAGTCGGTCCCCGCGTTGCTGGCGCAGGTGGCGGCCGTCGAGCGCCAATCGGAGCACCCACTGGCGGCCGCCGTGGTGCGCTACGCCGAAGCCCAGAGCGCTGAGGCCCCGGTGGCCACCGATTTTCAGGCGCTGGAAGGCCGGGGTGCCGTCGCCACCGTGGCCGGGGCACCCGTGCACATCGGCAGCGCGCGCCTGCTGACCGAAGCTGGAATCTACCTTCCCCCGGAAATCAGCAGCCAGGCGGACAATTTGTTGAAACAAGCTAAAACAGTGCTTTACGTGGCCGTAGCAGGCCAGGCAGTAGCTATTATTGGGGTCGCCGATGCTGTGCGGGACAGCTCGGCGGCGGCCATCAAGCGGCTGCAGGCGCTGGGTCTGGAAGTGGTGATGATGACGGGCGACAACCCCGCCACCGCCGCGCAGGTAGCGGCCGAGGTGGGCATCAGCCGCTATTTCGCCGAAGTGCTGCCGGCCGATAAAGCGGCCCAGGTACGCGCCCTGCAGGCCGAGGGCCGCGTGGTGGCCATGGTGGGCGATGGCATCAACGACGCGCCCGCGCTGGCCCAGGCCGACATTGGCCTGGCCATGGGTACCGGCACCGACGTGGCCATGGAAGCCGCCGGCATCACCCTCATGCGCTCCGATTTGCAGAGTGTGGTCACGGCCATTGAGCTGTCGCGCCAAACCATCCGCGTCATTCGGCAAAACCTGTTTTTTGCCTTCCTATATAATACGCTCGGCATCCCAATAGCCGCTGGCGTGCTATATCCGGTGTTTGGCATTTTGCTGTCACCCATGCTGGCGGCGGGCGCTATGGCGCTGAGCTCCGTGTCGGTGCTCACCAACTCGCTGCGGTTGAAGAGTTTCAAGCCGCAATAGCGGGTGCAAGTGTTATCAGAGTGATATAGAGGCGGGGCTTGCCCCTGCCCGGAGGTTGGCGCCTCCTCAAAGATTCCGTTCAACGACGGGCGGGGGCAAGCCCCGCCCCTACGTCGTTCAGGATATATCTAAAATCAAAGAACCACATCTATCTTTGCCGTACCAACTACGGTGATGGATTTCCACCGCGAACCGCCGGAGCCCGCCCGCTCCGCGCTGATGATTCCTACCGCCCGGACGGCCACTGTGGCCGCGCCGCCTGGCTCATCTTGTTCGCCCACATGTCCACTCGGCTCGAATTTCCTCGCCTTCTTCCCCACCGACTTCGGGCGTTCGGCACTGTGTCAGCTTTGCTGTTTTTGCTACGCTGGTTGCTTATCAGCGGGCTGATTGGCGCGTTGGCCGGCACGGCATCGGCCGTTTTTTTGGTGGCGCTGGATTGGGTGACGCAGTGGCGCGAAGCTCACCCTTGGGTGCTGGCGCTGCTGCCGGTGTCGGGGCTGTTCATTGGCTTGGCTTACCATTATTTTGGTGAGCAAGCGGTGCGAGGCAACAATCTGATTCTCGACGAAATCCATCGGCCCAGCCAGCGCATTCCGCTACGGCTGCTGCCGCTGGTGCTCGGCGGCACGCTGGCTACGCATCTGTTCGGCGGCTCGGCCGGGCGCGAGGGCACGGCCGTGCAGATGGGCGGCACCCTGGCCGACCAGCTCACGCGCTGGCTGGGGCTGCGGCCGCGCGACCGGCGTCTTCTGCTCATTGCGGGCATGAGTGCGGGGTTTGCATCGGTATTTGGCACGCCGCTGGCGGGCGCCGTTTTCGGGCTGGAAGTGTTTCTGCTGGGCTCTATTCGCTACGAGGCCGTGCTACCCAGTTTCCTGGCCGCCGTGCTGGCCGATGCCGTGACGCGGGCCTGGGGCGTGGGCCACACGCCGTATCCCACGCTGGCGGCGCTGCCGCTCACGGCACTTTCGCTGGGCTGCACGCTGCTGATGGGGGTGCTTTGCGGATTGGTGGCGCGCAGCTTTGCCGGGCTCACCCATGCCATCACGCATTTTTTTCGGCGCATTGCCTACGCCCCGTTGCGGCCGGTGGCGGGGGGCGTGCTGGTGGCAGGGCTGCTGTGGGTGGTGGGCGCCAATCGGTTCGGGGGCTTGGGCATCCCGGTTATCGTGGAGGCTTTTCAGCACCCGCTGCCGCCGACGGACTGGGCCCTGAAGCTCGTCCTCACGGCCCTCACGCTGGGCTGCGGCTTCAAGGGCGGCGAGGTGACGCCGCTGTTTTTTATTGGGGCGGCGCTGGGCAGTGCGCTGACGCTGGTGCTGCCGTTGCCGGTGGCCTTGCTGGCGGCGATGGGGTTTGTGGGCGTGTTTTCTGGCGCGGCAAATACGCCGCTGGCTTGCACGCTGATGGGGTTGGAATTATTTGGCATTCAGGCCGGAATCTACCTGGCCCTTACCTGCGTAGTGGCTTATTTGTTTTCCGGGCATCACGGCATTTACAGCTCGCAAGTGGTGGGCCAGGCCAAGCACTTGCGGCTGGGCCGTGAGCAAGGCAAGCGTTTGGGAGATTTATAGCAGTGCGCAGTAAAAAGAACGCCATGCTGAGCGAAGCCGAAGCATCTCGCGTGCAACAGTGAATGAATTACCTGCGCAGTAGAGATGCTTCGACTCCGCTCAGCATGACGTTCCTTTTATCCATTCTTTAACTATTTGCTTTTAGCAGGCAACCCTTCGCTACATTTTTGCATCTGACGCGCTAACTCACCACCCTTTCTGCGTTTTGCCCACTCCTACCGTGACCGAAGTTGAACTCATAGCCGCTTGCGTGCGCGGCGAGCGCCGGGCCCAACGCCAGCTCTACGACCAGCTGGCCGGGCTCATGCTCACCGTTTGCCGCCGCTACCTCAAGCGCCGGGAAGACGCCGAGGAAGCCCTGATTTTAGGTTTTGCCAAAATGTTTCGGGCCCTGCCCAACTACCGGTTTGAAGGCAGTTTTGAGGGCTGGGTTCGGCGCATCATGGTGAACGAGGCGCTGATGCAGCTGCGCCAGCGCGAGATGATGACGGTGTCGTTCGAAGATTTTGCCCAACCCGAAAACCTGGCCACCACCGCCGCCACCGCCGACACCCAGCTGCAGGCCGAAGACCTGATGCACCTGCTGGCTACCCTGCCGGCCGGCTACCGCACCGTCTTCAACCTCTACGCCTTGGAAGGCTACGGCCATCAGGAAATTGCCGAGCTGCTGGGCATCAGCGAAGGCACCAGCAAATCGCAGCTCAGCAAGGCTCGCGCCATGCTGCAGCGCCGCGTCAGCTTCGCCGCCGTGACAACTTGAACGCCACGGCCCGGCCCTTTTCAACCACGACTAAATAGACAACGATAGATATGCCTCCCGAAAATATTGACGATTTATTCCGCGAAAAGCTCGACGGCCACGCCTCGCCGCCCGGCGCCGACCTGTGGGCCCGTCTGCAGGCCCACGTGCCCGCCGACGCGGCGCCTGCGTCCGCAGTAGCGCCGGAACGCCTGGACCAGCTTTTCCAAAAAGGACTGAACCAGCACGCTACCCCGCCCGGCCGCGAGCTGTGGGAGCGTCTCGAAGACGAGCACCTGCGGCCCCGCCAGCGCCGCGCCGCCGCGTGGTGGCCCATGGCCCTGGCGGCCGCCGTGGCGCTGTTGCTGCTGGTAGGCGGTGCCGGGCTGTGGCTGGGTTTGCCCAATGGGAAGATGTCGGCCAGCGACGTGGCGTCGCAGTCGCCGAAGACCCAAAAAACGGGCGCAACTGCTCCGGTAACTTCCGACGCAATCAGTGCTGATAAAGCCCGCCTGGCTCCCGAGCCTCAGCAGCAGCCGGTTGTCGCAGCAGCTACGCCCGAAGCAGCTTCTGAAGAAAATATTTCGGTGCCGGAACAGAAAAATGCAACCATACAGGCAACCCGCTCCCTAGCCGTTGCATCTAACGCACCAAAGGCCAGTAAGGCAGCCCGCGAGCAGTCTTCCCGCCATTTGAAAGGAACTAACCGGCCGCTGGACGCAACGACCGACCAAGCCCAATCGGTGGCCCGCACGACAACCCCGCCCGCCGCCCACCCGGCCACTTCCGCCGCTGACGAGCACCGGAAAACCCTGGAAAACGCACCGGTCGTGGCCCAGGTCACTAAACCCACCCCGACCGTGGAAATCGTCCCGGCCACCTCCAGCGGGCTCATCACCGTGGATGTGCGCAACGGCGATGCCCCGGCCCGAGCCAGCCAAACCATTGCTTCGGCCCTGGCCGAGGCGGCGGCGCCGGCCGAGCGCCGGGGGCTGGGCGGGCGCCTCCTCCAACAGGCCGGCCACCTGGTGCGGGGCGAGCGCCTCAGCCTGGCCGAGGCCACGGGCCTGCCCGAAAATGTGACGCTCCGGGCCACTATTGCCGGCCGGCACGTCAGCAAATCCATTCAACTCTAACCTCTTTCTTTTTAGGAATCATGCAACGCGCTTCTTTCTCCTTCTTTCTGCTGCTGCTGATGCTGGTACTCACCGGCCGGCCCACGGCGGCCCGCGCCACGGCCCTCACGGCCACCACCGCCGCCTTCCAGGACACCATTGTGATACGCCTGCCCAACCGGGCCACCCTAACCCTCACGGTGCGCGACGCGGCCCAGCTGCGCCAGATGAAAAACTACCAGCTCGATTCGCTCACTTCGCGCCTGGCCACCTACATCACGCAGGCCGAGAAAGCCGCCCAGAACGCCAGCACCGACCAAGTAACGCTGCAATTCTACCCCGATAAGGACCAGCCCGGCAAAAACCTGCCCGAGCAAGTTCGCATCACCACCCGCAAAAAACAGGAAAACACCAACCGCGTGGACGTGGTGCTGAACAAAGCGTTTGGCGTGACGGTAAGCACTGACGAGAAGGGCAACAAATCGTACAACACCGTGGACGTGAAAACCAAGGAGCAGCGCCAAGCCCACCGCGACTCGGTGCGGATGAAGGAGTTGGAGAAGCGCAGTTCGAGTTCGAGCCTCATTTTTGACCTCGGGCTGAACGCGCTGGTGAACCAGAAAGCCACCGCCGGCCAGTCGGAGGTCGACCTGCGCACCCTGGGGTCGCGCTACGTCAACATCGGCATGAACTGGGACATCCGCCTCGGCGGCAAACGCAGCCCCATGAGCGTGACCGTGGGCCCCGAATTCGCCTTCAACAACTACATGCTGAACGCCAACCAGCAGTGGGTGAACGAAAATGGCCGCACCAGCATCATCCTGAACCGCGAAGGCCGCCAGTACGAGAAAACCAAGCTCGCCACCTCCACCCTCAACCTGCCCCTGATGCTGCGCCTGCAGCTGCACGACTCGCACTACAAGCCCACCTTCACCATCGGCGCGGGCGGCTTCGTGGGCTACCGCCTCAAGTCCTGGACCAAGGTGAAATACACCACCGAAGGCACTACCTACAAAGACCACGAGGACGGCAGCTACAACCTGGAAAACTTCCAATACGGCCTGCAGGGCACCATCGGTTACCGCGACCTGGAATTTTTCGGCAAGTACAACCTGAACCCCCTCTTCAAAACCAACGCCGGGCCCCAGGCCCAGGTGCTGAGCTTCGGCCTCCGGTTGGTTGGCATCAACTAGACAGTAATCAACGGAAACAGCATTCAGAACGTCATGCTGAGCGAAGTCGAAGCATCTCAACTGCTGAAGTAATCCAATCAAGGAATTTACTTCAGCAGTTGAGATGCTTCGACTTCGCTCAGCATGACGTTCTTATTTTTTCACTGATTCCCGCAGCTTACCTTATTGCCCGCGAAAAAAATTATCGAGCAGAATGGCGGCCGAAATGGCCACGTTCAGGCTTTCGGCCCGGCCGGTGGCGCCGCGCGGAATGTGCAGTTTGCGCGTGAGGGCCGCCGCCACACCCGGCGTGAGGCCGTGCGACTCGGAGCCCATGACGAGCACGCCGCTGGGGCGCAGCTGCACGCGGTGCACGTTGTCGCCCTCCAGGTCGGCGCCGAAGATACCGGTGCCGGCCGGCAGCGTGGGCAGCCAGGCCGTGAGGTCGCGCTCCCAGACGGGCACGCGGGCGAAGGCGCCCATGGTGGCCGACACGGTTTTGGGCGCAAACGCGTCGGCGCAGCCGGGGCTGAGCACCACGCCGGCCAGGCCGTACCAGTCGGCCAAGCGCAGTAGGGTGCCCAGGTTGCCGGGGTCGCGCACTTCGTCGAGGGCCAGCAACAATTGGCTCTGCGGCAGCGTTGGAGGCAGCGGCGCTTCGGTGGGCAGGCGGGCCACGGCCAGGGCGGTGGTGTTGTTGGCCAGCGTGCCCAGCTGGGTGAGCTCGGCTTCCGAAACGAGGGTGAGGGGCAGCCGGGCGGGCAGCGAGGCACGGTTTTGGGAAGCGAATTCGGCCGTAGCCAGCAGGTGTTCGGTTTCCAGGTCGGAACTTAGCAGCTCCAACACGCTTTTTCCGCCTTCGACCAGAAACGCGCCGTGGCGTTGCCGGTACTTCTTTTGGTGCAGCGACTGCACGTATTTGCCAAGTGCTTTTGAAACCATTGTTATCAACCTATTCTACGAAGCTACGGCCCTGGCGCCGGCTGGGGCCGGTGCTGGGCCTGGCATTGCTGGCGGCGTGCTCGCCATTTAAGCTGCTGCGGCCGGGCCAGCGCCTACTCAGCCGCGTCGAAATCAAGGGCGTGGAGCAGGCCGACAAAGAACGCCTCACCGCGCTGGCCCAGCAAAAACCCAACAACCGCTTCCCATTGCCCAAGGTGGCCATTTACCAGCTGGGGCATAATTTTTACGATTCGGCCCGTATCAAAAGCAAGCTGCTCGCCATTCAGGCCAGCTACGCCGAGAAGATGCAAGCCGCCGGCACCGACTCGGCTAAGCTGGGCAAGCTCATTGGGCAGCGTGAGCGCAAGGTGAACCGCAAGCAGCTGGCCCTCGACAAGGGCAACGCCATCATGCGCCTGGGCGAGCGGCCGGTGGTGTACGACACGGCCCTCACCCGCCACTCGGTGGAGCAGATGACGACGTTTTTGCGCTCCCAGGGCTTTTTCCGGGCCCGCGTCACGGCCACCGACACGGTGCGCTACCGGCGCGGCCTGCTCATGCGCGGCGTGCAGGCGGTGGGCTCCATATTCCCCAGCAAGCCCGACTCGCTGGATGCCGTGAAGCAGCGCCGCCGCGTCACGGTCACGTACACCATCCACGAAAACAAGCCGTTTTTGTACCGCCTGCAGGCCCCAAGCATCCCCGATTCGGGGGTGGCGGCGGTGGTGCGGCAGGGCCAGGGCGCCACGCTGCTGAAGGAGAATGACCGGTACAACGAAGACCTAATCGGCCAGGAGCGCACCCGCCTCGAAACGCTGCTGAAAAATGCGGGCTACTTCGATTTCCGCCAGCAGTACATCACCCTCGAAGCCGACACGAGCTACGAGAAATTCACGGTGCGGCTGCGCACCTTCATCGCCAACCCGGGCCCCGGCCAGGGCCACCGCGTGTACACCGTGAAGCAGGTGCGCTTCATCACGGATGCCGGCGTGGGGCGCACCCTGCGCAACGCCGCCGGCGACACCCTGCGCCGCGCCGGCACGCCGGGCGCCCTGCGCCCCCGCCCCAGCCTGGGTCTGCGCACCGACACGACCGTGACCGATTCCATTCGGTTTGCGGCTTATGAGCAGAAATTCAGCACCAGCCTGCTTGCCCGCAAGGTGCTGGTGCGGCCCGGCCAGCACTACAACCTGACCAACACGCTGCAAACCCAGCGCCTGCTGGCCGACCTGGACATGTTCCGGTTCAATACTGTGAACTACCGCAAGGTGCCCGACCCACCCGCCGCTGACAGCTCCGGCCTGCACCCCAGCACGGGCGAGCTGGTGGCGGTTATCAACGCCTCGCCCGCGCCGAAATTTGCCATTACCGATGAATTAGGCGGCACCTACGTGGCCACCCTGCCCGGCCCCTTCCTCAATTTCCGGCTGAAAACCCGCAACCCGTTTGGGGGCGCCGAGGTGCTGGAACTGGGGGTACGGGTCGGCTTTGAAGGGCAATACAACCGCATCACCGGCTCGAATGAATACACGCGCCAGTTTGGGGCCACCGCGGCACTGGTGCTGCCGCAGTTTCTGGTGCCTTTCCGCACCAACCATTTCCTGACGCGCTACAATCCGAAAACCCGTTTCTCGCTCTCCGACACCTACGTGCAGCGACCGGAGTACACGCGCACCAACCTGGAATTTTCGTACGACTACGTATGGCAGAAGTCCGTTTTCCACCAGTATGTTATTTCGCCGGTGGTCATCAACTTAGTGAATACCAGTAACAAGGAGCAGTCGTTTATTGACAATCTAAACCGCTTGGCGGCGCAAGGCTCGCCGCTGTTTCGGTCGTTTACGCAGTTGTTCGAACCGAGTATGAGTGCCGCATCGCTCTATAATTCGAATGACTTTAACGAGACGCGCGACGCCAGGTATTTCCGCCTCTTCGGCGAAATTGGCGGGCTTTCGCGCAACTTGTACCGAAACGCCCCCTGGTTCAATTTGCAGGTTTACAACTTTGCCAAGCTCACGGCCGACTACCGTCGCTACCACCACCTCACGCCCCACACCTTTTTTGTGTGGCGCCTCAACGGCGGTATTGCCCAGGCCCTGAGCACTACTAATGTGAAAGTGGAGCCGATTGACCAACCGGCCTATTTCGAAGACCAGCTGATTATTCCCTACGACAAGTACTTGTTTGCCGGAGGCAGCAACAGCGTACGGGCCTGGCAGCCGCGCCGCCTGGGCCCCGGCAGCTACACCACCTACCGCGTCGTCGACGGCAAACCCGTGCGCGACAATACCTCCGAGCAGCCCGGCGAGCTTTTGCTCGAAGGCAGTGTGGAATACCGTTTCCCGCTCTACTCCTTCATCAACGGCGCGCTGTTCACCGACTTCGGCAACGTCTGGACCATTCAGCGCGACCCGCGGCCCGGCGCCCAATTCAACTTCCAGACCTTTGCCAAGCAGTTTGCCGTGGGCAGCGGCGTGGGCATCCGCTTCGATTTCACCTTCTTGATTCTGCGCCTCGACATCGCGGCGAAAGTATACGACCCCACCGCGCCGGATACCAAGTGGGCCATCAGCCGCTTCTATAAGGACAGCGCCTACGGCGCTGCCTTCAACATCGGCATCGGCTATCCATTCTAATTGTTAGCAGTCCAGTCATCCTGAGCGCAGCGAAGGACCTTACCACGTTGGCGAACCAATGCCAACGTGGTAAGGTCCTTCGCTGCGCTCAGGATGACTGGACTTGCAATTCCAAAGTCTAGTACCCCAGCAGCTCGCCGAGCGCCGCCGCTACTTTGGCGGCGCTCGGCAGCATCTGTTTCTCCAGTTCCACGTTCAGGGCGATGGCGGGCAGGTTTGCGGCGCCTAGGGTGAACACCGGCGCATCCAGCGCCTCGAAGCAGTGCCGCTGAATGCGCCCGGCCAGGCTTTCGGCGAAGCTGTTCATCAGGGGCTCTTCGGTGAGCACCAGCACTTTGCCGTGGCGGCGCGTGGCGGCCGTCACCGCGTCGAAATCGAGCGGGTTGAGGGTGCGCAGGTCCAGGATTTCGATTTGGCCGGCGTAGTCGCGGCTGGCGGCTTTGGCCCAGTGCACGCCCATGCCGTAGGTCACGACGAGGGCGGTTTCGCCGCGGCGCAGCTTCTCGGCATCGGCTGCCTGCGCCACCGCGGCCTTTCCCAGCGGGATGACGTAGCCGGCCGCCGGCTCCACGGTTTTGGCGTCCTCGGTGCCGGGCACCTTGCTCCAATACAAGCCTTTGTGCTCCAGAATCACCACGGGGTTGGGGTCGAGGAAGGCGGCGCGCATCAGGCCTTTCATGTCGGCCGCGTTGCTGGGGTACACCACTTTGATGCCCCGAATGGTGAGCAAGGTACTTTCGATGGAGCCCGAATGGTAGGGCCCGCCGCCGCCGTAGGCCCCAATCGGGACGCGGATGAGCGCCGGAATCGGAAACTTGCCCATGGTGAGGTAGCAGGATTTCGACAGCTCCTCAACCAGCTGATTAAGCGCGGGCCAGATGTAGTCGGCAAATTGAATTTCGACGATGGGCCGGACGCCCACCGCCGCCATGCCGGCCGTGCTGCCCACAATGTAGGCCTCCTGAATGGGCGTGTTGAACACGCGGCTGTCGCCGTACTTCTTGGCCAGCAGCGCAGCCTCGCGGAACACGCCGCCCAACTCGCCGCCTACGTCCTGGCCATAGAACAGGGCTTCGGGGAATTCGCGCAGAATGTCATCCACGGCGTGCAGGGCGGCATCCACCATCAGGGCTTTGTCGGCGCCGGCGGGGCTGCGCTCGCCGACTTCGGCCATCACGGCTGGCGGGGCAAACTCATGGTCGGCGAAGGTGGCGGGGTCGGGATTGGGCGCGGCCAGGGCTTCGTTCCAATCGGCCAGCACGGTCGCGCGGGCTTCATCCCGCAATCCATCAAGCTCCGCCGCCGAGAAGCCACCCGCCAGCAGCTGCTGGTGCAGGCGCGGCAATGGGTCCTGGGTCTGGTGGTTTTCAAGGTCGTGGCGGTACCATTCGCGGCGCACGCCGCTGGTGTGGTGGCCCAGCAAAGGGCATTTGGCGTGCACCAGCACTGGCCCGCGCCGGGCGCGCACGTGCGCAAACGCTTCGCCTAACCCGGCGTAAGAAGAGCCAAAATCAGCCCCATCCACCTGCATACGGCGCAGGCCGGGGAAGCCGGCCGCAAACTCGTAGGCATTCATGGCGCGCATCTCGCGCCCGGTAGCCGAAATGCCCCAGTCGTTGTCCTGCACCAGATAAACAATGGGCAACTGGTGCAAAATGGCCATTTGCAACGCCTCGGCCACTTCGCCTTCTGTCATGGCTCCGTCGCCGATGGAACAAAGCGAAAGCGAGGCATTGGTAATCAGCCGCTCGCGCGAGGCTTTGAAGGCGTCGCTGCTATTCGCCAACTGCTCGCCGCCCACCGACTCCAGATACTTGATGGCGTGCGCCATGCCCGTGGCTGGGATGGCCTGCATGCCCGTGGCTGAGCTTTGGTGCGGAATAACCGGGATACCCGCCCGCCGCAGCGAGGGGTGCGAATAATACGTGCGGCCGCCGCTGAAGGGGTCGCCGGCTTTGGCCATGAGCTGCAACATCAGCTCGTAGGGGCGCAGGCCCAGGCCCAGCAGCATGGCATCATCGCGGTAGTAGGGCGCGGCAAAATCGGTTTCGCGCAGGTGAAACGCGGCGGCCAGCTGCACGGCTTCGTGGCCGCGGGCCGTGGCGTGCACGTAGCGGGCCGCAATGGCTTTTTGCTCTTCGTAAAGGTCGGCCATGGCGGCGGCCGTGTGCATCAGGCGGTAGGCGCGGCGCAGCAGCTCGGGGCTGTGCGAGGCCGGGCCGGGCGTGGGCGCGGCCGTGAAGGCGGCGGCGGCAGCAGCGGCCGCACTGGCTACGCGAGGGTTATACTGGTCGGTGGTTTCGGGAGCGGTGGGAGCAGCAAAATCAGACATTAGCGGCGAAGCGGGTGAGACTGCAAAAGTACGCCCATTGCGCGGCCGTATCTTTGCTGGCGCTACGCCGGGCCCTGCATTCGGCGTGGCGCGGCGCCTGTTGCCAAACTTCGCGTGTTTTCTGTGGTAAATTCTTCCGTGCTCCCTGCTTCCTCTCCCACCATCCGGCCCGAAATCGAAGCTTGGTTGGCCGACTTCCAACTGCGCCTGTGCCAGCAGCTGGAAACGGCCGATGCCGGCCCGGCCCATTTCCGCACCGATGCCTGGCAGCGCGAGGGCGGCGGTGGCGGCCGTTCCAAAGTGCTGGAGCACGGCCGTGTGCTGGAAAAAGGCGGCGTGGGTTTTTCGGCCGTGTGGGGCAGCATGAGCGAAGCCGCCGCCCGGCAGCTCCACATGCCCGACCCGCATTTCTATGCCACCGGCGTGAGCGTGGTGCTGCATCCGCGCAGCCCGCGCGTGCCCATCATCCACATGAACGTGCGGTATTTTGAAGCCGGCAACGGCGAAGCGTGGTTCGGCGGCGGCATCGATTTGACGCCCATTTACGTGGATGAAGCCCAGGCGCGGCGCTTCCACGAGCGCCTGCGCGCGGTGTGCGACCGTCATAATCCGGCCTACTACCCCAAGTTCACCCGCTGGGCCGACACCTATTTTTACTTACCCCACCGCCAGGAAACGCGCGGCGTGGGCGGCATTTTCTACGACCGCCTCACCGTGGGCGCCGACGGCACGGCCGAGGAACTGTTCGCCTTCATGCGCGACGTAGCCGAGCTGTTCGGCCCCTTCTACACCGAAATCATGGCCGAAAACGAAGCCCTGCCCTACGGCGAGCGCGAAGAAGCCTGGCAAACGATGCGCCGCGCCCGCTACGCCGAATTCAACCTGGCATTTGACCGCGGCACCCGCTTCGGCCTCGAAACCGGCGGCCGCACCGAATCCATTCTCATGAGCCTGCCCCCGCGCACCGGCTGGGCCTACAACCCCGCCCCGCCCGCGCCCGGCACACCCGAAGCGACCACCCTGACGTGGCTGCGCCAAGGCGTTGATTGGCTGGCTGATGCACCTTCCAATGCTTGAATCAATTAAAGCCCTGGACCGGGCCTTGCTGCTGACCATCAACCGCGCCCATTTCCCGGCGCTGGATACGGTGATGGTCTGGGCGTCTAACCGCCTGGTGTGGTTTCCGGTGTATGCGGTGCTCATTGCCTGGCTCGTTTACCATTTCCGGCGGCGCGCGTGGCTGTTGCTGCCGCTGGTGGTGACGGCCGTGGCGCTGGCCGACAGCATCACGAGCCGGATTTTCAAGCCGTTTTTTGGCCGCCCCCGCCCCTGTCACGACGCCGCTTTGTTTGCCCGGCTGCATTTGCCCGACGGCTGCGGCGGGCAGTTTGGCTTCCTGTCGTCGCACGCCGCCAATTCCATGGCCCTGGCCATATTCCTAGCAGTGGTGCTGCCGGCGGGTCGGTTTCGTCCGATAAAAATCGCATTATTTCTTTGGACTGTTTTACTATCGTACAGCCGGATGTACCTTGGGGCACATTACCCCACTGATGTGCTCGGCGGAGCCGCCATTGGCGCGTTGCTGGGCTGGGGGGCGGCCCTTACCTATCAGCAGCTTGTGCGCCGGTGGTGGCCTTCCCAAGTGTAATTCTCTGCAAATGGACACTGCCGCGCGCCGATTTCTGTTTTTGCTTTCCAGCACTCGTCGCATGGGCAACAGCGAGCAGTTGGCCTACTGCGCCGCTTACAACCTGCCCCCAAACGCCACCCAGCAGTGGCTGCATCTGCAGGATTACCCGCTGCCGTACTTTGTAGATATGCGCCACCACACGCCTTATCCGCAGCCTTGCGGCAATGCCCAGGTGCTGCTCGAAGCCACTCTGGCCGCTACCGACTTGGTGCTGGTAGCGCCCCTTTACTGGTATAGCCTGCCCGTGCACGCCAAGCATTACCTCGATTACTGGAGCGCCTGGTTGCGCACTCCCGGCCTTAATTTTCGGGAGGAGATGCGCGGCAAAACCCTGTGGAGCATTGTAGTGAGCAGCGGCGACCGGTCCGAAACCAAACCGTTGGAAGATTCTCTCGTCCTCACGGCCAAGTACATGCAGATGCCCTGGGGCGGAATGCTCTACGGCACCGGCTCGCGGCCCAACGATATTCAGGACGACAAAGCCGCGTTGGAGCGTGCTAAATCATTTTTTCAGAGCAGCAAAAGCAGCGTCGGGAAAACGCCAGTGCTCCTGCCTTCCATGAAAATAAGCCCGCAGGATTAACCGCGGGCTTATTTCATGAAATACCTTACGTGGTCAGCGGATGTTGCCGATGCCAGGTCAGGCCGTTTTGCCCAGCAGCTTGGCCACGTACTTGCCCACAATGTCAAATTCCAGGTTCACCGTTTCACCGGCTTGTAGCTGCTGGAAGCTGGTGTGCTCATAAGTGTAGGGAATGATGGCAACGGTGAAGCCGTCGTCGGTGCTCTCAAAGCAGGTCAGGCTGGTGCCGTTCACGCAGATAGAGCCCTTCTCAACGGTGAGACGACCGGGCCCGGGCGCGTGCCGGAAGCGAAACAGCCAGGAGCCCTGCTGGTCCGTCACGCTCACGCAAGTAGCGGTGGCGTCGACGTGGCCCTGCACGATATGGCCGTCGAAGCGGCCGTTGGCGGCCAGGCAGCGCTCCAGATTGACGTGACGCCCCGGCGCCCATTGGCTGAGGTTGGTGACGCGCATCGTTTCATCGATGGCCGTGACGACGTGCGTGCCCGCCGCCGCATCCACGGCCACCACGGTGAGGCACACGCCGTCGTGGGCCACACTCTGGTCAATTTTCAACTCGGCGGCAAAGGGCGAGGCCACGGTGAAGTGGCGGTTGCTGCCTTCGTTCTCCACGGCCACGATGGTGCCGAGGGCTTCTATGATTCCGGTAAACATAAGTAACAATTAAAGGGAGGCGGCGGAGCTTACCTGGCGGCATTTCCGGTCCGTCGAACGGGTCGCCGGGCAGTCCAGATAGCTCCTTTTACATACAAAGAACGGCACCCCATATTGGAGTTGCCGTTCCTGGGCAAAAAACAGCCGGAGCAACAAAAGAGTTATTTGTCGGCCTTGTCCATGGCGCGCCAGTCCAGTTCGCCGGTTTCCTTGCGGCGCAAGAAATAGCTTTGGTCGTCGTCCTTGTTTTTGCCAAAGGTGAGGTCGGCGCGGCACGAGAGGCATTTCACCGAGGTGTACTTGTATTTGCCCTGCGCCACGCGGCTGGTCAGGTCAAGGTTGTCGGAGCCGCAGAGGCCGCAGGCAGCCACGTCGGGAAAGCTGAGGCGGTCGTACTCGGCCACGGTTTCGTGAAAATTACTGCCTTCCACGGTGAAGTGAAACTGGCGGCGCCCAATGCGCTTGGTGGTCATCATCTGCAACATTATCCTGCAATCAAACGGGTGAATTGATGCTTTAAAATTACGAATTATACCCCTCAAAAACAAGCGAATATGTCCGGCATTTCACACAAAAAAAGCTCCCGATTGGGAGCTTTTTCAGATGGCTTAGGATGAGGCTATTGCTGGGTGAACTTCACCGTTCGACGAGTAGCTCCGGCACTTACTTCGCAGGTATAAACGCCCTTTGCGAGTCGGGCCATAGGCAAGGGCACTTCGGTGCCGCGCACGGCGGGCAGTTGTTGTTGCAGCACCGCCGCACCGCGCGCATCGAGCACCCGTACCTGCAGGGGCTGGCCCTGCAGCGCGGTAGGCAATACCAGGGTGAGCGGGCCGTCGCCGCTGGGGTTGGGATATATCCCAAGCGCTTCGGCTGCTCCTGCTTCGGCCTTGGTAGCCAGGGGCGCGTTGGGGTGCAGGGCGTTGTAAGCCGTCACGAAATTAGGGATGCCGTAGCCCAGTTCATTATCGGGGTTGTTGGCCTGGGTGGCGGTGCTGCGCAGGGCCATGATGACCTGCTGGGCCGTGAGCGTGGGGTTGGCCTGCCAGAAGCCCGCCACCATGCCCGCCAGAATAGGGCAGGCATACGACGTGCCGCTGCCCCGAAAGGCGTTGCCCGTTTGCCCGAGCACCGCTGCGGCCAGCCCCATAGCCGCCAGCGTGGGTTTGATGCGCCCGTCCGAGGAAGGCCCGTAGGAGCTGAAAAAAGCGCGGTTGCCCATCGAGTCGACCGCCGCCACCGATATGATGGAATCGGCATCGGCCGGGGCCGAGATGTAGTGCCAGGGCTTGTCGCCCTCATTGCCGGCGGCATTCACCACCAGCATGCCCACGCGCGCGGCAAACGTGGCCGCCCGCGTGCTGATGGCCGTGCGCCCGTTCATATCGGCGTAGGTGTAGGACCGCGACGGCGCGTCGAACGTGGTATAGCCCAGCGAAGAACTGATGATGTCGACCCCCGCCGAGTCAGCGTATTCGGCCGCGGCCAGCCAGTTGGCTTCCTCAATGGGATGCTCCGAATAAATGTCCTCAGTGATGCACAGGTGGAACGTGGCCTTGGGTGCCGAGCCGATGTAAAAGCCTGATTGGTTGGCCGCGATGGCCGATACGCAGTTGGTACCGTGGGCGTCGCGGTTGTACACATTGAAGCCGCCATCCACGTAGTTGCGGGTGCCCGCCAGCCGGTTCTCCTGAAAAACGGACTGCAGGGCCGGAATCTGATTGACGCCGGGGAAGCCGGCATCGAACACGGCAATGTGCATGCCATCGCCCCGGAAGCCAGCGTCGTGCATGGCCGTGGCCCCGATTTGCAGATTCTGGCGGTAGGCCGGGCCGTACTGGGCCCGGGTGGCCTGGGTGCGGTTGACCGTGGGCGTGGCCTGCACCGGCGGCGCGGTGGGCGCCGGGGCCAGGTAATTGCGGTTCAGGGTGGTGGCGCTCCGCACAATGGGCAGGGCCTGAATGCGGGCCAGCACGGTCGAATCGCAGGCCACCAGCACGGCATTGAACCACCGCGAGGTGTACATGATTTGGGGGTTGCCGGCCACGTTGCTGATTTGGGCAACGTAGGCTGGATTCACGGGCAGGTCGCGCGGGAGCACCGGAATGCCCTGCCGCGTGCGCCGGGCCACCGAACGCGCCGACAGAAACGCCTGCGGCTGCGATACCGAATACGGCGTGCCGGTTTTGTCGCGCAGGTATATCAGGTGGCGCCGCCGCAGGCCCTGGGCCTGCGCCAGGGGCGCGGCCAATACATCCAAGCCAACCGCCACCAGCGCCAGCAACAGCCATTTCGATACAGAACTCACCATTGTAAACCTTGTACTTTCAAAAAGATACGTCAGCAAATGGCAGCTAGCGGACGTTGGAGCTAATCAGCGTTTCGCGCCGGGTAGTGGCCGCGAAGTAATTGCCGGGGAAGTATTGAACCGTTTGTGAGCTATTGGTGTAAAAATTGGCAAAAAAGAAGCGGCGGCGCAACACCGGTCCCACGCCTTTGGCAAACACCTGCTGGTAGCCCACGCGCTTGAGGGCGCTGTTTTCGGTGGCCGTGCCCGTATTGTTCACCGTCACGGTCGTTTCATAGGCCTTAGCCGGCAGGCCCGAGGTACCGCCGCCCGTGGTGAACGACTGCCCTACCCGGCTATACTGCCGGGTTTCGGCCGTGATGGTATCGTTGGAACTGTTGTTGAACGCGTTCAGATTCCAGGACCGGCCCTGTCGCACCGGGAAGATAAGCTCCGCCGTTTTAGCATTGTTGCGGTTTAGGGCCACAAAGTTGGCGTTGGCCGTGAGCACAAACACGCTGTCGTCGCGGAAGCTCGTCGTGGTCGGGCCCATTTTGGAGCGCACCAGGCGGTAAGCCGTCTGCCCGCTCGCATCGGTGAATACCTCCGTGATGGTTTCCTTGAACTGGTAATTGCTGACCGTGACCACGCTGGGCGTGCCCAGGGCCGTGCCCGAAGCCAGGGCCTGGCTCCAGGTGCTGTCGGCCACGGCATAGGTCCAGGAATTGCCCACGGCAATGGGGTAATAGCCGGTGCCGGTGTCGGGCACAGCCATCGAATCGTTTTTGCAGCCGCTCACGCCAGCGGACAGCGCGAGGGCAGCAACGGCCAAGACCCGGCGCCCGGCGGCCAGTTGAGAAAGCGAGCGGAGAAGCGGTGACGCCATAGCGAAGAGTAGAAAAAGAGGTATAACGCGGCTTATTGCGCGGCCGTTGCGGCGGCAAAAGGTAAGGGGATTTCGCCAATTACGTGGCGCTCAATCCAACCGCCGCCCAGCACGTCCTGCCCGTCGTAGAACACGGCGGCCTGCCCAGGCGTGATGGCGTGCACGGCCTCCTCGAAATAAACGCGGATTTTGCCGTCCACTTCTTCCAGAAATGCGGGCGCGCCGTCGTGGTTGTAGCGCACTTTCACCACGGCCGGCACCAGGCCGCGGCCGGCCAGACTGGCCTCCTTGCCCATGTTTAGCTTGCCCACTACGGTGGCGGTGCTGGCCAGCTCGTCGTAATTACCGAGCACCACTTCGTTGGTATCGGGGCGGATTTCGAGCACGAACGCGGGGTAGCCCAGCGCCACGCCCAGCCCCTTGCGCTGCCCGATGGTGTAGAACGGGTAGCCCTCGTGCTTGCCGATGACGCGGCCGTTTTTGGCCACGAAGTTGCCGCCGGCCACGCGCGCCTCCAAGCCCGGCACACGGCGACGCAGGAAGCCGCGGTAGTCGTTGTCGGGGATGAAGCAGATTTCGTAGCTCTCGGGCTTGTTCACCAGTTCGGTAAAGCCGCGCCGACGGGCCTCGTCGTAAATCTCGGTTTTGCGCATGCCGCCCAACGGGAACAGCGTGCGGCTCAGGCTCTCCTGGCTCACGCCCCAGAGGGCATAGCTTTGGTCTTTGTTCTCATCCAGGCCTTTGCTAACCACAAAGCGGCCGGTTTCGGGGTCTTTGCGGATGTTGGCGTAGTGGCCGGTGGCAATGAACTCGCACCCCAATTGGTCGGCGCGGCGCAGCAGGGCGTCCCACTTGATGTGGGTATTGCAGAGCACGCAGGGATTAGGCGTGCGGCCGGCCAGGTACTCGTCGGTGAAGTTATCAATCACAAAATCACCGAATTCGTCGCGAATGTCGATGATGTAGTGCGGGAAGCCGAGAGTCACGGCAATGTCGCGGGCGTCGTTGATGCTGTCGAGCGAGCAGCAGCCGGTTTCTTTCTTGGAACCGCCGGCGCTGGCGTAATCCCAGGTTTTCATGGTCATCCCGACCACTTCGTAGCCTTGCTCGTGCAGCAGCACGGCGGCCACGCTGCTATCAATGCCGCCGCTCATTGCGACGAGTACTCTTCCTTTTGTTTCGGTATTCATGGTGTGGTGCAATTCACCCGGAGCTTGAAAGGTTCCGGCCGGCAATTGCAAAGGTACGCTTGGCATTGCGAGGAGGCACCGCCTGTCATTTACGAGGGCGCCGGCCGTGGTCATCCGTCCTCTCAGCATCAGACCTGTTCTTTTACCAGAAAGCCCCGGCACTGCGCAGTTCCGGGGCTTTTAAATTCGGATTTAGCTTCGCTGACCTTCGGTTGTCACAAAGTGGGCTGGTTGCCGAGAAAAGAATGGATTGCTTCGGCCGGCGGCCTCGCAATGACAGCTGGCACCCTACTTCCCCCGTCCCTCTACAATAATCTTCAACGTGTAGAGCAACACCCGGAAGTCCATAGCCAAGCTCATGTTCTCGATGTAGAGAATGTCGAATTTCAGGCGTTCCACCATCTGGGCCACGGTTTCGGCGTAGCCGTATTTCACCTGGCCTAGCGAGGTGAGGCCGGGGCGTACGCGGTGCAGGTGGCGGTAGTGGGGCGCAATTTTCACAATCTGGTCGATGAAAAACTGGCGCTCGGGGCGCGGGCCCACGATGCTCATATCGCCTTTGAGCACGTTCCAGAACTGGGGCAGCTCGTCGAGGCGCACCTTGCGCATGAAGCGGCCCCACTTGGTGATGCGCGGGTCGTGGTCGGAACTCAGGGCCGGCCCCATTTTCTCGGCATCGATGAACATAGAGCGGAACTTGATGATGCGGAACGGCTGGCCGTTGCGCCCAATACGCTCCTGCCGGTAGAATACCGGCCCGGGCGACGACAACTTTACCATAACAGCCGTGAAGGCATACACCCAGCTGGCCAGCACCAGAAACAAGGCCGAGCCCACCACATCAATCACCCGCTTGAGGATGACCTGCCACACGGGCAGCAGGTCCTGCTTGATTTCGATGAGCGGCGTGCCGAATAAGTGGTTGACTTTCACCGAGCCCAGCAGCATCTGGTACAAGTCGGGCAGGATGCTGACGCGGGCCGAGGTGCCGTCGAGCAAGGTCAGGATATCCTGAATAAGCAGGTGTTCGCTGGGTTCGATGGCGATGACAATCTGCTCGATTTTGAGGGCCCGCACCAGGGCCGGCAGGCGCTGATAGGAACCGCGGGCGGGCAGCTCGGTGGCCAGTTCGGGGTCGACGGTATCGCCGACGGGCGCGAAGCCCACCATCCGCAGGCCCAGGTGCTTGCTGGTGCGCACCAGCTCATGAAAAGTATTCAGGGCCAGCGTATTGGAACCCACCAGTAGCGTAGGAAACGAAATATAGCCTTTGCGAATGGTGCGCTGCACGCTGCTTACGGCCAAGGTGCGCAGGAAGCCCGTGATGAAAAAATGCAGCAGATAGTAGGCCGAAAACGTTTTGTAGTAGGCCTTGTAGTTCACCACGCCTTGGTCGTCGAGCAGCAGCGTGAAGAAGATAACGACGGCGCCAAGCAGCGACACCCGGGCCAGGCGCAGCAGCTCGCCGAGGCGCGACTTGCGGTAAATGTCGCGGTACTCGCCCACCAGCGTGTAGAGGAACGTCCAGAAAACGGCGATGAAAATGGCCGAGCCGGTGAGGTCGAACAGGGCACCTTCGGTGAAACGGTAGCCGGTCAGCTCGTTGAGCAAGTACTTGCGCACGAGGTAGAAACACATCCATGCCAGCAGCGCCGCCCCAAAGTCGGCGGCCACAAGCTTAACGTACTGAAAGCGGCGAATGAGCTGCAAAACGGGATAGAAAGGTGTATTTTCGCGGCCAGTGGACAAAAACCGCGCCGGGCAAAGGTAGGACGCGCACCGGGTTGCCAGCGTCAGCCGGCGAGCTGGGGCGCCGTGTTGAGGCCCGGGGGCTTATTTTCGGCTTTCATTTTTTCGATTTCGCCATTTCACCGCTTCAGGATTCTTACCGCCACCAAGGCCAGCGGCGCGCGTTGGCCCGGGAGCTGCGCCAGCGCGGCATTCACGACGAGCGGGTGCTTGCGGCCCTGCAGGCCGTGCCGCGCCACCTGTTTTTCGAGGCCGCCTTCCAGGCCCACGCCTACCAGGACAAAGCGTTTCCCATCGGCGAGGGCCAGACCATTTCGCAGCCTTACACGGTGGCCTTCCAGACCCAGCTGCTGAACGCGCAGCCCACCGACCGAGTGCTGGAAGTGGGCACCGGCTCGGGCTACCAGTGCGCGGTGCTGCTCCAGCTCACGCCCCACGTCGAAAGCATCGAGTTCAACGAGGTGCTGTTTGCGCGCACCCGGCAGCGGCTGGCGGCGCTGGGCGCCGGCGGCGCCCACCTGCATTGCGGCGACGGCTCGGTGGGCCTGCCCGCCCGGGCGCCTTTCGATGGCATCTTGGTGACGGCTGGAGCGCCCGGCTTGCCGCCGGCCCTGCTGCGGCAGCTGCGCGTGGGCGGCCGGCTGGTGATTCCGGTGGGCGACAGCCAGACCCAGCGCATGGTGCGCGTGACGCGCGAAGGCCCCGAGGCGTTTGTGCGCGAGGAGTTCGAGGAATTTCGCTTTGTGCCCCTGCTCGGGGCCAGTGGTTGGCGCTCCTGAGGGCTGGCTTCATCATTTCGCCATTTGCGGGGTGTAACTTGCTCACCGATTGCAACTGCGGCGGACTACTGCTCACCCCCCGGCACCGCGGCGTTGCGTTCGGCCCTTTTCCGTTTTCTCCCACTTCACCCACGCATGCTGAGACGCTTACGCATGGCCCCGGCATTGGCTCTTGGCCATTAACCGAAGCAGCGCGCCCTGCTTCGGCTGTTCACTTGGTTGAACTGACCACGGCCGGCGCACGTTGGACCACAAAAGTTGTTATTCCGTGATTTTGGACACTTGACGCCAACCGTGCGGCTGGTTATTCAGTGGAATTAAACCGTCATTTTAGTAGTGCTGCCGCCCAATTGCAGCTTTTTTCTCCCCACTTCGCCTTTTACACTTCTTCCCAAATAACCCCTTATGCTGAAAAGATTTTTACCCTCGGTGATGGCTGCGGTCCTTGCCTTCGCCGGCCTGGGCGCCCAGGCCCAGACAACAGGCGGCAAAAACCCTAACTGGTGCGGCACCGTCGATGAGCAGGAGCGTTATTTCGCTGCTCACCCCGGCGCCCGCGAAGCCCAGAAAGCGTTCGACCTGCGCATGGCCGCCATGGCCCAGACGCAGGCGCAGCAGCGCACCACCTACGTGACCGATGTGACCATCCCGGTGGTGGTGCACATCATTCATACCGGTGGCACCGACAACATCAGCGACCGGCAGATTAACAGCGCCATTGAGCTGCTGAACCAGGATTATCAGAAGCTCAACGCCGATACTTCGCAGATTATCCCGCTGTTTCAGCCCATTGCGGCTTCGGTGGGCTTCCGCTTCCGCCTGGCCAAGAAAGACCCCAACGGCAACTGCACCACCGGCATCACCCGCCACTACCTGCCGAGCCTCTACAACGACAACCAGAGCGGCGCCATTCAGGCCGTGGGCGTGTGGGACCAGAGCAAGTACCTCAACATCTGGGTAGTAAACACCATCGGGGTGGCTACGGCGGGTGGGTTTGTGGTGGGCTATGTATCGCCTCCGAACAACCCCAGCAACCCGCGCGATGGCTACGTCATTCGCCACGACTACTTCGGCAACCAAGGCACCAGCACTCCCCGCAATGCGCTGCTGCGCGGCGCCACCCACGAAATCGGCCACTACTTCGGCCTATCGCACCCCTGGGGCCAGACCAACAACCCCGGCACCGGCGACTGCACCGGCACCGATAACGTGGCCGATACGCCTCAGACCGATGGCACCTTCAGCTGCAACCTGAACTACGCGCCCTGCGGCCCCATTGCCAACGTGCAGAACTTCATGGACTATGCTTCGTGCGCAGTGATGTTCACCCAGGGCCAGCGCGCCCTGATGCGCACCGTATTGGCCGCCAACCGCCCCAACCTGATTTCGCAGGCCAATCTGGTGGCCACGGGCACCAACGACGGCTACGTAACCGTGGACTGCGCCCCCACTGCCGCTTTTGGCATTGCCCCGGGCACGAGCGCCAGCGTGTGCATCAACACCCCGGTGACGCTGCGTGACTATTCCTCCAACTTCTCGGCCACGGGCGGCACGCTGTCCTACTCCTGGTCCTTCCCCGGCGGCACGCCCGCCACGGCCACGGGCCAGCAGGTGAGCGTGAGCTACGCCAACGCCGGCTTCTACTCCGTGACCGAGACCGTGACCAACTCCATTGGCAGCACCACCAGCACCCAGACCAACATCATTCGCGTCGAAGGCCCGTCCGGCGGCGAAACCGCTCCGCTGAACCAGTCCTTTGAGGACGCCAACTTCCCCGCCCTCTTCACTGCCCCCACCCTGCGCAACTACGAGTTGTCGGGCACTACGGCTGCCGGCGTGGCCAGCAGCTCGTTTGTGTGGCGCCGCCAGACGGTCGTGCCCGCCGCCGACGGCTCGGCCTACTTGGCCGTGACTAACCGCACCTACCCGGCCGGGGCCACCAGCACGCTCATCACCCCCAACATCAACCTGGCCGGCATCACCAACGCCACGCTGCGCTTTGCCCGCGCCTACGCCCTGCGCTCCAGCACCGACGACGTGCAGCTGCGCGTGGCCTTCAGCTCGGACTGCGGCCAGACTTGGTTGACGGCGGCTACTTTCAATGCAGCGGCCCTCACTACCCAAGGGCTGACGCCGATTGACGGCTACGCGCCGGCCAGCAGCGCCGAGTGGCAGACGCTGAGCGTGGCCATCCCCGC
>NZ_JAUQSX010000006.1 GCF_030581005.1 Hymenobacter mellowenesis | reverse complement strand
AATCACTGACGATGCACGCGGCCCGTATTAAAATTGTCATCGACAAGCACAACCTCACTCTGAATTAGACCACCGCCCCTGCGTTTAGTAAGCTGTACGAAGAGGCGCGAGAGCTACAGCTCGACCTCATGGCCGAGGACATCGTGGAGATTGCCGATGCTCTCACCTCGGCGGACAACGTGCCACACGCCCGGCTACGGACGGATGTGCGCCGCTGGAACCTGTCGAAGCTACGCCGCCATGTTTACGGCACGACGGTGAAAGTGGAACAGGAGGTCACGAAGACTGAAAGCGACCTGGACCCGACGAAGTGGAACGACGAACAACTCGCCCTCTACATCGAGCTGCAAGAAATCGCCAAGCGCGATAATGCTGAGTAGACTGGAAACGGCATACGCGGAACGGGCACGGCGCAACTTTTACGAGTTCTTCAAAAGCTTCTGGGAAACCATCGAAGCCGTGGAGCTGAAGCTGAACTGGCACCTCCAGCTGCTGTGCGACGAGTTGCAGCAGGTGTATTTGACCTGGGAGCGCAAGGAGAGCCAGCCGGATGTGCTCATCAACTGCCCCTTCGGTGTCAGCAAGAGCACCATCCTGCAACTATTTGAAGCGTGGGTGACCCTGCGCAGTCCTTCGGTTCGAATATTGGGCACGAGCTACGCGGCGAAGATTAGTATCAAGAACGCGGGCAAGGCGCGGGCGTGCCTGAAGAGCCTGAAGTTTCAGCAGTGGTATCCAGGACGCGTGGTGTTCAACCGCGAGAACGACGGCAAGACCGAGTTCGAGAACCTGGCGCTGGGCAAGTATATGACGGCCTCGACCGGTGGTGCCGCCACCGGGCAGCACGCCGATTTCATTTTCAATGATGACCCGCTTTCGGCTAGAGATGCACACTCAAAACCCAAGCGCGAGGCGGCGAACGACTTCCTGGGTGAAACGCTCTCGTCGCGGAAGACCGACAAGGCCCGCACGGTCACCGTGACCGTGATGCAGCGGCTAGTATCGGAAGACCCCAGCGGCCATCTGCTCAGCAAGAAGCCGAACCTCAACCACATCTGCCTGCCGGCGGAACTGACGGAGGAAACCAGGAAGCTGGTGAAGCCCCAGGCAGCGGTGGCGTTCTACGAGGCGCATGATAACCTGCTCGACCCAGTGCGCCTGAACCGGGAGGTCCTGCGCAACTACAAGGTGGAGCTGGGGCCCTACGCCTACGCGGCTCAGGTATTACAGAACCCGGCTGACAGCAGCGCTGGCATCTTTAAGAAGAACTGGTTTCAAACCATCACCTGGGAGGAATTCCAGCGCCTTACCGCAGACCAGGAAGTGGTATGGCACTTCGACGCGGATACGGCGCTGACGGCTGATACCGCGAATGACCCTACGGCGCTGCTGGCTACCTGCTACGTGGACAACACGCTGTTCGTACGCGAATCCTACGCTGGCTGGCTGGAATACGAAGACCTGCTCAATTACATTCCGAAGTTCTTACAGCGCAACGGCTACGACCCGGTGAAGAGCCAATTGCACCTGGAGCCCAAGGCGAACGGGAAGTCCGTGTTTCAGAGCTTTAGCAAGCGGGGTAACGTGAACGTAGTTGAAGCCCCGGCGCCGACGACCGATAAGGTGGCCAGGGCCCACGATGTGGTGCCTTTCTGCGCCAGCAAGCGGGTGGTTTTCATAGATGGAAGCTACATACATAGTATGCAAGCCGAGCTGTTCGCCTTCCCCAATGCTGCTCACGACGACCGGGTTGATACCCTGACCCAGCGCATTGCCCGCATACAGGCTGCAAAGCCCCAAAGAGAGAACTATGTCTACTAATGCCCAATTTCTTCGGCAGCCTGTTCGCCACAAAGGATACCCCAGCAGCCCTGGAAACCAAGGCTATCGTCGGCACTGATTACTTAGGTCGCACCAACCCGGTTGAGATGCTGGGTGGCACGCCCATCGCCTATCAGGGCCTGAACAAGGATAGCGTGCTCAAGGATGGTTATACCGCCAACGCAGTTGCCTATAGCATCATCAGCTACATCCTGAACACGGGTGAAACCACCAAGTGGAACGTCTACGGGCTGACCAGCGCCGACCAGACGGCCCAGCCGTTGCCCCAGCATCCGCTGGCTTCCGTGCTCTACCGGCCCAACCCTAAACAAAGCTGGTCCGACTTTAAGAAGGAAGTGCTCGGCCAGTACTTACTCACCGGCAACGCCTTCATTTGGAAGAATGCCACCACGCGTGGCAAGGTGCAGGAGCTATGGGTGCTGCCCTGCTACACTGAGGTAGTCGGCGGTGGCCCGATGCGGGAAGTCACCGTCTACCGGGTACCCAAGGGTGACGGCACCTACGACCCCTACCCGGCCAAGGACGTGCTGCACCTCAAAGCGTGGAACCCAGAGGACAGCCGCTACGGCCTCTCCCCTATCAGCGCCGGCTACAAGCTGGTCACCTCGGCCAACTCGGGCTTGGACCTGCGCATTAAGCAGTACCAAAATCAGGGCGTACCCGGCATTCTCTACCACGACGCGGGTACGGGAGATGGCACCATGCCGCCCCTGACCCCGGAACAGGTAAATGGCTTGGTAGGCAAGATTCGCAACTGGTTCGCGCCCAAGTCGGCCTACACCATTCCCTTTACGGGGGCCAAACTGGGTTACGTGAAGCTGGGCCTGTCGGCAGTAGACCTGGACGTGCTCAAGGCACTAGATGCTGACCGCAATGCCATTGCCGACCTCTACCACTTCCCGGCGCACTTGCTTAATGGCGGCGACTCCGCCACTTTCAACAATGTGAGCGAGGCTCGTAAGGCTCTGTGGAGCAGTTGCATTCTACCGCTGGAGTCCATGCTTCGTGATGGCCTAAACCATTGGCTGGGTCTGCTCTACGGCGACGCGGCCTACATCGAGTTCGACGTCAGCCACATTGATGAGCTGCAAGAGGACAAAAAACAAAAAGCCGAGTGGCTGGCGCTGTGCCCCTACCTGACCATCAATGAAAAGCGCGAAGCAATGGGCTTTGGGGTCATAGACGGCGGTGAAGGCTACCTCATGCCCAAAGGCACCGTGTACAGCAAATCACTAACAGAACCTGCGGCGGCTAGTGAAGCAATGGCAACTACAGCGGAATCCATTGAGGAAACAGGAAAAATAGCGGCTTAACAAACGAGATATATAACCTCGAAAAGCAGCCCGTCGGGCGACCAAAAAAGTGCCATTCGTTTTGCATGCGTCGGTTTGAGTACAAAACCAACACCCTGAATCTGGAGCTGAAGGACATCAACCCGGCCAAGCGCCAGGTGCTGTTCTATGCTGCCGCCTTCCACTCGGTGGACGCGCACAATGACATCATTTTGCCGGGTGCTTTTACTAAGTCGATTACCGAAAATCTGAAGCGCATCAAGTGGTTCAAGAACCACGACAGCAACCAGATGATAGGTTCGGTGAAAGACGCGGTTGAGGATGGTCACGGCCTACTTGTGACGGCTCAGGCGGCCAACACCCCACTCGGCGATGAAACGCTGGCCCACGAGGCCGAAGGCAATTACGAGCATAGCATCGGCTATCAAGTAATCCTCAAGGAATCCAATACCAAGGGTACCCGGCTACTTAAGCAACTCAAGCTGTGGGAGGTAACCTCCACGGCCCACGGAAGCAACGAGCATACGCCCACGATGGGCTTCAAGTCGCTGCTGGAAATGACCCCGGATGAACAAACCCAGCTGATTCAGCGGCTCCACGAGCGGTCGGAAAAGCTACAGAAAAGCCTGCGCTCGGGCAATCTAGATGATGAAAAGAGCCTGCTTCTAGCAATGGAAGCTATTCAGATACAGCAAGGATACGCTGACCTACTCGAAAAAGCACTTACCCCCCAGGAGCCGGCACCCGCCACCCCGCAGGTGGTGGTTGAGCCGCTGCTGACAGTCGATGCTATTCGCGCCGTGTATGAAAAATACAAATAGTGCCCCACGTTTTACATGTCTGCTACTAATGAGCAAGTACTCAACGTAATTGAAACCAACGCTGTCGAGACCAAGTCGAAAATCAGCGAGATTGAAACCAAGGCTGCGGCTGACTTGGCGAAGCTTCAGGAGCAGTTTGATGCCCTCGAAGCAAAGGCTAACCGGGCCGGCCTGGGCGGCGCTGAAGTGGAGGCCAAAAGCGCTTTCCTGGCGGCTGTAGAAACCAAGGCTGCTGAACTGCACAACCTGAGCGAGGTAAAGTCGGTGACCATCCCGCTCAGCACCAAGGCTGCGGTTGATATGTTCTCGGCCGCTGGCGCCAACTTCATCGGCAAGACGGAGCTTGGCTACCAAGCCAGCCCGACTAAGCCCACGAGCATTTCCCGCATCGTTTCGGCCGGCCAGATTAATACCCCATCCATTAGCTACGTCCGCGTGACCGGCTACGAGGGTGGCCCGCAGATGGTCGCTGAAGGTGCTAAAAAGCCTAACTTCAGCCTGACCACGGAGTCGATTGATGCCTCGGTTAAGAAGATTGCCGTTACGGCCAAGTTCTCGGAAGAGGCGACCAAGGATGCAACCACGTTCGTGAGCCTCGTGCAATCGGAGATGGTGCGCCTGCACAACGAGTACCTGGACTTCCAGTCGCTCATGGGTTCGGGCACAGGCAATGACCTGCAAGGCATTTACCCGCTGGCCAAGCCTTTCAACGCTGGTTACTTCACGGGTACGGTGCCGAACGCGCAGAAGATTGACGTGCTTCGCGTAGCTATCGCCCAAGCCCGCATTGCGCTCTTCACTCCTACCTACGCCGTCATGAATCCGGTTGACGTTGCTGATTTGGAGCTGCAAAAGGATAGCACGGGCAGCTACATGCTGCCGACCATCTACTCGGGTCAGCTGCCTTCCATCGGCCGCGTACAAATCGTGGAGTTGGACGACCTACCCCAAGGCCAGTTCGTAGTTGGCGCGTTTGACCGCGGTGCCAAGCTATACACCCGCGACGGCCTGACCATGCGCGTGTACGACCAGAACGAGGACGACGCCCTGAAGAACATGGTGCTGGTAGTGCTCGAATCGCGCCACGTGCAGCTGGTTAACCGCCCTGAGGCCTTCATCAAGGGCTCTTTCGCCACGGCCATTACCGCGCTCAACAAAGTTGCCTAATCAACAGATGGCACTAGTAACAGCAACGACCGCATTTCTCCTTAACCGAGAAATGTGGTCAGCTGGAGACTGCAAGGAGGTAACGCCCAGTGTTGCCGCCGCGCTACTCCAGGCGGGACTCGTCGTGCAAGCTGAGGAAACAGGGGAAACCCTGGCAGCCTTGCCCCAGGTAACTAATACCACCCGGAAGCGCAAGAAAACTGCGGCTAAGTGACCGAGGCACTAACACGGGGGGTACGGACGGGGCCGCGAGGCTCCTGATGTACCCCTTTTTAGTGCATTGCTCATCGCATAGATAGGATAAGAATACGACCACTCACCCAATGCCCGAACCAATTGATGTTGATTTTCTCAAGCAACACTGCCGCATTACCGGCAATCTGGAAGACAGCCTGTTGGCGGTATACATTCCTGCCGCACGGCAACTAGCTGAAGCGTGGTGCAACACGCAGTTTGTAAGCCAACTGGTACAGAAGACTTATACCATTGCTCAAATGTGCGAGATACCCGCGGCTGATGTAGTGGGTGTCACCGGCTTTTACACCAGCGTAGCTGAGCTTCCCATTTCCGGCAAGTGGTTCACCGAGTACGTGAAGGGCATTTCTGTTTCGCGGGAATACCCCATCTACTGGGATGAGCTACCCACTTATACGGTGCAGTACCAAGTAACTGTAAACCCTGTCGATGTTCCTGACGCCGTGAGAGTAGCCATTGCCAAGATTGCGGCAAGCCTCTACGAAGAGCGAGAAAACAGTGGCACTTCTGAACTGGGCATCACAGCTAAAACATTGCTCGCGGCTTACCGCAGTATTTAATGAGCGCTGCTGCCAAATTCCGGGAGCGGGTGACCTTCTACACCCCCGGCCAAACGGTACAGGACGAAGTCGGCGGCATGGTTCCGGCCAGCGCCGAAACTGGCGTCACGCATTGGGCCCGCATCCAGGCGTTGCCCGCGAAGGAAGACCTCATCAACGGCAAAATAAGTTACCGCCAGCCCTACAAGGTGACCGTTCGCTTCACCAGCGGCCTGAGCAGCAGCGACCGCATGGAGTGGAACGGCCATTCCATCAGCATCACCAGCATCTGGAGCGACGAGCGGAACACTGAAATCTACCTCTACGGCTATGGCGATAACCACTAAGCTGGTGGGGGTTGAAAGCCTGTTGGCCAAACTGAGGGCCTACGCCACCAACGCTCCCCTTCGGGTGCAAGCGGCTGTTACGGCTTCGCTCGAACAGATGGAAACCGACGCCAAAGCCTTGGCTCCCGTCGATTCAGGCCAGTTGCGCGACAGCATCCACGCCAATCCAAGCGGACGGCTGGCTGGCAGCGTCACGGTGGGGGTCGATTACGCCAAATGGGTGGAGCTGGGCAGTGGCCGCAACGCGCCCCAGCCCTTCCTCTACCCTGCCTACCACCGGAACAAAACGGCCTTCCTGGCCAGCCTGAAGCAGGCCTTAAAATTCCGCCCTTAACGTGTGAGCAGTGTCGATTTAGTACTTCAAAAAGCCCTCGTGCAGGTGCTGCGCGCCAGCGGCCTCGTGTTGGGCACCGCGCCGGTTCCGCTGTACACCTACGTTCCCTCGAAAGCCGTTGCCCCCTACGTGGTGCTGGACCAGGTGTCCACGGTACCGACCACGGGCAGCAGGGCATGCAACCACTGGGAAAGCGTGTTTCAACTTACGGTGATAACCTCATTCGGCGTGGCCGACCAGGTAACGGATGCCCCGACGCTGGAGATTCTGGGCCAGCTTCTGGCCGCGTTGGATGGCGTGTACTTGCCCCTAACCGACGACTTCCAGATGCACCCGGTACAAGTGGCCCAAACCCGTAAAGCGTCGCGTTTCAATCAAAATTCAGTTGAGGTTCTGCGATATATAACCCTGAAGATGAAAGTCTACCAAGACAAATAAAAGATGCCACCCTACTACTTTGGCTAGTGAAATCCTCGCAACAAACGTTGTAATCAAAATCAACAACAAGGTCTTTGGCTGCGCCCAGAGCGCCTCGTTCTCCACTAAGGTGGAAATGACCGACGTCGTGTGCTCCGCTACCGGCGGCTTCAAGAAGCAGGTGCCCGGCATGGAGTCGTGGGACGGCTCCATTTCCGCCATTGCCCGCACCTTCACCACGGGCGAGTTGGCCACCAACGTCACCCTGCGGGAGATGTACACCAGCCTGCGCGAGAAGACCCTCGTGGACGTGGAGTACGAGCTTGGCGGCGTGGATGGCTACGTGTTCACCTCGCAGGCCTACCTGAGCAACGTGGACATATCGATTCCCGAGGGTTCCGGTGCCGTGACCTGGACTGCCAACCTCATCGGCGCCGAGCCCCTGCTCCTGGCCATCTAATCCACCCGGATAAATAACCCCCTGTGTTTATCGGATGGAAATTAAAGAGAGAGGCTTCGGCAGCATGCTGCTGAACGGCCAGGAGCGCGGGTTCCACATCGGCACCTACCAGAGCAAGGTGTTTTGCGACGTGCGCGGCATCAAGCTCGACCAGTATTTCGAGGAGCTGAACAAGTTCAACTTCTCGAACAGCATGGAGAACAACGTCTTCGTGTGCGACCTGCTGTATTCGGCCCTGGTCGCCTACGCCAAGTTCAGGAAGGAGCCCGTGGATTTCGATGCCGACGAGGTCACCTTCTGGGCCGACGCGGCCGGTGGCGACGAGGTGGCCAAGCTGTTCGTGGTCATGGCGGAAATGCGGCGCGACACGCCAAAAAAGTCGGACGCGTAGTCACCGCAGAATCATCCATTCAGAGCGCACCAGCACCAGACGACTACGCTGGCAGCTGGTGCGCTCTTTTGGATTATGCCTGCGGCGAGGTTGGGATACGCGCCAAGGACTTCTGGAAAATGACGTGGGGCGAGTACCAACGCCGCGTCAACGGCTACAACCAGCGGCAGTGGCACCACTGGGACCGCACCCGCCGCGTGGCCGCCGAAGTCTACAACAACATGAACGAGAAGCCGGTGGACTACAGGAAATACATCACCCTGCCCACCGATGATTTGGAAGGTGAAGCAAAGGCCAAACTGGCCGAGCAACTCGCCTTCTATGAAAAGATGAAAAGCGCTGGCCGCCTATAAAATCGCTGGACGATGCGTGGATTTAGAATACCTAAAGGTTGCGATTGATTGCCAAATTGACGACTTCGAATACGGGATAAAGCAGGCCGAAAAGGGCCTCGGGCGCCTGTCCTCGGCCGCTAAGGACGCGGGCGGCGACCTAACCAAATACGTGACCGCCCCCCTCCTGCTGCTGGGCGGCGCCAGCATCAAGGTAGCCGGCGACATCCAGGCCCTCGAAAAGGGCTTTGCCGCCGTGTACAAAGGGGCCAGTGATGTCGGCGAAGAGCTGAAAAAGGTCCAGGAAGTGGCCAAGCTGCCCGGTTTGGGCCTGAAGGAGGCTGAACAGGGCTCCATTCGCCTGCAAGCCGTGGGCATCAGCGCCGAGCAGGCCCGCAAGACCCTGCTGGCGTTCGGCAACGCGATTGCCACCACGGGCGGCGGCAAGAACGAACTGGAGCGGGTAACCGTGCAGCTGGCGCAGCTCTCGGGCAAGGGCAAGGTGCTGGCCCAGGACCTGCGCCCCATCATCGAGGCGGCGCCCATCGCGGCCGAGGCGCTGAAGAAGCTCTACGGCACGGTGGATTCGGAAGCCATTTCCGCCTCGTTGGCCAAAGCGGGCAAGTCCTCGAAAGACTTCATCAGCGACGTGACCGACGAGCTGGCGAAACTGCCCAAGGTGTCCGGCGGCATCAAGAATGCCCTGGAAAACCTGTCCGATGCCGGCACGCTGGCACTGGCCAAGCTGGGCGACGCCGTGGCCAAGAACATCGGGCTAGAAGACCTGGCGGAGAAGATTTCTGCCCAGGTCACGCACCTGGCCGATGACTTCGCGTCCTTGTCGCCCGCCTCGCAAAAAGTCATTCTGGGCTTTGCCGGGGTGGCGGCCGGGGCCGGGCCGGTGCTGCTGGCGCTGGGCACCCTCGGGGTGGCCGTACCCAAAGTGGTGGAAGGCTTCAAGCTCATTTCGGGAACCGGCAGCCTGTTGGTCGGGGCCTTGGGGCCCGTGGGCATCGCCGTGGCAGCCGTGGCGGCCGGGTTGGTGTATTTCGCCGTGACCAGCAAGAGCGCGGCCGACGAGTTCCAGGACGCCGCCAAACGCGTGGACGACCTGGACGGAAAGCTCAACCCGCTGCTCAAAACCTACGACGAACTGACCGCCAAAAGCAAGCTCACCACGTTTGAGCAGCAGCAGCTCGGTACGACCATCCAGCAGCTCGGCGAGCTGCTGCCGGCTGCGGTGACGGAGTTTGACAAGTACGGCAAGGCCATTGCCATCAGCCGGGGTGAACTGGTGAAGCTGCGCGACGTGCAGGCCCAGCTCGCCGTAACCGCCGCGCTGGAAGCCTTCCCCGACGCGAACGAAAAAGTAAGTAAGGCGGCGAAAGAACTCAAGTTCTACCAGGACCGACTCAACCAAATCAACAAAACCGGCACCTTCAAATCAGGCGCAATGGTTATTGCTCCCGGCGAGGAAGAAAAAGCCGCGCTCCGCAAGCGCCAACTGGAGCTCTCGGCCATCCTGGAAGAGGCGCTGCTCAAGCGCAACGACATGGCGCGCCGCCTGGGCGTGCAGCAACAGTACACGGACGACAACAACGTGGTGCGCAACGGGACGCGGGCCAAAAGCCAGCAGGAACTGGAGGCGGCAAAAGCGGCGGCAGCGGCGAGGCGCAAGCTTTCCAAGGAGAACCTGGAAGCCGACATCAAAGACCTCAACGATAAAAAGGACGCGCTGGACAAGGACACCGAAAAGGATTCCATCGCGGCCATCAACATCGAGCTGGCCAAGAAACAGGCCCTCATCAAAGCAATCGACGAATTGGGCGTAGGCTCCAAATCCGACGCGAAGAAGCAGGCCAAAGAACTCTCCGACCTGGCCAAAGCCAACGAGACGTTCCGCGACGGCATCCGCCAGGTGAACATGGAATACCAGGTGCAGGGCGAAACGTTCGACGTGGGCGCGGCGAAAGCGCGGGTCTATAAGACGTACCTCGACAAGCTGGTGGAACTGGATAAAACCGGCCAGGTCGAAGACTCGCCCAAGTTCAAGAAAGCAATGGAGGAATACCGGTTGCTGACCATTGCCAGTGAGCGCTTCCAGGAAACAGCCCGACTGAAAGGCATCTTCGAGAACACGGAAGCCAGCATCGCGGCCACGGGGGAGCAAATGCTGGCTCTGGGCAAGTACGCCGATGAAACGGTGGAGCGGGTGAAGCTGCTGGAAAGCCAGCTCAGCCAGTCACTGCAAGGCATCGAGTCCCTGCAGAAAGCTGGTGCCGAAGCCAACGACGAATTTTTGTTGGCCGAGCGGCAGCACGCCAAAGAACTGACCGCCGAGTTGGAGAAGGCCCGGGCCGCCGCCGCAGCCGCCAAACGCGACGCCGATACGGACGACCTGCTGGATTCGCTCAACGGCGGTACCGGCAGCAAGGCCAGCCAAAACTTCGGCGATTTGTTCAGCGGCAAGGCGCAAAGCGAGCTGGAAGAGCGGATTCGGAAGGCCCAAAACGCTGTCCGTGACATCCAAAAAGACGGTGCTTCAGCTGTGCTCATCAAGCAGGCCCAGGACGCGGTGGCGGGCCTAAAAGGCCAACTGGATTTGACCGACGTTTACGCGGGGGCGGCCCAGCAGGCTGGCGACAGCCTCGGGGAGATTGCCAGCGTCATCCTGGACGGCATCGGCGGCATCATCACCGGTCAGATGAGCCTCACGGACGGTCTGGCCAGCATTTTCGGCCAGACCCTGCAAATCGTGGGCAACTTCATGAAGGACTTCGGCAAGCAGCTCCTGTTGCTGGGCGCTGGTCACGTCGCCCTGGGCCTTGCCACCGCCAACCCGGCGATGGTCACGGCCGGCGGCCTGGAGCTGGCGGCTGGTGGCGCCCTCTATCTGGGCGGGGCAATTGTGTCGGCACTTGGCTCGGCAGCCACCCCCAGCACAAGCCAAAGCAGTACGCCCCAGACATCGGCCACGCCCACGCCCGGCAGCGGCACGTCGAGCAAGGACAAGCAGGCCGTGAGCATCACGGTCAACTTTGCCCCGGTGGAGTTGCGGGCCGACGGCACCCAGCTTCGCAGCGTCATGCGCGTCGATAGCTACCGGCTGACCAACACCCGCTAAGGCATTATCGCCACGCCATAAAAGGCCTTCCCTGACCGGAGGGCCTTTTTGCTGCCCATTGCGCGGGGATATATACGCCAGAACCCTCCCGACTTATGGCGAAACTCCTGCTGACCACCTTTTGCGTCCTCAACCCTGACAACTCGTTTGCGAAAACCGAAACCTACTTTGAAACCGGCCAATTGCAGCGGGGATTGAGTCCCATGTCGAGCATTACCTCGACAGCCATCTCCTGCACCTACGCCACGGCGTACGCGGCCGGCACGGAGCTGGAACGCTACTGCGCGGTGGGCAGCGGCGGCGTGGGCATCATGCGCATCGTGCGCGCCACGGCCGATTTCCGCAACTATGAGTTTGACGACGTGCCGTCCACGCAATGCGACGGCACCTGCGACCTGATGGTGGTGGACGTGCTGGCCACGCCCACCAGCACCCCTTCCAGTGCGGACGGCCACATCCGAGTGGAGGTGAGCACCAGCTACCCGCCCCTCACCGGCTACAACCCCCAGCTCGGCAGCCCCACTTCCAGCACCCGCTTCAGCGCGGCCGGGGTACTGCCGGCCGTTTACCAGCTCGACTACGCCAACGTGCCGGCCGGCGCCTACGCCATCCAGTTGCAGGACAACGGCAACTGCCAGTACACCACGCCCACCGTCACGGTGGCCGCCGGCGCGGCGCCCGGCACCGGCACGCCGGGCCTGCCCTCCAACATCGACTGGTTCAAGTACCAAATGATTGGCTCGGCGGCCACCGTCAGCAACGGCTTTGGCGCCACCATTGCCGTGAGCGGCTACGCCTGGAACAAGACCACCAAGCAGGGCTACGCCGTGGCCCCCATCCCCGTGAACTACCCGGATTTCTGGGACCAGACGGTACGGTACGCCCAAGGGGCCATTGTGAAGTTCACCCGCCGCGTCCTGCTGCTCAACCAGACCGACTACTTCCGGGCCAAGTCCGACCTGGTGGCCGCCAATTTCGCCGGCACGGGCCGAATCCCCGCCCCCACGGGCAACAACTTGAGCAGTACCTACTGGGAACCCTTGCCCATTTTTGGCAAATCCAAGCTGTTTACAGTCAGCAACATTGGCCTGCGCTCCTCCGCCGAGTACGACTACTTTTATTCGCCTCCCCGCCACCCGCAAGCCACGGCCCTGACGAACTACACCTATTACGAGAACGGCGCCGTCGTGCGCTACGGCTGGGACGGCTTCTACCGGGCCAGGCGCCAACTCAACTCCAAGGACTTTGCCGATGGCCGCATCCCCACGCCCACGGCTGGCACCTCGGACAACAACTGGGAGAAGATTAACGACTACGCGCCGTTCTACTACGCCATCCCGGAGGCGCAGGCCATCGACCAGTATGCCCTGGGCGCGCTGAGCCGCCGCGTACGCTACCACGTCTACGACCCGACCGCCCCAAACTACGCGCCCACCAGCACGAGTAGCCTGGCCGTGGCCCCGCCCGGCCTTAGCCCCGCGCAAGGCAACGACTTCATCCTGTTTGACGACACCACGCCCGCGCAGGAAACCAACTTGGGCGACCTGAAGGTCATCGATGTCATCAAGAACGACGTCGACAACGCCGGGCAGGAAAACGGCAGCGTGGTCATCCTGGCGACCAGTCCCTCCCTGCCCATCCGGTTCCATCTGCGCAATGGCGTACGCACGGGCTACGTGCAGGACAACACCACGGGCGTCTACGAGAACCTACACGCCGGGCACTTCGTGGTGGACACCTACGATGCCAACGACCGCTACACCACAGTGGAATTCGACATTGAGGACCGCTACCGGGTGCGCTGGCAGCTCACCTTTGACGACGTGCAGGGCCAGCCCCTCGAAATCCAGTTGTTGGAGCGCGACTGGACCGGCAACGTGACCGACGTGTGCGGCACGGGCTCCCCGGTGGAGCTGAGCTGGGACACGGGCGGCGAACCCGGCGGCTACCTGCCCGAAGCGGTCGGCGCCAACCTCCGGTTCGAGGTGCTGACGAGCGTGGCCCAGCAATTCGTGGACACGGCCAGCCAGGACGACCGCCGCCACCGCGTGGATTACTACCGCGACGGCGCGTTGCAGTTCCGCGGCTACATCGACGCCACCACCTACCGGGAAGCCCTGCTCGGCGCGGGCCAGAAAGTTACCCTACTGGCCACCGACGGCCTGGGCCAGCTCAAGAGCACCAAGTTCGTCAACCACCAGCGCGACCGGCAGACGGCCCGCACGTCCATGCTCTCCATTCTGCTCAAGTGCCTCAGCTTCTGCGACGTCAATTTGCCCTTGATTAGCGGCAACAACCTGCGGGACCGGCTGATGACGGCAGACGGTGAGCCGCTGCTCGAAGCCTTTGTGCACCGCAACGCCTACGATAAGAAGGACGGCAAGGTCATCGCCGACGAGGACATCATCGATTGCCGGACGGTGGTAAACGCCATCCTGCGGGTGTTCCACGCGCTGCTGTTCCAGGCCGACGGCTGCTGGAAAATCATTGCGCTTAACGAGGTGCACGACCCGTTCGCGGTGCGCGTGTTCACCCCGGCGGGCCGACTGGTGACGGGCACCGAACTGACTGCTTCCGGCATTGACACCGTTGCCCCGCCGCTGCGCATCCTGGAATCGCAATTTGCGACGGCCGACCGTGAGCTGTATTGGATTGGCGGCACCCAGACCCGCAACACGATTGCCGCCGCCCAACTCCTCAAAGCCACCGTGGCGCTGAAGCTGGAAGCCAACCTGCTGCGCAACGGCGACTTCACCCAGTGGAACGGCGCCAACACCGTGCCCCTGTACTGGTCGGTGCAGGGCAACCCCGCCGTGACCCGCGCCAAGGGCGAGAAGGCGAAGGAGTACGCGGTGCTGTTCGCCAACTACACTACCACGCTCACGCCCAACAACTACCTCATTTCCCCGGCCGCGCCCCACCTCACGGGCCAGGACGAGGACGGCCTGGTGCTCAAGTTTAAGGCGCTGCTGGAGCCCACCACGCAAAACCCCAACGAGTTGACCGCCACCGTCAACGTCCAGGTGGTGTGCGACGGCACGCCGTACGGCCAGCCCTTCCCGCTGCTTGTTTCAAGCAAGGACAAGTGGAAGGAGTACACCCTTCCCTTACCGCTGGGTTTGCCCGGCACCGCAGTCCGGGTGCGGGTAATCGCCCCGGTGGCAACCGACGCGGCCAGCGTAGCCACCACGCTCAAGCTGAACTACGTGGCCCTGAGCATCCAGCCCGGCCTCGTGGACTGGAGCGATTTGAAGGAAGATTTTAAGGAAGTGGAAAACGACGCCTCGGTAATCACCGGCATCCGGCTGGACGATGTCGAGCTGACCCACGCCGATTTGCCGCTGCTGCCGAACGCGGCGGGCAATCCGCTCCCGGCCAAAAAGATGGACGTTTACGCCTGGCGCCACGCGGTTTCGCTTGAGGACTTCTCGGCCACCACGGCCTGGAAGCGGCCCAACTACCCCGCCACGGCCCCGTTGCTGGACAACGCCGCCCAGGACCGGATGGCCCTGCGGGCAGCCCCGGCCACGGAGGTGTCGGGCGAGGTAGCCGGTCCCGGCATCGACTTTCTGCGCATTGGCCTGATGCTGGACATGCCCGAAGACCTCGACGGCCGGTTCATCGTGCTGAGCTGCTTCAAGAACGAGCGGCGTGGCACCGCCCAAATCACCGTGCGCAAGCTGGCCGACGGCGACTACGGCGGGGCTTTCCCGCCCACGCCCGACGAGGCCCGAATTGCGACCAAGAACGGCAAGCTCGGCTACCGCATCAGCTTCGACAACGGCGTGGAAGGCTTTCGAATCGCTACGCCCTAAACGTTGCGCCATTACTGGAAAGGCACTGTCACCCTTGCGGCGGCGGTGTCTTTCCGCGCTCTGGAAACCGGATATATACGAAGTCGCGGCCCTGGTCCCGACCCAAAACGGCGCCTTTACCCCTTTGCCAGTATCCCTTAACAAGTACCGCATTAAAGACCTGCCTGCCATCGTGCGGGAAGCAGACCTGGTCAACAAAGTTTTCGAGGTCGAAAGCCCCAGCGGTACCGACCAGAACTACAAAGTATCGTTTCCGACGGTGGTGCAGACCGTGGCCAACAACCTGCCCGGCGGCAACGACGCCAAGGTGGCGGTGAAAACGGCCCGCCTGTATTCCCCGCAGACGCCGGGCTGGGACCCCGGCAGCACCACACTGACCGGGCTGAACCCTGATTTCCTGTGCCTGTTCACGACGTGCTGGGTGGAATTTCCCCACCCCACCACCGAGTACGTCCTGGTGTACGACGCCACCCCCGCCGCCCCGTTGCAGGTGTGGCGCGACGGCACGTTCACGGGCAGCAAGATTGGCGCGAAGTGGGTGCCGGTCAACAGCATCGAGGCGCGGGTGCAAGGCATCGCCGACTTTTCGCCCTTTGCCGGCTCGTACGCAATAGGCGACAACGTAAAATACACGCTCGGCGGGTCGCTACGTCTGTTTTCGGCGCGTCAGGCCCTGGTGAAGACCACCTTCACCCCGGCCGAGATTCCGGCCCCCACAGGGTTGGCCAACGACCCGAACTGGGTGGAGATTAACGGCAACGACGGCGTCCTCGTGGGCGACTTCCTACCCGGGGCCTACCAGCGGCACGAGTTGGTGGTATTCGACCACCGGCTCTACCGCGCCCGGCAGGACACAACAGTGGGCGACTTCCAAAGCCAGCCGGGCGTGTACGACAATTTCCCGGACCTGGACTTGTGGGAAGTGGTGAGCGGCAGCGGCGGCACCAACTACAACGACGCCCCGCTGACGGCGCGGGTGGCCGCGTTGGAATACAGCGTGGATTATATCGCCTCCACGGTGGGCGACAACTACAACGAGTTCAATACGCGCATCAACGGCCTCGTGAGCACGGCCCCGGACTACGCGCCGGGCAGCTTCACCAAGGGGCAGTTCGTGACCAGCGGCGGCAAGGTGTTCACCGCCAAGCAGGCCATCCAGAACAGCCAAGTCGCGCCTGTCAGTACAAACGCGTACTGGCTGCAAGTGAGCGGTGGAGGTGGTGTGTCGGTGCAAAACAGCCTCAGCCCCGGCAGCAGCACCGACGCCCCGAGTGTGGACGCGGTAAACGGTGCGCTGGGAACCCTGGGCACCCAAGTCACTCTCCTCAGCTCGTCCATTAAGGTGGGGTACGCGCCCAACCCGGCGCAGGCACCCGTTACGGTCGGCGGCCTGAACAACAACGTGACCGGCCTGGAATCGGCCGCGGTCGGCGGGGGGCGGATTGATATTTATGGCAATGATTCGGGCGCGGTTGCCGGCTCACAAATCACCATTTTCGGAGATAATTCCGGCAGTGTTGGCGGTGGTTACAGCCACGTAACCGGCAACTTTTCCGGTCAGGTAGGCGGCTATGCCTGCTTCAACAAAGGCAACTACAGCGCCATCATCGCCGGCACGGGCCTGTCCCTGCAGCCCGGTGCGGATTACAGCGCCATCATCGCCGGACGCAATTTCACCGCGCCAGTCCAGAGCGATACGGTTTACATGCCCAAAGTTTACTTCTTCGAGAATGGCGGCGGCATCTCCCTGGTTTCGCCGGATGGCACGACCCGTAAGACCATTGCGCTGAGCAACGCGGGCGATGTGACCATAGATGGAGTTGCCCTCGGAACGGGGACGGGTTCCGGTGGTGTAAATCAAGCATATGTCGATTCAGCAGATGCAGCTTTACGGCAATACATCAACGGTCTTTCGACTGTTGCTTTTTCAGGTCAATTCAGCGACTTGCAAAACGTGCCGCAGTTATCGGTAGAGGATTCTCGGAAAGAATTACCAACCGAACCGAACCGACGCACAAACAATCTATTGCGCGAAGGAAGAAGCCAAATCAGCGGCGTTCTATTGGCAGATAATGCAACCGCGATTGCTGCACAGGTCATTCAGAACGGAGTTGCCGTTGCACCGAGTAGAACCGGTACACCAACTGCTGTGGCTACTGCTATTAACGCGGACATCGATGCCTTGTCGGATTACTCTCTATACGTTATCCGAATCATTACAACGCCTGCAATAAATACAAATAGCTCTGCTGTGGTGCTAACAATATTGCCAATTTAACCAACCGAAAATTATGCAAACAGTTTATTCATCAATCGAGCCATTTCTTTCTTTTGGCTCAAGTATACCAACAGGTATCATTAATAACGGCGACTTTACTTCTGATATCACCGGGTGGAATCAAACCGGTGGTTGGACAGTAATCAACGGTCAACTTACCAACAGCGAAACGTATGGTGCTAACGGCTTCTTTTACCAAACCGTTCCGACCGTCGCAGGACGTACCTACACCCTGTCATATAAAATCACCGAGTACATCAGCGGCGGCATCGGCATTTACTACGATAACAGCAACGGCAGTGACCTTGCCTATGGCGAAATTACCGTTGGTATTAACTCCATCACCTTCGTAGCAGGTACTTCCAATTACCAAGTCAGTCTGAAAGGTTACTCCTTTGTGGGAACACTTGATTGGTTGCAAATTACCTCTGCTTAAACCAAAATACAAAAACATTATACCATGGCTTTACAAATTAAACCCGCGCTACCTTATCCGTTCTTGACGGATTCAAACCTTGAAGTACCACAAACATACGCGGTGGTTTCAGGCATTAACTTCCGAAAATACGGCATGGACTTCCAACACGATATCCCGGAATGTGAACTTCAATTCACGTACTTCCAAAGTCAGGAAGCGTCCAATTATAAACCGAGAGCGAAGCCGTTAATCCTGCAAGGTCTTCCTGTCACGATGGTTGTGCAAGACCCTGTTGGCTTGTTGGCGTCTGCGAACGCTACTGCTTATGCGATGGCTTATCAGTTATTTGCGGAGGAAGTGAAGCGTGTGTTGGGAAGCGATGCAATCGTGGAAAACGCTTAAACGGTAATGATAATCGTCTTTCCGGCTTGAATGCCTACACACAGCAGGTCATGCTGCAAGGCGACTTCTTTGAATACCTCCGGGAGAACGAATCCATCCAAATAGGGGCAATGATTCGCCAGCACATCACCCAAGCCGATGCAATGGGCCGGTTTTCATAATCGCGGGCGCATACATAAAGCAGCACTACCTGCCCATAAAGCCGCCCCCCCTCCCTTGCTTCTCTCTACCCTGCTTACCGCCACCATTAGTGCCACGCAATTCCCCATCCTTACCGGTTTGGTCAAGGAGTTATGGCTCGGCCTCACGCTGTTCATCGGGGCCATCCTGACCGTCTACAAAATACGGCTGGACAAGAAGAATGCGGTCAAAAAGCAGAAAGAAGAAACCGCAGCCAAAGAGAAAGGCGAACTGCTTGCGCGCCTGAAGAAAATGGAAGAAGAAACCCACAACAACACCAACAAGCATACGGCCGCGCAACTGGAACGCGAAAAGAACATGGACGCCATTGATTCGCGATTCCGCACCATGGAACACAAAGTCAGCCAAGTGGATACGCTGGTGGTGGAAATCAACGGCGTTAAGACCCGGCAGGAAGTGCAGAATACCCTCATCACCACGATGGATGCCAAAATTTCCGAAATGAAATCGGAGAGCAAAGCGCAATTCAACGAAGTGCTGTACCTCCTAAAAGAACGCCGCGACAAGTAATTATGGGCTTGGTCAAATTCTGGAAAGACTGCACCCAGGACCCCAAAACGGGCAAGTACGTCGCCAAAGACAGCTTTAAGTTCACGGGCTTCTATACGGCGTTGGCCATCTTCGTAGGGTCGGCCGTTGCCTCGGCGTGGCACATAAGCGTGGACACGGGCGGTGCGCTCATTATTATCTTCGCTTCTATCGGCATTCAGGTAAACAAGAGCGTAGAAAGCTACTTCGCCCGCAAAACCGCCGACGGAGCTGGTAATGCACTGGTGCAGGCGGGAACAGAGATTGCCCCAGTTGAGCCAGTAGTACCGGTGGTTCCCATAGCGCCTACCGTCATCGTCACGCCTACCTCGGCACCCGATGAATCGGAACTGGCTTCTCAGGCACTATAAAAGGAATGGCCGCCCCACTGTCGGGCGGCCATTCCTTTTATAGAATTTTGGACGTGGTTTGGTTGCGACTTATAACACAGCACTAAAGAGGCGCGTCCTCATTTGTATCAAAATCGTCTCTAGCAGGTGCATTGGAATCAATGGATGGGTGAGCTTTACGCAAGCGGAGGTCTACATTTTGCTTAGGCTCAGTAGAATAATATGTTTTTTCGTAGTATCCCATTGACGCTAACGTTTCGTCGTCACGCTTTAGATAACGCTTTTGGAACTGAGCAAGCTCTATTTCACCTCTTTGAATGGCCGATAATTCCTCTCCTGTTAGTATATCGGTAACATCGTCACTTATGCGGGTATAAGGTATAGACGCTGCCTTATTGTTATTTTGGTTTTGTAGAATCAAGGATTCTTGTGTGGCCTCTGTGATTGCAAGCAACTCCTTGAGCCAAATCTCAGTGAAAGCAGCAGGAGTGTCATCAGGGTCTATTCCAAACTGAACGGCTTCAATGCCCTTTGATTGTCGTATCTGATTTAGGTTTTCAGAAAGGATTTGGATTATCTGCGTGTTTGATGCGCCAGACTCCTTTATCATCTCTATAAGCCCCCTGGTATACTGTTCTTTTACCTGATAGGCTTCGCAGCCAAATTTGCTTGCCAAAAGTGCTAAGGATATAGTCTTATGGTCTTCATTTGATTTAGGCGCATAGTTGAAATTAAAGTATTCACCCCTTTTAACGGTATTCTCCAAGCGTGCCGCCTCCTCTGGATTGGCGCGCTTGCGAATTTGGTATTGACGTTCTGTATTATCGGTAATAAAGGTGTCCCAGATGAACTTGCCGATGAATAGCAAAAGAACAAGACCTAGAAAAGAAAGAAGCATCAGAGCGGACCATTCAGGGTATGTTGTCCTGAGAATGTGAATGCAAGATATGTAGTAGCCCGGTAAATTTTAAGCAAGCGAAAGATGCGTATTATAACTTAAACATGGGCTGATTGTCAGTCTATTATTAGCCCCTTGCTCATCGTTAATGTCCTGCTATACCCTTCTCTGCATCAAGTCCAATATTTTCAGCAGCAGCCAAGTGTTGGCTGCTGCGCCGAAGAATCCAACGGCGGCATAAATGAAGGTTGCGGTGGTTATCATCTTACAGTTCGTTCTTTTTTTTTGTAATTCGCTCGTCTACATGTGGGCACCGCGCGTGCTTGGGAAGCGTTAACGCGGCGTTTAGCGGCCAGCCAATGTGAAGGCGGTTGACGATAAGGTTCCGCTGGCCTTTTTCGGTGATGCCTTCTTCATCCAGCACATCCTGCACCAGCCGCATTTTGCCTTTGTAATCGAGGTAGAGGTTGGGGTATATGTTCCGGCTCTGGGCCTTGCGCGTCACGAAGCGGCAGTTCTCAGGGGAATAGTCGCCGTTCGAGTCGATGCGGTCAATCGTAAGGCCTTCCTGCCAGCCGTTGGCGTGGCACCAGTCAATGAAAGCGTCTTTGCTGGTCAGCCACTCGGGGCAGATTTTAACGCCTTTGCCGCCGTAGAGGTAGAAGAACGGGAAATCAGTTTGGTAGCAGCGTTGTTTGATGGCGCAATACAAACGGGCAATGTGGTTGCGTACCCGCCCAAGTTCTCTCACGGCTGCGTATTCCTCGTCGGAAATGGTACGCAGGTCTAGCCTGGAGGGATTATAGATGCGGTGGTAGTTGGTGTGTTTGTCGCGGGGTGATGCTATAGTGGTTAAGCCCAAGGTAGTGGTTGGCTCTTTTTCATGTGCGCTGAGATGCGCTGGCTTTGGCCTAGTTAGGCGTGATACTGGCTCAGAATCTTATCGAGCATCTGCACGAGGGTGAGCTTTTCGCCGGTCGCGGCCAAGTGCTGCGTGGCGAATAGCTGGAGCCGTTGCCGGTTTTCCTTGGATGCAATCAAGGTAACATTTCCTTTCTTCATAATCGGGGCTTCTATTTTGTAAAGTATGTATGGCATACCGGTATACCTTTTCCCGTTATTTCACATCAATTTTTTGATAATCACTGCGCTATTTCACCAATAATTAACCTATTCTCAATTGCTATAAATAATAAAACGATGCTGCCCAGCCACTTTGCAATCCGTTACCTCTGCTGATAAGAAGAAGCTTACCTCCCTCCTGCGCCGCACCATCTCCGGCGCCACAATTACCAATCACAAGCTCGGTGTGCTGCTGACCGTCAAAGGCCAGAAGCAACTCGTTGCCACTGCCGTTGCCAACGTCCGGCCGTTCCACGTCACCTTCCCGGTCGATGTTTGGAACGGCCTTTTTGATGCTGCCGCCAGAGCGAAAGCCTCGCTCAGCTACGCCATGGTGGACCATCTGGGCCTGAACCTGGAACTGCTGCCCCTAACGGCCTTAGATAAAGCCCACCCCAACCATAAGAACGTGGTAGTGGAAAATGCCTACTGCTCCCAGCGCGAGGAATTCGTGTCGATGGAGGTAGTGAACATACTGCGTAATCTTGCCAACAAGGCAGCAGTCCCGGAATCGAAGTGGTCAGAGTTTGAACTGCAAGCCAGATGCGTGGAACTGCTACGTGAGCAACGGCCAGATTTGCTCATGTTCAGCATTCCCGTGGAACTGGCGCACAAATCGTGGGCCCATCACCTGAAATCGGGCGTGGTGGCCGGGGTATCGGACTGCTGCATCTTGAGCCCTAACGGTGCCTCAACGTGGGTCGAGTTCAAGATTCGCACGAACACGCTCCGCAGTTCACAAGAAGAATTCAGAGACACTTGCGTTCGCCTGGGCCACAACTACCGCGTCTGCTACTCGCTGGCCGAATTCCAATCACTGATGGCCACATTGTAACAATAATGAAAAAGGCCTTTCAACTAGATTTCTAGTTGAAAGGCCTTTTGAGCTGTGGAAAAAGAGCGACCTAAAACCGCAGCAATTGTAATAAAGAAAACAACGCTATTATACTCACACAAACAGGGGAAGTTTGCTGCTAAGGCTGTTATTTTTTGCCTTGGCGTAAGAATTAGCCTGCCAAGACGAAACCCCACGCTAAATTCGGTTATCACATCTAACAATTACTCCGATGACAAAGGGCCAAAAGCGTGAGCTTAATTTTCGCAATGCGATGATGCGCGACCTGTACAAATTCCGTGACGCAGGCATTATTACCCAGCACACATTTGAAGTAGCGCTCAACAGTATTTCATACACGTATTACCGCACACGTCAACGAGGCTAGTGCAACCTTTTATGAAACGCAGTCAGATGCGTCTAATAATCCAACAGAGTATTTATATATTTTAATTAAATACTATTTGCATTTGACTGTATCCTGCTTAGATATTTTGTCTATTTGTGCGAACCTAGCTTCTAAATCTCCAACTTCTTCAAACCCCCAAAAATTACCTCCAGAAACAACAGCGCTTCTCAACGTTTGATTAAAAAAATCAAGCGAGAACCAAACTTTGTTTTTCTTCAAGTAGTAAATTGAATTACAGTCACACAACGACTCATCCAATAAAGTGCTTTTTTTATTCAAATAGATGTGTGCTAATTCATGGCCAAAAGGGAAGCTCAAGTTTCGCTGCATCTCAGATAAAACCGCTTGATTAATTGAACGATAGTCTTCAGCAGTATTCCCCCGAAGCCTCTTTGAGGTTCCTTCGCTCAAATCCTTATATTCTGCCATAATATTTGGATACTTGTTACAGGCCATGACAAAAGCTGCCCTAACTAGGAATGGAGATATGTATACCTTTTTATCAACAACCTCAAGCCAAAGCTGATGAGTGCCAAGACTTGAGTTCCCAATTACTAATTGAGTATCATTAACTATTTTCTTAATTGAGTCAGGCAACACGCCTTTTACAGTCTGGAAAGCACTGTTAGTATACTTTATGACTACATCTGGGAGAATAGTGCCTTTATTTTCTTTCTTGGCATAGTGTGGCGAAAGGACTAGGCTAACCAAGTCATTGTCAACGCCAAAAACCGCTCGCTCAACCTCGTGGGTATACTGTTCTTTGCAGCCAGCAGCTGCTGGAACATCTTTTTTATTATGATTATAACATTTGGAAGCATTAACATAAAATACTAGTGCTTCCTTTTCCGCAGGAGTTGACTTTACGTTGCCAAAGACATCTTTCTCAGGAAAATAGAAATCATATTGAGACTGTGCTTCTTTTGCACTCGCCATTCTTCTGGCATAGGCCATAGTTTGGCTAAAACTTCTAGTATACTCGTCATTGTCTACGGAATCAATGAAGCTTTTAACTTCTTCATAGGTGTAATATCGCTTGTCCCCTGGTACGTCAAATCCCAACCATCTTAATTCGAGCTTCTGCCGCGTATTGTCCGTAATGACTTGAGTATATGCTGCCCATATCTCTTTCCCAACTTCTACTTCTTCTTCTTTCGCGCCACCCGTACCGCCACCATTGTAAGACGACTGTTGAGAAGTAGTGCAGCAAGATAAAAAAAGCAGAATCAGGGCGAATGATGCAAGCTTATTTCTTTTCATTTGTCACATACAGAAAAGGGTCAGCAGCTGAAACCGTTACCGCATCCATACCTAAGCCAACGCCACCTCCATCTGCTCCGTTCTTAATGACAATCGGCAATACTTTATAAAATATTGTCAAGTTATCATTTAAGTCAAATGATAATTGCCGGTCTTTGGTGTTATTCCAACCAACTTTACCGTTAGCAGAGGTTGTAATTGTTTTGACATCAGCATCCACTACGGCCTTTCCTTGAGAGTTTTTATCCAAGCCAATATCAATTCGCTTAGATTTGACAACTTCAATAATCATGTAATATTTGTAGCCAGGATATGAATTTGAAAATTCGGTAATGTCCTTTTTTTTGTTTGTCACGTCTTTGTTAGCTAGCAGTAAATCTTCAACTCTGTCGAGAATCGGTGACGTGATGCTAAACCTAGATTTCACTTTAGTATCAGTATTAGCCCCCCCGGAAGCCGTGAATACATTCGGATTGCTGCCTAAGAAATTTGCAAGCAGTCCAGTAGTTATTGTTCTATCGGTTTCATAAGACTGCATTTGCATCTTACCGCTTTTGACCTTAACTGGAAGAGTAAACAAGTCAATTTTTGCCTTAGTAGGGCTAACTCCAAACACTGAACCCACAACATCCAAGTCATTGGGAGCAGGACACATAATATATTCGGGGCCCAAAACGCCCTTACTATCACCGGTTGACACTAACGTTGGTGTGCAGCTTGAAACGCAAACAACAAAAAATGCAGCGAGGGTGAGGAGGGGTTGTTTCATGACAGCGATAAGTTAAGTGTGCATCTAAAGTATCAGGAATATATCACATAGATACTTGAAATTGTTTATTTTTATTACTAACCCACACAACTAGCTTATAATCAGAATTAAAAATATTTGATTGTCTAAGTATTTTCTGGTTGAACAGCATATCTGCTTCTGCTATTAAACAATGTATAATCCTTTGCCGTGGTTGGCAGCCTTCCCTTCCTGCCTTCGTTGGTAATCAGCTACAGAAGGACGAGATGCAGTAAATCCTGCGAAGTCATGGCGCTTTTATGACTCCTTTTAATTGGTAGAGAGTTATTCTGCTAACCAAATTCAGACCCAGTCGCGTCCGGACTGTTCAGCTTGACTAGTAGCTACCTCGCGATATAAACCCTCCCACAAGTCACCAAAACGATTAGAATTATTTTGTGAAAATAAATGGATTATTTTTAGTTTGAGTGGTACCGATGTGGCCCTTACGGCGCTTACTTCGACTTGTCAGAAAGCAAAAACCAACCCCCTGACACCACGCATTATGGCTAACGCCAAGAAAAACCAGAAAGCAGTAGCATCGGAAGTAGCTGCTGAAACCACCACCGAGCAAGCTGCCGAAGTGACCACGGAAGCGACTGCTGAAAGCACCGAACAAGTGGCTGACGCTGCTGCCGAAACTACCACCGAAGAGGCTGCCACCGAGAAGGCCAAACGTGAGCGTGGGTATTCGCAAACGGCCATCGACAAAGGCGACTTGGAGCGCCTGAATGGCTTCAAGGCGCACATTAAAGAAACCCGGAAGCTGAACGTGAGCAACCAAACCATCCTCGCCGCTGCACTTGATTGCCTTGGCACCACGGAGAACATGGAAGCTTTTCTGAAGGGCTTAGTTTCAACGGCTGCGGATAAACAACGGGCCAAGGATTTGAAGGCATTCGAGGCCCTGAGAGCAAAGCTCGAAAGCACTGAGCCTGCTGCCGAAACCGAAGCCACTCCCGAAGCCTAGGTTGAATAGAAAAGGCCACGGTGGCGGTAACCACCGTGGCCCGATTCAACAACTCCCACCCCCTATCAAGAAGCGAAAGCCGCGCAATATAAAGCGCTGGTCTTGGCTACTGCCTTGCCCATGATACACAAAACCCTATTTTTCGACAATTTCATCGCCGCACTACTCAACGGCTCCACTCCCGAATTGCCCACGGTTGGCCGCAGCTACTACGTCGCTAGCCACTCGCTCCATTTGGAAAACAACCTAGCCAACGATGCCAAGGCGCAACGGCTTATGGTCTGCCTTGAACGCAGCGATGCCCGTTTCTTGTATAGCCAGTCGCCTTATCGACGATTACGCGGCCCGCTCGTCATGCTGCCGGTGCTCTTGCACAGCCGCATAATCGACCTATTCTGCTGCGAGCTTTTCGGCGGCATGGTGGTGCTGGCCATTTACGGCAACCGACCAATCCTGGCCTACGAGCTGGCCGATAGGGTTGCCACCGCCGCTTAATCAAAAAGCCCCAGCCAAATTAATGGCTGGGGCTTTTTTGTGCTCTTTCCACACGGATTTGGCAATAAAAGAAATACGAGAAGCAGGCCCAGCACCGCGCCCATCATCAGTTTTTGTCGATTTGGAGCACCTCTGCGGAGCTGGTGACGCTTTCCTGTGGATGACCCTCTGCGGTAGTAGCATCTACGAGCGGGGCTTCACTCTTCCTGCTTTCCTGTGGGTGAGGCACCCTCTTATGATGGACTAAATTCACAGGCATTCGATGGTGTGGCCGTCCATTTTGAGAAGGTGGGTGAAATCGAGGCCTTCGATTTCGGCTAACTTGTGTTTCCGTACAAAAGAGCGCAGTTGTTCCTCGGTAAGCTCGGCCTCTAGCCAAGTGTCGTTGAATAGCCGGTAAGCAAATTGGTGGGTGCCATCGGTTGTGCGGCCGTAGTTCACGCCGGCTTTCGAAATATGGGGCAGGTAGTGCATTAGAACAACTGGTAAGTTTCTTCAAGAATGAGCCGTGCAGCTTCAGAGAGCGGCTGGGCTTTAATCTTTACTTTTGCGTTGGTCACCTGGAGCTGGCCGTCGAGCCACTCCTGAAAGTATTGCAGCACATCACGGCCGAACTTGGCAGGCACAAGCGCGGAATCGTGAATGGTGACCGTGGGCAACATCCACCGCATGGCTTGGTAGCCGAATGTGTCAATTACGAAGTCCGACTCGGCCTTTTGCATATTGCACGCGAATTTGGTGTAGTCGTCCTGCTTCTGGCCCACTACCCACTGCATCACGCTGGGAAAGCGCTCCCACATGAACAGGCTCTCGGGCGTGGCCAGTGGGCCAATGTTGAAGCGCAGCTCGGAGTAGTAGATGCTGGCGAAAAACTTGCTCTTAAAGTCTTTGCGGTAGTAGTACCGGGCTTCCTCCTCGTCTTCGATGCAGCGGTAGTTGGCTGAGCACTCGTCGAAGTGCATACGGTACATTTCCAGGTGCAGGCGCTCGTAAGCGTCGTCGGAAGTGCAAAGCGCAATCCAGTCGTTCACGTCGTCGGGCGGCACGTTGTTGAAATGCTTCAGCAGCGGCACGCAGGCAAACACCAGTTGCGAAGCGGGAATATCCGTGTTTACCAGTTCGGTTTGGCCAGCGAGAGCCAGGTACTGGCGGCCTTCCGTTGCAAGGTTGGTCACGTTTGTGTGCAGCCGTCCACCCTTTGTGTCGCGGTGAGCAAAAAACTGCTTGGTGTAAATGCGGCCGGCCGACTGCACCAGCGACTGCAGCTTCGGCGATAGCCCTGCCAGGTGCGGGTGCAGCGCCGTCAGGTGCTCGTTCCAAGCTGCGAGGTCTGCTTCCGTGTTAAGTTCGAAATTTAGTCCATCATAAGAGGGAGTAGCAACAGGAAGGGAGAGGTCGGCCAGAAGGTCTTCGTACCGGAATCCTAGGTCGTTCTGGATGGCCTCGCGGAGGTATTTGTCACCGTCCGTTGTCAGGTCGGCCAGTAGCAGCTTCGTCAAGAACTTTGAGTCCTGGTTGAACACGCACACCTTCTTGGCGTAGCGGTGCGTTTCGGTTAGCCGGTAGCTTTTTGAGGAAGCGCCCGCTTGGTAAGAACCCGTCGTCTCGATGATGTTGTTTTCGAGCAGCACTTCCAGCATGTGGTCGGCGTACACCTTGCCGCAGATGGAGCGTAGCTTTTCCTTCTTGATGGCCACGTAGCTGTCCACGTTGGTTCGCTTGTCGTAGTACTGCGTGTTGCCGAGCTTATCGAGCAGCCAGCAGACTTTGTCCCAATGGACACTTTTGGCTAGCAATTTCTTGCCGCCGGCCAGCGTCGCCACCTGGGCGCGCAGTTCCAGCAGGGTTGCCGGAATGTTGAAGATTCGTTTCATGGTTGTCATCAGCGTCACCAGGATTTACTCGGGAGGCGGCAGGGAGGCTTTCGAACTCCCCCCTGCGCTTCACACTGCTGATGACGCCAGTGTGCCGGTTGCCTTTGTTATTTCTTTACTGCTGCCAGCAGTGTGCGAAGAGCTTCGTTGGCGGTGACAAACCGGCCATGCTCACTGCGCAGGCTGTTGACGTAATCGGCAAAGGCCTCGTGAACCACCTGCGTTATGCTAATGCTCTTGCTGGACTTGGGGGTATGCATGTCGTAATTCATGATTTATTTATGAATTTTATATGCGTCCCCTTGGGCTTTGTCCCGGTTATTTTCAGCTTATTTTCCTGGGCCGATTTTAGTCCATCATAAGAGGGGTAGCTCACGGAACCCCTCAGGAAGTGGAGCAGAAAGGCTGTTGCAGGGTTCGCCCGTTCTAGACTAGGCGTAGGAGCCTGAGCGTGGGCCCGGCGTAGCAGGGGCTCCGTGAGCGACGGCGTGCCGAACGACACCCTTCAGTTTGGGCATCGACGCACACCCCATTTTATCAAAGAACGATTGGCGGTGAATACTGCCTTTGCGCTAGGGCCATGGCACGACTCACCACACACCCAAGCTGATTGTGTGTATGCTGATGGCCGCGGACACGGCGCTTTCCCTAGCTAGTTTTTTGGGCAGGTAGGTGCCGACGAAAGCACCTACCTGAAACGGCCACTCGGTTGCGACCGGCCCTCGGGTGGCGAGGGACTTCACTTATAACTACAGTTGAACAGGTTGCCGTTGATTGCGCTGGAGCGTCGGGGGCGCCTCACCAATAGGAGTGGTCAGCGCTTCGGCTACATCCCAGCCGTATTGGAAAATTCGGGACCGAACTGCGCTGTAGTAACTTCTAGTGGCATTGGGTCGGTGGTTGGCAACCAAATCCACAAAGCGTATTTGACGTCCCTGGAACTCTACCATCAAAGGTGGATTACGCCGAAACCGGAAGGGCGAACCCGCCTCGCTAGTAACGGTTGCAGCGGTAGTTATTGGAACGCTTGGAGCCTGGCTACCGGGCAATAGCCGATTGACATGACCGGCCCGAGGGCGTTCATTCACCGGCTTAAAAATAGCTTCCTCGACAGCCCATCCACCTTTGGCTATGCGGCAGTAAATCGCAGAATAGCGGTTTTTGGTGCAGCCTGGGATTAGCATCAGCACAAGCTCGTACAGGTAATAGTTTTGGCCTTGGTACTCGACGATAATCGCATTGCGGCGGCGCAGGCCGCGGCGAGTGGGATTCGCCAAGAGCGGGTGCGGCGTCGCCGTGTTGGCCTCGGGCAGGTCGGAAGCGGCCTGGATTTTCTCGGCCAGCACTTTGTGCTGCGACTTACGCACTTTGGCCGCAGCCATTTGCGCAAAGATGGCCGTGAAGGCGTCGTGGTGGTCACGGCGAGTTTCTTCTTCCTCGTAAGCCTCCATTTCTTCAGGAGTGAGGTAGTAGTCCTCAAAGGGCATTTCGTCGGGGTCGTAGTCGACGTAGTAGCGGGGGTCGTCTTGTAAACGTGCCATTGGCTTGGGTTTAATATGGCCGATGCGGGATTGCAACGACCGTTGTGAGTAATAGAATTAGTCTTCGTCCCGGCTCATGGATGGGGTGCCGATTTCCAAGACGAGGTTCAGCAGGTCGTCCCAGCCGGAATCGTCGGGCTGGAGGTAGTCGAGGTACTGGTTGCCGCTGAACGCCAGTTCCAGGTACTGGTCCTGGGACTGGCACCACACCCGCATCACGACGCGGTCGGTGATGGTGTTGACGTGCATCATCATGCCACACGGCACAAAGTAGGTGTCGTAAAGCACCGGGTGGTGTTCGGTGTATTGCCCATCGCCGTGGTGCTCCAACTGAGTGGTCAGTTGCTGGTAGTCCCAGGGGTTCGGCATAAAACCTTCGTAGTCTTTGTCGGCTTCGAAGGTTGCCATTGAACGGGCGCGCTGGTTGTAATCGGTGGTTTTCTTCATACAGAAAATGAATCAGGGAAGTGAGAAATTTGGGCATAGCAGTAACCGTTGAGGCATTTTGCGTGCCTCGGGCAACCGAATCAATCCGACTTGTAGTTAACTTGCAGTGCCGGCCGGCGGGGTCGTGGTGAGGGGGTGGGCCAGGTGACTGCTACGCCTTTTTAGATTTTATGCAAAGGAAATTCAGGCAATTGGCAATTGCTATTGTATTACTTCCTATCAATAGCTATTGATAGAGGTTAAACATCTGATTTACAATTCCTCTGGCGCTTGTTGTTGCGCTTATCTTGGATAAGCGCAAATTATTGATAGAACAATGCATCATTTTTTTTTGGATGCGGCTTAACCGCACCTTACCCACAACTCTTGCCGCATGATTGCCACCCTCTATCTACCCCAGCGGTCCCCGCAGTCAGTTTCCACTGAAGGGCTGACAATGCCCAACCCGACCACGGGGCTGGTGGGCGTTCCCGCATCCGTACCTATACTATTGGGTTGCGCGCCGGCATTGGTAGATGTGCTAGGAAGCGGACCTAAATATGTAGCTTATTCTATATTCGACTGTGAGGGCGAAGTGAACCCAGCCGCGATGGCAGCGGTAGCTCAGGTCTCCGGGGTGAGCTTCGACCTGGACGACGAGGACGCAATCTTATGTGGTGCTGTCTTAGTAGTCACAGAGTAGAACACTATTCGTCAAATAGCGATAGCACAGGCCCAGATGAGCGACCAGGTGGTGTTGGAGTAACGCCTGTAAGAATAGTGTTGAGGGTTGCTATTAGGTCAGAAGGTCGCTGCGTTGGAAATACGCCGTTGATAGCCTTGTCGGCCTTGTTTGATTGTATGTCTACACTACCGAACTCTACAGATTGTAGTTTGGCAGGGGCTGCACCATAGTCCTCACTGTAAATGGCGTAATACTTCGAAGGAGAAAGATTAAAAGCTGCTCGCCAGATAAATTTCCATGCGTTAGCCTCAAAAAGAAGCTGATACATTCTATCAGAGCGAATTGAAGTTTTTAGTCCCAAAGCTGCGGTGATTTCTTGTGGGCGTATTCGCCCTCTCAACATCGCCTTTGAGTAAGACAGCTTTGATTGATTATCAGGATTTAGATTAGTGAGCATTTCATTAAAATGCGCCTGTATTTCAGGGTTCATTCCAGAAATGTCAATCACTACAAAATCAGGAGTGGAATATGCAAGTTGCGTATCGTGAAGCGCCAGTTCACGTTGTAGGGTTGTTAACTGTGCAGCACCTTCTTCGTCGAGTAGCGTGCGCAAATCATAGTTATCACCTAGGGTCAAAATAGCATAAATGGGCCCTTCGACTCCAGAGGCTATGGTGGTTGCGTTATGGATTACGCACGCATTCCATAACACTACCCCTACTAACATTTGAAAAACGTCACCACTTACTTTAGCGATTTGCCCAGGGGTGAACATTCCACCTTTAGGACTAGCTTTCAATTGCCCTGAAGCAATGCGCCGGGTTACTGCGATTGTGCTGTTTTTGATGATTTGATTTACCAAATCGCTCCAAGCAATGGTCGGGTCGGCAAAAGCTGCATCTTCACTATAGACATAAGTACCCGGCACCCATCGGTCAAATGCACAAAATGATGCTACGTTTTGCTTAAGCCGATACTGCGTATCACGGCCCTTAATCTTTTTGTCTCCAAAGTACTCCACGCAAACCCCATAAGGGCAGTGCAAGCAGATGTCCGGTGGTATTAGCTCAAACGGCACTGGCGCCCCCTTCCTGCATTGGCTTTTCAGCCTCGGCTATCAGTACGCTCAGCGGAATTGCTAATGCTTCGGCTATACGGTTAGCAATCAATAGCGTGGGATTACGAGTCCCACGCTCAATGCCGCTTATGTAAGTGCGGTCCAAGCCGCTGCGAAACCCTAGCTCCTCCTGCGAGAGATTTAGGGCGGTTCGTTTATTCTTTAACGCTTTACCAAAAGCGGCAGAGAACAGGGTAGAATTGGGTGTGGCAGTTTCATTCACCCTCAAATGTTCATGCATTGTAGACCATAAGTCTACGGACTATGAGTCACACTTTGAGGTTTTCATAAAAGTTTATTTCGGCTATTAACATATAGAGGATGTGGACTATTAGTCACGTCAGCAGTGAATGGTACACACCTGTGTACTATCTTTACAGACTAAAGATTTTGGCAAAACTTGACGGAAGTCACGACGGGATGGTCACTCAAAAATGGATAAAGGAGTTGCTTACAACAGCAACGTCCAACTACACAGCACTTTCACTTTTCTCAGGCATTGGTGGTCTATGCGCTGGAGTTAAGAAGGCGGGCTTTCGAGTAGTTGGGGCAGTAGAATATGATAAGTATGCCGCTGTCAACTACAGACTCAACTTTCCCGAAATACCTTTATATGACGGTAGCGTAGCGGGTTTCTTGCCCGCTGAAACGCCAGAAGTGTTTGAGCAGCACCGCCAGACTTACGCCAACACTGAAACGCTAGACCTGCTTTTCGGTGGGCCTCCTTGCCAAGGCTACAGCCAAATTGGCCCCCGTGACGTTGCTGACCCACGGAACGAGATGTACTTGGAAATGATACGTTTAGCAACACTATTGCACCCGAAGTTCATACTTATAGAGAACGTGCCCAACATGCTGCTAATGAAAAAGGGCATGTTTAAGGAGCGCATCTTGAACTCCCTAAAAAGTATCGGCTACAGTAACATAGGCCTCAAGGTGTTGAACGCAGTTGACTTCGGCGTTCCGCAGGCTCGGCGTCGTGTTTTCATCTTAGCCACAAAACCAGAAACCCTTTCGCAGAACCTCCAAGAGATTTTCGACGCCACGGCAGAGGCTCTAGTAGAAGCACCCGTGAGCGTGGATGATGCCATTTCGGACTTACCTGAGGAAGTGACAACCAACAACACTGACCCAATCCTGTACCCCAAATGCAGCGCCCCCACATACTTTCAGCGGGAGATGCGCTTGGACACCGACGGCGATATTTTCACAAAAGAAGAGAAAGCCGCCACGTACAAGAAAATTACTGGAAAGGCAGTAAATGGGCAGTCCTTGTACAACCACCACACAAAGGAAATCCAGGCACGGCGCCTAGCTCTTATCAAACTGCTTAAGCCTGGGAAAAAAGCTGACTCACTGCCTAAAGATGTGTGGGACAATGCCCGTCCTGAAAAATGGCGGCGTTTTGATGGCGCACTGCCAGCACATACGCTCTTGGCACAGATGCACCGTGACTTAAGTGAATGGATTCACCCAAAACACGACCGCTTTATAACGGTTCGAGAAGCTATGCGTCTGCAAACCTTCCCTGACAGTTTTGTACTCCAAACCAGCGAATGGCAACAGCTTAAGCAGATAGGCAACGCCGTCCCACCGATGCTGGGCCGAATTCCAGCTTCAGTAATACATGTTGCACTGGCAATGGCCGCAAGTGCTAAGCCAATGCGTATTCAGAAGTCACAAATGAGTTTATTTGATGCGACTATATGAATTAAAACAACAGAGGGAAAATATTTTCCTTCTGTTGTTTTACAAAGCAGTTTAAGTAGAGGGCTGTGCTATTTCAAACTCCTTGTCTACGAAAAATCCATTATTGGGAAATTCTGCTGCTTTACCATAACCAAACCAGGTAAATTCACCGCCCGGCACTACATTAAAAAGCCTCATTAGGTAGGGCTCCGCATTAAAGTCACTATCAGCCTCCCAATCTAAAAACACGCTTTGGACGTGTTCGAAAAAAGCCGCAAATTTGCTGCTGTTTTTAGCCTTGTATGCTTTAAGCAGGTATTCCTTGTTTGCTTCAGATATACTTCCGCCCGGAGCAATTAGAGTCAAAAAATCAAGATAATAAGTCCTGATATTATCCGAATTTTGCATAAGATTTTTGATTATCCGTTTCTCTGTAAGAACATCACTATCAGCATAGAACTCATTTGGTGCATAGCCCAAATGCAGAAATCCCTTATACATTTTATGATGCTGCAACTCATTATCAAGAGCAGACATTAATCTTTTAAAGAAAGGCGTATTGTCCCAAGCAGACATCCCAACACGCAATCTTTTATAGCCTCTACTCTGAACATCTAGATGCAATAGCTCATGCACAAACGATGCCTCTTCGTGATTTGACTTCGCATAAGATATATGAGCAATATTATTTCCATCGACGTTTGAAGACCAATAAGAATCTTTTGACTTAGCGTATTGTATTTTTTTAAAATTCGACTGCACTCTATCATAGAGTGCTTGATTCCTTGGCGTAATTAGCTTGTTGATGTTCATTGGGTTTTGAAATTTGTTTCAGTTCGTTTTTATTTTGTACATTAACTCTGAGGTTAGTTCCAACTTATCGAAACTAACAAATAGTAACTATCAATTTAAAGCCAATTGAGCTTATTGAATTCGAATCAGCGAATATAGCTGGTCGTTTACTATGACTTTAAGCAAGAATTTAACTCGCGTAGCACACCCAAGCAGGTAAGCTGTTGGGAGAGATGCTCGAACTGAACGGACGCGATACGGTCTGAATTTGGCTAGCAGGTTCGAGTTCTAAGCAAACTCCTAAGCTCAGTAGATGAGCGTGAAGCCGAAGCCTTTTTCAACTCTACTCAACTAGTTGGGCCGTTATCAACTCGGGCTTCAATTACTTGCTGCACGGCTGTGGGCACCGCAGAGAGAATGTCCAACCCCGTGGCGGTTTCGATAGCGTCCACGCTGGTACGATAGGTGCCCCATGTAGTGCTGATGCTGTTATCGTTGGGCGTGTCAATGGCGATGACGCGGGTACTGGCGCTAACCCGTGAAGCGTCGTCATTGCCTACCGGCAGAATGACCACCACCTTCCAGCAATGGGCTGGCACACGGATACGACCTTGGTCTAGCGTGGCCAAGAAACCATTGCTACCTGTACCGCCCTGTCCATAGCTGCCGCAAATGACATAAACCTCGTTGCCAGTGGCAAGTTGGTCGCGGCAGTAGTCTTCCAAGTTGGCCCACGTTTGCTGGTTGTTGCGTGGGGCCTGGGGCATCATGTTGCTCATGAAGAACGTGGCCGAGTTATCAGCAACCGTACTGGTGCGGTCGGCCGAGGGGCAGTTGTGACCGCGGTCGAAGCCTGAATTGGTGTAGCTAGTAGCACCAGGGCGGTACCAGCCGGTGGGCAGGTCGGGGTCGGCGCGGAAATCGTCTTGGCGGGCGGCCGAACCTATCCATGATGTACTCAGGTGCCAGCTCACCCAGTTGGGTTTGCCTTGGTCACGGTTGTAGGATACAGCGTACTGTGTCCGATACAGCAGGTAATTGCTAGGTAAAGCAGGGTCGGTAACCGCGCCGCTGGGGTTGCCTAAAGTTAGATGCTCGGGTAACGGCGGGGGAACCGGCAGCACAGTTAGGGCGGGTACCTGCGTGGCAGTATTAGCCCGGATGGCCACGACGAGCGAGGCGGGAGTTAAATAACCCGTTGCAGCCACGTAGGCCAAGGTGTAATCCCCAACAGGCAAATCAGCAAAGGAGTACGCGCCCGATTGCAGGTTGGCAGTGACGGCCGTGCCCCCTCCTACTGGGGTCGCTGTGACGCTAACCAGAGAACCGGCGGGAGAGAATGCCCCCCTTATTTCGCCCTTCTGTACCTGTGGCTGCGGGGCTGGCTCACTGTTTTTGTTACAGCCAGGTGCCCATAAGACGGTACTGGACAGAAAAGCGAAGGCAAGAGCGCGGCGGGGAGAAAGCACAGGGTCGGCGATTAGTTACCTAAAGATAAGCGAACCAATAGCAGACCCTGGCATTACTCGCACTTCTCCACTTTTACTTGTTGAGCTCTTTGGTCTTGCTCACCAGATGGCTTCCCGTGATGGCCATGTAGCCGCCGAGCACCTTGGCATCGGTGCTGCCAATCATTTCCAATATTTCCGGCACCGAGAAGCCTTGCGTGAAGGCGTTGGTGATGAAGCTGCGCCGGCCGCAATGGGCGCTTAGCAGCTTGTACTTGGGTTCGTGGAACGGCACGGCCTCTTTCAACTTGTAGCGATAGTAGTAGACTTCTTCGGTCATGCCGAGTCGTTGGGCCAGCGCCTTGATGCCTTCATTCATGTTCTGTAGAGTCACAATATTCAGGTCGCCATTGTAGCGGTCCATGATGGCCCGGATGCGCTCGTTCATCGGCACTTTGGCATTGCCTCGATTCTTCTGCGTGAGGATGGTGAGCAAGCCGTTTTGCACGACCATCTGCTTGCTGCGAATGATGTCGCTCCAACGGAAGCCAGTGAGGCAGCTGAACAGGAACACGTCGCGATACTTCTGCATCTGCGGTGTCAGGCCGTCAGCGTACCAGAACAGGTCTATTTCATCCTGCGTGAGGTAGATAATCTCCTTTTCCTCATGATACACTTTCCACTTCCGGTAAGCTTGGTGCGGGTGAATGGCATGCTCTACCTCGCTCCACCGCAGGAACGATTTCATTTCCTTGATACGCTTGCCGAAGACGTTGTTATAGCCGCCTCGCTCGTCCAAGAAGTACTTCGCCAGATTGCCGTACATCGCCCCATCCATCTTGTCATAAGTCAATTCTTTACCATACCACGTTTGGAACTCGCCCACTATCCTAACAAACAGCGCCTTGTCTTTCTTGGTTGATGCCGCATCATGCACTGAACCTTGGCCGTAGAGTGTCAGTAATTCTTGGAAGCGGTTCTTCTCGGTGGTTACAATAGTCACCTTACGGCTTGTTCGCGTGACTCGCGGGGTGGGTTCAGGTTCGGGAATTGGTGTGGGCGTGGGAAGGGCCAGTACGGCAGGTGGAGCGGCAACTACGCCATTGAGCACGTCCCTAACCTTTTCTATTGTAGGGTCTTCGCCTTGCAGCAGCAGCTTCCGAGCCGCTGTCATGATAGTCGCCTTCCGTTGGTCGATGATGGCGTTCATCAAGTTACAGTCATCGTGGGACCGCCGCACGGCGCCTGCGTCCTGGTCGAAGTGTTCGGGCAGGACAGTCAAGCCTGTTCGTATCGCGAAGTAGGCGTGTCGGTGGGTATAGCGGACGCTGATGGAACACTCTCTATTGCGTGCCGGTGGTCGTAGATAAGCGCTAGTCTTCATGGAATTATCCTATTTGGTACAACTCGAAGATAGCGCTTATTCTGCTACTTTTCACCCTGAAAATGACCTTTTTAGCACAGCAAATCGTGCTGCTTTTCGTATCGCATTGGAGCAGTCAGAAGGCTAGAAACAACCCCAAATTGGCCTTTTCTCGCATTATCGAGTCCCGTCCAGACCGCAGACGTTTGCTAAAAAGGCCATTTCCAGCACGGAAATGGCCTTTTTTATTATCCAAACGAAAAAGGGTGGCAGTCTACTCTTAGGTTGCGACGTATTTGACCCCTGTGCTGGAGGATATCGCCGTTGGACTTCCCCTCCCCTTTCAGGACCCGCGCCTTGGCCACCACGTCTGCCGCTTTCGTCGGTGCGCCCAGCTTGGCGCCGGCCGCTTTCTTCTTGGCCACCGCCGCCTTGGTATTTTCTGAAATCCTGCGCCGCGATGGTGGCTAACATCGAGACAATCACATCGCCGAACGGCCCGAGCGAATCGAAGTAGGATTCAGTCAATGATTTGTAGTTAACGCCATGGTCGCGCAGTTCCTTCAGGTACTTGAGCGTGGGCAGCGCGCCCTCGCGGCTGAAGCGGTCCAGGCGCCAGAGCACGACCAGGTCGAATTTCTTCTGGTAGGCTTCGAGCAGCTGCTGCTTAAACTGGCTGCGGTCGGACTTGCCGCCCGATACCTCCTCGGTAAACACCTTGTAAATACATGCTGCTCGGCAAAGGCACACAGTTGGTGAACTTAGTTCGGGACCATGATATGTGCCGAGGGCTTGCCCTTATCTGCGTAGCATCGGCAATGTCGGCAGGAAGTAGCATGCGGCCGAAAGCTAGCTGCTAGCATCTGCCCCGTGCGCCACCCAGGCAGTCTGTTTTTAACGCCCATTCTTTTTGAGTAAGCGGGTTTGCAGGGCCTCGCGGTAGCTTTCCGCGAGCGGAATGGTGACCGTGCCCACGGTGACCTGGTGGCGCTCGATTTTGCGAATGGCCTTCAGCGCCACGATGTAGGACTTGTGCACCCGGATGAAGTCCTGGGCCGGCAGGGTGGCCAGCATGTCGGCAATGGTCATGCGGGTACTTACCTGCCGGCCTTGCTCGTGAATGAAGAGCAGATTGGTATCAGATTGGATGTAAAGCACTTGCTCCACGTTGACCCGAATCCAGTCGTAGCCGTCCTTGACGAAAATGCCGGGCGGCCCTTCTCGCGCGGGCAGCCCTTGGGCATACGCCCGGTTGCAGGCCTGCAGAAACCGGCCAAACTCAATGGGCTTGAGCAGGTAATCAAGGGCTTGCAGCGAAAACCCTTCCACGGCGTGCTCGGCGTACGCGGTGGTGAAGACGATGGGCTTTTGCAGGGGCGCCACCAGCCGGGCGAAGTCCAGGCCGCGCAGGTCGGGCATTTCAATGTCCAGAAACACGAGGTCGACGCGCTGGGTGTGCAGGCAAGCCAGTGCCTCGCTGGTGCTCAGGAAGGTGTGGGTGAGCTCCAGAAACGGCACCTTGGCCGCGTAGCGCTGCAGCACTTCCAGCGCGGCGGGCTCATCGTCGATGGCAATGGCGTGCAGCATAAGTTTCTACAGGTCAATGGTTAGGGAAACGGTGAAATCATTGGCAGTTTGCTCGATGTGCAGCTCGTGCCGGCCGGCGTACATCAGGGCCAGCCGTTGGCGGGCGGTGGCAATGCCCGTGCCTGGGCCGGGCCGGCCGGCCGCCGGAGCAATGCTGTTGGCCACCCGCATCCGGAGGCGGCGGTTTTCTACCGTCACCTCCAAGTCGATGTGAGAGGGCTGCGCAAAGCTAATGCCGTACTGGTAGGCGTTTTCGACGAATGGCAGCAGCAGCAGCGGGGCAATGGCGGCGGGCTGGCCGTCCCATTCCAGCTGGGTCGAGACGCGCAGGTCGTCGCGCTGGGGCAGGCGGGCGCGCTGCAGGGCCACGTACTTTTCCAGAAACGAAAACTCGTTCTCAATGGACGTCAGCGGTTGCGTCGACTCCTGCAGGGTGAAGCGCATGATGCCCGCCAGCTGCTGAATCAGGTCGGCCACTGTTTCGTTGTCGACGCGCTGGGCCTCGTTGTAGATGGTGTTCAGGGCGTTGAACAGAAAATGCGGGTTCACCCGGGCCTTGAGCGCGGTCAGCTCGGCCTCCACTTTTTGCTGCAGCAGATGGTCTTGCGCCCGGCGGGCCCGAAACGAATCGGCCACGTAGCCATACGCCACCACCACGGCCAGCAGCACGGCCGTCATCAGCAGGTTCTCGTCGATAAACTCGGGCACGTGGTCGGTCCGCAGCTGCAGCAGCTCAAACAGCCCCCACGCCAGCGCGCACAGCCACGTGCCGTAGCTCCAGCCAGTGTTGCGGCCCAGCGCCCACCGCCGGAACGCCAGCCGGTAGTTGAGGTGGGCCACGGCCCCCAGGCCGGCCAGCAGCAGCCCAATGCCCAGCAGGTACCGGGCCAAACTCCCCACTTCGGGCGCCGCCGCCGCGTTGTGCCACACGCCCACGTACAGCAGCCGGCCCCAGTAGGCGAGCAGGCCGGTGAAGGCAACGGCGAAAAGCAAGGCCGGAGCCAGCCGGATACGAGGCATAACGGGCAAATTAGTTGGTGCGGGTCTTGGCCGCGGGTTTGAGACCTTGCACTTCGCGCTGGCCCAACTCCTCCCGCACGGGCGCGAGCAGCAGGGCGCGGGTGAGGAAATCCATTTCCTCCACGGCCTTCACGTAGTACGTGCGGCCGGGCCGGGCCTCCAGCCGCACGGTCTGGTTGTCGGAGAAATAATCTTTGACCGACTCGATTTTAACCGGCCCCGCCGGCACGTCTAGCTGCAGGTAGCGCTTGGTGGGGAGGCTGCCAGCCTTCTGGTCGTTAATCCTGATGTCGTAGGTGTTGCCGTTAAATTCGCGGAGCCGGTAAATCACCAGGCGCGCCTGGGTGCCCTGGGGTGGTTCGGGAGCCGTGGCCCAGCTGCTCAACAGCAGCCACGCCAGCGCGAGCACAGATGCTTTCATCACTTGGCGGCCTTGGAGTAGTTTTTCGAAAAGTAGTAGCTGCCCTGGAAGTAGAACTGGCTGATGCGGTCCGTAGGCGCCCCAATCAATTGAAACGCCCCCGACTCCCAGGCGTTGGCCTGCCACCCCCGCCGGTAGCCCAGGCGCAACACACTGGAAATGTCGGATTTGCGCTTCTCCCGCTGGGTCAGTTCCAGGTTGATGTCCCAGTACGCGTTGTTTAGTTTCAAGGAAGGAATGTTGCCGGCCTGGCTGTACTGCGTCAGGCTTTGAAACGTAACGGGCTGGTTGGTGCGGTTGTACACCGCGTAGTCGTAGTGCAGCGCGCCCGCGCCCACGTTGAGGTACAGGCGCTGGTTGCGGCCGTTGAGGATGTCGTAGCCTAGCAGCGCGCCCGAGTAGCTGGCGTAGGTGCGCCGGGCCACGAGGGCCGCCTGCTCATCTGGGGGCACAAAATTGAAGCCATACCCAATTTGAAACAGGCCCTTCAGCCGGTGGTAGCGCCCGCCCGCATTCACGTGCACAAACGGGTCGATGGACGCGTCCCGCTCAATGTTGTTCTGGCGAAAAAACGACTGCATGTTGGGCGTGCTGGTGTGGGCCAGCATGAACCCGAGTTCGGTGATGATGCCAAACTTGTAATTGGTTTTCGGCGGGAAAGCCGTGACCTGGGCCGAGTCGACCGTTTGGCTCATAGCCGCCCGGCTCATCAGGAGAAATAAAAACAGGAAGCGCTGCATACAGGATAGGGAGTGAGGAGTGGTTGACGCTTCAAAACAACCGCGGCCCCGCAGCCCCGGCAAAGCCGTGTGGCCAACGCCACAAACTTTGTGGGCAAACCCGCCAGGTTTGTGGTGTCGCGCATCACCGCGGTCAAAGCCGCAGAGCATACTGGCAGCCAACCGTTGTGGAACCCCACTTAGAGGGCTGGGCAAAGCGGAAGAAAACCGGGAATGCTCTCTCGTGCGTTATGCCCTTGCTTCCAAATCGACCATTCAAGTGAACGAACCGGCCGTGGTGCGGCTCCCTACCGGCCCGCTTGGCGGTGGCCCCCACTGAGGGTGATGCCCGCCACCGGCGGCGAGGTGGGGCGCCGGTCGTAGTAACCCGCCCGGGCCGCGGCGATGGCCATGCCCGCTTCGAGCAGAAACGCGCCCGGCGCATAGAATGGCTTCCAACCAGCTGGGACCACGGCATAGGCCACAACCCCGAGCAAGCCCCACGCCCACGCCGCGAGCGTGGCCAGCAGCAACGGGCGGCCCAGGGGCCCGCGGGGCGTGCCGCGGTGGCGCCACCGCAAGCAGCCGTACACCGCCAGCCCAATGGCCACCGGTACCCCGACCCCGGCCACGAAGAAGCGCAGCCCGAGCCACAAAACGTGGCGCGCGTACCCCTGCGCGTAGGCGATTTCCACCGGCCCGCCCAAGCGGTTGCTCACGCGAGTTCCCGCCGCCCGCTGCAGGTACAGCACCAGCAGCAGCAAGGCAATCATGCCGAGCAGAAAGCGGACGCGAAATAGAAATTTCATGCGGGTGCCACGCCAGGGCCACGGGCCCCGCGCTGGGGTGAATATACTTTGCTTTTGCGGGTCTGACCGTTGAAGTGAACGGGCAAAATTCAAGGACAGAAGTCTCGCTGGCCCTTCTTAGCCGTAGACAAAAAATACCGTCTCGCTGCCTTTGCTTTTCGCATAGTGCAGAAAGCTGTTCAGATTGCGCAGGTCCTGCCCAAAAGTATTGTCAAAGCGGTTCATTTTGGAGGCAAAGAAATTCGCAAAGTAGGCGCCTTCATCCGCGAATGTGCCTTCCTTATCCGGCAGCAACCGACTCGGCAAATGCTCGATGGTCGCCAGGTGCGCGAGTAAGGCCTGCACGGTGGCGGTGACCCGCTCAATATTGCCGGCCATGGCCGCGGCGGCGGCGGCCGTCTGCTGCACGAGCCGGTTCCGCTCTGCTTCGTTGTCCTCGTCTTCCAGCCACGCCGCCAGGTCCTCGGGCAATACATACTCTTCCATCTCGTAGAGCGGCGCAATGTCCACGCCCGTCAGTTGCCCAATCTGGTCCAGTTCCGGAAGGCCCACAATGGCGCTCCGCCGGCACATAAAGTGGCAAAAGTTGCGGCTGAGCCGATGGTCATCGGGGTTATAGTGGCCCGCGTCCAAATCCGCCTGGTTATTAGCGCCGAGTAGAATGTCAAGTCCCATAATGCAGGTTGAAGCAACTGCCGTAAACTTAACTATTTTCCATGCCCGCAGCGAGTAGAATTCTCGGCTGGCTTCGAACCCTTTCGCTGAACATACGGGCGGTTATTAAGGAGTGCACCTGCATCTTTGCCAATTCTCGGCGCGGTGCCGGGGTACATGCTATGAAGGCTTTCTGTTTCGCGATTTTTGCCTTGCTCTTGTGCTCGTGCAACCGCATCGAAACCGGGGCCCGCTTATCCCCCAACGAGGTGGCCTTTCTCCGTGGCACGGGGTTGCTGGACAATGGGGAAACCGTCCACCTATTTTATTCCAATTTCACCTTCCGGAAGGCCGGCAGTTTCTTTACAGACCGGCGCATGGCTCACTACTGGCTCGACGGGCGGGACCCCGGTCAGCACCAGCGCGAATACGCCTTTTATCCTGACATCGCCGCGGTGGACCCCGTCTTCAAAGTCCCCGATTTTGACAGCCCCTATTTACAAGTCCGAAAGAAGGACTAGACCACATTTCGGGTGTACATGGGCGGAAGCCCAGCGCAAATGCAACAATTTTATCAGCAAGCCCTCGGCGCCTGGAAGCAACACCGGCATGATGCTCGTTGAACCCAATAGTAGCTGTTTGCTTTTTGACCGTTCGAGTGCACTGCCTTTTTTAAGTTGAAATCGCGGGCGGGCGGCCTTCTTGCCACGGGGCTGTGGCTTGCGGAGGGTTCGGCCAAGTGGTTCAAGAAGGGTGCGGTGCAAAAGCAGGTGCACTTCGTCCGGTGGCCATATCGGCAGAATGCCTGGCACACAGGCCGCGCCCGTTTACGGGCCCACCGGCAGCCAGCCTTGCAGCAGCACCCCATCGCCAACGTTCTCATAGGGAACCAGGAACTGCTGTTTGCCTAGCAGCACAGGCAGGTTGCGGTAGCCCTGAAAATAGCCGCTTATGTACAGGCGGGGGCCGTCTAACGCGAAGGCCCCGAAATCCGCGGCGTGCTCGTTGCCCAAGCGGTGGGCCCAGTCAAAGCGGCTGGTCGCTCCCGCGTCGGTCAGTTGGGCTACGAATAGGTTGCGGTTACCGCTGTTTCGGTTGGAGTTGCGCAGCACCACGCTGTCCAGTGCCAGGCGGGGCAGGGCAAAGATGCCCGCCAGGTACACGCGCCGGCCGCGCACGGCGACGTAGGGCATCCGGGCGTATTCGTCGTGGCCGGTGCCACGCAGGCGCTGCACCCACGCGGTTTGCACAGTGGTGCCGGTCACGACCAGTTTGGCCACGAATAGGTCGCCGGGGACGTCCTGCGCGTCGGCCGGCGGGTGGCCAAACGCGTGGTCGGCATCCGCGCGTCCGGTAACGTAGAGGGCGTTGCCGGCCAGGGCCAGGCCGGCGCCCTGGCCGGCTTCCGTATGGGTCCACCCGATGCGGTACCCGGCGCCTTGACTGCGGAATTGCGTCAGGTGCACGCGGTAGTTGGCGTGCGCGGGCAGCATGCCTTCCCCACGCCAGCCCTGGGGCTCGCTCGGAGAAGGGGTGGGCTGCCAGGTGTTTGTGGCCAGGTACACCCGGCCCCGTTGGGTTGCCAGGGCGACCACCTCGTGGTAGCCGCGGCGCACGTCCCAGGTGTGCTGCCAGCCCGGAAGGGCGCGAGTCCCCGCATCGGTGAGCTTTGCCACGAAGGCACGGCTTGCGCGCGGCAGCCATTGGCTGGTCGCCGGGTCCAGGCGACTCTCCACTTCTTCGGTGGTGCCGGCCACGTAAACAGCCGCGCCGTCGCAGGCCAGGTGGCGGGCCCAGGTGTAGCGGTTGGGGTAGCCCAGCGGTTGCGTCCAGTTGGCAGTGGCGTGGGTGCCGTGGTCAGTTAGGCGGGTCACGAAGACATCGCCGCGACCCGTTGCGCGCACGGGGTGGCCAAAGCCCTGCGACGCTGCGTCAAATTGGCCCAGTACGTACACGATGCTGTCCTGCACAACGAGGGCCGCGGGCGTGCCCTCGTCCCGAAACCGGCTTCCCATTTGCACCAGCCATAGTAGGCGCTGCGTGGTGGGATTCCACTTCGCGACAAAGGCAGTGCTGCCGGTACTGACCGGGCCGCTTTCGGGGTCCCCTTCGCTTTGCTCGTAATGGACCAGCACCCCTACCGCGTAGACGCTACCATTGGCCGCCACGGTCGCGGTCACATGGCCGGGCATTTCCAGCGGGTGAACGTTTTGCCACGCCGGTGCTTGCGCATGCGCGGCCGACCCAGCCAGCAGCATCCAGGGGAGGCAAAAAAAGAACGCACAGTGAAAGCGCCGGCCGGCCGGTGAAATCCCGTAGCGTAAGCAACTGAGTAGCGCCCAGCCGAGGAGGGAAGACAAAGGCTGGTGCACGAGCATAAAACAGGGAGAGCAGCGACGCGTACTATTGGTAGTCAAACGAATATAGCACGCCAAATCTTGCATAGACGGTTCTAACTAGGCCCTCCTTCAACTGAATTACTGCGTTTACTTTGATACCTTTCTTATGAAACGATGAGAACAATGCTAACGGCCCTGCTCCTGTGGCTCACCTCAACCGCTTCAGGCCAACCTTGGCCCCGCAACCCCCAGACCGATAAGGTTGAGTTTCGGACTGTGCTCACCTGGCCTGCTTCAGTCAAAACCGAAAGGCAACGGCAGACACTGGTGCAACGCTGGTACGAAGCCACCCTGAGCACACCCGTCCCCTCCCAAGCTGCGCTGCCCTTGGGAACTGCCACCACCTATGCCAACCTGGATAAGCGGGCAGTACTCCACACCGGCAGCGGGCCTTCGGCGCAATACCTGGTATACGCCGTTTCAATTACCCCCAACCCGAAGGGGGTGGCAGTGGTATTATCCGACTTCAAAACCGGCCGGGGCACGGCAGCGGAGATGCCCTTGGAGGACCATCTGAGCAGCCCAGCAAAAAATGAACAAGCAGCCCTTGCGGTCCTGCGAAAGCAGCTTGCGGTGGCGGTAGCTGGATGGAACTAACCACCGTTTGAATGAACTGGGTATAGGTTGTGGCGTTGCTCGCCTATCTGCCTGGATACCGACTGCGCTTGGTTGTTGCCCATTCGTTACGCATCAAGGCCGCTTATTATTCGGTGTTTTACCAGTTCCTGCGCTTCACGTTTTGGGTCTGCACGCCGGACACGCAGCACGGCCTGCCCGCCTACAATTACTGTGGCTATTTTGCGTTCAGAAGGAACACGGTTCCACCTTCCTTTTTTACCCGATGCGAATCCTTCCTCTCCTGCTGGCCGGCCTTCCCCTGCTGCTCGCCCACCAGGCCCAGGCCCAAACCTCATTCGGCATCGGCCCGCGCGTGGGGCTGAACGTGGCAACCTTTCACTACCCCGAAAAGCCAATAATCGGTACCATCGGCTACCGCCCGGGCTTCGAGGCCGGGCTGGCTGCTAACCTGGGGAGAGGCCACTTTGCGCTGCAAGCGGCCGTGCTTTATTCCCAAAAAGGGTTCACACAGCGCTACACCGCCGATGTCCGCACGGGCAACAACGTCCCTACAAGTACGGCTGACGCGGAGTACCGCAACCGGCTCCATTACCTGACCATCCCCCTCTCCCTGGCTTACACCCAGGGAAGCGACGGGCAAGGGGCCCAGGTCTTTGCCGGCCCCTACCTCGGTGTGCTGCTGGGCGGCCGCTACGAAACCATCTTGACGCCCCGGGATGGCAGTACGCCGCTCACCTTCGGGGGGGCCATCACCCCCATCAGCAGCACCGCCCGCGATTTTGAATACTATGCCCAGCACTTCGACGTTGGCCTGCAGGCGGGCCTGGGCTACCGCTACCAAGGCCTGCTGCTCCAGGTTAATTACAGTCTGGGCCTGCGCTCCCTGGCCAACAGCTATTTGTACAACGGGGTGTCTGGGAGCAATCCGGCCTACTACAACCGGGCGTTCCAGGGCTCCCTCACTTACCTGTTTGGCAAACAGGGGTAACTTGGGCTAAAAGTACCCGGCCGTTAAAAAAATCGTCAGCTGCCACTTGGCGGCGGTCATCACCCTTATCTACTCGCTATGAAACCACGCCTGCTCGCCCTCTACCTCCTCGCCACCGGGCTGCTGCTCAGTACCATGGGCTGCTCTAAAAAAAACGACCCCGAGTCCACCGCCAACACCGCCAGCTATGTAAGCGACGGGCGGCGGGTAAGCTGCACGGCCACCGCGGACCTGTATACCAATGCGGGGACCGATTACCTGACCCTGGACCTGACGACTGCGCCCCAGCTGACGGCCGGCAAGGAAACACTCCGGCTTCTTTACGTCAAAAGCACGTCCGACCCCGCGTCGGCCTACGAGCTTACCCAATTGCAGCAGTTCGATAGCGGCGCTATCATCATCCTGTATGCTGCGGATGCCTACACGCTGACCCCGAACAGCGACGGCACCTTCTCCGGCACCTTCTCCAGTGGCGCCAAGCATCCAAACCCGGGAATCACGGCGCCCACCCTCACCAGCGGCGTCTTCACCAACGTTCGCCCCTAACCACCGCGCCCGGGTCGCGGCCAGCTGGTGCTCGGGCGAGAAGTGCGCCCCTAGGCACTGGAACCCTAAGCGCGAGGGAGTCAAGCCCGCGCCCGGCAACTTCGCCGCCGACACCAACCTGGTACTGGAGCGCTACACCCGGGCCGCGCAGGCCGCCTACCACGCCGCCGAGAAAACGCGCCAAAAGCTGAACAAGGCCCAGGTGAGCGCCGAAATCTGCCGCCGCTACGCCCTGCTCGCCACCGGCCACCGGACCGAATCCAGCTTCAACCGCTACCTGGGCATGACGGAGGAAGAGCTGCTGGCTTTCTTCCGCAAAACGGCCCGTACGGTGAGCAAGAAGTCCAACTCGGACGCGGCCCGAAGGCAGCCAATTCGGTGCTTAATTGCGCTTCCACGAAGATTTCCCTTTATGCTCACCAAGTCCTCCCCCAAACTCCTCATACTGCTTCTGACCCTGCTAATTGGCGGCGGCATCATCGCGGCCAAAACGCCGACTGACAGCAAGCAGTACCTGTATATCAGTATCGTTCAGGTTGATAATGAGCTGATGATTACCAATGAATCGGGAAAGTTTGAATCTGTCTCAGTAAAAGCGACCAAGGAGAAGAATGACTACCATTTTGCACCCCTGTTTGCCAAAATCAATGCCTACGAAGCCCAAGGCTACGAAGTATTTCAGAACAACGTTTTCACGATTGGACAGGGGACCATTCCGCGCAACTACGTCCTGATGCGAAAGGCTAAATAAGCCCGTTCTGTGGCAGAACCTGTGGCACGGGCAGGCTCATTGCCGCTCACCCATGCCCAACGTCACCCACGAAAAATGCGATTCCAGCCAATCAAGACCTATTAATTAATTCAGTTTAAGCCACGACAAGCGAATAGACGTCTCTTCCAGACCGTCAGTTTGCAAGAAAAGGCCATTTCCACCACGGAAATGGCCTTTTTTATTATCAAAACAAAAAGGGTAGTAGGCAACGAGTCTTTCTTCAGCGTTTGGCATGATGGTTTACGTGCATCGGCCAGTGGCTCGAATTCCACCGTTGAGTAAAATCTCCCTCAGGCACTGCAGCGCCACTTTTCCTAGTCCTTCCTTGCAGCTGACTGAAGGACATTTTCCCTGCTGCCCAACGCGGCGGCCTGCTGCACCAATTCGCGGAATTCGGTACGCGTGCCGTCCGCATCCGGCCCGTCGGTCGTGCGCGCCAATTCAGTGGTGCTGGCCCAGGTGGCCGTGCCCGCATAGCGGGAGCCCCGCAGCAGCAAGCCAAACTGGGCCACAGCAGCAGCCCAGCGCAGGTTTTCCGACGCCTGGGCAATGGGCTCGCCCAGCCGGACGCCGCGCACGGGCAGCGTGAGCAGTTGGCTGGGGCTGCCCTGCGGCTCCTGGTAGCGCAGTTTCACGGTGAGCAGCTCGGGACTGGCGGCGGCAGCGCGGGTAGTAGCGGTTGTCTGATACTTCAGAGCATCGATGGAGGCGCTGGCGGTGGCGGGCGCGCCCACCGGCACCACTTCATAGAGGGCTGTGACCTGCTGGCCGGCGCCCAGCTCGCCGGCGTCTTTGTGGTCGTCGTTGAAGTCCTCAGCGGCCAGCAGGCGGTTTTCGTAGCCCAGCAGGCGGTATTCGCGCACCAGCGCGGGGTTGAATTCGACCTGCACTTTCACGTCCTTGGCCAGCGTGAAGAGCGTGCCGCCGAACTGCTGCACCAGCACGCGCCGGGCCTCGCCGAGCTGGTCGATGTAGGCGTAGTTACCGTTGCCTTTGTCGGCCAGCAGCTCCATTTTGCTGTCCTGCAGGTTGCCGGCTCCGAAACCGAGCACCGAGAGGAACACGCCCGACTCCCGCTCCTTGGTAATCAGCCGCTCCATGTCGGCATCGCTCTGCTCGCCCACGTTAAAATCGCCGTCGGTGGCCAGAATAATGTGGTTGTTGCCGCCGGGGCGCTGGTGCTGCCGGGCTAGTTGGTAGGCCAGACGCAGGCCTTCGCCGCCGGCCGTGGACCCACCCGCTTCCAAGGCGTTGAGGGCCCGCAGAATGGTTTCGGGCTCGGCGCCCGAGGTGGGCGGCAGCACCACGCCCGCCGCCCCGGCATACACCACAATGGACACGTAGTCCTGGGGACGCAGCGACTCGCGCACCAGCAGCTGCAACGATTCTTTCAGCAGGGGCAGCTTGTCCGGGTCGTTCATCGAGCCCGACACGTCGAGCAGGAACACCAGGTTGGCCGGTGGCAGGCTTTCGGTGTCCACCTGCTTGCCCTGCACGCCCACCAATACCAGCTGGTGGGCCGGGTTCCAGGGGCAGGCCGCCACTTCGGCGTTCAGCGAGGCCGGGCCGGTGCGCGGCTGGGGGTATTTATAGGGGAAATAATTGACCAGTTCTTCCAGCCGCACGGCGTCGGGCGGGGGCAGTTGGCGGTTCTGGGCCAGGAAGCGGCGCACATTGGCGTAGGAAGCCCGGTCGACATCGATGGCGAAAGTGCTGAGCGGGTTGCGCGCGGCGTCCAGAAACGGGTTTTCGTGGATGACGGCGTAGTTTTCGCGGCTTTCTTGGGTGGTATCGGCTGCTTTGGAGTCGGCCGGTTCAGTTGCGTCCGTTGGCGCGGCCGGCGTTTCGGCCACGGCCACCGCCTCCATCTTTTCGGTCGAATATTGTTGCTGGCAGGCGGGCAATAGCCACGCGCCCACCAGCAGCCCCCACAGAGGGCGCAGGCAGTTGAGCTTCATGAGAAAAGAAAAATAGGGGGATGGAAAGCGGCCTCCGGCGGGCGGCGCCCGTCACACGTCCCGCCGCAAGTCGCGACTTTGCGGAGGACGGGCGGCGGCTGGGGTTTCTTCGCGACGAAAATCCAGCGGCAGCCCGACGGGGCCGGCCGGCCGCCAAGGGCCGGGTCCGGGGGAGGCAAAACACAGGCAGCGCTGCCTGTGCCCTTATATACCGGCAACCGGGCCAAGGTAACCCATCCTCTTTTTAACCCAGGCTCCGGGGCTGCCCTACAGCCTGAACCACGCTGCGGCTAGGCGAGCTCCGCCCCTCATTGAACGGAATCGCGAAGCCGGCGCGACCTTTCCGGCGCGACCTTTCCGGCGCGACCGGTTCCACTTTTGCCACAATGCATCCAAAGCTGATTTTAAAGTGCGAATTTGGCGATTCAGAGCAGGTTGAAGCATCAATTCTCGACAACATTCCTTTCTTGCTCGTATACAGAAGCTTCATCTTAAATATATTCAAACTATGCGCTACTCCCCTCTCCTGCCGTTGGCTTTCCTGCTGGGCTGCGCTACCGCCGACCAGCCGGCCACCGAGGCTCCGGCTACCGCGTCTGCACCCACCATCAACCGTGCTTTTGATGTGCCCGCGCTGCTGGGCCTGAACGCCAACGAAATTGCCCAGCCGCTGGCCGGCCAGGGCATCCGGCCCGACCAGAACACCATGTCGCAGAATGGCTCTTCCGGCAGTGCCGAAACCGTGTATACCTACTGGCACGACACCACGGGCCTGGACGTGAGCTACGACCCCGCTACGCTCCGGGTGAACAGCTTTTTTGTGAAACCCAAGTCCGGCCACACCGCCAACTACGAAACCCTGCTTAAGCTGGCCAACGTGAGCCGCTACGACAAGCGCTGGAGCATTGAGCCCATTGCCTCCGTCGACAACCCCAAACAATACACCGGCGTGAAGCTGACCCCGCAAACCGCGGCCCCAACGCCCCAATAGCTCAACAAAAAAGGCCGCTTCGGATGAAGCGGCCTTTTTTGTTGAGCGGGCAACGAATTAAGCGGCGATGTGCAGCCACTCTTTCTTTTCGAGCAGGCGCTCGCGGGTTTCGCGCATGTCGGGGTCGTCCACGCAGCAGTCCACGGGGCACACGGCGGCGCACTGCGGCTCCTCGTGGAAGCCCACGCACTCGGTGCACTTGTCCGATACGATGTAGTAGTACTCATCCGAAACCGGCGTTTGGGGGGCGGTGCCCGATACCGTGGCGCCGTCGCCGGTAGTCACTTCTTTCAGCGAGGTGCCATCGGCCCAGCGCCACTGGGCGCCGCCTTCGTAAATCGCGTTGTTGGGGCATTCCGGCTCGCAGGCACCACAGTTGATGCACTCGTCGGTTATCATGATGGCCATGGGGCGTCGGGGGGTCTGGGGGTGAAGGGGGAAACCAAAGCGGTTTGAGCGAGCTTTACGTAAAACGGGCGGCTCGCGCCGGTCTTTGGCCCAACAAAATTAACCAACGACGGCGGGGTTTGCACGGTTTCGCTCAATTTTGCGGGCAATTCCTGCCTTTCGGCGCCCGGCGCGCCGCCGGGCTGCTATCTCTTCTTCATGAATCAATCCGAACGTTTGGCTGCTTTTGTGGCCCTGGGCCACCGCCTCGCCTCCCTCTCCCCCGACGAGCTGACCGCGCTGGCGGCCCGCGCCCGCAACCAAAATGCCTGGTTTGACCGGCCCAGCGTGGCGGCGGCCGTGGCCGGCCTCGCGCACATGCTGGCCGAAGAACCCCTGCGCCGCTGGGCCGGCCGCTACCCGGCCGAGCCCACCACCGTGCACAAAATTGGGGTGGTGATGGCCGGCAACATTCCCATGGTGGGCTTTCACGACGTGCTGTGTGTGCTCCTCAACGGGCACGTGCTGCTGGCCAAGCTCAGCGCCGATGACACTGTGCTGATGCTCTGGCTGCTGGAGGAGCTGACCAAGCTGGAACCGCGCTTCCTGAAGTTTATTCAGGTGCTGCCACGGCTGAATGCGGCCGACGCTTTCATTGCCACCGGCTCGGATAATACGGCCCGCTATTTCGAGTATTATTTTGGCAAAAAGCCCCACCTCATCCGGCGCAACCGCACCAGCGTGGCCGTGCTCACGGGCCAGGAAAGCGCGGAGGAACTGGCCCGGCTTGGCGCAGATATATTCCAATACTACGGCCTGGGCTGCCGCAACGTGAGCAAGCTCTTCGTGCCTGCCGGCTACGACTTCGTGCCGCTGATGGAGGCGCTGCAGCCGTTCGAAACCGTGCTGCACCACCACAAATACAACAACAACTACGACTATAACAAGAGCATCCTGCTGGTGAATCGGGAGCCGCATTTCGACAACGGGTTCTTCCTCATTCGGCCCAGCGAGGCGCTGGTTTCGCCTATTTCAATGGTCTTCTACGCCGAATACAGCAGCGAAATCGACCTGGTCGACCAACTCACCGACATTGCAGCCCAAACGCAGTGCGTGGTGTCGGCCGGGGCGCGGTTTGCGGGCAGCCTGCCGTTTGGCCAAGCGCAGCAGCCTGGTGTGAGTGAATACGCTGACCGCGTGGACACCATGGAATTCCTGGCTGAATTACCGTAGATTTTTCCCGCAAAAAAGTAGACGGTTGCGGTTAAAACAACGTTTAGGTGGGTATTCGTAAGCGCCCAATTTCGAATACCCACCCTTTTTTTTTGCCTTTGCTATGTCGTTTATCCCCACTGCCCCCACCGTCGAGATTGTTGAGAAAGAAGTTATCGGCACCCTGCACTTCGCGCTCGAAGATGTGCTGGCCGACGAAGCCGCCCGCCAGCGCCGCCGCGCCGATGCCGACCGCGCCGTGACCCTCGGCAACGCCTACCACGGCAAGCTTGACATCTACTTCCAGACCGCCGACGGCGAAACCAAGCGCGTGGCCACCACCATCTGGGCCGCCGATGCCGACCACCTCACGCTGAAATCGGGCACTTCGCTGCCGTTGCGCGCGGTGCTGGGGTTTGATTTTTATTAGTAGTCAAGTCCAAGCGCGCAAACAGGAACGTCGTGCAGAGCGCAGCGAAGCATCTTGCCCGCCACCACTAATCAAATCACAAGGATTTACTGATTGCGGGCAAGATATTCGCTGCGCTCTGCATGACGTTCTTTTTTACAGCCGCTGCAAAGTCTGCTCAATCATGGCATCGACCACGGCACCGGCATTCTCCGCAAATTCGCCGGTGGCACGGTTGGCCACAATGGCGTTTAGCGACAGCATCTCGTGGCCCAGCAGGCGGCCCAGGGAGTAGTAGCCGGCCGTTTCCATTTCGAAGTTGCTGAGGCGGAACTCGCCCTCGGCACTCTGGTGGCGGAAGTTCTGGAGGCGCGCAATGTAGTCGGGGGTGCGCAGGTCGAGGCGCAGGCTGCGGCCCTGCGGGCCGTAGAAGCCGGGACAGGTGAGCGTGTTGCCCATTACCATGCCGGCGCCCAACTGTTCGCGCAGGATGTCGGAGCCGCGCACCACGTAGGGCGCGAAGGGTAGGCCCAGCGTAGCCTGCAGTTCGGTGGCAATTTCGGTTTCGAGGCCGGTTTCCATCAGCGGGTAGAATTGCATCAGGCTATCAAGGCCTACGGCGTGCTCAGTGGCCAGCACCGAGCCAATGGGCACATCGGCCTGCAGGCTGCCGCTGGTGCCCAGCCGGATGATGCGCAGACTCATGCGCTCCTCGGCGGGGCGCACAGTGCGGGCCATGAAGTCGATGTTCACTAGCGCATCCAGTTCGTTCATCACGATGTCGATGTTGTCGGTGCCCATGCCGGTGCTCAGCACCGTGATGCGCTTGCCGCGGTAGTAGCCCACGTGCGTCACGAATTCGCGGTGCGTGGTTTCAAACTCCACCGAGTCGAAATGCCGGCTCACCTGGGCCACCCGGCCGGGGTCGCCCACGGTGAGGATGGTGTCGGAAATATGGTCGGGCAGCAGGTTAAGATGATAAATGCTGCCGTCGGGGTTCAGGATGAGCTCGGAATTGGGAATCATGGGAAGGAAATTATGAATTAAAAATTATGAATTATGGATTATGAATTTTCAAGCAGCTAAACCATGGTATTGATTAACTGCGAATTTTTAATTCATAATTCTTAATTCATAATCACGCTTTGGCGTAAGACGCCAGGCCCTGCGCGGGGTTGTAGTGGTTGCTGAGCTTGGGGTAGGCGCCGGTGCCGTCGTAGGCGCGCTTGTCGGGGTGGGCAGCGCAGGCTTCGGAGCAGGCGCCCTGCAGCTTTTCGCCGCAGGCCTCGCACAGCGGCAGGTGGGCGTTGCAGTGCGGGTTGGCGCAGTTGATGAGGCGGTTGCTGGGCGTCTGGCAGTGCTGGCAGCGCGAAATCACCGTCGGGTTTACGCGGTTCACGTCCACGGCCACGCGGTTGTCGAATACGTAGCACTGGCCATCAAAATCCTCGCCCCCGGCCTCAATGCCGTACTTGATGATGCCGCCGTGCAGCTGGTACACGTTTTCGAAGCCCTGCTCCAGCAGGAAGGCGCTGGCTTTCTCGCACTTCACGCCGCCGGTGCAGTAGGTCAGGATTTTCTTGTCCTTGAACTCCTTCAGGCGCTCCACCCGCTCCGGGAAGTCCCGGAAGTTCTCAATGTCCAGCGTCACGGCGTTTTTGAAACGTCCGAGGTTGTACTCGTAGTCTGAGCGCACGTCTACCACCACCACGTCGTCGCGGTCCTTCAGCGCCTTGAACTCCTCGGGCGAGAGGTGCTGGCCGGTTTTTTCGTGGGGCCGCACGTGGCGCAGGCTGCTGTGCACAATTTCGGGTTTCACGCGCACATGCAGCTTCTGAAAAGTGTGCGCGGCCACCTCGTCAACCTTGAACTCCAGCGCCTCGAAGCGTGAGTCGGCTTTCACGGCCGCCATGTAGCGGGCGCAGCTTTCCACTGTGCCCGAAACGGTGCCATTCAGCCCCTCGGCCGCCACGATGATGCGCCCGCGCAGGTCCAGGTCCAGGCACAGGCGGTGGTGCTCATCCCGGAATTGCTCCGGGTTTTCGAGGGGCGTATAGCAGTAATAAAGAAGAACTTGATAGCTCATAGTTGTCAGTTGCTCGTTGTCAGTTGCCTGTCAGTTGAAGCGTATTCCAAGCAAAACACTCACAACTGACAACAAGCAACTGACAACTAAAAGTTAAACCTTAACCGCCGGGTTGCCAAATACGGTCTGGCCGTTGGGCACGTCGGCCACTACCACCGAGCCGGCGCCCACACGGGCTTTGTCGCCGATTTTGACGCCGGCCACCACCACGGCGCCCGCGCCGATGAAAGCCAGCTCGCCCACCTGCACGTCGGCCCCCAGCAGGGCGCCGCTGCCCAGCTGGGCAAAATTGCCGATAGAGGCGCGGGCCTCTACCACAGTGTTGGCACCCACCAGGCAGCCGTCGCCGAGGGTGGCGGTGGCGGCCACCACGGCGTTGGGGCCCACGTAGTTGCCGTGGCCCAAGGTGGCGTGGTTCGAGACGCTTGCGCGCTCGTGGATGGCATTCACGGGCACGGCTTCGTACTCGTTGCGCAGCATCTCAGTGAGGCTGCGGCGGCTGGCGGTGTCCTCGGTGGCCACAAAAACTTCGCACTTCTTGCCCAGCAGTTTCAGCAGCTCGCCGTCGTCGGTGTTGCCCATCACGGGCACGTCGAGCAGCTCGGTGCCTTGCAGCTTTTTATCGTCGTCGAGCAGGCAATACACCACTACGTCGTTGGAGAGAAAGGCATCAAGGGCGGCGGTGCCCACGGTTTGGGCACCAAGAATGATAACAGGATTTTCCATTTAACTAGGGTTGCAGGGGTGGCACGGGCCGGGGGAAAATGCCCGACGGCGGCGGCACCGTGGTGCAAAGTTACGCGTTTGGCGTGCGTGCGGGCCGGAACTGCGTGAAGGGCCGCATGCGCGAAACCAGACGACGCAGAGCCCCGGCCGCATAGTCGTTCTGGAGCAGCAACAGGAGCAGAAAAGGCAGCAAAGTGCTGCGGTAGCGGTGCAGCGACCCCAGGTTGGGCGTGGTGATGCCAATGAGAAAGGCCAGCAACACGCAAAATACGCCCAGCGCGAACACCACACTGAACGGCAGGTGCCCCCCGCGCCCGCGCACCAGGGCCCAGACGGCCAGGGCCAGCAGCAGCAGCAGCACCGCGTTTTCAAGCCCGGCCGCCAGGTAGAGCGGCTGGCGCGACTGCCCCGGCCACGGCTGGGTGAATACGTTGGCCACGGCCCGCGGAGCGTGGGCGGCAATGCTGCTGGCCGTGGGCCGCAAATCGGGGTACTCAAAATGCGGACGGTCAGCGGATTGAGCCACGTCGTAGCTATACACTTTAATCACCTGATAGACAAACTTATTCAGGCGAAACGCTACGCTAATTTCCGGCCCTACCCAGGCCCCGACCCCGAACACGGCAACTACTCCCAGCACGGCCGCCCACCGCCGGGGCAGCAGGCGCTCCAGCCCCCGCCCTACCGCCAGCCCCGCCAACACGGCTAACAGCGGCAAGGCGAAAAAATAGCGCATCGCCACGTGCAAAACCGCCAGCGCGGCCGTACCCACCCACCAGCCTCCGCCCCGGGCCACCGCCGGAGCCGATGCGGGTGCTTCGCCGGCGTAGAGCCAGGCAAATACCCGCGCCGTGAGCCACGCGCCCGAGCCCAACAGCACGGCTTCCTTGCTGATGCCCGCGGCCCAGAACCACACCGAAGGCCACAGCAGCAAGGCCACCACCCCGGCCCCGGCGGGCGTGGCCGGAAAACAGGTAGCCAGTGCCCGCACCAACATCCAGCACCCGACAAAGGTGAACACGCTCAAGTACAACGAATTCACCTGTGCACAGCCCAAAGAGCCCAGGTTTAGCAGCGACAATATCTTGGCAAGATTCCAAGTGTTGGAGCTGCTTTGATAAACGAACAAATACTTGCCCGTCACATTCGGCAGCACCGTGACGGATTGCGTCAGCATTTGCAAAAAATTCAACGGCGCCAGCCAGAGCTGTTCCGTCACCACGTCGCCCACCGAGCTCATGTAGTTGGCATCCAGCTTCAGATGCCAGTTTTTTGCCAGGCCGGTGCCCAGCCGCAGGCCCAGGCCCACCGCGAAAGCACCGCGCCACCAGCCGGTGGCTTCGCGCCATTGGCGGGCCACCCACGGCAGCAGCCAGAGCAGGAAAAGCGCATTTACCCCGATGGCAACCGCTAGCTTTATCAGTAAAAGGGCCAGTTCGGATATCATCGGGAAGCGCGGGGTTGCTGCACCAGCCGGCTGCCAATGGCGCAGTGCAGGCAGCGGCGCGGGGCGCAGTACGTTTTGTGTAAGGCCAGCAGGCCCTGCGAGTCGGCCGCCGTGCGGTGGGCAAAGCCCAGGGCTTCGTACACATCTGTGAACTGGTTGTGCTCGGCGGGCAGCTGGCTGAGCAGGGCCACGCTGCTTTCCACTACTTCGGGCTTGTCCACGTAGCGGGCGTAGGCCACGCGCAGCGGCACCACCACGTTGGTGACGAGCAGGTCGATGCTGCTTTTGCCCAGCGCGGGCACCTTACCGGGCCGGCCCGGCCGGAAGTGGGTGCGCCAGTATTTGGGCGCGGGCGCCTGAAAAAACTCGGTGAGCGCCCTCACACTTTGGGCCGTGAGCAGGGCATCGAACAGCGCGGGCCGGGCGTGGAGCAAGCCCGCCAGCTGGCCCAGCCGTACCGGCGGAAAATTAGCCGGCCGCAGGCGCAGGTAGTTCCACTCGTGCACCAGCAGCGCGGCCTCGCCGAGGCTGTATTTGTGGCGCAGAAACTCATATTCGTACCTCAAGTCCCGGATGTATTCATCGGCGGTTGTTTCCTCATTATCAACCAGAAATCCGGCTTGGCCAAACAGTAATGCTTCGAGCTGGCGTTGGTCGTGCCGATGGCGGCGCAGCACGGCCAGCGGCAGCGCTTTGGCCAGGCGGGCCAGCTGCTCGCTGTTTTTCTGGAAGCCGAAAGCGGCCATCAGCGCATGGTAGGCGGTGGCTTCCCAGTCCTGTCCCAGCGCCTGATGCAGTTCCATGATGGCGTCGGCTTTGCGCTCCACGCGCTCCAGCAAGGCACGCTCCGTCATCATCATTTTCGTGATTTCGGGCACCAGCGGCAGTAACGGCGCGCAGGGCAGTGGGGCCGCCGCGGGGGCTTCTACCAGGGCCGTGTAGCAGGCCAGCAGCTCGGGCGCCAGCCGGGCCTGCAGGGGCAGGGCGGGAATGAGGCTGCCGTTGGTGCGGCACACGTCGGCGTCGGCGCTGCCTACTACGTGCAGGATTACCTGGTCGTATTTCGGGTCGGTCTGGTGGTTGTGGCGGGCCCAGTCGGAGGCGCGGAGGTGGATTTCCACCGCACCGTTCCACTCCACCTCGCCAATGCGCAGGCGGGCGTTCAGGAAGTCGGGGCCGGCATCGGCGTTGCGGTGGCCGGGCCGCAGCACCAGAATTTCTTCCCCGTCGGTGGTGCGCAAATCCAGCTTGTCAAAATACTGGTGCTGCCAAACGTAATGGAGGAAGTCTTCTTTCATAAATTGCGCTTAGGCCCGTAAACTTACTCTGATTCGTCGGCAGACTCAACAATCTCCCCCATTTGTCCAAGGCGCAACGTCACCCTTCCACCAAGCGGCTAATCCAAACCATCAACCGCGCAAATTTCGGCTTTTACTCCAACAGCCGGTATATGAGCCAGGTGGCTTCGGCGCTCGTCACGCCGGCCGAGGCCGGTGATACCACCGCTACGTATTGGCTGGGCATGCTGCATTGGGATGGCTGGGGAGTTGCGCAAAACCGCGAACGGGCGCTGCACCTGCTCCAAATGGCCGCAGAAGCCGGCCACCGCACCGCGCAGCACAACCTGGGAGTGGCTTATGATAATGGCTACGAGCTTGTCAAAAGCCATAATCAGGCCTTTCGCTACTTTTCGCTGGCCGCGCGCCAAGGCTGCCGGGATTCGATGTATTGCCTCGGCAGTTTCTACTATTTAGGCGAAGGCGTTGCGCAGGATTATGCCAAGGCCCGGTATTGGTACCGAAAGGGTGCGCAGCTTGGCCAGGTAGAATCCATGGCCGATTTGGGCCGGTGCTACCAGCGAGGCGTTGGTGGGCGCCGAAACCAGCGCCATGCGCTTTTCTGGTTCACAAAAGCGGTGGAGGCCGGCAGTGTGCGCGCCACCACCTGGCTCGGGCTGGAGTACACCCTCAAGCCCACGGAAGACTGGGCGAAGGCCCGGTACTGGCTGGAGCAAGCCGCCGAGCACCAACAATCCCATGCGATGTACCTGCTGGGCATTTGGGCTGCCGAGGGCTGGACTGGCGATGAGAAAATTGCCGATGCCTTGTTCTGGTTCGAAAAAGCAGTGCAGTCCGGACACAACCGAGCGGGTTTGCGCCTGGCCGAACTGCAAGGCGAACAATTCTGATAAACGCAAAACAGCTCGCCTCTTGCGAAGCGGGCTGTTTTCTTAACCACATTGCTGGTGGGCTTAGCGCAGGTCTACCACTTTCACACCCTTGTATTTGGCTTTGTCGAAGGCAAAGGTGCTGGCATCGGTCGGCGGGTTGGGCTTGAAGTTTTTGATGAGGAAGGTGTACTGGTTGCCATTCTTTTTGAACATCTGCCAGCTTTTCACCGACGCATCCTTCTTACGCACCTTCAGGCGCACCTTAAACACGTCATTCTGGCGGTTTTCGGGCGCCAGCTCAATTACATCGAGGGGCTCGCCGCCTTCGGTCACCTGCTGCACGTAGGTGTACTTGTAGCCCTTCTTATACATGGTATAAATCTGGGAGGGCGACATATCCTGCGAATCCGGGTCGGAATCCGAGATGTTCACCTCGTTCTCGTTTTTCAGGTAAGTCCAGGTGGTTTTGCCATCGTTGATGACTTCCTGGCCGCTGATTTTGAGGCGGAATTTCTGGCCGCTCACCACGATGTCGCCGTTGATGTTCTGCTTCACCTTGGCACCGGGGTTTTCCAGCGTTTGAGTAAAAGTGGCCTGAAAGGCTTTCAGGGCCTGATATTTGGCGCTCATCTGGTCGAGAATCTTGCCGGCTTTGGGGTCTTGCTGCGCGGCGGCGGGCAGGGCCAGCGAAACGGCGAGCAACAAGAAGGAAATTGATTTTTTCATTAGAAGAGGAATGTTCAAAAAGCGCTGGTGCGGGGCTTGAAAAGCCTGATACGGATTTGGCTTAACAAACGTCCGGCCAAAAGCCCGAGTACCGCGAAATTTCATTTCGCGGACGAGTGAAACGAGTTCCAGCGTCCTGCATGGGTGAACTCGCTACGCTCGTCGGCGAGATGAAATTTCGCGGTACTCGGGCTACTTCATCGAGTTGAGCAGCTGCTCCAACTGATATTCGTCCGGAATAAGCACGTCGCGGGCCTTGCTGCCCTCAAACGGGCCCACGATGCCGGCGTGCTGGAGCTGGTCGATGAGGCGGCCGGCGCGGTTGTAACCCAGTTTCAGTTTGCGCTGGAGGAGCGAGGTACTACCCTGCTGGTGCAGCACGATGCAGCGGGCGGCTTCCTCGAACATGGTGTCGCGCTCGGAGGGGTCCATTTCCTCGTTGCCGCTGCCGGCATCGCCGTCGGCCCCGGCTACTTCAGGCAGAAGGTAGGCGTCGGAGTAACCCTGTTGCTCGCCAATGTAGTCGCAGACGCGGTCTACCTCCGGCGTGTCGATGAAGGCGCACTGCACCCGAATCAGGTCCGAGCCGGCCGAAAAGAGCATGTCGCCCTGGCCGATGAGCTGGTCGGCCCCGCCGGTATCGAGAATGGTGCGCGAGTCGATTTTGCTCGTCACCTTGAAGGAAATCCGGCAGGGGAAGTTGGCCTTGATGATGCCGGTAATAACGTTCACCGACGGGCGCTGGGTGGCAACGATGAGGTGGATGCCGATGGCGCGGGCCAGTTGCGCGAGGCGCGCAATGGGCGTTTCCACCTCCTTGCCGGCCGTCATCATCAGGTCGGCCAGCTCGTCAATCACCAGCACGATGAAGGGCAGGAAACGGTGGCCTTTCTTGGGGTTCAGCCGGCGCTCAATGAACTTGGCGTTGTATTCCTTCAGGTTGCGGCAGCCGGCTTCCTTCAGCAGGTCGTAGCGCCGGTCCATCTCCATGCACAGCGAATTGAGCGTGTTCACCACCTTTTTGGTGTCGGTGATGATGGCCTCGTCGGTGTCGGGCAGCTTGGCCAGGTAGTGGCGCTCAATCTTATTGAAGATGCTCAGTTCCACCTTTTTGGGGTCGACGAGCACGAATTTCAGCGTAGCCGGATGGCGCTTGTAGAGCAGCGAGGCCAGAATCACGTTCAGGCCCACCGACTTGCCCTGGCCCGTGGCGCCGGCCATGAGCAGGTGGGGCATCTTGGCCAAATCGGCTACGAACACCTCGTTGGTGATGGTACGGCCGAAGGCGATGGGCAGGTCCATCTCGGTCTTGGCGAACTTCTCCGAGCCCAGCACCGAGCGGATGCTCACCATCTCCTTCTTCGTGTTCGGCACCTCGATGCCGATGGTGCCCTTGCCCGGAATGGGCGCGATGATACGAATACCCAACGCAGCCAAACTCAGGGCAATGTCGTCTTCCAGGCTCTTGATTTTGGAGATGCGGACGCCTACTTCGGGCACGATTTCATAGAGCGTGACCGTGGGCCCGATGGTGGCCTTGATGCTGGCAATTCCGATGCCGTAGTGGCCCAGCGTCTCCACGATGCGGTCTTTGTTGGCCTCCAATTCCTCTTTGGTCACCTGGGCTTTGGGCGTGCCGTAGTCGTTAAGCAACTCCAAAGTGGGGAACTGGAAGCGCGAGAGGTCCAGCGTGGGGTCGTAATTGCCGGGCGGCATGGCGTCCTCATCCTCGTCAGCCACGGCGGCGATGTCGGCCCCGGCGTTAGGGTCCAAGTCGTCGCGGCCGGGCACGGTGATTTCGAGCGGGCGCGGGGCAGGCATTGCAACGGGCGCCAGCGGCGCCACGGCGGGCATGTCGCCATCGGCCAGGTCAGCTAGCGAAAGCGGCGTGGGAATGGTGGAAGCCGGCACGCTCGGCGTTGGGGTAGCCTCCGGCTCTGCTACGGGCAATTCGAAAGAAAACGACGGGCCACTCACGGCCAGCGGCAAGGCCGCGGCGGCGCTGGCGGCAGTTGTCGCAGCAGTGGTGGCACTCGCGGCCGCGGCAGCAACCGGTGCCACTGCGGCGCCAGCCACGCTGAGCGGCAGGCCGGCGCTCATGCGGGGCGCGGGCTCGAATTCCTGCCGGGCCGGAGTTTCCTCCGGCTCGTCGTCGTTGAGCTGCAGGGTCGGGCCGGCCGCCTGGGCACCACCGGCAGACACGGAAGCGGCCGAAGTCGCCACCGTTTCAGGGGCGCCGGGCCGGGTTTTCAGGGTCATTTGCGGCGGGGTTGGCGCGGCAACCGGGGCTACAGCAGCCGCCTGCTCGGCAGCAATTTCGGCTTCTAACTCAGCGTCCTCCTCGGCGTCGTCTTCGGTGCTGAGGCTGCGGAAACGGCCCAGGTTGAGGCTGGTGACGTTGAAGAAGAACACCACGAACGAGATGAGCGCGAAGGCCAGCAGTAACACCGTGCCCCAGCCAATGAGGCTGTCGAGCCAGGAAGCGGCTTCGAAGCCTACGCCGCCGCACAGGAAATCGAGGCGGTGGGCCAGCACCGGGTCGGCGCCGGGCGTGGCCAGCGTCACCACCACGTAGCCCAGCAGCACGCTCAGCCAAGCCATGGTAAAGAGGCCCAGCGCCATCACATAGCTCACCGACACCCGGGCGGTGCGAAACACAATCTTCGCCCCCAGAAAAAACACAATGGGAATGAGGGCATACGCCGCCACGCCAAACAGCTTGTAAATAAACAGTTGCGCGGCCCAGGCCCCAAGCAGGCCCAGCCAGTTGCCCGATTCCTGGCCGGCTTCCTTCGTCGGAATGGTGCCCATGGCGGCCACCACGCTCTGGTCGGCATGGCCAGTGAACAGGAACGAGGTGAAGGCAATGGTCAGGTACAGGCTGGCCAGCAGCAGGCCGAAGCCCACGAAGAGATGGAAGCGGCGGTCGCGCAACACATCCAGCACCTTGCCCACGCCGGGCAGGGGGCCGCGCGGCTCACGCGGAGGTCGGGCGGGCTTGGGCGCCGGGGCTTGCCGGGCGGCTTTGGGCACGTTGGCGGCAGCGGGCCGGGGCTCGGCGGCGCGGGCCGGCGCGGGCTCGGGGGCCGGGCCGTTGGGCCGCGCCTCGTTGCGCCGCGTGGGCCGGGGGTCGGCGGGGCGGTTAGCCGAGGGGCCGGCGGGGGTGTTTTTATAGCGGTTATCGGCCATTCGGGAGAGGCATAAAGGCCAAATTTACGCACGGCGGGCGGGAAGTTCAGGGAATGAAAGAACGTCATGCTGAGCGCAGCCGAAGCATCTCTCCCGCGCAACGCGATTCTTTCGATTGAATTACTGCTACGGGAGAGATGCTTCGGCTGCGCTCAGCATGACGTTCTTTCTGTCACTCCTTTTTTCGCCTTACATCCTCATCCCCCGCCCTAGCTGCGCGGGTGAAACTCTGTAATCACCTGGCGCAGGAAATCCCTATCGAGGTGCGTGTAAATTTCGGTGGTGGTGATGCTGGCGTGGCCCAGCATCTCCTGTACAGCCCGCAAATCAGCTCCGCCTTCAATCAAATGCGTGGCGAAGGAGTGCCGCAGCGTGTGCGGGCTGATGGTTTTGCGCAGGCCGGCCTGCTCGGCCAGCTTCTTGAGCGTGGTGAAGACGGTGATACGCGAGAGCGGCCGGCCGCGCTGACTCAGGAAGGCGAAATCTTCGGCGCCGGGCTTGATGTCGAGGTGGCCACGCACGCCGCTCAGGTAGAAATTTAGGTGCTTGAGGGCTTCGCGGCCCACGGGCACGAGGCGCTCCTTGTTGCCCTTGCCCACCACTTTCATGAAGCCTTCGTCGGCGTAGATGTTGCTCAGGCGCAGGTCGCACAGCTCGCTCACGCGCAGGCCGGAGGAGTAGAGAACTTCCAGCAGGGCGCGGGTGCGCAGGCCCTCGTCGGTGCTCAGGTCGATGGCGGCGAGCAGCTTCTCCACCTCGGGGTAGCTGAGGGTGTCGGGCAGGTGGCGGCCGGTTTTGGGGGCTTCCAGCGTATCGGTGGGGTCGAGCTTGAGCAGGTCTTCCATGATGAGGAAGCTGAAAAACGCCTTAAGGCCGGAGAGGGTGCGGGCCTGCGAGGTGGCGCCCAGGCCCAATCCCTGCAGCGTGTTCAGAAACTCGCGCAGCACCTCGGTGCTGACTTGCAGCGGCCCCACAGGCAGCTTCTGAAACGTCAGAAACTGCTGCAGCTTGGCAGCATCGCGCACGTAGGCTTCCACCGAATTGGGCGAGAGCGACTTTTCGAGGCGCAGGTAGCCGTCGAATTGTTTGAGGGCTTGGGGCCAGGTCATGGGCGGGGAGGTAGAAGGGGTACTTTTGTCCTTATTGACTAAAGTCTGTCATCCTGAGCGCAGCGAAGGACCTTATCACGGGCGCATTTTTGAATTTGCTGCTAGCCGTTCGGCGGTGATAAGGTCCTTCGCTGCGCTCAGGATGACAAAAGTACCCCGCCCCTCCGCATGGACATTCTAATAATAAACGGCCCCAACCTCAACCTGCTCGGCCGCCGCGAGCCCGGCATCTACGGCAGCCGCTCCTTTGACGACTTTTTCCCCGAACTCGAAGAAGCCTTCCCGCAGCTTAAGCTTACGCAGTTCCAGAGCAACCACGAGGGCGTACTCATTGACAAGCTGCACGAAGTGGGCTTCTCGCACCACGGCATCGTGCTCAATGCCGGCGGCTACACCCACACCAGCGTGGCCCTGGCCGATGCCGTGGCCGCCATCAACACGCCCGTGGTGGAGGTGCACCTGAGCAACCTGCACGCCCGCGAAGAATTCCGCCAGAAGAGCCTGCTGGGCCGCAACTGCGCCGGCAGCATTAGCGGCTTCGGGCTGGAAAGCTACCGGCTGGCCGTGCAGTGGTTCGTGAACCAGCAGCCCAAGCGCGTGGGGTTCCGGGTGTGAGGCGGTTAGTGAAAGCCGAGCGCCAAGTCGAGGCGCGGGCCCAGGTCGCGCTGGTTCTGGCTGATTTTCAACATAGCCCCGACGCTGCCCTCCAGGTACACATATGGCCCCAAGGCCCGGCGCATCCCCACTTTCAGGCCCACCGGGTAGGCCAGCTGCAAGTTCTGGACGTTGATTAAATCACCGGGGGCAAAGGGCATTTCGCCCACGGCGGCCAGGTAGGTACCGGCGTTGGCGCGGGTGTCGTGGCCGCGCTTGCTGCGATGGGCCAGGTTGGCGTAGATGCGGGCTTCGGCAAACACGTAGGGCGTGATGCCGCTGGTGCGGTAAGACCGACCGAATTCTTTTTCGACCACGTTGAGAAAGCGCGTGCCGAACAAGGGCGCCTGGTCGGAACTGAACGACGAATAATGCGCGCCCACGCCGCCCAGCAGCGTCACGCGGGACGAGAGGCCCCGCTCCTGCTGCACGGCCACGCCCCGGTAATCCAGCACGGCCGCCGTAAGCACCCGCTCCACCTGGGCGGGCGATGGCTGGCTTGGCGGTGGCCCCTGCTGCCCCCGGGCCGCTTCGCTGCAAAACACCAACACTGTGCAACATACTGCGCTACCAAGGGTAAATCGTACAATCATAGGGGCTAATCGGGCGTTAGGGGGAAGCGGGCTGAACACCAGCCGGCCAGTCCAAGTTATCAATTTTTTCCTGCTTTTGTGCCGACCACCTCGGCCGAAACAGGGCTGATAAAAGCCCTGCGCTGGCATTCGGTGGCTTCGCTCAGCCGCTACCTTTGCGGCGGCGGCGCCCCTTACTCCTTCGACTTCCCTCCTCATGTATACATTCAATCCCGGGCCTTCGGCCGTTTATCCGGCCGTGCGCCAATACCTCACCGATGCTTTTGACGAGGGCTGGCTCTCGGCCGGTCACCGTTCCGAAAAGGTCATTGGCCTGGTGCGCCAAGCCGTCACCGACCTCAAAACCAAACTCAACGTGCCGCAGGACTACACCGTCCTGTTCACCGGCTCGGCCACCGAGTGCTGGGAAATCCTGGCCCAGAGCCTCACCCCGCGCCGCTCGTTTCACCTCTACAATGGCGATTTTGGCGAGAAGTGGTATAAATACGCCAAAGCCCTGCGGCCGGCCAGCACGGGCCAGAGCTTCGGCCTCGATGAGCTGCCCGACATCGCCAGCCTTCCCTTCGCGGCCGACGATACCGACCTGGTTTGCATCACCCAGAACGAAACCAGCACCGCCACCCAGCTGCGCGAAGGCTTCATCCTGAACCTTTACAACCGCCTCGGTGGCGCCCTGCTGGCCGTGGACGCCACCAGCTCGCTGGCCGGCCTGAACCTGAAGTACATCAAGGCCGACGTGTGGTTCGGCTCGGTGCAGAAGTGCTTCGGGCTGCCCGCCGGCCTGGGCGTGATGATACTCTCGCCACGCGCCGTAGCCCTGGCCAAAACCGTGAACGACCGGGCCCACTACAACGCCCTGCCCGCCATGCTCAGCCAGATGCTGAACTACCAGACCAACTACACGCCCAACGTGCTGGATATCTACCTGCTCAGCCGCGTGCTAGCCGACCGTGAGCCCATCAAAGCCGTGCACCAGCACCTCGTCGACCGCGCCGAGAAGCTTTACGCCTTCTTCGAGCAAGCCACGCCCCTCTCGCCCCTCGTCCACAACTACGAAACCCGCTCCACCACCGTCATCGGCCTGCGCGGCGACGCCGCCCTAATTGACGAAATCAAGACCAAAGCCAAAGAGGCTGGCCTGCAGCTCGGCAGCGGCTACGGCCCGCTGAAAAACACCACCATCCGCATCGCCAACTTCCCCGCCGTGCCCGATGCCGCGATGGAGGCGCTGGTGCAGTTTTTCGTGAAGGAATACCCGGGATAGTTGGGGAATTTGAACATCATTAAAGAACGTCATGCAGAGCGCAGCGAAGCATCTTTACCTCGACACTAATCCTGTCGGCTGAATTGCGTAGCGCGGTGAAGATGCTTCGCTGCGCTCTGCATGACCGTTCTTCTAAATTCTTGCGCTCCCATGCTCAACCTCCAGCAAATCTTCTCCGTCACGCTCACGCTGTTTGCGGTGATTGACATCGTGGGCTCCATCCCGATTATCATCCAGATTCGGCAGCGCGAAGGACAGATAAAGGCCGAGCTGGCCACCTTCGTGGCCGGCTGCCTGATGGTTGCCTTTCTGTTTCTGGGCCAGAGCATCCTGCGCCTGTTCGGCGTCGACAACGAGAGTTTTGCGCTGGCCGGCGCGGTCATCATCTTCCTCATCGGCCTGGAAATGATACTGGGCATCCAGCTTTTTCATTCCGACCTCACGGCCAGCACCGGCTCCATTGTGCCGCTGGCGTTTCCGCTCATCACCGGAGCCGGCACCATGACCACGCTGCTCTCGCTGCGCGCCGCCTACACGTTGCCCAATATCCTGGTCGGTATCCTGCTCAACCTCGTGTTTGTCTACGCCGTCCTCAAAACCAGTCCCTGGATTGAGCGCCAGCTCGGCAAAGCCGGCGAAGACGTGCTGCGCCGCGTGTTTGGCGTCATTCTGCTGGCCATTGCCATCAAGCTGTTTAAAGCGAATTTTTAACTTATTGAACGTCATGCTGAGCGAAGCCGAAGCATCTCGCGTGTGGTGCTAATTCTTTTCTCCGACGCTTGAATTAGTAGTGGCACGCAAGATGCTTCGACTTCGCTCAGCATGACGTTCTATTAACATTTTTACCTTGATTCACCTGTTCACCGACGGCTCGGCCCGCGGCAACCCCGGCCCCGGCGGCTACGGCGCCATTCTGCGCTACGGCCCCCACGAGAAGGAACTCACCCAGGGCTTCCGCCGCACCACCAACAACCGCATGGAGCTGCTGGCCGTCATCGTGGGCCTCGAAGCCGTAACCCGGCCCGAGCTGCCGATTCGCGTGGTGTCCGACTCGAAATACGTGGTCGATGCCGTGGAGAAAAAATGGGTATTCGGCTGGGCCGCGAAATCTGATTTCGGCAAAAAGGCCAATGAAGACTTATGGCGGCGTTTCCTGCGCATCTACAAGCAGCGCAAAGTCACCTTCCACTGGATAAAAGGCCACGCCGGCCACGCCGAAAACGAGCGCTGCGACGTGCTGGCCGTGCAAAGCGCGCTGGGAAAGGGCCTGCTGGTGGATGAGGGCTACGAAGCCATCGCGGCCGGGGCCTAACACAAAATTCACCAAACGTAAGGCCCCCCATGCGATTGATTCAGGTAGTGCTTGCGGCAGTGTTTTGCTCGCTTTCGGCCCGTGGGCAAGACAGTGGCTTGTTTAAAATAGAGGTGGTCACGGCCAAGCATTCAGACCGAAAATCCGTCCGTGACTTCAAGCGGGCCTCGCCGGCGTTTTACGAGGACGAAAGCTTCACGGTGACTAAGAGTTGCGCCGGAGAGTTTGGCGGCAGTCTGATTTTTAAAGAGAAAGCCACCGGCCTTTTATACGGTTGCGAGGCCACTTGCCCCGTCATCCTAAACAAGCTCAACGGCCAGTACATTGCCACCACCACCCTGTCCCACATGATTGGCTTTTCAAAGATTCTGGCCATCGACAATCCGCGCGCACTCCCCATTTTGAAGCCCAGCGGAAAGCAACGCGGCGCGGCACTTATGCCACCGCCCAGCAGCCGGGAGCCGGGCCACGGCGTAAAAACGCTTGTCGATACGATACACGTGCTCGCATTGGGCAGCTTTCCGTACCAGGGGCAGTTGTACCACGTCGTTACCGATTTCAAGAAAACCTTTTTGGCCAAGGTTTCACGGGGGAAATTCGTCACCATCGCTCCAATTGCTGACTTCAGTATCCGCACGAGTGACCCCGAAATGGTGAGGACCGACAACGGCCATTACGTTCTCTTTTATAGGAACAGGGAGGAAAACGGCTACCTCGACGTGCATGAAAATGCGATAACCGTTTTTCGGTACTGACAACCAGACGTGCCCAACGACTACTTCCAGTTCCAGCAGTTCCGCATCGAGCAAGGCCGGTGCGCTATGAAGGTGAGCACCGATGCCTGCCTGCTCGGCGCGGCGACCGACCTGCGCGGCGCCACCCGCCTGCTCGACATTGGCACCGGCACCGGCCTGCTGGCCCTCATGGCCGCCCAGCGCCACGCTTCCGTGCAGATTGAAGCAGTGGAGATTGACGAAGCCGCCGCGGCACAGGCGGCAGCCAATGTGGCGGACAGCCCGTGGGCCGGGCGCATCCAGGTGCACGCGCAAAGCCTGGCCGATTTTGCCAGGGCGCAGCCGGCCCCCTTGGCGGACGACGACCGGCGGTTCAGCCACATCATCTGCAATCCGCCGTTTTTCCGGCAGTCGCTCCGCTCGCCCGACGCCGCCCGCAGCACCGCCCGGCACGAGGCGGCCGACTCGCTTTCTTTTGACGCGCTGGCGGCTTTTGCGGCGGGGCTGCTGTCGCCGCCCGGCTTGCTTACCGTGCTGCTGCCGCCGCCCGAGATGCAGGCGTTTGAGCAGGTGGCAGCCGGAAGCGGGCTGCTCCCGGCCACACGGCTGGTGGTACGGCACCGGCCCGGCAGCCGGCCCCTGCGGCACATCACCGGGTTTCGGCGGGAGGCCCTGGCAACGCAGGAAACGGAGCTGACCATTCGGACGGCGGAGGACGACACGCAGTATTCGGCAGCGTTTCGGGCACTGCTGACCGGGTTTTACCTGGCGCTATAGCCGGCCCTGGCCAACCACAACCTGCTATTCCCCTGGCGTATCCGGCATTCGCAGCTGGTTTCCACTCCTCTTATCTTATATCTTTAAGCCGCTTACGCCGGCCCGCCAGCCGGGCTGTTTGTTCACCCTACTCTGAATGCATATGCGGATGCTGCGCTCGCTCTGCTTATGCGGCAGCCTGCTGCTGGCTGCCGCGGGATGCCATCAAAAGGGCGGCACACCGGCCCCGGCCACGCCGGGGGCCGTGTACTACTGTGCCCGGCAACTGCCGTCGGGTCCTTGGCAGGTGTATAAGAAAAACCTCCTCAACGGTGCAATCGACACGATTGCCAAAAGCCCGGCCTATAATTATTGGTGGGTGGAAGCTTCGCCCGATGCCAGCCAGCTGCTACTGCTGCGCAGCCCCTACGGCAGCACCCCCGACCAGTTCAACTACGCCCAGTGCGAACTCGTCAGGGCCGCGGCCAACGGCACCGGCCAGCAAGTACTGCTGCCCGACAATGCCAACGGCTGGTACGCATTTGGCAACCCGCACTGGCACCCCAGCGGCAACCGCATTTTACTACTGGCACAGCCCGGCACCGCTTCAAGCGGCCCGTTTTACGCCGCCACCATCGACACCAACGGCCAGAACCCCAAGCTACTGACCACTCAGTACACCCTGGATGCCAACTGGGCACCGCAGGGCAACAAAATCGTGTACATCGGCCTGGGCGCGACGGGCAGCGTGCCGCTCAATTTCGAAGTATTTACCGCCGATTACGACTACGCCGCCAACCAGGTAAGCAACGCCCGCCAGCTCACGTCCGACAATACCCGCGACCAGGACCCCTGCTTCTCGCCCGACGGCCGCACCATCGCCTTCAGCGCCGGCAATGCCTTGCTGACGACCGCCGACCTGGTCACCATAGACGCTTCCGGGGCCAACCGCAAAGCGGTAGTCAGCGACGGCGGCGTCCACGGCGGCCCCCTCAACTGGGGCACCGATGGCCGCATCTATTTCCACAGCATCTATCTGCTGACTACCGGCTTCATGGCCGATGCCTATGACACGAAAACCGGCACCTACGAAAATTTACTAAGGAGCAATAGCAGCGCCTACATTTCGCCCTACTACACAGGCAAATAAGTTGATTAAAAAAGCGCCGGGCGGCAGTACCAAGGCGTTTGGCCTTGCGGCTTTGCGGTGCGCCTTCTACTCGTTCTGAAGCACCAGGAACATCGTATCAATACCAGCCGCTACACCAGCCCCGCCAGTAGCCCCAGCTTTTCGCGGTGCAGGCTGTCGAGCAAATCCGTTTCCAGCGTGCCGAATTCGGCGGCCGTGTAGTGCCGCTGCACGCGTCCGCCCACCAGCACCGAAATCTCATTGCAGGTTTCGGTGAGGGCGCCTAGGATGTGCGAGGTGAGCAGGATGCCCGTGCCCCGGTCGCGCAGGCGCTTCAGTATCTCTTTCAGGAGCAGGTTGGCTTCGAGGTCGAGCCCGTTAAAGGGTTCATCGAGGATGAGGTAATCGAGGTTTTGCACCAGCAGGGCCAGCAGCGCCAGCTTCTTGCGCATGCCGGCCGAGTATTCGTCGGCGTACTGGTCGAGGGGCAATTCCAGCAGCTGGTTCCACCCCTTGAAATCAACCACCGGCCGGCCCCGCGCCTGCAGGCAAAACTCCAGGTACTCGCGGCCAGTCAGGCGCGGGTAGAAATAGGGCTCGTAGGGCAGTAGGCCGGTATGCTGGCGCACGGCCCGGCCAGTGGTGTCGCGAACCGTGCCGCCGAAGTCGCTTTCCAACCCATAGAGGCAGTTAATGAGCGTGGTTTTGCCCGCGCCGTTGGCCCCCACCAGGCCGTGAATAGTGCCGGGCTGCAGGTTCAGGCTCACGTCGTGCAGCACGACGTGGCTGCCGTAGGCCTTGCGCAAATTCCGAATTTCGAGCATTTTGTTAAATGATAATGCGAACGTCATGTCGAGCTGGCCGAGACATCTCGCGTGCCGAAGTAACTCAATCGATTGGATTGCTACCCCACGTGAGATGTCTCGGCCAGCTCGACATGACGTTCAGCTGCATGAGCTTCAACATCTCCCAGCACCGCCCGCAGCCGGCGCTGGCTTTGCCAGATGAGCCCGCCCACGGCCACCAGCAGCAGCACCGGGTACACCGGGTTGCCGGGCAAGGCCAGCGCCACGCCCACCACCAGCGCCTGCGTGGTGCGAATGTGCACCGCATTGGGATAGAAGGCATATTTGGCCAGAATCAGCAGCGCCACCAGTCCTAGCCAAAAGACGCCTACCGCCAGCGTGCCGCCCACGCCGGCCGGCCCCGCGCCCAGCAGCCAGAAAAACGGCGCGCCCGTTAGGGCCGCGTAGCCCACGCCCAGCACCAGCCGCCGCCGCAGAAACGCCCCAGGCCCGCGCGCGGCCATTGCCAGCATGGTTAGCTGTTCAGGGGTGCCATAGCTGGCCAGCAGCACCAGCAGCCAGCCTAGCAGGGCCAGGGCCGGCCCCAGCGGCGCCTCGTGCTGCCATACGGCTCCCGCCAGCAGCAACGGCCATGCCCACAAGCCGCCCGTTCTCATCCCACTCACCCACTCAAACGCCTCGCTCCGAAACAAGCTGCGTGCCCGCTGCCGCATGCTGCGGCTTTCGCGGGCCGGCGGCAGGGCGGCGGCGCCTGGGGCCAGCACCAGCGTGAGGGCCGCCGCGCCCCCGTCGCCAAACGCCAGCAACACCACCACGACCGGCAGCGCCAGCAAGGCGTACTCTGCGGCCAGCCACCGCCGAAAACCCGGCGCGCTGGTGGCCAGAAAACGCAGGTCGGCCCGCTGACGGTGGGCCGAAGCGAGCGTGAAGGCAAGCAGCGCCGGCACTGCCCACTGGCCCAGCGGGTGCGGTGCCGCCAGCAGCAGCGCCCGTCCCGTAAGTATCAGCAGCACCGGCCCCAGCAGTGCCAGCCGCACCGCACCAACTTCCCGGAGCAGCCGTAGCAGTAGCCGGCCGCGCAGTAATAAGTAGGCCCGAAGTGGCATCATGCCCGAAGGTAACGCCCGTTGGAATGCTACTATTGCAGCATCGCAGGGCATTTGTGAAAACTTCAGCCCGGTCGTGTCTCGGCTGCGCCCGACATGACCGGGCTGAAGCTTGGTTGCCTAGCTTCGCTACCAACTCCCCCTCACTCCCATGCTAACTCAAAACGCTTTTCGCTTATTCGGCACGCTTTTGCTGAAGGCTGTGCTTGCCCAACCCAGCTTCGGCCAGGGGCGCGACACCGTATTTGCCGTGCATAAGCTTTTCCGCGAAAAGCGCGGCGGCGCGGCGGGCTACTCCGCCGCCGCCGATACGGCCAGCTCCCGCAAACGGTACGCCCGGCTCCCCAACGGCCAGCCCACCGGGCAGGAAGCCCGACAGGATGCCCTGGCCGCGGCCGCTTTCACCACGGTCAGCTGGGCGAAAGCCGGCCGCTACAGTCCCGAACGGGAAGCCAACATCATCGAATCTTATCGATTGGGCAACCCCGTCCCGGCCGACATTCGCGGCAAGCTGCGCCGCAAACACTTTCATCTGACGGCCCGCGACTTATCACTCAAACCCTGACCCAACGGCGCATTTAATCCACCACCTCCTCAAAACGAATTCCATAATCCGCCGCCAGCTCGTCCAGAATGGGCTCGTACAGCTCCGGTTGCACCGGAATCAATACGCCGCACTGGGCTACTTCGCCGCGCACCAAGCGGCGCACGGCCATGCCCAAGGGCAGGCCCACGGTTTTGGCCATGCCGGTGTGGGTGGCGTCGTCGCCCTCCACAGCCAGGGATGACGTGAGGCGATGCGGCGTGCCGTCCACTTCGTATTCAAACAGGTGCTGCATCACAATCAGGTCGTGGTCGTGAGGCTGGAGCTGCCACTTTTCAGCCAGCAGACGCTCCAGCAGTTGGGCGGGCGTGGCGTGGGCGTGGCCCACCGGCCGGTCCGAAAACAAACCCAGCCAGTTCAGCCGGCCCATTTCTTCGCCAGTGGGGTTCAGGCCGAGGTAGGTGGCCACGCGCTGCGCCAAGTCGAGGTGCGGAATGAGCGACGTGGGCAGATACGCCGCCACCAGCTCGGCCCAGGTCAGGGTTTCGGGGTTGTCGAGATTCACCACGTCGTCCGTCAGGCCCAGGCGCACCAGCGCGTGCCAGGCAGCGCAGTAGCCCGGCCGGCGCAGCGTACCGCGCAAAATAGTGGGAATGTCGTCCAGCCCGTACGGCGCCCGGTAACTGAGCGAATCCCGGTTGGCGTAGCCTTCAAACTCGCCGTACTCCGGCACCGTCAGCGTCTCAGTCCGGCTGAAGAGCTGTTGGTAAGGGATGAATCGCAGCTGCCCGTTTTCCAGAAATTTGGCCGTGCTCTGGCCGGCCAGCACCACGTTGCGCGGGTTCCAGGTGAACTTGTATTTCCATGGATTGTCGCCCTCGGCCGCCGGGGCCAGCAAGCCGCCGCAGTAGCTCTTGAAGCTCGTTAGCATGCCGCCCCGCGCCCGAATGTGCGCAATGGCCCGAATGGCCGACATGTGGTCGAGCCCGGGGTCGAGGCCGCATTCCATGAGGAGCGTCACGCCTGCTGCCACCGCCCCGGCGTGCAGCTCCCGAATTTCGGGGCTCACGTAGCTGGCCGTGGCCAGGTGCCGGCCGTGGCGCACGCAGGCCCGCGCCACCACGGGGTGCAGCATCGCCGGCAGCATCGAAATCACGACATCGGCCTGGGCCACCAGCTCATCCAGCAAGGCTTCATTCTCGGTTGAAAAAGGCACCGCGCGCGCGTATTGGCTGTGCGCGGCCAGCACGGGCACCAGGTGGGCGGGGTTGGCGTCGGCTACGGTCAGAAACCAGTTTTCGGTGGGCGCGTGGCGCAGCAGGTATTGAATGAGGGACGAGGCCGAGCGGCCGGCCCCAAGGAGCAAAAGGCGGGAAGTCATGCGGCAAATATGGGGGATTCAGGCAGAAGGAATTGGCAAAAGCACCATTCCGGGCGGCTCTACTGGGCCGGGCAGCCCATCTTTGCGGGGCCCCGTCCCACCATACGGCCCGCCTCCCCGGCCGGCCCCTCGTCCTCACGCTGAACACTGCCTTACTCATGCGCTTCCGTTTCTCCGGCCTACTGTGGTTGCTGCTGGCATCAGTAGTCGAAGCCCCCGCCCAAACGCCCCTGCCGGCACTGCCCCCGCCCCGCTTCGACCACAATTCCACGCCGGGCCCGCGCCATTGGCGGGGCACCATCGGCCAGCAGGCGGTGACGCTGGAGCTGGATTCGGGCCGCTGGGGCTACCACGGCCAGTATTATTACGACCGACGCGGTCGGACTTTGGGGCTGAGTCAGGAATCAAAAATTCGCAAAGGGAGGCAAACCGAACTTGTCGAAAGAGACGATTGGAAGCCTACGGGCACTCTCCTGTTCAATGGCCCCCTACGCGCCCAGCTCACCGGCACTTGGCGCAGCCCCGATGGCCGCCGCACTCTGCCCGTGGCCCTGCACGAAACCCACGCCGATGCCTTGGCCTACGACGAGGAAACCTGGGAGGTGAAGCAATTTATTCGCGGTGGCTTTTCCGACAGCACGCGCCTCGATTCGGTGGAGCTTCGCCAATACTACCTGAATTTCCGCCGGCCCCAGGGAGCCATCCGCCCGCCAAGCGCTGCCCTGGGCCTGCCCGTTCCCCGGCCGCGCATGAATCAGTACGTCGATTCGCTGCTGCGCACCCGGCATGCAGACCAGTTCGGCTACTTTTTTTATGGGGATATCTACGTGATGTATAACAGCAACCACCTTTTCTCGGTGGTGAATTTTGAACATTTTATGGCGACCGGAGACGAAGGCATGGGCACGCACGAGTGGAGCCGGTGCAGCACCTACGACCTGCGTACCGGCCGCCGGCTGACCCTGGCCGACATGCTAATGCCCGGATATGGACCGCAGCTACGCCGCTGCCTGCAACAGCAGTTGAAACCGATTTGGGCAAATGTGCACTACAGCGATGTCGGGGCCAATGGTAAGCTGCCCGCCAGCGGCTTTCTGGTGACGGGCACGGGCCTGACATTCAGCTACGACGACCGCGACGACGAAAGCCTGGGCTTCCCCGGCCCCTACCACGCCGACCGGTCAATCACCGTCGAGGTTCCCTACGAAGCCCTGCTGCCCATTGTCCGCCCCACCGGTCCGCTGGCGGCCCTGCTCCGGGAGCGGCACCTGCTGCCCAAGAAACCAGTCCCGTGACAGCGGAGCGGCGGCGGCCCGGCATGTGGCAAGGCTGATGACTTTCGCCTATCTTCGCCGCCCCCTAATCCCGCCCACATGGCCCGCATTTCCCGCCAGCAGCTTCTGACCTACGAAGAGCTGGATTCCGCCACCGACCTCACCCCTGCCGAGCAAGCCGCCTGGCAGGCCGCCCGCGACGCCACCAACCACGCCTACGCGCCGTATTCCGGCTTTCACGTCGGGGCGGCCCTGCTGCTGGCCGATGGCACCATCTTCCAGGGTACCAATCAGGAAAATGCCGCTTACCCCTCCGGCCTGTGCGCCGAGCGCACGGCCCTGTTCGGCCTCGCGGCCAGCCAGCCCGGCCACGCACCCATCGTGGCCATGGCCGTAGCCGCCCGGCCTGCTACCGGCGATTTTGGCGCGGCCTTTCCCTGCGGTGCCTGCCGACAAGTGATGCTCGAATACGAATGCCGCCAGAACCAAGCCATTCCGCTGCTGCTGCCCAGCCGGAGCGGCACCATCCTGCGCTTTAGCACACTGGCGGCCCTCATGCCCTTCAACTTTTCGGCCGACGACCTGCCGCCGGCCTAACCGCATGGAACGCCACCTTACCGTTGCCCGCACCGCGCGCTACCAGCAACTGGGCGAGCTTTCGGCCGCCACGCAGCGCGTTTGGTTTGTATGCCACGGCTACGGCCAGCTCGCAGCCTACTTCATCCGCCACTTCGCCTTCCTCGCCGAGGCCGACCCGCATATCGTCATCATCGCGCCCGAAGGCCTCTCGCGCTTCTATCTCAGCGGCAACGGCGGCCGCGTGGGCGCCAGCTGGATGACGAGCGACGACCGCCAGCACGAAATCGCCGACCACATCGGCTTTCTGAATCAACTGGCCGAAAAGGTGCTGGCCGAATGCCCGTCCGACGTTCAAATCACCGTGCTGGGCTTTTCGCAGGGCACCGCCACCGTGGGCCGCTGGCTGGCGCAGGCCTCGTTTCGGCCGGCCCACCTCATTCTCTGGGCTGGCAGCTTTCCGCCTGATATTGCGCCGGAGGCGGCTCAGCAGCTCCTGCAAGGCCTCCCGCTCACCCTCGTCATCGGCACCGAAGACGAATATATTTCAGTAGCCCAGTCCGAACAGCAGCAAGCGCGACTGCAGCAGCTGGGCGCCACGCCCCGGCTGCTCACCTTCACGGGCCCGCACACGCTCAACCGGGAGTTATTGGCTCAACTGGCTTACGCCGAATAACGTCCCGGCTTACTTGCGCGCAATGGTGGTGGCAGCCCCTTGCGCTCCGGCCAGCACCAGCACCTCTGCGATAGTTACGTGCGGCGGCCGCGTCACCATAAACACGATAACGTCGGCAATGTCCTCGGGCCGCAAGGGTTCGAAGCCTTCGTACACCTTTGCCGCCCGCGCCTCGTCGCCCTTAAAGCGCACCTGCGAAAACTCGGTTTCCACCGCGCCGGGGTTCACTTCAGCCACGCGCACGCCGGTGGGCAGCAGGTCGAGCCGCATGGTTTTGGTGAGCATCTGAACGGCCGCTTTGCTGGCGCAATACACGTTGCCGTTGGCATAAGCTTCCTGCCCGGCAATGGAGCCAATGTTCAGAATAAAGCCCGTTTGGCGAGCCGTCATGCCCGGCAGCAGGGCGTGCGTCACGTTCAGCAGGCCGCGCACGTTGGCGTCCAGCATCTGGTCCCAGTCGCTGGGGTCGCCGGCCTGAATGGGGTTGAGGCCGTGGGCGCCGCCGGCGTTGTTCACCAGCACATCGGGGGCCTGCAGGGCAGCGGGTAGCGTCGCGATGGCCGCCGCCACCGCCGCCCGGTCGCGCACATCAAAGGCCAGCACGTGTACCGGCGTCGGCGCCAATTCAGCCGCCAGCTTATCCAGCCGCTCCCGGCGCCGGCCCGTCACCACCAACTCAAAGCCAGCCCCGGCCAGCGCCACGGCCGTAGCCCGGCCAATGCCCGACGAGGCGCCGGTAATAAATGCAGTCTTCATAAGGCAGATGGAGATACGGAAGATAGCGAAACGGCGAAATGGGGAGGTGGGGAATCTGATGTTATAGTTGCGTGACTTACCGCCTCAAACACCAAACTCCCCACCTCCCCATTTCGCTATCTCTCCTTAGTTCTGAATATTGATGTACAGCGTCACCGAATTGGTGCTCAGGCCCTGTAGGCTGCTACTCAGCACGTCGTTGCGCGCCACCAATAGGTTGCGCAAGCCGTGCGAAAAGCGCAACTCCGGTGCCAGCTTAAACAAGGGATAAAACAGGTCCAGCCCTACCCCGTATTCCAAGGTCAGGTCGCTGTTCACCACACGTATTTGGTTGCGCAACGGGTCGCTGCGACGGCTGCTGGCCGTCACAACGGGGCTGATGCCGGCAATCATATACATGCGGGTGTTGCGCCGCCGGTCCGACTGGTACTTGAGCAGCAGCGGAAACTGCACCACAGTCGCCGTCACATCCTGCGTCACTATCGAGTCCGGGTACTGGTAGCCGCGCGGCTTGAATTCTACCTTGCGCGTCAGAAAGCTCACTCCCGGCGCAAAGCGGAAGATAAACGGCGAGCGCGGCCCGCCAATGCGCGCATCGCCAATGAAGCCCACCCCCAGACTGGGGCTGTTGATGGCGTTGGCCGTCACGTTCTGCCGGGCCACGTACTGCGCCGACTGTTCCACGTTGAAGCGCGAATTGGTGAGCGCCACATACATGCCGGGGTGAAACCACCGCTCGTCGTAAGAGGGCAGGTTCTGCACCGTGATGGATTTCAGGGTGCCATTTTTGCCGCGCTTCGCGAATGAACGGGCCTTGCGCTGCGCCTGCGCCAGCGTGGGCAGCAACAGCAGCAAAGCCCCTACCAAGGCGAGGCGCTTTATTTGTGCGCCGTGTAGATGGAGCTGATGCCGAAAGTGAGGGGTTGCCATGCAGGTTCTTTAAAGCCGACTTTGGCCAGAATGGCCAGAAAATCGGGGCCGTCGGGGAATGCCTGCACCGAAGCAGGCAAATACGTATAAGCTGACTGGTCTTTGGAAATAAGCTTGCCAAAAACCGGCAACACCCGGCGGAAGTAAAAATTATAAGCTTGCTTGAGCGGAAACGCCGTCGGCTTGCTGAATTCGAGTATTACGAGCTTGCCGCCCGGCCGTAGCACGCGCTGCATTTCGGCCAAGCCCTTTTCCAGGTGCGCAAAGTTGCGCACCCCAAAAGAGGCCGTCACGGCATCAAACTCGCCATCGCCGAACGGCAGGTTTTCCGAGTCTCCAAGCTCCAGCTGAATGCGGTTGCCGAGGCCTTTGGCGGCCAGCTTGCGGCGGCCCACCTCCAGCATGCCCTCCGAAATGTCCACGCCCGTCACTTGCGCGCCGGGCGCGGCAGTGCGCAGGGTTTCGATGGCAAAATCGGCCGTGCCGGTGGCAATGTCCAGAATGCGCGCCGGCCGCAGGGCTTTGAGTTCGTCCACCGCTTTGCGCCGCCAATAAATGTCGGTGCCCACGCTGAGGAAGTGGTTGAGGAAATCGTACTTGCCGGCGATGGAATTAAACATCTGGGCAACCTGCGATTTCTTGTCGGCGGAGTTGTCTTTGTAGGGTAATACGGCCATGAGCGGGCGCAAAGAACGGTAAGGAAGCGGGAAAATTGCTCTTCCCCAACGCCCAAATGGGCGGGTTTGTTAACAAATGCAACTATTATTTGGCGAAACCTCCACCAAAGTGACAAAAAAAGCGGGCCGGACAATTGCCCGGCCCGCTTCCCGAATTTTCAGTCTCTGCCAGAATTAGTTCTTGGCTTTGATTTTGGTTTTCTCGCCGTTGGCGTCCTTGGCTTTGCCTTCCAGCTCACCGTTTTTGGTGGTGGTTTTGGTTTCGCCGTTGGGGCCTTTGGTTTTCACCTTCACTTTGTCCGAGTCCTCGTCCACCTTGGTTTTCACTTTGGTGCCGTCGGCCATTTTCACTTTGCTCTTGCCGGGGGTCAGCGGAGCAGCGGTGGTGGTCGTCGTGGTCATGGTGCCGGTGGTGGTGGTCGAGCCCATGCCCGTGCCGCTGGCACCCGAATTGTCAATCATGCCGGCACCCGTGCCGCCCACAACTTTGAATTCGTCACGACGGTTAAGCTGCATGTTCTCCGGCGAATCGTTCGGCGCAGCCGGACGACGCTCGCCGTAGCTCACGGTGCTCATGCGGGTTTCGGTGATGCCCTGCTTCTTCAGGTAGTTATAGGCTGCCTGCGCACGGTTCTGGCCCAGTACCATGTTGTACTCGTCGGTATTGCGCGAGTCGCAGTGGCCTTCAATCGAGATGTTGATGCCCGAATTGGTGGTCAGGAACTGAGTGATTTCGTTCAGGCGGGTAATCGACTCCGGACGCAGTTTGTACTTATCGGTATCGAAATAAATGTTCCGAGCCGCCAAGTAACCGCCAGTGAGAGTATCTACATAGTTGATGTAGAAATTCTTGATGATGGTGGTCGAGTCATTCGTCGACACCGGCACCGGGAATTCCTGCGTCTCAATCGGCCGGCCGTCTTTGCTCACCGCCACCTGGTAGGTACGGCCCGAAAGCACAGCTACCTGATAAGCGCCATCAGCCTTCGAGATGTCGCGGAAACTCAGGGCCGTGTTGTCGGCCTGCTTGCCGCTGAACACCAGCTCCACACCCGGAATCACCGTCGTGCTGTCTTTGGCCGAGAATACCTTGCCGCGGATGTTGGCGTTCTTGATGTAGTTGATGGTGTAGATGTCTTTCTCGCCATAGCCGCCGATGCGGTACGAGCTGAGGTAGGCATACGAGCCATCGGGGCTCAGGCGGTAGTAGGAGTCATCGTCCGGGGTGTTCACGGGGTAACCCATATTCTGCGCGGCGCCCCACTTGCGGCCCACGCTGTCCCAATCCGACTTGAAGATGTCGTAGCCGCCCATCGTGTTGTGGCCACGCGACGAGAAGTACAGCGTCTTGCCGTCCTTGCTCAGGTACGGGCTGTCGTCGTCGTACTTGGTGTTGATGTTGGCACCGAGCGACTTGGCCGGGCCAAAGTCACCGCCATCGGTGCGGGTGCTGTAGTAGAGGTCCAGCGTGCCGTCCTCCGAGTACTTACCCGTCGAGAAGTAGATGGTTTTGCCGTCCGGCGTGATGTAGGCGTCCGACTCGAAGGATTTCGAATTGATGTTGCCGTTGAGAGGCTTGGGAGCCGACCAGTCGCCGCCGGTCTTGTCCGACACGAAGATGTCGCCGTTGTTGTCGTTGCGGTACATCAACAGCTTGGTGTCGTTGTCGAACAGCTGAATCGAGGCGTCGTGGCCTTTGCCGTTGAGCGCAGTGCTCAGCGAGCGGGGCTTCTGCCAGTTCTCGTCGTCCACGCGGGTGGCTTCGAAAACGTCTTCGTAATACTCGCCGTCGGCGGCAATGGCTTTGTTTTTCTTGTCGCTCGGCTTGCCGGCCGCACCCGTCACGTTTTCGCCGCGCGAGGTGAAAATGAGCAGTTTGTCATCCGACGAGATAACCGGGCTGTGCTCCGAGTACGGCGTGTTCACCGTCGGGCCCAGGTTTTTCACGAAGATGTCCTTCGGCGAGTTGAACTGCACCTTGGCGTTCTGGCTGTGCTTAATCAGCTGGGCGATTTCCTCCTTGCGCTGGTCGTTCTTCTTCAGCGTGGCGTTGTAGGCCTGGAAGTGGGCCACGGCCTCGTCGAAGTTGTAGTTGAGGTGGTCAACCCGGCCAAGCCAGTATTCCACGTCTTTCGACACTTTCGGTTTCAGCTTTTGGGCCTTATAGATGTAGTCGCTGGCCTTCTCCTTGTCGAACGACATATAGGAAATACCAGCATTGAACAGCGCTTTGGCGTTGTTCGGGTCTTTGGCCAGCACCTTCTCGTAGTACGGGATGGCAGCGCGGTAATTTTCCTGCTCGAAGAACTTGTTGCCGGTTTTGAGGTCCTTGCGCGTGCTTTGCGCATCAGCCGGAGTGGCGATAGCGGCGGTGAGGGCAACGGCGCACGACGCTTGCAGTAACCTTCTGGATAAGTTGTCCATTGGAGGAGTGATTTGGAAAAAAGAAATTTCTGAAGGGGTTGTCAGTAGAAATGCGCCGCTATTCGGGCAAGGGCAGGGAACTTTATTTGGGGCTTATACTGATTTTCTAAGCCAGGGTTAGGCTTTAATGCTGATTTGCCCAGAAGGTAACCGTATCAAAGCGCCTAGCCTTCCACATTGGTATCGCCACAGGTGCGGCGGGAGTCGGGCAAAGGTAGGTCGTTTGCTTGCGAAAAGCGGTTTTCAGCGAATAGTCGGCCATTTATAGGGTGGTCGAAGGCGGCAACAGAGCCCGTTGAGTTGGAGGGCATGCCGCGCAAATATAGAGGCAGTCCTGAAATAGCCATTCATTCCCCTATTTTTATTTAGCCGGGATTCCCTGGTATTCAGGCGTAATTTTGGGCTTTCCTTCTGCTTTTGCTATTCGCTGCTGCCCTATGATTATTCACGATGCCCGATTCCTGACCAGCAATTCGCGCGCCGACCTCTGCCCGGAGCCCACGATGCCCGAATACGCGTTTATTGGTCGCTCCAACGTCGGGAAATCATCCTTAATTAACATGCTCACCGGCCGCAACGGCTTGGCCAAAACCTCGGCATCGCCGGGCAAGACGCAGTTAATTAATCATTTTGTCATCAACGATAACTGGTTTCTGGTCGATTTGCCGGGGTATGGGTACGCCAAGGTGAGCAAAACGTCGCGGGCGGAATGGGCCCGCATGATTAACTATTATTTAATGCACCGCGCCAACCTGATGTGCGTGTGCGTGCTCATCGACTCGCGCCACCCGCCGCTGGCGGCCGATTTGGAGTTCATGGAGAAGCTGGGCGAAGAAGGCGTGCCCTTCGTGATGGTATTCACAAAGGCCGACAAGCAGTCGACCGCCCAGACCAAGGCCCTGCTGGCCAACTACCTGAAGAAGATGAGCGAAATCTGGGACGAACTGCCCCGCTACTTCCTCACCTCGGCCGAAACCGGGCTGGGGCGCGACGAGGTGCTCAACTTTATTGGCGAAGTGAACCAGCAGTGGGCGGCCGATGCCGCGGCCAATGCGTAGATTGGCCCTTAAATTGCCAACTGCGGCTTGGTCCTTGCCGGGCCGTTTGCCTTTCTTCTTTATTTCCCCGCCCCCCACTTTTTTTATCATGACGAAAACCCGTTCCGTTTCGCAGCTGGCTTTGGGCCTGCTGCTGGCCGCTGCCGCTCCGGCGCTGGCCCAAACCACCCCCAACACCACCCCCGCCGGCCAAGCGCCCAGCGAAAAAGGCACCGGCATCGGCTCCGTAGGCAAATCCATTCCGGTGGCCGAGTACTACGAAGGTGGCCAGGCGGCCATGTACGACTTCATCAGCAAGGAGCTGCACTACCCCGTGATGGCCAAGCGCAACCGCATTCAGGGCCAGTGTATCATCAGCTTCCAGCTGAATGCTGATGGCACGATGCAGGACATGCGCATTGTGAAGCAACTGGGCGGCGGCACCGGCGAAGAAGCCCTGCGCGTGGTGAAGCTGCTGAAATTCAAGAAGCCGGAGCTGCCCGTGCGGGCCAGCCTGCCCATCGTGTTCAAGCTTGGCCAGACGGCTTCCAACGCGACGGATGCGCAATAATTCGTAGTTTTGCGCTTGTTGAAAGAGGAATGAGGAACGAGGAATGAAGAATTGCCAATTGGCTTTCTCACCCTCGTTCCTCATTCTTCATTCCTCATTTTTCATTCTTCATTTAAGTACAATGCCCTACGAATTGCAAGAGTTGGCCGCCATCAGCGGCATGCCCGGCCTGTACCGCCTGGTGCGCGCCGCCCGCCACGGCGTGCTGGTGGAAAGCCTCGACGAGAAAGCCACCCGGACGCTGGCCCCGGCTCGCAACAAAGTGTCGCTGCTGTCGGAAATTTCCATTTATACCCAGGACCCGGAGGAGACGGTGCCGCTGACGGAGGTGTTTGAGCGCATTTACCAGAAGCACGGCGCCGAATCGCCGGTGACGGCCAAGTCGAGCGAAGGTGAGCTGACCGGTTTTCTGGCCGGCGTGATTCCTGACTACGACCGGGACCGGGTGTACCTCTCCGACATCAAGAAGCTGGCCACCTGGTACGGCATCGTGAGCAAGAACCGCCCTTACCAGGCTGCCGAGGCTGCTGCCACTGAAAAAGCGGATGAAACTTTCGCTACTGAAGAAACGGCTGCCCCCAAAGCCAAGCGCAAATCGGCTAAAACGGCTGAAGAGCCCGCAGCCGATGAGCCGCTGAGCACGGGTGGCGTCATTGGCGCCGCCGACGAAGCTCCGGCCGCCGAAGGCAACCCGGAAGCCACCGCGCCCGCCAAGAAAAGCCGCAAAAAGGCCGAGTAGGCCAGGTCTCTGAAGCAACAAAAAAGGCCGTTCCTGATGCAGGAACGGCCTTTTTTGTTGCTGGCGTCTTCGTTATTTAGCCAAAGCCACTTTGGGCTGAGCTACTTCCTTAACAGGTGCTTCAATAGCCGGGGTTTCTTTGGCCTGTTTTTCTTTAGCGATGAAGGCTTCGGCTTGCTCCACCAGCTCTTTGCTGCCGATGAAGACGGGGCAGCGCTCGTGTGGGGCCTGGGGCTCGATTTCCATAGTGCGGCGGTGGCCGTTGGAGCTTTTGCCGCCGGCTTGCTCCACGATGAAGGCCAGGGGGTTGCACTCGTACATGAGGCGGAGCTTGCCGGTGGGGTTTTTGGCGGTGGCGGGGTAGATGTAGATGCCGCCCTTGAGGAGGTTGCGGTGGAAATCGGCCACGAGCGAACCGATGTATCGGGCTGAGAAGCTCTTGTCCTTACAATGCTGCACGAACGCGGCCACGCCGGGCGAGAACGAGTCGGAGCTGCCCTCGTTGATGGAGTAGATATTGCCGGTTTTGGGGGTGCTGATGTCGGGGTGCGAGAGAAAGAACTCGCCCAGCGAGTGCTCGTAGGTGAAGCCGTTCACGCCGTTGCCCGTTGTATACACCATCATAGTGCTGGAGCCGTAGATGACGTAGCCGGCGGCTACCTGGTGGGTGCCGGGCTGCTGGCAGTCGGCGGCGGTGCCCTCGCGGCCGGTGGGCGACACGCGGCGGTAGATGCTAAAAATGGTGCCGATGCTCACGTTCACGTCAATGTTCGACGACCCGTCGAGCGGGTCGATGGCCACCACGTACTTGCCTTGGTTGTTGCCGGTCTGAATCATCTCGTCGTCTTCTTCCGAAATGATGGTACAGACTTCGCCACCGTTACGCAGGGCCCGGATGAAGCGGATGTTGGCGATGACGTCGAGCTTCTGCTGGTCTTCGCCCTGCACGTTCTGGCTGCCGTAGGCGCCGGCGATGTCGATGAGGCCCGAGCGGTTGATTTCGCGGTTGACGATTTTGGCGGCCAGGGCGATGTCGCGCAGCAGCTGCGAAAGCTCCCCGGTGGCGTAGGGGAAGTCTTCCTGCTTGCGCATGATGAAGCGGTCGAGGGTTGTGCCAACGGGCAAGGCCAGCTTGTTGTGGTCCATATAAATAGCTAAATGAGGTGGCGGGAACGGACAACAAAGCTACTCCGGCAGGACCGTAGTTTTTTGTAGGAAGTTGCCCTTTTTTAAGCGCATACGTTTGCTCAACGCGCCTGAGGCGGGCTTTTCTTGCGCTTTTCGCAGTTGCCAAAAGCTTTCGTGTAAGCCTGCTGCCGCCCCTACCTTTGCCGCTGATGGAAAAGTTGCAGGTGTACAAATTCGGGGGCGCGTCGGTGAAAGACGCGGCGGCTATTCTCAACCTGTGCCGCATCGTGCGGGACTTTGGGCCGCAGGGGCCGCTGGTGGTGGTGGTGTCGGCGATGGGCAAGACGACCAACGCGCTGGAGGAGATTTATGACTTGGCGTACAAGCAACAGAGCTACGAGGCGCAGCTCCAGCTACTGGAGCAGTTTCATCAGCAAACTGCCACCAAATTGGGATTGACTTCGGAGTCGTCGATAGGCTGGTACTTCAATAAGCTACTTCTCCAACTGCGGCAGCGTTTAGCGAAAATCAAGGCCACTGATGATTATGACGAGTATTATGACCAAGTGGTCAGCTTTGGCGAAATGCTCGCGTCGCAGCTAGTAGCCCATGCGCTCGGCGCGCAGAGCTTCAACAGTCAGCAACTGATTAGCACCGATACTTCCTGGCGTGAGGCGCGGGTAGACTGGCAGAAGACGGCGGCAAATGTTCGCTACGGTCTGACTGAATTGCTACTTGCCGGGCCGGTTGTTACGCAGGGCTTTTTGGGTGGCACCAGCTACGGAGTGGCTACGACGCAGGACCCCGCCAAAACCATTTATAAGGAGCGCACCACCACCCTCGGCCGCGAGGGCTCCGACTACACGGCCGCCATCCTAGCCTACTGCTTGCGGGCCGAGGCGGTAACCATCTGGAAAGACGTGGCGGGCCTGCTCAATGCCGACCCCAAAATCTTCCCCGACACGGTGCGCTACCCGGAAATCAGCTACCGCGAAACCATCGAAATGGCATATTACGGCGCCTCGGTCATTCACCCCAAAACGCTGAAACCGCTGGCCGACCGCAACATTCCGCTGCGCGTGAAGTCGTTTCTGGACCCGGCTGCCGAGGGCACGCTCATTCACGACTGCCAGCACCCGGCGCTGGCGCCCGCCTTCATTCGCAAGGCCGACCAGTGTCTGCTGTCCTTTGCCAGCAAGGACTTTTCGTTTATCTCGGAGGAGAATCTGGCCGTGATTTTTGCGGCGCTGGCGCAAGCCAAACTCAAGATTAACGTGATGCAGAACTCGGCCATCAGCTTCTCGGTGTGCACCGATTTTGTGGAGCGGCGGGTGCATCAGCTGCTCGATTTGCTGCGCGAGCAGTTTACCCTGCACTACAACACCGGCGTGCAGCTTTTCACCATCAAAAACTACGACGCGGCCAGCATTGCGCAGCTCACGGCGGGCAAGCGCCTGCTGCTGGAGCAGCGCACGCGCAGCACGTTTCAGTTTGTGTGCCAGGCGTCGTAGCGCGGACTTTCAGTCCGCGGCTTCAGCTGTCGGCTTTTTAAAATCATCGTTTTAACTCGCGGACTAAAAGTCCGCGCTACTTATGGATTTCCTCCTCGTAACGCCCCAGGCGCGGCCTGGCGTGGCCCTCGTTCAGCTCAACCGGCCCAAAGAACTCAATGCTTTAAATGGGCAATTAGTCCGCGAAATCCGCGACGCGCTACAGGCGCTCGATGCCGATGAGGCAGTGCGTGTGGTCGTCCTCACGGGCAACGAGCGGGCCTTCGCGGCCGGGGCCGATATTAAGGAAATGGCCGGTAAAACGGCCGTGGATATGTTTCTTGACGACCGGTTTGCCACGCTGGAGCAGATTCGGCGGTTTCGCAAGCCACTGATTGGGGCGGTGTCAGGCTTTGCGCTGGGCGGCGGCTGCGAGTTGGCCATGACCTGCGACATGCTGGTGGCATCCGAAACGGCGCAGTTCGGGCAGCCCGAAATCAGGCTGGGCACCATGCCCGGCGCGGGCGGCACCCAGCGCTTGGCCCGGGCCGTGGGCAAGGCCAAGGCCATGGAAATGGTGCTCACGGGCGAGTTCATTTCGGCCCACGAAGCCCACCGCGTGGGCTTGGTGAACCGCGTGGTGCCCGTGGGCCAGTACCTGGAAGAGGCCTTCCGCCTGGCGGCCCGCATTGCGGCCATGAGCCCGGTGGCGGCGCGCCTAGCCAAGGAATCCATCAACCGCGTGTTTGAAACGCACTTGGAGGAAGGGCTGCATTTCGAGCGCAAGAACTTCTACCTCACGTTTGCTTCGGAAGACCAGAAAGAAGGGATGGCCGCGTTTGTGGAGAAGCGCAAGCCGGAATTCATCGGGAAGTAGTGCATAATCAGGACGTCATGCTGAGCGCAGCCGAAGCATCTCTACCGCGCAAGTAATTCATTTGCTACTGCGGTAAAGATGCTTCGGCTGCGCTCAACATGACGTTTCTTTAATTCTTGCGTACACACAGCCATTATCATCATTTACAGAAGCAATAAATGGCAGTTCTCGTGGGCAAGCGCGCCCCTTCCTTTAAAGCCACAGCCGTCATTGATGGCACCTTCGAAGAGGATTTTTCGCTGGACCGCTACTTGGGCAAAAAGCACGTTCTTTTCTACTTCTACCCCGCCGATTTCAGCCGGGTGTGCCCCACCGAAATTCTGGCTTTCCAAGACCGGCTGGCCGAGTTTGAGAAACGCAACGTGGCCGTGGTGGGCTGCTCCACCGACACGCAGTACGCCCACCTGGCCTGGCAGCTGACGCCGCGTGAGAAAGGCGGCATTTTCGGGGTGAAGTACCCGCTGGTGGCCGATGCGACCAAAACCATTTCGGCCAACTACGACGTGCTGGGCGGCCACTACGACTACACCGAGCAGGGCGAAATGGTGTACGTGGGCTCGCCCCTCGCCTACCGCGGCCTGTTCCTCATCGACCGCGACGGCATTGTGCGTCACCAGCTCATCAATGACCGGCCGCTAGGCCGCAGTCTCACCGAGGCCCTGCGCATGATTGATGCCTTGCAGCATTTCGAGAAAAACGGCGAGTCCTGCCCCGCCGACTGGCAGGAAACGTCGGAGGACTAAAGGCGTTTCTGGTTCAGCTTAGTAGCGCGAACTTTCAGTTCGCGTCCCGGAAAGAATGCCAAGCGGCGCGGGGACGCGAACTGAAAGTTCACGCTACTGCGTAATTTTGGGGCTTGCTATTCCTCTATAACATCGGCCTGGGTCTTTATGGCCTGCTGCTGCGGCTGCTGGCGCCATTTGTGCCCAAAGCGGCCGCTTGGGTGGCCGGCCGCCGCGGCCTGCTGGCCTACATTCGCCAAACATTAAGTAACGATACCGCGCCGCGCGTGTGGTTCCACTGCGCTTCGCTTGGCGAGTTCGAGCAGGGCCGGCCGCTGCTTGAAGCCCACCGCAAAGCCTACCCGGGCACCAAGCTGGTGCTCACGTTCTTCTCCCCTTCGGGCTACGAAATCCGCAAAAACTGGCCGGGCGCCGACTATATTTTCTACCTGCCTTTGGATACGCGCGGCAACGCCCGGGCTTTTCTCGATGCGGTGCAGCCCCGGCTGGTGGTGTTTGTGAAGTACGAGTTCTGGTACCATTTCCTGACGGAAACGCACCGGCGCGGCATTCCGGCCGTGGTGGTGTCGGCCATTTTCCGGCCCGACCAAATGTTTTTCAAGCCTTGGGGCGGCTTCTTTCGTCGAATTCTTTCGCGTTTTGCCCACATTTTCACCCAAAATGAAAGCTCGGCGGCGCTGCTGCGCCAACACGGCATTCAGCAAGTGAGCGTGGCCGGCGATACCCGCTTTGATACGGTGGTGGCTACGGCAGCCTCGGCGCACCGGCCGCTGCCGGTGGTCGATGCCTTTGTGGCTGATGGCGCGCCGGTGCTAGTGGTGGGCAGCAGCTGGCCCGAAGACCTGCCGGCCCTCACGCCGCTGCTCCAGAAACACCAGCAGTTGCGGGTGCTGGTGGCCCCGCACGAAATCACCGAAACCAACCTGCGCCTCGTGGAAGCCGCGCTGCCGGGCCAGGTGCTGCGCTACTCGCAGGCCACCACGGCCAACGCCGCACAGGCCCGCGTGCTGCTGTTTGACAACGTGGGCTTGCTGAGCCAGCTCTACCGGTTTGGTAAGTTTGCCTACATCGGCGGCGCCTTCGGCAAGGGCCTGCATAATACGCTGGAGGCCGCTGCTTTTGGCCTGCCGCTGTTTTTCGGGCCGACTTACGGCAAGTTTCAGGAAGCCGTAGAGTTGGTAGCGCTGAAATGCGCCTTCCCCATTCACGATGCCACGGAGCTGGAAGCGGCTTTCGCACCTTTGTTGCGCAACGAAGAGTTGCGGCTGCGGCTGCAAGACGTGTTGCTCGATTACGTACACGGGCAGGCGGGCGCCACCCGCACCATCATGGCCGCGCTGCCCGGCCTCACTGCTGCCCCCTGATGAACTCAGAAACCACCCAATCTGCCCCGCCCCTGCTGCACGGCGTCGTTGTAAAATCGACGGGCTCGTGGTACGTCGTGCGCGCAGCGTCGGGCCAGCTGTACCGCTGCCGCCTGCGGGGCAAATTCAAGATGAAAGGCCTGAAAGCCAGCAACCCGCTGGCCGTGGGCGACCAGGTCGATTTCACCGTCGAGGCCCAGGCCGAGGGCGCGGGCGTCATCTCGCACATCGCCCCACGCCGCAACTACATCGTGCGCCGCTCGGTGCACAAAACCGGCCACGTGCACATCGTAGCCGCCAATCTGGACCAGGCCATGCTGGTGGTTACGCTGGTGTCGCCGGCCACTTCGTTTGGGTTTATCGACCGGTTTTTGGTCACGGCCGAGGCCTACCACATTCCGGTCACGCTGCTGTTCAATAAAACGGATTTGTACGACGAGGAAGGCTTTGCCTACCAGGCCGAAATTGCGGGCATGTACGCCAGCTTGGGCTACCCCAGCCGCACCTGCGCCGCCAGCCTGGGCGAGGGCGTGGCCGAAATCGACCAGCTGCTGGAAGGCAAAGTAAGCCTGCTGGCTGGCCATTCCGGCGTGGGCAAAAGCACGCTCATCAACGCCCTAGTGCCCGACCTCGACCTGAAAACCGCCGAAATCAGCGACTTTTCCGACAAAGGCGTGCACACCACGACCTTCGCCGAAATGCTGGAAGTGCGCCCCGGTACATTCATCATCGACACGCCCGGCATCAAGGAGCTGGGCCTCGTCGACCTGCCGCCCGCTGAGCTGGCCGGCTACTTCCCCGAATTCCGCGCCCTGCTGGGCCAGTGCCGCTATCATAACTGCCAGCACACCCACGAGCCCGGTTGCGCCGTGCGCGAAGCCGTGGACCAGGGCCGCATCGCCCTGCCCCGCTACGACAGCTACCTCAGCATGCTGGCCGGCGAGGACAACCGGCATTAACGCCTGCGCCAGCTCGTCATTGCGAGGCCGCAGGCCGCGGCAATCCGTCCTCTTAATGCGACCAGCCTCGAGTTGTGAGAAAGTCTTTCCTTATGAACGCAATAAAGCCCCAACTCTATTCAGAGTTGGGGCTTTTCACTCAAGGACGTATCTGGTTTTGAGAGGACGGATTGCCACGTTGCACTACGCTCCACTCGCAATGACGACGTCTTATTTGGCCAGCGGTAACACCACGCCATCAATGACGTGGGTCACGCCATTGCTGGAAATCACGTCGGCAATTTGCACGGTGGCGGGGGCATCCTTGCCGTTGCTCACCATCACTTTGCCGTCTTTCACCGAGATGTGCAGCTTTTCGCCATTCACCGTGGTCAGTTCTTGGCCATCCTTGAGGTCGGCAGCCACGAGGCGGCCAGGGATGACGTGGTAAGTGAGCACGCCTTTCAGATTCGCTTTGCTGGCCTCGTCCATCAAGCCAGCTAGTGCGCCTTTGGGCAGCTTTTCGAAAGCGGCATTGGTGGGAGCAAATACAGTGAAGGGGCCGGGGCCGCTCAGGGTTTCCACCAAGCCGGCCTGCTTCACGGCAGACACTAGGGTGCTGACGCTGGTGGCCGCCGAGGCATTTTCGACGATGTTTTTGTCGGCCGTCATGGCCACGCCGTCCACCATCACGCCGCCGGGCTTGGCCATCCGGGCCGAATCACCGGCCAGCGCCGCGAGCGAGTCGGCGGGGTTGACGGTGCTCGCGCCGGTTTCGGTGGTGGCGGGCTTGTCGTTGCCGCAACTGGCCATTAGGAGCGAAGTAGCCAGGGCAGCGAGTAGCGGAGCGAAATGTTTTTTCATGTAAAACGCAGGTGTGAAAAAAGTAAGAAGGGTATATGCCAGTGTGGCGCTCAGGGTTACGGACAAATGCCCCCGTAGGGTTGTTTCGATGCTGGTCGGTTTTCTTACCTTCGCGCCCTCCAATGTGCGGCGCTTGCCGTATCATTCGTTAAATCCACCAAGTTCCGATACATGAAAACCGCAGAAATCCACACCAAAAAAGGCGTGATGAAGGTTGAGTTCTACGAGCAGGACGCTCCGAACACCGTCAAAAACTTTACCGACTTGGCCCAGAAAGGCTACTACGATGGCCTGAAATTCCACCGCGTCATCCCGAATTTCGTCATTCAGGGCGGCTGCCCCAACACCCGGGCCGGCGCCAAAGGCCACCCCGGCACCGGCGGCCCCGGCTACAAAATCGACTGCGAAACCAGCGGCGGCCACCAGTACCACGAGCGCGGCGTCCTCAGCATGGCCCACGCCGGTAAAAACACGGGCGGCTCGCAGTTCTTCATCGTGCACTCGCGCGACAACACCGCCCACCTCGACCGCGTGCACACCGTATTCGGCAAAGTAGTGGATGGCCTGGACGTTATCGACCAGATTAAAGCCGACGACGAAATTGAGAAGATTGTGGTGAAGGAAGAGGCGTAAGCTTCCGACTGAAAACGCAAGAACGTCATGTCGAGCGCAGCCGAGACATCTCGCGTGCCGAAGTAATTATTTACTCTGGCACGTGAGATGTCTCGGCTGCGCTCGACATGACGTTCTCTTTTACATATAATTAACTTTTTTACTTCTTCCCCTCTGTCGGATTCTCAATTTCCTGCACCAACTGGCCATACCAGCTCTCGCCGTACTTGCGAATCAGCGGTTCCTTCAGAAACTGGTAGATGCGCACGCCCAGCGTACTGCCAAACGAGCAAGCCGGATTGCAGATGCCCCACCGGTCGTAGTTCAGCGCGTCAAATCCCTCATACTTCGTGATGCGAATGGGGTACAGGTGGCAGCTGATGGGCTTTTTGAACGTGGTGGCGCCGGCCAGATATGCCTGCTCGATACCGCATTTCAAGATGCCGCGCTCATCATATAGCGCGTAAGCGCACTCCTTATCGTCGATGGTGGTGGTGCTGTAGTCGCCTTCCCAATCCTTGATGTACAGGCCCTGGGCCTTGATGGCCGCCTTGCCGGCTTCATTCAGGAAGGGCTCGATGTTGGCGTATTCCTGCTCCAGAATGCGCAGCTCGGCTTCTTCCAGGGGCGCGCCGAGGTCGCCCTCCACGCAGCAGGCGCCTTTGCAGGCTTCGAGGTTGCAGACGAAAAAATGGTCGGCGATGTCGTCAGAAATAACCGTTTCCTGGATAATAATCATAATGCGGCGCTTGAGGAGGATGACAAAGATACTTCTTTGCCACCCCTAAGTGCCCGGCGTCAAACCAAAATCAGCAGGGCCGGCCCTACCAGAACCATGACGTTGGCCGCAATAAATCCCATCAAAAACGGCGGCCGGTAGCCAAAGAGGAGCGCCAGCAATGCGGCAATAAGCCCGCAGGCACCAAATACCAGCGTCAGCAGCCCCGTGAAGAATGGTAGCCCCGGATTGCACATATCCGCCACGGGCATCACTTGGGCCAAGCCCACCGTAATGACCAGCCCAAGGGCATAAAAAAGCAGGGCGCTCCAGAAGCCGATTTTCCAGCCGCTGACCGAACTGAGGGAAGGGAAAGCCATGTTACAAGTTACTAAAGCCTTTGCCGTTGCCTAAGCTTTTTAGCAGCAGAAAGCCGGTTGTTTCCGGGCTCTTTGCCAAATGTAGTACCTTTGCGGCTCTCGCTGCGGGCTCGTTTTACCTGAATAATGGCACTAGATTATCTTTCCCTACTCAATCCGTCGCAAGGCGCCGCGGTGATGCAAACCGATGGTCCCTGCATGATTATCGCGGGCGCCGGCTCGGGCAAAACCCGGGTGCTCACCTACCGCATTGCCCACCTGCTCGAACAGGGTGTCGACCCGTTCAACATCCTCGCCCTCACCTTCACCAATAAAGCCGCCAAGGAAATGCGCGCCCGTGTGGAGAAGGTGGTTGGTCCCGCCGCCCGCAGCCTCTGGATGGGCACCTTTCACTCGGTTTTTGCCAAAATCCTGCGGTCCGAGGCCGACAAAATCGGTTTCCCACGCAGCTTCACCATCTACGACACGCAGGATTCCAAAACCCTGATGGGGCAGATTGTAAAGGAGCTGGAGCTCGACGACAAGCTCTATAAGCCCAGCGTGGTGCTAGGCCGGATTTCGGCCGCCAAAAACAAGCTGATTTCCCACAACCAATATTTGAGCGACCCGGCTATCAAAGCCGACGACGAAGCGGCCCTGCGCCCCAAGATTGGCGTGATTTACCAGCAGTACCAGCAACGCTGCTTCAAGGCCGGCGCGATGGATTTCGACGACCTGCTGTTCAACACCAACGTGCTGTTTCGCGACCACGCCGATGTTCTGAATAAATATCAGAATATGTTCCGGTTTGTGATGGTGGACGAGTACCAGGACACCAACTATTCGCAGTATTTAATTACGCGCAAGCTGGCGGCTAAAGAGCGGAATATCTGCGTGGTGGGCGACGATGCGCAGAGTATTTACGCCTTCCGCGGTGCCGACATTTCCAACATTCTCAATTTTGAGAAAGACTATCCCGAATTACAGGTATTTAAACTGGAGCAGAATTACCGCTCCACGAAAAATATCGTGTGGGCCGCTAATTCGGTCATTAAAAACAACCAAGCGCAATTGCGCAAGGACGTCTTTTCGGAGAACGAAGACGGGACGCTGATTGAGGTAATCAAAGCCGCTTCCGACAACGAGGAAGGCAAGTTGGTTGCTAATTCCATCTTTGAGGACAAGATGAATGGCCACTTGTCGTACGACAATTTTGCTATTCTCTACCGCACTAACGCGCAAAGCCGCGCGATGGAAGAATCATTGCGGAAATTAAATATCAAATACAAGATTGTTGGCGGCCTGAGCTTTTACCAGCGCAAGGAAATCAAGGATTTGGTGGCTTATTTGCGCCTCACAGTCAATCAAAACGACGAGCAGGCCATTCGCCGGGTAATTAATTATCCGAAGCGCGGCATTGGTGACACCACCATTAGTAAACTAATTATGACAGCCGAAGAAGCCAACCACACGCTGTGGGAAGTGGTATCCAACGCCGACCAATTTATGGCTGCGCGGGTGAGCAACCCGGTGGTGGGCTTTGCTGAGAAAATCAAGAGCTACATCGTGGTAGCCGGCAAGGAGGACGCGTTTGAAGCTGCTAAGTTCATCGCCAAAAACTCCGGCATGCTGGAGGAATTGTACGCCGACAAGAGCATTGAAGGCCTTTCTCGCTACGAAAACATCCAGGAATTGCTCAACGGCATCAAGGAGTATGTGGACGACCCCGAGCGCGAAGACAAGAGCCTCGGCGCGTTCCTGCAGGACATTGCCCTCGTCACCGACTCCGACCTGAAGGATGCCGCCCAGGAAGGCGAAGCCGTGACATTGATGACCATTCACTCCGCTAAAGGCCTGGAATTCCGCAACGTGTACATCGTGGGCATGGAGGAAAACCTCTTCCCGAGCCAGATGATGATTACCTCGCGGGCCGATTTGGAAGAAGAGCGTCGCCTATTCTACGTGGCCATCACGCGGGCCGAGAAGAAGCTCACGCTCAGCTACGCTACCTCGCGCTACCAGTGGGGCAATCTGCGCAGCTGCGAGAAAAGCCGCTTTCTGGATGAAATTGACCCGCAGTACCTCAACGTGAAGTTTTCGGCCGGGCCCGGCGCGGGCGAAGGCTCGCCGTTTCAGCACGTTTTTGAGCGCCGTTCGAACCTGATTCCCACCGCGCCCCGTAAAGTGCAGGCTACGAAGTACGTGGCCCCGACCGATTTCGCGCCCTCCGACACCTCCAAGCTGCAAACCGGGCAGCGCGTGGAGCACGCCAAGTTCGGCTTCGGCGTAGTGAACGCGCTGGAAAACCAGCAGGGCACCACCAAGGCCACCATTCTCTTCGAGGAAGTGGGCGAGAAAGTGCTGCTGCTGAGCTTCGCCAAGCTGCGGGTGCATTAATTGTTTTCGGCTAGCCGAATCGGTTGGCCGTCATGCTGAGCGTAGCCGAAGCATCTTTACCGCGCAACGTAATCATTTACTATTGCCTTAGAGATGCTTCGGCTGCGTTCAGCATGACGTTTTTCCATACAAAGACGGCCGACCATCTTGGGGCCTTATCTTTGGCCTGGGCCCCGCCTGCGCGGACTCCCCTACTCTTTTTTATGACTGACTTCACCAACCTGCCCTTCCACCTGCAACTGCTGGTGCGCGAATATGGGCAAAGCACTTACCAGCTCATTCAGGGCCTCAAAGACATTGAGGACCAAGCCGAGCGCACCAAGCGGGCCGGGCAGATTGTGCAGCTTATGCTGCGCCTGCAGCCTGCGCTGCGCGAGTTGCCGGAAGTGCAAACCCGCCTTTGGAACCACCTGCACGCCATGGCCAGCGAGGAGGTTACTCTGGATGCACCAGTGCCCCTCCGCAGCCTGACGGTGCGCACCGAGAAGCCGGCCCGCGTGCCCTACCCCCGCACCGCGCCCCGCCTCCGGGCCTACGGTGCCGGTATTGAGGCCCTCATCGCCAAGGCCCTGACCTTGGAAGACGCCACCGAGCGCGAGCAGGCCACGGTGCAGATTGGCCGCACCATGAAATTCCTCTACCGCCAGCACAACAAGGAAAACGCCAAGGACGTGACCATCCTGCGGCACCTGAGCGAGCTGTCGGGCGGTCAGCTCCGGCTCGACCCGGCCCTGGTAGATGCCGAGGGGCTGTTTGAAACGGCCGTTGGTCGTACGCCGGCATTCATCGTCCCGCAGCCCTCTCAGCAGCGCGAGGGCCGTGACCGACGCGAGAACCGCGACAACCGGGGTGGCAACAGCTTCGGCGGCAAAAATGGCAAAAAGCGCAAAAAAGGCCGTAGCCAGGAGCCACAGCAGCCGCCTCAGTAATTCCAATTTCAACGAACGTCATGCTGAGCGCAGCCGAAGCATCTCTACTGCATTACTAAAAAGAATTAGTTGCACAGTAGAGATGCTTCGGCTGCGCTCAGCATGACGTTCTGACTATCTGAACACCCGAATACTAAACACCTACACAAATGGCAGCATTTGAAGTACGCGGCGGCAAGCAGCTGCGCGGCGAAATCACGCCCCAGGGCGCTAAAAACGAAGCCCTCCAGATTCTCTGCGCGGTATTGCTCACCCCCGAGCCGGTTACCATCAGCAATATTCCCGACATCCGCGACGTCAATAAACTCATCGAATTGCTGCGCGACATGGGCGTGAAAGTGGGCAAGCTGGCCACCGACACGTATATTTTTCAGGCCGAGGACGTTAATCTGGACTACCTCGACACACCGGAATTTATTGCACAAGCCGGCGCGCTGCGCGGCTCGGTGATGATTCTGGGGCCTATGCTGGGGCGTTACGGCCGCTGCCAGCTGCCCAAGCCCGGCGGCGACAAAATTGGCCGCCGGCCCATGGACACGCACTTCCTGGGCCTCGAAAAGCTGGGCGGCAAGCTCACGCTCGAAGGCAAGGACTTCTACAAAATCAAGGTTGACGGCAAGCTGACCGGCACCCACATGCTGCTCGATGAAGCCTCCGTGACCGGCACGGCCAACATCCTGATGGCCGCCGTGCTGGCCGAAGGCACAACCACCATTTACAACGCCGCCTGCGAACCTTATTTGCAGCAACTCTGCCGCATGTTGGTGCGCATGGGCGCCAACATTCAAGGCATTGGCTCGAACCTGCTCACCATCGTGGGCGTCGACAGCCTCGGCGGCACCGACCATCGCATGCTGCCCGATATGATTGAAATCGGCTCCTTTATTGGCCTGGCGGCCATGACGGGCTCCGAAATCACCATCAAAGACTGCCAGATTCCCGAGCTCGGCCTCATCCCCGATACCTTCCGCAAGCTGGGCATTCAGCTCGAATTCCGGGGCGACGACATCCATATTCCGGCCCAGAAGCACTACGAAATTGCCACCTACCTCGACGGCTCCATCCTCACGGTTTCGGACCACACCTGGCCCGGCTTCACCCCCGATTTGCTGAGCATTGTGCTGGTGGTGGCCTGCCAGGCCAAGGGTACGGTGCTCATTCACCAGAAAATGTTCGAGTCGCGCCTGTTTTTCGTGGACAAGCTCATCGACATGGGCGCCCAGATTATCCTCTGCGACCCGCACCGCGCCACCGTCATTGGCCTCGACCAGCAGAAGCAGTTGCACGGCATCACGATGACCTCGCCCGATATCCGGGCCGGGGTGGCCCTGCTTATCGCTGCCCTCTCGGCCGAAGGCACTAGCACCATCCTCAACGTGGAGCAGATTGACCGCGGCTACCAGTTCATCGACCAGCGCCTGAATGCCCTGGGTGCCGAAATCCGCCGGGTATAGGCCCATCTGTGGCTTGACAATAAAAATGCCTGGCTTTGCAGTCAGGCATTTTTATTTCCGGATATATGGGTTACACTACCTGGTTCGTTGGCATAAAGGAAGCGGCGCAGCTACCGTTTCAGGATTCACTTTATCGCTAAAAATCATGAAGTACCATCTGGGTTTTGCGCTGGGTCTGGCCGTGTTGTTGGGTGGTTGCAGCCACGCACATAAGGAAGAAGCTGATGAGGCGGTTGCCGATGCGCCATTGCGGGAGATGAATGCTCCGGCAATGCTTATCGCCCCGTCGGCGCCGAGCCAAAATCAAAACGACGACCGTGAAGCCACTGCTACTGTACTGCCCGGCCCCCGGCCCTACACCGAATCTATCGTTGCGCCGTCCCGCCTGCTCATCTACCACGCCGACCTGCGCTTGAAGGTAACCAACCTGCCCCGCGCCAGCGCCAGCCTCGACAGCCTGGTGCATCGCAACGGCGGCTACCTGAGCGCGTCGACCGAAGTGCGGGCCGACGGCGAATGGCGACAGGCCATGACCATTCGGGTAGCGCCGGCCCGCTTCCAGCCCCTGATGGCTGCGCTGGGGGGCGTAGGTACGGTGGAGGAGAAGAAGCTGACCACCGACGACGTGACCGCGCAGCACGCCGACGTAGCCGCCCGCCTCACCACCAAGCGAGCCGTCGAAAAGCGTTACATTGACCTATTGGCCCGCGCCAAAAAAATCAGCGAGGTGCTGGAAATCGAAGGAAAAATTGGCGAAGTACGTGAGGAAATCGAAAGCACCGAAAGCCGCCTCAAAACCTTGAACGACGAAGTAGCTTACTCCACCATTTCGCTCACCTGCTACCAGCCCCTACCCCAAACTGTGCCCGAGGCGCCGGTGGTATCGTTCGCCAGCCGCGCGGCCGAATCCTTCTATCTGGGCTGGACGATTATCACCAGTCTCGTCATCGGTTTGGTAGCACTGTGGCCGTTCCTGCTTCTTACGTCTATTATCTGGTGGGCGGTACGGGCGCTGGCGGCTGCGCAACCAGGCGCAGGCCTAGCCGAAGTTCTACAAAAAAGGGCCTCCCGCATACGCGGGAGGCCCTTTTCTATTGCTGACATCCAGGCTTAGTCAATTACCAAATCCACAATGGCATTCACCACCGACAGCGCCAGGCTGAATAGCAATGCATTGAGAAAGCCATGCACATCAAAGCTGTCCATCAGGAAATCGGCCAGCTTCACAATGATGACGTTGATAACCAGCAGGAACAGGCCCAGCGTGAGCACCGTGATGGGAAAGCCCAGAATTTTAAGAATAGGCTTTACGATGGCATTCAAAAGGCCCAGCACTAGCACCAAAATGAGCGCGCTGCTGAACCCGCCGAGCGCCACGCCCGGCAGCACCATGCTCAGGCCATACACCAGGGCGGCTGTGAGAATGAATTTGAGAATAAAACCAAGCATGTGAACGGGGATTAAGGTGGAAGAAGCTTATTCGGCCGCGACGCCCTTCGCCGTGAGCCGTCCTTGCGATACGGCCATCCAGTTGCAAAGTTGGTAGAGCAGGCGCGCGCCCACAATGGCGTTCCACTCGGTGTCGCCGGGGGCCACTTCGTTCAAATCGCAGCCGATAATGGTGATGCCCGAACGCACGATGGCGCGCAGCAGGTAAGTGGCTTCCTCATACTCCAGGCCGCCGGGCACGGGGGTGCCGGTGCCGGGGCACAATTTGGGGTCGAGGCCATCAATATCGAAGCTGATGTACACCTTCTTGGGCAGCTGCGCGATGATTTTGCCGCATACCTTCTTCCAGGATTTCTTGGCAAATTTCTCATCGCTCAAAAAACGCTGGCCAAATAGCGCCACCCGACCATTCGACTTGTCGATGACCTCAGCCTCCTGCTGGCAATAGTCGCGAATGCCTACCTGCACCAGCTTCTTCACCTGCGGCAATTCCAGCGCGTTGTGCATGATGCTGGCGTGCGAGTAGCGGAAGCCTTCGTAGGCCGGGCGCAGGTCGCAGTGCGCGTCAAACTGCAGAATGGCAAACTCTTCGTGGCGCTCGGCCAGAGCATGCAGATAGCCCAGCGGCGTGCTGTGGTCGCCGCCCAGCACCACCACCCCTTTGCCGGCGTCGAGCAAAGCGCCGGTTTTATCCTTGAGCCACTTCAGCATTTTCTCGCCTTCGGCCGTCACCTGGCCGGGCACACCGCTCATTTTTGCATGTTCGGCCTCGGGCTCGCCGGCTTCTAGCCAGCCAATGTAATCGGCCGCCCGGGGGCGCAGCTTGCGGCTTGTATCGGCAATGGTTTCGTCGGCATCTTCCATAGCCAGGCCCAGTTTCCAGGCATCGGGCAGGTCCGGGTCGTAGAGGTCAACCTGCAGCGAGGCTTCGTGGATAGCAGCGGGTCCGTCGGCCGTGCCGGCTCGGTAGCTCACCGTCACCTCCCAGGGCACGGGCACCACCACCACCTGGGCTTCTTCGGCCGTGAAGGGCAGGCCGAACAGACCGCCCGCCGCGTCGCCGGGAGCATTGGGGTCGAAAGAAGCTATTTTCTTGGCTAAGGCCGCGTCAGTTTTAGACATGATGAGTTAGTATTTAATTGAAATTTAGGGGATAAGAAGAACGTCATGATGAGCAAAGCCGAAGCATCTTTACCGCTGCACTAACTCAAATTAGTTGCGCAGGAAAGATGCTTCGGCTTCGCTCAGCATGACGTTCTACGAAGTGCAGGAATGAAGCGCTTACGCCGACATCTGGCTACCCAGGAAATCGTAGCTGCGAATGATTTCGAGGATTTTAGCAAATGTAACCCGGTCGAAAAACAGCATAAGCGGCAATTCCACCATGTTGTCCTTGTCCGAGAACTGCGTAATCACCGAGAAAATGAGCGGCTGCAGTTGCTGCTGCGGCATCAGCGACTGCATGGCCGTGGCAATATCGCCTCGCGGCGCCGTGGGCGGCGCACCGTAAATATTGGCTTTGAGAATGTTAGCCAACTGCGTGACCAGGGCACCGGTGATGATGTTGCTGATTTCCAGCAGCAGCGATTCCTGCAGCTCGTTCACGTCCAGCGTATCAGCGATTTGCATGCGCAAACACACACGCGAGAGCCGTTGAATGTGCTGGCCGGAAAAGAACATCAGCGTGGTGCCGTTGAAATCGCCGCGAATATCGGACTGAATGGCCACGTGCTTCGACTGATACTCCCGCACTTTGCGCATGATGTCGTCGCTCATCAGCAGGTCGATGTTCGGCACTTCCAGCAACACCCGTTCCTGGGCAATGACGGCGAACGAATCAGCCGCCCGGGCGAGGCCGATGTTCAAAATCTCGCGGATTATATCACGCTCTAAGTCAGTCATCGATAAATCCATAGCGGTGTAATTGGGGGGAAGTGCAGCTGCGCGGACTGGTGTGAAAGAAAAGGGAAATTAGGGACGTTTGTTCAGAAACAGCCGGGTCAGGGCGGGCACGTCGAGCACGAGGCAGACTTGCCCACTGCCCAGCAGGGTGACGCCCCCAAAAAGGTCAATGGTATCCAAGGGTTTACTCAAGGGCTTGATTACGATGTTTTGCTGCCGAATAAATCGGTCAACCACCAAGCCCAGGCGGCGGTTATTGTAGTTCACCACCAGTACCTGTTGGGGCCCGGTGATATCGTCGCGGGTGGCAAAGGGCAGCGGCCCGTCGCCTTCGTCGTACAAAAGCTGGCGCAACGGCACCAGCGGCACCGATTGCTCCTGAAAATAAGTAACCAGCACGCCGCCCACCACCGAAATCTGGCCGGGATGGAGCGAAAGCACCGTATCGGTGTGCAGCAACGGCACGGCATAGGGCCGTTCCTCTACTTCTACCAGTAGGGCGCCCTTCACGGCGATGGAAGTCGGGAGCACAAGCGTGAACGTGGTACCCACGCCCAGCTCCGATTCGACCCGCAGTTGCCCGCCCAGCGAATCAAGCGCCAGCTTCACCACATCAAGGCCCACGCCGCGGCCCGAAATATCGGTCACTTTCTGCGCCATCGAAAAGCCAGGCTCAAACAGGAACGCCCAAACGGCTTTTTCATCCAATGTGGCCGCGGTATTGGCCGAAACCAGGCCGCGCTCCACAGCTTTACGGCGCACGGCTTCGGTGTTGATGCCGCGGCCGTCGTCGCGCACCTGAATGAGCACGTCGTCGCGCTCCGTCAGGGCTGACAGGTTTAGTTTCCCCACAACCGGCTTGCCAGCGGCCAGGCGCTGCTCGGTGGTTTCAAGGCCGTGGCTGACGGCGTTGCGCACAAGGTGCAACAGCGCGTCAGTGATGATTTGCAGGATGTTGCGGTCAATCTGCACGTCCTGGCCGCTCAAAGTCAGCTCCACTTCTTTCCCTTCGGCCGAGGCCACGTCGCGCACCACGCGAGGAAATTTATTCAGCAGCACCCCAACGCCTACCAAGCGGGCGTCCATCACACTGTACTGCAAATCGTCGGAAATGCGGAACAGATGCTGGGCCGTAGCCAACAGCGCCGGGTTGTCCAACTCCTGGGCCAGCGTCATTATCCGGTCGCGGTCAATGACCAGTTCGCCTACCAGATTCAGCAGATTGTCAAGCTTTTTGACCTGGATATAGACCAGGTCCGACAGCTCCATTTTTTTGTTGGATTCCTCCTCCGACTCGGCGGCCTCTTCAGCATCCAGGATGGGCTCTTCGCCCCGCACCAAGCGGTCGAGGTTATCGAGCAGAGCGGTAGCATCGGGCAAGGGCTGGTTGGCCCCCACCGCCCGAATCATATTGCCGAGTGCATCCACACCGGTAAATACCACTCTCGTCAGCGGGCCGCTGAACGTGCGTTCCTGGTCCCGAATCAACCCAAACAGGGTTTCGAGGTGGTGAGCCACTTCGCCCAAATCGTTGAAACCCATGGCCCGAGCGTTGGCCTTGAGGTTGTGCATGAGCCGAAACAGCTCGTTGAGCGACGGCCCGGCATTGGGGTTTCGCTCCAGCTCGCTCAAGTGCCGGCTCATGGAGTCATAGTACTCCAGCGCTTCGGCCATAAACAGCTCCCGGTATTCCTGGTCGCGCGTTTTCATTGGCCGAAATAAATGGTAAGGCGTAGGCTACACTCCACCGCGCGCAGGCACCACCGGCCGTTTCCGGCAGGCAGGCATGGCACGACGAAGCGCTGGCGCAACACTTAGGCAGACTGTTCGGAGGCGTCGCCTTGCAACGCCGACCCTACGATTTCCAACACCTTCTCTTCCGAGAACGGCTTCACGATGTAGGCCAAAGCTCCGTTTTCGATGGCTTCGGTGACGATAACCTCCTGGCCTACGGCACTGCACATCACCACTTTAGCCGAAGGCTGAATCTGGCGCAGGCTTTTCAACACGTCCAGCCCGGTGTTGTCGGGCAGAATCACATCGAGGGTGATGAGGTCGGGCGAAGTGGCGGTGGCCATTTCCAGGGCCTGCGCTCCATTGGCTGCTTCGCCTACTACTTCGTAGCCGGCATCGGTCAGCATGTTTTTAAGCATCGTGCGCATGTAAAAAGAGTCGTCGACGATGAGGATGCGCTTGTTCATGGAATTGGGTGACATGAGAATTATAACGAGGGTGGTGCCGGGCTTGCGGCGCCCGGCTTGGCATCATACGGGCTTGCGCCTACGAAGATGCCCCTTTGCCTGGCAAGCGCAGTACTTCACTCGGAGTGAGCAGCTTGCGCATGTCGAGAACGATGATGATACCGCCTTCGGGCAGTTTGGCAATGCCTTCAAGGTATTTATCGCGGGTACCGGCGTCCTGCACAAACTCCGGCGCCGGCTCAATCTGGCTCAGGGGCAATGTGAAAGGGCGTGGTACTTCGCGCACCATCAGGCCGAGGGTGTAATCGGCCGCTTCCACGGCCACGGTGTAGCTGCGCTCGGGCAGGGGGCGCCCCGCCGGCCGCAGCCGGAACCGCTCTTCCAAATCCAGAATGGCGATGATGTCGCCGCGCAGGTTGGCGATGCCTTTGATGAAAGGCGGCGTTTTGGGCATGCGCGCCACTTCGGGTGTCACGGTCACCTCCTTTACTTGTTCGATGCGGATGCCATAGTCCTCATCGCCAAGGCGAAACACGATGAGCTGGACCAGCTCAGCAGGTTTGGCGCGCTCGGCTTTGGGGGCGGCGGCTAATTCAATCTCGGCCATGCGATAGACGAAAAAAAGCTATGCGGTTAGACTGATACTTATTTCTTAGCCTTGGCCTTAGGAGCAACTTTGGCAGCTTGACCGTTGCCACTCTCCTGCCCGTTTTTCGGCTGGCTGTCAGCTTTAGCGCCAGCACGAACCTTACGACGGGCGGCCGGCGACGGGCTGGCGGCAACCACCGGTGCCTCTGCCTGGGCCGAACGTGGAGTACGGCGCGCGGTGGGAGCAGAAATCGGAGCTTCAATCTCGGGGCGAGTTGCCCGGCGCGTCATGCCATTCTGCCGCCCGTTGCCAGAAGTTGGTGCCTGCTCGGGAGCTGCCTGGCCGCGGCGGGCTATGCCGTTTTGCGGTGCGGCGTAAGCGTCCCGGTTGCGATACGCATCGCGGGCTACCGGACGGCGCACGGGTTCCGGCTCCGGCTCGGGCTCGTAGGTGTATTCGCTGAGCTGGAAGGTTTCGAGGCCGGCCTGCAGGTCGTCGGCAATATCGGTGAGGCGCTGCGAGCTGGTGGTCAGCTCCTGCATAGCCGTGGAGAGTTGCTTGGCAGTACCGGCTACTTGCTGCGTGCCGGTAGCGGTTTGCTCAGCAATGGCTACCACTTCTTCCACGTACTTCACCACGTCGCCAATCGAGGTTTTTTGTACCTCGGTGGCGGTGAGAATGTCGCGCGACGTGCGGAGCGTTTCGCCGCTGCTGGTGGCAATGTTTTTAAAGGCCGAGCTGGCTTCGAACGTGGCGTTCTTGCCCTTGAGCACTCGGTTTTCCATGGTCGAAATAGCGGTAGCGGCCGAGGTGGTGTCCTTCCGAACGTCCTCTACCAGCGTGGCAATTTCGTTGGCCGATTTGCGGGAGCCTTCGGCCAGCTTGCGGATTTCCTCGGCTACCACGGCGAAGCCGCGGCCGGCTTCCCCGGCGCGGGCGGCTTCGATGGCGGCGTTCAGGGCCAGCAGGTTGGTTTGGGAGGCGATGTCGGTAATCACGCCCAGCGACTTGCTGATTTCACCCGACCGGGTGCTCAGTACTTCAATGGTGCGCGAGGTTTGCGAAGCGGCGCTGGATATTTCTTCCATGTTTTTCACCACTTCGGCCACCGTTTTCAGACCGAGTTGCGAGGTTTGCTCACCGAGGATAGCCGATTTGTTCACGACGTCGGCCTTATTGGCCGTTTCCTTGGTGGCCTGCATGATTTCCTCAATCAGCTTGAAAGCCTGGTCGGTCTTGAGAGCTTGGTTCTGAGCACCTTCAGCCATCTGCTGCATGGCCAAGGCCACGTCAACCGTTACGCGGCTCATTTCCTGGCCTTTACCGGCCATTTCTTCCGACGAAGTCCCCACAATCTGCGACGAATCGTTGATTTCGCCGAGCAACTCGTTCAAGTTTTCCACGGCCAGGTTGAGGGCGTTGGCCATGGCCAGGATGTCGCCCGTGGTGGGTACTTCCACGCGCTGGGTCAGGTCGCCTTCCGAGATGGCGCGCACCACGCGGCTCACTTCCAGCACCGGCGAGGCGATGGATTCGAGCAGGGCGTTGAGCGTGTCCACCAGCTCTTTCCAGGAGCCCGACACGCCGGTTACGGTGGCCCGCTCGGTCAGCTTGCCTTCCACACCGGCCACTTTGGCCACGCGGCTTACTTCCGAGGCGAGGCGGTTCAAGTCATCCACCATGCTGTTGATGGTGTCGGCCAAGTCGGCCACTTCGCCTTTAGCTTGCAGCGTCAGCTTCTGGGTCAAGTCGCCTTTCGATACGGCGGTTACTACCTTCACAAGGCCCCGCACCTGCGTGGTGAGGTTGGAGGCCATGTAGTTTACGTTGTCGGTCAGCTCCTTCCACACGCCGGCCACGCCGGGCACGCTGGCCTGGCCGCCGAGCTTGCCCTCGGTACCCACTTCCTGCGCCACGCGGGTTACCTCGCCGGCGAAAATGTTCAGCGAGTCCACCATTCGGTTCAGGTTGTCCTTCAGGTCGAGCAACTCGCCGTTGACGTTTACCGACACTTTCTGGCTCAGGTCGCCGCGCGATACAGCCGTGGCCACGTTGGCAATATCCCGCACCTGCGAGGTCAGGTTGCTCGCCATCGTGTTCACGTTGTCCGTCAGGTCTTTCCAGGTACCGCGCACGTTGGGCACTTTGGCTTGGCCGCCGAGCTTGCCTTCGGTGCCTACCTCGCGGGCCACGCGGGTTACTTCGTCGCCGAAGGTGTTCAGCGAGTCCACCATTTCGTTGAGGTTTTCCTTCAGCTGGAGCAGCTCACCGCGCACGTTCACCGTAATTTTCTGGCTCAGGTCACCTTTGGCTACGGCGGTGGCCACGTTGGCAATGTCCCGCATCTGCGAGGTCAGGTTGCTGGCCATCGTGTTCACGTTGTCCGTCAGGTCCTTCCAGGTGCCCGATACTTTGGGCACGTTGGCCTGGCCGCCCAGGATACCTTCGGTGCCCACTTCGCGGGCCACACGGGTTACCTCGCCAGCGAATACGTTCAGCGAGTCCACCATCTGGTTCAGGTTGTCCTTCAAGTCGAGCAACTCGCCTTTCACGTCTACCGTCACCTTCTGCGTCAGGTCGCCGCGTGATACGGCGGTGGCCACGTTGGCAATGTCCCGCACCTGTGAGGTCAGGTTGCTGGCCATCGTGTTCACGTTGTCCGTCAGCTCTTTCCAGGTGCCGCCGACACGGGGCACCACGGCCTGGCCGCCGAGTTTGCCTTCGGTACCTACTTCGCGGGCCACGCGGGTTACTTCGTCGCCGAAGATGTTGAGCGAGTCCACCATCTGGTTGAGGATGTTCTTCAGCTCCAGAATTTCGCCCTTCACGTTCACCGTCATCTTCTGGCTCAAGTCGCCGCGGGCTACGGCGGTTGCCACGTTGGCAATGTCCCGCACCTGCGAGGTGAGAGCCGCGGCCATGTCGTTTACGTTGTCGGTGAGGGCTTTCCACACGCCGGCCACGTTCGGCACGCTGGCCTGGCCACCGAGTTTACCTTCCGTGCCTACCTCTTGTGCCACGCGGGTTACTTCGCCGGCGAACAGGTTCAGCGAGGCCACCATCTGGTTCAGGTTCTGCTTCAGCTGCAGGAACTCGCCTTTTACATCAACAGTAACCGTCTGGGTCAGGTCACCTTTAGCTACCGCGGTTGCCACGTTAGCAATGTCTCGTACCTGGCTGGTAAGGTTACTAGCCATGTAGTTTACGTTGTCGGTCAGGTCCTTCCACACGCCGGCTACGTTCGGCACTACGGCCTGGCCGCCGAGGCGGCCTTCGGTGCCTACTTCCTGCGCCACGCGGGTTACTTCGCCGGCGAACAGGTTCAGCGAGTCCACCATCTGGTTCAGGTTCTGCTTCAGCTGGAGCAGTTCGCCTTTTACGTCTACCGTTACTTTTTGCGACAAGTCGCCTTTGGCTACGGCGGTAGCTACGTTGGCAATGTCCCGTACCTGCGAGGTCAGGTTGCCGGCCATGTTGTTAACATTGTCCGTCAGGTCCTTCCACACGCCGGCCACGTTGGGCACTGATGCCTGGCCGCCGAGTTTACCTTCGGTGCCCACTTCCTGGGCCACGCGGGTTACCTCGCCGGCGAACAGATTGAGCGAGTCCACCATCTGGTTCAGGTTCTGCTTCAGCTGCAGGAACTCGCCCTTAACGTCAACAGTGATTTTCTGCGAAAGGTCGCCCTTTGCTACCGCGGTGGCCACGTTGGCAATGTCCCGCACCTGCACGGTGAGGTTCGAAGCCATGTTGTTTACGTTGTCGGTCAGGTCTTTCCAGATGCCGCCCACGTTGGGTACCGAGGCCTGGCCGCCGAGCTTGCCTTCGGTGCCTACTTCCTGCGCCACGCGGGTTACCTCGCCGGCGAAGATATTCAGGTTATCAATTGTCTTGTTGATGGTTTCGGCCATCAGCTTGAAGTCGCCCGACACCGGAATCTGGAAGCTTTCGTCCAGGTTGCCGCGGCTGATATTCTTCAACACCTTGCCTACTTCTAGTACCGGCACGGCAATGCTGTCCACGAGGCCGTTGATGTTGTTCACCATGTCGCGCCAGAAGCCGGCGGCACCGTCGGACGAGGCGCGAGCCTTGAGGTTACCTTCTACGCCGGCCACTTTCGAGATGCGCGACACTTCGCCGCCCACGCCGGCAATCATGTCCACCATCGAGTTATATGCTTCGGCGATTTCGGCGAAGATGTCGTCGTTCTGCTTGGTGAGGCGCACCGAAACGTCGCCTTTTTTGAAGGCGTCGAGGGCGTAGAGCACGCGGTTCAGCTGGTCGTTGACGTAGCCGGGGTCCTGCGTGTCGATGGAGCCGCGCGAGCCGCCTTTTTTGCGGGTCAGGTCATTATTAGTCCGCACTACATCGAGCGACGAAACCGCGCCGGCATCCGGCATTCCGCCGGTTTCGCCTTCCGTAGCGGCCACTTCTGGGGTGCGGCGGGGCTTAGATTGCGGAGTCTTGGGGGAAGCCATATAGTATAGGTATCAATCGGCGGGAAGAAGGACAAAAGGGAAGGCGAAGGTACGCGCGTTCGGCGGCAATAAGCAAAGGCAGAATTTGGCACCGAAAGCAATGAACTCACCGCCTTCAATGAGGTGTTGAAATGGCCCGAGCGCGGCTGGATTATTGCTAGGTATGCATTCGCTAGGAATATTCCGGCATCTTTGCGGCCAATTTAACATTTCGCCGCGGCTGGCCGTTTCACTCCCCCTGCCCCCTCTTTTGGTTTGCCGTAACCCTTACCCGCCCACATGGTCAAGAATTTAGTAATCGTCGAGTCGCCGGCCAAGGCCAAAACCATAGAAGGCTACCTCGGCCAGGATTTCGTGGTGCGCTCCAGCTATGGCCACGTGCGCGACCTGCCCAAAGACAACAACGCCATCGACATCGCCAACGGCTTTAAGCCCACTTATGTGGTATCGGCCGACAAGCGCGAGCTTATTGCGCAGCTGAAAAAACTTTCCAAAGAGGCCGAAATGGTGTGGTTGGCGAGTGACGATGACCGCGAGGGCGAAGCCATTTCGTGGCACCTGGCCGAAACGCTGAACCTGCCGGCCGCCAAAACCAAGCGCATCGTATTCCGAGAAATCACCAAAAATGCCATTCTGGGCGCCATCGCCAACCCGCGCGAGGTGAACCAAGACTTGGTGAATGCCCAGCAAGCCCGCCGTGTGCTCGACCGCCTCGTGGGCTTCGAACTGAGCCCCGTGCTCTGGAAGAAGGTGAAGCCAGGGCTGAGCGCTGGCCGCGTGCAATCGGTGGCCGTGCGGCTGGTGGTAGAGCGCGAACGCGAAGTAGCCAGCCACTTGAGCGCCAGCGCGTACCGCGTAGTGGCCCGCTTCGATGCTGGCCGCGGCGCCGTGCTGGAAGCCGAGCTGCCCACCCGCTACAAAACGCGCGCTGATGCCGAAGCTTTCCTGGGCCGTTGCGTGGGCGCGACGTATCAGATTGAGAGCCTTGATAAGAAGCCGGGCAAGCGCAGCCCTGCCGCGCCGTTCACCACGTCGACCTTGCAGCAGGAAGCCTCGCGCAAGCTGGGCTTCTCGGTGGCCCAGACGATGAGCGTGGCCCAGAAGCTGTACGAAGCCGGTAAAATCAGCTACATGCGGACTGACTCTGTGAACCTCTCGCAGGAAGCCCAGGCCGGTGCGCAGGCCGCTATCACGGCCGCTTATGGGGCCGAGTACCACCAGCAGCGCATTTTTAAAACCAAATCGGCCTCGGCGCAGGAAGCTCACGAAGCCATTCGGCCCACGGACTTTGGCGCGGTGAAGGCGGGTTCGGATGCGTCAGAGCAGCGGCTGTACGACCTCATTCGCAAGCGGGCCATGGCTTCGCAAATGGCAGAGGCGGTGATTGAGCGTACCACGGCGGTAATTGGCATCGGCACGCAGCCGGGCACCACGTTTACGGCTACGGGTGAGGTGATTACGTTTGAGGGGTTCCTGAAAGTGTATGCCGAAAGCAAGGACGATGAGGATGAAGACGACGCCAAGGATGGCGAATCGAGCTTCTCGCGTGGTCTACCGCCGCTGAGCGTGGGGCAGGTGTTGCCCCTGCAGCGCTTGAATGCCACGGAGCGTTTCTCCTCGCCGCCGCCGCGCTACACGGAGGCTTCGCTGGTGAAAAAGCTGGAAGAAATGGGCATCGGCCGGCCTTCGACTTACGCCCCCACCATCAGCACCGTGCAAAAGCGCGGCTACGTGGAAAAAGACACCCGCGAGGGCAAGGAGCGCAAGTTCCACGTGCTGACGCTGGACGGCAGCCAGGTGCAGACCGAAGTAAAAACCGAGAACTACGGTGCCGAGAAAGCCAAGCTGTTCCCGACGGATACGGCCATGGTGGTGAACGACTTCCTGGTGGCGCACTTCCCGGTGATTGTGGACTATCAGTTCACGGCCAAGGTGGAGGACGAGTTCGACCAGATTGCCAACGGCCACGAGAACTGGACGAAGATGCTGGACGGCTTCTACGGCAAGTTCCACGCGACCATTGAGGCCGGGCAGGACATTGAGCGCAACACGCTAGGCAGCACCCGCGAAATCGGTGTGCACCCCGAAACGGGCGAAAAGATAACTGCCCGCCTGGGCCGCTACGGTCCCTACGTAGCCCTTGGCGACACCACCGACCCGGAAGTGAAGCCGGCCTACGCCAACTTGCGCAAGGGTCAGTTCATTGAGAGCATTACGCTGGAAGAGGCGCTGGATTTGTTTAAGCTGCCGCGCATCGTAGGGCAGTTTGAGGACAAGGACATGACGGCCAACCTCGGCCGTTTCGGCCCATACATCCGCCACGACAGCAAATTCTACTCGCTCACCAAGGAGCAGGACCCGCACACCATCACGGCCGAGGAGGGCGTGGCGCTGATTGAGAACAAGCGCAAAACCGACGCTGAGCGCCTCATCAAGGCATTCCCCGAAAACCCGGATATCCAGGTGCTGAACGGCCGCTTTGGGCCCTACATCGTGGCCGGCAAGAAGAACGTGAAGATTCCCAAAGGCGAGGAGCCCACCGAACTCACGCTGGAGCGCTGCCAGGAGCTGGCCGACGCCACGCCCGACAAGCCCGCCAAAGGCGGCCGCTTCGGCAAGAAGGCGACGCCAGCCAAGGAGGAAAAGGACACGGATGCGCCGACCAAAAAGGCTGCTAAAGCCGCTACGGCCAAGAAACCCGCCGCTAAGAAAACCGCCGCCAAAAAGCCGGCGGCGAAGAAACCCGCCACCGCCAAAACCGCTGCGGCTAAAACCAAGACGGCTAAAGCGTAATTAATTGATAAGTAAAGTATGGGCCAGCCGTTGGGCAGAGAAGCGCTAGCTTTTCGCCCGGCGGCTGGCTTATTGCTGCCTCGTATTTTTAGCCTGAGTATGCTGTCATTCATCAAGCCATGGAAAACGCTGAAGTCCACGCTGGTTTTTGATAACCCGTGGTACAAGCTGCGGCGCGATGAAGTAGAACTGCCCAATGGGCAGGTGCTGAATGATTATTTCGTGAGTGTGCGGCCCGAGGTGGTGCTCACTTTTGCAGTTACCGATGCGGAGGAGGTGCTGTTTGTGCGCCAGTACAAGCACGGCGCCGGGCGCATCCTGCTGGAACTGCCCGGTGGTGTGATGGACGCCCACGAAACCGACCCGACCGAAGCCGCCCGCCGTGAGCTGCTGGAAGAAACCGGCTATTTGGCCGACGACATCACGCCCCTGACCACGGTGTTCGACAATCCTACCAAGGACACCAACCGGCTGCACTTTTTCTTGGCCCGCCGGGCGCAGTGGACTGCCGCCCAGCACCTCGACCCCACCGAGAATATTGAGGTAGTGAAGGTGCCGCTGGCCGATGTAGAGGCGCTGGTGCTGAACGGTAGCATCGGAGTATCGGGCTCGGTGGCGCTGTGTTTGCTCGCACTCGGGCACCTGCGGCAGGAAGCAGCGGGCTGAGAAAACAGGTTATATCACCAGCATTATGCTAAAATGAACGAGCGGCCGTTATCTGAGCACAACTCCGATACGGCTCTGATGAAGCTTCTTTTCCCCTTTTTGACGTGGCTACTGCCCGCAGCTATTTCGGCACCGCTGGCCCCGGTAGATTCGCCCCGGCCCGCGGGCCCCTCCTACCCGTGGCTGGCCAAACCCGGCGCGGCGGCGCAGGCACTGGCCGCCCGCTTTCCGGCACCGGGTGGATGCCGCCGGGTGGCGGTGGCGCCGGGCTCGTGGGGCGAGTGGCTGCGCTACCTGCCCCTCAAGCCGGCGGGTACCAAAGCCCGGCTGTATAATGGCGCGCTAAAAAACCGACAGGAGGTGGTGGCCGCGGTGGCCGACATCGATGTGGGCACCCAGGATTTGCAGCAGTGCGCCGATGCCGTTATTCGCCTGCGGGCCGAGTACCTGTTCAGCCACGACCCCAATAAGGTGCATTTCCACCTCACCACAGGCTACGACTTCTGGTTTTCGGACTTTGTGGCTGGGAAGACGTTTCGCGTAGCAAAAGAGGAAGTGTTGCCCGCCAACCGGCCCGCCGAGCCGGCTACGCACGCGGCTTTGGGCCGCTACCTCATCCCCACGTTTGGCTACGCCGGTACGCTCTCGCTCAGCCGGGAGCTCCAGGCCAAGCCACTTGCCGCTATCCAGCCAGGCGATGTGCTCATTCACGGCGGCGCGCCGGGCCACGCGGTGCTGGTGGTGGATGTGGCTGAGAATGCTACGACGCACCAGAAATACTTACTTCTGGCCCAGAGCTACATGCCGGCCCAGAACATCCACGTATTGCGCAATGTGGATGCTCCGGCCCTGGGTGCCTGGTTTGCCGTGCCCGGTCCGGCCGAGGCAGAGTTCGATACGCCGGAATGGACGTTTGGGCGGCAGGAATTGGGAAGGTTTGAATAGGGCAGCGCCGAATCAGCGCACGTCAATGGCCTCGATTTCCGGCGCGCTCAACTCCGAGAAATGCTGAATAACGCGGTCGGCCAGTTTTAAATCCTGGCCGGCGGAGTGCTCGCTGGCGTAGCCGATGCAGTAGATGCCGGCCGCTTTGGCGGCAGCCACGCCATTGGCCGAATCTTCGATAACGATGCACTCGGAGACGGGCGTTTCGGCCAGTTCGGCGGCACGCAGGAAGATGGCGGGGTCGGGCTTGGAGCGTTCAAAATCCTCGCCGCTGATGCGGTGCGTGAAATACGGACCCAAGCCGAAACGGTCGAACACCCGTGAAATGGTGGCTTTGGACGCCGAGGAGGCCACTACCAGCTGCACGTCGTGCCGCCGCAGGTCTTCGATGAGGGCGCGCACGCCGGGCAACAGGTCGAGGCTGGCGTCTTCGTCGAAAGACTTATTGAATAGTTCGCGCTTGCGCAGCACCATGGCTTCAACGTCCTGCGAGAGGTGGTATTTCTCTTTCAGGTGCTGGAATACGTTGCGGGTCGATTTGCCCAGGAATGTGGCGTATTCGGCTTCGCTGACGGGAGCGCCCAGCTCGGCAAACTGCGTGAAAAAGGCGTGGTGATGAATCGGCTCGGTGTCGATGATGACGCCGTCCATATCGAAAATGACAGTACGAATCATGGGATGGGGCACAAGGGTGGCCGTGGGCAAAGGTATCGGCCCCAACTACAGCGGGGCGAAGAATATGTTGGAACATTTTTCTAACGAATGATGTATAGACATTAAATGTATGTACATTTGTATTATCAACGCACCTAAACAACCGCCTATTTTATGGCCCGCACCGTTCTGCATCTCGCCAACACCCGCGGCCACGCCAACCACGGCTGGCTCAATTCCTTTCACACATTCAGCTTCGCCGGCTACAACAACCCCGAGCGCGTGCACTTCGGCGCCCTGCGCGTGCTGAACGACGACACCGTGGCCGGCGGCATGGGCTTCGGCAAGCACCCGCACGACAACATGGAAATCATCTCCATCCCGCTCTCGGGCGATTTGGAGCACCAGGACTCGATGGGCAACAAAACCGTCATCCGCCAGCACGACGTGCAGGTGATGAGCGCCGGCACCGGGGTGGCCCACTCCGAAAAAAACCACAACGCCAGCCAGGAAGTGAAATTCCTGCAAATCTGGGTATTCCCGAAAGAGCGCGGCATCAAGCCCGCCTACGGCCAGGAAACCTTCGCCCCGCAGGCCCGCCACAACCAGCTGCTGCAGGTAGTGTCGCCCGCTGGCGAGGGCACCAACCCGCAAATCAACCAAGATGCCTGGTTCCACATCGGCAACCTCGACAAAGGCTTTGCCACCGACTACGCCGTGAAAAAAGCGGGCAACGGCGTCTACGCCTTCGTGCTGGAAGGCGACGTGACCATCAACGGCCAGGCCCTGCACCGCCGCGACGGCTTCGGCATTTGGGAAACCGGGAAGCTGGAAATCAGCGCCGACAGCAACGCCGAGCTGCTGCTGATGGAAGTACCGATGGAGTTTTAATCGTGCTGACGGGCGCCTAACCCCCCCGGCCCCCTCTCCTCAGGTAGAGGGGGTGCCAGTTGAACATTTGCTCTGTCATCTTTGATAAAAGTCATCAACAACCCAGCCGCGCCGCCTCGGCTTCCCCTTTTCTTTGGGAGAGGGGGCCGGGGGGTGATGTGCCCCACCAGAACATCCCCAATGAAACCCGCCACCACCCACTACCCCGTCCACGAACTCATCCGCAACCGCTGGAGCCCGCGCTCCTTCACGGCCCAGCCCGTAGAGCAGGACAAGCTAAACCAAGTGTTTGAAGCCGCCTCCTGGGCCTTCAGCGCCATGAACCTGCAACCCTGGCAGTACATCTACGCCCACAAGGCCGACACCGAAGCCTTCCAGAAAATCCTCGATTGCCTGGTGCCCGGCAATCAGCCCTGGGCCAAAAACGCCCCCGTGCTTATCATCGCCCTGGCTCAGACGGCCAACGCCGACGGCCAACCCAACGGCGCGGCCATGCACGACCTGGGCGCCGCCAACGCCACCCTCATGCTGGAAGCAACCGCGCTGGGCCTGCACGGCCACCTCATGGGCGGCTTCGGCCGCGACAAAACCCGCCGCGACTTCCACCTGCCCGACAACCTGACCCCGGCCGTGGTGATGGCCCTCGGCTACATCGGCGAGGCGGAGCAGCTCGAAGAGCCCTACCTGAGCCGCGAAAAAGGCGCCCGCTCGCGCAAGCCGGTGGCCGAGTTTGCCTTCCGCAACGAGCTGCCCGCCGCCGCTCCCGCCCAATGAAAACCCGCCTCACCCGCGCCGTCGAGCGCGGCCTCAAGGACATTGGCTGGCTGAAAAGCCACCTCTCGCTCAGCTTCGGCCCCTACCCCGACCCGGAGCGCAGCGGCTTCGGCCTGCTCCGCGTCTTCAACGACGACGTGGTGCAGCCCGGCGGCGGCTTTGGCATCCACGGCCACGCCAACATGGAAATCATCTCGGTGATGCTGGCCGGCAGCATGAACCACAAGGACACCCTCGGCTACACCGAAGTGGTGCACCAGGACTGGGTGCAAATCATGAGCGCCGGCTCGGGCCTGCGCCACGAGGAGCACAACGTGGGCGACACCGACGTGAACTTCCTGCAAATCTGGATTGAGCCCAAACTCCAGAACATCGGCCCGCGCTACCAGCGCCGCCAGTTCCCGGAAGCGAAGCGCGAGAACCAGCTCACCACCATTGTGAGCAACGAGGAAGGCCAAGCCCACTGCTGGATAAACCAGAACGCCAAGCTCTCGCTCGGCTACTACACGGAGGCGCAAACCGTGGACTATGCCTTCCGGCCGCTAAATAAGCTGCTGTTTCTGTTCGTCATCACCGGCTCAGTCACGGTAGCTGGCCAGGAAGTGCAGGAGCGCGACAGCCTTGGCATCTGGGAAACGGACAGTGTGCGCATTGAGGCAGCGGCTGATACCCGGTTTCTGCTCATTGAGTGCCCGATTAACCACTGATTGGCAGGTTTGATTGCAACAAAGCGCCGCCCGCCACTTGGCACGGGCGGCGCTTTCTGTTTATTCCAGCACCACCCGCCGCGAAGCCACCGAACCATCGGCCTGCTGCACTCGGAGCACATACAGGCCAGCGGGCAAAGCCGCCGTGGGCAGCGCAAGGGCAGTCGCCAAGGGTTGGTGCGTGAGCACTGTCCGACCCATTGCATCGAGCAGGGCCACTTGCCGGGGCAGGGCGCCGGTGGGCAATTGAACGTGTAAGACCGAATGCGCGGGCACAGGCCACACCTGCATCGGCGCCGCACCGGCTACGGCCCGGCCAGCCAGCGGGGCCGCGGCCAGCAAGCGCGCCAGGCCGAAGTGCGGCACGGTACCGGCCTGGACGAATTCGCCGGCTACGAGCAACTTGCCACTGGGCTCCATCAGCAGGTCATACACCCGGGCGTTGTTGCTGGTGATGGCGGGATTGTAGGGGCTCTGGTAGAGGGTAAAAATGAAGTCAAGGCCGAAAGAGCCGTCGCTTCCACCCGTGCGCAAGGTGCGGGCCAGGGGGGCATCTAGGTTAGCGGCCGTCAAAAGCGACCCCGCTACGAGCATGCGCCCGTCGGGCTGCACCACCAGGGCACTAATGGGGTTGCCTACCTGGAAGCCCAAAATAATAGCAAAGCATTCTGCCGAGGGGGGAAAAGTTGTATCCCATGCGCCGGTAGGCGTGAGGTGCGCCACGGCCTTGCCGGCAAAGATGCCGGCCAAAGCGTAGCTCCCGTCAGGGCAGCGCGCCACTTTGCTCACCATCGGCGGCGGGGTGGCCGGGGGAATGGTGCAAGAAAAAGTGGAGTCGACCCGACCCGAGGCCAGCAACCGCCTCACCGTGGGCGGCGGGCTTTGGATGTTGAACATGCAACGACTGTACACCATCCGGCCGCTGGGTTCCAGGGCCACGCTTATCACCCCGGGGTCGGCCGGCAAGGTGGGCGGATTGAAAGCCGGGTCGACTTGCCCCGTGGGCAGTAGGCGCACCAGCCCGTTGTGCCCCAGCGAATCGGTGATGCTGCCGGCCAGCAGCAGCTTGCCGTCGGGCTGCACCACCAGCTGGGTGATGAGCTGGCCGTTCGCGCGGCTGCCCCAGGCGGGCCGAAACGAGGCATCGGGCCGGCCCGATGGCAACAGGCGAACGAGGTCGCCCGTGGTGCGCGAAGCCCCCAGCACCTTGCCATCGGCCTGCACGGCCAGGGCCGTCCACCCGCCTTGCCCGGTCACCGCTTGCGCGGAGCGGTAGGTGAAGGTGGTGTCCACGTGCCCATCGGCCAGCAGGCGGGCCAGGCCGTCGGTGGGGTGGCCATCCACGGCCCGAAATAGGCCTGCCACCACGTAACGTCCATCGTTCTGCTGCACCACGTTCGTCAGCCTTGGCCGGGGGAAGCCCGGCAGCGGTGCAAACACCGGCGGATGAAAAGTGGGGTCGAGCTGCTGCGCCCAAAGCGTGGGGCGGAAGCACACGGCCTGCCCCACCAGCAGGGCCACCAACACTGAAACACGAGTAGCAAAGGGCATAGGGCGAAAGGGAAAAGTTCGCCGGCTCTCGCGCAATAATTGTGCCTCACAGGCAGCGGGTTCCTACCTGTTTTCCCTTTCTTCGATTGACAGCCAGGGCGGCCCGTTGATTCCGGGAATAGAAAGCAGCGAGGTGGCCCCAGCCAACTCCTGACCCAGCCCATCCCTCCGAATGATAAAGCCCGCTGCCAACGCAGCGGGCTTTTTTGCGGCCACCCCCGCCACCCTCCCCCGCCAGCGGCTACATTTACGCCTCTCGCTTTACCCTATTTCATGGCCCATTTCCTCCTCATTCAGTGCCCCGACGAGCCGGGGCTGGTGTATAAAATCACGGGCGTGCTCTTCCGGCACGGCCTTAACATCCTGCGCAACGGCGAATTTGTAGAGCGCGAAAACAGCCGGTTTTTCATGCGCACCGAGTTTGCCGGCGACTTCGACCCCGCCCAGCTGCTGGCCGAGCTCACGGAACTGCTGCCGCCCGGCGCCAGCATCCGATTCTCTGACAACCACCCCAAGGACATCGTGCTCATGGCCACCAAGGAGCACCACTGCCTCAGCGAGCTGCTGGTGCGCCACGCCTACGGGGAGCTCAATGCCCGCGTGCTGGCCGTCATCAGCAACCACGAAGAGCTCGGCGACCTGGCCCGGCGCTTTGACATTCCCTTCCATTTTGTCTCGCACCAAGGCCTCACCCGCGAGGCCCATGAGGCCGCCGTGCTCGCCACCCTGGCCCCGTATCGGCCCGAATTCGTTGTACTGGCCAAGTACATGCGCATCCTCTCGTCGGAGTTCGTGGCCCACTATCCCAACCGGCTTATCAACATTCATCACTCCTTTCTGCCCGCTTTCGTGGGGGCCAACCCTTACGCCCAGGCCTACGAGCGGGGCGTGAAAATCATCGGCGCCACCGCCCATTTCGTCAACGAGCAGCTCGACCAGGGCCCCATCATTCTCCAAAGCGTCATTCCCATCGACCACACCCAGAGCGCCCGCGACATGGCCCAGGCCGGCCGCGACGTGGAGAAAATCGTGCTCGCTCGCTCCCTCAAGCTGGTGTTCGATGGCCACGTCTTCGTGAACCGCAACAAAACGGTCATTTTCGACTGAGGCATTATAACGTCATGCAGAGCGCAGCGAAGCATGACGGGCTGGAGGTGTTTTTAGTACAAGCCAGACGCACTACAAGCGGGTGCTGTTCAATCCCCAACTGGCCCTTGGACCATAACTACCGCTCCCACCCAGCCGTAAGCCGCCCGTACCTCAACCCCACCCCTCATGGCCGAAACCACCCTCAAAGCCGTCGCCGCCAAAATGGCGAAGCTCGACATCACGATGCTCACCACCCACACCAGCCGCGGCCACCTCAGCACCCGCCCCATGAGCAACAACGGCGACGTGGAATACGACGGCAACTCCTACTACTTCACCTACGAAGGCTCCCGCACCGTTTCGGATATTGAAGAGAATGCCCACGTAAGCCTCGGCTTCTCGGGCCCCGACTACCTGTATGTGTCCGTGGTAGGCACCGCCACCCTCATCCGGCAAAAGGCCACCCTCGAAAAGCACTGGCTGCCCGAGCTCAAACGCTGGTTCAAAGACGGCATCGATACGCCCGGCATTGTGCTCATCCGCGTGCAAGCCAAGCGCATCAAGTTCTGGCACGGCGAAGAAGACGGGGAAGTGACACTGTAGGGCGGGAGCTGCTTTTATTAAATTCTCGCTGAATGAAGAACGTCATGCTGAGCGCAGCCGAAGCATCTCTACCGCAATAGTAAACCCTGTTGATTGGATTAGTTACGCGGTAGAGATGCTTCGGCTGCGCTCAGCATGACGTTCTTTTTAATCCATACCCTTCCTCTTGCCCTCCCCCCCCCATACCCTCCTACCCTAAAAAAATGAAACACCTCGTCGTCCTCACCGGCGCCGGCGTCTCGGCCGAGTCCGGCATCCGCACCTTCCGAGATACCAATGGCCTGTGGGAAGAGCACCGCGTCGAAGACGTGGCCTCGCCCGAAGGCTTTGCCCGCAACCCGGCTTTGGTGCTCGATTTCTACAACCAGCGCCGCGCCCAGGCCCGCACCGTGCAGCCCAACGCCGCCCACCTGGCCCTGGCCGGCTTCGAGGAAGCGCCCGGCTGGCGCGTCAGCATCATCACCCAGAACGTGGACGACCTGCACGAGCGCGCCGGCTCCAGCCACGTGCTGCATCTGCACGGCATGCTGAATGAGATGCGCTCTGTGGCCAACGAAGCTACCGTATACCACTGCGACGGCGACATTCACCTCGGCGACCTCGCCCCCGACGGCTCCCAGTTGCGCCCCCACATCGTGTGGTTTGGCGAGATGGTGCCCGCCATCGAGGAAGCCGCCGAAATTGTGAGCACCGCCGATGCCTTGCTCATCGTGGGTACCAGCCTGCAGGTGTACCCGGCGGCCGGGCTGCTGCACTACGCCCCTGCCACCTGCCCCGTTTTCGTCATCGACCCGCACCAGCCCGAAGCCGGCCGGCGCGGCGTGCGCTACGTGGCCGAGCCCGCCAGCACCGGCGTGCCCAAGGTGCTGCGGGGGCTGGCGGGGGAATAGGGAATAACGAAGAACGTCATGCAGAGCGCAGCGAAGCATCTCGCGTGGGGCAGTATTTCTTTACGATTGAGTACTACCCCACGCGAGATGCTTCGCTGCGCTCTGCATGACGGATGCGGCCCCTTACCAAAAAATCATCCACAAAACCCCTGCTTTTTCTACCTTAGCGCCATGTACAGAATCGTCACCAAATACCAGCTTCTCGGCCTGCGCAACGAGCACGACGCCGCCCATCAGCACAACCACATGATGCTAAGGCCCATTCCGGGCGTGCCCGAAGCCTTCGACACCGAGAAAGCCGCCTTCGACTGGGCCCTGAGCAACCACGAAGACCTGCGCCACCACCCCGAATTTGTGGTGCTGCCGGTGCATCACATGGTGCTCACCTGGCAGCCCGATGACCTCCCCAAATAAGGGCGGCTTTTGGGCCGAATTCTGGCCCAAAGCCCTTGTCATCGTCGCCATTATCGCGGCCCTTTGGCTGCTCGAACACTACGGCATCATCCGCCGCTGGTAAATTCTATTTAGCGCTGGTCCGCCTGTCTTCGGGCAGGCGGACCAGCGGCTTTTATTCCTGAACCTGCTTCATGGCTTCTGCCTTCGCTCACGCCGCGCTGGGCGCCACCCTCGGCAAGCTCCTGTTGCCCCAGCGCCGACACTGGCCTTATTGGGTGGCGGCCGGTATCTGCGCCGCCCTGCCCGATGTGGATTCCGTCGGCTACCGCCTGGGCGTGCCCTACGACAGCCTCTGGGGCCACCGGGGGCTAACGCATTCGCTGCTGGCGGCGGCGCTGGTAGCCGCAGTGGGCACGCTGCTGAGCCGAATGGGGCGCCCGGCGCAACGACCAGCGGCCGGGCGGCTGGCGTTGCTGCTGTTTCTGGCCACTGCCTCGCACGGCTTTTTGGATGCGATGACGTCGGGTGGTTTAGGGGTGGCATTCTTCAGCCCTTGGCACTTGGAGCGGTATTTTTTTCCTTTCCGGCCCATCAAGGTTTCGCCGCTGAGCGTCCGGGCTTTTTTTGGGGCGAAGGGCCTGCGGGTGCTGGCCAGTGAGGCCATTTGGGTGGGCCTGCCGTGTCTGCTGCTGCTGCTGGGCCAGCGGTGGTGGGCAGCAAATACGCCGGCCTCCGCCGAAAATAAGGTACGCGGCTAGGTTACGCATACTTTACCCCGCGTTCTGCGTATTCCGGTGCATACTCATTCATTATGCGCCTACAATTTCTCTCCGCGCTGGCCGCGCTCGGACTTACCGCTGGTACGCTTTCCGCCCAAACCGCGCCGCCAGCACACACCGTTTTCCTGCTGGGCAACACCGCCCAGGCCGAATTGCCGGCCGCCCGCCTCAAGCTGCTGCGCGCCACACTGGAGCAGCAAACCGGCCCGTTCACGGTAGTTCACCTCGGCGACATTGTGGGCAATACCGGCTTGGTTTCCAAGGGAGATACTGCCCTGGCCCAAGCTGAGCGTGACCGCGCCGACCAACTTATTGCGCTGGTAAAGGGCCTGCCGCAAGGAAAAATATACTTCCTGCCCGGCGATAAGGACTGGGCCAACTCCGGCCGCGACGGCTTGAAAGCCGTGCGCCGTCTGGAGAAATACATCGAAAAGCAGCTGCCCGGCCAGAACGCTTTCATCCCCACCAACGGCTGCCCCGGCCCCGAAGTGGTGGACGTGGCCCCGCTGGTGCGCCTCGTAGCCATCAACACCCCCTGGTTCACCCACCCCTTTGACCGGCCCGAAGCGCCGGACACCGACTGCAAGACGCTTACCAAGGAGGAGTTTCGCGAGCAGATTCAGGACCTGATTGACGATACTAAGAATAAAAACGTGCTGCTGCTGGGCCACCACCCCGTGGTGACAAACGGCGTGTACGGAGGCCACGAGCCGCTCTCGCGCCACCTCAGCCCGCCGGTTTTCGGCACCATCTACGCCGCCTACCGCCAGAACGTGGGCACCCCGCGCGACCTGGCCAGCCCCGGCTACCAGGAGTTGCGCAAGGAGCTGCTGAACACGCTGCAAAGCAACCCCGGCGTCATCTACGCCGCCGCCCACGACTACAGCCTGCAAATAACCCCCTTCCAGGGCAACTACCATATTGTCAGCGGCAGCTTTGCGAAGGATGAGCACGTGGGCGCCAAAGGCCCCTCGCTCTACAGCAAAAGCGAGGAAGGCTACACCACCCTCGAATACTTCGCCGATGGCACCGTGAAAACGCACGTTTTCACTTTCGGCAGCGGCGACCAGGCCGCGAAGGACGCCTACACGGCCACCCTCTTCCGCTCGGCCTGCGCCGGTACAGCCGAGTCGTCGGCGCCGCAAAACCCGTTTATTACTACCTGCCCCGGGACGTCGCAAACCGCCGCCGCCAAGCCCGACGCGCCATTCCAGGCCACCACTGCGGTAGTGCCCGGCCCGGAATACAAGCCTACGGCCAGCAAGAACTTCTTTATCGGCAAAATTTACCGCTCGTCGTGGCTGCAGCCCGTCACGGTGAAAACGCTGGATTTGAACACTGAGAAAGGCGGCCTGCGCCCCACCGGCAAGGGCGGCGGGCGCCAGACTACCTCGCTCAAGCTCATTGCGGCCGACAGCTCGGAGTACGTTTTCCGCTCCGTGGACAAGGACGTGACCAAGATTCTGCCGCCGGAGCTGCGCAACTCTATTGCCTCGGATATTCTGCGCGACGTGACGGCCACGGCCAACCCGTACTCCAACCTCCCCATCAGCTACATGCTGGACCAGACGGACATTCTGCACGCCCGTCCGCGCCTGTTCCGCCTGCCCGACAACCAGCAGCTTGGCGCCTACCGCGAAGAATATGCTGGCCTGCTCGGCACCCTCGAAGACTCGCCTAAAGACCCCAAGAAGAATCTGCCCGGCTTTGGCAATTCCGATGAGGTAACGCGCAGTTTCGGCCTGTTCCGCAAGCTCTACAAGGACCATGACAATAAGGTGGACGCGCCCGCCCTGGCCCGCGCCCGCGCCTTCGACATGCTGGTGGCCGACTTCGGCAAGCACGAGGACAACTGGAAATGGGCCGGCTACAAGCAGAAGGACGGGGGCACCCTTTACCGGCCCATTCCGCGCGACCGGGACCAGAGCTTCACGCAGTGGAACGGCCTGCTTACCTACCTCGCCAACCGCGAGTGGGCCGTGCCCAGCATCGAGGGCTTCAACACCGAGTTTGAGGACATGAAGAGCCTGAACTGGCCCGCCCGCCACCTCGACCGCTTCCTGCTCCAAAGCCTCACCCGCGAAGACTGGCAGACGGCCGCCAAGTACCTGCAAGCCAAAATCACGCCCACCGTCATCGACGGCGCCACGGCCCAGCTACCCGCTGAAATTCAGGATAAATCCGGCAACGACATCAACCGCAAGTTGAAGGCCCGTATCCAGGAATTACCCAAAGCCATTGACGAGTACTACCTGCTGCTGGCCCGGCGCGTGGACGTGGTGGGCTCGAACAAAGGCGAGGTATTTCAGGTGAACCGGCTGGCCGACGGGCAGGTGCGCGTGCAGATGTTTGACCGCGCCGGCGACACCGAGAATCCCAAGGGCGCGGCCCTGTTCGACCGCACTTTCAAGCCGAATGAAACCAACGAAGTGTGCCTTTACGGCCTCGATGGCAAGGACATTTTCACCGTCACCGGCGACGGCGGCAGCCACAGCATATTGGTTCGCGTCATCGGTGGCGACGGCAAGGACAAGATTACCGACAACTCCAGCGCCAGCGGCCTGCGCACCCTCACCAAGGTGTACGACCTGCCCGATACCGAACTGCAGCTCGGCAAGGAAGCCGACAACCACACCAGCACCCGCCCCGGCGTAAATGCCTACGACCGGGAGCAGTTCGAATTCAACTCTTACCGCCCCACCATCGGCCTAGGCTACAACCGCAACGACGGTTTCACGGCCAGCGCGGGCATCACCTTCCTCACCCAGGGCTTCCGCAAGCCCGGTTTCAAAAACCAGTATTCCATTCTGGGCGAGGTGAGCACCGGCGGCCAGCGCCAGCTCACGTTCAGCACCCGGCACCGCTACGCCATCGGCAAGATTGACGCGGGTGCGGCCGTCAGCTACGGCAACTACTTCCCGTTCTACAACTTCTTCGGCCTGGGCAACAACACGCCGCTTGACCAGGATAAGTACGACGTGAAATTCTACCGCGCCCGCTACCGCGGCGTCACCCTGAACGGCTTCCTGGAGCGGGTGTTTCTGCAGCGCAGCGTGCTGCGCGTGGGCCCGACGTTTGAGTACTACGTCACCGACTTTGCCAACGACAGCTACCTCGGCGTGCTCAACCAGACGCCCGGCGCCGCCGACATTCGCCCCAACAGCAGCACCCAGCGCCTCATCGGCCTCAATGGCGTGTTCGACCTCGACCTGCGCGACCGCCAGGCCTTTGCCCGGCGCGGCGTGCGCCTCCGCGCTCAGCACGACACCTACCGCCAACTCAATGGCAACGAGAGCACCTTCGGCCTCACCCAGGGCTTCGCCGAATACTACGGCACCGCCAAAATCGGTATTCCCGTCACGCTCGTCCTAAAGGGTGGCGGCGCCAAAAACTACGGCCCTGACGCCGACATTCCGTTCTACAAATTCGCCTCGCTCGGCCTACGCGAAGGCCTGCGCGGCTACTACCGCAACCGCTTCAGCGGCGACGCCAGCCTCTACTACAACACCGAGCTGCGCCTCGCCCTGGGCCGCGTCAACAACGGCTTCCTGCCCTTCTACTACGGCGTGTTCGGCTTCTACGACCAGGGCCGCGTGTACTACGAAGGCGCCTCGCCCGGCGGCTGGCACAGCGGCTACGGCGGCGGCTTCTACATTGCTCCGGTGGTCGAAACCCTGGCCTTCGCCGTCTCCTACCAGAAGTCAGCCGAAAGCACGCTCATTCAGTTCGGCCTGGGCTTCCGCATCGATAAATAAGCCCATAACCAGCCCTGGCAGCCAAAACGCAACGCTGGGCTTACCTTTGGGCCTCCATTTAACCCCGTCATCTCCTGCATGAATTTCCCCCTCCGTAAGCTCGCCGCCATTGATATTGGGTCCAACGCCGTGCGGTGCCAGATTTCGGCGGTTTTGTATTACGAAGGGCGTTACCGCCTCAAGCGCGTGGAATACGTGCGCTTCCCCATGCGTCTGGGCGAAGACGTGTTTGCCACCGGCGAGATTTCACCCGCCAAAGAGGAGCAGTTCGTCAAGTTCCTGCACTCGCTCAAGCTGCTAATGGAGGTGCATGGCGTGGTGCATTACCTCATCTGCGCCACCTCGGCCATGCGCTCAGCCGCCAATGGCGCGGCCATCGTGGCCCGCGTGCGCGAGCAGCTGGGCATGGAAATCAAGGTGATTGACGGCCAGGATGAAGCCTTCTACATCAACCGCGTCATCGAGCACGTACTGGAAGATAAGCGCCACTACCTGCACATCGACGTGGGCGGCGGCAGCACCGAGTTCAACATCTACCACGACCGCCGCAAGGTGGCCGCGCAGTCGTTCGAAATCGGCTCCATTCGCCGCATGCAGCAGGAAGAAAGCGGCGAGGCCGGCACCGAGGCCCAAAACGAGCTCTGGGCCCGCATGGAAGCCTGGGTGCGCGTCAATGCCCGCCAGTACCACGTCACGCGTGCCATCGGCACCGGCGGCAACATCAACAAGCTCTACAGCCTCACCTCCGCGGCGCCCGACAAGCCTGTGACGCGCCGCAGCCTCGTCACCACCCTCGACCGCCTCGCCGGCCTCACCATGAACGAGCGCGTGAACGTGGCCATGCTCAACCCCGACCGCGCCGACGTCATCGTGCCCGCCGGCCACATCTACCTCTCCGCCATGCAGTGGGCCAACGTCAACAACATGGTCGTGCCCGACATTGGCCTGAAGGACGGCATGCTGCAAGCCCTGTTCGAAGATTTCTTCGATGAACTCAGCCCCGACGGTAGCCACCCCGCCCACCTGCCCATCCCCGATGTGCAGAACTCGCCCGCCGAGCTGGAATAGGACACTATCGCTGAAATACAAGAACGTCATGTCGAGCTTGCCGAGACATCTCGCGTGCAGCAGTAACTAATTACTCTGGCACGCGAGATGTCTCGGCAAGCTCGACATGACGTTCTAATTTAAAGCTAAATCACTTCCTACACCCGCGCCGCAACTGGCGGTACCGCATTCTCATCCACGTGCCCAACCGGGGTGGAATCGTCCTCGCAGACATCCTCCGCATCACCTTCCCCAAAGGCGTCATCAGCCGCGGCTTCCTGGGCTTCGGCTACGACGATGGCCGCAGCTTCAGCCTCCGCTTCCAGCGCGGCGGCCTGGTCGAGGCGGCGTTGGGCTTGCACACCCAGCAGCGACAACATGCCTTCCGGCGTGGCTGTAGCCAGCTGTGCTTCGTCGCGTTTGAAGAAGTCGCGGTGCACGTTCACCACGGGTTCGCCGGGGGCCGGGCGCTGCCGAATGTAGGCACCATCCTCCCGCATCAGGTAACTGTTTTGATTATCCATCATATTCATCATCAGAATATTGATGGCCTCGCGTTTAAGCTGCGGATTAACAATCAAAAACAGTGCCTCGATGCGACGGTCGAAAGAGCGCACCATGATATCTGCCGAGCCGGCATACACTTTGGCGTCGCCGCCGTTGTGGAAATAAAACAGGCGCGTGTGTTCCAGATAGTCGCCCACGATGCTGCGTACCTCGATGTTTTCGCTCAGCCCCGGCCGGCCTGGGCGTAGGCAGCAGATTCCGCGCACGATGAACCGAATGGGCACGCCCGCCTTGGCCGCGCGATAGAACTCGTCAATAATTTCCTTGTCCTCTAGCGAATTCATCTTCATCACGATGCCGCTGGGCAGGCCCTTTTTGGCGTGCTTTACTTCTTCCCGAATGAGGTGGATGAGCTGCTGCCGCATATCCTTCGGCGCCGTGATGAGGTACTCGTAGTCGTCAGGCTGCGAGTGACCGGTGATAACGTTGAAGAATTCCGACACGTCGTGGCCGTACACGTCGTTGGTCGTGAGCAGGCTCACGTCGGTGTAGAGGCGCGAGGTTTGCTCGTTGTAGTTGCCCGAGCCGATGTGCACGTAGCGCGTCACCTTCTCCCCTTCCTTGCGGATAATCATGAGCAGCTTGGTGTGCGTCTTGTACTTGCTCACGCCGTAAATCACGAAGCAGCCGGCCTTTTCCAGCCGCGCGCCTTCCCGAATGTTCTTCTCCTCATCAAAGCGCGCCTTCACCTCGAACAGCACCGACACGTGCTTTCCATTCTCGGCCGCTTTCAGCAGCGCAGCTGATACGCGGGAGTCGTCGGCCAGACGGTAGATGGTTTGCTTGATGCCCAGCACGTGCGGGTCGACGGCGGCCTGTTCGAGCAGCCGCACCATGGGGTCGATGCTGTTGTAGGGGTGGTGCAGCAGCACATCGTGGTGCTTGAGGTACTCGAAGAGGTTTTCCTCGGCGCCTTCGGGCAGGCTCAGGGGCTGCACGGCGGCGGGCATCTTAGCGGTTTTGCCCCGGAAGTTGGGGTGCCGCACTATCTGCCAGAGGCCTTTGAGGTCAATCAATGAATTGATGACGAAGACGTTGCCGTTGTCGATATTCCACCGCTCGCGCAGCACCGACATCAGGCTGGGCGATGCGTTGGGCTCAACCTCCACGCGCACCACGCGGCCGCGCTTGCGGGTTTTGAGGCCCACCTGAATTTCCTTAATGAAGTCGTTGTCGATGTCGTCGGATTCTTCCAGCGTGAAGTCGCCGTTGCGGGTGATGCGGAACAGGTCGGCCGACACAATCTCCACGTTGCGGAACAAGCGCGGCAGAAACTCACGCACCACCTCCTCAATGGGCACGAAAATGACCTTATCCTTGCGCGTGAGCTCAAAAAACCGGGTCAGGTTCTGCGGAATCTGCACGAAGGTGAGGCGCTCCTGTCCTTTTTCGGCCTCGCCATCGAGGCCCACGGCTAAGCCGTTGCCAATGCGCGTGACCACGCCGAAGATGAGCATCTGGTTCATCATCAGCGGGAAGCCGTGGTACGAATCGTACACCATCGGCGTGAGCAGCGGAAACACGGTGTTTTTGAAATACCCGTCGGCCTTCTTGATTTCAAGCTCCGTGAGGTCGCTCATCTTCAGGATATTAAAGCCGTTTTTCTCAAAATTCGGCTTCAGTTCGTTCAGGTAGGTCAGGCTCTGGTCGTTCACGAAGCGGTGCGCGAAATCGAGCAGCTTGCGCCGAAAGGGCAGTTCGCGCAGGCCGGAATAGTCAATCCGCTCCTTGCCGTAGTCGAGGTAGTTGTAGAGCGAGCCCACGCGAATCATGAAAAATTCGTCGAGGTTCGAGCTCGTGATGGCCAGAAACTTGAGCTTATCAAACAGGCCCCGACCGGCATCCTGCGCTTGGTCGAGCACGCGGTAGTTGAAGCGCAGCCAGCTCAAATCGCGGCTGATGTATTTGCTTTTGCGGATGAGGTCGGAGGACTTAAATAATTTCATGGACCACAGATTGGACGGATTTTAACGGATTGAACGGATTTTTCGGCATTCCGCTCATCCCTGGCCAGCAAATTAACGGCCGCCAACGCTTCAAACCTGCACTGCTGGCCCTTTTTAGCCCGCGTTCGGCCCCAAATACAGCCGAAACAGCGTGCCTTCGCCTTCCTTGCTCGTTACTTCGATGTGGCCGCCCTGGGCCTGCACCAGCCGATTGACCAGAAACAGCCCCACGCCCGTGCCCGACGAGGCCTGCGGGTGGAATCGCCGGAACAGCTGGAATAGCTCCGTGCCGTGCCGCTCCATATCGATGCCGAGGCCATTGTCGCGCACTTCCAGCACCGGCTGCCCCGCGTCGAGGCAGGCCCGCACCTGCACCTGCGCCGGCCGGTCGGGGGAGCGGTACTTCAGCGCATTGCTCAGCAGGTTGAGCAGGATGGTGCGCAGGCTGCCGCGCTCCACCTGCAAGGTGGGCAGGGCAGCAAAATCCGTTTTCACCGTGCCTTGCGCCGCGGCCACCTGCGGTTGCAGCAGGGTGAGTACCTCCTTGGTGAGGTCGGCCAGCGCCACTTTTTCGGTGGGCTGGCCGCCGGTCATGCGCTCGGCCTGCACCACGGCCGAGAGGTCCTGAATGGTCTTGCTAAGGTCTTGCAAGGAGGAATCGACCAGGCCCAGCACCACGTCCGCTTCCGGGTCGTGAAACGTGGCCGAGCTGCGCAGCTCCTCAAACAGCCCGCGCAGGTTGTCGACGGGCTGTTTCAGGTCGTGCGAGGCCGCGTACACAAAGTTGTCGAGGTCGAGGTTAGCACGGGCCAGGTCGGTGTTGGCGGCCGTGAGCTGAGCGTTTTTTAGCGTGATTTCGTGGCGCGTTTCGGTAAGGGCGTCCAGTGACTCGCGCAGCTGCTGGTTCACAGCGCGCAGCTCGTCGTGGTAGCTAGCTACGTACTGGCGCCACTCGTTTTTTTCGATGGCGTGCAGCACCGTTTTCACCAGCAGCTCCTGGTCGAACTGCTGCTTCACTAAGTAGTCGAGGGCGCCGTTGTTGAGGGCCCGCACGGCCAGTTCCTCGCTGCCGCCGCCCGTCACCATCACCACGCACAGGCTGTCGGGCGGTGTCAGGGTTTTCAGCTCGGCCAGAATGTCGAGGCCATCGGCATCGGGCAGGTTGTAGTCGAGCAGCACGCAGTCGGGGCGGTAGGCCAGAAACTGGTCGCGCGCTTCCACAGCCGTGGTGGCCTCCTCGAAGCCAATACTTTCAAAACCCAGATGCCGGCCCAGGTAGCGGCGGTACAGGGCCCGGTCTTGCTCGTTGTCGTCAACGAGTAAAATCTTCTTCATTTATGTCCTCCTACAAAGCCTTCGGCAGTTCAGCGGTTTCCAGCCAGTATTGAATGGCGTGCCGGACTTTCTCTTCCAGCGCGGCGTACTCAATTGGTTTGGAAAGGTAGCTGTTGGCGCCCAACTGGTAGCAATCGGAGATGTCGCCGGCGCTGGTGGAAGTGCTGAACACGATGACCGGGATGGATTGCAGGCGGGGGTCGCCCTTCATGATTTCGAGCACCGTGCGGCCGTCGGTGCCGGGCATGTTCAGGTCGAGCAGCACAAAGGCAGGTAGCGTTTGGGGCCAGCCCGAGGCTTTGCCGTAGCCTTGCAGGTAGTTCAGGGCCTGGTCGCCGTCTTCGCAGCGCAGCACCGGGTTTTGCAGGGCGTGCTTCCGAAACACACGGCTTAGGGCCATGAAATCTTCGGCGCTGTCCTCGACGACGAGGATGGGTTTGAGGGGCGATAAAAGCACGATGACCGGCTATTTAGGAATAGTAAAGTAAAAGGTAGAGCCCTGGCCGGGCTGAGAATCAACCCACAGAGCGCCGCCATGTTTTTCGACCATCTTTTTGGCGATGGCCAAGCCTGCGCCTGTACCTCCTCCGTACTTATCCGGGGTGTGCAGTCGCTTAAACAATTTGAAGATGTTGGTCTGGTGACGCGGGTCGATGCCAATGCCATTATCTTGTACGTAAAACACGTAAAATTTGGCGCGATTTATCGCCGGAAAAATGTCAGTGGCCGCTTCGCCCACGCGAATGACCTTTTCCGGCCGGTCGTTGTATTTCATGGCGTTCGAGAGCAGGTTGCTGAACACCTCCTGCATCCGTATCCGGTCGCCCATGATGGTGGGCAACTGGTCGGGCACCAGCAGTTGGGTGCGGGTTTCCTCGAAGCGCAGCTGGAGCAGGTCGCTCACTTCTTCCAGTAAGTCGTTCAGGTCGATTTTCTCTACTTCCAATTCGGCGCGGCCCACGCGCGAGAGCTGCAGCAGCGACTCAATCAGCGACTCCATGCGCTGGCTCAGCCGCACCAGAGTCTGCAGCCGGTGCACGCCTTCCTCGTCGAGCTTATCGGCATAGTCTTCCAGCAAAAACAGCGCGTAGTTGTGAATGCCGCGCAAGGGCTCCTTCAGGTCGTGCGAGGCCACGTAGGCGAAAGAGTCGAGGTCGTCGTTGCTGCGGGCCAGCTCGGCGTTGAGGCGGGTGAGGCTGCGGGCCTGAGTCTGCAGCTCGTTGAACACTTTGAGCCGAATGTCGGAAATGCGCAGCCGGATGTCCTTGGCCGCTTCCAGCTCCACGGTTTTCCAGGGCGCGGCGGTGTTTTCCACGAACTGCTTCCAGGCTTCGAATGACTGCCGGGGCGAGAGGAAAATCTGGCCGTCGGCCAGCGTCTGGGGCTTTTCGTTCTGGCCGGCCCAGGTCACGGTGCGCACCTGCTCGGGCCGGAACCAGAGCAGGTAGTTGCCGGGCGCATCGGCCAGCGAGGCGGCAATGATGCCGCTGGCCGTGGCCCGGATTTCCAGCCCCGCGGGGTTGAGCGCGGCGTACGAGGACGTTGAAAACACGTCTTCAGGCGCGTTTTCCTGCAGCCAAGCCAGCAGCTCGCTGATTTGGGCCGGCGTGGGCGTGGTCCCCACCGTGGTGATTTCCTCGTTGAAGCACACCGCCGCCCCGCCGCAGTCGAACACGTCGCGTAGCGTGGGGAAATGCCCGCACAGGCCATCCACAAAATTGGCCGGGCCCGACACGGTGACGTGCTCAAACAGCTGCCCCTGCCGCTCGCTGATGCGCAGCTGGTACTCCGTATCGTCCAGCAGCTCCTTGCTGCTGAGCAGCGCCGAAAACGTCTTGCCGATAAACTGGCACAAATCGCGCAGCTCGTAGCTCACCAGCCGCGGCGTGAGGTGGTGGCACGTCACCATGCCCCACAGCTTGCCGTTCTGAATCAGCGAGATGGTCATGGTCGCGCCCGAGCCCATGTTGCGCAGATACTCCAAGTGGATGGGCGACACGCTCCGCAGCACGGCGTAGGTCATGTCGGGCGGGCGGCTGGTGGTGGGGTTGCGCACCGGCACCAACGGCACCGGCGCGTAGCCGGCATCGGGAATGAAGCGCAGCCAGTTTTTGAGGTACATGGCCCGCGCCTGCTGCGGAATGTCGGTGGCCGGGTAATGAATACCCAGCCAGGGGGCGAGGTCATCGCGCTTAGCTTCGGCAATGACTTCGCCGCTCTCGTCGGCCGCGAAGCGGTAAATGGCCACCCGGTCGAAGCCCGTCAGGGCCCGCACCTGGTCCACGGTGTGCTGGCAAAACTCCAGCACGGTGGCCGCGGCCAGCATCTGGCCCATGGCTTGGTTCAGGAAGCCCAGGTCGGGCGTGGTTGCCTCCAGTTGGTCCACGGGTTCAAACTCCAGCCACAGCACCCCGTCGTAGCGGTGCATGATGAGCTTGAAATACGGTCGCCCGGCCCCAGCGTCGAGCTGCACGCCCAGCAGCTGCGGCGCGGTGCCGAGCGAGCCCAGCACGGCCTCTACTTTGGCTTGCTGCTCGGGGGTCAGCACGCGGTCCAGGCCGGCGCCAATCAGGCTTTCGGCCGGCTGGCCCAGGTAGGTTTCGGTGTTGGCGCTGGCCTGCACAATGCGCTGGGTATGCTCATCGAGGCACAGCAGGAAGCCGTAGGGCTGAATAGCGCCTGGGATGTGAATGGGTTCCCGGTCGCAGTTCGTCAGGGTGATGGGAGTGCCGAGCAGGTGCTCGTCGGAGTAGCTCACGGTTGGTTTATCCACGCATCAAGGTGTTGAAAAGTTCGCGCGGCCGAAGCCACGATTTCGTCGGCCGTGGCCGGAGTAGCGGCGGCGGTCAGCAACTGGCCAAACGTCTTCCACATTGGACCGGTTCGCTCGCCGTAGCCCGAAAAATACCGCCGCAACGGAATGCCCGCCCGCTCCAGTTGCCGGTTAATCACCTGCCCGCCCAGCGTCGAGCCCTCCATCACGTAGAGGGCGCCCAGCAGCTGCGGCACCGTGTGCAGCGGTGGCATGGTTGGGCACAACGGCAGGCCGGGGTCGTCGGCAGACCGCCCCAAATCTTCCGGAATCAGGTGCGCCCGGTAGCGCTGCGGCAGCTCCCAGGCGGCACCCAGCTCGCCCTCATGCGCGCGCAATGCCGCTTCATACGGCTGCAGAAACCCATACATTCGCTCCAGAAACTGTGCCGTGCCGGCTGCCGTGGGCGCCCCCACCCGCAGCGACTCGTTGAACGCCCCAGCTTCCAGGGCATCGTGGTACGGGCGGGTTTCGGCGCGCAACCGGGCCAGGATGGTCAGCGCGGCTGGGTTTTCGGGCGTACTGGGAACGTCGGACATTTAAAGCGGGCAAGCGTAGGGCAACAAGATATGCAGTAGCCAAAAATAGGCACGGGCTGGCGGTTCGGCTTTTCCGGAGCCACTAATTTCCGGTTGGAAAAGCCGCCGCCTGACTTGCCATGATGGCTGTGGCCTCAATCTCAACCAGTAAGCGCGCGTCAATCAGCGCATTTACCTCCAGCATTGATGAAGCCGGCCGAATATCCCGAAATATTTCGCCGTGTGCCCGGCCCACCGCCTCCCACTCCGAAATATTGGTCACGAAGATGCGCGTCCGCACTACGTCGGCAAATGAAGCCCCGGCCGCGGCCAGCGCCTAGCCAATCTTTTCCAACACCCGCTGGGTCTGCGCATATACATCGCCCTCACCCGTTATCACGTCGCCATCCTGCGCCGTGGTACCGGCCACTTCCACCACGTTGCCCACGCGCACGGCACGGGAATAACCCACTAGCGGCTCCCACGGAGCACCGGAAGAAATCAGTTGTCGCATCATTTCCTGCAAGTTGCATCTGCTTCACCCGAAGCGTGCCGCTGCAAAACAAACCAAAAAAGAAGGGCAACCGCAAGCGGCTGCCCTTCCTAAATCCACTAAATCCGTTAAACCTGCGGTCTAGACGTCCAGCTTGGCGTACTTGGCGTTGCGCTCGATGAAATCGCGGCGCGGGGCCACCTCGTCGCCCATCAGCATCGAGAACAGGTGGTCGGCCTCAGCGGCCGACTCTACCGTTACCTGCTTCAGGGTACGGGTCATGGGCTGCATGGTCGTCGTCCAAAGCTGCTCGGCGTTCATCTCGCCCAGGCCTTTGTAGCGCTGCACATTCACGGTTTCGGGCTTGCCGCGGCCGAGGTCTTCCTGGGCCTGGCTGCGCTCCTCCTCGGTCCAGCAGTAGCGCTCTTCCTTGCCGCGCTTCACGAGGTAAAGCGGCGGCAGGGCGATGTAGATGTAGCCCCGGTCCACCAGCTCGCGCATGTAGCGGAAGAAGAAGGTCAGAATCAGCGTGCGAATGTGCGAACCGTCGATATCAGCGTCAGTCATGATGATGACCTTGTGGTAGCGCAGCTTGTCGAAGTTCAGCGGGCCGGTTTCCACACCCGTGTCATCGGTGGTGAAGGCCAGCGACTTGCGCTCGTTGAAGCTCACGCCCAACGCCGTAATCATGTTCCGGATTTCTTCATTCTCCAGAATGCGGTGCTCCTGGGCCTTCTCCACGTTCAGGATTTTGCCGCGCAACGGCATAATGGCCTGGAACGCGCGGTTACGCCCCTGCTTGGCCGTGCCACCAGCCGAGTCACCTTCGACGAGGTACAGTTCGCAGATGGCCGGGTCCGACTCCGAGCAGTCGGCCAGCTTGCCCGGCAGGCTGTTGGAGGAGAGCACGCCCTTGCGCTGCACCATGTCTTTGGCTTTGCGGGCGGCAATGCGAGCCTTGGCGGCCAGAATCACCTTCTCCATGATGCGGTTGGCCTGGTTGGGATTCTCGTCCAGGTACTGCGTCAGGATTTCGCCCACCACCGAGTTCACCGCGCCGCTCACTTCGGAGTTGCCCAGCTTGGTTTTGGTCTGGCCTTCGAACTGGGGCTCCTGCACTTTCACCGAGATAACGGCTGTCAAGCCTTCACGGAAGTCGTCGCCGGTGATTTCCACCTTGGCTTTCTCAAACAGCTTGTTCTTGTCGCCATACGTTTTCAGCACCCGCGTCACGGCCGAGCGGAAACCCGCCACGTGCGTGCCACCCTCGATGGTGTTGATATTGTTGACGTAGGAATAGACGTTTTCCTGATACGAGGTATTGTACTGCAGGGCCACTTCCACCGGCGTGCCGCCCTTCTCGCTTTCCACGTAAATCGGCTCCGACAGCAACGAGGGGCGCTGCTCACCGTCGAGGTACTGCACAAAATCGCGCAGGCCGCCGGTCGAGTAAAACTCCTCGCCACGGAACTCGCCGTTCTCCAGCTTCTCGCGGCGGTCGGTGAGGGTGATGCGGATGCCCTTGTTGAGGTAGCTCAAGTCGCGCAGGCGGCCGGCCACGGTGTCGTAGCGGTACTCGGTTTCGGAGAAGATGCTGGCGTCGGGCAGAAACTGCACTTCGGTGCCGTGCTCGTCGGTGTCACCGATTTCCTTCACCGGGTACTGCGGGAAGCCAATCTTGTATTCCTGCTCGTACACGTGGCCCTTGCGGCGCACGGTCACTTTCAGGTCGGTGCTGAGCGCGTTCACGCAGCTCACGCCCACGCCGTGCAGGCCGCCCGACACTTTGTAGGAGCCTTTGTCGAACTTGCCCCCGGCGTGCAGCACGGTGAGCACCACTTCCAGGGCCGACTTGCCTTCCTTGGCGTGCCAGTCGACGGGAATGCCGCGGCCGTTGTCGCGCACGGTCACGGAGTTGTTTTCGTTGATGGTGACGTTAATCAGGTCGCAGTGCCCGGCCAGGGCTTCGTCAATCGAGTTATCGACCACCTCCCACACCAAGTGGTGCAGACCCTTGAGGCCGGTATCGCCGATGTACATGCTGGGCCGCTTGCGCACGGCCTCCAATCCTTCGAGTACTTGAATGCTGTCAGCCGTGTAATCTGGCTGCGCGGTTTTTGCGGTTGTTTCGCTCATGTGGGCGGGATTAAATCAGGTCATAAAACAGCCCATCGGGCCGCTAGGTACTGAACACTCAAAAGTACATATTTAATCCCATTTTCAGGAATTTTCGCGGTTTTAATCCTCGGATTTTTTCATTTCCACCGCTGCCAAAACAGCTGCCGGAAGCGCGCTCCAACACGCACAAAAAAAGGCCTTTCCCGCTTAGGAAAGGCCTTTTTCAGCAAGCCTGAAATCAGTGGCTAGTTGATAACCAGTTTCTGGGTAGCAATGCCAGCTTCGCCGCGCAGCTGCACGGTGTACACGCCGGATTTTTCGCCGGTCAGGTCCACGGTGAAGTTCTTCGAGCCCACCGTCGTCGCGTTCAGCGTCTGCGACTTCACCACACGGCCCATGGCGTCAACCACGGTGATTAGCGCACCGGACTTCATGGCCGTGCCCACGTTCACGTTGAACACGCCGGCCGCGCCGGGGTTGGGGTACACGCTCAGCGTGCTTTGCAGAGCAGCATCGCGCGTGGCCGAGCCGAGAGGAGGAGTATAAGTGCCCTTGTACATGCCGCCTACGCCCAAGGAGTCGGTAATCGAGCCAATGTAGCCAACCGCGCCCGTGCCAGCGGGTGCTGCCTGGCCGTTGGAAACCAAGTCGAGGGCCGAGAACACCTTCTGGTTGGTCAGAGGAGCCTGCATCGTGCTGATGTTTCTCCAGTTGATGCCATCGGTGCTGTAGGAGCTACCGTAGTTCTGCCCGCCCGTGCCAGGTACAACCGTGGAAATGGGGAAACGAACGCCTACGCTGTAGTAATAACCGTTTACGGCATCGATGTCGTAGCGGAAGAAGTCACCGGCAGCGCCAGCAGTGGCCGCAGCCGGCGTGATGGTCGACCAAGTGCCACCACCGTCATTGGTGCGAATGAGGTTCACGGCCGACACGGCCGTGCCCGTCACCTTCACGTTGTAGGCAATGCCGTTCAGGGGGTCTTTGAAGGCAATCTTGCTGATGGTTTCGGTGAGCGGCGTCAGGGCGCTCTTGGTCCAGCTCACACCGCGGTCAACCGATTTGTAGATGTACTCCTGCTCGTTGGCGCCGCCCGAAGCACCGCCAAACCAAATGGTGTTGCCCAGCGCGAAATACGAGCGAACCAAGGCCGCTTCGCCGGCGAAAGGCGTCAGCACGCTGGTTTGCGGAATGCGCGTCCAGGTCACACCGCCGTTGGTGGTGCGCAGAATTTCAAAATAACCGTTGGTGGGGTCACCCACGGCCACGCCTTCGTTAGCATCGAACATGTGCACGAAGTCGAGGAAACCGCCGTTGGCGGCCACGAACTGTGTGGTGGTGTTGGTGGTTTTGGTCCAGCTCAGGCCGCCGTTGGTGGTGCGCAGGATGTCGCCGCCGCCTTGGGCGCCGTATTTGGCCGCTACCGCCGTGGTGCCTGAGATGGCGGAGATGTTAGCCGTTTCGTAAGCGGTGTTGCCACCGGTGGCCGAGATGGCGTCGAAATAAAATTCGGTGCCAGCGGCGTTGTTGGTATTGAAAAAGTAGTTGGCTTTGCTGTTGGTCGCGTCCTGGGCCACGGCCCATGCCACGTTGGCCGACACCGTGCTAACGTGCACTACATCATAGCCCGGGGAGAAAGACGCTTGGTTGGTGGTGTTTACCAGCGCCCAGGGGCCCTGTTGGGCCTGAGCGCTGCCCGCAGCACCGAGCAAACCCAGGAAAAGTAAGCATTTATTCATGATTGAAAATGTGTTTGGGGTGGCTGAAAGAAGAGGGGTGTATTAAAAATTGACTACCAAAATCCGCCGCTGGTTGGGTGTCACTAGCCGCGTTTGGGGCCCAAGATACGGACGATGGCCGGTTTTTGTCATAATAAAAACGTTGGTGCCCACCCTCAGGTTCTGCCTCTTTGGTTGTTAAACCCAAACCCAAATAAAAAATCTTGCTATTATCCAGTAACAGTTTGTGCCAGTTGCCTTGGCAAATCCCTGAATATGCAAAAGCCCTTTCCTGAAACCAGGAAAGGGCTTGAACAGTGGCCCCGTTTGGATTCGAACCAAAGACCGACTACTTAGAAGGTAGTTGCTCTATCCAGCTGAGCTACGGGGTCGAAAACGGGGCGGGAAAATAAGTCGGGGTGGCAGGATTCGAACCTACGACCTCCTGCTCCCAAAGCAGGCGCGATACCGGGCTACGCTACACCCCGAAAAAAAATAATGTTGGGCTTAGAAAACGTCCTACTGGGTGGAGCCCCAACGGGATGCTTTCGCAACCCAACATTATTAGTGGAGAAGGGGGGATTCGAACCCCCGGTAACCTTTAGAGCTACGGCAGTTTAGCAAACTACTGGTTTCAGCCACTCACCCACTTCTCCAGGCTGGTTTCGCTTCCGTCCGAAGCGGGTGCAAATATACTAGCCGAACTGAATTGACCATACGTCAAACGAAAAAAATTATCTTTGAGGCCTGCTTGCCACTGTTGCTGTTTCGTGTTGTTGCTTTGGGGCGGCGCTGCTTTTCTGACCTTTACCTCCTGCTTTTGCTGACCTGGGCCTATCCTGATTTTATCGCCGTGGGCATTGCACTGGGGCTGGCGCTGCTGCTGCTGGCCCGGCATTGGGCCCGGGTGGGGCGTGCGGGCCGGGCGCTGGGCAGCCGCGCCCGGCGCCGCGGCTGGAAGCTGGCGCTGCGCATGGCCGCTGGGGTGGCCCTGCTGGTGGCGGCCATGGGCCCGTCTCTGGGCGTGAGCCAGCGCCCGGTGCGCACGGCGGGCAAAGACGTGTGGCTGCTGGTGGACGTGTCGCGCTCGATGGACGCGCCCGACGTGACACCCTCGCGTTTGCTGCGAGCTCAGGCCGAGCTGGAAGAACTGGTGGCGCAGTTTCCGGCCGACCGGCTGGGGCTGGTGGTATTTGGGGCCGAAGCCACGGTGCAATGCCCGCTCACGTACGACCAGGCGGCGGTGCAGGTATTCATTCGCACGTTGCGCACCAGCCTGCTGCCGCCCGGCCCCACCACCCTGCGGGAGCCGCTAGAACTGGTGCTGAAGCGACTGAGCACCACAGCGGCCACGCCGCGGGCCACGGCCTTGGTGCTGGTGAGCGACGGCGAAGACTTTGGCGAGAACCTGGAGCCGGTGCTGCGGGAACTGGGGCGCACCGGCGCCCGCATCTATACGGTGGGCGTGGGCACGGCCAAAGGCGCGCGCATCCCCAAACCGGGCGGTGGTTTTGTGCGCGACGGCCGGGGCCAAGTGGTGGAAACGCGCCTGCGGGAAGCGGCCCTGCTGCAGCTTTCGGCCCAAACCGGCGGGCAGTACGTGGAGCTGAACGACCAGCAAAACGGGTTTGACCCGCTGCTGCGCTTATTGCGCAACATGCCCGGCCTGGCCGAGCAGGTGCGCACCGTGGCCGTGGCCGACAACCGCTACCGCTACTCCCTGGCGGCGGCGCTGCTGCTGCTGGCCCTAGATGTTGCCCTCACCATAACTACCATCAAGCTGTGAAGTACCTGGGCCTAGCCATATTACTCCTAAGTGGGCCTGGCCTGCGGCTGCTCACGAGCGTGCGCGACCGTAATGTGGCAGTGGCGGCGGGCACGGCGGCCTACCGCAAGGGCGACGCCGCCGTGGCCGTGTATGCTTTTGAGAATGCATTGGCGGCAAAATCTCGCCGCACGCCCGACCCCCGCTTGCTGCTGAACCTGGCCCACGCGCAAACCCGGGCGGGCCTGCTGGCGCCTGCCCACGCCACCTACGAGCGCCTGCTCACGGGCAGCCCGGCGGCGCTGAGCAGCGTGGCGCGGCAGCAGCTGGCCGTGCAGGCGGCCCAGCGAGGCCAGTTGGCGCAGGCGGTTGGGCTGCTGCGGCAGGCTTTGCTGCTGGACCCGCGCAACGCCGGCGCGCGCTTCGACTATGAAGTATTGAGCGAGTACCTGGCCAAGCGGCCCAACGCCCCTCAAATGCCAACGCCACCCGGGCCTTCCAAGGAAAAGAAACCGGAAGACGAAAAGACGTCGCCGGAAAAAACCGGAACTGCTCAGAACCAGCCCGCCGAGAAAGCCGGCACCGACCGCAAAGGCGAGGTGAACGACCAAAAGCCCAGCCCCGCACTGCCCACCGGCCCACCCGCAGCCCGGCCTGATGCCGCCGGCCAGCCCAACCCACGCCAGCCCAGCGCTGCCCCGGGAAGCACAGCTGCAGGCGGGCGTACGCTGGGCAATGGTAACCGGCAGCCGATACCCACGGGTGAGGAACCGGGCCAGCAGCGCGGCCTCGACCGCAGCGCCGGCGCTTCCTCTCCTACTCCCAACGCCCGCAGCAACCGGCCCGGAACCGAGGCCGCCACGTCGGCCGATGTGCAGCTCCAAACCCAGCGCGAGCGCCTGCAGGCCATGAACCTCAGCCCCGCTCAGGCGCGCCAGCTGCTGGAAACCCTGCGGGCCCAGGAGCAGCAGTACCTGCAGCAGCTGGCCCGCCCGGCCGCGCAGAAACCGGACCCTAATAAGCCCACCTGGTAATTTCCGACTGATAACCAGCCGGCTGGCCTGGCAACCTAATCTGGCTAACGCCTGTTAGTCTGACTACGTGTTCGGGGCCGGTAAATCCGTACTTTTGCGGCCAGATTCAACCTCCCACCCCACTTCATTTAACATCGGTATGCAAACCAAAGAAGTTGTCATTATTTCCGCTGTCCGCACGCCCATTGGGTCGTTTGGCGGGGCGCTGGCGTCGTTGTCGGCCACGGAGCTGGGCGCGATTGCGCTGAAAGGAGCCCTGGAAAAGGCCGGCGTTGCGCCTTTGGAAGTCGAGCAGGTAATTATGGGCAACGTGATTTCGGCCAACCTGGGCCAGGCGCCCGCCCGCCAGGCCGCCAAGAAAGCCGGTCTGCCCGACACGGTGGAATGCACGACCGTTAATAAAGTGTGTGCTTCGGGCTCGAAGGCCATCATGTTTGCCGCCCAGGCCATTATGCTGGGGCAGGCCGACGTAATTCTGGCCGGCGGCATGGAGAGCATGAGCAACGTGCCCTACTACCTCGACAAGGCCCGTTTCGGGGCCAAGTACGGGCACGGGCAGATGATTGACGGCCTCGTGCGCGACGGCCTGTGGGACCCCTATCACGACTACGCCATGGGCAACGCGGCCGAGAACACGGCTAAGGAAATGGGCATCACCCGCGAGCAGCAGGACGCTTTTGCCATCGAGAGCTACACCCGGAGCGCGGCGGCCGCCAAGGCTGGCAAGAAGAAAGATGAAATTGTGCCCGTGACCATCGAGAGCCGCGGCAAAACCACCGTTATCGAAGACGACGAGGAATACCTGAAGGTGGATTTCGCCAAAGTGCCCGGCCTTAAGCCTGCCTTCATCAAAGAAAACGGCACCGTAACTGCCGCCAACGCCTCCACGCTGAACGACGGTGCCGCCGCCGTACTGCTGATGAGCCGCGAGAAAGCCGACGCGCTGGGCCTAACGCCCATTGGCCGCATCCTGGGCTTCGCCGATGCCGAGCAGGCGCCTGAGTGGTTCACCACGTCGCCCGCGCTGGCCATTCCGAAGGCGCTAAAAAACGCTGGCAAGACGGCCGCCGATGTTGATTTTTACGAAATCAATGAAGCATTCTCGGTGGTGAGCCTGGCCAATAACAAGCTGCTGAACCTCGAAGGCGACAAGGTGAACAAGTACGGCGGGGCCGTGAGCCTGGGCCACCCGCTGGGCGCCTCCGGCGCGCGCATCGTGACCACGCTGATGAACGTGCTCAAGAACGAGGGCGGCAAAATCGGCGTGACGGGCATTTGCAACGGCGGCGGCGGCGCCAGCGCCATTGTGGTAGAGGCGTTGTAGTTTGCTGTTGCTGGAACGTCATGCTGAGCGCAGTCGAAGCATCTCGCGTGCAATAGTAATTCCTTACGATTGGGTTACTACCACACGCGAGATGCTTCGGCTGCGCTCAGCATGACGTTCTGTTATTGTTCTGTGATTATCAAAAAGCTCCATCGGTTAATTCGGTGGGGCTTTTTTTGGCCCGAATTTTAAGCGCCACCCTTACACTGCACGGAAATAGCATTTCCTGCGTTCTTGCGCCTATGAAATACTTGGTTCCTTTTTTCTTTTTGCTGCTAGCCCTGCCCTCTCACGGGCAGCGGCTGAAGCGTTTTATTTCTTATTACGACTCGCTCAAGACCAACAAACGCGAAGTTTATACGGCCCTAGTGGCGGCTGATACCGTGCCGCAGGGCACTTACAAGCGGTTTTATCGCAATGGGAAGATGGAGCAACAGACCAGCTTCAACCAGGGCAAGCGCGACTCGGCTTACGTGGAATTTCACCCTACTGGCACGCGGCGGCTGGAGGCTACTTACAGAGACGGCATTCGCGAAGGCCCCTTCAAGACCTACTACGACGATGGCAAAGTGGCCCAGGCTGGCTTCTTTGAAAACGATGTGCCGAATGGCGAAATTACCTACTACCACCCCGACGGCTCGGTGAAGCTGCGCACCACGCTCACCAAAGGCCAGCCGAATGGGCCGCTTAAGTCGCTGTACCCCGACGGCAAGACCCAGGCCGAAATCACCTACGTGGAGGGCCAGCCGAATGGCGCGGTGAAATTCTACTACCCCAACGGCGTGGTGCAGAGCGAAGGCAGCTTCACAAAAGGACTGCTGTCGGGGCCCTACAAAACGTATTACCCCAACAGCCAGATTGAGGTGGAGGTGCTAGCCGACAAGAACGGCCGCGGCCGCTACCGCAGCTACTACCAAAGCGGCAAACTGCAGACGGAGAGCACCTACGTGCCCGCGTTGCTGGTGCAGCGCGCGGTGAAGAACCAGCTGGGCGACGACCTGACCAAGCGCGCCGCCCCGGTGAGCGGCACGGCCAACCTTGACGGGCCGGCCACCAGCTACTTCGAGAGCGGCCAAATCAAAACCAAGCTCACCTATAAGAACGGTGTTCTCACCGGCCACGGCCTCGAATACTTCGAAAACGGCCACCTGCGCGAGGAAACTGACTATAGCAACGGCGGCAAAGACCGCAAAATCACGCGCTACCACGACGTGGCCGGGCAGGTGAAACAGGCCGAAGAGCAGTACAAAAGCACCCGTCCGGCCGGCACCTGGCGCGAATTTTACCCCGACGGCAAGACCCCGCGCAAGGTGGAAACCTACGGCCCGCAGGGCAAACTGCAGGGCGAGCGCCTCACCTACTTTGAGAACGGCGCGGTGCAGAGCCGGCAGCCGTTCCTGGGTGGTTTCATGGCCGGCGTGGGGCAGGAATATTTTCCGTCGGGCAAGGTGCGCAAGGAAACCACCTACGTGCGCAGCATGATTCAGGGTCCCTTCAAGGAATACCGCGAGGACGGCACGCTGGCCGTGAACGGGCTATATCGCAACAGCAAGCAAAGCGGCGTGTGGACCTACTACAAGGAAGACGGCACCTCTGTGGACCGCACCGTGACCTACCGCAACGGCCAGGCGGTGACCGACCCTGTGCACCAGCCCAAGGCCAAGCCGAAACCCAAGGCACCAGTGAAACGGCGGTAGCTGTGAGTTGGTCAGCGTTGTAGAACGTCATGCCGAGCGCAGCGAAGCAACTCGCGTGGGGTAGTAATCAGGCTCCTGCAATGATTCGAGCGAGTTGCTTCGCTGCGCTCTGCATGACGTTCACCCTTTGAACCGAAAGCCTTAAGCCCTGACCCAACGGTCAGGGCTTTTTTTGTGCTCAAAAGAAAAAATTGAGGCACCGGGCAACCGCCATCGTGAGGCCTGCATCTATTGACCGAGCGCTACACTCAGCCACTATACTGCTTCAAAAGAATCAAAGCCGCTACAGGCCACAAATTTTTCTTTCTGTTAATCAATGGGTAATGACAACAAAAGCTATGCTTAAGGCAAAATATTTGAAACAGTACCTTGCGTTACAAAGTACCTGTCTTACATTTGTTCCATACAACACCAAGTAGCTGCCTTTAGCGTGTACCAAAGACGGCCCGCTACTACCCAACAACCTCCCATCCACTGGGAAAAACGGGCGACGGCTATTCTTCCTCCCGCAGCGGAACCGCGGCCGCTGCCCGACCTGAGCAGTCCTCTCGCCTTCCCAATCCTCTTTTCTGCACCATGAAAACTTTTATCACCTCCGCTTCGATTTTCCGCGTGGGCCGTGCCTTGCTCGGCCTGACTGTTGCCGGGCTGGCGCTGCCACTCGCCGCTGCTGCGCAAACCGGCGGCCCCGGCGCTGTGAGCGGCAGCCTGGTAGAAGCCGGCTCGGGCAAGGCCGTACCTTTTTCGGATGTGCTGCTGCTGCGCGCCGCCGATTCCACGTTTGTCGCCGCGGCCCAGACCACGGAGCAGGGCACCTTTAAGGCCGCGGCGCTGCCGCTGGGCACTTACCTGCTGCGCGTGCAGGACCTGAACTACCAGGTGGTGCGCCGCCGCTTTACGCTAACGGAGGCCGCGCCAACGGCGCAGTTTGCGGGCATGAAAATGACAGCGGCCACGGCTACCAAGCTGAACGAAGTAGTGGTGACGGGCCAAAAAGCGGCCGTGGTAGAAGAGTTGGGCAAGCGCGTGATTAACGTGGAAAAAGACCTGGCCAGCGTGGGCGGCACGGCGGCCAACATCCTGCAAAACGTGCCTTCGGTGAGTGTGGACGTGAACGGCACGGTGAGCATGCGCGGCACCTCGAACGTCACCATCCTCATCGACGGCAAGCCGGCGGGCGTGAGCAACGGCGGCAACGGCGGCGGCCAGCGCCTCGACCAGATTCCGGCTTCGCGCATTGCCCAGGTGGAGGTGATTACTAACCCCTCGGCTAAGTACGACGCGGCCGGTGGCGGCGGGGTTATCAACCTGATTACGAAGAAAGAAACCCGCTCCGGCACCAACGGCACCGCTACTATCAACCTGGGCACCAACGACAAGTACAGCGGCAACCTCAGCCTGAGCCGCAAGGTGGGCAAGGCCACCTGGAGCGGCGGCTACGACGGCCGCGACGTGACCTATGGCAGCAAAGGCCACTCGGAGCAAACGGCCCGGGTGGGCACCGAAACGGTGCAAACCACGCAGGTCGGCGTCGGCAACGAAATTCACCGCAACCACAACCTGCGGGCCGGCGTGGAGCTGGAACTACCTAAAAGCCAGACGCTGGGCCTGAACGTGAGCGGCGGCACCGAGCGCAACATTGAAGGCGAAGGCCAGGAGCTGACCCAGCAAACCAACAACGGCCCGGTGCAGCGCGCCCGCGGCCGCCAGGACCTCGACGTGCAGGTGAAAATGCTGAACTTCGGCGGCAACTACCGCCGCACCTGGGAGGCGCACAAAGGCCGCGAGCTGACGGCCAACTTCGGCGGCGTGGTCATTGACGCCAACGTGCCGGTGGTGCAGCGCCAGTACGCCGAGGCCGGCTCGGCGGGCGTGCCGCAGCCCGGCACCCGGCAACAGCTCGATTTGCTGGCCAACATCCAGTACGGACAGATTGATTACACCCACCCGCTGGCCGACGGCAAAGGCCGCCTCGAAATGGGCGCCAAGCTGGAGCACCAAGGCAACCACGGCAGCAACAGCTTCGGCTTCGCGGCCAACGAAAGCCGCCCCGACGACTTCGTGAACGACCCCGCCCGCTCGCTTACTTACGCTTCTGACCAGTTGGTGCCCGCTGCCTACGTCACGGCCCAGCACTCCTTTGGGCAGAAGTGGAATGCCCAGGTGGGCCTGCGCTCCGAATACACCTACCTGAGCGGTAGCATTGCGGGCGGCGTGGGCATCAGCCAGCGCGGTAACCTGCAACAAGACTACCTGAGCTTCTTCCCCTCGGCCCTCATCAGCCGCGACTTTGGCAAGGAGCCCGGCCAGAACCGCCTGCAGCTGAGCTACGCCCGCCGCCTCAACCGCCCCAACTTCATGCAGCAGCTGCCGCTGGCCATCTACCAAGACCCGCGCAGCTACCGCCTCGGCAACCCGCGCCTGCAGGCCGAGTTCAGCAACAACATCGAGCTGGGCCACCAGCTGACCGTGGGCCAGGCCACCATCACGAGCACCGTGTTTGCCCGCATCACCACCAACAGCATCCAGCGCCTGCGCTTCGTGGACACCACCGCCACCCGCCTCGCCGGCAACGCCGGCCTGGTGACGGCCGAAACCTACGACAACCTCGGCACCACCACCAACCTCGGCGCCGAGCTGAGCCTCAACCAGCCCCTGGCCAAGTGGTGGCGCCTGACGGCCAGCACCAGCCTCTACCGCGCCCAGATTGCCGGCAACGGCATCGCCAACAACCGCACCGCCCTGGTGGGCACCGCCCGCCTCGCCAACAATTTCACCCTCCGCCCCACCCTGGAAATGCAGCTGAGCGGCAACGTGCGCTCGGCCTCGCTCACGGCCCAGGGCCGGCAGCTGGCCTGGGGCCAGTTGGACCTGGCCTTGCGCCAGCGCCTCTTCTCCGACCGCGCCGCCCTCACCCTGCGCATCTCCGACCTGCTGAACACCAACGCCTACCGCACCGAAATCGCCACCGATGCGCTGGCCAGCACCCGCTACAGCAAGGACGAAACCCGCGTGGGCTGGCTGGGCTTCACCTGGTACATCGGCGCCAGCAAGGCCAAGCCGGGCCGCATCGAGGCCGCGCCCCAGGGCGGCGGCGGCTTCGGCGGCTGAGTTGTCTGAGTTTCCCCTGATACCACCCCGCTTTTCTCTCCTTCTTTCTGCAAGCAGCCCCGTCGTCGGTTTGGTCCGGCGGCGGGGTTTTGTGGTTCAACCCAGAAACAATAATTTCTACTCGAACATTTTGTTATTTGCCCCTTTGCTGCTAATTCATAGTTGGAACCCTCCTAAAAACCCAATCAAAAATGTTCCCAAAATCTGAAAAGAACAAACTATACCGCGTCCTAGAATCTAGTAACCAATCAGTGTCTGACTTCTGGTTTAATGAGGACAACGATAAAATAGTAATTACTCATTTGCCCAGCAAGTTTAATTTTCAAATTGATGTGCACTCTGAAAAGAAACCAACTGATTTTAAAGAGAAACACTATCTGCGTTTAACTTTTTCGCCTGATTTTCTGGGACCAATTATTCAGCAGGATACTAGAGTTACATTATCTGGCTTGGATAATTGGAACGAAATAAACTTGTTTTTTTCAAACTGGATACACTGGTTTCAAAAGGAATATTCAGCCCCCGACCTCTGGGCCGAAGCCGCTAAAACCGCCCAACTCTTCGCTTCCACTACCGAACAATCCGACGATAAGTTCACCCGTACCGAGCTGGCCGAAGTGCAGGGCCAATTGCGGCTGTTGCAACTGAGTTTCTCTCAATCGGCTTTGCCTGAAGCGGCCAAGCAAAAGTTGATTGAACTGACTGAAACCGCTGCCGTGAAAGCCGAAGGGCTAACCAAGAAAGACTGGCAAAACTGGATTATTGGGGGCTTCATCAGTGCCATCACCAGCTTGACGCTGAATCCGACGCAGGCGGGTGAGGTGTTGAAGCTGGTGAAAGTGGCATTTGGCGGGCTGTTTCTGCACTAAGATATTTAGAACGGAGCTGCGAAAGCCCCGTCGTCGGTTCGTCCGGCGGCGGGGCGGGTTTGAAAACTACTGCGGTTGCGGCGGCTCCAATGCGCCTTCCAGGCTGGCAATTTCCGCCCGCAGGCCCGCCAAACGCGCCTCGAGTAGCGCACGGGCCGGCACCCCGAACTTAGCTAAATCGGCCACCGCATTTTCGGCCATGCGGGTGGCCCAGCCCAGGTCGGGCATGGTGGGCTCGTTGGACAGGCCGGGCAGCGGGGCGCGGGGGGGCAGCACCGCCAGCCGCGCTGGCAACACCCGCCGGTGCCGGGCAGCCTTGAGGCGCGGCAGCTGCTGGTCGAGGGCCAGTTCAAGCTTCAGGACTTCGACACGGCACACCCTTAGCCGCCATTGCAGCTCTTTGAGGGCCTTGGCGGTCGATTCGGCCGGGTCGGGCGGTAGCTCGGCCGGGGCGGTGCCGTGCGGCGGGGGCATCACGCTCAGCAAGGGCAGCAAGCGCCAGGTGGCCCCCAGCGGCAGTGGCCGGCGGTTCGCTTCAATGTGCGTGAGGAGGCTCCGGTCGATGCCGAGGTACTCCGCCAGGTCGGCCTGGCTAAGTCCGAAATGCTTGCGGACGGCCCGCAGGGTAGAATCACTGTAGCGCATGGATAAGGAGGAAAACGACTGGAAAGAACGTGTCACATTTTTATTTGCTCTGCAAAAAAGGTGACAATGATTGTCACCTTTTTGTTTCCACTCTTTAATTTTGTGACAATAAGTGTCACAAAAATTTCCCCTCTGTTTTTTTATGTGACAATGCATCGCTGCCGATGCAGGGCCATTCTTCATTCCTCATTAAGCGCAGCGGCTACCTTTGCCTGCGTTATGCAAAAACCGAGTATTCCCAAGGGCACCCGCGACTTTGGCCCCGCGCAGGTGGCGCGCCGCCAGCACATTTTCAACGTCATCCGCCGCACGTTCGAGTCGTTTGGCTTTGCGCCGCTCGAAACGCCGACGCTGGAGAACCTATCGGTGCTCACCGGCAAGTACGGCGACGAGGGCGACCAGCTGCTGTTCAAAGTGCTGAACTCCGGCGATTTTGCCAAGGACGTGACGGCCGACGACCTGGCCACCGGCTCGAAAGCCCTGCTGCCCAAAGTGGCCGAAAAAGGCCTGCGCTACGACCTCACAGTGCCCTTCGCCCGCTACGTGGCCATGAACCGGGGCACGCTCACCTTCCCTTTCAAGCGCTACCAGATGCAGCCCGTGTGGCGCGCCGACCGCCCCCAGCGCGGCCGCTACCGCGAGTTTTACCAGTGCGACGCCGACGTGGTGGGCACAGACTCGCTGCTTTGCGAAGCCGAAATCGTGCTCATGATGGCCCAGGTTTTGGATGGCCTCGGCCTGCACGACTTCACCATCAAAATCAATCACCGCGGGGTGCTGCGCAACATTTACCAGGCGCTGGGCGGCGAGGGCCGCGAGACGGATTTGTTCGTGGCCATTGATAAGCTCGATAAAATCGGGCGCGACGGCGTGAGCAAGGAGCTGCTGGAACGCGGCTTCTCGGAGCCGACCATCGAAACCCTCTTTGCCCTGCTGACGGTGGAAGGCACCTACGAGGAGAAGCTGCAGCGCCTGCTGGCGGGCTTCGTGACGGCCGGCGTGGAGCCCGACGGCGTGCGCCCCACCACCGCCGACGTGGAAGCCGACTCGCCCGAGCCGCTGGCCAACTACCGCGGCCTTACCGAATTGGCCCAGGTGCGCGACCTGCTCACGGCCTCCGGTTTCCGGCAGTTCGACCGGCTGGAATTTGACCCCACCCTGGCGCGGGGCCTCTCCTACTACACGGGCTGCATTTTCGAAGTCAAAATCAACAACGTGCAGATGGGCAGCGTGAGCGGCGGCGGGCGCTACGACAACCTCACCGGCTCCTTCGGGCTGCCGGGCGTGTCGGGCGTGGGCTTCTCGTTTGGCGTCGACCGGCTGTACGACTGCCTGGAGGCGCTGGATTTGTTCACCGTGACGGGCGAAACGCCGACGCGCTGCCTCATCACCCATTTCGACGTGGCCAGCGGCCGGGCCGCCCTGCCCCTGCTGGCCGAACTGCGCGCCGCCGGCATCCCCAGTGAGCTGTATCCCGACGCCAGCAAGCTGCAAAAGCAGTTCAAGTACGCCGATGCCAAGGGCATTCCGCTGGTCATCATCATGGGCCCTGAGGAAGCGGCAGCCGGCGTGGTGAAAATCAAAATCATGCAAACCGGCGTGGAGCGCGTGCTGCCCATGGGCGAAGTGGTGGCGGCCCTCACGGCAGAGTAATGAAACGGCGCGGCGCGGGCTGGCGGTGGGCCAGCGGCTTACTTCTGGTGGCTGCTTTGGCCGGCTGCCAGCCCGAACGGCCCAAGGAGCATCCAGGCGATGCCGAACCTCTGCCGCCCGCGCCGCCCGCTGCCGCGCAAGCCGGCCCCGCCGCACCAGCAGCGGCAAAAGCTTCAGCTGAAACGGTGCAGCTTCCAGCCCCGGCCCACCCGGCCGACACTGAACCAGTGGAGCCCGTGTGGCGGGTGGTAAATAGCCCAGCCCGGCGCGTGCTGCAAGTACACCGCTACGTGGGCACCATCGGCGGCCAGCCCGCCACGGCCGAGTTGCAGTGGTACCACCCCGACTCAATAATGGGCAGCTTCTACCTGCACCAAACCGGGCCAGCCTACCGGCTGGAGGGCATCCGCCAGAAGCCTGGGCCGATTGTGCTCACGGTAGATGCGGCCGATTACGACGTGATTGGCCAATGGCACCTGCAAAGCCGGCCGGGCACGGCCGTGCTCAATGCCCGTTGGCGCGACGGCCACCGGCAGCGCACCGTGGCCCTGCGCGAGAGCTACGTGGGGGCGGTTCGGTACGGCGTCCGCACCTCCTTTTATTCTGCTGACTCAGCCGGCAGCATTTTACAGGACTTCCTCACGCTGCCGTTTCCGACCAGCGTGCATCCCCGGCTACGTCCGCTGCTTAATCCCGGTCCCCAGGCGCGTATTCAACTCATGAATGAAGCCAGGGAAGACCTGTGCGACGCCACCAATCGGCTGTCGGTGCTGCTCAACGATTTTGGGCTGTTTAGCTACCGGCTCGCATTTGAGTCGCGCCAAACCGATGGCCACGGCGGGCGCAAGGACGACCAGACTAGTTTTCTCTTCGACCTCGTCAGCGGCCGGCCTCTGGCGGTGGAAAGCCAGTTGCGGCCTAGCTACGAACTGCCCCTGCGCCGCCTGCTGGCCAAACAGCTCCCAGCCGATGCCAAGGAGAACTTGTGTCTGGCCTATATCACCCACGACGACCCAACGCTGGCCGAGTTGCCCGATATAGACATGTGCCTGACCGCAACCGGCCTGGAAGCTACCTACGGGGCAGCCCAAGTCTGTGGTCCGCAAACCCTGCATGTCTCCTACCGCGAACTGCGCCCGCTGGTGCGCCCCGGCACCCCACTGGCCCGCATGCTGGCGGCGCGGGGCTTGTAGGGGTCGCTACTCCACCGCCACCCGCCGGCTCACCTCCTGCCCGGCCAGGGTGGCCCGCAGCACATACAGCCCCACCGGCAGCCCGCGCAACGGCAGCGACGCAGCTCCGTCGGCAAACGCCCGCACCAGCCGGCCCTGCGCGTCGTACAGGCGCAAGCCGGTGGGCCGCGCACCGTTCGGGAGTTGCAGCTTCAACCCGCTCGTGGCGGGGTTGGGATACACGGCGAAGCCAAGTGCTTCGGCGGCTTTTTCGGTACTGAGCAGCGTGCCCGAGCTCTGGATGCGGCCCACGCAGATGTCGCTCCCCGTGGGCGCGGCCCCCGGCGAGGCCCAGTACACCTGCACCGAGCCGTTAGGCTGGCCCACGGGCACGTAGTCGAGCAGATGCGGCCGGTTATCGGCCACAGAATGCAGGATGACGCCGGGTGCCGTGAATGCCAAGGCGCCGGTGGGCAGCAGCTTCTGGACGCGGAAGTTGGCGGCGTTGGTGTCGGTAGCGTAAAAGGCCATCACGGACCCGTTGTCGGAGGGCGCCAGCTTGGGGCGTGGGTAGCCCGCCGACAGGGCATAGACCGGCACGCCGTTGGCGGCCCAGGCCAGGGTGCCGGCGGCGTCGATTTTCTGGGCATAGCACTTGTAATCGAAGCTGCCGCTGCCGCCGCGGGCGTCTTCCCATATCATCCAGAGCGCGCTGTCGTGCCAGAGGGCGTAGGGGTTGGTCTGGTAGGCGGGGTCGGTGCTGAGGGCCACGTAGCCGGGGCTGGCCCAGCCCAGCGCGCCGCCGGGCAGCACTTTGGCCACCAGCGGGTCGCCGCCGTTCGAGGTCCAGGCCACGTACAGGTTGTTGGCCGGGTCGGTGAGCAGTTGCCAGTCGGAGCCGCGCCCCGAGGCCCCGCCGGCCGAAACAATAGCGTAGCTGGCCCAGGCCGCCACGCCCGCCGCGTTGAAGCGCTGGGCGTAAATCTCCCGGCCAAAGCCGCCGGCGCTGGCCACCATATAGAAGCCATCGGCCCCGTCACCTACGGTATGGTAGTAGTCCAGGGCGAAGATGCTCTGCGGCAGCACCTGGATTTGCCGGTCGTTGTTTGGATAGGCGCGTACCCCGGCCGTATTTACTTGGTTGAAGGTGAAGCGGGCGCTGCCGCCGTTCAGGGCCAGCGCGTGGGTGATGGTGGCGCCGGTGCTGGTGGGAATGATGTTGAGCCCCTGCTCGCTCTCGTAGATGATGCCGGGCAGCACGCGGGCGGCGATAAGCGTGGGCGTGGCCCACTGCGGCACGCCGGCGGTGCTGTAGTACTGGCAGCGCACGGTGTCGCCGCCCACCCCGAATGCGCCCTGCACCCAGGCCACCAGCATCCCGCTTCGCCAGGCAATGGCGCGTAAGCCAAATATTTCGCGGCTGCCGGTCTGGAACAGGCGCAGGCCGTTGGCAGGCAGCAGCGCCACGCCGGCGGCACTGAGGTGCTGGGCGTAGATGGCCGTGCCCAGGCCGGTGTTGTTGCCGTTGCGCTTGTCAATCCAGACGCTGTAGGAGCCACCCGCGCCATCGGCAAAGGCCTGCACGCCCACCTGGTTGCCAGTGGCGTTGCATACAAACTGCGTTTGCGAGGGAACGGTAGAGAACTGAGCGCGGGCCGAACCGGCCAGTAGCAACAGCAGCCCGCAGCACCGGGCCCACCCGGCAGCCAGTTGTAGTAAACGTGTTTTCATAAGAAGAAAGAGGGAAAGGAATAAGGAATGATGGCTTGAAGAATGAGCACGAAATCAAATACAATATAATAGCTACTATATTATCTACATTACCACCACCCAGGATTTGCTGGCGGCAGACCACTCTGGGATGGCGCGACAGCATGCGACCGTTACTGCATTTAGTCTGGCCTGCCCGCAGCAGCCGGTCGCCCTAACGCCGACGGCCCGGGCTCAGCGGTTTGTAAGAAAACAAACTACTGAGCCCGGGCCGTGGCGTTGATGAATCCGGTGGCCTCAGTGCGGCAGCTGAAACAGCACCGACGGCACCGCCCCGTGCGTGTGAGCGCGCAGCAAGTGCAGGCCGATGCCCGCGTTGCCCGTCAGCAGCGACGGGCAGGGCGCGTGGGTGCTGAGCCCCGACGGCCAATGAGCCGGGTTGGGGTAGCGGGCCACAAACTGTCCGGTAGCGGCCAGGGCGGCCCGCACGGCGGCTTCATCGCCCCGCAGTTGGCCGTAGAGCAGCAGCACGTCGGCCAGCCCGCACAGGCCGTGGCACAGAGTGGCATCGTCGAGGGGCAGCACGGCCAGTTCCTGCAGGTGGGTTTGCGTGGTATGGGCCGCCGCGTCCGCCCGGCTTAGGTAGTAGTTGGCCCGCCCGGGGTCGAGGGCGCTGGCCCGCAGGTAGGCGAGCATGCTGCCCGGCGCCCCATGGCACCAGGCGTGGCGGAATGTGCCCTGGGGCTCGCCACTGTCCACGCGGTGGGGGCTGCGCGTGTCAATCCAGTTGCCGGCCGCCGGACTGAAATGGTCATCCTCGAATGCGAAAGCGCCGCGGGCCGTGCGCAGGTATTCGGGCTGGCCGGTGGCCTGGTATAGTTCCAGCAGCGCCAGCGCCATGCCCGCTGCCCCGTGCGAAAAGCCCGTCATGGGGGCTGTTTTGGTGGGCATGGCCAGCGCTTTTTCGGAAGGCCAGCAGCACTTTTCGCCCTCCCACACGGCCTCGGCCACCAGCTCGTCGCCGCAGGCCCGGGCCAGGTCCCGGCAATAGGCGTAGGCGGGCTGGGCGGCCAGGGCCAGCAGCGGCGCAATGGCCCCCGCATTGCCCCCTATCACGTCGAGGCCGTGCGGCGCGGCAAATTTTTCCTTTACCTGCGCCAGGTGCCAGGCTATTTCGGGCTGAAGCTGGGCGTGCAGCTCGGGGCAGTGCGCGAGCAGGCGCCCGCCCACGTAAGCCAGGCCCAGGTTGCCGGCGTAGAAGGACACCGGCGGCACCGGCGGCGGAAAATGCCGGAAGTAATGGGCCGAGCGGTTCCAGGCCGCCAGGGCCAGCTCGCGGTATTCGGGCCGGCCACTCACGCCAAACAGCTCCGCCAGAAACAAGGCCACCCCGGCGCTGCCGCTGTATATCTCGGCACTGAGGGTGGCCATGCGGGTAGCGTAAGGGGCCATTTCCGGGTCGCTGACTTCTCGGTAGCTCAGCCAGTTGCACTGGGTGCGCGCCTCGTTCCAGAAAGCGTTTTCGGCCAAGTAGTCGCCGGCCCGGCAGGCGGCATCCAGCAGGCTGGTTGTGGTAACCGGCAGCGTAGTGGGCATGGGTTGCATCGTTTAAAATCAGCTGGTGAAGGCGGCCGGGACGCCGCCGTGGTAGTACGGGTGGTCGGGGTCGAAACCCGCTGCCCGGAAGGCGGCCGCAATGGCCGCCAGCTTGTCGGCGGTGGCGTCCTGGCCGCGCGTGGCGCACGCGGCCAGGGCCTGCGCCACCAGCCGCGCCCGCGAGAGGCCAAAGCTCAGGCCATCGGCGGGGTCTTCGGCGTAGGCCAGGCCCGGCCGCAGGGCCTGGGTAAACAGCGGCACGCCAGGCAGCAGGTGCGCGGCTACCTCCTCGTGCACCGCCAGCACGGCGGCTTCGGCCGCCGCGCGGTGCTGCTTCTCCACGTAGAGCACCCCGGCATCGGCCGCCCCGTATTCGGTCGGCTTGGCCAGCACCTTGGTGCGGAAGGGCACGCCCTGCGCATTAAGCCGCGTGGTGATGCCGGCCATGTAGGGCACCACCCCGGCGGGCAGCAGGCTCCAGTAGTAGCGCATCAGCACGCCCTGGCGGTCTTTGCTCATCGGCTCGTCGCCGTAGGCCATGTAGTAGTGGGGGTTAAGGTTGCGGATTTCCTTGCCCACGCGCACCTGGCACCGCTCGCCGGCGCGCAGCGGCTGGCCCGGGCGGGGCCGCACGTCGGCGGCCGGCACCCAGAAGTTGAGCTGCTTATTGGTGACGATAGCGCGCTGGTCGGCGGCCAAGCCTACGAATTCCCAACTATCGTCCCAGGTCCCGCCGCCGTTGTTGGCGGCCGAAACGGCCAGAATAAAATCGGCATGCGTGGGGGGCGGCGCGGCGGGCGGCAGCGCCTGCTGGTTTTTGTAGAGGTTCGCGTAAATGTCGCTTTCCAGCACCTGCACCACTTTGGTGTAGTGGGCGTCGAGGGGCTTGGGGGGCATACCCGCAATGGACACGCTGATGTTGTGCACATTGCGCGGCTGGCCCCGGAAGCGGTAGTGGTCGGGCGCTTCGAAACGAACAGCGTCGATAACCGTCAAAAAATCGGGGTGCATTTCCGGAAGCATAAGGCGGGAAAGATGAGAACAGTGAACAAGCGCCGACAAAGCGGGCGCCTTTAGGCCAGCGCGGCTTCGGCCGGGACCGGGGCGGGGCGGGCCGCCGGGTGGCGCTCCGGGGGCAGCGTCAGGCCCAGCAGCTCCCGCGCGCCCCGCGTCGGCTCGCGGAGCAGGTTGCCGACAATCCACAGCAGAAACTTGGCCGGGCGCGGGATGTAATTGTACCGACAGGACAGCTCGTAGGCACTCTGAAGCAGGCGGCAGGCGGCGTAGTTGATGATTTTGGGCAGCAGGGCTTCCGTGGCGGGGTCGTGCTGGCAGTAGCCGTGCCAGCAGGCCCGCACCCCGGCCTGCATAGCCGCCAATGGAAAAGCGGCCCGGGCCGCCGGGTTGGCAATGGCTTCGTCGTCGAGGGGCATGGAGGCCACCCACCAGAAGATAAAATCCTGAAACAGGCCGGCCACGTCCCAGGCCACGTCGCCCAGCTGCGCCATTTCCCAGTCGATGAGGCGCACCTGGGTGGAGCCTTCCTCGTGCGCGGCTTCGGGGTCGAGCACCAGGAAATTATCCATTTTGATGTCGCCGTGAATCAGGGAGTTGAGCTGCCATTCCGACTTGAGTTGGCGGAGGGCGGCCACGAGCGCCGGATTGCCCTGCACTTCCTGCATGACGTGGTAGGCGCCGGGCGTCAGGTAGCTCATCATCTTCACGGCCGGCTCGGGCAGGTCGAACACGAAGGGCCGCTCGGTGCGCAGGAAGTCCAGCGCGGGGTCGGCCCGGCTGGCTTCGGCCCGGCCCAGCTCGTGAAACCGGCGCAGCAGCCGGCCCACTTCGGCGGCCGTGGCTAGCGGAAAGTGGGCAATGCCGCGCTGCTGATGGTATTTCCACAGCGGCACCGCGTCCTCAAACAGCCGGATGACGAGCATGTTCTCGTCGGGGGCGGCCCGCACCACCTCCGGCATGAAGGCCGCAAACTGCCGGGCCCGCGCCGGCTGAAAGCAATACGCGTACAGCCGGGCTTCGGTGAGCAGCGTGCGGGCCGCTTCGCCGGTGGGCACGGCGGCCTGCTTCACGAGGTAGTTGGCCCCCGTGCGACGGGTGATACGCAGGTTGCGGTTGCGGCGGTTGATGGTGGTAATTTCCACGTCGCCGGTGAGCAGGTCTTCGGGGGTGAGCAGGCCCAGGGCCAGCAGCCGGGCGGCGGCCGTTTCGACGGTAAGCATAGGCGAGGGGGAGAAAAAGCATGCTGCGACGGGCCAATTATCAGGAATCGGCCCGCCGCAGCAGCAGTCAGCTAATGGTTGAAGGCCCGGGCAGCCCGGGCGGCTTACCGGCGGCCGGCCTTATTTGCCGTTCTTGCCGTCGGCCACCATGGCTTCGCCGTAGGTGCACACGAGCGTCCACATCACGTCGCCGCAGCTGGCGGCGGCGCTGGCCTTCGCAGCGCTGGGCTTGGCATCGGCCACCTGGGCCTCGCTGAAGGTGCAGCCGATGGTCCAGAGCACGGTTTTGCAGTCGGCAGCCGCTTTGGCGCCCGAACCGCCAGACTGAACTTTCGTCAGCGAATCGGCCACAGCCGTCTCGCTGAAGGTGCAGCCAATGGTCCAGAGAACGGTTTTGCAGTCGGCGGCGACGGTCCCGCTGGCCCCGCTCATGGCGTCGGCCACCTGGGCTTCGCTGAAGGTGCAGCCGGCCGTCCAGAGCACGTCTTTGCAGTCGGCGGTCGACTTGGCGGCCGAGCTGCTGTACTTGGCTTTGGCGTCGGCCACCGTGGCTTCGCTGAAGGTGCAGCCGGCCGTCCAGACGTAGTAGTGGCAGTCGAGCGAAGCACTCGCGTTCGAGGCGCCGAATTTGGCCTTGGCATCGGCCACCATGGCTTCGCCAAACGTGCACACGGCCGTGAACATCACGTTGCCGCAGGTAGCGGCCGCGCCGGCATTCGAGGCGCTGGCCCCGGACTTGCCATCGGCCACGAAGGCTTCGCTGAAGGTACAGCCGGCCGTCCAGAGCACGTCTTTACAGCCCGAGGCAGAGTCAGCGGCCAGGTTGCCGGAGCCGCCTTTGGCATCGGCGATGAACGATTCGCTGTAGGTGCAGGCGAGCGTGCCCAGTACCTCGCCGCACTGGCTGGAAGTGGAAGAATTTGCCATAAAAATACTGAAAAATGGTTGGGAAAGGTGCCTACTCTGGAAGGGCTTTTCGGCGCACGCCCGTCGGAAATCGGATGGCTAGCTAGCGCAGATTCGACAGTGCAATGTTCCGCCGGCCAGCCCCCATATCCTGCTCACTTTTAAGACAAAAAACCTCACTTTACAGCCACTAGTGCTCTGCTTGGGCGGGTGGCACTGGCGGCGCTGTGCTGCAGGGCATACTGGCCGGGCGACACCCCGTAGGCTTTCTTGAAGCATTGCCCGAAATGCGTAGCCGAGTTGAAGCCTATCAGGTCCGACACCTCCCCCACCCGGTAGCCTTCGGCCAGCAGCCGGGCGGCCCGGTCCAGGCGGTAGTGCTGCATGTACTCCTTGGGTGACATGCGCAGCAGGGACTGCAGCTTGCGCAGCAGGCTTTTGGGCGTCATGGCCAGGCCATCGGCGAGCTGCGCCACCGTGAACGCGGGGTTTTCGAGGTTTTTTTCGAGCACGCCCTGCAGCTTGCGCAGCCAGCTGGCCGTTGGGCAGTCGGCGGGGGCGCCGGCCGCGCCGGGCGGTGGCGGGGGCCCGGCGGCTGGTATTCCGGTGGGTTCGGGTGGCGCGGGCGGCGTACCGGCGGCCACGCTCCAGGGCACCAGCACGCAGCGCACCGGCTGCAGGCGCCCGGCTTTCACCGCCATCACCAGCTGGCCGGGCGGCAAGGCGCCCAGCGCGACGCTGGTGAGCCCCTCCAGCTCCACGCTGACGGCGGCGCCGGGCCGGTACTCGGGGAGCATTTCGTGGGCGGGCGGGGCCTGCCGCAACAACGGGCTCTGGAGCCACTGCCACAGTAAATCCCGGGCATCGTGGGAATCGAACGCAGCCAACTGTTCTTTCATGGTAAAACGAAGTGGTAGGGGTTTCGTTTTGGGTGGGCCGGCGCGCCTGGTGAGCGCGCCGGCCCGCATACTGTCAGGAGCAGCAAAGGGAGGGCTGGAGCCGCGGCTTTTTTAGCGTAGAATTACCCGGCTTTAAAAATCAGGTATTTATACTTGTATACCGGAGCTTTACTCGGGCTGATGAGCTGAAAAACGGCGGCCGGGCGGGTGGTCCCGCTACTTTTATTTTTTGCCGGGCCGCTGTTGGCGAACTTTGCCGCGCACCCACCCTGCTTACTGCTTTTTCATGCCCCTGCTTTCCCCCACCCACCCCCTCACCCTGCCGGAGCTAGCGGCCGCGCTGGCCCACCCCGCCCCCCTCCAGCTGCCAGCCGACGCCGAGGCCCGCATCCGGCAGTGCCACGAATACCTGCACCAGCGCCTGGCCCACGACGACCAGCCGATTTATGGCATCAACACCGGCTTTGGGTCCCTGTACAATGTCGGCATTGCCCCCGAAGAGCGGGCGCAGCTGCAGGTCAACCTGATGATGTCGCACGCCTGCGGCACCGGCGCCGAAGTGCCCCAGCACCTGGTGCGCCTCATGCTGCTGCTCAAGGCCCAGAGCCTGAGCTACGGCCACAGCGGCGTGCAGGTAGCCACGGTGCAGCGCCTGCTGGCCATGTACAGCCGCGAGCTGCTGCCCGTGGTGTACGAGCAGGGCTCGCTGGGCGCGTCCGGCGACCTGGCCCCGCTGGCCCACCTCTGTCTGCCGCTGCTGGGCCTGGGCGAAGTGAATTACCAGGGCTACCGCCTGAGCGCGGCCGACGCCATGAGCCTGTTCAGCTGGGCGCCGCTGGAGCTGCAGGCCAAGGAAGGCCTGGCCCTGCTCAACGGTACCCAGTTCATGCTGGCCTACGCCGTGGACGGCGTGCTGCGCGCCCAGCGCCTGGCCAACGCGGCCGACGTCATCGGCGCGCTTTCGACGGAAGCCTTTGGGGGCTGCACCGACCCGTTCAATCACAACCTGCACCGCATCCGGCCGCACGCCGGGCAGGTGCTGGTGGCCAAGCGGCTCAGCGAGCTACTGACCGGCTCGGAGCTGCAAACCCAGCCGCGCCACGCAGTGCAGGACCCCTACTCCTTCCGCTGCCAGCCGCAGGTGCACGGCGCCTCGCGCGATGCCCTGGCCTACGTGGCCCAGGTAGTGGAAACCGAGTGCAACTCCGTGACCGACAACCCCAACATCTTCCCCGACGAAGACCTGATTCTGAGCGGCGGCAACTTCCACGGCCAGCCCCTGGCCCTGGCCCTCGACCACCTCGCCGTGGCCGTGGCCGAGCTGGGCAGTATCTCGGAGCGCCGCACCTACCAGCTCATTTCCGGCCAGCGCGGCCTACCCACCTACCTGGTGGCCGAGCCCGGCCTGAATTCGGGTTTGATGATTCCGCAGTACACCGCCGCCGGCATCGTGAGCCAGAACAAGCAGCTTTGCACGCCGGCCTCGGTGGACAGTATTGTGAGCAGCAACGGCCAGGAAGACCACGTGAGCATGGGCGCCAACGCCGCCACCAAAAGCCGCCGCGTGCTCGACAACGTGGAGCAGGTGCTGGGCATTGAACTGCTGACGGCCGTGCAGGCGCTGGCGTTTCGCCGGCCGGGCCGCACCTCCGAGGCGCTGGAGCGCGTGGTGGAGGCCTTCGGGCAGGAGGTGAAATTCGTGGTGCGCGACCGGGTGCTTTACCCCGACTTGCACAAAGCCGCGGCCTTCGTCCGTAAGTTTGATTGGCAATAAGCGGGTGGGCTTGTTCGTAATGGGGCGGGTTTCACTGAACAATCCGACGCGGCCTGAATTTTGTGCGTTGCGGGCTCGTTGTGCTTTTCCTGCAAATTGAATGCTGCTTATGACATGGGTGTACCGTTTTTGCTGCTTGGTGTTGCTGGGATTAAGTTGCCTGACGCGCACACATGCCCAAGCCCCATCCCGATGCGCCAGCACGCCACAGCCCGACAGCACTTTCTACGCCGTTGATGCATCAAATGGCAGGAGGGTCAGCTCCTTTTGTGTGGGGGTGCCCGTAAGGTTTGTACAAACGGTTGGCCGCAACATTCCTAACAACTTTCTCTATTACGGCGTCAAGGCGGGTACCGGGGCTGCCGCCGACTTTCCCAATTGCACCCCGTCAGCTACGCCGAATGCCCCCTTCGTATACACGCCTACTCGGGCTGATGTTGGCACCGTCACTGTAGCGGAGCTAACAACTGCGCCAGTTGGCTCAGGCATTGGGACCACCTACTACATCCGCACATTTCAGGTGTACGACAACGCGGCGCCTGCCTTCACCGTGGCGCCGTGCCCAAGCGACAACGCGCTGGTTACCATCACCGATGTTATCTACGCCCGGTACGAAATCCAAGCCGGCACCGGCACAATAATAACTATTCAACCAGGGCAACCCAGGAGCAGGGCTGTCCCGCTGGCTGGCGCTACCACCATCACCGTACGGGGCTTCTATACTGCTCCCAACCTCTGCGAAAGCCTGCCCTCGACGCAGACCATTGCCCCACTACTGCCTGCCCAAACGCCTCTCCTTACGACGTTCACGCTGCAGGCACCTTTGCCCAGCGGCACGGCCACGCTGGCCATTGGCCAGCTGCCGGTCGGCTATATCTACACCCTACAGCGGGAAGCCCCCGGCGCGCCCGGCGTCTACACCACCGTGGCCCGGGTGCGGGCCGGCAGCACCAGCTTCCCCTTGGGCACCGTGCTAGCCAATAATGGCTACCGCCTGCTCCGTGCCGACACTTGTAACGGGCCGACGGCAGCCTCCGAACAGCTCTACCCCATCAGCTTGAGCGGCACCTCCGCCCAGAACCGCAATCAGCTGCTGTTCAGCGACGGTTCCTCACTCAATCCAGCAAATTACACCGTGACGCGCGACGGCGTGACCATACCCGTCACGGTCATCCCCGGCGGGCTGGAAGACGCTTCCGGCACCTGTGGCACCAGATACCGCTACCAGGTGACGGCCACGTACCCACGCGGCGGCAAGTCGATTTCCAACGAATTCTCCATCCTCACCCAGTCCACCCTGCTGCCGGCCCAGCCGCGGCTGCTGGCCAGCTTCAACGAGCGCAACGTGGTAGTCCTTACACCACTACGGCCCATCCCTCCCCTTCCCAGCGGCAGCACTTTGTACTACAGCAAAGCCAGCGGCGGCAGGGCCCCGGCGGCCTTTACCACCACTACCACCCTGCGCCCCCAACGAGACTCCACCGCCCTGGCCGACCTGCGGGCCGCCCCGCCCTGCTACTCGCTGCGCCAGGCGGATGTGTGCGGCAACAACTCGCCGGAAAGCGCCAGCACCTGCCCGGCTCTGCTCAGCGCCGGACCGGCCGACGCCGACGGCAGCACCGCCGCGCTGACCTGGACGCCTTTCACCGGCCCCGACCCCAGCCAGCCGGCCAGCTACGTGCTCCAACGCCTCGACCCTGCTAACGCGGTGCTGCCCGGCAGTGTATCCGTCAGCGGCGGCAGCTACACCGACCTCGTGCCGCCCACCAACCGGCAGGTGCTGCGCTACCGCCTCCAAATCAGCGGCGCGGGCCTGCCGGCGGGCACGTTCAGCTACTCCAACATTGCCACCGTCACGCGGCAGTTGTCGCTCACCATCCCCACGGCCTTCACGCCCAACGGCGATGGCCTGAACGATGTGCTCGAAGTGAAAGGCAAGTACTTGGATAACTACACTTTCGTGGTGGTGGACCGCAACGGGCAGGAGGTTTTTCGGGGTGCTAAGCGGGCCGACGTGTGGGACGGCACCATTCGGGGCCACGCGCCGGTGCTGGGCGCCTACGTGTGGCGCTTCAGCCAGACCAACGAAGACGGCACGCCCTTTACGGCCACGGGCGCGGTCACTATTTTAAAGTAAATAAGCGGGCCAGCCTGTTGGCACAACCAATCTTGTGGCCCATTTAGGCATCTTTGCAATACGATGGGCGCGGCGGCAATCTTTCCAACCGCCTTTTTATTCACTGCTCACTGATAACTGTTAACTGAAACCATGGCCACGAGTTCGGCCAGCCGACGGTATAGATTATGCGGCGGGACCCGCTCGGAGAACCGAAAGCGGGCCACCTCTTTGTCAAGAAACAGCTTCTTGCTTTGCATCTGCCTTTTACGAACCGAGTTCTGCAACAACCACTGTACCTTGTTGAGCCACGAGGTGATGGATTACTACTCCCTTTACCCACTACAGTCTATCGTCTGAAGTGGATAAAATGGTTTCTTATATCATCCAAAACACCCTTTGAATGAACCAGTTGGGTTTTGGCAGCGGCTACGCGGCACTGATTGCTCCCCCAGCGCCCTGCTTCTGCCCGGAGATACTACGCTTCTGTGGCCGACGTTAAGCCCGTACGAAACCCTTTCTCGCCTATGCTTGCCAAGTGGTCTTTTCTGCTAGCCGTCAGCAGTACATGCTGCGCTTCCTGCTCTTCCTCCAAGCGGGAACCACTGCAGATTACGGTCACGGAGTGCGTCGATGGATTTCCCACGCAGGAATACGACCTGACCACGCAAACGATGCGGGTCCACAACAGCCAGAAGCCAGATGCCATGATTCGCTTTACGTTGACCGCCGCCGAGCGCGAGACCATTGAAAATAAGTACGACGAACTGGGCATGGAGCGCGTCGATAAGGCGAGCGTGCTGGAGAAGGAATGTGGGCAGATTCCCATGCCGTGCCGGACGTTGCGGGTCGTCAGGGGAACACGCACGCAAAAGCTCTTCATCCGGACCGCCTGCGGGGAGTACACAGAGGACGGGAAAAGAACGAAAACCTTCTTGTACACCATCATGCGCATTGTCGAGGAAAAAGCAGAAGTCAAGCGCGCAGCGGGCAGTGACCAGATGTTTCTGTAGCAGCATCTCTCTTCTGCCGGTCGGACCCTTTAGATGAACTCCACTGGTATTGTGTAAAACCGCTCTTCTATGAGAGAACTGACAGAAGAGGAGGCATTGCAAGCAGTGGCCTTCATGGAAAAGCTCGTCGTCGGCTTAGGCAGTCTTGGGCGACACTACTCCGACAACGACGAAAACTTGGCTTGGGCACTGTTGTACATGTTTAAGCCCAAACTGGTAAATGAGGCTGCAAAAGTGCGCCGGATGCTCTTCAGCAAATACAACACGAAACTGGCAGAAGGGGGAGACTTAGATGAACTTGAAAACCTTCTTGAAGGACTGACTTATCCAACATCGCCCACTCCCAAACAACTCGCTCGTTTCCGCCAGAATCGCCTAAATAAGCAGAGGTAAACACTTACGCTCGCTATTCTAATCGGACCCTTTGAATGAACAGGCCTCCGCAACTCGCTCTTTTTGCCTTTTGTGCGTTCCTTTGAAACGGACGCCATCGCAACGATGAAAAAACACATCCTGGGCGGACTGCTGCTGTGGCTGATGGCCGAAGCGGGCCACCAAGCCGATGTGTACCGGACCTATCAACTCAACGGCCGTTTCAGTTGGGCCTATTACGCTCTCTGCCGCAATCGGCCGGCCATTGACCGCTTGCATGCCCTCGCCGCGCAACGCCTCACCCAACGGGCCTTTGTCGAAATCCGCCACGGGGCCGTGGTCGATTCCGCCGGCCACCTGTCGCGTCCCCTCCGGGTGTGCGTGCTCGAACTCGCCCACGACCTGCAGCCGGCCGGCACTTTCTACGCGGACCTGCAACCGGTAAAGCCCGCGGGCGAACCCTTCGCGGCGACGAGCCCGTGCGGGACCACCCGCGCGTGCCAGTGCCTGGACTGGCTGGGGCCGGCCGTGGAAGGGGGCTTCCTGCTGGGCCTTTCCGGCTCGGGACCGGAACGCGGCCACACGAGCACGGAATTCGAGTTTGTTCGGGTGAATAATCCCACGTTCCAGGCCGTATTGCAACACAGCTTGTGCTACACCCCGGTGCGCAGCGGCGAATTCATTGCGAGCAGAGGTGTTGCACCCGGCTGGCCGCTACCCTATAACGATGACAGGGCCGACCTGTTGATAATCAAAGCCCTGCAGGGCATCGGCATTTTATAATCTCTCGTTTTGCCACTGGGACCGTTTCAGTAAACCTCATGAAGAAGCGCATATGGATACGCCGAGTTGATTCTTACACCCGCACTTTACAACGGGCGGTTGGGCTAGCAGTGCGGTTTCGGTTCGTTCCCCAGATTGACCCGCATCGGGTCATTCCCTTGGTGCATGCCTTTGCCGCAATGGTGGCGAAGCAAGGGCTTGGCCTAACGGGCGGAACCGCTGAGGGCAAAGCGTGGTATTTTTTAGGTATGTTGCCGCATACCCCGCTGCCGAGTGCCCACCAAACGCGGAATGATATTGACGCCTGGCTGCGAGCAGCCCCAGAGCTAACAAACGTGGAGGTGGGACCGGTGGGTCAAACCTTTTCCGAAGCCTTTGGACCTGGGTACGCCCGCAGCAGAAATTAACGCCCCTTTGCCCGATTCCGATTGTTTTCGTGAACAGAGGGAGCATTTGAAGGATGCACTTGTATCCGATGCTGTTGCACAGCCCCATTAGTTGAAGCTCACACGTACCGTAGTTTAGCGCTTGTGCCCGAAGTCTTACCTGAATCTGGTCCGCGTCCGAGACCTGTACCTCCACACCCTTCCCCCATCACCCCAGCTACTGGGACCGCCTGGCGCAGTTTGGCGCTCCTTGCCGGCACTTTCCTGCTTAGCTGCGGGGTGGTAGTGGGCGTTCTGGTGACCGAATTCACGCACTATTCCAAAAGCAATTCCGGCCTGGTAAAAGAGAGTTTCGCGCTGCTGGACGGCAGTTTGCTGCTGGGCCTGCTCGTTCTCCTGGGGCTGGTTTTCAGCAAACGCTTCCGCCATGCAAGCGCGGTCTTATTGGGGCTGCTGCCGGTTCTATTACTGGCGGGGATGCTGCACGGCACCGAAGGCTGGGGGCCGGTGTTGGCGCCGAAGCCCCGGCCGGCCACGCCGTACCCGTCCCAGCCGCCCGAGCCGGCCGCGGCGCTGTACCCAGGAACGGATTCCGCGCGGGTCTACACCTTCGTCGAACAAATGCCCGAACTGCCGGCCGGCGGGGGCATCGCCGCGCTGGCCGACACGTTACGCCGCGGAACGTGGCGCCGCTTGGGGTCCCCTCAACCGCCGGTGGAGGGCCAGGTGCTGGTAAGTTTCGTGGTGGGCCCACGGGGAAGCCTCTTTTTAGCGACCATTGAACAAGGGCTCTCCCCCGCCGTTGATGCGGCCGTACTGGAGACGGTACATCACCTGCCGCGGATGCGGCCGGGCAAGCAAAACGGCCAAGCGGTGGCCGTTCGCCTGACGGTCCGGGTGCGGCTGCCTCCAGAGGAGCGGTGAAGGTGGCGGCGTTAACTAAGAGTTGTCCAGAAAATCCTCCTTTTAGCAATTGGGACCGTTTGGCTGAACGCTGAGTTTGCTGCAAGGGCAGGGTGTATCTTGTCGCATGAACGTTTCACTATACGCCTGCCGCACCTGAGCGGGGCTAGCTTTGCTGCCGGGATTTCCCGCGTGCGAGTCCGGCCACCCCCACGCCGAAGCGCGGGCCCGGCAAGCGTTCCAAGCCTACGTGTAGCGGCGCGTGGAAGGGCAAGGTACCAGTGCAGGCCGCTGGCGGCACGTGCCCGGCGCCTTCACGCGGCTCGTCGAATTCTCCGGCCGGGCCGGCATGCGCCACCAGATGCAGCACACCTGCGGCGCCGTGTGGGACAACGGCGATTCCATCGTGTCCACGAATACGTTCTTCGTTGACTCTGCGGGCCCGGTTTCCTATACCTCGCTGCCTTAAAGCAACGGCAATAAACGGCTTGCAGAAGATACGTGCCTTTTGCTTTTTCGACCGCCACCCTGGCCTAGCCCGCCGCCGCTGGCGCCCGCACCCTATTGCTGCGCAGCGCCCAGGCCCTGGCCGGCCAGCTGGCATTCGTGTACGGCCTGGAGTGCCCCGACGTGTGCACTGTGGACTACAAAGCCCTCTCGGTGCTCAACGTGAGCGCCGCCTAGGAACTGGCCCGCAAAGTGGCCACCCTCGAAGCCCAGAACGCCGCCCAGCAAACCCGCAACGGCCAGCTTCAGCAGCAGTCGCAGGCTTCCCGCCTCGACCGGCAGCAGGGCAGTCTGGGCACCTTGCAGGAGCCGATGTGCAAGCCCACAAGTAACCGGCACGCCTGCTTTCGTTTTGTTAGTTCCTATCGGCCCCGGCTGCCTGGTTGGAGGCAGTGTGTGTGCAGCGCTGGCCATGCGCCACCGCACGAGCGGGACCAGCCGGGGCGGGGAGGCTGGGGGAAGCGGCTGGGGGAGGCACAGTGCGAACGTGTCATCCCGCCACCGGGCGGCAGCGCTGTACCTTGTAGCAACTTGCTTCCGGCCCCTATTTACGCCCTGCTCTCTTATGACGCATTTCTACTCTTGCTGCCGTGGCCGGCGACCCCTGGGTGGCCGGCGTGCCGGCCCCCTTTCCTCCCTGGTAGCGGCCCTGGGGCTACTGGCGCTGCTGCTGGCGTTGCCCACTGCCAGCCTGCGGGCGCAGGTGCTGGCCCGCACCTTTGCCGCGGGCACCGGCCACTCGCTCAGCATCCACGCCGACGGCACACTCTGGGCCACGGGCGACAACAGCTATGGCCAGCTGGGCACGGGCAGCACCACCAGCAACTCGGCTTGGGTGCAGGTGGGCACGGCCACCAACTGGGTGCAAGTAGCGGCTGGAACTTTCCATAGCTTGGGGCTGCGGGCCGACGGCACCCTTTACGCCTGGGGCCGCAACGAATACGGCGAGCTGGGCAACGCCACCAACAACGGTACCTACACGGCCAACCCCACGCCTACCGTGGTGGCCGGCACCTACACCCAAGTGGCGGCCGGAAGCTACTATAGCCTGGGTTTGCGGGCCGACGGCCGCCTCTACGCCTGGGGCTACAACTACTACGGCCAATTGGGCAACGCCACCAACAACGGTGCTTACACCGCCAACCCCGCCCCTACGCAAGTGCCCGGCACCTACACCCAAGTGGCGGCCAGCGCCAGCCACAGCCTGGGGCTGCGGGCCGACGGCAGCCTCTGGGCCTGGGGCTGGAACCGCTTCGGCGAGCTGGGCAACGCCGCCAACAACGCTACCTACAACCCGAACCCCACGCCTACGCAAGTGCCCGGCACCTACACCCAGGTGGCGGCCGGAGACTTCCACAGCTTGGGCTTGCGGGCCGACGGCAGCCTCTACGCTTGGGGCTGGAACGGCTACGGCCAATTAGGCAACGCCACCAACAGCGGTACCGCCACCGCCAACCCCACGCCGCTGCTGGTACCCGGCACTTACACCCAAGTGACGGCCGGGAGCGGCCACAGCCTGGGGCTGCGAGTCGACGGCAGCCTCTGGGCCTGGGGCAACAACTACTACGGCCAGCTGGGCAACGCCACCAACAACGGCATCGACACGGCTCACCCCACGCCTACGCAGGTGGCGGGCGTCTATACGCAGGTGGCGGCCGGGTTGAACCACAGCCTCGGGCTGCGGGCCAATGGCAACCTTTACACCTGGGGCCACAACGACTACGGACAGCTGGGCAACGGCAGCACAAGCGGCCCCTACGCGGGCAGCCCCACACCCGCGGCCACGGGCACGGCCCTAGTCACGCGCAGCCTGGCGATGGGCGGCGACTTCGGCCCGGCCGTGCGCGGCGACGGCACCCTCTGGGCTTGGGGCCGCAACACCTACGGCCAGCTGGGCCTCCCAACGACTACGGCCCGCGCCTTCCGCCCCGTGCAGGTGGGCACCGCCACCGACTGGGTGATGGTGGCGGCCGGGCAGTCCCACAGCCTGGCGCTGAAAGCCGACGGCAGCCTCTACGCCTGGGGCTACAACCAGTTCGGCCAGCTGGGCAACGCCACCAACACCGGCAACAACAGCGCTAATCCCACGCCCACGCAGGTAGCGGGCACCTATACGCAGGTGGCCGCCGGAAGCTGGCACAGCCTGGGCCTGCGGGCCGACGGCGGCCTCTACGCCTGGGGCTCTAACTCCTCCGGCGAATTGGGCACCGCCACCAACACCGGCACCAACAATGCGAACCCCACGCCTATGCAGGTGCCGGGGGCTTACACCCAAGTGGCGGCCGGGAGCTCCCATAGCCTGGGGCTACGGGCTGACGGCAGCCTCTACGCCTGGGGCTCTAACTACTCCGGCCAATTGGGCAATGGCAACAATCTCACTAACAGCGCTAATCCCACGCCCATGCAGGTAGCGGGCACCTACACGCAGGTAGCGGCCGGCTATAGCCACAGCCTGGGGCTGCAGGCCGACGGCACCCTCTACGCTTGGGGCCGCAACGACTACGGACAGCTGGGCAATGCTACCAACAACGGTACCCCCACCCCAAACCCCACGCCCACACAGGTGGCGGGCGTCTATACGCAGGTGGCGGCCGGCTATCTCCACAGCCTGGGGCTGCGGGCCGACGGCAGCCTCTGGGCCTGGGGCTCCAACGGCTCCGGCGAGTTGGGCATATCCACCATCACCTTTGGGGCTAATCCCATGCCCACCCAGGAGGCCACCGCGGGCACGGGCTGGACCACGCTGGGCACCGGCGCTGGTGTCTTCTCGCTGGTGCGCACGGCCTCGGCCCAGAGCTTCGCCAGCGCCGGCCAGAACGGCGGCGGCCAGCTCGGCGACGGCACCGCCACCGACGCCAACCGCTTCGACCGCGTCAGCCCGCTCACCAGCTTGCAGCCGCTGCCCGTGCGTCCTGGGGCGCGGAGCGAAGGGGGCCTGGCTCTGTTTCCAAACCCCGCCCCCCGCGGCACGGCCACGCTGCGCGGGGCTGCCCCCGGCGCCCCGGTGCAGGTGTTCGACGCCCTGGGCCGGGTGGCGGCCACCACCACGGCTGACGCCCTTGGCACAGCTGCCCTGGCTGGGCTGGCCCCCGGCCTGTATGTGGTGCGGGCCGGAGCCGGCAGCCTACGCCTGGCGGTGGATTAAGGGGGCTGAAGCCGCCCCCCACCAGGGGAAGCAGCCGTGGGGCAGCGGGAGCGGGGATTCCCCCACCGGCACCGCCAACGGGGCATCGCCGCCCTGCTGCCGGTGCGCCACGAGGAAGCCTGCGTGGGGCCCCTGCCCCCCCGAGCTCCTGACGGAGTAGTCACTGCCCGGCGTTGTCTGGTTGGGCGGACTGCGCTTTCTTTTGCCTCAGGACCTGGCCACGGTTGGTATCAGCCGCAGCTACTGCTCACCGGCCTCACCCAGCACCACGCCGAGTCGGATACCATTCGGACCGTTATTGTGAACGCAGCTTGCTTTAAAAGTAGCCGGTGTAATTGGGCAGTTTCTTTGCGTATCGTCCTCGCTTAGTGCCGGGGCGTTTGCCAGACAAACGGCGTCATTTCCCCCTTTCACTCGCCAGAAGCGCATGTTAAAAGACGCCCCGTTTGTGCCTGTGGTCTTGTTCTGCTTCGGCGTCGTCGCGCCGTATGTGCAAACGCTGCTGGTGCCGCATACGCTCTCGGCGATGCCCCTGGTCACCGATTTTGTCGCGCTCCTGGTGCTGACGGGCGCCGCCGTTGCGTTAGCCGTGGCGGCCAAACAGCGTGGATACCCCGGCCGGGGCCTGCTGTACCCGGCCGTTGCCGTGTTGGCCATCGTGGGGTATTTCCGCAGCCAGGACGCGCTGCAACACGGCGGCGAGTACCTGGATTTCCGAAGCCGCAAAACGCGGATAGAGGCGCACGTGGCCGCGCTCCAAACGAGCCCCACGGCGCGGGCAGCGGCTCTGGCAGCCACCGTAACCGTTCGGTATCGCGGGTACCCCGGCTTGAGCGAAGGGGTCGCGGGCTACGACGTGCTGCCATCGCGAATCATCCTGTGCACTACTGGAGGCGCCAACAGCGAACGGTACTGGGGTTATGCCTATTCCCCCGCTGGGGAACAGCCCAGCCGGGAGGAAGAAGCCACTTTGGGAGGGGCCTTTTTCCAGTGGCGTCATCTGGAAGGCCCTTGGTATGCGTGGGCGCGAAGTGACCAGTAGTTCTGGACCGCTCCTTCGACTGAACGGAGCGCGTTTACACCAGCACCCTTTAGATGAACAGTACAGGGATTATTAGGAATGGGTATTTTGGCCTGATGCAACGACTCTATTTCCTCCTTTTGCTGGTGACCATGGCCCATGTGGCTTTTGCCGATGAACCAAGGAGCCGCGACGTGTTTACCAGTGTCAATGGCCAGTACGCATTTCGCCTAACGGATACCAAGTACACCACCATCAAGGACGGTTCGGAGGAATATCGAGTACCGATTAGCACCACCTGGAAGCTTTTTCAACAGTCAACGGGCCAAACGCATTACTCCGTTACCGGCTTTTTCGATTCCAAGACTGTTTACGTCGCGAACGACGGGCGTTCGTTGGCGGTGGTCGACGATTGGAGTGAAGCCAATGCGGTAGACACGCTGGAGGTCGTCAGCTTTTACCGGTTGGGGGAGAAAATTAAGGCGTACCGCTTAGCGGACCTGCTCTGTTCTTCCTTCAATATCAGCGAGTCTGCCAGTCATTTTGATTGGCTGCCAGGCTTGGCTTACCACGCGGCGCGGCGCGAACTGGTGCTCAACACCTACGAATTAAACACGCTCACCTTCGACGCCACGTCCGGCGTGCTGCGCAGTCGGGTGCGGCATCCTATGGTGACGAAGACTGCCCTTTTGGTCTACGGGGAAGTAAAAAAAGCAGGCGCCGACCGGTACGAACTGACGGTCTGCACGCGGATTTTCGGCAAAGTCCCCGCCGATGGCAAGGTTCGTTTCACCAGCAAGCGAAAATACTTGTCCTCCTACGTGACGGTGTTGCTAGACCAAGGCCAGCACCTGGACATTGAAAGGATTTCAAATGATTGGCTCCTCAACGAATGTACTTACCGCTTGGAACAACTCCCACACAGCGAACAGCTAAAAAGCTCATACGTCCGTGGCCGGAAGTTAGGTGGATGTCCATAATGCTCCTATTTTTGAACGGACCGTGTTCACCGACCCACACTATGCGTGAACGCAACGGATTCGCGATGTTGCAGACGAGGAGCTTACTTTTTCTTGCCTTTTACCAAGCGGAAGAGGTAACGGAAGAGCACGAACGCGGCGGCTAAGATGCCCGTCAACAGGGCGAACAGGAGTAGCAGGCCGAGCCAATCGACACTCATCATGAATAGCAGCATGTCCGAAGGTAAAGCGTAGCTTGTCGCATGGAAAGGAAGTTATTCGCGCATCCAATTTTGTGTGGGAGACTACGAAGGGCAGAACTGTTACCGCAAAGTGCAGTAGCCGCAACGGGCTGAGCGTGTCGCAGCCTACCGGACGTGTGCTCTTGCTGAAACTGGACATTGAAACTCTCCTTATTCTATTCGGACCCTTTGGCTCAACTTTATAAGTCGGCTGTCTATTCCCTTTAGAGCGAGCTCCCAATTAAGAAAAAGACCGCAAAGGGAAATGCCAAGCCGATTGCGCTTAAGAACAGCATCAGCAGGCCATTGGTCCGTTGGCCCTCCCGCCACAAGCGCAGTCCCCACCGCAACAGCCAAGCCCCGCCCGCAAAGGCCAAGAGCATGACCAGTAGCAAGGGAGCCCCAAATAAGTCACCCGTGAGAATCGGCGAGAGCAAGAAGGGCCACATCATGGCTCGAAAGTACCTCCGGAGACGTCCCTCCGCCGTGCGCTAGGTTAATTGATGACCAAGCGCGTCGAGGCGGTTCCGCAGCGCACGGTGTAAGCCCCAGCGGGCAGCCCGGCGAGGTTGAGCGTCACCGACGATGCATTGCCGGGGACGTCTTGAACGCGAACCACCTGCCCGAGCGCGTCGAGCACCTGGGCCGTGCGGGGCTGAGGCTCTTTCGCCAGCGTCAGGGTGGTTTCGCCGCCCGCCGGGTTGGGGTACAGCATCAGCGCGTGGCGCGCGGCGGTGGCGGCACTGCTCAGCACGAAGTTGGGCCGGTAGATGCCGAAGTGCGCGCTCACTTTGGACCCATCGGTTACCGTTCGAAATATACCGCCGGCCACGACATCCCCGACACTCGTGATAGCCAGGGCATGGACTTCGCTGTCCAGCCCGGTGCCCAGGCTGCTCCACGCGGTGCCGTTCCACGCCGCTATCCGGGAAGTTGGCACCCCGTCCACCGAGAAGAACCCGCCGCCGATGTACACATTGGAGCCCTGCACCGCAATGGCTTTCACCTGGCTATCGAGCCCAGTCCCGCCCGTGCCGAAGGCCCGCCACGCGGTGCCGCCCCACACGGCCAGGCCCCGGGCGGTGATTCCACCCGCGTTTCGGAAGTTGCCGCCCACGTACAAATCGGAGCCAGCTAAGGTCAGGGCATTCACCGGGCCGTCGAGGCCCGTGCCCAGGGCGCTCCAGGCGCTGCCGTTCCACTTGGCCACCCGGTTCACGACCAAGGAGCCGATGTATTCGAACTGCCCACCGGCGTACACGGTGGTGCCCTGCACGGCCAAGGCGAACACGAGGTCGTTGGGGACGGGCGCCAACGTTGTCCAGGTGGTTCCACTCCACTTCTGCACCCCGTAGCCCCCGGCGTACACGTCGGCGCCGGACACGGCCAACGCCCGCACCTCGCCCGACAAACCGCCGCCCACGGTGCTCCACGCCGTGCCGTTCCACCGGGCTATGTTGCGCGCGGCCACCCCGCCCATGTTCGTGAAGAGCCCGCCGGCGTACACCGTCGTGCCCGACACGGCCAGGGCCCAGACGTAGCCGTAGGGGTCGGCACCCCCGCCCACGCTGCTCCAGGTGCGGCCGTTCCACTTGGCAATGCCGGTGGTGCCCGGCACGTTCCCAACGCCGCCGAACAAGCCCCCAACGTAGACATCGGTGCCCACCAGGGCCACGGACGTGACCCAGTCGTCGGGGCTTTCGGCGATGGCCTGCCACGCCGCGCCGGTCCACCGGGCCAGGCCCACGGCCACCGTTGCGTCGGCCCTACCAAAGTTTCCGCCGGCGAATACCGTGGTGCCCGATGCCGCCAGCGTGTTTACGGCCACGCCGCCCATGCCGCTCCCGACGCTGCTCCACGCCCCGCCGCTCCACTTGGCCACGTGCGCGGCCGCGACGTTGCCCGCCCGCTGAAAGTAGCCGCCCACGTAGAGGTCATTGCCGCTCACGGCCAACGTGGCCACGGCGTCGTCGGTGCCGAGATTCAGCGTGCTCCACGCCCCACCGTCCCAACGGGCCACGTACCGGGCCGGCGTGATGCCCGCCGTGGTGAAGCTACCGCCGGCGTACACGTCGGTGCCACTCACGGCCAAGGCGACCACGATGTCGTTCGTGCCCAGGCCCATCGCACTCCAGGCACTGCCGTTCCAGCGGGCCACGTTGCTGGCGGCCACGCCCCCTGCCGCGCTGAAATCGCCGCCGACGTACAGGTCAGTCCCGGTCGCGGCCAGCGCCAGCACCCGGCCGGCCACGCCGGTGCCCAGGCTTCGCCAAGCGGTGCCGTCCCATTGGGCCACGGCCCCCGTTGCCGCGCCCCCGGCCTGGGTAAACGCTCCGCCCATGTACACGCGCGTGCCTTGGGCCGCCAGGGCCAGCACCGCGCCGTTTGCGCCGGTGCCCATCGCACTCCAGGCCGTGCCGTTCCACCGGGCCACGCGGCTGGCCGCCACGCCCCCGGCCTGACTGAAGCTGCCCCCGGCGTACACGTTGCCCGTGCCGTCCACGGCCAGGGCGTTCACGCGGTTGTTGAGGCCGGTGCCCAGGGCGCTCCACGTTGTGCCGTTCCACTTGGCCACGCAGCTGGCTGAAGCGTTGCCCACGACGGTAAAATCGCCCCCGACGTACATATTCGCGCCATCGAATACCACGGCCGAAACCGGGCCGTTGGCTCCGGGATACCCAAATCCGTCCTGCCATTTTTCGTCGCCCGCCCCGCGCGTTCCCGTCGGCCGAAAGGTCGGGCGCCCGTCTGGTGCCGTGCACAGGCGGTAGCCTTTGGCGTCAAACGAGCCGCGCAGGCCGGCCCGCAACGTCCCGTCCGGGTTTAAGGCATCCGTTAGGGAAGCAGTGGCGTCAGGCCGGCCCGCGGCAAAGGCGGTGTTCACGAGTGTCACAACCAGCAACAGAAAGGTAAGTGCGCTGAAACGGTGAACGCAAGCAGCCAGGCGAATAAGGGCAGAAATCGTCATATGAGTGCAATGAGTGAGCAGCTTGCTGAAATGTAAAAGTATATCCAGACTATAATTTTGGTAATGAAACCCTTTTAATGCACGCGTTCGTGGCCCCTCAAGCAAGTTCCGTTAGGCCGTGCCGCTGGTTTCCCTTAATCACCGCTTGCAATGGTTTCTAGGCTAATGGAATGCCTGCTTGTCGGGTGGACGTGTACCGGACCATTGGTTGCAACGGCCCAATACACGCCTTTTGCCGATACACAGCGGTTGCGGTTACTCTTACCGCTGCCGGTTTATCCCAGCTTGGCCGATACGGCGCATGCTGCGCCATGGGTCTATCAACCCGGCGAGCGGGTAACGGTGACCGGGTATGTGGATGCCCGCTGGTGCGTGCTGAGCGAGTACGTGGCGTACCGCCAAATCAACCGCTATTTTCTGCTTAAATCGCTGGCCGCAACCCCCGAAGGATTGCCCGAGCCATTGTCGAAGCGCCGACGTCGCCAGTTGATGAAGAAAAATTAACGCTCCTTGTACTCAATTGGACCCTTTTCGTGGACTATGAGAGCGGATAAACGACGACTCTATCCTTGTAGTAAAAAGTGGCAAACAGCTCCTGTTTCCAGCGCGCGGTTTGGACAAATCGGCGGTCAACCACTTGTTGCCAATCCGGAGGAAAACCTGGTAAATAGGCCAACAGCCCCTGAAGCAGGGCCGCGTACCCCTCGACGTTTTCCCAAGCTGTATCGGTTTTGATGACGGTGCGGCGAGCGTGCACGAACAAGAAGTAGGTGTTGTCATTAATTTCGTCCCCACCTGCGCGCTTGGCCGCTTCGACGCAGGTGATTTCCGACCAGTTGGCCAGGCACCGGCCACCGGGCAAGTGAATGCCGGTGGCCGTGCAAACGTAGCGAGGGCAGGTACGCAGGAAGCACATCTGAGCAGGAGTGTGTAGTAAATCTATCGCTCCTTATTTTGAAAAGAGCGCGTTCTAACTTGCCACCCTTTCACTAAACGAAAAGTGTGTGAGCTTAGCAAAGCTGCTTCTCTCATCGATGCCGCCTCCAGAGTGACAATGGAGTAAACCTTGTTTTCCCTTTTGAACGGTTGCTCTACAATTGAATCTTGCCAGTTTTCCATGACTACAGCGGATAGAGAGCTGCTAATGCATTTTGTCGTGTGTATCGACATGCACATTCACCCGGTGACGACGGAAAGTGCCATCAATTTTATTCACGGCTACGAAGCGGGCACACGGGGTACATGCGACCTCACGAAACAGCTCCGGCAACGGCTCACGAGCCAGTACCGGCTGTCTTATAGCAACGACGGGTGGTGGGGGCAACTTCAGCGCTTAGCCCAAAAACAGGCCTCCACTTGGCTGATTCTTTTCAGACGCCTTGCCCTGGAACTCATTGTGGAAGAGCAGCGCGGTCGGTTAAATCCAGCGCAGCAAGTCTTGCTCAAGGCACGAATCGTGTGGCTGGTGGAACGATTAGAATCCAGGCCTTTCACCCCACCGGACCCTCGCGCAGTAGAAAACTGGCTTTCGTTGTGCGCGGCCAAAAGCGAATGGTTTCAGCAGTTGTGGACCCAGGAAGAATGGGGCCTTATTCAGCGGGCCGATGCAATTGCTCAAGCGCAAGGTCCTAGTGCCCATGCCAGCCTTTAGTACACCCAAGCAAAGGCCCATTAAGAACGCTCCTTATTCTATTCCAACCGTTTGGCTGAACTTTGAGCACATTGCCCACGCCTATGTCACCCGCTACCTTTCCTGAGCGCTTTGTCGCCTTTTTCAGCACCGTGGTGGGTGGGCTGGCCGATGGTCTGCTACGCCCGCTGGTGGGCGGTTTCAGTGTGATGTTCCTCCTAGTCTTGCCTTTTGATACCTGGGGCTTTCTGCAAGAGCCCCACGGGTATGCTATCGGGCAACATCTGGACGTTACCCAGCCGCACTGGGAGGGGCAGTACGTGCAACGAAACCTTCTGCTGTTCGCTGCGGCGGGGCTAGTCTTATGGTTGATTATCTCCTCTTACTTCAAACCGCAACGGCCTTGGCTTCGCGTGAGTTGCCGTCTAGTGGTCACGGCACTCTTTATGCTCGGCGTATTCAACTTCTACCAATCGGCGGTGAACGGCTTTGACCATTAGTCCCTCTAGTCCCTCCTTTCGATGAACGGATGGTATTTATGGCACGACCAATTACAAATTGAAAGCGTGACCTTGCACCGGTAATATCCAACGCCTAAAACAACTAGCCGTCATCCATGGAGCCGCCTTTTGAATTACGCCTGCTGAGCCTGCAGTGGATGGAGGGGATGCTCGCCGAAGAAGACTTGTGCGCGCACGGCCGGGTCGCCGTTCGACTGGGCGAGCGAGTGCTCTCCGACGAAGCAGACACTTGGACGGTGAGCGCCGCCGCGTTGTTTTTGTTGCGCACCTTAACGGCCGACCACACGGCGGCACGCCCCGTGGGGGACCAGCTATTGCCCTGCTGTGGTTTCACCATGTGGCCCGATGCCATGAGCGAAAACACGTTGGTGTTGGGCTGCCCGAACGGCGCCGATTGGTGGGTCGAGCACCAGGGCCCGCAGGTACTGCTCACAGCCCCCGGCGGCGAAACAGTCCAGTTGCCGTTCGACGCGTACCGAGCGCACGTACTCGCGTTTGTCGACGAAGTCGAAGCCTTTTACCAGCGGAGCGCGCCCAAAAAAATGCCCACCGATGCGGACGATGCGGCAGGATACGTACTCTTTTGGAACGAATGGCACCGCCGCCGAAACCAGTGGCCTCGCTAACCACCGTTTAAACGGACAGTTAAACTTTCCAATTTTCTTTGTCTGGGTAAGAAAAACCATCAGGTTTCAATTTCCGGAGGAGATGGTATCTCCAAGTATACATAAAGGTGCTATCAGCGAAATCTATCGGCAGGTTGTCCTTGAGTTCTTTAATTCCAGGTAAAAAGTATCGATTATAAAGTGAGTCATCCACGACTTTTTGTGATTCCGGACTGAGCCCATTGAATAGGCAGGCATAACACAAGGAGGCACTCCGTGTGCTTTCTATAGACCCTCGACAGGAAAGACAACTTAGTGCATTGGACTCCATTCGACTAAATACGCTCATTATTCTATTCGGACCGTTAAGGTAAATCCATTGCTTCCCCTTCTACCATGCCGAACGACTTAGTTGCTTTGGAGGACTGGTTTGATGACACGGCCAACCTGTGCGGGGTTTCGCCGCAAGACTCGGAAGAGAGCTTAGCCGGCGTGCTCTATGAAGATTTTGCCCTATACATCCAGAGCTTCTTTTACCCCCGACAACCTGAGTAAGTTGCTCGACGGGGGGCTGATTACAGAGGAGATTCAGGCGCGTTGCCGCGACGTTTCGGCGCGCGTCACCTACTTGGTTGAGCATCCAGACGCCGTGGCCGTTGCCAGGAATAGTCAGGAGTGGCAGGGTGTGTTCACTTTATGCAATCCGATTCAGCGCCTCAAAGCAGAACACAAACAACCGTTAAATTGAACGGCATAAGGACTCTGACCTAAGTACCTGATTCGAAGAATCGTGTTGGGTAGTGCAACCAATTGCGTTTCGATAGGGATGGTTCGCCATTTGAGGAGCAATTTGCATGATATTCTACCGAATGGCCTTGTACGGACGAGCCTAGTAGCTCGCCGCATGGGTTTTCACATACCCCATGTTACTGACTGCCTTTCTTCATGACATCCTGACTACCGGCGCCGTTACATTGGCTGGCCAGCCCAGCCCCTTCGAACCCACCGACCTGCACGCTGCCGAGGCTTCCCTTCGGGCCTATCATGCAGAAGATGCGCTGGAGTTGCCGCAGGTGGCGCCGGCTTTCGATGCTCCTGCCGCGCTCTGGGCTACCCAATTCTTATACCACACCGTGCAACTGGCGCTGCTGCGCGAACTGGATGAAAGGGTTATCGGGCAGTGCCTGAAGGATTTTGCCGGCGAAATCACGCCGGAAGCCATTTATTCGGCCGACCTCACCTTTCGCTACCTGCCCGACTTACTGCGGCTGGCCAAAGGGCTGGCACCCGGCGATGCGCTGGTAACCCGGCTGCTGGCCGTGGCCCAGCAGTGGCCTCTATCATTCGTAGGCACCGCTCTTGATGCGACGGAGGCCGAGGCCGAGGCCGTCGTGCTCGCGCACCCGGCGCTGCGGCCGGCCTACATCGACCGCATCATCCAAATGAAGGACCGGGCCCGGGCCGGTCAGCCGCACCTGGCGCCGCTGGTGCAGGCGGCGCTGGGCGGCCACGCGGCTACCTTGTGGCCCGATTTTGCGGCCTTCACTATCCTTGCCTAAATGGAACATCAACTGACCGAAGAATGGCAACTGGTTGAGCAGCTCAACCGCGTGGCCCGCCACCTCAAAAGCACCTTCGTGGGCAAGGACGATATCATCGACCTGATGAGCCTGTGCTTAGTGGGGCGCGAAAACCTGTTTTTGCTGGGCCCGCCCGGCACGGCCAAAAGCGCTTTGGTGCGCGCCCTGGCCCAGCGGTTGCAAGGCAAAACCTTCGAGTACCTGCTCACCCGCTTCACCGAGCCCAACGAGTTGTTCGGGCCGTTCGACATCCGCCAGCTGCGCGAGGGCAACCTCATGACCAATACCGACGGCATGCTGCCCGAAGCCCACCTCATCTTCCTCGACGAGCTGCTGAACGCCAACAGCGCCATCCTCAATAGCCTGCTGACGGTGCTGAACGAGCGGGTGTTTCGGCGCGGCCGTGAAACCCGCGCCCTGCCTGCCCTGCTCATGGTGGGCGCCAGCAACCACCTGCCCGAAGACGAAGCCTTGCAAGCCCTGTTCGACCGGTTTCTGGTGCGCGTGCACTGCGACTACGTGGCCCCCGATGCCCTGGCCGAAGTGCTGGAAGCCGGCTGGAATCTGGAGCGCCGCGCCGACGAAGCCGCGCCCACCATCACGGCGGAGGAAATCCTGCGCCTGCAGGCCGCCTTGCCGCTGGTCGACCTGGGCCCCGTGCGCCCGGCCTACACCGACCTCGTGCGCAAGCTGCGCCTGGCCGGCGTGGCCGTGTCCGACCGCCGGGCCGTGAAGCTCCAGCGCCTGCTGGCGGCCAGCGCGTTGCTCTGCCAGCGCACCACGGTTATCCCCTCCGATATGTGGGTGCTACGCTACATCTGGGACACCGACGAGCAGCGCGAAGTAGTGGCCGGCATCGTCGATGCCGTGGTGCACGCCGATGCGCAGCCCGCCCGGCACCCCCGCGCCGCCGGCCACGACGCCCCCGATGCCGACGCGCTGCTGCGCGAAATCGGTACCCTGGCCGCCCAATGGGAGCTGCCCGAAACTTCGCCCGCCGAGCGCACCGCCATCAAAGACCAGCTGCGCTATTTGCACGGCCGTGCCCAGTGGCTTACCAACGAGGTGCAGCGCGGCTATGTGCAGGAGCCGCTCGATGCGCTCTGGCAAAAGGTGCTACAAGCATGATGACGGAGCGCGTGCTTGTGTTGGCCGCTTCTGACCGCGAAGCCCTCGGCGGGGTGCGCGCCGTGCCCGGCTTGCAAGCTGCCGAAGCGGCCGGCGAGGTATGGCTGCGCGGCTTACCAGCCGCCGGCGAGTTGCCGCTGGCCGTGCGGGCATTGCCCGCCGCGGCCGCTTACACGCTGGATGGTCAGGGCCGGCTGTTTCCGGCGGGCAGCCGTACGCCCACGGCGCAGCTGCCGGCGCTGTCCTGGCAGCCCATTCGGGCGTTTATGCCGCTGGAATTGCCCACGGCCGCCCTACCCGCGCAGGGCGCGCCCCGCTACCGCGTGCGGCTGGTACCGTCGGACCGGGCCGAGGGCGGGGCGGCGTTGCTCACCACGCTGGCAGTCTGGCGCGAATACGCCGAAACCGCTCCCGCAATTCGGCTGGAAAGCTTGCGCTTCGCCGTAGCAGCCGACCAGCGGGTGCTGCTGCTGGGCACGCCGCTGCCGCCCATTCCGGGCCAGGAGCACTGGTTGCGGGAGGGACTGCTGTTGCCGGCCGGCTTCGATTTCGAAGCGCCCTTGCTAGCCCTGCTGCTGGCCCGGCAGCTCAATGCCAATGCGGATGCCCTGCTGCTTTTCGCTGCCGATGGCAGCTGGGAGCGAATTTCGAAAGCGGATTTAGTACCCGTGACGCGCAGTGCGGTGCGGCTTACCATGGAGGGCTTTCGGGATGAGTGAGGTAGACGACGACGTGAAAACGGTGCGCGAGCTCACGCCCGACTATTTCCGTAACCCCAAGGACTACTTCTGGCGGTGGGTGGAGAAGGGCCGTTTTGTAGAGTGGCGCGATGGCGACACGGTCTGCTACCGCGAAGAATTGGCGCGCGTGCTGCGGGGCCTGGCGGAGCAAGGCCTGCCGCCGCTCGCGTCGGTGCTGTTGCTGCTGGCAGCCTGTGCCGATACGTGGCCCGAGCCTGCTGGCGCCGCAGTGGAGTTCAAGCAACTATGGCAGCAAATGCCCGCTGGCCCTGATGCCCCCAGTAATGCCGAGCTTGAACGCCAGATGCGCCATGTGCTCATGTTCTTGGACGTGGTGCGGGCATTGCCTACCAACCTGCGAACAGGGCAACCCAAGCTGCATTTGTTCCGGGAGGTTTTCAACGCCCAGGCTCCGCAAATAGGCGCTGAACTGGCCTCCGCTTTACTTGATGAATGGGAAAGTGGCCGCTCCGACGTAGCGCTGCATTTTAGTCGGGGCCAGATAACCCGCCGGGAGCACCTGAATGAGATGGCGGCACTGGCCCAAGTCCTCAACCGCTTTCCCACCACCGAAAGCTTGGCTTTGCACTTGCGCACCGGCCTCGACCAGTTGCCCGCGCCGCTGCCGCTGCCCGAACCCGCGCCGCCCGCCTCGGCAAGCCCCACGCAGCCCCTTGACCTTTTGGAGCAGCTGGCGCAGGACCCGCGCACGGCTGGCCTGGCCCGCCTCGCCCAGCACCTGGGGGCGGCGCTGCGCATTCCCATGCACGCGCAGGGCGCCAGCGACCGGCCCCTGGGCGGCGTGTCGGACGTGACCAACCGGGGTAACTTCGACCGGTTGCTGCTCAGCGAGTTGGCCCACGACGACCTTTCCCTGATGGCGCGGCTGGTGAACAACGAGGCGCTGTACCTGCGCCGCGAGGAGCCGCCGCGCCAAGATGCGCGGCCACGCTTCATCTTGCTCGACACCACTTTGCGCATGTGGGGCGTGCCCCGCGTGTTTGCCCTAGCCGCCGCATTGGCCTGGGCCCGCCACTCGGGCCAGGCCCGCCCACCGGTGCCGGTAGCGGCCGTGGCCCTGGGCGGGCAGGCGTTTTCAACTCTCGACCTGGAGTCGTTTGAGGGCGTGGTAGCGGCACTAGAACTACTCGACGTGGGCCCGCACGGCGGCGTGGCGTTGCAGGCTTTTGCGCGGGTTGCGCAAACGCAGGCAGCTGCCGACAATTTGCTCATCACCCATGCGCAGTTGCTGCACCAGCCCGAATTTGCCCAGGCGTTGGCCGAGGCCAAATCGTCCCTGCACTTCCTGCTTACGGTGGACCGTAGCGGCGAATGGCAGCTCTACGAGTACCAAAACGGCCACCGGGTGCCGCTCAGCGCGGCGCGCCACGATTTGGAGGAACTGCTGTTTAAGGCCAACAGAATGCGCCAGCCGCTGCCGCTCCAGGCGCCGCTTGCCGGCCCAGCCTTTCTGCAGCAGGTACCAGTGCCGTTGTATCTGCCGGTTACGGCCTTGCGGGCCTCAATTAAAAACACTTTTTACGCCAAAGCCATTGGCGTGCTGAGCGTGGTCGACCGGCAGCGCGTGCTGTTTTGGCCCAGCAAGGATACCGGGGCGCGGGAGCTGCTGCCGGTTATCGAATCGGGTATTTATTACTTCGGTAGCAACGACGTGGATACGGTCTATGTGCTCGTGAGCGGGCGTCGGCTGCTGCGGATTTACGCCTTTGTGACCGTTGCGGCCGAGGCCGAGATGATTGATTTAGCGGCGGAGGTGGGGCAACCCAGTGAAGCTTTGCCAACGGTATTTAAAGACGGTTGCTTCTATGTGAAATGGGCGGAGGGCACGTTGGTATTCAATTGTCGAAGCTGGGAAATTCAGAGCCGCCGCAATTCCATTTTCCCCGCCCACGCCGCTACTACTTTTCGCCCTGATTTTGGCCATATCAAGCGCCACATCAACAACGGATACAACGTGCTGCGCCGCGTTACCCAACTTGGCTTCGTTGCTAATGGACAAGCCTTGGTAATTGAGGGGCATTTGCTGGTCCTGGCCAGCAATCCGAACAAACTGAGCCACGAGCTCACCCTGCTGAGCAGGAACGTCAGCAGCAACAGAGAAGATGACATTCGGGGCTTGGTTTCAGTTGACCCCAAGGGTTTTCCGCTTACAGCCAACGAAGAGTTGCTTTTCCGGCGCTTCACCTGGCACGAGGGCAGCGAAGCCATCCTGGACCCGCGCGGCTTGCTGCACCTGCGCAGCGCCGATGCTAGCGTGCCCGAAATCACGCTGGTGCTGGTGCTGGGCCAGCCCACGGCCGCCTGGGCTTCCGATGGCACGGTGTGCGGCTCAGCCTATTTCACCGGCCCCCATCCGGCCCGGCAGCTCTCCGTGCTGGAATTCAACCAGAACTATCTTCAGCGTTTCATTGCCCAACTCGGCTAACCCATGCACCTCACGCTTCGCTACCAGGAAACGGCCCAGCGGCCGGCGTGCGCAACTCTTTTGCGCGGCGATGCAGCAGCCTGGCTGCGCGAAATCGGGCGTTGGAACCTGACCGCCGGGCAGTTGAGCTGCTACCTGGTGCCCGAGTCCATTCGCTCGGTGCAGCCAGCGGGCCTGTTTGTGATAGTGAAGGACGGCAGCCCATTGCCCCCCGATTTGCTTGAGCCCTACGGCGCGGTGGCCGGGCGGCTCTACGTGCCCGTGCAGGCCACGCTTTGGCCTGCCACCACGGCGGCCGAGCTGGCCGGAGCCCTGCTCTGGCCCCGCCAGCTGCTGCATCCCGCCATCGGGCTAGTCGGGTTCGATAGTACCGATGAAATTGACTTGACGAGTCTGCTCGATTGCGCCGCGCCGCGCCTCACCGACTGGAGCCGAGCCCAGCCGGGCCTCGCCCCCAAGCCCCGACTGGAGCGTGTGCGCGTGCTGGCGCCCACGGTGGCCGAGGTGGTGGAGTCGTTTCAACAGGAAATTGGCACCGTGCCACTTACGGCGCTGCCGGGCGCGGCCGATGCCCGCCCCAACCTACTGAAACGGGCACTCGATAGCGTGCGGCGGGGACTGCTGAAATTTTTCCTAGCTCTTCTGCAATGGGGGCCTGCTCCTGTGCTGGGCCAGGCGGGGCGTGCCATCGGCGCCGTGCTGCTGGCGGTGCTGGGCATTGTGCTGGTGGTCGGGCTGCTGGGCCGGATGGGGAGCGGTGGTGGAGGCGGCCTGATTGTGCCCCTGACAATTCTGCTGGTGCGCCTGTTGATGCGCGCCAAAAACAACGCGGGCAGCGGGTCGCGCCCACCGGCCACGAACCGACCGGTATCCAGCCAGCCGGGCGTGTTTCAGCGCCTGGAAAACTGGCTGGGCGGCCGCATCCACGACCTGGAGCAGAATCGGCAGAACGAGATTGAGCGGCTGCTACGCCTGTTTGGCGACAACATGGACGAGGCGCTGAAATACGCCATTCCGCTGAACAGCCCCTATATGAACCGGGGCGAAGCGCCCCAGTCGGCTTGGCTGGGCCGGCGCCTCACCGATTTCAACCTCGGTGGCCTGGGCGGGGGCAGCCGGGTCGATGCGTGGGATTTGGGGGCTTACCGCCACAACCTGGGCCTGCAATACCGCGCCGCCGCCACCCGCGAAGTAGAGGCTGGCCGCTTCAAAAAAGCCGCCTACATCTACGCGCACCTGCTGGGCGACTACCAAGCCGCCGCCAATGCCTTGGACCAGGGCGGGTTCTGCCGCGAAGCTGCCGCCCTCTTCAAAGACCACCTGCACAACCTGCCCGCCGCCGCCAAGTGCCTCGAAAACGGTGGCCTGCTGCTCGAAGCCGCTGAGCTTTACGCCGAGCTCAAAGAGCACGAAAAAGCCGGCGACCTGCACCAGCGCCTGGAGCAGCCCGTGCTAGCCGCCCGCCACTACGAGCGCGGCGTCAACCTCTTCCTCGACAACGACGACCACCCCGCCGCCGCCCGCCTGCTGGCCGACAAGCTGGCCGCCCGCGCCCGCGCCCAGGAGGTGCTGCTGCAGGGCTGGGCCAGCCCGAAACAGCCGGAGGTGTGCCTCCGGCAGTATTTCGACGTGCTGGCTGCTGCGCCCGAAGCCGACCTGCGCCCGCACGTGCAGAACATTTACCGCAACCACACGGCCGTCGGGCGGCGCGTACCCCTGCTGCACGTCCTCGCCACCGTCAACGAAAAGCACGCCACGCCGGAGCTGCGGGCCGCCACGCTGGAAATTGCCTACGAAGTGGTGAGCGCCGAGGCCGAAGCTGGCAATGCCAGCCCCTTGGCCCTGCTGCGCAACTTCCTGCCCGACGACCGGCTCATTGCCGCCGACTGCAGCCGCTACGCCACGCGCCAGCCGCGTCCGGCGGCGTCCGTAAGCAACCCGTCGGTTCAGGGGGTCAGCGCGCAGCTCGATGCCACCATTGAATGGATAAGCGCGGTGACGCACGGCCACCAATGGGTGGCCATCGGCACGCGCGACGACCGGCTGCACCTGGCCCGCGGCAACTGGTATGGCAATGTGGAGTACTACTCCTGGCTGGCCGATATGAACGGGGTATACGTGCTGCTCATCGCCGACGAGCGGCATGGCAACCGCATGCTCCTCCGGACGTCGGCGGCGCTGGCCCTGGAAACCAAGTATCTGCCCAAAAACAAGCATTTCCCCATCGCCCTCACCGTGGAATGCCCCGCTTGGCTGCCCCGCTGGCCCGTGCGCGTGGCGCTGCTGCCGAGTGGAGTTACGGCTGCGGCCTGGCGGGAGGGCACGACCATCACCGTGCAGCGGTACTTGGCAGGTGGTCAGCCGTTGGCACCCTTCATAAATGAATTAATGGCCCCCATCAGTGCCGAAGCGGAAGAATGGCCGGCGGAACTGCTGTTTCGGGATGGCGACTACTACAGCTATTGGGGCGATACACTGGTGCAGTGGGCCGAGGGTGGTCGGAGCCGGCTACACAGAATCGAGGAAGGCGCCAGCGGATTTCAACTGGCCGCCTCCCCCTACACGCCGAAGTTGCAACTGGCGGTTTTCACGCAATTCGACCTGCTGCTGTGGGAGCCGCAGCAACGAATCAGCAACGAGCCGCTATCGGTTTACTCCCCCAATTTCATGGTGACCGGCGACATGAAATTCGTGAGCGCGGAACACCTGGTTCTATTGGATGACTCCACAGCCGAGCTGCTTCAAATGCACGAAAACCGCTACGAGCAGGTCCGGTCCATCGAATTGGAAAATACGCCGGTGGCCGTTTTGCCCACCATTAACCGCCAACAGTTCGCCCTGCTGGAAAGTACGGGGCGTATTTCGCTGCATCTTATTAATAACGGCTAAGCGACAAGTGCCCCTACGCTGTTTTTTAGATGTAATGGCGCAAATGGTAGAGGTCTAAGTTCGGCTGATTTTCCCGCCGGGGAGGCCACGGTCGCACTCCTTCGTTAGAGTTTAAGAAACTCATCTCCTCAGCCCATTTCGTAAACTTTGAATCGTAGACGAGTTTCTTAAACTCGACCATGGCCAAAAAAGTCCTTTCCTTCTCCTTGAAAGGAGCGCGGCAGCTGCTAGCCTGGCGGTTCAGTTAAAGGAGCGTTATTCATTTGTTCGTAGACGCAGACATTTTGGGTGTCGCAGCCCCGTACTGCCGGTTAGTCGTCGTTGAGCGTGAGGCCGGGGCCCACGCGCAGTTCGTAGCGGTACGTCGTAGGGCCCCATTCCAACCAGCCTTGCCAAAAGCCGAATTGCGCCTGGAACAGCTGGTTGAGTTCCGGGCCCCGGGGCAGGGAGCGGCGGGCTTGGCCCTGGCGTAGGCGCAGGCTTACGATAGCCGGGAGTTCGAGAGGGTCCGTGTCATCGGGTGGGGAGGATGACCAATACTTTGCCAACTGGAGCGTGTCGCCGGGCATTACTTGGTAGGTAACCTCGCCAGTTGTGTCATTCACCGTGGCGGCGTGCAGGTTTCCTGCTGCGTCGCACCAGGTGGGGTCGCGCGGTGCATATCTATACACCCAGTACCAGCGTCTGCGGTACCAAGCTAAGTAAAAGAATAAGCGTTTAGGGCTTCGCTGAACGGTCGAGTCCAGTAACAGTGAATCAGCTGTTTGCGCCTGGCGCTGCCGGGGCACATCTGCCGGGGCCACTAAGCTTGAGTCGGAAGAGTAGCCCACGCTCACAAGAAGCGTGTCGGCGGTGCGGTTCGTCACGTACGATTCTATCGCATCCATTGGGGGATAGCGGGCTGGCGTACAGGCCAGCAGGCCCACAGAGAAGGCCACTAGTAAGCCGGTCAGCAGGCGCATATAAATACGTATAAAGGTCGTTGGTGACGCATAGGGGGGCAAGGTTGATTCCCCACGCAGCCAAACGTAACCCGCCGGATTCCATGCTTGACCAGCTAGGCAGCTTCGATTCAAAAAAACGGTCGGAATAGTTAAAAACGTTACCGTCGCCGATTCGGCGCCGAATAGGCGAAAGGAGGGAATACTTTCGCTAGGAGGACTACTGAGTGGTGCTACTCCGGTCCTTAGGCAATAGGATGGAATCCCCTTCTGCTGGGACCGCCCCGTAGTACAGTCCATCTACGGCAGCGGCTGGGTTCTCCTGCAAGGAAGGGTAATCGAGCGTTGGCACCCGAAACTGCGGCTCGTCGATGCGCCCGGCAAAGGGAGTTGATACGTACCGGCTATTGCCGTTTTGCACCCGTACCCGCAGCTGGGTGGCAAAGTCCCCAGCGTACTTCTCCATCAAAAACATGACCATCTGCTGCGGCCGGAGCTTGACCGCCCGGTGCCCGTTGCCCGATAAAAGTCCCTTGCTCTCGAGGGGGCGCCACTGGCTCATGCGGTCGCGGGCCTCTTGCACAGCAAAAACACTGCTACCGTTGCCGTACAGGAGCTTGGTGCGGGCCGTGGCGTTGGCCACGTACACCGGGTACGCCGCATGAGCGGGCCAGGCCCCGGGGGTGGGGCAAACCACCTCGCGGGCGTAGTCGGCCACGAGTTCCAGCCCGTCAGTTCCTAAGGAGTCGGCGTGGTCAAGGGCTCGGCAGCTGGGATACCCCTGGATGCAGAGGTCCCCGCCCAAGGAATCGGGCCTGTCTATGGCAATGCGCCGCGCAAAGGCAAACCGACCCACGAGCGGGGGCCAAACCCAGGGAATACTATCCAAGTGCCGCGCACTTGGCTTTTCCACGCCCGCGGCCATGGGCTGAGTAACCTCCTGGTCGAAGTACTCGTCCGCCACCTTTACACCCGTCGCCCTGACGAACTCGCTATCTTTGGTTTTGAAGTAGTGGCGAACACAAATCGTCTTTGGCGCGTTTGGGCTCGTGGTACGCAGGTAGTAGGAAATCGTGGCGGGCGAACGGTCGGTCATCACATCAAGCGTTAAGAAGTCTGACGAAGAAAGACTCAAACACGCCAATCTCGTCAGATGGCTGTACGAAACTATAAACACAAACCGCGTTTAAACGCTCTGAGAGCATATTTTAGCATGGCATTCGACATCACCGGCATGATGGGCAAAGTGAAAGAGCTGCAAGACAAAATGCAGCAGGCCCAGCAGGAAATTCAACACATCACGGCCACGGGCGAAGCCGGCGGCGGAATGGTGCGCGCCACCGCGAACGGCCACCGCAAAATCCTCAAGCTCGAAATCGACGAAACCCTGCTCACCCCGCAGGACCGCGACATGCTGGCCGACCTCGTGGTAGCCGCCGTGAACAAAGCCCTCGACGAAGCTGCCGAGCTGGCCCGCCAGGAGCTCCAACGCAAAACCAGCGGCCTGATGCCCAACGTGCCCGGCCTCGACCTGAGTGGCTTTGGCGCCTAACGTGGGGCCTGTTGGTGCATGCGCCGATGTGGCCATTGTCATTCTGAACTGGAACGGGGCCAGCTTCCTCAGCCGTTTTCTGCCCGGCGTGCTCGCCCACGCCGACGGCGCCCGCGTCATCGTGGCCGACAACGCCTCGACCGACGACTCGGCCGAGGTGCTCTCGCGCGACTTCCCGCAGGTGGAAATGATGCTGTTGGAGCGCAATTTCGGCTTTTGTGAGGGCTACAATCAGGCGCTGGCGCAGGTCGACAGCGAGTTCTTTGTGCTGCTCAACTCTGATGTGGAAGTGACCCTGGGCTGGCTGCGCCCGTTGCGCGCCCTGCTCGAAGCCAATCCGCGCATTGCCGCCGTGCAGCCCAAAATCCTGGCCGCATCCGACCCCACGTATTTTGAATACGCAGGAGCCGGCGGCGGCTACCTCGACCGCCTGGCCTACCCCTTCTGCCGCGGCCGTCTGTTCGACACTCTCGAAAAAGACCACGCCCAGTACGACGACCCGCGCCCCGTGGCCTGGGCCAGTGGCGCCTGTCTGCTGGTGCGCCGCAGCGCCTGGCAAGCCTTGAGCGGCCTAGAGCCCGCCTTTTTCGCTCACATGGAAGAAATCGACTTCTGCTGGCGCCTTCAGAATGCCGGGCACGAGGTGTGGTACCACGGCGGCAGCGCCGTGCACCACGTGGGCGGCGGCACCCTGCCCAAAACCAACCCCCGCAAAACCTACCTCAACTTCCGCAACGGCCTCGCCCTGCTCTACAAAAACGCCGCTCCCGGCGAGTTGCTTTGGGCCATGTGCCAGCGCCTGGTCCTCGACGGCGTAGCCGGCCTGAAGTTCTTGGCCAGCGGCGAGTTTGGCAACTTTTGGGCGGTACTGCGGGCGCACTTCAGTTTCTACGGCAGCTTTGGCTACTGGCGCCAGCGGCGGCGGGCAGCCCGGCCGCACCTGCGCGTGGCCCAGCGGGCGGGCGTGTACAACGGCAGCTTGGTATGGGCTTATTTTGCGCGGGGCAAGCGCAAGTTCAGCGAGTTGGGCCTGCGCTAAGGCGGCGTATTAGTTAGGGATTTTTAGGAGGGTCGTGTTTTGAGGTTCGGCTCAAGCTGGCCGTTTTGCTACTGAACCGCATTTATATTTGACACCTCGGCTTCACCAACGCCACTCCACTTCCCTCCTGTTTGCGATGCAAAAAGCGCTACTTCTGCTACTGGCCAGCGTGTTGCTGGTTTTGATTTCGCTGGGCCCCGCGTCCGCGCAGAGTTTCCACCGCTTCGGCCACGCGAACCGCTCCCACACCAAAAAGGCGGAGCACTCCAACAAACACGTCAAGCACCGCGACAAGAAAAAGGTCAAAAAGAAAAAGCCCGAGAACGACAAGAGCCGGCGCCGCAAAGAAGCCAAGCTGCAAAAGGAACGCCGCGCCGAAGGCGGAAGCGTCCCGTCGGAGGCCGTTGAGCCAGAAAAGGCCGCTGAGCCAGGGAAGAAGGAGGAATAGCCGCTATCTTGGTTGGATGGCTATCCACTGCTGTTTTCTCCTTTATTTTTCCACTTGCTGATGAGTCAGTTGCGCTGGATATTGCTTGCTCCGCTGCTGCTAAGCCACCTCACGCACGCGCAGCGCTGTGTTCCGCACAACTGGCTGTTTGACCGGCAGATAGTGACCCATGATGGCGGGCTGCTGCTCATGCAAACCCAGGTGGGCCCGTTCTACATGCTGTACGCTTACGGGGCCGGCAACGAGCTGGAACTCCACATACTGAACCTGGGCCCAGATGGCCAGACCCGCCACGACTCCGTGCGCCACCTGCTATGGCCCGAATGGAAATACCACTACACCTGGCATCCCGATACCGCCTTGGGCCGCAGCCAACCCCTGCTGACACCTGACACTGTCGGCGGCCTGCACGAGGCCTACCTTTCGGCCCTGACCTGGCGCGCCATCGACCTCGGCTACCGAGGCGGCTGGAACCAGGCCCGGCGGCTCACCAAACTGGAAATTGTCTGGGACCCGATGATGCCCGTTACGGGCCGCCCCATCCTGAGTTGGCAAGCCCGCGACGTAGGCCAACGGGCCAGCCTCCCGCCGGGCTTCGTGCGCAATCCGTTTCCGCGCCGGCTACTCGACCAGCGGTTTCCCTATCTCAAGCCCACCGTGCCAACTTTCACTTTAGCTGGGCCCGACCGCATTCTGCTGCTCGGCGATGCCGCTTACTTGCGGCCTGCCGCCCCAGCCCAGCCGGATAACAACCCAACACCACCCGCCAACTGGCTGGTGCAAGGCCCGAACTGGCAACTGACGTTGGATGGCTACATCGACCTCACGGCTCCATTGGTAAGCATGGCACCCGGCCGACGGCTCTACGTCACCGTCGTGCACAACGAGGTGCGTTCTTGTGCTCCTTTCCAGGATACCTGGCCCATTATTTATTGCATCGACTTGAGGCGCGGCAAAGTGCTGTGGCAACGCCAACCCTCAGAGCGTCAAGAGATAAACAAGAGATAAAATAGACTACAAATCCCACACGGTGCTGCGCTGCTGGCGCATGGCCCGGCGCACGTTCATCCAGAAAGCCCCCGCGAAATAGAGCACGATGGGCGAGCCAAACGTGAAAAACGAGGCGTACACGAACGAGAGCCGTACGCTACGCGTGCTGAACCCCCACTTTTGGGCCAAGGCCGAACACAAACCAAAAGACTGCGTTTCGAGGTAGTCGGTGAAGCGTTTCATGGGCGGTAGCGGCTGGCGAAATACAGATTGTCTGGGCTAAGATAAGGCGTTGGCGGGCCGAGGGCAAGCTCGACCGCGTAATTTCGCCGGCCCGGGCTCGACTAATTGAGCGCCTTGTACGTTGAAAGGGCAGACTTTCGTTTTCCGTTGTTGCATAATTTGATGAATTATTTTTTGCGGCCAGTGGCCCACGGGCTGCTGACAACCACGCTGTTATTGTCGGCTTGCGCCCTGCCGCGGGTGCTGAAGCAGGCCGAAGCCGGCCGCACCGTGGTGGCCCGGCCCACCCCGCTGCTGGCTTCGGGCGAGGCCGTCCCGTTCGAGGTAATCGCCCGGGTGCCAGCCAGCCACCTGCACAAAGGCGTCGCTTACGAGTTGCTGCTGCGCTACCGCTACGAGCACGGCTTGCGCGAAGACACGCTGGGCCGCCTCACCTTCACGTCGGGCAATTACGTGTACGACGACGAGCACAAAGGCCAGCTCATCGCCACCCAAAAATTCAGCATCCCCAACACGCCTGGCCGCAACCCCGGCGAGCTGCTGGCCCACGCCCAAGTGCGCGAGCTGAAAAAAAACGGCAAAGTGCTGCGCGCCGACGCCGACGTGCTGGTGGCCCGCGGCATCGCCGACCCCGCCCGCCTCGTCACCCGCGAAGACACTGTGCTGACGCTGCTGCCCGAGCGCGCCAACAATACCATGAGCGGCACCCGGGTGCTGCCCTTCTATTTCGATGAGGATAAGTGGTTTATCCGCGGCTACCTGGGCACGAACGTGCAGGCGCTGGAGGACCTCATCGATGCCAACCAGCACACCAAGCAAGTCCTCATCATCGCCGGCCACTCGCCCGACTCGACCGACGCGCACAACCGCGCCCTGGCCAGCAAGCGCGTCCGCATGCTGCTCTATTACTACAAGCAGCGCGTGAAAACCTTCTCGTATCTCAATAAGAACGAGGCCATTCGCTACGACACCCTGGCCTACGTGCGCAAGTGGGACACCTTCCTGAGCAAGGTCACGTCCTCGGCCCTCAAGCCCGACCAGATAGATTCGGTGGTTTCCATCATCAACGACACGCGCGGCACGTTTGAGCAGAAAGAAAAGGCGCTGCACAAGCTCACGTATTTCGATTACATCGAAGATTACATCTACCCCGTGTTGCGCTTCGGCACCGTGGCTGTGACCTACACGGCCCCCAAGCGCTACGATTCAGAGGTGTACCTGCTATCGAAAAAGATTGTCGAAAAGCAAATAGAAGCCGACGCCCTCACGCCCGAGGAGTTGCGCTATTCTGCCACGCTCACGCCGCTGCTGGCCGAAAAACAGCGCATCTACGAAGTGGCCGCCGCCAACAACCCCAACAGTTGGGAAGCCTTTCACAACCTGGGTGTGGTGCTGCTGCAGCGCGGCGAGAAAGAGCCTACCGTCAAAACCCAGAAAGCCTATTACCACCGCGCCGCCGTCAACTTCACCCTGGCCGCCCACCGCAACCCCACGGCCGAGTTCTTCTACCACGCCGCCACGGCCTACCACCGCGCCGGCGACCGCCTCGAAGCCCTGCAGAACTACGACTACGCCATCAAGCTGGGTGGCCCGCGCCCGCTGCTGCGCAAGATTTTCTCCGACCGCGCCGCGCTGGAAATCGAAGTAGGCCAGCCCGATGAAGCCCTGCGCAACCTGCAATACGCCGGTCCCTCCTACCAAAACGCCCTCAACAAAGGCCTGATTCTGGTGGGTCGCGAGGGCTACGACCTGGCCTTGGAGCAGTACCGCCTGGCCCAGGCCCTGCGCCCCACCGCCGCCGCACCCGTCTACGGCATGGCCGTGGTGGCCGCCCGCCAGAAGAACGAAGCCCAGATGGGCCAGCTACTCAAGCAAGCCATTGCGCTGGACCGCAGCTACGCCCAGCGCGCCGTCGAGGACCTGGAGTTTCAGGACTACGCGCAGGGCAAGGTATTCCGGGAAGCCTTAAAGTAAGCCCGAATTAGCTTTGGCCCGACGCCCCCGCCTGTCGTAGCTTTGCCAAACGGCTGAAAACCGGCTTTACCCTAAAGAAAACCATGCGTCAAATTCAATTTCGTGAGGCCTTGCGCGAGGCCCTGTCCGAGGAAATGCGCCGCGACCCGCGGGTGTTCCTCATGGGCGAAGAAGTGGCCCAGTACAACGGTGCCTACAAAGTGAGCCAAGGCATGCTCGACGAGTTCGGGCCGGAGCGGGTGATTGATACCCCGATTGCCGAGCTGGGTTTTGCCGGCATCGGCGTGGGCGCCGCCGCCAACGGGTTGATTCCCATCATTGAGTTCATGACCTTCAACTTCTCGTTGGTGGCTATCGACCAGGTGATTAACTCGGCCGCCAAGCTGTATTCGATGTCGGGCGGGCAGTACTCCTGCCCCATCGTATTCCGCGGCCCGACGGGCAACGCCGGCATGCTCAGCAGCCAGCACTCGCAGAACTTCGAAAACTGGTACGCCAACACGCCCGGCCTGAAAGTAGTGGTTCCCTCGAACCCCTACGACGCCAAGGGCCTGCTGAAAGCCGCCATCCGCGACCCCGACCCCGTCATCTTCATGGAATCGGAGCTGATGTACGGCGACAAGGGCGAAGTGCCCGAGGAGGAGTACATACTTGAAATCGGCAAAGCCAACATCGTGCGCCAGGGCAAGCATGTGACCTTGGTGAGCTTCGGCAAAATGATGAAAATTGCTTATGCCGCCGCCGACGAGTTGGCCAAGGAAGGCATTGAGGCCGAAGTAATTGACCTGCGTTCGGTGCGTCCGATAGACTACGACACGTTGGTTGCTTCGGTGAAGAAAACCAACCGCATGGTGGTGATTGAGGAAGCCTGGCCGCTGGCCAGCATTTCGAGTGAGCTGGCCTACATCGTGCAGCGCCGCGCCTTCGACCACCTCGATGCCCCGGTTATCCGCATCACCTGCGCCGACGTGCCCCTGCCCTACGCCCCCACGCTCATCGAAGCCTCGCTGCCCAACGTGGCCCGTGTGGTGAAGGCCGTGAAAGAAGTAACCTACGCCAAGGCTTAATTTTGTCCCTAGCACCCTGCGAAAAGCCCTGCTGGTATTGCCAGCAGGGCTTTTTCTTTTGCTAGTCGAGACTGTAGCGCGGACGCTGTAGTCCGCGGGTCGGTACCGTGAAAATCGTTAGGATTTCCGCCGGGGACGCGGACTACAAAGTCCGCGCTATTGACCGCCAGCTTTTGGTAAATGGCTAGCGCCCGTACCTATTTCGAAAGTTGACGTACCTTTTCCGCACTCCCACCAATTCCAATTCCCACCGCCATGAACCACCGCCTGCACCTCAAACTTGAACAGCTGGAACGCGCCACCGAGCGCCTGCTGGCGTCGGCCGAAGCGCTGGGACCGGACAGCGGCAAGGCGCCTGCACCGGGAAGCTGGTCGGCCAATCAGGTGGTTCACCACTTGTTATTCATTGAGGGCAACATCGTTCAGTACATCCAGAAGAAGATGAATTCCGAGGAAATGCTGCCCAAAGTGGGCTTGCTGACGCGGCTGCGCGCCCGCCTGGTGCGGCTGTTGCTGCGCCTCCCGGGCTTCAAGTATAAGGCCCCGCGCGGCGTAGCTACGCTCACCGACGCCGGCAACCTACCCAGCCTGCCTGAGCTGCGCCAAACCTGGGACACCACCCGCCGCCAGCTTGAGCGCGTGCTGAACGAGTTTCCGGGCCGGCACCTGAACCGGGCCATTTTTCCGCACCCCCGGTCGGGACGTATCACTATTTATCAGGTGATGGACTTTCTGCTCGACCACCTGCTACACCACCAGCAGCAGTTGGGGCGCATTACGAAGGTGTTGCGGCCAGGTGCCACCGTGCGGGCAACGGCCGACGCGCAGGCCTAAAGCACGAGTACCCCGAAGCTCCCGCTTCGGCCCGCTTGAACAACTGGTGTTCGCTCGGGCCGAAGCAGGAGCTTCGGGGTACTCGTGCCATGCGGCGCTACTTGGTTGGGGCTTCGTACACCGGCATCGAGCCAAAGGCCGCGGCCAGCTCGGCGGGCGGCACGGTGAGCTTGCGGCGGTCGAGGTCGAGCCAGGCGCCATCGACGGTGACGGTGGCAGCTACCCGGCCATCGGCTTTGAAAATGGTATGCACAATGGTCCAGCGCGAGCCATCTGCGCTAGCAGAAGCGAGGTGGCCGTTGACGCGAATTTCTTCGCCGATGTTCACTTCTTTCAGGTACTTGGTTTCCTCCCGAAAAAGGATGGGGCCGAGCCGCAACTCAGCAAAGCGTTTCACATCGAAGCCCCACTGGGCCAGGAGTACCACGCGCTGGTCGGCAGCAAAATCGGCGTAGGCGGAGTGGCGCATGTGGCCGTTGGGGTCCATATCGGCCCAGCGGGTACGGTAAGTGACTTCGTTGGTCATGTTTTAATGAATAATGAAAATGAAATGGTCATGCCGAACGCAACCGAGGCATCTCGCGGGCCGATGTAGTTCTTTCGATTGGATTATTACCCCACGCGAGAGGCCTCGGCTGCGCTCGGCATGACGGGTTAGGTGCTCCTTTCCTCCTTAATTTGAAATTGTTAGGCGTACGAGATATTGTTCGTTGTCGTCTTCGCCAATGAAATCGGCGGTGTAGCCGGCGGCTTCGGCGGCGTCGTTGAGCAGGGCGGCATCAATGAAAAGCCAGGGGAAGGGTTCGCCGTCGTGGCCTTTGTAGGTCAGGCGGTACACTACTTCGCCGTAATATGGGCCGTTGAGGTTGATGCGCAGGGCACCATCTTCGTCTTCGTAGAGGTAGCGGATATCGGAGGACGTAGCCAGAATCTGGCCGCCGGGCGCCAGCAACGTGCGGGCGTGCGCCAGGAATTTGTCGAGGCCTTCGAGCGTGCCGGTGAGGCCGAGGCCATTCATGAGTAGCAGAATGGTGTCGTAGGGCAGCTCGGCAGCGGGCCTGGCGCTGAATAAGTCGTGGCGCGCTACATTTTGCACCCCGCGCTCCGACATCACCTGCACAGCGCCGGCCGACACGTCCACGGCTTTCACCTCGAAGCCCCGGCTTTGCAGTTCCAGGCTGTGGCAGCCGGCGCCGGCGCCGAGGTCGAGCACGCGGCCCCGGCTTTCGTCGAGGGACTGGCGCTCCAGCTCGGGCATTTGCAGCACGGTGCGGAAGAAGTAGGCGGCGGGCAGCGGCTCGTCGTCGGCCGCGCTACAATGCACCGTGACAGTAGCAGCTTGGTCGTGGCCGTGGTGGTAGTCGAGCAGGGCCTGGCCCAGGACGTCGGGAGCGGAGGTATTGGTCATAAAGAAGGGGGGCCGAACAAGCGACACGGCGCCGGAGCGACGGCCGGGGCCACTTACGGCGTTTAAGCCGAAAAGTACCCAAAACTTCGCGGGGGCGCCGGCCGTTTGCCTGGTAGCTCGTCTATTTTTCGCTGCCCATGCTCCCTGCCAAACTTCGTAAAGGCCAGTTGCCCACCAAAATCTGCGTCACCTGCGGCCGCCCATTCGAGTACCGCAAAAAATGGCGCGCCAACTGGGACGACGTAAAATATTGCGGCGAGAAGTGCCAGCGCAACCGCCCGGCCAGTAGCCCGGCTGTACCGGCCGCCTGACCTCTTCCGCTCCGGCCCGCATCTTTTTAGTCAGTCGCCCCGTTTTGCCATCAAATCATTCCGCTTAGCTTACCCACTCATGGCCTCCAACCTCGATTACCTGGACCCTGCACTCGTTCCGCTGGAACAAAAAGTAGACGCTTACCTGGAAGCCCAAAAGGCACTCAACCGCGCCGAAGTAGCGCATCAAAATGGCGAAGCCACCCAGGATGTAGCCGGCCTACAAGCCGATTTAGCTCGCTTGGAAGAGGAAATTATCGCCCTACTGCCCACCCGCGACGAATGGCTCAAAGTTAATCTCGGCTACGGGCCCAGCCGTGTAGGCGCCTGGCTCGTGCCCGCGCTCAACGGCGCCCAGGAGCGGTACGAGCTGCGTGTTATTCATTAAGGAATTAGGTTTAAGCTTTACCTGAAGAACGTCGTGCTGAGCGTAGCCGAAGCATCTCTGCCACAATAGTAAATGAATTACTTGTGTGGCAGAGGTGCTTCGGCTACGCTCAGCATGACGTTTTATTTAAATCCCTCATTGAGCCGCAGGCGTTAGTGCCCCGAATCCCAGTCGTAGCCCATTTCGGCCCAGTAGTCTTTCGGCTGAGTATCGACAAAGGCGATGGTGCCGATGCGTTTAATGTGCTTAATGCCGTATTTGAGGGGTGTGACGAGGCGGAGCGGGGCGCCATGCTCGGGCGTAAGCGGTTTGCCGTTCATCTCGTAGCACAGCAGCGTTTGGGAGTGCAGCACGGTGTCCATGTCGAGGCCGACGTAGTATTTCCCGTCGGGCGTATCGACGGCGGCGTAGGGCGCCAGGTCGGCCGGCGGGTTGAGTGGGTCAGCGGGGCGGCCGCTACGAGTAGCCAAGGGGTATTTGGCCAGGAAATCGGACAACCGGGCGCCGGCCCAATGCACGATGACGCTCCAGCCTTCAATGCACTTAAGCTCCGTCACTATTTGCACTTTGGGCAGCGCCTGAATGTCGGCCAAGGTGAATTCCTGGGTTGTGTCGGAGCCGTAGCTTTGCACGCGCATGCGCCAGGTGGCCGGGTCCAGCTCGCTTTTAAGGCCGTAGGTGCCGTTTTTGCGCGGGGTGCGGGCACGACTGCGGGCGAACTCGGGCGCCAGCCGCGTCTGCTTGTAATAGGCGTGGCTGAGCTGGGCGTTGGCATCAAGCACCTTGCGCACACGGTGCGGTATGCCCTCATCATTGGGCTCGGAAAACAGCCAGCGCCAGCCCCCAAAGCCCGCCAGCCCGGCCAGGCCCAGGCCGATAAAGGAGCGGCGCGAGCGGCGGCGAGCTTCGGCCAGTACCTCGGCCTCGGGGCGCAGGGGCGGCTGGTTCGTAGTCGTATCGGGAGTTTCGTCAGTCATATCGAATGCAGCTACTTGGTTGACGAAAGGGAAGCGTCGGCGGCGGGCAGCGCGGCGGGGCCGGCCTTGATTTCGTGGGTGGCGGGGTCGACTTCTACTATTTCGAAGCCGGCCACCATGGCGCGGAAATTATTCCAGCCGGCCCGCACCACTTGGGCGACGTGCACGATAAAAAACAGCACATAGCCAATGGTGAGCGCAAAGTGGATGATGCGGGCAAACTCATAGCCGCCCAGCAGCTGCGTGAGCCAGCCAAACTGCACCGGCTTATAAATAGCCAGCCCCGTGAGCAACGAGCCCAAACCCATGATAATCACACTGGTGTAGGCAATCTGCTGGGCGCCGTTGTACTTGCGCACCGGCGGGTGCTCCTTGCGCAAACCCAGGTCGAAGAGCGTGACCTGGATGGCTTCTTTAAACGAGTGCCGGTTGGGCAGCAGGTAGCGCCACTCGCCTGAAAACAGCGTGTAGCCCACGTAAAGCAGGCCATTCAGGAAGAACACCCACATCAACACGAAGTGCCAGCTCATGCCCTGTGCCAGCTTGTATTCGAGGTGAAAGGCCTGGTAGAACGACTGCGGGAAGAACTTAAGCAGCGTGGTTTTGCCCCAACCCAGGCGGTACACGTCGTTGGCCCAATAAATCCAGAGCCCGCTCCAAATCATCAGGCTGAGAACGGGAAAGTTGACCCAGTGAAACCAGCGAATGGCCAGCGGGTGCTTTTCAACGAGTTGCTTCATACGCGGCGGGGAGGCGGAAAAATAGAACGCAAGGTACGTCGGCGGGCCAGCCAGCCCCGCCTTTTCAGACGCTCCCAACCGCGCCGCCTTACACCCGGTTTTGGCAAATAAAAAAAGGACGACGCAGCGCGCCGTCCCTTTCCATACCAAAACACCTTAAAAAACTATTCTTTCACGATGAGGCTAACAAGAATTGCACCAAAAGATTCCACGGGTTTTTACTTTTCTTTCAACCCATTTGAAATGTGCAGTTTGTCCTCGCCATATTAACTAAATTGCCGAAAATAATTCGGCCCAATAAAAAAGCCCCGGCATGCGCCGGGGCTTTTTTATTGACTCAGGTATCGGAGGGAAACGGGCGCGCCTAGCGGCCCATCATGCCGCCGCCACCGCCGCGCATGCCGCCCATCATCTTCTGCATCTGGGCCAGGCCGCCCTTGGTCTGGCTGAGCTTGTTCATTTTGCGCATCATCTGGCGCATCTGGTCGAACTGCTTCATCAGGTCGTTCACCTGCTGCAGTTCCGTGCCCGAGCCTTTGGCCAGGCGGCGCTTGCGCGAGGCGTTCAGCAGGTCGGGGTTGGCACGTTCCTGCTTGGTCATGCTGCGGATGATGGCCTCGACGGGCTTGAAGGCGTCGTCGTCGATTTCCACGTCCTTCATGGCCTTGCTCATGCCCGGAATCATGCCCATCAAATCCTTGATGTTGCCCATCTTCTTGATTTGCTCGAGCTGGCCGAGGAAGTCGTTGAAGTCGAACTGGTTTTTGCGAATTTTCTTCTCAATGCGCTTGGCCTCGTCCTCATCGAACTGCTGCTGAGCACGTTCCACCAGCGAAATCACGTCGCCCATGCCCAGGATGCGCTGGGCCATGCGGTCGGGGTAGAACAGGTCGAGCGCGTCCATCTTCTCGCCCGTCGAGATGAACTTGATGGGCTTCTCAACCACCGCCCGAATCGAGAGGGCCGCGCCGCCGCGCGAGTCGCCGTCGAGCTTGGTGAGCACCACGCCGTCGAAATTGAGGCGGTCGTTGAAGGTTTTGGCGGTGTTCACGGCGTCCTGGCCGGTCATGGAGTCCACCACGAACAGCGTTTCGCTGGGGTTGATGGCCGACTTCACCGCCTCAATCTCGCGCATCATCTGCTCGTCCACGGCCAGGCGGCCGGCGGTGTCGATAATCACCACCTTCTTGCCGTTTTTGCGGGCGTAGTCGATGGCGTTGCGCGAGATTTCAACGGGGTTCTTGTTCTCGACTTCCGAGTACACTTCCACGCCGATTTGCTCGCCGAGCACCTTCAGCTGGTCGATGGCGGCGGGGCGGTACACGTCGCAGGCCACCAGCAACGTGTTGCGGCCCTGCTTCTTCACGTAGCTGGCCAGCTTGCCGGCGAAGGTGGTTTTGCCCGAGCCCTGCAGGCCCGAGAGCAGAATCACGGCCGGGTCGCCCTTGATGACGATGTCCTTCTTCTCGCCGCCCATGAGCTCGGTGAGCTCATCGTAGACGATTTTGACCATGAGCTGGCCCGGCGACACGGCCGTGAGCACGTCGCGGCCCATGGCTGCATCCTTGATTTTGTCGGTTACCTCTTTGGCAACCTTGTAGTTAACGTCGGCATCGACCAGGGCGCGGCGGATTTCCTTGATGGTGGCCGCGACGTTGATTTCCGAGATGCTGCCCTGACCTTTCAGGGTTTTTATCGCCCGGTCGAGCTTATTGGAGAGACTATCGAACATTGATTCGCTGGGTTGAGCGGGAAAGACGGGGAAGCTGACCGCGGGCACCGAGCCGCGCCAAATCAGGCAGTTATTGAACCCCAAAAGTAACCACAAAAGGCCGAAAACCGGCAAAGCACGTACCTTCGCGGCCCGCCTGCCCTCCCCTGCTGTTCCGTGTCCGCTTCCCGTCCGCTGCGCCTGCTTGTCATCACCTATTATTGGCCGCCTTCGGGCGGGGCTGGCGTGCAGCGCTGCCTCAAGTTCGTGAAGCATTTGGGCCATTTCAACGTGGAGCCCACCGTGATAACCGTGGACCCGGCCCAGGCCAGCTACCCCGTGCGCGACGAAAGCCTGTTGGCCGAGGTGCCGCCCGGCGTGCGCGTCATCCGCACGGGAACCACCGAACCGTTTGAGAGCTATAAGAAGCTGACTGGCCGGGCCGTACCCTACGGCGGCTTCGCCAACGAAGGCAAGCCGGGCGCCATGCAAAAGGCCCTGCGCTTCGTGCGCGGCAACCTGTTCATTCCGGACCCGCGCCGGGGCTGGAACCGCCATGCGCTGGCCGCCGTGGAGCAACTGCTGGCCGCCGGCGAGCAATTCGACGCCGTGCTCACGTCTTCACCGCCGCACTCTACCCAGCTCATCGGGCTGGAACTGAAGAAGCGCCACGGCCTGCGCTGGCTGGCCGACATGCGCGACCCCTGGACGGACATTTACTATTACAAGGACCTGCACCACATGCCGTTTGCCGCCTGGCTCGATGCGCGCTACGAGCGGCAGGTGCTGACGCAGGCCGATACCGTGCTGGTGACCTCGCCCGAAACCAAGCGGCTGTTTATGGCCAAGCTGCCGGAACTGGCGTCTACCAAATTCCAAGTGCTGCCCAACGGCTACGACGAAACGGATTTTCGCCTACCCTCGCAGCCGCCCACGGACTGCCTGCGCATCACGCACACGGGCACCATCACGGAGCTATATCATATTGATTGCCTGCTGGAAGCCCTGGCCAGCTGCGCCGCCCGCCACCCTGACGTGCCGCTGCGGCTGCGCTTCGTGGGTCAGGTATCGGCCCAGCTGCGCCAGCAGGTTGAGCGGGCCGGACTGTTGGCGGCCACGGAGTTTATTCCTTTCGTGCCGCACGACCAGTCGGTGGAATACCTGCTCAGCTCCTCGGTGCTGCTGATGGCCATTCCCGACGTGCCGCGCAATTTTGGCATCCTGCCGGGCAAAATTTTTGAGTATCTCGCGGCCAACAAGCCCATTCTGTGCGTGGGCCCGGCCGGCTCCGACGCCGACAACCTACTCCAGGAATGCGAGGCGGGCCAGGCTTTGCCTTACCGCAACTCAGCTTTGATGCTGGAAACCTTGGAAGCGCTGGTGGCCCAGTGGCGCCAGAATTCCAACCTCGACCTGCCCGCCGTAAGCCACTCCCGCTACTCGCGCCGCGCCCTGGCCGGGCGGCTGGCCGACATTGCCCGCAGCTAAATTTTGGACGATGCACGATTTGGACGACCCACGATGATAAGCAGAAGCCTTTTCCTACGGCCGCTGCCCCTGGCATTGGCGGGCTTGCTGCTGTTTCTGTTGACTTTTTTGCTACTGGGCAGCCACAGCTACCTCATCATTCACGACAACCTCGACACCGAAATTGCTAGCCCCTACCTGCTGAATAAATTTCATGTCGTGTTCGATTACCGGCCCACTACGCTGATTCCCAGCATCATGAACGGGCTGCCGCGCAACGCCCTGCGCTCGGGCCTGAGCCCGACGGTGTGGCTGTTTGGGGTACTGCCGCCGTGGGCGGCGTACCTCGTCAATCAGGCGCTAGTGCGGCTGCTGGGGCTATTGGGCATGTGGGCGCTATTACGGAGGCGCTGGCTGCCGGAGCCGGGGCAGCGCGGGCTGGCGGCCGGACTGGCCCTGGCCTGGGCCACGCTGCCCATCTACTCCATTTATGGGCTGACGGTACTGGGCCAGCCGGCGCTACTGCTGGCCGTGCTGCGCCTGCGCGCTGGTCGCGGGCGCTGGTGGGACTGGTTGCTGGTGGCGGCATTTCCGGTGTGGTCGTTTTTTGTGTTCGTGGGGCCATTTGTTGGGGCCGCGTTGGCCGGGCTAGCGCTCTACGATTTTTGGCACGGGCGGCAAGCGGCGGCGCTTAAGGTGGGCCTGGCTACAGGCTTGCTGATGGCGATGTATGTGGTGGTTGAATGGCCGCTATTCTACTCTTTGCTAGTAGCGCAGCAGTTTGTTTCGCACCGCGTCGAGCACGACTTGTTGCAGGAAACTCAGTTGGGACTCATCTCTGGCCTGCGACAGTCGTTTAACTTCCTAGTGCTAGGCCAATACCATTCCAGCCAGTTTTTTCGGGGAGCTGTTGCGCTGGCGGTGATGGCGGCGCTGGCGTGGGCACCGGGCGGCTGGCGGCCGGCCGCGCGTAAGCTGGCGCCATGGCTGCTGGGCATCGTGGGCGTGAGTATTTTTTGCGGGTTCGTATTGCAGGGCGTGGCCTTGGTGCAACATCAGTTGCCTTTGCTACACGCCTTCAATCTCACGCGGCTGGGGTTTCTGCTGCCGCTGGCGTGCTTTGGCGTGCTGGCGCTGTGCCTGCGTCTGCTGCCGGCCGGCCGGCATTCCGTTACCACCGGGTTAGTTGGCCTGCAGTTGCTTACCGGCCTGGCCATGAATACCGAATGGAGCAACAATCTGCGCGAGCTGGCCGGCCGGCCTAAGCCGCACGAGCCCAACTATGCCCGCTACGTGGCCGCGCCGCTTTTCAACACCATCAAAACATACCTCGCCCGCCGCACCGGGCTGCCGCCGAGCGGCTACCGGGTAGGCTGCTTAGGCTTTGCGCCGGCCGTGGCGCAGCTCAACGATTTTTACACCCTCGACAGCAACCAGAACAGCTACCCGCTGCCCTACAAGCACCAGTTCCGGCCCCTCATCGCCGGCGAGCTGGCCAAAGACGATGCCTTGCGCTCCTACTTCGATGCCTGGGGCAACCGCTGCTATTTTTTCTCGCACGAGTTGGGGCGCAATTTCCTAGTGCCGGCTACGCCCGTGCGCACCGTGCAGGCATGGGCCCTCGATGCCCGGGCGTTTCAACGCTTAGGCGGCCGGTTCATTCTGAGCGCGGCGCGGCTGGCCACACCCGCCCACAGCGGCCTGCAGCCGGTGGCCGATTTCGCCCACCCCGACGCCTACTGGCATATTTACGTGTACGAAGTGGCGGCAGCCGCCCGGTAACAACCGCTACCGTGCGGGCAGTATTCGGGCTAAGTCGTTCGCCAGCTGCTGGCTGAAAGCCGCACTGGCGTCGCGCTGCAAGTGGTTGCCATCGGTGGTGGCGTAGGGTTGGGCGCTGTAATCGAAATAGGGCACGGCCGAATTGGAAGCCAGTTTCCGCATGAGCAAATCGAAATTGGGCTGGTCGACTTGCTCCAATTGCAGCAGCGAAGGCCCCACGGGCAGGCGCACCAGCACCACGCGGCCGTGCGGCTGCAGGAACTGGATGGTTTGGCGCAGGGCCTGCAGGCGGCCCGCAGAAAGGTGCTGAGCGGCGGCTAGCTGGCGGTAGTCCTGCAGCTTGCGGGCGGTGCGGGCGCGCACCTGGGCGCTGTCGGTGCCGATGTTTACTTCGAGCCAGCCGTCGGGGTGCAGGCGCTCGGTGGCGGTGGCGTAGTCGAGCAGCAGGCGGTAGAGCGGCTTGGTCTGGTAGCGAGTGAGGTAGGGCAGATTGGGATTCTGGCTGACCTGGTGGAGTTGGCCGATAAAGGACTGCTCTTCGGGGAAAGCTACCTCCGGCCCCGTGAGCGACAGCGACCAGGGGTCGACGGCAATGATGAAAAGGCCCTTTTTCACTTCCGGCCGCAGCTTGCGCCGGATGCTGCGCAGGTAGGGCGGGCCGTAAGGCGAGTGCGTGAGCGTGAAGGCGTAATTCAGCAGCGGCCCGTCGAACCGCCCGCCCAGCCGCGCCGCCAGCACCGCCGGCCGGATGCCCTGCGCCGCCCGCGAAGTCCCCAAAATCAGCGAGCCGGCCGGCGGGCTGGTGAAGCGCCCGTAAAAAGCATCGACCTGCCCCCGCCACAGCACCGGCCCCAGCGCCAGCGCGCCCAGCAGCACGGCCCCGGCCAGCAGCGCCAGCCGCCCCAGCAGCTTTAGAACCGCAGTTTTTTCGAGCCCCTTCAAAACTGGAAATAGATAAATGAGGTGCTATTGAATACCCCCAAGTACAGAATCAGTATTGTCAGCCCGGCATAACCGGCCCAGCGCACGGCTGCCGTTTGAGTTGAAACCCAGGTTTGCAGGCTGCGCACCCGGCCGAAATATTCAAGCCACAGCATGAGGCCCACGCCGAGGGCCGCCACGGCCAGCTCGGGCCGGTAGTGCTGCGAGAATTCGAGCAGCAGCGTGGCCGTACCCCGCCCGCCCAGGTTGCCCCAGCCGCTGAGCAGGTGCTGGCTGATGAACATGGCATCGCCGAAGCTGTTGGCGCGGAAGAAAATCCAGGCGTAAGCCACCAGCCCAAACGTGAGCAGCACGCCCCCGGCCCGGCGCAGGCGCGGGTGCGCAGCCAGCCCGGTGAGCTGTGCCAGCTGCTCCCGCGCCGGCCGGGCCCAGGTGCTGAGCACGAGGCAGAGCCCGTGCAGGCCGCCCCAGGCCAGAAACGTCCAGTTGGCGCCGTGCCAGAGGCCGCTGATGAGGAACACGGCCAGCAGGTTGGCATAGGCGCGGGCCGGGCCTACGCGGCTGCCACCCAGCGGAATGTATACGTAGTCGCGGAACCAGCTGGAGAGCGAAATGTGCCAGCGGCGCCAGAACTCGGGCACGGAGGCCGAGAGGTAGGGTTGGCGAAAGTTGAGGTTGAACTCGAAGCCCAGCACCCGGGCGGCACCGCGGGCCATATCGGTATAGCCCGAAAAGTCGCCGTAAATCTGGAAGGTGAAGGCTAGTGTGGCCAGCACCAGCAGCGGCCCCTCGGGGTGCTGGCGCGGACTGTTGAACACCGGGTTGACGAGCAGGGCCAGGCGGTCGGCCACCACTACTTTCTTGAACAAACCCCACGCCATGAGCCGCAAGCCGCTTACTATCCGCTGATAATCAAACGTATGTTCCCGCCGAAACTGCGGCAGCATGTGCCCGCCCCGCTCGATGGGCCCAGCCACCAGCTGCGGGAAAAACGCTACGAACAAGGCAAACCGCCCAAAACTCCGCTCCGCTTCCAGCCGGCCCTGGTACACATCGATGATGTAGCCCACCGACTGAAACGTGTAGAACGACACGCCCACCGGCAGCAGCAAACCCAGCGCCGGCCCAGCCGTGTGCGGCAGGTGCAAAGCCTCGGCCAGCTGCAAAACCGAATCCCGGAAAAAGTTGAAGTACTTGAAAACGAACAATGTACCTAGGTTGCTGGCCAGGCTGAGGCCGAGCCAGGGCCGCCGCGCCGCTTTGGTGGGCAGCTGGCTCATGCGGTAGCCGCTGTAGTAGTCGAGGACGGTGGTGGCGAGCAGCAGCAGCGCATAGATGGCCCGCCAGCTCATGTAGAAATAGTAGCTGGCAATGAGCAGCAACGGGTTGCGCCATCGCGGCGGTAAGGCGAAATAGAGCCCGACCACCAGCGGGAAAAAGACGAGGAAATGAAGAGAATTGAATAGCATGCGCAACGCGGCAGGTGCTCCGCAGGGCGAAGGTCGGGAATGTAGCGTGGACTCTGCGAGTCCGCGCCTGGATGAGCGCCGAACCGCGCTTCTGCTGAACGGAACGCCCCTGCGCGGACTTGCAGAGTCCATGCTACATTCCTGCCAACTACTTTTGCAGTCCTGTTTTGGCTTCCCCTTTTTTCATGGCTCTCGACCTCAACCACAAATCCATCCTCGTCACGGGCGGCACCGGCTCGTTCGGCAAGCAATTCGTCCGCACCGTTTTCGAAAAATTTCCGCAGGTGAAGCGCCTCGTGGTGTTCTCGCGCGACGAGCTGAAGCAGTACGAGATGAGCCAGGAATTCAGCCCGGCCAAGTACCCGGCCATCCGCTATTTCATTGGCGATGTGCGCGACCCGCAGCGCCTGCACCGCGCCTGTGAGGGCATCGACATCGTGATTCACGCTGCCGCTCTCAAGCAGGTGCCCGCCGCCGAGTACAACCCGATGGAGTGCATCAAGACGAATATTTTCGGCGCCGAAAACGTCATCAATGCCGCCCTCGACTCCGGGGTGAAGGACGTGGTGGCCCTGAGCACCGACAAGGCCGCCGCGCCCATCAACCTCTACGGCGCCACCAAGCTGTGCTCGGATAAGCTCTTCGTGGCGGCCAACAATATGAAGGGCGCCCGCGATTTACGCTTCTCGGTGGTGCGCTACGGCAACGTTATTGGCTCGCGCGGCTCGGTGGTGCCCTTCTTTTTGCAGGAGCGGCACAAGGGCGTGCTGCCCATCACCCATCCCGACATGACGCGCTTCAACATTTCGCTCGAAGAAGGCGTTGATTTGGTGCTCTATGCGCTGGAGAACGCCTGGGGCGGCGAGATTTTCGTACCGAAAATTCCCAGCTACAAAATCACGGAAGTGGCCCGCGCCATCGGCCCGGACTGCGAGCAGCGCATCGTGGGTATCCGCCCCGGCGAGAAGCTGCACGAAGCCATGATAACCGAAACCGACGCCCTGAGCACCGTGGAGCTGGACCGCTACTACGTCATCCTGCCCTCGATGCCGACCTGGGACGTGGAGAAGTTCATCAAGGAATTTAACGGGCAGCGCGTGCCGCTGGGCTTCTACTACGACTCGGCCAACAACGAGGAATGGCTCGATGCTGAGCAGATTCGCGAGGAAATCCGTCTGCACGTCGACGCCGACTTTGCGGTGTAATTTCCCAAGCTATTGGCTGACAGCTGTTAGCGAATAGCCTTCCTTCATAAACCAAGCTAACAGCTAAAAGCCAATGGCTAACAGCTTACCAACCCGTCCCCTGCCCTACGGCCGCCAGTTCATCAGCGAGGCCGACGTGGCCGCCGTGGTGGCCAGCCTGCACGCCGACTACCTCACCCAGGGGCCCACCGTGGCCGAGTTTGAGCGGCAGTTCGCGCAGTACATCGGGGCCAAGTACGCCGTGGCCGTCAGCAATGGCACGGCCGCCCTGCACCTGTGCGCCTTGGCCCTGAACGTGCAGCCGGGGCAGCGCGTCATCACCACGCCCCTCACCTTCTCGGCCTCGGCCAACTGCGTGCGCTACTGCGGCGGCGAGGTGCATTTTGCCGACATCGACCCAAAGACCGGGCTCATTGACTTGGCCAAAGTTCGGACTTTACTCGAAGCGCATCCGAAAGGCTATTTCACGGGGCTGATTCCGGTGGATTTTGCCGGGCTGGCTGTGAATCTGGAAGAAGCGCGCCGGCTGGCCGACGAGTTTGGTCTCTGGATTATTGAGGATGCCTGTCACGCGCCCGGCGGCTTTTTCGTCGACTCCGAGGGCCGGGAGCAGCACTGCGGCAACGGCAACTTTGCCGACCTGGCCATTTTCAGCTTCCACCCAGTGAAGCACATCGCCACCGGCGAGGGCGGCATGATTACCACCAACTCGGAGCAGTTGTTCCACCACTTGTTGCGCCTGCGCACCCACGGCATTACCCGCGACCCGGCCGACCTCGTACGCGAACCCGACGGCGGCTGGTACATGGAAATGCAGGAGCTCGGCTACAACTACCGCCTGCCCGACCTCAACTGCGCCCTCGGCCTGAGCCAGCTCGCCCGCGCCGAGGAAGGACTAACCCGCCGCCGCCAACTCGCCGCCCGCTACGATGCCGCCTTTGCCCAAGTGCCCGGCGTAGCGGTGCTGGCCCCCGGCCAAACCGGCCATGCCTACCACCTTTACGTCATTCAAGTAGAGAATCGGCGCGAGCTGTATGACTTTCTGAAAACCAAACAGATATTCGCGCAGGTGCACTATATCCCAGTACACCGTATGCCCTACTATGAGGCTCTGGGCTGGCGGGCGGGCGACTTCCCACTGGCTGAGGAATACTACGCGCACTGCCTCAGTATCCCCATGTTTCCGACGCTGACCGACGAAGAGCAGGACTACGTGGTGGCTTGCATCCGGGAGTTTGTTGAAGCACCTCATGCCCGCTGATATGACCTTGCCGGACACCCGGGATTTTGTCGGCCGGCTGGCGCTGGGCACCGTGCAGTTTGGCCTCGACTACGGCATCAACAACGCTGCCGGCCGGCCCGATGACGCGACGGTAGCCGAGATTCTGAACACCGCCCAGGCCGCCGGCATCAACCTGCTGGACACGGCCGCTGCCTATGGCGACAGCGAAACCCGCCTGGGCCGCTGGCTGGACCGCGGCGACACTTGGCCGCGCCAGTTTGAGATAGTGACCAAGCTGGCAGCCGGCCCGGCCGGGGTGGTACGGCAGGCGTTACAGGAGTCGCTTGCGCGCCTGCGGCAGCCGTCGGTTTACGGGGTGATGTTCCACCAGTTTACGGGGTTTCGGGACCAGCCGGCGGCCTGGGAGGTGTTGCGCGAGGCGCAGGCGGCGGGCACGGTACAGCGCATCGGCATGTCGCTCTACCACCCCGAGGAAGCCGAGTGGCTGCTGGCCAAACCGATGGGCGTGGGTTTGGTGCAGCTGCCTTTCAACGTATTTGACCAGCGGTTTGGCTCGTTGCTGCCGGCTTTGCAGCAGGCGGGCATCGAGGTGCACGTGCGGTCGGCTTTTCTGCAAGGCTTGTTGCTGCGCGACCCAACCACTTTGCCGGCTTTTTTCGCCCCGCTGGCTCCCAAAATCAGCGCGCTTCGGGCTTTGGTTAGGGATGCCGGTATGCCGCTGACTAGTCTGTTGCTGCTGTTCGCGGCTTACGCGCCGGGGGTAAGCCGCGCCGTCATTGGCGTTGATACGGCCGCCAATCTACGCGAAAACCTGGCGGCTGGTACCCACGCTGCCCAAGCCGAACAGTTGCGACCGGAGCTACAGAAGCTGGCCGAAACGACCACCGATTTTATCCTGCCCTACGCATGGCCACCTCGCTCCTAGCTCCTTACGCCAACTTGTTCGACCTGACGGGCCGCCTCGTGCTCATCACGGGCGGCTACGGGCACCTGGGCCGCGGCATGGTGGCCGGCCTGCTGGCCCACGGCGCTACTGTGGTGGTGCTGGGGCGCGATGAAGCCCGTTTCAAGACCACGTTTGCCGAGGTGATGGGCGTCGGTGGCCTGCATTTTGAAAGCTGCGACGTGGCGTCCACGCCGTCGGTGCAGGCGGCGCTGGCGGCCTGCCGGAAGAGGCACGGCCTGCCCCACGTTCTCATCAACAACGCCGTGTATGGCGCTGGCCAGCAGCCCGATGCCCTGACGGATGAACAATTCGCGCGCAACCTCGACGGCTCGGCGGGCAGCGCCTACCGGTGCCTACGCGAAGTGCTGCCCTACCTGCGCGAAAACGGCGGCGGCAAAATCATCAACGTGGCGTCGATGTACGGCCTGGTGGCGCCCGACTTTTCGGCCTACGACGAGTACCCGCAGTTCCTCAACCCGCCGCACTACGGCGCGGCCAAAGCGGCTGTCATTCAGCTCACCAAGTACTTCGCCTCGTACCTCGGGCCGGAGAATATTCAGGTGAACTGCGTGTCGCCGGGCCCTTTCCCGAGCGAGAGCGTACAGGAAACGGGTGGATTTGTGGCTGAGCTGCAGCGGCGTAACCCGCTGGGCCGCATTGGCCGGCCCGAAGATTTGGCCGGGGCTTTTGTGTATTTGAGCGCCGCCGCTTCCGATTTTGTAACCGGCCACAACCTCGTGGTGGACGGGGGCTGGACCATTCGCTGAACATTATGCTTCCAACCTGGCCCGTGCGCGTCGTCGTCATCATTCAGGCCCGCATGAACTCCTCGCGCCTGCCGGGCAAGGTGTTGCTGCCCCTGCCGCTTTCGGCCGAAACTACGGTGCTGAGTCACGTGATAGCCCGCGCCCGGCAAGTGGTGCCAGGCCCGCAGGTGGTAGTGGCTACCTCTACGCTGGCCGCCGACGATGCCGTGGCAACCGCCGCCCAGGCGCTGCAGGCGCCAGTGTTTCGGGGTGATGAGCAGGATGTATTGGAACGTTTTATGGGCGCGGCAGAGGCTCACCATGCCGACGTTGTCGTGCGCATCACCGCCGATAATCCCGCTCTCGACCCGGCTTTTATGCGAGCAGCCGTGGCGCACCATTTGGCAAGCCAGGCCGATTATACGCTGACTACTGGTCTGCCACTGGGCACCAATGTTGAAGTAATAGCGGCGGCAGCCCTGCGCCGGGCCGCCGCCGAGGCCACTCGCCCCGAAGAGCGGGAACACGTGACGCCCTACCTGCGCCGCCACCCCGAGCTTTTCCGACTCGAAACGCTGCCGCTGGATATACCGGCCGCCGTGGCCGGCCTTCGCCTTACCGTGGATTATCCCAGCGACTACGCCCTGCTGCACCTGCTTTATTCGCAGCTTCCTGCCGATTTTTCACTGACCGACCCAACGGGCCTGCCCGGTCTGCTAACCCGGCACCCCTGGCTTGCAGGCATCAACAACGGCAATACCCAAGTGCAGCCTTAGCCCCTGTTCAAGCCAGGCGCTTAGGCCCAATGCCCGATGGCCCAGAATATCGTGGCATTTTTGCACCCCGATTCACCCCGATTCCGCCCTTATGTCCTCCCCGATTAACGTTCTGAGCGGTGCGCCCGTGCAGGAACAGACGCGCCGCGAAAACTTCGCCCAAACCCTGCGCGAGTCGCCCATTCCGAACCCCGAGCTGCCCAACAACCTGGGCTTGTACCTGAACCGGCAAACGCTCTCGCGCCTGCTGTTTTTCACCGAGTTGTACCAGCAAATCATCCCGGTGCACGGCGTGGCCATGGAGTTTGGCGTGCGCTGGGGGCAGAACCTGGCGTTGATGCACGCGCTGCGCGGCATTTACGAGCCCTTTAATTACAACCGCAAAATCATTGGCTTTGACACGTTTGGCGGCTTTCCGTCCGTGGATGCCAAGGACGGTGACCGGGTGAAAGAAGGCGACTACGGCGTGACCGAGAACTACCAGGACTACCTCACCCAGATTCTGGCTCAGCACGAGCAGGACAGCCCCATTCCGCACAAGCGCAAGTTTGAGCTGGTGGCCGGCGACGCCGCCGAAACCGTGCCCCGCTACCTGCGCGACCATCCCGAAACCGTCATCGCCTTCGCCTACTTCGATTTCGACATCTACGCCCCCACCAAGGCCTGCCTCGAAGCCATCCGGCCCCGCCTCACCAAAGGCGCCATCGTGGCCTTCGACGAACTGAATTGCCCCGAGTTTCCGGGCGAGACGCTGGCCTTCGATGAGGTATTTGGCGTGGCCAATTACGCCCTGCGCCGCAGCCCGCTCAACCCGCTGATTTCGTACTTAGTAGTGTAGGCTTTAGTTGTCAGTTGCTCGTTGTCAGTTGTTAGCGCCATGACAACTGGTTGATTTGTGACCTGACAACTAACAACGAGCAACTGACAACTAACCATGAACTACCGCCCCCTGCCGCCCGCCGAATACCGCTGGCAAAACTACCATCTCGTGCCTATCCGCTACGAAGACCGGGAACCCATCCGGGCCTGGCGCAATGCCCAGCTCGAAGTACTCCGCCAGGCCGCGCCGCTTACCGCTGAGCAGCAAGATACATATTTTCAGCGCGTTGTACTGCCGTTGTTCGACCAGGAGAAACCCGGGCAGCTGCTGTTTTCGCTGCTGCACCGGGGTGAGCTGGTGGCCTATGGCGGGCTCGTGTACCTTTCCTGGCAAGATAAGCGCGCTGAAGTGTCTTTTTTGGTAGAGCCTGCCCGAGCCGCCGACGCCGCCACTTACCGCCAGGATTTTCTCGCCCACCTGCGGCTATTGGGGCAAGTGGCGTTTGAAGGACTGAAATTCAACCGCTTGTTTACCGAAACCTACGACATCCGGCCGGCGCACGTGGCCATTCTGGAAGAGAGCGGCTTCCGGCTGGAAGGGCGCCTACGGCAGCACATCCAGCTCGCGCCGGGTACTTTTGCCGACTCACTGATGCACGGCCAGTTGGCCGCCGACTATGCCACAGCCTTTGGTTCTGCCCTTTAAACGAATTTTTATCAGCGGCGGCGCCGGCGTCATCGGCCAGGAAATGGTGCGGCTGCTGGCCACCCTGCCCGCCGACATCGAGGTGCTGGTGGGCGACCTCAAGCCCCGGCCCGCCGATTTTCCGGCCCGCTTCCAGTACCGGCAAGGCGACCTGAACTTCCTCACCGAGCAGGAAATCGGCGTGTTTGCGCCCGAGGTGTTCATTCACCTGGCCGCCACCTTCGAGCGCTCGACGGAAACCTACGGCTTCTGGGAGGAGAACTTCCGGCACAACGTGCAGCTCAGTCACCACCTGATGACGGTACAGAAGGACTTGCCCTCGCTGCGGCGCGTGGTGTTTGCCAGCAGCTACCTCATCTACGACCCCGAACTGTACAACTTCACCGAGGTGCCGGCCCAGCCGCGCTGCCTGCGCGAAACCGACCCCATCCTGCCCCGCAACCTGACGGGCATGGCCAAGCTGGCCCACGAAATCGAGCTACGCTTTTTGCAATCCTTCCGGGGCGCGCAGTTCAGCACGGCAATCCCGCGCATCTACCGCGGCTACGGGCGCAACGGCCGCGACATCACCTCGCGCTGGGTGCGCATGCTGCTGGCCGGCGAGGCCATCACGGTGTATGGCGCCGAGTCGTTTTTCGACTACCTCTACGCCGCCGATACTGCCGAGGGCCTGCTCCGGCTGGCGGCGGCTGAGGCCGTCACGGGCATCATCAACCTGGGCACCGGCCGGGCCCGCCGGGTGGCCGATGTAGTGGAAGTGCTCAGGCAAAACTTCCCCGGGATGCAGGCCAACTACGTGGCATCGGACATTCCCTTCGAGGCTTCGCAGGCTGATATGGCCCTTTGGTCCAGCCAGATAGATTGGCTGCCTTCAACTACTTTGGAAGTAGCCATTCCCGAAATCATTGCCTTCGAGCGCGGCCGTCAGGAGGTGCCCGCCGCCAAGGCACCGGGTCATATTCTCATCAGCAGCGTAGCGGCCAAGGTGCCGATGGTGCAGGCCGTGCGGTCCGCCGCCCAGCGCCTGCACCCCGACGTGAAAGTCATTGGCGGCGACATGAACCCGGCCTGCCTGGCCCGGCATTTCACCGACGATTTCTGGTTGATGCCCGCCACCAACGACCAGCACCTGCCCGACATCATCAGCTATTGCCAGGCCCACGGCATCGGGCACATCATCCCCACGCGCGACGGCGAATTGGCCTTCTGGAGCCGGCACCGGACCGCGCTGGCCGAGGCCGGCATTGCCGTGCTGGTGAGCACGCCCGAGGCCGTGCATCGTTGCCTCGACAAAGTGGAGTTTGCCGTTTTTGGTCAGCAGCACGGCCTGCCGGTTATTCCGACTGCCTTGGGGCTCGATGCCCTGGCCGGTACCCCGGCCACCACGGGCTTCGTGGTGAAGGAGCGGCACGGCGCCGGCTCCCTGAGCCTAGGTCTGAACCTGCCCGAAGCCGCCGCCCTGGCCCACGCCCACACCCTGGACGAGCCGGTTTTTCAGCCCTTTATCCAAGGCCAGGAAATCAGCGTGGATGTCTATGTGGACCGTGCGGGCCGGGTGCGCGGCCTGGTGCCCCGCACCCGCGACGTGATTGTGCGGGGCGAGTCGCAGGTGACCACCACTCTGCCCGACCCGGCCCTGACGGCGCGACTCCTGCCCATCGTGGAAAAGCTGGGCCTGTACGGGCCGCTGGTGCTGCAGGCGCTGCTCACGCCGGATGGCGAGTTACACCTTATCGAGTGCAACTGCCGTTTCGGCGGGGCGTCCACGCTGGGCATCGCGGCGGGGGTCGATTCGTTTTTCTGGTTTTTACAGGAAGCAGCGGGAGCTGATTTACAGCAGTTTCCGTTCCGGCCGGCGGCGGAACCGTTGCGGCAGGTGCGCGCCGCCGCGGATGTGGTAACAGCGGTGTAGAGACGCAATATTTTGCGTCTCGTCGTTGAACGAGCGGAACCGCGCCGCTCGAATATTCCAAGCGTTATCGTTCAACGACGAGACGCAAAATGTTGCGTCTTTACGCCCATGCCCGTTCTCGTTTTCGACCTTGACGACACGCTCTACCCCGAGCTGAGCTACGTGCACAGCGGCTTCCGGGCGGTGGCGGTATTTCTGAGCCCGCTGCTGAGTGTACCTGCCGAAACATTGGCCGCTGGCATGATTGCCGAAGAAGCTGCGCAGGGACGGGGCCAGGTGTTCGATAACGTGCTGCGCCGCTATGGGCGCTGGAGCAAGACGCTGGTGGCCGCCTGCCTGCGCGCATACCGCCAGCACAAGCCTGAGCTAAGCCTGTACCCCGACGCCGAGCGCTGCCTCACCCGCTTTGTTGCATGGCCGCTCTACATCGTGACCGACGGGCACAAGGAAGTGCAGGCGCGCAAGGTGGCGGCGCTGAACCTAGGCGGCCGGGTGCGCCACGCCTACCTCACCAACCGCTACGGCCGCCACCGCGCCAAGCCCGACCCGCACGTGTTCGAGCTGATTTGCCGCCGCGAGCGGGTGGCGCCGGGCCAAGTCATTTATGTGGGCGACAACGTGCGCAAGGATTTTGTAGGCATCAAGCCGCTGGGCTTCAAAACGGTGCGTATTCTGCGGGGCAACTACGCCCACCTCGAAGCCGATGCGGCGCACGCGGCCGACCGTAGCATTCATTCCTTGGATGAACTGACGGCGGAATTTATAGCTGATTTAGCAAGCTAACCCGCCCCCGTTACTGACTATGGCAAACTGGTGCGGCCAGCGTTGCCGGGAGCAAGGGCTGCGGCTGCTCACCGACCAACCAAGTCGCGGAAGGCGTACTTACAACTCATCCATGGGCTGAGTTCGGGCTTCAGCTTAGGACCGACTGTAATGGTGAAGCGGTCAGGAGCAGCGAGGTCGTATTCCTGCACGGAGCGGTCGGGGCGGAACATATCGGCTAATCGGTCGCCTTGCCACCGCACCGTGTACATTCCCTCGCCGCGAAGCCAGGTGCTCATGATGGGCGGCGACAATTTTAGGCCCCACGACCACCATTTCGGGGGGCGGCCCAGCACCGGGGTGCGCAGCAACCCCTGTGAGCTATGCGACGGCAGCCGGTAGGTGATGACACCGGCGGCCAGGTCGATAACCTCCACCCGGCTGCGCGGGTCCGAGCCGAAAATTGGGTTTACGCTGCCCACAGCGAACACCCGGTACCACCGGCCGTTGTGCCAGCTTACATGGTCGACGGGCCCCCATCCCCTGACGCGCCCCGCGGTGTTGACCGGCGGGCTGACTTCGTGCGTCTGCGTGAAGCGGGCTTGCTCTGCCTGGGTTAGCGGCAGCGAATCCAGCGCGTAGCGAACCGTGAACTGCACCTCATCGGGCGAGTTATTGGTCACGGCCCATTCCAGCTCACGGGGCTGGGGTTGAGCACTCACGTACACCCGGTAATTGGTGTTGTCGGGGCCGTAGCGCAGGTACAGGGTGTCCTGGCGGGAGGTGGGGTGGTTGTATTGGTAGAAGCCGTCGAGCGAAGTGGACATGGAGGACTGCCGGTCCTTGAAAAACCCGGTTTCGCCTCCAAAATTCAACTGCAAATACTCGTAGCCCAATTGGTAGAATCCGGGGCTCCAGGGCTCACTGGGCCGGCCTGGGTCGTTGCCCCCTGTCCAGAGGTGCATGTGAATGTCAGATTCAAATTCGTTTTCAGTTACTTGAAAGCCGAGCGAACGGAAGTTTTTCAGATTGCGGCGGTAGTCGTCATAAAATTCCAAACCGTCGGTTATCTCTAAATCCACGGCACTGTCCCGCCCTGCCAGCCATCCTTTTCGGACCACATAGCCGCTGGTTATTTCCATCGTTGAGTCAGGGTCCATCCCCGCCAATGTACCTCGCCTGACAACCGTGGCCGCTTCGCTTGGGTAGGGGAAACGGTGGCTGTACCGGTGCCCGAAAATGGAGTCGGGAATTTCCTCTACCACCAAATGCGGGTTGTTGAGCGCCGGAAAACCGCGCCAGTCCGGATGCCGGTCGAAAGCCGGCAGGCGGTAGCCCAGCGCGAAGCACAGCCCCACCCAAACCACTCCGCCGCCCGCCAGCCACCGCACGGTGTGCGGGTGGGCGCGGGCCACACGGGCCAGTTGACGGAAGAAAAAACGGAGAGCCATAGCAGGGGACCGCAAAGTAAAGGCGCAGCGAAATAGGCTTGCCTGTCCGAGGCATTACCTTTACGCCGCCTCTTGGCTTTACCTGCACATGACTGAAATCAACATTGGCGGCCGCCCCGTGGGTCCCGCGCACAAGCCGTTTATCATCGCCGAAATGTCGGGCAACCACAACCAGAGCCTCGAACGCGCCCTGGCCCTCGTGGATGCCGCCGCCGCCGCCGGCGTGGATGCCCTGAAGCTACAGACCTACACTGCCGATACTATTACGATGGACACCGGCTTTGCCATCGACGAGGAAGGGCAGTCGCTGTGGGAGGGCAAGAACCTGTACCAGCTCTACCAGGAAGCGCACACGCCCTGGGAGTGGCACGCCGAGCTGTTTGCCCGCGCCCGGCAACACGGCATGCTGGCCTTCAGCTCACCGTTTGATGAAACGGCGGTGGATTTTCTGGAAACGCTGGACGTGCCGGCCTACAAAATCGCCTCCTTCGAAAACGCCCATTGGCCGCTGCTACGCAAGGTGGCCGCCACCGGCAAGCCCGTGATTGTGAGCACCGGCGCCGCCACCCTGGCCGAGATTGACGACGCCGTGCGAGTGCTGCGCGAGGCCGGCTGCCGCGAGCTGGTGCTGCTGAAATGCACCAGCACCTACCCTGCCTCGCCGGCCAACACCAACCTGCGCACCATCCCGGTGCTGGCCGAAACCTTCGGCTGCCCCATCGGCCTGAGCGACCACACCATGGGCGTGGGCGCCAGCGTGGCCGCCGTGGCCTTGGGCGCCTGCGTCATCGAGAAACACTTCACCACCAGCCGCGCCGAGGGTGGCGTGGATTCGGCCTTTTCGCTGGAACCGCACGAGCTGAAGCTGCTGGTGGAAGAAACCGAGCGCGCCCACCAAGCGCTGGGCGGGGTGCAGCTCTGCATCCAGACGGGCGAAGAAAAAAGCCGCCTCTACAAACGCAGCATCTACGTGGCCAAACCCATTGCAGCCGGCGAAGAACTCACGACGGATAACCTGAAAATCATTCGTCCCGGCGACGGCCTCTGGCCCCGGCACTGGGAAACGGTGCTGGGCCGCAAAGCCGTAAAGGACCTCAAGCCCGGCACTCCGCTCACGTGGGAGGCCCTGTAGTGCCGCCGCGCACCCTGCCGCTACTGGCGCGGTTGCGCGACATTCTGCAACTGCGGTTCTCTGACGTGTATGCGTCGTTACCAGCGGCGGCCATGGCCAGTATTTCGCCGGCCAATCCGTTCAAGCGGCTGGCGCGGGTGCTGGGCTACGCGGGCCTGCGGCTGGTGGGTAATATTTTCCAACCCATCAAAAACCGCGAAAACCTACACGGCAAGGTGTGGCTCTACGTGGTGAGCGCCAACAACTACGATGCGCTGGCCTTTATCAAAGATGCCCGCACCGATGCCGTGCTGCTGGCCGGGCAGGCCAAGAACATCGGGCGCTACGCCGGGCAGGTAAATCGGCTGTCGCTGCGGCGCAAGCTGCTGTACTACTGGCAATTTCCCATAGTGTTCATTGGCTTGCTGCGCTCGGAAGGGCGCCGGGCGTGGCGGTATTTTGATTTTATTTTCTACGCCATCGGCTACTACGAAGTGTATCGCCGGGCCCTGCGCCACTACCGGCCGCGCGCCGTGGTGTTCTCCAACGACCACAACGACGACACCCGCTCGCTGCTACTGGCCTGCCGCGCCGAGGGCGTACCCACGGCCTACATCCAGCACGCCAGCGTGAGCACCAGCTTCCCGCCCCTGGGCTTCGACCTGAGCTTGCTCGAAGGCCAGGACGCGCTGGACAAGTACCGGCAGTGCGGCCCGGTGCGGGGCCAGGTGGAGCTGGTGGGCATGCCCAAGGCGGATGCTTTCCTGGGGAGCAAGAACATGCAGCCTGCCGTGGCCCGCGTGGGCTTGGCCTGCAACGTGCACGACCCGCTGCCGGCCCTGGCCGCCACCCTCACCTACCTGATGCAGGAGTTACCGGGCCTCACCTTCACGCTGCGGCCGCACCCGAGCGACACCCGGGATTTTCAGCCGCTGCAGCGGGCGCTGCCCGCCTTGCAGTGGTCCGATTCGAGGCAGGAAAACGTGTTTGCGTTCCTGCAGCAGCACGATGCTTTGATTGCGGCCGACACCTCCACCCATCTGGAGGCGACCTTGCTCAATCTGGTGAGCATCTACTACCAATTCAGCGACAATGCTGCCGTCAACGACTACTACGGCTACGTGGCGCATGGCCTGATTGACGAGGCCCGCGACCTGGCCACGCTCAAGGCTTTGCTGCTCCGGTACCAAGCGGCCAAGCCGGCCAGCCTCTTCCGGCGAGCCAATTATTACAATGCCACATTGGGCACCGACTACGAAGGGCATAGTCAGGCTTTGGCCCTTCGCCATTTATCCGGCTGGCTGGTGTAATATTGCTGTTTTGATTCCTTTCGGATTATTTCTTTCGCGCTTATGCTGGCATCCTCTACCCCATTCTTCTCCCGTTTCGCCCGCTACTTTTGCCACGCCCTGCTGGCTTTGGCCCTATTGGCCGGGGACTTCCCGGCTGCGCACGCGCAAACCCTGCCCGGCTCCGGCAACTCCTTAACCTTCAACGGCTACAACAGCTACCTCAGCTGTGGCACCAGCAACCGGGGCATCACCCAGCAGGTCACGGTGGAGGCGTGGATAAAAACATCGAGTAGCGCCTACCAGTGGATTTTGGGGAAATATTATAACTCGCTGCTCGAAGAAAAGGGCTACCACCTCGCCATTCTGGGCGGCAACGCTTATTTCAACGGCCGCATTGGCATCGGGCAATACATGTCCTCGGGCGCTTCCCTTGCCCGTATCGATGACGGTAAGTGGCACCACTTGGCTGGCGTCTGCAACTTCAGCACCTGGCAGATTTATGTGGACGGTGTGCTGGAAAACACGGGCACCTACTCGGCGTCCCAATCCGACCTCACCACCAGCACGCCCATGGTGATTGGCAGCTACGACGTGCAAAGCGGCCAGTATTTCAACGGCGACCTCGATGAGGTGCGGGTGTGGCGTACGGCCCGCACGGCAACCGAAATCCGGGACAACATGTGCCGCAAATTTGCCACGGCACCCGCCGCCCTCGTGGCCTATTACCGCCTCGACCAAAGCAGCGGCCTCGTCGCCCTCGACAACGGCGCCGTGCCCACCAACGCCACCCTGCTGAATATCAGCGGCACCTGGCATCTTTCCGGCGCACCGCTCGGCGATGCCAGCGCTAACTTATACCAGAGTTCCTGGCCGGCCGGCAGCCGAGTGGCCCTGGCTACTATTTCTGGCGATTCGGCCGTGGTCAGCGGAGTTTCGGCGTTGGCGCGGGGAGTGCAGATTTACACGGTAAACAGTTCTCCGTCAATTGCTCCGCCGGGAGCAGCAACGACCAATTACGTCGGAGTATTCACGGTTGGAGCCACGGCAACCGCCAATACTTATGCCATCCGCATTCGCCCGGTTGCCGGCCCTTATTGTCGAAGTGCGTACTCGCGCATCAGCAACGAATTGGGCTGGATATCGAGCGGCCAGCTGCCAATATCCGGCAATTCCTCATTGCTTCAGAATGCCACTTATCGCGGCGAATACATCCTGAGCCCCGGCATTGTATCGGCGGCCGAAATCACCGGCGACTCCATCATTTGCAACGGAACCCGCACTCAATTGACACTAACTTCGCCAGCTACGTTCACGGTGCAATGGAGCAACGGCGCGACGACCCCCACCGTCACCAATCTGGCCCCCGGCACCTACACGGCGACTGTGAACTTCGCCTCGGGCTGCACGCGGGTGCTGCGGCGCACGGTGCGCACGGTGGCCGCTCCCGTTCTGGCCATCACGGGCGACTCAGTGGTATGTGCCGGTACTAGCACTGCCCTAACCGCGGCGGCTCCCGGGGCAACGGCGTTTTTGTGGTCGACTGGCGCCACCACCGCTACCGCCCCCATCGCCCAGCCCGGCACTTATACCGTGACGGTAACGTACGGCACAGGCTGTACCATTGCGGCCCGCCGCACGGTGCGCCTCAACGCGGCCGGCTTGCCCCCAGCTTTCACCCTGGGCGCCGATACGACCCTGTGCGAGGGCGACCAGTTGCTGCTGCAAGGCCCCGCCGGGGCGGCGCTGCGCTACCAGTGGTCAGATGGCTCGACCAACCGCCAACTCACGGTTCAGACTACGGGGCGCTACGCGTTGCGGGTGATGACGGCCTGCGGCGAGCAAAGCGCCAGCCGCACGGTGGTCGTGGCCTCCTGCCTAAAAGTGCCCAACATCGTGACAGCCAACGGCGACAAGCGCAACGACCAGTTCACGGTGCAGGGCCTGAAGGGCGAAGGCTGGGCGCTTGAGGTGTATAACCGCTGGGGCCGGGCTGTTTTCCAAACCGCCAACTATCACAACGAATGGGGCGCCGACGCGGCGCCCGGCGTGTACTACGTGCTGCTGCGCCGCCCGGCCACCGGCTTCATCTACAAAGGCTGGCTGGAGGTGATGCGCTAGCCGCGTGGGCCCGGCGGCTATCTTCGCGGTGTATGGCAGCTCCGGCATTTTCCGCATCTTCAATCCAAGCTTGGCCGGCAATTACGCCAGCGGTGCGGCTGGCTTACGTGTTGCAGCATTTCTGGCAAGCCTACCCAGCCGCGCAGAGGGTGGCCATTGGCTATGAGCCAACGCCAGCCGGCGTAACAGTTGCGGATAAAGCAGGAGCTTTTTTTACAGAAACCATCCCGCACCCGCCGGCTCCCAGCTGGCGCAGCTGGGCCGGCCGGCAAATCCCCTTCTTCTTTGATTCCGAGACGGCAACTCCGCTGTTGGCGCTGGCAAAAGGAGCCGCAACCATCAATGCGGACGTTGTTTCGGCAGCTTTCTACCTGCTCAGCGGCTGGCAGGAATTTTTCTCCGTGGAGCGCGACCGGCACGGGCGCTTCCCCTACTCCGCCAGTGTGCAGCAGCAATACAGTTTCGTGGCCCTGCCAGTGGTTAACTACTACTTCGACGTGCTGAAAACTGCCGTGGAACACGTGAGCGGGCAAGCCTTGCAGCCGCGCCATTGGCAAGGCGCGGCTTTCGCCAGCTTTATTACACACGACATCGACAGCCTGCACGGCGGTTGGGGGACGGCCATCCGGCGCGACCTGAGGCACGGCAAGCTGTTCGACGCCGGCCGTGCGCTGCTTGGCAAGGCCACAGGCCGGCCCGCCCCTTGGAACAACCTGGAGCACGTGCAGGCCGAAACCACCCGTTTGGGAGCACCATCCACGTTTTTCATGCTGAGCAGTTCCCAGCCCGCCCCCAACGGCACGGCCAACGCCGACTACAAAATCGATTCCTCCCTGCTGAAACGGCTTCGCCAGCTAGAAGCCAATGGCGCCGAAACGGCCAGCCACGGCAGCTACGGTACCGCGGCCGATGTAACACGGCTGCGGGAAGAAGTGGGGCAATACGGCTCAGCAGGGCTGGCGGGCAACCGGTTTCACTACCTCTGCTGGGAGCCGCGGCGCACGCCCGGCGTGGTGGCCGCGGCCGGCTTTCGCTACGATTCGACCTTGGGCTTTGCCGAACATTTTGGGTTTCGAAATTCATACTGTCTGCCCTTTTATCCGTTTGATTTTGAGCGCGCCCAGGCCCATTCTTTCCTGGAAATTCCGCTGAATGTGATGGATGCCACCTTGCACCACCCCAACTATTTGCAGCTCCGCCCGGCCGAAATCCTTCCAGCTATCAAGCCCATGTTTGAGGAAATTGAGCGCTTCGGCGGCGTGGCCACGGTGCTGTGGCACAACGACCATTTCGACCCGGCCAATACCACTACCGGCCCGCACCAGTTTGCCGAAATCATGAACGACCTGCGCCGCCGCGGCGCCGTTTTTCTCACCGGACGCCAGATTGTGGCCGAACTTTGCGGCCGGTAACCTCTGCTTCGCGGCTGCCATAGTTGCCGTGCCAACTCAATATCAAGAGCAAGCCCACGTTACTCATTACTCATTTACGCATTCACCATTTGGGCATTGTTCAGCGCCAGGGCATCCGCAACACCCTGATTTCCTACATCGGTCTGGCCATCGGTTTCGCCAACACCGTTTTCGTGCTGCCGCGGCTAATAACTACCAGCCAGCTCGGGCTGGTGGGGGTGTTGGTGTTCCTGGCCACCATCGGAGCGCAGCTGAGTATGTTCGGGTTTGCCAGTGCGGGGCTGCGCTACTTCCCATATTTCCGCAACCAAGGGCGCAACCACGCTGGGTTTCTGCCGCTACTGCTGGGGCTGCCGCTGCTGGGCTTTGCGGTGGTGGCGGTGCTCATGGCTTTGGGCAAACCCTTGGTGCTGAGCTGGTACGAAGCCGAGGATGCCGCGCTGGTGGCGCCGCACTACGGCGTAGCCATTGCGCTGGCGGGCGTCATCATGCTCGGCGCGCTGCAGGATGCTTACCTGAAGTCGCTGTTTCACACCTCGTTTGCTTCCTTTTGCCAGGAAATTCTGTTGCGGTTACTGATTGTGGCCGCCGCCTTGGCCTACAGCGCACACTACCTCAGCTTCGCGGGTTTCGTGGCAGCGTACGCCGGGGCGTACGCCGTAGTGGCGCTGCTGCTGGCCGTATATCTGGCGGCCATTGGCGAGCTGCACCTGCGGCCCACGCGCGCCGCTTTGCGCGTGAAACCGCTGGGCGAAATGCTGGCCTTTGGGGGCTTCGCGCTGCTGAGCAACATTTCAGGCACGGTGCTGCTACAAGTCGATAACTTTATGGTGGGCACCCAGCTCAGCCTGGCCGCGGGCGGCATCTACTTGCTGGCCACCAACGTGAGCACGGCCCTCACCCTCCCCTTTCGTGCCCTCAATAAAACGGCCTTTTCGCTCATTGCCGAATACTGGAAAGAAGGCGACCTGCCGAAGATGGGCCTGTTTTACCAGCGCGTCACCCGCCTGAACACGCTGTTGGGCTGCTATCTGGCCCTTGGCATCGGCCTGAATCTAAATTTCATCTTCGGCCTCATCCACAAGCCCGAATACGCAGCTGGGGCCGGGGCCGTGCTTCTGCTACTGGCCGGCCGGCTGTTCGACGGCATCACCGGAGTGAACGGTACCATCGTCGTCACTTCCCCACGCTACCGCTACGACCTAGGGTTCAACGTGTCGCTGGCCCTGCTTATCGTGGGCTTGAACTGGGTAATGATTCCGCGCTACGGGCTCGAAGGCGCCGCCCTGGCTTATTGCATTGCCTTGGTCGGCATCAACTCCATCCGCACCTGGTTTGTATGGCATACCTACGGCCTGCAGCCCTTCGATACCCGCATTCCGCGTATTCTGGCGGTGGCCGCGGTGGCTGGTTTTGCCGCATGGGCGCTGCCGGAGTTGGGTAATATCTGGCTCACGCTGCTCATGCGCGGCGGCGTGCTCACGGTGCTCTACGGCGCGGGCGTGCTGCTCACGGGCACGGCGCCAGAGGCGGTGGCGCTGCTGGGCAAGTTGCGCGGCCGTAACCTCACCCCCTGACCCCCTCTCCAAAAAAGAGGGGGCACCGGTTTTGCTTTTGACGAACTCAATGATGGAGTCGAATTTACGAACCGGTTCCCCCTCCACAGGAGAGGCGTCAGGGGTGAGGTGGACGGCAGGGTGAGGTCACGCTCCCACCAGCTCCGCTTTCCGGCGCCGCTTCGGCGACGGCCCGTTCTGGTTCATTTCGCGGTAGAAGAAGGCGAAGATGAGCGGGAAAATCAGCAGTGTGAGCACCGTGGCCGTCACGAGCCCGCCGATGACGACGATGGCCAGCGGCTTCTGCGTTTCGGAGCCGATGCCGGTGCTGAGGGCCGCCGGAAACAAGCCAATCATGGCCATGAGGGCCGTCATCACCACGGGGCGCACGCGGGAGGCCACGCCCAGGCGCAGGCTGTCGGTCAGGCTCATCTTCTTGCGCAGGTTTTCCTTGAACACGGTGATGAGCACAATGCCGTTCTGAATACAGATGCCGAGCAGGGCGATGAAGCCGATACCCGCCGAAATCGAGAAGTTCACGCCCGTGAGGTGCAGTGCCGCGATGCCGCCGATGAGGGCAAACGGCACGTTGGCCAGTACTAGCGCGGCGTCCTTGCCGTTGCCGAAGGTGATGAAGAGCAGGATGAAAATGATGACCAGCGACACCGGCACCACCTGCGAGAGGCGTTTGGTGGCCCGCACTTGGTTTTCAAACTCGCCGGCCCACTCGATGCGGTAGCCCTTGCCGAGCTTGATGGCCTGGTCCATCTTTTTCTGCGCTTCGGCGATGGTGGAGCCCATGTCCCGGTCGCGGATGCTGAACTTCACGGCGATGAAGCGCTGGCCATTGTCGTGGTACACGAAGGCGGGGCCATTGCTCGTGCCGATGTCGGCAATCTCCTTGAGCGCCACCTTGCTGCCGCGGATGGTGGGCACGCGCAGCTCGCCAATTTTGCCCTCGGTGTCGCGGTCCTGCTTGGGGTAGCGCACGGTCACGTCGAACTTGCGCTCGCCTTCATAAATCTGGGTGGCAGCCTTTCCGCCCACGGCCATTTCCACCACGGTCTGGGCGTCGGCGGTTTGGACTCCGTAGGCGGCCATGCGGGTCTGGTCGAGGCGCACGCTCATTTCGGGCTGGCCCAGGTTGCGCAGAATGCCCAGGTCTTTCACGCCGCGCACGCCGCTGAGCACGCGCATCACCTCGTTGGCCTTGCCGTCGAGCTCTTTGAGGTCGTTGCCGAAAATCTTCACCGCCAGCGCCGCATTAATGCCGGCCACGGCCTCCTCCACGTTGTCGATGATGGGCTGCGAGTAGTTGAAAATGATACCGGGGTACTCCTTCAGCTTCTTGTCCATCTCCTCAATCAGCTGCTCCTTGGTGATGTTGCGCTTCCACTCCTCCTTGGGCTTGAGGTTGACCTGGGCCTGCACGTAGTAAATGCCCGAGGGGTCGGTGCCGTCGTTCGAGCGGCCCGTCTGACTGAGCACCGACGTCACCTCCGGGAACGAGCGTAGGATGCGCCGGTAATTGGCCGCCATCTTATTAGTTTCCGTCAAAGAAGACGACATCGGCAGCTTGGTTTCCACCCACAGCGCGCCCTCGTTCAGCTCCGGCAGAAACTCCGAGCCCAGGAAATTGAACGAATACAGGCCCGCCACCACCACGGCCATCGTCACGCCGAAGCTCAGCAGCTTGTGCCGGTAGGTGAAGCCAAAGGCCTTGGTCACGATGTTGTCAAAGAAGCTTACAATGGGGTTGTGCTTCTCCTTCACGTTCTTGTTCAGCAGCAGGGAGCACAGCACCGGTACTAAGGTGAGCGTCAGAATCAGCGCGCCTACCAGCGCGAAGCCCAGCGTGTAGGCTAGTGGGCTGAACATCTTGCCCTCAACTTTCTCGAAGGCAAAAATTGGCAGCAAACAGGTCAGAATGATGAGCTTGGCGAAGAAGACGGCCTTGCCCAGCTCGCCGCCGGTCTTCCGAATCAGCCCCAGCTTGGCCAGCTTGTTGAATTTCTCCATGCCCACCTTCTGGGCCTTGTGGTCGAGCACCACGAAGATGCCCTCCACCATCACCACCGCCCCGTCGATGATGATGCCGAAATCGATGGCACCCATGCTCAACAGGTTGGCGCTCATGCCTTTCAGCCGCAAGCACACAAAGGCGAACAGCAGCGCCAGCGGTACCACCACGCCCACGATGAGCGTGGTGCGCCAATCGGCCATAAATAGCAGCACGATGAGCGTCACCAGCACAATGCCTTCAATCAGGTTGTGAATGACGGTGTGCGTGCAGTGCTCCATCAGCACATCGCGGTCGTAGAACGTCTTGAGGTACACGCCGTTGGGCAGCACTTTCTCGTTCAGCTCCGCGATTTTAGCTTTCACCCGGCCCAGCACCTCGGCGGGGTTTTCGCCCTTGCGCATAATCACGATGCCCTCCACCACGTCGCCCTGGTCGTCGAGGCCGGCCTGGCCCACGCGCGGGGCATTGCTCTCCGTCACTTTCGCTACGTTGCGCACCAAGATGGGCACGTTGTTCACGTCCTTGACGATGATGTTGCCGATGTCCTCGGGCTTGGTGAGCAGGCCGATGCCGCGCACCACGTAGCTCTGCGAATTCTTCTCAATCACGTCGCCGCCCACGTTCAGGTTCGACTTCTGCACGGCGTCGTACACCTCCAGCGGCGTCATGTCGTACTTGGCCAGCATGGCGGGATTCACGCTGATTTCGTACACTTTACGAGTACCGCCAAAGGCCGCGATGTCGGCCACGCCGGGCACCGATTTCAGCTGCCGCTCCACCGTCCAGTCCTGAATGGCCAGTAGCTCGTTGGTGCTCCGCGGGGTCCGGCTCTGCACGGTGTAGCGGAAAATCTCGCCCGTCGGCCCGTACGGCGGTTGCACGTGCGAGTCGCAGCCAGCGGGTAGGTTCACCCCGCTCAGCAGGTTGTTCACCTGCTGTCGGGCGAAGAAGTCCTCCACGTTGTCCTCGAAGTTTATCTTGAGTACCGACAAGCCAAACATACTGATGCTGCGCATATTGCTCTTCATCTGCACCGAGTTCATGGCCACCTCGATGGGCGTGCTCACAAACCGCTCCACCTCCTCGGCCGAGCGGCCGGGCCAGAGGCTCACGATAATCATCTGGGTGTTGGTAACGTCGGGAAACGCCTCGATGGGCGTGTGCATGTAGCTGTAGGAGCCCCCGGCCACCAGCAGCGCCGTCATGAAGAAGATGAAGAAGCGGTTCTTCAGCGAGAAGCCAACAATGCCGGAAATAAACTTATTCATGAATAAAATCGGGTGGGACGAGGCAGAAAATGAGAATCTGGTGAAAAGTTGGTGAATAATCGGTGAGGGTTAGATGAAGTAAGCAGGCACGAAAAAGCCCGCTGCCGGATGGGGCAGCGGGCCTTTGGTTGTGTAGCGTGGACTCTTCGAGTCCGCGCGATGTCGGGTCGTTCGTTCGGGCGCGGACTCGCAGAGTCCACGCTAAATTAATGCGCCCCCACCGTCTGGCGGCTGCCGGCACGCTCAGCGGCCAAATCGTCGCCGTAGTGCGTGTGCTCGGAGCGGTAGAAGCGCTCAAATACCAGCGGGAAGATAAAGAGTGTGAGGATGGTACCCGTTATCAGCCCGCCAATCACCACGATGGCCAGCGGCTTGGAAGTTTCCGAGCCGATGCCGGTGCTGATGGCGGCCGGCATCAGGCCGATGGTGGCCATGAGGGCCGTCATCACCACGGGGCGCACCCGCGAAATCACGCCTTCGTTGATGCTGTGGTCGAGCGTGTGCTTTTTCACCAGATTCTGCTTGAAGACCGAGATGAGAATCACGCCGTTCTGAATGCAGATGCCGAACAGCGCGATGAAGCCAATGCCGGCCGAAATCGAGAAGTTGGTGTGCGTAATCAGCAGGGCCGCGATGCCGCCGATGATGGCAAACGGCACGTTGAGCAGCACCAGCCCGGCGTCTTTCAGGTTGCCGAAAAGGATGAACAGGATGAAGAAGATGAGGCCCAGCGAGATGGGCACCACCTGCGTGAGGCGCTGCGTGGCGCGGCGCTGGTTCTCGAAGTCGCCGGTCCATTTCTGCTCGTAGCCTTTGGGCAGGGCCACGTGGCGGTTCACTTTTTCCTGGGCTTCCTTGATGGTAGAGCCCATGTCGCGGCCCCGGATACTGAACTTCACGGCGGCAAATCGGCGGTTGTCGTCGCGGTAAATCAGGCTGGGGCCCGTGACGGAGCCGATGTTGGCAATTTCCGTGAGCGGAATGGTTTTGCCCGACTGCGTGGGCACCATCAGGCCCGAAATCTCGGTGGGCGTCTGGCGAAACTGGGGCTCGTAGCGCACGCGGATGGGGAATTTACGCTCGCCTTCGTAGAGTTGGGTGGCTTCCTTGCCGCCCACGGCCATTTCCAGCACCGCCGCGGCGTCCGACTTGCTCACGCCGTAGCTGGCCATCCGGCTTTCGTCGAGGTCGACGTGGAACTCCGGCTGGCCGATGTTGCGGAGTACGCCCAGGTCGTCAATGCCTTTCACCGTTTTCAGCACCTCGTACACCTCGCGGGCCTTGGCTTCGAGCGTGGCCAGGTCGGTGCCGTAAATCTTGACGGCGATGGAGCCTTTCACGCCCGAGGCGGCTTCCTCTACGTTGTCGGTGATGGGCTGCGAGAAGTTGAAATCGACGCCCGTAAACTTGTCGAGCTTGGCCTTCATGCGCTCCACCAAATCCTCGCGATAGGCTTTGGATTTCATCTTCTTCTCTACTTCTGGCGTGTGCTTGAGCTGCACCAGAAACTCGTTGTTGTAGAAGCCCGTGGGGTCAGTGCCGTCGTTCGGCCGGCCGGTCTGGCTCACCACGTCGCTCACCTCAGGGAAGCTCAGGAAGTCGCGCCGCATCTGGTTGCACAGCTCGTTCGATGACTGCAGGCTGATGCTCAGCGGCAGCTGCGCCCGCACGTAAATCGAGCCCTCGTTCAGCTCCGGCAAAAACTCTGAACCTAAGAAGGAGAACGAGTACAGCCCCACCGCCGTCACGGCAAAGGCAATGACCAGGCTGGCCGTTTTGCGGGCGTAGGTGAAGGCGAAGAACCGCTCGGCGCCCCGGTTCACGCCGCGCACGAAGAAGTTGTCTTTCTCCTTCACATTCTTTTTCAGCAGGATGCTCACCAGCACCGGCACCAACGTGAGGGTGAAAATCAGCGCGCCCAACAGGGCAAAGCCCAGCGTCCAGGCCAGCGGTGAGAACACCTTGCCTTCCACTTTCTCAAAGGAAAAAATCGGCAGCAAGGCCGTGATAATAATGGCCTTAGCAAAAAATATCGACTTACCCATGTCGCGGCCCGACTTCTTAATCAGCCCCAGCTTGGAGAGCTTGTTGAACCGCTCCATGCCCAGCTCGTGCGCCCGGTGGTCGAGGGCCACGAACAGTCCTTCCACCATCACCACCGCGCCGTCGATGATGATGCCGAAGTCGATGGCGCCCATGCTGAGCAGGTTGGCGCTCATGCCGCGCAGGCGCAGGCAGATGAAGGCAAACAGCAGCGCCAGCGGAATAATCACCGACACAATGACCGTGGTGCGCCAGTCGGCCATGAACAGGAACACGATGAGCGTGACCAGCACAATGCCTTCCATCAGGTTGTGAATCACCGTCTCTGTCGAGAAATCGATGAGCTGCTGCCGGTCGTAGAAGGTCTTCATCTTCACGTCGGGCGGCAGAATTTTGCTGTTCAGCTCGTCCACCTTATCATGCAGGCGGGCAATGACTTCCGAGGGGTTTTCGCCCTTGCGCATCACCACAATGCCTTCGAGCTTGTCGTCCTGCAGGCCGCGGCCCACCTGGCCCAGGCGCGGCAGGGCGCTTTCGGTCACCTTGGCCACGTCGCGCACCAGGATGGGCACGCCGTTCACGTTGCGAATCACTGTGTTGTTAATGTCGCCGATGTTGTTCAGCAGGCCGATGCCGCGCACCACGTAGTTCTGCTGACCCTGGTTAATGACGTCGCCGCCCACGTTGATGTTGGAACGCTGCACGGCGTTATACAGGTCGAGCGGCGTGAGGCCGAAGTCTTGCAGCTTGCCGGGGTTCACCGCGATTTCGTAGTCCTTCACCTCGCCGCCGAAGCTGTTCACGTCGGCCACGCCGGGCACGGCTTTCAGATTACGCTCAATCACCCAGTCCTGCAGGGTTTTGAGCTCGCGCACGGTTTTGGTTTTGCTTTCCAGCGTGTAGCGGTAGATTTCGCCGGTCGGGCCGTAAGGCGGCTGCACGTCGGGCGTGATGCCGTCGGGCAAATCCACTTCGCGCAGCAGGTTGTTCACCTGCGGGCGGGCGAAGGCGTCGTCCACGCCGTCGTCGAAAATCACCTTCACCACCGACAGCCCAAACAGCGTAGTGCTGCGCACGGAGGCCTTTTTCTGCACCGGGTTCAGCGCGATTTCGATGGGCACGGTCACGAACTTCTCCATCTCCTCGGCCGAGCGGCCGGGCCACTGCGTGATGATGGTGATTTCGGTATTGGTCACATCCGGGAAAGCCTCGATGGGCGTGTTCCGGTAGCTCACCACGCCCATCACCACCACCACCAAGGTCATGAGGAAGATGAAGCCTTTGTTCTTGAGCGAGAAAGCAATGATGCCTTGAATGAACTTATTCATGATGTCATTTAACAATTAACATTTATCATTTAACAACTCATAATCAACCTTCACCATTCTGCTTTTTCATCAGCCACAAGCGCAAGGCGCGGCCAGCCCAGCCTCGTAAAGGCTGATTGAAAAATGTTAAATGATAAATGTTAATTGTTAAATGACCTAGTCGTTCAACTCGTCGTACACGAGCAGTTGGTCCTTGGCGATAACGACGTCGCCAGGCTTGAGGCCGGTGCTCACATAGCTGTAGTCGCCCACGGTTTTGGTCAGGGTCACGGGGCGGGTTTCCACGTGGGTGCGGTCCTTGTACACCATCACGAAGTTGCGGTCCTTATCAAACACCACCGATTTGGCGGGCACGGCCAGGGCCTTGGCGCCTTCGGTGTTCTCCACGCGCACCTGCGCATACATCTCCGGCTTCAGCAGATAGCCGGGGTTTTCGAGGCGCACGCGCACCTTCATCACCTTGCTGTCGGGGTCGAGCACGTTGAACACCTTGTCAATCTTGCCCCGGAAATGCTTGTCCGGGTAGCTCAGCGTGGTTACGTCGGCCGAGTAGCCCACTTTCACCTTTGAGATGTCCGACTCAAACACGTTGGCCATAATCCACACATCGTCCAGGTTGCTCACCGTGAACAGGTTGCCCACATTGTCGTTGTTGAACTGCTCGTGTTCCGTCGCGTTTTTCTCGGTAATGAAGCCCGAGATGGGCGCCCGCAACTCGTACACGCCGTCCTTGCCCACGCCGTACACGCTCAACTGCTTGATGTTCTTGCCCACCGTGCCGCGGGCCTTGGTCACCTCCGCACGGGCCAGCACCACATCGCGCTCCGAGTTCAGGCCGGCTTTGTACATGTCTTCGGCCACGGCCAGGTTTTTCCGGGCAATGTCATAGTCGGAAGTCGCGGCGGTGGTCTGGTTCTGCACGTCGGCAATCTCGCTCGACTTGATGACGGCCAGCACCTGGCCCTTGGTCACTTTGTCGCCGAGCTGCACTTTCAGCTGCTCCACCACGCCGCCCACCAGCGGGTACACTTTCACGGTATTATCGCCGTCCGATTGGATTTCGCCGGTCAGCACCAGCTCGTCCTGCACCGGGCGCAGGCGTACCGTATCCAGCACAATCTGCGACATCATGGTGTCGGAAAGCTTGAAGCCCTCCTTCTTTTCTTCTTTGACTTCGGGTTTGGAGCAGCCGGCGAGGGCCACGGCGGCCAGCAAGGCCAGGAAAGGACGGTTCATTGGGTTTTTAATGCTAAAAGGCGGGTCATGCAGAGCGCAGCGAAGCATCTCGCCTGTGGTAGTAATTCAATTCGTCAGGATTAGTGGCGGCACGCGAGATGCTTCGCTGCGCTCTGCATGACGTTCGTCTTATTGGTCGGCGCGGAACACCGGCTTGCCCACGGCAAAGTTCAGTTGCTCAAACGCCCGCACGCGGTTGGCGCGCAAGGTGTTCAGCTGCACTAGGTTATTCTTGTAAGACTCGAAAAAATCCAGGTATTCTACCACGCTCAGGATGCGCTTGGCGTAGCTCTGCTCGATGCCCACCATCAGCCGCGCAAAGGGGGCCGTGTCGCGGTCGGTGTTCTGGAACAGCTCGTCGTTGCGGGCCGCCAGTTGGTAGGCCTGATGTACTTCGCTCTGCACCACCAGTTGCTGTTGGTCCACCAGCAACTGGCTGCTGGCAATCTGGGCCTTGGCCACCTGAATGTTGCCCTGGTTGCGGTTGAAGAGTGGCACAGCCATGCCCAGCGTCAGGGCATTGTAGTTGTTGATGTAGGAGCCGGCTTTGTCGTAGGTGTAGCCCACGGCCAGGTCGGGCACGGCCAGCTTCTGCTGCAGCTTCAGGTTCAGGTTTTGCTGTTGCAGCGTGGCGCGGCGGGCATTGAGGTCGGTGCGGCGCACCAGGGCCGTATCAATCAGCGCCTGCTCCGGGTATCCGGTCAAAGTGAGGTCGCGGGTGCGGCGCGTATCCACCTGCGGCGCAAACTGGCTGGCGGTCGCGTCGCGCAGCAGCACGTGCAGGTCGGTCTGGTCCGAGGCCACGTCATTCAGCAAGGTCTGCCGCTCGCTTTGCAGCGTAAAAAGAAAGGCCCGCAGCCGAATCACCTCTTTCAGCGCCACGTTGCCCTTCTCATACTGCGTTTGGTACAGCCCCACAGTGCGGGTGAGCGAGCTGATTTCGGTGGCGTATGCCTTCAGCGTTTGCTGCTTGAAGTACACGTCATAAAACGTGGTGCGCAACTGGTAGCGCAGGTTGCGCAGCAGGTCCTGCAGGTTGTACTGTTCCACCACGGCGCCCTGCTGGGCGGCAAGGCCGGCGGCCTTGCGGCGCCCGGCCAGCGAAAACAACTGCTGCACGCTCACCACGGCCTCGCTGCCCGCCGTGCCCTCGGGCACCACGGGCCGGCTGATGCGGCGGCGCAGCACGTCCTGCTCTACATAAAGGGTCGGGTTGTCAATCAGGCGGGCCTGCACGGCCTGTGCCTGAGCCACCGTCACATTGTACTGCTGGGCCAGCACGGCCAGGTTATTCTGAAAGAACTGCTGCTCGGCCTGCGGCAGCGTCAGGCGGATGGTATCGGCCGGGGCAGCGGCCGGGGTTTGGGCTGCGGCCGCGCCGGCGGTGAGCAACCCGGCCCCCAGGAGGGCGATAAAGCGTAGACGGAACATACTCAGCGTTGATTACCCGACAAAGATGAAGGGAGCCGCATGAGGATAAAATGAATGATTTTTCAAGGCTACGAACGAATACGAATACTCGGTGAACAGTGGTTTTCACCGGGCCAGCGCCGCGCTTAGAATAAGCCCAGTTCTTTTGTTTCGAGCGGGCGGGGCCCCGAATCGGCTTCCATTTCCAAGCTCACGGCGGTGGCCGGCAGCTGCACCGCGGCCGGGCGCACGGGTGCTTCGTTGCCCGCCGTTTCGGCCAGCATAAAGCAAAGCATCACCACCCCACCCACCAAAACTACCAACATGCTGGAGCGCCGCACGGTCCATTCCATGGCAGCCACGGCCCGGGCACGCACCACCGACGTCAGGCTGCGGGTAGGCGCATCGGGCTGTTTTGTGCCGGTAGCCATGCCACTCAGCCACAACAGGCCCACCAGGCCCTGCAAGCCAGCAGGTAGCATGGCCCGCACCGGCCCTTTAATGGCCGCCAACTCCGATGCCAGCCCCACGGCCTGCAGTTGGCGGCTGGCGGCGTATTGGCCCAGCAAGGCCGGCAATACCATCCCCGCCAGCTTCAACAACGTGTCGGCCGACTCTACCCGGATGCCCGCAAAAGCGCTGATGGGTTCAATGAGGACGTGGCTGCCGATACCGAATAGTTTTTCCAGCACATCGTGCCCTTGCACCAGGCTGTTGCCGCTGGCAAAGTTGCTGCCTAGCACGCCCAGCACGCCCGTGGTGGTGCTCACATTATAATGCGTGCCCAGCCACGCCTGACGGCTAAGGTTGAAAACGGCCTGACTGGCCCCGCTGCCTGCCTGGTTTACCAGCCCACACAGCACCATCGGAACAATACCACCAACCGCTTTGCCTACGCCCGACTCTGCCTCCCCGAGTCGGCTCGCCACGTGGCGCACCAATTCGCGCGAGAAGGCAGCTTTGACGGTGTCGAGCACGCTAGGCATCCAGCAGAAAAAGAGAATGTACCGGGATTAATTTTAACCAATCTTATTTCAAGCAAAATAACCACACAAAAAACGCAGACTTATGATATTAACGCCGAATTATGGCATTTACCAGCCCAACAAATGAATCTGCCAGTTTAACATCGTAATGCTCCGGTTAAAAACAACCTACAGTCTAACATAGCCTTGCTATCTGGCTGCATTTACGCGGCTATTAACCATGTAAGCCGACTTCTATAAGCTGTTAGTCGTCCTCATAGTCGAGTCCCAGGCAGCTGTTTAGCGCTTGTAGCAACTCACTGGCGGCGTGCTGCTGGCCGGCTTTACGGGCCACGGTCAGGCCGGTGCGGTAAACCTTTTCGGCCTCGTCTTTCTTCCCAAACTGCTCCAACAGCTTGCCGGCGTGGTAGTAAGTGCCCACGTAATCGGGGTGTTCGCTGAGCAGCTTCTGATAATATTCCCAGGCCCGCTCCGGTTCTTGGGCCCGGTATTCGGTGGCCAGCGCGTAGATGGTGAAGGCGTCGGTAGGGTCGTCTTCGTAGAAAGCGAGTAGCTGCTGCAAACGGGTGGCCGGAGTGTTCATCAGGGAGGGAGTTTTGTTTACCTTTGGGGCAAAATTGCGGCTTTTCTGCGGCATTTGGTTCTAATTGATGCGCTTCCGGAAACCGGCAAGCTTCTATAGGTTGTTATGCATGCAGCCTTTTTTCACTGATTTCGCCACCCAAACCCTCTTTCAATGAAGTTTCTGGTTTGTATTTCCAACGTGCCCGACACGACCACCAAAATCACCTTCACGCCCGATAACAAGGAGTTCAACAAGGCCGGGGTGCAGTTCGTGATTAACCCCTGGGACGAATACGCCCTCACCCGCGCCATCGAGTTGAAGGAAGCGGCCGGCAGCGGCACCGTCACCGTCCTCAACGTGGGCGAAGCCGACACCGAGCCCAACATCCGCAAGGCCCTGGCCATCGGCGCCGACGACGCCATCCGCGTGAATGCCGCGCCTTCGGACGCCTACTTCGTGGCCGAGCAGATTGCCGCCATCGCCAAAGAAGGTGCCTACGACGTGATTCTGATGGGCAAGGAAAGCATCGACTACAACGGCTTCCAGGTGCACGGCATGGTGGGCGAGATGCTGGGCATCCCGACCGTAGCGCCGGCCATGAAGCTGGACATGAGCGGCAACACCGCCACGCTGGAGCGCGAGATTGAAGGCGGCAAGGAAATTGTGAGCGTGAACACGCCCTTCGTGGCCTCGTGCCAGCAGCCCATGTGCGAGCCCCGCATCCCCAACATGCGCGGCATCATGACGGCCCGCACCAAGCCCTTGAAAGTGGTGCCCGCCGTGGGCGAGCCCGCCCGCACCACGGTGGCCGAGTTTGCGCTGCCGCCCAAAAAGCAGGGCGTGAAGCTCATCGACCCCGAAAACGCCGGCGAGCTGATTAAGCTGCTCCGCAACGAAGCTAAGGTTATCTAAATCGCCTGTCATGCTGACGAAGGAAGCATCTTATCACGGCGGCTTTCGTCTGTTTTAACTAACCCAACGGCGCCAGCGTGATAAGGTCCTTCGCTGCGCTCAGGATGACAAAAAAGCAAAAACCATGTCTGTATTAGTTGTAGTTGAATGCGCCGACGGCGAAGTAAAAAAGTCGTCGCTGGAAGTAGCCTCGTACGGGGCGCAGGTGGCCGCGCAGCTGGGCACCACCGCCACGGCCATTGCCGTGGGCGAGGCCAATGAGGCCAACCTGGCCAAGCTGGGTGAGCAGGGCATCACGAAAGTGCTGTACGACGCCGAGCCGCGCCTCAAAGACTTCGTGAACAACGCCTACACCAAGCTCATCGCCACGGCGGCCGAGCAAGAGCAGGCCAAAATCATTGTGCTGGCCAACAGCAACATTGGTGCGGCCGTGGGCTCGCGCCTCTCGGTGCGCATCAAAGCCAGCCTGGCCACCAACGTGGTGGAGATGCCCAAAATCAGCGGCGACCAGTTCACGGTGAAGCGCGGTGCTTTCTCGGGCAAGGCGTTTTCGGACGTGGTGCTGAGCGGCGACCGCAAAATCATTGCCGTGAAGAAAAACTCGACCGAGGCGCAGCACGATGCCGGCAAAACGGCCGAAGTGACCAGCTTCTCGGCCCAGCTGTCGGATGCCGACTTTGCCGACGCCCCCAAGCAGGTGGTGATGCAGGACCAGGCCGGCGGCGTACTGCTGCCCGAAGCCGAGCGCGTGGTATCGGGTGGCCGCGGCATGAAAGGCCCCGAGAACTGGGGCCTGATTGAAGACCTGGCCAAAGCCCTGGGCGCGGCGACGGCCTGTTCCAAGCCGGTGTCGGACGTCGACTGGCGCCCTCACCACGAGCACGTGGGCCAGACGGGCATCACCGTGTCGCCGAACCTCTACATTGCCTGCGGCATTTCGGGCGCCATCCAGCACCTGGCCGGCGTGAACAGCTCGAAGGTCATCGTGGTTATCAATAAAGACCCCGAAGCTCCTTTCTTTAAGGCGGCTGATTACGGCATTGTGGGCGACGTTTTTGACGTATTGCCCAAGCTGACGGCCGCGGTTAAGGCGCTGAATTAAATTGAGTTTGATGGATTTGGGGGCTTGGGTCGCTGCGTTTCGGGAGAAATTCAGGGCTTGGGCCCCCAATCTTTTTTTGGCATTCGCGTAATAGAAGGCAGTTTTTGGGCGGCCAATGCCCGGACTTTTCTTTATTTGCACGTACATCCTACCCACCGGCTGCGGCCGGGCTGCCTGCCCTCCTATCCAAAGCCACCCAAGACACACAGTACCATTCCCTTGAAAAAAATCCAGCTTGAAATCCTGGGCCTGTCGTCCAGCCAGTCGCAGTCTGGCTCCTTCGCGCTGATTTTGGGCGAGAAGGGCGGTAATCGCCGCTTGCCCATCATTATTGGCATGTTTGAAGCCCAGAGCATCGCCATACAAATCGAGAAAATCAGCCCCAACCGGCCCCTCACCCACGACCTGTTTAAGTCGTTTGCCGAGCACGTGCACGTGGTGATTCTGGAAGTGGTGATTTCCGATTTGAAGGAAGGCGTGTTTTATTCGCGCATCGTGTGTTCCGACGGCGCCACGACGTTCGAAATCGACGCCCGGCCTTCCGATGCCATCGCCATCGGCCTGCGCTTCGGCGTGCCGATTTATACCGTCGAAAGCGTGCTCAGCGAAGCCGGCATTATCCTATCCGACCTCGACGAGGCCGAATCGGAAGCTGAGGACGAGGAGGATGAAGACGACGAGGATGACGATTCGGACACTCCCCGGCCCAGCCGGGCCCAGCCCGAGCCGCGCGACCCCAGCGGCCAGGTGTCGCTCGATGAGCTAACCAAGATGCTGGCCCAGGCCCTCGAAAAAGAAGACTACGAGAAAGCCGCCAAAATCCGCGACGAGCTCAATAAGCGCAACGGCTAAGCCATTTCGCCAATAATAATTATTCAAAAAGCGCTGCCTCTATTCGAGGCAGCGCTTTTTATTTCCTTTGCAGCCATGAACGAAGCCAACGACTCCCTGAAATACCCCATCGGCCGGCCGCAGTTGCCCACCCAGCCGCTAACGGCCGCCGAGCGCACGACGCTCATTCAGCAGATTGCCGACTTGCCGGCCCAACTCACGGCCGCGGCCAAGGCGGTGGGTGGTGTGGGCCTAGAGCAGCCCTACCGCCCTGGCGGTTGGAATGGCCGCCAAGTCATCCACCACGTCGCTGATTCGCACATGAACGCCTACGTGCGCTTCCGGCTGGCCCTGACGGAGGATAACCCCACCATCAAACCCTACGAGGAAAGCGCCTGGGCCGAGCTGCCGGATGTGGCCGCTACGCCTATCACCGTGTCGCTCACGCTACTAGAGGCGCTGCATTCGCGGTTTGTGACGCTGCTGCATCATCTCACCGATGAGCAGTGGCAGCGCACGTTCTACCATCCCGGCAACCAGCGGACTTCGACGTTGGAGCAGACGCTGGCGCTGTATGCCTGGCACGGGCGACACCATTTGGGGCATTTGAATCTGCTGTTGGCGAAGGGGTAAAATCGCTGCTTTATAAAACCAGAACGTCATGCTGAGCGCAGTCGAAGCCTCTCTACTGGAGGAGTAATTATTTACTTCCCCGGTAGAGAGGCTTCGACTGCGCTTAGCATGACGTTCTATATTTTGGCCGTTCCGGCTACTTTCAGATGCCGCCGCCGGATTCGCTTTCTTCAGCGAAGGCAGCCATGCCGCCTTCGGTTTCTTCGTCCACGCGTTTGGCGGCGCGCACCAGGCTGCTGCTGAAGATGAATTCGCGCAGTTCGGGCACGGTGGCGTTGAGAATTTCATCTTTAGTGCCGTCCCAAAGCTTCTTACCCTGGTGCAGGAAGATGATGTGCTCACCGATTTCAATCACCGAGTTCATGTCGTGAGTCACGATGACGGTGGTGATGTTGTATTCGTGCGTAATTTCGTGAATCAGCTCGTCAATCTTGATGCTGGTGGCGGGGTCGAGGCCGGAGTTGGGCTCGTCGCAAAACAAGTAGGTACACTGCGGCGCGATGGCGCGGGCAATGCCCACGCGCTTTTTCATGCCGCCCGAAATTTCGGCGGGCATTTTGTCGCCGGCTTTTTCGAGGCCCACGCGCTTGAGGCAGAACTCGACCCGCTCGCGGCGCTCTTCGGGGCTCATTTCGGGCGTCAGCATCTGGAGCGGAAATTCCACGTTTTGGGCCACGGTCATCGAGTCGAATAGCGCCGAGCCTTGGAACAGCATCCCGATTTTGCGGCGAATTTCCTGCCGGATATCAATCTTGCTGTTGGTGTACACAGTGCCATCGAAGGTGATGGAGCCGATGTCCGGCTTCATCAGGCCCACGATGCACTGTAGCAGTACGCTTTTGCCCGTGCCCGAGCCGCCGAGCAGCAGGTTGCACTTGCCCGATTCGAACACGCACGAAATGCCCTTGAGCACGGGCGTGCCGTTGAACGACTTTTCAATATTTGATACTTCAATCATTTTTTGATTGATGAATTGTTGGGATTGGTGGATGGTTGAATTGCTAGCTGAGTGAACTGGAGGTTGTAACAAAATCAACCCTTCAATTCAACCGTTTAGCCATTCGACAATTCAACCATTTAACTCAAAGCAGCAGCGCCGCCAGAGCGAAGTCGGCGATGAGGATGGCGATGATGGAGTTGGTCACGGCGCCGGTGCTGGCTGCGCCTACTTCGAGGGCGCCTCCAGTGGTGAAGTAGCCTTTGAAAGCCGAAATGCCCGACACGAGGAAAGCAAACACGGTGGCTTTGATGAGGGCGAACACGATGTTATATGGGATAAAATCGGTGCGGATGCCTTCAATGTAATCCTGGGCCGTCATCACGCCGGTGAGGGTGCCGGCCAGGTAGCCGCCCAGAATGGACAGCAGCATGGCCAGAATCACCAGCATGGGAAACATGAGCAGGGCGGCCAGGATGCGCGGCAGCACGAGATAAGACGTGGAATTGATGCCCATTACTTCAAGGGCTGAAATCTGCTCGGTGATGCGCATGGTGCCCAGGCCGCCGGCGATGCTGGAGCCGACTTTGCCGGCCAGCACGATGCTGGTGATGGTGGGCGCGAGCTCCAGAATGGTCATTTCGCGCACCATGTAGCCGATAGTCGACTGCGGAATGAGCGGGTTGGTGAGGTTGTAGGCAATCTGAACGCAGGTTACGGCCCCGATGAAGGCCGACACGATGGAAACGATGACGATGGAATCGACCCCGATGAGGATGGCTTCGTCGATGGTGCGGTTCCAGAGCACCCGAAACCGCTCGGTGCGCGTGACCATGCCGCGCAGGAAGAGGACGAACGAGCCTAATGTTGTGAGCATACGATATTGTTGAGAATTAAAAACCGAAGTTTGGGCCGTAGAGTTACTAGCAGGGCCGATTACGGCAGCCCGGGACTTTACGTAAAAACCAGCGAAAACAGTGCAAACGAACGAAAAATTAATTGTCGTGACCGGCGGCAGCAAAGGTATTGGGCGCGCCCTAGTGTCGCGCTTTTTGCGGGCCGGCTTTCCGGTGGCCACCTGCGCCCGCTCGGCCGCCGACTTGGCCGCCCTCACAACCGAAATGGCAGACGATGTTCCCGGCGCGATATTGCACACCCAAGCCGCCGACCTCAGCCAGCCCGCCGATTGCGCCCGCTTCGCCGCCTTCGTGCTGGGCCTAGGCCTACCCGTGGAGGTGCTGGTGAACAATGCCGGTGCATTCGTGCCCGGCCGCCTGCAAGACGAGCCCGTCGATGGCTCGCAACTGCGCCAGATGCTGGCCGTGAACCTGCTCAGCGCCTACGACGTGACCCTGCCCCTGCTGCCGGGCTTCATTGCCCGCGGGCGCGGCCACATTTTCACCATCTGCTCCACGGCCAGCATCACGGCCTACCCCAACGGCGGCTCCTACGGCATTGCCAAGCACGCGCTGCTGGGCTTCACCAAAAACCTGCGCGAGGAGCTGAAGCCCAGCGGCGTGCGCGTGACGGCCGTATTGCCCGGCCCCACCCTCACGGCCAGCTGGGCCGGCGTGGAGCTGCCGCCGGAGCGATTTGTGCAGGCCGAGGACGTGGCCGAAGCCGTGTTTGGCACCTACTCGCTCTCGCCCCACGCCGTGGTGGAGGAGCTGCTAATTCGGCCGCAGCTGGGGGATTTGTAGGCATCAGTCGGCCATTTGGGTGGGGCGCTGAATCCATCGTTGGTAGATATACAGCAAAGCCATTGCCCAGAAAAGCACTTCGGCAATGCCAGCTATTGGCCTTATGAAACCATGAAAAACGACGGCTACCACGGCGGCACCGGTGGCCAGCACCCAAGCCAGCTTAAGATGGTCGAGCAAATAGCACTGCGGTTTGGCGCGGTACCACCAAGTATAGCTTACAGCCAGCAGCGCAGCGCCTGATAGCATCAGCACGTCGGCAAATGCCCAATGCGATATTTTAAACAATGAACCGATGGCTGTGAACGCAACGCCTGCCACAAGCAGCAAATTCAGCAACAAACCACCTTTGCGCCAGAAGGAGGCAGTGATGATAAGCATCAGCAGCACCGCCCACTTTATTATTTGGTACGCTAACCCCAAATTCAACGAGGAGTAATCAGGTAGATTCATGGGATTTCGTGAGATTCACTCAGCTTTTTTACCGCCCTTGCCCGTCACCCGGATGTCGGTAGTGGCGGGCGGGCCGCCGTAGTAGAGCGTGCCGTTGCCAGCCACGGTACCGCCCACGATGTCGGTGGCGCGCACGTGGGCGCTGCCGTCGCTGTCGCGGGTCATGTTGAAGTAGCAGCGGCGGGTAGCCAGGCCTTGCGCAAACAAACGGCCGGAGCCGCCGAGGGTGAAATTCACTTCGGTGGTGGAGCCGCGCACGGTGAGGTCGCCCAGCTCGTACTGGTCGAGGAACAACTGCTTGGCGCGCACGGTCAAGTCGTAGTCGCCGGCCCCGATGAGGTGGAAGAAGATGGTATCCTGCGCGAACTCGCCCACGGTGCTGCCGTTGCCCTGACCGCGCAGGAACACGCTGGTGACGCGCGGCAGGTGCAATGTCACTTCGCGGGGCGAGTCGTAGCTGCGGGCCCAGTTGCAGCGGCTGGTGTTAGCAATTTCGAGGGCATCGCCTTTGCGGGTGAATTCGATGTCGCCAATCAGGTTTTCACCGGCGCGCACTTCGGCGTAGGTTTGGGTGTCTTGCACGAGGCGCAGGTCCACGTTGTCGAAGGCCGTGACGGTGGTGAGGCCGGCAGCCACCTCGCGGCGCTCGGTGATGATGGTGCCGGTGCTTTTCAGGCAATCGGTGCCGTGGCCGGGCCCGCAGGTGCTCAATCCGGCAGCCAGCGTCGTTCCCATTGCCCAACGTCCCAGGCTACGCATTCCGTTTAACCCTCCCGGGCCGCTAACTTGCGGCCGCAAACTCATCTTGCGCATTTGCTTCCTTACTTTTTCCAAAGATAAATGGACCTTACCGGTAAAGTTGCCATCGTGACCGGCGCCAGCAAAGGAATTGGCCGGGCCACCGTCGAAGCGCTGCTGGCGCGAGGCGCTGCCGTGGCCGGCTGGGCCCGCACCGCCCCCGAGGGGCTGGCGCACGACCGGTTCCAGTTTTTCGAGTGCGATGTGCAGGACGAGCACTCCATTGCCGAAGCTTTCACCAACACCCAGCGCGAGTTGGGCCCCGAAATCCACGTGCTGGTGAACAACGCCGGCCTGGGCATCATGGGCGACGTCGACGGCTTCAAAACCGAGGACTGGAAGACGATGTTCGACACCAACGTGCTGGGCACTTTTCTCTGCACCCGCGCCGTGTTGCCGCAGATGAAGCGCCAGAAACAAGGCCACATCGTGAACGTGGCGTCGCTGGCCGGCACGGCGGGAACGGCCGGCATGTCGGGCTACTGCGCCACTAAGTTTGCGGTGCGCGGCTTTTCAGATGCCTTATTTAAGGAATTGCGCCCGGCCGGCATCCGCGTGACGTGCGTGATGCCCGGCTCGGTGGAAACCAACTTCAACGGCAAAGAACCCGGCCCCGCGCCCGACCCGCACAAGATGCAGCCCGAAGACATTGCCGCCGCTATTGTGCACGCTGTGGAAGCGCCGGACACGACCATGATTTCAGAAATACAGTTGCGGCCGGCGCAGGTGAAGTAGCCATGTTCTTCATTCCCGGGCTTGTTTTACTGTGGTATTCCGTTCGCCAATGGCGTGCTTCAGAACCTCGCTGGAAAGGAACAAAAGGGCTTTTTGTATGGATAGCCATTATTTGGCTAATTATCCAAATTGCACCTTTGGCTGTAGCCCTGTTAGTTGTTTAAAGAATTGATATATGGTAGAAATCGAGCACCTGACCAAAACCTACGGCACCCAGAATGCCGTGGACAATATCAGCTTCACGGCGGGCAAGGGTGAAATCGTGGGCTTCCTCGGGCCGAATGGCGCGGGCAAGAGCACCACCATGAAAATTGCCACCGGCTACCTTCCTCCTACCGCCGGCACCGTGCGCGTGGCCGGCCACGACGTTCTTACCGACAGCCTGGCCGTGCGCCACCACGTGGGCTACCTGCCCGAGCACAACCCGCTCTACCTCGACATGTACGTGCACGAGTACCTCGAATTCATCGGCTCGGTGCACGGCCTGAGCGGCAAAAACCTGCGCGCCCGCGTAGCCGAGTTGGTGCGCCGCGTGGGCCTCAGCCGCGAACAAAACAAGCAGATTGGCGCGCTCAGCAAGGGTTATCGGCAGCGCGTGGGCCTGGCCCAGGCCCTCATCCACGACCCCGACGTCCTCATCCTCGACGAGCCCACCACCGGCCTCGACCCCAACCAGATTCTGGAAATCCGCCAGCTCATCCGCGAGGTGGGCGAGGACAAAACCGTCATTTTCAGCACCCATATTCTGCCCGAAGTCACGGCTTTGTGCTCACGCGTGCTCATCATAAGCCGGGGCAAGCTGGTGGCCGACAGCCCGGTGGCCGAGCTGGCCGCCCGCGCCGCCGGCGAAACCGTGGTACGCGCCGAGTTTGAAGGCGCGGTGGATGCGGCCAAGCTGGCCCAGCTCCCCGGCGTGCGCCACGTAGAGGCCGCGCCGGGTGGCACCGTGTTGCTGCGAACCGCGCCGGGCGTGGACGTGCGCGCCGCTGTCTCGCGCCTGGCCGGGCAGGAAGGCTGGATTCTGCTGGGGCTGCGGCAGGAGCACCAGAGCCTGGAGGAGGTATTTGGGGAATTGACGAAATAAAAGTGAATGAAAGCCCCAACTAAAAAGAACGTCATGCTGAGCGCAGCCGAAGCATCTCTACCGCTATACTAAATTAATTACTTGCGCAGTAGAGATGCTTCGACTGCGCTCAGCATGACGTTCTTTGGTGGACGTCCCAGCCTATGCTCACCATTTTAAGAAAAGAATTCAATGCCTTCCTGAATTCCCCAGTGGCCTACGTGGTGCTGGGGGTTTTCCTGGTTGCAACGGGCCTGTTCGTCTGGGTTTTCCCCGATAGCAGCGTGCTCGATTACGGCTACGCCGACCTGCAAACGCTGTTTAACCTGGCGCCGTGGATTTTCCTGTTTCTGATTCCGGCCATCACCATGCGGACCTTTGCAGAGGAGAAAAAGGCCGGCACCATTGAGCTGCTGCTGACGCGCCCGCTGACGGACGGGCAGATAATTGGCGGCAAATATCTGGCGTGTTTCCTGTTGGCATTACTGGCGCTGGTTCCAACGCTGCTTTACTATTATTCGGTGTATAAGCTGGGCAGCCCCGAGGGCAACATCGACTCGGCCGCCACGGTGGGGTCTTATCTGGGGCTGGCGTTGCTGGCGGCGGTATTTGCGGCCATTGGCGTGCTGGCTTCGGCCCTCACGCGCGACCAGATTATTGCGTTTCTGGTAGCGGTGGTGGGCTGCTTTCTGGTTTACTCGGGATTCGATTCGCTGGCCTCGGTGCTGCAAGGCAGTTCGGCTTATTACGTGAGCCAACTGGGCATAGCGGCGCACTACCGCGACCTAAGCAAGGGCTTGGTTGACTCGCGGGACCTGGTTTATTTCTTCAGTGTGGTGGCCGTGGCGCTACAAGCCACGCGCCTGGCCTTACGGAGTCGTAATTGGTAATGGAAAATACGTTGACTACTCCTCCGGCTCCGGTTCCTGCATCGCGTAAGCAGCGCGATTTGCTCACGTTTGCCGCCGTTTTAGGCGGACTATTGCTGTTTAACTTTATTGCCCAGCGCTTCTTCTTCCGGCTTGATTTGACCGAAGAAAAGCGCTACACGATGTCGCCGGCTACTAAAACGTTGCTGCGCGACCTCAAGCAGCCGGTCACCATTACGGTGTACCTGACCGGCGACTTCCCACCCGCTTTTCGCCGCTTAGAGCAGGGTGTGCGCGAGACGCTGACCGAATTCCAGGTATACGGTGGGGCTAACCTGAACTACATTTTTATCGACCCCAGCGCCGGCAGCACCGAAGCCGCGCGCAACGCCTTCTATACCTCGCTGTTCAAGAAAGGGCTGAAACCCACCAACCTTGGCGCCACCGAAAACGGCAAGCGCGTGGAGAAAATCATTTTTCCCTACGCTGTGGTGAGCGTGGGCGGCAAAGACAAAAACGTGCTGCTGCTGCGCGGCAACCAAGCCGCCCCAGCCGACGTGCGCCTCAACCAAAGCATCGAAGGGCTGGAATACGAGTTGGCCAGCACCATCCGCACGCTAGTGCCGACGCTGCGCAAGCGCATCGGTGTGGTGGAAGGCCACGGCGAGCTGACCAACGCGCAGGCTGGCGACATCCTCGGCACCTGGCAGCAACAGTACGACGTGTTTCGCGTCACGCTGAGCAAGGTGAAGGATTTGAGCGCGCTCGATGCCATCGTGGTGGCCCAGCCCAAAACGCCCTATTCTGAAGACGACAAGTTCAAGCTCGACCAGTTCATCACCCAAGGCGGAAAGGCCATGTTTTTCGTGGACGCGCTGCGCGTGGACCTCGACAGCGTGAGCCGCAACGGCGTGGCCCTGGCGACGCCCTACGACCTCAACCTCGACGACCTGTTCTTCAAATACGGCCTGCGCCTAAACCAGAATCTGCTGCTCGACCTCAACAGCGGCCAGATTCCGCTCGTGACCGGCCTCGATGGCAACAAGCCCAAAATCGAGCCCATGCCCTGGCAGCTCTACCCGCTCATCAACAAGTTCAGCCCCCACCCCATCACCCGCAACCTGGATGCGGTGTACCTCAAGTTCACGGGCAACATGGATACGGTGAAAGCCACCGGCATCCGCAAAACGGCGCTCATGAGCACCTCGCGCTACACCCGCGTACTGCCTGCCCCGGTGCCCATCAACTTCAACGATGCCCGCCTGGAGCCCAACCCCAAGCTCTACCAAAAGAGTTTTCAGCCTGTGGGCTACTTACTTGAAGGCCAGTTCACTTCGCTCTTCGCCAACCGTGCCCGGCCCGGCACCCTGCAGTTCCAGCCCGAAAAGCCGGCCAACGCCAAGCCCAGCAAAATCCTGGTCATTTCCGACGGCGACTTCATCCGCTCCGACATTGACCCCAAAACCGGCAATCCCTACCGCCTGGGCTTCGACCGCCTGGCCAACACCGAATTCGCCAACCGCGAGCTGGTGCTCAACGCCACCGATTACCTGCTTGACGAAACCGGCCTCATCGCCGTGCGCGGCAAGCAAATCACCCTCCGCCCCCTCGACAAAGTAAAGCTGGCCGAACAGCGCCGCCGCTGGCAACTGCTCAACCTCGGCGTGCCGCTGGCGCTGCTGGGCGCGTTCGGGGCCGTGCGGGCGTGGCGACGCAAGCGGCGCTACGCGGCGTTTGGGAGTTAGAGGGGCCGTTATAACGAGCCAGACTCAGGCCAATTCGACCAGTGGGTATTTGGTGCCAGCGTGGGTTTGTAATGGCTGGTGTCACCTGTTTGCAGCACTTTTGCAAGCTGCTGCCAAGTTTCGTAGCTGCTGGGACGGTCAGTATTCCACTGCTCCCGTTCAAACTTTCCCATGCGCCGCTCCTGGGCTCGAATAGTCGCAGTTAATGCTTCCACACTCATCCCGTGCAGCCCTCCTATACCCCGATTTAACTCGTATGCCCTAAAAATGTCCTCATCAGACATAATTTTGGGCGGACCAACTGTAAAGTCCTTATGGTACCAATGGTCCAGTACTAGAAGCTTCCTTAGATGCTCAGGAATCGATTTATATAACTCAGCATCAGTAGCTCGAAACGCTGCTTGATTTTGCGTAATCAGCAGCCGGCCTACTTCTTCCATGCTTATGCTGCCCGGCTCATATTCTACCAAGCCAATCCCGGCGCGTTCATAATCATCCTTGTTATGGCTTAAGGCCAATTTGGCGCCGTGCACCAATAAGGTGGTTGCTTCAGGATTCAACAAACCATCAGTAGTGGCTGCGCTGAAGGAATCTTCGTCAATCGGGGCGGCATCGTAGTAATTGGTATCCCGATTATTATACCTCTCCAGATTAATCAGACAGTTCCCATAGTAGAAGATATTCAATTCTATGCGGCTGCCTCTCGGATTATAGCCAAGGATTTCAGCAGCTATTGCCCATTGCCCGTCACCACGAAACACATTTAACCTTGTATCAATCAGGTAGGAGTATGGATGATTTAGCGGAATAAAATTGCAGTAGTAGCCATCATTCGCATGGTCGAGCGAATTGAGAATTTTCTGTTCTAAAATCATGCTCTAAGCGCAGTTTTTCCCTGTTTTAGTTCCTCAGCCCAATACGCCCACTGCCCATCCACCAGCGTGCCGAGAATGGCCGAAGGGTCGGCCGTATATACCACGGCGGGCAGCAGGTGCTGCGGCCCGGCCTGCGCCAGTAGCGGGTGGCTACTGTCATACACCACCGCATCGAGCGGCTGGCCGAGGGCGAAATAATCCTTGGGGGTGCGCCCGGCGGCTTTGTGGCCGGCGAAAAAGGTCTTATCGACCAGTACGGAGGCGCCGTCGGCGAAGATATTGCGGCGGCGGTGGATGAGACGCTGGCCGTAATCGAGCCAGCGCAGGTCTTCCAGCGGATTGAGGCTGATGTGGCTGTCGGTGCCGATGGACCAGCGGCCGCCGGCCTCGGCGTACTCCACCAGCGGAAAGATGCCGTCGCCCAGGTTGCCCTCGGTGCCGGGGCAGAGCACGACCTGCGCGCCGGAGCGGGCTAGGCGCGTGGTTTCATCGGTGGTCATGTGGGTGCAGTGCACGAGGTGGAACCGGTCGTTGAGCGGGAGGTTGTCGAGCAGCCATTCTACGGGACGGGCGCCGAGGTGGGCCAGGCTGCGCTCCACTTCCAGCGTTTGCTCGGCGGCGTGGAGGTGGAAAGGCAGGTCGGCGGGGCCTTGGGAATGGGTGGCCAGCACATCGCCCGCCTCCACGGCCCGGAGCGAGTGTACGCCGAATCCCAGACTGGCACGCTCGTAGTGCTTCACCGCTTCGCGGTTGGCATCCAGCAGGCGCAGGTAGTCATCCAGCGTTGGTAAAATAAACCGGCGCTGCCGGGGCTGGGGCTCCCGGCCGAAATCGCCTTTTTGATAGAACACGGGCACCAAGGTGATTTTGATGCCGGCCGTGCGAGCGGCGGCCACCAGGCGCTCGCCCATTTCGCCCAGGTTGGTGTATGGGCGGCCGGTGGGGTCGTGGTGCAGGTAGTGAAATTCGACCACTGAGGTGTAGCCGTTGCGTAGCAGGTGGCGGTACAAGGTGGTGGCTACCTGCTCATTCTGCTCAGGGCTGAAGGTTTCGGCGCAGGCGTACATGGCCTCGCGCCAGCTCCAGAAATCGTCGCGCGTGCCGGGCGCGTGCTGCTCGGCCTGCCCCGCCATGCCGTACTGGAAGGCGTGCGAGTGGGCATTCTGGAAGCCGGGCAAGGCCACGCCCGCCACCGTCTGCACGGCCGCGCCGGCTTCGGCGGGCGGCTGTGACGCGAGGTACCCAATCAGGCCCTGCTCGTCGACACCAACGTAGGCCGGGCTGAGCCAGCCATCTTTTAAAAGCAGGGAAGAAAACCGATAGTACACCATGAGCAAACGGCCGGATGGGGCTGGCGAAGCAGCCGGATGGTAGTTTTTAATAAGGTTTGAGCATCTGGCTCAGCGTGAGCAGCGTTTGACGAAGCACCGCCTGGACTTGCCCGGCCCGTTGTTCGTCGTAGGCCTGCTCGGCATCGTCCATGTACAGGTCCTTGGACATTTCGAGCTGGAGCGCGTGCTGCCGGGCTTCGGGCCGGCCGAAGTGCCGTGTGATGTAGCCGCCTTTGAAGGGCGTGTTGTGGCTGAGCGAATACGGCCCCGCGCCCAATTGCTGCAATGCCGCGCCGATGATTTCGGCTGAAGCCGAGGTTTCATCGGCGCTGCCCAGAATCAAATCCGGGAACGGCCCGGCGTGAATAGCCGGCACCGAGCGTCGGATGGAATGACAGTCCCAGAGCAATACTTCCCCGAAAAGCACGTGGGTATCGTCCAGCAGCTCCTGCAGCGCCTGGTGGTAAGGCTCGAAATACATAGTCCTGCGCCGGGCCACTTCGGCCGGCGCTACTTCCTGCCGCTCATCGGCGTAAATGGGCTCGCCGAGGAAGGTGGTACTGGTGCAGAGGCCGGTGAGCACGCGGCCGTCGTGGTAGAGCGGGCTGCTGTCGGGGTTGCGGTTGAGGTCGACCACCCAGCGGCTGTAATTGGCTTTGATGATGGGAATGCCCAACTCGGTGGCGAAATCGTAGAGCTGATGCACGAACCAGTCGGTATCATCGGGCGGCAGCAGGCCGGGCTTCAGCTCGGCCCGGATGTCGTCGGGAAACTCGGTGCCGGCGTGCGGCACGCTGATGACAATGGGCACGCGCGGCGCCGTGAGGGGCATAATCTCGAAAAGCTTCATGGGTTTTGGTTGAGCCAGCCAGGTTGTTGCCTCGTTTCTGGGGCAAAACAAGGGTCTTTTCAATCAGTGAGCGAAGGTAAGCCGGTTTTTTGCCGCTTGGGATGTATCCCGAAGCGGCGCGTCGGCTCGTTGAGCGAGGCAGGCGCGTGCCGAAACATAGCTTTGGGGGACATTCTACCAACGCAGAAATCTGCGAAGCCAGTAGCAGCGCGACACCAATTAAACCCGCTGCTCCTGCCCGCCAAAAGAAGTATTGCCCCGGCCCGCTTCCCCTTTCCAAAGCCCAACCCCGCCGCGTATCTTTGCCCTCCCCCAACCAAAGCCCAGGCCCTCTTATGAAATTTATTGTTTCGTCCTCCGCGCTGCTCAAGCAGCTGCAAAGCATCAACGGCGTGGTTACGAACAACCCCGTGGTGCCCATTCTGGAGAACTTTCTCTTTGAGATTGAGGCCGGTAAGCTCACCATCACCGCCTCCGACCTGGAGACGAGCATGATTACCGAGCTGCCCGTGGAAGCCCGCGACACCGGCCGCATTGCCGCCCCCGCCCGCATCCTGCTCGATACCCTCAAAAACCTGCCCGACCAACCCGTGACCTTCACGCTGGACGAGGAAACCTATACCATCGAAATCAGCTCCTCGAACGGCCGCTACAAGCTGGCGGGCGAGAACGCCGCCGACTTCCCCCGCGTGCCGGTGGTGAAGGGCTCGGCCCCGATTGAGATGCCCTCGTCGTCGCTCGCGCGCGCCATCAACAAAACCATTTTCGCGGTGAGCACCGACGAGCTGCGCCCGGCCATGACCGGCATTCTGGTGCAGCTGGCCGACTCGCAGGTGACCTTCGTGGCTACCGACGGCCACCGCCTGCTGCGCTACCGCCGCCAGGATGTGGGCGCCGGCCAAACCGCCAACCTCATCATCCCGCGCAAAGCCTTCAACCTGCTCAAAGGCACCCTGCCCTCGGAGGCCACGCCGGTGAAGATGGAGTTCAACCAGAGCAACGCCTTCTTCAGCTTCAACCAGATGCGCCTCGTGTGCCGCCTCATCGACGAGCGGTACCCGGACTACGAGAACGTGATTCCGGTGAGCAACCCCAACAAGCTCATCATCAACCGCTCGGAGCTACTAAATTCGGTGCGCCGCATCAGCATCTACTCCAATAAAACCACCCACCAGGTACGCCTGCGCCTGGCCGGCTCGGAGTTGGTGGTGTCGGCCGAGGACCTGGATTTCAGCAACGAAGCCAAGGAAACCCTGACGTGCCAGTACGACGGCGAGGACATGGAAATCGGCTTCAACGCCCGCTTCCTGCTCGAAATGCTGTCGAACATCGACTCCGAGGAAATCACACTGGAGCTGAGCACGCCCAACCGTGCCGGCCTGCTCATGCCCACCACGCCCGATGACAACGAAAGCATCCTGATGCTGGTGATGCCGGTGATGCTGAACAACTACGTATAATTTTTATCGCACTGACTCAGAACGTCATGCTGAGCGCAGCCGAAACATCTCTACCGCGCAAGTAAGTTAATTACTGCTGCACGCGAGATACTTCGACTGCGCTCAGCATGACGTTCTGCTTTTCTTCTTCACAACCCATGAAAAAATCAGAAATCCGCTTCAGCATTGCTCTCGACGACAACAAAGTACCCGAGGCCATCAGCTGGTCGGCCACCGATGCGGGGCCGGATATTCACTTCGCCAAGGCCATCAACATCGCGCTGTGGGACCGGGAACAGGTGGGCACCATGAAAATTGACCTTTGGACCAAGGACATGCCCGTGGACGAGATGAAGCGCTTCGTGGTGGATAACATCGGCTCAATGGCTGAAAACATTGTGACGGCCACCGACGACAAGGAAATGGCTAACAAGATGCGTGCGCTCTGCAAGGAACTGTCGGAGTATCTGGACAAGCAGGAACAGGGCCAATAATCCTGTAGCACAGGCTTCTGCTTGTGCGATTACAAACGCGCCGGAAAGTAAAAAGCCCCGCTGGCAATACCAGCAGGGCTTTTTTGCATTTACATTGCGCAGGCTGAGGTGTGCGCTACAGAACTAGCGGGCGTTGCGGCCCAGGTTGCCGGCCGGGCGGTTAGTCGGGCGTTCGGGCGTTGGTGAAATAGTGGCGTCGTTGGCGCGAGCGGGGCTGGGGTTCTGCACCGAGTTGGTCAGCAGGATGCTGGCCGACTGCGAGGCGTAATCCTTGTCGTACCGATAGTAAGTAGCGCGGGAGCCGAAGTAGCTGCTATACTGGTCGTTGCTGAGCACAGCCATGAGCTCCTTGTCGCGCTCCTTGCACACGCCGTTGCACTCTTCGTCAATAAGCTTCTGATTACCCGCGTTTTTGCGCTCAATAGCAGCCATCTTGGCCACTTTATCGGCGTTGATGGCGCGCAGCTTGGTGGCCTGGTAGTTGTTCAGGTGCAGGTCGCGCACCATGTGGTTGCTGAGGCGGTCGGCGCGCTCGGCCACGGGATTGAGGCGCGGGCTGGACTGGGTTTTGTCCTGCGGGGCCACGGTGGAGGTGCGGGGCGCCTGCTGAGCACTGGCCGAGCCAGCCAACAGAGCCAAAATCAGAGAAGCAAAAGTGATTTTCGTAGTCATCGTCGTAGGGGCTTTGGTAATACTCGTACGCAAGGACCGGGCCAGAGGAAAGGAGGCTCAGTTATAGGTTTAAACGCACCAAACGCGGTTCCGGTTCGGAATCAGCCCGCATACATAGCCCCAGCCAAATATGCTACCATTGGTTTTTCCACATCATCGACTCTACCGGTTTGTCGGTCCGGTCATTGTATTTGGCGTTTTGCTTGCGGTTGTAGAAGGTGGCCACGTCGCCCTGCACTACAAAATAAATTAGCTGGCCGATAGGCATATTGCGGTACACCCGCACCGGCATCGACACGCTGATTTCCAGTGTCCAATGGTTGCAGAAGCCCACGTCGCCCTTGCCGGCAGTGGCGTGAATATCGATACCCAAGCGGCCCACGCTGCTCTTGCCTTCGAGGAAAGGCACGGTGGCGTGGGTTTCGGTATACTCCTGCGTCACGCCCAGGTAGAGCTTGCCGGGCTCCAGCACGAAACCTTCCTCCTCCGGGATTTCAAAGGTTTCGATTTCGTTGTGTTTGCGCGCGTCCAGCACCGCGTCGCGGTAGGTGGCCAAGTACTTGCCCAGGTGCACGTCGTAGGAATTGGTACCCAGGCAGGCGCGGTCGTAAGGCTCGATGACGATGGTGCCTTTTTCAATTTCCGCGAGGATTTGCTGGTCGGTCAGAATCATGTAATGGTGGGGGCTTTTTTTAGAACGTCTTATTTATTAAAACGTCATGCAGAGCGCAGCGAAGCATCTTGCCCGCTACCAGTAAACCTTCGATTGGGTTAGCAACTGCGGTAAAGATGCTTCGCTGCGCTCTGCATGACGTTTTTCTTGAGCTTGTTCAATCTAGTCGTCGTCGTGGCGCGACGGGCCGGCGGGCTCGAAGTCGTCGTCTTCGTCCTCGTCGTAACGGTCTTCGCGCAGGCCGGGCGAGCGGGTGGGCCGCAGCCTGCTCACGAGGCTGCGCGGCTCCGATTCGGGCTCGGGGTCGGCAGACAGGTTGTTGATGCGGCGGCTCATGGCCGGCAACACGCTGGTGGTGAGATACAATAGCGTCAGCAGGCTACCCAGGCTGAAGAGCAGCGTAAAGTAATCGAGCCAATCGTGGCGGGGGGCCGGGCCGGGCGCCTCGACTGCCACGGGCGCACTAGTGAGCGGGGCTTCTTCGGAGGCGGCAGGGCTTTCGGCTTCTGGGCTGCCGGAATTGGTGGTGGTCAGCGGGGCTGACATGGGAGCTTCGGGCTGGGCTTCGGTTTCGGCGGCTTCAGCCGCCGGGCCGGCGGACTGGCCGGAGTCGTTGAACTGGGCACTGGCCTGCTGAATGAGGCGCTGCTCGGCCCGAATGAGGGCCACCCGCTCGTCGCGCGGCAGGTTGTGGATGAAGAACTCAAAGTTCTTATCCAGCAGCACCGATTTAAGCTGCTTGTCGAACTCGGCCAACGTCATGGGCCCGTTGCCGAAACGGTTTTTATACCGCTCGGCAATGCCGTTGTAGTTCATAAACAGCTGCTTGAGCGCCGCGTTGGTGCCGAAGCCATCAAATTGGCGCCGGGCGGCGGCGGTGCGCAGCGTGAGCGGAAACTTACCGCGGGTGAACGACTTGTCGTAGACCGTTTCCATGGTGCGGAAGTTCAGCTCGTCGATGGTTTTATCGAAGAGGCGCTTGTTGGCCTGGGCGGGCGTTTCGGCGTGAGCAAGAGGCCCAAGTAATAGCAGCAGCGCTAGAAAAAGCTGTTTCAACATGGGGCAAAGGTATAGCGCAAGGTTTCGCGAAGTTTGAAAAATTGAGTTTCGCGAAGAAACGGTCATGCAGAGCGCAGCGAAGCATCTTTACCGCGGAAGTAAAATCAATTACTACTGCGGTAAAGATGCTTCGCTGCGCTCTGCATGACGTTCTATCGGACGCTACTGGGCGCGATGGGCCTCAATGAGCGACTCGCGGCAGGCTTTCAGGTACATTTCCACCAGCTCATCAGTGATGGCCGTGGACACGAACAGAGCTTCAAATTGCGAGGGCGCCAGATAGACACCGCGCTCCAGCATGGCGTGGAAATAGCGGCCAAACGCGGCGGTATCGCATTTTTTGGCGTCGTCGAGGTTGGTGACGGGCTCGCTGGTGAAGAACAGGCTAAACATCGAGCCCACGCGGTTCACGGTGTAGTTCAGGCCCAGCTCGGCGGCAATCTGACGGGTGCCGTCGGCGAGGCGGGCGCTGCTGGCTTCGAGGGCCGTGTAGAGTTCGGGGTGCTCGTGCAGGTAGCGGAGCTGCGCCATGCCCGCGGCGGTGGCCATGGGGTTGCCGGAGAGCGTGCCGGCTTGGTACACCTTGCCGGCGGGCGCCACGCAGTTCATGATGTCTTCGCGGCCGCCGTAGGCGCCCACGGGCAGGCCACCGCCAATGATTTTGCCCAGCGTCGTCATGTCGGCTTTGATGCCGTATAGCTCCTGCGCGCCGCCTTGCGCGAGGCGGAAGCCGGTCATCACCTCATCGAAAATGAGGACGATACCGTGCTCGGTGCACAGGTCGCGCAGGGCCTGCAGGAAGTTTTCGGCCGGGGCCACGAGGCCCATGTTGCCCACCACGGGCTCCAGAATGAGGGCCGCAATCTGGCCGGGGTTGGCGGCGATGAGGGCTTCGACGGCGGGCAGGTCGTTGTAGGGCGCGGTGAGGGTGTCCTGGGCGACGCCTTGGGTCACGCCGGCCGAGTCGGGCTCGCCGGCGGTGAGCGCCCCGCTGCCGGCCGCAATCAGGAAGGCATCACCGTGGCCGTGGTAGCAGCCTTCAAACTTGATGATTTTGGCCCGGCCGGTGTAGCCCCGCGCCGCCCGGATGGCCGACATGCAGGCCTCGGTGCCGGAATTCACGAGGCGCACCTTTTCAATACTGGGCACCATCTGACGAATCAACTCGGCCATGTCGACTTCGCGGCTGGTGGGCGCGCCGAAGCTGAGCGAGTGCGGCAGGGCCTCTTTTACAGCATCGAGTACCACTTGCGGCGCGTGGCCGAGAATCATCGGTCCCCAAGAGTTGATGAAGTCCACGTAACGGTTGCCGTCCACGTCGGTGAGCCAGGCACCGTTGGCGCTTTGCATGAACACCGGTGAGCCGCCTACCGAACGAAAGGCCCGCACCGGGGAGTTGACGCCGCCGGGAATGAGCGTTTTGGCGCGTTCGAAGAGGGCGGCGGAAGTGGTGAGGTTAAGCATGTGGTGGTTATCAGAATTGAAGAGAAATAAACGTCATGCTGAGCGCAGCCGAAGCAGCTCTACCACGAGAGTAATTAATTACAACTGCGGTAGAGCTGCTTCGGCTGCGCTCAGCATGACGTTCTGTTTGATTGTTAGAAAGTCAAAAAAAGAACCTACCGCAGCACCTGCAGCTCCAGGTTGCTGAGCTTGACAATAGGCACCACCTGGTTGTCGTGGGCGCCGCCGCTGTAGTTCATGCCGTCGAAAATGACGCCCGGTGTGGCCCCGGCGCTGGACAAGTTGGCCTGAAAGGCCGGGCCGTACTGGAACAGCGCCGTGCCGAAATACATCAGCAGCTCAAAGCCCTGGCTGGCGAACAGCGACGGCGGCAGGTGCTGCCTTTGCAAATACAGCTGCCGAAACCGGCGGAAGCCCGGCCCCTGCTCGTCGTAGTACTTGGGCTGAATGAAGTAAACGCCCGCCATACCGAGCTGCGACACGTCGAGGCGCGGGTTTTCGAGCCAGGAGCCGGGGGCCAGCAGGGGCACGCGCGTGGCGGCGGGCTGCTGCTGCCACTGCGTGAAGGTGTAGGGCCCGAGGCGGCGGTTGTCAGAAAACACCATCAGGTGGCTGGCGTTGGGCAGGTCGAGGGCGGCGAAGGCGGCGCTCAGGCTTTCGTCCACGTCGGGGTTGAAACGCCGGAGCAGGCCGATTTTGCCGCCCTGGCTTTCGTATTCGACCTTGTATGTGTTAGCAAAAGCGGCGTCGTCCTTACTGTCTTCGTGTAGCAGCACGCCAGGCTTTCCGCCGCCGAAGGAGGTGAGGGCAAACTGCGCGGCCACCCGGCCCTGCGTGGCCGTACTGGGCGAAAACAGGTAGTGCCAAGGATTATCCACCACCAAATCAGCATCCTGCGACAGCGGATTCACGCACACAATCTGGTGCTCGCGGGCGTAGCGGCCCAACAGCTTGGCGCCCGACTTGTATACCGGCCCGATGAGCAAATCCATGCCGGCCAGTTCGGGCAGGGCCAGCACCTGCTTGAGGGCCAGGGTGTCGGCGCCGGTGTCGTAGGCGAAGAGCTGGAGCGGGCGGCCGGCGCGCTGCAGGCTGTCCTGGGCCAGGCGCAGGCCGGCATAGAGGTCGGTCACGAACTGGTTTTTGCGCACCGTCTGCCAACTCGGGTCATTCAGCTCGAAGGGCAGTAGCACCGCCACGTTGTAGCTGCTTTTCTTGGCGACGGTGCGGGGGCGCGGCGTGTAGCGGTTGCGGTCGAGGCCGAACTTAGTGATGAGGTCGTTGAGCTGGCCCTGGTCGGCGTCGGTGTAGGCGCCGCCGAACACGAGGCGGTCGGCGTAGGCGCGGGCCAGGGTGGCGTCGTCGGGGTAGCGGCGCAGGTTGCGCAGCCAGGTGTTGCGCTCCTTTATGCGGGGCAGGTAGGTGGCCTTCATGCCCTCGCGCTCGGCGGCAAACTTGCCGGCGGGCAGCGCGGCCAGGGTTTTCAGGGCCGTGTCGTAGTCTTCCTGCTCGAAGGAAACCTGCCCCTGCAGCAGCAGGGCATCGGGCATATTGGGATAGGTGGGGTACTCGGTGCGCAGCAGGTTGAGCAGCTGTTCGGCTTCGGGCCACTGCTTGAGGCGGGCGGCGGCTACCGCGGCCAGGTAAGCGGCATCGGCGGCGCGGGCGAAACGGGCGCTGGGCTGGGCCAATGGCTCCAGTTGGGCCAGGGCGGCGGCATTGTTGCCCTGGTCGAGTTGGGTTTTGGCGGTGCGGTAGCGGGCGGCGGGGTCGGCAGCCGGGGGCGCGGCGGGGCGCGGCTTGCCCGGCGTCTGAGCCAAGGAGGGCGCGCTCAGCAGCAAGCCGGCCACCAGCCACCGAAACGAATTATGCCGCGTAAAAGAAAATAACATCAAGGCAGGGAAAGCGCTTTCCTGCGTAGAAAGCAACGCAAAATTAGCCATAAAAGCGGGCGTCCATTCCGCCGCAAGGTCGCGGCGTATACGCAACCCGCGGCGCGGGGCGTTATCTTTCCTCACTCACCAGTACTGCCTGCCGTGTTGCTCACCTCCGCCCTCCCCTTCTCGCGCACCCGCCTCACGCTCATGTTCGTGCTCGGCACCTCGCTCACGCTTAGCTTTTTGCTGATAGTGGGGCGTGTGCTGATGACGGGCCACTTTACGTTTCTGTTCCTGATTTGGAACCTGTTCCTGGCCGTTATTCCCTTCGCCCTAAGCACTTTGCTCGGCATCGCCCAGGGGCCGCTCAAAACGCGGATGCTGGTGCCGGTGGGTGCGGCGTGGCTGCTGTTCTTCCCCAATGCGCCCTACATTCTCACCGACCTCTTTCACCTCGATACCCGCCCCGGCGTGCCGCTGTGGTACGATTTGGCCCTTATCCTGAGCTGTGCCTGGAACGGACTGATGCTGGCTTACGCGTCGCTGTCCGACATGCAGCGGCTGGTGCAGGCGCGGCTGGGGTTCTGGCCGGGGTGGGTGTTTGCCACGGTGGCGCTGCTGCTCAGCAGCTTCGGCATCTACCTGGGCCGCTACCTGCGCTTCAATTCCTGGGACGTGCTGACCAACCCGCTCACGCTGTTCTACGACATCGTGAACCGCATTTTGCACCCTTTTTCCTTCCCCGGCACCTGGGGCGTGACGCTGGTGTTCGGGCTGTTTTTGTTGTTGGGCTACGGCACGGTGCGGCTCATGGGCCGGGCGCAGGAGGAGGCATAGGATTGAAGCTTTGGTTTTAAAGGGCCGTTATGCTGAGCGCAGCGAAGCATAACGGCCGTGGTAGCATTTCAATCGTCAGGTTTAGTGGCGGCACGCGAGATGTTTCGCTGCGCGCTGCATGACGTTCCGGTTTAACTCCGCGCCCGCGCCACCGTCCACCAATACCAGAGCGCCGGCGGCAGCAACAGCAATCCGAAGTCAACAGGCATCGACCACGCTCCCAGGCCGGCGGCCTGCCCGGTGGCTACCCGCGCCGTTTCGTATAGCAATTGCAGAAACACGAGCACCAGCCCGATTCTGAAGCTCCGAGCTACCCGGATGGCGCCCCGGTACTGCCTGAGCGCGTTGGCGGGCGTGATAGTGACCATGTAATTCAGCATGTGCGGGTATTTGCTCACGGCATTGGTCACTGCCGTCATGGCCCCGAACAGGGCCGTGGCCACCAGCGATACCACCCCCAAGCTGCCTTTTTCGCCGTAGCGGTCAGGCTCGCCGGCGCCGTTGAAGTGCACCGGGATGGTGTCAGGCAACCGGATGAGGTACCAGATGGTGAGGGCCCAGAGCACAGCCAGGGCACCCCAAGCGGCTATTTCCGCGGCTTTGTCGGCTGGCAATAACGGTACTTCGATTTTTGGTCTTTGCTCCATTCTGTGGTTCTGAATCAGAAAGATTCTGGCTGTGCGATTTATCGCCGTAGCCTGGCAGCCATTACGGCAGCCCCACCAAATTTCACTCAGCCGGCCATGATGCGCAAGGTTTTCGCGTCCTGTTCACCGCCGTAAAATTTATCCAGCACCTGCTGAAACACCGCCGGGGCGCCGGGCAACGACGCAAATAGCGTCATCGAGGATTGCAGCTTCATATCGTCGGGGCTGCCGAGAATGGCGTGCGCGTCGTTCGATTGCAGCGCCAACAGGGCCGCGCTGATTTCCACCAGCCGCTGGCCCAGCACGGGGTGTTTGGCGTATGCCTCGGCTTCGCGCAGGTCTGTTATCGCATAAAACCGGGCGGTTTCGCTCAGGCCCAGTCCCTGGATTTGGGGGAAAACGTACCACATCCAGTGCGTGCGCTTGCGGCCGGACTTGATTTCCGAGAGGGCATCGTGGTAGTTGCCGGCCTGCGCTTCGAGGAATCGGGTTAAGCTGCTTTTGCTGTCCATCTTGGCTTATTAGTTGAAAATGATTGGCCGTTCGATATGTGTCCGCTCAACGTTCGCTCTGCTTGGAACGCCAAACGGTAAAACTTCGGAAAGCGCTGTTTTGCTTTTCTTCGCCGGTGCCTGCAAAATAGCCGCGACAAACGGAAACAAAGGCCCCTAACTGCTTCACAGCGGCGGCGGCGCTTGGTTTATTATTCCGAATGGCCAAACCACTCCGGCGGCAGCCCGTAGCTTCGTGCCTGATATTAGGCTTCCCTACTGGCCCACCCGCCGCTCCCATGAATAAACTACTACCCTTCGCCCTCCTGGCCCTCCTACCCGGCCTCACCCTGGCCCAACGCGCCCCCAAACCCAAGCCGGCCGCGCCGCCTAAAGCCGCTACCGGCCCCTACTTCCAGCAGGAAGTCAATTATTCAATTGACGTAAAGCTGGACGACAAGGCGCACCAGCTGCGCGGCCACGAGGAGCTGACCTACCTCAACAACTCGCCCCAAGCGCTGAGCTTCATCTGGTTTCACCTCTGGCCCAACGCCTACCGCGACAACAACACCGGTTTCGGGCGGGAGCAACTGCGGCAGGGCAACCGCAAGTTTCTATTTGCCAAAGCCGCTGACCGGGGCTTCATCGACAGCCTCGCCTTTCAGGTGAACGGGCAGCCGGCCAAGCTCGAATTCGCCCCCGAGAACCCCGACATCGCCAAGCTGGTGCTGCCGCAGGCGCTGGCGCCCGGCGCCACGGCCACCATCGCAACGCCGTTTCGGGTGAAACTACCGGCCTCGTTTTCACGGCTGGGGCACGTGGGGCAGAGCTACCAGATTTCGCAGTGGTACCCCAAGCCGGCGGTGCTGGACCGGCACGGCTGGCACCCCATCCCTTACCTGAGCCAGGGCGAGTTTTTCTCGGAATACGGCTCGTTTGATGTGAGCATCACCCTGCCCAGCAACTACACCGTGGGCGCCACCGGCGTACTCCAAAACCCCGACGAGCAGGCCCGGATGGCCGGACTGGCCGCCGCCACCGCCCGCAAAAAAACGACCGACGATTTCGGCAAGGACCTGGCTTTCCCGGCCTCGGCTCCCACCACTAAAACCCTGCGCTACCGGCAGGACCAGGTGCACGACTTCGCCTGGTTCGCCGACAAGCGCTTCAACGTGCTGCGCGACTCGGTGCAGCTGCCCTCGGGGCGGGTGGTGACGTCGTGGGTACTCTTCACCAACCGGCAGGCCGAGCGGTGGATTAAGGGCTTGCAGGAAGTGAACGACGCGCTGCGCAACTACTCGAAATGGGTGGGCGAATACCCCTACGCCAGCGCCACGGCCGTGGACGGCGCCCTCTCGGCCGGCTCCGGCATGGAGTACCCGATGGTGACCGTGACCGAGCCCGACGCCATTGTGCACGAGGTGGGCCACAACTGGTTCTACGGCATTTTGGGCTCGAATGAGCGCGACTTCCCGTGGATGGACGAGGGCGTGAACACCTACGAGCAAATTCGCGTCGAGGAACTCACCAACCCGCAGGCCGGCATGCTGGCCGCGCTTCAAAAAATCAAGCCCGTGGCCAACACCTTCGGGCTCGAAAACCTGCCCGGCACCGCTTTGAGCCTGCTGCCCTACCAGGCCCTGGCCACCCGCGGCCTAGCCCAGGCGGTGCAGGGGCCCACCTCGGCCGACTACACGCAGGTGAACTACGCGGCCACGGTGTACGAGAAAACCGGCGTGTCGCTGAAATACCTGGCCGGCTACCTGGGCCAGGAGAAATTCGACGCCGCCATGAACCTGTACTACACGCGCTGGCAGTTCAAGCATCCTTACCCGGAAGACATGCAGGCCGTGTTTGAGGAAAGCACGGGGCAGAAGCTGGGCTGGTTTTTCCGCGATTTTCTGACCACCGCCCAGCCCTACGAGGCCGACCTGAGCGCCGTGGCCGTGTTCAACGACGTGGTGAAGGTGCTGGTCCGCACCGAGTCGGAACGGCCGTGGGCCGTGCCCGTCTCGACGGTGGACGCGCAAAACAACATCCTCGAAACGCTCTGGACCGCGCCCTTCGGCAACACCGACCCCAACGCCGACGAGGAAGTGACGAGCCAGCTCAACTTCAAGCGCGAAAACGTGGCGGCCGTGGTGGTCGATGCCGGTTACCTCACCCCCCAACTCAACCGCCGCAACGACCGCCTGCGCCTCGAAAACGGCCCGCGCGACCGGTCGGAGCCGGTGCGCCTGCGCCCGCTCTTCAGCGTGGAGCGCTGGGACAAGGCCACCATCAATTGGCTGCCCGTGGTGGGCGCCAACACGTCGGACAAGTTCATGCTCGGCGCCGCGTTCTACAATAACCCTATCGCCCCCAAAAAGCTGCAATACCTGGCCATGCCCATGTACAGCTTCAACCGCAACGAAGTGAACGGCATCGGCCGCCTGCAGCTCAACTCCCGGCCCCAGCGCGGCGCGCGGCAGTTTATCACGGCCCTCACCGTGCAGCGCTTCGAGCGCTATTTCAAGACGGAGCCCAGCTTCACGTTTATACTGCCACACCGCATCGGCTACATGCCGCAGCACCAGATTCAGGTGGCATTTACATCCGTCACGGACCAGGACCGCAACCGCACCAGCAACATCACCACGGCCGAATATTCGGTGCGCCACGACAATGCCCTGAACAGCTGGACCGCCAACGTGGAGCTTAACCACCTGCTGGCCAACTCCGTTGAGAGCAACGACCGGGGCGCCGTGCTGCTGCGGGCCTCGGCGGCCTTGCAGCACTTCTACGCCAAGGACAAGCGCATCCAGCTGCGCCTGTTCGGCGGCCGCTTCCTGCAAAGCAGCACCAACACCGGCTTCGTGCTGGGCCTGAGCGGCAGCCCCGACTACCGCCGCCAAACCGCCTTCCTCGACCGCCAGCAAATTTCCCACGCCCTCACCGCCCAACTTCACCAGACCGACAACCGCGACGGTGCGTTCAAGGCCTTCGTGCCCGTCGCCAGCCAGCGCTGGCTCAGCGCCCTCAACGCCCAGATTGACGTGCCGGGCCTGCCGCTGGCCGTGTTCGGCGACCTGGGCGCCACCAGCGAAGGACAGTTTCTTGCGGGCCGCACCTCGCAGCGTGTGTTCTACGATGCCGGTTTCACGCTGCCCATCGCCCGGCAAATCTTCGAGATTTACGTGCCCGTGGCCGGCTCGCAGTTTGCCGACGGCCTGCCCGGCAGCCGCCAGGAGTTCACCGACGGCATCCGCTTCGTGCTGAACCTGAACAAGCTCAGCCCGTTCCGTTTGCTGGACGAGAACTTGTCGCGGTAATTCAGCCTTTTTGTAATGAGCGGCTTGTACACTATTGTCATCGACTACAAGAGTGGAGCCTATGTCCAGCAGGTTTTGGCTCAAGACGCCGTCGATGCACTTACCAAGTGGATTCACACTCCCCACATTTTCAGTATTCCCGGTTTAGGCCCTGCATCGCAGCAGCGCTTGCTTCAAGAAATCGCCGAGGCAGATAATCTACCAGCGCCTTTGAATGGATTGCAAAACGTTTGGTGTACCACCTTTATCATTCGAGGGGCATTGATGTTGGTCAACATCGTTTGCACTGTGCAGTAATATGTTTGAACCCATGCTCTGGCCGCGCCTGCTCTCGCCGCGCCGCTTCCCCGACCAAAAGCTCACGACCCCGAACGTGCTCCCCGAGCGCGGCGACTTCGTGCGCGACTACGACCGGGTAGTATTCAGCTCGGCCTTCCGGCGCCTGCAGCGCAAAACCCAGGTGATGCCCCTGCCCGAAACCGACTTCGTGCACACCCGCCTCACCCACTCGCTCGAAACCGCCGTAGTGGGCCGCTCCCTGGGCCGCCTCGCCGCCCGCCACCTCCTCGAAGCCGACGCCGCCCTGGCCCAACAACTCCCTAACTTCGACCAGGACTGCGGCGACATCGTGGCCGCCGCCTGTCTGGCCCACGACATCGGCAATCCACCCTTCGGCCACTCCGGCGAAGACGCCATCAGCAGCTATTTCCTCAGCCCCGCCGCCGCCCCGTACCTGGCGCAGCTGAGTGCTGCCGAAGTAGCCGATTTACAGCACTTCGAAGGCAACGCGGCCGGTTTCCGCATCCTCACGCACACTTACGCGGCGCACAGCAGCGGCACCGCCGGCCTGGGCCTCACCTACGCCACGCTGGGCGCCTTCACCAAGTACCCGCGCCCCAGCCTGGTGCCCGAGGCCGCCAAAGTTGGCGGCGCTTCGGAAAAGAAATACGGCCATTTCCAGACCGAAGCGGCCCGCTTTCAACACGTCGCCACTGAGCTGGGTTTGCTGGCCAAAGACGCCACAGCCGGCTTCTACCACCGCCACCCGCTGGCCTTCCTGGTCGAAGCGGCCGACGACCTGTGCTACCGCATCATCGACTTCGAGGACGGCCTCAAGCTGGGGCTCATCGCGCCCGAAACCGGCCTGCCGTTGCTCAAAAAGATGCTCAACGACCCGGCCGGGCGCGTGGGCAGTGTGCAGTGGCACGACTGGCGCGAGGAGCTGGGATACATCCGCGCCCGCCTCATCGGCAAGCTGGTGGCCGAGCTGGCCGGGCTGTTTGGGCAGCACGCCCCCGCCATCCTGCGCGGCGAGTACGACCAGTCTCTCATCAAAGAGCTCAGCTGCTGGGCCGATTTGCAGGAAGTGCAGCGCCTGAGCATCAACCAGCTCTACCGCAGCCGCCCGGTGCTCGAAATCGAAGCGGCAGGATTTGAAGTCCTCGGCGGCCTGCTCGATGCCTTTCTCGCCGCCGTGTTCGACGCCGGTCAGGGCCACCGCAGCCGCAAGCTGCTCCTGCTGTTGCCCGAGCAGTTCCGCGCCGAAGGCCACCAGGCCCACGTTTCGGCTTATGAAAAGATTTTGCTGCTCACCGATTTTGTGGCCGGCATGACCGACCAGAACGCGCTGAGCTTGTACAAGACCATCAAGGGGATTGAGTTGCCGAAGGGGTTCTGATTAAACCACTCTCACTTGCACACGGCTTTATGACTGACCTCGAAAACCTCACGCAGACCTCGCTGCACGACATGGGCATCAATGACCTAACCATTGATTTCCAATATCGCCGCCTCACCCTGCAGCTCAGCATTTACAACGAAGACACCCGCGGCTATGACACGCTGAAACTGGAGTTTCAGGGCATTGGCGAACTCAACCTGGGCCCGTTGCAACTCACCGCCCAAACGTTTGAGCACCTGGACGTGTACAGCCATACGGTGACACAGCGGGGCAATGCCCACACCATTCATTTTGCGCTACTCACCGGCCACGGCCAGCCCGGCACCGAATGGTCGTTCACTTTTGAGCAAGTGAAGCTCAGCTAACGGTCGGCTGTGCGGCTTCACTTTCATGCAGCGCCACCAGATTCTCTAGCAACGCCTCCAGTAGCTTGCGGCCCTTCCAGACCGATTTCAGCCGGCTGCGAATCTGCTCCGCCGTTTGCACAAACTCCTGCTCTTCCGCCCGCTCGTGCCCCTCATCGGCCATGAGCTGCTCCACCATAGCCACCGTCATCTCGGGGTGAAACTGCAGGCCAATCACCCCGTCTCCCCACACGAACCCCTGCGTCGCCGTAGCCGCCGACATGCCCACGCGCAACGCGCCCGGCGGCACCGTAAACGTGTCCAGGTGCCAGTGTAGCACGGCGGCTTTCTCCGGCCACCCGCGCAGCAACGGATGCTCCAGCGACTTGGCCGAAAACCGTACCGTCCAGAAGCCGATTTCCGGCGCGTGGTTGGGCCGCACTTCGCCGCCCAGCGCCCCAGCCACCAGCTGCGCCCCCAGGCAAATGGCCAGCGTAATCTTGCCCGCCCGCAAGGCCTTGCGAATGAAGGCTTTCTCGTTGCGCAGCCACGGCAGCCGGTCCTCGTCGTGCACGCTCATGGCCCCGCCCAGAATCAGCAGCCCGTCGAAATCAGCTAGGGCCGGGAACGACGGATTTGGCTCAAATAGCTTCGTGAACGTGAGTGCGTGGCCCTGCGCCGCCAGCCAGTCGGCCGCGTGGCCGGGGCCTTCGTCGGGCATGTGTTGGAGGCAGTGGAAGTGCATTATAAAATATTGGCTGTAATCTACTTAATTTAAGTATTGGGATTTGTGATTAATGGAGAAATTAGCTAGTTGATGGCTCATCGAATTACTTCAACCCACCCTCTGTAAGACTGCTTACTTGCGTGCACAAAAAGATAGTAATAGTATTGGCCCGCGGGCTGCCCAGTAGCATCCCAATTATTGTTATAATTCTCTGTCTCAAACACGGCCTTGCCCCAACGGTTGTAGACATGCAGTGACGAAGAGCTTGGGGGAAGGTCCTGAATGATGAATGCTTCATTCAAATCGTCGCCGTTAGGAGTTATCACATTAGGGATAAGCAAATCGGACGCAGTTATACCACCTGATGTGGTTCCGGGCGGACAAGCAGCCGCTCTTAATTGAACGGAGCTATTACCCGTGCATCCATTTGGGCTGGTGAGGGTGACAAAATATTTGCCCGGCAGCCTCGCTCTTAAGGTAGGTTGGGAACTGCCGTCTTGCCAACGGTAGGTAGTACCTGCGACGGCTGAGGTGGCATCTAACACCACCGAGCCATTGCAAGGAATTTCACGGTCGGGCCCAAGTGGCCGCACCACAACATCGGGCTGGAAACGAACGACCACCGAGTCCCGGGTTACGCATTGCGGCGAAACGGCAACATCGACCCAATAAACTCCCGGTGTACGGGTTGAGAAAGAAATTCCATGCGAACCATCCTGCCAGGTCAAATTAGCGTCGCAGAACGCCGGAGGAACCGAAAGCAGCGCGGACGTGCCCGCACAGAAGGGCATGGCCGCTGCATTGAACAACGTAACATGTCCGGAAAATCGGGCTAAAATATGCACCGGTTGCGAATAGCTGTACTGGCTGCCACTTGCGGTACGGACGTGCATGGTGGCCGTGTAGGTACCCACACTTGCGTAGCGGTGCGAGGCAGTAGGTCCCGTTGCGACGTTCAAAGGGCCCGAACTCGCCTCCCCAAAATCCCAGCTAATGGCAGCGCCGGGCTGGACCGGGAAAATAGCGGCCGTAAAATCGGTTGTTTCTCCGACGCAAACCTCGGTGCCGATAACGCTAAACGTAACTAGCGGCTGCGAAGCTGCCGGCGGGCGCACCAATAGGTTTGGAAGGCCCAGGTCGGCCCGGTTGGGCGCCAACGAAATGGCTTGGAGCATATAATTACACGCCAGCCCGGCCCTGTCGGGGGCTGCAATGACGTTGAGCAAACTGGCAGAATTCGACACCTGATAAATCCGTCCGTCAGGGCCAAGCTGTAAGGCTCCCAAGGTAATGGTAGAGCTTATTGCGACCGTTTGTGCGGTGAGCAAATTATACTGCCGCACGCCTGCCCCACCGCTCACATAAAGCAGGTTGCTATTGGGGGAGAACTCTACGCCATAGCTGTTGGGAAAAGCTGCATCGAGCGCTACAGGATTGGAGATTGTTCCGGTTCCACAATTGAAATCAAACAGTTGAACCTGACCGGCTTGATATTGAGCCAACGCCAGACGGCGCCCATCCGGTGAAACCTTCATATACCCAATGGCATCGTAGTTATTGCTGGCAAAGTTTCCGCCATTATTGGTGCTATTCACATTGGAGCGACCGTTTGGCCAATGCATATTCCCGCCAGCAGAGAGGGCCGGACTCGTTGATATGCCATTGGCAGTGAGCAAAAAGCTGCAGAACATATTGCTGCCCCACGCGTGGACAATCACCCAGATGTCACGCTGGTTGGCGTGCCGAACAACGGCCATTTTTTCGGTAATTCGCCCGTCACCTACCGGCACAGGTATCGGCATTGCCTTGCTAACCACTTCACCCAAGCCACCTTGCCGGCTCATATCTACCACCGAATAGACCAACCCATTGCGAAGGCCGTTTTCGGCCGCATCAAGCGCAAAAATATAGTATTCCGTTGCGCTTCCGGGCTTGGCCACAATCGCGGCTCCTTGCGTAGCCGACGAAGGCGTGCGTTCCGAAGCACCTCCAAAACCTCCCAATCCAAAGCCATTGGCCAGCGGCTGGTGCAATTTATTCCAAGCCAGAATGCCGTTGGTATAGAAAAGCAAATTGCCTTGGGCATCTGCAATGCTCGCGCATCCTTCGCCGCTCGTCATCACGCCATCGGTGAGCGTCACGGGCGGTGTGCCAACGAGAAAGGCAATTCCTGCCCGGTTCCCAAAATACCAACGGCTATAGTCGGCTTGGGCCAGCGTGGGTGCATACTGCAGTAGCAGCAAACAACTCAGCAACAACCCGGGCAGAAAGCGTTTTATACAACAGTTGCAAAAAGACGAATAATACATGGCTCACACAGGTTCGTGGCTTTGCAAGAAATATAAAAAATACTGCAGCAATAAATTAGCCAGCGCAATGCGTAATGCCCCACGCAATACAAATAAATAGAAAAGCAGTAGCGTGACTCGCACACTACTGCTTTTCTATGCAATTAATAATTATTTTACTCCCACTCAATCGTCGCCGGCGGCTTGCTCGAAATATCGTACACCACGCGGTTGATGCCGCGCACCTGGTTGATAATCTTGTTGCTTACCTCGGCCAGGAAATCGTAGGGCAGGTGCGCCCAGTCGGCGGTCATACCATCTACGCTAGTCACGGCGCGCAGGGCCACTACTCGCTCGTAGGTGCGCTCGTCGCCCATCACGCCCACACTCTGCACGGGCAGCAGCATGGCGCCCGCCTGCCACACGTGCTCATACAAGCCGTGCTGCTTGAGCAGGTTGATGAACACGCCGTCGGCGCGTTGCAGCAAATCCACTTTCTCGGGCGTGATGTCGCCGAGGATGCGGATGCCCAGGCCGGGGCCGGGGAAGGGGTGACGGTTGAGGATTTCAGCCGGCAATTCCAGTGCCGCGCCTACTTCCCGCACCTCGTCTTTGAAGAGCATGCGCAGCGGCTCCACAATTTTCAGGTTCATCTTCTCGGGCAGGCCGCCCACGTTGTGGTGGCTCTTGATGGTGACGGACGAGCCGTGCACCGATACCGACTCGATGACGTCGGGGTAAATAGTGCCCTGGGCCAGCCAGCGGGCGCCCTGCACCTTCTGCGCCTCGCGGTCGAACACCTCAATAAAGGTGCGGCCAATGGCTTTGCGCTTGCCCTCCGGGTCGCTGATGCCGGCCAGCGCGGCGTAGAACTCCGGCGCGGCGTTCACGCCGGTCACGTTCAGGCCCAGGCCTTCGTAGGCTTTGAGCACGGTGGCAAACTCGTCCTGCCGCAGCAGGCCATTGTCTACAAAAATGCCGTGCAGACGCGGGCCGATGGCGCGGTGCAGCAGCAGGGCCGCCACGCTGCTATCCACGCCGCCGGAGAGGCCCAGAATCACCTGGTCGTCGGGGCCGATGGTGTTTTGCAATGCTTCCACGGCCGAGTCCACGAAGTGGTCGGGCGTCCAGCTTTGGGCGCATTGGCAAATGCCCACCACGAAGTTGTGCAGCAGCTGCTTGCCTTCGGTGGAGTGCGTCACCTCGGGGTGAAACTGGATGCCGTAAGTTTCCTGGCCTTCGATTTTGAAGGCGGCCACGTCTACTTCCGGCGTGCTGGCGATGATGTCGTAGCCGGCCGGCAGCACCTTGATGGTATCGCCGTGCGACATCCACACCTGCGAGTCGGTGTGCATGCCGGTGAGCAGCGGTGAGCCGCTATCCAGCGAGGTGAGACGGGCGCGGCCGTACTCGCGGATGGTGGCGGGCAGCACCTCGCCCCCGCCCTGCTGGGCCAGCAGCTGCGCGCCGTAGCACACGCCCAGCACCGGCACGTGGCCCAGCAGGTGGCTCAGGTCGGGGTTGGGCGCCTCCGCATCGCGCACCGAGCAGGGCGAGCCGGAAAGAACAACGCCCCGAATATCGTCGCTGAGGACGAGGTTCGAGGCGTGGGTGTAGGGGTGAATTTCGCAAAACACGTGCAATTCGCGGATGCGCCGGGCTATCAATTGCGTGTACTGCGAGCCGAAATCAAGGATGATAAGTCGTTCCATGCCGCAAAGTTACTCACCGTGGGAAGCGCAAAACCACACCTGCGCCGAATAATCCTACGCCGCTGTCCGGCCAGTAGCTATATCATTGTCAATCACCAACAGACGCGCAAGTTTGCGTACCTTGCCAATGTTCTTCACCCTTTCTTCATCTTGGTTCCTATGAAAAAATTCTTACTTATGCTGGCTGTCCTGGGCAGTTTTTCGGCGCGCGCGCAGGTGGTCACCGTTTCCGTGGGCACCAGCGGCTCGGCGCTGAGCCCCTTCAATAGCACCCAGGCCAATAGTGTTTACGAGGCCATCTACAAGCAAAACCAGCTCAATCAGGCCGGCAGCATCGGCCGGCTGGCTTTCCAGAAAAACAGCGGCGCGTTTCAGGACCCGCTTACCCGCACCGTTATCTACCTGAAGCACACCACGGCCACCGTTTTCACCGCCGGCACGCTCGACACCACCGGCTACCAGCGCGTGTGGGCGGGCGCCTTCACCAACAGCGGTACCTCCGGTTTTCAGGAAGTGGTGCTGACACAGCCGTTTACTTACAACAACACGGATAACCTCTCGCTGCTGGTAGTCCGCAACGGCGGCAACACGGGCTCGACCCTGTGGAACTACAACTTCATGGGCACCAACATTGCCCGGCGCAACACATCGGGCACGGCTATTTCCAACACCACGCCCCTATCCACGAGCGACGCGCTGCTGAACCTGCGCCTGACGTTTGGCACCGCCACGGCCGCCCGTGCCGCCGCCACCCTGCTGGCCGACGTGTACCCCAACCCGGCCACCACCACCTGCCGGGTGCAATTGCCCAACGCGCAGCCGGCCCACTACCAGCTCACCGACATGCTGGGTCGCACCGTGCAGTCGGCCAGCCAGTTGGCTCCCGATGCCAGCGGCACCGCTACCATACAGCTGGCCGGCGTGCCCGCGGGTTCCTACCTGCTGCACCTCACGCAGGGCAGCGCCACCTTGGTGCAGCGGCTGATGCGGGAATAAGCCACCGTGGTCGGGAGGGCGCCGGCGCGGCGCCCTCCCGACCACGGCCCTGCGCATTTTTTTAAACCACTGAATCAGCCTTCTACCCGCGCCTGCCCCACAAAAACCACGCAACTCGATAAATCCGACGCATCCGTGCTTATCTTTGCAACGGCAAGTCAGAACGACCAGCTCCTGCTGAACTCCCCCAGGACCGGAAGGTAGCAAGGGTAGGTGGTTGTAGCGGTGCGATTTTGGCTTGCTTTTTTTTGCCCTTTCCGGTCGGCCCCGTTGCTGCTCTGTTCTGCTTTTTGGCGGGCGTATGAGTAGCTTTGGGGCCGACTTTTTTATTCTCCGACTGCATGAAATTCTTCATCGACACCGCCAATCTGGACGAAATCCGCGAAGCCGTAGAGCTGGGCGTCCTCGACGGCGTGACCACCAACCCTTCGCTCATGGCCAAAGAAGGCATCAAAGGCCTCGATGCCGTGATGGCCCACTACCGCCAAATCTGCGAGCTGGTGGACGGCGACGTGTCGGCCGAAGTCATTGCCACCGATTTCGACGGCATGGTGCGCGAGGGCGAGGCCCTGGCCGACCTGCACCCCAACATCGTGGTGAAAGTGCCCATGATTAAGGAAGGCATCAAGGCCATCAAGTACTTCGCCGACAAGGGTATCAAAACCAACTGCACGCTGGTGTTCACCGCCGGGCAGGCTCTGCTGGCCGCCAAAGCCGGCGCCACCTACGTGTCGCCCTTCGTGGGCCGCCTCGACGACATCGGCCACGACGGCCTGCAGCTCATCGAGCAGATTGTGCAGATTTTCAGCAACTACGGCTACCCCACCGAAGTGCTGGCCGCCTCGGTGCGCCACGTGCCGCACCTCATTCAGTGCGCTGAAATCGGCGCCGACGTGGTGACCTGCCCGCTCAACGTCATCACCGGCCTGCTCAACCACCCGCTCACCGACAAGGGTCTGGCCACGTTCCTGGCCGACCATAAAAAAGTTAATTCTTAACTTTTAGTTATGAGTTTTGAATTATGAGTTAGGAGTTGCTCCGTTGTTTCGCGGCGAAACTTTTAGCCTCAACTCCTAACTCATAATTCAAAACTCATAACTCGAAGGAATGTACATCATCAAAGTAAAAGGCAAGGCCAAAATTCCCGATTACATCCAGCTGCGGGACGAGGCCTTCGTGCTGATTGCATACTTCCGGGCCGACCGGCCGCTGAAGGACCTGCACCGCTACGGCCTGGAGGGCAAGGAAACCGAGCTGGCGGCCGTGATTTCCGGGCTCGAATTTGGCAAACTGCAGCCGCTGAGCTTGTAAGGACCATGACTGAAAACGTGATTGAGCTGCACGACGCCACCATCATGCAGGAACAGCAGGCGGTGCTGCAAGGCGTAACTTTCTCGCTGGAAAAAGGGGCTTTTTGCTACCTCGTGGGCCGCACCGGCTCGGGCAAGTCGTCGCTGCTGAAAACCTTGTACGCCGACTTGCCGCTGCAAAGCGGCATGGGTACCGTGGCGGGCTTTCCGCTGCCCAAATTGCCGGCCACCAAGGTACCCTACTTGCGCCGGCGGCTGGGCATTGTGTTTCAGGATTTTCAGTTGCTGAGCGACCGCACGGTGGCCGAAAACCTGCTGTTCGTGCTCAACGCCACGGGCTGGAAGGGCAAGGCCCAAAAGCAGCAGCGCGTGAGCGACGTGCTGACCCAGGTGGGCCTCAACAGCGCGGCCAACCGCATGCCGCACCGGCTTTCGGGCGGCGAGCAGCAGCGCGTAGTCATTGCCCGCGCCATGCTCAACGAGCCCGTGCTGCTACTGGCCGACGAACCCACCGGCAATCTCGACCCGGAAGTGTCGGACAGCATCATGCGGCTGTTTGCAGAGATAAATAATGCCGGCACCGCCATTCTCATGGCCACGCACAACTTCCAGTTGCTGGAGAAATACCCGCACCGCGTGCTCACTTGCAAGGATGGCGAACTGCTGGATTCTACTCGGCAGCCGCAGTAACTGATTTTGCATCTGGCTGCCAGCCTGCCTTTGCTCACTTCATCTTCAATTGCGATGACCGTTGGCCTCTCCGTGCTGATTCCGGTTTACAATTGGAATGTCACGGCGTTGGTGCAGGCCCTGCTCGCCCAACGGACTGATTGGCCCGGCCCGGTCGAAATCCGGCTGCTGGACGACGGCTCCCGGCCTGAATTTCTGAACGCTAACCGGCCACTGGGCACGCTGCCCGGCGTGCGCTACCAGGAGCTGCCGCGCAATGTGGGCCGCGCTGCCATCCGCAACCAACTGGCCGCCGCCGCGCAGCACGAATGGCTACTGCTGCTCGACAACGACAGCCTGCCACCCGATGCGCAGTTCTTGGGCCGATACGCGGCCGCCTGTGAGCAGGCGCCGGTGCTCATTGGCGGCACCAGCTACCGGGCCAGCCCGCCGGCCGAAGCCGCGCTGTACCTGCGCTGGCTTTATGGGCAGGCCCGCGAGGCGCGGCCCGCCGCCGTGCGCCAAGCAGCGCCCTACGGCCAGCTCACTATTAATAACGCACTCATTCGGGCCGACGTATTTCGGCGCTTCCTGCTGGACGAAAGCCTGACCGGCTATGGGCATGAAGACACGAAATTTGGCGCGGCGCTAGCAGCGGCCGGTATTCCACTGGTGCATTTGGACAACCCTGTGTTGCATGAAGGGCTGGAAACGGCCGCCGTTTTCCTGCTGAAGAGCGAGCAGGCGGTGCGCAACCTGGCCCAGGTGTTTCGCTCCGACGGCTTGGGTATGGACTCCCGATTACTGCAAACGACCCTGCGGCTGCGCCGGCTGGGACTGGCTGCCGCGGCCCGTGCTACGCTGGGCGCGGCGGCCCCGGCACTCCGCCGCCAGCTGCTATCGCCCAGGCCACGGCTACGGCTTTTCGACCTATTGAAACTGTTCTGGCTGTTGCGCGAGTTGGCCTGAGTTTGCCCAGTATCTTTGGCGCCCCCGTTTCCTGCGCTGCTTTGATACTTCCCGCCCCTCCCACTCCTGTTTTGTTGCTCGATTTGGCGGCCGAACACGCCGCGCTGCAACCCGCGCTTAACGACGCCATGCAGGAAGTAATGGATGCCGCGACGTTCATTCAGGGGCCGGCCGTGGGGCAGTTTGCGGCGGAGCTGGGCGAGTACCTGGGCGGCGCGCACGTGGTGCCCTGCGCCAACGGCACCGACGCCCTCACCCTGGCCCTGATGAGCCTGGAACTGCCGGCCGGCGCCGAAGTCATCGTGCCCGCCTTCACCTACGTGGCCACGCTGGAGGCGGCCGCGCTGCTGGGTTTGCGCCCGGTGCTGGTTGACGTGTTATCCGACACGTTCAACATCGACCCGGCGGCAGCCGAGGCCGCCATCACACCGCGCACCGGCGCCATCGTGGCGGTACATTTGTTTGGGCAATGCGCCGATTTGGAGGCGTTGCGGGCCATTTCCGCCCGGCACGGCGTGGCGCTGATTGAGGACAACGCGCAGGCCATTGGTGCCACTTTTCAAATGCAGAATGGCGAAACGGCCATGGCCGGCACCGTGGGCGCGGTGGGCACCACCTCCTTCTTCCCATCCAAAAACCTCGGCTGCCTAGGCGACGGCGGCGCCCTGCTCACCCGCGACTCGGCCCGCGCCGCCCTGCTCCACCAACTCGCTAACCACGGCCAGAGCCGGAAATACTACCACCAGCGTATCGGCCTCAATTCCCGCCTCGACACGCTGCAAGCCGCCTTGCTGCGCGTGAAACTGCAGCAGCTGCCGCACAACACGGCAGCCCGCCAGGCCGTGGCCGCCCGCTACGATGCCGCTTTGGCTGACGTGGCCGGAGTCATTATTCCGGCCCGGGATTCGCGTAGCACCCACGTTTTTCATCAGTACACCATTCAGGTAACGGACACCAGAAGGCGCAACGACTTGCAGCATTTTCTCAAAAGCTGCGGCGTGCCCACCATGATTTATTACCCGCTACCGGTACACGCGCAGCCGGCGTATGCTTACCTGGGCTACCGGGCGGGGCAGTTTCCGGTGGCGGAGCGGCTGTGTGGGGCGGTGCTGTCGCTGCCGATTCATCCGCTGCTGACGGTGGAGCAGCAGGAATATATTATCGATTGCGTTAAGTCGTTTATGGGTTGAGTAAGACCTAACGAAAAGATACCAGCGCATGTATTTGCTCTACCTGTTAGCGGTTATAGGGCTTTTCTTTTTAGGTTGGTTTGGGTTTCGGTATCTATTCTCTTTTTGGTGCTGAGGCGCAATTATTCACGACGATTTGCGTAGCCTTTGCGGCTCAAATTTTTCGCTTTTGATGAGTAATAATTCTGGTACCCCCGTTCGTTTCGCCATTTGCGGCGTGGGCCACATCGGCCGCCGCCACGCCGCGCTGATTACGCGCCACGACGGCGCCGCACTAGCGGCCCTGATTGATACCTGCGCCGACTTGCAGCCCGGCCTAGCCGCCGAGTTTCCCGGCGTGCCCTTCTTCGCTTCGCTCGAAGAATACCTGCAAGCCGGCCCCGCTGCCGACGTCCTCACCGTGGCGACGCCCAACGGCCTGCACGCCCCGCAGGCGGTGGCCGGCCTGCGCCACGGCCTGCACGTCGTCATTGAAAAGCCCATTGCCCTGCACAAGGCCGATGCCGAAACCATCGTGCATACGGCCCTGCAAACCGGCCGGCTGGTGTTTGGGGTGATGCAAAACCGCTATTCGCCCCCCGCCGCCTGGCTGAAGCAGATTGTGGATGAAGGCCGCCTGGGCCGGGTGTTTCTGGTGCAGCTGAATTGCTTCTGGAACCGCGACGCACGCTACTACCGGCCCGGCGGCTGGAAAGGCACCCAAGCGCTGGATGGCGGCACGCTCTTCACCCAGTTCAGCCATTTCGTCGATTTGCTTTACTGGGTGTTTGGCGACATCACCAATATTTCGGCTCGCTTTCGCGATTTCACCCACGCCGGCCTGACCGAATTTGAGGACAGCGGCCTCGTCACCTTCGACCTCGTGCGCGGCGGCAGCGGCACGCTCAGCTACAGCACCGCCGTGTGGGACCGCAACCTCGAAAGCTCCCTCACTGTGGTGGCTGAGCGCGGCAGCCTGCGCATCGCCGGTCAGTACATGGATAAGGTGGAATACTGCCACCTCGCCGGCTACGAAATGCCCGAGCTGGCTCCCACCAATCCGGCCAATAACTACGGCGCCTTCCAGGGCTCGGCCGCCAACCACGTGCAGGTCATCGAAAACGTGGTGGACACCGTGCAGCGCCGCAGCTTCGCCACGACGAATGCGCTGGAAGGGCTGAAAGTGGTAGAGATTATTGAGCGCATTTACGCATTGCGGCCTGCCTGACCTGTTTCAGCAAACCACCTTTACACCTTGTCCGAAATGAAACATTTCCTGATTATTCTGCTGCTGGTGAGCTCTCCCGCTTTTTGCCAGGACCTTGCCGTTGGCCAGCATCTGCCCGCGTTTACCGTCAGCAACGACCAGCAGACGATAAAATCGATGGATTTAAAGGGCAAGGTTGTACTGATTAATTTCTTCGCCACCTGGTGCGGCCCCTGCATGCAGGAGTTACCTCAGATGCAGCAGTTTTGGGCTACGCATAAAAGCAACAAGAACCTGGTTGTCTTGGTAATCGGGCGCGAGCACACGCAAAGCGAGATAACGGCTTTTAAGGCAAAGAAAGGATTTGAACTGCCGATGTACCCGGACGAAAACCGAACGGTTTATTCGCTCTTTGCCACGCAATACATTCCTCGAAACTACCTCATTGACGCCAAGGGCAAAATTGCCTACACATCCGTGGGCTTTGAGCAAGGTGAATTCAACAAGATGCTGAGCAAAATCGACGAGTTATTGAAACAGCAACAATAGCCTCAACCAAAAACGCGCCGGCATCTCCCGGTCCCGGCGCGTTTTAAGCTACTCGATTTGCAAAGGCGCTACTTCTTCGCATCCGCGAAATTCTGCACCGCATACGCCACCCCAATCGTCAGCCCTTGCGAGTATTGCAGGCCGTGGTCCTGGTCGTAGTCGTAGAGGGCGATGCCGTTGAGGGCCACGTTCACGTACTTGCCCACCTTGGCGGTGAGGCCCAGGTCGAGGCGGTGGTCGACTTCCTGCGGGTTGATGTTGCGGTAGTTGGCGAAGAGCAGGTAGCGGGCCTTGAGGTTGACGTTGGGGCTGATGTTCTTATCAAATTCGGCCAGGATTTGGGCGGCCAACACTTCCCAGCGGGTGCTGTGGCCGGGGCTGACGCCGTAGGGCGTGTCGCCGAGGGCCGCCACGAACCGGTCGGCGCGGTTCACCACCGTGAGGCGCGGGGCGAAGGGCGCCAGGCGCAGGTGAAAGTAGGGCGCGGGCCGGTACTCGAAGCCGTAGGCGGCCGTGAGGAAGCCGGGCGCGAACAAATCGGACGTAATACGGGCCCGGTCGAGGCCGGCGGCATCGGTGTCGTACTTATAGCCGGGGGCAAACTGCGTGAGCAGGTTCAGCGACACGAACATGTCCCATTTGGGGCTCATGGTCCAGCCGTACTTGGTGTCGAGGTAGAGGCGGTCCTGGTTTTTGCGGTAGCCCAGGCCCTTGGTTTGGGCGAAGGCGAACAGGAAATCGGCCTCGTTGTCGAAGCTGTGAGCACCGGTTTTGCGGTTGGCCCGGGCATTGGCCAGGGCGTTGAAGCCGATGGTGCTCACGCCCCCGCCGCGCCAGTTGGTGCTCAGCAGCGACTCGTTCAGGCCCAGCCCGGTTTTGAGGCTTTTGCGCCAAAGCGGTTCGGGTGCGGGGGCCACCGGAACGGGGTCGGGGATGACGGTGGGCGTGGTTTGGGCGCGGGCAGGTGCGGCCAGCAGCAGAATGCCCAAACAGACCGGCGAGAATTGTTTCATATCAGAGACAGAACATTTTATACCGGAAAAACGCTATAACACTAACAAGACGAGACCGGTCGCCCTCGCTGCTGGTTCTGCGCCGAAAGATAGCAGTAACGCTATCAGTCTGGCACAGCCTCCTGACTCTTGCTCAAACTGTCGTTCCAGCACGCATGGCACTTTATCAACTTTTATATCAAAGTGAGGCGCTCATGGCTTTCGACACGCCGGAGCTGCTGGCCCTGCTGCACCAGTGCCGCACGCACAACGCGGCCCACGACATCACCGGCCTGCTGCTCTACACCGCCGACGGCCGGTTTTTGCAGATGCTGGAAGGCGACCAAACGGCGGTGCATACTCTTTACTACCAGCGTATTGCTCACGACCCGCGTCACTTCGACTGCCGGGTGCTGCGCGAAGGTCCGTGCGAGGAACGCACGTTCGGCTCCTGGGCCATGGCCTTTCGGCCCGCCCAAGGGCAGGATTTCCGGAAGCTACTGGGTTACCTAGCGCCCGACGACCCTTCGCGGCTGGTGCCCCGCCCCCACACGCAGCTGGAATTGATTGCCCTGCTGCTCGATTTCCTCATTGAGCACGAGCCTCTGCCGTGGCTGGACCCTCTTTAAGCGCCGGGCCTGGCTACGGCCGCCGCGCATCCGGCGGGTATCTTTACGCCGATGTCTGCCCACGCCACCCCTGCCCTTTCCCCGGCCACCGCCGCTGCCCAAGCCGCCCCCGTTTCGTTTCTGGCCGGCGTTGCCCGCGACCTGCTCGACCGTTACGGCTCAGGCCCGCTCGATGAGCTGTCAGACCTGGTGGTGATTGTGCCCACGCGCCGCGCCGTGGTATATCTGAAGAACGAATTGGCGATGAACCTGCCAATGGGCGCGCCCCTGTGGGCCCCGCGCGTGGCGGCCATGGAAGACTACATGGTGGAGCTGGCCGGTGTGCAAGTAGAAGAGCCCATTGCCTTGCAATTATTGCTCTACGACATCCTGAAGGGCATCGACACCAAGCTCGATTTCGACCAGTTTGTGGGCTGGGCCGGCTTGCTGCTCAGCGACTTCTCCAACCTCGACCAGAACCTGGCCGACACCCACGCCGTCTTCGAATACCTGAGCGAAGCCAAGGCCCTGGAACGCTGGGACTTGGCCGAGCTGCCGCCCAAAAGCCAGGCCGCCGCCCATTCCTTCGGCTTCTGGAACCAGCTCGAACGCGTGTACCACCAGCTCAAAAAGCGCATGCTGGCCAACCACCTCGCCTACCCCGGCCTGGCCTACCGCCGCGCCGTAGAAAAGCTGGAAAAGACCCTGAAAGACCCCGCCGCATCCGCCCCGGCCATGCACGTCTTCGTGGGTTTGGGCAACTTGTCGGCGTCGGAAGAAAAGCTCATCCGGCTGCTGCTCAACGTAGGCCGGGCCGAAATCCGCTTCGACGCCGACCCTTTTTACCTCGAAAAAGACTCGCCCAACCGCGCCGGCCAGCACCTGCGCCGCTACTTCGAGCGGTGGAAGCTGCCGCTCGACAACTTCGGCGGCGGCGTGGAATACCTGCGCGGCCGGCCCCACCACGTGCGCTACCTCGGCGTGGCCAACCCCAGCATGCAGGGCAAGCTGGCCGGCCAGCTCCTGGCCGAAGCCCGCCAGCGCTACCCCGACGCCACCGTGGCCGTGGTGCTGCCCGACGAAACCCTGCTCCTGCCCGTGCTCCACGGCCTGCCGCCCGACGAGGTGCCCGACTACAACGTGACCATGGGCCTGAGTTTCCAGGCCACGCCCCTGTTCAACTTGGTCGATTTACTGTTCGAGGTGCACCTCACCGGCATCCGCGAAGGCAGCCAGGAAACCGGCTACGGCGTGCCCCGCTACCACCACCTGGCCGTCACGAAGCTGCTGAGCCACCCCTTCCTGCGCCGCTACCAAAACTGGCAGGACCAGCAGGCCGACCAGCCCCAGTACCACAACATTCTCGACCAGATTTGCCGCGAAATCGTGCGGGTGAATGCCGTGCTGCTGCCGGCCGAGGAGCTGTTAAAGATGGGCGCGCACCACCCGCTCATCGAGGCGCTGTTCAAAACCTGGGACAACTGCGACGACATTATCCGGGCCTGCCATACGCTGATTGACCTGCTGCGCCAGGTGTATTCCGCCGAAGTGGCCGATTCTGACCGCGAAACCAGCATTGGGGCCGAGTACCTGTACCTGTTTTACACCCTCGTCAAGCAGCTCGATTCGGCCTTCGACTGCCGCGAGCAGCGCCTGTCGGTGCGCTCGTTCCGCCGTTTCCTCTATGAGCAGATGGGCCGCACCCGCCTGCCCTTCTCGGGTGAGCCGCTGGCCGATGTGCAGGTGATGGGTCTGCTCGAAACCCGCGCCCTCGATTTCGACCACCTCATCATCCTCAGCTGCAACGAGGGCGTGCTGCCCGCGCCCAAGCGCCAGCAGTCGCTGTTTCCTTATGACGTCCTCACCACCGCCGGCCTGCCCACTTATGCTGATGCGGAGGCCATCACCGCCTACAACTTCTGGCGCCTGCTCCAGCGCGCTCAGCGCGTGGATTTGGTGCACGTGCTGCCCGGGGCCGAGGGCATGAAAAGCGGCGAGCGCAGCCGTTTTTTGCTGCAGTTGCAGAACGACCTGCTGCCCCAAAACCCGCAGCTCACGCTGGAAGATTTGACGGTTTCGGTGGCGGGACCGGAGGTGGAAGTCGGCGTAGATAATTACGAAGGGGACTTGATTCTGGAAAAAGACCCCGAGATGCTGGCCGCCCTGCGCGGCGTGCTGGAGCGTAACATCTCACCCTCGCGCCTCAACGATTTCCTAGCCTGCTCGCTGCGCTTTTACTTCTCGAAAGTGGCCCGCTTCCACGAAAACGACGCCGTGGAAGAAACCCTGGAAGCCAGCAGCTTCGGCACCATGGTGCACGAAGCGTTGGAGAACCTGATGCTGCCCTTCGAGCAGGATGCGCGCTCCATCACGGCCGAGGACATTCCCGAGCTCGTCCGCCAGGCTCCGGCCGAGGTGCAGCGCGCCCTGCGCCAGGAAGAAACCGAAAAGCACGCCCGCGCCGACGAAGGCCTCAACCACGTGTACGGCCAGGTGGCGACGCGCCTCGTGGTGCGCCTGCTCGAAAGCCTCACCGAGCAGCCCGGCCTGCTCCCCATTCGCCTCTTCGGCCTTGAAAAAGAGCTGGCTGCCACGGTGTTCGTGGACGTGCCCGGCCAGCCCGAGCCGCTGGCCGTGCGCCTGTTCGGCTATGCCGACCGCGTGGACGAGCTGCCCGACGGCCGCCTGCGCGTGGTCGATTACAAGTCCGGCCTCGTGAAGCGCAGCGACCTGCAGCTGCGCGGCTACCGCGACAAGCTCACCCCCGCCGAAGCCGTCGACCGCCTCCTACACGAAGCCAGCAGCAGCGTCGACAAGGTGCGCCAGCTCTGGCTCTACCGCCTCATGCTGGCCCACACGGCGAAGCGCGAAACCGCCGAAACCGCCATCCTCTCCCTCCGCAACATCGACGAAGGCCTGCTCTCCGCCGACCTCAGCTTTCTCACCGAAGGCGGCGAGGACTTCGTGGCCGTTTCCGAGGAGCTGGTGCGTAAAATTGTGCTGCGCATCCTCGACCCCACCGAGCCCATCCGCAAAACCGACGACTTCACCAAGTGCGAATACTGCCCCTACAAAGGCATTTGCGCCCGCTAGCGCCCGCCCGCTTACTCCGCATGAAGTACCTCCTGAGTTCGTTGCTGTGCCTACCCGCGTTGCTGACGCTGGCACAGCAACCGTCGTTCACCGTGCGCCCGCTTTCGCTGCCCAAAGAGCTGGAATTTTACGACAACCAGTTTTCCGGGCTCGCCATCAGCCGCGGCCAGCTGTTCCTGCTCTCGGAAAGCCGGCTGCAGGACAAAGCCGAAGCTAAACTCTACACCGTGCCGCTGTCCGACCTGGACCGCAAGCTCCGGGATTCCACTTATGTCTTGCCGTATCAAAAAGTTAAGCTCACGGGCCTGACGGCGCTGCAAGCCCGAATGAAAGCCGCTGGCCAGGAATACGAGGGCCTTGAGGCGCTGATGATTGCCAAAGACATCGTCTATTTGTCCGTCGAAACCGCCACTCCTTCTGCCAATTGCTACCTGCTTAAGGGCCGCCTGCACGCCAACACCGTAGCGCTGGATACCACCTTTTTGCTGGCGCTGCCCAAGCCGCCCGCCGCTGATGGCTCGCACATCTACAACGCGGGTTTTGAGGCCACCGTCACGGCCAAAAGGGAGTTGGTAGCTTTCTTCGAATACAATTCCTTTCCGGACCAGAACTACGCCTACGCCTTTCGCAAGCCCCACCTCACGGCTAGTTCCAGCTCCCACTCTTTGCCTTTCAGCTCTTTACCGTTCCGTATCACCGATATCACGCCAGTGGGCCGCAACCACTTCACGGCGATTAATTATTTTTTCAAAGGCGCGGGCGGCGACACAATTTATCGCCCTCCCGCCACCGACGTAGCCAACACCCGGCTCATCACCGGGCCGGGTGGCTTTAAGAACTACTGCCGGCTGGTAGATATTACCCTGAAAAGCAACCGTTTTACCTGGCAGCCTTTGTGGGAATTCCCCGAAGCATACATGGGCTACAACTGGGAAGGCCTTGCGGCCTACAAGCAGGGCTACTTCGTCATCAACGACAAATACACGCCCAGCCGTCCCTACCGCACCACCCTCCTTTACCTGCAACGCAACCGCTGAACAGCATCACCAACTCCCACTCTCTAAATCACTTATGCAAACCACAGACACCGTCGCCCGCAAAGACGAATTCATGCAAGCCGCCATCGACGAAGCCCGGCTGGGCCGCTCGCAGGGCGGTATTCCCATCGGCTCCGTGCTCGTGCGCGATGGCAAAATCATCGGCCAGGGCCACAACAAGCGCGTGCAGGAAGACAGCGCCATCAAACACGGCGAGATGGACTGCCTCACCAACGCCGGCCGCCAGCGCAGCTACCGCGACACCGTCATCTACACCACGCTGATGCCCTGTTACATGTGCGCCGGCACCATCGTGCAGTTCAAAATCCCGACGGTTATGGTGGGCGAAAGCCGTACGTTCGGCGAATCACGCGCTTTCCTCGAAAGTCACGGCGTCAAAGTAATCGACCTCGACCTGCAGGAGTGCGTGGATATGATGAACGAGTTCATCGAAGCCGAACCCACGCTCTGGAACGAGGACATCATGGAGCTGTAGCGTTCAGCTTAGCCAGCTTTGGGTGGCCGTGCTGCCCGCCAATTGTCCCCAAAACCGCTTGAGGCCAAGTCAAAATACTGAATTTATAGAATTGGAAATGAGCTCGGTGAGCATACACTTACCGATAGTGAGCTAACACTCATACGGCATTAGTACATCCTCACCTACTTTTGTATTGTTATCGGAGCACAAATTGACTGGTTGCCCTGATAACCAATTCCCACGTCCTCTTTCACTAGGTGTATCCCACCCCACCTAGGAAAACATCGGTTGAATCTGTTCGGGTCTCCGTCCTAGGAGCTACGGCACACAGCGTTCAACATGCTACAGCCGGTTAAGTCGAATCCGTTCGATTTAACCGGCTGTATTGTTTTGGTGCATTTTGATAGCTGCTGTTCCCAAGCAGCGTGGTACGGTGCAGCGGGCGTTGAGCAAGGTGGAATGACATGATAAAGTAAACGGGCCTTCAGCAGTTGCCACACATCTAGCGGCACGGCCGAAGCGGCAAATGCCTGCTGTCGGCCTTATCTTGCCGCAGTTCCGGGCCAAAAAATGGCCTGAGCGCTGATTTTTGGCAGTTTATTATTATTCGGTTGGGCTATGACCAGTCATTCCAAAATAGAGCAGGCGGCCCTGCAGCTTTTCGGAGAGCGAGGCTACGATAGCACCTCCACTCTGCTGATTGCCAAAAGTGCCGGCGTGTCGGAGGCGCTGCTGTTCAAGTATTTCCAAAGCAAGGAGAAGCTGTTTGAATACCTCATCAAGCAGGGTTTCCGGCGCATCGTGGAAGCCAACCGCGGCATCCTGACCGAGCAGAACCCGCGCGTGCTCATCGAAAATGTCATCGACCTGCCCTACAAGCTGGTACACGACGAGCCCGACTTCTGGAAAATGCAGGACAAGGAGTTTAACCGGCCCCTGGTGCAGAAATATTTTCAGCGCTTCATGAGTCCGATTGACAGCCTGCTGCAGCAAGCCTTCAAGGACGTGGGCGCCGAGGAGGTGGAAATGACCACGCAGCTGCTGCTGCTCCTGATTCAGAGCCTCTGGCGCAACCTGCTCTACGAGCACGACGCCAACCTGATGAAGCTCGGCGACCACCTGAAGCGCACCTACCTGCAACGCCCGGCCGCTGCAAAGTAGCGGCTGTTGTTGAATGTCATGTCGGGGTTGCCGAGGCATCTCGCGTGCCACCGCTAACCCTTTCAACGATTGGATTATTCACAGCACGCGAGATGTCTCGGTAAGCTCGACATGACGTTTTGAGCCGCCCGAAAGCGCAGCTTTTCACAAGGCGCACATCTGCCGGCATTTGTTTTGCGTTGGTACCCTAGCGCTCACCTTCTGCAGCCCCTTATGCCCCACCACGCCGTCCACCGATTGTTGCGTCCGCTGCTGGTTTGGCGGGCCCGCCACATCAGCGAGCGGATGTACATGATACTACTGAGCGTGCTGGTGGGCGCCGGCGCCGGCTTGGCGGCCGTGCTGCTGAAAACGTCGGTGCATTGGGGCCAGGAGATGCTGCGTGATGGCATTTCGGAGCCGAGCCGGGTGTTCGCCCTGTCCATTTATCCGGTGGTGGGCATCACGCTCACGGTCTTTTTCACGAAGTTATTTCTGGGCGGGCAGCTGGGCCGGGGCATCGGGCCCATCATCTACAACACGGCCCGCGAGGGCAGCGTGGTGCCGCGCTCCAAGCTGTATTCGCAACTGGTGACGGCTTTTCTGACGGTCACCTTTGGCGGCTCGGCCGGTACCGAGGCGCCCATTTCCGTGACGGGCGCGGCCCTGGGCTCCAACGCGGGCAGGGTGCTGCATCTGGACAGGCGGCGGCGGCGCCTGCTCACGGGCTGCGGGGCGGCGGCGGGCGTGGCGGCCATCTTCAACTCGCCCATCGCGGGCGTGCTATTTGCCGTCGAAACCATCTTGCTGGAGCTGCCGGCGCAGTATTTTATCCCGCTGCTCATTTCGTCGGCCACGGCCACCGTGATTTCGAAGGCCCTGTACGAGGGGCAGCCGTTCGTGCTCATCACCACCAGCTGGCCAGTCGATGCGGTGCCGTTTTACGTGCTGCTGGGCTTGTTCACGGCCTTTTTCTCGGTGTACATGATTCGGACTTACCATTGGTTCGACCATTTTTTCGAGCGGTGGCCGGGGCTGGACTGGCGCAAGGTGCTGCTGGGCGGCGTCACGCTGGGCGGGCTGATTTTCCTTTTCCCCACGCTGTATGGCGAGGGCTACAACACGGTGGAGCTGCTGCTGCGCGGCCACCCCGAGCACATCACCGACGGCAGTATTTTCTCGGTGTATCAGGACAATAACCCCTGGCTGCTGCTGGTTCTCGTGCTCTTCAGTATGATGCTGAAAGTGGTGGCCACCAGTATCACGGTGGGCAGCGGCGGCAACGGCGGTATGTTCGGCTCGTCGCTATTTGCGGGGGCGCTGGCGGGGTTCTTCTTCGCCCGATTGATAAACCTGAGCGGGCTGGTGCACATCCCGGAGGTGCATTTCATTGTGCTGGGCATGGCCGGCACGCTGGCGGGCGTCATTCACGCGCCGCTCACGGCCATCTTCCTCATTGCCGAAATCACGGGCGGCTACGCGCTGTTTGTGCCGCTGATGGTAGTCACCAGCTCTTCTTATCTGATTACCAAATACTTCGAGCCATATTCGGTGTACACCCGCAAGCTCACGCTCAAGGGTGTGGACGTGTACGCCAACCGCGACCGGGGCCTGCTGGCCCAACTCGACCCGCGCAAGCTGCTGGCCACCGATTTTATCCAGGTGCGACCCAACACCACATTGGGCGAGCTGGTGGATATTTTCCGGCATTCGTCGCGCGACTTATTCCCGGTGGTGGCGGCCGGTGGCCGGCTGCTGGGCGTGGTCAGCTTGAATTCGGTACGTGATGCCCTTTTCGACGATGCCCATTACGCCACCACCCGCGTGCGTGAGTTGATGAAGCCCGCCCCCGCCGTGGCCGGTCCCAACGACGACCTGGAACATACCCTCACCCTCCTCGACCGCTACGGCTACTGGGCGCTGCCGGTATGCGAGGAGGACGGCCGCTACCTAGGCTTCATCCTGAAAACTGATATCCTGGCCCGTTATCGTCGGCAGCTTATCCAGGAGAGCGAGGCGTGATGCTTCGCTTGATGAGAAATAATACAGACGTCATGTCTCGGCAAGCTCGACATGACGTTCTTAAGCTTCAGTTTTCTATTCCATTGTCAATATTCGCCCAATTCCGGCGTTTTGCGGGCCAGCTGCAGGCCTACCATCATGAGCAGACCGGTGAGCAGAATGACCACGAAAAGGATGTTTTCGCTGACTTCGCCAATCAGAAAGCGGGCAGGAATGCTGTAGAACAACAACACGGAGATGAGGCCTTTGGGCGCGATGAACAGCTCGGGAATGAGGTCGGTGCGGGCCACGTAGCGCAGGTACACGTAGCGCACCAGCGTGAGCATGCCCACGATGAGTACGCCTTGAAGCAGCAGGTTCACGCTCACTAAGTTGCTCAGGGTGATGGAGTAACCAAAGAGAAGGAAGAAAAAAGTACGAATCAGAAACGCCGATTCGGCGGTGATACTTTTGAGCTGGTGCAGCTCGCCAGCCAGCTGCTCGGGGTGCAGGAAGCGGCGCAGCAGCGGGTGTTTCAGCAGCTGGTCGGCGTTGTTGACGGCCAGGCCGAAGGCCAGCACCAGCACCAACGACGAGAGGTGCAGCTTCTTGGCAATGCTGTAGATAAGCACCAGAAACGCGAACAGCAGGAAGAACTTGACGTGCGAGCGCAGCCGCCCCAGCAGCCAGGCCAGCAGCGCCGTGCTGAGCACCGCAACCACGGCTACAGCCAGCACATCGCGCCCGAAGGTGACGATGGACCAGCCCTGCGCGAAATCATCCTGCAGGATAAAATTGAAGAGCATGATGCCCACGATGTCGGAAAACGTGCTTTCGTAGATGATGAACTCCTGCTTGGCACCGCCCAGGCCGGCCACGCTGGGGATGGCCACAGCGCTGCTCACCACGGCCAGCGGCACGGCATTGAGGAGGCAGCTTTGCCAGCGCGCGCCCACATAAAAGTGCAGCAACGCCGCAATAGCGGCCACCTGCACCCCCATGATAAGCACCGCCGCCAGAAACGAGCGCCGAATGAGCGGAGCCTTATCGCGGGTAAGGCGCAAGTCGAGGGAGCCTTCCAACACGATAAGGATAAGCCCCACGATGCCAAACAACTGCAGCAGCACCGGCGGCACAGCCACGGCCACGCCCCAGTACGTAGCGGCCTGGCTAAGGGCGATGCCGGAGAGCAGCAGCAGCAGCACCGAAGGCACCTTGGTGGCCCGCGCGGCGAGGTCGAAAACGTAGGACAGCAGAACCGCCAGGCTCAGGCCGATTAGAATGGTATATGGTCCCATAAGTGCTCTGGCTAACGGCCGAGCTTGGGCCGGGGTTGAGCTCGGCTGCCCGGAGCCGTACCTTTGGCGGCCCGGTTTTGAAGCGCGCAATGGTCATTTTTTCCTTCTATTTACTATGGATAAGCGCCGCGAATACGTAGCAATTATCGGCGGTGGGCCGGCGGGGCTTATGGCGGCCCACCGCTTAGCCGAGGCCGGCTATGCGGTGCAGCTTTTTGAGGCCCAGGCCACGGTGGGGCGCAAGTTTCTGGTGGCTGGACACGGCGGCTTCAACCTGAGCAACGCCGAGGACAGCCGCCGCTTCGCCAGCCGCTACGGAGCGGAAGAGTCGCGCTTTCGGTCTTTACTGAGCCACTTTTCGCCAGCCGACCTGCGCGCCTGGGCCGCCGGCCTGGGCATCGAAACCTTTGTGGGCACCAGCGGCCGCATCTTCCCCGTGGCCGCGCACAAACCGGCCGACTTGCTCCGCGCCTGGCTGAACCGGTTGCGGGAACTAGGCGTGCAGCTTCATACCCGGCACCGCTGGCTGGGCTTTGCGGGGGCCACCGGCCTGCGCCTGCGCAACGAGGCTTCGGGCGAAGAAATAATGCTTGAGCCCGCCGCCACGGTACTGGCCCTGGGCGGCGCGAGCTGGGCCAAAACCGGCTCCGATGGCGCCTGGGTGCCGTTGCTACAGGAAATTGGCGTGCCGGTAGCGCCCTTCGCACCGGCCAACTGCGGGGCTGAAGTAGAATGGTCGGTTTTTTTCAAAGAGAAAGTGGGCCGCGCACCGCTCAAAAACATCGGCCTGCGCGTGAACAACGGCCCTGAAGTGCGCGGCGAAATCATGCTTACCGATTACGGTGTGGAGGGCACACCGGTGTATGCCCTGACGCCGCAGGTGCGGCAAGCGCTGCACAGCGGCAGGCCGGCCACCCTGTTTCTGAACCTGAAACCTGACTTGCCCGCGCCCGCACTGCTGGCCAAGCTGCAACAGCGGCGCAGCGGCGCATCGCTGCCCGATTTTCTGCGCAAAGCTCTGAGTCTGGCGCCACCGGTACCCACATTGCTCCGCGAGCTGGCGCCCGATGTTGCTGCCTGGCAACCGGAAGCGCTGGCGGCGCTGCTCATGGCCGTGCCGCTGCCCGTGGTGGCCCTGCGGCCGTTGGACGAAGCCATTTCCACGGCTGGCGGCATTCCTTTCGCCGCCGTCGATGAGCACCTCATGCTGCGGCAGCGGCCTGGCACGTTCGTAGCCGGCGAGATGCTGGACTGGGAGGCGCCAACGGGCGGCTACTTATTGCAGGGTTGCTTCAGCACCGGCGCCTGGGTGGCGCGGGGTGTGGCGCGGCGGTTGCGATGAAAAGAGAATAAATAGAATGTCATACTGAGCCAGAACGTCATGCTGAGCGCAATCGAAGCATCTCTATTGCGCAGGTAATCATATTTACTGCTGCAGTAGGGATGCTTCGGCTGCGCTCAGCATGACGTTGTTTTCTACAATACTTATTCCTTTTTCTTTGCCAAACGCAGTGCCTTTTCCCGCTCCTCGGCTTCGCGCAGGAGTTGGCGGGCTTCGCCGAGCAGGCGGCGGCCGGGGTTCAACTCGTCGCGGGCAATGAGGGCGAAGAGCAGGAAAAACGAGGCGATGGGCACCAGCCAGCCCAGGGCAAACCACAGCCAGAACGAACGGCCGCGGCTCTGGGCGCAGTAGCCCGTGAGGATGGGGATGAAGGAAATGGCCAGCGCCACCACAAAGAGCATGTCGACAAAGAGCATAGGCTTGCGAGGTTGGCGGTGGAAGGGGCCGGCAGACGGACCGGTGGTAGCCCGAAGATACGATTTTCTGGGCCGGCAAAGAAGCCCTAAATCAGGAAATTTGTTTAAAAGTGCCACTTTCCGGCGGCTTTTTCCGTAGTTCGGGGCGAAGTCGGGGCCCCAACGTGGCCCGGCCGTCTTGAATCTGCCCATGTGGGAACACCAAAGTCTGTTTCGCGTTTCGGCCCAACTCTTTGCCGAGGGGGTATTTAACTTACTCGACCGCAACCTGCGGCCCGAGGTTTTTCTTTTGGGCTTTGCCTCGGCTAAAGAGGGCGACGAGCCCGACGCCGTGGTGGTGGAGCCCCCCACGGCGCGCTACGCGCCCACCGATTTCCGGCAGGTAAAAATCGATGCCGCTGCCCTCGAAGCCGACAACGGCCCGCAAGGTTCCGTGTACCACCTGCACCCCAACGACCACGACCGGTTTGAGAAGCAGCATTGGTACGAACTGATGTGCCGCGCCACCGAAACCACGCTCAACAGCCTCACGGCCGCGCGCCACGAAAACCGCCGTTCCTTCTGCTCGGTGCCCGTGAGCCTACAGGGCTACCTGGTGACGGTGGTGCTCCAGCTCTCGGCCGACTGCTACGACGGCTACTACTCCTTGCCCAAGCCCAGCAGCGGCCGCCCCGCCAACCTGCCCCACGCCACGGTGATGGAGTTTCTGCACGACTGCGCCCGCGCCCTGCGCGAAGCCGACACGGCCGACAACGACCAGCCCGTGCTCGACCGCGACTACAACGAACTGCTGCGCTCGGCCGGCCGCCGGCTGATGCTGCGCGTGGCCCCGGCCGGCACCCACGGCCTCTACGACGCCTGCAACGGCGTGGCCGCCCTGCGCCACGAGGGCGACGAAGGCATCGGCACCATGCTGGTGAGCCGGCGCCTGCACCCGGCCATTGTGCCGGTGCTCACGCTGGAAACGCCCGTGCCCATGCGCGACCACCGCTCCATCCGGAAGCTGCTGGAGCTGAGCGAAGGCCACACGGCCCTGATTTCGGATGCCTCGCACGTGTTTGGCCTGGGCCAACTCGTGCCGGAATCGGACGCGCAGTTTGAGCCGCTCGTGACGGTGCATTTCACCAACCACTACAGCTGGGAAATGAGCCACAACGGCCAGGTGCTGATGCGCGTGGTGAGCAACACGCCGCGCCTGCCTCAGGGCCGGGTGGCGGCCGACAACTTTGCGCGCATCATCCGCATCGTGTTTCCCAGCCTCGACGTGGACAGCACCGATTACCTCTGGGATTTGGCCCAAAAGGCTACTACCCAGCCCAATGGCACCATCCTGGTCATCACCACTGGGGCGGCGCAGGAGGCCCAGCGGCTGGCCCGGCAGTGCTTCCGGGTGGTGCCGCGCATCATGACGCCTTCGGTGCTGCGCCTCGTCACCAACATCGACGGGGCCGTGCTCATTGAGCCCAACGGCATGTGCCACGCCATTGGCGCCATTCTCGACGGGCTGGCCACGGAGAAGGGCGATTCCTCGCGCGGGTCGCGCTATAACTCGGCCCTGCGCTACGCCCACAGCAGCAAATACCCAGTGCTAGCCGTGGTGGTGAGCGAAGACGGCTGGATTGACCTACTGCCCAGCTAATGCTGCCGGCCCAGGCCATTGCAGCCGACTTGGCCGAGCTTGAGCAGAATTCGGCCTTGCGCGAAGAGCTGAATTTTGCCGGCCGGGCCGAAGCACTGGATTTCCTGGATTTTCACATAATTGACCAGCTCGCGAGCCTGCCGCAGGCGCCGAACTCGGATTGGCCAGCGTTGAACCGCCGCGCAGAGTTACTGAAGCAGCAGCTGGAAGCTATTGATACCGCGCTTTTTGACCGGCTACGGACTGGGATTCGGTCGGGGCAATACCGGGGCGCGGCATTTCGGGCGATGGCGAAAACCTTCGTGGGGCGCTCGGCCGATGCCAAGCCGCAGGCCGGGTACGACTTGCTCGACGTGTTTACCAACGGCCTGTTTCCCCTGCCGGTACTGCCGCAGGAAACCGCGGCCCGCGAGCCGGAGATGGTGCATTACCAGAAAACGCCGGCCCGCGTCATTTTCGAGCTGGCGGAAAGTGCGGCTCTCACCCGCAACGATGTATTGGTGGATGTGGGCGCGGGGCTGGGGCACGTAGCGCTGCTGGTGCATCTGCTCAGCGGCGTGCCGGCTCAAGGCATTGAAATTGAGCCTATTTACTGCGCACTGGCTACCGGCTGGGCGGCCGATTTGGGGCTGTCACAAGTGAATTTTGTGGAAGCCGATGCCCGCTATGCCGATTATGCCGACGGCACGGTTTTCTTCCTCTACACGCCCTTTGGGGGACGCATGCTGGCTGCAGTGTTGGAACGGCTGCGGGCCGAAGCGCGTCGGCGCGCAATCCGGCTTTTTACCTACGGCCCCTGCACGTTGGAAGTGGCCCGGCAACCCTGGCTGCACTGCGCCGATGCAGCGGAGATTCGGGCCGACCGGCTGGTTGAGTTTAAAAGCTGAACAGGCGCCGGCCAGCTGTGCCCGTGCTCCGCGCCGGCTGTACCTTTGGGGCGTGAAAAATTCCTGCAAAAACTCGCTGCGGGTGGTGCTGGCCGCCCTGATTCCGCTATTGGCCGCCTGCTCCTCGCCCAACAAGCCCACCACGGAAAACGGCGCGCCCTCGCCGACAAGCGCCGCCGAAATAGCCCTGATGAGCAAGCACGACTCGCTGATGGCCCAAACCGACCAGCTCTACAAGCTCAAAACCAAGCTCTCGGGCTACCACTCGGAGGCCCCGGCGCCCTACATCCAGGGCCTGAAGGCCGCTGATGCGGCTATGATGAGCTGGATGCACCAGTACAAGGCGTCTGACAGCACGGCGACGCCCGAAGCCCGCCTGGAGTACTTCCGGCAGCAGCAGCAACTACTGCTGGGGGTGCAGCGGCAGTTCCGGTCGTCGCTCGACTCGGCTACTCGCTTCCTCACTCAGCACCCGCCCGCTGGCGAAGTGCAATCCACGCCTGCCAAATAACTACCGCTATGCTTCTCAATCGCCTTTTGCTGCTGGCCGGGCTGGCGGCCACGCTGGCCGCGCCAGCCTGCACCGAAAAACCCAAGGAAGTGGCCCGCCTGCCCATTATGGGCGAGCGCGACGTGGTACCCCGCGCCGACGGCGGCCCCGCCGATACGGTGTTTGCCACCGTGCCCCGCTTCCGCCTCATCGACCAGGCCGGGCAGCCGCTCACCAACCAAAGCTTTGCCGGCCGGGCCTACGTGGCCGATTTTTTCTTCGCCACCTGCCCCGGCATCTGCCCCAAAATGCAGGGCGAACTGTTGAAGGTGTACCACCAGTTTGAGAAAGACCCGCGCGTGGTGTTCCTCTCGCACACCATCGACCCGGCCCACGATTCCATCCCGGTGCTGAAAGACTACGCCCAGCGCCTGGGCATTGCCGATGCCAGCCGCTGGCACTTCGCCACCACCGGCGCCCACGGCGAGCCCACCGCCCGCGACACGGTGTTTCAACTGGCTCGCGCCTACTTCACCGCCGCCCAGCCCGATAAAGAGGCCCCCGGCGGCTTCGCCCACAACGGCACATTCGCGCTGGTGGACGACCAGGGCCACATCCGCGGCCTCTACGACAGCCTGAACCCCACCGAAGTGGCGCGGCTGCAAAAAGAGCTGCCCGTGCTGCTGGCCGAGATTGACAGCCGCAAGGGTGGCGCAGCGAAGCAGTAGTCGAACATGCTGACTGTCATGCAGAGCATTCTGCGCATCAAGCAGAGGACGAAGCATCTCGCGTGCAATAGTGACTCAATCGCAAGAAAATAATTACTGCCACACGCGAGATGCTTCGCTGCGCACCGCATGACGTACCATTCATGTCAATTCAATTCCGCTTTTTGCTAGGCATATCGTTGAGCATTACCCTCACCGGCTGCTTCAGCAACAACCGCCACCAGGGCGAGAAGCTTTATGCGCAGAAGTGCGCCAGCTGCCACGGCGAGCAGGGCCAGGGCCTGGGCCGCCTCATTCCGCCCATTGCCGGCTCCGACTACCTCACCGACCACCGCGCCGAGCTGCCCTGCCTGCTCCGCAACGGCCAGAACGAGGTGATTGTGGTGAACGGCGTGGGCTACCACAACGTGATGCCCGGCAACAAAAGCCTCAGCCCCGCCCAGGTCACGAACTTGCTGAACTACATCGAAAGCCACTGGGGCAACGAGGCGGCGCCGCGCACCATCAGCGATGTGCAGGCCCAGCTGGACAAGTGCCATTGAAGGATTGGAAGCACGTCGTGCCTTAAGAACGTCATGCTGAGCTGGTCGCAGCATCTCTACTGCGCAACTAATCCAATCGACTGAATTTACTCCTGCGTTCGAGATGCTACGACCAGCTCAGCATGACGGTTCGCTCTTTCAATTCAACCTCACCACCCCGCATTTCAACCGCTTAAAACCCGGTTTTCGCCGTAGATTGCACTCCCAATTTCACTTGCTTGCTTATCCTTTATGGGCCTGTTAGACTTCCTGAAAAATAAACCCGCCGAGACGCCGGCTACCCCTCCCACCCCGAACGCGGCCCCCAACGCGGCCCCGGCCGAAAAACCCGCCGGTGGCCCCCGCTACCAGGGCTCCAAGTTCGTAGCGCCCGTTGAGCCCGTGGCCCCGGCCCCGCCGGTCTACCAGATTCCGGAGCCCCTCCCGATGCCTTTCGAGCCCGAAAACGTGTTGGAGCAGTTGCTGCTGCTAGCCGCTACGGACGAAAACGCCCGGCCCGCGTTCTACCAGGCGCTGCTGCAGGAGGAGATTCTGATGATTCTGGCCCCCATGGAAGGCATTGAGCCCGGCGAAGTGGTGCTCAGCGAAGGCCAGGAAATCCAGCTGCAGGTGCTGAACGATGGCAAGCTGCCCATTTTTAGCTCGGTGCCGCGCCTCACTGATGGCGGCCAGGACAACGGCCCCGTGCCCTACGTGCGCATTCCCGGCCACGCCTTCTTCCAGATGATTCAGGGCCAGGACTGCGTGCTGAACCCCTTCTCGCCCGCCGGCAAGCTGTTGCCCAAAGACGAGCTGGCCGCCCTGCTCAACGGGCAGCTCACCGGCCCGCTTTCGCCCGGCGGCGGCGATGCTCAGGTGCTGCTCAGCCAGCCCGCCGAGGCGCCGCAGGCCGTGGCCGATGCCATTGCCGCCTGGGCCGCCACCCAGCCCCACATCGAAGCCGCCTACCTGGCCCAGATGCAGCTCGCCGACAACCCCGACGTGCCGCGCCTGCTCCTCGCCTTCATCAGCACCAACCCCGACCCGAGCTTCATGCAGGAGCTGGGCCCCGTGCTCGAAGGCAAAACCAACGTATACCAGTTCGTGGATTTGATGCTGCTGGACCTGAATTCGGAAGAGGGCGTGAATCCGTACTTCAAAACGATTGAACCGTTTTATCGGAAAGGCTAACGGCTAGTATGCGTTTGCATGACTTCCCTTGAACGTCATGCAGAGCGCAGCGAAGCATCTTGCCCGCGCAACGTAATCCAATCATTAGGATTAGTGGTGGCGGGCAAGATGCTTCGCTGTGCTCTGCATGACGTTCTTTTTTATTCAATATCCCTACCTTCCCGCATGAAACTCGCCGCCGTCCTCCTGGCCCTCGCGCCCTTCGCCGCCCTTGCCCAAAAGCCCGCCCCGCTCCTGCCACCCGCCGACCCCGCCATTCAAAAGCTGGTGGATGAAATTTCAGCCAAAAACCTCGAAGCCGACGTCCGCAAGCTGGTTTCCTTTGGCACGCGCCACACCTTGAGCGACACGCAGAGCCCCACGCGCGGCATTGGGGCGGCCCGCAACTACGTGCGCGACGAGTTTTTGAAGTACAGCAAAGCCGGCGGCGGCCGTATGACCGTGGAGATGGACACCTTCACGGTGAAGCCCGACGGCCGGCGCATCAACCGGCCCGTGCTGATGGCCAACGTGCTGGCCACCCTACCCGGGACCGACCCTACGGACACCCGCGTCATCTTAGTGAGCGGCCACATCGACTCGCGGGTGACCGACGTGATGAACGCCACCGCCGACGCCCCGGGCGCCAACGACGACGGCTCCGGCACCGTGCTGGTAATGGAGCTGGCCCGCGTGCTGGCCGGCCAGCGGTTTCCGTGCACCCTTAAATTCGTGGCCGTGCAGGGCGAAGAGCAGGGCCTCTACGGCTCGGGCCACCTGGCCGAGCGCGCCAAAAAGGAAGGCTGGAATTTGATTGCGATGCTCAACAACGACATCGTGGGCAACTCCCATGGCTTTGACCCCGAAATCAGCGACGCTACGCAGGTGCGGGTGTTCAGCGAAGGCGTGCCGGCCAACGAAACGCCCGAGCAGGCCCGCGTGCGCCGCCAGCTCAGCTCCGAAAACGACGCGCCCAGCCGCCAGTTGGCCCGCTTCATCAACCGCGCGGCCCAGCTCTACGGCCACGGCCACAAAGCCACCCTGGAATACCGCCCCGACCGGTTCCTGCGCGGCGGCGACCACACGCCCTTCAACCAGCAGGGCTTCGCGGCCGTCCGCTTCACCGAAATGAACGAGGATTTCACCCACCAGCACCAGGACCTGCGTACCGAAAAAGGCCGCCCCTACGGCGACGTGATTGAGGGTATGGACTTCGCCTACCTGCGCCGAAATGCGGGCATCAACCTCGCCACCATGGTGGCCCTGGCCCAGGCGCCGGCCGCGCCCGCCAAAGTCGAAGTCCTCACCGCCAACCTCACCAATCGCACCGAGCTGCGCTGGCAGGCCCCCGCCGCCGGCTCCAAACCCAGCGGCTACGTGGTGCTGGTGCGCGAAACCAGCGCGCCGCAGTGGCAGCAACGCTTCCCGGTTTCGGGCCTCACGGCCGATTTGCCCATCAGCAAGGATAATTTCATTTTCGGCGTGGCCAGCATTGATGCGGCCGGGCACGAGAGCGTGGCGGTGCTGCCGGTGGTGGGGCGGTAACTATCTTTTTAATCATCTTATAAAGCCTTATTTAATACACACATAAGCTTAACAACAAGCATATTACCAGTACAATACAGGTTAAAACAAAGTCTAAAGTTCTGATTTTTTGCTTTTGCAGGTCTGATGATGCGAAGTAGCTTCAGACTTTCAAATACGCGAACTTATGAAATCGGCGTTTCCTGCAACCCTGATGGTGTCCCTTTGCACATTCGCTTCCTGCCAGCTGGTATCAGAGCCGGGCGAAAGCATCGTTGAAGGTATTGTTACTGACAAGTACACCAAGCAGCCCGTTGATGGTGCTCCAGTATCAGTGCGTCGCTATCTGTATGGTAGTTATGGCAACACCAGTTCCGATTCGGTAATTACAGTCTACACTAATTCGGCAGGTCGCTATCGCCTCTCATTTGATGCTTCAAAAAGCGGACAGTACAGAATTAAAATGCGACACAATAAGCGACTATATGATTTAAGCAAGTATAGCAACAATGACGACTACTACGATGGTCTTCAGATTATGCGTGGCGCATCCACTGTCGTCAACTTTGAGGTGACGCCGTATAAAACGGTCATCATTAATGCTCATTCAAGCAAAAAAGGCAAAACGGATATCGTTTTTTCTTTCGTTAATTATGACCAGGGGGATTGGTTCGGAGGCACAGTATTTTATGACACTGTTAAAGCCAATCAAAATTTTAATTTTAGCCGACAAATTCAAGTATTGCCGAACCGTGTGTATTGTTTTAGCAAACAGACTTGTAACCGGGTTAAAGACTTTGGCTACCGCTACCACTTTGAAGATTACACCTGGACAACTAAAATCAGAACAATATTCTATAATGACACAAGCGTGGTAAACTTCGATTAATCAGATGTTAATCAAAACTAAGCTAAACGATACTATTGCGCATTTATAAAGCAGCTTTCATCTCATTGTCCCCTCTGATGTAATGTATTCAGAAATGGCTCGATTAATATCCTGAACCAACCCCAACCCATCATGTCGCTGTCCATCATTCTTCTCATCATTGTTGCGCTGCTCCTCTCCGGCCTGCGTATTGCGCAGGAATACGAGCGGGCCATTGTGTTTCGGCTGGGCCGGTTCACGGGCACGCGGGGGCCGGGGCTGTTCTGGATAATTCCTTTTTTCGAGCGCCAGCAAACCATCGACATCCGCACCAAAACGGTGGATTTGGAGCAGCAGGAAACCATCACGAAGGACAGCGTGACCATTAAGGTGAACGCCGTGCTGTGGTTTCGGGTGACCAACCCAGCCGATGCTATTATTAAGGTGGCCAATTTTAATCAGGCGGTTTACCAGCTGTCGGTCACGGCCTTGCGCAACATCATCGGCCAGCACCAACTGGATGAGGTGCTGCGCGAACGCCAGCAAATCAACTTGGCGCTGCTGCAGATTGTGGATGCGGCCACCGAAAACTGGGGCGTGAGCGTGGAGATGGTCGAAATCAAGGACGTGGAAATTCCCGAATCCATGCAGCGGGCGATGGCGCGCGAGGCCGAGGCCATTCGCGAGAAGCGCGCCCGCATCATCAAGGCTGAGGCCGAGTTGGAAGCAAGTATCAAGCTCACGCAGGGCGCCAAGCAGATGGAGGAAAGCCCCATTGCCCTGGAGTTGCGCCGCATGCAGATGCTTTCGGAAATCGGCATCGACAACAACACGACGACGGTGGTACTCATCCCGTCGGAATTCACCAACGCGGCCAAGAGCTTCTCGAAGATGGTGGAGGAGCACGATAAAGAGTAACGGTTTCTGAATCAGCGAAAGCCGCGCCGTAGTTTATCACGGCGCGGCTTTTTCATGCCCGGTTTGGCGCGTGAGGAGCCAAGTAGGTGTGCCCCGTTGGGAAAGCCATAATTTTCAACGACATTCACGCATTGCTTTTCTATCTTGTTTCCATCCAACTTACCTTCCCATGAAACAACCGATACTCCTGTTGCTGGCCGCCACGCTCAGCGCCTTTTCGGCGCGCGCCCAGTGGAGCGCCAACCCCGCCCAGAACCTGGCCATCCGCGACGCGGCCGGCACGAGCGAGGTCACGCCCCGCATTTCGCCGGCCCCGAACGGTGGCACCTGGGTGTCGTGGTTTGAAACCGTGGCCACCACCAACTACCAGATGCGCCTGCAGCTGCTCGACGCCAACGGCCGGCCGCAGCTGGGCACCGCGGGTCTGCTGGTGAGCAACCAGCCGCAGGGCTCGGCCCTGTACCGCTACGACCTCAAAACCGACAACCTGGGCAACGCCATCCTGGCGTTTCAGGACACGCGCACGGGTGGCAACCAGTGCGTGGTGTATAAAATTTCGCCCGCCGGGCAGCAGTTGTGGGGCGCCAATGGCATCCAGTTGCTCGACGCGGCGGCCACGTCGGGCCTGACGCCCGCCATCGGCATCACCAGCGGCAACAATGTGGTGATAGGCTGGGGCGCCAGCGGCACGGCCAGCGCCACGCGCGGCACCAAGGCTGTGCCGCTGGTGAAATACTCGGCCGCCGGCGTGGCCATGTGGACGACACCGGTGGCCATTGAGGCGCCCAGCCGCCGCTTCAGCCGGCCCACTCTGGTAGCCGTGCCGGGCGCGGAAGACGTGGTGGTGCAGTACGTGGAGGAAACCGGCTCGGGCCTGGGCGTTTCGACGATGTATGCGCAGCGCTACAGCGCCAGCGGCGCGCCCGTGTGGGCAGCCCCGGTGCAGGTGAGCACCAAAACCATCGGCTTCGCGGCCTTCCCCGAAATCACGCCCGACGGCAGCGGCGGCTTCTACGCGCTGCTGAACTCGGGCAACCCGGCCAGCGCGACTCTGGGCGACATGTACGCGCAGCGCGTGCTGGCCGATGGCAGCCTGCCCTGGGGCACCACGGGCACCGAAATTCTGGCCGGCACGGCCACGGCCCGCATCGGGGGCTCGCTGCAATACGTGGCGGCCCGCAACGAGGTGTGGGCCGTGGTGAACGAGCTGAACAGCTCCCAAAGCAACTCGGGCTTCACGGTGCAGCGGCTGGCGCCGGCTACCGGGGCCGTGCAGCTGGGCACTGGCGGCGTGCCGGCGCAGGCCCTGGGCGCCAGCTATTATTCGGCTCAGAGCCTGCGCGATACGGGCACGGGCCTCATCATCGTGTACACCGAAAACCTCAACGCCGCCGGCACCAACCAGGCGCTGTGGGCCACCAAGGTGAACTACCAGGGCCAATCCTCCTTTCCCACGGGCAGCGGCTTCATCCCGCTCAGCAGCGTGGTGAGTGGCAAGCAGAACTACGCCACCCTGCCCTACGCCAACAACCAGCTGGTGACCGTGTGGGCCGACCAGCGCGTGGACAGCGGCATCTACGCCCAAAGCATCGGCGACAACGGGGCGCTGGGCGTGCTGGCGGCCCGCGCCGCCGTGGCTGCCCAGCCGCTGGCCCTCAGCCCCAACCCCGGCGCGGCCCCGGCCCTGCGCCTGAGCGTGCCGCGGCCCCAGCTGCTCACGGTGCAGGTGCGCGACCTGACTGGCCGGCTGGTGCACCTGCAAGCCACCCCGGCGGCGGGCGAAACCACCGTTTCGCTGGCGGCGCCCGCGCTGGCAGCCGGCGTGTACATGGTCGAAACGACGGTGGCCGGCCAGCTCTGGCGCGGGCGCTGGGTGAAGCCGTAGCGGCCGCTTTGTGCTTCGCCAATGATAGCCCCGCTGGAAATCCAGCGGGGCTTTTTGCTACTATTAATCAAAGCTTTGGCAAAGCCGGGGCGAACAACTGCGGGTGGTAGCCGTTGAGTTAGGTGGCCATTGCGAATTACGACGCTGGCTGCCGTTGCGAAACCGTTCCACTTCCTGACCGCATGAAAATCCTGCTCACCGGCGCCACTGGCTACATTGGCCAACGCCTGCTCCCGCTGCTGGCCGCCGACCACGACGTGGTGTGCCTGGTGCGCGACGCCCGCCGCTTCGCGCTGGCCGACATTCTGCCCGAGGCGCTGCAAAGCCGCGTCACGGTGGCGCAGGGCGACCTGCTCAAGCCAGATTCGCTGGCCGAAGTGCCCACCAATATCGACGCGGCTTATTACCTGGTGCATTCGATGAGCGGCGGCGAAGACTTTTTTGAGCAGGAGCAGCAGTCGGCCCGAAACTTCACCAAGTTTTTGGACACCACCCCGGCCCGGCAAGTCATCTACCTTTCCGGCATCGCCAACGACAGCGGCCTGAGCAAGCACCTGCGCTCACGCCACGCCGTGGAAGACGTGCTAAGCGGGTCACAAAAAGCCAAGCTGACCGTGCTGCGCGCCAGCATCATCATCGGCTCGGGGTCGGCGTCGTTTGAAATTATTCGGGATTTGGTAGAGAAGCTGCCCGTGATGGTGACGCCGCGCTGGCTGAACTCGCGCTGCCAACCCATTGGTATTCGCGACATTATGTTTTACCTCACGGCGGTGCTCGACAATAAAGCCTGTTTCGGCCGGGCCTTCGATGTGGGCGGGCCCGACGTGCTGACCTACCGCGAGATGCTGCTGGGCTTGGCAGCCGAGCGCGGCTACCGGCGCTGGATAGTGACGGTGCCCGTGCTCACGCCGCGGCTGTCGTCGTGGTGGCTGTACTTGGTCACGAGCACTACGTTTTCATTGGCCCAAAGCCTGGTTGAAAGCCTGAAGAACGACACCGTGTGCGACCCGGCCAAGAGCATCAGCCAGGTGATTCCGCACGAGTGCATGAGCTACCGAGCGGCGCTGGCCCTGGCCTTCCAGCGCATTGAGCAGAACGAGGTGGTGAGCAGCTGGAGCGACGCCATCAGCAGCGGAACCCTGCGCCAGAACTACATGGATGCCATTCAGATACCGAAAAACGGCATGTTCTTCGACCGGCAGTGCGTGCCCTTCACCCGGCCCGTGGCCGAGGTGCTGGACAATATCTGGCGCATCGGCGGCAACCGGGGCTGGTATAAAACCGACTGGCTCTGGCGCATCCGCGGCCTCATGGACCGGGTGGTGGGCGGGCCGGGCCTGCGCCGGGGCCGCCGTTCGCCCTCCCGCCTGCGCGCCGGCGACCCGCTCGATTTCTGGCGCGTGCTGGTGGCCGACAAGCCCGGCCGCCGCCTGCTGCTCTACGCCGAAATGAAGCTGCCCGGCGAGGCTTGGCTACAGTTCCGCATCGTGGACCAGTCCGACGGCACCCACGCCCTGGAGCAGCTAGCCGCCTACCGCCCGCGCGGGCTGGCCGGGCGGCTGTATTGGTATTCGGTGCTGCCTTTCCACGGCATCATCTTCAAGGGAATGGTGAAGAACATTGTGGAGTATCGGGCAAATGAAGCCACGCCAGCCGGCCTACCAGAACCGTCAAAGCAATAACATTCATGCTCAATTCAAAGTCTGAATTGTTCATCTTTATTCGCTGATTAACATAGGATTGAATGGCATTGTGCTTGACAGGGAAGTCCGACAAGCGCAAAAGTCAGCTTGCATTCCTTTTGGGCAAGAAGGTAGGTTTAGGAGCCGCTATCCGCAGCGCTTCCTAACACCTACCGACGATGACAATACCTTACGCACCAGGTCACGACTCCTACGCCCCGTTCTACCTGCTGGCCACGCTCACCAACGTGCTGCTGTTGCTGTGGGAAGGCTGGCGGCGCGGTTTCCCGCTACGGCCCTGGCTTACACTGGTGGCTGCGAGTAGCTTGGCGCTCATCCTGGGCACCAAGCTGATTACCCATCCAATAGGCGGATGGGCCAGCCTGCTTTTCACCAACGCGCCAACCGATACGGCGCGCTCCATTCTGGGCGGTGGGCTGGCGGCGGGGCTCACAGTGGTGGCCCTGCGGCGCTGGCTGGGGCTGAGCTGGGCCGTGCTTGATGCGCTGGCTTTGCCGCTATGCGCCGCCCTGATGGTGCAGTGCGTGGGCTGCGGGCTCACGGGTTGCTGCTTTGGTGAGCCTACTGGTGCCGCCTGGGGCCTGACGTACGCGGCTGGCACCCTGCCCTGGGCGGCGCAGGTGCAGGCCGGACTGCTGCCCGCCACGGCCGCCCACAGCCTGCCGGTGGTGCCCACGCAAGTGCTGGCGCTAGCGCTGTGCGCGGCAGTGGGCACCGTGCTGCTGGCCACCCGGCGGCGGCGCTGGCCGGTGGGCTCGTGGCTGCTGCTGCAAACGGGCCTGCTGCTGCTGGGGCGCTTTGCGCTGGCTTTTTGGCGCGATGCCACCGGCGAGCCGGTGGCGGGCGATGCACACTTGGTGATGGGTGGGCGGTGGCTGGAGCTGCAGTTGTGGCTGCTGACGCTGGCGGTGCTGGCGCTGGGGCTGTGGGCGTGGCGCGTGCGGGGCGGCGCTTCGGGCAATTCGAGCGCTTCGGCCGAACCCGTTGCTTCCTCCTCCGGTCCGTGGCCGCGGCTCATCACGGTGGCGGGCATGCTGGGCGTCACGGCGCTGCTGGGTCCGGCGGCCCTCACGCTTCCGGAAGTGCTGGTGGTGAAGGCCCTGCTGCTGGCCGTGCTGCTGGCGGAAGCCAGCACGGCCCTGGCGCCGGTGGCCAATGTCCGCGCCTTGCGTTTGGCCAGGCTGCCACTCAGCCTGCTGCTGGTGGGCCTCATTGCCATCAGCACCGCACAGGCCCCGGCCCCTGAACAAACCCCGCCTCCCGGTGCCGGCCCTACCCGCGCCGTGACGATAACCGGGGGCGTGCTGGAGAACCATCACGATGCAGACCAGAAAATTTTGGTCAACAACTCCGGCTGTAGCGGCAGCCAGCGGCTGGCGTTGCAACAGCAAGTGCAAGCCGCGGGTGGCGAAGTGGCCGTTGAAACAGCCGGCGAAAAAAACGTCTTCGGCCAGCCCACCGGCAAAATTAACACCTGGGGCGGCGGCATCTGGGTGGGCCAGCAGCGCGTCAACGCCCAGCCCCTGCCCGAACCCAACGGCTACGCGCCCATCACCGACCGGGACACAACTTTCCACCGCACGCTGGTTGATATTCACATCTACAAGCAGATTCATCGAGAAAATGGCTGGCGCAGCGTCGACGCCCGCTTTGGCCTGCACTTCGGACAGCTTGGCTACTTTAGCTATTTCGGCGACGGCGAGTCGAAGGAAAGCGCCTTCTTGATGCCGGAATTTATGGTTCGCGTGGGCAAGCCGGAGGCGCTGTTTGGGCAGGCCGACTTTTGCTACGGGGCCGAAAATGTGCTGGGTGGCTACACCTCGCGCCTGGGGTTGGGCTCCGGCCTGGGCATCGGCAACGGACCGCAGCTGCTGCTGGGCTACGCGCATTCGCCGCACAATCCCACCCCGGGCATGGGCTTTGCCAGCGCCCTGCTGCGCCTGCCCAGCCGCCCCGAACTCGCCCTGGAGCCCTATGTGGCCACCAATTTCGGCCGGCACAACAGCTTCAGTCTGAAGCTCAACTATCGGCTTGGGCGCTAATTCACCATCATGGAATTAAATGGCTAAACCGATGAAATATACTTTTTGCATGGCCGCTCTTGGCTTTCTCAACTTGCTAACCGCATGTCAGGCACAGCAAGACCCAACTCTGACGACGGTCGATGGAAGCCTAATCAACAAATACACCCGTCAGCCAATAGCCAGCGTACCTATTGAGCTAAAACTTTGGCGATATGGGTTATATGGCAACACGAGGGTTGATTCAGTCATCAGTACACGAACTGATGCAGATGGAAGATTTCAACTGGCTTTCGATGCCAATGAAAAAGGCGCTACTTACCGCGTACGGTTTCGGGATTACCGTAATTTATTCGACCTAACCGATTATCGACCTTTCGACTACAAATCATCCTCCGATGGCGCCTCCCTGGTGCTAGGCCAAGCCAACCACGTAAATTTCGAAGCCACCCCATTTGTTCCTGTACAGGTAGTAGTCGACACTAATAAAGGCGGAAAAACCTCACTGGATATCAGCTTTTTTAGCATTTATTCATATACCGATAATGGCGATGGTTTTTGGGGATATGTTCTGACGGATACGGTCAGGACGAGGCAACGAATAACGGCAACACGGATAGTGCGCGTAGTCCCAAACCGAAGGTATCGGTTTTGGCTAAACCGCTATAATAAGATACGCGCACCCAATGGCAGTGTCAGTTTGAGCAACGAAGTACTGAGTGGTTTTGACCGTTTTATTGGGTACAGTGACACCACTATCATCCAAGTGAGGTAGCGGTGCATTGCTACTCTACCCAAATACCGGCACCACGCGTCCTTCCTCCACCTTCAGCGCGGCGTCGTACTTCTTGCCGGTTTTGGCGGAGATGAAGCCTTTAATGACGCTGGTTTCGCCCTTGCGCAGCAACTGCTTGAGCTGGGTTTCGGTGAGCTGCTTGCCGCCCCACTCGAAGCCCACCCGGAACTGGCAGTCTTCGCGGAAGCGTGAGCAGCCGTAGGCAGCCTTGCCCTTGAGCATGGTGCCGAGCTTGCACACCGGGCACGGAATCAGACCCGAGTCGGGGGCGGCGCCGGGCTTGCTTTCGGCCACCTGCAGCAGGATGGGCTGGAAGCCGGTGTCGAGGCCGATGGCGGCGTCGAACTTTTGGCCGTCGGCGCCCACAAAACCTTTCATCACCGGCGTGCGACCCTTGGCGAGCAGTGCTTTCACCTGCGGGTCGCTGAGCTTTTTGCCATGCACCTCGGCCGGCAGCCGGAAGGTGCAGCCCTCGCGGAAGCGCACGCAGCCGAAGGCGGTTTTGCCGCGCACTACGTGGCCGGTTTTGCAGGCCGGGCAGTAGCCCAGGCCGTTGGCACCGGGCAGCGGAGCCGAGCCGACAGCCTTGCCTCCGGTCATGCCGGCGGGCACTTTGCTGCTGCCGCCCTGGGCCGCCTGCACCGCCAGCTCGGCGCTGCCCGACGTCACCATGCGGCCGCGACCGTCGTTCTTCACTTCGGCCACCATTTCCTTCACCAAGCCCGAAAGCTCGCCCAGAAAGCCTTCCGACGACAGCTCGCCGCGCTCAATCTGGCGCAACTTGTGCTCCCACTGGCCGGTCAGCTCCGCCGATTTCAGGGTCGGGTTGCGAATCAGACCAATCAATTCCACGCCGGTGGGCGTGGGCACGATGCGCTTCTTTTCGCGCTTGATGTAGTTGCGCTTGAACAGCGTTTCGATGATGGCGGCGCGGGTGCTGGGGCGGCCGATGCCGTTTTCCTTCATGGCCTGGCGCAGCTCTTCGTCGTCGATGTTGCGGCCGGCCGTTTCCATGCCGCGCAGCAGCGTGGCCTCGGTGTAATCCTTGGGTGGCTGGGTCATCTTGCTTTCCAGACGCGGGTCGTGGGGGCCGCTTTCGCCCTTCACGAAATTGGGCAGCACCGTCGAAACCGCGTCGTCATCGGCTTCGGCCGCGGCACCGGCGGCACCCGGGGCGGGCGCGGGTTTGGGGGCCGCCTGCTGAGTGGGGTCGCCGTACACCACGCGCCAGCCGGGGTTGAGAATCTGGCGGCCGCGCACGCGGAAGGGGCGCTCGGCGGCTTCGGCCAGCACGGTGGTGTTGCTCACTTCGCAATCGGGGTAAAAGGCGGCGATGAAGCGGCGCGCGATGATGTCGTACACACTGGTTTCCATGCCGCCGCCGGGGCCGGCCGCGCCGGTGGGAATAATGGCGTGGTGGTCGGTGACTTTGTTGTTGTTAAAGACCTTGGGTGTCTTCGGAATCTTGGCAGCCAGCAGCGGCTTGGTCAGCGCGTCGTAGCCAATGCCGCGCAGAATACCGGGAATTTTCACGTACTGGTCGTCGGGCAGAAACGTGGTATCAACGCGCGGGTAGCTCACGGCCTTCTTCTCGTACAGCGCCTGCACTATTTTCAGCGTGTCCTCGGCCGAGAGGCTGAGCTGGTTGTTGCACTGCACCTGCAGCGAGGTCAAATCGAACAGCCGCGGCGGGGATTCGCGGCCTTTCTTAATCTCCACGTCCGTCACGCGCAGCGGCGCGGGGCGCACGGCTTCCAGGGCTTGCTGCGCCTCTTCTTCGGTCACGAAGTAGCCCAGGGCGCGCAGGCGGCTCTTGGTGTCGGGCGCGGCGTCGGCGTCTTTGGCCTTGTCGGGCGCGGCCATGTGGCTGAAGAGCGTGCCCCGGTATTCGGTTTTCAGCACCCAGTACGGCTCGGGCCGGAAGTTCTGGATTTCGTGCCAGCGCTCCACCAGCAGGGCCAGCGTGGGCGTTTGCACCCGCCCAATGCTCAGGAGCTGCTTGTCCTGGTAAGTGGTGTATTTGAGGGTGAAGAGGCGCGTGGCGTTCAGGCCCAGCAGCCAGTCGCCCACGGCGCGGCTCTTGCCGGCCTGGTAAAGGCTATCAAACTCCTTGGCCTCGCGCAGGTTGGCGAAGCCCTGCCGGATGGCCTCTTCGGTGAGCGACGAAATCCAGAGGCGCTTCACGGGCTTGCGGCACTTGGCCTCCTGCAGCACCCAGCGCTGAATCACCTCCCCTTCCTGCCCGGCGTCGCCGCAGTTGATGACTTCGGTGGCCTCGTCCACCAGCTTTTTGATGGTGTGGAACTGTTTCACCACGCCCTCGTCGCGGCGCATGAGCTTGATGCCGAACTTGTCCGGAATCATGGGCAGGTTGTGCAGGCTCCAGCGCTTCCACTCGGGCTGGTAGTCGTCGGGTTCCTTGAGCTGGCAGAAGTGGCCGAAGGTCCAGGTCACCTGGTAGCCGTTGCCTTCCATGTAGCCGTCCATGCGGCGGGTGGCGCCCAGCACGTTGGCGATTTCACGGGCCACGCTGGGCTTTTCGGCAATGCAAACTATCATGGACCGCAGATTAGGCAGATGTTGGGATTGAGTAAGATGCGCCGGGCGCGTCGAATCAACAAAAATACGCGGTAAAAAGGTCGTTTGCGCCGGTATCCCTGCGGCCCAGGCTAAAGCCGCTGCCACCGATGCAGTGACGCAGCTCCGGCCGCTTGAGCAATAGAACGCAGGGCGTTTTTCAAGCCATCCGGAGCGGAAAATACTTCTTTTCTAAGGCTATGTATAAATCAATCGTCTTTCATGCATAGCTTTCCAACGTGAATGCCAACGGCGTCCTAAGCGCTGACTACTCATCCGATTACCTTATTTCCCCTTCACCCCTTTTTTATGCTAAAACCTTTTACTTTTTTATCCAGGTTGGTGCCGCTGGCCCTGGTCGGGATGCTTGCCCTGCCAGCCCGGGCCCAGACCTACACCCCGGTGGCCCTCACCGGCTACAACCAGGACGTGATAGCCGAGGGCACCGGCGCGGTGCCCAACCTGACCACCTACGACGTGGACGGCTCGAACGGAGCCGGGTACTCCTTCATGAGTGCCAACTATGTCAACCCCTCTAACGCGGCCAACGGGGCCACCAATAAAATCCCCAACAACGGCCTCATTACCAGCATTGCGGCGGGCACCACGGGGCTTACCTACCAGTTGGCCAGCTACGGGGCCAACAACGTGTTGCGCGTGCCGGCCACCGGCAACACGGGCGGTGGCACCGGCACGGGCGCCGACGCGGGCACCATCACGTTTGCCACGCCCTCGGCGGCCTCCACGGTGTACGTGCTGGCTACGGGCGGCGGCGGTGCCATCACCAACGGCATGACCGTGACCATCACCTTCAGCGACGGTACCACGCAGGTATTTTCCAGCCAGACCCTGCCCGACTGGTTTACGCCCGCCGGGGCCACGGTGGCCTACCAGGGCTTCGGGCGGGTGGCCCGCACGGCGGCCAGCGGCATCGACAACACCAGCGCCACCACGCCTAACCTGTACCAGCTGGCTTACAGTATTTTGCCGGCCAATGTGACCAAGCCAATTGCCAGCATCACGTTTGGCAAGACGGTGACGGCTACGGGCGTTATCGACGTGTTTGCGGTATCGACGGCTACCGTGCCGGTGTGCGCGGCCGCGCCCAGCAACCTGAGCGCCGCGGCCACTACCACCAGCGGCGGCAGCACGGCCCTCACGTCGGCATGCGCCAGCACCAGCATCTATTTGTCGGTGACGGGCCTGCCGGCCAACACGGCCGGCTATACCTACCAGTGGCAGGCCAGCACCACCAGCGCCACGACGGGCTTCGCCAACATCAGCGGCGCCACCAGCGCCACCTACACGGCTACCAACCAGACGGCTACCACCTACTACCGCGTGCTGGTGAGCTGCCTCTACGACGGGGCGGGCGGCACGGCGGTGCCCTCCTCGGCGGTGCAGGTGACGCAGAACCCAATCACGAGCTGTTACTGCGTACCCACCCACAGCAGCACCAGCACCAGCTACACCAGCGTGACGACTGTGACGCTGCCCGGCGACGGCGGCGCGACGCTGACCAACGCGCCGGGCCTGCTCACCAGCACTTCGCCGGGCTACGCGGCCCCCTACTACGCCATCTACCCGGCCAGCACCACTACTACCGCACTGAGCGTCAACGGCAACTACACGCTGACGGTGGCGGCCATTGCCTTTCAGCGCATCTCGGCCTGGATTGACTACAACCAGGACGGGGCCTTTGACGCCAGCGAGTTCTACATCCTGAAAAACACCAGCGGGGCGGTGTACGGCTCCTCGGCCGGCAACCTGACGGCCACCCTCGTGCCGCCGCCGGGCGCCCTGACCGGGGCCACGCGCCTGCGCATCCGCAGCGACTACTACAGCAACACGGTGCTCAACACCGGCACCAACGCCTGCGCTACCACGGTGTACGGCGAGGCCCTCGACTATACCGTGACGGTGACGGCCACGCCCTGCACCAGCGCCCCGCCGGCCCCCTCCATCTCCACGACGGCCTTCTCGGTGTGCGCCGGCACGGCCTTCACCCTGACGGCCAGCATGCCGCCGGTTGGCCTCAACGGCTACACCTACCAGTGGCAGAGCAGCCCGGCCGGTGCCAATACCTTCACCAACCTGGGCACCGCCCAAACCACCACCACCTACGCGGTAGCCACCCAGACGGCGGCCACCGACTACCGGGTGCTGCTGCTGTGCGCGGCCGGTGGCTCGGCCGCTACCGCCACCTCTAACGTGCTGACGGTGGGCCAGAACCCCTTCTACTATTGCACCTGCACACCCGTCACCTCGGGCACCGGCACCGACGGCATCACCAACGTGACGCTGGGGGCGCTGAATAATAACTCCTCGACTACCAACGCCTCGCCCTACTACACCGACTACTCGTCGGCGCAACTGACCGGGGCCCTGCCCACGCCGGTGCTGACGACGGGCGGCTCGGCCATGGTGTCGGTGAAGATGGGCAGCGACAGCAACCAGTACAGCGGGGTCTGGATTGACTTCGACCACAGCGGCACTTTCGACGCCAGCGAGTTTTTCACGCTGGGCACCAACGCCGGGGCCAGCGGCACGTCGGTTATCCCGATTACGGTGCCGGCTTCGGCGCTCACGGGCCTGACCAAGATACGCGTGCGCGGCGGCAACGACGTGGTGCTGCTGGCTTCGCAGGCCTGCACGGCCGCCAGCAGCAGCAGCAACTACGGCGAGGTGGAAGACTACCTGGTGAACATCGGCACGGCCACGGCCTGCGGCGGCACACTGCCGGCCACGGCGGCCACGGCCACCACCAGCGCCGCCTGCACCGCCACGGCCAGCTTCACGCTGAACGTGACAGGCTTGGCGGCCGGCACCACCGGCCTGACCTACCAGTGGCAGAGCAGCCCGGCCGGCACCAACAACTACACCAACCTGGGCAGTGCCCAGGCCACGCCCAGCTACGCCGTGGCCAGCCAGACGGCCAGCACCGACTACCGCGTGGTAGTGACCTGCACGGCCTCCGGCAGCACCTCTACGTCGAGCCCGGTGACGGTGGGCCAGCAGGCCACCTGCTACTGCGCTCCGGTGAGCACCGGCACCAACGAGTACATCGAGAGCGTGACGGTGCCGGGCTTTAATGGCTTCACCAACAGCTCGCTCGTGAACACCCCCGGCGGCTACGCCGACTACACCACCGCCCCGGGCCTGACCACCACCCTCAACCAGGGTGTGAGCTACCCGGTGACCGTGGTAGTGCGCTCCAACAACGGCGGCTCGCAGGGCGGCATCTGGATTGACTACGACCACAGCGGCACCTTCGACGCTAGTGAGTACACGCTGCTGGGCACCTCCAGCGCCCTCGCTACCGACGTGCCGCTGACGGTCAGCGTCACCGTGCCGGCCACGGCGCTGCTGGGCCCGGCCCGCGTGCGGGTGCGCTGGCGCAACGGCAGCTTCGCGGCCACCGACGCCTGCACCGGCGGCGCCACCACCTGGTACGGCGAAACGGAGGACTACCTCATCAACATCGTAGCCCCCTGCACGCCCTCGACGGCCACCTTCAGCTACGGCGGGGCGCCCTTCTGCGTGAGCGGCACCACCAACCCGACCGTGACGCTGGCCAGCGGGTCCACGGCCGGCACCTTCACGGCCACCCCGGCCGGGCTGACACTCAACGCCAGCACCGGCGCCGTCACGCTCAGCAGCAGCACGCCCGGCACCTACACCGTGACCAACACGGTAGCGGCCACCGCCGCGCAGTGCGGCTCGTCGGCCACCACGACCATCACCATCAATGCCGCGCCTACGGCGGGCTTCTCGTACGCCAGCGGCCCCTACTGCGTGAGCGGCGCCACCAACCCCACGGCCACGCTGGCGGGCGGGGCCACGGCCGGCGCGTTCAGCTCGACGGCGGGTCTGACGCTGAATGCCACGACGGGTGCCATCACGCTGAGCTCTTCAACGCCCGGCACCTACACCGTGACCAACACGGTAGCAGCCGCCAACGGCTGCGCCGCCGTGACGAGCACGGCTACGGTGACCATCAACGCGGCCCCCACGGCTGGCTTCTCCTACCCCACCACGACCCTGTGCGCCGGCACGGCCGCTACCCTGACGCCGACGATGACCACGGGTGCTACTGTGGGCACGTTCTCGCTGCCCGCCGCTACCGGCGTGAGCGTGAACGCCAACGGGGTAGTAACCATCGGAGCCACGGCCGCCGCCGGCACTTATACGGTGACGAATACCGTGGCTGCCGCCAACGGCTGCGCCCAGGTAATAGGCGCGGCTTCGTTCACGATTACACCGCAGACGACGGCCACCTTCAGCTACCCCGCCGGCCCGTATTGCGTGAGCGGCAGCACCAACCCGACGCCCACTGTCACCGGCACGGCAGGGGGCGCCTTCAGCTCAACGTCGGGCCTGACCATCAACCCGACCACTGGCGCGGTGACATTGAGCAGCAGCACGCCCGGCACTTACACCGTGACCTACGCGGTGGCCGGCACCTGCGGCAGCAGCAGCACCCAAACCCTGACCATCAATGCCGCACCCACGGCCGGCTTCTCCTACCCCGCCGCGACCCTGTGCGCCGGTACGTCGGCCACCCTGACCCCGACGCTGGCAAGCGGCGCTTCAGTTGGCACCTACTCGCTGCCGACGGCTCCCGGCCTGACTATTAACGCCAGCACGGGCGTGGTGACGCTGGGCGCAGCCGCTACCGCCGGCACCTACACCGTGACCAATACGGTAGCGGCGGCCAATGGCTGCGCCGCCGTGACGAGCACGGCCACGTTCACGCTCACGGCGCCCAGCACGGCCACGTTCAGCTACGGGGCGGGCACGTTCTGCGCCAGCGGCACCACCAACCCCGTGCCCACCATCACGGGCACGGCGGGCGGCACCTTCAGCTCGACCACCGGCCTGAGCCTGAACCCGACCACCGGCGCCATCACGCTCAGCACTTCCACTGTCGGCACCTACACCGTGACTTACGCGGTGAGCAGCACCTGCAGCAGCAGCAGCACCCAGAGCGTCACCATTACAGCGGCTCCGCTGGCGGCCTTCAGCTACCCGGCTGGCACCAATTGCGCAAGCAGCACCGGCTCGGTGACGCCTGCGCTGGGCACGGGCGCCTCGGCCGGCACTTTCACGGCCAGCCCGGCGGGCCTGACCATCAACGCCAGCACCGGCGTGGTCGACCTGAGCAACTCGGCGGCCGGCACCTACACGGTAACGAACACCATCGCGGCCAGCGGCAGCTGCGCTGCTGCTACGGCCACGGCCACCCTCACGGTGACGCCGGCCACAACAGCCACGTTTAGCTACGCCGCCGGGCCTTACTGCGTGAGCGGTAGTACCAACCCGGTGGCCACCATCACGGGCACGGCGGGCGGCGCTTTCAGCTCGACCACGGGCCTGAGCATTAACGCCAACACCGGCGCCATCAACCTGGGCGCCAGCACGGCCGGCACCTACACCGTAACCTACACGGTGCCGGCGACGGCCACTCAGTGCGGTTCGAGCGCGACGGCTAGCGTGACCATCAACGCCGCGCCCACGGCCGCATTCAGCTACGGCTCGACTTCGTACTGCGTGAGCGGCACCTTAGCTCCGGTCGTTGCCCTCGGTACGGGCGCCACGGCGGGCACGTTCACAGCCGCACCGACGGGCCTGACCATCAACGCTACGACTGGTGCCATCACGCTCAGCAGCAGCACGCCCGGCACCTACACGGTGACCAACACCGTAGCCGCTGCCAATGGCTGCGCCGCCGTGACGAGCACCGCCAGCGTGACCATTACGGCCGCGCCCACTGCTGCCTTCACCTACCCCACGGCCACGACCTGCGCGGGCAGCGCCGCTACGCTCACGCCCACGCTGGGTACGGGCGCTACCGCTGGTACCTACTCGCTGCCCACGGCCGCCGGCCTCTCGGTAAACGCCACCACGGGCGTTGTCACCGTAAGCGCCACAGCCACCGCCGGCACTTATACGGTGACCAACGCGGTAGCCGCCGCCAACGGCTGCGCGGCCGTGACCACCACCGCTACGTTCACGCTCACGGCGCCCAGCACGGCTACGTTCAGCTACCCGGCGGCTACGTATTGCCTGAGTGGCACCAACCCCACCGCTACCATCACGGGCACGACGGGTGGCACGTTCACCTCGACTACGGGCCTGAGCATCAACGCCAGCACCGGCGCCATCAACCTGAGCGGCAGCACGGCCGGCACCTACACCGTGACCTACACGGTGAGCGGTGCCTGCGGCAGCAGCAGCACCCAGAGCGTAACCATCACGGCCCCGGCCGTGGCCACGTTCAGCTACGGCACGGCATCGACGTTCTGCGTGAGCGGCACCACAGACCCGACGGTGATTTTAGTCCCAGGTGCTACGCGGGGCACGTTCAATTCGGCCCCAGCGGGCCTGACGCTTCTTCCCTCTGGCCTGATTGTGCTTTCCACCTCGACGCCCGGCACCTACACGGTGACCAACACGGTGGCCGCTGCCGGCGGCTGCGCCGCTACTACGGCCACGACGACGGTAACCATCACGGCGGCGCCGCTGGCTACGTTCGGCTACACAACTGGTACAAACTGTCAGGGAGCCGGTGCTTCCATCCCGGCTATTCTTTTTACGGGCGCTACTGCGGGCACGTTCACTTCCACTGCCGGGCTCGTGATTAATGCTGCGACGGGAGCCGTTAACCTGAGCACTTCTGTTCCTGGTGCCTACACAGTGACTAATACAATAGCTGCTTCGAGCGGATGCAGCGTGGTGACGGCCACCGCGCCATTCTTTATCACCGCTCGGCCAGCTACGCCTACTATCTCGGCGACCTACAACGGCACAACTACTACGCTTACTTCAAGCGCTACTACTGGCAACCAGTGGTACTTGGGCCCCAACATAGTGCCCGGCGCCACCGGCCAGACGCTGGTGCTCACCGGCCTGCCATCGCAGTTGGGTTCTTATACTGTGGTAACGACCAGTAGCGGGCCGGGCTGCACCTCGCTGCCCTCCAACCCGCTGGTGGTGACCTCGGGCGCCAAGGCGGCGGCCGGTACCTCGCTCACCGTGTACCCCAACCCCACCACCAACGGCCACCTCACGCTAGAGCTCACCGGCTACCGCGAGGCGGTGACGGTGCGGGTGCTCAATGCCGTGGGCCAGCGGGTGTACGAAGGCACTGTGGCGGCCAACGCCTTGGGCCAGAAGCAGGCGCTCGACCTGAGCGCGCTGGCTACCGGCGTCTACATCCTGCAAGCCAGCACGGCCAGCGGCAGCATGGATGTTCGCCGCATCGTGCGCGAATAGCGGACGACCTGCGGTTTTGTTAAAAAGAAAGCCTGTCGCACTGCGGCAGGCTTTCTTTTTTTAGTACAATGAGGCCGATTACAGTCCGCCCCGGTCCCAGGCGTCGATTTCGGCCTGCAGGTTGCGGCGGGCGGGGGCGTCGAACTCGGCGCACAGGGCGGGGGTGCGGAAGAGCACGGGCGCGGCCAGCATCTTGGCCAGCACCTGGCGGCGGCCGGGGCGGTAGAGCAGGTCGGGCACGAGGCGGTATTCCTGCCGCACCTGACGGGCGTAGGCCCAATATGCGGTTTCCGGGGCGCCGAGGATGCTGAGGTCGGCGTCGAGGAACAGGAGCAGGTCAGCGTCGTGGGGCGGCTGGGGCTGGGTGTGGTCGGCGGTGCGCTCGATGAGGAAGGCCACGCGCTGCTGCCGGGTCGGCTCCAGGGTTGAGTGCCGAAGAAATGCCATGGCCTCGGCGGCGCTGCGGGCTTCGTTGTCGTGCTTTAGGGCGTTGTACACGGCATCGTGAAACCACACGGCCAGCTGCACCACGGTGGGGTCGTGCAGGTCGGCGGCTTCCACTCGGTTTAGCAGATTTTCGATGTGCTGCAAGTTGTGGTAGTGGCGCGTGGGGGCCTGGTAGGCGGCGCTCAAGCGCTGGAACTCGGCGGCGCGCCGGGCCGCGTCGGGCATGAGCGGGGCGGTGAGGCGGTGCCAGCGGGCGGCGAGGTCGTTCATAGCTGCTAAATAAGCGTGCGGCTAACGAAGCGGCTTGAAAAAACGCCTGCCATCCTGCGCGGAGCGAAGCACCTTGCCAAGTCAGGTGATGCCGACGTGGTAAGGTGCTTCGCTCCGCGCAGGACGGCAGGCGTTCTTCTGTTTAGACCCGCGCCTTCCTACCCCCGGGCGGCCTGCAGCTCGCGGTAGAGCGTCTGGGCCAGGTAGCGGGCTTCGTCGAGGCGGGAGGCAGTGTAGCCTTGGGCGTCGGCGGTGTCGGTGGTTTCTTCCCACTGGCCCAGCTCGGCGAGGGTGGTGAGGCGGTTGAGCGACTGCTGCACCGGCCCGTCGAGGCGGGTGCGCAGGGTAGCCATCAGGGTGGGGTTGGTGGCATGGGCGGCTTGCAGGCGCAGCAGCTCCTGGGCCACGAGGGCCAGTTCCTTCAGCAATTCGCCTTCCTGGGCGGAGAGCTGGCGGGGACGGCGGTCCATCACGCAGAGACTGCCCACGGCCAGGCCATCGGGGGTGCGCAGGGCCTGGCCGGCGTAGAAGCCGAGGTGCATTTGCTGGGCCACAAAAGGGTTGACCAGTTCGCAGGGGTCGGTTACCACGTCGCGGAATTCGGTGAGGCCATCGTTGAGAATGGCCACTGAGCACATGCTGTCTTCGCGGGCCACCACCAGGGCTTCGGGCAGGCCCTCGTTGCCGATGAACACCACGTCGTCGGCCCGCACGAGGCTCACCAGGGCAATGGGCATGTCGAAGAGCCGGGCCACCACGCTCACAAAGTCGTTGAATACCTCCTGGCCCGGGGTACCCAGCACTTGGTAAGGCTGCAAGGCTTCCAGCCGTTTGTGTTCATTGGAAGGTATCAGGCCCGGGTACTTCATAGAATCCATCATGCAAAGAAAATAGCTAGCGTCGTGCGGCCAACTGCGGTGGTTGGCGAATGGTTCGGGCGACCCGGCGAATGGCCGCGGGCGCTGGGTGAATGCACGGCAGCGGGAGAAGAAGCTCCGGAGATGTCAGGGGCGTACACCACTGGGCCGGCCGGAACGCGGCCGGTCCTATGGGGTGGGCGGAGCCGGCCACTGCGCCTGAAAGGCCTTCTTGAGCCCCAGCTGAACGGACGGGGGAAACACCGCCCGGGCCGGGCCGCCGGTGGCCAGGTCGTACACCAGCTGCACGGTGGGGTCTAGGTCGTCGAACCGGAGGTCGTGGTTGGCATCGACCTGCGCCTGCAGCAGGAGCTGGTTGGTGGCGGGCAGTAGCTGCCGGCCTACCACGTGGTAATTGTCGGGCGACACCTGCCGGAAGCCGCGCCCGGCTTTGTCGGAAATGAACAGGTAGTTGGGGTCGGCCTGGGTGAGCTGGCCGTCGCGGTTGTAGTCGAGGGTGCGCACGGAGTAGTACAGCAGCTTGTCGACGCGCTGGAAGCTGCCGCGCACGTAGCGCGCAAACACGGCGCCCGACACGGCGGCGCCTTTCTCCCCGGCCGCGGACTCGTAGCCGTAAATGGCCATGCGCCGGGTCGAATCGAGGAGGTGGACGGCGCGGGTGGCGGGGTTGTAAAACGCCAGGTTCCAGTAGCGTTTCACTTCATAGCGGCCGCTGCTGCTGCTGTAGCTGTCCTCGTCTCCGGTGGTTTTGTCGAGCACCAGCGGGTAAATCACGTAGGCCGAGCTGTCGGTTTGCTCGGGGCCGGCGTACTCCAGCTGCAACTGCGCGAGCTGCTTTTGCTTCTGCGCGGGGCTGAGGGGGCCGGGGCGGGCGGCGGGCGGCTTGGGGGCGGGGTTGCAGGCAGCCAAGCCAGCGGCCAGGGCAGCGCAGGCGGCCAGGGAAGTAAATCGCATGGCTAAATATAGCGGTGGGCGGCCCCGACGGCTACCGCCTCCCTGTCACGGCCGTATTGCTACAGGCTGACGCGGGTGAGGCGCGGGCTTCGCGACTCTGGCAGGGCTGTTATCTATTGAGATACTTTCAATTCCTAATGTCTCTAAAAATGTGGGCTGTTGCCCGTGTGCGGTGGATAAAAAGGCCCAATTTCAGTCCTTCACGAAGTCCGATAAAGCCAAATATCAATTTGCGCTTCGACAGCGGAAGGACCTACCTTTTCGCAACTACTTCCCCCAGCTATATGCTCCAACGTTACTTCCTCCTGCTGCTTGCCAGCGCAACGCTTTTCGGCAGTACTTCCTGTAAGAAAGACGGCCCCGCTGACAAGGAAGGGCTTTCCTACGTGGACGGCGTGCCCTATTATCATTTCACTGACGACGACCGGGCGTGGCTGCAAACCCGCGACAACGATGTGTGGCGAATGGAGAACCGCCAAGGTTACCAGCGGGTGTACAAAGCCTGGGTTATTACCGTCAATAAAGGTGCCCTCAAAAGCACCTCTTCAGGCATTCCCAGTTCTTCGAAACTGGAGCGCTATTACGACCAGATAACCCTCCGACTGAACCGGACGGACAGCTTGCTTGGGGCGGCCGATATTCGTTTTACTAGGGACCACGCCCAGCTTGGCACCCTCATTTCGGAAGGCTACGACGAAGGCACCAGCCAGCTGTACGCCGCCGGCGAATGGTACGACTTCGTGGGCAACACGGACATTCACACCGACTACTATAGCTGTCGGGGCCTGAAATTTCCCAGCCGTGGCGCCCTGAATGGCCCTTTCGGGCAGCTAACCGTGCGCGGCCGGACTTATACGGATGTCGTTACCTTCATCGGTACCTCGCGGGGCCCCGATTGCAAGCCGGTTTCAGCCGCCTATATGCAGGAGCTGTATTACGACCGCCGGGCCGGCCTGGTGCGGATGGTAAGTGGCGCAGGCGAAGTATGGGACCGGGTGCCCTAGTCCCCTCCCCGACGGCTGCAATGCCCGCCACCAGATAGCGAAGCCCATTCCGGCCGTCCGGAACGCCCTCTGCCGTGTGGCGAAGCCCGTTCCAGATGGCCGGAATGGGCTTCGCTATCTGGCAACAGTAGTTCCGGCCGGCCGGAGTACTCTTCGCTGTTCAGCGACGTTCGTTCCAGAAGGCCGGAGTAGCCTCCGCCGCATGGAAAAGCCCGTTCCGGCGGGCCGGAACGGGCTTTTTCGTTTTTAAGCAGCTCTGCTAGGCTTAAGCAGCTCTGCTAGGCTTTCGAAGTGCCGGGCAGGGTAGTTCTGCTCTTTTTCGAGCCCGTATCGGCCTGGCTCAAATCGAAAAACGCGGCTACCCGCTGGGGCTTCTCGGCGAACTCAAGCAGCAGCGTGGCGTAGGCGCGGAACAGGGCCAGGCAGGTGGCTTCGCGGCCGTCGTGCAGGTCGAGGCGCTGGGTGTCGGCAGTTTTGGCGATGCCGTCGGCGCGGCGCAGGGCAGCCGTGAGGGCGGCCAGCACCTTGCGGCCCTCGACGCGCACGGGCGAGGTGAAGGCCGTGGGGCGGGCATCGAGGGCGTCGAGGAAGGCCGTGAAGGCGTCTTCCACCTTGGCCTGGTTGCTCTTGGTGAGGGCGCCGCGGCCTTTGGGGAAGATGGCCAGCAGGTCGGGGCTGCCCGCGTCGTAGGTGGGAATGATGACCTTGCGCTCCACCTTTTTCACGTAGGCCTTGAAGTCGGCCAGGGCCTGGGCCACGGTGACGGTGGCGGCCTGGCCCTCGCCCGAGAGCTGGCCGGCGTGGGCGGCGCGGTAGTCGGTGAGGGCCACTTCGAGGGGGTCGGCCACGGCGTCGTACTTGCCTTTGGCTTCCTGCTGCAGGGCCTGCAGGGTGAAGGCGGCCATGTCGGCAAACTGGTCGCGGTTGAGGCGCAGGTTGGCGAAGAAATTCTCGAACCGGGCGGCGTATTTGGGCTGGGCCATGCGGTAGATGATAAGGGGGTGGGCAATAGAAGCCGGGCACCCTGCCCAGCACGGCCGTAAGGTAGCCGAAATCGGCCAGCATTGGTGCGGCCCCGCTCCGCGTTGGCCGACCCGGTGGCGCCCTGGTAGACTTTTCACGGGGCCCGCTCGACTTGCCCGGCCGCCGCCGCCAAGTGCGTGCTAGTTTCCGCGCCAGTTCCCGCCTCATATCATTTCTGATGAAAAAAACCTTACTCCTGCTGTGGGCCCTACTGACGCTGCTGGGCCGGGCCGGCGCGGCCCCCGTCGACGAGGCCACCGCCCAGCGCGCGGGCCGCGCGTTTCTGGCCACCCACACCGAGCGCGGCCTGCCCGCGGCGGCCGGGCTGGCCTTGGCCTACCGGGCCGAGCTGGCCCCTGCGGCCTTTGCGCCGGGCGCGCCCAAGCCCGCGCCGGCCTTCTACGTGTTCACCCTCAGCGGCGCGGCGCCCGGCTTCGTGCTGGTGGCCGGCGACGACCAGGTGACGCCCATCCTCGGCTACTCCGACCAGTCGGGCTTCGACCCTGCCCGCCTGGCTCCGCAGGTGGCCAAGTGGCTGGAAGGCTACCGCGCCGACATCGGCCGCGTGGTGAGCAACCACGTGCCCGCCACGGCCGACATCCGCGCCGCCTGGCAGGAGCTGCTGGGCGGGGCGCCGGCCCCGGCCGGGCGCTCGGCCAGCAGCACCGCCGTGAACCCGCTGGTGGCCACCCGCTGGAACCAGTCGCCCTACTACAACGACCTCTGCCCCTACGACAACGCCGGCGGCGGCCGCTCCGTGACCGGCTGCGTGGCCACGGCCATGGCCCAGGTGATGAAATTCTGGAACTACCCGGCCACCGGCGCGGGCTTCCATTCCTACAACACCACCAGCCTGGGCACGCTCTCGGCCAACTTCGGCACCACCACCTACCAGTGGACGGCCATGCCCAATGCCGTGACGGCGGCCAACCCCGCCGTGGCCACGCTCATGTACCACGCCGGCGTGAGCGTGGACATGGGCTACAGCGCCAATTCGAGCAACGCCTACGTGATTTCGGCCGCCACCAACGTGCCCCACTGCGCCGAATACGCCCTGAAAACCTACTTCGGCTACCGGCCCACCATGCAGGGCATCCTGCGCTCGGCCTACACCGACGCCCAGTGGCTGGCGCTGATGAAGGCCGAATTCGATGCCAGCCGGCCCGTGGTGTACGCCGGGTTTGGCACCGGCGGCGGGCACTGCTTCGTGGCCGACGGCTACGACAACAACAATTTCCTGCACTTCAACTGGGGCTGGGGCGGCGCCTACGACGGCTACTTCCAGATTAACGCCCTCAACCCCGCCGGGCTGGGCACCGGCGGCGGTAGCGGCGGCTACAACAGCAATCAGCAGGCCATCATCGGCATTCAGCCGCCGGCCGGCACCACCCCAGGCGGCGGCACCACCACGCCCACCGCTACCATCGCCCTCAACAACACCGTGGCGCCCTCGGCCACCACGCTGGCCTACGGGCAGGCGTTTTCCATCAGCACCAACCTCATCAACACCGGCACGGCCGCCTTTGCCGGCGACTACTGCGCGGCGGTGTTTGACCTAAACAACGCGCTGGTGGACTACGTAGAAACCAAAACCGGCCAGAACCTGTCCGCCGGCTACACCTACACCGGCAACCTGAGCTTCAGCACCACCGGGCTGTTCAGCGTGCTGCCGGGCACCTACCGGGTGGGCGTTTTCTACCGCCCCAGCGGCGGCAACTGGCTGCTGGTGGGCGACCGCAACAGCTACACCAACCTGCCCCAGATTACGGTGGGCAACGTGAACGCCGTCCGGCTGAATTCAGCCATCACGCCCACGCCAACCACCTTCACGCAGGGCCAGGCCGCGGCGGTCAACCTCAACATCCTGAACGCGGGCACCACCACCTTCACCGGGCAGTACGCCGTGGGCCTGTACAACCTGGACGGCACCTTCGTGCAGACCATCAACACCTACACCGAAACCACCGGGCTGCCAGCCGGCTACACCTACTCGGCGCCCTACCTCACGCTGAGCACCACGGCCGTGACGGCCGCGCCGGGCACCTACCTGCTGGCCGTGCTGCACAAGCCGGCCGGCGCCACCGCCTTCCAGCTCACCGGCAGCGGCACGTTCCAGAACCCCGTGCGCGTGACGGTGCAGGCCGCCGCCTTGGCCGCCGATGCCTTTGAGCCCAACAACTCGGCCGCGGCGGCCGCGGTGCTGCCCGTCACGTTCAGCGGCAGCACCGCCGCCCGCAGCACGGCCGGCTCCAACTGCCACCTCACCTCCGATGTGGACTACTACGCCGTGAACCTGCCGGCTGGCTACCGCTACAGCATCACGGCCCGCCTGCACGATTCCTACAACAGTGCCAACGGCCAGACCTACTCGCTCGACGCCCTGTTTTCCTACTCCACCGACGGCGGCACCACCTGGTCGACGACCTACGACGACGTGATGCCGGCTCCCATCGTGCTGCCCAACGGCGGTCAGCTCATGGTGAAAGTGGCGCCTTATTTTGCCGGCAACATCGGCACCTACCTCTTCGACATGGCCCTGAGCCGCAGCAACGTGAGCGCCACCGCCCCGCCCGCGCTGGCCGCCCAAATCGGCCTCTACCCCAATCCCGCCCGCGACCTAGTGAACGTGGATTTGCGCGGCTTTGCCGGCACGGCCACGGCCCTGCGCCTGCTCAGCAGCACCGGCCAGGTGGCCTACGAAACCAACCGGCTGAGCACGGCCGCCCCGCTCGCGCTGCCCCTGCGCGGCCTAGCCGCCGGCCTCTACCTGGTGCAGTTCGAAACCAGCGCCGGCCGCATCACCCGCAAAATTGCCGTGAACCCATGAAAACTGCTTTACTCCTGCTGCTGACCGCCGCCGCCGGCTGCCACAGCACCCGCCCGGCCGCGCCGCCCACAGCGGCCCCGGCGGCCCAGCCCGCCGGGGCCAGCGCGCCCGCGCTGCTCTACAAAACCCGCGCCGACTACCACGACCGGGTGCCGGTGCTGCTCTCGGCCGATGGCCGCAGCATCGTGAGCTACCCGGCGCCGTCCGATGTGTCGGGGCACCTGCCGCAGCCCACGGCGCTGGCCGACGGCTACTGGCTCGACAACCGGGGCATCGGGCCGCACGTGGCCTTCCTCAAGCTCACCTATGCCGATTATGCACAACTCACGGCCGCGCCCACGCTGGCCGAGCTGGAAACGCTCATTCTGGACCGCGACCCACTCACCGCCCTCTGCGACTGCGGCCCGCGCACGGCCTACGCCAACCCCGCCACCGACCTGAACGCTCTGATAGTGGCTGGCCGCCTGCCCACCCGCTGCAAGGTGCTGAAGTAACCAACGCCGCCCGGAAACCAGGGGCCCGGCCCGCCGTAGAACCCGGCACACCGTCCCTCCTATTGCCATGCCTCGTACCGTCGTCGGCTTGTTCACCAGTGCCTCCGAAGCCCAGTTTGCCATCGAGCGGCTGCTGGCCGCCGGCTTCGAGCGCACCAACCTCAACCTGGCCACTCAGGACACGCTGCGGGCCGAGCACCTGCCCGGCCAGATTGGCAACCCGGTTCCCGAAACCTTCGAAGACGGCCTGGTCCGGTTTTTCAGCGACGTTTTTGCCGGTTCTAACAACGACGACGCCGAAGCCCACATCGCCGCCACCGGCCCCGACCACGCCGTCGTCACTGCGAATACCGCCACCGACGAGCAAGCCGACCGCGCCCGCACCATCCTGGACAGCAACGGCGCCATCGATGTGTATAAGCAAGCCGCGCCGCAAGCGCCTAACCGCGCCGCGGGCGACGACGTGGTAGATTTGGAAGGTAGCCTAAGCCGCGTGCGAGACGATGACGAGTTGGATGATAATGGGCTGACTACGCACTAACGGCGCTGGTATCAGTATCGGCATCAAAATAAAGAACGTCATGGTGAGCGCAGCCGAAGCATCTCTACCGCAGCAGTAATTCCTGTCGATTGGATTACTACCACACGCGAGATGCTTCGACTGCGCTCAGCATGACGTTCCTTTTTAAACTCTTTCCTAAGCTCGCTCCCTCTCCTGCGCCAGCCGCAGTTTGCTGTGCTTCCGGCCGTAGCCGAAATAGATAAGCATACCCAGCGCCAGCCACACCACGAGGCGCAGCCACGTTTCCCAGGGCAGCGAGGCCATCATTACGAGGCACACCACAATGCCCAGAATGGGCACCACCGGCACCCACGGCGTGCGGAACGGGCGCGGCGCGTCGGGGTTGGTGCGGCGCATGATGAGCACGCCGAGGCACACCATCACGAAGGCCAGCAGCGTGCCGATGCTCGTCATCTCGCCCACCACCGAGATGGGCACGAAGCCCGCAAACAGCGCAATGAACAAGCCCAGCAGCAAGCTGGACTGCGCGGGCGTGTTGAATTTGGGATGGATGCGCGAAAACACCGGCGGCAGCAGCCCGTCCTTCGACATCGAAAAAAACACCCGCGACTGCCCCAGCAAATCGACCAGAATCACCGAGGTGTAGCCAATGAGAATGGCCAGAATCACGGCCGACGACAGCCAGGCATAAGGTGTCTTCTCGATGGCAATGGCCACCGGCGCGGCGCTGTTCTTAAACTCCGTGTAGTTGGCCAGCCCCGTGAGAACGTGCCCGAACAGCACGAACAGCACCGTGCACACCGCCAGCGAGCCGAGGATGCCCACGGGCATGTTGCGCTGCGGGTTCTTGGTTTCCTGCGCCATGGTGGCCACGATGTCGAAGCCGATGAAAACAAAGAAAATCACGCCCGCCCCGCGTAGAATCCCGCTCAACCCGAACTCGCCAAACGTGCCCGTATTGGCCGGAATGTAGGGTTGGTAGTTGGCGGGGTCGATGTATTGCCAGCCCAGGGCGATGAATACCAGCACCACCGCCACCTTCAGCGCCACCACCAGCGCGTTGAACCACGCCGAGCCCTTGGTCCCGCGCGTGACGATGGCCGTAATGGCCAGCACGATGAGCATGGCCGGCACGTTCACGAAGCCGCTCACGGTGGAGCCGTCGGCCAGCTTCGCACTTTCAAACGGCGACATCACCAGGCGCGCCGGGATGTGCAGCCCGTACTTCCCCAGAAACTTGATGAGGTACTGCGACCAGCTTATGGCCACCGTGGCCGCCCCCACGGAGTATTCCAGCACCAAATCCCAGCCGATAATCCAGGCAAACAGTTCGCCCATCGTGGCGTAGGAATACGTGTAGGCTGAGCCCGACAAGGGCACCATGGCCGCAAACTCGGCGTAGCACAGCGCTGAAAACGCGCAGCCCACCGCCGCCACCACGAAGGACAGCGTCACGGCCGGCCCCGCGTTGTTGGCCGCCGCAATGCCGGTGAGCGAGAACAGGCCCGCCCCGATGATGACGCCGATGCCAATGGCAATCAAACTCACGCCGTTGAGGCTGCGCTTGAGGGTGTTCCCCCCCGTTTCGGCTGCTTCCTGTCGAAGCAACTCCAGTGATTTTTTAAGCATAAAAGTTGGCCGATGCCCCCGTCGGCGCATCACAAGCGAAGCCACGCCACAAGGCGCGCCCCAACCCAGAAGATGAAAAAATACGGGGCAGCCGCCCGTCAGCGCCGCCCGCGAGTGGCGGGCCCTACGCCCGCCTCGTCAGCCTGCTAGCAACAGCAACAACAGCCCCGGCCGGCGCCCGCGCGGCTAGCGTGGCGGGCAGAAACAGTGGCAGGAAGAAGCAGGAAACGGTTGGCAGCAGGCACGGCAGCTTGTTTTTATATGGTCAGGAATTGGCACCGGGCCGCGGTTGCGGGTGGTTGCCGGCGCGTCGTTGAGCCTGTCTCTCAGCGCCTCTTTATAAAAACAATCCTTCAAATGAGAGGAATTGATGGGGCAAAGGTAGGGCCGGATGCCGCGAACTTGAGCGTCATGCCGAGCAAAGTTGGAATAGCCATTGGGCGACGTCTGTCATCCTGAGCAAAGCGAAGGACCTTATCACCGCCGAACGACTTGCGCTCACGTGATAAGGTCCTTCGCTTTGCTCAGGATGACAGACGACCCTGGGCGAGAATACTCGGCAGAACGCCCAGCCTCTACCGCCGCAACGCCACCCGCATGCCGCCCATCAGCCAGCGGGTAGGCATCTGCGCACCCAGCAGGTCGGAGTATTTCTCGTTGAACAGGTTCTGCACCTGCCCCGTGAGCCAGAGGCGCTGGGGCAGCAGCGCCACTTCCAGCCGGGCGTTGAATACCGTGTATTCCGTATTATTCACGCGGCTGATGGCCGCCGCCGCGCTGGCGTCGCGCTGCTTCCAGAGGCCGCTGAGGCTGCCATTTACCCGCTTGGAAGTGAGGCTGACCGTGCCCGACACTACCTGCCGGGCAATATTGGCGAGGTATTGCGAGGCGATGTTGTCGGCGTTGCTCACCTTCACCAGCATGTAGCCCACGCTGCCGTCGAAGCGGGTGGTGGCGGTGAACTGGCGCTGATACGCCAGCTCCGTTTCCAGGCCGCGGGTGGTCACGTCGAACAGATTCTGGGCGTAGCGGTAGGTGGCGGCTGGGTTGAGGTTGGCGAGGCCGCTGGCCTCGATGACGCGGGCGCCGGGCGTGGGCACGTAGTCAATCTGGTTGTTGCCCTTGCGCAAAAAGCCGGTGGCTTTCACCGTGAAGCCGGGCAGCGGGCGGTAGTCGGCGCCCACTTCGTAGTTCATGGTGCGCTCGGCCTGAAGGCCCGCGTTGCCCACGTTGAAGCCATTGGGCACAGTGCCGGGCCGGCCGTTGGCGTTGTAGCGCTCCGTGAAATCGGGGGCACGAATGGCCCGGCCAATGGCCCCGCGCACGGTCAACTCCTCTCCTAGCTGCTGGCTCACGTTGAGCTGGGGCACGATTTCGGTGCCGTAGGCCTGGTCGTGGTCGAGGCGCAGGCCGCCGGTGAGGGCCAGGCCCGCCGTGGGCGTGAGGGCCACCACCCCGAAGGCAGCGTAGTGCCACTGGTCGTGGGTGCCCCGGTCGTTGCTCACCACGCTGCGGTGGTCGGCCTGCCCGCCCAGCGTGGCCCGCAGCTTGTCAGTAAACTGCTGCTGGTGGCTGAGCAGCACGTTGGTGTAGTGCGTGAGGTGGTCGCTGGCCACCGAGGTGGGCGTAAACAGATAATAGTCGGTGCCCCGGCTGGCCGACACTTGCGCTTCGGTGCGGGCGCGCTCGTTGTGCTGGTAGCGCAGCTGGCCCTGGTACCAGTCCTTGTTGGTGGTTTCGCGCGCCTGGTCGCTGATGGCCGTGGTGTAGAAATACTGCGCGCTGTAGTCGCGCCGGTCGAGGCTGGCGCGGGCGGCGGCGCTGAGCTTGGGCGTCAGCTCGTAGGCGGCCGAGAGCGAGTAGGTTTTCAGGTCGACGTCGCTGCGCTGGGTGCCGGGGAAGTCGCGCAGCTGGCCGTCGGTCTTGTTCAGCAAAATGCCACCGCCTAGCCGCAGCTTGCCCGTGGCCAGAAAGCCGCCGGTGTTGGTGTGCCACAGGTTGTACTCGCCGCGCATAGTCGTGCTGGTTAGCTCAGCCTCGTGGCGGCGCTCGGTGGCGGCGAAGGTTTTGGTGACGATGTTGATGACGCCGCCCACGGCATCGGGGCCGTAGAGGGCCGCGCCGGCGCCGCGGATGATTTCAATCTGCTCAATCTCGGCCGGCGTGATGGGCATGTAAGCGCCAAAGTGTCCCGTCAGCGGGTCATTCAGGCGCATGCCATCGAGCAGGAAAAGGACCTGGTTGAAGGTGCTGCCGCGCATGCTCACGTCGGCCTGCGCGCCGAAGCTGCCGCGGCTCTGAATCTCGAGCGCCGGCAGGCAGCGCAGCAAATCATCGATGGAATTGACCGGGTAGCGCGCCACGCTGGCCCCGGAAATGACCGTGACGGCGTGCCCGGTCTGGTTGCCGGGCTGGGTGAGGCGCGAGGCAAAAACCGTGACTTCGCGCAGGCTGCGGGCGCTGTCGGCGGGCGTCTGGGCCAGGGAGTTAAAGGTGAGGAAGGAGCAGAAAAACGGGGCGGCGTAGCGCGTAAGTCGCATTTAGCGGATAGTTGATGAGGCCACAAACTTACTGTAGCGTGGACTCTGCGAGTCCGCGCCTTGCTGCGAAGCAGCGAATAATCGTCTGCCGTCGTCGCCCGGATGTCGCGCATTTCCACATTCGCCGCGTCGCGGCGAGACGCGGACTCACAGAGTCCACGCTACTTTCGTAGCGGCGCAACCCTCGGCTCCTAGTCTGGTCCTTCGCGCGAACTCACCATTTCACTCACCACTGCTTTTTGATGAAATACCTTCCCCTGCTGGGCCTGCTCGGCCTTGTAGCCAGCAGCGCCGCCTACGCCCAGGCGCCCGGCGCCAAGCCGGAATCACCCTACCGCGCCTCGGCCACCAAGGTCAACGACCTGGTGCACACCAAGCTCGATGTGCGCTTCGACTACAAAAAGCGCTACCTCTACGGCAAAGAGTGGGTCACGCTAAAGCCTCACGCCTACCCCACTGATACGCTGCGCCTCGACGCGAAGGGTATGGACATCAAGGCCGTGGCCATGATGAACGGCGGCCAGCAAACTCCGCTCAAGTACGACTACGCCGATGGCATGAACCTGCGCATCAACCTGGGCCGCATGTTTAAGCCGGGCGAGGAGTACACCATTTACATCGACTACGTGTCGAAGCCCGACGAGCTGAAGGTGAAAGGCTCAGCTGCCATTACGGATGCCAAGGGCCTGTATTTCATCAATCCCGACTCGGCCACCGCCGGTAAGCCGGTGCAAATCTGGACGCAGGGCGAGACGGAAGGCTCCTCGGCCTGGTTCCCCACCATTGACCGGCCCAACCAGAAAACCACCGAGGAAATCTCGATGACCGTGCCCGCCAAGTACGTGACGCTCAGCAACGGCAAGCTGGTGAGCAGCACGCCCGCCGGCCCCGGCCTGCGCACCGACACCTGGAAAATGGACCTGCCCCACGCGCCCTACCTGTTTATGATGGCCGTGGGCGACTTCAAAAAAACCACCGACACCTGGCGCGGCAAGGAGGTGAGCTACTACCTGGAGCCCAAGTACGCGCCCTTCGCCAAGCAGATTTTCGGCAACACCACCGACATGCTGGAGTTCTACTCCAACCGCCTCGGCGTGGAGTACCCGTGGAATAAGTACGCCCAGATTGTGGCCCGCGACTACGTGAGCGGCGCCATGGAAAACACCACCGCCACCCTGCACGGCGAGCAGGTGCAAATGACCGACCGCGAGCTGCTGGACCGCCCCTACAGCAGCGAATCGGTGATTGCGCACGAGCTGTTTCACCAGTGGTTCGGCGACTACGTGACGGCCGAAAGCTGGAGCAATATCACCGTGAACGAGTCAATGGCCGACTTCTCGGAGGGTCTCTACGCCGAGCACAAGTACGGCAAAGACGCCGCCGACGCCCACTACTACACCTACCTGCGCCGCTACCTGATGAGCCCGCGCGACGCCGCCAAAACGCTGGTGCGCTTCCACTACGACCAGCAGGAAGAAGTATTTGACCTGGTGAGCTACCAGAAAGGCGGCGCCATCGTGGACATGCTGCGCACCTACCTGGGCGACGATGTATTCTTTGCTGGCCTGCAGAAATACCTTCAGGACAACAAGTTCGGAAACGGCGAGGCGCACCAGATGCGCCTGGCGTTCGAGGCGGTGTCGGGCCAGGATTTGAACTGGTTCTACAACCAGTGGTACTACTCGCCCGGCCACCCCGTCGTGACCATCGACTACGCTTGGGACGCGGCCAAAAAGGTGCAGTCCGTGACGGTGAAGCAGACCCAGCCGGGCACGCCCTTCCGCCTGCCCTTCACCATCGACTACTACGTGGGCGGCAAGATAATGCACCAGCCCGTGACCATGACCGAGGCTACCCAGACCTTCACCATGCCCCTCGCGGCCAAGCCCGAGCTGGTGAACGTGGACGCCAGTAAGAAGCTGCTCTGGAATAAAACCGACAACAAGTCGGCCGCCGAACTGGCCTACCAGTACGGCCACGCGCCGCTGTATGTAGACCGCCGCGAGGCCGTGGCCGCCGCGGCCAAAGACCAGGCCACCAACGCCGCCTCGCGCGCCGTGCTGCTGGCCGCCCTCAACGACAAGTTTTACGCCATTCGCGGCGCGGCCGCGCAGGCCATGAAACTGGACGACAAGACCGTGGCCAAAGCCGTTGCGCCGGCCCTGCGCAAGCTGGCCGCCACCGAGAAAAACACCATGGTGCTGGCCCAAACACTTACGTCGTTGGCGCAATTGAAGGACAAGAAAGACGAGAAGCTGTTTAATCAGAATCTTAACAGCCAGTCTTATTCGGTGCAGGCCGCCGCGTTGCGGGGCCTGGCCACCGTGCAGCCCGCGCAGGCCCTGACCCGTGCCAAAGCCCTGGAAAAAGAAAGCAATGGCGCTCTGGCTCAGGCCGTGATGCAGGCCTACGCCCAGGGCGGCGGGGTGGCCGAGTGGGCCTACGTGCGCGATAAGTTCGACGCCGCCCGCCCGCAAGCGCAGTTTGGGATGATGGAGCCCATTGGCACCATGGCCGGCCGCCTCAACGATGCCACCGCCATCACCGAAGGCGTCACCCGCCTCAAAACCATGGGCGTGAAATACAAGATGTACGGGGCCGACAAGCCCGTCATTGAGCAGCTGAAGGCCATTGCCGACAAGCAAGCCAAAGGCCCCAACGCCGCCCTGGCCAAAGAGCAAACCGACAAAGCCATTGCCGAAATCGAAGCGGCCAAGTAGCATTTGCTACTGCGGTTATTCAACCAACAAAAAAGGCCCGCATCAATTGATGCGAGCCTTTTTTGTTATCGTAGCTCAGAAAGGGTATCGTCAGAATTATTTGGCTTTGGCTTCCTTGGCCGCAGCTTCTTTGGCCGGGTCGTGCTTGGGACCTTCGTAGGAGCTGGCGTCCTTGTCGGGGGCCTTGGTCACGGCTTCGGTGGCGTAGATGTGTTCCATGTCCGTCATCATGTCGTCGCCGTGCACGTCGAGGTCCTTGAGCACGCCGTCGGCAATGTCGTAGACGAGGCCGTGCAGACGAGGCGGGTTGTCGCCGCGCATGGCGTTCTGGATGATGTTGGTTTTGGCGAGGTTACGCACCTGCTCAATCACGTTCAACTCCACGAGGCGACGGGCACGCTGGCCGTCGTCCTTGATGCGCAGGTACTCGGCCTCGTGCAGGCGGATAACGTCGCGGATGTTTACCAGCCAGTTGTCAATCAGGCCGTACTGCTTGTTGGCGGCCGCCGCGGCCACGCCGCCGCAGCCGTAGTGGCCCACCACCAGAATGTCCTGCACGCCCAGTACTTCCACGGCGTATTGCAGCACGCTCAGCAGGTTCATGTCGGAATGCACCACCAGGTTGGCGATGTTACGGTGCACGAACATCTCGCCCGGGCCCGTGCCGGTGATGCCCGAGGCCGGTACCCGCGAATCGGAACAGCCGATGAACAGGTACTTGGGTTTCTGGCCATTGGCCAGGTTTTTAAAGAAGTTGGGGTCCGTCGCATTGCGGTCCGACACCCATTTTTTATTGTTTTCGAGAATTTTGCTGATTCCAGCCATAAGCGTGAAAGAGGGTAAGTTGAGGGCCCACCCGGCTGCGGGAAGCCGAAGGCAGGCTATACGCGCCGCGGCCCAATTAGGCTGTCGGTCACGGGTTGAGGACGGCTAAAATACCGCCTGAATTGGGAGGGAATCGGTGTAGGGGCGGGGCCTGCCCCCGCCCGGCTATTCGCGCCGTAATGCTGGAGTCGTTCAACGAGCGGGCGGGGACAAGCCCCGCCCCTACGTCGTTCTATTGTGGCCTAATGCGTGCCCAGCGCCACCTGCCGGATGCCGCGCAACTCCAGCGCGATGCCGCGCGCCGGGGCCGCCTGCCGGAAGGCTTCGATGGCTTCGAGCACGTCGTGGTCGATGACGTCGGAGCGCGACCCGTCGAGGATGACGCGGCTGTTGTGGGGCAGCTGCTCCAGCGTGGTCACGATGCTGGCTTTGTTGAGGAAGGAAACGTGCTCGGGCAAGCGCAGGTGCAGCGGCGCGTCGGGGGTTTCGGCATTGTCGTCGGCATCGTCGCGGCGCAAATAGGAACCGGCCTTGGCGTTGTCGCGCAGAATGAAGAAGAAGCCCAGCACCAGCCCGATGGTCACGCCCTTGAGCAAATCGGTGAACAGTACCGCCACGATGGTGATGATGAAAGGCACAAACTGCTCGCGGCCCAGCTTCCACTGCTTGCGGTAGAGGGCCGGCGGCGTCAGCTTATAGCCCACTAGCAGCAGCACCGCCGCCAGCGCCGACAGCGGAATCAGGTTCAGCACCGCGCCCAGAAACAGCAGGCTCGTGAGTAGCAACAGGCCGTGAATAAAAGCCGACAGCTTGGTTTGCGCGCCGGCCGCAATGTTGGCCGACGAGCGCACGATAACCGCCGTGAGCGGCAAGCCGCCCAGCAGCCCGCTCACCAGGTTGCCGGCGCCCTGAGCCAGCAGTTCGCGGTTGGTGGGCGTGTGGCGCTTCTGCGGGTCGAGGTTATCGACGGCCTCCACGCTGAGCAGCGTTTCGAGCGAGGCCACCACGGCAATGGTGAAGGCGACGCCGTAGGTGGCCGGCTTGCGCAGGGCGCTGAAATCCGGAAAAGTCATCTCGCTGGCCAGCTGGCCCAGCGACGAGAGCACCGGCAGCTTCACCAGGTGCTCGGGGCGCACCTGGATGTCGGGCGCGAAGGCTTTCAGCAGCTCGTTGATGCCCACCGAGGCCAACACGGCAATCAGCGCGCCCGGCACCAGCCGCGACCACGGCTGCCGCTTAATCGGCGCCGTGTTCCACAGCAGCAGAATCACCAGCGACACCGTGCCCACCAGCACCGAGCCGGGGCTCAGGCCCTTCATGGCCGCGCCAATGGCCGAGAACGTGTTCAGGCCATTGAACTGCAGGAAATTCATGTCTTCAAAATAGTCGGCATCGGCCCCAAAGAAGTGCGGCAGCTGCTTCAAAATCAAGATAATGCCAATGGCCGCCAGCATTCCACGAATAACCGCCGCCGGGAAGTACAAGGCAATAATGCCCGCCCGCGCCAGCCCGAGTCCAATCTGAATGACGCCCGCCACGGCCGTGGCCGCCAGCACCGCCGGCCACGAGCCCAGCGTGGAAATAGCCGACAGCACCACCACCGTGAGGCCGGCCGCCGGCCCGCTCACGCTCACCGCCGAGCCGCTGAGCAAGCTCACCAGCACCCCGCCCACAATGCCCGCGATAACGCCCGCCAGCAGCGGCGCCCCCGAGGCCAGCGAAATGCCCAGGCACAGCGGCAGCGCCACCAGAAATACCACCAGCCCCGAGGGCGCATCCTGCCCAATGGTGCTGAACAACGAAGGTCTGGGCGGGGTGGATGCGGCCGGGCTGGGCGATGGGGCCGCAATGGGCGTCCCGGTGCGGGACGGGGAGGAAATTACCTGGGTCATGACTTGCGTGATTATTCCCCCACAGCCCCACCAAGGAACCGACAGGGAACACAGACACAAGGTTAACCCAGCCCTATTAAGACCGAGTTAAAGGCGAATTAAAAGGAAATTAAAAGCGGTTTCTGAGCTCAATCCGATAAAAAAGCCGGTTGTGGCACATGCGTCGTCTGTCATCCTGAGCGCAGCGAAGGACCCTATCACGGCTGAGTTCGTCAGGGGCGCAAATCAGCCGTGATAAGGTCCTTCGCTGCGCTCAGGATGACAGACGACGCACGCGAGATGTCTCGGCTGCGCTCGACATGACGTTGTTTTATAACGCTCTTAATCAAACCGGCACCGGCCATTCCAGCCACACCTGGGTGCCCTGGCCGGGCTCGCTTTCTACGCGCACCATGCCGCCGTGCAGGGCCATGATGCGCGCCGTGAGCGGCAGCCCGATGCCGTGCCCCGGCACCGCCCGCGCCGATGCCGCCCGGAAAAACGGCACGAATACCTGCTCCAAATCGGCGGCCGAAAGACCAGGCCCCTCGTCGCTCACCAGCAGCGTGAGGTGCTCGCGGGTGCGGGCCAGGGTGGCCGTCACGGTGCCGCCGGTAGCCTTTGAGAACTTGCAGGCGTTGTCGAGCACGTTGAGCACGGCCGAGAGCAGCAGCGCCTCGTTGCCGCGCACGGTGAAGAAATCGGCTTCGCCAAAATCCAAATCGACCCGGCAGGTGGCGTGGCGGCGCACCAGCTGCTCGTGGGCCTGCAGCAGCAGCTCATCGAGCCGCACGTCGGCCATGGGCACCTGCGAGGGGTCGTCGGAGGCGCGCGCAATCTGCAGCAGGCCGTTGGTGAGGCTGTTGAGCTGCCGGGCCGAATCGAGGGTGCTTTGCAGCACGCGGCGGTACTCAGCCGGCGGGCGCTCGGCCTGCAGCAGCGACACTTCCAGCTCGCCGATGAGGGCCGTAAGCGGCGTACGCAGCTCGTGCGAGGCGTCGCGCACGAAGGTGCGCTGGCCCACGAAAGCGGCTTCCAGGCGGTCGAGCAGGCGGTTGAAGCGCAGGGTGAGCAGGCCGATTTCGTCGGTGGTTTCGCCGGCGCGGGTCAGGCGCTGGCTCAGGTCGGTGGCCGTGATGCCGTCGACCTCGCGCACCATCCGGCGCAGGGGCCGCAGCGCCTGCCCGGCAAACAGCCAGCTGCCCAGGCCCATCACGGCCACGGCCGCCAGCAGGCCGCCGGCCAGCAGCTGCCGCAGCTCGCGCAGCTGCTGGCGGCTGTCCTCGTCCACCGACGAGGCCACCACCACCAGCGGCCCCAGCCGGGCGTCGTGGTAGAGCAGGCCCACGGTTTCGTGGTAGTTGGTTTCGGGCTCCAGCACCGCCCGGCCGCTTTCGCGCACTTCGGCCAGCCAGGCAATGGGCACGGGCCGCGAATTCCCCTGTCCTTCCCGAAACACCAGCCGGTTTTGGGCATCGTACACCCGGCCCTGCTCGGCGGGCAGCGTGCGGTAGAGCTGGCGCAGGTAGTTGCGGTAAGATGCTTCGTCGCCGGCGTTGTCGCGGCCGTTTTGCCCGGCCACGTAAGCATGGCCCACCACCAGCGTGCGCCGGAACAGGCTTTGAGTGAACAGCTCGCGCCGCGACTCCTGGGTGGCGAAATAAATGGCCAGCGCAAACAGCACCAGCGTAACGGCCAGAATGGTTCCGAACTGCAGCGCAAGGCGAAGGCGAATGGTCATAGGTGGTGGCTTGCGAATTAGCAGAACGTCATGCAGAGCGCAGCGAAGCATCTTGCCCGCAGTCACAAATCCTATTCGTTCTCCTGCATTGATTTACTACAACAGTAAAGGTGCTTCGCTGCGCTCTGCATGACGTTTTCTCCAGCCCTTCTGCACCAATCACCCCTCCGTCTTCATCACGTAGCCCATCCCCACCAGCGTGTGTATCAGCTTGGGCTCAAAACCCTTATCCACCTTTTTGCGCAAAAAGTTGATGTACACGTCAATCACATTCGAGCCGGTGTCAAAGCTCAAATCCCAGACGTGCTCCAGCAAATCGGCCCGCGACACCACCCGGCCCTGGTTGCGCAGCAGGTACTCCAGCAGGGCAAACTCGCGGGCGGTGAGCTGAATGGCTTGCCCGGCCCGCTCCACGCGCTTGGCGGCGGGGTCGAGGGTGAGGTCGGCGAGGCGCAGGGGGGCTTTGGGCGCGGGGGCCTCGGTGCGGCGGCGCACGAGGGCGCGCAGCCGGGCCAGCAGCTCATCGAAGGCGAAGGGCTTGACGAGGTAGTCGTCGGCTCCGGCGTCGAGGCCGCGGATTTTGTCGTCGGTTTCGCCAAGGGCCGTGAGCATCAGAATAGGCACGCCGGGGTCGTGGGCGCGCACCTGCCGGCACACTTCCAAGCCGCTGAGGCCGGGCAGCATCTGGTCCAGAATCAGGCAGTCGTAGTGCGTGGTTTGGGCGCGGCTCAGGCCCAGCAGGCCGTCGGCGGCCAGGTCCACGGTGTAGTCCTGCTCCGTCAGGCCCTGGTGCAGGAAAGCCGCCACGGAGGGCTCGTCTTCAACTAAAAGGATTTTCATGGGGCCGGAAGGTAGCGCCGCCGACCGAAAAAAGCCGCCGGTCCCTTCTTCAACGCAAGCGCTGGAAAAGGGGCCGAAAGAACAGCACCGGACCGGCTACCGGGTTGCAGTCGTTAGCGCATGGCCATATCACCCGTCACCCGATGCGACGGCGCAACCACCTGCTGCTCAGAGTCTGGCGTCTCTTGCGGAACCAGCTTCTCACCCAGGGGTGCCGCCTGCCAGCGGATGCCCACCAACAGCAAGCCGAACAGGAAAGTGGCCAGATAGAAACGGAAGTAGCGTTGGAAATTTTTAAGCATCGTTCAGGTCCAAAAGCAATAAGGGCCATTCCGAAGCCTATTGCTTTTTCGATACAAAATTACCTTTTCCCGGACAACAGGGCGCCATTTCTGGCTTAGTTATAATTTTTGCCGGGCGAATCCTGCGTATTCCTCGTTGAACGAAACGGGCCAGCCAAACCATAAAAAAGCAAGGTTCACAAGGCATCAGATTTCCGATGGGCTCGCAAAAATAAGCTCAACGGCTAAGGCGTTGTATTTCTGGCAATACAACCATTTATTATTGCAAGACCTGACGCCGGCAAGGGTTTTTAAAATGGTGTCAAAAAAACGTTATAGCTTCCTTTCGCCTGACTGCTAGCATCTCTGCAGAACTCGGTTGTGCTTAAGTCAGGCGGCAGTTCTTTGAAACATCATCCTTGGCAAAACACGAAGGAAAAAGCGCCCGTAGGCAGTAGCAGTACCTGCACACTTAGCTATTCTTTCTCTATGAGCCAAGTTACCCAAGCCCCGCTGGCCCCGCCGCCAGTGGCCCTGGCCCCCACCCAGCCCGTCAGCCTCAACATCAACGGCCAGGCCCACACGCTGCAAATCGCGCCCTGGACCACCCTGCTCGATGCCCTGCGCGAGTATCTCGACCTCACCGGCACGAAGAAGGGCTGCGACCACGGCCAGTGCGGCGCTTGCACGGTGTTGGTCGATGGCAAACGCATCAACTCCTGCCTCTCGCTGGCCGTGATGCATGAGGATTCGCACATCCAGACTATCGAAGGCCTGGGCACCGAGGACAAATTGAGCCCGCTACAACAGGCTTTCATCGACCACGACGCTTTCCAGTGCGGCTACTGCACGCCGGGCCAGATTTGCTCGGCCCAGGGCCTCATCAACGAAGGCAAGGCCAAAACCGAAGCCGAAGTACGTGAGCTGATGAGCGGCAACATCTGCCGCTGCGGCGCCTATAGCAACATCCTGAGCGCCGTAATGGAAGTGCTTAACAACGAAGGATTAATCATTGAGGACAAAGCCTGGTCGGCCGGCGCGACAAAGCCCGACATGGCCCCGGTCGAACCGCCGAAGAAATAATCCTGCACGCCTCAATCCAGAAAAGATGAACAGTTTCACTTTCACCCAAGCCACGGCCGTGGCAGGCGCCGTGCAGGACAAAGCTGCGCACGACGACTCGGCCTACATCGGCGGCGGCACCAACCTGATTGACCTGATGAAGGAAAACGTGGCCCGCCCCACGCACCTCATCGGCCTCAAAAAGCTGGGCCTCGACACCATCGAGAACCTGCCCGACGGTGGCCTGCGCCTCGGCGCCCTAGCCACCAACGCCGACACCGCCTGGCACCCCGAAGTAGAAAAGCGTTACCCGCTGCTCAACCAGGCCATTCTGGCCGGGGCCAGCCCGCAGCTGCGCAACATGGCCACCGACGGCGGCAACCTGATGCAGCGCACCCGCTGCTATTATTTCTACGACTTGGCCACGCCCTGCAACAAGCGCGAGCCCGGCTCCGGCTGCTCGGCCATCGGCGGCTACAACCGCGTGTGCGGCATCCTGGGCACCAGCGACCAGTGCATTGCCACCCACCCCTCCGACATGTGCGTGGCCTTGGCTGCCCTCAACACTACCGTGCGCGTGAGTGGACCCAACGGCGAGCGCACCATCAAATTCGAGGATTTCCACCGCCTGCCCGGCGACCACCCCGAGCGCGACAACACCCTGGAGCCCGGCGAGCTCATCACCGGCCTCGACCTGCCGGAGAAAGGCTTCTCCAAAAACTTCAGCTACCTAAAACTGCGCGACCGCACCAGCTACGCCTTCGCCCTGGTGAGCGTGGCGGCGGCACTGGAGCTTGAAGGCACCCTCATCAAAGATGCCCGCCTAGCGCTGGGCGGCGTGGCCCACAAGCCTTGGCGCGACAAAGAGGCCGAGACCATGCTCATTGGTCAGCGCGCTACCGTCGACACCTTCCGCCGCGTGGCGGCCAAGGTGCTGGAAAACGCCAAAGGCTACGGTGCCAATACGTTTAAGATTGAGCTGGCCAAGCGCGCCATTGTGCGCGCCCTTAAACAAGCCACCGAGATGAATCAGGAAATTGATACCAACGCTTTCCAGAATTCTAATCCGTAACCGAGTTAAACGGCTACGGCCATTAAGCAGCGGCCGAGCGATGTAGAGACGCGACACTTCGCGTCTCCCCGTTGAACGACACCCGCCGCAACCCCACCCGCAAAGAAGTTCAGCGACGCGAACGCCGAGACGTGAAGTGTCGCGTTTCTACATCCATTCCAAATCACATGACGCACCAAACCGACTACATCGGCAAACCCACCAACCGCGTCGATGGCCCGGCCAAGGTGGCCGGCACCGCCAAGTACGCCGCCGAATTCAGCGTGCCCAACCTGCTGTACGGCTACGTGGTGAACAGCCCCATTGCCAAGGGCAAAATTACGAAAATCGACGCCGCGCCCGTGCTGGCGCTGCCCGGCGTGCACCAGGTTTTCTCGCACGAAAATGTGCCCTCGCTGGCTTGGTTCGACCGCAGCTACAAGGATGACGTGGCCCCTGGCGGCTCGCCCTTCCGCCCGCTGCACGACGCCGAAATCAAATCCAGCATGCAGCCCGTGGCGCTAGTGGTGGCCGACACGTTTGAACTGGCCCGCTACGCCGCCTCCATCCTGCGCATCGAATACGAGCAGGAAGCGCACGAAACCGAGCTGGCCAAGCACCTCGACGACGCCTTCGAGCCTGGCCGCGGCAAAACCGGCTACAAGCCGCCGAAGTCGCGCGGCAACTTTGGCAAGGGCTGGAAAGAAGGAGTGGCCCACATGGAGGCGCAGTATTCGCACCACGCCCAGCACCACAACCCCATGGAAATGTTCGCCACCACGGTGGAATGGCTCGGGGATAAGAAGCTGACAGTGTACGACAAAACGCAGGGCGTTTTCAACAGCCAGCAGTACATCAGCAAGATTTTTGGGCTGAGTAAGGAGCAGGCGCGAGTGGTGTCGAAGTACACCGGCGGCGGCTTCGGCTCGGGACTGCGACCCCAATATCAGCTGTTTCTGGCGGTGCTGGCCTCGCTGGAGTTGGAACGCTCGGTGCGCGTGTCGCTCACCCGTGAGCAGATGTTCAGCTTCGGCCACCGGCCCGAAACCTTGCAGCACGTGGCCCTGGCCACGGCCGAAGACGGCTCGCTCACCGGCATCAACCACTTCGCCGTGGCCGAAACCTCGCAGTTTGAGGATTTCACCGAAAACGTGGTGGGCTGGAGCGGCACGCTCTACGACTGCAAAAACGTGGAGTTGGGCTACCGCATCAGCAAGCTCGACGTGTTTTCACCGCTCGACATGCGCGCGCCCGGCGCGGCCTCGGGCTCCATTGCCTTGGAAATTGCGATGGACGAAATGGCCTACGCCGCCGGCCTCGACCCGCTCGAATTCCGCCTTCGCAACTACTCCGATTTCGACCAGGCCCAAGACCTCCCCTACTCCAGCAAGGCCCTGCGCAAGTGCTACGCCGAGGGCGCGGCCAAATTCGGCTGGGAAAAGCGCACCGCCGAGCCCGGCTCGATGCGCGACGGCAAAATGCTCGTCGGTTGGGGCATGGGCGGCGGCATTTGGGATGCCTCCAAGATGCCCGCCACCGTTAAAGCCAGCCTCGACGCCGACGGCCACCTCACCGTGAGCAGCGGCACCAACGACATCGGCACCGGCACCTACACTATCATGACGCAGATTGCGGCCGAAAGCATGGGCCTGCCCATAGAAGCTGTGACCTTCGTATTGGGAGATACCACCCTGCCCGAGTCGCCGCTGCAAGGCGGCTCCTGGACGGCCGCCTCCGTTGGTAACTCCGTGGTGGAAGCCTGCACCAAGCTCGGCGAGGCCCTGCTGAAACAGGCCCAGAAAATGGACCACCCTGCCTTCAAGGACGCCAAAATTGACGACGTGCAGTTTGCCAACGGCCAGTTGCGCCTGCACTCCGACGACACCCAGGCCGTTGTGCTACGCGACATCGTGCAAGCCAGCGGCGAGCCCAAAATGGAGGCCGAAAACTCCACGGTGCTGGCCAAGCTGGAAATGCTAAAGCCCCCGAAATACTCCATGCACGCCCACAACGCCGTGTTCGTGGAAGTGAAAGTGGACCCCGACCTGATGACCGTGCACGTCACCCGCGTGGTGAACGCCGTGGCCGCCGGCCGTATCATCAACCCCAAAACGGCCCGCAGCCAAGTGCTCGGCTCGGTGGTCTGGGGCATTAGCTCGGCCCTGATGGAAGAATCGGTGATGGACCACCGCTTCGGCCGCTACATGAACCATAACTACGCCGAATACCACGTTCCCGTGAATGCCGACATCCACGACATCGACGTGATTTTCGTTAGCGAGGAAGACGACAAAGTCAACCCCCTTGGCATTAAAGGCTTGGGCGAAGTGGGCCTGCTGGGCGTAGCCGCCGCAGTAACCAACGCCATCTACCACGCCACCGGCAAGCGCGTGCGTGACCTGCCCGTGACAATTGACAAGCTGCTGTAGCAACTCCGGCGGCTAGTGCTGCTAGAGTGACATGGAAACGCCCCGCAACCGGTTGGTTGCGGGGCGTTTCTGTATAGTAACATTTTAGAGGCGTCATGTTGTAGACAGTCTACAAGCTGCACTATACAATGTCGGATATATCGTTCTTGTAAAACGTTTCAAACATCACTTTAGGAGACTTACCATGCTTGTTAACGATGTTAGGGTTGGCTCCATACTCCAATAGCAACTTCACCACACCTTTTTCATCCTTTGAGTTGAAAATAGCTGTCCAAAGTGGCGTATTTCCGTGAACATCTATCGCATTAGGGTTTGCTCCACTTTTGAGAAACTTCGCCGCTATTTTTACCTGCTTGTTCTGGGCAATAAAATGCAAGGCTGAATAACCAATCCTGTCCTGATGATTGATGTTAGCTCCATTTTGAAGTAGCCACTCTATAAATTCTCCTTTGCATTCAATCACCGCACTGATAAGAGCAGTTCTGTACGCTTCCCCATTCGGTAAGCCAGTCGTTAGCAGAGGCTAAGCGACTTGTTTAAATTCGGTGGGGGTCATAAAA
>NZ_JAUQSX010000005.1 GCF_030581005.1 Hymenobacter mellowenesis | reverse complement strand
GAAGTTGTCGCTCACGCGCAGCATGCGGCGGTAGAGCGAATCGACGCGCAGGCCGTAGAGCGTGCGGATGGAGTCGCGCTGCGCCGGGCGCGGGCGCCAGATGGCGTTGCTGGTGGCCCGGCGCAGGGTATCGCCCAGCAGCCGCAGCATGAGCCCGCGGCTGGTGACGAAGGGCGTTTCATCGACCCACTTTTTCGCAGTAGGCAGCACGTAGAAGCGGTTTTCGTGCAGCGCCCGGATGATGTGCGTGTCGGGGTCGAGGCCGGGCGTGCGCATATCGGCCGGGGCCGGGCCCAGCAGCGGCGCGAAGTAGCGCGGCAGCACCCGGATGCGCGACTGCGGCGGCGTGGGCGGGCGGGCGACACCTTTTGTTGCCTTCACCGGCGCGGGCGGCGTGGCGTAGAAGCGCACGGTGTTGCCGTAAATGGGAAACGCCACGCGCTCGGGCTGGAAGTAGTAGCCGTAGTCGTCCCAGGTCCAGCCGGGGCCGAAGGGCGTCACGGTGGCAATATCGCAGTAAGCCAGCGTCTTTTCGGGCCGGTTCAGCAGGAAACTGTAGGCGCGGCGGCTGGGCACGTCGCCGTGCAGCAGGGTGGGGTCGCCGGTGCCCTGGAAAAACAGCGTGTCATTCCGCGAGAAGTAGCGCAGGCTGGGCAGCGAGTCGGCCAAAATGTGCAGGCCGGCGTAGAGGCTGAACAGCTTCATGTTGCTGGCCGGCGTGAAGTATTTGGTTTCCTGGTAGCCGTAGAACGGGCGGGTGCTGTCGGCATAGGCCAGGCTCATGCCCACCTGGTGCAGGCGCAGAATGGGCGAAGCCGTGAGCAGCGAATCGAGCCAGGGTAGCGACTGGCCGGGCCGCACGGCCACGGGCATACCGGCCGGTTTGTCGGTGGCCGCCTGCGCGCAGGCGGCTAATTGGGTGGTCCCGGCGGTGAGCAGCAGCAGGAAATAAAGGGAACGTAGCATCGGGCGCAACTTACGCAGCAAACGGGGCTGGGGTGGCTTTAGGAGGCGGGACTTATGTATTTGACCGCACTACTGAGCACGTCATGCCGAGCGTAGCCGAGGCATCTCGCGTGCCGCCACTAATTCTTTTCATTGAATTACTTCGGCACGCGAGATGCCTCGGCTACGCTCGGCATGACGTTCAGGGACTAGCGCAACAAAAAAATCAAAACCGCCCCAGCCCGGTTGTTGTCGACTTTCCATTATCCGACACAAGCAACCGCCTATTATGTCCACCAACGCCCTCTTCACGCCTTTCGCGCTGAAGTCTCTCCAACTCAAAAACCGCATTGTCATGGCGCCTATGACCCGCTCCTTCTCGCCCCACGGCGTGCCGGGGGCCGATGTGGCCGCATACTACCGCCGCCGGGCCGAGGGCCAGGTTGGCCTCATCCTCTCCGAAGGCACGGTGGTGGAGCGCCCGGCCTCGTCCAACGACCCCAACGTCCCGCATTTCTACGGCGAGGCGGCGCTAGCCGGCTGGCAGCATGTCATCGACGAAGTGCACGCCGCCGGGGGCCAGATGGGCCCGCAGCTCTGGCACATGGGCGTAATGGCCGAACACCGTTCCGGCTGGAAACCGTCGGAACAGTTTGAAGGCCCCTCCGGCCTTCTCAAGCCCGGCCAGCCTGCCGGCAAGGCCATGAGCGAAAACGACATCGCCGATACCATTGCTGCCTTCGCCCAAGCTGCGGCCGACACCAAGCGCCTCGGCTTCGATTGCCTGGAGCTACACGGCGCCCACGGCTACCTCATCGACCAGTTCTTCTGGGCTGGCCTAAACGAGCGCACCGATTCCTACGGCGGCGACGACCTCACCCAGCGCAGCCGCCTAGCCGTGGAATTGGTGAAGGAAGTGCGCCGGGCCGTGGGCGAAGATTTCGCCATCAGCCTGCGCCTCTCGCAGTGGAAACAGCAGGACTACGCCGCCCGGCTGGCCCGCACGCCCCAGGAAATGGAAGTCTGGCTCCAGCCCCTGGCCGAGGCCGGCGTCGATATCTTCCATTGTTCGCAGCGCCGCTTCTGGGAGCCCGAGTTTGAAGACGAAGGCTCGGACCTGAACTTCGCCGGCTGGGTGAAAAAGCTCACCGGCAAAACCACCATCACCGTGGGCTCAGTGGGCTTGTCTGGTGAGTTCCTGGCCGGTTTCGCGGGCGAGGCTTCCGAGCCGCAGAGCATCGAGGAGCTGCTGCGCCGGCTCGACCGCAACGAGTTCGACCTCGTAGCCGTGGGCCGCCAACTGATTGTCGACCCGAACTGGGTGGAGAAAATCCGCGAAGGCCGTGGCGACGAGATGGTGGGCTTCAGCCGCGAGGCCCTGCGCACGCTGGTGTAAGCACGAGTCCCCCGAAGCTCCGTTCGGCCCGTCAGAACGGAATTGACATTGTATCCCGAAGCTGTGCTTCGGCCCGTTGGAACCAATCGTTCAACGCGAGCCGAAGCACAGCTTCGGGGTACTCGTTCTTACGCCAGCACCTCTTCCGCCTCCGGCACTTCCGCGCGCACGCCCAGCCCATCCAGCGCCTGCGTCAAATCGGCAATCAGGTCGTCGGCCGCTTCCAGGCCAATGGAGAGCCGCAGCAGGCTGTCGGCAAAGCCGGCGGCGCGGCGCGTTTCGGCCGGAATGGCGGTGTGCGTCATCGAGGCCGAGTGGCACACGAGGCTCTTGCCGCCGCCCAGGCTCACGGCCAGCTTGAAGTATTGCAGGCTGGTGGCCAGCTGCGTGGCGGCCTCCACGGTGTCCTCGTTCAGCACAAAGGCAATGATGCCGCCGAAACCATCGGGCTGCTGCTTTTTGGCAATGGCGTGGCCGGGGTGCGACTCCAGCCCCGGGTAGTACACGGCGCTGATTTCGGGCCGCGTCTGTAGAAACTGGGCTACTTTCAGGGCGGCGCTGCAGTGCTGGGCAATGCGCAGGTGCAGCGTTTCGAGCCCGCGAATGACCAGGAACGAATCGAACGGCCCTAGAATGGCGCCCGAGGCATTCTGGATGAACTGGATTTGCTTTCCCAGCTCTTCGGTGGCCGCCACTACGGCACCGGCGATGAGGTCGGAATGGCCGCCCAGGTACTTGGTAGCGCTGTGCACCACCAAATCAGCGCCCAGCAAAATGGGCTGCTGCAGCACGGGCGAGGCAAACGTGTTGTCGACGCACAGCCAGGCGCCGGCGGCGTGGGCCAGCTCCGCCAGTCCCGCAATGTCGGAAATTTTGAGCGTGGGGTTGGAGGGCGTTTCCAGCCACACCAGCTTGGTGCGGTCGGTGATGGCGGCCTGCACCTGGGCCAGGTCGGCGGTGTCGCAATACACGATATCGATGCCGAAACGGCGGTACACGTGCTCGAACAGGCGGAATGCGCCGCCGTAGATGTCGTCGATGGCTACTATCTGGTCGCCGGTCGAGAGCAGCTTGAGCACGGCATCGATGGCGGCCATGCCGCTGGCGAAAGCGTAGGCCGAGTGGCCGTGCTCCAGGCCGGCTAGCAGCTCTTCGAGAGCGCTGCGGGTGGGGTTTCCGGTGCGGGAGTAGTCGAACCCCTTGTGCACGCCCGGCGACTCCTGCACGAACGTACAGGTCTGGTAAATGGGCACGGCGAGGGCACCGGTTAGTTCGTCGACGGGGAAAGATTGAATGAGGCGGGTGGAGGCTTGCATGAGGTATTTGCGTTTTGTGGTTGAGACGAAAACGCACCCGGCTACCAAAGCACTTACGCAAGATTTCTTACCGGAAGAGCATAAAAAAAGCCCTTCCGACAAGTCAGAAGAGCATCACCGCTGCAGACGGGAAACCTCTTTTCGACTTATCTTCTCCTAAATCGGCCGAAGCTGATTCAGAACAGGATTTAGCACCTGGTATTGCTACTGGTTGCTAAGGCATCGCAGGGCCTGTCCCTCCGCCTTTCTTGATAAGTGCTCCGTATGAGGGAGCGCGCTGCAAATATAGCGGGCAAGTAAACCCGCACAAGCAGTTGGCCTCAAAAATCCTTCTTACCGCGCTTATTTCCGCTGGCCTCATGCATCCTTCCGCTCCCACTTCGCTTTCCCTCACCGACCAGCTGGCCCTGCAGCGCACGCGTCTCGCCAACGAACGCACCTTGCTTACTTATGTGCGCACCTGCCTGGCGTTGGTGGGCTTTGGGCTGGCCCTGCTGCAATTCCATCCCGAGCGCGGCGGCCGGCTGGGCTACACGGCGTTGGCCGTAGCGGCGGTGGTGCTGCTGGTGGGGCTGCTGCGCTTCCGCGTGCACCGGCGTCGGCTGGCCGCCTGCGAGCGCCGCGATTAGCGGCGCGCGGCCCGCCCCTACCGCTCGATGTGCTTCACCTTGGCCTCGTCCAAATCGAGCTGGGCCTCCTGCTGGCGCAGCACTTCGTCGTCGAACGAGTCGTGATGGCGCAGGTGCTCCAGGGCTTTGCGCTGCACGCCCAGCACGTCGAGCAGCACGAGGTGGTATTGGCGCAGGGCGTCACGGCCGGCCTCGTCTACTTCCAGGGAGTTAAGGGTGCGGGTGGTGAGGTTGATTTCGGTTTGCATGCGCTGCTGGAGGCGGGCAATGAGTTCGTTGGCCTCCGTTTCGGCGGGGTACTGGCGCTGCAGGTGCTTCACGGCGGCTTGGCGCAGGTGCAGGCGCACGCCGGCTTCCTGCTCTTCGAGGGGGGTGCGGTCGTCGTTGTCGGCTATTTTGGTGAATCGGATGATGGCCGGCAGCGTGAGGCCTTGCAGCACCAGCGTGACGAGAATGACCACGAAGGTTATGAACAGAATCAGGTTGCGCTGCGGAAACGCCGTGCCATCGGCCGCGAGCAGCGGCACCGACAGCGCCGAAGCCAGCGACACCACCCCGCGCATGCCCGCCCAGCCCAGCACCAGCGTGCCCTGCCAGCCCGGACTGGGCTCGCTGTCGCGGATTTTCTGGCTCAGAAACCGGGGCACAAACGCCGCCGGGTACATCCACAGCAGCCGGATGATGATGACCAGCCCGCTCATCAGCAGGCCGTAGGTGATGGCCTGCTGCAGCGAATAGTTGCCCAGCCCTTCCACCGCAATGGGCAGCTGCAAGCCAATGAGAATGAACACCAACCCGTTGAGCACGAAGCTCACGCTGGCCCACACACTGTAGGCCTGCAGGCGGGTGTTGGCATCGAACACGCGGTGCGAGAGGTGCGAGAGCAGCAGCCCGCCGCTCACCACCGCCAGCACGCCCGAAAAGTGGAATTCCTCGGCCAGCAGGTACATCACGTAGGGCGCCATGAAGGTGAGCGCCGTGTTAATGCTGGGCGAAGTGGGCAGGTATTTGTGAATGAGGAAGAAGACGCTGGCTACCACCAGCCCCACCACCAGCCCCATGCCGCTTACCACTACGAAGCTGGTGGCCGCCTCCTGCCACACAAACGTGCCGGAAAGCACCGCCAGCAGCGCAAACCGGAACACAATCAGGCTGCTGGCATCGTTTATCAAGCTCTCGCCTTCCAGAATGGCCGTCACGCGCCGGGGCACCTTCACGCCGCGCAGCACCGAGGTGGCGGCCACGGCATCGGGCGGCGAGATGATGCCGCCCAGCAAAAACCCCAGCCCCAGCGTGAACCCCGGAATGACGGCCCGCGCCACGTAAGCCACGATGCCCGACGTGAAAGCCACCAGCCCGAACGCAAGCAGCCCAATGGCCCGCCGCCAGCGCCAGAAGTCGTTCCAGGACGTCATCCAGGCCGCTTCGTAGAGCAGCGGGGGCAGGAAAATCAGGAAAATGAGGTCGGGCGCGATGGCCACGCGCGGCAGGCCGGGGATGAAGCTCAGCGCCAGCCCGCCCAGCACCAGGAAAATGGGGTAGGAAATGCCCAGCTTCTGCCCCAGCATCACCAGGAGGAAAACGACGAAGAGAAGGCCGAGAACGAGCAGGAGGATTTCGTGCAGCATGGGCAGGCAAGCGGAAGCATTAGAACGCCCAAAGAAACGTCATGCTTCGCTGCGCGCGACACGACGGTTCTGGTTTCTACCTTCCGGCGGTTGCCTCACTGCCACAGCTTGCGGCCCAAGGTGGGGCGCCGGGGCCGGTCGAACAGCACAATGTAGAGCACCCCCAGCAAGGGCACGAGCAACAGGGCAAACAACAGCCGCAGGTGCCAGTAGTGCACCGGGCTCAGACCCCAGGATTGGACGAGGTGATTGATGAAATGTGCCATTTATAAATGTACGCATTCCCGCAATCGTTTGCAACATCCGGCGTGGGGTGGGGCGGCATTTTGTTGCGAGAGCTTCGGTGGGCTGCTGGTTTTGGTTGAAGCAGGAGTTGAGGCCGCGGCTGAAATCATCTATTTCCAAACAGTTACTCCTGGAATGGGGCACGAATTTTGGTCAAAAACCTGGGCAATAACTTATGTTTCTGCGGTCATTGATTACCCGTTTCTCGTTTAATATTTTCTTTATGCCCCACTTCTCCCCTTCTACTCACCTACGTCGGACCTACTCACTAGCGACGCTGGGGCTGCTGCTAGCTACAGCCGGCAGGGCCCAGGCCCAGACCCCGGCCAGTTTTGCGCCGGCCAGCACCTACCCGACTGGCTTAAACACCTTCCCTTATAATGTGGCTGTGGCCGATATGAACGGCGACGGCCGGCCAGACATCGTGACAGTGAATTCTGGAGGAGGCTCCGTGGGCGTATTGCTGGGACGGGCCGGTGGGGGCTTTTTCCCCATCAACACCTACCTAACCGGCGGCGACCTCTCTGCAGGCTTGGCCGTAGCCGACGTGAACAGCGACGGCCGTTTGGACATCGTGGCAACCAATCGCCTGACTAATAACGTCGGGGTGCTACTGGGACTGGCCGGTGGAGGATTGGCGCTCGCCAGTACATACTTAACCGGAATAAATGCCAGTACCAGTCCTAATGGCTTGGCCGTGGCCGACGTGAACGGCGACGGCCGACCGGATATCGTGGCGGCCAATACCGGTAACGGCTCGGCGGGCGTGCTGCTAGGGTTGGCCAGTGGGAGTTTTGCTCCCTTCAGCTTTCATTTGACCAGCGCGTACCCTAAAAGCGTGGCCGTGGCCGACATGGATGGCGACGGCCGAGCAGACATCGTCACAAACCACGACGGCAGCGTTGGAATATTGCTTGGACTGGCGGGCGGGGGGTTCGGCCCCGTCAGCCCTTACCCAACCATCGGCACTACCCGTCCCAATGGCTTGGCCGTGGCCGACGTGAACGGCGACGGCCGGCCGGACATCGTGACGACCAGCACCGACCGCAACACGGTCGGGGTACTGCTAGGCCAGGCCGGCGGGAGCCTTGCCCCTATCAGAACCTACTCAACCGGGCCCGGCAGCAGCCCTGATGGCGTGGCCGTGGCCGATGTGAACGGCGATGGCCTGCTCGACCTCGTGACCGCCAATGCGGGCACCGAAACGGCCGGAATATTACTGGGGCAAACTGCTGGGGGCTTTGCCGCTGTTAGTACTTATGCGGCTGGTACTACCGGTGGCGGACTTACGCTCTATGGCGTGTCCGTAGCGGACATAAACGGCGACGGCCGGCCGGATATCGTCACGGCTAATTTCGGCAGCAGCACAGTCGGCGTACTGCTCAACACCGGCACCTTTACCCCCCTGGCCGCCGCATCCGCCACTGCAGCGGCCGAGGTGACTCTGTTTCCCAACCCGGCACGGGACGGCTTTACGGTGCAGCTGCCGGCCGCCTGGGGCGCCGCCCCCGTGCGGGCCGAGCTGCTGAACGCGCTGGGCCAAGTGGTGCGTGCGCAGGCCACCGCGCCGCCGGTCGGGGCCTCGCTGGCCTTTGCCACGGCCGGCTTAGCGCCGGGCGTGTACGTGCTGCGGGTGCAAGCCGGTGGGCACGCCCTGGCCCGGCGCGTGGTGGTTGAATAGCTCATCACGCGGCTTCTGGCCTGAGTATCTGTCCCCGCTGCCGACTGGTGGTGGGGGCTTTTTTTGGCTGGATGGCGGGCCACCGGAAGCGTAGCAACTCAGGCGCTTGGATAGCGGGGCGGGCGGCGGGCGCATGGCGGCCGGCGCATTTTTTCCGGCATCCCAACTTTGGGTGCCGTACTTTTGACTCCCGTCATGCCCGAACGCCAAACCCCCTCCCCCTCCGCGTCGGCTGCGAAATTCATTTTCGTTACCGGCGGCGTCACTTCTTCACTCGGCAAAGGAATCATTTCCGCCTCGCTGGCCAAGCTTTTGCAGGCCCGCGGGTTCCGAGTCACCATCCAGAAGTTCGACCCCTACATCAACATCGACCCCGGTACGCTCAACCCGTACGAGCACGGCGAGTGCTACGTGACCGACGACGGGGCCGAAACCGACCTCGACCTCGGCCACTACGAGCGGTTCCTGAACACCCCGACCTCGCAGGCCAATAACGTCACCACCGGCCGCATCTACGACCACGTCATTCGCCGCGAGCGTGAGGGCGCCTTCCTCGGCAAAACCGTGCAGGTGGTGCCTCACATCACCGACGAAATCAAGCGGCGCATGCTGCTGCTGGGCCAGAACGGCCAGTTCGACGTTGTCATCACCGAAATCGGCGGCTGCATCGGCGACATCGAGAGCCTGCCCTTCGTGGAGGCCGTGCGCCAGCTCCGCTGGGAGCTGCCCGAGTACGATTCGCTGGTTATTCACCTCACCTTGCTGCCCTACTTAAAGGCCGCTGGCGAGCTCAAAACCAAGCCCACCCAGCACTCGGTGCGCGACCTGCGCGAGGCCGGCCTGCAGCCCGACATCCTAGTCTGCCGCTCCGAGCATCCGATTCCGATGGAGATGCGCCGCAAAATCGCGCTGTTTTGCAACGTCAAAATCAATTCGGTCATCGAAAGCCTCGACGCCGACAGCATTTACTCGGTGCCCTTGCTGATGCGCAAAGAGGGCCTCGATGAGCGGGTTATCAAGCGCCTGAAACTGACCGGCGGCGCCCAGCAGCCTGACCTGGAAGCCTGGAAAGACTTCCTCGGCAAGCTGAAAAACCCGACCGAGGAAGTGACCATTGCATTGGTGGGCAAGTACGTGGAGCTGCCCGACGCCTACAAATCCATCAACGAAGCCTTCGTACACGCCGGCGCCCAGAACGAGTGCAAAGTGACGGTGCGCAGCATTCAGTCCGACAACATCACCCACGAAAACATCGCCGCCCTGCTGCACGGCTGCGACGGCGTGCTGGTGGCGCCCGGCTTCGGCGAGCGGGGCTTTGAGGGCAAGATTGTGGCCGTGAAATATGTGCGCGAGCACAACATTCCGTTCTTCGGCATCTGCCTGGGCATGCAGGTGGCCGTGGTGGAATACGCCCGCAACGTGCTGGGCCTGCCCAACGCCAACTCGACCGAAATGGACGCCCTCACGCCCAACCCCGTGGTGGCCATGATGGAGGAGCAGAAAAATGTGACCCTGAAAGGCGGCACCATGCGCCTCGGCGCCTACGCCTGCGACCTGCGCCGCGGCTCGAAAGCCGCCAAAGCCTACGCCAAAAACCACATCAGCGAGCGGCACCGCCACCGCTACGAATTCAACAACGACTACCTCAAGCAGTTCGAGGAATCGGGCCTGCAAGCCACCGGCACCAACCCCGAAACCGGCCTAGTGGAGGTGATTGAGCTGCCCACGCACCCGTGGTTCGTGGCCGGGCAGTTCCACCCCGAACTGAAAAGCACCGTGGAGCAGCCCCACCCTCTGTTCGTGCGGTTTGTGCGGGCGGCCATTCAGCACCGCAAGGGGTAGACCACCTGCGGCTCAAGTCATATACAAAGAACGTCATGCTGAGCGTAGTCGAAGCATCTCGCGTGTAATGGTGATTCCCTTCTTGCGATTGGATTACTTGAGCACGCGAGATGCTTCGACTACGCTCAGCATGACGTTCTTTCATTCCTCCTGTATCATTCTTCATTAAGCGCAGCGTCCCGCCGTACCTTTGCCCCTTCGCAACCTTTACAACTAATGGATAGAAACTCAGCAACCGGCCTCTTTCTCATTTCGGCCTTGCTTCTCGTGTACCTGTTCTTCTTCAGCCCGAAGAAAACGGATGAAAAAGCCGCCGGCAAAGAGCCCGCTCCAACCGCTGCCGCCAAAGCGCCCGCCGCCCCATCCACGGCCTTGACGCCCGAAGCCGCCCTCGACACCACCGCCGGCCCCGCCCAGGACCTACACTTGACCAACGCCAACCTCGACGTGACGCTCTCGACGCGGGGCGGCCGAATTTCGGCCGTGCGCCTGCTGAAATACAAGACGTTCTTCGGCAAGCCAATGGACTTGTTCGATGCCAAGAGCGCGCGGATGGACACCAAATTCCGCACGATTGATGGCAAAACCGTCCGGTTTTCGGATTTGAACTTCCAGGCCGTGCCCTCGCAGAGCACGGACGGCGGCTCGGTGCTCACCTTCACCGCGCCGGTGGGCGCTGGCAGCATCGTGCAGACGTATACGCTGCCCGCCAACAGCTTCGAGCTCAAGTACGACCTGCGCCTTAACGGCCTCGACCGTACCGTGGCCCAAGAGCCGCTCACCTTCTCGTTCATCGACGAAGTGCGCCAGACCGAGCAGGACCTCAAGCAAAACCGCAACCACACCACCATCAACCACTACCTGGCCGCTGGCGACCAGGGCGCCCTGGCCGAGGCCAGCGAGAAGCCCGAGGAATACAAGGCCGCCGGCCCGGTGAAATGGGCGGCCCACAAGCACGACTTCTTCGTGGCCGGCATCATTGCCGACCAGCAGCCCTTCGCGGGCGGCGCGTTCAACTCGAACGTGGACCTGGCCGACTCCGCCACCATCAAAACCCTGAGCAGCACGCTCACCATTCCGGTGGCCGAGGTGGAGCAGGGCCGCGGCCAGTACCGCTTCTACTTCGGCCCGAACGCCTTCAACACCCTGAAGGCCGTGGCGCCCGAGTTCGACCGCAACGTGTACCTGGGCTGGGGCTTGTTCCGCTGGGTGAACCGCTTTGTGGTGCTGCCGGTGTTCCACTTCCTGGAGCAGTACATCAGCTCCTACGGCGTTATCATCCTGCTGCTGGTAGTGCTTATTAAACTGGTAACGTGGCCTTTGACGTACAAAACCTACGAGAGCCAGGCCCGCATGAAGGTGCTGAAGCCGGAGATTGACGAGCTGAAAGCCAAGTACGGTGACGACCAGACCAAGGTGCAGCAGGAAACGATGAAGCTCTACTCGACCTTCGGCGTGAGCCCGCTCAGTGGCTGCGTGCCCACGCTGCTCACGCTGCCCATCCTGTTTGCCATGTTCCAGTTCTTCCCCAATGCCATTGAGCTGCGCCAGCAAACCTTCCTCTGGGCCAAGGACTTGAGCAGCTACGACGTATTCGTGAAGCTGCCCTTCTACGTGAAATGGTACGGCGACCATGTGTCGATGTTCACGCTGCTCATGACGGCCTCCACCCTGCTCATGACTTGGCAGAGCAACCAGACCAACACGGCCATGCAGGGCCCCATGAAGACTTACAGCTACCTGATGCCCATCATCTTCCTGTTCGTGCTGAACAGCTTTGCGGCAGGCCTCACCTGGTACTACTTCGTGTCGAACGTCATCACTTTCGCGCAGCAGGCCATCACCAAAGCCTTCGTCGACGACACCAAAATCCGCGCCCAGCTCGACGCCAACAAAATCAAGAACAAGGACAAGAAGCCCGGCGGCCTGCAGGGCCGCATCGCCGAAGCCATGAAAGCCGCGCAGGAGCGCGAGGCCCAAGCCAAGCGCAAGTCTTAGTCGTTGAACAACGGAAAAGCACGTCATGCAGAGCGCGGCGAAGCATCTTTACCTCGGAAGTAAAATCAATTGCCACTGCGGTAGAGATGCTTCGCTGCGCTCTGCATGACGTACTTTTTATAAATGCCAACCTGCAAAACCGGCAGAACGCAACCGTAGGCACGGTTTTCGTTCTGCCGGTTTTTTGTTTGCCTACTTTCACGGCTTAAACGCCCCATTCGCCATGCGCTACCTCCCGCTGCTTCTGTTGCTGAGTTTCTTCAGCCTTTCCCTGTCCGCCTGCGCTCAGAAGGCCACCATCCAGAAAACCAAGACTAAGAAGGTCAGCAAAAAGGCCGCGGCTAAGCAGCCTGTTCCTACCGCGGCCGGCCCGGTGCTCACCTTCGAGCGCACGCCCTGCTTCGGTACCTGCCCGGTGTATACGATGCAGGTATTTGCCGACGGCCGCGTGGCCTACGAAGGCCGCCACAACGTGGCCATCATGGGCAAAAAGGAGTTCAAACTACCCGCGGCCACGGTGGCTGATATGCTGCGCCAAGCCAAAGAAGCCCGTTTTGAAACGTTTGAGGCACAGTACCGAAGCGGCGTCACCGACATGCCCAGTACCATTGTCGCCATCCGCCAGCCCGATGGCACCCTCAAAAAAGTGGCGGCCGAATCGAATATTCCCGAGAACGTGCAAAGCTATTTCACTTTCCTCTCCACGCAGTTTGATGCGCTGGCCCAGGTGAAGGGCACTGACAGGTAGCGCGACGCTCAGCAGCTCTGCGTCGTTCGATATCCTCCGCGCCGCGTCAATGCTTGGCACCAGCCGCTGGCGGCGCAAACACCGCCCGAAAAGCCCGCAGTGCCGCCGGGTGGTATATCGTAGCGTGTGTTTCCTGTGGCATGGCCTCGTAGTGCCAGGCCCCCAGGCGGGCGGCCTGCGGGCGGGCCAACTCCACCAGGCGGCGGGTAGCGACCGAGTCGCCGTGGATGCTGGTGGCCAGGTATACCGTGGCAGCGGGCCGCATTTTTTGTAGCGTTGCGCCGGCCTGCGCGGCCAGTTGCCCGTTGTTCCACCACAGGCTGGGGTCGAAGGCGAGGTAGGTGTTGAACAGAGCGGGCTCCAGCAACAGGGTTTCGACCACGAACAGGCCGGCGAGCGACTCGCCCACGATGGCCGTTTCGGCCGTGGTGCGGTAGCGCTGCTTCACCTGCGGCATCATTTCTTCTCGGATGAACTGGCGGTAGGCCGCCGAGCCGCCTACTTTGGGCGCAATCTGCTTGTCCTTTTCGTTGGTGGTGGGGCCGGTCAGGTCGCGCCGCCGCTGGGTGTTTTCGATGCCGACCAGGATGAACGGGCGCATCGTGCCATTGCCCACCAGCACCTGCACCAGGCCCGCCACGTGCAGAAAATCTTCCTTTAGGCCCCCATCCGGCATATACAGCACCGGCAGCCGCCGCGTGGCCGAATCGGTGTAAGCATCCGGCAGGTACACGTTGATGCGGCGGGTTTCGCCCAAGGCTTTGGAAGGGAGCGTGAATGTCTGGCCGATAACCAACGGGGCCGCCGCAGCCGGCCGCACAGCTTGGCCTTGCGTGTCCGAAACGCCCGCCAAGGCCAGCATTGCCGCAGAAAATACAATTCGCAAATACCCCATAGCGAATACCTTTTGGATTGAATAGAAATGCTGGCTAATCCTTATGCACCCGCTCCAACAGCAAAGTATTCATGGGGTTGGGCGTGAGGCCACGCACGTTGTTCTGCGTGAGGCGCACCACTTCGTCGTAATAAAGGCTGATGACGGGCGACTCCTCCACCACAATGCGGTCCATGGCCTGGTAGAGCGCCGTACGCTTGGTCACGTCCTGGGTGCGGCGGGCTTCGTCGTAGAGCTTGTCGTACTGCGCGTTTTTGAAGTGGGTTTTGTCGGGGCCGGCGGGGCTGAAGTTGGGGCTATAGAACAGGGCCAGATAGTTTTCGGCGTCGGGGTAGTCGCCGAGCCAGCTTTTGGCGAAGAAGGCCACCCGGCCATTGTCCACCAAATCCTGCTGCGCGGCCGATTGATTGATGTCAATCTGGACCTGCACGCCCACGTCGGCCCACTGCTTCTGCAGGTATTCGCCTATCTCCTTGCGTTCCAGCACGGTGCTTAAGCGTAGCTTCAGGGGCCGTTGTGGGCCGTAGCCGGCGGCGCGTAGCAGTTGGCGGGCCTTCTGCGGCTGGTAGCTGTAGCCGGGCACTTCTTTTTCCGAGAACGAGGGCAGGGCCTTGGGCACGAAGCCCGAGGTGCCCGCCGTGCCCACCCGGTTGAGCAGGTAGGTCAGCATTTCGGGCTTGTTGAGGGCGTAATTCAGGGCCTGGCGCACGCGCTTGTCGCGCAGGGCGCGGCCTTGCACGGCCTGCTCGCCGGTCAGGTTGGCCGAATCGAGCTGAATACCAAGGTACTCAGTGTTCAGGTACGGCACTTTCTGTACCGTGAACTTGCCCTTGAAATCCTCCCGAATATTCCCGTCGGGGTACATGATGAGGTCACGCGAGCCGGCCCGGATGCCGGACAGGAAATCCAGCTTGCCCTGCATGAAGGTCAGAAACTCGGTCTTGCGGTCGGGCAAAAAGCTGATGGCCACGGCATCCAGGTAGGGCAACTTACGGCCCTGTCGGTCAGAGCGCCAGTAATGAAAGTTGCGCTCGTAGAGCAGCACATTGCCCTCGTCCCAGAGCTTGAAGCGGAACGGCCCGGTGCCCACCGGGTGCTCCCGGAAATCCTTGCCGTACTTCTCCACGGCCTCGTGCGGCACCACGTAGGCGTATGGCATGGTCAGGATGCCCAGAAACGGCACAAACGGCTCCTTGAGGTGGATGCGCAGCGTGGAGTCGTTGGCGGCCACGAAGGCCGTGTCGCTGGGGCTGCCGTCGGGCTTCTCCAGGATTTTACCCCGGAAAATCCAGCCGCCGGTGCTGGCCGTAGCCGGGTCGAGGATGCGCTTGAAGCTGTAAACGAAGTCGGCGGCCGTCACTCGACGAGTAGGGACCGGGTAAGATTCCAGGTGGTCATAATCAACCGGTCGATGATGGTCCCTTGCTTCCTGTTCGGCCATTTTTCGCAAAGACAATTCAGAAGGCTTAAAAACCGCTGAATCTTCGTGAAAGAAAACCTCCTTTCGCAATACGAACGTGTACGTCTTCCCATCCGGTGAAATGCTGTAGCGCCGAGCCAGCGCCGGGGTGGGCTGCAAAGTAGAATCAAGTTCGACCAAGCCGTTATAAAGCTGGTTCACGGCCCACCAGTTGGCCTGGTTGCGGGCAAAAGCGGGGTCGAGCGACGAGAGGGCCTCGGGCTGGTTGTAGCGAAACACGCGTCGCTCGTCGGCGGCCGGGCGGGCCGCGTCGTGGCAGCCGGCCAGGGCCAGCGCCGCCGCCGAAAATCCAAATAGTTTAGCCGAGAAGCTAGCCCAACGAGCCAAAAAAGGGGCCATGCGAACAGGGAAAGAATGTATCTTTGTCACAATGCTACGGCAAAAGTTATTAGTTATGAGTTGTCAGTTGTTCGTTATCAGTTGTTAGTTGGGAAGCGTAAAAACTCCCGGCCCCTGATACTGAACATCCAATACCAAGCAACTGACAACTGACAACGACCAACTGACAATTAGAGAGACTCATGGGAAAAATCATCGCGGTAGCCAATCAGAAAGGCGGGGTGGGCAAAACCACTACTTCCATTAACCTCGCGGCGTCCCTGGCCGCCCTGGACTACCGGACCCTGCTCGTCGACGCCGACCCCCAGGCCAATGCCACCTCGGGCGTGGGCTACGACCCCAAGGACATCCAGAACAGCATCTACGAGTGCATGGTGGACGGCATCAACGCCCAGGATATCATCGTGCCCACCAACATCCTGCCCCACCTCGACCTCATGCCCTCCCACATCGACCTGGTGGGCGCCGAGGTGGAGATGATAAACCTGCCCAACCGCGAGGAGAAAATGAAGGAGGCCCTGCGCCCCCTCGCCGCCGAGTACGACTTCATCATCATCGACTGCTCGCCCTCGCTCGGCCTCATTACGGTGAACGCCCTCACGGCCGCGCACTCGGTCATCATCCCGGTGCAGTGCGAGTACTTTGCCCTCGAAGGCCTGGGCAAGCTCCTGAATACCATCAAAATCATTCAGAGCCGCCTCAACACGGAGCTCGAAATCGAAGGCATCCTGCTCACGATGTACGACGTGCGCCTGCGCCTGAGCAACCAAGTGGTGGAAGAAGTCCGCATGCACTTCCAGCAGCTGGCCTTCGACACCATTATCCCGCGCAACGTGAAGCTGAGCGAGTCGCCCAGCTTCGGCATCCCCGTCATCCTGCACGACGCCGAGAGCAAAGGCTCCATCAGCTACCTCAACCTGGCCCGCGAAATCGTGGAGAAAAACAGCGTGGAAGCCACGGAGGAAACGGCGGAGGACGAGCGGATTTAGGCTGCTATATAGCTCAAGTTATGCGACTTGAGATAATCGACTACCCACCTTTTCGCGGCGGCATTTGCGGGGAAGCTAGCAAAACCGACGAATGGAACCGGCTGAAGCAGGAGTTGCCTTTTGGCACAGTGCTGTCAGGAAATATTTTTGCCCGAACCCTTTTTGGAGTCTTCTTCGATTCTGGCCACGGGTTTCCTGTGCGAATGGATATTACGGATTTTGGGAAGCCGGAAGGAAACATGAAATGGCCTGACGATTATCCGGCTTTAGGGAGCGAAATCAAAGGTGTTTTCAATTGGTTTGAGGACTCTCATCGTCAACTGGTTGTCATTCGTATGGGCTTAAAGCCTCATTTTTTCAGTCTCAACGAGGTCCCGGCCTCGCATCGGTAGGCAACCCAGCTTCTTCCGTTTCTTAAAGCCACAGCAGCCACTGAATGGCTACTTATTCCGAACATTTGCCCCCGGACTTTCGGGTAAGCTACCGCCTCTACAGCGCCGCAGAAGGCGGGCGGAAGACGCCGCATTTCCAGCACATTCGCTGGGACTTTTCTTACGAAGACGAAAATATCGGTAAGCCGAACCAAGTCTTCATGATTTGGCCGGAGTTTATATCCTCTACGGGCGAAGTGCTGCCCGAGGGTGAGCCCATGTCCCGGCAAGGCTTAGCGGATATGTTTATTGTCAATCCAGCTTTCCGGAATTTTCATTGCCAACAAATAAAAGTTGGCGTGAAAGGCTACGTCCACGAAGGCCAGCCCATTGGCGTCTGCGAAGTCGTTGCGGTGCTGGCGCTGCACCAGAATCCAAAGGACAACTGAAGACCCATCAGCAGCCCTTTTATTATTTGCGGCATGCAAGCCTTTCTCCGCGCTTTCGACGGCCAATCGGCCCACGTCGAGCTTCTTGCCGATGCGCCGCAAGAGGCCGGCTGGCTGGAGGCGCTGGAACAAGGCTTGGTGCACAACTTCGATAGCCAGTTGCGTTCGTTGGTGAATGCGGCGCTCGCCGCCGCCGGCCATGGCGCCTATCGGATGCAGGTTTATAAGGGTCGTGGGGGCCCTCACCATGTATTTACGGTCGGGCCGGCCCCCAGGCCGTCGGATGAGCAGTGTTCATTATAAGCGCAACCGCCCGGCCGAACGTCCCGAAAACTTCCGGCTTGCCCTTCGGCCAACTATCCGTAAATTTGACGTTCGGTTGCCAACCGCCTTTTATGGGCCCGGCCGATGCACTATGCCACTAGAGAAGAACGAAGAGAAGTTGCAAGCGGCCCTGGCGGCCGCCGCCGCCGTGAAACGCAAGGGGGGCTTGGGCCGCGGCCTAAACGCCCTGATTGAGGGCAGCTACGAGAAAAAAGGCGAGCGCCCCAACTCCGGCGACCGGCTGGTGTCGCACCCCGTCAATTCGGTGGGCTTCATTTCCGTCGAGCACATCGAGGCCAACCCCTACCAGCCCCGCACCCACTTCGACCAGCAAGCCCTGCAGGAACTGGCCGACAGCATTAAAATCCAGGGCATTATCCAGCCCGTAACGCTGCGCCAGCTCGGAACCAACTCCTACCAGCTCATCAGCGGGGAGCGCCGCTTGCAGGCGTCCAAGCTGGCGGGTTTGGAGACGATTCCGGCCTACATCCGCAAGGCCGACGACCAGCAAATGCTGGAAATGGCTTTGATTGAGAACATTCAGCGCGAAAACCTGAATGCCATCGAAATTGCCCTCAGCTACCAGCGCCTGCTGAGCGAGTGCAACCTGCGCCAGGAAGAGCTGGGCGACCGGGTGGGCAAAAACCGCTCGACGGTGACCAATTACCTGCGCCTGCTCAAGCTGCCGCCCGACGTGCAGATTGGCCTGCGCGACGCCGAAATCAGCATGGGCCACGCCCGCGCCCTCATCGGCCTCGACGATGCCAAGGCCCAGGTGGAGCTGTTCCGCAAAATCGTGGCCGAGGAGCTGTCTGTGCGCCGCGTGGAGGAGTTGGTGCGCGGCGGCTTCGGCCGGAACGCGGCCCCGGCCAGCCCCAATGGCGAGGCCAACAGCGCCCCGGCGCAGCCCGCCGTGCCCGCCGCCGAGCTGCGCCGCACCGAGCGCCACCTCACCGACCGGTTTGGCTCGCGCGTGCAGGTGCGCCCCACGGCCAAAGGCAACGGCGAAATCAAAATCGCCTTCGACTCGATTGAGGATATGCAGCGCATCCTGCACATTCTGCATCCCTCGTAAGGCGCGGCCGAATCAGAACGGTCACGCGCTGCGGGGCTCCACGGCGGCCCACTTTGCAACACGCTAAAAATCCGCCTTTTTCCGTTAGCGGGTTTCCTATGAACAAATCGTATTCCTTTATCGCGGCGGTGCTGCTGGGCCTGGGTTTGCTGCTGGCCGGGCCGGTGGGTCGGGCACAGGTGTTTTCGCCCAGCACCACGCCCGTCGACCCCGCCAAAATTCTGGCCGACACCACCGAGCGCCGCGAAGTGGTGGTGACGCCCGCCGCCAAGCGCCAGAAAGCCGCCACCGACTCGGCCAAGCGCACCGAACACATGTTCCGGGCCTTTGGCTACAAGGGCATCCGCCTCACGCGACCGGGCAAGGCGGCGCTGCTGGCAGCCATTTTGCCCGGCGCGGGCCAGATTTACAACCGCCGCTACTGGAAGCTGCCGCTCGTGTACGGGGCGCTGGGCGGCGTGGTCGGGGCCGAGGTTTTCTACCAGATGCGCTTCAACGAGTTTGTTAAGGCCTATAAGCTTGTTACCGAAAACCCCAAATTGCTGCGCACCGATGCGCTGGGCCCGCAGGCCCGGCTCTACAACACGGCCGAGGGCATCAAAAGTGGCGTCGTTTTCTACCGCGGCAACCGCGACCTGTTCTACCTCTACTGCGGCCTCGCCTACGGCCTGCAGGTGGTGGACGCGCTGGTGGATGCCCACTTACGGGACTTCGACGTGAGCGACGACCTCAGCCTGCACTGGGAGCCGGCCCTGCTGCCGGTACCCGGCCAGGCGCTGGGGCTGCCCACGGCCCCGGGCCTGTCTTTCGCATTGCGGGTGAAATAGTTTTTTAGTTGTCAGTTGTTAGTCCGAACTGCCGGTTGAATAACCTGACAACTAACAACAAGCAACGGACAACTACATGAAAATTCTCCTCATCGGCTACGGCAAAATGGGCCAGACCATTGGCGCCCTGGCCGCCCAGCGCGGCCACGAAATTGCCGGCATTGTGGACCTGCACGCCAGCCCGGCCACCATTGCCGACTTTACCCCCGCCACCGTCGATGTGGCCATCGAGTTCACGCACCCCGATTCGGCCTTTGGCAACGTGGCGGCTTGCCTGCGCCAAGGCCTGCCGGTAGTGTGCGGCTCCACGGGCTGGCTGCACCATTTTGAGGAAGCCACGGCTTTGACGAAAGAGCTGGGTGGCAGCCTGTTCTACGCATCTAACTACAGCGTGGGCGTGAACCTGTTTTTCCACTTCAACGAGTACATCGCGGCCAAAATGAACCAGTTCGGCGGCTACGACGTGGCCGTGCGCGAAATTCATCACACCCAGAAAATCGACCAGCCCAGCGGCACGGCCCTCACCACGGCCGAATGCATTATGCGGCACTTCCCCGCCAAAGCCACCTGGCGCAACGCCCCGGCCGAGTCACCGGCCGAGCTGGCCATCATCAGTGAGCGCACCGGCGACGCGGTGGGCACGCACATTGTCACCTACACCTCCGATGTGGACACGCTGGAGCTCACGCACGCGGCCCACAGCCGCGAGGGCTTCGCGCTGGGCGCGTTGCTGGCGGCCGAGTGGCTGCCCGGCCGCGCGGGCGTGTTTGGCATGAAAGAGCTGCTGGGGTTGTAGAAGCGGCCGGGTGGATAGCGTGAAACTCGCGTTGGGCGCCTTGTTGGCCGCAATTTTACTCTCCGTGGGCGGCTTCAGCCTCTGGCTTTCCCATCAGGCACTGCATGAGCAGCGCCTGGTAGCCGGCACGGTGCTGTCGCTGACCAGAAACCAGGCAAGAAGCCGCGGAAACACGGTGCACTATGAGCTGGAAATCAGGCTTCAGAATCAGCCTTTCGTTTTTCTTATTCCGGTACGCTACGAGCCCGCTATTCCCGACGTTGTGAAATACGTGCAGCCCGGCGATTCCATCACGGCTTTCTACAGCCCGCGCGGGCTACCGAGCAGCCGAAGCTCGATTGACCTGATTCATTTGGAGGCGCACGGGCGGGTGCTGTTAGATTTTCACGAAGTGCAAGCCGCGAGCCGCCGCACGGCCGTTATTTGCATGACGGGAGCGGGCGTCAACATTCTTTTTCTCTTGCTGGCTTCTCGCAGGTCACAATTGAAGCGGTGGTGGCGCCGGACTCGCAACTCCCGCCGTTTCTTTGCCTGATTTTAAATTGCCAAGCCCAAGCTTGCTTCTCCATGTCTTTGCTCAAAACCGACCCCACCGCTCCCCCCAAGCCGCCCAAAACCAAAACCCGCGAGTGGGCCGATTCGCTGATTTTTGCCATTGTGGCGGCCACGCTCATCCGTTGGGCCACGTTTGAGGCCTACACCATTCCCTCGCCCAGCATGGAAAATTCCCTGCTGGTGGGCGACTACCTGTTTGTGAGCAAGCTGCACTACGGCCCCATCACGCCCCAAACGCCGTTGCAGGTGCCCCTCACGCACCAAACCATCTGGGGCACGGGCCTGCAGAGCTACTCCGAGCTGATTCAGCTGCCCACCTACCGCCTGCCGGGCTTCTCCGAAATCAAGCGCAACGATGTGGTGGTGTTCCATGTGCCCCACGAAACGCAGTACCCGGCCGATTTGCGCACCAACTACATCAAGCGCTGCGTGGCCGTGGCCGGCGACACCCTGGAAATCCGCAACGGCCAGGTGTTCCTCAACGGCAAGCCCGGCGAGAACGCGCCCGGCCTGCAAACCGACTACCTGCTGCAGATTGACAACCCCAACGACGAGGTGACGGCCGCCCTGCGCGCCCAGGGCGTGGTGGACTACACCATGCCCGGCGGCATGCCGCAGGCGGCGGGCAGCGGCGACAAGCCCGGCTCGTTCATCTACAAAATCAGCTGCACCCAGGCCACGGCCGACTATTTCCGCAAGCAACCCTACGTGTCGGCCCTGGAGGTGTACCGCACCCCCGTGCCGCCGCTGTTCCCCGACAAGGCCGATTTTACCAATTCCGACGCCACCAGCATCGTTTCCCGCAAGTGGACCCTCGACAGCTACGGCCCGTTGCCCATTCCGAAAAAAGGCCAGACCATCACGCTCAGCCCCGCCAATGCGGCCATCTACTTCAAAATAATTGCCCGCTACGAGCACAACGATAACGTGACCTGGAACAACAAGGACGGCATGATTTACCAGGGCGGCAAGCAGCTGACCAGCTACAAAATCAAGCAGAACTACTACATGATGATGGGCGACAACCGCCACAACTCCGAGGATTCGCGTTTCTGGGGCTTCGTGCCCGAAGACCATGTGGTGGGCAAAGCCGTCCTCATCTGGCTCTCGGTAGACCCCAACGCCGACTTCTGGCACAAAATCCGCTGGAGCCGCCTGTTTAATATCATCCATTAAAAAGCCCGTCGGCCCGCGCCACCTGTCCTTGCAAGGCGCAGCCGAAGCAATCCGTTCTGTCAAACCCAAGCACGTTCTTTTATCAGAAAGCCCCGGCACTGCGCAGTGCCGGGGCTTTTCACTTTATTGAGCATTGTCACATCATTGGGCTAGTCGCTGAGAACAGGACGGACTACCGCGCTTCACTCGCAATGACAGGTGACACCAAACCCTACCACTGAATCGGTTCCAGCCCCTTGCTTTTCAGCCAGGAATTGGCTTTGCTAAACGGCTTACTGCCGAAAAATCCTTTGTCGGCCGCGTAGGGCGAAGGGTGCACCGATTTCAACACCAGGTGCTTTCGCTCGTCAATCAGCTCCGATTTTTTGCCCGCGTAGGCCCCCCAGAGGATGAACACCACGTGCTCCTTTTCCTCCGAAACCTTGCGGATGACGGCGTCGGTGAATTCTTCCCAGCCTTTTTTCTGGTGCGAGGCCGGTTCGGCGGCGCGCACGGTGAGGGTGGCGTTGAGGAGCAGCACGCCCTGTTGGGCCCAGCGGTCGAGGTTGCCGTTGGGGGCGGGCAGCGTGCCGGGAATGTCGGTTTGCAGCTCCTTGAAAATATTCTGGAGCGAGGGCGGCGTGCGCTGCCCGTCCTGCACCGAGAACGAGAGGCCGTGCGCCTGGTTTTTGCCGTGGTAGGGGTCTTGGCCCAAGATGACGACCTTGACGTTGTCGAACGGCGTGGCGTCGAAGGCATGGAATATCTGCGAGCCGGCCGGGTACACCGTGGCCGTGGCGTACTCCCCTTTCACAAAGGCGATTAGGCGCTGAAAATAGGGCTTTTCGAACTCATTGGCCAGCACCGGCCGCCAGCTTTCGGCTATCTTTACCATTGAAATTGGGAAGAAAAATAAACGGGTAGTTGCGGCGTTGAAAGGCCGCTTTTGCGTAAAACCAATTTTGGCGGGCGGCTGTTACGCCCGCAGCCCCTCTTAGTTCCGACACCTATGCCCACCACCACTACGCAAGGCGTCACCGTTTCGGTTACGACCAATTACTTGCCCGACTACTCCAGCCCCGGCCAGGAGCATTTCGTGTTTGCCTACAAGATTGAGATTCGCAACAACAGCGAGTTCACCGTGAAGCTGTTGCGCCGCCACTGGCACATTCACGACGCCAACGGCGTGGTGCGCGAAGTGGAGGGCGAGGGCGTGGTGGGCCGCCAGCCGGTGCTGGAGCCCGGCGAGGCGCACCAATACGTGAGCGGCTGCAACCTGAAATCGGGCGTGGGCAAGATGCGCGGCACCTACCTCATGGAGCGGCTGGCCAACGGCCAGGAATTTACGGTTGAGATTCCCGAGTTCACCCTCATGGTGCCGTACCGGCTGAACTAGCGTTTAGTTGTCAGTTGCTCGTTGTCGGTTGTTAGTTTGTAGCGTGGTTGTCGTGTTTGCCTGACAACGGACAACTAACAACCGACACCTATTTTGTTTCAACTCCTCGCTTACCTCCGCTTCTGGCTTCGCTCGGGCAATGCCCACGGGCTGCATTCGCCGTTTGTGTTCGGCCTCTACACCTCGGTGGTGCGCCACACGGGCCTTTATAAGGCCTACGCGGCCGTAGAGGCGCGGCGGCAACAGTTGCTCAGCAGCCCGGGCAGCATCAGCGTCACCGATTTTGGGGCGGGCTCGCACACCGGCGCGGGCCGTCAGCGCCGCGTGACCGACATTGCCCGCACGGCGGCCAAACCGCCGCATCTGGCGCAGCTGCTGTTTCGGCTGGCCAACTACTTCCGGCCGGCCACTATTCTGGAGCTAGGCACCTCGCTGGGCCTCACCACCGCCTACCTGGCCTCGGCCGATTCCCGGAGTCGCGTCGTCACCTTCGAGGGCTGCCCAAACGTGGCCGGCGTGGCCCGCGAAACCTTCGCGGCGCTGCAGCTGCGCAATATTGATATCATCGAGGGCAACATCGACCACACCCTGGCCCCGGCTCTGGCGGCCCTCCCCGCTCCCATCGATTTCGCCTTTTTCGACGGCAACCACCGCTACGAGCCCACCTTGCGCTACTTCGAGCAGTGCCTGGCCCACCGTGCCGACCATTCGGTGTTCGTCTTCGACGACATCCACTGGTCCGAAGACATGGAGCGCGCCTGGGAAACCATCAAAGCCCACCCCGAGGTGACGCTGACGGTGGATTTGTTCTACATCGGGCTGGTCTTCTTCCGAAAAAACCAGCCCAAGCAGCACTTCTACCTGCGCACCTGATTGATGGTAGCCTGGACTCTGCGAGTCCGGGCATGCTAGAGGTTGGCAATGGCTTTCCTGACCAACTCGTCGCGCTCGGGCGGCGCGGCCCCGCACATGGCCAGAATAAATTCCGCAAATCGGAAGGCGTCGATGCTGACGAAGCCCAGGGAAATGTTCAGCTCCTGAAAGCCCATTCCCTTATTTAAACTGGCCATGCCTTGCTTGAACTTGCCTTTGCGCCGCGAGGGCTCGAATGCTTCGTCCACCACTAGGCAGATGAAGGTTTGCTTATTTACCTCGGCCAGGTACACGTCCTGAATAATTTCCCAGTTGATGAATTCGTGGTGCATCATCCGGTCGAACACGCCAACGTCGTTGACAATTATTTGCGGCCGACGGTCGAGCAGCTGAAAGAGACTGACAAGTAACCCCAGCCCGAAAAAGACTATGCTCATCCAGGCCACGCCCTGCGGCGCATCGGGCCGGCTCAGCATCAGGCAGCCAATGGCCACGAAGGCTGCGCAGCCTACCAGCAGCTTCAGCGCTTTCCAGGGGGACTTATATAGCCGAAACTCCTGCATTCCGGTTTCTCAGCGTTAGGCGTTTAACCCTTGCGTATCGATGCCGGGCATGGGCCGGAGGGCGTCGCGCACCCGCGTGAGCTTCACCAGTAGCGCCTCCAGCTGGTCGAGCGGCAGCATGTTGGCGCCGTCGGAGAGGGCGGTGGCGGGCGTGGGATGGGTTTCGATAAACAGGCCGTCGGCGCCCACGGCGATGGCGGCTTTGGCAATGGTTTCGATGAGGGCGGGCTGGCCGCCGGTCACGCCGCTGCTCTGGTTGGGGCGCTGCAGCGAGTGCGTCACGTCCATCACCACGGGCACCTCGAACTCGCGCATGGCGGGCAGGTTACGGAAGTCGACCACCAAATCGGAGTAGCCGAAGGAGTTGCCGCGCTCGGTGAGGATGACGTGCGGATTGCCGGATTGCCGGATTTTATCCACCGCCCATTTCATGGCCTCACCGCTCAGGAACTGGCCTTTTTTCACGTTTACGACCTTGCCGGTTTGAGCGGCGGCAATGAGCAAATCGGTTTGTCGGCACAGGAAAGCCGGGATTTGCAGCACGTCGACGTACTCGGCCGCCAAGGCCGCCTCGCTCGATTCGTGGATGTCCGTCACGGTGGGCACGCCAATTTCGCGCCCCACTTTTTGCAGAATGCGCAGCGCCGTTTCATCGCCAATGCCGGTGAAGGAATCGAGGCGCGAGCGGTTGGCTTTGCGGTACGAACCCTTGAAGATGTAGGGAATTTGTAGCTTGTCGGTCATGCGCTTGATGCGCTCGGCGATGCGCAGGGCCATGTCCTCGCCTTCGATGACGCAGGGCCCGGCCATGAGGAAAAACTGGCCGGAATTGGTGTGGCGGAAGTGCGGAAGCGTGTTGGCGAGGGCCTGGAGCATGAGATGAGTAGTGAGTAGTGAGTCGTGAGTCGTGAGTCGTGGAAAGAACGTCATGCTGAGCGCAGCCGAAGCATCTCTACCGCGCAACGCAATTTATTTACTTACACGGTAGAGATGCTTCGGCTACGCTCAGCATGACGTTCTGAATTGTTCGGTTATTTCCGTTTCAAACAAATAAACAGCTCCCGCCCCTGCCGGGGCCGGAGCGAATTGGTCGCCGTTTCGAAATGCCGGAACTCGAAATACGGCTCAAAGTAGGCGCGATATTCCTCCCGGCTGCCGCCAAAAGGCGGCTCCTGCACCGGTCCGAAATCGGTATCGAAGAGCAGACCCATGAGCGTGCCGCCGGGCCGCAGTAGGTGGGCGCACTGCCGGGCGTAGGCGGGCCGCAGGGCGGGATTGAGGGCGCAGAAGAACGTTTGCTCCACCATTAAATCGTAGGCCGGCTCGTTGGGCAGGGCGAAGAAATCGGCCAACAGCAGGTGTTCGGCCGGAAAATCAGGCACGCGTTGGGCCAGCGCGGCCAGGGCTTCGGGGGCAATATCGGCCACGAAAACGTGTTGGAACCCACGCTGGTGCAGGTACTCGGCCTCGTAGGCGCGGCCGGCGCCGGGAATGAGGATGCGCGGCTGCGCGGCCACGTCGAGCTGGTCGAAATACGCCCGTAGCGGCGGGGTGATGGCGTGGGCGTCCCAGCCGTCGCGCCCGGCGGCGTAACGACCTTGCCAATAGGCAGCGTCGAAGTCTGGAAAAACCGTTTCCATGCCGTTGAAGTATAGTAGAAACTTGCCAGGGCCCGGAAGTCCCCTATTTTTACGGCGAAGGTACGCGCCGCACTGCGGCAGGCCTCCTCGCTTTACGTTTGCTTTTCTCGCTTAACCAATTCCCGCATGGACCCTAACGAAACGCCCGAACCCCGCTCCAATAATAGCCGCGTCCTGCTCTGGGTAGCCCTCGTGCTGGTGCTGCTCGGCATCAACGGCGTCCTGTTCTACCTCAACCAGCAGAAGGGCCAGCAAAACGAAGTGCTAACCACCGAAGTCAAAGCCAAAGACAGCAAGCTGCAGGAGCAAATAAAGCAATACGAAGCCCTGAAGGCCGATTTTGAGCGTCAAAGCCAGGAGCTGCAAGCCCTGGGCCTGAGCAACGACTCGCTCACGGCCAAAATCGCCGCCGTGAATGCCGACCTGCTGAAGCTGCGCTCCTTCAAGGCTGGCAGCTTCTCCATTGCCCAGCAAAACCTGTTCAAGCAGCGCGCCCAGAACCTGGAAGGCCAGCTGCGGAAGAAGGACGACGACATTGCCCAACTGAAGAAGGACAACGAAACGCTCTACACCGAAACCACCACCCTCAAGGAGAAACAAAACAAGCTGGCCGACACCATCAGCACCGTAGTGCGCAGCAATAAGGAGCTGACCGAGAAGGTGGGCATTGCCTCACGCCTGCAAGCCGATAACATCAAAGTGGCCATCATCACCTCCAAGAACAAGGAGAAAGAGGACGACAAAGAGGAGTTCAAAGCCAAGCGCGTGGAGAAGGTGAAAGTGACCTTCAACCTGGCCCGCAACGACGTGTCGCCCAAGGAAACCAAGGCCATCTACATGCGCATTCTGGAGCCCGACGGCGCCGCGCTATACAACCTGAGCACGGGAGGAGGCACCTTCACCGTCGACGGCCAGGAGGCCTTCTACACCCAGAAGCAGGACGTGGTGTTCGACAACTCCAAGCAAAAGCTCGAATTCATCTACGCCAAGGGCGCCGAATATAAAAAAGGACTCCACACCGTGGAGCTGTATGAAAGCGGCCAGCTGATGGGCAAAACCACCTTCACGCTGAAGTAGGTCTGAACCGCAGATTATCGCAGATTTAACGGATAAGAACGGATTCGACTGGTTCCTGACGTTTGTAATCGGACTATTCAGGCAGCCTCAATCAAAAAGCCGCTTCAGTTGCTGAAGCGGCTTTTTTGTGCCGTGTGGTTCCCGTCCCTTACTCTACCGCCAGGCGCTGGGCCGGGCCGGCACCACGCAGCAGGTAGAGGCCGGCGGGCAGGCCGCGCAGGTCAAGCGCGGTTTCGGGGCCGGCCGGGGCGAGGTAGCGGCGCACGGGGCGGCCTAGCGCATCGGTGAGGGTGAGGGGCGCGGGCGCGGTGCCGGCGGGCAGGCGCAGGGTGGCCGCGTGGTGGGCGGGGTTGGGGAAAAGCTGGGCCGGTTCGCGGGGAATGGCGGCCGTGGTGGCCGTCAAGGTGGGGTCGGTGAGGGAGGCGAGGAAGCCGAGGGATGAGCTGGTATTCGAGATATTGGAGAGGGTGATGGGGCCAAAGTCGGCGGTGGGATAACCCAAGCTACCTGCTACATATAGATTCGTTCCACTCACAGCCAGTGCGGTACCCACATCGTAACCCGTACCACCCGCCCGTTGTGCCCAATCAAAGCTGCTAGTAATGCCAGCATCGGTAAGCTTGGCTACAAATATGTCATCATAGCCCGCATTCATTAGGTTAGTAAGGCCAATGTTTGCCGAAGAAATCCGAAAAGCGCCCGCTATATATATACTATTACCTCTCACAACTAAAGCGTTAGCTCCGTCAGGACCCACGCCGCCAGCTCCTTGCGCCCACATGAAGCTCCCTACATTACCAACATCTGTAAGTTTGGCTACGAATATGTCAGAGTTTCCAGCGCTTGTCAGCATGATATTCCCGAAGTTGGCTGTGTTTTGGTCAAAACTTCCAGCCAAGTATATATCGGTACCGTTCACGGCTAACGCGTTGGCAAAGTCATAACCGGTACCTCCGGCACGCTGTGCCCACACGAAGTTTCCCGTGCTGCCGCCATCGATGAGCTTGGCAACAAATACATCATGAGAATTTATACTTGCGCCTGCATTCGTTAAGGTGGTAGAGCCAAATGCTGCTGTGGCACCTCTAAAAAAACCTGCTACGTATACGTTTGAGCCACGCACTGCCACGGCTGTTGCTTGGTCTTCGTCTGTTCCTCCGGCCCGTTGTGCCCACGCAAAGCTGCCTGTCGGTCCATTATCGACAAGTTTAGCCACGAACATATCGAAAGTGGTTCTATTGGCGTTAGTTAAGGTGGTAGAGCCAAATCCTACTTGAGAGCTTCTAAAAGAACCCGCCACGTATATGTTCGTACCGCTCACAGCTAATGCGCTAGCCTGTTCGTAATCAGGACCGCCAGCCTGTTGCGCCCATACGAAGCTGCCCGTATCGGCTAACTTAGTTACGAAAATGTCTAAAGTACGTGCATTAGCGCCCGCGTTGGTCAGGGTAACGGAGCCAAAGCTCGACGTGGGGCCATCGAAGCTGCCAGATAAGTAGACACTCGTACCGCTCACCGACAGCATGCCAGGATAATCGTTGCCTATCCCTCCGGCTTGTTGAACCCACACAAATTGGTTAGTAGTCGGGCTGAATTTGGCCACAAAAACATCCCGATTTCCGAGACTAACCAGCATAGTGCCGCCAAGCGTTACGGTATTAGTGAAGGAGCCCGCTATGTACACATTCCCCACTGCATCCGTCGCTGAAGCCGACACTATCGAATAATTGGTTCCGGCCGTCGCCGTAGCCACCCCTACCGCCCGCGTCGACTGCCACGCCGGTGCCTGACCCGCCGCCGGGAACCGCAGAGCCAACAGAAACAAAGCCACCAGAGTGCGAACCAGCGCGGCGGGAGGTAGAGAGGAAAAGTTAACCATAAAGGAAAGGAAATGGAGGTTTCAGACAGGACGCAATATACAAAGAGGGAGCCGGACGAATCCTGCTCCCTCTTTCGACTTGATTAACAGCGGCCTCTAGCTCTCCGCACTCGTCTTCTCGAACTCGTCTAGCTTGGCCAGGGTGGCGCTGATGTTCTCGGTGAAGATGACGCCGACGCCGCCCTGCGGCGTGTGTTGCAGCAGGTGGTCGATGGCATCGGGCTCGTTTTCGATGTAGGTGATTTTCAAATCCGGCTTGTCGAGGCGCAGGCCGCGCTCCATGATGTCGCGCAGGAACTCGGCCGACTTGCCGCGCAGGTCCCGGTCCTGGCGCAGAATCACCTCGTCGAAGATGCGACCGGCGATGCGGGCGAAGCCCAGCGTGTCCTCGTCGCGCCGGTCGCCCAGGCCCGACACGATGCCGATTTTGTGGGTGGCCGGCGTGGCCTCCATGAACTCGGCGAACTTGGTAATGCCGGCCGTGTTGTGGGCATAGTCCACTACGACTTCAAAGTCCGGGAATTTATAGATGTTCATCCGGCCCGGTGTTTTGGTGGCCGAGGGGATGAACGTGCGCAGCGCCGTCTTGATTTCATCTTTATCGAACCCCGCCAGGTAGCCGGCCAGCGCGGCGGCCAGGCTGTTCTCAATGTTGAAGCCCGCGCGCCCGCCCAGCGTGACGGGAAACTCCGCGGCCCGGTCGATGCGCAGCTTGTAGCTGTTGCGGTAAATGGTGACGTAGCCTTCCTCGTACACAGCCGCCACGCCGCCGGCCTCCACGTGTTCCTGAATGCGCGGGTTGTCGTCGCGCATGCTGAACAGGGCCACGCGGCAGTCCACGGTGCGGGCCATGGCGTACACCAGGTCATCGTCGGCGTTGAGCACGGCCCAGCCGTTTTTGCGCACCGTGCGGGGCAGCACGCCCTTCACGGCCGCCATTTCCTCCACCGTGTAGATGTCGCGCAAGCCCAGGTGGTCGGCCGCCACGTTGGTCACCACCGCAATGTCGCAGGTATGAAAGCCCAGGCCCGAGCGCAGCATGCCGCCGCGCGCGGTTTCGAGCACGGCGTAGTTCACGGTGGGGTCTTTCAGCACAAACTCGGCGCTTTGGCCGCCGGTGCAGTCGCCCTTCTGCAGCTGCACGCCCTGAATGTAGATGCCGTCGGTGGTCGTGAAGCCCACCTTGTAGCCCTTGCTGGCCACCATGTGCGCAATCAGGCGCGTGGTGGTTGTCTTGCCGTTGGTGCCCGTGATGGCGATAATCGGAATGCGGGCCGTGCTGCCGGGCGGAAACAGCATGTCCACCACCGGGGCGGCCACGTTGCGGGGCAGCCCTTCGGCCGGCGCAATGTGCATGCGGAAGCCCGGCGCGGCGTTCACCTCAATCACGGCGCCGCGGCTTTCGTTGAGCGGCACGGCAATATCGGTGGCCATCAAATCGATGCCGCAGATGTCGAGCCCCACGATACCGGCCACACGCTCGGCCAGCAGCACATTGTAAGGGTGCATGTTGTCGGTCACGTCGGTGGCGGTGCCGCCGGTGCTGATGTTGGCCGTGCTCTTGAGGTACAGCGTTTCATCGGCCGGCAGCACCGATTCCAGCGTCAGGCCCTTGCCTTCCAGAATGTCGAGCGTGTGCTTGTCGGCCTTGATGCTCGTGAGCACCTTCTCATGGCCCACGCCGCGGCGCGGGTCCTCGTTCACCTTGTCGATGAGCTGCTGAATGGTGCTGCTGCCGTCGCCGGTCACGGCGGCGGGCGTGCGCTTGGCCGCTGCAATCAGCTTGCCGTTCACCACCAGCAGGCGGAAGTCGAAGCCCTCCACAAACTGCTCCACAATCACGGCGCGCGAGTATTCCTGCGCGGCCTTGAGGCCCGCCACGGCATCGTCCCAGTTCATGATGCGGATGGTGGCACCCTTGCCGTGGTTGCCGTCGAGCGGCTTGGTCACGATGGGAAAGCCCAGCTCGTCGATGGCGTCGCGCAGCCCGTTTTCCGAATACACCGTAGTGCCGCGCGGCACGGGTACGCCCGCGTCGTTGAGCATGGCCTTGGTGCGGTTCTTATTGCCGGCCACTTCCACACCGGCGTGCGAGGTGAAGCTGGTGGTAGTGGCCCAGATGCGCTTCTGGTTCACCCCATAGCCCAGCTGAATGATGCTGCTGTTCTTGAGCTGGATATACGGAATATTGCGCGAGGCCGCCTCTGCCACAATGCTATAGGTACTGGGCCCGATGAACTCATCTTCCCGGATTTCGTGCAGCTCATCGATGATGGGCTTCAGGTCCACCGGTTGCTGCCGGCACAGGGCTTCCACGATTTCCACGGCGTACTCCACGGCGCGGCGGCCGGCCCGCTCCTCTTGGTAGGCAAACACTACGTACTCCACCCCTTCCTCGCGGGCCGGGTAGCTCTTGCCCCAATACACGGGCATGCCCGCTAGGCGCTGCAATTCCAGCGCCACGTGCTGAATAACGTGGCCCAGCGGCTCGCCGTCGTTGAGTTGGTCCTCGTTCAGCGGCGCGTGCTTGGGCGACTGCCGGCCGCTGATGCCGCCCGGCTGCGGCTGCCCAATCTTGGGAAACAGCGCCATGAACTGCGCCGGAAAGTCCGGAATGCCGTTGGACCAGGTGCCCGCAAATTCCTCCAGGTCCACTTTCGAGACAATGAGCTTGGTGTGTTTCACGGACCAGTAGCTGGGCCCGCGCATGGTGCGGATGTCAATTATCTTCATAAACCGTGAAAAAAGGCGCTTAGCAAGCAAGTACGGCATTTCCGGCCAATGCAGCCGAATTGTTTCGAGAATAAAGCGCTAAAACCGTTACCGGCTTTGGGGCACAAAAAAGCCCCGACTGTAACATAACAGTCGGGGCTCTCAGCAACAAGCAATTAAGAAGAGGTGACGAGCGGATTCGAACCGCTGTAGGAGGTTTTGCAGACCTCTACCTAGCCACTCGGTCACGTCACCGTTGTGGTCTTTTGGGAGCGCAAAGGTAGGCAGGCAGTTTGGCGTAGGCAAGGTTTCGGCACAAAAAAGCCCCGGCGCAAACGCCGGGGCTCCTTTCTGCAACTAAGATAAGCGGTTAGGCTTTGGCTTCGTCGTCTTTTTTGTCGGCATCGTCGCCGGCCACCAGGCCTTTGGCTTTGTCAACGAGGTCGCCGGCTACTTCCGAAGCTTTGTGGAAAGCGTCCGAGTTCGTCACGGCGTCTACAGCGTCCGAAGCAGCGTGCTTCACGGTGTCGATGGCACCGCTGATGCTGGCCAAGATACCGCCTTCGGCCGGAGCCTCAGCAGCGGGAGCTTCTTCAGCTTTCGGAGCGGCTTCGGCCTTGGGAGCCTTGGCAGCGGCGGCGAGTTTCTGCTCGCCAGCCTTGCGCTCATTGCCCATCATCTGGTCGCGCAGAGCGCTCAGCGCGTCGAGGTCGCCGAGGGTCGACTTCTCGTCGTTCTTCTTCAGGTCGCTGATTTTGCCTTCACCCTGGGTGTCGCCAGCCTTGGTGTTGGTTTTCTTCTTGAACTTGGCGTTGCGGCTGTCGTCCTCAGCGGCGGCTTCCTTGTTGAACACAGCCGTGTGCGAGAGCACAATGCGGCGGTCGTCCTTCGAGAACTCCGTTACGCGGAAGTCGAGCGACTCACCGTTCTCGGCGGTCGTGCCGTCCTCTTTCACCAGCGATTTGGGGTAAGCGAAGCCCTCGATGCCGTAAGGCAATTCGAGTACCGCGCCACGCTCCGACTTCTCGGTGATGGTTGCCTTATGTACCGAGCCGGGGGTGAACACCGTCTGGAAGGTATCCCAGGGGTTTTCTTCCAGCTGCTTGTGGCCCAGGGCCAGGCGACGGGCGCCGAGGTCCAGTTCCAGCACTACTACGTCGAGCTTATCGCCCACCTTCACCATTTCGGAGGGGTGTTTGATTTTCTTGGTCCAGCTCAGGTCCGACACGTGCACGAGGCCGTCCACACCCTCTTCCAGTTCTACGAACAGGCCGAAGTTGGTCAGGTTACGCACGGTGCCGCTGTGCTTGGTGCCCACGGCGTAGGTCGAGGCGAAGTCGCCACGGGTCCACGGGTCTTCGGTCAATTGCTTGATGCCGAGGCTCATCTTGCGGTCTTCGCGGTCGAGCGTCAGAATCTGCGCTTCTACCGTGTCGCCCTGCTTGATGAAGTCCTGCGGGTTGCGCAGGTGCTGGCTCCAGCTCATTTCCGACACGTGGATGAGGCCTTCCACACCGGGTACCACTTCCATGAACGCGCCGTAGTCGGCCACGTTCACGATGCGGCCCGATACTTTGGAGCCCGGCTGCAGGTCGGCCGGCAGCGAATCCCACGGGTGGGGAGTCAGCTGCTTCAAGCCCAGCGAAATACGCTTCTTGGCTTCGTCGAAGTCCAATACCACGATGTTCAGCTTCTGGTCCAGAGTCAGCACTTCGCTCGGGTGAGCGATGCGGCCCCACGAGATGTCCGTGATGTGCAACAGACCGTCGACACCGCCGAGGTCGATGAACACGCCGAAGTTGGTCATGTTCTTGATGTTGCCTTCCAGAATCTGACCTTTCTCCAGGTTGTTCAGGATGGCCTCACGCTGCTTCTCGAGGTCTTTCTCGATGAGTACTTTGTGCGAAACCACCACGTTGTCGAAAGCGGAGTTGATTTTCACCACTTTCACTTCCATACGACGGCCAACATAAATGTCGAAGTCGCGGATGGGCTTCACGTCGATTTGCGAGCCGGGCAGGAAGGCTTCCACGCCGTCGAGCTCCATGATGAGGCCGCCTTTGGTACGACGCTTCACTACACCTTCGAGGATGGTATCCAGCTCGAGGGCATCGTAAATAGCCTTCCAGGCCTGCTTGATTTTGGCTTTCTTGCGGCTCAGGATGAGCTGGCCGTTGATGTCTTCCTGGTCTTCGATGAACACCTCCACCTCGTCACCAATTTTCAGGTCGGGCAGGTCGCGGAATTCGGTGATGGACACCAGACCATCGGATTTGAAGCCGATGTTCAGGATTACGTCGCGGTCGGTGATGCCTACCACGGTGCCTTTCACCACTTCTTCTTCCTGTACGGTCGTCAGGGTGTCGCCGTACATTTTCTCCATCTCAGCGCGCTGGTCCGAAGAATAGTTGCCGCCGAAGCCGGTCGCTCCAACGTTGTCCCAATCAAAATCGTCAACTAATTCAGTTGCCATACTTGTATCGCGGGCTTCTGTGTAAAAGCGCAGCGGCCGAAGCCCGGGCTGCTACGCCGTTGCTTTTGAACCTCTTGCCGTTAGGGCGCAAGGCCCGCCACCTTGGCGGGGCCGCAAAGGTACGGGTTTTCAGGCGGTTTAGCAAGATGTAAACTGGTGTTCCTACCGATGTGGCTTTAGTGCTTTGTTGCTATGCATAAAGGCTTTTTTCCAAGTCAAACGGTCAACATCGTGGGTGCTGCGAAATGTATTCCAGTTCAGTACGGTTAATGAAAATAATGCTCGATTACCTTGATGAAACTTTGTTGGATAAAGCAAAATGGATTTCGATTTATTTACATCGGCTAAATCCTGTTCATTCAATGAATAAATTCCAGGTTCAGTGGGCCAATTCATCAGCACCAGTCTCTCGCTGCCAATTGGCGTTTCCACTATTGTTGAGTCTTGGCCATTGACCAAACCAATGCTTACTCCTGGCCAAGTAGAGCTACCTATTGCATAGAATAGGCTGAGGCCTTCAGCATAGAACAGTCCCTCACGGTCAGAGGTAGTTCCACCACCACCGATGAATACCTGATATTTCCCTGAACTAATGTCTTCTACACTCAGTGACTGGCCTTGCTTATCGGTCAGCACGAACCCAAGTCGAAAAGTCCAGCTTGCTTGGCAGAAGGCTGGCGCGATGCTGCATAGAAGCAGCCATATGACAAGTGGTATTTTCATAAAATGTAAGTTAAGCTGCGCCGCCAATATTCCGGCAAATTCATCATTGTAATTGCCGTAGGCCACAATCTTAACACCCCCTTACCAAACCCCGTACAACGCCACGCCCGTAAGGAGAACGGTAACCATTCACCTCAAAACTCTCTTTCACGCATGGCTTATATCAAAGCAGGCAACGACACGGCGGGCAACCCCATCAATATTTTCTACGAGGACTGGGGGCAGGGCGCCCCGGTGGTGCTCATTCACGGCTGGCCGCTCGACCATACCATGTGGGAGCACCAAGCGGTGGCGCTGGCCAAGGCCGGCAAGCGCGTAATTGCCTACGACCGGCGCGGTTTCGGCCGCTCGTCGCGCCCGTGGGGCAGCTATGATTACGACACGCTGGCCTCGGACCTGAACGCGCTGCTGACGGAGCTTGACCTTACCGGCGTGACGCTGGTAGGTTTCTCGATGGGCGGCGGCGAAATTGCCCGCTACATCGGCAACTACGGGCAGGCACGAGTAGCCCGCGTGGCCTTCGTGAGTGCCGTGACACCTTACATGCTGCAAACCGGCGACAACCCCAACGGCGTGCCCCAAAAGGTGTTCGACCAGATGCACGAGGGCATTGCCAAAGACCGGTTTGCCTTCCTCGAAGGCTTCGCCAAGGATTTCTACGGCCAGAGTCTTATCAGCCACCCGGTGAGCCAGGCGGTGCTGAACTGGAACCAGACCGTGACCACGCTGGCCGCGCCCAACGCGACCGACGACTGCGTGACGTCATTCTCAGGGACCGACTTCCGCGACGACCTGAAGAAAGTGACGGTGCCGACGCTGGTCATTCACGGCGACAAGGACCAGACGGTGCCTTTCCCGGTGAGCGGGGAGCGCACGGCCAAAATGATTTCCGGCGCCGAGCTGAAGGTGTACGAAGGCGCGCCGCACGGCTTGTTCTTCACCGAGAAGGACAAGTTGACGGCTGACCTGCTGGCCTTTGTGGGTCGATAGTCGCCCAGCGGTTTAATGACGGCGCCCCGTCGCGAAGACATGGTCTTTGTGGCGGGGCGCTGCTATTTCGGCCTGTAAGGCTACGAAGCGGGCTGCAGCTTTAACAATGGCTGCAACTCGGCCATGGGCACGAAGACGGGGATTTCGCCCTGCGCGTAGGAGGCAATTTCATAAGGCGTGTAGATGAAGACCGCGCCGCCGCCGGTGAGGTACACGTTGTGGGTGACGGGCATGGTTTTCACGAAGAGGGTTTCCTCTAGCGGCTGGGTGGTGGGGATGCGCAGGGTGCGGCGCACGGCTGCGTCGAGAAGCTTGCTGAGTTGGGCTTCGAAATTGGGTCGGAAGATGTCGGCGAAGCGCAGGCGCTGGCCGGTGCGCGTGTCGTAGGTGGCGGCCAGGGTGCCGTAGTTGCCGTGGGCGCCGCCGGTGAAGCTGTAGCCATAGAAGCCCAGGCTGAGCAGCGAACCTTGGTTCCAGAGCACGTAGGTTGATTGCTGGTCTTCGTAATTCAGGCCGTAGCCGAAGGGCAGGTCGTCGGAGGCACCGCGCAGGCTTTTGCGGCCTTCTTCGGCGTCGGCCCGGTACGACTTCTGGTAATCGGCGCGCTGCTTCGCCCAAAATTGCGGAAACTGCGACACAGCCAGATTGGGCAAAGTATCGCCGCGCAGGTCGCGCATGATGTTTTCGGCCAGAGGTGTGGACCCTGCTTTTGGCAGCAGCACCTGCAAGCTCAGGTGCGCGGCCGGCGACTTGGCCACGCCGGGAAAGGCCACGATGGAATCGGCGTAGTAGCGCACCACCAACGGCAGGCTGCCGTCTGGTTGCACCTCGCGCAACTGCAGGGGCTGACCGTTGTAGGTACCCGTTAGCTCGGTGCCTTGGCGGCGCAGGCGCCAGTTGGCGCCCTCGCGCTGGTTGTCGGCCTTTTCCGGGCTCACGTCGAAGAGCAGGACACTGTCGGGGGCCGGGGTGGGCTTGCTGGCCAGCTCGTAGGGATGGCCATCGGCTCCGTGGTAGCTGCCGAAAGCGCCGGCCAGCTCGGTGTCGTCGCTGCGGCGCGGGGCCACGGTCAGGTTCAGGGTGATGGTGTCGGCGGTGCCGGGCAGCAGGCCGCGGTATTGGCGGTAGTAGGCGCCGGGCGAGTCGGTCAGGGCCGGGGAAGCTGCGTCGGCCGCGACGGGCGGGGTATCACTGGTGGTGGCCGTTTGCGTCGTTTTGGTATCGGAGTGGCAGGCGGCCAGCAGACTGAGGCCCAAAGGCATTGCACGAAGGAGACTTTTCATAAGCCCAAATAAACGGCCAACGGGCAGAAATCAGGCGAACGATATCCGTACCTGCTTCCTGCCCGTTGGCTGTAATATATTGATGCTTTCTGCCTTAAGCAGCGCGGCCCATCTGACGCAGGTACATCACGTGCGACAGCATAGCCGTGCGGGTACGGGCGTAGTTGTTGTAGGTAATATCAAACTCAGCGCAGACCTGCTGCACAATCTTGCTAATGGCGGGGTAGTGCACGTGCGAAATCTTGGGAAACAGGTGGTGCTCAATCTGGAAGTTCAAGCCACCAACCAGCCAGCTAACCACTTTATTGTCAGTAGCGAAATTAGCAGTGGTGCGCACCTGGTGAATGGCCCATTCGTCTTCAAGCTTGTGGGTGATGGCGTGGGGCACCGGGAAAGCCGCGTCCTCCACGGTGTGGGCGAGTTGGAACACCATGCTGAGCACGAGACCAGCGACGGCGGTGCTCAGCATGAAGCCGGCAAACCACGGCCAGAAGCCGACCATGTAAATAGGCAGAGCTACGTAAAGCAATAGATTCAGCGCCTTGAAGCCCCAGAAGCTCACGTGCTCGCCCGTGTTCATTGGCTTGAGGCCGATGGCACCGATTTGGCGGGAGAAGTACTTCTGGTAGTCCATGGCGAAAATCCAGGACGTGTAGAGCATGCAGTAGAGGGCCCAGAAATAGAAGTGCTGGTAGCGGTGCAAGGCGTGCTTGGGCTGGTCGGGCGTCATGCGCATCCAGGGCTGGATGTTGATATCGTCGTCGTGGCCCTCGATGTTGGTGTAGGTGTGGTGGATGAGGTTGTGCTTGGAATTCCACATGTAGGGGCTGCCGCCAAGCACGCCCAACGTGTAGGCGGCCAGCTTGTTGACCCAGGCAAAACGTGAGAAACTGCCATGTGCGCCGTCGTGCATCACGTTGAAGCCGATGGCGGCGATAACGCAGCCCAGCAGAGCGCATTCGAGCAGGGCCCAGCCCCAAGCTGGCGTGAAAAACACCAGATGCACGTAAAGGGCGGCCATCACACTCACGAGCAGTACGCCCTTGAAGATGAGGCTGGTGTCACCTGTCATCCGCTGCCCCGATTCCTCGAAATAGTGATTTATACGGGTTTTGAGCTCGGTGTGAAACGAGCGGGTTGCAGCGAACTTGGGCAGGGCCATAGGCAAGAGTTGGGGGTGTGTTATGGTCAAAGGTACCCCCACCCAACCCTATACGGCAGAACTTAATTCAGGTACGCGTGCCAGTTCTGGTCAATCGTGCCGGCCGAGAGCTTGAGGAAGCCTGCCAAAGTGGGCTTTTTGGGCTGCTGCCGGATGGTTAAACCCGCCTCATTGGGCGTGTGGTGGCCTTTGGCGTGGTTGCAGCGGGCGCAGGCCGTGAGCAGGTTGGTCCACGAAGATTCTCCGCCCCGGGAGCGGGGCATGACGTGGTCGAGCGTGAGATTTTTGGTCGAGCCGCAGTATTGGCACTCGAAATGGTCGCGCTTGAAGATGTTGTGACGGCTCAAGGCAATGCCCTTGTAGGGCACACGCACGTAGCGCTGCAAGCGGATGATGCTCGGCTTGGGGTAAGCTTGCGAAATTGTGCGGAGCGTGCCATCGGACTTGGCTACCATCTCGGCTTTATCGAGAAAAAGGAGCACGAACGCCTTCTGCACACTGCACAGGGTGATGGCGGTATAGTCGCCATTCAGCACTAACACTTTTTGGTCCATACACGCTTTGGGCTCGGATAACCCGCCGAAAGCTAGCGGTTTCCGAGCAGATAAACAAGCGTGCGGGGGTTAAGTTCAGCGGTTACGTTTATGTTAAAAAAGCACGGCGCTGAGGCATCACCATGTGGAAAGGCGAGCCGGACGACATGTAGCGTGGACTCTGCGAGTCCGCGCCTGGGCAAACATCTCGGCAATGCGCGGACTCGCAGAGTCTACGCTACACTCCTACTCCGGCAGCAGGCGCTTTATCAGCCGCAGCTTGTGGCTGTACCGCTGCCGGTCGCGGTTGAAGATGCCGTTGTGGTCGAGCGGGTCAATCCGCACTTCACCGTGGGCGTGCAGAATCTGGCCTTCGTCGAGCACCATGCCCACGTGCACGATGCGGCCCTCGACGTTGTCGAAAAAGGCAAGGTCGCCTGGCTTGGCTTGCGTCACGAAATCGACGGTACGGCCGTGGTCAATCTGCTGGCGAGCGTCGCGCGGGAGTTGGATGCCCACCAGGCCGTAGAGCTGCTGGCACAAGCCAGAGCAGTCGAGGCCGAAGACGCTTTTGCCGCCCCACACGTAGGGCGCTTTCAGGTACACGAGGGCCATTTTGCGCAGCAGCGCGGCTTGACGGGCGGTATCGGGGGCGGCGGTGGGATTAGTGGCGGTGCCGTTGTAGAAGTAGGTGCGCTCGCCGATGCGCACGTTCATGCCGTCGAAAAATGGCAAGCGGCAGCCCAGCGTGAGCGGAATTTTGGTGGTGGCGTCGCTCACGGCCTGCACCACATCAAGGGCGCGGGGGTGGTCCTGCGCCTTCCAGGCCATCAGGTACTCCGGCGTCACGGGCGTGTGCTGCTTGATGTCCATCCAGCCCACGTAGTCATCGGCAGCAAGTTGGATTTGCAGCCAGTTGCCTTCGGTGACGAGAATCTGGTAGCACTCGCCAAATAGTAGCTGGGTGACGAGTTCGGCCCGGTCGTTGGGCTCGGCGCGGACGGGGACGGCGCTCAGGGCGCAGATGCCAGGGTTCAATACAGTAGCGCGAGCTTTAGCCCGCAGGGGAAATAAATATTAGACTGAATAGCCAACCGTAGGTGCAAAGAAAGGCAATGGCGCGGGTTGAGTTCCTGCTTTCTCGAACTGCGGGCTGAAGCCCGCGCTACACTCACATGCGCTCCATGTCGCGCTTTTGGGCTTTTTCCTTGAGGTCGTTGCGCTTGTCGTAGAGCTTTTTGCCTTGGGCGAGGGCGATTTCGATTTTAGCGAAGCCGCGGTCGGTCACGAACAGGCGCAGGGGGATGATGGTGAGGCCCTGGTCCACGCTCTTGCCGGCCAGCTGCTTCAGCTCGCGCTTGTTGAGCAGGAGCTTGCGGGCGCGCATGGCGTCGTGGTTGTTGTAAGTACCTAAAGAATAGGGCGCGATGCGAATGCTGTGAATCCAGAGGTCGCCGCGCTGGTCGAAGGTGCAGTAGCCGTCGGTCAGGTTCACGTTGCCTTCGCGGATGCTTTTTATTTCGGTCCCTTGCAGCATCACGCCCGCGTCGTACTTGGCCAGGAAGGAGTATTCGTGGCTGGCGCGGCGGTTTTTGATGTTGATGATGACAGGTTTAGCTTCTTTGGCCATTGGGCTGGTTGTCAGTTGCTCGTTGTCAGTTGCTAGGCTAACGGCGGCGGATGGGGCGGCAAAGGTAGGCTTCTTTGCACGCGGGCTTTTAAAAAGAACGTCATGCTGAGCGCAGTCGAGGCATCTCTACCGCGATAGTAAAATGGATTACTTCGGCGGTAGAGATGCTTCGGCTGCGCTCAGCATGACGTTCTGTATTCGGTGCCTACGTCAGCTTCAGGCGCGGGTTGGGGCTGCTGAGTTGGTCGGCGAAGTCACCGGCTTCGTATTGGAAGTGCGCCGTCATGGCCACCATGGCGGCGTTGTCGGTGCAAAACTGGAACTCCGGAATGAACACCTGCCAGCCCTGGGCGGTGGCTTCGGCCTCCAGTGCGGTGCGCAGGCCGGAGTTGGCGGCCACGCCGCCGGCCAGGGCCACTTGCGTGAGGCTGGTGTCGGCGGCGGCGCGGCGCAGCTGGCGGAGCAGCGTGGCCACAATGGTGTACTGAATGCTGGCGCAGAGGTCGGCCAGGTTTTCCTGCACGAAATTGGGGTTGGTGGCGGTTTCCTTTTTCAGGAAGTAGAGCACCGAAGTTTTCAGGCCGCTGAAGGAAAAGTCGTAGCCCGGCATGGCGCCCACGGGGAAGGCAAACCGCTCGGGGTTGCCCTGGCGGGCCAGCTTATCGAGGTGCGGGCCGCCGGGGTACGGCAGGCCGAGTAGCTTGGCGGTTTTGTCGAAGGCCTCGCCAGCGGCATCGTCGATGGTCTGGCCGATAACGTCCATTTCCAGGGCCGACTTCACTACTACCAGTTGCGTGTGCCCGCCGCTCACGGTGAGGCACAAAAAGGGGAAATTCGGCTTGGGTTCACGGATGAAGTGGGCCAGGATGTGGGCCCGCATGTGGTTTACGGCCAGTAGCGGCTTGTCGAGCGCCAGCGCCAGCGTTTTGGCAAACATCCCCCCTACTAATAAGGAACCCAGCAGGCCCGGTCCCTGCGTCACGGCCACGGCGTCGAGGTCGGCTTTGGTGAGGCCGGCTTCCTTGAGGGCGGCCGTGACGACGGGCAGCAGGTGCTGCTGGTGCGCCCGCGAGGCCAGCTCGGGCACCACGCCGCCGTACTGCTCGTGGACTTTCTGGGTGGCTACCACGTTGCTCAGCAGCTGGCCGCCGGCCAGCACGGCCGCGCCGGTGTCATCGCAGGAAGATTCGATGGCGAGGATGATGGGATGCGCGGGGGAGGCCATAGTAATATCAAAAAATAAAAGCTGGAAGGGCCGAAGCCGCGCTTGCGGAAAGCAGCGGCTCCATGCTGGAGCCGACCAAATTCCGGCCGCCTCGCCGTCGATGAATTCCCTGGCCAGGTCGATTTTCGGGCTGATTTCGCTCCACTGCGGGACCAGAACCGCAAAGTTCGCGTTACGGGATTGATTTAGCCGCAAGAGTGTTGAACCACGGCCCGGCGCGGGCCGTTCCGTTGGCCTGATAATTGGCTGAGCGGCTTCGTGGTTTTAACCAAACAACTAAAAAACCGCAACTTTGCGGATTAACCCGCGTTTTTCGCCTTCAACTCTTCTGCTCCGGTGCGTCGTTTCTTCGCCATTCTGCTGAAAATACTGCTGGGCCTCGGGCTGCTGGCGGTAATGGCCGTGGTGGGGGTGCTGATTGCGCTGCGGGTGCCCAGCGTGCAAACCCGGCTGGCCCACGAGGCGGCCGACGTGCTCACCCGGAAGCTGGGCCAGCAGGTCACCATCGGCGGGGTTGACATCCGGCCGTTTTCGCGCGTGCTCCTCGATTCGGTGAGCGTGAAAGACCGGCGCGGCGGCGAGTTGTTTGGCATTGGGCAAGCTGACGCCAGTATTTCGCTGTTTTCGGTGTTCGACCCGCGCCACCTGCACATCAGCACGCTCACGCTCAATGAGCCGCGCTTCGAGCTAAAAAATCTGCCCGGCCAGCCCGATTCGACCACGTTCAGCCAGTTTATGGCGGCGGTGAAGCGCATGATTGGGCCATCGAAGGACACGGCCACGTCGCAGCCCTTCGACTTCCAGGTGGGCAGCGTGGCGCTGCGCAACGGCCATTTTGCCATTGAGAAGGGTGACGTGCCGCGCGCCAAAACCTACGGCCAGAGCATCGACTACGACCACCTGCTGGTGGATAGCATCTACGCCGACGTTTCCAAAATTCAGCTGGGCGACACCTTGCGCATGCGCATCAGCCAGCTGCACGCGGTGGAAACGCCCTCGCAGTCGCAGCTCCGCGAAATCACGGCCGACATGACCTATGGGCCGCACTTTTGGGAGTTCAAGGATTTGAGCTTGCGCGTGGGCCGCAGCCAAATCAAAGATTACGTGCGGTTTGAGTTCCGGGTGTTCAGCAACTTCACGGAGTATAACGACTCGATGAAGACCATTGCGCGGCTGCGCAATTCTCGGGTTTATTCCGACGACATTGCCAAGTTTGCCCCGCAGCTGCGCGACCTGAAGGAATCGGTGGCCATTTCGGGCGATGCCGAGGGCTACGTGCGCGATTTCAAGGTGAACAACCTGGACGTGCGCTACGGCTCGGGCACGCACATCGTGGCCAAGCGCGCCCACGCCGACGGCCTGCCCAACTTCAAGGAGAGCTTCGTGGACCTGCGCTTGCTACCCTCGGTGGTGAAAACCAGCGACATCAAGCACTGGCTGCCGGCCTCGGCCAATAAGTTTGTGCAGAAGCTGGGCACTGTGAAGCTGCAGGGCACGGTGCTGGGCTTTTACAACGACTTCGTGGCCGATGCGTCGTTTGACACTGCACTAGGCTTCGTGGCCACGGACGTGAACCTGAAGACCAAGACCGACCTCACACACGCCGCTTACGAAGGCACGGTACGCAGCAATGGCTTCCAGCTGGGCAAATTCCTGGGCGATGAATCGGTGATTCAGGACGTGACGCTGAACGGACGCGTGGCCGGCGTGGGCTTCCTGCCGGAGTCGGCGCAGGGCCGGGCCAAGCTGACGGTGCCGGCCATCTGGCTGAGTGGGCACCGCTACCGCAACGTGGCCTTCGATGGCGACTTTCGCCCCCAGCATTTCAACGGCCACGTGAGCGTGAACGACCCGGCCGTGCGCCTGGTGGCCGATGGCCTCATCGACCTGGAGCGCAAACACGAAAACGTGTCGGTCAAAACCAAAATAGAGCGCGCCGACCTGCGCGCCCTGGGCCTGATGAGCCAGCCGCTGGTGGTTTCGACCACGGCCGATGTAAAATTCAAGGGCGTGCAGCTCGACTCGCTCATTGGCTACGCCTACCTGCGCAAGTCGGTTTTCACGATGGGCAAGCGCCAGCTGCGCCTCGACACGCTGGACGTGGTGAGCACCCGCAACCGCCTGAACCAGCGCCGCGTGACGCTGCGCTCCGAAGCGGTGGATGCCAGCGTGGCCGGCACCTTCAACACGTCCGACGTGGTGCGCGACGTGCAGACGCTCATTACCGAATACCGCCTCAATTTCGAGAGCAACGCCACGGCCACGGCCGACTACTACCGCCGCAAGCGCCAGCGCGTGCAGCCGGTGTACCAGATTGATTTAAAGGCCAATCTGAAGAAGCCGAACCCGGTACTGGGGCTGTTTATGCCCGACCTGGAGGTGGCCAACGGCAGCCGCATCGACGGCTCGTTCCGCAACGGCGAGACGTCGATTTTCCAGCTCGGCGGGCACCTCGACAGCCTGCGCTACGGCCCGGTGATGACGGTGAACAACGACTTCGATTTCCTGACATCGAAGCTGCCTTACAAGCCCGATATTCTGGCCCAGGCTAGCATTACCAGCGACCGGCAGGAGCTGCCCGGGTTGGGCAAAACCGAGAAATTCATTGTGGAAGGCGTGTGGGACCAGCAGCGCATCAACTTCTCGACCTCGCTGGCCCAGACGGGTACGACCAATAAGGCGGTTATCAACGGTTCACTGGGCTTTTTGCCGCGGGCGGTGGAAGTGGTGTTCCGGCAGTCGGGCATTCACTTGCTGGATAAAGACTGGACCATTGCGGCCGATAACTCGGTTCGGATTTCGGACTACGGCCGCGAGTTTGATGTTCGGAACCTGACCTTTAGCAACGGCGTGCAGTTTGTGGGCGCGCAGGGCTTCATCTCGCCCGATGCCAGCAAGCCGCCCTTACAGCTGCAGGTGAAGGACTTTCAGCTGGCCACGCTGAATACCCTGACGGGCCAGCGCCTGGGCGGGCGCGTGAATGCCCAGGGCACCGTGAGCGGCGTGTACGGCCCGCTCACCATCAGCAGCACGCTGGGCGTGGATTCGCTGACGTACGATGGCACGCTCATCGGGCAGGTAGCGGGGCGCGGCGACTGGGACAACGCCGCCAGCAAGCTGCGCGTGAACCTGGACGTGGCCCGCGCCGGCCAGTCGGTGCTCACGGTGCTGGGCGACATCGCCCCGCGCGACAATACCAACCAGTTCAACCTGACCGGCACCCTGAACGATGCGCCCATTGTGCTGGCGCAGCCCTTCCTGAGTTCCATCATGAAAAACCTGGGCGGCACGGGCCGGGGCGAGCTGCGGCTCACGGGCTTGTTTGGCTCACCCAACCTGATTGGGGCCGTGGACGTGAGCAACGGGCGCTTCACCTTCGGCTACCTGGGCACGACCTACACGTTTGCCGACCGCATGAGCTTCACCAACACCAGCATTGCGTTTCGCAACATCAAGCTGCACGACGCGCTGGGCAACTCTGGCACTGTGGACGGCGTGGTGAGCCACCACGGCTTTAAGGACATGAGCCTTGACATTGCGGCCACTTTCCGTAAGCTGCAGGTGCTCAACACCACGCGCAAGGACAACGACCTGTATTTCGGCACGGCCTACGCCACCGGTACCGCCCGCGTGACCGGCCCCACCGACGACCTGAACGTGGTGGTGCGCGCCACCAGCGAATCCGGTACCCGCCTCTCGCTGCCTTTCGACAATGCCGCCAGCGCCCAGAAAGCGAGTTACATCAAGTTCGTGAACAACAACCCGGTGGGCGACACGGCTGCGCTGCGTAAGGCCCGGCAGGTGGCCGCTACCCAGGCTAAGGTCGACCTCTCGGGCATCACGCTCAACATGAACCTGACCGTGACGCCGGACGCCTACCTCGAAATCCTGCTCGACGAAAGCACCGGCGACGTCATTCGCGGCTCGGCGGCCGGGCAGTTGCGTATGGCCATCGACACACGCGGCGAGTTCAATATGTTTGGGCAGGTGGAAATTGTACGCGGCGCCTACAATTTCACCTTGCAAGGCCTTGTCAACAAAGAATTTGTGGTGCGGCCGGGCGGCATTGTGTCGTGGAACGGCGACCCGCTGGCTGGCGAGATGAACATTGCGGCCACCTACACGCAGCGCACCTCGCTGGCGCCGGTGCTGGGCACCACCACCAACGGCGGGGCGGCCGTGGTGCCCGTGACGGCGGTGATGAACCTGACCGGCCCGCTGCTGCTACCCGCCATCAAGCTGGGGCTGGAGTTCAACGACGCACCGGGCACTTTGCAAGGCGATTTGGCGGCGTTCACGTCGTCGCTGCGCAACGACGAGCAGGAGCTCAACCGCCAGGTATTCAGCTTGCTGGTATTTAAGCAACTGTCACCGCCGGGCTCTTTTGGCAACACTATTTCGCTGCGCGGCCAAGACAACACGGTGCAGAATAGCCTGGGCCAGATTCTGAGCACGCAGTTGGGCCTGCTCACCTCGCAGATTGACCAGAACCTCGAAATCGACTTCAACATCAACGGCCTGACCGCTGAACAGCTGCAGGCGCTACAGGTGCGGCTAAGCTACTCCTTCTTGAATGGCCGGCTGCGTGTGACCCGCGAGGGCGGCTTCACCAGCAACGCTAATCTGGTGAACGTCACCCCCACGCCCGGCACCGGCAACACCGCCGGCCAGGCCTCGCTGCTCGGCGACCTGAGCCTGGAATACTACCTGCGCCCCGACGGCAAGTTCCGCACTAAGCTGCGCTACGAAACCACCCCGCGCGACCTCGAAACCATCAACCAGCCGCGAGCCGGCCTCTCGCTGCTGCACACCGAGCAGTTCAATACCTTCCGGGAACTCTTCACCCGCAAAAATCCGAAGAAGAACGAGCGCCGCACCCAGCGCGCCCGCGAAGGCCGGGAAGTGCTGAACGTGGACGAGGACCCGCGAACGAATTTGTAGAGCCCGCGCTGGGTTTACTTGGCGGAGGCCACGACGTAGCCCATAAAACCATCGTACCCCGCCCGGCAGCCTTTGTGGGTGGTATTGGTTCCGCCGTGGTCGTAATTATACCAGGAGCAACCCGTATAGCCGGCATGGCCAGCAGTGCTGGATGAGGCAGCAGATGCCATGGTTTTGCGAACCGTTTCTATTACCTCCATTTTCACATCTTCCCGTTCCTCATCGGACAGCAGGGCGAGTTGCGGAAACCGGGCCCTGATTTGGGCAGCCCGTTGGGCCTGATTGTCATGGAACGCCTCGACCTGGACAGGAGTGCGGTAGGGGTCGGGTAAGTCGGTGCCCCTGTCGAAAGCAGCCTGCAGCTGGGCGCGCCGCGCCGCCTTGCCTGCCTCCGACAGGCTGGCGTAATACGTCTCGTCGGCGTTCAGAAACTGTTCGTTTGCGTCAAGAAATGCCCGTACAACTTCATCAGAAGCCATGGCAGCCACCAAATCCCCGCTCCCTTTCTGAGGGTCCGACTTGGCAGCCAACTCTTGGGCAGGGTCTAGGCGTTGGCACGAGCCAGTGGCGGCCCCGAAGGCAACCAAGGCTGACAATAAGGTGTACTTCAGCTTCTTATTCATAAAAGGGAGACTTTATGCACGCCGGCCCCGTTGCCGTGGCTTAAACATCGGAATATTTTCCCTTTTTAGCAACGACAATTTTCTTGCGCCCGCCCAGGGCTTGTTGTGCTTGGCGGCTGGCCTCTTTCTACCTTTGCTTTTCTATGGCGCGTCCTCTCAAGAAAAAGCTCGGCTCCTACCCCACCCTGCTCGTGGTGTTCAGCATCACGCTGGCTTTGGTGGTGATTGGCTTGTTTGGCCTGCTGCTGGTGCACGCCCATAAGCTCTCGGAAGTGGTGCGCGAAAACCTGGAGGTGCAGGTGTACCTCGACCGCGACCTACCCGAAACCGAGCTGCTGCGCCTACAGCAGGACCTGGGCCAGCTGCCCCAGGTGGCCGAGCGCGACGGCAAGCCCCAAATCCGCTTCGTAAGCAAAGAGGAAGGTGCCCGCCAGCTGCTGCAAAGCACCGGCGAGGACTTCCGCCAGTTCCTCGGCGACAACCCCTTGCGCGACGCTTACGCCCTCAAAATCAAGCCCGAATACACCGACACGCTGCATCTGCACCAGCTGGAGCGTAGCGTGAGCACTCAGCGCGGCGTGTTTGAGATGCAGTACCCGCAGGATTTGTTTGCCAGCATCAACAACAACCTCACGCGGGTGAGCCTCGTGCTGCTGGGCTTCGCGGCCGTGCTGGTGCTGGTGGTGGTCATTCTGATTAACAACACCATCAAGCTGGCGCTGTTTTCGCAGCGTTTTCTTATCCGGTCCATGCAACTGGTGGGCGCTACGCGCTTCTTTATCCAGCAGCCGTTTCTGCGGCGCGCTACGTGGCAGGGCCTGGCGGCCGGCGTGCTGGCCGCCCTCATCCTCATTGCCCTCATGCAGTATGCCTACCTAGAAGTGAGCGAGCTGCGCCTGCTGCGCGACGACGTGAACCTCGGCCTGCTGCTACTGGGCGTGGTGGGGCTGGGCGTGGTCATCGGCTTTTTCAGCTCAGCCCGCGCCGTGCACAAATACCTCAAAATGTCGCTCGACGACCTGTATTAGGTCATTTAACATTTATCAATTAACATTTAACAGCCGTTCTAATGGGCTGTGGGTGTTGATTGAACGTGCTGAATGATGATTGTTAAATGATAAATGTTAATTGTTAAATGAATCCCAAACCCGCTCCCCGCTTTGCCTTCGGCCCCCGCAACTACCGCCTGATGTGGATTGGCCTGGCCGTGCTGGCCGCCGGCTTCATCACCATGATGTTTGGCGACAAGGACAACTACGGCGAAGACTTCGTGGGCATCACGCTGGGTCCGCTGCTGCTCATTGCCGGCTTTTGCATCGAGTTTGCGGCCATTATGGTGCGCGACCAGTCGCTGGTGGTAGTGCCTGCTCCCCCGGCACCCACCTCCGTGCCCGGCCTCACCGCTGATGGCGTGGCCGCTGCAAATGCGCCCGCGGCGCCAGTTGCCCCTTCTGCCCCGGCCTACAAGCGCCTGTAATTTAATGATTAGCGGTTAGTGGCCAATTATTTAGTGCATCGGCCTTTAACCACTAAGCATTAATCCCTAATCACCGAAAAATGACCTATTGGCACGCGCTGCTCCTCGCTATTGTGGAGGGGCTGACTGAGTTTTTGCCCGTTTCCAGCACGGGCCACATGATTATTGCGTCGGCGCTGCTGGGCATTCCGGCCACGCCGTTTTTTAAGCTTTATCTGGTGGTTATTCAGTTGGGGGCCATTCTGTCGGTGCTGGTGGTGTACTGGAAGCGCTTTTTTCAGAGCATCGACTTCTATTTGAAGCTGCTGGTGGCCTTTCTGCCCATCGTGCTGGTGGGCCTGCTGTTCAAAAAACATATTGATGCGCTGCTGGAATCGGTGACGACGGTGGCCGTGATGCTCGTCATTGGCGGCGTGGTGCTGCTATTCATCGACCGCTGGTTTCCCCAGGAGGACCCGCAGGAAGGCGGCCACCCGGTGACGAACCCTAGCTTTAAAGAAGCCTTTATTATTGGCCTGTTCCAGTGCCTGGCGGTGGTGCCGGGCACCAGTCGGTCGGCAGCCACCATCATCGGCGGCCTTACCCAGAAGCTCACGCGCCGCGCCGCGGCCGAATTTGCCTTCTTTCTGGCCATGCCCACCATGGCGGCAGCGGCAGTGAAGGACATTTACGACTACTATAAGGAAGCCAAAACCCACGGCGTGGACGTGGCGCACCTGTTTTCGGGCACGGAACTGAAAATGCTAGCGCTGGGCAACGTGGTGGCCTTTGTGGTGGCGCTGCTGGCCATCCGGCTGTTTGTGGGCTTTGTGGCGAAATACGGCTTTCGGGCCTTTGGAATTTACCGCATCATTGCGGGCGGTATCTTGTTGTTGATGTTGGCGTTGAAACTTCCCCTGAACGTGCTATGAGTACCAAAAGTCTGGCTGATTTCGATTTTGAAACGGGGGAAGTCCTCTTGCTGAACAAGCCCCTGACGTGGACTTCCTTCGACGTGGTGCGCAAGGTGAAGAATACCCTGCGCATCAAAAAAATCGGCCACGCGGGCACCCTCGACCCCCTGGCTACCGGCCTGCTCATCCTCTGCACGGGCCGCAAAACCAAGGAAATCGACCTCATTCAGGCCCAGGAAAAAGAATACACCGGTACCTTCCGCCTCGGCGAAACCACGCCCAGCTTCGACCTGGAGACGGCCGTGGATATGGCCCGCCCGTTCGCCCACCTCACGGAGGAGCAAATTCAAGCCGCCGTGCAGCCCTTTCTTGGCCTCATTCAGCAAACACCGCCGTTGTTTTCGGCCGTAAAAATCGACGGCAAGCGCGCCTACGAAATTGCCCGCCAAGGGCTGGATGCCGAAATCAAATCCAAGACCGTCGAAATCAAAGCTTTTGAGCTGACGCGCATTGCGCTGCCCGAGGTTGATTTCCGCATTGTGTGCTCGAAGGGCACCTACGTGCGCAGCCTGGCTCGCGACTTTGGCCTGGCCCTGGGCTGCGGCGCCCACCTCACGCGGCTGGTGCGGGCGCGCATCGGCGAGTACCGGGTGGAAGATGCTTTCACGCTGGAGGCCATTCAGGCCCTGCGCCCGCTCCGGCCCGAAGATGCGCAGCGCACCCCACGCGCCGAACGGCCCGGCACGGCACCCAACCGCGCTGGTTTGCAATACTTTGCTGCGCTGCAAGCCGATGCGCTGGCGGTGCAGGCCCGGCAGGCGGCAGAGGAAGCGGCTTCGGAATCGACGGAGGCGGAGTAGCAGTAGAGACGCATAATTGCGTCTCGTCGACCGCGCAAATGAAGTGCTGTTTAATCGACTTCGTTCAACGAGGAGACGCAATTATGCGTCTCTACCCGTTCAGATAGCCTGCGCCGCCCTTCGTTCAGGCCCGCGCCCGTTACCTTCGCGGCGCAGTTTCACTTCACTTATTCGCTTCCCCGGCGCCTTCATGCACGTCATCCGCGACCCGGCTCAGTTTCCGTTTCTTGGCAATGCCGTCGTCACCAGCGGCACGTTCGATGGCGTCCACTTGGGTCACCAGCGCATTCTGGCGCGGCTGCGCGAGGTAGCACAGGCCAGCGGCGGGCCGTCGGTGGTCATCACCTACTGGCCGCACCCGCGGCTGGTGCTGGGCCCGCCGCCCTCCCACCCCGAGCTGCTGGAATTGCAACTCCTCAACACCCTGGATGAGCGCATCGCCAAGCTGGCCGAATTGGGTGTGGAGTACTTACTCATTGTGCCCTTCACGAAGGAATTTGCGCAGTGGACGTCGGAGGAATACATTCAGAACCTGCTGCTTAAAACCGTAGGCGCCAAGCAGCTCGTCATTGGCTACGACCACCGCTTCGGCAAGAACCGCGAAGGCGGCTTCGACTACCTCAGCCAGAATGCGGAGCGCTACGGCCTGACGGTGGAAGAGATTCCGCGTGAAGACGTGGATGCGGTGGGCGTGAGCAGTACCCGCATCCGGCAGGCGCTGCGGCAGGGCGACGTGGCCACCGCCAACCGCTACCTCGGCTACCATTATCCGCTCACGGGCCTGGTGGTGCACGGCCAAAAGCTGGGGCGCACCATTGGCTACCCCACGGCCAACATGGTTACGACTGAGCCGCTGAAGCTGGTGCCGGCGCGCGGCATTTACGCGGTGTGGGCCATTACGGCGGCGGGCACGCGGCACCAGGCCATGCTCAGCATCGGGGTGCGGCCCACCATTGGCACAGATTTGGAACAAACCATTGAGGTGAATCTGCTCGATTTCAGCGGCGATTTATACGACCAGCTGCTGACGCTGGAGTTTGTGGCCTGGCTGCGGGCCGAAGAAAAATACGACGGCCTGGACGCGCTAAAGGCCCAATTGGCGTTGGATGCCCGGGCCACGCGCGCGGCGCTGGCCTAGTTTTTCCGGTTATTCTAACCTCTATTCTTACCCATGAGTTACTTCCGCTTATTGATAACTGGTTGCCTTTCAATTCTTACTATCGTCGCGGCGCAGGCCCAGGGCAAGCTGACCGGCGTGGTGCGCGACTCGGCTACGAATGAGCCGCTCTCGTTTGCCAGCGTGTTTCTGGCCAACACCACGCTGGGCGTGACGACGACGGAGCAGGGCACGTTTGTGTTTCCTAAAGTGCCGGCCGGCACCTACGACGTGGTGGGCTCCTACGTGGGCTACCGACTGGCCAAGCAGAGCATCACCATGGGCAAAGAGGCGCAGGAGGTGACCCTCAAGCTGGCCTCGACCGGCAACCAGCTGGGCGAAGTAGTGGTGAAGCCAGCGCCGAATAAGCCCGAGGAATACCAGAAATTCTCGAAGCTGTTTCTGGGCGGCAGCACGTTTTCGGCGCAGTGCCGCATCAGCAACCCCGATGACGTGCAGGTACTTTACGACGACTCGACCAAGGAGCTGACGGCTTATGCCAAGGAATTTGTGCAGATTGATAACGAGGCCTTGGGCTACCGCCTGAAATACTACGGCCTGCAATTCTCCTTTAATGACGATGACCGGTCGGTGTTTTACTACGGCCAGCCGGTGTTTGAGGAAATGAAGCCACGCGACGACCGCCAGCGCAAGCTGTGGGCCGCCAACCGCCTCTCGGCCTACAAAGGCTCGTTTATGCACTTTCTGCGCAGCGTGTATAATGACCGGCTGAAGGCCGAAGGCTTTTATGCCCAGCAGATTCGCGTGTTTGACAATCCCCGGTACCTGCGGGCCGAAGAGCAGCGCAAGGCCCTGACGGCCAGCAAGCCCAACGGTCCCTACACCGCTGCCGAACAGGATTCGCTGGACCAGTGGGACGCGCTGGCGCCCGTGCTGGCCACCCTCAACCAGGAGCCGGTGCCCATCGACAGCATCCGGCGGGTGGGGCCAGGCGGCAAGCGCACGTTTCTGCGCTTCAATGGCGAGCTGCAGGTGGCCTACTTTGGCGAGGCGCCCGACCCGCTTTATAAGCGGCCCATGTCGCCGCTGGGCTACCCCAAAACCCCGTTTCCGGTGGGCCCGCGGCAGGTGTCGCGCCTGAAGCTGCAGGGGCGCGAGGCCCAGATTCAGGCCAACGGCACGCCGCTGAACCCGCTGGATATTTTCAACGGCGAGTACTGGGGCTTCGAGAAGATTGGCGAGTTTCTGCCAGTCGACTACGTGCCCGGCAGCCTGCCGCCGGCCGCCTCATCGGCTCGCCAATAATGCGGCGCGGCCGGCTTCTGCTATTGCTGGTACTGCTGCTGCCCGGCTTCGTGCGGGCCCAGGGCAGCCTGAGCGGCGTGGTGCAGGACTCGGTGACGCATGCGCCGCTGGCCTTTGCGAGCGTGTTTCTGGCCAATACCACGCTGGGCGTGACGACGACGGAGCAGGGCACGTTTACCTTCCCCAAGGTGCCGGCCGGCAATTACGACGTGGTGGGTTCCTACGTGGGCTACCGCCTGGCTAAGCAAAGCGTGACGGTGGGCGCCACGCCCCAGCAGCTCACGCTACGGCTGGCCCCGACGGCCAACCGGCTGGGCGAAGTGGTGGTGCGCCCCAACCCGAACCGGGCCTCGGATTACCAGAAATTTCTGGAGCTGTTTCTGGGTCGCACCACGTTTTCGCGCCAGTGCCGGATTCGGAATCCCGATGATGTGCTGGTCGATTTTGATGTGGAGAAAAACGAGCTCACTGCGTCGGCCTACAAATTTGTGCAGGTGGATAATCAGGCCTTGGGCTACCGCATCAAGTACTACGGTCTGCAGTTCAGCACCAATTTCAACCAGCACGTGGTCAGCTTCTACGGCCAGCCAGTGTTTGAGGAAATGGAGGGCAGCGCCCGCCAGCAGCGCCGCTGGGAGGCCAACCGCGTGAAGGCGTATCAGGGCTCGCTCACGCATTTCCTCAAAAGCGTGCACGATGGGGACATTTCCGCGGCCGGGTTTCTGGCCCAACGTCTGCGCATTGTCCCCAACCGCCGTTTCCCCAGGGCCGACAGCCTGATGCGGCAGCTGCGGCGCGAGCGGATGAATTCGGTTTTTTCGCGCGCCGACCAGGATTCGATGGCGCGCTGGGCCAAGGTGCCGCCGGCGTTTTCGATGCTTTACACCCGGCCCCGGCCGCTCGACAGCCTGCGGCGCTTATCCCCTGATGGCCAGCACGTTTTCCTGCGCTTCGTGGATAATCTGCAGGTGAGCTACCTGCGCGAAGGGCCCGACCCGAACTACCAAATCCGAACCACGCTGCCCACCAACGCGCCCTTTCCGCCGAGCGACCGGCAGGTGTCGCAACTGGTGCTGATGGTGCCCGAAATCGAGATTCAATCCAACGGCCAACTGGCCAACCCGCTGGCCGTATTCACCGACGAATACTGGGGGTTCGAAAAAATGGGTGAATTTTTACCCGTCAATTACCTCCCGCCGCCCACGTCGGCCCCGCCACCCCAACCCACCCGATGATAAATAAAACCGTTTCCAACGCCCACGAAGCTCTCCAAGGCCTCACCGATGGCATGACCCTGATGCTCGGCGGCTTCGGCCTCTGCGGCATCCCCGAAAACTCGATTCAGGAAATCCTGCGCCTCGGCGTGAAGGAGTTGACCTGCATTAGCAACAACGCCGGCGTCGATGACTTCGGAATCGGTTTGTTGCTGCAAACCAAGCAGGTGCGCAAGATGATTTCGAGCTACGTGGGCGAAAATGCTGAGTTTGAGCGCCAATTGCTGAGCGGCGAGTTGGAAGTGGAGCTTATTCCGCAGGGCACGCTGGCCGAGCGCTGCCGGGCCGGCGGGGCGGGCATTCCGGCCTTTTACACGCCCGCCGGCTACGGCACGGAGGTGGGCGAAGGCAAGGAAAGCCGCGAGTTTAACGGCAAGATGTATTTGCTGGAAACCGCATTGCACGCCGATTTTGCCTTCGTGAAAGCCTGGAAGGGCGACACGGCCGGCAACCTCATCTACAAAAGCACAGCCCGCAACTTCAACCCCATGATGGCCACGGCCGGCAAAATTACGGTGGCCGAAGTGGAGGAGCTGGTGCCTGCCGGCGAGCTCGACCCCAACCAAATTCACACGCCAGGCATTTTTGTGCAGCGCATCTACCAGGGCGAGCGGTACGAGAAGCGCATCGAGCAGCGCACCGTGCGGGCGGCTTTGTAGCGGAAACCAAGCGGCCTGAGCCATGCGACTTGCCTTGCGTATCCGCCTGTTGCTGGCGCTGCTGGTGCTGCTGTTGGCGACGCTGCCGGTGGCTTTCGGGGTGTACATCAACGAAACCAGTCCGCCGCCCACCACGGCCCAGCTGGCGGGTCGCTGCTCGCGCTACTGCGAAATGCACGGCTGCCCACACGCCACGCCGGCCAACAGCCCGGCCTATTTTCGCCTGAGGCCATTATTCGTGGCCACCATCAAAGGGCTGATGGGCGGTGGTCGGCAATGGTATGCGGCCGTCAATATTGGCTTCTACCTCGTGTTGATTCCGCTCTTGCTGCTGGGCCTCACCTATGGGGCGCTGCGCAACGCGGTACTGATTCGGCAACTTAAAGCGCAGCGCCGTGAATAGTTTACTGTCGTGGGGCGCCCGCCTGGTGCATTTCGCGTTTTGGTACTGCACCGATTTTATGGTGAATCTGGCCAACCGTGCGCACACTTCTTACAACGAAGCCAACACCTGGGTACTATTGCTGCTCATTCCCGGGCTGCTGGCGCTGCTGGTGGGCGTGCGCATAGCGCAATGGTTCCAGCTGCGGCGGCTGGCCGCTTCCCGTTCTGCTTCTTCCACGGACCCTCCTATTCGATAATCACCTTGCCTTCATGACTCTACGCAAACCATCATTCGCGCTGCTATTGCTGCTGAGCGGCTACGGGGCCGTGGCCCAGGTAACGGCGCCCGCCCGCAAGGCGCCGGCCGGCCCGGCAATTAAAAGCCAGCTCCTGCCGGGCATCAAATCCCCCGGCACCGTCGACCCGCCCGAAGCCCAGCGCATCGACCAGTTGCTGCAGGAGTACACCGCCGACCAACCGGGGAAGGGCTCGCTGGCCAAAGTGCTGAACGACGGCAGCGGCAACGTAATATACCGCCCCAATAAGTACGTGCCCGGCGCCATCGCCCTGGTGATGCGCGATGGCAAGGTGCTCTACCGCAAAGCAGTGGGCTATGATGATTACATCCAGCAAACGCCGCTGCGCACCGACGCCATCGTGCGCATTGCCTCCCAGACCAAGGCCATTACCAGCATCGGGTTGATGCTGCTGTACGACGAAGGCAAATTCCAGCTCGACGACCCAATTTCGAAGTACCTGCCGGCGTTCAAAAACCCCACGGTGCTGGCCACCTTCAACGAAAAGGACACCACCTACACCACCGTGCCGGCCAAGGGCGAAATCACCATCCGGCAGCTTTTCACGCACACCTCGGGCATTGGCTACCCAATCATCGGCAGCAAGGAAGCCCGGGCCATTTATGCCAAAGCGCACATTCCGAGCGGCATTGGCACGCCGGCGGGCTCGCTGGCGGTGTCGATGGATGCGCTGGGCAAGCTGCCGCTCATGCACCAGCCGGGCGAGCGGTTCACCTACGGGCTGAGCGTGGACGTGCTGGGCCGGCTGATTGAGGTGCTTTCGGGCCAGCCGCTGGATAAGTATCTGCGCACGCGCCTGTTTGAGCCGCTGGGCATGAAGGACACTTGGTTTTACCTGCCCGCCGACAAGCAGGCGCGCCTGGTCCAGCTTTATACCGAAGACGCCAACAGGCAAACCGTGTACATGGAGCCGCTGGTGCAGCCGCTGGGCCGCATGTATCCCAACTACCCGAAGGCGTCGGGCGGCACGTACTTTTCGGGCGGCGCGGGCCTGTCGTCCACCATCGATGACTACTCCCGCTTTCTGCAAATGATGCTTGACAATGGCCGCTACAACGGCCGCCAGCTGCTGAAACCCGCCACTGTGGCCCTGATTACGCAGAACCAGATGGGCGACGTGAGCCAGGGCGGCAATAAGTTCGGCCTGGGTTTCAGCATCGTGACGCCCCAGAATGCCAAGTTGCCGGGCCTGTCGGCCGGCTCGTACGAGTGGGGCGGCATTTTCGGCACCACGTACTGGGTCGACCCCAAGACGAAGCTGGTAGCTCTCATCTACACCCAGAAATACCCCAACACGACGGGCCGCGATTTGGCCGGCAAGTTCAAGGCAGCGGTGTATGAGGCGTTTGTACCAGAACAGAAGCCGTAAGCCGGTTACGAAAAGTAAAAAAGAACGTCATGCAGAGCGCAGCGAAGCATCTTCACCGCTTCGTTGAATCGAAGGTCTGCTTATGTTAGCGATTTAAGTTAGTATAGCGGTAAAGATGCTTCGCTGCGCTCTGCATGACGTTCTGCTATTAAAATCATCCCCCATCCCACCCCGAAACCCCACCCCCATGCTCGACAAACACGGCATCGCCAAACGAATTGCCCAAGAAGTAAAAGACGGCTCCTACGTCAACCTCGGCATCGGCATTCCCACGCTGGTTGCCAACTACATACCCGATGGCATCAACGTGGAGCTGCAGTCGGAAAACGGCCTGCTCGGCATGGGCCCCTTCCCGACAGAAGACCAGGTTGACCCGGACCTCATCAACGCCGGCAAGCAGACCGTGACCACGCTGCCCGGCTCCAGCATCTTCTCCTCGGCCGATTCGTTCGGCATGATTCGCGGCGAACATGTGGACCTCACCATCCTCGGCGCCATGGAAGTTTCCGAGCGCGGCGACATCGCCAACTGGAAGATTCCCGGCAAGATGGTGAAAGGCATGGGCGGCGCCATGGACCTGGTAGCTTCGGCCAAAAACATCATCGTGGCCATGCAGCACGTGGCCAAAGATGGCAGCAGCAAGCTTCTGGCCGACTGCACGTTGCCCATCACGGGACTGCGTTGTGTGAAGAAAATCGTGACCGAGCTAGCCGTGATGGACGTGACGCCCGACGGCTTCGTGCTGCGCGAGCGGGCGCCCGGCGTGAGCGTGGAGCAGATTGTGGCCGCCACCGCCGGCAAGCTGGTGGTGCCGGCCGGCGAGGTGCCCGAGATGCAGGGCGTGTGAGCCTATTTGCCGCGCATGGGGTTGGAAGTTTGTTCGGCGCGTATCTTCGTAGCCGCCTAAACAGCTGACCCTATGCGCCAACTCCTACCCTTTTTGCTTCTCCTTGCCGGCCCGGCTCTGGCCCAGACCACTTCGCCCATTATCGACCGCACGGACATGCCCTCACTCACCGCGGGCGTCGATTCGCTGCGCCTGAGCGTGGCCAGCCCGGTGCTGCCCGCCACGGCGCCGCCCCTCACCCGGCGCGGCGCCAACCAGACCTGGAACTACGCCGGCCTAGTACCCACCTCGCAGCGCGTGGAAACGTATCTGCCGCTGGCCACCGTCACGGCCACTTCGGTGCTGTACGCCTTCACGTTCGGTCCCCTGTTTGGGGGCGTGAACCAGGCCACGGTGGCGGGCCAGAAGCCCCTGCCGCTGGCCGCCAGCGGCGTGCTGCCCATCACCGACACGTATGAGTTTTACAAACTCTCGACGGCCGCGGCGGCGCAGCAGGATTTCCGCTCGGTGGGCTTTGGGGGCACGCTGGCGGGCACGGCCGTGCCGGTTACGTATGCCAGCCAAGCCCAACAGGACATTATTTACCGCTTTCCGCTGAGTTTCGCCAGCGCGGCCGATTCCAGCAATTCCTACTTCACTACGCCTGCGGCCGCTGCGGCAGTGGGTTACCTCAGCCAGAAGCGCAAGCGTGTGAACAAGCCCGATGCCTGGGGCACGCTCACCACGCCCTTCGGCACGTTCCAGACGGTGCGCGTGGTGACGCGCCTGCAGGACCACGACAGCATTTCGGTGGGCGGCATCAGCCAGGGCTTCGATGTGCCGGTGACGCGCGAGTACAAGTGGCTGGCCAAAACCCAGCACGTGCCGCTGCTCACCATCACCACCACGCTGATAGCCGGCCAGGAAACCATCACCGGCGTGGAGTACCGCGACATTTACCGCCGCATCGTGCGCCTCGCCACCCGCGACGCCGCCACTGATGCGGCCCTGAGCGCCTACCCGAACCCCTCGGCCGTGGGCAGCCCGCTCACGCTCAGCCTGCCGGCTGGCAGCGGCCCGCTCACCGTGTCGGCCACCGATTTGGTGGGGCGGCAGCTGTTCCGGCGCAGCTTCAACAATTCGGCCGGCGAGCTTACGCTGGGCGCCGAGGCCTTTGGCATCTTCCGCGGCGTGGCGCTGCTCACGGTGACGACGGCGCGCGGCACGGCTACGCGGCGGGTTGTGCGGGAGTAATTTCGGCCCATTTGCACCGTTTTGCGCGGTTTTTCGTTTGCATACCCGTTGGCTGCCCCGGCCAACGGGTTTTTTATTGGGTAATTTTGTGGAGCTGGCGTTGCCACTCCCGCGCAGTTGCCCGCCGTTTTTCCTGCATTTTCGATTTCGATTCTTATGAGTTCTTCTTCCAACGGCAAAGCCACGAACGGCAAAGCGGCCCCTAGCGGCGCCCACGCCAAGAAAGTTGTTTCGCCCATTGCCGCGCTGGCGGCCGAGCGCCTCACGCCTACCGCCGTGCCGGCCCACAAGCTGGTGCTGCGCACGCTGCGCCGCTCTGATTTCAAGGCCATTAAGGACATCATGGACAAGGTGTATTCCAACATGGAAGGCGCCTGGGCGGCCGATGAGTTTGCGGCCCTGCTCCGCAAGTTTCCCGAGGGCCAGATTGGCATTGAAGACAACGGCCGGCTGGTGGCCGCCGCGCTAGCCATCATTGTGGACTACAGCAAGTTTGGCGATAAGCACACCTACGCCAAAATCACGGGCAACGGCAAGTTCGACACCCACGACCCCGACGGCGACACCCTCTACGGCGTCGACGTGTTCGTGGACCCTGAGTACCGCAGCCTGCGCCTGGGCCGCCGCCTCTACGACGCCCGCAAGGAACTGTGCGAGAACCTGAACCTGCGCGCCATGGTGGCCGGCGGCCGCATTCCTGGCTACGCGGCCTACGCCAACGAGATGACGCCCGCCAAGTACGTGGAGATGGTGCGCAACAAGGAGCTGGTCGACCCCATCCTCACCTTCCAGCTCTCGAACGAGTTCTACGTGCGCAAGCTCATCCGGGGCTACCTGCCTTACGATTCGGAATCAAAGGCTTACGCCACGTTGCTGGAGTGGATTAACGTGTATTACGAAGAGACGGAAAAGCTCATCGGCAACACTAAGTCCAACGTCCGCATTGGCGTGGTGCAGTGGCAGATGCGCGCCACCCGCAGCCTGGAAGACTTGCTCCAGCAAATGGAGTTCTTCGTGGACACGGTAAGCGGCTATAAGTCGGACTGCGTGATGTTTCCGGAGTTCTTTAACGCCCCGCTCATGGCCCTCACCAACGAGGACTCGCCGTCGGTAGCCATCCGGGCCATGGCGGCCTTCACTGAGCCCATCAAAATCAAGATGATGGAGCTGGCCGTGAGCTACAATATCAACATTGTGGCCGGCTCGATGCCGGTGTACGAGGACGGCAAGCTGCACAACGTGGCCTACCTCTGCCGCCGCGACGGCACCGTGGACGAGCAGTACAAGTTGCACGTGACGCCCGACGAGGCCAGCTACTGGGGCATGCGCGGCGGCGACAAGCTCAAGTGCTTCGACACGGACTTCGGCAAAATCGGCATTCTGGTGTGCTACGACATCGAATTCCCGGAGCTGGCCCGCATGCTGAGCGACGAGGGCGTGAAAATCCTGTTCGTGCCCTTCTGGACCGACACCAAGAACGCCTACCAGCGCGTGCGCATCTGCGCCCAGGCCCGGGCCATCGAGAACGAATGCTACGTGGCCATCACCGGCTCGGTGGGCAACCTGCCGCGCGTCGAAAACATGGACATTCAGTACTCGCAGTCGGCCGTGTTCAGCCCCTCCGACTTCGCCTTCCCGCACGATGCCATCGTGGCCGAAGCTACGCCCAACACCGAGATGACGCTCATTGCCGACCTCGACCTTGACCTACTCAAAGACCTGAACACCAGCGGTGCCGTGCGCAACCTGCGCGACCGCCGCAAGGACCTCTACTCGTTGAGCTGGACCGTGAAAAAGACCGACCGCGACGAGGAGCTGCTGGAGCAGGGCGTGGAGCGCCTGACGCGCCCCAGCCGCCGCAAGGCCGTGGCGGCGGGCTAATCTGCTCGAACCGGCGCGGCACGCCTTGGCACCGTTTTTTGGCAAAAGCCCTGCGCATCATTTTGGTGCGCAGGGCTTTTCGTTTACCTTGGGCGCCCGGCAGGGCCGCGTCCGTGTCTGGCGCGGGGGCAGCTGTCGTCCGGTTGGGTTCACCTTTTACTGTCTGGGTATGCGCACATCTTTTACTGCTCTATTTCTGGCCACGGCTGGGCTGTTTGGAATCCGGTCGCAGGCGCATGCTCAAACAGTGTATGCCTTAATGCCCAGCACAGATGTGGCCGGTGCTGCCAGCCTAGCGTCGTTCGATGCGGCCGCACCCGCCGCGCTCACCCGCATGGCCTACATCACGGGCACGGGGGGGCTGTTGCCGGTTGCCATTGAAACCCGGCCCGCGACGGGCCAGCTTTACTTGCTGGCATACAGCAACTTTCAAGCCCGCCTCTTTGTATTGAACCGGAATACCAGCGTGGCCACACCGGTGGGCCCGGCGCTTTCGCTGGGGCTGGGCAATTCTTCCAACAACATCGGGTTTGGGTTTGACCCGGTGGCCGACCAGGTGCGGGTGGTGGGAAATACCGCCAACTACCGGCTCGACCCCGGCACCGGCGCACTGGTGGCCACCGATGCGCCCCTGGCTTACGCCAGCACCGACGCCTACGCCGGCCAAACGCCCTCCGTGGGCGCCATCGCCTATACGAACACCTACAATGGCAGTGCAGCGACCTCGCTCTATGGCCTCGACAAGAGCGCCGGCCGGCTGGTGACGCTGAACCCGCCCAACACCGGCACGCTGCGCACCGCCGGGCCGGTGGGCTTGAGCCTGACGGGCGCGCTATCGAGTTTCGACGTGGACTACAACCCGGTATCCGGTAGCAACACGTTGTATCTGGTGCGCTCGGCTCTGACGGGCAACATCTCCGAGGCGTTCCTTTACACGCTCAGCCCCGCCACCGGCGCGGCCACGCTGGTGGGGCCCGTGGGCGGCGCTATTGCCTATAGCCTTATTTCCGATATTGCTGTGGCTCGCCCCGTGGTATCGGCTACCCGCGCCCGCGCCGGGGCGGCTACCGACGTGCGCGTGTATCCCAACCCGGGCAGCGGCCCCCGCCACTTGGCCTTCACCCTGCGCCAATCCGGGCGCGTGGCCTTCGACCTGTTCGACCCGTTGGGCCGGTTGCTGAGCAGCCAAACGTTTGGCTGGCTGCCCGCTGGCCCGCACGCCCTGCCGTGGGCCGCGCCACTCGCCGGGCACGGCCTCTACACCCTGCGCTTGCGCGTGGAAGGCCGGCCGCAGGCCACCGTGCTGCTGCAAGTGGCGGAATGACGGCCCGGTGGGCGCCGAAAAAGCGGATGGCGGGCATCGCTTGGGGGAGGAATGCGTGAAATTTACGACGGTTTTGTGCGTAAACTGCAGCCCCAAATTCCTCTGTTTTCCCCACCAACCCTTTACTGAACCATGCGCGTTTTCATCACCGGAGCCAACCGGGGCCTGGGCCTCGAACTTACCCGCCAGTACCTGGAGCGCGGCGACCAGGTGTTTGCTACCAGCCGGAAGCCCGCCGAGGCCGGCGACCTGCACCGCCTGCGCCGCCAGTACCCCGACCGCCTGACCCTACTGCCCCTCGACGTGGCCAGCGCCGACTCCATTGCCGCCGCCGTGCAGGCCGTGCAAAGCGCCACCGACGGCCTCGATGTGCTCATCAACAACGCCGGGGTGTACCCGCACGCGGGCTCGGGCGACGCCCACCAGCGCCTGGGCCAGCTCACCCACGACGACGCCATCGAAACCATGCAGGTGAACGCCATTGGGCCGCTGCTGGTGGCCCAGGCGCTGCTGCCGCTGCTGCGCGCCGGCCAGAAGGGCCGCATTCTGAGCATCTCCTCGGGCCAGGGCTCCCTGACGTGGAAAGCCACCGGCGACCCCTACCACTACAGCGCCAGCAAGGCCGCCCTGAACATGTACATGCGCAGCCTGGCCGCCGAGATTGGTCACATGGGCCTGATTTCGGTGCTTGTGGACCCGGGCTGGATGCGCACCGACATGGGCGGCGACCACGCCACCCAAGAGCCCGCCGACTCGGCTCGCGGCATCATCCGCCTGGCCGAGCAGCTGCACGCCGACGAAAACGGCAGCTTCCTCACCTGGCAGGGCCAGCCGGTGCCATGGTAAGCACCCCGCAGCAGGCCCGGTGCTGAGTAGCTGTCAAACGCTGCGGGCATGGTCCAGCACTCGAAGCCGCCTTTTGCCCCTTATCAGCAATAGCTGAGAACCATTTCTTCAGAAAAGTCCGCTGAGCGTGCTCAGCGGACTTTTTTTATGTCCTAATCATTTCATCAGCAAAACCCATCGGCACATCATTGTTCAGCCGTGTGTAATTCCAGGCAGTGAGGCATCACCCACTATATACAGTTCACCGGGTCTTGTAAATTATTCCCTCCTTTTCGTCAATAGAGCGCCTAAACACAGAAATGGATTAAAAAAATTAATGCGATTACGGGTTTCTATTGTCAAAAATTCATTCTCTATATTCGCTGCTTCACTCACCATTTTTTCAATCAAAACTTTTCCTCATGAGAAGAACCCTACTCCTCTTTTTGGCCCTGCTACTGGTCCTGACCACCCATTCCGTGCGGGCCCAGGACCGCACCGTGACCGGCACCGTGGCCGGCTCCGACGGCGCTTCGATTCCGGGCGTGACGGTGCTGGTGAAAGGCACCAAGCTCGGCACTTCGTCGGATGCGGATGGCAAATTCTCCATCTCGGTGCCTTCGACGGCCAACACGCTGGTATTTTCCTACGTGGGCTACGCCACGCAGGAAGTCGCCATCGGCGACAAATCATCGGTCAAGGTCAGCCTGGTAACCGATGCCAAGGGCCTCGATGAAGTGGTGGTGGTGGGCTACGGCACGCAGTCGCGCCGCGACCTGACGGGCAACGTGGCCACCATCACCGGCAAGGAGATTGCCACCTCGCCGGTGCAAAGCTTCGACCAGGCCTTGCAGGGCCGGGCCCCGGGCGTGAACATCACCACGCCCAACGGCGTGCTGAACAACCCGCCCGTTATCCGCATTCGCGGCGTAAACTCCATCAACCTGAGCTCGACGCCGCTGATTGTGATTGACGGCATTCCGACTTTCACGGGCAACACCTCGGCCCTGGGCAGCGTGCCAAACAACCCGCTCAGTAACCTCAACCCGGCCGACATCGAAAGCATGGAAGTGCTGAAGGATGCCTCGGCAACAGCCATTTACGGGTCGCGGGCGGCGGGCGGGGTTATCCTCGTGACGACCAAAAAGGGCCGCAAGGGCCAGAGCCACGTGAACTACGACACGTGGGCTGGCTGGTCGAAGCCGGTGCGCCTGTACGATGTGCTGAATGCTCAGCAGTACGTAGACGTGAAAAACGAAGCCGTGCGCAACCTCAACGCCAACCGGCGCGCCATCGGCGCGGCGGCCACTAACGTGGAAGGCTTCAAACTAGCCGATGCCAACGGCAACGCGGCCGACACACGCTGGTATGATTACATCTACCGCACGGGCTTTTCGCAGTCGCACAACGTGAACTTCTCGGGCGGCACGGAAAAGACCAGCTTTTTCTCGTCGGTGGGCTACACCAACCAGAAGGGTATGATTGTGAACAACGATTTCAAGCGCATTTCGGCGCGGGTGAACGTGGACCACAAGGTGTTCAAGAACTTCACAGTGGGCATGCGCGTGGCGTACTCCAACACGATGAACTCCTCGCCGAACACGGGCTCGGTGGGCGACAACGCCTTTGGCTCGGCGGGCCTGGGCCGGGTGCCCATCCTGCTGCCGCCCAACCTGGCCGCCTACAACCCCGACGGCAGCCCCAACGTGAGCGGCACCAGCATCGGGCCCGGTCCCAACCTGAACCCGGCCAACGGCCAGCCCTTCGTCATTGGCTTTATCAACCCGGTGGTCGACATCAAAAACAACCGTTTCACCTCCGACGGCAGCCAGATTGAAGGCAGCGTGTACGCCGATTGGGAAATCTTTAAGGGCCTGAACCTGCGCACCAACTACGGCGTCAACAACCTGAGCTTCGAGGACAAAGCCTTCTTCACCTCGCTGCCCGGCTCGCTCACCCCCACCGGCGAGGCCGACAACTACTACCGCACCAACAAGCGCTGGAACTGGCAGAACACCCTGCAGTACGACCACACCTTCGGCGAGAACCACAACCTGTCGCTGCTGGTGGGCAACGAGCAGCAGAACACCGACATCCAGCGTTGGGGCGCCTCGCGCACCGGGGTGGCCGACGACTTTTTCACCACCTTCCAGGGCAACTACACCAACATCGCGTCGTCGGGCCAGTTCCAGGGCACCAACTACCTGGTGTCGTTTTTTGGCCGGGTGAACTATAACTACGCCCACAAGTACCTGGCCAGCCTGAGCGGGCGCCGCGACGGTTATTCGGCCTTCGCCAAAAAGTACGGCAACTTCTACGGTGCCTCGCTGGGCTACGTAGTATCGGAAGAGGACTTCTGGAAAAACTCGTCGTTGGGCGCGGTCTTCTCGACGCTGAAGCTGACCGGCAGCTACGGCGTGGTGGGCAACAACCAGGGCATCAGCGATTTTGTGGCCCTCTCCACCTACACCTCGGGCCTTTACGCTGCCAGCCCCACGCTGTACTACAGCAACGCCGGCAACCCAAATCTGACCTGGGAGACGAGCAAGAAAACCGACATCGGCCTCGGGTTCGGCTTCTTTCAGGACCGCCTGCGGGGCAACTTTGCCTACTACGAAAACCTGGTGGACGGCCTGATTCTGGACGTGCCCCAGTCCCCCTCCAAGGGCATTCCCAACAACTCCATCTCCGCCAACGTGGGTTCGATGCGCAACACCGGCATCGAGGCAGATGTATCGTACAACGTGTTCCAGGACAAAGCTTTCAGCTGGACGACGAGCCTCAACGTGACCACGCTCAAAAACCGGGTGCTGTCGCTGGCCACCGAAGGCCAGCGCCTGCCCACCTCCACGGGCGGCCTCGAAGTAGCCAACTACACGGAAGTGGGCCGCTCGGTGGGCGAAATTCTGGCGGTGCGCTCGCTGGGCGTGAACCCCGACAACGGCCGCCGCATGATACAGAAAGCCGACGGCACCATCGTGGAGTACAACCACCAGGGCACCACCGGCGTGGGCTCGACCGGCTGGACCATCAAGGACACCAACACCAACACCTCCGCGCCCACCCAGCTGCAGGACGGCGTGTATTACGGCCCGGTGCTGCCCACCTGGTACGGCGGCTTCGACAACACCTTCCGCTACAAAGGCATCGACCTGGGCCTGTTCGTGCAGTTTTCGGGCGGCAACTACATCTACAACGGCACCAAGTCGGGCCTGCACGACCAGCGCTTCTGGAACAACGAAGTCGACATCCTCGACCACTGGACCGAAAACAACCGCAATGCCAAGTGGCCCCGGGTGGTGTACACCGACAACGTGTCGAACGGCTCGGCCCTGGTGATGTCGTCGAACGTGGAGAAGGGCGATTTTGCCCGCCTGCGGCAGGTGTCGCTGGGCTACTCGCTGAGCCAGACTTTGCTGAGCCGCATCAGCGTGGCCAGCGCCCGCGTCTACGTGCAGGTGCAAAACGCCGCGCTGTTGACGAAATACTCGGGCATCGACCCGGAGATTTCGACCAACGGCACAAGCGGCGTGAACTCCGGTGCCAACACCGGCGCCGGCGTCGACCGCAACTCGGTGGGCCAGGCGCGCACCTACACCGTGGGCCTCAACATTGGCTTCTAATCTGTCATTATTCCGATGAAAATATTTTTCAACACCAAGGCAGCCACCGCTCTCTGCGCGGCCATGCTCGCGGCCGGCGCCTTCTCGTCGTGCCAAACCGATAAGCTCTCCCCCGTTCCCGTCACGCTCTTCTCCGACAAGGTGGTGTTCGACACCCCCGCGCGGGTCGAGCTGCAGGCCAACGGCATGTACAGCTACGTGAAAGTGGGGACCTTTCTGGGGGGCCGCTTCCAGATTTTCAACGACATCCGGGCCGAGGATTTCCTCAACCGCGCCTCCAACCTGGTGACCGGCACGGCCGTGTGGAACCACACGCTCACCGAAACCTCGCAGAACGACGTCATCAACACCTGGGGCGCGGGCTACGCTGCCATCAACCAGATTAACGTGTTTCTGGCCGGCCTCGACGCCAATGCCTCGAAGTTTGTCGCGCCCATCTTCCCCGCCGACTACGCCGCCAAGGTCAAAAACTACCGCGGCGAGGCGCAGTTGCTGCGCGCGCTGTGCTACTACTCGCTGTCGCAGCTCTACGCCCGGCCCTACGCCGACGGCGCCGGCAGCAAGCCCGGACTGCCCCTGCGCCTGCGGGGCGAAGTGGACGACACCGGCAACAACCTGGCCCGCAGCTCGGTAGCGGAGGTCTATACCCAGATTCTGGCCGACCTGGACGCCGCCGAAACTAATCTGCCGCTGACCAACGGCAGCGCCACGCTCAACGTGACGCGGGCCCACCGCAACACGGCCATCGCCCTCAAAACGCGGGTGTACCTGAGCATGGGCCGCTACGCCGACGTGATTCGCGAAGCCAACAAGCTGGTGCCGGCCACCGCGCCCTTCGCGGCCCCCACTGGCGTGGCCAACGCCCTGAACGCCTCGGTCGCCGCCGTGTTTGCCCTCCCGCAGGAAACGACGGAAAGCATTTTTTCGGCCCCATTCACCACGTCGGACGCGCCAGGTACCCAAAACCAGCTGGCTTACTACTTCCTGCCCCCCGGGGCAGCCAACGGCGGCAACGGCGAATACGGCCTGAACACGGCCGCTGGCGGCATTCTTGCCAGCTCCGCCTTTGCCGCCACCGACGCCCGCCGCACCAACTTCGTGCAGGTGGTGGGCGGCGAGTCCTTCCTGAAGAAGTACCCCAACGGCACCAATAACGCCGGTGCGGCCTACACCGATAAAGCCCCGATTATCCGCTACGCCGAGGTAATGCTCAATCTGGCCGAAGCCCGGGTGCGCTCCACCAATTCGGTTGATGCCCAAGCCTTGCTGCTGCTCAACGCCGTGCGGACCCGCTCGAACCCGGCCGGCGCTTATGCCACCTTCGCCTCGGCCAGTGCCATGCTGGATGCTCTGCTGCTCGAGCGCCGCATCGAATTCCTGGGCGAAGGCCTGCGCAACATCGACCTCATGCGCCAGCTCGCGCCCATCCCGGGCAAGGGCTCGGTGTCGGCCGTGAACCCCACCGATGTGCTCTACGTGTGGCCCATTCCCTCCTCGGAGTTGTCCACCAACAAGGCCATGACGCGCAACTAAGCGCTCATCCGGCTTCCATGCAAAAGCGGCTTGCCCACGTTGGGCAAGCCGCTTTTTTGTGTCTTTATAATGAACGTCATGCTGAGCGCAGTCGAAGCATCTCCCCCGCGTAACTAATCCTTTCGGCCGAATTACTGCTGCGGCAGAGATGCTTCGACTGCGCTCAGCATGACTGTATGTTTAATACTAATCAACACCTTACGCCATGGCGGCCAGGTGGGCGTGGTCGCGCAGCACAGTCTGGAGGAAGGGGCCGTCCTGCAAATCGGTGCGGATGCCGGTGATTTCCTTCACCTTGTTGGCTACTTCGTTGAGCACCTCGTAGTTGCCGCGGGCGCTGGCCTGCTGCACTAGCTGGCGCACCAGGGCCACGTCGTGGTCGGCCAGCAGGGCGGCTTGCGGAAACACGGGCTGGTATCCCACAACGGGGCTGAGGCCGGGCGCCAGCGGCGAAGTGGCCTGCGGGCGCACCTTCACCACCGTGGTGCCGGCGGCCAGGTCGCCGAGGCGCTGCCCGCGGCCGTTGGCCGCGATGGTGATGATGGCCACCAGGCCGCTCGCCATGGTGATGTCGACAATGCGTAGCAGCCAGCGCAGCAGGTAGTCGCCCACGCTGGGCGCGGTGCCGTCGAGGCGCATCACGCGGATGTCGCGGGCCCGCTTGCCAATGCTCTGGCCATTAAAAAATACCTCGCAGATGAGGTCATAGAATACGAAAGGCACCCCCGCCAGAAGCCCCATCACCAATGTGGAAACATTACCATTGAGGCTGAGCCCGGAGGATATCAGCCCGCAGGCAAACACCCAAGCCCCAAGCACGAGGTAGTCGAGAATGGCCGCCACAATGCGGTCGCCGAGGCTGGCGACTTCGTATTCGAGCGAAACGTTTTGGGCAGTGTGGACGCGGACGGTAGCCATGCGGGTGGATGGGGATTTTCCAACGAAGAAACGGCATAACCCGCGCCGCGCAAAACTTCGCCGCGCCCTCCGGCGGCGCGGGTGGTTCGGTGGCGGCGGCTTCCTATCTTTAAGGCCTTCAATTCTGACCCATGCGAGAAGCCGTTTTTTTGCGCCAGAACCAGGAGCGCTGGCAGCAGTACGAAAAGCGGCCCAACGTGGGCCCCGACGAGCTGGCCGCCCGCTTCGTGGCCCTCACCGACGACCTGGCCTACGCCCAGACCTTCTACCCCACCTCCCCCACCACCGCCTACCTCAACGGGCTGGCCGGCAAGGTGCACCAGCGCCTCTACGCCAACAAGCGCCAGCGCCACGGCCGTTTCGGCCAGTTCTGGGCTGTGGAGCTGCCGCTGGTGGTGGCGCGGCACCACCGCACGCTGGCCTTCACGGCGCTTATTTTCTTGGTGTTCACGGCCTTGGGCGCGCTTTCGGCGGCTTACGACGACTCATTTGTGCGCGTCATCCTCGGCGACGGCTACGTGAACCAGACCATCGAAAACATCCGCAAAGGCGACCCCATGGCGGTGTACAAGAAGGAAGGCGAGACGCTCATGTTTTTGTTCATCACCACCAACAACATCAAAGTAGCCCTCACCACCTTCGTGCTCGGCGTGACGCTGGGCGCAGGCACGCTGGTTTTCATGTTTCGCAATGCCCTGATGCTGGGCGCGTTCCAGTATTTTTTCTATCATTACCACGTGCTGAAGGCTTCGGTGCTCACCATCTGGATTCACGGCACGCTGGAGATTTCGGCCATCATCGTGGCCGGGGCGGCGGGCTTTGTGATGGCGCGGGGCCTGCTGTTTCCGGGCACGTTCAGCCGGGCCGAGGCGTTCCGGCTGGCCGCGCGCGACGGCCTGAAAATCGCCATCGGGCTGGTGCCCATCTTCGTGGTGGCCGGCTTCCTCGAAGGCTTCGTGACGCGCCACACCGAGATGCCGCTGGCGGTTAGCCTGGGCATCATTGGCACGTCGGCGGCCTTCATTGGCTGGTATTTCGTGCTGTATCCGCGCCAGCTGGCGCGGCGGCAGGCGGCGGCTTCTTCCATTTAGGCTTCTCACCGGCAGCTCATGCATCTACCTTATAACCAAGCGTCTGATTTTTACCACGAGCGGGACTTCGGCCAGAAAATCTCGGCCACGCTGGAGTTCATCGGCGCGCACTGGCGGCCACTGGGCCGGGTGCTGGCCTACGTGATATTGCCGGTCCTGCTGGTGCGCAGCGTGTTGCAGGTACTGATTCAGCGGTACCTGCCGGTGGTGTTTTCCCGGCCGGCGCCCGGCCAGCTTACCAGCCCCGGTGGCGCACTGGACATGCAGGCGGGCATATGGAAATCCCTTTTCATTTCGCCGGCCTACTGGCTCGGCTCCCTGATTGGCTCTATTTCGCTCATTCTGTTGATTTTGAGCATGTATGGCTACGTAACGCTGCTGGCCCAGCGCCGCGCGCCCGGCCCGCCGCCCGCCGTGGCCGAAGTGTGGGCCGTGGTGCGAAGCAAGTTTGTGGGGGCTTTCCTGTCGCTTTGGGTGGTGGGCTTGCTCGTTGGGGTCAGCTTCCTGCTGCTGCTGGTGCCCGGGTTCTACCTCGGCGTGGTGCTGAGCTTGTTTTTCATCATTCAGCTCAACGAAGGCAGCGGCTTTGGTGCCACTTTCAGCCGCTGCTGGCTGCTGATGCGCGGCAAATGGTGGTCGACGTTCGGCCTCATTGCTATTGCGCTGCTGCTCTACTACGTGGTGATGGCGGGCATCGGCGGCGTGGCGGTGCTGGTTTCGGGCGGGTTTTCGGCCATGCTGCAGGCGGCCCGCACCCGGTCGCCGCTCGTGAGCGTGGTCATTGCCTGCATCGGCAGTCTTTCCACCTTGCTGCTTTACCCGCCGCTGCTGCTGGCGCTGGCCTTCCAGTATTTCAACCTGGTGGAGCGCCACGAAGGCACCGGCCTGCGCCTGCTGGTGGACACCCTGGGCCGGACGGCCGCCCCGCAGGCCCGCAATGCCACCTACCAGCCCACCGACGAAGGCGAATATTAGTGCCTGATAAACCGGGCCAGCCCACCGGGCTTCAGCCACCTCTATCGTTCCAATGCCTACTCCTACCCTCCTGTGATGCAAGCAAAAAGCAAGTTTACCCGTGAAGCCGATTTCCGGCGCGAGCGGGATTTTGGGGCCAAAATCGGGGCTACGTTTGAATTTGTGGCGGCCCAGTTTAAGCCGTTGGTGAAGTGCCTGCTCTACTTCGTGCTGCCGGGCGCGCTGCTGGCGGGCATCGGCATGGGGCTCTTTATGGGCAAGATACTGGGCATGATGCCCAATGTGCCCAGCGGCCGCAACCGGCTGGGCGGGCCGGTGCAAATTGCCCAGCCCTATAACGCGGCCAATCCTTTTGCCGACGTCACGTCTATCCTGGGCATTGGCCTGATGGCGCTGGGCTTTCTGGCGGCGTTCATCCTGTTGTCGAGCACGGTGTATGCCTTTGTGCGGGTGCGCATGGCCACCCCGCCCGACGAGCCGGTGGCCCCTGGCCGCGTGTGGGCCATGATATGGTCCCGGCTGGGCCGCGTGGTCGGCGCGTTTCTGCTGCTGGGCATCATCCTGACGATTGGGATGGGCGTGGTAGGTGGGGCGCTCAGCCTCATCGGCCCGGGCTTTGTGGTGCTGCTGCTGCCCCTGCTGCTGTGGCTGGGGGTGTGTTTGGCGCTTTACTTCCCGGCGCTGTGGATGGAAGATGGCGGCGTGACAGCGGCGTTCCGGCGCGCGTTCTACCTGGTAAAGGGCAAGTGGTGGTCGACGTTTGGCTTGTACATGATTATCAGCTTTATCACGGGCGTTATCAACTACATTTTCATCATCCCATTCTATGCCCTAATGTTTGGCAAGATGCTGCTGCACTGGCAGTTCGACACGGAAATCCTGAGCGTGGCGGCCATGACCTTTTATGCGCTGGGCTGGGTGTTCACGGCGGTGCTGCCGCTGGTGGCCATGCTGTTTCAATACTTCAACCTAGTGGAGCGGCGCGAGGGCGTGGGCCTGCGCCAGATGATAAGCATGCTGGGCCAAACCACGGCGCCGCAAGTGAGCAGTGCCACCTACCGCCCCGACGAAGAAGGCGAATACTAGCGCCCGGCGGCTAGCTTTGATTAAATTATAACCGATTGAATAAGGCCGTTGTCTGCTTTTGGCGTGCGTGAATTCCTGGGTAAGCTTGAACTGAAGAATGGGAGGCGGCCCGGCCCGCTGGCCCGGCGCCTGCTGCTGGCCGGCTGCCTGGCTGCGGCGTGCGGCGCGGCGCAAGCGGCGCCCAAGCCGCCCGTGGAGGCCCAGGCCGCCCGGGCCGAATTCCGGCCCAAGCCACTGCCGGCCGACCGCACCACGCCCCTGCCCACGCGCCGTCTCAATGCCGCCCGCCTGCGCGAGCTGGCCAGCCAGCGCGACTTCCGCTACGAGGAGCCCAACGCCAGCACCGACGCCTGGGATGCCTTCTGGGCCCGCATCTGGCGCTGGCTGGGCAATCTGTTTGATACGCCCACCGGCCGCCTAAGCTGGAAATACGGCGTGTACGCGGTGGTGCTGGCCGTGCTGGTGTATGCCATTCTCAAGCTGATGCAGGTGGACGTGACGGCTGCCTTCGGGCGCGCAGGTCGGCGCGGGCAACTGGCCTACGACACGGCTTCGGAGAATATTCACGAGGTGGATTTCCGCACCCGCATTGCCGAGGCCGAGGCGGCCGGCAACTTGCGCCTGGCTACCCGCCTGGGCTACCTCGAAGTACTTAAGCACCTCACCGATAATGGGTTTATCCAGTGGCAGCCCGACAAAACCAACCACGCCTATCTGGCCGAGTTGGCGGCCGGGCCGCTGCGCGATGCTTTCCGCGGAGCCACGCGCGAGTTTGAGTACGTGTGGTACGGCGACCTGCGCCTCAATGCCGCGCTCTACCAGCAGGCGCGCGCCAGCCAGCGCGCCGTGAGCAGCCTGCTCGCGGGCCGCCCGGCTGTTTCGGCCTCTATTCCCCAACCCGCCTGATGCCGCAGATTTCGACCTTTCGCCTGTATTTGCTGGGCGTGGCGCTGCTGTTTGCGGGCTACGTGACCTTGGAATACAACCGGCCCAAGCCCTTGGACTGGCGCCCGACCTACATCAACAAGGACAAGATTCCCTACGGCACCTACGTGCTGTATGACCAACTGCCGCGCCTGCTCGGCACCGACTCGGTGGAAACCGTGCGCCTGCCCGTGTACAGCCAGCTCACCGGCATCGCCTACGACGATGCCGCGCCCGACTACCCCTCGCGCCAGATGCGCGAAGCCCTGCGCCGAGCCGAGAGCAGGGCCAACGAAGCCGCAGAAAACGACGAAGCGGAAGAAGCCGAAGCCCCCGCTGACTCGGCCGGGACGGCCCAGGCGCCCGATGCCAACGACCTGGCTTCGGCCCACGAAAACACCGACTCAGCCAGCGCCGACAGCGCGGCAAACGCGGCCGACACCACGGCCACCGCTCCCGACTCGGCAGCATCATCCGTAGCGGAGGAATGGCAGGACGATGAGGAGGAAGAATCGACCGGCGCCATTCCACTTCGGGCGGGCTCGGCTAATTATCTGTTTATAAACGATGATTTTGAATTAACTCGCCTCGATGCCCAGGCCTTGCTGCAATACGTGGCTCGCGGCAACAACGCTTTTGTGGCGGCAAGGCACTTCCGCAGCCAGCGTGGCATGCTGCGCGACAGCCTGGGCTTCCAGGTGAAAGAGCGGGAGCTTACATCTTCCAAAAACCTGAAGGGCATTTTCTCCATCGATTCCGTCGACCTGCGCTTCACCAATCCGGCGCTGGCGCGGGCCCACATCCGGCTGCCCGGCGTCGGGGTAGAGCAGTACTTGGAAGTAGATTCGGGGCGCGTGGGGCGCACCCTGGCTACGGATGCGCGGGGCCACGCCGTCTTTGTTCGGATTGATTACGGGCGAGGGCATTTTTACCTGTGCACGGCGCCGGTGGCCTTCACCAACTATAACCTGCTGCGCCCGCGCACGGCGGGCTTTGCAGAGGCGGCACTGGCCTATCTGCCCGCGCGCCGGGCCTGGTGGGACGAATACATGAAGCAGGGGCCGGTGGGCGAACAGTCGCTGCTGCGGGTGGTGTTTGCCCACGAGGCGTTGCGCTGGGCCTATTATCTGTGCCTGTTCGGCGGGCTGCTGTTTGTGCTGGTGGAAGCCCGGCGGCGCCAGCGCATCATTCCCACCATCAAGCCCTTGCCCAATACCACGCTGCTGTTTACGCGCACCGTGGCCAGCCTCTACCGGCAAGGCAGCAACCATGCGCTGATTGCCGAGAAGAAGGTGGCGTTGTTCATGGATTACCTGCGCCTGCGCTTCCAGGAAAACAGCCCCGACTTTGCCGATGCCGACTTCCGCGAGCGCCTCAGCCAGAAATCGGGCCTGCCGCGCCCGCGCGTGGATGAGCTGCTGCGGCTGGTGAACTTCGCCCGCACCGCGCCCCAGATGACGGACCAGCAGCTGCTGCAGCTGAGCAAAGCACTCAGTGATTTTAAGCGGGAGGCCGGCCGATGAACGCGCACTTGCTCACCGTCGAGAAGCTCGCCGTGCTCATCAAATACCAGTGGGATTTGCGGCGCTTCTACAAGCAGGCCCCGGCTGCTGAAATGGCCCTGATGGATGGCCTCGACTGGAACAATCTGGCCGAACTGCTACAGGACCTGAAGCGCTACCACCACCGGCTGGTGTCGGCCGACTACGCCGCTAAAATTCATTCGGAACTACTCGCGGTTTGCGCCGACGAGGAAACCGCCCAGACATTCATTGGCTACGCCAGCACTTTGTAAATGGAAAACGAAAACCCCGACCTGACCTCCCTTACCCCGGCTCCTGACGCAGCGGGCAGCCCCCCGGCCACGCCGCAGCCTTTTGCCACCAGCCCGGCGGCCGACGCTGCCGAAACACCGGCCGCTCCCGAAGCTCAGTCAGCCCCCGAAGCTGTCATCGCGCCGGAAAACACCTTCGGCCCACGCACCGATTTTGCCCGATTGACAGCTCAAACTGAGGCCATCAAGGCGGAAATTGGCAAAATCATCGTGGGCCAGACGGACTTGCTGGAGCTGCTGCTCACCGCCATCCTGGCCGATGGACACGTGCTGCTGGAAGGCGTGCCGGGCGTGGCCAAAACCCTCATGGCCAAGCTACTGGCGCGCACGCTGAAAGTGCCGTTCAGCCGCATCCAGTTTACCCCTGATTTGATGCCGAGCGATGTGTTGGGCACTTCGGTGTTCCGGCAGAACAAGGCGGATTTTGAGTTTCGGCCCGGGCCCATTTTCGCCAGCGTGGTGCTGATTGATGAAATCAACCGCGCGCCGGCCAAGACCCAATCGGCCCTGTTTGAGGTGATGGAGGAGCGCACCGTGACGCAGGACGGCACCACCTACGGCATGCAGGAGCCTTTCCTGGTGCTGGCCACCCAAAACCCCGTGGAGCAGGAAGGCACCTACCGCCTGCCCGAGGCCCAGCTCGACCGCTTCCTGTTCAAGCTGCACGTAGGCTACCCCACGCTGGCCGAGGAAGTGCAGATTCTCAGCGGCCACCACGCCGGCCTGGGCAGCACCAACCTCGAGACCGTGCAGCCCATCCTCAGCGCCGCCGACCTGGCCGCGCTACGCCAGCAAGTGCGCCAGCAGCGCGTGGAAGCCAACATTCTGGAGTACATCGCCAAGCTGGTGGGCCAGACGCGGGCGCATAAGTCGCTGTATCTCGGCGCCTCGGCCCGCGCCTCGCTGGCGTTGCTCAACGGCGCCAAAGCCTTGGCGGCCCTGCGGGGCCGTGACTTCGTGACGCCCGAAGACGTGCAGTTTCTGGCGCCGAGCGTGCTGCGCCACCGCATCATGCTCACGCCCGAGCGCGAGATGGAAGGCGGCACGCCCGACGACGTAGTGAAGCAGATTATGCAGCAGATTGAGGTGCCGCGGTAAAGCGGAACGAGGTGGAACGTTATGCTGAGCGCAGCCGAAGCATCTCGCGTGGATTAGTAACTCAATTGTAAGGAAAGAATTAGTGTTGCACGCGAGATGCTTCGGCTACGCTCAGCATGACGTTCAGAATTAATGCCACTTGGCAAAAGAACATGGCTTACTCCACCGCTTGGCTCCTTGAGCAACTGGCACAGGACGTCCGCGTCAAGTACCTGTTTTTTTGGGGGCACCAACCCAGTAAGAATGGCGTCATCACCAAGTCCTGCCTCAGCCAGTGGTGGGTAGCCGATTTCAAGATTGACGGCCTCAACTACCCCTCCACTGAGCATTGGATGATGGCTGAGAAAGCACGGCTTTTCGAGAATGAAGCCACTTTGGCCCGAATTCTGGCCGCCACAAGCCCGGCCGAAGCCAAGAAGTTGGGCCGCGAAATCGTTGGCTTCGTGCCCGAAGTGTGGGAAGCGCACAAATATGAGATTGTGAAAACCGGCAACCTGCACAAGTTCAGCCAGAACCGGGAGCTGCTGAAGTTTCTGCTCTCCACTAATGACCGGGTGCTGGTCGAGGCCAGTCCGGTGGACACCATCTGGGGCATCGGCCTGGCGGCCGATTCGCCGGATGCGGGGAACCCCGCCCGCTGGCAAGGGCCTAATTTGCTGGGCTTTGCCTTGATGGAAGTTCGGGACCAACTACGTAACGCATGAGCTTTTTCCTGACCCGGCGCTTTTTCCTGCTGGTAGCCATTCTGGCCATTGGCTTCATCGTGGCCTTTTTCCTGCCGTGGCTGCTGGGGCCGATGCAGATTGCGCTGGGCGTGTTTGTGGTGCTGGCGCTGCTCGATGCGCTGCTGCTTTATGCCCCGTCGAAAAACAAAACCGTGCCTGTGTTCGGCCGCCGCGTGATGGGCGACAAGCTGGCCAACGGCTCGGACAACGACGTGCAGATTTACCTCGAAAACCGCTACCGGTTTTCCATACAGACCGAGACGATTGACGAGATTCCGCATCAGTTTCAGCGGCGCGATGTGCTATTTCGGGCCACTGTGAAGCCGGGCGAAACCACCATCATCAACTACCAGCTGCGGCCCACCAAGCGCGGCGAATACGAATTTGGGGCGCTGAATATTTACGCGGCCTCGCCGCTGGGGCTGGTACGGCGGCGCTTCCGCTACGAGCAGGGCCGCACGGTGCCGGTGTACCCGTCGTTTCTGCAGATGCGGCAGTACGAGCTGCTGGCCATTCACAACCGCCTCACGGAGGTGGGCGTAAAGCGCATCCGGCGCGTGGGCCACAGCATGGAGTTTGAGCAAATCCGGCCCTACGTACCCGGCGACGACCCGCGTAGCATCAACTGGAAAGCCACGGCCCGCCGGGCCGGCACTGGCGCGGCCGACGCGCTGGTGGTGAACCACTTCCAGGACGAGCGCGCCCAGCAGGTGTACTGCCTCATCGACAAAGGCCGGGTGATGCGCATGCCCTTCGACGGGCTGAGCCTGCTCGACTACGCCATCAACGCCACGCTGGTGGTCAGCAACATTGCCCTGCTCAAGCACGACAAAGCCGGCCTGCTCACCTTCTCCAATCAGCCCGGCGCCACCCTGGCCGCCGACCGCCGCCCCGGCCACTTACTGAAGCTGCTCGAAATCCTGTACCGCCAGAAAACCAAGTACCTTGAAACCGATTTTGAGCTGCTTTACGCCACGGTGCGGGCCCGCATCAAGCAGCGCAGCCTGCTGATTCTGTTCACCAATTTTGAGACGCTGCACGGCATGCAGCGCCAGCTGCCCTACCTGCGGCGCATGTCGAAAGACCACCTGCTGCTGGTGGTTTTCTTCGAGAACACCGAGTTGCGGGAGTTTCTGGAGGCGCCGGCCGACACGACGGAGGACGTGTACAACCAAACCATCGCGGAGAAATTTGCGCAGGAAAAGCGCCAGATTGTGCTCGAATTGCAGCGCTACGGCATTTATTCGCTGCTGACGGCGCCGAAGGATTTGACGGTGAATACCATTAATAAGTATCTGGAATTTAAGGCCCGGGGGTTGATTTAAGTAGGCGTTCCAGGCGCTTGGAAGCAGTTGGGCAGCCTTTCCACGGCTGTGCTTGTCTGGCAGATACCGGCGGCGCGGGGCCGCTGGCATTCGTCAACCCAACTGTTTATTGCCATGCTTAAACGCTTACTGCTCGCCGCGTTAGCGGCTGCTCCCTTCGGCGCCGCTGCACAGTGCAACCCGCCCACCAACCTCATTATCACCAACGTTACCAGCACGAGTGCCACCCTCACCTTCCCGGTACCCAGCCCGACGCCGGTGAACTACGTCATCGTGTACCAGACGGCCAGCGGCGCGGCCCAAACCATCAATCCCGCCCCAACGGCCCCGCCCGTGGCGCTGGCCAACCTGACGCCGGGCACCCTGTACACGGTGACCGTGACCAGCTATTGCGGCACCAGCGGCTTCTCCACGGCCATCAACGCCAGCTTTACTACCGGCTCGGCTGCCACCTGCCCGTCCGTCACCAACCTGGTGCTGACGCGCACAAGCACCAGCGTCAGCGTTTCGGCTACGGCTACGCCCGGGGCTTCGGGCTATTTTATTGACTGCGCAACGACGACCGGGACGCTGGTCGGCTCCACGGCCGTTACCACGCCGCAGTACACGTTCACGGGGCTGAGTCCGAACCTGGCTTATCGGGTGTGCGTGTCGTCGATTTGCGCCGGCGGCGGGTCGCCGCCCGTGGCTTGCGCCAGCACCCCCACGGCCCTGGCCACCCGGCCAGCCGTGGAGGCGGCCGTTTCACTGGCACCCAATCCTGCTTCGCAGCAGGCCGTTCTCACGCTGCCTACCGAGTTGAGTCGGCAAGGTGGCGAAGTGCTTATCAGGGACCTGCAGCGCGTGGTACGCCGTCTGCCCCTGCCCGCAACGGCGCGGGTTGGCCTGGATTTGAGCGGCCTAGCGCCTGGTCTTTATGTGGTGCAGGTGCAAACCCCGCTGGGCGCAGTGGCCAAACGGCTGGTGGTCGAGTAGCTCCGGCGGCGGCGTTACGCGGCGCCTGCCCGTACTTTGCCCGGATGATAGGAATCCGAATCTGTCTGGCCGCGTGGCTGGGGCTGTGGTTGTTTCTGCTTGCTCCGGCCACCCGCGCGCAGCCCGCGCCCAACCTGCTGCCCCTGCCCGCCGAAATGCACTGGGGCAAAGACCGCCTGAGTCTCAGCAAGCCGCTGAAGCTGCAGTTGGATGCCTCGCCCGACCCGGCGGTGCGGCCAGCCGTGCGCCGATTGCTCACGCGCCTGCAAGGGCCGGCCGAGCCAGCCGCTGGCCCGGTGCTGCAAATCCGCTACGGCCGCGTTGGCCAGCCGGAGAAGTTCGATGAGGAGCGGTACTCGCTGCGCGTGACGCCGATGGGCGTGAGCATCGACGCCCCCACCAGCCTGGGCGTGCTGCGGGCGCTGGCCACGCTGGAGCAGCTGCCCGTGACGGAGAAAAAGCAGCGCTACCTGCCCGAGGTCGACATCCAGGACCAGCCGCGCTTTGCCTGGCGCGGGCTGCTGATTGACGCGGCGCGGCACTTCATGCCCGTGGCCGTTATCAAGCGCAACATTGACGGCATGGCGGCGGTGAAGCTGAACGTGCTGCACTGGCACCTGACCGACGACCAAGGCTTTCGCGTCGAGAGCCAGGTGTTTCCGCGCCTGCACACGGTGGGCAGCACCGATGGCCTGTTTTACACCCAGGCCCAGGTGCGCGAAGTGCTGGCCTACGCGGCGGCGCGCGGCATTCGGGTAGTGCCGGAGTTCGACATGCCCAGCCACACCACCAGCTGGATAGTAGCCTACCCGCGCCTGAAATCCAATGACTCGACCTACGCGCCCTATACCTCGTGGCGCACCACCAACGTGGCCATCGACCCCACCCGGGAAACCACCTATACCTTTCTGGATTCGCTGTTTACGGAGATGACGGCACTGTTTCCGGACCCGTATTTCCACGCCGGCGGCGACGAAAACGACGGGCGCAACTGGCGCCGCACGCCGCGCATCGTGGCTTACATGCAGGCCAATAAAATGGTGAAAGCCGATGGCAAAACCGTGGACAAGCACCAGCTGCAAACCTACTTCAACCGGCGTGTGCTGGCGTTGCTGCAAAAGCGCGGCAAAACGATGATTGGCTGGGATGAAATTCTGGGGCCGGACTTGCCCAGAGAAACGGTTATTCAAAGCTGGCGTGGCAAAAAAGGTCTGGTTGACGCGGCCAAGCTTGGCCACCCCGTCCTGCTATCGAACGGCTACTACCTCGACCTGAACAACACCGCCGCCAGCTCCTACCTCACTGACCCGCTGCCGCCCGACTCGCCCCTGACGCCCGTCGAGCGCAAGCTGGTGCTGGGCGGCGAGGCGGCGATGTGGGCCGAGTTTGCCGACTCGGTGGTGCTGGACTCCCGCATCTGGCCGCGCGCCGCGGCGGTGGCCGAGCGGCTGTGGTCGCCGCAGGCCAGTACCCAAAGCGTGGCCGACTTATACCGGCGCCTGCCCGTTATTTCGGCCGAGCTGGAAACGCTGGGCTTGCGCCACCGCATCGTGCCCGAGCTGTTGCTCAAACAGCTAGCCGGTAGCAGCAACGTGGCGCCGCTACGCACGCTGGCCGAGGTGCTGGAACCGGTGAAGGAATACAAGCGCCATTTCCAGGGCTTCACCTACACCACCGCCACCCCGCTGAACCGGCTGGTGGATGCCGCCCCGGCCGAATCGGAAGTGGCCCGCCGCTTTGGCATACTGGTGGACAGCGTGGTGGCAGGCGGCGCCACGGCGGCGGGCCGCACCGCCGCTTCGCAGCGGCAGGTGGCCGCGCTGCGCGCACAGCTATTGCGCTGGCAGGCCAACGACGTGGTGCTGCAACCGCAGTTTCTGCTAAACCCAACGCTGCGCGAGTACGGCCCGCTTTCCACCAACCTGGCGGCCGTGGCCCGGCTGCTGCTGGAGCGGCTCATGCAGCTGCAAGGCGGACAGGTGCCGTCGGCGGCGTGGCTGGCAGCGGCCAAGGCGACGCTCGACGCGGCCCAGGCGCCGGCCGGACAAGCGGAGCTGGCCGTGGTGAAGGCGGCGCGCCGGTTGGCCATCCCCAGCGTTTCGGCCCCGTGATGCCGGATTCAGCAACCTTGAAGCAGCCGCGTCTCAAGCTGCTGCTGCGGCTGGGGCTGCTGCTGGCGCTGGCCCCGTTTCTGCTACTGACGGCGTTTAATCAGCCGTTTTTCGATGATTTCCGCGATGCCTACTGGACGCGGCAGCATGGGTTCCTGGGCGTACAAAGCTGGCTCTACCTCACTTGGACCGGCCGCTACACCTCCACGGTGTTCATGACCTGGCTCAACCCCGTCACCTACGGCTGGCTGGGCGGCGTGAAGCCCGTTACGGCTGCGCTATTCGTTGCGCAGTGGATGAGCATCGCACATCTGATTCGGGCGCTGTTTCACTCGGCTTTGCGGGTGGCCTGCTCCTGGGCCGCGGCGTTTTGGGCGGCGGGGCTGCTGCTGGCGCTGTTTTGCAACGCGGCACCCGCGCCGTTCTCGTTTCTCTACTGGTTTTGTGGCGCGGTGGCCTACCAGGTGCCCTTGATTGGGTTGTTGAATTTCACAGCGCTGGCCCTGCGCGTGGGCTGGGGCCAACCGGCGCGGCCCTGGCGCACCGCCGCCTGCGCCTGCGGGCCGCTGGTGCTGGCGTTGGTGGGCAATGAATTGACGCTGGCACAGGCCCTGCCGGTGCTGGCGGTGCTGGGCTACTTTTTGCCAGCGGCGGCTAGGCCCAAGGGCTGGCTCTGGCTGGCGGTGGGGGGCGCGGCTACGGTTGTGGCCGTGGTGGCGCCCGGCAACTGGGCCCGCGTCATCGCCATGGCGCCGCCGTCCGACCCGCTGCACGCCTACCGCTGGCTGGTGCTGGGGCCGCGGGCAGCGTACTCCCTCGTTTTGTTTCTCGTAAAGCCGCAAATTCTGCTGAGTTTGCTGGCTGCGGCCGGCACCGGCTGGTGGCTGGGCTGCTGGCACCGCCAAGCGGGGGGGCGGCTGATTTCGGTGGGTCGCCGCCAGTGGTGGGGGCTGCTGGCGGCATTTGGGGCACTCCATTTCGCCGGATTTCTGCTCTTCCGCTATATCGTGGTGGGTCCGCCACTCATGCGCGCTCAAAACGAAATCCTGCTGGTGATGCTTATTTCAGCGGCCCTGCTGGCTTGGCTGGCCGCCCAGCAAGTTTCCGGGACAATGACCGGCTGGCCGAGGTGGCTACGCACCGGCTTGGGGCCCGCCCTGCTGCTCACAGGCGTTTTCCTGGCCGGCCACGTAACCGAGGCCTGGCGCGAACTACTAAGCAGCGCCGCGTCTTTCGATGCTCAGATGCAGGCTCGTTTCGCCACGCTACGCGCTGCGCATCGCAGCGGTCAGCCTACCGTGACGCTACCGCCCCTGCGCCTCCCCTACGGCCGCGTGCTGATTCCGCTGCGCCAGTTCAGCAATGACATTGAGTTTGATATCGACCTCACGCCCGGCTGCGAAGGCAACATTAACGGCGTGATGGAGCGCTACTTTGAAGTGCCCGATGTGTGCTGCGAGCCTTCAGCCGCCTCGGCAACATCGCAGCATTTTGATGTGCCGGACGCAATTCAGCAGTAGATGAAGTGTCTTGTCCCGCTATATTGCTAGCATGAAAACCGCCATTACCCGCGCCCTGGCCAACCTTGATTTCACGGCCATCGACTTTGAAACCGCTAATGAGCAGCGGGCTAGCGCCTGCGCCGTGGGCGTGGTGCGGGTGCGCGGCGGCCAGATTGTGGAAACATACCAAACCCTGCTGCGTCCCCGCGTGCTGCGAGTGGACTGGCGCAACTATCAGGTACATGGCATCGCCGAAGAACAGCTGCACGACGCTCCCACCCTGGCCGACGTGTGGACCGACCTGCTGCCTTACCTGTACGAGCAACCCGTCGTGGCTCACAATTCAGCTTTTGATGTGAGCGTGCTCGAATACACGCTGCGCGACTTCGACCTGCCCATTCCGGCCTTCCACAGCCTGTGCTCGGTGAAACTGGCCAAAGTGTGCTGGCCCTACCTGGAGCGTCACAAACTCGACCACGTGGCCGGGCATTTTGGCATCCAGCTCAACCACCACGACGCCCTATCCGATGCGCGGGCCTGCGCCGAAATTACGGTGCGGGCGTTTCAATCAGGCACGGCGTTGCCGCTATGCTACAAGCAGCGCGAGCTCACGGCCGGGCTGGCGGCGCGGGCGGCGAAAATGGCCTATTCCTGAGTTGCCATAAACGCTAATCTGGTTAAAACAGCACCGCCACCTGCATGCGCCCGGTGTGCACTGCGTTGAGCCCCTGGGCTTTGCGGCCGTCGTAGGCCAGGGTGATATTCAGGCCGTTGCTCAGGCGCTGCTCGATGTTCAGGTTCCAGGTGAAGTTGCTGCCGGGGCGCAGGGCGTTGAGGATTTCGATGGCGACCACGGAGTTGAGGTCTTCGGGCCGGGCCACGTTGAACTGCACGCGGGTGTAGCGCGTAGCGGCCGTGATGGTGCGCTTGTTCACCTGGCTCACGCGGGTTTCGATGCCCAGCTCGTCGAATATGCCGGGGTTGGTTTGGGCGGGCGTGGGGGTGGGCAGCGTAGGCAGGTCGGCGGTGAGGGTATTCTGCTTGTGGGTGCGCAGGTAGGTGCCCGTGAAGCGCAGGCTGGGCGAGGGCTGGTAGCTGATTTCGGGCTGCACGGTGTAAATCAGCAGGCGATAGTTGCGGGTGAGCAGGTAGCTGCTGGTGGCCTCGCGGATGTCGCGCGTGGCCGTGAGGCGGCCCGTGAACGAGGTGGCCAGCGTGCGGCGCAGCAGCAGGCTCTGGGTGCTGAGGTTGCGCAAATCGAAGCCCTGCGTGCCCTGGGCCACCAAGGTTTTCTGCTGGGTTTGCTGCACCGTGAACTCGCCCCCGAACACCGGGTTGGAGCGGTTGAAATACAGCGTGTTCCGAAACAACTGATTGAAGGCCAGCAGCTGGTCGTCCTCCTTGTCGTAACTGAAGGGGCTGAGGCGCGAAAGCAGCCGCGGGTCGGTGGTGCGGCGGTCGACGGTGATGCTGGTGAGGGTGGCGAAGCGCGAGGCGGCCGCTTTCCAGCCGCCGGCTTCGCGCCAGCCGCGCGGGGCCGCCGCGGTGAGGCGGTAGCTCAGGCGGTTGGTGAAAGCCGTGATGTAGTCGGTGGTGGGCAAGTACACCTTAATGTAGGTGCGGTACTGTGCGTCGGGCGTCTGAGCCTCGAAAAACTCCTCCTTGTCCTCGCGCAGGTTGCCGTTGAGGTCGCCGGCGTAGTAGTGGGTGCCCTGCCCGGCGGGCACGGCCAGGAAGGAGTAATCACGCTTCAATTCGCGGCCAGTGGCCACGCTGTAGTTCAGCTCGGAGCGAATCTGGTTTTGGAGCAGGCTAGCGTTGTAGAACACCTGGCCCAGCACGGTGCGGTTGCGGGCCAAGCCCAGCGAGTCGATGTCGCGGTAGGTGGCCAGCAGGCGCAGGTCCTGGGTTTTGCTCAGGCGGGCGGCCATGGTGCCCTGCCAGGTTTGGGCGGTGCCGCGGCTTTGCAGGGCGGTTTGCTCCTTGTTGGGCGTCTGGTCGCGCCGGTAGCTGTAGTCGAGCCGGAACTGGGTGCGGGCCGAGTCGCGGCTTTGCAGGAAGATGTTGTGCTCGTCGAAATAGTTGGCCGAGCGAATGGTGTCGGTACTGGTCGAGCTGACGCGGTTTTTATCGAACCGATAGGTGTAGCCCGGCACCACGCGCCCGCCCACCAGGCGCCCCGTGGCCTCGCCCCGCGCCCAGCTGGAATGGAAACGCCCGGCGTCCGAATTCAGCACGAACAGCGAGCCGCGCAGCTCCACGTTGCCCACCTTCTGGGCCGCGTCCAGCCAGTGCTGCAGGCCGCTCACCTCGCCCGGCCGGTAGCGCCGGCTCAGGCGATAATTCACGTTGTTATTAAAATCCTTCGCCGCGCCCACGCTGAAATTAAAGATGTTATCTTCGCGCGCCACCGAGGCCACACCGGTGCTCTGCTGGGTGCTGCCGTTGCTCCAGTTGCGCTCAAACTCCACGTCGCGGTAGCGGTCAATCGGCGAAAAGCGTTTGCCGGTGTACTCGTAGTCCAACGTCGAGCGCAGGCGGTAGCCGCGCAGCGCGCCGCCGGCCAGGGCGGCGGGCAGGCGGCGGTCCTGCATCACGTAGCCCACGCGCACGGCCCCGTCCTGGTCGCTGGCCGAGGAAAAGCGGTTGCGGTCGAGCCGCGAGTGAGCGGCGTCTACAAACACCGTCGTGCTGCTGTCCACCTGGTAGCTCACACCGCCGGTCACCAGTTGCTTGCGCAACGGCGTGGCAATGCGCCGGATGGGCAGGTAGCGGCCTTTGCCGGGCTCCACGTATTCGTACACCGTGCCGTTGGTGTTCTGGAAGCGCGCATTGGTGCTGCGCTCGTAGTCGCCATTGCCCTGCCCCACGTCCGTAAATAGCACCGTGTAGGAGCCGCGCACGGAGTCCACCGGCGTATCGGCGCCCACGTAGGTAAACACCGGCACGCGCCGCCCCGCCACCGCCCGAAACTCGCGGTGGTACTGCACAATGCGTCGGTTGTAGGCCGTCGAGTCGCCGCCCGCCACGGCGGCCACGCCCACGTTGCCAGCCTGCGTCAGCTGGCGCACGAGGGTAGTGTCCTGCAGGCTGATATTGAGGGGGTTATTGGGGTTGTCAGCTTCCTGGTAAAAATTGCCGTGCACGCTCAGGCGGCCCAGTTGCTGGTAGTGGCTGGCCGTGACGAGCGAGCGGGAGTAGTTCAGGTCCGAGTATTCGAAGTCAATTTTGATGCGCGAATTGCGCGTGATGAAGTGACGCGGCGTGAAGGTGACTTCGGCCAGGTTGTAGTCGATGGTATAGTCGGCATCGAAGCCCCGGCTTTGCAGGCGGCCGTCGAGGTACACTTTCTCCGAGTTGGCCAGCACAATGATGTAGGGCTCGCCGTTGGGCCCGGTGAGGCGGTACGGCCCCTGCACGTTGTCGATGGGCGGTACGTCGATGCTGGCGAACTTGCCCTTAGCTACTCCGCCGGCGATGGCCGTGGAGGAGCGCCACACCAGGCCCTTGCGCACGCCGCCGCTATTCACGGAGGCACCGGCCACGGGCGCGGCATCGCCCTGAGGCAGCGGCGGGGCCGCGCCGGTGCTGCCCTGCCGGTTGGGGTCCGTCAGCTGGGGTTGGCTGATGGCGGGCGGGTTGAGCGTGGCCGGGGCGGTGGTGTTGCCTGGCCCGGCGGGCAGACTGCCGTTCACCACCTGGCCCTGCATGCCATTCAGAAACGTCGCATTCGACACGCCCTGCGCGGCGCCGGTGCCGGCCAGGCCGACGATGGGCGGGCCAAAATTGGCCTCGGCCGCCGCGCCCTGAATGTTTTTGTAGTAGCGCAGAAAGTAATCGGGCTTGTTGCGCAACACCACGTCGCCGGCCGTCAGGCTCCAGTTGGGGTTGGTGAGGGTGATGTAAATTTTGTCGAACTGCTGCAGCTGCTGAGTGTTGCCCTCGGGCTGGAAGGGCACATTCTGGTCGGAAATGGCGGCCGTGAGGTTGATGTTTTCGGCCAGCTTGCCTTCGAGTTGCAGGTTCAGGGCCGAATTCACAAACACGTTCTGGGTGTTGCCGAAGCTGATGCCCCGCGCCAGGTTTCCGGTTTTGTTGATGCCCGGCGTGCTCAGAATCTGCTCTTTCACCGAAAAATCTTCCATGTTAAACATGGATTTGCGGAAGCTCAGGCTGTCCATCAGCCCGATGGGCCGGCGGTAGCGCGCGGCCGTGAGGCGCAGCGGCAGCACCCGGTAGCACACTTCCAGCGAATCGGCCAGCGGCGCGCCGCTGCTGTCGCGCGGGGCCGGTCGCACCCAGCGAAACCGGTCGGTACGGCCGTCATAATCCAGCCCGCGCCGCTGGGCGATGACGGACGAGGGCACCACCGTGAGCGTGTCCGTTAGTTTGAAATAAGTGGTGTCGCGGCCCGGCGCCAGGCGCACCCAGCGGCAGCGCCGGGTGCTGGGCGGCGGCGCCTGGCCGGTTGTGGCCGGGCGGGTTTGGGCCGCTGCCGCCTGGTTTAGAAACAATAGCGCCGCGAAGAGCAGGCCCGCGAGGGGGAAGCACAGGCGTAGGCGGCGAATCATGCGGTAAAGGTCGGGAGTGGCGCAGTAACGCGGAAAGAACGGGTTTCGTGCCTGGCGCCGCCGCTATCGGGCGGCGTGTGTTCCGGTGCGCTACGGCTCCCTGGGGGCAAAACGCAGCGCTTTTTACCTTGCACGGTCATGCTTCGGCCAGCCAAAACGGGGCCAGCTTCGCCGTTTGTGTAAACTTAATTTCCTGGCATTGCTAAGTGGCCAATAAATCAGAACTTTGGCGGCCATTCCGGCTCACTTCATGAATGCCCTTTATGCATCATTCTACCCTCCTTCCCTTTCACCGGCGTCATCTCATTATTGCCATCAATTTTCTGTGGCTCTGCCTGTTGGCTGGCACCGCCAGCGCCTGGGCCGGTAGTGGGCCGGCCGCGGGGCCAATGCCCGGCGGCCCCAATGCCCCGGTAGCACTGGCCCAGGCGCTGAACCCCGACGGCACCCTGCGGGCCGGCGCTAGCGGCTCCTTCGATGCGGCCGGCTTCCGGCTGCGCACGGCCCCGGATGGCAAACCGGTGTTTCGGCCCGCCGGGGTGCAGGGCGCGGGCGATGAGAAGTGGCAGCAAGGCTTCGGCGCCTCCGGCACCAATGGGACCATCATGGCCATGGTGGTGCAGGGCGCTGATATTTACGTGGGCGGGACGTTCACCACCGCCGGCGGAGTCGATGCCCGCAATGTGGCCCGTTGGGATGGCACCTCCTGGCACCCGCTGGGCGCCGGTGTCAATGACGACGTCAGGGCACTGGTGTTTTGGGGCACCGACCTGTACGTGGGCGGGGACTTCACCCAGGCCGGCGGCCAACCGGCCAGCCGCGTAGCCAAATGGAACGGCACGGCGTGGAGCGCGCTGGGCCAGGGCCTGAACGACGCGGTGTATGCGCTGGCGGCCACCGGCACCAACCTGTACGCCGGCGGCAGCTTTACCCAGTCTGGCAACACGGCCGCCGGCCGGCTGGCGGAGTGGAACGGCACGACCTGGGCGACCGTGGGCGGCGGCGTCGACAACACCGTGTACGCCCTGGCGGCGGCCGGGTCGAACGTGTACGTCGGCGGCGCCTTCACGCAAGTTGGCAATTTTAGTGGCGCCAACAAGCTGGCCATCTGGACCGGCAATGGGTGGACCAACATGGGCCCCGGCGTGCAGGGCGGCGACGTGTACGCCCTGGCCGTGGCGGGCCCGGATGTGTACGTGGGCGGCAGTTTTTATTGGAACACCAGCCTTGGCCGCCCCTACCACTGCATTCTTCGTTGGAACGGCAATTTTCTGCTGAACCTGGACGAAGGCACTAGCGGCCCCGTCTGTGCCCTCGCAGTAGCCGGGTCGAATATTTACGTCGGGGGCATTTTTACCACCGCGGGCACGCTGGCCGCCCGCAACGTGGCCTGCTGGAACGGCACCAGATGGACCGCCTTGGGCACTAGCATGTTTGGCTCAACGGGAACCACTTTTGTGCTGGCGTTGGCTACGCTCAACGCCGATGTTTACGCAGGGGGCGACTTTAACCGGGCCGGCGACTTGGCCGTGGACGGGGCCGCCCGCTGGAGCAGCGGCGCGTGGAACGCCATGAGCCTCGGAACCGATAATTTTATCTCGGCCGTCGCGGTTTCCGGCTCCGATGTGTACGTCGGCGGCATCTTCACCCGGGCGGGCAGCGTGCCGGCCAACAAGGTAGCCCGCTGGGACGGCACCGCCTGGCACTCGCTGGGCACCGGCATCAACGGCGGGGTGCGGGCCATTGCCGTAGCCGGCTCGGCGGTGTACGTGGCCGGCAGCTTCACCAGTGCCGGCGGCGTACCGGCCAACAACATCGCCCGCTGGGATGGCACCACCTGGAGCGCCCTGGGCGCGGGCCTGACCAGTTCCCTGGCCTACAACCCCAACTACGTGGTTATTGCCCTGGCTACGACGAACACGGGCGAGGTGTACGCCGGCGGCAGTTTCGACGCGGCCGGCAGCGTAGCCGCCCCCAGCATTGCCCGCTGGGACGGCCAGGCCTGGCACGGCCTGAGCACGGGCACCAACGGCGTGGTGGTGGCCTTGGCCGCGGTGGGTTCCACCCTTTACGTAGGCGGCATTTTTCAGAGCGTCGGGGGCATCGGGGCCAGCAACGTGGCCCGCTGGGATGGCAGCAACTGGAGCCCGCTGGGACAGGGCACCAGCGGCCCCGTCTACGCGGTGGCCGCTTCCGCCGCGGGCGAGGTGTACGCGGGCGGCTATTTCCAGCAAGCCGGCGGCGTAGCCACCAGTTACATAGCCCGCTGGAATGGCACCGCCTGGGGCCCCTTGGGGGCCGGCCTCACCAACGAGGCCGACGCCCTGCTGCTCGTCGGAAATAGTCTCTACGCGGGCGGCACTTTCTACGTGGCGGGCGGGGTGGCCTCCCAGGGAGTGGCCCGCTGGAACGGCACGGCCTGGACGGCCCTGGGCACTGGCGTCAACGGCCTCGGCCGTTCCATGGCAGTTGGGGCGAACAATCGGCTTTACGTGGGTGGCATCTTCGAATCCACCGGCGACTACAGCCGCGGCATGAACTTCTTCGGTATTTACGACACCAGCCTACTTTCTGCCACCCGCGCGGCCACCGTCCCCACGGCTCCGTTGCAGCTAGTTCCAAACCCCGCCACGGCCACCGTCACGCTGCATTTGCCCGCGGAGCCGCAAGTGCGATTGGTTCAGGTTTTCAACGCCTTGGGCCAGCTGGTGCGCTCGGCCAGCCTGCCCGCGCACGCCCCGCAGCTGGCACTTGAGCTGCGGGGCTTGCCCACCGGCGTTTACACCGTGCGCTGCGGCAGCGCCACCACCCACCTGGTCGTAGAATAATATCCACGAAGCGCGCTAAAAAGTCCTGCTGATAGTGTCGGCAGGGCTTTTTTATAATGAAGATTAGGAGGTCGAAACAGTTGTCAGCCCGAGCGCAGGATGACAACTGTTTCGACACACCTATTCTTTAAGCTGCTTTCAGGGCCTTTTAGCCGGCCAAGGGCAATTCGATAAAGAAATTGGTACCCTCCCCCACTTCGGTTTCAAACCAGATTTTGCCGCCCGCGCTTTCGATACCGCGCTTGGCCACGGCCAGCCCAATGCCCGAGCCGGTTTCCTTGGTGGTGAAATTGGGCACGAACACTTTCTCGCGCACTTCGTCGGGAATGCCCGCGCCGTTGTCGCGGATGACCACGCGCACGCTGCTGCCATTCACCGGCGCCAACGACACATCGATGTGCGGCTCGCGGCCTTCCGGCACGGCCTGGCGAGCGTTGATAAGCAGGTTATTGAAGGTGCGCACCAGCAGGTTTTCGTCGGCATACACCACGTAGCGGCCGGTTTCGGCGTCGGGGGGCAGGCTCAGGTCCAGGGCGCCGTCGCTGGCGTCGGGCTGGTGCAGGGCGGCGCAGCGGCGCAGCACGGCGGCCACGTCCAGCCGCTCGGGCCGCATGGTGGGCAGGTTGGTGAAGGTGCTGAAACTGGTGGCGATGTCGCTCAGCACATCAATCTGGGTGATGAGCGTCTGACTGATGCGGCCGATAAGCTCCTCCGCATTCGGCCGCCGCTCGTTGATGGCCTTCTGCAAAAACTGCAGGCTCAGCTTCATGGGCGTGAGCGGGTTTTTGATTTCGTGGGCTACTTGCCGGGCCATTTCGCGCCAAGCGGCCTCTTTTTCCTGGGCGGCCAGCTCGCGCTTGCTGGCTTCCAGTTTGGTGAGCATGGTGTTGTACTCGCGCACCAGCAGACCGATTTCGTCGTCGGAGCTGCGGTAGTCCAGCAGTTCGTTTTCGCCGGTGAGAGTGGTTTTGGTGAGCTTTTCGGTGATAAGCTTAAGGGGCGCCGTAAGCTGCCGGGCCGCCACATACGCCAGCCCCAGAAACAGCAGAAACATCGGCGTGAAGATGTTGAGAATGGTGGTGAACAGCTCCGTGAGCTTGGTATTCAGCTCCTTCTCCGAGTCGAAAAACGGAATGCCCACGTAGCCCAGAATCGGACCCGTCGGCATGGCCACCTCATCTTCCGACGAGCCATCGTCGTCGTCAAACTCCGGGGTGGCGGAAACCCGGCGTTCTTTCCCCAATCCGCCGTGGGCCAGCGCATGGCCGGCCAAATCGGTCACCACCACTTCGCCCGCGCTGGCCCGTACCGGCAGGTAGAGGGCGTTAAACGAAAGCGAGCCCGCTTTTTCCGTCAGCAACGCCCGGGGTCGGTTGCGTTCGTCCAGCGCCACCATGGCCTGCGGGTTCAGTAGCGGCCCCAGCAGGCCGGCGTCGAAAATCAGGGGCTGGCTGCTGGCCAGCAGCTCGCCGTGCGCGTCGTAGAGGTTGAGGTCGGTTTCGGTGAGGGCGGCCACGTTACGGGCCAGCACCGCCAGCGTGGGCCGGGCACTACTGTCGTTCAGCAGGTGGCGCTGGCGGCGCAGGCTTTCCAAGGCCAGCTGGCCGCGCCGCTCGTAAGTGTGCGACAGGTCGCGCTTGTAGGAATCAATCAGCTGGCTGGCCGTGGCTATGCTCACCACCAGCAGCGGAACCACAATGCCCACGTTGAGCAAGAGCTGAATCCGCGTACTGAAGTTGAGCTGCAACCGGGCCGCCGCCCGGCCACGCAGCAGCAGCACGATGCCGGCCATCAACAGCCAGAAAAAGGATGACAGCAGGAATTGAAACGAGAAATTGGCCAGCCAGTCGCCCACCGAATACGTGGCTGTCGTCACTACCACCGTGCGGGCGTGCGAACCCTGCACGGCCAGGTGGTGGTAGCCGCGTCGGCTCAGGCCGCCCACGTAGAGGCGGGAAGTAGTGTCGGCCAGTAAGGCTTCGGGCAGGCGGTTGGCGTAGTCAAAATCCCCCTCGCTGTACACCAGCCGGCCTCGGTCGTAGCCCGCGTAGCTCAGCTCGGTAGCCAGCCCTGGCTGGAAGAATTTCTGGTCGACCAACAGCTCGGGTAGTACGCTGTAAGTGGTCAGCTTTTTCAGCGTCAGCTCCACCCGCACCGCGCCCAGCGGCAGGCCGATGCCATTTACCCGCGTGCCCGGCACGATGATATAAGCCACATACCGGCGTGAGCTGAACGGATTGGCCGAATTGACCAGATAAACGCCTTTCTGGTCGGTAGGCGCGGCGTTGTGCTCCAGTTCGGTGCGTGCGGCCACCAGGCCCGGCGTGCCCGTTGGCGCCCCAATGGGGTCGCCAGCTTCGTCGTAGAGCGTGATGGTGCTCTCGTACTTATCAAAATAATCGCCCAGGTATTGCCGCGACACGCGCTGCCGCACCACCTCCGGCCGCCCGAAGGCCGCCGACAACGAGCGCCGAACAAAGGGGTCAGCCGCGATTTCGCGCATGCGTTCGCCCAGCAGAAACTCTCCCTGCAAGTCATTATCGATAAGCATGTTGCCAGCCAGACGCTGCTTATCTATCAGTAGCTGCTTTTCGAAATGCGCGTACAGGGCCAGGGCCCCGGTGGCTGAGGTCAGGGCCAGCAGCAGCACAATCAGTATCGTCGACTGGTAGCTGCCCGTGGTGGGGGCCGCCTGCAAGCCCGCCGAGCGCACCAACGAAGCAAATAGCAGTAACACGCCAATCAGCAACACCCACGGCAGGCCCCATGCCACGCCCACGCCCAGCACCGGCAGCGCCACCAGCGCCGGTCCCAGCAGCAGCGCCCGCCGGGGCACGTGCTGCAGCAGCGCGCCCGCCAGTTGCGTTAGCCCAAAGAAGCCCACCAGCCAAGCGGCCGTGTGCAGCAGCGTCGCCAGCGCCAGCAACAGCCAGAAACCCGTCACCTGCAGGTTGCGCGATACGTCCAGACTCAGTTGCGAGCTTCCAAAGACGGTGGTGTAATACACGAACAGCGCCGCCAGCCAGCCGCAAAACGCCACACCAAGACCAGCCGCGGCCAGCAGCTGCCCACTAGGCTTACGCGGGGCCCGCACCCGCCCCAGCACGCCCCAATGCCGCCAAAGGGCCACACCCGCCGCCGCCACCAGCAACGCCAGCAGCGCATCGAGCAGCAAATCGCCCAGCGAAGGCGCCCACCACGTCGCCGTATACACCCGCGGGTCAAACAACGGCAACTCAATGAACGAGAACGGCAAGCCCAGATAAAGTAGTGCCCACCGCAGTACGGCCAGGGGCGCCACCAATGCCGCCACGGCCGCCCCCGCCCGCCGTCCCCGCCACCAGCGCAGGGCCAGCAACAGCCAGCCGGCCGCATACAGCAAACTGCCTATACTCAACAGCGCCAGCGGCACGTACTGCCCCGTCAGCGGGTTCGGCTGCAGGCTCTCAATGGAAAACAGGTAGTGCCCGTCGGCAGCCTCGAACCGCGCCCGGCCGGCCCCGGCGCTATCGGCCACCACCTTCAGCTCCAACCCACGGAATAGCGCTTGCTCATCGCCCTCGCTCAAATAGCGGTTTTTGATGCCGTAGTGCCGTACCAGCGGCACATAAGTGAGAATAGTAAACCGCCCGGCCATGCGCCGCAACAGCAGGAAACTACTCCCCGTCGTTTGGCCTACCGACGTTTCAATCAGCTGTTCGGAAACGGTGCTGATGGCTTCGGCCTCGGGGCGCAGCGCGGCATCGGACCAGTAGCGCAGCGTCCCGTTTTCGAGAATGCAGGTAGGGAATGTGGTTTGGGCGAGCAACTGCCGGAAGCTGTAGTTTCCGCGTGGCAGTCGGGCGGCCACGGTATCGGCTTCGCGGCGGGCTTGGTTTTCGGCGGTGCGCACCAGTTGCTGCAGGCGTGCCACGTCGGTGCGCTGCACCACGCCCGGCGCATGGGCGTAGCGACTGGCTAAATAGCCTCCAATGAAACACACGGCCGCTCCCAACAGCAGTAGCCACGGCAAACGCCGCCACGCCGCACCTGAAACCACAATTTTGCCGGAAGGTGTAGAAGTGCGTAACAAGAAAAGTGGTTAAAAGTGGACCCAAGCTAGGTTTTCAACCCAAAATAAACGCGTAAATCAGCCATTGAAATTTAGCTCCGCACTAGCCCCCGCAAAATCTGCGCCTAATAAAAATGCCGCCCGAAGGCGGCATCTCAATTGTAACCGAAAAACCAAGCATTAGTGCGCGGCATAGCGAGGGTCGAACCGTGCCCCACCGAAACCATACAGCATCACAGCGCGCGAATACCGAAACAGCAGCGGCGCCACGGCCAGCACCGCACCTGCTACCGACACGATGTAAACCCACAAAGGCGGGTCATCAGCTAGATAAAACAGCAAAAAGCCAATAGCCAGCAGCAAACCCGTCGAAAATCCCGAACTGATGTACATGGCCCCGTAGTAAAAGCCCGGCTCCGGCTCATACGTTTGCCGGCATACCGGGCAGGCATCCGGCATGTCCATAAAACTGGTGCTCAGCGCTGGATGCGTAAAAAGCTCGCCCGTATGGCAACGCGGGCACCGCAAATGCAGCAGTGCCAGCGGAGTTGAGTTGATGGCCGTCAGCGGCGGCATTACGCCCGCGCCGGTTTAGCCTTGGGGTGCGTGCGACGGTACCAGAAGTAACCCACGGCGCCCATCAGGATATACGGCACGGTCATCATGTAAACAATGCCTTTGTTGAGGCCGGCCACATCGTAGTCGTCACGCTCCTGCCGGGCCGATTCTACCTGCGACTTACACATCACGCACTGCGCATGGGCTGCCAGCGGCGCCACAGTCAACAGCACGCCCAACAACAGGGCAAAAACGGCGGAGAAAAAGGTCTTTTTCATAAGGATAGCAACACCGATTGGGAAGTAAAGTTCTTTGTTACAAGCAGCTTCTGCGCTCAAGTTTTAGACCTAAGTGTAGTAAGGCGAAATCATGAAGTACACGATAACACCCGTTACGGATACGTACAACCACACGGGAAACGTCCACTTGGCAATGGCTTTGTGCTTAGTATATTGCCCGGTCAGCGCAAAATAAAGCGTAAATAGCACCAATGCCACCGTCACCACCGCCAAGCTGATGTGCGTGAGCAGCAGGAAGAAATAAACCGAGCGGATAATTCCCACACCGCCAAAATGCGTGCTGGCTACCTGCGAATGATAGGCCACGTACGAGAGCAAAAACACACCACCCAGCGCAAAGGCCGTGCCCATCATGGCACGGTGCTTCAGCACGTCTTTCTGGCGGATGAAGTAAAAGCCCGCCAGCAGGCACACTGCCGTGAGCGAGTTAAGTACCGCATTCAGCGCAGGCAAAAACTTCACCTGCGCCCCGGGAATGCGAAAAGTCTCGGGGAAATAATACAGCACGGCCACCAGCAACGGTACCACCGCACCCAGTGTACCGAGGATGATTTTGTAGCGCGTATAGTCGCCGGGTTGCAGCACCGGGGGGTGCAATTGTTCAGTGGGGGTGCTCATAATCGTAAAGCTGCACGGTGATTTCCGTGAGTAATCGGTCTATTTCGCGGCCGTCAGTGCCATCGTAGATTCCGCGCACGCGGCGCTGATTGTCAACCAACAACAGCCGGCCCGCCGGGATGTTGGCCGTGTACACAGCCCCCGGCAGGCGCTTGGGGTCGGAGGTGAGGCGAAACTCCTGCCGCGTGAGGCGCTGCAGCGTATCGGCCGGCCCGGTGAGGAAAAACCATTTGCCCGCAATGGTCCCGTACTGCTCGGCCAGCCGGGTAAGGGCGGCGGGCTGCTTGGGGTCAGCATTCAGCACGAAAGTGACCATGCGCACCCGCGGCTCGTGCCGGAACTTCTCTTGCACCCGCAACAGAAACCGGGCTACACCGCCACTAGCCGCGTCGGTATCGTAGAACTGGGCAATGTAGAGCCCTTTGCCGAGTTCCTGGCTGCTCACCACCCGGCCCGTGGACGCGGGCAGTTGAAATGGCGCAATCTGGTGGAAAACAGTATCGCGCCGCCACTCCCCGCCAACCTGCGTGGAATCCACGCGGTCGGGCAGGTAAGTGGGCAGCGCGTAACGGTTTTTGCCGAAGCTAAAAAGAAACAGAAATGCCAGTACTGGCACCAATAGCAGCAGCCCCAACAACAGGGTTTGGCGGGGCCGCATCAGCTATTTAAACATGTTTTGCAGGACTTCGCCGATGAACGAGCCTTCTGTAATCAATGCCACCAGCAGCCAAATCAGCAGAGCGACGGGCACCAGAATAGTCCAAATCAACCCTTTGGTTTCATGCTTCAAGTGCATGAACTCGGCCACAATGAAGAAAGCCTTGAAGATGGTGAGGACGATGAAAATGCTGTTGCGCAACGTACTCGGGTGCATCAGAAACACGAAAACGAATTCAACCGCCGTAATCAGCACGAGGATACCGAATACGCGCCAAATCCAGCCGGTATTGGGTTTGGCGATTTCGCCGGGGGCGAGCGTGTGCTCAGTGGGTGCGTGGGAAGCCATTTTTGAAGTTTTGAATGTTGAGGGTTAAGGGTTGAATGTGGGCTGAATTTGAAACTCAGCACCCAACATTCAGCATTCAACACCCGAATTAAACGAGGTAGAAGAAAGTGAACACGAACACCCATACCAAGTCTACGAAGTGCCAGTAGAGGCCGATTTTCTCAATCATTTCGTAGTGGCCGCGCTTCTCGAACGTGCCGTTGGTGGTGGCGATGAAGCACCACACCAGCAGGCAGACACCCGAGAATACGTGCGTGCCGTGGAAGCCGGTGATGAAGAAAAATAGGTCGGCAAACAGCACCGGACCGTACTGGTTCATGGACAGATTAGCGCCAAACAGCTTGGTGCCATCGGCCATGATGGTGGGCTCGGCGTGGCCGTGGATGAAGTGGCTCCATTCCCAAGCCTGGCTGAGCAGGAAGGTGCTGCCGAACAAAATGGTCCAGAGCAACCATTTCTGCACGTCTTTCTTGTCCATGCGGTGGCCGGCTTCTACGGCCAGTACCATCGTCACGGAGCTCAAAATCAGAATCATGGTCATCAAAGCCACGAAACCCAGGGGCACGTTGGCTTCGCCCATGCCGGGGAAGGCGTTGAAAACGTGGTCCGGAATCGGCCACCACCGCGTGCTGAACACGAAATCCTTGGCTTCGCCGGTGAACACCTCGTGCTTATGGCGAATCATGCCATAAGTAGTGAGGAAAGCTGCAAAGGTGAAAGCGTCAGACAGAAGGAAGAACCACATCATCAGCTTGCCGTAGCTCGCCTTGAAGGGTTCGTTGCCGCCATCCCAGTTTCCGGTGCGTGGAGCGTCGTGAGTAGCGGCAGCAGCGGGTGACTGCAAAGTGGTCGATTGGGCCATAGCGGACAGCGTAAACGTCGTTTTAGTGGTTCAAAAGTAAGAACAAATACAGGTACAGCCAAAGTCCGCCCAGGAAGTGCCAGTATAAGGTAGCGTTGCCAATGGAAAGCATAGCGCGCGAATGCACCTGATAATTAAGGGTCCGGCGCAGCACAACTGCCAGAAAAATAAGCCCCGTCACCAAGTGAAAAGCGTGCACACCCATCAGCACGTATACGAATGAACCGGAAGGATTGGCGTCAGCACCACCGAAGTAGGTGTTGCCTGCCACCAAATCGCCAAAGCTATGGTACTGCCCTACCAGAAAAGCCAAGCCCAGCACCAGCGTAACGATGAGGCCGATTTTAACGCGGCTGATTTCGTCCTTTCGGGCTGAGAAATAAACCCATTGCATACTGGCACTGCTCAGCGCAATGAGGATGGAATTGATGAGCAGCGAGGCGGGCAGGTCGAATTCGCGCCAGTTGCCTTCGTCGCGCCGCACGATGTAACCGCTAGTGAAAGCAGCAAACATCATCACAATGCTGAAAATGAGCAGGATGAGCAGCACGCGCTTCGGGTGCCAGCCCAGACCGACTTCCTTTTCGGATAAAAGCTCAGGTTGAGGATTCATGTGCTAGTTATTAATGAATAATTGGGTTTTGTCAGCGGGTTTTCAAGCCAATGAACTCGATACCATCACAACAAATACCTAACAATTGACAGCTAGATTTTGTCCAGCACCAGCGCAATTTGCACGATGGGCAGGTATAAAAAAGATGCGAACATGATGCGTAACGCCGCCTTGCGCGACTGCGTCCGCATGAGCTGCACCGTGAGTAACAGAAATAGCACGCCGCACACCACTGCCACCAATGCTGAAATCCGGCCCGAAATATTGAATTCCAGCGGCAGCAGACTGAGCGGAATCAGCAGCAGGGTGTACGTCATGATTTGGAAAGCCGTGCGGATATCCCGGTTGCCCGGCGAAGGTAGCATCTTGAAGCCTGCCCGCTTGTAGTCCTCATCGGCCACCCAGGCAATGGCCCAGAAGTGCGGAAACTGCCACATGAATTGAATACCGAACAATACCCACGCCTCGACGCCCAAATGCCCCGTAGCGGCTACCCAGCCAATCAAAGGCGGCAACCCACCCGGGATAGCGCCCACGGCGACACAGATAGGCGAAATTGTCTTGAGCGGCGTGTAGATGAAGCCGTAGAGAATGAGTGACAACAGCGACAGCGCGGCTGTGAGCGGGTTGAACACGTAGGCTAGCAACCCTAATCCGGCCACGCCCAGCAGCACGCAAAAAACCCACGCTTCGGCCGGCGAGATAATGCCCAACGGTAGCGGCCGTTTGGCCGTGCGGGTCATCAACTTGTCGAGTTCCCGCTCATGAACTTGGTTGATGATATTCGCGGAACCCGTCACGAGCAGTCCGCCCAGCAGCACCAGCAGCGCCCGACTCCAGTTGAATTCATGCGCCCCCAGCAGGTACCCAATTGCGCTGGAAAACGCTACCGTGAGCGAAAGCCGGAATTTGAGCAGCTGAAAATAGGCGCGGGCCTTAACCATCAATACCTCGAATAATTACGTCGTTGGTTCGGCACTACACAGCAGCCGTAAACCAAACGGGCCGCAAAGTTACGCAACAACGCGCCGGGCGGCATCCGTCGGCGCAATAGTTTCCGGAACTTTCCGAGCCCGCGCCACCGCCAGTAAGGTGAGAAACTGTACTCCGAACAAGACCGTAGCCAGCGTGAGATGCACCGGCTGCACCCAGGCCGGGAATGAAAACGAGGCGAGAACAATGCCTGCCAGTATTTCCAACCCAATAACGGCGAGCGTCGCAACTACCAGCTTGCGCAAACGCTCACGGCCCAACTGCCACAGTTCGTATCCAAGGTAACTATTGAGCAGTAACACCGCCGCCGATACCGTGCGATGAACACTGAATGTGCTTCCTAACTTCGATACCCACGTTTCTCGTCCCGCATAATCCGCGGCGGCTGATACCATGTCAATTTGCTCCCGAACCTGAGTGCCTAATACGATTTGCCAGAACGTGAGCAACACAGCCCCCCAAAGCCACAAATGCAAGCTTAGCCTAGGTACCACGCCTGACTCTTCACGCAACTGCGCTTCGCCAGTGCTAGTAGCCAATACATGGCCTTCAAGTTGTGCTCCTTTTCTCCCCCACCGGGCGCGGTCTACGGCATACAAAAGCAGTGCTACAATTAGCAGTGCCAAAGCCATGTGAACCGTCACCATTACCGGCAGCAGGTTAGTCGATACAACCAATGAACCCAGATACCCTTGTACGCCAGTGAGAATAAACGAGGCAAACGCCAGCCAAAAAATGGTTGGGTCGCGGCGCCAGTATGGCAAAGCAAACACAACTGTCAGGAAAACAAAGACACCGATTAGCGCGCCGAGCAGTCGATTGACGTACTCAATCCAGGTCTTCACCGGATTGAAATCAGTTTCGACATACTGCGTGGGATGCGCGAAAATGCTGCCGGCCACCTGTGCAAAACCTAAGCGTTGCAGTGTCTGAGCCAGCTTTTGATTCTTGGCTACTCGTTGCGCCGTGTACACCTCTTTGTAATTGGCGGGCAATTCGCTGGCCTTGGTTGGCGGCACCCAGCTGCCAAAGCACTTGGGCCAATCGGGACAGCCCATGCCGCTACCAGTGCTACGTACCACACCACCAACCAGAATCAGCAGGTAAACGGCCACTACCGTCAGCAGCCCCACAAAGCGGAATCGAAGCACGACGGGGCTTATCGTTAGATTAGCCATATTTTTTGATTGGGGATTATGCAGAAAACAAAACGGGCCGCCGGTCAGGCGGCCCGTTTTGGGACTTTATTATTTCAACCAAACTAGTCGGCCATTTCTTGCTCGTAGGGCAGGTTCGACGACTGCGTTTGCGAGAGCGGCACGTTCTGCGGGATAAAGTCCACATCAGAGCCGGGCTTGCTGTAGTCGTAGGGCCAACGGTAGACGGCGGGAATCTCGCCGGGCCAGTTACCGTGGCCGGGCTCAATGGGCGTCGTCCATTCCAGCGTAGTCGAGTTCCAGGGGTTCTGGGTGGCACGACGGCCGCGGAAAATGCTGTAGAAGAAGTTGAAGATGAAGATGAACTGACCTAGGAAGGCGATGATGGCCGCAATCGAGATGAACTTGTTCATGTCGGCGAATTGCGAGAAGGCATCAAAACCCGTCCAAGCGTAGTAACGGCGGGGGAAGCCGGCGATACCTACGTAGTGCATCGGCATGAACACGAGGTATACGCCAGCAAACGTCAGCCAGAAGTGGATGTAACCCAACTTCTCATCCATCATGCGGCCGAACATCTTCGGGAACCAGTGATAAACACCGGCAAACAGACCGAAGAAAGCCGAGCTACCCATTACCAAGTGGAAGTGAGCCACCACGAAGTAAGTGTTGTGCATCTGAATGTCAAGCGTAGCGTTGCCGAGAATGATACCCGTCAGACCACCCGAGATGAACAGCGACACGAAGCCAATCGAGAACAGCATTGCGGCCGTAAAGCGGATGTTACCGCGCCACAGCGTGGCCAGCCAGTTGAACACCTTCACCCCTGACGGCACGGCGATAATCAGCGTCAGGAACATAAAGACCGAACCCAGAAAGGGGTTCATGCCCGTTACGAACATGTGGTGAGCCCACACCACGAATGAGAGTAGCGAGATACCAATCAGCGAACCAATCATGGCGCGGTAGCCAAAGATGGGCTTACGAGCATTGGTCGAGAGAACTTCCGACACCATGCCCATCGCAGGCATAATCACGATGTATACCTCAGGGTGACCCAAGAACCAGAACAAGTGCTGGAACAGCACCGGCGAACCGCCTTGGTTGCTCAACGCCTGACCGGCGATGTATATATCCGACAGGAAGAAAGAGGTACCGAACGAACGGTCGAACACCAGCAGCAGCGCAGCCGAGAACAGTACCGGGAACGACAGAATGCCGAGGATAGCCGTCAGGAAGAAGGCCCAGATGGTGAGCGGCAGCTTACTCATGCTCATGCCGCGGGTACGCAAGTTGATAACCGTCGTCACATAGTTAACACCACCCAGCAGCTGCGACACGATGAAGAACACCATGCTCACCAGCCAGAGCGTCATGCCCATACCGGAACCGGGAATGGCCTGCGGCAGTGCGCTCAGCGGTGGGTAGATTGTCCAGCCGGCAGCAGCCGGGCCCGTCTCAATGAACAGCGATGAGAACATAATCACACTGGAAATAAAGAAGAACCAGTACGACAGCATGTTCATGAAGCCGGATGCCATGTCACGGGCACCAACTTGCAGCGGAATCAGGAAGTTAGAGAACGTACCTGACAAACCAGCAGTCAGCACGAAGAATACCATTATGGTACCGTGCATCGTCACCAGCGCCAGATAGAACTCCGGGTTGAGCTTACCGGCCTGAATCCAGTGGCCGAGGAAAGGCGTTAGCCACTGCATCGAACCTTCCGGCCAGCCCAACTGGAGACGGAACAAGCTGGAAAGCGTGCCGCCCAGAATTGCCCAAAACATGCCCGTAATAAGGAATTGCTTGGCAATTTGTTTGTGGTCTTGGCTGAACACGTATTTCCACAGCCAATGCTGGTCGTGGTGCTCGTGGTCATGGTCGTCGTGCAACAGGTGGTCGCCGTGCTCGGTGGTCGGCACCGGGGCGGAGCCCACGCCGCCCGACGCTTGCACGCTGGCCGAAAAATTGGGTTTGGGTGTCAGGTCTGACATAGCAGGATACCGTTTGAGTAGTTAGTTCGAGGCGGCTAAGGGCATAGGTGCGGCCTCCACTTCAGGCTGCGCAGCTATTGGGGTAACCAACGTTTTGGCTTTCTGTTTGAAAGCGGCCATTACCTCGGGGTTTTTGGCAGAGAAAGATTGCTGAGCAGCATACCAGTTCTGGTAATCGTCCGGCTCATCAACAATCACCGTGGCCTTCATGGCGAAGTGGCTGCCGCCGCACACTTGGTTGCAAGCCAGTTCGTAGTTGAACTTGGGGTTGCCCAGTTTGGCGCGCATCTCATCGGTAGAAACCGTAGGCGTGAACCAGAAACGGGTCGGCATACCGGGCACCGCGTACATCTGCACGCGGAAATGCGGCATATAAACAGCGTGCAATACGTCGCGCGAACGAATCTTAATTAGTACCGGCACGCCCTTGGGCACGTGGATTTCATTGGTGGTGAAGTCATCGATGGCCGACTTGTCGCTCAGGTCGAAGCCCCATTCGTTCACGGCATCAATCATGCGGTAGTTAATCACCCCAAGCTTCATGTCGCGGCCGGGGTAACGCACCAACCAGTTGAATTGCTTGCCCATCACTTCCACAACCACCGAGTTCTTTGGGGCCGGGCCAGTGATGCGAGTCCATGCCTTCCAGCCGGCGAAAATCAGGGCGGCCATTACGATGGCTGGAATCACCGTCCAGATAACTTCAATCTTGTTATTGTGGGCGAAGAAGTAAGCGCGACGACCTTCTTTATGCTGGTATTTATAGGAATACACAAACAGCAGCGTCTGGGTAATGGCGAAGGCCACGCCAATCACCGCCATGGTCGTCCAGAACATGCGCTCCATCTGGTGGCCGTGGATGGAAGCAATGGGCGGATTCATCTTGTTGAAGTTCTCAACAAACGAATACGCAAACCATGCACCGCCAAAGACGAGGAAAACGAGCATCAGAACAGCGTTAACGCTATTGCTCATGCCGATGTCGCGGGTGAACGTACCCGAAAAGATGGAAGTCAGAATCTGCAAGCGGAACAGCAGGCCGAACACGACCAACAGCAACACCAACACCAGCAAAATGGTCAGAGCAGTCATTGAGTTTTTTGTATTGTGTACTCAGTATTGAGGATTGTGCGCAAGGCCAACGAGACAATTGCGGCGCAATACTTCCTACTATAATCTTAGGTAGTGTGGTGAATGCTTTCGTCCAGGAAGGGGTGATTTACCGGAACGAGCGAAGCCGAAGCCAGACGGCGCGTGAATAGAATCAGGAAAGCGCCCAAGAAGATGGCAGCGATGCCAATTTCAATCAAGAACCCATTCTCGCCACGCAAAGTTGCCGGCATGAACATCAAATAAAAGTCCGACCAGTGACCCACCAGAATGGCGATACAAACGATTTTCATGATAATCATCTGACGTTTGGCGTCGCGCGTCATCAACCCGAGGAAGGGAAAAACGAAGTTGATGATGATGTTGAAGAAGAACATGCCAGTGTAGCGTCCTTCGTAGCCACCCAGGCGCTGGTTGTAGTACACAGCTTCTTCAGGCAAGTTGGCATACCAAATCAGCATAAACTGCGCAAACCATACGTAGGTCCAGAAAATGCTGAAGCCAAACATCAGCTTGCCCAAATCGTGCAAGTGGTTCGTGGTCAAAGCCCGCAGGTAGCCCGCTTGCTTGAGGAAAATGGCCGTGAGGGCAATAGCAGCAATGCCCGATACCCACCACGAAGCGAAAACATACCAACCAAACATAGTGCTGAACCAGTGCGTGTCAACCGACATCACCCAGTCCCAAGCCGACATCGACGACGTCACAGCGTAAAGCACCAAGAACAAAGCCGAAGCATTCACGCTCTTGTGGAACCAAATCGTGCCGCCCAGCTGGTCTTCGGCCAGCGACAGCTGACGCAGCTTGTAGCTGAAGAAAGCCCAGATGGCGAGGTAAACGACCGTGCGGATGAGATAGAAGGGCAGGTTTAGGAAACCGCTCTTGCCAGCAATGATGGCATCGTAGCCAGGGTTGGGCTTGCCATTCACCATCTTGTCCATAATACCCTCATGGGTCCAGTGGAAAATATCGTGACGGCCAACCAAGAATACCACCAGCATAATCACAGCACCGGGGATAATCCAGGCACTAAGGGCTTCCGAGATGCGTTTCACCATCACCGACCAGCCTGCATAGGCCACGTAGTTGATGGCCATGAACACCGTACCGATGGTGGAAACACCTAGGAAGAACACATTGCTGTGCCAGAGGCTCACCAGAATACGCTTAACAAGGGTGGAGCTGCCTTCCTCATGTGCGGCAGCGGCGTGGCCACCCGCAGCATGAGCGGCAGCAGCATGCTCTTCGGCACCCCAGCCCATCACCTGAGCCAGAATACCGAGAATGAGTACCAACACGCCGGCGGCGATGATGGCAAAGAATGTTTTACGGGCGCCATCCGTAACGACGAGCTGTTCAGCCGTGGCGCTTTCGTGGTGCGTCAGAGTTGCCATAGTGCGTTAGTTGGCGGTGCCGTTAGTTGCTTGGGTTTTGCCTTCGCCGGGGGTAGCCGAGCCGATGCCGGCCTGGGCTTGGCCTACCGGTGCCGTATTGGCGGCGTCGCGGGTTTCAGTCGAGTCGCTGGTGACGGTGCTGGTTGGGCCTTTGGCCACCAGCTTGCTCAGAGCATCGGGGCCTTCGCCGCGCTGGAGCACGCGCACGTACATGGCTATTTTCCAACGCTCTTCCGGGTTCACCTGCGAGCCGTGCGGCATCATGCGGTTGCGGCCCCACTGAATGACGTGGTAGATATGCCCGTCGTTCATCGTTTTGTAAGCGCCAGCCGAGTAATTCGGCACACCTTTAAACTTCACGCCGACCAAGCCTTGGCCATCGCCTTGTTCACCGTGGCAGTGCGAGCAGATACGCGTGTAGAGCACTTTGCCCTCTTCCAAGTTAGCCTTGGTATAAGCGTAAGGATTACGGAGCGTACGCTCGGCGATTCCAACGCTGTCCTTCGGGATGTGGTCGAAGTAGTTCAGCTTGCCGCGCGGGATGGTGCCGTTAGCCGGCGTCCGCTCGTTGATGCCAAACGAGTTAATGGTGTTAAAGCTGGTTTGGCGCAGGGGCTCGTACGGGATAGACTCGTACATCTCCGGGGCGTACTCCACGCCGGGGTCGTTTCCATCGTGGGTGCAAGCCGTGGTGGCCAGCCCCAGGGACAGCAGCAGCGCCGAAACGCGCAGGCTCAGGTTCAGCGGATGCGTCATTAGTTTTGGGTCATTTCTTTTTGGTTGACTTCCGAAGCGCCGTTATCGCGCAGCAGCTGAGTCATCCGAGAAAACTGCGAACCGGTTTCATCCAGCTCGATGGCCATCACGAACTTGTCGTCGGTAGCGCGCACATCCATCACCGGTACTTTGAAGCGCGGGTACAGACCAGTAATCGTGAAGAAGGTAAGGGCCATGCCGTGGCAGGTGAAGAACACCGTCAACTCGAAGGCCACCGGCACGAAGGCGGGCAGACCGATGTGGGGCTTGCCACCGATAATCATCGGCCAGTCGAAACCCAGCATGTAAATCTGCATCCACAGCGCGAACGACAATCCCGTCAGGCCAAAGAAGAAGGCCGCGATGGGCAGGCGCGAGCGTTCGATACCGAGCGCATCGTCGATACCGTGTACCGGATAGGGCGAAAACACATCGTAGATTTTCACTCCCGCCGCGCGCACGTTCTCGACGGCGTGCAGCAGCACATCTTCGTCCTCGAAGATGCCGAGGGCATATTGCTTAGTCATGCTGGTTGTAGGTTACAGGTGCCGAAGCCGGTGCCCCGTGGGTGGCAGGATGGTGAGCGTGCGCAGCGTGGGCCTTGGGATTGTAGGTCGGGCCGTTGTCGCCGGTGTACTTCAGGATGGTTTTCACTTCGGCCATGTTAATCACGGGAAAGAACTTGGCGAAGAGCAGGAACAGCGTGAAGAACAGGCCGAGCGTACCTACGTACAGGCCGATGTCGATAATCGAAGGCGAGAACATGGCCCAGCTCGACGGCAGGTAGTCGCGGTGCAGCGAAGTCACGATGATTACGAAGCGCTCGAACCACATGCCGATGTTTACGATGATGGACAGGATGAACGTCAGCGGAATGCTGTAGCGCACGCGGCGGAACCACACCAGCTGTGGCGTAATCACGTTGCAGGTCATCATCGAGGCGTAGGCCCACCAGTACGGACCGGTAGCGCGGTTGATGAAGGCGTATTGCTCAAACTCAACCTGTGAGTACCAGGCAATGAAGAACTCCGTGATGTAAGCCACACCCACGATGGAGCCGGTTACCATCATGATTTTGTTCATCAGTGCGATGTGCTCCAGCGTGATGTAGTCTTCAAGACGGAATACCACGCGGGTAATCAGCATGAGCGTAAGCACCATGGCGAAACCCGAGAAGATAGCACCCGCCACAAAGTAGGGAGGGAAGATGGTGGTGTGCCAGCCCGGAACTACTGAGGTTGCAAAGTCCATCGATACGATGGTGTGTACCGAGAGTACGAGCGGGGTCGAAACACCAGCCAGAATCAGCGAAACGGTTTCGTAGCGCGACCAGGCTTTGGCCGAACCTTTCCAGCCGAAGCTCAGCATGGAGTAGCTGAACTTGGCGATAGGGCCCTTGGCGCGGTCACGAATCGAAGCGAAGTCGGGAATCAGACCGATATACCAGAACACCAGCGACACGGTGAAGTAGGTCGAGATGGCGAACACGTCCCACAACAGGGGCGAGTTGAAGTTAGCCCACAGCGAACCCAGCGTGTTCTGGAACGGGAAAACGTAGAATGCCAACCACGGACGGCCCATGTGCAACACCGGGAACATGGCGGCGCAGATTACGGCGAAGATGGTCATGGCTTCCGCCGCGCGGTTGATGGAGCTCCGCCATTTCTGACGGAACAGCAGCAGTACGGCCGAAATCAGGGTGCCGGCGTGGCCGATACCTACCCACCACACGAAGTTGGTGATGTCCCAGGCCCAGTTAACGGTTTTGTTCAGGCCCCACTCGCCGATGCCGTACCACACGGTGCGGTACACGGAATAGAAGAAAACGCCCAGGAAAAACAGGGCCACGCTCAGGGCGGCCATCCAGCGCAGGTTGGGCTTGGCCTCTACCTGGTAGCAGATGTCCTGCGTTACGTCGTGTAACGTCTTACCGCCAGTTACGAGCGGCTCGCGTAAGGATGATACGTGCTGCATATATGGTAAGTATTAAGCGTTTTCTTCTTTAGCAAAGAACTCCGACTCGGCGTTACGAATCTTCGTCAGGTAGGTCACATTCGGCTGCACGTTGATGGAGTCGAGCGAGTGGAAAGCGCGCTCGCCGTCTTCGCGACGCAGCAGCTGGCTGATACGGCTCTTCGGGTCCTTCATGTCACCGAACACGATGGCTTCGGTGGGGCACGACTGGGCGCAGGCCGTCACAATCTCGCCATCAACGGGGCGGCGCTTTTGCTTCTTGGCTTCAAGCTTGCCGAGCTGGATGCGCTGCACGCAGAACGAGCATTTCTCCATCACGCCACGGGCCCGTACGGTTACGTCCGGGTTCAGCACCATGCGGCCAAGGTCGGTGAACATGTGGCCGTTCACGATTTCGAACTTCTCATTCGAGTAGTACGAGAACCAGTTGAAGCGACGCACTTTGTAAGGGCAGTTGTTAGCGCAGTAGCGCGTGCCGATGCAACGGTTGTAGGTCATCTGGTTGAGACCTTCCGAGCTGTGTGTGGTAGCCAGTACCGGGCACACCGTTTCGCAGGGCGCGTGGTTGCACTGCTGGCACATCATGGGCTGGTGAATCACCTGTGGGTTCTCCGAAGGGTCCTCCATGGCGGCGTAGGTATCAACCTTGCCTTTGGTTTCAAAGGAATCCTTGTGCGTATCGGAGCTGTAGTAGCGGTCGATACGCATCCAGTGCATCTCGCGGCGGTTGATAACCTGCTGCTTGCCCACCACGGCGGTGTTGTTCTCGGTCTGGCAACCTACCACGCACGAGCCGCAGCCAATGCATGAGTTCAGGTCGATGGCCATGCCCCAGTGGTGGTTGTTGTACTGGTAGTCCTGCCACAGCGAAACCTTATTCGGAGCCTCTAGGCCGTCAGGCGTGGAAATCTTCTCGTACTCGGTTACTTCCTTAGGATTTCTCTTGTAATTCGCCAGCGAGTTCTCCTGCACCACCGGCTTGCGGTCCATCAGGGTCTGGTGCGTCTGAGTCTGGGCAATGGGCGAAGTAGCTTCGGTTTTGGCCAGCGTCACCACATTCATGTACTGAATGCCATTGGCCGTCATGGCCAGCGGGGCGGCATTCTCCCCTACTTTGTCGCCAGCCTTGCCGGCGGCGGTACGGCCGTAGCCGAGGGCAATGCTTACCGTGCCATTAGGCTGTCCGGGCTGAATCAGCACGGGCAGTTCTACGCTGTAGCCGTTGGCGCTCACCTTCAGCACATCGCCCTGCTCCCACTTCTGTTCCACGGCCATCTTGCGCGGCACGGCCACGTAGTTGCCCCAGGTAGCTTTCGAAATCGGGTCGGGCAGTTCCTGCAGGAAGGGGTTATTGGCTTCGCTGCCGGTAGCGCTCAAACCAACTTTCTCGTACAATGCCAGCTCAATGCCGCTCGGCTTGGCGGCACCGCTGAGTTGGGCGGCGGCGGCGGCGGGGCTCAGCACGGCCGTAGCTGGTGCCTGAGCAGCGGGCAGCGCGGTGCCCATCATTACGCCGTCGTGCACGGCTTTGTCCCAAGCGGCGTCCGTCGGGGTAATGCCGCGCCAGTTGGCACGCAGGTATTTGTAGTAAGACGTGTTGTTGCCGGCCCATTTCAGCAAGCTCTCCTGCGCCTGGCGCGTGGTGAAGAGCGGCGTGATAACCGGCTGAGCCAGGCTGAGGTAGCCGGCTTTGGGCTCAAAGTCGTTCCACGATTCTAGCCAGTGGTTGTCGGGAGCGGCGTACTGGCAGAGGCTGCCGGTTTCGTCCAGACGGTCGTTGAGCGAAATAGTCAGCGGCACTTTAGCAATGCCCGACTTCACTTTCGCGCCCAGCGGGTGGTTGAACACCGGGTTTGCGTTATAGAAAATCACAGCGCCAACATTGCCGCTGTTCATATCATTCACCAGCGTAGCCATGCGGGCGTCGTCGCCCTGGCGCAGGTTGCTGGCAGCAGCACCAATAGTAGTACCGGCGTTGCCCAGTGCTTGGTTGATGGCGGTAACCAGCGTCTGCACGGCTGGGTCGTTCGAGCCTGATACCACGAGGCCGGTGCTGCCTGCGGCTTTCAGTTCGGCGGCAGCCATGCCTACTTTGGTTTTCGTGTCGCCGCCGCCGTTTACCACGGCGTTGTACAGTGCCAGTGCGGTAGCACCCATTTCCGACGGCTTTACCGGTACGCGCACGTCGGCGTTCGAGCCGGTGAGCGACATAATGGTTTCGAACTGGAAGTGGCGCGACATCGTGCGCTTGGCCGAGCTCACCTTGCGGTTCACCACGTACTGCTTGGCGTACTCCACCGGCGAAATCCAGGTACCGAGGAAGTCGGCGCCGAGGCTTACGATGACGGTGGCCTTGCTGAAGTCGTAGCCGGGTACCATGCCGCCGTTGGCTTGTAGCAGGCCGCTGGCCGACTGCGCGTCATACATGACGTGCGTGGTATTGGGGTAGCGGCTGGCGAATTCGGCAATGGCCTTCTTCGTGCTGGGGCTAATAATGGTAGGCGAAACGATGGCAATGCGGCCGGTCGTGCTCGCCAGCTTCGTGCGGATTTCCTGGTCGACTTTGCTCACCTCGGCCTTCTGGCCTTTGATAGCAAAGTGCTGCAGGCGGCCACCGTCGTAGAGGCTCAGCACGGCAGCCTGGCCGCGGGCCGACAAGCCGCCTTTGGTGATGGGCGACTCGGGATTGCCTTCCAGTTTAATCGGCCGGCCTTCGCGGGACTTGACCAGTACGGCGTTGTAATCCGAGCCGGTGAAATACGTGGAGGCGTAGAAGTTGGAAATGAGCGGGTCAATTTCCTCGGGCTTGTTCAGATACGGGATGGCCTTAATAACCGGCGTCTCGCACGAAGCAAGCACAGCGGCACCTACGCCGAAGCCCATGAGCTTAAGGAAATCGCGGCGGGGAGCCGAGGTATCGTCCTTGCTCTCGTGGCTTTCCTTCACCGGCATGAATTCGGCGAAAGCCGATTTCATAAATTCCGGAGCGCTTTCCAGTTCCTCAATTCCTTTCCAGTACTTCATTTGAAATGGTAATCAGTAGTCGGTATTGGGTAGTCAGTAGTCAAATAATCAGTAGTCTCAATACTGACTACCCAGTACTGTCTACTACAATCAGTTTTTAGCTTAGTAGTGGCACTTCGAGCACTCGGTGCCGCCGTTCGACGACACGGTGAAGGGAGCACCAGCGTTTTTGCTGTCGTGCAGTTTCACCAAGTTGTCGTAGTACTTGTTGTCCTTCGAGTTGATGGGCATCTCGCGGTGGCAGTTGATGCACCAGCCCATAGTGAGGGCCGAATACTGGTACACCACTTCCATGTTCTGAATGGGGCCGTGGCAGGTCTGGCACTGGAGGCCGGCCACCTGCGTGTGCTGCGAGTGGTTGAAGTAAGCCAGGTCGGGCAGGTTGTGGATGCGCACCCACTGGATGGGCTGCTTGCGCTCGATGGCGCGGTAGATTTTCTTGATTTCGGGCGACTCTGTCTTAATCTGCGAGTGGCAGTTCATACAGATGTTGGCCGAAGGAATGTTAGCCGATTTGCTCTTGTATACCGAAGTGTGGCAGTAGGCGCAGTTAATCTGGTGCTCACCGGCGTGCAGCTTGTGCGAGAAAGCAATGGGCTGCGTGGGCTGGTAGCCTTGGGTCAGGCCCACAGCCATCACGCTTTGCACGCCTTCATAAAGTAAAACCAGGGCGAAAACGACACCCACAATGCCGCGTAGTACGGGCGAGCGGTAAAACTTGCCCCAGTCGAAGCGCTGCTCCAGAATCTCTACGTCGCGGCCGTCGAGGTCCTTGCGGCCGCGCAACACGTCCTTCATCAGGTTACCAATGATAACGAGCGTCACCACCAGCACAATCAGCACGACTACAAGGACAATCAGCAGGATGTCAACGTACTTGCCAGCACCAGCTTCGTCGGCACCAGCAGCAGGAGCTCCGTCGACTTTTGCAGCACTACCATCCGTGGGACCAGCTTTAGGAGCACCTTCCTGCGAAGTCACATAAGCTACAATGGAAGTGATTTCCTTGTCCGACAGGGCGAACGAGGGCATCTGCTGTTTGTTGAACTTGTTGAAGAGGGCTACTGCGTAATCATCGCCACTGGCTACCACTTTGCTGGAGTTCTTAATCCACGGAATCAGCCAGGAGATGGGGCGGCGCTTGGTGATGCCAGCGAGGGCCGGGCCTACCACCTGCTCATTCACGGCGTGGCACTGGGCGCAGTTGCCTTTAAATAGTGCATCACCGGCGGCAACGGCGGCCGCATCGCCACCACCGGCGGCGGGGGCAGCAGCCGTAGCGGGAGTAGCCGCTGCGGTGGCACCGGGGGCTACCCCTTCTTTTTTCACGTCGGCGGCAGCTTGGGCCGAAGCCTGCTGGATGCCGGCAAACGTGAGCACAAATGCCAGCAACAGATGAGGTAAGGAACGGAGGCGAATGCTATTCATACGAAAATAGACGGTAAAACGAAACGCTAGGGGCATTTCAAGGCCACAAATGTAGGTCAGGAATCGTAGGCGGCAAAAGGGAAAAGGCATTTTTGGCGTCTCAATACCCCGCCAGAGCTTATTTAGAATAATACCAAATAAGGCGCTTCGGTATATTCAGGAAACCTGCTTTTCTCGCATTCAGGAAATTACAATAGGCTACATACCACCTTCCACCAAGGCTGGCAGCACAGCTAACCATAAACGCCCATCGATTCACAACCTCGCTGACACAGGGTGGTTCGAACGGTCATCATCTCAAGTTGCTGGCGGGCGAGATTGTTACATACTGCATAGTAGCCCTGCCCTACTTGAATGCCTATACTATATGGTAATGTGCACTTATGAGTTGAACACTGACATCTCGGAAAGTCTGCTCACAGTTGTAGTGTGAGAAAATACAGGATGTTAGCTTGGCAATGTGCCGGTAAGTCAGTACCTTTGCACCCCAATTAATTTTTTCACCCCCACATTCACCACCATCGTAATGGAAGTTAGAAATTACGAGACGGTCTTCATTGTGACTCCCGTTCTGAACGAGAGCCAAGTGCAAGAAACGGTCGAGAAGTTCACCCAGGTGCTTAAGGAAAATAGCGCCGCTCTTTTATCCACCGAAGCCTGGGGCCTGCGCAAGCTGGCGTACCCGATTCAAAAGAAAAGCACCGGCTACTATTTCTGCCTGAGCTACACTGGCGAAGGCAACATCGTGGACGTGCTGGAGCTGGCGTTCCGCCGCGACGAGCGTGTTATCCGATTCCTCACGACCGTGCTCGATAAGCACGCCGTGGAGTACAACAACCGCCGCCGCAACGGCGAAATGAACCAGCAGAAGGCTGCCAAGGAAACCGAAGCCGTAGCCCAATAATTTAGCAACGACATGGCATCTCCCGCATTCAACCGCAACAACGACCGGTCGGCTATGAACAAGCCGCAGGATACTCGTAAGAAATACTGCCGCTTCAAGAAGAACGGCATTAAGTACGTGGACTACAAAGACCCGAACTTCCTGCTGAAGTTTGTGAACGAGCAGGGCCGCGTGCTGCCCCGTCGCCTCACCGGCACCAGCCTGAAATTCCAGCGCAAAGTGACCCAAGCCATCGCAAAGGCCCGTCACCTCGCCCTGATGCCGTACGTAGCCGACGCTCTGAAATAGACCTTAGACCTGAGAACTCAGAACTTAGATTTTCAACTGCACCTACGCTCTTGGCTCTAAGTTTTAGGTTTTCAAATCTTAATCAAGACAATGGAAATTATCCTCAAAGACGACGTTAAGGGCCTCGGGTACAAGAACGACACCGTAACCGTGAAATCGGGCTACGGCCGCAACTACCTGCTGCCGCAGGGTCTGGCTATTCTGGCCGACAAGACCAACAAGAAAATCACTGCCGAGAACGTGCGTCAAGCCGCTCACAAAGCCGACAAAATCCAGGGCGACGCCCAGGCCATTGCCGACCAAATCGGCGACACGGTGCTGGAAATCCCCGCCAAGGTGGGCGAAAGCGGCAAAATCTTCGGCCGCGTAACTACTCTGCAATTGGCCGATGCGCTGAAAGCCAAGGGTGTGGACGTGGACCGCAAGCGTCTGTCGTTCGACCAGGAGCCTTCGGCTGCTGGCGACTACACCGCTACCGCTAACCTGCACAAGGAAGTGAAGCACACGGTGAAATTCCGCGTGGTAGCTGAGTAGTTTCGGCTGCGCAACTCGTATGAAAAAGCCCTGCCTGCTGGTAGGGCTTTTTTTATTCCGGCTACCGGCGCTTTCCCGGCCGGCGGGCTATTTTTGCTGTAATGTTTAGAACTGAACTTTCTATTGCTCCAGCCACGGACCAGCTTTCGCGCACGGCGCGGGTCCTGACCATGGGCTCCTGCTTTGCCGACAGCATCGGCTCGCGCCTACAGACCAACAAGGTGGATGCCTTGGTGAATCCGTTTGGCACCGTGTTTCAGCCGCTGGCGCTGGCGCAGCTTTTGCGCGCCGCGGCAGGCGAGGACGTGGACTGGCAGCGCCACCTAGTGGAAGCCCGCGGCCGCTGGCAGAGCTACGACCTGCACGGCGGCATCGGGGCCGACTCACCGGTGGAGCTGTTGCAGCACATTCAGGAACTGGTGCGGCGCACCGGCGAGTTTGTGCGCCAGGCCGACGTGGTGCTGCTGACGCTGGGCACCGCCTGGGCCTACCGTCTGCGCGAAACCGGCCAGTTGGTGAACAACTGCCACAAGCAGTCGGCCGACCTGTTTGTGCGCGAGCTGCTGACGCCGGATGAAATCATCAACGCGCTGGCCGAGACGCACGCTTATTTGCGTCGCATCAATCCGAAGCTGCGCTTTGTGCTGACGGTGAGCCCGGTGCGGCATTTGAAGGAAACGCTGCAGCTGAATACGGTGAGCAAATCGGTGCTGCGGGTGGCTACGCACATTGTGAGTGACTTGCTGCCAGGCGTGGCGTATTTCCCGGCTTACGAGCTGCTGGTGGATGATTTGCGCGACTACCGCTTTTATGCGTCCGACATGCTGCATCCGTCGGAAGTGGCCGAGGATTATATCTGGGAGAAGTTTGCGCGGGCGTATTTCGATGCGGATTTTGGCCGGTTCCGCAAGGAATGGGCTTCGGTGCGGCAGTCGCTGGGGCACCGGCCGCTGCACGCGGGGGCGCCGGAGCACCGGCAGTTTCTGGAGAGCACGCTGCAAAAGCTGGAGCAGCTGAGTTTGCGCCGGGTGGAAGTGAGCGACGAGCTGCGGACGGTTCGCACGCAGCTGGCGGCGCTGCCGGTGCCGCGTCAGCCGGAGCCCGTGGCGGAAATTGAGGATGGCGAGGAGCGGATTGATATTGGTGAGGGCTCGGTGGTTTCGGCCGTGGAGCGTTCCGATGCTATTCCTGCCGAAGTAGCTCGGGCTGCTGAGACTACATTGGCAGAGGCCGCAGTGCAGCCCACTGGCTCGGAGATCCGTCCCCCTCGTTTGTCGCCGGAAGAATTTCGGGCGCAACGGGACCGTTCGGGCCGTTCAGACCGGGGCCGCCGCGATGGGCGCGGCAAAAACCGGCAAGCGCAACCGAGCGAGAATGAGCAATTTCAGCTTTCTGCCGCTGCTGATGAGGCAGCAGAGGCATTGCCAATTATGCCGGATGCGCGGGCGGAGTCAGTGGCTTCGCTTGAAGCAGAACTGACGGAGTTGAGTGCCAGCGCTTCTGATTCGGCTGTTGGTTTCGATACCACGGCTGGCTCAGAGCAAACCAGGAAAAAGAAGCGCCGCTCCCGGGGCGGTGCTAAGCGCACGGCCCGCAAACACGCCTTGCGCCTTGCAGCCGAACAAGGTCTGACGCTGGAAGAAGCGCAGGCAATGGCTGATTCAGCCGAACCGAATAGCCCAGCTGAGGCGAATGCAACTCAGGCAGCCGGGCAGTTGGAGCGTCAAAAATCCAGCGTCATCGTCAAATCGGTGCCGGTGAAGCGCGGTGGGCGCCGCGAAGGCGGGGTGCCCCGAGTGCCTTTGTTTGCTACTCCGACCGAACCAGAAATAGCCACGCCAGTCACTGGCGATGCGGAACTGGAATTGCCGGCCTCGTTGGTAGCTCCGGTTGAACTGCCGGAAATACTGAATGCTGATATTACTTCAGAATCAGTAACTGGTGGGTCGAAATCGCGCAATAGCCGCAATCGGAAAAAGAAAAGTGCGGCCAGGGCAAATGCGGCTGCATCGGAGCCAGTTTTGGCGGATGTAGCGGCTGACAGTTCTACAGTTGTTGCTCCCCTTACTAGTCCCATTATTGGCAACGCAGAGCAGCTTTCGGGTGATGCAACGGCTGTCAACGATGGCAAAAACAATTCCCAAGGACAAGAAGCTGCTGCAACGCCTGCTCCCGCTGCCATAGAGGCTCCGGCGGCTGTAACTGCGCCCGTGCCGGCCGCGCCAGCTTCCCGTTCGCCGCGCCGGTCCAAAGCGCGCGCAGTCAGCGGTGCGCGGGCAGAGAAGCCGGCGGTGGATACGCCGGTCGTGCCCGTGCAAGATGCTTCGCAACTGCGGACGCAGGTAGCAGCGGGCCGGTTGACCGGCTCTTCCGCTTCGTTGGTTGAGCCGACGGCTCCGCTGAAGAAGCCGGTGGCTAAGAAAGCCTCAGCGGCCAAGGCAGCACCTAAAACGGCAGCGACAAAAGCTGACAATTCAGCAGTAGTAGAGCAAATAGAAGCTCCAAAAGCGACAGCGGCGAAAAAACCGGCTTCAGCAAAGGCTAAGGACAAGCCGGCAATTGCGGCGGCTCCCGTCTCTGAGGTTTTAGCGGCAACTTTGGAAATAGCACCCCCGGCGCCGGTTCTGCCCGCACTTAGTACCAAGAATAAGCCGGCTTCAAGAGCAAAAGCCCCCGCTCCGAAAGCAACACCAAAGGCCACCCCTGAAGCTGCCGCGTCCAAGGCTGCGGCGAAGCCGAAAGCTGCTGCCAAGCCTAAGGCCACCACGGCCAAAGCGGCAACATCCAAACCGGCGGCCAAGCCCAAAATACCTAGGAAGTCAACAAAGCCAACTGAATAAATTTGCAAACCCGGCCCTTTCCGCCGGGTTTGTTGTTTCCGTACCTCCCCTACCCTTCCAGCTATGGCCCACGCTTCGCCTGCCACCAACCGCCTCGCCCAGGAAACCAGTCCCTACCTGCAGCAGCACGCCCACAACCCCGTGGATTGGTACCCGTGGGGCCCGGAGGCGCTGAACCGGGCCAATACCGAGCAAAAGCCCATTCTGGTGAGCATCGGCTACGCGGCTTGCCACTGGTGCCACGTGATGGAGCGCGAGTCGTTCGAGAATGCGACCGTGGCGGAGGTGATGAACCAGCACTTCGTCTGCATCAAGGTGGACCGAGAGGAGCGGCCCGACGTGGACCAAGTGTACATGGAGGCTGTGCACGCTATGGGCCTGCAAGGTGGCTGGCCGCTGAATGTGTTTCTGACCTCGGAAGCCAAGCCGTTTTATGGCGGCACCTACTTCCCAAAAGGCAACTGGCTGCAACTGCTAGCCAATATCGGCGAAGCCTACGCTGGCGAGCACCGCGCCGAGTTGGAGCAGTCGGCCGAGCGTTTCATGGATGTTATTGGTGCCAGTGAGTTGCAGAAATACGGCGCCCAAAACCGTAACGCGGCGCAGGAAGCCGACTATTCAGCCCTGCAGGCTATTGGCGTGGCGCCGGAAACCGGCCCGGCCGGGGTGTCGGAAGATGAGTTCAAGCTGCTGGTGTACAACCTCAGCACGCAGTTCGACCCGGAGCGCGGCGGCCTGAACCGGGCGCCCAAGTTTCCGATGCCCGGCATCTGGCGTTTTTTGCTGCGGGCATATGCCATCAGCGGCAGCCAGGCAGTGCTGGACCAGACCGTACTGACCTTGCGCGAGATGGCCTGGGGCGGCATTTACGACCAGGCGCACGGCGGCTTCGCTCGCTATTCGGTGGATGCCGAGTGGCTAGCACCGCACTTTGAAAAGATGCTGTACGACAACGGCCAGCTGGTGAGTTTGTACAGCGAAGCCTTCCAGCTCACGCAGGACGAGCTTTTTCGAGAAACGGTGTACGATACCATCGAATTCATCCGGCTGGAATTGACGAATGCCGAGGGCGGCTTCTATTCCTCGCTTGATGCAGATAGCGAGGGTGAGGAAGGCAAGTTTTACGTCTTCACCAAGGAGGAACTGCGCGAGATTCTGGGCGATGAGGAACCGCTGTTTTCCGACTACTACAACTGCACGGCGGCGGGCAATTGGGAGCACGGGCGCAACATCCTGCACCGCCGCCAGTCCGATGCCGATTTTGCTGCCGCGCACCAACTCGCGCCCGGCGTCGTGCCCGAGCTGGTGGCCGGCTGGAAGCAGAAAGTAATGGCCGTGCGCGCCACCCGCGTGCGCCCCGGCCTCGATGACAAGGTACTGACCGGCTGGAACGCTCTCATGCTGCAAGGCCTCACCGATGCTTACCGTGCTTTCGGCGAGCCCGAATTCCTGGTGATGGCCGAGCACAATGCGCGCTTCATCGAGGCCCATTTGCGCAATGGTGCAGGCCTCTTCCGCACCTGCAAAAACGGCCGCGCCGCCATCAACGGATTCCTAGAAGACTACGCGCTGGTCACTCAGGCCTATATCAGCCTCTACGAAGTCACCTTCACAGAGAAGTGGCTGCGCGAAGCTGAGGTTCTGACCGAATACGTGCTAACTAACTTTTTCGACCCCACCGAAACCCTGTTTTTTTACACCGACCGCCAAGCCGAAGCCCTGATTGCCCGCAAAAAAGAGCTTTTCGACAATGTCATTCCCGGTTCCAACTCGGTGATGGCGCACAACTTGCGCCGGCTGGGCCGCCACCTCGAAAACCCGCGCTACACCGATTTGGCCGCCAATATGCTGACCCAAGTGCGCCACCTCGCAGTGAAGGATGCTCAGCACCTAGCCAACTGGGCTGCGCTCTATGCCGCGCTGTTGCGGCCGGGCGCTGAAATTTCCGTTATTGGCCCGGGAGCCGAGGATTTTCGCGAACAGCTTAGCCGGCATTTTCTGTTTGATACCGTGCTGGCTGGCACAGACGAAGCCTCGGAACTGCCGCTGCTGAAGCAGCTAAAGACACCCGGCGACGGCCAGACGGCCATTCACATTTGCCATAATCAGAGCTGTCTGGCGCCGGTGTACAGCGTTGTGGAAGCTCGGGAGCTACTAGCAGACATCTAAAGCGGCTCCGGGGTCGGTGGATAGTAGCGCGAACTTTTAGTTCGCGTCACCGGACGAGTCGTTGCCGAAGCGCGGGGGCTACTAATACAATGGTATATTGTCCCTAAAAATACCTTCAAGCGCTTCACCGAAGGCACAAAAAAAGAGCCGACCTACTGGTCGGCTCTTTTTTTGTGAACTCAAATGGCGCTATTCCAGCACCACTTTGCGGGTCAGCACTTCGTTGCCTACCACCACACGCAGCGTGTAGAGGCCGGTGGCGAGGCCCCGGGTACTCAGCACTTGTTCGGTGGTGCCACTGGGCAGGCTTTGCTTGTACACCACTTGGCCCAAGGCATTGAGCAAGGAGGCCTGCATGGCCCCGTGTAAACCACTGAGGCGCATGGTGAGCTGGCCGGTGTTGCTGGGGTTGGGGAATACCAGCAAGTTGCTCGATTCGGCTTGTACGCGCGCGGCAGTCACCGTCGCGCCGGCAATGGTGAAGGCGCCCGGCGTGTCGCTGTTGGCGTAGCCGCTCACGGCCACGTAGTAGCGCTGCCCCGGCGTGAGGCCGGTCAGGTTCACAATCCCCACGGTGGTATTGGCGGTGCCGCTGCTCTGGCAGCTTACCAGTGTAAACGGCCCAGTGGTGCAGCTGGCCGCGGTGAATACGCGCGCCATACCCGCCGGGGCACCAGTGATGGTGAGGCGCACTGAGGTGACGCCGGTGGCCGGCGTCATGCTAAACCAGACATCGTTGGGCGTGGTAGCGGGCGCGCAGGTCGGCTGCCCGATGCCCGGCTGGGCGCTGGTAGTAGCGCCCACAGTGGTGCCCGATACCGGCTGCAAGGGGCTGCCCGAAGCCGACAAAGTGAGCGTAACGGCACCACAGGGGTCGTCGTTGGCGGGAGCAGACGGTGCGGCCGTCGTCTGGAAGCAGAAGGGCCCCACAAATGCGCTGCTGCCGGACGGGGCCGGGCAATTCTGCCGCACGTAGTAGCAGTACTGCGTGCCCGCGGTGAGGCCAGAGACGGTCACGGAGGTACTAACAACCGCCACGGTAGTGCCCGTGCCTTGCACGAAGCCCTGCACACCGTACTCTACGGTATAAGTAGTGCCTGTGGCGGGCGTGCCACCCGGCTGCCAGCTCAGCTGCGCCGTAGCAGTGGTGAGGCTACCGGACGTGCCGCCGGTGGGCACTGCGCACACCGGCGCGGTCGTTGTGAAGCAAGTCGGGCCAACTTGTGCGCTGCTGCCGTTGCCGCCGGGGCAGTTCTGCCGCACGTAGAAGCAATACTGGGTACCGGGGCTCAGCGCCGTGAGCTGCGTGCTGGCGCTGGTGAGGCCGGCCAGTACAGTACCCGTGCCGGGCGTGAAGCCTTGCAACCCGTATTCTACCGTGTAAGTAGTGCCCGTGGCGGGCGTGCCGCCCGGCTGCCAGCTCAGCTGGGCCGAAGTGGTGGTGATGTTGCTCGAAGCCGGGGCTGTGGGCACGGCGCATACCGGCGCAGCGGTGGTGAAGCAAGTTGGGCCCACCTGCGTACTGCTACCGTTGCCACCGGGGCAATTCTGCCGCACGTAGAAGCAATACGTCGTGGCGGGAATCAGCGCGGTGAGCGAAGTACTGGCCGTGGTGAGGCCCGTGACGGTGGTGCCGGAACCCGGCGTGAAGCCCTGCACGCCATACTCCACGGTGTAGGTGGTGCCTGTGGCGGGCGTACCGCCCGGCTGCCAGCTTAGCTGAGCACTGTTATTGGTGATGCTGCTCGATGCCAGCGCCGTGGGGGCGGCGCACACCGGTGGCGTAGTGGCGCATACGGCATATGTGCCCACGGCAGCGGTATTGAAGGCCCATACGCGCACGTAGAGCACTTCGCCGGGCGTGCGGCCGCTGAGCGTAATCAACGATTTGAGGGCACCGCCTTCGTCATCGCTGCAGCCCAGCAGGGCCAGATTGCTGCAGGAGCCTGAGTAGATGGCCATGCCCGTGTCGCCCACGTCGGTACCGGTGGAGGGTATCACGGTCCGCACCGTGAGGGTGCCCGTGGCCGGCACCGTTACCTGGAACCACACGTCGCGGTTCTGGGTCGAACCGGCACAGCCGGGGGCCGGTGCGCCGGTGCTGGTGGTGGCGCTGGTGTTGTCGGTGGTCGTCTGGCTGACGCAGGTGGTGCCCACTTGCACGGGCAGGGTCAGGGCGCCGGCGCACTCGTCGTTGGCAGGCGGCGGCGGCGGTGTGGACAGGCAGAGCGTGAAGCCAGCGGCTGTGCCGGTGGGCTGCGTCAGTGCCGTGGAGTACACCCGAATGAAATACGTCTGGCCGCTCGTCAGGCCGCTCACCGTCACGGGCTGCGTGGCGCCGGCAAACACCGTACTGCATAACACGCTGGCCGAAGCCGCGCACGTACCAGAACGCACTTCAAACACGAAACTGCCCTGCGACGGACTGAGCAACACGTTGTGCGCGGTGCTGCTGGCCACGAATCTATACCACACGTCGGCCGCGCTGCCCGTGCCCAAGCCGCATCCCGTAGCGGACGGCAACGACTGCGAGGCGTTTTCGACGGTGCCGCTCACGGGCGTGCCGCAGCTGGTGGTGGTCGATGGCGTCACCGATACCGCGCCCGTGCATTCGTCGTTGGCGGGCGGCGGCGGGCCGGGGCTGATGCACAGCGTGAACGTGGCGTTCAAGGGCGTGGGCTGGGTGTTGCCGCTGGCGTACACGCGCAGGAAATAGGTCTGGCCGTTGGTCAGGCCGCCCACCAGCGTACCATTGGTGGCGTTGGCAAACGTGGTGTAGCACGACACGCTGGCGCTGGCCGCGCAGGTTCCGCTGCGCACTTCAACCACGGCGCCGAAGCGGGAATTCAGCGTAATGAGCTGCGAGGTGCCCCCGGCCACGAAGCTATACCACACGTCCTGGGCAACCGGCGTGTTGGCGCTGCCGCAGCTGGCCGTAGGCAACGACTGCGACGCCGCTTCCACGGTGCCGCTCACCGGCGAAGCGCAGGTGGTGGTGATGGGCACGACCACCGCCGCGGCGCATTCGTCGTTGGCCGGCGGCGTGGGCGCCGGGCTCACGCACAGCGTGAAGGTGGCGTTGGCCGGGATGGGCTGCGTGGCCCCGTTGGCGTAGATGCGGATGTAATACTGCTGGTTGGCCGTCAGGCCGCCCACTATCGTGCCGCTGGTAGCCCCAGCAAATACGGTCGTACAGAGCAAGCTCGTCGAGCTGGTGCAGGTGCCCGAGCGCACGTCCATCACGGCCCCGAAACGGGTGGTGAGGGTGATGAGCTGGGTGGGCGCGCTGGCCACAAAGCTGTACCACACGTCGGCAGCGGTGGTCACGTTTGCGCCGCAGCTGGCGGTGGGGGGCAAGCTTTGGGTGGCGTTGGCCACGGTACCGTTGGTGGAGGTTGCGCAGCCCTGCACCACAGCCACGGCCACAGCCGTGCTGCATTCATCGTTCACCGACGGCGGCGGGCCCGCCGTGAGGCACAGCGTGAAGGCCGCATTGGTGGGCGGCGTGATGGCGTCGGCGTACACCCGAAGGAAATACGCCTGGCCGTTCACCAGCCCCGTCACCGTCACGCTTTGCCCCGTGAACGTGGAGGTGCAAAACACACTCGTAGAGCTGGCGCAAGTGCCCGTGCGCACATCCAGCACGGCCCGGAAGGTTCCGCTGTAGGCCAGAGTTTGGGAAGTGCCGTTGGCCACGAAGCTGTACCACACATCGTTAACCACTGTGGCCGAAAGGGTACAGTTTGGCGTGGACGGCAGCGACTGCGAAGCGCCAACCAGGGTGCCGCTCACGGGCGTGGCGCAGCTGCTGGCAATAGGCACGGCCACGGCGCCCGTGCATTCGTCGTTGGCCGGCGGCGTGGGGCCGGGGTTGATGCACAGCGTGAACTGCGGGTTGGCGGGCGTGAAAGTCCCGTTCAGGTACAAGCGCAAATAGTACGTCTGCCCGCTGGTCAAACCGCTCACCGTCAGAGCCTGCCCGCTGAAAGCTGTGCCGCAAAACACGCTGGTGGAATTGGCGCAGGTGCCCGAGCGCACATCGGCGATGACCGAGAAACCGGCCGTCACCGTAACAAGTTGCGTGGCCCCGCTGGCCACGAAGCTGTACCACACATCGTTGGCGGTGGTGCCCCCGCCGCAGCCGGTGGTGGGCGGCAACGACTGCGTGGCGCCCTGGATGGAGCCGCTCACCGGCGAAGCGCAAGCGGTGGTCACCGGCACCGACACAGCCCCGGCGCAGTCGTCGTTGGCCAGGGGCGGCGGCGAAGTGGCGCACACGGCGATGTAGCCGCTGCGAGCGTTGCCAAACGACCACACGCGCACGTAAAGCACCTCGCCGGGCGTACGCCCCGTGTACGCCAGCAGGGATTTGGTGCCGCCGCCTTCGTCGTCGCTGCAGCCCAACAGGGTCAGGTTGCTGCAAGTACCTGAGTACATGGTCATGCCCGTGTCGCCTACGTCGGTGCCAGTGGTTGATACCACAGTGCGCACCGTCACGTTGCCACTGGCCGGCACGACTACCGAAAACCACAGGTCGCGGCCATTATTATAGCTGGCGCAGGTGGGCGCCGGCACGCCGGCGCTGGCCGTAGCCAGGGTGTTGTCGGCGCTCACTTGGGTGGTGCAGGTGCCGGTGGTGCTCACCGGCACGTCGATGGCGCCAACGCAGTCGTCATTAGCCGGCCCCGTAGCGCCCTGCCCCACGCACAGCGCAAACGTGCTGCCGATACCGGTGGGCGGCGTATTGCTGGCCGGATATATGCGCACAAAGTAGGTTTGGGTGGCCACCAGGCCGCCCACCGATACAGCGGCGGTGTTGTTGTTGGCAATGGTGGTGCAATACACGCTGGTGCTGCTGGTGCAGCTGCCGCTGCGCACGTCCAGAACAGCCGCAAAGCGCGGCGCCAGCGTTATCAGGTGGATGGTACTGGTGGCCGTGAAGCTGTACCACACGTCAGTGGCGGTGGTGAGGCCTGCGCCGCAAGCCGCCGTAGGGGCCAGGCTTTGGGTGGCGCCCGCCACGGTGCCGTTCACGGGCGTGGTGCACACGCTGGAAGTGACCAGGCCCACGGCCCCGCTACAATCGTCATTGGCCACCTGGGCCACGGCCCTGCTGCCGCTCAGCAACAGCAGGAAAGTACACACCAACGGAAGCCGTTGGCACAGCAAGCGTATCATTTGCTTCATAAGAAAATGGGGTGAAATGAAGGTGGTAAATAAGGTGGTGAATAGGCGAGGGCAGTAGTCACATAACCAGACAGTGCGAGTGACGAATGGGCTGCCCAAGCTATATATTTTCTCGCAAAAATCCAGCCATGTCCTGAATATTTGAGAACTTCTACTTTTCGCGCAGGATTTGAGCGTATTGCTTTGGCAGCGTGGCGCCGGAGCGAGGCCCGACCAATGAGCTGCTCGCTCGTTGGAGCCGGCTTTGCCAGGCGGTGGGCAACTTATGCGCGGGCTTGCGGGTTGGGCTACGGGAGCCGGCGGCTTTATCTTTACTATTCGCCCTACTTCCGTTGCTGTTTTGAATCTCGCGCTTGATTTTATTTCGCCCGCCCCGGCTCCTTCGGCCGACCGGGTGACGCTGTTTGCCGACGTCATTTTGCCCCTGCCCCTACCCCGGCTCTACACGTACCGGGTGCCGTATGAGCTCAATGACAACGTGGTAATTGGCGGGCGCGTCATCGTGCAGTTTGGGGCCAAAAAGACGCTCAGCTGCATCGTGGCGGCCGTGCACGAGCAGGCGCCCAAGGACTACCAGGCCAAGTACATCCTCGAATTCATCGACGACGCACCCGTCGTCACGCAGCCCCAGCTCAAGCTCTTCCGCTGGATGGCCGACTACTACCTCTGCACCATCGGCGAGGTGATAAATGCGGCCCTGCCCTCGGCCCTGAAGCTCAGCTCGGAGTCGCGCATTCAGCTGCACCCCAGCTTTTCGAGGGAAGAAAACGAGTACCCGCTTTCCACCCAGGAAGAGCTGATTGTGGACGCGCTAGGCACCGTCGACCAAGGCAAAGCCCTCACCTTCACCGAAGTAGGCGACCTGCTCGGCATTACATCGTTTCACAAGGTGATAAAATCCCTGATGCACAAGGATGTCATCTTCCTCTTCGAGCACACGGCCGACAAGTACGCGCCGAAGGTGGTGAAGAAAGTGCGGCTGGCGCATCATTTCGTGGCCGAGGCCGCGCTGGAACAGCTTTTTGAGCAGCTCACCAGCAAGCCCAAGCAGCTCGATGTGCTGATGAAGTTCATGCAGCGCGTGCCGGTGTACCAGAACGAGCACGCCAACCAGGCCGGCCTGGAAAAAGCCTACCTCACCAGCAGCCCGCACCTCTCGGCCTCGGCCGTAAACACGCTCATCAAAAACGGCGTCCTGGAGCAGTTCGACCAGATTGTGAGCCGCTTTCCGCTGGAAAATGAAGGTGCCATTCAGATGAACTTCTCGCTGACCGAAGCCCAGACTGCGGCGCGCGATGAAATCATGGGTCACTTCAGCAAGCAGGACATCGTGCTGCTGCATGGCGTGACGGGCGCGGGCAAAACCGAGATTTATATCGACCTCATCCGCACGGCCCTGGACAGCGGCGGGCAAGTGCTCTACCTGCTGCCCGAAATCGCCCTCACGGCCCAGATTGTGACGCGCCTCATGCGCGTATTCGGCTCGCGGCTGGGCGTGTACCACTCCAAATTCTCCGACAACGAGCGGGTGGAAGTGTGGAACGGCGTGCTCTCGGGCCGCTTCCAGGTGGTGATTGGGGTGCGCTCAGCGGTATTTCTGCCCTTCGATAATCTGTCGCTCATCATCGTGGACGAGGAGCACGAGTCGAGCTACAAGCAATACGACCCTGCCCCGCGCTACAATGCCCGCGAAGTGGCCCTGATGATGGCCAACTTCCAGGGCGCCAAAACCTTGCTGGGCTCGGCCACGCCGGCCGTGGAAACCTACTACCAAGCCAAGAAGGGCCGCTACGGCCTGGTGAGCCTCACCAAGCGCTTCGGCGAGGCCGGCATGCCCGATATTGAGCTGGTGGACACCCGCAAGGCCCGCGAGCACAAAACCATGCACAACCACTTCACGGCCGACTTGCTGGGCGAAATCGAGCGCAAGCTGGGGGCCAAGGAACAGGTGATTCTGTTCCAGAACCGGCGCGGCTACGCGCCCGTAGTGGCCTGCCAGGACTGCGGCTGGATTCCGAAATGCACCAACTGCGCCGTGAGCCTCAGCTACCACAAGCACAGCCACGAGCTGCGCTGCCACTACTGCGGCTACCACGACCCCATGGTGAGCAAGTGCCCCGCCTGCGGCTCCCGGGCCGTGAAAACCCAGGGCTTCGGCACCGAAAAGATTGAGGACGACCTCAAAATCATGCTCCCTCAGGCCAATATCCAGCGCATGGACCTGGACACGACCCGCGCCAAAAACAGCTACCAGCAAATCATCGGCGACTTCGAGAAGCAAACCACCAACGTGCTGGTGGGCACCCAGATGGTGACCAAGGGCCTCGACTTCGCCAACGTGAGCCTGGTGGGCATCATCAACGCCGACAGCATCATTCACTACCCCGATTTCCGGGCGCACGAGCGGGCTTACCAGATGTTTGTGCAGGTGAGCGGCCGGGCCGGGCGCAAGGGCAAGAAGGGCAAGGTCATTATCCAGACGGCCGACCCCACGCAGGTGATTTTCGACAAGGTGATTCGCAACGATTACGTGGAGTTCTACAACTACGAAATCGTGCAGCGCCACGAGCACGGCTACCCGCCCTTCATGCGCATCATCAAGATGACGGTGAAGCACATCGACCAAGCCGTGGGCGAGGCCGCTGCCATCCTGCTCACCCAGCAGCTGGTGGAGCGCCTGGGCCAGGCCGCCGTGCTGGGCCCGGAGGCGCCCTACATATTCCGCATCCGCAACTTCTACCTCCAGGAAATCACCATCAAGCTCGACCGCGCCCACACCGTGCTCAAGCACGCCAAGCAACAGATACTAGACGCCATGGACGTGGTGCGCGACCAGAAGGAGTTCCGCCAGGCCCGCCTCGTGGCCGACGTGGACCCGATGTAGTGTCGCTGCAAATAAAAAGCCCCGCTCAACATCTGAGCGGGGCTTTTTTGGCAATGGAGCCAGGCTGCTTTACGCTTGGTCGAGCACCCAGAGGAGCAGGAAGAGCACGCCCACAATGAATACGATGAGGCCCAGCACGCGGAACAAACCGGGCAACAGTGCGATGAGCGCGCCGATAACCATGAGGATGATGCCCAGCCGCAGATTGCCACTGACGCCGCCTTTGGCGACTTCGGCCGTGCTCACGTGCTGGCTGGCAGCCACTTTTTGCACCAATTTATCAACCTTTTTCGTCACCTTATTGAGGGCGAGGCGTTGAATGCCATTCAGCTTGCGGGCGGGTGCGGCATCGGTGCTGGCCGTGGTAGAAGTGCTGATTTCAGCGGGCGAAGTGGTTTGCGGGGCGGCGGGCGCCGTATTTGCCACCTTGGCAGGCGCCGACGTGGGCTGAGCGGCTACAGCAGCAGGTTCCGAGGCAGTGGCAGGCGCAAGGGGAGCAGCTACAGTTTTAGTCGCCGGGGCAGCCACTGCTTCGGCTTTGGGAGGCACGGGCGTGGCGGCGCGCGTCACGCCGTGGTAAGAGGCGCCCTGGGGCAGCATAGCGTATTCGGCGCGGTTGCAGCTACCAAAAGCGAGGGCGCAGAGCGCTACGGCCGCAAATTTGCTGATGGAGGGAAAAAGGTTTTTCATAATCTGAAAAGGGTAATGGGTAAGCTGAATGCGCGTTCTACGGCGAATGTTGGAGCCTGGTGGTTCGTTTCGGGCATTTTCCCTGTTTAATCAATTCTTATCTTTCTTTTGAACGCTATTGGCGACCGTCGGCGGGTGCCAATGGAAGCGCTGGAAATTGCTGAACGCACCGCCGCGAATTGCTGTTGACTGCCTTGGATGTGCTTACTTGCGAATTCTATGAGGTATCGTTTTTCATCCTGGCAACGGGCATTGAATACCGTGGGCACGAGCGGCAGCGCCAGCCTGCTATTGCTGACCAGTTGCACCCAATTGCCCGCCGAAACGCGGCCATCGGCCTTTGCCGCACAACGCATGCAGGCCGTCGTACAGGCTGATACCAGCGGCTACGAAACTGCCCCGCCGCGCGACCCCAACGGCATTGGCACCTACTACCTGGGCCGCCAGATTGCCCACGTCATGGGCCACGAGGGCGCCAGCTGGCTGGAGCGCAGCGGCCGCCGCCAGGAAGAAGGCACCGACCTCCTGATAAAGGAGCTGAAGCTGAAGCCCACTGATGTGGTGGCTGATATCGGCGCCGGCACCGGCTTTTTCTCCTTCCAGTTGGCCAAAAAAGTGCCGAAGGGCGAGGTCTTGGCCGTCGATATTCAGCCCGAGATGATGACGGCGCTGCAGAACAATAAGCGCAAATTCAAAGTGACCAACGTGCGCCCCGTGCTGGGCAGCACCACCAGCCCCGCCCTGCCCGCCGACAGCGTGGACCTGGTGCTCATCGTGGATGCCTACCACGAATTTGACCACCCGCGCGAAATGGGCCGCGCCATTCGGCGTGCCCTCAAGCCCGGCACCGGCCGCCTGGCGCTGGTCGAGTACCGGGCCGAGGATGCCAACGTGCCCATCAAGCGCATCCACAAAATGAGCGTGGAGCAGGCCCGCAAGGAAATGGCCGCCGTGGGCCTGGAGTTCATCGAAACCGTGGAAACCCTGCCCCAACAGCACCTGCTGCTGTTCCGGCGCAAGTAGCGTAGGCGCAGCGTTAGTTATTAGTTAAAAGTTAAAAAGCCCGTCTGAATTATCAGGCGGGCTTTTTAACTTTTAACGCTCCACTTTTAACTTCTCCCAATCCGACCTTTGCGGGCCTATGACGACCCCCGACCCGCGCCAGCTTTCCATTCACGACTTCACCTATCCCCTCCCGCCCGAGCGCATCGCGCCCGAGCCCCTGCCCGACCGCGCCGCCAGCCGCCTGCTGCTGAGCCGCCACGGCCAGCTTTTCGACAAGCAGTTCCGCGACCTGCCCGGCGAGTTGCCGCCCGGCGCCCTGCTCATCTTCAACGACACGCGGGTGGTGCGGGCCCGGCTGCTGGCCCGGCGCCCCACCGGCGGGCAGGTCGAGCTGTTTTGCCTGGAGCCGGTGGCGCCCCACCGCAGCCTGGAGCTGGCCCTGCAGCAAACCGGCCATTGCACTTGGCGGTGCCTGGTGGGCAACGGCCGCCGCTGGAAAGAAGGCCCCGTGACCCTGGAATTCACCACATCAGAGGGCCTCACTGCCACCCTCACCGCCGTGCGCCAAACCCAGGAAGCCGGCACCGCCCTGATTGATTTCCGCTGGGAGCCTGCCGAACTGCCGTTTGCCGAGGTGCTGCGGACGGCCGGCCACCTGCCCCTGCCGCCCTACATCGACCGCCCCGACACCGCCGCCGATGCCGTACGCTACCAAACCGTGTACGCCGCCACCGAGGGCGCCGTGGCGGCCCCCACCGCCGGCCTGCACTTCACCCCCGAAATACTGGCCGAGCTGCGGGAAAAGGGCTTTGAAATTGGCCACGTCACGCTGCACGTGGGCGCCGGCACCTTCCAGCCGGTGAAGGCCGACCGCATGGCCGAGCACCCCATGCACACCGAACCCATATTGGTGACGGCCGCGCTGCTGCGGCAGCTGCTGGCGCACCGCCCGCGTCCGGTAATTGCCGTGGGCACCACCAGCCTGCGTACCCTGGAAACGCTGTATTGGCTGGGCGTGGGCTTGCTGAAAAAAGAAGCTGGGAGCAACGCTGAGCTACTCGTGACGCAGTGGCAACCTCACGAATGGGCCGAAGCCGCCGCCAGCATCACGCCTGAAACAGCCCTGACCACCTTGCTGCAGCATCTGGAAAAAATAGGCACCGACACCCTGGAGGCGCGCACGCAGCTGCTCATCGCGCCGGGCTACCGGTTCCGGCTGGTGAATGGGCTCATCACCAATTTCCATCAGCCCGAAAGCACGTTGCTGCTGCTGGTGGCCGCGCTGCTGGGGCCGAGCTGGCGGGTGGTGTATGAGCACGCGCTGGCCCATGGCTACCGGTTTCTGAGCTACGGCGACAGCTCTTTACTGCTGCCGTAGCATCCGGGCACAAGCACAAAAGCTAAAAATTTTGAGACGCAATCAATCGCGGCACGGCTCTTGTCATAACCTTTGAAAACCGGCGCCGTAAAACGCCCCACTTACCCTTAATTCAACTTCTGACCATGAAAAAAGTAACCCTGTTGCTCGCTCTGTGTGCTTTCGCCACCACCAGCTTTGCCCAAACCACGCCTTCGACCGAAGTGAAAGTGCGTGATAACGGCACCACCAAAGTGGTGACCAAAACCGGCAAAACCAACGTAGGCCAAGCCCTTGACAACACCAAAGACGCAGCCGGCAACGTAGCCAAGAAAACGGGCCATGCCATCAAGCGCGGCGCTAAGAAAACCGAACATGCCGTGAAGCATGGCGCAAACAAAGCCAGCGAGAAAACCAAAGAAGGCACCGCCAAAATGGAAGCCAAAACCGAATAGGTTCGGCTAACTCCACTCTTCTCCTTTCGCATTTCCTAAAAAACCCCGGCCTGCTTAGGCCGGGGTTTTTTATGCTTTATGAAGTGGATAACGATTGAATAGGCACGTCATGCTGCGCGCGGCATGACGTTCGATTTGTCTATGACGGGCGTATTCAGGGCTGCTGCGGCTTTTCGCGTACTTCGTGAAGCACTTTTTCGACCACCCCCTGCCCGAAGAGGCTGATGCCGGCATTGAATACCGTGAGGGCGGCCGTGCCGGCCAGCACCCAGTCTTTGGCGGGTGCGCCTTTTTCTTTCAACTGGCCGGCCCATTGCACCAGGCAGGCGCCGGCTCCGATGGCCACCAGCCCCACCGGGGAAAACAGGAGCCACTTCGATTTGTGTGTCATCAGGAAAGGAATTAGTTGGAAGTGGGTGTAATGCCGGGTCACGGCCGGCGATGAAGCAAGTGGCTGTGCTTCCTCGCGTACCTTTCGGCTTTTAGCTTACGCACCGAAACGGGCCATGTTTCGGCTCCCGCTTTTTCTTATGTCGCCCTACGAACAGCTGCTGCACCTCGCCTTCACCGCTCCCAACGATGTGAAGTATTACCTCACGCCCACGGCCCGGCAGGCCTACGACCAGCTGCGCCGCGCCGCGCCGACGCAACGGCCGTTCCGCTTCGAGCAGGTGCGGCTGGGCCTGGCCATGAGCCTGCTCAAGCTGGTGAGCGAGCTGGGCGACCACGACGCCAGCCGCCAGGTGCTCGACGTGCTGCACCGGGCCCTGAACGAGGCCCGCACGCCGGAAGACATCGACCGGATTGTGGGCCGCGACGCCAAGTTGTTCGACCGCCTTTACGAAGACCTGTACGTGAACGAGGAAGGCGAGGAACTGCTCAACCTCTTCGGCCGCACCTTGGATGCTGATGCCCCTGAGCTGCTGGAAGAAGTGGCGCAGGAAGGCGTGGACCTGGCCCGCACGCTGGATTTTGAGCGCGACGAGGACGAGGAATAAGTCTAACTCCAACCCGTCATGCCGAGCGCAGCCGAAGCATCTCGCGTGCCGAAGCAATCCAATCGAAAGGAATTAGTGATGGCACACGAGATGCCTCGGCTGCGCTCGGCATGACGTTCTTTTACTGCTTACCATTAATTATCAACCTAATAAAGCCATGTTCCTGACCATTCTGGGTTTCATTCTGGTAGTGCTGGGCTTCAGCGCCTCGCGGTTTTCGGAGCGGATGGAGCGGATGCGCGCCGGACTCATTTTTTTGGGCGGGGCATTTTTGCTACTGGGGCTGGCGCTGAGCACGGTGGTGCAGGTGGGCGTGGGCCAGGTGGGGGTGCAAACGCTGTTTGGCAAGGTGCAGCCGCGCCTGCTCTACCCCGGCCTGAACGTGGTGAACCCGCTGGTGGACGTGACCCGCTTCGACACCCGCACCCAGAACTACACCATGTCGGCGCAGCACGGCGAAGGCGCGCAGGCCGGCGACGATGCCATTCGGGTGCTATCGGCCGATGGGCTGGAGGTGGTCATTGACCTCACCGTGCTCTACCACGTGGTGCCGGCCCAGGCGCCGCGCATTCTGGCCACCATCGGCGAGGACTACCAGGACAAGATTGTGCGGGCCATTTCACGCACCCGCATCCGCGACAATGCGGTTTATTACGACGCCGTAGCCCTGTACTCGACGCGCCGCGAGGAATTCCAGACCCGTATTCTGGCCGCTATTGAGAAGGATTTCCGTACCAACGGCCTGCAGCTCGACCAGCTGCTTATCCGCAACATTCAACTGCCGCAGTCGGTGAAGCGCAGCATCGAGAGCAAGATTTCGGCCGAGCAGGACGCCCAGAAAATGCAGTTCGTGCTCCAAAAAGAAAAGCAGGAAGCCGAGCGTAAGCGCGTGGAAGCCCAGGGCATTGCCGACTACCAGCGCATTGTGAATACCGAGCTGAGTGACAAGCTGCTGCAGTACGAAACCATCAAGGCCAACCAGGCCATTGCCACTTCGCCCAACGCCAAGGTCATCATCATGGGCGGTGGCCGGGGGCCCACGCCGCAGCTGCTGCTCGGCGACAAATAGCCACTTTTGAAGCGGGCGCGTAGAAGCTCAGCCGGCGCGGGCGCGGGCCGCCAATGGCCTTGCGGGCCAAAACGCGGTTTGCCTGCCGCAGATGCCTACCTTTACCGCGCCAACCGGGCGCGGCCCGGTGCCGGCCCCGCCGACTTGCTTCCTGCTTCAATGCCCACCATCCATTACCTGACCACCGCCGACGCCATTGCCACCGCGGCCGCGCATTTTGCCACCCTGCCCCGCATCGGCATCGACTTGGAGTTTGACGACATGCGCCACCGCTACGGGCGCCACCTGGCGCTCATTCAGGTGTTTGACGGGCAGCAGGTATACCTCATCGACCCGCTGCCGCTGCCCGATATGGCCGCCGATTTAGAGCCGCTCTTCGCCGTGCTGCGCGACCCAGCCGTGGCCAAGGTGTTCCACTCCTGCAAATCCGACATCTTGCTCCTTGATGAGGTGTTCAGCGTGAACTGCCGCAACATCGTGGATACCAGCGTGCAATTCACGCTGCTAGCGGCCGAAGACAACAACATTTCGTTGGGACGCCTCATTCAGGCCGAGTTGGGCTTTGAAGTAGATAAGGGCGAGCAGAAGTCAAACTGGCTGAAGCGCCCGCTTACCGAAGCCCAAAAAGAGTACGCCGCAAACGACGTGCTTTACCTCTTCGAGCTCACCGACCGCCTCAGCGCCCGTCTGCTGGAGTTGGGCCGCGCCGACTGGGCTGCCCAGGAAAACCTGGCCCTCGAGGCTGTGCGCTACGGTCGCGACGACCCGCGCCCGTGGTCGCGCAACGCCGCCAAGTACAAGATAACGCCGCAGGAAATGCCCATTTTCCGGGAACTGTACCTGCTGCGCGACGCTGTGGCCCGGCAGCTCGACCGCCCGCCCTACCACGTACTCAGCAACGACAAGCTGGCCGAGCTCACGCGCAGCCCCATCGAAACGGTGATGCAGCTGCGCACCGCCAACGGCCTGCACCCCGAGCTGAAACGCTCGCCCTACGCCGAGCAGCTGCTGGCCATCGGCACCACCGACCTGGCCCCTGACGCGCCCCTGCCGGCCGACCAGCGCAAGTTCCCGTTTCGCCGCCGCTTGAGTGGCCCCGCCGCCACCCGCGCCGAAGCCCGCGAAACCATGCTCAATGCCATGAAGGGCCACCTCGCCACTGACCACGGCAGCACCATGGCCAACATGGTGCTCAGCAACCGCCTCATCGCCGACATTATCGAGCTGGGCGCCGACGCGGCTTTGCGCCCCTGGCAACAGCAGCTGCTACGCGAGTCGGCCGAGCGCCACGGCGAAAGCTACGAGCAGATTGCCGCGCCGTTTCAGGTGCTGTAGGGCGATTGTTTGGTTGCCATTAGCAGAAACAGAGCATACAGAACGTCATGCTGAGCGCAGTCGAAGCATCTCTACCGCGCAACTAATCCTTTTAACCGGGTTACTGCTGCGGTAGAGATGCTTCGACTGCGCTCAGCATGACGTTCGTTTTTAATCTTGTTTAATAACCCTCTTCCTTTGCGCACCGCCTCCCCTACCTCACTTCCCCAACCCATTTCCTGATGCGGCGCGGCTGGCTCATTGGTGGAATTGTGTTGTTGCTGGTGCTGATGACGGGCGCCTACGCGGCGTGGCGGGTGTTCTACCGTCCCAACGTGCGCGAGTTCGCCGAAGGCCCGGCCTACCTCTACATCCGCACCGGCACAGGCTACGCCGCCGTGCTCGATTCGCTGCAGAAGCACGACCTGCTGCTGGAGCCCGCCACCTTCAAATGGGTGGCCGAAACCCACGACTACCCGCCGCACGTGCAGCCCGGCCGCTATCGACTCGCCCCCGGCATGGGCAACGGCGACTTGCTGCGCATGCTGCTGGCCGGCCGGCAGGATACGGTGAAGTTTGAGCTGAACTCGTTTCATTACATCGAACAGCTCCCGCGCCAGGTGACGCGGCAGCTCGAAGCCGATTCCTTTAAGCTGGAATTGCTTTTGGGCGATAACGCCGGGCTGCAGCGCCGCTACGGCCTCGACACCGGCACCGTACGCACGATGTTCATCCCGGGCACCTACCGGCACTTATGGAACACCAGCGCCGCTGCGTTTCTGGATTCGACGGCGGCCCGCTACCGCCGGTTCTGGACGGCGCAGCGCCAGGCCCGGGCCGACTCGCTGAAAATGACGCGCACCCAGGTGAGCGTGCTGGCTAGCATTGTGCAGCGCGAAACGGCCCAGGCCACCGACAAGCCGCTCATCGCCGCCGTGTACCTCAACCGCCTGCGCAACGGCCAACCCCTGCAGGCCGACCCCACTTTGCTCTGGCCCCTGCACGGCCTGGGCACCCGCAAGCGCGTGCTGAACGTGGATAAGAAGGTCGATTCTCCTTACAACACCTACCGTCACAAGGGCCTGCCGCCCGGTCCCATCACTACGCCCCGACCTTCGAGCCTGGACGCCGTGCTGAAGCCGGCGCACAACAAAAACCTGTTCTTCTGCGCCCGGCCCGATGGCAGCGGCTTTTCGGATTTTGCCGAAACCTACGCCCAGCACAAGCTCAATGCCCGCCGCTACCAGCACCGGCTCGACAGCCTGGGCGTGAAGCGCTGAGTTGGAGCCACCAGATAATTATTTCATAACCGGCATAGAAGGCCCGTGCAAATGCGCAGAGGGCCTTTGGTGATTTTCGGGCGGCCCGGCCCCGCGGCTGCTAGCGCCGGGCTGCGTACTTTTGTAATCCTAATTTTCCGCAAAACCGTCCGTATGCGTGCACGTCTTCTTTTTTTGCTTCCTCTCTTCTCTGGCCTCACGGCCGCGGCCAGTGGGTTTGAAACCGGCCCGCAGGGCGCCCGGGTGCTGGGCCTGGGCGGCGCCAGCACGGCCTACATCGGCAGCATTGCCGGCCTGAGCGTGAACCCCGGCCTGCTGGGCCAGTGGGGTGACTCGCTTACCCGCCTCAGCTTTGGCGGCTTCGGCCAGATTCGCCGCTCCTCCTACATCGGCCAGGATACCTATAAGCGCACCGACCAGGACCTGACCGTGCTGCCCGGCGGCTACTTCTACGCCACCCGCGCCGTGAGCAAGCGCGTGAGCGTGGGCCTGGCCCTCACCTCGCCCTACGGCTACCACACCAAATGGCCCGATACCTGGGAAGGCCGCTCCGTGATTCAGGAAAGCCAGCTCAACACCTACTTCGCCCAGCCCACTGTGGGCATCCGGCTGAGCGACAACTTCAGCGCCGGCGTGGGCTTCGTGTACGCCTACGGCAAATACAGCCAGCGCCGCGCCCTGGGCCAGTACGATGCCACCAACACCAGCTACCAGTTCAGCAGCAGCGGCTCGGGCTACGGCGTGAACGTGGGCCTGTACGGCCGCTCCGGCGACAACCTGGCCTTTGGCATCAGCTACCGCAGCGGCGTACGGCTGAAAATGAACAACGGCACCATCGGCACCAGCGGCGTGCCCGCCCGCGACGCGGCCCTGTACCCGGCCTCATCGAGTTTCAAAACCCAGATTAACCTGCCCAGCACGCTGTCGGTGGGCCTGGCCGACCGCATTACCAAAAACCTGCTGCTCACCTTCGACTTCACTCTCAACGGCTGGAGCACCCTCGATTCGCTCCGGCTCGACGTGGCCGCCAGCGGCACGGCCCCGGCCCAGCGCCTCAGCACCGCCCGCCGCTACGAAGACGCCCTGGCTTTCCGGGTGGGTGCCGAGTACCAGGCCAGCCCCAAGCTCACGCTGCTCGGCGGCCTGAACTACGACGAATCGCCGATTCGCGACGAGTACATCAACCCCGAGTTCATCGACGCCAACCGCCTGGGGGCCTCGGCCGGTCTGAGCTACCAGCTCACCCCGCGCTTTGCCCTGGAAGGTGCCTATGCCTTCAGCTACGGCCAGCAGCGCCTGTCGCGGGCCAACCCGCTGAACGCCACCGTATCGAACGTGGGCGGCACCTACCGCACGGCCACCAGCACGGCCTCCATCGGCTTGGCCGTGGCTTTTTAAGTAATAAGCATTAAGTAGCAAGTAGCCAGGCATTGATGACTCCTCAGTCCCGCCCGGCCCTCTAAATACTTACTACTTGATTCTTACTACTCCTCACAACTTTTCTTGCTGATTCCCTTTTTGTGATGAAGAATTTTTGCCTGAATACGTGGAGCCGCGCGGGCCTGACCGCCGTGGCCGCCCTGGCGCTGAACGCCTGCGCCCCGGGCCAGGACACGCCCACGCCCACCATTGGGGTGAATGTGAGCCGCTACCTAGCCGTGGGCGACAGCTACACGGCGGGCCTGAGCGCCGGGGGCCTCACCCTGGCCAGTCAGCAATACTCCTACCCCAACCTGCTGGCCCAGCAGTTGCGGGGCGCGCAGGCCGATGCCACCTTTAGCCAGCCGCTGCTGGCGGCCGGGGCCGGCTCGGGCTACTTCAGCCTGGTCGACTTCACGGCGCAGGGCTTTCCGCGCACGCGCCGCGTGCCGGGGCCGGCCGTGCGGCGCCTCGTCATCAACCCCGCGGCCTGCGGCGGCGCCGACACCATTCGCCTGCTCACCCGCACCGACGCCCCCGGCACCTTGCCCCAAAATCTGGGCGTGCCCGGCCTGCGCCTGGCGCAGCTGCAAGTGGCCAACCTGGGCAACGAAATCAACGCCACGCCCACCGGCAACTTCAACCCGTACTTCGAGCGCATTCTGCCGGCTTCCGACAGCCGCACTTACCTGAAAGTGGTGACCGATGCCGCCGCGTCGGCCACCTTCTTTACCTACTTTCTGGGCCTCGATGACCTGATGCCCTACCTGCGTAGCGGCGGCCAGTGCGGCACGGCGCCCAACAGCACCCTCACCAACACGCTACGCAACAACGCCAAAGTGGTGCTGGACGTGCTCACGGCCGGCGGCCGGCCCGGCATCATTGCCCGCCTGCCCGACCTGAATACGCTGCCCTTGCTGCGCACGGGCCGGGGCCTTAGCCTGCAGAAGCGCCTGCAAGCCACCTACGGTGACAACGCGCTGCTCTACATCGAAGACCCGTTTGGCAGCGGCGTGGCCCAGCCCATCACCGACGACGAATACGTGCTGGCTACGGTGCTGCCGCGCATCGGCCAGCCTTCGCCGGTGCTGGTGGGCACCACCACCATGATGCTGCCCTACGGCCGCGACGTGCGCAACCCCATCCGCGACGCCGATGTGATGGATTTTGACGAAATGAACCGCGTGAATAGCGTGTTGAACAGCTACAACACGGAGCTGGACCGCCTGGCCAGCGTGGTGTATAAGATGCCCATCATCGATGCCAGCAAAAAATCGAGCACGCTGGATTTGAACGGCGCCATGCCGTCCTACGTGGGCGAGGCCATTTCGGTGGGCGGCGTGCTGTACTCGGCCGAGCCGGTGCGCGGCAACTTCTTCTCGCTGGACTACTACACCCCCACGCCGCGCGGCAACGCCTTGATAGCAAACGCCTTTATCTCGGCCATCAACAAAGCGTACCAGGCCAATATTCCGGCCATTGATGTAAACAGCCTGCCGTCTGTGGCTCAATAAACCGGGACACGGTGGGGCCGGCTGCTTCGTGAGAAGCTATTCGCATATCCAGAATGTATACCCCGAAGCTGGGCTTTGGCCCGTTGAACGATTCAACGCGAGCCGAAGCCCAGCTTCGGGGTACTCGTTTTATCAGCGCAGCCGGTAGAGCCGCAGGGGCAGCGAGTCGGCGGCCGCGGCGGTACCGGCGGCCAACGTTTCGGCATAGCCCAGGCCGGTATATTCGGAATGCTCCAGAAACAGCAGCGGCTGCTGCAACTGCGGAGCCGGCCAGGCCGCCACGGGTGCCTGCCGGCGCAGGGAATCGAAATGCGCCACGCCAGCTACGCGCCAGTAGCCGTCGAGCAGCACATAGTCGTAGCCTTGCGCGCGCAAGTGAGCCAGCGCCTTCTCGTCGTTGATGACGGTGAGCGTTTCGTTTTTGCGCAGAAAAGGCGCCAGTCCCAGCCCTACGGTACTGGCCACGCGGTGGGCACCGTGCTGCCGCAGCCACGCCGCCACCTGCGCATAAGGCGTGGGCAGCGAGTTATAGATTATGCGCTGAATATGCCACACATTCAGCGCCACCGCCACGCCCAGCAGGCCAGGCAGTGCCCACCCCGGCAGCACCCGCCGCCCCGCCAGCACGGCCAGCGCCGCCAGCGGCAGGTAGGCAAACAGCAGCCCCCGCGGCGCCTTCAGCAGCAGCGACATGCCTGCCAACAAGCACACCGTCCAGAACAGCAGATACGGCAGTAGCGGCCACGGCCCGGCCGCCGGGCGCCAGCCATTGCGCCACCCGCGCCACGCCAGCCACGCCGCCAGGGCAAGGCCCGCTAGCAGCAAGGGCGACTCAAATTCGGCCAGATAGCGCAGGTAATAAAGAAAATCAGGCTTAATCGTGCCCTGACGACCGGCTACGTTGGCCGCCGCTGGCACCACCGTGCGCACGTAGAACGCCAGCCAGCGGTACCACGGCAGCCCCACCGCCACGCCCAGCGCTCCGAACAGCAGATAAGGCGCGGCCAGTACGGCCAGCACGCGCACCCACACCCGCCGCCACAGCCCATCGGCCTGCAGCAGCTCCAGCACCAGCAAAATGGGCAGCGTGAACAGGAATTTGTAGCTGAAGCTAAGCCCTAGCGCCTGCCACGCGGCCACGCGCACCAGCGCCGCCGGACTGGGCCGTTCCAGCCTAACAAAATGACTGCGCAGCAGGCCTGCGCACAGCAGCAGACTGATGGAGTTAGGCGTAAAATCGCGGCCCGCAAAGGTGAGCAGCAGGCCGGTGCCGGCCAGCAATGTGAGGCCCGCCGTTTCGGGGCCCGTAAGCCGGGCCTGCCGGCTCACCCAGGCGGCAAAGAAACCCAGCGCCGCCACGCCCAGCAGGGCGTTGATAGTTTGGAAAACCAGAAAGCTGCGGGTGAAAAGCGCCACCGCTGCGTAGGAAAGCAGAAAAGCCGGGCAGCCGGGCATGAACAGCCGCGAAAAGTCGCCGTGCGTGAGGGCCTGCACGGCCTGCCAGTTGCGCACCGAGTCGTAGTCGGGCGCGCCGGCTTCGGGCAGGCGCCAGAGGCGCAGCACGGCCACCGCGAGCAGGGCTGCCAGCAGCCACCAGCGGTGGCTTGGCGGCGGGGTCGCGTTATTTGTGGCGGGGCGGGGAGACATCATTCAGGCAGGGCGCGGGCTGACGCGAAGGTCGGCAGCCCCCGCTGAACATTCCTCCCCGGCCCCGCTTTGCTATGAACATTCTGCTGGTAGAAGACGACCCGCGCCTGCTGGCCCTCATTCGGCGGGGGCTCGAAGAAGAACAGCTGACTGTGCAGGTGGCTCCTGATGGGCAAACCGGCCAAGAAATGGCCCTCACTCAGCCCTTCGACCTCATTATTCTGGACGTGCTGCTGCCGCGGCGCAGCGGGCTGGAGGTGCTGGCCGCCATCCGGCAGCACAACGCCGAAGTGCCTGTGCTCATGCTCACCGCCCTGGGCACCACCACCGATAAGCTCAACGGCTTCGGCGGCGGGGCCGACGACTATCTGGTGAAGCCCTTCGATTTTGCCGAGCTCGTAGCCCGGGTGCGCGCCCTCACCCGGCGCGGCAACCCCCACCCCAAGGGCTCCCGCCTCACCTTCGCCGACGTGGTGCTCGACATCCCCAGCCGCACCGTGACGCGGGCCGGGCAGCCACTGCGCCTCACCACCCGCGAGTTCAATCTGCTGGAATTATTAATGCGCCACCCCGGCCGGGTGCTCAGCCGCAGCCAGATTGCCGAGCACGGCTGGGACGAAGCCTTCGACGCGGGCAGCAACGTGATTGATGTGTACGTGAGCTACTTGCGCAAGAAAGTGGACCAGGGTTTTGCCACCAAGCTCATTCATACGGTGACCGGAGCGGGCTACGTGCTGCGGCAGGAATAGTCCATTCAGAACTAAACCAAAACGCCTCGCAAAATAGAACGTCATGCTGAGCACAGTCGAAGCATCTCTACCGCGATACTAATTCAATCGAAGCAACGAAGCGGTAGTGATGCTTCGACTGCGCTCAGCATGACGTTCTTGTTGCTTTTCTTTCTCCTCCCTCCCGCCCATGACCATTCGTAATCGCCTCATCTGGTTGTTTGTGGGGCTGGTGGCGTTTATTCTGCTGGTGGTCCTCACCACGGCATTTCTGCTCCAGCATGATTACAGCCAGCGCGAGTTCCGACAGCGCCTGCGCGACCGGGCCGAGGTGGCGGCCTACATTTTCCTGGAAAAAGATGAATTGCGCAGCTCCATCTTTCAGGAATTCCAGAAGCGCTACCAACGCACCCTCACCGAAGAAATCATCCAGATTTACGACACCAAGGGCGAGGTGCGCTTCGTGCGCGAAGATGCCCGCCTGGAAGTGCCGCCCGCGGTGTTGGCCCGCATTGTGGAAGGCCACGAAGAGTATTTTACCGACGGCTCGCGGCAGGCGGTGGGCATTTTCTACCGCGACAACCAGGGCTCCTTCGTGGTGGTGGCCGGGGCCGAAAACCTGTACGGCCAAGCCCGCCTGCGCTACCTGGCCACCATTCTGGCCTCGCTGTTTGTGCTGAGCTTGCTGCTGATTTACGGCGTGGGGCGCGTGTTTGCAGGGCGGGCGCTGGCGCCCATCGCGGCCATCAACGACCAGATGGAGCGCATTACCGCCCACGACCTGCACTTGCGCGTGGCCGAAGGACTGTCGAACCAAGGCAAAGACGAGCTGTCGCGCCTGGCGCACACGTTCAACCGCCTCCTCGACCGCCTCGAAGGCAGCTTTGAGGCCCAGCGCGCCTTCGTGCGCTACGCCTCGCACGAGTTGCGCACGCCGCTGGCCGCCAGCATTGGCGAGGCCCAGCTGGCCCTGACGCGCGAGCGGGAGCCGGCCGCCTACCGCGCCGCCCTGCACGACATGCTGGCCGACCTCACCCAACTCAATACGCTGCTCAACCACCTGCTGGAGCTGGCCCAGGCCGATGTGTACCTGCCCGAGCACGACGCCTGCATCCGCGTCGACGAGCTGCTGGCCGAGGCCTGCGCGGCCGTGGAGCCCGCCCAGCGCCCGCGCCTACAGGTGCACACCGGCCGCCTGCCCGCCGAGCCCGAACAGCTGGAGCTGACTGGCAACCGCACGCTACTCATCCGCGCGCTCACCAATCTGCTGGAAAATGCGCTGAAGTACTCGGCGCCCCAGCCGGTGCAGGTGGCGCTGGCCTACGCGCCGGGCGAAGTGCAGCTGCGCATCCGCGACGAAGGCATTGGCATTGCCGAAGCCGACCTGCCGCAGGTGTTCGAGCCGTTTTTCCGGGCGGCCAATGCGCGCCCCGTGGCCGGGCACGGCGTAGGCTTGGCGCTGGCCCGCAAAATCATTGAGCAGCATGGCGGGCAGCTGCACCTAAGTTCGCAGCTGGGGCGCGGCACCACGGCGCTGGTGCAGCTGCCCACAGCGTAGCTATAACCCGAAGCGCTGCTTCGGCTCGCGCCTGAATCGTTCAACGAACCGAAGCAGTACTTCGGAGTACACGTTCAACTGATTCCGACTCCAGTTCAGGAAATTTTAGAGTTACAGCGGCGCAAGCGTCCGGGCGCAGGCCAGTCTGGACCAAACCTCGTTTCCGAAGTTTTTAAGGTTTTCTAATCAGATTCTAATACCTCGCCAGTAGTCTTGCGGCTGTCATCAACGCCACAAGACCATGAGAAAGCCTAATCTACTGCCGGTTTCAAACCGGAAGCCGAGCCTGCGCCGCGTGGGCCGGCGCGGGCTGTTTTTGGGGGTATTAGCCCTTGGCGCGTGCTCGGCGCCGCAGTCCGAAGCCGCCGAAGAACTCGCGCCGGCCCGGCCGGTATCGCAATACCAGGAGTCCACGCCGCCCACCGATTTGACGGCCGGGCCCGAACTGGTGCTGAGCGGCGAAATAGCCGCCGATGCCGACCACACGGCCCGCGTGTTTCCGCGGGTGGGCGGCGAGGTGCTGCGCGTGGGCGTGGACCTGGGCGACGAAGTGCGCTCCGGCCAAGTACTGGCCGTGCTCAAAAGCAGCGAAATCGCCGATTTCCAGAACCAGCACACCGCCGCCACCGCCGACCTGGCCGTGGCCACCAAAAACCTAGCCGTGGCCGAGGAGCTACACCAGGCCGGCCTCAGTGCCGCGCAGGACGTGTACAAAGCCCGCAAGGAAGTGCAGCGTGCCGCGGGCACTGCCGCCACCAGCCACCGCCAGCTGGGCACCTACGGCGTGACGCCCGGCGCCACTTACAGCCTGAAAGCGCCGTTGGCCGGCTACGTCATCGAAAAAAAGCTGAGCCCGGGCATGCGCTTCAACACCTCCGATTTGCAAGCGGCCTTCACGGTGGCCAACCTGGACCAGGTGTGGGTGCTGGCCAACGTGTTTGAGTCGGACCTGAGCCAAGTGCACGAAGGCCAGGCCGTGGAAATCACCACGCTGACCTACCCCGACGCCCCAGTGAGCGGCCGCATCGACCGGGTGTACCATGTGCTCGACCACGAGAGCAAGGTGATGAAAGTGCGCTGCGTGCTGCCGAACCCCGGCCACCGGCTCAAGCCCGGCATGCACGCCCGGATGCGGGTGCTGGCCGAGGCGCCGGTAGCAGCCGCGGCTCTGCTGTAAGCTATTGTTCACTAAATCAATCTGCCATGGAAGTTCTTTTAGTTGAAAACGAAGCCAAACCCCGGCAGCTCCTGCACCGATTTCTGGAGCACGCCCAGTACGGGGTGGATGTGGCCGCCACCTTTGCCGAAGCGGCCGCCTACCTGGCCGGCCGTGCCTACGATTTTGTGCTGTTGGCCCAGGCCCTGCCCGATGGCGATGGCCTGGAGCTCATCCGGCTGGCCACGCGCCACGAGCTGCACCCCACCTCGTGCATCGTGTTCACGGCCACGCCCGATGTAGAACACCGCCTGCGTGGTTTCGCCCTGGGCGCCGATGAGTGCCTGGCCAGGCCCGTGTCGCTGGCCGAGCTGGAGCGCCGCATGCGCGTCATCATCCGGCAGCGGGTGGGGCTGAAACGGCCCGCCATTCACTTTGGGCCGGGCTTTGTGCTCGATTTGGCCGCCCGCAAGCTCTGCCACGGTCCCCACAATGTGCACCTCAGCCGCAAGCAGTTCGATGTGCTGCACCATTTGCTGCTGCACCGCGGCAAGGTGCTCACCCGCGAGCAGTTGGGGGCACACATCGGCCGCCGCCGCACCGCCTCGCTGGAGTCGTCGAACTTTATCGACGTGCACATCATGAACGTGCGCCGGGCGCTGGCGCCCTTCGCACCCACCGACTTTCTCGAAACCGTGAACGGCGTGGGCTACCGGGCCGCGTAGCCCTGCCCCCGAAATGCCCGAACCGTGCGTTGGGCGCCGTAGCTTCGCGGGCAATTCCGGCCTTCCCCTCCCGCTTATTCTTCATGCGTCTCGTCATTCAGCGCGTCCGCAGCGCCCAGGTCACCGTCGATGACCAGGTCACCGGCCAGATTGGCCCTGGCCTGCTGGTGCTCGCCGGCTTCGCCCCTACCGATACCACCACGGCCCTGGCCTGGATGTGCCGCAAGCTAGTGCAGCTGCGCATTTTCGGCGATGAAAACGGCCAGATGAACCGTAGCGTACAGGACGTGGGCGGCCAGGTGCTGGTGGTGAGCCAGTTCACGCTGCTGGCTGACGCGCGCAAGGGCAACCGCCCCAGCTACATTGGGGCCGCTCCGCCGCCCGTAGCCGAGCCGCTCTATGAGCAATTTGTGGCGATGGTGGCGGCCGAGTTGGGCCAGCCCGTGCCCACCGGCGTCTTCGGAGCCGACATGCAGGTGAGCCTGGTCAATGACGGCCCGGTCACCATCGTGCTCGATTCGCCGGCTTAATATTCGCCCTTCACGCCCCTTTTTATGACCATCGAAGAAGCCCAGCAAACCGTTGACAACTGGATTAAAACCAACGGCGTGCGCTATTTCAGCGAGCTCACCAATATGGCCATCCTCACCGAAGAGGTGGGCGAAGTAGCGCGCCTCATTTCCCGGCAGTACGGCGAGCAGTCTTTCAAGGAATCTGACAAAGGCAAGGACCTGGGGGACGAGTTGGCCGATGTGCTGTTCGTCGTCATCTGCCTCGCCAACCAAACCGGCATCAACCTCACCGAGGCCGTGGCCCGCAACCTGGCCAAGAAAACTCAGCGCGACAGCCAGCGCCACAAGAATAACGAGAAGCTGAAGTAGTTGGTTGAGGCAAGAAAAGAACGTCATGCTGAGCGGAGCCGAAGCATGACGTTCCTTCTAATTGTTACCCTAAAACCAGCCGGTCCTCGCGCCACATGGGCAACACCTCGGCGTAAGCATCCATTCGCAAACAGAATTCGAAATCCTTACTGGCTTCCAGCGAGTTGAGCCGGCGCACGTGCGCCGATTGCAGCAGATACGCCGATAAATCCGATTTCCCCTGCTGCCACAGATGCAGCGCCGCCAGCGTAGCATCGGAACTGCGCACATCGAACTCCGGCGCCAGTCGTTCGGCCAATGCACCGCCGAAAACAGTGTCTTCGAGGCAGAACTGACCTTTCCAGCCGGCGCACACCACCAGCACGTCGCGCTGCTGCGCGCGGGCAAATGCCGCCACCGCTTCCAGATTGAGGAAAGCGCCCACCACCACGGCCTCCGCCGCCAGGGAGCGGCGCAGGGCCGCCGTGCCGTTGGTCGTGCTGATGGTGAGAGCCCGACCGCGCACCGGCCGCGCCGCATCCAGAAAGCCGAAGGGCGAGTTGCCCAAGTCGAAGCCGGGCGCGGGCACGCCGTCGCGCTCGGCGGCGGTGAGGCAGCCGTGCTGCTGGCCGTAGGCGGTACACTCGTCCAGGGAAGCCACCGGGAAAACGTGCGTCACGCCCTCGCCCATGGCCGTGACAATGGTGCTCGACGCCCGCAGAATATCTACGATGACGGCAATTTTGCCGCGCAGGTCATACAGCGGCAATAGCTCCGGGGAGAAGCAGATGTCTACTTTGGGCATAAAATGTAGCGCGGACTTTGTAGTCCGCGTGGCAGAACGGCAATCGTTGATATGGCACGGGGACGCGGACTACAAAGTCCGCGCTACAGTTCTACTCCTCCGTGCCCTTAGTCAGCGGCAGCTTGCTCACGGTGGCGGGCAGGTTCTTGCCGCGAATCTGCACGAAGATGGGGGTGCCGGGGGCGGCAAATTCCGTCTTCACGTAGCCTAGGCCGATGCCTTTGCTGAGCGAGGGCGACTGCGTGCCGCTGGTCACGTCGCCGATTTTCTGGCCTTCGGCATCCACCAGCTCGTAGTGGCCGCGCGGGATGCCGGAGCCGTCCATCACGAAGCCCACCAGCTTTTTCTGCACGCCGACTTCCTTCTGCTTTTTCAGGTTTTCGGAGTTGGTGAATTCCTTGGTGAACTTGGTAATCCAGCCCAGGCCGGCTTCCAGGGGCGAAGTCGTGTCGTCGATGTCGTTGCCGTAGAGACAGTAGCCCATTTCGAGGCGGAGCGTGTCGCGCGCGCCCAAGCCGATGGGCTTGATGCCGTAGGGCTGGCCGGCCAGCATGATTTTCTCCCACACCATGGCCGCGCTTTCGTTCGGAATGTACAGCTCGAAACCGCCCGCGCCGGTGTAGCCGGTGGCCGAAATAATGACGTCGGGCGCACCGGCGAAGGTGCCCTGCACGAAGGAGTAGTACGGAATGCTGCTCAAGTCCACGTCGGTCAGCGACTGCAAGGCCGCCTGCGCCTTCGGGCCTTGCACGGCGAACAGGCTGGTGCGGTCCGAGATATCCTCCATTTCCACGCCCTGCGTGTTGTGGTGCTGAATCCAGTTCCAGTCTTTTTCGATGTTGGACGCATTGACCACCAACAGGTAATCTTCATCGGCCAGCTTGTACACCAGCAGGTCGTCCACGATGCCGCCGTCGTGGTTGGGCAGGCACGAGTACTGCGCTTTGCCGTCGGTGAGCTTGCTGGCGTCGTTGCTGGTCACGCGCTGAATGAGGTCGAGGGCCTGCGGGCCGCGCAGCCGGAACTCACCCATGTGCGACACGTCGAAAATGCCCACCGCGCGGCGCACCGTGTGGTGCTCATCGAGGTCGGACGAATAGCGCACCGGCATGTCGTAGCCAGCAAAAGGCACCATTTTGGCACCCAGCGCGCGGTGCGTGTCGTTGAGGGTAACGGTTTTCAGGGAAACGGTCATGAGGCGGAGAAATGGATTGGCGGGTTGGTGGGATTGTGCTGCAAAGGTGGGGCAAAAAAGAAAAGCCGCTCCATAGCGAAGCGGCTTTTCTTGTAGCGTGGACTCTGCGAGTCCGCGCCTAAGTCGTTCAAAACCGCGCGGACTCGCAGAGTCCACGCTACATTACACGCGCACCATCCAGTTATGCGGGTCGGCGCCGGCACCGGTGCGAATGGCATCCAGCGCCGCGCTCACGCGCTTCGAGAAGGCTTTTGCATCCGTGGCGGGCAGGTCGTAGTCGTGGCCTTCGTAGCCGATGGTGGCAATGGGCGCAATGGTAGCGGCCGTGCCCACGCCAAAGGCTTCCTGAAGCTTGCCGGCGGCCAGGGCGTCCATCACTTCGCGGCTGCCCACTTTGCGCTCTTCCACGGGCAGGCCCATGTCGCGGGCCAGCGCCAGCACGCTGCGGCGCGTGATGCCGTCGAGGATGCTGGTGCTCAGCGCCGGCGTCACCACCTTGCCATCGATGACGAAAATGGCGTTCATCGTGCCCGATTCCTCCACGTACTGGTGCTGCGAGGCATCGGTCCAGATGAGCTGGTTGTAGCCTTCGTTCTGGGCCACTTTGGTGGGGTACATGGCAGCGCCGTAGTTGCCGGCGTTCTTGGCGTAGCCCGCGCCGCCCTCGGCCGAGCGCACGTACTTCTGCTCGAAGCGCACGCGCAGCGGCTTGCTGAAGTACAGGCCCACCGGGCAGGTGATAATCATAAAGCGGTAGGTATCCGAAGGGCGCACGCCCAGCAGGCCATCGGTGCCGAACATGAAGGGCCGGATGTAGAGCGACGAGCCCTCGTCCGACGGTACCCAGGCAGCGTCCAGCTTCAGCAATTCGCGCAGGCCCTGCATGAACAGCTCCTCCGGCACGGTGGGCATGCACATGCGCTCGGCCGAGGCGTTGAGGCGCGCCCAGTTGTCGAGGGGGCGAAACAGGGCCACGCCGCCGTCGTGCTGGTGGTAGGCCTTCATGCCCTCAAAAATGGCCTGGCCGTAGTGCAGGGCCGAGTTGGCCGGACTCACGGCCATGTCACCGTAGGGCACTATCTCGGGCTCCTGCCACTCGCCATCGCGGTAGTCCACCACCAGCATGTGGTCGGAAAAGACTTTACCAAATTCGAGTTGCGAGAGGTTCACCGAAGCCAGGCGCGAGGCCGTGGTCGTCTGGGTGCGAATGGGAAGAATGTCAATCATGAGCTTGATTTTCAGGAAACGGGGAGTGGGTGGGATTTGGGGAGGATGGAGAGGCGTACTAAGAACGGCGCGGCAGGTCGGAAAGATGCTTGAGTGAGCAGAACGTCATGCAGAGCGTAGCGCAGCATCTTTACCTCAGGAGTAAATCAACCTTGAAAAAGGAATTGTATCGAGGTAAAAATGCTGCGCTACGGTCTGCATGACGTTCCATGAAGCTCTATTTGTATCAAAGTCGTGCCTGCCAGGTCACTTCTTCCACGCCCAGCTCGTGGGCCATGGCCCGGCTCAGCACAAACAGAAAATCGGACAGGCGGTTCAGATACACCACCACTAATTCGGCCACGAACGATTCTTCGCCCAGATGAATGGCCAGCCGCTCGGCGCGGCGGCACACGCAGCGGGCCACATGCGCGTGACTCACGGCCGGGTGCCCGCCCGGCAGAATGAAGGCGCGCAACTCGGGCAAATCGAGGTTGAGGCGGTCCATTTCTTCTTCCAGCAGCGTCACGTCGGCGGCGTGCAGGTCGGGCAGCTTCATCTTCGATTTCTCCGGGTCGGCCGCCAGAGCCGAGCCGATGGTGAACAGCCGGTCCTGAATTTCCTTGAGCAAGGGCCGGCGGGCGGTGTTCACCCCTTGGTCGCGCACGAGGCCGATGTGGGCGTTCAGCTCGTCCACGGTGCCGTAGCACTCGATGCGTAGGCTGCTCTTGGGCACGCGGGTGCCGCCGATGAGCGAAGTGAGGCCTTTATCGCCGGTTTTGGTGTAGATTTTCATAAATGAATTATTCCTTAAACGTCATGCAGAGCGCAGCGAAGCATCTCGCGTGTGGTAGTAATTCAATCAGTGAAAAGAATCAGTGGCTGCACGCGAGATGCTTCGCTGCGCTCTGCATGACGTTCTTTTTCAGTTCGGGCCCCTAGTGCCCCGCCGCCGCGTGGGTCGTGATGTCGTGGTTTACCTCGTCCGTCTCAATCAACCCGTCGCGCAGGCGCACAATGCGGTGGGCGTAGCGGGCAATGTCTTCCTCGTGCGTCACCATGATGATGGTGTTGCCCTTCGAATACAGCGCCTCAAACAAATCCATGATTTCGTGGCTGGTTTTCGAGTCGAGGGCGCCGGTGGGTTCGTCGGCCAGCAGCACGCTGGGGTTGTTGACGAGGGCGCGGGCAATGGCCACGCGCTGGCGCTGCCCGCCCGATAGCTCGTTGGGGCGGTGCGAGGCGCGGTCGGCCAAGCCCACGGAGCGGAGCGATTCCAAGGCCCGCTCGTTGCGCTCGCGCTTGCTCAGGCCGGCGTAAATGAGCGGCAAGGCCACGTTGTCGAGGGCCGAGGCACGGGGCAGCAGGTTGAAGCTCTGGAACACGAAGCCGATTTCCTTGTTGCGCACCTCGGCAAGCTGGTTGTCGCTCATGCGGCTCACGTCCTGCCCGTTGAGGATGTACTGCCCTTTTGAAGGGGTATCGAGGCAGCCCACGATGTTCATCAGCGTGGATTTGCCCGAGCCCGACGGCCCCATAAACGCCACGTACTCGCCCCGTGGAATCTGGATGCTGACCGAGCGCAGGGCGTGGATGACCTCGGCGCCCATCACGTAATTTTTGGCGATGTCCGTGGTTTCGATGACGTTGGAATTCATGGCACAGAGAACTTATTGCAGAAAAGGAACGGCCGCCGGGGCGACGGAAAAGGAATCAGACACCGCGACCCGGGCAGCCCGGTGCCTGGCGTATTCGGCTGCTAAAGTAACATAAGTGGCCGGTGGCAACTGCTGTTGCAACCGGCCCAGCGCTTCACCGGCGTATTCGGTGAGGCCAGCGTCGGCCGCCGCCAGCACGTAGGCCTTCAACAGCGGCAACGACTCCGGGTTTTCGTCCAGACCTGCCCGAAGGGCACCGTAAGCGCCCGTGGGGTTGCGCCGCTGAGCGTAGAAGCGCCCCGCCGCCAAAACAGCCTCCTCGTTGAATGGCGCCTCGCGCACGATGCGTTGGTAAAGCTTGTCGGCATCTTTCGGGCGGTTGGCCTGCTCAGCCTGCCGGGCTTGGGTTAGCCACGACTGGCCCACCCGCGCCGCGTTGCCTGCTTCCGGCCGAAACGACGAGGCGGCCAGCTGCGTCTGCGCCCGGCGGCCCAGCCGTTGCAAGCTCGTATCGGGCGAAGCCGCCAGGCGCGCCGCCTGGGCCTGCGCCGAATCGGTTCTTCCGGCCAGGGCCAGCGCGTAGGCCCGCGCCGCGCCGGCCTGCGTCGCGCCGTGGGCCGCGGCAAAGGCCAGCTGGTCGGCGGCAGTGGCGTACTGGCCCTGCTGCAATTGCCACAAGCCCAGCAGCATCTGGTAGTAAGCGGCAGTGCCCGAGGTACCCGTGGCCAGCGGCAATAGCTGCTGCCGGGCCGTCATCTCCTGCCCCAGCCCATGGCGCGCATACGCCTGCAGAAACAGCAGTTGCTCGTAATACGGGGCATTCACTTCGGCTTTAGCCAGGGTAGCTAACGGCTGCAGGTGCTGCTTTAGGCCAGCCACGTTGTTGGCTTTCACGTCCATCAGCACAGCGTGGTAGAGAGCGGCGAAGGTGGCATCATCTAGCACCCGTGGCGTCGCGGGCGCTTCCGTTTTCGTCGCTTTGGTGAGCAGACCCAGGAGCAACTGGTTGGCCGTGAGCGCGGGCTCGGTAGCGGGGTTGCTGCCGGTGGGCTGCTTGCGGGCTTCTGCGTACAGGTTCTGGCTGAGGAGGAAGCCCAGCTGGTTGGTGCGGCTGGCGTAGCTGCCGGGATTCAGGCGCTCGGCTTGGTCCAGGTAGTAGCCTACCGAGTCGGTTATCGACGTCTTGGTGAATAGCTGGGCCAGGTCGCCGGCCAAGGCCGCACTGCCAGGCTGCGCTTTCAGGCCGCGCCGCAGAATGTCCAGTCCTTCAAACAAGTCGTCGGGCTGGGTATAGAGCGCGCCGAGGCGCACGGCCACTTTTTCGCTGGGGCCGCGCAGCAGGGCACGGTTCAGGGCCACCAGCTCGTTGCCGCGCTGCTGCCGGAAACGGTAAAGGGCGGCCCGGCCAAACTGGGCGTGCAGGTTGGCGCGGTAGAGCACGTCGCCGCTTTCGGCGTAGTAGCGCTCGGCCAGCGCGGCCAGGCCGAGGTCGTCGGGCGCGGCTTCGCTCTGCTGGCGGGCCAGGTCGCCGAGGTTGTTGTACTGGCCGGCCTGCACTTGGTCGGGCAGCGGGAAGCTGCGGCGCGACTGAATGATAATAATGCCTCCTATCGCCAGCACGTACACCGTGTAGAGCGGCAGCCGGCGCGGCTCAAACGCTACCCGGTACACCCGCAGCCGCTGCTGAATGAGGGGCATAAAGTTGATGAGCACATACAGCCAAAACGCCCCGCCTACCAGCAGCAAAGCCAGCCCCGTGAAGCTGCGTGCCGCCGCTAGCAACGGCGTATTATCGGTGGCGAAAGCGTAGGCCAGCACGGCAGCGGCGCCCGTCACCACCAACGGGTAGAGCACCGCAGCATAGGCATACGGCACCGAACCGGCGTAGCTGGGCGCCCGCAGGCGCAGGCCCAGCCCACCGGCCAGCACCGCCGGCAACAGCAATACCAGCGGGTCAAAATTCAGCCCGGGCAGCAACTGCAAGCCATCATTCCATACATACAGCAGCAGCATGCCCAGATAGAGCAGGCTGGCGGCCACAAACGGCCCCAGCCCGAAGCGGCTGGCCGGTTGTTCGGCCTGTCCATTCAGCCAAAGCAGCGCCCGAATGTTCTCCACCCCTACCCACAGCACCAGCAGCGCCACCAGCACCGCCCCGCCCGTGGTGGCATAGGCAGCCAATTGCAGCGTGGTTTCGACCGCCGAAAGCTGGCTTTGGGCGTACAACAAGCCGGCCAGGCCCGCCACCACGGCGCCCAGCAACAGCACGCGGCGGCGCAAAGGCCAGTCTTCGGCAAAGGCGTGCAGGCCGTAGGCGCCGCCGCCCACCAGGCCCAGCATCAGGTACAGGAAATACCGCTCCGAGGTATTGAAAATGCCCAGCGACTCGGTATTGAGCGAAAGCAGCAGGAAAATGACCGGAATCATGCCCGCTACAAAAGCGGGCCGGGCCAGCGTGCTGGCCACGGCCACCCAGCCCACCAGCGCCATCGCCAGCAGCACCAGAAACAATGCCGCCGCCACCGGCTGCGTAAACGGCCCCACCACATCATGGGTCAAACTCACAATGAAGCCGCTGGCCTGCACGGGCACGCTCACCGGCCCGGCGGCCACCCGCTCCAACGTGAGCGGCACGGCCTCCAGGTGCGGCACCAACTGCATGGGCAGGGTGCTGTCGGGACCGGTGAAGTAATAAAAAATGGCCAGCCCCACGGCCAGCGTGGCCAGGAGCCCCAGCCAGCTGGGCCGCCAAGCGCGCGTCGAAACTTGTTTCGGATTCAACTATTCCAGCACTTTGGGCACCCGGAAGTAGTCCGAATCCTTGCGCGGGGCGTTGCGCAGGCCCTCGGCGTGGCTCACGGTGTTGCGGGCTTCGTCGTCGCGCAGCACGTTCACTTCCTGCGAGAGGTGTACCAGCGGCTCCACACCGGTCGTGTCGAGGCCTTCGAGTTGGGCCACAAAATCGAGGATATTGTTCAGGTCGCCGAGCATTTGCTGCTCGCGAGTGGCGTCAAATTCGAGGCGGGCCAAATGGGCCAGGCCGCGCAGGGTGCCAAGGTCGGTGCTCATTATAGAGTTATGAATGTAGGATTATGAATTAAGAGTTGAGCGGCTGGGGCTCATGGTCTTCCGGCGTAACGCTGGCGGGGTCTTTCCAAGTACTTGGGCCGGGTTTCACGGCGCCTTCGGGCAGGAAATCGCCGGTGAGCAGAGCCGCTACTTGCTCTTTCAGGGCCGGAATATCGGCCAGGGTGAGTCCGGTGGTGGGGATGGGCTTGTGGAAAACGATTTTGAGGCGGTGGTAGCGCACGCGTAGGCTGCCCTTCACGTCGGGCATGAACATGTGGTTCAGGGGTTGGCCCACGGGCACGATGGGCACGCCGGCCTCGATGGCCATCTGGAAAGCGCCATCCAGCAGCGGCAGCAGTTCCTTGCCGGGCAGATGCGAAATTCGACCTTCAGCAAAAATGGCGATGCTTTTGCCCGCCGCCAGGCTACGCCGGGCCTGCACCATGGCTTTGCCCCGGCTTACGGCGCTGGCACGGTCCACGGTGATGTAGACGCGGCCGAAAATGGGGCCCCATACCGGCGTTTTGGCCAATGAAGCCTTGCCCATCATGTTCAAAAACCCCGGTATGTACTTAAACAGCATCATGATGTCGATGTACGAACCGTGGTTCGACACATACACACAGGGCTGCGGGTTGGGCTCGGTGGTTTCGCGCACCACTTCGACCGGCACGCCCCACATGGTGATGGATAGCCACGACCACCAACGGTTGATGGCGTGCACCACGTACTCGCCCCCCGGCCGGCGGCTGTAAAACCACTGCACGGGAAACGTGAGCACAAACGGCAGCACAAACCAGAACGTGGCCCAGGTGGTGTAAAGGCGCTGGCCGAGGTAACGAAGCAGATGGCGCATAGCTGCAAAGGTAGGCGAAACGTCATGCAGCGCGCAGCGAAGCATCTTTACCGCGCCACCCAATTAATTACTGGTGGCGGGCAAGATGCTTCGCTGCGCGCTGCATGAGGTTCATTGGTGATGTTCTACTTCCGCGCCGCCAACAGCCGCTCGGCCTTCAGCAGGCCCGCCACGCTGATGGCATCCGTAATGCGGTCGTCCATGCACATGCGCACGGCTTCGGCCAGCGGCAGCTTCCAGAGGCGCAGGTCTTCGGTTTCTTCGGGTTCAACGTCGCCTTGGGTCAGGTCTTCGGCCAGAAAAACGAAGCCTTCCTCGTCGGTGACGGAATTAGAGGTGTGGATGCGGGCAATGCGCGTCCAGCGGGCAGCCAGCAGGCCGGTTTCTTCCTTCAGTTCGCGCTGGGCCGATTCCAGAATATCCAGCTCAATGAGGCCGCCACCCATTGGAATCTCCCAGCAATATTCGTTCAGCGTGTAGCGGTACTGGCCCACCAACCAGGTGTTGCCCTCGGCATCGACGGGAATAATGCCCAGCGCCTTATTCTTCATGCTTACCACGCCGTAGATGCCGCGTCCGCCGCCGGGGTTCAGCACCTGGTCTTCGCGCACCGAAATCCAGGGGTTGTGGTATTTAACCTCCGAACTGAGGGTTTGCCAGGGGTTGTGGTTTTCGTCGAAAACGGGAGCAGAAGATAGCGACATAGCCAAAAAACGATTATTGCGAATCGTAAAATTACGGCGGGTGGCGTCAGCCTGCTCTTCCAATCGTCGGCCAGATGGCGTCATCCGCCGTGTCAAAGCTCTCATTGGGCGACGAAAGGCTGCCGTTAATCCAAAAAATATTGCGCTCCCCCCTCCCAACCTAGTATCTTTGACCCATAAGTACCCCCGCACGGGCTGGAAATGTGGAAAGGAAGGACCTCTCGTGCGGCGGCGCTCTGGCTGAAAAGGTGGGGTAGACACCTCTAAGCCGGACCCGCCACTTTAAGGCCGTCGCACAAGTGCGACGGCCTTTTTTGTTGGCTTTGGCCGGGCTGCACGGCCGCGCTTTCAACCCGAACCGGGCTGCCGCCGTACCACCATTGCCCCGGCCGCCCACATCCCGGCCGGTACCTACCCTCCCATGGCCCAGTCCAATTCGAAGCCCAACCAGAATTCCAAACAGGACGAGCACGACCCGCTCTTCAACCTCAAGCACGCCCAGGCCGAAGCCGACCTGGCCCAAAACACCAATGGCCTCGGCCCCGTCACGAACGAATACGTGACCACCGACGAAGACTCCGAAATTGACGAAGGCCCGCGCGATAGCCAAGGCCAGCGCCGCGGCGAAACCGACCCTTTGGACGAAGGCAGCACCGCCGGCCGCCACTAAGCCGCCACCCGCAAAAAAGAGCGGTGAGCAAACCAGGCCCTTACTTTGGGGCTGATTTGCTCACCGCTCTTTTTATTTTTATCCGTGCTGCTTGCTAATTATTCCGGTTTTGTGCTCGAAGCCGGCCTCGACGAAGCCGGGCGCGGCTGCTTGGCGGGACCCGTTTTCGCGGCCGCCGTCATTCTGCCACCCGATTTCAGCCCGCGCTTCCTCAACGATTCCAAGCAGCTCAGCACTAAACGTCGTGAAGCCTTGCGCCCCGAAATTTGCGACGAAGCCGTGGCTTGGGCCGTAGGCCAGGCGTCGGAAGCCGAAATCAGCAGCCTTAACATTGCGCAGGCCAGCTACCTGGCCATGCACCGGGCCGTAGCAGCGCTAGCAATATGGCCCGAATATCTGCTGGTAGACGGCAATCGATTTCGGCCGCTACCCGGATACGAACACACCTGTGTTATCGGGGGCGACGGCCTGTACCGGCACATTGCCGCCGCGTCGGTGCTAGCTAAAACGTTTCGCGACGAGTACATGACCGCGCTGGCGGCTGAGTTTCCCGAATATGGCTGGGAGCAAAATGCGGGTTACCCCACAGCGCAACACCGCGACGCCATCCGCATGCACGGCCCTACCCCACACCACCGCATGGGGTTCCGGCTGCTGTAGGAATTACCCGGTTTAATGCACCAGAAGCTAATTTTTCAGCTTCAGCAAATCCAGGAAAAGACTGAATCCGTCCACGCTGGTGCCGCCTTCACCGAATTTGTCGAAGCTAAGCGGCTTGATAATGTAGCCGCTCACGGCCAGCTCTTGTGCTTTCAGGCGGTCCGATTCGAGGTCGGAGGTCGTCATGATGAACACATTCAGGCCCACAAACTCGGGGTCGGAACGCAGCACTTCGAGCAGCTCAAGCCCGTTCATGCGGGGCATATTGATGTCGAGCATCACAAGGCTGGGACGGGCTATTTTAGGCTCGCCGCCTTCGCCGCGCAGCATTTTAAGCGCATCGCGCCCGTTGCGGGCGTGTATCAGCGGGACATCGATGTTTTGGCGGCGCAACTCGCGCTGCACATTCATGACGTCCATCTGGTCGTCTTCCACGAGCAAAATGCTGGGCGTGGGATAATCGGCGGACATAAGCTAAACACTAATCAACGGCGGGAATATGCCCGCAAAAAAGGCCGCGCACGGCCATCAGGTAGCGACTGATACGGGAGAACCGGCGGCGGCGGCTACCGTTGGGCCGGTTTTTTTGGCTTTGGGTGGCACTTTAGGCCAGGTAAAGATGAACTTAGCCCCCTGACCCTCCGCCGATTTCACTCCGATTCGCCCGCCCTGGCGCTCCACAATTTTCTTCACAATGGCCAGTCCTACGCCGGTACTCTCGATGGTATCGCGCTCGGTGAGGGTTTGGAAAATGACGAAAATACGCTCGTGGTATTCCGGGTCGATGCCGGGACCGTCGTCGGCTACCGAAAACAGGTAGAAGTCGCCGGCGTCGTCGCAACTGATGTGCACGGTGCCGGTTTCGGGGTGGTGGTGGTACTTCAGCGCGTTGCTGATGAGGTTAGTGAACACCTGTTGCAGCTGCACGGCGTTGGTGGTGAGCGTGGGCAGGAAAAACGGCAACTCTACCTTGAAGCCAGGCGGTGGGTTGAGGGTATCGATGACCTCGCGCAGCAGCGTGCGCACAAACACCGTTTCGTCGGCCTGGGCCACCCGCCCAATGCGGGCCAGGTCCAGAATGCCGCTGATGAGCTTTTCCATGCGGTGCACACGCTGCCGCATCATGCCCAGAAACTCCTTGATGTTGGGCGGCAGCTGCGCGGTGCCCATGTCTTCCTCAATCCAGCGCGACGCGCTTTCGATGCCGCGCAGGGGAGCCTTCAGGTCGTGCGACACCACGTAGGCGAACTGGTCGAGCTCTTGGTTGCGGTTTTCGAGCTGGCTGATGTTGGCGCCCACCGTGCGGGCCATCACGTTCAGGGCCGACGTCAGCTCGCTCACCTCGTCCTGCTCGGTGTCGAGAATCTGACTGGAATAGTCGCCATCGGCCATGCGCCGGGCCAAATCGAGCATGCTGCGCAGCCGGCGGCCAAACACCCGCACCATGTAAATGGCCCACAGCAGCCCCAGCACCAGCGCCGCAATGGCCAACCCCGCCGACAGCCACTCGGCCCGCAAAATGCTTTCATCCAACTCGCGCCGCAGCCGTTGGCGCGTTTCCGATTCGCGGCTCTCGAAGGCAGCCAGTCGCTCCCGGATATTGTCCATCACCTGCTTGCCATTCAGGCCTTCGGTGAGGCGGCGGTGAGCCATGCCATCCAGGCCGGTTTGGCCGGGAATACGGCGGCGGGCTTCGCGCTTTTCGGCCACCATCAGGTGGCTATAGCCGCTCCATTGCTGAAACAGCCGCTGCGTCTGGTCAATGAGCTTGGTCTGTTCGGCCGATTCGGTTACCAGGTCGCGCAGCTCCGCAAACCGGCCAATCAAGTGGCGCTCACCGTCGTAATAGGGTTCCAGGGTTTGCTCGTTGCCGATGAGCAGGTAGCCCCGAAAGCCGGTTTCCATGTCGATGATGTTGCGCAGCAGATTCGACGCACGGTTCGATACCTGCTGCGACGCTTCTACCCGGTGCGAATTGCGCAGCACCTGCCCAGCCAGCTGGTAATAGAAAACCACCACCACCGCAAACAGCGCCAGCAGCAGCACAAATCCCGCGAAAAGCTTGGTGGTAAGCGTAATTTTCATGCAGATGCGACCAGGCGCTGGGTTCAGGCCTCCCTACGCATCCTGGCCTCCATGGTTTGGAGCAGGGCCTGCATTTCGTCGGCAATGACTTGCAGCGGGCCGTAGCCGGCGCTGGCGTCTTCCGCCCGGCCGGCAGCGTGCAGGTCCATCAGCCGGTTAGCTTCCTGATGGATGAGCACGTGCTGGCGGTCGAACTGTCGCGCCTCGGGCAGGTGGGCATACACGCCCCGGCCGCGCAGGCGGCTGGCAATCCACTGGCCAAGGCTGCAAACCTCCGGGTCGCGCAGGGGGCCCTCTTCTCCCCCATTTCCAAATAGATACGAACGCAGCTTGCTCTTAAAATGAACGTGCTTGATGCGCGCCGAATCAAAATCCTGCTTTAAATCTTCAACCGTCATACCCAAAGTTAGGATGCATACCTGCTCCTGTGCCTGCTATACGGCCCTGCTTCCCCAACAACCAACCTTCGGGCCCACAACCCTTCAATTTTCACTTCTCCTCGTCCCGGCGAGGACTGCCGGCTCAGAAAGCGGTACTTTTGCACTTCATCTTTTTGTCCGGCCGCCACGACGCATCAAAAGCCTCACGCCCGGCGCACTTCATTTTCTCCCCACCATGACCCAAGACCAGATTAAGGACTTGAAGGGCCGCGCCGAGGCCCTGAGGAGGTATCTTTGACTACGATGCCCGCAAAGAACAACTAGCCGCCTACGAGGCTAAAACCACCGCGCCCGGCTTCTGGGACGATTCCAAAGCCGCCGAGACCATCCTGCGCGAAATCAAGCCCATCAAAACCTGGACCGACGACTTCGAGGCCGTGCAGCAAACGCTGGCCGACACCGAGGTGCTCTATGACTTCTACAAGGAAGGCGACGTGACCGAGGCGGAGATGCAGACCGACTACGAAGCCACCTTGCAAAAAGTGGAAGCCCTGGAGTTCAAGCGCATGCTGAGCGACGAGGAAGACCAGTTGTCAGCCATCATCGACATTAACCCCGGCGCCGGCGGCACCGAAAGCCAGGACTGGGCCGAAATGCTCATGCGCATGTACATCATGTGGGCCGAAAGCCACGGCTTTGGGGTGAAGCAAATCAGCTACCAGCCCGGCGAAGGCGCGGGCATCAAGTCGGCGTCGCTCGAAATCGACGGCGACTTTGCCTACGGCTACCTCAAGAGCGAAATCGGGGTGCACCGGCTGGTGCGCATGTCGCCGTTCGACAGCAGCGGCCGGCGCCATACTTCGTTTGCGTCCGTGTTTGCCTATCCGGTGATTGACGACACCATTAACATCGAAATCAACCCCGCCGACATCTCCTGGGACACCTTCCGGGCCGGCGGCGCGGGCGGGCAGAACGTGAACAAGGTGGAAACGGCCGTGCGCCTCACCCACGCGCCCTCCGGCATCATCATCGCCGTCCAGATTGAGCGCAGCCAGCTCATGAACAAGGAGCACGCCCTGCGTATGCTCAAATCGCGCCTCTACCAGATTGAGATGGACAAGCGCCACGCCGAACGCGACAAAGTGGAAGCCACCAAAAAGCGCATCGACTTCGGCTCCCAGATTCGCAACTACGTGCTGCATCCTTACAAGCTCATCAAGGACCTCCGCACCGGCATTGAGCGCACCGACGTGCAGAACGTGCTGGACGGCGACCTAGACGAATTTATTAAAGGCTTTCTGATGCAGAGCTAGCCCTTTTACTCATTCATTAGCCATTAACGCCGAAAAAGCCCGCCTGATATTTCAGATGGGCTTTTTTGGCGTTAATAACGAACTATCTCAAATAAAAAGAGGCCGGGAAATCCCGGCCTCTTTTCGTTAAGCACCTTACGTTAGCTTAGCTCGGGTCCCAGAAAATGAGGGTCGTGAACTGGCTGATGCCTTGCGGCAGGTTAGCAAGGTTCGTGGTAATCTCCGACTGCGGATACAGGAGGCGGGTCGGCAGTTTGTCAGGACGGGGCGAGGTCGTCTGAAGAGACGGCGCGAAGCGGGGGTAACCCGTGCGACGGTAATCGTCCCAAGCCTCAGTGCTGGCCACACCCGTCATCGCCAGATATTTCTGGTAGATAATTTTCTCTTGGTTCGTTACCGAACGGGGAGTCGTGAGACGAGCCGTGTAGGTAGCGGCTGTTACACGAGCACCACCGAAGATATTGGCCTCCGGAATCTGGGTCGTAGTCACGTCCCAGTTCACCAGGCCGTTGTTCACGTTTACCGCCGCCGTGAGGTACTTCGTCACTTTAGCTGCGACGAATGCCGACGAGTCGCGGGTAGCGTTCTGACGGTTGGCCGGCGAAGGCGTATAGAAGTAGTTGAACGAGGCGGTGATGCCGGCATTGAAGTCGTTCTTGGCACTACCGCCGGTGAAGAAGCCACGCTCGCGGGCTTCGGCTTGGCTAAATAGGTCTTCGGCACGTAGCATCAACGGCACCGGAGCATCGGGGCCTTTGAACACGCCACCGAAGTCACGGAAACGAGTTGCAGCGTTGCCCGGCAGGGGAGCACTCTCGCCTAGCTCAGCACCGCCCGTGAAACCAGTAGCAGTAGTGTTGAAGATGCGGTAGCCACGGGGGTCGCGGTTGAGAAGGAATTGAGCCAGCAGGTACTTGGTCGGAAGCGTATAATAACGCTCGGTAGAGGAAGTGCCACCGGCATCAGCACGGTAACGGTCCCAGAACGGGTTCTGCTGGCCGGAAGCCTGCACGTAGCCGGGGTTGCAAACCACGTCGGTGGTGATGAAGCCCGCAGCACCGGGGGTACCGCTGGCGATGGAAGCCTGCAGACGCGTCATTTCGGTGCTTACATAGGAACTTAGCGTGGGCTGGCTCGACTGACGCATCAGAATGCGCAACTTCAGCGAGTTGGCAAAGCGAACCCAGCTCGTCATAGTACCTTGGAACACTACGTCTTCAGCACCTACCGCACGCGGAATGGGCGAAGTCTGCTTGTTAGCGGCATCAATCTCAGCAATGGCTTCGTTGAGCTTCACGATGAAATCTTTGTAGATAGCATCGGCTTTGTCATACACCGGGGTGATATTAGCCAAGCCACCGAGGGCTTTGGAGTACGGGATATCGCCGTACTGGTCCACCAGCAGCTGGTAGTTATACACCTTCATGATTTTGGCAATCGCCGAGTGGTAAGGCTGGTTGGCTGCCTTGCCTTGACGCTCGATGATGTCGTAATCGTAAATATTGTCGAAAGTGTTGGTAAACAGCGTCTGGCTAAAGTTGCTGTTGTAGTTATAAGTACGCTCCGGAGCGTAGCCGTTCACCGTACCCGACTTGGCAACATACCCGGCGGCGAAAGCTGAATACGGGTTGTAGTTAATCGAGTATGTATTAGCCGTCGTGGTCAGGGCCTGAGCCAGGATGGCATCAGCCGTTACCGTCAGCGGGTTGTTCGGGTTTTGGTTGATGTCGAGAAAAGAATCACAGCTAACAGCCAGCACCGATAAGGAGCTCACCGCCAGTATCTTAGCAGTATTTTTCATATACGGAGAGATTAGAAAGTTGCGGAAAGGGTTGCACCGTAGAACTTCGTAGGAGGCGTCTGCAGAATGGTGTTGATACCAACGCCGTTTGCAGAGGAGTTGCCGAAGCTAAACTCAGGGTCCGTGTACTGGTTCTCCTTGGGTACCCAGGTATACAAATTCCGGGCGAAAACGTTCAATCCCACGCCTTTAATGAACTTGGCGCCCGACAGCATGCTGGTGGGCAGGTTGTAGCTCAGCGAAAGCTCACGGATTTTGAAGAAGTCTCCTTTGGTCACGTAGTTCTCAGCTACCGAACGACGGTAGGAATCGTTAGCCCAGAATTCGGCACCGCCGGGGGTCAGCTTGTCGGTGTTGGCCACGTAGGTTACACCGTCAGCACCCAAAATCGACGAGTTGGGGTACAGGAAGGGCTGGCGGCCGTACGATGCGCTCACAGCCGAAGCGCCCGTGAAGTCGAGGTCTTCACCAATAGAGTGGTACACCACGTAGCCCGTGCGGTATTCAGCCTGGCCAGCCAAGGTGATTCCTTTGTAGCTGAAGCTGGTGTTGAAGCCGTACTTGTGCTTGGGCAGCGTGTTGCCCAAGATTTTCAAATCCGAAGCTTTGCGGGGGAAGTACACCTCGTTGGTTGTACCGGGCTCGAAGCCTTTGTCGAGAATAACGCGGTTCTGGTCGTCACGCACATAGTACGAGCCACGCAGGATGGGGAAGGGCTGGCCTACCACAGCAAATACGTTGGAGTTGCCACCGGTGGTCAGAGCCAACTCGTCAACGCCGGGGGCGATAGAAAGCACCTTGCTATCGTTGTAGTTGTAGTTGGCGCCAACGCGCCACTCAAAGCCAGTTTCCGTACGAACCGGAACCAGGTTCAGGTCAAGTTCTACACCGTTGTTTTGAATTTCACCAGCATTGAGCAGGTAACCCGAGAAACCGGAAGTCGAAGAGATGCCAGCGCGAATGGTCTGGTCGGTCGTGTTCTGTTTGTAGTAGGTAGCCGAAGTCGAAACGCGACGCTTCAGGAAGCTCAGTTCGATGCCAGCCTCAATGGAGCGGGTGAATTCCGGCTTCAAGTTAGGAGCTACTACTTGGTTGCTCTGCGTGAACGAGGTCAAAGGACCGAAGGGGAAACCGCCGCCTAGGTTGAAGAACGGGTCCAACTGGTAGGCACCCAGATTGCTACCGACACCGGTACCGCCCAAGTTGATTTGGCCCACCTTAGCAATGCCACCGCGGAGTTTACCGTAGTCGATAAATGAAGCTTCTTTCAGCACCGGAATGGCCTCGGTGAAGATTACAGAAAGGTCAACGCTGGGGTAGAAGAACGAGCGGTTCGACTTCAGCAACAGCGACGACCAGTCGTTGCGGCCCGAAGCATGCAGGTAAACGAACTCTTTGTAGCCTACGGTAGCATCAGCAAATAGCGAAGTCTGGTGGTAGGTGTAGCGAGTGGCCGAGCCCTGCACCTGACCGATGCGGTTCACGAGGTTGAACAGGCCGGGGGTTGCCAAGCCGGTCGAGCTGGCGGCAATGCCGGTCGAAGTGCCCGACTGTGTGTTGTTACCCAAGATGAGCTTCAAGTTGAAATCACCAAACGTTTTGTCAATGTTGATGAAGAAATCAGAGTTCAGACGGGTGTAGTCGAGCGACGATTCCTGCACGAAGCCATTGGTGGAGCTGGCGCTGCGGCCGAAAGCGGCCACGTAGGGCGTGTACTGGAAACGGTCGCGGGTGTTCTGGTTGGTCTGGTTCACCAGCGTAGCGCCGAAGCGGTACTGCAGGCTCATCCAGTCAAACACTTTGTAGCCCAGGTTCACGTCGCCAATGAAGTAGTTTTCCTTCAGGTGCGTCCGGTTGTTGTCGATAACGTAGTAAGGGTTCTGGTAGTACTCGTTATAGTAGCCGTTCGGATTAGCGAAAGGGTTGTTCTGCCAATCTTTGTACTGGGTGAGCGGCACCATCGACGAGGTGTTGATAACGCTGTAGTACACCGAATTGGCGGCGCTCAGGTTCGACGTAGCGTCGACCATTTTGCGGGCGTACGAGGAGTTGAAGCCCACGGTCAGCTTACCGAAATCACGCGAAGCGTTCAAACGGAAGGCGTTCCGGTTGTACTCGTCTTTAGGGACGATGCCGTTATTTTTCACGTTCTGGAACGACACGAAAATTTTGCTCTTGTCGTCACCGCCCGAGAACGAAACGTTGTTCTGCATCTGATAGCCGGTGTTGAATACATTGCGGCGCTCGTTCGGCTTGGCGTCATAAGTAGTGTACTGCTGCTGACCGTTTTCCAGGGCCAGACCCAGACGCACCCGACGACCATCGAAACGGGGGCCGTACTGCTGATTCTCCATGTTGTTGTACTGAGCGTTGTAGGTCAGTGCTACGGAGTCCTCGCCGGCAGCCGGGAACAAGGGGTAGTTGTAAGCGTATTCCTGAGCACCCAAGCCGAACTCATTCTGCAGCTTGGGCAGGAACGAAATCGACTCGAACTGCGAGGTGTGGGCGAAGGTCACGGCCACGCCATTGGAACCCTTCTTCGTGGTGATAATCAGAGCACCGTTTGAAGCCTGCGAGCCGTAGAGAGCAGCGGCGTTGGCGCCTTTCAGCACGGTGATGTTGTCGATGTCGTCGGGGTTCAGGGCGGTCAATACTTCCGAAGTCGAAAGCACACCGTCCACTACCACCAAGGCCTGGTTTTCACCAGTCGCCGAGCGGGCACCGCGCAGGGTAACGCGTACGCTGGGGTTAACGCCGTTCGAGAGGGTCTGAATCTGCAGACCCGATACTTTACCCGCCAGTCCGTTGGTCACGTTGGTTACGCGGGCCTGGTTGATTTCTTTGGTGTCGAGCGTGGCCGTGGCGTAGCCGATTTCGCGGGCCTGACGCTGCACGCCCAGTGCGCCCGTTACCACTACTTCGCCCAGCTGCTTCACATCGGATGCGAGCGCCACGTTGTAAGTAGCATCGGCGCCAATCGTCTGGTCAACGCTGGCATAACCGATGGAGCTAATGGTCAGCGTACTGGCCGAAGACGGGATGCTGAGGCTGAAAGCGCCATCGGCATTGGTTGAAGCTCCGACGGTAGTGCCTTTCACCAGTACGGTAGCTCCGGGCAGCCCCTGGCCGGTTCCCCGGTCAGTCACGCGCCCGGATATCGTCCGGTCTTGGGCATAGACCTGCTGCAACAGGCCGGTCATTAGAAGCATGACCATACATAAGAGTTTTTTCATTTGACTGTTTGGTTGGTGAGTGAAAAGGTAAAAAGTAAGGTGAGTGAAACGGCAATTATACAAGGAAAATAGCTTTTTCGGGAATAGCACCGGCGTCTCGCCCTCATCGACCATCCATGTGGAATGCCTAAGAAACCAGCAAATCACTGAATAATAGCTTCTCCAACGAATTTTGGGTTAGCGGACAGGTGAAAGCCATTTCGTTCAAGTCCAACTGAAAAATGAGACTATTCAGCCTAATGAGTACTCTGGATGAACCCAATGCTATCCAATCATGAAGAATAGTGAGGTGCCGACAGTGCGCCCAAAGCTAACACTCGTTTGGTAGATTCTTTTTTCGGCCTCTCCCACTTGCTCAGTATCAAAACAGATTTCGTCAAGGCACCTCATCGACGAATATTTTCGGACGTAGAGGAAAGAAACAGGCTAAAAAGCCATTACGGCATACTGTCTTACCACATAATTAAATAAAGTGTGGCTTTAGTGCTATTTTATAACCTACAAGGTTTTTAATAAAAATAAGCATTTGGAATGGAATAATCTAGTTAAACATCAGATATTTTACATTAATTGATTTTCAAAAAAATCATCGAATTGACAATAGAAGTGTAAGCAACATCACATTGCTGTTTAATCATATCAGAAATCTTACCTGATAAATGTAATTGACAACCTTCCCAGCCCTCACCTCTGCAAGCAGAGTCGTCGCGCTACAGAGCAACACTGGGCACCCCGATGGTCATTTTATGTAGTGACTCTTTCCGGCCGTGTGAATTATGCGCGGTTAAGGCATCAGAAGGAAATACGGCCGCTTCTACCCCTCATTTTGAGCCAGATGCCGCGCTGAATATCATGGAGAATATCGGGCTTATGGTGGAAATTTTCGCTGGCAGCAGTACTTTCAACTTTTAAAATACCACCCTTCTGTTTCTTTTTCCCTTTTCTTAATCACACCCACTTTAAACAACTCAATGAAGAGAACCTTACTAATGAGCCTGCTCCTGCTCTTGACCCTGGCCGGGCGGAGCTGGGCCCAGAGTCGCTCCGTATCGGGGCGCGTGCTCGACAAAAGCACCAACGAAGGATTGCCGGGCGTCAGTGTTATCGTGAAGGGTACCACCACCGGGACCGCCACCGATGCCGACGGCAGGTTTACACTGGCCGTGCCTGCCCCAACGGCGGTACTGCAATTCAAATACCTGGGCTACCTGACCACTGAGCAGCCGATAGGTACCTCCGGCACAGTGGACGTGGCCATGGCCGTTGACAACAAGCAGCTCGACGAAGTGACCGTGACGGCGCTGGGCATCTCGCGCGAAAAGCGGGCCCTAGGCTATGCCGTCTCGGAAGTGAAGTCGGAGCAAGTGGTGCAGAAGTCGGAACCTGACCTGCTGCGCACGCTTTCGGGTAAAGTACCGGGCGTGAACATTATCAGCTCGAGCGGGGTGCCGGGCGCTTCGTCGCGTATCACCATCCGGGGCAACACGTCGTTCTACGGCGAAAACCAGCCCCTGTTCGTGGTAGATGGCGTTCCTTACGACAATTCCCAGACCGAATCGGACAACCCCATCACTAACGGCGCCTCCTACTCGAGCCGCACGGCCGATGTGGACCCCAACAACATTGCCTCCATCAACGTGCTGAAAGGCGCAGCGGCGGCGGCCCTCTATGGCTCGCGCGCAGCCGGTGGCGTTATCGTTATCACCACCAAAACCGGCGGTGGCGGCCAGCGCGGCCCCAAAGGCATTCAGATTGGCTACACCACGGGCTACTCCATTGAGAAGGTAGCGGCCCTGCCCAACTACCAGAACAAGTACGGCGCGGGCGCCAACTTTGTGAACTCGGATGCCAACGGCTCGTGGGGCCCGGAGTTCGGCAACATGGCTCAGGGCGCGCCCGACTCCATTCGTCACCCGCAAGCCGGCAACCCCAACTTCCCCAATATTCCCCTCAACGCGAAGATTCCTTATAAAGCCTACCCGAACAACGTGAAGGATTTCTTCAAGACGGGCCACCTGTACGAGAATTCGGTGTCGTTGAACAGCACCAGCGACAACGCCACGTTCACTACCATCATCTCGCGCGCCGACCAGCAGGGCATCATCCCCAACTCGTCGTTTGTGCGCAACAACGTGAGCACTGGCGGCTCGGGCAAGTTCAACAAGTTCACCATCAGCGGCAACGTGGCCTACACCAACACCACGCAGAAGGGCCCACTGACGGGTGCTAACAACCTGCTGGCAGGTAATGCCTCGGCCTTTGCCCGCACGCTGTTCCTAACCCGTAGCCTCGACCTGCAGGGCCTGCCCTACATCGACCCCGTGACGCACGCTTCCACCTTCGCGTGGCTGTCGCGCCAGGCCGACAACCCGCTGTGGTCGGTTGAAAACGCCCTTTATACATCCCGTGTCGACCGGGTAGTGGGCAGCGTGGGCTTGTCTTATGCCTTCAAAGATTGGTTGGTGCTGACCTACACCGGTGGTATCAACACCTATACCGACTCGCGCCGCACCACCATCCGGCCGGGCTCCAACGCCAACTACGGCGTGAGCTCCGTTCTGGAAGACAACATTCAGAACACGGAACTGGAACAGACCGTGCTGCTGAACTTCAACAAGAACCTAACCGAAGACCTGAGCCTGACCGCCAGTGTGGGCCAGAACATCAACGCTCGCAAGTTTGATGGCCGCTCGAACATCGGCTATGACATCGTCACCTTCGGCATTGATAACATCGAGAACACCAACCAGAAAGGCACCTATGGCTACGCCTACTCGGAGCGCCGCCTGATGGGCTTGCTCGGCAACGCCACGCTGGGCTACAAGAACTTTGCGTTCGTAACGCTGACTGGTCGCAATGACTTCTCCTCTACGCTCAACAAAGACGGCATCATCGGCAACACCGGCCGCTCCTTCTTCTACTCCAGCGCAGCCGGCTCGCTGGTGCTCAACGAAGCGCTGAAGTGGGATTACCGCTGGCTGGATTTGGCCAAAGTACGCGTGGCGTATGGCCGGGTGGGCCGCGACGCTCCCCCCTACCGTTCGGGTCCCAGCACGTACGACATCAACCCGGGCGGTATTTTCCCCTTCTACAACCCGAACCCGGCAGCGCAGGGGCAGCCCACGGCCGGCATCTCCATCAGCAGCGTTATCAACAACCCGAACCTGACGCCTGAATTCTCGACGGAACTGGAAGTTGGTACCGAGCTGGCACTTTTCCGCAACCGCATCTCGTTCAACGGTACGTACTACAACAAACAGTCGACTAACCAGATTGCCCCGCGCATCCTGCCATCCGCCACTGGCTACGGCCAGTACTGGACCAACTTCGGCGCCATTTCGAACAAAGGCTTTGAAGTAGCCCTGACGGTGGTGCCGGTGGAAACGTCGGGCTTCCGCTGGAGCAGCACGTTCAACTTCACCCGCAACCGCAACATCGTAGAGAAAACGACCGACAAAGGCGATACCCTCACTTTGGGCGGCTTCAACGTGGCAGCACTGCTCATCCCCGGCCAGCCCTACGGCGTGCTGTACGGCTCGACGGCCAAGCGCGATGGCAGTGGCAATCTACTCGTTGACCCCGTGAGCGGCCGTCTGGTGCCCGGTGGCAACAAAGTTATTGGCAACCCCAACGCTGATTTCATCATGGGTTTCATCAACCAGTTCACCTACAAAGGCATCACGCTGAACACGCTGATTGACTACCGCAAAGGCGGTGCGCTGTTTTCAACTACCCTGCAGGAAGAGTTGGGCCGGGGCGTGACGAAGGATACCGAAGACCGCAACCGCCTGCTCATCATCGACGGCGTGCGCTACAACCCCGCCACGGGCGGTGCTGCCCTGGATAGTGACGGCAACCCCATCCGCAACACCAAGGCCATCAGCGTCAATGACCTGTATTTCTCGGCTGCCGGCGTGGGCGGCGGAGCTGCCACCAACGGCTACAACGAGCAGTCGATATACGATGCCACCACCGTGCGCCTGCGCGAAGTGACGGTGGGTTACGACCTGCCCAAGTCCATCCTTGGCAAATCGCCGTTCAGCGTGGTCAACATCTCCGTGTCGGGCCGCAATCTGTACTGGTATTCCCCCAACCTGCCCAAGAACTCGAACTTCGACCCCGAAACCAACACCTTCGGCTCGAGCAATGTGCAGGGCATTGAGCTGACCAACGCGCCGAACACCAAGCGCTATGGCGTGAACCTGCGGGTAACTTTCTAATTTCAGCATTGCGCCTCCGGGCTCTTTATATAGTATTCCATGAAATTTCATCAGATTGGGGCAGCACTGGCTTTTGCCGGTATGCTCGCCACAGCCTCCGGCTGCAAGGACTTTTACAACACCAACGTCAACCCGCTCTATCCGACTTCTACCACCATCAATAACCTGCTGCCCATCACGCAAGTGAGCATGGCCAGCGGCCTGGGCGACAACGTGGGCGGCCTGAGCCAGTACACGATGGGCCTGATGCAGCAACTGTACAGCACTCGGGGCATTGGCAACTTCGTGCAAACCGGCGGCTCCTTCGGGGGCCCCTGGTCGGAGTTTTACGCCAACATGCTCCCGAACAACGAACTCATCATCACCCAAGGCACGGCGGAAGGGCAATGGAGCTACGTGGGCATCGCGCAGTTGCAGAAAGCTTACGTGTTTAGCCAAATGGTGGACATGTGGGGCGACATTCCTTACTCAGAAGCTCTGCAGGGGGTGAACAACCTAGCCCCGCGTTTCGACAAAGACTCGGAAATCTATAACGGCTCGGCCGATGGCAAAGTGAAAGGCCTCTTCGCCTTGATTGACGAGGGCCTAGCTAACCTGGCGAGGTCTTCGACCAACTCAACACTGGGCCGGGCCGACCTGATTTATGGCGGCTCATTGGAGAAATGGGCACGTTTTGGCCGCACGCTCAAGCTGAAGCTCTACAATCAGATTCGCAAGACGAACTCGAACGCGGTAGTAGCTGCCCAGATAGCGCCGCTGCTGAGTTCGCCCCTGATTGAAGAAGGCGGCGACCTCCAACTGGCCTACAAGAACAGTATCCAGCCCGATACCCGCAATCCCGGCGCGGTAGTGGACTACGGCCCCAATCCGGAAAACCGCATTGGCCGCTACTTCTACGAGGATATGAAGGCCAAGAGCGACCCGCGCATGCCTTATTACTTCTTCAACCAAGTTCCATTGGGCGTGGCCGTTACGCAGCAGGACTACATTAACGAAAGCTTCGTGACGGTGCGGCCGGGCTCAACCGGGCAGTACACCAGTTCGGCTTCGACGGCAGGCGTGCAGACCCTGCAGGGGTTGTACCCCGTGGGCGGACGCTACGACGACGGTAAAGGCCGCACCGGCACCGGTCTCCCACAGACAAAATACGAAGCTCCCCAACGCTTGCTGACCTACTATGCCCGCAAGTACACGGAAGCCGAATTGCAGCTCGTGGTTCTCAATAACCCCACGGCAGCCCGCGCCGCATTAGTCGATGCTCTCAATGCGTCGTTTAACAAAGTGAACACGATTGCGGCAGCCGACGGCAGCCCTGTCATGACGGCAACCCAAATCGCCGCCTACATCAACCGCGTCAATACCACGGCTGCCAACTCGGGCCCGCTTAACCGTTTTGACCGCGCCACCACTACCGAAGACAAGCTGGAGGTGATTATGTACGAGAAGTACGTGGCCAGCTTCGGCTACGGTGTGGATGTATATACCGACTTCCGGCGCACGCACCACCCGCTCATCCGGGTATCGCAGGCCGCCGCCGCCGCCACGCCCGGCCGGGGCCTGTTGCCCGACGATGGCCAGACGCTGTCGAACGGCATCTTCCCCTACCGCCTGTACTATCCGACCAACGATTTGATTCTGAATCCCAATTCGCCGCGGACGCAAGCGCCGGTTACCTCGCGCATTTTCTGGGACCTCTAGGTCGTACTGTCTTTCCTGACTTTTCTTAACGTGAAAATCACCATGAATTCATACCTCACCCGTTTCTTTCTGTTGCTAACGGCTGCGAGCTCGCTCGTTGCCTGCCGCGAGGACAGCAAGTTACCTGCCCCCACGACGGAAAGCATTCCGCTCATCATCCCGGAAATCAACCCGCAGAAGTCTTTTTACGATATCATCAGTGCCAAGCCCTCTACGAATGCGCTGGCGGCCCAAGGCCTGACTCGTCCAGTGTTTGAGTTTGTGGTCAACCCTTCGCAGGGCTACTCAGAAATTCAAACCGTGGAAGTGTATAAGAGCTACCGGCGCGACCTGCGCTTGGGCCCGCGCGTGAAAGTGATGGACCTGACCTCGTTTCCGGCCACCGTTACCATAAACAGCCAAGATGCGCTGCGGGGTTTGTACGCCACATCACCAGTCACGGGCCAAGCAGCTCCCCAGCCCGTGCTGGGCGAAACCTCCGCAATAATTAACCGGGTATTCAACGGCGAAGCCATCGTGTTCACCTTTGAGTACGTGATGAAGGACGGCCGGCGCATCACCCTCACGCCCCTCTCCACCACGTCTGGGTCCGTAGGCGCACCGCAAGGCACGTTCGTCAACGCCCCTTACGCCGCCATCGCGGAAATCCGCCCCCCAAACTAACCGAACATCCCGAGCCGGCTTGGGCCGGCCCTTAAACAGCGGCAGCAGAAGGACTTCATCGTCCTTTTGCTGCCGCTGTCTTTTTCGAGATATAATGATGGTGTCCAAATTTGCTAGGCCCCGCGGTCTATGACCGCACCTTAAAGTCATTTTATTTTGAGGAGATTGTCTCGGACACGGTTTGTTCTCGACGCCCACTTTATTGCTGCTCTTCTGCCCCTACTGAAAGCAACGGGCAGCACCCGAATATTTAGCAAAAATCAACTGATAATCACAACCTTACTGTTGCCATAACATCATTCATTGTCTATTTTAAAAAACACATTATTATACTATATAATTATATTTATAATATGAATATCAAAAGTACGAAACCCACTAAATTGGGTCTGTGCTTCATGTAAATGTTTGGAGGCTATTCTGAAAAATTCATGAGCAAACCCCATTTTCTTTGCGTTTATCCAACTAATGTCGCTTATTTTTACAATGTAAACTCACCATTACCATTTTAATTTTTAACCTTTTGTCCATGAAAAAAATCTTACTCATGAGTCTCGTGCTCATGTTTACTCTCCTCCACGGAGCGATGGCGCAGACGCGCACCGTTACCGGACGGGTAACCGACCAGGCAACGGGCGGCGGCCTGCCGGGCGTTACCGTCCTGCTGAAAGGCACAAGCAACGGTGTTTCCACGAATTCGGACGGCGCATTCAGCCTGTCGGTGCCCGAATCGGGCGGCACGCTGGTGTTCAGCTCGATTGGCATGACGACACAGGAGCGCGCCATTGGCTCGGACTCGCAGTTCACGGTGGCCTTGGTCACCGACACCAAGCAGCTCAACGAAGTAGTAGTAACCGGCTACGGCGCGCAGCAGGAGCGGCGCAACATCACCGGTGCAATTGCTACGGTGAATTCCTCGCAGTATCGCGACCAGCCCATCATTGGTGTTGACCAGGCTTTGCAGGGCCGGGCAGCTGGTGTGCAGGTGACGCAGAGCTCGGGTACACCTGGCTCAGGCATCAGCGTGCGGGTGCGCGGTGCGGCTTCTATCGGCGCCAGCAACGAGCCCCTATATGTGGTTGACGGCTTGCCGGTTATTACGGGTAACACGACGCAGTTGGCGGCTGGCAACCAGCTCACCAACGGCCTGAACGATATCAACCCCAACGACATTGAGTCGATTGAAGTGCTGAAAGATGCTTCGGCGGCCGCTATCTACGGCTCGCGTGCTTCCAACGGCGTAGTACTCATTACCACCAAACGCGGCAAAGCTGGTAAAGCCCGTATCGACGTCGATTACTACACGGGCGCGCAGTCGGTGTGGAAGCGTCCTGACGTACTCAACGGCGAGCAGCAAACGCAGCTTTTCCTTGACGCAGCGGCTAACCGCTACCCGGCTAACGCAGCTGGTAACTATCCAACCAACTTTGCTGCCACGACAGGCCCTAGCCCTGTTGTATTTCGCACCAATGCTGACCTGGCAGCTTACATCTACGGTCCCGGCACCTTTGGCGCTGCCGATGCAAACGGCGTGCGAAACTACGTGCAGCCGGCGGGCAACCCCATTCGGCCACTCAGCCAATTTCAGAACCCCAGCACGGCCATTAGCACCAACTGGAGCAATGAAGTATTGCGCACGGCTCCCATTAGCAACTACGGCCTGACCTTCTCCGGCGGCTCAGATGCTAGCCGCTACCGCTTGGCTGTAAACTACTTCGACCAGCAAGGCACTGTGGTTGGTTCGGGCTTCAGCCGCGGCAGTGCCCGCTTGAGCGTTGACAACAAGCTTTCGGAGAAGGTTCGCATGGGTACTACCCTCGGCCTGACCCAAAGCGTTAACAACCGCATCAACAACGACAACAGCATTTACGGGGTACTGACAACGGCTCGCCTTACGGCCGCTGACCTCCCCGTCTATAACGCTGACGGCACTTATTACAAAGATGCCAGCTCGTTGGAAAACCCGGTTGCTGCGGCCAAGGAGCCGTATATTAAATCGACCAACAACCGCTTGATTGGCAGCCAATACACGGAATTTGAGCTTATCAAAAACCTGAAATACCGGGCCACTTTCGGTATTGACTTCACTTACGGCCGCGATGACCGTTTCTACTCGACCTTGACCAAAGCCGGCTTGAACCCCAGCGGTGATGCCACGCTGGCTACCCTGCAAGACCTCAACTACAACCACATCAGCGCATTCAACTATTCCAAGACCTTTGGCGAAGACCACACGCTAAGTGCCTTGCTGGTGGGAGAATTTCAGCGTGACCGGTACAGCGACGTATTCGTAAACGTAACCGGCTTCCCCAGCAACTCCATCCGCGAGTTGGCTGCCGGCGCAACCAAAGTTACTTCTACCTCTTCGACCACTGGCAACGCCTTGTTTGGCGCCTTGGCGAAAGTTGACTATTCATTTAAAGGCCGTTACCTGTTGAGCGCTTCGGTTCGTCGCGATGAATCTTCGCGCTTCGGTGCCGACAACCGCGTGGGTTACTTCCCGGCTGGTTCGGTGGGCTGGCGTGTGCTGGAAGAGTCCTTCCTGAAAGACCAGACGGTAGTGAGCGAGCTGAAACTGCGCGGTAGCTATGGCGAAACCGGCAACCAGCCCACGGCCAACTTTGGCTCGCGCGGTTTGATTAGCCCCGGTGCCAACTACCTGGAAAGAGGTGGTCTCGCCTTCACGCAGTTGGCTAACCCCGACCTAAAATGGGAGCGCACGCGCCAAACCGATATCGGCATCGACCTGGGTTTCCTGCAGAACCGTTTCTACATCTCGGCCGACGTGTATATGCGTAAAACGGACGACCTGTTGTTGAGCCAAAACCTGCCCTCCGACACCGGCTTCCTGAGCTACAGTTCGAACGTAGGTGCCATCCAGAACAAAGGCCTCGAATTCGCCCTGACCACCATCAACTTCCGCAACGAAGGCACTGGCTTCAACTGGGAGACGAACTTCAACATCAGCTTCAACCGCAACGAGGTAACCAAACTCTCCGACCCGAACCCCCTCGGCCTCGCCCAAGGCTTTGCTAGCCGCTTGGTCGTTGGCCAGCCGCTGGGTGCCTTCTACGGCTACCGCGTTGACCACATCTTCCAGACCCAAGAGGAAATTGATGCTCTGAACCGGGCCGCAGTTGCCGCTACCGGTGTTGCTTCGGCTACCTACCAGACGGCCCTTACCCGCCCTGGCGACATCAAGTTCAAGGACATCAGCGGTGGACCGGATGGCAAGCCGGACGGCCGCATCACGGTAGCCGACCAGGAAATCATCGGCACGGCTCAGCCGAAGTTCTACGGCGGTATCACCAACACCCTGCGCTATGCCGGCTTCGATTTCAATGTGTTCCTGCAATACAACGTGGGCAACAAGATTCTCAACGCCTCGGCCACCAGCACCCAGAACATGAGCACGACCAACGGCCAAGACGCCATCGTGCTGAATCGTTGGACGCCCACCAACACCGACACCAACGTGCCCCGTGCTGTTTACGGCGACCCCAACACCAACGCCCGTTATTCGGACCGTTTCCTGGAGGATGGCTCTTATGCTCGTTTCAAGAGCGTAACCCTCGGCTACACCCTGCCCACCACCCTGGCCACCCGCGCCCACTTGCGCACGGTGCGCATCTACGCGCAGGCGCAGAACCTGGTGACATTCACCAAATACACGGGCCTCGACCCCGAAGTAAGCACCTTCAGCAGCTCGAATACCTCGCTGGGCACGGACTTCTTCACCTATCCGCAAGCGCGTACCATCACCGGTGGCGTTACTCTGGGCTTCTAATCCTTTTGCTTCACGATAACCATGCAACTATTTAATTTTCGTCAAATTGCTTCCCGGTCGGCCCTGCTTCTAAGCTTGGGATTGGCACTGGGTAGCTGCGATAAAGCAGTGAACGTAGAGCCGTCGAACAGCGTGAGCTCCGATACGGGCTTCACAACGAAGGAAGACGCTGCGGCTGGCTTGTTGGGCGCTTACGACGCGCTTCAGGTTGATGGATACTATGGCTTGGCTTTCCCAACCATGGTTGATTTGATTTCCAACGACATCCGTTTCGTTGGCACGTTAACGACAACTTATGGCGTAATCAACCAAAACCTGGCCGCTGCGGACAACATCCAGATTGGCAACACCTGGAACGCTATCTACGTGGGCATCAACCGGGCCAACTACTTGCTGCAACAAAGCGACCGGATTTCGGACCCTGCTTTCCCGAAAGCAAGCACCCAAGCCCAGGCCCGGACCCTGCGTGCGTTGCACTACATGAACCTGCTGGCCCTCTGGGGCGGCACCACGCAAGGATATGGCTACACCGGTGGTCTCGGGGTGCCATTGCGCCTCACGCCGACCACGGCCATTGGACCAGAAACGGCTGCCATTCCTCGCTCGTCCGAAGCAGATGTGGCCGCCGCCATCCGAGCCGATTTAGACTTCGCTATCGCCAACTTGCCCACTACCACCACAGCCCTCCCGGCTTCTGTGGCGGCGGCGAACGTTATTACCCGCAACGCGGCATTGGCTCTGCGCGCCCGGTTTGAGTTGCGCATGCGTCAATACGCCGATGCCTTGTCGTTTGCCCGCATGGTGCCTGTACTGACAACTTATGCCACCTCCACTCCTGGCGTCTCCTCCCCGACCTCGGTAAACGATGCCATCTGGCAGCTTTATTTCTCCACTACCGACCAAAATCAGTATGCCTTTTACTGGTTTAGTGGGAGAAATGAGTTCGACCCGGGTTTGAGCATTGCTGCGGCTCACCCCACCGGTGACCGTCGCCTTGCCATCAACGTAGCAACGGGTGGCCAGACCCTGAAATATACCCGCTCCGCTACGCGCGATGACCCCTTCCCTGTAGTGCGCTATTCGGAAGTAGTGCTGACCATTGCCGAAGCTGCGGCTCAAACAGGCGACTTGGCTACGGCCATTACCCAGCTAAACCTTGTTCGGACCCGCAATGGCCTGGCGGCGACTACTGCTACCACTGCTTCCGCCATCATCGCGGATATCATTTTGCAGCGCCGCCTGGAATTTGCTTACGAAGGCATGTACTGGTTCGACTTGCGTCGGACCAATACGGTGCAAACGGCCCTGCCGACTTACACCCAAACCTTCCGCAACCTGTTCCCTATTCCGTTCCGCGAAGTGAACACCACGAGCGGCACGATTGCGCAGAACCCTCTCTACTAGGCACTTGTTTCGCCTGACACAAAAAAGCCCCGGCCAAATTGGCCGGGGCTTTTCTTATTGTTTTTGCGATTACAGGATGTACTGGCTTAAATCCCGGTTCTTCACCATGTCGCTCAGCCGCTCATCCACCAGCGCGGCCGTGATTTGCACGTGCGCGTGAGCCCCAATCTTGTCCGGCACGTCGTAGAGAATGTCGTTGAGCAGGCGGCTCATGACGGTGTGCAGGCGGCGGGCGCCGATGTTTTCGACCTCAGCATTGACTTCGGAGGCGATTTCGGCCAGCCGCTCCAACGCCGCGTCATCGAAGGTTAGTTCTACTTCTTCGGCTTTCAGAAGGGCTTCGTATTGCTTAGTAAGGGCGTTTTTGGGGTCTTTCAGAATGCGAAAGAAATCTTCCTTGGTCAGGCTTTGCAGCTCGACGCGGATAGGGAAACGGCCTTGCAGCTCGGGAATGAGGTCGGAAGGCTTGCTGACGTGGAAGGCGCCGGCGGCAATGAACAGGATGTGGTCGGTGTTGACGATGCCATACTTGGTGTTCACCGCCGAGCCTTCCACAATGGGCAGCAGGTCGCGCTGCACGCCCTGACGGCTTACATCGGGGCCACCGCCGCCGCTTTTACCACCGCTGCTGGCCACTTTGTCGATTTCGTCGATGAAGATGATACCAGCGTTTTCGCACTGGCGGATGGCTTCGTCCTTCACGTCGTCCATGTCGATGAGCTTGGCGGCTTCTTCATCAAGTAGCAGCTTGCGGGCTTCGGCCACGGTTACTTTGCGCTTGCGGGTTTTCTTGGGCAGCATATTGCCCAGCATGTCCTGCAGGCCCGAAAGGGTGCCCTCGTCCATACCGGGAGGCGCGCCCATGATGCCCACGCTAGGGCCCGACTGCGCTACCTGGATTTCGATTTTGCGGTCTTCCAGTTCGCCGTTCTTGATTTTCTGGCGGAACCGCTCGCGGGTGCGCTCGTTTAATTCGGCATCGGAACTGGGCATATCCTCTCCTCCCCCACCACCGAAACCGAGACCAGTTCTGGGGCCGGCCGGCTGGCTGATGGCCGGAATGAGGGCATCGAGGATGATTTCCTCCACGGCGTCGGCGGCCTGGGCTTTTACGGCTTCCTGGCGGCGGGCCTTCACACGGTTCACGCTTTGTTCGGCCAGGTCGCGCACCATGCTTTCCACGTCGCGGCCCACGTAGCCCACTTCGGTGAATTTGCTGGCTTCCACTTTCACAAAGGGCGCGTCGGCGAGGTGGGCCAGGCGGCGGGCAATTTCGGTTTTGCCCACGCCGGTGGCTCCAATCATGAGGATGTTGTTGGGTACGATTTCGGCCTGCATATCGGCCGGGGCGTGCAAGCGGCGCCAGCGGTTGCGCAGCGCAATGGCCACGTGGCGCTTGGCGTCGTGCTGGCCGATGATGTATTTGTCAAGCTCGGCCACGATTTGGGCCGGGGTCAGAAAAGAGTCGTTGAGCATAGGGTTGTGTACGGAAGTCGAGAAGGAGTTGGGGATAAAAAAGCTGTCATCCTGAACGCAACGAAGGACCATATCACGTTAGCAGCAGTTTGGCTGAGCAAACCGTTTTAGCGGGATAAGGTCCTTCGCTGCGCTCAGGATGACAGACTTTATTCAATGCAACCAGGCTGCTACTCCTTCTTTTTAAACAAAGAATCCAGGTTGCGGGAAACGGTGATGTACTCGCTGGAGCCAGCGGCCTGGAGGGTGGCGTGGGTGTATTCAAGCTGAAACGAGCTGATTTTCAACATAGCACCGAAGCTGAGGCCGGCGCTACCGCTGGTGTTGTCGAGGCGCAGCTCGCGGCGCTGCAGGTGGTTGTAGCCCACGCGCAGGTTGAAGCCCTTGCCCAGCACCAGCGCGGCGCTGGCCGTGAAGTGCCGGGCCAGGTTATCGCCAAAGCTCTTGGTGGGCTTTTTTTCCTGGCTGTTGGCATCGAGCGGGCCGCGGGCGTTGGGGTCGAGGTACTGAATGTCCCACTGCTGCAGGTGATGGATGGTGAGCGAGAGCCGCAAAGGCATGTGCTCCGGCTTGACGGTGGCCCCAATCTGCACGTCGAGCGGCAACGGGCCCCGGTCGGTACCAGGATAGGTGATGAGCTGGTAGCCCGCGTTTTTCACGGCCAAGCCAGCCGTAAAATCCGAAGTCGGGTGCTTATATAAGACACCAACATCGGCTACGCCCGCCAGCGAGCGGCTGCCCGCAATGCTGCTCACAGCCAGTTTGGTGGTGGCCCCGAACGTGACTTTTCCCTTGGTATAAGAATCGGATACGCCCACGGTGTACTCATTCACGCCAAACGTACCCAGGCTGTTGCCGGCTGGGTCATAGCTCTGAAAATCGCCGTAGTTGAGGTAGGTGACGCCCACGCCGAAACGGCCGTATTTCTGGGTATTGAAGGCATAGGCCGCCGTGCTTTGCTTGATGTCGGCCACGTAGGCCACATAGCTCAGCGCCAGCCGGCCATCCATGTCGGCATTCAGCAGCGCCGGATTGCCGAACAGCATGGTGGGGTCGTCGGTGCGAGTCGAGACGTTCATGCCGCCCAGCGCGGACAGGTGGGCACTCGGGGGCAGGTCCAGAAACGGAAAAACGGTGCGGCCGCCCAACTGCTGCGCTGCCGCCGGCTGTAGTCCTACAACGCCCAGCAAAAGGCCAAACCCGGCAAGCCGGCAAGCGGAAAAATGCTTCATATAGCTAAGGTACGGAAGAAGAAAAGCCTCCTGTGCTCCTAACGAAGGTGCAAGCTTGGAAAGTACTTCAACACGTCAGTTTAGCAATAAATCCCAACTCCCGGCACATGCAGCACAAGCCCGATGTGCCGGGTGGTATGGCAAATTATTGCACCTCCACGCTGGGCCCGGCTACGGGCACGGGCTCGTCGCGCACGGGCAGCTTTTGCGGGTGCGGCACCAGCTCGTCGAGCAGGGCCACGCGCAGCACGTCGTCCACCCGGTCGGCATAGTGAATGGTGAGGCCCTTGAGGTAATCTTCGGGGATTTCCTCGATGTCCTTGCGGTTTTTGGGGCAGAGGATGATGTCCTTCATGCCGGCGCGGCGGGCGGCCAGCAGCTTTTCCTTGATGCCGCCGACGGGCAGCACCTTGCCGCGCAGAGTGATTTCGCCGGTCATGGCCAGCTTGGCGCGCACACGGCGCTGGGTGTAGGCCGAGGCGATGCTGGTGAAAATGGCAATGCCTGCGCTGGGCCCGTCCTTGGGCACGGCGCCTTCGGGGAAGTGAATGTGCAGGTCGTACTGCTCAAACAGGCGGTAGTCAATGCCGATTTCATCGGCGCGCGACCGCAGATAGCTCAGCGCCGTGATGGCCGATTCTTTCATCACATCACCCAGCTGGCCACTGAGCGTGAGCTTGCCCCGGCCCCGGCTCAGCAGGCTTTCCACGAAGAGGATGTCGCCGCCCACCGACGTCCAGGCCAGGCCCGTTACCACGCCGGCCGTGTCGTTGTCTTGGTATTGGTCGCGGTCGAAAATGGCGGCGCCGAGGATTTTGCGGATTTCGGCGGGCTCCATCACAGCGGGCAGTGCCTCCTTGCCGGCCTTGCGGCGGGCTAGGTTGCGCGTCACGGCGGCCAGCTTGCGCTCCAGGCCGCGCACGCCGCTTTCGCGAGTGTAGTCGTCGGCCACATGGTGCAGGGCGGCATCGGTGATTTTCACCTCGTTCTCGCCCAAGCCGTGTTCTTTCAACTGCTTGGGCCATAGATGCTTCTTGGCAATGAGCACCTTTTCTTCCTGAGTATAGCCGGTCAGGTCGATGATTTCCATCCGGTCACGCAGAGCGGGCTGAATGGTGTCGAGCGAGTTGGCCGTGGCGATGAACAGCACCTTCGAGAGGTCGTACTCCACCTCCAAGTAGTTGTCGGTGAAGGTGGCATTTTGTTCCGGGTCCAGCACTTCGAGTAACGCCGACGACGGGTCGCCGCGGAAGTCGCTGCTTACCTTGTCAATCTCGTCGAGAATAATGACGGGATTGCTGGTGCCGGCCTTTTTAATCTGCGAGATAATACGGCCCGGCATGGCGCCCACGTAGGTTTTGCGGTGCCCGCGAATCTCGGCCTCGTCGCGCACGCCGCCCAGGCTCATGCGGATGTATTTGCGCCCCATGGCGTTGGCAATGCTACGGCCCAGCGAGGTTTTGCCCACGCCGGGCGGGCCATACAGGCACAGAATCGGCGCCTTGAGGTCCTGCTTCAGCTTGAGCACGGCGATGTATTCCAGAATCCGCTCCTTCACTTTCTCGATGCCGAAATGGTCGGCGTCGAGGATTTTCTTGGTTTGCTTGAGGTTGAACTTGTCCTTGGTGAACTCGCCCCAGGGCAAATCGAGCAGGAACTCCACGTAGTTGATGCTCACCGAATAGTCGGGGGCCATGGGGTTGGTGCGAGCCAACTTTTCCATCTCCTTTTTGAAGTGGAGCGCCACCGCCTCGGGCCATTTTTTGGCTTCGGCGCGAGCGCGCAGACGGTTCACGTCCTCGTCGGGGCCGTCCTGGCCCAGTTCGTCCTGCAGGGTTTTGAGCTGCTGGCGCAGAAAATACTCGCGCTGCTGGGCATCAATGCCGGTGTGGGTTTTCGAGCGGATGTCCTGCTTGATTTCCAGCAGCTCGGCCTGGCTAAGCAGGGCTTCGAGCAACTGGCGGGCCTGCTGCTCGGGGTCGGCCAGCTCCAGCAGCTTCTGCTTGGCGGGCAGGTCGAGCTGCACGTTGCTGGACAGGAAGTGCGTGAGGAAAGCGGGCGACTGGATGCCATCGAGCATGGCCCGGGCTTCCATCGGAATCTCGGGCGTGAGCTCCAGTACCTTGGTAGCGGCCTCGCGCAGGGCTTGCAGCAGGCCAAACTCGCCCGGAATATCGGGATTCAGGGCTACCTCCGAGAAGTAGCTGACGCGGGCCGTGAGCGGCGCGAAGCTCAACTCTTCTTCAATGGTGAAGCGCACCTGGCCCTGCAGGATGATGGTAATCTGGCCATCAGGCTGCTCCAGCAGCTTCAGGATGCGGGCCAGCGTGCCCACGGGGTGCAGCTCGGCCACGGTGGGCTCGTCGGCATCGGGGTTGAGCTGGGCCACTACGCCGAGGAGCTTGTCGGCAGCGTAGGCTTTGCGCACCAGCTTCACGCTTTTTTTGCGCGTCACCGTCACGGGCAGCACTACCCCCGGAAACAGCACGGTGTTGCGCACGGGCAGCAACGCCAGGGTGGGCGGGGCATCGTCGCCGCGCAGCAGGTGGTCAGGGTCGGCGGCCATGATGGCGATGGCTTCGGGTTGAGAGGTGGGGTCGCTGAGGGCGTGCAGAGGAAACGCAGCCGAGGAAGGAACAGATGCCAGGCGCATGGACGAGGATAAAGCCAGAAACAAAGGCGACGGGTGCCACATTGGCAGCCCGCCGCTGGGAAAAGGAGGGCATACAAGGTACGGCATCCCACCGCGTTTGGACGTCAAGCCGCGTGCCAGCCCACAGATTCCGCCAAAGAGGCGCATTGCCGGGTGGGCCGTCCCTCACCGAGAAGGCTAAATCGCTAAATTGGTGGCAACTTGCGCCTCCAATTATTTTTATTCCGCTACTAATACTCTACTAATGCCCTTTTTATTGCGTCGGTGCGCGGTGCTGTTCCTGCTCGTGGCCGGGATAATGCTGGCGTTTCAGGCCCGGGCCCAGCGCCGCCCAGTGAAGCGCGTGCCCGCCGCGGCTTCGCCCTCGGCCGACACCACGAGCGGCGGCAAGTCGGCGGCGCCCAAAAAGGCGGCCCGGCCCGCGCCTGCCATTGCGCCGGGCACCTACCGCGTACGCGGCCTCAACAGCCGCGTGAGCCGCAAACTGCACCTGCGGCCCGACGGCACGCCCGACTTCGTGTTCATCAACCGCTACCCCTTCTTCGAGGATAAAAAGGCCCTGAAAGCCATCGGCAAGGCCGAAAAGCGGCGGCAGTACCACGCCGCCCGGCTGCTGATGGAGGACTACGTGGCCAAGTTCGGGCCGGTCAATTTTGAGAAGAATACCGACATGCTCTGGCGCCTGGGCCAGCTGTTGGAGCGCGACAGCCAGAACGTGAAGGCCCGCGCCTACTTCCGCCTGGCCCTCAAGCACAGCCGCAAGGACATCACCAAAATCCAGCTCTACTACGACTCGCTGGAGCAGAAAAACACCGACCTGTACGTGCCCCTGAAAACGTACTACGACCTGGTGGAGTACCGCAAGAACCTCAACACCTTCCACCCGCCCAAAGGCGTGTACACCACCATGGGCGACGCCATCAACAGCAAGGCGCCCGACTACGGGCCGGCGCTGGGCGGCAACGACTCGCTCCTGATTTTCAGCAGCAAACGCAAGCGGCGCGGCCTCACCGGCGTGGTCGACGAGGACCTCTACACTTCGCGCCGCGAGGGTGTGAGCTGGACCGACGCCGAACCCCTGCCCAAGCCCATCAACTCGCCCAACAACGAGGGCTCGGCCTGCCTGAGCAAGGACGGCAAAACCATTTTTTTCGCCCGCTGCGAGTGCAGCACCTGCCACGGCAACTGCGACCTCTACACCGCCACGCGCGGCAAAGACGGCAAGTGGGGCACGCCCCGTAGCTTGGGGCCGCAGGTCAATTCCTTTGCCTGGGACTCGCAGCCCACGCTTTCGCAGGGCGAAGACACGCTGTATTTTGCCTCGGATAGGCTTGGCGGCTTCGGGCTGTCGGACATTTACTTCACCCGCAAGCTGAAAAACGGGCAGTGGAGCCCGGCCGAGAACATGGGTCCGGTCATTAATACCCGCGAAAACGAGGTGAGCCCTTTTTACCACCCGCTCTACCATGTGTTGTATTTCAGCTCGCGCGGGCAGCTGCTGAACTTTGGCGATTTCGACATCTACAAAACCTACCGGGTGCAGGGGCGCTGGCAGGAACCCAAAAACATTGGCCCGCTGGTGAATGGGAAAGGTTCGGAATACTACTTCACCATCGACCGCGAAAGCAAAAACCTCTACTATGCCCGCTCCGAGGCGCAGGAAATCAACAACCTCGACCTCTACTCCTTCCCGCTGCCCATGGAAGCGCAGCCGCTGGCCACCACCCGCGTGGAGGGCACGCTAGTGGATTCGGTGAGTAGCAAGCCGCTCAAGGGCATCGTGAGCATCATCGATACCGACAACGGCATTGAGGTGGCCAGCAAGTTTATCCGGCCCGACGGTACGTTTGATTTTGAGCTGATTGAAGGTTCGCACTACGCCATGCTCATTCAGAGCCCGGACTTTTTCTCGGTGGAGAAACAGTTTGCGCTGAAGGGCGACACGGTGATGACGCTCCTCACCAACAGTATCGACTACAAGCTGCCGCTTATTTTCCGCAACCTGGAGTTTGAGGCCAACCGGGCCAACGTGCTACCCGCCATGTACCCCACCCTGGACCGCATTGCCCTGTTTCTGGTCGACCACCCGGCCTTCCGGCTCAGCATCGCGGGCCACACCGACAGCCGCGGCGACCCGGAAGTGAACGAGAAGCTCTCGCAGGACCGGGCCGAGGAAATCCGCAAGTACATCGAGCGCAAGGGCAAGCTCAAGCCCAACCGCATCGAGAGCTTCGGCTACGGCTCCAGCAAACCGCTCAAAGACGAGCTGACCGACGCTGACGCCAAAGTGAACCGCCGCGTCGAGTTCAAGCTCATCCGGCCCGACGGCGACAAACCGGCCGACGGCGGCGGCGACTGGAAATAACCCATCTGGCTTCCGCTGGGAATGGATGCGCGTAAGCAGGACCGCCGTCGTTATTTTTGCAGCTGCAAACAGGCCAACTGCTCCAGGTCGTTTTGATAATCAGCACCATTCCGGACTTTCGGTTACAGTACGATGAACCGTTGGGCTTGCTGCGCCTCGAATGGATTTCGGGCGCAGTCACGCAGACCCTGCGCCGCAGTGCCGCGCAGTTGCTGGACTTGGTGCGCCAATTGGCTGTGCGCGTGTTGCTCATCGACATGAATACGGTGCCCAACATTTCCATCGAGGACGAGCTGTGGCTGGGCGCCCACTGGATGACGGACATCGTGCAGCTGCCGCTGGCCCACCTGATATTGGCCATCGACAGCAGCCGCATCCACAACCAGCTGGCCATCGACGCCCTGCACGACCTAGTGCAGCCATCCATCCGGTTCGAGTCGCACTACTTTTCCGACGCCACTTCGGCCGTGCAGTGGCTCAGTGAGGGCACAGGCCGGCTGCCTGCCTTGCTGGCCGAGTGGAGTAACCAATAGCCACCCGGCTATTCCACCGCCAGCACCCGCACCGCTTTGCCGTTGAACTCGGCCTGCTCGCCAGCTCGCAACCCCTTGAGGGCCACGGCCACCGGCGCGGCCACCGACACGGCAAACACGTCGGTTCCGTCCAGCTTGCCGGCGCTGATGCTGATGTAGAACCGGCCCAGGCTGGTGCTGACAAGGGCGCCGGGGCGCACGGTGTCGCAGGGCGCGTCGGGGCTGATGCGGGCCAGCTCGGCTTGCAGTTGCTGGGCCTGCTGCATGTGGGCGGCGTTGCGGTCGCGCTCGGCGTTGGCCATTTCGCGGCCGGTTTCATACTTGTCGCCGGCGCTGCTCTTGGTTTCGGACGAGGACGATTCCTGGGCCGCCTGCATGGCGGTGCGGGCGGCGCCGATGCGCTGCTCAATGAAGGATTGGCAGAGGGCGTGGAGGGCGGGTTTGGTCATGGGGTTTCTGCTTTCCATATTATTTGAGGAACGTCTTCGACATGCCACCCGACCAGCATACGGCCGAGCTCGTTAATGGACGCCGCTTCCGCAGCAATTGAAAACTCGAAACGATTGTGCAAAGCCATTTCTTGGTTGTTATCGGCCGTTATTTTCAAGGCAATGTGCCCATGGCGGCTGTCATAATAAGCACGCAGCAATAGGAAGCACTGCGCTGGATGTGAATTCTGCCCGGCTTGAAATTCGACTATATCTGTTGAATCCTTTGGAAACAGCATTAGGCCTTTACCAAACTCTTTAAACGTGTTGGCATTTCCATAGAAATAGGCATCTGCTTTCACATCGGGTCGGCTGATGCTGACATGGAACAAACAGTCGCCGTCATAAGCTATGCTGACAGCAAATATGATTACACTTTTCTCCATTACAGATTCTAGGACCTACTACTCCATGGGAAGTATTCCCATGGCAGAGCATTAGGCCAAGTTAAAACGAATCCAGCGCCGCCCGCACCTTTTCCGTCCACCGCTCATCCTCCGGCGCCACTACCAGCACCCGAAAGCCGTGCCGCTCGCCTTCGATGCGGACGCCTTCAGAATCGTCAATAAGTAGGTCGATGCCGAAGCTGGGCGGGTGCTTGGTACAGCGGGCGCGAACTTCCCGGTCGTGCCGCGGCTGGTTCACCACGCCATCGAGCCGGATGCCGTGTAGCCAGAACAGACGGCGGATGCGCCAGACGCTGCGGTAGGACGTGGTGTAGACCCACACCTCCCAGCCGCGCTGGCGGCAGGCATCAGTCAGCTCCTTGGTTCCTTCGCGTAGCTGCTCGTTGCTTAGCAGTTTGGCCAGCAGGCGCCGTTGGGGCGTTTCGAGCGGGAAGGCGTGGCCGCAACGGATGAGGGTGTTGTCGAGGTCGAAGGCGAGGCGCATGAGCACACGTCATTTTAACAGTCCCTCCGCCACCTTCCGGTCGTTCCCCAGCCGCGGCACCTTGTTCTGCCCGCCCAGCCGGCCCAGGCTTTTCATGTAGCGCTGAAAGGCCCCGGCTGGCAGCGGCGTGAGTTGTAGCGGCACGAGGATGTTGCCCCGGCGCAGGTCGTCGTAGTAGGTGTTGCGGCGGCGCAGCGCAGCATCCAAAGCCGCCGCGAAACCCGCCGCATCCTGCGGGGCGCGCCCAAATTCCACCAGCCACTCGTGGCGCGAGGGCGTGGTGGGGTCGTCGCTCACCAGCGGGGCCACGGTGAATTCGACGACTTCGACTTCCGGAAACCGTGCCATCGTTTCGCGCAGGGCCTGCTCCACCTCCTCCCCTATCACATGCTCGCCGAAGGCCGAGAGGAAGTGCTTGATGCGGCCCGTGACCACCACGCGGTGCGGGCGCAAACTCACGAAGCGCACCGTGTCGCCGAGGCTGTAGCCCCACAGGCCGGCGTTGGAGGTGAGCACCACAGCGTAGTTGCGGTCCAGCTCTACGTCGGCGATGGTGAGGCGGGGCGCGTCGGGCTCGAAAAACCGCTCGGCGGGGATGAATTCGTAGAAGATGCCGCTGTTGAGCAGCATCAGCAGCCCCGGGTTGCCGGGCTCGTCCTGGAAGGCCAGGAAGCCTTCGGAGGCGGGGAATAGCTCGATGCTGTCCACCGGCCGGCCGATACTTTCGAAGAGCTTGGCGCGGTAGGGCTCGAAGTTGACGCCGCCGTACACAAACAGGTTGAAGTCCGGAAAAATGTCTTTGACGGGCCGGCCGGTGCGGGCCGTGAGGCGGTCGAAATACATCTGCACCCAGGGCGGAATGCCCGAAATGAGCGTCATTTTCTGGCCCAGCGTCTCGTCCACGATGCGCTCCAACTTGGTTTCCCAGTCTTCGATAACGTTGGTGGCGTAGCTGGGCAGCTGGTTGCGGCGCAGGTACGCTGGCACGTGGTGGTTGGCAATGCCCGAGAGCCGGCCCGTGCGGATGCCGTGGTGCAGCTCCAGCGCCGGCGAGCCCGACAGGAATATCAGCTTGCCATCGAGAAACCGGCTGCGGCCGGTGCGGTAGATGTAATATAAAAGCGCGTCCCGGGCCCCTTCAATGTGGTTCGGGATGCTGTCCTTCGTGATGGGAATGTACTTGGCGCCGCTGGTGGTGCCGCTGGTTTTGGCCAGGTACAGCGGGCGGCCGGGCCACAGCACGTCGGCCTCGCCGGCCTGCGTGCGGTCGAACCAGGGCTTGAGGGCCTCGTAGTCGCGCACGGGCACCTGCCGCGCCAAATCGGCGGGCGTGCGGACGCTGCCCAGCTCGTGCGCGCGGCCAAACGCGGTGCCGGCCGCCGTGGCTGTGAGGCGCGTCAGCAGCTCGCGCTGCGTGGTTTCGGGGCGGTGCTGCCAGCGCTGGTAGCGGCGGGCAATGTAGCGGGCCAGGGGCTGGCTCAGCGTGGCTTTCAATCCCATAAATCCGAAGTAAAAGGCCGTTGGAAGGGCTGCGAAGGTACGTTGGCCGAGCGGGGCCTGGGCCGCCAGGGCAACCTGAGTAGCTTGCTGCCGTTATGCTTCCAAGCCTGGCTGCCCCGGTGGCCACGGCTCCAAAAATCACCATTTCACCATTTCACACCTCACCACATCATGGCAGACCACAAAGGCACCGCCGCCTGGACCGGCGACATCAAAGGCAGCGGCATCCTCACCACCGAAAGCGGCGCGCTGAACGCCCCCTACTCCGTTGGCAGCCGCTTCGAAGGCAAGCAGGGTACCAACCCCGAAGAGCTCATCGGCGCGGCCCATGCCGGCTGCTACACCATGTACCTGACCAGCGTGCTCACCAAGCACGGCCACACGGTGGAGAGCATCAAAACCACCAGCACCGTGTCGATGAACCCCAACAACGGCCACCCCGTCATCGAGCACATCCACGTGAGCACCGAGGGCCACGTCACCGGTGGCAACATCAACGCCGACGACTTCCAGAAGCACGCCGAAGACGCCAAGGAAAACTGCCCCGTCTCGAAAGTGCTCAGCGCCGTGCCCAAAATGACGCTTGAAGCCAAGTTTGTCGGCTAGCGCGTCCGGCTGACTCATCGAGCCCAGAAAGAACGTCATGCTGAGCGTAGTCGAAGCATCTCGCGTGCCGAAGTAATTCAACCGAAAGGATTTACTAATGCACGCGAAATGCTTCGGCTGCGCTCAGCATGACGTTCCTGGTTTCGACCCGGAACGTTCTTTTCGGTCCCTGACAACCGACAACTAACAACTAGCAACTAAATTTGTCGCTATGCCCACTGGTACCACCCGCATCCGCCTTCGCCCCGCCAACAACTCCCGCATCTCCTTCTGGGGCCAAATCGCCATTGGCTTGTTCTGGCTGGCCTACGTGCTGTTCGGCATCCTGAGCAACACCGGCGCGCAGGACTTTCACTTCCTGCACTGGGTGTTTCTGGTCTTCACCGTGATATACTTGGGCTACGTGCTGGTCAACAACGCGCCCATCTTCGGCACCCAAAGCTACCTGGAATTTACGCCCGGCTACATCGTGCACAAGAACGGCCTGTTCCGTCCCAAGCAGGTCTTCGCCGCCGAAAACATTGCCGCCCTTGAGCTCAAGCCCGCCGTGCTGCGCGTGCGCCAGAAAGACGGTGAAATCTACGCCCTCAACCTGCGCGAAGTGAAAGGCAAGCGCCGCAAAATGAGCTTCCGCGAGCAGGTGCGCGACTTTGCTGCCAAGCACAACGTGCCCCTGCAGGAAGTAAGCCCGACGGCAGCCGCCTAACTTCTACTCAAACAGTGGCGCGAGCGGCAATTCAATGCTCGTAGCCGGGTCGATAAGTATTTCGCCATCGTGGAAAAACGTGTACTTGCCCGGAGCCGCATACACAAAAATGCCGCTCACTTCGGGCAGCACAATCCAGCAGGATTTCACCCCGGCCTGGAAATACGCATTGGCTTTGCCAATTAATTCGCTCAATGCCTGTGAGGGCGAGAGAATTTCGATAGTCGTCAGCGGCATTTGCTGCACAACGATGCTGTCATTGGCCATATCAAGGGCCATTTGGGGGAAGATACCGATATCAGGCACCATCACCCGTCCCGCGATAGCAACGTTGACTTCTGACAAGAATCGGAATTGCTCCCGGTAGCGGGTTTTCAACTCGAAAATCAGGTTAGCCTGAATAGCGCTGTGATTGAAGCTGGGCATGGGCTTTCCGCGTTCGAGCTCGTAGTCGGAAATTTCCGGGGCAAGGGTTTCCATAAGGCGAAGGTTTTCCCAAATGTAACGCGGCCGCCCCGGAAATAGGTGCCCCTATTTCTTGGCGAACTTCTTCCGCAACTCGTCTACTTGGTCGCGGAATTTCTTGTCCGAATCCACCAAATCCGACACGGTTTGCACCGAGTGCATGACGGTGGTATGGTCGCGGCCGCCGAAGTGGAAACCAATGGTTTTCAGCGTGTGCGAGGTATGGTGCTTGGCAAAGTACATGGCCACCTGCCGGGCCGTCACCACTTCCTTCTTGCGCGTCTTGTCCTTCAGCAAATCAACCGAAATGTTGAAATAAGCGGCCACAGTCTTCTGAATGAAGTCAAGGTTGACCTCGGCTTCCACTTCCTCGATGATGTGGCGCAGGGCCTGCTTCACCATCTCCAAGTCGATGTCGCGGCGGCTCAGGCTGCTCTGGGCCACCAGCGAGGCGATGACGCCTTCCAGCTCGCGCACGTTGGTGTGCACCGAGTTGGCGAGGTAGTCCACCACGTGGTCCGGCGGAATGTCGATGCCGTCCTGCTCCATCTTGTTGCGGATGATGGCCACGCGCGTCTCGAAATCCGGGCTTTGCACGTCGGCCGTCAGGCCCCACTTGAAGCGGTTCAGCAGGCGGTCTTCCAGGCCCAGCAGGTCCTTGGGCGGCCGGTCCGAGGTCATCACAATCTGCTTGCCCGACTGGTGCAAGTGGTTGAAGATGTGGAAGAACATCTCCTGCGTCTTGCCCTTGTTGGCCAGAAACTGCACGTCGTCCAGAATCAGGGCATCCACCTGCAAATAGAAGTTCGCGAAATCCTGCACCTGCGCGCGCTGCACGCTGTCGATGAACTGGTTAGTAAACTTCTCGGCCGATACGTAGAGCACGAACCGCTCCGGCGAAGTAGCCTTGATGTGGTTGCCGATGGCCTGCACCAGATGCGTTTTGCCCAGGCCCACGCCGCCGTACACCATCAGCGGGTTGAAGCTGGTGGTGCCGGGCTTGTTGGCCACCGCGAGGCCGGCCGAGCGGGCCAGGCGGTTGCAGTCGCCCTCGATGTAATTGTCGAAGGTGTAGGAGCCGTTGAGCTGCGAGGGCACGATGTTGCCGTCCATCGGGCGGGCCGTGTCGAAGGGATTGCGCGGCGGGGCCAGCGTTTCGGCGCCGGCCAGGGCGTTGGTGCCGAAGTGACTGCGCTGCACGGGCCGCACGGCGCTGGAGTTCACGTAGCGGGCCGAGGCGGCCCGTGCGCTGCCGGCCAGCGGGTTGGGGGCCGGGGCGGGCGCGGGGGCCTGCGGCTGGGGCGCATCGCGCGGGTCGGGGGCGGCGGCTTTGCGGGGCGGGGGCAGGTGCAGCGTTTTGGGCTGCGACTGCGAGTTGCCCTGGTCCACCACCACGCTGTACTCCAAGCGGCCTTCGGAGCCCAGCTGCTGGAAGAGGGCGCGGCGCAGCTCGTCCACGTAATGCTCCTCCAGCCAATCGTAGAAATAGGCGCTGGGCACCTGAATGGTCAGCACGTTACCCTTGAGCTCGACCGGCACAATGGGCTGAAACCACGTCTTAAAGCTCTGCTCCCCGATTTCCGCCGAGATGCTGCGCAAGCAGCCAGCCCAAACCGTGCGAAAATCCTTGAGCATGAGCGTATTGAGACAATAATCCGGCACGAGCCGGCAGCAAAATCAATGACCAAAACAGCTCCGCTAAAGGAGCGTTATTTTTTAGAGGGGGACAAAATTGTGGAAAACTTCGCACTTAAAAAAGCCGAAAAGCCCTTGTTTATGTCGTGCTTTTAGCAGGCTGCCCGAACCGGCACTACGGAAGCGCTTGCCAGGCCGGCCCGTTTATTTTTTACTGAAAACTCATAATCCAACCTTCCCAGATTGATACCCGACCAGCCCACCTGGTTGATGAGCGTGGCGTGGCCGTCGGGGCTGGCGATGGGCTCGGGCGCATCCATGAACGTATGGGTGTGGCCGCCCAGTATGAGGTCGATACCGGAAACCTGGGCCGCGAGCTTGCGGTCGTCGAGCTTGGCGTTTTCGTACTTGTAGCCGAGATGCGAGAGGCAGATAACCAAGTCGCAACGCTCGGGGCCGCGCAGTCGGGCGGCCATTTCCTTGGCCGTAGTCACGGGGTCAAGGTACACGGTCTGGCCGAAATTCTTATCGGCCACCAGCCCGGCCAGCTCGATGCCCAGCCCGAACACGCCGATGCGGATGCCCTGCTTCTCAAACACTTTATAAGGCGCGAAGCGGCCGGCCAGCGGCGTTTTCGAGAAGTCGTAGTTAGCGATGAGGAAGGGGAAGGTGGCGTTGGGCAGCTGGCGCTGCAGGCCTTCAAGGCCGTTGTCGAAGTCGTGGTTGCCGAGGGTGCTGGCGTCATAGCCCATCTGGCTCATGAGCTTGTATTCCAGCTCGCCGCCGAAGAAGTTGAAGTAAGGCGTGCCCTGGAAGATGTCGCCCGAGTCGAGCAGCAGCACGTTGGCCTCCTTGCTGCGAATGTCCTTGATGAGGGCCGCGCGCCGCGCCATGCCGCCCAGCCCGGCCCACTGCCCGCCGTTGTCGGGGAAGGGCTCGATGCGCGAGTGCATGTCGTTGGTGTGCAGGATGGTGAGCTTGAGCGGAGCCTTGGCGGTAGCGGCGGCTTCGGCCGAATTGGCCAAGCCGCTCAGCACGGTGAGGCCGGCGGTGCCGAGGAGGGAATTGCGGAGAAATTCGCGGCGCTTCATATTTTTAATGAGGAATGAAGAATGAGGAATGAAGAATTTGGGGAGGATTGTCAGAACTGTCTCAACTGCCAATTCTTCATTCCTCATTCTTCATTCCTCATTGATTAATTAGCTTTCACCCGGCCTTCGATGCGGGCCGCCACGGGCTGGCCGGCTTTGGTGAGGTCGCGGATGTAATCGGCGATGGCGGTGCGGAGCAGCACGTTGGTGTGGCGGGGCACGATTGATTTGAAGAACACCATGTTGTCGCCGCCGGTAGCTAGGTAATCGGAAATGGCGATGGGATAGGTGCGGGCGTCGTTCACGTCGAAGGGCTGGCCGCCGATGCGAATGTCCTTGGGCATGCCGTCGAAGGTGACGGTGTAGGTGGCGCCGGACACGGCCATTTTGATGTGCGCGGCGTAGTCGAACAGCTGCTGCACCACCGGGCCGGGCGCGTCGAGCACCACCAGCTCGTTCTCAAACGGCATCAGCTCAAACACCGAGCCCAGCGTGACGGGCCCGGGCGCGAAGCCGGCGCGCAGGCCGCCGTTGGTCATCACGCCCAACGCCACGGGCTCCTTCAGCTCCTTGCTGGCGCGCACGCGCTGCAGGTCGGCCACGAAGTTGGACAGCGGGTTTTCGCCGGGCGCCTTGACGAGGCCGGCCGGGGCGGTGCCTAGCACTTCCGTCATTTGGGCCACCACCTTGTCGTGGTAGGGCGCGATGAGGGCCGCTACGGCCGGGTCCTCGGCCTGGGTTTTGCCCACGGGCTGGCTGGTGACGGGCGCGAAATGGGCCGTGGGGGCGTAGGCCGCGCGCTGGCAGCCGGTGGCGAGGGCCAGAAAAAGGGAGGCCGACAATCGGAAACCTGAACGACGCATCAGTGAAAAAACAAGTGACATAAATAACGACAACGGCAATGCTTTGAACGCGGCCAGCCGCTTATTTGGTGAGGTCAATGGTGAAAAGCCCATAAAGATGAACCGTGGACGTTCTAACATCGGCCGCATCGGTGAAGCCGTTGGTGCGTTCGGCACGCAGCAGCAGGGCCACGGCGCGGCCGCCCATGGCATGGGTGCCGACGCCGACGCCCGCCCCGTAGCCTATCTGGACCGATGTACAGGCTCCTTTCACGATATCGGTAATGGGCCCCGGGTAGGCCGTGTACTGCCCGTTGGCGATGATACCCGAAGAAACGTCGGTTTTCAGGGCGTAGGCCACCGTCAGGCCGGCTTCGGCCAAGGGCACTACTTTCCCGCGTGGGTAGGTGTAGCGCACCATCAGCGGCAGGCGCAGATAGGCGAAATCGAAGTGAATCCGGGCATTGGGACTCATCTGGCTGCCCGGGCCCGGGCTGATTTCGTATTTTTCCGGCTCGTAAAGCAGCGAGGCTACCAGGGAAACGCGCTGGCTCACGCGGGCCGAGCTGAACTGGAAAACGGGCCCGATGGCCAGGCCCGTGGAGGTGTTTTTGGTGACGGCCCCGCCGCCGAAAGGAAAACCTTCATACGCCACGGTATGCCGGGCGGCCCCCAGCAGCAGGCCCACGGTGAGGTGTACCGCGGCGGCGGTAGACTGACGGGCCCGGGCAGCGCGGTAGCCGCGGCAGTCGGCGTTGTAGGTAGTGACCACATTCAGCAGGGCACTTTCCTGAAACAGCAGGGTGGACAGCTTTTTTTCTACCGCCGGGCAGTCGGCAAGGGCTGCGCGGAGCGTGTTGCGGTAGCCCGTGTCCATGGCCGTGCTCGTTTCGCCGTTGCGCGATACTTGCACCATGCCGTGCCGGAGCAGGGCCAAGGGCTGGTTGGCCAGGCCCACAAAATATTCATCGCGCTTCTCGCCGTCGCGCAGGAAATACAGGCTTGCGGGGCCGTCCACCAATACTTCCAGAAAAACCGGCTGTTGCGCGGCGGTTTCATCCACCGCCACTGCCATGGTGCGGTAGTGCCGTTGCGGAGCGCTGAAACCGTAGCCGCGCACTTGCTGCGGCTCGTAGGTGATGACGTCGGCCGAGGCGGTGGGCCGGAACCGACAGCGCCGCGCACTGAGCCGGCCCTCCCGCAAATCCACTTCGCCGCGCAGGGTGTCGCCGGTGGCCGGCAGCACGTAGCCGGGCGCGAAATTAGTCTGGGCCTGCACCGGCGCAGCCAGCAGCCCGCCAAACAAACCGCAACCAGCAAACAACAGGGACTTGTTCATCGTCAAGACCAGCGCAATGGAACACGAGATTGTATCGCCCGGCATGGCAGCAGCCGACAAAGCTACGGCAGCAACAACCTTGACGTCGGCTTTTCTCAGGGCAAGGCGGTATCTTTCGGCCTATTTTGGGTGATGCCAGTTGCCCGAAGTGGTGCAGCGGCATCCTACTTGCTACGAAAAGCCTTTATGTCCGATACCCCGGTCGCGCCCCCCGTTTCTTTTGCTGAATTTCCGGCCGTGACCACCGCCGAGTGGCAGGCCCGCCTGGCCCGCGACCTCAAAGGCCAGGACCCGGCCACCCTGCGCTGGCCCCTGCCCGATGGCTTCAGCGTGGAGCCCTTTTACCACCGCGAGGCCTTGGCGGCCCTAGGCGGCGCCCCCGCGCCCCTGCCCCACCCCGTGGCCCCTTGGCTGAACGTGCCCACGCTGCAAGTGCCGGCCGGCGAAGGCCGCGAGCAAATCGACCAGGCCGCCGCGGCGCTGGCCAACGGCGCCGATGGCATCCACTTTATTCTGGCCGATGCTGCAGCATTCGCCGTGCACTATCTGGCCGAGCGGCTGCCGTTGGCCCGCACCTTCATTGGCTACACCGTGACGGGCGGCCCCGACGCCCTGCTCAGCCAGCTGGTCGAAACGGTGCCCGGCACGGCGCTGCGCGGCTTCCTGCGCTTTGCGCCCGGCCCCGTGCCCGAAGGCGCCGAGTTGGCCGATTACCGCACGGCCCTACGCCGCTGCGTGAGCCTCACCACGGGCATGCCCGATTTCCGGGCGCTGGCCGTGAACGGCGCCTTTTTTGGCAACCGCGGCGCGACCATCGCGCAACAGTTGGCCTTCACGCTGAATACCGCCGCCGCCCTGCTGGCCGAGCTGCCAAACGAGGAAATCAGCGCCGCGCAAGTGGCGGCTACGCTGCACGTGCACCTGGCTGTGGCCCCAAGCTACTTCCCCGAGCTGGCCAAGCTGCGGGCCCTGCGCCAGCTGTGGGCCACGCTGCTACACGGCTTCGGCCTGCCGGCGGCGCTCAATGCCAATCTGCGCATTCATGCGGCTACTTCTTCGTGGACGCTCACGACCCTCGACCCGCACACCAACCTGCTGCGCCACACCACCGAGGCCATGAGCGCCGTGCTGGGCGGCGCCGACTCGCTGAGCGTGGCGCCATTCGACGCGCTGTTTGCCGAGGCCAACGACTTCTCGGGCCGGCTGGCGCGCAACCTCTCGGTGCTGCTGCGCGAAGAAGCCAGCCTGGGCCGGGTGCAGGACCCCGCCGCCGGCTCTTACTACCTCGAAACCCTCACCGACCAGCTGGCCCAGGAAGCCTGGCTGCAGTTTCAGCGCCTGGAGGCGGCCGGCGGACTGCCGGCGGCGCGCGGGCTGATGCTGGAGGAAATCAAGGCCGTGACCACCGAAACCTTCCGACGCATTGCCAGCGGCCAGCAGGTGGTGGTGGGCACCAACCGCTTCCAGCAAGCGCAAGAGCAATTTAGCTTCCACCCCAAAAAGCTGCTGCGCTCCTCGGCCTTCGATGTGACGCGGGCGGCCTACCCCACCGAGGTGCTGCGCCTGGCCACGGCTCTGCATTTCGAGCGCCGCGAGAAGAAGAGCAAGCGCGCCGCCGTGGTGCTGCTGGGCTCGAACACCAATCAGATTATTCTGGAAAATTTTATCCAGACGCTGCTGCCGCACGAGCGGCCCGAAATAGCGGCCAGCCACCCGCCGGGCACGCTGTCGTTGCTATATTCCTCGCCCGAGGAGGCCACGCTGATGTACGCCACGCCCGAGCAGTTTCAGAAGTTTGCCCGCTTCATCTATCAGATTCCGAACGAGAAGCAGCACTTCATTCCGCCGGCTCTGCTCTCGTCCGACATGGCTACTTTGCACGAAGCCGTGCGCGTGTTTGGCTTCAAGGAAATGAAGGTGCAGGGCTACACCACGGAGCAGGTGCTGGCCCGGCTGCAGGGACGGTAGCCGTCGCATAATAAATCCCAGAACGTCATGCTGAGCGCAGCCGAAGCATTTCTACTGCAATACTATTCCCTTTGATTAGTTGCGCGGTAGAGATGCTTCGACTGCGCTCAGCATGACGTTTCCCCCCGTTACAATCCCACCCTATGAAGCCCGACTTCTCTTCGATTCTCTACAACGCGGCCCCGGCCCCCGCTGCTACTGCCGCGCCCGAAACAGCCGCTACTGCCACGCCCGAGGGCATTGCCATCAAGCCCGTGTACACGGCGGCCGACGTGGCCCACCTCGACCACCTGGGCTTTGGCGCGGGGCAGGCGCCCTACCTGCGCGGCCCCTACGCCAGCATGTACGTGCAGAACCCGTGGACCATCCGGCAGTACGCCGGCTTCTCGACGGCCGAGGAATCGAACGCGTTTTACCGCCGCAACCTGGCCGGCGGGCAGAAGGGGTTGAGCGTGGCCTTCGATTTAGCGACGCACCGGGGCTACGATTCCGACCACCCGCGGGTGCAGGGCGACGTGGGCAAGGCCGGCGTGGCCATCGACTCGGTAGAGGACATGAAAATCCTCTTTGACCAGATTCCGCTCGACCAAATGTCGGTGAGCATGACCATGAACGGGGCGGTGCTCCCGGTGCTGGCCTTCTACATCGTGGCGGCCGAAGAGCAGGGCGTGAGCCCCGAAAAGCTGTCGGGCACCATTCAGAACGACATTCTGAAGGAGTTCATGGTGCGCAACACTTACATCTACCCACCCGCGCCGAGCATGCGTATCATCGCCGATATTTTTAGCTACACGGCGGCCAAGATGCCCAAGTTCAACTCGATTTCCATCTCGGGCTACCACATGCAGGAAGCCGGCGCCACCGCCGACCTGGAGCTGGCCTACACCCTGGCCGACGGCCTGGAATACGTGCGCGCCGGCCTGGCAGCGGGCATGAAGATTGACGAGTTTGCCCCGCGCCTGAGCTTTTTCTGGGCCATTGGCATGAACCACTTCATGGAAATTGCCAAGCTGCGTGCCGGCCGCCTGCTCTGGGCTAAGCTCATTCAGCAGTTCAACCCTACCAACCCCAAAAGCTTGGCCCTGCGCACCCACTGCCAGACTTCGGGCTACTCCCTCACCGAGCAGGACCCGTACAACAACGTGGCCCGTACCGCCATTGAGGCCCTCGCGGCGGCCCTGGGCGGCACCCAGAGCCTGCACACCAACGCGCTGGACGAGGCCATTGCCCTGCCCACCGACTTCTCGGCCCGCATCGCGCGCAACACCCAACTCTACCTGCAGCACGAGACCGACATTACCAAAGTAGTGGACCCCTGGGGCGGCAGCTACTACGTCGAAACCCTCACCCACGAGCTGGCCGACAAAGCCTGGGCCCTCATTCAGGAAGTGGAGGCGCTGGGCGGCATGGCCCAGGCCATCGAAACTGGCCTGCCCAAGCTGCGCATCGAAGAAGCCGCCGCCCGCAAGCAGGCCCGCATCGACTCGGGCAAGGAAATCATCGTGGGTGTGAACAAGTACCAGACCTCCGAGAAAACGGAGGTCGAAGTGCTCGACATCGACAACGATGCGGTGCGCGAAAGCCAGATTGCCCGTCTCAAGCAAGTTCGCGCCGACCGCGACCCCGTGGCTGTGAAAGTGGCCCTGGCCGCCCTCACCGAGGCAGCGGGTGCCCGTCTCACGGAAGTGGCGGCTGATACGGAAAAGGAAGCTCACAACCTGCTGGCCCTCGCTGTCACCGCGGCCCGCGCCCGCGCCACCCTCGGCGAGATTTCCGATGCCCTTGAAGCCCAGTTTGGCCGGCACCAGGCCACCACGCGCACCGTGGCGGGCGTTTATTCCCAGGAAATGTCGCACAACGAAGCTTTTGAAGAAGCCCGTGCGGCGGCCGATGCCTTCGCTGCCCGCGAAGGCCGCCGCCCCCGCATGCTTGTGGCCAAAATGGGCCAGGACGGCCACGACCGCGGCGCCAAAATCATCGCCACCAGCTTCGCCGACGTAGGCTTCGACGTCGACCTCGCCCCGCTCTTCCAGACGCCCGCCGAAGTGGCCCGTCAGGCTGCCGACAACGACGTACACGTGGTGGGCGTGAGCAGCCTCGCCGCCGGCCACAAAACCCTGCTCCCCCAGCTGCTCACGGAGCTACGGCAGCTCGGCCGCGAGGATATTCTGGTGATAGCCGGCGGCGTGATTCCGGCCCAGGACTACCAGTTCCTCTACGATGCCGGCGTGGCCGGCGTGTACGGCCCCGGCACGGTCATCGCCACGGCGGCGCTGGAGATTCTGGGGAAGCTGGGGGAGTGAGTTGAATTTTAAAAGCCAGCAAATGTTTCCTTCTTTCCCTTTTGCCGTTTTATTCACTGACGACTCAGAAAGGCCTTATCAACTGATAGCAAAATTCGATGACCCGGAACTTGCTTCTTATAAGGCTCTTTTCGACAGATATAGTTTGTCCGATTACCGGGTATCGTTAGTTGACACAACAATTCTGATTGTTAAAAAACAAGCATCAAGCTTGCTAGACTACTTAGAATTTGATGAAGAAGGCTACTGGCTTGATATGTCCATTGAACATGAACCAGTACTTCCGCTTTTCATATCGGCTGTCTGCCCCATTTTTCAAGACCTTATTTTACTTGAAACATACGTTCGGCAAGTAGCAGATGAACACAAGGTTTGAATTGGCACCTTTGTGCTCTTGGCCCGCCCTACCCGGCGGGCCTTTTTATTGCTCATAAGCCCGGTTTCAGCGTTTCTGATTAGCACTGATACAATCATTTATAAGTCCTTTTCGATAAACTAATTTAAAAATTATAATACTGACTTTTATTTACTTACAATTTTAAATCATGTAAATGCACTACCATTTAAAAGTCCCAAAAACCCGAAAGTCAGTTGGCACCCAAGCACTCCGCTCCTGTACGTTTGCCAGCATGGAAACCAACCTCACTCCCGCCGCGCGCCTGACACGCATCTTCCAAATCGGCCTGCTGTGTGCAGCGGCTTTTAGCAGCACTTTGGCCCACGGGCAGGAAGCGCCGGCCCGCGCCACTTTCATTGGCCTCTCGGCCGGCGCGGGCATCAGCCTGGCGCCCGGCTCCATGCAGCAGCTGGACATGTCGCAGGGTTCGTATCTGGCCCCTACCGGTAGCCCGGGCGCAGGTTTGGCCGTGGCGCTGCTCACGCGGGTGCAGCGCGGCCGCTGGTTTGCGCAGCCCGAGCTTCGCTACCAGGAAGTGAACTCGGCCCCTTTCGAATACCCCGGCGGCGGGGGCGGCTACGGCTCCCTCTTCAGCGGCCGGCCGAAGCGGGGGTTTCACGCGCGGCAGTTGGCCGTGAGCGCACTGGGCGGCTATTCCTTTGGCCCTCATAAACAATATTATGCGCTGCTGGGCCCGGCCGTGGCCTTCCGCCAGGGCAACGACGGTGTGGCAACCCCCAACCCCGCCGATGGCGCCAACGGCAGCTACGCCTACGTGATGGACCAGGCCCCGGAGAAAACCCAGGTCCAGCTGCACGCCGGCGTGGGCCGCTGGGGCAAGCACTTCGATGTGGAGCTGCGCTACGCCTACGGCCTGACGCCGCTGGTGCGCCAGCTTGATTTCAACAACCAGACCTACGATTTCAAGGTGCGCGCCAGCACTCTCATGCTCACGCTGGGATACCATTTGCCGCTGTAGGCCACGGCGCGGGCGCGTCCTACAGCGGGCAAGGCTGAGGAGGTTTCGGGCGAAATAGCCGTAAGTTGGCCCAGCCAAACGCTATATTCCCATCATGCACCTGCTCAGCCAAGTTCTCATCGGCCTAGTGGCCGCCATTCACCTCTATATTCTGTGGCTGGAAATGTTTGCCTGGACCACGCGCGGGCCCAAAACCTTCCGCTCGCTGCGGCCCGAGCTGTTCGAGCCCACCAAGGTGCTGGCCGCCAACCAAGGGCTATACAACGGGTTTCTGGCCGCTGGCCTCGGGTGGGCGCTGCTGATTTCGGACCCGGCGTGGCACCGCAACGTGGCGGCTTTTTTCTTGGGTTGTGTGGCCGTGGCGGGGCTCTACGGGGCTTTCACGGCCGGGCCGCGCATTTTGCTGGTGCAAACCGTGCCGGCGCTGCTGGCCCTGGCGGCCCTGCAGCTGGTGTAGTAGCGCGCAGACGGTTATATCTTTAGAAGGTGAATTCGACCCTTCGCTATTTTAGCAACCAGGCCGCCGTTATTTCCTACGCGCCGGGCGGGTACGTGCGGCTCGACTGGCAGCCCGTGGCGGCCTCGGCGCCCGAGCTGCGCGCCATTTACGAACACGTGCTACAGGCCATGCGGCACCACCGTGCCACCGCCCTGATGACCGTGCACAACCAGCGCCCACCCATGCCGCCCGAGGTGCAAACCTGGCTGGCGCACAACTGGCTGCCCCGCGCCGTGGCCGAGGCCGGCTACGGCCGCTGCGCCGTGGTGGAAGCCACCACGCCGCTCAGCCGGCTGGCGGCCCGCACCGTGGGCTCCGACATGGGCGCGGCTCTGCGCTTCCGGTATTTCGACACCCAGGAAGCGGCCGACGAATGGCTGCGCGGCCCGTCCGGCAACTAAAGGCGGGTACTGTATGTGCTTTTGACGCGGGCCGGCATACTATTTCGGCGTGGGCCGGTTTAGGAGGGAATTTTACTTTCTCCTGCCTTTTTCATGGATTTGCAACTCACCGATAAAATTGCCCTCGTCACGGGCTCCACGGCCGGCATCGGGCTGGCCATTGCGCGCCGCTTGGCGGCCGAGGGCGCCGAAGTCATCATCACCGGCCGCACCGAAGGCCGCATTGCCGAAGCTCGCGCCGTCATTCTGGCCGAAACGCCGCAGGCCCGGGTACGCGGCGTGGCCGTCGATTTTGGCAAGGCCGACGAGGTGGCCAATTTGCTGCGCGAAGTGCCCCGCGTCGACCTGCTGGTGAACAATGTGGGCATCTTCGAGCCCAAGCCCTTCGCCGAAATCCCCGACGAGGAATGGGTGCGCTTCTTCGAGGTGAACGTGCTGAGCGGAGTGCGCCTCTCGCGCCAGTATTTCCCGCTGATGCTGGCGCAGGACTGGGGCCGCATCCTGTTTATTTCGAGCGAATCGGCCCTGCAGATTCCGCAGGAGATGATACACTACGGCACCACCAAAACGGCCCAGCTGGCCGTGGCGCGCGGCCTGGCCGAGCTCACCAAGGGCACGGGCGTCACCGTCAACTCGGTATTGCCCGGACCCACGGCCTCGGAGGGCGTCGAGGAGTTCATCAAAAAAATGGCCGCCGATGGCAAGAGCAAGGAAGAAGCCGAGCACGACTTCTTTCGGAACGACCGGCCGACTTCGCTGCTCCAACGCTTCATCAGCACCGACGAGGTGGCCAACATGGTAGCGTTTCTGTGCAGCCCGCTGGCGGCGGCCACCAACGGCGCCTCTGTGCGCGTGGACGGCGGCGTGATTCGCAGCATTGGGTAAAAGGTTGTTGCGGGTCAATCAGGAACGGTCATGCTGAGCGCAGCCGAGGCATCTCGCGTGGGGTAGTAATCCTATCGATTGAATTACTACCCCACGCGAGATGCCTCGGCTTCGCTCGGCATGATGGTCAACTTTTTGGCAGCGCCAGGCAACCGGCGGCGCGCGGCGCGCATCTGGCGCGGTGGTACAGGCCTTCCCCGTGCGGGGCCGGTACCACCGCGCTTTTTCTCGCACGCCTCACCTTTCTGCAAATGTTTAAATCAGCGTTCCTGCTGGCCAGCGCCCTGCTGGTGGGTAGCGTGGCCCGGGCCCAGGCCCCGGCCGCCGAGGTCAAGGCCCTCACCGCCCGCCTCAACCAACTTCTGGTAGACCCCAAAGACCAAGACAACGACACCGAAGTACGCGTGTCGCTGGCCGACTGTGGCTTCCGCCAGACCGTTCGCAAATACCGCAAGCCCGACAAAACCAGCACCACCAACATTGCCGTGAGCAACAGCAAAAACGGCAGCAGCTGGGGTTTCAAGAGCAACGAAAACGTGGAGCTGGAGCTCACCCTGGCCCAGGAATGGGCCGAAGTGGGCTCCGTGACCTACGCCGCCAAGGAGCACGAAAAGGGCGGCGGCCACTACTACGAGCTCACCGTGAAGCGCCGCGAGGCGCCCAAAGGAAAGTCATCCTCGTCGGGCTTGGCGTCCACCATCACCCTTGGGCTCAACACCGATAATGAGCAGGAAGTAGCGGCGCTGGCCCGGCGCCTCGACGAGGTGCGGCGGCAGTGCACCAGCCGCAAAGGCTAGCCCAATAAGCGCAGCTTCGGCAAGCGGCTTTGGCCGCGCCACGTCAGCAGCATGCCCAACAAAGTTTTCCGGGCAGTGCTGGTGGCTTCGCGGCGATTTGTAAAGTCCTTTTATTTGAGAGCAGAATCTTTTCAGCTGCTTCATTAAAAGGGCTTTACGAATCAATACCGGACGCATCCTGAGCTGGGAAAGTCCCGGGAAGCAAAATTTTACCTTGGTTCAGGCCACCTTCTCCGGTTGATTTGCCTGACGCCGACCATTAATGGCTGGCGCTCAGCAACTATGTCGCACGCGCTACGCTGCATTCCCTTTCTTGCCTGCATGGCTCTTGCGCCGGCCTATGGCCAGGATGCTCCGCCCCAGGAGACTTTCTGGGGGATTTCGGGCGGAGCAGGCTTGGCATTTTCTGCGGCGCCACAGCCCCGCATTGAACTGCCTCCAACCTACCTGTCTACAACGGGCGGAACCGGTGAATCTGTTGCTATTGCTGCCTTCGTGCGCATGCCCCGAAGCCGTTGGTTCGGACAGCCCGAACTTCGCTTTCAAAGCGTGCTTTCGGCGCCTTTTCAGTACTATTCGGGCCTTAGCTCCGGCTTCTTTTCCTCCAGCACGGCCACGACGGCGTTCTACGTCGACCAAATGCAGGTGGCCGCGTTGGCTGGCTACACCTTCGACGCCAGGCAACAATGGTACGCCCTGCTGGGACCAGCCGTGGCCTGGCGCGTGAACAAAAGCGGCCCCGCCCTCCCAACCGCTACCGCCAGCCTGGACGATGCGGTGCGCGATGCCGTGGACCGGGCCCCGGCCGCCGCGCAGCTGCAGCTTCACGGGGGCCTGGGCTGGTGGGGGCGGCACCTGGGCGTGGAGGCCCGCTACACCCACGGGCTCACCCCCTTGGTGCGCCAGCTCAGCTTTCATAACCGGACGTATGACTTTCTGGTGCGCAGCAGCACGGTGATGTTCACCGTGGGCTACCACGGCCGCCTGAGCCAGCGCTAGGCCTGCGGCGGGGCGCCGCCGAGCAGCGCCCAGGCTTCGGCGTTGCCTTGCTGGCCGGCCAGGTGCAGGGCGGTGAGGCCGCGCGCGTCCTGCATGGTTTGGTCGGCGCCGGCTTCGAGGAGCAGGCGCACGAGGGCGTTGCGGCCAAACATGGTGGCGAACATGAGGGCCGTGCCGCCGCTGCCGTTTTGCAGGTTGAGGTCGGCGCCGCGCTCGATGAGCAGGCGGGCAATGTCGGGGTAGCCTTTGAAGCTGACGCCCATCAGGGCGGTGTTGCCGGTGACGTCCTGCGCGTTGGGGTTGGCGCCGGCGTTGAGCAGCATCACCACGGCGTCGTAGTGGTTGTCGTAAGAAGCCAGAACGAGGGGCGTGAAGCCTTTGGCGTTGGTGGTATCCACTTTGAGGCCCCGGCCCAGCAGCTCGTGCAGAGTGGAAACATCGCCGCGGCGGGCGGCATCAAACAACAAATCTTCGGACTGCGCGGAAGGGACTGACATGAAAGCGGGAAACTTAAGGGATGATAATCGGCTGCTGATACGGCAAAACCCACGTCGTGGCTGCCCTGGCGTGCGCCGCTGGCCTCAAAAACGCACCATGATGATGATGGTGATGATGGCCAATAACCCGCTCACGACGCCTGTGTTTACATAAGTTTCGGCGGAGTGGCCCGGCCACACGCCCACGGCCGCCACCGCCGCCAGCAGCACCGGCAGCAGCAAAAACGTGCCGTAGATGGTGCCCGCGTAGGGCCGAAACGGCGCCGGCTCGTCGGGCAAGTCGGGCGCGCTCACCTGGCTCACCACGCCCAGCAGCGGCGTTTGCCACACCTCGATGCGCTGCCCGGCCCGCACCCGGTGGCCAATGGCACTGGGCAGCCGAAATTCGGTGTGCTCGGTGTGCACGCGGTAGGCCATCTGCGGGTCGGAGAGCGACACGGAAACCGAAACGGGAAAGCGGCTGCGCACGGTTTCGTGGGCGAAGTGGCGCAGCGGCAGGCCCCAGTCGAGGCCCAGCAGCAGGCAGCACGCCAGCAAAGCCGCGTTGAGGCTGCGGCCCACGCGGGCCAGCCGGCCCAGGCGCTCGTCTTGGCGCTGGCGGTCCGACACCGGAGCCGCGGGCTCCTGCGTGAGCAGCAGGTCGTAGGCCACGCGGCGGCGCGAGTTGCCAAGGATTTCGTAGCCGGTTTCGACCTCGGCCAGGCGCGCTTTCATGGCGCGGTCGGCGGCGGCCAGGCGTTTGAGGCGGGCGCGCTGGCGCACGTAGGCCTGCTCAATTTCCTGACTCGTGGCCGCCGGGGCCACGCCCAGCACGCGGTAATAATTCTGCATAAGTGAAAGCGCGGCAAGGCCCTAAAATACAGGCCGCCGGGTGATTTCAAAACGTGGCCCGGCCTTCGGCTATTGCCCCGGCCAAGCAGAAGCCTCGCTCAAAACCGCGCCGCCATGCGGAATGGCCGGGCGGCAGGGCCTTACTTCGCAGCCTGATGACTGTCGATTCGGCCGCCCCGCTCCTTCCGCTCATGCCCCCCACTCCCGCCTGCCCCGCCTGGAGTGAGCTGGAGGTGGCCGAGGTGCGCGGCCATTCGCGCCTGGTGGTCTGCAAAAACATCCAGCCCCTGAAGCTGCTGCAACCCGCCTCGCACAGCCGCGCCGCGCATGTGGTGCTGAGCAGCTACGGCGGCGGCATGGTGGCCGGCGATGTCATCCGGCTGCGGGTGAAGGTGGATGCTGGCGCGCGGCTCATCCTCAGCACGCAAGCCAGCACAAGGATTTTTCGCTCCATCGACGGCGCAGTGGCCGAGCAGCACACGGCGGGCGTGCTAGGCAAAAACGCGCTGGCCGTCATTTTTCCCGACCCGGTGGTGCTGCAAGCCGAAAGCCGCTACCGGCAGATGCAAACGTGGGATTTGGAGCCGACGTCTTTGCTGCTGCTGGTTGATTGGTTTCACTCCGGCCGCATGGACCAGGGCGAGCGGTTCGCTTTCACCTCGCTGCACTCGGAGCTGCGCGTGCGGGTGGCGGGCCGGCTGGTAGTGCTGGATAGATTTGCCTTCAACCCGGAAGAAAACATTGCCACTTCGCCAGCCAATTTCGCGGGGTATCAAACGTTTTTTTCGGTCTTTTTAGTGGGCAGCCCCGACGACGCGCGTTTCCAGACGTTAGCGAAGGTGCTGGCGCGGCAGAAGATGCCCGGCAGCACGGGGCCGCACTTCAGCCTCAACAGTCAGGAATGCGTGGTTTCGGTGACACAAGCGCGGGAGAATGTGTGGGTGCTGCGGGCCGCCGCGCACAGCCGCATGGCCCTGCAGCCGCTGTGCGAGCAGATTCTGGCGGCGCTGTCAAGGGAAGAGTTACTGGGGTATAACCCGCTGGCGCGGAAATATTGACGTAGCGTGGACTCTGCGAGTCCGCGCCCATGTGAAGGCGACCGAACGATGCGCGGACTCGCAGAGTCCACGCTACGCTAGCGGCGGTCCTCGCGCACGGCCGCCAAGGCGCGGGCTTTGGCGGCTTTGATGTGGCTAATGATGTCGTCTAGTCCGTGCCCATCGATGGCGCGGGCGAACAAAAACGGCCCTTCGCCGCGCATCTTCTTTGAATCGCGTTCCATCACGCCAAGGTCGGCTTTGATGAGGTCTTTGAGGTCAATTTTATTGATGATAAGTAGGTCCGATTGCGTGATGCCGGGGCCACCCTTGCGTGGGATTTTGTCGCCGCCCGACACGTCGATAACGTAGATGGAATAATCGACCAGCTCGCGGCTGAAGTGGGCCGCCAGGTTGTCGCCGCCACTCTCCACGAACAGGTAATCGAGCCCGTAGTCGAAGCGCTGCATGAGGCCTTCGAGGGCATCCATGTTCAGCGAAATATCCTCGCGAATGGCGGCGTGCGGGCAGCCGCCGGTTTCGACACCCACAATCCGGTTTTCATCCAAAGCACTGTGGCGGATGAGGAATTCGGCGTCTTCGCGGGTGAAGATGTCGTTGGTGACCACGCCCAGTTCGAACTCGTGGCGCAGGCGCTCGCACAGCGCCTTAAGCAAGGCTGTTTTGCCCGTGCCTACCGGGCCGCCGATGCCCACGGTGAAGGCCCGCTTGCGGAAGTTGCGGTAGCTGGGTAGCCGCCGCGTTTCGCGCTCGTTGAAGTCACCCGGTGATTCGTACGCTTCGTGCTGGTGGCCGTGGAGAAGCAGGGCAAGTTTTTCGACAAAAGCCATGGGTATGTAGTGATGTAGCGTGGACTCTGCGAGTCCGCGTGTGGCGGCGCGTTTCAGGCGCGGACTCACAGAGTCCACGCTACGTTAGTTCTGAAATAGTTTAGAATAAATGTCCTCGTGCAGCACCTGCGCGGCATCCAGCAGAAAAGCCGAGCGTACCGCCTCCCCAAATCCCTTCCCCGCCTGCGCTGCCAAAATGTGCTCGAACACCGCGTAGAAATCGTGCTGCAGTTGGTGCCCCTCCAGCGGCCCCAGAAACCCAAGGCGAATGGCGGCGCTGAGTTGGTCGCGTAGCAGCATGTGCAGGTACATGGCCTTTAGCTCTTCCAACCCAAAGCCGACGCGCTGCAACGCCAGCGTGAAAACCAGCGTGAAATGCGGCGGTCTGTTTTGCCCGTTGAACCACTGGGTAATGGTTTCCAATTTAGCTTCGGAGTAGAAGGTGGCCAGCAGCTTCAGCCAGTTGCGGCCCTGCACGGCGCTGGCTTTGTAGAGTCCGGGCACGAGCAGTTGCGCGTCGTATTCTTCGGCGAGGGTTTGAAATTCGGGGCTTTTTTCGGTGAGGTGGAAGGTGGACTGGATAAAAGGTAATTCGGCGCTGCCGGCTTGTTGCAAGTAAGAATACAGGTAGTTCCGCAGCGCAAACGGCGTGTTCACTAGCCCGAAGGTGATGCTGCTTTCCAGCCCGTAGGAATAGGCAAACGAACCAGTGGGAATGGCCGAATCGACGAGGTGCAGGAGGCGGGCGAAGTGCATAAGGATGCAGCTCTTGAAGAGGCAAGCTACGGCCCGTGGGTGAAGTTATATTTAGTTTCGGCAGATGCAATATGATAGGTATCTACCATGATATAGTAATGAGTAGCAACTAAGCCACCTTATATCGTGAATAATCTAAAAATTTAATAAAATATTTATAAAGTTAAAATATTGATTCGCAGGTGATTTTACGCAACTGTTTTCAAAACGCCGCACAGCCACTATTAAATTTAGCATACCAAAAAAATTACATTAGCAATAAAGCCGTTACTTGCGCCAAATTATTTAGCCAACGCGCTTCAGCTTTACTTGCATGAGTTTGTACGCCGACTACTATCGCCGCGCCATTAATGAGCACCCAACCGGCTTAAAGTTAGTACTTGGCGGTACAGGTTTGGGGAAAACCAGCAGCCTGGCCGAGCTGCTGAACGCCGGGAATTACCCGCCGGACACTAAATTTATTTACGTAGCCAACCGCATTCAATTGCTAAACGAAATGGCGGCCCAACTGACCGAGCCCCGCCACTACGTGCAGCAGCACAAAGATGCCGACCAGTTGCAGGCCGTGCTGGAAGATGGCACGCTGGCGGCGCTGCTCAACCACCCCCACACCCCAGCCCTACTGGACGAGTACCGCCGGCAGGAGCGGCTGCCGGCCACCAGCCTCGACGACCTGCGTGGCAAAGCCGACCGCTTCGGCCGGGCGTGGGCCATGGGCCGGGCCGGCGATGGCCTGCTCGACCTGGGCGACCTGGCCAGCGACGCCCTCCGGCCGCTGAAGGAGCTGCTGGCACTGGCCCGGCAGCTCGCCAGCGCCCCGCCCCTGGCCCGGCAGTGCATCGCCCAGGAGCCCGCGCGCGAATTGGCCGCGCTGCCGGTCTGGCCCCGGTTGTTTCCTTACATCCGGTTTCAGGAAGATGCCACCTGCCGGCTATTTCTGCTCACGGTGCATAAAGCATTTCATGGCGTATTTGATGGGCAGCGTACGGTGAAGCTGGGGAGTTGGAAAAAGCCGCTGGAAGGACGCTATGTTTTCGTATTCGATGAGTTCGACTTCCTGGAAAACGACTTGCTCAACCTCTTGGCTCACGACAAGGAAGTGCGCGACCCGTTCGGACTGGTGCAAACGTTTTACGAGCGGCTGTGCCGCCGCAAGCTCACGCATTCGCAATACTTGGCCCACCGGCCCGAGTGGAAGCCCATCCGAAAGATGATGGAGGACATTCAGGAGCGCATCGATGAGCTGGCAGACAAGGGCATTGATTTCCCGGCCATCACGCACTTCGATACAGGGCACGAGGAGTTGCGCGGCCGGGCCATTTTCCAGTCAAACCGCTCGCTGGTCCAAAAGCCGGTATATCTGCATCCAGACACTCCCCGACAGCACTCCTTTACGCTCACGCCGGAGGCAGAGGGCCCCAATGCATTCCTGCTGTTCGACGTGGTGACGCGGGCCGTGAAGGACATTATCCGGCTGTTCAACCGCTTGCAGGCCGAGCACGAGGACATCTATTTTGAGGTGCTGCGGCAGTGTTTTGGCAATACCGAGTACCTGCGGGAAATCCGCCAGATAAGCCAAGTGGGCGCGCAGTACGAGCTGTGCGAAACCGGCTACGGCAGCCTGCTCACCAACGGTTTTGGCCTCTACGAGATTGAAATGGATAAGAGCCAGCTCACCGACCCCGACGAGGTAGGCGTACTCTACCATTCGCTCAACGACAGCCCCGAGAACATGCTGCGGGCGCTGGCCGGGGAGCATTTGGTTTTTGGCCTGTCGGCAACGGCGCACATTCAGCGGGTGCTGCGCAATTTCGACTGGACGGGCCTGGCGCACCCGGGCCGTCCCGCCGATTCCTTTGGCCCGCTGCCCAACACGTCCGCCGACGAAGACGACGTGCGACGCGCCAACTCCCGCAAGGCCGCGGTCCGGCAAAACACCATCACATACGAGGTAGCCGAACCCTTGAGCCTGCTCGCGCCCTTCGGGCAACAGCTGGCGGCCACGGCCCACGCCGACCCCGAATATTTTGGCAAAAACGCAGGTACCTTAAGCCACCGGCTGCGGCGGGTGCAGCACGTATTCGGGCTGCTGGCCCGGCTGGCTGCCCAAAGCCCGGCCGAGCTAGCGGCCGGACCCACGCACCTGGTTTTTCTATCGTCGTTGCGGCAGGTGCAGCGGCTGCTCGACCGGGGAGACGAAGACGGCTGGTTCGGGGCGACCCCGCACCCGGCGACGGGTGACAAAAACCTGCGCATCTACAACGTGTGGTGCCGCGACGAAACGCGCCAGCACCGGGTGGAATGCACCGTGTCCCTGTATAATGCCGAATTTGGGAAGAAATTAAGTGATGACCCTATACTCAATGAGCAGTACAACGCGCTATTCTGGGCCGGGCGGCCGGTGGTCGTCATCACCACTTACCCCTCGGCCGGCAACGGCGTGAACCTGCAGTACTACCAAACCCCGGCCGACTACGAGGCGGAGCGTAGCGCGGGCAAGCGCGACTTCCAGTTTCTGCACCTGCTTGAAGCGCCGTACTACTATTTCAGCGGGGTAAAACCGCAGGACAATGCCATCGAGCAGCACGCAGCCATCAAGCGCGATGTGTATGGAGCACTGAAACTGCTGTATGCCAAGCGCCTGACGGCCGGCCAGGCCGGCGGCTTACTCGGCCAGATTCGGCTGCTCAACCGCTTCAACCCGGAATACCTGCACACGACCGACGGCGTACTGAACCAGTTCAGCGTGCTGGTGCAGGCGCTGGGCCGCATCGAGCGCGTGTGGCAAGCCATGCCAGAGCAGAGGCTGTACCTGGACCGCGACGTGTACGGAGTGCTGGCCCGCGTGGCCGCCGAACCCGAGCTGGCCGCCGAGCGCGAGAGCTACCTGCGCTACGCTTCGGGCAATATGCAGACGCTGCTGGCCGCCATTGAACACGACGAAAAGAAGAAACGCAAAGCCGTAGAAGACGACCTGCACGACCTGCGCCGGACCAACGACGCGGCCCGCGACGCCATTCACCGGCTGGTGCTGGAGCTGGAGCATTTCAAGCGCACGGGCGAGGGCGACGCCCGCCAGCGCTGGCAGTGGCTGCGCGACGACGTGCTGCGCCACGACCTGCCCCGCCCGCTTCGCTCCGGCGAGACGCTGCCCGACAAGCCCCGCCCCAACCAGCTGGCGCGCATCCGGGGCACGTTTCGGAGCGAGTACGCCCGCGAAGGCAAGTTGCTCATCAACTCCGAGCTGCACCTGGCCCCGCCGGGCACCAACAGCCCCGAGTTTCATTCCTGGGATTTAAACGCCGCGTACCACCCCGTAAACAGCCAGCTCAACTCGCCACTGGCCAAGCATTTCCGGGCGCGCGGTTACGAGCTGGCCTTCGTGGAATCCGGTACCTACCTGCTGCCCTACGTGTATCAGTCCATTCTGATTGGGGCCATTGGGGAGGAAGTGATTGAGGCGGTGCTGAAGCACAACCATATCAAGCGCGTGATTGCCACCAGTGAGGCCGTGCCCGATGCGGTGTTTGAGGTAGCTGATTTGAAGCTGGAAAGTCGGCCGATATACATCGACTGCAAAAACTATGGGGGCCGCACCCTGCGCCAGTTTGCCCTGCCGCCCGACGACCCGTTTTATCATCCCAACCTCAACGAGCCGCATTTCCGGGAGCGCATGGTGAGCAAATGGCAACAGTTGAGCCACGCCACCCCCGGCACCGCCGCCGACCCCTGCCGCTTGGTGGTGATGAACCTGCGCCACGACGAGGAAAGTGTACTGGGTTACTACGACGAGCATTTTGAGCGGGTATCCGGCTGGGCGCAGGCCCGCATTGTGGTGTTGACCGGCACCCTCAAGCCGGCCCCAGCCGATGCTTCCGATTTATTGACGCTTGCCTGCGAACGTCTGCTTTCTCATTTCTAACCCTTCACTCCCCTTTCCGATGGCCAAAAACCAACAAAACCCTCAACCACTGGTGGTGCCCACCAACCAGCTGCACATCACGTTGCCAAACGATTATTCGAAACTGCTCCAGGCGTACAGCATCTGGCGCTACCGGTTGTCGCCCTCACAAGAGCATTACCGGAAGTTTCAAGCTAATTCGAGCATGTTCTACCCGAGTTTTACCAATGCTTACAAAAACCAGATAGACCGGCCTTTTTACTTCTATACACACGACAAGCCCCAAGCTTCGCTCTATACGCTGCTACCCATCGGACACACAGCGAAACCTTGGCAGTATCCATTTGGCAATCCCAACCAAGTACCCGCTGAGGACATAACCGCCGAATTGGTCAGCCCGGACGAGCTAGCGCTTCAACCGCCCGTTCTGATTAAGCTGATGATGGCCTTGTGCTTTTACGAACACAGCGAGCGGGAGCGGGAGCGCCGGGTGTGCCAGAGCAAGTTTTACCTGCGCGTAAAAGGCTCGGCCACCGGCAAGCGCTTGGTAGCCGTGGAAGTGAAGCCCCAGGTGGACAGTGAAGGCGACCTGCACACGCTCACGGTGAAAGTGGAGGCCAATACGTTTGCCAAAATCGACCCGACCAAAGTGGGTACTTATGCTTCGCTCGGCACTTACTATGAGCTGTTTGCCAGTCTGGGACACACTTACCTGCGGCAGTTGCGGCCAAGCCAGGTAGCCACTTTCAAGGGCGATGTGTACAAGCAAGCGCCCACCAACGGCAAGCGCACCACGGCCGACTGGCACCACAACGGCAACAAGCGCGAGCCGGACAAGTACCGCGAAAGCCGCTCGTACCAGGTGCGCCACGTGCAGGAGCGGCTCCACGATTTCCTGACCACCTATGGCTTCGGGGTCGATTTCGGCGAAGAATCCATGCTGCGGCTGCGGTCGCGGGCCACGCCGTTGCCCCTCAACCTATTGCCTACTATTCAGGTAGTCGACAACCGGCTGAACCGCGCCGACGCGCCGGCAGCTCAGTACGTAGAATGGCTCAACGACCGCCGTTTTGAGTCTGGCAAAACAGCCTTTGCCCTGTCGTTTGAGTTAGTTGAGGCTGGGCAGGTCAACCCCGAGCAGCCGCTGCTGGTGCTGACGGATGCCGGCAAAGACGCCTTCGTCGTACAAAACTGGCAACCCGGCCTGCTGGCCACCGCCGGCTATGCCGACCCTTACCAGCAGCTCTACGCGCAATTGCCGGACGTTGTGAAGCAAACGCTGAACGTCAACCTCAACGAGGTGACAAAATTTGCCGTTGCCGAAGACTACTTGCGCCACGACTTTCCGGCACCGCTGCCCAAGCCCGCCGCGACCGAAACCGACGAAGCGCCTATTGAAACCGATGAAGCCCGCAAGCAGCGCACCACGGCTACAAAGCACCTAAAAACCCTGAACATCAAGGCCGACGTGTGCCTGACGGAGCTGTGGCTGAAATGGGTGCTGGCCGGCAAGGCTCCGGTCTCGCCCGCCGTTAGCTTGCCGCTGCTCAACACCTTATCGGACGACTGGGCCTTCCTCACCGACGGTATCCTGCTTTATTTCAATGATGGCGAGCTGGCTTTTGCCGATGTGGAAGAGCCGGCCGGTAAGCGCATCCTCAAAGAGCGTTTCATGCCGTGGCAAGACCTGAAGCAGCATTTCATGGCGCGTCAGCCCAAATATGCTCACAACAAACCGAGCGACGAGGAGAAAGCCGACAAGGACATCCGCCAAGCGCATTTTGTGCTGGTGGGCCGCGAGGTATTCGAATTGGAACGAACTGAAACCATTGCCATGCCCAACTGGCCGGTTATACGCGCCATCAAAGCCCAGAATCCGGAGGCGTCGGCCAAAAGGCAGGAGGCTATTGGCGTGTACGCTGGCGGTATCTGGTACCAGCCGGAGGCGCGGCGCTACATCGTGGGTAGCACGCAGTCCAGCAACGCCGCCGAGGCGCGGGGCCACCACCTCTACCAGATTCACCAGTACAATGGCAGCGAATCCGCGGCGCTTCCTACCTTGCTTTCCTTACTTACTGTCACGTTCGTGCGCCGCAACCAGTACACCGTCTGGCCTTATCCGTTCGACCTGATTCGGCTGTATCGCGAAGTAGGTGAGCCCGTTGCCTAAACACTTATCTGTCAGAAGCTGCCTGAGTCAGGCGAACCGATTAATAAAAGGGTCATGCTGCGCGCAGCATGACCCTTTTATTCGTTCAATCAACCTCTAATCAGCGATAATCCATCCCATCACAACGTGGGCCGCGCTCCTCCCAAACCATATCCTTGCTACCTACCTTTGTCGCACTCGCGTTCGGTATGTCCCCCAGCCAACGGCTACTCGGTAAAAAGAGAAGCCCCGGCTGTTGGAGCAGCCAGGGCTTCGAGAAGTGTGGGGGTTATTGCGCAACCCTTCTACTTCTAACCAGATGGAACGGAAAAACGCGAAGAAACTGCTTGGTAAGTGGGTAACGCCGCTTGCTTTAGAGTTCTTGAAGGGAGTAGCAAAAGGCGCCGGCCTGCTGTTACTCGCTCATTTGCTCCGGTAGTTTCGGTAAGGGCATCGGCCGGGAGGTCGGTGCCCTTATTTGTTTGCAAATATACAAGTACAGTACAGAAAAAGTTGCTCGACCCATGCTGCGGCTCCAGCTGCATCTTGGGTATAGGGCATTGCGCTAAAACAGATTATACAGCTGTGCCAGCGGCAGCACCTCGGCCGGCTCACACGTCAGGTGTACGCCGTCCACCATCACGCGGTACGTCTCGGGGTCGACGGAAATGTTGGGCAAATAGTCATTCAACGCCATGTCCTTCTTCCCAATATTCCGGCAGTTTTTCACGGCTACTACCTGTTTGGTCAGGCCATACTCAGCCCGCACTTTTTCAACCGAAGCGCCCGACACAAACACCATCGAACTCTTCCCGATGGCCCCGCCCAGCGCGCCGAACATGGGGCGCGAGAACGAGGGCTGCGGCGTGGGAATGGAGGCGTTGGCGTCGCCCATCTGGGATTGGGCGATGATGCCGCCCTTGATAATCATCTCCGGGCGGGCGCCGAAAAAGGCGGGTTTCCAGAGCACCAAATCGGCCAGCTTGCCGATTTCGACGGAGCCGACTTCGTGCGCGATGCCGTGGGCGCGGGCCGGGTTGATGGTGTACTTGGCCACGTAGCGGCGCACGCGGAAGTTGTCGGCCTGACCGGTGGTGGCGTCTTCGGACAGGGGGCCGCGCTGCTGCTTCATTTTGTGGGCCGTTTGCCAGGTGCGGGTGATGACCTCGCCCACCCGGCCCATGGCCTGCGAGTCGGAGCTGATGATGCTGAGGGCACCCATGTCGTGCAGGATGTCTTCGGCGGCAATGGTTTCGCCCCGGATGCGGCTTTCGGCGAAGGCCACGTCCTCGGGGATGTTGCGGTCGAGGTGGTGGCAGACCATGAGCATGTCGAGGTGCTCGTCGATGGTGTTCACCGTGAAGGGCCGCGTGGGGTTGGTGCTGGAGGGGATGACGTTCGGCTCGCCGCAGATTTTGATGATGTCGGGCGCGTGGCCGCCGCCGGCGCCTTCGGTGTGGTAGGAATGGATGGTGCGGCCCTTAAACGCGGCCGTGCTGGTTTCCACGAAGCCGCTCTCGTTCAGCGTGTCGGTGTGGATGCAGACCTGCACGTCGTATTCCTCGGCAATGCTCAGGCACATATCGATGGCCGCCGGGGTGGTGCCCCAGTCCTCGTGCAGCTTGAAGCCCAGCGCCCCGGCCTCGGCCTGCTCGCGCAGCCCCTCGGGCTTGGAGGCGTTGCCCTTGCCCAGAAACCCGAAGTTGAGCGGGTAGGCCTCGGTGGCCTTCAGCATGGTTTCGAGGTAGAACGCGCCGGGCGTGCAGGTGGTGGCGTTGGTGCCGGCGGCCGGCCCGGTGCCGCCCCCAATCATGGTAGTCACGCCCGAAGCCAGCGCCTCGGGAATCTGCTGGGGGCTGATGAAATGGATGTGGCAGTCGATGCCACCGGCGGTGAGCAGCTGGCCTTCGCCGGCAATGACTTCGGTGGTGACGCCCACCACCATGCCGGGCGTGACGCCGGGCATAATGTGCGGGTTGCCGGCCTTGCCGATGCCCACGATGCGCCCGCCCTTGATGCCGATGTCGGCCTTGAAAATGCCGGTGTAATCGACCACCAGCGCGTTGGTGATGACCAAATCCAGCGCGTCGGCCGGCCCGATGCCGGCGGCCTGGCCCATGCCGTCGCGCAGCACCTTACCGCCGCCGAACTTGCATTCCTCGCCGTACACGCAGTAGTCGCGCTCGACTTCAATCAGCAGGCCGGTATCGCCGAGGCGCACCCGGTCGCCGGTGGTGGGGCCGTACATGTCGGCATACGCGCGACGGGAGATGGGGAGGGACATATTGAGACGTAGAGTGTGCTAAAATCATCTTCTGCAATGTACATGAAGCATGTCCCAAAAAAAAATTGCAAATTTTTCTTGCTCGAATAAGAAAGTAAAAAACGCATCAAATATGGCCTAACGCCCTGCAATGGGCGATTCCAACGCCCTGTCAAAGCATCAAGTGGCGTCGAGTCAAGAACTAATTTGGGGCGTACATAGGCGAACCCCTTGCGGCATTGTCAAGAGCTTGTAACTTTGTTTCACTCGAGACAGTAAAGCCCTTCGAATATGCCCCTTGACGCACCTAATTTTGAGCGCACACTTGACGACGAACTTGCCGGGTTTCTAATCGACAAATTGGCCCAAGCGCGTCACGTCAAAGAGAGTCTTGAGCAAGCCAAGTCGTCAATCGAGCTTGATTTAGCGAAAGCTGACCGGTATGTAATTGACTGCGAAAGACGCTTAGCATCTCTAGGTCTGAATCCATCTTTAAAACCAGAAAAAACTTCTTCTCAGAATAAGCCTGATGTAAACCCGCCACTCTTCGGCGATTACAAAAAACCTCTTGTAAAGCCTGATGACAGTGCTTACGACCCTACTTGGTCTTATCTTGATAAAATCAGGTACGTCTTGCGTAACCCATCGAAATATGGGTTCCCCCTTTTCAAAGGGGCTGGCTCAGTAGTTAAGGCCATTTTTAAAGAAGAGCCAAATTTCAGGCCGGACGAAAAAGCAGCCATAATACAAGTGGCACCTCAAGTATCCCGAGTAGTAAAAGTTGGAGATGCTGTAAAAGTCCCTTCGCCATATAATAAGACGGACTTTTACTTTGTCAGTGCCGAATGGTTTGACGAAAAAGGGCAAATCAAGACTCCTTACGAGGCCGTGATGAAAGAATTAAATTTACCCTTATCGCGATAAGGCAAAAAAAATCGGCAGCCGTTACAGCGGCTGCCGATGTAGAACTAGAACATTAGAATGTGCTGTAAAGCATTCTAGGAGTGAGGGCCGGTCCCATTAGCCGGGTTCATTAACAATCCCTCCGCGCCCTTCTAATGTTTTGGTTCGAGCGTGGTGACGTGGACATTTCACCAGAAGGGCCGTTATGCGAAAGCGTGGCGGTCCTTCTTTTATTTGCAAAGATAGCAACTATCGTCAAAGTGATACCAACATTGAAAATGCTGTCAGTTATACGAGTAATTGCGAAAACTTCATTCAAATAAAATCACAGTTTCTCTAGCGCCTGTTGCTTCTTTTCAGCGTCATCCAGCTTCCCATCAATGAGCCCATTGCCGCCGTACACGATGCGCTCGCCGGCCAGGGCCACCAGGCGCACGCGCTTGCGCTCGCCGGGCTCGAAGCGCACCGCCGTGCCGGCCGGGATGTTGAGGCGGAAACCGTAGGCGGCGGCGCGGTCGAAGTGCAGCGCCGCGTTGGTTTCGAAGAAGGGGTAGTGCGAGCCGACCTGCACGGGCCGGTCGCCCATGTTCACGACGTCCACGTCCACCGTGGCGCGGCTTTCGTTGAGGATGATGTCGGTCGGGAGCAGCTGGTATTCGCCGGGCTGGGGGTGGCTGGCGTGGGCGGGCGCGGCGCCGGGGGCCGGGGCGCGGGTGAGGCCAGAGCCGTAGAGGGCCAGGGCGGCATCGCCGGTTTCGCGGCAGATGGGGTGGTGCACGGTCACGAGCTTGGTGCCGTCGGGGAAGGTGCCTTCGATTTGGACTTCGTGGAGCATGTCGGCCACGCCGGGCAGCACGTCGGCCAGGCCCAGCAGCTGCTTGCCCTTGTCCATAAGCACGGCCACCCGCTCGCCGTCGCGGATGAACTCCAGCAGCTGCGTGGCGATGAGGGCCAGGGCTTCGGGGTAGTTCAGGAGCAGGCCGCGGGCGTAGCGCTTTTGGGCGACGAAACCTGCCTGGTGGAGGATGAGCTTGTCGAGGTCTTTGGGGGAGAGGTGCATAGGTTCGTCGGACAATTGTAGAGACGCGACACTTCGCGTCTCGTCGTTGCTGATGTTGTTATGGCTGGGCTGGCGGCGTGGTTCCGGTCGTTCAACGGGGAGACGCGAAGTGTCGCGTCTCTACATCGTTCTGGCGGCTCACCATCGCACATTCCCATAAATCATCCAGCCACCATAGAAAATACAGACGAGCGAAGAAAGCGTAATCGTGGCCGTTTTCAACGTCCGGCTGATTTTCATACGCTTCGTAAACGGCACGCTGCACAGGCCGGCCACGATGAACATGCCTAGAATAGAGCCTATGCCGAATACCGCGAAGTACAGCACGCTCAGCCACGGGTCGCGGATTTCGCTCATCACCAGCAGCACCAGCGCGCCGCTGCCGGCCAGGCCGTGGAGCAGGCCCACGGCGTAGGCGGCGCGGGAGGGCGTGGCACCGGGCCGCACCTTGGCGGGAGGCTTGCTTTGGTCAAGCAGCCGGCTGATGCCCATCACGATGAGCATCAGGCCTACGGCGGCTTCGAAGTAGCCGGAGGTGAGGAAGGTGACGCGGCCCAATAGGATGATAGCGCCCACGACAACCAGTGTGGTAGTGTGACCCAGGCCCCAGTAGATGCCGTCGCGCAGGGCTTCGGCGAGGGTGTCACGGCGGGAAATAAGGTTGCCCACAGCCAGCAAGTGGTCGGGTTCAAATGCGTGACCCATTCCGGCTATGGAAGCAAACAAAATGGGTAACAGGCCTTGCATTTGAATTGGTATTTGGGAGTAAAAACTACTGAAAACGTTTGGGGCCTTTTGATTTCAAGGCTGGTTGTAGTTTTTCGAAAAAGTAATCCAAACTTCTTGTAGTAGCGGCAGAATCTGGAAAAAGCGCCCGTAACTTACAGTGCCGCACCGGTCAGCGGGGGTAGTAGTGCGTTGGTTTATAGCCCTCATGTCACCCTTACCCCCTGACCCCCTCTCCAAAAAAGAGGGAGCACCGGGCATGCGCAGTTGTAGCGTGGACTCTGTGAGTCCGCGTTCTGGCTGCGCCGTGTGGGGCACTTTCGGGCAGGCGCGGACTCGCAGAGTCCACGCTACAGTTCGTCAGGCTCCCCTCTCTTTTGGCTTCGCGCATTACGCGAACCGGGGCCGGGGGTGAGGTTCTGCCGGGCGAGTTGCCGCGCCGACGGCCTAACAACTCGTTTTGACATTGTAAAACCGCCCCAACTAACCCACTCTCCCCCAAAATCCTACCACCCAATATCCCATCCTCAGAAATAGTAAACTACCCACCACCGCCATTTCACCTCCCGGCACCAGCCCGTTACTTGTAAAGGCCTGCGTGCAGCTACCCGATTTCACGCGGCCCCTCCCCTATGACTTTTAACGCCCCGATACCATCCACCGACGCTCCGCAGGGCCTGTACCGCCCCGAATTCGAGCACGATGCCTGCGGGACCGGTTTCATCACCTACCTCAACGGCCGCAAAACGCACCAGACCATTGCCGACGCGCTGACCATGCTGGAAAACATGGAGCACCGCGGCGCCTGTGGCTGCGATGCCGACTCCGGCGACGGGGCCGGGCTGCTCATTCAGATTCCGCACTGGTTTCTGCTGGAAGAGTGCGTGGCCCTGAATATCCGCCTGCCCGAGCCTGGCAGCTACGGCGTGGGCTTTGCCTATTTACCGAAGGACGAAAAGCTGCGCGAAGCCTGCCGCGAGGTCATCAACGGCGCGGCCGCGCGGCTGGGATTCCCGCTGCTGGGCTACCGGCCCGTGCCGGTGAACCCGACTGGCATCGGCCCCACGGCGCTGGCCGCCGAGCCGGTGATGGAGCAGGTGTTTTTCGGCCGCCCGGCGGGCATTACCAATCCGGATGACTTTGAGCGCAAGCTGTACGTGCTGCGCCGCCTGATTTTCAAGACGGTGCGCGAGACGGTGACGGCCGCGATGGACGTGTTTTACTTCGCCTCGCTCTCCTGCAAAACAATCGTGTACAAGGGCCAGCTGACCACCTACCAGGTGCGCGGTTACTTCCCCGACCTCAGCGACGAGCGGGTGACGTCGGCGTTTGGGCTGGTGCATTCGCGGTTTTCGACCAATACGTTTCCGAGCTGGAAGCTGGCCCAGCCGTTCCGGTTTCTGGCGCACAATGGCGAGATTAACACGCTACGGGGCAACCTGAACTGGTTTTACGCGGGTTTGCGCAGCTACGTGTCGCCCTATTTCTCGGCCGAGGAGATGGACATGCTGCTGCCGGTAGTCGATGCCGGGCAGTCGGACTCGGCCTGCCTGGATAACGTGGTGGAAATTCTGCTGCACTCGGGCCGCCCGCTGCCGCACGTGATGATGATGCTGGTGCCCGAAGCCTGGGACGGCAACACCCAGATGGACCCGCTCAAAAAGGCCTTCTACGAGTTCCACGCCACCTTTATGGAACCCTGGGACGGCCCGGCCGCCCTGCTCTTTACCGACGGCAAGCTCATCGGCGCCATGCTCGACCGCAACGGCCTGCGCCCCCTACGCTACCTCGAAACCACCGACGGCCGCGTGCTGGTGGCCTCCGAGGCCGGCGTGCTGGGCATCGACCCCGCCACCGTGGTGCAGAAAGGCCGTCTCCAGCCCGGTAAAATGCTACTGGTCGACACCGTGGCCGGCCGCATTATCACCGACGAGGAGTTGAAGGCCCAGGCCGCCGGCCACCAGCCCTACGGCACGTGGCTGAACGAGTACCAGATTCGCCTCGAAGAGCTGCCCGAGCCGCGCCAGGTGTTCACGGAGCTGGCGGCAGATTCGGTGTTTAAGTACCACCAGGTGTTCGGCTACACCCGCGAGGACATCGACGTGCTCATCACGCCGATGGCGCTGGAGGGCAAGGAGCTCATCGGCTCGATGGGTGTGGACGTACCGCTGGCCGTGCTTTCCGACCAGCCCCAGCACCTGAGCAGCTACTTCAAGCAGTTTTTCGCGCAGGTCACCAACCCGCCCATCGACCCCATCCGGGAGCGGCTGGTGATGAGTCTGGCCACGTTTCTGGGCAACAACGGCAATATTCTGGACGAGGACAAACACCACTGCCACTGCGTGGCGCTGCGGCAGCCCATCCTGAGCAACCTGGAGCTGGAGAAGCTGCGCAGCATCGATACGGGCCTGTTCAACGCCAAGACCTTGCTGACTTATTTTAAGGCCGATGAGCAGCCCGGCGCGCTGGAACGCGGCCTCGCCCGCCTCTGTCGCTACGCCGAGGATGCGGTGAACGACGGCTACGAAGTCCTGATTTTGTCGGACCGCGGCGTGGATTCGCTGCACGCGCCCATCCCGTCGCTGCTGGCGGTTTCGGCCGTGCATCACCACCTGATTAAGCTCGGCTGTCGGGGCACGGTGGGCCTGGTGGTGGAGGCCGGCGACGTGTGGGAAGTGCACCATTTCGCCTGTCTGCTGTCGTTCGGGGCCACGGCCATCAACCCCTACCTGGCACTGGCCACCATCCGGACCATGCACGAGGCAGACCAGTTCAACACCAATCTGGACCACGAGCAGCTGAATTACAACTACATCAAAGCCGTGTGCGACGGCCTGCTGAAGATTTTCTCGAAGATGGGAATTTCGACCTTGCAGAGCTACCATGGCGCGCAGGTGTTCGAGATTCTGGGCCTGAATCAGGCCGTGGTGGACGCTTATTTCTGCGGCGCGGTCACGCGCATCGGCGGGTTGGGGCTGGATGAAATTGCCCGCGAAACGCTGTACAAGCACTTCCAGGGCTTCAAAAGCACCACCCCCGACGAGCAGACGCTGCTGCCCGATGGCGGCCTCTACCACTGGCGGCGGCGCGGCGAGGCGCACATGTTCAATCCCGAAACCGTACACCTGCTGCAACTGGCGACGCGGACGAACAACTACGCTAATTATCAGCGGTATGCGAAGCTGATAAATGAGCAGCCGGAGCGCATGTTTACCCTGCGCGGGCTGCTGGATTTCGCTCATCACCGCGAGGCAATTTCGCTGGACGAAGTGGAGCCGGCCGAGGGCATCATGAAGCGGTTTGCGACCGGGGCCATGTCGTTTGGCTCGATTTCGCACGAGGCGCACAGCACGCTGGCCATTGCCATGAACCGCATCGGCGGCAAAAGCAACACCGGCGAGGGTGGCGAGGACCCGCTGCGCTATGAAGTCATGGAAAACGGCGACTCCATGCGCTCGGCCATCAAGCAGGTGGCGTCGGCGCGCTTCGGCGTCACGGCACATTATCTGACGAATGCTGACGAGCTGCAAATCAAGATGGCCCAGGGCGCCAAGCCCGGTGAGGGCGGCCAGCTCCCCGGCCACAAGGTGGACGAGTGGATTGCCAAAGTGCGCCACGCCACGCCCGGCGTCGGCCTAATTTCGCCCCCGCCCCACCACGACATCTACTCCATCGAAGACCTAGCCCAGCTCATCTTCGACCTCAAAAACGCTAACCGCGCCGCCCGCATCAACGTGAAACTGGTGAGCAAGGCAGGAGTGGGCACTATCGCGGCCGGCGTGGCGAAAGCCCACGCCGACGTGATTCTCATTGCTGGCTACGACGGCGGTACGGGCGCCTCGCCCATCAGCTCCATCAAGCACGCCGGCCTGCCCTGGGAGCTGGGCCTGGCCGAAGCTCACCAAACCCTGGTGCGCAACCAGCTCCGTAGCCGCGTGGTGCTGCAAGCCGACGGCCAACTGAAAACCGGCCGCGACCTGGCCGTAGCGGCGCTGCTGGGGGCCGAAGAATGGGGCGTGGCCACGGCCGCGCTGGTAGCCGGCGGCTGCGTGATGATGCGCAAATGCCACCTCAACACCTGCCCCGTGGGCGTGGCCACCCAGGACCCCGAACTACGCAAGCTCTTCACTGGCCAGCCCGAGCACATCGTGAACCTGTTCCGTTTCCTGGCCGAGGAAATGCGCGAAATCATGGCCGAGCTGGGTTTCCGCACGATAAATGAGATGGTGGGCCGCCCCGAATTCCTGAAAGTGCGCGAGGGCATCACCCACTGGAAAGCCCGCCACCTCGACCTGACCGACATGCTACATCCGGCCGTGAACATCTCCGGCGGTACCCTCTACAACAGCGAGGCGCAGGACCACGGCATCCGCGGCATCCTGGATTGGCAGCTGCTGGAACACGCCCAACCGGCCCTGAATGAGCAGACGCCGGTTTTCGCCGAGTTCGAGGTGCAGAACATCGACCGCACCATCGGCACGCTGCTTTCCAATGAGATTGCCAAGCGCTACCACGCCGCCGGCTTGCCCGACAACACCATTAATTACCGCTTTCGCGGCTCGGCGGGCCAAAGCTTCGGCGCGTTCAGCGTGCGCGGCTTGTCCTTCGCGCTCGAAGGCGAGGCCAACGACTACGTGGGCAAGGGCCTGAGCGGCGCGCAGCTGGCCATCTTCCCCTCCCCCGCCGCCCATTTCGTGCCCGAGCAAAACATCATCATCGGCAACGTGGCGCTGTACGGCGCCACCTCCGGCGCGCTGTTCGTGCGCGGGCAGGCGGGCGAGCGGTTTGCGGTGCGCAACTCCGGCGCCACAGCCGTGGTCGAGGGCGTAGGCGACCACGGCTGCGAGTACATGACCGGCGGCCGCGCCCTCATCCTGGGCCAGACGGGCCGCAACTTCGCCGCCGGCATGAGCGGCGGCATCGCCTGGATTTACGACCCCGAAGGCCTATTTCCCTCCAACTGCAACCCCGAAATGGTGGAGCTAGACCCGCTCGATGCCGACGACGAGGACCAGATTCAGGAGCTGCTGCGGAAGCACGTGGAACTGACCGGCAGCCAAGTTGCAGCGTTTCTGCTGGGAAATTGGCAGGAGGAGACCGGGAAATTCGTGAAAGTGTTTCCGAGTGAATACAAGAAGGTGCTGCAAAAGGCGCGGTACGTTACCGCAAAATAGCTTTTAAGCGCAGAGTTTCGCGGAGTGAGCAGAGTTTTGCAAAGGCAGGTCCACACTCTGCGGAACTCTGCTCACTCCGCGAAACTCTGCGCTCCTTATCAACCCACGACCCATGCCCAACCCCACCGGTTTCAAAGAATTCTCTCGTGAGCTGCCGCCCAAGGCCGCGCCGCAGGAACGCGTGGCCCACAACCACGAATTCGTCGGCACTTATTCCGAAGGGCAGCTCACCCAGCAGGCGGCCCGCTGCATGGATTGTGGCATCCCGTTCTGCCATTCGGGCTGCCCGCTGGGCAACATCATCCCCGAATTCAACGACGCGGTGCGTGCGGAGAAATGGGAAGATGCCTACCAGATTCTCAGCGCCACCAACAACTTCCCGGAGTTCACTGGCCGCATTTGCCCTGCGCCGTGCGAGGCGGCGTGCGTGCTCAGCATTCATAGCTCGCCGGTGGCCATTGAGGAAATCGAGAAGCACATCATCGAAATTGCCTTTGCGAAGGGCTACGTGCAGCCCACGGCTCCGGTCCTGAAATCGGGCCAGACGGTGGCCGTGGTGGGCTCGGGTCCGGCCGGGCTGGCGGCGGCGGCGCAGCTGGCGCGGGCCGGCCACACCGTCACTGTGTTCGAGCGCAACGACCGGCCCGGCGGCCTGCTCCGCTACGGCATCCCCGATTTCAAGCTGGATAAGTGGGTCATCGACCGCCGCATCGACCTGCTGAAGGAGGACGGCATCAGCTTCCGCTGTAACACCGAAATCGGCCGCGACCTACCCTTCGCCCAACTCACCCGCGACTTCCACGCCGTGGTGCTGGCCGGTGGGGCCAGCGTGCCGCGCGGCCTGAACATTCCCGGCCGCGAGCTGCCCGGCATCCACTTCGCCATGGACTACCTCACCCAGCACAACCGCCGGGTAAGCGGGCTGGGCATTGAAGATGATGAAATCTGGGTCGAAGACCAAGACGTGGTGGTCATCGGCAGCGGCGACACGGGCTCCGACTGCGTGGGCACGGCCAACCGCCAGCGGGCCCGCTCCGTCACGCAGTTTGCCCTCATGCACCAGCCCGGCACCGAGCGCCCCGCCCACACGCCCTGGCCGCTGGAGCCGCACATTTTCCGCAGCAGCACCTCGCACGAAGAAGGCTGCCAGCGCTACTGGGGCATCAATACCAAGGCGTTTCTGGCCGATGAGGCCGGCCGGCTCCGGGCCCTGCGCGTGAGCGACGTGACTTGGGAAACCGATGTCATGGGCCGCCGCATCCGCTTTGAGGAGGTGCCCGATTCCGACCGCGAAATCCCCTGCCAGCGCGTGCTGCTGGCCCTGGGCTTCACCGGCCCCCGCGTGGACGGCCTCCTGAATGAGCTGGAAATCGACCTCGACCCGCGCGGCAACGTGCGGGCCGACGACCGAACCTTCGTCACGAACCAGCCCAACGTCTTCGTGGCCGGCGACATGCGTCGCGGCCAGTCGCTGGTCGTCTGGGCCATCTCGGAAGGCCGCGAAGCCGCCCGGCAGGTGGATTTGCTGCTGACCGGCAAGACCGCGCTACCGAGCAAGAATGCCGTGGGGATGTTTGCGTAAATGCCCACAAAACCGGTATCAGAGCGGCTTTGGAATGAGTGTACCTGGACCCTGCCGCTTTGCTGGCCTTCTCGACTTCGATTACGCTATTATCTTCTTTTAATAGCAGACTTTGAAGCTGTTTAGAAAGTCAAAATCTTTGTCATCCTGAGCGCAGCGAAGGACCTTATCACGTCAGAATAGGCGTTGTTCTGACATGATAAGGTCCTTCGCTGCGCTCAGGATGACAGACGTGTAGGCAAATCAGACTTTCTAAGCAGCTTCTACACTTCCGCAACTCGCTTGTTCGGCCCTACACTGCTTTTCCAGCGCAGGGGATTCAACTGGGTTGAGGCTTTTTTCGGCATTCGCATCAAATTTTAGAATGCCGCCTGAGCTGCAATAGTAAATTTGTGGCCGTGGAAGCGGATTTCCGTTTCCCTGATGGGACAATGTTCAGCCCAGTAGCTGACTGCATGAATGCGGAATAAAACCTACGTTCATGCGGCTAAAATCCCGTTTTTCGACCACTCAGGGCTGCTCCGCCCTTTACGATAAGGCTCCCCATGACGACCCCTTCCACATCCGACGCCCCCGGCGCCGCGCCCGATAAGCCACTCGTTGGCGTTGTCATGGGCTCCAGCAGCGACTGGGACACCATGCAGCATGCCGTGCAGATTCTCACGGACTTTGGCGTGGCCCACGAAGCGCGTGTCGTATCGGCCCATCGCATGCCCGACGACTTGTTTGCCTACGCGGAGCAAGCCGGCCCGCGCGGCTTGCAGGCCATCATTGCCGGCGCGGGCGGGGCCGCCCACCTGCCGGGCATGCTGGCCGCCAAAACCACCGTGCCCGTGCTGGGGGTGCCGGTGGCTAGTCGCCATTTGCAAGGGGTAGACTCGCTGCACAGCATTGTGCAGATGCCCAAAGGCATACCGGTGGCCACGTTTGCGATTGGCACCGCCGGGGCAGCCAATGCCGCGCTATTTGCAGTCAGCCTGCTGGCCCTGCACAACCCGGACTTGGCCACCAAGCTACAGGCGTTTCGCGCCCAACAAACCGAAGCCGCTCGCGCCATGACGCTGCCCGTATGAGCACCGCTAGTCACGTTGCACCCACCGCACCCATTTTTCCGGGCAGTGTAGATGCCGCTGGCCAGCGCGCCACCCTGGGCGTGATGGGCGGCGGCCAGCTAGGCCGGATGTTTGTGCACGCCGCCCAACGCCTGGGTTACTTCACCGCCGTGCTGGAGCCCGACGCGCAAAGCCCCGCCGGGCTGGTGAGCCACCACCACATCCAGACCAGCTACGACGACCCGACCGGACTGGCAAAGCTGGCTGCTCTGTGCCAGGCCATTACCACCGAGTTTGAAAACGTGCCGGCCCAGGCCCTGCAAACGCTGGCGCAGACTCGCCCCGTGGCGCCGGGCGCGGCGGTGGTGGGCATTGCCCAAAACCGAATCGAGGAAAAAGCGCATTTCACCGCCTGTGCAGCGGTATCGGGGGTGTCCTGCGCGCCCTATGCGGTGCTGGAAACGCCGGCCCAGCTGCAGGCCGTACTGGACGACCGGGCGGATTTGCTGCCCGGCATTCTGAAAACCGCGCGCATGGGCTACGACGGCAAGGGCCAGGTCCGCGTCAAGACCGCTGCGGAGTTGGCCGCCGCTTGGGCGGAGCTCGGCGGCGTGGCCTGCGTGCTGGAAAAGATGCTGCCGCTAACGGCCGAGTGCTCAGTGCTGGTGGCACGCGGCTGGAACGGGCAGGTGGTCAGCTTCGCCCCGCAGCGCAACGTGCACGTCGGGGGCATTTTGGCCGTGACCCACGCCTACGAAGGCAACATGCCCTTGGCCTTGGCCGATAGGGCCCGCGACGCGGCCATTGCCATCGCGCACCATCTCGGCTATGTAGGGGTGCTGTGCGTCGAGTTTTTTGTGGTGGACGATGGCAGCGCCCACGGCGACCTGGTAGTCAACGAGATGGCCCCGCGCCCGCACAACAGCGGCCACTATACCATCGACGCTTGTGACGCGTCGCAGTTCGACCTGCAGGTGCATGCTATGGCGAGCTTACCCTTGCCGCAGCCCCGCCAGCATTCGCCGGCCATCATGCTCAACCTGCTGGGCGACGTGTGGTTTGACGCCGACGGCCAGCTGCGGGAGCCGGACTGGTACTCCGTGCTGAGCTTGCCGGGCGTGCACCTGCACCTGTACGGTAAGCTGGACGCACGCGCCGGCCGCAAGATGGGCCACCTGACCATCACCGGCTCAGATGTCGCTAGTGTCAGAGCCGTAGCACGCCGCGCGGCTGAGTTATTAGCCTTGCCGGGTCTGGAAGACATCTAGGGGCTATTTTCTACCCGGCTCAAGCGTTTGAAAGGAGGCGATAAAGGCCTCAAACAGCTATTCACTGCGCTAAGCGTGGAGAATCGGGCTGTCAAATGGATGCTGCGAAACTAAACAGCGCAGTATTTTCGTGGCCGGCGACATGCGCCGCGGCCAGTCGCCGGTCGTCTGGGCCATCTTGGAAGGCCGTGAGGCTGCGCGGCCAGTGGATTTGCTGCTCACGGGCAAGACTGCGCTACCGAGCAAGAATGAGGTGGGGATGTTTGGGTGAGAAGCTTAAACTGTCGTATAAAAATCATAAAAAGAGAAGCCCTAGAAGGCATTGCTCCTAGGGCTTCTTCTTGTGAATGTTGGCGCAGTCGGACTCGAACCGACAACCGCCTCCTTGGTACTGGTATCATTACATATCAACACCAAGGGAGGGCTCTACCAATTAAGCTATACGCCACTGTAAATTTTCTCAGCCTCATGTTTTTCAACCGTCAAATTTAGGGCTATCTTACTGATTCTGCCAAACTTTTTCGAGAAACTCTCAAAATCTTCGCCTGCAACATTGGGATAAAACTCATCATATTTCGTTTTACAAAAATTCAAAAGCTTACTTCTATCTGCTTTGTTAATAATGATTTCGTCTATCGTCTCCGCGTATAACCTATAAAAATTAAATACATCGAATAGGTCGCTTAGCAAAACTTTGCTGATATCTTTAGCAGCAAAGTCAATCGTTTTGACAGCATATCCTTTCTGGCCTAGGCTCTTGAGGTTTGCAACATATTTTTTCCACTCTGCATTAAGTTGCTTGCCATTTAGCTGGTTATCGGAAAATAGCTTTCTTTTATCAGGGTCTTTCGAAAAAGAACCTTTAATTAAGTATTCTAGTGCACCTTGGAACCTTCTTGATTTATCCCGGTGCATTATTGCATTTCTGCGCAATTTAAAGTAGTGGAATGTGCTAACAAAAAGATTGTCGATATCATTTTTGGTATCTATTCCGAGTCTTTCAAGCACAACCTCGTACAATCTTGACTCCGGTAATTCAGATAAATCATGATTAATATTATCTTTCACAAATAAGTAAACATCTTTTAAGTAAATTTCGAATTGAGCATAAGCAAAAACAAATAAACTATCGAACACATAATCCAAACTCAAAGAAGCTTGATTATTTAGGTCCTTCAATTTAACATTAAATTGTGAAGCATACTTGTTTTCCGAATATTTCTTAGTCGTCAACATCTCTGGATGTTTAGAAATATTATCTTTATTAGAAATAAAAAATTGTTCGAATACAAATACTATTTGAGACAAATTATTATTCATTTCAGACAAAGCTTTTTCAAAGTCACATAATTCCGATGTTCTCATTTTCAAAATCAAGTAGTATCCGATTGCACTTCGGTTGAGAGTGCAATAAATCCAATTATATAACACGCTTAATTACCGATACGAGATGTATGATTGATAAAGCAATGTCATAAGTCAAATATACAAGTGATATTTTCGAACCCACGCTCCACCCATTCTATCGGACTTATAGCTATGACTCCTTAATAAGCCCGCTCCTCCCCCACCACGACGTACAGCGGGTCTTCCTCCATGTTCACATCAATAAGCGCCCCCGCGTTGCTTAGCAGCTGGCGGCAATCGGGGCTGAGGTGGCGCAGGTGCAGGGTTTTGCCGGCGCGGTGGTAGCGCTCGGTCAGCTTGTGGAGGGCGTCGATGGCGGACATGTCGGCCACGCGGCTTTCGCGGAAGTCGATGATGACTTCGGCCGGGTCGGTGGCCACGTCGAACTTCTCGCCGAAAGCCTGCACCGAGCCGAAGAAGAGCGGGCCGTAGATTTCGTAGTGCTTGGCGCCGGCCGCGTCGAGGTGGTGGCGGGCGCGGATGCGCTTGGCGTTTTCCCAGGCAAAGGCCAGCGCCGAGACGATGACGCCCAGTAGCACGGCCAGCGCCAGATTCTGCGAAATGGCCGTGACGAGCGTCACGAGCAGCATCACCAGCACGTCGGTGCGGGGCATGCGGCGCAGGATGCGCAGGCTGGCCCACTCAAACGTGCCGATGACCACCATGAACATCACGCCCACCAGCGCGGCCAGCGGCAGCCGCTCGATGACGGGCGCGCCCACCACCACGAACAACGCCAGTGCCACCGCCGCCACCACGCCCGACAGCCGCCCGCGCCCCCTGGATTCGAGGTTGACCATGGTCTGGCCAATCATGGCGCAGCCGCCCATGCCGCCGGTCAGGCCCGAAGCCACGTTGGCCAGGCCCTGGGCCACGCAGTCCTGGTTGCCGCGGCCGCGGGTGTCGGTCATTTCGTCCACCACCGTGAGGGTGAGCAGGCTTTCGGTGAGGCCCACCAGCGCCATGATGAAGGCATAGGGCAGCACCAGCGCCAGCGTGGCCCAATTCAGCGGCACCTGCGGCAGGTGCAGGCTGGGCAGCCCGCCCGCGATGGAGGCAATGTCGCCCACCGCCTTGGTTTGCAGCCCGCCGAAAATCACCAGCACCGACGTCACCACAATGGCTACCAGCGAGGCCGGCACCGCCTTCGTGAGGCGCGGCAGGAAGTACACAATGGCCATCGTGAGGGCCACCAGACCAGCCATCAGCAGCAGCGCGGTGCCCGTAAGCCAGTGCTCGGCCCCGGCCGCGTCGCGCACTTTGAACTGCTCTAACTGCGCCATGAAGATGATGACGGCCAGGCCATTCACGAAGCCGTACACCACCGGCTGCGGCACCAGCCGGATAAACTTGCCCAGCTTCAGCAGCCCGATGGCAATTTGAATCAGGCCCATCAAAATCACGGCCAGGAACAAATATTCGGCCCCGTGCTGCTCCACCAGCGCCACAATGACGACGGCCACCGAGCCCGCCGCGCCGGAAATCAGGCCCGGTCGCCCGCCGAACACACTCGTGATAAGGCAGATAACAAAGGCCGACCCAATGCCTACCAGTGGGCTGATGTGGGCGAGCAATGCAAATGCCACCACCTCGGGCACCAGAGCCAGGGCGGTAGTGAGGCCGGCCAGAATTTCGTTTTTAGCGTTGGCTTTATACTGGGAGAGATAAGCGGAAATCGAAGACATCAATAGCGGAGAAAAAGGCAAAAGAAAAGCCGCACGCTTCCGGCAGGAAGCGGCGGCACGAGGGTTTTCGGGCCTGTTCTCAGGGTGGGGTGAGCTTGAAGGAGATTAGAGGAAGGATGAGCATGAACGCCCGCAAAGGTACGGATGGGGTTTTGGCTAGGAATTTTAGCGAACTAAAAGAACGTCATGCAGAGCGCCAGCGAAGCATCTCGCGTGCTACTACTAATTCTTTTCTTGCGATTGGATTAGTTGCAGCACGCGAGATGCTTCGCTGGCGCTCTGCATGACGTTCAGATGTTTTGACGCAGGACCTCTAAAAGCTCACCTTCACAATCTTAAATCGCGGCGACGTGGCCGTGTACGGATACAGCACATACGCGTCGTTTCCGCGCTTGGTGATAGTGGCGGGGCTGGTGGCGCCCGTAGCGAAGGTGCCCGTGGAGCGCACGTTGGCCCACGAATCGGTGCTGTTGAGGCGGTATACGGTGCTTTGGCTGCCCGAGACGAGCAGCAGCGTTTGCGGGTCGGTGAGGAGCAGGCCGTCGGCGCCGGTCAGGCTCAGGCCGGCGGCGTTGGTGATGGTGGTGAAGCTAGCGGGGGTGGCGATGGGCACTTTGAAGAGGGTGCCGGTATTGGCCTTGGCCACAATCAGGTAGCCATCGGGGTGGTACACGAGGCCGTTGAGGCCAAAGCCGGTGCCGGGGTCGAATTGCGGGCTCGTGAAGAATACTGAGCCCACGCCCTGCGGGTCGACTTTGTAGATGATGGGCGCGCTCCCGTCCGTCACGTAGGCGTTGCCGTCTTTGTCCACGGCAATGTCATTAGCGAAGTGGTTAGGATAATTGGCAGCGTTGGGGTAGGTGGTGGTGCCGGGCAGGCTGCCCAGGTCCACGTAGTTGATGAGCGCGCCGGTCGTGTTGTTAAAGATGGCCAGCCCAGCCCGCTTGCGCAAAGTAGCTGCCGTGGAGCGGGCCGTATTTGCGCCCATGTCGGACACAGCCACCAGCACGCGGTTGCGGCCGGCGTCGAGGTTCACGCCGATGGTGGAAATCAGGTTTGCGTTGTCGGCCAGTTGGGCGAAGGTGCTGTCATCCTTCACGGTGCTGATGAAGCCCTTGGTGCGCGAGCTCACGATGAAGCGCTTGTTGGCCTCGTCCCACTGCACGCCCTCGGGGTGCACGGCGGCCTGGGGCACGCTGATGCGGTCGGGGTTGGTGACGGTGGGGGTGGTGGGCTCGTCGTCTTTGGAGCAGCCGGGCAGCAGGCCCAGGAGACCGACGGCCAGCGCTGACAGGCGAATAATGTGCGGGAGCCGCACGGGTCCGGGCTGGTGTTTGAGAAAGGAAGACAGCATAAAAAGCAGGGCTAATAGTCATTAAATGAACTCCCTGCTTGTACGTGCCATTAAAAATTAAGCCGCCAAAAATCGTATTAAAAGCGCGTTAAAATCCCGGCTTTTAATAGTCTCGTAAAACGCACCTGCGGGGCATTTGAACGACCCTGGAGGCTAAATCAGCCGGTGGTTTCGTCGCCGCTGAACAGCCCCGCCAAATACGCCAGCGCGCCCGGCGCGTGCAAAGCCTCGGTCTGCGCCATCGTGTCGCCGGCCACGGCCGAGGCGCGCTCACGCATCTGGGTTTCGTAGTGGGCAATAGCGGCTTGCACGCTGCGAAACGCCTCGCTGGTCAGGCAATTGCTCAACTCCAGCGCGTCGAGCATGGCCATGTTCACGCCCTCGCCGGCGTAGGGCGGCATGAGGTGGGCGGCGTCGCCGAGGAGGGTGAGGTTGGGCTGGGCGGGCCAGGTTTGGTCGAGGGGCATGCAGTACTGCGGGCGGGCCACGCAATGCGTGGTTTCGTGGGCGAAAAGCTCCTGCCAGATGTCATCCCAGCCCGCAAACGCCTGCCGGAACCAGGCCCGCACCTGCGCGGCATCGGAGAAGTTGATGCCGCTGTCGCGGGCCCAGGTTTCGGCCGTTTTGCAGCCGGTGTAAAAGTTCAGGCTGCCATCGCCCTTGGCACTCACAACCAATGTTTTCGCATCAGCCAAGGCGAATATTTTCCCGCCCTGCAGCAACTCGTGAATGCGCGGCGCGTTGTGCGCCGCATCGTACACGGTGCCCTCCACCACCGTCACGCCCGAGTAGAACGGCCGGCTGGGCGTCAGCAGTGGGCGAATCCTGGAATTGGCCCCGTCGGCTCCGATGACGATGTCGGCCGTGGCCGTGGCACCGCTCCGAAACGTGAGCTGCCAGCCGGCTCCCACGGGCTGCATCGAAGCCAGTTGGCTGTCCCAGACCACCGTATCGGTCGCCAGGGAATCGAGCAGGATGTCGCGCAGCGGGCCCCGGTCAATTTCGGGTCGGAAAGCGGCGTCGCCGAAGGTGGCACTGGCCGCATGCTCGTCGAGCACGACGGTGGCGTGCTCATCGGTTAGGCGCAGCTTGTCGGCGCCGGGACGGTAGCGGGCTTTAAATTCGTCGAGAAGGCCCGCCGCGCGCAGGGCGGCCAGGCCCGACTCGTCGTGCAGGTCCAGCGTGCCGCCCTGCACCCGCTCGTGGCGGTTGCGGTCGCGCTCGTACACCGTCACGGACGCGCCGGTTTGCTTGAGCAGGCGGGCTAGCGTCAGGCCGCCGGGGCCGCCGCCCACAATGGCTATCTGTTTGTTTTGAAGCAACATAATTGGCTGAATAAGTAAGATTCAGCACAAAATTATTTCTTCGACAAAGCGGATAATTGTATAAATCGGTCGCCTTCGTTCCGGGCCAGCTCTTTCGGTACCACGCCCGCGTACTTTTTGATTTCCCGGATGAAATGAGCCTGGTCGGCGAAGTTTTCCTCGGGGAAAAGCCGGCCGGCTTCGAGCTGCGGCAGCGAGGCCCGAAACCGGAGAATGTTGGCGTAATTCTTCAGCGAAAGCCCGAACATCTGGGTGAAGTACCGATTGATTTGCCGGCTGCTCCAGCCTGCCGCTTTGGCTAGGGCCTCTACCGTCAGCGCCCCGTCGGAGGCGTAGAGCAGGTCGAACAACCGGCGCTTGCGGGCGTCGATTTCGGGCGGAATCAGCTGCGCGATGCGCGCCGTCGCTTTGGCGCAACAAGCATCGAAGTCGCCTAAATCCGCCGCCGTCATACCCAGGAAATCCGGCGGCAGGTAGCAGCCGCCATCCAGCAGGCTGGCCAGCCGCACGGGCAGCAGGTATTCCACCGCCAGCAGCTTCCAGCTAATGGCAAAGGTGGTTATTCGGGCCGGAATTGCCTGGGCGCCCGGCCGGCCGTCCAGCCCGCGCAACATGACATGGTAGGGCTCAGTGGCTGAGTGCGAGAAGAACGTATCCACGCGGCCATCGGGGATGAGCACCACCGGCTGCCCGGCATCGGAATGGTTGATGAGCAGCCAGAAGCTTTCCACAAATTCGGCCAGCGCCGGCGGCGGCTTCACTTCCCGGTATTCGATGTCGCTGAAAGCCATTGGGCACAATTGTTAGAGCGATTCCAGAATCGTTGTACGCCCCCTACCCTATTGCCCGCTGCACCCACGGCTTCAGCCCGGGCACGCGGGCCAGGCGCACGGCCGCATTCACCAGCCACGCCTTGTTGCTGAGGAAGCGCATGAGGCGGTAGCTTTTGGCCAGCTTCCTGCCGATTTTGTGGGCCACCTGCGCATCGTATTGCTGCATGAACCCGGCGCTGAAATCCTGCTTTTCAAAGCAAGCCGCCGCCTGCGCCCCCGCCAGAATGCCGCTCTGAATGGCCGTGTCGATGCCGTGGCCCTGCAACGGGTCGATGAGCGAGGCCGCGTCGCCGCACAGCATAAACCGCGCGCCGCTGATGCTGCGCGCCCGCCCGCCGCCCAGCGGCAGCCCGAAGCCCACAATCGGCCCCAGCTGCCGGGCGTCGGCAAAGCGGCCGGCCAGCTCGGGGTGGGTGGCCAGCACGCGCGTCAGCACCTCTTTCAGGTCGACTTTGTGCTTGGCCACGATTTCGGACAGCATGCCCAGGCCCACGTTGTAGCGCCCCGCACCCACCGGAAACAGCCAGACGTAGCCGGCCAGGTAGTCGCTGCTGAGGAAAAACTCGGTGGTGCCGCTGCTGGCGCCCGCCACGTTTTCATAATAGGCCCGCACCCCCGCGCAGTGGTGGGCGCGGTCGAGCGGGGCGGGCAGCAGCTTGCGGCCCACCACGGAATTGGCCCCATCGCAGCCAATGACCAGCCGGGCCGTGATTTCGCGGCCTTTAATGGTGGTCAGGCGTGCAAAATCAGGCTCAATACTCAAGGTTTTGAGGCCGGTGTTTTCGAGGATTTCGGTGGCGGAATGCTGGCGCACTAATTCCAGCAACGCCGCGTCGAACGTTTCGCGGGGGCTGTTGAAGCTGGGCAGCTTCCATTGCAGCGTGAGGCTGGCGCCGCCGGGCGCTACCAGGCGGGAGTCACGCACGTCGTCGCGCGGCTGCAGCTGCCACAGCTGCTCCACAAAGGCCGGGTCGAGCTGGCGCAGGGCTTTGAACGCCTGGCCGGGCACGGCGTCGCCGCACACTTTGTCGCGCGGGAACCGGGCTTTGTCCAGCAACGCCACGCGCAGGCCGTGCTGACGCAGGGCCAGCGCGCAGGCCGCGCCGGCCGGCCCGGCACCAATGATGGCGACGTCGTAGTCAAGAGTAATTTCGGGAGAAACGGACACGGTGTCAAAGGTAGCGCGTGGCGCCGGGCGGCCGTAATTGCGCCGAAAGGCATTTTTTTACGGGAGCAAGCGCGCCAAGCTGTTTTCCCAATTCGGGCCGAAGCGGTGCCTGCGTAGCCAACGGCTCTGTTTTTTCGTTAGCTTGCTCACGCCTCTTCACCCTACCCGCTGTGAATTCTCTACTCGCCTCCCTGATTCCGGCCAACGACGACGCCCGCCTCCGGGCCCTTGACCGCTACCAGCTGCTCGACGCCCGCAGCGAACAAGTGCTCGACGACGTGGTGGCCACCACCGCCAGCCTGTTCCACGTGTCCAACGCCATGCTCTCCATCGTGGAGAAGGACACGGTGCTCGTGAAAGCGCCCTACAACCTGCCCACGCCCATCGAGCGGGTGCCCCGGGCGCAGAGCATTTGCTCGGCCACCATTTTGCAGGACGAGACGACGGTATTTGAAGACGTGGAAAAAACCGGCGTGCCCGGCGTCGACCTCACGCTGGTGCGGCAAATGGGGCTGCATTTCTACGCCGGCCACCCCCTGCGCACCCCCGACGGCCACCACCTCGGCACGCTCTGCCTGCTCGACGGCCCGCCGCGCCGTTTCACCTCCCTCGAACGCACGCTGCTGGGCCGCCTGGCCGGCATGGTGATGCGCCTGCTGGAGCTGCGCCGCACCCTGGGCGCCCACGCCGGCGCCACCTCCTCGCTCTGGGAAATCGTGTACCGGGCCATCGGCGAACAGCTCAAACGCCTCGCCGACCTCACCCGTCGCGCCGCGCCCGCCGGCGGGCAGCTCTCCCCGGCCGTGGCGCAGGAAGCCGGCGCCATTGTGGGCATCATCGACCAGTTTCTGGTCTCGACGCTGCAACGCCGTTAGTTGCAGCGCCGCCGGCCGTAGCAGCGGCAGCCAGCCCCGGCAGCGCGGGTACGTTGGAAGAAAGTTGCACAATACCAGCTTGGTTACGCAACCCTGCCCCCTCGCCAGCGGTAAAAGCAGCAACTGGCAGCTCAGCAGTATGGGCATTTGCCTCGCGGCCGGCACCGGCTGTTTCATACGGGCCTGCCCTTCTTGACTCCTTGATTTTGGTTGATAATTCCACTTCCCTGATACCGGCCAACGACGCGGCCCGGCTCCAGGCCCTCGCGGGCTACCAGCTGCTCGACGCGCGCAGCGAAAAAGTCCTCGACGACGTGGTGGCCGCCACGGCGCGGCTCTTCGGCGTGTCCAACGCCATGCTCTCCATCGTGGAAAAAGACGAGGTGCTGGTGAAAGCGCCTTACAACCTGCCCGTGGCGGTAGAAAGGGTGCCGCGCAATATGAGCTTGTGCTCGGCCACCATTTTGCAGGATGAAACGGCGGTGTACGAAAACATGAACTTGGCCAGCGCGCCCGGCGTGGATATTTCCCTACTGCAGCAGCTGGGCCTGAGCTTCTACGCCGGCCACAACCTGCGCACTCCCGACGGCTTCAACCTCGGCTCGCTGTGCGTGTACGACGGCCCGCCCCGGCAGTTTTCGCCCATCGAGCGCGCCCTGCTGGCCACCCTGGCCGGCGTGGTGATGCGCCTGCTGGAGCTGCGCCGCACCCTCGGCGCCCACGCCGACAGCACCGCCGTGCTCTGGGCACCCGTGTACGGGGCCATCGGCGGGCAGCTGGCCCGCCTCACCGCGCTGGCCGAAAGCACCACGCCCCCCGATGCTGCCCCCGCCCTCACCGAAGGCGTCGCGGCCGAAGTGAAGGCCATTGCCACGGTCATCGACCAGTTCGTGGCCGCCACCCTCAAGCGGGTGTAGCAAGCTGTCATTCCGACGATTTTTTGTCATTCCGACGAAGGAGGAATCTGGGACAAACCGTTTAAGCGGACAATCCCAGATTCCTCCTTTGTCGGAATGACAGCTTACGCCTAAGCCGACGAGGGCAAGGGCGGCGTACTTTTGCCACGTTTCTGTGTCAGTAGCATTATGGTTGAGAAAAACGAGGTAAAAACGCTGGCGTTGCTGGGCGCCACGGGCTCCATCGGCACGCAGGCGCTGGAAGTAGTGCGGCAACAGCCGGGCCGGTTTAGGGTGGCGGTGCTGAGCGCGCAGCGACAGTGGGAGCTGCTGGCGCAGCAGGCGCGCGAGTTCCGGCCCGCCGCCGTGGTCATCGGCGATGAAAGCCTGTATCAAAATCTAAAAGAAGCGCTAGCCGACCAGCCCGAAACGGAAGTAATGTCCGGCACCGCTGCCCTGGCCGAAGTCGTAACCCGACCCGAAATCGATATCGTTCTCACGGCGCTGGTGGGCTACGCCGGGCTGCTGCCCACGGTGGCCGCCATCCGGGCCGGCAAGGACATTGCCCTCGCCAACAAGGAAACCCTGGTGGTGGCCGGCGAGCTCATTACGGGCCTCATCAAGCAACACCACGTGCGCCTACTGCCCGTCGACTCGGAGCACTCGGCCATTTTCCAGTGTTTGGTGGGCGAGGAACAGAATCCCATCGAGAAAATCATCCTCACCGCTTCGGGTGGCCCTTTCCGCGGCCGCTCGGCCCGCGAGATGGAGGCCGTGACTAAGGCCCAGGCCCTGAAGCACCCCAATTGGGACATGGGCGCTAAAATCACCATCGACTCGGCCTCGCTCATGAACAAGGGCCTTGAAGTCATCGAAGCCAAGTGGCTGTTCGGACTTACCAATGAGCAGATTGACGTGGTGGTGCACCCGCAAAGCATCGTGCACTCGCTGGTGCAGTTCCAGGACGGCTCGCTGAAAGCGCAGTTGGGCTTGCCCGACATGAAGCTGCCCATCCAGTATGCGCTGGGCTACCCGCAGCGGCTGGCCAACACCTTCCCGCGCTTCTCCTTTCTCGACTACCCCACCCTGACCTTTGAGGCGCCCGACCGGGTGGCATTTCCCAACCTGGAGCTGGCGTTTGGGGCCATGCGGCGGGGCGGCAACGCGCCCTGCGTGCTCAACGCGGCCAACGAAGTGGCCGTGGCCGCATTTTTGCGGGAGCAGGTCGGCTTCCGCCAGATGTCGGACCTCGTGGCCGAGTGCCTGGCGCGGGTATCGTACCTTGCGGAGCCGATTCTGGCCGACCTGGTGGCGACTGACGCGGAAACGCGCCGGCTGGCCGAAACCTTGGTTTAACAACTTTTGTCATGTGCTGTCAAAGCCGGTCATGCTGAGCGCAGCCGAAGCATCTCTACTGCTTCGTTGCAGTCATCATTGATTAGTTGCGCGGTAGAGATGCTTCGGCTGCGCTCAGCATGACGTTCTTTTAACACAACACTTCCCTCGTTTCCCTTTGGCTATCCTCACCATGATTGGCCAGCTTGTGCTGGCGCTTTCCATCCTTGTTGGCTTGCACGAATTCGGCCATTTCGCCTTCGCCAAGCTCTTTAAAATCCGGGTCGATAAGTTCTACATCTTCTTCGACTTCCTGTTTCCGATGCCCAACGTGGCCAACTTCGCGCTGGTCAAGAAGAAGATTGGCGAGACGGAATACGGCATCGGCTGGTTTCCGCTGGGCGGCTACGTGCAGATTCACGGCATGATTGACGAGACGCAGGACGCCACCGCCCTGGCCGGCCCGCCGCAGCCCGACGAGTTCCGGGGCAAGCCGGCCTGGCAGCGCCTGCTGGTGATGCTCGGCGGCATTATCATGAACGTGGTGCTCGGCATTGCCATTTTCACGGCCATGACGGCCTACTATGGCGAAACCTACCTGCCGGCCTCGGCCGTGAAATACGGCGTGCTGCCCAACGGCCTGGCCCGCGAAGTGGGCTTCCAGACCGGCGACAAGGTGGTGAAAATCAACGGCCGCCCGTTCACTGAGTTCGACGAAATCTACAAGCCCGAGGTACTGCTCGGCGACAACACCTACTTCACCGTGGAGCGCAACGGCCAGCTGGCCGACGTGAAGCTGCCCACCAACTTTCTCGATAAATCGAGCAAGCAAACCGAAGACAGCCTCCTGCTCCGCCCCCGCGAAACCTTCGCCGTGGACCGCGTGACGCCCGGCGGCAACGCCGCCAAAGCGGGCCTGCAGGTCGGCGACGTCATCACGACGGTAGCCGGCCGCCCGGTGCAGTTTTTTGATGAATTGCAATCCACTCTGCTGGCCAACAAGGGCAAAACCATAGCCCTGAACGTGCAACGCGCCGGCCAGCCCACCACCCTCAAAGTGGCCGTGGACGGCGAAGGCCACATCGGCTTCGAGCGCAAGTCGACGCTCACCTTCGGCACGCGCCACTACTCGCTGGCTGAAGCCGTGCCGGTGGGCACGAAAAAAGCCTTTGGCATCGTGTGGGTGCAGGCCCGCGCCTTCGGCAAGATTCTGACGGGCAAGGCGTCGGCCAAAAACCTGGGCGGCCCGGTTGAAATCGCGCAGCAGTTTGGCGGCGTCTGGGACTGGCAGCACTTCTGGGGCCTGGCCGGCATCCTGAGCATGGTGCTCGCCTTCATGAACCTGCTGCCCGTGCCCGCCCTCGACGGTGGCCACGTGGTGTTCCTGCTCTACGAGATGATTCTGCGCCGCAAGCCGTCGGATGCGTTTCTGGAGGGCGCCCAGCGTGTGGGCACGTTCCTGATTCTGGCCCTGATGGCCTACGTGCTGGTGTTCAAGCAGGTAATGAAGCTGTTTAACTAGCTGGCGTTTCATTGGCGCGAGAAGGTTTCTCGGCACGAAAATAGAACGTCATGCAGAGCGGAGCGAAGCATCTTTACCGCAGTAGTAAATCAAATTACTTGCGCGGTAAAGATGCTTCGCTCCGCTCTGCATGACGTTCTTTCCTTTTTCACCTTTACCCCATCCGCTTTCATGCGCCTGCCTGCCGCTTTCGTTGCACTCGCGTCGCTATTGCCCTTGGCCGGCGCGGCCCCGGCCCTGCACGCCTATCACAGCACCCTCACGGAGCTGCGCTACAACGCGGCCAAGAAGCAGTTGGAGCTGTCGGTGAAGGTGTTTACCGATGATTTCGAGAAGGCCCTCTCGCAGGGCCAGGCGGCCCCGGTGAACCTGACCGATGCCGGCCCGCGCCCGCTGGCCCTTACCACGGCTTACGTGCAGCGCACCCTGCAAGTGCGTACCCCCACGGGCGCGCCGCTGCAAGTGCAGGTGCTGGGCCTGCAGGCCGAAAACGACGGCTACTGGCTCTACTGCAAAGTACCGCTGCCGGGCCCGCTGGCCGGCGTGCAGCTGCGCCAAGCCATGATGCTTGATGTATTTGGTGATGAGATGAACATCGTCAACATCGAAGCCAATGGCAAGAAGCAGAGTGCCCTTTTCCGCGCCGGCCACGAGGAGGAAGTGCTGAAGTGGTAGCACCGTAGCATGGACTCTGCGAGTCCGCGCATTGAACGAACGGACCAGCCATGCGCGGACATGCGCGGACTCGCAGAGTCCACGCTACATTTCTACCGCGCCGCGCAGCCACTGGCAAAATGGCACCATGGCCGCAAATACTTTCGGCACATGCGCCCGGAAATCGGCGTGGCTTAACACCTCGGCGTCGCTCAGCTGGTGGCTGGCGACGAAGCTTTTGTGCTTGAGCAGCTCAATCTCGGGATGCGATACATCGTAGGAGGCGGGCGACTTTTTGAGCTTGTCGCCGCCCATGCCGCCGAAGTAGCGCTGGAAATCGGGCGCCGCCAGAATGGCTTTCAGCTCGTCGGCGTTGTAGTCGATTTCCTGGCGAATGGCGGCCAGCTGGTTTTTGTCGGGCATGTACCAGCCGCCGCCGATGAGCGTGTTGCCGTTCGGCCCAATCTGCACGTAGTAGCCGGGCGTTTCGATGTCCTTGCCGCTGGCGGTGAAGTAGGCCGAGAAGTGCAGCTTATACGGGTCTTTGTTGTTGCTGAAGCGCACGTCGCGGTAGATGCGGAAGATGCTTTTGCGGCCCAGCGGCCCGGCCAGCGCGGGGTCCAGCTTTTGCAGCTCCTGGTACCAGTATTCGGCATCTTCCTCGAATTGCTTGCGCAGCTGGTCGTAGGTGGCTTTGCGCTCCTGAAACCAGGCGCGGTCGTTGTGCTTGGTAAGGGCCGTGAGGAAGGTGAAAAGGGACTTGAGCTGCATGAGAAGGCGGAGTGAATTTGAAGCTGCGTGTTTTTTGAACGTCATGCCGAGCGCAGCCGAGGCATCTCGCGTGCAACAGTAAATCTTGTCGTTTGGGTTACTGCCCAAGCGAGATGCCTCGGCTGCGCTCGGCATGACGTGCTTTTCTTTCAGTCGTCATCGCCCTCCTCCTCGTGCTTGGCCTTCGCCTCGCGCAGGAAAGCGGCGCGGCGCGGGGCCGGCATCTGGCTCTTTTCGCCCCGAATAGCCTGCCAGATGTTCTCATTAAAGGCCAAATCGGGGGCGGCGTCTTCGCGGCTCATGTCGAATTTCAGGGAGCGGCGGGCGGGGGCGTTGAAGGCGGTGTTGCGCACGTCCTGCGGGGTGGTGGCGGGGCGCAGGGTGTAGGGACGGAAATTGGGCTTCGGCGTGAAGCAGGCCCAGAGCGGCAGGGCGGCGGCGTCGTACTGGCTCATGGGCGGCAGGCCGAGGATAAGCTCCAGCGTGCGCAGCATGCCCGACGTTGTGTAGGCGGTGTGTACCACGGCATTGCGCCGGATGTAGGGCCCGATGAGGTAGGCCGTGGAGCGGTGCGCGTCGATATGGTCAGGGCCGTTCTGGGCGTCGTCCTCCACTATCATCACCACCGATTCTTTCCAGACGGGGCTGTTCGAGAGGTGTTCGATGAGGCGGCCCAGGGCCAGGTCGTTGTCGGCGGCGTAGCTCAGCGGGCTGAGCTCGCCCTTGCGGGCGCCGTAGGTGTGGTCGTTGGGCAGGCGGATGATGCTGAGGTTGGGCAGCTGGCCGGCGGCCACGAGCCGGTCGAAGTCCTTTTCCCACACCTTTTCGCGGTCCACGTCCTTCACTTTCAGGTTGAAGCCCGCGTACTCCTTGCAGTAGTTGGCCGCGATGGCCGGCTTGGTGGGCTTGCCCTGAAACACGAACTCGCCGTAGGAGCGGAACGTGCGGCCGGCGCGCAGACAATAGTCCCACAGGAAACCGTCCTGGGGCTCGGCCACCTCGCCCTTGCTGCCCTCGAAGTCGTAGTCGCCGCCGCGGCCGCTGTAGTTGCTGGGCCAGGTTTTCTCCACAAAATCGGTGGCATAGGCGGCCGTGCTCCAGTTGTGGCCGTCGGCGCTCACCTCGGCGTCCACGTAAAAATTATCGAGCAGCACAAACTCCCGGGTGAGGGCGTGGTGGTTGGGCGTCACCTTTTCGGGAAACAGGCAGAGGCTGACGTCGCCATTGCCGGCCGGCAAATCACCCAACACCTGGTCGTAAGTACGGTTTTCCTTGATGATGTAGAAGACGTGCTTGATGGGCGACGACTCCCCCACGCGCTGCGGCACGGGGTTGCCGGCCGGCACGTCGGGCGCCGCCTCGCGGTTTTTATTGAACGGCGTGTTGGCATAAACCTGCGTCGAATACGCGGCCAGGGCCATTTCATCGGGCACGGGCAGGCGCGAGAGCGCGCCGTGCAGCAGCCCGCCAATGTAGCCGTCCCCCTTCTCGCCCTCGTCGCGCACGGGGTTGGGCCCGTTGGGATTGGGGCGCGAGGTGCTGCCTTTGCCGCTCAGTACCAGCAGCTGGGCGCCGGCCACGCGCACCGCCGTGGGGTACCAGCCGGTGGGCACGAAGCCCAGCGGCCGGCTGGCGGCCGCGTCGCGCACGTCGAACACGGCCACGCAGTTATTATCAGCGTTGGCAATGAACAGCTGGGAGTCGTCGGCGCTCAGGGCCACGCCGTCGGGCGTGCTGCCGGCGGGCGAGGCGGGGAAAAGGGCCGTGTTCAGGGTTTCGGTTACGCGGCCGGCGCGGGTGTCGATGACGGACACCGAGTTGCTGTTGGCGTTGGCCACGAACAGGCGGCGGCCGTCGCGGGTCAGGGCCAGGTCGTTGGGGTGGCTTTCGACGGGAATGCTGGGCATCAGTTGTTCCGTTTCCACATCATACACCGCCACCGCGTGCCCGCCCCAGAGGCTGATGTAAAGCCGCGCGCCATCGGGGCTGAGCAGGACGGCGTAGGCTTCGGCCGGCAGCCTGAGGGTGCGCAGAATCCGGCGCGTTTTCAGGTCGAAGGTGTAGAGCGAGTTGTCTTCGCGCGTGACGGCGTAGAGCTGCTGGCGACGGCCATCCACGGCCAGGCCGGTCACGCCGATTTTCTGCTTCGGCCACTTCTGGCCCAGCACCAGGGCGCTGTCGGCCAGCAGTTTTTGACCTTCGACCCGGAAAGTGTGAATGCGGTTGTGCTGCCCGCCGGAGGCGTAGAGCGTGCGGCCGTCGGGCGCGAAGGCCAGCCCGGCCCAGGCGGCCGGCACCTCTTTGGTGTCGAGCAGCTTGCCGGTGGCCACCTCCAGCAGCTGAACCGAGTTTTTGCCCCAGCCGGCATTCACCACGGCGGCCAGGCGGCCGTCGGGGCTGATTTGCAGGTTCAAGGGCAAATCGCCGAGCGGGGTGGCGGTGCCGGCGGGGCTCAGCTTCCAGCCGTTGGGCAGGCGGGTTTGGGTGGTGCCGGCAATGGGACCGGGCAGCACGCCGGGCGCCTCGGTCGCAGCTTTCCGGGCGGAGTTGCCGGTGCAGCTGAGCAACGCCAGGAGCGGCAGCAACGAGGCGAGGCGGCGGTTTATTGAGGATAAAATCATGAGCGAAGCAGCAACGGCACCCCGGCCGCCGCAACGGCTGCGAAGGTAACGCGGCTACCCTTGCTTGACGCCTCCCCAAATCTGGCGGGGCCGCGCCGCCCGCGAAATCTCCCCGAACTAACAGCGTCGAGTCGTGTCTTGCAAAGCATACGCAACAAGCAAAAGGACAACGGGAGACTTCGGCCAAGCCGACGGGCCGGCTAGCCGGCTACTTGCGCACCGGCGCCCCGGCTGGAGCCTCGACCAGCAGACGGGCCAGCTGCTCCTTCAGGGTTTACAGGTCAGCGTGGTCGGCGGCGGCTTGGGCGGCGCACTACTCCACCGTCAGGCGCAGCGCCTTATCGCCGGCGCGCACCACGTACACGCCCGTGGCCAGGCCGAAGGGTAGGGCCAGTGTCGCGGTGCCCGTGGCATCGGCGGTGGCCGCCGTCACGGCGCGTCCCAGCGCGTCGTACATCTGCACCACCGTGCCGGGCCGCGTGCCCGTGAGCGTGGCCCCGGTGCTGGCCGGGTTGGGGTACAGGGCCAGGCCGGTAGCGGCCGCCGTCAGGGCAATGGTGCGCACCGGCGAGTAGCTGGCCGTGCCATCCGTATCCACTTGCCGCAGGCGGTAGTACACCAGGGCGGTGGCGTAGGTGAGCAGGTTGGGGTCGGTGAAGGCGTAATCCGTGGGGGTATTGGTGGTGCCCTGGCCGGGCACCGGGCTGCCCACCGGGCGGAAAGCCCAGCCGTCGGGGCTCACCTCCACCACAAAGTAGTCGTTGTTCAGCTCCTGGGCGGTGCGCCAGCTCAGGCGGACCAGCGAGCCCTCACGCCGGGCCCCAAAATCGACCAGCGTGACGGGCAGCGGCGAGTCGGCGGTGCTCACGGTGAAAAACGAGAGGCCGCTGGCCGGGGCCGTGCCCGTGGCCGTGCGGGTGCCGGCCGCGTTTTGAGCGGGGCTGATGCGCGCCCATCCGGAGCCTGCCACCGGGGCGGCGGCCCGGCCCCACACCTGGCTTTGGGCGAAATTGCTGAGGCCAAGGTCATTGTCAATTAGCCAGCTTAGCTGCACGGTGCCTTTGACGGGGGCCGACGTGCTCCAGATACGGTCGATGCCCCGGTTGCCGCTGGCACTGGTGCCGTAGCTGACCTGGCTCAGGGTGAGGCCCGCCCGGCGGGTCACGGTCAGGGAAGTGGTGGCGGTAGTGGGCGTGATGGTGAAGCTGTTGGGGAAAACGGTGGCCATGCCGGCGGGCACACTATTCCTCACCGCCGCCAGATTGCCCTTCACGTACCGGCCGCTCTGCTCGCCCACGAGCGTAGCCCCATCGAGCAGGCGCAGGGTGGAGGATGGGTCCGTCGTCACCATGCCGCCGCTCAGCGTCAGCGTGCCGGCAATGTCTGCGTTGCTGTTGGCGGGCAGGCTGACGGTACCGCCGGGGTTACTCACAGTCAGGTTGCGCAGCTGGGCCCCGTTCAGGCTGAGCTGCTGGGCGGCCGGGCCGTTGAGGGTGACGGTGCTGGCGGTGCCGGGCGTGAGGGTGGCCCCGCTGGCGTTCAGCAGGTTGCCGCCCACGTACACCTCGTTGGGGCCGCTGCTCAGGTCCAGGGTGCCGCTGGCGTTTTGCAGCGCGCCACTCACCGACAGCGCCGCGCCGCCCGACAGGCTGATGGTGGCGCCGTTATTCACCAAATCCTGGGCCCGGGCGGCGGGCAGGGCCGCCACGGCCAAGAGCCATCCAAGAGAGAAAACGTGTTTCATCGTCAGAAAGGAAGGGGTAGTGGCAACCCGGCGCCGACTACGGATTGACCGTGAGCTTGATGTAGCCATTGCCAAAATTCACGCCCTGCTGGTGCACCACGTTGGTGATGCGCCCGTTGCCGAGCGCAAATGAAGCCCCGCCGCCGCCGCCGCCCACGCCGGCATTGGGCCCCGTGCCGGAGGTGCCCGAGCCGCCGCCAAAGTAGCCGCCGCCGCCGCCGCCCGGCCCAAAGCCCTGCCGCACCTGACTCTGGCTTAGCGTGATGCTGCCGCCCAGGTTGGCCGCGCCATCGGTGCCGCCCGAGCCCGAGCCCCGGCGCCCTCCGGCCGTACTGGTGGCCCCGCGTCCGCCGTAGGCGGTGTTGTTGGAGGTGCTGCCCCCGTCCAGGGCTTGGTTTGTCTGAGGGCCGGTATTCCGAAAGCCGCCGGCCCCGCCGTCGGTGTAGCGCGTGTTTCCCGAAGGCGTCAGGTACGACGCGCCGCCCCCGCCGCCGCCGGCCACCAGCTGCGTGGTGTTGCGCGCGGGCAAGGTTCCCGGCGCGGGCGGCCGGGTGACGTAGCGCACCTCGCTGGCGCCGCCGCCGTTCTCGCCGTAGGGGTTGCGGGCCGGCGGCTGGGTGTTGGACAGGCTCAGGCCGCCGCTGCCGGCGGGGTCGCCGTTGCTGCCGTCGGTGCCGCCCACCAGCAGATAAAGGATGTCGCCGGGCTGCACGTCGATATCGGCCGATACCGTCCCGCCCCCCCCGGGCAGGGCCTGGCCCAGCAGTCTGCTGCCCGAAGCGCCCGCCACTTCCAGGTGCAGGGAGGTCACACCGTCGGGCACGAAGTAGGTATGCACGCCCGGGGCCGTGTAGGTATATTCGGTGGCCGAGCTGGCGGTGGTGCTCACCTCCTGCCAGCTCGTGCCGTCGAACACGTTCAGGTGGTTGGTGTCGGTGTTGAAAAACACCAGGCCCTGGGGCGGGGTTGGGCCCAGGGCTTCGCGGGTCTGGTAATTGAAGCGCGGCAGCACCACGCCTTTCTCGCCGATGATAAAGTCGAGCACGGCGTTGTCGTCGGCCCCCCGGCTGCTGCCCAGGTCGTCGATGCGCAGCCCCACGCTGCCGGCCGAGCCCACCAGCTTATTGCCGTTGAGGTTGACGTTGGTGCCGGCCACGCCGTTGCCCAGGTTGTCGCCCTGGGTCTGGAGCGGCAGCCAGCCCCCGCCGGTGTAGTAGTAATAGCCCGCACCCGGCTGCCCGCCGGGCGAGTCGGACTGGTACACCAGCATGCCGGCCACGGCGTTGGTCATGCCCACGCGGTTGGCGTAGGTGAGGCGCGGCGGCAGAAAGCCCTTGGTGTCGGAGCGCACCTCCAGGGCCGCGCCGGCCGCCGCCGTGCCCCCACCCGCCGGTCCAATGAGCACGCCCTGCGCCGGGGCAAAAAAAGGCAGGGCCAGCAGCGCCGCGCCCGCCAGAAAAGTAGAGAAATGAGCCATCGAAGAAAGCAAAAAGGGCCGAATTGACTTAGACCGGCTTAATGGATAAGGCAAAGGTCCGGGCCGGGCCGCCGGGCAGGCAAGCCGCCGGCATCACTCAAATGCGGTAGGCAGAGCGTTTTTTTCGGAGCTTGTAAGCCCGGACCTTTGCCCTATGTCTGCCCCTTTTTCCACCACTGCTCCCCTGCGTCTGGCCTTGGTCGAAGACGACCCTGAGCTGCGCCAGCTGTATTCGGACTACCTCTGCCGCCAGCCCGAGCTAAGCTGCGTGCTACTGGCCGGCTCGGCCGAGTCGTTTTTCGACCAGCTGCCCGACCTGCTGCAAGCCCCGCAGGTGGTGCTGCTCGACGTGGGCCTGCCCGGCCGCAGCGGCCTCGACGCGTTGCCCCGCCTCAAACAGCTGCTGCCCGACACGGAGGTAGTGATGCACACCGTCTTCGACGACCCCGACCGCATCTACCAGGCTCTGTGCCGGGGTGCCTCGGGCTACGTGCTCAAAAACCAGCCCCTGGCCGACCTCAAAGCCGCCGTGCTGGAAGTGGCCCGCGGCGGCGCGCCCATGAGCCGCGCCGTGGCCCGGCAGGTGCTGGCCCACTTCAAGCCCACCCCCACCGCCCAGGCCGGCTTGCTCTCAGAGCGCGAGCAGCAGGTGCTCGAAGGCATGGTCGACGGCCTCGGCGACAAGCAGGTAGCCACCCGCCTCGGCCTCTCGCCCGATACGGTGCGCACCCACGTCAAAAACATCTACCGCAAGCTGCAGGTCAGCAGCCGCGCCGAGCTGTTGAGCCGCCACGCCAAGGGGCAGCTGTAGTTTGGCACGGATAAGCGGATAAATCATTAGAACGGTCATGCTGAGCGCAGTCGAAGCATCTCTGCCGGGTAACTAATCCAATCGATTAGGTTTACTATTGCGGTAGAGATGCTTCGACTGCGCTCAGCATGACGCGCTGGATTATTCCTTCCAATTCATCCAGCCACCTATGCCGGCAACGGCACTTCCAGCCGCACTTCAAAGCCGCCCCCGGCCCGCGCCTCCGCCCGCAGATGGCCGCCCAGCCCGGCCGCCCGCTGTGCCATGTTGAGCAGGCCCATGCCCGTGCGGGTAAGCCGGGCCGGCTGCGGCCCGCCGTCATCGGTAATACTGAGCACCAGCTGGTTGGCCCGGCGGCTCATCTGCACGCGCAGCAGGGTGGCGCCCTGGGCGTGGCGCACGGCATTGGTCACGGCTTCCTTGAAAATGCGGTACACCGACTGGCGCACGGCCGGTGGCAGCGGCGTCGTATCGGGCCAGTCGGTGGTGCTGAGCTCGGTTTGCCAGCCGGCGGCGGCGGCCGTCTGGTCGAGGTACTCGCGCATGCGGTCGAAGAGCGAGCCGGCCGAATCGGCGCGGGCATCGATGCCCCACACCACGTCGCGCATGGTGCTGGCGGCGGCGCGGCTGTTGCGCAGCAGGCGGTCGAGGGCGGCGTCCTGCAGGTCGGCCGGCAGGCCCCGCAGCAGCTCGGCCTGCACACTCACGCGGGTAAGCAGCGTGCCCACCTCGTCGTGCAAATCGGCGGCGATGCTGGTGCGCAGCCGGGCTTCGCGCAGGGCGCGGGCCAGGCGGCGGCGGTGCAGCCAGTAGGCCGAAGCGGCCGCCAGGCCAAAGGCCAGCACCCATACCACCGGGCGCTGCCACCACAGGGCCTGCACCTCCAGCGGCAGGCGCAACGCATTGGCCGCGAATAGCCCTTTGGCCGTTTCGCCCCGCACCAGGAGGGTGTAGCGCCCCGGCTGCGGCACGGGCAGCAGCAGGGTGCGCGGGGTGAAGGCGTGCCACTGCACCCGGCCGTTCTTATCCAGCAGCCAGTACTGGAACCGGGCACCTTCCGGCGTGAGGTAGTCGCTCAGGGCCAGGTGCCAGGCGGCAAACTGGGTATCGGGCGGCAGGCGCAACGGGGCGCTGGCCGGAGCCGCCGGCGCGTAGCTGGTACGCCCCCGGGGGCCGGCATTCTGGTAGTGGGTGGTGCCGGTGAGCAGCAGCCGGGGCGCGGGCACGTCGGCCGGGGCGCGGGCGGGCACTACCCGGTGCAGGCCGCCCACGCCGCCGAAGTAGAGGGTGCCGTCGGCGTCGCGCCAGGCGGCCTGGCGGTTCAGCTCGGCGTTGCGCAGGCCGTCGGCTTCGCCATACACGCTGGCGCGGCGGCGGGCGGGCTGCACGCGCACCAGGCCGGCGTAGGTGCCGGCCCATACCTCATCGGCCCGGCCCGGCAACACCGACACCACCGTGGCGCTCAGCAAACCGGTGCCCACCGTGTAGCGCTGCACAATGCCCCGGCCGGGGTCGAGCAGCAGCAGGCCCTGGTCGCGGGTGCCCAGCCACACCTGGCCCGTCGGCGTGGCGTGGGCGCACAGCACATCGGCCGTGGGCAGATGCTGCCGGCCAGCCTGCGCCGGGCCGTAGGGCACCAGCTGCCCGCTCCCGGGCCGCAGGCAGTACAGCCCTTTGTTGGTGGCCAGCCACAACTGGCCGCGCGGGTCCTGGGTCAGGCCGCGAATATCGAGACGCATCAGCATGGCCGCCGCCGCGCTCGTGGCGTAGGGCTGGGCGAGGTGCCGGGCGGTATCGAGCAAAAACAGGCCCGGCTTGGCCCCGCCCCACACCCGGCCCTGCGCGTCGTGCAGCAGCGTTTGGGCCACGGCGTTGGGTGGGCTGCCCGGCCTGAAGCTATAAGCAAGCAGCTCGCCCGTGCGCGGGCTCAGCTCGCCAAAGCCGTGGTTTTCTTCGGCATAAAATACGCGTTTCCCCACGGTGAGGAGGCCGTACAGAATGCGAGGCAACCGGTTCTGGCCCAGCCGCAAGGGCTGCAGCGGGGCTGTGTGGCGGCCAGCGGCCTGCACCAATGCCGGGCCGTATCCGCCCACCAGCAAACGGCCGTCGGGCAGGCGGGTCAGGCCGCGCGTGCTGTAGGTTTCGCCCCCCGGGCCGGCCAGCGGGGTGATGAAGGGGGGCAGGGGCCGCAGCTTGTAGCAGCCGCGCCGGCCGCGCGAGTACGTCCAGCGCAGGCCGTCGGGGGTGCCCTGCACGGTGTATTTGAGCGGCGTGTTGGAGCTGCCGTCGCGGGGGGCAGGGCCGAGGCTGACCTCGGGCAGCCCCGGCCCGGCCGGCCAGTGCAGGGTAATCAACTGGCCCCGGTTCACGATTTCCCAGGTGCGGTCGGGCAGCTGCAGCGGCTGGAATCCATCCTCGCCGCCGGCCGTCTGCCAGCGGCGGCGCTCGCGTAGCGGGGCACCGGGCGCCACCTGCTCGTACAGGGCGTGGGTGCTTACAAACTGCTGCGGCTGCGTGTCGGGCACGGGCAGCAGCACGCGGCCGGGCCAGCCGGGGGTTTCGGTAGCCCGGCCATTGGCGAGGTGAAAGAGGCGCGCCCCGTCCGTTAGCACCCAGCTGCCCGCGCCCCGGGCCTCGGGGGCCAGCCAGCGCACGGGGCGCGGCAGGCGCCAGGTGGGCACGGCCGGGTCGGGCCGGCCATCGGGCCCCAGGCAGGCCAGGCGGCCGGCCGCGTAGCTCACCCACAGCCGGCGGGTGCGCGGGTGCTGCCACAGCTCGTACACTTCGGCGCGGCCGGCGGGCACACCCGGCAGCGCCACGCGGGCCAGTTGTGCGGTGGCGGGCACGTAGCGAAATAGCCCGGCCGGGCCGCCCACCCACAGCACACCCGTGGCGTCGGCTACCAGGCCCTGCACGGGGCCGGGCGGCAGGGTGTCGGGGGTGCCGGCGCGCAGCAGCCGGCGCAGGGGCACCAGTTCGTAGCCGTCGTAGCGCAGCAGGCCTTCGTCGGTGCCCACCCACATCAGGCCGGCGGCGTCGCGCACCAGCTGCTTCACCAGCACCTGGCTCAGCACGGGGTCGCGCTGCCAGCCCTGCGCCCGCAGCCGGGCCGGTAGTCCGGCAAGCAAAACTCCCAGAATAAGCAGCCCAAAGCTCCGAAAACCCATTTTGTGCGTGGTGGCGGTGAACGACGCGCAAAATAGGCACGATGGCCGGCCGTTTCCTCACACGCGGCTGCTCAAGCGTCGGAACACAGGCCTTTTAAAAAGTGCGAATTCCCGCTAACCCACAAAATAGAAACAGTCGAATGTCGTTGTAAGCGCATTCTCCACTTTCACCGTTCGGGTTTTATGCTGCGTCGTTTGTCGTGCTGCGGGTTGTTGCTATTGGTTGGGTTTCAACTATTGGCTCAGGGCTGTGCCTCGCCCGGCGGCAAGGCTGCGGCCGATAGCCTGACCGGAAAAAGCCCGGCCGCCTTCTGGCAGGAGCAGCTGCGGTTTCCGCGGGTGCGGGCGGCGCAGGCGGGCATTGGGGCGGAGCTGGCCACGCGGCTGCACGCACACGCCCTCGACCCGAAAAAGCTGGAAGTTTTTATCCGGATGATAAAAAGCCGCGCCGAGCTGGAGCTATGGGCCCGCAACCAGGGCGGCGGCGCATTTCAGCTGCTCAAAACCTACCCGCTGTCGGCCACGTCGGGCACGCTGGGGCCCAAGCGCCGGAGCGGCGACTACCAGGTGCCCGAAGGCTTCTACGAAATCGACCGCTTCAACCCCAAAAGCAACTACCACCTTTCGCTGGGCCTGAACTACCCCAACGCCGCCGACCGCGCCCTGGGCGAGCCCCACCCCGGCGGCGACATCTTCATCCACGGCGGCGAGGCCTCCATCGGCTGCCTGCCCATCACCGATGCGGGCATCGAGGAAGTGTACCTGCTGGCCGTGGCGGCGCGGGCGGCCGGGCAGGCTGTCATTCCGGTGCACCTCTTCCCCTTTCCCATCACCGAAACCGAGCTGGCCAAGCGCCGCAACAGCCCACACCAAGCCTTCTGGCGGGGTTTGATGCCGGGCTTCGTGTATTTTGAGCAGCATCATGACGTGATGCGGACGGAAGCGCTGTTGGTGGCGCGGTAAGCTGATTGTAGCGTGGACTCTGCGAGTCCGCGCATCGCCAGAACGTTCGCCTAAGCGCGGACTCGCAGAGTCCACGATACAAGGCACCATTAGGCACGGTTTTTTCGTTTAGCCGCGAAACCAACCTGATTCCCCGTGCCCATGAAACGCCTTTTGCTTGCGCTTTCCTCGTTGTTTTTCACCCTCACCGCCCAGGCCCAGCGGCCCACCGACCTGTGGTACTTCGGCCAGCAGGCCGGCCTGACCTTCGCCGATGGCACGCCCAAGCCGCTGAACGACGGCAAGATGAGCACCTACGAAGGCTGCGCCGTGGCCACCACCGCCAAGGGCGAATTGCTGTTCTACACCAACGGCGAAACCGTGTGGAACCGCAAGCATCAGCCCATGCCCAACGGCCGCCAGCTGATGGGCAGCGGCAGCAGCACCCAGTCGGCCCTCATCGTGCCCGACCCCGGCTCGGGCAACATCTTCTACATCTTCACGGTGGCACCGCAGGGCACGCCCAACGGCCTGCGCTACTCGATAGTGGACATGACCCGCGACGACGGCTTCGGCGACTTACCCCGCGTGAACCTGCTCCTCATCCAGCCCGTGGCCGAAAAGCTGGCCGCCGTGCGCCACCAGAACGGCCGCGACACCTGGGTGGTGGCCCACCGCTGGAACTCCAACGCCTTCGTGAGCTACCTCGTGACGGCCGAGGGCGTGGCCGGCAAGCCGCTGATGAGCAACGTGGGCAGCATGAACGCCGGCCCCGGCCGCAACGCCATCGGCGCCCTCAAGTTTTCGCCCGACGGCAAGCACCTCGCCGCCGCCCTCTGGCGCGAAACCAACAAGTTTGAAATCTACGATTTTGACCGCGCCACCGGCAAGGTGAGCAACCCGCGTAGCTTCGGGCCCTTTGCCGAGGCCTACGGCGTGGAATTTTCGCCCGACGGCTCCAAGGTGTATGGCACCTGCAACGGCGTGGGCGGCGGCGAAACCCAAATCTGGCAGTTCGACCTCAAAACCAAGGACAAAGTCATGGTGGGCAAGTCGGCCAACCGCAAAATCGGCGCCCTGCAGCTCGGGCCCGACGGCCGCATCTACGTGGCCCGCGAAGACAACCCCAACCTCGGCGTCATCGAAAACCCCAACGCCCTGGGCAAGGACTGCAAGTACGTAGACGAGGGCCTGAAGCTGGGCGGCCGCCGCAGCAAGCTGGGGTTGCCCGCGTTTGTGGTGGTGCCGTAGGGTTGGTTTGGGCAATAAAAACGCCTGTCATCCTGAGCGGAGCGAAGGACCTTATCACGTTAAAACAGCTTGTTCTGACGTGATAAGGTCCTTCGCTCCGCTCAGGATGACAGGCGTTTTTGTTTTTAACTCTTAATTCGTCGTCGACTCCCCGCCAATCTTAAACCGCAGCACGCCAAAGGCCACCGACGAATACGGCGATTCCTCGCTCAGCAAACCCACCACGTCGCGGGTGCTGATGCCGGCTTCCCAGATGGGCGTCACGAAGGTGAGGCCCAGCGGCAGGCTCTTGCCGTAGCCGGCGCCCTCGGTGAAGCCGCTGCTCAGCTTAAGCCAGTGCAGGGGCTTGTAGTCGACGCCCACGCCCACGAAGGGCGCAGTGAGGTTGCCGGCCACCTTGTTGAGGGGCAGGGTCACGTCGAGGCCGGCTTCGAAGAACTGGCTGATGCGGACGCCGCCGCCCAGGCGCAGCTTGGCTGGCAGCGAAGCCTTGCGCTCCTTGGACGCTTCGTAGGTGAAGAGCGTCGACTCGGTGTTGCTGAACTGCTTGCTGATTTCGTTGATGACGTCGTAGGTGCTCAGGCCGGAGCTGTTCACCTGCTGCAATTTCTGGTCCTGCGCCTGCAGCACGTTGCCCGTCCAGGTCATCGAGCCCAGGTCAGCCACCGAGGCGCCGACGCGCACGATTTTGCCAATTTCGGCCGCCAGCCCGAAATCAAACCCATTGCCGTGCCCCACGGGGCTCAGCCCGCCGCCATTTTCATAATTGAAATTCGTAGCATTGGGATTAGCTAAAGTGCCGTAGTTGACCTTGAAGAGCGGCGACAGCGCGTTGTAGGCGTAGAGCGTGCCGCCGGTCGTGCGCACGTCGGCAATGCCGATGCCCTGAATGTAGCGGTAGCCCAACCCAGCCGATAGCTTGAACCCGGTGTTGTCGAGCACCTGCACGCCGTAGGCCAGGTTGAATTCGCTGGTCCAGGCCGCCTGAATGGCCGTGCCGTCCAGGAAAGCCGCCACCCCAATGGTCTGGCCTGTGGGCGTGACGGTGCCCGTGCCCGAGGCGTAGGCGTAGTAGGGCTGCAGGCTGGCCGCCGACTTGCCGTTCACGATAACATCGGCGGCGTTTTTGTTCAGGGCCAAGTGGCCGGCCACGCGCTGGCGGTTGCTGAAGGCGATGCCGCCCAGGCCGTTGGGCAGGGTCACGGCCAGGCCCAGGGTGGTCACGTCCACGTTCAGGTTCAGTACGTTGTCGCCGGTGAGCTGCTGCACTAGCGCCGTGCGGTCGGCGGGCGTCAGGGCTTGGCTGCCGTCGTAGAGAATGTGCTTGAACATGCTTTTGGTGAGCGACTGCGAGCCGATGCCCGCCCCGGTTTCGGCGATGGTGAAGGCTACCTTGAAATCGGTGCCGCGCCCCAGGTTGGCGGGGTTGATGCCGATAACCTGGTAGTCGGTGGCGAAGGTGTTGATGACGCCGCCGCGGCCGGTGGCCGAGAAGTTGCTCAACTCGTTTTGGGCCCATGCCGAGCCCGGAAGCGCCAGCCCGAGGGCCAGCAGCGCATAGTGAAAAGGTACTTTCATATCGAAGGCAGGTGAAAAAGGTGGACGAATGGGGAGGTGGGAGGGGAAGGGTGTGCGCAAAGAACCCGCGCGCGGCCAGCGGCCCCAACCGCAGTCGCCCAACGCCGGGGTAGCGTCGACAACTGCCGGGCTTCGGCCTTGATTGCCGAAACGCCCGTTCTTTGCAGCCGCAAGCTAACGCCTCCTTTTCAATATTTTGCCTCCCAAACGTCTTTCCGTCGCCGAATACGCTGCCGGCATCCAGGCCGGGTCCCGCACGGTGCTGGGCCGCGCCATCACGCTGGTCGAAAGCACCTTGCCCTCCGACCAGGCCCTGGCCCAGCAGGTGCTGCAGGCCGTGCTGCCCCACACCGGCCGCAGTCTGCGCGTGGGCATCACGGGCGTGCCGGGCGTGGGCAAAAGCACGTTTATTGAGGCCCTGGGCCGACTTTTGGTCGAAACCCAAGGCAAAAAACTGGCTGTGCTGGCCGTCGACCCCAGCAGCCAGCGCGGCGGCGGCAGCATTTTGGGTGATAAGACCCGCATGCCCTGGCTGGCGGCGCACGCAGCGGCTTTCATCCGCCCCTCCCCCGCCGGCAGCAGCCTGGGCGGCGTGGCCCGCGCCACCCGCGAGGCCGTGCTACTGTGCGAAGCGGCCGGCCACGACGTCATTTTTGTGGAAACCGTGGGCGTGGGCCAGTCCGAAACCACCGTGCACGGCATGGTCGATTTTTTCCTGCTGCTGCTGCTGGCCGGCGCCGGCGACGAGTTGCAGGGCATGAAGCGCGGCATCATGGAAATGGCCGATGCCCTGTGCATCACCAAGGCCGACCACGGCAACGAGCAGGCCGCCCGCCGCGCCAAAGTCGACTACCAGAGCGCGCTGCACCTGTTTCCGGCCGCGCCCTCGGGGCAGGTGCCGCCGGTGCTGCTCACCTCGGCCGTGAGCGGCACGGGCCTGGCCGAGGTGTGGCAGGCCATCGAAGCCTACGCCCAGGCCACCCAACAAAACGGCTATTTCCAGCGGCGGCGCCAGCAGCAACAGCTGCAATGGCTGCATCAAAGCATCGCCCAGGAGCTGGAAACGCGCTTTTATGCCGATGCCGCCGTACGCCAACGCCTGCCCGCCCTCCAGCAAGCCGTGGCCGCCGGAAGGGTTACGCCCTTCGCAGCGGCCACGGAGTTGTTGGACCTAACGGCGGGCAAATAGGAAGCCATTTTAAAAAAAGCACGTCATGCTGAGCGCAGTCGAAGCATCTCTACCGCGTAAGTAATCCAATCAACAGGATTTACTATTACGGTAGAGATGCTTCGACTGCGCTCAGCATGACGTGCTTTTTCCTAAACTGCTACAGCGCCGCCGTAGCTAGGCCGCTTTCCACGCGGCGCGTGGTGGTTTCGCGCACGGCAATGCTGGTGCGGCCGGCTTGGGCGGCCTGCACATCCACGGTGTAGCGGTAGCGGCTGGCGCCCACGCGGCACTGCACCGCATAGCGGCCCGCAGGCAGCCCGTTGAACTTGAGCAGGGTGCCGTAGGCGGGCGTGCGGTAGGTTTCGTTGAGCAGCGTTTGGTTGGTGCTGAGCTGAATAACCTGCATGCTGGCCTTTTGCTGAGCGGGGTTGCTGATGCGGACGCGCAGGCTCTCGGCGTCGGGCTGGGTCACCTGCACGGGCTCAGTGGCCAGGGTTTGGGCTTGGGCGGGCTGGGCCCAGGCGGCGCCGAGCAGCGCCAGCGCGCCGATGACAAATGAGCGGGCGCCCTGAGCAGCTTTTGCGGCTGGGGTGGCGAGGTGGGCGGAGCAGAAGGTGGTTTTCATGGGTTTGCAGAAAAAAGGTTTTGGGAAATGATGAAGCGTTGTCCCTGGCAAGGCCGGCGCCAGCTTGCCACTCGTGTCCAGTTTTGAGCGGCGGCGGCCCAGGGTCAGGAGGTACAATTCTATTCCCGTGCCAATTTTATAAGTTATTATTATACAGATTATTGCCATACATATAGCTGGTTTTTGGGTTTGGAAAACATGTTCACGACCGGCCACTTGTCCGGTTATGAACATTCGCCGGTGCTACCAGCCACTGCCTACGCCCGCTGCGTGCGGCAAGTGGGTTGGTTGCGCTGGCATCGGGAGCAGATTCTGGCTTGGTATGGGGCCAAATCCATCGGGTTCTGCTTGTGCCGGGCCAAAAGTTCCGCTTGGTGAGAAGCGCCATTCGCCCGCTTTATGCCGCCGCTCACTTGGTAAACCCGCCTACTCAACCGCCGGCCTCCACTTAGGGGCGTACTTCTGGGGCCGCCTCATCCTCAAGGCGCACTACCACGCAGTCCAGTAATTCTTTCACTTTTCACCCTATCCATGACACCTGTTTCCAACACGACCGACCACGGCTACCCCGCCGCGCCGGCTCCTTTCATCAAGCGCATTTCCTGGGGCGCGGTGCTGGCCGGCGCCGTGCTGGCCCTGGTCATTCAGCTGTCGCTGAGTTTGCTGGGCCTCGGCATCGGCCTGGGCACCATCGACCCGCTGGAGGAGCAAAACCCCATGTCGGGCATCGGCATCGGGGCCGGCATCTGGTGGCTGGTTAGCTCGCTGGCGTCCATCTACATCGGGGCCACGGTGGCCAGCCGCCTGGCCGGCATGCCGCGCCGCACCGACGGCCTGCTGCACGGCCTGCTCACGTGGGCCGTGGTGACGCTGCTCACGTTTTACCTGCTCACCACGGCCGTGGGCCGCATCATTGGCGGCGTGACGGGCGTGGCCGGCCGGGCCCTCTCGGGCATCGGCAAGGGCGTGGCCGCCGTGGCCCCGGAAGCCGGCGAAGCCATCAAAGGCGAGCTTAAAGAGCGCGGCATCGACACCAACGACCTCAAGCGCGAAGCCCGCAAGCTGCTGCGCCAGACCGGCAAAGCCGAGCTAAACCCCGACAAACTGGAGCGCGACGCCAAAGCCGCCGGCCGCGACGCCAAAGCCGAAGCACGCCAGACCGCTGCCGACCCCCAGGCCGCCGACGACAACTTCGACGAGCTGATTGACCGCCTCACCAGCAAGGCCGAAAACATCGGCAACGCCGCCGACCGCGACGCCGCCGTGAACGTGGTGATGCAGCGCACCGGCAAGACCCGCGCTGAGTCGGAGCAAATTGTCGATAACTGGATTGCCACCGCCAAACAGGCCCGCGCCAAGTTTGAGGAAGGCAAAGTGAAAGCCGAAGCTGCCGCCCGCGAAGCCGGCGACAAAGCTGCCGAGGGCCTCTCGAAAGCCGCGCTGCTGGCCGCCCTGGGCCTCGGCCTCGGCGCCGCTGCCGCTGCCTACGGCGGCCGACGCGCCACGCCCCACGCCGTGGTGGCGGAATAGGTTCGCCCACTCGTATTCCTCAGTAAAAGGCAGCTCCATATTGGTGGGGCTGCCTTTTTTCGTTTGCGGTTAGTTGCTGGCGACTAAAGCACGTCATGCAGAGCGCAGCGAAGCATCTCGCTTGTGGTAGCAACCCAATCGTAAGAATTAGTGGTGGCACGCGAGATGCTTCGCTGCGCGCTGCATGACGGCTAGTGCCTACAACGAAAAAGCCGCCCCATTTGCGTGAGCCGGCTCTTTCTGTTGCTCCTGGGGCCAGGCTAGGGACGGCGGCTGCGCACGGTGTCGCGGCGGGCGGCAGCGTCGAGCAGGTCGGTGGCGCGAAATTCTTTATCGACCGTGGTGTAGCCGCCGGGCGAGATGCGCCGGCCGCTGTTGGTGATGAACGTAGGCTTGAGGCGCAGGGTGAGGCGCACGGGCTGGCGGTCGCCGTCGGCGAGGCCGAGCACGAAGTCGGCCAGACTGTTTTCGGTCTGGTCGCCGATGGCGTCGCGCAGGTTGCTATTCACGTCGATGGGGGCCGTGGTGACGCCGCCGTTGGCGGGCACTTCGATGCGCTGGGTGCTGCGGCCTTTGGCCACTTCCTTGCCATCGATGAGGGCGATGTAGTCGAACTCGTTGAGGGCGGCGGTTTCGTCGTTGGGGTTGCGGAATTCGAGGTTGACGCGCATGCGCAACGGCAGGTTGCGGGAGGCGTAGCCGGCCAGCAGGGCGGCTTTCTGGATGGTGGTGAGGTCGCTGGCCTGGCGCACGCGCGTCACGTCGATGCCGGCCACGGTGGCCTGCTCGATGTTGACGAGGCGCACATCGACGCCCTTAAAGGCTTTGGCTTGCTGCACCTGCTTGCTAATGCCGCAGCTGCTGAGGCTGAGGCCGGCGGTGCTCAGGGCCACCGCCGCGGCCAGGAGGCGGGCATGCCGCTGGTGGGAATAGGAGAAGCTGAACATGGGTGAAGAAATAAATAGTTGAAGATGAATAATCTATGGTCTTACTTTCTGCATCCTCCTATCGTTGGCCCCGGGCGGCGAGCGGCGCTTTTTGGCCGGTGAATGGTATTGTTTTGGCCGGTGAAGCAACAATTCTTACCCCACCGACCGTGACTGGCTAGTCCGTTTTGCTACCTTCGTTTCTAATCAACTCACTTTCTTGATTCCCCCTGGTTTGGTTTTTCGTTCCTTGTTTCCGGCCCTTGTATCGGCCGCGCTTGGCCTGCTGCCCGGCCGCGTTCTGGCCCAAACTTTCAGCGGCACCGTCGTCAGCGGGGCCACGCAGCAGGGCGTGCCGTTTGTGAATATCGGCCTGCCCCGCCGGGGCCTGGGCACCGTGAGCGACGAGCAGGGCCGCTACCACCTGACCTACAATGCCGCCTACGCCACCGACACGGTGCGGATTTCCAGCGTCGGCTTCCGGACGCAGCTTCTGCCGTTTGCATCCCTGCTGGCCGCCCCGAGCATCCAGTTCGTGCCGGAGGAGGTGGCTCTCAATGAGGTGAGCGTGACGGCCGCCGGCGCCTACCGCCGCACCCACACGGTGGGGCTCGACAAGCCCAGCTCCCATCTCAATTTTCACATGATTTCCAACGAGCTGGGCACCGAAATCGGTACCATCGTGCACCTCGACCGGCGCCCGGCGCTGGTGCAAAGCCTGCACGTGGCAGTGGTGAAGAACGAGGCCGGCCCGCTCACGTTCCGCCTCAACCTGTACCGGCTCGACGCCAAGGGCGTGCCCACCCCCGAAAAGCTGCTGGCCCACGATGTCTTCGTGACGGCCCAGCCCCAGGCCGGGGTGCTGAGCGTGGACCTGGGCTCCGACCGCGTGGTGCTCGACCAGGATTTTCTGCTGGCGCTGGAATGGGTGAAAGCCCCCGACGGCGCCCCCGAGGCCGATTTCACCAAGCGCATCAGCTTCGGGGGCGCCATGAAGGCGGGCGGGATGCAACTCTACATGCGGCGCACCAGCCAGGCCGCCTGGATAAAGCCAACCTTCAGCAGTAACGTGCCCATGCTGGGTTTGCGGCCCGCGCTGGCCCTTTATGCCACGGTGAAAGACTAGGGTGCCGCCCGGGGTTTGAGCGGCCCGAGTGCAGCCCGTGGCGCTTTTGCTTGTTTTTAAATAGCTTCGTTGCCCCGTCCCTACCGGGCTGGGTTTTTCCTTCGTTCCTTCCGTTTTTCCACTGTTTATGTCGTTTGTCGCTCGTTTGCCGTATTCGCGCCTGGCACTGCTGGGCTTGCTCACCTTCGCTTCGTTTAGCAGCCGCGCCCAAACGGCCCCCACGCCCGAGCAGGTGCGCCGCTGGCAGCACCTCGACCTGCAGGCCGACGGCGTGCCCGGCATCAGCGCCGACAAGGCCTACCGCGAGCTGCTGGGCAGCCGCGTGCCCACGCCGGTGCTGGTGGCCGTTATCGACTCCGGCATCGACACGGCCCACGTTGACTTGAAGCCGATTTTGTGGCGCAACGCGAAGGAAATGGCCGGCAATGGCGTCGACGACGATAAGAACGGCTACGTGGACGACGTGCGCGGCTGGAATTTTCTGGGCGGCAAAGACGGGCAGAACATCGCCGTCGAAACCCTGGAGCAGACGCGCATCGTGGCCCAATACCGGGCGCAGTTTGAGGGAGCCAAACGCAAAAAACTCTCGGTCGACGACCAGGTGAAATTTGACCAGTACCAGCGGGCCAAGAAGTCGTTTGAGAAAGACCTGGACGAGGAAAACAAGCAGCTGGCGTACCTGAAAGAGGCGTATTCCAACAACACGTTCTCCTTCGGCAAGATGAAGCAAGCCCTGAACGTAGCCGTGCTCGATACGGCCCTGCTGCGGCAAGCTGCGGCGTCGCGGGCCGATGTGCCCAGCGCAGGTTCGCTGTACGCCTTTTTGCGCCGCAACCATTTCGCCAGCACCGACGACGCCCTGAAATCGTTGGACCAGGCCGTGACCCGCTCGCGCAACCGGGTGGAGAAAAGCCTCAACCCGGCTTACAACCCGCGCCCATTGGTAGGCGACAACCTGAACAACCTTGCCGAAACCGGCTACGGCAACCCCGACTCGCAGGGGCCCGATGCCAGCCACGGCACGCACTGTGCGGGCATCATTGCGGGCCTGCGCGGCAACGGGCTGGGGGCCGACGGCGTGGCCGGCGACATGGTGCGCATCATGAGCGTACGCTCCACACCCAGCGGCGACGAGCGCGACAAGGACGTGGCCAATTCCATCCGCTACGCCGTCGACAACGGCGCCCAGATTATCAGCATGAGCTTCGGCAAGGACTTTTCGCCGGAAAAAGCCGTGGTGGACGACGCCATGCAGTATGCCGCCCAGAAGGGCGTGCTGCTGGTGCACGCCGCCGGCAACAGCAGCCTCAACACCGACAAAGACCAGAACTTCCCTTCGGCCCGCTACCTCAACGGCAAGTTTATTCCGAACGAAATCACGGTGGGCGCCAGCAGCCGCCTCAACACCTCGGCCCTCACCGCCACCTTCTCCAACTACGGCAAGCAGACGGTGGACGTCTTCGCGCCCGGCGTCGACATCTACTCCTCCACGCCCGGCAACACCTACGCCACCTACAGCGGCACGAGCATGGCGGCGCCGGTGGTGGCCGGCATCGCGGCGGTGCTCAAGTCGTACTTCCCGCAGCTCACGGCCCTACAGCTCAAGCAGATTATCGAGCAATCGGCCACGCCCTACCACACGCAGGTGCTGCGGCCCGGCAGCAAGGAAATGGTCGATTTCGCCACGCTCTCCAAGTCGGGCGGCATCGCCAACCTCTATGAAGCCGTGAAGCTGGCCGACCAGATGATGGCCAAAAAGTAATTATAGCGTGGACTCTGCGAGTCCGCGCCTGGTCGGTCCGTAAAGCAGGCGCGCGATACCGTTTCGCACCTTCTGGCAATCAATAACCCAAACGATGAAATGGCCGATGCTGAAAAATATCGCAGATTGGTGAAAGGCAAAACCCTCACGAATCTGTTCTTCACCAAGCAGGATGGGCCCTATGACTATAGGCCGGGGATTCACCCGGCCTATTTTTTTTCAACAATCATGGAATTGGGCGACAAAAGCCAATGGGCTTTTGACAGTGATTCTATTTTTGAATGGAAGGCCGCCGGTGCGCTGATTGAGTTGACAAATGAGAATTGGGATTTACCCGCCGCGCTTATTTTCAAAGGACAAACGATAGTTGATTTAACCGAAGACGAAGAGAGGAATTTGACTTTTCACCTTGGAAACGGGATAACCATCGCGCACACCACCGATTATGGTGACCAACTGTTAATCAGAAAGTTGGATTGATGATTTAAACACATCTGGTTTTAAATGCTTTCTGTGAAAGTCCGCGTTTGAATCGTTCGCTCAGGCGCGGACTCGCAGAGTCCACGCTACATTCCTACCCCCGCCGGGGCCGCAGGGCCAAGTAATCGAGGTAATACAGCACCTTCACCGACACGTTGTTATTGTGCGGCGTGTTGATGGTGTTGTTCAGGTTGTCGAAGTAGAGCGGGGTGGCGGCGTTGGCCTCGAAGAAGGAGGCACTGGCGTTTTTCCAGACGATGCTGACCTGCGAGCCGGGCGCAAACCACCACGAATACACCGCGTCGATGTTGAAGGCGTTGAAGGTGTTGTCGCGGTTGCGGCTGTAGGTGGGCTCGGGCGTTTCCACGCCGTCGGGGTGCAGGCGTGAGAAGTCGCGGTAGTGCACGTTGCTCACGTAGTGGCGCAGCCGGATGTTGAACGACATGCGGTTGGTGAAGGTGAAGGTGCCCGTGGCCGTGTTCGTGAACGTGGTGACGTTGCGGCGGCCCAGCAGCACGTCGCCCTCGCGGCCGCCGAAGCTGGTGAGGAAGCCATTATCGTAGGGCAGGCTGCCATCGAGGCCGCCGGCGTAGCCAATCTGGTTCTGGTTGCGCTCCATGCTCAGCGCGTACACGAAGCTGAGCTGGTTGCTGGCGCGGTAGCGCGGGCTCAGGGTGAAGGCTATGGAACGGCGGCCGGTGCGGTCGCCATCGGCGGCAAACAGCCGGACGCCGCCGCTGATGTCGTAGGCGAACTTCTTGCGGTAGTCGGAGGAGATGAAACCGCTCAGGCCCGTGACGGCGGGCTTGCGCACGTAGTAGCGGCCCAGCGGCGCGCGGCGCGGGTCGTAGTAGTCGCGGGTGGTGGGAATGGCCGACAAGTCGACCCCGAGGGTGAGGAAGTTTTTGGTGAAGGTGGTGTTGCCGCCGGCGTAAAAGCCCATGTCCTGGTACAGCGTGGGCCTTTGCAGCAGCGAATGGCTAATGCTGGCGTAGCTCCGGAGCTTGTTCAGCTTCCAGAATGGCTTGTAGATATTATAGTTGGCATAGAGCGACTGCGAAATGTTGTTGTTGCCGAAGAGCAGGCCCAGGTCGTTGGGGTTGTAGCTGTGCGACTCGATGCCGTGGTCAGCGCCCCAGGTGAAATTACCCGATATCTTATTGAAGCCCAGGTAGTACTTGTAGCCGTCGCGGTCCGAAACTTCATCAGAAGTGCCGAAGAATTTGCCGCGGCGGTTGGAATACACCACACCGCCGTTCATGGCGTAGGAATTCTTCTTGTTGGCGAGGCGGAAGAGGGCGCTGGTCACGTTGGCGTCGTAGGTGGCGCCGGCGCGCGTCACGTTGGTGTTGATGAGCGAGACGTAGGAGTTGTTTTTCAGGCTCTGGTCGAGCACCACGATGTTGTAGTTGCTCAGCGGCTGGGTCAGCACATCGCGCCGGGCGCCGTCGGTGCTGTCCTGCACCGTGGCGTACACGTCGTTGCTGATGGCGTTGAACACGCCGATGCCCAGGCCCTTGCTGGTGCGGCCCGATACTTTGGTGGCGTTCAGCAGGCGCGTCACGCCGGGGTTTTGCACAATGAATTCACCCTTGTGCAAGCTGCCGTCGGAATCCCGGCGCCTCGGGCGCAGCTGCCCGCTCACGCCGCCAAATCCGACGGGCGTGGCCCCTACCCTTCTAGAATAGAACAGGTTGCCCTTGTTGAACAGCTCGGTGCCTTCGGTGAAAAACGCCCGGTTTTCGTTGTATTGCACCTCGAAGGGCGAGAGGTTGAGCACTTGGTTGTCGCTCTGCACCTGCCCGAAATCGGGCACCAGCGTGGCGTCCAGCGTGAAGCTTTCGTTGATGCCCCACTTCACGTCGGCCCCACCGTTGAAGCTGGTGCTCATGTTCTGCTTGCCCTGCTCGTTGAAGGGGTAGTGGTTGACGTAGGCGCTTACGTAGGGCGTGAGCGAGAGGCGCAGCGGCGGCTTGAGGTCGCGCAGGCCGGTCAGCTCGCCCCACTGGTTCACGAAGCCCGAAACCTGGGGCTTCACCTCGTTCCAGAAAAACTTCTGCCGGCTGGCCCGCCGCTGCCGCCCAAAATTCATTCCCCACACCTGCTCCGGGGCCTTGCTGAAACGAATGGCCGAGTAAGGAATGCGCAGCTCGGCCACCCAGTTGTTGCCGCGCAGGGCGGTGCGCGAGTCCCACACGGCGTTCCAGGAGTCGTCCTCGCCGTTGGCCGGCGACTGCCGCAAATCGACCTGCACGCCGCCCGAAGTCACGATGAACTCGTAGCCGTTGAGGTGGTCGTTGTACGTATCAAAAAACACCCCGAACCAGTCCGAATTGCCAATGTTGTCGCGGTTGCTGAGCTCGCGCAGGATGGAATCCTGCGACATGTCGTGCATGATGGCGCCCACGTAAATGGCGTTGTCGTCGTAGAGCACGCGTACTTCGGTGGGGTATTTTTCGAGGCGGCCCGGCGTGGGCTCCAGCTCGGTAAACTTCGTGGCAATGGGCGCCGACTGCCACACGGCTTCATCGAGCAGCCCGTCGAGCTTGGGCGGGGTGCTGATGCGCACTGCCTGCAGCTGCCGCTTAGGCGCGGGCGTGGTGGCCGAGGTGGCGGCAGCCGGCTTTTCCTGCGCCTGAGCCATTCCAGCGCATAATACCAACCAACACCCTAGTAAAAAACGAAGCATAGATAAGTCCCGCGTATTTGATTCGGAAGGCCAAGAGATGCTTGCCTGGGCCCGAGAGTTGCTTTTTTCAAGCGAATATTTCTGGATGAGCCTGGGTAGAGAGGTGCCGTTGGATGTCGGGGCGAGGCTTCCCCCGCCCGGGCAGTTGCGCCGTTTCAAACAGTTCCGTTCAACAACCGGGCGACGGCAAGCCCCGCCCCAGCATCGTTCAGCTCATCCCCCACCAAAACAGAGAAGCCGGTTTTCACACAGAAAACCGGCTTCTCTCCCTTCAAACACCAACGCTTAATCGTTGGAAAACATCATGTTGTAAGTGCCTTTTTCGTGGCCCAGCAGCTTGCGGTACTTCGCTGCCATTTCTGCCGATTGGGTTTTGCCATTCACTGTCATTCCCGAGGAATTCAGTTGGAACTGAAAGCTCTTGTCGTCGGCGCCGATGAGGCCGTCTTTGCGCAGCTCACTCCGCAAATCTTCCGAATCAATACGAGGCGGGGCCGGCGGCGGCGGGGGCGACATGGGAGCCGGCGGAGCCATCATTGCACCGGGCGCCTGGGGCGCACGCGGGGCTCGGGGAGCGCGCGGCGGCCGGGGCGGGGCCGGGGCGTCGTTTTCGCTGGTGCTCGTGCTGCTGTCGCTGTTGCGGGTCATCACCACGGCATTGTTGCCGGTCAGCTTGCGGCCGGTGCTGCGCTCATGCAGCTGCCGGTATTTCTGAAACACCGCTTCGGGCTGCGTTTTGCCGTTCACCGTGAGGCTGGTGGCGGTGAGCTTGAACTGGAAATTGCCTTTGTCGGTGATGAGGCCGTCTTTGAGCAGCTGGGCTACCAAGGCGTCGTCCTGCTGGCGGCGACGTTCGGCGTGGGCCCGGTCGCGCTCGGCGTGGCGACGGTCACGCTCGGCACGGGCCCGGTCGCGCTCGGCTCGTTCGATGACCACGCTCTGCACTTCCTCGATGACGTTGTTTTGCATCTGCTCCTCGCGCGACTCCCGGATGCGCTCCTGCTGCCGCAGTTGCAACTCGGCCGGCTGCTCGCCGTTCAGGCGCAGCTGGCGGAAGGCCGTCGCATTGTCGGGCTGCTTGAGTTGGGCCCGTACTTTTTCCAGGCTTTCGCTGATGCGCTGGCGCTGGGTGGGGCTCAGGTTTTTGGTCGTGCTGGCCTCCTGCAGGGCGCGCTCGGCGCTGCGCAGAGCTTCGCGCTGGCCGTCAGTATCCTGCCGCAGGCCGGAGGCTGTGCCGGACTGCAGCCAGAAGCCACGGTTCACCGAGCCGCTCGGGGCCACTTCCACCCGCTGAAATCCCCGGTTGGCACTGAACCCCCGGCTGCCATTGAAGGTCAGCGACTGAAACTGCCGGTTGCGCGAGGGCTGCAACTGGTATTCAAAGGACTGGCTTTGCCCGGCGCGGCGTTCAAATAGCCGTTGCTGCCCGTCGGCATCGCTCCGGTACACAAAAGCCCGGGCCTCGGGCGCCGCGGGCACCTGAATAATCTGCACCAGTTGGCCATCGTCGTCGCGGCCCTTTTTCGCTTTGATTTTGAGCTTGCTCTTACCGATTTCGGTTTCCACGCGCTGGCCATTCACCACGAGGTCGGTCACGCGGCCTTTCTTGTCTTTGGTAATGACGACCGTGCCGGGATTTCCAGCAAAAGGCACCGGGGCAATGAGTTGCCCGTTGCGGCTGGCGCGGCGGTCGCGCCGCCGGGGGCGCGGCCGGTCCTGGTCGGGTCCGGCCTCCTGCCGCGTCACGATGGTTTCGCGGCGCGCTTCGGCAGCGCCAACCACCCCAGAGGCAGAATTAGTTGTAGTGTTTGCGGTACTGGTTATAGTTTTCGTGGTGTCGGGCGCACCGGCGGCTTTGGGGGTGGCCAGGCCGGTTTGCCAGTCAATAGCTTCTGGCTTGGCCGGGGTAGCTTGCTGGGCCAGCGGCCCCGCCAGCACCGCGCTACCGCCCAGCAGGCCCAATCCGCCCAACACCAGCGCCCCGGCCATGAAGCCCTCGGCCAGGGTTGGCGCCGCCGGCCGGCGCTGCACCAGGCGGCGCACGCGGTTCAGCAAGGCGCCGCGGCTGCCCATGGCGGCCAGCGCCAGGCGCGGCGCAGTGGGCACCACGGCGCTCTGGCTCCATTCGGCCAGGGCCGTGAGGGCGCGGGCCAGGCGCAGGGCATCGCCGCCGCACAGGGACGTGGCGGTGTCGTCGCAGCAGTTTTCGCGCTCGGTGCGCACACAGCGGGCCATAAACCACACCGCCGGATGGTAGAAAAACAGGACTTCGGCCACCGTTTGCAGCAGGTTCACGAGATAGTCGCGGCGCAGCACGTGGGCCAGCTCGTGGGCCAGAATGGCTTCCAGATGCGCCACCGATAGCCCCGCCACCGCGCCCAGCGGCAGCAGTATCACAGGCCGCACGTGGCCCACCACCAGCGGCACCTGCACCAGCGCAGATTCCAGTAGCTCTACCGGCCGACGCAGGCCGCCGCGGGCCGAAAGGGCCGCCAGCCGCTCCTGCCACGCTGCACTCACGGCCCGCACCCGGTAGCGCTTCAGGCGCTGCACATACAGCAGGCCGCCCAGCATGCGCAGGCTCATGGCCAGCAGGCCCAGCAGCCAGCCTACCACCAGCAGCGGCATGTGCTTGTCAAAATAGCGCAGCCCGGCCACCAGCCAGTTGGCCGAAGTGCCTCGTTGCGGAGCGACCACAGTAAGTGGCAGCGCAGCGTTGGCTACTGTTGCTTTTGAGTTTCTCGCCTCCGATGCCACAGTCACAGTAGCATCTGTCGCAGCATGTTTAGCGGAGGATTCAGCCCGCCGCGAATCCAGTTGCGAAACTTTCACAGCAGCAGGCAGCAGCTTTTCATTCTGCTCAGCATCAGAATTAAAATAAAGCCCAAACGTGATGCCGGCCAGCGCCACCACCACGCCCAGCGCCCCGGCCGAAGCCACGTAGCGCACCTCGGCGCGCTGGCGGCGCAGCAGCAGCAGCGCGCCTGCCAATACGGCTGCCACCAGGGCGCCCTGCCACAGCGAGTGCAGCAGCGTCCAGCCCAAAGCCCGCGTCAGGGCGGGCGAAACGAAATTCTCAAGCGCGGTCATCGTCGTCGGAATTAGGAGTGGAATTCTGAATTTCAATGTCGTTCAGCAGGCGGCGAATTTGGGCCAGCTCGTCGGCCGAGGTCTGGCGGCTGCCCAAAGCCTGCATCACCAGCTTCAGGGCCGAGCCGCCGAAGGTGGCGTCCACGAACTTGTCGAGGAGCAGGCCCTGGGTTTCCTGCTCGCGCACCGCGGCCCGGTACACGTGGCTACGGTCAGCATCGTCGCGCCGCACCAAGCCCTTCTCCAGCATCAGCTGGCATATCTTGAGCGTGGTGGTGTAGCCCACCTCCGCCTGGCGGCGCTGGCTCAGATGGTCGTTGATGGCCCGCACCGTGGCGGGCCCATGCTGCCAGAGCACGTGCAGGATTTCCAGTTCGGAATCCGTAGGTTTGGGGGGCGGTGCTTTACTCATGATATGGAAACGTGAGGTTACTACGAACTATTTCGTAGGATAAAGCAAAGATGATACGAACATATTCGTAGTTGCAAGAGACATCTACGAATTTATTCGTATAATCAACTCAATTGCTGTTAATCAATTGATTTAAAGACGAATAATTTTTATTCATAGCGTCGAGTATTCCCACGCGGAGCCAACGAAGGACGCGGTACTATCGCAGCCATCGTGGCCAACAGCCCGGAATATGTTTGCCGGGCATCGTTCAGCGGTAGGCGCAAATATGCGTCTCTACCTCATTTGCGCCCTACTGCTGCTTCCGACGCTTCACCAGCGTCACACGGGCGCGGTGGCAGATGCCGCCCAGTGGCGGATTAAATTTGCTCACGTTGATTTTCACCTTGCGCACGTGCGGCAGTTCGGCCATGATGCGGTCGAGCACGCGGTGGGCCACGTGCTCCAACAGCCGCGCGGGCGCCAGCATTTCCTCCGCCACCAAGCGGTATAGCACCTCATAGTTTACCGTTTGTTGCAGCTTATCCGAAGCGCCGGCGGCCAGCAGATTGGTGCCGATGTAGAGGTCGACGCCGTACTTGTTGCCGATTTTCTGCTCTTCATCATAGTAGCCGTGGAAAGCAAAAAACTCCATGCCTTCGAGTGCGATTTGGCCCATGCGGTGAGTGGTGGATTTGTGGATTGGTGGTTTTTTGGATTAGCGGGTTGGCAGAGTAATAGCCCGTTATGCAGCGCGCAGCGAAGCATCTTGCCCGCCACCAGTAATCTTAACCTTAACGAATGGGCTGCACTGCACGGTAAAGATGCTTCACTGCGCGCTGCATAACGAGCCAATGAGGCAACACATGCTGCCTATTACTCTCGCCACAGCGCCCCGCAAAGGTCAACCACAAAAAAGAAAGCCCGTCTTCTCAGACAGGCTTCCCAGTTGAATTCGATACAAAATCCGCGAAATCCGAAAAATCCGCGCGAATCCGTGGTCTAGATTTCGTCAAAAAACGACTTCTCCGCCACCGCTACGGCCGGCTCGGGTGCCTTAGCAGCCATGCCGGGCTGGCCGGGGTGAGTCACGGGCGAAGGCTGGTTGATTTCGGGGTGGTTGGGCGTTACGGGCTGAATGTCGGGCGCGGCGGGCTGCACGTAGGGCGGGTTGGGCTCGGGCACCTGCGAGGGCGCGGGCGGGTCGATGTGGGGCGCGGGTGAGATACCGGGGTTTTCGGCGGGTGCGCCGGGGCGTTCAATCTCAGGGCGCGGAGCTTCGGCGGGCGCGCCGGGGTCGGGCTGCTGGCCGGGCTTGGGGTTGTAGCCGGTGGTTTCGATGGCGCGCTCCAGCTGCTCTTCCGAGCGGGCGCGGGCCGACTGGTGGAACGAGGTGGGCGTAGCGGCGGCCACGGCCGCGGCGGGCGAAACGGCGGAACTGGAAGTAACCTGCATGGCGGAAGGGGGCTCAGATGTGGGTTCGGCGGCCGCTTCTTTCGGCCGCTCTACCTGTACGCGGGCGGCGCGGGAAAGGATGGCTGCCGTGCCACCTTTGGGCCGGTTGCGCGCTTTTTCTACCTTGTCGAGAGCATCGGAAGCCAGGTGATGCAGGTCGCGCACGAGGCCGTCGAGCTGCTGCTCGAGGCGCTGGCACTCCTGGCCCAGGCCCGATACCTCGCGCTGCATGTCGGCCACGGTTTTTTCGGCCTGCTGGTAGGCGCTGTCCACCACTTCGCGGGCGCGCTGGCGGGCGTCGTTGAGGATGGTCTCGGCCTGAAACTGGGCTTCGCGGATGCGCAGGTCGGCGTCGCGCTGGGCCTGCTCGGTGATGTTGTTGCCGGTATCTTCGGCCGTTTTGAGGGTGCGGTAGAGGCTGCTTTCCACCTCGCGCATCTTCTGCACATCCTGCTGGGCGTGCTCAAGCTTGAGGCGCAGCTCGCGGGTTTCGTCGCCCATCCGCTCCCACTGCTGCGAAATCGTGTTCAGGAAGGCCTGCACCTCGTCTTTATCAACCCCGCGAAAGGATTTTTCAAACGTTTTCTGGCGGATATCGAGGGCGGTGATTTTCATGATTTCAATGAGGAATGAAGAATGAGGAATGAAGAATTAGCCCAAGGAGAAGAATGAATGAATCCACATGAATTGGATAAATTCCTCATTCTTCATTCCTCATTCTTCATTCCCAATTGCCATACGGCCAGGCTGCGGTCGTCGCTACACGAAACTAGCCGGTTTTCGGCGCCCGGCCAAACCAGCCGGTTCACTGACGTGCCGTGCCCGGCCGAGCGCGCCCTGTCGAGCACGCGCAGCAGCGTGAGCGTGGCCGCGTCCCACAATTTAATGCTTTTGTCGAGGCTGCACGAGGCCACGTACTGCCCGCTGGGGCTAAAAGCCAAGTGGTTGATGGTGTACATGTGGGCCGGCACGGTGCCACTCAGCGCGTAGCCAGCGGCCACGTCCCAGTTCCGAATCTGGGCATCGCGGCCGGCCGTGAGCAGGCGCGCGCCATCGGGCGAGTACGCTACGGAAAACACCGAATTCGTGCTTTCGCCCAGCGTGTATTTGGTTTCCAGCGAGTCCAGGTCCAGAATTCGGGTGAAGGTATCGGAGCTGCCCACGGCCAGTTCGGCGCGGCCCTCGTGCAGGGCCAGGCAGCGCAGGCTTTTGTCGGCGAGACGCAGAAGCTTCTCCAGCCGAAAATCGGGCAAAGCCAGCACGGCCAGCGTGCCGTCGCCCATGGCCACGTAGAGCCGCTGCCGGCTGGCCGAAAACACGATTTCGAAGATGGCCACCGGCGGCAGGGCCGTGGCGTGGGCCAGCTTACGCTCGGCCAAATCGATGGCCTGAATGCCTTGGAAATTGTGCCCCAGCACCAGCAGATTCAGCTCCGGCAGGTGGCGCAGGGCGTACACCGAGTTCTCGACGCGGGCCAGCAGCTCGCCGTCGCGGGCGGGGTCGGCGGTGTCCCAGCCCACCACCATGCCATCGGCGCTGCCCGAGTAGACGGTGCTGCCCGTGCCGCCGGTGAGGGCGTACACCGCGTCGCGGTGGCCGGCCAGGGTGGCTATCTTGGTAACGGGCGGGCGGAAGATTTCAGACATAGCGGAGCGGCAAAGGTAGCTTCGGGCCACTTGGATAGGCATAGAGTGAACTCAAACGTCATGCTGAGCAGAGTCGAAGCATCTCCCCCGCTTCGTTGTGGCAGTATTGATTACTTACGCGGCAGAGACGCTTCGGCTCCGCTCAGCATGACGTTCTTTGTTTTCGACGACTGCTTCAATTATGCCCCTCTACTCCCTGCAGCACCTCTCCCCTACCGCCGTGCTGGGCCTCTGGCACCTCACCGAAACACCCGCCGAGCTGTGGCCGCTGCTGCCCCAGCCGGAAGCCTACCAAGCGCTGCTGCCCGCCAAGACCGATGCCCGGCGCCAGGCCCAGTGGCTGGGCGGCCGGGTGCTGCTGCACCGGCTGCTGAGCGAAACCCTACCGGACCTTGCCGCCGAAATTCTGGTTCAAAACGACAACACGGGCCGCCCCTGGCTGGCCGGGGCCGGGCCCGGCCCGACGGTTTCGCTGTCGCACTCGGGCACCTGGGTGGCCGCCATTTTGGCGCAGGATGGCCGGGCGGGGGTGGATGTGGAGGAAATTCGCGACAAAGCCCACCGGCTGGCCAGCAAGTTTCTGGCCGCTGATGAGTGGGCGGCGGCTCAAGCTGCCAGCCAAGCCGGTTTAAATGATGCCAGCACTCACTACAGCCTCTTGTGGAGTGCCAAAGAGACACTTTACAAGCTGTCGGCGCAGCGCGGCATCATTTTCAAGACCCAGCTTTTGCTCGGCGAATTTGAGCCCCGCGAATCCGGCGAAATCCCGGCTACGTTGGTACTGAACGGGTTGCAGACGCGGCACTGCATTTGCTATTCTCAACCAGCGCCGGGCTACGTGCTTACGTATTGCCACGAACCGCACGCGTAGCCGTCGGCGCTTACATTTGATTCATAAACCCTTCGCCATGTCATTCCGCCGCATTTCCATCGTCGCCGCCGTTGCGCTACTGGCCCTCACGCTGGCTGTGGGCGCAGCCCGCGCCCAGGGCGGTGGCACCGTCACCGATTTCACCCTCAAAACCGCTGCCAACGCCGACGTCAGCCTGAAAAGCTACGCCAGCGACAAGGCCGTGGTGGTGGTCTTCCTGAACCCCGCCTGTGCCTTTTCGCGCCTCTACCAGGAGCGGCTGGCCTCGCTCAGCAGCAGCTACCGGAGCCGGGGCGTGCAGTTCCTGTTCATTAACGTGCCCATCAACCTCGACGCGCCCGGCACCGCTGCCCCCGGCGAAGTGGAGCTGCCCACTCTCACCGATGCCAGCCAGCAGGTGGCCGGCCTGCTCGGCGTAAGCAAAACCGCCGAAGCCGTGGTGCTGCAGCCGACATCCGGCGGTTTCGCCGTGCGCTACCGCGGCGCCATCGACGACAACCCGCAGGTAGCCGGCAGCGTGCAGCAATATTACCTCAAGCAAGTGCTGGATAACGTGCTGGCCGGCCGCTCCGCCGGCGTGGAAGACAAGCGCGCCGCCGGCTGCTTAATTAAGCGGTAGTAGAACGACGAAAAAAGAACGTCATGCTGAGCGCAGCCGAAGCATCTCGCGTGCAATAGTAAATCCTGACGTTTGGATTACTACCACACGCGAGATGCTTCGGCTGCGCTCAGCATGACGTTCTGGTTTTATCGCCTTGCTTACTCCAGGATGCTCAGCAGCACAGCTACTTCCGCCGCTTTCATCGGTTCCTGCAGCTTTTCGAAGCTCATTTGCAGGTTGCGCAGGGCGCGGCGCACGATGTCGAGGTTGGAGCAGGGCTCGTAGAACATCGGGTTGGAGGAGATGTTGAGCTGCGACACGTAGTGCTCGATGTCGGTGCGGGAGAGCACGAGGCCACGGTTGTAGCAGTTGATGTAGAACGGCTCGGCGCCCTTGATTTCGGGGCGGAAGGTGAGCACGAAGAGGTTGGGCAGGTTCACGCCGAACACCGGCAGCTTGAGGCGCTGGGCCACCAGCAGGTAAATCACGCAGAGCGTGAGCGGATTGCCGCGCTTGGTTTCAATCACGCGCTGCAGCATGGAGTTGGCCGGCGAGTGGAAATGCTGGGTGTTGGCCGCGAACTTGTGGGTGCGGAACATCACGTAGTTCAGGGTTTGCACCTGGTCGGCGGGGTGCATTTCGGGGCGCAGGGCCGTCCAGGCCTCGAAGCGGAGCTGCTCGATGGCGCGGTTCAGGGCCTGGTAGTCGGCGTCGGGGTATTGGTAGGTATTGAGCAGCCACATGCCTTCGAGCAGGTCGGTGGCGCCGGCTTCGCGCCACACTTTCAAGCGCTGCTGCAGGCCCTCAAACTGCAGGTGGTGAATCAGGTCTTCGAGCCGCTGCTGCTGCTGGCCGTCGAGGGTTTCTTCCCAGCTTTCTTCCAAAAACGGAATGATGCTCTCGCCCAGGTTCTGGATTTTGTCCTGAATCTGGGGCGCGATTTCCGGGTCGTCGAGCAGCGAGATGAGGGCTTTTATTTCTTTGTTGGTCATTGGATGCGAAACGGCCACCACTAGGGTTGCGGGGCCGAATTTAACACTCAAAAGGGCCTTTTGGGTTTCATACAACGATGTAGCGTGGACTCTGTGAGTCCGCGCACGAGCATGGCGAGTTCAATTGATGCCTGCTAGCAGCGCAAAATAGAACTCGCTGCGCTCGTGCGCGGACTCGCAGAGTCCACGCTACAGTCTACCGAAACAGGTTCGTCTTGGCCACTTCCAGCAGCTCGCTACCTTTCCCATTCATCAGCGCTTTCAGCGCATACAGGCCAAATCCCGCCGCCTGCTTCACTTCGATGGTGGGCGGCATGCTCAGCTCCTGCCGCTTCACCACGGCATCGACCAAGGTGGGGCCGTCGTGGGCCAGGGCTTCGCGGAGCACACTTTCCAGATTGGCCGGGTCGCTCACGCGGAAGCCTTTGAGGCCAGCGGCCGTGGCCAGCGCGCCGAAGTCGGGGTTGTCCAGCTCGGTGCCGTATTCGATGATGCCGGCGGCCTTCATTTCCAGCTCCACGAAGCTGAGCGCGGAGTTGTTGAAGACGATGATTTTGACCGGAATTTTGTGCTGGCGAATGGTTAGCAGCTCGCTCAGCAGCATGGCCAGGCCGCCATCGCCGCACATGGCGATGACCTGCCGGCCGGGCTCCACCAGGGCTGCACCGTAGGCCTGCGACACGGCATTGGCCATGCTGCCGTGCACGAACGAGCCGAGGAGCCGGCGTTGGCCGTTCATATGCAGGTAACGGGCGGCCCAGATGGTGGGCGTGCCCACGTCGCAGGTGAAAATGGCGTTTTCAGCGGCTATTTCGTCCAGCAGGCGGGCCACGTGCTGGGGGTGCAGGCTGGTATCGCCGGCCTCGCCGGTGGCCAGCTCGGCGAGGTGGGCGTCGTCGTCGCGGTGGCGCTGCTGGGCTTCTTCGAGGTGGGCGCGGTCGGTGCGCAAGGTGAGGTGGGGCAGCAGCTGGCGCAGGGTGTCGGCCACGTCGCCGGCCAGGCCGATTTCGACGCGCGTGCGCCGGCCGATGTTTTCGGGCCGGATATCGACCTGCACCACGCGGGCCTTTTCGGGGTAAAACTGGCGGTAGGGGAAGTCGGTGCCCAGCATCAGGATGGTGTCGGCGTCCATGAGGGCGTGGTAAGCGGCGGGCATGCCCAGCAGGCCGGTCAGGCCCACGTCGTAGGGGTTGCCGGGCTCCACGTGCTCCTTGCCGCGCAGGGCGTGCACTACAGGAGCCTGTAGCGCGGCGGCGGTGTGCACTAGCTCATCCAGTGCCCCGGCGCAGCCGATGCCGGCCAGAATGGTCACCTTTTCGCCCGCGTTCAGCAGCGCGGCGGCTTGCCTGATATCAGCTTCGGAGGGACGCAACGCGCTGCGGCGGCCGTGGGTGGGCAGCCGCACTTCGGGCGCTTCCGTTTCCAGATACGCCACGTCGCCGGGCAGCACCACCACGGCCACGCCGCGCTGGCCCAGGGCGGCGGCCACGGCGCTCTCGATGGTGCGCACGGCCTGCTCGGGCACCGAAATCAGCTCGCAGTAGTGGCTGCACTCGCGGAACAGCCGCTCGGGGTGGGTTTCCTGGAAGTAGCCGGTCCCGATTTCCACGTTGGGAATCTGGGCGGCAAGGGCCAGCACCGGCACGCGGCTGCGGTGGCAGTCGTAGAGGCCGTTGATGAGGTGGGTGTTGCCGGGGCCGCAGGAGCCGGCGCACACGGCCAGGTCGCCGGTGAGGTGGGCTTCGGCGCCGGCGGCGAAGGCCCCGCCTTCCTCGTGCCGCACGGCAACGAATTCGATGTCATCGCGGGTGCGAATGTTGTCGGTGATGCCGTTGAGGGAGTCGCCCACTACGCCGAAGACGCGCTTGACGCCGGCGGCTACGAGGGTATCAACAATGATTTCAGCTACGGATTTTTTGGGCATGGTTTCACAGGTTAGCGTCTGGGTTGTACGGGAAAACGCCAGGGCCGGCAGTTTTTTTCTGCTTTTACTCGCCTGTTATTCCAGCGGCTTCGGATGGCGAAACGACGCTTTGACCGGGTTTTCGCCGTTCCGGGCCACCGGCTGACAACGCGCCACCAGCATACACAGTACGGTGCTTACTGAAATCTCTTTTCCACTCAAACAATAACTTTCCAAATGAAACACTTCTTCACTGCGGCGCTCGTTTTGGGCGCTCTCACGGCCCAGGCCCAGCAGGGCTCGCTCTACATCGGCGGGCAAGTCGGTTTCAATACTTCCAACACCGAAGTGGACGGCACCGGCGGCTCCAGCACTATCCGAAAAGCCAGCAACTACAGCTTTTCGCCTGAAATCGGCACCTTCCTCACCAACCAGCTGCAGCTCGGCGTGGGTGTCACCGTCAGCGGCTCGCGGCAGGAAACGCCCATCTCGCCGAACAGTACCGCCATCTCGCGCACCAACCGCTTCGGGGGCACCGTGTACGGCCGCTACTTTTTCGGCGAAGGCAATTTCCGCCCCTTCCTGGGCCTGAACGTGTCGGTGTTGCCCGGCAACAGCACCGAGGAAAGCGGCGGCCCTTTCAACAGCACCACCAAGTACACCACTCTGGACCTGGGCGCCAACCTCAACGCCGGCTTTGCCTACGGCCTGAACACGCGCTGGACCGTGGTGGGCTCGTTTGGCACGCTGGGCTTCCAGCGCTCCACCTCGAAGCGGGATGACATTAACTACAAAACCACCACCACCGACTTCGGCCTCAACGCCAACACGCTCGGCAATCTGTTCACGGTGGGCGTGTACTACACGTTCCGCGAGGCGGATAAGTAGGGCGGGCGGCTGGGCGAAACGCCAAAAAGCACGTCATGCTGAGCGGAGTCGAAGCATCTCTACCGCAATAGTAAACCCAATTGGAAGGATTAGTTATGCGGTAGAGATGCTTCGACTGCGCTCAGCATGACGTGCTTTCTTACTCCGCCGCTTCCCTCCTCACCTCCTTCCCCGCCCCCTACAGCTTAAACACGGCCTCGCACTCGCCGTCGGCGTTGCCTTTGAAGGCTTCTACCATGCCATCGGCTGAGATTTTGATGGCCGTGCCGAACGGGGCCAGCGTGCGCGTGGCGGCCAGCCGGCCGCCGCCCACGCTGCCGCCGCTGATTTTCACGATGGCCCCCACCGCCAGAATCTCGCCCTGGTACTGGATGATGGTGGCCCCGTCGATGCCTACCAGTTCTTTGCGCATGGCGCGGCTCAGCTCTTGGAATTTGCGGCCCTGAATCAGCCGGCTCACGACGCGGCTTTTCATGGAAGTGGGGTTTTCCAGGATGTCGGCGCGCTTCACCACGCTGTCGTCGCTGTTGCCGTCGTCGTGGATGAGGCCCTTATTGTTGGCGTACGGAATGGCCACCAGGCAGCCGCCCGTGCGGGCAAACGACACGTCGAGGATGGTTTCGTACATGGCCTTTTTCACCTCAATGGAGGCGCCGGGCATGGTTTTCAGGGTGGAGTCGTCGTTGTAGTAGTTCCACTCGCCGTTGCGCTTCGAGAAGAACAGCTTCTGGTCTTTGAAAATGAGTACCTCGCCGTTGTTGGTTAGTGTGAGGCAGAGCTTATTATCGTCGGCGCAATTGGCCACCGAGATGAAGCGGGCGGGCGCGAAGGTGTTGGCGTCGGCGCTGTTTATCGTAAAATCGACGTACTCCAGCAGGGCGCCCTGCGCCGATACCAGCACGCCGCTGTCGACGCCGTTGGAGAGCGGGGCGAAGAAATCATGGTCCAGAAAATCCGTAATCAACGGGTGGCTTTGCGTCACCTTTTTCGGGTTGTTCAAATCCACCACAATGGTGAACGTGGGCTTGCGGCCTTCGTACGTCCGCGCCGACCAGCTGTCGAACGAATCCAGAATGTTGACCAGCAGGTCGCCGTTGTGCTCCGACAGAAAGTGGCAGATGCCCACCTCAATGGCGTAGCCAATCACCCGCTCCTGATACGGCGACGCCGTCTTGTCGAAATTCTCTACAATCTGGGCCACAATGGCTTTCACGAGCTTCACGTCGTCGCCCGTGAACTTCTGGTTGCGCTTTATCTCGACTTTGCAGCGGGCCTTTTTGGTTTCGCTGATGTGCATCGTCTGCCCGTGGCCGGTGAGGGCGGCCAGCTCGTGGGCGTGTTGGTGCTCGTCGTGCTGTAGCTCGGGCGTCATCACCGAGCCCGCCAGCAGCGGGCAGATATATTGCTGAACAATCTGCTGGAAATCTTCTTCTTTCATCGGCGTGAGCAAGGCCTGTAAAACCAGCTACGAAGGTAGCAGCCAGGCCGTCCGTGCCTCGTACTGCCGGCCTAGTCCTGCTGCGAGGGCAGGCGTTCCTGGCCCGGCGGCACAGCGCGGTGCGAGAACTTGTAGGTGAGCGCCAGCACGATGTTGTTTTTGGCCGCCGTGTTTTGCAGTACAAACTGGTCCTGCCGGATGGCGTAATTGTAGTTGGCCTGATTCACGTAGCCCAGCTGCACAATGAGGTGCTTGGTGAACTGGTAGCCCACGCCGCCATACACGCGGTTGCGCTCGAACACCGGGCCGCGCGGGTTGAGAAAAATCTCGTCGTAGGCCGAGAGGAAGAGCGTGCCGGTGGTAATGGTTTTCTTGTTGAGCGGAAAAAAACCATTGAGACGGTAGCGGATGCGCTGGCGAAACGCGGAGCTGTCGTCGCGGAAATTGAACCAGCGCTGCTCGATGCGGTAGCGGTGTTCCAGCTTGAGGCGCTTGGAATACTGGGTGAGCACGAGCTGTTCCCAGAGGCGCTTTTCGGTGTTGAGCGGGCCATCTTCCAGCGCCCGATAGTCGGAGGTAGAGTAGCGGCCGCCGCCCACCAGCACGGTGAAGTTGGGGTCGATGTCGAAGCTGGCGCCGCCCTTTATTTCATAGTAGAAAAATTGCCGGGCCAGGGCATTGGAGCGGCCCTGCAGCTCCACGTAGCCGCCCCAGCGGTGCTCGGCACTGCCGGGGAGCTGGGCGGTTAGAATGACCCAGCTGCCCCAGGGTTGCACGGGGTTGAGGGGCGTTTGGGCGTGGGCGCGGAAGCTTGCGGCCGCTGAAAAAGCCAGTAATAGTGCGCCGGTGGCCGTTTTATTCATCCCGATGGTACAGCGGCAAAAGCATGGCCACTCGTTCTAGGCACAAAGCTACTGGTACATTGAGGCAAACGCAGGCACTCATTGCAACTGAATAAGAAATCAAAAAAGCCGGCCGCCAGCGAATCCGTCGATTCGCCCGCAGCCGGCCCGTCTGTTGCAGAAAAAGATGAGAAAAGCGTAGTTCTTAGCGCTGGCCCAGGTTGTGCAGCCCGGCGCCCGTGAGGGTGGCCCGGGCGCTGTCGCCGAACTGGGTGCGCAGGTTGGCGATGCCGCCGGCGTCGAGCAGCAGTTGGCCTTCATTCTGCACGTTCAGATAGGCGGCGGCTATGCGGTTTGTGTTTTCGATGCGCAATACCGGGTGGCTGCCGGGGCTGTGGCCGGCCTCGGCCCGCAGGAAGCCCAGTTGGTTGCGGGCCAGCTCTACCTGGGTGCCGTGGTCCTGCTGCACGTTCAGGCTGTCCTGGCGGAAGCCCTCGATGCGCAGGGAAACGCCGGTGTGGTACTTTCCAGTCACGGGTTTGCCGTTCATCAGGTACGTGCCGGTGGCGGTGAGCTTGGCGAGTTGGGGCAGGCTGATGGTCAGGTTCTGGCGACTATTCAGCGACTGGCGGTCTTCGGGGAAAACCAGCGCAATGGTCAGGCGCTGGCCTTGCTGGGTCACCTTCACGTACTTTTCGGCGTCCTTATTCAGGCGCACGCTGTAGGGGCCGGCCACCACTTTCAGGCCCACAATGTTGGCGGCCTGCAAGTCGATTTCCGAGAAATCCTTGAAGTTCAAGGCCACGGTGTTGTGGGTGGGGTCTTTGTAGGTGCCTTTGAGGTACTCGGCGCGCAGGCCCATGTTGTAGGCCGTGAGGGAGCCCAGCAGCAGCAGCAGCGCCGCCAGCAGCCATTTATTACTGGTTTTCATTGTCCGTTAGAAGTTACGGTGGAAATGGGAAGAGGGGCCGTTTGCGCGGCTTTGAACTCGGTGTAGCGCTGCTCCAGCTCTTCGAGGCTGATGTCGAGCAGAAAAATGGTTTTGAACACCTCCGGCAGCTCCTGCTCCAGGAAGCGGGCCCGGCGCATCTGCTTCACGTTGGCGCCGGCATCGGGCGCCACGAAGAAGCCGATGCCGCGCTTGTTGTACACCACGCCCTGGTTTTGCAGGTATTCGTAGGTCCGCATCACCGTATTGGGGTTCACTTGCAGCTCACTGGCCAAGTCGCGGACGGACGGGATTTTGTCGTCGGGCGGCCACTGCTGGCGCAGGATTTTTTCGCTCACGTACCCGGCTATCTGCAGGTAAATGGCTTCGTTATCGCGGAATTCCATAAGAATTGAGAAGGATTAAAGCTGCTTTTCCGTCACCCGGAAGTACGAGGCCAGCCACAGCAGCCCGGCCAGCAGCAAGGGCACCCAGGCCAGCCAGTTCATCTGGTCGTCGGGCAGGCCAATGCGGAAAAACTGCTGCCCCTCCGAGAACACCACGGCCGTGAACGGGGGCGCCACCCGCATGTCGGCTTTGCCCACTATTAATTTGAGGACCTGATGGTTGAGAGTCGATAACACGCCCATGAGCAGTAGCACAGCAAACGCGGTTTTGATAAAGTGCGCTTTCTCAAAATAGATGGCGCCCCACAGCCCCACGCCGTTCAGCAGCGTCAGGAACCAGAGCACACCTCCTATTTCCTGGCGAGCCGAAGCGGCGAAAATGTTCACCACCTCGGGCGTTTGCCCCGGCCCGACCCCGGCGTACACCACCGCCGCATCGGCCAAGTAAAACAGCGGCGTGAACGCCAGCAGAAAAATCGGCAGCGAGTAGAGCCAGGCCACCAGCCATTTCTCGAAGTGCGAGGCCGGCAACAGCAGCGCCACCGAGGCCCGCCGTCGCTCGCCAAACTGCGCAAACACTGTGCTGGCAAATACCACCCCACCGCCCAGCACAAACAGCATGAAGAAAATGCCCTGCGCCATGACGCTGGGCGCGCTTTTTTGCAGGTAGGTGAGGAAGCCCATGACCACAAACATGAGGCCCAGGCCCACGGCCGCCGTCAGGAGGTAGGCGGGCAGGTGCTCGGCCGTGTGCCGGCCAAAGAGGCGCGCAAAACGCGGAAAGCTGAAGGTTTGGTTACTGGACGGACGCATGGCTGGGCTGGTTGAGATAGGCATAGAAGGGCGCTGCATCGGCGCTGGTGAGGGCGTTGAAGAGCAGTTCCAAATCGACGCGGCTGTAGGCGCCGGTCTCGTTGGGCCGGATGGCCACCGGCCCGCGCACCGACATGCCGGTGTGAAACGCGCCCGGCGCTTCGGCCTCCTGGCCCGTGGCGAAGGTGAGCCGTTCGGCCAACTGGTCGATTTCCTCATTGAGCACGATTTCGCGGTTGTGCACCACCACCACGGTGTCAATCAGGCTTTCGAGGTCGCGCACCTGGTGGGTCGAAATCACCATGCAGCGCTCCTCGCTCAGGGCCGAGGCCAGAATTTTGCGAAACTGCACCTTGCTGGGGATGTCCAAGCCGTTGGTGGGCTCGTCGAGCACCAGCAGGCCGGTGTTGGCGGCCAGCGCGAAGGCAATCATGAATTTCTTCTGCTGGCCGTGCGAAAACTTGTTGAGCTTGGCGCCGCGCGGCACCTCCAGCTCCTGCAGGTATTCATATAGCTGCTCGGCGTTGAAGCGCGGGTAGAAGCCGGCCGTGTGCGCCACAAATTGCTCGGCCGTGAGAGCCGGCGCATACACTTCCTCGGGCAGGAAAAACAGGTCTTCCAGCACTTCGGGCCGGCGGGCGGCAGCCGGCTGCTCGTCAATCAGGCAGGTGCCGGCCCAGGGGAAGGCCAGCCCCACAATGTTCTTGAGCAGGGTGGTTTTGCCCGCCCCGTTCTTACCCAACAGTCCGTAAATGTGTCCCCGGTCGAGCGAGAGGCTGAGGTTTTGGAAGAGCGGGACCCGCCGGGAGTACCCAAAATCGAGGTTTCGGATGCGCACCATGTGCTTGTTGTTTTAGTGTACTAATTATCTAGTACACCACAAACATAAGAGACAGTTTTACATCTGCGCAAATTTTATTTTAGATGGACATGAAAAAGCCCTTACCAGTAACAGGAAGGGCTTTTTTGACTGGAAAATAATTCAGATGATACTTAAAACGTGATGCTGAGCGTAGCCGAAGCAGCTCTACCGCTTCGTCGAATAAGTTAGATTACTTACGCGGTAGAGCTGCTTCGGCTGCGCGCAGCATGCCTGTTCTAAGGGGTACTGCTAATCCCTAAAAGCTGGCCAGAATGAAGTTGCGCCGCTCATCATACTCCACTTCCGTGATGAGGGCTTGCTCCAGCATCCTTTTCAGGGCGCGTAGTTCCGTCAGGGTGCCGTTGGGGCCGGTGCCAGCGGTGGCTTTGGCTCTTCGGACTGCAATGGCTAGGCGGTGGCGTCGGGCGCAGTGGCTACAGGTATCGCCCAGCAAAATATGGCCATGTTCGCAATACTTAGTTTGCATAAATAAAATATCTGGCTGCTAACGAAACTTCAAATATCCAAAGGCCGCGTAGGACGATGCGAAGGTCAAAAATTTCTTTTTCTTTGCGTTGAATCTACCATCCTTGCCGTGCCTCGCCTTCCCCTCCCCTTGCAAGCCGCGCTACGTGAGGCCGTGGCGGCCCGTTTTGGCCAGCCGCTGCGCTACCCCAGCCACTGCGATGCCCTCGAACTGGAGCTGCAGCAGAATGCCGCTACCGCCGGCCGGCGCCTGAGCCCCAGCACCCTGCGCCGCTTCTTCGGCTTGGTCGACAAAGACGGCGGCTACCACTTGCACACTCTCGACACCCTGGCCCGCTACGCCGGCCACGCCGATTTTGCGGCCTTCGGCCAGTCGGTTTCGGGCATGGCCCTGCAGCAAAGCGCTGCCCCCCAAAACGCCACCACCGACATCCCCGAGCTGCTGGCCATGGAGCAGCTGGCCTACCCCGAGCGCCTATTACTGGGGTATTTTCTGGGCCGCATCACGCGGCCGGCCCAGCCCGGGGGCCCGGCTGCGCCGCTGGCCCTGCAGCTGGCCACCCACCCGGCAGGCCAGGAGTTCTACGTTGAATCGTTCGTGGACTTGGCCCACCTCACCGGCGCGTTTGGCGAAGTCCTGGCCACCTACCTTCAGCACAAGCACACGCCGGAAGCGCAGCTTTTCGGCCATGCTGCGCTGTTTCTGGCCGAATTTCTGGCTCAGGACGAGCCCGCCTGGCGCCAGCGGCTAGCGGTAGTGCGGGCGTTGCCCGTGCCGCCCGAGGTGCACGCTTTCCCCCGGGGCCGGCGGGCGTTTGCCGAAATCGTGACGGCCTGGCACGAAGCGCCCAACGGCGTGGTGCCGGCCGAGCTTCTGACCCAGATACGCCAGGAAGCCGCCACTGTGCCGCGCACGGTGGTGCCCCAGGCGCCGCTACCGGCGTTCTACAACCTGTTTCCGGCCGGCTACCACTTTTTTGTGGCCGAGGCGCTTTTCCTTACCGGCCAGTTTCCAGCGCTGCTCGATTGGCTGGCCTTCACCAACCGCGAGTTTCCCGACTTGGCCTGGCTCGAAACCAACGTTTTCGACCAGTTGATGCGCGCCTTCCAGGCCGTGGCCGAGCTGCGCACCGGGCTCATCAGCGCCCGCGCCCCGCACCTGCACCTGCTCTTCAACCTGGAAACCAACAGCTGGCTGCTCGATTATTTCCAGGTACACATCTGGCTGGTGGAGTTGCACTTCGCCGCCGGCACCGACGCGGCCGAAGAAACCCGGCTGCGCAGCCACATCAAGGAGTTTACGGCGCTGCACCGCATGCCGTTTTTTGAGCGCGTGGCGGAGGAAATTGGGGCGGCTTAATTCGGTGCCCCCCGAACGCCGAGCGGAATACTACCGGCCAGCGCGGCTCCCGCTCAGGTAAAGAGTTTGCGCAGCCACTTTCCGAAGCTTGGGCGGCCCACATCGCCATCTTCCAGAGGCAGCTTGCCCAGCAGCGCCCGCACCCGAAAAATGTTTTTCCCCACCACGCTCACCACCTGCCGGTAGTCATCCTGAGCATACAGCAGCCGGTAGGCATACGTGGCAATGCCCTGCGATTCCAGCCGCGCCCGCAAGGCTCGCGCCGCCGGCTCCGACCGCAGCAGGGCCACCAGATGGCGGTGCTCCATCTGCATCACAAAGTCGAAGAAATACTGGCAGGCCACCGCTTCATCGGGCGAGGTGAAAATGGGGGGCTGGTCAGAGCCCCGCTCGGAGTAGAAAACGTCCCACTGCTGTCCCCGACGCATGAGGCAGAAGCCGTCGTAGCTGCGGGTGTTGATGGCGTAGTTGGCGGGGTTGCAGCCTTCGGCCAGCAGGCGGGCTTCCAGTTCGGCGGTGGTCATAGCTGGGGCTCACGTCGTTACTTCAGCAGCGCATTTATTGCTTGTTGCGCTCCTATTGGGCTGTATCCTTTTTTGACACACGCCAAATTGATGAGCTCGGAAGTGAGACCCGAGGCGTACAAATCTTGCGGTTTGGTGCGCTCGTAACGGTCAATTACCCCTTTAAGAGAACCGCTCTTTATTTCTTCGAAAACATCCTGCGCTTGCTCCTTGGTTGAGATTTTTTTCAGTCCTGCTAGTTTTTTCATATAAGCGGAGCTGAAATATGTAAAGTAGAAACCGGTGCGCAAGGCATTGGCACTCATGTTAGCCGTGTCAATTGCGGCTTTGGTCGACCCCAAGCGCTGGGACAAATAACCCACGGCATTATCGTCCACATGATTCAAAATCACGAGCGAATACCTTGTTTCGGGATAGGGCTCCGAAGTAAGCGCGAGTGTATCGAGCTGCTCCACCTTCAGAACATCAAATTTTCCGGACCGGGAAGCAGCAATGATTTTGTAATGCTGCCCCGCCCGCTTCAGCTGGGATGAGGAATAGGGTTTGCCCACAAAGCCTGCTGGATAGCCACGAAATAAGTAGAGCGTATCGTGGCTCTGACGCAGCGTGGTCGTCCCCAGTCCCCTTCCGATGAAATGATAGTCCTGCGTGAGAAAAGCTTGTCCCTGCGCAGGGCCAAACGCGAGTAGTACGGCAACAAGCAGCAAAAATCTTGTCATAATACTACCAGTTTAATAACTAAAAAACAGTACGTTGCGCTACGGCAATTTATCCAACCAGCAAGCAGTTCCTGTAGCCGCGCCAGCATCAGCCGGCCCGCCTGGATGCTCACCGTTTCGGGCTGAAAGGGCGAGAGGCCACGGGCTATTTCGTCGGTATTCACGAACTACCGGCAACCGAGCAGGCCGGGCAGCAGCGTGAAGGCGGCCGTGGTTTTGCCCGCGCCGTTGGGGGCGGCTGGGAGATATGCATATTTGCTATTACTGAACAGCATTTAAGTATTATCAAAAATCAGCATGTATAATTCCAACATATTGAAAAGTGCCTTGTGCTTGCTTGTTGGCGCTATGCCATTAACATGCTGTACTCGTGCAGAAAAACCTGATGATTTCACCAATCTCAAAGTCTTCGAATCCGAACTCTCACAACTGTGTAGGCTGCATCCCGAAATGCGTTGTTCCCCGAGTTTGAATGTTAGCGTGGGGGGCGGACATGTGCTAGCTATCAATATTGACGGGCGCGGTATAGGTGGGCAAGGTCTAAATCGACTTCCAAATTCCATTTACCAATTCAAAAATCTTATGGAGTTTTCACTTCTCAGCACTGATTTTGAACAGATACCAGATTTGAGACCATTCAAAGGTCTTAGGAAGGTTACCATCGAATACAACAGATTCAAGGGACCTGTTCACTTGAAAAACCTTCCTCCTTCGATTGAAGATTTGATGCTGAGCCGGGACGGAATCAAAGAGGTAATAGTTGACGATTCGTTGCCCAATTTATCCTTGTTTGACTTGACCCAAAATCTTATGGATGGCCGAATCAACTCAACGTTTTGCAAACTGCCCAATTTGCAATTTCTAGATATTTCTTCTGGCTGCTGTCTATCCGATGCAGAACAAACGAGAAGAGCCAATGCCGCAAAAGAAGTGCTCTGTAAAAAGGACGTTGGAGTATCAGCTAACCGAAGCTTTACCGACTAGACTCACACCTGAATAACCCCCACGTTGTACGCCTTCTCAATCGGCGCATGATTCGCAGCGGAAATCCCCTCCGAAATCACCTTCCGGGTTTCCAGCGGGTCAATCACGGCATCGACCCAGAGGCGGGCCGCCGCGTAGTAGGGCGAGAGTTGCTCCTCGTAGCGGGCCTTGATGCGGTCGAGCAGCTCCTTTTCGGCTTCGGGGGTGATGACTTCGCCTTTGGCTTTGAGGCTGGCCACCTGAATTTGCAGCAGGGTGTTGGCGGCCGCCGCGCCGCTCATTACGGCGAGTTGGGCGGTGGGCCAGGCCACGATGAGGCGCGGGTCGTAGGCCTTGCCGCACATGGCGTAGTTGCCGGCGCCGTAGCTGTTGCCCACGATGACCGTGAACTTGGGCACCACCGAGTTGGACATGGCATTCACCATCTTGGCGCCGTCCTTGATGATGCCGCCCTGCTCGCTCTGGCTGCCCACCATGAAGCCCGACACATCGTGCAGAAACACTAGCGGGATGCGCTTCTGGTTGCAGTTCATGATGAAGCGGGCCGCCTTATCGGCCGAGTCGGAGTAGATGACGCCGCCCATCTGCATACCGGTTTTCTTACTCTTCACAATTTTGCGCTGATTGGCCACGATGCCCACCGCCCAGCCATCGATGCGCGCCAGCCCGCAGATGAGCGTCTGTCCGTACAGGTCCTTGTAGGGCTCAAATTCGGAGTTATCGACCAGTCGGTTGATGATGTCCATCATGTCGTAGGGCTTCACCCGGTCCGAGGGCAGCAGGCCGTAGATTTCCTGCTCGTCCTGCGCGGGTTTGGCCGGGGCCACGCGGCTGAAACCGGCCGTGGCCTGCCCGCCCATCTTGTCGAAAATGTTGCGGATGTGCGTGAGGCACTCCTCGTCGGTGTCGAACTTGTAGTCCGTCACGCCCGAGATTTCAGAGTGCATGCTCGCGCCGCCTAGTGCCTCGTTGTCGATGCTTTCGCCAATGGCAGATTTCACCAAATAAGAGCCGGCCAGGAACACCGAGCCGGTCCCGTTTACAATCATGGCCTCGTCGCTCATGATGGGCAGATAGGCCCCGCCGGCCACGCAGGGCCCCATAATGGCGGAAATCTGCACGATACCCATGCTGCTCATCACTGCGTTGTTGCGGAAGATGCGGCCGAAATGCTCCTTGTCAGGGAAAATCTCGTCCTGCATGGGCAGGTACACCCCGGCCGAATCGACGAGGTAGATGATGGGCAGCTTGTTTTCGATGCTGATTTCCTGGGCCCGCAGGTTCTTTTTGGCCGTGATGGGAAACCAGGCGCCGGCCTTTACGGTGGCGTCGTTAGCCACCACCACGCACTGCCGCCCGGCCACATAGCCGATGACGACGACCACGCCGCCGCCGGGGCAGCCTCCCTCCTCTTTGTACATCCCCTCGCCGGCAAACGCGCCAATTTCGACCTGCGCCGCGCCCTTATCCAGCAGGTAGTCAATCCGCTCGCGGGCGGTGAGCTTGCCTTTGGCTTTGTGGGCCTCAATGCGCTTCTGGCCGCCGCCGAGGGCGACTTTCTGGAGCTTTTGGGTGAGGTTGAAGCTGAGCTGCTTGAGTTGGTCTTCGTTGCGGTTGAACTCGACGTTCATAAGAAAGGCGGGGTGGGAATTTGGTGGGAATCGGCACAAAAAAATCCGCCCGGGGGCGGATTTCAAAGGTACGGCGCGTTTGAGCGTCATGGCTCAGGAACGTCATGCCGAGCGCAGCGAAGCATCTTTACCTCAATGGCAATTATTTACTACTGCGGTAAAGATGCTTCGCTGCGCTCGGCATGACGTTCTTTTTGCACGGATAGCAAGACTACTTAATCGTCGTCTTTTTCTCCGTTTCCACCACGCTACCGTTGGGCTTGGTCGTGGTGGTTTCCACCTCGGTTTTCTTCTTGCCGCCCCCGCCGCCGAATACCGAGAAATGCACGTAGCGCTTGGGGTTGGCTTTCAGGTCCATCAGCAGGTCATTGGAGCTGGCGGTGGTGGCGGCCAGGTTGTTGTAGAGCGTCGAGTCGTGCAACAGGCGGCCCATCGAGCCTTTCTGGTCGCTGAGGGCGGTATTGAGGCTTTGCACGGTCACCTGGGCGTCGGCCAGGGTGGAGTTGAGGCGGCGCAGGGCAGGGCCCACGGGCGCGGTTTTCAGCGAGTCGGAGAGCTGGCTGAAGTTCACGGCAATGCGGTCGAGCTTGCTGGTGGTTTTGTTGAGGGCGGTGCTCATCTGGGCCAGGTTGCGGGTGATGAGCGCCACGTTGGCTTGGTTGGCGAGGATGAGCTTTTGCAGGGCCTCGGTGCTGGCGCGGGCGCCGAGCAGCGTGCCCTGGATGTTGCTCTGGGCATCCTTGTTCAAGAAGCCGTTGATGTGGGCCAGCGTGGCGCCGACGGTGTCGAGCACGGGCAGGGCTTTGGCCTGGAAGGCGTCGATGCTACTGATGGCCGACTTGGTGCGTAGCTCTTCGCCGCCGCTGAACTGCTTCGTGTTTTTGCCCATGATAAGTGTGATGCTCTTCGAGCCCAGCAGCGAGCCGCTGAGGCCGGCCGTGGTAGAGTCGCCCACCACGATGCCTTTTTCCAGCTCCAGGGTGGCGCGCACGGTATTGCCTTTTTCGGGCTGCAGCTCCAGGTTTTTCACCTGTCCTACTTTGATGCCATTGAGCAATACCTGGGCGCCCACCGTCAGGCCGTCGGCCGAGGGATACACCGCGTAGTAGGTGCGGTCATTGGACAGCAGATTGCTGCCTTTCAGGAAGTTATAGCCTATGACCAGGGCAGCGATGGCGACGATGGCCAGTAGCGCCACTTTTATTTCTTTAGACACGAGTCGAGGTATTGAGTGATAAATTGAGGAATAGGCCGATGCGGTTGACCACCTACGAAAGCCGGCCGCCGAAAGGTCGGCCGGGGGCGAAAGAATAGCCCCGACCGTAGCGCCGGAAGGCTACCCGCCTTCGAGCTCGCGCTTGTATTCGCGGAACGCGCGGTAGATGCCCGCGGCCATATACGATTGATTGGCTTTGTCGTTCAAATACCGCTCCTCGGCCGGGTTAGTGAGGAAGCCGGATTCGATGAGCACCGAGGGCATGGTCGACTTCCAGAGCACGATGAAACCGGCCTGCTTCACGCCGCGGCTGGGGCGTTTCACGCTGGTGCGCAGCTGCCGTTCTACGCGCTGGGCGAAGCGCAGGCTGTTGGTGATGTAGGCCGACTGGAACAACGAAAACATGATGTGGCTTTGGGGCGAGCTGGGGTCGAAGCCGTTGTAGCGAGTCTGGTAGTTTTTTTCCTGCAGAATAACCGAGTTTTCGCGCTGGGCCACGCCCAGGTTGGCGGTTGTTTTGTGCAGGCCCATGGTCCACACTTCGGTGCCGTGCCCGGCGCTGGGGCCGGCGTTGCAGTGCACCGAGATGAACAGGTCGGCGTGGTTGCGGTTGGCAATGGCGGCGCGCTCGTCCAGCTCCACGAACACGTTCGTCTTGCGCGTGTACACCACTTTCACATCGGGTAGGTTCTCCTCAATCTGCTTGCCCAAGGCCAGGATGATGCCCAGCGCCACATCGGCCTCGCGGGCGCTGGCGCCGGCGCAGCCCCGGTCTTTGCCGCCGTGGCCGGCGTCGAGCACCACGGTGCGCAGGCGGTAGCGGTTTGATGAGTTGTCGGCCGATAGCTGGTGGCCGTTCGCTTTTTCCAAATCGGCGGCGATGGTATCGGGCCGCGCCGCGCCGCGGCTGCGGTTAGAATCGGCCACCGGCGACTGGCTGGCCGTTAGCAGAAAGCTAGCGGCTAACAGCCAAGTGCTAATAGCTAATGGGGCAATAATCCGCACGTTGTTCGTTGAAGAGGCGGTAGCGACCTGCTACCTTTGTAGAAGCCCCAAAAGTAAACGAATTAACCGCTACTATACTTTGCCTGCTAGGTTTAGCCTTCGTCCCGAAGCCGGGTTTCGGCCCCGGCCACTCTGCCTGACGGCGGCGCGGCTTCGCCCTGGCGTGCTGGGGTGCCTCTTTTTACTGTTGTTCGGCCTCGCGGGTTCGGCCCAGGCCCAGACGGGGCAGCCCACGCCCAAAAAGACCCAGCGCAAGGCCAAAATCCAGGCCCGCAAGGCCCGGGCCCGCGCCATTCGGCAGGCGCCCACCACGCCGGGCGTCGATTCCAGCACCGTGGCCACGCCGCGGCGCGGCACCACGGTGGCCCCGGCCAAGCCCGGCCAGCGGCCCGGCTCGGCCCCTACCCCGCCGGTGCGCAACATCTCGGCCGACCCGCGCGACCCCGTGGGGCCGCCCCCGCCCGGCGTGCGCAACACAGGCCAGTCGCGCGTGCCCGGCGCCTCGCACCAGCCCGTGCCCGACACGCTGGCCCCCGGCGGCACCGCCCGGCAGCGCGGCACGGCGCCCACCGACACCAGCGGGCTGGTGAACGGCGTGCGCGGCAACGGCGACTCGCTGCAGGTGGCCGCCCGGCCCAAAGGCCAGATTTCCACCACCATAAACTACACGGCCAAGGACTCCATTCAGTTCGACGTGACCAAGAAGATTGCGCGTCTCTATGAAAGCGCCAGTGTGGTGTATGGCCAAACCGACCTGAAGGCGGCCCTCATCACGGTGAACTACGGCACCAACACCATGCAGGCCGAAGGCCGGCAGGACTCGGCGACCAACAAGCGGGTGGGCACACCCATGCTCACCGACAACGGCCAGAAATACCAGGCCCGCAGCATTGCCTACAACTTCAAGAGCAAGAAGGCCAAGGTGAGCGAGGCCGTGACCACGCAGGGCGAAGGCTACGTGGGCGCACAGGTCATCAAGCGCCTGCCCAGCGGCGAAATCAATGGCCTGATGGGCCGCTACACCACCTGCAACCTGGAGCACCCGCACTTTTATATTCAGGCCAAGAAAATGAAGGTGATTCCGGGCGATAAGGTGGTGACCGGGCCGTTCAACCTCGTCATTGGCGACGTGCCCACGCCGCTGGGTTTCCTGTTTGGCTTCTTCCCGACGCCGAACAAGAGCCGGGGCTCGGGCGTGCTGATTCCGACCTTCGGGCAGGCGGCCGACCGGGGCTACTTCCTCACCAACGGCGGCTACTACTTTGCGCCGAACGACTACATCGGCGTGCGCCTGACCGGCGACATTTACGCCGGCAACGCCGATACCTTCGGCGGCTGGGGCGCCACCGCCGACGTGAGCTACCTCAAGCGCTACACCTACCAGGGCAACTTCAACTTCCGCTTCTCGACGCGGCCCAGCAACCAGATTCTGACCCAGGACGCCGTGGGCGTGGGCCAGACCTACATTCGCCCGCCGGCCGCCAATTCGTTCTGGATTACCTGGAACCACACGCCCCAGGCCAAGCCCGGCGGCGGCCGCTTCTCGGCCAGCGTGAACGCGGGCACCAGCAGCTACAACCAAATCAACAGCCTCGATGCCCGGCGCTACCTGTCCACGCAGTTCAGCTCCAGCATCAGCTACTCGAAGCAGATTCGTAACTCGCCCGTCAATTACGACGTCCGCCTGAGCCAGAGCCAGGGCACCGACGGCCGCATGACCTTCACCCTGCCCGACATCAGCGTGGGCGTGGCCCGGCAGTACCCTTACCAGTGGTTCGGCATCAAGCCGGGCCAGGGCGGCCGGCTGGGCGCGGCCACCTACGAGCAGTTCACGCTGAGCTACAACATGACGGCCCGCAACGAGGTGAGCAACATCATTGGTGCCCGCACACTGGCCAACGGCCTGCCCCTGTTGGGCGGCACCACCACCGATACGCGCATTCCGTTCAGCTTCGCCACCCTGGGCCGGCTGCTGCAAAATTCCAACAACGGCATGCAGCACCAGTTTGGCATCGGGCTGGGCTCTTACGACTTAGGGCCGCACGTCAAGTTCAGCCCCTCGGTGAGCTACAGCGAGGTGTGGTATGCCAAAAGCCTGAAATATACCTACAGCCCCGTGGCCCAGGCCGTGCGCATCGACACGACGTACGGCTTCAACCGCCTAAATACCTACTCCGGCTCGGCCAGCCTCAACACCACCATCTACGGCACGTGGGTGCGCCGCGGCACGCACAAGATTCAGGCCCTGCGCCACAAGATGACGCCGAGCCTCAACTACACCTACGCACCCCCTCTGCGCACCCAAGACCGGTTCCCGCTGGGCTCGACCGTGCTCAATGGCTACATCAACCAATTTGGGCAGCGGGTCTATAATACGACAACGGCCAATGAGCTGCTGCTCAACAACTACACTTTCGATTCCTACCAGAGCTTCCTCTACGGCACGCCCGGCGGCGCAGAGCAGAGCCAGATTTCCTTCAGCCTGCAAAACGCGGTGGAGATGAAAATCCGCGACTCGAACGACACCACCGGCCTGAACCCGTTCAAGAAATCCAACCTCATCGAAGGCCTCGATTTCAACATCGGCTACAACTTCAAAGCGGACTCCCTCAAGCTCTCGCCGCTGGGCGTGAACTTCCGCACCCAGATTGCCAAGAAGCTAAACCTGAACAGCAACGCCAGCTTCATTGCCTACCAGCGCGATGGTTCCGGCCGCATCATCAACAAATTCCTGTTCGAGTCCGAACCGCGCAAGCTGCTGCGCCTGGCCTCGGCCAGCTTCGGGGCCACCTATAGCTTCAACCCCGCTACGGGCAAGAAAAAGAGCACCATTCCGCGGGCCGTGGCGCCGGCTAACGACCCCACCCTGGGCACCGTGGGCCCCACCAACTACTACGCCGATTACGTCGATTTCGACATTCCGTGGGAGCTGGCTCTCACCTACGCCGCCGGCTACACCACCAACACCATCCCGCTCACGGCAGAATACATCCGGGCCAATGGCCGGCCGCCCATTCTGGCCCTGAACACAGTAGGCGTCACGGGTTCCGTCAAGCTCACCGAAAACCTGCGCCTGAGCTACAACCTGGGCTACGACATCACCAACCAAAGCGTGACGTACCCGAACATCACCTTCTTCCGCGATTTGCACTGCTGGCAAATCAACGGTACCTGGATTCCCTTCGGAATCACGAAAGGCTACAATTTTACCATTGCGGCGAAGAGCAGTTTATTGCAGGATTTAAAGATTAACCGGAACCGCTACGCGCAGTTTCAGTAGCCGCAGGTTCGTTCGCAGAGGGTTTGGCCACGTTGGCGGGGCAAGGCGGCGTATTGGTCGCTATTGCCAGCACGGACGCCGGGAGCTTGGTTGTTTTGAAAACTCCTTTCGTTTTCTGCACCCGGCTATGAATCCCTTCTTCCTCCGCGTACTCCTGGCCGCCGATTCGGCCCACGAAGCTGCTGCCGTTGAGCACTATTTGCACGATGCCGGCCACGAAGTGGTGCGCGTGGAAGCCCGCGGCGACACCGCCCTCAAAGCCGCCCGCCTCGTTCACCCCGACCTGGTGGTGCTCAGCGGCGCGCCATCCGGCAGCATCGACGGCGCGGCTCTGGCCGAGGCACTGGCGCGCCACGTGCTGGCGCCCACGCCCATCCTCGTCATCACCGACCCGGCCGAGTTGCCCGAGATGCTGGCCCGGCAAATCCCGTCCGCCAGCTGGCCCAGCCATTCCGAGGCCTCGTCGCTGCCCGACCCGGCCCTCGATGCCGATGCGGTGGAGGCCGCCTGAGCGGCCGGCGGGCTGTTGAGTTGTTTTTTCCTGGTGAATATTTCAGCCCCTGTGCTTCGGCCAGGGGCTTTTTGCGGCTGTGGCGGCGCGGGGTAACGAAATTGTTGCCAGCTTTGCCCCGCCAAACGGCCCCCTCACCCCAACCACTGCCGTTTGGCCCATCCCCATGTCCCAGCACAAGGAAGTCAAGCTCATCACCACCCACCAGATGCTCGCCATGAAGCAGCGGGGGGAAAAAATCTCCATGCTCACGGCCTACGATTACTCGATGGCCCAGATTCTCGACGGCGCCGGCATCGACGTGCTGCTCGTCGGCGACTCAGCCTCGAACGTGATGGCCGGGCACGAAACCACCCTGCCCATCACCCTCGACCAGATTATCTACCACGCCCAGGGCGTGGTGCGGGCCGTGAAGCGTGCCTTTGTGGTGGTCGATATGCCCTTCGGTTCCTACCAGGGCAACTCCAGCGAGGCCCTGCGCTCGGCCATCCGCATCATGAAGGAAAGCGGCGGACACGGCGTCAAGCTCGAAGGCGGCGCCGAGGTGAAGGACAGCATCATCCGCATCCTCACGGCCGGCATTCCGGTGATGGGCCATCTGGGCCTCACGCCGCAGTCCATCTACAAGTTCGGCACCTACACCGTGCGCGCCAAGGAAGAAGCCGAGGCCCAGAAACTGCTCGAAGACGCCCGCCTGCTGCAGGAAATCGGCTGTTTCGGGCTGGTGTTGGAGAAGATTCCCGCCTCCCTCGCCAAGCAGGTGGCCGAGGAACTGACCATTCCGGTCATCGGTATCGGCGCCGGTCCCGACGTGGACGGGCAGGTGCTGGTGGTGCATGACATGCTGGGCCTCACCAAGGAGTTCAAGCCCCGCTTCCTGCGCCGCTACGCCGAACTGCACGACATCATGACCGAGGCCGTGCAGCACTACGTGGCCGATGTGAAAAACCGCGAATTCCCAAGCAAAGAGGAAGGGTACTAGATTGATTTCGTATTCAGTCTGAACGACGTAGGGGCGGGGCTTGCCCCCGCCCCTACGTCGTTGGCACCGTTTCAACGATTCCGTTCAACATCCGGGCGGGGGCAAGCCCCGCCCCTACCTCCGTTGGCTTAATTTCTTTATAACCCCAAAGGCCGGGGCCGACGCGCAGCAATGTGCGTCAGCCCCGGCCTTTTTTATTTTCCATCCTCATATATCAATTATTCCAATCCCAACGTTAGCTTTGCAAAACAAAGTACTTCACAAATCACGCATGGGTCCTTTCGCCGCCTTTCCCGCCCGCCCGAACTCCTCCACCAGTTGGGGCATCAGCATCAAGCTCATCATCATCGCGGTGTTGCTGCTGCTGCTGCTCATTCCGTCGAACATGGTGGAAGGGCTGATAACCGAGCGCGCCGAAAACCGCGACGCGGCCACCGCCGAAATCAGCAGCCAGTGGGGCGGGCCGCAACTGGTGCTAGGCCCCGTGTTGGTGTTGCCCTACACGGTGCGCTCGCAAAGCGAAAAGGGCGTGATAACGGAAGAAACGCGCTACCTCAGCCTGCTGCCCGATACGCTGGCCACCACCGGCACCCTGGCCCCCGAACGCCGCCACCGCGGCATCTATGAGGCGGTGGTGTACCGGGCCGGCCTGCGCGTGCGGGGCGCGTTTCAGGCGCCGCCATTGGCCGACCTGGGTGTGCCGGCCGCTGATGTGCGCTGGTCCGAGGCCTTCGTGGCCGTGGGAATTTCTGATATGAAAGGCATTCGCAATGGTCTGGCGCTGAACTGGGACGGCCGCAACCATCCCTTTGAGCCGGGTGTGCCCAACGCCGCGGTGCTGCCCGCAGGCAGCGCGCCCACCGTGTCCACGCAGTTCAACACGGTGCTGAACGAGCGCCGCCGCCTTTCCAAATACCGGGGCGACGACGACGACGAAATGCACAGCGGCTCGGCCACCAACGGCCTGAGCGTGGCCATTCCGATGCCCGACGAAGCCGCCCTCACACGCCGCCACACCTTCTCCTTCGACCTCGACCTGAACGGCAGCACCGGCCTGCTGCTAGCGCCCCTCGGCCGCCAAACCACCCTGCACCTGAGCGCCCCGTGGGCCGACCCGAGCTTTATCGGGGCCTTCCTGCCCGTGCGGCGCACCTTGAACGGCCAGAACTTCTCGGCCGACTGGCAGGTGCTGCACCTCAACCGCAGCTTCCCCCAGCACTGGCGCACCGATACCGACCGCCCCGCCGTAGACGAGTCGACCTTCGGCGTGCGCCTGCTGGTGCCAGTGAATGAGTACCAGAAAACCATGCGCGCTGCCAAATATGCGCTGCTGCCGCTCACGCTCACCTTCCTCGTGTTCTTCTTCGTGGAGGTGCTCACGCGGCGGCGGTTTCACCCGTTCCAGTACATCTTGGTGGGCTTGGCGCTGGTTATTTTCTACGTGCTGCTGCTGGCCCTGGCCGAGCAAATGCCCTTCAATGCCGCCTACGGCTTGTCGGCGCTGGTGATTGTGGGCCTCGTGACGGGCTACGCGGCGGCCAGCTTCCGGCACCGGCGCCTTACGCTGGTCACGGCCGGCGTACTCGTGCTGGTGTACGGCTTCATCTTCGTGGTGCTCCAGCTGCAGGATTACGCCCTACTGGTCGGCAGCCTGGGCCTGGTGGTGGTGCTGGGCGCGGTAATGTTCCTCTCGCGCAACGTGAACTGGTACAACCCCGCACCCGAGCTGCCGGCGGCGCCCGAGCTGCCCGGCGAAGCGCCGGCCGCGCCCTGAGCCGCTCCGGTTTCGCTTCCGCGCGGCGTCGTATCTTCGTGCCAGCAAAAGCAAGAGCGGAGCGCCCGGTGAGTGTGGTCTGATGACGTGCGGAAGCCCCCGAGGGGCCCCTGGCCCGCTCCTGCTCCCTCTCAACCTCCCGCCCCCGCCGCGTGAACCGACCAAACCTCTGGTCTGAAGGCAGAGAAATTCTGTTTGAAGACAACCACCTCCTCGTCATCAACAAGCCCGCCGGCATCCTCGTGCAGGGCGACGCCACCGGCGACGAACCCCTCTCCAAGAAAGCCGCCGAGTACCTGCGCTTCAAGTACAAGAAGCCCGGCGAAGCCTTCGTAGGCGTGTGCCACCGCATCGACCGGCCGGTGTCGGGAATCGTCATCCTGGCCAAAACCAGCAAGGCCCTGAGCCGCCTCAACGAGCTGTTTAGGGACGACAAGATTCACAAAACCTACTGGGCCCTCACCGGCAAGCCGCCCATCCCGGAAAGCGGAACGCTCATTCACTGGCTGGTGAAGGACACCGTGCGCAACGTCACCAAGGCCTACCCCACCGCCCACGGCCAGGGCCTGCGCTCCGAGCTCAAATACGAGTTGCTGGGCCCGGCCGGCAACCGCTACCTGCTCCAGGTGAACCCCGTGACAGGCCGTCCCCACCAGATTCGCACCCAGCTGGCCACTGGCCTGAACACGCCCATCGTGGGCGACGTGAAGTACGGCTTCATCGCCCCGCTGCCTGACGTGAGCATTGCCCTGCACGCCCGCCAGCTGCAATTGCAGCACCCCGTTACGAAAGAAGCGTTGACGTTCACGGCTCCCCTACCTGACGCCCCGCACTGGGACGCGGCGCGCGCGTTCTATCAATAGCCACACGCCAGCGCCTGGTTTTTGCGAATTAAAGCGCTATCAGCCAGCTTTTTTTAACTGCAAACCATTGCGGTCAAATGACGTGCAACATTTTGGCCTTTCGCCTCACCGGCAGCAGCCTGCATATCGGGCGGCCGTAATTTTGTGTTAATAGTGCTGAACCTAAGCTCCGGCGTTTTGCTTGTGCGGTCAGTTCAGTTTTAGCAACCCTCATGGCGATTCTTGTTTTCTTCATTGCCCATTACTACCTCTCGCTGTTCACGCAGACGTTCTATCTGCACCGCTATGCGGCGCACAAGATGTTTACGATGAACAAGTTCTGGGAGAAATTCTTCTTCCTGTTCACCTACCTCTGCCAGGGCAGCAGCTTCCTCTCGCCCCGGGCTTACGCGCTGCTGCACCGCATGCACCACGCCTACTCCGACACCGAGCTGGACCCGCATTCGCCTCACTTCTCGAACAACGCGTTCGATATGATGTGGAAAACCAAGGTGATTTACAACGACGTGGTGAACAACGAGCACGAAGGCGCCAAGCGCTTCGAGGGCGACATTCCGGAGTGGAACTGGCTCGATAAATTTGGCGGCACCGCCTACTCGCGCTTGGGCTGGGGCACGGCTTACGTGCTGTTCTACATCAACTTCGCCACGGCCTGGTGGCAGTACCTGCTGCTGCCCATCCACTTCCTGATGGGCCCCATCCACGGCGCCATCGTGAACTGGGGCGGCCACAAATACGGCTATCAGAATTTCGACAACAACGACAAGTCGATGAACACGCTGGCGCTGGATTTCCTGGCCTTTGGCGAATTATTCCAGAACAACCACCACAAACTGCCCATGCGCGTCAACTTCGGCGTGAAGTGGTGGGAATTCGACCCCACCTACGTCGCCATCTGGAGCCTCGATAAAGTGGGCATCATCAAGGTGAAGCGCAAAAACATGAACCTGAACACGATTTCCAAGCAGGTTCGCACTAAGCGCGAAGCCGTGGCGGCATAGCCGTTCAAACAGTTTCAGAAACGTCATGTCGAGCTTGCCGAGACATCTCGTGTGCCACCACTAATTCAATCGATTGGATTACTAAAGCACGCGGGATGTCTCGGCAAGCTCGACATGACGTTCTAATAGGCTCTGCTGAACCGCTAAAAAGATTCAGCGCTATCAGCTAAAAAAGAGCAAGTTGGGGAAAAGAAGATTTGTCGTTCATTTGCGACTGTATCTTCTTTCCCCCTTCTTTTTTTTATGAAAAAATTGGTTCTCTTCCCAGCCGTTATTTTGATGGCGGCCTTCTCCTCCGCCTTCCGCCCGGCCCCTGCTGGCGATGATGACATGGCCACAGTTTGCATCTACCGCGGCGGCCAGTTCATGGGCGCCCTGGCCAACTACGCGGTGTACATCAACGGGCAGAAAATCTGCAAGCTCAGCAACGAGCGCTACATCGAGTACAAGACTAAGCCCGGCAAGCTCGACATCATGGCCAAAAACGGCGGCGTGGAGGTCTTCAAAAAAGAAACCGGCCTGGAACTGAATGTAGAGGCTGGGCACAAATACTACGTGCGCGGCGACATCAAAACCAGCATCACCCGGGCCCGCATGGAGCTGTCAGAAGTGACCGAAAACACCGCCAAGCGCGACATGGCCAAGCTCACGCCCGACAACTGCCAGCAGACCAACAGCAAATAGGAGCTGGGGCCGGGTGGCTTTTTTGCGTTGGGGCTAGCTAATGCCCTGAACAAATGCTACCTTTGCACTCCCAATTTCGGGAAAACCTCATCCGACGCACGAGCTGCGTCACACAACCCCACCGGTTTATGGCAGTTAAAATCCGCCTCGCCCGCCGTGGCCGCAAAAAGGCCGCGACTTACGACATCGTAGTAGCCGACGCTCGCGCCCCCCGCGACGGCCGTTTCATCGAGAAACTCGGCACCTACAACCCCCAAACCAACCCCGCTACCATCAACTACGACGCCGACCGCGCGTTCTACTGGATGATGACCGGTGCCCAGCCTACCGACACCGTTCGGGCCATGCTCAGCTACCGCGGCGTGCTCTACCGTCGTCACCTGCAGCTGGGTGTTGACAAGGGTGCTATCACCCAGGAAGTTGCTGACCAGCGTTTCAGCGCCTGGAAAGACGAGAAAGATGCCAAAATCGAAGGCAAGCGCACCGGCCTGGTTGACGCCAAAGCCAACGCCAAGAAAGCTGCTTTCGACGCCGAAACCAAAGTGAAAGAAGCCCGCGCCGAAGCTCAGCGTCAGAAAGCGGCTGCTCTGCTGGCCGCTAACGCCCCCGCTCCGGCTGCTGAAGAAGCGACCGAGGCTCCGGCCGCCGAAGCTACTGAAGCTGCTGCCGAGTAGTTTTTAGGTTTCTGAAAACCGAAAGCGTTTGGGAGTTGTGAGCCGGACCGGCTGGCAACCCCCAAACGCTTTTTCGTTTCCCCCTCCCCTGCCCGCCATGACCCTTGACGAAACCTATCAGCTCGGCTACATTCTCAAAACGCACGGCCTGCGCGGCCACGTCGCCGCCCACTTCGACGTGGACGACGTAGCCGACTACCTCAAGCTTAAAACCGTGTACCTCACCCTGCCCGGCGCCCCCACCAAGCTGGTGGAGCATAAAGTAGAAAAGGTACAGACCCAGTTCGGCAACAAAGTCCTGCTCAAGCTGCGCGGCATCGAGCGCATTGAAGAAGCCGAGCTGCTGCGCGGCTCCCAGCTGCACCTGCCCCTGGCTGCCCTACCCGAGCTAGAAGACGACCAGTTTTACTTCCATGACGTCATCGGCTTCACCGTGGTCGATGCCGACCTAGGCGAACTGGGAACCGTGGAAAACTTCTACGAGCTACCGCAACAGGACATGCTGGCCATGCGCTACCAGGGCCAGGAAGTGCTGATTCCGGTAGTGGACGAACTGGTGAGCCACGCCGACCATGCCAAAAAGCAGGTCTACGTGAACCTGCCCGATGGCCTGCTCGACGTCTACCTCAAGCCGAGCACCCGCCAGCAGGACGAAGCAGAAGAATAATGTAGCGTGGACTCTGCGAGTCCGCGCCCGCCCGCCCAAAACGCGGACTCGCAGAGTCCACGCTACAAATCAACCATGCGTATTGACATCCTCACCTGCCTGCCGGAGCTGCTGGTCAGCCCCTTCGCCCATTCCATCGTGAAGCGGGCGCAGGACAAGGGCCTAGCCGAAATCCACGTGCACCAGCTGCGCGAGCACGCCATCAACAAGCACGGTCAAATTGACGATTTCGTGTTTGGCGGCGGCGCGGGCATGGTACTGCGCGTCGAGCCCATTGCGGCGTGGATGGACGCGTTGCAGGCCGAACGGCCCTACGACGCCATCATCTACCTCACGCCTGACGGCGAAACGCTGCGCCAGCCGCTGGCCAACCGCCTGTCGCTGATGCAGAACGTCATCATGCTCTGCGGTCACTACAAGGGCATCGATGAGCGCATTCGCCAAACCTACATCACCCACGAAATCAGCGTGGGCGACTATGTGCTGAGCGGCGGCGAGCTGGGCGCGGCCATTTTGGTCGATGCTGTGGTGCGGCTGCTGCCAGGCGTGCTGGGCAACGAAGAGTCGGCCCTGTCCGATTCTTTTCAGGACGACTTGCTGGCGCCGCCCGTGTACACCCGCCCCGCCGAATGGCGCGGGCAGGCCGTGCCCGATATCCTCTTATCGGGCAATACACCCAAAATTGAGGAGTGGCGGCACGAGCAGGCGCTGGCCCGCACCCAGCAGCGGCGGCCCGATTTGCTCTCCTGATGCCTGCTTTAGTTCGCAGGCCCATTGAATTAGCAGCAAATCAGCGAACAAGCTGAAGCATGTTCTACAAACCGCTTGCTATCCTCAACCTAAAGCGCTATCTTTGCGCTCCGTTTCGTAAAATACTAATTCCCGACGGCGGCGCCGTCTTTCGCAATTTTCTCAGCCATGAGCGTACTACTTGACTTTATCCAGGCCGAATCGCAGGAGCGCCGCGCCAGCTTCCCCCAGTTCGCCGCCGGCGACACGATTAACGTGCACGTGAAAATCCGCGAGGGTGCCAAGGAGCGCATCCAGCAGTTCCAGGGCGTGGTGCTGCAGCGCCGCAACCCGAGCTCGAACGGCGAAACCTTCACCGTGCGCAAGATTTCGAACCAAATCGGCACCGAGCGCATCTTCCCCCTGCTGTCGCCCAACATCGAGAAAATCGAGGTAGTGCGTCGCGGTAAAGTACGTCGCGCCCGTCTGTTCTACCTGCGCGGCCTGTCGGGCAAGCAGGCTCGTATCAAAGAGCGTCGCCTGAACGTGGTGGCCAAGGCTACCGCCTAAGCTCAGCCGCAGCCCACAAGCTGCCTATAAGCAGCCCACAAGCTGCCTATAAAACAAAAAGCCGGCCCCACGCGTGGGGCCGGCTTTTTTGGGTTTAGCATTCGGAAGATTAAGCATCCTCCGGATATTTTACCGACTGTTTAGCTATGCGACGAGAAGTCCTGCGGCAGGCTGCCGTCCACTTCTACCGAGCCGCCTTGCAGCTGCTGAGCCACAGCAGTGAGAACCTCGCCCAATTTAGTCACGCGGGTGGCCGTGTTCACGTTATCGGCGAAGTTGGCGGCCTGGGTGGTGCCGGTGCCCAGGCGGGCCAGCAGCGGGGCAATCACGTTCACGTCGAGCGTGCCGCTGCCGAAGTGGGCCTTTAGGGCCTGCAGGTCGACCACCATCTGGTGCAGGGCTGGGTTGTTGGCTTCCTTCAGGTCTTCAATCCAGCGCTGGAGATGGTTGTCGAGGCCGGATTTTTCAGTCGTGGCGGTGAGGTCGCCGGTGAGCAGATGGATTGCACCATCGAGGTGCTGCTGGTGCTGCGAATCTTTCTTTTCCATGGGTGGGGTGTTTTGCGTAATCGGTAAGCAACGGCGGCGCTGGGTGCGCAACCGTCCTTGCCAAACGTAGCAATGCCCCATGGGGTTGGCAACATTGCCCCAACCGGCCCAAACAAAAAGCCCCGCCGATGTCGGCGAGGCTTTTATTCAGCTTGCGAAAATACGCGGAAAGCTATTCAATCTTGTTCATACGGTCCTTCACGGCTTCCAGGGCCACGCGCATGCTCACAATGTCGCCGCGGGCGGCTTCCTGCTCTTTCAGGTTGGCATCGATGAGGTTGTTGAACTGCTGTAGTTCGGCAGCGTTGGCCGCCAGCATCTGCTGGATTTCAATTTTGCGGGCTTTGTTCTTCTCGATGTCTTTCTTGATGGCATCAGCCTTGGTAATCACAGCCATGTGGTTGTTCTGCGAGGCGACGAGGGCGCGCTCGGCTTCGGCAATCTGCGACACCAAGTCTTCGCGGTACATCATGCGGGCGAAGTCCTTAAGGTACTTCTCGGCCGACTTCCACTGCACCGGCGTTTTGTCTTTAGCCAAGTAAGCGTTGCCCAGGTCGATGCTCCACCACACGGTGGTGCCGGTGGGCGTAGCGTCCACTTTAGAAATGACGCGAATGGGGGTAGGTGCAATTTCTTCGATGATAACACCGTCCATCGTTACCACCCCTTTGCTGTTCTTTACCTTGTTGCCAAACTTCTCGTTCAGCTGCTTCAGCCAAGCCGCTTCCACCCGCTTGTTGTCGAGCTGCATGCTCACGCGCTGGCCGGTACGGGGCACTGCGCCAGCACCAGTGTTAATCGACATATCGTATTCATCCACAGGCGATTTCTGAGCATAAACACCCAGTGTAGCCAAGCATACAAGAAGTAAGATGAGTAGGCTTCGTTTCATGGTAATAATAACTTGATGAGAGCTTTAAGAATGGCCGTTGCAAAGGCGGAAAACGCCATTGCCGTTTTCCGGTTTTTCAAATTTAAGACCTTTCTTTCATGCAAATTCTTTTCCCAAGGATTTTTTTAGGAATAATGCTGTTTTTATTTCTTTAGTCCAATTCATCATGTGTTAAGTATACGAATCCACAATAGGTAAATTCGTTGAATGCTCCGCATCTTCTCTTCAATCGTAACAAAGGCCCGCAGGAGAGAGTTGTAAGGCCATATGCAAGTCACCGTTTGCCGCACCGAGCACTTCAATGCCGCCCACCGCCTGCACAATCCGGCGTGGAGCGACGAACAAAACCATCGGGTTTTTGGCCTGTGCAACAACCCCAACTACCACGGCCACAACTACAACCTGACCGTGCGTCTGACCGGGCCGGTCGACCCCGAAACGGGCTATGTGTACGACCTCAAGCGCCTGAGCGACCTTATTAAGCGCGAGGTGCTTAACCGCTTCGACCACCGCAACCTGAACCTTGATACGGAAGAGTTCCGTATCCTGAATCCCACGGCCGAAAACATCGCCGTGGTTATCTGGCAGCGCCTGCGGCCGCATTTGGAAGCGGGGCTAGCCCTATCGGTCACACTCTACGAGACGGACCGTAACTTTGTAGAATACCATGGATAACCCTTCCGGGCCGGCCCCGGCAACCGATTCGCACCTGCCCACGGGCCTGCGCACCCCGCTTCGCGACGATGCTTTCGTGCGCAGCGACGACGAGAAAATTGCGGCCATCAGCGGCCATTTTGAGGCCATTATGCGGGAGTTGGGCCTCGACCTAACCGACGACAGCCTGGCCGGCACCCCGCGCCGGGTGGCCAAGATGTACGTGAAGGAGTGGTTCAAGGGCCTCGACCCGGCCAACCGGCCTGAGGTACGGATGTTCGACAACCGCTACGACTACCATCAGTTGCTGGTGGAGCGCGACATTACGCTGTTTTCGTGTTGTGAACACCACTTTGTGCCCATCATCGGCAAGGCGCATGTGGCTTACCTGCCGGGCAGCCACGTGGTGGGGCTGAGCAAGCTCAACCGGGTGGTGCAGTACTACGCCCGTCGCCCGCAGGTGCAGGAGCGCCTCACACGCCAGATTGCCGAGGAACTGAAGCAAAGCCTGGGCACCGACGACGTGGCCGTCCTCATCGAAGCCGACCACCTGTGCGTGATGAGCCGCGGCGTGAATGACACCAGCAGTTCGACGCTGACCAGCGAATATGGCGGCCGCTTTGCTACTGATGAAGCGCTGCGCAACGAGTTTCTGCGGCAGATTGGGAAATAAGTTGTGTTTTAGGTTTGGCGGGCCGAGCTATATGCTTGGTTCGATGTTGGCTCAGTGCGGCAGTTTTACTTTTGTCTGAAATAACTACCATGACCGAAACCTCTTCTCGCAAAGTCCTCATTACTGGCGGCACCGGGCTCATTGGCACTCGCCTGGCCGAAATGCTGATTGACAGCGGCTACGAAGTGGCCTTGCTGAGCCGCGAGCCGGCCAAGAGCAGCCATTTCCGCAGCTTCCGTTGGGACCCGCAGGCGGGCACCATTGACGAGGCGGCGGTGCCGTATGCCGACTACATCGTGAGCCTAGCCGGGGCCAGCGTGAGCGACGGCAAGTGGACCGACGAACGCAAGCGCGACATCATGACCAGCCGGCTGGGCGGGCTGAAGCTGCTGCACCGCGAGTTGGCCAAGCCCGGCCACCACGTGCGGGCCGTGATTTCGGCCTCGGCGGTGGGCATTTATGGTGATGCCGGCGACCAAGTGGTGACCGAAGAAACGCCCCCGGCGCTGCCCACGCACGACTTCCTGGCCGATGTGTCGCACCAGTGGGAGCTGGCGGCGGCGCCCATCGCGGCGCTGGGCATTCGGACGGTGATTCCGCGCATTGGCGTGGTGCTGAGCACGGAGGGCGGCGCCCTGCCCCAGATTGCCAAGCCGGTGAAGCTGGGCGCGGGTGCGGCGCTGGGCAGCGGCAAGCAATACATGTCCTGGATTCACCTCGACGACATCTGCCGCCTGTTCATCGCCATGCTGGAAGACCCGGCCTGGGAGGGCACCTACAACGCGGTGGCCCCATACCCGGCCACCAATCAGGCCTTCACCGAGGTGCTGGCCCAGGTTCTGCACCGGCCGCTGATTCTGCCCAAGGTGCCGGCCTTCGGGCTGAAGCTGGCGATGGGCGAGATGAGCGAAATCGTGCTGGCCTCGCAGAACGTGAGCGCGGCCAAGGTGCTGGCGCAGGGCTTTCGGTTTGAGTACCCGGAGCTGCGCGGGGCGCTGGAGGCGCTATATGGCGAAAATGCGTAATTTCATTCCATCGCTATTTTACCTTGCTTTATGAAAGCCGCCGACATCACCGTACACTTGGAATCGCCTTTTTTGGACCGTTTGGAGCAGTTGGCGCAGTTGAGCGGCAAATCGGTAGCGGAAGTAGTGGAGCTATACATTAAAGTGCAGATGGGCTGGCGGCCGGTAAGCGGTGAGGTGCCGGCGGCGGTGCAGGCATTGGCTGGCAGCGTGCCCCTGCCACCTGACTGGGACTACAAAACCGCCCGCGACGAAGCCCTGACCCGTAAATACGGCCGATGAAACACCTGTTTCTCGACACCAATATTCTCATCGACCTGCTGTCGGGCCGCGAGCCCTTCGGGGCCGTGGCGTTGTTTGCTGCGGCCCACGCCCGGCAGATGCACTTGTTCGCTTCGGGACTTTCCATTAGCACCTGCCACTATATTCTGGAGCGGCATCATCCGCAGCTCAATGGCCGGGCGCTGGTGAGGCAATTGCTGCCGCTGCTCACCATCACGGAGGTGTCGGCCACCGTGATTCAGCAGGCGTTGGATTCGGCATTTGCGGATTTTGAGGATGGGCTTCAGTATTATTTGGCGAGCTCCAATCCGTTGGTGGAAGTCATTGTGACGCGCAACGTGAAGGATTTTTTGCCGGCCGATATTCCGGTTATTGAGCCAACGCTGGCCGTGCTGTTGGCATAGGTCCGGCGCTGGCGCCAGACGGGCACCGGTATTCCGTCAACGCCTCCGCAAGCCACTCAACGGCCCCGCAATCTAATGCCTCCGGAACCGCGTCCGATGGCTCTGCAAGTCCGCCGATGATTCCGGAAACGCATCCGATGGCTCTGGAAGCAATCCGATGCATCCGGCAAGGCGTCCGATGACTACGGAGAGGCATCCGACGCATCCGGAAGCTGTCCGATGGCCCCGGAGATGTCTCCTATGCACCCGGAAACGCATCCGATGACTCAGGCCGGGCATCCGATGGCATTGGAAATACGTTCCATTTTTATTTTCACCCCCCTTTCAACCTCATGCCCACCTTACCCGACCTCGAACTTGTAGCCGAAAAAGTCCACGAAGCCTGGATGAAAACCAAACAGAGCCAAGGCGTGACTACCCGCCTGAGCGAAACCGGCGAGGAGCTGATGGTGCCCTACGCCCAACTCAGCGAGCCGGCCAAGGAACTGGACCGCATGACCGTGCGGACGGTGTATGCGGCCATTGAAGCGTTGGGTAGCTGAGGTGGCGGCAGATGCGGTGCGTTGACTATCAAGCTCGGTAATCTGTCGTCATTATGAAGCATCTCCATTGGGTTCTGCTCCTTTTCCCGTTGATGTCGCTGTGCAGCGATGGGCCTAAGCAGCGGGGTTATACCTTGAAGATTTTCCAGTATGAGGGCACCGATTCACTCCAAAGGACGCTGGCAGTGACACGGGTATTCAATGCACAAAATCAATTGCTTTTCGAGCAGTACCACCAGAAATATGAGGAAAATGGCTATGGGTATTTTGGAGGCTCCACGACACGATTTATTTACCGCGATACCTGCTTGGTCAAAACTATTGGTGCTATGCGAGGCGATAGTCTCAAAAGCTACTCTTTATATAACGATAAAGGCCAGTTAATCAAAAGCAGGTCTTTTCAATACCAGAAGAAACTCAAGCCCAGCGTTGACAAGGGTTTGACCAGACCCGGCGGATGCATCATCCTACCTGAGGACTATGAAAAGAACCGGGTTTGGCAGGAAGGAGTCACTAGTGTTAATCGGTACAATGCAGAAGGCAAACGGGTTGAATACACTAGTATGCAGGGTTCAACAGTACTAGATAAACGCCGGTGGAGCTATTACAAATCCGGAAAGTTGCGCGAACAATCATCAAGCAGCGATATCGCAGCATCTATCTCCCGCACGTGCTATTTCTACGATGACCGCGGCCGGCTAAGCAAGCAGGTTTCCTACAGAGATGAGAAAGTTAGTGCGACCAATAATTACAGCTACCGCAACAATTCGGTTTATGTGAATGGCACCTATGCTGCCTTTCCCGGGCAATATCCGCTTTCGGTTTATCGCAATGTCAAGAAGCTGGATTTGAAAGGCCGTCTTATTGAGGAAACGGACTACGTGGGCCGGTGTACTCTGGAAACCAAGAAACGAATACGTTACCGTCCTGACGGGAGAATAGCCCAGACTGTTCTCTTCACCTGCCGGGATAGTAGCCGCTTGGTGCACGACTACGTGTATACTTCTCGTTAGCGCCGCAAACTATCCGGTACGCCGCCCCCTTTGTTCATCTGCTCCAGCAGGTTGTCGGCGGCAATGGCATCGACGGCCACGGCGCGGCTAGTGTAGTTTTGTTTATGCGTGTTGCCTTGCTTCTCCTGCTCTTGCTTCAAGCAGATTTTCTGTTTGCCCAATCGATGCAAACCCGCCCACTGACTGAGCTTATTAACACCCAAGACCCGGGCTGGCCGTTGGTGCAGGGTTGGATTGCAGCCGCGAAGAACAAGGTGCAGGTACTGCCCAAGACTGCGGCCCGCGCCGACAGCGCTTTATTGCTGGCGCAGGTGACTACCCGTTCGCCAATGGGTGCAGTGGTTCACGAAACGGGTGGCATCCTCATAGATAATGGCTGGCTCCGCATTCTAGGTTCTGGGTCGCCGGGCCTCAACCGTGACCTCATGGGTTGGAACAAGGACAAGCAGCAAGGGCTTCTGCTGATTGCCGATGATGCGTTGGGAGGTTTTTTCGCGCTCAACGGCGGCGCTTTTGGACAAGCGACGCTCGGCAAAATTTATTACCTGGCACCCGAAAACCTGGAGTGGGAGCCGCTAAACAAGGGCTATTCTGATTTTTTAGTTTTCTGCTTTTCCGGCAATCTGGACCAGTTTTACGACAAGATGCGTTGGAAAGGCTGGCAGCAGGAAGTAGCCAGCCTCAATGGCAATCAAGGCATCAGTTGTTACCCTTTTTTATTCACTACAGAAGGCAAGAACCTAAGTAAGGTTCTGCGGAAGCCAGTGCCCATCCAAGAGCTTTGGATGTTCAGCAATGACATGCGCCAGCAACTCGGGATTCATTAGCGCCGCAAACTGTCCGGCACCCCTCCCCCATTGTTCATCTGCTCCAGCAGGTTGTCGGCGGCGATGGTATCGACGGCCACGGCGCGGCGGCGCGGCTCCGACTCGGACACGCAGGTGTACTTCTTGTTGATTTTGACGGTGGGCTTGGGGAAGTGGCCGGGCATGTAGCCGAGGTCCTTGTCCTGGTAGATTTTCTCCATGAACTTGCCGAAAATGGGCAGGGCCGTGCGGCCGCCCTCGCCCTGCTGCGAGCCCGTGAAGTGGATGCTGCGGTCTTCGCCGCCCACCCACACGCCGGTCATCAGGTCCTTGGTCATGCCCATGTACCAGCCGTCGGAGTAGTTGGAGGTGGTGCCGGTTTTGCCGCCGATTTGGTTGTCGTTTTTCCACAGCTCGTAGTCCCAGAGGGCCTGGGAGGTGCCGCCGGGCTCTTCCATGCCGCCGCGCAGCATGTAGGTCATCAGCCAGGCGGTTTCGGCCGGGATGGCGCGGTGCTGCACGGGGTCGAACTGCTGGATGACGTTGCCGTTGCGGTCCTCGATGCGGGTGACGAGGCGCGGGTCGGAGCGGAAACCGTTGTTGAGGAAGGTGCTATAGGCGTCCACCATTTCGTACACGCTCACGTCGCCGGCCGAGCCCAGGCCGATGCTGGGCACCGGCAGCAGCGGCGAGGTGATGCCGACTTTGTGGGCGTATTTGGCCACGTTTTCCCAGCCCACTTTCTCGGTCAGCTGGGCCGTCACCGAATTCACGGAGCGGGCCATGGCGTGGCGCAGCGTCATGTTGATGCCGGTGTATTCGCGGGTCACGTTGTCGGGCTTCCACTCCATGGGCTGGCCGTTTTCGACGTAGTTGATGGTGACGCGCTGGTCGCGAATGCGGTCGCAGGGCGAGTAGCCGTTGTCGAGGGCCGTGAGGTAGACGAAGGGCTTGAACGTGGAGCCGGCCTGACGCTTGCCCTGCTTCACGTGGTCGTACTGGAAAAAGCGGAAATCGAGCCCGCCCACCCAGGCCTTAATCTGGCCGGTGTAGGGGTCCATGCACATCATGCCCGATTGCAGGAAGTGCTTGTAATAGGCCAGCGAATCGAGCGGCGACATCACCAACGTGGTGTCGTTGTCGTCGTGCTTCCAGGTGAAGACTTTCATCGGCCGCTTGGCGTTCAGGGCCGAATCGAGGCGCTGGGGCTGGTTTTTATAGCGGTTGGCGAGGCTCTTGTAGCTCTCGGTGCGCTTCATCTGGGTGAGGATGAAGTCGGGGATTTCCTGGCCTTTCTCGTCCACCCAGGGGTTCGAGCCGCGGTTGCGCCAGAAGTTGTCGAACTGCCGCTGCAGGGCCTTCATGCGCTCGTGCAGGGCGTCCTCGGCGTGGGCCTGCATGCGCGAGTCGATGCTGAGGTAGATTTTCATGCCGTCGCGGTACATGTCGTGGCCGGTGCTGTCGCACCAGGCGTCGACAAACTGGCTGATGGCGCTGCGGAAGTAGGTATCGGGGCCGTCGATGTGGGGCTCGACGTGGTAGTTGAGCACGATGGGCGTGGCCTTGAGGGCCTGAATCTGAGCGGCGGGCAGCACGCCGGCCTGGCCCATGCGGTCGAGCACCACGTTGCGGCGGCGCAGGGCGGCGGCCGGGTGGAACTTGGGGTTGTAGGCCGTGGGGTTGTTGAGCACGCCCACCAGCATGGCCGCTTCCTCGGGTTTGAGGCTGTCGGGCGAGGTGTGGAAGAAGGTTTTGGCCGCCACCTTGATGCCGAAGGCGCTGGAGCCGTACTCCACGGTATTGAGGTACATCCGCAGGATTTCCTCCTTGGTGTAGCGCTGCTCCAGGTCCACGGCGGTGAGCCACTCCTTGGTTTTGGCCACGATGGTGCTCACCACCGGGATGTAGCCCAGAGCGCCCCGGCTCTGCTGCCGGCGGATTTTATACAGGTTTTTGGCCAGCTGCTGAGTGATGGTGGAGCCGCCGCGCTTCTCGCCACGCAGGGAGGAGAAAGCGCCGCCGAGCACGGCCTGCAGGTCGATGCCCGAATGCTCGTAGAAGCGCACGTCCTCGGTGGCAATGAGGGCCTTGATGAGCAGCGGGGACATCTGGCCAAGCGCCACCGGCGAGCGGTTTTCGCGGAAGTACTTGCCGATGAGCACGCCATCGGAAGTATAGATTTCCGACGCCTGCTCCACCTTGGGGTTCTCCAAATCGGCCAGGCTGGGCGACTTCCCGAAGAGGAACATGAAATTGGTGCTCACCAGAAACGGGTACACCAGAAACAGGATGACGACGAGCCCGAACCCCACCCAGGCCCAACTGGCCAGCCGCAGGGGCCAGCGGCGGCGCGCCGGCAGTTTCGGTTTGGAGCCCGGGGAGGCAGAAGAGCTTGTCGGTTGGGAATCGGCCATGCGCGGCAACAGAGTGGGAAGCGGAGTAGAAACCCCGCCGCGAAGAACGACAAATATACCAGTCCGGTGCCCCAGCAAGGCAAATGGCCCGAGTACCGCGAAATTTCATCTCGCCGACGAGCGGGGCGAGTGCTGACGTTGAACTCGCTCCGCTCATCGACGAGATGAAATTTCGCGGTACTGGTTCTAGCGGCGCTGGCGAGCGGTCAGGATGGCCTGGTGATGCACGTTGCGCCGGGCGCGGGCCTTGTTGCGCTGCCAGCGCCAGCCCAGCTCGGCCAGCGCCGCCAGAATGAAGCCCAGCCCCAGGAAGTAACTCCAGTGCAGCATGCGCACCTGCCCCCGCGTAGGCGATTCCAACTCCTTGAACAGCAGCAAGCCCCACAGCTCATCGAGCAGCGTGAGCACCCATACCACGCCGGCAAATACCCGCCCCACCCGGCCCAGCGCCAGCTGCCAGTGCAACAGGTACAGCGCCAGCCCCGGCAGCGCCGAAAGCAGCACAAGCGGCTGCTCCTGCACCAGCGGCAAGCCCAGAAACACGATGCTGAGCGTTTCCTTCAGCACCTGTGCGGCAGCCAGGCCGCGGCCCAGGCGCGAGAGTTTCGGAACAGACGGCAGCGGATGAAGGTGGTGCGACGTGGGCATAGCGCGGGCAAAAACGGAGGCCAATACGCTGCCAATATAGGCAAACGCCGTTAGTAGCGCCGCATCATGACGCGAGTGGTCTGGCAGCGCCAAGTGAGCAGCACGATGAGCAGGCCTTTCACGGAATCCAAGAGCAGGTTGTCGGGCTTGCCGAAGGCATAATAAATCCCGATGCCAATGCCAATCCACCACAGTCCCAGCAAGTAGCACCACGTAGCATAGCCCCGCTGCCGCTGCCACACCTGCACCAGCGCCACCAGCGCCACCAACGACACAAAGCCCAGCAGCCAGCCCACGATGTAGGTCAGAAAAGTGGTTTCGGGGCTGTATTTCACGCCAAACTGCGTGAGGGTGAAAACCGGCGCGAAGAACGCGCCACTCGTCAGCGCCACTTCCAGCAGAAGAGCAATGGAAAGCACGACCAAAAGCAGCGTACGGGCCATGAAGCGAAAGCAAGTGTGAAGCCGTCACGGGCCTTTCTCAGACTTGGAAAGCCCAACGGGCCGCCAAGCTAAACAAGAAACTTGGATTCGTTACTATTCTGGCTCAGGCAATATTTTGCCAATTTCACCGCTGAAGTACTGGCAATGGGAACATTGGCTGCAAAAATCACAAACATTCAGCCAACCATCTTCTTGCTAAGAATCAATTTTTTCATAGCAAAGCTCCTATTCACCATTTTACTCAATGCCCGCTATGCAAGCCGTTCCTCCAATCTAGCTTCAGCCGTGGCTCAGAAACGCCACCCGTAGGCCGCTGAGGAACGACAGTAGCAGCGTAACCAGCGCCACGCCCAGCCCCAGCGCCAGCGAAATGCAGCCCAGCGCCAACCGCAGCCAGCGCGGCCCGCTGTAGCTGATGGGCCAGCGCAGCAGCACGCCAATTGTTTGCAACCCGCCCGCCAACAACAGGAGCGTCAAAGCTACCCAGGTCCAGAACTGGGCATGCGGAGAGTTTCGCCAGATTTCCTGCTCGAAGCGCAGGCTGAGGCCGGCCAGCGCGATGCCCGCGCCCGTGAGCCACAGGCGGGGCGGCACCTCCGGCCAGTGGGGCAGAAAATGCTTAAGCGGCTGCATAATCAATGGCCGGCTCCAGGGCCGGCAGGCCAATTTGGGTGCGCAGGGCGGCGGTGGGCTGGGCGGCGTATTCGGTGAGCGACCAGCGTACGATGGGTTGGGTGCGGCGGCCCCGCTGGTAGTGGCGGCGCAGCTCGGGCCACACCTCGGGCGTGAGCACGGCGAACAGCAGGAACCCCACGCAGGTGATGGACCAGTCGCCGTTGCCCAGCATGAAGGCCTTGAGTTTGAGTTCGTCTTCGGGCGTCATGTCGTAGCCCAGCAGAACGTGTTTGAGGTCGTGGTTTTCGTAGTGCGGAATGAGTTCCAGGTCGTGTTTGGCCAGAATATCGGCCACGCCGCGGCCCAGCGTGCCGGCGGGCAGGCTTTGCAAATCCGGGAGCTGGGGGCGGCCTTTTTCCGTGCCGTAGAGCCGCCAGAAAATCGGAATCAGAAACGAGGTACGGGCGTGTACGATGATTTTGCGGGCCAATACCTGGTAGGCGTTCAGGCCAGTTTGGGGAGTGGGGTTCATCAGAATTGGGGAAAAGGAGGATGGAAAAAAGGGAGAGGAAAAGAAGTTGGCAGGTCGGTCCTTAGCGGTTCGACCACAGCAGCATGAGCTGCGTGAAAGCCAGCAGCAGCAGGCCCAGCAGCACCACCGTGGCGGGCAGCACGCCGCGCAGCAGGCGCTGCCAGCGCACGTCGGGCGTGGCGCCCCGCTCCTGCCAGGTGAGCAGCACGCCGAGGGCGGCCACATCGCCGATGCAGAATAGAATACCGAGGAAAGTGAGGGCGAATTGGGGAAACATCGTTTGGAGAAATTACCAGGTTAAAAACTGACCATCGGGGTTATTCAACCCACATATTCTTACCATCGTCAAACCAGCTGAATACCGTAATCAAAGCCAGCATCGCATTCAGCACCCACCATGCGGCCAGCAGCAGCCGCAGCTTGATGGACCAGCCCAAGGCCACATTTTTAGCCCAGTCGCGGCAGCCTTCCTGCCGGAAAAAGGAGCCAAAACCGACAATGGCCTTCGTGTAAAACAGGCGCGAGCCCAGCACCACGACGACGGTGAGCGGCGTGAGCAGCGCCGTGGTGCCGCAGCTGCGGCAGCCCGCATCCTGCACCACCATCACCCAATGCCACAGGCCGGCGCAAGGCAGCATGCAGGCCACCGTCCAGGCCAGGCTGCGGGCCAGCCAGTGCCCCAGGCCCGAGGGAGGGGCCGTATGAATGAGCTTATTCATGGCTTCGCAGCTGGTGGCCGGCCTGGTAATCAACCCAGGTGAAGCTCTGCCAGTCGGAGGGCGCGGCATAGGCGGCGCGGGCGTTGGCCAGGGCAACATCGAGACGGTGCTGGGCTTCGGCGGCGCCGACGACCTGGTAGGTGCCGTACTCGGTGTCAGCAGTGAGCTGGGGCACTTGGTTCAGCACGGCGCGGCGGGCTTGCAGCGTGGGCAGCACCCGGTCAGGCATGGTGAGCAGGAAGCCGATGTCGATGCTGCGGAAGCGCGGCTGCAGGTTGTACTTGGCCATCCAGACTTCCCAGTTGCCGGCGGCCAGCATCAGCAGCACCGCGTACACAGCCAGCGCGTTGAGCCGCACGAGGCTGTAAGCCGAGCGGCGCTGCCAGATTTTGAGTAGCACCGTGCCCAGCCCGAAAAATACCAGCAGCAGAAAAAAACACACGCCGATGCGCTTGTAGGCCACCCCGCAGTGCAGGATGTAGTAGTAATTGCGCAGGCCCACCGATACGGCCAGCACCGCGTTCTGCACCACCCACACCGTGGCCCCGCCGCGCAGCCACGGCAGGCCGGGCTGGTAGAAGTTGAGGTTGCGGCGGAAAAACCACAGCACAATACCCATGGCCAGCAAGATGCTGAATATGAGCACATAAGTGCCCTCGTGCACGAACTGCATCAAGTTGAAGCCCGGCGCAGGCTCGAAGCCAAACCACAGCCAGCGAATATCAATGGCATTGACCACCAGCAGTAACAAATTCACCAGCCCGAACACGGCCGCAGCGGCGTAGAATTCCTTGCGCAAATCGAGCGCCCGCCGGGTTTGCAGCCGGAAATCGGGCCGGCGCACGCCGAAGGAGGCCACCCGGTCGCGCTGCCGCCGGATGAACTCGCCGAAGCGCGATTCGTGGTCGGCAAACACATACACCGGCACCGCCACCAGCACCCCGGCCACCAGCACGAAGCCCACAGCCACAAACAGCAAGTGCGCCAGCGAAATATCGGGAATCAGCCGGGCCAGCCAGTTGCCCAGCACCGCCAGCGCCCGCCCGCTGATACGGTCATACTCCGAATTGGCCACTGCAAACAGCAGGTGAAACGCCCCCAGAATAACCAGCGGCACCACCAGCAGCCGGCCGTAGAACCAGCCCCGGCGCACGCCCGCGCCGCCGTGGCGCGGCGTCCGCAACCCGCGCAGCACCCGCAGCCAGGCCTGGGCCACGCTGTTGGTGGCCGTAAGCGCCGCGTAGAGCACCAGCTTCAAATGCGGCTGGTTCACGTAGCCTAGTAGCAGCAGCACCGAGGCCCAGCAGGCCAGCGCCGCCGCACCGGAGCCGTACACGGCCATCATGGCGCCGCTGAAAACGGTGCCCACCACCGCCAGCCAGAAGTAGCCCGAACGCCGCACCGCCGCCACGCGCGGCAGCAGCACCAGTTGCGCCACCACTATAAAAAGCATGAAGACGAGCATGTTCACGCCGCCCGTTTCCTGCCAGAACAGCCAGTCGAACAACACCATGCCCAGCGGCAGCAGGATTTTCTGCACCCTCGTGAGCGGCGGATGCGGGGTGGTGGTAGCAAAATTTGCCGGGGAGGCAGCGGGCCATTGGGCCCCGGGTTGCAGGGAAGTTTCCATCAATTAAAACGCTTTGTATTTCAAAGTAGATTTTCAAAAAAATTAGCCGCGAGGCTATGCTATGGGTTGCAGGGGTCGAAGCCGTCATGCTGAGCTGAGTCGAAGCATCTCTACCGCTTCACCTGATGTGACGCCTAACCGAACACCTCACCCCCGTCCCCTCTCCAAAGGGGGAGGGGAGCCAGCCGAAGCGGTGGAGAAGCTTCGGCTACGTTCAGCATGATGGCCAATTGGTGGTGGCATTGCCCCAGGTGTGCTGCCCAGTTCAGGTTCCATTATTTCCAACAACTCGCTTTCCTCGCGCAGCCTCAGTGCGCCGCCGGCTTGCTGCATGCCTTCGAGGCGCGCGTATTCGGCGGCAATGGCCGCGCAGAAGCGCCCGACACCGTAGCCGCCGGCCCGAAACGTGCGCCGGCTGGCCGTGAAAACCACCAGCGCTGTGCCGGCCATCAGCCCGCGGTAGAACTGCTTCCACAGCCACTTGGGCAGCCGGCCCCGCCCGAACGACCATTGCCGAATAGCCACGCAGTAATACACCAGGTACATTTCCTCATCGAGCAGAATGCGGCGGCAAATGCCCTGCAACAGCGCCTAACCCGTGGCCGCTGCCAGAGCCCGGTAGTAGACGGCCGCCACCACTTCGGCGGTCAGAATGACACGCGCCATGTGCTCCAAGCCTAGGGGCAGCCCCAATGTGCGGAAAACCTCATGCAGCCAGTGGGTTTGCAACTGCGGAATGCCCTGCTGGTCCATAAATCGCCCCAACATGGCGGCGTGCCCCTCCTCTTCTTCGATAAACAGCTGCATGGCCGCCGCGTAATCGGGCACGGCGTATTGGCGGGCCAGGTCCATGAGGTGGTCGCCACCGGTACCCTCGCCGCGCTGGAAGGTTTGGAGGGAGGTGCGGACGGCACGCCGCTCGGCGGGCGTGAGCGGCTGGGCATCGGGCCAGGGTAACCCGGCGGCGCTGCCGCGGTTGGCCTGGAAGTAGGCTTTGATGTCGGTGAAAGTCATGGTGATTGACCAAAGGAGTTATAAATCAGGCATATCATGAGAGGCTCCATAGGGTAAACAAAGCCCCAATCACCAATACAAATACTTGAGATGACAGTAGTAATGCAAACCAGATACAGCCTACTAGGTCCAGTACAGAGGTATATGCCAGAGTTGCGCGGAAAAAACCAACTCCGCTGGCAATCGCCCGGAGCCAGACAAGCAGATGCATCCACCAAAACGTACTCATGACTACCAGTTGGGCATAGTTGCCAGATAGATGCAATTGAAAGAATCCGCTTGTCAGTCCCACCCACCCGCCCATGCAGGCTAGCGTCCAGCATAGGCTGCCTATTAGCCATTGCTCCAATGTGTGAGGTTTTGCAAATGGGTTGTGCATCGAGGTATCCCTGTAGCAGTTTGATGAAATTGGTTTGAGTTGATGCCATTCACCGCTGCAGCACCGGCAGCGGCAGCAGCATCCCGGAATCACTCGTTGGCGGCGCCAATGCGGCCGGGCCGGGCTTCCCCTCTTTGCCGCGCACCTTGCTCAGAATGGCTTCCAGCAGCGGGCGCATCGAGTCGAGGTGGCGCGACTTTATCATGAAATTCCAGAGGGGCTCAAATTTTTTCCAGCCGCCGGCGTAGGCGAAGTGCTTGAGCTGGTGGCGCAGCGTGTCGTGCACGAGGCTGGCTTTGGTGATGTTGGCCCAGGAGTAGAAGTCGCGGTAGGCGCCGTCGTAGCCCTCCTTGAGCTGGCGGGCCGTCAGGTGCGGGCCGGGCTGGCACACTACCGTGCGGGTGTCGTACTCATTCCAGCGGCGGTGCAACAGGCGGCCCTCGGCCTCCATGCGCTTAAAAAGAGCGGTGCCGGGGTAGGGCGTGGCAATGTGAAACGTGGCCGTGGTGATGCCCTGCCCCACGGCCCATTCCACGGTGCGCCGGAACACGTCGGGCCGGTCGTCGTCGAGGCCGAACACGAAGCTGCCGTTCACCATGATGCCTAAATCGTGCAGCCGCTGCATGGCGGCGGCGTAGTCGCGGCCCAGGTTCTGGGGCTTGTTGCTGGCTTTCAGGTTGACCGGGCTCAGCGTTTCAAAACCCACAAACAAGCTGCGCAATCCCGCCTGCGCCGCCTTTTCCAGCAGCCCGTTGTCGCGCAGAATGCTGTCCACCGTGGCGGCGCCCTGAAACAGCCGCCCCATGCCGCGCATCCCCTCAAACAGCCCGGTCGCAAACCGCGTGTGCCCCAGCAAATGGTCATCGAGGAAGTACAGATGCCGGCCCGGCAGGCGGTCGATTTCGGCCAGCGCGTCGTCCACGGTTTGGGTGTAAAAACCCTTGCCGCCCTCAAAAAAGGCATCCTTGTAGCAGAAGTCGCAGTGGTGCGGGCAGCCGCGCGTCACCACGATGGAATTGGGCACGAGGTAGCGCTCCCGCTTAATTAAGTCGCGCCGGATGGGCGGCACGCCCACCAGCGTGCGCCCGGCCGTGGATACGTAGCGCGGCAGCGCCCGCCCGCTCTGCCAGTCCTTCAGAAACTGCGGAAAAATCTCCTCGCCCGGCCCCAGAAAGATGCTGTCGGCGTGCGGCGCGGCCTCCTCGGGCAGGCTCGTCACGTGCAGGCCGCCCAGGCACACGTAGGCGCCGCGGGCGCGGTAGTGGTCGGCCAGCGCATAGGCCCGGTAGGCGTTGGTGATGTAGACCTGGATGATGACGATGTCGGGCTCATCGTCTAGGCGCAGCGTTTCCACGTGCTCATCCTGCATGTCGGCCTCCCAGTGCGTGGGCAGGTAGGCCGCCAGCGTAGCCAGCCCCAGCGGCGGAAACAGCGAGTACTTAATGGGCCGCCAGTACGGACTAGTGGCTTCGGTGAGGGCCGGGAGAATGAGTTTTACTTTCATCTTAAAGAACTTTGTATTTCAAAGTTTGGAGACAAAAAAAAGGGTTCATCGGGGCAACGCGGTGCCGTCAATTAGCAGCAACGCTTTGTGTTGGCGAAGCCGACACTTTGCTGTAAGCAATGAATGCCTTCGCCTTCGGGTACGCCACCCGAATCAGGCCATCGTTGAGCTTGCAGTGGAGCCGGCCAAAATTGAACTGCGTGTAAGAGCGGCGCGACAAGGGCTGAAAGAAATAGTTGTCGTAGAACACCACCGCGCCGGGCGTCCGGCGGATGTACAGCAAATCGAAGGCATAATAAAGCGCCCAATCGGTGCGGCGGGCAATGTAGAAAGGGCCCGCGCTGGCCTGATGCCGGAACGTGATGCCCGGCTTCCGCAGCCGCAGCGCCTGCTGCACCTCGGGGTGCCGCAATAAGGGGCGTGCGTCGAAGCGCAGGGTGTCGCCGTGGCCATCGCAGTAGTAATCCAGCAGCTGCGCGGCTTGCGGATACACCACCCGGCCGCCCAGCTGCAAGGTGCCGTAGAGCAGCCGCAGGCCATATTGGTCGGTGCGGGTTGATTGGCTGGCCAGGGCCCGGCGCTCCACGCCGTTCAGCACGTGTTGCATCAGGCCGAAGTCGCCCACGGCAAACAATGTCCCCGCTCCGGCCAGCCCCGCCAGCAGCCCGCCCGCCAACCGGCGGGGCCAGCGGCGCGAACGTTGAGCAGGTTGAGCGAACGGTATCATGCCAAAAGCTGAGTGTAAAAAGAACCTGCTGGATTACCCCCGCAGCAACTTTTCCAGCGTGGCGAGGTGCTGCTGGAAGGCCACTTTGCCGGCGGCGGTGGCGGTGTAGGTGGTGTTGGGTTTTTTGCCCACAAACTGCTTGCTGACCAGCACGTATTCGGCCTTTTCGAGGGCGGCCACGTGGCTGGCGAGGTTGCCGTCGGTGAGGTCGAGGGCTTCTTTGAGGTCGTTGAAGCTTACGGATTCGTTGGCCATCAGCACGGCCATCACGCCCAGCCGCACGCGGTGGTCGAAAGCCTTGTTGAGGGTGTGGATGAGGTGCTTCACGAAGAGACGAGGGGTTTGGCAGCCGCGCCCGGCCGCTCGTAGCGGTTATACATCACCAGGCCATAACCGATATGGCCCAGGCCGAAACCGAGCGCAAAGAAAAGCAGTCCCCACTCGGGCAGCAGCAGGCACACCAGCCCCAGCCCGATTTGCGTCACGCCCAGCCAGCGGATTTCATCCAGCGTGTACTTGCTGGCGTTGAGCAGCGCGAGGCCGTAGAACAGCAGCAAGCCCGGCATCACCAGGGCCACGTCGGCGCCCAGGTACAGGCGCAGGCAGAACAAACCGCCCGCCACCAGCGGCACCGCCAGGGCCACCGCCAGCCGCCGGCCGGGGGCGCTCCACAGCTTCTGGCCGCCGTGGTGGGTACGGCGCCGGGTGAAATAAAAGGCCACCAGCACCGCCAGCGCAATCATGCCGCCCGTGAGAAATAGCAAGCCGGGCAGCTCCCGCTGCCGCGCTTCGGCTGAGGAGTGCAGCAGGCGCGCGTAGCCGCCCACCACGCCGCTATCCTGAAAAGCACTCTCCAAAAACCGCAGGCTGAAGGCCGTGCCCAGCAGCGCCACCACCCCCGCTCCTACCCCGCTCAGGCCGGAGAGCGACAAAAAGCGCGAGCTGCGCTCCATAATGGCGCGGATTTCGGTGAGTTGGGCTAACGGGTCGGGGTTGGCAGGCTTCATAACCATAGAAGTACTTTGTGTTGCAAAGCTACAAGAAAAATTGATGTACGTTTGCGCATCCTACTTTTTTTTTACGATGAAACCAGAAGTTACTTTTTATCCCACCCCGCTTAGCCTCAGACTCTGGCTTTTTACCAATCTGCTGGCGGGCCTCGGCTGGTTTGCCTGGTACGCTTGCAAAGGCCACGTTGACCTCTGGACGGAGGGCGTTATCATTCCCATTGTCATCACGCTGGTATCGCTGCTGGCTTCGGTGCTGGCCATTCCCCTGGGCGCCTGGCTATTTGCCATGATAATGCCCCAGCCTTTGGATAAGCGCGTTTTCTATTCGGTATGCGCCATTTTGCTCCTCTGGCTGCAAGCCGTGCTTCTGGTGGCGCTCACTGTTCCCGGTGCTTTTCAGGACTTGACCGGTCTGCTCGTACTTACTTCACCGCAGCTGGTCGCAGCCTTTGTGGCAACCGGCGTGGTTTACCGCCACTGGCTATTCCGGGCCGAAGAGCTGGGCGAGGAATACGATGATTAACCAAGGCTGCCCGCTTCTTTGGAGGACTGAATGTTGAATTTCCCGCTTGGGCGGCATCGAAAATTCATGCGGTCTAAAGCCCAGTTCAATTCCACCCTGTTGCTACCGGTTCACAAGCCACTGGGGCAACAGTCGATGCAGGGCGGGCCATGCGCAGCGGCGGTTGCGCTGCTAGCTGATGCAAGCAATTAACTCGCTTTGGGCGCGTTATCAAGCCACCAGCAACTAGCACCACTTCCCAAAACAGGAACTAGCTTGAATACCTTTTAAAATGGATAAAATATTATTTATACAATCAATTGATTTTCAAGATTTTGTTTTTCAAAGAAATCAAGGTTTTAGGATTCCCAAAATGACCAGATTATTCCCAAAAATATAATCATTGCCAGCCCAAACCGCTCATTTACAGCTCATCGTAATTCCCCCGACTCAGCAAAAAGCGCCGCGTGCTTGCGCACGCTTTTTGCTGGTTAGCTCTCCCTACTCTCCTTTTTCGCTGCTATGAAGTTGACTTACCCCACCACCGCACCCGTCGCGTACCCTTCGGCCCTGGCCAGCACGCTGTATATCTGGCTGTTCAGCAATTTGGGCGGCACTGCAAAGCTCCTTGTCGATTTCGGCTTTGATGAACCCCAGGACTTGCAAGTACCGCTGCTCATCGGCCTGCTGGCAAGCGTTGCTTCGCTGGTTGCCGTGCCTTTCGCGCTGCCCATCTTCGTGCTGGCTCAGCGGGCCTGCACCAGCTGGAAATGCCGTCTCACGGCTTTAGCAGGAGTACTGCTCGCCTTTGCAGCGGCCAATTACCTGCTGCTGCACTGGTTGCCTTTGGGCCCACCCGAAAGCCTGCTGCGCATGACGTGGCCCTATCTGGCCGGCGCCGTGCTCACCGTTGCGTGGCTCTACTGGCCACAGTCCGTGGCCGGGCGGCTGGCGCGGCCCCGCTCATCCCGCCCCGCGCCGCTGCTCAGCGCGTGGCGGCAGCGCGCGGCCAAGCAGCCCATGACGCATCTGGCGCATTAGCGCTGGAATAGCAGTGCGGATTCAAGCCGACAAAACCGACCGGACTTATTGTTTGGGCTTACTGACGCGCCTCTTGCCCGGCTGCACAGCTTGTGACTTTCGCCCGCAACAGCCTCGCAATGGCTCGATGCACTCACTGATAGAGGCAAGGCCATGCGCTGCTACGGAACGGGCGGGCCAGATGCCGCTTTCACCGTTTGGTAGGCCCGCCAGTCGGCGTAGTTCCAGCTTTGCCAGCTGCGGTGGGCCTCGTATTCGGCGCACCATGCGCGGGTGCTGGCGGCCAACTGCTGCAGGGCGAAAGGTGGTGCCACTTCTACATCGCTCGTCTCGGCCCAGGCGCGGCGCATGAGCACGGGCGTGCAGCCCGGCGCGGCCAGCACAGCCCGGCGGGCGTGCAGGGCCGGCAAGGCGCGCCCCGGCAGCTCCAGCAGGAAGCTGAGGTCGATGTGCAGGCGCTGGCGCTGCAGGTTGTAGCGCACCATCCACACCTCCCAGTTACCGGCGGCCAGGGCCAGTAGCAGCGCGTAGGCGGCCCAGCCGTTGAGGCGCACGAGGCTATAGGTGGTGCGGCGCTGCCAGATTTTCAGCCCGATAGTGCCCAGCCCGAACAACGTGAGCAGCAAGAAAGCGCACACCCCGATGCGCTTGTAAGCCAGGCCCGTGGCCACGATGTAGTAATAGTTGCGCAAGCCCACCGACACGGCCAGCACCGCATTTTGCAGCACCCACGCCGTGGCCAACCTCCGCAGCCAGGGCAGCCCAGGGACGTAGAAATTCAGGTTGCTCCGAAACGCCCACAGCACCAGGCTCATGGCCAGCAGGATGCTGAAGATGAGCACATAGGTGCCCTCGTGCACAAATTGCTTCATTTCCAGCGCCGTGGCCGGGTGGTAGCCCAGCCATAGCCAGTTGATGTCGATGGCGTTGACAAGCAGCAGCAGGGCATTCAGCAGCCCAAAAACCGCCAGCGCCACCACGTATTGCTTACGCAAATCGGGGAGCCGGAAAAAGCGGCGGGCGCGCACCCGGCGCCGTTCCAGCACTTCCGGGCTTTGGGCGTCGCGCTCGGCGTAGTGGCGCGCGGCACCACGCAGCACAACGGCCCCCGCCACCGCGCCGGCCAGCCCCCAAAACAGGACGTGGCCGACGGAAATGGCTTTGTAGAGCCATTCCATCCATCGCAACAGCGCTTCTGTCAGCTGCTCGGTGAGCCGGGCGTAGCGCGGATTAGCCAGCACAAACAGCCCATGAAACACCAACAGCGCCGCCACCGGCAGCCCAAGCAGCCGGCCGTAGAACCAGCCCCGCCGGACCTGGTCAGCAGTGCGCCCGGCGGGCCAAAGGGCGTTTGCCGCTGCCGGGCCGGCGTGCAGGAAGTTTTCAAGGCTGGTGAGCAGCGCGTAGCTCACCGAGCGCAACGCGGGCCAGCGCACCAGGGCCAGTACCAGCGCCAACGACACCCACCCCGCCACGCCCGCCATCACCGAACCGTAGAGCGCCATGAGCACGCCGCTGAGCAGCGTGCCGCCCACGGCCACCCAAAACGGCCACGCTCCCCGCTGCGGCCGGGGCAGTAGCCACAGTTGCAGGGCCACGGCCGTCCACATAAACAGCAAGCCGTTTAGCCCCAGCCACTGCTCCCAGAAAAGCCGCTTAAACAGCACAGCGGTGAGTAGCAGCGCCCACTTGTGCTGGGCAGCCAACGGGACTTGCATGACGGGCGCAGCCCCCGGCGAAACGGTAACGTTGGGCATAGAATAGATTTATGAGCTCGAGAGTGTAAAAAACTGGTGCTTGCCTGAAGCCCGGGCAACGCGGCGGGTACGGCTTAAAGTATGTGGCAGGCGGGCGGCGCGGCCGGTGGCAGGCGGCTTTTCGGCAGCCGGCCGGCTTTCTGCGTATGCCGGGCCATGCGCCTTCGCCTGCGGTTGTTTGAGTTTGAGGATTTGCCGTGGTTTCCGGCCGTCATCCGGGCCGGCATGATGGACTATCTGCGCTTCATGATTTCAGCGCTGGGCACTTACCGGCCCATTGTGCCGCTGCTGGCCGAAGGCCTCGCCCGCACCGGCCAAACCCGCGTGCTGGAGCTAGGCGCCGGCGCTGGTGGCGGCACCGAAACCGTGCTGGCCGCCCTGCGTGCTCACGGCCAACCTGCCGCCACCATCCTCCTCACCGACCTCTACCCCCAGCCCACCGCCTGGGCCGACATTGCCCAGCGCACCGAAGGCGCCATCACCTTCGAGCCTACTTCAGTCAATGCGCTGGCCGTACCGACGTATTTAACGGGTTTCCGCACCCTTTTTTCCGCTTTCCACCACTTTCCACCCGAAGCGGCCACAGCCATGCTGCGCAATGCCGTGCAGGCCAACACCGGCATTGGCGTGTTTGAGGGCGCGGGCAAGCACTGGCTGGAATTGCTGCTGGCCTGGACGGTGCTGCCGGTGGCGCAGCTGCTGCTCACGCCGTTTTTCCGGCCGTTCCGGCTCAGCCGGTTGGTGTTCACCTACCTCGCGCCGCTCATCCCACTCTGCACCATCTGGGATGGCACGGTGTCGGTGCTGCGCATGTACCCGATTGAGGAACTAATGGCTCTGGCCCGCACCGCCGACCCGGAAAGCCGCTTTGCCTGGCAAGCCGGCAAGAAGCGGCACTGGTGGGGGCCGGAAGTGACGTATCTGATTGGTTGGCCGATGAGCAATGAGCAATGAGCAATGAGCAATGAGCAATGAGCAATGAGCAATAGGAACGTCATGTCGAGCTTGCCGAGACATCTCGCGTGGGGTAGTAATCCAATTAAATGAGTTAATACCCCACGCGAGATGTCTCGGCAAGCTCGACATGACGTTCTTTACAGTTTTCACTTCCTAATTGCCATTGCCCGTTGCGTCTCGCCAATTACAAAAAAGCCCTGCCGCTGCTGCGCATCCCGTTTTCGGTGTACCTCATGCCGGTATTCTGGTTTGGGCTAAGCGCCCTGCGCGGGCCCTGGAGCGGGTGGCGGGCCGCGGGCGTGTTCGTGGTGCTGCACCTGCTGGCCTACCCGGCCTCCAATGGCTACAATTCCTACTACGACAAGGACGAAGGCAGCATCGGCGGCCTGAAAGCCCCGCCCAAAGTGACGCCGGAACTGCTACATCTGGTGTGGCTCTTCGATATGATGGCCGTGGCGGGTGCAGCGCTGTTATCGTGGCCCTTTGCGGCGCTGGTGGTCGTCTATCTGCTGGTTTCGAAGGCATACAGCTACGAAGGCATTCGGCTGAAAAAGTACCCACTGCTGAGCACGCTGGTGGTGGTGGTGTTTCAGGGCGCCTTCACGCTGCTGATGACGCAGGTGGGCGTGGGCGCTGCTTCGGCGCAGCTTTTTGAGAAAACCAATCTATTGCTGGCCTTGGTAAGCACGCTGTTTTTGTGCGGCTCCTACCCGCTCACGCAGGTATATCAGCACGAGGAAGACGCCCGGCGCGGCGACCGCACGCTGAGCTTGCGGCTGGGTATTCGGGGCACGTTTGTATTTGCGGCCGTGGGTCTGCTGGCGGGCGCGGCAGCGCTGGGCCTGGCCTACTGGTTAAGGGAGGAAATACGGCCGCTGCTGATTTTTCTGGTGGCGACGGGGCCGGTGGTGTTCTTATTCAGCCGTTGGGCGTGGGCTGTGTGGAACGACGAAAAAGCGGCTGACTTTGAGCACACCATGCGGATGAACCAGGTTTCGTCGTTGTGTTTGAGCGCGGCTTTTATTGCGATGTTGCTGTGGCGCTGAGCAGCAAACGCTGGAATGAGGTTAAGGCGCATATTTGCATCTGGTCGTTCGCACCGTCTGGTGGTCATCGGACACCCCATCCGGCCACCATCGTTCAACCACGAGGCGCAAGTATGCGTCTCTACACCGTTCTAAACCCAGCAACTTCTGCTGCTTGAAGTTGCGTATGGATACTTCCTTTTCCACCAAGCCCCCGACGTTATGCGTTACTCCTGGCTCCTTCTGATGCCCCTGCTGGCAGCTTGTAATTCTAACCCTTCGGCCGAAAATAGAGAACCGGGCTTCGGCGCGGCTGACCAAGAGAGCCCGGCCGACACTTCTGCGGCCCTGCCCGCGCCCGATACTGCAAGCACCAAAGCCGTTTCGGCCGTGAGCGACACGCTGCGGACCGTGCGCCAGAAGCACAATTTCAGCAACCCCAAAGGCCCGGCCGACTCCTTCAAGCTCGTATTCCGAGGCCCGTCCATTCTCGAAGGGACCGGCGAATTCACCATCACCGACCCCAGCGGTCAGGTCATCTTCCGCGAGATGCTAACCGAGCCCGACCTCGAAGCTTCATTGGTGTATGAGATGAAAAACCCCACCGCCACCCGCGCCGAGCGCGAAACCTTTGTGCTACGGCGCATCGACCGGTTTTTTGTGCCCTCACAGTTTCATACGCCAGCCATCGCCCCTGAAGCGGATTTTCCGGCCGATTTGGTGAACCTTGAACGCGCCACCTGGGAAGATTTGCAGCACCGGTCCGATGCCATCGGCTTCGACTACCTCAAAGGTAAGGAAGACCGGCAGCGCATCGCCTGGTCGCCGCTCACGAAACAGGTAGTACGTGTGCAGTAGCACCCTCAGAACCTGTACCTCGAAGCTGTACTTCGGCTCGTTGAACGATTCCTGACGCGAGCCGAAGCGCCGCTTCGGGGGTACAGTTGCTAGCGGCTCATTTCTTCGCGCAAGAGCTGCTCCAGCCCCGCCCGCATCTGCTCGTAGGGCTGATAGCCGCGGGCCAGCACGTAGCCCTGCTCGCCAATGCGCACCACAGCCGTGGGAAAGCCTTCCACGCCAATGCGGGCCACGGCGGCAAATTCTTGCTGCGCGGCGCGGGCACTTTCGGGCGCAGCCCAGCGGCGCTGAAACTCCACCACATCGACGCCGAACGGCGCCAGCAAGTCGTTGTAAGTCGAAGGGTCATTCAAGTCCTGGCCGTCGCGGAACAGGGCCGTTTGCACGGCGTGGGCGAAGGCCACGGCGCGGGCCGGGTCCTGCGTGAGTTGGCGGAAGGTGGCAATGGCCCGGCTCGGCGGCTCGGAGTCGTAGCGGTAGTCGCCGGCCGCGCCGAGGGCTTTGAAGGCTTCGACGAACTGCACGCCGGTCACTTGCTCCACGTCATTCAGGCTGGTTTTCAACCCGTCCCAGATTTCAGCAATGGTCCCCACGTCTTCGCCCTTCACCATGCCGCCGCAGAGCACCGACACGTCTACGCGGCCCGCGAACTCCTCCTGCAGACGGTTGATGACCGGGCTTGTGCCGTAACACCAGCCGCAGAGCGGGTCTTGGATATAGAGTAGCTCGGGTAGGTTTTCAGGAGGTGTGGGCGTCATGGCAAGAGAAATAATCTGCTGCAAAAGTAGCCCCCGGCGGCGCGGACTGGCGCTTTTTTCATCGCCTGCTAAAGTTTTAGGTTGAAGGTGAATTTATTTGCCGGGCCTCCGGTTTGCCCAGTGCTAGGTTAGCTTATTGATAGAACGGTTAGTTATCGTGATTTATAGAAAAAGGCCCGCTGCATTGCTGCAACGGGCCTTTTTTATGCTCCAATGAATCGAGCCTTAGCCGTTCATGGCCAGCAGGAATTCTTCGTTGTCCTTGGTGCCTTTGATGCGGTCCTTGAGGAATTCCATGGCCTCGGTGGCCGTCATGTCCGACATGAACTTGCGGAGCACCCACACGCGGTTCAGCTCGTCCTTGCTCATCAGCAGGTCTTCGCGGCGGGTGCCGGAAGCCGGGATGTCGATGGCCGGGAACACGCGCTTGTTGGCCAGCTTGCGGTCCAGCTGCAGTTCCATGTTGCCGGTGCCCTTGAATTCTTCGAAGATAACCTCGTCCATCTTGGAGCCGGTTTCGATGAGGGCCGTGGCGATGATGGTGAGTGAGCCGCCGCCTTCCACGTTGCGCGCCGCGCCGAAGAAGCGCTTGGGCTTTTGCAACGCGCCGGCGTCGATACCACCCGAGAGGATGCGCGAGGAGCTGGGCTGCACCGTGTTGTAGGCCCGCGCCAGGCGGGTGATGGAGTCGAGCAGAATCACCACGTCGTGGCCGCACTCCACCAGGCGCCGGGCCTTGTCGAGGGCCATTTCGGCGATTTTCACGTGGCGGTCGGCCGTTTCGTCGAAGGTCGAGCTGAGTACTTCGGCCTTCACGGTGCGGGCCATGTCGGTCACTTCCTCGGGGCGCTCGTCGATGAGCAGCACCATGAGGTAGACTTCGGGGTGGTTTTCAGCGATGGAGTTGGCCACTTCCTGGAGCAGCACGGTTTTGCCGGTTTTGGGCTGGGCCACGATGAGGCCGCGCTGGCCCTTGCCAATGGGCGCGAACAAATCGAGCACGCGGGTGCTGATTTGGGTCGACTTGGTGGTCAGCTTCAGCTTGGAATCGGCAAACAGCGGGGTGAGATGGCTGAACGGCACCCGGTCGCGGACTTCCTCCACGGTGCGGCCGTTCATGCTTTCCACGCCCACCAAGGCAAAGTATTTTTCGCCCTCGCGCGGCGGCCGGATGGTGCACACCACCGTGTCGCCAGCCTTCATAGCAAACTGCTTCACCTGCTGCGGCGACACGTAAATGTCGTCGGGCGAGCTGAGGTAGTTGTAATACGGCGAGCGCAGGAAGCCGTAGCCGCCATCGGGCATCAGCTCGAACGTGCCGCCGCCGGGCACCACGAGGTCGAGGTCCTGGCGCTGGGGGCGCTGCTGTTGCTGGTTTTGATTCTGCCCTTGGTTCTGGCCCTGCGGCTGGTCGGTGCGGGGCGTGCCGTCGGCGTTCAGCTGGCGCTGGGCGCGCTGCTGGTCGCGCAGGGCGTAACGCTCCTCGCGGGTCAGGTTGCGGTTGTCGCGGCCGTCGCGCTGCGACTGGTCCTGGTTGTTGCGAGGCTGGTCCTGACGGGCTTGGCTGTCGCGGTTTTCGCGGGGCTGATTATTGTCGCGCGGCTGGTCCTGGCGCTGTTCGCGAGGTTGGTCGTTACGTTGCTCACGGGATTGGTTGTCCTGGCGCGGCTGTTGGTTGTCGCGGGGCTGCTGCTGGTCCTGGCGGGCGGGGCGCTGCTGGTCGCGGTTATCGCGCAGGGGCTGCTCGCGGGTGTCGCGCTCGAAACGGTCGGCGCGGTTTTCGCGGCGGTCGGCAAAGCCATTACCGCCGAACTCGCGGCGGCGGTTTTCCGAGTTATTCTCGCGGTTTTCAGTGCCGTTTTCGGCCAGTTTTGCGGCTGCGGCAGCGGCTTCATTGGCGGCTTTTTCAGCGGCCATTTCGGCGGCGCGCTGCTCAGTGATGGGGCGGCCGGCGCGGTCCACGCGCTCGCGGCGACGGGGCTGCGCGGGGGCTGAGTTGCCGTTCTGGTCGGTGGCCGGGGTTTCGGCTGAATTTTCAGCCTGATTTTCGGCTGAGGTTTCAGCGGCCGCAACGGCCGTTTCCGGGGCGGCTTCAGCTACTGAAGAGAAAGAAGTGTCGGGCTCGGCAGCCAGCACGGCGCCGGTGGCAGCTGCGGCGGGCACTAAGGCGAGGCCTTCGAGCGGGTCGAGGATTTCGACGGTAGCGGCGGTGGTTTCGGCGGTAGGGGCGGCTTCGCGGCGGGGTTCGCGGGCCGAGCGAGCGGCGGGCTGGGCTTTGCGGGTGGGCGGGGCTACGTCGGAGAAGGGTTGCTCAACGGTGCTGGGGGCCGGGCGGCGGGCGGCAGGCTTATTGGCGCGGGCCGGGGCAGCGGCTACAGCGGCGGTGGTAGCAGGCGTTTCGGCAACGGCCGGCGCCGGGGCGGGCGCGGCGGCCGGCTGCTCGGCGGCGGTGGGAGTCAGGGCCTGCTGGTCGAGGATTTTGTATATCAAATCCTGCTTGCTCAGCCGTTTGAAATTGCCCACGTTCATTTTTTCGGCAATTTCTTTGAGGTCGGACAGCAGCCGGTCCTTGAGCTCGTTAATGGTGTACATAAAGGGAATAAAGGGGAAACATCGGCTTGAAGCGAGGAGAGGGCCGGCGGCTTGGCATAAGCCCAAAATGGGCTGGCGGGGCCAGCAACGGCACAAGGCGGCAAAACCGCAGCTAGTACTCGCGGGGTGCGCAAACGGCACCTGATAAGCGCCCGGGGCGCAATCGAAATAAGCAGGAAATGAGGTGCAGAATGGGCCGCTGGAATTTTCAGCAAGAGACGGGCCGGAGGCGGGCACTGTGGTCCGCGAATCCAGCCACGGCGGCCGGTTGCTCCCGCAATGTTAGGGCATTACGGGCAAACCGCCAAATCGGATGCGGCTCAGTGGGGTTTAAACGCGCGGCGCCGGCAAATAAGTTGCGCAGTGCGGCCAAGGTCGCGGCCGGAAGGCGCGGCGCGGGTCGTTTTTCTTCCGACCTTTGCCCGCATTACCTCCCGATTTATGCTGCAACTTTCCGTTCTCCGCGACCAGACCGACCTCGTGCTGGCCGGCCTCGCCAAAAAGCGCTACGCCACCGGCCCCGCCGACGTGGCCGCCATCCTCGACCTCGACCAGCGCCGCCGCCAGCTCCAAACCAGCCACGACTCGGCCCAGGCCGAAGCTAACAAGCTGGCCCAGCAAATTGGCGGCCTGATGAAATCCGGCGACAAAGCCGGCGCCGAAACCCTGAAAATCCGCACCGCCGAGCTCAAGCAGCACACCCAAAGCGCCGCCGCCGAGCTGGCCCAGGTGGGAAAAGAGCAGCAGCAGCTCCTGTATAAGCTGCCCAACCTGCCCCACGCCAGTGTGCCCGAAGGCCGCGCTGCCGCAGACAACGAGGTGGTGCGCGAACACGGCGCCAAGCCCGAGCTGGGCCCCGACGCGCTGCCGCACTGGGACCTAATTAAGAAGTACGACATCATCGACTTCGAGCTGGGCGTGAAAATCACCGGCGCGGGCTTCCCGGTGTATAAGGGCCAGGGTGCCCGCTTGCAGCGCGCGCTCATCAATTTTTTCCTCGATGAGGCCCGCAACGCCGGCTACACCGAAATGCAGCCGCCCATTCTGGTGAACGAGGCCAGCGGCTACGGCACCGGCCAGCTGCCTGATAAGGAAGGGCAGATGTACCACGATGCCAAGGACGACCTGTACCTGATTCCGACGGCCGAGGTGCCGCTGACGAATATTTACCGCGACGAGATTATTCCGGTGGAGAAGCTGCCCGTGCGCATCACCGGCCACACGCCCTGCTTCCGCCGCGAGGCCGGCTCGTGGGGCGCCGACGTGCGCGGCCTCAACCGCCTGCACCAGTTCGACAAGGTGGAAATCGTGCAAATCACGGAGCCCGAGCAGAGCTACGCGGCTCTCGACACGATGGTGGCCCACATCGAAAGCCTGCTGCAAAAGCTGGAGCTGCCCTACCGCGTGCTGCGCCTCTGTGGCGGCGACATGGGCTTCACCAGCGCCCTGACCTATGATTTGGAAGTGTGGAGCGCCGCCCAAGGGCGCTGGCTGGAAGTATCGTCGGCGTCGAACTTTGAAACTTACCAGGCCAACCGCCTCAAGTGCCGCTACAAGGCCGAGGGTGGCAAAACCCAACTGCTGCACACGCTGAACGGTTCGGCCCTGGCGCTGCCGCGCATCGTGGCCGCGCTGCTGGAGAATAACCAGACGGCCGACGGCATTGAGCTGCCGGCGGTGCTGCATAGCTACTGCGGTTTCAGCAAGATTGGGTAGGCGCTGAGCCAGGACCAACGCAGCGAGGCGGCTTCGAAACTTGGGTTTCGGGGCCGCCTCGTTGTTTTTAATGGTTTGTAGCTACTTTTCCGCTGTACTCACCTCCAACGTCCGTGGCCATGTCTGATACAGTTTCCCTTGATGAAGTCCAGTATTTACAACAGGAAATTGAGGCAGCGGTGCGGGAGCCCGACCCGGTGCTGGCCAATCTGCTGATTACGCGCTGCCACTACCTGCTTTCGCAGGCCTTGCAGCGGGCGCTGGGGCCCGGGGCGGGGGCCAATTTTCACTCCTGGGCTGTGTGGGGCTCGCGCAAGGCCGGCGTGACCATTCGGCAGGAGGACCTGGACGATGCCCGCCGCGATGGTACCATCGTGGGCGGCATTGTGGGGGCGCTGGTGGGCGTTGGGTGCGGCTGGCTGCTGCGGTTTCCGCTGTGGTGGGAGCCCGGGGCGGCCGTATTGGGCGCGGTTTGCGGCATTGCCGTGGGGCGGCTCATCATCAGCCACAGCCGGCGCCGCTCGGCGAGCCTAGTGCTGGCCGGCAACCGCACGGTTCTGGAAGACATTGGTTTGCAAACGGTAAGATTTCTGCGCTGGCTGGCGCAAGCTGCTCCTTCTCAGCCGACTGATGCCGCTGAATTTGTGGCCGCACTGCAGCCCGGCGCGGTGGGCCAGCAAAACCAGGAATTGCTGCGGCAGGCTTTTGCGCAATATTACCGGGCCCGGATAGCCAAGAGCATGGCCGAGAGAGAGCAGGCCACTTATTTCGGCAACTGCTTTGCCGTGTGGCACGAGCACGTGCGCCTCGAACCCTACATTCAAGGGGCCATGCCCCTCATTATCCGACGCTGCGTGACGCAGCGGCTGCTGCAGTTTGATATCGGCTCGGTGCGGCTGGCTGTGGCGCAGGATGTTCCGGCCAATGACTCAGCCGCGGCGCTGGCCCTGCCGCAGTCCTCGCAAAGCGAGCAGGCGCTGGACCTCCTGCACCAGGGCAGTGGCAATGCACAGAGCGGTGCCGCGTTTAAAGGCACTGCCGCCGGCGACTGGACGCGCATTAGGGAACGAATGCGCTACGTATTTGCGCTGTTTCAAGCGTTTCACACCGAGCCGCAGGTGTTCTCCTCACCCTACGACGCGACGCAGCTAGCAGCCTTAGCCGCAGGACAGCGGCCGGCTGGTATTTGGTAAGACGGGCAGCTTAATACTCTGCCATTTCCTCGTCTACGTAGCACCAGAGCCACCGTTCGCCGGGCTCGGCGGAGGCGATGACGGGGTGCTGGGTGGCGTGGAAGTGCTTGGTGGCGTGCTGGTTTTTGGAGTTGTCGCAGCAGCCGACGTGGCCGCAGTTCTGGCACACGCGCAGGTGCACCCAAGTATCGCCGAGGGCCACGCATTCGGGGCACACGTGCGCGGGGGCGGTTTTGAGGCTGGTGAGGGACGTGAGGTGTTGGCAGGGCTGAGGCATGGGTTGAAGGTAGGAAGCGGCGGGCAATAGGCCAGCGGGAAACGGTGGGCGAATTGGAAATCTACAACTATCCATTCCCCGCTCTAAATCGTGAAACCGTCGACTACAGGCCGCCAATCGCCGATTGGAGGGCGCAATGGGGAATCTTAGGCGACAACTTCGGATTGTCAATCAGCAACCGCAGTCTTTCACTTCACCTTATCCCTCCCCCAACGTCATGGAAAGAAAACATTTTTTGAAGAGCCTGTTGATGGGAGCCGCTTCTGCGCCAGTATTGCTTTCGGCCTGCGGCAAGGACACCGTTTCGCCCACGTCGAGTACCAGCAGCACCTCGGGCACAACCGGAACCACGGGCACCAGCGGCTCGGGCAGCTGCACCGTGGCGCCCACCGAAACCGAAGGCCCCTTCCCCACCAAAACGCCGGCCTCCTACGTGCGCAGCAACATCACGGACGGCAAAACCGGCTACGCGCTGACCATCACCATCACCGTGAACAACGCCAACGCCAGCTGCGCGGCCCTGGCCGGTGCGCTGGTCGACATCTGGCACTGCGACGCCGAGGGCAATTACTCGGAGTACGGCGGCACGGGCATGCAGGCGACTAATTATCAGGCGGTACACTTCCTGCGCGGCCGGCAGGTGACCAACGCCGCCGGGCAGGTGACGTTTACGAGCATCTTCCCGGGCTGGTATTCGGGCCGGGCCACGCACATCCACGTGCACGTGTATTCGGCCACTGGCACCTCACTCAAGGTGACCCAAATTGCCTTTCCTGAGGGCAGCGGCACGGCCGTGGCGGCCGTGAACGGCTACGCCAAAGGACTGAGCGGCTACACCTCCAACGCCAGCGACAACGTGTTCAGCGACGGTGTAGCGCTGGAACTGGCCACGGTGACGGGCAGCACCACAGCCGGCTTCCAGCTCTCGTGGGCACTGGCCGTGCCGGCGTAAGCCGAACATCAGTAAAAAAGAACGTCATGCAGAGCGCAGCGAAGCATCTTGCCCGCAGCAAGTAATTTATTCGGCCGCAAAATTTTTAGTGGTGGCGGGCAAGATGCTTCGCTGCGCTCTGCATGACGTGCTGATTATTCCACTATCCCAAACCCAATGCCCGACCGTACCATCTGCCTGTGCTACCGCAAAATCATCGATGCCAGCAGCACCCGGCCCTGGGACAAGCTGGTGTGGGACGACAGCTATGTGGAATTCCGGTTGCAGGCGCAGAACTTCAACCCCGAAAACCGTTACCGCTCCTTTGGCGAAATCCTGCACTACATGCCGGGCGCCGAGCGGCTGCATTTCCTGGTGAGCGGGGCCGTGACAGGCTACGTGCAGCAGCTCAGCGAACGAATGCCGGACATTCTCAACAACCTGGGTCGGCACTTCCTGCGCTTCGAGCGGTTTCAGTTCGAGCTGATTAACTCCGATTTGCAGGACCAGAGCAAGCATCAGGTGGCCGTCAATTTCGTATCGGCGCCGCTGCATTGGCACGACACGGTGGGGCCGTTTTTGTTGGTATCGGAGGCCACGGCGGTACCTGCGGCGGGCGAAGTGCTGACGCATCTGGTGCAACTGCAACCGTTTCTGAGCATTTATTCCATCCAAAAGCCTGAATCCGATGCTTCAGCAAACGCCGGGTAAAATCTTTCTGGCCGACGAGCGGGGCGTGGCCGAATCGGACCGGTTCCGGCGGTTCAGCACGTTCAGTTTCGGGCCGTTTGCCCACCCGCACAAGGGGCCGTTTAAACGGCTGTACGGCTTTAATGAGGAATCGCTGGCGGGCAAACATGCGCTCGATTTCACGGTCGCTGAGGCCTCGCACGTCCTCATCATTCCAATTACCGGCGCGGTGACGGTGGCTGCTGGCGAACCCCCAGAAACCACCGCAGACGTGGAAGAAATGCTGGTGCTGACGGTGCCCGCCGGCAGCGTGCTGCGCGTGCAAAACCCTTATGAGGAGGAGTTGGTCAGCTTTCTGCACATCTGGTTGCTGGCCGATTCGGTGGTTTCAACAGCTACCACCCAACGGGCCACGTTTAGCTTGGAAACGACTCCAGGGCAACTGCAGTTGCTGGCGCCGAAGCCAGCTGGCGTAGCGCTACCTGTTGCCGTAAGTCTGGGTCGCTTTGCGGGCCGGGAGGAGGCCGTTTATGAACTCCGTGAGCCCGAATCGAGCTTTTTTGCCTTCGTATTGGCTGGGGCCTTCGAAGTGGAAGGCCGGCTTATGCATGAGAAAGACGGGCTAGCGCTGTGGAATACGAACGAAATTGAACTGGAAGCTTTGAGCAACGACGCCATTATTATCGTGTTGGAGCTTCAGCAATCAACGGAAGCTTAGCTGCTGGGCGACGGCCAATCCAGGTTTAGGTTTTGCTCACGCATGCACTTAAAATGGCCTTTTGGGCATTTAGCAAACCCTATTTTTGAACACGGCCGGCAAGGCAGCCCCAACACTTCCACTGAGTGAAAAGCCGTTTTGTAAGGATACATCCCGAAGGCGGGCACGGTATTGCCCCACACGCTGAAAATCTCCTTGCCGAACGCGGCCGCAATGTGCATCAGCCCGGTGTCGTGGCTCACCACAAACTGCGCCTGCCGCACCAGCGACGCCGATTGATGTAGCGAGAAGCGTCCGCAGCCGTTGTGGATTGGTGGGTTAGTGGGTTGGTGGGTTGAATGTCGGGCAGCAGCCATGTCTGCTATAATGGCCTCGGCCACCGTGGCATCTTCCGGGCCGCCGAGCAGCAGGATGGGGCGCGGGGCTAGCCGCTGGCACAGCTCCACCAGTTTCTCCAGCGGCAGGCGCTTGGTGGCGTGCTGCGCGCCGATGGCCACGGCCACGTAGCCGCCGCTTTGGAAAGGCACGGGCAGCGTCGTCAGCTCGACTTCCTGGCCGGCGGGGATGAAATAGTCGAGCCCCTGGCCGTCGTCGCGCACGCCCAGTGGCGCGGCAGCAGCCAGGTAGCGCTGGACGATGTGCACGCGCGGCAGCTTGTCAATCTTGAAGTTCACCAACAACCACTTCTGCCAGTTTAGCTTGTCGAAGCTGCTGGATTTTACGCCCAACTGCAACTTGATGAGCCGCGTGCGCAGGTTGTTGTGCAGGTCGATGATGTGGTCGAACCGCTCGGCTCGCAGCGTCTGTACCAACTCGCCCAGGCTACCGGTGAGGCAGTGGACTTTGGTGATATTCGGGTTGGGTTCCAACAGGCCGCGGTAGGCGGGCTTGGTGGCGAAATGCACCTCCGCCTGCGGCATCTGTTGCGCCAGGGCCCGCACCACCGGCGTGGTCAGCACGATGTCGCCGATGGAAGAAAAGCGGAGAACGAGGATTTTCATTTTTAGCGGTTGGCCCAAAGCAAACAGAACGTCATGCAGAGCGCAGCGAAGCATCTTTACCGCAGCAGTAATCTAATCGACAGAATTTACTGCTGCGGCAAAGATGCTTCGCTGCGCTCTGCATGACGTTCAATAACAACCTCTGCACAGCTTCACCTACTCAAATAACGACTTCTTGTATTCCAGCGGCGGGGTGATGTTGGCTTTGCGCTGCTCGAAGTAGGCCGCCACTTCCTCCACCGATTTGGCGTTGAATGTCATTTCCTTGGTCAGGTGGCCTTTGCGGCCCATGAGCACGCCGTAGCGCATGTCTTCGTAGCCGTTGGTGTGGTGGGCGTCGGGGTTGATGCTGAGCATTACGCCCTGGTCCAGGGCGTAGCGCACCCAGCGCCAGTCCAGGTCGAGGCGCCAAGGGTTGGCATTGATTTCGATGATGACCTTATGCTGGGCGCAGGCGTCGATGACGGCCTTATAATCAATGGGGTAGCCCTGACGGCGCAGCAGCAGGCGGCCGGTGGGGTGGCCCAGCATGGTGGTGTAGGGGTTTTCGATGGCGCGCAGCAGGCGGTCGGTGGCGCGGCGCTCGTCCATTTTCAGGTTGGAATGGATGCTGGCCACGATGAAGTCGAAGCTGGCCAGCACGTCGCTCGGGTAGTCGAGCGAGCCGTCGCCAAGGATGTCGCTTTCGATGCCTTTGAAAATGCGGAAAGGGGCCAGCTCGGCGTTCAACTTATCGATTTCCTGGTGCTGCTGGCGCACGCGCTCCACGCTCAGGCCGTTGGCGTAGTGGGCGGCCTGGCTGTGGTCGCACAGGCCCAGATACTCGTAGCCGTGGTCGCGCAGCCAGGTGGCCATTTCGCGGATGCTGTGGTTGCCGTCCGAATACGTGCTGTGGTTGTGCAGGGAGCCGTGCAGGTCGCCGTCTTCGAGCAGGTGGGGCAGCTTTTTCTCGGCGGCGAGGGCGATTTCGCCCAGGCCTTCGCGCAGTTCGGGCACGATGAACTGCAGGCCGGCCTTCTCGTAAAGCGCCTCCTCCTGCTGAAATTGTTCGCGCCGCGCCCACTGGCGCAGGGTGGAGTTGGGACCGGTGGCGTTTGGAATCAGCTCGCTCAAATGCGCTTCGGCGGCCGAATTCAGGAAAACCTCAGTGGCGAAAGCGGCGGGCGCCACCAGCAGTACTTCTACCTGCACACCCGATTCGGTGGCCCGGCCACGCCAGGCAAACGGGCCCGAGCGGCGCGGCTCCGGCGTGAGGCCTTCCAGGCCGTTGAGCAGGGCATGGGCCTGCGCGGGCCTGTCGGTGGCGGCCACCAAGCGCACGGTTTCCACGGTTTCGAGGCGGCGGCGGATTTCGCCGGCCACGGCCACCTGCTCGGTTTTCAGGGCCTCGCGCAGACGTTGGGCCAGGTCGTCGGCCAGCTGTTCGGCCTGCGGGTAGAGGAGTTTGCCCTGGCTTTGGCCGGCAAATTCCAGCGCCTCCAGAATGCTTTCCTGGGTCTTTTTGCCGAAGCCTTTGAGCTTGCTCACCTGGTCGGTTTCGGCAGCCTCGCGCAGCTGCTCAATGCTTTCGAGGCCTAGCTCACGCCACAGGCTGCGGATTTTCTTGGGACCGATGCCTTTGATTTTCAGCATCTCCACCACGCCGGGCGGCGTGATTTCCAGCAGGCGCTGCAGGTCCGAAAATGTGCCGGTGTCGAGCAGCTCGGCCACCTTGGCGGCGGCGGTTTTGCTCAGGCCGGTGCGGTCGGGCAGGCCGGAGCGCTCCACCTCGGCCACCGGGAAGCTCAGGGCGTCGAGGGCGTTAGCCGTGCCTTCGATGGCGCGGATTTTAAAGGGGTTTTCGTCGTGCAGCTCCATCAGCTGGGCAGCCAGCTTGAAGGCGCGGGTCAGGGCGCGGTTATCCACGGGAGAGTTGTTGTTGGGAGAACGAATGTAGCGTACCGGGGTGCTTACGCGGAAAGCGGTAGCCCCGGCCAGCCGGCCCATTCCGGCGTACACGCCTGAAACGCCTTACCTTGGCGCGCCCACCTTTTTGGTTTTGCTATGTTATTACGCCTTTCCGTCCGGTCATTGTCGGTGGCTTTACTGCTGCTAGCGACGGCATGCGAACGCCGTAAGTCGGTCGTTATCTACTCCCCGGCGTCTATGAAACAGCTCGAAGGCACCTGGCTAAACTCGCACGAGGAAAACGCCGGCGATACCTTGGTGTACCGGCCCAACACCTACCGTTTCCCGCCTGCCCGGGGCCGTACGGGCTTCGCATTCAAGGAATACGGCCGTTTCGAGCAGTTCGACATTGCTCCCACCGACGGCCTCGCCGGCCGCCCCGGCACCTGGGTTATTGAGGGCAACAGCCTCAACAAGGTGCGCATTCACCTCAACGAAGGCCCGGAGCCCGACTACGACCTGGAGGTTATTTCCTTGAAAAATAAGATTCTCAAGCTGCGCAAGTTGCCCGTTGAAAAGTCCCGATAGGGCGCCAGGATGCTCCAAACGGTCATGTCGAGCATTCTGCGCATCAAAGCAGAGGACCGAAACATCTCGCGGGCCGAAGTAAATCAATCGCAAACGCAAGGGAATACTCGCAGCACACGTGATGTCTCGATTAGCTTGATATGACCGTTGTTTTTGCTAAAACGAAATGCTCTTCCAGTTGCTCATTAGCCGATTCCTTCCTACCGTTGGGCGACGGACGCCGCCGTTGCTCATGCCTCGTTCATGAAGAGGCGACAGCTTTACGGGAGCAAGGCACGGTCGTTGTAACGGGCCATAACATCCGTTGTAGCCCCGCGTAAGAACCTATCAGCGGCTGACGACGGTTGTTTAAGCCCCTCCACTTTGTTCTTCATTCCCATGTCACGCAGCACTTCCTTTGGCCTTGTGCCGGCCATCCTTCTGGGCCTGGCTATCAGCGCCAGCCCCGCGCTAGCCCAGAAAACCACCATTAAAGCCAAGAACGATAAAGTCAAGGCCAAAACCACGGAGGCCGATGGTACCGTGAGCAAAACCAAGACGGTAGTCGCTGCCACCGCCCCGACGGCTCCGCAGCCAACCTCGTCGGTTGCGTCGGCGCCGCAAACAGTGCTGCCGGCCGCCCCGGCTCCCGCTCAGGGACTGGAAAGCGCGGCGGGCTGGGTTTCGGACCTGGGCGCCGCGCAGGCACAGGCCAAAGCCACCAACCGGCCCATTCTGGCCATTTTTTCGGGCTCTGACTGGTGCAAGCCCTGCATCATGTACGAGCAGGAAGTATTTGCCAAACCGGAGTTTGCGGAGTACGCCAAGGACAAGCTGGTGCTGGCCCACTTCGATTTTCCGCGCCAGAAGCGCAACCAGCCCACCGCCGCCCAGCTCAAGCTGAACGAAACCGCTGCTGCCCAGCTCAACCGCGAGGGCGAGTTTCCGCTGGCCGTTGTGATTTCGCCCGAGGGCAAGGTGCTGGCCAAAACCGGCTACATTGCCGGCGGCCCCGCCGCCTTTGAGGCGTATCTGAAAAAGGTCGTCCCTTCGCTGTAGAGACGCATAATTGCGTCTCAGTGCCTGCACCATTCACCGAATTACGTTCAACGCCGAGACGCAATTATGCGTCTCTACAGCGCCGTCCCCTTGCCAATGCCCCGCAAACTGCTGCTGATTCTGTTGCTGCTGGGGCTGCTGGGCACCTTGCCCAGCCGCGCCCAAACCGCGCCGCCGGCCCAGCGCCACACCTTCACGCGCAGCGCCCACCTCATGGGCTCGCACTTCACCTTCACGGTGGTGGCCGCCGACGACTCGGCCGGGCAGCGGGCTCTGCGCGCCGGCTTGCTCGAAGTGCGCCGCATCGACCGGCTGATGTCGTTCTGGGATTCCACGTCGGAAGTGGTGCGCGTCAACCGCATGGCCGGTGTGCGGCCGGTGGCGGTGTCGCCCGAAACGTTTGACTTAATCAGCCGCACATTGCGGCTTTCGCAGCTCAGCGACGGCGCCTTCGACATCACCTTCGCCAGCGCCGACAAGCTGTATAAGTTCGACCGGCAGGCCCACTCCGACCTGCCCGATTCGGCCACGGTGCGGGCTTCGGTGCGGCGCATCGGCTGGCAGAAAATCAAGCTGGATGCTGCCCAGCACACCGTTTTCCTGCCCGAAAAGGGCATGCGGATTAATCTGGCGGGCATTCTGCAGGGCTACGGCCTGCGCCGGGCCAAGCAGGTGCTCGACCAAATGGGCATCAAGGGCGGGCTGATGAATGGCTCGGGCGACATCTACTGCTGGGGCCGGCAGGCCGACGGCTCGCTCTGGCGCGTGGCCATCGGCGACCCCGACCACCCGCGCAGCGTGGCTGCCTGGATTGACGTGACGGACATGGCCGTGGTGACGGCCGGCAACTACGAGCAGTATTTCACGGTGGGCCCGCAGGTGTACGGGCACATCATCAACCCGCACACGGGCTACCCGTCGGTGGGCCTGCGCTCGGTCACCATTCTGTGCCCCGATGTGGAATTGGCCGATGGCTTGGACGAAGTCGTCTTTGTGAAAGGCCCAACCGCCGGTTTGGCGTTCATCAACGGCTTGAAAAACGTGGATTGCACGTTGATAACTGACAACAACGAAACGCTTGTTTCGAAGGGCATGAAACTGAATTATTACCACGGCGCGGCCACCACTCAGCCCTGATTTTCCGTACTCGTCACATGAAGAAAAACCTCTCTCAATCGCGGCTGATACTGGCGCTGCTCTTGTTGCCGCTGGGGGCATTGCTGCCCAGTTGTGTATCGGTAGCGGCTTATCAGAAAGTCTACCTCAATGACGAGGACATGAAGTTGGCCAGCAAAACCGTGGAAACGCCCGAAACTAATTTCGAGAGCTACCGCGAAGGAGCTGGCGGCGCCAATGGCGGCAAAGTAGGCGGCGGTTGCGGGTGCAACTAGGGGGTTAGTGGTTGATGATTAAGAAAGAACGTCATGCAGAGCGCAGCGAAGCATCTTGCTCGCATTAAGTAATTCAATTGGTAAAAAGGATTAGTGGTAGCGGGCAAGATGCTTCGCTGCGCTCTGCATGACGTTTTAGAATTCCTGTTATTGTGAAAAAACTACTCCTCCCTTTTCTCGCCCTCACCGCCCTGGCTACCCCGGCCCTGGCCCAGACCGGGACCACTCAGAACCCCAATCGCATCGACGGGTACGGGGCGCCGGTGAGTCCGTCGGTGCCCACGAGCCGGGCGGCTGAGGAAACCACCATCGACATCATCGGCGGCTACTACCAGCAGAGCGGCAGCCACGGCGCCGTGGAAGGCGGCCGCGGCACTCAGCAGCTCACCGACGTGCCACCCGCCATCATCGTGAACGTGCCGCTCGACACCGTGAGCCGCCTCACGGCCAACGTGGGCGCCGACTTCTACGCCTCGGCCTCGACCGACCGGATTGACTTTGCGCTGAGCACGCCCTCGGCCCACGACGTGCGCTACCACGGCGACTTCGGCTACAGCCGCGAGCACAAGTACAGCGGCACCATCTGGGGCGTGGGCGCGGGCGTATCGAAAGAATACGACTACTCATCCTTCAACGTAGCTGGCTCGTTTGCCAAAACTTCGAAGGACGGCAACCGCCAGCTCAGCCTGGCCGGGCAGGTGTTCATCGACCAAGTGACGCTGATTATGCCTATTGAGCTACGCACCGGCTACAGCGGCAACCTCACCGGCAAGGGCAACTACGGCACCGACAAGCGCCAGACGTACAACCTCACCGCCACTTACTCGCAGGTGCTCACCAAGCGGCTGCAGGCGGCCGTCAGCACTGAGCTGGTGTCGCAGAACGGGCTGCTGAGCACGCCGTTTCATCGGGTGTACTTTCGCGATAACACCGTGGCCAACCCGGAGCCCACGCCCAGCAGCGAGTTTTCGCCCCGCTTCGCCACGGCGGCCCGCGTGGAGAACCTTCCCCGCGCCCGCTTCAAGTACCCCGTGAGCTTGCGCCTGAATTTCTACGCCACCGACCTGGTACAGGTGCGCGGTTTCTACCGTTTTTACAACGACAATTTTGGTATTCGCGCCCACACGCTGGAGGTAGAATTGCCGGTGAAGGTGACGCAGTTTTTTGCGCTGTACCCCTTTTACCGCTACCATACCCAGACGGCGGCCAGCTACTTCGCGCCCTTCGCCCAGCATTCCATCGCCGATACCTATTACACGTCGGATTACGACCTGGCGGCCTTCTCGGCCAATAAAATCGGCCTCGGCCTGCGCTATTCGCCGGTCTACGGCATCACGCGCTTCCGCGTGCCGGGGCAGGACGGCCAGGGCCGGCCGCGCGTGATGCGCCTCAAGTCGCTGGATTTGCGCTACGCCAACTACCAGCAAACCGGCTCCAGCATCTACGCGGCCACCGACCGCGCCGATTTGAAAGCCAATATCATCAGCTTCGATTTGGGCTTCGCGCTCTGAGTTAGCGGGTTATTGGGTTGGTGGAGTGGTGGATTAATGGGTTTGCTGGTCGGCGTATGCAAATTGCGCGGGCAACGCATCAATCCACCACTTCACTCATCCACCAACCCACCACTTGAGACACTGGCTCGTTAAATCGGAACCCGATAAATATTCCTGGGACACCTTCACGGCCGAAGATGGCACGGCCTGGACCGGCGTGCGCAACTACCAGGCCCGCAACAACCTGAACCTCATGCAGCCCGGCGACCTCGTGCTCTACTACCACAGCGTGAGCGAGAAGGCCGTGGTGGGCATTGCCGAAGTGGCTGCCCTGGCCGCCCCCGATGCCACCGCCGAGGCCGGCTCGCCCTGGGTGGCCGTGCACCTGCGCCCCGTGCAGCGCCTGCCGCAGCCCGTGAGCTTGGCCCAAATCAAAGCCGATGCCCGGCTGAGCGAGCTGGCTCTGCTGCGCCAGTCGCGCCTGTCGGTGCTGCCCGTGCGCCCCGAAGAATTTGACGCCGTGCTGGCGTTGGGAGCGAAATAAAATGGCCTAACCGGGCACGAAACCGGCGCGTTCGCGCTTAACTTTAGCGAAGCAGCCGCTCGGTGGAGTAGGTATTTCCAACGGCTACTTTAGGGCATACGGGCATGAAAATCCGCTACTTTCTTCTGCTACTCTGGGCCTGGGCGGGCACCGGCACGCCCGGCGCGCTCGGCCAGAAACGGGGCCAGCTGGCGGCCATTCCGGCGCCTGGCGCGCCCGTGCAAACCGCCCGCACCGAACTGCCCCTCGAACCCTCCGATAGCGAAGTGCACGTGCAGGCCCTGCCCGCCGACAGCACGGTGGTCATCCTGCTGGGCCGCGACCGGCCGCTGTCGAGCAAGTCCACGTTCACCTTTCAGCAGTACGACAGCAACCTGCACCTGCGGCAGGAAACCCCGTTGGAAGTGCCCGAGGAATTCGATTTCACCCGCATGTGCGCCGAGGGCAGCACGGTGTACGCCCTGTTTTCGTCGCACAGCAACCCCGGGCGCCTGTGGGCGGCGGCCTATAATGGCCACCTGGCGCAGGTGCGCACCCAGCAGTTCGAAACCAAGCTGAGCCGCGAAGTGGTGGAGCTGAAGGCGCTCGACAGCCGCCTGTTTGCCACGGTTCTGCTCAACGACCAGCTGCACGTCACGGCGCTGCTGCTGGACTTGGCCACCGGCCAGATGCAGTATCTGCCTTCGGTGTACGAGCCGCTGCCCACGCAGCTCACCTTCGTGGCCGATGCCGCCACCCGCCGCGCCGAATACGTGCTGAGCCAGACCAACGGCCGCAAAACCCGCCTACTGCTCAAGCAGCTCACCGAAAAAGGCCAGCTCGTGAAGTCCGAGTTTGTGCAGGCCGAGAGCGAGCGCAGCCTCATTACGGCCCAGGTAACGCCTCCGCAGGACACCACCGCCCGCCTGCTCATGGGCACCTACGCCCTGCGCGGCCTCGATTATGCCCAGGGCCTGTTTGCCACCGACCTGGGCACCGTGCCCACCGCGGGCACCAAGCAGCCGCTGCGGTTCTACGATTTTCTGCACCTGAAGCATTTTTTCGACTATCTCAAGCCCTCGCGCCAGGCCCGGCTGCGCAAGCGCATGGCCCGCCGTCTGGCCCACTCCGCGCCGCCTATGCGCTGGCACTACCGCCTGCTGCTGCACGAGCTGCTGCCCCAGCCCGACGGCGGCTACGTGCTGGTGGCCGAGGCTTACGTGCCCCACTACCGCTACAACAGCTACGGCAGCTACACGGGCCCGATGAACAACCTGGGCAACCAGTTCGGCACCTCGCCCTACGCCAGCTCCCGCGTGTTCGACGGCTACCAGACCACCCACGCCGTGGTGTGCGGCTTCGACCGCACCGGGGCCCTTATTTGGGACAACACCTTCGTGGTGGAAAACCTGCGCCGCGTCGAGCTTGAAGAAGCCGTGCGCCTGCAAACCCTCCCCGACGGCCGCCTCGTGCTGGCCTACCTCGATGAAGAAAAGCTGCACTATAAGCTGGTGCGGCGCGGCGAAGACGCTCCCAACGACCAGCAGGTGGTCATCCGCACCGGCAGCGGCCCCACCGAAACCGCTCCCGAGCGTGTGACCGACACCTCGCAGGCCGACCTGCTGCCGTGGTTCGGCAGCCGCTTTGTGGCCACCGGCTACCAGCGCGTGAAGGTGGAGCGAGGCCCCGACCGGCAGGTGTTTTTCCTGAATTCGGTGGTTTTTTAGACGAACATTCCGACGATTAAACGGTCCTGCTGAACGCAGTTGAAGCATCTCTACCGCAGCAGTAATCAGATTTACTTGCATGGTAGAGATGCTTCAACTGCGTTCAGCAGGACCGTTTTTATTGCCCACTTTAGCGTTGGTTTCCGTATTAGCCGAAAATTCTTCATTCACCCCAACGCTCCTGTATGCTTGCCAGATTCCGCCTTCCCGTCCTTTTCCTCATCTTGCTGCTGGCTGGCTGCCGCGCCGGCGGCCCTGGCTCACCGGCTACCACGGTAGCTTCGTTCTTCTCAAAATACGAAAACCGCGAAGGCTTTAAGGCCACCGAATGGTCGGCCGACTTGCTCCAGCGCCTCGCCCTCGTGAAAGCCGCCAAGCTCCTCGGCGGCTCCGACCTCACCAACGGCATCACCGGCATCCGCTCGGCGCGTGTCATCAGCTTCACGCCCACCACTTCCTCGGCCCGCGAGCTGGCCGCCCAGGGCCTGCGCGCCGAAGCCGCCGGCATCCTGCAAAACAACAAGTACGACCCACTTTCCACGGCTGGCTTCGGGGGCAGCAACTACGCCATTTCCACCCGCGGCTCGGGCAACAGCGTGTCGGAGTTCGCCGCCCTCGGCACCCTGCCGGATGTGGCCGATTCCTTCGTGCTGGTGTCGGTGCAGGGCAATTTCACCCGCTCGCAGGTTGAGGCGCTGGGCAAATATCTGCCGCAGCTGGTGCAGGCCACGGCGAAGTAGTTTGTAGCCAATTGGTTGAAAGCTTGCCAAAAAAGAACGTCATGCTGAGCGCAGTCGAAGCATCTCTACAGCAGTAGTAATTATTTACTTGCGCGGTAGAGATGCTTCGACTGCGCTCAGCATGACGTTCTCCTTTTTCCCAGCTTCGGTGCTACCGCCCCGCTGCCATCAAATCCTCAATGGTATCGGCCTGCAGCGGAATATCGGCCATCAAATCCTCGTTGCCGCCGGGTGTGATGAGGATGTCATTCTCCAGCCGGATGCCCAGCCCTTCGGCCGGAATGTAGATGCCCGGCTCGATGGTGTACACCATGCCCGGCTCGAAAACACGGTATTTGTAGCCTACGTCGTGCACGTCGAGGCCCAGGTAGTGGCTGGTGCCGTGCATGAAATACTTCTTGTAGAGCGGCGCGGCGGGGTCCTGGTTTTTCACGTCTGAGGCATTCAGCAGGTCGAGCTTGATGAGTTCCTGCTCCATGCACTCGCCCACCAGCCGGTGGTATTCCTCAATTTCGGTGCCGGCCACGAGGCGCGTTTTGGCGAAGGCCATCACGGCCAGCACCGAGTCATACACCTGCCGCTGGCGCAGCGTGAACTTGCCATTGACCGGAATACTGCGCGAAAGGTCGGCCGCGTAGTTGGCGTATTCGGCCCCGAAGTCGAGCAGAATCACGTCGCCGTCCTGGCACTGGTTGTCGTTGGTGGTGTAGTGCAGCACGTTGGCGTTTTTGCCGCTGGCCACAATGCTGCCGTAGGCCGGCCCGCGGCTGCGGTTGCGCATGAACTCGTGCACGATTTCGGCCTCAATCTCGAACTCCCACACGCCCGGCTTCACGAAGCCCAGCAGCCGCCGAAACGCCTTGCCCGTGATGTCGCAGGCCTGCCGCATCACCCGGATTTCTTCGGGGCTCTTGATGGCGCGCAGCTGGTGCAGCAACCGCGACGCCCGGCGGTAATTGTGCAGCGGGTACTGGCTTTGTAGCATCTTCACGAAGCGGGCGTCGCGCGTTTCCACCTCCACCACGGCCCGGATGTGCTCATTCGAGTTCAAATACACGTTTTCGGCCTCGTTCATCAGCGCGGGCAGCACCGATTTGAAGCTATCGAGCCACATAATGGTTTTGATACCTGAGTTTTCACGTGCCTCATCTTTGGTCAGCTTATAGCCTTCCCAGATGAGAATGTGCTCGGAGGTTTCCTTCAAAAACAGAATTTCGCGGTGCTGCGGCAGGCGCGCATCCGGGAAAATGACGAGGATGCTTTCCTCCTGGTCTACCCCGCTCAGATAGAACAGGTCGTTGTTCTGGCGGAAGGCCATGGTGCCGTCGGCATTGGTCGGCATCACGTCGTTGCTCTGGAAAATAGCCAGCGAAGCCGGCGGCAGTAGCTCGCGGAAACGGCGGCGGTTTTCAACAAAAAGCTCGGGGGCAAGCGGGGCGTAGCGCATGGGCAAGGTGTAGTTGGGAATGGGAGCCGCAAGTTAGGTCGGCCGCCGTTGCAGTGTGCCCGCGCCGCCGCACCAATAAACAAAAAAGCCTTTGCCGCAGCGGCAAAGGCTTTTTTGAAATTCAAGTCGCGCCAACCTTACATCTTCATTTTGGTGGATTTCACCGTCGTTTTGTTGGTTTTGTAGCGCATGTCGGGCGTGCCGTCGGCTTTCAGCGGGCCAGTAGTTTTGGTCATTTTGTTTTCCTTGTAGCGCATGTCGGCGGTACCGTCGGCCTTCACGCGGGTGCTGCTCGACGTAGAGGATGATTTGGTCGTGCCCGAGGGCGTGGTCATGGTGCTCGACTTGCTCATCGAACCCGAGCTCTTGGTCATCGTGCTCGATTTGGCCATGCCCGCCGGGTTCTGCATGGTGCTCGACTTCACCGTAGTTTTCGTGCCCGGCTGGGTCGTTTTGGTGGTCATGGTCGACGAGCTGCTGCTCATCTTGGTCGAGGCCGGAGCGGGCGTGGTGGCGGGCGTCTGGGCCAGAGCGGCCGTGCCACCCAACAAGCTCAGAGAAACGAGAAAACCGAGAATGCGCTTCATGGTGAAATAGTAAAAAAGAGTGAGAGATAAGCCTGCTACGCGGCATCGCCCGGCATAGTTGAGGTCAAGTACGCCGGCCTCGACTGTGTGCGCCAGTCATACGGCAGACGAACATATGCAACGTGTCAAACGGCTCTGCCATTGCACATATTAATGAAACACCCCATCCCTATTGTATTTTTTTAACATAATCAGATTTTATATTACTTTATTTTGGAGATATATCATTCGCTATTACTTTAGTGTCAATCTGAACTCATCCTCACATCTCACACGCCCTCACCCATGAAAAAAAACCTCTACTCCTTCGTCCTCGCGGCGCTCCTGATTTTTGCACACAGCGCCGTTCAAGCATCCGCCGGCTACTTGCCCACGCCCGACAGCCCAAATGAGCAGCGCAAGGCGGCCACAGCTGAACGTAGGGCCGCCGCCCGCGAGAAAATGGCCGCAGCCAAGCAGGTTTCCAAAATGAAAAAGCTGTCGGTGAAATCGCACCGCTTCACCGCCAAGCTCGAGCGGATGATGCTGGTGGTGCTGGGCTTGGAAGAAGGCAAATCGGTGACTTCACCCCGCCAGCTCCGCCGCCAGCTCCACGGCCACCAGAAGCAACTGAAAAAGCACGCCAAGTTCCAGTCGCGCATCCGCCGCGGCAATACTCACGACTAAGAATTTGTTTCCAAGGGCCAACAAAAAAGCCCCTTGCCGGACCGGCAAGGGGCTTTTTGTATAGCTAGTGGCGGCAATTAAGCCGTAACCTGAGCTTCGAGTTTCTGGGCGAGTACGTGCTTGGGCACGGCGCCTACTTGCTTATCAACGATTTGGCCGTTTTTGAAGACCAGCAGCGTGGGAATGCTGCGGATGCCGAACTTCATCGAAGTCTGAGGGTTGGCGTCCACGTCCACCTTGCCTACCACGACTTTGCCTTCGTACTCGCCGGCCAGCTCTTCCACTACAGGGCCCACCATGCGGCAGGGGCCGCACCATTCGGCCCAGAAGTCAACCAGTACAGGTTTGTCGCCGGCGATGATTTCTTCAAAGTTGGCGTCGGTTATTTCAATTGCTTTGTGTCCCATTTCAATTTGGGTTGGGGTTTAAAGAATAGTCTGGCGTATACGGCCAACAGGGTCGCAAGGTAGCAGATTGGATGGTTAACATGGTGCACTGTGGAAAGTTCAGCGCTGTGATTTTGGCTCGGTGAATGACCGGTTTTCCTATCTGAAATATTAGAACGTCATGCTGAGCGCAGTCGAAGCATCTCTACCGCTTCGTTGCTATCAATTTTGATTACTTCCACAAGCGAGATGCTTTGGCTGCGCTCAGCATGACGTTCTTTTTACTTTCCTGCGCTCCTCCTCGCTCCTAAATCAGCGTACAAACCTCCATATCCAACTCCTTCATCTTCTCAATGAAGGCCTTGGGCTCAATCTGGAAACGGCGCGAGAACATGTCCACCGCCAAATGCTCGTGCGGCTCCACGAACTGGATTTCCAGACGCTTGCCGCCGGGCGCGTGCTCGATGGCTTCTTCGAGGCGGTCGAGCATGGGCGCGGTCACGGTGCGCAGGTCGAGGCGCACGCGGACGCCTTTGCTGCGCTTCTCGGCCACGTCGGCCAGCGGCTCCATGGTGAGAATGCGCAGGTCCCACTGGTCCTGAGTGTGGCGACGCAGTTCCTGTTTCAGGCGCACGTACATGGGCGGCACCTGCTCGTTGGGGTAGTTGCGCGGGTTGATGAGGGGCGCGAACTTGGTGTAGTCGTCGCGGAACAGAGCCGGGTTGATGCTCGTCTCGTAGTCCTCCAAAGTGAAGGTGCAGAAGGGTTGGCCTGTTTTCGTGGTCTTGAACAAAACATTGGTAATGAGGCCGGCCACGGCCATTTCCTTGTTCTTGATTTCGTCAACCTTCTCCAGCCCGCAGGTGCAGTATGCGTCCAGCTCCAGCTTGTAGCTGTCGAGCGGGTGGCCCGAAAGGTAGAAGCCCACCACTTCCTTTTCGCGGCGCAACTGCTCGGTTTTGCTCCACGGCTCCATCTCGTGGATTTTAGGCATGGGCGCGGCCACCGCCCCGAAAGCGCCTGCGCCAAACAGGCTGTGCTGGGCCGATTCCTTGGCAGCGGCGTGCTGCTGGCCCACCCGCATGGCCTTTTCAATCAGGTTCTGGTCGCCGGTGGGCGCATCCAGATACAGCCGGCGGTGCTTGCCGAAGCCGTCGAAGGCGCCGGCCTGGGCCAGGCTTTCGAAGGTTTTCTTGTTCACGGTGCGCAGGTTCACGCGTTTGGCGAAGTCGAAAACGTCGGAGTAGGCGCCGGTTTTTTCGCGCTCCTGCACCATGCTTTCCACCGCGAGTTCGCCCGCGCCCTTCACCGCGCCCATGCCAAAACGGATGGCCCCTTCCTGGTTCACGTTGAATTTCAGGAGGCTTTCGTTCACGTCGGGCCCGAGCACGGGCACGCCCTGCTTGCGGGCTTCTTCGATGAAGAAAGTCACCTTCTTGATATCGCCCATGTTGTTGGTGAGCACGGCGGCCATGTACTCGGCCGGGTAGTTAGCCTTCAGATAACCAGTCTGATATGCCACCACCGAGTAAGCGGCCGAGTGCGAGCGGTTGAAGCCGTATTCCGCGAATTTCTCCATCACGTCGAACACCTCGTTGGCCTTTTTCGCCGGAATGCCGTGGATGGTTTTGGCGCCTTCGATGAACTTCTCCCGCTCCAGGGCCATCTTTTTCATGTCCTTTTTGCCCATGGCGCGGCGCAGCAAGTCGGCGCCGCCGAGCGAGTAGCCGGCCAGAATCTGGGCCGTCTGCATGATTTGCTCCTGGTACACCATGATGCCCTGGCTGTATTCCAGGATGGGTTTCAGCAGCTCATGCGGATACTCCACTTCCTCGCGGCCGTGCTTGCGGTTAATGAAGTTCGGGATAAACTGCATCGGGCCCGGGCGGTAGAGGGCGTTCATCGCAATCAGGTCCTCGATGTTAGTCGGCTTCAAGTCCTTGAGGTACTGCCGCATACCCTCAGATTCAAACTGGAACGTGCCGATGGTATCACCGCGCTGGTAGAGCGCGTAGGTCTTCTCGTCGTCGAGCGGGATATTGTCGATGTCGATTTTCACGCCGTGGTTGCGCTCAATCAGGTTCATGGCATCCACGATGACCGTCAGGGTTTTAAGACCCAGAAAGTCCATCTTCAGCATCCCTGCCGATTCAATCACCTTGCCGTCGAACTGCGTGATGAGCAGGTCCGAGTCCTTAGAGGTTGAAACCGGGATGTACTTCGTGATGTCGTCGGGCGCGATGATGACACCGGCCGCGTGGATGCCGGTATTGCGCACCGAACCTTCGAGCTGCGTGGCGAGGCGCAGAATCTGGCCCTTGAGATTTTCGGGGCTTTCATCGCGCCGAATCATATCCAGCTCCTGGTTTTCGGCGAAGGCGCCGGCCAGGGTGGTGCCCGGCTTTTCGGGCACCATCTTGGTGAGGTCGTTGGTCTGCGGCAGGGGCAGCTCCATGGCGCGGGCCACGTCCTTGATGCTGGACTTGGCGGCCATGGTACCGAAAGTGATAATCTGGGCCACTTGCGTCTTGCCGTACTTATTCACCACGTAGTCAATAACTTTCTGACGGTTTACGTCGTCAAAGTCAATGTCGATATCGGGCATCGACACCCGCTCAGGGTTCAGGAAACGCTCAAACAGCAGCGAGTACTTGATGGGGTCGATGTTGGTGATGCCCACGCAGTAGGCTACGGCCGAGCCGGCGGCCGAGCCCCGACCTGGGCCCACGGCCACGCCGATGTTGCGGCCGTGGTTGATGAAGTCCTGGGTGATGAGGAAGTAGCCCGCGAAGCCCATCGTCTGGATGATGCGCAGCTCGTAATCAAGGCGTTCCTCCACCTCGGGAGTGCGCTCGGAGTAGCGCGGCGGCTTGCTCATCGTCACAACGCCCTGGCCGGCGCTGGGGCCGAAGGCGCCCACGTAGGTCAGCTCGCGCAGGAATTCGTCGGCGTTAGCGAAGGGCGCGGGGATGGGGAAGTTGGGCAACAGAATGTCGCGCGCCAGCTTCGGGGGCGTGATTTTGTCGACAATCTCGTTGGTGTTGTCCACGCTCTCGGGCACGTCAGCGAACAGCTCGTTCATCTGCGCCTGCGACTTGAAAAAGAACTGGTCGTTGGCAAAGCCGAAGCGGGTGTGCGGCTTGGGCTTCTGCAGCTCCTCGTCGATGCGGCGGAGCTGGCGCTGGGCGTTTTCGTCGCGGCTGTGGTCGCGGCGCAGGTTGTCGAGCAGGTCGTATTTCACCTCGCCCTTGCCCGTCATCAGGGTGTAGTAGTTGGTGCGAATGTCACCGACCGGGATGCTGTGCTCCTCGCCGGTGTTCACGCACAGCAGCAGGTCATGGGCGGCGTAGTCGGTTTGGTCGACGTAGTGCGAGTCGTTGGTGCAGATGACTTTGACGTTGTACTTGCGCGCAAAGCCCAGCAGAATCTGGTTCACGTCCTCCTGGCTTTTGCCGGTACCGTCGAAATTCATCAGGCCGTGGCGCTGGATTTCGATGTAGTAGTCGTCGCCGAACAAGTCAATCCACCACTTCAGCTTTTCCTCGGCCTCGGCCTCCGTGCCAAAGAGAATGGTTTGTGGAATCTCGGCACCGATGCAACACGAGGTGGCAATCAGGCCCTCGTGGTACTTCACCAAAAGCTCCTTGTCGATACGCGGAAACTTGGAGTACACGCCCTCAATGAAGCTCATCGAGCAGAGCTTGCTTAGGTTGTGGTAGCCGGCCTGGTCCTTGGCCAGTAGCAGCTGGTGATGACGGGTGTCGCGCTCGCCCTTTTCACGGCTGAAGGCCTTTTTGTGGCGGTCCTCCACCAGGTAGAACTCGCAGCCCACGATGGGCTTCACGTTGTACTTGTTGGCTTCGGCCACGAAGTTAAACGCGCCGAACATGTTGCCGTGGTCGGTGAGGGCCACGGCGGGCATGCCGTCCTTCTGGGCCTTCTTCATCAGGGCCGAAATGCTGGCCTGGCCGTCGAGCAGCGAATATTGGGTGTGGCTGTGAAGGTGCGAGAACGTGGGCATGGAAAGGCAGTTAACAATCATCAATAAGCAGTGAGCAATTGATGACCGGGCGAAACGGTTTTAGTAAAGATACCCCCGGCGGGGGAGCTTTGCCAAACGCCGTTTGCCTGCTGCCTGATTCCCTGAGCGCTGCGTTTTTGCTTACTTAGCTGGGGCCGACACGCGCAGCACCTCCCCTATTTTCACGGTATCATTCGGCTTGTTATTCCAGGCCTGCAGGTCGGCGGCTTTCACCTGATACGTGCGGGCAATGCTGAATAACGTTTCGCCCTTCACCACGGTGTGCAGGGTGGACGGGGCCGGTGCGACTGTTGCTGGAGCGACTGCAGGGGCGGCCTTTTTAGGCACATATAGTGTGGCGGGATTGATTTTGCCCGGCTGCTGAGTAGCTCGTACCGGCGTTTGGGCGGGTACCGTAGCGGGTGTCTGAGCCACTTTTGCCGCTGGTGCGACTTTGGCAACCGGGGCAGCTTTGGCGACTGGTGCAGCGGCAACCGGTGCGGTTTCCGCGGCTTTCAACGTCAGCACTTGCCCTATAGTCAAGCCATACGGCGCTTCCAACTGATTGATGGCAATGAGTGTAGCGGGCGAAATGCCGTAGAGCCGGCTGACGGAATACACTGTTTCCTTGGCCTCTACCCGGTGGGTGGCATTGCTGGGAATGGCTTTGGGCGCGGCCATCGTAGCTCGGGGTGCCACAGCCGGTGTAACTGTCGGCACGGGAGCAGCGGCCGGTCGCGCCGCCACGACCGCCGGGTACGTGGCCACAGGCGCGGGCACTTTGGCTGGAGCCGGCCGGGGGGCTGGATCAGGGCTGAATACCACATCGGCTGGCATCGTCGCGGTGGCTACGGCCGCTGAATCGGGCTCATCGGCCAGCGGCGCGGGTGCCGGTGCGGCAGCGGGCGGCGGCAGGTAGGTGACTTTGGCCGCCGATGGCCGCACGGGCGCCGGCAGCGGGCGCACGGGCGCAGGCAACGGCGTCGGCCGGGGCGACGTGGGTACGGCTGCTACCGGCTCGGGCGCCGCAGCCGGCGAATTAGCCGCCGTAGCCGCTGCCGTGGCCAGGGTTTCGCCCCAGCCGTCGGCATCATTGGCCACCACGCGCTTTGATTTGGTTTTGCCATCCTCGCTTTTCACCTTGATTTTCACCTTCACCTGGCCGCTTTCGGTGGCCGTACGCCGGGGCAGGGTCACAGCCTCATTGGCCGTACTGACCAAGGCATCAGTTTCCCGTTCGGCGGCGGTGGGGGGCGCGCTGGGGCGCTCCAAGGCCACGCTCTCGTTCAGCATGCGGTACTCGATGGCGGTTTCGCGCGGGCGGGTGTGCTGCAGCCAGAGCACGCGGCCGGGGCGCAACTCCTCGTTGCGGGCCATGCGGTTTTTATTGAACACGGCTTTCTGGCGCACGCCATACTTCTGAGCTACGTCAAAAATCGACTCACCGGGCTGCAGCACGTGGTACTCCACGGCGGCGGCGTCGCGCTTGTTTTGCAGATAATACGGCCGGCCGGCTACGGCCACATCGAAGGCTTTCAGTTCGTTATGTTTCAGAAACTCGCCCAAGCGCTGGTGGCCGCGCCGGGCCAGGTCGGCGGTGGTTTCGCCGGGCAGGGCGATGAGGGCGCGCAGCTTGTTGATGCGGACCTCGGCGGTGTTGCCGGCCACGGCGGGCATGTTCAGCAGTTGGCCGTTGCTTTGCAGGCGCTGGTTGGCTGCGATGCCAGCGGCCTGGGTTACGTCGCCCACGGGCACGATGAGCGAATAGGGCCGGTCGGCGGGCACGGCGGCGGCCAGTAGCCAGTAGTTGTGGGCGGCCAGGGCGGCGGGGTCTACATGCAGGGTAATGGCCTGGTCCTGAAGTGACTGGCCAGCCGTGGCTGGAAACTCCTGCAGGCGCAAGGGCGGCGTGGGGTTCAGGCCGCAGGCCGGCTCAAAAGCCACCTTGTGGGCCAGAAACATCAGCACGTAGGGCGAAGTGGCTTCGGTGACGGCCATTTCGGTGGCATCAAAATCGGAAGGCAACGTGTAGGGCTGCACGCCATTCGGGCCGGTGTAGTAGCTCAGCAGGGCATTGAGCCAGTTGTGCAACGCGTTGTTGTTGCGGGTGAGGTAGCGGGCGGCGGCGCGGGTGCTGGCGGCCAGATGCTGGCGCTCGTCCACGGCGTCGTTCACGGTCAGGCCCAGGCCGATGGCGGTGGGCTGCTTGAGCTGCCAATAGCCCACGGCCTCGTGGTTGCTGCGAGCGTTGCCTTGCAGGGCGCTTTCCTGCAGGGCCAGGTAGCGGAAATCGAGCGGCACGCCTTCCTCGCGGAGCACGCGGTCGATGATGGGAAACGAGGCATCAGCCAAGTCGACGCGGGCCTGGAACGAGGGCTGGTGGCGGCTCAGCCCATCTGCTTTTTGCTGAATCAGGCGCTGAGCTTCGGCATTCAGTACCAAGTGCAGGCCGGCCACATCCATTGCAGCGGGCACTATAGGGTGAATTGGCAGGGTAGTTTGAGCCGCCAGGGGCCGTATCAATAGCAAGCTCAGACCAAGGAGCAGGGCAACGGGATTTCGCATAAACAAGACGGGCGGAAGGCGGCCACCGCGGCCCCCTTCCGCCCGGAAGTTGCAAAGAACCTGATTTTTGAGCAAACAGGCTTTGGCTGGCCGTTATGCAGCGCGCTGCCTGTCGTTCTGAGGGCAGCGAAGGATGGCAGGCGATTTAGTTACCACTACACGCGAGATGTCTCGGCTGCGCTCGACATGACGTTCTGAATTTCTACTGCGGGCCGCCCCCACCGCCGGGGGGCGGGCCGCCCATGCCGCCGCCCTGGCCGCCGCCGGGAGGGCCGCCGAAGCCGCCGCGACCTTCGCCCCGGCCTTCGCGGCCGCCGCCTTCGCCAGCGGCCGGCGCTATCACGTTGCCGCTGCGGATGTTGTAGGTAAACATCAGCATGAAGTAGCGCTGCAGGATGTTGGTTTGCACGTCTTCGTAGTAGGCCTCGGTCACGTTGCGCGAGATGCTGCGGTTCTGGCCCAGCAAGTCGAAGGCGTAAACCTTGATTTCGCCGCGCTGGCCGGGGAAAATCTTCTTGCCGATGCTGGCGTTCCAGAGAATGTACTGCTGGTTGTAGCCGGCCGAGAGGCCCGCGTAGGCCTGGTGCACCACGTCGGTGGCGATGTTGATGCCGGGGCCCACAATCCAGTTCAGGCGGCCGCGCGTCACCTGCGAGAAGTAGTCGGTGTTCAGGCGCGTTTGCAGGGTGTTGATTACGTAGTTCTTGCTCGACGTGGTGGAGGCCGTGAAGTCGAGGTTGGCGCTGATGTTGGAGCTGAGCGTGAGGCCGGCCCCGAACGAGGGCACGCGGGCGTAGTTCAGGCCGCCGTTCACGAGGCCCGGCGTTTGGGTGAAGCCGGCGTTGCCGCTCAGGTTCACGTTGGTTTTGAGGGCCTTAATAGGCCGGCCGTAGCTGATGAGCGAACGGACGTTGTACTGCTGACTCAGGTTGGTGGGCTGGGTGAGCTGGCCGCCGGCCGGGATGGTGACGGGCGGCGCGCCCTCCGGCGTCACGGTGGTTTCGCGGGCCGCCACGATGGTGCGGTTCGAAATCGGGTTCTGCGTGTAGGCGCCCGAAAGCAGCGCGAAGAAGTTGCTCGACACCTCAGGGTTGGAGGCCGAGTAGCGCACGTTCACGGAGTGCTGGAATTCCTGGCGCAGCGTGGGGTTGCCGATGGTGAGCTGCAGCGGGTTCGAATTGTTCACCACGGCCTGCAGCTGGCCCACGCTGGGCGGGTTGGTGTTGGTGCGGTAGAACAGGCGCAGGTTTTTCTGGCGCGTGAAGCGGTAGTTCAGGTTGGCGTTGGGCAGCACGTTCACGAAGGTGTAGCGCCCGATGCTGGGCCGCGGGTACTGCGCGTCGCTGTACAGCTCCGAGTACTGCCCGGCCACCCCCAGGCCCGCCTGAAACTTCTGCGTAACGTGCCGGAACGTGACCCCACCCGACTGATTAAGGTAGTAATTATCAAACACATTGCTCAGGCCCTCGTTCAGCTGGCGCGTGTCGCCGGCCAGCCGGTCGTAGGTGTACTTATCGGAGTGGTTGGGCGCGTAGCTGATGGCGTAGTTGGCCTGCAACTGGTTCTGCCGCGAAATAGCTTCCGTGAGGGCCAGGTTGGCGTTCACGCCGCCGCCATTCTGCTTCAGGGTGCTGAGCTGGTTGAGGTTATTCAGGGCCGAGCCCGTGTCCTCGGTCTGGAGCGTGGTAGTGGACGTGCGCTGGCTGTAGGTGCCCCCGATGCTGAGGCTGGCCGTGCGGCCCACCTTGGCGAAACGGTGGCGCAGCAGCAAGTCGCCGCCGGTGTTCAGGCCTTGATTTTCACCGGTGTAGGTGCTATTGATGCGGCTTTGCTCGGTGCCGCGCCGGCTGGTGACGCCGTTCACCAGGCTGTTGGAGTTGTTGGACTGCGAGCTGAACCGGGGCCGGAACAAAATGGAGTTGGCCGAGTCGATTTTGTGCTCCAGCCGCAGGTTGAAGCGGTGGTTGGTGTTAAGGCTGCGGGCGTTGCCGGCCTGGTTGAAGCGGGTGTTGGCCGTGTCGACATAGTAGCGCTGCACGGTGCTGGCCAGGGCGTTGTTGGCCCGGTTGAAGAAGTAGCTGGCCGACAGCTCGGTCTTCTTGTTCCAGGTATTCGAGTAGTTCAGGCCCGCCGCGTTGGTGGTGGTGATGCCGCCGCTCTGGTTCACCAGGAAGTCGCCCGCGTTGCCGCCGTTACCGCCTCCCCCACCGCCACGGTTGCCTCCGCCCCCGCGCCCGCCGCCGCCGGTGTTGGAGTTGCCCACCACGCCCAGCAGGTCCTCGGTGCCGAAGTTCTGCTCGTTCACGTTGTTGCTCTGGGCCAGCACCGACACCCGCTGCGCGCCGTTGAACTTGTTCACGTTGCCGCTGGCCTTGTAGCGGTCGGGCCCGGCGCCGGCTACCACGCGCCCAAACGTGCCGTTACGGAATTCAATCTTCGTAACAATGTTGATAGTCTTGGTCGTGTTGCCGTCGTCGAAGCCCGAAAAGCGGCTCTGCTCGCTGCGCTGGTCGAATACTTCCACCTTGTCCACCATTTCGGCGGGCAGGTTTTTGAGCACCGCGTCGGGGTCGGTGCCGAAGAAGGGCTTGCCGTCGACGAGCACCTGGGCCACGTTTTCGCCCTGGGCCTGAATCTTACCGTCGGCCCCGCGGGCCACGCCGGGCATCTTTTCCAGCAGGTCGCCGGTGGTGGCGTCGGGGTTGGTTTTGAAGGCGCGGGCGTTGTACTGCGTCGTGTCGCCCTTCTGCACACTTTGGGCGGCGGCGCCCGTCACCACCACGCCTTTAAGCTGAATTCCACCCGTTTGCAAGGCCAACGTGCCCGTCTGCACGGGCGTGCCGCTCACGGTCACGGCCTGGCTCAGCTTGGCGTAGCCCACGAAGGAGGCATCGAGCACGTAGCGCCCGGCGGCCACGTTATCGAACTGAAACTTGCCCTCGGTGTCCACCGCCGTGCCGCGCTTCACCGAGTCGGGCAGGTGAATGAGCAGCACGTTGGCCCCGATGAGCGGCGACTGGTCTTTGCCGTCGGCCACGCGGCCGCTCACCGTGGTGGGCGCCTGCGCCCGGGCCGCGCCTACGCCAAGCAGCAAAAAGAAAAGCAGGGTAAAATGCCGCATATAAATGAGTTAAGTATGTTTTCAGAGTAAGGAGGCAGGCAGCAGAAATTTCGTAGCTCAACAATCAGCTATTTCTTTTGACCTCAACTACTTACCGCCGGCCAGTTAAGCGCTGGAAATAAGCCTGACGAGAATCCCCCCATCAGGGTTCGGTCAATGAAGCAATCGATTGTGTAGCTCCTACGTCTTACGCAGCAGCAGCAGCCCGTCACGCAGGGGCAGAAAAACCGGCTCCACGCGCGCATCTCGGGCTATTTTGTCGTTGAAAGCGCGCACCAGGGGCGTGTCCTTATCACCGGATTTCAACGCGTGTTCGGGCAGCACCTTGCCGCCCCACAGCACATTGTCGACGACGAGCAACCCGCCTGGCCGCACCTGTTCAATGACGGCCTCAAAGTACGCGTCGTTATTGCGCTTGTCGGCGTCAATAAAGACCAAGTCCCACACTTCATCGACCAAGCCTGGCAAAACATCGAGCGCTACGCCGATGTGCAGCTGCACCCGCGCTGTGAGCCCGGCCGCCGCCACGTAGCGCCGGATGCGCGCCTCCCGCTCCGGGTCGATTTCGATGGTGTGCAGCTGCCCATCGGCGGCCAGACCTTCGCCCAGGCACAGCGTAGCGTAGCCGCAAAACGTGCCAATTTCTAGGATGCGGCGAGGTTTTACTAAGTGGCTGAGCATGCTCAGAAAACGGCCCTGCAGGTGGCCGCTGCTCATGCGCGGCATCAGCAGCTGCAGGTGGGTTTCGCGGGTGAGCTGGGCCAGCAGCGGCGGCTCGGGCGCGGTGTGCAGGGCGGCGTAGAGGTTGGTGGAGTCGTCGTTAGAAGACATTGTGGCGCGAAATAGGGTAGAGACGCAATATTTTGCGTCTCGTCGTTGCTGATGTTGTCTAGTTGGTGCAGTTCGGCGTGGTTCCGATCGTTCAACGACGAGACGCAAAATCTTGCGTCTCTACGCCGTTCTGAACGGCCGCAGCTGGAACACATACACCTGAAAGCCCGATTTCCCCGGCCCATAAGTTGAGCTTACCACTTGGTATAGCCCCTCGTACCGGTACACGTCCGGCTCGCCGTCCTCTGCAAGCACTTTGCGCAGCACCCGCACCGGCTGGCCGGTTTCGACGCTCCGCAGCAATGCCAGGATGCCGGTAGTAGGCACCTGGTCCATAATTTGGCGGCCGGTTTTAGGGTCGCGCCCGCCGTTGCCGGAGTACAGGATTTCCTCTTCGCCGAAATCGTCCTCCTCGTACTGCCCGGCCAGTACGATGCTTTCGGCCCCGAGTAGCTGGGTGCCGCACACGCCGGCTCGGCGCGGCCGGTGCACGCCGCTTAGTGACAAGTCGATACGGTTGTGGAAGGTGTCGCCGGGCCGGTAGGTACCGGGGTGGCCGTAAACAGGAATTGGCATGAGCTTACCGATTAAGACAGGTTTGCAGCCACTGAACGCATTCGGGCGCATCCACAATCGACCAGGCGTGCGGAAACTGGCGGCCGTTCAATCTGCCCTTGCCGGTGGTTTCCAGGTATTCGGCGCGGGTGTTGCCCTGGCGCTGCAGGCAGGCCACCAGCTGCCGGAGCGTCACGGCGTTCAGGTCTTCGAGTTGCATGGTGGCGCAGAAGTGCCACCGCCAGAAAGCCATATCCGGCTCGCAATACACCCGCACGGGCGTGGCCGCCAGCCAGGCCAGATTACCGCCGTTGGGGCTGGTGTCGATAAAGGCTGAATGTTGCTGATAAACGGCCGGAAATTGCTCCGGCGAGCCGCCGAAGGCGTCCCCCAGCGTTTTGAGGGTGGATTGACCTCCACGCACGAGCAAGGAGCTGCAATTCTGCGCGATGCTCCGCTGGCCTCGGTGCCACAGGTTGGCCAAATCGGCGGGCGGGTCTACTCCCAAAACGGCCTTTACCCGCCACTTATGCCGGGTGCTGTCCCGCACCAGTGCCTCGGCATAGGCCAGCGCCAGCTGCCCGCCCGCCGAGAAGCCTCCGATGCACAGGTTGCGGCCCATAGCAGGATATTGGCGTGCCACCTGCGTCAGCACCAATTCCAGTAGGCGCGTACTGGCCGAATCCAGGTACAAGCGGTTATTCAGCGTGGGCACCACGGCCAGCAGGCCTGCGCGGGCGGCTTCCTGCGCCAGCGTCGTTTCCTTAAAAACCCGCTCGGCGGTACCGCCCAGCCCCGGCAACAAAAGCAGCACCCCGCGCGGCGTGCCCGCCGGAGCCACTGAGTAATAGGCCTGTTCCCTGGCGTGCCGGCCGTTCCAGTAGAGGTCGACGGGGTCGGTTGGCTGCACGCGCTGCCGTTGCACCGGCTGCGCCGCCGCCCTTGAAGCCAGCAACCAGAGCATGAGCAGCCAAACCGGTGCGCCGCTTATTCTTTGCATCGCGCTACTTCCCTTCCGGCACGTATTGCAGCACGCTCAGGTAGTCTTCGGTCAGCACCTCGTTGGCCATGTCCTGCAATTCGGCGGCCGACACGCGCTCGATTTTCTCGAAAATCTCGCTCAGCGGCTCCACGCGGCCCAGGTCGAGGGTGCTCTTGCCCAGCAGCTGCATCAGGCCGCTGTTGCTTTCCTCGCTCATGGCCAGCTGGCCCATGAGCTGGTGCTTGGCCGTATGCAGCTGGTTGGTGGTGAGGGGCTTTTCGCGCAGCAGCTTGAGCTCCTTTTGCACCAAACCCAGCGTGCGGTTGAGCTGCTTGCCTTCGGTGCCGAAGTAGATGCCGAACAAGCCGGTATCGGTGTAGGGCGAGTACGTGCTGTCGATGGTGTACACCAAGCCGTATTTCTCGCGCACGGCCAGGTTGAGGCGCGAGTTCATGCCCGGCCCGCCCAGGATGTTATTCAGCATGAAGAACGGAATGCGGCGCGGGTCGGTCAGGGCGTAGGCCGGGCCGCCCACCAGGCAGTGCGCCTGCGAGATGGGCCGGGTTTCAACCTGGGTTTTGCGCGCGTAGCTGCCCACCGGGCGGCGCACCCGCGGCCCCCGCCGGGCCGGCAGCGGCGCCAGAAACTTGTCGGCCAGCTTCTTCACCGCCTCAAACGAGAGGTTGCTCACCGAGCTGAATACCAGCCGGTCGGTCCGCATCTGCTCCTGCAAAAAGGTGTGGAAGTCGGCCGTCTGGAAGCGGCTCACGCTCTCGCGGGTACCCAGAATGTTGATGCCCAGCGGGTGCTCCCCAAAAACCACGGTGTCGAAATCATCAATAATGGCATCCTCAGGTGCGTCCTGGTACATGCTCATTTCTTCCAGAATCACGCCCCGCTCCTTCTCCACCTCGCGGCCCGGAAACACGGAATTGAACGTAAGGTCGGTCAGCAGTTCAAAGGCCCGCTCGAAATGCGTGCTCAGCAGCGCGGCGTAGAAACAGATTTTCTCCTTGGTGGTGTAGGCGTTCAGCTCGCCGCCCACCGTTTCGAGGCGGTTGAGAATATGAAAGCTTTTGCGCTTCTCGGTGCCTTTGAAGGCCATGTGCTCCCAGAAGTGGGCCAGCCCCTGCTGGTGCGGGGCCTCATCGCGCGAGCCTATGTCGAGCAAAAACCCGCAATGCGCTATTTTAGTGTGCGGTACCTGCTTGTGTAAGAGGCGGATACCGTTGGGGTATTCGTGAATGTGATAATCGAGCATAAGTAATACAAAGGTACCGGACGCTGCGCTTAATGAAGAATTAAGAATGAGGAATGAAGAATTAGGGACACCCGGTAATTCTTCATTCCTCATTCTTAATTCTTCATTGATAAAAGCAGTTGCCCCACCTCAATGCCGTAGGCGCAGCGAAAGTGCCCCAGCGGGCAGGCGCCGTGTCCGTGCAGCCCGCAGGGCCGGCAAGCCAGCGGCTCCCGCGTCTCCACCACGAAGGAAACCGGGCTCAGCGGCCCAAACCCAAAGGCTGGCACCGTGCTGCAAAACACCGCCGTGACCGGCGCGCCCACTGCCGAACACAGGTGCATCGGCGCCGAGTCGTTCACGTAGTTCATTACCGCCCCGCGCATGAGGGCAGCCGAGGCCAGCAAACCAATTTTGCCGGCAATACTGACCACATTTTCGCGGCCACTGGCGGCGGCCAGCCGCTCGCAGGCACCCACGTCGGGCGGGCCGCCCAGCAGGTACACGCGCAGGCCGGCGGGTAGCGCGGCCAGCAGCTCCAGCCACTTGGCTTCCGGGTATTGCTTGGTGAACCAAACGGAAGTGGGCGCCAAGCAGACGTAAGGTCCGGCCGCCGCGTAGGGCGCCACCGCCGCCTCATCGGCCGCTGACGGGTACAGGCGCGGGCGGGACGCTGCGCTTAATGAAGAATGAGGGATGAGGAATGAGGAATTATCGGGCGTCCCCAATTCTTCATTCTTCATTCCTAATTCTTCATTAAGCAACCGCAGGTTGCGTAAAACCTCGTGCGTACCATCGCCGATATGGTGCGGCACACGGCGCGTGAAAAACCGGCTGAGTGGGTTTTTGGCAAAGCCGATGCGCTCCTTCGCTTTCGAGAAAGCGGTGAGGAAGCCGGTGCTGGCAAAACGCTGCAGCGTGACCACGCGGCCATATTTCGCGGCTCGAATCTGGCGCAGCAAATCCCACAGGGCGGCGTACTTGCGGTGCTTTTTGTCCCAGATGAGCACCCGGCGCACGTGCGGGTGGCCGGCCAGCAGGCCCTCGTTGCCGCGCCGCACCAGCACATCCACGGGCGTGGCGGGCTCGGTGTGGTGTAGGTATTCGAGCAGCGCCGTCATCAGAATAACGTCGCCGATGAAAGCGGTTTGGATGAGCAGCGTGGCTTGGGGCGAATCGGACATGGGGAAGCGCAAAATTACGCCGGGCCGGCCGCCTTCGGCGGCGTCTGTTGCACTGTTCAGCCCAACGCCTACCTTTCAGCCCAATTTTAGCCCGCTTAATTATCGGGCGGGCTTGTAATATCCGGCCCGGTTCATCGATTCAGGGGCTGCTGAATGCTTCTTCATTACTCATTTTTTCTGCGTTGTCCATGCTTCTAGTCATTACCGTTACGCTGGCTTACACGCTGTTCGGCATCCTCATCGGCTTGCTGCTGTTGGTGTTGCTGGCCAAATCGTTGCTCGGTATCGTCGTCATCGGCGAACTACAGGTGGGCGTGGTGGCCAAAAAATTCTCGCGCCGCAACCTGGCCGCCGGCCGCCTCATCGCTCTCGAAGGCGAGGCCGGCTATCAGGCCGACACGCTGGCCCCGGGCTGGCATTTCTTCCTTTGGCCCTGGCAATACGACGTCACCAAAGAGCCCGTGGTCATCGTGCCGCAGGGCGAAATCGGCCTGGTGGTGGCCAACGGCGGCGAGCCCATCCCGCCCAGCCACATCCTGGCCCGCGAAATCGACTGCGACAATTTCCAGGACGCCCGCGCCTTCCTCACCAAAGGCGGCGAAAAGGGCCGGCAAATCGGCATGCTCACGGCCGGCACCTACCGCATCAACACGGCCCTGTTCACGGTCATCACCCAGCGCACGGCGGCCACCATGGGCATGCGGCCCGAGGAGCTGTTCATCTACCGCGTGGCGCCTGACGCGGTGGGCATCGTCACCACGCTTGATGGCGTGCCCATCACGCCCGGCGAAATCGCCGGCCCGGTCATTCCCAACCACAACAATTTCCAGGACGCGCAGGCCTTCCTCTCGGCCGGCGGCAGCCGCGGCCTGCAAGAGCAAATCCTGCTCTCCGGCTCCTGGAACCTGAACCCGTGGTTTGCCCGCGTCGAGCAGGTGCCCATGACGGAAATTCCCATCGGCCACGTCGGCGTGGTCATTTCCTTCGTGGGCCGACCGGCCGTGGACGTGAGCGGGGCCGATTTCACCCACGGCAACCTCGTCGAAGTAGGCCACAAGGGCATCTGGGCCACCCCGCTCTACCCCGGCCGCCAGCCCCTCAACACGCACATCATGAAAGTGGAGCTCATGCCCACCACCAACATCGTGCTCAACTGGGCCGTGCGCACCGAAGCCCACCACTACGACGACCACCTGAGCAGCATCACGGTGCGCTCGCGCGACGGCTTCTCCTTTAATCTCGACGTGGCTCAGATTATTCACGTCGGCGCCCTCGATGCGCCCCGCGTCATTTCCCGCGTGGGCTCGATGAAAAACCTGGTCGACCACGTGCTGGAGCCCATCGTGGGCAACTACTTCCGCAATTCGAGCCAGGAATTTACCGTGCTCGACTACCTCACCAACCGCGCCGAACGCCAGCGCGAAGCCTCCGCCTACATCCGCACGGCCTTGAGCGAGTACAACGTGCAGGCCGTCGATACGCTCATCGGCGACATCGTGCCGCCGGCCCAGCTCATGACCACCCAAACCGACCGCAAGCTGGCCGAGGAGCAGCGCAAAACCTACGAGGTGCAGCAGGCCGCCCAAACCCAACGCCAAGCCCTGGTGCGCGAAACCAGCATCGCTGACATCCAGAACTCGCTTGTGCAAAGCGAACAAGGCGTGAACATCGCCGAGCTACAAGCCAACGCCCAGGTGAAAAAAGTGCGCGGCGAAGCCGAAGCCGCCAAGCTGCGCGCCGGCGGCGAGGCCGAAAGCACCCGCCTCCGCGCTATCGCCGATTCCGAAGCCACCCGCCTGCGCGGCGTGGGCGAGGCCGAAGCCATCCGGGCCATCGGCAACGCCAAGGCCGAAGCCTACCGCGTGGGCGTGGAGGCCCTGGGCACCCGCGAGTTCACCGGCCTGCAGCTGATGCAGATTATCGGCGACCGGCAGGTGAAAATCGTGCCCGAGGTGCAGGCCAACGGCGGCGGCACCGGCGCGGGCGGCGGCCTAGTGGAGGCACTGATTGGCCTGCTGGCCCAGCAGCAAACCGCTCAATTGGGTGCCCCGGCTCCGGTTGTTCCTCACACCGCACCGGTCGACGCGCCAGAAACGCCCACGCCGCCTGCAGCGGTTTAGGCACTTAAATTAAGAACGTCATGCCGAGCGTAGCCGAAGCATCTCGCGTGCAGTAGTAATCCATTCGACAGGTTTACTATAGCACGCGAGATGCCTCGGCTACGCTCGGCATGACGTTCTTTTTTACTAGGCCAGGCCAGCGCTTAGGTCAGCTGCGTGGGGCGGTTCACTACTTCCTCCAGCGAAATGAGGGTTTCGGTGCGCTCGATGCCGTCGATGGGCTGAATGCGGTCGTGGAGCACGTCGCGCAGGTGCTGGGTATCGCGGCATACGAGGCGAGCGAATACGCCGTAGGCGCCGGTGGTGAAGTGAATGCTCACCACCTCCGGAATTTCCTTCAGTTGAGTCACCACGCTGGTGTATACTGAGCTCTTCAGCAGGTAAATGCCCAGGAAGGCACTCACGCCGTAGCCAAGCTTCTGGTAGTCAATGCGCAGGGTGGCACCCTGTACAATGCCGATTTCTTCGAGGCGGGCCATGCGCACATGCACGGTGCCGCCCGAAACGTTGACTTTGCGGGCAATTTCCGTGTACGGCATTTTGGCATCCTGAATCAATAGATTCAGAATGTTCCGGTCAGTGTCATCAAGTTCGTAATTTCTAGCCATTTTTTGCAGGAGTGTATTGAATGCATTACAAAATTAAGGTGTCAATATTAATTTTATTGCAAATTTTCAGTTGAACAACAAAAATATTTGCACCACCTCACTTCTCCTCTTACATTTGTCACAATCCAAGGCAGAAGGCCACGGCGCAAACGTTGCAAAAGATGAGCTCGCAAAGAAACGGAGGATATCCGGCCTAATTGCAAGCTTGCCACCTCAATGAGGACGGGTTATTTTCGCAACTGCCGTGGTTGGATACGAAGGAGAAGAGGGGAAAACGAGGCAGCGCATCTGGGTGGGTGCGCGCCTCACACAAGTGAGAGGCGACCTCTGGGTGGGGGTCGCCTCTTCGTGGTTTAAAACGATTGCGGAAATAAACACCTTCTAAAAATCAGCGGGTTAGCGCGCTGTATTAGCGGGCCGCCACGGGGGTGCGTTGGCTCTGATATTGTTTCACACCTGCCCGCAAGAACGCGCTGAACTGTGCCACGTTGGGCTCGTAGGCAATGGGCGTTACGAGGGGCTTACTGGTAGTAGCGTCGGGGTCGAGCAGCACGTAATATGGCTGAGCATTAAAGCCGTAGCGCGTAATTTGCAAGTCGGCGTTTTGCTTGCCGAGCGTTTTTTTCACCTGCTGGTCGTGGGCGGAGGTATACCATTCTTTCTCCGGCAGTTCGGTTTTATCATCTACGTACAGGGCCACCACCACGTAGTCGTTGCGCAGTTGTTCCAGCACCTGGGGGTCGCTCCACACCGTGGCTTCCATCTTGCGGCAGTTCACGCAGGCGTGGCCGGTGAAGTCGATGAAAATGGGCTTGTGCTCCAGCCGGGCTACGCGCTTGGCCTGCTCCAGGTCGAAGTAGCCGTTGAGGTTGTGGGGCAGTTCCAGAAACTCGCCGAAGCGCGGTGCCTCGCGGCCGACGCTGGCCGGCACCACGGCGGCACCACCGGCGCTGGCCAGCGAAAAATCGTGCTTGCTCTGGGGCGGCAGGTAGCCGGCCAGCAACGGCAGCGGCGCCCCAAACAGGCCCGGCACCAGATACACAGTGAAAGCGAAAGCCAGCACAGCCATTAGCAGCCGGCCCACGCTGAGGTGGTCGAGGGGCGAGTCGTGCGAGAGGCGGAACTTGCCCAGCAGGTAGAAGCCCAGCAGGGCCGAGAGCACCACCCAGAGCACGATGTACACGTCGCGGTTGAGCAGGTTCCAGTGGTAAGCCAGGTCGGCGGTGCTCAGGAATTTCAGGGCCAGCATCAGCTCCACGAAGCCCAGCACCACCTTCACGGTATTGAGCCAGCCGCCGGAGCGGGGCAGGCTTTTCAGCCACGAAGGGAAGATGGCGAACAACGTGAACGGTAGCGCAAACGCCAGCGAGAAGCCCAGCATGCCCACGATGGGCTGAATGCGCTGCCCCCGCGCCGCCATGCCCAGGATGCTGGCCACAATGGGCGCCGTGCACGAAAACGATACCACCACCAGCGTGAGGGCCATGAAGAAGATGCCGGCCCAGCCGCCTTTATCGGCCTGCGCATCTACCTGGTTCACAATCTGGTGGGGCAGCGTGATTTCAAACAAGCCCAGAAACGAGAGGCCGAACACCACGAACACCACAAAGAAAATCAGGTTGGGCAGCCAGTGTGTGGCAATCAGGTTCGGGCCGTCTTCGCCCAGCAGCACCGATACGAGCACGCCCATCAGCACGTAAATACCGATAATGCTGGCCCCGTACACCAAGGCTTTAAAAATGCCGCGCTGCCGGCTGTCGTTGCCGCTCGTGAACAGCGAAACCGTCATTGGCACCATCGGGAATACGCAGGGCGTGACCAGCGCGGCCAGCCCCAGCGTGAACGCCAGCAGCGCAAAGCCCCACAGCCCGCCGGCTTCCTTCACGGGGTCTTGGGCCGTGGCCACGGCGGCGCTGGCGGGCGCGGCGGCTATTTCGGCCGGCGCCACAGCAGCTTGCACGGTAGCGGCTGAATCCGTCACTACAGTAGCCGCTGTGGCTGGGGTGGTGGGAGCTACAGTCGGAGTGGCTGCTTCGGTCGGAGTGGCTGATGAATCGGCCGCCCCCAGAATAACCGGCGCGATGCCGCGAACGGGCTTACCCTTATCAGGTGGCGCCACGGCACCGGTGGATTTGGCCGGGGCAGCACCCGCCGCGCCCGTCACGGTGAGGGGGCCGAAGGTGATGGTTTCGTTGCCGGGTACGCAGCGGCCGTCGACGGTGGTGCAGGACTGGTAGTCGGCAACGCCACTGATGGTGAGCGCGCCGGGCTGCAAAATCTTAATACGCTGGCGTAGCTGGCCGGTTTTTTCCCAAAACGCCACTTCGCCTTTGAACACCTCGTCCTGCTCGTGGTGCGACTTCACGGACTGGAGCTTGCCCACCAGTGCGTAGCCCGGGCCGGGCTTAAAGGCCATGGTGAAGACCACGGGCCCGACTTCGTCGCTGAAATCGGAGGCGTAGAGGTGCCACTTGTCGTCGATGCGGGCGTTGATAATCAGCTCTACCTCCTCGCCCACTTTGGCGGTGGGCTTGCTGAGGGCCGTGGTCAAGTGCGTGGGCGTGAGGATTTGGGCGCCGGCCGACGTAGCCAGCCCCAACCAGAGCAACAAGAATTTAAGTATCCGGGAAGTATTCATTCGTGCTAGATAGCCGGCCCCCAAGCGGGCGGGGCGGGGTGGGTAATAACCGAAAAAGCTCGGTCCTCGTTGCAGCATTCGCCTCTGAGGTCCGGAAGCCGCCGCCGCAACGGGTGGCCGCAAGTCTGCTTTAGGCTTCACAAAATAAGGTTGGCCTGATGACAAATGGATGAGCCAAAAGTTCATCAAGCCAACTACCTGCGCCAAACTGCGTACTTTTGAAGCACAATGGCCCCCAGACCGACCGCGTCGCGGGGGCCGCCAACATGGGTTTAAAAATACTAATCACCATTCTGCTCGTTTTGCTGAATGGCTTTTTCGTCGCCGCCGAATTCTCCCTCATCCGGGTCCGAATGTCGGCCATTGAGATTAAAGCGAAGGAAGGCAGCCGCCTGGCCAAGCTGGTTCTGAGCATTCTGCACAACCTCTACGCCTATCTGTCGGCCACGCAGCTGGGCGTCACCATCGCCTCCCTGATACTGGGTGCCGTGGGCGAGGAGGTGACCACGGAGCTCATCAAGGGCGCCGTGGAGAAATCGGGCTTTACCATTGCGCCGGCCGCCGCGCACACGCTGTCGGTGGTTATCGGCCTGATAATCATTACTATTCTGCACGTGCTGTTTGGCGAGCTGTTCCCGAAGGCACTGGCTATTCAGCGTTCCGAATCGGTGAGCATGGCCCTGGCGCTGCCGCTGCGTATATTCTACTACGTGACGCTGCCGCTGACGTGGTTTTTGTCGAAGGCCTCCAATTTCATGCTGGGGCTGGTGGGCGTTACCAACCTGCACGGTACCGAGGCGCACACCTCTGACGAATTGCGCCTGCTGCTGGACCAAAGCAAGGAAAGCGGTGAGATTCAGGACTCCGAGCACGAGCTGATTGAGAACGTGTTTCAGTTCAACGACCGGATGGTGAAGCAGATAATGGTGCCCCGCACCAAGCTCTCGGCCCTGGACGTGAACGCGCCGGCCGACCAGATTCTCGACATTATTTTCAGCGAAGGCTACTCGCGCTTGCCGGTGTACGAAGGCAACATTGACAATATCGTGGGCGTGCTCAACGTGAAGGACCTGCTGCCCATCATCCGGCGGCAGGAGCCCGTGGACCTGGCTCGCATCATGCGCGCGCCCTACTTCGTGCCCGAAACCAAGAAAATCAACCGCCTGCTACGCCAGTTCCAGCGCAAGCACATTGTGATGGCCATTGTGAGCGACGAGTTCGGCGGCGTGTCGGGCATCGTTACCATTGAAGACATCATGGAAGAGCTGGTAGGCGAAATCCAGGACGAGTACGACAACGAAGTGCCCGTGGTGGAGAAGGTGGCCGAGGACGAGTACCGCGTGAACCCCGCCACGCCCATCTCCGACGCCAACGAGTACCTCCCCTACCCCCTGCCCGAGGGCGAAGACTACGAAACCGTGGGCGGCTTGCTCAACGTCATCTACGGCAGCATCCCCGAGGTGGGCGACGTGGCCGTGCTCGACCCCTACGAATTCCGGGTGCTGCAACGCTCGCGCCGCGCCGTGGAGCTGGTGCAACTGCGCGTGACCACGCCCACCGAGCGCGAAGCCCCACGCGGCGAGCTGAGCGACGAGCTGTAGGCCGGAACCGCCCCGCTTTTCTCCAGGCCCCAAACAGCCGTTTCTGCTCAAACCAAAGTTGCGGTTGGCCGGAAACGGCTGTCTTTTTGCGGCATTGGAATTGAAATAATCCCGCAGGGGGCCGGCCGGTTTATTCCGACTCCTAAAAAACCGATGATTTGAGCAACCTGTTATTCCCGGCGCTTGAGTTTGCCTTGCAAAATCCGAACGGCGTCGACCAATACGTGCAGGTAAGCGTAGCCCAGACCGGCAAAGCCGGCCACCAGCAGAAAAAGAGCAACTGCAAACCCACCCAGCGCACTGCTGATAAACGCCGCGTTTGCCAAGGGAATGGCAACGAGACACAGCGCAACGCAGACCAGCGTGAATAGCAGGTAGTGCCAGGCATCGTCGTTGCGCCCAAGGTAGAACTGGTGTGCGCCAAGAAGCCCCAGCACCACGGCCAGGGCGAAGGCGACGCCCTTGTGGTAGGGCTTAGGGTCGTCTAGCGCGGCCAAGACAGGTGCTGTTTTTTCAGAACGGCGCGAAGCCAAGGCCAGCAGGTGGTGCTTTTTCGCTGCGGTGTCGGCCGTGGCAGGCCGCCACGCCGCCGGATGCACACGCCGCCGGCCAGCCCGCAGCGGTTCGGCCGCCGCCCAGGCCAACGGCCGAATCGCAGCCGTGCCGACAGCCTGAAAGTCGCGTCTTGCAACAGTGGTATCGACCGAAACGTTGGCGTTGGCTGAAACAACGGCCGCTGGCCGCGCCTGGAATGAGTAACCGGCCCGCTGGCATCCAGTCAGCAACCCCATGGCAAACACCAGCCCACTGACCAGGTATTGAATCGTAAAAAGAAAGCGCATAAATAGGGCGTGAAGTGTAAGACAGGCCAGGACGAAGAGGGCAGTTGGCCAGCGTCTACCCAAATCGAACTTGTCGGTTTAAGGACATCGGTTGGAATAATTGCCCACAATCCGCCGGCTCTACCGGCTATCAGTCAGTGATATTACCGGCCAACCAGCGGGTGCAAATCGGACTTTACCGGTTGGCATCGGCCGGTGCAAGCCAGCTGGCGTAGGTCTGGTAATTGGCCGCCGTGCGCTTCAGGCCTTCGCGCTGCTCCTCCGTCACGGGTTTTATTTTCTTAGCGGGCACACCAGCGTAGAGAAAGCCGGGCTCGCACACGAAATTTTCCAACACCACCGCCCCGGCCGCGATGATGCAGCCGGTGCCCACCACGGCATGGTCCATCACGATGGCGCCCATGCCGATGAGCACATCATCTTCTACGGTGCAGCCATGCACCAGCGCCCGGTGCCCGATGCTCACACGGCTGCCGATGCTGAGCGGGGCCTTTTGGTAGGTGCAGTGCAGCACCGCACCGTCCTGGATGTTGGTTTCATCACCAATGCGGATGCGGTGTACATCGCCCCGAATGACAGCCGTGAACCAGACGGTGCATTTCGCGCCCAGCACCACGTCGCCGATGATGGTAGCATTATCGGCCACGAAACAGTCGGCTGGAATTTGCGGAAAAATGCCGTGAACAGGTAATATAAGGGCGGGCATGACGATACAAGAGTTGGTTCGGCCGTAAATATGCGGCGGTTTATGGTTCACCCGTTTTCTATCGACTCATGCTGTTTCAGGAACGTCAGGTTTTCATCCGCCGCTGGTGGCCGTTGCTGCTGGCGCCCGTCATTGTAGTGGGCACGCTGGTTTGGCTGGTGCCAGCCAAGCCCTTCCACGCCGACTGGCCCGCTGTCGTGGCTGGCGTGGCGGTGGCCCTCGGCATTGCCCTGCTGCTCACGCTTCGCCTCGAAACCCGCCTGGACGACGCCGGGGCACATTACCGCCTTTTCCCGCTGCAGTGGAGCTGGCGGCTCCGCCCCTGGACGGAAGTAACCCAAGCCTACGTGCGCGCCTACGACCCGCTGGGCGAGTACGGCGGCTGGGGCCTGAAGGGCCGAAGCAGCAACCGCGCCCTCAACATCTCCGGCGACCAGGGCCTGCAACTGGTGCTGCGCGACGGCAACCGCCTGCTACTGGGCACCCAGCGTCCGGCTGAAATCACGCAGGCGCTTGGGCAACTAGCGGTGTCCGGCCTGAGCACGGTGCCGCCCGTCGGCTAGGCACTCGGTTAGAACGAAGTAGGGGGCGGGGCCTGCCCCCGCCCGTCGTTGAACGGAGCTGTTCAGGCGGCGCGTACGTCCGGGCGGGGGCAAGCCCCGCCCCTACGCTCCAATCAGCCGCTTCCAAGTGCCTTTCTCCCAGTTATACTTGAGCGTACTGGGTAAGGCCTGCCAGAAATATTTGCTGGTTTCGACTGCGAAGCTGGGCTGCATGTAGCAATTGATGGTGCAACCCTCACAGGCAGGCAGGCGGCCTTCGAGCGCGGCCAGGCGCTGGGTTTCGGGGGCGTTGTAGAGGTCGAACAGCTTGCCTTCGATGGGGAATTTCTGCTCGCCGAGGTGGTAGCAGGGCAGCACCAGTTCGTTCGAGGGCGAAATGACCAGCGTGGTGCTGGCGGCCCGGCACACCGGCGCGGCCACGTGATTGCCGCCGTCACGCCGCAGTTGGATGAAGGCCTCATTCAAATACACGCCCTTGCGCTTGCCGAAGGCCGAGAGGAAGTCCAGTTCCTTGGGGGTAAGCTGCTCGCCGGTTTCCACGTCGCCGTACTCGAAGGCGGGATTGAGAATGAGCACGAGGCCGTTGGGCTGGGTAATGTCGCGGTACACGGCCTCCAGGTCCGCCAGGTTTTTGCGAAAGACGGTGAAGAGGATATCCGGCCGCTCGCCCAGCTCTTTGGCCACGCGAATGCTTTCGAGCACAAAATCGTAGCAGGCCACGCCGCGGCCCAGGTCGTGGGTGTCGCGGTCGGCCGAGTCGAGCGAAAAGTGCAGCATATCGACCTTGCCGCGCAGCTTTTCGGCATTCTTAGGATAGAGCAGGCCGTTAGTCGTCACGGTGGTGATAAAACCCATCTCGCGCGCCAGCCCCAGAAACTCGGGCAGTTGCCGGTGCAGCAGTGGCTCGCCGCCAGTGAAATCGATGACGGACACGCCCAACCGCTTGAGGTCGCGTAGGTTCCGGGTCACGTCTTCGAGCGTGATGTAGGGCGAGGGCTTCTCCCAAATATCGCAAAACGCGCACTTCGCATTGCAGCGGTAAGTCACGTAGTAATTGCAGAGGACGGGGTGCTTGACGAGGCGCATAGCGGTAGCGCGGACTTTTAGTCCGCGCATGAACTGACTTTCAACCGCGGACTACCTAGCGCGCGCCTGAATAGTTTTCAACTCGCGGACTAAAAGTCCGCGCTACAAAGCTAATGCGGCAGCTTGCCCCAGGCGGTGGGGTCCCACTGCGTAGGCGTGGCCGCCAGCGCTTCAGCAGTGGCCTCCCCGTGGTGCTCCTGGTAATAATTGCAAAAGCCCTTCAACGGACAGCGGGTGCAGTTCGGCTTCAGGAAAAAGCAAATCTGCTGGCCGTGCCAGTAGTTGTGCTTGTGGAAGTTGAACAGCGTTTCTGCATCAGCCGGCAACAGGGCCAGCAGCACGCTATGCGCCTTCTCTACCGATACTTTCGGCCCCAAAAAGCCCACCCGTTGCGCCACTCGGTGCACGTGTGTGTCGACGGGCAGCACCGGCTTGTGGTAGTTGAAAAGCAGCAGCAGCGATGCCGTTTTCAGGCCGATGCCGGGCATATCCGTGAGCCAGGCCATGCCCTTTTCGGTGGTCCAGTCGCCCAGAAAATCCAGGTCGAACGGCCCGCCGGTTTCGGCCTGAATACGGCGCAGAATCTCCTGGATGCGGGGCGCCTGCGTATCGGGCCAGCGCGTGGTTCGGATGGCGTGGGCCAGTTCCTGGGTGGGCGCGGCCTCCACGCCAGCCCAGTCGCCGAAGGCTTCCAGCATGCGGTCGTAGGCCAATTCCTCGTCGGCGTGGGTGGTACGGTGCGACAGGACCGTCGAAATCAGCTCGCGCATGGGCGTGCGGCGCGGCTCCGGCGGCAGGTGGCCGTAGAAGTGGTCGAGAATCTGATGGTCGGCCCAGGCTTTTTCGGCGGCCGATGAGGTGTAGGTAGCAGTGGGAGAAGGCATTTTGATTGTACCCAAGGCCCAGTCGCAAGGTTGCTTTGGCGCGCCAGTTCGGCCCCCACAGCATAAAAAAAGGCTGCCCGGTTGGGCAGCCTTTTTTAGTTGAATACCGGCTGCGCTTACCGCAGCCGGCTTGGTCTTACAGCTGGCCTTTTTTGGCGGCCTTCTGCATTTTTTCGTTGGCGAAAATGGCTACTTCCACGCGACGGTTGGCGGCTTTGCCGGCCACCGTGCTGTTGTCGCCCACGGGCTGGCTCGAGCCGTAACCTTTGGCCTGAATTCGGCCAGAATCAACACCTTGCGCCTGAATCTCGTTCGACACGGCCTGTGCGCGACGCTCCGATAGGGGCTGGTTGATGGCATCCGAACCCGAGCTGTCGGTGTGGCCTTCGATGATGACGTTGGTGTCGGCGTATTTCTTCAGCGTGGCGGCCAGTTGGTCGATGTTGCCGGCAGCTTCCGGGGTCAGGCTCGACGAGTTGGTGCCGAACAGAATGCCCGAAGCGAAGGTGATTTTGATGCCCTCGCCCACGCGCTCTACCGTGGCGCCTTCCAGGTCGCGGCGCAGCTCAGCGGCCTGCTTGTCCATTTTGCGGCCGATGAGGGCACCACCGGCACCACCCACCACAGCGCCGATGATGGCACCTTTGGCCGTGCCCGACTTGCCACCGATGAGGCGGCCCGCCACGCCGCCGGCCACTGCGCCACCCAGGCCGCCGATGAGGCCGCCTTTGAGGGTTTTGCTCATGCCTTTCGGCTTATCCGTCGAAACGGTAGAAGTTTGGGCCTGCGCAAAGTTGTTCAGCAACAACAGCAGCGCAAACATAAATGCGAGGGACGAACGAAGAAATTTCATGTTTAAAAAAGGGTTTGGATAAAAGAGGCCAGCCACAAGCGCAACTGGAGCAATGAGGCGGCAAGTACGCCATTTGCAACCACCTTGCCAAACTCTACAACTGTGCCGGGCCCGGCATAAAAAAAGGCCCTGCCGCAGAGGCAAGGCCTTTTTAACAGGTGTGGCGCGGGCGCCACGGCCCCGGTTACTTCTTGCCCTTGTAGTTATAATAGCGGGCCGGGTCTTTTTTCTTGTCCTTGTTGCGGCCAATCAAGCCACCGCCTACCACGCCAGCGGCACCGCCAATCAGGGCACCCTTGCCGCCGCCAATCACGGCGCCGGTCACAGCACCGGCACCGCCGCCGATGGCCGCGCCTTTGGCTTTATTGCTCCAACCTTTTTTAGGCGTCTGGGCCTGAGCGGCCGAACCGGCCAGCATCAAAAAGGCCATTACCAGCAGGAAATATATTTTGAAAGTCTTCATGACAACAGTTGAGTTTGGATTGAAAAAAAACAGAAACAACGGGGATTAAACGGAGGCATGGGCCCGCAGGTTTTGCTGCGGTTAGTCTAATCGTTGCCAACCAGAAAAAACCAAAAAAAAGCCGCCCATTCGGGCGGCTTTTTTAATTTCAACCTAAGCTGCCGGGCAGCTTGAGTGTCGATTGATGGCTTACAGACGGCCTTGTTCGGCAGCCTTTTTCATTTTTTCGTTGGCGTAAATGGCAATTTCTACGCGACGGTTGGCCTGACGGCCCTCCACGGTGGTGTTGTCGCCCACGGGCTGGGTCGAGCCGTAACCATTGGTGGTGATGCGGCTGGCAGCCACGCCTTTGGCCATAGTAGAAGTAGCCACGGCTTGGGCCCGGCGCTCCGACAGGGGCTGGTTGATGGCGTCTGAGCCGGTGTTGTCGGTGTGGCCTTCAATCAGCACGTTGGTGTCGGGGTATTTCTGGAGCACGGCGGCCATCTTGCTGATGTCGCTTTCCGAAGCCGGCCGCAGCGTGGCCGAGTTGGTGTCGAAGAGAATGCCCGAATCGAAGGTGATTTTGATGCCTTCGCCCACACGCTCTACGCGGGCGCCTTTCATGTCGGTTTGCAGTTCTTCGGCAGCTTTGTCCATCTTGCGGCCGATGATGGCGCCGGTGGTGCCACCCGCAGCAGCGCCCACAATGGCGCCAATGGCCGTGCCCTTGCCGCCGCCCAGCAGGCCGCCCACTACGCCACCCAGCACTGCGCCGCCACCAGCGCCCAGCAGGCCGCCTTTGGTGGTTTTGCTCATGCCCGTTTTGCGGGCGCCGGTGCCGTTGTTGGTCGAGAGGTCGGGCTGGGTGCTGGCTTGCTGCGACGTGGCGCAGGAGCTAAACAGCAGCACGAAGGCCATCAGGACAGAAAGGAGAGATTTGGAGGTGTTCATGAAGTGAAGAATTGGTGAGTATTTGGCCTTATACGGGAAAAGCCCGTTCCGGTGTCGGAATGGGCTTTTCAAGAAGTGTGCCGAAAGCAAAAAACTGCGCTGGCGAGGCACTAATGGGCTTTTGTGGCGGTGCGGCGGGCTTCGCGCTGCTCAGGAGCGGCGGCCGAAGCGGGGCGGAGCATGCCCAGCAGGTCGGCCAAGCGCTGCTTCATCTCGCGGCGGTCCACAATGAAATCGAGGAAGCCGTGTTCCAACACAAATTCGGCGCTCTGGAAGCCCTTGGGCAGGTCTTTGCCGATGGTTTCCTTTATGACGCGCGGCCCGGCAAAGCCGATGAGCGCGCCCGGCTCGGCAATGTTAAAATCGCCCAGCATGGCAAACGAAGCGGTGACGCCGCCCGTGGTGGGGTCCGTCAGGAGGCTCACGTAGGGCACGCCGGCTTCGCTAAGCAGGGCCAGTTTGGCCGAGGTTTTGGCCATTTGCATCAGCGAGTAGCCGGCTTCCATCATGCGGGCGCCGCCCGAGCGCGAAATCATGAGGAAAGGCGTGCGGTTTTGGCGGGCGAAGTCGATGGCACGGGCAATTTTTTCGCCCACCACCGAGCCCATCGAGCCCCCGATAAACTTAAAATCCATGGCCGCCACCACCAGCGGCTGGCCCGCCGACACGCCATGGGCCGTGCGCACGGCGTCTTTCAGGCCAGTGTTGCGCTCGGTCGCGGCCACGCGCTTCGGATACTCTTTGGTATCGACGAAGTGTAGCGGGTCGCCGGACGTCAGGTTGGCGTCGAGCTCGGTATACTGGCCGCCGTCGAACAGAAACTCGAAGTAATCGGCGGCGTCGATGCGGTCGTGGTGGTTGCAGTTGCTACACACGAACAGGTGGCGCTTGTGCTCGGCCATGGTCACCACGGTTTTGCATTCGGGGCATTTGTGCCAGAGGCCGTCCGGAGTTTCTTTTTTCTGTTCGGTGGGGGTCACAATGCCCTTTTCTACGCGCTTGAACCAGGCCATATAGTTAGCTTTTAGCTGTTAGCTGATGGCTATTAGCTTTTAGTTTTGGGGAGGATTCGCCGATTTCAGGCCGGCGGCAACTGATGAAACAGGGCGTCAAAGATAAGTCAAACGCGGCGCCTGCCGGTGCGGGTTTGGCAAAAGGCCGAGGCCGGGCAACTGTTTACGCGCGTCCGGTTTTTTGGTCGAAGTACGCGGGGCCAAACTCCGGGCCGCCCGGCATGCCGGCAATACCCCTGATGGTTTCGGGACCTCGCAGGCAGACAAATATAGCCCAAACAGGTAGGCAAAACCGCTTTTTGGCCGGCTTGGCCGCGCATTAAGCGCTACCTTGCCCTGCCAACGCGGCCGGGCAGTCCGGCCGCCGATGGCTTGGCCCCGCGCCCCCTTCTGCCCGTGAAACGCTTCTCCCCTGCCCTGCTGGGCCTTTCGCTGCTCGCCGCTTCTGCCCTCAACGGCTGCGTGACAGCCCGCAAATACGACGACCTGAGCGCCCGCCAAAAGGCCGACGCCCAGGGCAAAGAAGCCGCTGATCGCCAGCTCCGCAGCACCACCACCGAGCTGCAAAAAGCCTCCGACGAGCTGGCCCAGCTGCGCCTCACCCAAAAGCGCCTCGTGACCGATTCGGCCGAAACCGGCGCCGCCTACCGCAAAACCCGCAGCCTCTACAACGAGCTGAACAACAGCTACGACAAGCTGCTCAAAAACAGCGACCGGGAGCTAGCCAACAAGTCTTCCGACTACAACAAAGTAGCCAAGGACCTGGCTCGCCGCGAAGCCGAGTTGGGCAGTCTCGAAGTGAACCTGCAAAAAAGCAAAGCCGACAACGACCGCCTCGCCGCCGACCTCAAAACCCGCGAAGCCCGCCTCGCCGAGCTCACCCAGGCCCTGGCCGACAAGGACAAAGCCGTGGAAGACCTGAAGGCCCGCGTGAGCAAGGCCCTGCTCAGCTTCAACAGCAGCGACCTGCAGGTGAAGCTGAAGGACGGCAAGGTGTACGTGTCGCTCTCGGAGCAATTGCTCTTCAAATCGGGCTCGACGAAAGTGGACCCCAAAGGCCAGGAAGCGCTGAAAAAGCTCGCCACCGTGCTCCAGGAGCAGAAAGACGTGAACGTGGTGGTGGAAGGCCACACCGACAACGTACCCATTTTGCGCGGCACCGCCGGCATGACCGACAACTGGGACCTGAGCGCCCTGCGCGCCACCGAAATCGCGCGCCTGCTCACCACCAGCGGCGTTTCGCCGGAGCGCGTCACGGCCTCGGGGCGCGGCCAGTACGTGCCCGTGGCCGCCAACGACACGCCCCAGAACAAGGCCATGAACCGCCGCACCGAAATCATCCTCACGCCGAAGCTGGACGAGCTGTTTCAGATTCTGGGCAGTAATTCGAGCACGTCGGCGCCTGGAAAATAAACGGCCGGCTCGGGCAACTACATTATTTGCTGTTAGCCATTTGCAATTAGATTTGGGGGCTGTCGGCCCCGCCGATGGTGCTGTCACCTTTGCCGTCCTCTTCTCAGCCGATGCTCCGCTTTTCAGCTTTTCGCGACATTCTGCTTCTTTTTTTCTGTCTGGCAAACGCCCTGGCGGCCCACGCTACGCACATATTGGGGGGCGACCTTACCTACGAGTACGTGGGCACTGCGGCTTCCCCAAACCTCTACCGCGTGACGGCGCGCATTTACAGTGACGGCAGCGGGGCGGTGGGCGTAGGTGCGCCGCCCACGGGGGTTTCGCTCGCGTGCAGCCCGAACGGGTGCACCCTGCCCACCATCTCCACCACGCTGACGCGGGCGGCAGGCCAAACGGTTGCTACCTCGTGCACGGGCACCAGCGAGTCGGTCATCATCACCACTCTGCAAGGACTGGTGACGCTTCCTCCCGCCCAATGGCAATTAACCGTCGGCATGGCGTCACGGGTCGCCGGCATCACCAACATAGCCCAATCCGGCACGGTCGGACTTTCCCTGAACGCCGAGCTGGATAATTCGACGGGCCTGGTGAACTCCTCGCCCCGATTCACCGCCTCGCGGCCCGTGCACCTCGTCAGCGCCCAGGCCCAACGGTACAGCCTCAGCGCCTTCGACAGCGAAGGCGACTCGCTGGTGTACGAAGCCGTGCAACCCCTGACGGGCAATTCCCTTCCTACCACGACATGTCCTCCCGCTACCACGGGCGCCGCCGCCCCGCACCTGCAGCTAAACGCCGCCACCGGCGAACTGCTGAACGTGGCCGGCGCGGCCGGACAGCTAGGCATTTACGCCCTGGGCGCCCGCGTGAACGAGTACCGGCGCGTGAGCGGGAACTGGCGAAAAATTGGCAGCGTGATGCGGGAACTGGATTATTATGCCTCGGCCGGCACCAACCTAGCACCGGCCTTCACCCGCGTGGCGTTGGCGGCTGCTCCCACCGGCCAGCTGCTGGGCCAGGAAATCCGCATTGCCGCGGGCCAAACGGCCACGTTGGTTTTCACCGCCACCGATGCCGACGCCGGCCAATCGGTGACGCTGAGCAGCGAAGTAGCCGGGCTGGTGCCCGGAGCCACCTTTCAGCCCCTGGCCAACGGCCAGGGCCAGCTCACCTGGCAAGTGCCTGCCACGCTGCCGCAAGGCCGCTACCAACTCACGGTTTCAGCCCTCGACAATGCTTGCCCGCTGCTGGGCCACAGCGTACTTACGGTGCTTTTTCTGGTCACGCGCACGGGCTTGGCCGCCCGCCCGCGACAGGCGTTGGCGCAGCCGCCTTTCCCGGTGCCATTCAGCGAAGTTGTACAGTTCCAGTTTGCCGGACAAGGCGTGCAGCCCGTCACCATCACCGATGCCCTAGGCCACCAAGTAGCGCAGCTCAGGACGTCGGCCGATGGCCGCGTGGTGTGGCAGCCCACCGCTACCCTGCCCGCCGGCCTCTACTTTGCCCGTAACCCGGCCGGCACGCAAGTGGCCCGGCTGCAGTACAGCGGCAATTAGCGCACGTCTGAACGAGGTACGACCTCGCCCCTACCTCAAACAAAAAAGGCCCTTCAGTATATTGAAGGGCCTTTTTCGTCTCAAAACTGAAATGGTTAGAGCGTGAAATTCACGCGGCCGAAGTAGAAGGCGCCATTAAAGCCGAACTGGTTGGAGTTGTACTGGAAGCGGCCGCGGTTGGTGGCATCCAGGGTGGTGTAGGCCAAGCTTTGCTCGTTGTTGTTGGGGTCCTGGTAGAGGCGGTCGGGGTAGACGTTGAACAGGTTGTTGACGCCCACACTCAAGCCGATGTTCTTGATAACCTGCGCGCTGATGGTCAGGTCGGTCACCCATTTGGCCGAGAAAGTCTGGTCGATGAAGGAGCGGGTGGGGTCAGCGTCCTTGGTCTGCACCTCGCCGAAGCGCACGGTGCGCAGGTTCACGCCGAGGATTTTGTAGCCGTAGTCGGCGCTCAGGTTGATTTTGCTGCGAGGCTGGCCGTTTTCGAGGCGGGCGCGCTGGGCACGGTCAAACAACGTGTTTTGCAGGCTGGCGTTGTTGTCGATGAAGGCCGAGCTGTTGAAGCTGCGCACCAGTGTTTCGTTGAAGTTGGCGGCGGCGGTCAGGGTCAGGCGGCTGTCGGGGCCCAGGGTCAGGCGCTCGTTGGCCACGATGTCGATGCCTTGGGTGCGCGTATTCACGGCGTTGGCGAAGAACTGCACGCCCTGCACCGGGTTCTGGCCGGGGCGCGGGTTGGCGGTGAGAATGCCCGCTACCACAGCATTGGCGCGGCTGAACTGCGAGCTGAGCACAATTCGGTCGCGGATGTCAATCTGGTAGGCATCCACCGTCAGCGTGATGATTTTGAACAAGCGCGCCGTGAGGCCCACGCTGTAATTAGTCGATTTCTCCTGCTTCAGCGAGCCAATGCCGAAGGCCTTGGTGATGGGGTCATCGTTGTTGGTGGTCAGCACTTCGCGCAGCTCGCCGCTGGTGAATTGCGTGCTGGAGTTGGTGAAGTAGCGCTGCTGCAGCGAGGGCGCCCGGAAGCCGTTGCTGAGCGCGCCGCGCAAGGCCAGCCCGTTGAGGATGCTGTAGCGGGCGGCTACTTTGCCGCTCACGTTGGAGCCGAAATCGCAGTATCGTTCGGCACGGCCGGCCACGTTCACCAATAGCTTGTCGGTCAGGTCGCTTTCCAAATCAATGTAGCCCGACACGTTGTTGCGGCTTTGGTTGAGGGCATCGGAGGGCCGGTAACCAGCAAAACCCTGCGAGCCCGCGGCGGCCGGCGTTCCGTTCACCAGGCGCGACCCGAGAATGTAGGAGCCTGATTCGCCGGCGTTAATCTGGAAATTATCGACCCGAAACTCACCGCCGAAAGCCACGTTCAGCGTGGCCAGCGGGCCGATTTCGGTGAATTTGCGCGAGAAGCCCAGGTTGGTGGTGTTCTGCTGGAAAGCCAGCTGGCCGGCATAAAAGCTGGTGGGGCTGGTGCCCGCCGGCAATGAGGCGTTGAGGGTGTTGGTGATGTCGTAGTCCAAGGCATTGCGGCCGTAGGTGTTGCTCAAATCAGCCGCGAAGCCCAGCACCCGGCCGCGCAGGCCCACGATGGCCGAGCCGTCGTTCACAGTGCTGTTGATGAAGGGCAGAAAGCCATTCGGGTAGATGCTGGCGTCGGTTTGCGTCACCTGCGTGGGCAGCCGGTAGAGCGCGCCCGAGCGGCCCGTGCGGCGCGTGAGGCCGCCCGCAAAGTAGGCTTCGAGGCCGATACTGGGGGCCAGCGTGTAGGCCGCGTTCACGAAGCTGCCGTAGGTGCGGGTGTCGGCGCTGCCCACCCGGATGTCGCGGCGGTTAAAGCCATTCTGGGCCACCAGGGCATTATCGCGGGCTTTCAGGTCGAGTTTCTGTACATCGGTGAGGCCGGCCGGGTAGTTGCCGGCGGTGCTGCCCAGGTAGATGAGCGGGGCCGTGTCGAGGCCGCTGCGGTCCACGAAGCTGCGGTTCGAAAACTGGCCGCTCACGTTCACGAAGCCCCGACGGCCCAGGCCGAAGCCTAGGTTGGCATCGGCCTGAAACAGTTGGCCGTCGCTCTTGCTGGTTTGGCCGGCGGTGCTGCTCACGCTCACGCCGGTAGTGTCGTCCTTCAGCTGGATATTGATGACGCCGGCAATGGCGTCGGAGCCGTACTGGGCCGCCGCGCCGTCGCGCAGCACCTCAATCCGCTTGATGGCAGCAGGCGGAATCACGTTCATATCCGTGCCCACCGAGCCGCGCCCGGGCGTGCCGTTGATGTTCACGAGGGCCGAAGTGTGGCGGCGCTTGCCGTTCACCAGCACCAGCACCTGGTCGGGGCCGAGGCCGCGCAGGGTGGCGGGGTCCACGAAATCGGTGCCGTCGGTCACGGTCTGGCGCGTGCTCTGGAACGAGGGCGCGATGTAGGTCAGAATCTGGGTAACGTCGGTCTGGGCGTAGGCCTTGATTTCGCGGGCCGAAATCACGTCTACCGGCGAGGTGGTTAGAATGTTGGAACGGCCCTCCGTAGCGCGCGAGCCCGTCACCACCACTTCGTTCAGCTCGGTCTGGTTGGCGGCGAGGCGGATTTCGAGGCTGGTGCGGCCGTTCAGCGGCACGGTTTGGGTGAGCGAGCCCACGGCAGAAAAGACGAGGGTTGCCGTGCCGGGCACGTTGCTGAGCAAGAAACGGCCATCGCCGTCGGTGCTGGTGCCGTTGCTGGTGCCTTGCTCCAGCACGGTCACGCCGGGCTGGCTCTGGCCGGTGGCGTCGAGGACGCGGCCGGTAACGGTGAGGTTCTGGGCCCAGGCGGCGGCCGTGGTCAGCCACAAAAGCAGCGCCAGCAGCCCGATTCGGGTAGTTGTGGGGTGTGTCATAACAAGAAAAAGAGGGAAATGAAGCGGGATTCCGGCGGCCACACGGGCGTTTCAAACCGGATAATCCCAGAAAAAAGAAAAGCCCAGGCGGCCGTTGGCCGGAGCCCGCCATGCGGCCGCCCCGACGCCAACCGGCGACCTATAAAGCCAATAAATGATTATACCAGAATCAGCCCACAGGCCATAGCGCAGCTACCCGACGGTGCGGCAAGTGGCACCGGGGCAGCATCCCACTTTTTTTCTGGTCTGGCATTCAGCCGGGAGAACTTTCGTTCTGCCCACCGGCTAACGCCCTATCCTAACCACAACAGCAACAGCACCCTACCACAGCCGAGCACATGGGCGCGGACAGGCTGGCAAGGTTCGGGGAAAAGCTGGTGGAAGCCAGCCGATTTCCCAGGAAAGGAGCGGCTGCGGGGGTTTGTATCACGGGGCAAAGATAAAGTCGGATGCCGGGACCACGACTGCGGGCCGGCATCGAGCGGATATAAGCGAGCCGCCGGTCGATTGTTTAAGGCCGGGCTTATTTTTTATTCCCACCAACGCGAATTGAGCGGGCCCGCCGCCACATCCACGCGCTGCCCGGGGGCTGGCAGCAACAGCGGCACCTCAGTTCCAGCTGCTTCAATTAAACGCTGCACGGGCTGCCGCCAGGCATGAAACGCTAGGTTGAACGTGCCCCAGTGCAGCGGCAGCAACGGGCCGCCGCCCAGCAGCCGGTGCGCCGCCAGGGCGTTGTCTGGGCCCAAATGAATGTCGGCCCATTCGGGGTCGGAGGCGCCGATTTCGAGCATCAACAAGTCGAACGGCCCGTAAGCCTCCCCTATCTGCCGGAAACCTTCGTCGAGCGGCCCCGAGTCGCCGCCGAAAAACACTTTATGCGTAGGCCCCAGCAGGCACCACGAGGCCCACAGTGTATCGTTGCGGGTGAGGCCGCGGCCCGAGAAGTGCCGGGCCGGCGTGGCCACCAGCGTGAAGTCGGGCGCCAGCGCCGCCGATTCCCACCAGTTCAACTCGGTGATTTTATCACTGGCCACGCCCCAGCGGCGCAGGTGTGCGCCCACGCCCAGCGGGCAAAAAAACGGCACGCCCGTGCGCCCCAGCACCCGAATAGCTACTGGGTCGAGGTGGTCGTAGTGGTCGTGCGAGAGGACGACGGCGTCCAGCTTCGGCAGCTTATCGAGCGGCAGCGGCGGTGCGAAGAACCGCTTCGGCCCTAGCAGCTGCGAGGGCGACGCCCGTTCGCTCCACACCGGGTCGGTAAGGATGCGGCGACCGTCGATTTCGAGCAGCACCGTGCTGTGGCCCAGCCAAGTGGCGCGCAATGCAGCAGCGGGCACGGGAGCGGCCAGCGCGGCGGCATCGGCCCGGAAAGGACCGAGCGGTTTTGAAGGCTCCCGCTCGGCTTTTTCAAACAGCCAGCGTTTCAGCAGGGCGCCGTAGCCGGAGGGCGGGCCCACGGAAGTGGGGATGGCGTTCTGATAAACTTTGCCGTTGTGGAGGGCCTGAAGCTGCATGGAATAGTTGGCTGAAAAACCGCCGCGTTGGGCGGCTTATCAGCGCAGACGCAGCGACGGCCCACATATTTTGCCCAAGCCTAGCGCAGCCGGTAGGCCAGCCCCAGGCGCAGCACGCGCGCATACACCTTGGGGCTGGCGCCCAGCAGCCCGCTCTGGTAGTTGAGCAGGCCGTGCGAGTAGCTGGCGTTCAGGCCCAGCCGCTGGTACCACACCGTGGCATCGGCCCGCAGGCGCGCATCGAAGCGGTTGAAGGCACGGTGGTCCAGGTCGGTGCTCCAAGACGTGCTGCCATTGTAGGTGCCGCTGCCCTTTTCGCGGAAGCCAAAGACGTAAGCCGCTTCCGGCCCCGCCAAAGCATCGATGCTCAACTTACCAGCGCCGAAGCGGTGGCCGATGCCCAGAAAGGTGGTCAGGTTGTGGGTTTGCATGGCGGTGCTGCCGTCGGCCTCGTAAGGCCCGGCCCGATAGGAGCTGTAGAGAGGGTATGAGATGGAAAGCGCCGTGATGTTGGTGCGGCTTTGCAGCCACTCATATCCCAGGTCGAACGCCAGCAGGCCATTGCCTGCGCCCACGCGCTCTACGCGCCCGCCCAGTGACACGCCCGCGCCCCAGCGGCTGCCATACGGGCTATTCGTGTAGTCCAGGTCCGGGGTGTCGGTGCGATTGACGAACGAGGTGCTCCGGGCATCCGGCCCGCCAAAACGGGATAATCCCACGCCGGCCCGAGCCTGGATTTCAATTTGCTGGGCGGCCACCGGTGCCGCCAGGGCCAACAGAGGCCCCAGGAGTAGATACTTTTTCATCAGAAGGGAAAGGAGTTGGAAACGCCGCTGCGCGCGCCGTACCTCTCCATGACCGGCTCCCTCGCCCGGAAGTTGCGTGGCATCTTCCTCTGCATGGTTCGCAAACTCAAACGGCCCTGACGCTCCGAATGAGCGGCGGGGCCGTTGGGCATGGCTGACAGGTTAGGACAGCGGAAGATTAAAAATCGGCTTTCACGCCCAGCGCCAGCGTCAGTAGCTGGCTGAAAGCGAGGCCGCCCTTCTGGTTATTGAACCAACTGGCCAAATACAAATCGTTGCTACCCAGCTCGTAATAAACCGATATTTTGCGCGGCTGCCCGGTGGCAGCTACCGGCGGCGCCAGAAACGTGAGGCGGCTGCCCAGCAGCGGGCCGTAGCGCGTATCGGTCGAAAACCAGTAGTAGTCGGCCGAGTACTGGCCCTTCAGCTCGTCGTTGATGGTGCCGTGGGTGTAGCTGAAATACGCCCCCACCGTGAGCGGCACCACCTGCAATTTCTCACCTACGGGCAAGTGAAAGGGCGAATACATGAACTTCAGCGAAGCCAGGCTGAGCGTGGAGCCCGCGTAGTACTTGGGAACGTAGCCGATGAGAATATCGGTTTCGAGGTGGTTTTTCGCGAATTCGTAGCCGGCGCCGGCGGCCACCATGCCCAGGCCGCCGCCGGTTTGCAGCACTAGGTGCTTGGGGCGGAACCACTTGCGCTCGGAGGCGCCAGCGGGCGGGGTGTCGGCTTTCACTGGGGAAGTGGTAGCCGTTGTATCAGCAGGTGCGGGGGCCGCTTTGGCACCCAGGGCGGCCAGCAGTAGGGTCGGGAGAAGAAGCTTTTTCATTAGAACTTGACCCGTTTAATGCGAAACTGCTTGTCGCCCCACACCGTCACCACCATGTAGTGCCGCTCCGAAAACGCGTCGGAATTCACGTAGGTCACGCCGTCTTTGTAGGGCTGGGTGATGCTGAAGGAATGGTTGTGGCCGTTCATCTCAAACACCAGGTTCGGGGCTTCGGCCAGGGCCCGCACGTAGGGCGTGCGCAGGGCGGGGTCGAAGTCGTCGTTGGTGGGCGGCACGTGGCTGATGACCACCTGCCGGCGGGCGCCGTCGCGGTTGGCCAGTTGGGGGCGCAGCCAGCCCATGTCGGGCGCCGTGCCGTCGAAGTTGTATTCGCGGCCGTTGGTGTCCACCATGATGAACTTGGTGTCGCCGTACACAAACGAGTAGTTGTAGGCCCCGAAAATGTGGCCGTAGGTGGGGCGGCCGTTGCCCACCAGGTCGTGGTTGCCGATGACCGTGACGTAGGGCACGGTCAGGCGGCGCAGCTTTTCATCCACCCACTGCATTTCGCGGGCCAGGCCGAAGTCGGAAATGTCGCCGGCCACCACCAGAAAGGAGATGCCGGGCTGCTGGTTGGCACTGGCCACCAGAGCTTCGGCTTCGTCGTAGAACTGCTGCGAGTCGCCAGTGAAGATGAAACGCAGCGTGTCGCCGGCAGCCAGGGGCTTGGCCTTCAGCTTGGCCAGGTTTTTCTCGGTGAGGTTGGTGAATTCTTCGGGGACGCGGTGGTCGTTGGGGCTGAACTCGATGAGGTTACAGCCGCCCAAACCCAGCAGCGCCACCACGGGCACTACCCTCGCCCGGCGATACAATTTGGTAAAAGAAAGCATAGCAAAAAGCCTATCACGGAAGGCCGATAAAAACCAGAATTAAAACAGAATCATGCCTTAAACCGTCGCTACGCAGTCAGGGTTGGCATTTAATCCGTTTTTAATTCGTTTTCAGGCCGATAGATTCGACACATTGCTCAGTCCGAAGGCCGCTCGCGGTGCGCGGGCCGGGGCGCCCGTCAGCCCATTACGGCCACCAGGCCCAGAGCGGCTTTTGCCAGCCGCGCATCGCCGGCCAGCTGCACCAGTGGCTCGGCCTCGGCCGCGCTCAGGCCCTTGGTGAACACCCGCCACGCCACGTCGGGCGGGAAGGTGATTTCGGCCGTGGGCGCAGCGGCGGCAGGCGGCATCAGCTGCCAGGCGTCGGTGGTTTTCAGCAGTTCCCAGGTGCCGCCCGCCTCAATGCTAACCCGCACCCGCGTGCCCGCTGGCGCTGCCACCGCGCGATAGGCGTGCGGCAGCCCGCGCAGCAGCGTGGCCATGAACGGCCGGAACAATGCTGGCGTCATCAGCGCCGCCGTCTGGCCCACGGCCTCACGGATTTGCTGCTGATGGTGCCACTTTTCAGTGTAGTCGCGGGCAATGTGAAACCAGTTCAGCGACTCCGCCTCGCCGGCCCAGGCCACCGAAAACGTGGCCGGCGCCCACGGGTCGAGCGTGTGCAGGTAGGCCGTGTATTCGGCGCCCGACTGGGCCAGCAGCTCCGTGAGCACGGCCGGGCTCAGGCGGCGGGCGGCCCGCACCCAGTCGGCGTTCAGACGGTTGAGGTAGGCCACCATGCCGGCATAGGAGAAGTCGTCGGGCGTTTCGGCAAAGTAGCCGTCGCGCAGCATGGATAGGGTGCGCAGGTTGCCATCGAGCAGGTGGACGGCCACGTCCTTCACCGTCCAGAGCCGGGCCAGGGTGGGCCGCTGCCAGTCCTCAGGCGCTAGGGAACGCAGCAACTCCAGCAGCAGGCGGTCAAGCTCGGCGAAGAGCGGCCGGGTTTCGATGGGTGGCGTTTGGGGCATAATAGCGAATGATTGCGGCTAAGCCGGTACTATTTTATTTCAAACACCAGGTCATACACGGCTTTCACATTGATTTTGCGCAGTGTTGGGCGTTCATCCTCTGCCGTCGTACCCTGGCTGCTGACACCGGCCAACGACATTAATTTATACCGCGACTGTAGCCATTCGGGGCGCGGACTATCCGGTATCACTTCCACCAGACTCAGCACTGCTCCAAGCTGTTGGCCGGTTGCTTTGGCCGCCACCGTGGCTTTTTGGCGGGCATTGCTCACGGCCTGCGTTATCAACTCCGCCTTGACCGTTTCCAAACGGGTATTTTGCAAGTGTACCAGATGGACATTATCAGCACCGGCCTGCACCAGCTGTGGCAGCAGCGTATTGAGCAGCTGCGGACGCTCCAACGTGAGGCGGTAGGTTTTCGTCAGCGCCACGGTGGCATTATTTACCTTGGACAAACCGCCGTAGCCGCTGGCGCTCAGGTCTTCGAGCACCAATTTTTCGGGCGCGATGCCGGCCTGCTTCAGCACCTGTTGCAGGGCTTGCTCCTGTTCCTGGTTGCGGCCGTTTTCCTTCACGTTATCCGAAAACCGGTAGGTTATCAGCAGGTCCAGCTTCTCGGGCTCCAGTTCCTGCTCGGCCGTGCCCCGCACCAGAACGGTGTGTGGCAGAGGCTGCGGAATGGGCGCCTGAGCAGCAGCGAAACGCGTGAGCGGCAGCAGAAAAAGGAAGTAATAGCGCATGGAGTAACTGGCTGAGCGGATGCGGGGTTAAAAATAAAAGCGCCGGGCGGCCCACAAAGGCAACCCGGCGCTTCCAACGAAAAAATCGCGGCTGCTAATATGACCTACCCAATGGCTTGGGCCAAATCGTCAATCAAATCCTCGGCATCCTCAATGCCCACGCTCAGGCGAATGAGCGAGTCTGAGAGGCCCGACTTACGACGCTGCTCAGCCGGGATGCTGGCGTGCGTCATGGTGGCGGGGTGGCCGCTGAGGCTTTCCACGCCGCCCAGGCTTTCGGCCAGAGTGAAGTACTTGAACTTCTCCAGCACGGCAATGGCATCTTCCTGCCGGTCGCCTTTGAGCACAAAGGAAATCATGCCACCGAAGTCGCGCATCTGCCGGGCCGCCACGGCGTAGTTGGGGTGGTTTTCGAAGCCCGGCCAGTACACTTTCTCCACTTTGGGGTGCTGGCGCAGGTACTCGGCCACGGCACGGCCGTTTTCGCAGTGCCGCTGCATGCGGATATGCAGCGTTTTCAGCCCGCGCAGCACCAGAAAGCAGTCCTGGGGCCCCGGCGTGCCGCCGCAGGCGTTCTGGTAGAAGCTCAGGCGCTGGTGCAGTTCGTCGTCGTTCACCACCAGCGCGCCCATCACGGTATCGGAATGGCCGGCCATGTACTTGGTGAGCGAATACATCACGATGTCGGCCCCGAGGTCCATCGGGGTTTGCAGGTAGGGCGTGCTGAAGGTATTATCCACGGCCAGCAGGGCGCCGCACTCCTTGGCCACGGCCGCGGCGGCGGCAATGTCGATGATGTTGAGCAACGGGTTAGTGGGCGTTTCCACCCAAATCAGCTTGGTTTTTTCGCTGGCCACGGCGCGCACGGCAGCCATGTCGTGCATGGGCACGAAGTGGAATTTGATGCCGAACACCTCGTACACTTTCGTGAAGAGGCGGTAGCTGCCGCCGTAGAGGTCGTTGGTCGAAATCACCTCATCACCGGGCTTCAGCAGCTTCATCACGCAGTCGATGGCCGCCATACCGGAGGCGAAGGCGATGCCGTGCTTGCCGTTGTCGAGGACCGCCACGGCGTCCTGCAGCTGCGAGCGGGTGGGGTTGTGGGTGCGCGAGTACTCGAAGCCCTGGTTTTTGCCGGGCGAGGTCTGCACGTAGGTCGACGTCTGGTAGATGGGCGTCATGATGGCCCCGGTAGCGGGGTCCGGGTGCACGCCGGCGTGAATGGCTTTGGTGGCGAATTTCATGGTGATGGTGGGATTTTAGCTGAATTGGACCCGGCGCCGGGCAACGTTTGGGCGCCTTGGGCCGGCAAGTTACGGACGCCAGCCAAGGCAGGGCCGAAACGCACCAGGAGTGGCCCGACTGCTATCCGGCTGCTACTGCTACCGGCAAACGCCTGCTTTCAGTCATTAGGCCTATCTAAAAAAAAGCGTAGCCCCCGCCCCTGTCGGCGCGTAAAGACAACCCACCGGCCGGGCTCCCCCACGCGGGTCCTTACCTTCACTGCCTATGAAATTTCTGCGCGAGCTTTTTCAGAAGAACTTCTCCACGCTGCTGTCCATGGTGCTGCTGGTGGCCGTGCCGCTGCTGGGCAGCGCGTCGCTCACGGGCGTGCTATACAAAAACAAGGAACTCCTCGAAAACCTCACCACCGCCCAAAGCCTGCTCTACTTCGTCATTGTGGGCGTGGCCATGGCCTTCTCGCTGGTGAACACCACAGCCGTGGTGCTGATAACGGGCTTTTACCTGGGTTGGCACGGCTTTCCGGGCATGGTGGTGGCCTACGCCCTGGCCGCACTGGTGGGCTACCAGATTGCCACCATGCTCGACCATGGCAAGATGCTGGCCTTCCTCAGCCACTTCCCCAAGGCCGACGCCGTGATGAAAGAGCTGAAAACCGACTCCTGGCAGCTGATTTTCCTCACCCGCGTGTCGCCCGTCACGCCTTTCGCGCTGATGACGTTCATTTTGGCCATCATGCGGGTGCGGCGCGGCCCGTTCCTGTTTGCCTCTATCGCGGGCATGCTGCCGCGCAGCCTGTTCTTCTACTGGCTGGGCACGAAGGCGCAGGACGTTTTCACCCTGCTCAAAGACCCCGGCACCGGCACCACCGGCAAGCTGCTGCTCCTGGCGTTGGTGGCCCTGTCGTTCTTCGGCCTCTACTACATTTTCAACCACGCACTCAAACGGGCCCTCAACAACAGTGCAGCCGAGCCAAAAAAGCAGCCTTGATTCTGAGCGGCTTGCGTAAAAATCGAAAAATTATTATCAAAAATCTCGCAGCAGGCTTGTGAAGCCGGTTTTTCTCCGCTTACCTTTGTGCTCCCAACACGGGAAAAGGGTTGTGTAGCTCAATTGGATAGAGCATCTGACTACGAATCAGAAGGTTTAAGGTTCGACTCCTTACACGACCACAAAAAAGGCCCTCAGCACACGCTGAGGGCCTTTTTGCTTCTAGTCTGTGGCAGTTTCTGCGGCAGATTTATCGAATGGAAAATCCGTCGCGCGTCTGCTGGCGCTCCTTCAGGGCGTCCTCCACGTTGGCCGTGTCTTCGCCATCCCAGGCGATTCTCTGACGCGACGGCAGCTCCCGCACGGCCTGCTCGATACGGCCGATGGCCTGCACCACGTCCTGGCTGCCAGCACCAGCTGCGCCACTCGCACTAGGTAGCGGACCGCCGGGCGTGCCCCCGTCGGCGTAGAACCCGCCGCCATCACGCCGGCGCACCGGTGCCCCGCCCCGGTGCAGGCTCGTGTCGAGCAGCGCATCCACCAGCTCGCGGTTGTTAGCGTAGGTGTCGCGGCTCAGAATCATGTAGGGCTCGCCCCGCTCCCACTCGCCCAGGTGCTGGCCCGTGGCGCCGTCCACCATCCGGATGCCGCCGCTGTGCAGCTGGCCGACCGATGGCACGCCGGCTACGGGGTTGATGCCGCCACCGGTGGCGAAGCGCCGCACCCGGTCGCGCCACGTCGACTTCTGCCCGCCGGTAATGCCGCCCTTGGCAAACTCGGGAATGGGCGTGGCAATGATTTTGGCAACGCCTGCAGCGGCCGCAATACCGGCAGCAATCGCCGCGGGCGGGTTATCGAGTAGCTTTATAACGGCCAAAGTGCCTGCAATAATGGCCTGCGCTACGTTATAGGCCTTTTCTTTCTCGGCTGCCTCCTTCCTAATGCGCCGGGTTTGCGCATCGTAATTGGCTTCAATAGCCGACTTCTGCGCCTCATACGAATCCTTTGCAATGCGCCCGGCCTTGTACTCAGCATCAAGCTGCGCCAGCCGCTGCTTCTTGCTTTTATCAAGGCGTATTAGTTCTTTATCTGTCTCAGCTTTAGACAGGTCGGCTAGTAACTGAACGCTGGTTTGGGCGATTGCAAATTTAGCATCCCGTAAATCTTCCTCAGCCTTCATCTTCTTCGCCATTTCAGCATCATCATATTCATTGATGATAGAGGCCTCATCTTCTTTAAACTTTCGAATACGTGCGAGCTTTTGAGCATCGTTCAGGTCCTGGCTATTCAACTCCTCCAGCAGTTCGTCATTTAACTGCTCCAAACGGGCATTCTTTTCCGCTTCGGCTGCGGCCGAAGTATCCTTATGAGCAGTTGCAAGCTGCTGCCTCCGACGAGCGGCACGGCGCACAGCCAGTTCATCATCAATGGCCAGGATGTAGTCTGCGATGCGTTGCTGCTTTTCCACGCGGTCGGTTTCCAAAGCCACGAGGTCGCGCTGGAGCTTCTCCTGAATGAGCCGGCGCTTCTCGGCCGCGTTGCGGTCGGTGTCGAGCACCTTCAGCAGCTCGCCGGCGGCCGCGGTGCGCAGCTCTGCCGCCCGGCGCTGGTACTGGTCGACAATGAGCCCGTTGCGCTGCTTCTCAATGCTCAGCTCCTCCTCGGCATCCTTCTGGGCCCGGGCCCGCCGCAGCTCGGCCACGTCCACAGCCAGGTTCGCATCAAGGAGCTTTTTCTGTTCGGCAATCTGCTCGGCCGTGCCTTTGGCCGTGGCCTTTTCCTTTTCAGCGGCTGCCTGCAGCTGGAGTATTTTTTTCTCGGTTTCGTCGGTGAGCTGCGCGGCCTTCAGCTCGGCAATCTTTTTCTCGACGTCGGCCTGCTCTTTGGCCCGTTTCTCGGCCGCATCCTTGGTTTTCTTGTCGTACTCGTCCTGGAGCTGGCGCAGGTCGCGCAGGGCCTCGGCCACAAGCACCTTCTTGTCGCCGGCGGTTTTCTTGGCATCGAGCAGCTCGATGTCGCGCGTGGTGGTCACCTGCCGTTTCTTCAGCCGCAGCTCCTCGGCCGAACCGGCCTCCACCAGGGCCAGGGCCGCTTTGATGTTGGCCAGCCGGGCCTTGAGGCTTTCTTCGTCGTTTTGGGTGTCCTGGGCCTTTCTGTCGGCGGCGGCCTGCTGGGCCTGGGCTTTCTGCTTAGCCTGGGCTTCGGCGGCCAGGCTCATGCGGCGGTTCAGCTCGGCCGCGTAGTCGTCGAACCGTTTGGTCTGGGCGGCCTTCGCCTGGGCGCCGTCCTGCCCGGCGAGGGTGCTCAGGATGGATTTGGCGTTGGCTTCCGTGTTCTGGCGAAACTTATCGAAGGCCCCGTTGTCAATCTTGAAATCCGCGCCAAAGAAATTGGCCACGCGCTTGCCCGTTTCGAGCAGGATGCCGAACGCATCGACGGCCAGCTGCACGTTGGTCACCACCAGCTTCAGCGGCAGCACCACCGAGAGGGCCATGATTTGGCCGAACAACTCCAGCGGCCCTTTGCCGGCGCTGAAGCTGCCAAACAACCGCCCGAGTTGCGCCACCAGCGGCCCGAGGGCCGTGCCCAGCGAGCCGAGCAGCGCGCCCAGGGGCCGCAGCATGACGAAGAGGCTGTCCACGGCCGCGCGGAAGGATTCGCTGCGGTCGTAGAGCTGCTTCAGCCCGAAGGCAAACAAGGCCAGCAGCGTAATAACGATGCCGATGGGGTTGGCCGTGAGGGCCGCATTCAGCCCCACCTGCGCCCGGGCCTGCAACTCGGTGGCCGTGATGAGGGCGTACTTGCCCTCCACTTCCGTGAGCACGCCCAGGGCCACGAGTTTTTGCAGGGCCAGGCTGCGCAGGGTGGTGGCCTGCGCTTTTACCTGCTCGGCGTTGAAGGCCAGCACGGCCAGGGCCAGCAGCCCGAAGGCCGTTTTGTTCTGCGCGACGAACGAGGGCACCGCCTTGAGCACGTCGAGCAGCAGGCCCGCGTACTGGAGGAATTTGATGTAAATCGGAATCAGCAGCTCGCCCAGCTCCTGCCGGAACTGCGCAAAGCCCTTCTCGGCCTTGGCCACCTCAGCCGCTGCGTTGGTGTTTTTCTTGTTGAACTCGTCGGTGAGACCCGTGCCCTTTTCAAACTCGGCGCTGGCCAGGGCCTGCTTCTGCCGCACCAGGTCGGTTTGGGTGGCCAGCAGGCTAATGACCTTCGTGGCCTCCTGCGACTTGATGCCCAGCGCATCGAGCGTATTCACAATTTCGGTGTTGCTGGCGCCCTTCAGGCTGGCGGCCAGGCGCAGCAGCACCTCGTTGGGGTCGGTGTTGATGAGGTTCGTAAACTCGTCGGCCGTCAGCCCGATTTGCTTGCCGAAGCCGGCGGCGTCCTTCGAGGCGGTGAGCAGGATGTTGCTCAGGCCACCGCTGGAAATATCCGCCGGCAGCCCCAACTCCTGAAAGGCAGCGCCCAGGCCCAACACCTCCGTAATTTCGGGCGAGAGGTCGCCGAGCTGGCCGATGCGGGCCGTAAACTCGGCAATCACCGGCGCGGTGGCCGAGCCGTCCGCGCCCAGGGCGTTCAGGGCCGAGCCGATTTTGGTGATGGCCACGTCGGGTTTCTGGTCGGCCGTTTCCTTGAACAGCTTCTGCAGCCAGCCGATGCTCTTGGTCACCACTTCCACCCCGCCGGAGAATTCATCGCCCAGGGCCACGTTGGCCTGGTCAACGGACTGCGTGAACTCGTCCACGTCGGCCGCGGCCACGCCCAGCTGCCCGCCGGCCACGGCGATGCGCTCCAGGTCGGCCTGGGTGGTGCGCGTGTCGGTGCCTTCCAGCTGCTGGCGCAAGGCCTTGGCCCCGGCCGTGGTCAGGTTCAGGCTCTTTTCCATGTCGGCAATGGAATCGCTGCCCTGCGCGGCCGCGTCGATGCTTTCTGCGCCCAGCTGCTTGAGGCCGCTCACCGCCGCCTGAATGCCCAGCTGAATGCCCACAAAGCCCGCCGCTTTCTTGATGAAGTCGAGCACCCCGCCGCCGGCGTTGGCCAGCTCGTCCTTCACCCCCTTGGCTTCGAGGCACACCTGGGCCAAGCGCGCGTCCACGTCGGCCAGCTCCTGGGCTTTATTCAGGAAGGATTCCGTGTTCGGGGCCAGCTGCCCCAATTCGCGGTTGAGTTCGCGCGACTTGGCCCGCAGCTGGTCGCTGGTGAGCGAGGTCAGGCCGATTTCCTTGCGCAGCACCTCCATCTGGCCCCTGACCTGGCTCAGCTCCTTATTGGCCGCTACGTACTCTTCCGAGCCCTTTTTGAGCAGCTTCATGCCGTCTTGCAGCACTTGGGCCTTGCGGGTGAGGTTGTCGAGTTCGGTGCGCGACTGCGAGCCGTCGATTTCGAGCTTAATCTGGACGTTGTCCTGTCTTACTTGTCCCATTAGATGCGGATGCGGGCGGCGATGTGCGTGCCGGTTTGGGCGGCGTAGCGGGTGGTCACGGCGTCGATGAAGCCGTTGATGCTGGAGTAAAAAGTTTTGGCAAACCAGGCCTTGGACTTCACCTGGCTGTTGTCGCGGAGCTTGGCCCGGGCGATGCCCCAGGCGATGCGGTTGAGGGCCACGGCCTTGGTGAGCGGAAACTGCCCGTATTTGTAGCCCGGCACGTAGTTGAACTTGTCAATGCCAACCTTTTCCACGTAGGCTTCAATCTCCTCCAGCGGCGGGGCCTTCGAGCGGTTGATGCCCTTCATGTCGCGGATGCGGCCATACTGCTCGAAGGCAATGCCCATGCCGGCCACGTGGCGCGCGGAAGCGGCTACTACTTCCGACCGCAGCGACTGGAGCAACTCCTCGGTGAACACCAAGCCCTTTTTCTGGATGGCATCTGCCAACGCGGCCAGGGCCCGGGCGCTGTAGTTGCCCAATTCCTCGTCGAGGATGCGCTGAAAATCGGCGGAATACTCACTCATGCCCTCAAGATGTGGGCACACGCCGGCGGGGCATAGGACGAAAAAAGCCCCGCCGGATGGGCGGGGCTTAACTGTATATTTGAACTACCGTTTACCTGAACCGATGTGTCGTGGAGCGGCACGCAAGCTATTCTTTTGCATTGCCTTAGCAACAGCAACCCTACCTCGCCATGACACTCGACGAACTGGCCCAACAAATCCCCCTGATTCAAGCGCAGCACGGCCTGTTGGACGTGAACTTTGACACGGAGTGCATTTACTATCTGGGCGACCTTTCCGCGCTTTTGCAACGCATCGCGGACGAATGACTGCCCGAGCTTTCGATGCGCATTCAGGAAGAACTTTCCGCCGACGAGACGCAGTTTGTGGCCACGCTAACCTCGGACGAGGCGTCCGTCGTGTTCCGGGCCCCCACCGACGACGATTGGTTGCCCGATGGCTTCTTTGAACAACTTGAAACCCTGCCCGCCGCTTTTGGCTCCGACAAAAAGCTCTACAGCATCAACCCCGCCATTGGCTTAACGGGGCAGGAGGCGTGGTTCTTTTGCGGGACCGAGGCGCAGCTCCACGCGGCTCAGCAAGCGGGCTTGCCGCTGGTATTTCCAGGAGAAGACTTTATGGAAACCGACGAATACCGAAAGTACAATGACGAGTAATCCTCTATCCGCCCGTCGTTTCCACCCTTTGCGCGAACCTCTTACTTTGATGCATGGAAGCAGAACTACAGTCTTTCCCCTTTGGTCAGAAGGGCATTATCATCAGTGGCGAACACCCTGGCTGGAGTGTAGAGATTATCGATGATACTGCTGGAGAAACGGGCGGCTATTTCATTTATATTCTAGACCCTGATCCAGAATCAAAAGACTTCATGGGGTTTGATTGGTGGTTTGAGCACGCCGCAAACATTCCGGGATTCATTGAAGACATGGATTGGCAGATTGAGTGGTCAACTGCGAGTTAATCCCTCCTTTCTGTTTTTCCGACCGTTTTTGTGGACCGACCAATCTAGGCGATGAGTAATTCTTGCTAGTCCTAGTCTACCTTGGTTCCACTCCGCTATTGCTTCGTTCCCGGTATGAAAATCCAGTGCATCACCCACGACCACACGGTTGAGATTCCCGGGGCTACGTACGAGGGCATGGTGCTGGACCACCAAGAGCTGCACCGCGCCTTGCTCAACAAAGTCCACGCCCCGCGGGCCTCGTTCCGGCACGCTAACCTGCGCGGGGCGTTCATGGCCGATGCCGTATTCGACGGCAGCGACTTTACCGCCGCCAACATTGTCACGGCGTTCCTAGACCGCTCTTCGCTGGTCGGATGCTGCTTGCAGGACTGCGTGGCGTTCTCGTGCTTTTTTATGCGAGCGGATTTGCGTGGCGCGGACTTGACCGGAGCGCAGGTTCACGGGGCCGAATTTAACGGCGCCCAGTTGCAGGGTGCACGCCTGCTATGCAATAGTCTCGAATACGCCACCTTTGACGGAGCCGTGTACGACGCGCACACCGTGTGGCCAGCGGGGTTTAACCCAACCGCAGCCGGGGCTCGCCTCTTGGCGGATTCTTAAATGAAGTACCGTTCAAATAGACAACGGGGCAGTGTTGATGGCGGAGTTTATATTCCCCTCCCCATTATTGAAGTCACTGATTCCTTCCCTTCGTACCATGCCCGCTATTACTTCGCTGGAATCGTTAGACCGTGCCATTCAGCAAGTGAGCGGTACCCACAAAGTACTCGAAGCTTTATGGGAGGGTGACACCCAGGGCTGGTACTTGTGCTTGAGCGTGTACGCGGAGCAGGGCATATGGCCCGTTAAGCGGACCGTGTGCCACCCGCTGGGCACCGTGACGCTGGGCTCCGACCTTCGGCTCTTCACCGGGCAGGTGCCGCCCTGGCCCGAAGCGGAGTTGGTCAAAACGTTCGTGCAGCAAACGCAGCGAACCTACGGCCTGACGCTGTATTTGCCGTCGGAAGAACCCGACGACGAATGCCCGCGGTGGACCGAGCGGGCGCACGCCCGGGCCTGTGCCGATTGCGGCAAACTCGGCTTTCCCTCCGATAGTCCGTACCTGCCGAAGGACGTTTGCTATCGCTGCCACCTGCGCCGGGAGCAGAACGCCCGCATCCGAAACGAGGCGGCCTGCGACGACGGCGTGAACCTATACGTCTACAAAGACGGCGTGCACCGCTCGTTGGGCTACGCGACCCATTTCGACAGCTTCGCCATTGCGCCTTACGTCGACCCTGCGCGCTTGCCGGCTCCTTTGCCGGGCGGTGTCCACGTCGTGACGCTGGAAAAGGAGGCGCTCGTCGACATTCACGCCCGTTTGACCGCCGACTTAACTGAGCAGTTAAGCTCGTACGAGCCGGCGGAAAAGGATGCGCGCAAGAGCCATTTTTACCATTTTGAGGAGATTAACTACCAAGGGGTGGCCTACGAGTTGGAAGTAAAGTTGCACCGGCTGCACCGCGACATCAGCCGCGTCTTTCATGCCTGGGCCGGCACCCAGCAGGCAATTGCCGACGGCGCCAGTTACTGGATCTATTTCAAGCGGGGCATCACCCACCGCGACGATGCCGTGCTGCGGTACCTGAACTACCCCACGCCAAGCCCCAAGCGCATGGACCAGGTGGTGCAGCATTACCACGGCATCCTCACGGAGCAGGAGGTTAGCCGCACCCTTGCCAAACTAGAGGCGATGCACTGCCTGGAAAGAGTGGGCAGGGACGTGACCATCTCACAGACTGGTTCAAACATCGTATAAGCCCCCGGAAGAAACTGTAGCTGGTAGATACCAACTCAGATGTTTCTATTGGGACCGTTTCTTTAAACCTGTTAGCCAGTTCCTATCGGGTAGCTCAGCTGTTAATTCTCTCTCGATGGAAGTAGTCGTTGACCACGGACAGCTGTTGCTCGCGCTGACGCCCCCAGAATGGCAAGAAACCTTTCGCAGCGGCCGGCTCCTGGGCCGGGCCATTTCGGACACTTTTCGCCGGAGTTCCACCGAAGCGCTGGCCTACGCGGCGCGATACCCGGAACTCGCCGTGTACGTCGAGGACATGGGACGTTTTTTCTTCGTGCTCGTCGTGGTGCAACAGGACGGATACGCCCAACGCGTGTTCCTGGAGCGCTTGACGTGCGCCACGTGCTCCTGGTCCGGGATGAGTGCCAACCCGTTGTGCATCGACCAATACATCGGCTTGCCCGCCGAGGTGCGCACGGATTTGATGCGCAACGCCCTGGCCTTGCCCCAGACCCCTTGCCCCCAATGCAACACCGCGCTTCCCCGACAGTCCATCTGGACAGAGCACCAGGGCGCATGAAAGGGCTAAATCATATGCTCGTTTAAACGATTGGGACTGTTTAAGCGAACGCCAAGAAGTACATCTACACAATACTTTCGTGGCATGTGGAGCGACCTGCGAACTGAAATTGACCAAATCCGCCAACGGCTGGAGCTCTCCGAACAGGACTTTACGCCCTTGCCTTTCACAACCAATTGGGCGAAGTTGGAAGACAACCTCTACCACGCGTTCTGCCGCTTGGACCACCCCACCGCGCGCCCGCTGTGGTTGTGGGAACGGTTTCGGCCTGGCGCCGTGGTCTTGGTGTGCGACGACGAACCCCGCAACCACCTGACCTCTTTTGTGAACCCGGAAGAAGTGGTCTGGCTCGTGCTGAACGAAACAGTCAACATGGGCGATAAATTCTGGTTTTACCAAGGAACGCCTCGCGCCATCGGCCGCGTGCTGGACGAGTGTTGCTACCTGGACGAGATCTACTTGGTATCGAAAAAGTATGCGTGGCTGCTGTGCATGAACCACCACCGCGTGCTCTTCGGCATTGGGTCCCCGATGCAGGAAAGGCTACTGGCCGGCAGAGCGCAGCACATTACTTGAAACCCTCCTTTTGCTGTTCGGACCCTTTACCTAAACTATGAATACGTTGGGTGCCTACCTTCAGGCATCCGTGTATTCGTTTACCCAAGCTCCTTGTTTTAATCGCATGGCTACCAAAAGAATGACTCCCACCGAACGAGTGCAGCGGTTGAACGAACAGCACCGATTGGTACATGCTGCGCTGGACTATCTAAGTGGACTGGTTAAGGCCGAATCAGTCGAGTCGGGCGCGCACTTCGAGCGGATGCGCACCGAGGCCCGGACCCATTTTGAGCAGGGCAAATTGGCAGTGCTTCAGAAGTATTTCCGCGATGTGGCTGCCCCGTCTCTGGTCCACGACGGCACCGCCTTCGCGGCCTACATTCAGCAAACGACGGGCTTGACGGTGAACGTGCAGAGCGACTTCGAAAAACGCATTGCCCGCGTGTGCAAACGCAAGCGAATCCGCACCGATGCCGAGTTTTACGACGTGCGCGACATGATTGACAGCGTAGACCCAGAAGATGAGCAGCAGCAGGCCCAGTTGCAACTTCTTTATGATTTGGTTGCGGAATACGAAGGCTTTTTGGACGTTAAAGACGTCGGTAAGCCCCGCCCAGCCAAAAAGAAGTGGCAAAGTACCAGCAAGGAAGTCTTACGTCTGGTCTCGCCAGACGGCCGCGCTGTCCTCACCGTGACAGAGAGCGTATACGAGGATGAGGCAACTTGGCCTCCCCGCACACAGCTGATGCTGCTGAATCCCGAAAACGACTCAGGTTCCGGAATTTATCACGCTAATCAGGTCAACGCTGACATAACTGCCCAGTGGGACAGTAATACGCGCTTAGTGGTAGACGTAGGCCGGTCTGATTTTAATGAGCAATACCCCCTAAGGTCTGAGCACGGGCCAATGAACAACAGGATAGAGGTCGAATTGCTCACGCTGCCACAAAATCCTGGTTGATTACGAATTGCCAAACCACCTTCAACTGAATCACCGCGTTCAATCCACGACCCTTTGCGTGAACAGCTGTCCTGAACTTAGCGTCCTAACATCACTATTAGCGTCCTAACATCACTATGGAAGCGTACCGAGAGGAGTTGCACACCCTGCGCCATCGCACCGCCATTGGCGTGCGGCACGGGCTGGTGCTGTTAGGGCAAACCAACGGCGATGTGGCGGCCGCCGAAGCCCTGTTTCAGCAGGAACTTACGCAGCTGGTGGCCCGGCAAGCGCAGGTACCCGAAGCCGCGGCGCGCCACGCGCTGGAACAGGCGGGCTACGACGTACCGCGGGCCTTGCAGCAACTGGAACAGGCCCGGTATTCGCTTACCCAGCGCATCCTGCGGCGCTACCGCGCGCCCGACGAGGCCGTGCGCCGGGTGGCTGACGCGGTGGAGCAGGCGCACCACGTGCCCCGCACGTATTGGCTCGACCTCGAGGCCGCCCGGTTGTTGCCGCCGCCCGTGGCCTGTGTGCTGGTGGTCAGCGAGTGGCTGGCCTACGAAGACTGGGAAGGCTTGGACGCGGCTGTGTACTTCCACCTCGAAGCGGTGCTGGCGTACGTCGACCAGCCGCTGGCGCTCCCGCAGGTCAGCCAAGTGCTGCGCCGGGTTGCCGCGCTCGAACAGGCGCAGGCCGAGCCCCGTCGCCGCCAGCTGGCCCGCACGGGGTGCTACAGTCCTACGTTAGAATTTGAGGCAGCCAGTGCAGCCTTTGAGGCGCTGCGCTCGCACATCGTACAGGGCCTGTACGAGTTGATTGAACAACATATCGCGCTCTTTCCGTAAGCAAATGCACCCTTTTCGTGAACGAAGGCTCCTTATACTTTTGCGTTTTAGCATTACTTTTCGTTCATGCCAGCATCGTACCGCGAGCTCTGCCGGGTGCAGTTTCGCCACACCTATTTTGCGGACCACATCTTGCGGGAGATGCGTGCCTCGCCCACACCCGCCACGGCGGCCCGTATGCGGCGCGGCGGCCTGCTGCTGAAACCCGCCCCCAACGGCTTCGTTTTGCTTGCCTGCGCGGCTCCAGACCCCGCGGCCTCGACGGCCCTATTTCCCCTGCTCTTTACCTTGCAGCCTCCCAACCCGGCGTTTCTGCAGTACACCGACCTGCCCTGGGACGCGGGCCCCGATCAGGTGTACTGCTGGCGCCCTGCCCCCGACTCCCCCGCGCCCATTGCCGGACTTCCCGCCACGACCGCCGCGCGGGAGCCCGGCCGCGGCCGTTACGAGCAGCGCTTGGGCGCAGGAGGCCCCGATGGCATCCGGCACGACGCCTGGGGCCTGCTCGAATTGGGGACCGACCTGCTCGCCGCCGCGCCGGCCGTGTACACCCTCTGCTTTAGCGCCCGCCCGACGATTTGGCGTTACCACCTGCAGCCGCGCGGGGCGGCCTCCTTGGCTGGGGCCCGCATTCAAACGGGCACCGGGATAGACTTTGCTCGCCGGCCCGTACCCGCCGAGGCGACCGGGCTTTGTTTCGAAGCCAGCGTCCCGATTCCCTTGGCCGAGCGCTATGCCTTCCCCCCGTTTCGCCTGGTCATCGCCGCTCGCGGCGGCTCCGCCCAACCCGTACTGCTGGCCCTGCCACCGGCCTCCCCGTCCGGCGTGCGCTGTGAAGGCGTGGGCGCCGAGGCGGCATTCGTTTCCGACATCTACGTGTATCTGTAACGTCCGCGCTCTTTCGACCGTTTGCCTGAACTAGCTCAGTGCTGTGGAGGAGATGGCTTCATTGATTAATTACCCCTTCTCAGACCCATCCGATGCGGCACCTCTTTTTGCTTTGCCTGCTGCTTATGTATGCGGGCCACTCAGCACGGGCACAGCCCAGCGGCCCCGTACCGGCTGTCCCCATGCACGGGGGCGTGTACAGCCGGCAGGACAGCGTCACGGGGGTGCCCAGGGCAGAGCTGCGTTTCTTCAGCTGGACAGACTCGGCGGGCGCATGCCGCGCCACGACGGGGCCCGCCGGGCAGTACCGGCTGGCCCTGCCCGGTGGCCGCACCTACCGCGTGGACGTGTTCCGGGGCGGGCACCGGCTGGCGCGCCAAGACGTGCGCGTGCCCGTCGCGGACTCCACCTGGGCGAGCTTTTACGTCGACTACCCCGTGGAACCCGGCATCCAGGAGCCTCCACCCGCCGCGTTTTTTGGGGTGCGCCAAGTCGCCTTGCGCCCTTGGGACCGAGAGAAATTCGCCCACCTGAGCCGCTTGGTGCGGAACCACCCGCAGGTGCGCGTGCGCTTGGAAGGCCACGCGGACGCCCGCGAAGCGCCGACCCACCACCCCGACCCGGTGGGCTACCTGCGGCGGCTTGGGGCGCAGCGAGCGCAAGCCCTAGACGCCTGGCTGCGCGCCCAAGGCGTGCCGGCGTCGCAGCTGGTGGTCGTGAGTTACGGCGCCGGCCGGCCGGCATCTTCCAGCAACGCCGCTGAGGACCGCCAATTGAACCGGCGAGTGGACCTGATATCGGACCCGACCAAACCGTAAATACCCCGAAAGGACGGCACCGAAAGCCTCATTTAGACAAACGGGGAAGCAGTTGTTGGGCCTGTTGGAGCAGTTTCTCTTGCAGTAAGCCATTAGTAGGCGTCAGGGCGACGAGGCGCAAGGTTTTTTGCAATTCAACCAAGGCCCACATGGGCGTTTGCGGGCGCGGGGACCACGTCTCGCCGCCTCGCATGCCAATGCCGAGTTGGAAAGCCGTGAATGTGTACTGCGTACCGTCCATCCCGGACTGGCTGCCCGCTGCGGGGTAGCGGGACTGCCTGATGGCGGCATTGAACGCCTGGGCCACGCCCAGGGCCACGGGCTGGCGGAGTGGAACCCGGCTCGAGTGAACGGGGACCGGTCGGCGGTTTTTTTCGGCTAGGCCCACCCAGATACTGCGGCGGCACACGCGATAGGTCAGGTAATAGCGCCGGTCCTTTTCTTCGAGCGAGAGCACGTATTCAGGCTCAAACGAGCGCCGCACGAACACGCGCGCCAGCGGGTCATCCGGCAGCCCCGCGCACAACACGTCTCGAACGGCTTGGTAATAGGTGTGCTGGAAGTTGTAGCTGTCAAAATAACTCGGCGCGGGTTCCAAGTGGTCGTAACGGGGCCGGACCTGCCCAGCAAGCAAACCGCACCGAAGAATGCAACAGGTCAGGACAACCAAGCGAAGCCACATGCGTCAAGTGAAATGAAAAGAGTGTTAGCAAGAACGCTACGATAAGCTTGCTATTGCCTCGTTATTCAATTCGGACCCTTTGCCTGAACTGAGCCGAGGAGCCGTCAAGTGGTGGGCCAACTCGTCAGTAAGAATGAGGTTTCCGCTCCTATCCGGATAAAGTGGTCGTCCTCCACTCGAAACAACATATGCACCGGGCCAACGCCAGGTTCCAGCATCCACGAGTCGGTATCAAGGTCTCCCGGCTCTTTGAACCCTATTTCTTGAACGCTAGTAGGCAGCGGCATCCCTTCGCTAACCTGGAAATGGGACACTTGCTCAAACGCCACGGCCAGATGGGAGGGGTCGGCCCCCTTCACCCACGCAGCCGTCCGTTTTACAAAGTGGAGGTAGCCGCGGTCCCCATCGTGTAGGGCGCTCACGAGCTCGTAGTTATTGTGCAAATCAAAGTAGCCGCCACCACTTTGTAGGGCAATCATCTGGTCAAGGGTGTAGGCCAACTTCATCACGCGCAAAGAAAGGCCCGTTACCCTTTGCGTGAACTTACGCACACGGATAAATCACCACTTTGTCTTTGTAATAAAAAGTGGCAAAGAGTTGCTGCTTCCAATGCGGGGTTTGCGCAAACCGCCGGTTCACTGCGCGCTGCCACTCTGACCCGAAACCCGGCAGGTGCTCCACCAGCCCCCGCTGAAGGGCGGCATAGGCTTCGGCGTTTTCCCACGTGCTATCTGTTTTGAGAACGATGCCCTGGGCGTGAACGAAAAGGTAGTAGGTGTTTTCGTTTATTTCATCGCCCCCGGCGAGCATTGCCGCTTCCACCCGGGTGATTGCTGACCAGCTGGCCAGGCACCTGCAGTTGGGCAAATGAATGCCGGCGGACGTGCAGACGTAGGAAGGGCGGGGACAGCACATCGGAATGGCAAATGTTTGGTAAAACTATTGCCCCTTATTTCATTCAGACCCTTTCGCTGAACTGTATTGACCTACTGATTACCTGCTTATAAACAGCCGAGCGGCAGTGCTCCGAGTAGTGAGCCTTTAGATGTAGAAGTGCTTCTCAAACCATACGTCCTCGTCAGTGGTGAGGCAGCAGTCGACGATTTTAACCTCCGCCGGGAAGAGCGAATCGATTGCCTGAATATACTTCGCATAGTAGGCGTACATCTCGTCCATATCAAACGCTTTTTCACCTTTGTAAATGGGGTTGAAGTAGACAACCGTCGTTGCTTCACAGAAAATCTTCAGCAACTGCGGGGTTTGCCGGTGCTGAAACGTCACGTCCAGGTAGCCATACTTGACAAAAAGCCCTTTGATGTCCTCCTCTTTGGTTTGCAGCGCATACTCCGCGTCAAGCTCCCGGAGCTCCCTTCTAAGAGCCGCTTCTATGCTGGTGTAATCAGGAAGCAACAGCCGCTTTCCAATGGCATAAGCGATGGTTTGTTCGGGGTTAGGCTTCGGCATCGTGAGTGGTTACGGAAGCGACTGTATACCGGTTCCTCTGGGTGAACGGCCTTCTTGACCATTCGACCATTTTGCTGAACAGGCGCCGGTCTGGGTTCATCGCGTGGCGGTGGTTGTGGTAATAATACGGAGCGTGTTGTTGTAGTTCTGATCCGTCTGCACGAGCACCAAGCGGGTGGCCGAGAGCTCGGTGACTTGCGCGCTCACCGGCCCGATGACGGGGAAGGTCGTGGTCAGGGTGGTGCCGTTGAGGGCATACGTTGCGCCGGGAGAGAACGCCACGCCGTTGACCAAGCCCGAATACGTGCCGTCGGCCGCGTAGGTCACGGTGGCGTTGGCATAAGGCACGGTGTTGTCCGCATTGGTGCCAGCGGCCCCGTTCAGGACCACCTGTTGCTCGCGCCGGGACTGCAAGTTCCAGGTGCCCACGATCGAGGCGTTGGCAGCGGGGGCGGCATCATCCTTTTTGCCGCAGGCTGTGAGCTCGAGTAGGACGAGGAGCAACAGGGAGCGGTTCATTCCAGCCAAACAAAGGGAAGCGTGGTGGTGCAGGCATGCGCAGCGCCTGACGCGTGAGGAAACGCAACCGTCGCCACAAAGCATGAAGTGAAAGTACCACCGTTTTTGTGAACTGCAGCGTGGGTGTCATTTTTTAGTCACCTTGGTGCTTTTGCGAGGCGGTACGAGCTGGTTATGTTGGTAGTTGAAGACCCGGATGACCTGCCCACGTTCATTATAGTGGACCGTCTGTTTCAGTTCGCCGAATGACCAACGGCTCATCTGGTAGATGCTGCCCGTGGGATAGAAAATATAGTGAAACCCGTGGGGGACCAGGTGGCCGTTGGCGCCGGCCGCGGGCGCAATGCGCCGCACCACGCCGCGCGGTGAGTAGGTCGTCTCCACCTTGGCTTGGTTCCGGTTGTAGACCACCACTTCGGTCACGGTGTTTCCCTCCACGCCGACGCGGGTGACCGTGCTGTCAAAGCGCACGCGAAAGCCGGGGCTAAGGCTGGGAACGGTTTTAAAGGAGATAGTGCTGTCTCCTGAGCTAATTTCCACGGAAGATAGGGGCAGTTGTGCGTGCGCAAGCCCACCGCAGCACAGTAGGAACAGCACAAGGAAGAAGCTTGGAGGCATCGGTGCCGGGGGGGACATGAACGGAGGCGAAAGGGCGCGCCAAGAGAAGGGCGCGGGCCGAGGCAATCAACACGGCCACGTGCCCAATATTGCAAAACGGAAGGCAAAAAGCATGTTCCTTTCGTTAGATTGGACCCTTTCACTGAACGGGCGTGCCATTGCCCCCCCCGTACTTACTTGCCCGTCCGTGCGGTCGTTGTTGGGCGTGCCTGTTTTCCACGTGGCATAATGCTGACTTATTCGGTGGCCGAAGTGCCATGCCAACCCAAACCCATCCGGTACCTGAAAGCGGGCAAGGTCACCCCATACCAACAGCAGCTGGACCTGCTTGGCGCGCTGCAGCGCCAAGACGCCACGTGCATCTGGGTTCTGCTGCACGGGGCGCACCACATCAGCGCCGCGCTCTCCCCCGAGGACGACGACGCGCTGCTGGAGTACTTGCAGTCCCCTGCGTTCATTACCGAACGCCTGGTGTGGACCAAACAAGTCTTTGACCACAGATAGGACCGTTTAGTTTGACTAGAAAAGAACTTACTGTTTGCGGTCGAACCGTCCCTCGGTCACCGTGAGGGTCTTGGCCGGGTCGAGGTTGCTGACGGCGGTGAACTCGAAAGTGCCCGCGGCAACAAGTTGGTTAGGCGTTAAGTCCGCATGGGTCACCTCTACTTTTCCAGTGTGCACGTTGTCAGTGCAGTATAGCTCTTGCCTGTTGTCGTTTGGGAAGAATACCGCGTAGTTCTTACACTGATTCGGACCCGCAGCAGGCATAACGGGCGTATTCTGATTCAATGGGTACACCTTCCGCAGGGGCAGGCTCGTTTTTCTGGGAACGCTATTCAAAAAGAGGTGTAGGCTGCCTTCGCGGTCGCCGAACTTGCCGTTCAGGCGCAGGTAGTACGCGCTGTCGTAAGCAAAGCCGCCGCCCATACCTTCGACTTTGCTCAGGCCGCTGCCGTAGCCTGAAGCCACGAACACTTGCCCGTTAATGCGGCAGCCGGCGGTGTTGGCGCCCGTGTGGGTGGCGGCGGGCAAGCCGGCCGCGGGGTCGTCCTTGGAGCAGGCGGCCACGGCCAGCAGCAGGAAGCAAAGCAGTTGTCCTTTCATGGGGGGCCGTTTGGGGAGGGGTGAATAAAGGTAACGCCCGGCCTGCCAAGGCCAAAGACGAATTATCCGCTTTGCAGACTTTTAAAACGGAGCGATAACCACCCCTGCCTACGCCCTGGTGGCGGTAGGCGCAGCGCTTAGCCCTGAAATGAAGCCGAATAAAGGACTTTATGTGCTGCTCGTACTCAAGTCCGTACTAGCATTTAGAGACGGCCGCAAAGCTTAACGCTCCTTTCCCTGAACCACTAAACGACACAGTCTGCAAGTTGCGTTAAGGCATGGGACAGCCATCCGGGGCCTATATCAAGTTTAAGAAACTCGTCTATCATTCAAAGTTTACGAAACGCCGTTAGGAGATGAGTTTCGTAAACTCCTCCGCATGAAGATTGGCTACGCCCGCGTCTCCACCCGCGACCAAAACTTGGAACTTCAACTCGATGCCCTGACCCAGGCCGGCTGCGAGCTCATTTACCAAGAAAAAGCGTCGGGCGCGTTGGCCGCTCGGGTCGAACTCGACAAACTCTTGCTGCAGGTGCGCCCGGGCGACACGGTTTATATCTACAAGCTCGACCGGCTGGGCCGCTCGCTTAAGCACCTGCTCGATCTGGTGGCTGACTTCCAGCGCCGTGGCATTGGCTTGATTTCGCTGACCGATGCCATCAATACCGCTTCCGCGCAGGGCCGGCTCGTGCTCAACCTGTTTGCCTCCCTGGCCGAGTTCGAGCGCGAGCCCATCCGCGAGCGCACCCTGGCCGGACTGGCCGCCGCCCGCGCCCGGGGCCGCGTCGGCGGGCGCAAGCCGGGCCTCTCGGAAGAAGCCCAGCGCACGGCCCGCGCCGCCGAGTTGCTTTACAAGGCCCGCGAGCTGAGCGTCGACGACATGGCCCGCAGCCTGCGCATCTGCAAGGCTACGTTTTACAAGTACCTCCACCACCGCGGCGTGGCCCTGTACGCCCAGCCCTTGCCCAGTCCGGTGGTCGTCCCCGCGACGTGACCAGGCCGCGCTTCAGCAGGTGCGGAGAATAGGCGGTATATTCGCCGCAGATTATGCGGAGATTAGCCCCCTACATTCACCAACGCCCGGGCTGGCCGTCCTTTACCTGGAACCCGGCGGCCCTGGAAGCGTTGTTGGGCGCGGTGCGCCACCGGCAGGGCCGGCTGTTGGGCCGGTTGGAGGCGCTGGGCGTGGACCTGCGGGCCGAAGCCACGCTGCACACGCTCACGCTCGATGTGCTCAAGTCCAGCGAGATTGAAGGCGAGCTGCTGCCTCCGGCCTCGGTGCGCTCCTCCATTGCCTGGCGCCTGGGGCTGGAGCAGGCCGCCTTGCCGCCCGCCGACCGGCGGGTAGAGGGCGTGGTGGCCATGCTGCTCGACGCCACCCAGCAGGCCGCGGCGCCGCTGACGGCGGAACGCCTGTTCGGCTGGCACGCGGCCTTGTTTCCCACGGGCTACAGCGGCCTCTACCCGCTGCAGGTGGGCGCGTGGCGCACCGGGCCCATGCAGGTCGTGTCCGGGCCGCTGGGCCGCGAGCGCGTGCACTACGACGCGCCCCCGGCCGAGCAATTAGCGGCGCAGATGCAACAGTTCTTGACCTGGTTCAATGCCGGCCAAGGCCTGGACCCCGTGCTCAAAGCAGGGCTGGCCCATTTTTGGTTTGTGACGATCCACCCCTTCGACGACGGGAACGGGCGTATCGCCCGGGCCATCGCCGATTTGCAGTTGGCCCGCGCCGACGGCACGGGCCAGCGCTGCTACAGCATGTCGGCGCAAATCCAGGCCGAGCGCCAGGCCTACTACGACCTGCTCGAGGCCAGCCAACGCGGCCCGTTGGACGTCACGCCGTGGCTGACGTGGTTCCTCGGGTGCCTGGGCCGGGCCCTGGAGGCCGCCGAACAGACCTTGGCCCAAGTGCTGGCCAAAGCGCACTTCTGGGAGCGCCACCGGCAGACGGCCTTCACCGAACGGCAGCGCCAGTTGTTCACGCGCCTGCTCGACGGTTTCGAGGGCAAGTTCACGACGGCCAAGTGGGCCCGCATGGCGCATTGTTCCCAAGACACGGCCGGACGCGACATTGCCGACCTGGTGGCCAAGGGCGTGCTGGTGCACGAAGGCGCCGGCGGGCGCAGCACCAGCTACCGATTGGCTTCCGAAGCGTAGCCCCCGGCAGTGCTCGAAGCAGGTAAGAGGGATTCTAGTAAAAGGAGAGTTTCACTGTCCAGTTTCAGCAAGAGCACACGTCCGGTAGGCTGCGCCACGCGCAGCCCGTTGCGGCTACTGCACTTTGCGGTAACAGTTCTGCCCTTCGTGGTCTCCCACACAAAATTGGATGGCACGCTGCTGCGTTTCAAAATAAGTATTGATGAACATGTATTCGTCCGCAGATTCGCTGATGTTGGACGACAAGTCGCGGTCCAGGTTTACGTAAAAATGCTCGAAGACCAGTCGGTGGTTCTTTTCCAAGCGCCACGTGCCTTGGGTGTGGAGCCGCCGCTGCCGATTGCGGTTGTATATACTTCGCTCGTACGTCCCGTTGGGCCGCAACCGAAGCGTATCAAAGCTATGTACGTAGCCCACCGGGGCGTAAGCGCCGCAGACTTCTTCGGCGGTAAAGTGCTCCACGCACGAAGTCAGCAAGCAGAGCGAGCAGAGTAAACACCAGATTTTCATGGCGCTAGTTACCACCTTTCCGCTGGCCTGGTCGCAGTGACAGTTACGAAGAAAGGTATTCAAGAAAACGGTCCGAAGGTAAACCAAGTCCTTAAGAATACTCGTATTTTTCACTCCAGACCCACTGGTCATTGGTCATGCAGCAGTCGATGATGTTAACCTTAGCCGGAAAAAGGGGCTCAATGTGTTTGAGGTATCCAAGTACATAAGCCAAAAACTCGTCAAAATCATGCTTGATTCCCGTCTTTTTCAGATGGTTAAACCACCCCCTATCATCCGCTTGACAGAAAATTTTCAAAAACTGCTGCGTTTCGTTGTGCTGAAAAGTCACATCCAGTATGCCGTATTTGATGAACGGTCCTTTGATGGATTCTTCATTAGCATCAGTAAGTAATTGATAATCTGCCTCAAGTTCTGGGATGGTATTACGTAGCGCTGCTTCTAAACCAGCATACTCTGGGATTATAATGATTGCTCCAATGACCTGGGAGATGGTTTGCTCTGTGCTAGATGCCGGCATGTGAAGTCGGGAGGGTGTGAGGCGAACGGTTGCGGCGGAAGCTTTTCGCTGCGGTGTGCAAACGGAACGTATCGACCGCCGAAAAGTGATTGGCTACCACTGCCTACGTTTTTTAAGTAGGAATAGCGTTCACTTTAACGGTCGGAAAAGGAAAAGGAGCTAAAGAGTACTAGGGCCGTAAGTAAGCGTAGAGGCGCAAGTTATCGGCTGATTCCTCCACCCGAAACTGTCCAATTTGGGCTAGTTGCTGCTGTAACTGTCCTAGTTTCTGCTCTGCACCTGCTGCAAATTGGGGAAAATCGAGCCATTCAATCTCTTTGTACGCCACCCAGCCCCCCAACCGGGGGCTGCCGCTCACCATGGCTTCCATGGCGGTGGCGTAATAGTTGAATGCGTAGCTCGTGTTCTCGTCGAACAGCAGCCCTCTTTCGACGCGGGCCTCTTCCCAAATGAGCTTGACTGGCACACTTTGATGGCAGGCCAATTCTTCACCAAGGTACTCAGCAGCTTCACCCACTTAGCATTGCTAAGCAGCGGCTGCAGCCGGGCCGTTTGAATGAGCTTATCCAATGCTTCGTTGTCGCGCCGAATGGCAAAGTGGCTACTCATGGCAGGGGTGGGCTGTGGAAGGTGCTTACAAAACTAGAAAGCCCGTTCATCTAAAGGGTCGGAATGGCAAAAGGCACACTTTATTCGCACAGGCACAGAGACATCAGCCTAAACGCGTTAGGCCCTTCGGCCATTTCTGCTGCTAGCTCGTCGGGGGGCGTAAAGGACAAGCGCAGGCCGCTGCGCAGGCGCAGGCCGACGCCCAGGGGGCCGGTTTGCTTTTCATAATCGATGCCTTCCGCATTCAGCTCGCGCAGCACGTACAGCAGGGTTAGCTGCTCAACGTGCGCGAAAATCCAAGGCTTGACCTGCAAACGAGTGTTGTGCGGCAGTTCGGCGAGGTAATCGGTGTAAATGGCGGTGAGTCGGTTATCGGCATCGAAATGAAATTCGAGGCGGTCGTAGGTCCAAATGGGCCACCGGGGGCTGAGCATGTCCGGCGTAAAGTCGTCGGGGTCCAGGAAATTGCCCAAAATCCACGCTTTGGTCTGGCCTAGTTTGACAAAGTCAAAACGGCCGGATTTACAAAATACCAACAGGTCAATGTCAATGGGGTGCGGCAGGTGCATGAAGCAACAGGGAAGGGTTCAGCGAAATAAGCGCCGGCTGTGCGATGCGGCTTCAATCTCAGTTAGTGGCGCACAGAATGTTCAGTCAAACGGTCGGAATCGCTAAAACGAGTATAATCGCACCCGCACCTGCCAATAGACCACTTCCGATTTAACATTCTCATTTGTGTCAACGATCCCGCCCGATAACCGTCTGCAAGGTGGCGGTGGTGCGGCGTCCGTTCTGATAAGCTGGGCCCCACGGGGGCGTATTGCGAACAGCTGACTCGAGTGCTTGGCGCCCAGCGTCATCCAGCGTGAGTTGACCACCGATGGCTTTCACCCGTGCGAAACCCAACGCATCGACTGCAATCTCCAATTCTAGCGTCGCCCCCCGCTTCAGTTGCTGCCGTTGTGGCGCCGCCGTCAATACCTTTTCCAAATACTGGGTGAATTGAAAATTGTCGTACGCCATAAATTGTGGGGCACGGTCCGTCGGTGCGATGCCGGTGGGCTTAGCCACAAACGTCGTCGGCATTTTCGCGGCCACGCGCTTGGCTGCGCCACCAAAAGCGCCTTGCTGGGAACCGAACAGGGCGGTGGACTCACTGGCCGCAAACCACACGTGGTTTAAACTATCGCGCACGGCAAACGTGACCGTTGGGAAGCTACCGGCCTGCTGGTAGCAGACGACATCGGCGTAGAGAAAAGGAAAACCGGCCCGCTGCTCCAGCAAATGCGTCAGGGTATCCTGCTCCGTCGTAACGCGGTAGCCGTTGGCTTGCAACTGCTGCCGCAACGGCGCGAGTACCGCGCTAAAATCCTTGGTCGAGTTGATGAGTAACGGGCCCGCCGGGTTGGATATGCTGAGGTAAACCACCGGCCGTTGCGCGTGGGCTTCCGAGGCGAGTAGCGCGAAAACGCTGATTAGCATCCCGCGTGCCCCTTGATAAAGGAAGGCAGGAATTCTTTTTGGTAGGAGCATGGTGTGATTTATCAACAGAAGGCGGTGGCAGCCGGACGATTGGGTTTCTTGACTTGTTATGGTTAAAAGGAAATTGGGTTCAAGAAAAGGGTAGCAAAGTAAACGCGGCAATTCAGCTGAAGGAATGTTTACTAGCTGTCTTCTACGACCGCCTCGTGTTTGAGTAGATGCCTTTATTTTGAAGTCATGGACCAGACCAATGGCGATTTTTATAGTGGATTGGGGGGGGAAGAGGGGATAACCTTTACGCTAATGGGCCCTTCCGGCGGTTCCCTCAACGTATGGGGGCTACATCCATGCTGTTTTCGAGGCTATTCCACCGGGACCGCAGGGGTTATGGGAGGGGTTGCTCTTGGATTATCATCTGTGTACCGGCTGCTGGGGTGACGAAGTGGAAAGGGCCGTCGACGATTTGCCCTTGTTCGCAGCTCAGTTGGCCGCTGTTGATGCGTCCGGCTTTGAGCCGGAAACCCGCCGTTTTCACGAGGCACTGCAGGCGATGGTCCATCAGGCCGTTACGGACGGAAGAGTGCTGCGTATTTCTCGCTTTTGATTGTTCAGCGAAAGGGTGGAAAACCGGGGCGCATGACCCGCCGCAGCGGTATGGGACCGGCTCGCCGGCACATACTAAAGGGCGCTCTAAGCGTTTGGTGATCTTATGCTTTACATTCTGTCCGATGAATCGATTGCTTTGCACCGCACTGGTCGGGTTGGCCGGCGGGCTACGGCCCGCCGACCTGTTGGCCCAGACCACCTTCTCGTGGGTCGCCCGCTTGGGCGGCACCCTGGCCACGCGCCACTACTTCGACGACAATACCCGCGTGGCTCCCGGCACGTACCGGCCGGGGTTCGAGGCCGGTGTGGTGGGGCAGCTGGGCGGCACGGGGCACTGGGCCGGACGGGCCGGCGTGCTCTACACGCAGAAGGGCGACTGCGTGCGCCACGCCAACACCGACTTATACCACAACCACAACCTGCCCAATTACGGCGACTACACCCTGGCCCTGCGCCTGCATTACCTGACCCTGCCCGTCTCGGCCGTGTACGCCCCGCGGGGCATGGGACGGGGCTTGCAGCTCTCGTTTGGGGGCTACCTGGCGGCCTGTTTGGGCGGGAACTACGCGCTGACCAACACGGCCCCCGATGCGCCGTATGTGGGGACTGAGACCATTGTCCCGGTCTGGCGAGTATCGACCCGCTACGTCCTTACCCGCGTGGTCGACGCCGGGGCGCAGGCCGGGGTGGGCTACCGGCGCGGCGCGTTTTTGGCCCAAGCCGAGTACAGCCTGGGGCTGGTACCCGTCGCCGGCCTGTACTTCGGCCGGCCGTATTACAACGGGACGGGGCACCTGTCCCTCGCCTACTGGTTTGGGCCCAAGGGATAAGGCCGGCGCACGCGGCAATCCACCGCGCGCAAGCCTCGTGCAATATTCAAGAAAAGGGTCCCAAGGTAAACGCGCTCCGTTCAATCGAAGGAGCGTTAGTTAATCAAGTGCGTAGCTTTCGGCTATGGCCATTGGTATCCGTTACTACGAAGTACGCTTTCTTAACCCGCCTACGCCGGCTCAAGTACTTGCTGCTTTACAAGTACTAACGGGCCTCCCGATGGGGTAGCGGCACAGCAAGAAGGATACATCGAGCTATTTCATCCGGAAAAGCCCAGCTGGAGCATTGAGGTCAATTGGTCCACCGACCGATTGCTAAAGCTGCAACGCATCATGGAAGCCGTACTGGGGCTACCCGTCCCGCCGTTTCCCACCTATCCGCATAGCATCAGTTTATCGCTGAACCCGCGCCCGTCTCCCCGAAGCTATCAATATCTGGAAAGCGCTCTTCTAGTCGTTTTACAGCGTTTTGGAGGGCAATTGGAGCACATGCCTCCGCTTCCGGACTGGACGGAAACGAAGTGGGCTGATATGCCGCCCATGGGCTTCTGGGAAACGGCTAAAGACCGCTGGAAATAAGGCCCCTTTATGTTCACTCAAACGGTCCAGATAGCAAAAGAAGCGTTTTTTCATCGCTCCGCTACCTTCGCGTGATGACGCTTCCCTTCATCTGTTGCAGGGCCTTGCTTAGTGCGGTGCTGTGCCTGGCGACAACGCCTTTGCTGCGGGCGCAGGAGGCGACCCAGCGCGAAAAAGACGACGCCACCATGCGGCAAGCCGCGCTCATTTTTGAGGGAACTCTAGTCCGTACCGTGCACTACGTCAATGCGGACAGCAACCGCCTGTTCCGCTCCAGCGAAGTGCGGCTTACCAAAACGTTGCGCGGGCGCCTAGCCCCGGGCACGGTGCAAGTGGCGTACAAGGGCTTCCGCTTCAGTCATAAGCAGTGGGACGAGGACCGGGGGGAAATGGTCTACCGTTTGCTGCCGAACACAGGCCATGTCCGGGGAGACGGATTCGGCCCGACCCTGCCGCCGGCGACCACCATCCTCTTTTTTTGCCGGCCCTTGCCGGCCACGTACGAGGCCCCGCCGCCGGTCATGGCCACGAACAATGCGGGCGTTTGGGAAATCGTCGGCCTCGCTTACTACCTCTACGGGGCAAATGGGCCGATTCAATCCGATGTCGGCGGCGAATTTCCCAACCAGCAGGCACTCTACCGCTATTTAGCGGATACCTATCACCTCCCCAACCGGGCGGAAACCCTCAATACCCATTGACGGATATGTTTACTCAAAGGGTCAGAATCGGAAAACGAGGGTTCACGGAAATGGTCAGCAGGCTCCTTACCTTGGCTGTGTAGATGTACTGCCTATGGCCCTTTGGCACCTAAGTTCTTCGTCTCGTACCCGATTGTTACTGTGGCGGACCGCGGGCCCCGCCTTCCGGGTCATGCAATACGACCAACCTGTCGATGTGCTGACCAACGTTGATTACATCTTGTTCGATAACAAGTACGAGCGCGTGCTTCGGCAACTCGGAGACCAGGTGCAACTTCGCGCCGCGACGGTGGCGGATGGAGTCCGAAAACTGGTGTGAAACAACTATTTGGACGTGTGTATCCAACACGAGGCATCCGACAGCACGGTGACCACGCGTACTACCGACGAGTGGGAAATATACCGTGTTGGCGAGAACAGTGTTTTCGTGACGGAAGCCCTAATGGAAGAGCTGAAAAGACTAAGCGGGCACCAGTTAGAATTCAGCCTGGCGTTTTCTCGATTTGCTGCTTAGGCCCTGCTCATTTACCCAAACGGTCGTGGCTTAAACTTAGGCCCGTTAATCTAAAGGAGGACTACTTTCGCTCCATGACTTTGACCCGACACGGCTGCAATGTTCTGGCGTCGGCCCTCCTGTTTCTGGGCTACGGGTACAGCACCTTCCTCAATTACTTCACCCGCGAAGGCTTCTTTGCGCCGCACCTGCCGCCCCGTACGTTGCTGGTGTTGCTGGCGAGTGTGCCCGTGGTGCTGGGGCTTTATTACCTGATTGGCCGGGGCAAGCGGTGGGCCCAAGCGCTGTTTGTCGCCCTCTATTTGTTGTCGCTGGGGGTAACGGTGTGGCAAGACGCCCATCGCTTCCCCGTGCCCGCCTTCCGGGGGGAGTTGCACCTCGTCAACGAGTGGGGGCAGTACCTGCTGCACGGGGCCGCGGTGGGGCTTCTCTTGCTGAGCTTTTTCAAGCAGGCGCCAGCCCAGGAGACAGCCAGATGAGAAGGGGAAATAATGGTTTATTGAAAGGGTCCGAATCGCTTCAGCTGGGGATTCATTATGAGGGGAAGCGCCTGCCGTTCGGAAAAGAAAGGGACGCCCTTAATGGAAACTACGCAACGGGGCTGTGGGCTGAAATTGCGGTGGAACCCCGGGCAGCGCGTTGAGGGCGCGAACGAAGGTGCGGCCCTGGAATACGTAGTACCGGGCGTGTTCCAAGCTGTCCGGCAGCGGCTGGCCCTGGCGCAATTCGGCCTGAAACAGGCGCGCATACTTCTGGCAGTAGTCCGACCGGTAATAGGGGTGGTTGATGGCCAGCAGCGGGCGTTGCAGCGGGGGCTGCAACTTGATTTGCGCCAGGTCGGCGTAGTACTCGGCCACGGCTTGGAACCGGTAGCCCTGGCGGCGGCAGTCCGCTTCTACGCCTTGCAACGAGGCACACCCGCGGCCGTGGCAATGCGGCGCCCACAGGTACACCAGCGTGGTTTCGCCCACGGGCAGCGCCTGGAGCAGGCTCTGCGCAGTGACGGCGTATAGGTACCCGTCGGCGGTGGCGGGCCAGGGCGCATGGGCCGGCAGAAAGCGGATTTTTTCTTGTTCGGCGGCCGGCAACCGACGGTAGCCGCTGTGGAAGCCCGGCGAGTGGGTAATAACACAGCCGGGTAGCAGCAGGGCTAGGGACAGGAGCGAGCAGAGCAGAAGCCTCATGGCAGCGAAGCAGACGGAGTACGGGCGAGAACAGACAGGGACGCATGGCCTCCCAACGGCAGCAGCACCTTGGCAAGGGCTGTGCGGCGGCGACAAGGTACAGCCAAAACTAAGACCTGCGCTAAAGCTCTTTAAGTTTGCGCAAACGGTGAAAATCGGAAAACGAGCGTTATTTTGAGCGTCGCCCAGGCTATCTCGCCATGAAGTATCTCTTGTTATTGGCCGGTCTGCTCACGGCCTGTTCTCCCCGCCAAACGCCCCCCTCCGTCGGCATCGAAGTGCTGGAGGTACGGGTCGAGTTGCCCCGCTTGGATACCGACGAGTACTTGGAAAGCCCGGCCCTAGGGGTTCGATTGAAGATGACGAACCTGACCGATGGCCCGCTCGTGTTTGATGCGAGCACCCGTTGCGCGGCGCGGCCCTCCACGCTGGTGCTCGAACACCCCAACGGGCGGTTGCGCCTGCACGCCACCCTCCGCGGGTGCGGCCCGGACCAGCTCACCTTGGCCCCCCACACAAGCCTCTACCCCATTGTCTTGGCAAATCGCCGGGAGTTTGCGGAGGCCTATGATTTCACGGAGGCGTCTTATGCGACGCTGATGGCCTTTAAACAGGCGTTTCACTTGGTGTACGTCCAGCCGGACGGCGAAGCAATTGGGAAAGTCGGCAGCTTTACCCTGAACTACCGACGGCACCCCTAAGTCGCTACGCTCTATCGCTGTCCGCAGCCGTTTCACCCAGTTCAAGTAAAGGGTCCGAATAGCAGGGGCGGGATTACATACCAAACCAAAGCGTAATTTTAAAGCCCATTGGGGCTCCTGGCCAGCGTCTGCCCCGCCCCCTGCATGCCCCGAAATCCTCCCGTTGCGCCTCGCTGGCTCCTGTATTCGAGCATCGTTCTGCTGGCCGTGGCGGTCTTTTTTGCGGCACAAGCCTGGCAAGCGTTTCGATTCGCCGACGCGTTGCGGCGCGCCGGCGTGCGCGCCGAGGGCACGGTGGTCGACGTTTCCCGCCCTGGGGGGCGGTACCCTTCGACGGTGTACACGGTGGAATACACCGTCCGGCGCACGCGCTACCAGCTCACCAACCAGTTCACAACGAACGACCAGCGTCACCGCCTAGACGAGCGGGTCCGGGTACTCTACGCGCCGGCGTCGCCCCAAGTGGCGATGCTCGACGAGGCCCTTGAACGGAACGTGTGGGCCGTAAAGGCCTTCCTGTCGGTGGCCACTTTGGCATTTAGCGGACTTTTTTACAAGGGGTATCGCGCCGCAGGCAAAGCTTCTACCCCTTAAGCAGCCGTCTAGGAAAAGGGTACTATGTTGAACGCGCTCAATTTAGAGAAACGAGGGTTTACTCTTGGTCCATGACCGCGTTATAGGAAATGTAGGGCGAGTGATAATGCGCATGGCGCAGGAAGGCTTGCCATTGGAGCCCGTGGGCTTCCAGGATGCTGTCGGGCACGGACAGGTCATACAGGAAGTCGTTGCCAGCCGGGTCAAAGACGCCGTAGTGCACCACGTACCACTCCCCCACTCAGGCCTTGCCGTCCCACGCCCGGCCGCCGTTGCGGCGAACGCCCGCCACTTCGTCCCAGTAACTAAGGCACATCTCCCCTTGCCGCTGCAGTACACCTCGGCGACGTGGGCGATGCCCTAGTACCAGCAAGCCAACAGGCTGATTTCGGCAGCGCTGCATTTCACCAAGACCAGGGCCATTAAAAACCCGAGGGTGATTCACAACCAGTTACTGGGCTTGGCAATTCTCTACTTCATGTGATAGGCAACGTTTCGACTTGTTTCGCGGCAGGCAGGCGGCCTAGAGTAAGACCCCAGAAGTCTGCTATTCGAAACGGGTCACTTCAACGGTGATTTAGATAAGACAACCCTTTTACATTCTGCAATCAACGTACTTCAGAATGTAAATAATCTGTCGCCCTGTAGCTCAAGAAGGCGCAGTGGCTGTTGCAGAACTCATCGTCCGTTTCGCTGCCCACCTTCAACCGGCGAGTGATGCCGGTGGCGCCGCTTCCAG
>NZ_JAUQSX010000004.1 GCF_030581005.1 Hymenobacter mellowenesis | reverse complement strand
GCCCCCCCCCCCCCCCGGGCCCCCGCGCACCCGACGCTTCCCCGCCGCCTGCCAATTTCCTTCCTTCCCCCCGCGGGCCCCTCCGCCCCCCCCCACGCCAGATGGGCATGACGTTCTTTTTGAATGGCTATGAACCGAATGCCGCTGGACCAATTTCCTTTATTCCAGCTTCTCGCTGATGTACCGCTGCCACAGCTTCACAGCGTGCTGCCGGAACACGGCGGGGGCCGTCTGCAAGGCAGCGTCCAACTGGTAGTCGCCGCCGTCGTATTGCTTGGCGCCTACCTGAATGCGGCTGTTGCCGCGCACGGCGTACTTTTTCGCGCCTTCGCGCATGATAATTTTCTGGGTGCTGGGGCTGACGTCGCCCCGGCAGGTGGTGCGATAAACGACCCAGACTTCGGCGGTGCCGTTCTGGTCGAGGTCCGTCACGGTGAGGCTGCCAGGGAGGAATTGGGCTTCGAGGTCGAGCGGGCAATCGGGCACAAAATCGTGTACCTGCCAGCTGAGCGTGGAGGCGCCGGTGGCGGGCAGCTGGTACTGGTAGGCGTAGAGGTCGGCCCGCTGGCCGTCATCGGGCTTGGCGGCGCGCACGGGGCCGGTTTCGGTGGTGAGCACGCAGTAGGTGCCGGTGCGGTCGGTGTAGCGTAGGGCCTGCTTCACCTTGCCGGCATGGCGCAGGCTAGCGGGCACGGCGGCGGGGGCCAGCGGAGTGGTTTTCACCTGGGCCCGGCCGGCCAGCGGCATTAGTAGCGGAAGCAACAGCGAAACGTAGCGCATGGTATGGAGGAATTTAATCAGCTATTCGTAGCTGGGCAGGCAAAGGTTGGCGATTGCAGGTCGTGTTGGCTTCTGTTATTTATTGCGCGGCAGGTGGCGCAACTTCACGATTGAATAATTGGTGCCGCATTCCTTGCTCTGCGTCGTTGCTTTCATCATCGTTCTCCCTTTTTCTGTGGCTACCCTCACCGACACCCAACGTCCCATCAATGACCTGCTGATAGCCCGCCTGCGCGCGGCGGGCTGCGTGCGCGGCCGCTTTGCCGTGGATGGCGCCGCGGCCCAATTTAGCCTCACCGGCGAGCGGGCCGATGGCAAGCCGCTGTTTTTCTGGGATTTTAATGACCGGCTGTTTAACCGCCTGGTGGCCGATTATCTTGCAGCCGGCCACCCCGCCGGCAGCGCCCGCCTAACTGTCGATGTGGAGGTTGAAAGTGGCCACTGCGCCTGGCAGTTCACCAGTGCGGTGCAACAGGCCGCCGCCACCGCAGCTGGGCAGCAGCAGGAGCTACGGGCCCGCAAAAACCGGCGCCGCGACCGCACGCCCTACGGCGCCGTGCTGGCCGGGCAAGTAGCCGACGCCCTAGTCCAGGGCCAGGCGGTGGCTTTTTCGCACCGCGACTACTGCGGCATGGGCCTTCGCTACCGCAACCAGCAATTTTGCTATGGTGAGCTGTACGACGGGGATTTCATCGAGGAGCCGCAGCAGATATTTGCCAGCCGGGCGGCCTTCGTGCAGTGGCTGGCCCAGCAATCAGACCAATCCCTGGCACGTACGGAAGAGCCAGACCCGTGGTACTGGGACAATCAAACCATCACCCGGCAGCGGCTGGAAACATTCGTCCAATGAACCCTGATTTCACGCCCACCCAAATCCGTCTCAACGAGGCGCTGACGGAGCTTTTCACCTCATCGGAGTGCTGGGGCGGACGCCTCCAGATGCAGCCCACGCCCCAGGATTTAATCTATGATGCCCGGGGCCATCACCAGAGCGGCCAGGAAATAGCCGTGTATCCTTTCACTTTGCCCCAGCAGGCGTTGCTACAGGCACTGCTCCGCCAATACGCCGCCGAAACACCCGGCGGCATCGGTTTCCTGGCCATCGCCGTGAACCTGCGCCAGTCCAACTTCACCTACGAGCACACCACTGCCATCGAAGAAGCCCACGCCGAAGCCGCCGAAGCTGCCGCCCAAGCCGAACGGAACCGCGCTTACCGTGAACGCCTGCGCTGGGGGCTTTCGCCCGCGCCCTTCGGCCCCGAATTGGCGGCTCAGGTAGCCGAGGCGCTGGCCCAAGGCCGCCGACTCAGCTATGGCCACCCGGCCTACTGCGGCATGGGCCTGGATTTCGTGGATGGCCACTACTGCTACGGCCCCGTGTGGGAAGGCGGCCTGGAGCCGGAGCGCACGTTTTCTGACCGCGCCGGTTTCGTGGCCTGGCTGGCCCAGCAATCGGACCTGAGTCTGGCCCTGTTGGAGTATGAAGACCCTACGCTTTGGAACAACCAGACCGTGACCCGAGCCCGGCTGCGGGAGTTGGTAGGCGCCCCTCTTCTACTTCAGCAGTAGCTGGGGAGAAACAGAAGTGGTTGCCTGAAAAGAACAACTAGTTTGGGTCGAACCCGAACTAGTTGCCTAAATAGCGAAACCAGTTGCCCTTTTCAGGAGGTGCGCTGCCCAAAAAGAGCAACTGCTTTGGGTCAGACACGAACTGGTTGCCTAAAATAGGGAGTGAGTTCGGCAAAAAGAGCAACTGGTTTCGCTTTTCGGGCAACTGGTTGGGCTTTGCATACAACTAGTTTGGGATTCCTGCCACGAGCGCCAGCGGGATGTGCATTTTAATCGAGGCGTGCATCTTTTAATTCCAACGTTTCTTAAAGTAGTTTTCAAGGATGAAAAACTTATTTCTGCTCTTGCTCTTCGTCGGTTATAGCCAAGCTGCTTCGGCGTGTGATTGCCTAATGACTCCTGTTAGACAGCATATCAAATCCACTCCTTACTTGCTCAAAGGAAAAGTAATTGCGGTGTTAGACGACAAGAACAAAGAAGGAAGGGATTACCATCTCTTTTTGCGCAGTATTGGTATTCAGGACACAGTTTCTCGTGGATATTCAGTAAAAATCATTGTTCAACAAGATTTCAAAGGCAAGTACAAAGCAGGTAAAATCATCGAAATACACTCCACTTATTCCAATTGCGACATGCTGTTCAGTGCAGGAGAAACCTATATTTTATTTCTTCATAAAGCGCAGGGCAATTTATTTCCTACTTACTGCTCTTACTCCAATATCCTGGATGGAAGCCCTGCTTCTATTGATTTGGTGCAGGCTATTCGTACCGAACTCAAAAGCCGGGATTAGCCCCAAAACAACCCCACCCCCACCCCGCCCGTCTAACCGGCTCCACTTACCGCCCGCTTAGATGAGCCTTTGGGAAATTATTAAACGCCTGCTGCCCTTCGTGCGGCCCTACCGCCCGCTGGTCATCGCCACGCTGCTGCTTACGCTGGTGGGCTCGCTGGCCGCGCAGGTCAACCCCTTCGTGCTGCGCTACATCGTGGACAACGTGCAGGGCCTCCTCGACCGGCACGAGGCGCTGGCCGCCGGCTGGCCCATGCTGGCCGCCGTGAGCGGCATCCTGCTGGGCAAGGAAATCATCAACACCTTCATCACCTTCGGGCAGAAATACTACGGCGAGAAAATCCGCATCAACGTGAGCAGCACCTTGTCGCAGCAGGCCGTGAGCCGGATTCTGAGTTACGAGCTGGGCTTTTTCTCCGACGAGGGCAACCAGACCGGCAAGCTCCAGACCCGCATCGACCGCGGCGTGGAGAGCCTCATGAAGCTGGTGCAAAACTTCTTCATCGACATCCTGCCGCTGTTTGCCAACGCCCTGGTGGCGCTGGTGGTGATGTTCGTGGCCAACAAATGGGTGGGACTGGTGGCGCTGGCCATTCTGCCGGTGTATTTCTGGCTGAGCTTCCGGCAGGCCGACCGCCTGCAGGGCGTGCGCCGCGGCCTGCAAAAGCTGCGCGAGGAGAAAAACCACGGCCTCATCAGCATCATCGACTCGATTGTGGTCATCAAAAGCTTCGTGCGCGAGCAGTTTGAGGGCCAGAAGCAGGCCGACACCCAGGCCAAGCTGGTGAATGCCCAACTGGTGACGCGCAAAACCAACTTCCGCTACGACGGCCTCAAAACCTTCGTGGAGCAGATTGGCGTGGTCGTCATCATCATCCTCACGGCCTACCTCGTGCTCGACCGCCAGATTTCCATCGGCGCCATCATGTTTCACATCTTGTTGTTCAACAACGTGTCGGCGCCCATCCGGCAGCTCCACCGCATCTACGACGAAATGAACGAGGCCCTCACCTACTCCGAAGGCTTCTTCGCCATCCTCGACGCCGACGCCGCCATCGAAGAAACCGGCCCGCTGCAGCCGGCCGACGTGCGCGGCACCTTCGAAATCTGCAACGTCGACTTCACCTATCCCAGCGGCACCCAGGCCCTGTACGACGTCTGCCTCACCATCGAAGAAGGCAAAACCACCGCCCTCGTCGGCCTCAGCGGCGCCGGCAAAAGCACCATCATCAACCTGCTCTGCAAGTTCTACGCCCCCGATTCCGGCCAAATGCTCCTCGACGGCCAGCCCCTGGCCGACTACGACACCCACGCCCTGCGCCAGCGCATCGGCCTGGTGCTCCAGAAAAACCACATTTTCAAGGGCACCATCGAAGAAAACATCCGCTACGGCGACTTCACCTCCACCCAAGCCCAAATCGAAGCCGCCGCCCGCCAGGCCTACCTGCACGACCAGATTCTGGACCTGCCCCGCCAGTACCAGAGTGATGCCCAGCAGCTCAGCGGCGGCCAGCAGCAGCGCATCGCCATCGCCCGGCTCTTCCTCAAAAACCCGCCCATCATCTTCCTCGACGAGCCCACCGCCAGCCTCGACGCCATCGCCACCGAGCAAATCAAAAACTCGCTCGACGCCATCAAGCAGGGCCGCACGGTGGTCATCATCTCCCACAGCCTCGCCCAAATCGTGGATTCGGACTGCATCCACGTCATGAAAAAAGGCCGCCTCGTGGAAAGCGGCACCCACGACGAGCTCTACGCCCGCCACGGCACCTACCGCGAGATTTTCGACGCCTCGGCCCGGAGCCTAAACATCGAGAAGCTAGCGAAGACGATGGCCGACGACGGAGACGAGGTGCTGGATACGGCTTCGTGAGAAATCGTTTGGTATTTTTAAGTGAGAGATTGATACTACACAATCATGATGCTTATCGCAATACCGGTAATTTTTGGTGCCGTTTACGTGGCTACTTACCTGCTGGGCCTATTCATTAATTTGGTCATCTGGCTGGCAAATTTGCTTCCAAAGCAAACTCAGATTCCATTCATTGGTGTCAAAAATATAGTTATCATGTCTACGTTAGCAGCCTCCTTACTTTGTGGTCGATATATCTGGATAATTTTTACTCAGTCCTTGATAAACTAAAATACTGGACACAGTTTCTTGAAGTCTGACTCTTTATTTTAAGCAAATTTGCAATAAAGCTTTCCACAAACTGAGGCAAATAAAATAGCATGAAGCATATTGTTGGATTTATCATTATAATGATTGGAAGCATAATCGGCATCAATCCTTATTACAGTGTACTCATGCTGCCAATTATTATGATTGGATTAGCCATGCTTTGGACTTCTAAATTAAATAGAAACCCAAAGATTTTTATGAGCTTGCCTACTCTTCTACCGCTTACAATTTTGCTTTGGGTGCTTATAAATCCTCTACTGTAATTCTGAATTATCTATTCGACTGGTGCCAATAAACAAATTAGTCTATGCCCATCGAAGACCTGCAAGCCCTTTGCCTGCGCCTGCCCGGCACCACTCAGGACCTGAAATGGGGCGTGCACCTGTGCTTCAGCGTGGGCGGCAAAATGTACCTCAGCACCTTGCCCGACGCCCAGCCGCCCACCGCCTCGTTCATCGCCCCGCCTCGGCAGGTGCAGGCAGGTTTGTAAATTCGCTGGCTATGTCCCCGAACCAACCGCTCACTAACCTGCAACAGGAACTCCTGAAACTGTACGCCCGGCAAGTCAGCGAAATGGACCTGCTCAACATCGATACGCTGATTGGCCAGTACTTCGCCCAGCGCCTCACCAGGCTGGCCGACCACGCCTGGGAGCAGCAAGGCTGGACCGCGCAAACCATGCACGACTGGCTGAACGAGGAAAACCAGTAGCTGAATACGCGCGCCAGCAAGACCATGACCATCGACCTCGCCCACATCGACACCAAAGCCGCCTTCCACATGCTCATGAAACGCGAGCTGCACTTCCCCGACTGGTACGGCGTGAGCTGGGACGCCTTCTGGGATGCCATCATCGCCGTGGTCGAAATGCCCGACACCGTGGTGCTACGAAACTGGGAAACTTTCGCCGCCGCCTGCCCCAAAGACATGGCCATCCTGCGCGACATCATCGTCCACTACCCCCAGGAAAAATCCGGCAAGCAGTTGCTGCTGGCTTCGTAAGAGGCTGTGAAACCGCAGTTTCACCCCGCAAACTTCTTCATAGGCCTTGCAAATGGCTGGTAAGGACCTGTGAACCGCCCCGTAGGACCTGCAAACCCGTTCATATAGCCTGCACACCGCCACATAGGCCCCACGGCCGACGCATAGAGCCTGCGAACCGCCACATAGGCCTTACGAACTCGCTCATAGGGCCTGCAAACCGTCAAATAGGCCCTGTTTTTCGTGTTTGTCTTGTTTTGCGTATTTGCCCTGTTTCACCATTTCGGTACGTTGGGCCGAAACCGCCAATAGTCCTCCCCCACCTGCTTCACCAGCGCCTCCAGCACCTGCCGGGTGCGGGCCAGGGCCAGGCCGGCCGCGTGCTGCAGACGCGGCCGGTCGGTGCAGACGGCGGTGTCCACCCGGCGGCCGCCCTCGTCGCCTTGTAGGAAATACACCTTATCGGCGGTGGCATAGGCGGCGCTGCTCCAGCCCTGGTCCATATCATCGTACAGAATGCCCTCGGGCACGGGGTCCATCAGGCCCTGTAGCAGGGAGGCACTCTCGGGAAACGTGTCGTACCACGGAAACGTGAGCACCGCCTCGCCGCGGCTGAGCAGCACGGGCCGAATCCAGAAGTAGTGCCGCTGGTCTTTGAGCTGCTTGCGGTGCAGCGCGGCGGCCTGTACCACCGAGGTGTAGTAGCGCGCCAACTCGGCCTCGTGCCCCAGCGCGGCGGCGCTGAGCACCAAGTGCCCGCTGCGCGTTTGGCGGGGCTGGTAGAGCTTCACCACTTTGTTGCGCAGGTCGCCGGGCTCAGGCTTGCGGAAGTTGCCGTAAAAAAAGTCCGGCTTGATGAGAAACGCCACATCGGGCGCCAAGTCGGGCAGGTACATCGAGTTGCGCGTGAAAGCGGCCAGGTTGTCGGAGAACATATGGACGAATCAGGAAACGGTGTTGAAAGTCGTCAGGGCGATGTAGAGACGCATACTTGCGTCGCGTCGTTGAGCAGCAGCTTGCTTCGTTCAACAACGCGACGCAAGTATGCGTCTCTACTCCGGCAAATTAAAGCCCGACCATAACCCCGCCCCGCTGAAAGCGTTAGGAAATACTCCACATTCTAACCTTTCCACAACCTAATGGCAACCCAACAAACCGCCCTCATCACCGGAGCTAGCAGCGGCATCGGCCGCGAACTGGCTAACTGCTTCGCGCAAGACCAATACAACCTCGTGCTCGTGGCCCTGGAGCCCGACCTGCTCGACAAAGCCGCGTCGGAAATCCGCCAGCAATTCGGCGTCAAGGTCACGACCATCGTCAAGGACCTGTTCAAGCGCGAGGCCCCGTTCGAGGTCTACAACGAAATCAAGGCCAAAGGCACGCAGATTGACGTGCTGGTGAACGATGCCGGACAGGGCCAGTACGGCACCTTCGACACCACCGACATCAACCGCGAACTGGACATTATTCAGCTCAACATTGGTGCTTACGTGGTATTTGCCAAGCTGTATTTGCAGGAGTTCAAGGCCCGGAACGAGGGCAAGATGTTGTTTGTGGGCAGCATCGCGGGCGAGCTGCCCGGCCCGCTGCAGTCCGTTTACCACGGCACCAAAGCCTTCGTGAACTCCTTCGTGGAGTCCATTCAGGAAGAAAACAAAGAATCGAAAAACATCACCATCACCAACCTGCTGCCGGGCGTCACGAAGACGGACTTCTTCAACAAAGCCCACATGACGCAGGCCAAAAACGTAGCCGACGGCAGCGGCATGGAGCCCGCCGACGTGGCCAAAGAAGGCTACAAAGCCCTGATGAAAGGCGAACACCGCATCATCGCCGGCGTGATGAACAACGTGCAGGTGGGCTTCAGCAAGGTGATGCCCGACCCGCTGGTGGCCGCCCAGGTGCACAAGCAGAGCGCGCCTGTGGACGGCGACGAAAGCGCCCGCTAGGCCCGTAGCGCGAACTTTGTAGTTCGCGTGCCCTGCGCCGTTCGGGTGTTGCTGTGCCACGCGAACTACAAAGTTCGCGCTACGGTACGGCGGCTCTGAAACCTCACTACGACGGGGCGGCAACTTTGCCGCCCCGTTTCCGTTTTTCGCCATTCCTCCATTCTGCCGCCTTTTGAGCGGCTCCCGCATGCGTCTTTTTGTTTTTTCTCCCCTGAGCGCTTCGGCCCGCAGGCATTTGCAGCGGCTGGCACCGGCTAGCCTGGAAATCACCTTTTGCCACGACCTGCCCGCCGAGCAGCAGTTTCCCGCCTTTCAGGAAGCCGCCCTGCTGATGGGTAACCCACCACCGGCCTGGTTTGCGGCCGGCGCGCCGCCGCTGCTGCGCTTCTGGCAAATCGACTCGGCCGGTTTCGAGCGCTACCGGCAGTTGCATTTGCCCATTCCGGTGGCCAACATGGGCGACTTCTTTGCCTGGCCCTGCGCCGAAACCATGGTGGGCGGATTGCTGGCCCTCTACCGCCACTTGCCCGAACTGGCCGTGCTGCAATCTCAGAAAAAATGGGTGGGCGGCGCTTTCGTGCGCAACCGCGCGGGCCTGCTGCGCGGCAAGCGCGTGGTGGTGCTGGGCGCCGGCGCCATTGGGGTAGCCGTGCGCCAGCAGCTCAGTGGCTTCGAGTGCCAGGTGCAGCTGCTGGCCCGCACCGACCCTTCGGCCCAGCTCCACACCAAAGAAGAACTGAAGGCCGTGCTGCCCGAAACCGACATCGTGGTAAACTGCCTGCCCGGCAGCGCCGAAGGCTATTTCTCGGCCGATTTGGTGCAGGCCATGCGCCCGGGCAGCATCTATGCCAGCGTGGGCCGCGGCAACACCACCGACGAGCCGGAGCTGGTGCGCCTGCTGCAAGCCGGCTACCTCGGCGGTGCCGTGCTCGATGTGACGGCCATTGAGCCCCTGCCCGCCGACAATCCGCTCTGGAGCCTGCCCAACGTGCTGCTCACCCAGCACACCGGCGGCGGCCAGGCCCTCGAAGACGAAAGCAAGGTCGACATGCTGCTCCACAACCTAGAGCAGCTCCACAACGGCCAGCCGCTAGAGAATCTGGTGGAGCTGAGCAAAGGGTATTAGGTAGGTTGGTGGGTTGAAATGTCCTCTGTAATTGCTTCGCTGCGCTCGCAATTACAGGCCTTCCTTCAATCCGCCATCCCGCCAATCCACTACTCCGCTACTTCGGCAGCCACGGCTCACTAGCCGCAAAAATGGCTTTGAGCGTGTACGATTTGGCTTCTGCGGCCGTGATTTGATACGACCAGCCCACCCGGCCCTGAGGGTTGGCGCCGGGGCCAGTGGAATGATATTCGGCGAAAAAGGCTGTTTTCTCGTTCTCGGGATTCTTCCAGTTATCCCAGCCGGCGGCGGCAATGTGGCTGCCCATTTCGGTGTTGATGTAAACGACGCGGGCGTTGGGGCGCCAGGGCCGGCCCAGGTACACCTTTTTGGCACGGGCAGTGTCGCCCAGCAGTTTGCAGTTCAGAAACACAAAACCAAACGTCTGCTGAGGTGGCGTAGAAGCGGCCGTGATGAAAGAATTCTTCTTGCTCAGAATGGTGCAATGGTCGAACACGGCCGTGCTGGCGCCGAAAATAAAATCGGTCGTGCCTTCGATGTAGCAGTTTTTGAAATACTGGCGGGTGTGGTCGGTGGCCAGGAACAGCACGTCCTGGTTGCCCACCATGCGGCAGTTGGTGAAGGTGGCGCGGTCGGCCTCCACATGCAGGGCCACCGCTTGCCCGGCGGTGTAGCCCGCCGTGTTTTCAAACGTCAGGTTTTCGGCCGAAAAATCGTTGCCCTGCACTAGCACCGAGTGCGAAGTGTAGGTGTTGTGCCCGGCCGCGTCGCCGGTGTGGTCGTCGAAGGTGAGGATGGTGTTGGCCTGGTCCTCCCCCACCAGCCGGATATGCGTTTTGAGCGTGGGCACCACCAGTTTCTCGCGGTAAGTGCCCTTTTTGATGCGGATGGTGACCACCTGCTGCGACTGGTTGGGCACGGCGTCCACGGCCGCCTGCACGGTGCGGTAGGTGCCGGTACCGTCCTGCGCCACGGTGATGGGGCCGGCTTTGGGGGCGGTCTGGGCGAAGGCCGGAGCAGCGGCCAGCAACAAAAGAATCAGCAGTTTCATTGGGAAAGGATGTAGCGTGGACTCTGCGAGTCCGCGCGTGGCGGGTATCGTTCGGGCAGGTGCGGACTTGCAGAGCACACGCTACGGTTGCGGCTGCCAGCCGTGCAGCACGCTTTCGCGGGTGTACGCCTTGGCCTCCGCCTCGGTGAGTTGGTGCGACCAAGGAGCGCGCTTACCAGGGCCGGCACCTGGGCCGTTTGACTGGTATTCGGCGTAGTAAGCCGTTTTCTTGTTCGATTCCTTGTCCCAGGGGTCCCAGCCTTCGGGCCGAATCACGGCGCTCATTGTGCAGTTCAGGTACACGGTTTTGGCGTAGGGCCGCCAGGGCCGGCCCAAGCCGAAGCTGCCCGTCGGCGCGTCGCCAGCGATGCGGCAGCGGCTGAACACATAGCCAAACCGCGCCGTGTCGGGCGTGCTGGCGGCCGTAACGTAGCCGCCCTTTTTGCAAAAAATATCGCAGTCCTCAAACCACGCCGTGCTGGAGCCGAAGATGAAATCCACAGTGCCCTCGATGTAGCAGCTCTTGTAGAACTGCCGGCTGCCGCGCCCATATGTGTACAGTGTATCCTGAAACCCCAGAAACCGGCAGTTTAGGAAGGCCGCCTTGTCGCCATCGACCCACACGGCAACGGCCTGTCCCACCGGCCCCGACGAGTTCTGGAACGTCAGGTTTTCGGCCGAAAAATCCGTACCGTAGATGTAGCAGCTGGCCGAGCCCGAGGTGCCTTTGTCTTCGCCAAAGATGTTTTTCTTCTGGTTGTAGTCGTCGTAAGTCAGGATGGTTTTGTCCCGGTCCTCGCCAATGATTTTCACGAATTGCTTGGAGCCGGCTAGCACTAGCTTCTCCTTGTAAAGGCCCTTTTTAATGAAAATGGTGGTGACTTTCTTGCGGAAATCGGGCACCGCGTTGAACGCTTCCTGCACGGTGCGGAACCGGCCGGAGCCGTCCTGCGCCACCACAAAATCGTAGCCAAAGGCGCGGCCCAGCGAAAGGCCACTTAGCAGCACCAGCAACATTAGATTCTTCATGGTTTGGCGGAAAAGTCAGGTGCAAACCTAGCGGCTGCTCGGGCTGGAAGCACGGACTTTCTGCGCAATCGTTCCCGACCCGTTCCCTTCATTTTCACTTCCACCCCTGTGCAATCGGGCCGGTTCGGGCATCAGCATACCGTCAAACCTCTTTAGCCGGCCCGTGTGCGCTTACTCCTACTCCTCTGCATTTACCTGTTTCCATTCCTCGCCTTTGCCCAAACCACGGTTTCCGGCCGGGCGCTCGATGCCAGGTCCGGGGCCGGCCTGCCCGGCGTTACCGTCTTGCAAACCGGCACTCTCAACGGTATTTCTTCGGATGCGGAGGGCGGCTTCAGCCTCACCGTACCAGAAACGTTATACAGTGTCGCCCTCACTTTTCACTATTCGGGCTACTTCTCACAGCACTTGCGGGTGGCAGCGGGCAGTAGTCTACTTGTTCGCCTAATGCCGGATAAAAATAGTCTGGTTGCGGATGCCGGGGTGATGCACTACCCGTATCTGGGGGTTGGGCTAAGCAGCGGCACCCGCTATGCGCCCTTTGGTGCCACGCTGCTGCTGGGCGGCCGTCATTTCCTCCACCTCCCCATCTCGGCAACCGGCAGCTACCAAACCAACTTTTCCCGAAACCACAGCCTGTTACTCGGGTTGGTCTTACCGCCCATTAAGCAATACGGCAGGATAACCGTGAACGAGGAAATTAACTATCAGCATTTGAAGGCCGTAGCGCCCAGCCTTCGCTTCAGCAGCTACACGGCCACCGCCAAGCTGCAGAAATATCGGATTGGAAATCTCCGAATGCCTATCCTGCTGCTCGGCGCAGGGTACGGCCGTTACCAATCGTTACAATCCGATGCAACTTCCGAACACGGCTACGGCTATCGTTTCGGTTTGCAGCACGACTTTCTGCCGTATCCCTTTCGTCTGTTTGCCACGGCCCAGGCCACTCGCTGGCCCACCTTCTGGCAATGGCAAGGCCAGTTAACCCACCCTTTCGCCAGACATTTTCAGGTAGGCATCGAAGGCAACTACCTTCGGCAATACGCCGAGGTTTCCCTGACCGTGAGCCGGTATTTCTACAAAGGCATTTGATAAAAAAAGCCCGACCAACCGGCCAGGCTTTTTCTTCTTTTTAAAAATCGAAACTACTCCTGCATACCGGAAACCTTCGTCAGCACGTCCACAATCTCGGCCGAGATGCCGGTGGTGCTGAAGCCGCCGTCGTGCATCAGGTTTTGCATGGTCACGTAGCGCGTCAGGTCCGAGAAGAGCGAGATGCAGTAGTCGGCGCAGGCTTCGGCCGGGGCGTTGCCCAGCGGCGACATCATGTCGGCGAAGTTATAGAACGCGTCAAAACCCGTGATGCCGGTGCCGGCCGTGGTTTTGGTGGGCGACTGCGACACCGTATTCACGCGCACTTTCTTGAGCTTGCCCAGGCGCTGGCCGTAGCTGCGGGCAATGCTTTCAAGCATGGCCTTGGCCTGCGTCATGTCGGTGTAGTCGAGGAAAGCGCGTTGGGCCGCGATGTAGCTCAAAGCCACCACGCTGCCCCACTCGTTGAAGGCGTCCTGCTTCTCGGCCACGGCCAGCATCTTGTGCAGCGACATGGCCGATACGTCGATGGTCTGCTGGAAGAATTTATAGTCTAGCTCGCCGTAGTGCTTCTTTTTGCGGATGTTGGCGCTCATGCCAATGCTGTGCAGCACGAAGTCAATCTTGCCGCCCAGCTTTTCCTGCGCGCCCGAAAACAGCGCCTCCAGCTCTTCCGTCGAAGTGGCATCGGCCGGAATAATCGGCGCGTTGCACTCCTCGCTCAGCTTATTGATTTCACCCATGCGCATAGCCAGCGGCGCGTTGGTGAGCACGAATCGCGCCCCTTCGGCGTGGGCGCGTTGGGCCACTTTCCAGGCAATGGATTGGTCGTTGAGCGCGCCGGAAATGATGCCGACTTTGCCGGCGAGGAGGTTGTTAGGCATGGGGTGATTTGGTGGAGTTATGTAAGGATTAGGCCGCCTGTCATTGCGAGTGGAGCGCAGCGTAACGCGGCAATCCATCCTCTCTCAGCGACAAGCTCTCAGATGCGACAAACCCAACCGTTGGGTTTGCGGCGGCAAGTTAGCAGTTGGGCTTGTCACAATATTAGGCTGGTCGCCGACAACAGTACGGATTGCTTCGCTCCGCTCGCAATGACGGACGTTACGCCGCCACCTCGCCGCGCAGCGCCAGCAGCTCGCGGGCGCTCTGGAATGCGTTTTCGCTAGGCTTGGCGCCCGCAATCATGTGCGCGATTTCCTTAATACGGTCTTCCTGGTTCAGCTCACGGATACGACTAACGGTGCGGTCGGCGCGGTCTTCTTTGTACACGAAGTAGTGCACGTCGCCGGCCGCGGCCATTTGGGGCAGGTGCGAAATGGCCACCAGCTGATGCTTCTGCGCCATCTGTTGCATCATACGGCCCACCTTCACGGCAATTTCCCCGCTGATGCCCGTGTCGATTTCGTCGAAAACTATCGTCGGCAACGCCGTCTTATCGGCCAGCATGTACTTGATGCACAGCATCAGGCGCGAAAACTCGCCGCCCGAGGCGGCCTTGCTTAGCGTTTGGGGCTGAGCCCCTTTGTTGGCGGTAAAGAGGATGTTCACCACGTCGGTGCCGCTGGCGGCGGGCGCACCGGTACTGTGCTGCACCACAATGCGCGCGTGCGGCATACCCAGGTCGGCTAGCAGCGCGCCCAGCTGCTTCTCAAAGTTCGGGAACGACTTACGGCGGCTTTCCGAGAGCTTGGCGGCCTGCTTGGTGACGGCCGCCAGGGCGGCATCCGAGTCCTTACGCAAGCGGTTGATTTCCTTGTCCAGGTTCAACACCGAGCTCACTTTCTGGCGCAGCGTGTCGCGCACGGCAATTAGGGCAGGCAGGTCGCGGGCCTGGTGCTTGCGCTGCAGGGTGTAGAGCACATTGAGGCGGTCCTGCAACTCCTCGGCGCGGGCGGGGTCGCCCTCGGTGCGGCGCTCGGCCACTTCTACTTCATCGGCAATGTCGTGCAACTCAATCAGGCAGCTTTCGAGGCGCTCGCGCAGCTCCTTAAAATTGTCGGCATAGTTGGCTACCTGGCCCAGCAACACCGACGCCTCTTTCATGGTGCCGGTGGCGCAGGTTTCGCTGTCGCGCAGGCCGTGCAGGGCCTGGCTGAGCTTGTACTTGATTTCCTCGGCGTGCTCCAGCTGCTTCACCTCCTGCTCCAAGGCGTCCTGGTCTTCGGTATCGAGGCGGGCTTCTTCCAGCTCATTCAGCAGAAAGCTATTGTAATCCAGTTCCTTGCTGGCCTGCGCGGCTTGGCCTTCCAGGGCTTGCAAATCCACTTCCAGCTTGCGATACTGCCGGAAAGCACTGCTGTACATGGTGCGCTGCGGCACCAGCCCGGCGTACAAATCGAGCAGATTGAGCTGAAAAACGCCGTCGCCCAGCAGCAGCGTGTCGTGCTGCGAGTGAATGTCCATCAGGTTGGCGCCGATTTTGCGCAGGGCCTCCAGCGTCACGGGCGTGTCGTTCACGAAAGCGCGCGACTTGCCGTTCGGGCTGATTTCGCGCCGCAGGATGCAGTGCGCGTCGTAGTCCAAATCTTCCGAATCAAAGATGTCCTGCAACTGGTAGTTGGCAATATCGAACTGGCCCTCAATCACGCATTTGCGCTCGGTATCGAACAGCATGCGCGAGTCAGCCCGATTGCCTAGCAGCAGGCCAATGGCGCCCAGCATAATGGATTTGCCGGCCCCGGTTTCGCCCGTAATAATGTTCAGTAGCGGCGACGGGCGCAGCTCCAACTGCTCAATCAGCGCGTAATTCTTAATCCGTAAATCGACTAACATTATAATTAATTATGGATTTTGAATTATAAATTATGAATTGAGAAAGCGTCTGAACGACAACTTAGAATTCATAATTTATAATTCATCATTTACTTAAGTACCGTTTGATATTTCGCCGAATTGCCGGGGTCCACTTCCGTCAGCATGGTCACGAGCTGCTGCTTCTGAGTCTGGTCGGAGCTGGTGCGGAAGATGTTGGCAATTTCGTCGGCTTTGGCGTCGAAAAATGCTCGGGTAAGCAGCGCGCCAGGACGCGTCACCACCGCTTTCTGGATGCCCGTGAGGGCCGTCATTACCGAGGCGCGGGCTTCGTCGGGCTTCTCAATGAACACGTCCAGGCCCAGCCGGTAGTAGTTGTAGAGGCCGGTGCGGAAGGCTTCGAGCTGCGGGTCGGTCAGGTTGTCGAGCAGGAAATGGCGTTCACGTGAGCCCGTGCCGCGCCAGCCCTCGTCCACTTCGTTGGTAATGGTTTGGTTGGCCGAGTAGTTGACGACGTTGCGCGCCAGCTCGTAGTAAGGCGTGCCGCCGAGTCGCCCAAAGGTATCGCGGTCAATACCAATCACCAGATAAGCATAGTACCCCACTAGCGACGCCAGATTCGACGTGAAGCTATTTTGCGAGAAAGCAATGGGGTTCTGGGGCGAATAGTTGAAGTTGAAGTTGCGGTCGGTGAGGCTGATGACGTTGGTTTCGTAGCCGGTGCCATACACCGGGCGCGTCGAAATCAGGCGCATGGTGGCGTTGTAAGTGCCGTTTTGCGGAATGGCCGTGATGCCGATGAACATGCGCACCTTGATGCGCTCGTCGGGCCGATAGGTTTGCGAGGTCCAGGCCTGGGTGTTGAGCAGGTTCCGAATCTCGTTCTGCATCTGCGTCACCAGCGTAGGGTCGGTGATGGTAACGTTTTGGGTCGTTACCTGTACGTCGGCCTGCAGTTCCTGGGCACGGGCAGCGGGGCCGGCCAGCAGAAGCAGCGCAAGCAAGGACAAGGCCGAACGAAATTTTCGCAACATGAGCATCAATAATTTACGGCCCGGCGGGCCAGAATCAGGCTTACCAGTCCGCGGGCCACATCGGCCTTGGACTGCAATTCAAAATTAACGATTTGGCCGGCGGCATCCAGCACCGTCACCTTGTTGGTATCGTGGCCGAAGCCCGCGCCCGCATCGCGCAGGGAATTCAGCACGATGAGGTCGAAGTTTTTCCGGTGCAGCTTGTCCTGGGCGTGGGCCAGCTCGTTCGTAGTCTCCAACGCAAAACCCACGGCAAATTGTTCAGCCCGCTTCTGCTGGCCGAGCGTGGCGGCAACGTCGACGTTCTTAACCAGCTCCAGCGTCAGCGTTTCGCCCGATTTTTTAATCTTTTCCGTGGCTATCTGGGCGGGCCGGTAGTCGGCCACCGCCGCCGCAAACACCCACACATCGGCCTCCCCAGCTACTGCCGAAGCCGCTGCGAACATCTCCGCCGCCGTTTCTACCCGCACCGTCCGAATCAACGGGTTGGCCGGGTTGGGCAGCTGACTGGGGCCGCTCACCAAGGTTACTTCCGCGCCTTCGGTCGCGAAGGCTTCGGCCAGCGCGTAGCCCATTTTGCCCGTCGAGCGGTTGCCAAGAAAGCGAACGGGGTCGAGCGGTTCGTAGGTGGGACCGGCGGTGAGGAGGACGCGCATGAGGTATTTGAGAGGAGAATGCGAACCCAAAGAACGGCATGCTGAGCGTAGTCAAGCATCCTGCATACCGCCACTAATTCCTTTTTCGACGATTGAATTGCTGCTACACGTGATAGGCTTCGGCGACACTCAGCCTGACGCTCATTTCGCCGCCATGTTACCGAAGTACCGCTCCAATTCGGCCACGATATCCTCCGGCTCCAGCATACGACCGGCACCGCTAAGGCCGCTGGCCAGCTCACCGCTGGGCGATTCAAAGACGTGGTTGCCGAAGGAACGCAGCCGCGCCAGATTCTGCGTCACGGCCGGGTGGGCGTACATGTCCAGGTCCATGGCTGGCGCCAGAAACACCGGGCAGCGCGCCGATAGGTACACCGCGCACAACAAATTTGGGCACAGCCCATTGGCCAGCTGGCCGACGGTATTGGCGCTGGCGGGCGCAATGAGCAGCGCATCAGCCCAGAGGCCCAGCTCCACGTGGTTGTGCCATTCGCCGGCGGCAGCATCGCGCAAAAAGCCCGTCAATACGGGCTTTTTGGAAAGGGTGCCCAGCGTGAGCGGCGTGACAAAAGCCGTGGCCGCTTCAGTGAGGATGACCTGCACCTCAGCGCCGGCCTTCACCAGCAGGCGGGTGAGCGGCGCGGTTTTGTAGGCCGCAATGCTCCCGCTCACGCCCAGCAAAATGCGGCGGCCGTGCAGATTGGTTGGTGGTGGAGTGGAGTCAGCGGGCATGACAAGTGAATTTGCTTTCAACAAAAGAACGTCATGCTGAGCGCAGCCGAAGCATCTCGCGTGCAAGAGTAAATAATTACTTCTGCACGCGAGATGCTTCGGCTGCGCTCAGCATGACGTTCTTTTCGGCAAAAAAAGAAAGCTTAGAACAGCTCGCGGGGCACCGGAATTTCTTCCGGCTCGGGAGTGCTGTAGTAGACCTTGCCCTGCAGGAATTCCTCGATGGCGAGGCTGGTGGGCTTGGGCATGCGCTCGTACTGCTTGGAAACCTCTATTTGCTCGCGGTTTTCAAACACTTCTTCCAGGTTGTCAACCGTGGAGGCAAACTCGGCCAGGCGGTCGTTCAGCTCCTCTTTCAGCTTCACCGACAACTGGTTGGCGCGCTTGGAAATCACGGCGATGGCCTCGTACACGTTGCCGTTGTCGCCGGTGATGTCGGCGATGTTGCGCGTTACGATGGAGCTCGATACGGCGTTGGGATTAGGTTTCATGGGCACGGTTTAGTTATTAGTTATTGGTTGTCAGCTGTCAGGCCCGGTACAGCGTCAGAACTGAATCTGACAACTAAACAACGAGCAATTAACAACTAAAGATTAGTTGGCGGCGGCGGTGGGCACGGATTTCAGCCGCACTATTTCGGCCTGGCTGAAATCGTACATGTCCTGCGCAGCCTTCAGGCTTTTGCTTTTGGGATAGGCGTCGATGAACTGCTGGTAGAAGCTCACCGCTTCGAGATAACGCTCGCGCTGCTTCGACTCGACACTTTCCTTGGCCCAGGCGTATTGGGCGCTCAGGCGCAGCAGCGCCGCCTGCTCGGCATAAGCCGAGGCAGGGTATTGCAGCTGGAAATTGGTGAGGGCCACCACGGCGGCTTGGTTGTAGCGGAGCTGATAGTAGAGGCGGGCACTTTCGAAAGCCTTGTTTTCCAGCTTCTTCTGCAGCTCCTGGGCCATGTTATCGGTTTCGGCCTTGAACTTGCTCTCGGGGTAGCGGTTCAGGAAATCCTGGATGGATTCGAGGGCCGACACCGTGTTGGTCTGGTCGAGCTCGTAGCCCGGCGAGTCCAGAAACAGCGACTTGGCGTTCAGGAACGTGGCCTCCTCGGTGTAGTCCGAGTTCGGATACGTATCAATGAACTGCTTGAAATAGAATGCGCTCAGCACGTAGTTGCGCTGCTTGTAGTTGGTGTTGGCGAAGTAGAACTGGGCCTTCTCGGCCTCGGGGCGGCCCTTGAGCAGCGGAATCAGGTCTTCGAGCAGCGTGCCGGCCCGGAAATAGTCGCCTTTGTCGTAGTACTGCACCGCAGCCTCGTACTTTTTATTGACGTCGGTGCTTTTCAGCAGCTTTTGGTAGCCGCTGGCACAGGAGCCCAGCAAGAGCGTGCTAACCAGCAGAAAGAGAACCGTGAGGCGGGAAATCGGCATAAGGGGTGCAAAGGTAACGATTTGAGCCGGCGAAGGCAAACGCGGCGCCGAATCCGGCCGGGCCACCGGCCAATAGAGTGCGTGGCGGCAGCGAAAGGTTGCAGTTAGCGCCGCGCAGCCGGGGCTTTTGTGGCTGCTTTGGGGGCCAACACGCTGGCGGCGGGCCCGGTGGCAGGTGCCGCCGCTTTGGGGCTCGGCTTGGTTGGCTTGGCCGACGACTTTTTCGGGGTGGGTTTGGCCTTGGTGGCTTTCCTGGGAACGGTTTTGGTCTTCTTCTTCACGGCCTTCCGCTTTTTAGGCCGGTCATCGAACTGCTTGCCTAACACCTGCCGGCGGGTGGGCCGTTCCTTGGCGCGCCAGCGGAAGTTTTTCAGCCGCTCGTCGTCGGGTTTGAGCTCGTGGGGCGGGATGAATTTGGCCTCCGGATTCGAGAGCACCGATATTTTATTGAGCTTGCTTTCCAGAAACAGCAGTCGCATGTTGGCCGAGAGCACCCGGTTCATGCCGGTGGTAGCCGTGTCGCCGTCGAGGGCGTAGAAGATGCTTTCCGCGTTGCCCAGCACATCCACGCGCCGGATTTTGTTGTCGCGGAAATACGAAATCATGTTGCGCCCCTTGGTCTGGTTGAAGTTCAGGAGCGTGTCCTGGCTCACGGCGAAGGCGTTGGCGTAGAGGCGCATCTCGTCCACCTTGCCGCGCTTCGAGCGGATTTCCATGGAGTCGGCCGTGAGCTGGTTTTTGGCCTGCCACAGCACGGGGTCCTGGTTGAGGTAGATGATGCTGTCCTGCCGGTCGTAGGTCAGCGAATCGCAGATGCCCTGCAGGTTGCCCCGGAAAATCTGCACCTTCGGAAAGGCGTAGAGCACGGTGCGGGTGGTGGTTTGGCCGGGCCGGGCCTCCACGCTGATGAGCGTGTCGGCGGCCATGTAGAGCGTATCTTTCTGACTGCCAATGTTACGCACCACTGGTCGGCCGCCAAACAGCTTGGTTCGACCCAGGCCACGCCAGTACTTGCCGTGGTCGCCGTGCAGTACGAGGTTGTCCTTTTTAGAGGTGAGCGACACGTGCCCGTCGGCCACTCCGTAGAGCGTGGTTTCGTTGTACACCAGCCGGTCGCCGCTCAGCAGGTAGTTGGGCGTGTCGATTTTCGCGTTTTTCTTGAAGTCCGACTGCCGGGTGATGGTGTTGTACGTGCCGCCCTCGGCATACAGATTCCCCTGTTTGCCCTTGATGCGCGTGGGCCCATACACGGTGGCTATCTTGCTGACGGTGTTGTAGTGCAGCGTGTCGTTGTTCAGCTCCGAATCGGGCGTAACCAGGTGCACGTTGCGGATGAAAACGAAGACTTTGGAGTTGCGGTCGTAGAAGCCCTGCTGGCTGTCGAGCGTGTTTTGCGGGTCGGTGAGATGGCCGGTTTCGGTGTAGTAGGCCGTTTTCCGGTTCATGTCGTACTCCAACGACGGGGCCGTGAGGGTCATGCGGGTGTCGCGCATCACCACGTTGCCGGTCATGCGGGCCGTGCGCTTGGTGCCATCGTAGAAACCGTGGTCGCCGGTGATGGTCATCGTGTCGCTCTGCACGATGCGAACATTGCTAAAGGCTTCTACCTGGCTGTTATCAATGTATTGGTAGGCCGAATCGCAGTACAGAAACACGTCGCCCTGCTGGAAGCTGACGTTGCCAAGCAGCTTCCGGATTCTTAAGTTATTGAAAACACCCGCCAGGAGCTGGCCGGAAGTTAACAGCTTGATGGGCTCGCCTTTAGCGGCGGGGGCGCCCCTGGCCGGACGCGGTGTAGCAGCCGCGGGCGCCTTGGGGGCACCGGGGCGCGGCGCAATGGGATTCTGGCCCCTGCCCAGCAGCGGCCCCAGCACAAAGAGCAGAACTAAAAAGCGGAAGAGAGACATTCGGTGGTCAAAGGTACGGACGGGGCCCGCGCTAACGGCCATCTTTGCAGCATAGTGCCCGCCGGGCACGTTTGCCGGCTCATAACCCAGTGCCAACGGTACAACCCAAGTCGTCATGCTGAGCGCAGTCGAAGCATCTCTACCGCTTCGTTGAAACGATTGGATTGCTCCTGCGGTAGAGATGCTTCGACTGCGCTCAGCATGACGGCCTTTCTTAACACGTTATTATATCTCATACATCTCATATGCTTGATGCCGTCCGCCGCTTCGTTGAGGAGCACGACCTTTTTTCCATCGAAAACGACCCCATTCTGGTCGCCGTGAGCGGCGGCCTCGATTCGGTGGTGCTGCTGGATGTGCTGCACAAGCTGGGGGCGCAGGTGGCGGTGGCGCACTGTCACTTCGGCCTGCGCGGCGAGGATGCCGACGCCGACGAGCAGTTTGTGCGCAAGCTGGCCAAGCAGTACGGCCTCCCCTACTTCGCCGAGTTTTTCCAGACCAAGGAGTTTGCCGAGCAGGAAGGCATTTCGACCCAGATGGCGGCGCGTTTCCTGCGCTACCGCTGGTTTGAGCAGGTGCGGCAGCGTGAGCAGCTAGCCTATATCGCCACGGCCCACCACCAGCGCGACCAGGCCGAAACCATGCTGCTCAACCTCACGCACGGCACCGGCCTGGCCGGCCTGCACGGCATTCAGGTGAAGAACGGCCACATTGTGCGCCCGCTACTGGGCTTGGGACGCGACGACCTGTACGAGTATCTAGTGGAGCGCGGGCTGCGCTGGCGCGAAGATGACAGCAACGACAGCCCCGTGTACCAGCGCAATCTGCTGCGCATTGAAGTGCTGCCCGTGCTGCGCGAAATCAACCCCAGCCTCGACCAGACCATGGCCGCCACCGCCGAGCGCGTGGGCGGGGCCGAGGAAATCGTGCGCCGCTACGTGGAGGAAACCGCCGCCCAGGCCCGCCGCGACGAGGACGAAGTGACCTATTTGAACATCAGCATGCTGCAAAAAACAGCCGCCACGGCCCTGGTGCTCCACGAGATTCTGCGCCCCTTCGGCTTCTCGTGGCTGGTGGTGAAGGACATTGTAGCGGCTTTCGGCGGCGAGAGCGGCCGGCGGTTCGACTCGCCCACGCACCGGCTGGTGAAGGACCGGGAGAATCTGGTCATCACCCCGCGGCGGCTCAGCAAATTCGGCACGTTTCAGCTGGCGGCGGGCCAGACCGACCTGCTGGCCGACGGCATGCGCCTCAAGGCCGAGTTGCACGACGATGCCCGCCACTTCATCATTCCGCGCTCGAAAAGCACGGCCGCGCTTGATGCCAACAAACTCAAATTTCCGCTCACGCTGCGCAAATGGCAGGAGGGCGACTGGTTTATGCCGCTGGGCATGAAGGGCAAAAAGCTGCTCAGCGACTTTCTCATCGACCAGAAAGTACCACTGAATTTGAAAGACGACGTGCGCGTGCTGACCTCGGCCGACGGCAAAATCTGCTGGGTGGTGGGCTGGCGCGTCGATGACCGTTTCAAGGTGGAAGAAACCTCTGAGCGGGTGCTGACGGTGCAACGGATGTAGGAACGCGCCATGGCGCGTTTTGTCATTCGGTTTGTCCTGACACCGGACGTGCCATGGCGCGTTCCTACGGGCACAACCGGAAAAACTCCGGCCTTCATTCAAAGCATAGGCGGCCCCGCCGTACTTTTACCCGCGAAACCCCAACCCTCCCAATTCCTCTCTTATGAAAGTTACCGTAGTCGGAGCCGGCAACGTGGGCGCAACCTGCGCCGATGTGCTCGCCACGCGTGAAATCGCCAACGAAATTGTTCTGGTTGACATCAAAGAAGGTTTTGCTCAAGGCAAAGCCCTCGATATCTGGCAGAAAGCGCCGGTTATCGGCTACGACTCGCGCACCGTGGGCGTGACCAGCGACTACGCGAAAACGGCGGGTTCGGACGTGGTGGTGATTACCTCGGGCCTGCCCCGCAAGCCCGGCATGACCCGCGACGACCTGATTTCGACCAACGCCGGCATCGTGAAATCGGTGACCGAGCAGGTGGTGAAATACTCGCCCAATGCCATCATCATCATCGTGAGCAACCCGCTCGACGTGATGACCTACCAGGCCCACCTCACCTCCGGCCTCGACCGCACCAAGGTATTCGGCATGGCCGGCATCCTGGACACGGCCCGTTACCGCGCCTTCTTGGCTGAGGCTCTGAACGTGAGCCCTAAAGACATTCAGGCCGTGCTCATGGGCGGCCACGGCGACACCATGGTACCGCTGCCTCGCTACACCACCGTGGGCGGCATCCCCGTGACGGAGCTGATTGGTAAGGAAGAGCTGGACGCCATCGTGGCCCGCACCACCAACGGCGGCGGCGAGCTGGTGAAGCTGATGGGCACCTCGGCGTGGTACGCGCCCGGCGCGGCAGCCGCCCAAATGGTGGAAGCCATCGTGCGCGACCAGCGCCGCGTGTTCCCGGTTTGCATCAAGCTCGAAGGCGAGTACGGCATCGACGGTGTGTACCTGGGCGCCCCGGTTATTCTGGGCAAAAACGGCATCGAACGCGTGATTGAGCTGCAGCTCAACGACGACGAGAAAGCCCTGCTTGAAACCTCGCGCGGCCACGTGAAAGAGGTGATGGACGCGCTGGACAAGATGAGTGCTGCCCAGCCGGCTGCTTAAATAGCCCTGTTTCCAACACAAGAAAAGCCCCGCTGGCCAGTGCCAGCGGGGCTTTTCTTGTGTTGGAAACAGGGCGCCGGGCACTAGCGCTGCCACAGCTCATCGAATGCCCGATAGTGCGCCAGCAGGGCCTGGGGGAGAATAGCGGCGTCGGCGGTGACTTGATTAAACTCGGAGCCAGCCACTTCGGTGGCTGCCAGAAACAGGTGGCTCGGGTGCAGCACCTGGCACAAGCCGTGGCGGCAGGCGCCCGAAGTCAGCCGCAGGGCTTGTTCAAATTCCTGGGTGAGCGGCAGGGAGTTGGCCTCCGCATTGGCAGGGCCTATGCGGTGCTGCTGGTAGAACGCTTCCCCGGCGGTGGGGTCGGGAAAGAATAAGCTGCCCAACGAATACTGGTAAGGCATGACGCAATCGGCCAGAAAGAGGTGCCGGGTCGAAATATAGTTGTACCCCAAATCGATGGCCACTTCCCGCGACCGGGCAATGAGCTGCTGTAACTCGGGTGCGAAAGCGGCTTTTACTTTATTCCTGGCCAGCAACTGCTTTAGGATCAAGCCGTCGCTGGCCACACCGGCGTGTTCACGGGGCGTTAGGTTGGTAACCAACATGACCGCGGCAATCAAGGTCAGCAGAAACATAAACAGCTTCAGGGAACCGTGCAGGTCGAATAGCAGCACGCCGTAAAATCCGAGCGCCGCCACCGCAAACGAAACCACCGTTCCGCCCAATACCATTATCACTTGCTGCGGCGTGGTCATGTTTTGGCTGCTTGGCACGCAGAGTCCTCCCCGCCAAAACAGGCTTCGCTTCGAGTAAATTTCCAGCAAGCCAATCTGCGTCCGCCACGAGTTGGCGGTGTCGCCGTAGGAGCCCAGATACACCGTCACCTTGGCGCGCGTGAACAACAGGGCCGGCACGGCGTGTCCCAGTTCATGCAGCAGCACAAGCAGGGGCTGCACCACCAGCTGAATCATCAACAGAATTCCAAAGAAGATGAGCATGTTGCGCTGAACCGGTTTGTCTATTCCGCGCAAAGCTAACCGGAGCAGCCTAATAGCCGCGACAAGCCTGAGTGCCCTTGCTGGTCAGTACCTTGCAGGCTAAATCTCATTCATGCACCTAACCCTAATTGACACCAACCCGGAAGTAACCGACGCTTGGGAAAAAGTATTTGCCGACGTGCCGCAGGTCACCGTTCGCCTCGGTTCCATCTTCGATTATCCCGCCGATGCCCTCGTCAGCCCGGCCAATAGCTTCGGCTACATGAACGGCGGGCTGGATTTTGTCATCTCCAAAAACCTGGGTTGGCACCTGGAAAAGGACTTGCAGCGCGTTATCCGCGAGAAATACTACGGAGAGTTGCTGGTGGGGCAAGCCGAAGTCATTGCCACCGGCCACGCCGATTTTCCTTACCTGATTGCGGCCCCCACGATGCGTACGCCCATGACCATTACGCGCGGGCCCAACGTGTACCTGGCCATGAAGGCCATTCTGCAGCTGCTTCGCTACGGGCAGCTGGCCACGGGCGAGCTGGCGTCGGAGAAAATTCAGCGCGTGGCCGTGCCGGGCCTGGGGACGGGCGTGGGACAGGTCCGGCCGTTGGTGTGCGCCCGGCAAATGCGGTTGGCCTGGGAAGACGTGAAGCAGCAGAAGTTTGCTACCGAAGCAGGCTGGGAAGAAATGTGTGCGAATTACGCCTATTTCTACACCCACAACCGCTCCGATATCAAGTACGATATCTATTGATTAGCTCGGTGAGCGGATAAGCATGACTAATTGGATATTAGTCCACACCGGCCAATACTTACCCGGCAAAGTGCTTACTTTACACCTTCTATTCCTACTGGCCCGCTTTGCTGCATCGATGAAAAAAGAACTCGCGAATTCATTCGATAAGGTGTACCTAACCATCGAGTTCGACGCGGCCAACAACTGGATTTACAACAATTGGCGGGGCGTGCTGCCCACCGAAAAGGTGATTCAGGGCTGCCAGGCCACCATTGATTTTCTGCGGGAAAACTCTTGCCCGCACATGCTCAACGACAACCGCGAAGTGGTGGGCTCGTGGAGCGCGGCCAATGAGTGGATAGCCCAGAACTGGATGCCGCAGGTGCTACGCCTGGGCCTGAAGCGGTTTGCGCACATCGTATCGCCGGGGATTTTTGGGCAGGCGTCGGCAGCCGAGATGGTGACGCGGGTGGGCACACAGTTCGAAATGCGCCTCTTTAAGGACATCGAGCTGGCGAAAAGCTGGCTGCGCGAAGCATCGATGAATTAGGCGAAGCGGCGACGCAGGCCCCAGCCCAACCGCCAAAGGCCGAACCCGGCCAGGCCCACCAGCCCCAGCAGCACCACGCTAAAGGCAATATCCCTGCCCTCGCGCAACCACCAGAAATAGGCACGCCGCTTCATCAGCAAACTGCCATCATAGCCAAACTGCTCCGCTTGGGCATACACCCGCTCCGCCGATTCCACGTTGCTGGTCAGCGCATAAGCGTTGCCGAGGTCGAACAGGAGCTCAGCCACAACGGAGTCGGGCGGCGGCACAAAGCTCAGGCGCTCCCGGAGCTGGTATTGAAGCGCATATTGGATGGAATCGAGGGGCCGGCCACCGCGCAGCGCCGGAACCGGGGCCGCCGCCGTGCCGAAATCAACACCCAGCAAATCAACGGAATTGATGGCCGCGGCGCCGCGCAGCTTGGCCCGCAGAATGTTAGCGTGCAACCACTCGGTACCCCGGTGCGAGCGGGGATTCAGCTGTATGGCCTTTTCTATCCAGCGCAACGCCAGTTGGTTCTGCCCCAGCAGTTCGTACACCGTGCCGAGGTTGGCGGCCGTTTCGTATTGGTTGGGCTGCCAGGCATTGAGTTGCTCAAACATGGTGCGGGCCTCCGCATAGCGCCCCAGATACGCCAGGGTCAAGCCGTAGCCCGCGTAGTCGGCCAGCCGATGGCGGGTGCGCCACAGGCTGTCGAGCACCTGCAGGCGGCGCCGGTTGGCCGGGGCTTCCGCTGCCAGGTTTCGCCCTTGCGGTGGCGCGGGCATGGTCAGGTCTGAGTCGTCCGAACTCTGATAGGAGCCATCCAGTTTGGTGGCCGCGTGGTCGTTGAAACACGCGGCGGCCGGATTCGCCAGTAGCAATAAGCCGAGGGTAGCCAACCGATTTAGAGACAGCCGCATGTATTCGCCGGTGTAATGAGCGGCTAAAAGTAGCATTTGCTACCCAACAGCCCTACTGCTGGCTGGCCCGGAACAGCTTCTGCTTTTCCTCCTTGCTCAGGCTTTCGTAGCCGGAGCGCGAAATCTTGTCCAGAATGGTGTCGATTTCGTCCTGCAAGGGCTGGCCGGGCGCGGCGGGCTTGCGAGGGCCGCTGGCGGCGTTGGCCGTCACGGTTTCGGGGCGGCGGCTGGGGCTGCTCACGCGCATGGCGGGCCGGCTGCTGGTGAGGTTGCTGAAGAAATTGCCCACGGCCTGCACCGGCCGGCCGAGGTCGCGCCCGGCCTGCAGCTGCTTGATGAACACGAAGCCGAGCAAGGCGCCGCCCAAGTGGGCAATTTCGCCGCCCGGGTTGCCGCCGTTCACGCCGGCCAGCGAGATGAGCACCACCACGGCGGCAATCCATTTAATCTTGACCGGCCCGATGAGAATCAGCATGAACGTGTAGTCGGGCAGCAGCGTGGCCCCGGCCACGATGATGGCCGTCACGGCCGCCGAAGCGCCCACCATGGGCGTGCCCAGTCCTTCCTGAAACGCCGGTACGAAGTTGTAAGTCAGCAGGAAAACCACGGCGCCGGCCAGCGCCCCCAGAATGTAGATGCTCACCAAACGGCGGTCGCCGAGGTACTCGCGCACCAATTGCCCGAACCAGTACAGGTTCAGCATGTTGAAGAGAATGTGGAAGAATTCTTCGTGGGTGAAGGCGTACGACAGGATGGTCCAGGGATGCCGGATGAGAATGGGGAAAGCCGAGGAAATCTGGAACTGGCTGACCACCATGGGGTAATACCCAATGGCGCTGCTGAATTTTAAAATAAACTTCAGCAGAATCAGGCTGGCAAACACCAGCACGTTCAGCCAAATCAGCTGAATGAGGGCATTGTCGCGCCGGCTGAAGGCGGTGCGGATGTCTTGAACGATGCTCATGGCTCGTGTCAGGGATTAAAACAGTGGCAACGAAAGTAGCGGGCCGTGCGTGGCCCGGCGGCGGGTTAGGGCATCAACCGCGTTTTAGTAAAACCGTTCCCGGCCGCCTTCCCAGTACCGCACCACGATGAACCCAATGAGCAGGCCCCCGAGGTGGGCAAAGTGGGCTACGTTGTCGCCGGGCACGCGGTGCACGCCTTGGTACAGTTCCAGCATGGTGTAGCCAAAAGCCAGGTATTTAGCGGCAATCGGAAATGGAAAGGGGAAAAGCAAGAGCTGGGTGTTCGGAAAAAGATAAGCAAACGCGAAGATGAGCCCAAACAGCGCGCCCGATGCCCCCAGCATGCCGCCGTGGGGCGAGTTCCAGGTGTCGGACACGGCTTTGTCGACGTTGTGCTCGGCGGCGGCAATGTACTCGGGGTTCTTGGGGTCCTGCGCCATGGCCCGGGCCAGCGGCTCGTAGCCCGAAGCATCGGGGAAGCTCTTGCGGAAGAACTGCTCGTACTCGGGCCCGGTGGGCGACTGGTGAAACTCCTGGCGGGCCACTTCCATGCGGTGCAGTTCGTAGCCGCGCACGCCTTCGTAGAGCAGGCCGGCGCCCACGCCGCAAATCAGCCAGAACATGAGAAAGCGCGACGCGCCCCAGCGCTGTTCCAGCAGCGGCCCGAAGACTATCAGCCCCAGCATGTTGGAGAACAAGTGCCCCCAGCCGCCGTGCAGAAACATGTAGGTGAAGAACTGCCACGGGTAGAAATACGGCGAGCCGATGGGGTATAAGCTGCCCACCTGGGTGAGCAGCGGCAGCAGGCTCTGCTGGGCCACAAGGAAGAGCACATTCGCGATGAGCAGGTTGCGAACCGTGGGGGTGATGTTGAACATGAAGCGAAGAAAAGCGCCGCGCAAGCCGCGCGGCAAGGGCTTACTTACGGAAAAAATCGGCCAGCTGCTGCCCGTCCAGCAGCACCAGGGTTTTGCGGCCGTCGGGGGTGTAGCCGGGGGTTTGGCAGGCAAAAAGGCGGTCGGCCAGGGCGCTGAGTTCGGATTCGGGCAGGCGGGTGGCGGCGGTGCCGGCAGCCACGCGGCGGGCCAGGGCCCGGGCCAGGCTCTCGCTCTGGTCGAGCTTGAGCGGGCCGGCGGTGGTGCGGAACTGCTCAATCAGGCTTTCGAGCAGCTCTTTTTCGTTCTGGGGCGGCATACCGGCCGGGATGGCTTCCACGGCAATGGTGTTCGGCCCGAACTCCACGAAGATGAAGCCCAGCGCGTGCAGCGGCTCCGTCAGCTCGCGCAGCACCGCAAAATCGGCGGGCGAAAACGTGACCGTACGCGGAAACAGCAGCGTCTGGGAAGTACCCACAGCCCGGCCCAGCTCCTGCCGATACTGCTCGTAGAGAATGCGCTCCCGTGCCGCTTCCTGGTCAATCAGCAGCACACCCGATTTCACGGGTACCAGCACGTAGCGCTGCTGCACCTGCACGGCGCGGCTACTGGCGCCGCCCTCGCGGGTGGGCACGGGCGGCGCGGCGGCCGCTTCCGGCGCGGTGAGGCCCAAGGAGAAACCGGGCACGGCGGGCGGAGCGGGTACGTCGGGCGCGGCCGGAAAATCGGTCTCGAAGCTGCGCGCAATCGGGTTGTCGGCGCCCACGGTCCGGTCGTCGCGCACGGGCTGGCCCAGTTCGCGGTAGAAAGCTTCGAGCTCGCGGCGGGCCTGCTCGGTGGGGCGCGGCGGCAGCTGGCGCTCGTAGCCGTCGCGCCGGGTTTCGGGCGAGAAATTGGAAAAGCCGGAATTGTTGCTGGCGGAGCTGCGCGTGGCGGCCGAAGCGGCTGCGGCCAGCGCATCGGGGCGGTAATTATCAGAACTGGCGGCGCGGGCGGCGGGCGTGGCGGCGGGCAGGTGGTCGTCGGGGGTGGTGGGCGCGTCGCCGGTGCCCTTGCCTGCCCGTAGCGGCCGGATGGGCGCGAAGTTCACATCCCCGTCGAAGTCCAGCGACGGCGCGATGTTGTGGATGCCCAGGCTCTGTTTCACGGCGGCGCGCACCACGGCGTAGACGGTTTTTTCGTCCTCGAACTTTATTTCCGTCTTCGTGGGGTGCACGTTGATGTCGATGGCCTTGGGGTCGAGCTCCAGAAACAGCACGTAGAAGGGGTGCGTGTCACGGGCCAGCAGGCCCTCGTAGGCCGCCAGCACGGCGTGGTTGAGATAGGCCGAGCGAATGAAGCGGTTGTTGACGAAGAAAAACTGGTCGCCCCGGCTTTTTTTGCTCGATTCAGGCTTGCCCACGAAGCCGCGCACCGAAATGGAGTGCGTCACCTCCTCGCAGGCGGCCAGCTGTTCCTTATAGCCATTGCCTAGCAGCGCCACAATGCGCTGGCTGAGCTTGCCCGCCGGTAACCCAAACACCTCCAACTCATTCTGGTAGAGCGAAAATGCAATCTGCGGATTGGCCAGCGCCACATGCTGAAACTCATCCAGAATGTGCCGCATTTCCACGGCGTTGCTCTTGAGGAAATTGCGCCGGGCGGGCACGTTGAAGAACAGGTTCTTGACGGCGATGCTGGTACCGTCGGGGCAGGCGGTCGGCTGCTGGCTGGTAATTTGGGAGCCCTCCACCAACAGCAGGCTGCCGGTGTCGTGCTCGCGCTGCTTGGTCCGGATTTCAACCTGGGCCACCGCCGCGATGCTGGCCAACGCCTCGCCCCGGAAGCCGAGGGTGCGAATTTTAAATAAATCTTCGGTGCTGCGGATTTTGCTGGTGGCGTGGCGCTCCAGGCTCATGCGGGCATCGGTGGGGCTCATGCCGGCGCCGTTGTCGACGACCTGCACGAGCTGCTTGCCGGCCTCTTTCACAATGAGTTGCACCTGGGTAGCGCCGGCATCGACGGCATTTTCCAGCAGCTCCTTCACCACCGAGGCGGGGCGCTGCACCACCTCGCCGGCCGCAATCTGGTTAGCAAGGTATTCGGGGAGCAGGTGAATGATATCGGGCATAAAAGGTAGCGCACGCTTCCGCCTGCGCCGGGAAATGAACAACGCGCCGGCCAGGGCCGCACGTCAGGGTTTAATAAGCTAACCAGCACGTAAACAGGCTGGAACAAAAAGCACAATAAGCAAAAAACCGTTGCGTTGTCAGTCCGCAAGGCAGTTTTCTGCGTACCTTCGCGCCTGGAATGGCCGTCAGTATCAGGGAGTCAGTCGCGGGCGATGCTGTTGTTTCGTCCGCTTCCCGACCACCGAAAACCCACGGCCGCCGGCCACGTTTGGAACCTCCAAACCCAGCCAGCGGGTTCCGCTGCTACCCACGACAAAAGTACGGCCCCCGCGGCCCGTTTGCCTCTTGAACCAACCCACCACCCCCCCGGGGCTGTTGCGCATCCCTTTTCAGCTGAGCATTGCCGCGTTGGTACTGGCGGCGGGCCTGCTGCTGTCGTTTTCGGAAGTCAGAAAACTTCCCGCCGACCCGTTCACCAACTCGCCCGCCGAAGTAGCGTGGGTCGACAGCGTGTTCAACTCGCTCACGCTGGACCAACGCCTGGGCCAGTTCTTCATGGTGGCCGCGTATTCCAACAAGGACCGCAGCCACGTGGAGCGCATCGAGCGGCTGGTGCGCAATCAAAATATTGGCGGTGTGATGTTTATGCAGGGCGGGCCCAAGCGCCAGGCCCTCATGGCCAACCGCCTGCAGGCCGCCGCCAAAGTGCCGCTGCTGGTGGCCATGGACGCCGAATGGGGACTCGACATGCGCCTCGACTCCTCGGCTCACTTCGCCAAGCAGATGACGCTGGGCGCCATGGACGACCCCAAGTACGTATACCAGATGGGCCAGGACATTGCCCGCAAAATGCGCAACCTGGGCGTGCACATCGACTTCGCCCCAGTGCTCGACGTGAACTCCAACCCTGGCAACCCGGTCATTGGCAACCGCTCCTTCGGCGAAGACCAAACCCGCGTGGCCATGCTGGGCACGCACTATCTCAAAGGCTTGCAGGACAACAAGGTGATGGCCGTGGCCAAGCACTTCCCCGGCCACGGCGACACCGATACCGACTCGCACGTGGCCCTGCCGGTCATCAACACCGACTTGGCTCGGCTGACGAAAGTGGATTTGGTGCCCTTTCAGCAGTCGTTCGAGCAGGGCATCATGGGCGTGATGGTGGCCCACCTCTACATGCCGCTGTTCGACACCACGAACGCCAAAACCACCACCCTCTCGCACGCCCTCGTCACGGATTTGCTGAAGGACAAGATGGGTTTTAAGGGTCTGGTTTTCACCGACGCGCTCAACATGAAGAGCGTGAGCAAGCTCTACAAAGACGGCGAACTGGACGCTATGGCCCTGGCCGCCGGCAACGACATTCTGCTGTTTTCGGAAGACGTGCCGTCGGCGCTACTACGCATTAGGGAGGCGGTTGCGGCGGGCACGCTCAAGCAGGAGGATTTGGATTTGCGCGTGAAGAAAATTCTGCGCGCCAAGTATTGGGCCGGACTCAATAAATACCGGCCAGTAAACCTGGCCACGTTACGCGACAGCCTGAACCTGCCCAAATCGAAGGTGCTGGCGCAGGAGATTTTTGAGCACGCCGTGACGGTGGTGAAGAACGAGGACAAGCTCCTCCCCTTCCAGCGGCTCGACACGCTGCGCATGGCGGCCATCACCATCGGCACGCAGGCCGAGGGGCCGTATGCCACCATTTTCAACAAGTACCAGCCCGGGCCGGTGTACGCCGTACCTGACCGCTACGCCCCGGACAGCACATTTGCTCGTATCAGCAGTCGGTTGACTGGCTACAATGTGGTGGTGGTGAGCTTACACGCCATGAACAACACGCCCAGCCACAATTACGGCATCGGCGACGGGGCGCTGAAATTCATTAAGCAACTCCAGGCCAACAAAGGCTTCAAAACAGTGGTGGTGGCCATGGGCAACGCTTACTCGCTGAAGTTTCTGGAAGGTGCCCGCACGCTGGTGTGCGGTTACGAGGACCATTACGCGGCGCAACTGGTGGTGCCGCAGGTGCTGTTTGGAGCGCTGCCGGCGCGGGGCAAGCTGCCCGTCACGGTGTCGCCCACTATGCCCGTGGCCACCGGCATCGCCACACCCGACCTGCACCGCCTGCGCTACGCCGTGCCCGAAAGCCAGGGTTTGAACTCGCGCGTGCTGGCCCAGATTGACAACATCGCCCTCGAAAGCCAGACCTACGCCGCCGCGCCCGGTTGCCAGGTGCTGGTGGCCAAAAACGGCACCGTGGTATTCGACCAGAGCTACGGCTACTGCACCTACGACGAGAGTCAGCCCGTGACCAGCAGCACCTTATACGACTTGGCCTCCGTCACGAAAGTGGCCGGCACGCTACAGGCCGTGATGTATCTCAAGGACCAAGGCAAGCTAAACATTGAGGAGAAGGTTGCCACCTACCTGCCCGAGCTGGCCCGCACCAACAAGCGCGACATGACCATTCGCGATGTGCTGCTGCACCAGGCTGGCCTCAAGCCCGGCATCCCCACCTGGGAGCGCACCATGCGCGACGGCCAGCTGAAACCCACCTTCTACGCCAGCATCCGCTCCGACGACTTCCCCAACGAAGTGGCGCCCGGTGAGTACAGCACCAAAGCCGCCGACGACTCCGTCTGGGCCTGGACCATGCGCTCGGGCCTGCTGCCGAAAGTGAAAGGCAAGTACCCGACCGACTACTCCGACCTGAGCTTCATCGTGATGAAGCGGGTGTGCGAGAAAATTCTAAAGCAGCCGATTGAGAATTTCCTGGAGGATAATTTCTACCGGCCGCTGGGCCTGGGCAGCATGACCTACAACCCGCTGCAGCGCTTCCCCAAAAGCTGCATCGCGCCCACCGAGAAGGACACCTACTACCGCCGCGAACAGCTGCAAGGTACCGTGCACGACCAAACTGCGGCCCTCGTAGGCGGCGTGGGCGGCCACGCCGGCCTCTTCGCCACCGCCAATGACCTGGCCGTGCTCATGCAGATGAACCTGCAGAACGGCAACTACGGCGGCTCCCGCTACTTCCAGAACCCGGTGGTTTCGGAGTTTGCCCGCCCCCAGAACGGCGGCCGGCGCGGCCTGGGCTGGGACCACGGCGACCCCAGCAAGCCCGAAGGCCCCACCAGTAACCTCTCGCCGGCCAGCACCTTCGGCCACACCGGCTTCACGGGCACCTGCGTGTGGATGGACCCCGACAACCAGATTCTCTACGTCTTCCTCTCCAACCGCGTGTACCCCGACGCCGGCAACAACAAGCTGCGCCAGTACAACATCCGCACGCGCATCCACGAGGTGATTTACAAATCGTTGGCGGCGGGCTCGAAACCCTTAGCTGACAGTGGCAAGTAATTGTAGCTGAGTACGCGAACCCTGCTTACTTTACAGCATGGGCAAAGCACTCGGAAACACGCGCACACCGCTTATTACGGCCATTTTTGCTTCTGCTGCTTCGCTGGCATTGGCTACTCAGCTGGCCTTTACCGCTCCGGCGCCCGCAGGCTTATTGCTGACCAAGGACTTCAGTTGGCAGCAGCCGAACCGCAGCATTCTTCAGCCCGCGTTTTCACATTCGGGACGGGAATTGGCCTTTGTGCAGCAGTTCCACATTCCTGACGGCGATGAGTCCGAGCAGCGGGAAGGAGTGGCTGAAAGCCGGCTGGCCAAAGTGGCCAGCAATCAACGCCTCGCCGACCCGGTAGTTTCCATTCTCCACATAGCTACGCAACGGATTGATTCTGTTGACTACGGATGGGACCCCAGCTTTTCGCCTGGTGATAGCCTGTTAGCCTACGCCTATCAACATACGCCCATTTCGGGCAAGCGGGTGCTGGCCGAAACGCTCAAAGGCAATTCCATTAGGGTATACGAACGCCGAGCCCGGAAACGGGTCACCATCGCATTGCCCAAGCAAGGGTATCTATTGCAACCGGCTTTTGCGAACCCCAACACGCTGTGGTATCAGCAAGGCAACGCCATCAACGGCTCCTATGGGGGAGGGACAGGTATTTCGCAATACAATCTGCGCAGCAAGCGTGACAGCGTGGTAGAAGCTCCGCAAAAGCACTACGGCTATTTCAACATCATTGGCAGTTTCCATCCCGTACCCCGCGGGCTGGCGTACGTCGTGTGGCAGGCCGCCGACAAAGGGTTTGAATCGAATTGGATGGCCAACGAATACGACGCGTCGCTAAAAAGCCGGAGCGGCTTGCTCCATCAATTTAAAAAAATGCCGTTCAAAAACGTGGACAGTCGGGTGGCCATCACCTCAACCGGGGACGTCGTCTACCTGGACGACCAGCATAGTTTGCGGAAGGAGAAAAATTATTTCTACCAGTACCACGGCGCAGTCATCGTGTCCAGGAAGCTTTTTCCTGAAGAATACCACGAAGCCTACCTGAGTCCGAACGGCCGTTATGCACTGGTGTGCACCTACGAAAACACCGCTTACTTGCTGGATATCGCTACGTTAAAAAAGACGCCAATGGAATTGCCGGTGGATACCGAAGTATTTAACGCGGTATGGTCGGATACATCCGAACGGTTGGTAGTAGTTCAATCAACCAGCGGAGCCTCTCAAGACACCGATGTACTTTCAGTGTTCACTATTCACTAAATCAGCGCTTTTCAGGTGACGGCATTCCTAACTCAGAGGCCGAATTATTACCTGAGCTGAAAAATCAGCATTAATAAATTTCACATTCGCCCGAGCAACGTTTCAACATCCCGCCCCGATTCCGGTTAGGCAGAACGCGCGGCTCCTTTTCGCGTTAGCTCCTCTATGAACATCGGCATTGTTTGTTACCCCACCTTTGGTGGCTCCGGCGTGGTGGCCACGGAACTGGGCAAGGCCCTGGCCCAGCGCGGCCACCGCGTGCACTTCATCACCTACAGCCAGCCGGTGCGGCTCGATTTCTTCAACGAAAACCTCTTTTACCATGAGGTGTACGTGCCGGCGTATCCGCTGTTCCAGTTTCCGCCCTACGAGCTGGCCCTGACCAGCAAGATGGTCGACATCGTGCAGAACGAGAAGCTCGACGTACTGCATGTGCACTACGCCATTCCGCACGCCTCGGCCGCCTACATGGCCAAGCAGATTCTGCGCTCGCGCGGCATCCAGATTCCGGTTGTCACCACGCTGCACGGCACCGATATTACGCTGGTAGGCAAGGACGCCAGCTTCGAGCCGGTGGTCACGTTCAGCATCAACCAGAGCGACGGCGTGACGTCGGTGTCCGATGATTTGAAGCGCGAAACCTACCAGTATTTCGCCGTCGAAAAGGACATTACGGTCATCCCCAACTTCATCGACCTACACCGCTTCAAAAAGCAGGAAAAGAGTCACTTCCGCGCCGCCATTGCGCCCGAGGGCGAAAAGCTGCTCATCCACACCAGCAACTTCCGCACCGTGAAGCGGGTGGAAGACGTGCTGCGCATCTTCTGCGGGGTGCGGGCCGTGATGCCGGCCAAGCTGCTGCTCGTAGGCGACGGCCCCGACCGCAACCGCATGGAAAAGCTGGCACGCGAGCTGGATTGCCACCGCGACCTGCGCTTCCTGGGCAAGCTCGAAGCCGTGGAGGAAGTGCTCAGCGTGGGCGACTTGTTCCTGATGCCCTCTGAAAACGAGAGCTTCGGCCTCGCCGCCCTCGAAGCCATGGCCTGCGAAGTACCCGTGGTGAGCACCAACGCCGGCGGCATCCCCGAGTTGAACGTGCACGGCGTGACCGGCATGCTCAGCGAAATCGGCGACGTGCCCGATATGGTGCAAAACGCCCTCTTCGTGCTGGCTGATGAGAACCTGCCCCGCTTCAAAGCCGCCGCCCGCGCCCGCGCCGAGGAGTTCGACGTGGAGTTTATCGTGCCGAAATACGAGGAGTGCTACCGCCGGGCCATGGAGGCGGTAGTAGCGGCGGTGTAATCGTTTGTCATTGCGAGGCCGCAGGCCGCGGCAATCCGTCCTCTCTCAGCGACCAGCCCTGATTTGTGATAAACATTAATTAAAAAGCCCCGGCACTGCACAGTGCCGGGGCTTTCCGGTAAAAAGAAGCGTCTGGATTTGAGAGGACGGATTGCCGCGGCCTGCGGCCTCGCAATGACAGGCGCCCCTTGCCATGACCTTTCGGGACCTTTAAAACAGCCCGGCCGCCTCGTTCTTCACCACGGCCAGAGCCTGCGCGGTGGGCTCGGCGCCGTCCATCATCAAGCCTTCGAGAATGCGCTTGGCCAGCTCGGTGCCGCGGGCCTGGGCCGGGTTCTGGATGCCGTGGTAGGCGCGGTTGACCATCGTGAGCACGTTTTCTTTGGCTTCCTTCACCAGCGTCCAGGCATCGGCCGAGATGTAGAGCTGCTGCGAGAGGTTGTGCTCGTACTCGGCTCGGATTTCCTGCTGCAGCAGGCGGTGAAACTCCGGCGCGGTGGAGCCGGCGCTACTCAGGCGCACGAGGATGTTGTTGGGCGAGATGCGCTCCAGGAACAGCACCGCCCGCTCGTAGGCCTGCAGGCGCAGCGGCAGCGTGGTTTTGTTGCTTTCGAGGCGCAGCTCAATCAGGCGGCGCTGCTGCTCTTTCTCCAGAAACTCTTTGAACAGGAAGTAGATGGCCCCGGCCACGATGAGGGCGGGCAGAATAATCTTGAGCAGGTCGTAGAAATACGTGGTTGAATCCATGGCCTTAATGTGTTTTGAAACGTCATGCCCAGCGCAGCCGAGGCATCTCGCTTGTGGCAGTAATTCCTGACGATTGGTTTACTTCGGCACGCGAGATGCCTCGGCTGCGCTCGGCATGACGTTTTGGTTGTCGGGCAAGTCTTGCCGCCCAGCCCGCAAACTTACGCCGTGAACCGCCGGGCCCCAACCGCTGTTTACGCTCCGATACTGCCGTATCTTTGCCATCCACCTCTCTAAATCGACTTATCACTATGGCTGCTGTTGCCACCCTCGCCCCCATTACCCTCACCGACCGCGCCGTAGTGGAGGTGAAAAACATCATCCAGGAAAAGAACGTGCCTGCCGATTACGGCCTGCGCATCGGCGTGCAGGGCGGCGGCTGCTCGGGCATGAGCTACCTGCTGGGCTTCGACAAAGCCAAGGATGCCGACGAAACCTACGACCTCGACGGCCTGAAGCTCATCATGGATAAGAAACACGCCATGTACGTGCTGGGCATGGAAGTTGACTTCCAGGACGGCCTCAACGCCCGCGGCTTCGTCTTCAACAACCCCCAGGCCAAAAGCACCTGCGGCTGCGGCTCGTCGTTCTCGGCGTAAGGAGCCGTTTGTCATCCTGAGCGCAGCGAAGGACCTTATCACGTCCGAACGATTAGCAGTAGTCAATCCGTGCAAACGTGGTAAGGTCCTTCGCTGCGCTCAGGATGACAGTAGCACAACCATCGAACAAAGCCCTGGTCCACCGGCCGGGGCTTTTTCATTTACTTTCGCGCCCACCGCTTCCTAAATCCTGCCCTGATGCGTCTGCCCCTCTTGCTGCTGTTGATTCTGGCTGGCCTCGTGGCGCAGGCGCAAAAATTCAGCCCGGCCGAGCTGGCCCGTTGGCAGCAAAAGGCGCAGCAAGTGAGCATCACGCGCGACACGTACGGTGTGCCGCACATCTACGGCAAGACCGATGCCGACGCGGTATTTGGCCTGCTCTACACGCAGTGTGAGGACGATTTCGACCGCGTCGAAACCAATTATCTCGATGCCATTGGCCGGCTTGCGGAGGTGGAGGGCGAAGCCCAAATCTACCACGATTTGCGCGCCCGGCTGTTTCTGGACAGCACCCAGGCCATCGGCATCTACCGAAAGAGCCCGGCCGATATGAAGCTGCTGCTCGACGCCTTCGCGGCCGGTACCAACTATTACCTGGCCACCCACCCCACGGTGCGGCCCCGCCTGCTACGCCGCTTCCAGCCCTGGATGCCGCTGATGTTCAGCGAGGGCAGCATTGGCGGCAACATCAGCGTGGTGAGCCTGGAGCGGCTGAAAGCGTTTTACAGCCAGCAGAAATCCACCTCTTGGGTGAAGCCTGACGCCGGGCAGCCCGACCAGGACGAAATCGGCTCGAATGGCTTTGCCATTGCTCCGGCCAAAAGCGCCAGCGGCCACGCCCTGCTGCTCATCAACCCGCACACGTCATTCTATTTCCGCTCCGAGGTGCAGATGGCCAGCCAGCAGGGCATGAACGCCTACGGCGCCGTGACCTGGGGACAGTTTTTTGTGTACCAGGGCTTTAACGAGCACTGCGGCTGGATGCACACCTCCAGCCAAGCCGACTCGATGGATGAGTACCTGGAAACTATCGAAAAGAAAAACGGCACCTATTTCTACCGCTACGGCGGCAAGCTGCGGCCGGTGCAAACCGAAAAGGTGACACTGCCCTACCGCGCCGGCAACCAGATGCTGCGCCGAACCTTCACCATCTGCCGGACACACCACGGCCCCGTGGTGGGCCAGAAAACCGACCAGCAATGGGTGGCGCTGCGCATGATGAACACGCCGCTGGCCGCGCTGCAGCAGTCGTACCTGCGCACCAAAGCCACCGACTACGCCAGCTTTCAGCAGGTGATGAAGCTGAACGGCAACGCCACCAACAATACCGTATTTGCCGATAGCAAGGGCAGCATTGCCTACTGGCACGGCAACTTCATGCCCCGGCGCAACCCAAAATTCGACTGGAGCCAGCCCGTGGACGGCAGCACGCCCGCCACCGAATGGCAGGGCCTACACCCGCTGAGCGAACTGGTGCAGGTACACAACCCCGCCAGCGGCTTTATTCAAAACTGCAACTCGACGCCGTTCACGGTAGCAGGCCCCGGCAGCAGCCCCGCCCCCACCAAATACCCCAGCTACATGGCGCCCGACGCCGAAAACTACCGCGGCCTGAACGCCGTGCGCGTGCTCAGCCGCAAGGCCGTTTTCAGCCTCGATACGCTCATTGCCGCCGCCAACGACCCGCACCTCACCGCCTTCGACGACATGCTGCCGCCGCTGCTGGCTGCTTACGATGCTGCCGCAACTGAGGTAAAAGTCTCCATCCAACCCACGGCGGCCGATGAAGCAATTGCTGCTCTCCGTGCTTGGAACCGGAACTATAGTAAAACCTCAGCGGCCCAGACCGTGGCCATCTATTGGGCCGAGCGGCTGCTGGCTAAAGCCCGGGCCCGCGTGCCCGCAGCCCAGCCCCAGCTCGACTACATCAGCTTCACAAAATTTGCCCTGGCCAATACCAATCCGGCGGAAAAAACCGCTGCCCTCACCGAAGCCATAGACGACCTGACCCGCGCTTTTGGCACCTGGAAAATGCCCTGGGGCGACGTGAACCGTTTCCAGCGCCTCACCGGCCGCATCGAAGAAACCTACGACGACCAGCAGCCCAGCCTCCCGGTGGCCTTCACGTCGTCGGCCTGGGGCTCATTGGCATCGTTCAAGGCTCAAGCTTATCCCGGCACAAAAAAACGGTATGGAAGCGTGGGCAATAGCTTTGTGGCGGTGGTGGAGTTCGGACCGCGCGTGGTGGCGCGCTCCGTCGTTACGGGTGGCCAGAGCAGCCGGCCCGGCACCCCGCACTTCACCGACCAAGCCGAATTATACACCAACGGCCGATTTAAAGACGTGCGTTTTTACCCGGAAGACGTAAAGGCGCACGCGGAGCGGACATATCGGCCTGGGCAGTAGCACGCTTTCCTGAACGTCATGCTGAGCGCAGTCGAAGCAGCTCTACCGCGCAACGTAATCATATTCTAGTGCGGTAGAGCTGCTTCGACTGCGCTCAGCATGACGGCATTTTTACACAATTTTATTATACCCCATCCAAATGAACATTAAATACCTCTCCGACGACAAAGGCAAAATCACCGGTGTTTTTATTCCGATTGAGGAATGGGAGCGGCTGCAAAAGCAGTATAACATCACCGAGAAAGCCCCGGCCGACTCCGGCGCGCAGTTCCAGCAGTCGCTGGCTGACGCGCTGAAAAAGGCAAAGCCGGAGTAGCTGTTCACTATTCCGACTTCGCTTTATGCTGGTATGGTGTTATTAGAGCAGTTTCGGCGTCATTAGGTGTAGGGGCGGGGCTTGCCCCTGCCCGCCGTTAGGGCCGATTCGACGATTTCGTTCACCGACGGGCGGGGGCAAGTCCTGCCCCTACATGGGTAAGTACACTCTACCCAAAACCTCTCAAAATTACCTATCTAGTGGGGAGCGTGAGCAAGCCGGCAATGCCTTTCACGTTGAGGCGGGCAAACTTGCGCACGCGGTCGAAGCGGGCGGTGGTTTCGGCCAGCTCTTCGTCGGGGGGCAGGGCGTTGGGTATTTCGGTGTGCAGGCGCTCAAAAATGGTCGCGGCGATGTCCATGTAGCCCAGCAGCAGCAGGTAGAGCTGCTTCTTTTCGGCCTCGGCGTAGCCCTTGGTACGAATGGCCTTGTTGAGCGTATCGAGCTGGGTGGTTTCGTCGGTGAACAGGTCGCGCAGGGCATTGCGCGCCGCCCAGTAGTCGGCCAGCTGCCCGGCACTGGCCCCCGATACCGCAAAGGGAAACGCTTCGGCAAAAGCCGTGGCCCGCGCAAAAGTCGTTTCGGCCTTGTACACGCTGGCTAAGTGCTTTTGCAGGCTGGTCCAGAGGCCCGTGCGGGCCTTGTCGAAAGCGGAAGCAGCGGTGGGGTCCGTAGGATTCATGGGCAGTAGATAAAGCGGTGTGAAGTGCGGATTGATAGGTTAAAGAACGTCGGACCGGCGTCATGCTTCGGCTGCGCTCAGCATGACGGCCTGCCCCTTCCTAGCGCCCGAAATCGTCCTGCACGCGCACAATGTCGTCTTCATCCGAGGGGTTGGCGGCATCGGTGTGCTGCCAGATTTCGGCTAGCACGCCCCAGTCTTTCAGGCCCACGAGGCGGTGGCGCTCGCCTTGCTTGAGGACGATGCGCTCGCCCACCTGGTAGCTTTTCACTTCGCCCTGCTCATCGGTGTCGCTGGTGGCCACGCCCACGGGGCCCTGCACCACCTGCCAGATTTCGGCCCGACGGTGGTGGTACTGCCAGCTCAGGCGCTGGTGCGGCGCCACCAGCAGCACCTTGGGGCTAAGCTTGCCCGAAATGCGCAGATTGTCAACGGACAGGCCATCAAAATAGGTATCGGCAAACTGCTGGGCCTGCTCCTCGTCAATCACGAAAAAGCCACCCCACGGGCGCGTCGGGTCTTCTTGGGCAATGTTGAAGCCCTGCTGCTTCAGCGTAGCAGCCACCTGATGAAACAAGGCACGCTTAGAGGAATCTATTTCGGACATGGAAAATTATGTTTCAGAATCCGGCAAAATTAGCGGAATACGTACACTTCGCAGCTTTTAAGTCGGGCTATTCCATTTGGTGAGCTCAAACCGTACCTCGCCGCTGGCTGTACGGCCGGTTTCGCACCAGCCGGCGCGGCGGTAAAAGCCTTCGGCACGCGTGCCAGGCGCGGTGCTGAGCCACAGCGGCTCAGATGTTTGGCCGAAGTACCAGCTTAGCATCGCATCGTGCAGGGCGCGGCCGATGCCGCGCTGGTCGAAGTCAGGATGCACAAACAGGGCCCAGATACTATGGCCCGTCAGGTCGGCGATGGCGAAGCCCACGATGCGACCCGCCTCCTCGCCCACCCAGCCCCGGCCACGACGCGTGAGGTACTCCACGTAGTCGGCGTAGGTGACCAACGCCGGGTTATTGAGCACGTTTTCCCGTACGGCGAGACGGATTTCGGTTAACACCGGAATATCTTGAATATCAGCTTCTCGAATAATCACAAGGGGAATTGGCTTAAGCGAATTTCAAAGGTATTATCAAGGCTGTTTTTGCCCATCGGCTGGAAGGGTTGTATCGGTTTGCCTTCCCAGCCGTATTTCCTGCCCAAGAAACTGTCCGCCAACCTGTTTACGTTGCTACCCGGCGGGCCAGATAGCTTTCCAGTGCCATCACACTTTGGTCGTGTTTCAGGGTATCGAGCGGAAATACCAACCGGCGACGGTTGACACGCACCACCAGAATGTCCGTTACCCGCAGGGCTTGCCAGATGGCCGCAACACCAATAACTGCGGGGAGGAATGGAGTAGCCAGGGTTTGGATGTAGAAATGGCCCCGGCCAAATGTTAGAAACAGATACAAACGGTAGGCGGTGAACGCGGAGAAGCCGATACAAAGCACGCCGACCAGCAAAAGCAAAGGCCAGTTTTGCACCGACTTGCCCCGCCTGACCTCGACGGAGCTTAGCTGTTCGTAGGCAATGTTCTCGAAAGGAAAGCGGCTGCGCAGCCGATGCAGCCCCTGTTCATCAAGGCCAAACTCAGGGGTTTCGAAAGCGTATGTGGCCATCAATTCGATGCAGTATGGGGGCGACCGCTGCTTTTTTTAATACGTCTTTGCCGCGTCGGCCGGCACCACCACCACGTAGTCGGCCACGTTCAGCTGCTCTTTCTCCAGCGTCTGCAGCTGCTCTTGCGTCACTACGCTCAGGGTGCGTACGCGCAGCTTGGGCGCGTATTGGCGCAGCCAGGCCATGATGCCGTCGTGGTGGTCGGAGTGGTAGCTGCCGTTGAAGTGCAGCATGGTTTGGCCGGGTGCGATGCTGGTTTTGATGAAGTGGGCCATGGTGGCATCTTTCAGCGCCTGGGCCTGAATAATGTTCTGGGCTCCGCCACCGTGGGCTTTTCCGTCGCCGCCGAACATGGCGGCCATGTTTTTGTAGCCGGGCAGGTCGTAGTCCACCTTCAGCGGTAGCGGGGCCAGCAGGGCGCGGTCGTTGGCGGGCAGCTTGTCGAGGGCGGTGAGGCTGCGCTGGGCCACGGTGCGGGCGAAGGGGCGCGGGGCATTGGTGCCGATGACGGGCAGGTGGTTGGCGCGCGCGAATTGCAGCAGCGGGCGGTAGTCGGTGCCGTAGTTGGGCCAAGGGCGGGCCTGGCGCTCAAAGGCCGTATCGGCCAGCTCGCCGGTGGCGTATTGGGCCACCAAGGGCTGCACGTCGCGCTCAAACATTTCCAGGCCCAGCACCAGCTGGCCGGGTTGCTTGAGTTTCAGCAGGTCCTTGGCTACCTGTAGCTCCAGCCAGTGCGTGAGGGCGTCGTTGTGCTGCTCGCCGAAGAGCACCACGTCGGCCTGCGCCAGTTCCTGCAGCATCTGGTCGTAGTCGGCGGGCAGGCCGGCGGCGGTGAAGAGGCGGTAGGCCGGCCGGTCGCCGGTGAAGCTAGCGAGGCTGATAAGCATCAAAAAGAGGCTGGGGAAGCGGAGGAAGCGCATGGGTCTGGGCATCTATTAATACAAAAGAACATCCGGTTAAACCAGAACGTCATGCTGAGCTTGTCGAAGCATCTCTACCGCAGAAGTAAATAATTACTCTTCGCGGTAGAGATGCTTCGACAAGCTCAGCATGACGTTCAAAGTTCGTCGGCCAAGCCGTATCGCCTACCCTTTATAAAACATCCACTTGCCCAATTCCTTGTACGTCACCTTCTTGCCATACATCAGAATGCCCACGCGGTAGATGCGGGCCGCCACCCATACCGTGCCGATAAAGCCCAGGATGAGCAGGAAGATGGACAGCGCCAACTGCCACATCGGCACACCAAATGGCAGGCGGATGACCATGGCAATGGGCGAAGTAAGCGGGAACATCGACATCCAGAAAGCCACCGGGCCGTCGGGGTTGCGCAGAATGACCGACACGCCTACGATGTAACTCAGAATGAGCGGCATCGTGATGGGAAACATGAACTGCTGGGTGTCGGTCTGGTCGTCCACGGCCGCGCCCACGGCCCCAAACAGCGCCCCGTACAGCAGGTAGCCGCCCAGGAAGTAGATGATGAAGCCGAACAGAATGGTGCCCACGGGCAGGCTCCCCAGTGCACTGAACATGCCGCCCGCGCGATTGGCCGGATTCATGGTTGCTGCGGAGCCGCTCATCGCCTTGTCCATTTTCGCGCTGCTGGATTGCGGAGCATCGGCCGAAGCGGGGGCGGCCGCCGGAGCCTTGGTGACCATTTCAGTTTTGGGCTTGTCATCTACCAGCATGGGGGTGAGCACCGCGCCGACGCCGTACGAGAGAATCCCCCACAGCAGAAACTGGGTGAGGCCCACGGCCGCAATGCCCACAATTTTGCCCATCATCAAATCAAACGGCTTCACCGACGACAGCATCACCTCCATGATGCGGCTCGACTTCTCCTCCCCCACCCCACGCATAATCTGCACGCCGTAGATGAAAATGAACAGATAAATGGCCAGCGCCAGCCCGTAAGCAGTGAGCGAGGTAGCCTTCGCGTTGCTATCGGCTTCTTTACCAGATTCATCAAGGCTAATGGCTTTTAGCTCCACTTCCGAGCGCAACCGGTCGAGTTTTTCCTGCGAAATGCCCGACTTCTCCATTTTCAAATCGGAGAAGACTTTATTCAAAGCATCTTCTACTGCCCCTTGCTTTTTCAGGCTGATGTTGCCTTTGCCGAAGAACTGCACGCCTTCGGGCTTCTCCACGTCGAGGCCGGCGGGCAGCACCAGCAGGCCGTCGTGCTTGGCTTTCTGGAAGCCTTTTTTGGCCTCGGCCAGCGTGCCGGTGGCCTGCACGAAGCGCAGCTGCGGCGTGCTGGCCAAACGGCTGGCCACGTTCAGGCCGGATTCGTCGCGCACTTCCACCACGTCGGTGGTGTCGTTGTCGGAGCTGGCCACTTTGGCAATGATGAAGCCGAAGGCCGCCAGCAGCAGCGGCACGGCCAGCGTGAGCACAATAAAGGCCTTTTTGCGCACCCGCGTGAGGTATTCGCGCTGGGCAATGAGGAAAAATTTGGAAGCCATGATGAGGTATTATGGTCGATTGCAGAAAAAAAGAACGTCATGCAGAGCGCAGCGAAGCATCTCGCGTGTGGTAGTAATTTCAACCAAAATATTTACCATTGCACGCGAGATGCTTCGCTGCGCTCTGCATGACCGGCAGATGTCAGCCTGACAGACGTTTAGCTAGGCAGTTTCTTCCACCAGCGTTTCGGGCATGGTTTCGCGCACGCGCCGGATGAAAATCTCGTTGATGCTCGGGATTTTTTCGCGGAAGGCTTCCACCTCCACCGCTCCGATAAGGTAGCGCAGCAGGTCGTTGGGGCGCACGCCGGCGTGCAGCTGCACCCGGGCGTAGAAGTGGCCGTTTTCGCGCTCCTTCTGCTCCACCACCTCAAAATCGGGGTGTACCAGGATGAGCTTGCCCTTGCCTTCCACCTCATAGGTGTTGGTTTTGAACTGGTCCCGAATCAGACCAATGGGCCCGTCGAGCACCTTGCGCGAGCGGTTGATGAGGGCGATGTTGTCGCACATCTCCTCCACCGATTCCATGCGGTGCGTCGAGAAAATGATGGTAGCCCCCTGCTTGCGCAGCTCCAGAATCTCGTCCTTAATCAGGTTGGCATTGATGGGGTCGAACCCCGAAAACGGCTCGTCCAGGATAATCAGCTTGGGGTCGTGCAGCACGGTGGCAATGAACTGCACCTTCTGCTGCATGCCCTTGCTGAGGTCTTCCACGTTTTTGCCAGCCCATTCCTTTATCTCAAAGCGGTTCAGCCAGCTTTTGATGCGCGCCGTGGCATCGCTGCGGCTCAGGCCGCGCAGCTGGGCCAGGTAAAGCAGCTGCTCGCCCACTTTCATCTTTTTATAGAGCCCCCGCTCCTCGGGCAGGTAGCCGATTTCGGCGATATGACCGGGGTTCAGCCGCTCGCCGCGGAAGCGGATTTCGCCCTCGTCGGCCCCCGTAATCTGGGTGATGATGCGGATGAGCGAGGTTTTGCCCGCGCCGTTGGGCCCGAGCAGGCCGAAGATGCTGCCCTCGGGAATTTCCAGGCTCACGCCCGAGAGGGCGACGTGGTTGGCGTAGGCCTTGCGCACGTCGATGGCTTCCAGAATTGGTTTCACAGAAAGAAGGGTTGGTTGGCGGGTTAAATGTAGAAGAATGTCGCTCGGCAAATGTATCAAGCGCCGCCTTCGCGCGCCAGCGGCCGGGTGCCAGGCGGCAACAAACGGCCCCCAAACGGCGAATAAGCCGGATGAATGGGGCGGCGGCCGTCAGCGGGCCGCCACTGGTTCCGGCTCGGCCAGCTCGGCCAGGCTGGCTTCGAGCCGGTCGAGGTGCTGGCCGTAGAGGCGCTGCAGGTACTTCCGCGTCAGGCTGGCCACCGGCAGGTAGAGCAGCGCTGGCAGCACGACGACCAGGCCCAGCACCAGCGCCATACCAAACCCGGAAGTGAGCCTGATTTCGTGCTTCGAGGTCGAAACCACCATCAGCACGTTCAGCAGCCCGCCCACCGGCAGCATGGCCAGCGTGAAGCGGTAATAGAAGCGGATGAGCGCCCGCAGGCCCCCGTCGAGGCGCAGCAGGTGGGCGCGCAGGTCGGCGGCGGGGTCGTCCAGGCGGCGCAGCAAATGCAGCTTCCGGTACAAATACACGATACACACGGCCCCAATAGCGGCCAGCACCCCGCCGGCGGCCTGTAGCCAGAACACCCGGGCCGAGCCGGCCACGGCCAGGGCCCCCACGAGTATCGCGATATTCGCCCCCAGCTCCCACCGGGCGCTCCGGCGCAGCTTGGCAATAATGCCATCGGATTGCCGGGCCAGCAGGCGCGTCAGCGCGGCGGCATCGAGCGGGGCGGGCGCATCGGCCGGGGCCGGTTGCTGCCACTGGCGGCGGAGGTCATCGAGTTCTAGCATCGGGCGGCGGGGACTAAAAGGGCGCGGAGCTTTTCCTGCACGCGGTGCATTTTCACGCGCACGTTGTTTTGGGTAATGCCCAGAATGTCGGCCATTTCCTCATAGGGCCGGTCTTCGAGGTAAAGTAGAATAAATGCCTTGTCGACCTCCGACAGCCGGCCAATGGCCCGGTAGAGCTGGGCGCGGTCGTCGGCATCGTAGCCGGTTTCCGGGGCCTGGGCCACGGCCAGCGCCTCGGCATCCAGCTCGGTGGGGGCCGGGCGGCGGGTGCGCTGGCGCAGGTTCGAGATGGCCACGTTCAGGGCAATGCGGTAGAGCCAGGTGCTGAGCTTGGCATTGGCCTGGGGCACGTAGCGCGGCCAGGCCCGCCACAACTGCAGCACCATTTCCTGGAACAAGTCCTGGCGGTCGTCGGCATCCTGGCAGTAGAGCCGGGCTACGCGCCGCAGCAGCGGCTGGTACTCGTGCAGCGCGGCAACAAAATCAGCAGACGGGGTGGCGGCGGCCATGCGGGGGTAAGAGTGTTTCAGGGAGTGAATCGGCGGCGGCGGTGCGGCATTACAGCCATCCATGAAAATTTCCGCAATAACTGCAATCGCCTGTCATGCTGAACGCAGTGAAGCACCTTATCACGCTGGAACAAATCGTTCGGACGTGATAAGGTGCTTCACTGCGTTCAGCATGACAGATGCAAAAAAGCCCCGCCTGACCAATGGCCAGACGGGGCTTTTCAAAATTTTCTAATCAAAAATTATGCGAAATACTCCTTCACTTTCTCGAAGAAGCCCTTCTCATTCTTACCGGGGTGCGGCGTGAAGTTGTCCGAGTCGCGCAGTTTCTCCAGCAGCTCACGCTCCTGGTTGCTCACGTTTTTGGGCGTCCATACATTCAGGTGGATGAGTTGGTCGCCGCGGCCGTAGCCGTTCAGGTCCTTAATGCCCTTGCCGCGCAGGCGCAGGATTTTGCCGGGCTGGGTGCCGGGGTCCACCTTAATTTTCACCTTGCCCTCGATGGTGGGCACCTCCAAGCTCGCGCCGAGGGCGGCATCCACGAATGAGATGTACTGCTCGAACATGATGTTGTTGCCGTCGCGCTTCAGGAACTCGTGCGGCTCCTCCTCAATCTGGATGAGCAGGTCGCCGGGCACGCCGCCGCGCTCGGGGAAGTTGCCTTTGCCGTTCATGCTCAGCTGCATGTCGTTGGCCACGCCGGCGGGGATGTTGATGGGAATTACTTCCTCGTGCAGCTGGCGGCCTTCGCCTTTGCACACGTCGCAGGTTGTCACAATGGTTTTGCCCTCGCCGTTGCAGGTGGGGCAGGTGCTGCTGCTCACCATCTGGCCGAGCATGGTGTTCACCACGCGCTTGGTCTGGCCCTGGCCCTGGCAGGTGGGGCAGGTTTTGAGGTCGGTGCCGTTTTTGGCGCCGGTGCCGCTGCACGGCTGGCAGGCCACGTAGCGCTTCACCTTGATTTTCTTCTCGACGCCGTTGGCAATTTCCTCCAAGTCGAGCTTCAGCTTGATGCGCAGGTTCGAGCCCTTTTTCTGGCGCCGCCCGCCGCCCTGGCGTCCGCCTCCGAAGAAGCCCTCGAAGCCCCCGCCCCCGCCCCCGCCGAAAATATCGCCGAACTGCGAGAAGATGTCCTCCATGTTCTGCGGGCCGCCGCCGTTGCCGCCGCCCACGCCCTGATGGCCGTACCGGTCGTAGCGCGCGCGTTTGTCGGCATTGCTGAGTACTTCGTAAGCCTCGGCCGCTTCTTTGAATTTGTCCTCGGCCGTGGGGTCGTCGGGGTTTTTATCGGGGTGGTACTTGATGGCCATCTTGCGGTAAGCCGACTTGATAACGTCGCCTTCCGCCGTTTTGGTAATGCCTAATACCTCGTAATAATCGCGCTTCGTAGCCATCTCTGCTTCTGTATGAATCGTCTGTCATCCTGAGCGTAGCGAAGGACCTTATCACGCCTATGGCAGTCATTACTGCAAGTCGTGCCGTTGTAGGAAGGTCCTTCGCTACGCTCAGGATGACAGATTTTTTAATTTCTTCAACCTCAAACCAAACCCTAAAATTATTGCCCCAGCACCACTTTGGCGTGGCGAATTACCTTGTCGCCCAAATAGTAGCCTTGCTCCACCACGTCCACGATTTTTCCTTTCAGGTCGTCGCTGGGCGCGGGAATCTGGGTAATGGCCTCGTGCAGCTCGGCATCGAAGTCGCCGCCCTTGGCTTCCATCTGGGTCAAACCCTTTTGCTGGAGCGTTTTGTTCAGCTTGTTCTGAATAATGTCGATGCTCTCGCGCACGGCGTTGGCATCGGTGGTGCTGGCGGTGGCGTTGCGGGCGCGCTCGAAGTCGTCGAGCACGGGCAGCAGGGCCGTCATAAGCTCCTGGTTGGCGGTTTTGAAGAGGTCGATGCGCTCCTTGCTGGTGCGGCGCTTGTAGTTCTCAAACTCGGCGGCCAGGCGCAGGTATTTGTCTTTGAGGTCGGCCAGCTCGGCGTCGGTGCGCGAGGCAGCGGGCTGGGGGGCGCCGGTGGCCGTCATGTTCGGGTCGGTGGTTTCGCCGTCGGCGTTGTCGGCCATTTCGCCAGCTACGTGGTTGGGGTCGGCGGTCAGGTTGTCGTCCTGCGGCAGGTTATTCTCGTTAGCCATTTGCGGAAATATTCGTCGGAAGGGGTTTTTCACGGGGTTAGCCGGTTAGTCAAGCTGCGGGCGCAATTCACTTGCCAAAGGGGCGCGGGCTGCCATAGTGGCATTGGTTACATTTGACTATCAGACAACCAAATTTGAAAACTGCTATGAATTTTGAAGACCTTTCCAAACAATTTTTCCAAACCTTTTCACGCGTCGAATATTCCTTGAAGGCTAGTGGCTTCCACAACGGAGAAGGCAGGGCTGAACCTAATTGGCTAAAATTTGCTGATGCTGTAGAATCAATTATCGAACATCCCAACAGCCCGTCTTTAAGTGAAGCCATCAATTATATATTGACAAATCCGCCTAAAAGTCAATTTATTAGAGATGAGCAAATCCGTTGGGAGGACAGTAACCCAGGCCAGAACACAAAGTCAAAGGAGCTTTTCATTTATCTCACAAGGGTTAGAAACAACCTTTTTCACGGTGGGAAAGTGAATGGACAAATCTTCCCAGCCGATAGAAGAGAAAAGCTATTGCGCTACAGCATATTAATTTTAGAAAGCTGCATTCATCATTTGCCCGAAGTGAGGGAAGTATTCCATGCATGAGTAATCCCTACTCATGCAGTACTTTCCAAATCATATTCTTCAACAAATGAATTTTTCTTTTCGCGGGGCCGAAAATGAATACCCTGGGCACCTCCGACGGCAGCGCCTGCCGAATCTAACGCGCTAAGCAGGCCATTCTCCGTCGCCTTCCTCTTCGCCAAGGCCCTGCCGTTTGACTGGCGCAGCGTCGCGGCGGGTTTCTTCCAGCGCCTTCCAAATCATATCTTTCAGCGGCATGATGTTCTTGTTCGTGAGGCTGGAAATGAAGATGGCGGGCACTTCAGCCGGCAGCGTAGCGCGGATTTCAGCCTCCAGCTCCTCGTCAATCATGTCGGACTTGGTGATGGCCAACAGGCGCTTTTTGTCCAGCAGGTCGGGGTTGAACTGCTCCAGCTCGCCGATTAGCACGTCGTATTCGGCGTTGATGTCGGGCGAGTCGCAGCTTATCATGAAGAGCAGCATGGAGTTGCGCTCAATGTGGCGCAGGAAGCGCGTGCCCAGGCCTTTGCCCTCGGCCGCGCCCTCAATGATGCCGGGAATGTCGGCCATCACGAAGGATTTGTAGTCGCGGTAGGCCACCACGCCCAGGTTGGGCACGAGGGTGGTGAAGGCGTAGTCGGCAATCTTGGGCTTGGCCGCGCTCACCACCGACAGCAGCGTGCTCTTGCCCGCGTTGGGGAAGCCCACGAGGCCCACGTCGGCCAGCAGTTTGAGCTCCAGGATGATGATGGCCTCAATGGCCGGCTCGCCGGGCTGCGCGTACTGCGGGGCCTGGTTGATGGAATTCTTGAAATGGTCGTTGCCCCAGCCGCCGCGCCCGCCGGGCACGAGGATGAGCCGCTGGCCGTGCTCCGTGATTTCCAGAATCTGGGTGCCGTCAGGGTCGCGGGCCACGGTGCCGAGGGGCACCTGCAGCACAATGTCTTCGCCCTGGGCGCCGGAGCGCAGGTTTTCGCCCCCGCCCTCGCCATCTTTGGCGAATACGTGCTTCTGATACTGCAGGTGTAGCAGCGTCCAGAGCTGCGAGTTGCCTTCGAGGATGATGTGGCCGCCGCGGCCGCCGTCGCCGCCATCGGGGCCGCCGTTGGGCAGGCCCTTGGCTCGGAAGAAGTGGTGCGAGCCCGCGCCGCCCTTGCCCGAGCGGCAGATGAGTTTGACGTAGTCGATGAAGTTATTGGATGCCACGGGAATTGGGGTATTGAGGTAAAAAAACGGTCATCCTGAGCGTAGCGAAGGACCTTATCACGGTCAGACGATTTGCAGTAACGCTAAACCGTGCAAGCGTGATAAGGTCCTTCGCTACGCTCAGGATGACAGTCGTATTAAAAACTGACAGTCTTGTTAAAGGCGTAAAGTTACGCTTTTACTTCTTTGGTGGCTTCGGCCGGGGTTTCGGGCACGGCGGCCTGGTGCTGGTCAATCAGCCCGCAGATTTGGCCGAAAATGCCATCAATCGGGCCGATGCCGTTGAGGGCGTGGAATTTCTTCTGGGCGGCGTAGTAGCCGGCCACCTGGGCGGTTTCGGTGTTGTACACCGTCACGCGGCGGCGGATTTTGGTTTCGTCCTGGTCGTCGGGCCGGTTGCTGGTTTTGCCGCGCTCCAGCAGGCGCTTCACCAGCTCTTCTTCCTGCACTTCGAGCGCAATCATGCAGCCGATGTGGGTGTTGTGCTCAGCCATGAGGCGGTCAAGGCTTTCGGCCTGGGCCACGGTGCGAGGGAAGCCATCGAAGATGAAGCCGCCCGCCTGGGGGTTGTTTTCCAAGGCGCTGCCAATCATGCCAATCACCACGGCGTCGGGCACGAGCAGGCCTTCGTCCATCAGCTTTTTGGCAGTCAGGCCCAGCTCGGTGCCTTCGGCAATCTGGGCGCGCAGCAGGTCGCCGGTGCTCAGGTGCACGAGGTTGTAGTGGGCAATGAGTTTCTGGCTCTGGGTTCCTTTGCCGGCGCCGGGGGGGCCGAACAGCACGATATTCAACATGAACGAGGAGAGTTGCGCGGAGGCAGTTGGGGAGGTGGGGTTGGGCAAGTTACTCAATCGGGGCAGAATTGTTGCTACACGGCCACGTACACATCGGGCAGGTTGCGGCCCAGCCCGTCGTAGTCGAGGCCGTAGCCCACCACGAAATCATTGGGGATTTCCTTGGCCACGTAGCGGATAGACAGTTCGTGGCGCAAGCTTTCGGGCTTGAAAAACAGCGTGGCAATTTCCACCGAAGCGGGGCCCTTGCTTTGCAGCGTGGGCAGCAGGTGGTGCATGGTGGTGCCGGTGTCCACAATGTCTTCGACGAGGATAATGTGGCGGCCCTGCACTTCTTCGCGCAGGCCCAGCACTTCCTGCACCACGCCGGTGCTGCCCGTGCCCTCGTAGGAGGCCACGCGGATGAACACAATCTCGCACTCGCCCCGGTAGCGCTTCAGCAAATCGGAGGCAAACATGAAGCCGCCCGTGAGCACTACCACGAACAGCGGCCGGCGCCCGGCATAGTCGGCGCTCAGGCGGGCCGCCAGCCCGTCCACCGCCTCATCCAATTGATTAGCCGATAGATACGGCCGGAATTCTTTGTTGTGGATGGTAACGTTGGCGTGGGCCATGCGGCGCGAGGGGTTGGAATGAGGGTGCAAAGCTACGGCCGGAATCGTCTGAACCGCAGATTTGACGGATGAAACGGATTGAACGGATTCGACTGCCCGCTGCCTTTCTGAACTCGTACCATGCCAACAAAAAGGCCACTGCTTATAAAGCAGCGGCCTTTTTGTTTCTCAGGACAGTCCGAATCCGTTTAATCTGTTCAATCCGTTTAATCTGCGGTTCAGACTACTTCACCAGCACCGTGTAGATGAAGTGCGCGGCCGCCGGAGCGACCTCGGCGAAGGCGTAGCGCACGTGCGGACGAACCGCTACTTCCACCCGGTCCTTTTCCAACTGCACCGGGGCCATGCCGCGCTCACCGTCTTTGGCAGCAATGTGGGGCGCAATGACCAGCGACACGATACTCATCAGCTTGATGAGGATGTTCATGCTCGGGCCGGAGGTGTCTTTGAACGGGTCGCCCACGGTGTCACCCGTCACCGAAGCTTTGTGGGCGTCGGAGCCTTTGTATTCCATCTTGCCGTTCACCATCACGCCTTTCTCGAAAGACTTTTTGGCGTTGTCCCAGGCGCCGCCGGCGTTGCTCTGGAACATGGCCATGAGCACACCGCTCACCGTGACGCCGGCCAACAGACCGCCTAGCACGTGCGGGCCAAACAGAAAGCCCACGATAATGGGCGAAAGCAGGGCAATGGCACCCGGCGCAATCATCTTCTTAATAGCGGCCTCGGTGCTGATGGCCACGCACTTCTCGTACTCGGGCTTGCCGGTGCCTTCCATAATGCCCGGAATCTCGCGGAACTGCCGACGCACTTCCTGCACCATGGCCATGGCCGCCTCCCCTACTGCCTTGATGGCCAGCGCCGAGAAGATGAACGGAATCATGGCCCCCACAAACAGCCCGGCCAGCACTTCGGCGTTCGAAATATCGATGGTATCGATGTGGGCCGTGCCCATGAAGGCGGCAAACAGAGCCAGCGAAGTGAGGGCGGCCGAGGCGATGGCGAAGCCCTTGCCGGTGGCGGCAGTGGTGTTGCCCACGGCATCGAGAATGTCGGTGCGCTCGCGCACTTCCTTGGGCAGCTCGCACATCTCGGCGATGCCGCCAGCGTTATCGGCAATGGGGCCGAAGGCGTCGATGGCCAGCTGCATGGCGGTGGTAGCCATCATGCCGGCGGCCGCAATGGCCACGCCGTAGAGGCCGGCGGCCTTGAAGCTGAGCACAATACCAGCCGCCAGCACCAGAATGGGCAGTACCGTCGATTCCATGCCCACGGCCAGACCGCCGATGACGGTGGTGGCGTGGCCGGTGCTGCTTTGCTGCACAATGCTCATCACCGGGCGCTTACCCATGGCGGTGTAATACTCCGTGATGATGCTCATCAGCGTGCCCACAATCAGGCCCACCACCACGGCATAGAACACGTGCAGGGCATCGAAGCTGATGCTGCGAATGGTGAAGGTGCCCGAAGGCAAAATCCACATAATGAGGAAGTACGAAGCCACTGCCGATACAATCACCGAGATGTAATTACCCAGGTTGAGCGCGCTTTGCACGTTGCCGCCTTCCTTCACCCGTACGCAGAGGATGCCGACGAGCGAGGCGATGATGCCCATGCCCGCAATAGCCATCGGCAGGAAAATGGGCGAGAGACCGCCGAACTGGTCGCCGGTCACGGTTACTTCGCGACCTAGTACCATGGTAGCCAAAATAGTAGCCACGTAAGAGCCGAATAAGTCGGCGCCCATGCCGGCCACGTCGCCCACGTTGTCGCCCACGTTATCGGCGATGGTGGCGGGGTTGCGGGGGTCGTCTTCCGGGATGCCGGCTTCGACTTTGCCTACGAGGTCGGCCCCCACGTCGGCCGCTTTGGTATAGATGCCGCCGCCCACGCGGGCAAACAGGGCAATGCTTTCAGCCCCGAGCGAGAAGCCGGTGAGGACTTCGAGGGCTTTTTCCATTTCGGTGCCGTTGGCGAGGCCGCTGGGCACGAACATTTTATAAAACACAATGAACAGCGAGCCCAGCCCGAGCACGGCCAGGCCGGCTACGCCCATGCCCATTACCGAGCCACCCGAAAACGACACGTTGAGCGCGGTGCTGAGGCTGGTTTTGGCGGCCTGCGCGGTGCGCACGTTGGCCTTGGTGGCAATCTTCATCCCGATGAATCCGGCCAGGGCCGAGAACACCGCGCCAATGATGAAGGCAATGACGATGACGGGGCTGGAGTTGCCGCTGGTGCTGCCCAGGTAGAATAGGAAGGCCCCGGCGATGAGCCCAAACAGGGCCAGTACCTTGTATTCGGCCTTGAGAAAGGCAATGGCGCCGTCGGCAATAAAGCCGGCAATGGTCGTCATGCGGGCATCGCCGGCGTCCTGCCGCGTCACCCAGCCGGCGCGCAACCAGGTGTAGAGCAAGGCAAAAATGCCCAACGCGGGCACTGCGTAGAGGTAATTCGTCATAAAAGGTGAATGGGTGGGGAAAAGTGAGTTAGGCGGTTTTCGGTGCGCAAAATAGGGGAAATTGGACCGAATCCAATTTTATCTGTTTTAGCGTCCGCCGTTTCAACTTTTTCTTGCCCGCTCAGCCTCATTTACCCAGAACAACAGGCAGTTTGGCAAATTGTCGCTGCCCCTTGCGCGCCCGTTGGCTTACAGCTCGCGCATCAGCACCCGATAAAGAGCGAGCATGCTGTCGATGTCGCGTTTGTCCACCAGCTCGTCGGGCGAGTGCACGTGGTCTTCGGGCGCGCCAATGAAGCACCAGTCCCAGGGCGCGGCGGCGTGCTGCAGCTCTTTGGCATCGGAGCCGCCGCTGCCTTCTACTTCGAGCTGGTGCGGCACGCCCGAGGCGGCGGCAATGGCCCGAATGCGGTCGACGTAGCTGCGACGCGGAATGAGCGAGTCGCGCAGCGAAATGGCGCAGCCCTGGCCCGCGTGTACGCCTTCGGTCACCCAGGTAATGTCGGAGATGAGGGCCTGGCGCACGCCGTAGGTGTCGTAAATGTATTTGGCTAGGTAGGCCACCGAGCCGCCGCCGTGCTCTTCCCAGCACGAGAAGGCGATGATGCCGTGCTCCAGGGTTTCGCAAAGGCGCAGGGCGTTCCACACGCCGAGGCGGTTGTCGAGGTAACAGCTCTGCACGGTGGTTTCGGTTTCGCGGAAGTCGCAGTAGAAGGTAAGCTCCGTGCCGCGGTCGATTTCGCGGTGGAACGCGTAGCCTAGTTCGCCCGTTTCTTCGTCTATGGTCAGCGTGCAGTCTATTTCCCCTTGCGAATCGTGCCCCACCAAGCGGTAGCCAGCCTCAGCCTGCGGCCCGCCAATGCGCACCAGCTGCCGTCCGTAGCGCACGGTGAAGCCGATGCTGTCGAGGTGGGCAAACACGGCCGTTCGCGGCTGCCCAAACACCAGCAACAGGCAGTCCTGAAACCGTTCGTCGGCAATAATCTGGGGCTGGTACCGCCAGTTACCTTGGTGCTGGCGCACGTAGTCGAGCACGAAACGGGACAAGGGAGCTTCGTTGCCGGCTGGGGCCGCGATGCGGCAAAGCGAATGCAGCAATTGCATATGAAAAGGAATTTACGCCCAAAGCTAGGCCAAAGTCCGTACTTTAGCAGACCTGTTTGCTTTGGCCGAATTCTGCCCGAGCCCCACCTTGGGCCCGCCTTCGACTTTCTATCTATGTTGCGTTCGCTGTTTTGTATCTGTTGGGGCCTGCTCCTGCTGCCACACTTGGCCAGGGCCCAGAAGCCCGATACAATTCGCACTCCTCCGGCGATGAAGACGGTGGCCCTCGACACTGTGGGCGTGCTGCCCTCGGCCATCGATACCAAGGGCTGGCTGCTGCTGGACAAAGACATTCAGCTGGAGCTCGACGGGGCAGTGCACAACATCTACAATTTCAAGTATGAGCGGGCCGAAAAGCAGTTCCGCTCCTTGCGGCGGCGCTACCCCAACCACCCCATGCCTTACTTCCTGCTGGGCCTGAGCACGTGGTGGAAAATCATGCCCACCAACTTCCAGACCGAGCAATACGACAAGACCTTCTTCGCCTACATGGACACGGCGGCGACCAAAGCGCAGAAGCTCTACGATGCCGACAACAACAACTACGAAGCCAGCTTCTTCCTCTCGGCCGCCTATGGCTTCGACGCCCGCCTGCACGCCGAGCGCCATGACTGGCGCAAAGCCACGGTGGGCGCCCGCCGTTCCCTCAACTTCCTCAAGAAAAGCCAGGAAGCCAACGGCCTGAGCCCTGAATTTCAGTTCGGACAGGCGTTATTCAACTACTACGCCGTTTGGATTCCGGACAACTACCCGTTGCTGAAACCAGTGTTGCTATTTTTCCCGAAGGGCGACAAAAAGTTGGGCATGCAACAGCTGCGTAGTGTGGCCAACAACGGCTTCTACACCGCCACCGAAGCGCGGGTGTTCCTCATGCGCATTCTCAAGAATGAGGAAAATAACGCCGAGGAAGCCATTCCGGTGGCGCGCTACCTGGCCAGCACCTTTCCCGACAACGGTTACTTCCAGCGCTTTTACGCCTTATTGGCCTACGACCAGGGCGAATTTGCCGACTGCGAGCGGGTAAGCCGGGAAATTCTCGATAAGATTAACAAAGGCATGCCGGGCTACGAAGGCATCAGCGGACGCTACGCCAGCTATTTCCTGGGCTACCTGATGCAGAACCGTTACCGCGACATGGCCAAGGCCAAGGACTACTACCAGCGGTGCATCGTGTTTTCGGAAAGCACCGGCGACACTTCCGGCGGTTTTTATTTGTTCGCCAACGTAAACCTGGCCCGCCTGGCCGTGAAGGAAAAAGATGTTACGGCGGCCAAACGCTACTACGCCGTGATAGCCGACAAGGCCGACCACAAATCGGAGCAGTACAAAGAAGCCAAAGGGTGGCTTAAGAAGAACGGCAAGAGTTAGATTATTATGGAGATATCCGACTTTTTTATCACGCCAATCTATTTGGCGATATTTTATATTATCGCTTTCGCGGTAAGGTCATCTGTCACGAACCAATTTACCAAGCCTTATTTTATTCCGGCGCTCACGCTGAAGTTTATCGGGGCCATCAGCCTGGGGCTTATTTATCAATTTTACTACAACGGCGGTGACACCTTCAACTACTACCGCCACGCCACTATCATCCACGAGGCCTTCGGTAAATCTTTTTCGACCGGTTTTCAGCTGTTGCTCGACAACGGCAGTGGCAATACTCCCGAAACAGCTCCCTACGTCGCCCGTATGTTCTGGCACCAGACCAATTCCACGGAGTTTTTGGTATCCCGCATTGCAGCATTTTTCGGCCTTCTGTGCTTCAATACCTACACGGTGATAGCGTTGTTTTTTGCTATTGTCAGCTTTAGCGGGGTTTGGGCCATGTTTATTGCTTTTGCCAAAATTAGGCCGCACGTTTATAAACAGTTGGGCTGGACGATGTTTTACGTGCCATCCATGTTTTTCTGGGGGTCGGGGCTGCTAAAAGACTCCTTGTGCCTGGGGGCTCTGGGCTGGCTTTTTTACGCCATGTATCGGGGTATTATTCAGCGGCAAGCGCTAATTAAATGCTTGACAATTGGCGCATTGGCCGTTTATGCGCTACTATCTATCAAAGTTTATATTCTGCTGTGCTTCCTGCCCGCGGCACTGGTGTGGATATTTAACGAAACCAACGACCGCATCAAAAGCAAGCTATTACGATTAGTTGCCCGTCCGTTGTTTCTAAGCGTGGGAGCCATTGTTGCGTTCTACGCGGCTACCAACCTGACCAAAGGCGACGATAAGTACGACATGGACAAAATTGGGGAACGCAGCAAGATTACCGCCGACTACCTCTACCAGCAAAGCATGAAGCAGGAAGGCGCCGGATATTCCCTGGGTGAGCTCGATGGCAGCCTCGGCAGCATGGTGAAGCTGGCGCCTCAGGCTATTGGAACCGCCATCTACCGGCCCTTCATCTGGGAGGCACACAACCCGGTGATGTTCCTATCGGCACTGGAAGCAGGATTTTTTCTGCTTTTCACGTTGCGCATTTTCTGGCGCACGGGTCTTTTCCGTACGTTCGGCGTCATCGGCAGCAACCCGATTCTACTCCTGTGCTTTGTATTTGCGCTGGTATTTGCGGCTTCGGTCGGCATCACGAGTTCCAACTTCGGCACGCTGGTGCGCTACAAAATCCCGATGATTCCCTTCTACCTCGGCGGGTTATATATTCTCCAGGACATGGCCACGCGCCAGGCAGCTGGCCCCGTTGGGCGGCCCGCTGCCCGGCTGCGGCCACAGGTGGCAGCATAGCCTGCTACTGGAACAGCGCCAGAAAGTTGGCGGTGTTCGATACAACTGAATAGCGGGCCTCGATAGTGGCTCGGGCCGCCTGGCCCAAACGTTGGCGCAAGCCGGCATCGGCGAGTAGCTGCCGCAGGCTGGCTTCCCACTCGGCGGGTGTGGCGCACACGAAGCCGTTGTAGCCGTGCTGCACCACTTCAGTGTTCATGCCTACCGGCGACACCAGTGCTGGCACACCCAATGCCATGTATTGCAGGGCTTTAAAGGCGCACTTACCCTTGGCCCAAGGGTCGTCTTCCAGCGGCATCAGCCCCACGTGGAAGCCCAGCAGGTCGGCAATTTCAGTCTCTTTGCGCCACGGCAAAAAAACCAGGGAACGCAGCGGAAACTGGGGCGGCTGATTGGAAATAACGCGAAACTCAAAGTCCAGCCCCTCGGCCTCCAGCTTGGCCAGCACGGGCACCACCTGGTCGAGGTACTTGAGGGTGGAGTGCGTGCCCGTCCAGCCGATGATGAGGCGGCCGGGCGCGGCCTGGTCGCGCACCCGGTTGTGCAGATGCACCGTGTCGATGGTGGTCGGGTTGACCACGGCCGCGGGATTGAACTGTCGGGCGTAAGACGCTAGGTAGGCATTGCCACAGCTGTTTTTATAAGCCCAGGCACAGATGTCGGCCACTTTGTGGTGCCACTTCACGCCGGCTGCTATTTTATTGGCTTCGGAGGTATTGGCCAGCCAAATGGCGTCATCAAAATCGTAAATAATTTTTTTCCCCAGCAGCTTGCTGATTATCCATTCAAACACGGGTGGGCCGATGGGGGCCGCCTCCCGGTGAATGAAAATGAAATCGAAAGTCGGCACCGAAAACAGCAGCGCAAAACGGCGCAGAAACCCCAGCAAAATGCCACTGGCCTTGAGCAAGGTGTGGCCCGGCTTGTAGAGAATGTCCCAGGTAGCCACCGAAATAAACGGCGCCACTTCGTAGCGGTGTCCGGTCGCGGCGAGCACGTCGAAATACTGCTCAAAGCGAAATCTTTGCGACGGTGCCCGGCCGGGAGGATAGGGAACAATGAACAGAATACGCATAAAATGAAGGCAATAGGCCAGCGCCGTGGCTAGCTGGCAGAAACTGATGCTAGGCCGGGTTAAAATAGAAATCCAACACCGCCTCGATGACCCGTTGCTGGTCGTGTTCGGCTAGCTCGTAGAACAACGGCAGCCGGACCAGCCGCTCGCCGTAGTAGTCGGCCCAGGGCAGCGTCCGGCCGTCGTGCTTGGCGGCATAGTAGGCGCTCCGGTGCAGGGGCAGGTAATGGAAAACGGCCCATACCTGCCGGGCTTTCAGGTGGGCCAGCAGCGCGGTGCGCTCGGCTAGGCTGCGGCAGATGAGGTAGAAGAGGTGGCCGTTGTTGGTGGCGTAGTCGGGCACCACGGGGAGGCCAATGCCCTGCACGGCCAGCGGGGCCAGCGCGTGGTAGTAGCGCTGCCACACGGCCCGGCGCACGCGCTGGATGTCGTCCATCTGCTCGAGCTGGGCCCACAAATAGGCAGCAATGATGTCGGAGGGCAAAAAAGACGACCCGACGTCGACCCAGCCGTATTTGTCCACCTCGCCGCGATGGAAGGCCGAGCGGGTGGTTCCCTTTTCCCGGATGACTTCGGCCCGCGCATCGTATCGCCCCTCGTTGATGACGAGCATGCCGCCCTCACCGGAAATAATGTTCTTGGTTTCGTGAAACGAGAAAGTGGCCATATTGCCCAGGCTACCCAGCGGCCGGCCCCGGTGGTAGCTGTCGATGGCGTGCGCGGCGTCTTCTATCACGGCCAGGCCGTGGCGGTCCGCTACCTGCTGAATGGCATCCATGTCGCAGGCGATGCCCGCGTAGTGCACCGGCACAATAGCCCGGGTGCGCGGCGTCACGAGTTGCTCCAAATCGGCGGCGCTCATGTTGGGGTTGAGCGCGGTGCTGTCGGCAAAAACGATGGTGGCCCCGCGCAGCACGAAGGCATTGGCCGTGCTTACGAACGTAAACGAGGGCATGATTATCTCGTCGCCGGGCTGCACGTCTAGCAACAGGGCGGCCATTTCCAGCGCGTCGGTGCACGAGGTGGTGAGCAACACCTTGCGAAACCCCAACTGTTCCTCAAAGAAGCGGTGCACGCGCTGCGTGAACATGCCATCCCCGGAAATTTTGCCGGAACGTACCGCTTCTTCAATGTAGCGGGACTCGTTGCCGGAAAAATAAGGTTTATTAAAGGGAATCAGGTCACTCATCGGGCCCGCAAAGATACGCCGCGCAACAGCCTACTCGGGCTGCCGCCAGAGATGAAACACGTACTCGCGCCGGGCCAGTCGGAAACCGCAGTGCTCGTAAAAAAGCTGCGCGACTCGGTTGGCCTGCTGCGTCACCACTTGCAGCACCTCCCGCTCCTGTCGGTGCGCCTCTTGCTGCGCCACTTGCACCAGCCCCTGCCCAATGCGCTGGTGCCGGGCGGCCGGGCTCACGGCCAATAACTCGATGCTGGCGTGGCCCTCGCGGGTGCCGAGCGTAAGCAGCCCCAACGGCGTGCCCTGCCGCACGGCAGCCCAGGCTCCGCCGCTGGCCAGCGCCTGGCTCAGCCATTCGGTATAAAGCTGGTCGCAGGCCTGGTCGGAGATGTTCGCATCGCGCCGAAAGCGGGAATGCTGGCTGCTCTGCTGGGCAAGCTGGTTGAGCACAGCCGAAGGCTGGGTCACCAGTAGATAATCGATGCCGGGCGGCGGCGTCACTTCGCTGGGCGCAGCCACGTCGGCCAGCGAAGTGCGGTAAGTCATTCGCACGTCGGCCAGCCACGCCCCGGTGGCTTGCGCGCTGGCAACGGCGGTTTCGGCGGCGGCATCGACCACCAGATACAGCAGTTGCAGGCCCAGGGACTGGCTATTGGCCACCGCTGCGGCCACCTGCTGCGGGGTGTGGGCGGTGGCGCGCCCCACGGGGTAGCCCAGCCACGCGCTGTCCCAGGCAAGCCGCTCGACCCGTGCGTTATTTCTCATGGCCAGCGGCTTAGGGCAGCAGTTGGTCGTATGCTTCCTGCACGCGCGTGAGGCTGCGGTGGCGCACGGCCAGCTCGTGAATGCGGGCGCGGTAGCCGGGCTCGTGCATCAGCGCCGCGAGGCGGGCCAGGGCGGCGAGCACGCTGCCCGGCTGCATGAGGTCGAACACGGCCCCGCCGCGCTCGGCTTCGATGATGGCTGAGTCGTCGCCCACGCCGGGCGTTACCAGCACGGGCAGGCCACTGGCCCAGTATTCGCCAATCTTGATGGCCGAACAAAACAACCGGCACGGCGCCGGCCGAATGGGCGAAAACGCGAAGTCGGCCGCCGAGAGGTAATCGGGCACTTCGGCGTGCGGGGCTTTGGTCACGAAAGCCTGCTCTGGGCCCAGGCCCACGGCTTGCAGCTTGCGGCGCACGTCGGCTTCGGCATTAGGCGTGAGCACGATGAGCCGGAAAGTAGGCCCGAAATGGTCGGCCGCAGCGCGGAAAAGCGCGAAAGCTTCCTGGTCGTAGTAGATGTCGCCAAACTTGCCCACGTAAATGCCCACCACCGCCGTAGCTGGGTAGCCCAGCCTCTGGCGCACCCGCTGGGCCGCCACGGCATCGAAAGCAAATGCCTGAGCATCAACCGAGCAGGGCACCGTCACGATGCGCTGGGCCGGTACGCCTTCGCTGATGAGCTGCTGCCGGTAGTTTTCGGCCACGGGCATCAGGCCCTGGGCCAGCTGCTTCTGGCGCTTTTCCCAATGCCGCTGAAATAAGTAGCGCGGGTCGTAGGCACGCCACACCCCCGATTCGCGCATGTAGGCGGCGTGGGGCTCAAAGGATTCCACGTAGAAGGGCAGCTTGGTTTTCTGCCACACCAGGTAAGCCAAGGCACCGGCCGGCGCTCCCCGGGCCAGAATGAAGTCGGGCTTAAACTCGGCCACCTGCCGGATAAGCTCCTGCGGGAAACGCGTGAAATCCTCAATTTTATTGAGAATCACGTTGCGGCCCGGCCGGGAACGCAAGGGCTCAAAGGAGATTTTATCGGCCTCAAACCCCGGGGCAAAAGACAGGTCGGCCTGGGCGTCGGGGCCGCGCTCAATGGTCACGAGGCGCACGGCCTGCACGTCGGCGCGGTTTTGCAACACGCGCAGGTGCGGGAAAACGGTCGAAGTGGTCAAGCCGTCGTGCAGGCCCCAATAACTCAAAAACAGAATGCGCATAGCAGCGGTAACAACGAGCGGAAAGAAATAAGTCGGCGGCGGGGCCGGGCTTAGGCGCGCAGCTTTTTCAGGCTTTGCACCACGCCTTCGCCCACCAGGCAGCGGGCCAGCAGCAGGGCCGCGGTGCGGGCGGGCAAGTAGGGCGCGGCCTTGCGGGCATAGCCCCAGGCCTGGCCGCGGTGGTGGTCGGCGTAGGCATGAATGGCGCAGAGGTAGTACACGCGCCCCGTGAGCGTGCGGCGCTGCTCCGGCGTGAGCGTCACCCGACGCAGCATCCACTCCAGGGCCAGTTCGAGGCGCCGCACCAGCGCCGAGTTATCGGACCGCATCGAGCGCTGGTCGTGGTCGTTCATGGTGAGCGTCACGGCATCGACGAGATACACCCGGTCCTGTTGCGTGTTTTCCAGCATGAACATCCAGTCCTCCACGGCGGCGTAGCGGCGGTCCTCCTCGAAGAGGTGCAGGCCCGGATTCTGGCGCCGGATGCAGATGTTGCAGGCCAGGGCATTGCCGCGCACAAAGGTTTCGAGTCCGTACCAGCCCTCGGCCAGGGCCGCCGTGTCGCTGGGCGCGATGACGCCGCCGCGGTCAAAATAGTACTTCGTGGCAATGAAGTTGGGCTGCTTCAGTTCCTGAATTTTGGCGTGCAGGGTAGCCAGATGCTCGGGATGAAACCGGTCGTCAGAATCCAGAAACAGTACGTATTCGCCCGCGGCGCGGGCAAAACCGTAGTTGCGGGCCGCGCCGCGCTCGGCATTTTCCTTGGGGAAGTAGCGCAGGCGCGCATCGGTGGCGTAGCGCTGCACCACGTCGGCGGTATTGTCCTGGCTGCCATCGTCCACCACCAAAATTTCCAGGTGCGGGTACGTTTGGCCCAGCACCGACTGCAGCGTCAGGCCGATAAGGTCGGCGCGGTTGTAGGTGGGGATGACAATGCTGAAAAACGGAGCGGCCATGGAGCGGAATGAATTGATAATCGGAGGAAGCAACCGGCGCGGTTGCTAGTCGACCACCACGCCCATGCTGGCATACACTTGTTTGAAGCTCGCAATCCACTGCAGCCAGTTGGCGTAGGTGCAGCGGGGGTCGTTGGCTTCGTCGAACACGAACTTCAGCGCCGCCGGGTCGAAGTCGCGCGGGTAGTTCTGCATGGCGTCAAACCGTCCGCGCAGCCACGCCTGGTTGAGGTGGTGGTTGGCCGCGATAACGTCGAAGTCGACGCCCTTAAACATGTTGGTGGCCGACGAAATAAACGAGGTTTGGGTGAGCTCGACTTCGGACTTGGCGAAGCGCGAGAGGCGCTGCCGCGTCCAGCGCAGGGCCCGGGCCAGTTGGTGCACTTCATCGGCCTGCTGCTGGCCGGCTTGCCATAGGTTCAGCCAGTAATCTTTGCTAAAAACAGCCGAGGCGACCGAATACAGACTATAGAATGGGAGTTGGAAGTAGATGCCCTCTTTGGCCAGGCCCAGCCGGTGCAGCACCGAATGCAGCTTGAACCGGTTGAGCAGCAACGTGCGCAGCCACCACTCGGGGCCGGCCGGCAGCGACAGCTCGTATTCCTGCAAGCCATTGCCGCGCACCCCCATATTGGCCTGGAACGTGTTGATGTTGCCGCCCCAGTAAAATTTGGTCATCACCACCTGGCGCGCCTGCATGTAGTCGGCCATCTCGGTGAGGCTAACGGGCTGGGTCATCCAGATATCGTCTTCCAGCAAACAGAAAAAGGGCGTGGCCTCCTCCACGCCCGCAATCCAGAGCTTGGTCGGGATGCTGCGCAGCGAAAACTTGGGGCCGCCCGCCGCGTGGGCCTCCAGCTGCGCCACTTTGGCGTCGTATAGCTCGGAGCGCTCGATTTTTACCTGCGGGTACCGGCGCGTTATTTCGGCCAGATAGGCCGGCGGGGTGCCATCGTCAAGCACCGTGATGGTGAAATTACCCGTCACGTGCTCGTAAATGCTGCGCAGGCAACGGTCCAAGTAATAAGGACGGTTGAAGGATTTGACGAGGATGGAAACGGCAGTCGACATGGTGAATAATTCGGCCCGGCCGCAGCAGCCCCGGCGGGCAATGACAAACGAATAGCGGAGCGCATCAGCACCCGCGCAAAAATAGCAACGCCCGAGGCGAGCAGGCAGCCTAGGGCCGCACCGTCACGGCCAGAAACTTAGGGAACAGCGGCGTCAGCCCCCAGCGCGACAGCTTCACCAGCAGCAGCGTGGCCCCAATGAGCAGCAGCGTGCGCAGGGCAATGCGCACGACAGGCAGCTTCAGCAGGTAGAGCACATGCAAATCGACGGCAAACGTGGAGAGCAAGCTGCCCACGCCAAACAGGAGCAGCGTCAGGTCGAGGTTGTGCGTCGATACGCCGATGCCCAGGCCGGCCGCCCGCACCACCAGCAGCAATATGTTGGCGTACAGGTAGTAGTTCTGACGCTCCATGATGGTGTAGATGCCCGACGTGCCCAGCGACAGCAGCTTGAACAGCGAGTAGAACCCCAGGTAGCTGGTGAAGACACCCGCCATTTCCCATTTGGTCCCGAAAACAAAGCGGAAAAGCACGTCCCCATACACCGTCACAATGCTGAACGGCACCACCCCAATGTAGAGCAGCTTGTAGTAGAGACTAAGCGTGATATTGGGCAGCCGCTCAGGGGCCTCGCGGTAGGTTTCGGCCGCCTTTTGCATGTACACCGGCGCAATGGCACCCCCCAGCACGTTGATGGGCATTTCGAGCAGGCTCATCGAGAATGAGTACAACCCAACCGCTTCGGTCCCGAATACCGGGGCCAGCAGGAAGATGGGCAGCTGTGTGGAGGCGATATAGATGTACGCCGCCGGCATGTACACAATGGGGAAATCGCGGTACCGGTAAGCCACCAGCCACAGCCGCCGCCACGAAAAGGCCCGCAAAATGCTCCGGAACTCGTGCCGAATGCTGCCCAACGCCAGCGCGATGGTGGCCGAAATGCGGTTGAAAAAATCCGCCAACAGCAAGCCGACCACGTTGCCCTGCACCAGCAAGCCGTAGCCAATGGTGAAGCCCCGCGTGGCCAGATTGGTCGCAATTTCTACGCCTACCCGCTTGCCAAACTGCTTGTCCCGCATGTACCAGGTGCTGAGAACCCCGTTCAAATTGAACATCAGCAGCATCAGCGGCAACGTGTAAAACCAGTTTCCCAGCCCTTCAACGTGCAGTTTTTTGATGACCCAAGGCCCCACTATGCCCAGCCCGATGGTCAGCATGATGCAGCTCGACACGGTAATCAGCAGCGTGAGCTGCACCAGGCTCAGAAAATGCGTCCGGCGCCGCGGCAGCAGAAATGCGCCCGAATACGAAAGCGTAGTCAACAGGTTCAGGTTGCTAACCAGCGCATTATACACGGCAAACTGTCCGTAGGCAATCGGCGCATAAATGCGCGACACCACCGGCGTGAGCAGGATGCCGATAATAGTGCTCAGCGTAGAGCCGGATAGGGTAATGGCTAAGTTGCGAGTAAACGAGCCTTTTTGCTGAAGCGCACTTAAATTACTTTTAAATACGCTGGTGAGTCGTTTAATCATAAATCATTTTTATTGACCTGATATAATTCGCAATTGATAACAGGCCATTCGCCATCAACAATTCGATACCACCCCAATTCGGGAACGGCAAGCAACACAACTATGACTTTAACTCAATTAAATCGAGCAGTTCGGAAAACGACTCGGCGTAGGCCTTTCGCGTATGGTGCGTGCTGGCGTATTGGTACACGCTCCGCGAACGGGCGTCTAGCTCCTCATCGGACAGCGCTACCAATTCTTGCACCGCCTGCACGGTTTGCGCAATAATTTCTTCGGGCTCGTCCGATTTGATAACGGTCGCCAATTCTTCGCGCACTGTGCTGGCTTCCGTCACGATGGGTATCAGGCCAAAGTGCGCCAGCTGCACCACCGCGCCGCCACCGCCCTCGCTGCTCGACAAATACACCGTACCAATGCACTGTTTGGCCAAATCAAAAAACTTCTGGCTCCCAACATCCACCCAGCCCAGATAAACCAAATTGCTATGTTTGGCAAACATAGGCTTTAGCCAAGACCACAGCCGCTCCTCCTGCTCCAGATGCCCACCGATGTAGAGCGTTAGCTCCGGCATCCGCGCAAAGGCTTCCACCACCAAGTCAAGGCCTTTGAGTAGCAGGCCATTGCTTCCCAGCCAAACAAACTTCTTTCGGGCCGAAGCAATGTCCTTGGCATGATATTCCGGCTCGTAAACAGCCGAAATATTCAACCGATGTTTCTGAAGAGGCTGCTGGAAAAGCCTGAGTTGAAAGTCGGTTCCCATGTAAGTCATATAATCGGCTATTTCATTCGAATAATTCGGAATGGTTTGCCGGGCAGGACTTATGTATAGCTTATTTCTTGCCTGAAAATCGCGAATTCGATGAATTTCTGCCATATTCTGAAAGAGCCAGTAATTGCTGGTCGCATAAAATACTTTAACCGTATTCCTGCGGGCACTATCGGGCATTGTAATCAGGTTGTTGCCCTCATCAATCACCAAGTCGTACTTGCTCCAGTCTATCGGCGCTTTGCTGTGCACATGATGATAATCAACCACATAGCCCCGCTCATTTAGCTGCCGGACCATCTCGGCCGACTCCCAGTACATAGAATGCTCGTTCAGCACCGGGCATTGCATCACGTCGCCAGCTATGTAATAAGGAATGGAGTAAATACTGTATTTAATGAAAGCATACTTTTTTTTGCCTTTAATATTATCTGCTCCAATGTTCGCAATTTCACCACCGGGCACTCGGTACAGGCGGTCGGCTATGCTGATTAGTCCTTTGGATAAGCGGTAGCGAGCACCTTGAATAGTTGGCATAAGGAAACGACGATTTTGAATAAATTCTCCTGTTGAAAGGCTTGTGCGAAACACCTGCCTTAATGGTGCCGGTAATCTCCCCGAACCAGCTACTTCACCCAGCCACCAAGGACCTTGAACACGAATAGCGCACCGGCTAATAGATTTGGTGCATGGCGTAGGGTGCCGCTAACAAAGATTTTCCACCAACACCGCTTATTTATTCGCAGGTTGCGAATAAATAAGCGGTGTTGGTGGACATCGTTTTGTAGCCAAAAGCTATAGCCGGTTATTCGTGCTGGCCGAACACTTTGTGGCCGCCCTTCATCAGGTAGGCATCGCGCTCAAACAGCGACATGTCGGCCTGCATCATGTCTTTCACCAGGGCCGGCAGGTCGTAGCGGGGCTCCCAGCCCAGCTTGGTTTTCGATTTGGTGGGGTCGCCGATGAGCAGGTCCACTTCCGTCGGGCGGAAATAGGCGGCGTCCACGCTCACTACCACCTGCCCAACCGGCACGTGGTATTTGCCCGAAACGCTGACCACGCGGCCAATCTCATTCACGCCCTCGCCCTCAAAGGCCACTTCGATGCCGGCTTCGGCAAACGCCATCCGCACAAAGTCGCGCACGGTGGTGGTGACGCCGGTGGCAATCACGAAGTCCTCGGGCTCATCCTGCTGCAGGATACGCCACATGGCTTCCACGTAGTCTTTGGCGTGGCCCCAGTCGCGCTTGGCGTCCAAATTGCCCAGCTTCAGGCCGTTGCGCATGCCCAGGGCAATTTGCGCAACGCCGCGGGTGATTTTGCGGGTTACGAAGGTTTCGCCGCGCAGCGGGCTTTCGTGGTTGAACAGGATGCCGTTGCAGGCAAACATGCCGTAAGCCTCGCGGTAGTTCACCGTAATCCAGAAGCCGTACATTTTGGCCACGGCGTAGGGCGAGCGCGGGTAGAAGGGCGTCGTTTCCGACTGCGGCACTTCTTGCACTAGGCCGTACAGCTCCGAGGTGCTGGCCTGGTAGATGCGCGTCTTCTTGGTCAGGTTCAGCAGGCGCACGGCTTCCAGAATGCGCAGCGTGCCAATGCCGTCGACGTCGGCCACGTACTCGGGCGAGTCGAACGACACCTTCACGTGCGACATGGCCCCGAGGTTATAAATCTCGTCGGGCTGCACTTCCTGAATGATGCGAATCAGGTTGGTCGAATCGGTCAGGTCGCCGTAGTGGTTGGTGAAGCGCGGGTTTTTCGTCCCCCGGTCATCCGCAATCAGGTGGTCGATGCGGTCGGTGTTGAACAACGACGAGCGGCGTTTGATGCCGTGCACTTCGTAGCCTTTTTCAAGGAGAAGTTCGGCCAAATAAGCTCCGTCCTGGCCAGTGATTCCAGTGATAAGGGCTACTTTCATATGATGCAATGTGGTAAAACTCTTCAGGCCCGGGAATGGGCACAGATTGACAATGGACGCGGAGCAGCAGCCCGCTAAGAAGTTTGAAGCACTTTCGTGACCTCGCTGGGCCGGTAGATAAAGGTGATTTCCCGCTCGGCGTTTCGGGCCGCCATAAATTCGTCGCAGACGCGGTACGCGGCCGCCAGCTGGTCTTCTTCGGGGCGGGGTACGTAGCCGGTGCTATAACGTTCGGGGTCCTGGACCTGCGGCAGGCCGGCCCGCTCAAAAAACCGCCGCTTCACCGGCCGCAACGGCCGCTTCAGGCCCTCCACAAATTCCTTGCTGAGCGCAATGGCGCCCTTTAGGGAAAAGGGCGTATTACGCACGTCGTAGAATATCTGCACGCGGCGGGCCTCGTCGGCAATGCTGCGGGGGCTCATGTTGTTGAAGTTGCCTTTGGGGTTGTTCAGGTGCATGCTCAGCACGCCGGTGCACCAGGCAATGTTCACGTTCAGGCGGGTGATGCGGAAGATAAACTCGGCATCGACCATCACAATACCCGTATGAAACAACCCAGTGATGGCCAACGACTTGCGCCGCACCAGCATGGGCATGTCAATCATCCAGAACGGCTCCTTGGTGGCCAGCCAGTTTTTGTACTCGTCCACCTTCTTTTCGCCCACGCGGGCAAACGTCTGGTCGTAGAGCTGGCCAAAAGCCGTGTGGCCCAGCATCACGTCCACGTCGGGGTGCGCAATCATGAAATCGGCGGCCATCCGAATGGTGGGGTACCAGTAAGCGTCATCGTCGCTGATGGACTTGATGATTTCGCCCTTGGCCATCAGAAAGCCCTTGTTCAGCCCGTGGGACTGGCCTTTGTCGCGCTCGGAAACGAAACTCTGGATTTTGCCTTCGTCGTACAGGCTTTGCAGGAAGGCCGGCGTGCCGTCGTTGCTGCCGCCATCGCACACAATGATTTCCTCGTCGGGCTGCCGGGCGGCCACCAGTCGCGCCATGATGTGGCGCAAATAAGGCAGCTTGTTGTAAGTAGATACGACGTATGAAATGCGGTACTCCATCAAGTGTTTGGCGATTGTAAAAACCAATCGGTTCCGCAAAGGTAACTCAAAATGGTGACTGACAAGCAACCCAATCCGCTGGTGAAATCCCTCAAAGGCCCTGCATCAGCCTAAACAATCTCTTTTTAAATATTTTACAATCAGATAATTACCAATCAAAATCCAGTTGCCTACCTTACGGCTACGGGCTGTTGTGGCTGAATGCTGGGTAGGATTGCCAGCGGCCGGTGGGCCTTTGCCAGGCGCCTCACGTTGCGGACAGGGCTTTGGTAATTTGATTGGTTTTGAACAGAAACTGGGTGGGATTGGCGGCGTTGTGCGCGGCCATGAACTGGTCGGCGACCTCAAAGGCGACGGCCAGGCGGGTGGTTTCGTCGAGCGCCGCTTTGGCCACGTAGCCCGTGGCAACGGCCGTGTTGCCTTGGTATTGAGGGCGTTTCAGCAAATCGAACAGGGCGCGCTTGATGGGCCGGAAAGGCTCTTTCAACCAATCGAAGGGCAGGCGCTGCGTGAGCACGTTTTTCAGGCTGCTGTAGCGCTTATCGTAGTAGTAGCGAATGCGGTCGGCTTCTTCGTCGCTGGCCCGGCGCCATTTCTGGCCGCGGTTCATCACCCGGAAGTTGCTTTGCGGGTTTTCCAGGCGCACGCTCATCATGGCCGTGCTCCAGGCCAGGTTGACGTTGAGGCTGGTGATGCGATACGTGAATTCGGTATCGACCTGCACGGTGCCCGTGTGGAGCAAACCGGTGAGGGCCAACGACTCGCGCCGGATGAGCAGGGGCAAGCCAATCATCCACACCACTTCCTTCTTGTCGAGCCAGCGCCGAAAGTTTTCGGCCACGTCGTCGTAAAAGCTGACGGTTTCGAGGCGCTCCAGATGAATCAGGCCGGTGTTGCCGGTGAGCACATCTACCTCCGGATTGGCCAGCATGAACTGTTTGGCTTCGGCAATGGCCGTGTAGCAAAAGGCGTCGTCGTCGGTGATAAGCTTCAGCAACAAACCTTTAGCCCGCAAGAAGCCTTTGTTGAAGCCGTGCGCTTCGCCCTTGTCGCGCTCCGACACAAACTGCTGGATTTTGCCGGCCTCGAACAGCCCCTGCAGGTATTCTTTGGTGCCGTCCTTGCTGCCGCCGTCGCACACCACAATTTCCTCGTCGGGCTGGCGGGCCGCAATCAGCCGCTCCACCACCTGCCGCAGAAATGGCAATTTATTGTAAGTGGTCAGAACGTACGAAAGCGTGTACATAGCGGGAAATAACGGTCAGGAGTGTGGAGGACTGCCAAACGAGCAAAGCAAGTTAATAGCCCAACCGGCGGGCGTATTCCAGCATCTTATCGCGAGGGCGCGCCTTGACGGGCCGCGCCGGCACGCCCACGTACACCGTCCAGGGTTCGGTGTCTTCGGTTACGAAAGCGCAGGCGCCTACCACGCTGCCCTCGCCCAGGGTCACGTTGGGCATGATGACGGCGTTGGTGCCGACGCCCGCGAAGCGCGCGCACCGAATCGTGCCGAAATCAACGGTATCGCGGAATTCTTCGGGCACCGTGACGCTGGTGAAGCCGTCGCCCATGAACCGGTCGGAACCGCAGATGAGCCGGCTGCCGGCGGCAATGGTCACAAAATCCTCCACGACGAGCGTGCTTTGGGCACCGCCGATGCTGGTGATGTAGGGCGAAAGGTGCACGTAGTCGCCAATTTGCGCGGCCGTGGTGAGGTACACGCCGGAATCGATGGCGACGTGGCAGCCCACCGTCACGAGGTGCGGCCGGCGAATTTCCACATGGGCGCTGATAAACACGTCTTCGCCGCAGCTTTTCAGCTGCGCCTTGTCGTACTGAGCCGAACCGGGGAAGGCTGCCATGGCGTCGGAGGGATTGGAAGGCGGCAAGAAGCGGCCGGCCCGCCGGCATTGCCAACGCACCGGCCGCTTCCAGACCAGTCAGTTAGAACCTAATACGGAAAAACCGATTCGTAGTAGGTGATGGTGTTGGCAATGCCTTTTTCGAAATCCGTGAACTCGAAGTCCGGAAATACCTGCCGGAAACGGGTGTCGTCCATCACCTTCTTCGGGGCACCGTCGGGCTTGGTGTGGTCCCACACCACGTTGCCTTTGTAGTCGAATTTGCTTTGGATGATGTCCACCAGCTCTTTCACACTCAGGCCATCGTTCTGGGCCACGTTGAGCGGATTTTCCAGGCCGGGGCGGTCGGGCTGCAGGAGCACGGCGCGCACGATGCGGGCAAAATCCGGGGCGTAGAGCCATTCACGAATGGCCACGCCGGTGCCCCAGATTGGCAGCTCGGCCTGCGCTGTTTTTTCGGCTTTCACAAATTTGGAAATCAACGCGTTCAGGGCGTGGGCCTTGTTGGGGTCAGTCGAGTCGTAGGGGCCGTACATGTTTGGCGTGAGCAGGTTGATGCTGCGGATGCCGTACTGCATCTGGAAGCACTCGGCCGTGGCCCACAGCAGGCGGCGGGTGGCGCCGTAGCTCAGCACTGAGCGGTGCAGGTGGCCGTCCCACCACTCGTCTTCGCGGAACAAATCGGCTTTGGCCGGATAGGCGCAGTTGGCAATCGGGTTGATGACCAGCGCCTGCGGGCAAGCTTGGGCAATGGCTTCGTACATGCCCAGAATCATGCGCGAATTGTCGGCCACTACGGTGGCGGCCTTCTCGGTCACGTAGTTCAGGCTGCCCACGTGGGCCGCGCAGTTGACGATGTGCGTGGGCTGGTGCTCCTGCAGAAACGCGGTGGCAGCGGCCGTATCGCGCAAATCGAGGCCGTCGCTGAGCGAGCTCTCGATTACTTCAATATTGTGACTGCGCAAGTCATTGGCCACGTTACGGCCGGCGAAGCCCTTGGCCCCAAACAATACAACTTTCATGGTCTGTAAAATAAATGAAGGGCGTTACCACCCTTGTTTGATGGTGTTGATAATGTAGGCCACCTGCTCGGTGGTTAGCGCATCGTGCAGGGGCACGTGCACCTGGGTTTCGTCGAAGCGCCGCTGCTGCACCAGGTCCGGCCGCTTGCCGCCGAACAGCGTGTTGCGGTCGATGCCGTCGTGTACCACGGAAGAGGCGATGCCGTACGCGTGCAGGTGGCGCATGAACGCCGGCCGGCTTTCGACATGAAACCCGAACAGCCAGTGGGCGCTTTCGCGGTCGGGCTGGTGCTCGAAATGCGTGAGCCCGGGCACGTTTTGCAGGCCCTCCCGGTACTGCCCCACCAGCTGCCGCCGGTGCGCCATGCGCTCCGCAAAACCGGTGAGGTTGGCCAGGCCAAGGGCGGCGGCGTAGTCCGAGAGGTGATATTTGAAACCGACTTCGGTCAGGTTGTATTGGCGCTCGCCGGTTTCCGATATGGGTGAGTGGGCCCGGTCAATGCCAAACCAGCGGCGGCGAAATACTTCCTGCGCCTTTGCCGGGTCGCGGGCACAGAGGGCGCCCCCATCGCCGGTGGTTATGTGCTTGATGGCCTGAAAGCTAAAGCATGTATAGTCGGAAATGCCCCCAATGGCTTGCCCCCGATACGTGGCCCCCAATGCATGAGCGGCATCTTCGATGACCACCAGCCCACGCCGGGCAGCAATGGCGTGAATTTCGGCTATGTCGCACGGATAGCCGCCCCAGTGCACTGCCATAATGGCCTTGGTACGCGGCGTGATGCGGTGTTCGATGTCGGCCGGGTCGAGATTACCGTTGGCGTAGTGGATGTCGGCAAAGACGGGTTTGGCGCCGGTTTGCACAATGGTCATGGCCGAAGCAATAAACGTTTGGGCGGCCAGAATGACTTCATCGCCGACCCCGACGCCGGCCACCTCTAGGGCCAGATGCAGGGCGCTGGTGCCGCTGTTCAGTGCCGCCGGGTGCAGCAGCCCCAGCTGCTCGGTCAGTTGGGCCTCAAACGCTTTCACCTGCTCGCCTTCGCTGAGCATGGTGCTTGCCAATACTTCGGCTACCCGCTGCGGCGCCGTCGGATGCACGAAGGTTGCAAACAGCGGGATGGGCTGGCCGCCTGAAAAACGGGGCGTGTCGGCAATACCGGTCATGAAACATTCGTGAATGGAGGGCACAAAGATACCATAGCGGCCCTCGCCTGCCGGTCCTTTGCGCATAAGAGCGTTTCCGGCGGGCATTGGGGCTGGCGGAACTGCCGGGCAGCTCCGCCAGCCCGTTGCTAGCGTTCGAAGGGAAGGGTGCGGCGCTGGCGGCTGCTTTCCTCGGCCAGCTCAATGACTCGGATGACGTCGCGGGCTTCTTCGGGCAGTACCAGCAGGTCGGCCCCGGCGGTGATGACGCCGTGGATGTTGCGGTAGAAGTCGCCGAAATTGCCCAGCTCGCTTTTAACGATGCCGTTTATTTCCAAACCATTAACCTGGGTATTGAGCCGGCCCCAGAAGTTCTCGGGCTCCAGGCCCCAGTCGGGGCCGAGGTGCGGCACCACGCCCTGGCGCAGGGCGTCGTCCTGCACGTCGCGGCCGTATTTCATGAACGTGCCCTGGTCGCCGAATACGGTGAACTGCGGAAACGGCTCCTTGGCCAGCATGCTGCCCTTGAGCGTGGCTTTCAGGTTGGGGTATTCCAGCACCACCTCGAAGCTGTCGCACGACTGGCCGCCGGTGCGCTGCACCCGCAAATCGGCCCGCACGGCCTCGGGCAAGCCGAACAGCTGCAGGGCCTGGTCGATGAGGTGGGTGCCCATATCGTAGAATATGCCGCCGCCGGGGCCTTCGTCTTCTTTCCACGAGCCGGCCCGGATGCTGTTGCGAAAACGGTCGAAGTGCGCTTCGTACTCCACGATGCGGCCGAGCATGCCGCTCTCACACACCTTGCGCACGGTGCGGAAGTCACTGGAGAATCGGCGGTTGTGATAAATACTCAGCACCCGTTGGTGGCGGGCAGCCAACTCAATGAGCTCATCGGCTTCGGCCACGGTGAGCGTGAACGGCTTGTCTACCACCACGTGCTTGCCGGCTTCGAGGGCCTGCCGGGCCAGCGAATGGTGCAGGCTGTTGGGCGCCGCCACCACCACCAGGTCAATCTCCGGGTCGTCGAAGATGGCCTCGCTGGTGGTCACCACCTGGGTGTGGCCGTGCAGCTCGCGGGCATGAATCTCGGGGCTGGTGCTCGTGGTCCGCACTTTGCTGAGCCGGTAGCCGGCGTAGGCATTCAGGAAAGGCGCGTGGTAGATGCGGCCGGCGCTGCCAAAGCCGAGCAGGCCCACGTTGATGATGGAAGTGGTTTTCACGAAGCTAAAAAATGACGAAACAGATGAACGGAACAAGCACTGGCTTTCGGCCGCTACGCTAGGAAGGCTTCGCCTTTGGCCGTTTTGTAAGCTTCGTACAGCGTGGCGCGGTGCTTGGCGTAGAGCGTGCCGAAGTCCGTCAGCTCGTATTTCTCGGGCACGATGGTGGACGAGCGGCGGTAAATCAGGTCGTACACTTTGCGCTTCACGGAGTTAATCATGCGCTCGCGCTTAGCCTGGGCCACGGGGCGGCCGGTGGCAATTTCGCGGTACACATCGTTCAGGCCCTGCTCCACACGCTTGATGTTAATGAACTTCAGCGTGTTGCTGTCGGGGTTGATGATGCGCACGAACACCGGCTTGCGGTACCAAGCCATTTTGATGGGCAGCGAGGTGATGCGGTAAGTATATTCGTTGTCGACGAAGCGGCTGAGGGCGTGCGTGAGGCCGATGAGCGTGAGGGCCGAGCGGCGCAGCATCAGGCCGGGGCCGTAGAAGCCAAAGGGCTCTTTCTCGTTTTTCCACTTGGTGAAGTGGGGCAGGTGCGTCACCAGCTCCAGCTCCTGGCCGGTGTAGTTGTCGAAGCCGTCGGCGCCCACCACATCGTATTCCGGGTGCGTGAGCAAAAACTCCTTGCACTCGGCAATGGCCGGGTAGCAAAACACGTCGTCGTCGTTAATCCACTTCAGCAATTGCCCTTTGCAGGCCATAAGGGCGCGGTTCACGCCGTGGGCTTCGCCGCGGTCGGGCGCGGAAGTGTAGTACTGGATTTTCTTTTCGGCAAAAAGCTGCTCCAGCCATTCCACGGTGCCGTCCTTGCTGCCGCCATCGGCCACCACAATTTCCTCGTCGGGCTGGCGGTTGTCAATCAGGTCCTGCAGCACCACCTTCAGGTAGGACAGCTTTTGAAACGTGGTGATGTAATAGGAAAGCCTGATTTCCGGGTTTAATGCGTTGTCCAACGTGCTAGAATGTTATTGGCGGGGCAGGATTGCCACTTTGCCAAGCCCGGATGCTTCTTCTTTCGGGATAAAAAGTTGAAGAAGCCCGGTCAATTGGCCGGGCAAAGTTCGCCTATTTTCGCCTTGCGGCCAAAAAGACCTGCCCGTTGCCAAAATCACGACCTTAATAGTCGTTTGATTGGCAGCCTTTTGGTGCTGCCCAAACGCCTCCGTTGATGAGATTGCCGGGCGGCAGGTTCGCGGGTTCGTCAGAGGCAAGGACGGCGCAAGCTGCTGTTTCTGCACGGCTGCTGACCAGCTCTCAAGCTCTGGCACGGCCACTGTACCAAATGCCGGGTAATTTTGCCGGGCAGCGTGCACTGGTGCACCGCAGCGGCCACCCCACGCCGGGCCTTCAACCTATCTCATGACCAACCTTGTCCTTCTCTCCTACGGGAGCCAAAACGAATACCGCCGGGCGGTGCTCGCCGTGCTGAGTTTTTTCAGCTACTACCAAGTCGGGGAGAATGCCCCGGACGTGCGGGTTGTGCTCTTCACCGATAGCTCGGAGTATTTCGCGAAGTACCTGGGGCATTTGCCGGTCGAATATGTTATTCTGACCTCGGCCCAGCAAACCGAGATGATGGGGACGGTGGGGTACCGGCACCGCATCAAGGCCGTGGTGGTGGGCGATACGCTGGTGCGCTTCCCGCAGGACAACCTGTTATTTTTCGATTCGGACACTTTTTTCACGCAGCACCCCGGCCCGCTGCTGGCCCGCATTGCCCCCGGCGTCAGCCTAATGCACACGGTAGAATTCACGTTTGCCGACCAGGCGCAGGTGGCGCTGCCCAACGGCAAGACGGTAAACGATTTCAACAAGCTGCTGGAAGAACGGCCCTTTGCGCTGTCGCGCGGGCCCGAGCAGTTTTCGCGCCGGCAGCAATGCTGGAACTCGGGCGTGCTGGGGCTGGCCCCCAGCGTGGCGGCGTACCTGCCGGATGTTTATCAACTAATTGACTATCTGTACGCCAACTCGCACTGGCACATTGTGGAGCAGATTGCCTTTTCGCTGGTGCTGCAAACCCGCGACGTGATTGAGCCGGCCATCGACTACGTGTACCACTACTGGGAAGGCGACAAAAAAGTAGCCGCCGACGCCTTGCTGGCCGAAACGATTAACTCAGATTTCCTGGCTTTGCCGGTTGGCGCGCAGCGGGCGGCCGTGCAGGCGCTGGTACAACGGTTGCCAACGGCCATTCCGGCGTATCTGGCGGCGCACAGCGAGATTGGCACCAAGCAGGAAGCCATCACGGCGTTCAACGCCGGCCGGTTCGGGACGGGTTACCGCGCGGCGTTCTTTTACCTGCTCAAAGTGCCGAACGACCGCAAGTTCCTGCGCGATGTGCTGTACCATACCAAGCGCTTTATCCAACGGTAAGAGACGGACGGCTACAGAACGAATTCCTTGTCCTCAGCGACAAAAGAGCTTGTTTGACTTAATAATCAGTAACGGCAGTGTTTGGCGATAGCAGTTGTGCCTGTGTATTGGCAGAAAATCGGCTGCCGCCCCACGTAACAACCACTATAACCGCCCCAATAGCCAAGTACGTGCTCAAAGTCTGTTGACGCCACTTAAACGAACATAATGCGGCAGAGGCTGATGCCAATAGCAGCAAATGCAAGGGTATCAAAAAGCGTACTTCTACTGCTGTAGGAATAGCTATAGCTACCGGAATCAATAGGACGACCACCAACCACAATACCGCTGACCGATTGTAATTTACCTGTTGGAATGATTTCCTGGCCTGGTATGCCAGCCACACAATGCCCAGCGTTACCACATTGTAATTCAACAGTTGAAGGCCCGTGATGTGGCCGGCAACTATTTTCGCCGGATAAGGTGCGCGGTAGTCAACGTCCAACCCGTTGAACAAATGCCGCAGATAGTGTCCAATGCCTGCCAGCGGGTGGGTTAGGAAGTATTTAGCAAAGGCGCCGTAACTCTCAAAATACCCTTTGGTTTGGGCTGCCAACTCTCGAACACCCTCGCGGTCGCCATAAAATACTGCGCCAAAATGCAGCGGATTAGTACTGGTATCGTAGCGCTGATAAGCCAAGCCCCAGTTGAGTTGAATTAAATAAAAAGGCAGGTGTTGGTTGGTGTTCACCAACACAAATGGGCTGAGTTGGTGAAAGTGGCGGTAATTAATTAGTATCTGGGGCAACAGAACGAGGATGATTCCGAGCACAAATACCAGGATAGACTGTGCCCACCAAGTAATTGTAACGGCTGTTTTCTCGTTTCTTTGGGTTTGCCACCAAAACCAACCCAGTACGCCTGGAATACTAGCCATGTATATCGGCCTCATGTTGATGCACATCGCCAGCAATACTCCACCATAGCCTATCCAAACCAGCTTAGGCTTTGACAGTGCGATGAGAGCCAATAGTAAAATAGTGAAAGCAGGGAAATCCTGTAGGCAATAATTGAAGTAATCGCCCCAAAAAACAAAGCACAGTGTCGTTAATAGCAACCATCTGTTGGCTATGAGTTGAACACCGGTCGTGACCTGCCAAAGCTTGGGAATAGCGAAACCAAAAAGTATAGCTGCCCAAACCATTCCAATGAGTTTGGAACCATACATAGGGTCTAGATTCAGCACCGTACAAACTACACGGACGGGCATAACAAGCAACGGCCCCATGTAACCCCGAAATATGAAATTATAGTTTAACAGTGAAAAACTACTTTTATTGAGAAAAAATCTCGACACGGCTTCCCAATACTGCTTGGCATCCCAAATCAGTTCATTGTACCCACTAAATGGCAAATAGATTAAATAGAGAACAAATACCAAACAAATGTAGCGCGCTATTGGCCAGGCAGTTTTTAGCGACCAAGAGGATTGAGAATAAGCTTGCTGAAAGTTCACCATGTTGTAATTTAACTGTAGCTGAAGCTGTAGATAACAAGTCAGAGAAATCAGGTAGAATTAACTTGATAAATACATCAATTCACAGCGCTTCGATTCTACATCAGGCTACGCAAGTGACTAGCTGTCTAGTAAAAAGCCTCTTCTTACTGATTTACGATTGCTGCTTGCCGCTTAAGCTTACGGATTGTCGGTTTGTGAATAATTTGTAGATAACTACGGCAGTCAGCAATAGGCCTAAGCCTTGTAACACCAGATACTTATTGCTAATCCAAGGTCCCTGATTCATGAAATAGACTTGAAAAGGCCACTCCAACATTATCCCCGTGTGAACGAAGGAAAAAGAGGGAAATCTATCGGCTGGCTGCCCGTAAGTTGGGTCGAACCAGTTGAACGGCAGCCACATTTTAGAAATAAGTAATAAAATAGCGGCCGTCCAGACCAGCGCAGTGCGGCGGATGGGCAAGGTATTGGCCACTACCGCTGCTATTAAAGCTAGTAAAGGCAGCACATTGGACAGCTGCCGGGTTTCACTGTTGATGGCTTGTACCATCACCACCATGAACATAATGCCCAACCCCAAACCCAATTGCTGCACTGCGGCCAGCACCCGCGGCCAGAACAGGGCTATTATCAACACCGATAAGCCGTAGTACACGCCGTGAGATACTAAGAACTGCAAGGGCCGCTGCAACACGGCAAAAGTGGTATTAATCAGAAAGGTTTTAAAGGGCAAATAGGGCCGGGAGGCATCGCCCAATACACGGGTTAGAACTACATAAGCGACCAATAAACTGATGACATAAAGCCATTCGCGACGAGGGCGCAGCAGATGCTTGGCGAGAGGCCACAGGCCTGTCCAACCGGGCAGGAGGCGCTGAGCCAGCGTAAACTGTGTGTAGAACAGAAAAACAGCAGTCAGAACTATACCAACCGGCAATAGTGGGTGCACATCGGCTGTAAGACGGGGCGGCACAGGCACATGCTGTATATAAAGCACACCTACAAAAAGTCCGGCAAACAAGCCAGCTATTCCCAAGGCCCATAAGGCACTTATTGAGCGGTTACCACTGGTAGCCCGAATTGGCTCGTGACGGGGTACCATCAACAACAAAATATTATAAGCCAGTGCTGTAGGCCATACTGCCAGCGATAGAAGTGCATTCAACCACAGAGCTAACGTGCGGTTTTGAAGATAGAAATATAAGCTGAGCAGCCCCATGGTCGCACTCAGGCGGTCGGTAGTGAACGGGATGTACAGGTCGTATTTAGCGAAGGCGAAATGGGCCAGCAGGCAAAAATACCCAACCCATTCGGCTGTCAGCGACAAGCGCAGGATGGTGGCAATGCGATGCCACACATAAACGATAATCACTCCGAGCAGCATGTTAAATAACTGCATCCAGAGAATCAGATTACGGTCTTGAAAGGTTATTCCAAACAGCTCAAAAAATTCGTGCAGTATCACGAACGGAAGAATGCGCTGAATGCTATAACTATTCACCCGAGCCACAAACAAGTTGTAATCCAGATTGATAGCAATAGTACGGTAGTACTCGCCCTCCCACGCAAAACCATTGTGTAAAGGAATAATATCTGGAAGAAATATATACCAGAGTGACAAGCCAATTGCAAATGCCAAGCACACCCACATTGGTGAACGGTACACTATATCAGAAAAAGAAACTGAGGTGTTTGGTACCGTATTAGGTATTGGTAAGGCCATAAGAGCTTGTAAGTGTCAAAAGTAAATCCTTGGCCAAAGCACTGCTAATCACACACTATTGGCATACTGTACTACATTCATTTTTGCTCAAACACGTCCTTTACCACGTATAACGGCCGGCTCCGAGCGGCATCCAAGCCTCGCCACACGTACTCGCCAATTATTCCCAAAGCCACCATTTGAAAGGCTGAGACGAAAAGCACCACCACCATCAGGGCGGTCCAGCCCTCGGGCTCATCTGGACGCATGAACTTCAGGGCGATGATGTAGATGCCGTAAACCGTAGCAATGGCGCCGAGCAGCAGCCCAATAACGGAAATGGCCCGCACCGGAAAGAAAGAAAAAGCAAGTAGCGAATCGATGAGGAGCTTGATTTTTTTGGACAGAGTCCACCGAGATGTGCCAATTTCGCGCTTGCGCCGCACATACGGAATGTTTACATACGGAAAGCCCAGCCACACCATGAGGTAGAACACGTTGGAGTTGCGCTCACGCAAGGACACTACTTCCTCGCTCACGATACGGTCGAAGAAGACAAAATCGAAGCCGCCGTCCGGGATATTTTTCAGGGCCAAGCGCTTCATCAGCCAATGAAATGTTTGGGCAAACCAGCGTGAAGGGCCCTTCTCTTCGCGGTCTTGCCGGTTGCCGATGACGAGCTTGAAGCCCTTCTTCCAATAGTCGTACATCTGCACCATCAGTTCTGGCGGGTCCTGCATATCGGCGGTGATGACGGCCAGACAGTCGCCGGTAGCGTGGGCCATGCCGGCTACAATAGCGTTGTAAGACCCTACATTAGCCGCCAGGTCCACAATGCGAATTTTGCCCGGGTACGTAGTTTGCGCCTGCTGTAGGGCTCCAAGGGTATTATCGCCGGAGCCGTCGTTCACGAATACGTATTCAAAGCTTACCTCAGGGGGAAAGTTGGCCTCGTTGGCCACCAGCTCGCGCGCGGTTACAGGAATATTTTCTTCGTTAAAGTAGCAGGGTATTACAACCGAAAGCTTGGGCATGGGACGGAATATTAGGCAAGCACTCAGAACCGGGGGATAAATAGCCGGACCGTCTTGCTTTTAACAATCGGCTATCTATCCCCAATTCTAATCACTAATTATTTTATCTGAGTACATATAAAACTACCGCTGGGGCATACGCCGCGTCCAGCAGCAGCGCGGCCCTGTGGCAGGACCGCCCCCGGGCTACTGCTGCGAAAAGCTGCGAATAGCTGCCGCTACGGCGGCCACGTGCTCCTCCGTCATGCCCGGCCACATGGGCAGGCTCAGGCAGGTAGCGGCCAGCTCTTCGGCAATGGGGAACGCGCCTACGGGCAATTGCATGCTGGCGTAGGCTTGTTGCCGGTGCGGCGGCACCGGATAGTGAATGAGCGTGCCAATACCTTGAGCCGTGAGGTGCTGCTGCAGCGCGGTGCGGTGCGGGGTATGCACCACGTAGAGGTGGTAAACGTGAGTAGCGCCCGGGGCCACCGTCGGCAGGCGCAAATCCGGAATGCCGGCCAGATGCTGGTCGTACCAAGCAGCTACTTGCTGGCGCTGGCGGGTCCATTCGGGTAAGTAATCCAGTTTCACGCCGAGCACGGCGGCCTGCAGCTCGTCGAGGCGCGAGTTGTAGCCCACTACTTCGTTGTAGTATTTCTGCTGCGAACCGTAATTGCGGAGCACCCGCACTTTCTGAGCCAGGTCGGCGTCGTTGGTGGTCACGGCACCGGCGTCGCCCAAGGCGCCTAGGTTTTTGCCGGGGTAGAAGCTGGTGCCGTTCACCGCGCCAAAGCTGCCGGTGAGTCCGCCATCGAAGGCCGCGCCCTGCGACTGGGCGTTGTCTTCCACTACGTGCAGGTTGTGCTGCTTGGCAAGGGCCATGATTTCCGTCATGCGGCAGGCTTGGCCGTAGAGGTGCACCGGCATGATGGCGCGGGTGCGAGGCGTGATGGCCGCCGCAATGCGGGCAGGGTCGAGGTTGCTGGTGGCGGGGTCGGGCTCCACAGGCACCGGGGTGCCGCCTACCTGCGTCACGGCCAGCCAAGTGGCGATGTAGGTATTGGAAGGCACAATGACCTCGTCGCCGGGGCCGATTTCCAGCACCCGCAGCGCCAGCACTAGCGCATCGAGTCCGTTGGCCACGCCCACGGTGTGCGCCACCTGATTGTAGCCCGAATAGGCCTGCTCAAATTTTTGTACTTCCTCGCCCAGTACGTACCAGTACGAATCATACACGCGACCAATGGCGGCCATAATTTCCTCACGAGCCGGCACGTGCTGAGGCTGGAAAGACAAAAAGGGAACACTCATACAATTAGATTAAAATTTTATCAGGAGAAATGACAAGCCAAGACGTGGGTAGTAGCCCCTAGGCGGAAGCCCAATTTTTCGCAAGTTCTGAACACGGCCCGATTAGTGGCCTGTGTCGTCATCATTACCTGCCCAAAGCCCAGTTGCTGGGCCCGGCGCACCGTTTCGGCCGTCAGGCGCAGGTGCCACCCGCGGTTGAGCGGCCCCACGGCCGTGAGCAGCACCCGCGAGAGACCCATGCCCAGTGCTTCGGCATCGGCCTGCAGGTCGCCAATGGCCAAGAAGGAATCGACAGGCAGGCCCGGCTCATCGGGCACCAACACTGCATCAGCAAAGCTGCCGCTCACGGCCGCTTCGGCGTAGCGCGCCAGGAAGGCATCGCCCCGTTCCGGACCGAACCAAGGGTCGGCGTGGAAACGGTCGTATGGATTGCGGGCCGTGGCCGAAATCCGGCCAATGTGCGCGGCCTCGTCGGGCCGGGCCAAGCGCACCGGCGAGGGGGGCGGCAGCGTGGCTGCCGCTGTTGGGCAGTGCAGATTCAGCCGGGTTTCCACCAGCCGCCAGCCGCCGCCAGTTAAGGCCTGCAGCAAGGCAATGTCTTCGGCTGGCACCACGCTGAAGGCGTAGAATGGACCGCGCGCAGCCAGTTGCTCACGCAGCGTAGCCGCGGCCCGCACAAGGTCGGCCGGGGCGGCATCCTCGGCGAAAAGGCCGGTGAATAGGCGATAAGTGGGCGTGCCGAAGTACTCGGAATCCCAAGCCAACTGCTGCAACAGCCATTGCCCGCCGCCAGCCGTCATGGATAGCACTTCAGCGTGGGGCTCGGCAGAAAAGCGCCGTGCGGCACCCGTACCAAACCGCTCCTGCTGTGCATCGGCCGGCAGTTCCCGCAGAAAGTGGTATGGCGAGTGCAGGGCCAGCATTTCGGCCCGGCTGGTCAGCAGCACCTCGTCAATGCCAACTGATGCGGGGGCTACTGCAGGGGCTTCCATACCAGTTGAAACTGTTCGTACTGACGAATATAATCTGCTTCGTCGTAGGCAGCCGAGGCCATCACCAGTTGCACTGCCGAGTGCGAGTACTGCATGGTATGCCAAGCATTGGGCGGCACATACAGACCCACGTGGGGGTCTTCCAGGCGGAAGGTTTGAATGGTGCCATCGGCCAGTTCAGTCGTGACCGTGATGCGCCCCGAAACAGCCACAAGCACCTGTTGCGTTTGGTGGTGCGCGTGGCGGCCCCGCACAATGTTTTCAGGCGTGTAATAGGTCCAGAAAATGCGCTGTACCTCGAAGGGAATTAGCTTTTGCTGTTCCGTTACCGAAATATAACCGATTTCAGGTGCCCCCAGCTTCGGAAATTCAATTAAATACGGGGGAGAAAAGTCGTTCATAACCGGTTTTACTTAACGTGCTCTTTGAAGTATTCCAGCGTGCGACGCAGGCCTTCGGCGCGGTCCACCTGGGGCTCCCAGCCCAGGATTTCCTTGGCCTTGGTGATGTCGGGCCGGCGCTTCATGGGGTCGTTTTCGGGCAGGGCCTGGTAGGTCGGCTTAAACTCGACGCCGGTGAGGCGCGCGATTTCCTCACCAAACTCCTTGATGGTGATTTCCGACGGGTTGCCGATGTTCACGGGCAGGTGGTAGTCGCTGAGCAATAGGCGATAAATACCTTCCACAAGGTCGTCCACGTAGCAGAAAGAGCGGGTCTGGGAGCCGTCACCGAACACAGTTAGGTTCTCGCCGCGCAGGGCCTGCGAGAGGAATGCCGGCAGCACACGGCCGTCGTCGAGGCGCATGCGCGGGCCGTAGGTGTTGAAGATGCGGATGATGCGGGTTTCCAGGCCGTGGTGATTGTGGTAGGCCATGGTGATGGCCTCCTGGAAGCGCTTGGCCTCGTCGTAGCAGCCACGCGGGCCCACGGGGTTCACGTTGCCAAAATACTCCTCCACCTGCGGGTGAATTTCCGGGTCGCCGTACACCTCCGAGGTGCTGGCAATGAGCATGCGGGCGCCTTTCACGCGGGCCAGGCCCAGCAGGTTGTGCGTGCCGAGCGAGCCTACTTTCAGGGTTTGAATCGGAATCTTGAGGTAGTCGATGGGCGAGGCCGGCGAGGCGAAGTGCAGGATGTAGTCCAGCTTGCCGGGCACGAACACGAACTTGCTCACATCGGCTTGGTGGAACTCGAAATCGGGGCGGCCAAACAGGTGCTCAATGTTCTGGATGGAGCCTGTAATCAGGTTGTCCATGGCCACCACGTGGTAGCCTTCCTTCAGGAACCGGTCGCAGAGGTGCGAGCCCAGGAAACCAGCTCCGCCGGTGATGAGGACGCGTTTTTTTTCGGTGGTGGTATCGGTCATAAGTATGGAATTAGGCCGTCATGCTGAGCGCAGTCGAAGCATCTCTGCCGCGAAAGTAACTAGTTGCGTTGCGCGGTAGAGATGCTTCGACTGCGCTCAGCATGACGGCCTGTTATTTATGAAGTGCTGTGGTTACGCCTGAGTCGGCTCCTTGTGGTCGGTTCGCACGCCGATGCAGTGGTAGGCGAAGCCCAGGGCTTTCAACTCGCTGGCCTCGTAGATGTTGCGGCCGTCGAAAATGACTTTCTGCTTCATCAGACGGGCCACCACTTCAAAGTTTGGCGAACGGAAATCGGGCCATTCCGTCACCACCAGTAGCGCATCGGCGTCGATGAGAGCGGCAAACTCGTCCTTGGCGTAGACGATGCTGGTGCCCAGCGTGTGCTCGGCTTCCTTCATAGCCACGGGGTCGTAGGCCGTCACGGTGCAGCCGGCGGCCAGCAGCTTCTCGATGATAACCAGCGAGGGCGCCTCGCGCATGTCGTCGGTTTTGGGCTTGAAGGACAGGCCCCAAATGGCAATTTTCAGGCCCCGTAGGTCGCCGCCGAAATGGCGGCTGACCTTGTTGAAGAGTACCGATTTCTGGTCTTCGTTCACGCTTTCCACGGCTTTGAGCACCTGCATCTGATAACCGTTTTCCTCGGCCGTTTTGATGAGGGCTTTCACATCTTTGGGAAAGCAGGAGCCACCGTAACCAATGCCAGGGTAAATGAACTTGGTTCCAATGCGGGCGTCGGAGCCGATGCCCTGGCGCACTTTATTCACGTCGGCGCCCATGATTTCGCACAGGTTGGCCACGTCGTTCATGAAGCTGATTTTGGTGGCTAGCATGGAGTTAGCCGCGTACTTCGTCATCTCCGCCGACGGTATGTCCATGAAGATGATGGGGTGGCCGTTCAGTAGGAAAGGCTTGTAGAGGCGACGCATCACCTCCTCGGCGCGCTCCGACGACACGCCCACCACAATGCGGTCGGGCTTGAGGAAGTCGTCGATGGCAGCGCCTTCTTTCAGGAATTCGGGGTTGGAAGCCACATCGAACTCGATGTTGGCGCCGCGCTTTTCAAGGGCCTTTTCAATCTCGGCGCGCACCTTGGCAGCCGTGCCCACGGGCACCGTGCTTTTAGTCACGATAACGCCGTAGCTGTTCATGTTCTCGCCAATGCCGCGAGCCACGGCCAGCACGTATTTCAGGTCGGCCGAGCCGTCTTCGCCGGGAGGCGTGCCCACGGCGATAAAGGCCACATCGCAGTCCTTGATGGCTTCGCCAATGTTGGTGGAGAAGTGCAGGCGGCCTTTTTCCACGTTACGGGTCACCATCTCTTCCAGGCCCGGCTCATAAATCGGCAAAATGCCTTGGTGCAGATTGTCGATTTTCTTCTGGTCGATGTCGATGCACGTCACTTCTATGCCGACTTCGGCAAAGCACGTCCCCGTCACCAAGCCAACGTAGCCAGTGCCTACAATTGCGATTTTCATATTTTTTGGAAATGTTAACCTGCGGTCCCAGCCTGTTCGCTGCAAAATGAATTGGAGACAAATTTAGGTAATCATCAGTGACCGACTGGTAGCGGCCTGGCAAACTGTGCGCCGGCCATTGCCCCGCCCCTGCCAGCCCGCCCCGTTAAAGCACACAGGCTCTACCCCCAAAATCACTCCGCAACAACCTTAAAATCAAATTTATGGCTTTGCAATATGACCCGCTCCGCAGGGCTGTGCCCTTCGAATTGGTAGGGCATATACTTCATAAAATAGGGCGCAGAGGCAACCACCCGCACAGAATCCAAAGCCAAGGGCCGGTAACAGGCTATTGGGTAGAGGTAAGCAAAGTTCACCAGTCGGAAGCGGGGCGTGAGGCGGATGGGCTGGTTGCGAATGGCCGGGCCGAAAAGTCGATAGGTTAGCACATTGCTCTCGCACACATTGGTTTGGCTGGCAACAAGCTGGCGGCTATCCAGGATGCCGAGCTGGTAGACCACGTCGCAGGGATACTCCACGCGGCGGTAATCCCGCACAAAATGGGCAAAGCTCCCGGCCGCCACTACCAGGCCCACCGCGACCAGCCACCGGGCCCGCCGCCGCTGGCTGGCCGCCTGCAACGCCACCAAGGCCCCCAGCACGACGAAAGGGGCAAAAAAATGCAGAATACGCCCATAAAAAACCAGCTTATGCCCCACCGCTACCAGGCAAGCATAGGTCAGCCAAGCCGCAAAGGCACCCACCACCATGCTCAGTAGCTCTACTGAGATAATAGAAGAACGGGTATTCGGCTTGAAAAATGTTGGCAATGTCCACAGGCACATTACAAGCCCCGCCGTGAATAAGAGCAGTAGCCCCACGCCCAGCCAGCTTTCAACCAACCAATAATAGTGGCCGATAAAGCTGAAGCCCTCCGCGAAGCTACCCTGCGTGATGGTGCCGGCGATGTAGCGGCTGCTGGCGAAGTAAGAAGTATTGGAAACCCGGGCCGATAACTCAAAGAGCACCAGCACAGCCAGGAAGGAGCCCAATTGCACCACCAGCGGCCAAATCCGGCCCGCCCGCCCGGCTCCGGCCCGGGCGGCTAGCTGCTGCGCGGTGCCCACCAGCAACAGCAGCGCCGGCCCCATAAAGTAGCCGGGGTATACTGCGTAGCTGATGCCGCCCAGCAAGCCGACCAGCACATAGCGAAGCAGCCGGCCGCTTTCGGGTGCCGACAGCAGCACCCACAGCGCCCACAGAAAAAAGAACAGGGCGTGGTCGTAAGGCAGCAGGTGCCGCAAATACACGTTGGTATTGACCAAGCTGGAATACAGCGCCACGCCCATCAGCGCCAGCCCTACGCTAAAAAACCGACGGTAAATCTTATAGAGCAACAGGGCATTCAGGCTGATGACCAGCACATTAAATACCTGTGGGACCTGGAGCGAAGGCGGCGAATTGGGATTCAGGCCGAAGCCCAGCAGCAGCACGGCCTGCCCCAGCCCGGGAATGACGCGCCAGAGGCCATCGCCGGGCCGGGCGCCCATCGAATGGATGGCCTGTAAAAACGCCAGCCCGTGCCCGGCGCACAGTTCGCGCAAGCCCAGCATGGCCGTGATGTAGCGGCGCTCATCAATAAAGGCCATCGTGCCTTTGCCCACCAGGCTCAGCCGAACGATGGTGGCAACAAAGCCCGCAAGCAGGGCCCACCGCTGCGACCGGCTCAGCCGCTGCCACCAGTGCCGCAGGCGCGCTAGCACCGCCTTAGGCCATGTACTGCTTCCACCAGGTCTGGAACACGATGAGGCCCCAGATGCGGGCGTGCACATCGCCGGGGCTACGCGAGAAGAGCTGCGTTTTCAGGGCCCGAATGGCGTCCACGTCGAAAATTCCCTGGGCTTCGATGAAATCGTCGCGCAGCAAGTCGTTTTCGATGAGGTTGCGCAGTTCGCCGCGCATCCACTTCAGCAGGGGCACTTCGAAGCCGTGCTTGGGCCGGTCGTAGAGCTCGGCGGGCAGCTCAGAGCGGAAGGCGTCCTGCACGATGCGCTTTTTCATATTCGCATCCACTTTGCTGCTCACGGGGAGCGAAAAAGCGAAGTTGACCACTTTGTAGTCGAGGAAAGGCGTGCGCACTTCCAGCGAATTGGCCATGCTCATCAGGTCTACCTTAGTGAGCATGTCGTAGGGCAGCACCAGCTTCATGTCCGTGAGCAGCACCTCGTTGAGGTCGCCGTCGGAATGCAGGTCTTCCAGAATGTCTTTACGGCGCTTGGCAGCGGCTTTCTTGCCCACCTTGCGGCGGCTGGCGGCGCTGAGCAGGTCGCGGGCATCGGCGGCCGAGGCGAAGCTGGCCCAGTCCAAGTATCGGTCTTTCACGCCGGCCGTCATGCCGCGCGAGAAGCGCTGCAGCTGCCGCACGCGGTTGCCAAAGAACGAGTTACGCGACTTGGGCAGGGCGTCCCACACGAAGCCCAGAGCCGTCACGGCCTCGGCCTTCACACCGCCCTGGCGCACCTTGAACTCGCCCATGTGCTTGTTATAGCCGCCGAACATCTCGTCGGCGCCGTCGCCGCTCAGGGCCACGGTCACCTTCTGGCGGGTGCGCTGGCTGAGGATGTACACGGCCAGGGCCGAGGAGTCGGCAAACGGCTCGTCGAGGTAGTCCAGCATGCTGTGGATGTGCTCGTAGAGGTCGTCGTTGGTGAGCGAGAAAACCGTGTGGTTGGTTTTGTGGCGCTCGGCCACGAGGTTGGCGTACTTGGTTTCGTCGAAGAAGGGTTCGTCTTTGAAACCGATGCTGAACGTGTTGAGGTGCGGGGTATGACGGGCGGCCAGCGCGGTGATGACGCTAGAGTCGATACCGCCGCTGAGGAAGGCGCCGAGGGGCACGTCGGCCACGAGGCGGCGCTGCACGGCGCCGTCCATCAATTCTACCAGTTTGTGCTGTTGCTGCTCGTAGCTGAGCTTGTTTTTGGCGACTTTCTTGGGGTCGTAGGGGATTTTATACCAGGCCTTGCCCACCACTTTCCCACCCTTGATGTAGAGGTAGTGGCCGGGCAGCAGCTTTTTCACGCCCTTGAAAATGCTGGCCGGGCCGGGGATGTAGTTGAACTGCAGATACTGGCTCAGGGCCACGTAGTCGAGCTTGCGGGGCACGCCCAGCGCCATCATCGACTTCATTTCCGAAGCGAAAAACAGCTTGTCTTCGTCGCGGTAAATGAGCAGGGGCTTTACGCCGAAACGGTCGCGGGCAATGAGCAGGGAATTTTCCTCCTTATCATAAATCGCGAAGCCGAAGAAGCCGTTGAGCTTCTTGATGAAGCTGCGGCCTTCGGTGATGTAGAGCTGGAGGATGACCTCGGTATCAGTCTGTGAGTGGAACTTACAGCCGCGCTTGAGAAGCTTTTCGCGCAGCTCGCGGTAGTTGAAGATTTCGCCGTTGAACACGATGGTGTAGCGGCCCGACTCGTCGGTCATCGGCTGGTTGCCGTCGGCCGAAAGGTCGAGGATGGCCAGGCGCCGGAAGCCCAGCCCGCACTGGTCGTACACGAAATGCCCCTCCGAATCGGGGCCGCGGCGAATGATGGCGTCGGTCGACGCCTGCAGGTTCGCCAGCGACTGGCGCCCCGTCTCAGTAAAGGCAAATACTCCGGTTATTCCACACATAGTCGGCCGCAAAAGTACGACCCCGCAACCTAAAGGTCCGCAGGGGGGTATTGTCTGAACCGCGGATTCGTCGGATTAATCGGATTTCGGGGACGATTTTCCCGGTCAGGTGCCCGGCCCGCAAGCATCTGCTACTGTACTTTTCTTTTCAACCCCAACTCCTATGGACCTTAATGCGCAATTTCAGGCCGCGGCCGATAAAATAAACAACCTGCCCGGCGACGAAGCCGCCAAGCACATGACGGAGTTCTACGGCCTCTATAAGCAGGCCACCGAGGGCGACGTGAACATGCAGCCCGGCGAAGTGGATGCCAACTCGGCCGACAAAGCCAGCGGCCCCGCTGGTCTCTCGCAGGCCCAGTGGGACTCGTGGAACCAGTTTAAAGGTGTGTCGGAAGAGGAAGCCAAACGCCGCTACGTGGCCAAAGCCAACGAGGTAACCGGCAGCGCAAACACGGCTACGGAGGCCAGTGAAGTCCCCACCGACCGCCAGACCGGCGCGCCCAGCACCACCGACCACGGTGGGCTGCGCGGCGACATCAAGGCCGGTGCGCCCTACGGTGGCGAGGACAAGCTGAAGGACCAGCAAGCGAAGTAATTCGCCGCTGCGATATGCAATACCTATATAAAAGGCCGGCTCCCGAAAGAGAGCCGGCCTTTTATATGCGGTGAGGCTTTGGCCAAGACTTATGAGAGGGCAGGCAGTTGGCGGGCCGTATCATTGCCTGGTTAACCAACCATCTTCCCTCCTACTGCTCCTTCGCTCACTATTTATATCCATGGACCGTCGTCTTTTTCTGAATCAGGGCACGCGGGTGGCCCTTACCACCGCCCTGCTGCCCGCCGTGGCCTGCCAGACGACCACCGATAAGCCTGCTGCTGCTACTGAGACACCGGCAACGGAACCAACGTCCGGCTCTGGTGGCATTGCGGCGTTTGAGTTGGATGAGCTGACCGTGGCTGACCTGTTGGACCGCATGGCCAAAGGCACCGAAACCGCCCGCAGTCTGAGCGAGAAATACCTGGCCCGCATCAAGTCCCTGAATGAGGCCGGCCCGATGCTGCGCGCCGTCATCGAAACCAACCCCGATGCCCTCAGCATTGCCGATGCCTTGGACAAGGAGCGCAAGGCGGGGAAGCTTCATGGGCCGCTGCACGGCATTCCGGTGCTGATAAAGGACAACATTGACAGCGGCGACCAGATGATGACTACGGCCGGGGCGTCGGCACTCATCGGGAACAAGGCGAAGCAGGATGCTTTTATCGTGCAAAAGCTGCGGGCCGCCGGGGCCGTGCTGCTGGGCAAAACAAACTTGAGCGAGTGGGCCAATTTCCGCTCCTCGCACTCGGTGAGCGGCTGGAGCAGCCGGGGCCGCCAAAGCCGCAACCCCTACGTGCTTGACCGCAGCACCAGCGGCAGCAGTTCCGGCTCGGGCGCGGCGGTGGCGGCCAATCTGTGCGCCGTGGCCATTGGAACCGAAACGGACGGCTCGGTGGTGTCGCCGGCTTCGTGCAACGGGCTGGTGGGCCTCAAGCCCACGGTGGGGCTGCTAAGCCGCAGCGGCATCATCCCCATTTCGAGCACGCAGGACACAGCCGGCCCCATGGCCCGCACCGTGCGCGACGCCGCCCTGCTGCTGGCCGCGCTGCAAGGCTCTGACCCAGCTGATGTGGCCAAGCTGCCCATTCCGGCCACGCAGCCCACCGACTACACGTCTTTCCTGAAAGCCGATGCGCTGAAAGGCCAGCGCCTGGGCGTGGAAAAGACGCACCTGAATGCGTCGCCCAAAGTGGCCGCGCTACTACGCGAAGCGGTAGCCGCGCTCAAAGCCCAGGGTGCTACAGTGGTTGAAATCGAACTGAATAAGCTGATAAACCCGCTGGGCGAGGCTGAATTCGACGTGCTGCTGTATGAATTCAAGAACGGCGTGAACAAGTACCTGGCCGGCGCGGGCGCAGCGGTGAAAAACCTAGCCGATGTCATTGCCTACAACAAAGCCCACGCCGCCGAGGCCATGCCCATTTTCGAGCAAGAAACCCTGATTCGGGCCGAAGCCACCGATGGGCTGGGCAATTCCAAATACAAGGCCGCCGTGCAGAAAACCGTAACAGGCGCCCGCCAGGCCATCGACTCGCTACTGAAAGCCAACCAGCTCACAGCCATCATTGGCGTGACGACCGGGCCGGCCTGGTGCATCGACTGGGCGAACGGTGACTACTCCACGGGCGTGGACTTTTCCTCTCCGGCGGCCATGGCGGGCTACCCGCACCTCACCGTGCCCATGGGGCAGGTACTAGGGCTGCCGGTGGGCTTGTCGTTTGTGGGCTCGGCGTATGAGGAAGGGCGCTTGCTGGGGCTGGGCTATGCGTACGAGCAGGCCACGCACAAGCGGGCAGCCCCGAAATTTTTACCCACGGTGCAGGTGTAAATAAGCTTTCATTGCGAGGACGAAGCCCGTAGCAACCGGAGGACAGCGTAGCTAATCTGTCCTGTCAAAACCAGACACGCCCTTCTACCAGAAAGCCCCGGCACTGCGCAGTGCCGGGGCTTTGTCACATTAGTAGGTTAGTCGCTGAGAACAGGACGGATTGCCACGGCCTGCGGCCTCACAATGACGGGCGGAGCTAGAAAATCTTGCCTGGATTCAGAATCCCATGCGGGTCGAACACGTTTTTGATGCCGCGCATCAGGTTCAGGTTGGCCTCTTTCAGGGCGATGCCGATATAGCCTTTCTGGACAAGCCCGATGCCGTGTTCGCCCGAGATGGTACCGCCCAGCTTCACGCACAACTCGAAGATTTCGGAAATGGGCTGGCGCAGGCCCACGTTCCACATTTCGTCGTCCAACTCGCCGCGAATGATGTTGACGTGCAGGTTGCCGTCGCCGGCGTGGCCGTAGCACACGCTCTTGAAGCCGTAGCGCGTCCCGATTTCCTTCACGCCTTTGAGCAGCGTGGGCAGCTCGGCGCGAGGCACTACGGTGTCTTCCTCTTTATATACGGAGTTGTAGCGCACCGAATTGCCGATGTTTCGGCGAATCTTCCACAGGTCATCTTTCTGCCCGGCAGTGTCGGCCAGCAGAATTTCGCCCACATCGTACTTCTCCAGCACACCATATACCTGCTCGGCTTCCTTATATAGCTCGTCCAGGTCCTGCCCATCGAGTTCGATGAGCAGGTGGGCTTTGATGTCTTCGGGCAGCGTGAGCGGAATTTTCAGGTAATCGGAGGACCAGGCAATGGCTTCGCGCTCCATAAACTCCATACCCGACGGGATGATACCGGCCCGGAACACGGCGGAAACCGCGTCGGCGGCCTCTTCTTCCTTGCGGAAGGGCACAAGCATCAAGATATTGTGCTTCGGGAACGGCAGCAGGCGGAACACCACTTTGGTAATGATGCCCAGCGTGCCCTCCGAGCCCACCATGAGCTGGGTGAGGTTGTAGCCGGTGGAGTTTTTGAGGGTGTTGGCGGCTGTCCAGATGATGTCGCCGTTGGGCAGCACCACCTGCAGGTTCAGCACGTAGTCCTTTGTGGTGCCGTATTTCACGGCTTTGGGGCCGCCGCTGCTGTGGGCCAGGTTGCCGCCCAGCGAGCAGCTGCCTTTGCTGGCCGGGTCGGGCGGGTAGAACAGGCCCACTTCCTTCACCGCGTTCTGAAACACCTCGTTCACCACGCCGGGCTCCACGGTGGCCTGCAGGTTGCGCTCGTCAATCTGCAGGATTTTGTTGAGCCGCTCGGTGCTCAGCACCACGCCGTGGTGGATGGGCAGCGCGCCGCCGCTCAGGCCGGTGCCGGCGCCGCGGGGCGTCACCGGCAGGCGGTGCTCGTGGCAGAGGCGCATGATGTCGCCGATTTCCTCGGCCGAGCCGGGGCGCAGCACCACGTCGGGCGCGAAGTGGAAGTCTTCGGTGTGGTCGCGGCCGTAGTCGGCGTAGGCGTCGGCGGTGGCGGCGGCTTCGGCGCGCTGGGCCGTGAGCACGTGCGCGGGCCCAACGATGGCCTCGAAGGCAACCAATAATTCGGGGGTCAAAACGTTAAATTCCATGAGCGGCAAAACGGTAAAGGCCGCGCAAACTATCTTTGCGGCCGATGGGGAGGGTGACAACGAAGATACTACCGCTACTGCTGCTGGCTTTGGTCTTGCTGGCCGGCTGCCACCGCAAGCTCAACTACCGCGACGGCCAGTACCGCTCGGCCCGCGAAATGGTGCGGCTGAAGAAAGGTGGGCGCGTGGCCCCCGCCCGCCCCGGCGGCAAAGTGAAAGCCGTGGGCGCCACGCCCAGCGGCGGCAAAACCAAGGTGGTGGTGAAGCGCGCGGCCCGCATGGGCAGCGCCACCGGTACCCTAGCCTCGGTCATCGACGTGGCCCGCTCCTACCAGGGTACCCCTTACCTCTACGGCGGCACCACGCGCCTGGGCCTCGACTGCTCGGGGCTGTTACAGCTCTCGTTCGGCGCGGCCGGCATCGTCATTCCCCGCTCATCCAACGAGCAGGCGGTATGGGGCGAGCCCGTGAAATCGACCGACCTGCAGCCGGGTGATTTGATTTTTTTTGGGGCCGCGCCCGGCAGCCGCACCATTACCCACGTGGGCATGGTGACGGTGGCCGACGACGAAGGGGTTGATTTTATTCACGCCTCGACGTCGCTGGGGGTCGTGGAAAACAGTTTGGAGTCTGATTATTACCTCAGCCGCTTTATTCGGGCCGTGCGGCCTCGTTTGTAATATTCCGCCGTTACCTTTGTGTTGTAACGGTTCGGCATGTCCTTTCTAAATAATGGTAAAACTCCCGTAATATTGGCTCTTTCAGCCCGGTTGTACCTTTGCCTTTGAATTCTGTTCTCACTTTCGTCTCACTAGTCCCACTGTTTCACCAACCCTTTTTTGTATGAATAATTTACGATTACGCCACTTTTTCCTGCTGGCGCTGATGCTCCTCGGCGCCCACGCCGGCTGGAGCCAAGGCGCCACCACGGCGGCCATGAGCGGCCTGATTAGCGACAAAACGGGTGCAGGCCTGCCCGGCGCCACGGTGATTGCCGTGCACACGCCCACCAACACCCAGTACGTGGCTCCGACGAACGCCGACGGCCGCTTCAACATCCAGAACATGCGGGTGGGCGGGCCTTATACCGTGAAAGTGACGTTCGTGGGCTACAAGGATTTGGTGCGCGAAGGGCTGTTCCTGAGCCTGGGCCAGAACCAGCGCTTCGACCAGCAGCTGAGCGACGCCAGCACCGAACTGGCCGAAGTGACCGTGAGCGGCCGTCGCGACCCGGTGATTAACGCCGGCCGCACCGGCGCGGCTACCACCGTGCAACGCGAGCAAATCGAGCGCTTGCCGTCGTTGAGCCGCTCGTTTGCCGACTTCACCCGCCTCACGCCCCAGGCCAGCGGCACCGGCAACAACAGCTTCGGTGGCCGGAATGGCAACTTCAACAACATCACCATTGACGGGGCCATCTTCAACAACTCCTTCGGCCTGAGCGGCACGGTGGGTGGCCAGGCCAACGCCCAGCCCATCTCGCTGGACGCCGTGCAGGAAATTCAGGTAAACCTGGCGCCTTACGATGTGCGTCAGGGCTCGTTTACGGGGGCTGGCATCAACGCCGTGACCCGCTCGGGCACGAACGATATTTCGGCTTCGATTTACGGCTTCCGCCGCTCCAGCAGCTTGGTGGGCAGCAAAGTGCGTGACCTGGACCAGAAATTCCCCGACTTCTCGCTGACCCAGCTGGGTGCCCGCGTGGGTGGTCCCATCATCAAAGACAAGCTGTTCTACTTCGTGAGCGTGGAAGGCGAGCGCCGCGACGACCCGCCTGGCACCTACGTGGCCAACCGCGAAGGCCTGCCCATTCCGAGCCCGACGAGCACCACGTCGTCGGCCAGCGCCCGCGAACTGGACGTGCTGTCGAACTTCCTGCAAACCCAGTACAACTACAGCACCGGCCCCTACGAAGGCTACAAGCTGGCCCAGAACTCGGACAAGATTACGGCCAAGCTGGACTGGAACATCAACTCGCGCAACACTTTCTCCATCAAGTATAACTACCTGAAATCGTACCGCGACGTATCGCCTTCGGGCTCGGGCTCGCCCACGGTAACGGGTGGCCGCTCGATGTCGACCAACACGCTGCCCTACCAGGCCGCGTACTACCGCATCAACAACAACCTCAATTCGTTCATTGCCGAATTGAACTCCAACTTTGGCAACGGCATCTCGAACCAGCTGCAGGCCGGCTTCACCGCGCAGCGCGACTTCCGTTCCTCGCTCGGCGGCTCGCCTTTTCCGTTCGTTGACATTCTGTATAATGCCAACGGCCCCGGCGCGGTTAACAACGAATTCACGTCGTTTGGCTACGAGCTGTTCTCGCCCATCAACATCCTGAACTCGGACATCTACCAGCTGTCGGACAACATCAGCAAAACCATCGGTAACCACTCGCTCACGCTGGGTACTTACAACGAATACTATAAGTTCCAGAACGGCTTTGCCCCCGACTTGTACGGCCGCTACCGCTTCAACTCGCTGACCGACTTCTACGCGTCGGCCGGTTACGACTACAACCCTGCTACCCTGGCCCTCACGGCCCGCACAGGCGGGGCCCTGGCCTCGGCCACCAACAACTACACGGTGCGCTACCCCCTCAACATCGACAACGGCAACCCCGGCCTGGGCTTCCCGCTGGCCGAAACCAAAGCCGCGCAGCTGGGCTTCTACGCCCAGGACGAATGGAACGCGATGACCAACCTGAAAGTAACGGCCGGCCTGCGTATTGACGTGCCGATTATCCTCAGCGACCTGCAGCGCAACAACGACGCCGCCAACATCAGCTTCCGCGGCGGCTATCAGATTCTGACCGACCAGGTGCAAAAGACGTCGGTGATGTGGTCGCCTCGCATCGGCTTCAACTGGGACGTGAACAACGACGGCAAAACGCAGCTGCGCGGCGGTACCGGCATCTTCACCGGCCGCGTGCCTTTCGTGTGGATTTCGAACCAGGCCAGCAACAACGGTTTGCTGGGCGGTGTGTACAGCGCTGGTGGCGTGGCCTTCAATCCTACGCCGGGTGCCCTGCCCGCTTCGGCCAACATCAACCAGACTACTCTGCCGGCTACCTATAACCTGGCCGTGACCGACCACGACTTCAAATTCCCGCAAGTGTGGCGCACCAACATCGGCATTGACCAGCGCCTGCCCGGCGACGTGGTGCTGACTCTGGACGCTATTTTCACGAAAGACATCAACGCGGTGTACTTCGACAACGTGAACCTGCGCGACCCGCTGACGAACGCCAAAGGCGCCGACACCCGCCAGATTTACCGCGAGCCCACCGCCCTGAACCGCACCACGGCCGCTCCCCGCCTGTCGGACTACCAGGTGAGTTCCAAAATCGTGTCGAACGACGGTGCCATCGTAATGCGCAACACCAACAAGGGCTATTCCTATACCCTCACGGCGCAGCTGCAGAAGTCGTTCAACAACGGCGTTGCCGCCAGCCTGGGCTACACCTACTCCGACTCGCGCGACGTGGCCATCGGCGGCTCGACGCCGTTCTCGCTGTGGTCGGCCCGTCCCATCTCGGGCGACCCCAACGCCAACACGCTGGGCTACTCGGACTTCCTACGCCAGCACCGCGTTATCGCCTCGCTCTCGTACCGCAAAGAGTACATCGGTCATTTGGCCACCACCATTTCGGGCTTCCTCGATTTGGGCCCCAACGGCCGCTTCTCGTACGTGTACAACGGCGACATGAACGGCGATGGCGTGAACACCAACGACCTGATGTACATCCCGCGCAGCCGCGGCGAAATCAACCTGACCAACCTGACGCTGTTCAGCGGCACGGCCCAGCAGACCATTTACACGGCCGACCAGCAGTGGACCGACCTCGACAACTACATCAACCAGGACGACTACCTGAGCAAGCACCGCGGCGAGATTGCCGAGCGCAACGGCGCCGTGCTGCCCTGGGTTGGTTTCGTGGATGCCCGCTTGTTGCAAGATGTGTTCACCAACATCGGCAAAAACCGCAACTCGCTGCAGTTCAGCCTTGATGTGTTCAACATCGGCAACCTCATCAACCGCAACTGGGGCGTGGCCCAAACGCAGCAGCGCAACTCGCCGCTGTCGTTCGTAGACTACGACCAGACCTCCGGCCAGCCGCGTTTCAACTTCAACCCCATCGTGAACTCGCGCACGGTATTCCCCGACGGTTCGACCACCACCAGCGTGCAAACGCTGAACACGACGAACCGTTACGTGACCACGGAAGCCTCGCGCTACCGCATTCAGCTGGGCCTGCGTTACACCTTCAACTAAGGTTGTCGCCTTCACTCCGTAACTAATCCATGCATATGAAACAGTTATTTTTTGCTATCCTGGCGGGCCTCACCCTGGCTTCCTGCTCGGAAATCAGCACCGACCCGGCCCCAGCCCGCGTCACCCGGACGGCCCAAACGGTGACGGTGACCTACAACCTAACTAGCAGCACCATCGCCAGCGATACGTTGCTACAAGGTGCTCAGATAGATGTGTACACCCTGAAGCCGACCACCAATGCCGACGGTACGCTCACCTACCCGGCTATTACGGCGAGCACCGCGCCGGTTTTCACCACCACTGCCATCACCACTACAGCACAAACCTTCACGGTGGCAACGGGCCTGACGGTGGCCGAGAACACGCCCAACCTAGGCATCCGCGTGGTGTTGCGCAGCAGCAATCGCCCGGGCCGCCGCACCAATTCGCAGCGCCTCACGGCAGCAGTGGTTATCAATGGCACCAGCCGGGCCACTTTCAACCACCAAGGCACCAACTTTAGCCGGACGGCCGCTGTGCCGAGCGTGGGGTACTTCTCCACCACCGGCGATGCCAACGTGGCTGGATACGTTTACTAAGCTGCCTATACTATTGAGTATTCTGGTTTGAATGCTCAGCCGTCAAACGCCCGCTGTTGGTTAACAGCGGGCGTTTTTCTTTGCTCAGCTCCGCCGTCTCTCCTAAAAATTCCGGGCAAGTCAACTGCTGGCTATTTTTTAGTAACTGACTCCATGGCGTTTGCGCCAAACTGAGAAAAAAATCAAACGCGAAATTTGGCAAACCACGAATTGGCTGTACTTTTGTCGAACCAAAGCGCAATAGGCACGGCGGTAACAACCAAATCAGGGGGATTAGCTCAGCTGGCTAGAGCGCTTGCATGGCATGCAAGAGGTCATCGGTTCGACTCCGATATTCTCCACTGATACACCCACAAACAGGCAGTTGCGACTTCGGTGGCGGCTGCCTGTTTTGTTTTCGGGGCATAGTGATTTGGCCACCAGAGCCGGAGGTTGAGATGAAAAATATGGCTCAGGGCTGAATTAAAAATAGTAGCAGAAAACGGGCTGAATTGTTGACAGCTTGCAGCCAAAGCCGGCCTGGGAAAGCGAAGCTCGTAAGCATCCTTGCTCATTGGGGCACGGGCGGGCGCCGGACGCAGCACATGGGCCGCTTGTTAGAATAGGCCAGTAGCACTTTTCGGTTTTATATTGAGCAGGAAATCAACCTACTGCTCAATGCTAAAACAATTACGTATTCTGGTATTGCTCCTCCTGGCGGGCCTGGCTCTGTCGGAACGGGCCCAAGCGGCGCCGGGCGACACTACCCGCGTCACCATCTTCAATCAACGCAAGCTCACGCACTACGGCTTTTACGACACCACGGCGGTGATGCCAGCCGCCGGGCGGCGCTACCGCAAGGTGCTGATGCACTACATTCTGGGGCGCTACGCCTGCGCGCCGGGCTCGCAGTACTGCGGCTCCTGGGACTACACTACGCGCCTGATTCTGCGCCCGCCGGCCCACGACAGCGTGGAAATGGTGCGCATCATGACGCCCTACGCCACCGACTGGCTGACCCGCAACAAAACCCACGACTACGTGGTGGACGTGACCGACTACGCGCCCCTGTTGGTGGGCAGCCCCGGCATGCGCTTCGACTACCAAGGCTACTCCTGGGGCTTCACGGTAACGGTGCAGTTGGAGTTTATTGAAGGCACGCCGCCGCAGGACCCCATCGATGTGCGCAACGTGTATGACGGCACGTTTGCCTACGGCCGCACCTCCGACCCCATCGAGAGCCACCTGCCCGCCCGCCCGCTGGTAGCTCCTTCGGCCGGCACCATTGCCCTGAAAAGCCTGATTTCGGGCCACGGCTCCGACCCGGCGGGCTGCGCCGAATTCTGCCGCCGCTACTACCAGCTGTTTATCAATAACCAATGGACCAGCACCACTTCGCTGTGGCGCGACGACTGCGGCAAAAACGAGGTGTACCCGCAAACCGGTACTTGGGTGTATGACCGCGGCAACTGGTGCCCCGGCGCGGTGGTGCGGCGCATTGTGCAGCCGCTGAACGGCCTGACCACGCCCGGCCAGCCGTTCACCCTCGATATGAACATGCAGCCATACACGGCCTCGAACCAGACGTCGGCCTCGGCCCAGTACATCTGGAGCAGCCAGCTGGTGACGTCGGGCGCAATCAATTTCCAGACCGATGCCTCGCTCGACGAAATCATCGCGCCGAACTCGAACGAGAACTACGTGCGCGAAAACCCCATTTGCGGTGGGCCACAAGTGCGACTGCGCAACCTAGGCAGCAACCGCCTCACGGCCGCGACCATTGCCTACCGCGTGAAAGGCCGCGGCCCCACCCAGACTTACAACTGGACCGGCGACCTGGCCTACGGCCGCGACACGCTGGTGGTGCTGCCGCCCCTGAGCACGCTCATGAACAACACCACCGGCGGCCGCTTCCAGGCCTGGACGGCCAGGCCTAACGGCAGCCGCGACCAGAACGCCTACAACGACACGCTGACCACGCGCTTCTCGCCGTCTATCCAACTGCCCGGCTCCATCACGGTGAGCATGACGACCAACAACGCCCGCAACGGCCTCTACAACGAAACCAGCTGGCAGATTGTCGACGTGGCCGGCAACGTGGTGGGCCAGCGGGTGAACGCAGCCGCCAGCACCACCTACAACGACAACGTGCGACTGGCGCCGGGCTGCTACTCGCTGCGCCTGACCGATACCGGCTGCGACGGCTTTTCGTGGTGGGCTTCGCCGGCCACGGTGGGCACCATGCGCATCCTGAACTCGGCCGGCAGCGCGCTGAACATCATCAACGGCGACTTTGGCTGCGAGTACACGCTCAATTTCCAAGTGGCCGGTCCGGTGTCGGGCGTGGCCAGCCAGAAGCTGCTGAGCGCCCTGGACGTGTACCCCAACCCCAGCCACGATGGCCGCTTCACCTTCGACCTCAACCTGCCTACCACCCAGGATGTGCAGCTGCGCGTAGTGGATGCCCTAGGCCGCCGCGTGTGGGCCCGCACCCTGCCGCAGGTGAAAGCCACCGTGCAGCAACTCGCCCTCGACGGCGTGGCCCCCGGCGTGTACGCCCTCGAAGTGCGCCTGGCCGATGGCTCCACCCTGAACCGCCGCCTGGTGATTGACTAGGTTTTAGTTACTAATAACCGAGGCCGTCATGCCGAGCGCAGCGCAGCATCTTTACCTCAGTAGTAATTGATTGCATTGCGCGGTAAAGATGCTTCGCTGCGCTCTGCATGACGTTCTTTTTACTCGCTATAAATACCAACTCTCCTTTCCTTACCCTTACACCTTGAATGCAAAAAGCCCCCGCAGCGTGCTGCGGGGGCTTTTTGTTGCCCAACGGGGCGGCTATTGCTTGCTCACCTTGATGGTGCTGCTGCAGTGCTCGTCTTGGTAACGGACCAGGTAGATGCCAGCGGCCAGGCGGCTCAGGTCGAAGCGGGCCGTTTGGCTGGTGATGGACTGGGTTTGGAGCACGCGGCCGGTGAGGTCGGTCAGGCTGATTTGGGCGTGGGGGCTGGTGGCGGCCACCGTCACGGTGAGGGCATTGGTGGCGGGGTTGGGGAAGGCGCTCAGGGCTACTTCCTGCTGGCCGGGGCGGGTGGCGGTGATAACGCTCAGGTTCACGAAATAGTCCTCGGCTTCGCCGTAATCGGACTGCGACGCGCCACAGGCCTGGGTGGCCAGCGGCAGCAAGTCGTCGCCGCCGCGAATGCGCATTTTGGTCTGGCCAAACAAGGCGGTGCCAGGTACCGTCACCAGAATAGAAGCACTGCCATTGGAGCCGGCATTGGTACCGCTCGTAAAGTATTCGCTGGCCTCAAAAATGCCATTTCGGTTAAAATCAACCCAAATGGCGCTGTACTGGAAGTTTTCAGCGCCAAAGGTGAGCGTTACCGGGTTTGGATAGCCGATGAATAGCTGCGGAATGGCCAGTGTGGCGGGCTGCTGGGTGCTGTAGTCCTGATAATACGGGGCCACGTTGCCCAGCGCGCCCGTATTGTTGCTGAACGAGCCGATGCTCACGCTGCGGATGATGTCGGTGTTGCCGCCGCTCACGTAAGTAGGCGTGCAATAGCACTGCGTGAACGGGGCCACCGTCACGCTCACCGGGGCCGACACGGCCGTGGCGCTGCTGGCCGCGCAGGTGATTTGCAGGCGGTAGTCGGTAGCGGCCGCGAGGCTGGCCACGGTGAAGGGCACAGTGGTGGCGCCGCTGATATTGGTGAACGTATTGGCACCGGCCGGGCTGCTCTGCCACTGGTAGCTCAGGCCCGTGGCGCCGGTGGAGTAGCCACTGGCGCGCAAGGTGAAGGCCGTGGCCGGGCACACCGCCGTGGTGGAAGCCGTGGCCGTGCCGCCGGTGGGCGTGCCGGCGCAGGCCACGGGCGCCACAATGGTGACCACATAGTCTTCCACCTCGCCAAAGTAATTGTTGAAGCAGGCCTGGTTGCCCACCACGCCGCCGTTGTTGGAGCGCACCCGCAGGCGCGTGGGCCCGGTGAGGGCCGTGGCCGGAATGGTGACGTTGGCGGTCAGGCTCAGGTTGAGGGCCGCGAAGCCGGTGGCCGGTCCGGTGCCGATGAGGGTGTACTCGCTGGCCTCGAAGGTGCCGCTGTGGTCGTAGTCAATCCAGATGCCGGCGGCGCTGCTGGCGGCATTCACCCGCAAATCGAGGGTGACGGGGTAAGTGGTGCCCTGGCTGAGGGTAGTGGTCAGGGCCGTGTTGGCGGTGTAGCTGGTGTAGCCGCCGGGGCTGCAGGTGGTGCCGGTGTTGCCTAGCGAGGCCAGGGTCACACCCCGAATCCACTCGTTGGTGCAGTTGCCACCGGTGGGTGTGCAGTAGCAGTTCAGAAAAGAATTCTGGGGCACGTTCACGAGCGGCGACGTGGACGAGAGGTTGCTGCCCGAGCAGGTAACCACCACGCGGTAGTCGGTGGCGGCCGTCTGGCTGGCCACGGTGTAGGGCACGGTGGTGGCGCCGCTGATGTTCGTAAACGTATTGGCGCCGGCCGGGCTGCTCTGCCACTGGTAGCTCACGCCCGAGCCGGAAGAGGCCCCGGTGAGGTTCAGCGTGAAGCTGTTGTTGGTACAGGCGCTGGCGGTGCTGGCGGTGGGTACTCCGGCGGCCGGCGTGCCGCTGCATACCGAATTAATGGTGATGCCCATGATGTTGAGCACACCCGTGGTTGAGGTTTTGGCGAAGCCCACGCTCTGCACCAGCTTGCCGAAGTTGGCCGGCGCGAGGGTAAGCAGCAGCTGGTAGAGGCGCGGGTTAGCGGCGTTATTTTCGCGGTTTTCGACGCCGCGCTGCACCCGGCCCAAGCCCAGGATGGCGTAATTGGCCCCGCCGTACCAGTCTAATACCGTCTGGCTGGCAAACACTTGCGTGGTGCCATCGGTAAACGTCACGGTGATGTTGACCGTGCTGGCGCCGCTGCCCGACGTGGCCAGCACGTACACCTCGCCCGCCGACTGCGGCGTGGCCAATGTGAGCGTGCCCGACCCCGTGCCGGTGCCGGTGGGCGTGGCCGGCATCCGCAGCGAGTTGTTGCCGGTATAGGGCGCCAACTGGTAGGTCAGGCCCGCGGTGGCGGCACTGCTGATGAGGCCGTTGTTGGGCAGAAACGACGTGCCCGTGGGGTTGTAGTCCTGCGCCATGAAGACGTAGTTGCTGTCATCGACGCCTACCGTGGTCGAGTTCGTGGACAAGCCCGTGCCGTTGGCCACCACATCGGCGGTGAAGCCCGTGAGGGACACGGGCACGTAGGCCGCCTGCGCCCGCGGGGCCGCGCCCAAACCCAGCACACAGAGCGCCAACTTCAATAATGGAGTAAATTTTAGTTTCATTCGATGAAGGTTAAATCCTTCTAAATGTATTGCTAAAATTGACTGGCGTGCTGTAACTGGCTTAGAAAATTTTCTATTTAATTAAATTTTAAATTCGGGTTTTATTATTTGAAACGCCTTTTACTGCAACATCTTACCTTTTTAGAAGCTGCAACTATTTTTTTGGCAAAAACGACTTTGCTTCAGCAGAAGCTATTTGATACCCAAACCCTTTTCTGCCCCGTGCCAACGCCATAGCGGCACACGCTTCGCCGAAATTTCAAGGCGCAAAAAAGCCGGGCTGAGCAGCCACCGCTAACGGCGACCACCCAGCCCGGCCCGGCAATGCATACTTGCGCTACGTTGCCGCGCGCCTACACAAACAAGCCTTCTACCGACAGGTACCGCTCGCCGGTATCGTAGCAGAAGGTGAGCACGCGGCTGCCCTGCGGCATGTCGGACAGCTTTTTGGCAATGGCCGCCAGCGACGCCCCCGACGACACGCCCACGAACAGCCCTTCCTCGCGGGCGGCGCGGCGCGTCATCTCATACGCCTCCTGCTGGCTCACCGTGATGGCGCCGTCCAGCACGTTCACGTGCAGGTTGTCGGGGATGAAGCCCGCGCCGATACCCTGAATGGGGTGCGGCCCCGGCGCCCCGCCGCTGATAACGGGCGAGGCCTCGGGCTCCACGGCGAAGGTTTTCATACCCGGGAAGTGGGGCTTGAGCACCTCCGTCACGGCTGTGATGTGGCCGCCGGTGCCTACCCCGGTGATGTGAAAGTCAAAACCCTCGGGGGCGTCGCGCAGGATTTCCTGGGCCGTGGTTTCGGCGTGAATTTTCGGGTTGGCGGGGTTTGAAAACTGCATGGGCAGCCAGGCGCCGGGCGTGTTGGCCACTATTTCCTGGGCTTTTTCAATGGCGCCCTTCATGCCTTTTTCGCGGGGCGTGAGCTCCAGGTTGGCGCCGTAGGCGGCCATCAGGCGGCGGCGCTCGATGCTCATGCTCTCGGGCATCACCAGCGTGAGCTTGTAGCCCTTCACGGCGGCCACCAGGGCCAGGCCCACGCCGGTGTTGCCGGAAGTGGGCTCCACAATCAGGCTGTCTTTGGTAAGCAGGCCGTCGCGCTCGGCCTGCTCAATCATGCTCAGGGCAATGCGGTCTTTGATAGAGCCGCCGGGGTTGGCCCGCTCCAGCTTCACCCACACCTCCACGTCGGGGCGCACGGTGGCAAATATTCGGTTGAGGCGCACCAGTGGCGTATTGCCAATGGTATCGAGAATGGTATTGGCTTTCATATGGTGAAGTGATATGGTGTTTGGGTATTTGTGGTGTGAACTCAGCGAGTCCGCGCATCGGTCGTTCAAAAACGCGCGGACTCGCAGAGTCCACGCTACAATCAAATGGAAAAAACCAGTTCCGCCGCCGGGTCCACGCTGCGGGAGATGTTGATGTGGGCGCGGTGGTACACGCGGGAGTGCGAGGGTACGCTCTCGGTGAGCCACACGTTGCCGCCGATGACGCTGTGCGCGCCCACTACCGTGCTGCCGCCCAGGATGGTAGCTCCGGCGTAAATTACCACATGGTCTTCGATGGTGGGGTGGCGCTTCTGGCCCTGCAGGCCCTTGGTCACGCTCATGGCGCCCAGCGTCACGCCCTGGTATATCTGCACGTTGGCCCCGATAATGGCCGTTTCGCCGATGACGAGGCCCGTGCCGTGGTCGATGCAGAAGGCCGGGCCGATGTGCGCGCCGGGGTGGATGTCGACGCCCGTGCGCTGGTGGGCGTGCTCGCTCAGCAGGCGCGGCAGGCGGGGCAGCCCGCGCTGGTGCAGGGCGTGGGCAATGCGGTAGAGCGCCGTGGCATAGAAACCGGGGTAGGAACCGATAATTTCGCCCAGCCCCTGAGCGGCCGGGTCGCTGGCGAAAATGGCGGTGGCGTCGCGTAGCAGGGCGGCGCGCAGGGCCGGCAGCTGGGCCGTAAACTCATCGGCCAGCTCGGTGGCGGGGGCCGGCAGGGCCGGCACCTTGGCCAGCAGCACAGCCAGCTCGGAGCGGAAGTGGTAGAGCTCGGCGGCTACGACGTCGGCGTTGGGCAGGGGCCGCTCGGCCCGGTACGGAAACAACAGGCCCAACAGGCCATCGGCCAGGGCGCAGAAGGCGGCCCCGGGCAGGGCATCGGGCACGGCAGCATGGGCCTGGGCCAGCTCGACAGCGAAAGATTCGGGAAGCACGGAAACAGAAAAAAGGAAGGTGATGAACCGGGGGACTTAACCAAGCGGGCCGGCGAAGGTTTTCGGCCGGCCGCAGCAACGGCGCAGCAGCTTCGGCCGTTACGGAAAAGGCCGGCGGCCTCCGCGGCTCCCGGCCAAAAGATACTCCTCCCCTTTCTTAATCCAACACCTCATGGCCGATACCACCATCATCAAAGTAGATTCTCACCACTCGCCCAAAGGCCCCGACGGCGAAAAATACCTGGCCTCGGGCAAGCACGTAGCCATGCGCATGTGGGAAAACGAGCAGCCCGGCGAAGCCAAAGCCCCCGCCACGCGCCCTTACGAAACCGTAGGCTACGTGCTCAGCGGCCGCGCCGAATTCCACCTGGCCGGCCAAATGGTGCTGCTCGAGCCCGGCAACTCCTGGGTGGTGCCCCAGGGCGCCGAGCACACCTACAAAATCCTCGAAACCTTCACGGCTGTGGAAGCCACCTCGCCCCCGGCGCAGGTGCACGGGCGGGATACGGAATAGGTTGGCTCAGAACAAACCAGCTACAAGAAGAACGTCATGCTGAGCGCAGCCGAAGCATCTCTACCGCGCCACTAATTATTTAGTATTGCGGTAGAGATGCTTCGGCTGCGCTCAGCATGATGTTCTTTTTTATTCGTTTACTCCCTCTCTAACGGCCCTATTCCTCCCCCACCCCCACCGCCTGCTGCCGGCGCGGGCCCAGCACCCAGTCGTACACCATTTTCACGAGCGTGGCTTCTTGGAAGGGCTTGGTGATGTAGTCGTTCATGCCCACGGCGAGGCACTTTTCGCGCTCGCCCTGAATGGCGTTGGCCGTGAGGGCGATGATGGGCAAGGCCGGCCCCAGCGCCTCCCGGATGAGCAGAGTGGCCTCGTAGCCGTTCATTACGGGCATTTGTACATCCATCAGCACCAGGTCGAAGGGTTGGGCGCAGGCCAGGGCCACGGCTATTTCGCCGTTGTATGCTTCGGTCACTTCCAGCTCGGCATTGCCGAGGAATACCGACGCCAGCATACGGTTGAACACGTTGTCTTCGACCAGCAGCACCCGCTTGCCGCGCAGGGCGTGCCGCAGGCCGGTGGTGTCGGCGCCCGGCTTCTGGGGCACGTCGTGGGCGGTGCCCACGGGCAGGCGCAGCACAAAGCGGCTGGTGGTGCCGTGGTTTTTCCGGCTTTCGATGTGCAGCTCGCCGCCCAGCAGCTCCACCAGCTTCCGGCTGATGCCCAGCCCCAGCCCCGTGCCGCCAAACTGCCGCGTCACCGACGAATCTTCCTGGCTGAACTCTTCGAACACCTGCGCCAGGTACTCGGCATCGATGCCAATGCCGGTGTCCTGCACCGTGAATTCGACTATGGCCTCGCCGGTGGGCGTGTGCCCCCGCAGCGCGCAGGAAATATGCACGGTGCCGCGCTCGGTGAATTTTACGGAGTTGCCGGCCAGGTTGAGCAGCACCTGGGTGATGCGGTAGGGGTCGCCGAGCAGCACGGCGGGCATGGCAGGGTCGCAGTTCGTCACGAAATCCAAGCCTTTTTCGGCGGCCTTGTAGTGCAAGGTTTGCTCCACCTGCGCGCACACCCCGCACACGCTGAAGCCAATCTTCTCGACGGCCAAACGCCCGGCTTCGATTTTCGATAAATCCAGGATGTCGTTGATGATGACCAGCAGGTTTTCGGCCGAGGCCGTGATGGCGTGCAGGTAGCGGGCCTGCGCAGTGCTGAGCTCGGTGTTGGCCAGCAGCTGGCTCATGCCCAGGATGGCGTTCATGGGCGTGCGGATTTCGTGGCTCATGTTGGCCAGGAAATCCTGCTTGGCGCGGGTGCTGATTTCGGCCAGGCCCTTGGCTTCGCGCAGGTTGGTTTCGAGGTGTTTCTGGGGCGTCACGTCGAGGTAGATGCCAATGGAGCCCACCAGCTGCTGGTCGTCGTCGTAGAGCGGGGCGCCGCTCACGAGCAGCCATTTCACCTCGCCGTTTTTAGTGGTCACGGCTATTTCGTAGGAGTCGGCAATGCCCTTCTGACGCATTTCGAGCTTGCTTTCCACCAGCTCCAGGTCGTCGCCGGAGAGCAGCAGCGGCGAGAGCTTGCGGCCCCGCAGCTCGTCGGTGCAGTAGCCCGTCATGTCGCAGAAGCTCTGGTTGGCGTAGAGCAGGTGGTCGTCCAAATCGGCCTCTACCAAGCCCAGCGACATGTTTTCGATGATGCCGCGGTACTTCTCCTCGCGGCGCTTGAGGTCTTCCTCGGCGTGGGCGCGGGCCGTGATGTCCTCATACTTCCACAGGTGGCCGATGTAGCGGTGCTGGTCGAAAATCGGGGCAAAGTCGCGCTGCAGCACGCGGCCGTCGCGCAGCTTCAGCACATCGCCCACCACCGGCCGGCGGCGGCGCAGCAGAGCCGTGATGCGCGCCACGTACTGGTTGGGGTGTTGCACCAGGTCGCGGGCGCCCTCAGCCAGCGCGGCCCCCTGCTGCCCCGCCAGCTCCTGCGGGGGCGCGGGCACCTTCAGCAGGTGGCCAAACGCCTGATTGGCGAGCACAATATGCCGGTTTTCATCTTCCAGCACCACCCCTTCGTGGAAATTGGCAATGACGGCCGTCAGGCGCAGATTGGAAGCATCGAGGGCTTCGCGGGCCTTTTTCAGCTCCGAAATATCGGTGTGCACGCCCGTGAAAAGCAGCGGTTCGCCGTTGGGCGCGCGCGCGGTGATGAGCGCCCGGCTCAGCAGCCATTTGTAGCTGCCGTCCTTGCAGCGCATCCGAAATTCGACGGCCATCATCGGGGCTTTGCCGCGCAGGTAGGCCCAGGCGCTGCGCTGGGCCGGCTCCAGGTCGTCGGGGTGCATGTGGGTCAGCCAGCTGCTATACTCGTTCGGAAATTCCTCTTCGGTGTAGCCGCCGAGCATGGCCCGGTAGTCGGCCGAGTAAAAAACGGCGTTCGAGCGCATGTCCCGCTCCCAGATGCCGTCGCCGAAGCCTTCGATGGCCAGGTGCCAGCGCAACTCCCTTTCGCGCAGGGCCAGCTGGGCTTGTTTCAGGGGCGTGATATCCTGTAAAATTCCGGTGTAGATGACGCCGCGCTCATCCACACCAGTCACGCTGGAACTGGCTTGCAGGTAGCGCAGGGGCTGGCCCGGCACCACCACCCGGCCCTCGAAGGCCCACGGCAGCCGGGCGCTGGTAGCGTCGGCCATCGACTGCAGGAAACCGGCCCGGTCGTCGGGGTGAATGAACTCCGGCATGCGCTCGACTTCATCCCGCCGAAGCCCGAATATTTCCAGCAGCTTGGGGCTGACGTAGTTGAACTGAAAGCTGCCGTCCAGGTTTTTGCGCCATTCGTAGAGCACGCCGGGCACGTTTTCGGCCAGGGCCCGAAACCGGTTTTCGCTCTCGGCCAAGTTGGACCGGGCTTCCTTCCACTCCGAAATATCTTCCAGCAAGCCGGCCATCACCACCTCGCCCCGCTCGTTATGGATGGGCTGCACCTTCACCCGTATCCAGCAGGCGGTGGCCCTGGGGTGGGGGCTTTGGATTTCGTAGTTGAATGGCAGCCGGGCCCGCAGGCTTTCTTCGATGTATTTAAGGGTCTTCTCGTCGTCGAGGCCCGGGCGCAGAAACGTGGCCGGGTACCGCCCCAGCACCTCTTGCGGCTCGAAGCCGCACAGGGTAGAAAACCCCTTGCTCACCCACGTCACGCGGCCTTCGCTATCGGTGAGCACCACGGCGGTGTACATTTCCTGCATCAGCTGCAGCAGCTCCTGCTGGTTGGGCAGAACCGGGGAGGCCGGGCCGGCTGGCACCGGCGCCTGGGCCAGGGCCGCCCGCAGCACCGCGTTTTCGGCCTGCTGCTGGGCCAGCGCGTGTTCTAGCTCTGCTCGGGTCATGGGCATGGGCACTGTGGCGGGTGGGCACTCAAAAACAACTGCTATTTTCCGACGCCCCCGGCGCCCCGGCCGGGCCACTGTTGCGAAGCCCTGACCAATTCAAGAATATAAATGCAAGCAAAATACGGGCGCGGGCGCGAAGCAGATGCTACCAATAAGCTTCTACTACAGATACTTGACTTAATCAGCCCCTAATTTTGACCTAGGGTTGAGGTTAATTGGGCAGGTTGCGCACGTAGCTGTGCTGCACCGGCACCGGGCTGCCCACGCCCTGCCGGGCCAGCCCCTGCTGAATCTGCTCGATGAGCCGGGCCTGGGTGCCACCGTTGTGGCCGGCCGCCGTGTAGGCCCGGAAGGCCACCGTCATGCCGCCGGGCTTGAGGCCCGTGACGACCACCTGCGGCGCGGGCGCGGGCAGCACCTGCTCGTCGGCCTGCATGAGGGGCACGGCCCAGCCGCGCAGCTCTTCCAGTTGGGTACTGTTGTCTACTTCGGCCAGAATCTCCACCAGCGCCTTGTTCTGAGCCGTTTTGTTGATGATGACGTTGTTCGACGTCGCGCCGTTGGGCAGGATGATGGTATCACCTTGGCCCGTGACGAGGATGGTGTTAAAAATCTGAATTTCCTTCACCTCACCCGATTTGCCCTGCGACTCGATGGTATCGCCCACCACGTAGGGCTTGAAAATCAGAATCAGGACCCCGCCCGCGAAGTTGGCCAGCGTACCCTGCAAGGCCAAGCCTACCGCCAAACCCGCCGCCCCCAGAATGGCCACAAACGACGTCGTCTCAAAGCCCACCATGCCCGCCACCGTAATCAGCAGCAGCACTTTGAGCACAATGTTGACCAGGCTGGTCAGAAACGAGGCCAGCGACACATCGAGCCGCGTGGTGGCCGCCGCAATCAGCCGGCTGGCCCAGCCAATGAGCCACCAGCCCACCACCAGCGCCACCCCGGCCATGAGCACGCGCGGCAGGTAAAGAATAACAAGCGTCTGGAGCTGCTGGGCGTAGGTAGCGACTTGGTTCATAGTGGAGGGCAGTGAGTAGTGAGTAGTGAGTAGTGAGTAAAAAGAACGTCATGCCGAGCGCAGCGAAGCATCTTTACTGCAATAGTAAACCCCAACGACTGGATTACTATTGCAGTAAAGATGCTTCGCTGCGCTCGGCATGACGTTTTGGATTCGTTACAACGACGGCAACACCACCAGCTCCACACCCAGAATCTGGTCGCCGATGTCGAGCTTGTGCACCACGTCCATACCGCCCACCACCTGGGCAAAAATGGGGTAACGGCCGTCGAGGTGCGGCGTGGGCGTGTGGGTGATGAAAAACTGGCAGCTCTCGGTATCCTTGCCGGCCGAGGCCAGGCCCACGCTGCCCTCCTGGTAGCGCAGGTCGCCGAACTCAGAGCGCAGGTTGTAGGGGGCGCTGCCGTTGCCGTCGCCGCGCGGGTCGCCGCCCTGGGCCACGAAATTGGGCACCACGCGGTGGAAATACAGGTTGTCGTAGAAATGCTCGTTGAGCAGCGCTACGAAGCTGGCCACCGCGCCGGGCGCCTCGTTGGGCTTCAGTTCAAGCAAAATGATGCCCTTGCTGGTAACTAGTCGCACCTGCTGGCCCACCGGCACGGCCTGCACCACCGCCCAGTCGATGGGGTGCTGCGCGGCCGTGGCCACGGGCGAGGGCGTAGGCTGGGCTTTTTTCTCCAGCTTGTCCAACGCCTGCTGCAAGCCCTGCCAGGCCTCAATTTCGCGGGGCAGGCGCAATTTGGCCTGGGCTTGGCGCAGGGCCGCGAGGTCGGCCGGCTGGGGCTCGGGGAAAAGCTTGGGGTCGGCGTAGGCTTCGGCGGCGGTGCCGAGCTGGGCCACGTCTCCCTCGAATAAAGCCTGACGCATGGCGGCGGCAAAATCCACCTGTTTAGCAGTCGGAAAATCGGCATTGCGGCGCATGGTCAGCAATGCGGCCGTTGCGCCCCCGGCCACTACTGGCACTTGGTGCGGGGCAAATGCCTGTATCCGAACAAAATCAAATGCCGCCGGGGCTTCGCTCATTGCTTGAAGCAAAAAGGAACGTTCGTACACATCCGTTGCCGCATCAAAACGCTTCTGCAGCGTTTCGACCAGGCTGGGCCGGGCCGCCGGACTGGCGTGGCGCACGGCCGCCTGCAGCAAAGCCGCCCGCACGCGCGGCGAAGCCTGCTTGTTACCATCGGCCAGGGCAGCCAGCGCCGCACCGTTTTCCCCTTTGGCGTGAGCCAACAGCCACTCAGCGGCCGTGAGGGCCACGGCCGACTGGTCGCGGTTGAGCGCCGTGAACACGGCCTTGCGGCTGTCCGCATAGGTTTCAGGCCCGAATGGCAAGGCCCGAATGGCACTCAGCCGCACCCGATAATCCGCATCTTTAGTAGCCAGGCGGACCAGCACTGTCGCCGGGCTCACAGCGGCCGGCGCCGGAGTTGCCGCGCCACCAGCGGGCGCCGCTGAGCTAAGCGCCACGATTCTGCCCAGTGTGGCCGCCGCCGCCGCACGAACGGCATACGACCGGTCTTTCTGTGCAACTCGCACCAGCGTGGCCCCGGCCAGCCGCTGCAAATCCGTATCGTAGCCGCGGGTGCGCGAAAGGCCCACCACAGCCGCCAACCGGCCCCGCGCCGGCAGCTTGGGCGAGTTCAGCACCGCCACTATGCGCCGGATGCTTTCCGGGGAAGCGAGGCCGCGCAGAGCGGCGCGGCTCAGGCCCCAGGCCAGGGCGGCGGTCCGGGCGGTGTCGTTCAGAGTTTCGACGCGCCAGAGCTCGGGCAGGCTGCGGCGCGTGACGGTGCGGCCCAGCGCCTCGTGCACGTAGCGGCGCACCACGGGGTCATTTTCCTTCAGCACACGCACGCGCAGGGTATCCACGGCCGTGCTGTCGCCAATCTGACCCAAGGCGTAGGCGGCGGCGCGGCGCACCGTGGGGTCGGCGTCGCGCAGCAGCGGCAGCAGGCCGGGCACGGCCGCCGGCGCCTGCACCGAGGCGAAAGCCAGGGCCGCTTCGCGGCGGTAAGTGGGGCTGGAACTGCTCAGGAAAGGCAGCAGTGCGGGCGTGTTGCGCTCGTCCTGGGCCGTGCCGATTTGGCGCATGGTGGCGTCGTGGTACTTGTTGGCGAGGTCGGTGCTAGCGCGGGGCGTGCGGGCACAGGCAGCCGCCAGCAACAGCAGCGGCCAGTAGCGAAAGGAGCGGTTGGGCATGCGGTAAATGTAGCAGGGAGAGCTTTGCTCTTTAGTTAAGAGTTAAGAACGCCTGTCATCCTGAGCGCAGCGAAGGACCTTATAACCACAGAACGAATGGAATCTCAACCGATGCAAACGTGATAAGGTCCTTCGCTGCGCTCAGGATGACAGGCGTTCTTAACTCTTATACTGATACTACTCGCCGCCCCAGGAAGCTTCCTGCTCCGCCGGTTCGGCCGGCAGGTGGCGGCTGCCGATTTCCTTCAGCTCTTCATTGAGGCGGGCGAATAGCACCTCGTTGCCCTGCTGCTGGTAGCCGGCCAGGGCTTTTTCGAAATCAGGCAGACCATACAAAAACGCCCGCAGGTTGTCGGCCGTGATGGTTTCAAAGTGGCGGCCGTAGCCCATTTTCTCCACTTCGGCGGCATTCAGCCACTGCTCAAATTGGGCCGGAATGGGAATGGCGCAAATGGGCTTGTGCAGAAACACCGCCTCCGAAATCAGCGAAAAGCCGCCGTTGGTGACCACGGCGCGGGCGCTGGCCAGGTCGGCAATGAAGCCGGCTTCGGAAAAGGCGCAGAGCTGCACGTTGCCGTGGCTTTCCTGCTTGTTGAAGCCGTAGACGCGGAATTCCTGGTCGGGCAGCTGCTGGAGCAGGGGCACCAGGTTTTGCTGCGTGGTGGCCGACTGGTACACCAGCACGTGGTTGCCATTGGAAGGCTTGACGGCCAGAATTTCGGGCCGGATGATGGGCGGCACCAGCGTGGTGCGCTCCTTCTGCAGCGGCAGGTCGAAGAAAGTGGTGACGAAGTAGTGGCGGCTGTGCGGCAGCTTGGCCCGCACGATGCTCTTAGCCAGGTTGTAGTTGCCGCGCTCGGCCTTGGGCACCGCCACGTTCAGCTTGGCCCGGCTGATAATCTGCATATTATCAATGCTGACCACGGGCAGCCGGTGCATCCTGGCAAAGAGGTAGGTGAAGGATTCAAAATCCGACACCACCACCTCGGGCTCGAAATCACACAGCAGCTCGCGGTACTTGGCGAAGTTGATGCGCAGGTCCTCCGGCGCGGTGCGCAGCGTGAGGGCGACTGTCCGCAGCTTGCTCACCGCCAAGCCATTGTAAGCCAAATGGAAACCCCGGATTTCGTGCACGCGGCCCGGGAAGGCGGCCGCCAGCATCTTGTAGGCGCGGCTGCTGCTCACCACGCACACTTGGTGCCCCTGCGCCAGGAGGTGACCAATAACGACTTTGCTGCGAGTAGCGTGGCCCAGGCCCTCACCGGGCACTCCGTATAGGATGTTCATTCTTTTGAATGAGGAAATGGAAGGAGGAATGAAAAGTAAAAGAACGTTATGCTGAGCGAAGTCGAAGCATCTCTACCGCGCAACTAATCCAATCGATAGGAATTACTGCTGCGGTAGAGATGCTTCGACTTCGCTCAGCATAACGTTCTGTTTTTTCTCAATAAGTCCCTCCCCTACTTCACCACCAGCTTTTCATTGCGCGTCCCCTCGTTCGATTCCAGCCGCACGAAGTAGATGCCGGCTCTTACCTCATCCAGCGGCAGGGGCAGCTGCTGCGGGCCAGCGGGGTACACTTTTTCGCGCGTCAGCACCCGCAGCACGCGGCCCGTGGCGTCGAGCAGCGACACGGTGACGGGGCCGGGCTTGCCCAGTTGAAAGCTGACGGCTGAGCTGCCGCTGCCGGGGTTTGGAAACACGGCCATTTGCACGGTGCCGGGGGTGGTGGCCACGCCGGGCAGGGTGCTGAGCACGATGTTTTCGTCGCCGGCCTGGTAGGGCAGCAGCTCGAAGTAGGTGAGCAGCATCTCGGCGGTGGTGCTTTCGCCCCAAGTCACTTGCCGGGGTGGGGTATTGGGGTTGCGCGGGTTGTTGGTGGTGTTGTCGTAGGTGGCGTCGGCCATGAGGCGCGAGCCGGCCGGCACGCGCTGCAGGCTGGTGAAGCGGTAGTTGCCCTGCCAGCGGAAATCCCAATCGTTGATTTTCACCAGCCGGATGGTGTCGCCGTTGGGCTTCACGGCCCACACCTTCCAGCTTTTGCTGAGGTAATGCGCGTGCGGCGACACGCTGAGTACCGTCACGTCGGCCGGCGCGGTGAGCTGGGCGTGGAAGGTTTTCACCTGGTTGGCCGGAATCACGAACGGGCCGTTGGTAAGGATGTTGGGCGATACCACGGGCACCGTTTGCACGAAGCGGGTGACGGGCTGGCGGGCAAAAAAGATATTGACCACCGACGAGTCGGTTTGCGTCACGAAGTTGGGGCCGTAGTGCACCTGCAGCAGCAGCGACGCCCGGCGGTAGAGCTTCTTGCCCATGCCCGTGGGGTAGAAGCGCGCCTGCATGCCCGGCACCCAGGCTGCAAACACGCTTTCGAGGGGGTTGAAGCCGAAGCCGCCAAACTGCGTGTAGCCGTAGCCGGGGTCGGCCGCGTCGAGGGCCTGGGCCTGCTGCGTGGTATCCATCCCGATGATGCAGTGGTGCACGATGCGCTTGTTGCCGGCCCGGAACTCAATGGCCGCGATGTCGCGGTCGGCGGGCAGGTTCACGGGCAGCACGAAAATGCGGTACATGTCCTGGCCGTTGCCCTGGTGCGTGAATTTCTGGGCCATCGGAATCACGAGGTCGGGCGTGCCCAGCTGCGAGCCGCTGGGGAACGTGGGCACCGGTGGCGTCTGGGCGGGGTTGCCCTGCGGCATGCCGTTATCCACCCAATCCCGGATTTGCTGGATTTCGGTGTTGGTGAGCGTGTTTTCGTCGAGGTAGTGGCGGTAGTTGGCGTCGGGTTTCCACGGCGGCATGTACTTGGTACCCGTCACATATTTCACCATCAGCCCGTGGCTGGCCACCTCGGCATAAGTAGTGAGCGGAAACGGCGCCACCTCGCCCGTGCGGTGGCAGGGCGTGCAGTGCTGGTACACCAGCGGCGCAATGTGCTGGCTGAATGTGACCTGAGCGCCTGTCTGGGCTTGGGCAGCGGGGGCGGCCAGCAGGACGGTGAGCAGGAAACTGAGGGAGAAGAGGTGTTTCATATTTCTTGGCATCTTAGAACGTCATGCTGAGCGCAGTCGAAGCATCTCTACCGCAGCAGTAATCAAAATTAGTATTGCGGTAGAGATGCTTCGACTGCGCTCAGCATGACCACCTTTGTATTCCAAATCTACTCAATAAAACAGCCCACCGGCTCGGTGCGCGGCACGGCCACCGGGCGGCCCGCCACCACATCGGCCAGGGCATCGGCCAACTCGTGGTGGCGCGTGGTGGGGCGGTGCTGGCCGAGGCCGGCATACGCATCATTCAGGCGGCCCTGGTAGAGGGTGGTGCGGCCATCGGGGCCCAGCAGCACGGCTTCGGGGGTGACGCGGGCGTGCAGCTTTTTGGTGAGCTGGTGGCCGGCATCGGCCTGCAGCGGGAAGGGAATCTGGTAGGTTTTGGCGAAGGCGGCCAGGGCGGCCGGCGTGGCATCGGCCGCCGGAAACACGCCCACGAACCGGATGCCCTGCGCCGCGTATTGCCCGTGCAAGTCGCGCAGCGGCAGCGTGGCCGCTTGGCTGATGGGGCAGGTATCGGCCAGAAAAACGTACACCGTGGCCCGCGGCCCCGCCACCAGGACGCTTAAGTAACTGAGCAACAAGTAAAGCAGGGGCATACGCGAAGATACGGCGGCCGGCCGTTAGACTCAAGTCCCGGAAAGACAACGGCCCGACGCCCCGGGTTCCGGCTTTTTCGGCCTGATTTTCGTTTTTAGCGCGTTCCCGCTAATATGCCTTCTATGAAAACCTCTTTTCCCCTCGCTCCTGCGGGGTTACTCGCCGCCTCGGCGCTGCTGCTGGCCACTTCCTGCACCGCCCCGCGCGCCATCGTGGCCACCGGCAAAGTCACGCCGCAGGGCGAGTTCCGGGTGGGCTACAACCAGGGCTTCAACGTGGCCACGGCTTCCATCAGCAAAGCGGGCGCGGCCGTGAAGGAAGCGGCCGCCCAGGCCATCACGCAGCAAAAGGTCGACTACACCGACGCCACCACCCAGCTGCAGGCCGCCGCCCTGGCCTACGTCCTCGACCCGGTGCAGCCCACCGCCGACCTGAACGTGCGCTACGGCATCGTGCCGCGACTCGATGCCGGCTATAAATACGCCTTCGGCTCGCACGTTTTCGATGCCGCGTACCAGCTGCTGGGCCCCACCGGCACGCCCGAAAACCCCGGCGCCGGCGCCACCACCGGCACCACCTACGCCAGCATCGGCCTGCAGTTCGCCACCCAGCGCGCCAAGCTGCCCAGCCTGGCGTTTCTCTCGGATATCAATTCGCTGCTGAACTTCCGGGCTACCCGCAACGACCTGCTCATCCCGCTCACGTTCAGTAATTCGTTCGGGCCGGAGGAGGAAATTGGGGCCATCAGCTACGGCCTGGTGTATGCCCACAGCTGGGTGAGCTACGGCTTCGCGCCCACAAAACTTTACAACGGCTCGGTGCAGGTGCCGGAGCTGCCGCTGCAGTCGCGCAACTTCTCCTCCTTCGGCGGCTTTCTCAACCTCAAGCTTGGCTACCGCTATTTCTACGTCATTCCGGCCGTGTCACTCTTCTACCAGAACTACGGTGATTACGCCCTGCTCAACGGCCAAAGCACCTCGCTGAGCGGCGTGACGGTGGTGCCCTCACTAGGCTTCCAGCTGCGCATTCCCAATTTCACAAATTAGCCGACGCACGGCGCCAAACACCGGCCGGGGCGGTACCACGACTTTCTGAGCGTGGCACCGTCCCGGCTTTTTTGGGGTTGAGGACATGAGAATAGCTCGGCGTGCTGTTGACAGCCGCGCACTGCGAGTCTGGCATTCTGTGCCTTTCTTTGTTGCCCGTTTTTCAAAACTTTAGGCCTCGTCCTTCATTCCACTTTCCCACCCTATGGAAGCTCCCAACCCCGAATTCATGCGCGAAGCCATTCGCCTGTCCATTGAGAAAATGCAGGCCGGGCACGGCGGCCCCTTCGGCGCGGTGGTGGTGAAGGACGGCCAAATCATTGCCCGCGGCTTCAACCAGGTCACCACCACCCACGACCCTACCTGCCACGCCGAGGTCGACGCCATCCGCAAAGCCTGCCAGGAGCTCGGCACCTTCCAGCTCGACGGCTGCGACCTTTACACCAGCTGCGAGCCCTGCCCGATGTGCCTCGGGGCCATCTACTGGGCCCGCCCGCGCCGGGTGTTCTACGGCAACACCAAGGCCGATGCCGCCGCCATCGGCTTCGACGACCAGTTCATCTACGAAGAGCTGGACCAGCCCATGGAAAACCGTAAATTGCCCATGACGCAACTGCTGCGCGACGAGGCCCTGGCCGGTTTCCGCGCCTGGACGGAACTGGAAGGCAAGACGGAGTATTAAGGAGTTGGCAGCTTTAAAAGAGCTAGATAACGGCGGTCATGCTGAGCGAAGCCGAAGCATCTCTACCGCAGCAGCAATTCATTATATTTTGAGTTAGTTACGCGGTAGAGATGCTTCGGCTTCGCTCAGCATGACGTTCTTATTGATTCCAAATTCATGATTGAATTCTATCTCAACGACCAGCCCATTCGCACCAGCGAGGCCCCGGCCAGCGCTTTGCTCGATTTCGTGCGCTACCACGAGCAGCTAAAGGGCACCAAAATCGGCTGCCGGGAGGGCGACTGCGGCGCCTGCACCGTGCTGGTGGGCGAGCTGGCCCTCGACGGCCAGACCGTGAACTACCAGAGCATGACCAGCTGCCTCACGCCGCTGGGCAACGCCCACGGCAAGCACATTGTCACGGTGGAAGGCATCAACGCGGCCGGCAACCAGCTCACGCCCGTGCAAAAGGCCATTGTGGACGAAGGCGGCTCGCAGTGCGGCTTCTGCACCGTGGGCTTCGTGATGTCGCTCACCGGCCACAGCCTGAGCAGCGCGCCGGCCACCGAAAAAAGCACCATCGCGGCCATCGACGGCAATATCTGCCGCTGCACCGGCTACAAGTCGTTAGAGCGCGCCGCCGCCAAACTTACCGCCGAGTTGGGGCAGCGCCCGACGGAAAATGCGCTAGCCTGGCTCAGCGAAAAGCAGTTTGTGCCCAGTTATTTTGCTGAAATTCCCGCCAAGTTGGCGAAGCTTCGTCCTGATGAAGCCAACGCAACTGAAGCTTCTTCAGCAGCCATAGCAGCTTCTGCCACAGCCCATGCCAACGGCGGCAGCCAGGTTTCGACTTCGCCCAACGGCCACGCCCAAAACCAAAACGACCACGGGCATTCCACCCCGGTTCCTTTCAAGCACGCCCTGCTTGGCGGCGGCACCGATTTGCTGGTGCAACGCCTCGAAGAGTTGCGCGAGCAGCCGGGCGTGCGGCTGATTTTCGACCAGCCCGGCCGGCGCGGCATCCGCCACGAAACCACCGGCCGCGTGGTGCTGGGCGCCGCCACCACCGCCAGCCAGCTGCTCGAATCGGACCTGATGCGCGGCCTCCTGCCCAACCTGCCGCAGTACCTGAAGCTGGTGAGCAGCACGCCCATCCGCAACATGGGCACGGTGGCCGGCAACTTCATCAACGGCTCGCCCATCGGGGACCTCACCATCATGTTCCTGGCCCTGGGCGCGTCCATCACGTTGCTCGACGCGGCCGGCGCCACCCGCGAGCTGGCCCTGCCCGACCTCTACCTCGGCTACAAAAAACTGGCGAAGGCCGCTGACGAGCAGGTTATCGAAATTAGCTTCCCCGCCCCGCTGGCCGGCGACTTCTTCCACTTCGAGAAAGTATCCAAGCGCACCCACCTCGACATTGCCAGCGTAAATTCTGCCGCCTGGCTGCGGGTCGAAAACGGCGTCATCCAGGCGACTCGCGTGTCGGCTGGTGGCGTGGGGCCAGTGCCGCTGTACCTAGCCCGCACCAGCGAGTTTCTGGCGGGCCGCGAGTTGACCGCCGAAACCGTGAGCGCCGCCAACGAGGTGATGCAGGCCGAAATCAGCCCGATTTCGGACGTGCGCGGTACCAGCGACTACAAGCGGCTCTTGCTGCGGCAGCTGCTGTGGGCGCATTTCCTGCAGTTTGCGCCGGAGCTGGCGGTGGATGAATTGATTTAGGTTTTAGAGGCGGTGCCCTCCGCGTCAACCTCATCATGCCTCAAGCAATGACTTCCCTTTTCCCCGAAATAGTTTGCACAGAAGACACGCTATGGGGTTCGCCCAGAGTCGATGGCCGACGGCTGGCGGTGGGAGATGTGGTCAGCATCGTGCATGACTCGCTGCATCATGCGCTTGATGGTCACCAATTAACGCTGCCGCAGATTAAACAGGCGCTGAGCTACTGTGCTACACTCCAATGCAAGAATGATAAGCCGCTGGTGTTCTGCCATAATTGTTCGTTGCGAAGCGAGCAGGAAGGCCCATTAGACACATCAGATTTAGAAGAAGTTATTAGCGAAAATTCCGTTTTTGTGAAGGGCGAAAAATTTATGTTTTTCGGGTCGATGGAAGATTTGCTAAAAGATTATCGTGGTTGTGACTGGTGGATGATAGCCACCGATTTATTAATTGATTTGAGAAATGAATTGCCCAACGAGTCAACCCCGAAACTCTCATGAACCGCCTTGCCATTCACCGCTTTTTGTGGGGCGAATCACGGTTCTTTAAAAGAGGGAGCAAGGCCCTGCTCGCTGTGGCTCTGCTGGCTGCCATAGCTTGGTGGCTTCTTCCACTTTCTGTTACTTATCATGCAGAAGTCAGTCGTGGAAATGTTTTAAGACAACGGTTAGATAGCTATTTCAGGTAACATCACACGCTACCTGATGATAATGATTGGTTACAGCTTCAACAAATAGGCTTCACCAGCCAAGAGATAGAAAAGGCTTACCCCGAATACCATAAACTCGACGACGACGCCTATGAATTGCTATTTGTGAAGGGTTTTGATGGCCCTTATCTGACGTGGAATTCGTGGGAGCGCAAATGGAAAAAGGGCTTCGCAACACTTCCGGCCCGCTAAATTTTGATTGCCTAGATACTATGAACCACCTCGACCCCAACCGCCACGTGCGCGGCGAATCGCAGTACCTCGACGACGTGCCCGTGCAGCAAGGCACCCTGTACGCGGCCGTGTTTGAAAGCCCGCTGGCCCACGGCGTGCTCCGCAGCCTCGATTTCAGCGCCGCGCTGACGGCACCCGGCGTGGCCCGGGTGCTCACGGCGGCCGACATTCCCGGCGAGAACCAGATTGGCGGTATCGTGCCCGATGAGCCGCTGCTGGCCGAGGGGCACGTGCATTTCCGGGGGCAGCCGGTGGCGCTGGTGCTGGCCCGCACCGAGGCGCAGGCCCACGCCGCCCTCAAGCTCATCAAAGTCGAAATCGACCCGCTGCCCATCATCACCGACCCGCGGGTGGCGGCGGGCGAGGGCGAGTTCATCGTGCCGCCGCGCACCTTCAAAATCGGCGACTCCGAGGCAGCTTGGGCTTCTTGCGCGCACGTGTTTGAGGGCGTGGCCGAGAGCGGCGGGCAGGAGCATTTGTACATCGAAACGCAGGGCGCCTACGCCTTCCCCACCGAGATGGGCGGCGTGCGCATGATTTCCTCTACGCAGGGGCCGACGGCCGTGCAGCGCCACACGGCCGTGGTGCTGGGCCTGGGCATGCACCAGGTGGAAGTGGACGTGACGCGCTTGGGCGGCGGTTTCGGGGGCAAGGAAGACCAGGCCACGCCCTGGGGCGCGCTGGCCGCGCTGGGCGCCTTTATCACCAAAAAGCCGGTGAAGCTGGTGCTCGACCGCATGGCCGACATGCGCATGACCGGCAAGCGCCACCCCTACTCGTCCGATTTCAAAATTGGCTTCGATAAGGACCTGAAAATCGTGGCTTACGAAGTCACCTTCTACCAGAACGCGGGGGCGGCGGCCGACCTCTCGCCGGCCGTGATGGAGCGCACGCTCTTCCACGCCACCAACGCCTATTTCGTGCCCAACGTGACGGCCACGGCCTTTTCGTGCCGGACAAACTTACCGCCCAACACGGCCTTCCGGGGCTTCGGCGGGCCGCAGGGTATGTTCGTGATAGAGTCGGCCCTGGCCAAGGCGGCCGAGGAATTGGGCGTGCCGGCTTTCGAGATTCAGCGGAAGAATTTGCTGCGCGAGGGCGACCTGTTCTCGTACCGGCAGGCGGCCGAAATGTGCCACGCCGAGCAGGCCTGGGACACGGCCGCCCGCGAGTTCGACCTGCCCGGCCTGCGGGCCGAAGTCGAGCAGTTCAACCAAACCCATAAGCTGAAGAAGAAGGGTTTCGCGGTGATGCCCATCTGCTTCGGCATCAGCTTCACCAAAACGCCCATGAACCAGACGCGGGCGCTGGTGCACATCTACTCCGACGGCTCGGTGGGCATCAGCACGGGCGCGGTGGAGATGGGCCAGGGCGTGAACACGAAAATCGCGCAGGTGGCGGCCCGCACGCTGGGCATCTCGATTTCGCGCATCAAAATCGAAACCACCAACACCACCCGCGTGGCCAACACCTCGCCCAGCGCCGCCAGCGCCACCGCCGACCTCAACGGCAAAGCCACTGAAATGGCCTGCGCTGCCCTGCGGAAGCGGCTGCTGGAGCACGCCAGCACCGAGTACACGCTCAATTACGAGGGCCTCGAAATCCAGGACGAGCAGGTGCTGGCCGCCGGCGTGCCCGCCGATACCACCTGGGAGAAGCTGGTGTCGTCGGCCTTCTGGAAGCGCGTGGCTCTGACCGAAAACGCCCACTACGCCACCCCCGACCTGCATTTCGACGCCACCGTGAACCAGGGCCACCCCTTCGCCTACCACGTGTACGGCACGGCCCTCACCAGCGTAACGGTGGACTGCCTGCGCGGCACCTACACCGTGGATGCCCTGCGCATTGCCCACGATTTCGGCCAGAGCTTCAACGAAGTCATCGACCGGGGCCAGATTGAGGGCGGCGCGGTGCAGGGCATCGGCTGGATGACCATGGAAGAAGTGGCCTACAACGCCGAGGGCCGCCTGCTCAGCAACTCGCTCAACAGCTACAAAATCCCCGACATCTACGCCGCCCCCCAGGTGCTCGACGTGCATTTCCTCGACACGCCGGGCCACCCCAAGGCCATCCTGCGCTCCAAGGCCGTGGGCGAGCCGCCGCTCATGTACGGCATCGGCACCTATTTCGCCCTGCGCGACGCGGTGCGGGCCTTCCAGGGACACACGGCGCTGCCATTTTCCGCGCCGATGACGCCGGAAAAGGTGCTGGTGAGCTTGTACCCGGAGTTTGCTAACGGCCAAACCTCACCCCCGGCCCCTCTCCAAAAGAGAGGGGAGCCTGTTCCGCAACAGTAGCTACTTCTGCGGCCAAAGTGTCATGAGAAGAAAAGACATCTTTCCTGCCCCGCGCCTGGATACGGTGCTCACGGCAACCTTGCTTAAGGAAGCTCACCGACGTTTTGAGCACAGCCGCAACGAAGGCCATTGGCTACGCACTGACGAGCGTGTTTTTGCAGAGTATCTCGTTCCGGACAGATTTTATTATCTGATTCAAGAACACCCATCTCATGTTTTTCTGAATCGCAGCTACGAAACTAATGGGCTTGATTTACAGAAATTCATTGATAATCAAGTTGAGTTAGATGGCGAAGTTGGGCTAGATATTTGGGTTCTGCCCTTTCTCGAAGAATGGTTAATTGGATGTAATCACGACAACGATATTTTCGCCAGCAGTAAATAGCGGAATGTGTTAGCCGTAGACATTGTGATAAATTTCTGAAAAACGATAGATGCATTAATAGCTTTTGGCTTCGACAAGATATCCACGATGTTAAAGCGTACAATTCTACCAGCATTTTACTTCCTCGTTGCAGCTACACTTACAAACTGTTCCAATTTGCAAAAGACGCAACAATTTGAACCAGACAATAAGTGGTTCAAGCTAATTTATCCAGCATCTTGGCAAGTAGAATCCGAAGACGGTATCTACACCTTCACAGAGGCACACGACCCAAGCTGGGCATTCCAAATATCCGCGTACCGAGCTATGCACGACACAATACCAGATTTTAGCATTAGTGAGGAATTGCAGTTCGCCATTGAAAGTCATCCTACAGCGAAAATAATTTCTTTACCAAATCGAAAAGCTGTTTACTATACTGAACGCAAAGGCTCTTCTTTGCTGCAAATCTGGATAATTGGCGGAAAAAGGTGCAAAGCTTTTTGCAGTTATACAGCCGATGCGCCAGCGCCAAGAAGCGCGAATTCTAACGCTTCTCAACAAGCAGTTAATTCAATGGAAATTCAGTAAACATGAATAACAGAAAGAGGCTGAAGCTTCCGTAGCTTCAGCCTCTTTCTGTTTCTACCGCAGTTCAGGCTTTGGGGAAGGAGTTGGGCAGCGCGGACTTCCCGGCGCCGGCCGCCAGTTTCCTTCGCTACGCCTATGACGCTGGGAAAAGTAGCGGTGAGTTTGTGCCCGAAAAGCGCGGCAAGCAAGAAACCAGGCTTAACGGTTTCTGTTGCAGACGGCTTGGAGATGGCCGTTTGAAATTTAGCCGGGTGGCTGTGCTAAATTGCTGGAGCTTTTCCAATCGCGCCAATTTTCTTGGTGCGAGGATGTTACAGCTTCATAATATGCGGCATTGCTACACGCTTTTTACGGTTGGGCTGGGTCTACTCCTGAACCTCTCGGCTTGCTCCACAGACACCAAATCGGAAACCCGCGCCAGCCGCCAGCAACAGCCGGCTTCTGCGGCTGATACGGCAATAATTGATTCTAATACCGACCCCAAACACCAGCAGAGTGCCAACGCTGGTGATGCGCCGGACACCGAAACCGGCCGCTTGCGCAATACGGTATTGGCGCCAGCGCCGGAGCCGGCGGCCGACCCGGCGCTGGTGGTTTCGGCGCGGGCCCGCCGGAAGCTGGCCCACCTGATGCGCCGGCAGGAGCGCGCCGCTGCCAAGGCTGCTTTGGCCACATCGGCCGCCGCCACACCGGCTGAAACGGCACCGGCCACGGCAGCGCCGGCCACCACCACCGGCGCGCTACCCGCCGGTAACCTTGGGGCCACACCTGCCGCCCCCGCCGATGGCCCCAAAGCGGCCCAGGTTTTCCGGATTCGGCCCGACCGCGACACCGTGCTCTACGGCGCCGAAGGTACCGTGATGCGGGTGCCGGCGGGCACCTTCGTGCAGGACAATGTTCGCCAGGGCGGTGCGTCCGACGGCTTGGTGGAAATCCGGCTGCGCGAGTTTTATTCGATGGCCGACATTCTGCTGGAGCGCCTGAGCACCATGGCCGGCCCCAGGCTGCTCGAAACCGGCGGCATGGTGCAGCTGAGCGCGGCCACCGCCGACGGCCGGGAGTGCAAGCTCAAGCCCGGCAGCGAGTTCGAACTGGGCTTCCCGGCCATCCGGCCCATCGACGGCATGCAGCTCTACAACGGCCGGAACACTGCCACGCACGGCCTCAACTGGAAGCTGGCGCCCCGGAGTGAAGCCACGAAGTCGCCCAAACGCTTTATTAGCTGGCAATACTGGAAAAAGCCCCGCATCAAGGGTGGCTACGCGGTGGCCCGCCATCGCCTGAGCAAATCCATTGACTACGACGCGACTACGGCCATGCGCCTCAACGGCTACCAGGCGCCCGGGCAGCTACGCCGGGAGCTGCGCCGCGACCACAAACGCGTGCCGGTGGTGGGCCGGGTGAACGCCAGTTTCGAACTATCGGAAACCGGCCAGTTGAATGACGTGTATTTCCGCAAGTCCGGCCTCCCGGCCGATTCGGCGCTGCAAGCAGCCGTGGTGCAGGCCTTGCGCCGCCTGAAAGTCAGCCCCGCCTCCCACGGCGTGCGCAACAACCGCCGGGCCACCCGCAGCCTGATGAAGGTGGACGTGCGCTTCACCGCCGACCGCCGCGTGCTGGTCGACCACCTGCGCTGGGACCAGGCCACCACCATCGCCCTCTTCCGGGCCGACGAGGAGCGCAAGGCCACCGGCAGAGGCCGCCTCACGAACACCCAGCTACAGGCCGCCCCATTGGAAGCCGTGACGGGCGAGCTGTTCAAGAGGCGCACCAGCAACAAACGCTACTCGCTCGGCACTTACTTGCGCGACCAGCTGAATTACACCAAAGAACTGGCCGTGTTTCCTGTGAAAGCCGCGGTAGGCTCCAACGGATTGGGATGGTACAACTGCGACCGTCCCGTGCCCCCACCCGGCGATATTACCAAGCTTGCATTGGTACGCCTGGGCTTGGAACAGCCCTCCATTTACCCGGCCGACGTGAGCCTGGTGCTCCGGGACAGACGTTCCGTGCTACGTGGCAATGCCAGCGGCGAGCGGGTGATGTTTGAGCAGTTGGTGAGCAACTCGGCTGGCACCCTGATTGCCATTCGCCGCGAGCAAGGCCAGCTGTACCTGGGCCTGCGCGACGTGGTGGTGAGCCAGCGCGTGGAGCCGCCGCTGGAGTTCCGGCCCGTTACCGTAGAGGAACTGCGGGCGGCCGTGGCCCGGTTTGATTTATAGCGTAGCCTGTTCGATTAAACGTCATACAAAGCACAAAAGGCCGTCATGCTGCGCTGCGCGCTGTATGACGGCCTTTTGTGCTGGCTGGATAAGATTCTAAACTGAACTCTGCAGCGTCCATCACGGCTACTTTTTTTCATATACCACCTTCCCGCCCACCATCGTCAGCTCGCTCACCGTGCCGGGCAGGGCGGGCGGTGGCACCGTGAAAATATCCTGCGACAGTACCGCTAAATCGGCCAGCTTGCCGGGCGCCAAGGTGCCTTTTTGCTGCTCCTGAAACTCGGCGTAGGCGGCGCCGACGGTGTAGGCGCGCACGGCTTGCTCGCGGGTCAGGGCCTCTTTGGGGTCGGCCAGGGTGGTGGCGAACAAGATGTTGAGGAAGGGATTCATCGGCCCATCGGAGCCTAGCGCGAAGGGCACCCCGCTTTCCAGCAGCGAGCGGAAGGAAGCGTGCAGGCCAGCCGGCGCACCGTGTTGCGGGTCGAGGGCGGCGTTGATGAAGTGTGAAGGATTTTGCACGACGACCACGCCCAGGGCTTTAGCGCGGGGCTGCAGGTCGGCGGCCACACCGTCGCCGTGCTCGAAGCGCACGCGCTTGACGCGCCAGGTGGTATCGGCGGCCAACTGGCTCATGAGGCGCAGTACCAGGCTGGCGGCGCTGTCGCCGGAAATGTGCAGCATCAGCGGCTGCGGGCTGCTAAGGGCCGTGCGCAGCAGCTGGCGCACGGTATCGACCGGGAAGTTGAGGCGGCCGTACCAGCCCGGGCGGCCCGCGTAAGCGTGACGCATCAGCGCGCCACCTTCGAGCGGTGTGGCATCGAGGATGTATTTCACGCCCTCGACCCGGGCCAGCGGGGCGGGCGCTTTGTTGACATTCGCCCATTCGCGGCGGTTGATGCCGTAAGGGCTCGTCATCGGAAACGGGATGATGCGCTGGCGGATGGGCAGCGCGGCGGCCTGCACCACGCGCAGGGTTTGGGCGGGCGGCAGCGCATCGGCCATGCTTTGCACGCTGGTGATGCCCAGGCGCACAGCCGCCGCGCCATAGCCCCGCAACAGGCGCGTCCAGACGGAATCGGGCTGCTGGCCGTGCAGGGCGCGGCGCGGGGCCCAATCGGCGTACTCCGTGAGCAGGCCGTTGAGTTGGTGCACATCGGGCAGCCGGCCTAATGTGCCGCCCAGCGGGGCCACGTCGGCGTCTTCCAGTTGCAGGCGCCGCAGCGCGGCGGAGTTCACCAGGCTGCCGTGGCCCCAGGGTGTGCGCAGCAGCACCGGGTGCCTAGGCGCGACGCGGTCCAAATCGGCCCGCCGCAGCTGCGGGTCCTGCAGCGCCTGCAGGCCCACTTCGCCTTCCAGCCACGTGCCGGCGGGCAGCCGGTCGGCCAGCGCCGCGAGCGTGTCGAGCACCTGCGCCGGGCTGGGGCCCGCAATCATTGCGGCCTTGGGAAAATCGAAGAAATGGCCCAGCGGATGGCCGGGCGGCAGGTGCGTGTGGGCATCGTTGAAGCCCGGCACCACGGTGCGGCCATTCAGGGCAATGCGGCGCGTGTGGGGGCCGGCCAGCCGGGCTATTTCGGCGGTGGTGCCCACGGCCACAATTCGCTCGCCACGCACGGCCAGAGCCTGCACATAGGGCCGGGCGAGGTCGGCGGTGAAGATTTTGCCGCCGGTGAGGACGAGGTCGGGGGCCAACGTTTGGGCGGTGGCGGGGCGCAGCAGCAGCAATAGCGCAGCGGTAAGCAGGGTTCGCATCAGCGAGCAGAAATGAACATTTTCTTTCCAGAGCCGTCGTTATTCAACTTCGGCCCCGAAAAGTAAGGCAAATCCGCTGAATATACCATAAATTATATTTTATATCAATTTTACAGCAGACTCAGACGCACGAGAGATTCAGCAGTATTTCCGGCTGCGGCGGCGCAACCATTGGTCTGGGCCGCCGGTCAAGCCCGCACACCTGCATTTCATCTGCTTGTATATGTTCCGATTCCGCTTTTTCGCTGCCCTGCTGGGCGGGCTTGCACTCGCCGCATGCAGCAAAGACAATGCTTCGCCCGATGGTACGCCGCGCTGCAGCAGGTACGTGGCCGGCGATGTAGCCATTGGTCCCCAGGCTGCCACAGAAGCTGCGCAGGTGTTTCAGCTAGCCAATTCACAGGGGTTCAGCATCAGCAAAATGCACGGTTTCACCTACGTGTCGGGCTTACCGGCCGACAGCTTAGCTTACGTGAAACGCGTGCTCTTGAACAAGCCCTACCTGAATGCGCAGGGCTTTACCGGCGGCAATGCCTCTGTATACGCCGGCGACCGTAAAATCCACGTCGTCGATTCCCAATTTGACATGACCCCGGCCAATCAGGCCGACTGGCTCCAGACGCTGCAAACCCTTCAGCTAACCGACGAAGCCGGCGCCCGCTGCCAAAGCTGCAAGAGCGTCATGCTCAAAGTACCCACCGGCTCGGAGCAGCACTGGGTGACGGAACTGGCCAAGAACCCGCTCCTCCGGTGGGCCGAGCTGAACTGTTACTCTCAGATTGTGCTGCACTGATGCATTGGCGGCGAACTGCTGCACATAGTAAAAGCCGGGGCTGCTGAAACCTAAGTTTCGGCAGCCCCGGCTTCATGCAAACACTCAAGGAGTAGTAATCCTATTAAAAGAACGTCATGCTGAGCTTGTCGAAGCATCTCTACTGCTTTGTTGCAAAGGTTTAAACAAAGCGGTAGAGATGCTTCGGCAAGCTCAGCATGACGTTCCAGGGTAATTTTCGAACTTCTAAGCCACTCCCGCTTTGGCGCGGCGGCCCTGTAAAATGCGGAAGAACGAGCGGGTTTGCACCTCTTCCAGGGTGAGGCCGGTGGCGAGGATTTCCTCTTCCGAAATGGCGCCGCAGTTCAGGGCTTTGAGGAAGAAGTTGAGCAGGCCCTGGCCGGTGGCGGCGTCGTCGAAAATGTCGCCGGTGAGGGTGGAGATGGCGGCGCGCTCCACGAAGGTTTTCAGGCGAAACACCGCGTCGTCGTAGCTGCTGAGGAAGAAATTGTAGGTGGCGGCGTAGCGCATCGGCAGCTGCGCGGGGTTCAAATCCCAGCCCTGGTAGAAGCCGTTGATGAGCGAGTGCGTGCTGTGGTGGTAGGCCTGGCGCCAGGCATTGTGCACGCTCTCGCGGTTTTCGCGCAGCTGGGCGAAGGTCAGGTTGTCGCCGCGGTGCGGGCCGATGGGCATCACGTTGGTGGCCCCATCGGAGAGGAAAATACCGGTGCCACCTAGCGCCACTTTGGTCATGTGGTGGGCGAAGTCGTTCACCGGATGGCCCATGGTCTGATACTTGGCCGTGATGCCGCAGCTCGCGGTGTAGTCGTAGGTGCCGAAGTGGGCCGCCACGCAGCGCCCCTCGCTGGCCCGGATGATGCGCATGAGCGGGTTGCGCCCCTCCTCGTCCATGATAATCTGGGTGGCCTCCACCATCGTCTCCATTTTGAGGGTGCCGGGAGCCAGGCTGTTGGCCTGCTCCAGCAGTTCAAACAGGCGCACCATGGTGGTCATCTGCTCCGGGATAGTCACTTTGGGCAGCATTACCACGAAATTATCGGGCAGCTTGCCGCCGGTTTCGGCCAGCAGCGTGGTCAGGAAGATGTCGAGCGTGCGCACGCCGCGCTGCTTCAAATCCTCGGTGAAGGGCTTGATGCGAATGCCGATAAAGGGCGAGAGCGTGCCCTGCTGCATGCCTTTAGCCACTTCCCTGGCGGCGCGCACGGCGGTTTCGTCTTCCTCCGCATCGGGCCGGTTGCCGAAGCCGTCTTCAAAATCAACGCGGAAGTCTTCCACGGCCTCGCGCTTCAGCTTCGCCACAATCTTATTATAGACCGAGTAGGCCAGCCAGGCGGGCTCCTGCTTGCGGTCCTCGGGGCTCATGGCGTCAAGTTTGGCCGTCAGGGCCGCCACGTCGGCTTCGAGATGCGGCAGGTGCTCGTGGTTTTTGAACTGCAACGCGCGGGCCAGCTCCACGAAGTTGGGGGCGTAGGTGAGCAGGTTGTTGAGGGCGATTTCGCCCATCTTCACGCAGGTATCGGCCTTAAAGAGGTTAGCGCCGCCGTACACCGTGTGCACGGGCTGGCGGTCGGGCCGGTCGCCGGGGTAGGTATGCTGGAACTTGATATTGGCCACGCCGAGCTGGTCGAGCAGGGCGGCTTTGTCGGATTCTGGTAAGCTGAGTTTCATGGTGGGAATTAGAGATGTAGCGCGAAGCTCCAGCTTCGCGTATCGTTGAACGGTAATCGTTGTAATGGCGCGGCCGAAACGCGAAGCTGGAGCTTCGCGCTACATCGTTCTCACGACCCGCGGTAGGTCGAATATCCGAACGGATTCAGCAGCAGCGGCACGTGGTAATGCGCGTTTTCGGCCACGTTGAACACGATTTCCACGAAGGGGTAGAAATTCGCTGTGCCGTCCTGCGCGAAATATTCCTGGGTGTAGAATTTCATTTTATATACGCCTAATTCCACCTGCTTTTCTTTCGGCAATAAATCGGGAATCCGGCCGTCGGCGTTGGTTTTGCCGCGCGCAATTTCCTGCCAGTCATCCCCTACTTGCTGCAGTAGCGCGATGCTAACATTCGCGGCCGGCTTACCCTTAGTGGTGTCGAGAATGTGTGTGGTAATCTGACTCATGCGGCAAGCAGTTTTTCGAGGCGAAGGCGGGTGATTTTGTTCTGCTCGCCGGCGGCGATGAGGATTTCGTCGGCGGGGTCGTTGGTGAGGCGGGCTTGCAGCAGGGCCAGCATTTCGTCGGCCGTTTTACCGGTGGCGCACACGATGAAGATGTAGCCAAACTTGCGCTCGTAGTTTTCATTGCCCGTAGCTAAAGCCTCTAAGGTTTCCTGCGATGCCTGTTTTACCGAGGCCTGTTCACCCTCGGCCCAGGTGCTGGTGCTGGCGAATTTGGCGCGCAATGCTTCCACATCGCCGCCGATTTTGGGGTGGTGGGTGAAGGCTTCGCGCCAGTCGGCTTCGCTCAATTTATTCCACGCGGTATTGGCCTCGTCCATCAGCGTTTCGGCATCGGACACGGGGAAGGCAGCAAGCATATCTTCCACCCACGCGGTCGAGCCGCAGCATTTTTGCAGGGCTTCGGCGAGGGCGGGTTTGGGCAGGCGGTTGAGTTCTTCTAGGGTCATCTTTGATTTCTAAAGGACGTCATGCAGAGCGCAGCGAAGCATCTCGCGTGCTTCAACTAAACCACTGTATTGCTTGAGCACGCGAGATGCTTCGCTGCACTCTGCATGACGTTCGTTCATGCGCGGACTCGCAGAGTCCACGCTACCGCACCGTCGGAAACCGGTTCACGTTCTTGTAGTAGATGTACACTGACGGCTCCTGGCCCATGGCCGTGGCCCACTGCTGGCAATAGGGTGCCATCCAGATGGAATCGCCTTTTTTCACCGGGTACCAGCACTGGTCGAGCATGTAAATGGCCTGGCCTTCGAGGTACATCAGGCCGTGTTCCATGATGTGGGTTTCCACCATCGGCAGGTTGCCGCCGAGGCCGTAGGTGAAGATGTTCACGGCCATGTCGAAGCCCGGCTCGTTCGGCAGCAGCTCCTGGATGCGCAGGGCCTCGTCGTTCATATACACGGGCGCTTTGCTATAGTCCCGCTCGCCCCAGAACACGCCCGGCGTGGCGTGGCCCGCCAGCGGCTCGTATACTTTATGGAAGGTTAGAAGCTGCGTCCCGGCCTCGGGCTGGCTGAATTCATAAGACTGGCCGACGGGCACATACACGTACTCGCCCACTTTCAGCGCGCGGGTTTCGCTGCCCACGTTGGCCGTGCAGCCGCCCTGCACCACGTAGAAGAAAATCTGCGAAGCCTCGGTTTCACCCTTGACATGGCCGGCTTCGGTGAGGGTGATGAGCGTCTGGCAGAGGCGGGCGCCCATCTGCTCGTTGATGATGACGTTAGTGGTGCAGCCGGTCCAGCCGGGCACGTTGCTGTTGATGTAGCCGTCGGGGGCAATGATGGCGTGATTGCGCTTCACAACGGAGCGCGTCAGGGCGGACATTTCCATAGTAATTATCGGGCGAGATTTTGGGTGCGGAGAAGAGTCATAAACTGGTCGGCCACGGCGATGGCAGCGGCCAAATCCGCCAGTTCTACATTCTCCAGCGGATTGTGACTGATGCCTTTGTAGCAGCGAATAAATAGCATGGTGGCCGGGGCCACGAAGGAAACGGGCACGGCATCGTGGCCCGCGCCGCTCACCAGCTCGACAGTCTCGTGGCCGCTGGCGGCAATGGCCTGGGCCAGCAGCCTGTTCAGGCCGGCGTCGCAGGCGACGGGGGCAGTTTTTTGCACCAGGTTCCAGGCCAGGGCCACGTTGCGGTGCAGGGCCGAGGCTTCGGCGTGGCCGCGCAGGAAGTCGTAGGCCTGGGCGAGCTGCTGCTCGTCGGGGCTGCGCAGGTCGAGGCTGCAGGTTACTTCGCCGGGGATGACGTTGCTGGCCGAATGACTAATGGCCAGCTTGCCCACCGTGGCCACCAAGCCGCGGCCGTGCACCTGGGCAAACTGCTCGACCGTGAGCACAAACTCAGCGGCGGCGCAGAGGGCGTCCTGGCGCATGTTCATGGGCACGGTGCCAGCGTGGCCGGCCATGCCCCGGAAGATGAGCTCCACGCGCTGCTGGCCGGCGATGGCCGTTACCAGCGCCACCGGCACGTGGCGCTCCCAAAGCACCGGGCCCTGCTCAATGTGCATCTCGAAGTAACCCAGCCAATCGGCGGCCGGAATGGCATCCAGCGTAAGCTGCGAGGCATCGCCGCCCATGGCCACTAGGGCTTGGTCGAGGGAGATGCTGGCGGCGTCGCAGCGGCCCAGCAGGGCGTGGTCGAAGGCGCCGGTCACCACCTTGCTGCCCAGATAGGTGGTGTGGAAGCGCACGCCTTCTTCGTCGCTGAAGGCAATCAGCTCGATATGGAAAGGCAATTCGGCTTGCTGCGCCAGCAGGTTTTCCAGCAAATCGAGCCCCATGAGCACGCCCAGCGGGCCGTCGAATTTGCCGGCATTAACAACGGTATCGATGTGCGAGGCCAGCACGAAGGTTTTGGCATCGGGGTTCGGGCTTTCCAGCCGGGCGCGCAGGTTGCCGATGCCGTCGACGCGGGTGGGCAGGCCGGCGGCTTCGAGCCAGCTTCGCACCAGGGCGCGGCCTTCGAGGAAGGCGGGCGTGCCGAAGGTGCGCGTCACGCCGTCCGCGTCTTCGCTGATGGCGGCCAATTGCTGAATGCGCTGCATGATTCGCTCAGCGCGCGCGGTGTAGTCCTGCTGCATTCCGCTACCGGGTTAAAAATTCGCCGTGGCTGAGGCGAAGGAAATTCGGGCGCTGGAAAACCTGTTCGCCTCGGAGAAAAGTTAATTCAATGACACCCGCCAATTCCTGGCAAATGTAAGGGGATACTTTGTGTTTGTGCAGAATCATCTCCTCGCTCACCTCAAAGGTCTGTTCGGGGTCAAGCACGATTAAATCGGCGTCGAAGCCGGGCGCAATCCGGCCTTTGCGCTGGCTTTGGCCGGCCAGTTTTGCGGGGTTTTCGCTCAGCCATTTTACAATATCCAGCAGGCTGGCACCGCGCCGACGGGCAGCCGTCCACAGCACCGGCAGGGCCAGTTGCAATGAGGCAATGCCACCCCAGGCGGTGGTGAAGTCGCCGCTTTCCATTTGCTTGAGGTCGGGCGGCGCGGGCGAGTGGTCGGTGGCAACGAAGTCGATGATGCCGGCCTCCAACGCGGCCCACAGCTGGTTGTTGTTGGCCTTTTCGCGGATGGGCGGCGCGCATTTGAACTGCGTCTGGCCGTCGGCAATGTCCTCGGCATTAAAGTAGAGGTAGTGCTGGCCGGTTTCCACCGTCAGCGGCAGTCCTTTGGCTTTGGCAGCCGCAATGGGCGCGATGGAATCGGCCGATGATAAATGCACAATGTGGACCCAGCAATTGAACTCCTCGCACAGGCGAATCATCATGGCAATGGCCTCATCCTCCCACTTTTTAGGACGCGAAGCCAGGTAGCTTGGGTACGAGCGGTGGTCGTTCTGCTTCCACGCATCATCGTCTTCCGATAACTCGCAGTGCACCAGCAACGGCAACTTATATCGCGCCAGAATCGGCATCACCCGCCGCAAATCGTCTTCCGTCGCGTTCGGGAAATCATCAATCCCGGAGTGCGTCAGAAACGCCTTGAAGCCGAGCACTCCTGCTGCAATCAGAGGCTCAATCTCGTCGGCATTGCCCGGCACCACGCCGCCCCAGAAGCCCACGTTACAGTGCAGCTGGCCCTGCGTGGCGGCGCGCTTTATTTCCAGATTCGCCACCGAGGTGGTGACGGGCGCCGAATTCAGCGGCATGTCGACCATTGAGGTGAGGCCACCGGCCAGCGCGGCGCGGGTTGCCGTGTCGAAGCCTTCCCAGTCGGTGCGGCCGGGCTCGTTGATGTGTACGTGCGGGTCAATTACGCCGGGCAGGATGGCGTGGGTGCCTACGTCGATGAGCGTGGCGCCGGCTACGTCGGCATCGTGCGGCAGCAGGGCGCTGATGCGGCCGTTTTCGACAAGGATGGTGGCGGCGCGCTCGCCCTCGGGCGTGATGACGCGCTGGCTGCGCAAAGCAAGTGTTGACATGGGTAGGGAATTTGGCGCTAAATTGGGGGCTTTTTCCCGGTTTAATTAAATTGGCAAGAGCAGAATTTGAACGAGTGAAGAACGTCATGCCGAGCGCAACGAAGCATCTTGCCTGCCACCGCTAATCCATGATGCTTTCACGATTGAATTAGTGACAGCGGGCAAGATGCTTCGCTGCGCTCGGCATGACGTTCTGATTTCTTCTCACTGACACACCGCTCCCTCCGTTACACATGCTCCAATACGTTACCCTCTTTACCCTGATTATCACCTTCCTACTCCTGCTGGGCGTCATCTTCGCCCTGCAGCGCGTGGCCAAAACGCGGCCCGGCGGCGGCGCCGTGGGCGAAGGTGGCTCCACCCTCGAAGGCTATTCCTACGCGCTGATTCTGCTGGCCGTTATCGCGGCGGTGGGCATTGCCTACGTGCTGGCGCGCGACTCGCCCTGGTCGGGCCACATCATGGAATGGCTCAACATTGTGGTGCGCCTCATGCACATCACCTTCGGCATCGCTTGGATTGGGGCCTCGTTCTACTTCGTGTTCCTCGAAAACGCCCTCAACCGCACCGACAACGTGCGCGAAGAGCTGGCCGGCAACCTCTGGGCCGTACACGGCGGCGGCTTTTATTACCTGGAGAAATATAAGTCAGCCCCCAAGCAAATCCCTAAGAGCCTGCACTGGTTTAAGTACGAGGCCTATTTCACCTGGCTGTCGGGGTTTAGCCTGCTGTTCGTGGTGTATTATTTCAATGCCAGCTCCATGCTGATTGACCCGCGCGTGCTCGACATATCGCCGCTGGCGGGCGTGGGCATCGGGGTGGGCTCGTTCGTGGCGGCCTGGCTGCTGTACGATGGCCTGTGCCGCACCGAGTTCGTGCGCAGCCCGTGGTTCAAGGTGGTGGGGTTCATTCTGGCCACGGGGTTTGCGTTTTTCTACGCCCAGGTATTCAGTGCGCGGGCAGCCTACATCCACTTCGGGGCCATGCTGGGCACGCTCATGGTGGGCAACGTGTTTTTCACCATCATCCCGGCCCAGAAAGCCATGGTAAAGGCCGCCACTGAAGGCACCCCGCTTGACCCCACACTGGGCAAAAACGCCCTGGCCCGCTCGCTGCACAACAACTACTTCACGCTGCCCGTCCTGTTTGTGATGGTCAGCAACCACTTCCCCAGCACCTTCGGGCACTCCTACCCGTGGGCTATTCTGGCAGCCATCACGCTGGGCACGGCCGGCGTGAAGCACTGGCTGAACCTGCGCGAAAAGCACCAGACCGATACGGCCGTGTGGGTGCTGCCCGCCGCCGTGGGCGTGCTGCTGGCCGTGGTATTCGTGACGGCCCCGCCCGCCCAATCGGGCGGCACGGCCGGCGCGGCTTCGGCCTGCACCCAGCAGGTGAGCATGAGCCAGGTGAACATGATTGTGCAGAAGCGCTGCATCCAGTGCCACTCCGCCCACCCCACCGACGACGTATTTAAGTCGCCGCCCAACGGCGTGGTGTACGACACACCCGAGGACATCATTCGCCTGAAAGACAAAATCATGCAGCGCGTGGTGGTGACGAAAACCATGCCCCAGAACAACAAAACCCAGATTACCCAGGAAGAGCGGGACCTCATTGCCTGCTGGATTAACCAGGGCGCGCAGAATAAATAGCCGATGCCAATAACTGGCTGAACGTCATGCTGAGCGCAGTCGAAGCATCTCGCGTGTGGCAGTAATACTTTTATTCAACGATTGAATTAGTGGTGGCAAGCGACATGCTTCGGCTGCGCTCAGCATGACGTCCGTTTCAAACCCCTCCTTCCATGCCCTCCTCTCCCCGCGACCTTCCCGTTTGGGCCCTCGCAGCGGCTAGCCTGCAGGCCGGCACGCCGGTGGCGCTGCTGTGCGTGCTGCGCAGCGAGGGCAGCAGCCCCGGCCGCCAGGGCTTCAAAATGACCGTGACGGCCAACACCGTGGCCGGCTCCATCGGCGGGGGCATCATGGAGCACAAGTGGGTGGAACTGGCCCGCCAACGCTTGTACGACACCGTGGCCGAGCCGCTGCTACGGCCCCAGATACACCGCCGCGAGGCGCCGGCCGACCGCTCCGGCATGATGTGTTCGGGTGAGCAGGAAGTGCTGCTGTGGCCGCTGGCAGTAGCTGATTTAGCCACGGTGGAGACCATCGTAAATACCCTGCGCACGAATGCGGGCGGCTACCTGGAGCTGAGCCCAGTGGCTGACCTGCGGCTGGTGACGGCAACAGCAGAAGCAGCCGTCGTAGCTTCAGAAACGCCGTTTTACCACTACCATCCCGGCCCGGCGTGGCGCTACCGCGAGCGGCTGGGCTTCCGCGACCAGCTCACCATTGTGGGCGGTGGGCATGTGAGCCTGGCCCTCTCGAACGTGGCGGCGGCGCTGGATTTTGAGCTCACCGTGCTCGACGACCGCCCCGAACTTCCTACGTTCGAGAACAACCACGCGGCCCACCATCGCCACGTCATCAACTACGAAAACGTGGCCGCCGCCGTGCCCGCCAGCCCGCACCGCTACGTGGTGGTGATGACCGTGGGCTACCGCACCGATGCCGTAGTGCTGCGCCACCTGCTGCGCCGTTCCTACCGCTACCTGGGCGTGATGGGCAGCGTGGCCAAAGTGGCTGAGTTGCGGCGCGGGCTGCGGGAAGACGGTTTTTCGGCCGAAGAAATTGCGTGGCTGCGCGGCCCCATCGGCCTGCCCATTCACAGCCAGACGCCGGAGGAAATTGCCATCAGCATTGCGGCGGAACTGATTCTGGTGCGGCGGAGCAGTGAGCTATAGGAATGTCATGTCGAGCGCAGCCGAGACATCTCGCGTGCTACCACTAATCCCGTCGACTGGATTACTACCACACGCGAGATGTCTCGGCTGCGCTCGACATGACGTCCCTTCATTCCCTATCAAGCCGTAGGCCTTCTTACCGCTCTGTGCCGTTGCCGCCGGTGGGGCTCACGTTGCCGTTGGCGAATTCTTCGGTGAAGACGCGGTAGCGGTCGAGAATGGAGCGCACGGAGCGTTTGAGCACGATTTCGCCCATGGGGCCTTCGGGTACGGTTACGCCCGAGGCGTAGCCGTTCCACACGGCGCGGTTGGTTTTCACGTCGATAAGCGTGACGAGGAGCGTGCCTTCGGCGAGGAGGAGGCGCACGGGCTGGTAGCCCTGGCGGTCTTCCTTAGGGGTTTCGTCGTTTTCCTCGATGTTGCGCTTAATCCACTGGCTGAGGTCTTCCTGCTGGAAGCCGTGGAAGTTCATGTCGCCCTCGTACACGCGGAAATTCACCAGCATGTCGGGGCGGCGAGTGGCTTTGCGGTAGCCCTGGGCCATAAAGCGCTGCTGAATGGCTTCGCGCAGCGTTTGGCCCAGGCGGCTGCTGTCGGAGGTGAGGCCCGTACCGGTCACGAAATCGTAGGTGCGGTAGTGGCGGAAATTGCCGCGGTAGCTGTAGTCCGAATCCACGCGGGCTTCGCGGGTAGTCATGCAGCTCGTGAAGCCCAGGGCGGCCAGCAACAGTAGCGTAATCGTAGGTTTCATATGTCAAATGATAATCGGGTTAAGGACTACCAATGTACGAAACCTAAGGCACTTAGCGGCTGGAACAAGGGTGATAAAATTATGATTTTTTCAACGAATCGGCTTTATTTCAATCGTAGCCGCATCTAGGGCCTGCAATCAGGTGCCTCCCCCGGTATCAACCGGCTGCCAAAGAAGCATTTTCTTCCCTGCCCCGCCGCTATCTTTGGTTGATATGGGGCAGCCGCGTCGCTACACCACCGAAGAGTATTTTGCTTTGGAAACGCAGAGCGACCTGCGCCACGAGTTTTTTGAGGGCGAAGTATTCGCGATGGCGGGCGAGAGCATTGCCCACAATACCATTGCCTTAAACGTGGCGATGGGCTGCCGCCAAGCTCTACGCGGCAAGCGGTGCCGGGTACAGATGGAGGGCATCCAACTGGCCGTGGAAGCCAACCGCCACTACACCTACCCCGACATTGTGGTGAGCTGCGACCCGCAGGACCAACAGGAAAGCCGACGCCTGCACCACCCGCTGCTCATCGTGGAAGTGCTTTCGCCCTCCACCGAAGCCTACGACCGGGGCCTGAAATTTAATCAGTACAAGAAGCTCCCATCGCTGCGGCACTACCTGCTGGTTTCGCAAAAAACCTGGCTGGTGGAGTGGTATCAGCTGAGCGAGCACGGCGTATGGGGCCACACTGCTTTGGCCGAGATGGAAGATGACATCGTTATTTCTGAGTTGAACCTGACGATGACGCTCGTGCAGATTTACGAGGAAGCGGGCCTGGCCCCGATGCAAGCGGGCTTTGTGGCTGAGGAAGCGGAGTAGCATTTAAAGAGTAGCATTTAAGGCGTGCGGACAGCTTTTCCAGACCGTCATGCAGAGCGCAGCGAAGCATCTCGCGTGGGGTAGTAATTTCTTCGTTCAACGATTGGATTACTACCCCACGCGAGATGCTTCGCTGCGCTCTGCATGACGGTCAGAGACACTATTTCCTATCGGTACCCCGCTGCCTGCAAGGCGAACAGCTCTGCATAGCGCCCCCCTTTGCCCAGCAGCTCTTCGTGCGAGCCGATTTCCACGAACTGCCCGTTTTCGATGACCAGAATGCGGTCGGCCATGCGGACGGTGCTGAAGCGGTGGCTGATGAGGACGGCGGTTTTGCCCTGAGTGAGCTCCTTGAAGCGCTGGAAAACTTCGTACTCGGCGCGGGCGTCTAGTGCTGCCGTGGGCTCGTCGAGGATGAGGAGCTGGGCGTCGCGCATGTAGGCGCGGCCGAGGGCGATTTTCTGCCACTCGCCGCCGCTCAGGTCCACGCCGCCGTTGAAGCGACGGCCAATCATTTGGTCATAGCCGTGGGGGAGCTTGGCTATGACGGTATCGGCGAGGCTCTGGTGGGCGGCGGTTTCGATGCGGGGCTGGTTCTGGCGCTCTTCTATGCGGCCCACGGCGAGGTTCTGGCCGGCGGGGAGCTGGAAGCGCACAAAATCCTGGAAGATGACGCCGATTTCCTGGCGCAGCTCGGCGGGGTCGTACTCGCGCAAATCGTGGCCATCGAGCAGAATTCGGCCCTCGGTGGGGTCGTAGAGGCGGGCCAGGAGCTTGACGAGGGTGGTTTTACCGGCACCGTTTTCGCCCACCAAGGCCAGCTTTTCGCCCGCTTTTAGGGTGAAGCTGAGGTTGCGAATGGCCCATTTTGTACCATTCTTGTACTGAAAACCGACGTTCTCAAACTCAAAACCCTGCTGAATGGGCCGGGGAAAGGGAATGGGCCGCTCGCCGTAGAGCGGCTGGGTGACGATGCGCGGCCGCAGCGCAAAGAAGTCGAAGAAATCCTGCAGATACAAGGCGCCGTCGGCCACGGAGCTGAAGCGGCTGAGGATGCCTTCGAGCAGGGCGCGCAGGCGGGCGAAGGAGCCGGCCAGGAAGGTGAGCTGGCCGAGCGAGATGCTGCCGGCCGCGGTGCGGGCGATGATGTAGACGTAGGCGCCGTAGTAGCCGGCGGCGCCGATGGCGGCGAAGAGCGTGCCCCAGCCGGCGCGGCGCAGCACGAGGGATTTGTTTTGGCGGTAGAAGTCGTCGGAGAGGGTGCGGAAGCGGCCGATGAGGAAATCGGAGAGGCCGAAAATCTTGACTTCCTTGGCGGTTTCGTCGGAGGCGCCGGTTTGGCGGAGGTAGTCGAGCTCGCGGCGCTCGGGCGTCCAGGAGTGCGAGAGGGAGTAGCTGCGCTCGTTGAAGTGCGACTCGCCGAGGAAGGCGGGCACCACGGCCAGCAGCAGCAGGCCCAGCAGCCAAGGCTGGAAGGCCACGAGGCCGCCGGCGAGCAGCACGAGGGTGATGAAATCCTGGCCCTGGCTGAGCACCTGGCTCATGAGCACGGTGCGGGAGAGGGTTTGGCGGCGGGCGCGCTCGAGCTTGTCGTAGAAGGTGCTGTCTTCGAACTGGTCGAGGTCGAGGCGGGCGGCGTGCTCCATGAGGCGGATGGAGGACTGGTTGGCGAAGAGGTCGCCGAGCAGCGAGTCGAGCAGGGCCACGCCGCGGCCCAGGGCATCGGCGAGCAGCACGAGGCCGAACTCGAGGCCCACGAGGGTGAGCACGGGCGTGAGCTGGCGCGCGGCGGCGGGCAGCTTGGTGAGGGCCACCACGTCGTCGATAATCAGGCGGCCGACGTAGAGCGTGGCCAGCGGCAGAAACGCGCGCAGCAGGCGCAGCACGAGGTTGGCGGAGGCCAGCGCGGGGCTGGTGGCCCAGATGAGTTTCAGGAAGGCGGGCAGGTGGCGCAGGGCCGATACCCGCTCGCGCACGCTCACGGCGGGCTTTTCGGGGCCGCGCCCGGCGTTGGGGTTCTTGGCGGAGATGGATTTCAGGAAGTCAAACATTGCCGGGGCGTGGGCAAGGTTGGGGCCGGGTTTGGGGGGCAGCCGTTTTGGCAGGGGGAGGATTTGTAGTGTGCGCTACAGCCACGCGCCTGCTTAATGCACGCCAAAAAATCTTCAACACACAGACGTTTATTGGAGACACTGGCGTTTACGAAACTTATGCCCTCATGACATTTCGTAAACGTTGATTCGTAGACGAGTTTCTTGGACTCTTTCGTATTACAGTAGCTTGCGGGCACTTGGTAGCGGGCCGTAACTGGTGGTTTGCTGAAAGTAGGGTCGTACTAAAAGGCGGTCATGCTTCGCTTATGCGCTGCATGACCGCCTTTTTGGATTGAGAGTGCGCCGATAGGCGGCTGTAGGTGACTGACGCCCAGGACCCCACCGGTTGACCGTTGCTTATGCTAAGTCCGCATGTCGTGCTTGCAGAAACGCTTTGTGGCTCTCCAGAAAGGATTTCAGCGACTCGGGTTGGATGCCGTAGCCGGCGGCCTGTTGGGGGTCAATTTTATAGCCTTCCACGTTCTGCCAGAGGTATGGTTCGATGCCCCAGTTAAATAAGCCGCTGGCGAGGGCTTCTTCCTCGGTTTGGCTGAAAACCTCGAAGTGTTTGCCGGTCACGGCAGACAGCGCCGCGGCCACCTCGGCCATCGTGAGTTTATCCCCCACGAGCGACAGTTCCTGGTGGTTGAATTTCTCCGGCTGGGCAAAGGCCTCGGCGGCAAAGCGGCCGATGTCCTGCGCCGTTAACCAGTCCACTGTGGTGTCTGGGGCGATGGGCGTAATGAACTTGCCCATGGCCATGGTGGGGAACATGACGGCGTCCCGGGGCGGGAGCAGATTCTCCATCAAATACGGCGGTTTCAGGATGGTCCAGTACGGGAAGCCCGCGGCTTTCACGGCGTCGATGGCGGCGGTTTTTTCCTGCCAATACAGCGGCTCCCAGCGGCCGCTGTCCCAGTCCACGAAGTTTTCCTGCTCCCCGGCCCGTGCCACGGAAGTGTGCACGACCTGCTGCACGCCTGCCGCCTTGGCTGCTGCCACCAGATTTTGAGCGTGCCGCGTTTCCTCCCCCTGGTTGCCGGGGTGAGTACCCATTTGCACGGAGAAAACCCCGGTCGCTCCCTGCGCCGCCTTGGTCAACCCTTCCAGGTCATCAAAGGTGGTTTCGAACAGCTCGACATTTTGGGCCGCCAAGGCCTGGGCCGCTTCGCTGTTCTTATCGCGTACAATCGCCCGGATGGCAAAATTGCCTTTCGCTAATAAGGCCGTAACGGCAGCCCCGCCCTGGAGGCCGGCGGCCCCCGCTACCAGGATGATGGGTTTCTGAATCTGGTCCATTTTCGTCTGTTAATTTTTTTGCAAATTTACCCCGTGCCTGGTATGCAAAAGATGCCAGTTACCTAAAGGATGCCAGATATACAACCGGATAACGCGGCCATTGCGCAGCAGATACGCCACCTGCAGGATACCCTGTACGTGGTCAACGGAAAATGGAAGCTGCCCATCCTGGTGGCCGTCCACCAGGGCAACAGCCGATTCCGCGACATTCAGCGGAGCGTGCAGGGCATCACCACCAAAGTCTTGTCCACCGAACTCAAGGCACTAGAGCAGAACAAGCTGGTGGTGCGGCGGGTGTATGACACGTCGCCCCCCGCCGTGGAGTACACGACGTCACCCTATTGCGAAACCCTGCAAACCATGATTTTGGAAATGATTGCGTGGGGCAAAAACCACCACGACCAACTTCGGGAGAAGTGATAGGTGGCCCGGTGCGCTGTTTGCTGAAACGGTGATTTTTCTAAAAAAAAGACATTCCAATTACTCCCCAAAGAAGCTCCCGCTGGCGCAAGTCTGCGAGGGGGCATCATTCATGTAATGGAGTAGCTTAAGAAGCCCCAGCCCCACCAGCGGCGGGGGCTTTTGGCGGTTCCGGCGGGCAGTATTTCCACTAAAGCCACATGGCAGTGGGTGGTGTCGGTAGGCTTGCCTTTCCGCCTGGTTGTCATCCGCTAGAAATGCCGGACTTATCCTATTCAGAATGCCCCTCTTGAAAAGTTCACACCCGTTAGCTTTGCGCGGCCCCTTCCCCTTGTATGCCATGCTCGCGCTGCCCTTACCCACCGTCTTATTCGTCCTGCTCGCAACCGGGGCAAAGCCGCCCGCTTGCTTAGGGCAGCGGCGCCCGGCGAAAACAGAAATTGACAACGACCCTTTCGTGAACTTGTCGTACATGAAGCACATACCTTTTGTGCACCAGTACAAGCCCGTATTACGGAGCCGGCAGCAAATCACCAACCGCTTCGATTCCGCGCAACGCGATTACCTGCTCACCTATCAGGTCGGTGCCAACCAGTTTGTGTTCTATCAAACCCCTGAAAAAACGTTTATCCGCTCGTTCACTTGTTCTACTCCCCGCATCACGCTCGCCTACGGCGTGCGGGTGGGCATGAGCCAAGCCGCTTTTGAGCGGGTGTTCCACCGAACTATTGCCGGCACCGTCGTAACCGTGGGGGATACCGAGGGCTTTGAGGTGTACACGTTCACTTTCCGCCAGCACACACTCGCCCGCATCGACCTCGAGTGTGAGATGGACTAATCCGGTGTTGGCAGGTGCTTAACCCGCAAGCAGCCCCAGCCCCGCCAGCGGCGGGGGCTGCTTGCGGTGCCGGCCGGGGCAGGGGCGTTAGCTGGCTGGCGCAAGGGAAGTGCGCGCCCGGCCGCGCGGCGAAGGAGCACCAACTAGCAGCTTAAATCACCGTTTAGCTGAACGCCAGTTCTGCCAAGCTGACCAACCAAGTGGACACGGCCACCCAAGCCCGGGTGCTGGCCTATTTTCTTTTCTATCTTAGCCCGCCGGAAGGACTCACCTTTCTGCTTTTGCCAACCCCGCCCTATGTCCCTGCTCCAGTTCTACGCCCATTTGTTGTTCCGGGCGGCCGCGCTGCTCACGGCGGGGCTCGCCTTGGTCTGCCTCGCGGTTATTAACGTTCTGGGTGGGGCCCTGCCGGGCGTAGAACTGAACGAACTGGTAGCTCGCGCAGCGACGGCGTTGCACCGCGACGCCTGCCGACTGCTGGCTTCGGTCCGGGCCCGCAAACCCCTGGAGTCCGGCGACGCCGGGTAAGGCCCGGGGATTGCCTCCCTCGAAAAGCCGCTGCACCTGCAGGGTCGTAGCGGCTTTTTGGTGGGTATTTGGTTTCATACAACCCCAAAAGGAGACGCTGGAGCCCGTTTATTTCTAGGAAAGAGCTTGTTAGCTTCCCCGTAGAGGCCAGAGCGAAGGTAGCATTCGTGCGACCAGTCGGCTGACATATTCCTCGGTTTCCTAAACTGCTCCAACCCCTCGGCAAAAGGCACCCAATAGCCCGCCGCAGCCCCGACAGCGTCTCAGAAACCCAGCTACGCCCCAACGTTTCCCCAGCAGCCCCAGCCCCGCCAGCGGCTGGGGCTTCTTGCGGTTCTGGGCGGCGCAAGCCTCGAACGCAGCAACCGGTCGGTTCAATTAAAACAATGACGGCAAATAGGGCCACGCGAAACAGAGCGCCGCGCCTTGCAGCAGCGTCAGCAGCAGGGTGACGCTCCAGAAAGCGGCTTTGCGGTTTTTATGGTGCAGCAGCAAAATGGCGGCCCACGCGCCGGGTGCCGCGCCCGGCAGCGTGGCGAGGTGCAGCGTCTTTTCGGCAATGCGACGCTGGCCCCGTTGGGCTTTGCGCTTATCGAGGAAGAAGAGCAGGAAACACAGCAGGTTGAGAAACAACAGGCAACTCAGGAGGATGGTCATAGGGCGGAGTTTCGGCCGGGGTAGCGGCGGCGCGGGGCTGCACCGGTTGAGCAGGAGCCAAAAGAGCCGATGAAGACGAGCTACCTGTGGCTTGGCTGGCGGAAGGTGGCCCCGGCGGGGCCGCAAGGTAGGGCGCGGCGTTCAAGGGAAAGGTAGAGTATCTGACCGAATCCCCCGCTTTACCAGTAGATGAAGATTCTTCGCGTCGCAGTCCGCCAGGCCACGCTGCCGGCTTGAACGCCGGCCCCGCTGGCTACGCACAAAAGCCCCGGCGGCTCACGCGACCGGGGCTTTGTGTCGGCACTACGCGCCGGCGGGTTGGGCTTGGGATTGATGCAGGACCGGAAGGGGGAAACTGCCGGTCCGACCGGTTGCCGCCAAAACGTAATCGATGGTGCTTCGGCCGGTCGGACCGCCACCGGGGCGGCCGATTGCTACGAGGGCTTTGTGCTTTTGTCGTGCGTTGAGGGCAGCACAAATTGCCGGGCCATTTCCAGCAGCAGGGCATCGGCGCCGCTGAGGCCGGGCACCTGCAGGCGCAGGTTTTCGGGGCTGACATAGCCCGCCAGGCTCGCAAACTGTTCGGCCGGCACCGCCTGGAAGGCCATCGACCAATCGGCGAAGCTGCGCTGGTTCACGGCTTTGTCGGCCATTTTAATCAGCCCCGTGTGGCGGGAGTCTTTGGCAATATGTTCGTAGAGGGGCCCGAGGACTTGCTCGTCGCCCTCCATCACTTGCAGAAACTGTTGGGCGCCGTACACCAGCAAGCCCGTTACCCCGCGCTCTTCGTTGGCGTGCCGGGCCTGCGCCAGCAGCGTGGCCAGCTCGTCATCGGTCATGGCCCTGGTGGCCTGGCTCATATAAATGATGTGGTGCATGAACAAATATAATCCTTTGAAATAAACGTTGCACAGCTTCCGGGCCGCGTTTGCGACGCGTCCCGGCGCAACAAATCGAAAACCAAGAAAGCTCCTTTCGGCCGAGGATTTCCCGGGTTTTCGGCCAGTGGAAGGCCCGCCCCCGCAAGCGGCACCCCGGCCGCGGCCAACGGTGGTCGCGGCCCGGCCGTAGGCTTGGGCATGGAAGAACGCATGCTCATGGCCGCCTGCCTGGCGCACATCAGGCGGGCCGGTGGCTCGCTGGAAAAGGACTGGTCCATTGCCCAGATTGCCCAACGCGGCGCCCACGAGGTGCTGAAGAAATACCAGGCCCACGCCCATCTGCCCGATAATCTGACCGAAGCCGCCTTTGCAGCCAGCGAAGACCTGCGCACGCCGCCCCCAGCGGCAGGGCTCGACTGGCCGGCCACGCAGGCCCAAGCCGCCCGGGTGCTGCCCGTGGTGATGCGCCTGCTCTACGTGCTGGGCACGCTGCCCGCCGCCGATGAGCAAAAGAGATAAGCGGCGCCAACCGAACGCAAGGCGGGGCTTACGCTTCGCGCCAGGGCATCTAACACGCCGCCCACGCCAAAATGATGCACGTCAAAAACCCAGAATTTATGGAACGAAAAATATATTTCAATTAACCCCGGCCGGGCAAAGCAACTTGGTATAATTATGTAAGAAGGGGTAGCATCCTGCCACGCAGGGCACTTTGTTTCACGCTTTTTCCCGCTTTTATGCCATGTGCCCTCCCCTCTCGTGCTGCCACCAGCGGCTAGTTCAGCCGCTGCCTACCCAGCTTTATTACCTGGTGCGCCTGCTGCTCACCCACAATTCCGACGAGCTGCTGGCCGACCAGCACGAGCCCGTGAAACAACGCCTGGAGCAGCTCTGGGGCCGGGTGCAGCACTCGGTGCAGTGCCGCTGCCGGGTGTCGGCCGGACGCGCCATTGAGCTCACCGAATGCCTCGTGGCCTGCCTGCTGCGCGAGGAGTGCTGCCGCCGCTCGCTGCGGCGGGCGGTGCCGCTGCACGAGGCCCTGGGGCCGGTACTCACCTGAGGCTGTAGCGGCGCGCGGCCGGAGAGTTGGCGCGGTCCGGCGCCGGCAAAAGTCCGTTTTTGGCGAAGCCGTTTTCCGGTTTTCTTTGTGGCTGCTTTTCTTGCTCATTCAATCCGCTGCCGCGCATGGAGAAGGTATTCGCCTCCCCCCACATCAACATTTACCTGCACTCCGGGCCGGTGCCCGTGCTGGAGTTGGTATGGCTGGACTTTGCCAACAGCGACGAGCTGCGCGCGGCGCTGCTTGAAGGGCTGCGCCTGGGCCGGCAGCACAACATCAAGGCCTGGCTGGCCGACAACCGCCTGCTGCGGGCCATTCGCCCCAAGGATTTTGAGTGGATGGGGCCGGCCATCATCACGCCGCTGCACGAGCTGGGCGTGCGCCACATTGCGGTGGTCGAGTCGCAGGATGCCATCAACCGCTTTGGTGTCAATGCGTTCATGGCCTCGGTCATTCCTAACACCCGCATTACCTCGCAAAATTTCTCCACCATCGAGGCGGCCCGGGTCTGGGCGCTTCAGGCGTAGAATTTCTAGTTTTGCTGCCCATGGAAGCTGCCCTCGCTTTTCCGTTTCTCAACGTGTACCTCCACCCCGGCCCCGAGCCCGTGCTGGAAACGCAGTGGCTGGGCTTTGCCACCGGGGCCGAGTTTCGCGCCTCGGTGGCGCAGGCCCTGGAGCTGGGCCGCGAGCACCACGTCCGGGGCTGGATTGCCGACGACCGGCGGCTGGGCGCCGTGCGCCCGCGCGACCTGCAATGGACCCACGACGAAGTGCTGCTGGCCTTCGACCGCATGGGCCTGCGCCGGCTGGCGCTGCTTGAATCGGAAGACGCGCTCAACCGCCTCACCATCGACTCGATGTACCAGCGCGCGCTGGAAACCGTTTCGTTCGAGCTGCGGCGCTTCACCGACATTGAGGCGGCCCGCGCCTGGGCCGCCGGCCGGGCGTAGCCGCCCGCGCTTCCCGGCCCTTACAACTTGTATCGAAAGCGGCCCGGGCGGCTATTGCTTCGTTTTCCGAATCCCAAGTGTGGGCCGTCGTTCCGGCCTAATCAACCGCTAGTCCGGCGGCCGAATACGGGCCAGCGGCGGGCAACTACTGGGGCGTATCCAGTAGCTTCCGGCACCGGAGCCTCTTGACCCGGCTGCGAGGCGTTTGCTTCTGCCTGGTACTGCCGGCCGCCCCGGCCGGGCAGCAGCTGCGGCAGCGAAAAGCTATTTTGCTTGCCGAATGCGCGCCCGGCCAGCTGGCGAGCCGCGCCCCGCACGTGGCGGCCCTACCTTTGCCTCGTCTCTTTTTAATCCTTAAAACTCTACCTTCCCCTTGCGCCCGCCCGCCGACCCCGCTCGCATCAACGTCCAGTCCACCATCGATGTGAACTACTGGTGCCAAACCCTGAATTGCACCGAAACCCGGCTGCGCAACGCCGTGCTGGCCGTGGGCCCGCTCGCGGCCGATGTGCAGGCCTACCTGAACCGCTAAAAACAACGGAAACCGCGGCGCAGCGGGTGCCGCTGCTTCCGTGCGCCCTATCAGAGTACCGGGGCAGCATAGGAAGCCGATTTTTTTGCTGATTGCCGAACCGCACGCAACAAGTGCTGCTGTTGCTATTGACGCGGTGCTTTGGGCCGGGCTGCTCGCCACGCGGCGCGTGCTGGGGCTGATGCTTCTTTTAGTATTGGGCCTGAGGTGTATAATTGAGCGCCGTGCGCGATTGTCTCAGCCGCCTGAAGCAATTATTGCGGCGGCGTAGCGTCCAGAAATCCGGCCATTTTATCTTCCTTTTTACCCAATGCGAAGCCTTTCTTTCCTGCCGCTGGCCGGCGCCTTCCTGCTGCTCGCCGCCCCGGCCCGGGCCCAAACCTCGTTCAGCATCGGCCCGCGCGTGGGGCTGAACCTGGCCACTTACCATTATTCCGAAAAGCCCATCCTCGGCACCATTGGCTACCGCGCCGGCGTGGAGGCCGGAGTGGCCGCCACCGTGGGCAGGGAGCATTTCGCGCTGCAGGCCGCCGTGCTTTATTCTCAAAAAGGATTCATCCAGCGCTATACCGTTGACTTACGCACGGCGAATAACCTCCCCCTGGGCACCGCTGATATTGAGTACCGCAACCGGCTTAATTACCTGACCATCCCCCTTTCCCTGGCCTACACCCAGGGCAGCGACGGCCAGGGCGCCCAGGTTTTTGCCGGCCCTTACCTCGGCGTGCTCCTGAGCGGCCGCTACGAATCCGTCGAGACGCTCCAGGGTGGCGGTGAGTCGACAACCCGCGCGGGGGACATTACCCCCATCAGCAAAACCGCCCCCGATTTGGCCGCCTACACCCAGCGCTTCGACGCCGGGCTGCAAGCGGGCCTGGGCTACCGCTACCGGGCCCTGCTGCTCCAGGTCAACTACAGCCTGGGCCTGCGCTCCCTGGCCGCCAGCTATTCCTACAACGGGGTGCCCGTGAGCAACCCGGCCTACTACAACCGGGCTTTTCAGGGCTCGCTCACCTACCTGTTTGGTAAATAGTAGCTTGCCCGTTCAACGCACGCCCCCAACCCAGCCATTTCTACCCCTTTTCCTTGCCCGATGAGACTACCCCTACTCCTGCTGCTCGCGCTTCCACTGCCCGCCGTGGCGCAATACACCACCGGCTTCAGCAACATCAACCCCAGCGGGAACAACTCGATGCGGCAGTTTTCCAACGGGGTAAACCAGGCAAACGCTATTTTTCAACGCCAGGTAGCCGAGAATCGGATGGCGCGTACCTATGGCCGGCCCCAACCGCTGACGGCGGCGCAGCTGCAGGAGCGGGCGGCGCAAGAGCAGCAGCTGCGGGAAAAGAAGGTGGCCCTGCACCGCGCCGCCGAGCAGCATGCCCTCGACGGCCTGGCCGATTATGCCCACTACCAGGACAGCCTGCGCCGCGCCCACCCGGCCGCCACGCCGCAGCTGGCAGCCGCCCAGGAGCAGGCCGATGCTCAGGAACTCGCCCGGGTGAAGGTGAAAAACTACCGCGACATCTTTCTGCCCGGCCAGGTGCTCTACGCCGAGCAGGCCCGCCTGCTCTCGCCCAGCGGGGTGCTGGCCTGGGAAACCGTTAACCAAGCGCTGCTGGATGACGCTTGGTGGCAAAAGCAGGAACCGGCGCAGGTGCCGGGGCAGCTCACCGCCTACCGCGCCACCCTGGTCGCACTCACCACCGACCTGCTGGGCTTCGACCCGGCCACGGCCCCCAAGCCCGTGCGTGCCCTCTCCCTCGACGCCCTGGAAGCCATGCGGGCCAACGGCCCCTTCGACCCCCAAGTGGCCGACCAGTACATGCAGCAGGCCGCCCGGGCCGAGAAAATGGCAACCAGCACGCGGCTGGTTGGCGCCGTCAATGAGTTCAATCGGTTGGTTAGTGAAACAACGGCTAACGCGCAGCCGAACCCGCAGCAGCTGCGCAACGCCGTCAAATCTGCCCTGCGCACTGTTAACAAAGAGATGGAACGCTACGAGCTTGAAATGGCCGAGTCCGAGATGCTCAAGCATGCGCAGGCAACGGTTGATAAGTATGCGACTGCGTACCTGCCAGCAAAAAAATAGGTTGTGGGCAAGCGACGCGACGGACACCGGCCAGCTCCGAAGCAACCGCCACAGCCACCGGGCCCGGGGCCGCTAATGGCTCAACAAATCGGCTTGCAGCCAGCAGTAGAAACCCGGTTTCAGCAGCTCCCGCCCCCAACCCAACTTCTGCCCGACCTTTGCGGCTTCTTATGGCCGCTTCCTCTCCCCGCACCTACACCATCGGCTTCTGGCTGATGTGCCTGTCGTCGTTCCTGTTTTTTGCCAGCTTCAACCTGCTGCTGCCCGAGCTGCCCGAGCACCTCTCGCGGCTGGGCGGCGGCGAGTACAAGGGCTTCATCATTGCCTTGTTTACGCTCACGGCGGCCATTTCAAGGCCGTTTTCAGGCAAGCTGGCCGATACCGTGGGGCGCATTCCGGTGATGGTGCTGGGGTCGTTGGTGTGCGTGGTGTGCGGGCTGGTGTATCCGTGGGCGCTCACGGTGGGCAGCTTCCTGGGGCTGCGGCTGCTGCACGGTTTCAGCACGGGTTTCAAGCCCACGGGCACGGCCGCGTTCGTGGCCGACATTGTGCCCGCTGAGAAGCGCGGCGAGGCCATGGGCCTGCTGGGCATGACGGGCAGCCTGGGCATGGCCATCGGGCCGTGGCTGGGCACGCTGGTGGCCGAGCATTTTTCCCTCAACACCATGTTTTACTGCTCGGCGGGCATGGCGCTGCTCTCGGTACTGGTGCAAGGTTCCCTCACCGAAACCCTGCCGCTGGCGCAGCGGCGGCGGTTCAGCTTCGGGCTGCTGAAGCTGGACTGGCGGCAGGAGGTGCTGGAGCCCCGCGTGTTTGCCCCGGCACTGGTCACCATCCTGTGTTTGTTCCCGTTCGGGGCGGTGCTCACCGTCATTCCCGACCAAAGCAAGGTGCTGGGGCTGCCCAGCAAGGGTCTGTTCTACATCTACTACACGGTGGCGGCGCTGGTGGTGCGGCTGCTGGCCGGTAAGGCCTCCGACACCTACGGCCGGGTGCCGGTGCTGCGGTGGTCGGCGGGCGTGCTGGCGGTGGGGCTGGCGCTGCTGGCGTGGGCGCCGTCGGTGCCGGTGTTTTTGCTGGGGGCCGTCGTATTTGGCATTGGCACGGGCCTGAACTCGCCCACGCTCTACGCCTGGACCATCGACCTGAGCCTGCCCGAGCGGCGCGGCCGGGGCGTAGCCACCATGTACATCGCCCTCGAAGTGGGCATCGGCATCGGGGCGCTGCTGGCCGGCTGGATATTTGCCAACCAGCCCGGTCGTCTGCCCTACGTGCACGGCCTGAGCCTGGTATGCGTGCTCACGGCCGTGGTTTATTTGCTTAGCATCAAAGACACCGGCCCCATCACCACTTTAAAACCTTCGGAATCAGGGCCGGAGCCAGCGGCGGAGGAAGTGGTGTAATGTCATAATTTGGCGGCCAAAAAGAATGCGTGAATAGTTGATGAAGTTCAAATAGATTCTTCTATTTTTAGGGTTTCAAAGACTGTCTACTCCATTCTTTTTTGCTGATGGCAACATCTTTACTGTTTCGCCGGCTGCTCCTTATTGGGACAGCCAGCGGCCTGGGGGCCGGCACCGCTTTCGCGCAGCCCGAGCCCGTCAAATTTGGCCAGATTGACAAGGCTGACCTTACGGCTGCGCCGTTTGTGGGCGACAGTGCGGCCACGGCGGTGGTTCTCTGCGACTTCGGCCGCTCGCGCATGGAAGGCCACGGCGCCGGCCTGCAAGTAGTGTTCGAGCGCGTGACGCGCATCAAGATTCTGCGGAAGGCGGGGTTTGAAAATGCCACCGTTGAGATTCCGCTCTACCACCGCAACGAGGACCAGGAAAAGGTGTCGAACCTGCGCGGCTTCACCTACAACCTGGTGAACGGCGCAGTAGAAAAAACCAAGCTGGAAAGTACCGGCGCTTTTCTGGAGAAACTGACGCCGACCACCAACATCCAGAAATTCACGCTGCCCAACGTGCGCGAGGGCTCCGTGATTGAGTACGCCTACACGCTGCGCTCGGACTTTCTGTTCAACTTCCAGGACTGGACGTTTCAGCGCGATATTCCGGTGCGCTGGAGCGAGTACCGGGTGAGTATTCCGGCGTTTTACAAATACAAGATTATCTACCAGGGCAACCAGCCCTTCGACGTGAATGTGGCCAAAACCGGCGTCACCGGCCTCACGCTCGATAACAAAGTGCCCTCGGGCGGCGGCTTGGCGGCCGGCACTTCCACCGGCACCATGAACGTGACGGCGCCCACCGAGGAACACCAGTGGGCGCTGAAAAACCTGCGCGCGTTTCGGGAAGAGCCCTTCATGACCACGTTTCGGGACTACGTGCCGCGCCTCGACTTCGAGCTCATGGGCGAGCAGTGGAACGACAACGAATACCACGACCTGAGCGGCACCTGGGCCACCAACAACGCCACCCTGCTGGCCGACGACGACTTTGGTGGCCGCCTGGGCCGCTCGGGCCCGCTCCGGGAGCAAGCCCTGGCCCTGACCACCAAGTACCCCACCGTGGTGGAGCGCACCGCCGCCGTGCGCCAGCTGGTGATGGCCGCCATGCGCTACAACGGCCAGAACCGCTGCTACGCCCAGGAGCCCCTGCGCAAGGCCTACGACGCCCGCCAGGGCAGCGCGGCCGACGTGAACCTGCTGCTCATCGCGGCCCTGCGCGAGGCCGGCATTGAGGCCCACCCGCTGCTGCTGAGCACCCGCGACCACGGCCGCGTGAACAAGGAGTTTCTGATGCTCGAACGCTTCAACTACGTGGTGGCCGTGGTGCCGCTGGCCGACGGCAAAGACCTGCTGGTGGACGCCACCGAGCCGCTGCTGCCCTGCGGCGTGCTGCCCGAGCGCTGCCTCAACGGCGCCGGCCGCCTCATTGCCAAAAAGGAAACCGATGGCCGCTGGATTGACCTGGTGCCCAGCCAGCGCCAGGTGCGCTTCCAGCAAATCAACCTGACGCTGGATGCCCAGGGCGGCCTCAGCGGCCAGGTGCACGACGAGCGCGGCGGCTACGCGGCCGTGGATGCCCGCGCCGCGCTGGCCAGCCTGGGCGAGAAGAAATACCTGGCCGGCCTGCTGGCGCGCCACGAGGGCTGGACCGTGCCCAAGCTGACCGTGGGCCAGGCCGAAACCGTGGACAAGCCCCTCACGCTGGACTACGAATTCCGCCAGCCGGCCGCCGACAATGCCCCCACCGGCCCCCTCTATCTGAGCCCGCTGAGCGAGTTTGGCCCCGGCCAAAACCCATTCCGGCACGAAGACCGCAGCTTTGCCGTGGACTTCGGCATGCCGCAGGAAGAAACCGTGATGGTGACCCTGACGCTGCCCGCCGGCTACGAGTTGGCCAGCCTACCCAAGCCCGCCGTGGTGGACATGCCCGAGCAGGGCGGCCGCTTCCTCTACAGCGTGGCGGCCACGGCGCCGGGCGTGGTGCAGCTCACCAGCCGCCTCAGCCTGCGCAAGCCCGTGTACGCGGCGGCCGAATACGCCAGCCTGCGCGAGCTCTACCGCCAGTTGATGGCGCATCAGGCCGAAAAGCTCGTCATTCAGAAGAAGGCGGGCGGGTAGTGCGTCGAACGATGTAGGGACGGGGCCTGCCCCCGCCCGTCGTTGAACGATTTCGTCGCACTGGCGCAAACAGCCGGGCGGGGGCAAGCCCCGCCCCTACGGCCTGGCTCCGCGCCTTGTCGGGGCATTTACAGCAGCTTTTCAATCTTTTTAACAGCATACTACCTAAGTTCCCCGTTGCATGAAACAACCTTTACGCCTCCCGGCGGCACTGGCTGCGGTGCTGTTCAGCGCCCTGTCCGCCCACGCCCAAATCGAACCCATTAAGTTCGGAAAAATTGACCCCAAAGACCTCACAGCTGCGCCGTTTGTGGGCGACAGCGCGGCGGCGGCCGTGGTGCTCTGCGACTATGGCAAAACCAGCATTCAGTACGTCGCCAACGATTTTCAGCTGATTTCCGAGCGCGTCACGCGCATCAAAATCCTCAAGAAGGCGGGCTTTGAAAATGCCACTGTGCAGGTGCCCCTCTACCACCACGATACGCGCGCGGAAAAGATTACGGGCCTGCGCGGCACCACCTACAACCTGGTGGGTGGGAAGGCCGTGCCCACCAAGCTCGATGCCGGCAACATCTTTCTGGAAGAGCTGACGCCCAACGTGCGCGTGCGCAAGTTCACACTGCCCGACGTGCGCGAGGGCTCCGTGGTGGAGTACACCTACACCGTGACATCGGACTTCTTTTTCAACTTTCAGGACTGGACGTTTCAGCGCGACATTCCGGTGCGCTGGAGCGAGTTTCGGGCCAGCATTCCGGAGTATTTTCACTACAAGATGCTGATGCAGGGCTACCATGGCCTGGCCGTGCAAACCGAGAACGAAGCGGCAGCACAGTACGCCATTCACACGGCAGGCGGCTTCACGGGCAATGGCCTGAACACTACTCACGAATCGGCCAACACCGATGTGGTGACGAGCCGCGTCACGAATTACCATTGGGCCATGAAAGACGTGCCGGCCTTCCGCGACGAGCCCTACATGACCACCTCAGACGACTACGTGGACCGCATCAGCTTCCAGCTGGCGGGCCTGAAGTTTCCCGACCAGCCCTACCAGAACGTGGCCGGCAATTGGGCCAAAATCGACATGGAGCTGCTGAGCAGCGACAATTTTGGCGGGCAGCTGGGCCACGCCGGCTTCCTCAAAGAACAGCTGAAAGCCCTGGTCATTAAATACCCCGAAGTAGCCACCCGCACCGCCGCCGTGCGCCACCTGGTGATGAGCGCCGTGCGCTACGACGGCGCCAATGGCTACTACAGCTCCGGCCCGCTGCGCAGGGCTTTCGACGCCCACCACGGCAACGCCGCCGATGTGAACCTGCTGCTCATTGCGGCCCTGCGCGAGGCCGAGATTCCGGCCAACCCATTGCTGCTGAGCACCCGCGACCATGGCCGGGTGAACGAGTCGCAGCCCCTGCTCGACCGCTTCAACTACGTGGCCGCCCACGTGGGCCTGGCAGATGGCAAAGACCTGCTGGTGGACGCCACCGAGCCGCTGCTGCCCTGCGGCGTGCTACCCGAGCGCTGCCTCAACGGGGCCGGCCGCCTTATCATGAAGAATTCGGCCGAGGGCCGATGGATTTCGCTGGCCACCAACCATCGCTACATCCACTACCAGCAAATCAACCTGACGCTGGACGCGCAGGGCGCCCTCAGCGGCAAAGTGCACGAGGAGCGCGGCGGCTACGCGGCCGTGGATGCCCGCCGGGAGCTGGCCAGCCTGGGCGAGAAGAAATACGCCAGCGAGTTGGCCCGCCCCCACAGCAGTTGGACAATGCCCAAGTTTGCCGTGGCCGAGCGCGACAACGTGGACAAGCCCTTAGCACTGGACTACGAGTTTACCCAAGCGGCGGAAAACAGTGCGGCGGTGGGCACCTTCTACTTGAGCCCGCTGCGCGAATTCATCAGCGAGCAAAACCCCTTCCGGCACGACGACCGCCTGTTTCCGGTCGATTTCGGGGCGCCCAAGGAGGACACCCGCATGATAACCCTGACGCTGCCCGCCGGCTACGAGCTGGCCGAAATGCCCAAACCCACGGTGATGGACCTGCCCGATGGTGGCGGCCGCTTCCTGTTCAGCGTGGCGGCGGTATCGCCGGGCGTGGTGCAGCTCACCAGCCGCCTCAACCTGCGCAAGCCCTCCTACGCCGCCGCCGAGTACGCCAACCTGCGCGAGTTCTATCGCCTGATGCTGGAGAAGCAGGGCGAAAAGCTGGTGATTAAGAAGAAGGCGTAGTTTTTTGTAGAGCAGGCAAAAAGAGAAGGAAACCGTCATGCAGAGCGCAGCGAAGCATCTCGCTTGTGACAGTAATTAGCTGAAGCACGCGAGATGCTTCGCTGCGCTCTGCATGACGTTCTGGCTTCGACATTTCCCTATCCGTTTATCATCACTACCTATGAAAGCCTTACTCCCCCTTCTCGCCGCCCTGCCACTCAGCAGCTTTCTGCTGCTGCCAGCCGCTCCGGCGCCTAAATATGCAGTGGACGACATTCCGGCGGCTTTGCGCGAGGGGGCCCACGCCGTGCTGCGGGCCGATGATGAAGTGGTGGCCGTGAAGTCGGCTGGGCGGGTGGTGCGCACCGTGCACCGTGTGGTGACGGTGCTCGACCCGGCCGGCGACGACTTCGGCCGCCATGCCGTGAGCTACGATGCACTGAACACCCTGGGCTACCTACGCGGCGCCGTGTACGACGCCGATGGCCGCCTGCTGCACCAGCTACGCGCATCCGAAATCCACGACCAGGGCGTGGGCGATGCGGGCGGCAACTTCATGACCGACGTACGCATCCGCTACGCCGACCTGCGCCAGCCCCAGGTGCCCTACACGGTGGAATTTGATTACGAAGTGGCCTCGGACAATGCCCTGTTTTACCCCGACTGGCAGCCGCAGGACGAAGAAGGCCTGGCCGTGCAAAACGCCACCTTCAAGGTGACGACCCCGGCCGCCCTGCCCCTGCGCTACCAGGAGCGGCAGTTGCCCAAAGGCACCGCCGTGGCGCGCAGCACCGCCGGCAGCTTGGAAACCTACCAATGGCAGCTGGCCAACCTGCCCGCGGTGGAGGAAGAAGACGCCGCCCCGCCCCTGGCCCACACCACGCCCGCCGTGGTGCTGGCCCCCGGCACCTTTGAGGTGCAGGGCCACAAGGGCACCTCTGCCACCTGGCAGGGCCTGGGCCAATGGAGCTACGAACTGAACGCCGGCCGCGACGTGCTGCCGCCCGCCACCATCGCCAAGGTGCAGGCCCTGGTGAAGGACGCGCCCGACGCCCGCACCAAAGCCCGGCGCGTGTACGAGATGCTACAGGGCAGCACCCGCTACATCTCGGTGCAGCTGGGCCTGGGTGGCTGGCAAACCTTCCCGGCCAGTTCGGTGGCCAACAACGGCTACGGCGACTGCAAAGCCCTGAGCAACTACACCACGGCCCTGCTGGCCGCCGCTGGCGTGCCTGCCTACGTGGCCTTGGTGGGCGCCGGCGCCGGCCGCCCCGACCTGCGCGCTGACTTCCCCAGCTCGCAGTTCAACCACGTTGTGGTGTGCGTGCCGCTCACCCAGGCCGGCCGGCCCGATACCCTGTGGCTGGAATGCACCAGCCAGACCGAAGCCTTCGGCTACATGGGCAGCTTCACCGGCAACCGCCACGCGCTGCTCATTACGCCCCAGGGCGGCCAGCTGGTGGCCACGCCCCGTTACGGCGCCGCCGAAAACCGCCAGGAACGCCGCCTCGACTTGTTTCTGGACGACAAGGGCGGGGCCACGGCCACGGCCCGCACCCTACGCACCGGCCTGGAGCAAGACCTGTATGCGCAACTGATGCACGAGTTGGGCCCGACGGACCAGAAGAAATACATCACCGACCACCTCCGGCTACCCACCTTCACCCTCACCCGGTTCAGCCTGGCCGCGGTGCCCACCAAAGCGGCGCCCGGCGTGGTCGAAACCCTGAGTCTGGCACTGCCGGGCTTCGCGGCGCCCAGCGGCAAGCGCGTGTTCATCGCGCCCAACCTGCTGAGCCGCCTGCCCGCGCTGCCCGCCCAGGTGGGCGAGCGCCAGACGCCGGTGTGGCTGTCCGACGCCTGCGTGCACGCCGACACCGTGCGCCTGCACCTGCCCGCCACCTTCAAGCCCGAAAACCTGCCCGCGCCGGTACAGCTTAGCACAGCCTATGGCAGCTACTCCAGCCAGTACGCAACCCTGCCCGATGGCACCATTCAGTACGTGCGCCGCCTTGAAATGAAGCGCGGCCAGCTCCCGGCCACCGCCTACGCCGGCTACCTCGATTTTCGCCGCAAAATCAGCGCCGCCGATAAGGCTCAGGTGGTCTTATTGATGACGGAGAGCTGAGTATCTTCGCCGGCCCGGTCCATCCCCCGGTTCCCTTTATGTTGAAACATCTGCTTTTCCTCGGCGCGCTGCTCAGCCTGGCCACCGCCGCCACCGCCCAAACCCAGCCCGCCGCGCCCGGCACAGAACAGTCGTACATCACGGTGAAGCGGGAGCGGCGGGGCGTAAACGACATTAACCCCGACCAGGAAGCCGAGCGAAAAGCTTCCCAGCTAACCGGACAGCTCGCCCTCAGCCCCGAGCAAACGGTGCGGGTGCGGGCCGCCGCCCTGATAGAGTCGCAGGAACGGCTGGCGCTGCTCAAAAAGCACAACGCCCAAACCAACCACGACACCCTGCAGGAAGAAGGCCGGGCCATCAGCAATAAGTTTGAGGAACAGTTGAAGGCCATCCTCACTCCGGAGCAATACGAGCGCCGGCTGATGATTCAGGAGCGGTTTCGCAAGATTCGGGAGCAGGCCGATGCGGCCGGGAAGACCGACGGTCAACCGGTGCCCGTCACGCGGCCATAGTTTGGTGTTGTGATTTTAGAATAAATAAAAAGCCCCGGCTCTGTGCAGAGCCGGGGCTTTCTGGTTGGGCTGGGTAGAAGAGCGTCATGCAGCGCGCAACGAAGCATCTTGCGTGCTGTCACTAATCTTGACGATTGATTTACTACCACACGCGAGATGCTTCGCTGCGCTCTGCATGACGCTCTACTTCTTTATCCGACTTTAAAACTTCACCCGCAGTTGCGCTTTCACCTCGTTGCGAAGCGAGCCTTGGATGGTTTCGAGGCCGCTGCCGATGGTGCCCTGGTGGCGGTAGCGGGTTTCGGCGTAGCGCAGCCAGAGCGTCATGGCGCGGTTGAGGCGGATTTCGGCGATGCCGTAGACGCGGGTGCCCTGGCCGTAGAGGGCGGGGATGGACACGGCCAGCAGCACGTCCTGCTCATACACGTACTGGCGGGTGTCGTAGTCGTCAGCATCGAAGAGGGAGTAGCGGGCCGTGAGCTTGAGGCTGCGGTTGAGCTGGTAGCTCACGTCCTGGGCCAGGGCGTAGCCGCTGCGCCAGGCCAGGTTGGTGTCGTCGCGCAGGCGCGAGGTTTGCAGGCGGGTGCGCAGGCTGAGCGCCGTGCTGATGTCGGTGTTGTAATACACCAGCAGGCTTTGGCGGAGCTGCTCGCCGGGCAGGGGCAGCACGCGGTTGGCGGCCAGGTTGAGGAGGTCGGCGGTGGCCAGGTCACGGGGTTTGAGGCGCTGGCGGGCCTGCACATAGAGCAGGCTGGTTTTGGTGGGCGAGTAGGCTACGCGCACCAGGGCGTCGTGGCCGTCGGTGGGGGCGCTGGCCCGGTAGCGCAGCCATGGGAAGCGGAACTGGTCGTAGTAGGCCGATATTTCCCACTGCGCGATGGGCCGCACCTTCAGGCCGAGGTAGACGCCGGTTTCATTAATGTTGCGCGTGTTTTCGCTGAAGGCGTTGCCGTAGAGGGTGTGGAAGTTGGCGTCGTAGTGGCGCACCAGCAGGGCGGCATCCACCTGCGGGCCGAGGCTGGCGAGCAGGCCGTTCACGGTGCCCAGGCCGCCGCCGGTGCTGCGCGCCGTTTCGCCGAAGAGCAGGAAATTGCGGTACACGTAGCTGTAGTTCAGGCTGAGCGCCAGGTTGTCCTTGCCGCTGAACTCGAAGCGGTTGTAAGGCTCGGGACGCTTGAGCAGGGCCGTGCCGTAGTGCGTGAACACGCCCGTGGCCCCAATGGCCAGGTTGCCGTCGCGGCTGGTGTAGGTAGCGTTGCCGCCCCCAATGGTTTCCTGCAGCTGGTGGCGGTTGGCCAGCTCCGAGGCTGTGCGGTGGAAGCCGGTGTAGAGCAGCCCTGAAGTAAACTCATCAAATTGCGCCAAAGAATCCTGGCTTTGCTGCAAGTTGGCATCCACGTTTTTGTGCGACACAAATGCCGTGGCCTGCACCGTGGGCGCCACCTGCACCGTGGCCGCGCCGCCCCGGAAAAACGTGTTTTCGAGCAATGACGAATATGCCCGCACGCCCAGCGACGAGCGCCGCAGCGTCGTAATTGTCTCGGCCCCCTTGCCCACCCCCAGGCCCGACGACAGCAGGAGCCCCTGCCCAAACTGCAGCTGGTAGTCGCCCAGTGCCAGGGTTTTCAGCCGGCCCCGCTCCTGAATCACGAAGTGCGCCGACACATAATCGGCCCCAAACTGCCCGTTCTTGGGGTTCCAAATAAGCTGCTCGCCGGCGTCTTTCTCCATCGAAAAGCCCAGGCTGAAGTCCTTAGTGTGGCTCACGCGGTAGCGAATGAGCATCTTGTCGGCCGAGCCGAGGTAGCGCGTGGTGGGCTGGCCCTGGTAGATGGTGGGCGGCGTGTAGCCCTGGCGCTGCTGCAGCACCCGCTCGTAGCGCAGGTAGAGGGCATTATTGTCTTCTTTGGCAATGCGCTGCCACAGCGTGCCGCGGCTACGGTTGGCGTTGCTGCTTTGCACGCTCACGAAGGGCAGAATGCGGTTGATGGTGCGCAGGTCGTAGCCCTCAATGCTCTGCAGCTCATACACGCTCAGCAGGTCGCCGTTGGCCTTGCGGTGGTTGAGCAGCGTGGTTATCTGGTTTTCGTTGAGCAGCAGCAGCGCCCGCAGCTCCTCGCGGGTGGCGGTATTGAGGTTGATGGGCGTCTGGTAATACTGCAGCAGCGTTTCGTAGAGGTCCTCGTACGGCACTTGGTCCGACTGGATTTCGGCGAAAAGCTCCTGCGTGAGACGGTCCAAATCCGGCGGGCGGCGGATATAATCCTGGGCTTTCAGCGAATGACTGAGTAACAAGGCACCGCCGGCCACCAGCCCGGCCAGGCAGTTTCGCATTCTCCCCGAAACGGTTAAGCGTAGATATTTTCTCATTGCTTGCCGCCCCACGACTTACTAATACTCAGGTGCTGGCTAAAACCCAGCGCCTGCTGAAACGCCGCCGCGTAGTCAATCTGAAACGTGCCGGCCGCCACGCCAATGCCCGCGCTGGCCTGCTCCGTGAGCGTGGCCAGCCCCAGGCGGGCGGCCAGCACCGGCACCGGCCGGTATTCGAGCCCCGCCTTGAAGTTGGCGTCGCGCTCCACGTCTTTTTCGGTTTCGACCACCAGCAGCACCTGCGAGGTGGGCCGGTAGGCCAGACCGGCTTTGAGGATGGTGGGCACCCGCTCGTCCTGGTAGCTGGCCAGCTTTGTTTGGCCCAGGTTGTAGAGCGAGGCGCCGAAGGTGAGGCGGTTGGGCAAAATTTCAATCTGCCCGCCCAGCGTGCCCAGCACCACGCGCCGGCTGCCCAGCCCCTCGATGCTTACCTGTAGCATGTCGACGCGGGCGCCGAGGCTGATTTGGCCGAAGCGGTAACCGTAGCCGGCGCCCACGCGGGTTTCGTTGTAGAGCGCGCCGCCGAAGCGCTGGGCCTCGAAAGCCACCACGCCGTGGCGGGCCCAGGTGCGGGCAACCGGCGTCACCACCTGGGGGGCGGCCATGCCATCGGTGGGCGTGCCCGCGTTTGGCTGGCGGCCCAACGGTAGGGCCACCGTGAGGGCGCCCACGTTCAGGGCCGAGCTGAAATAGCGGTTTTCGGCGTAGAAACCCACGCTGGGCGTCTTAATCTCGCTGATGCCGGCCACGTTGTTGCCCATGCTCCACACCTCGCCGGCCAGCGCCACCGAGGCGTTGCTGAGGCCGGCCGCGCGAGCGCCGCGCACGCCCGGGCCGTTGCCCTGCGCCGCCGCCGGCAGCCAGCCCGAGCAAGCCAAAAACACACCAATAATTGAAAGATACCGGGGTAAACATTGTTGCATGCTGGGAAGGTAGCACCCGGCGGCAATTGGTTGGGCCTGCTTCCGAAATTATTTTGGCCGGCGGCGCGGTTATCCGTTCCGGCGCCCTTGCCGAACTTGCCGCCTTATGCCCCGCTCTTTCTCTGCCGCGCCCCGCCGCGAAATCCTGCTTTACCGCAACCAAACGCTCCACTACACCCTGGTTTTCCGCTCGCGTCGCACGATAGGGTTCGCTGTGCGGCCTGATGGAAGTGTGCACATCAGCGCGCCCGCCGGCACCTCGCCCGAGTGGGTAGCCCAGCAAGTACTGCGCAAAGCCGACTGGATTCTCAAGCACCAGGAAACCTTTGCCGCCCGCCCGGCGCCCCCGCCCAGCCGCCGCTACGAGGCCGGCAGCCCACATTTCTACCAAGGCCAGCCCTACGCCCTGCGCTTCATCGAAGCCCGGCAGCCCAGCGTGGCGCTGGAAGGCCATGAACTGGTGCTTAGCAGCCCAGCCCCCCCCACCGAAGCGCAAGCCGAAGCGCTGCTCCACGCCTGGTACGCCCGCCAGGCCAGACCGCTCTTCGCCGAGTCGCTGGCCCGGGTATGGCCGCGCTTCGCCGAGTTCAACCTTACTCGCCCCACCCTCGCGGTGCGCCAGATGCGCACGCGCTGGGGCAGCTGCACGCCGCGCACGGCCCGCATTCGCCTCTCGCCGGAGCTGGTGCGCGCCCGCCCCGAGTGCCTCGACTACGTGCTGCTGCACGAGTGCTGCCACCTGCTGGTGGGCGACCATTCCAAGGCCTTCTACGACCTGCAAACGCGACTATTGCCCGACTGGGAACGGTGGAAAGCGGAGCTGAATGCGCTGCCGAAGTAACCGGTGCTCGGTTGGTCACCCCAAAAACAGCGGTTATTATTCGGGCCTGCTGGTAAAATCGCGCACCTGCTTGCCGCTGGCATGCTTCCAGGCCAACTGCCCATTTACGGAACGGGCTACAACTACTTCGGCCGCCCGGTTAGCAGAGGAAAACAGCCAGTCGACCGCAAAAACCAATTGCCCGTCGCGCAACTGCAGCACGCCGTCGTCGGCCAGCTTTTGCCGGGCTGCAAGGCCACCCGCCGACAGGCTGGCCGCCGCCGTAGCGGCCACCACCGAACCAGCCGTTACGCGCAGGCTGCCATCTGCTTGCAAATAGGCGGTGGCGTGTGCAGTGCCTTGCTTCAATGCGAACGGTTCCCCTATTGGAGTTGGTACGGGCTCCGCGGCATGCGCCGAGCTAACAGCCGCTTTTCCAGGCACTGGTGTCGCGGCGGCAACGGGTTGTTTTGAGGGCTTTTCCACCAGGGCGGAAGACTTGGGGGGAGCCGTAGTCGGCTTATTATTCGGCCGGCGCGCAATACCCGCGGCAATCGGTTCTGCGATGGTTTCCAGCGCAGTGCCCATCAAAAAAGCCTGGGCTTCCGCGGGCGTTACTATCAGTACTTTGGCGGCCAGTAGCTGCACCATGGCCTCGGGCAAGGACGGGAACGGCGGCAGCGACACCAGTTTCTGGGCATCGGGCAATACGTCCTGCATGGCCCGCTCCTTTTTACCCAGCATCAGATAGGCCTCGGCTTTTTGGCGGGCCGAGTGGTTCTCGATGTTTTCGCGCAGCAGGAAAGTCTCTAGGTAGCCGGCAATTTCCTCCAGGCCGTCTTGCTGCAAATCGAACTTACAGAACAGCTTGTCTTTGAACTCGCCGCTGGTAAAGGAGAAGTAGAACCGCCAGTGCCGGCCGTCGGTGATGATGGTGAACAGGGCCGTATGGTCGCGGTTGTAGTCGCGCAGCTGCCGCTCCACCGCCGGCAGGTCGGCCGCGAAATTGCCCACGCCTTTGCACTCGATGAAAATAGCCGTAGCGTCAAATCCGTGGGTAAACAGCGCCATATCGACCCGCGTATTGTCCTCCTTTTTGGTGGCTTTAAACTCCGTAAAAACCTCAGTCGGGTTCCAGATGTCCCAGCCCAGCGCCTGCACAAGGCGCGCTACCAGCGACAGGCGCACGTGCTCCTCGTTCTTGTACTGCTTGCCCAGCAGGCGCTGGCGAATGTCCAGTAATATTTCGTGCATCGGGCCGAATTCAGCGCATGAATAATTTGTAAAGTAAAGCGCATTGCCGCACGTTGGCACCGTCCAGATTTTCGTCCCGGCCTCGCCCTGCCGGTTATCTCCCTTACTTTCACCGCATGTCCCGCCTGTTCCGCGCCCTCTTCCTCGGCCTCGTCTGGTTCTACCAGCGCTTCATCTCGCCACTCACGGCGCCGAGTTGCCGCTACGTGCCCACCTGCTCGGTGTATGCCGCCGAGGCCATTACGAAGTATGGGCCGTGGCGCGGCGGGCGCCTGGCGTTGCGGCGCATTGCCAGTTGCCACCCCTGGGGCGGCCACGGCTACGACCCCGTACCCTAGGCCGATGCCTGCGTATACGAGGAGCTCATCATCTGAATTTCGTTCGATGCGCTTGACCTCCCTCCTGCCGGCCGCGCTGGCCATGTTGCTCACCACCGCCTCCTGCTCGCAGGCCCAATCCGATACCGCCGACAAGGGCGGCAAGAAATCTAAAAGCGCCAAAAGTTCTGGCAAAGGTGGCGACCGCCGCAAAGACAAAAACGCCGCTTCCGAAATCCATGGCCTCGTCAAAGTAGGTTCGCTCCGGGGCGTGGTGCCCGAAAGCTCCGGCTTGGCCGCGGCCCCCACGGCGGGCCAATATTATAGCTTCGGCGACGACGGCAACCGGCCCATTCTCTACGAAATCACGGACAAGGGCGAAGGCGTGGGCAAGCTCGACGTGCCCGCCGACAACGTCGACTGGGAGAGCCTGAGCCGCGACGGCCAAGGCAACTACTACATCGGCAACTGCGGCAACAACGAAAGCACCCGCCGCGACCTGAGCATCTACAAGTTCCGGCCCGATGCGCCCGCCAAAGTGGGCACCATCGCCTTCCACTACCCCGACCAGACCGAGTTTCCGCCCAAGAAAAAACAGCGCAACTTCGACTGTGAAGCCAGCCTCTGGCACGACGGCCGGGTCTGGCTTTTCACCAAAGACCGGGGCCAGTCCAGCACCAGCAACGTGTACTCGGTGCCCGACCAGCCCGGCGACTACACGGCCAAAAAAATAACGTCGTTGGCCATTCCCGGCCAGGTGACCGACGCCGCCCTGCGCGCCGACGGCCGCCGCCTGGTGCTGCTGGGCCGCGGCGAGCTGTTCATTCTCGACGGCAATTCGTGGGCGGAAATCCTGAAAGCCACGCCCCGCCAGGTAGCCCTCACCGGCGCCGGCCAAACCGAAGGCGCCGTGTTCAAAGACGACAACACGCTGCTCATCAGCACCGAGCAGGGCGGGCTGTTTGAGTATACACTGCCGTAAGGCTTGGAAGAAACGTACACGGCAACGGGCCTGAGCAGTTGATGCTTTGGCCCGTTTTCAGCTTTTGCGGGATGGTTCCGGCCAGCCGGGGCGGCGCTTCGGCCAGTAAAACAGGCCCTTGGCCCTGATTGCAGCATCGGTTCGGCACCATTGGACCAATATTGCTGCTTAAAGCGGCTGTGCCACTCCTCCCCGACCCGTTGATTCCACTTCTCCCCTCTGCGCCACCGGCTGTTGCGCCCGACAGTTCTGAACCAGCTCGGCAGTTGGCCTTGCTACTCGATTTGTTGCCCGAGGGCGTCGTCCTGTTCGGGGCCGACGGGTGCGTAGACGCCGTTAATCGTCGCTTTTTCGCGCTCTACAATCTGCCCGATGCCCCGGCCGACTGGCTGGGCCGGCCCGGCGCCGAGCTGCGCGCCCGCGTGCAAGCCCAGGTGCTCCACCCCGCCGAATTTGCCGCCCGCGGCAAGGCGCTGCCGCTGGCCGGCGCGGGCATTGGAAGCGAAGTGCTGGCCCTGCGCGACGGCCGCTTTCTGGCCGGCAACATGGTGGCCGCGCCGGCCGGCGTGGGCGCGCCGGGCCAGTGGCTGCTGTGCCTGCACGACGTGACCGAGCAGCACCGGCTGGCCCTCGAAAAAGAGTCGCTGGCCCGCATTCCGCAGCAAAACCCCAACCCTGTGCTGCGCCTCGCCGCCTCGGGGCAGCAGGTGTATGCCAACGAGGCCGCCCGCGCGCTGGGCCTGAGCCTGGCGCGCCCCGAGCGGGTGCGCGTGCAGCGGCAGTTGCAGGCCCTGGCGTGCCAGGCGCTGGGCGCGGGCACCGCGGCGCAGCAGGCCGACATTTCGTTTGGCGAGCGGTTTTTCACGGTGCGCGTGGTGCCCTTTGCCGCCGATGGCTACGTGAACCTCTACCTCACCGAAACCACGGCTCGCGTGCTGGCCGAAGCCCAGGTGCGGGAGCAGAAACAGTTCTACGAAAGCATTCTCAACGAGCTGCCGGCCGAAATTTTTGTGGTTGACCCCGAGTACCGCTACCGCTACGTGAACCCGGCCGCCGTGCCCGAGCCGGAGCTGCGCCAGTGGATGCTGGGCCGCACCAACACCGAATACAACGCTCGGCGCGGCCACCCCACGGCCGTGGCCCAGCAGCGCCAGTCGCGCCTGCAAGCCGTGCTCAGCGGCCGCCAGCGCCACGAATGGCTCGAAAGCCTCGGCGATGAGGCGCCGCGCCACATATTGCGCCGCCTGCAGCCCGTGCCCGAGGCCGGCGGCGCCGTACGCCTGGTCATCGGCTACGGCCTCGATGTGACAGAGCAGGAAACCACGCGCCAGCAGTTGCGCGAGCAGCAGGAATTCACCCGCAGCATTCTCGATGCCAGCCCGAGCGTGATTTACCTGCGCAACGCCCAGCACGACATCATTTTTGAAAACGCCGCCATGCAGGCCATCCGCGACGTGACGCGCCACCTCACCGGCGAGGCCCTGCCCCCCGACAGCGTGGAGGCCCGCGAGGTAACCCAGCTGGCCGCCAACGACCGCGCCGTGCTGGCCACCGGCCAGGAGCTGACCATCGAGGAAACCCTCACCCAGCGCGACGGCGTGCCGCGCGTGTTCCAAACCGTGAAGCGGCCCCTGGCGCGGCCCGACGGCACCGTGCACGTGCTGGGCGTGAGCACCGACATCACCGCCCTGAAACAGACCCAGCGTACGCTGGAGCACAGCGAAAAGCAGTACCGCGACCTGATGCACTACGCCCAGGCCCTGATTTGCACCCACGCCCTCGACGGCACGGTGCTCACGGCCAACCCCGCGCTTGGCGAGCTCCTCAACTGCGCGGTGGAGGTCCTCATTGGCAGCAACGTGGCCGACGTGATGCCGCCCGAAGACCATGCGGCCTATGCCGAATACCTGCAGCGCATTGCCGCTGAGCAGCAGGCCTCCGGCGTGCAGCGGGTGCGCCCGCACGGCAGCCGGGAGCTGCGCTACCTGCTCTACCGCAACTTTCTGGTGAACGAGCCCGGCCAGCCGGCCTACGTCATCGCCCACTCGCACGACATCACGGAGCGCATTCAGGCCGAGCACGAGATGAAGCGCGCCAAGGAAGCCGCCGAATCGGCCGCGCGGGCCAAGGAGAACTTCCTGGCTAACATGAGCCACGAAATCCGCACACCGCTCAATGGCGTGCTGGGCATGGCCCGGCAGCTGGGCAAAACCCGCCTCGACGCCCATCAGCAGGAACTGCTGCGCGTCATCAACACCTCCGGCCAGCACTTGCTGGGCGTCATCAACGACGTGCTGGACATGGCCAAGATTTCGGCCGGCAAGCTCAATTTCGAGCAGGTAGCCTTCAACCTGTTCGACTCCATGAGCCAGGCGCTGCGCCCCAGCCAGTTGCAGGCGCAGGAAAAAGGCTTGTCCTTTTGCAACCAGCTGACCGAGGCGCACTTGCCCCCGGCCTGGGTGGTGGGCGACCCCTACCGGCTCAACCAGATTCTGCTCAACCTGATTAGCAACGCCATCAAGTTCACCAAGCGGGGCAGCATCGGCGTGGCGGCGCGCCCGGTGGCCGAAACCGCTACCCACCTCACCGTCGAATTCCGCGTCACCGACACGGGCATCGGCATTCCGGCCGACCGGCAGGCCCAGATGTTCGAGGGCTTCACCCAGGCCTATGCCGACACCACCCGCCACTTCGGCGGCACGGGCCTGGGCCTGAGCATCAGCCGGGCGCTGGTGGAGCAGCTGGGCGGCACCCTCAGCGTGGAAAGCGCGCCGGGCGTGGGCAGCACCTTTGCCTTCACCCTTACACTGCCCACTGCCGAGGCGGCCCACAAGCCCGCCCCGGGGCAGGCCAACGTCAACACTGGCTCCCTGGCGGGCCTGCGGGCCTTGCTGGTCGAAGACAACGAAATCAACCGCGAAGTAGCCCGCTTCATGCTCGAAGAATGGGGCGTCATTCTCGAAGAAGCCGTGGACGGCGAGCAGGGCCTGCGCATGCTTTCGGAGCACGACTACGATGTGGCCCTGATGGACATCCAGATGCCTCTTCTGAGCGGCGTGGAAGTGACCCAGGCCGTGCGCCTGCACCCCAACCCTGTACGCGCCCAGATTCCCATTCTGGCCCTCACAGCCAATGCTTTCCGCGAAGACAACGAGCGCTACCGTGCCGCCGGCATGAACGACACCCTGGCCAAGCCCTTCGACGAGCACGAGCTCTACACCAAGCTCGAAGCCCTGCGCAATACGCCCCGCGGCGCGGCGCCCTACAACCTGGCCAAGCTGCGCACCATGGCCCACGGCCGCGAGGCCTTCGTGACGAAAATCATCCGCTCCTTCCTCGCCAACACGCCCGCCAGCCTGGCGCAGCTGCAGGAAGCCGCCGCCGCCGGCCAGTGGGACCGGGTGGCCGAAACCACGCACCACATCAAGCCCAGCCTGGAAATGATGGGCGTGACCGGCGTGGCCGCCCTCGTGGCCGTGCTCGAAAAAGTACCCGGCCCGTCCCAATCCGCCGCCGAGCGGCCCGCCATGGTGGCGCAGCTGGTGGCCCTGGTGGCGCGGGCCCTGGCCGCCGTGCCAAGCGAATTGCCGGCCGAAACGCCGGGCTAAAACTCCTTCAGCTGGCGCTGAAAGCCTTCCTGGTACGATTTACCCACGGGCACTTCCACCTTGGCAAACTGCACGATGTGGTCTTCGACTGCCTCGATGCGCCGCATGTTGATGATGTAGGAACGGTGCACCCGCACGAAGCGCGGGGATGGCAGCCGCTCTTCGATGCGCCGCAGGGTGCTGTACACGATGAGCTTCTGCTTGTCGAGCACCAGCACGCAGTAGTCCGACAGGGCTTCGATGTAGAGAATATCGTCGAGCCGGACCTGCACCAGCTTCTTGTTCACTTTCACGAACAAAAACTCGTTTTCGGTGGCCGAAGCCGCCAGGCTGGCTTGGGGCTTAGTGGCAGCCGGAGCGGCCTGGCGGCCCTTCACCACCCGCTGCACAGCCTGCAGGAAGCGCGGCAGCTCCACGGGCTTCACCACGTAGTCGCTCACGCTCAGGTCGAAGGCATCCACGGCGTAGTCGCGGTGCGAGGTCACGAGCACAATGTCGGGCGGGGGCACGGGCAGGATGCGCACCAAATCGAGGCCCGTGAGCTGGGGCATTTCGATGTCGAGAAACAAGATATCGGCCTGCCCGCCCTGCGTGAAGAAGTTCAGGCAGTCGAGGCCGTTGGCAAACGAGGCCACCAGCTCCAGCTGCGGCGTGAGCTCGATGAGGTGCTCAAGGTTGAGGCGGTTCATCTCGTTGTCGTCGACAACCAGACAGGTGAGCGGAGCGGAAAGCAGCATCGGCAGGGGCATCAAGAGCAGTTAAGCAGCCGCGCCATTAGCAAGCGCCACTGCCCGGGTGAGCATCGACCGTGCACGGCCTCACCTGTCTTTGATGAGAATTTACCGCATGCCGAATGAGGGCAAGCTATATCCCCTCAGGCTCTTAAGAAATGCTTATTCGCTTAACCCGATTGTGCGAGCGTTGAACCAGCTCCCGGCCGCGCCGAATAAAACGCTACAGGCAGGCGCTTCAAAAACTACCGCCACTTATGCATTTCTTTATCAACAAATTACCTGCGCATTATACAACCTGCTTCAAGCACTTTAGCGTGCGGTGGGCGGCAACGCCGCCGCTTCTTTTTCTTCCAAATCGCGCGGGGCGTAGCCGTAAGGGTTTTCAGGGTCTTTGCCCGCCCGCCACAGAACCCAGATGCCGATGAAAATCAGCGGAATGCTCAGTAGTTGGCCCTGGTTGAAGAGGTGGCCGTCTTCGAACTTCACCTGGTTTTCCTTGAGGTATTCGCCCAGGAAGCGCTGCGTGAACAGCAGCACTACAAACAGCCCGAACAGCTGCCCGCGCGGGGTGCGCTCCTTGGTGCGGTTCCACATCGAGTAGAGCAGCGCGAGCAGGAAGATGCAGAACAGCGCCTCGTAAATCTGGGTGGGGTGGCGCGGCACGGCCATCAGCGTGTCGGCCGTGGTGGGCTGGCCGGCGGCGTGCAGCGGGTAGGCATACGTACCGTTGGTCTGCGCCACACGGTCGACCAGCACCGCGCCGCTAGGCAGCGGGCTGGTGGCGGGCAGCAGGTGCTCCGTGTCGCGCGGGAAGGTGAAGGCCCACGGCACGTTCGTGGGCTTGCCCACAATCTCGGAGTTCATCAAATTGCCGGTGCGGATGCAGGCGCCGCCCAGCGCCACCACAATCACAATGCGGTCGAGTACCCACAGATAATCGAACTTGTTGTTGCGGGCAAACAGCCAGCAGGCCAGCAAGATGCCGATGGTAGCGCCGTGGCTGGCCAGCCCACCCTGCCAGATTTTAAACACCACCAGCGGGTCGGCCATCAGCGCCTCAAAGTCATAAAACAGCATGTGGCCCAGCCGCGCGCCCACGATGGTGCCGATGAGCATGTAGATGGTAATCACGTCGACCCACTGCGGCGACACCCGCTCTGAGCGGTAGATGTGCGTGAGGATGAACGTGCCCACCACGAAGGGCAGCATGAAAAACAGCCCGTACCAGCGCAGCGTGACCGGCCCGAGGTGGGCAATGATGGGGTTGATGTTCCAGTAAATGGCGGCGAAGAAAGGCGACATGCGGGGCAAAAATGTGATAGGTGGTCAAAGGTACTCCGCCCTCGGGCTCATTGCCCGGCGGAGGAAGGCACGCCCCGCCCGGACATCCGGCCCGGGCAGCGCAAGAAACCGGACGCCCCTAGCGCGCCGGCAAATGCGGCGCCTGGTAGCTGGCCGGACCAGTGGCCGCCGCGCCTCCCGCCGCGCAATCGCCGGACAAACTCAGCACCAAGGCGCCCAGCAGGGCCGCAAAGGCCGGCCGGCGCAGCCAGTCGGGCAACAGTGGCCTCGCCGTCGATGCTTCGGCGTCGACGAGGCGGGCCTGCACCCGGCCGTAGAAAAACGGCCGGGGCCGGGCCTGGGATTGGCGGGGAAGCTGGCGGAGCAAGGCATCCAAGGCCTCATCAGCAACGGAGCGGAGGTCGGGCTTAGTCATGGCGAAAATGCGGTTGCAGGCGTGTACGAAGGGTTTTGCGGGCCCGGAACAAGAGCGACTCCACGGCAGGCACGGTGGTATTGAGCACGGCAGCGATTTGTTCGTAGCTCAGCTCCTGCTCGTGGCGCAGCGTGAAGGCCACCTGCTGCTGGTCGGGCAAGCGGGCAATGTGCTCCAGCAGCAGGCCCAGCTGCTGCTGCCCCTCCAGCAGCGCCAACGGGTGCGCATGGGTGGGCGCTTCGTGCAGCACTTCATTGCCGAAACCCAACAGGCTGGTGAAGTAGGCAAAGCGCTTTTTGGCGCGGGCGCGCCGCAGGTTTTTCAACGCCCGCGACGTGGCCAGGCGGTAGAGCCAGGTGCTGAGCCCGGCCTCGCCCCGGAACCGGCTAATGGTCTGGTGAACCTCCACAAACACTTCCTGCGCCACATCCTCGGCCTCTTCCGGCGAGCGGAGCAGCGACAGTACCACCCGGTAAATACGGTCCTGGTATCGCTCCACCAGCGTGCGAAAAGCAGCCTCGCTGCCTTGCTGCAGTTGCGCCACCAGCTCAGCCTCGGCCGCTACGGCCGGGTCCATCAAACAGGGGCCAACCGGTGGCTCATCAACCAAAAACAACGGGATTGCGCAAGCCACAGAAAAGAAAACAAAAGGGTCGGCGAAAGGCTGGGCCAGTATTGACCGAGCCGGAGCTACAAGGCAATAGGTCCCATTCGGCGGCCAACCTTGCGCGGGTTTGCTATTTTATTTCCATTAATTCGAAATGAGGCCTGAATAGGTACCCCGAAGCGGTGCTTCGGCCGGCGTCTGGGTTGCTTGCTCAACGCGAACCGAAGCACCTCTTCGGGGTACATTTTACAGCCCCGCCAGCTCCTCGGCAAAGCCGCCGCTGAGAATGGGAAAGCGCAGCCAGGAGCGTGGGTCCACGTTGTAGTCATCGAGGTGGAAGCTGGGCGCGTACCGCTCGCGCTTCCACTGGTTGCGGCTCCAAAGGCTGTAGAAGCGGCGCACGTAGGTTTTCAGCTGCTCGGTGTCGAAGCCCGTGCCTTCGCCTTCCAGCATGGCCAGCACCTGTTTGGGGCTGAGGCGGTCGTAGAACGCCAAGCGCTCGATGCGGTTGAGCAGGGTGTAGGGCATGAGGTCGCGCTCGTCGGTTTGCTTGTCTTCGAGCGGGCGCAGCTCGGCGGTGGGCTGCAGGGCGTTCACGTGGCGCAGGGCAGTATAGCCCAGCTCGGTTTCGGCCCAGCGCAGCCATTTTTTCACGAAGTCCTTGTCGACGCCCGCAATGGGCGAGATGCTGCCGGCCGTGTCGCCGTCCATGGTGCAGTAGCCCACACTGGCTTCGGAGCGGTTGGAAGTGGTGATGAGCAGGCAATTCTGCACGTTGGCCAGCAGCCAGATGGCGGGGGCCCGCACCCGCGCCTGAATGTTTTGCAGGGCCAAATCGTCGGTTTTCCAAGTCAGCTCCCGGCCCAGCGCGCCCTGGATTTTACCCACGTACCCGGTTACCTCCTCGTCAATCGTCCAGCGATAGAAGCGGGCGCCAATGCTGTCAGCCAGCTCTTTGGCCGAGTTGAAGGTGTCGTCCGAGGAATTAACGGTGCCCTGGTAAGCGCAAGTAAGCAGCTGCTGCACAAGCTGCTGGTTGGTATTCAGGGTCCTTTCAGGTGCCGGCTTTTCCACCACCTGCGCGGCTTTGCCGCCGGCGCCCTCCTGAGTCACCACCGTTTCGCTGGCCACCGGGAAGCAGCCGCTACGCCGCTTGAACTCCTCCAGCCCCAACTCCTCCACGCCCAGCCGCACCATCTCAGCCACGCCCACGGCGCAGAAACAGGAATCCGCCCCGCCGCTCAAGCTCAGCACGAAACCCCGGCTGCGCGCCTTGCGCAGGTAGTCGAACAGCGCCAGGCTCATGGCCTGGTTTAGTTCCTTGTACTCATCAGGCGCGGGCAACGGCGCGATTTCGACCGCCGGCTCCTGCGGCGTCGTGAAATCCACGTCCACCCATTCCAAATCCACTTCCTTGAAGCTCAGCAACTGGTTGCGCTTCAGCAAATGGCCGTTGCGCGCCACCAATATTTCACCATCAAAAATGATTCGGCCGGCCTCGTTGCCCAGCAAGTTGGCGTACAGATACGTGCAATCAAACGTGCGCGAGGCCTTCATCACCAGTTGGTAGCGCACGTCGGTTTTGCTCATCGCAAAGTGGCTGGCCGATGGGTTCACAATCAAGTCGACCTTGCCCGTGAGCCGGCAGGCCGGCCGCACATTATCGGCCCGCCAGGCATCCTCGCATATCTCGAAGCCGAAGCGTACGCCCTCGTGCTCAAAAATCAGGTCACCCAGCGGCCACGTCTCCCCTTCCAAGGTCACGGTCGTTTGCTCGCCCGCCACCCAGGGCGCGAAGAAGCGTGTCTCGTAATGCACCCCGTCATTGGCCAGAAACTGCTTGGCCGCGAAGCCCAGAATCTGCCCATCGCGCAGCACCGCCGCCGTGTTATAGGTGCAGTGATTGAGCCGTACCGGCAGCCCCACTACCACGCAAACGCCGTCCGTCCAGGGCCGCACGGCCTGCAGGTGCGCCAGCGCCGACTCCGGCATCCAGTCGCTCAGAAACAAGTCTTCGCAGGCATAGCCGGTCAGGCACAGTTCAGGCAAACACAGCAGTTGCACGCCCGATGCTTTAGCCTGCTCAATGGCCGTCCGAATGTTGCGAAGGTTGTTTTCCCAGTCAATGGGAATCTGATTGAGGGCGGCTCCGGCAATACGCATATTATTAAACAACTGGGGTTAGTCAATTCAGATTACACAAGCCCCAACGGGGCGAGTTGTTGGCAAAAACCTATGCTATCGAACAAAAAAGCCCCGGCGGGGCGACACTCAGCAACTGAATGTCTTCCCTCCGAGGCTCTTGCAGTCAACATGCTGAGAAACTTTAAGCCACGCCCAGCTCCGTCAGGGCCCGCTCGGCGGCTAGCTGCTCGGCCTGCTTCTTGCTCAGGCCCATGCCGGTGGCCACGATTTCCTCATCCAGCAGCACATTGGCCGTGAACTCCATCATGCCGCCCGGCCGGGCCTCGCCGGTGATATCGTAGCGCAGGGTTTTGCCCTCGCGCTGCGCCCATTCCACCAGCTTGCTCTTGAAATTGGCCGTGGTCGTCGTGAGCGTGTGCACATCCACAAAGCCCTTCACGAGGCGCGTAAGGATGAATTTCCGGGCCGACTGGTAGCCCAAATCCAGGTACACGGCCCCGACCAGCGCCTCCAGCGCGTTGCCGTTCACCGAGCGCGAGCGGGCGGCGCGGCCCTGCGCGGTGTCCAGTTGTACCAGCTTATCAAGGCCCAGCTTGAGGGCGATGTTGTTCAGGCTTTCGCGGTTCACGATGCGCGAGCGTACCTCCGTCAGAAAGCCCTCTTGCTCGTAAGGGTATTTTTTAAACAGGTACTCCGCCACCACCGTGCCCAGCACGGCATCGCCAAGAAACTCCAGCCGCTCATTCGTCTGGTGGCGGCCGATGGCGGGCTGCTGCCGCACCGCCGAGGAATGCGTGAACGCCAGCCGATACAGCTTGGCGTTTTTGGGCCGCTGGCCCGTCACGGTCGCTACGGCCTGACGAAACGACTTATCAGAAGCAAAAAGACGGGAAACGAAACCGAGCAAGGGAAAGAAAATTTAGATTCTGGTAGAAAGGAAACGACAAAAAAGAACGTCATGCTGAGCGAAGCCGAAGCATCTCTACTGCAATACTAACTCAATCGAAAGGATTAGTTGCGCAGTAGAGATGCTTCGGCTTCGCTCAGCATGACGTTCTGAGTGCCTCTTGTTGACCCAAAAGTCAAGCCTACAGTTTACGGAAAATCACCGACGTGTTGTGGCCGCCAAACCCAAAAGTGTTGCTCATGGCCACGCGCACGTCGCGTTCCTGCGCCGTGTTCGGCGTGAAGTTCAGCGCCTGGTTGATTTCCGGGTCGGGCGTGTGCAGGTTGATGGTGGGCGGCACCAGGCCGTGTTGCATGGCCATGATGCAGGCCACCGCCTCAATACCGCCGGCGCCGCCCAGCAGGTGGCCGGTCATGCTTTTGGTCGAGGAGATGTTCAGCTTCTCGGCGTGCGCGCCGAATACTTTCTCAATGGCCTTGATTTCGGCGCCGTCGCCCAGCGGCGTGCTCGTGCCGTGCGTGTTGATGTAATCCACTTCCTCGGGCTGAATGCCGGCGTCGCGCAGGGCGTTTTTCATCACCAGCACCACGCCTTCGCCACTCGGGTCGGGCGCGGTGATGTGGTAAGCGTCCGACGACATGCCGCCGCCAATCAGCTCGCAGTAAATTTTAGCGCCGCGCGCCTTGGCGTGCTCGTACTCTTCGAGCACCAGCGCGCCGGCGCCCTCGCCCAGCACAAAGCCGTCGCGGTCCTTGTCATAAGGGCGCGAGGCCGAGGCCGGGTCGTCGTTGCGCTCGCTCATGGCCTTGAGGGCGTTGAAGCCGCCCACGCCCGATTCGGTGATGGCTGCTTCGGAACCGCCCGTCACCACGGCGTCGGCCAGGCCGAGGCGGATGTTGTTGAAGGCCGCGATGATGGCGTCGTTCGACGAGGCGCAGGCCGACGTGGTCACGAAATTCGGCCCGCGGAAGCCGTTTTTGATGCTGATATTGCCCGACGAGGAATCGGCAATCATGCGCGGAATGAAGAACGGCGAATAGCGGGGGGTACCGTCGCCGCGCTCAAACTGGAAGCATTCTTCCTGCAGCGATTTCAGGCCGCCGATGCCGGAGCCCCAGATTACGCCCACCCGGTCCTTGTCCACGCCGCTTTCGAGTAGGCCCGAATCGGCAATGGCTTCGTCGGAGGCAATCACCGCGAACTGCGTGAACAAGTCCATTTTGCGGTGCTCCTTGCGGTCGAAGTACGTGTCGGGATTGTAGTCCTTGACTTCGCAGGCAAAGCGGGTTTTGAACTTGGCTGGGTCGAAGCGCGTGATGGTAGCGGCGCCGCTGGTGCCCGTGCGCAGGCCTTCCCAGTAGGCTGGGGCGGTGTTGCCCAGGGGCGTGATGGCCCCGAGGCCGGTAACGACAACCCGTCGGATGGACGTCATACAGAGCAAGCGCCACTGGCGCGAATGATGAGGCGGGATAAAACAGCAAAACCGGCCGGCGGCGGGCCGGCCGGTATGCGCAGTATGGGGGTCATACCGCGCGAAACAGGAAATCAGCGTAAAGGCTACAACTCAAATTTCGCGCTTCGCGGGGATGAAAGGAAGACTACTTAGCGTGCTCTTCGAGGTAGCTGATGGCTTGGCCCACGGTGCCGATGTTTTCGGCCTGGTCGTCGGGGATGCTCACGTTGAACTCCTTTTCGAACTCCATGATGAGCTCAACGGTATCCAGCGAGTCAGCACCCAGGTCGTTGGTAAAGCTTGCTTCGGGGGTCACCTCCGAGGCTTCAACGCCCAGTTTATCAATAATAATGGCCTTTACTTTTTCTGCGATTTCAGACATCTCCGTGGGGGGTTTAAGGAAAACTATGGCACAAAGTAACGAGAGAATTTTCATCTAACCCACGGACGCGCTTTTCATTTCGGGGTACAACATTATGGCCGCGCGGCTGGCAAGCGGCCCCGGCAGGCCGTAGCTTTGCCCTGCCCGCCCCGCGGGTGCCCTTTTTGCGGCTCCTATGAAGACCTTCACCCTCGACGTTGACTACGAGTGCGACTTTGCCCTGTTCGGGCTGGTGAGCAGCACCCGCGACTATACCCTGGCCTGGAACCTGAACCGGGCCCTGCGCCTGCGCCTCATCAAGCAGCCCGAGCTGCTATTGAACCTGCTCAGCCGCGGCCGGCTGGTGTTTACGCACTACCTGCACGCCACCGAGGCGCTCACGTTCCGGCTGCTGCGCAACCGCTCGGTAGCCCCTTCCAACCTCAAAAAGCCCTTCCTGGCGCCCGACATCAAGGAATACGACTACCTGCTGGCCGTGAGCAACGGCACCGGCGCCTTGGCCGATGAGGCGCTGCTGCAACAGCTCGCCGCCCTTGATGCGGTGCAGTACGTCTGCCAGTTCGACCCCAATACGCTTAAGTATAAGGAGAATCTGATTTTGTGAGTTTGCTTCAGAACGACGTAGGGGCGGGGCTTGCCCCCGCCCGGTCGTTGAACAGAATCGTTGATGCGGAGCGAATAGCCGGGCGGGGGCAAGCCCCGCCCCTACGTCGTGCTGGAGTGACCCGGGCCGCATTGGGCAATCGTTTTCACAAGATTCCCGCTCATCAATAGGCATTTCAATTTAATTCAACGACTTTTGCCCTGGCAGGCCCCTGGCTTAACCCCTACACGGCCTGCTTTCGCTTTATCTCATTCGATTTTGCCTTCGGCAAAACGTCCTCTCCCCGATTTGAGGAGGGGAGTTTTTTTGTACTGCTAGTTCCAACGACTCCCGCATGGAAAATCAACCCGTTTTCAACAAGACTAAAATTGTGGCCACCGTGGGCCCGGCATCGAATACCTACGAGCGCCTTGGCGTGCTCATGCGCGAAGGCGTCGATGTATTTCGCCTTAACTTTTCGCACGGCTCCTATGAGGACCACCTCTCCGTTATTAACACGGTGCGACGGTTGAACAAGGACATGAAAACGTCGGTGGGCTTGCTGCAGGACTTGCAGGGGCCTAAGATTCGTCTGGGCGAAGTAGAAGGCGGTGGCGTCGAAATCAAAGCCGGCGACAAGTTGAAGCTGGTGTGCGGCGAGAAGGAAATCAGCACGGCCACGCGCCTAAGTACGATTTACCTGGGTCTGGCGCGCGACGTGAAGGCCGGCGACATGATTCTGATTGACGACGGCAAAATTGAGCTGAAAGTATTGGCCACCGACCGCGATAAGGAAGTGGACGTGGAAGTGGTGTACGGCGGCCTTGTGAAGCCCCGCAAGGGCATCAACCTCCCTGACTCGGAAGTGTCGGCCCCGAGCATGACCGAAAAGGACATCGAGGACCTGCAGTTTGGCCTGGAGCACGACGTGGACTGGGTGGCGCTGAGCTTCGCCCGCAAGGCCGACGACATCCGCTTCATCAAGAACCTGATTGCGCAATCGGGCAAAACCACCCGCGTGGTGGCCAAAATTGAGACGCCCGACGGCCTGCGCAACATCGACGAAATCATCGCCATCACCGATGCCATCATGGTGGCCCGCGGCGACCTCGGCGTGGAGGTAAAGATGGAGGAGGTGCCGATGGCGCAGAAAATGATTATTGCCAAGTGCAACGCCGCCGGCAAGCCCGTCATCGTGGCCACCCAGATGATGGAATCGATGATTACGGCACCCCGCCCCACCCGCGCCGAAACCAGCGACGTGGCCAATGCCGTGCTCGACGGCGCTGACGCCGTGATGCTTTCGGCCGAAACCGCCGTGGGTGCCTACCCGGCCGAGGTGATTCGCTCGATGGTGGGCACCATCTTGAGCGTGGAAAGCCGCAGCCCGCAACTCTTCCACCGCTGGTGGCCCATCGACCCCACCGGCCCCAACTTCATGGCCGACAGCGTACTTTCGGCCTCCTGCCACCTGGCCAAAAACACGGGTTCGAAAGCCATTACCGGCATGACGCACCACGGCTACACGGCCTTCCAGCTGGCCAAGTACCGCCCCAAAGCCAACATCTTCATCTTCACCGATAACCGCCCCCTGCTCACGGTGCTGAGCCTGGTGTGGGGCGTGCGCAGCTTCTACTACGACCGCCTGGTGAGCACCGACAGCACGGTGGCCGACATCCGCTACGTCCTCACCACCACCGGCCACCTCGAAGCCGGTGATATTTTCATTAACACCGGCTCGATGCCCATTCAGGACAAAGGCAAAGCCAACATGGTGAAAGTGAGCATAGCGTAAAGCATTGTCAAAATAGATTGATACAAAAAAGCCCCCCGCAGTTAATACTGCGGGGGCTTTTTTGTGCGAAGCTTTATTCGTGGGTCAGCTTCCAAGTTGCTGAGTTACCGTCGCTGCCACTCAAGTGCAGCAGGTAGAGGCCGGCCGGCTGCCCGGCCAGCGGCACGGTCAGCGTGGTTTGGCCGGCGGTCACGAGCGTTTGCCACACGGGGCGGCCCAGCGCATCGGTCAGGCGCAGGGCCTGGCCGGCGCGAGCGGGCTGGGCCAGGGTGAGCGTGGCGGCCTCGGCAGCGGGGTTGGGGTGCAGCGTGGCCAGCTCGGCGGCTTGGGCAGCGCGGGTGGGCAGCAAGCTTCTGAAGCTCAAAGGCGAGCCACATATGGTGACAGCTCCGTTGATGGTTCTGCGGGAATATATCAAGCCGTACCACCCTTCCATGGTGGTGGTACTAGCAGGCGCAAAGCTGTATTGCCAGGCCGCGTAATCAAGGCCGGTACGGTAAATGGGAATGGCCGGGCTTGAGGGGTTTTGAACGTAGTGAGGATAATAGCTGATGCGGTTTGCGATTGAGCTACACCCCCCACCGCCAGCGGTGCCGATGGGCATTCCAACCAGCAAGGTGGGGTAGCTACCAGTTCCAATAACCACGTATTCGCCAGTCAGCAGGCGCAACGCCCCCAGTTGCATCGTAGCGCCCCCGGGCTGCCACTGATTACCCGAAAGAGCTATTGCCCAATGGTTTATCGTAATTGGCGAATAATATAAGTAGGCCGGTGTAGAACAGGGCCCCGCGTAACCGAAGCTTTCGTTTCGACGCTGCTCCTGATAAGTAATAATCAAACTGTCAGCGGTCAGGCGGCGCGACACGATGCGGCGCAATATCTTATTGTCGTAGCATCGAATGGCCCGCACGATGTCGTCCTCGTCGTACCCGAACTCGTCGCCGGGCTGCACGTCGAACAGCCGCACGGGGTTGTAGAGCGACTGCGCGAAGCTGGCTGGGAGCAGGGCCTGCTCCATTTGGCTGCCCGTAGCTCCCCCCAGCCACTGCGGCCCGGCCAACAGGCCGTAGCGCCGGCTAAGCCGAACGGTGGCGGTGGCGCCGGCAGTGTTGATGTTGATAACCGACACCGTGTCCTGCACGCCGGGACTCAGGGTTTCCCAGCTGCGGCTGGCTAGCGTGGCCGTTCGGAGCGGCTGGCTACTGGCAATCCAGGTGCTGCCCACTGCTGCCCGCGGAAACAGTTCCAGGCTCACGGCTGTTTGTACATTGGCTTGGGCCAGGGCCTCTAATGTGTAGCTGGCTTGGCCCGGCCGCCAGCGCATCAGCGCGCCAAACAGATTATTGCGGCTTTTTAGCGAACCTCCCGTAGGATATGCGGTAGCGGTAGACGTACGCAAGCGCTGGTTGAAGGCGTAAACGGAATCGCCATTCGCTGTGGCATACACAGAATCGACGCGTAGTGTGTGTGCGAGGTTATTGGGTACGCTCAACACTTCGCGGTAAGCATAAATCAGGCCCGGCCGAAACGGCCGCCAGGCTTGCTGGGCGCGGGCACCAAAGCCCGTCATTAGTAAGACTACGGCCAGTAAAGGCCGCAGGCAGCGGTAAGCGTGTTTCATGTGGGTAGCGGTGGCGTGGAATGATGCTGTAAGGTACCGAATCCGACCGACTTACCAAGCGCCACCAGCTAAACGCAAGAAGCCCTGCTCGATACCGAGCAGGGCTTCTGTGATGAGCGGAAGACCAGACCTTGGGGCGGCGCAGTCTGGCCTTCCTAGACTCGTAGTCGCACTAGAGCGCGTTAACGAGTTTTGTCAGCTTGCTTTTGTTGTTAGCAGCTTTGTTTTTGTGGATGATGTTCTTCTTGGCCAGACGGTCCAGCATCGAAGACACCTTCTTCAGCAGCTCCTGGGCGGCCGTTTTGTCGGTCGTCGTACGGAGCTTTTTGATAGCCGTGCGGGTGGATTTGTGCTGGTAACGGTTCAACACGCGCTTGGCTTCGTTGCTGCGGATGCGTTTGAGGGCCGACTTATGGTTTGCCATGAGCAGGAAATATATAGGAGCGTTATGCTTGAGTTCTGTGTTTGGGAGGGCAAAGGTACGAATCCGTCTGACAAATTCAAACCCTGCCAGCAAAATTCTTGAGTGAAAGCTGATTCAGCCTAACGGCAACAGACCAAAATCATTTTAAAGCTTGTTTAAGCTCATGTCAATTTCACTTTGGCACCCCTAAATTAGTATGCATGCCGATTAAGTTCGAACTTTACTTCTTATTCAGTCCTACCCAGCGCGCCATTTAGCCCACTTATTTATCCGCGCCATGCCGCTCGTTGCTCAGCCTCACTATCAGCCGCCGTTCTATTTGTTTAACGGCCATTTGCAGACCATTGTGCCCAGCTTGTGGCGCACCGTGCCCGACGTGGCCTACCAGCGCGAGCGCCTGGAGTTGCCCGACGGTGACTTCTTGGACCTGGACTGGAGCCGCCTGCCCGGGATGCGCCCTACCGACGGCTTGGCCATTGTGTCGCACGGCCTCGAAGGCGATGCCTCCCGGCCCTACGTGCGCGGCATGGTGCGCGCCCTCAACCGCGCCGGCCTCGACGCCCTGGCGTGGAACTACCGCAGCTGCGGCGGCGAAATGAACCGCCTGCTCCGCTCCTACCACCTCGGCGACACCGAGGATTTGGACACCGTGCTGCGCCACGCGTTGGCCACCGGCCGCTACCAACGCGCCTACCTGCTGGGCTTCTCAGCTGGCGGCAACGTGACGCTGAAATACCTAGGCGAAGACGCCAGCCGCGTGCCGGCTGAGGTGCAGCGGGCCGCCGTGTTTTCAGTACCGACGGATTTGCGGGCCAGTTCGATACACATCGGGCGGCCTCAAAACCAAGTTTACATGCGGCGTTTTCTGAAATCGTTGCGCCAGAAAATCCGCGACAAAGCAGCCTTGCTGCCCGGCGAGGTTGACTTGGAAGGGCTGGAACAACTGCGCAACTTCCCGCAGTTCGATGACAAATACACGGCTCCCATGCACGGCTTCGACTCGGCCGATGCCTATTACCAATACGCCAGCTCCGGCCGCTACTTAAGTGGCATCCGGGTGCCCACGCTGCTGGTGAACGCGCAGAACGACCCGTTTCTACCGGCTTCCTGCTTCCCGCGGGTGGTGGCGGCACAGTCGCCCTTCGTGTTTCTGGAAACTCCAGCCGATGGCGGGCACGTGGGCTTCGCTGAGAGCAACGGGGAGTACTACTCGGAGCGGCGGGCGGTGGAATTTCTAACGGCGGAGGTGCCGGCGTAGGAATCGCCTGTCATTGCGAGGCCGCAGGCCGTTGCAAACGAAGTTCAGCGTAGCCAATCTTTCCTGTTAAAACCAGACACTACCTTTTACCAGAAAGCCCCGGCACTGCGCAGTGCCGGGGCTTTTCACGTTTTAGGGCTTTATCACATCAGTAGGTTTGTCGCTGAGAACAGGACGGATTGCCACGGCCTGCGGCCTCGCAATGACAGGCAAAAACTATTTGGCGGGCACGAAAACCACTTTTTTGGTTTCGAAAAACTCCTCCTTAAAGAAATCACTCAAATCTGTGACCTTCGCCTTCAAACCGGATTCGGCAATTTCCTCGGCCAGGTCGCCGCCTTTTAAATAATATAAGCCTGAGCCGGGCTGGCCCTGGGGCTTGAAGCGGTGGGCAATCCAGGGGTGGAAGGTGGCGAGGCGGGCAACTGCGCGGCTCACCACGTAGTCGTACTTGGTGCGGAGCTGCTCGGCGCGGGTTTGCTCGGCAGTCACATTATTCAGGCCGAGGGCGGCGGTCATGAACTGCACGGCGCGGATTTTCTTGCCGATGCTGTCGACGAGGTGAAAATGCACCTCCGGGAACATAATGGCCAGCGGCAGGCCGGGCAGGCCGCCGCCGGTGCCCACGTCGAGCACGGCGCTGCCTTTGGGGAACTGAATGACCTTGGCAATGCCCAGCGAATGCAGCACGTGGCGCTCCACAAAATTGTCCATGTCGGTGCGCGACACGAGGTTGATGGCTTCGTTGGTGGCCCGAAACTCGGTTTCGAGCTGCTGGAAAAGCTGGAGCTGCTGGGGCGTGAGCGCGGGGAAGTAGTGCTGCAAAAGATTCATGGTTGCAAAGGTGCACGGTGCGCGCCGTTTGCACCGACGGGGCGAACACCAGCACGTCATGCAGAGCGCAGCGAAGCATCTTTACCGCTTCGCCTGAACGATTAAGTTAGCATTGAGGTAGAGATGCTTCGACTTCGCTCAGCATGACGTTCCATCTTTTATCGGCCAACCCAAACCCCACAAAAAAGCCCCGACTCACATCGGGGCTTTTTCAAAATTAAATAATCTGCTTGGTGTGCTTCACCATGTCATAGAGCAGCTCGCGGGCGCGGTGCAGCTGGGCTTTCACGGTGCCGAGGGGGGCTTTGAGCTCGGTGGCAATTTCTTCGTAGCTGAGCTCGTCGAAATAACGCAAACTCACGAGGCGCTGGTACTTATCGGGCAGGCGCGACACGACGTGGCGCATGATTTCGATTTTCTGGTTGCGCACGGCGTGCTCGGCCGGGTTCAGGTCGTTGTCGCGGAAATCAATGGTGATTTCGTCGCCGTTGTCGACCTTGATGGCCGAGTCAATCGACATGGTTTTGATTTTATTCTTGCGAATAAAGTCGATGCAGTTGTTGGTGGCAATGCGGAACAGCCAGGTGCTGAACGCATACTCCGGGTTGAACTTGTGCAGGTTGCGGAAGGCTTTGGCGAAGGCTTCGATGGTGAGGTCTTCGGCGTCGTCCTGGTTGCGCACCATCTTGAGCACCACGTGGTACACGGGCTTCTTGTAGATGTGCATCAGCTCGGCGTAAGCCTTTTCGTCGCCGTGGTCCACGGCGGCGCGAATCAGCTTGAAGTCGTGCTTGGCTTTGGCTGAAAACTGCTTTTGAATGTCTTGGTTGTTTACTTCCATCGAAGGGTGCGGTTGAGGAACAGCGAGATTCCTAGGGCCAGGTACTGAAAAAAATAAACCACGTCGAGCACCGGCAGGAGCCCGACGATTACGGGCTGCTCAAGCCGGCGGCTGAGACGGGCATACACGGCACTCACAAACAAAGTTCGGAGGACCCATACCACCGTCAAAGGTACCCAATTGTTTGGCGAAAAAACTAGCACGGCGTTAGTCAAATAGAACAACATATTGGCCAGCACGAAGGTGCCAATTCTTAAACGGTCGGCCAGCCGGTAGGCCCGGCCGGCGGAGAGGTGGCGGCGCTTCTGGCTCCACCAGGCGCGCCAGGTGGGCGCGGGTTCGCTCAAGGTGTGGGCGGGCGGGTCGGCCACCACGGTGATGCGCTGGCGGTAGCGCACGGCGTCCTGCACCATGAGGTCATCGTCGCCAGAGAGCAGGCGCATGTGCGAGGCAAAGCCCTTGGTGGTGTTGAAGCAGGCGCGGGTGTAGGCCAGGTTGCGGCCCACGCCCATGTAGGGCCAGCCGCGCCAGGCAAAGCTGAGGTACTGCGCGGCGGTGAGCAACGTCTCGTAGCGGATGAGCTGGTTGAGGAAGCCGGGCATTTCGGCGTAGGCCGAGAAGCCCAGCACCACATCGGCCCCGCTGCCGTGCGCGAAGCCACGCTGCATGAGGCGCAGCCACTGGTTGGTGGCCGGAATGCAGTCGGCGTCGGTGAAGAGCAGGCGGGCGAAGCGGGTGGTTTTGATGCCGAGGGTGAGGGCGTATTTCTTGGGGCCGAAGCCACGGGGCGTGCGGGCCACGCTCACGAGGCGCACTTTTTCGTGGTAATACTGCGCCAGCTGCTGGGCATATAAGTAGGTATCATCGTCGCTGCGGTCGTCGATGAGGACGATTTCGAAGCCGGCCGGGTAGTCCTGCTGGAGCAGCAGCGGCAGCAGACGGCGCAGGTTGTCGAGTTCGTTGTGGGCACAGACCACGATGGAAACGGGTTCCGTGTCCGGGCCGGGGGCGTCGGCGGGGGCTTCGAGAGGGCGGCGGGCGAAGGGCCAGAAGAAATAGGCGGCGTAAATGAGCTGCACTACCACGCACGCCAGCAGCAGCCAGAAAAACGGGGAAGTGGGTATGGGTATCGGCAAGGGAACGGCGGCGTGAATGGACTTGCAAAAGTACGGGACGCCGGGCGGCCGGGGTATCTTTGCGGGAAGCAAGGGCTCCAGCCCGTCATGCTGAGCGCAGCCGAAGCATCTCGCTCGGGTTAGTAACTCAATCGTGAAAACGGTCTTGATTACTTCGGCACGCGAGATGCTTCGGCTGCGCTCAGCATGACGTTCTTTTTTTCGCTCTGCTGCGCGCCCGTCTCCCCTCCCGCATGACCTTCGACCTTCTCGCCCAGGATTCCGCCACCAAAGCCCGCGCCGGCCGCCTCGAAACGGCCCACGGCACCATTGAAACGCCCATTTTCATGCCCGTGGGCACGGCCGGTACCGTGAAGGCGGTATCGCAGCAAACGCTGAAAACCGACATCAACGCCCAGATTATCCTTGGCAATACCTACCACCTCTACCTGCGGCCGGGGCTCGATGTGCTGAAGGCGGCCGGCGGCCTGCATAAGTTCAACGGCTGGGACCGGCCGATTCTGACGGACTCGGGCGGCTACCAGGTATACTCGCTGAGCAACACCCGGAAGATTAAGGAAGAGGGCGTGAAATTCCGCTCGCACGTGGACGGGAGCCAGCACTTGTTCTCGCCGGAGGGCGTGATGGACATTCAGCGCGTCATCGGGGCCGACATCATTATGGCCTTCGACGAGTGCACGCCCTGGCCCTGCGAATACGACTACGCCGCCCGCTCGCTCGACATGACGCACCGCTGGCTGAAGCGCTGCATCCAGCGCTTCGACAGCACCGAGGGCCTTTATGGCTACGAGCAGAACCTGTTTCCGATTGTGCAGGGCAGCACGTTCCGGGATTTGCGCATCAAATCGGCCGAGTTTATCGCGGCGCAGGGCCGCGCCGGCAATGCCATTGGCGGGCTGAGCGTGGGCGAACCAGCCGAACTGATGTACGAGATGACCGAGCTGGTGTGCGACATCCTACCAAAGGACAAGCCACGCTACCTGATGGGCGTGGGCACACCGGCCAACATCCTGGAAAACATTGCCCTGGGCGTGGACATGTTCGACTGCGTGATGCCGACCCGCAACGCCCGCAATGGTATGCTCTTCACCACGCAGGGCATCGTCAACATCACCAACAAGAAGTGGGAAATGGACTTTTCGCCCCTCGACCCCGAACTCGGCGGGCACGCCAGCACGTTCTATTCGCGTTCGTATGTGCGCCACCTGTTTCAATGCAAGGAGATGCTGGGCCCGCAAATCGCCTCGGCCCAGAACTTGGCCTTTTATCTGTGGCTGGTGAAGGAGGCCCGCAAGGAAATCCTCGCCGGCACGTTTGGCCCCTGGAAAGAGCGCATGGTGAAGCAGGTGATGACACGGCTGTAGGTTTATCAGAACGTCATGCTGAGCGCAGCCGAAGCATCTCTACCGCGCAACGCAATTAATTACTTCGGCACGCGAGATGCTTCGGCTGCGCTCAGCATGACCGCCGGATTATAAATTCGTTAAAAATGAATATCCTCGACAAATACATCATTAAGAAATTTCTGACCGCGTTTTTCTTCTCGGTGGTGATTCTCGTGTCGGTGATTTGCGTCATTGATTTCACGGAGAAAAACGACGACTTTATTCAGCATAATTTGTCGATGGGGCAAATTATTTTCGGCTATTACATTTATCTGTTTCCCTATTTCGCCAATCTGCTTTCGCCGATTACCATTTTTATTGCCGTCGTTTTTGTGACGGCGCAGCTGGCGGCGCGCACCGAGATTGTGGCCATTCTGGCTAGCGGGGTGAGTTTTAAGCGGCTGATGCTGCCGTACGCCATTGGCGGCAGTGTGGTGGGGCTGCTTATTTTCGGGCTGATTGGCTGGGTGCTGCCGGTGGGCAGCAAGTCGCGCGTGGCGTTTGAGCGAGCTTATATCAAGCTGCCGTACCGGTTTCAGGGGCGCAACGTGCATTTCAAGGAGGGGCCGCGCACCTACGTGTTCATGGAAAGCTATGACAACACGAACAACATCGGCTTCCGCTTTGCTTTTGAAACCATTGATGGGACCGTGCTGCGTCGGCGAATGACGGCCGACGCCATCAACTGGGACTCGACGAAGCGCATGTGGCACTTGTCGCCGCAGCTGGTGCGCACCTTCCGCGGCCCGCAGGACGAAACCCTGCAAACCATCCCGGCCCGCGACACCACCCTGAACCTCTACCCGAAGGACTTCGCCAGCAACTACAAAATTGCCGAAACCCTCACCCTGCCGGAACTCAATGCCTTCATTCGCACCAAGATTGAGCGCGGAGCCGACGACACCCAGATTTACCTGAGCGACAAGTACGAGCGGTATTCCTACCCCTTCGCCATTGTGGTGCTCACCCTGATTGGGGTGACGCTGAGCGCCCGGAAGTCGCGGGCCGGCGTGGGCGGGCAGATTGCGCTGGGCTTCGTGCTGGCCTTCGTGTTCATCATTTTCGTGATGCTAAGCCGCAACTTGGCGCAGGTGGGCAGCCTTTCGCCGCTGGTAGCGGCCTGGGTGCCCACCACGGTGTTCAGCGTGATTGGGCTGGCGCTGTACCGGTTTGTGCCAAAGTAGCGGGTAGTGGACTGGTGGGATGGTAGGCGGTCATGCAGAGCGCAGCGAAGCATCTTTACCGCGCAACGCGATTATTTACCACTGAGGTAAAGATGCTTCGCTGCGCTCTGCATGACGTTCTGACTATTTAATCATCCATGCTTCGCGACTACCTCAAGCTCCATTTCATTGTGCTCCTGTGGGGCTTCACGGCCATCTTGGGCAAGCTGCTGACGCTGCCGTCGGTAGAACTGGTGTTTTGGCGCACGCTGCTGGCGGCCGTGGGACTGGCTGTGCTGCTGGGGGCGCGGCAGATGGCCTGGCGCATTCCGGCGGGCCAGGTGCTACGGCTGCTGGCGGTGGGCGCGCTGGTGGCCACGCACTGGATTACCTTTTTTCTAGCGGCGCGGCTCTCGTCGGTGAGCGTGTGTCTGGCCGGGCTGGCCACGCTGGCTTTGTGGACGTCGCTGCTGGAGCCGCTGCTGCTCTGGCGCCGGGTGCGCGGCTACGAGGTGGGGCTGGGGCTGATTACGATGGTGGGCCTGTACCTAGTGAGCCAGGCCGAGCTTGACCAGTTGCTCGGCTTGGGCGTGGCGGTGCTCTCGGCGGGCTTGTCGGCGCTGTTCAGCGTGCTGAACTCCAAGCTGATTAAGCAGCACCCGCCGCTGCGGCTCACGTTTTACGAGATGCTAGGGGCCTGTTTGAGCATCGCGCTGTTTTTCCCGATTTACAGCCATTACTTCACACAGGACCGGGGCCTGCAGCTGGCCTGGCACGGCCTGGATTGGCTCTGGCTGGGTTTGCTGGCGGGTGTGTGCACGGTGTACGCCTTCTCCACGTCGGTGGAACTGATGAAGCGCCTCTCCCCTTTCGCTGTGAACCTGACCATCAACCTGGAGCCGGTTTATGGCATTTCGATGGCCGCGGCTATCTATTGGCTACATGTCAAAGGCCTGCTCCACGCGCCGCAGTTCAACGGGGAGCGCATGAGCACGGGCTTTTACATTGGTACGCTGCTCATCGTGCTTAGCGTGCTCATTCACCCGTTGGTGGCCCGGCTGATGAAGGACAAGGAGCCGGATTTGGAGCCGGCCGTGCCGGTTTAGAGCACGCCCCACCACACCGCGTACTCTGCCGACCACGCAACCGCTGCCGGCTCCCCCTTTTCCCAGAGCCCGTACACGGCCGAGCCCGAACCGGACAAGCTGGCATAAGTAGCGCCAGCATCGTAGAGCTGATTCTTAATATCAGCCAGCACCGGATGCGCGGGCGTCAGGGCCGTTTCGAAGTCGTTGCTGACGGTTTCGCGCCAGGTACTCATGGGTTGGGCTAGGGCCTCGCGCAAGGGAAACTTAGGCGGCTGTGGCACGATGCGGGCGTATGCTTCGGCCGTGCTGATGTGCAGATTGGGATACACCACCACGCAGGCGGTGCCTTTCAAATTCAAGTTAATTTCTTCGAACACATCGCCTTTCTCCACGGCCAGCACGGGCTGGTTGCAAATGAAAAAGGCACAGTCGGAGCCCAGGCGGCGGGCATAGCTTTCCAATGCTTCAGGCGAAAGACTCAGGCCGAATAAGTCATTGGCCGCCTTCAGGGCAAAGGCAGCATCGGCCGAGCCGCCACCCAGGCCGGCTCCAATGGGCACGATTTTGTGCAGGTAGAGCTGCGCAGGCGGCAGCTGCGGAAAATCGGCCTGCAGCAGCTCGTATGCCCGTACGCAGAGGTTGGTGGCCGGGTCACCGGGGATGGGGTGGCCGGTGAGGGTGATGTGGGTGGGCTGGCCGGGCGCGGCGGGCAGCATTTCGAGCGCATCCGTCCATGGCAGGGGTATGAACACCGATTCGAGGCTGTGGAAGCCGTCGGGCCGGCGCTGGGTGACGTAAAGGCCGAGGTTGAGCTTGGCGTTGGGGAAAACGAGCATGGCGTGCGATAAGAACAGGACTTGGCACAAAAGAACGTCATGCAGAGCGCAGCGAAGCATCTTTACTGCGCAATGCAACTATTTACTATAGCGGCGAAGATGCTTCGCTGCGCTCAGCCTGACGACCTTTGTCGTCCCGTTTAATTCGCTCGTGCCCGTACCCGCTTCCTTCTACGTTCGCTACGGCAAGCGCTGGCTTGATGTGGCCATCAGCCTGCCCTTGCTGCTGCTCACGCTGCCGCTGCTGGCGGGCGCGGCGGCGCTGGCGGCGGCCCAGAACCGTGGGCATTGGCTGTTCCGGCAGGTGCGGCCGGGCTGGCACGGGCGGCTGTTCACGCTCTACAAGCTGCAAACCATGACCGACGCGCGCGATACCGTCGGCCAGCTCCTGCCCGACGCCGCGCGCCTGCCCGCCCTGGGCCGCTGGCTGCGCGCCACCTCGCTCGATGAACTGCCCCAGCTCTGGAACATTGTGCGTGGCGACCTTAGCCTAGTGGGCCCGCGCCCGCTGCTGCCCGCGTACCTGCCACTATACTCGCCCACCCAGGCCCGGCGGCATGAGGTGCGGCCCGGCCTCACGGGCTGGGCGCAGGTGAACGGCCGCAACGCCATTAGTTGGGAAGAAAAATTCGCCTTCGACGTATGGTACGTCGACCACCTGAGCTGGCGGCTGGATATGGCCATTTTGTGGCGCACCGCCGGGTGCGTGCTGCGCGGCAGCGGCGTGGCCGCGCCCGGCCAAGCCACCACCACGGCCTTTCGGGGCACGCCGCCCCCACCCGTTTCTCCGTAGATGATGCCTATGACTACCTTGTTTTTCTCAGAATACGAAGCCGGCGAAACCGGCTCCCCGCTCGTCATTTTCGGGGCGGGCGGACTGGGCCGCGAGGTGCTGCTGCTGCTGCGGCAGCTCAACGCCCGGCACCCCACCTGGGACGTGCGCGGCTTCTACGATGACCAGCCGCCCACCACGCCCACCGTGGCCGGCCTGCCCTACCTCGGCACCGCCGCCGACCTCAACGCCACCGCCGAGCCACTGGCCGTGGCCGTGGCCGTGGGCAGCTCCGCCAGCCGAGCCGCGGTGGTGGGTTGCCTCACCTCCGATAAATTGACGTTTCCAACGTTGGTGCACCCCCAGGTGGAACCGGATGCCGACCAGCGCATCACGCTGGGCGAGGGCTGCATCGTCCAGCAGGGCTGCCTCCTGACGTGCGATATTTCGCTGGGCCGCTTCGTGCTGCTCAACCTGGGCTGCACCGTGGGCCACGATGCCGAGCTGGCTGATTTTTGCTCCCTGATGCCGCACGCCAACGTGAGCGGCGCGGTGCGGCTGGGCGCTGGCTGCTACCTGGGCACCAACGCCACGGTCATTCAAGGGGTGACGGTGGGCGCAGGCAGCACGGTGGGCGCCGGGGCCGTGGTGGTGCGCGACTTGCCGGCCGGCGTGACGGCGGTAGGCGTGCCGGCAAGGGCCATTAATAGCGAACTGTAACTAATTAGCCCGTCATGTCGAGCTTGCCGAGACCTCTCGCGTGTGGCAGTAACTCAATTGATTGGATTACTTCGGCACGCGAGAGGTCTCGGCAAGCTCGACATGACGTTCTTTATTCTTCATTAAGCAAAGCGCATGCGCAGCCAGGACTACGACCGTCTTTACCTTTCTCCGCCTCACCTCGGCCGGCACGAGCTCAACTACGTGCACAAGGCCATTGAGGACAACTGGGTGGCGCCCGCTGGGCCCAACCTGGCCGGGTTTGAGGCGGATATCTGCGCGGCGGTGGGCGTGCCGTATTGCGTGGCGCTGAGTTCGGGCACGGCGGCTATTCACCTGGGGCTGATTTTGCTGGGCGTGGGGCCGGGCGATGAGGTGCTGTGCCCGTCGTTCACCTTCGTGGCCACGGCCAACCCCGTGGTGTACCTGGGCGCTACGCCGGTGTTCATCGACAGCGAGCTCAACACTTGGAACCTCTGCCCCGAGCGTCTGCGCGAGGCCATTACGGACCGCATTGCCAAGGGGAAAAAGCCCAAAGCCCTTATTCTGGTGCATCTCTACGGCATGCCCGCGAAGCTGCCCGAAATCCTGGCCCTGGCACAGGAATTTGATATTCCAATTCTCGAAGACGCTGCCGAGGCCTTGGGCTCGGAGTGGCAGCAGCAGCCGCTGGGAGGCTTTGGGCGGGTGGGCGTGTTCTCGTTTAATGGCAACAAGATTCTAACCACTAGCGGCGGCGGCGCCCTCGTCACCTACGACCGCGCCCTGGCCGAGCGGGCCCGCTTCCTGGCCACCCAGGCCAAGGACGACGCGCCCCACTACCAGCACTCGCAGCTGGGCTATAACTACCGCCTGAGCAATATCCTGGCCGGCATCGGCCGCGGCCAGATGGAACTGCTGGACGAGCGGGTGAAGCGCCGCCGACAGATTTTTGATTGGTACCGCGAGCACCTCGCCGGCCTGCCGGGCATCACGGTGGCCCCGGCGCCCGAGCCGGCCGGCAGCCGCTCCAACCGCTGGCTCACCACAATCTTAATAAATCCCGCCGACCCAGCCGCCGACGCCCAGCCCGCTCCCGCCGTCACGCCCGAAACCCTGCGCCTGCACCTCGAAACGCGCAACATCGAGAGCCGGCCGCTTTGGAAACCCCTGCACCTGCAGCCGCTCTTCGCCAACGCGCCCGTGTACGGCGGCGCGGTGTGCGCCGACCTATTTGCCCGCGGCCTGTGCCTGCCCAGCGGCACGGCCATGACCGACGCCGACCTGCACCGCGTGAAAGAGGCCCTCACGGAAGCACTATCGGCCTAAGCAGCGTATTGCTGGGGCTTTCGGTGGGCAATTGGCCCGATTCGTGCCTTGCGGTGGGCACCGGGCTGCACCGTTCCGGCACCTTTTGCCGTTAAAGGCCCATCCATCCTTTTTATCCCATGAAAAATTCGCCCGTTTTTGCGCTGCTCCTGGCGTTGCCCCTGGCTGCCGCCGCGCAAACCACGCCCACCACGAGCCCCGCCAAAACCACCACGACCACGACGCCCGCCCCGGCTGGCACTCAGCAGCAGACCGAGGTGGTTGAAGAACTCGACCCAGCCACCGGCAAGGTCATCCGGCGCACCACGCGCACCGTCAACGTGCCCGTGGGCACCACCCCATCGACCACCACCACGACCCGGCCCAGCACTACTACCACGGCGAGCGACTTACCGGCTTCGCCGGCCTCCGATGCGCAGGTAACCGCGTTTCTGCGGAAGAAAACCACCGTTTCCACCCTCAGCACCAGCGGCCTGCTAGATGCTTACAGTCGCCTCATGGACCGCGTGCACAACGACCGTTCGGGCTGGAAACCGGCCGACTGGGCTCTTGCCGCCAACGTCATGAGCGCCCTCAACGCCCGCTACGACCAGCTCCGCAGCAGCTTCTCCTTCGATGACAAGGTGAACATCCGCGCCCAGCAGGCCGAATTCCAGACCCTGCGCACCGCCCGCCAGCTCTCCGACCAAGTGTCGGACAAGCTGTAGCGCAAGGCAGCCCACCCCAAAAGACCAGCCCCCTTCGCCCAATTAGCGGCGATGGGGGCTGCCTCTTTCGGGGGCTAGCCAAACTTTGTAACCCCAGTTGCGGATTACCGAATCCAAGCCCCGCTGGGGCTCTCGTTCTACACCGCAACTTGGGTTAGCTAGTGCGCCAGCGCAACGGGCGTCACGTTCCGGCTTTCGGCTACTGGCTGCGCCGGGCGCTTTTGCCCATACAGCCGGCGCAGCAGCAGGTGCGAGGGCACGTAGAACACAGCCAGCAGTCCGGTCATCCAGGCCAGCAGGTAGAGCGGGGCGGGCAGCCATGTTTGGGGGTGGGCGTCGTCGAAACCGAACACGTAGTTGATGTTGACCGGGATTTTAGGGTCGGGCAGCACGGTGCCGGCGGGCGGCAGAAAGAAATAGGCCACCAGGCACAGACTCCAGCCCAGGGCCGTCCAGGCCAGCAGGGCGCGGCGGTCGTAGCCCAGGCGCTTCACCAGAAAGATGAGCAGAAACGGCAGCCAGCCGTGGAAGAACGACAGCCCGCGTAGAAATAGCGAACGGTTGGCATCGAACATGTAGCCTGTGAGGCCCACGAGATGCACATGAAACAGCTCGCCCAGGAAATCGGCGCACCACAGCACCTGCGGCACCAGAATGCCCACGGCCGCCATGGAGGCCGGCAGCGGGTGCTCGGTCCAGAGTGCGATGAAGCTCAGCAGCAGGGCCACGTCGCAGAAATACAGAAAGTTGGTGGGCCCGTAGTCGTGGTAGTACACCGGCACCATCACGGCCAGAAAAGCACTAACGACCAATTTGAGGGCCAATGGCAATCGGGGCGAAGCAGCATCCATAAGAGGCGTGGGGAAAGGTGAGGCGGTTGGGGCCGGCCGCGTTGCCAGCCACTAGAACCGTCACAAAGGAATGGACCCACCCAAGCCCTGGCAATCTAAAAACGCTCCTTATCCGACTTGGCAATTCCACCATTACTCACCCCAGCTCACTTTATACCAGCTACATACGCTCAATGAATCAGACTTTTGAACCCGCACATTGAACTGTCTATTCTTGCCACGCGGTTGCCAAACAAGCCCGCAGCTAACACTATCGGTTGTGCTAAGGCAGTTGCAGAAACGATGTAGGAGCGGGGCTTGCCCCTGCCTGGTCATTGAACGGCATCGTTGAAATGGCGCCAGCGCCCGGGCGGGGGCAAGCCCCACTCCTACCTCCATTCAAGACCCGGTATCGGCGTCTTTTCGCTTTAATAGCCGCAAGCCCCGCCCCTACCCTCATTCAAAACCGCTCTAATGGTGGTGGTGCTCCTCCTCGGGCGGCGGCGGCAGCTCGGCGGCGGCGCGGTAGAGCAGCGCGGTGGGCACGCGCGGGTAGTGGTGGTGCAGATGGTGAAAGGCAAACGAGGCCGTGATGGGCGTCCAGGCCTGGGCCAGCGCGGCGGCCGTGCGCGCCGCCGGGTTGCGCGACGACACATGGTGCGGCACATACGACGCCCAGATGGGCATCGTCGCGCTCATCACAAAAGCCACGCCCCAATACACCAGCCCCACCACTGAGCCCGTGGCCCAATACAAGACCACAAACGCGACCAGCAGCGCCAGCGTCAGCCCGGTTTCGATGAGCTGAATGCGGCGCGTGTTGGGCGCGATTCGCAACGACTCGCGGCGCAGCATAAGCGTGTGCCAGGGCCCCTGCCACAGCACCCGCGAGAAGCTCCAGGTGGCGGGCGCACCCTCCGGGTCAGCCTCAGTGAGGCAGCGGCCGTGGTGGCGCAGGTGCGTCACCTGCAGGCCGTGGCCGCTTTTCAGAATGAGCAGGCCGGCCAGGGTGAGCACCCGCTCGTTGGTGGGCTTGGCTAGGCCCAGGGAATTGTGCATGGCGTCGTGCATCATCACGAAGGCCGCCAGGCACACCACGGCGGCCAGCGGCACGGCCAGCCACCACCAGCCGGCCAGCGCCAAGCCCACATACAGCGCCAGCAGCACCCAGGGCCGGGCCAGCTCAACACGCCGCTGAGCGGGAGTGAGTTCGAGTTTCATGTGGAAGGGACTTAGGAGTTAAGCAAAAAGAACGTCATGCCGAGCGCAGCCGAGGCATATCGCGTGCAGAAGTAATTAAAATCGCCAAATATCAAGTTAGTTGTGGCATGCGAGATGCCTCGGCTACGCTCGGCATGACGTTCTAATTACGCCCTCACTCCCGCGCCTCATACCGCAGCGGCAGCGCATACGCCGGTATCTGCGCCGGCGCCACCTCGCGCCAAGTGGACTGAAACGAGCCATTGTAGCCAAACAGCTTACCGATAACCGGATTGCGCACCACCACCTCGATGCGGTAGCAGCCGGCCGCGTCGTCGTACCACTCCTCCACATCGGCCAGCGCGGCCAACAGGCCCGGCAGCCGAAACGCCAGCCGCCCCGCCCGAAAGCGCTGGGCCCCCGAGCGCAGCCGCAACCCGCCGCGCGCCGTCACGGCCATGTCGATGTCCACAGCCACGTGCTGGTGCGTGCCCAGGTAATCGACGATGGATTGCCGGGCAGCGCTGCGTATCATCGTAGCATCGAAGCAGCGGGTGTGTTTCGGGAAATGAAAGCGCCGAATCCAGGTCACGGTTTCGCGGCCCAGCGGGTCGGTATAGGCGTAGTTTTCGATGCGAAACGGCACGTTGGCGCCCGTTTCGGGGAAGGTGATTTGGCGCGAAAGGCCCGCCCGCAAAAACGGTTGCGTGAAAAACGGTCCGTGCCATACTCGCTCCATCACGCCCTCGCCCACAAACGCCCGGTGGTCGGCGCTGCTGAACCCCAGCCGCTCCTGAATGCGCGGGTGCAGCTTCGCGAAGTCGGCCCCTAGCTGCTGCTGATAGATGGAAGTCATGGATTCTGAGGGAGGTTAGGCGACGGCCGCGGGCGCTTCCTGCGGCACTTTAGCAGCCGGCCGGGCGCCCTCGGGCGGCTGGCGCAGGCAGCGCGCGGCGCTAGGCACCAGCTCCGTGGGAATGGCCAGGGCCACCGCCGCCAGCGCCATCAGGGCCAGATTGAGGGTGAGCGGATTGAAAGGCGCCTCAAACACCGCCGGCTGGCTAAACAGCGCGCCCGCGCCCAGCACCAGCAGGCCCAGCATGTTCAGCCAGTACACCGGCCGCAGCTTGTCCATCGGCAGCACCCAGAACAACAGTCCGAACAGAATTTCTCCCACGCCCACGGCCGCCGCCACCCCGTGCGCCGTCCCCACCGAAAAGCCCGCGCCCTGCAAAATGCCCAGCTCGCCGGTATCGGGGTAGAGCAGCTTGGGCACCACGCCCTGGTATATCCACACAAAGCCCAATGTGAACCGCACCAGCGCCATTATCAGCCCCAGGGCCCGCGACACTGCCGGTCGCTGCCCCTGCTCCAGCCACAACCGCAGGCTGTCGAAGCCCCAGGCCGTGGCCCAGCCGATGAGCGGCCGAAACGCCAGCCGGTCAAGCCACGCGCCGGCCGCGCCAAAGCGCGTCTGATAGTCATAGCGCGTGAAAAACCGCAGACCGTCGTCGGTCGGCACGTGTTTCCAGAACCCCGCGCCTTCCCGAATAAGCGACACCGCCTCATCGGACCAGAACTTGAGGACCGACGTGCGCTCCCCGTTCTTCTCCCGGGTGCCCAGGCTCTCGCCGCAGCCCGCTACGCCCAGCCCAAAGCCAATGCGCGTGGCATACAGAAACTGCTGCGGCTCGGCGTCCGAGGCGCGCGGCAGGTACTCAATCTCGGTAAAGCGCAAGTCCCATTGCTGATGCAGCTCGGGCTGCTGGGTGTGGGCCCACAGCTGCTCCATGGGGCAGCGGATGCGGCTTTCTACGTAAATCGAGGGCCTCTTCATTGGTCTTATGAAGGTAGGCAGGAAACGTTGGATTTGAGCGTTGAACAGCGTAGAGACGCATACTTGCGTCTCGTCGTTGAACGACCGGACCCGCACCATTCAATCATCATTCATCCTACTTCACTCGTCATCGTTCAACGACAAGACGCAAGGATGCGTCTCTACTCCAGCGCCTGCGCCAAATCGGCCAGCAGTTCCTCCACTGGCTCAATGCCAATGCTCAGCCGCACCAGCCCCACAGTAATGCCCAGTTCGGCCCGCTGCGCATCCGTGAGTGCCCGGTGCGAGGTATAGAGCGGGTGCGAACACGACGAATCGACGCCCGCCAGCGAGGGCGCGAACGGAAACCGCTGGCTGCGCTGCATAAACCGGTTCACCGCCGCCGCGTCATCCGCCAGCCGCATCGACATCATGCCGCCAAATAGCCCGCGGCCCTGCACCGTGGCCAGCGCGTGCTGCGGGTGCGCCAGCAGGCCCGGATAGTAAACTGCCTCTACAGCCGGGTGCCGCTCCAAAAACTCCGCAATGAGCTGGGCATTCTGGCTGTGCGCTGCCACACGCAGGCGCATGGTTTTGAGTCCGCGTACGCTCAGCCAGCTTTCCATGGGGCTAAGCGTGAGGCCGAAAATCGTACCGATTTGCTTCAGGCGGGCCACGTCTTCGGGCATGGCAGCCACCACAGCGCCGGCCGTCACGTCGGAGTGGCCAGCTAAGTATTTGGTCACGCTGTGCAGCACCAGGTCGGCCCCAAAGGCCAGCGGCTTGGTGAGCACGGGCGTGGCAAAGGTGTTATCAACCACCAATTTGATGCCGTGGCGGTGGCACTCATCAGCAGCGGCGCGTAGGTCCACCACGCGCAGCAGCGGGTTGCTCATCGTTTCGCAGAGCAGCAGCCGGGTGGTGGCTTGCACGTGCGCCTGCAGGTCGTATAGCTCCTCAAACGGCACGTAGCTCACCGTAATGCCCAGCCGCGACAACTCCAGGTTCAGCAGCGCCGCCGAGCCGCCGTAGATGTCTGCCGCGCACAGCACATGGTCGCCGGCCTGGCAGTAGGTCATCAGGGCCGCGAAAATGGCGGCCATGCCTGAGCCCGTGGCCACGGCACCCGCGCCGCCTTCCCAGTGGTTCACGGCCGCGGCCAGCTCGTCGGAGTTGGGGTTGCCGTTGCGCGAGTACAGGTAGCGGCTGCCGGGCTCGTCGAAGTACTGCTGCACGGCGTCCAGGTCTTCAAATTTGAAGACCGAGGTTTGGTAGATGGGTGTGATTTTGGGCTGGATGTTAGGCATGAGCATGGACGCGCAGTCAGAACGTGAAAGCGCAAAGGTCGCTCTTTTACCCTGCTTTGCTCTGGTCAGCCTGAGCGGCCTTGTGCGCCCGGTTTTCGCGTCGAAACACCTCCATCAGCACCAGGAAATACGACACCAGCAGCGGCCCCACCACCAGCCCAATCAGGCCAAAAATCTCCACGCCCAGCACCAGTCCCACCAGCGTCACCAGCGGATGAATGTCGCCCATGCGCTTGGCCAGCATGATGCGCAGCACGTTGTCCACGTTGATAATCACGATGAAGCCTACCAGCAGAATCCCGATGGCCTGCCCGTTGTTTCCCTGCGAGAACTGGTACAGCGCCGCCGGTCCCCACACCAGAGGCGTGCCCAGCACCGGCAGAAACGCCATAAAAAAAGCTACCACTCCCCAGAACAAAGAATCCGGCACCCCAAAAATCCACAGCGTCAGCCCGGTTAGAATGCTTTGCACTAAGGCCACCACCACCTGCCCCAACACGTTGGCGTTCACGTTGTTTTTCAACGACTCGCCCAGCTCCTGCAGTGTCTCGTTCCGAAACGGCAGGTAGCGGTGCAGCCCCAGCAGAAAGTAGGTTTCCTGCATAAACATGTAGTACATCGTGAACAGCATCAAGCCCACGATTACCAGGAAGTTGAGCGCGCTGCTGGCCAGCGTGGGCAACCAGCCACTCACCTTGGCGCCGCCCTGCAGCAGCAGTTGCCGCACATTCAACTGCTCCGCGATTTTAAAGCCTACGGCCTTCTCCACCTTGTGCACCACTTCCAGAATTTGCTCCGGGTTCTGAGCAAACGCAATGAGCCGGTCGAGCAGCAGCGAGCTGAGCGCGTAAAACGGAATCACCAACACCACCAGCGTCACCACCAGAATGCCTATCGTGACCAGCTGCCGGTTCCAGCGTCGCCGGTGCACCAGCGCCACCCACCACGGCCGAAACACTACAAACAAGATGCCGGCCGCCAAAAAAGCCGTCAGGTACTGCGCCAGTCCGAACACCATCAGGCCTACCAGGCCCAGCAGCGAGGCCACCAGCAGCACATAGCGCTGGCGCGGCGTGTAAATATTCTCAACGGCAGCAAAAGGGTCGAATACGTTTGGCATTGCGCAAATGGAAAAGGTGGCAGTCTCGCCTTTTCCATACGGACAAGCCAGAATTTCGCCGCCCGCTGGACGCAAAAAAGGCCGTCCCTGCAGTGCAGGAACGGCCTTTGTATCCGTCAGATAAGCGGGAAGCCGCGGCTAAACTAAGCCAGTGCGCCTTCGGCCAGCACAATTAAGTTGTTGCGCAGCACTTCCACCACGCCGCCTTCGATGCGGATAACCTCGCGGCCACCCGCGCCGCCGGTCAGCGTCACGTCGCCGGCTTTGAGCGCGGCAATCAGCGGAGCGTGGTTGTTCAGCACTTCAAAAGAGCCATCGGCGCCCGGAAACTGGGCCGACGTCACTTCGCCTTCAAATACCTTGCGGTCGGGGGTGATGATTTCTAGGTGCATGTTTTTGAGATGAATTGTCAGGCTAAAAAAGAACGTCATGCTGAGCGAAGCCGAAGCATCTCTACCGCGCAAGTAACTATTTACTCTCGCGGTAGAGATACTTCGACTCCGCTCAGCATGACGTTCCACCGGACGTTCTTAGTTACTTGGCTTCGGCAATCAGGCGCTCACCTTTGGCCACGGCATCCTCGATGTTACCAACCAGGTTGAAGGCCGCCTCGGGGAGGTGGTCGTACTTGCCGTCGATGATTTCGTTGAAGCCTTTGATGGTGTCTTTGATGTCAACGAGTACGCCTTTGAGGCCGGTGAACTGCTCGGCCACGAAGAAGGGCTGCGACAGGAAGCGCTGCACCCGACGGGCGCGGTTTACCACCTGCTTGTCCTCTTCGGAGAGTTCGTCCATACCCAGAATGGCGATGATGTCCTGGAGTTCTTTATAGCGCTGGAGTAGCTCTTTCACGCGCTGGGCGGTGTTGTAGTGCTCGTCGCCCAGCACGTCGGCCGACAGGATGCGCGAGGTCGAGTCCAGCGGGTCAACGGCCGGGTAGATGCCCAGCTCGGCGATTTTGCGGCTCAGTACCGTCGTGGCGTCCAAGTGGGCAAAGGTGTTGGCCGGGGCCGGGTCAGTCAAGTCATCAGCCGGCACGTAAACGGCCTGAACCGAGGTGATTGAACCGCGCTTCGTCGAGGTAATACGCTCCTGCATGGCACCCATTTCGGTGGCCAGCGTGGGCTGGTAACCTACGGCCGAAGGCATCCGACCCAAGAGAGCCGATACTTCCGAACCCGCCTGCGTGAAGCGGAAAATATTGTCGATGAAGAACAGGATGTCGCGGCCGGCACCGGTGCCGTCGCCATCGCGGAAGCTCTCGGCAATGGTCAGACCCGACAGGGCCACGCGGGCACGGGCTCCGGGGGGCTCGTTCATCTGGCCGAACACGAGGGTAGCCTGCGATTTTTCCATCGCCGCCATGTCCACTTTGCTCAAATCCCAGCCACCTTCTTCCATCGAGTGTTTGAAGGCATCGCCGTAGAGAATGATGTTAGATTCGATGAATTCACGCAGCAAGTCGTTGCCTTCACGGGTACGCTCACCCACGCCGGCAAACACCGACAGGCCTTCGTAGGCCTTGGCCACGTTGTTGATAAGCTCCTGAATCAGTACGGTTTTGCCCACGCCGGCACCACCGAACAATCCAATCTTGCCGCCCTTTACATAAGGAGCCAGCAAGTCGATAACTTTAATGCCGGTGAAGAATACTTCCGACGACGTAGCCAGTTCCTCGAACGCCGGGGCGTTGCGGTGAATCGACAGACGCTGGCCGCTCTTGGGCTGCGGAATGCCATCAATGGCTTCGCCGATAACGTTGAACAGGCGGCCTTTCACGCCGTCGCCGGTGGGCATCGAGATGGGCGTACCCAGGTCGCGCACTTCGGCGCCGCGGGCCAGGCCCTCGGTCGAGTCCATGGCAATGGTCCGCACCCGGTCTTCGCCCAGGTGTTGCTGGCACTCCAGTACCACTACCTGGCCGTTCTCTTTGGTTACTTCGAGGGCGTCGAGGATGTTGGGTAGCTTCGTGTTTTCACCCGCGAAGCTTACGTCCACGACGGGTCCGATAACCTGGGTGATTTTGCCGGTATTGGCCATTTGGTTGTATTTATGATGAAGTTGATGCTCTTTTCAGGCCGCAAAATTACGGTAGAAGCCTGGCTTTTCCAACCATAACGTTTGCGGCGCCTGGCCCAATCGAAAAAAAACCCGAGACACCCTACCCCGTGAAAATCAGGCACCAATGAACCGAAAGCCGCTTTCCGGGCCGGTACCGTCATTTTTTTCTTCAAATTTTTTTCAAAAAATCCTTGCCTCGAATTTTTCCGGTAGTACATTTGCACTCCCAAACGGCACGTAGCCCGCCGGGAAATTGTCCGATGGTGTAACTGGCAACACGCTTGATTTTGATTCAAGAAAGTCCAGGTTCGAGCCCTGGTCGGACAACGACAACGCTCGAGTAAACGAAAAGGCGCTGGCTTCTCCAATTTCCGGAGTGGTCAGCGCCTTTCGCTTTTCTAGCCCGTCCCGGACGGCAGGCTTTCGCTGGCCTCATCCGATTATTCCGCGCCAAACCATTCAGCGGGCCGCGCAGGCTTCCCGCACAAAATCAGCACCTTCCCCTATGAAACAGGTCAAAATCTTCGCCGGCAGCGCCTCCAAGGCATTGGGCGAAAGCATTGCCGCTGCTTACGGCACCACTCTCGGCGACCTCAGCCTCCAGCGCTTCGCCGACAACGAGATGGGCCCGAGCTTCAACGAAAGCGTGCGCGGCTGCGAGGTGTTCCTCGTGCAAAGCACCTGCCCGCCCGCCGAGCACCTCATGGAGCTCATGCTGATGGTGGACGCGGCCAAGCGTGCCTCGGCCCACAAAGTCGTCATCGTGATGCCCTACATGGGCTACGCCCGCCAGGACCGCAAAGACAAGCCCCGCGTGAGCATCGGCGCCAAAGTGGTGGCCAACATCATCCAAAGCGTGGGCACCGACCGCCTGATGACCTGCGACCTGCACGCCGGCCAGATTCAGGGCTTCTTCGACATCCCAGTCGACCACCTCGATGGCGCCACCGTCACGGCGCCCTACATCAAGTCGCTGAACCTGAAAAACCTGATTTTCGCCTCGCCCGACGTGGGCGGCGTGGTGCGCACCCGCGCCTTCGCCAAGAAATTCGGCGCCGAAATCGTGGTCTGCGACAAGATGCGCCTGCGGGCCAATGAAATTGCCTCGATGCAAGTCATCGGCGACGTGAAGGGTATGGACGTGGTGTTCGTGGACGATATGGTAGACACGGCCGGCACCATCTGCAAAGCCGCCGACCTGGTGATGGAGCGCGGCGCCAACTCGGTGCGGGCTGTCATCACGCACCCGCTGCTCAGCGGCCCGGCCCACGAGCGCATTCGCGCCTCCCAGCTCACCGAGCTGATTACGACCGACACCATTCCGCTGCGCGAGGAGAACGACAAAATCCGGGTGATTTCGCTGGCGCCACTGTTTGCGGCCGCTATTCGCAACGTGGTGACGCACGAGAGCATCAGCTCTCTGTTTGTGTAGATTAGGTTCCTGAATGGGCATCACTCAGCACGTCATGCTGAGCGCAGCCGAAGCATCTCGCGTGTGGCAGTAATTTATTTACTATTGCGGTAGAGATGCTTCGACTGCGCTCAGCATGACGTGCTTTTTTTCAGCATTACTTAATTACTGCGCTCAAAACTGGCACAATTTTGTAGAATAGACTTCCCAACTGGAACCTTTTTCTGCAAACGTGATGCACAAGCTTTACACTTCCACCCTCACCCTTTTCGCGGCGCTGCTACTGAGCGCCTGTGTTTCTTCCGTTCACATCCGGGCGCTGGCCCCGGCAGCGGTGCCCATGCCGGCCAACCTGCAAAGCGTGGCCACCGCCAACCGCATTATCCCGGAATCGCGCCGCGATAAATTCTTCGACGTGCTGGAAGGCGCCTTCACGGGCGAAGGCGTGGGCGTGGACCGCGCCGGGGCCGACGAGTGCGTGAACGTGGTGGGCCAGGCCCTAGCTAACAACAGCTACCGCTTCAAGGTGACGCAGGCGCAGCTGCAGCTGCTGGGCCGCAGCCGCGAGTTTTTCCTGCCGCCGCTGGCCCCGCGCTACGTGCAGGACTTGTGCCGCCGCACGCAGGTCGACGGCCTCGTGGTACTCGAAGCCTTCGATTCCGACATGCTGCTGAGCCACACCAACGGCTTCCGCACTTATAAGGACAAAGAAGGCAAGGAGCACAAAGTGCCTACCGTGAGCGTGGAAATGGTAATGAAAATTGTGAGCGGCTTCCGCACCTACGGCGCGGCCCAGGGCTTCGTGCTCGACCAGGCCCGGCAGGAAGACCAACTGGTGTTTCGGGGCGAGGGCGACTCCTACCCCGCCGCCCTGCGCCAGCTGCCCCCACCCGAGGAGTGCATTCGGCGGGTGGCCCAGCGGGCCGGCGACGGCTACGCCCGCCGCATCGCGCCCTCCTACATCGACCTGCACCGCGACTACTTCGCGCAGGCCAAAAAAGATGCCCGCATGAAGGAGGCCGCCCAGCGTGCCGAAGCCGGCGACTGGGCCGGGGCGGCCACCCTCTGGCAGCAGTCGGCCCGCCACCTCAACCCCAAGATTGCCGGCCGGGCCTTCTACAACCTGGCCGTAGCCAGCGAGGTGCGCGGCGACCTGCCCGGGGCCATCGATTGGGCCAAGAAAGCCGCTTTCACCTGCAACAACGCCCAGGCCCGCTCCTACCTGCGCGTGCTAAACAACCGGATGCAGGCGCAAGCGCTGGTGCAGGAGCAACTCAAAAGCGTGCCGATAGCGAACTAGCGCAGCCAGTTTTTCTTCGTAACAGGTTGGCTTTTCGGCCGGTTTCGCCCTACCTTTGCGGCCCGTTTGCCTCCAACGTCGGAAGCAGGCGGGCCATTTTTTATCTTCAAAAGACCACTTTTATGAAAAGCCTCGAGATTGTAGGGTTTAAAAGAGCGAATCTCGGTAAAACGGACGCCAAGGCATTGCGCCTCGACGCTCAAGTACCGTGCGTATTGTATGGCGGCACCGATACCGTGCACTTCTCCGTGCCCGCTATCCTGTTCCGCGAACTGTTGTACACGCCGGAGGCTCACATTGTGGACCTGAACGTGGAAGGCACTATGTACAAAGCCATTGTGCAGGACGCCCAGTTCCACCCCGTAAATGAAATGCTCCTCCACGTTGACTTCCTCGAGCTGGAAGCCGGCAAAGAGGTGAAAATGGACATTCCCGTGAAATACATCGGCGTTTCGCCGGGCGTGCTGGCCGGTGGTAAACTGGTGAGCAAGCTGCGCAAAGTGCGCGTGCGCGCCACGATGGACAACCTCCCCGACTACGTGGAAGTGAACATCGGCGGCATGGAGCTCGGCAAATCCATCAAGGTGGGTGCCGTAGAGCCCAAAGGCTACACCATCCTGACCAACGCGGCGGCTCCCATTGCCACCATCACCATCCCGCGCGCCCTGAAAGGCGAAATGGCAGCCAACAAGTAATTCTGGACCGCAGATTTAACGGATTAAACGGATTTCACCGATTCTTTTCATCCAGCAATTTGCGTTTCAATCAAAAAGCCGCTCCAATTTTGGGGCGGCTTTTTATTTGGGAGCGAAAGCATCACACGCTTCATCATACCAAATGGCCGCAGTTTCTGAGAGTTGATGCCGGAACCTGCGAAATCCGTTCAATCTGTTAAATCTGCGGTTCAGATGAAATTTCTGGTTCTTTGCCTGGGCAACATTGGCCCCGAATACGCCGACACGCGCCACAACATCGGTTTCATGGTGGCCGATTATCTGGCTGCTAAGTTCGACGCGCCGCGCTTTGAAATCGGCCGCCACGCCTTCACCACCGAGTTCAAGCACAAAGGCCACACCTACGTGCTGGTGAAGCCCACCACCTACATGAACCTGAGTGGCAAAGCAGCAGCACACTGGTTGGCTACACTGAAAATAACGGCCGAAAACATGGTTGTGGTCACGGATGACCTGGCCCTACCCTTCGGCAAGCTGCGGCTGAAAGGCCAGGGGTCGGCCGGCGGCCACAATGGTTTGAAAGACATTCAGGCCACGCTGGGCACCGATGTGTATGCCCGCCTGCGCTTCGGCGTAGATGCTAATTTCCCGAAAGGCCGGCAGGTCGATTATGTGTTGAATCCGTTTTCGGCCGATGAATTAATTGAGTTACCGACGCGCATTGAAAAAGCCGGTGATGCCGTGCTGGCATTTGGCTCGATGGGTTTGGAGCGCGCGATGAATATTGTAAATGTGAAATAGCATCCGTCATTACGAGGCCGTAGGCCGTGGCAATCCGTCCTCTAAACGCGACAAGCTTTGGGAAGTGATAAGCTAGTTTTTAGAATGCAGAAAGTCCCAGTACCTGGCAGTACTGGGGCTTTTCTTGATGTTTTTTGGCATTGAGATGACGGATTGCCGCGTTGCGCTACGCTCCTCTCGCAATGACAAACGATATAATTACGCTATGCTACTGCCGTTGCGCACCGGGATGCCGGGCTGCATGAGTGCCAGTGTGCCATCAGCATTTTCAGCCATGAGCAGCATGCCCTGGCTTTGGATGCCTTTGATTTCGCGCGGCGCTAAATTCAGCAAAACCTGTACCTGCTGGCCAATGAGGGCTTCGGGAATAAAATATTCCGCAATGCCGCTCACAATGGTGCGCTGCTCCAGGCCTAAATCGACGGTGAGCTTAAGCAGCTTTTTGGTTTTGGCTACTTTTTCGGCAGCTACAATGGTGCCGATGCGCAAATCCATCCGCCCGAAATCATCGAACGACACGTCGGATTTTGCGGGCGTTACGGGTGTGTTGGCCAGCTGATTTTCTTTTTTGGTATCAAGCAGTTTTTGCACCTGCGTTTCGACCACTGCATCTTCGATTTTGGCGAATAGCAGCGCGGCTTCGCGCAACTGATGACCGGCGGGCAGGGCATCGCGGCGGCCGGCGCTGGCCCAACTGTCCAGTTCCAAATTGAGCATGTCGGCTAGTTTCTGGGCCGATTCGGGCAGGAAAGGCTCCAGCAGCGGCGCCAGGGCGGCAGCTATTTGCAGCGATACGTGCAACACCGTGCCGGTGCGCGCGGCATCGGTTTTAATGAGGTGCCAGGGCTGCGTTTCGGCCAAATATTTATTTCCCAAACGCGCCAGATTTAATACTTCGGCCAGTGCATCGCGGAAACGGTAGTTTTCAATCAGCTCCCCAATTTTCGCGGGAAATTCAGCCAACTGCGCAAAGGCGTCTTCGTCAATTGGCGCTAATTCGCCCAATTCCGGCACTTTACCTTCAAAGAATTTGTGCGTGAGCACCGTAGCACGGTTCACGAAATTACCGAGCGTGGCGACCAATTCGTTATTGTTCCGCGCCTGGAAGTCCTTCCAGGTGAAGTCGTTATCTTTGGTTTCGGGAGCGTTGGCGCACAGCACGTAGCGCAGTACATCGGCCTGGCCGGGGAAATCGGCGAGGTATTCGTGCAGCCACACGGCCCAGTTGCGCGAAGTGCTGATTTTATCGCCTTCCAGGTTCAGAAATTCGTTGGCGGGCACGTTATCCGGCAGGATGTAGTCGCCGTGCGCTTTCAGCATTACCGGGAAAATAATGCAGTGGAAAACGATGTTGTCCTTGCCGATGAAATGCACCAGTTTGGAATCCTTGTCCTTCCAGTAAGTTTCCCATTCGTCAGGGAAGGCTTCCTTAGTGGCCGAGATATAGCCGATGGGCGCATCGAACCACACGTACAACACTTTACCTTCGGCGCCGGGCACTGGCACGGGTACACCCCAATCGAGGTCGCGCGTGACGGCACGCGGGTGTAGGCCCTGGTCAATCCACGATTTGCACTGGCCGTACACGTTAGTTTTCCAGTCGCTTTTGTGGCCTTCCACTATCCATTCGCGAAGCCAGGGCTCGTACTGGTCGAGGGGCAGAAACCAATGCTTAGTATCGCGCAGAATGGGCTGCGCGCCGCTGAGCATGCTACGCGGATTAATTAATTCTGTCGGGCTGAGTGAAGTGCCGCAGCGCTCGCACTGGTCACCGTAGGCATTTTCGTTGCCGCAATTCGGGCAGGTGCCCACGATGTAGCGGTCGGCCAGAAACTGCTGCGCCTTTTCGTCGAAGTATTGCTGCGTGGTTTGCTCAATGAATTTGCCTTCTTTATTGAGCTTGGTGAAAAAACCACTCGAAACCTCGGCGTGCGTGGCCGACGACGTGCGCGAATACACGTCGAACGACACGTTAAAATCTTTAAACGAGTCGCGAATCAACGCGTGGTATTTATCAACTACCTGCTGCGGCGTCACGCCTTCTTTTTGGGCGCGAATGGTGATGGGAACCCCGTGCTCATCGGAGCCACAAATGAATTTTACGTCGCGCCCCGCCGACCGCAAATACCGCACGTAAATGTCGGCCGGCAAGTAAACACCCGCCAGATGGCCAATATGGACCGGCCCGTTTGCGTAAGGAAGCGCGGCGGTGACGGTATAACGTTTAGGAAATGAAGACATACAAAACAGAAAAAGAAACCGGCGGACTAAACGTTAATTTTTGAAAAAACACGCAGCAAGACTGCACTAAACAAAAGAACAAAGAAAAAAGGTTGAAACTAAATCAACCTAAAAACCAGCGAAACCGTTTGACAACTAATTCATTTTATATTTGACCGCGCCTATAATTAGGGCGATGTACAAATACGCATTTCTACCCTCTCCTTCTTCACCTTCATTCAACCATTTTTTTTCACATGAAAAAACCTGCTTCTCCGGTTAAAACCGAAAAACGCGCCAAGCGCACGCCCGAAGAAAAAGCGGCTCGCAAATCGGCCAAAAGCGCCGGTCGTGCCACTGCCGCCCTCGACGATGACCGGGCCAACAGCAAGGCCAGCCAGAAAAAGTCGCTTAAATCGGCCGCCAAACAATTGCAGAAAGAGTTGAACAACCGCATGAGTGAGGTGGTGGCTCGCATCCGCAAAGAAACGAAAGCCAAGCTGAAGGAAGTGGTGAAGGAAGCCACGCGCCGTCTTGATGGCGACACAGAGCGCATGTTTGAAGAAGCCCTGCATACCATTGTGCGGCACTACGATTCCGTTTCGGGTTCAGCCAGTACCGGCAGCGCTGCTGGCACAGCAGCAGCCAGCAGTTCCGCTACTGCGGGCCGCAGCCGTAAAAAAGGCCAGACCCTGAACAAGGACGGCTCGCCCCGCAAGCCCCGCGCTGCGCGCGCTGATGCCGCTTCGGATGCCACCGAAGATACGGATGCGCCCGCCGCTGCTTCTGGCCGCAAGCCGGCTACCGGCGCCAAGCGGGGCCCCAAACCAGCCGCTACTACCGCTGCCCCTTCCCGCCGCGGCCCCAAGCCCGGTACGCCCGCTACCGGCGCCCGCCGCGGCCCCAAGCCCCGCACCCAGGCCGCTTCTGAGCCCGAAGCCACGGGCCTGCTCAACTCGGCCGATAGCCCCAGCACCGGCGAGGTAAGCGCCTAGTTTTCCGTTGCCGCAATGACCAAAAAAAGCCCGCTCCATTTATGGAAGCGGGCTTTTTTAATATCGGAGTTGCTTAAACGTCGTGTCGAGTTCGCCGAGGTATCTCGTGTGTGGTAGCAATTCTTTTTTTTGCGATTGACTTACTGCGCGAGATGGCCCGGCAAGCTCGATATGATGTTCTCAATACGTACTCACGGACTTCACCAACCCAATTCCCTAAGGCCGACGGCGGGTAGTGTCCACGGGTGGGTCGTAGTTGAGGCGCTGGATGCGTGTTTCGGGCGAAGTGTTGTTGGGGTCGTTGGTGTTTACGTTTTCGATGCGCTTCTGGCTGTTGATGCCTGCTGCCTGCTCGCCCAGGCGCACGCGGTTAGGGGTGGCGTCGGGCAGCTCGCGGCCACCCACGGTGCCCGTGCCGTTGCTATTGTAGATGGCCCGGCGGTCGGCGTCGGAATTGACGGAGGTGGGCACGGCGGTTTCGGCCGTCTGCTCGGTGGCCGTGCAGGCCGGGAGGGCGAGCGCTAGGCTCAGGGCCAGCCACGGGCGGCCCAGCTTAATTGGGAAATGTATCATGAAGGGACGCCGGAAAAGAGCAGCCGGAACAGGCTGCCCGCTTCAAACGCATCGCAGGCCTATGTGGTTGGCTGAATTTAAGCTAACGCCGCGCGGTGCTGGCCGAACTTCACGCCGTCCCAGAGGGCCATGCGGGCCTCCAGGCAACGAATGGCCACTTGCTGGGCTTCCTGCCAACGCTCAGGCGCGTCGGCGCACAACTCGCGCACCATCTGGTGGGCCAAGGGCGCGTGCACGTCTTCGTCGAGCTCAATGTGGCGGTTGAGGTAATAGTTGAACGTATCAAGCTGTCCGGGAAAGCGGCGGCCCAGGTCGCCCACCAACTGGCGAAACATGTCGGGAATCAGGTCTTCGCGACCAAAGGTAAAAGCGGCAGCAATGACGTGGGGTTTGCCGGTGGCAATGACATCGAAAGTAGTGAGCACAAAATCGCGCACCGAAGCGGGGGCATTCGCTATTTCCAGGGCGCGCTCAATTGAGCGGCCCTCGGCCACGGCCGCCACCAGCTTGCGGATGGGCGCCGTATCGGCCCCGCATTCCTCCATGGCGCGCACATACAACTCAAAATGGCTGGTGGGCTGGCCCTGCGGGTCCACGTCGGACTCTTCTTCGAGCACGATTTCGTTGATGAGGCGGCGCGTGGCCGGCCGGGCGCTGGGTATCCACGGCACCTGCACACACGTCAAATCCCGCTGCAAGGCCTTAAGCAAGGACATGAAATCCCACACGGCATACACGTGGTGCTCCATAAACCGGCGCAGGTCGGTGAGGCTCTGCAGGCTGTGGTAGAGGCCGTTGTTGAGCAGTTGGCGGCGGGTGGCGGCCACCTCTTGCTGCAAAAAGTCGATTGGGTCAGAAGCACTTTCCATAGCACTGAAAGATTGAAGTATGATTATTCCGATTAATTTATTTCAAAAGCACACACCCACTATGGCCTATTGCTTTTACACAGCAACGAAATAGCCCCTGCGGATGGATTCCGCAGAGGCTACGTTTTGTGAATTTTCCCAGAATAATGCAGAGCACTCTACTTTTTCTTCTCAAACACCAATGCGTTTCCGTCCATGCAGTAGCGCTGGCCGGTGGGCTTGGGGCCGTCGTCGAACACGTGGCCGAGGTGGCCGCCGCACTTGGCGCACACAATCTCGTCGCGGCTCATGCCGAAGGTGTTGTCGGAAGCCACTTTCACGCTGTTGTCGGTGGCCGGGGCGTAGAAGCTGGGCCAGCCGGTGCCCGACTCAAACTTGGTGTCGGAGGTGAAGAGCAGGTTGTGGTCGGCGGCGCAGTAGTAGGTGCCGGCGGCGTGGTTGTCGTGGTATTTGCCGGTGAAAGCGCGCTCGGTGCCTTTTTCCCGCAGGATGTAGTACTGGTCGGGCGTGAGCAGTTTCTTCCATTCGGCCTCGGTGTGGCGCACCGGGAATTCGTCGGGCTTGCCCGTCACGGGCTTGGGCTGGAAGTAGGTTTTGCCGGCCACCGTACGGGCCGTTGGCGCGGTATTGGCGGCCACGTCGCGCTTCTGCGAGCAGGCTACGTTGAGGGTGAGCGCCGAAATAAACAAAAACAACAAGGAGAAACGCATGGTCAGGAAGCAGCTTAAGTGAGGAGTGGACTACATACGACGCGGGGCCGTGCTTGGGTCGGTGGGGTAGACGCGAATAGCGCGGGAACCTTACACCCCGGCTAAGCCATTTAAGGCGACGCGCTTGGCTCCCAAGTGGCTTCGGCCGGGCCTCACCCCAGCCGGCCGTTTGTTAATAGTTGAGTACCACAAGGCTTTGCGCCTTTTTATCCGTACCTTTGCACCCGCAAAACCAACCCATATGGCCAACAATATCCGGAACATTGCCATCATCGCTCACGTTGACCACGGCAAGACCACCTTGGTGGATAAGATTATCCACGCTTCCAAGATTTTCGACGCGCACCAGCAGTTCGACGACCTGATTCTCGACAACAACGACCTGGAGCGCGAGCGCGGCATTACCATCGTTTCCAAAAACGTGTCGGTACGCTACAACGGCACCAAAATCAACATCATCGACACCCCTGGTCACGCCGACTTCGGCGGTGAGGTAGAGCGCGTGTTGAAGCTGGCCGACGGCGTACTGCTGCTCGTGGATGCCTTCGAAGGCGCCATGCCGCAGACCCGTTTCGTACTCGGCAAAGCCATTGCTCTGGGTTTGAAGCCCATCGTGGTGGTGAACAAAGTAGACAAGGAAAACTGCCGCCCCGACGAGGTACACGAGCAGGTTTTCGACCTCATGTTCAACCTCGGCGCGTCGGAAGACCAGCTCGATTTCGTGACCTTGTACGGCTCCTCGAAGCAGGGCTGGATGAGCACCGACTGGAAGCACAAAACCGACAACCTGATTCCACTGCTCGACGCGGTTATCGAATCGATTCCGGCCGCGCCGACCCTGGAAGGCACGCCCCAGATGCAGATTACCTCGCTCGACTACTCGTCGTTCGTGGGTCGTATCGCCATCGGCCGCGTGCACCGCGGCACGATTAAGGAAGGCGGCAACATGAGCCTGATGAAGGCTGATGGCAGCATTAAAAAGGTGAAAGTGCGCGAGCTGCACGTATTTGAAGGCCTCGGCCGCGTGAAGGTGTCGGAAGTGAGCAGCGGCGAAATCTGCGCTGTGTCGGGCATCGAAGGCTTCGACATTGGCGACACGCTGGCCGATGCCGACAACCCGGAGGCCCTGGAGCGCATCAGCATCGACGAGCCAACGATGAACATGCTGTTCACCATCAACAACTCGCCGTTCTTCGGCAAGGAAGGCAAGTTTGTGACCTCGCGCCACTTGCGTGACCGCCTGTTCAAGGAAACCGAGAAAAACCTGGCTCTGCGCGTGCAGGCTACCGATAAGGAGGACTCGTTCCTCGTGTTCGGCCGCGGCATTCTGCACTTGTCGGTGCTCATCGAGACGATGCGTCGCGAAGGTTACGAGCTGCAAGTGGGCCAGCCCCAGGTTATTTTCAAGGAAGATGACAACGGCAAACGCCAGGAGCCCATTGAGCTGCTCGTGGTGGACGTGCCCGAGGAATCGGCCGGCAAGGTGATTGAGCTGGTGAGCATGCGCAAAGGCGAAATGACCATCATGGAGCCCAAGGGCGACCTGCAGCACCTGGAGTTCATGATTCCGTCGCGCGGCCTGATTGGCCTGCGCAACAACGTGCTGACCGCCACCGGCGGCGAGGCCATCATGAACCACCGCTTCGTGGACTACGAAGACCACAAAGGCACCATCCCCGGCCGTATCGCCGGTTCGCTGATTTCGCTGGAAGCCGGCCCCGGCACGGCTTACACGATTGACAAGCTGCAGGACCGAGGCTCGTTCTTCGTAGACCCGGGCGAGGAAGTGTACGGCGGCCAGGTTATCGGCGAGCACACCCGCCCCAATGACCTGACGGTGAACATCCAGAAAGGCAAGAAGCTGACCAACATGCGTGCTTCGGGCACGGACGACAACGCCAAGATTGTTCCCAAGCGCCAGTTCTCCTTGGAAGAAGCTATGGAATACATCCAGAAGGATGAGTACCTGGAAGTGACGCCGAAGTCGATTCGGATGCGCAAGATTCTGCTCGACGAAAACGAGCGTCTGCGCTACGCCAAGCAGGCTGACTAATGAGTGTTGGCTCGCTTTAATTAAGCAATACGCCCAGCTTCGCACCCCGAGGCTGGGCGCATTGTTTACAGGCGGGCCGGAGTGCGGACAGGTTGTTAGTTTTGTTGGTTGCTTGCTGGATATTTTCGCTGATTTCCTTTCATTCCATCTGCGTATTTATGCTCAAAAAATCTACCCTGCTTCTCCTGTTTTCCTTACTCGCCATGGGGCGGCCGGGCCACGCCCAGACGCCGGCCGCAACGATGACCGAACACCCGGACAAATCCGACTACAAACTCTCCCGCGCGGGTTTCGAAGATGCTTACGCGTTCAATGACACGGCGCGCGCCATTATTCGCATGTACTACGCCAAGTGGAACAGCGGGCGCAAAATCATGCGGTTTGCAGCCATTCCGGTGCCGGTGGTTACCCTTGTGGGACGGCACTACGAGCCCAATCCTGCCACCTACGGCGCCTCGCCCAACTACAACGCCTATTACTACGACTCGTGGGTGGCCCCTACGGCCTTCAGCCTGCTGGGCGTCTCGGCATTTGGCGTGATTCGGGCCGTTAGCAACGGACGCGACCAACTGTATCAGGTCATCCGGCAGTACCGGGCTACGCGGCGTCTGCCGCCGTCGGTGCGGCCGGCTGCCTTGGTGCCATTCCTCATGCAGGTGCAACAAGAGGGCGTGCAGCCCCGCTAATCTTAAACTTATGACGAATTTGCCATCTACCGATGCCCTGCACCGCTTCGTGCAGCTCTTTACCCTGAATGACGCGGAGGCCACTCAGCGCGTGAGCGAGCGGCTGGCGCTGGTATTGCGCGACCCGTCGGGCTACCAAGCGCAATATGCCGAGGAGTTGGAGGAACGCGGCATCGCGGCGGCGCTGCCGGCGCAGGAGCTGCGCGATTTGGCGCTGATTGATGCGTTGCTGAGCGAGGAACTACTCTGGGAAAGCGACTGGAAGGATACGGCGGCCGACCTAGTTTACGGTATCAATGAAACGCTGACGCAGCAAAAGCAGCCTGTGCAGCTTGCTGAACCTGCCAGTGGCCGGGCCACTGTGACCGGCCCTGAAGCGCTGGATATTGTGCAGGATTTGGCCGAGCCGGCTGGTCTGGCGGTGGTGCTGTTTACACTGGATAGTGACTCTTATGCCTTAAGCGTTGTAGCCGATGCGCAGGCTGAAGAAGCTCGCCAGCTGGCCAAAGAGCTGGGTTTCGGAGTGACGGTTTACTAGCGCGGTCCGCGCTGACGCACGGCTTCAAACGCCAGCACGGCGCCAGCCACGCTCACGTTGAGCGAATCGATGCGCCCCATCATGGGGATGATGATGGTTTCGTCGCAGGCGGCCTGGGCGGCGGGCGTCAGGCCGTCGGCTTCGGTGCCGAGGACGAGGGCCGTGGGCGGGCGGAAGTCGCACTCCAGGTAGGAATGGGCCTGGGGCGTGAGGGCAGCGGCGTAACTGCGGATGCCTTTTTGGCGCAGGAAATCGATGATTTCAGCAATGGGCGCGGCCACCACGGGCACCGAAAACACGCAGCCGATGCTGGAGCGAATGGTATTGGGGTTGAACAGGTCGGTGCGCGGGTCGCCGATGAGGACGGCGTCGACCGGGGCGGCGTCGGCGGTGCGGAGGATGGCGCCGAGGTTGCCGGGCTTTTCCACGGCTTCGAGCACGAGGAGGAGCGGGTTGGCGGGCAGGCGCAGGTCGGCGAGGGTACGGGCGGGGGTTTTGAGCACGGCCAGCAGGCCGTCGGAGCCTTCGCGGTAGGCTACTTTCTCGAAGACGGGGCGGGTAACCTCAAACCACTCGGGTGCGTCTCGTTTGCCCGAAAACAGGTTTTGCAAATCGGCCAGGCCGGTTTCGCCGGCCAGCTCGGGGCAGGTGTAGAGGGTGGCCACGGCCACGCCAGCTTCTACGGCAATGCTGAGCTCGCGCAGGCCTTCGACCAGGGTGAGGCCCAGGGCGCGGCGCTCGGCCGACTTCTGCTGCAGCTTCAGCAGCTGCTTGATGCGGGGGTTTTGGGGGCTGCTGAGGCGGTCAGTCGGGGCGAAGGGCATGGGCGCAAAGATACCCGGCGGCGCGCCGGGCCCAACCTTGGCGGCAGCGCGGGCGTAGGGCGGGCCAGTACCTTCGCTGCCAATGAAATCGAAAATTGACCCTAAAATCGTTGTGGGCTTGGCGCTGGCCGTGGGCGTGCTGCTGCTCACGGCGGCGGCCTCGTTCTGGAGCATCCGGGGGCTGAAAGTGCAGACCGGGCGCGTGCAGCACACCTACCAAGTGCTGCAAGAAGCCGAAGCCATCACGGCCGTGCTCAAGGATGCACAGGCCGGCACCCGCGGCTACCTGCTCACCGGCGACACGGTGTATCTGCGCCCCTACAGCATGGCGTCCAACCAGTTGCCCGACGCGCTGGCGCGAATGCGCGCCCTCACGGTGGACAACCCAGAACAGCGCGCCCGCCTCGATTCGCTGCAGATGCTGGTGGAGCAGGAATTCCGCATTCTGCGGCCGCTCACCGAAATCAAGAAATCCATGAGCCAGTCGGCTATGCAGACCTTGCTAGACACCGACCGCCAGACCCTGCGCCAGGTGCGCATCCTGTACGCCCGCATCAAGCGCAACGAGCTGGCGCTGCTGGCCCAGCGCAGCGAATTGCAAGACATTTTTGAAACCGCCACGCCCATTGTGGTGCTGGTGTCGGCCGTGCTGGCGGTGCTGATTGTGGTGTGGCTGGTGATGAAAATCGTGAGTGAGCTGGCCGACAACCGCCGCCTGCAGAGTGAATTGACGAACATCAACGCTGAAGTAAGCCGGCGCATTGCCCAGATTCGGGCCTTGGCCGAGCAAGTGGTGCAGGGTGATTACACGGTGAAAATCACCGATTCGGAAGCCGATAACCTCGGCGGCCTGGCCATTTCCCTCAACCGCATGACCCAGACGCTGGACGAGAGTTTCAGCGCCCTCGAAAAGCGCAACCAGGAGCTTGACCAGTTTGCCTACGTGGCCTCGCACGACCTAAAGGCGCCCCTGCGCGGCGTGACTACCATTGTGAAGTGGATTGAGGACGAGCTTTCGGCCGAGCTCTCGCCCCAGCTCCGCACCTACCTCGACCAGATGAAGGGCCGCCTCAGCCGCCTCGAAGACCTCATAAACGGCCTGCTGGCCTACGCCCGCATAGGCCGCACCGCCCAGCCGCCTGCCCCGGTGGAAGTGGGCCCACTGTTGGAAGAAGTGGCCGAGCTGGTAGTGCCGCCCGATTTCACGCTGCGCATCGGCCCCGACATGCCCACGCTGGTGACGGACCGCTTGGGCCTGCAGCAGGTATTCACCAACCTGCTGTCGAACGCTGTGAAATACCACCACCGCGGCGCCGGCCACCTCGAAGTAAGTTGCCAGGACATTGGCCGCTACTACGAATTCCGGGTGCAAGACGACGGGCCGGGCATTGCGCCGGAGTATCATCAGAAAATATTTCTGCTCTTCCAGACCCTGCGCGACCGGCACACGGCCGAAAGCACGGGCATAGGCCTGAGCATCGTGCAGAAAATCATCGACGAGCACAAGGGCACCATTCGAGTGGAATCGGCCCCGGGCCAGGGCGCCGGTTTTATCTTTACGTGGCCGAAGTAAACCCCGGCGTGCGGGAACCAGTCTGACCCGTTTTACCCTTATCCGGGTTCGTTTTTTTTGGCCGACCTGCCCTATTTTTCGTTTCTTATGCGTTCTGTTTTACTCGTCGAAGACGACATTTTTGATACCATGACAGCGGAGAAGTCCTTCGCCAAATTCAATGTGCCGCACCAGCTGCACACGGCCTTCAACGGCGAAGAAGCCCTCGACCTGCTCATGGGCCGCAACGGCACTGAGGCCCTGCGCCCCTTGCCCGAAGTGATTCTGCTCGACCTGAACATGCCGCGCATGAACGGCGTCGAATTCCTGACCGAGCTGCGCGCCAACCCCGAATTTCAGCACATTCCGGTGTTCATCACCACCACATCGAGCATGGATGTGGACCGCCTCAATACCGAGCGGCTGGGCGTAAGCGGCTACATTCTCAAGCCGCTGGACTTTGAAACCGGCACCGACCTTTCCGACAGCTTGAGCCTGCTCGAAAAGCTGTTGAACTAGCCCAGGCGGCTGCCCGGCCACTCACTTGAACTTCACGGGCGCTGGCGGAATTTGTGGGCTTTGCCGATGGTTTCGATTTTATGGCGGGGCCGGCGGCGCACGGCAACCGGGGCCCGGCCCTGCGAATTTGCCGGCCGTTGCTACCTTGTCTGGCCTCATTGCTGTTCCTGCTGTCTTCGTTATGAGAATCCCCGTTGTTTTCCCGGCTTTGCTCGCAGCGCTGCTTGGCGCGCAGGCCGCTCAGGCCCAAGACGATGGCCCACGCCAGCTCGGCGCTCCGCCCACCTTGCCCACCGCCCCCAAGCCGCGCCCCGCGCCCGCGCCGCGCCAACTCGATGCCGTGCCCACGCCGCCGCCCGACACCACGCGCCGCGCGGCCGTGACAGCCCCGCTGCCGGCGCCCATGCCCGCGCCCGTGTATGCGCCCACGCCGGCCGGCCAGTTGCCGGGCAGCAACACCCGCCCGCCCCGCTTTCAGGTGGGCCTGAAAAATGGCATGGTGTACAGCGGCAACGATGTGGAAACGAAAAATCCTCTCTTTGGCCGGCCGTACCTGTTGCTTGACGGGCAGCGCAAGTTTGAGATGGCCGAGGTGGGGTTCTACGACGACGAAACGGGCCACTATGTGCGCACTAATCTACCGGGCTCGTCGCGCGAGACAACCCTGCGCCGCGAGAAAACCGGCCGCATCAGCCTATATTCCATCACCACCACGCAGTATAGCTCGGGGCCGGGCAGCTTCGGCTACCCGGGGTACGGCTACGGCGGCTATGGCTACGGCGGTTTCGGCGGCTACCCCTACGGCGGCTATCGCACCGTGAAAACCGAGTACTTCTCCAAGGACAACGGCCCGATTCAAAACCTAAGCTCAAAAAACCTGATGCTGGCTACCAGCGACAACGCCGGGGCCCAGCAGTTGCTGTTTGAGGCCCGGCGCTACCAGCAGGCCACCGTGGCCAGCTACCTGGTGGGCGGCGGCCTGCTGGTGGCGGGCCTGCTCCAAAGCATCCGGCCCACCGATGCGGGCCGCAGCATCTCGCCGCTGGTGTACGTGGCCATTCCGGTGCTCATCGTGCCCATTGTGCTGCAAAGCAAGCAGGCGAATAACCAGCGCCAAGCCATTGCCCTGTATAATGCCGGAAGGTGAGAAAGAATTGTCATTGCGAGGCCGCAGGCCGTGGCAACCGAAGGTCCGCGTAGCTAATCCGTCCTGTTCTCAGCGACCAGGCTACTGATGTGATAAAGTTTTAAAAACGTAAAAAGCCCCGACGCTGTGCTATGTTGGGGCTTTTTGCTTATAAACAGAAGGCTTTCTGATGACAGCGCGTGTCTGGTTCTGACAGGACGGATTAGCTACGCGGACCTTCGGTTGCCAGGGGCTGCGGCCTCGCAATAACGGTCCCTTACTCCTACCGGCAACCCCAGCCCCGCCCACCCGCGTAGGCGCAGGATGAAACTGCCCGCCGCTACTGCTGAAACTTCCGCCACTGATTTCGCAGCCCGCCAGGCCAAGGCGCTGCTGGTTCACAAGCGGCTGTGCGCCGAGTACGGGGCCCCGTTCCTTTTCTTCAGCACCAAAGACCCGCTCAGCGAGCTGGTGAGTGCCTTGCTTTCGCACCGCACCAAAAACGCCGACTCGCACCGCGCCTATCAGGAGCTCACGGCCACATTTCCCACCTGGGAGGCTGTGCGCGACGCGCCCACCGAAGCCGTGCAGCACGCCATCCGGGCCTGCACCTGGCCAGAGCAGAAGGCGCCGCGCATTCAGGCCGTGCTGCGCGAAATCAGCGAACGGTGCGGGTCGGATGCTCCTTGTTCGCTCGATTTCCTGGCCGACATGCCCATTCCCGAAGCGCGAGCCTGGCTGGAAAGCATCAGCGGCGTGGGGCCGAAAACCAGCGCAGCTACGCTCCTGTTCAGCACCCTGCGCATCCCGGCCATGCCCGTCGACAGCCACCACCACCGCGTGGCCCAGCGCCTGGGCCTCATCGGGCCGAAGGTGGGCGAAGGGCCAGCCCACAAGCTGCTGGAGGCCCTGCTGCCGCCCGGCTGGGATGCCCAGCAGGTGTACGACCACCACGAGGCGCTCATGTTCCATGGGCAGAAGTGCTGCTATTTCAGCGGCCCCGCTTGCGGCCGTTGTGTGGTGCTGGACCAGTGCCCATTTGGGCAGGCGCGGATGGGCGGGTAGTGGGTTAGGTGAGCAAAAAGGACGTCATGCTGAGCGAAGTCGAAGCATCTCGCTTGTGGTCACTAACTAAAGTAGTCCTCACGATTGATTTATTACCACACGCGAGATGCTTCGACTCCGCTCAGCATGACGTCCTTTTTACAACCCATCAACTCACCAACCCACCAAATCATGATTCTGCACCTGCGCGCCAAGCCCAATGCCCGCGCAAACCAACTACTGCGCGCTGCCGACGGCACCCTCACCGTACGGCTGAAGGCACCCCCGCAGGAAGGCCAGGCCAATGCCGTGCTGTTGGCGTTTCTGGGCGAAACATTTGGTGTCTCCAAGAGTAGCGTGACATTGCTGAGCGGCCACACGACGCCGTTCAAGAAGGTGGAGATTGAAGGTGTGAGCGAGGAAGAGGGCGAACGGGTGCTGGCGCAGTTGCTGGCCTGAGGCCAGTTTGAGTTCGCCGAACATGTACCCAGAAGCGGTGCTCCGGTTCGCGTCAGAGCATATCGAAACCTTCGTGTATGCGCGGGCGCGGGCCGAAACACCGCTTCGGGGTAAGTTTGGCGGGCTTCAACAACTCCGGCGGGTGCTAACTTTCCATCTGAATTTCCCAGCCCTCCCCTCCCGCTATGTCTGCCGACCTCCAGCCGCTACTCGACGCCCTGCAATTTTCGCCCGATAACCTGCCCCTGCGCCAGCACCTGGCCCGCCAGCTCAACGCCGCCGGCCGCCACCAGGAAGCCGAAACCCTGTGCCGCGAAGGCCTGCGCCAGCATCCCACCGATGACGCCCTGCGCCTGAGTCTGGCCGAAGCCTACTTTGCCAGCAACAAGCATTCGGCCGCCTTCGTGGTGGTGGAGGAGCTACTGGAGCAGCGCGCCGACCACGCCGCCGCCCACCTGCTGCACGCCCGCCTGCTGCTGGCCGCCGGCCAGCCCGCCGAAGCCCGCGAAGCCTACGCCCACGCCCTGGAAATAAACCCCGGCCTGGCCGACCGCGACCTCGGCCAGGCCCTGGAAGCCGCCGCGCCGGTCAAGCGCGTGCCCGCGCCCGCTAATGGCGGCTACGCGCCCGCCCCGGACGAGGACGAGCCCAATGCGCAGGCCAAGCTCCTGGGGCTGGAGCGGCCCAAAATCAACTTCTCCGACGTGGGCGGCATGGAAGCGGTGAAGGACGAAATCCGGCTCAAAATCATTCACCCGCTGCAATTACCGGACCTGTACAAGGCCTACGGCAAGGCCAGCGGCGGCGGACTGCTGCTGTACGGCCCGCCCGGCTGCGGCAAAACCCACCTGGCCCGGGCCACGGCCGGCGAGGTACAGGCCAGTTTCATCAGCGTGGGCATTGCCGATATTTTGGACATGTGGCTGGGCAACTCCGAAAAAAACCTCCATCAGCTGTTTGAGCTGGCCCGCAGCCAGGCGCCGTGCGTGCTGTTTTTTGATGAGGTGGACGCCCTGGCCGCCAACCGCCACGACCTGCGCCAGAGCGCCGGCCGCACCGTCATCAACCAGTTTCTGGAGGAGCTCGACGGGGCCACGCGCTCCAACGAGGGCGTGCTTATCATGGCCGCCACCAACGCGCCCTGGCACCTCGACCCCGCCTTCCGCCGCCCCGGCCGCTTCGACCGCATCACGCTCGTGACACCACCCGACGAGCCGGCCCGCGCCGCCATTCTCGACATCCTGCTGCGCGGCAAGCCCCTAGCGCCGGGCGTGAACACGGCCGCCGTGGCCGCCCGCACCGCCGGCCTGAGCGGCGCCGACCTGATGGCGCTGGTGGACGGCGCCGTGGACGTGTGCCTGCGCGCCTCCATGCGCAGTGGCCGCCCCCTGCCCATCGAGCAAAGCCACCTGCTGGACGCCGCCAAGCTCGTGAAGCCCAGCACCAAGGAATGGTTTGCCACGGCCCGCAACTACGCGCTGTACTCGAACGAGGGCGGACTGTATGACGACATTCTGGTGTATTTGGGCGTGAAGAAGCCGGGCGGGCTGTGATGGCTGCGGCGGAGAGGCAGGCGCTTCGGCAGGAGCCGGACTGGTTTGTGCATGCCCGCAACCTGGTGGCGGTGCGCCGCTACGCGCTGGCCGAAGAGCTGACCCGCCGGGAGCTGGCCCGGAACCCGCGCTCGGCCGTGGCGCTCACGGTGCTGAGCATGGTGTTGAGCGAGCAGAAGCGCTACCCCGAAGCCGAAGCCGCTGCCCGAAGCGCCATTGCTGTGCGGCCTCTATACGGCGAAGCCTACTACCTGCTGGCCGTCTGCCTCATCAACCAGAAGCGCGCCACCGAAGCCGGCGCGGCCATCAACACGGCCTTGGAGCTGGACGCCAGCGACCCCAAATTCTACGCCCTGCGCGCCCAGATGGAGTTGGTCTGGCACTACCCGGCCCAGGCCCGGGCCACGGCCGAAGTGGGCCTGCGCTGGAACCCAACGAATCTGGATTGCCTGTACCAGTTGCTGCGGGCGTTGCGCCAGCTCGAGGACAACGCCCGGGCCGAAGCCACCGCCCGCACCATCGTTGGCCTGAACCCGAACCACTGGCGGGCGCACCTGGCGCTGGGCGAGCTATTGCTGCTGCGCGAGGATTACCGGCCGGCCGAAGAGCACTTCCGCACGGCCCTGCGGCTCGAACCCAGCTCACAGGATGCCAAAAACGGCCTCGCTATTACCTGGAAACAGCACTACTGGCTGCCCCGCCAGATGGAAAAGCTGGACACGCCCCTCATCAAAACCGGCGAATGGCTGGAGGCCCGGCTGGGCAAGGCGGGCTACGTGCTGCTGTTTATCGGGGTGGTGATGGTTTGCTCGCTGCTGTTTTTGCCGTTGGGGTTGCTGTATGGCTGGGCGTATCTGCGCTGGCGGCTGGCGCCCGTGGTGCTGCAGCTGCGGGGCCGCCCGCTGGCCTGGCTGGGGCCGCTGAACTGGCGGCTGGCGATGGCCGGCGTGGGGTGCCTGGGCGCCCTCATGCTGGCCGTGTTGCTGCCCACGCGGCTGCCGGTGGTGGCCGCCGCCCTGGCCGGGCTGGCCGCCGTGGGCGTGTGGCGAGAGGTGTGGGGCGAGCCCACGCCCGAGCCCGAACGCCAGCACATGGAATGGGCCTGGGTGGTGGGAGCGGCGGCCGTGGTGTTTCTGTTTTGGCTGGATGACGCGCCCCCGGCCTTCCGGGCACGTCTGACGCTGTTTGTTTACGCTGCAACGCTCAGCATCATGAGCCTCGTTCAGCCCCAGGCACCGGAATAGTTTTACTCGTCTAATTAGCCGGATTCGCCACCGCTATTCGCCTTCTGCCCTCTTCGTGTCTCCAAACCCGCAAAGCTTTCCCTCGCTGGCCAGTATCTGGCAGCTGCTGGAGCTGCACCGGCCGGCGCTGGCCGAAACCGCAGCCCGGCAGCGCCTGGCCGCCGACCCCGTTGAGTGGCGAACCCTGCTGGCCCTGACCGAAGCCCTGCGGCAGCAACAGCGCCTGGAGGAAGCCCAAGACGCAGCCGCAGCGGCCGTTCGGGCCGAGGCCAACGCCCACGAGGCGCACTTTGCGCTGGCCCAGGTGCTGGGCAGCCAGGGCCAGCTGCGCCAGGCCGAGCTACTGGTGCGGAATGCCCTGCGACTGGCCCCGTGGATGCCGCGCTACCACGGCTTTCGGGCCCAGCTTTTCTACCTGCAGCACAGCTACAACGCGGCCATCGACTGTGCCGAATCAGGATTGAAGCTGGCGCCCGAGCACGCCGACTGCCTGCTGTGGCGCGCCCTGGCCCAGGAAGGCCTCGACCAACCCGCGGCGGCCAACGAGGATTTCCAGCGTCTGCTACGCGTGGCCCCGGAAAGCGAGCTGGTGCACGCCCGCCTGGGCCAGGTGCTGCTGCGCCGCTATCAGCCCGCCGCTGCCAACCGCCACCTCACCGAAGCCTTGCGCCAAAACCCCGGCCGCGCGGCCCAGCTGGTGCCCCTGCTCCAGCTGGCGCGCCGCCGGCAGCTGTGGCCCGAGTGGTTTTTGCGCAGCGAGCAGCGCGGCGCCGAGCGCCGCGCCCTCGGCCAGGACCCCGGTTTGGGGTCGCTATTCAATCGGATTTGGGCCACCGGCGCGGTGGCGCGGGCTTGGTGGCGCACCCGGCACGACCCGATTTTTCAATTAACGCGGGCCCAGGTGTGGCAGCGCCGGCTGGGCTTGTGGCTGTCGCTGATTCTCGTTGCGCCGCCGGTCATACTTTTAGGCGACTACTTTGGGCTGTATGAAACCGACACACCACTCACAATTCCACAACTGATAAGCCTATTGGCAGGCGTCGTTGGCTTTATGTTCATCGCCTTTTTGATAAAGAAACAAATTCCTCCTGAGCAATTGCCGTAGCTTTTACGCCGTCTATCCCCGTGAATAATTCCGACACCGACTACCTCCCCCGCGTGCAGTTGCTGCTGAGCCAGAACCGCCACGCCCACGCAGCCCAGGAGCTGCGCCGCCAACTGGCGCAGGACCCGCACGACCCGGTGGCCCACGCCCTGCTCGCCGTGTGCCTACTGGAGCAGGAGCAGCTGCCCGAAGCCAAATCAGAAGCCGAGCTGGCCATTCACCTCGCCCCCGAATACGACTTCGCCTTCTACGCCCTGGCCCTGATTGAGCACCGCGCCCACCGCCCCAAGGAAGCCCTGGCCGCCATCAACGAAGCCCTCGCCCTCGACCCCAACGACGCTGACTACTACCACCTGCTGGGCCAGCTGCGCCTGCAAAGCGGGCAGTGGCAGGCCGCTCTGCAAGCCGCCCAAACCGGCCTCGGCCTCGATGCCGAGCACGCGGGCCTCCACGGCCTGCGCGCCCGCGCCCTGGCCCGCCAGGGCCGCCCCGCCGAGGCCGGCCACGCCGCCCGCTCGGCCCTGAGCTACGACGCCAGCAGCAGCCACACCCAGGCCCAGGCCGGCTGGGTAGCCCTCGAAACCAACCGCCCCAAGGAAGCACTCGAACACTTCCGCGAAGCCCTACGCCTCGACCCTGAATCGGACTTTGCCCGCGAGGGGCTGGTGGAAGCCCTCAAGGCCCGCTACTACGTGTACCGCTCGTTTATGCGGTTCGTGTATTGGTCGGGCACGCTGAGCGACGGGGTGCGGCGCGGCATGTTTCTGGGCGCTTGGGTGGTGACGCGCTTTGTGCCGCTGCTGCTGCCCATCTATCTGGTTTTTGTGTTTCTGAGCTGGTTTTCGGATGTCATTTTCGAAAGCCTGCTGCGCGTGAGTGCCTACGGGCGCCTGGCCCTGAGCGAGCGGCAGACGCGGCATTCCAACCAGTTTCTGGGGCTGCTGGCGGTAGCGCTGGCAGCCCTAGTGGCCCACTTTGCGGTGCCCAAGCTGCCGGCCACCGCTACGCTGGGCATGGTGGCGCTGGGGCTGCTCTTCCCGCTGGCGGGCACCTGGCGGCTGCCGGCGGGCACCCCGGTTTGGCAACGTTCGCGCTGGGCGGGCTTTGCCCTGGCCAGCGTGGGCCTGCTGGCTGTGGCGCTGGAGCTGTTGGGCCTTGGCGGCGATGGCCTGGCCTTCGGCGCCTTCCTCATCGGCGCGCTGGCCTACACCTGGGTTTTCGCGTTGCGGTGATTTCATTTAACAGGTATCAATTAATATTTAACAGCCGTTCCGATTGCTCCATTTGGGCAGTTTGAACGGCTGTTAAATGTTAATTGATACCTGTTAAATGAAATTACTTCCCTCGCTTCCAGCGGTAGTATTTCCGGTACCAGGGCGAGGTTTTCTTGAACAGGCTGCTGGTCGATTCATTCGGAAACATGTTCACCCGGAACACCTGCATGCGGTCGTCCTCGATGGCCATACCGCCGGTATCGGTCGAAACGCCTAACGCAAAACCAGCGGCGCGCACGGCGTCTTTAACCGCCTCATTCAGGTCGCCGAAGGGGTAGGCGAAGCTCACGATTTCGGTTTGCAACGCGGTTTCCAGGGCGGCTTTGCTGCGTTGGATTTCGCTGGCGGCTTCGGGTAGCGTCAGCGTAGTGAGGTGCGGGTGGCTCATGGTGTGCGCGCCAATTTCCCAGCCGGCGGCCACGAAGGCTTGCTTTTGCTCACAGTCCATGATGTCGGCGCGGGGCTCAGTGGGGTCGGCGGCCAGGTCCCATTGGTTGTAGCGCACCTCAAAATCGCCGAGCAGGTATAGCACACCGCGGTAGCCGTATTGCTGCATGAGCGGCAGCAGGTTGGTGTAGTTGTCGAGGTAGCCGTCGTCGAAGGTGAGGATGAGGGGCCGGGCCGGAAACGCGCTAAGCGGCCGCTCGCCACGGGCGTACTGCAAATAGTCGGCGAAGGTGATGGGCGTCAGCTTACGCTTTTTGAAGTAAGCCAGGTGCCTTTCGAAATTCTCCTTCGTGACGTAAATCTGGTGTTTGGTGGCCAGCGGCGCGTCGGGAATCTTGTGGTACATCAGCACCGGAATGTAGCCGATACCGGCCTTTTGCATGCGGGCTACCTGGTAGGTTTCGAGCACCCGGGTAGCCACCGTGGCTAGGTCGTAGTGCGCCCGCACCCGCCGTTGCAGGGCTTCGGTCACCGGCGCGGGCGCTTGCAGAAAAGCCCGCGCATCTGCTAGCACGGCCGCAAAATCGACCTCCGCGCCTGCCTGTTGTGCCGAGATGTCGCCAAAGTTGGAAGCGGCCGCCGCAGCACAAGTGGCTTCCGTCACGAGGCCTTCGTAGCTGGCCTCGCCCAACGCCAACACCGCCCGGCCGACGCCCAGCGCCTCAATGGCCACGCGCCCGGCCCCGATTACCAGCGTGGTGCGGGACAGCCAGCCGGCCACGTCGGTGGTGAAGCCCACCACTTCCATCCGCTCGCCAAACTCAGTTTGCAGCTGCGCCAGCGCGGCCTTGCCCGCGGCCGGCAACTGCTCCAGTTCACCACCGATAAGTGCCACCCGCAGCGCTGGAAACTCGCGCAGCAACACCGGAAACACCTGCATGAGCAGGGCGGCCGCCCGTTCGCCCTTACCCCCGTTAAATCGCCCGACAAACGCGAGCCTTGGCGGCTCGCTCAATGAAGAATTATTGGACGCTTCCAATTCTTCATTGAGCGAAGCAGGATGCGCAGCGTCGAAGGCCAGGCCGTTGGGAATGGCCACAATTTTGGCGGGCGCCATTTTCACTTCCGTGATGAGGTGCTGGCGCAGGTTTTCACAAATGGCGATGACTTTGTCGCCGTACACATCGAACAACGAGGTGGACGTGTGCAGATGCTGGCGGCCGTGCACGGTGCTCACCAGTGGCACTCCGAGGCCGCGCAAGCCGAGGTAGCTCACCCAACTGGCGGCGCGGGAGTGGGCGTGCACCACGTCGATGCTCTCCTGCCGCACCAGCTGCCGGATGCGGCGCGCATTGCGCAGGCGCTGGCCGTAGCGGCGGTTCACGATGGGCGCTTTCAGCTGCGTGGCGCCGGTGGGCAGCTGGTCAGAGTCGGAGAGCAGCCACACTTGGTGGCCCTGGGCGCGGTGCGCTTCGGCCAGCTGCACGGCGTAGGCCACCGAACCCGCAAAAAACTCAGCCGACAGAACGTGAAGAATGCGCATGGGGCAAAGGTATTGCCGGACGCCGGGCCTGAACGGAGCAGCCCCCGTACCCCGTGGCTAAGCGTGGCAAGGATTAATCGTGGGGCAATCATTTGCTAGTGTTTTGCTTAAAACAACCCTAATTAGCTTTATTACCTCTTGGCTAGACAATGCAACTATCTGTTAGTTTGCCGCATACTTGCATTAAGCTCAACCGCAAGCTAAATTTGCCTTTTTTTAGGCAAAAACGCATATATGCTGTTTAACTCTTTTGAGTTTCTGATTTTCTTTCCGGTCGTTACCGTTCTGTTTTTTCTGATTCCGCACCGCTACCGCTGGCTGCACCTGCTGGTGGCCAGCTGCGGTTTCTACATGGCGTTTATTCCGATTTATATTTTTATACTGCTACTTACCATTGTCATTGATTACTACGCCGGTATTCTCATCGAGAATGCGGAGGGAAGTCAGCGACGGTTTTACCTGGCCATGAGCTTGGTGGCCAACATCGGCGTGCTGGCCGTTTTCAAGTATTATAACTTCTTCATCGACAACGTCAACTCGCTGCTGCACCTCAGCAGCCCCACGGCGTCGTTGCCGCTGCTCAACATCATTCTGCCCATTGGCCTGTCGTTTCACACGTTTCAGGCCATGAGCTACACCATTGAGGTGTACCGGCGCAACCAGCCGGCCGAGCGCCATTTCGGCATCTACGCGCTGTACGTGATGTTTTACCCGCAGCTGGTGGCCGGCCCTATCGAGCGGCCGCAGAACGTGCTGTACCAGTTTCATCAGCGCCAATATTTTAACTACAGCCGGGTGGCCAGCGGGCTGCGCCTCATGGCTTGGGGCCTGTTCAAGAAAGTGGTGATTGCCGACCGCATGGCTTACCTGGTGAACGAGGTGTACAACACGCCGCACGACTACCGGGGCCTGCCGCTGCTGGTGGCCACCATCTTCTTTTCCGTGCAGATTTACTGCGACTTTTCGGGTTATTCCGACATGGCCCTGGGGGCGGCCCGCGTGATGGGCTTCGAGCTGATGAAGAACTTCGACCGGCCTTATTTTTCCAAAAGCATCTCAGAATTCTGGCGGCGCTGGCATATTTCGCTCTCTACCTGGTTCAAAGACTACCTCTACATCAGCCTGGGCGGCAACCGCGTGGCCCTGCCCCGGGCCTGCTTCAACCTGTTTTTCGTGTTCATGGTGAGCGGCCTGTGGCACGGGGCCAACTGGACGTTCATCGTGTGGGGGGCGCTACACGGCATCTACCTGGTGGTGGGCATGCTCACCAAGAGCGCGCGCAACCGCTTCATCGAGCGCACCAACCTCACCTTCCTCAACAACGCCTTGCTGAACACCGCCCTCACCTACGGGCTGGTGGCCTTCGCCTGGATTTTCTTCCGGGCCAATACCCTGCACGATGCCGTGTACGTCATCCGGCACACGCTCGACCTCAGCCCCGACCTATGGCACATCTCGGCGGTAAAGGTCTTTTATAAGCGCAACGAGTGGCTGGCGCTGGCCGGGGCCCTGGCTGTGCTGTTTGTGGTGGAGAAATACCAATTCCGCCTGTCCATCGGCAACTGGCTGGCGCAGCAGGCCACGCCCGTGCGCTGGGCCATGTACTACGGCATTGTGCTGTACATCGCCCTGCTGGGCGCTTTCGAGCACGTGCAGTTCATCTACTTCCAGTTCTAGGCCGCATGTCAGCTACTCAATCTACCAAAACGGGCGGCACTGGTGCCACCCAGGCCGTGCACCAGCACCCTCAAGCCCCCAAAACAGGCGGCGCCGGGCGCTTGCTGCTCAAGGTCCTGCTGCTCGGCAGCCCCTTCCTGGCCATTCTGATTACCTACTTCGTATTCGACCCGTTTCGGGTGCTCTATCATTACCAGCGGTTTGAAGGGCCGCTGGTGGCCATTGCCAACCGCGACTACATCAGCACCCAAACCTACCTCAACACCTACGAGCGCCGCCCCTATAGCAGCTTCATTCTCGGCAACTCGCGCACGATGGGCTACCTCACCCGCGACTGGGCCAAGCTCACCGGCGACTCGCTGTCGTTCCACTACGACGCTTCTTCGGAGTCGCTCTACGGCATCTGGCAGAAGCTTTTGTTTCTGGAGCAGCACCACGCGGCCCTGAAAAACGTGCTGATAATCTGCGACCACGAGCTGCTGAAAAAGGTGGACGACTATGACAGCCACCTGCTGCGCAAAGACCCGCGCACCACTGGCGCTTCCACGTTTGCCTTCCAGCTCTCGTTCGTGAAGGCTTATTTTTCCAACACGTTCTTCTATCAATACCTATATCAGCGGGCCACCGGCAAGTTCACGCCGGAGCTGGAAGAAATTCTGGAAGGCCGCCGGGTAGCCTACGACCCACTGACAAATGACCTGACCCTGCCCGATGTGGAGCAGGAAATCAAGCGGGATTCGCTGGGCTTCTACACTAAAAACGACCGATTGAAGCGCAGCCGCAAGCCCAGTGTGTTTAAGGCCGTGATTGGGGCCGAGCAGCTGCGGCAGTTGGTGGCCATCCGCAACGTGTTTGCCCGCCACAACACCAACTTTCAGTTCGTCGTCAGCCCGCTCTATTACCAGCAGCACCTGAACCCGGCCGATATTTCCATCCTGCAGCGCACTTTCGGCGCTAGCCACATCCACGATTTCAGCGGCACCAACGAATTCACCAGCCAGAACGGCAACTACTACGAAGACTCGCACTACCGCCCCAAGGTGGGCCGTGAGATTCTGCGCCGCATCTATTCCGCGCCGGGTGATTCAGCTTCCACCCGACCGTAGCCGGCCATTACCCCCAGGCCCGTCCGGTCACGTTGTCCATATACTTCTGGCCGTTGCCGGTATTCAGGAGGAGAATTTTCTCGTCAGGATTCAGCCAGCCGCTGGCCAGCAGCTGGCGGGCGGCCGTCCAGACCGCGCCGCCTTCGGGAGCGACGAACAGGCCTTCGTGCCGGCCGAGGTCGCGCATGCCGGCCAGCATACCTTCTTCGCTCACGCTCACCACGGTGCCGTTCGATTCGCGCAGCACGCGCAGCATCATGGCCTCGCCCAGCGGGTGCGGCACGGCTAGGCCGTTGGCTAGCGTGGCGCGGCCCTGATAGGCGTGGCAGTTGGGCTGGCGGCCGGTGTAGGTTTCGAGCAGCGGGCAGCAGTTTTCGGCCTGCACGGCTACCATGCGGGGCAATTTTACATCGGGCGCGAGCCAGCCGAGCTGCTTCATTTCCTGAAAAGCTTTCCAGATGCCGATGAGTCCGGTGCCGCCGCCAGCGGGGTAGAGCAGCACGTCGGGCAGCGTCCAGTTCAGCTGTTCGGCAATTTCGTAGCCCATGGTTTTCTTGCCTTCGAGGCGGTAGGGCTCTTTCAGGGTCGAGATGTCTAGCAGGGCGCCGTCGGCGTTGCGCTGGCGCACGCGGGCCCCGCAGTCGCTGATGAGGCCGTCGACCAGCTCCACTTCGGCCCCGTACCAGTAGCATTCTTCCTTGAAAGCGGCCGGGGTATGGCGCGGCATCACCACCACGGCGCGCAGGCCGGCGCGGGCGCAGTAGGCGGTCAAGGCCACGCCCGCGTTGCCGGCGGTGGGAATGATGCAGCCGTCCACGCCCAGCTCTTTGGCTTTGGAAACGGCCATGCTAAGGCCGCGCGCTTTAAACGAACCGGTGGGATTTTGGCCTTCGTCCTTGAGCAGCAGGTGGGCCAGGTCGTAGCGCGCGGCCAAGCGCGGCAAGCGCAGCAGCGGCGTCAGACCTTCGCCCAACGTGACTTTGTTTTCTTCGTGCAGCAGAGGCAGCAGGGCCCCGTAGCGCCACATGGAGGCATCGGCCTGGTCGATGACGGCGCGGCTCAAGGGCTCGTGCAGGTCGTAATCGGCCACCAGCGGCACGTTGCAGCAGGCAGAAACCCGCTGTAAATCGAAGGCGGAATAGTCGGTGCCGCAGGCAGAGCAGTGCAGCGCAGCGAGGCGGGAAAGGGATTCGGAGGCAACGATTTTCATGGGGCAAAGTACGGAATGGCCTTGCCCGGGGTATGCCGCAATGGGATGGGCATTTGGAATAGCCTATTCCTTGCCGGAATAGTAGCGCCGCGTGAATTGCAGGAAATCTTTGTAGGGCGCGTTGTTCTCGGTGCCCTTGCGCTGAATGAAATTGAACTCGCGCCGCAACGAGAAATCCCTGATTTTCACCTCCGAAAACTCGCCCGAGGCCAACTCTTTCAGCACCGCCTGCCGGGGCAGGAAAGCCAGGCAGGTGTCGACGCGCACGAAGTTTTTGAGGGCTTCGGTGCCGCCCAGGCGCACGCGCACCGGCAGCGCGGCCAGCTTGATGCGGTGCCGGGCCAGGGCTTCTTCCAGCACAGCCAGCGTGCCCGAGCCGGCCTCGCGCAAGGCCAGCGGCGTGGTGAGCAGGTCGCGCACTTCGAGGGTGCGCCCGGCCAGCGGGTTGCCGGCAGCGCACACGGCCACTACGTCGTCGGTGAGCAGCGGCGTGTAGGTCACGTTGCTCACTTTGTGGATGCCTTCGATGATGCCGAGCTCGATTTCGTGGTCGAGCAGGGCGCGCAGGATGTTGTCGGAATTGCGGTTTTTGAGGCTGAGCTGGCGGTTGGGGTGCTTCTGCAGGTAGGCCGACACCACGGGCGGCAGCACGTAGAGCGAAATGGTGGTGCTGGCCCCGATGAGCAGGTGCTGCGTGGGCGCGAAATCGGGGCTGAGCGCGCTCATTTCCTGGTGCAACTCTTGCTGCAGCTGCTTGGCCTGCAGCAGCTTTTCGTAGAGCTTGCGGCCGGCGGGGGTGAGCTGGATGCTGCTGCCCAGGCGCTCGAACAGGCCGGTTTTGTAGTGCTCCTCCAGCGCCTTCACCTGCTTGCTCACGGCCGATTGGCTGGTGAACAGCGCCTGGCTGGCCTTAGTGAAGCTCAGGCGCTGGGCCACTTCAAGGAAGACTTCGTGCGGGTGCGAGAGCATGGGCTGTCTACGTTATGGCCGCGCCGCCAGCCGCCGTTGAAACGCGGCCAGAAACAAGCCCACATGGTAGCCATCGCCGAGACTGTGATGCAGGTGCACCGATACCGGCATTTGCAATGTGGCACCCTCCGGAAAGACCTGGCCGAAGGAAATTTTGGGGCAGCTGTCGGGGTGCGAGAAGCTGCGTGCGTGCGAGAGGCCCGTGAAGCGCACCCACGGCAGGGCCGAGCAGTGCACCACGTCGGGGCGGCCGGTGGTATCGTTCAGGCGCAGGCCGGTGCTGGCCTGCACGGCCGCGATTTCGGCCTCGGCGGCGGCAATGAAACCGGCCAGCGTGTCGTTTTGTTCGATGAAGGAAAAGGCGAACGTGTGGTCGGGCCGGCCCAGGGTGGCGGAGGCGTGAATGCGGTCGTAGAGGAACACTTGGCCGTTTTCGATGCGGTAGCGAAAGGCTTTGACTTCGTTGGCCGCCTCCAAGGCGTGATAGAGGTAGTAGAGGAAGAACGACACGCCCAGCCGTTTGGCTTCGGCCTGCGCCGTGGTACAATCCACGTTGGCGGTGAGGCCGAAGAAAGGCTCTTCGAAAGATGAGAAGAAGGCAAAATGCTCGCGGCGCGGCCAGGTTTCGAGGTCAATCAGGTGCTTCATGGCGGGCAAAGGTCGGTAGCTTTGCGACGTTGCCGAACGTTTCTATACGGTCATGCCGAGCGCAGCCGAGGCATCTCGCGTGCTACCACTATTCAAACCGTTCTCACGATTGAGTTACTACTTCACGCGAGATGCCTCGGCTGCGCTCGGCATGACGTTCTAAATCATTCCCACCCCCATGCCTACGCAAACCTTCATCGCCTTCGACGCCGACGACACGCTCTGGCCCAACCAGCCGCATTTCGATCACGTCGAAGCCCAGCTGCTCCAGATTCTGGCGCATTACGCGGATACCGATACCATCAACGCGCGGCTCTACGATGTGCAGCGGGCCAACATGCAGCTGTTCGGCTACGGCGCCAAGTCGTTTATGCTCTCGATGATTGAAACCACGATTCAGCTCTCGGGCGGCGCGGTGGTGGGCTCCGAAATCCAGCGAATTCTGGACCTGGGTAAAGACCTGCTGCGCTTCGCCATCGAGCCGCTGCCCGATGTGGTGGAGGTGCTGACGGAGCTAAAAGAGCGCGGCCACAAGCTCATCCTCCTCACCAAGGGCGACCTGTTCGACCAGGAAAGCAAAATTGCCCGCTCCGGCCTGGGCGACTTTTTCGACTACGTTGAAATCGTGAGCGAAAAGGACGTGCCGACTTACCGCCGCCTGTTCGCCCGCCTCGGAGCCACGCCGGAGAACTTCGTCATGATTGGCAACTCGCTGAAATCCGACATTCTGCCGGTGGCGAAGCTGGGTTTCTCAGCCATCCACGTGCCCTACCACGCGAACTGGATACATGAGCACGTGCCCGCCGAGCTGCTGGCGGGCGTGGAGTTCCGGGCTGTGGAGCGGCTGCGCGAGGTGCTGGGGCTGGTGGGGTAGTTTGAAAAAATGCGGCTCTTAACGCGGTGAAAGACTGGACTGACCTGCGCTACCTACTTAGCGGCAACCGCCGGCAGCAGCGGGCCTACGCTATGCTGCAAACGTTGAATTTGGGGACCATATTGGCTGATTTCAAGCCCGTGCTGGCCGGCACCATTCCGCTGGGTATTGACATTCCGGGCAGTGATTTGGACTTGCTCTGCGAAGTACTTCCGGCCGAAACGCAACGCTTCATCGAGCTGCTGCAGCGACATTACGGCCACCGCCGCGGCTTCCAGTTGGAGCAGCACGTCATTGGCAGCCAAGCATCTATCGTCAGCAGTTTCCGCTACCGGGGCCGGGAGGTGGAAATATTCGGGCAGGCCTTGCCAACGACGCAGCAGAACGGCTTCCGTCACTTGCTGGTGGAAGCTGCCGTGCTGAAAGCAGGCGGCGAGGCGTGGCGACGGGCCGTGCGGCGGTTGAAAAAGCAGGGCTTGAAGACGGAGCCCGCGTTTGCCCAATTGCTGCAGCTGCCGGGCACCCCGTACGAGGCGCTGCTGACGCTGGAAGGGAAAACTGCTGCCGAGTTGGCCGGCTACCTGACGCGCCGTCCATTGCCCAAGGCGTGAAGCGGCGGGCAGAAACGCCGCCATTTTCTTCGGGTCGCTACGGCTGCGGCGGCCGGGAAGCTCGGCCCTTGAAACACCGGCTCAGCAGCCCGCCGGCCAGCAGGCCGCCCATCAGCACGGCCACGTTGAGGCGCTCGGTGGCCAGCCCCAGCAGCAGGTGGACGAAAACAAACAGACCTGCCAGCGTGGCAAATACTTCGAGCCGGAAAGCCGCACCGCCGGCCCGAGCCGGGATTGCCAATGCTATTCCCAACCCGAAAAGCCCCATCACGGCCCCGCTGGCACCTACCGCCAGGCTGGCCGGCTGCCCCCACACGCTGGCCAGGCCGCCAGCCAGGGCTGCCGCGGCATAAACGCCCACCAGCCCGCGCCGGCCCACCACGGGCTCCAGGGCGCGCCCGGCAAAAACCAGCGCCCACGCCGAATTGAGCCAGGATAAGATGCCATCGGTGAGCAGCGGGCTGACGAGCAGGCGCCACCACTGCCCGCCGCGCACGCCCGGACCAGAACTGGCCCCCCAGGCCAGCAGGTCGGCGGTTTCAACTTCAAAAAAGCCCAGGCCGGCCACCACCAGCACCAGAAGAGCCGCGCCGTGCAGGCCCAGCAGCAGAGGCGTGGCAAAGAAGCCCGGCCGGGGCCGCAGCCACGCCAACGCCTGGTTTACATATTCATCGTCGGTAGCGAAACGGCCGGTTCCGCGATAGTGCTGCAAGCGCCGCTCGTTCACCTTCGGAAAGAGCAGAAACCCCAGAAACAAACCGCCGCCCCATAGCAGCGCGAGCCGCAGGGCATGCAGCGCGTCATCAGACCGCTGCGCGAAGGGCCGGTAACGGGCTTCGAGCAGAATGGGCCGTGTGGCTGACCTAACTGCCCACGGGCTGCGGGCCACGGCGGCCAGCAGGCCGGGCGAGGGCTCAGCCGTTACCAAATACGTGAAGCTTTCTGGCCCCGACACGCGGGCAGCCACGGTAGTTTCCTGCCTGAAGCGGGTAAAATCGGTGTTGCTGTAGTCACGGGTGTTGCTGGTGGTGATGAAAGCATCGGCCAGCCAACCAAGTGCTGCGCCCCCAGCCGTATCGGCGGCCGTGCGGAACACGGGCGTGGCGGCGTAAATCGTGAGGCGCGAACCGCCCTTGATAGAGCCGTACTCGTCTTCGAACGTGGTGTGGCGACGGGCCAGGTAGGCGTGTTGCAGTACGTAAGCCGTATTGGCAGGGTGGCGCGGCACCTCGGAAGCATCGCGCAGCATCACCAGCTGCAACAGGCTGGCTTGCGCCGCCGCCGCCGCCGCCGCCGTGCCGGCCGCGACCCCGATAGTGATGGTGGCCAGGTAGTAGAACAAGGAACGCCAGCCGCCTCTGGGCCCGTCGGGCAACAGGTGCAGCCGGGGCCGCAGGCCTACGAGGGTGGCGATGCCGCCCACCGTGCCTAGCAGGAAAAACTGCGTGCCGATACCCGTCCGTAGCTGCACGCCTAGCGTGGCCCCCAGCCCCCACACCAGCCCCGCCCAGAGTACCGCATAACCGCTGGCCACCAGCAGTACCAGGCGCACAAAAGGCCAGAATATCAGCCGCAGCTTGAGTAAGAAATTTTCCATTTTCGGCTTGAAATTACCGCACCGCTTTCGCGTTATGGCAAATTCCCGGCTTCTGCCTACCTTCCGCCCGGCTTTCCCCCACACCCCTTCCCCATGCTGGCCCGTTACCGCTTTTTGCCCCTGCTGCTGATGCTGCTGGCGGCTGCCTCGTGCTCGAAAAAAACCGCCCAGGAGCAAGCCGCCGAAACGGCTCAGACCGACGGCGACGAAATCGACCCGTACTCCAACCTGGTGTTCACCTTCGATGAAAAGGTGGTGGACGAGGCGCAGCAGAACCGCTGGGACACCACGCGCTACGTCACGTTCTCGCCCAACATCCGGGGCAAGTTCAAGTGGACCGGCGACCGGGAGCTGACGTTTTCGCCGCTGGAGCCCTTCCGGCCCAGCACCGTTTTTTCGGCCTCTTTGCGGCCCGAGACGCTGCCCAGCGGCAAGCAGAAGCTGGCCCTGAACCGGCCCAAATTCCATACGCCGTACCTGGATATGGCCGCGCCGCAGGTGTTCTACGGCAGCTCGAAGCGGGCGGCAGGCACGGCCGAGCTGCGCGCCAACCTCGTGTTCAACTACCCCGTGCGGCCTTCGGATGTGAAATCGCGCCTGAAGGTGACGCAGGGCGGCAAGCCCGTGGCCGTGGAGGTGAACTCGGCCGAGCCAGATGCGATGGTGGCCGTGACCTTTATGCAGGACGTGCAGCCGGGCACGCCGGTGCAGATTGACATCGCGCCCGGCCTGCGCCCGGCGGCCGGCACCAAGGCCACCGAGAAAGTCCTCACGGCCCAGGCCGAAATCCCCGACCAAAGCACGCTGGAAGTGCGCGAGCTCACCGGCTCCCTGCTCAACGGCCAGCCGGTAGTAACGCTGCTGCTTAACCAGCCTGTGAGCGCCGCCGACGTGCAGCCCAATCTGAAGGTGACGCCCGCCGTGGCCTTTTCGGTGGAGGCGCTGGAAAGCGGCTTTGCGCTGCGCGGCGGGTTTGAGGTGGGCAAAACCTACCAGATTTCGCTGGCCGCCGGCACGCGCGGCCTGCTGGGCGGCAGCCTGGGCGAGGCGTTCAGCCAGGGCGTTTCCTTTGGCGATGAGCGGCCGAGTCTGAGCTTCACCAGCAGCGACAAGGCCATGTACCTCGATGCGCTGGGGAACCGGAACCTGGGCTTGCGCATCAACGAAGTGGCCAAGGTGAAGGTGACCATTGCCAAGGTCTACGCCAACAACATTCAGCAGCTGCTGCGCGGCGAAAAGCAGTACGGCTACCCCGAATACGACGAGGACGAGCCCCGCGAATCGAACACCGACGAAAACGGCGATTATATCGACCGCAGTTTCCAGTACTACGACACCGAGAATATTGGCAACGTGCTGTCGGAACGCACCATTTCCGTCGATGGTCTGCCCAAGGAAGGCGGCCTGCGCCTGCTCAATCTCAACCTGAAAGACCTCGAATTTCAGGGGCCGATGAAGGGCCTGTACGTCATTCGGGTGCAGGATACGGAGCGGCAGTGGCTGCAAGTGAGCAAGCTGGTGGCCGTGACGGACCTCGGCCTGATTGTGAAGCAGGGTGCGACGGGCGGCACGGTGGTTTTTGCCAATTCCATCCGCACGGCCGAGCCATTGAGTGGCGTGACGGTGAACCTAGTGAGCTCGAATAATCAGGTGATTGGCACGACGACGACGGACAAATCCGGCGTGGCGCAGTTCGACTCGGCCGCCAGCATGAAGCGCTTCACGCTGGGCATGATTACGGCCGTCAAGGACGCCGATTTTTCCTTTCTCGATTTGACCAAAAGCCGGGTCGAAACCTCGCGCTTTGAGGTGGGCGGGCTGACCTCGAACGCGGCGCATTACCAGGCGTTTTTGTACGGCGACCGCAACCTGTACCGGCCCGGCGACACGGTGCGGACCAACACCGTCATCCGCACCGAGGACTGGAAAAACCCGCCCGCCGGCCTGCCGATGAAAATCCGCCTGCTGCTGCCCAGCGGCAAGGAATACAGCAGCTTGCAGCAGAAGCTAAGCGCGGCGGGCAGCTTCGAAAGCCGCTTCATTCTGCCGCCCACCATCATGACGGGCCTCTACACGATGGAGGTACTGACCGGCAACGACGTGCTGCTGACCTCGCGCCAAATCAGCGTCGAAGAATTCATCCCCGACCGGATGAAAGTAACCGTGACGGCCGCGCCCAAAGTGCTGAAACCGGGCCAGGACGTGACGGCCAGCATCACGGCCGTGAACCTCTTTGGCCCGCCCGCCGCCGACCGCAAGTTTGAGGTCGAATTCTCGCTCAAGCAGAAGGTTTTCTCGGCCCCGAAATACCCCGATTACAGCTTTACCATCAACAGCGGCGAAAAGCGCCGGACCACCAACGAGGACGGCGAGGAAGCCAGCGAAAGCGCCCTCACCGCGCGCTTCGAGAAAACCGTGCGCGAAGGCAGCACCGACGCCGCCGGCCACGGCACCGCCACCTACACCGTGCCCGATTACCGCGACCTCGGCACGCTCGAAGGCGTGGCCTTCGCCACGGTGTTCGACGAAACCGGCCGGCCCGTGAACCGCCTCGCCACCTTCGACGTGCAAACCCAAGCCACGATGTTCGGCATCGCCAACCTGCCCGACCTCATCAGCACCAAGCAGGCCCTCACGGTGAAGCTGCTGGCCCTCACGCCAGCCGGCAAGCCCACCTCGGCCCCGGCCGATATCAAAGTGGTGCGCAAGCTCTGGGAAACCGTGCTGGAGCGCCAGGGCGGCCGCTACGTGTACAATTCGCAGCAGCGCGACCAGGTGATTCTGAGCCAAAGCCGGACCGTGGGGGCCGAAACCAGCTTCAGCTTCACCCCCATCTACTCGGGCGAATACGAGGTGCGCGTGAGCCGGCCGGGCGCCAGCAGCTACGTCACGCAGCGGTTTTACGCCTACGGCTACGGCGATACCCAGGCCAATTCCTTCGAGGTGAACAACGAGGGCGAGGTGACCATCGAGGCCGACAAGCCCAAGTACGCGCCCGGCGAAACGGCTAATCTGCTGTTGAAATCGCCCTTCGCCGGCCGCATTCTGGTGACGGTGGAGCGGGCCAACGTGCTCGACCATTTCTATGTGACCACCGACGGCAAGGCGGCCGAGGTGAAAATCCCCATCAAAGCCGAGCACGTCCCCAATGTGTACGTGACCGCCACCGCCGTGCGCGCCCACATCGCCCAGGACCGCCTGCCCCTCACCGTGGCCCGCGGCTTCCTGCCCCTGACCGTGGAAAAAACCGATTCGCGCCTCGCCGTGGCCATTGCCGCGCCGGCAGCCAGTCGCTCCCAGACTTGGCAAACCGTGGAAATCACCACCGCGCCCCGCGCCCAGCTCACCCTGGCCGTGGTGGACGAAGGCATTCTCCAGCTCAAAAACTACCAGACGCCCGACCCGCACGCCTACTTCTACCAGAAGCGCGCCCTCGAAGTATCGGCCTTCGACGTGTACCCCTTCCTGCTGCCCGAGCTCGGCACCAGCAGCAGCGGCGGCGACGCGGCCGATATGCGCAAGCGCACCAACCCCGTGCCCAACCGCCGCGTGAAACTGGTCTCGAAATGGAGCGGTGTCCTCACCGCCGACGGCGACGGCAAAGTGCGCTACCGGGTGCGCGTGCCGCAGTTCAGCGGGGCGCTCCGCATCATGGCCGTGGCCTACAAAGACGATGCCTTCGGCTCGGCCGAGTTCACGATGAAGGTGGCCGACCCGGTGGTGATTTCCACGGCGCTGCCCCGGTTCATGAGCCCCGGCGACACGATTGACGTGCCGGTAACGCTGACGAATACGACAGGTAAGCTAATGAGCGATGTTGCTGTTCGCATGCATGTCAATAGTCCACTTCACACAGCACCGCCAATGAATGCAATGGACCCTCTTGATGCTCCCGCTGGCGAGAGCTGGGACGCGACCTCTATTCATGAACTCAAGCCTGGTACTGAAATGCGACGCACTTTTCATATCCGAGCTTTAGCTAGTATAGGCGTTGGCATTGTCAAAGTCGAGGTATATTCAAAAGCCACTAAAGAGACCTTCACCGAAACCATCGAACTCCCCATCCGCCCCGCTGCCTCGCTCGAAAAGCGCACCGGCAGCGGCGTGATTGCCGGCGGGGCCACGCTCCCGCTCAACCTGAAAACCGATTTCCTGCCCACCTCGCTCAGCAGTCGGCTGGTGGTGAGCCGCTCGCCGCTCACGGAGTTCAGCAAGGATTTGCGCTACCTGCTGCAATACCCCTACGGCTGCCTGGAGCAAACCGTGTCGGCCGCCTTCCCGCAGCTCTACTACGCCGATTTGGCGGCCACTTTGCAGCAGAAAACCGGGGCCGCCGCCAAAGCCCAGCGCTACAATCCGAACTACCACGTGCAGGAAGCCATCCGCAAGATTGAGAGCATGCAGCTCTACAACGGCAGCCTGAGCTACTGGCCGGGCGGCGACTACGACAACTGGTGGGCCACCGCCTACGCCGCTCATTTCCTGCAGGAAGCCCAGCAGGCCGGCTTCGCGGTGAATAAATCCGTCCTCGACAAAGTGCTGAAATACTTGGCCTTCCGCCTCAAAAAGCGCGAAACCGAACCCTACCAGTACTTCGACGTCAGCAACATCGCCCGCCAGCGCACGATAGCCAGCAAGGAAATCGCCTACTCGCTCTACGTCCTCGCCCTGGCCGGCCGCCAGGACCCCGTGGCCATGAACTACTACCGCGCCAACCGCCCCCTGCTCACCGAAGACTCCCGGTTCCTCCTCGCCTGCACCCAGAGCTTGCTCGGCAACCAGCGCGCCTTCCGCGAGCTGCTGCCCACCAGGTTCGGCAGCGAGCGGGCCGCCCGGCGTGCCCTCGACGGCTCGTTCTACTCCCCCATCCGCGACGAAGGCCTCATCCTCAACGCCCTCGTCAGCACCGACCCCAACAACCCGCAAATCCCCGGCATCGCCCGCCAGCTCAGCCGCCAGATAAAGCAGGCCTACTGGCTCAGCACCCAGGAAAGCGCCTTCGCCCTCCTCGCCCTCGGCAAAATAGCCCGCCAGAACGCCCGCAGCACCGCCACCGCCACCCTGACCATCGACGGCAAACCCGCCGGCAACTTCGACGGCAAAGACCTAACGCTGCGCAACGTAGCTAACCGCAACGTCAGCATCCGCACCGCCGGCAAAGGCAGCCTCTACTACTTCTGGGAAACCGAGGGCATCTCCGCCAGCGGCCAGGTGAAGGAGGAAGACGCCTACCTGAAAGTGCGCCGCCAGTTCCTGAACCGCGACGGCGTGCCGCTGGGCACCCCCACCTTCCGCCAGAACGACTTAGTGGTGGTGAGAATTTCCATCGAAGCCGGCGACGCGGCTGGGGAGGTAAAAAACGTAGCCATCACGGATTTGCTGCCCGCCGGCCTGGAAATCGAGAACCCGCGCATCGGCGCGTTGCGCGAACTGGCTTGGGCGAAGGATGCCAGCACACCAGATTATATGGATGTGCGGGACGACCGGATTAATCTATTCACGACGGCCACGGGCAAACCGAAGAACTTCTATTATCTGTGCCGCGCGGTATCGAAAGGCACGTTCAAGCTAGGGCCAGTGAATGCGGATGCGATGTATAACGCGGACTACCATTCGTATAACGGGGCCGGCGTGGTGCGGGTGCGGTAAGCTCAAAAGCCGGCTTCTCCATTACGTGGGGAGGCTGGCTTTTGCGTTTACCTTCATCATTTTCAACTCAGTTTCGCCCGCAGAATCCCAACCGAATAGGCATCTGAAATATGTTCCTGTTCCAATCGGTTTTGTTCCGGCCTGGTGATTAGAAATAGGTAGAGTTTTTCCTCACTGGGGGTTAGAAGCTTGAAGTTGATTTGGGATGGAATGGTGCCGGCATGGGCAAAACATTCATGGTCCTGATAAGTCTTTTCATCCATGAGCACCGAACGGACTTGCGGAAAATAGCTGCGCAGCTGCGTCAGAATACGCAGGCCGTGCAGGTCCAGGTCGCCCCAGTACCACAGCGGCAGATGGTGTAGCCAGTGGCAATGGCGCAGGCGCTCCACGGCGTAGCCACTGCCCCAGATGGCGAGGGTGGCAGGCAACGGGGGCAACGTCAGAAAAGTGAGTTTGTTCTCGACCACCAGCACTTTCAATCCGGGCTGCATGGGCAAAGTCAGGCGCTCAAAATCCGGTTGCGGAATGGTGAGGTCGGCAAGGCCGCCAAAAGCGGCGGCCAGCGTTTCATCCAATAGCCGGAAACGGACGGCGGCCGCATCGGTTCGCAGGCCGAAGCGGGTGGCAAAATCGGTGGTCGGCTCCTGCTGCTCGGGGGGCAACAGGTAGCTCAGTAAGCTGCTCAGAATGCCGCTGTGCTGCTCCACGAATTTGCTGTGCACGCCGGGCACCTGGCGGGCGTACAGATTGGGCCGTGGATTTGCCAGGAAGAACTGGCAGACCGTCAGCAGTTCCGGCCAGTACCCGGTATGCGGAGTTAACCGTTCAGGATACTGCTCCAGCCAGCCGGTCAGGGCCGGCAGTTGCTGCCGAATGAGGTCGGCTTGCGCTTGAAAGCGGGCAAAATCTGCGGCCAGACCACAGAGGCGCAGGTAATCCTCCAGCGTTTCCAGCTGGATTCGGACGGGCACGCCCTGCTCGCCGTGCCGGGGCGAGCGCACCGTGGCCCAGTGCACCACGTAGCCAAAGCCCCGGCCCTCGCGGGAGCCGGCGCGCAGGGCTTGCAGCTGCTGCGTGCGTTGGGCGGGCTCGGTGGTCAGGCTGCCTTTGTTGCCGGCTATCACCAACGGGAACTGCGCGGGCAGTGTGCCGGCCAGCCACGCCTGTAGCAGGCGCGGGTAGTGGCGGCGGGCTTTCGCGCCAATTTCTTCGGGCGTAATCATGCGCTGGCCGGCACCTCGTCGGTGGAGGCAGCCACTGGGGCCGCGTGGCGCTGCCGGTACTGCTCCAGCGTCAGGTCCCACACTTCCGATTCGAAGGTGGGCCGGCGGCGCACCAGGTGCAGGTGCTCGATGAAAGGGGCGGCCAGGGGAATGTTGTCCAGCGGCGTCACAATCATCAGCTGCAGGCCGAGCTGCGCAAAGAGCTTCAGGGCATAGGTCGAGTTGGCGGCGTCGCTCTTGCTGAAGGTTTCGTCGATGACCACGAAGCGAAACGAGGGCTGATGACGGCCGGGCTTCAGGGCATTGTACTGGTAGGCGATGGCGGCGGCCAGCACGGTATAGGCCAGCTTGGCCTTCTCGCCGCCCGAGCGCCCGCCCGAATTGGAATACACGTTGATGACCTGCCCCGTTTCGCGGGCCACTTCTTCGGCGCCGAATTGCAGCCAGTTGCGCACGTCCAGCACCTTGCGGCGCATGGTGTCGTCGCGGTGCAGCTCATCGAGCAGGGTTCGGAGGTTTTCGAAGGCAATCAGGGCTTGCTGCGGGTCGCGCGAGGCCAGCAGCTCCTGGTTAGGCACGGCTTGGTTCAGACGGGCGCGAAACGCGGCGATGCCTTGCGTGGCCCCGTCGCGCACGTCCGTGGCCGTGAGGCGGATGTAGGCGCGCGGCTGCCGGCTGAAATCGATGCTCACTAGTGCTTCGTTCAACTCGCCAATGCTGCCCCGAACATCCCGCAGCTGCTCAGCCAGCGTCTTGCGGAATTTGAATACGAACTGTAAGACATCCGTTGTCAGATGTTTCTGGAATTGCTGCTGGTATTGGGGCAGGTTTTCGACGCTTAGGCGCTGGTGCAACAGTTCGTAGTCGCCCAGACTATCGGGGCTGGCCAGCAGGTTGGCGCATTCAGCGTACCACTGCGCAGCATAAGCCTCGGGTAGCTGGTTGGGCTTGCGAAACTGGTTCATCTGGTTGACCAAGCGGGGCAGCAGCTTTTGAACCTGCCCGGCGTGGCCGGCATGGCGAGTGCGCAGCTGGCTTTCCGTGGTGGCGCGCTGGTGGTCGGCTTCTTCTACGGTGGCGGGGTCCGGCAGCGGGGCGGCCAGCCACAGGCCGGCGGGCACCGGGCTAGGCGTGTTGGGCCAAGCATCGGTTTCGCTTTGCAACTGGCCAGTCAGTCGCTGAACATCGTTTTCCAGTCCACCCAATAATTTATCGACCTGGGTTTTATCAGCCAGCACCTGGGCTTCTTCGGCGCGGGCGGCTACTAGCTGCGCCTGCGTCCGGCGTAGCGCTTCGTCGTTGTCGCGCTGGTGCTGGAGCTGCTCCTGCTGCTGGGTTAGCTGTTGGTGGCGTGTCTTTTCGGTGGCCCAATCCAGCTCCTCAAATGATTTCACGCAGAGTAGCAGTCCAAGCTGCTCCTGCTTTTTGCGAAGCTGCCCCCGGGCTTCGCGGATGCGCCCAACGGCTTGGGCGGCGGCATTTTCCCGCTGTTGCAGCTCACGCAGCTCATCTTCCAGCGCGGTTCTTTTCGCTTGCTTGTCCCAGCCCAGCACGTAGTGGCGTGGGCCGGTTTTGCCGGGGCGGTCGTCCTTTTCGTGGCGGTGGCGGGTGCGCGTCAGGCCCGCGCTGGTGAGTACCAGGGGCTCCGTACCATCCTCAAAGCGCGCCAAATCATCGGTGCAGCAGTAGTTGTAGTGTTGGTATAGGTGCGTCCGCAGCCACGCTTCAAACAGCGGCTTTGGCGCAATATCCAGCTTGCGGAGCAGCGAGTCGGCTCCTAATTCCCCACTGACCAGCCCCTGGCCGGGCTCTACGCGGTGGTATACCAGCCGGCCGCCCAGGTTGGTTTCGTGCATGTAGCGGTTGATGCGGGCAGCCAGCGCGGTGGGCACTAGCAATTGCAGGCCCACGCCGTGCAACAATTTTTCGATGGCGGGCCGCCATTCGGCAGCCTCGGCTTTCACCTGCAGCAGCTCGCCGATGAACGGAACCTGCGCCGGGCCGATGTCCAGCGTTTCGCACAGGCGCTGGCGCAGGGCCGTCATTTCCCGCGGAATCAGGGTGCGCTGCTCGCGGAGAGCATCCAGGTCTTTCTCGCCTTGTTCGCGCAGCTGCTGGGCAGTTTGTTGCCGGCCCAGCTGGCCGGCCAGGTCAGTTTCGAGTTCCTCTTCGGTGGTTTTCGATGCGGCTACCTGCTGCTCGGCCTGCTGGCGGGCCACGTCAAACTCCGGGGCGGTGGTGGGCATGGCCAAACCAACCTGCTGCGCCAGTTGGGCATACTGCTCGTGGAATTCGCGCTTTTGGCTCAGGCGCTGGGTGGCGCTGCGCAACTGCTCGCGCACAAGTTCCAGCTTGCGGCCCACGTCGGAATTGCGGACGTCAAACTCCAGCTGACTGATGCGCGGCTTCAGCACTTGCAAGGCCTCGTGCAGGGCCTGTTGCCGCGTCGTAGCGGCGGCGGCCTCTTGCTTGCGTTGGGCCAATACCTGGCGCAACACGGTTATTTTGCGCTGGCCAAAGACTTCGGGCACTGCCGCCAGGGCTATTTCCAGCGCGGCGCGGCTGGCCTCGGCCTGCTGGTACTCGCGGCCGGTTTCCACCACGGGTTGCAGTAGTTGGACCTGCTGTCTGGCTTTCTGAAGGAGATAGTAAACCTCCAACAAGTGCCGGTAGGCATCATACAGCTCCCGGAACGCCGCTTCGCCCCCGGCATCGCCAAGCATTTCGCGCCGCACAAACTCATCCAGGCTGCCCAGCATTTTCATGCCAACGGTTTTGCCGAACAGCGTCAGGGCTTTATCTGAGCGCACGTCCACCGTCCGTTGCCATTCGGCCGCGTATTGCTCAAACGATGGCGTTTCCTTGAAAACGCCCCCGGCCAGCAGATGCGTGCGCCAGCCAGCGGGCTCGCCAGCTAACCGGGCTTGCAATACCTCATCGGCCTTCAAACTGACTGCGCGCGGCAGCACCAGGTAGTGTGTCACGAGCTCGCCCTGGCGGAAGCGGCGGTACTGCACTAGGGTAAGGGTCTGGCCCAGGTCGGCGTGGTGGAAAGTGGCCGACAGCCAGCTGTAGTAGCCCGTGCCGGCCCGCAATACCTGTGCGGTTACGTCGCCCGTTTCAGCATCCTGACCGGTGCCATAGGCTCCTTCCATGTAGGACTTGATGCTCCGGTCACGCTTGGCCTCCGTGCCGCTCGACTGGTTGAAATGCCGGTGCTGTGGGGGCGTGAGCAATGTTACCAGGGCATCAACTACCGTCGTCTTGCCCGCCCCGTTGGGGCCCGTGAGCAAGGTGGTGCTGCCGCCGGGGCTAAGCTGCCACACCGGCCCGTGAAACGTGCCCCAGTTATAAATTTCCAACGTGTGCAGCCGAAAGCCGGGTAGAGCCGTCGCGAAACCAAAGTCAAGTGCGTGCATGGGTTACAGGGAAGGAAAGGTAGGTTCGGACGATTCCTCGTCGGGTAGCTCAGCACTGGCTGGGCCGGCCAGGTGCTGGCGCAGCTGGTCGCGCACTTCCAGCAGTTTCGCGTTGCTGATGAGGGCCGTTACCAAGCGGCAGATTTCGTAGCGTGGCTCTGGGTCCAGGGTTTTGTCTGGGGCCGTGGTGCGTAAAAAGCCCAGCCGTTCGGCCGTTTTCAGGTCGGCATCCAACTGCTTGCTGGCCTTGGCCTCGTCGGTGGTGGGACGGGCAAACAGCTCCAATTGCTGGCGCAGCTCGGCCCGGGTCACAAAGCAGCGGCGCGTGTCGTCGGTCGCGGCCTGGTCGAAACGGTCGAGGTGGTAGCGCAGCGCCACGCACAGCATGGTCAACTCGTAGGACAATTGGTGGCGGCGCATCAGGCGCGGCAGGTCGGGCTGGCTGGCGTCGTACTCGTCTTCGTCGGACGCGGGCTGCGTTACATAGGCCAGGCCCTGGTCCTTGTCCAAGTGTAGCTTCAGCCCGATTTTGGCTAGGTACTGGCCGATGCTCACCTGCAGTTGTTCCAGCTCGCGCCATTGGGTTTTGTCGGTGTCGTACACGGCACCGAGCAACAGGCGCAGCACATGCGGGGCGAAATCAGCAGCCATCGGTAGAAAGTCTGGAATAGAATTATTCAGGAAGCGGTGAAGTAGACTTTGGGCAGCCGCACCCGCCGGGCATCCGGCAAAGCAAGGCATTCGGTCGGGGCATCGGGGTCGAAATGGGCCGGTTGCCGGGTTTCGCCGGCCAGGTAAGCCACCAGCTCCGGCAAGCCTTGCGGCAGGCCATATTGGGCCACCACATCGGCCAGCGCCACCGTGGGCCGCAGCAACAGCATATCGCTCAATTGCTGCTCCAGGCGGCGGACATCAACGGGCGGGGCTTCCTCGCCCAGGGTCGCCAGCAGGTCGGCCACGGAAGCCGAGGTAGCGGACTGGGGCCGGGCGCAGGCCACCACCTGCGGCGGCTCAAACTGCGGCGGGCGGGCCAGGGGCAGGTACACGGCGGCTTCGTCGGTTTCCAGAGTAATAAAATGGCGCACATCCGGCGGCTGGGGCGCGGCTCGGCGGGCCAGGTCGCGGATGTCGCGGAGCAGCGTGGCCGTGAGGCGGCGGTCGGCCACGGCCTCCTGGGCCAGGGCGCGGTGCAGCTTTTCGGCCAGCACCTGCTTGGCGGTAATCACCACATCGGCCTCGGTGTGCAGGTGCTCCTTGAGGCGCGCCAGCAGCGGGTGCGGCTGCCCCAGCTGCCGGGTGTGCAGCACCTCGTGCGCGGCTTGCACCAGCGTGCTCCATTCGTCCCTGGCCTCGTCTTCGTGCAGAAACAGCCAGAACGCCTGGAAGCTCTGGCCCTGGTCCGACTGCTCCAGGTGCTCCCGCTCCTGCAAGGCCCCGCCCAGCAGCTGCCCCCGGTGCTGCGTGGCGGCCTGCTGCTGCATGAGACGAAACGACATTTCGCGGAAATTCTGCCGCACGGTTTTGAAATCGCCGAGCAGCAGCTCAGCCGTTTGGCCCAGCTCGGTGTACCGCTCGCGCACCTGCGTGTCGGAAAGCGGCGTCACCTGGTTGGTGGCCCGAATATGTTCGATTTCCTCATCGAGCCGCTGGCGCTGGGCTTCCAGCTCCCGAATGCGCTGCTGGGGGTCGTCGTGGCTGCGCTCCAGCAGCTCCCGCAAGCCCGCAAACAGGCTTCGGAACCGGGACTCGGTGCCCACAAACGTGCGGGTTTCCAGCATGGCCAGCCACCGAAACACCATTTCGCTGTGCGTGGTCAGCTCGTAGTGCACCTGGCCGTCGCCTTCCTGCCGCCGGGCCAGCAGGGGCATGGTTTCGTCCGTCCAGCGCCGGAGCCATTCCTGTGCCCGCAGACGCGGGTTGGGCTCATGGTCGGGCTCATACGTCTCCACGTGCTGCTCCAGGCGAACCAACAGCCGCTCGTGCGGCACCCGGCTGATGTGGTGCTGCCGGAAAACCTCGTACAGAAAACTGACCGTGAACGCCGGATTATCCTTTTGCCCGCGCAACAGCGCAATGGCCGGGGCCGGCTTTTCGCTGAGCAGGTAGCGCGCGGTAGCGTAATCCAGCACTTGCTCCATGAGGGGTAGACAGGTCCGTAGTTAAGCACAATTTATTTTAGACCAGCCCGGCAATTTGCGGGAATATATTGGGTTTAGCAAAGAAAATCAGATACTCATCTAATCCAGTACTGATAAGCACAAGCGTCAGCAACACATTCCGCCTATTGAACAGTACCTGGGCTTAGTGGCCGGGCGTTATCTAAAAGCAGCCCAAGGTCTGCCTACCCGCTGTAGGGCCTGAGTGCACGAGTATATTTGAGTATGAATCGGCGGAATGGATTGCGGCTTTTAAGCACTTTGCTGATTGGTGGGTTGATACTGTTTGGGCTCGACTGGCTCTGCCCCCTGCCGCCTGCCCCGCGCTACTCCCCCATCGTGCTGGCCGCCGATGGCACCGTCCTTCACGCCTTCCTGAACCCCACTCAGAAATGGCGCATGAAAACCGAGTTAGCCGAAATAACGCCCGCCTTGCAGCAGGCCATTATCAATAAAGAAGACCGGTATTTTCGCTACCATTTCGGCGTTAATCCGGTGGCAATTTTGCAGGCCGCCGGGCGGAACATCTTCAAAAAAGGCCGCACCACCGGGGCCAGCACCATCACCATGCAGGTGGCCCGCCTGCTGGAACCCAAGGAGCGCACTTTCGGCAACAAGCTGCTCGAAATGCTGCGCGCCACCCAGCTGGAAGCCCATTACAGCAAAGCCGAAATTCTGCAGCTCTACCTGAACCTGGTGCCCTACGGCGGCAACATCGAAGGCGTAAAATCGGCCGCGCTGCTCTACTTCCAGCAGCCGCCCGACTACCTTTCCCTGGCCCAGACCGTGACGCTGGCCATCATTCCCAACCAACCGCGCGTGCTGGTGCTGGGCAATAACAACGACCGAATTCTGGCCGAAAGAAACCGCTGGCTGCGGCAGTTTCGGCAGCAGCATTTGTTTCCGAATCAGGATATTGAGGATGCCATCAATGAACCGCTCGATGCCCAGCGCCACGCTGCACCCACGCTGGCCCCGCACCTGGCACGCCGGCTAGTCACGCAGTTTCCCAATCAGCCTATCATCCATTCCACGCTTCGGCGCAACCCGCAGGCCAAGGCCGAGGATTTGACCAAAAACTACGTGCGCCGCCTGCGCGAGTTGGGTATTTCGCAGGCCGCCGTGCTGGTCGTGAACAACCACACCCGCGCCGTGGAAGCCTACGCGGGCTCAGCCGATTTTCAGGATGCGGCCGGTAGTGGGCAGGTCGATGGCGTGCGGGCCATTCGCTCGCCGGGCAGCACGCTAAAGCCATTTTTGTATGCGCTGGCAGTTGATAGGGGCATTGTGACGCCGAAGCTGAAGCTGCCCGACGTGCCTACCAATTTCAACGGTTTCCGGCCCGAGAACTTCGACAAAAGCTGCGCCGGCGAAGTGACCGTGGAACGTGCCCTGACCTACTCCCTCAACATTCCGGCCGTGCGCGTGCTGGCCGAGGTGGGCGTGCCCGTTTTCACCGATAAGCTGCGGGCGGCCGGCTTCAAAAGCGTGGCGAAAGCGGCCCCGCGCTTGGGCCTGAGCACCATTCTGGGCGGCTGCGGAGCCACGCTGGAGGAACTGACGGGCCTGTATGCGGCGCTGGCCGATGGCGGGCGATACGCACCGCTGACGCTGGCGCTTAATGAAGAATTAGGAATGAGGAATGAGGAATTGAAGCGTAAGTCCCCTTCAGCGTCTTCAGGCCCGAAGGCTCGGGCTCAAAATTCCTCATTCCTCATTCCTCATTCCTCATTAATCTCCCCCGCCGCCGCCTTCCTCATCACCGACATCCTGGCCCAGCGCACCCGGCCCGACCTGCCGATGGGCTACCAAAACAGCCGCCACCTCCCCAAAATCGCCTGGAAAACCGGTACCAGCTACGGCCGCCGCGACGCCTGGAGCATCGGCTACAACCAGGACTATACCATTGGGGTTTGGGTGGGCAATTTCAGCGGGCAGGGCAGCCCGGCCCTCACCGGGGCCGACGTGGCCTCGCCCCTGCTCTTCGACCTGTTCAACACGCTGGCCTACAACTCGCCCAACCGCTGGGCCGTGCCGCCCGCCACCCTCGATTTCCGGCTTGTCTGCGCCGAAACGGGCCTCGTACCCGGCGAGCACTGCCCCAACCAGTTGATTGACTACTACCTGCCCGGCACCTCCACGGCCCGGCACTGCGAGCACCAGAAAGAAAGACTGATTTCGGCTGATGGCACGATTTCCTACTGCCGGGCCTGCATGCCGGCGGCTGGGTTCCGGCGCCAGCTATTTCCGAATCCGCTGCCGGAAGTGCTGGCGTTTCGGGAGGCGCAGGGGCTGCCATCGAGCCGGCTGCCGCCGCACAACCCCGCCTGCCAACTGGTGCGCGGCACCGACGGCAGCGCGGGCGCAGCCCTGGCCATCACCTCCCCGCTCGACCATGCCGAGTACGTGCTTGACCGCCACGACAAGCAGCAAATGCTGCTGAGTTGCGCGGCAGGCAGCGAGGTGCGCCAGGTATTCTGGTACGTGAACGACCGGTTTCTGCGCGCCGCAGCGGCTACGGAACGGGTGTTTTTCCGCCCGCCCAGTGGCACGGTCAAAATTTCCTGCGCCGACGACCACGGCCGCAACGTGGACATTCAGCTGCAGGTGGCCGAACTGTAGCGCCCAGCTCAGCCTGGACCCTACAGCTGGTCATCGGCTGACTGCCAACTTGTAGCCTGATTTTTTTAGAAGAAATCCTGGCGTGCGGTCGCCCTGACAGGAAATCGGCCGGCTTCGTTTTACGGGTTCGCAACCTTTCGGTCCGAATTGGGTTAACGAACCTTGGCTTATGTGGCTTTTACCGATTTGCTATGTTCGATGCCCTTGCCAGCTAGCTGAGTTGCCTCTGTTTACCCTTCTATGAAACGAACGCCACTGGCGCTGAAAGCGCTGTTTCGACTACTCCTATTCGCCCCATTTTACGCCTTTTCCCAACCCGTTCTTCCGCCCGATAAGCCGCTCACGCAGCAGGAGTGTGTCGCGTTTGCTTTGCAAAGCCAGCCGTTGGTGCGGCAGGCGCTGATTGACCAGGAGATTGCCAAGGCCTCGAACCAGGTGGCGCTGGCGGCTTGGCTGCCGCAGGTGGGTGTTTCGGGCACGGCGCAGCACTATTTTGGCTTGCCGTTCACCATTTTCCCCAACCCGGCCACGGGGCTGAACGAGCCGCGCCAGCTGGGCGTGCGCAACGTGACGACGGTGGGCCTCTCGGGCACGCAGGTCATTTACAATAACGACGTGTACCTGGCCGCCCGCAGCAAGCGCTTCAACAACCAGGCGGCCCAGCAAAACACGGTCAATACGCGCATCAGCACGGTTTCCGATGTGAGCAAGGGGTTCTACGACGTGCTGCTGTCGCAACGCCAGCTCGACGTGTTTGCCCAGGACATTGCGCGGCTGCAGCGCAACTACCGCGACGCCCGCCTGCGCTACGAAACCGGCGTGGCCGACAAAACCGAGTACCTGCAGGCCGAGATTTCGCTCAACAACTCGCTGGCTGGCCGCAAGCAGTCGCTAGAGGCCGTGAACGCCAAGCTGGCTTACCTCAAGCAGCTCATGGGCCTGCCGCCCGAGCGCAAGCTGGCCCTGCAATACGACACGCTCAAGCTGGAGCAGGACGCCGCCATGGACACCACCGTGGCCCTGAATGTGGCCAACCGCATCGAAATCCAGCAGCTCCAGACGCAGAAAGCCTTGCAGGGCATTACGGTTGACTACTACCGATTAGGTTTTCTGCCTTCAGTTTCGGCGTTTGGCAACTATAACTCGGTGTTTCAGAACAACGACGTGAGCGAGCAGTACCGCACGCGTTTCCCCAACTCCTATGCGGGCATGCAGCTGGGTTTGCCGCTATTCACCGGCTTTCGACGTACTCAGAACCTGCGCCGCGCCCGCCTCGAAAACCAACGCCTTGACGAGGACGTGAACAACACCCGTAACCAGATAAACACGGAGTACGCCACGGCCCTGGCCAACTACAAGGGCTACTACACGGAGTACCAGCTGGGCAAGCGCAACCTTGAAGCTTCCAAGGAAGTGTACAACGTCATCAACCTGCAGTACCGCGAAGGCATCCGGGCCTACATCGACCTCATCGTAGCCCAAACCACCCTGCGCACCTCCCAGCTGAACTACTACACGGCCTTGTTCCAATTGCTGAGCAGCAAGGTCGATTTGCTCCGCGCCATCGGCGAGCTGCCGACGGATTACTAATGAAGCGTAACCTCACCACCGGCCCCTCTCCCGCGGAGAGGGGAGCCTGATGAATCAGCCGGCAGCGCCGCCGTGTCTCCCCTCTCCGCAGGAGAGGGGCCGGTGGTGAGGTGAACGGTACCACAAACTCGAACTCTAAAACGCCGCTGGCCCCCGGCCACCCGCGACAAGCTATGTTGAAGATGAACAAGAAATACCTGGTGCTGGGCCTGTTGGGGCTGGCCGCCTGCGGCAAAAAAGACGAGGAGAAAAAGAACGCCGCCCCGCCGCCTACATCTGTGACGCTGGTAGCCGCCCGCACCACCGAAGCCGTGTACTACGACGAATACCCCGCCACCGTGACGGCCCTGAACGTGGTGGAGTTGCGCTCACAGGTGACCGGCTTCGTCACCGGCATTTCCTTCAAGGAAGGCGACGTGGTGCCCAAGGGCAAAGCGCTGTATGAAATCGACCGCCGCCAGTACGAGGCCGCCTACCAGCAGGCGCTGGCCGGCCTGCGCAGCGCCCAGGCCAACGCCGCCAACGCCCAGGTGAACGCCAACCGCTACGAGCGCCTGGCCTCGCAGGATGCCATTGCCCGGCAGGTGCTCGACAACGCCACCACCGCCCTGGCCACCGCCCGCGCCCAAGTGGCCGAGGCCCAGGCTGGCGTCAACATCGCCCGCAACAACCTGAGCTTCTCTACTATCACGGCGCCATTTACGGGCCGCATCGGTATTTCGGAGGTGCGCCTGGGCTCGCAGGTGGCCGCCGGCACCACGCTGCTCAACACCATTTCGAGCGAAGACCCCATCGGCGCCGACATCGTGGTGACGCAGACGGATATCGAGCGTTTCAACACGCTACTCAATTCTAAAACCTCCCGCGCCGACTCGACCCTGCGCCTGGTGCTGCCCGGCGGCAAAACCTACCCCCTACCCGGCCGCATCCGCACTATCGACCGGGGCGTGAACAGCGGCACGGCCACTATCACGGTGCGCGTGGAATTTGCCAACCCCAACCGGGAGCTGAAAGACGGAATGAGCGCCGTGGTGAAGGTGCTCAATACGCAGTCGGGCCGGCGCATTGTGGTGCCCTTCAAGGCCATTGTGGAGCAGATGGGCGAAAACTTCGTGTACGCCGCCACCGACAGCAGCACTGCCCAGCAGCGCAAAGTGAAGCTCGGCCCGCGCCTGAAAGACCAGATTGTGCTGCTCGAAGGCGTGAAGGAAGGCGACAAAATCGTGACCGAAGGCGTGCAGAAGCTGCGCGACGGCGCCAAGATTACCACGGAAGTGCCCAAGGCGCCGCCGGCCACGCCAGGGAAATAAGCCGGAGCTGGCATTCCCGTCATGCAGAGCGCAGCGAAGCATCTCGCGTGGGGTAGTACCTCAATCGAAAGAGTTAGTTGAAGCACGCGAGATGCTTCGCTGCGCTCTGCATGACGTTCTTTTTATCTAACTGAATCCATAGGCTAACGGCCCTCAGCCCGCCGCCCCCAGCTATAGCAAATGATAGCAGAAACCTTTATTCGCCGGCCCGTCACGGCCATTGTCAGCTCGCTGGTCATCGTGCTGGTGGGCTTGCTGGCCATGCTGAAGCTGCCCATCGGGCAGTACCCCGAAATCACGCCGCCCACGGTGTCGGTATCGGGCACCTACACCGGGGCCGATGCCCAAACCGTGGAGCAGACCGTGGCCACGCCCGTGGAAGTGCAGGTGAACGGCACGCCGGGCATGACCTACCTGCAAAGCAACAGCACCAGCAACGGCCAGATGAGCATGACGGTGAACTTTGAAGTCGGCACCGACATCAATATCGCCGCCCTCGACGTGCAGAACCGTGTGGGCATTGCCCTGCCCACCCTGCCGCAGGAAGTGCAGCGCCTCGGCCTCACGGTGCGCAAACGGAACCCCAGTATCCTGATGCTGGTGGCCCTTTTCGCGCCCAAGGGCAGCCACAACGCCACCTTCCTCGACAACTACGCTAACGTGTACATCAAGGACGCGCTGCTGCGCACCAAGGGCGTGGGCGACATCGTGAGCCGCGCCGATGACTTCTCGATGCGCCTCTGGCTGAAGCCTGACAAGCTCTCGCAGCTCGGCATCACGGCTAATGATGTGCTGGCCGCCATTCAGGAGCAGAACGCCCAGATTGCGGCCGGCTCCATCGGCGCGCCGCCCCAACAGATGGGCCAGACGTTTGAGTACATCGTGACGGTGCAGGGCCGCCTGGCCACGACGGAGCAGTTCGGCGACATCATCGTGAAAAGCCGGCCCGACCAGGACGGCGGCATCGTGTACCTCAAGGATGTGGCCCGCATGGAGCTGGGCAAGTTCAACTACGGCAACAACTCCTACGTGGACGGCAAACGCGCCGCCTACCTGCTGGTGTACCAGGCCCCCGGCGCCAACGCCCTCGAAACCTTCGAGAACGTGAACAAAACCATGGAGCAGCTTAAAAAGCAGTTTCCTACCGACCTAAGCTACGTGGTGCCCTTCGAGGCCGCCAGCGTGGTGAAGGTGTCCATTCACGAAGTGGTGGAAACGCTGGTTATCGCCCTGCTGCTGGTTATCGTGGTGGTGTTTCTGTTTCTGCAAAGCTGGCGCTCCACGCTCATTCCGGTGCTGGCCATTCCGGTGTCCATCGTGGGCACGTTCATGTTCTTTATTCCGCTGGGCTTCACCATTAATACACTGACGCTCTTCGGCTTCGTGCTGGCCATTGGCATTGTGGTCGATGACGCCATTGTGGTGGTGGAAGCCGTGGAGCACAACATGAACGAGCGCGACATGAATGTGCTCGACGCCACGCTGGAAGCCATGCGCGAGATTTCGGCCCCGGTTATTGCCATTGCGCTTATTCTGGCGGCGGTGTTTGTACCGGTGGGTTTCATCCCCGGCATCACCGGGCGCTTGTACCAGCAGTTTGCCGTCACCATTGCCATTTCGGTACTGATTTCGGCCTTCGTGGCCTTGTCGCTCACGCCTGCGCTGTGCGTGCTGTTGCTCAAGCCCACCAAGTGGGATGAAAGCTCGACGGGCCTGAACAAATTCTTCTTCAAGTTCAACAACTGGTTTGGCCGCATGACCGACAAGTACGGCAGCGGGGTGGCCAGCACCATCAAGCACTCGCGCCTGGCGGTGGTGGTGTTGGTGTGCATCATAGCCGGGGCCGTTTTGCTCTTCAAAAATAAGCCCAGCGGCTTCCTACCCACCGAAGACGAAGGCCGCATCATCATCACATTCAACCTGCCCGAAGCATCCAGCACGGCCAGCACCGTGGCCACGCTGCAGGGCATGATGAAGGAGCTTTCGCAAGTGAAAGGCATCCGGCACTACGCCGCCCTCGGCGGCCTCAATGCCGTAAACTTCTCCTCGAAATCGAACTCCGGCACCATCTTCTGCCAGCTGGAGCCCTGGGAAGACCGCAAGGAAGTGGAGCTGCGCCTGCAGGGCCTGATGGCCACCGTGCAGCAGCGCATGGCCAAGTTCAAGGAAGCCACCACGGTGGTGATTTCGCCGCCCGCCATCCCCGGCCTCGGCAACACGGGCGGCTTCTCCTTCGTGCTGCAGGAGCGCGAAACCCAGGGCGATGTGCGGAACTTCGACGCCAACCTGCAGGGCTTCCTCGGCGCCATCCGCAAGCGGCCCGAAATCGCCAGCGGCTTCTCGTTCTTCACGGCCAACACGCCGGGCTATCAGCTCGACATCAACCGCGAGCAAGCCAAAAAGCTAGGCGTCTCCATCTCCGACATTGCCACCGCGCTGCGCACCTACCTCGGCTCGGCCTACGTGAACGACTTCACGCTCTACGGCCGCAACTTCCGTGTGGTGGCCCAGGCCGATAGCAGCTACCGCGGCGACATTGCCAACATCGGCCAGTACTACGTGCGCAACACCGCCGGCGCCATGGTGCCCCTGAGCAGCGTGACGAGCTACAAGCGCACCGAAAGCGCGCCCCTCATCTCGCACTACAACCTGTTCCGCTCGGCCGAAATCAACGGCAACCCCGCCCCCGGCTACAGCTCCGGCGATGCCATCAAGGCCCTGCAGGACGAGGCCGCGAAGTCCTTGCCCCAGGGCTACGGCTACGAATTTTCGGGCTTGAGCCGCGAAGAATTGCTGGCCAGCGGCCAGACTATCTACATCTTCGCGCTGTCCATTGCCTTCGTGTTCCTGTTCCTGGCCGCCCTTTATGAAAGCTGGTCTGTGCCGTTTTCGGTGCTGCTGGCGGTGCCGGTGGGCATCTTCGGGGCCATTCTGGCGCTGTTTTTCCTGCCCAAGCTCACCAACAACGTCTACGCCCAAATCGGCATGATTACGCTGATTGGCTTGTCGGCCAAAAACGCCATTCTGATTATCGAATTCGCCAAAGAGCGGGTTGACAAAGGCATGCCGCTGGTCGATGCTACGCTCGAAGCCGTGCGCCTGCGCCTGCGCCCCATCATCATGACCTCGCTGGCCTTCATCCTGGGCATTGCGCCGCTCACGTTCGCGTCCGGCGCCGGCTCCCTGGCCCGCCAGACCCTGGGCTGGACGGTGCTCGGCGGCATGCTGGCGGCCACGTCGCTGGCCATTTTCATCGTGCCGGTGCTCTACGTCATCATCACCCGCTTCGCCTACGGCAAGGAAAAACTGGCCGAGCTGGAGAAAAACTACAAACCCGACGAGGAGCACGGCGGCCACAAGGAAGAAGGCGAGAAAGGCCCCGCGCCGGAGCCCAGCCCGGCATAGCCAAAGGCATCTGTTGAGTTGAATGAGCGGGCCGAAGCATAACCAAAAGGTTGTGCTTCGGCCCGCTCGGTTTTATAAGGTGCCTAAAGAACGATGTAGGGGCGGGGCTTGCCCCCGCCCGGCTATTCACGCCGTTGCAACGGTGCCGTTCAATGACCGGGCGGGGGCAAGCCCCGCCCCTACTTCCCGCCAAAAAAGCAGGCCGGCACGCCCGCCACGCCCGGCTGCACGGCAAACACATTGCCGCTCAGCGGAAACTCCCGCAGCTGCGCCGCCGTGAGCCCGCCCCGGGCGCTGGTGATGAAAAGTGTAGCGAGCCCCGGCCCGCCGAACGCGCACGACGAGGTGAACGGCGCGGGCACCGTGATGGCCTGAAGCAGCGCGCCCGTGGCGGGGTCGTAGCGGTGCAAGGCGCCAGCGCCCCACAGCGCCACCCAGAGCATGCCCTCGGTGTCGATGGTCATGCCGTCGGGGCCGCCGGTGCCTTCGGGAATGCGGACGACGACGCGCGGGTTGGCAATGCTGCCCGTCCGGTTATCGTAGTCGAAGGCCTGCACGGCCAGCGTGGGCGTGTCGATGTAGTACATTGTAGCTTGGTCCAATGACCACGCGATGCCGTTGGAATTGGTGATGCGGCGGAGCATTACGTGCATGCTGCCGTCGGGGTCGAAACGGTAGAGGGTGCCGGCGTGGGGGCGTAGCATTAGGTCGAACGTACCTACCCAGAAGCGGCCCGCCGGGTCGCACTTGCCGTCGTTGAAGCGCAGGTACTGGTCGGTGATGGGGTCGGCTAGGCGGGTGAGGTGGCCGGTGGTCAGGTCGATTTCGTGGATGCCGGTTTGCAGGGCCACCAGGGCGTTACCGTTGCGCAGGGGCACCACCGTGCCAATGCGCTTGCCCACCGGGTAGCGGCGGTCGTCGCCTGTGGCGGGGTCAAAAACATGCAGCGCCCGGCCCTCAATATCCACCCAATACAGCCGCTCCGTCAGCGGGTTCCAGAGGGCGCCTTCGCCTAACGGCGCCTGTGCGTGCAGAATGGAAGTGGCTTGCATGGCGCGGAACGGTTACGATTTTTTCAGGCCGGCGAGATGGTGCTGCAATACGGCGGCCTGTCCGGTCAAGGTCACTCCCTCGGCCGTTTTGGTTTGCACGGGGCATTGCTTATCAACGCCCAGCGCGTGAAGCGCGGCCCCGTACAGGGCCACCAGCACTGACTCGCCGGCCAGCGTAATGCGAGCGGGCGTGTGCGCCAGCAGGTCGTGGCATTCGCTGCCAATAAGCAGGCCGCTCAGGTAGAAATAATTTTCCGGCTTACTGGCTTTCTTGAACAAGTCGTTGGTGCGAACCAGAAAGGCATTGTGCAGCAAATTGGCCTGCTGGCTGTCGTGCACGCCTTTTTCGAACCATGTGAGGTTACTTCCCTCTTCGAGTTTGCCGCCTTCTTCCACCGAAGCTGCCAGGATACTTTTGGTGGAAAGCAGCGAGAAAAACTCGCCGGTCATGTGGGTTTTCAGGCTGATGGCCTGGCCGTTTTGCACCAGCACATGCTTGGCGTGCGTGCCCGGATGCAGGAACAGCTGCTTCTCCGGCACTTTTTCGAAGCGGCAGCCTACCAGTTGCACTTCCTCGCCGCGCATTACATCATCGTCGCTTTTCACTCCCGAAATCAGCAGTACAGCGTGCTTAAAGTCCAGTGTCGGCGCCAGGATTTTGACGGCCAAATCGGAGCCGTCCGTGGAAAACGGCAGCGGCTTGTACGGCACCTCCAGCATGCCGATGGTAGACGAGGCCATGCCCGAAATCACCACCGGCACCTCATCCAGCGTGGTTTTCACGGCTTCCTCCAGCTTTTTCAGATGCTTTTGAATGATGGCCCGGTAGAACACCACGCGCTGCTCGGGCGGCTGGCCCGCTTGCTTCCAGAGCTCGGCCGTGGCGGCGTTGCCTTCCTTGGAGCTTTCCTCGGCCAGAATCTTCAGTGTCTCGCGCTCCACGAGGCGCAGGCGGAAGGAAGAAGTACCCCAGTCACAGCTGAGGAAGGTGGTGTTTAAATCCATTTGAAACAGAATTTTAGAACGTCATGTCGAGCGCAGTCGAGACATCTCGCGTGCCGATGTAATCTTTTCAGTGATTGAGTTAGTGGTAGCACGCGAGATGTCTCGGCTGCGCTCGACATGACGTTCTTTTTTCACAAAACTCCCTACCACTCCGCTACGCTGCCGTCGGTATTCCGCCACACCGGGTTGTGCCAGTTATGCCCAATGGCAGCCCGCTGTCGCACATATTCCTCGTTGATTTCAATGCCCAGCCCCGGTCCTTCCGGGATTTTACAATAGCCGTTTTCATAGAAGAAAACCGACTTATCAACCAGATAGTCGAGCAAGTCATTCTCCTTGTTGTAGTGAATACCCAGGCTTTGCTCCTGAATGAAAGCGTTGTGGCAGGTGGCGTCCACCTGCAGGCAGGCGGCCAGTGCAATGGGCCCCAGCGGGCAATGCGGCGCCGCGGCCACGTCGAAGGCTTCGGCCATGCCGATGATTTTCTTGCACTCGGTGATGCCGCCGGCGTGCGAGAGGTCGGGCTGGATGATGTCGACGTAGCCGTCAATAAAGAGCTGCTTGAAATCCCAGCGCGAAAACATCCGCTCGCCGGTGGCAATGGGGATGGAGCAATGGTTGGCGATGTCGCGCAGGGCCTCGTTGTTTTGGGGCAGCACGGGCTCCTCAATGAACATGGGGCGGTAGGCTTCGAGCTCTTTGGCCAGCACCTTGGCCATGGGCTTGTGCACGCGCCCGTGGAAATCGATGCCGATGCCCAGGCCCGGCCCACCGGCCTCGCGCACGGCCGCCACGCGGGCCAGCACGGCGTCAATCTTCACGTAGGAATCAATGTAGCCCATCTCGTCGGTGGCGTTCATTTTGATGGCCGTGAAGCCCTTGGCCACCATATCGGCCGCCGCCGCGCCCACATCGTGCGGCCGGTCGCCGCCAATCCAGGAATACACGCGCATGGTGTCGCGCGCCCGCCCGCCCAGCAGCTGGTGAATGGGCGCATTGTGGTACTTGCCCTTGATGTCCCACAGCGCCTGGTCGATGCCGGCGATGGCCGACATGAGGATGGGGCCGCCGCGATAGAAGCCGCCCCGGTACATCACCTGCCAATGGTCTTCGATGTTGAGCGGGTCCTTGCCGATGAGGTTTTCCATGAGCTCGGCCACGGCGGCGGCCACGGTAGCGGCCTTGCCCTCAATCACCGGCTCGCCCCAGCCCACGAAGCCGGTGTCGGTTTCAATTTTGAGAAACAGCCAGCGCGGCGGCACTTGGAAAAGTTCGAAGCGGGTGATTTTCATGGGGTGAGTGAGGGGATGGGAATGAATTATCGAGAACGGTCATGCTGAGCGCAGCCGAAGCATCTCTACCGCTTCGTTGTCTCGATTGGATTATTACTGCGGTAGAGATGCTTCGGCTGCGCTCAGCATGACCGTTCTTCTATCTCTTCATCTGAAAAACTACCCTTTCGCCACAACCGCCACAAATGCCCGCGCCTTTTCCGTGAGCTGCTGCAGGTATTCCTCCGTCATCGGCGGCTTGGTGTCCACCAACGAGCTTCCTAAGCCAAACGCCTTGGCCCCGGCATCGGCAAAGCCCTTGATGTTGTCGAGCGACACGCCGCCGGTGGGCATGAGCGGGATGTGCGGCAATGGCCCGGCAATGTCCCGGAAGTAGCTGGCGCCACTGGCTCCGGCCGGAAATACCTTGATGATGTCACCGCCGTATTCGTAGGCTTTCAGGATTTCGGTAGCGGTGTAGGCGCCGGGGATGCTGACGGCGCCATAGCGCTTCGTCATGCGGATGGTTTTCTTGTTGAGCGTGGGCGAGATGATGAATTTCGCCCCGGCCAGCAGGGCGGCCCGGGCCGATTCGGGGTCGAGCACGGTGCCGGCGCCTACCAGCAGTTGGCCTTCCATGGCCTGCGAGATTTCAGTGATGGAAGCCAGCGCGCCGGGCGAATTCAGGGTGACTTCCATCATGCGAACGCCGCCGGCGTGCACGGCCCGGGCTATTTTGAGCAGGTCGGCCGGCTGGGCGCCGCGCACGATGGCGACAACCTTGTTTTCGAGAATGTGAGCGAGAGGATTCATAGCGGGTTTGGAAAGGCGCGGTGTGGCGGCCCTCTGCCAACGTAGAAGCACGAATTCAGGTTAAGTTCATTTGGCGGGCCGAGTATTGAGCCGCCGCCCGTGAGCCGCAAGCCGGCCGGCACCAACACAACACACGGGGACGGATTGGAGTAAGCCCCAAGCGACAGGCCGCCGCTCCACCTCCTGCCCACGTACCCTCCTACCCTCATACCCCAAAACCATGGGTCCTCAATTCCTCTTCGCCACCGGCATCGAAAACAGCAACCCCACCATCCAGAACGGCAAGCACCGCGTGGATGAGCTGGAAAAATGCAAGCACTACCAGTACTGGCAGAAGGATTTCGACCTGGTGGAAGAGTTGGGCATCTGCTTCCTGCGCTACGGGCCGCCCATTCACACCACGTTCCTGGGGCCGGGCAAGTACGACTGGAGCTTTGCCGACGTGACGTTTCAGGACCTGCTGCGGCGCAACATCGCGCCCATCGTGGACTTGTGCCACTTCGGCGTGCCCGACTGGATTGGCAACTTCCAGAACCCCGAGTTTCCGGAGCTATTTGCGCAATATGCCCGGGCGTTTGCGCAGCGGTTTCCGTGGGTGCAGCTCTACACGCCGGTGAACGAGATGTACATCTGCGCGCAGTTTTCGGCCCGCTACGGCTGGTGGAACGAGCAGCTGAGCGGCGACCGGCCCTTCGTGAATGCCCTCAAATACATCGTGAAAGCCAACGTGCTGGCCATGCAGGCCATTCTGGAGGTGCGGCCCGATGCCATTTTCATCCAGAGCGAGTCGTCGGAATACTTCCACGCCGAAAACCCGGCCGCCATCAAACCCGCCGAAACCATGAACGCCGAGCGGTTCCTCTCCCTCGACCTCAACTATGGCAAGCGCGTGAACAGCAGCATGTACGAGTTCCTGCTGGACAACGGCATGACCCGCGAGGAGTACCACTTCTTCCTCGACAACAAGATGAAGCGGCACTGCATCATGGGCAACGACTACTATTACACCAATGAGCACCGCGTATCGGCCGACGGCAGCACCCGCGCTTCGGGCGAGATATTTGGCTATCACGTCATTACTTCGCAATACCACGACCGGTATCGCCTGCCCGTGATGCACACCGAAACCAATATCTGGCAGGGTCCGCACGGCGACGAAGCCGTGAACTGGCTCTGGAAAGAGTGGGCCAACGTGCTGCGCGTGCGCAACGACGGCGTGCCCATGGTGGGCTTCACCTGGTACTCCCTCACCGACCAGGTGGACTGGGACACCGCCCTGCGCGAAGACAACGGCCGCCTCAACCCCGTGGGCCTCTACGATTTAGACCGCAACATCCGCCCCGTGGGCACGGCCTACAAGCAGATTATCGAGGACTGGCGGCAGGTGCTGCCCTCCCAAAGCGTGTGCCTGCAGGTGCCCATCGTGATGCCCCAGGACAGCAACGACGCCTGGGCCCGCGAACAAAAACAAGTCGTGAAAGCAGCCACCGCCGACCAGTCGACCACCGCCGCGAATGCGGCGCCGGAGTCGTAGGGGCTTTGTTCTCACGTGGCGCCTCACCCCCCAGCCCCTCTCCTCAAGGAGAGGGGAGCCAGCCGTCAGAAACATATCCGGTGTCCCCTCTCACTGAGGAGAGGGGCTGGGGGGTGAGGCGCTTGGCCGCGCCGCCCCAACAATCATTCAACCCATCCCAAACCCTATGCAAACCCGTTTTACCGATAAAGTCGCCATCGTCACGGGCGGCGCGAGCGGCATTGGCTTGGCCGTGTGCAAGCGCCTGGCCGCCGAAGGCGCCCGCGTCGTTATCGCCGATTACAACCAGGCCAACCTCGACGCCGCCGTGCCCGAAGTGAAGGCTGCCGGCGCCCCCGATGCCTGGGGCAGCCTCTGCAACGTGTCGGTAGAAGAGCAGGTGGCCGCCACTGTGGCCGGCACACTGGAAAAGTTCGGCCGCCTCGACGTGGTGGTGAATAACGCCGGCCTGATGCAATTCAAGCCCTTGGAAGAGCTGACCGGCGACGATTGGCTGCGCATCTTGAACGTGGATTTGCTGGGCGCTTTTTTCTTCACCAAACAGGCGTTTCTGCACATGAAGCCGGGCGGCGCCATTGTGAATGTAGCCAGCATTCACGCCATCGAAACCAGCCCGCTGGTGGCGCCCTACGCGGCAGCGAAGGCCGCCATGCTGTCGCTCACCCGCTCGTCGGCGCTGGAAGGCAAGCCTAAAGGAATTCGTACCAACGTCATTCTACCCGGTGCCATTGATACGCCCATGCTCTGGGACAACCCTAACGTGAAGTCCGGAGTTGAGGTCATCGACAAAAACGACGTGGGCCGGCCCGAGGACGTGGCTGCCACCATCGCCTACCTGGCCTCCGACGATGCCGCCTTCGTGCAGGGCGCCGAGGTGCGCGTGGACGGCGGCCGGCTGAACCGGCTGTAGCGTGGACTCTGCGAGTCCGCGCCTGGGCGAACGTTCTGCAGTGCGCGTACTCGCAGAGTCCACGCTACGGCAATCCGGCACGGCGCTTGTAATACGGGCTTCGACACCCGTCTTTCCTGAGCTATGAAAACCTCCTCCTTCGCCGCCCTGCTGCTTTTTTCGCTGATTTCCTTTAGCGCCTCAGCCCAGTTTCGGCTGTCCGACCTGAAAGATATTCTCACTAAGCAGGCCGGCACCCGCACCACCACGAACAGCAGCGGCGTGGGCGGCCTGAGCAGCACCGAAGCCGCCAGCGGCCTCAAAGAAGCCCTGCTAATGGGCATCGGCAAGGGCGCCGACCAAGCCTCGCAAACTGACGGCTTCTACCTCAACCGCCTCATCCGTATCCCGTTCCCGCCCGATGCCCAGCGCGTGGCCACCACGTTGCGCAGCATCGGCTTGGGCAGCCAGGTCGATAAGTTCGAGCTGAGCCTGAACCGCGGCGCCGAGGACGCGGCCCGTAGCGCCAAGCCCATTTTCATCTCGGCCATCAAAAGCCTCACCTTCACGGATGTGTGGAACATCCTGACCGGCCAGAAAGACGCCGCCACGCAGTTTCTGAAGCGCACCACGTCTACGCAGCTGGTGTCGGCCTTCTCGCCCATCATGCAGAAAAGCCTCGACCAGGTGGGCGCCACCCGCTACTACACCCAACTGGCCACCACCTACAACCAGATTCCGCTGGTGCAGAAAGTGCAGCCCGACCTCAACCAGTACGCCACCGGCAAGGCTGTGGACGGCCTGTTCACGCTCATTGCGCAGGAAGAGGCCAACATCCGCGAAAACCCTGTGGCTCGCACCACCGAGCTGTTGCGCCGCGTGTTCGGCAGCCGCAGCTAGCGGAGAGAATAATTCTTAATCACGAAAAAGGCCCTCCAATGCATTCGGAGCGCCTTTTTTGTTGGGTTGCCAAACCGCTGCTAATTGCGCCTAATCTTGTCTTTTCGCCCTCCCGACGCATCTGTGGCCGGAACGGGGCTGGCCAGGCTATTGAGGTATTCTTCGAGGTTGGTGTAGCCACTGCTGCCGGTGCTGTTGCGGTCGCGCGCGTCGGCCGGGTTCAGGCCGTGGGCGGTTTCCCAGGCGTCGGGCATGCCGTCGTGGTCGGCATCGGGCGGGGCGGTGCCGCCGCGGTATTCGGGCCAGCCGCCTACGTCGGCCTGCGAGTCGATGATGCCCTGGCGCAGGCCGTAGGTGGCGCTGCCGCCTGGGCTGCTGCCGGTGGCGGTGCCGGTGCGGGTTTCTTGCACAATGCGGGCATCCACAGCGTCGCGCACGGGCAGGGTAGCGCCGGCGCCGGCCAGCACGCTCTGGTAGGCCGCCTCCGCCGTTTCGGTGGTGACGGGGGCCAGGTTGGGCGTGGCGGCGGCTTGTCGGAACCGGGCAAGATTAGCGGCAGTATTCGGGTAGTAGTGCAGCCGGATGCTGCGCCAGTTGTCGGCCGTCACGGCCCGGTGGCCGGTGTCGTAGTTGCCGGCCGCGTACACGGTGGCCACGGGCTTATCGGGCGCGGCGGGGTCGTAGGCCTGGGTGATGTCGAAGATGATGGCGGCCTTGTCGGACGGGGTGGCGGGGCCGCCTTTGTAGTAGTTGTTCACCAGGTTCAGCTCGCCGCGCCCGCCGGGGATGAGCAGCTCGTTGCCGTAGGCGGCGTGCATGTTGCCCCAATTGTAAATCACGTTGTTGCGGTAGTCGACCACGGCCGTGGTGTCGTGGGCGCGGGCGCCGTTGAAGCGGATGGCGCGGCTGTGGTGGTGAGCCACCAGGTTGTGGTGGTAGGAGGCGTACTGCCCGCCCCACACGCCGGCGTAGCCGTGGTCGCCCTTGCCGTTGAAGGAGGAGTTCAGACTCTCGCTCACCAGGCACCACTGCACGGTGGAGTACTTGTTGTCGTAGAACGTGGCCGCTTCCTCTATCGACCAGCTCATGGAGCAGTGGTCCACGATGAAGTTCTGGCTGTTTTCCAGGTTCAGGCCGTACACCCCCGCCACGTTGGCCCCCGACAAATTGCCGGGCCGCGAGCGCAGGTAGCGCACGATGATGTTGCGGCCGTGCAGCTTCACGCTGTAGTTTTTCAGGCAGATGCCGTCGCCGGGGGCCGTTTGGGCCGCAATGGTGACGTTGGAGCGCGTGGGCTTCAGCGCCGATTTCAGCTCGATGAGGCCGCCCACCCGAAACACGATGGTGATGGGCTCGCCGGGGTATTGGCTAAAGGCGTCGCGGAAACTGCCCGGGCCCGCGTCGGCCAGGGTGGTGACTTCCACCACCTGGCCCCCACGACCCCCGGTGGCAAAACGGCCGTAGCCCTCGGCCCCGGGAAACGCCACTAGCTGCGCGCGGCCGGGCGCCACCGCCGCCAGCCCCAGCCCCAAGCCAAGCGCTAAGGCGCGGAAATGAAACAAAGAATTCATAAACGAAGTGGAAAAAGCGAAGCACAAAGCGCCGCGAATAACGCACCCACAAGTTTTCGCCGCGGGCGGCGCTTCGGCCTATAGCATCTTAGCTGCTTCCTGGCCCGGGCTAACTACTTCGGTCCCGGCCGACGCTCATTCGGAGGCACAGGGCCTACGCGGCAATGGCGTATGTTTGCGGCCCCCACCCCGTAACTGTACGTCTCCTATTCGCTATGTCAAAAATTACCATTCGCAGCCTGGCCGAACTCGAAGCCCAAGCCGGGCAGGAGCTGGGCGTGTCCGAGCCGCATACCATCACGCAGGAGCAGATTAACCAGTTTGCCGCCGCCACGCTCGATTTTCAGTGGATTCATACCGACCCGGCGCGGGCGGCGGCCGAGTCGCCGTTCAAGGCCACCATTGCGCACGGCTACCTCACGGTATCGCTGCTGCCCTACCTCTGGGAGCAGATTGTGGCCATCGAAAACCTGAAAATGCAGGTGAACTACGAAATCGAAAGCCTGCGCTTCAACCAGGCCGTGACGGTGGACAGCCAGGTGCGACTGCGCGCCTCGCTGCTGTCGGTAGCCAACCTGCGCGGCATCGCCAAGGCCCGCGTGGGCGTGACACTGGAAATCGATGGCCAGAAAAAACCAGCCTATACGGGCGTGGTGACGTTTCTGTATCACTTCCAAGACTAGCGCGCAGCGGTTAAAAAGAGGGAGCGGAGTTTCGCAGAGTATGATACCTCTGCGAAACTCCGCTCCCTCTTTTTAACCGCTGCGCGAAAATCAGGCTGCCTCTTCCGGCACTTCATCGCCCGCGTACACCGGCTCCATGTCCTTTTCCTCGTCCTCTGTAAACAGCCGCGAGCGGATGAGAAACCGCACACCGAGCGGGATTTCCAGCGAGAAGCTGGCGCCGCGGCCCTTCACCACATCCACCATGAGCTGGGTGTGTTTCCAGTAGGCAAACTGGCTGGCGCTCATGAAGAAGTCGCAGCCGTGGATGCGGCCTAGCCACACGTCATTACTGCCCACCCGAAACTCGCCCTTGGCGAAGCACATGGGCGAGGAGCCGTCGCAGCACCCGCCGCTCTGGTGGAACATGAGCGGGCCGTGCTCGTCGCGGAGCAGGTCGATGGTAGCTTCGGCGGCGGTGGTGACGAGGACGCGGGGCGTGGGCATGGGTGAGATTGGGAATGAGTTACCGCTTGCGGCGAAAGGTGTAGGTGATGCCCGTCCGGTCTTCGCGCACCAGCACTTCCTGGTCGGGCGCGACGGTGCCGGAGTTGGGGCGGCTCTGCCACGTGTAGGCTAGTTGGCGGTCGGCGTCCCAGTAGCGGTGCTGGTTGCCTTTGCTGACAATGCTGTTTTGCATGGCATTGGGCATGCGGTCGGTTTTGAGCGGTTCGTCGAATGGCGTGGCCGAAGGCTGGGCTTCTGACTTTTCCGTTTTCCAGTCCGGGTTTTTGGCGCCGGGCACGGGCAAGAGCTGGGCATGGGCGGCGGAGGCGCCACCAAATAATGCGAGAAGGATGAACAAGCTTTTCATGGAGCTGGCGCAATAAGTTTTAGTCAAGACGCGCGACAAAAGAAAAGGATGCTTACATCGCAACGATTTAAATTAGAACGTCATGCTGAGCGTAGCCGAAGCACCACTACCGTGCCCTCTGTCATGCTGATGAAGGAAGCATCTACTCACGTTCCAACGTGGTAAGGTCCTTCGCTCCGCTCAGGATGACAAGTTGCGCGGTAGAGATGCTTAGGCTACGGTCAGCATGACGTGCTATTTCCCAACGTTCTGGTTATCTCAGGAAATCAGCTACATCAGCGCCTAGAAGAAGCCCAGCTTCTGCTGGCTGTAGCTGATGAGCATGTTCTTGTTTTGGCGGTAGTGGCTCAGCATCATCTTGTGGTTTTCGCGGCCGAAGCCCGAGGCTTTGTAGCCGCCGAAGGGCGCACCGGCCGGGTAGTCGTGGTAGCAGTTCACCCACACACGGCCGGCCTCGATGGCGCGGGGCACCTGGTACAGCTCGTGGGCGTCGCGCGTCCACACGCCGGCGCCGAGGCCGTAGAGCGTGTCGTTGGCAATTTCAATGGCTTCTTCTACCGTACTGAACGTGGTGACGGACACCACCGGGCCGAAGATTTCCTCCTGGAAAATCCGCATCTTGTTGTGGCCCCGGAACATGGTGGGCTGGATGTAGTAGCCCTCGCCCAGCGCGCCGTCTTCCTGGGTGTAGGCGTCGCCGCCCACCAGCACTTCGGCCCCTTCGGCCTTGCCGATTTCGAGGTAGCTCAGGATTTTCTCGAACTGGTCGTTCGAAGCCTGCGCACCCATCATCGTATTCATATCGAGTGGGTTGCCCAGCTTGATGGCTTTCACGCGCTCGATGACGCGGGCAATAAAGTCGTCGTAGATGTCTTCGTGAATAAGCATCCGCGAGGGGCAAGTGCAGATTTCGCCCTGGTTCAGGGCAAACATCACGGCGCCTTCGATGGCTTTGTCGAGGAAGTCGTCGTCGGCGTCCATCACGCTCTTGAAGAAGATGTTCGGCGACTTGCCGCCCAGCTCCATCGTCACGGGAATGAGGTTTTCGGCGGCGTACTGCATGATGAGGCGGCCGGTAGTCGTCTCACCCGTGAAGCTGGCCTTGTTGATGCGCGGCGACGAGGCCAGCGGCTTGCCGGCTTCCAGCCCGAAGCCGTTCACCACGTTGATGACCCCGGGCGGCACTAGGTCCTGAATCAGCTCCATGAGAATCATGATGCTGGCAGGGGTTTGCTCGGCGGGCTTCATCACCACGGTGCAGCCGGCGGCGATGGCGGGGGCCAGTTTCCAGGTGGCCATCAGCAGCGGGAAGTTCCAGGGAATAATCTGGCCGATGACGCCCAGCGGCTCCTGAATATTCATCGACACGGTGCTGCTGTTCAGCTCCGTCACGTTGCCTTCCTCGGCCCGAATCACGCTGGCGAAATAGCGAAAATGGTCGATGACCAGCGGCATATCCGCGTAAGTGGTTTCACGGATGGCCTTGCCATTCTCGACGCATTCCACGGCGGCGAGGTGGGCGAGGTTTTCCTCGATGCGGTTGGCGATTTTATTGAGGATGTTGCTGCGCTCGGTGGCGGAGGTTTTGCCCCAGGTTTTGAAGGCTTCGTGGGCGGCGTCGAGAGCCAAGTCGATGTCTTCCTTGGTGCTACGAGCTACTTTGGTGAAGACTTTGCCGTCGATGGGCGACGGGTTATCAAAGTACTGGCCCTTCACGGGCGCTACCCATTTGCCACCGATGAAGTTGTCGTAGTGGTTCTTGAACTGGGGGCGGGCCACCACGGTGGTGGTTTCTTCGAGAGTTTCAGCCATGGCTTTTAGATAGTGGGAATTAGGTGAAATGGAAACGATGTAAAGGTCCCCTTTTCCTTTGCCGGCCGGTTGTGGTATTGTCGCAAAGAGTGCCGAAATTGTCGCAACTTGCCATACCAACTCCGTGTTGGGAGTGTGTACTCCCTCACCAACTGCGCTTCTCCATGCCGACCCGTGTCCACTTGCCCGCCGCCGTTGCCCCGCTCGCCCTCGAACGCCTGCACTCGCTGGTCGAAAACCGCACGGTGTACAACCTGGAGGGCTTTGAGCTGAACGTATTCGAAACGCACCGCGCCGCTCACCGCGTGCCCCTGCGCCTCGAAGGCCTGGCCCTGACCACCATGCTGCGCGGCAAGAAAGTGATGCACCTGCCCGGCCGCGAAGCCTTTGACTACCTGCCCGGCGAGAGCGTAGTAGTGGACAAAGACGAGCTGATGGAAATCGACTTCCCCGAGGCCTGCCTGTGCCAGCCCACGCAGTGCCTGGCCGTGACCATTGCGCCCGATACCATCCGCCACACCGTGGATTTATTGAACGAGCGTTACCCCAAGGCCGAGCCCCACCACGCCTGGGCCATCGAAGGCCCCGAATACGCCCACCTCACCAACACGCCCGAGCTGACCGACACGCTGGGCCGCCTGGTGGCCGTGTCGCGCACTTCGGACATCAACAAAGACGTGTTGGCCGGCTTCACTTTGCAGGAGCTGCTGGTACGCCTGATGCAGACGCAGGCCCGCCAACTCATTTTCCACGACTACGCCCGGCACCTCACCACGCACCGTTTTGCGGCCGTGGTGGGCTACATCAAGGACCATCTTTCGGAAAACCTGACCATCGATAAGCTTAGCGCCCTGGCCTGCATGAGCAAGGCCACGTTCTTCCGGGTGTTCAAGCGCGAGTTTGGCATTACGCCGGTCGAGTATATCATCCGCGAGCGGCTGGGCGAAGCCAAGCGGCTGCTGCGCCACCCGCTGGCCAGCGTGGCGGAGGTGTGTTTGCGGGCCGGGTTTAATAATTTGTCGTACTTCCAGGCGCTGTTTAAGAAGTACGAGGGCGTGACGCCGGGGGCATACAAGAAGCAGCTGGCGGCGTAGACACTTTACACTGGAATGAAAAAGGCACGTCATGCTGAGCGCAGTCGAAGCATCTCTACCGCAATAAGTAAATAAATACTCTTCGCGGTAGAGATGCTTCGACTGCGCTCAGCATGACATTTTGTATTAATTCTTCACTTATACGCTGATTCACAGCAGCCCCAACTGCGCGGCCTGCCGGATAAGCAGGGCCGTATTGTTCACCCCGAACTTGGTGAGCAGGTTGCGGCGGTGGGTTTCGATGGTGAGCAGGCTCACATGCAGGTTGTCGGCGATGTGCTGGCTGGTATGGCCGTCGGCGATGGCAGCCAGCACCTCTTTTTCGCGGCGGGTGAGCAAGGGCGCGGCGGGCGCCGTGGGCGTTTCGAGCAGCAGGTGCTGCACATCGTCGCTGAAGTACTTTTTGCCGGCGTACACCTTCGTAATGGCCTCGGCCAGTTCTTCGGGCAGGGCATTCTTGAGCACGTAGCCGGCCGCGCCCGCCTGCATCATGCGCGTCACGTACAGCTTCTCGTTGAAGGTGGTGAGGGCCACAATTTTCAGATTGGGCAGCTCGGCGCTGAGCGTTTGGCACACGTCGAGGCCGCTGATGTCGGGCAGGTTGATGTCGAGCAGCAGCACATCGGGCCGCAGCTGGCGGGCGGCGGCCAGGCCCTCGGCGCCGGTGGCGGCCACGCCCACCACGGCCACGTACTCGAGGGGTTGCAACAGCGCTTTCAGGCCCTCGCGCACCATGGCGTGGTCGTCGACGATGAGAACGTGGATGGGCGACATGGCTATTCGGGCTTGAGGGTGAATTCGATGGTGACGGCGGTGCCCTGGCCGGGCTGCGACTGCACCTCCAGGGTACCGCCGAGGTAGTCGACGCGGGCTTGCAGGCTGCGCAGGCCCACGCCGGCGCTCAGGGGCCGGGCGGCGGGGTCGAAGCCCCGGCCGTCGTCCTCCACCACCACCTGCACCTGCTGCTCGTGCCGGGCGAGCTGCACGATGACCTGCCGGGCCTGCGCGTGCTTGAGCACGTTGTTGAGCAGCTCCTGCACCAAGCGGTACACCACCAGTTCGGTGCGCTGGGGCAGGCACTCGTCGAGACCAAACACGTCGCACTGCACCCGCAGCTGGCTCTGGCTTTGGGCAATGGTGTCGCAGAGGTCGCGCACGGCGGCGGGCAGGCCGAAGGTGAGCAGGGCCTCGGGCATGAGGTCGCGGGCCACGCGGCGCATCTCCCGGATGGAGCTGTCGAGGTGCTCGATGGAGCGCGTGAAAAGGTGGGCGCTTTCGGGCGTGAGCACGAGGTTGCCGCGGGCGCTGCCCAGGTAGAGCTTCACGGTGGAAAGCATGCCGCCGAGGCCGTCGTGCAGGTCGCGGGCCAGGCGGCTGCGCTCTTCTTCCTGGCCTTTGAGCATGGCCTCGGTGGCCAGCAGCTGGCGCTCCTGGTGCAGGGCGGCAATCTGGCGCGCCTGCGCCTGCTGGCGCTGGCGCTCGCGCTGCCGCCGCTGCCGCAGCACCAGGTAGGCGATAGCGCCCAGCAGCAGCAGCCCGCCCACCAAGCTGATGTAGAATAGATTGAGCGCCCGCTGGCGTTTCAGGTCGGCCTGCTGCAGCTGCTGGGTTTGGCGCAGGACGCGGATTTGCTGCGTTTTCTGGCGGGCCTGGTACTGGTTTTCGAGGGCGTTGACCTGGGTTTTGCTGGCGGTGGCGGCCAGGCTGTCCTGCAGGCGGTGGGCCTGCTGGGTGTAGCGCAGGGCCAGCGGGAAGTCGCGGGCCTGCTCCTCCAGAGTAGCCAGTGCGGCCAGGGTTTCGCTTTCGGTTTGGGGGTCGTGCGTTTGGTGGAAGTAGCGGCGGCCGGCGGCCAGGTTCTGGCGAGCGGCGGGGTAGTGGCGCAGCTGGGTTTCGGCCTGGCCCAGCGCCAGCAGCAGCTTGGCGGCCGACGCCGGGTCGGCCTTGGCGCGCATCAGGGCCAGGGCGCGCTGCAGGTCGGCGCGGGCCTGCTGGGGGCGGCCGGCGGCCTGGTGGTAGGCGCCCAGAATGGTGTAGTATTCGCCTTTGAAAGGCTCGGCCTTGCCGGCGGCTACCAGCCGGGCGGCTTTGTCGAGGTAGCTTTTGGCGGCGGGCAGCTGCTTTTCCAGCGTTAGCTGCTCGGCCATGTTCAGATACGCCACAATGAGGTAGGGCGCGAAAGGGGCCGGCTCCTGGAGCGCAATGGCGCGGCGCCAGTAATATTTGGCCTTGTCGGGTTGCTTGAGTATGCCAAAACGGCTGCCCACGTTGTAGTAAATGGCCCCCAGCAGGGCGCTGTCGCCGAGCTGGCCGGCGTAGCGCGCGCCCAGCAGGTAGGCCTGCACTTCGCCCGCAAAATTGCCCTGCTTGGCCAGCAGCGTGCCTTCGTTCACTGATATGGAAGCCAGGGTTTGGAGCACCTGGCGGCGCGGGTGCTGCCGGTAGAGCGGCGCCAGCACGGCGCGGGCGCGAGCGTTGCAGGCGGCGGCGCGGGCGTCCTGCCCCAGCAGGTTGTAGAAGGTGCCCAGGTTGAGCAGCGTCTGGGCCTCACCCAGCGCGTAGGGGCCGCGGCGGGCATAGCGCAGGGCCTGCAGCAGGTGCGCGTGGGTACGGGCCGTGTCGGTGGCCTGGTACTGGGCCGAGAGCAGCAGGCTGAACTTGGTCCGCATCGAGTCGGTGGTGGCGCGGCGCAGCTGGCGCGTCAGGCTGTCGACCAGGGCCGGGCTCTGGGCCGCGGCCGGGCCGGACCACAGGCCCGGCAGCAGGAGCAAAAGGCTGCCGCGCAGCAACAAACGAAGCATGGACCGGCGGAATAAGTGAGGCATCGGGGCAGACAAACCTAGCAGGTAGCGCGGCGGCCATTGCCATGCACCGGCAAAAATACTGGTTTACCAGTAGGCCAAAATCCCCGTTTCCGGGGAAATGAACGGGTTTTGACGGCTCTACCTTTGTCGGGCAATCCCGGACCATCTTTCCGGCGGCCTCCCTCCTTCCCATGAAAACGCTTACTTCCCTCCTGCGGGCCGGCGCGGCCGCGCTGCTGCTCGCCGCCCCGGCCCGCGCCCAAACCCCCATCGCCAACGCCTCCTTTGAAACCTGGGCCGGCACGCCCGAAAAGCCCGCCGGCTGGCTCACCACCGACGACGTGTACGCGGCCGTGTTTGGGGTGCAGGTGGCCACCGGTACCGTGCGCAAAAGCCCGGCCGCCCACAGCGGCACCTTCGCGGCGCAGCTGCAAACCACCACGGCCCAGGGCCTGGGCACCAACGCGGGCACGCTGGTGCTGGGCAGCGCCCTCAGCATCAACGCCCAGTTTGATTTTGAGAAAATTGGCCAGCCCTACACCGGCCGGCCCGCCAGTCTGCAGTTCTACTACCGCCTCAGCGGCCCCCTCACCGATTCTGCCGGGGTGGCCCTGGAGCTCACGCGCCGCGTGAACGGCCAGCGCGTGGTGGTGGGCTACGCCGGCCAGCCGGGCCGGGCCGGCTACCCGCTGCCGGCCCTGGCCGCAGCCTACACGCTGGCCACGGTACCCATTCAGTACGTCTCGAACCTGCCGCCCGACTCGGTGCGCATCAGCTTCACCTCGGGCGAAGCCGATGTGCTAACGGCGGGCACCACTTTGCTCATCGACGACGTGGCCCTGGTGGGCGGCACCCTGCCCACCCGCACCGCCCGCGCCGAAACCGCCCTGCTGGCCTACCCCAACCCCAGCCCCGACGGCCGCTTCACCCTGCAGCTGCCCGCCCCTACCGCCGCCGCCGAGGTGCGCGTGACCGATGCCCTGGGCCGCGAAGTAGCCCGCGAAGCCTGGGCCAACGCGCCGCGCCGCAGCCAGGTGCTCAACCTCCTGGCGCAGCCCGCCGGCCTCTACACGGTGCGCGTGCTGACGGCCGCCGGCCTGGCGGTGTGCCGCATCAGCATCCGCTAGCCCAACAGCTTTGCCAACGCCCCCATTCCCGGTCCGGCGTCCTCAACCCATTCATTCTTACTTTCACTGCGCTGCATGTTCCTAAAATTCTTGCTCCTACTGAGTGGTTGCCTGACGGCTTCCGTGGCCCTGGCCCAAACCGCCACTCCAACCCTCGACGCCCCCGAAGCAGCCAAGTGGCGGTTTTTCGCAGAAGCCGGTCCCAAATTCAGCCAGTTCAACAGCACCTACCACAGCACCAACGTCCTGGCTTTTGTGTCCGGCGGCTACCCGAGCGAGTATTCGCGCGAGTTTCAGGTTGATAACACCTACGCGGCCTTTGCCGGGGTGAAGGCCCTGCGCTTTCTGTCGAAGCACCTGGCGGCGTCCGGCGGCGCCGGGCTCGACATGCAGCAAATCGACTTCACCACCACCACGCGCGGCCGGTTTCCGCCCTTCCGCACCAGCCAGGGCGAGCACGTGGTGCGCCTGCTCACCCGCCTGCGCGTGGATGGCGGCCTGCACTACGCGCTGGGGCTGGGCACCGGCAGCCACCTGCTGGCGGGCCTGAGCCTGGGCCAGCAGGTGAACATGTCGCGCCAAGGCTACAGCTATTCGTTTGTGCAACCCGAGCTGAGCTTCACCCACGGCAATGTGCTGGTGTCGGCCCGCGCGTCTTTCATGCCCTACAACACCACCCTGCCCGACATAGAGGAAATCAGCCGCCGCGACGACCGCCCCGTGGTGGAGCGCAACGAGTACCGTGTGAGCGAGTTCAGCTTGTCGCTGGGTGTGAAGCTGTAGTGCGGCGCGGCCACGCCCCCCGCCGGCAAATGCCGCCGAATGCCGCCGGGCGGTTTTCACCCATTCATTGTTTTTCATGAAACGCATGCCCACCTTTTTTCTGCTTGTTTCTTTACTGATGGCGGGGGCTATGTCGGCGGGGTGTGCCCGGCGCACTTTCGAGGGGCAGGCGCTGGCCCCGGCCGCGCTGGCGGCCCACCGCACGGTGGCCATTCTGCCCTTTGCGGTGGAGCTGGAGCGGCTGCGCGACGTGGTGGCGCACCCCGGGGCCTGGGCCGATACCGCGGCCCAGCTGGCCGCCAATCCGTTGCAGCAGGCGCTGAGTGCCGAGCGCCGGCAGCTGGGCTACCAGCTGCAAGCCGCCCTCCAGGCCGAACTCATGCACCAGCAAGCGGGGCGCCCCGCCACCAGCGCCTTCCAGAACCCGGCCGAAACCAACCAGCGCCTGGCCCGCGCCGGCATCACCTACGAGAATCTTCCCACCCGCTCGATGGCCGAGCTGCGGACGGCCCTCGGCGTCGACGCCGTGCTCACGGGCCAAACCTACATGCGTCAGCTGCTGCCCGGCGGCGTGAGCATCGCCGTGTTTGTGCTCAGCAACAACGGCGCCAACCCCATGACCGACAATACGGTGCGCACCGGACTCAACATTTACGACACCCAGAGCGGCCAACTCGTGTGGCGCTTCGACCACGAGCTGCGCGGCAAGCCCAGCACCAGCCCCGTAGCGCTGGCCAAGGCCCTAGTGCGCGATATGCAGGACGGCTTTCCGTATTTTAAAAAGTAGCGCGGCGGCGGCAGGACGCGCGACGCCTGCTGGCGCAATAAGCTTTCGGGGTATCCGGGTTAAAACACCACGCTGTACGGCTCATCAGCCAGCTTTCGAACATCCTGGTGCAGCTCCACGCCTAGGATTTCGTGCACGTTGGCCCGCATGCGGTTCGACATTTGGGTGAGCGGGAGGTCGTTGCTGTCCTTGCCGAAGGGGTCTTCGATTTCGTCGCCAATCATCTCCACGCCCAGCAGGGCGTAGGCCCCGAACATGGTGATGGGCACCGTGAGCCACACATAGGTATCGAGCAGATTGAAGGGCATGGTGAGGATGAACACCGTGACGAAGCCCTTGATGAAATAGCTGTAGGAGAACGGAATAGGTGTACCTTTGATGCGCTCGCAGGCCCCGGCCACGTCGAGCAAAGCCTCGTGGTGGCGCTGGATGGTGATGAGATGCGTGGGCAGAATAACCTCTTCGCGCAGCAGCCGCTCGTAGAACTCCTGGAGCATGGCCGCCAGGCGGGAAGGCACGTGCCGCACGGTTTGCAAATGCTCAATAAAACCGGGCTCAACGGCTTCCAGCTTTTCGAAGCGGACGCCTTTGCGCAGGTGGCCGTCGAGGGCAATGGGGAAGTTGGAGAGCAGCCGGGCGAGGTAGGTGCGGGAAGCGTGGTCGTGGGCCGGGAGGCGGGCGTGGAGCAGGCCGGCCAGGTTGCGGCAGTTGTTGGTGAGGTGGCCCCAGAGGCGGCGGCCTTCGTAAAACCGGTCGTAGGCCGTGTTGGTCCGGAAGGCCAGCAGCAGGCTGAGCAGGATGCCCAGAAACGAGAAAAACTCCTTGTCGACGGGCACGTTCAGGCGCTCGAAGTGGGTGACCAGGGCCGTGACGGCGGTGGCATAGAGCCCCACGAACAGCACCCGTTTCAGCAGCAGGCGGATGATGCCGGAGGCGCGCAGGTGGCGCAGGGCCTCCCACCAATCGGAGGATTTGTAGACAATCATATCGGGAAGCGACGGCGGCTTGCGGGCCGCTGCACCGGTCAAAATTACGCCGTTCTATCGGCGCGAGCGGCGCAGCGGCGGCTGGCGGCCGGGCAGGCGGGTTATTCTTCTTTGGCGAAGCGCAGCACCTGCTCGTTCACCCGCACGAGGCTGATGCCGGTGGGCAGCGCCCGCACGTCGAGGGCGTGCGCCTGGCCGCCGGCCAGCGAATAGCGTGCCAGCAAGCGGCCCGCCAGGTCGTGGATGGTCACGGCGCACGGGCCGGCGGGCAGCCCGCTCAGGTCGAGCGTGGCGGTGCTACGGGCGGGGTTGGGGTACAGGGCAACGGGCAACGCCGCCGCGCCGCCAAACTGCACCACCCGCACCGGCGAGTACGTGGCCGTGCCATCGGTATCAACCTGGCGCAGGCGGTAGTAGAGCCGCCGGCCCACGCGGCGGGCCTGCTCATCGGCGAAAGCGTAGCGGAAACCGGCGCTGCTGGTGCCGTGGCCCGCCACGCGGCCCACCGGCCCGAACGCCTGCCCATCCACCGAGCGCTCGATTTCGAACCGGTCGTTGTGCAGCTCGGAGGCCGTGGCCCAGGCCAGTTGGGCGCTTGCCCCCGCGGCCACGGCCGTGAACTCACTCAGCGTGACCGGCAGCGGCGTGGCGGTGGCGAAGTTGACGGGCGTGGCGCTCGGCGCGTCGGCCTTGCGGTTGGCGGGCAGGGTGCCGCCGTCGGTGGAGCGGTCGGCATCGAGCACCTGGTCAGGCGAAATAAGGGTGCCGTCGGCCAGCATCTGGTAGCCCGCGTTGGGGCGCGCGGTGGCGGTGCTGGCGTAGGCCGTGTTGAATGCCTGGGCGGGCACGGCACTGGCCGACGCATACGTGACGCGGACGGTGAACGTGATGCCAACCGTTTGGCCGGCCTGCAGGGCCTGGGTGCCCAGCAACAGGCCGGTGGCATTGCCCTGGCCCGTGAAACCGGCATTGGCGGCGCTGGCGGGCAGGTCGCCGGTCAGGGCCGGGGTTTTGACAATGGCGACGCTGGTAGCGCCGGGGAAGGTGGTATTGGTACCGCCGGCCGAATACAGGAACTCGTTGACCTGCACGTTGGGCGTTTCGGCGGCGCTGGTGTTGCGCAGCCGGATGGTGTAGGGCACGTCGTAGACCGTGGGCGTGCGGCGCGTGACGGTGCCGGCGGCTTTCACCACGTCGAGGGCCTCCGCGGGGAAGGCACAGCTGGCCCCGTCGCCCTGCGAGGAGGTATTGGCCGTGCCAATGGCGGTGCTTTGGCCGGTGCTGAGATTGTAGAGGTAGAAGGTGCCGCCGTTGCCCGCGCCGTAGAGCGTGCCGGTGGCGTCGAAAAACAACGAGCCCATGTCGTCGCCGCTGCTGGCCGTGCTCAGCACGGTCACGGGCTTGCTGGCGTTGGCGCTGGCCAGGTCGATGCTGTAGAGGTCGTTGGGGTAGCGCGAGGTGTAGAGCAGGCCCGAAGCCGGGTCGAAAGCAATATCGCCGCATTTCACCGACTGGCTCAGGGCCACGGTGCTGGCCGTGAAGGCCTTCAAATCGGCCCGGTAGAGGGTACTGGTCGTGTTATTGGCCAGGTAGTAGTTGCCCTGGTTGTCGGCGGTGGCGGAGTTGAAACCCGCGCCGGTGGGCAGGCCCGGCACCTTACCCAGGTTGCGCACGCCGTCCTGGCTGAGCTGGTACAGGTTGTAGGGGCTGTTGATGCCAATGGCGTACAGATAGCCGTCCTGCCCACTGAGGGCCAAGCCGTTCACTTGCTCGCCGGTGTCGTAGAGCAGGTTGGCCGCGTAGGTAATCTGGCCGCCGGCACTGGTGCTGCGGCTCAGGCGGTAGAGCTTGGCCGTGGTGCCGGACTGGCTGATTTGGAAGAACTCGCCGGTGCATACAAAGGGCCGCCCGCCCACGCGCAGCCGGATGGTGGCCGGGCTGCTCGGCGCCCCGGCCCGGTCGTTGACGGTGTAGGCCACGTCCACGTCGCCGGTGTAGCCGCTGGCGGGCGTAAAAGTCACGTCGCCGGTGCCGGGGTCGGCCAGGAGCACGCCTTCGGGCAGGGTGCGCTGGGGTTGCACGCCGGCCTGGGCCTGGTCGAGGTCGAGGGTGGCGTAGTCGAAGCCGCTGGCGGCTACCGCGTCGTTGGCGGTAGGCCGGAAAGTGCGGGCCGTCTGGTAGGTGATGAGCACCACGTCGTCGTTGGCGAGCGGACCCACTTTCACGGTGATGGCAGCGGTGCCGGAAGCCTGACCCGCCGCGTCGAGCACGATGTAGGAGATGGAAGTGGTTGTGCCCGTGAAAGTAGCCCCCGGCGTGAAGGTGACGTTGCCGAGGTTGTCTACATCGAACCGGCCGTTGCCAGTGGTGCGCGTGATGGCCCGCACGCCGTTGCCGGCGTTGCCGTCCAGGTCCACGGTGGCGGGGTCGGGCGCGCCGGTGTCGTTGGCCGTTACGGAGAAGGTGACCGGGGTGCGGCCGGCGGTAGTGGCCTGGTCGGCCACGGCCGTGGGGCGGGCCCAGGCCGCCGGGCTCACGCCCAAAAAGAGGCCCAAAAGCAGGCCGATATTGCGTAGCTGATTCATCATATCAATAGAGCAAGAATAGCAGAAGATTAATAGCACCGAATCCGATGTCGTTACCCGCAAAGATACGCCCCTCCTATTTGCTGGGTGCAATTATGTTTTTACACGTTATTGCTATTCTTTACAATTTGAACACTTTTTATAACTAATTAAAATAAAAGTTCAATTCTGAACCTCTTTATCGAACAGTCCGGCCGGACGGGCGCACGGCTTGCCGGCACTTGCCTAACGCCCACCCGGCCACCGGTCCGCCGCAACTATCCCGGTCCCGGCTTGTTGGCAAACCGTTCTACCTGGGCAGCAACTCGCCCGCTTTTCATTTCATGCCCGAGCTTATTTCAGCCCCTGTTTCAGTGCCCTCGCCCCATCACCCGGCCCCGCTTTTGAGCAATGCGCTGGTTTGGCTCATGGCCCTCACCTGCGGGCTGGTGGTGGCCAACATCTACTACAACCAGCCGCTGCTGGCCGCCATCGGCCGTACCTTCCATAAAACCGACAGCGGGGCCAGCCTGACGGCCACGGCCACGCAGGTGGGCTACACGCTGGGCATGCTCTTCGTGGTGCCGCTCGGCGACATGCTGGAGCGCAAGCGCCTGATGCTGCTCATGCTGCTGGGCGCGGCCGGGGCCATGGCGCTGGCGGCGTGGGCGCCCACGTTTGGGCTGCTGGCGGTGGCCAGCGTGCTCATCGGCGTGCTGTCGGCGGTGCCGCAGCTGCTGGTGCCCATGGCCGCGCACCTGGCCCCCGAGGCCGAGCGGGGCCGCGTGGTGGGCCGGGTGATGAGTGGGCTGCTCATCGGCATTCTGCTCTCGCGCACCGTGAGCGGCTACGTGGGGCTGCACCTGGGCTGGCGGGCCATGTTCGAAATCGGGGCCGGGCTTATGGTGGCGCTGGTGGCCCTGCTGGCCTGGCAGCTGCCGCGCGACCAGCCCACGTTCACCGGCTCGTATGCCTCGCTGATGAAGTCGCTGGGCACGCTGGTTCGGGAGCAACCGGCCTTGCGGCGGGCGGCGCTGGTGGGCGCGTTCCTGTTCGCCGCCTTCAGCGTGTTCTGGACCACACTGGCCTTTTACCTCGAAGGCCCCCGCTTCCACTACGGCTCCGACGTGGCCGGTTTCTTTGGGCTGATTGGGGCATTTGGGGCTCTGGCCGCGCCGCTGGCCGGCAAAACGGCCGATACCCGCGGGTCTGACTATACCATCCGGCTGGGCATCTTGCTGGCGCTGGGGGCCTACGCGGTGCTGGGCTTCGGCGGGCTGTACGTGGCCGGGCTGGTGGTGGGCGTCATCGTGCTCGATGTGGGCGTGCAGGCGGCGCACATTTCCAATCAGTCGCTCATCTTCTCGCTCGTGCCCGAGGCCCGCAGCCGCCTCAACACCGTGTACATGACGGGCTACTTCACCGGCGGCTCGCTGGGCTCGGTGCTCGGCGGCCTGGCCTGGACGCATGCCGGCTGGCCGGGGGTGTGCGGGCTGGGCGCCGGGCTGGCGGGCGCGGCGTTTCTGGTGAGCCGGTTCTACGGGCGTAAGTAACCTCGGCGGCGGGCGTTACTCAGCAACGGCAGTTGCCAAGCGTGCCAGACAGGTTTTCAGGCTGGCCTGCCAGTGCGGAATGGCCAGGCCCAGCTGCGTTTTGGCCTTGGTCTTGTCCATCACCGAAAACGCCGGGCGCGTGGCCTTCGTGGGGTATTCGCTGGTGCGGATGGGCACGGTCCGAACCGTGGTGCCACTCAGCTCGAAGATGGCCGTGGCGAAGTCGTACCACGACGTCACGCCCTCGTTGCTGTAGTGGTAGAGGCCAAATGCCTGGCTCTGGCTTTCGATGATGCTCAAAATAGCCTCGGCCAAATCGATAGCGTAGGTGGGCGTGCCCACTTGGTCCCAGATGATGCGCAACTCGTCGCGCTCCTGGCCCAGCTTGAGCATGGTTTTCACGAAGTTGCCCGCGAATTCGGAGTACAGCCAGCTGGTGCGCAGAATGAAATACCGGTCCGTGAGCGTCGCAATCACCTGCTCGCCCTCCAGCTTGGTGAGGCCGTAGGCGCTGATGGGCGCGGTGTCGTCGGTTTCGGTGAGGGGCTGGTTGCCGGTGCCGGCAAACACAAAATCGGTCGAAATCTGGATGAGTACCGTGCCGTGCTCGCCGCACAGCCGGGCCAGGTTTTCCACGCCGTCGCGGTTGATGCGGCGGGCCAGCTCCAGCTCGTCTTCGGCCTTGTCCACCGCCGTATAAGCCGCACAGTTGATGACGTAAGCCGGCTGGTGTTGCTCAAACAAGGCCGTGAGCCCGGCCACGTCCAGAATATTGGCCTGCGCCTCGGGCAGAAACTCCAGACCGCCCACGTTCCGCTCCCGCGCCACGTGCGCCAAGCACTGCCCCAACTGCCCGGAGGCCCCAAAAACCAATACCTTACCCATAATCAACGCGGCTTTGCTTACTCTTTTTCGAGGCGCAAGTTAGCGTCGCCGGGCGGGCGTTTGTTGTCGATGGGGACGAAACGCTGCTCCCGGGGCTGCTTTTCGCTCAGGTATTTCCAGTAGCGCAGCGGCATGTGGCGGCGGTGCAACTTCAGGTTTTTACGCTCCGGAATGTTCACGTGGTCGAAATACGCCTGCCAGAGCAGCCGGAACAGCGGCTCCCGCTCGTCAAGCACCGTGGCCGAAATGTCGCTTGATTTGGTACCCGCCGCGTTTTCAAACTGCACCACGTCGGTGCGCGTCAGGTCATAATACAGCCCGTAGTGGCGGCGGCGGTCATAAATCAGCCAGCGCTGGTCGGCGTAGCGCTTGGTGAAGTGCGCGGCGATGAGCGGCAGCACATCCATATCCGGCTCGATGGTGGCGTGAAACAGCTCGTCCTGCGTTTTCTCGAAGCGCACGAAGGCTTCCATGCGGTGCTTCTCCCGAAACATCATCTGGCCCAGGCGCTGCACGCGGCGCACGTCGGCGTTGGCGTAGTTCTCGGCAATGTCTTGCCCGGCGCGCAAGGCCAAATCCACGTACCGGAAAATCAGCAGCTCCCGGTCCGCATCCTCGCTCAGAAACACGTGGTAGAGGCGCGTGCGGGCCTCGGGGTCCATCGTTTTCAAGAGTCCCTCCCACACGCGGGCAGCCTGTGCCTCATCGGTTTCGCGGTGGGCCAGCTGGGCAAACAGGCCGGTTTGGGCCGTGGCCTCGGGCTGAATGCTGTTGGGCGCCGCCCGCCAGTCGTACACCGTGAACAGCACCGTGAGCAGACCCTCAAACGTGCCGTCGTAGGTGTAGTCGCGCGGTGCGGCCGTGAGCAGGGGCGCGCCGGCGCGGCGCGGGGCGGCAGGCGCCAGGGCGGTGGTGGGGCGGCGGATGGGTTTCAAGGGCATGGTAGCGTGGACTCTGTGAGTCCGCGCATGACAGGCGCAGACAAACGGATGGAAACGCGGACTCGCAGAGTCCACGCTACAGTCCTTACGCCGCCTGCTGGCGCTGCTCGCCGCCCAGCTGGGCCTGGTGCCGGGCGCGGGCCTCGTCGTGCAGCTGGCGCACCAGCGGCATCAGCTCGCTGATGCGGCAGACGCAGGAAAGGCGGGAAACTTTGTCCGACGATTGCGTGGGAAGAATGGGCTGGTTTTGGCGGTGAATGACTTTCATGACAGAAAAAAAGATGTCGTTTTGGATGCCGCCCAGGCTGCTTTTCGACAGCGAAAGTTGGCCGTTGGAAAAAAGAGCGTCGTAATTCATTGCGATTAAGAAGCCTGCGCAAACAGGTCGAGTTGTTGGGTAACGAGGGCGGAGCGCACCGAGCCGGCGCCGAACAGAATCTGGCGGCGCACCTGCTGCTCGGTCAGCTCGCCGATGAGGGGCTGGTGCTCGCCCTGGCAGGTGAGGAAGTATTTGGCCCGCTTGAGCACCACGCCCAGCTGGCGCAGCGTCTCCATGTTCAGCTTGGCGAAGCGGCGGGCGGCCACGATGCGCTTGGCCGAGCGCGCGCCCACCCCCGGGATGCGCAGTATCATTTCGTACTCGGCCGTGTTCACGTCCACCGGAAACACGTGGCGGTTGCGCAGGGCCCAGGCCAGCTTGGGGTCGATTTCGAGGTCGAGGTGCGGGTGGGCGGGGTCAAGGATTTCGTCGGCCTGGAAGCCGTAGAAGCGCATCAGCCAGTCGGTCTGGTACAGGCGGTGCTCCCGGATGACCGGCGGCTGCGTCACCTGCGGCAGGCGGGCGTCATCGGTCACGGGGATGTAGCCGGAGTAGTACACGCGCTTCAGCCCGTAGCCCTGGTAGAGCGAGTCGGTGAGCTTGATAATTTGCAGGTCCGTTTCGGCACTGGCGCCCACGATGAGCTGCGTCGTCTGGCCGGCTGTGGCGAAGTTGGGCACTTTCTTGAAAAGCGCCTTTTCCTCCTTATTCTGGGCAATGCCGTCCCGAATCTGGCTCATCGGGGTCAGGATTTCCTGGTAGTTTTTCTCCGGCGCCAGCGTGGTCAGGGCCAGCTCCGACGGCAATTCGATGTTCACGCTGAGGCGGTCGGCGTACAGGCCGGCCTCGGCAATCAGCTCCTCCGAAGCGCCGGGAATGGTTTTGACGTGGATGTAGCCGTTGAACTTGTGCTCGGTGCGCAGCTTTTTCACGATGCGCACGAGACGCTCCATCGTGTAGTCGGGGCTGGAGAAAATGCCGGAACTCAGAAACAGCCCTTCGATGTAGTTGCGACGGTAGAAGTTGATAGTCAAGTCCACCACTTCATCCACGGTGAAGGCGGCGCGCTTCACGTCGTTCGAGCGGCGCGACACGCAGTAGGCGCAGTCGAAAATGCAGTGGTTGGTGAGCAGGATTTTCAGCAAGCTCACGCAGCGACCATCCTCGGTATAGCTATGGCAAATGCCCATGCCCTCGGCGTTGCCGAGGCCTTTGTTCTCGTTTTTGCGCTTGGCACCGCTGCTGCTGCACGAAGCATCGTACTTCGCGGCATCAGCTAATATGCTTAGTTTCTCTTGAATGCGCTCGTTCATGAGGAAGGACTTGCTTTCGGGCTTAAAAGTAATAAACAGCGGCCGTAATGGCACAATGATTTAAGCTAATTTTTTTGGGAATAGTTTCTTTTTTCGAGAAAATACCTCTTTTGTTTTGCACCCGGTTTTTAGTAAAACCGGCGTCGTTGGCAGCAAGTGCCTGTTTGGACAAACTGCACGAGCACCGGAATAGGATTGAAGCTTTAAATTGGTCGATGTAGGGGCGAGGCTTGCCCCCGCCCGGCTATTCGCGCCGCCTCAACGGTTCCGTTCAACGACCGGGTAGGGGCAGCCCCTGCCCCTGCCCAGTCAACCAATCCGGCCCCTTGTGCAACGTGCGCAGCCCACGACGGCTCCTTTTCGTAATTTGCAGCGTTACGCCCCATTATGAGCTTTCGAGGTTGGTTTCTGTTGCTGTTTATGCTGCTGGGTTTCGTGGCCCGGCCTGTAGCGGCGCAGACGTTTGACCCGCGCTCAGCCATTCCGCCCGACTCGCTGAAGGCGGCCGAGGAAATCCTGCCCCACCGCGCCGACTCCCTGCGCCGCCGCTTCGACGAGGAACGCATCCTCAACCGCCTCAAGGCTTACTCGCGCCGCAAAACCATCGTCGGCAAAGCCCTTTCGGGCCTGCTCAACTTCACCCAACGCCAGGAAGAGCAGGCCGGGCTCGATGCCGTGCTGCTCAACCGGCAGTTCGACCAGCACAACTTCAAGATTGTGCGCAGCATCAACATCCGCACGCTCGATGCTTTCGGCTACAGCCTGTCCGACTCGACGCGCATCCCGCGCTCGTTCTGGGAAAAGTCGGGCAACACGCTCCACATCAAAACCGCCCGCTCGCGGGTGCGGCAGGTGCTGCTGTTTCGGCCGGGCCAGCAGCTGGAGCCCCAGGCCCTGGCCGAGTCGGAGCGCCTGCTGCGCCAGACGCCCGAAATCCTGGACGCCCGCGTGCTGGTGAACGAGCACAGCAGCACCCGCGACAGCGTCGACATCACGGTGCTCACCACCGACGTGTTCAGCATCACGGCCGGCTACGAGCTGGGTTCGGCCACGGCCGGCCTCATCACCCTCGGCGACGACAACTTCCTGGGCCTGGGCCACCAGCTCGAAAACGAGTACCGCTACGGCCGCGGCCTGAGCACCGAAAACGGCGAAAACCCGCAGCAATGGTCCTACGAGGGCCGGTACACGGCGCCGTTTCGCAACTTCGTGTACGGTCAGGCTCGCTACCGCAACGAGTACAACTACCGCGCAGGCGGCGTCACGCTCAAGCGCGATTTCTACTCGCCCAGCGCCCGCTACGCCGGTGCCATCAGCTTCGACAGCTACTCTCAGAACGTGGCCCTGCGCACCCCGCCGCCCGGCCAGCCCTACATCTACTACCCGCTGCGCTCGCTGGTGCAGGATGCCTGGGTGGGCCGCTCGCTGCGCCTGCGCTCCTACGACTTAGGCTACGAAAACCCCGGCCGCGTGATTGTGGCGGCCAGGCTGCTGCGCACCCAGTTCAGCGCCGTGCCCCAGCCCGACCCCAGCACCGGCATCGAGCCGCCCGACTACCACGACGGTACCCTGATGCTGGGCACCGTGGGCTACTCCGTGCGCCGCTACTATAAGGACCGGTACTTGTTCGGCTTTGGCCGCACCGAGGACGTGCCGGCGGGCACCCTGCTCAGCCTCACCGTGGGCTACGACGTGAACCGCGTGGTGCCGCGCCGCTACTTGGCCGCGCGCGTGGCGGCGGCGGGCTTCAGCATGCGCAGCGGCTACCTGCTCGGCGCCGTGGACCTGAGCATTTTCCAGCGCATGGACCAAACCCGCGGCTGGGAACAGGGCGTGCTGAGCACCGAATTCACGTCCTTCACCAAGCTCTACCACCTCGGCAACTGGCAGTACCGGCACTTCCTGAGCAGCAAGGGCACCATCGGCATCGACCGGCGCCCCGGCGACCTGCTCCAGGGTATCACCAACGACCGGGGCCTGCGGGGCTTTTCGCCGGCCTCGCCGGTGCTGGCCACCAGCCGCTTCGTGGTGAACTACGAAACCACCTTGTTTACGCCGCTCTCGCTGCTGGGCTTCCGGCTGGCAGGCGTGGCCTTCGCCGATGCGGCCTGGGTGAGCGACCGTCCCGGCGGCGGCTCCCCGTTTGGGGGCGCGCCCTACACGGGCTTTGGCCTGGGGCTGCGCTTCCGCAACGAGTTCACGGCCCTGCGCACGTTCCAGCTGCTCATCGGCTACTACCCGCGCGGCATCGCGGCGCCCAACGGCGTCCGCATGTTCGAATCGACGCGCGAAACGGTGACGTTCACCGACTTTGGCCTCGGCTCGCCTGGCACCGCGCCGTATCAGTAAGGGGACAGGAAGTGCCGTCTGAACGACGTAGGGGCGGGGCTGGCCCCCGCCCGGCTATGCGCGCCGTTTAAACGATTTCGTTCAATGACGGGCGGGGGCCAGCCCCGCCCCTACGTTGTTCAGACAAAACAACTACTCCATTAAAAGCAAAAGCCCCGCCTCTAAATGAGGCGGGGCTTTTCGTTCACTTAAAATAAAGCACTCGTTAGCAACACACTTGATAAAATAGGTTAAAACCGAATAGCTGGAACTCACATTCCGATAGTGGTATAAAGCAGCCAGTTTTGCGGAAGCTTGCTGGCCGGGAAAAATAGGCTGGCCGTTGTCGGTGGGCCGGTTTAGCGGTCGGCGGTGAAGGCGATGGGCACGGTGCAGGCCACGCGCACGGGCTGGCCGTTTGAGCGGGCGGGCTCCCAAGGCGGCATCATCCAGACGAGGCGCAGGGCTTCGTCGTTGAGGCCGCTGCCGGGGCCACTGATGACGTGGGCGTCAACGACTTTGCCCTTGGCATCGAGAATAAAATTAACGAATACCCGGCCCGAGACACGCCGCTGCAACGCCACTTGCGGGTAGCGGATGGATTTGGCGAGGTAGGCGGTGAAGGCCTTGTCGCCGCCCACGAACTGGGGCCGCACTTCGGGGTTGATGAACACCGAATCGGGGCTGATGGTGGGTGCGGCCGGCACCATGGGGGGCACGGGCGCGGCGGCCGGCGCATTCACTACGGCCGTGTGCCGCGCCTGGGTGGAGGCGTAAGGCCCCGTTTGCGCCTGGCTATGGCCGGTGGTCAGAAACCCCAACAAGGCCATGAACGAAAAAAAGCGTAAAGAATGGGTCACAGATTGATGAGTTGAGATGAGAGATATAGGATTGACTCAGCTAAGTGCCTTCTAACTTTTAACGAAATAAAGATACAAAATGTTTTTATAAAAATTGTCTTTTCGCCAGAAAAAATCTTTTCAATCTTTAATACAAAGCAACTCTATTAGTGCACTTATATCACTTCCTTTTATCAAAAAACGGGTTTTAACCGCTTTTTAAGCACTTATTAACGATGCAAAAATACACGCTTTTATCATTTTATAAATGTCCGACAGGTTATTTTTTCGTGGTTTTCCATTTAACTATTTCAAGATTTATCAGAACCAGCATATTGCCGATACAGGGTTTGGCCTTCGTTATGAACAAGTGTGTATTTCGCAATAAATAGCAATAATCCGCTACGAGGCTGCGGATTGGCGGTGTACTGGTGGCATCTTTCCTTTGCAAAGAATCTGGCGCCGGGCCGACGCTTGTTGTTGCTTTCTTGCCTCGTGGGCAGGGCTGGCCGCTGAGTAGCTGACGGCTTGTTTCCTTTTCCAGACTCCTGTTATTTAATGAATGACCAGAAAACATCCTGGCGCTGTGCACCGGCAATTCGTGCCGCAGCCAGCTGCTGCACGGCTACCTGGCCGAAGCCCTGGGCAAATGGGCGGCGGTGTACAGCGCGGGGTGGAAATACACGGCCTCAACCCGCGCGGTGCGGGTGATGGCCGAGGATGGCGTGGACATCTCCGGCCACGCTAGCAACCACGTGGACGAGTACGCCAGCGTACCCTTCGACTGCGTTGTTACGGTGTGCGACCACGCCAACGAGGTGTGCCCGGTGTTCCCATCGTTGGCTCAGAAGCGGCACCACAACTTCCCGGACCCCGCCAGGGCGACGGGCAGCGAGGAGGAAACAATGGCGCAGTTCCGCGCAGTGCGCAACCAGGTGAAGGCCTACGCGCAGGATTTTGTGCGGGAAGCATTTTAGCCGGAAGTATCCTCGTGCGGCGCGATGACTATTCTTATTCTATGAAGTAGCCCTCAGCCCGTCATGTTGAGCGCCGCCGAGACATCTCGCGTGGGGTGGTAAACACTAACGATTGGGTTACTTCGACACGCGAGATGTCTCGGCAAGCTCGACATGACGGGCTGTAATATTGCTCCTTCCTCTCTCCTACCCTTCCTTCTCTCGTTCTATTCCCATGCACTTACTTCCCCTCATGGCCGCGCACTGGCCGGCCGTGCGCGCCATCTACGCCGAGGGCATGGCCACCGGCAATGCCACTTTCACCACCGAGCCGCCCGCGTGGGAGGCCTGGGATGCCAGCCACCTGCCCACCTGCCGCCTGGTGGCCGCCGATGCGGCGGGGCAGGTGCTGGGCTGGGCGGCGCTGTCGCCGGTGTCGGGCCGCTGCGTGTATGCGGGCGTGGCCGAGGTGAGCGTGTACGTGGGCGCTGCGGCCCGGGGGCAGGGCGTGGGGCGGGCGCTGATGAATGCGCTGGTGACCGAATCGGAGCAAAACGGCTTGTGGACGCTGCAAGCCGGTATTTTTCCCGAAAACACGGCCAGCCTGCGCCTGCACGAAGCCGTGGGCTTCCGGCCGGTGGGCCGCCGGGAGCGCATCGGCCAGCTGCACGGCCACTGGCGCAACACCCTGCTGCTGGAGCGCCGCAGCGCCGTGGTGGGCACTACTGATACTATTTTGGCCTGATGCAACCAACGCTAAGAACCTGCCTGCTGGCCGAAGTGCTGGGCACGGCCATCCTATTGATATTCGGAACGGGCGCGGCGGTGGTCGATGCCCAAACGCACGCGCTGGGGCACGGCGGCGTGGCGGCGGCTTTCGGGCTGGTGGTGTTCATCATCATCCAGAGCCTGGGCGAAACCAGCGGCGCCCACGTGAACCCGGCTGTGACGGTGGCCTTCTGGGCCATGGGGCGCTTCCCGGGGCGGCGGGTGCTGCCCTACGCGCTGGCGCAGCTGGCGGGCGCGGCCCTGGGCAGCTTTTTGGTGAAGCTCATTGCCGGGCCGGGCTCCGACCTGGGGGCCACGCTGCCGGCCCACGGCGCGGGGCAGGCGCTGGGCATCGAGGCCTTCCTCACCTTCTGGCTGATGCTGGTGATTTTCCGGGTCACGTCGGGCTCGAAGGAGGTGGGCATGCTGGCGGGGCTGGCCATCAGCGCCACGGTGGCACTGGAGGCGCTGGTGGCCGGCCCGCTCACGGGCGCGAGCATGAACCCGGCACGCTCGCTGGCTCCGGCGCTTTTTAGTGGGATTTGGACGGACTGGTGGGTGTATGTGGTGGGGCCGATGGCCGGCGCGCTGCTGGCCGTGGCGGTGGATAGGGGCTTGCAGCTGCGCCGGGCGGCGGAAACTGCATAAGCATACGCTCCGGACGCAAAACGAAGAAGTCCCGGCTACTTGCCCGGGACTTCTTCGTTTTACAGTTTTTCTACTTCCCTTCCGCCGGCTTGCCGCCCAGCAGGGCCCACGCTTCGTCCGGCACCACCTGCGGGTACCGCTCCTTGAAAAACTGAGCTGCTTTGGGAAACTTTGCTATCCGGTCTTCGAGGGCGAAGGGTATCCAGTTTTTGCCGAAATGCTCTTGCCAGAGTTCGTCGAGGAGCCAGGGTTTAGAAGTAACATTTATAATGTAGCCCGCCGGATACACTTCTTCTTCTAAAAGAGGCATTTCACGGGCAGAGTCTTGGTCGTAAGGGTGTTCTTCCCTTTTGCTCCTCTCATCTAATTCATCAGTGTCATAATTATTCACAACAACAGCCGTCCTAAGTCTATGTGGCGAATCTGTGGCAAGTAATAGTCCTGCCTTCTGCCATTCAACGAACAAATGCGGCAAGCCTCTAAAATGCCCCTCCTTCCAGAGCATTTCACTACCTACATCAATCTTTACAAAATCAGAATGATAGAGGAATTGCCTTTTTGCGGGGTAATTCCTAGTGTTTTTTGTTGGAATAAAATCAAATTTAGCACAAACACCACTGCCAAACCACCGAATCTTAGATGAGAAGACGAATGCATCTTTGCTCAAAGAAAATTTTATCGCAGAGCTAGAATAATATAGTGCATATTCTATTGGCTGACCATGTAATAACGTCTGTAATTGCAAACCATAACCTTGTTTACAACAAACAAACTCTCCAATGCCTCTTTCAATCCAAGGATGTAATGACATTTCAGCAAGCTTTGGGTCAGTTATATATTCTGGACCATTGAAGTAAATGCTTGCTAGCATTTCTTGGACCATATCACGCACAAGCTCCCTTGCAAATGGTTTATCATCATTTCTCAATTGGTTGCGTTGCAAGTTTAGTGGTAGCTTACCATCAGGGTCGATAATTGAAAGGTTTGGATAAGCCATAATGCTTTCCATATACCGTCTGCCTTGACTCCAGCGTCGGGGCGACCAATGATTTGAAGCTTCATCGGTTATACCACCACCTGCAGTGGAATCTGAGATAAATATTCCATTACATGTCAATCTTGGCGCTGGATTAAAAGTCCAGTATACATCATATGGCAGCTCAGAGCTAATCCGACGCCACCCTCCAATTTGCAAATTGACTCCTCCTCTATTAGCTTCTACAATATTCCTGTTTTTAGCATCTGAAAATTTGCGTATTAACGTCGGATAGGCAAAACAATACCAATCCCAGTTCTTAGGCCTTACTTTCGATTCCTTACTACTAACAAGCTTCTCATACTCCTCCTTAGAAACATTTACTGTAATTACTGTCCCAACTTTTAGGTCAGTATTCTTTATTAGCACTATCGTTTTATTACCCAAATTGGTCTTAAAAGCATAACCTACTGAAGCGCTAATATGCTTTGTTTTTACATCTATTGTGCTACCGATTAAAAATGCTGCTAATGCTCCTACTCCGAATCGACCTGAACGCAGAACTTTTGATTTGACGACTCCCAAATCATCTATTTCAAACATCGTTTTCCAGTGCGAATTCTGCCTATACGATGCACCAGCTCGCAAAAAATAATCTCGAATAGTTGCCTCGGCCATCCCGATACCTCGGTCTGAAATCGTCATCACCGCATAACTCTTTTCCTCATCAAACGGCCCAAGTTCCACCACAACATCTGCCTCTTGCTCCCGCCGCGACACGCCCGCATACTGAGGATTATCCAGCACAAACTGGTCGTACTCCCGCACAGCGTCAATAGAGTTCTGCATCAACTCGCGTACACCATAGCTGGGGTCGTCGCCATAGAGCGGGCCGATGAGTAGCTTTAGCAGTTCGGCCCGCGCCACGTCGAAGCGGATGCGGTCGGGCACGTAGGGCACCGTTTTGGCGAACTCGGCTACGTCGTCTAGGTTAGAGCGCACCCGACGAAAGGTGAGGCCCAGGTTTTTCAGCTTGGGTTGCAGGCTGTAGACTTCGCCAAGTACCGCCCACGAGCTATCCAGTTCCTGCTGAATGCCGGCCAACCATTCCTTCAAGCGCAGGAACACGGCTACCTCCTGCGGGTACGCGTCGATTTGAAGGGATTCGAGGTCGTCGGTTTTGTCGGTGATGATGATGTCGGAGAGGTGCGCCTTGTGTTCTACTTGCGACACCAGGCTCCGAATGTCCTTGTACTCAAACACCCGTTCCGACGTCCGGTCGCCCTGAATCTGGATGTAGTCGCCCACGCGCAGCAGGGCCATCAGGTACACCGCGTGCACGTTGCGATAGTCGCGGTGGGCGAAGGTGCCGAAGTGCGGCGTCTTTTTCAGGTAGTCGAGGCCGGAACGCAGGGGCAGGCCGTGGCTGCGGGCCACGAGGCCCGCGAGGTCGCGCCACTGTGGGGGCAGGTCGTTGAGGGTTAGGTAGGCGCCGGTAGTGCCCGGCACGCCGTACAGCGCCATCTCGTGCGCCAGCCGGGGGTGGTGCTTCCGAATGAACTCCCCAATGAGCAGGTTGTCTGTTTCGGTTAGGTTCTGCCAGTGCTCGAACGGGTCGCGGACCTGGGCCCGGGGCGCGCCGGTTTCGTCTTTGCCGAACACGTTGGCCAGCATGGCATCGTCCCAGCGCCGGGCCAGAAACATAAAATCGGCCCACGTCTGCCCCCAGCCGGCGCGGTCGAAGAACGGCAGGTGCGCGTACTGGTCCGGTCCCTTTATCAGGTTCCAAAACCCCGCTTTGGACAGATGCAGCGCACTGTCGTGCAGCAACACGGCGAGAATCAGCGCCGCCGCGTCGTCTTTGGAAAACGCGGGTTCGGCCGTTTCGGGAATGAGGTTCGCCACCGTAGCCAGCACCTGTTCGATGTGCTGAATGCCGTGGTTGGTGTAGTCCGGGAAAAAGGTCTGCTTGCTTTCATCGAACCACTTGCCGAACTCTTGCAGGGCCTTTCGTACCGCCGGCTCGTGGGTCGCATCACGGAGTCGGTCTTCTAAAAAGGCGGGCAGATTAATCTTAGCGGGCATCGGGTGCAAATGTGGTTGGATGGGTTTCCAAACTTAACACCCGAATCCCCGCTCCCGCCGCTACCCCCGCTGCACCAGCCGCGTCACCTCCTGGCTGGGGCCGATGGTGGCCACGCTGCCCGCGTTGAAGCGCAGGAAATCGGCCTCCACGCCGTCGGAGAAGATGACGCCGCCGCTGGGCATCAGCGACTCGACGTGCAGGGGCTGGCGGGCGCGCAGCCGCCCCGCCACCAGGCCGCACTGCGTGCGCTGGCTGCGGAAGGGCTCGCGCACCACAAACAGCAGCTCGTCGGGGCGCAGCGGGGGCTGCTCGGCGGCCTGGTCGTGGCCCAGGAAGTCTTCGAGGCCGGCGGCCATGTTGAAGATGGAGCTGAGCCAGCCGGTGCTGCCCGCCGGCGTGGCCACGATGATGCCCGACGAGGAATGCTCCTCGGTGGCTTCCTCAAACGTGAGGCGGTAGCGAGCCGAGACGTGCGAGGCCGCCCCGATGAACAGGTCGTTGAAGGCGAGCAGGCGTTGGCCGTCCTGCAGGGTGGCCTGGGCCAGCGGCTGGGTGCGAATGGGCACGTCGGCCCCGCGCACGAGGGCCTGCACGGCCGCCCGGCAGGTGTCGGGACGGAATGGGAGCAGCACGCCGTCGTAGCGGCTGGGGTCGGGGTTGACGGCCACCAGGGGCCGGCCGCGCACGTACTTGGCGGCGTTGGCTACCAGGCCGTCCTGCCCTACGACGACGACCACTTGGTCGTCGGCGAAGATGAAGGAGGGCAGGAATTCGCGGTCCACCACCTTGCTTTTCACCACCTGGGCCAGCTCGCGCTGCACCTGGCTTACGGCCAGGTCGAGGGCAGCCTGCTCGGCTTCGTAGTCGCTGAAGTTGCCGCCGGCGCGCTCCACCACGAAGCGGGCCTGGGCGGCGGTGTTATAGCGGGCCTTGAGCTGTTCGAGCCGGGTTTTGGCCCGCACGATGATGGCGTATTCGATTTTGGGCATGATGGGGACGGGCGGCGGCTGGTTAGTGGAATGGGAAAACCAGAACGTCATGCAGAGCGCAGCGAAGCATCTCGCGTGCTACCACTAATCTTTTTTCAACGCTTGAGTTACTACCACACGCGAGATGCTTCGCTACGCTCTGCATGACGTGCTTAGGTACCCAATACCCTACCGGCGCGTGGGCTTGGGCGCGTCCGGGGCCGGCGCAGGCGTATCGCCCAGCAGGTTATCGAGCAAATCGGGGGTGATGTTGAGGGTGCCGATTTTGCCGGCGTTTTCGGCTAGCTCGCGGAAGGCCAGGGCAATGTTGAGGCGCGGGTCGGGGTTGTTTTGCAGGGCGGTGAGAGTGCGCCAGTCCAGGTCGCGGAAGGGGCGCAGGGTGGCTTCGGTGACGTAGCCCTGAGCGTCGGCGGCCTGGCGCTGGTTGGCGGTTTGCTGGGTGAGGAGGTCGGCACGGCTGGCTTCCACGGCGATGTCGGCCTGCACCTGCAGCTCGCGCAGCTTGCGGTCGTTGGCGGCGCGCTGGAGCTGGGCTTCGGAGCGTTTCTCGTCAATCTGCTTGCGCTTTTCCTCCACCGCGATGTCGGTGTTCAGCTCGCTTTCCTTGATGCGCCGCTCCTGCTCCACGGCGAAGTTGCGGCGCTCGTAGATGGCCTGGTCGGCTTCCTGCTGCAGGCGCTCGCGGGCGTCGGCCTCCAGGGCGCGCTCCATTTCCGGGGTGGCTTTCACGGCCAGAATGTTCACACCCAGCACCTCGATGCCCAGCTGGGCCACGGCCGGCGAGCTTTGCAGCCCGGCCTGAATCTGCTCCTCAATGAACTTGTTGGAGCGGATGGCGTCCTTGAGCGTGAGGCTGTGGGCGTAAGCCGAGGTGGCGGTCTGGGCCTCATTCACGAGGCGCTGGTTGAGCTTTTCGAGGTCGTTTTTCTTGTAGATGCCCAAGCTGTTCACCGTGAAGTCGAGCAGCTCGGCCAGCTGGCGCGGGTCGCGCACGCGGTAGCTGAGCTGGCCCTGGATGGTGATGCTCTGGTAGTCGGCCGTGGTTTCGTTGAAGATGAAGGGCAGGTCGTTGGAAGCCAGCGGTACGGCCGCGATGGAGCTGTTGAAGGTGGAGTAGAAAAAGGCCAGCCCGCGCCCCTCGCGCACCACCTTGCCGTTTTTGTACTGGATAACGTAGGTTATCGAATCGAATTTGGCGTACCCAAGACCGAACATAGCGACAGGAAAAGTGGAGGCTCAAACTTACGTAAATCGGGGTTGGCGTCGCTAGATATCCCAAGTACGGCCAATTCCTAGCTCTTTCGGTACCATTGCTTTGCCCGCTGCCACGGCTGCTGAGCAGCAGTTGGCAGGGAAGAAGCGTATTCGTAGCGGCCTCCCAATGCTAACAAAACCACTGCTACCGCATCCGAGAGATAATTGGACGCACCTATACCATGCCAGGTTTCATAGCCCGTTAATCCTGCTATTGACATCAACGTGAATCCACCGCCTGCTATCTCGCTCGATACCTCAGCCATACACGCTGGGTCTTCCTCAAAATTTTCACAGGTGATTTCCTCCCCCGTTAGCTGTTTCAACTCAGTGATGACTGTTTGCAGTGAAGGGATTCCGTTCTCAAAATAAAATTTGCGCGATATTATTCCCATGGTTCAATTGTACAAGTATTCGGTGCTGCATGCAATGAAGTGCGTCTAAATAAGAAAGTACGGTGACAAAGCTTATAGTCAGCTCGCACATTTTCTCCCGATCTTTGCCCTTTCACCCCACAATACACTTGCTATGGCCAGCCTCCTCCTCGGCGATTACAACGACCTCGAAGTAGCCCGTGAAACCAGCATCGGCCTCTACCTCACCTCCGACGACGGCGACCTGCTGCTACCCGAAAAGTACGTGGAGGCTGGCACCCGCGTGGGCGACATCGTGCGCGTGTTCGTGTACCGCGACTCGGAAGACCGCCTCATTGCCACCAACCTGCGGCCCCTGGCGCTGGTCGACAGCTACGCCGCCCTCACCGTGAAGGACCACGGCCCGGCCGGCGCCTTCCTGGAATGGGGCCTGGAGAAAGACCTGCTCCTGCCCTACCGCAACCAGCGGCGTGACCTGCGCATCGGCGAGCGGGTGTTCGTGTACGTGTACCTCGACGAGGAAAGCGACCGGCTGGTGGCCTCCACCAAGTGGAAGCAGTTCCTGCAAAACACCCCCTTCCCGGGCGAACCCGGCGACGAGGTGCGCCTGCTGGTGGCCGACGAAACCGAGCTGGGCTACCCCGTCATCGTGAACGGGACGCACCAGGGGCTGCTGTTTCATAACGAAGTATTCCGGCCCCTGCGCCTGGGCGAGCAGCTGCCCGGCTTCCTGCGCCAGGTGCGGGCCGACGGCAAGCTCGACGTGCGCCTCCAGAAAGAAGGCTACGGCGAAGTAGAATCGGCCACCGACACGCTGCTCAAAGCCATCCAGGCCGCGCCCGGCGGGCGCCTGCCGCTCGGCGACAAGAGCCTGGCCGAAGACGTGTACCGCCGCGTGGGCATGAGCAAAAAGGTGTTCAAGAAGGCGCTGGGCGCGCTGTTTCGGCAGGGCCTGGTGCTGCTGGAGCCGGAAGCGACGGTGCTGAGATAGTCAGAACGTCAAATTCCCCTCTTCATCTGAGGAGGGGATGCTGGCGCGAAGCGTCAGCGGGGGTGGTTTGATTCGTTGAACCGAAGGTCAGCGTAGCTAACGACACCTGAACGAAAGCGGCCTCGTGTCGTTAGCTACGCTGGCCTTCGGTTCAACGAATCAAACCACCCCCGTTTTCGCTACGCGAAAACTTCCCTCCTTATCCAAGGAGGGGAGTGTCGTTCCACCAGTTTGCTTCCTCACCCTATGCAAAAAACCGCTTTACTCACCGGGGCCACGGGCCTGATTGGTGTTCAGTTGCTGCCGCTGCTGCTGGCCTCGGAGCGGTACGCGAAGGTGGTGGTAGTGGGGCGCAAGGCCGTGCCCATCCTCCACCCCAAGCTGGTGCAGGTGACGACTGAGCTCGATAAGCTGGAGGATGTGCGCTTCAAGCTCATTGCCGACGACGTGTATTGCTGCCTGGGCACTACCATGAAGCAGGCGGGCTCGAAAGAAGCTTTCTACAAGGTTGATTTTCTGTACGTGGTGAAGCTGGCGGCCTTGGCGGCCGGCAATTTCGCCTCGCAGTTCATGGTGGTGAGCAGCATGGGCGCCGACCCGGAAAGCCGCATTTACTACAGCCGCGTGAAGGGCGAAATGGAGGACGCCGTGCGCCAGACGCCGTTTCGGGCCATTCATATTTTCCGGCCCTCGCTGCTGCTGGGCGAGCGCAGCCAGCCCCGCCTGGGCGAGCGAATAGCGGCCGTGCTGCTGCGGGTGCTCAATCCACTGCTGCGCGGCCCGCTGCTGAAGTACCGCGCCGTGCCCGGGGCCACGGTGGCCGCCGCCATGCTGCGCGCCGCCGAGGACGATGGCGGCGGCGTGCGCGTGCACGAATCGGCGGAGCTGGCGAAGGGCTAGACTGGTTTTGAAGTTGCGGTAGCGCTGGGTGGCAGCGCGGGCTTTGGGGTTCGCGTCCCCGCGCCGTTCGGTAGTGGTTCTGGTGCACGAACGCCAAAGTTCGCGCTACTGCCCAGCGCCGCTAAAGCTGCCCTAAACTTCTGAGACAGCGGGCCCGAGCACTAAGCCAACGGGTAGAATAACGCCCGCCCCAACGGCGGAGGCGGCCACGTGCCCGGGCCAACCAGCCGGGCCTCTCCGTGCTGGCACGGAGACGAAACCGGTGAATTATCCGTGCTGGCACGGAGGCGAAAACACTGGAAAAACCGGGGCTGCTACGGATTGTCCGCGCCCTGTTCATAATCAAATTTTACCCTTGCAAAATCCTGTCATTGCAAGGGCGACAGCTGGGGTTTTGCGGGCTCTGGACGCCGGGGCTTAGTCGTGCTTTTTTTCAACCTCACTCCATTTCTGTTTGTATGAAAAACCTCTCCGCCTCCCTCCTTTTCGTGCTGCTGGCGCTGGCTGGTCAGCTGGCCTCGGCCCAGACCATTCGCCGGGTGAACAACTCGGGCATTACGGGCACCAACATTTACGCCACCATCCAAGCGGCGCACGACGCCGCCACGGCCGGCGACATCATTCAGGTAGAGCCTTCGACCACCACCTACGCTGGCTTCACCTGCACCAAGCAGCTCTCCATTGTGGGGCCCGGCTACTTCCTGGGCGAAAACCAGCCGCCGGCCCTGCAAGCCAACACCATTCCGGCCACGGTGAGCACCGTTTACTTCAATGCGGGCAGCGCGGGCTCGTCGATTGCGGGCATCAGCAGCAACGCCACCTGGTACGTGGGGGCCAATAACGTTGTCATCCAACGCTGCTACATCACGGGCTACGTCTACCTGTCGTACGGCGTGTTGACCAGCAATGCGGTGATTCGGCAGAACTACTTCTACGGCGTGCTGGAATACAGCGGCGCCAGCACCAATTCGCTTATTACCAACAACATCATGTACACCGGCGGCACCTCGCTCAGCAGCACGGGTTCGTCGGGCGAGTTCTCCAACAACTCGGTGATTGCCGGCGGCACCAGCCTCAACAACTTCACGGTGCGCAACAATTATTTCGCCACCACCTTCACGCCCACATCCAACACCAACTGGGACTACAACTTCTTCGCCCAGAGCACGCTGCCCACGCTGGGCACCGTTGGCACGCACAACACGGCCAACGTGACCGCCGCGTCCATCTTCGCGCTGGCGCCCACCGCCCCCGGCCAGTTCGATGCCTGGTACAAGCTGAAAAGCGGCTCCAACGCGGCTGTAGGGGCCGGCCAGGGCGGCGTCGACATCGGGGCCACGGGCAGCGCCACCGGCTACGGCTACCACTTCGGTGGGCTGCCGGCCATTCCGGCCATTTACCAGCTCAACCAGGCCGTGACCGGCAACACGCTGAACGTGACGCTGGGCACGCGCTCCAATAACTAAGCGGCGCCCCGGTTATGCACCGCTCCTACGATTTTCGCCCCACGCGGGGCGGCGGGCCGAGGTACTTCGGCTGGCTGCTGCCGCTGGTGCTGCTGTTGCTGCTGCTCATTGGCAGCATTGTGCGCAGCTACGGCCAGGCCACCATTGCCCGCGCCGAGTACTTCGTCGACACCGACCCCGGCTTTGGGGCGGCCACGGCGTTTGCGCTGCCGGCTACGCCGGCGGCCGATTTACCGGGCCTGTCGGCCAGCGTGCCGCTGGGCAGTCTGAGCGTGGGCTTCCACGCCCTGGGCGTGCGCAGCCAGGACGCCAACGGCGCCTGGAGCCTCACCAGCCGGCGCACGTTCTACTACGAGCCGCTGGCCAATGGCACGCTGGCCAACGTGACCAAAGCCGAGTATTTCATCGATACCGACCCCGGTTTTGCCGCTGCTACCGATGTGCCGGTGACGGCGGCTACCGACATCAGCGGCGTGGCCTTCGGCGTGAGCCTGGGCAGCCTGAGTGCGGGCTTCCACCAGCTGGGCGTGCGCTCGCGCGATGCCAACGGGCAGTGGAGCCTGACCAACCGGCGCACCTTCTACTACGAGCCGCTGGCCAACAGCACGCTGCCCAACGTCACGAAGGTGGAATACTTTATCGACACCGACCCCGGCTTTGGGATGGCGGTAGACGTGCCCGTAACGGCGGCTACCGACATCAGCGGCGTAGTATTTAACGTGAACATCAGCAGCCTGACGGCCGGGTTTCACCAGCTCGGGGTGCGCAGCCAGGATGCCAACGGCAAATGGAGCCTGACCAACCGGCGCACGTTCTACTACGAGCCGGCGGCCCTGAATACGCTGCCCAACGTCACCAAAGTCGAGTATTTCATTGATGCCGAGCCCGGTTTCGGCAGCGGCACCGACGTGCCCGTGACGGCGGCGACTGACCTCAGCGGCGTGGCCTTCGGCGTGAACCTGAGCAGCCTGAGTACCGGCTTTCACACCCTGAGCCTGCGCTCGCGCGATGCCAACGGCAAGTGGAGCCTGACCAGCGTGCGCAGCTTTTACTACGAGCCCGTGCTGGCCGCCGCGCCCAACGTAAACAAGATTGAATACTACTTCGATGCCGACCCCGGCTTTGGCGCGGGGACGAACGTGCCGGTGCCTACGCCAGCGCCGGATTTGGCCAATTTCAGCTTCGCGGCCGATGCCAGCGGGCTGGCCGACGGCGCGCACCGCATCTTCTTCCGCTCGCGCGATGCCAATGGCAAGTGGAGCCTGGTGAGCAACCGCAGCTTCCTGAAAAACGGCTGCGCCTCGTCGGCCAACTTCGCGGCGGGCCTGCCCAGCACCAACTATACGCAGGGCGGCAGCTACATTGGCACGGCCGAAAACGCCTTCAACTCGGCCCCCAGCGGCACCAACAATTTCCTGGCTTACAACGGCGCGGTGATTCAGGCCGACCTGGGCAGCACGGCCTCGCAAACCATCAGCGAGGTGCGCCTGACGGTGGCGCCCCAAACCACGACCAACTTCACGCTGCAAATCCAGACTTCGGCCAACCTGACCACCTGGACCACCGTGGACAGCTACGCGGCCACCCTCACCGGGGCGCAGACCTACAGTGTGGCCCGCACGCTGGCCACGCCGGCTACCGGCGTGCGCGGCATCCGGCTGGTGTTCGGCACCAGCACCAACGTGCTGAGCATTACCGGCGTGGGCGCATACTACTTCAACTGCGTCGGGCCCACCATCACCAGCTTCACGCCGGCCGGCGGCGGGCCAGGCACCAGCGTGGTCCTCACCGGCACTAACCTGACCGGCGCCACGGCCGTGACCTTCAACGGCACCGCCGCCCCGGGCTTCGTGGTGAATTCGGGCACCCAGATTACGGTGTCGGCCCCGGCGGGTGGCACCAGCGGCCAGATTTGCGTGACCACGCCCGGCGGCACGGCCTGCTCGGCGGCGAGCTACGTGTACCCGCCCACCATTGCCACGGGCACGGTGTCGAGTTCGGCGTTTTGCGCCAGCACACTCATTCAGGTGCCTTTCACGACCAGCATGGCCAGCTACGGCAGCGGCAACGTGTTCAATTTCCAGCTGTCGGACGCCAGCGGCAACTTCACGGCCGGCTCGCGGCTGTATGGCTCGCTCATCAGCACCAACGCCAACGGCGGGGTGCTGCGCGACTCAGTGGCGTTTCGCACGCCGGCTGGCAGCGGCTACCGGGTGCGCGTGGTGGCTTCCAACCCGAACATCATCGGGACGGACAACGGCACTAATCTAACCATTTATCCCACACCGGTGGCTGCGGCTACCAGCAACTCGCCGGTGGTTTTCAACGGCACCATTCAGCTAGCGGCGCAGCCCACGGGGCAGAGCAGCTACCAGTGGTACGTAGCCTATACCAGCGGCGGCACGGCCTACGTCGGCGCGGGCCAAGCGCTCAATCTGACCAACGCCCAACCCACGCAGAGCGGCAAGTATTATGTGTACGTGCAGAACGCCAACGGCTGCCAGGACTCGGCCAGCGTGAGGGTGCTGGTGCAGCCCAATGCCGTGCCGGTGCTCACAATGGGGCAGTTTGGCTTTAATGGCTGCGCGGGCGCCACGTTCAACATCGGCTTCGTGGTGTCGGGCAACAACTTCGCCAGCGGCAATACCATTTCGGCCCAGCTCTCGGACGCCAGCGGCTCGTTTGCCGCGCCCACGGTAATTGGGTCGGCGGCCTTCACGGGCCAGGGCGGCGGCTCGGTGGCAGCGTTGATTCCGACCAACACGCTCACCGGCAGCGGCTACCGTATCCGATTGGTGGGGTCGAGCCCGGCCGTGACCAGCACGACGGACAACGGCTCCAACATCACCATCACAACCCAGCCCACGGCCACGCCGAGCAGCAACTCGCCGGTGGCTTACAACGGTACCATTCAACTCACGGCCCAGACCGTGGCCGGCGCCTCGTACCAATGGTTTGGCCCCGGCTTCTCGTCCAACCAGCAGAACCCGACCATTGCGAACGCGACGCCCAGCAACAGCGGCACCTACACGCTCTACGTGACGGTGAACGGCTGCCAGAGCCCCGGCACTGCCACCACAGTAGTAGTGAACCCGTCGGCGCAGCCCATCCTGGCCATCTCGCAGTTCAATGGCAGCCTGTGCCCCGGCACGGGGCTGAACATCGGCTTCTCGGTGACGGGCAACGTGTTTGGCGCTGGCAACGTGATTACCGCGCAGCTTTCGGATGCCAGCGGCTCGTTTGCGGCGCCGGTGGTCATTGGCTCGGTGGCTTTCACCGGCCAGGGCGGCGGCACAGTTTCGACCATTGTGCCGCAGAACACACCGGCCGGCACCGGCTACCGGATTCGCCTCATCGCCAGCAACCCGGCCACCGTCAGCCCGGCCGACAACGGCACCAACCTGACGGTGCCGACCACGCTGGTGGCCACGGCCAGCAGCAACTCGCCCATAGCCTCGGGCGGCACCTTGCAGCTGAACGCCGGGCCCAACGGCGCGGCCACGTACCAATGGTTCGTGCAGTACACCGGCGGCGGCACCAGCTTCATCAGCAACCAGCAGAACCCGACGTTCAACAACGTGACCACGGCTTCGTCGGGCTTCTACTATGTGTATGTGACGCAGGGCGGCTGCACCGACTCGGCCAGCGTGCGCGTGCTGGTGAACCCGCCGGTGAGTACGACACTGGCCCTGGGCACGTTCTCCGGGCAGTTTTGCGCGGGCAATAACTACGCCGTCAACTACACTGTGGGTGGCGCGGGCCTGAGCAACGGCACCATCACGGCGCAGCTTTCGGATGCCAGCGGTGGCTTCGGCGCGCCGGTGGCACTGGCCAGCGTGAGCTTCAACGGCACGGGCAGCGGCAGCCTCGGCTTCACTCTACCGGCCACGACGGCAGACGGCGCGGGCTACCGCATTCGCCTAGTGAGCACCAACCCGGCGCTGACCAGCAATGACAACGGCACAAACCTGACTATTTCGAACCTGACCAACGTGGTGGCCGGCTCCAACTCGCCGGTGGCCGCGGGCGCAACCATCACCTTCAGCAGCAGCGGCGTTCCGGCCGGCGCTATCATTGGCTGGACCGGTCCGAACGGCTTCAGCAGCAGCCAGCCCAACCCCAGTCTGGCCAACGCCAACGCGGCCAACGCGGGTACCTACAGCTTCACCGCCAGCATCAATGGCTGCTCGGTGACGCGCCCGGTGCAGGTGACGGTGGGCGCGCCGGTACTGGCCATCAGCACGGGCGCGGTGAGCGGCTCGCTCTGCCCCGGCTCGGCTATTTCGGTGCCTTACAATGTGACGACGGGCAGCGTGAACGGCGGCAACACCTTCACGGTGCAGCTTTCGAACGCCAGCGGCTCGTTTGCTTCGCCGGTACTTATTGGTTCGCTGGCCAGTAATGCCAGCAGCGGCACCGTGGCGGCGGTGATTCCCACCAGCACCCCGGCCGGCAGCGGCTACCGGGTGCGCGTGGTGGCTGACAACCCGGCCGCCGTGGGCTCCGACAACGGCAGCAACCTGACCATCGGCGCGCTCACCTACGCCTGGACGGGCGGCGTGAGCACCGACTGGTTCAACGGCGCCAACTGGAGCTGTGGGCAGGTGCCCACCGCTACCAGCGTGGTGACCATACCGGGCGGCGCGAGCTTCTACCCGGTTATCACGGGCAGCACGGCGGCGCTGGCGCTGAACCTGACTATTGCCAGCGGCGCTACGTTCACCAACAATGGCATTTTCAACCTGTATGGCAACGTGACGGTGAACGGCACGGTGCTGGCCAGCAGCACGTCCAGCTGGTATTTCGCGGGTGGGATTACGCAGTTCATCTATGGCGCGAACCCGCTGCAGGTAGGCAATCTATACATCAGCAACGGCTCGACCCTGACGATGAACAACGTGCTGAACGTGTACGCCAACTGGTACAACTTCGGCACCTTCGTGGGTGGCCCGCTCTACAACGTGTACTTCAACGGCACGGGCGGCACGCAGATTATTGGCGGCACGTCCGTCACGACTTTCTACAACGCTTACGTGAACAGCGGCGCGGTAGTAAACCTGGGTTTGAACGCCGTGTTCCTGAACAACTTCGTGGTGAACGGCACGTTCTCGGCCGTGACTTACGGCGTGATATTCGGCGGCTCGGTGGCGCAGACCATCGGTGGCACGGGCAGCAGCAGCTACTACACCGTCACCATCAACAACACGGTGGGCGTGATGCTGGTGAGCAACATCACGGTGCTCGGCGACTGGATAAACAACGGCCTGTTCTCGGGCGGCACCTACTCGGTGATTTTCGCCGGCACCGTCGCCCAGATTATCGGCGGCACTCAGGTAACGAACTTCTACAACGTCACCTTCAACAACCTGATTTCCGTGACGCTGCACCAGAACATTTACGTGCTGGGCGGCTTCGTAAACACGGGCGTGTTCTACGGCTGGTACCTGAGCGGCGGCAGCACCCTGGGCTACTTCGTGCGCTTCGGCGGCACGGCGGCGCAGGTGATTACGGCCAATGTCACGACCTACTTCTACCACTTCTACGCCGACAACGCGGCGGGCGTGAGTCTGGCTACCAACATCTACATCGCGGGCAATTACTACCTCTACTCGGGCACCTTCAACCCCGGCACCTACACGGTGTACTTCAACGGCAACGAAGGGCCCGGCGTGGTGCAGACGGTGGGCGGCTACACGGCCCTCAACTTCTACGGCTGGAATGTGGTGAGCGGCGCCTACGTGCGGCTGATTCAGAACGTGACCTTGCTGGGCGGCTTCGCCAACCTGGGCACCTTCTACGGCTACAACCTGGTGGGCGGCGTGTACACGGGCTACACCTTCACCTTCGGCGGCAGCGGGGCGCAGAGCCTCACCGGCGGCGGGGTGTACGAGTTCTGGCACGTGACCTGGAACAACCTGGCGGGCATCACGCTCAACCAGAACATCAGCGTGTGGGGCAACTGGCTGAACAATGGCGGCTACCTGGCCAACGGCTACCTCGTCAATTTCATTGGCAACGTGGCCCAGACCATCGGGGGCTCGGTGCTTACCACGTTCCACCACGTCACCATCACCAACACGGTTTCGGTGAGTTTGCTGCAGGCCGTGACGGTGCTCGGCAACTGGGCCGGCACGGGCGTGTTCCTCGGCAACGGCTACCTGGTGTACTTCAACGGCACGGCGGCCCAAACCATCCTCGCCGGGCTGAATACGCGCTTCTTCGACCTGCGCTTCAACAACCCGACGACGGTGACGCTGCTCTCGAACATCTACCTGAACGGCAGCTGGACCCACGACGGTGGCTTCGTCGCCAACGGCTTCCGGGTGTTCTTCTCGGGCTCGGCTTTGCAGATTATCGGTGGAACAGTCACTTCACTATTTCACCACCTCACCATCTCACCAAATGCCAGCGTGCAGTTGGCCCGCGTGGTCACCCTGCTCGGTGACTGGACGAATGACGGCAGCTTTGCGGCCGGCACCTACACCGTCACGTTTGGCGGCACGGTGGCGCAGCTCATTGGCGGCACGCAGGTCACCAACTTCTACGGCCTGACCATGAGCAACCCGGTTTCGGTGACGCTGGCGCAGCACATCTACGTGCTGGGCGGCTTCCTGAACACGGGCGTGTTTTACGGCTACCAGGTGCTGGGGGGAGTGACCACGGGCTACTTCGTGCGCTTCGGTGGCACGGTGGCGCAGGTGGTGAATGCCAACGCCACCACCTACTTCTACCACTTCTACGCCGACAACGCGGCGGGCGTGAGCTTGCTGGCCAACGTGTACATCGCGGGCAACTACTACCTGTACTCGGGCAGCTTCAACCCCGGCACCTACACGGTATTCTTCAATGGAACCGTGTCGGGCTACGTGCAGACGGTGGGCGGCTACACCGGCCTCTCGTTCTACGGCTGGAACATCGGCAGCGCCGCCAGCGTCCGGTTGCTGCAGAACGTGACCCTGCTCGGCAACTTTGCCAACGCGGGCACTTTCTACGGCTACAACCTGGTGGGCGGCGTGTACACGGGCTACACCTTTGCCTTCGCCGGCACGGTGGCGCAAAGCCTGACCGGGGCGGGCGTGTACGACTTCTGGCACCTCACTTGGAACAACCTGGCCGGCGTCACGCTCAACCGCGACATCAGCCTGCGCGGCAACTGGCTACACCTCGGCGGCTTCGTGGCCAATGGCTACCTGGTGACGTTTGGCGGCTCGGTGCTCCAGCTCATTGGCGGCTCGGTGGCCACGGTGTTCCACCACTTCACCATTGCCACCGGCGCCACGGTGCGGCAGGACGTGGGCATTACGCTGCTCGGCGACTGGACCAACAACGGCAGCTTCCTGCCCAACTCGCTGCTGGTGTACTTCAACGGCACCGCGCTGCAAACCATCGCCGGCACGGCCCTGACCACCTTCTACGACGTGACCTTCAACAACGCGGTGAACGTGAGCCTGGGCCAGAACATCGACGTGACGCGCAACTTCGTGAACCAGGGCGGCTACTGCGGCTGCGGCTTCCGCACCCGCTTCAACGGCACGGTGGCCCAGAGCATTACCTGCACCTCGGGCCGCACGCACTTCCACGATATCACCTTTGCCAACACGGCCGGCGTGACGCTGCTCGACGGCATCTACGTGAGTGGCTTGTGGGTGAACAACGGCGGCTACCTGGCCAACAGCCAGACGGTGATTTTCGACGGCACGGCCCTGCAAACCATCGGCGGCACGGTCCTGAGCGCCTTCTACAACGTGGGCATCACCAACGCGGTGGACGTGCAGTTGCTGCGCGACATCACCGTGGCCGGCTTCTGGAACAACACCGGCCTCTTCCACGGCCAGGGCTTCGGCGTCAGCTTCAACGGCACGGCGCTGCAAACCATCACGACTACCGGAGCCACGGCCCGCAGCTACTTCCACCACATTACGTGGGCCAACCTGGTGGGCTGCGTGCTGGCCGGCGACATCTACGTGGCCGGCAACTGGCTCTGCAACGGGCCCTTCAACCCGGCCACCTACACGGTGTACTTCAACGGCACGGTGGCCCAGACCTGCGGCGGCACCCAGCAAATCCGCTTCTTCGGCCTGAGCTGCGCCAACCCCGCCGGCATCACCTACAACGGCCCGGTGTATTTGCTGGGCAACTTCGTGAACACCGGTCTGGTGAATTGCGGCGCCTTCGGCTGGTACTGCATCGGCACCGGCCCGCAGACCATCGGCGGCATCTCGACCACGCCCACGCGCTTCTACGACCTGTTCATTCAGAACGGCAGCGGCGTGACGGCCACCGACAACTGGTTCCTGACCCACGTGCTGACCCTGACCACCGGCAACCTGGCCTCCAACGGCCACCTCACCCTCACGAGCAACGCCAGCGGCACCGCCATGGTGGTGAACCCCGTGGGCGGCGGCGTGGTGACGGGCGTTTCGACCATGGAGCGCTTCATCACCGGCCTGAGCGGGGCGCCCGGCTACCGCCACTACTCCTCGCCCATGAAGCTGAGCGCCGCCGGCATCAGCACCACCGTGCAGGAGTTTGCCGACGACCTGCCGGTGTTCGAGCTGAACCCGGCCTACAACACGGCCGGCAACACGGCCACGCCGTTCCCGACCTTCTTCCAGTACGACGAAACCCGCCTCACGGCCTCCAAACCCGGTTTCGACGACGGCTGGATGGTGCCCACCGCCACCCAGGACCTGCTGCCCCTGCGCGGCTACACCGCCCAAACCCTGCCCACCACCACGGTGGACATTTCGGGCCTGCTGCAAACCGGCAACGTGAGCTACAGCCTGGGCCGCGGCAGCCTGGCCAACTCGGGCTGGCACCTGCTCGGCAACCCCTACCCCGCGCCCATGGACTGGGACGTGGCCCGCAGCACCACCGGCATGCTCAGCGGCGTGGCCGATGCCCTCTACGTGTTCGAGCCCAGCGGCCAGTACACCGGCACTTATAAGGCCTACGTGAACGGCCTCGGCCAGAACGGCGGCACCAAAGACCTGGCCGCCATGCAGGGCTTCTTCGTGCGGGCCACCGCCCCCACGGCCAGCGTGAGCCTCACCAACGCCGTGCGCGCCACCAGCTACCTCTCGCCGGTGTTCAACCGCACCACCACGGCGCCCCCGGTGCTGCGCCTCGAAGCCCGCAACCTGGCCACCGCCACCGCCGATGAAACGGTGGTGTACTTCGAGCCCGGCGCGGCCCTCGGCTTCTCGGCCCAACACGACGCCTACAAGGTGCAGCTCAACGGCAACGGCCGCCCCAGCCTCTGGAGCCAGGCCGGCGCCGAGAGCTTCGCCATCAACGGCCTGCCCGACTTGGCCACGGCCCCCGTCATCCCCCTCGGGGTGCGCGTGAGCCAGGACGGCGCCCACGAGCTGACCCTCACGGGCCTGACCGATGCGCCCGCCGGCACCCAGGTGTGGCTCGAAGACCGGGTGCTGAACCGCCGCCAGAACCTGGCCGCCAGCCCCGCCTACGCCTTCACGATGCTGGCCAACTACAGCGGCCAGCGCTTCTACCTCAACTTCGTGGCCGGCACCGTCACGGCCGTCACCACCGGCCAGCTGGCCGCCCGCACCGCCCTCTACCCCAACCCCACCACCGCCCGCGCCACCCTGGAGCTGGCCGGCCTGCGCGAGCAGGGCCCGGTGCAGGTGGAAGTGGTGAACGTGCTGGGCCAGACGGTGCGCCAGCTGAGCACCCGCCCCAAGCAGGGTTTCCTCTCCGAAACCATCGACCTCAACGGATTAGCCACCGGCGTGTACACCGTGCGCATCCACGCCCAGGAAGGCACGGTGGTGAAACGCCTGGTAAAGGAGTAGGTGCCGTAGCTTGAGTTACAAAAAAGCCTCGCCAGTGTCTGGCGAGGCTTTTTTGTAACAAATGTTTTTTCAAATCCGAGTTGCTTTTCTAGTAAGCGCAGATGATATGCGCTACATTAGCATCGCACTTAATCACAAACCGTTTTCTACAAAACTAATTGTCAAAACTTTTTTTCTTAACACTAATGAATATCTCTGAATACAAACAAGACCCCAATGAAATCGAATTTGAAAACGATGAAAACGAGCCAGCTGAAGAATCCCCTGTAGCAGACCTAGCTAAAATAGTTTCGTACAACATTGCTAACACCGTTGAAGTATTAAAACTAAAAATTGATAATGAAGAAATAAATTTAAAACCTGAATTTCAACGCGACTTTGTCTGGGACATAAATCGCGCAAGTCTTTTCATTGATTCTCTACTCACCGGATTACCCATTCCTAGCATTTTTCTTGGAAAAGACAAGGAAGACGAAAGCTATATTGTAATTGATGGACAACAGCGACTAAAGTCAGCATACTATTTTATCACAGGCAGCTTTATAAGCAACGAGAAATCCGCAATTTTCACCCTAAAGGGATTAAAGGACAGGGAATGGAATGGCAAAACATTTGCTGAGCTAGACGCAAAATACAAGCGTAGAATCAACAACGCTGTGCTAAACACAACAATCATCGAGGACATTAATTTTCGCCCTAGAGTTGTACACGACCTTTTTCATAGACTAAACACGGGTGGTGTGCCCCTGACAGACCAAGAAATCAGGAATTGTGTCTATACCGGCATATTCAACAAACAGATAATTGAACTGAATTCTTACAACAACTGGCGTATCCTTATTGGAAAACCCTTTCCAGAGCGACGCCTAAGAGATGTTGAACTTGTATTACGCTTCTTCGCGCTTTTTCATGGGTTGTCAGTTTACAAAGAATCCATGCGAGAGTTTCTTTCAACTTTTCAGGATAACAATAAAAACAACCATGATTTCATTGCTTCAAACAATGAACTGTTCAAAGCAACAGTCGATTTAATTCTGCATGAGATTGGACCTAATGCATTCAAGCTAGTCAGCACCATCAACAAATCAGTTTGTGATTCTGTGATGGTGAGTATAGCGCAAATCATAACCTCACGCAAATCTCATGCAAATCTAAAGCAGAAGCATCAGCAAATTATAGCTGATGAGACTTACAGAAAGTACGTAACATATAGCACTTCTTCGGAAGCAAACGTAACGGGCAGGATTGATTTAGCGAGAAACTATTTTCTAGGACTGAAGTAATGCCATTTAACGCTCCTGACCTCGAAACATATAAGGCTGACTTGGATAATAACATTGCAGCTATTCAAAAATTAAAGACAGACAGCCATGCAACAATAAAAATTCAGTCTTTGTTGAACATCACAGCCTACGTCTTAGCTACAAGGTTTATTGAGGGCGCTATAAAGCATATCATTTACAATTGCTGTAAAATGAGAGGTGATACAGATACACAACTCACAGCACTTTCATCAGAATTAAAAAAATTTAATAATCCAGAATTTACATTAATAAGAGATGAGATGATAGCAAAAATAAATTTTGATATTTTACAAGGCAAGACAGCAGGACTTTTTTCTGATTCAGATGTTTCATTTTTAAATGAAATTGTCAAGAATCGACATAGAAATGTTCACGCTACTTTTGACCCTGCAGATTGGTATAATAAAAACCTAAAAGACCTTAGTGACTTTCATAAAGAATATGCTGGAGTGGTAAAAATCGTTTCCTACCTTGATACTATTCATTATAATCATAGCACTTCAGCTTTTTCTCATTAACCTCAAACGCAAAGCCCCGCCAGCAACTGGCGGGGCTTTGCGTTTCTTCAGCGGCTTAGGCGGGCTTCTTCGCGTCGGGGTCGCCTTTGGGGCCGCCCCCGCCGAGGACGATGAGCTTGGTGTAGCCCTGGAAGCGCAGCCACACCTCGTGCTTGGTGGGCGAGTTTTCGTAGGCCTTGAGCTGCGTGCGCATTTCCTTGATGAGGTTGGCATTGCGGGCCAGCAGGGCGATGAGGGTTTTGCGGTCGGTGGCGCCGGCCACCACGGCGGTGCGCTGGCCGGCCTGCTTCTTCTCGAAGCGGGCCAGCTGCTTGGCGGTTTCGGCCAGGTCGTCGGCCGTGAACTCGCGCTTGGCCAGCTGGGCGGCCAGGGGCTGGGCTTCCTTCAGCAGCGCCGTTACCAGCGTGGCGAAGGTGGCATCGCCGGCCGCCGCCAGGTCGGAGCGGGAGGTGCGCACGCGCCCGGCCAGGTCTTCGTCCTTGTTGGCCTTGCTGGCGGCGTAGCCTTGCAGGGCGGCGGCCAGGCGGGGCGCCAGGGCCTTGAGCAAGGCTTTGGCGCTGGCCTTTTGCTGGGTGGCGGTGGCGCTGTCGTCGCCCATCACGGCGTCTTCCAGCAGGCGGGCTTGGGTTAGGTTGGCGGCGTGCTCATCGCGCAGGGGCGCCATGTCGTCTTCCAGGGGTTGGTAGAGGGCCTTGTCGGCTTGCAGGCCGGCGGCGGTGGCGGTGTCGCGCCGCAGTTGGGCGTCGAGCTTGTTGTTGTCCATATCGCTGAGCGTTAGGGGTAGAAGTATCTGCCAAACGTAGCGAATATTTAGGCATTGCTAAGCTTTTATTCACGCTCCGCCTGCTGCCCCTTCCCTCCCGACAACTGCCAACCGCTTCCGGACGCCCGCCAACCGCTTCCGGATGCTCGCCAACCGCTTCCGGACGCCCGCCAACCGTTTCCGGATGCTCGTCAACCGCTTCCGGATGCTCGCCAACCGCTTCGGGACTACAAACCTTCGCTCCAGACGCCCGCCAACCGCTTCGGGACCACAAACCTTCGTTCGGGACCACAAACCTTTGGTCCGGACCACAAACCTCGGCCAAGTAGTTGCCGCCCCCTACCGGATGCGGGCGCAGTTGCAATACACCCGAATGGCCCGCGAGCTGCCGCTGCTGTTGCTCACGCGCAGCAGCCACGTGGTGCTGGGCGCGCTGGGGTCCGGGGCGCTGAAGTTGACGGTGATGTCCTGCTGGGCGCTGTTGAAGTCGCGGTGGCCCCCGCCCCCGGTTACCAGGGAAGTGCCGGCAGGGCAGGTGGCGGTAAACTGGCCGTAGCTGTTGCCGCCGAGGGTGTAATCCGAGTAGCCCATAGCCAGGTCCAGGGCCAGGGTGCCGGCGAAGCGGGCGTCGCCGTTGGCGCTCAGCGCCAAGGCCTCCACGAGGTTGCCGGCGTTGGTGGTACGCAGGTTCAGGCCGATGCTGGTGCCGGCCCCGGGGCTGGGCACGCGGGCCTGCACGTAGGCCGTGCCGCTGGTGCCGCTATAGGGGGCCAGGTAGAGGTGGCCGGGCAGGTACACGCTCTGGCTGCTGCCGTTGTTGGGGTCGTCCACGAGGTAGGCGTCGCCGCCGCCGTTCACGTCGAACTTGCCCCGCGGCACGTCCGGGCCGATGCCCACGTTGCCGGTGTTGCTGATGCGCAGGCCCACACTGCCGCCGTTGCCCACCAGGAAGTAGGGGCCGAGGTCGAAGTTGGCGTTGGCCTTGGGGTTCTGCCAGGTGCCGTAGCCCACGCCGTCGGACATGAGCACCTTGCCCGTACCCTGGCTACCGTCCACGATGCGGATAACCCCACCGGCGCCCACGTAACCCGGGTGCTGGGCCAGCCCCACCCAGCGGTAGGGCCCGCCGGGCTTGCCCGCCGAAAACACGCCGCCCCAGCCTTCGGCGCGGTAGGCGTTGCCCCACACGGCGTAGTCGATGTCCTGCCCATAAGGCCCCCGGCCGTAGCCGGAAAGCATGGTCCGGCTGAAGAAGCGGTTGGATTTGCTGCGTGTAATCAGGGCCGCGCTGGGGCCTTGCACGTAGGCGCTGAGCTCCACCTGGGCCGTCGAGTCGCCCAGCGACGAGGTGCCCGCCCCGGTCAGCCGTTTGTTGTTCAGGTCGAAGGTTTGGGTGGCGGTGTGGTTGCCGAGGTTGTCGCCGGAGCGGGTTTTGTCGGGGATGTAAAGCCAGGTGTTGCTCATGGCGTACCAGAAACCCTTGCGCCCGTCGGTCTGAAACACCATCAGCCCATCGGGCGGCGCGCCAATGCCCACGCGGGTCACCGAATCCATCCGCGGAATAAGCAGGCCCTTGCCGGTGGCCGAGATGTCGAGGGCCGCCTTCGGGTCGGGGGTGGTGGTGCCGATGCCCACCGATTGGGCCGTAGCGGCCAGCGGCAGGCTGAGCAGGGACGGCAGTAGCCAGCTCCAGGCGCAGTTTTTCTTCATAGCGGTAAAAGCATGGTTATCGGACACAAGAACTGAAGCAAAAACTTCAATGACCAACCAAAAATACAAGGCATTCCCATTTCTGCCCTACTGCGGCATGAGAACGACCGCAGCCGGTAAGTCGGTGGGCCCCCACGGAGTGTGGCTCCGCTGGCAGCGGGCCCGGAAGCCGCTTTCACCGGCCGCAAGGCGGCAGGACACGGGCCCACAGCCGGTCCCGGCGCACGGCCGCTGCCAGCGCGGCCCGCGGCGCTGTTCATGCGGCCCCCAAAGCCCCGCCAGCTGCCGGCGGGGCTTTCGTTTCGCTCGCGGCTTCGGCGGCCGGCTTTGGGGCGGGGGCGCCGATGCTCCCGCCCCCGCCCAGCACAATGAGCCAGGGGCAGCCCTGGAGGCAGATAGCGGAAAGCTTCATTTATTGAATGACTACCCGTTGTGTAACCGGGGCCTGGCTGGCTAGCTGCAACGTCAGCAGGTAGATGCCCGGCGCCAACGACTCGGTGGACACCGTCGTTTCCCCGTCGCCGCACAACTGGGTGCGGAGCGTTTGGCCCAGCAGGGTTTGCAGCGTGAGGGTGGCACCGGACGCGGGTCGCGTCAGCCTGACCCGCAACGCGGTGCCCGCCTGCACGGGGTTGGGCCACGCCTGTAGCGCCACCGCTGCCTGAGCCGCCTTGCTGGCGCTCACGGTGGTGCCATTGAAGCGAATGTGCCAGGAGTTATAGCTTTGAGTAGCCGCATTATTGATGGAATAGCCCACCGCCACGGCATCCAGGTCGCCATCACCGTCCAGGTCACCAAGGGCAGCCCTTTCCACACTCAAATTCAATACCGCCGGGCCCGCGCTCAGCACGCCCCGGCCGTTATTGAGCAGCAGGTTGGTGCCGGCAAAGCGCCCGGTCGTCAGCACGTCCAGGTCGCCATCGCCGTCCACGTCCCCAGCGGCCAGCGGGTACTCGCCGCTGGTGCCAATGGCCGGGCCGCTGCTGAACGTGGCGCTCCCGTTGTTGGCCCACACGGCCGTGCCGCCGCTGCTGGCGGGCAGCACGAGGTCGGGGTCGCCGTCGCCGTCGAAGTCGTTCACCAGATAGTCGTCCACCAGCGCACGGTTGTTGAGCGGGGCGGGGGGCCCAAAGGCACCGGTGCCGTCGTTGAGGTAGCGGTAGGTTTCGAGGGCCCCGGAGTAGCCCATCAGCAGGTCCAGGTCGCCGTCGGCATCCAAATCGGCCAGAAAGCAGGTTCGAACGTTTAGGTTCAGCGCCCCATGCCCGTAGAAGTTTCCCTGCCCGTCGTTCAGCCGCACCCCGCCGTACACCACCATGTCCAGGTCGCCGTCGCCGTCCAGGTCACCGAGCCCCAAATCGCCGGCCGGCGTGTTCTCGATGCTGCCACCCGCAACGAAGGTGCCCGTTCCGTTATTCAGCCATACCGGGCTCGACCGCTGCAGCGCCGTGGTGGTGCCCCCCACAAAATCCAGGTCGCCGTCGCTGTCCACGTCGCCAAACTCAAACTGCGCGGCACTCACCGTGGCCCCCAACAAGGGCGTGGGCGCGCCAAATATGCCGGTTCCGTTGTTGAGGCGCACCAGCACGGGGGTCGGTTGCACACCGGCCGTGGCCCCGTAGCTGCTGACAATATCCAGGTCGTAGTCGCCATCCACGTCGGCCAAGCGCAGGCACCACGGGTAGCTGCCGCTCAACACCAGGTCGCTGCCGCCGCTGAACTGGCCCGTTCCGCCCGTGGCCGCCGCCGTGAACTGCCACACGTAGGGCACCGCCAGCGGCACCCCGGCCGCGTTGCGCGCCGCCTTGGTCACGGTGGCCCGCACCAGTTCGCCGGGCCGGAAAGGCATCGCGGGCGCCAGGCTCACCGTGCTGCCAACGGCCGCCGCCACGCCCGCTTTGCGCCCCCCCGCCTGGCTGCCAAACACCCTGAGGCTGGCCACCGAAGCCGCGGCGCTGCTCATGGCGGCCGGGAAAGTGACGCTCACGGCGGTGGTGCGCGCCGCCGGGCGGTAGGCAGCCGGCGCCACGGCCGTCACGGCGTAGGCCGGGACTGGGTTGCCGCCGTTGCGGCGCACCGCTATTTCGGTGGTGCTGCTGGCCAGGGAACTGCCGTAGCCAACGGCCAGCAGGTCTACGTCGCCATCGTCGTCGATGTCGGCCAGGCCCAGCAGGCTGGGTTCGGCGCTCACCCGCACATCCGTACCCGGCGTGAAGGCCCCCGTGCCGCCGTTGAGGCGCACTACCACCCGGTTGTTTTGAACATCGGTGGCCAGCAGGTCCACGTCGCCATCGCCATCCACGTCCTTTGCGGCAAAATCCTTCGCATCGCCCACCAACGCCACGGTGCTACCGCCGCTGAAGGCCCCGCTGCCGCTGTTGAGCCGCACGGACAGAGAATAGACCCGGGTGGCAGGGACGAAGTTGCGGGAAACCGCGTCCAGGTCGCCGTCCCCGTCGAAGTCGGCCAGCAGCACAGCTTCCGGAAATGACCCCACGGCCACGGACGTACCCGCCGAGAAAATGGCGCGGCCGTTGTTGAAGCGCACCGCCAGGGCACTGTTGCTGGCATCGACCACCACCAGGTCGAGGTCGCCGTCGCTGTCCACGTCGCCCACCGCCACACCGATGAGCCCGGCCAGATTGAAGCTGGTAAACGTGGGAAAGCTGCCCGCCCCATTGTTGAGACACACCTGCACCGTGCCGCTGCTCAACGCCAGCACAACGTCGAGGTCGTTGTCGCCGTCCATGTCGGCCAGGCCGAGGCTCTGATAAGGCGTGAAATACAGGTTCAGGGCTGGCTGCTGGGTGAAGCCCCCGCTGCCGTCGTTTGCATACACGTTGCAAAACCCGGTGCCCGACGACGAGGAGCCACTCGTCACCACCAAATCCAGGTCGCCGTCGCCGTCCATATCGCCCAGGGCCGCGGCCAGGGTGGCAACGGCCAGGGCCACGTCGGGCCGGGGGTAAAAGGAGCCGGTGCCGTCGTTCAGGCGCGTGCTTAGGGTGCGGTCATTCAGGGCCAGTACGTCTAAGTCGCCGTCGCCGTCCACGTCGCCGGAGACCAAGGCGCTGGTCCCCACCGGCAGGGTAAGCGCGGTTCCTCCGCTGAATACCCCGCTGCTGCTTGCGGCAGCAGCGGTGAGCTGCCAAACGTGGGGCCGCGCCAGCGGAACTCTTCCCACGGTCCGGGCGGCGGTGTCCAGGGTGGCCCACACCGTTTCGCCGGCCTTAAAACCAGCGGCTGGGGCAAAAGTGAGCTGACTGCCGCTCAAAGCCACCGCTCCACTTTTCCGGCCTCCCTGCTGCGCGCTATAAACGCGAAGTGCGCGCACAGACCGGGCATCAACGGCTTGCGAAAGCGTTACCCCTACGCTGGCTGTACGGGGCATTTGCGTGTTCCGGGCCGGCGCCAGTGCCGTCACAATCGGCTGGGCCGCCAGCGAGCCGCTGCCTAGGCAACAGATAAAGGCTATAAGCAGCCTCTGGGAGAAAAGGACTGGTAAAGAATGCGTCATGGATAAATTTTTATGGAATAAAAACTGACCATAAATGTAGTTCCAGGCACCTGTATGTCATCTCCTGTTTCCGTTGGCTAATTGGAAAGCAACTATTGAGAGACGGGACGCGAAGGGGGGCATCTGAAGAAACGCAAAGCCCCGCCAGTTGCTGACGGGGCTTTGCGTTTCTTCAGATGGCTTAACGGCCGGCGGGTGGGGTGGCGTCAACTTTGCCGCCGCCCCCGCCGAGGACGATGCGCTTGGTGTAGCCCTGGAAGCGCAGCCACACCGCGGGCTGGGTGGGCGGGTTCCCGCGGGTTTTAAGCTGGGATGCAACTAATCAACGGTTTCATCACACTATGCCAGAAACGGCTAATATTGCTTTTTCTTCTTCCCGCTTAAAATCAAAAAGATGCGCCACAAGACTACGATACTGGCGGCCCTGCTCCTGGCGGCGGCCTGCGGTGCCCCGCCGGCCTCGGCCCAAACCAAAGCCAAGCCGAAACCCAAGCCGACGCCAGCGGCCAAGGCCGGCGCGTTTTCGCTGCCCTACGAAAAATTCACGCTGGAAAACGGCCTGGAGGTGGTGCTGCACGAAGACCACTCCGACCCCATTGTGGCCTTCGCCACGGTGGTGCACGTGGGCTCGAACCGCGAGAAGCCCGGCAAAACCGGCTTTGCCCACTTCTTCGAGCACATGTCGTTCAACGACTCGGAAAACACGCCCGTGGGCGCCAACCGCAAGCTCATTGAGGAGTGGGGCGGGCAGCGCAACGGTAGCACCTGGAGCGACGGCACCCAGTACTACGAAGTGGTGCCTAAGGACGCCTTCGACAAAATCATGTGGATTGACTCCGACCGCCTCGGCTACATGATTAAGACCGTGACCACCGAGGCCCTGGCCCGCGAGATTCAGGTGGTGAAAAACGAGAAGCGTCAGAACTACGACAACGTGGCCTACGGCTCGGTGAACGAGGTGCTGCGCAAGAACCTCTACCCCGCCGACCACCCCTACAACTGGACGGTGATTGGCTCGCTGCCCGATTTGCAGGCCGCCACGCTGCCCGACGTGCAGGAGTTTTACCGCCAGTACTACGGCCCCAACAACGCCACGCTGGTCATTGCCGGCGACATCAACATCGCCGAAACCAAGGCCAAGGTGCAGCGCTGGTTCGGCGAGATTAAGAAGGGGCCGGCCGTGCCGGCCCTCAAGCCCCGCCCGGCCGGCCTCACCCAAACCAAGTCGCTATACATCGAAGACAACTTTGCCCGCCTGCCGCAGCTGCAAATGGTGTTTCCGAGCATTCAGGAGTATCACCGCGACACCTACGCGCTACTAGTGCTGAGCGAGCTGCTGGCCGGCAACCGCACCTCGCCGCTGTATAAGGTGATAGTGGAGGAGCGGAAGCTGGCACCCAACGTGGTGGCCTACCAGAACAGCAGCGAGCTGGCCGGCGAGTTCACGCTGCAGGTGCGGGCCAACCCCAACACCAGCCTGCAGCAGGTGCACAGCGCCATTGAGGAGGGCCTGAAGCGGTTCGAAACCCAGGGCTTTTCCGACACCGAGCTGGCCCGCATCCGCGCCAAAATAGAAACCGACCTGTATTCCGGCGTGGAGTCGGTGCTGAGCAAAGCCCTGCAAATGGGCCGCGACAACGAGTTTGCCGGCGACCCGGCCTACCTCGTTAAAGACGCCCAAATGGCCCAGGCCGTGACCCGCGCCGACGTGATGCGCGTGTACAACCAGTACCTCAAGGGCAAGCCCTACGTGATGACCAGCGTGGTGCCCAAGGGCCAGCAAAACCTAGTGGTGCCGGGCGCGCAGCTGGCCACTGTGTACCAGGAAAAGGTGGTGGCCGGCGTGCAGAACGAGGACGTGGGCCAGGGCAAAGAGGCCGTGTTCGAGAAAACCGTGACCAAGAACGACCGTTCCGAGCCAGGCTTCCTGCAAACGCCGCTGTTCAAGATGCCCGCCATCTGGAACGCCGCGCTGGCCAACGGTCTGCAGGTGTACGGCATCGACAACCGTGAAATCCCGCTCGTGACCTTTGACGTCACCATTCCCGGCGGCCACTCCCTCGACCCGCTGGCCAAGGCCGGCACCGCCTCGCTGGTGGCCCAGATGCTGACGCAGGGCACCGCCCGCAAAACCCCGGCCCAGCTGGAGGAAGCCATCGACCTGCTGGGCGCCAGCATTTCGGTGAACAGCACGGCCGAGGAAATCCGGGTGCAGGCACGCTGCCTGGCCCGCAACTTCGCTCCCACCCTGGCCCTGGTGCAGGAAATGCTGTTGCAGCCCCGCTGGGACGCCACCGAGTTTGCGCGCCTGAAAAGCTCCCTGGCCACCAACCTGAAAGGCCAGGAAGCCAACGCGGCCGTGATAGCCAGCCAAAACTTCAACCGCCTGCTCTACGGCCCCAGCCACGTGCTGAGCTACCCCACCACCGGCACGCTGGCCACCACGGCCGGCATCACCTTGGACGATTTGAAGGCCTATTACAACGCCAACATCTCGCCCTCGGGCGCGGCCGTGCACGTGGTGGGCGCCATCGACCAGAACGCCGTGACCGCCGCGCTTAAGCCCCTGGAAACCAGCTGGGCCGCCAAGCCCGTGCGCCTGGCCCAGCAGCCCGCCCCCGCCCAGGCGCCGGCCGGCAACGTGTATTTCATCGACGTGCCCGAGGCCAAGCAGTCGGTGCTCTACGCCGGCCGGCTGGCCCTGCGTGGCACCGACCCCGACATGAGCAAAGCCACCTTCGCCAACACCCTGCTCGGCGCGGGCTCCAGCGGGCGCCTCACCCAGCTGCTGCGCATCCAAAAAGGCTACACCTACGGGGCCTACTCGGCGGTGCAGGAACAGCAGGAAATGGCACCCTTCGTGGTGTCGACGAGCGTGCGCGCCAACGCCACCGGAGCCTCGCTGCAACTCATCCGGGAGCTGCTCACCAACTACGGCCCCACCTTCAGCCCCGCCGACGTGGAAACGGCCAAAAGCAAAATCATGAAGGGCAACACCCTGGCCTACGAAAGCCAGGGCGCGAAGCTGGGCATCCTGCGCCGCATCAGCAAGTTTCACAAGTCGCCGAAGTTTCTGGAGGACGACCAGCAGCAGCTGATGAAGATGGGCGTGGCCGATTTCCAGGCAACAATCGGCAAATACATGGCCGAGAAAGACTTGGTGTACGTGGTAGTGGGCGACAAAGCCACCCAGTACGAGGAAGTGAAGAAGTTTGCCAACGGCAAGCTCACCCTGCTCGATGCCACCGGCAACCCGGTGAACTAGGCGCGGGACCGCAGCCCGGCCCCCGGCATCTATCCGTGCGCTTCCCCACCCAGGAAGCCCCGGTGATGAAACGCCTGGTGAAGGAATGAACCCCGTAGTTTGAGTAACGAAAAGCCTCGCCAGACACTGGCGGGGCTTTTTTGTGGCGGAGGCTGATGACGTTCAGGGGAACTCTCTTCCCGATGCATTTCCGTGAATGTTGACTCGTGGATGCGTTTAAAAAACCCGTCAAGCGCAACGGCGCTACAGCAGCTTGCCAACCACCGATGGCGGGCCAGGGTCAGCAGCTCATCAGGAGGATTTATCTGCTTGGAATAATTGGTAAATGGCTTGTGAGGCTGGGGTGTAACTTGGCGCTGAAATAACACCTGCCTACCTTCCTTCTCTTTGCTATGCTACAAACTTTTTCAATCAAAACTGCTGCCCTCCTTGCCTTCGCGGGCTTCACTTTCGTGGGCTGCTCGCGAAAGGATGACCCGGGCACCGTTCTTCCCAGCCCGGAAGCCAACTATAGCCGCGCCGTGGTGTACCTCGACCAGGCCCGCCCGGCCCGCCACGACACGGCCTACCGTACCTCTGCCTTGCAGGTAACGGGCCAGCTCACGGCCACTGAGTTGGTTATGAGTTGGCGCCCCGCGTCTAAACAGGAGCGGCTGGTGTTGCGCATCCCCCGTGCCCAAATGCCCGGGGATTTGGCGGGCACCTACCGCTTCCAGGCGCTCATTAACCCCGGCCAAGCCCCCAGTTACTCCTACTTCGTCAACAAGATGGATAAACCGGACGGTGGAGAATCTTGGGTCTACGACAGCTGGTGGCTGCCTTCCACGGGCGCGGTCACGGGTGCCGTTACCCTCACGGCCTACGATGCCCGGCAACACGTGCTCAGCGGCCAGTTTCAGTTGGCGCTGACGGGCGTGTACGACCCGCGGGCGCGCAGCACAGACCGTTCCCGCCCCTGCGACCTGACGTTGGCGGGTACCTTCGCCAATGTGCCGGTGACGGACGCCCAGTAGGCCGCCCCACGACCGCCGCTTTCGGGCACTGCGCGCCCTGGAGTTCCCCGGGCGCCGGTGGTGTCCTTGGAGGACCTTCTAGCCCTGTTTCCGGCCCGAGTGCCTCCACCCCTCGGAAGGCCCGGCAGTGAAACGCCAGGCGAAGAAATGAGCCCAGTAGCCTCAGCCACTAAAAAAGCCTCGCCAGGGTCTGACAAGGCTTTTCTGTGGCTTTGATTGAGTTCCGAATTTTAGAAAGCCTATCCCGCAGAAGCTACTTTTTGCAGCTTTAACAGCAATGGTTTCGCTAAATATTAGTTCTCGCGGCGCCGTACCACGCACCCTGAATAAAGTATTGCACGGAGTTATCCCATTCAATCACCGGCAACGGTTCCGTGACTTTCCACTTGATGACTCGCTCCGTTTTGTCATCCAAGATGGCAAAAGGTGAAGGAGGGCGTTTTAACCCATTATGAAAGAGGTGGCGCTGGGCATCAAATTTCAGAACTGCTTGCGTGGTGATATTGTGGTTGGTCGCGGGTTCGCTTTCTGAACGAATCTCGTTGTGCGTGGTGAGGTAAAACTGGTACGTTTGCGGCGTGGTGCCCACAAGACGCAACCGAATCTGGTATAACTTATGGTAGTCCGGATTATATAAGTCGGTTTGATGATAGGTAGGTAATTTGAAGGCCTGGCACAGCTTTCCTTTGGCCACACACAGCACAAGTGTACTGCCTAATCCCACATTGGTCCCGCCCCGCACAGGGTAATCTATTTGCAGAAACTGCTGATTTAACACCTTTCCCGTGCCCGGTGCCCACGCATCGTAGACAAACACCGTATCCTTGCCCGATACGACCGATAAATAGCATCGGCCTTGCTGCTTGTTAAGCTTGTTAAGCTTGTTAAAATTAACCGGCTCGTTATTTACCCGCACCGATACTTCAACGCCTTCCAACGAACGCAGCCGGTACGTTTGGGCACTTGCGCGATAGGCAGATAAGGTTGTAAGCAGGAACATGCTCAATTTTCCTATGAATTTATATCGTTTCATACAGGGAAGTTAGCGCCTACCAACTCGTAAAAATCTCAGTAGAACGGTCCGTTTTTATTCAAAACGCTTCCCCTTGTACCCTCATAAAAAAGCCCCGCCAGCAACTGGCGAGGCTTTTCGTTTCGCTCGCGGCTTTGGCAGCGGGCTGCGCCGATGGGCCGCTTTTCGCCTCTGCCCCGCTGAGACTTTCCGAAAGGCACCTTGAGAGCAGTACCGGCTGCGTAAAAAAAGCCGGAAGCGTCGTGTAAGGTCGAAGGCCAATTAGCGTCTGGCTTCGTAACTAGCTACCAGGCTTTCAACCCCGTACGCTCCTCATAGCCTTCTGTGCCATGAAACATCCGCTGCCCCTGCTTCGGCTGTTGCCGCTCTTCCTCGGGTTGGCGGCCTGCACCCGCAACACCGACACCGGAGAAATCCTGCCCGCGCCGGTGCCGGGCCCGGCGCTCTACCGCGTCACGTTCGAGGCCACCTGGAGCGCCGGCACCCACGCCAACTTCCCGGGAGGCGCGCATTTCTCGGCCATCATCGGCGCCTCGCACCGCGCCGACGGCCTCCTGTTCCGGCCGGGCCAGGCGGCCAGCCTCGGCATCAAGGACATGGCCGAGCGGGGCAACAACACCGCGCTGCGCGCCGAAATCAGGTCCCTGCAAAGCAGCGGCGCCGCTTTCCGCCTCCTCGAAGGCTCCTACTTCTACTCGCCCGGCACCGTTTCCGACACCATTCGCCTCGACGCCGCCCACCCGCGCCTGAGCGTGGTGACGATGATAGCGCCGAGCCCCGACTGGTTTGTGGCCCTCGAAGACGAGAACCTGCTCGACGCCACCGGCCAGTGGGTGGCCCAGCGCCGCGTGCCCGCCCGCGCCTACGACGCCGGTACAGACAGCGGCCCCACCTTCACCGCCCCCGACCAGCCCACGCTGCCCGCCGGCGTGGTGGCCCCGCTGCTGCTGCCCACCGGCCCCACGCCCGATGGCCCGCCGCTCGGCACCTGGCTGCTGGAGCGGCTGAAGTAGCTGTATTACGGGGCAACGGCGGGTGTAGGGGCGGGGCTTGCCCCCGCCCGGACGCCAGGGCCTTTGCAACGATTTTGTTCAACAACCGAGCGGGGCGGGCCCCACCCCTACATCGCTCAGGCAGCCCCTGGCCGCGCACTATAGCCCCAGGCGTTACATTTACGCCACCACCTTTCCCGGCCTGCTATGAGCGACTTGATTCAGTTTGTTGCCAACTACGACGACCTTTCCACCGACAAGGGTTTCCAGTTCAAGTTCCACTGCGACAAGTGCCGCAACGGCTACATGTCGCGCTTCCAGCCCAACGCCATCGGCATTGCCGGGAGCTTGCTGCAGGCGGCCGGCAGCCTGTTTGGCGGCCTGGGCGGGGCCGAGAATGCCGCCTACCACATCCAGCGCGCCGTGGGCGGCAAGGCCCACGACGACGCCCTGAAAACCGCCGTGGCCGAGGGCAAGCAACAGTTCAAGCAATGCACCCGCTGCGGCCATTGGGTATGCCCCGACGCCTGCTGGAACCACAGCGCCGGCCTCTGCGAAGACTGCGCCCCCGACGAGCAGGAGGAGCTCCGCGCCCACCAGGCCCAGGCCGCCCAGGAGCAAATCCGCACCAAAACCCGCGCCCAGGACTACACCCAAAACCTCGATTTCCTGAACCGCGACGCCTTGCTGCAGTGCCCCAACTGCCAGGCCAAACTCTCGGCCGGCCAGAAATTCTGCCCCAGCTGCGGCACCCCCAACCCCGCCGCCCAGCCCCAGGAGCGCCACTGCACCGGCTGCGGCGAAAAGCTGAAGCCCGAACAAAAGTTCTGCGCCGAGTGCGGCACCAAGGGCTAGGTCGATATTGACCGTCATGCAGAGCGCAGCGAAGCATCTCGCGTGGGTAGTAACCCAATCGTTGAACGGCATTGATTAGTGAGAGCACGCGAGATGCTTCGCTGCGCTCTGCATGACGGTCAGCATTGCAACACGGTGCAGCTGCCCCGCCCTTACGAAAACCACCACATCAGGTAACTACAGAACAGTGCGACCGACTGGCGGGCGCTTCTTTGCGCTATTCACCATTTTCCCGCCCCATGAAATTCCTTCTCGCGCCGCTGGCGGCTGGCCTGGCGGCCTTTGTGCTCCACGCCCCCGCCCCGCCGAAAGCGCCCGCCGCGCCCAAAGACAAAGAATACGTCATCACCCAATACGGCGCCAGCACCGACAGCACCAAGCTGAACACGCGGGCCATTCAAAAAGCAATCGACAAGGCCGCCGCCGCCGGTGGGGGCACCGTCGTTGTTCCGAAAGGCGTTTTTCTGAGCGGGGCGCTGTTTTTCAAGCCTGGCACCAACTTGCGCCTGCAGGCCGGCGCCAAGCTGAAGGGCTCCGATAATATTGCCGATTACCCGCTGGTGCCCTCGCGCATGGAGGGCCAGAAGCTGGACTACTATGCCGCGCTGGTGAATGCCAAGCAGGTGAACGGCTTCACCATCAACGGCCCCGGCACCATTGATGGCAACGGACTGAAGTTCTGGAAGCGGTTCTGGTTTTACCGCGACTCGATGTCGAAAATCGGCAAGTCGGCCACCAACCTGGAGGTGCACCGGCCTCGCCTGGTCTTCATCTGGGGCTCCGACAACGTGACCATTAAAGACGTGAAGCTGCACAACGCCGGCTTCTGGACCACCCACCTTTACCAGTCCAACAACGTCGTCATCGACGGCTGCGACATCCGCTCGCCTTTCCGCCCGGTGAAAGCGCCCAGCACCGACGCCATCGACATCGACGTGTGCCGGAAAGTGACCGTCCGCAACTGCTATATCTCGGTGAACGACGATGGCATCGCCATCAAGGGCGGCAAGGGCCCGACGGCCCAGCATTTGCCCGAAAACGGTCCCATCGAGGACGTGCTGGTCGAAAACTGCACCTTCGGCGAAGTGCACGCGGCCCTGACGTGCGGCAGCGAGTGCATCCACGCCAACCGCATCACCATGCGCAACTGCCGGATGGACAACGAGCGGCCCGTGCTGCTCTTCAAAATGCGCCCCGACACCTACCAGGTCTACGAAAATATCACCATCGACAAAATCACCGGGCGTTGCGGCACCATCGTCACGCTCTCGCCCTGGACGCAGTTTTTCAACATGGCCGGCAGCACCGAAAAGCCCTTCGGCACCATCCGCAATATCAGCATTTCCAACGTGCAGGTGAAGTGCAAGCAATTCGCCGTCCTCAACGGCAACCCCACCGACAAAGTCTCGAACATCACCTTCAAAAACATAGCCGCCACCGCCGACCAGGCCGCTTTTCCAAATAAGTATTCAGACATCAAATTCGAAAACGTCACCCTCAACGGCGCGCCCCTGACGGCCGCGCAAAGCGCCGGCCCGGCCGTGACGCCGCTCAAGCCGGATTAGGACGTAGGTCAATGGTCAAATCGAACGTCCTCCTGTTTGGCAATAAAAAAAGCCCTGCCAGATACTGGCGGGGCTTTTTTTATTAGTCTTGACGAGCAGCCTTAGCGGCGGCCGCGGCCATCGTAGCGGTGCTGGGCTTCCCAGCGGGCGCGTTCGGCGGCGCGCTGCTGCTCGGAGCGGCGCTGGGCTTCGAGGCGGGCGCGCTCGGCTATGAGGCGGCGCTGCTGCTCGCGCTGGATGGCTTCGCGGCGTTCCCGTTCGAGGGCCCGTTCGCGTTCGATGCGGGCCATTTCGCGGCGGTCTTTCAGGGGAGGATAAGGGGCGGCAGCGGCCGAAGAAACGGTGGCAGCAAACAGGCCCAGGGCGGCAACAAGCGAAAAGAGGGAGGTTTTCATGGCAAGGAAAGTGGAAGGTGAATTCGCGGTTGATTGCATTATCAAGCGCTTGATTGTCCCTTTGCAAGCCCTGTGCCGTAGCCGGGCGGCCCGGCCCGGTTCGGCGCATTTCACCGTCGAACCGGGCAGGTTTATCGGCTGGCTTGGGGGTTTTCCCTCCCGAGCGGCCTCCGGGCTGCCCAAAACCAGCCAGCCCGGCGCCCGATGGCCTATTTCTTGAGCGGGTCGTGGCCCCAGTTCATGAGCGAATAGCGCCAGGGCGAGGTTTCCACGTCCTTCTGGTGGTGCGGGCCCTGGGCCGAGTGGCGGGCCACGTAGCTGTGCACCTTGTGCATGTGGGCTTCGTCGGCGGGCGTGAGGTCAGCTTTTTTCTTACCCAGGATTTCGACGATGCGCTCGCCGGAATGGTGGCCGATACTCTGCCCGTCGCCGCTGTCCTGGCCCACGGATTTGGATTCGTCGGTTTTGAGCCACTTGGTGAGCTCGGCGGCGGTCATGTTGACGTCTTCCTTAAAGGAGGTATAAATGTCGGTGGGTTCGGAGTGCTTGGCGGTGGACATGATGTGGAAAGGGTTAAAGCGTGAACTAAAGCATACTACGCTACCCAGCAGCGGGTTGCGGCGGCCCGGGCGAGCAGCAAAAAAGCCCCGCCGGCTACGGACGAGGCTTTTGCAAACGGCAAACCATCTAGGCGCGGGCGTTAGTTGCCGCCGGGCGCTGGGGTGCCGCACCGCATCACTTCTTCCAGGCAGGTGAGGGTGGCCTGCACGTTGCCTATATCGCCAGCGGGCAGCGCCTGGCCCGGTTTGTAGCCGATGCTGAGCGTCTGCCCGTCGGCCTGGTGCGGCAGGTAAGCATCCCAGGCGGGGCCGCTGGGGCGCAGGCGGGTGCCGTCGGCCAGCTCCAGGGTGGTGTGCTGGGTGAGGCACATCATGGTCATGCCGTGGCAGAGGCGCACGGTGGCGTAGGTGCCGCAGGGCGCTTCCGGCTCGACGTTCGTTTTGGTAGTGCAGCCGGCCAGGCCCACGCCCGCCAGCAAACCAACAGAAAAAAGGTAGTGAAGACGCATGACAGCCGTTGAGTTGGAAGTGAAACAAGCGGGCGACTGCCCGTCTGAATGCCTGACCGGCAGCCCGGCGGCGGGGTTGCATGGCCCGGGCGGAAAGGGCGGCGGCCGGCGGGTTTTCCTACATTTGCCGGTGCACCATTTCCTTGCTTTATGGCCACGGTCAAGCCCATCCTCCGCATTTTCGACTACGACAAAGCCCTGGAATTTTACATCCGGTGGCTGGGCTTCCGCATCGATTGGGAGCACCGGCCGGAAGGTAGCCCGGCGTACTTGCAGGTGACGCTCAACGACGTGACGCTGCACCTCTCCGAGCACCACGGCGACGGCTCGCCGGGCGCGCGGGTGTTCATCGACGACTTCGTGCACCTGGCGCCCTTTCATCAGCAGCTGCTGGCCAAGGAGTACAAGTACAACCGGCCCGGCCTCGAAACCCCGTTCTACGACCCCACGGCCCTGGAAATGACCGTAACGGACCCGTTCAGCAACCGGCTTATTTTTGTGGAGCGGCTGTAGTCGGCGGCCCGCCCGGCGGGGCTCGCCGGCGGGTTTGTGGGGCGGCGGCTGGTACATTAGTGGCTGTATTTCGGACTTCGCCCCGTTTTTATGCCCGATTCCCAACCGTCTGCACTGCCGCCCGACCTGCCGGCTTCGGAAGACCTGCTGCGCGTGCTGCTCGACATTTCGCAGAGCGGCGTGATGCTGATGCGGCCCGTGTACGACGCCGCCGGCACGGCCGTCGCCGACTTTCACCTGGAGCACCTCAACCCCGCCGCGCAGCAGATGCTGCGGCTGCCCCAGCGCCCGGCCGAGTCGTTTCGCACCATTTACCCCACGGCCGAGGCGGCGGGCGTGTTCGCGTTTTACCGCGACGCCTTTCTCTCGGACCAGACTGCGCGCCGCGAGAACAACTACCAGCACGACGGCCTCGACGGCTACTACCTGCTGGTGGCCCGGCGCCAGGGCGAAGTGCTGGTGGTGAGCTTCACCGACACCAACGACCAGCCCCGCACGGCCACTGAGCAGGCCCTGCGCGCCAGCCAGGTGCGCGAGTTGGATGCCCGCGCCGAAGTGGAGCGCGAGCGCGAACAACTGGAACTGCTGCTGCACGATGCCCCGGCCATGATTTGCGTGTTTGAGGGGCCCGAGCACGTTTTTGGCTTCGTGAACCCGCCCTACCAGGCCCTGGTAGGGCCGCGTCCGCTGCTGGGCCGCGCCATTGCCGAGGCCATGCCGGAGCTGGCTGGCCAGCCCATTTTCGACCTGCTCGACAACGTGTACCGCACCGGCGAAACCTTCCGGGCCAACGAAATGCTCGTGCAGCTCGACCACGACAACGAGGGCCGCCAGGAGCTGGAAAAACGTTACTACAACTTCATCTACCAAGCCCGGCACGCCCGTACGGGGGCCATCAACGGCATTTTTGTGTTTGCCTACGACGTGACGCCGCAGGTACTGGCCCGCCAGCAGGTGCAGGAGCTGAACGAGGAGCTGGCCGCCATCAACGAAGAGCTGCGGGCCAGCAACGACGAGTTCCTGAACGCCAATACCGCCCTCACGCACGCGCAGCAGGAATTGCACCTTCTCAACCAGGAGCTGGAAACCCGCGTGAGCGCCCGCACCCGCGAGCTGCAGCAGCAGCAGGCCCTGCTGCGCCAGGTGCTGCGCCAGGTGCCGGCGTCCATTGCCACGCTGGCCGGCCCCGAGCATCGCTACAGCTTTTTCAACGAGCCCTACCAGCAGCTCACGGCCCAGCGGCCCCGGCTGGGGCGCACCGTGGCCGAAACCTTGCCGGAAGTGGTGGCGCAGGGCTTCGTAGGCCGCCTCGACGAAGTGTATCTCACCGGCCAGCCGTTTGAAGCGAAGGAAGCCCTTCTCGAGCTATTTGACCCCGGCACCGGAAAAACTAAGCCCATCTACGTCGACTTCGTGTACCAGCCCCTGCGCGACGACGACGGGCAAACCACCGGCATCCTGGCCTTTATTGTGGATTCGACGGCCAAGGTGCACGCCCGCCAGGCCGCCGAGGCCGCAGCCCAGCGCCTGCGCCTGCTCACCGATGCCCTGCCCGTGCTCATTTCCTACATCGACGTGGAGCGACGCTACCGGTTCATGAACCACGCCTACCGCGCCTGGTTCAACCAGGACCCCGCCAGGCTGCTGGGCCTGCCCGTGCGCGAGGTGGTGGGCGAAGCGGCCTACGCCAACGCCCGGGGCTACATCGACCGGGCCCTGGCCGGCGAGCGGCTGGCGTTTGAGGCGCGCATGCCCTACCGCAAGGACTTCGTGCGCCACATTCACACCGACTACATTCCGGACGAAAAAAACGGCGAGGTGCGCGGCTTTTATGCCCTCGTCACCGACATTACCGACCAGGTGGAGGCCCGTGAGCAAGTGCAGGAGCTGAACGAAGAGCTGGCCGCCATCAACGAAGAGATGCTGGCCGCCAACGAGGAGCTGCGCGACACCAACGACCGCCTGAGCTACACCAACGTGGACCTGGACACGTTCGTGTACACGGCCTCGCACGACCTCAAGGCGCCCATCGCCAACATCGAAGGCCTGCTGCTGGCCTTGGAAGAGCAACTGCCCGAACCCGTGCGCCAGGATGCCGACGTGACCCACCTGCTGGGCCTCATGCGCGGTTCTGTCGACCGCTTTCAGCGCACCCTCGTGCACCTCACCGACGTCAGCAAGCTGCAGCAGGCCCACGCCGAACCGGCCGAAACCGTGGCCCTGCTGGCCCTGGTCGAGTCGGTGCAGCTCGACCTGGCGCCCGCCCTGGCCGCCACCCACGGCCAGCTCGTCATCGACGTGGCCGAGTGTCCCACCGTGCGTTTCTCGCCCAAAAACCTGCGCAGCATCGTTTACAACCTGCTCAGCAACGCCATCAAGTACCACGCTCCCACCCGGCCCCCGCGCGTGCTGCTGCGCGCCACCTGCCCTGCGGGCCAGGTGCGGCTCGAAGTGCAGGACAACGGCCTGGGCCTGAGCCCGGCCGAGCAGAGCAAGCTCTTCGTGATGTTTCGGCGCCTGCACACCCACGTGGAAGGCACCGGCGTAGGCCTCTACATGGTGAAGCGCATGGTGGAAAACGCCGGCGGTACCATTCAGGTAGCGAGCACGCCCGGCGCGGGCACCATCTTCACGGTGCTGTTGCCCAACCGCGCGTAAACCCGGCCGTAGGGTTTTGCGTAGGTCGGAGCTATGCCCAAACTTACCAGCGTGTTGCTGGTCGACGACGACCCGACCAATAATTTCCTCAACGAGCGGCTGCTCAAGCGGCTCGACGTGGCCGAGCGCATTCTCGTGGCCGGCAACGGCCAGGAGGCCCTCGTGGAGCTGCAGCGCGCCAGCAGCGGCCCCCGCCCCAGCTACCCCGCGCTCATTTTGCTCGATATTCAGATGCCCATCATGAACGGCATCGAGTTTTTGCGGGCTTTTCAGCAGCTGCCGCCGGCCCAGCGGCACGCCACCACCGTGGTGGTGCTCACCACATCCATGGATGCGCGCGACCTCGCCCATCTCGAACAACTGCCCGCCGCCGGCCGCATCAACAAGCCCCTGACGCCCGAAAAGCTCGACACCGTGCTCCAGATGCACTACCAGCGCCAGCATTGCTAATGGCTTGGAGGATTAACTCCGGACAATAGAACGTCATGTCGAGCTTGCCGAGACATGACGGCTTAATTAGCCAAGCCTTTACTTCTACGGGTTCGTCAGCTGGCCGATGAACAGGATGGCGCCCGACGACTTCTCCCGAATCAGAAACAGAAACGGCCGGTCAATCAGCGTGGTAGGCGGAATGGAGGTCGTCACGATGCCCACCGAAGTCACGGCCGCAGCTTCAGTGCCTTCCTCGTTCACTTCCAGAAATGTTTTGTGCTGCACCGCGCTGATGGACAGGCTCGAAGGGCCGCCATCGAACAGCCGGCTGAAGTTGGCCTGGCCCGAAAAAGCTTCGCCCATGCCCAGCTGCGTCAGCATGCTGCTCAGCTCCTCCTCGTAGGAGAACTTGAATTTGGGTAGCCGCAGCTGCAAGCTGGTCGAATCGGTGGCGGCCAGCCAGGTGTTGAGCTGGGCGCGGGTGAGGCGGCTGGCCACGCTGGCCAAAGTGGCCTGGCCCCGCGGCACCACAAACGTCATGCTGAAGCGCCGGTTGCCATAAGGCAGGTCGATGAGCTGCAGCTGGGCATCCTGGTAGCGGCGGTAGTAGCCGGTGGTCAGGCCCATAAAGTCGGTGGTCGTGGTGGTGCCGTTTTCGCGGTTGAACGTGCCGGGGCGCGTGTTTTGCGGGTCGAAGCGGTACGTCCAGGCGCCTTTGAAGTAAAGTGCATTCACCAGGTACATCACGTCGTTGGGCGTCGTGCCGTTGATGATGGTGGGAATCTTGCCGCGCGTTTGGGTATTCACCCAATCGTTGATGGTGGCCGCCGCCGCCGGTGCCCCAAAAGCCAACGGCCGCACCGTGGCCCCAAAATACTGCTGGTTGGCTTGCACAAACGGGGCCTGCAGCCGGTACTGCTGCCCGTACCAGATGGAATTGCCCGTGGTGAACGTCACCCGTGGGTCGAGCCCGCCCAGCAGCGCAAACAAGCTCTGGTACGCCTCGTTGATTTGCGTATCGGTGAGCGGCTGGAAGCCCAGCGTTTGCTTCATGGCGGCCTTGGTGGTGCCGTCGGCGCCGTTGTAGGCCATGGTGAGGGCCGCCGAAATGCTCAGCGGCGAGATGCACAGGTTATCGGCCGGCGCGGCCGTGCGCAACTTGCCGAATGCCTCAAACGCAAAGTCGTTGGCGCTGCTCACCGTGCTACGCTCGGCGGTGGTGAGGGGCCGCGTGGGCAGGGCTTCGGGGGCTGGGTTGGGGTCGGCCACATCGTGCTTCTGGCAGGCCGGGAAGAGCAGGGTGCCGGCCAGCAGGCCCAGCAGCGCGGGTTTGGAGATGAAAGCGGGCATAAGGAGGAAAGGGAGTGGAGGAACAGCGCTTGCAGGTTTCAGCCAGTCTGACCGGCTGCTGCGCCGAACCGTTGCACCGGCGTTTTCTGGCTTTTCTCCGCTCTGCTTCGCTCCTGCTGTGGCTGGCCTGGGCCAGTGCTTCTTCACTCAATGCAGCAATAAATAAAAAAATTATTTCGGCCTGTAACGTTCGCCTTCATTGGCGGTATCCACATTTGAAAGCCCCCAGGCAACCCGGTCCGCCACTGATGCATCTTTCTACCAGTTCCCGCATTTCGATGCCTTCGCCCCAAGCTACCCGCGTCCGCCAAGCCTGCCCCGCCAGCCCAAACGCCTTCCACTAACCACCTGACCAAGGACTAAGCGAACTACCTGAAATTTTTCTTAAAAATTTTCTCGCTGAAAATCAATGCATAACGGGCATCAAAATACACAAAAGGCACATTAATTGAAACAGTACCTTGCTTTACAAAGTACCTACCATACATTTGTACTGTTCGTCGCCCAGTACTATAAGCCGCCCTTCTTCTCCGCTTCCCTACCCCGCCTTTTTTCTGCAAAATTTTCACCCTCACCTTTTTTCTGTAAGTACCATGAACCGTTCCCTCTCCCTCCGCTCCGCCCAGCAACTGACTGGCGCCACCACCACCACCAGCGCCCAGCGCCTGGCTTCGGCTCCGTTCCTGCGGCCCCTGTTGCTCGGCGGATTGGCCGTGCTGGGCACTGTCGGCTCGGCGCTGGCCCAGGATGCTCCTTCTGTGAAAGCCAAGCAGGCCGATGCCCAGAGCCTGTGGCTGACCGTTGAAAACCCCACCCAGCAGCGCATGCACATGGATGTGGTGTGCCTGTCCAACAAAACTTCCCTGGTAAGCGAAACCAACCGCCGCGCTTCCTACGGCAGCCAGCTCAGCTTCAAAGGCCTGCCCGCCGGCCAATACGCCGTACTGCTGCGTGTAGGCCGCGAGCGGTATCGCTACAACGTGGACGTGAAAGCCGACGCCCAAACCGCCATTTCGGTGCGCGAGCTGATGGCCGACAAAACCTCGGAACTGGTGGCCTCGGCCACCCGCTAACCGACCCAGTCCGGGCGGTGGGCTGGCGACGAGGCCCACCGCTACATGATTCGGCCCCCGGCGGCGTAGTGCTCAGCACTGCGCCGCCGGGGGCCGAGTCGTTTTCACCGCAGTGCTCGGGGGCCTACGCGGCCAGGGCCTTGCGGCTGTACTTGTCGCGGTAGGCCAGCGGCGACACGCCGGTGATGCGCTTGAAGAGCGTGCGGAAGGCCTTGCTGTCGGAGTAGCCCACCGAGTACATTACCTCGCTCACGTTGTCCTGCGATGATTCGAGGCTCATTTTGGCGGCTTCGATTTTCACGCGCTGCACGTACTCGGCCACGGTGTTGGCGGTGGCTTTTTTGAAGCGGCGCTCGAAGTTGCGGCGGCTCAGACAGCATTGGGCGGCCAGCTCGTCCACGGCCAGCCGCTCGGGGTAGTGCTGCTCGATGAACTCCTGGGCCTTGCGAATGGGCGCGTCGTCGTGGTCCTTCTGGCCCCGGAAGATGACAAACGGCGACTGGCTGCGCCGCCCGATGTCAATCTGAAACACTTTGGCGCAGCACACGGCCACGTCGCGGCTCACGTATTTCTCAACCAAATACAGCACCAAGTTGAGGTAGGAATAAGCCCCGCCGCTGCTGTAGAGGCCCTGTTCGTCGGTAATCACCTGCTCGGCCACGAGGTGCACGGCCGGATACATGGTCGCAAACTGCGGGGCGCCCAGCCAGTGGGTGGCGCACTGTCGGCCGTCCATCAGGCCGGTGGCGGCCAGCAGAAACGCGCCCAGGCACAGGCTGGCCACTTCGGCCCCGTGCGCGTGCTGGCGGGCAATCCAGGCGATGAGGTCGTGGTTGAGGGCCACGGCTTCGGCCAGGTCGCCGTGCGGGGCCGGAATAATGATGAGGTCGGTCTGGAAATCCTCGTCGATGGTGCGGTGGGCGTGCAGCGTGAACAGCCCGCGGTTGAAGGTTTTGTGCTTCGTGAGGCCCACCAGCTCGATGTGAAAGGCCGGCGGCTGGCCGGCACCCGCCAACAGCTCATTCACCTGGCTCAGCACCTTGTGCGGCCCCTCGATGCTGCCCACCACCGCCTCGCCGGCCGGCACCAGAATAGATACGTGCTTCATGACGCCAAATGTAGGCACAACGATGGCGCATTCGGCCCCTGAGTTGGGCGCAAATGCCCCCTTGCCCATCTATATTTTGCTAATACCTTTGCTAAACCAGTTAGTCAATCGCATTTTTAGCAAATGAGTGTCTTTTCAACAGTCATGCAGAGCGCAGCGAAGCATCTCGCGTGCTTCAACTAATTACTTACAGCACGCGAGATGCTTCGCTGCGCTCTGCATGACCGTTCTTTTTCTCGACGTTTTCTCACCCCTCAAATCAACCATCGCCATGAAACCTCGCACCACCGCCCGCCTCTATTGGACCCTCACCATCCTGTTTTGCCTCATGATGCTGGCCGACGGCGTGGCCGGCCTGCTGCACGAGCAAAACGGCGTGACCGCGATGAAGGCGCTCGGCTACCCCATCTACATCATGGACATCACGGGCGCGGCCAAAATCCTGGGCGCACTGGCCCTGCTCCAGAACAAGTACCGCACGCTCAAAGAATGGGCTTTCGCGGGCTTTGCCATCGATTTTATTGGCGCGGCGGCTTCGGTGGCCTTTGCCGGGCTGGGCGTCGTGGGCACGCTGCCGGCGTTGGTGATGACGGCCGTGCTGTTCGGGATTTACTTCCTGTGGAAGCGCTACCTCAGCAGCCGCCCCCAAACCGCCACCGCCGATGAAACGGAAGCTGCTTTCGCGACTCCGGCCGCAGCCACGCTGTAAGCTGTAACTGAAATGCTGAATCAGAACATCATGCTGAGCTTGTCGAAGCATCTCTACCGCGCAAGTAATTCAACAGGTTCAACGAAGCAGTAGAGATGCTTCGACAAGCTCAGCATGACCGTTCTCATTTACAACAAACAACCTCACAATCAATTATTCACCCCTAACCCCAAACCCATGGCTCTTCTCAGTCCCCACATCGCATTCCCCGACGGCAAATGCCGCGAAGCCCTCTCCTTCTACCAGAGCTGCCTGGGCGGCGAGCTCAACCTGACGCGCGTCGGCGATACGGCCATGGCCGAGCAAATGCCCGCCGAAGCCCAGGACCAGATTATGCACGGCACCCTGACTGCCGGCCCGCTCGTGCTCATGGCCTGCGACGCCTTGGACACCCGCCGCCCGTTTGCGCCCGGCAACAACATCGCCATGCTCCTGACCTGCAGCAGCGACGAGGAAATCAACACTTTGTTTGCCCGGCTGGGCGAGGGCGGCACCGTTGTCGACCCGCTGGCCGATATGTTTTGGGGCGGTAAGTTTGGCACCCTCATCGACCGGTTTGGGACCGAGTGGGTATTCAGTTTTGACAAGCCGGCCTGCGGATAATCAGCTTTTTATCTATTCACCATGAGCAAAGTAATTGCCGCCGAATACCTGACGCTGGATGGCGTGATGGAAAACCCGGCCTGGACGGCCCCCTACTTCAATGAAGAACTGGGCGAGTTTCAGGGAGAATTGATGGCTTCGGCCGATGCCCTGCTGCTGGGCCGCGTGACGTACGAGGCCTTTGCCGAGGCCTGGCCCAACGCGCCCGACGCGCCCGACGCCGAAATCATGAACCGCCTGCCCAAATACGTGGCCTCGCGCACGCTCCAAACGGCCGGCTGGAACGCCGAGATTATGCAGGGCGACGTGGCCGCCGAAGTGGCGCGCCTCAAGCAGGAGCCCGGCCAGAACCTGCTCATCTACGGCAGCGGGCAGCTGGTGGAGTACCTGCGCCGGCACGGCCTGATTGACACCTACCGCCTCATGGTGTTTCCGCTGGTGCTGGGCAGCGGGCAGCACCTGTTCACCACCGAAATCGGGTCCGATTTTAAGCTGGTGTCGTCGCACGCCACCCGCACGGGCGTGCTGGTGCTCACCTACGAGCGGGCCTGAGCCGCGGGCCCCGGCGCTGAAACGCCGGGGCCCGCAACCGCTTGCTACTGGAGCAACTAATGCCGGCTGGGCAGGCCCAGGCGCTCCACGGTTTCGCCTTCAAAGTCGAATTCGATGAGAATGGCGGGCTCGTTGCCCACCACCCAGCCGTCGTGGCCCGGCGCAATGGCCACGGCCTGCGGGGCCACAAACTCTTCAATGGCCCCGTCAGCGTACTGGATATTGAAGCGGCCGCTGGCCAGAAAGCCCACGTGCGCATGCGTGCACAAGGGCGTGCCCACGATGTCCTTGAGGTTTTTCGACCAACGAAAGCCGATGGGGTACACAATGCGCTTGACGCGGGCATTGCCCGTGGGCACGACGTCAACCTGCACGCCGCCGACTTCGCGGCGCGTGGCGCCCTTCATGGGGCCGAGGAGAGAGGGATTTTCCATGCCCTAACCTACGCATTTCACCCTACTTTTTCGCCGGAGATGCTACCACGAGCTGCGTGTTGCCGGGCAGCGGAATCTCGCGGGCGGTTTCGAAGGGGCCGGGTTCGGGGGCGGTTTCCTCCACTTTGCGCTGCACAATGCGCAAGTGGCGGCCGTCCACGTTCAGCACGGCTAGGTCCTGGCTGGTGCCGGTGGCAGCCTGGTAGCTGCGGAAGCCCAGCAGCATGCCGGCCGGAAAGCCAGCCTGTTTGGCTTTGGCGGCATCCACCACGTCGGGCTTGCCGGCGAAATTGCCCAAGTCGATGTCCTGCGGCTGGCGGCCTTGCAGCAGCAGATGGGCGCTGGTACGCGGGCGGCCGGCATCGTCGGGGTTGGGCGCGGGCTTGAAGGCGAAGGCCAGCTTGAGCGTTTCGGCCGCGCGCAGCTGGGGCGCGGCGGCAGGCACGGGGGCCGTAGCCGCGGCATCGGGCGCCGTGCCGGTGGCCGCATTGGCCGAGTCGACCGCAATAGGAGTAGCGGGCGCGGTGTCGGCGGTAGCGGTGGGCGTGGAGGTGGCGGGCGGGTTTTGGTTGCAGCCGGCCAGCAGCAGGGCCGCGCCGAGGGTGAGCGTAAAGGATTTCATCAGATGCGAAGGCGGTTTATTGAGGCCGTAAGATTAAGCATAATTGCAGTTGCCGGCCCGGCAACCAAGTCGTCGAGCCAAACGCGGTCGCGGCATTGCTGCCGCGATGTTGCCGTCGGCATAAAAAAAGCCCCGCTACCAAGGCAGCAGGGCTTTTTCCTTTCCAGACCGCGCTTACCAGCGACGGCCGTGGCCACCGTAGACGCGGCCCCGGTAGCCGTATGGCCGGGGCGCGTAGTACACCGGGCGGGGCGCATAATAAACGGGAGCGGGAGCGTAGTACACGGGGGGCGGCGGCACGGCGTACACCACGGGCGGGCGGGGCGGGTAGTAGCGGGGGCCGTAATAGGCCCGGGGCGGCGGATAGCCGATGCCGACATTGACCCGAACCTGGGCATTGGCCGCCTGGCTGCTCAGCAGCAACAGGAACAGGCCGAAAGCAAGAAACATTGATTTAGTCCGCATAAGGCATTGCGCCGAAGCGCATTGATTAAGGATGAAGGACAATTTACAGGCTTTAGACGAAAACGCGGGCGCCGGGTTTAATGGTTCAGTTAGGGAATCTGGACGCGGGAGGTGGCGTTGGTGGCGCCGCCAAACAGGCCGTAGCCCTGGCGCACGTTGCCGGCCAGCGGGGCGGGCTCGGCAAAGGGGTTGCCGTTGCTGTCGTAGTAGCGGCGGTTGGAGAGGTAAAAATTGTACGCATCGGCCGTGAGGCTGCTCACCGTGACTTCGACGAAGGCTGGCGGCGGGCAAGCGCCCGGCGTGTAGCAGCCGGTGTTGTAGCGCACGTCGGCATTGAGCGTGAGGCGCTCGCCGTTGTGATTGGTATCGGCGTAGGGGCGAATGCCGAAGGCGCCGAGGTTGTATTGCTGCTGGGCGCTCGACAGTTGGAACTGGTCGATGCTGATGCCACTGTCGTCGTCCTGGTCCAGTTGCAGGTTGCCGTAGGGCAAAGGCTGGCCCTGCGCATCGAGCACGCGGGCAAACACCAGGTAATAATTGTCGGCGCCGGCGTCGTCGCGCACGGTCACGGTGAGGCGGCCCGTGGCGGTGCCGTAACTTGTGGTCCCGCGCTTCTGAAAAGCCACGCTCTCGATGGTGGGCGCGGCCGGCAGGGTCAGCGTGCTTTCGGCGGTTTCGAGGCCCGGCAGGGCGGCCCGCAGCGTGTAGGGCTGGCCCGGCTGGGGCCGAAACCCGAGCACCGGGCGATAGTAGCCAGGGTCGCCGCGGTAACTCGAGGAAAAATTATTGCCCACGGGCCGGTAGCGCTCCACCACCCGGCCGGCGGCGTCGCGCAGCTCCACGGCCGCATCGGTGCGGCCCAGGAGGCGGTCGGTGCTGAACACGCGCTGGCTGTTGCTCACGTAGAGCTGGCGCTGCTGAAACAGCTCCAGATACGACGAATCCTGCGGGGCCGGCGTGAGCACATAAAACAACGACACCCGGGGCTTGTGCGGCGGCTCGGGCAATTCCGCGTCCGATTCGCAGCCGGCCAAGGCCGTGGCGGCGAGGAGCAGGGCGGCAAGAGAAATGTTTTTCATTTTGCGAATAGATTAATTGTCATGTCGAGCGCAGCCGAGACATCTCGCGTGCCGCCACTAATTCTTTTTCAACGATTGGATTACTTCGGCACGCGAGATGTCTCGGCTGCGCTCGACATGACTTTTTAGAGCCTGCGGCCGAATTAAAACCGGAACGTCTTGCTGAACGAGGGCAAAATGGGAAACAACGACACCTGCCGGTAGCTCAGCTGCTGGCTGCCCTGGGCGCGGCCCAGGTAAATGAAATAGGGGTTTTTGCGGCTGTAGAGGTTGTACACGCTGAAGCTGTTCACCACTTCGCCCCAGCGCTTTTTCTTGGTGTGGCTCAGGTCGAGGTCGAGGCGGTGGTAGGCGGCCATGCGGTAGCTGTTGCGGGGGCCGTAGTCGTCGTATGTGTCGTAGGGGCCCAGCTGGTAGCGGCCTTGGGCCAGCGTCACGGCGTTGCCGGTGCCGTACACGAACGTGCCCGAGAGCGTGAGCGTGGGGCTGAATTCGTGAATGACCACCAGCTTGAAATCGTGGCGGCGGTCGTACTTGTAGGGGTAGGTCAGCCCCTGGTTCAGGGCCGCAAACTGGCGGTTGCTCCACGACAGTGTGTAGCCTATCCAGCCGGTGGTTTTGCCGGTTTTCTTTTGCAAAAACAGTTCGGCGCCGTAGGCCCAGCCCCGGCCGCTGGTGATTTTGGACTCGTAGTTGTCGTCGGTGGTGCCGATGAAATCCGCGCCCTCGCGGAATTCAATCAGGTTCTGCATGGGCTTGTAGTAGGTTTCCACGCTGAACTCAAAGTCCTCGCCCTTGAAGCGCACGTTGCGGGCCGCGCCCACGCTGAACTGCTGCGCTTTCTGCGGCAGGGTTTTGGCGGTGGCGGGCACCCACAGGTCGGTGGGTAGGCCGATGCTGCTGTTGGTGAGCAGGTGTACGTACTGCGTGGTGCGGGCGTAGGCGCCTTTCAGGGCCCAGTCTTCGGTGAGCAGATAGCGGGCCGAGAGGCGCGGCTCCAGGCTGGGGTACAGCTTTTTCTCCACCAGAAACGAGTTCAGGCGCAGGCCCACGTTCACCTTCAGGCGGTCGTTGAGCTTCACGTCATCTTCGGCGTAGAGGCTGGCTTCGCTGGCCCCGATGCGGCGGCCCACGGCCTGGTTCTGGGTGGGGTCGGCGTTGCCCTCGCTTTGCAGGGCGCCGGGCCGGAACTGGTGCCGGATGGCCTGCCCCCCAAAGCGGATGTAGTGGCTGGGGTTGGGCACGTAGTCGAAATCGACCTTCGCGCTCACGTCCTGAATATTCGACAGATAACTCAGGCTGTACTTCTCGTCGCGGGTCTGCCCGTTGTTCTGGTAGTGGTTTTCCTGCGTCGAGCCCACGTCGAACTGGTAGCGCGTGAAGGTGAGGTGGGCGTTCATGAACAGCCGGTCGTTCACCACGTGGTTCCAGCGCAGGGCGGCAATGCGGTTGCCCCAGCCCAGCGCGTTTTTCTGTTTGTAGGTGTCGCCGTTGTCGCTCTTGTCCTCGTCGTTGGCGTAAAACTCGTCGTAGCCCAGGTAGGCGCTCAGGTAGAGGCGGTCGCGGGCGCCGAGCTTCCAGTTCAGCTTGCCGTTGAGGTCGTAGAAGTAGTAGCCTGCCACCAGCCCGTTGGCCTGCGCCATGATGAGCGGCCGGGCCAGAATGTCGATATAAGTGCGGCGGGCCGAGAAAATGAAAGAGGCCGTGTCTTTCTTAATCGGTCCTTCCAGCGTGAAGCGCGAGGCAATGAGGCCAATGGCGCCCTCGCCGTGCAGCTTCTGCATGTTGCCCTCCTTCATCGTAATATCCACCACCGACGACAGCCGCCCGCCGTAGCGCGCCGGAAACCCGCCCTTTATCAGCTCCACGTTCTTGATGGCATCGGCATTGAACACCGAGAAGAAGCCGAACAAATGCGAGGCGTTGTAGATGGGCGTGCCGTCGAGCAGCAGCAGGTTCTGGTCGGGCGAGCCGCCGCGCACGTAGAGGCCGCTGCTGCCTTCGCCGCCGGCCTGCACGCCGGGCAGCAGCTGCAGTGCCTTCAGCACATCGGTTTCGCCAAACAGCGCGGGCAGCAGCTTTATCTGGTTCACCGGAATGTTGATGGTGCCCATGCGCGTGCTCTCGGCCACTTTTTCCTCGCGGCTGCCCACCACTTCCACCCCCGCCAACTCGGCCGACGACGGTTTCAGCCGGAAATCGTGGGTGAAGCTGCGGCCGGCTTTCTCGGCCAGCCGCAGCCGCTCGTATCCCAACGCCGACACCAACAGCTTCACGGAATCGGACGAAGAAGCCAGCGTGAGCGAGTAGAAGCCAAAGGTGTTGGTGGTGGTGCCCTGGCCGCTGGCGGGGTGCACCACGGCCACGCCGGGCAGGCTTTCGCCGGTAGCGCCATCGCGCACGTAGCCACTGATGGTGAAGCGGTTGTTTTGCTGCGCGTGGGCCGTGGTAGCGGCCACCAGCAGCGCCGCGCTGCTCAGCGCGACCGTGCGGAAAAGTGTCTTCATGCAGAAGGAAAGGAGAGAAAAGCCAGCGGCGGCGGGCCAGCATGGCGGCCTAACGGCCGCCGGGCATTTTTATTGGAGAGCGAATTTCGGGCGTTGGGGTTGCTTGGAGTCTCGCAAAAAATCAGCAAAAAAAGAACGTCGTGCTGAGCGAAGTCGAAGCATCTCTACCGCGCAAGTAATCCAATCGAGGATTTACTATTGCGGTAGAGATGCTTCGGCTGCGCTCAGCATGACGTTCTTTAATCCGACCCGTCACCCGGACGTAGCCGCCTACTTCCGGCGGTATTCCGCGTTCAGGTAGGCCAGCACCGGAGCCGTGATATCGAGGTCTTTCTGGCCGTAGGCGATGGTGCCGCTGGGCGCGGCAATCAGGATGAGCTTGTAGCCGTGCGACTTGCCGTAGGCTTCCACCTTCTTGTTCACGCTTTCGAGCACGGTCTGGGTCAGCTTGGCTTCTTCTTCCTGGGCCTGGGCCTGGATGCGCTGCTGGGCCTGGCCCGACTCCTGCTGCTGGGCCTGGAGCTTCTGCTCGGTGGCGGCGCGCTGCTCGGCGGTCATGCCCTGGGCTTGCTTCTGGTAGTTTTCCACGGCGGTGCGGAAGTTGGCAATCAGCTTCTGGTTCTGGCCTTCCCAGCCGCGGGCTTTGGCCTCGAAGGCCTTGCGAGCGTCTTTCATGCCCTGGTAGCCGTCCAGCATCTTGCCCGACTCCACGTACACGATTTTATCGGCGTTGCTGGCGGCGGTCGGAGTGTCGGCAGCGGGAGTGGTTTCGGGCGCGGGCGCGTTGGCCTCGGCCAGCGCGGCCTTGGTCAAGCTGTCGGTCGTGGTCAGCTCCGGCGAGGCCACCACGGCCGTTGATTTGTCAGTAGCAATGGCTGGGGCCACCGGCTTCTGGTTGAAATGCAGGAAGTACAAGCCGGCCACCAGCAGGGCCAAAACAACGTTAATGGTTAATTGAATGGGGTTTTTCATTGAAAAGCGCAGATGAGGAAAAAACAAAAGTACGGGCCCGGCGCATGTCAGCCCGCCACCGGCCAGTCGGTGGCCAGCAAAGCGTATTGAAACTCGTCGCACCACTCGCCCTTGTACCAGCCATTTTGCCGGAAATGCCCTTCCCGGCGCATCCCCACCCGTTCCATGAGTGCCACCGACGGCGCATTGCGCGGGTCCACCAGCGCCACCACCCGGTGCAAGCCCAGCTCCGCGAAGCAAAACCGCAGCAGCCCCTGCAACGCCTCGCCAGCGTAGCCCTGCCCCTGCCAGCGCGGCGCCAGCGTGATGCCGATTTCGGCAATGCGCGGCTCGTGGCCCTGCCGGTGCAGGGCGCAGTCGCCCAATAGCTCGTCGTCATCGCGGCGGGCAATGGCGATTTGCACCCACTCGCCGGGCGCGGCCGGGATGGCGGCCACCGAATGCCGGGCAATGAAGTCAACGGCCTGCGCTTCGCTGAACGGGTCGAACCCCTGAAAGCGGCACACCGCCGGGTCGGCGCGGTAGGCGGCGAAGGCGGGCAAGTCGGCAGGCCGCAGGTGGCGCAGGCGCACCCGACCGGCGTCAATTGTAAAAGGCTTTTCCATGCCGAAAATTACTCTGGCACGGCAATGTGCAGCAGAGCGTCGCCCTGGTTCACCACCGGCATGTGGTTCAGGCCGATGACGTAGCCACTTAGCGGCGACTCCAGGCGCACGGTTTGCTGCCCGTAGGGGTCGGCCACGGAGCCATAAATCTGGCCTTTCTCCACAAACTGGCCGTTTTCGACGTGTGACCGGAACACGCCCGCAAAACGCGCCCGCAGCCACGTATGCCGCCGGCACACGATGCTGGGCCGGGCCGGCGCCGGCGCCGCCGGGCCCATGCCCAGGTGGTGCAGCACCCGCAAAGTGCCCGCCGCCGCCTCCTCAATGCCGGGCTCGTCGAGCCGCAGGCTCTCGCCGGTTTCGTACACGATGATGCGTTTGCCCAGCCCATACGCCGCCTCGCGCAGCGAGCCCGCCCGCAAGGCCGCGTGCAGCGTGAAGGGCGCCGAAAAAGCCGCCGCCATGGCGTCCAGCTCCACATCAATGCCCAGCAGGGCGCGTACCTGCGGGTAGTTGGCCCGCGTGGCGCCGCCGGTATGAAAATCGATGCCGTAGTCAATCAGGGGCATGATTTCGCGCATGAAGCGGTGGGCCACCCGCCCGGCCAGCGACCCGCGCGGAAACCCCGGGAACGAGCGGTTTACGTCCTTGCCATCGGGCACGTCGCGGCTGAAATTCAGAAACCCGTAGATGTTGAGGATGGGAATGGCGATGATGGTGCCGCGCAAGGGCGTGAGCAGTTCGCGCCGCACCAGCCGCCGAATGGTTTCGATGCCGTTCACCTCGTCGCCGTGCATGCCGCCCATCAGCAGCAGCGTGGGCCCCGGCTCCACGGCCCGAATCACGTGCACCGGTACGTCAATCACCGTGCCCGAGGGCAGCCGCGAAATCACCAGCCGCGTGAGCACCCGCTCGCCGGGCTGAATGGTGAGGCCGTTGAGGTGCATCGGGCGGTCGGGAGCGGTGGGCATGGGCGGTAAGCGAAGTCAGGAGGAGATGAATAAAAAGAACGTCATGTCGAGCTTGCCGAGACATCTCGCGTGCCGAAGTAATCCAATCGAAGAGATTTACCACAGCACGCGAGATGTCTCGGCAAGCTCGACATGACGTTCTTTTCTCTCCAATCTATCCTTCCCCTCCTACTTTCCGCCCGGCACGTCCGATTGCGCGTCAACGCCAATTGCTGCCCCTTTTTTCGCCTTGGGCTTCGCTTTTTTCTTCCCGGCCAGCGCGGTACTGTATTCGATGATGCGGCCGGCGATGTCTTGCTTGGTAGCTTTCTCGATGCCCTCTAGCCCGGGCGAGGAATTGACTTCGAGCACCAGCGGACCGCGCTTGCTTTGCAGCATATCGACGCCCGCAATGCCCAGGCCCAGGGCTTTGGTGGCCAGCAGCGCGGCGGCCTTCTCGGCCCGCGTGAGCTTCACGAGCGTGCCCGAACCGCCGCGGTGCAGGTTCGAACGGAACTCGCCTTCCTTACCCTGGCGCTTCATGGCGCCCACCACCTCGCCGTCCACCACGAAGGCGCGCAGGTCGGCGCCCTTGCTTTCGGCAATGAACTCCTGCACGATGATGCGGGCCTTAAGGTTGTGGAAGGCCTCGATGACCGACTGCGCAGCCTTGGCCGACTCGGCCAGCACCACGCCCAGGCCCTGGGTGCCTTCGAGGAGTTTGATGATGACCGGCGCGCCGCCCACCTGCTCAATCATGGCCGGCACGTCGGCCGAGAAGTTGGTGAAGGCCGTTTTGGGCATGCCCACGCCGGCGCGGCTCAGAATCTGCATCGAGCGGAGCTTGTCGCGCGAGCGCACAATGGCTTGGCTATCAATAGCTGTGCGCACCTTCATCATCTCAAACTGCCGCACCACGGCCGTGCCGTAGAACGTGACCGAGGCGCCGATGCGCGGAATAATGGCGTCGAAGCCTTCGAGCGGCGCGCCCTGGTAGATGATGCCGGGCTGGCCCTTCTCCAGCACAATGTTGCACTGCAGGTGGTCGATGACCACGGCTTCGTGGCCCAGGTTGGCCGCGGCCTCCACCAGCCGCTGGGTGGAATAGGATTTCGGCTCACGCGAGAGAATGGCCAGTTTCATCGGGGGTGGATTGGTGGGGTGGTGGAGTGGAGAAGGGGCGGGTGGGATGGGATGGAACGGGCGGGGTGAGTGGCACCAGGGCGGGGCGGTTTGTCATCCTGAGCAGCGCGAAGGACCTTACCACAGCTGCTCAGGGTGAATTACTGAAAATTGTCCTTACGTGAGAAGGTCCTTCGCTGCGCTCAGGATGACAGAATTTTCACAGAATATCGCCACAAAGCTACTCAGGGCCGGGCGCGGCGCGCGGCGGCGCGGGCCAGGGATTTGTAGGAAAGGTTGCGCTTGGCCACGTCGACTACGAAGCGGCCCTGCCGCAACAGGCTGCGGCCCAGCAATACGGGATACTTCATGTCGGAGCGGTCGGAGAGCGAAAATTCGGCTTCAAAATCTTCGCCGTACAGCTGCACCACGGCCCGGATGACGTAACGCTCCTGCACCTCACCGTTGGAGGAGCGGATGTCGCGCAGGGCAAAATCGGGGAAAGTCAGCGGGCGGCCGTTGGCATCGGCGTGGTCGGGGTCGAGCAGGCGCACCCGCAGCACGGGCCGCTGCTGGCCATCGGTTTCGATGTGGATGTCGGTGCAGTGGATGGCGCTGGTGTAGGCGCCGGTGTCCACCTTGGCCTCCACACCGCCGAGGGCAAAGGCAGGAAAGTCCACCAGCTCGCGGCGGCCGAGAATGCGCTTGGGGGAGCGGGGGCGGTTCATGGTGGTGAAGATAGGCGGCGGCCGGCCGCCAACGGCTGGGCGAAGGGGTCCGGCCAAATCTCGGGCGGCTAGAACGAACGGTCGCAGGGAACCACCCCAAACCAAATAGCTTCAAATCACCGTTGAAAAAGGTCCGGCCGAGACCGGAGGCTTTCAACTCGATTTTTAAACAAACCGGCCCAAACCGGAACGCCTAAACATCAAGTTGAAAGCCCCCGGCTTCGGCCGAACCACTTCACTAATTAGCAGAAGAAAGGGGAAATTTTTCGCTTATCGAACCGCTTAGCGGTATTTGTCGAGCGGGTCAACGCCGCTTTGCTGGCTCACCAGCCGCTCGTACTCGCGCTGGGTGCGCTGCTCGCGGCTAAAGCCGCCGTAGGCCGCCATGCCGCGCCGTATCAGCCCCAGGCCCCAGAAGAAAGTGACCCACAGCGGCCAGGGAATTTCGGAGTGGAAGCCCCGGCCGTGGTGGTGCGGAAAGGTGAAGGCCCAGATAACCCACAGCAGCGCGTTCACCAACAAGAACGAAAGCAGGTGCGATTGGAAGCGGGCGCGGGCTTTGGCCTTTTGCCACAGGTAGGGGTCGCGTTGCAGGGTTTCCATGAGCGGGGAGGTTTGGTTGAAATGGATGGTCAAATATGGCTTTTCGGCCCGGGGCGGCGCCACTTCCTGTTGCCGAAGCGTCGCGGTTGGTTTCCCAAGCATCAATCGAAGCAGCCAAAGCGTATGGCATGAATCGCGCCGTGGCGCCGGCCATTACACCCACCACCGAAATCCTCATGCCCTCTCCTCCCCTCGCTCACCGCATCCAGCTCGTGCAGGGCGACATCACCAAGCAGCCCGTCAGCGCCATCGTCAACGCCGCCAACTCCAGCCTGCTCGGCGGTGGGGCGTCGATGGGGCTATTCATCGGGCCGGCGGGCCAGCTATTTTGGAGGCGTGCCGCGCCATTCGGGCCCGGCAGGGCGGCTGCAAAACCGGCGAGGCCGTCATCACCACCGGCGGGCGGCTGCCGGCCGGGCACGTCATCCACACCGTGGGGCCCGTCTGGAACGGCGGCCACAAGGGCGAGCCCGAATTATTAGCCAATTGCTACCGCAACAGCCTGCGCCTGGCCGAAGAAAACCAACTGGAAAGCGTGGCCTTTCCCGGCATCAGCACCGGCATCTACGGTTACCCCAAGCCCGAAGCAGCCGCCGTGGCCATGCGCGAGGTGCGGCAGTGGCTGGCGTCGCACGAGTGGCCGAAGACCGTCATTTTCATGGTGTTTGACGAGGGAAACCACCGGCTGTATGAAGAGCGGCTCGTTGGCTAAGCAGCAAAACGCCTGTCATCCTGAGCGCAGCGAAGGACCTTATCACACCAGCGGCAGTAATTACTGCAAGCTTTTGAGCCGTGATAAGGTCCTTCGCTCCGCTCAGGATGACAGGCGAAAAAACTTCCCTACGCCAACTCGCCCACGCCTTCCACGCGCTCGGCTACCTGCTGCATCAGCCACAGCGGGGTGCTGGTGGCGCCGCAGATGCCCACGGTGTGCATGCCGGCCAGCCAGGCCTCGTCCACTTCATCGGCGTTCTCGATGAAATAGCTGCGCGGGTTCACGGCATTCACTACCGAAAACAGGGCCTTGCCGTTGGAGCTTTTGCGGCCACTCACGAAGAGCACCACGTCGTATTCGGTGGCGAAACGGGCCAGGGCCGGCTCGCGGTTGCTCACCTGCCGGCAGATGCTGTCGTTGGCGTCGAAGCTGTCTAATTGGCCGCCGGCGGCCTGGATGCGGGCCTCCATCAGAGCCTTCATCTTGTAGAAGCCGGCTGTACTTTTGGTGGTCTGGCTAAAGAGCGTGACGGGGCGCGAAAAGTCAATCTGGTCGAGGTCGGCCTCGTTCATCACGATGATGGCGCGGTTGCCAGTCTGGCCCGTGAGGCCGGCAACCTCGGCGTGGCCGGGCTGCCCGTAAATCACAATCTGGCCGTCCTGGCGCTGGCTCAGGTCGAAGGCGTGCTTTACGCGGTTTTGCAGCTTGAGCACCACCGGGCAGCTGGCGTCAATCAGCTCCAGGTTGTTCTGGAGGGCCAGCTGGTAGGTTTCCGGCGGCTCGCCGTGGGCCCGGATGAGGACTTTGGTGTCGTGCAGTTGGCTTAGCTGCTCGCGGTCGATGATGCGCAGACCGAGCTGGTGCAGGCGTTCCACTTCCATGCGGTTGTGCACGATATCGCCGAGGCAGTAGAGGTTGTGGCCTTGCGCCAGCTCGTCTTCGGCCATCTGAATGGCGAATTCAACGCCAAAGCAGTAGCCGGAATTTTTATCAATCGTGACCTTCATGCTGTGAGTCTAACACCACTGCGGCGGCGAGGAGTTCGCCGGGGCAAAGGTACGGACTCGCGGCGGCGCGGTAGCGAGTGAACGAAAGAACGTCATGTCGAGCGCAGCGAAGCATCTTGCCCGCCGCAACTATTCCTCTTTCTGACGATTGAATTTACTTACCGCGGGCAAGATGCTTCGTTGCGCTCTGCATGACGTTCTTTTGGCCCCCAGGTATCCTTCAGCAACCGCCCACTCAGTCCCACCCCGCCGCAAACAGCGCCGACGACACCCTGTCGAGCACGAAATCGACCTGTTCGGTGATGGTGATGTGCGTGGTGTCGAGCAGCACGGCGTCGGGGGCGCGGCGCAAGGGGCTTTCGGCGCGGGTTGAGTCCAGGTAATCGCGCTTGCGCAGGTTCTCAATGATGTCTTCGAGCGGCACGATTTCACCCTTCTCGGCCAGCTCGTCCTGGCGACGCCGGGCGCGCAGCTCCACTTCGGCCGTCATGAAGATTTTCACCTCCGCATCAGGAAAAACGGTGGTGCCGATGTCGCGGCCGTCCATCACCACGCCGCGCTTACCCCCCATTTTTTGTTGCTGGGCCACCATGGCATGCCGCACCATGGGGATGACCGAAACCTCGCTCACGGAGTTGGAAATACGCATCTGGCGGATGTCGTCCTCGCGGTTCACGCCGTTGAGAAACAGTTCGTTGCGGCCGGTGCGGCGGTTGCGGCGGAAGCTAATGCTGATTTCGCGCAGGGCCTGCTCGATGCGGGGCAGGTCGGTGAAGGCAATCTGGCTTTCGAGCAGGTACAGCGTCACGGCGCGGTACATGGCACCGGTGTCGACGTAAGCGTAGTGCAGGAGCTGGGCCACGGCTTTGGCCGTGGTGCTTTTGCCACAGGAAGAGTAGCCGTCAATGGCGATAACGAGTTGTTTCATAACGACGCGGGCGGCCATTGGCCCCGCAAGATTACGAAATCCAACTCTTACGCGCGGCGGGCGGGCTCTTCAACCGCTGGGGTACCGAGGCAAAAAAGGCCGCTACCGATGCGCTTTCTCCCTCATTCAGTTGCGCATCGACTAAATAAAAGGGATTAAAAAAAAATCGTCCGCCCAGCCCCACGCCGGTCGTGCCATCCTTGCCAGTGCCCCATTCGCCGCGGTACACCTGCACCAGGCATTGCCCCAGAAAGCAGCCCAGCGCCATCACCACCCCCTCGCGCTCGGCGGCGGGCAAACTGTCCCGCTGGGCCTCAATAAAGCTGTCCCGCTGTGCCTTAATAAAGTTGTCGAGGTGCGCTACGCCTTCGGCGTCGAAGGCTTTCAGGTTGAGCTGCTGGCGCACCTGCTCGGCGGCGGCGAGGATGGAATCGAGGGGAGAAAGACTGGTATTGGGCATAAGAATAGAGCGGGTGATAAAATAGCCGGACGTGGCCGGCGATGTCGGCAAATTAACACGCCTGCCCGCGCCGAGGTTGCCGCAGCGGCTGGCCCGGCCCTTTTTTCTCCGCTTCAGCGCCGCCTCGAAATCGGGAATCCGCGGAACGACAGGAGCGACTGGTGATGCTCTCAAACGGTTATAGAGCCGTTTTAGACCCTGAACGATGCAGGCGCGAGCTCCGCTCCTACATCATTTAAACGCCTAGTGCCCGCACGGGCAGGGCACGCTCTTGCCGCCGCTGTGGTGCTTGTACCAGCTGGTTTTTTTCTGCTGCGCGGTGCGGCGCGCACAGCCGCCCAACAGGCTGCCGCCCAGCACGAGCAGCACCAGCAGCAGCACGAAGCCCGACAAAGATTTCTTCATAGCCAATCTATTTTAACTCAAAGTTAAGGTTCTTTGCGAGGCTTCCCACCGACGGCTGCTTCTAATTCTTCGCCAACGCATGACTCCCGCTTTTTCGCTTACTGCCAACGTCGTCGACGTTTTCGCCCGTTCCATTCAGCCCGCCATTGTTTCGGTCGAAAACGGCCGCATCACCAGCATCGCCCCCATCGGCGAAGCCGAGGCCGACCCGGCGCTGCCCTACGTCATGCCTGGCTTCGTGGATGCCCATGTGCACGTGGAAAGCTCCCTGCTGGTGCCCACTGAGTTTGCCCGCCTTGCCGTGACGCACGGCACGGTGGCCACCGTGAGCGACCCGCACGAAATTGGCAACGTGCTGGGCGTGGCCGGCGTGGAATTCATGCTCGAAAACGCCAGCCACTCCCCTTTCAAGTTCTGCTTCGGGGCGCCGAGCTGCGTGCCGGCCACGCCCTTCGAAACGGCCGGGGCCGAAATCACCGCCCAGGACATTGCCAAGCTGTTCGAAAACCCCAAAATTGGCTACCTGGCCGAGATGATGAACTGGCCCGGCGTGCTGCACCGCGACGCCGACGTGATGGCCAAAATCGCCATCGCCCAGGCCGCCGGCCGGCCCGTCGACGGCCACGCCCCCGGCCTGCGCGCCGACGACGCGGCCCATTACGCCAGCGCCGGCATCAGCACCGACCACGAGTGCTTCACCGCGCCCGAGGCGCTGGATAAACTGGCCGTGGGCATGAAGGTGCTCATCCGCGAAGGCTCGGCGGCCCGCAACTTCGACGCGCTGATTGAGCTGCTGCCCGAGCACTACAGCCATCTCATGTTCTGCTCCGACGACAAGCACCCCGACACCCTGGTTCTGGGACACATCAACCAGCTGGTGCAGCGCGCCGTGGCGCTGGGCCACGACCTGTTTCACGTGTTGCGCGTGGCCTGCGTGAACCCCGTGAAGCACTACCACCTGCCCGTGGGCCTGCTGGGCGAAGGCGACCCCGCCGACTTCATCGTGGTGAAGGACCTGCGCGACTTCGAAGTGCAGCAAACCTACCTCGACGGCGTGCTGGTGGCCGAAAACGGAAAATCGTTGCTGCCAGCGGCGCCCATTGCGGTGGTCAATAATTTCCACGCCCAGCCCGTAACGGCCGCCGACTTCCGGCTGCCCGCGCCGAGTTCGGCCCAGCCCACGGCGCGCGTCATCGAGTGCTTCGATGGCCAGCTCATCACGGCGCGCGTTGACTTGCCAGCGGCGGTAGAAAGTAGATTTGTAGTTTCCAACGTGGCCGATGACATGCTCAAACTGGCCGTCATCAACCGCTACCAGCCAAGTATGGCGCCCGCCGTGGCCTTTATCCGCGGCTTCGGGCTGAAGCACGGCGCGCTGGCCAGCAGCGTGGGCCACGACTCGCACAACATCACCGCCGTGGGCTGCGACGACGAGAGCCTGGCCCGCGCCGTCAACCTCGTCATCGAAGCCAAGGGCGGCCTAGCCGCCGTGGGCACCGACGGCCGCGAAATCCTCGTGCCGTTGCCCGTAGCCGGCCTCATGTCGGACCAGCCCGGAACCGACGTGGCTGCCGCTTACGCCGCCGTCGATGCTCTGGCCAAGCAGTTGGGCTCGCCGCTGGGCGCACCGTTTATGACGCTTTCGTTTATGGCGCTGCTGGTTATTCCCAGCCTGAAACTGAGCGACAAAGGCTTGTTCGACGGCCAGCAGTTCACGTTTCTGGACGCGGTGGAATAGGGCGGGCGCAATTTTTCACGTGGCTTCTGCGTAGGAGGCGGGGGCTTGCCCTTGCCTCCCACTCTGTTTTGCTGGTTATGAAACTGCTGCCCTCTCCCTTTTTCTTTCGCTGCGTGTGCGGCTTGATGCTGGCCGTGGCCGCCCGCCCGGCCGCGGCCCAGAAATACCGCACCGCCGCCGGCCTGCGCACGGGCGGCGGCTACGGCCTCACCGTGCAGCAGCTCATCCTGCCCAAAACCACCCTCGAAGGCTTGGGCATGCTGGCCGAGCGCGAGCGCAGCGCCACGGTGCTAGCCGAACGGCATTTCGGCATCCTCGGGCCCAGCCTCAACTACTACTTCGGGGCCGGCGGGCACTTTGGCACCCATAAAGTTGACGGCAACTTCTGGGGTTTCGATGGCATGATTGGGGCGGAGTATAAGATTCCGTTTGCCCGCATCGTGCTGTCGTTCGATTTCAAGCCCACAATCGAATTCAATTCCGCCAACTGGAACCGCTTTCCCACGGCTTTCTCGGTGCGCTACATCATTTTGAAGCAGAAAAACACCGGCATTTTTCAGAACGTGATTGACAAAATAAAAGGCAAATAAAAAGCTCCGACTCGGGCTGAGTCGGAGCTTCTCACGGTTTGTTTTCTTAGCTAAGAGGGGTAGTAAGTCTTATTGAAACCGCTTTTCCAGCAGTTTCAGCATCTTTTCTTCGGTCAGGGGTTTGGTGAGGTACTCCACGTTGGGGTACTTGGCCACGCGGGCGGTGTCGGCGCCGTGCATGGAGGTGGTGAGCACGGCCATCACCGTTTTGGCCTGCACGGGCTGGGGCAGGGCGTTGTAGAGCTCCAGAAACTCGAAGCCGGACACGCCGGGCATCTTCAAATCCACGAACACCAGGTCGGGCGCGGGCACGGCGCTGCCGCCCTCGGCGCTGCCCCACAGCTGCTCAAACGCTTCGTCGGCCCGCGAGAACGTGCTCACGTGTTCGGCCACGGCCAAACGCCCCAGCAGGCGGTTGTTGAGAAAGCTGGTCGTTTCGTTGTCGTCAACGAGTACAATATGGTTCAAATTAGCAGACATCGATAAAAGGGTTATTTCTAGCTTCCACGAAGATACCAAATGGCGCCGGCTTCGGCAATGGCTGAGCTTATTTACAGCCAGCCCTGAGCGCGCATCCAGTCGTCGTTGTAAATCTTGCCGAGGTAGCGCGTGCCGTGGTCGGGCAGCAAAATTACCATTGTATCGGTTTCCGTGAGGTGCTCGCGGGCATACTCCAGAGCGCCGTGCACGGCCGAGCCGCAGCTCCAGCCCACAAACAGGCCTTCTTCCTTGGCCAGGCGGCGCGTCATCAGGGCCGCGTCCTGGTCGGTCACTTTGATGAACAAATCGATGACGTCAAAATTGACATTCTTGGGCAGAATGTCTTCGCCGATGCCCTCGGTTTTGTAGGGATAAATTTCGTTTTCATCGAAAATCCCCGTCTCCTTATACTTCTTGAAAACCGAGCCGTAGGTATCGAGGCCCACCGTCACGATGTTCGGGTTTTGCTCCTTCAAGTACTTGCTCACGCCGCAAATGGTGCCGCCCGTGCCTACGCCGGCCGCCCAGTGCGTGATTTGGCCGTCGGTGCCGTTCCAGATTTCGGGGCCGGTGTGGTCGTAGTGCGCGGCGGTGTTCGAGAGGTTGTCGTACTGGTTGGGGTAGAAGGAATTGGGCGTTTCCTGGTTCAGGCGCTTGGCCACGGAGTAGTAGCTGCGCGGGTCGTCGGGGGCCACATCCACGGGGCATACCACCACCTGGGCGCCCACGGCGCGCAGGATATCCTGCTTTTCCTTGCTCTGCTTGTCGCTCATCACGAAGATGGTGTTGTAGCCCTTCGCAATGGCCGCCAGGGCCAGGCCCATGCCCGTGTTGCCGCTGGTGCCCTCAATGATGGTGCCACCCGGCTTCAGAATACCGGCCTTTTCGGCGTCCTCCACCATGCGGATGGCCATGCGGTCCTTCACCGAGTTGCCGGGGTTGAAGTACTCCACTTTAGCCAGCACCGTGCCCTTGATGCCGTCGGTGACTTTGTTGAGCTTAACGAGTGGAGTGTGGCCAACGGCCTCGATGACGTGGTTGAAATACATTGAAATTTACTGGGTGGGATGGTTCCGGGTGAGGCCGCAAAGGTACAAACTCTCGCCCGGCGGCAAGGCGCTGCCTCCGCCCCCACTCCTCTCCCCAGGCCGCCCGGGCCGGCGCTTACCGCGTCAGGGCGTGCCGGGGTGGTAGGCCTCCAGCAGCGCCTGCAGGTCGCGCAGCCGGCTTTCGACCTGCGTGAGAAACGCCGCCGGCACCGGCACCAGCGTGCCGTGGCGGGCCGTGAGGTAGCGCACCAAGGCATTGAGGGCCTGCACTTCTTCTTCGAGTTCGGCGCTGAGGCGGGCCCATTGCGCGTCGCCGGTTTCGGGGTGCAGGCGGCAGAGGTGGCGCACGGCCACGGTGCGGCTCACCAGCGCCGCCAGAATTTCCAGAATACGCTGCTCGTCGGGCGTGAAGGTGCGGGGCTCGCGGTCGATGACGCACAGCGTGCCGAGCGGGCGCTGGTCGGGCAGCCGCAGCAGGGCGCCCGCGTAGAAGCGCAGGCCGTTGGTTTCGGCGGCGCGCAAGGCCGCCTGAGGCACTTCGGGGTGTTTTTCCAGCACCAAGTCGTGGTATACCACGGCTTGGGCTTTGGCAATGGCGGTGGCGCATAGGGCCTCCACGCGTGGCTGCTGCTTGTTGCCGGGCATGCCCACGTTGGCGGGGTAGTACACTTCGGTTTCCTCCACCACCGAAATCAGCGAAATCGGCAGGTTGAAAATGCGCGCCGTGAGGGCCACAAATTCATTAAACACCGGTTCGGTGAGCGCCGGGAGCAGCTCCACGGCGCGCAGGCTGCGAAGGCGCGCGGCTTCGTCGGCGGGCAGGTGAGGAAACAAAGAACTGGCCAAGGGGAGGGAGAAATGGACGGGTAGTGAAAAGGACGCCGCGCCGGGGCAGCGCCGCTAATATACACCGTCCGCCCACGCGGTGCCCCGTGCTCCCGGGCGCCGCATGGCCCCACCCCTGGCGGCCGGGCCAGCCTCCCATCAGCCGGCTCCGGCGCGTTTTCGGGCCTTTCCGGGCCGGTGCCGGCCGGCCGGGTGCGGCTTTTCCTCACGCGCGGGGCGTCTATTCGGCTGAGTGGCTTGCCCTAGCCCCAAAATGCCCTACTTTTGCAGCGCCGTAGCCCGACCGGGCCAGGGCGTCCCACCCCACCAATTTCCTCAAAAACACCTCCGAATGAGCGTTCTGGTCAATAAAGATTCCAAGGTTATCGTGCAGGGCTTCACCGGCTCCGAGGGCTCGTTCCACGCCCAGCAAATGATGGATTACGGCACCAACGTGGTGGGCGGCGTCACGCCCGGCAAAGGCGGCACCGAGCACCTGGGCCGTCCCGTGTTCAACACCGTGGCCGAGGCCGTGGAGAAAGCCGGCGCCGACACCAGCATCATTTTCGTGCCCCCGGCGTTCGCCGCCGACGCCATCATGGAAGCGGCCGACGCGGGCATCAAGGTGATTATCACCATCACCGAAGGCATCCCGACCAAGGACATGATTGCCGTGAAGCACTACCTGAAGGACCGGCAGGGCATCACGATGATTGGCCCGAACTGCCCCGGCGTGATGACCGCCGGCGAGTGCAAAGTAGGCATCATGCCCGGCTTCATTTTCTCGAAAGGCAAAATTGGCATCGTCAGCAAGTCGGGCACCCTGACCTACGAAGCCGTGGACCAGCTCACCAAAGCCGGCCTGGGCCAGACCACGGCCATCGGCATCGGCGGCGACCCCATCATCGGCACCACCACCAAGCAGGCGGTGGAGTTGCTCATGAACGACCCCGAGACGGAAGGCATCGTGATGATTGGCGAAATCGGCGGCGGCATGGAAGCCGAAGCCGCCCGTTGGATTAAAGAAACCGGCAATAAAAAGCCCGTGGTGGGCTTCATCGCCGGCCAGACGGCCCCTCCCGGCCGCCGCATGGGCCACGCCGGCGCCATCGTGGGCGGTGCCGACGACACGGCCGCTGCTAAAATGGCCATCATGCGCGAGTGCGGCATCCACGTGGTGGATTCGCCCGCCGAGATTGGCGATACCATGCTGCGCGTGCTGGGCGGCAAGTAGGCTTCGCACAGATTTCATTATTGAATTAAAAAAAGCTCCGGCCGCAATGGCTGGAGCTTTTTTTATTGTCGGCAACGCTACCGCTGCCTCTCTGCCGCTTGGCTGCGGCGAAACAGGTGCGGCCGCACCACGATGCCGACGCCCACCAGGGTAGTCACCGGCGCCAGATTGAGGTGCTCGGGATTGGAACGGTCGTTGTGCAGGGGCTGTGAAACGCCGAACGTGGCCTGGCCCTGCACCGCCCGCCGGCCCACGCGGACAAATACCGTGGGTTCCAGGTAGAAGCGGTTGAGGGGCGCCACCGTTTCGCCGTTGCGCTGCAGGTGGCTGTAGTCGACGAACGTGCCCCGGAGCGACGCGCCGTAGTTCACCACGGGCGTTTGGCGGGCAATGTAGACCTGGCCGTAGTAGCGCAGGTACCGGGCATCATAGTGCGTCAATGGCCCCGAAAACGGAATGATGATGGTCAGTTTCGGGTCGTAGATGCTGGCCGAGGCAAATCCTACGCCGCCCACCACGCCCAGGTAGCCGGCCTGGTTCTGGCCCAGCAAGCGGTAGGTGCCCACGCCCAACGCGGCCTGCCGGTGGGTGCTTTGGTAGTCGAACGTGGCATTGTTGCGGGTTTCGCTGCCGTTGATGGTTTGCACCGCGGCTTCGCCCGTGAGCAGCAGGTTCGGCGCGGGCGACCACGCCACCGACGTTTCCAGGCTGGTTAGGCTGCGGATGCCCGCCGTGATTTCCACCTCGCCCTTCTTGTTGAGCAGCGGGGTGCTGGGGATGGTGGGCACATACACGGCGCAACTGCCGAGCAGGCCCAGGCCGGTTGTGCAGAGGGCAGGAAAGAAGTAGCGGGTTTTCATGCCCCAAAGATGGATGCGAACCGTTGCCGACAGCAAATGAAAAGTTTGAATCAAAGGACTTTTCATTTGCGCATTGCGCCTGCTTGTTATCGAAAAAGGTAAGTTAGCCCCAGGCTGACCAACAGGGAATTCTTCTGGGTGTATGCCACATAAATCCCGTTGTTGAGGATGCTTTCGCTACGGGGAACCATGGATAAGGCACCCGCGCCCTGGACTTGCCAATGGCTTTGGCGGGAGGGATTGCCAATCGACTGCCGAAAGAAACCGTATAATTCGTGCCGCACTTGGTTGGGCAAGGGCAGTTCGTAGAAGGCGTAGTCGCCGCAGGTTTTTTGCATGTCGAGCTGCCGAAACACCACGTTGGTCATGCGGTATCCGAAGCCGATGGCCTCGCGGCTGCGTTGGTAATTGAAGCCCAGCTGCCCAAAGGCTTTCCGGTACCGGGCCTCGAAGTCGGCCGAGAACCCGCCCAGAATGATGGCCGGCTCGGCCACGTGCCGCCGTACGCGCGCGTCGCCGGCTCCGCCGATAAGCTGTAGCGTCCAGTCGGGCGCCAACGGCCAATACCCACCCAGCCCGACCTCGTATTGCAGCGTTCGAAAATTATCAATCTCGAACTTGAAATCGGTGCCTTCGCCGCCCGCCGGCCTGGGCATGCGCGGGCGCGCCGAAACGCCGCCCAGCACCAGCAAATGCGGCATTGGCGAGTAGGCGGCCGCCAGCTCTGGCCGTAGCGAGAGCTGCACCTGGCCCATTATTTCGCCTTGCCCTTTGGCCCGGATGAGCGGGGCGTGCGGCTGCATGGGCGTGTAAACGGTGCAGGACACACCGCCCAGCAGCAGGCCGCCCTTCATGAGGTACTTGCGTAAAAAATAGCCCATGGAGGTTGCTGTGGAATATAATTCTGATTGCCCCTAAAGAAAGGAGTCCAGGTATTCCAGAAGCAACTCGATAACTCTGTTAAGCGGACTTTGTGAAGCAGGTATTTGCCGAGGTAAAAGCTGAGAAAATTTCGCTTACAGTGACTTGAAACAGATAATTTCTGCGCTAAAAAGGACATTACAAAATCTATCCACAAACAGCTTAGTCGTCCAGCGTCGTGTTCTTATCCAAGTTAATAACGATGCCGACCTGAAATACCGAATTGGCTGCCTTCAGAAACTCGTTGTTGCGCAGGCCAAAAATCTGGCCGCTGATAAGCTGTAGCTGCACCGGCCCGGCAATCTGGGTGCGGGTGAAGGTGATGGGTTCGAAGAAGATGTTATTCTCGCCAGGCGCAGGCAGGCCGTTGACAGTAAAATTGTTGAGCTGCATGTAGCTCAGGCGCATGGCCGCGCCGTAGGTCAGTGGGAAGTCGCGGTTGAAGAGGTGCAGGCTGTTTTGCTTTTTCTTGGCGTAGTTCACCTGGGCGAAGATTTTGGAGAGGCTGCCGTCGAGGGTGCGGTTGACAATTTGGGCGTCGTTGCGCTCGATGCGCTGGGTGGCGCCGCCGCCGGCCCCTACGTACACCTCCAGCACGCGCTTGTCGGGCAGGCGGGTGAAGTAGCCGAGGCTGGCTTCGCCGAAATCAATGTCTTCCGTTTTCGCCGATTTCTTGCGGTGCAACGACGAGAAAGTGCCGGCCACGGCCAGGTGGTTGGTGAGGCCATAGGCGCCCTGAATGGCATAGTTGGTGTGCTGGTTGGTGCTCACGGCCCCGTAGAACTCGCCCTGGTGCGTGAGCATAGGCGCGTGCGGCGGCGGCGGAAAATACAGCGAAGCGCAGCCCGTCAGGCCAGTGAGAACGAGCAGAAAGGCAAAACGCAACAGGTACTTCATGGAGCAGAATAAGGCAAACCGAAAGACGCCAGGCAGGCTTGATACGGCAATTTCGGGTTTCTGCCGGACTTCGCGGCGCTTTTCTGCCGCCGGGCTCAGTCGCTGAAGCAAGCCGGACCGTATGTAGGGCACCTCCCAACCCAGGCCCCTGCTTATGCCCGCTGATTCGTTTGATGTTCTTATTATTGGCGCCGGCCAGGCCGGCACACCGCTGGCCTACGCCATGGCCGCCGCCGGCCGCCGCGTGGGCTTCATTGAAAGTGACTTTCTGGGGGGCTCCTGCATCAACTACGGCTGCGCGCCCACCAAGGCACTGCTGGCCTCGGCCCAGCGGGCCCACCACGTGCGCACGGCCGGCGCGCTGGGCATTGAAGCCCCCGAACCGGTGGTGAATTTTGGGGCCGTGATTGAGCGCATGCACACGCTGCGCCAGCACTCGCGCGACAGCCTGCACCGCAAGCTCACGGTGGACCGCGACGGCATCACCGTCATTCGCGGCCGGGCGCGGTTCATGGCGCCGCACACGCTGCAGGTGGCGCTGGTGGGCGGCGGCGAGCAGCAGCTTACGGCCCCGCTTATTTTCATCAATACCGGCACCAAAGCCGCCGTGCCCGACATCGAAGGACTGGCCGACAGCGGCTATCTCACCAGCGACTCGCTGCTGCTGGGACTGACGGAGCAGCCTGAGCACCTCATCATTCTGGGCGGCAGCTACATCGGGGTCGAATTCAGCCAGATGTTCCGGCGGCTGGGCTCGCGCGTCACGGTCATCGACAGCAAGCCGCGCCTGATGTCGCGCGAAGACCCCGACGTGAGCCACCCACTCGAAGAATGCCTCACCGAAGCTGGCGTAGAGCTGGTGCTCAGCGCCGAAACCCGCCGCGTGAGCCGCGCCGCCGACGGCCACCTCACCGTGACCGTGGACACCAAGGACGGCGAGCGCCGCCTGCGCGGCAGCCACCTGCTAGTAGCCGTGGGCCGCGAGCCCAACACCCAGGACCTGGGCCTCGAAAACACCGGCATCACGCTCGACAAAAAAGGTTACGTCGAAGTGAACGAGCACCTGCAAACCGGTACCCGCGGCGTGTATGCGCTGGGCGACGTGAAGGGCGGCCCGCAGTTCACCCACATCAGCTACGACGACTACCGCATTGTGCGCGACGCGCTATTGCACGGTAGCAAGCGCACCACCGAAGGCCGCGACATGCCCTACGTGGTATTCACTGAGCCGCAACTGGGCCGCATCGGCCTCTCAAAGAACCAAGCCAAGGAGAAAGGCCTACCCTACCGCGTGAGCCGACTGCCGGCCCGCACCATCGGCCGGGCGGTGCAGACAGGTGAAACCGACGGCTTCGTGGAAGTGCTGGTGGGCGAGGACGACCGCCTACTGGGCGCGGCCGTGTTCTGCGAGCAGGGCGGCGAAATTATGACCATGTTCCAACTGGCGATGGCCGGCAAGCTGCGCTACCAGGATTTGCAGAACATGATTCTGGCCCATCCTACCTGGGCCGAGGTGCTGAACAACGCCTTCCAGCGGCTGAAGCCGGGGGAGTAGCGTTTAAAGCAAGCACGTCATGCAGAGCGCAGCGAAGCATCTCGCGTGGGGTAGTAATTGAAATCGTCGAACTATTCAGGTGTTACCACACGCGAGATGCTTCGCTGCGCTCTGCATGACGGTTAACAGCCCTTATAATGCCTGAAAATTAGGCGAACTGCTTCTCCTCCAGAAACCCGCGCACCGAGGCCGAGTCGTTCAGCACCTTCAGCGCCAGCAGGTGCAGCAGGCTGGTAAGGCTGTAGCCCAGCACTGGATAGCCCATTCTCCAGGGAGTGAACAGAATAAACACGCCGAACAACAGCTGGAGCCCATTGAAGAACAGGGCGAAGGAGCGGGCGTGCTTCCACCGCCCAAACAGCAGCAGAATCAGCAGCACGTTCAATGTTTGGCCGTGGCCGACGTTGCCCGTTTCGCTCACGAACCACAGCTTGTGGTGGGCCGGCAGCCAGGAAGTGAGCAGCATGCAGACGGATACCAGAACCAGGAGGCGGAAACCTTTGCTGTTGACGGGCATAGCGGGGCGGGCGAAGGGGTAGGTGGATTGGTACGCAAAATAAAGGATTCGGGCGAAGTAGTCAATGCCCTACCGGGGGCGGTCGATGGCTCCGGCAGTTCGTCCGATGGTGCCGGAAGCCAGCCGACGGGGCCGGAAACTCAGCCGATGGCCCCGGGAGCTGTCCGACGGCTCCGGAAGTCCGTCCGAGGGTGCCGGAACGGCGGCTGACGGGTCCGGAAGCGCGGCCGATGGTGCCGGATGCCAGGCCGATGGGTGCGGAAGCGCGTCCGATGGCCCTGGCACGCTGCCGTTTGCATGTGGCGATAAATCAGTAACATTACGGCTTCACTTCTTATCCCTTTTACTTATTTCCGATGGATGATTTGAGTTTACCCTTCAACTTCCGCATCAGCGAGCTGCTGCCCCTGGCCCGCCTGTTCCGCGCCAGCTACGTGCGCGACCACGCCGCCTTCGCAGACCTACTGCCCGAAGATTACAAACCCAAGTTCCTGGCCGAATACGATGCGGCCGTGCAGAACGTGGAAAAGGCCACCCGCAGCAGCGTGGCCGTGGCCGAGCGCCAAATCATCACGGCCCGCATTGCCGCCCAGCTGGAATCGTTGCCGCAGCTGCTCAACCGCCTCGAAGCGCGCCTGCGCCGGGCCGAAAACCTCACGGTATCGGCCAAGAAGTTCGGCATCGAGCCCGTGCGGCGCGACCGCAACAACGACGAGCACGAGGGCCTGACCGAGTCGCTGCGCACCCTGCTCCAGAACATCGACGCCAACGAGGCCGCCCTGCTGGCCAAGGGCCAAACCCGCTCCGAAATCGACTTTATGCAGGGCATCTACGACGACCTGGTGGCCGACAACACCGCCCAGGGCAGCAGCCTGAGCGACCAGCGCCTGCTCATGGCCGCCAACGTGCAGCTGTTCCGGGCCCTCTATAAGCCCATGAAACAACTAATGGACGACGGCAAAAGCCTCTACAAAGGCAGCGACAAAACCAAGCTCAAGGACTACACCCTGCGCAACGTGCGCCAGCAGGTGCGCCAGGAGCAGGGCGGCGGGGATGACGTGGCGAAGGGAACGAAAGCGGCGTAGGTTGCTTGTGTGGTTTGCATTTAAAAAGGGCACCTGCGCAATGCGGGTGCCCTTTTTAATTTTGGACTAGTTGAAGTAAGCCAAAGCATCTTCATTCCACACCAGAAAGGTTGTTGCAAGATTCATGAAAAGCTGTTGGCTTATAGGCTCGTCAATTTGAAAAAGCTTAACACGCTTTCCAACCCTTCTCACCTCAGCATGGCGCACATGAAATTGTTTTCTATTTTTCAGTTCAGTTTGTGAATAGAACCTTAGGGCTCCATCACAATGTATGACTTGACCTGTTTGCCTATCAAATATTGCATGAAAATACCTACTTCCTCTTGTGTCACTAAATTCATCCTTTGGCAACTCTTCACAAGTAAAATGTATTTCACTCTTCGAAGGCTGCCAAACGAAATCAGTGGCTTCAATACTTTTAGCAGATGTTGAATCTTCATTCAACCATTGTCCAAACTCTTCTTGCTTGAGCTGGGCAATCCTATCCCAATTCAGTTCTCTACCATAAACCCACATCTTATAGAACATGGGGCTAAACTCTTCTTTAGGCATTTTTACAATTGGGTCGAGCCTCAATTTAAAATCGAGGTTGCTTCTAAATGCCTCTTGACATATTAATTCAAAAAGCCAGTATGAAGAATTATTTTGTGGCAATGATGGGCAGAGCTGAAATACAGCATTGCCTAGAGTTAACCCATGATTGCTATAATCGAAGTCTTTTATTGAAACTAATTTTTTGTCGCTCACGAAAACTCCTTCGAATTCTTGTCCATCATATGGACTTGGCCTCAATACATCATCCCCATCAATTAAGCTAGTTACCCTTTCTTTTACGATAGCATCTCTCAATGCAGACTCAATGAACCAAACTCTCTTTTCAAATTCTTTGTCATTGCTTCTACCAATCAACCTTTCAATTTCGAATTTATTGACAAATTCACTCAATTCAGATTGGCTGATTGAAGCAATATCATGCATTACTGCTTCATGGCATGGATGTAATTTATTGCTAATAACATCGCGCAATATGTAATCACATCCCAATGGTTGTGATGAAAAATACACGAATGATTTTAGTTGATTCTGCATTACAATTTTCAATTATTTCTCAAAAACAAAACCCCCGCGCCAGCCTTGCAGCCGACGCGGGGGTTTCTGTTGGTGCTTAGGCAGCGGCCAAGCTACTACATGTTCTTGATAATCTCCTGGCCGAATTCGCTCGTTTTGAGCAGTGTGGCGCCTTCCATCTGGCGTTCGAAGTCGTAGGTCACGCGCTTGCTGGCGATGGCGGCTTCGAGGCCTTTGTTGATGAGGGCGGCGGCTTCTTTCCAGCCCATGTACTCCAGCATCATCACGCCGGAAAGGATGACGGAGCCGGGGTTCACCTTGTCCTGGTTGGCGTATTTGGGGGCCGTGCCGTGGGTGGCTTCGAAAATGGCGTGGCCGGTGGTGTAGTTGATGTTGGCGCCCGGCGCGATGCCGATGCCGCCCACGATGGCGGCCAGTGCGTCGGAGATATAGTCGCCGTTCAGGTTCAGCGTCGCCACCACCGAATACTCCGAGGGGCGCAGCAGAATCTGCTGCAGGAAGGCATCGGCGATGCTGTCCTTCACGATGAGCTTGCCCTGCTCCACGGCCTGCTTCTGCAGCGCGTCGGCTACCTGCACGCCCTGCTTGGCCACGATTTTATCGTACTGAGCCCAGGTGAACACCTTGGCGCCGAATTCCTTTTCGGCCAGCTCGTAGCCCCAGGTTTTGAAGGCGCCTTCGGTGAACTTCATGATGTTGCCCTTGTGCACGATGGTCACCGAAGGCAGCTTGTTGTCGAGGGCGTACTTGATGGCGGCGCGCACGAGGCGCTCGGTGCCTTCCTTGCTCACGGGCTTGATGCCGAACGAGGACGACTCGGGAAAGCGGATTTTCTTCACGCCCATCTCGTCCTGCAGGAATTCGAGCATTTTCTGGGCCTGGGGCGTGCCGTTCATGTACTCGATGCCGGCGTAGATGTCCTCCGTGTTTTCGCGGAAGATGACCATGTCGGTCAGCTCCGGCTGTTTCACGGGCGAGGGCACGCCGTCGTAGTAGCGCACGGGGCGCACGCAGGCGTAGAGGTCCAGTTCCTGGCGCAGGGCCACGTTCAGCGAGCGGATGCCGCCGCCCACGGGCGTCGTCAGCGGGCCTTTGATGCCCACGAGGTAGTCGCGGAAGGCGTCGAGGGTTTCGTTGGGCAGCCAGTTGTTGGTGGCTTTGTAGGCTTTTTCACCGGCCAGCACTTCCTTCCACACCAGCTGCTTTTTGCCGCCGTAGGCTTTTTCCACCGCGGCGTCGAACACCAGCTTGGAGGCGCGCCAGATGTCCGGCCCAATTCCGTCGCCCTCGATGAAGGGAATGGTGGGTTTGTCCGGAACGGTCAGCTTGCCGTTTTTAATGGTGATTTTTTGCTCTGCCATGTGGGTAAAGTAGTGTTTTTAAGTAATCGTTCGGGCGGGGAACCTCACCCCTAGCCCCTCTCCAAAAGAGAGGGGGACTAGTTTTTAGTCTTCTATTTCTAGCCTTAGAACAGTTCCAGCTCAAGCTAGAAACTAGTCCCCCCCTCTCTGTTGGAAAGGGGGGCTAGGGGGGTGAGGTTCCCCCTGTAACGGTACCAGCGTGCTAGTACCCGAAAATCTCCTTCAGTGTGAGCTGCTGCACTTGGCCGTACTTGGCCAGTTCCTTGAAATTGAGCCGGTCCTTCGAGCCAATCACCAGAATAACCTGGTTCTGGCCGTGGACTTTGGCCAATTGGAACTTCTTCAACTCATCGAAAGTCATTTTCTGGGTGCTGGCGTACACATCGCGGCGGATGTCGTAGTCGAGACCCAGGCGCTTGGCGCGCTCGTAGCTCATCAGGATGTCGCCCTTGGTGATGCGCTCGGTGCTGATGCTATTGCGGATGGCGTTTTTGGCGATTTCCAGGTTGGCTTCGGCCACGGGCATGTCGGTGAGCAGGGCTTCCATGCCGGCCATGGCCTCGGGCAGCTTGTCGCTCTGGGTGCCGATGTAGCTCAGGTTGTAGTTGGAGTGGCCCAGCTTGTCGGCGCTGTTGTAGCCGGAGTAGGCCGAGTAGGCCAGCGCCTTGCTCTCGCGCAAGTCCTGGAACACGATGCTGCCCATGCCGCCGCCGAAATACTCGTTGTAGAGTGCCAGCGTGGGCGCCAGCTCCTTGCTGTACAGGTCGCCCTTGGTCAGGAATAGGATTTCGGCCTGCACCATGTTGTAGTCCACCCAATAGACCTTTTTGTCCTTTAAGGGTTGCTCGGCGAAGTCTTTAGCCGCCGGGGTGGGCATGAGCTTGGCGGGGGTGCGGTGATACTGCATCAGAATGCCTTGTACCCCGCCCATTGAGACAATGGTATTGCCGTCTTTGTCCTGCTTGCCTGAATTAGATGCTTTGAATATCTCACGCGGCCCATAATATAGCACCCGATGCTGGTACGTCTCCAGCTTCTTAATCATGGCCGTGAGTTGCTCGGGCTTCACCGCCTTCAGTTCTTTCTCGCTCAGAATGTTCGTGAAGGGGTTTTTTGGTCCGTACTTTACGTAGTTCACCATCGCCTGATTCAGAATCACGCGCTTTTCGAGCTTGGCATCCTGGCGCTGCTTGAGCACGCCGGCCACCATGTCTTTCAGGGCCGCGGCGTCGGGCTTGGGCGCATTCATCAGCTGCTCAAACAGCTTGAGCGCGGGCTCCAGGTTGGTGTCGAGGCCGTTGAGGGTGACGAAAATGCGGTCGGGGCCGCTGCTCACGTTGAAGGAGCAGCCCAGCTTGTAGAACTCCTGCTGCAGCTGCGCGGCGCTGTAGCTGCCGGTGCCGAGGTATTGCAGGTAGTCGGTAGCGAGGCTCCAGCGCGGGTCGTTGTTCTTGCCCAGGTCGAAAACGTAGGATAGGTTGAACAGGCCGTTTTCGGCGTTGTGGGTGTAGTACAGCGGCAGGCCGGGCTTAATTTCCGTTTCCTGAATATCCTTTTTGTAGTCCACAAACACCGGCTGCAGCTCCGTGCTCGGCATGGCCGTGAGCTGCTTGTAGTAGGCCGAGGCCACGTCGCGGTTAGCGGGCACAGGCGTGATGGCGGGCTTTACCACCTTCACCTTATTGGGGTCGATACCAGTGCGCTTGAACACGGTCACGTAGTTCGGGCCGTAGTTGTCGTTGGCGAATTTCACGATTTCGGCCTTGGTGATTTTGCCAAAATCGTCCTGCTGCCGCAGGTAGTCCTTCCAGTCGATGCGCTCGATGAAGGCCTCGTACATGGCGCTGGCGCGGGCTTCGTTGCTTTCGTAGCTCTTAGTGCGCGTCAGCTTCTCGTTGTTGATGATGGCCGGAATCAGCCAGTCGGGAAAGTTGCCTTTTTTAACTTTGTCCAGCTCGCCCAGCAGCAGCGCCTTCACTTCTTCCAGCTTCTGTCCCTGGCGCGGCGTGCCGTAGATGACGTGCGTGGAATAGTCGTCGTTCAGGTCGGTAAACGAGGCCGCTTCCAGCACCTTCTGCTGCTGATTCAGGTCGAGGTCGATGAGGCCGGCCTGGCCGTTGGTCAGGATTTTATCCAGCATGCGCAGGCGCACGCCGTCTTTCGAGGCCTTGCCCGGCAAGCGGTAGCCCAGCATCACGTTTTCCGACTGCGGCCCGAGAATCTCCTTGGTAATCGGGGCCGTCAGCGGGGCTTCTACCGGTGCGTTGAAAGCCGGCACCGGCTTGCTCGGCATCGCGCCGAAATACTTATCGATAATCCGGATGGTCTGGTCGTAATCCAAATCACCGCTCAGGCACAGCGCCACATTGTTCGGCACGTAGTACTCGCCGAAATACTTCTTAATCTCCGTGATAGAAGGGTTTTGCAGGTGCTCAATCGTGCCGATGGTCGTCTGCGTGCCGTAGGGGTGCGTGGGGTAGAGCGCGCCGTTCAGCGCCTCAAACTCCTTATTGAAGTCCGAGTCCAGCCCGCGGTTTTTCTCCTCGTACACGGCCTCCAGCTCAGTGTGGAACAGGCGCGGCACCATCTCGCGCAGGCGCTCGGCCTGGATGGCCGCCCACTTCTCCAGTTGGTTGCTGGGAATGTCTTCCGTGTAAACCGTTTCCTCGTTCGAGGTATGGGCGTTGGAGCCTTTGGCGCCGATAGCGCCCATCACCTTGTCGTACTCGTTCGGCACGGCGTAGCGCGCGGCCACGCCCGAAATCGAATCAATCTGGTGGTAGGTGCGCTTGCGGGCGGCGGGGTCGTTGCGCTGGCCACGGTACACTTCGTAGAGCGCCTCAATCTTATCCAGCTCCACTTTCTCCTTGGCCCAGTCCTGCGTGCCCAGCTGCGAGGTGCCCTTGAACACCATGTGTTCCAGGTAGTGCGCAAGGCCGGTAGCAGTGGCCGGGTCGTTCTTAGAGCCGGCGCGCACGGCCAGATAGGTCTGGATGCGCGGCGCGTCCTTGTAGTCGGACAGGTAAACGGTCAGGCCGTTGTCCAGCTTATAAATGCGGACGCCCAGCGGGTCGCCGGGCACCGATTCGTAGCGGTATTCTTTGGGAGTGGCTGCCGTGGCAGCGGGCGCGGTGGCGGGGGCAGTCGTGGCAGTCGCAACCGGCTTACTCGATTGACATTGCGTGGCAACACCCAACACCGCCAGGGCCGGAATCAACAGCAGAAAATTCTTTTTCACGAAGGGCGCAGGCGGGTGCAATAGGGGTTTCAAAAAACAAAGGTAGCTGGCTGATAGGGGAATAAAAAACAAAATTTCGTCTTATCTTGCAAGGTTGTACCGCACTGAGTCTGTTGCTAGATTTGACAGATTGCCTTCCCCCAAACGTTTGCGGGATTTGCCAGAGTAGAGACGCAATATTTTGCGTCTCGTTGTTGCTGATGTTGTTATAACTGCGCGGTACTGGATGCCAAACGGCGCGGTCCCGGTCGTTCAACGACGAGACGCAAAATATTGCGTCTCTACCTGATTCTGGCCGCTTCCTTAGAACTCGTTTTCCAGGCCCAGGCGCTGCTTGGCCTCGCGCAGCGCGGGAAACCGTTCGGCCAGGTACTCGAACTTATCCGAAGACGTGTAGAGCTTGCGGGCGGTGGGCGCGGCTTCCGTCACCACGGGCTGCACGTTGAGGCGCGGGTTGCCGGTACGGCGGCGCAGGTCGGCCAGGAATTCCACGCGCATCTCGTTAAACTGGTCGACTTGAATGGGGTTGTCGACGGCCAGCTCGATGTGGTGCTCGGCGGTGGCCGAAATGGGGCGGTTCAGCACCCAGAATTCGCTCATGCGGTCCTGGGCGCGGCGTTCCTCGGCCAGCTCTTTCCACACGCGCTGCAACAGGGCGGGGTCGGTGGGGGCCTGCGGGCCACTGGTTGTCGTCGGTTCAGCCAAGGCTGCGGCCGAAGGGCCGGCCGCCGGCCGGGCGCTCATGTTCTTGAGGCTGGGCAGCTTGCTGGCGAGGCTGGGAATTTTGGCAAAAGCGGCCTGTGGGGTAGCGCGCGGGGCCGGCTCGATACCCTCAAAGCTGGGCACACCGATTTCGACGTGGGGCAGCGTGTCGCGCATCTGGTGGCGCTCGGTGACGGCAGCCGCGGGGTCGTCCTCTATGCTGGGCGTGTCGTGCAGCTCGTCCACGCCGTTTTCGACGGGCAGCGGGTCGGGGCCGTCGGCCGGGGCCGGGCCGGTGGCCACGGGTGCGGCTGGCATGGGCAGCGGCGCGGGCGCGGCGGCCGGGCGCGGGGCAGCCGTGTAGGCAGCGGCCGGCGACTCAGTGGCGTAGGCGGCTGGCGCGGCTTGAGAAACAGTCGAGGCGGAAGCTACTTGTGGTGCTTGAGTTATGGCTGCCGGAGTGGCGGCTGGCGCAGCCTGGACGTGGCCGTTGGTGTTTCCACCGTAGCTGCCGTTGCTGGTACTGCCTGGCGCAGCAGTCGCCGAAGTTTCGCCGGCGCTTAGGCTGCTAGTTTTTTTTTTAGCCTCGCCGTTGGCGGGGCTTAGCTCGCGGACGAACTGCACGGCCCCGTTCAAATAAGCCAGCTTCATCAAGGCCAGTTCGACGTGGAGGCGCTGGTTTTTGGCTTGCTTGAACTCCCGGTCGCACTGGCTGATGAGGTTCAGGGCCGAGAGCAGGAAGGCCAGCGGCGCGGCCTGGGCCTGCTGCACGTACTTCAGCCGGATGCCCTCGGACACTTCCAGCAGCTGCACGGTCACGGCGTCTTTGCAGACGAGCAGGCCGCGCAGGTGCTCGGCAGTGCCCACCACGAAGTTGTGCAGGTCGAAGCCGTTCTGCATCACCTCATCGAGCAGTAGCAGCGCAGCCGAGAGGTTTTCGGTGAGCAGGCTGTCGACCAGGCGGAAGTAGTAGTCGTAGTCGAGGATGTGCAGGTTTTGCACCACCTCCTTGTAGGTGAGGTTGTTGCCGCCGAAGGTGACCATCTGGTCGAACATAGACAGGGCATCGCGCAGGCCGCCGTCGGCCTTCTGGGCCAGCAGGTGCAGGGCGTCGTCTTCGGCGGTGATGCCTTCCTGGGTGGCCACGTAGCGCAGGTGCCCGCGCATGTCTTCCACCTTGATGCGGCTGAAATCGAAAATCTGGCAGCGCGACAGGATGGTGGGGATAATCTTGTGGCGCTCGGTGGTGGCGAGGATGAAAATGGCGTAGCTCGGCGGCTCCTCCAGCGTTTTCAGAAACGCGTTGAAGGCCGCGTTCGAAAGCATGTGCACCTCGTCAATAATATAAATCTTGTACTTGCCGGCCTGCGGGGCGTAGCGCACCTGCTCCACCAGCGAGCGGATGTCTTCGACCGAGTTATTCGAGGCCGCATCCAGCTCGTGCACGTTGAAGGAAGCGTTTTCCTGAAAGGCCACGCAGGAGGCGCACTGCCCGCAAGCCTCGGTTTCGGAGCTGAGGTTGGTGCAGTTGATAGTTTTGGCCAGGATGCGGGCGCAGGTGGTTTTGCCCACCCCGCGCGGGCCGCAAAACAGGAATGCCTGGGCCAGGTGGTGGCTCTGAATGGCATTCTGCAGCGTGGTGGTGACGTGCTGCTGCCCCACCACGCTGCGAAACGTGGAAGGACGGTACTTGCGGGCCGAAACGACGAAATTATCCATAAGTTCTGTCTACAAAGTTACCCAGAAACGGGCGGCTTTGGAAGCGGTTTTGGGTATTCGGAACGTTACCGGAACGTCATGCAGAGCGTAGCGAAGCATCTTGCCCGCGTAACTAATTCACTGCTTGCAACGAAGCGGGCAAGATGCTTCGCTACGCTTTGCATGACGTTCTTTTTATCCCCTCTGCCATCCCAACAAACACCCAAACCACCGGAAACCTTCCCTCCTCCCCCACCGTTTACCATTCACCGCGTACCTTCGCGGCCCGCTTAGCCTTTTGAGGCGACCGCGGGACTCGTTCTTTACCATTTGGGGATGACCGGAATTGACAGCTTGCGCAAATTGCGGGTAAGCGTGCCAGGAGTTGATGGAAGCTCTCCTGTCAAAAAATCTATCAACAATCAACTGGCGACTATTCGTACGCCATGGCTGCCTAGTTCAGAATTAGGTAATTGCCATCGTGCCGCCCGGGTAAGTTTCTACACCTGGGAGTTCGGCGCGTCGTAAGTAGAAAATAGCCTTCGGGGAGCTGTGACTCGGGGGCGAAACCCAACTGCAGCTAGGGGCGGTGCAAAGGCCTGATGTGCGCCTGTACCGCCATGAAAATCCAAGCATAGATACGCACGTAGAAAGCACGTTAATTTCCTTGTCTGGACCAGGGTTCGAATCCCTGCATCTCCACCGAAATGCCCTTGGCGCTATCGCCAAGGGCATTTTCAATTTAATGCACCCACTTTTGCACCCACCAGCGGCATGTTTTACTACTATACCGACGCCCCTTTTGAGAACCGAGTTATCCGATTGATTCGCGCCGATGATGGGCAGCCCGGCCTCAGTGATGGCCTGCTGGCAGTGCTACGGCAGACGCACGAGAAGCACGCCAACGTCGTGGCCTTCATCAAGGACTACAACAATGTTTACCATGCCTTCCGAAATAATGAGGAGCGGGCGCTGTGGGAATCGTATTTGAAGCAGTATCCGTTGCTGCAGGATGATTATTATCAGTGGACGCGGGCGAATACTGAAGAATAAAAAAAGCCCCGGCCAATTGGTCGGGGCTTTTTATTTCGGCTGAGCACTTACGCCGCTGCCTTCGTGATGATGAGCCGGCCCTGCCCTACTTCAACGGAAGCAAAATCACCGGGCGCAAATCCCGCCGCTTTGAGCCAGTCGCCAGATAGGCGCAGCTTCGAAGTAACTTTCAGCTCAGGGCTAAGACGAGTGTAGAGGGGGGCGACTTTCAGGCGGCGGGGCTTCATAACTGCTTGCTTTACTTGTTGTTAAGAGTAAGGCAAGCTTAGGCAAGCATTCCGCGCAAGGCAAGCAAAAATTTGACTGTGAGAATGTTATCCGCGCCTTGGGGGTTTCTGGCGCGAATTCAATCGAAAATAAAAAGCCCCAACCGTAAGGCCGGGGCTTTTTACTTGAAATATTCACCGGGGATAAGCCCGATAATATCGCTTGTTGCGCTGGCGTGGCTCGTTGTTGTATTCCACCCATCGGCGGGCCTGCTCCAGCGTAGGGTGCCGGCGGGCTCGGGGCCGGTTGGGCAGCAGCACTGCACAGCCAAACAACGCCACGCCCCCAACAATTAGAGCGAGCAGCACGGCCAGCAGTTTCAGGAAGGTGCGCGGGAAGTCCATGGTTAGGCTTCGCTGTGGCTGACGGCTACGCTGGCAAGCTGGCGGCCGGGGAAACGCTTGCCCACGTTGTCGGGTTGGGCCACTTTCCAAGGGCAGCGGCGCACATGGGTTATCCGCAATTTTGGGAAGGCAGCAATGCACACGCAGTCGCCTTGATTGCCACCCAGGCCGTAGAAGTTGGTGTCATCCTCGCCCACGTACATCGTGACGTGGTTGCCGCCGGGCCGTTCCATTACGAGAATATCACCGAGGGCGGCATCCTCCAAATCTACATGGGTGCCGAAGGTTGCCCAGCTTTTGGCCGCAAGGGGGTCACGAGGCGGAACAAAGCCGGCGGTGAGCACCCAGCTCGTCATGGCCAGCGCGCACCACGGCGTGGCGTCACTCTTATAATAAGAGGTGGCGTGCGCCTGAAAGGCCATTTCCATGATGCGCTGGCTATTGGCAGTGCCGGCCACTTCGCGCAGGCCGAAGTCAGCCAAGGCGGCCAGCAGCACTTTCGGGCCGGGCTCGCCGCCGAGGTAAACGAAATTTTTAGGGAGAGGGCGTAACATTATAATTCAGTTTTAGAAGTGGAAATGTTGGCGTCACCGGCCACGGCCACGTCGGCTTTTTTGGCTTGGATGGTGGGCGCGGGGTCGGGCGGGCGCTTGGCAAAGCGGGAGCCGAGCACCTTCACGGTGCCGTAGAGGAGCAGCAGCTCCGTGATGGCGTTCAGCTTCACGGCCTCATCGACGGTGAGGCGGCCGGCGGCCAGCATACACATGATGAAGCCAGACCACACGGCCGCCAGGATGAGGCGGATGCTGAGCACGCTCTCGCTCTCGAAAATGGTGAGGAAGCGTTTCGGGGTCAGCTCCCCTTTGAGCCAAAGCCAAACCAGGGCGCCCAGGCTTATCCAGAGCAGCACGCGCACCACATCGACGGCGGCGGTGGGCGAGAGATAATCGGAGAAATTTGTCATGTCAGACGGAGTTAGGGTCAGGGGGCGGCAGGATGCCTTTGCTGATGAGGTAGCGCGTTACAGCGTCGTGCGAGCGGCGCAGGCTCGCGTTTTCTTTGTCGAGCCGTTCCACCAAGCCGGAAAGCTTTTGGGTTTCGGCGGCGTTGGTTTGCAGCGCCGTAGTGAGGGTCTTCACCTGGCCCACCAAGTCCTTCGCCAGGTAGAGCAGCAGGCCGAAGCCGAGCGAGAAAACAGCCCCAACTAGGAGCTTAAGTACTTCTTCAATAGTCATAAATCAGAGCAGCAGGCCGCCCAGCGCCATTTCAGTGGAAGGTGGCCCGCCGGGTGCTTCCCAGCTGGGGTATTCGGATTTGTGCTCGGTGAGCCAGCGCACCAGTTCGGCGCTTTGCAGAATGGCCGTGCGGCGCAGGGCTGCCTCCTGCCGGTCGGTGAGTTCCACGTCGGCCCGGGTGGTGCCTTCTGACTTGCCTACTTTGGTCACGAAGCCGGCGGCCTCAATATGCCCGAGCAGCGAGGGCCAGGCCTCCACCACGGCCCAGGTGCTGAGCATATCCTTCACCTGCTCAGCCAGTGCCGACAGCGGGTCGGCATCGTCGGGCGTAGCCGTCTGAATAAAGCTGAGCAGCTCCGAATAAAGGGCTTGCCCCAGCACCGGGCGCAGGTGCTGCTGCTCGGCCAGAGGAATGGCGACGGTGAATTTGTGGGCTTCACTGCCCAAGGCCACCACCGTGCGGGCGGTGATTTCGGGGAAGGTGACGAGGCGTTTAAGAGTAGCCATATTTAGCGGCGCAGGGCGCGTTTGGTGCTGGTTTGTTCGCGGCGGGTTTTGGTGGCGGTGCGGCCGGCGGTGCGTGCGGCGCGGGCGGGGTCGAGCTTGGGCTCTGTCATCGGCACGATGCCGAATGGCTTTTGGCCCTGCAGGCCGGCGGCTTCGGGGGTATCGACGTACTCGTTGCCGAACACCGACCAAAAGGCCGTCACGCTGACCACGTTGCCAGCCCGCCAACTGCGCCAGTCCTGCCGGCCCAGGTCGTAGTAGCGGGTGCTGTTGCTCTTGGTCTTGGCCTGCTTCTCGGCAGGGATGAAAGCGGGATTGCGCACGCCCTGCCGAAAACCTGAGTTGCGGCCCACGCGCCCGCTGCGGCGGTTGGCCTCGTTATCGGCCCGGCGGTAAGCGAAAATGCAGGGCACGAGGTCGAGGTACGTCCGCAGCTCGGCCTCCGAGTAGGCCCCGAGCTTCGCCAGCCGGGCCGTTTGCCCGGCGGCTTCGAGTTTGTTGGCCAGTTGCAGTAGCATGGCCTACAGAGTGCCTGGCGGCACGGTGTTGGTTTGCGTATCAGGCAGCGGCACGATGGATTCGGCTTGGTCTTTCGTGAGGCCGAAAAAGGTGACGAGGCGGGCGATGCAGCTTTCGCGGGTGGTGAGCTTCTGCGCCAGCAGATTGAGCATGGCATCAATAGAGCTTTGCCCACCCACCGAGCCGCTGAGGCTCTTTTGTGCCTCGGTTTGGGCAGGCGTATCGCCGTCGCCATCCTCCGGCTTCTTGCGGGCGGCGTAGCCCTCGGCCTGCCGGATTTCGTCATCATCGAGCACCTGGGCCAGCGTGTCGTTGTCGAAGTGGTTGCGCACCGGCAGCGTGTTCACGATGCTCAGCGGGTCGGTGTCGCCTTCGACTTCGGCCACCTCACGGCCGCCGGCCCGGTATAGCTCCAGCAGGCTGGCCACGACACGACGACGCCACGGCAGGCACACCGTATTGTCGTACATCTCATAGGCTTCGCGCAGCTCTTGCCCGCCCCCGCCTAAGCCCGCCTGCGTGGGCAGGCCCACCACAGCCGGCGAGGTGACGCCCCCGGCGCTGAGGATGGCCTGAATGGCTTGGTCGCTGATTTTCTCGTAGGTTTCAGGGCTCGCCGTGCTGAGGTTTTTCACCTCCACCATGTTTTTAGCAAACTCGTCGGTGCCGTCGCCGAACACGAAGAAGATGCTATCCGCCTCAGGGCCTTGAAATTGCGCCTTGACCGCATTTCTAAAGGCTTGCTGCTGGGTTTTTGCCGAGGTTACAATTTCCTTCGTCGGGTCGTTGGGGTCTTTTTCGCGCTTCTCCTCGGGCCCCTTCCGCACGGAAACAATGGTGTTGCCCCCGAATCGGGTATCGACGGAATTTTTGCGGTACTTACCGAGCGACGCCTCGGTGCTCATGTCGTTGAGGCCGGGCGTAATAGATAAATCCTGATAATACCGCTGGCCGGTGCTGTACTTGGCGAAAACGTAGAGCTGCGTGCCGCCGGGCTTCTTCGGATTGAAGGCCGGCATGGGCACCACCGGAAAATCGGCCGAGTCGGCTTTGTCCCAGTTGTCGCAAAGGAAGTATTGCTCTACCTCGCCCTGGGCGTTGCGCTTACCCCACACCACCGTTTCAATGCCTTGGTGGTGAATTTCGAGGATGGTGGGGTTTTTGCCTTTCGACCAAACGACCTGCCAAGCGTAGGATTCTAAATTAGCAGCATCTACACCCGTTGGCTCCAGCAGTTGCGCCGCCTTCACTTCTTCCAGCCATGCGGCCAAGTCCTTCTGCTCGGTGGCGTTGATGCTGAACCCCTCCCCTGCGATAAATTCAGCCTTGCGCTTCAGCATGGCCGAGGCGGTCGGAGAATTACGAATCAAACCCAGCACGGTGGCAGGGAAGCTGTGCTTCTCGCCCCACGGCACATAGCCCTTGCTTTTGTTCAGCTCGGGCGTGGGCACCGTGATAGAGGCCAGTTTCAGCGTGACTTTCTGGAGCTGCATTTAAGCCGGGAAGTGGAAGGTGGTCGAGGAATTGAAAAGCAGATTGATGCGGCTCACGGCCACGGTGCGGGCGGCTTCGCGCTGGGTGCCGGTGAGCGGCAGGGCCTGGCTGCCGTCGCCGCCATAAGTGCCGCTTTGGGCGTTGGCCGTGAGCAGGCGCAGGCCGGCGGTTTGGCCGTAGAGCCACCATTGGCCGTTGTAGTCTTGCAGCAGCGCCACCACCGGGCCCGCGTCGACCAAACCTTCGACGGCGGTTCGGCCGGCATCGGAGAGCTGGGCCAGCGACAGGCTCACCAGTTGGGTGTAGAGCTTGCCGTTCTTGGTGCGGTTGAGCTGCTCGCCGAACTGCGCCGCGCCGGGCACGTCGAGCGGAATCTGCTCCCAGCCGGTGATGCCGCTGAAATTGGTGATGCGCGAGCAGGCGGCCGAGGCGTAGTTATAAGAAGCTGCCCCCGACCACGGGGCCAGCAGCAGGGTTTTGAGGCCAGCCAGCCGGTAGCCCGCCGTCGAGGGCAGCGAATACAACACAGAAATAAAGCTTAGTCTTGAACGGTGGCGGCAATCGTATCGAACACCGAGGCGGGCATGATGGAGGCGTGCACGGTTTCGCCGCTGCTCAGCACGAGGTCATGGCCGGCGAGGTCGTCATTGGTGGCGCCCGCGCCGCTGTCCTGCTTCTCAGCCGTGAGGCCGTTGTTTTCGCCCAACAGCACCGCTTTGCCGTTCTTGGTTTTGAGCAGCAGCGTATGATGGCCCAACGACAGATTCATCATCTGCGCAGAGGTGGCGTTCGAGATTTCGCCGTATTTGAATGCGGCTTGGTGCTGGCGGTACTTGTTGGTGCCCGTTTTCAGGTTGTCGGCCCACGAGCAAGAAGCCTCCTCGGGGTCGATGGAGTGAAATTTGTTGGTGCCCTGCGGGGTGATGCCCGTTACCTCATTGGTGGTTTGGTCGCGCTGGACGGTAAAGCCGGGCGTCTTATCGTCCTGAAACGTGGCAATGGCTAGGATGCCCACCACGCCACCCATGCGGTATTGCGGGGCGGTGCGCAGCGATTTGGAAAGTCCTAAAGACATAGTTGCTGGGAATGCTCATCGAAGCCCCTAGGCTTCGATGACGGTGAGAGAATCAGCGTTGTCGCCGGCAGCTTTGCGGGCCGCTTTTTCATCAAAATGCACCACGCCGTCAGCATCGCGCCAGGCCCGTTTCAGGTTGAAGCGGCCGAGCAGCTCGCGCGTTTCAGCGTGCTCATCCACCGGAGCCGCTTCGGCCACGGTGTCAGCCGCCACCTCGGGCGTTTCCGGCTTTGACTCCAGCTCGTGCGGCTTATCGATGGTGAGAAGGTCGCGGCGGTAGCCCTCGCCGTACATTGCCTCAAGAGCCAACATAAAATCTTCGTCGCTCAGGCTTTCAATGGCCTCAGTGAAGCGGTCGAGCTGAAACACCCGCTCGGCGGGCTCTGCTTCCTCTTCCTCGGCTGGGCGCTCGGGTTCGGCCGGCTGCTCAGCAGGGGGCGCCACGATGGGCAGGCCAGCCTCGCCGGCGGTGGCTGCGGTCTGATTGACCACAGGGGCCGGGGCAGCGGCTACGGCTGCCCCGGCGGTTTTGCTATTTCTTCCTGACATGGGGAGGTGCTCCTTTCCAGATTAGAGGTAGAGAACTTTTTGCTGGGGCAGCAGCACCTCGGCGTCGAGCGTGGCCACGGCCTTGCCGAACATGGCATCGCCGAGGTTATTCACTTTGTCGATGGTGAACTCGTTTTCATCACCGGCCTTATCGGTGGCCAGCACGAAATCACCCGAGGAGCCGGCGCGGCCGGCGAAGCGGCCGGGCTGCGGCACGAATTCCAGCTCTAGACCCGAAAAAGTCACCGTGGCATTTTCCAGGCCGTTGCCCTGCACGGTGAAAATGTCGCGGTATTGCTGGTTGCGGTTGGCCTGCAGCACCAGCGAGAAGTCCGACTCCGGCACGAACATTCGCGTGTCCGGATTGCCGGCCACTACGCCGGGCAGGGCCGCGTAAATCTTCTCATACTCAGCCACGATGTTAGTGGCCGTCACGCTCGTACCAGCTACGGCAATCACGTTGCCGTTGGCAATCATGTTGGCGAGGATGCCGTCTACCAGTCCATCGGGCTGGGCAGCGGCCCAAGCCTTTTGCGCGGCGGTGGCGCTGCTGGCAGCGATGGCCGCTTTGGTGGTAGCCGTGACGCTGTTGTAAAACAGCCGCTCGAACGATTTGCCCAGGATGGGAATCAGGTAAGCCAACACAGCCTGCCGGAACTCGTTGCTGTCGATGTTGGCCGCGCCCTGCTTGATGTCGGCCGCAAAGCGCGTGTTGCGCAGTTGGTCCATCAAGAATTTATCCATCGCCATGATTTTCACCGGGCGCACGGTGGCGTCCGAGAATTTCAGCGTGGAATCTTGTGCAAACGTGGCGAGGTTCGCCTCGGAGATTTCCTCCTGATAGGGGCGCCACGGCACATCGCCGCTGATGGTGGTGATGTACATTTCATTCTTGACGTTATCAAGAATGCGCACCAGGTTCTTTTTGCTGGTGCGGTTGGCCGCAATCAGCAGCGAGATAATCGCTGCTGCGTGCTTGCCGAGCCACTGTTTGGGGGAATAAGTGAACATTAAGGGGTGCCCAACAGGGCGGGTTTGGGGTGAAAAAACAGAATGAAAAAGCGGGCCTATTCGGTGGGCTCGGTGGTGAGCTCCTTCGCGCGGGCCAGGGCCAGCGTCACCCAGTTGGCTGGGGCGTCGGGCGTGGGCGGGGTATTGGCTCCCGCGCCGCTCAGATGCACGCGACCACCGTCAGGCGTTTTGCTCAGCTCCAGCTGGGCGGCGGCGAGCTGGACTTCGACAGCCGAGAGCTTTTGCGCCTTGGCGTAGGTGGCCGCGTCGATTTGGTAGGTGTACTGGCTGGTGGACACTTCGAAGTAGCTGCCATCGGCGCAGGCATACACCCCGGTCATTACCATCGTGCCGTCCTCTTTGGTCAGCATCCGAGTGATGGGGTTGTAATTGAAATTGCCCAGGTCGCCAGCCATCGGCACGGCTTCGAGAAATAACTCCACTGCGGCAGCCTTCACTTCCTCGGGCGTCTTTTCAGCGGCCGGCTTCACCCCCAGCGCTTCGAGGGCCTTCTCAATGATGGACTTGGCATCGGCGGCCGACGTGTCGGCCGTGATACCTTTGAGCACCTCCTGAGCGGCGGCCACTGCTTCGTCGGCCAGCTTCGGGTCTTCTTTCGGGGCGTCCACTTTCTTGCCGTCCTTCACGGTCAGCGTGGTGCCATCTTCCAGCTCATAGGCGCCGTCCTTCGCGGGGCCGCTCACGTTGCCGTCAGCATCGAGGTCGGAAACGCTGCCGTCTTCGGCCACGTCCACTACGGTGCCATCCTTGAGGGGCGTTTTCGTGAACTTGACGCCAGCCAGCTTGGCCACGGCCGCCATCAAAGAAAAATTCCAGGGTTTTTTCATCTTGCTTGGGGTTGGGGCGGGCACGGCCGCCAAGGTGACTTCTTCGAGGTCGAACAGGCCCTCAATCGAGAAGCCGGTGACGTTGCCGGTGAGCACTTCCTTAGTCCAGAAGTCGGAATCGGCGATATAGCCCGATAGCATCCAGGTGCCGGCGGGCACATCAAGGCCCAGCACGGCGGCCGGGTCGCGCTCCGAATCGCGCACAATCCAGCTTTCTTCGAACACCACGCCGTCGAGCGGGGTGGCGTGCTCGTGATTGCTCAGTTTTTGGTAGCCGTTGAGGGCGTAGCGCCGCTTAATCAGGCTGATTTGCTCGGCTGAAAAGCTGATGTAGTAGGGGTTCCCCTCGGCATCCAGTCGCAAAATCTCCTCATCGGGCACCAGCGCCGGACCGGTGAGCACCTGCTGGGTCGGTTCGCTGCTGAAATGGAACCGTTTTGGGGCCATTTTCACGGCCGAAAGTGCCACAAAACCGCGCCCAATGGCCGGGTTTTGCACGATACTAACCAGATTTACACCCTGTTCCGGCTCATTTTCGCCCATTTTCATGCGATACCGGGGCGCGGCGGCCAAATCGGCGGCCGTGAGCGAGGCAAGAGCAAGAGAAAGAGGGGCAAGGAAAGCCTTCGACATATCCCTAAAAGCGGGATAGTCTGAAATTTGGCTAATTTGGTGGCGCTTTCCGCAACGTTTTTTCTGCCGACATGAAAAATGCCCTGTATGCCGTGGCCCTGGGACTGCTTATTTCCGCCACCAGCTACGCCCAGGCGGTGAAAGGCTACGCCTCGCTGCCCAAAGATTCACTCACGCAGAAGGTGAGCTACTCGGGCGTTGTTTCGGTGCCCGGCGCCACCCAAACGGCACTGTTCGGCCGGGCTTCTGAGTGGATTGCCCGCCAAACTGACCGGGCCCCCGGCGAGCCCACGGCCGACGCCGGCTCGGGTATGCAGTTGGTGCGCCTGCGCTACAAACAGGCCCCGCAGGGCTTCACCGACACACACGCCAACCTGTACTATTTCGCGGTTGCCATCTACACCAAGGAAGGCCGCTTCCGCTATCAGGTTGATGACGTGACTTACCAAAACGAAAACCCGGCCCTCACGTCCGAAGACGTGAAAAACCGGGTTCCGCTGGAAAAATACGCCACGGCGAAGCCGAGCAAAAACACTGTGGCCGCGATGGCTGACCTTGACAAGCACCTGCGCGAAGTGGTGGCCAGCCTCACGCAGTCCATGGGTGGCGCGAAGGCTTGGTGAGTTAGAGCATTGCCATTGCGCGGGATTGGTCCACCTCCTCGGCCATCTTGCGCAGCTCTACCGCGCCCTCCCTACCAATCGGCGGCTTGGCGAGCTGGGCGGCGGCCAAGTTCACCAGCTGCCGGTTGAGCATAATAAGCTCCTGGGTGCTGGCCACCATCGCCGCGAAGTCGTTGTTGGGCACTGCCCCGCCGGCCGCGCCGCCCATCTCGCCACCATCGGCAAACGAGCCCGAACTACGGGCCGGCGGCAGCACCCGCACGCTCGCCTCCTGGGCCATGAAGTCGGCAGCCGTGAGGGCGCGGGTTTTGCCCTCGCGGTTGATGAAGTGCAGCCAGCCCCGGTTGTTTTCGGTGGAGCGCACGTTGGTAATCATCTCCTTCCCCTCCACGCGGTAGCGGCCACCGAGTACGGGAATGTCGTTGCCGCTGGCGTGGGAGCCGCCAACAATCTCGCCGCCGTCGCCCAGCTCGCCGCCGTCGCCCAGCGATTTGGCGAGTTGCTTCGCCTGCAGCACCGCCGCCGTCACCACGGCCAGGCCTGTAACCACGGCGGCCAGGTTCGCCGGGAAGGGCAGCTTGCTGGCGCCCGAAATGACGTTCACAGCAGCCTCTACCGATTTGGCCCCGGTGGCTACCGTGCTGGCCAGCGCCGCAGCGGCCGACGCGGTGGCCGCCTCTTTGTCGAGCTGCGCTTTCACCTTCGCGGCCTGCTGCTCCTCCTTCAACGATTTAGCCTTCTCGGCCCGCAGCTTGTCTTCGGCCGCACGTTGCTTTTCGAGCTTCTGCGTGAGGTATTCGCGCCGCGCGCCGTCAGCCGATGCCAACTGCGAGGCCGTGGCGTCGGCGGCGCTTTGGGCGTCGTTCAGGGCCTGCGTTACAAACGTAAGCCGCTCCTGAGCAGCCGACAGCACGGCGTCGGCTTCCTGCTGCTCAATGCCCAGTGCCAGCTGTACCACGCTGCTCAGGGCCAGGGCAGCCTCGGCCAGCTTGGTTTTGGTGGCTTCGAGCTGAATAGGGTGTAGACCAAACAACCGAATCAATACGCTGTCGCCGAAGTCCAGCTTCGGAATGGCGGCGAGGCGCACTTTCTCGGCAGTGTCGGCCGCCACCTGCGTGGCCACGCGCTGGGCGGCGGCGTTCACCTGCGCCCTGCGGGTGGCTTCCTGTTGGTCGCGTTTGGCCTTGGCCGCCACGTCACGCTGATAGGCAAATTCGTGCAGCTCAAAAACAGCTTCGAGGTGGGCCTGCTCCTGCCGTTTTTCTTCGGCCCGGTGAATATCGGCCCGCTCCGTCTGAATGCGGAACAGCTCAGCCTGGGCCGCCACCACGGCCGCAGCGTCCACTTGAGCAGCGGCGCGCAGGGCGTTGAGGTGCTGCTGGGCGGCCTTCTCCTGCAAAGCATTTTGAGCGAGTGCGAGCTGGTATTCATCGCCGCCCTGGGCCGTGCGCCGCACCAGCTCGGCCTGTATGGTGGCGGATTCCAATGCCAGCCGCTTATCGGCCCGCTTCTTCGCTTCACCCAAAATAAGGCTGCTGATGGCGTTTTCCTGTGCCGCAATGGCCGCGAGCTGGGGGTCGGCGGCAGCTTTGAGGGCGGCGAGCTTCTGCTGCTCCAGCGCAAGCTGGGCCCTGTACGAATCACGGCCGGCGGCCTGCTCCAGCGCCAGCACCCCGCCCAGCCGGGCCTGGGTCAGTGCCTCGGCGTCGGCCCGCTCCTTCACGCCGTGGGTGGTGCGCAGTACGTCCAAGTCCTTTTGCAGGTCTAGATAATGTTTCTTCTCATCCTCAGTGCCCCGCTTCTGCTGCTTCAGCTTCGCCACGAGGTTGGCCTCCTCCAGCTGGTAGGTTTGCACGCCGCGAGCTTTCAGCACTTCAATAAGCCTGTCCTGTGCCTCAATCTGGCCCTGAATCACTTTGCGGTTGGATTCAGCTATTGATTCCTGATAGCCTTTCGAGTACGCCTCCCCTACCTTCTTGCCGCCCTCCCTGGCATCAATCACCAGTTTGCCAATGTTGCCGGTAAACAGGTCGCCCAGCAGCGTGGCGCCCAGTTTTACCTGTGCAATAAAAGCATCAAAAAGCCCGCTGGTGACTGCTTTTACTTTGGTAAAGAACGCCTCCGAGCCCTTCACGCTGGCCGTGAGCCGGTCCCAGTTAGCAATCAGCAGGCCCACCAGCACCACCAGGGCGCCCACGCCGGTAGAAATCAAAGCGGCCCGCGTCACCTTCGCCCCGGTGCTGGCGGATTCGCCGGCCGTGAGCCATGCTTTGCCGCTGGCCAGGGCTGATTTTACCACCGACAGGGTTTCCGAGTTCAGGGCCCGCGACACCTGCTCCATGCCGTCGAGCACCGCGATGCAGGAAAGGAGCCGCTGCTCGTATTCCTGCACGGTGTCGCTGCTGACGCCGAACGCAGTGGCCGCCGTAGAAGCCACGGCGTAGGCGCCAACTACCCCGTTGGCAAAATCCACGAACGCCGCCGCTTTCATTTTGGGGTCAAGAGCATCAATGGCATCCTCCACCGACTTAAGCTCGCCCTTAGCATTGCCCAGCGCCAGCAGCGCCTCATCAAATTCCTGGGTGCCGCGAACGGTTTTGTTCAGCGCCTCCTCCAGCTCCTCCACCTGGGCCCGCAGTGCCGGCAGCGTGCCCGGCTTCAATCCGTCGAGGCGGGCGTTCAGGCCGGCCAGCTCTGCCTCGGCAGCTTCGGCCTCCCTCGCCAGCTTCGACATTTCGGCCACAATGGCTTTGGCCGCGTCGGAGTTGCGGTCGAGTCCTTCTAGCTTCTTATCCAGCTCGCCCAGGCGTTTACTGGTTTCGGCCACCGCGTCTTTTGCCGCGTCGGCCTGAATTTCAATGATATAAACTTTTTTCGTGCTCATGCTACAGGTCGCGCAATAATTCGAGGGGAGCGGTGGCGGCGTCGTCGGCCAGGTCGTAACTGCTTATTTTTTCCAGGGTGTAGAGGGCGCCGCTGATGGTCACCTGCCGGCCAATGCTGAGGGCGCGGTATAGCGCCGGGGTGAGGCTGGCCGGCACCTTGCCGACGTGGCCGCGCGTCAGGCGCTGCACCGTGCGGGCGTAGTAGGTAGCCACGGCCCCGGTGGGCCCGGCCCAGCGCAGCGGCCCGTCCCACGCCGCACCCGCCAACGGCACGCGCCGCTGTTGGAATGGCACCGTAAGGGTGGCATCCGGGCCGGTGTAGCGCACGAGGCGTGGGGCTTGGCTGCTGGCGTCCCAATCGGTTTCATCCAGATTTTGCGCCAGCGCGTCCTCGGTGGCGAAGGTGGGCAGGTCTATCCGCTGGCCGTAGTTGCCCGGCTGGGGTGTTTGGTATGAGCGGAAGGCAACGGGCGCGAACAGGCTGCCCACGGCCTGCTCGTTTACGCCAGGGCCCGTTACCACCCGCACCACGTCGGCCGCCACCGGCAGCGGCTCGTCGGGGTTTTCTGCTGCCGAGAAAACCACGGCGCCCACGGTTGCGCCAGCCGCTGGCAAATACTCCATCGCTTCGGGGTCGAGCAGGCCGGTTAGGTCGAGCACCTCGCCGGCGGTGGCGCTGAGTTCGTCGCGGGTGAGCAGCCGCACCGTGCGCCGGTTGGCATCGGCCACCGGCACCGTGTCGGTTCTGAGCAGGAAATCCCGCACCACGTCGCGTTGCAGCAGAGGGGGCAGGAAGTTGGCCGGCTGCAACATCGTCGGGCCATCAAAGGCCGTGCACGCGAAAGAGGACGCCGAGAAGTTGATGACAAACTCGGCGCGGGTCAGGAAGGTGGCTTGGGTGGGTAAGTCGGTGAGGCGGCGGCGGGTGATGAGGCAGAGCTGCACGACGTCGCCAACTTCGAGGTACACCGATGCCGTGCCTACTTTGGTGCCCGGCACCACCTCGCCCCGGTTGTCGAAAGTCAGGGCATTATACGCCGGCAGCACCTGCGGGTCGATGGGCGAACCGTTCACCGGGGAGCCGTCGAAACCGCCCCCGCCCCTGCGCACGAGCAGCCCCAGCAGCACCGGGGCAAAGGCTGTATGAAAGGCCCCAGCTACGGGCACATCAACACGAATGGTCTGGTGCCCGTTCTGAATGCCCACGCTGTACGCAAACGTGTGGGTGCCCGCCTGCTGGGCCAAGTAAACCGAGTTTTCGCCGTCGAGGGCGCGCGTGCCGCCGGTTTGCACCCGCACCGGCACCGGCAGGAACATTACCTCTCCGCCCATGTCGTAGCCTAGAATATTGCCCGCAGGGGCGTTTTCATCCAGGCCGATGATGGTGTTTTCGTAGCCATTGCCGGGGCCGGCATCAACGTAACTGTACTGCCCGCCCCCGGTGCTGGCGCCGCTGGCCGGCAGCAGCGCACCCCAGGGCCATGCTTTCGACAGGTCGGCGCCGGCGCTGGTGAGCACCGTTTCGCGCCACCGCGCCTCATCCAGCACCCGGCCGGTGAGGTTCCAGCCGATATCCTTGAATATTTGGCGCAGCACGTTGGGGTAATACACGCCAGGCGCGTAGTCATCAACGGCCATCGGCCACGAAAAGAGGGCCTGCGCAGGCAGGGAAACCTCCTTCTTGCTGCCGTCCGGCTGGGTTTCTTCGGCCGGCGGGTGGAAGAAATTGCCAAACGAGCAGAGCGGAAACTGCACATCGGTAGCGTCGCAGCTCTGCCCCAAGATTGTTTCGAGCTGGGTGCCGTTGTAGCTGATGGCGTCGAACTGCAGGTCGGTAAGTTTTTTGTCGACCAACAACTGCGCCCACGAGTAGCCGGCCACCAGCAGCGTGCCGGTGTAGGCTGCGGCGCTGATGGCCGTGAGCCGGAAGGTGCCGAGCAGCACCTCCCCATCACAGCGCAGTTCGAAGGGATAATCGACCGTCCGGAACTTATCAATAGCCAGGACGTGGTTGGCATTCACGCCGAAAATGCGGAGGTTGCCGCGCGTGGCCGGCAAGCTGATGGGCAGCGAGTACTCGCCCAGGCGCACGGCCAAATCGCCGAGTGAACCTTCCTTATTGAGCCGAAATAGCCCTTTCAGGTTCGGGGGCAGGTCGGCCCGGCGGCCGTTCAGATACAGCAGAATATCGCGCATGGCTTAGTTGGTTACGCCCAGGGCGGGCTGTTCCTGAGGTTGGCAATCCACGGTGAGGAAGTACTCGGCCTTCACTTCGTCAGGGTCGGGGCTGAAGGCGGTGATGTTCACGGCCTGCGGGCCGCTGGGCTTTTCATACCACACGGCCGAGGTGTTGCCCAGCTCTTGCCGCAGCCACAAATACTCCTCGCGGGTGAGCGGGCCGCTGTTGAGGCGGAAGGCCTGCGGCGTGGTGGCCGAGCGCGTGGCCGTGCCGGTGCCGGTGCTGAAGGTGGAGGGGGTGTACTTCGTCAGCTCCTCCCGCTCGCCTTCGAAGGGCACCGAATCGCACCCACCTTGTCCGTTGGCGAAGGTGAGCACATGGGCCGGGCCATGCACCACCTGGGCCAGCGGGGTGGTGATGCCGCCGCCGAGGCCGTCCACAATGCCCACGTAGGTTTTCAGGTAATCGGGCCCGAGCGCGTTGGCTAAGTAGTCAATGCGAAGCACCACCCCATCAAGCGGCGTAGGCAGCGAAAACTCCTGCGTTTGGCCGTCATAGCGCACACGGCCCGCGATGGCGAGCAGTTGGGCATCTTTGGGCACTAGCACGGTAGGCCCTCGCCCGGTGGTGCGCCAGGGGGCCGGCCGCGAGCTAAGCAAGCGAATACCGAGCGACTGCGCAGCTGGCACCTCTACCGCGTCCAGCGTCCACGAAACGCCAGAAATGTAGGCGTTTCGCTGCCGGCGGATGCTGTCGGCCGTTGCGTACACCTCGCCGAATTTGAGAAAAAAAGAACACAGTCGGTCGGGGCAGGAGCCATCCGGTTGCGGGTAGGCGTGCCCGGTGAACTTTTGCAGCGCAGCCGAAATATCGAAGCGGTAGGCGTTATCGGCTCTATATGGCAATTCGAGCCGCTGGGCCAGCACCGGCCGCACCGCGCCGCCGGGGGGCGTGACAATTTCGCCGTAGGTGTCGCGGTACACGTCGCTGTATAAGTCGGCAAACGTGCTCGGGGTCGATTGCGGGGAGCCCGTCCATACTTCGAGGTAGCAGCCCCACTGCTCACGCCGCTGGGAGTGGAAGCGGTTCACGCCGTCCACGGCCACTACCGAAACCTTGGCGGCGTCGCTGGTGGTCAAATCGAGGTTGAAGCGGGTGCCCTCGGCCCAAGCCGTGAGGCGCACCTCGTCGTCTTGGTTCTGGTGAATGTCGTAGGCAGCCGCCAGCGGGCCGATGGCGTTCAGCGCCTCCACGAGCGAGGGCGCGTCGATGAAGTTTGTAGCCAGCAGCACCGGCCCACTTTCGAGGCGGTAGCCGTTCACCTCCAGCACCACGCCAGCCGTGCCGGCCAAAAACTCCAAGTTGATGAAGGCATCGGCTTTGGCGGGCGTGGCGTTGGCAATCTCGGGGCTGCTGAGCGAAACCCATACCGGCCGGCCGTTGGGTACGAGAGCGGGCAATGTCGTGTCGAGCACGAGGCGCGGGGCAATCACGCAGCTGCCGTCGTTGTAGGTGGCGGCCGGGTTGTAGTTGTCGGATTCGGGGTCGGTGCAGCCGCCTACCAGGGCCAGAATCTCGAAAGGCACTTCCAGCGTGTTGCTGAGATTGGAGCCATCGGTAATGGTAGCTACATGCCGGCCCACGGCGATGCCGGCCCGGTCGTAGATGTAGCTGACGGCTACCGAGGACATGGCCACGGTGCCGGCCGTTACGCCTGGAATGTTGATGTAGAGCTGGGTGAGGGCCGGGCTGCCGCCCTGGGCTTCAATGACCACGCGGCCAGTGGGCACGCTAGGCGTGGGCTGCGTGATGTTGCGGGCCACCAGCGTAATCGGGGCTACGGAACACGCAATCGTGAAGCCTGCCGTATCGGTGGCCTCGCCGTTGTCGGCCGTCAGGGTATAGTCGCCGTTAGCCGTGCCGGTGATGGTGAACGACTTTGAATTAAGAACGGTGGTCATGCCACCAGTCCAGACAATATCGCCTGCGGCGTTGGTGAGCACCACGGCGCAAGGCACGCCCGCAATGCCTTTGTTCACGGTGAACGTGACAAGGCTTGCGCCGCCGGCTGCGTCGCAGGTGTTAGCTAAATTGTTAATGCTGGGCGGCGAGCCGCTCCCGGGTGCTGCTGGCATGGTGCTATTTGCTGCTGGTGAAAATCAAGTCGAGCTGCTGCTCCAGGTCGTAGGTCAGACCATCCAAAAACTGGCTGTCGAGGTACAGCTCCACGAGGTGGGCGCCGAGGTCGAAGGCCGGGCCGATGACAGGCCGCGCCCGAATGCCCCGGCGGTAAATGGCGTTTTGAATCATAAAAGCCAGCCGGTTTACCGACTGCGCCGGGCTGCCGTCGCGGCCCTTGAGCCGCACCCGCGAGCGGGCAAAGCGGCCGGTGGTCTTGTCGCGGTATTGCAGGCCACGGTCTTTTATGAATTTCAGAATGGCCGACAGAGGCACTTTCTTGCCGCCGGGCCGCCGCCCGCTGTCCACCCATTGCAGATAGTCGAGGGCGTACAGTTCAATGCTGGCGTTGGCCGTGAAGCCTTCGAAGCGGCCCGAGCTGCCCCGGCCCTGCTTCACCTTCACGGCCTCGCCGCTCAGCAGTTGGCGTTTCAGCGTTGAATTGGCCCGCAACGGGTAGCGGCCCGTTTCATCCAGCAGCCGCACCATCTCGCGGCAGATGGCCAGGCCAATGGCTTCGAGAATGTCACGAATGGGCGAAGGGGCGGGCATGGGCAACTAGCGACGGAAGCGGCGGTTGAGCCAGTTGAGGGCGGGCACGGCCAGCATGAGGGCCGGCAGGACGAAAAGCCAGGCTGCGGAAATCATCAGGCGGCGGGCTCCTCGTCACGGCCGAACCGATACCAGGGCGGGCCGTCGGCTGCATCCATTGCGGCCTCAATCTGGGCAGCCTGGGTTATCTCGGGCTTCTGCTGCATCTGCCAGCCAAAGGCGTTGCCGCGCTCAGCCAGGGGGCGCGGGTCGGCCGCCAGCAGTGCCGCCCATGTTTCGTCGTTCTCCTTGTCGCGGGTGTAGAGAATCGCGCCGGAGCTGAGGTCGATGATTTCTTTGTTGTTGGCCTCGTAAGTGATTTGATAGTTGGCCACGGTTTCGCTGGCGTCGGCCCCTGGGCTACCGTCTGGGTTGGTGAAAAAGTGCATCACCCACGCACTCAGAAACAGCACCACATTGCCCGTTATAGGGTCTTGCTTCGGGTAGTGGGTGAGGTAGCGTTGCACACGCTGGTAAGTAATCGGGCCCTTGACCAAAGGGCGCACCGGGCGGTCGATGAAGGGCGGGGCGGTGAGTTCGAGGGGCATGGTTTACCAGCGTTGAATTTCGGTGAGGGAAAAAAATGGGTGAATGGCGCCTTGGTTGTAGATGACCAACCCGGCATCGGAATACACCCGCACGTTCACGTAATCGTCTTTCTCCAAGTCGTAGGGGTTTTCGGAGGCGCGCAGCTGCGCCCAGTACTGGCCGTTGCCGGATGCGGCGATGTTCGAGGCGGTGTTCACCGATTTGATGTGCCCATAATCGCCGTTCACTGACACAATGGATTCAACCGGGCGGGCCAAGCCGCCGGCCTCGCAGTAGGCCGTCAGAGCCGCCGCGTACAGTCCTTTGCGCAGCGCACGAATGCCGTTAGCGGCGGCGTAGAACGCGCGGGCTGGCGCGTTCCCGCTCACCCGCTGGGTAAAGTTCAGGGTGGTGATTTGGTAGCCGCTCAAGGTCTGCCCGCCGCTCATGCCCAGCGTGATGGTGAGGGGGATAAAGCGCCCGCCCTGCTTGTGCCACGAGCTGCCGTCGCTGGTGAGGAATGCCACCTCGCCGGCCCACATCAGCCGCTCGGGCTCGCCGTCAATATCGGCCGCCGTGAAGGCCCACATACCACTCGCACCGTTCGCCACGCGCACGCTGATTTGTTTGCCAGCGGCGGCGGCGGGGTCGGGCAGTTGCACCGTCCACAGGTCTTGCCCGGTGCCGGTGAAAACGTGGTGCCTGCCGCAGTCGCCCACAGCCAGCGCCACGCCCGCGCTGTGCAGTACGGGCGTGGCGTAGTCGATGCCGCCGGTGCTCGTGCCGCTGGCGTTGAGCTTGGTGCGCACCGCCGGGGCCAGCATCGCCTCAGTTACGCTGTTAGCCGCCGGGGTGCCGGTGCCGGCGCCCGCCAGTACGCGGGCCATGCCGGGGCGCAGTTCCCAGGACAAGCCGTTGCTGAAGAGTCGGTCGCCAATGTAGAAGCTGGTAAAGCCGGCGAAAGTGGGCGTAAAGGTCAGGGCCGTGCCAGCGGTCACGCTCACGTTCTTCGAGAGTTGAAACTCCACGTATGGGCTGCCGCCGGAGTAACTGCCCCCTACCACGACGGTGCCGGCCGGGATGCCGGTGCCGGTAACGGTGCTGCCGTTGGGTATGGTGCCGAACCCATCGGCAGAGGGCACGCGAATAAAACCAGGGTCGTTGCTGAGCGTGTCAGCATAGGCCACCGTGTTCACCGGCAAACAGTTCTTCGACACCACGTAGTATTTGCCCTTGGGCGTGGCCGGGCCTGGGCTGATGGCGTAGGGCAGCGGATTCAGCGTCGGATTGTTAGCCACCGGGTCCCAGCCGCCATACGCTTCCGTATCGGCCCCGGTGGTCGCGTTGTTCTCTAAAATCTGAACGCGGGTGGTGAGGTTCGACACCAGCACCTGCACGTCCTGCGTGGGCAGGAAGCGAAAATCGGCCACCCGGTAGTAGTAGGCCGGGCTCACGCTGCCGCTGTTGAGGTAGTCGGCTTTGGGCTGATAGAGGCCGGTGCCGATGCCGCCCAGCAGCAGGTACACGCGGGCGGCGTACACCGGGCCCGGCTGCCACAGTTCGATTTTGCCGTTTTGCAGCAGTTCCACCGCGTCCTCCGTACTGGCCACGCGGCTTTGCAGCGCGTAGAACTGAGCGGTGGTGACGCCCACCGGGGGCATGTCCGTCAGGCTGGCCAGCACCCAAATGCCGGCGTCGGCGGCGGTGCCGGTGGGGGCCGGGGCCACGGCATCGTCGGGGCCCACGTAGCGGAAGAACTGCTCGCTGCTTTGGGCGGCGATGTAGGCGCTGGCGAACTGGCCCACGCGCCAACGGTAGGTGCTGCCGTTGATGGTGGCGTAAGCCACGAAGTCGCGGGCGTCGGCCAGCGGTATCAGCTTCGCGGGCAGCAGCTCACCATCTACCATGTCGGCCGTGCGGTACACGCGCAGGCCTGGGAAGGCGGCACCGGTGCGGGGCACGCCGTCGTACTCCACTCGGTAGAAGTTCCAGCGCGTGCCGCTGCCGTCGAACTCTACCAGGATAGAGCAGCCCAGGTAGAACAGCGGCGCGCGCTCACGCAGCAGGGTTTCGGCCGTGATGCCGTCGCTGGCGTTGGGGCCGCGCAGGGCATCGGTGAGGAAGCGGGCCTGAAACGGGCCGCCGGGCTGCTGATTGGGGGCCGTCAGCAGGTTATTGATGTACTCGGTGAGTTCCTGAATCTGGCGGTGGCCGGCATTGACGTTATCCGTCAGCCCACGGCTGCCAATGACTTTGCCCACCGGGGCGGTGTATGCGGTAACTTTCATTTATTCAGCGGGGGCGAATAGGTCAGCGTTGGCGCGACGGTCGATGTTTTGGGCCACCTGCAGGCGGAACTCCACCCGCCAGCCGGTGGCTAGGTCGGTGCCGTGCTGCGTCAGGGCCGCGCGGTTGTAGGTGCCTTTAGCGAGGTCGCCGGGGTTTTCGTGGCGCAGCATCTCAATGAGTTCGTCGCACCACTGCCCGGTCTGAGCCAGCAGGGCGGGCTCCTGGGCGGGGTCGCGGCGCTGATATACCCCGTTTTCGTCGGCCTCGCGGTTGAGCACGAGGAAGGCAAAATCGTAGTTCATCAGCCCCGGCGAGCTTTCGCCGCAGAAAGGGTCGGGCTCCACCACTAACACCGGGTATTGGCCGCTGCCCTCGTAGCCCAGGGCCGCGCGGCTGATGGCGGTGCGCCGCCGGCCGAGGCCTTGTAGGTAGTTGAGCACTTCATCAAAAGACTTCTGCATATACCCAAAAGCGGAAACCTTCAGAATTTGGCTAGGGCTTCGTCTTTTGGGCTGCCTGCATGGCCCGGTAGTATTCCTCCTCCTCTAAAATTTCGAGAGCGTTTTCTTTGCGTTTCTGAGCCACAGTCGTACTAGCCCGCCGCGCGCACGCTGCCATAATGTGGTAGAAGCCGTAGTCGGGGGCATTGCTGCCTCCAAGGTTTCCAGAATCGTCCGAAGTTCTTTTTCGAGTGCCAAGGCTGTGCGGATGCTCCAGGCGGCACGACCTGAGCTCCGCAAAAAAACCGCTAGGGCGGGCCACGCCTGCGCCATGTCGAGGGTTTCAAAGGCGCGGGCAGCGGCGGCCACCACGTCGGCCGTCTGCTTCGTCTTGGCCGGGCAGTAGAGCACGGCCAGCAGCGCCGGAGACGAGGCCAGCGGGTTGGCCTCGTGGTCGCGCAGGAAGTTCAGCAGCGCCTCCATCTGCTCGCCGTTTATCCGGTCTAGATGCCCTACGTGGTTGTAGCGTTTGCCCTCGTGGTAAATGGTGGGCACTAGCTCGGTGGCATCGGGCAGCGTGCCATCGAACAGCCAGGGGGCCGCGCGCTGGATGGGCACGAGGTGCGACACGTCCGAGAGAAACACCTCCTCGGGCACGCCCAGCATTTGGGCAACGGCCACGCACCGCTCGGGCATCGTCTTGGCCGTGGCGAGGGCTAGGAACGGCGCCAGCGGCGTGCTGCCCCAGCTGGTGGGGAGGGTGCCGAACAACTCAGCACCCTCAGAATCCTTGATTTTGATACGAACCATTTGCAATAAGTCGGTGAGGAAATGAATGTTACCAGTCGTAGCCCGAGCCGGCAGGCTTCAGCTCGAACCAAAAGCGCATCATCAGCATATCGCTGGTGTCGGGTGAGCGGCCGAGGGCCTGTTTCACCACGTCTTTGGGCACAATGCGGAGCTTGCCGTCCTTATCGGCATCCTTGCGCTTCACCTGCTCCAGCTCCTCGGTGATGAACTGCTGCTCCTCCTCGGTGGCGTCCATAATCCAGACCTCGGCGGCGTTCACCTTCCCGGCCAGGCCATAGGTGCATTGCGCCTTGAGGTGCTCGAAGTTTTCGGCCCGCTTGCGCTCCTCGAAGGTTTTGGCATGGGGGTTGGGCAGTGGGCGGCTGCCGTTGAGGAAGCCTTTGGCGCCGGGCAGTTGGTCGAGCACGCCGCCGCCCACGCCGTCCTCGTCCACCAGCACCTGGCTCATGGGCACGCGGTACTCAGTGGCCAGGGCCCGAATGTCGGCGGCGGTTTGGGTGGTGCTCTGCTTCGCCTTCTTCACCCGCTTGACGCAGCGCCAACCGTCCCACACCCCCAGCCGGATGGTATCGCCGCCGAAGCGGGACACGTCGGCCGTGATATATCGTTTGCCGGTGGCGGGAACGTGCTGGTTTTGGAATAGGTCGTTGATGGCATCGAAGTGCATCAGCGCGTCGGGGTCGTCGTCGTACTCCCAATTACCCAGCAGCAGGCGCTGCAAGCTGGCTTTGTCGAGGTCGAGCAGCGACTGGCGATAGTGGGCCGAAACGTGCGGGTTGTCGCTGAGCAGCGAAGGCACGAATGCTTTGTGAGCTGGGAGCGTGCCCTCTTTGTTGGGTTTGTAGAAGTAGCGATAAACCCACGTCTTCGACGGGTTGCAGCTGCCGAGCAGCTTCGGGCGCAGGCCGGACGTAATCGTACCACACTGGCGGCAACGCCAAAGCACCGGCTTGCCGGTGTCGTCATGCCGCAGCACCTCGTTGCCGGGGTGGTCGGGCTGGCCCCTCTTGCCTTTGGCTGGGTGGTTGAGCCGACCGCAGCGGTGGCACCAGTGGTCGAGCTTGTAGCGGATGCGGCTTTTCACCACCTGCCAAGCCTTCTGCACAATGCGCGGAATCTCATCAATGAAGCCGCCAGTTACTTCCAGCGAGCCCAAGCTGTCGAAGTCCTTATCGCTGGGCTCGTACTTCAATTCACGCAGCAGGATGGCCGAGCCATTCTTAAAATCAATCCGCTTCTTCTGCTCATAGTAGCGGTAGGCAGTGGCTGGGACGTTCTGCATCCGGAGAATATCCCACAGCGTGACGAGGGTTGTTTCCTTCAAGTTTTGCAGCTCCTCACGGCCCATCAGCCAGCGGGAACCGGGGTACTTGATGGCGTTTTTCACCAGATGATAGCAGCCCAAGCCACTCTTGCCCCCGCCGGCCCCGCCGCCGAACAGCACCTCCGTAACCTCGCTCTCGTGGTCTTCGAGCAGGTCGAGGGCAGTGGTTTGCTTAAGCGTGAGAATCATCAGCGGGCGCGGCGTAGGTCTTGGTTTCGTTCCAGGTCACGCCCATCTCGCCGCTGTGCTCCACCTCGTGCTTATCCTTGAAATTGTCAGCGTCGAGGTTTTTGAGGGCGAAGATTACGGCGGTGGCGTTGGGCATAACCACACGCTTCGTCACCTTTTGGAGCTTGACAGTTCGCTTGGCCTTGTCCTTCTTGTCGGGAATAAACTCAATGGTCGTTTCCTCTACCTCCTGCTTGCCGAGCAGCAGGGCCAGCCCACTGCGTGCCATCTCGCCCAGGGCTTGGCGCCGAAGCTCCTCAGCCTTTTTAAGCAACTCCGAAAACTCCGGATTATCTGCCTTCCAAGCGTAGAAAGTGGATTCCGAGATTTCAAACTGCTTGCACACGTCAGCCACTTTGTGCTCGGCCGTGGCGAAGGCATCGGCTATCGCGCGGGCTTTCTTGAGAGAGTACTTCATGCCGTAACGGAGAGGGGTAAATCGGGCTGGGTGTAGGGCCGTGAATAGGAGGCCATCGACTCCGGAGCGGGCAGCGTCACGCAAGGCAGTAAGGGCTCGGCCGGCGGCTGAGCACTCACCCACTGCTCCAAAGCCGTGACGAAGTGAACGTACTTATCCAGCATACACGACGACAGCTCCACGTAGGCCGTGCCGTAGTCGGGGAAGGTGTGAATGGCGAGGTGGCTCTCGCCCAGCAGCCACAGGGCCGTCCATCCGTAGGGGCGGAAGTGGTATTCTGTAAAGTTGAGCACCGAGAAGGTGGCCCCAGCGAGCAGGGCATCGAACAGCGGGCGGAGCTTACTCGGACTCGCCTGGGGTATCCACAGCGAATGATTCCAAATCTTCGGCGTCATATTCTATCTCGGGAAAGTGGGTTTTGATGGCGCGCGGGTCGCCTTTGTAGAAAACGAGGACTTGCTGGTGGGTCTTGACCGGCTTGCGGTGCTTCATCTGCTGGCCGGCCCGAATTGCGGCGTTGCCGGCCATCTCCACTAGGATAAGCTCGTTGTAGTAGTGCAGGCCCGCCGCCCGCATGATGGCAGTGATGTCGGCGGGAAAGCCGTAGTAGCCGCTGCTTTTCTTCTCTCTCACGTCGCCCACCGTGATAACAGCGAAGCGGTTTTCTTTCAGGCAGCCCACCGACGAAGTGAGGGCGTCGCGCAGGATTGCCAAAAATTCGGCGTAGGTGCCCTGATTGCTCGCGTCGTTGGCTTTGTCGCTGTAAACCTCCAGGTCGAAGTAGGGCGGGCAACTGAACAGCAAATCCTGGCTTTCGAGGGCCAGGTGCTCGCCCACGTTGCGGCCGTCGTCGCAGATATAGCGGGCGGGCAGCTCCTCGCTGTCGGTGCGGCTTTGGTTGAGGTCGGCCTGCTCTTGGCGCAGCTCTATGCCGGTGAAGCTCATGCCCGAGGCAGCGGCCACGAAACCGAACACACTATCACCCGCGAAGCAGTCAAAGGCCGCGCCGCCTTCCAAACCGAACCAACGCACCACCAGCTCGGCCAGCACCGGGTCGAGCAGCGAAACGCCCTGCGCCAGCTTGGTGGTACGCTTGTAGTGGTCGGCTTCGAACTCCTCCTTCGTCAGCTCACGGCCCAACTGCTTTTCGGCCTTTGATTTTTGCCGGTAATAACTCGGGTCGTCGCCACTGGCCGAGCGGCGCAGCGTGCCGTTGCGGCTTTCGCCGTTGTCGCCGATGCGTTCTTTCCAGACGTTCTTGCGCTCTTGCCAGTAGCCCTGGCGCGTGTCGAGCACCGAGAAAGGCGGCACGATGAAGCGTTCAGCGAGCGAGCCAGCGGGGCTATCCGAGGGCGCCGCGTCGTCATCGCCCCAGCCCGGCGGTATGTCCATCCCCCACCCTTCCAAGATGGCGGCGTTGGGCCAGTCACCGTTGGCCAGCATATCGAAATCCCACTCGCCGAAGGAGGTATTGTCCTTGATGATGAACTGCTGCTTCAGCTCGGGCGTGAGGCCGAGGGCCCGCACCACCGGCACCTCCTCGCCAAACAGCAGCAGCCGCAGCTCGTTGGTGTAGTCCTGAGCGGCGGCCGAGTCTCCCTCGGGAATGTTGCGGGCCGCGACGGCGCGTTCGATGCGGTGCTCTTTCTCCCCTTCGGGCAGGCTGAGCAAGTGCTGCTTGGCCCGGGTGCGCATATTGCCCCCGAGCACCACGCCATCCTCATCGACCACAGTCGGGCGCAGGCGCATCATCTCGGGGAAGTCGATAAGCGACTGCACCAACTGAGTAAAGCGCTTCTCTTTGAGAATGCGCGGGTTTGCATCGTTCAGCCGCAGGGCCGAAATGTTCAGGGCTTCGTAGCTCATCAGGCTTCCAGGTTGGCCCACGCCCGCCCGAAGGCCGCGCGCAGGTGGTTTTTCATTTTATTGACGCGGCGGCGTATCCAGCTCTGGTCGCCGCCGGTTGTCATCTCGCTAATCTGCTGGAAGGAGTAGCCCTCGGCGTGTAGCCGCAGCGCCACCCGGTCAGCCATGCCGAAGCGGGCCTGCGCCTCGGCGCTTACCTGCTCGGCGAGGTGCGCGACTGCATCCGTGGCCGGCGCCTCGGTGGCGGGCGTGCTCAGCTCCAGCGTTGGCGAAAGGGGGACGGTGCGCAGCTGGGCTTTCTGCTGCGAGGGGAAGGCCAGGTTCCGAATCGTTTTGAGGAGGTAAAACTCAAAATGGTCGCCGTGAAAACCCTTCGACTGTATCATGTCGTGGCAGCGCAGCACGGCCTCTTGATACAGCTCCATCCCGCCCTCGGGCGTGCCGGCGAGCCGTTCGGCCACGGAGAGCAGGCGCTCCTGGTGAGCCTCCGCCGCAGCGAGGCACGCAGTAGCTTGTAATTCGTAAGCGGCGGCGGGGTCTTGGTTGTCGAGCACAGATTAAAATTCCGAACCCAACGGAAGCCTTTGGCTAATTTTTCCCCTTTGTTTTTAGGATTCTTTCCCGTTCAGCCAACTTGTAAAGCTTTTTGGTAGAGATGCCCAACTCAACCGATAACTCCTTCATCGGACGCCCCAGGCGCATATAGTTGGTTTTAAGAAAAGTGATGGTGGTTGTGGAGTGGTGAATGTAGGCGCGCGGAGCGGGCATAGGGATAGCAGAAAAACGTTTCGGGTTGAAGTATCGTAGGGCCGCCACCCTACGAGCGCAGGGCCTGGGCCCAGGCGTTGAATTCCGCGCGTATTTGGTCGAGGCTGCGCCCCTCGCAGGCGAAGCCGCCGGCCCGGCGCACCTCGTCTAAAAAGCTGGTTTGTTCAGGGCTGAGCTTATCCGAGCCCGTTTTTATTTCGACGGCGACGAACCGGCCCGTTGCCCGATGGTAGCCGAGCACATCCGAGATGCCGGGCGTGGCCGAGCCCGCGCGAAACACCTCGCGGGTGGGGTCGTACACCGCGCCATTGTTTTGGCGCCATGCTTTGCAGCCGCCCAGCGTGAGCATCTTCACCACGGCCTTGGTGAGCTCATTGGTCGGGCTGGCCTTCTTCTTGGTTGGGGCGCGTGCCTTGGCCACGCCCACCGAGGCGGCGGGCGTGGCGTAACGGGCGCGGAATTGCTCCGAGGTGAGCTGCTCAGGCTTGCGAGGGGGCATTTACAGATAGGGCAGTTTCAGCGCGGCCTGGCACAAGGCCAGCGGCAAATCATTCACGGTGCCGAGCCAGCGGGCCGAAACACCATCTACACCCCCACGGCCACGGTCACGGAATTGCAGCCGCACCTCGCCGGCGTTGCTGCTGATATCCACGACAATTTTCTTGGCCAGCAGCAGCCCCAGCAGCTCCAGCATGGCCGGGCCATCTACTGAGTAGCGGGGCAGCCAAGCCCAGCCGCCGGAGCCCTTGCGCTGGTAGCCGGGCACGTTAATGCCTGAATTAGTTGGCCGGTAGGGTTGCAGGCGAAACAGGTGCCGGCCTACTAGCATATCCGTATCGGGGCCCGGCGTGAGGGCGTCGATTTGCTCGGTAGTGAGGTGGGTGTTGATTTCCATTTTTACAGCACTGAGCAAGGTTCGTGAGCAGCGCAGGCGCCGCACTGCCCGCAGGGGATATAATTGTTTTGCCGGGCCGCAGCACCGGGAAGCATGGCGTTGGGAACAATGGAGTAGCCGGCGGTGCCCAGCATCATAAACAGGGCCGCCGCCTGCTCCTCAGTTACCATGCGGGAGGAAATGCCTTCTTCCAAAAGCCAATCGCTGACCACCTCGGCAACGATAGCCAGCGGATTTTCGAGGGGCTCGGCTCCGGCCGCCAGCTGGGGGGTTTTTGTATTACACATTGGGTTGGGTGACCACTCGGGCCGTTAAGGGTTGGAGCCAGGGAAGGCAAATGCAGCGGTTGCGCGGCTGCCCGCAGTCGGGGCAGGCCGGCGGAAAAAACAGGGATTTCATAGGCTAGAAAGGCAGGTCGTTATCGTCATCATCTTCGCGCGTGTGCTCGGTCGAATTGGGCAGCCCGCCGAGCTTCACCACGGCCGCGCCCACCTGCAGGTCGGCAAAGGCCCCCTCCTGTTTCAAGTCGAAGAAGCGGCCCTCGCTGATATGGCAGCCGGTGATGATTTCGCCCAGCGCCCCGTTGCGGTGCTTGGCCAGGTCGAATAGCAGCGTGTCCTTCGTGGCCGTGCCGTCCTGGTATTCTTCGATTTCGTAGTATTCGCCGCGCCACAGAAACACGATGGCGTCGGCGTCCTGCTCGATGCTGCCCGACTCGCGCAGGTCGCTGAGCTGGGGCCGCCGTTCGCCGCCGCGCTTCTCCACGTCGCGGCTGAGCTGCGAGAGGGCAATCACTGGCACGTTCAACTCCTTGGCCAGCTCTTTAAGCCCGCGCGTGATGCTGCCGATTTCCTGCTCACGGTTGCCCTTCTGGCTGCCCTTCATCAACTGGATATAATCCACGAGCACGAGCTTAATGTCGTGCTCGGCTTTCAGGCGCACGGCCTTGGCCCGTAGCTGCTGGATGCTGAGGCCGCTGGTGTCATCAATGCGCAGCTTGGGGGTTTTGAGCCGAGCAGCCGCTTTATAAATCCGGTTGAACTCTTCCTCGCTGGCCACACGGCCGGCCCGCAAGTCGGAATTAGCATAGCCCTCCAACTCGCTGGCAATCATGCGTTGCATGAGTTGCAGCTTGGGCATCTCCAGCGAGAAGATGGCGCAGGCCTCGCCCAGGTCGAGGGCACAGGTGCGGGCGAAATGCAGCATTGCAGCGGTCTTGCCCATCCCCGGCCGCGCCGCCAGCACAATCAAATCCGAGGGTTGCCAGCCGTTGGTGGCGCGGTTCAGCTCCCGAATACCGGTATCTACACCCGTCATGCCTTCCTGCTGCATGGCCTGGGCCAGCGCGCGGAAAGCAGCATCATACACCTCCTCGCCCCCGGCCACCTGCTTGGTTTCCATCGTACCATGCAGGTTGATGAGCCGGGTTTGGGCCTCGGTCACCAAGTCGAGCGGGTCGGCGCCGTCGTCGTAGCCATGCTGGGCCATGCGGGTGCCGGCTTCGATGATTTCGCGGCGGGCGTAAAACTCCTGCACGAGGCGGCAGTGCGTTTCCAGGTGGGCCGAGGAATTGACTTTGGTTGTCAGGTCAGCCACGGCGAAAGGCCCGCCGGCCCGTTCCAATACCCCGAGCTTGCGAAGCTGGGTTACCACCGTGATTTGGTCAACGCCCTCGCCCGCCTCAAAAAGCGCGCGGATAGCTTTGAAAATGAATTGGTGGGCAATGCCATAGAAAACGGCCTCGGTGGTGATGATGCCGAGCACCGTGGCCAGGGCCGGGGCTTCGAGCATCATCGCGCCGAGGATAGCCCGCTCAGTGGCCAGGTCGTGCGGGGGGAGGTAGCCAAGCTCCGGCTTGGGGCTGGCTACCGTCGAAATGGGTTTAGTGGGTGCGGCAGTCATTAGCGCCAGGATGGTTTAGGTTTGGATGGGGAGGCTGAGGAGCGCTCGGCTTTCTCGGGCGGGCCTTGGGGTTGGACAGGCTTGCGGTCGGCTGCTTTGGCGGGCCAGTCGCACTCGCACCAAGTGCCCAGCGAGTAAGGCGGGGCCTGGCCTTCGTGCCCGGTGAACTTGTCGAGGTTGTGGGGCGTGAGGCTGGCCCCGGTGAAGAAGTCGCGGAAGCCGGCGAATTGCTCCCGCAGCTCCGCGAGCTTGCCCTGCGCCGCCAGGGCCAGGGCAAAGCGGGTGAGCTTGGCCCAGCTCTGGAAGTTCTTGGCCTCGCTCACTTTCCAGAGTGGCGCCATCTGCTTCACGAAGGCGCGGGCCTCGTCGGCATCGTCGGCCGCCGGGGCGGGGGGCGCCGCAACGGGGGTGGGGGCAGTAATTAAGCTTTCAGCAGGGGAAGAAGAATTTTGAGAAAAATCCGCGCCCGCACCTGTTTTGCTTTGGTTTGTTTTTCCCTCCCTATTTAACTTACTATTTAAGGTTGCAGATTCTGCAATAGCCTCTTGCGAATCCTGCAATAGACCTGTTGCAGATTCTGCAAGAGGTTCTTGCGGATTCTGCAATAGGTCGGGCCTCTTACCTGTTGCAGATTCTGCAACAGGTAGGCCGTCGAGCGAGGGCGTGAGGATGCGCTTATGCCGGCGGTTCTGCTTCGTGTCACGATGCAGCAGCCGGGCGTCGGCCAGCTCCTTAATGGCCTGGCCTACGATGCGCTTCGAGAGGTCGAGGCGGTCAACGAAATAATCATCTTCCGCCCACACCTGCCCCTTCACCTTATACAGGTTCAGCACTTCGGAAAGCACCAGCCGAGCCGCCCAGGTTATTTTCTGGGTCAAGACCCATTCTGGAATGGTGAGGCCGTGGGCAATCGAAATAGACATACGAGGAGGCGAGGATGGGGCAGCACCGCCAGCGGCGGCGTTCATCAGGACGGCTTGGGCGGCACTCATGCGGCTTCGACAAAAAGGCCGGGGCCGGCCGGTACAGTGTTTTTCTTGCCCTTGCTGGGCTTGGGTGCGCCGAATAGCTCGCCGCGCGTGATGGGCTGCAGCTCGTGGAGTTTGCGCAGCACCTGAAAAGTCATGAGCACGTCGGCCTTTGCCCGGTGCTCACCACGGCGCCGGATGCTGAAATGCTGGCACAGGTCGGCCAAGCCCACCCCTTGGCCTTTGGGCAGCCGTTTGCGGGCCAGCGCCATTGTGCAGAGCCAGGGGTTGGGCAGTTCGTCGGTGGCGCCGAGGCGGGCCCGGGTGGCGTCGATGATGCGCTTATCGGCCGGCACGTTGTGGCAGACAATGAGCGAGTCGCCCACGTACTGGCGCAGCAGGCCCAGCACCTTTTTCTCGGAGGGGGCGCCGTGCAGGTGTAGCGCGGTGATGCCCGTTAGCTCAGTCACGAAGCGGGGCAGGAAACCGCCGTAGGCTACGAAGGACACGAAGGCTTCGCGGGGCTCCAGGTTGATGTAGCGAATGGCGGCCACTTCCAGCAGGTGAGCACCCTCGGGCACAAACTCGGTATCGATTACCGTGAAGTCATCGAGTAGCTGCGGCCCGGTAGCCAGCGGCAGAGCTGCCACGGCTGCCGGCGCCGGTTGTTCGATTACTGCCTCCGGTTCAGCGGCCACGGGCTGCGGTAGAGATGCTTCGCTGCGCACTGGCGCGGGCTTTGAAAGCGAGCCCAGGGCCGCGCGCATCTCGGCCAGCTTCTTTTTAGCAGCCCTGTCGGTGTCGGCCTGAGCTTTCTTTTTGGCCGCCACTACTTCATAACGAGCCAGGGCAGCCGCATACACCTTGGCGGTGCTGGGCTGGGCCCGCTGCGGCACAGGGAACGGCATGGGCTTGGAAAACCACATCGTTTTATCCTCGCACTCATTCACCGAGCAGAGCAGCCACGCGCCTTCCTTATCGGTGTAGTATTTGAAATACTCGGTGTGCCAAGTGCATTTCTTCTTTTCGGCGCTCTCCTGGCCACGGCCTACGGAGGTGGTGCGCTGGAAGTATTGAGCCTCACTCATTGGGCACCTCCCCCAGCTTTCGCTGCTCGGCCACAATGATGTTCAGATGCTGGCGCAGGGACTCGCCCAGCGTGCCGCGCGGGTGCTCCTCTACCACGGCCAACCCCTTCGCCACGTTGCTGTGGGCCGTGGCCCGCTGCTCAGGTGAGCAGCGGGCGTAATATTCGGCCAGCACTTGGTCGGGGTTGTCGCTGTCGAGCAGCGCCCTAATGGAGAGCTGCGGGCTATTCATCGTCCTCGTCCTCGTTATTGCGGCCGGCCTGGAAATCGGTGATGATGTCGTAGAGCCCGATTTCTTTCAGTCGCTCGTTATACTCATCCTTCCGTGCCTGCATTTTTTCCTCGAAACGCTGCTCGGCACCTTCGCCCAGGTACTTCTCAATGGCTTGGCGTACCATCGCCCGAGCTACGCGCGGCAGCGTTACAATGGCGTTGGCCTCGCACTTGCGCTCCCCGATGGTGCGGAGGTATTCCTGCACGTAGGGCAAACTATGGTTGGGGTGCCTCGGGCTGGCGAGGTTGCCGCCCGAGCCCGTAATGAGGTTGTCAATCCAGGTAAAGCCGTTGGCCTTGATGAAATCGTAATTCAGGCCGAAGCGGTCAATAATGAGGTCGGCGGGGTCGTAGCCGTCCGTCCCATCGCCCCAGGTTACCTCACTCACCTGTTCCAGATTGTTGCGCAGCGTTTCGCTGATGCGCTTCCCGTCGGGGTCGTGGTCGCCGCAGTAGAGCAGCACACACTTCAGCCCTTTATCCTCGGCCTCTTTGAAGCGGCGGGCATACTCGGCCCGCTGGAGAATAGATGACCAACCTTTGCTGTTAGCAATCGGAATTTTGAACTTCTCGCAAACAGGTGCAAAGAGGGTCACGAGGTCGATTTTTTCGACTACGCACTGGATATAATATTCTTCATCCTCCCACCAGTCGGGGGTGAAGTACTTGCCGCCGTTGAGCACGTCGCGCGTCATCCATCCGATGACGTCATCAACGTCGCCATCGTATTCCTCCTCTACACCCTGAAACTGGCGGGCCGATTCCTCAGCTACAAAATCCACCGGAATCATGCCCTGGCGGCGCAGGTCGTTGATGGCGTCGGCCACCCGGTCGAATTGGTCCTTATTAATAAGGCCCTTCTGCTCCATGATGTAGCACCAGCCGCGCGAGCTGACCTTGAAGCCAATTTGGCGCGAGATGCTTTTGAGCAGTTGGGCGAATTCAAGCTTCCGCTTGGGGGTGAAACGTTTGGAAAAATCAAAAGTGGATTCCATTATCTTTGTCTAAGAAGTAGTTAAAGAATGGGAGGGGCCGCGTTCGAGCGCGGCCCCTCCTTCGTTTTTCTAGCTGAGCACCGGCTCAGCGCGGGCCGCGAGCACGGCCTCCACTCGGTCGGCCAGCCAGCGCAGCTCATAGGGCGCCAGGTGGTAGGCGCGGGCGAAGCTGCGCACTTGGTCACGCTCGCTTTTGTCCTCAATGCGGTGCATCACGTCGCGGAATTCGTCCCAGCTCAGCGAGGGCAGGCCCTCAGGTTTGGGGTTCCTGTAGAGCCAGCAGTGGAATTGCATTTGCCGCAGCGCCCAGGTCTTGGCCAGCTTGTCGGCATTGTCCGTCAGCGTCGCGGCCAGGGCCTCGGTAGCGGCCATTTTCTTCGCGTAGAAGTGGCGCAGCAACGGGTTCCGGAGCCAGAAATCCAGCGCCTCCGAGGCGTCGAACGGGGCCCAGGCGCGCGGAATAAATTCGGATTGAGCAGTTACCAGCATGGCGACTAGGCAGCTTTAGGGCCGCCGTTCTCGCGGTCATCGATTGCCCTTTGCAGCTTGGCAATGGCTTGGTTGGCCCGCTCCTCGTCCAGTCGGTTGATGTTGAGCAGCATCTTCGTCTTCTCGGGGCGGGTAATCACCGGATGATTCAGCATCCGAATGATTTGCTCCTTTTGGGCGGCCGTAGCGTACTGCACAGGCTTGGAGGGCTCGTGCGCTTCGTCGGTGCCTACTACCCGCATCTCGGGCGCCTGAATGTTGCGCTGGGCCGTGTCTACAATAGTGCTGGCCGTTACCCAGGGCAGGCCCGCATCTACCAGCAGTTGCAGGGCGTCGGCGCGGTAGCCGTCGTTTTTGCTGGAGGCAAGCAGCTTGTGCGCCAAGTCGCGCTGTGCCTTGCTGGCCACGGCATTCTCAGCCGAGGGGCTGTTATGTTCGGGGGCGTCCCAGCGCACTTTCGTAGCGTTGCAAGCCAAATCAAAAAGCTCGTGGCCCTTGTGCTCTTTCAGGTTGGGCCAGAGGGTGCGTAGGTCGGCGCTGGTGTTCACAGCCAGCACAGCTTTCACGGCTTCGTCAGCGGTGTACCCTACCTCTGTAGGTACAACGGGGGCGGCGAGCACCGTGGCGCTGGTGTTATAGTCCATCTCCTCGGCGGGCGTGGGCTCGTAGCCGGCGGCGCGGATAATCCAGGCCAAGCAGTTGCGGTAAGCCTTGCCGATGGCCCTCGTTTGGCTCATCGACATAATGGCAAATTCCTGATAGAATTTTTTGCCGGCTTCCTTATTCGAGCACACGGCGAAGCCGGCCCCTACGGTGGCGTTGTGGCGCAGGTCAAAGAGCGTCACTTTGGCCTGATATTTCAGCTCGTGCTCATTGCTCACGTTGATGACGTGCTCAATGATGGGCACGATGCCCAGGCGGGAGCCGGCGTATTGCCAGCCCTCCACGTTCACGAACTCTTTGCCCTGCACGTTCGTAGTGAGCTTGTTTTCCAAGATGAACTTGGCGAGGTCTTTCGCCAAGTCGAGGGTTTCATCGGAGCGGGAAATGTCGAAGCTCTCGGCTTTGACTTTCTTGGTGCCGCTGGCTTTGGTGCTCAGGGCCTTGCTGGCGCTGGTGTTATTATCGGCGGTTGCCATATATTTGCAGGAAATGAGGGGTTTGACTTCGGTTGAATCCTGCCCGCCCAGGTGCTACTGGGCGGGCTTTTTTATGCTATTCTTCGAGGGTATCGACTTCGTGCCAGCCGCGCACATTCACCGGGGCGGCGTGCTCGGCCGTGGTGGCGTGGGCCTCGGCCGGCGCCGTGGCCCGAGTCGTCGAGCATTGGGTGAGGCCGGCCAGCACCAGCACCAGCAGCAGCAGGGCCGGGATGGAATCGGCGCGGCGGCTGGCCGTGGCCGCCGCCTCGGTGAGGGTGCGCTGGTGGGCTTTGTCGAGGGCGCTTTCGGTGGCCTTCTTGGCTGCCTCGCGCAGTTGGCCGGCGCAGCAGCGGCCGGAAACCATGCGCGTGGTGGTGCCCGGCGAGGGGGGCAGGATTTGAAGGCTAAGCACTGGCGAGGCTCCCTTCCATCTTTTGCACAGCCGGCAGCAGCTTAGTGTCGCGGGCCCAGGCGCCCAGCTTTTTGGAGAAAACGGCCAGCACTTCTTCGGGCGAGTTGGCGGCGAATGCGCTCACGGCGATGGTGAGGAAAACAGGCTCGTAAGCAAAGAGCTGATAATCGGCATGGTCGTCGCGGCCGAGGCTCTGGTGAACCGCTACCTCCATCTTGGGCAGGCCGGCGTCGGCGATGATGCCCAGGGCCTGCGCCTTGATTTCGGCCAAGCTCATCTGTTCAATCTGCGGCACGTAGGTAGCGCCGGCCGCGAGGGATTGGGAAATGTCCGGCAGGTCGCACTCGCTGACGTGGTGCCGGCTTGGGGTTGTGGGGATTGTTGAGGGGTTTGCCATCGTGCTAAATGGTTTGGGGTGAATGGATTGGATTAGGCCCGCCAGCGGCGGTATTTAAATTTTTTGAGGTCGGGGCGGCAGAGGGGGCAGAAGCAGCGGCAGCCGTTGCGGTTCTTGAGCTGGCGCTCGAAGGCGCGGGAGGCGTTGCGCCAGATGCGGGCCACTCGGTAGGTGATTCCTTCGATGTTGAGCACCTGCGTAAGCCGGGCGCCCTGGCCGGCCCGATGCACTTTCAGGCGCCGCAGCGGGCTTTCGCGCTTGGTAAATCCGACGTAGTGCTGCGCGTGAGCCAGTGGCTTATCGAAGTGCAGGAGATAGACCGTGCCCATTGCGCTACTGCTTTTTGGGGTCGGCTTCGGGCGTCATGTCGCCCATGAATTCGCGGCAGGCTATTTCGCTCACCACGTACTTGTTGCCGTTGCGGCGGTGGCGCAGGCCGCCATCCTTCACCGGCAGGCTCAGGTAGCGGTAGAGCGTATCGGCGCTCATTTTGAGCCGCACGGTTAATCGGTCGTCGTAGTCGCAGCCTTGCGTAATGTTGGCGCCCATGTGGTAGGCACGGCTGAGCTCCTGCTGCTTGGCTTTTTCGCTGGCGAACTGGCCGGCGGCCTGAGCCATTACCTCGGCCTGGGCAGGGTCCGAAAGCATCACGGCCAGGTTCTGGCCGGGAGCAATTTGAAGCGTGAGCATTGGAGTTATCATTTGGCTACAATTAACGGCAAGCAGATACAAAAAACGTTAAGAGCGGGGCAAAAAAAGGGGGTGCTACTCGGCAGGCTGAGTAAGTGCTTTTTTACCTGCCTCCAAAACTGTAATGAGCGTATCCTCAAAGTTTTGGCGCTTTCCACTATCGACAAAAGCCTGAGCTTGCAGCTTTTGAAGGGCAGTGTGCAGCGGCTCGGGTATTTGGGCTCGAATCCAGACGAGCGCGGTTTCCGGAGGGGGCGTGAGGGTATCTGGCATGGGTTTATGTGGTTGGTTGGAAGACAAATATAGGGAGTATTTGTAGCAAAACGATAATTCACGCTAAATAGTTTTCCTCTGCGCTACTTGTCGCTACAATTCCCTACACGTTGTAGCAAGTTGTAGGAATAGGAGTTAAAATTGCACCTCCATCCTTCGACACCGCCATGACACCGAACCCCAACCAAGCCACACGACTAGCTGAACTGCGCCGAAAAAGCGGCCTTACCCTCAAGGAAGTAGAAGAAGCCTTGCGGAAAGCCGACCCCAAAGCGGCCCGAAGTTTTGCGGCGCTGGGTCGTTACGAAAAGGATGGAACAATTCGCATCAGCATTGAAACCCTGCACTGCTTGGCTAAACTCTACAAAACCACACCAGAATATATAGAGCACGGCATCGGCGGCGTTAATGCCGGCGATGCAACAACAAAGCAAAAAGATACTATTTCCAATGCTCGGATTCGGCCTGCGCGCCCCACCGATGACGAGCCGTTATATCTGCCCCGCGTCCCCGTGCGGGCCCGCGCCTCCTTCGCCGAATCGTTCGCGTCGGATGCCGGATTCGAGGACTATGAGCTTTCACTTATCCAAAATCCTACCCCTGAAATGCGAAAAAACGGCAGTATCGAGATGGAAATCGACGGGGACAGCATGGAGCCCACGCTGCTAAGCGGCTGGTTCGTGGCCTGCACGTTGGTAGATAAATCAAATTTCAAGTATATGACCTCAGGAGTTTACGCCATTGTGTTCGGTAACCACTTCGTGGTAAAGCGCATCAAGGACAACGACCTGAGCCGCAACGGCACCCTCACGCTGCATTCGGATAACGAGCGCGCGGGCAGCCTGACGATTAACGAGGAGGACATCGTGAGCATCTGGAAGGTGCAACGGGTGACGGAAGGAAAAATTATGTAACTCCCCTACTATGCCAGGCTTTACTTTTCGACAGCTCACCAGCCGGCCGCTGGCGGATGGGCGGTGCCGGGTGGTGCTTGATGTTGCTTGGAGCGAGCAGAAGAAGAAGCTGCGGGCCAAGCTGCCCACCGGCGTCCGGACGTTACCTGTTCACTTCAACGCAGCCGCCAAGCCGGGAAGAATCATTTCCACCCGCGACCCCAATAGCTCGGCCCTGAACGAACGCCTTACCTCCCTCCTCTCCGACGTACAGAAAACCTTCACCCTGGCCGAAACGCTGGGCCAGCCGGTCACGCCCGAGCAGCTGCACGCCCTGGGCAACAAAAAGGAGGAAGCGGCCACCTCAGCGGCGGAAGTGGCACCCTCGGCCGAGCCGACCTTTGCCCAGCTCTACCAGCAGTGGAAAGATGAACACCCGCACTCGACGCCCGACGCCCTGCGCCGGTATCAGCAGGTAGTCGACCATTTGGAACGGTACCACCACGGCATTAAGCTGGCCCAGGTGACGCGCGCCGTGTTCATCAAGTACACCGGCCACCTGCAGGGCTTGGGCCTCAGCGATACAACCGTGGTTCAGCACGTTCGATTTTTGCGAAACTGCTTTCGCATCAGCGAGCTGCATATACCTAGCTGGCTGACTATGCGGGTGCGCTTCGGGCGTGCCGTCACGCTGCAACAGGACGAGCTGGGCGCCCTGCGCCGGGTAGAGCTCGACCCCGTAAGGCAGGGCTACCTTATCCGCGAGCGGGAGCGGCTGCTGTTTCAAACGCAAATGCTGGTGCGCGATTCCGACCTGCGGCGCATCCAACCGCACCACGTCACGGCTGAGCAGTGGCCGGGCCGGGGCACGGTGCTGGTGCTTTCGTTTCACCAAAAGAAAACGGGCGACCAAGTGCGCTTCCCCATGCCGCCACTGGCCGCCAGCATCTGGCAGCGGTGGGAGGGCAAGGTGCCACTCATCAGCCAGCAGAAGCGCAACGAGTACATGAAGGAGCTGGCGCAGCTCGCGGGGCTGGAGCGTGTTTTCGTGCGGGTGCGCTTCAAAAAGGGCGTGCCGGTGGAGGAGCCGCTGCCGTTGTGGCGCGTCATCTCTACCCACACCCCGCGCCACACCGGGGCCGACATGGTGCTGTGGGGCTCCTACGGCGACCAAAACCTAAAGGAGGTGGCGCTGGGCCACTTGGCCGGGGCCAGCGTGTACGGCTACGACACCCTGACGCGATACGGGCCGCTGCTGCTCGACGCCTGGGCCCGGGTGGGTGCAACGGCTGAAAATGCACCCACCGCCGCGCCGGTTCTACCGGGTGTAGTCGGCAACTGCGTGGTGCCACCAATGGCCGTGCGGCCAGTGCTTACCCGATTCGTCGGGTAGGGCTGGCATAGTTCGGCATCCTGCATCTCCACTTTAAACCCCGTTTGCGACAAGCAGGCGGGTTTTTCGGTTTTACCGGCTCAGTAGAAGAGACGGTGCGAGTAGCCCCAAACAGACACGCCCCCGGCTAACGTAGCAGCCAGGGGGCGTGTCTGTTTGGGGCTGAGTGGCGATGCCTGGCTAGCGGTTGATAGCTTGCTGCGACTTCTCGTTGTAGCGGGCGCCCTGGATTTCCACATGGGCCAGGGCCTGCTCAATTCGCTGCAAATCTGCGGGCGTCAGGTGCACCTGGGCCGCGCCGAGGTTTTCTTCGAGGCGGTGCAGCTTGGTGGTGCCGGGAATAGGGGCAATCCAGGGCTTTTGGGCCAGCAGCCAAGCTAGGGCGATTTGCGCGGGCGTGGCCTGCTTGTCGGTGGCAATGGTGCCCAATAGATTCACCAGCGCCTGGTTGGCCTGGCGGGCTTCGGGCGAGAAGCGGGGCACGGTGTTGCGGAAGTCGTTCTTATCGAACTCGGTGTTCTCGTCAATCTTGCCCGTTAAAAAGCCCTTGCCCAGCGGGCTGAAGGGCACGAAGCCGATGCCCAGCTCTTCGAGCGTGGGCAGCACGCTCTGTTCCGGCTCGCGCCACCACAGGGAATACTCGCTCTGCAAGGCCGACAGGGGCTGCACCGCGTGCGCCTGGCGAATGGCGGCCGCGCCCGCTTCCGAGAGCCCGAAGTACTTCACCTTGCCTTCCTGAATGAGGTCTTTCACGGCACCGGCCACGTCGGCCATGGGCACGTTGGGGTCGACGCGGTGCTGGTACAGCAGGTCGATGTAGTCGGTCTTCATACGCCGGAGCGACTGCTCTACGACCTGCCGGATGCGTTCCGGCCGGCTGTCCATGCCTTCGGGCGGGGCGCCGTTTTTGAAGCCGAACTTGGTGGCAATCACCACCTGGCCGCGCACCGATGCCAAGGCCTGGCCCACCATCGTCTCATTGAGCTCGCCATAGGCTTCGGCCGTGTCGAAGAAAGTCACGCCCTGGTCAAAGGCCGCACGGATGAGCTTGATTCCCTCGTCGGGGGCTACCCCGGGGCCCAGGCCGAAGCTCAGGCCCATACAACCCAGGCCAAGGGCCGATACTTCCAGGCCACTAGTGCCTAATTTTCGCTTTTCCATGGTGTGTAATAAAAATGGCTATTGCCTAATCGGCAGAAATAAGACGGCCAGGGCCGTTGTTTAAAAGGAAATTATTGCAGGAAATCAGGCGGGTTGGCGCATGGCGGCCAGCACCTTGTCGGGCGTCATGGGCAGGGAGCGCAGGCGCCGGCCGGTGGCATGGAACACGGCGTTGGCCACGGCGGCCGTCACGCCCACGATGGAGATTTCGCCGATGCCTTTCACGCCCATGGCGTTGACGTGGGGGTCGTGCTCGTCGATGAAATCCACCCGCATGTCCGGGATGTCGGCGTTGACGGGCACGTGGTAGCTGGCCAGGTCGGCGTTGGTGTAGCGGGCCAGGTTGGGGTCGCGCACCGTCTGTTCCATCAGGGCCGCGCCGATACCGAAGATGCTGCCCCCGATGACCTGCGAACGGGCCGTTTTGGGATTCAGAATGCGGCCGGCGCTCATCACACTCACCCAGCGCGCCACGCGCACGGTGCCCAGCTCGGGGTCGACGTGTACTTCGCAGAAGTGCGCGCCGAAGGCGTGCATGGAGTAGCCGGCGGCGGCGTCTTTTTCCTCCTTGTTCATGTTGGCATCGGCGGCCGCGCCGGGCTCTTTGTAGATGCTGCCGTAGCGCCCTTGAGCGGTGCCTTCCACGTCGCTCAGGCTGGCGCGCTTCATCACCTCACCGAAGGCCTCGCCCTTCCCCGGGTCGGCTTTCAGCTGCAGGCGGCCTTTCTCCATCACCACGTCGGCAGCCTTGGCTCCATACAGCGGCGACTTCCGGTCGATAACAGCCATTTTGATGAGTTTCTGCCATACTTCCTGGGCCGCCAGGTACACCGACGAGGAAACGCGCCCCGCTGCCGTGGAGCCACCCGACCACTGCGTGGTGGGCAGGATGGTATCGCCCAGTTCGAAGCGAATGTTCTGGGGCGGCACGCCCAGCGCATCGGCCGCTACCTGGGTGATGATGGTGTAGGTGCCGGTGCCCAGGTCGGTGGCGCCGGCCTGCACCACGGCGCGGCCGTCGGCGTAGAGACGCACCCGGGCGTTGCCCTGCGAGTTGTGTACGGGATAAGAGGCCGTGGCCATGCCGTAGCCCACCAGCAGCTTGCCGTTGCGCGTCTGCCCGTTCCTGGGGTTGCGCTGGCTCCAGCCAAACAGCTCGGCGCCGCGAGCGTAGCACTGCTTCAGACTTTTGCTGGACCACGGATGGCCGTTGGTCGGGTCCTTTTCGGCGTAATTCAGCAGCCGGACCTGAATGGGGTCCAGGCCCAGCTGGTAGGCCAAATCGTCCATGCTGCACTCGATGGCGAACGAGCCGGGCATGTCGCCCGGCGCGCGGGTCGAGGTCGAAGTCATTACGCTGGCCTTGGCCAAGTGGTAGGTCGACTCGAACGCGGGCAGCGCATACAGCATATTGATGATGCGGCTGTTGGTTTCGGCGTAGTCGTCCCACGGCGAAGTGGTGGACGTTTTCTCGTGCACGATGCCCAGCAGCTTGCCCTCTTTAGTGGCGCCGAGGCGCAGGGTTTGCTCCTGCTCCTCGCGGTGGCCCATGCCGGTGAACTGCTGCGGGCGCGTGAGCACCAGCTTCACCGGCCGGCCCACGGCCTTGGCGGCCAGCGGAGCCAATACCACATGGGGCCACACCCAGGCCTTGCAGCCGAAGCCGCCGCCGAGGTACTTGGTCACGACGCGCACCTGCTCGGTGGCCAGGCCCAGCATGGCGGCCAGCGTCTTCTGCGTTTCCGACACGCCCTGCGTGGTGTCGTACACGGTCAGGCGGTCGGGCGCTTCCCAGTGGGCGGTGGTGGCACCCGGCTCCATGGGGTTGTGGTGGTTGGTGGCGTGGTGGTAAGTGGCCGTGAGCTGCACCGGGGCATTGCGGAAGGCCGCCTGAGCGTCGCCGCGCTTGGTGACGCCCTCCGTGCCTTTCACGCTTTTCGGCACGTAGCTCGTCGCCTTGGGGTCCAGGTAGGAGGCGGTGGGCACCTCCGCAGCAATATTCACTTTGAGCAGCGCGGCGGCGTACTGGGCGTGCTCCAGCGTATCGGCCACCACCATGGCTAAGGGTTGCCCAGCGTAGTGCACCTGGTCCGAGGCCATTGGAAAGAAGCTCATCGGCGAGGATGCGAAGGCTTTTTGGTCCTCGGGGTTGTTCGGCGTTTTGGCCAGCTTGGGCAGGTTTTCGTGCGTAAAGATGGCCAGCACGCCCGGCTGCCGCTGGGCCGCGCTGGCATCGATACTGGTCACGCGGCCCTTGGCTACGTCACTGGTGCGAAGCACAGCGTGCACCAGGCCGGGCAGTTGGTTGTACTCGGCTGAGTACTTGGCACGGCCCGTCACTTTTGCCCAGCCGTCGACGCGGCTCAATGGCTGCCCCACCACGCCCGGCGCGGCGTTGGTTTCAAAGAATTGCGGTTCAGTATCCATAAATGAACGTCATGCAGAGCGCAGCGAAGCATCTCGCGTGCAGCAGTAAATCAATCGTTTAACGAGCCGAGCGAGATGCTTCGCTGCGCTCTGCATGACGTTTCACTTGTAGGCTAACCAGCCACTTGCTGCAGGGCGCGCACAAGCGTGTTCTGAGCCAGCTCCACCTTGTAGCGGTTGTGCTCCCGCGGCCGGGCGCCCTGCAGGGCAGCCGCCGCCGCGGCGCGGAAAGTGGCTTCCGTGGCCGGCTGGCCGGTCAGGACTCGTTCGGCCTCGCGGGAACGCCAGGGCTGGGCCCCCACCCCGCCCAGCGCCACGCGGGCCGCGCGAATGGTGCCGCCCTGCACATCCAGCCCCACCGCGGCCGAGGCCAGGGCGTAGGCGTAGCTGCTGCGCTCGCGCACCTTCAGGTAGGTCGAGCGCTGGGCATGCGTGGCCGCGGGAATGGTGATGGCCACAATCAGCTCGCCGGGCTCCAGCACGGTTTCCCGCTGGAGCGTATTTCCGGGCAGCAGGTAGAACTCGGTGAGGGGCACCTGCCGCTGCTTGCCTTTGGCTTTTTCCAGGGTCAGCACCGCATCAAAGGCGGTCAGGGCCACCGACAAGTCGCCCGGGTAGGAGTTGGCAATGCACGAATCACTCACCCCCAAAATGGCCAGGTTGTGGTGGTCGCCGTCCAGGGCGGGGCAGCCGGAGCCGGGCACGCGCTTGTTGCACGGGAAAGCGGCATCGCGGAAATAGCCGCAGCGGGTGCGCTGCAGGATATTGCCCCCGAGGCTGGCCATGTTGCGCAGCTGCGGCGAGGCCGCCAGCAGCAGCGCCTGCGACACGGCCGGGTACTGCTGCACCACCAGCGGATGCTCGCCCACGTCGCTCATGGTTTCCAGTGCCCCGATGCGCAGCCCATCTTTGGTTTGCTCGATGCCTTTGAGGGGCAGCTGGTTGATGTCGACCAGCTGCGGGTGCTCCGCCAGGTGGGCCTTCATCAAATCGAGCAGCGTGGTGCCGCCGGCAATGTAGGCTCCCGCGGGCGTGGCCTTGCGCAGGTCCGTGGCCTCCTTGGCCGTGGCGGCCTGGGTGTAGCTGAAGTCATTCATCGGGTTAGCCTTTGGAGGATTGGCTGGCTACCTCACGCACGGCGGCCAGAATATTGGGGTAGGCGCCGCAGCGGCACAGGTTGCCGCTCATCCATTCGCGGCATTGCGCGTCGGTGGTGGCGTGGCCTTCCTGCACGCAGGCCACGCCCGACATAATCTGGCCGGGCGTGCAGTAGCCGCACTGCAAGCCGTCGTGCTTGATGAAGGCCGCCTGCATGGGGTGTAGCTCGTCGCCCTTGGCCAGGCCTTCGATGGTGGTGATTTCCTTGCCCTGCTGCATCACGGCCAGCGTCAGGCACGAGAGGGTGCGTTTGCCGTTGATGTGCACCGTGCAGGCTCCGCACTGGCCGTGGTCGCAGCCTTTCTTGGTGCCGGTCAAATCCAGCCGCTCCCGGAGCGTGTCGAGCAGCGTCACCCGCGGCTCGACGCGCACGGTGTGGGCCTGGCTATTCACGCGCAGCGTGATGTCGGTGGCCCCCTGGATGACCTTGGAATAAGCCGTGAGCCGCTCGGCTTGGCTCGCCAGCGGCGGGGCCAGGGCCAGGCCCAGAATGCCGCCGCTTTGCTTCAGGAACGAGCGCCGCGAGTTGTCGGCAAGCGGCGGAGTATCGGCGTTGGGGAACAGGTCAGACGACATAGCGAAGGAAATAAAAAGACGAACGTGAACCCACGAAAAGAGAAGCCGGCTACTGGCCACCGTAGGCCGCAGGCATACCGGGTGTGGCTTCGAAAAAGGTGCCTGGAACCCCTGCTAATCCGATAGCAGCCACGGCCCGGCAGGGTATATACTGGCTGGCTGCGTGGTGGTTGCCCCCGCTGCCAGCATTGTTTGAAACCCTAACTAATTGGTTTGAAAAGTATAGCAAGCAGCCCTGCCAATGGCCGGCGCCGGCGGTGCGCGGGGCACCAGGAAGTGAAACACCGCACCCTTTACATGGCTTTGCGGAAAGCCTGCGGGGTGGTGCTCGTGTGCTTTTTGAACAAGCTGTTGAAGTAAGTGGGGTACTCGAAGCCCAGGCTGTAGGCAATTTCGGCCGTGCTCCAGGCGGTGTGGTGCAGCAGGGCCTTGGCTTCGCCGATGATGCGCTCGGCGATGTGCGTAGTGGTAGACTTGCCAGTCACTTCCTTCACCGACCGGTTGAGGTGGTTGACGTGCACGGCCAGCTGCTGGGCAAAGTCCTGGGCCGATTTCAGCGGCAGCGCCTGCTCCGGGCTTTCAATGGGAAACATCCGCTCCAGCAACTCCAGAAACAGGGCCGTGATGCGCGATGACGCATTCTGGTGCTGCACAAAACTGCTCGTCGGCTGCATGCGCAACGCTTCATGAATGAGCAGCTGCAGATAGGTGCGAATCAGGTCGCCCTTGTACAGATAATCGGTGCTCTGCTCGGCCAGAATTTTCTGGAAAATACCCTCGGCGTAGGTCACCTGCTCGGGGCTGAGGTGAAAAATGGGTGTGCCCCCCACCTTGAACAGCGGCGACTGGTTTAGGCTTTCCGACCGGTCGTTCTCCTTCATATACGCCTCGGTGAACAGGCAGGAGTAGCCCTTCAGCCGCGGCTCGTGCAGCTCGATGGAATAGGGAATGTGCGGGTTGGCGAACATCAGGCACGTGCCCTTCAGCTCGATGCTGCGGTCGGCGTAGTGCACGGTGCAGTGGCTGGTCACCAGCGCCACCTTGTAGAAGTCGCGCCGCCGATACGCCAGCCCCGGGTTCACGGCCGTGTCTACCTCGTAGGCCTTGAAGCCTTTGAGCTTCAGCTCCTGGGCACTCACCTTGGCATGGCTATTTACCACCTGGGGCGTCGTAGAAATTGCTTCCGGGTTCATCATCAGGAGGAATAAAGGGCGGGACAAGCGGGCAAAGCGCCGCGACTAATCGTGAATCTTGCGCTCGCCAATCCACTTCACCATGGCGGGGTCGCGGTGGTCGAAGAAGAGGCTGGCCTTGGTGTCGAGCGTTTTAATGGATTCTATGTCCTCCGGGCTCAGCTCGAAATCAAAGATGTTGAAATTTTCGGCCATGCGCTCGGGGCGCACCGACTTCGGGATGGCCACCACGCCGCGCTGCGTGAGCCAGCGCAGCACCACCTGCGCCACCGACTTCTGATACTTGCCGGCGATGCCCTGCAGCAACTCGTTGTGGAACAAGTTGTTCTTGCCCTCGGCAAATGGCCCCCAAGACTCAATCTGCACGTTATTATCCACCATAAACTGCTGCTCCGCCAGCTGCTGGTGGAAGGGGTGGGTTTCTACCTGGTTCACCGCGGGCGCCACCTCGTGGTGCACCATCAGGTCCATCAGGCGGTCGGGGGCAAAGTTGCTCACGCCGATGGCTTTGATGCGGCCTTCCTGATAGAATTCCTCCATGGCCCGCCATGCGCCGTGCACGTCGCCAAAAGGCTGGTGGATAAGATAGAGGTCGAGATAATCGAGCCCCAGCTTCTGCATCGACGTTTCAAACGCCTGCTTGGCGCCCTCGTAGCTGGCGTCCTGCACCCACAGCTTGGTGGTGATGAACAGCTCCTCGCGCGGCACACCGCTGCGCCGGATGGCCTTGCCCACGGCCTCCTCGTTCATGTACGCGGCGGCCGTGTCAATCAGCCGGTAGCCGGCTTTAATGGCTTCAAAAACACTGTTTTCGCATTCGATGGGGTCGGGCACCTGGAAGACGCCAAAACCCAGCAGGGGCATTTTCACCCCATTGTTCAGTTCAACGGTTTGCATGATTTCGTAGGAAGAAAGTTGATTCAACGGACGGTTCCGGCAGCGGCCAATTAGGGTGCGCCGGCCCTTTTACGGCTTGGGTGGCGGCCGCGGCCCTGCCGCTCCGCAATTGCCTGGCAAAGGTCCGGCAGTCAGGATAGGTCAAAAAACGGGAATCAAACGAAAGACTATAAATTTCAAACAGGTTTTAGCGCTGCCCTCGCCATCGGAGCCCACGCAAAACTGCCATTACGGGTCACCCCAGCTCATCCAGGCCCTTCTCTTATTTGGTTGCAAATGCGAAACCAACACCTTGAAGCCAAGCAGAAGCATATCAAGCCAGCTCCTCGCTGAATGGCAAGCCAATACCTCTGCTCATACGCTTGTGATGATGACGATGAGTGCCTCTTGTTTTTTGCACGTGGAGGCGCACCCGGAAGACCAGCGACGGCATTTCCAGCAGCGCACCAAGCAGCTGGACCGGCGGCTTCAGTGGCTTTACTGACTGATGACGCGGCTCATTGGAAAGGCGGGCATGTGCTGGCAGAAGGTCGGTGCAGAGCCCAGGCTTTTTCGTCGGCTATCCGGGCTGGGCCTGCAGAAGCAATCCGTTCTGCACAGCAAATTTGATAAGGGCAGCCGTGTTTTTGGTTTGGGTTTTGGCGATGATGTTCTGGCGGTGGGTTTCCACGGTGCGCTTGCTCATGAACAGCTTATCGGCGATTTTGACATTGGTCAGGCCATCGGCTACGCATTGCAGCACCTGCTGCTCGCGGCTAGTCAGCGCCTCGGTCGCATTGGCGGAGGGCGCCGGCACCGAGGAACCGGAATGAGTCACTTTGTGCAGCATGGCCAGGCCTATTTCGGTGGATAGAAAGCGCCGACCGGCCGCCACGGCGCGCAGGGACGCCACGACCTCGCTGGCGGCGGCATTTTTAAGAATGTAGCCGCGCGCCCCCGCGGCAAACGCCTGGGCCACTGTACACTCGTGCGCCAGCGAGGAAATTACCAGAATGGCCACTGCCGGGAAATCCTCCCGCAGGCGGCAGGCCGTGGCCATGCCATCCAGGCCAGGCATGCTGAGGTCGAGCAGGACAATGTCGGCGGGGGTGGCAGGAAGCTGGTGGAGCAAGGCGTGACCGTCGGCGGCTTCGCCTATCACCTGCAGGTCGGGCTCGGCCGCCAGCACGGCGCGCAGGCCGTTCCGGACCAAAGCGTGGTCATCTACGATGAATAAGCGAGTCATAATTCTGAAATTTAATTAAACATAGTTAATATTTAATCAGTGGAGCCAACATTTTCAGAAGCTTCTGGGCTAAGTGAAAATCTCCGCATTCCGAGCCAAATCCCCGCCCTACTTTCAAGGTGGCCGTTTGTTCCTTTGTACCCACCCTCCCACCCTGTTCGCCCTGATTGCCCGTGAAACTATTTCTCCTATCGGCCAGCCTGTTGGCCTTCCTGCCAATGCTTTCCTGCCAAGCCCCAAAGCCCGCCGCGGGCACTACTGCCAACCAAGTGGCCACACCGGCCCGGCCCGCCAGCGCGGCGCCCGTCTGGCAATCCGATGCTTACACGCTTTACCCCGACCGGGTAGTGCAAGGCCCGTTTGAGGCGCGGGCACTATCGGCTACCGAACTGGTATCGAACTACCACAGCCCGGCCAATGCGTTTCTGAGCCCGCAGGTGGCGTTCAAGTTCAGCATCAACGGCAAGGACAACGAGATGCCTTCCGGCCAGGACCATCAGCTGCTGGCCGTGGCCCGGCCGGGCGGCGAGGCCATCGAAACGCCGCCCATCGTCTTCGGCCAGCGCTACGTGGATGCCACGCCCCGGCCGGCCGATGCCTACCTGGCGCCGAATACGCCGGTCCGCATCCGGCTGGATATGAGGCAGGTGCTAGCGGCCTTCAAAAAGCAGGGCTACTACACCAATTTCAAGGGCGAGAAGCTGTACCAGCAGGATTTTAAGCACGTGTTCGTGGCCGGCTCGGCCGCGCCGCTGAGCTGGGATTTCGACAACCTGGTGAACAAGCCCGACTTGGAAATGAAGGACCCGGACGGCAACGGCATTTACGAAGCCACCCTGACGCTGAACCAGCCGGCCGCCGCCAAAACCACTGCTGGACAGTGGAAACAAAGCATTGACACGGCCGATTTTCCGCAATATTCGTCCGATTACCCGCTGGCCGACGCGCTCTACAACTTAGCGCTGGAAGAGGCCCGCCGCGCCGTGGAACCCGACAGCACTTTCCGCACCGGCAAGGAGTGGGCGGGCGTGTGGACGCGCGACATCAGCTACAGCATCATTCTGGCGCAGGCCGCCTTGCAGCCCAAGGTGGCCATGAACAGCCTGTTGCGCAAGGTGAGCCCGCAGGGTCGCATTATTCAGGACACCGGCACGGGCGGGGCCTACCCGTGCTCGACAGACCGCATCATCTGGGCCACGGCGGCCTGGGAGATTTATAAGGTGACGGGCGACGAGGCCTGGCTGCGGCGCGTGTACCCAATTATCAAAAACTCGATTGCCGACGACGTGCAGAACGCCTACGACCCGGCCACCGGCCTGGTGCGCGGCGAGTCGTCGTTTCTGGACTGGCGTGAGCAAACCTACCCGCGCTGGATGCAGCCGGTGGACATTTACCAATCGGAAAACCTGGGCACCAACGCCGTGCATTACCAAGCCAACGTGGTGCTTTCCTTCATGGCCCAACTCCTGGGCGAGCCGGCCGTGGCCGCGCAACACGAGCAGCGCGCCGAAACCATCAGGCGCGGCATCAACCAACACCTGTGGCAGGCCGAGAAAGGCTACTACGGGCAGTTCCTGCACGGCCGCACGGCGCTGGTGCTTTCGCCCCGCGCCGAGGCCCTGGGCGAAGCCCTGAGCGTATTTTTTGGCGTGGCAGATGCCAAACGGGCGCAGGAAGTGGTGCGCAAAACTCCCACCACGCCCTTCGGCATTCCCTGCATCTACCCGCAGATTCCGGGCATCCCGCCCTACCACAATAACGCCGTGTGGCCGTTCGTGCAGAGTTTTTGGGCGCTGGCTGGCGCCCGGGCCGGCAATGAGCAGTCGGTGCTGGAAAGCATGGCGGCCATCTACCGGCCGGCGGCGCTGTTCCTGACGAACAAGGAAAATTTCGTGGCCGAAAACGGGGACTTTGCCGGCACGCAAATCAATTCCAGCAACATGCTTTGGAGCCTCTCGGGCAGCCTGAGCTTGGTGTATAAAGTGCTTTTTGGAATGCAATGGGGGGCCGACCGGCTGAGGTTCCGGCCCTTCGTGCCGCAGGCATTTCAGGGGAAACGCCGGCTGAGCGGTTTCCGCTACCGCAAGGCGGTGCTGGACATTGAGATGGATGGCTTTGGCAACGAAATCAGCAGCATCACGCTCGACGGGCAGCCGCTGCCCGATGCGTCGGTGCCGGACCGCCTCACGGGCCGCCATACAGTGCGCATTGTGCTGAAGAGCCAGGCGCTGGCCAGCCAGTTCACGCATCCGGCGCGTGTCCATTTTGCGCCTGAAACACCCGTCACCAGCTTTGAAAAGGGTCAGCTCCGCTGGACCAATATCAGCGAGGTGACGGAATACCGGGTGCTGAAAAACGGAGTTTTAGTTGCTACTGCCGATGACCATTTTTATGCTGTGCCGCCTGAGCCGATGGCCGTTTATCAAGTCATCGCCGTCGACAAATACGGGCATGAATCCTTCGCCAGCGAACCTGTCGACGCTGGGACGGCAACTGCTAATCAGCAGGTACAACTCGAAACCACAGTGCCCAAATCATCTCTACCCTACAAAGGCTTCACTGGCAAAGGATTCGTTGAAATTAGCAAAAGCAAAAACACCACCCTCACCATCCCCGTCACCGTGCCCGAAACCGGACTATACGCCGTGGATTTCCGCTACGCCAACGGCAACGGCCCCATCAACACTGAAAACAAGTGCGCCATCCGCACCCTGCGGCGCGGCGCCGAGCAGCTGGGCACGGTGGTGCTGCCGCAGCGCGGCACCGGCGAGTGGAGCAACTGGGGCTTCTCAAACCCTATTCTGGTGCGGCTGGCCAAAGGGACGCACAAGCTTACCCTGGCCTTTGAGCCGGCCAATGAGAACATGAACGGGGCGGTGAACCAAGCCATGCTGGATTATCTGCGGCTGCGGCGGGTGGACTAGGAACTGTACGCTTTGTGTCATCCTGAGCATTCTGCGATTAAAGCAGAATGCTCAGGATGACAGACACTTGAATTACCACCCCACGCGAGATGTCTCGACTGCGCTCGGCATGACGTGCTGGTTGCTCCCTCAGCGCACCAGTTGCTCCAGCAGCCGCTCCAGTGTCTCGGCGGCTTCGGTGCAGCGGCCGGGGTGCACGGGCGAGCACTGCACCACGGTGCTGCGCGTGGCCGTGAGCCAGCGAAACCGCTCGGCAACGGGCAGTTGGCCGATGGTGCCGCCGGTAGCCCGGCCCTCGCAGATGCGCTCGAAGGCGTGCAGGCGGGCGGCCACTTCGGCCAGGTCGAGGTCAGGGGCGAAGGCGCGCAGGCGGGCTTCGGGCACGGCGCACTGCACCTGTAGGAAGCGCTGGTCTTTGCAGTAGAGAATAACGCCCACGTTCAGGAATTCTTCGCGCTCCACGCGGGGCACCACGCGCAGCACGGCGTACTCAAACAAGTGCATGGCGGGCATTTTCAACTTCCTGAACAAAGGTTTTGGACTGCGCCAGGCGGGCTTCGAGGAAGCCAGCGTAGGCGGCGCGTTCCTCGGCGGGCGTGCCGGCGGCGTGCGCCAGCCACTCGTCGGGCACCAGCGCCACAATGCCGCGAATGACCTCGGGCGTGAGGCGGGCGCGGCCCAAGGCGTCGGCGGCGGCCAGCTCGGTGGCCTGGGGCAGCAGCACGTGGGTTTTGATTTGGGGGAAGGGGCGCGGGCGCGGCGCGGCCCACTCGGGGCCGGCATGGTGCACGTAGAGGGCCGCGCCGTGGTCGATGAGCCAGAGCTCCTTGTGCCACATCAGCATATTGGTGTTGCGGGCGGTGCGGTCCACGTTCAGCGTGAGGCAGTCGAGCCACACGATTTGGGAGGCTAAGTGCGGCGCTATGGTGGTCACCAGCGCATCGTAGGTGATGGCGCCGGAGAGGTAGTGCAGAGCCAGGTTGCGGCCGGTGCTGGCTTGCAGCAGGTCCTGGATTTCCTCGTCGGGCTCGGTGCGGCCAAAGCTTTCGTCCAGCTCGCAAAACACCAGCTCCGGCACGCGCAAGCCCAGCGCGCGGGCCAGCTCGCCCACAATCAGCTCGGCAATGAGGGCTTTCACCCCCTGCCCCGCCCCGCGGAACTTCACCACGTAGAGGAAGTTGTCGTCGGCTTCCATCAGGGCGGGCAGGGAGCCGCCCTCGCGGAGCGGCGTCACGTAGCGCGTGAGCACGACGGTGCGGAGTTCTAGGGCAGCGGGGGGCGGCATACGTTTTTCAGAGCAGGGAAAAAGCACTGCAAAGAACGTCATGCAGAGCGCAGCGAAGCATCTTGCCCGCCACGGGTAATTATTCCGATTGAATTACTTGTGGCGGGCAAGATGCTTCACTGCGCTCTGCATGACGTTCCTAGTAGTTACTTACCGGCCCGTCCCTTCCGCAGCGCCAGATAATCCAGGTAGTACAGCACCTTCACCGACACCGAGTTATTGTGCGGCGTGTTGATGGTATCGTTAAAATTATCGAAGAACTGCGGCGTGGCCCGCTCGGCTAGCAGGGTGGTGGCGCCGGCGTTTTTCCAAACGATGCTCAGCTGCGAGCCGGGCGCGAACCACCACGAATACACGGCGTCGATGTTGAAGGCGTTGTAGGTGTTGTCGCGGTTGCGCTGGTAGGCGGCGGGCGTTTCGACGCCGTCTTTGCCTAGGGTGGCGAAATCGAGGTAGCGCACGTTGCTGGTGTAGTGGCGCAGGCGCAGCGTGAACGACATGCGGTTGGTGAAGGTGTAGGCCACCGAGGCCACGTTGGCGATGGTGGCCACGTCGCGGCGGCCCAGCAGGGTTTGGCCCATGAAATTCTGGTCGAGGATTTCGCGGGCCGAGAGGCCGCCGTTCACGTAGCCAATCTGGTTTTGGCGCAGGCTCCAGTCCACGCTGTAGCGGAAGGTGAGGTGGTCGTTCACGCGGTAGCGCGGGTAGAAGCCCAGGCTGTAGCCGGTGCGACGCGGGCGGTTGCTCAGGCGGTCGTCCTGGGCGTATTGCTGGGTGCCGGCGTTCCAGCTCAGGGCAAATTTCTTGCGCGAGTCAGAGTTGAAGAAGAACACGAAGCGGGAGTTGGCCGGCACGCGCACGTAATAGTCACCCAGCGGCGCGGTACGCGGCTCGAAGAAGTCGTGCGTCACGGGGTCCACGTTCAGGTCGAAGCCCAGCTGCCAGAAGCTCTTGGTGAAGGTGGTATTGGCGCCGAGGTAGAAGTTCAGGCCCTGATACAAGGTCGGCTTGTAGAGCAGCGAATGGTTCACACTGCCAAACACGTAGAGGTTGTTCACCTTCCAGAACTGCTTGTAGCGGCGGTAAGCCAGGTCGAGCGAGTTGCTGATGTTGTTGTTGCCAAACAGGATGCCGAGGTCGTTCGGGTTGTAGGTATCCGATTCGATGCCATGATTGTAGCTCCAGGTGAAATTGCCCGAGATTTTGCTCAAGCCCACCTGGTACTTGTAGCCGTCGCGGTCCGATACCTCCTCGGTGGAGCCGAAGTTGGTACCCCGGCGGCGCGAGTACACCACGCGGCCGTCCACGGCGTAGGTGTTTTTGGGGTTGGCGAAGCGGAAGAGGCCGCCGGTCACGTTGGCGTCGTAGGTGGCGCCGGCGCGCGTCACGTTGGTGTTGATGAGTGAGACGTAGGAATTGTGCTTGAGGCTTTGGTCGAGCACCGCGATGTTGTAGTTGGCAAACGGCTGGGTGAGCACCTCGCGCTCCTGCCCGGTTTCGGTGTTGCGGATGGTGGCGTACATGTCGTTGCTCAAGGCGTTGAACACGCCGATGCCCAGGCCCTTGCTGGTGCGGCCCGACACTTTGGTGGCATTCAGCAACCGCGTTTCCGAAGGGTTGCGCACGATGCGCTCATTCGTACCAGCCGTCACGCCATAAAAGCCGATGGGCGTGGCCCCTACCCTGCGCGAATAGAACAGGTTGCCCTTGTTGAACAGCTCGGTGCCTTCGGTGAAAAACTGCCGGTTCTCGTTGAATTGCACCTCGAACGGCGAGAGGTTCAGCACCTGGTTGTCACTCTGCACCTGCCCGAAATCCGGCACCAGCGTGGCATCCAGCGTGAAGCTTTCGTTGATGCCCCACTTCACGTCGGCCCCGCCGTTGAAGCTGGTGGTGGTGCGCTTGGTGCCGGCGGCGTTCAGCGGGTTGTCGTTCACGTAGCCCGACACGTAGGGCGTGAGCGAGAGGCGCAGCGGCGGCTTCACGCCCTGCACGCCGGTCAGTTCACCCCACTGGTTCACGAAGCCGTCGACCTGCGGCTTCACTTCGTTCCAGAAATAAGCGGCGTTTTCGCGCTTGCGCTGGCGCATGAAATTCAGGCCCCAGTGCTGCACATCGGCCGTGCTGAAACGGATGGCGGAGTACGGAATCCGCATTTCCACCACCCAATCGGTGCCTTGCAGGGCGGCGCGGCTTTCCCACACGGCGTTCCAGTTGAAGTCTTCGCCGCCGGCCGGCGAGTAGCGCGAGTCGAGCTGCACGCCGCTGCTGGTCACGATGAAGCCGTAGCCGTTGAGGTGGTCATTATAAGTATCGAGAAAAAAGCCGAAGAAGTCGGAGTTTCCGGTGTTGTCGCGCGCCGTCAGCTCGCGTGGAATGGAATCCAGCGAAATATCGTGCATCACCGCGCCCACGTAGAGCGCCGCGTCGTCGTAGAGCACCCGCACTTCGGTGGGCTGCTTTTCGGGCTGGCCGGGCTTGGGGCGCTGCTGCGTGAACTGGCCCGTGACGGCCGCCTCGCGCCACGCGGCTTCGTCGAGCACGCCGTCGAGCTTCACGGGCTGGGCAATGCGCAGGGCCGCCAGCTGGCGCCGGGGCGCGGCCGTGGCGGCGGCGGCAGGAGCTGCCGATGCCGTCTGAGCCCGGGCCGTCAGGCAGCCCAGGCTCAGGAGCAGCATTAATCCAAAAAATTGCAGAGAAAAGGGGGAGGGCATGGGGTGTCGGGGGTTAAGAATGAGCAGCAGAAATCCGACGGAAGCGGGGCCGGGCAGGCCCGGAAAAGCAAAAAGATGGGGCGGGCTATTCGGCGTCGTTTCACTCACCAAAACCACTTCGGAACCACTACCGCGGGCGGGCCAGCTTGCAGACCAGTACCACCCGCAGCGCCCCTATCCTTTCACTCAAAAACCAGATTATCAGTCTGATTTTTAGACAATAACATTCCATCAAGGAGCCAAACCGGCGTCCTTTTGCGGGGAAACTGTCCTTCTTGGGAATGGTTACTTCCGCTTGCGGAAATACACGTCGTTGCTGATGGATTCGAGCTTGACGAGCGGGCCGCTGCCCTTGAGCGTGCCGCGCAGCTGGTAGCCCACGATGGGGTTTTTCTTCGGCTCCGAGGTGAAGGCGATTTCCTGGTCGGTATACACCTCGCCGGTGATGGTTTTCAGGGCCAGTTCGGCGCCCTGCGTGGCGGGCCAGGCCACGTCCACAAAGCCACTCAGCGACTTGGCTTCCAGGGGGCCGGTAAGGCCGGCCACGTCGATGTTGCCGCTCAGCGTGCTCACGCGCAGGTCGGTACCAGCCGGCACGGTGATTTCGTAGTCGATGACGGCGCACAAACGGGAAGCGCTGGCATCACGTTTCCCGTTTTTGCCATAGCTGATGTACGTATCTCCGTAGTAAATGCTTTCAGGGCAATCGCCGGGCGGCGCCGCCCGAATCATGTCGTAATCAAGATTCGAAGACAGCTTCACGCCATCAGCCGCCTGCTCCACCTCAAGCAGCAGCGCATCGTTTAGCCGGTTCTGGTTCAGGTTCACCGATGCTTTCAGCATCACTTTACCACTGGCACCGGCCCGAACGCGGATGTTACTGGCCTGGGGCAGTTCGAGAAATACGCGCTGGCCTTTGGCGAGGTCCACGCTTTTTTCGAGGATTTTCTGAGCGGCGGCAGGCTTAATGGCAGCCGTGACGAGGGCTAGTAGGAATAGGAGGTGACGCATGGGAAGGAGGTTTTGCAGAAGTGGAAGGTGCGGATTTGTAGGCAATAGCGCGTGAGTGGGCTGTAGCGTGGACTCTGCGAGTCCGCGCATGGCAGGACGTTCGCCCAGGCGCGGACTCGCAGAGTCCACGCTACAGCAGCTACTTGGCTTTGCGCACGTAGATATCGCCGCTCACCGTCTTGAGCGACACGCCGTTGCCGCCGCCGTTGATGGTGCCGTCCACCACCTGGCCGCCGATGTGGCGCATGCTGTCGTCGCCGTTTTTGCCCATGGTCAGGTCGAAATCGGTGTAGACTTCGCCCGACACCGAGCGCAGCTTCAGTGTGGCTTTCGTGTTGCTGGGCATGCTCACGTCCACGTCGCCGCTCACGGTGGTGATGGAGCTGGGCCCCTGGCGCATGGGCGCAAACTTCACCTGAATGTCGCCGCTCACGGCCGTGGCCACCACCGGGCCGGCCACGTTTGTCATCTTGATATCGCCCGATTTCATGGTGATTTCCATGCTGCCGCTCACGTCGCGCACCACCAGGTCGCCGCCGTTCCAGTTGGTTTGGGTGTATTGCACGCTGGAGCCCCGGGGCACCTGCACCACGTAGTTGGCGTCCTTGCGCGAGGCCCGCACGATGCGCACCGTGTTGTCGGTCTGCGTCACCGAAAGGCCGATGTTGGTGTTGTCCACGGCCGTGTTGTAGATGGGGTGCAGGCCCTCGGCGCGCTTGGGGGCCGGCTCAAAGCCGTTGCCTTTAATCACCAGCTCGGTGCCGTCGATGCCTTCCACGGTCACGTCGCTGCCCTGCATTTCGAGCACGATTTTGCGGTCTTTGCCGCCGAGTTTGGTCTTGAATTCCTGGGCGCTGGCCGTTTGAATTGCCAGAGCGCCCGTCAGAGCTAAGAGGATGAACTTGTTCATATGGTTGTAAAAATTAAGCAAATGAGGTCCTAGCGCGGCGCCGGGGTGGGCGGCGCCGCGTGCAGAAAAAAGGAGAGAAAAGCGTGGTGTTATAAGGATTTCAAAACGTCATGCAGAGCGCAGCGAAGCATCTTTACCGCAGGCAGTAATTCAATCGATTGGATTAGCGGTGGCGGGCAAGATGCTTCGCTGCGCTCTGCATGACGTTCTAAGTTGCTGACGTTCTTATATCAGTTTACCAATGCCGGCTTCGGCCTGGGCGCGCACCACGGGCAGGGCGTCGGGACGCTTGGCAAGCTTTTCGAGCTGAGGCACGGCGCGACGCACCTGCATCGATACCACCATGTCAATGAGCGTAATCTGCACGTTTGGGTCGGTTTGCACGCTGAGGGCGTGCACTAAGCCTTCGCGCACCCGCGGGTCGGCGCGCAGGCGGTAGAGGGCCTCACAGGTAGCCAGGCGCACGTTGGGGTTGGGGTCGAAGTTGAGGGTATTGAGCAGCACCTGCACGGTGGCGTCGCCGGGCTCGGTTTCGTTAGTCGAATTGTTCACGAGTTGAATCCGGTCGCTGGCCGAAACCACCTGGCCGTTGGCAGGCGTCAGGGCGCGGGCCAGCTGGGTGTGGGTTTGCTGGTTGGCGTCTGGATTAGCAACTGCTACTTCAGCGCCGCCCTGCGGGCCCCAGTGCAGGTTGCGGCCCAGCAGCACTCCGGTGGCAATAAGCACGATGCTGGCCGCCACGCGCATCCAAGTATTGAACCCGGCGGTGGGCCACATCGACACCACTTTGGCTTCGGGCTGCGCCGGGGCGGCCACCGGCTTGGCAACAGCTGCTTCAGGTTTCAGCAGCTGCTTTTGCTCCTCCAACATAGCCATAAAATTGGCGCGCAGAGCGGTGCGGGGCACTTCAGGCAGGGCCGCGTCCAGGTCGTTGGTGAGGGCGCGGAGCTGGATGACTTGCAGTTGGCAGCCGGGGCAGCCAAGTAGATGAGCGGCCACGCGCTCGGCCTCGGCGGCGGGCAGGCTGTGCTCGACGTAAGCCGGCAGCAGCGCTTCAAGCTCGTGGCAGGCAGATAGTTCGGGCTTCATTTTAGTTGTTGGTTGTTCGTTGTCAGTTGTTAGTGTTTTGCTGGTTTTCACGGGTTGTCATTTGTTCCTATTCTGCTCCCTAACAGCTGACAACCAGCAACTAACAACTACTTCAATTGGCGAAATAAATTTTGCGTAGGGCCTGTAGGGCACGGTGTGCTTTCACGCGGGCGGCCTCGGCGGTGCAGCCCAGCAGCTTCCCGATTTCTTCGTAGCCGAAACCCTGAAAGCGATTCAGCACCAGGATTTCGCGCTGGGGCACGGGCAGCAGGTTCAGGGCTTCGTGCAGGTCGTCGTGGCTGTTGTTGACGCGCATTTGGGAGAAAGCGCCACCGCGTAAGGCACCGGTGCGCTCCACGTCCTCCACGTCGGTGTCGGCGACGCGCAGCTTCTGCTGGCGCTGCCAGTGGTCGGCGTGCACGTTGCGGGCCATCTGGTACACCCAGGCCTTGAAGGGCTGGGTGGGCTGGTAGCTGCTGCGGTATTTGAGGATGCGCTCGAACACGGTTTGGGTGAGGTCTTCGCTGAGGTCGCGGTCGTTGGTGAGGCGGGTGAGGTAGTTGAACAAGGGGCCGTGGTAGCGCTCGAACAAGGGCACGAGCTGGTCGAGGTCGTCGGCCCGAACGGCTGCCATCAGTTCTTCGTCGCTCGTACTCGTGAGGGTCACGGGTGGGGATGTTTGGGGTGAGGTGAGAGGAGTACCGGGAGTTTGCCTATTCGTTACAAGGTGCTGTAAAAAAATTATTACCTGAGAGGCAGTACTTTTTTATTTCAATAACAAACTCTTGACATTCAGCACAAACACAAAAGCATAAAGCGTATTATGCTAAACCTGTTTCGTTCTAATGGGTCACTTCACCCCCGGCCCTTCTTCTGCGGAGAGGGGAGCCTGACGATTTTCAGAAGGAGCATGACCGGTGCCCCCTCTCCTTTGGGAGAGGGGGTCAGGGGGTGAGGCGCCACGTCAGAACGAACCGGGAACCCGCCCCAATCTGCGTGTTTCCCGTATCGGGTTGGGACAAACATTTAAAGCCCCCCTCCTCAAAACTTTAGTCGCGCCCCGCTTCTTTTCTAACCTGTTTGCACTTTCAGCCCCTCTTTCACCCTAAACACCTGATATGAGCACCCCTCCCCCCGCGTATTCCTTCGGTATGATTGGCCTCGGCACCATGGGCCGCAACCTGTTGCTGAACCTGGCCGACCACAATTTCGGCGTGGCCGGCTACGACAAAGACGCCGACAAAGTGCGCCTGCTGGCCGAAGAAGGCGCCGGCAAGCCCGTAACAGGCTTCTCCGAGCTGGCGCCCTTCCTTAACAGCCTCCAGACGCCGCGCTCGGTGATGCTGCTGGTGCCGGCCGGCAAAATCGTGGACAGTGTGATTGCCGAGCTGCAGCCCCTGCTCGCGCCCGGCGACATCATCATCGACGGCGGCAACTCCCACTTCACCGACACCGAGCGGCGGGCCGTGGCCCTGGAAGCCGCCGGCCTGCACTTCTTCGGTATGGGCGTGAGCGGCGGCGAGGAAGGCGCCCGCTTCGGGCCCAGCATGATGCCCGGCGGCGACAAAGAGGCCTACCGCGTGGTGCAGCCCATGTTCGAGGCCATTGCGGCCCGCGTGGGCGACGAGCCCTGCGTGACTTACATAGGGCCCGGCGCGGCCGGCCACTTCGTGAAAATGGTGCACAACGGCATCGAGTACGGCCTCATGCAGCTCATCGCCGAAACCTATGCCGTGCTGAAAACCGGCCTGGGAATGGACAATGCGGCCATTGGCGAGGTATTCACGCAGTGGAACGCGGGCCGGCTGCAGTCTTTTTTGCTGGACATTACGAAGGATATTTTCAAGTTCATCGCGCCCGATACCGACCATTTGCTGCTCGACGATATCAAGGACGAGGCCCGTTCCAAAGGCACCGGCAAATGGACCTCGCAGGTAGCCATGGATTTGGAGCTGCCGATTCCGACCATCGACACGGCGGTTTCGATGCGCGACCTGTCGAAGTACAAGGCCCTGCGCGAACAGCTGGCCGGCATGTACGGTCCGGCGGCCGGGCCGTTTTCGGTGGACAAGGAAGCCTTTCTGGTGCAACTGGAGCAGGCCTTTTACTTCAGCATGGCCATTACCTACGCCCAGGGCATGCAGCTGCTGACCAAGTCCTCGAAGGATTTTTCCTACAACCTGGAGCTGGACAAGATTGCCAAAATCTGGCGCGGCGGCTGTATCATCCGTTCCGGTTTCCTAACCGAGATTTTCAACGCCTACCAGCAAGCGCCCGACCTGGCCCACCTGCTGCTCGATGAGCAGGTGAAGAATGTGGTGAGCGCCGCTGTGCCCGGCAGCCGCGCCGTGGTGGCGGCGGCCGTGACGGCCGGCCTGCCGCTGCCCGGCTACGCCTCGGCCCTGAGCTACTTCGATACCTTCCGCACCGCCCGCATGCCCTCGAACCTGATTCAGGCGCAGCGCGACTACTTCGGGGCGCATACCTACGAGCTGATTGGCAAGGAGGGCGTTTTCCATACCCAATGGACGCCGGAGCACGAAGACGCGGCCAACAAGAAAGACGTGGAAGTGGGCGAGGAAGTGAAGACCGAAAAGCCCGTGACGCCGAATAATTAGATTTTCAGCCTCGCCCAAATTGGCGGTCATGCAGAGCATAGCGAAGCATCTTTACCGCACAAGTAATTCAATCGATTGGTTTACGCTACGCGGTAAAGATGCTTCGCTGCGCTCTGCATGACGGTCTTCTCTATTTCGCATTCCGCAACTGCACCTTATCAGGCATGAACAACAACCCCAAAGAAGCCACCCCCACCATTTTCGTCATTTTCGGCGGCACTGGCGATTTGAACGCCCGCAAGCTGGGCCCGGCGCTCTACAACCTGTTTCTGGATGGCTGGCTGCCCGAGCAGTTTGCCATCATCGGCACGGGCCGCACCCAGCTCACCAGTCAGCAATTTGAAGACAAGCTGCTGAATGACATCGGCCAGTTTTCGCGCACCGGCAAGCCCAAAAAGGAGGTATGGAGCACCTTCGCCCCGCACGTGACCTACGAGGTGGCCGACGTGAAAAACGCGGACAGCTTCAAGGTTTTCAGCCAGCACATTGCGCGGCTGGAAAAGGAATGGGATGCCAAAGCCAACGTGATTTACTACCTGGCGGTGGCCCCGGAGTTCTTCCCCGTCATCGCCACCAACCTGGCCAAGAGCAAGCTGGCCGACGACCCGGCCCGCACGCGCATCGTCATCGAGAAGCCGTTTGGGCACGATTTGGAGTCGGCCCGGGCGCTGAACAAGCTGCTGGCGGGCATTTTCGACGAGCGCCAGATTTACCGCATCGACCACTACCTGGGCAAGGAAACGGTGCAGAACATCATGGCCTTCCGCTTCGCCAATGCGCTGATGGAGCCGCTCTGGAACCGCAACTACATCGAGCACGTGCAGATTTCGGTGACCGAGCAGCTGGGCGTGGGCGACCGCAGCGGCTATTACGACGGCGCCGGCGCCCTGCGCGACATGATTCAGAACCACCTGCTGCAGCTGCTGTGCCTAGTGGCCATGGAGCCGCCCGTGAATTTCACGGCCGACGAGGTGCGCAACCGCAAGGTGGACGTGTTGCGCGCCATGCGCCGCTTCACGCCCGAGGAAGTGCGCGAGTCGACTGTGCGCGGGCAGTACGCCGAGGGCTGGATTGAGGGCAAAAAGGTACCCGGCTACCGCGAGGAAAAGGACGCCAACCCCACGTCGAACACCGAAACCTTCGCAGCGGTGAAGTTTTTCGTGGACAACTGGCGCTGGCAGGGTGTGCCGTTTTACCTGCGCACCGGCAAGCGCCTGCACCGCTCGGCGTCCGTCATCACCATTCAGTACAAGGACGTGCCGCACTTCATCTTCCCGCCCGAAGCCGCCGAAACCCATCGACAGAACCGCCTCATCATCAGCATTCAGCCCGAGATGAGCATCCGGCTGCAGGTGCAGGCCAAGCGCCCCGGTCTCGACATGATGCTCAACACCGTGGACATGGTATTCGACTACAAAGGCACCTACACCAACGAGGCCCCCGAAGCCTACGAAACCCTGCTGCTGGACACCATGATGGGCGACCAGACACTCTTCATGCGCGGCGACCAGGTGGAAGCAGCCTGGGATTTGGTGATGCCCATTCTGCACTCGTGGCAGGGCCGCACCAGCCAGAATTTCCCCAACTATTCGGCCGACTCGTGGGGCCCGGCATCGGCGGAGGCGCTGATTGCCCGCGACGGTTTCCACTGGTTTACCCTGCCCCTCAATGGAAAAAACAGCAAGAAATAGCGCCCCCCAACTGCACGTTTTCGCCACCGTGGAGGAAGTCCTCTACGGCCTGGCCGACCTGTTTGTGGCGCTGGCCGAACGCGCCACGGCGGCGCGGGGTCGGTTTTCGGTGGCGCTGTCGGGCGGCGGCTCACCCAAGAAGCTGTACGAGCTGCTGGCTTCGCCCGCCTACCGCGAGCGGGTGCGCTGGGAGCAGGTGTACTTCTTTTTTGGCGATGAGCGCAACGTGCCGGCCACCGACCCGCAAAGCAATTTCCTGATGGCTACTCAGGCGCTGCTGGCGCCGCTGGGCATTGCGCCCACGCAGGTTTTCGCCGTCCACACTTCCCTGCCGCCGGCCAAGGCCGCCGAAGAGTATACCCAAACCATTACAGATTTTTTCGGCGAAGCGGAACTGCGCTTCGACCTCGTATTGCTAGGCCTCGGCGACAACTCGCACACGGCCTCGCTGTTTCCGCATACCGCCGTGTTACACGACGCCACTGTGGGCGCCCGCGAGGTCTTTGTGCCCGAGCTGGACGCCCACCGCATCACCCTCACCGCCCCCCTGCTGAACCTGGCGCACGCCGTGGCCTTCCTGGTCTACGGGGCCGATAAGGCCGCCGCCGTGCGCCACGTGCTGCGCGATGCGCGGGACGTAGAGGAGTTTCCGGCCCAGCTCATCGCGCCGAGTGACGGCGAGTTGCACTGGTTTCTGGATGAAGCGGCGGCCGTTCACCTCACCCTCTGACCCCCTCTCCAAAAAAGAGGGGGCACCGGATTTGCTCCTGATAAATCACCCAATAAAAAAGCCCGCAGTTGCGGGCTTTTTTGCTTCCCAATGAGTCGTTGCAGCCGGGCCGGTGCCCCCTCTTTTTTGGAGAGGGGGTCAGGGGGTGAGGTTACGGCAACTCCGCAAACCCCTCCGCTTCAACATCCACCTGCCCGGCTCGCACCACCACCGCCTGCTCGCCCCGCGCCACCACGGCCGCCTGCGCCATGCCGAGGAATAAGCCATGCTCCACGATGCCGGGCACGGCCTGCAGCTGCAAGGCCAACTGCTCAGGCTCAGAAATCACCTTGAAATGGCAATCGACCAGCAGATTGCCCTGGTCGGAGCGGTAAAGGCCGTCGGGCTGGCTCTGATTAGGACGCACTACCGGCGCGCCGCCTAACTTTTCCACGGCATCCAGCACCCAGGGCAGGGCGAAGGGCACCACTTCGAGCGGCAGCGGGAAACGGCCCAGCTGGGCCACGTATTTCGAGGAATCGGCGATGATGAGCAGGTAGTCGGACGCGGTTTTGAGTACCTTTTCGCGGAGCAGGGCGCCGCCGCCGCCCTTCATCAGTTGCAGCTGCGCGTCGAGCTCGTCGGCGCCGTCTACGGTGAGGTCGAAGCGCAGGCCGCGGCGCGGCTCCAGCAGCGGGATGCCCAGTTGGCGGGCCAGGGCTTCGCTGGCCTGCGAGGTGGCGGTGGCCTGAATCTGCAGCTCGCCGGCCTGCACTTTCTCGCCGAGCAGGGTGATAAAATGGGCCGAGGTGCTGCCGCTGCCCAGCCCCAGCACCATGCCACTGCGCACCCAGCGCAGGGCCGTGGCGGCGGCGTGCCGCTTTTCGTCTTCTTGGTTGGTCGGGGTTTCGGAAGGAAGGGCAGCCATTGGGAGGAGTTGATTGGGAGGCGGGAAACGCGCCGCGAAAGTAGCGCGCGGGCTCTAAGCAAAGGGCAAATGGGAGCGAACTGTAAGCACTAAAAAAACGGTGTTGGCCTGGATGCCGGTGGTGCACTACCCGTTGAACAGGGCTTGGCGACGACTTCCAACGAATTAGTGATACGACGGCTGTCAGCCGTCGCACCACTCCGGTTTAGCCTACCGCCAGGAAACGGCCAGGTGCCTGAAAAACGACTGCAACGCAATTAGGTAACGTGCTTGTCATCTTGAGCTAACAGGCGCCCGATAGTTTTGGCTCGTTGTTTCATCAAGCTAAAATTCATGCATTTACACCCTTACCTTACTCGTTTTTCGGCGGCTTTGCTACTGGCTTTTGGCGTGGCCGGCACGGCAGCCCGGGCCCAGAACGTGGCTCAGAGCTTCGAGAGCAGCGCGGCCGACACATGGGCCTTCACGCCCACGCCCGCCACGTATAACGACCTCGCCGCCACCGACCAATGGGCGGTGCTCACCACCATTGGCACGGCCGGCACCGGCCTCACAGTGGCCACGCCCTCGGCCGGCGCCAACCTGTGGGGCGGGCGCGACTTGGAAGGCCCACTCACCGCAAACCTGAGCGTGTGGCACTACCTCGACTTCGCGCCCGTGGCCATTACCAGCGGCGCCACGGCGGCCAATACGGTCACGTTCAAGTATTTCAGCAACGCCTTCGACAACTCCGACTCGCTGGCCTACGTGGTGCGCTTCGACAACGGCACGACCTGGTCGATTCCGCGCACCTACAACCAGCTCAACAAGGACACCCAGGCCTGGACCACCGTGACGGTGCCCGTGCCGGCCGGCAGCACCCACGCCCGCCTGCGCCTGGCCGTGCGCCAGAACGGCAACGACGACTGGGTGGCCTTCGACGAAATCAGCCTCAGCCGCACCGCCACCGCCGTGGTGCCGGACCTGGGTTTCACCGCCAGCACCACGCCGCTCATCGTGACTGAAAGCGCGGGCACCGTGGCCATTCCGCTCAGCATCCGCAACGCGGGCACCACGGCCAGCACGGTGCAGGCCGTGGTGGCGCCGCTGGGCACGGCCACGGCCGGTGCCGATTTCACTTTTGCCAGTGCCCAGACCATCACCTTCGCGCCGGGCAGCACCACGGCCACGCTCACGCTGCCCATCCTGGATGATGCCACGGCCGAGGCTGTCGAATACTTCACCGTGCGCCTCCAGAACCCAACCAACGCCACGCTCACGGCCGGCGCTACGGAATTTCTGGTGTTCATCAAGGACAACGACACGCAGGCCCCGGCCCGCACGGGCAACCTGCGCCTGAACCTGCTGGGCAGCTACCAGAACGGCGTGAGCGGCACAAATTCGGCCGAAATCATCGCCCACGACCCCACCACCCAGCGCCTGTACGTGGCCAACTCCATCGGCGGCAAGCTCGATATTCTCAATTTCAGCACGCCCGGCGCGCTCACGTCGGTGGCCTCCATCAGCATGGCGCCGTATGGCGGCATCAACTCGGTGGCGGTGCGCAATGGGCTGGTGGCCTGCGCCATCGAAAACGCGGCGCCCCAGCAAAACGGCAGCATCGTGTTTTTCGACCAAAACGGTACCTTCATCAAACAGGTGACGGTGGGCGCCATGCCCGACATGATAACCTTCTCGCCCGATGGTCTGAAGCTCATCACCGCCAACGAAGGTGAGCCCAACACCGCCTACACCGACGACCCGCTCGGCTCGGTGTCGGTGGTGGATATGACCGGCGGCATCGCGGCCGTGACCCAGAGCCGCGTGACGACGCTGGATTTCAGCGCCTACAACAGCCAGGCTGCCACCCTGCGTACGTCCGGCATCCGCATCTACGGCGGGCCGGCGGGCACGCCCAGCAGCGTGGCCCAGGATTTGGAGCCGGAGTACGTGGCCGTCTCGGCCGACTCGCGCACGGCCTATATCGGCCTGCAGGAAAACAACGCCCTGGCCACGCTCGACCTCACCACGCTGCAGTTCACCAGCCTGCGCCCCATCGGCTTCCAGGACCACAGCCAGCCCGGCTTCAGCTTCGACGCTTCCGACCAGGCCGCCGACGTGCTGCTGGCCAACTGGCCCGTACGCGGCATGCGCCAGCCCGATGCCATTGCCTCATTTGAGCTGCCGGCCAGCCTCGGTGGCGGTCGTTTCCTCATCACGGCCAACGAGGGCGACGCCCGCGAATACACCGGCATGAGCGAAGTAGTGCGTCTCGGCGACGCTGCTTACACCCTCGACCCCACCGCTTTCCCGCAGGCCGCGATGCTGAAAAACGCCAGCGCCCTGGGCCGCCTCAACGTGACCAACAAGCTGGGCGACACCGACGGCGACGGCGACTTCGACCAGATTTACGCCTACGGCAGCCGCTCGTTCAGCATCCTGAACGCCAACACCGGCGCGCTGGTGCACGACAGCGGCGATTTGCTGGAGCGCATCACCAGCACCGACGCCACGTTTGGCAGCATCTTCAACGCCAGCAATACCACCGGCAACCCGGTGCGGAAAAACCGTTCCGACGACAAAGGCCCCGAGCCCGAAGGCACCACCATCGGCATGATTCGCGATACCACTTATGCCTTCGTGAGCCTGGAGCGCCAGGGCGGCGTGGTGGTCCTGAACGTGAACGACCCGGCCAACCCGCGCCTCGTGCAGTACATCAACAACCGCAGCCTGACCACCGGCGCCGGCGACGAAGGCCCCGAGGGCATCGTGTTCGTATCGGCCGCCAACAGCCCCACCGGCGCCCCGCTCCTGCTGCTGGCCAACGAAGTAAGCAGCACCGTGGCCGTGTACCAGGTGGGCCTGCGCGGTACCGTCACGGCCGTGAAAAACGGCCTGACCGCGCCAGAAGCCCTCTACTGCTTCCCCAACCCCGCCGCACCCGATGCCGCCGTGCGCCTGAGCCGCCCCGTGGTCGGCACCCTGCTTGATGGGCTGGGCCGCACTATACGCCAGTTGCCCGTAGCCACCGATAAGCTCGACGTGCGTGGCCTGCCGGCCGGCCTGTATCTGCTGCGCGCGGCGGATGGCGCTACCAGCCGTCTGGTGGTGCGGTAAACAGAATGGGCTGATGCAGGCTGGGCTTATGCCCAAAGCTGAACGTCATGCAGAGCGCAGCGAAGCATCTTTACCTCGGAAGTAATCCAATCGACAGGATTTACTACTGAGGTAAAGATGCTTCGCTGCGCTCTGCATGACGTTCTGTTTAGGATGGCTTGCAGACAAGCACCATGCCCCCCTACTTCGCCTTGCGCAGATAAATATTCCCGTTCATCGTTTTCATCATCACCTCGGCGCCGCCGCCGTTTACTTTGCCGTAGGTCCAGTCGTCGGTGCTGAGACGGGTGAGGCCGTTTTGGCTGGTGCGGGTGACTTTGCCGGGGGATTTATCCACGGCCACGTCGAAGTCACTGTACACTTCGCCGCGCTCCGATTTCATTTTCAGGGCCGCCTTTAGGTTGGCGGGGAAGGTCACGTCCACCTTGCCGTTGAGGGTGGAAAAGGCCATGGGCGTGCCGTTGGTGATGCTTTTGAAGGTGGCGGTGAGGTTGCCGTTCACGGTGTTGGCCACGGCCGAGCCCGACACGTCGTTGAGCTGAATGGCGCCGTTCACGTTCGAGATTTCCAGCTCGCCGCTCACGTTGTCGACGATGATGCTGCCATTATTCACGGTAGTCAGTTGCAGCGAGAAGTTGTGCGGCACCCGAATAGTGAGGTCGACCGGCTGGGTGGGCACTTCGGTCGATACCTCCACGTGGTTGTTTTTTTCCTCCACGGTCAGGTTCAGGCCGCCGGCCGAGGACAGGCGCTTCATGCCATTGGGGGGCGGGGTTTCGGCGCGCCGGCTGCCCTGCTTGGGGCGGAAGGCGGCATCGACCACCACGTCTTTGCCATTGTAGCCCGTGACGTGGATGGCGCCGAAAATAAGGCCCACTTCCAGGGTACCGGGCTTGCCGGGCGCGCTCAGCGGCACGGTGAGCGTTTCTTTGGATTCTTTGGCTTCCTGGGCCCGGCCGGGCAGCGCGCCGCCGAGGAGGGCGAGGGCGAGAGTAGCTCGGCGCATCAGGGGCGCGAGGGATAATTGAAGGAAATGAGTCATGATAACGAATTGATTAACTAAATCTTGGAGATAATAACGTCGCCGTTCAGTGTTTCGAAGCGGAAGTCTGGTCCGCCTTTGCCGATGCGCACGGCGGTGTCTTTGGTGAGCTTATACACGGTGCCACCGCCAGTACCTTCCTTGTTTTTGGTGACTTGCGCGGGCAGCATTTCGGCGTTGGGGAAGTCGGTCAGGAATTCGCCGTGCATGCTCTTGAAGTGCAGGTCGGCGCCCAGGCTGGCCGGGTAGTGCACCCGGATTTTGCCGTTGATGGTGTGGTAAGACGAGGCGCCCGTAGGGTTGGCGGCGTAGGTGGCGTCCACGTTGCCGTTCACGGTGTGGGCCCTAGTGGTGCCTTTCACGTTTTTAAGGGTAATGGGGCCGTTTACATTACTCACGTTCAGAGGACCGGTTACGTCTTCCACGGTCATAGAACCATTATTGACGGTGCTCACGCGCAGGTTCATGGCGTAGGGCACTTTCACTACAAAATCGAACTCGTAGTGGTAGTCGATTTCGCGGTCGTGCCAGCGGCCGTGGTTGTCGTGGGGGCGCGAGTCGTAGGGCTCGGCGACGTACACCACCACGCTGTCGCCGTGCTGGGTTAAGCCTAGCTTCACTTCCCGCTGGCCCTGCACCAGGGTGGCTGGGTCGTCGGCCCGCACGCTCTTGGTGGCTTCCACCAGCACTTTGTTGCCGGCGTAGCCCTGCACCCGTACCGAGCCGAAGATGTTGTAGACGGCCAGGGTGCTGCGGCCGGCGTCGGCCGTGAGAGTAAATTCTTTGCTGATTTTTTCGGTGGCCTCTTTGCTCTGGGCCCGGCAGGCGCCGGCGCTAAGCAATAGAAGCAGCAGGCTCAGGCTGCGGCGCAATATGGGTCTGGTCATGGCGGGGGGTGGTTGAGGGCGCGGCGGGCCGGCCGGTTTGGATGGTTTGAATACTTTGTTCGATTTTGCTTTTCACCGATTCGTCGAGGCCAGGTTGTTGCAGCAGGCGGCGCAGCGGCTGCACCGAGCGGCGTTCTTGCAGCTGCACCATCACATCAGCCAGGGCGGCCTGCACCATGGGCGAGTCCTGCTTGGGCAGCGAGTGCACCAGGCCCAGGCGCACAGTGGGGTCGTCGGCCAGCGGGGCCAGGGCTTCCAGGGTGGCCAGGCGCACGTTCACGTTGGGGTCGTGGTCGAGGGTGCTGAGCAGGGCGCTTACCACCTTGGCGTTGGGGGCGCTCAGGTCTTTGGTGTAGCCCACAGCCCGCAGCCGCTCGGTGGCGGAGGGGTTGTCGATGAGCGAGAGCACCATCACCTGCCGCATCTGCGTCACCTGGGCAGCCAGGGTGGCCAGCTGCTGCTGCTCGCCGCTGGGCGCGGCCGGCTGACGGTTCAGCCAGTAGCCCCCAATCAATCCCACGCTCACCAGGCACAGGCTGTACACGGCCCGCAGAATGGGCCGCGGAATCTCCAGGTTCAGCCACCACTGCCACAAGCCCTTTAGTGAGTAATCGGGTGTGGCTTTCAGTTCCTGTTTAAACCCGGCCAGCATGGCGTAGAACTCGGGGCGCAGGTGCTCGCTGGGCTCGGGCGGGCGCACGGCACCCAAGGTTTGCCACACGCGCTGGGTGGCCTGCAGCTCCGCGCGGCAGTCGGCGCAGCCGGCCAGGTGGGCCGTGAGGGCGGCCTGCTCAGCGGCGGAAAGCTGGCTGCTCAGGTAGTCCACCAGCTGGTCTTTCACATGGTCACAATTCATAGCGGAAGTCAATTTTCGATGCGCAGATAAGTCGTTTTCAGCTCGTTCATGGCGCGATGCACGCGCACCTTCACGGCGCCTTCGGTGGTGCCCAGCACCTGGGCTATTTCGCCGTATTTCATTTCCTGAAAGCGGCTCAGCACCAGCACTTCGCGGTGCTCAGGGCTGAGGCGGGCCAGCGCCCGGTGCAGGGTAGCCACTTCCTGGGCGCGGTCCAGACCGGCGTCGGCGGGGGCGCCGCCGGGCAGGTGCTCGGCCACGTCGTCCACGTCGGCGTGGTGCCGGGCGTGGCGGTTTTTCTTCACGTGGTCGGCCAGCACGTTGCGGGCCAAGTGGTACATCCAGGTGCGGAACTCGCCCTCGCCGGTGAAGGTGTGGCGGTATTTCAGCATGCGGTAGAACACGTTTTGCACGAGGTCCTCGCTGGTGTCGGCGCGGCCCAGCATGTGGTAGAGAAAGCCAAAGAGCGGCCGGTGGTAGCGCTCGAAGAGCAGGCCCATCCGGTCCACGTCGCCGGCTTTCACGCGCAGCATCAAGGCATTATCCGATAGCGAGTCCAAGCTGATAACAGGGGGTTGTGAGGGTATTCGGGGGTGGACACCGCGCCAACCGGGGAAGGTTACCGGAAGGTGAACATTTTTTTTGTTGCGTGCCCACTCACCTGCTGCCTAGCCCATGGTTAAGCTTGATATTCAGCCACAAAAACAAAAGCTAAACAGTTGGTATTATGAATATTGTCTTTTGTTTTTCGCAACCCCGGGCCCGCATCTGTCCGTAGAGACAATCCCGCGCCTGCCGCGGCTATTCCTCGCCTCTTTCTCCTTTCCACATTTCCTCTTTTCCAAACTCTTCTTTATCATGAATACCTCCAAAATCTTCCTCGCCGCCCTCCTGACGCTTGGCTTTAGCAGCGCCGCATTCGCCCAAACCACTGCCGGTGGCAACATGGGTACCACCAGCGGCAGCACAGGCGGCGCCATGACGACCTCCGGCACCACCAGCGGCACCATGGGCACCACGTCGGGCACCACCAGCGGCACCATGCGGACCACCAGCGGCACGATGGGCACCACGTCGGGCACGATGGGCACGACCAGCGGCACCATGGGGACCACATCGGGCACCATGCGCACGACCAGCGGCACCATGGGCACTACTTCCGGCAGCACCACGGGCCGCATGAAATCCAAAGGCAATATGAACAACGGCAGCGGGAAAACCAAAACCAAGCCCATGAACTAACCCTTTGCGGCTCAAGGCCGTATAAAAGCCAGAAACCGGCTGTTTCTTCCGAAGCAGCCGGTTTTTTTGTTTTCTTCCTCCTCCCCTCTTCACCCATGAAACCGTTCCTGCTAGTTGCCGGGTTGCTGCTCAGTGCCGCCGCCCAGGCCCAAACCGTTCCCTTCGACCCCTCGGCGCCGGTGCGCGGCGGCAGCCAGGGTCAGACCACCATTCCGCCCGTCAACCCGGCCCTGAACCAAAGCACCATCCAGGGCCCGCCCGACATGCAGCGCACGCCCACCAACCGCGACGCTCAGATGAGCCGCCCCTTGTCGAACCCCGGCGGGGCCATCATCCCGGCCGGTACACCGGAGCTTTCGCCCACTTCCGTGCCCGATGTGCGCGAGCAGCCCATCATGCGCGACGTTCGCCCCCGCCAGTCGTCCGACATCGTGCCCAGCCGCTCGCGCCGCAGTAGCAGCAGCAATGTGCCGCGTCAGTAGGGAGCTAATAGTACGTCATGCTGAGCGCAGCCGAAGCATGACAACCCGATTGAAGACAAAAAGCCCCGGCCAGTTACTGGCCGGGGCTTTTTGTTTGAAACACGCGGATACCTACTTCTTGTTTTTCGCGGCGTGGGCCAGCAAGTCGCTGCCGTGCTTGCGCAGCAGGTCGGCCAGTTCCTGGAGTGGCTTTTTCAAGTCGTCGGCCGCCTGCTTGCTCACCTGGCTGGTCTGGTCGCCGAGCATGGAGAGCGAGTTGCCAATAGCTGTGGCACTCAGGGCGCCGCTGGTGAGGAGCGACTGCAGGTTGCCGATTTCGCGGGCAATGTCCTGCAGGCCGGGCAGGCCGCTTTGCAGAAACTGCTGCTGCCAGGTTTCAGTGTTGTCCATGGCCGAGCCCAGGGGCAGGCTGGTGAGGCCGTTTTTGAGGGCGCTGATGGTGGCGAGGAGGTGGTCGGAAGGCATGGTTGGTGGGTTTGTGGATTGGTGAGTTGGTGGATTACCGACAACGGTTAGCTGACAACCTTTTTAGGGGCGCGTTTGGCTTTGGCGGGTGCGTTGGGGTCGGGCGGGAGGTTCAGGGGCGGCTCGGGCAGGTTGGGCGCGGGCGCGCTCAGGCCCCGCTCGCGCAGAATGGCCACGGCGCGCAGAGCACTAGCTTCCTTGTTTTTGATTTCGAGCATGATGTCGAAATCGAGGCCGTGCAGGTGGGTCAGGAATTCGCGGAAGGAGTCGTCCACCAAGTCGTCGGTGTGCTTGCCTTTGCGCTCGCCCAGGGCCTGCGAGCTGTAGTCCATCATGGGCACACCGTCGGCGGTGGGGTGCCAGGTGCCAGCGGCCAGGCGCAAGGCCTCGGCCATGGGCTCGCCGTGGTTGAGGCACTCGTGGTGGAAATTATCGAACAGAATGGGCACGCCGGTCAGCTCGTGCAGGTGTAGGCAGTCGCGCAGCGAGAACAGCCGGTCGTCGTTTTCGACTACCACCCGGGCCTTCACGACTTCGGGCAAAGTGGCGTGCACCTGCGCAAACCGGCTGATGGCCAGCTCCCGCTCGCCATACAGCCCGCCCACGTGAATCTGGAGCTTGGCCGTGCCGTCGAGCCCCATCAAGTCCTGCATCGAGCCCTGATACACCAGCTCCTGAATGCTGCGCCGCACAATGTCGGGGCTGGGCGAGTTCAGCACCACAAACTGGTCGGGGTGGAAGCTCACCCGCAAATCATTGGCCTTGATGTAGTCGCCGATTGCGCGGAATTCGGCGGCGAAATGGGTTTGCCAGGGAAAGGTGTTGATTTCGTGCGAGCCGAAGGGGACGATGCCCGAGCCCATGCGGAAGAAGAGCAGACCCTGGCTCACGTTCCATTCCAGCATGCGGCGCAGGCAGGCCAGATTGGCTGATACGGCCGTAATGAGGCGTTCGTCGGAATAAGAGGCTAGCCGGAAGGTATTGGCCGCGCTGCAGTCCATCGCCTCATTCACGCAGGGATACCCGATTTTCATCTTCGGGCTTACGACGGTTATCAACGAACAGTTATTGGAAAAACCAGAACGTCATGCTGAGCGCAGCCGAAGCATCTTTACCGCCATACTAAAATGAATTAGTTGCGCGGTAAAGATGCTTCGGCTACGCTCAGCATGACGTTCCTAATTGGTTCGTTCAAGCCCTACGGCTCGTAGCCGCGGTTGTCCCTGAAGGCTTTGTTGTATTGGGCGCGGGCTTTGCGGCGCTTCTCAGCGTCCAGTTCGGCCTGGATTTCCTCCATCTTGCGGCGCTGCTTGCCTTCGCGCGAAAACTGGTCGTAAATCAAGCTGATGGGGCTGGCAATGGTGGGCACCGGGGCCTTGGGCGCAGTCGAATCGACGGCGAAGAGGGGCTTGGGCGCGGGTGGGCGCTTCACGCCGCTCACCACGGGCGGCTTGGGACGCTTGATGTTGCGCAGGGCCCGGTTGATGATAGCGCGGTCGGCGCGGTCGCTCACCACTTCCACCTCGCCCAGCTGCACGCTGTCGCGCGCCAGCTGAATGCGCACCACCAGCTGCGATAGGCCGGTGCCGCCCATGGGCAGCTTCTGGGTTTTGAAGCCGAGGGCACGGAACAGCACGGTGTCGGTGGGCAGCACGTCGAGGCCGAAATTGCCGGTGGCATCGGTCACCACGCCGCGGCGGGTGCGCTGCACCTGCACGGTGGCGCCGGGCACGGGCAGGCGCGAACCGGCTTCGGCCACGCTGCCGGTCAGGCGCACCGTGTTGGGGGCCTGGGCGCGGGCCGCGCCGGCGCCCAGCAGCCACAGCATGGCCAGCAGCCACAGCCGCTGGCTCCGTTTGGGCCAAACACCACGCACACAGAGCACTACTTTCGCAAACATCAATAAACTACGCACAACCTGACTACAAAGTAGCAACCCAATGAGCCAAAAAAAACCTGCCCCGTTGCAAGGGCAGGCTTTTCTACGATGGTTCGGCCGATTGCATCGACCAAACCCTTAATTTTTTACTTTGGTGCCGTCGGCGTCTTTGGTTTTCACCTTGCCGTTTTCTTTCACCTTGATTTTGCTGCCGTCATCGGCTTTGGCTTTCATTTTCGAAACGCCCGCGGCGGTGCCGCTCATGCCGTTGTCGGTGGTCGTGGTGGTGGTTTCTTCCGTGGTGGTCATCGTCGAGGAAGACGGGGCCATGGAGCTCGCCGTGTCCGACATCGACGAAGACGACATGCTGGCATCATCGGAGTAGTTGCTGTCGTCGTAGGTCGAGCGGCTCGATTCGTAGGCCTGGTACTGGGTGGGGTCCACGAAAATCACTTTGAATTCCTGGTCCTCGGCCATCCGCTCGTCGCGCATGGCGGCGGCCATGCCGGTGGTGTCGGTGGTGTATTTGCTACGCATGTCGTTCATGCGCTTGTAGCGGTTCACGTACGCGGTGCGGATTTTGGTTTTGGTGGCCTCGTCCGTGATTTTCATGTTGGCCACCATTTTATCGGCAATCTGCTGGGCGCGGGCCTCAATCTGGGCGTCCGTCATGGGGCCCGTGGTGGTCGTGGTCGTGGTGGTCATCGTCCCATCGGCCGGGGTGGTCGTGGTTTCGGTGGTTTTCTCCTGCGAGCAGGAAGCCAGCGACAGGGCAGCAGCGCCCGCGAGAATCAAAAGGGAATTTTTCATGAGAAGTAGTTAAAAGACAACCGTAATGGGTTTGGGGGCGCTTTACGGCAATATCCGGATAGATGTTACTTTCAGAAAAAGAACCTTATAAATAGAACGCTCAGCATGACCGTACTTTTATCAGCTTAGCTACGCCCGCCGCAGCTCAAACACCGTGATTTCGGGCAGGAAGCCTACCCGGCCCGGGTAGCCCAGAAAGCCCAGCCCGACGTTGACATATAGTTTCTGGCGGCCTTGCTCGTAGAGGCCCGCCCACTGCTTGTAGGCGTACTGCACGGGGCTCCACTTCAGAAAGGGCAGGTTGAGGCCGAACTGCATGCCGTGGGTGTGGCCGCTGAGGGTGAGGTCGATGTCGGGGTAGTTCAGGATGTGCGATTCCCAATAAGAAGGGTCGTGCGAGAGCAGAATTTTGAAGGGCGCGTCGCCGCTGGCGGCGTGGGCCTTGGGCAGGTTGCCGTAGGTGTGAAAGTTGAGATGGGAGCTGCTGTTCTGGATGCCCACGATGGCAATTCGGTCGCCGCCGCGCTCAATAAAGCGAGTTGTATCGTTGAGCAGCGTCCAACCCATTTTGGCGTGGTTCTGCATCAGGCGCTCCAGGTTTTGGCGCCACAGGGCGCGGTCGTCGCGGAATTCGGCCACGTAGTCGCCGTAGTCGTGGTTGCCGAGGCTGGAGAAGATGGGCAGGTCGGACTTAATTTTGGAGAGGGCCGGGATGTGGGGCTCCACTTCCTCGGCGCGGTTGTTCACCAAGTCGCCGGTCATCAGGATGAGGTCGGCGCCCTGGCGGTTTATCATGGCCACGGCCCGCTCCAGCGGCTCGGTGGAGTTGAAGCTGCCGGTGTGCAGGTCCGAAATCTGGAGCACCTTGAAGCCGTCGAATCCCGCCGGCAGGTTGGGAAATTTGAGCGTGACGCGGCGCACGGTGTAGTCGGTGGCGCCTTTGGCCATGCCCCACAGCAGCCCAACGAACGGGATGGCGCCTAGCCCCAACGCCAGCTTGGCAATGAACTCGCTGCGCGGAATGGCCGCGCCCTCCGTGCCGGCCGGGCTTTTGGCGGAGTTGGCCAACCACCGCACCAGCCGCGTGAGGTCTTCGAACAGCAGCGGAATGAGAATGACCAGCTTGGCGGCCAGCAGCAGCAGCGGCAGGCTCATGAGGTAGCTTTTGAGGATGGTGTGGCCATTCTGGCGGGTGCTGCCGGCCCAGATGGCCAGGCCCCACACGGCTACCGTGAGCACCCAATACCCAATATTTACCCCGCGCCGGGCGCTCGGCGACAGGTGCTGCGCCACCGTGCGCACCGCCTGATACCCATACCATTCGGCCAACACCACCAGCCCCAATACCAAACACAACACCAACGGATTTCGCATATTCTGAAATAGAAGCCTTAGATGGCCCGGCTGCTTAACGCCGTAGCGGGCCGCAGGTTTAAACGCGCCGCGTCGGCTTTTGCTTTACATTTAATCGACTTTTTACCCTCTACCACTCCCGCGTCGCATGGAACCGCTTGACCGTCTGTCCGAACCAGCCCCCGCCTACCCCACCCCCACCTCCGGCATCAAGAGCTGGGCCGAGGACGACCGGCCGCGCGAAAAGCTCGAAAGCAAGGGCCGCGCCGCCCTCTCCGATGCCGAGCTGCTGGCCATCCTCATCGGCTCGGGCACCACCAAGCTTACGGCCGTGGATGTGGGCAAGCTCATGCTGCAGGGCGTGGGCAACGACCTCAACGCCCTGGCCCGCGAAAGCGTGAAGCAGCTCTGCCGCCACCCCGGCATCGGCCCGGCCAAGGCCATCACGGTGGTGGCCGCGCTGGAACTGGGCCGCCGCCGCAAGGAAGCCGACGCACCGATGCGCGCCACCATCACCTGCTCGCGTGACATCTACAACCTCATGCGCCCGCACCTGCTCGATTTGCCGCACGAAGAATTCTGGGTCATCCTACTGAACCGGGCCAATGTGGTGATGCGCAAAACCGCCATCAGCCGCGGCGGCGTGGCCGGCACCGTGGCCGACCCCAAAATGATTTTCAAGGAAGCCCTGGAGCAGCTGGCCAGCAGCATCATCCTGGTGCACAACCACCCCAGCGGCAACCGCAACCCCAGTGGTGCCGACATCCAGCTCACCAAGAAGCTGAAAGAAGCCGGCGGCTTTTTGGATTTGCCGATTCTCGACCACCTGATTTTCGCCGAGCAGGGGTACTACAGCTTTGCGGACGAGGGGATTTTGTGATTCAATAGCTGCTGGCTGAAACTCACGATTCAGCCAGCAGCTATTGAATTATAGGCTCTGCCAATGTCAATACATTGGCGTTTAAGAAACTCGTCTTCTAACGGCTTTCCGTAGACGTTCGAGTAGCAGACGAGTTTCGTGAACTCAACAAAGGCAGCAAAGCTATTTCCTAGGCCTTCGCAGAATGCCTGGGCTGTATACCATAGCATGCTGTATACCATAGCATTTCAAGGAAAGGTGCCTATAATTTAACCACTCTACTGGCGAGGCCGGTGGCGGGGTCGCGCAGCAAATAGAGGCCGACGGGTAATGTGCTGACGTCTAGGGGTTGCCCGGATACTGTGCCGGCACGCACCGTCTGGCCCAGCCGATTGAGCAACTGGTAGCCCTGGCCAGGGGTGCCGTGCAGGGTTAGCCAGTCGGTCGCCGGGTTGGGGGCGGCGTGCAGAGCTACGCTGGGCCGGGCCGTCATTGTGGGCAGTGGTCCGGTGGCAGCCGTCACGGTGAGGGTGTAGCCGCTACAGGTTGTTCCATCGATGGAGGAGACCACCAGCACCAGCGTTTCGCCGGCGGCGGCCTCGACCGAGCAGGAGCGCGTCGCTGGGGTGCCAACATACATGTTGTTGTCGGCCCGGTAGTTGGTGGCTAGGTTGGCGGGGTCGAAGGTGCCGGTGTACGCGCTGACCAGCAGGCCGGCCCGCACTTCGGTGCAGGTCGGGTTCAGGGCGAGAATAAAACACATTGGGCTGGCGACCGTGTTGATAATCGTGTGTGTGGCGTAGAAATACCGGCCGTTCTGCGTGGGCGGATTCAGGCCCGGGAACGGCTTGGGGCTGGCGCAGGTAGAAACGGTGCCCGTGGTACGCATCATCTGATTGAGCGTGGGGCTGGTGGCGGGGAGTGTGCCGGTGAAGACGTAGGGGAATTGGGCAAAGCCAGTACGGCTGATTACCAGTAACATGACCAGAAGTAGCGAAATTTTCATGCGCGGAAGGAATGAGTTGCCCCCCTTGACGCAAAAACTGCACCGAAGCACCCTATCGCAGCGCTTCTCGTTCAAGAAAAGGGTCGTTTAAATGTATGAGCGAATCCACTACTTCGCCACCTCAATGGCCCCCACCGCCTGCTCCACCAGGCCTGCCACCAGCGCCGCATTCGGCCGTTGCGCCTGCCGCTGCTGCACCTGCCGCAGCAAGCCTATGATGCGGCCGGCATCCACGTAGGGCTTGAACTCCACGGTCAGGTCGCGGATGCGGGTGATGCCTTCGGTGAAGGCCGTGGGGTCGTCGAGGCGGCCGAGCATTTCAAACAGGCCGCCCAGCATCTGGAAGCGGCCGTTGGGGTCGGCGGCGTCGTATTTGGCGCGCACCAGCGGCCACTGCGCGGCGCTGCCGGCCGTGCCGTACACTGTCACGAGGGCGCTGGTGAGGGCACCTTTGTTATCGGCCTCGAAGGCGGTGGCGCGGGCCAGGGCCTGCGCGGGGTTTAGCGGCAGCAGGGCTTCCAGGGCCGCGCCCTGCACCCGGTACGAGGGGCTGCCGAGGGCTTTGGTAAAGAGCGGGGCGTAACGCTTTTCTTTGAGCGTGCCCAGCGCCGCGAGGGCCCGGGCTTGCACCAGCGGGGTGGCATCGGTGGCGGCCAGTTTCTCTAGTAGTGGAGTGGCGGCTTTGCGGAGCGGCGCGTTTTTGAGGTCAAGCAGTTCAATGGCCATATCGCGCAGGGCGGGCGACTTATCGGCCAGCCCGGCGAGCAGGATTTGCTGCGCGATGGGGTCGGCGGGTTTGTCGCCGGCGGCGCGCAGGGCTTCGCGGCGGTCGAGGTAGTGAGCGGCGTGGCGCTGCTGGTAGGCAAATTCGGTTAGCGACTTGTGGTCGGTTTTCTGCCATAGCAGCACGTTTTCGGCGTCCACGTTCACTAGGTCGGGCCGGGCAGAGAGGGGCATGGTGAAAGTTTGCGTGGCCTGAGTCATCATCACGGGCTGATGAATAGCTCGGCCGCCCCCGTAGTAGTCGATGGTAAACGGCAGCTGGAAAACCGGGCCCGCCTGGATTTGCTTCACCGTCACAGACTGCGTTTTGCGGGCCGCGTCCCAAGCGTAATCGATGGTAACGACGGGGTGGCCCGCGCCGAAATACCACTGGTTGAAAAACCAGCTCAAATCCCGACCCGAAGTCTCTTCCAGCGCCAAGCGCAGCTGGTGCGCTTCGCCGGTGCCGAAGGCGTTCTGGGTGAGGTAGCGTTTCAGGCCCCGGAAGAAAACGTCCTCGCCCAGGTAGGCGCGCAGCATGTTGAGGATGCTGCCGCCCTTCTGGTAGGTCACGTTGTCGAACATATCCTCCTTGTCGGCATACCCGAAGTACACCAGCGGGCGGGCGTAGTTGGCGGGGTTGCGCAGGTAGGTGCGGCGGCTGCGCTCGGCCTGCTCCTGGCCGGCGTCGGGGCCGTGGGCGTGCTCGGCCCAGAGCACCTCGCTGAAGTTGGCGAACGACTCGTTCACGGTCAGGTTGCTCCAGCTTTCGCAGGTCACGTAGTCGCCAAACCAGTGGTGGAACAGCTCGTGGGCAATTTCGCGCTCCACGCCGGCGTATTCCCAGTCGAGCAGCTCGCGGGCCGTCCCCTGGGCCTGCTCGCCAAAGAGCGAGGCCGAAGCGTTTTCCATGGCCCCGGCCACGTAGTCGCGGCACACCACCTGGCTGTATTTATTCCACGGAAAATCCACGCCGAGGCGCTGCGAGAAAAACTCCAGCATCGCGGGCGTCTGCCCGAAAATCTGCTTGGCCTGGGCCGCATACCGGGGTTCGAGATAATAATTTACCTCCTTGCCGCGCCAGCTGTCTTTGGTGATGCGGAAGTCGCCCACGGCCAGCATCACCAGGTAGGGCGCGCAGGGCTCGGTGAGTTGCCAGGTATCGGTGCGCAGGCCGGGGCCGGCGGGCGCCTGGCGGGCGAGGCGGCCGTTGCTGAGCGTGACGTACTTGGCCGGCACGGTCAGGCTAATTTCGGTGGTGGTTTTCTGGTTGGGCTTGTCGATGGTCGGGAACCAGGCCGAATTCGATTCCGACTCGCCCTGCGTCCAGATTTGCACCGGCTTGCCGGCCACGGCCGAGTCGGGGTTGATGAAGTACAGGCCCTTGGCCTGTCCGATGGCCGCGCTGCCCTTGGCGTCCAGCTCGTCGGGTTTGGCTATGTAGTCGAGGTAAACCGTGTAGGCCTGGCCGGCACCCACGGCCTGGGGCAGATGAATGAGCAGCTGGCGCCGGTTGTAGTCGTACTTCAGCGGCGTCCGGCTGCCGCCCTGCACCAGCGCCACGGCTTTGATGTCCATGCCCTTGGCATCAAGCCGCAGCGAATCGGTGGCCGTGCCGTGCGGCTTGAGCGTCAGTTCGGCCTCGCCGTAGAGGTAGCACTTGGCGTAGTCGAAGCGCACGTTCAGTTTGGTATGCACCAAATCATTCACCCGGCGGACGGCTTCGTGGTAAGGTTGCGGGGCCGGTTGTTGGGCGTGGGCGGGGGCAAAAGCGGCCAGGGCCAGCAGGAGCAAGTAATTTCGCATGCGGCGAAGTAAGGGCCCGCCAAGTGGCCGGCCCGGCCATTGATGCAGGTGTGGGGCCGGGCGTTGCCTTACTTGTCAAAAATTCAGCTGAATATGATTAAAAAACTCGCGCTGGCGGCGGCCATTATCGGCATTATTATTTACTGCATCAGCGGCTTGAGCTCCGAGGCCGACGTTTATGCTGCGCAGCTGCAAAAGTTTCGTAGCGAGAAAAACCGCTCGTTCCGGCAGTCATCGGATTCGCCGCTTTCCACGGAGCAGAAAGCGGCTTTCGACAGCCTGAAATATTACGGGCCCGAGGCGGCCTACGCCTTTCACTGTACCCTTACGCGCAATGCCAACGCTGATACCGTCCTCATCCAAATGAGCGACAACCGCAGCGAAAAGTACCTGCGCTGGGGCGAGGCCGCCTTTTTCCCGCCGCTCGATTTGGCCGTGGGCACAATGGACATTGCCACCCGCCTCACGCTTTTCCGCAAAGCCGACGGCCGCGATTCCACCCTCTTCGTGCCCTTCACCGATAACACCAACGGCCGCGAAACCTACGGCGGCGGCCGCTACCTCGACGTGCCCCTGCCCGCGCCCGATTCTACCGGCCTCACCCTCGATTTCAACCGCGCCTACAACCCCTACTGCGCTTATAATAATGACTACAGTTGCCCCGTGCCGCCGGCCGAGAACCGCCTGCGCGTAGCCATCCCGGCCGGCGAAAAGTCGTTTCACGAGTAGAGGCGCAATATTTTGCGTCTCATCGTCCGAACCGCGTGGGTTCGTTCTCTCATCATCGTTCAACAACGAGACGCAAGTATGCGTCTCTATATCGTGCTACCCACCCGTCGGCCCGAACCGCTCGGTGCGAATAGCCGCATCCGGCAAGCCCTGCGCCTGTAGCAGCGTGGCCGCGCTTTCCACCAGGCCCGTGGGGCCGCACACGTAGCACTGCGGCGGGCCGGGCAGGTGGGCCACGGCCTCCGCCAGCATCGCCGCATCGAGGCGGCGGCGGTAGCCGGCCCAGCCGGGCGGCGCCTGGCGGGTGTAGGTGAGCAGCAGCGTGAAGCTGGGGTCAGCAGCGGCCAGGGCCTCTAATTCCTGCCGATAAATGACTTCTTCCGGTGTGCGCACGCTAAACAGCAGCACGGCAAGATTGCGTAGGCCGGTGCGCTGGCGGTGGCGCAGCATGGCCATCAGCGGCACCACGCCCGAGCCGCCGGCTACCAGCAGCAACGGGGCATCGGGCGGGCCGGCGGGCCACACGAAATAGCCGCCGATAGGCCCGCGCACTTCCAGCTGGTCGCCCACGGCCACGCCGTCGAAGAGGTAGCCGGAGACTTCGCCTTCGGCAATCAGCTCCACGGTCAGCTCGATTTCGCCAGTTTGCTCCGGGGGCGAGGCCACGGAGTAGCTGCGCTCGGCCTGGTAGCCGTCGGGGGCGGTGAGGCGCAGGTCGTAGTGCTGGCCGGCGCGGTGAGCAGTCCATTGCGGCAGGCGTAGCGTGAACGTTTTCACGTGGGGCGTTTCGGGCCGAATGGCGGTTACGGTGGCCAGCTGCCAATCAAGCAGCCGGCTCACAGGCGGAAGTGGGCTTCGTCGGGCGCGTCGGGGTCGTCGCTGCGGTAACGCTCCTCCTTCCACGGGTCGCCGCGCATGCTGTAGCCGTTGTCTTCCCAGAATCCGGGCTCGTTTTCGGCCATGAAGCGCAGGCCCTGCATCCATTTGGCGCTTTTCCAGAAGTAGAGGTGCGGCACCACCAGCCGGGCCGGGCCGCCGTGCTCGGGCGCCAGCGGCTTGCCGTCGTATTCCAGGCCGATGAAGGCTTGGCCGTTGCGCAGGTCGGCCAACGGCAGGTTGGTGGTGTAGCCACCGTAGGAAAAGGCCATCACGAACTTTGCCTCGGGCTTGAGTTGCACGTGTTCGAGCAGGGTATCGAGGCTGACGCCGCGCCACTTGGTGTCGAATTTCGACCACTTCGTGACGCAGTGAATGTCGGGGTTGAATGACTGCATGGGCAAGGCGCTGAACTCGTTCCAGCTCCATTTCACGGGGTTTTCCACCAAGCCTTCGAGCCTAAATTCCCAGTTCACCAGCGGAATGCGCGGCGTGGGGCCGGCCGTGAGTACCGGAAAATCCGGGGTTTCGTACTGGCCGGGCGGCAGCTTGTGCGCGCCATCGGTGGGCCGCTTGGCGTGGAAGCCTTTGTTGATGAAGGGCATGTATGGAAGGCGTTTGGTGGTTAGAAGAACGTCGTACTGAGCGCAGTCGAAGCATCCCTACCACGCCGGTTGTCATGCTGACGAAGGAAGCATCTTATTACGACCTGACGACTTATTTTGAAGTGGTAAGGTCCTTCGGCTCAGGATGACAACCGGCGCGGTAGAGATGCTTCGGCTGCGCTCAGTATGACGTTTTGAATATGCCGACCAGTTCAAACCGGCCTCAAGCAAATATATGCCAGCACCCTCCAATTCAGTCATTTTGCCCCGCCGTACCTTTGCCCCGTCGTCCGCCCTCCTGACAACGGACCACCAATAACCGACAACGACCCATGCGTATTTCCCTCGACTGGCTTAAAACCCTCATTCCGACCGACAAACCCGCCGCCGAGATTGGCGCCCTGCTCACCGGCTCGGGCCTGGAAGTGGAGAGCCTGGAGGAGTTGGAAAGCATTCCCGGCGGGCTGCGCGGCGTGGTGCTGGGCACCGTGCTCACCTGCGAGCGCCACCCCGACGCCGACAAGCTCAGCCTGACCACCGTGGACGTGGGCGATGGCACCCCGCGCCAAATTGTGTGCGGCGCCCCCAACGTGGCCGCCGGCCAGCGCGTGGTGGTGGCCCTCGAAGGCGCCACGCTGCACCCCGCCTCCGGCGAGCCGTTCAAAATCAAGAAAAGTAAAATCCGCGGCGCGGCCTCCGAAGGCATGATTTGCGCCGAGGACGAAATCGGCCTGGGTGAGTCGCACGCCGGCATCATGGTGCTCGACACCGACCTGCCCAACGGCACGCCCGCCGCCGACTACTTCGGCCTGGGCTCCGATACGGTATACGAAATCGGCCTCACGCCCAACCGGGCCGATGCCGCCTCGCACTACGGCGTGGCCCGCGAGCTGCGCGCCTTGCTGCGCCAGCCCTGCCACCTGCCCGATGTGAGCGGCTTCGCGGCGCCGGAGTCGGCGGCGAACAATATTAAAGTCACGATTGAGGACATTGAAGCGGCTCCGCGCTACGCCGGCTTGCTGCTGGAAAACGTGCACGTTGGCCCCTCGCCGGAGTGGCTGCAGCGCCGCCTGCGCAGCATCGGCCTCTCGCCTATTAATAATGTGGTGGACGTGACCAACTTCGTGCTGCACGAGCTGGGCCAGCCCCTGCACGCTTTCGATGCCGACCAGATTACCGACGGCCAGATTCGCGTGAAGCGGGCCGAGGCCGGCGAGAAATTCGTGACGCTGGACGGCGTGGAGCGCAGCCTCAAAGCCGAGGATTTGGTGATTGCCGATGCCCACGGCGCGCCGATGGCGTTGGCTGGCGTGTTCGGCGGCCAGACCTCGGGCGTGAGCAACGCCACTACCCGCGTGTTCCTGGAAAGCGCCTACTTCGGCCCCGCCGCCGTGCGCCGCTCCTCCCAGACGCACCAGCTGAAAACCGACGCCTCCTTCCGCTTCGAGCGCGGCACCGACCCCAACATGGTGCCCGTGGCACTGAAACGGGCGGCGCTGCTGCTGCAGGAAGTGGCCGGCGCCACCATCGCCGCGCCGGTGGTGGACGAGTACCCCGCACCCGTGCCGCCGGCCACCGTGCGTCTGCGCCTGCCCCGCGTGGAGCGGCTGGTAGGGCAGTACATCGCGCCCGAGCGCATCCGCCAGATTCTGACGGATTTGGACATTGAAATCAGCGAAGAGAACCCCGACGCCGGCGACCAGGATACCTGGACGTTGACCGTGCCGCCCCACAAAGTGGACGTGACCCGCGAGGCCGACGTGATTGAGGAAATCCTGCGCATCTATGGCTACAACAACGTGGCGCTGCGGCCCAACAACTCGGCTTCCTTCCTGGCCAAATTCCCGAACCCCGACCCGGAAGTAACGCGCGTGAAAATTGCCTCGCTGCTCAGCGGCCAGGGCTTTTCGGAAATTCTGACCAACTCGCTCACCAACTCGCTGTACTTCGAGAAAGAAGGCGAGGCGAATGATTCGCTGGTGCGCATCCTGAACTACAACAGCGTTGATTTGAACGTGCTGCGGCCCACGCTGCTGCACTCGGGCCTGGAGATTATCCGGCACAACATCAACCGCCGCCAGCGCGACCTCAAGTTCTACGAGTTCGGCAAAACCTACGCGCAGAACGAGAACGGCAAGTACCAGGAAAAGAACAAGCTGGTGGTTTACCTGACGGGTAACGCCGCCGGCGAAACCTGGCAGCACAAGTCCGAAAAAGCCGCCTTCCACGACCTGGCGGGCGCGGTGCAGCAGGTGCTGGCGGCCCTGGGCTTCTCGGGGGCGGCTTCGCAGCCGGTGCAGCACGAGTACCTGGCAGGTGGCCTCACGCTGCTGGTGCACAACCAGCCGCTGGCGCAGTTGGGCGCGGTTTCGGCCTCGGTGCTGAAGCGGCTCGATGTGACGCAGCCGGTGTGGTACGCGGAGCTGGATTGGGACGCGCTGAGCAAGAAATACAAGCCCACGCTCACGGCCCGCGAGCTGCCCAAATTCCCGGAGGTGCGCCGCGACCTGAGCATCGTGGTAGACACGGCCGTGACCTTTGACCAGCTCCAGCAGATTGCCCGGAAGACGGAGAAAAAGCTGCTGCAAAGCATCAACGTGTTCGACGTGTACGCCGGCGAGAACCTGGGTGCGGGCAAGAAGTCGTACTCGGTGAGCTTCACGCTGCAGGATTACGGCCAGACGCTCAGCGAGCAGGCCATCGACCAAGTGATGCAGAAGCTCATTCAGCAGTTTGAAAAGCAGGCCGGCGCGCTGATTCGGAAGTAAGTTTCGGTCAAAGCTGGTTGGCAAGCCCTGGCATCTGTGACAGATGCCAGGGCTTTTTCAATTTTTATCCCGCGTGGGCGTAATCCCGACGCAACCCCGCCGATATACTTTTTGACCTTGCTGCGCAAGCTCAACCACACCGCGCTTTCCCGTGAATAGTTGCGTTGGAAGCCGTAAGTTGCAGCCTGAATTACTACGCTCCATTCTAACTTCTTCACCTTTTCCTCCAAGAATGAACCTTCGTTTTCTCTCAACCCTGGGCCTGGCCCTGATGACGACGGCCAGCTTCGCGCAGCAGAAGCCGGCTGCCAAAGCTCCCGCCGCAAAAACCGCGGCCCTGATGACCACGCCCGGCGGCACCAAGCTCATCGAGAAAGTGACCAAACAGCCCGGCCAGGTTTCCATTCCCTACGAGAAGTACGTGCTGGCCAACGGCCTCACGCTCGTGGTGGCCGAAGACCACTCCGACCCGCTGGTGCACGTCGACGTGACCTACCACGTGGGCTCGGCCCGCGAGCAGATTGGCAAGTCGGGCTTCGCGCACTTCTTTGAGCACATGATGTTCCAGGGCTCCGACCACGTGGGCGACCAGCAGCACTTCAAGCTGGTGACGGCCGCCGGCGGCACCCTGAATGGCTCGACCAACCAGGACCGCACCAACTACTTCGAAACGCTGCCCAGCAACCAGCTCGAAACCGGCATGTGGCTCGAAGCCGACCGCATGGGCTTCCTGCTCGACGCCGTGAGCCAGAAGAAATTCGAAATCCAGCGCTCAACCGTGAAAAACGAGCGGGGCCAGAACTACGACAACCGCCCCTACGGCTTGGCCAGCGAGTACATCTCGAAGACACTCTATCCCTACGGCCACCCCTACTCCTGGCTCACCATCGGCTACCTCGAGGACCTCGACCGCTCGAACGTGGACGACCTCAAGAACTTCTTCCTGCGCTGGTACGGCCCCAACAACGCCACCCTGACCGTGGGCGGCGACGTGAAGCCCGCCGAAGTGGTGAAGCTGGCCGAGAAATATTTCGGCTCCATCAAGCGCGGCCCGGCCGTACCGGTGCAGAAGTTGCCCGCGCCCGTCCTCACCCAGGACCGCTACGTGAGCTACACCGACAACGTGCGCTTCCCGATGCTGCAAATGGTGTTCCCGACGGTGCCCAACGGCCACCCCGACGCCGTTGCTATCGATGCCCTGGCCGAAATTATCGGCAGCGGCAAAACCTCGCTGCTCTACAAAAACCTGGTGAAAACCCAGAAAACCGTGCAGGCCCAGGCCTACCAGCAGAACTCGGAGCTGGGCGGTTTCCTCGATTTCGTGGCCCTGCCCTTCCCCGGCAAAACCCTCGACAGCACGGAGGTCATCATCCGCAACACGCTGAAAGAGTTTGAGAAACGCGGCGTGACCGACGAGGACGTGCAGCGCTTCAAGGCCCAGACCGAAGCCCAGGCCATCAACGGCCTGGCCAGCGTGCAGGGCAAGGTGAGCCAGCTCGCCGCCTACCAAACCTACTTCAACAACCCCAACTACCTCACCGTTGAGCTGAAAGAGCTGCGCGCCCTCACCAAGGCCGACGTGCAGCGCGTGTACGATAAGTACGTGAAGGGCAAAAAAGCGGTGATTCTGAGCGTATTGCCCAAAACCGGCGGCGTGGCCGCGGCCAAGCCTGACAACTATACCATCGACAAGTCGGGCTACAAAGCACCCGACTACGGCTACGCCGGCCTGAAATACGTGAAGCCGACGGATAATTTCGACCGCAGCAAGCAGCCCGCCGCCGGTGCCAACCCGGTGGTGAAAGTGCCTGCGCTGTATCAGGAAACCCTGCCCAACGGCCTGAAAGTGGTGGGCACCAAGAACGCCGAGATTCCGGCCGTGACCATGCGCCTCACCATCCGCGGCGGCCACCGCCTGGAGCAAACCATGCCCGGCAAAGCCGGCATTGCCCAGCTCACGGCCAGCATGCTGAACGAGGGCTCGGAGAAGTACACCGGCGAGCAGTTCTCGGCCGAGCTGGACAAGCTGGGTTCGAGCGTGTCGGTGAACGCCGGCGACAACGAAACCACCGTGTACGTGCAGAGCCTGACCAAGAACCTGCCCGCCACCATGGCTCTGCTCAACCAGCGCCTGCTGCACCCGCGCTTTGACGCGGCCGATTTTGCCCGCGTGAAAAAGCAGCAGATTGAGCAAATCGCCAACTTCGCCAACCAGCCCGCCGTCATCGCCGACCTGACCTACAACCGCCTGTTGTATGGCACCAGCAACATTGCCGGCACCTCAGTAGCCGGCACCACGGCCTCGGTGAGCAGCCTCACGCTCGACGATGTGAAGAACTTCTACAACACCTACTACGCCCCCAACGTGAGCTCGCTCGTGGCCGTGGGCGACCTGGACCAAGCCACCCTCGACGGGCAGCTCGGCTTCCTGAAAAACTGGGCGAAGAAGGACGTGACCATTCCGACCGACATGGCCGGCGTGCAGCCCGACAAAACCACTGTGTACTTCGTGAACAAGCCGGGCGCGGCGCAGTCCGAAATCCGGGTGGGCTACCTCACCGACATGAAGTACGACGCCACCGGCCAGTACTACAAAGCCGGCCTGGCCAACTACCTGCTCGGCGGCGCCTTCAACTCGCGCATCAACCTGAACCTGCGCGAAAACAAGGGCTACACCTACGGCGCCCGCTCGGGCTTCGCGGGCACGCGCTACGCGGGTCCGTTCACGGCCTCGGCCGGCGTGCGCGCCGATGCCACGGCGGCTTCGGTGAAGGAATTCATGAGCGAAATCTCGAACTACCCGAACGGTATTTCGGATGAGGAGCTGGCCTTCGTGCAATCGTCTGTGGGCCAGAGCGACGCGCTCAAGTACGAAACCGGCCAGCAGAAAGCTGGCTTCCTGGCCCGTCTGGTGGAGTACGACCTGCAGCCCACTTACGTGACGCAGCAGACCGAAATCCTGAAAAACCTGAAAAAGGAAGACGTGCAGGCCATTGCCAAGAAATACCTGCCGGCCGATAAAATGTACATCGTGGTGGTAGGCGACGAAAAGCAGCTGCCCTCGGTACAGGCCCTGGGCTACCCCGTGGTGCAGCTCGACCTGGAAGGCAAGCCCGTGGCATCGGCCGAAATGCAGAAAATGCCTAATTCGGCGCCGTCCCAGATGGCCATGCCCGTCACCGACGAGAAAATCAAGGATAAAACCGACGACGGCGGCAAGCTGAAGGTGAAAACCAAGAAAGGCAAGGGCTAGCCCTCGCGCTAACCCGGCCTGCTAAAACCGGCTACCCCAAGCGAATTCTTTTCGCCGCGGGTAGCCGGTTTTTTTTATGGGCTACTTCTGTTTCGGTCCGACCTCCCCAGGTGGTCCGACCGGTTGCTGTCCCAACGACTCGTTCAACCATCAATCGGTCGGACCACCTGGGGAGGTCGGACCGGAACAGGCGTCTACTGCTGCCCAGCCGCTTAAAATCAGGTATTTCTACCTGTAAACAGGAGCTAAATAAGGTAGAGCTTTGACCAGAATTTTTCACCACTCTCCAAAGCCCCTTTTTCATGAGAAAGAGCTACCTATTGCCCGTCGTGCTAGCGGCTTGCACGCTGATATCCAGCTGTTCTTCGCAGGAAACCAAGAAAGAAACCACCACCGACGCGCCCGTTGCCGGCGCCGAACCCACCGCCGACCTGCCGGGCATTCAGCCCGTGCCGCTGCCCGACCCAGGCATTGCCGGCTTCCAGTTCCCGCAGGACAGCACCACCATCATGGGCTGGGTGGCGGCCGGCAACACCACCGCCATCAGCCAGCACGGCTGGGGCATCTGGACGGCCCTGACCAGCCTCACGACGCAGTCGTACGGCGGCGCCCGGCTGCGGGTGTTCGAAACCTGGCACACCAAGGCCGAGGTCAACGCCCTCATGTATGAGAGTGCGGCCCGTCCCGCCCAGTTCAAGGGCCTGGAAGTGCGGCCCCTGGCCAGCATCCGGCGCACCCTGGACCGGCCGCGCCAGTTCAGCCGCGACCCCAAGCTGCGCGCGCTGGCCACCGGGCACCGCGTGAGCGACGGCGCCGATACCACCGTGGTCGAAACGGTGAGCTACAGCCCCGAAGCCGCCGCCACCCTGGTGCAGCAGAAGCTCTTCCGGCCCGATACCCTGCAGCAAAAGCTCAACAGCGGCCAGCGCGCCGTGTCGGGCTTCTCGGCCCGGGCCACGGCCATCAAGCCCGTGTATGAGATAGTGCCGGCCTCGAAGGGCGGCACGCTCTACAAGATGAAAACCTGGACCGGCAGCCCGGCTACCCCGCCCGCGGGCGGCTTCTACCAGTCGCTGTGGTCGTCGTGCGTGTACGTGGACCCGCTCAACCGCGTGAAGCCGAACAAGCAGCAGGGCAACCCGCCCTTCAGCTGCTCCGGCTCGACGCCCACCAACACCTTCAACATCAACGACTTTATTCACTACAAGCTCACCGCCGCTGAAGCCGCGGCCTTCAACAGACTGCAGGGCGACAGCGTGGCCCAGGCCGGCGACTTCGCCATCCTCGTGGCCATGCACATTGCCACCGACGAAATCAACAACTGGACCTGGCAAACCATGTGGTGGACGCCCAATCCCGACCGCGTGCCCGACCCCAGCTCGGCGGCCGTGGTGGCGGCCCGGCCCGCGCAGCTCACCGGGGCGCCGCGCCACTACGCCATGTCCATTGCCTACCAGATGGTGAACCCGGCCCAGCCGCCGGTGCCCAAAGACGGCATCTACGTGGGCGCGTCGGCTTACACCTTCAACCCCTACCTCGAAGCGCCCTTCAGCAGCAGCACGTTTACCCCATATAAGGCCCTGTTGCGCACCAAGGGCGTGGTGGTGAACAACAACTTCGGCGTCCGGACCAACTGCATGAGCTGCCACATGCAGGCCTCCTTCGGCTCCGACGCCACGGACCCGGGCTACATCGGCGACACCTACGTGGCCCGCGGCATGCCCCGCTTCAACGGGCGCCTGCGCACGGCCTTCCTGTGGTCGATACCCGACGTGGCGCGCGACAACGCCAAGCGCAAATAGCGCGCTGGTTGAATAGGAGTTGGCAACAACCTCCTGAACGTCATGCTGAGCGCAGTCGAAGCATCTCGCGTGTGGTAGTAATCCAATCGAAAGGATTCACTATTGCAGTAGAGCTGCTTCGGCTGCGCTCAGCATGACGTTCTTTTTTTGCGTGGCTCTCCCCGAAACCAAACCTGCCTGAGATACAAGCCGCGAGCAAGCGCGGGGTAAAGCGTAGCTTTCGGCGCGCCGCTTTATCTTCACGCAAAAATTTACTCGACCGTGGCCTCCTCCCAACAGCTTGCGCAACTCGACCGCCTGGAGCGGCAGATTACCACCTTAGTGGCTGCCTATCAGGAACTGCGCGAGGAGATGGCCGACGCCACCACCACCATTCAGCAGCTGAAGGCCGACGTGCGCGAGAAGGACCGCCAACTCAAGGAGCGCCAAAACCAGGAAAATATTGTTAAACTTGTACACACCATAGCTGGGGAACCCACCCACGCCAACGAACTTAAACTACGCCTCAACGAATACATCCGCGAACTGGACAAGTGTCTTGCCTATTTGAGAGACTAACCCACTGACCCTCCCCTCCCCCGCCGTAACTTCCGCCGAATGAGCGAGCTAGCCATCAAAATTCGTATTGCTGACCGGGACTATCCCATGCGCGTGGACGTGCAGGATGAGGAACGGCTGCGCCTGGCCGGACGGCTGCTGGGCGACAAGCTGCGCGAATTCCGGGAAGGCTACGGCATTCAGGACAAGCAGGACTTGCTGGCCATGGTAGCGCTGGCTACGATGGCCGACCAATTGAAAGTGAGCAAGGAAAAGGATGGCACCGATGCGGCGCTGACCGAACGGCTGGCTCGTTTCGACGAGCTGCTTTCAGGCGTGGTGCTGACGGGCTGAGTTAGCCCCGCCCGGCACCCACACACTCGTTGGCCCGGTTGGGCGGCGCGGCAATCGGCCGCTTCCGCCCCGCCCGGGCACTTCTGTTCTACCTGGTTATGGTTTTTCACCCACCCCAAAAACCATAATTACATGTCACCCATCATATTATACTGTTTGCTGACCGCGGTGGTCGCCCTTGTGGCGGGCTACCTGGTGGGCAAGCAGCTGGCCGGCAAAGCTCGGCTCGACCACGAAGGCGAGGCCCAGGCCCGCGCCCAGCAAATCCTCCGCGAGGCCGAGGAGAAGGGCAGCCGCCTCCGCGACGAGAAAATCAAGCAGGCCGATGAGCGCCTAGAGCAGAGCAAGAACAAGTTCAAGAGCCTGCGCAACGAGTTCGACCAGGACAGCAAGCGCCTCAAAACCGAGCTTGACAACGAACTGACCCAGCGCCGCCAGGGCGTGGTAGAGCAGGAACAGAGCATCAAGCTGCTCACCGAAACCACCCAGCGCCAGCTGGAACAGTTGCAGAAGAAAGAGGCCGACCTCGACCGCCAGCGCGAGAAAAACCAGACCGATACCCAGCAGCTACGCGACAAGCTCGAAGCCCAGGCCGAAAAGCGCCGCCTCGACCATGAGGAAACCATGGCCGAATTGGAGAATAAGCAGCGCGAGGCCGATGAGCAGTTGCACTCGGTACAGCGCCAACTCGAAACCATCGCCAACCTGACCGCCGCCGAGGCCCGCGAGCAGCTGGTGGAATCGCTCAAAAACGAGGCCCAGATTCAGGCCAGCTCCTACGTGAAGGACACCGTGGCCCAGGCCAAGCTCACAGCCACTAAGGACGCCAAGAAGATTGTGCTGGAGACGATTCAGCGCACCGCTTCGGAGCACGCCATTGAGAACTGCGTGTCGATTTTCAACATTGAAAGCGACGACGTGAAGGGCAAAATCATCGGCCGCGAGGGCCGCAACATCCGCGCGCTGGAAGCTGCCACGGGCGTCGAAATCATCGTGGACGACACGCCCGAGGCTATCATCATCTCGGGCTTCGACCCGGTGCGACGCGAAATTGCCCGCCTCTCGCTGCATTTACTGGTGAAGGATGGCCGCATTCACCCGGCCCGCGTGGAGGAAATTGTGGCCAAGACCCGCAAGAACATTGAGGAGGAAATCGTCGAGATTGGGGAGAAAACTATCATCGACCTCGGCATTCACGGCCTGCACCCGGAGCTGATTAAGATGGTGGGCCGGATGCGCTTCCGCTCCTCTTACGGCCAGAACCTGCTGCAGCACAGCCGCGAAGTGGCCAACCTCTGCGCCACCATGGCGGCCGAGATGGGCCTCGATGTGAAGAAAGCCAAGCGCGCCGGCCTGCTGCACGACATCGGCAAGGTGAGCACCGAGGAGCCCGAGCTGCCGCACGCCATTCTGGGCATGGAGATGGCCAAGAAGTGGAAAGAGCACCCCGACGTGGTCAACGCCATCGGCGCCCACCACGACGAGATTGAGATGACGGCCATGATTTCGCCGCTCGTGCAGGCCTGCGATGCCATTTCGGGCTCGCGCCCCGGTGCCCGCCGCGAGATGATGGAAAGCTACATCAAGCGCCTCAAGCAGCTGGAAGAAACCGCCAACGGCTTCAAGGGCGTGAATCAGTGCTTCGCCATCCAGGCCGGCCGCGAGCTGCGCGTGATGGTGGACGCCGAGAATGTAACCGACGAGCGCGCCGCCGAACTGAGCTTTGAGATTTCGCAGAAAATCGAGAAGGAGATGCAGTACCCCGGCCAGATTAAAATCACCGTCATCCGGGAGATGCGCGCCGTGGCGTACGCCAAGTAAGCAGTAGCACGGGCTTCGGCTTGCGCCTTTTTGACTGAAACGAAAGAAGCCCTCGTGACGAAAGTTGCGGGGGCTTCTTTCGTTTCAGTAAATTTCAAAAGTCCTTCAACTTTACAAAACGGTTTGGAATTGGTCGAAACAGATACTTTGCGGTCCACTCATTGATTCTTTAAAGTCCTTATTTATCAAATATTAGCTGGCATCATGCCGGACAGGCAACTAGCTTTATTTTCGCTCTTCATCCTTATGCTACTTGCCATGAAACACTTCGACTCCCGCAGCTTCCGAGGCTTAGGATTGGTGCTGTTATCCGGCGCAAGCAGCTGCACACTTTACCAGCCGCTGCTCAACATGCTGCCGGCCGTGCGTAAGCCAGGCCAGGGGGCTGTGGCGCTGAACGGGTCATTTCCCTACGGTGTGCAGGGCACGGCCACTTTATCGCCGCTGCCGCACACCTTGGTTTTCGCCGGCGGCGGCCTGCATGCTTATAACGTCGAACGCGACAGCAGCAACAACTACGCACGTAATCGACAATACGAAGTGGGCATTGGCGGCTACTTCAACGTGAAACAAACGTGGCTGAGCGCGACGGTGGGCGGCGGGCGGGCGCGGGGCTACCGCTACGGCAAGTTTGGGTCGTCTGACTCGGGCGGCGGGTTTGGCATATTGGGGCTGCCCACGGGCGGGAAGGCCCGGTGGACGCCCGTGCCCGAGTTGCTGGGCTACTATAATACCCGCTTCGTTCAGCTTACCGGGTGGTGGCAAGATGCGCGGCATCCGAACCAGGAAATAGGCGCCAGCCTAAGGCTAAATCAGGTGCAATTCACGCAGCTCACGCTCAACGGAGAAGTCCAACCGCTGCCAGCCACACAGCACTATGTGCAACTGGCCATTGTGACCCAGAAACCGCTGTGGCGGCAGCTACGGTGGCAAGCCGCTGCCAGTTGGGACTTCTCGTCGCCTCTCATCCCGGCCAATGCCGCCTTGGCGCGAGCACCGCTGCGGGTCTGGGCAGGGCTGGTGCTGGGGCCACGTCAGGCCAGAGTACAATAGGGCCCGTTTGGAGCGCTATGGTTCGCAGATGCAGCGTCTATCCAAACTTGCGTTCCGCTTTGAAACCTGGAGAAGCCCTCGCAGCGGAAGTTACGGGGGCTTCTCTTATGAGTGAGGCAGTCTATTGCTGCTTCTCAAAAAAGGTTTTTACCGGCCGGGCAAATAGGCCCGAGGTTGTGGCCACGTATACAGTATCGCGCAGGTATTCGATGCCGGTGATGGTGGCGCGCTCCAGCCCGTCGTTCTTTAGCGGGCGCATGGTGTAGCGGGGACCGTTCCAGCGCAACGTGTAGAGGCCGCCCGCGTGCGTGAAAACCAGGCTGTCGCGCACGGTATAGTAACTGGCCAGGGCGAATTGCAATGGCACCCCCGTCGACCGCGTCCAAGTGTCCCCGTTATCCGTCGAAGTCAGCATTTCGTTGTATTCCAAGGGGGCATACACCGTGTTATTCCACTTGTAGAAAGCATCGGCCAACGCGGACGCATAAACCTGCCGGAAGGAGCCGTCCTGCTTAATCTTGAAGATGCCGTCGCTGCCCAGGTTCACCAGGAAATAGTCGTCAATGGCTTCTAAGTTGCGCAGGTAGCCGCCGACAAAAGGCAGCTTCGGGATAACGACTTTGCGGGTGCTGGCCGTGAGGGGTGTTCCCGCGCTGCCCGGCGTCACGGCCGCCAGCAGGAAGGTGTAGGCGCGGTCGGGCCGGGTGTTTTCGTAGGGTGCCAGCAGGTAATTATTCCTGTTGATGGCCATGCACTTCGACAGGCTGAACAGCCGGGTATTGAAGCGGGTGGCGGCGGGGTCGAAGCGGCGAAGGCTGACGTAGAACTGGGAAGTAAGGATGTCGTTGTTGCGGACGATGGTCAGCAGACTATCCATGTCGGGGTACGCGAAAATGTCGCGCCCAATGGGCAGCCGCGCTTCCACGTCGGCCGGGAATGGGCCGGCCGTTGTCACAAGGCCCTTCAGTCCTGCTTGGCTGTTGAAGCGGGTGAAGGCCCGGGGCTGCTGCAAGTAGATGGACTGGCCGTTGCTGCCCGTACTCAGAATCACGCGCGCCAAGCCATACAAGCTCGGCACTTCCGACCAACTGCTTTGCTTGACTACTTCCTTTTCAACAATAATTTCCGTTTCCTTTTTACAGCTGCTCAGCAGCAGGATAGCAGCTAGCAACGGGGCAGCGGAAGCATGCGGGTAGCGCATAAAACCAATGGTAGAAAGTAAAAACTGTAAATTGAGCACCGAAGATAATTCCCCAGCCCCGTTGCGATACCTACCCAAAACCAGCCTGCTTTTAGTAGCCGCACTGCTGGCCGCCTGCGCCGCCCAGCGCAACCCCTACGCCGCCACCAACAAGTCCTACAAAACGCAGGTCAAGGCCTACGCCAAGGCTCTGCGCGCGACTCCCGTGCCCACGCCCGGCGCCGACAGCCTGCTGCAGGGAGCCTACTGGGTGGGTACTACCAATTTCAACCTGCGCAAACCCAACTACGTCATCATCCACCACACGGCGCAGGACTCCACGGCCCAGACGCTCAAGACCTTCACGCTACCGCGCACGCAGGTGAGCGCGCACTACGTGATTGGGCGCGACGGCCGCGTGTTTCACATGCTGAACGACTACCTGCGCGCCTGGCACGGCGGCGCGGCCAAGTGGGGCAACACCACAGACATCAACTCCTCCTCCATCGGCATCGAGCTGGACAACAACGGCACCGAGCCATTTTCGGAGCCGCAGGTGGCCAGCCTGTTGCGCGTGCTGAGCGGGTTGAAAAGAACCTACGGCATCCCCACCGCCAATTTCATCGGCCACGCCGACATCGCCCCCACCCGCAAGAACGACCCCAGCCGCCTCTTCCCCTGGAAGCGGCTGGCCGACAACGGCTTTGGCCTGTGGTACGATGCCGGGCCGCTGCCCAGCCCCTTCGTGGCCGACAGCGCGGCGGCGCTGGCTAGCCGCCTGCTGAACCCGACCGTGACGCTACCCGAAGCCGACCCGGCGGCGCCCACCGTGCCCACCGACAGCACCAAAGTTGACGCCCAGCTGGCGCGCCTCAATAGCCCGATTATCACCTTCAATCCCAAAGATGCATTGCGCATTATTGGCTACGACACCAAGGATTTGCCGGCGGCCATTCGGGCGTTCAAGCTGCATTTCATTCAGCAGAACGTGGGCGGGCCGCTGACGGAGGCCGATAACCGGATTCTGTATAATCTGTATAAGAAGTGCTTGTAGGTGGCCGGTGGCCGCTATATTAGCCGATAGTGGGGTTCGGCGGCTGCGGCCGGGCGGGCCAGGGGTTTAAATTGATTGTATGCCAGAAGTATCCAAGCGCGGGCAGGATATGCCCGTTTCGCCGTTTCGCAAGCTGCTGCCGTTTGCCGAAGCCGCCCGCCAGCAGGGCAAGATTGTCTACCCCTTGAACATTGGCCAGCCCGACGTGCTGACGCCGCCCGAAATGCTCGACGCCGTGCGCCACGCCGACGTGCAGGTGCTGGGCTACGCGCCCGGCGCGGGCACCGATAGCTACCGCCGCAAGCTGGAAAGCTACTACCAGCGCGCCGGCATCCCGGCCCGGTTTGAGGATATCATGGTGACCACGGCGGGCAGCGAGGCCATTCACTTCGCCCTGCTCACCTGCCTCAACCCCGGCGATGAGGTGATTGTGGCCGAGCCGTTCTATGGCACCTACACCGCCTTTGCCATTGCGGCCGGCGTGCATATCGTGGCCGTCACGGCCCACATCGAGGACGGCTTTGCCCTGCCGCCGCTGGCCGATTTTGAGGCGGTAATTACACCCCGCACTCGCGCCATCCTCATCTGCAACCCCAGCAACCCGACGGGCTACGTGTACCGGCGCGACGAGCTGGAGGCGCTGCTGGGCCTGTGCAAGCAGCATGATTTGTACCTGCTTTCCGACGAAGCCTACCGCGAATACTGCTACGACGGCGCCCAGGCTACCAGCGCCCTGAGCCTGGCCGGCGGCGAAAAGCACGTGGTGATGCTCGACACCATCTCGAAGCGCTACAGCGCCTGCGGGGCGCGGGTGGGCGCCCTCGTCACGCGCAACCCCGACGTGTGGCTGGCGGCCTTCCACTTCGGGCAGATGCGCATCTGCCCGCCGGTACTCGAAATGCTGGCCGCCGAAGCCGCCGCCGACCTCCCCGCTTCCTACTTCGACGGCACCCGCGCCGAGTACCAGGCCCGGCGCGACCTCACCGTGGCCCGCCTGCGCGCCATGCCCGGCGTGACCTGCCCCGTGCCCGGCGGCGCCTTCTACGTGGTAGCCCGCCTGCCCGTGGATGATGCCGAGAAGTTCGGCCAATGGCTGCTGGAAGAATTCACCCTTGATAATCAGACGCTGATGCTCTCGCCTGCCAACGGCTTCTACCAGACGCCGGGCCTGGGCCGGCAGGAAGTGCGCCTGGCCTACGTCATTAATCGGACGGATTTGGCGGCAGCCTTCGACTGCCTGGAGCAGGCGTTGCTCGAATACCCGGGCCGCGCCGAACCAGCGTCCGCCGCCTTCGTAGAAGCTGCCACTGCCACTTAGTTTTTAATCTGTTTTTAATTCCGAATGAACACGAGCATTGCCCCCGCCGTCGAAGTACCCACCAAAGACTACCGCGGCACGCTGCGGTTCTGGCACTGGGCCAATGCGCTGCTTATCAGCCTTCAGCTGATGACCATTCTGTTTCAGAAGGTGATTGTGAAGGCCAAAACGGCGGTGCCGGAGCTGCAATCTTCGGGCAAGGAGGTGTCGGTGCCGCAGGCACGGGAGTTGGCCCACATCATCAGCGAGCGGATTTGGGCCTGGCACATCTACTTCGGCTGGGCGCTGGTGGCGCTGTGGGTGCTCCGGCTGGGCTTGCAGCTCACGGGGCCGTCGGAGCTGCGCTTCTCGGACCGGCTCATGGAAATCCTGCGCCGCTACCGCCTGGCCCCGCCCGCCGATAAAAGCAAGGCCGGCAAGATTCTATTTGCCAAAACTACCTATGCGCTGTTCTATCTTTTCATCACCATCATGGTGTGTACTGGGCTGATTCTGGTGTTTGAGGACGTGTCGTGGCTGAAAGGCATTCACCACACCGCCGAGGAAATTCACAACGTGACGATGTACCTCATTATCGGCTTCATCCTCCTGCACGTAGTGGGCGTGGTGTGGGCCGAAATGAAAGAAGACCACGGGCTGATTTCGCGTATGGTGGGCGGCGAGGCGAAAAAGGCGTAACCTCACCCCCAGGCCCCCGGTTCGCTTGAAGCGCTAAGCCTGCGGAGAGGGGGAGTCTATCAAAGCACACAAAAAAGCCTTCGCTGTGTAGCGAAGGCTTTTTTGGCTTTAACCGGCAAATGCCAATACTCTACCGTGGCTCTCCCTCTCTGCAGGGAGGTGGTTGGGATGCAAGGTTATGTTCTACTGCCCGCTGCCCACTGGCTTCTGCTCCAGCTTCTGCATAGGGCTGGTGGTGCGGCTGGTTTGCTGCTGCATGGGATTGGGCGGGGTTTGCGGGCGCTGCTGCTCAAATAGCTCGAAGCGCGAGGCGGCGGGCTGGCGCGGGAAGGCGTTGTTGCTCAAGTCCGTGTCGGCCGTTTGCTGAAAGGGGTCGATGACGAAGCTGATGACGGGCTTTTTGGTCACGACGACTTTGGTGACCTGGGCGTTGTTTTTGCGCCAGATTTCGGCCGGGATGGTCTGGATTTCCTGCGAGTTGTCGGCGTAGGTCATTTGCAGCACGATGGGCATCACTAAGCCGCCCACGTTGCGGAAGCTCAGCTCGTAGAAGTTAGTCTGCGAGTCGTTGAGGCGCTGCTGCTGCTCGGGCGTGAGGCTGCTGAGCATCGCGGTGTAGCGCTGCTGGTCAGCGGGCGTCACGGCCAGCGGGTCGTAGCTGTTGTAGAAGTCCTTGAGCTCAGGCTTCTCGTCCACTAGGGTTTTGGGGATGTCCTGGGCATTGCGCTGGGCTGTGATGGACTGCGGCGCGGCGGCGCGCTGCTGCTGCAGGCGGGCATTTTCCACCTGCGGGTTGAGGGTGCTGGCGTTGTAGGACTTCACCGATTCGAGGGCCATATCGGTGTGCTCGGTGGTGTAGAACCAGCCGCGCCAGAACCAGTCGAGGTCCACGGCCGAGGCGTCTTCCATGGTGCGGAAGAAGTCGGCCGGCGTGGGGTGCTTGTAGGCCCAGCGCTGGGCGTAGGTTTTGAAGGCGTAGTCGAACAGCTCGCGGCCCATCACCGTTTCGCGCAGGATGTTGAGGGCCGTGGCGGGCTTGCCGTAGGCGTTGTTGCCGAACTGCAGGGCCGATTCCGAGTTAATCATAATCGGCGATTGCAGGCTGGCGTCCATGGCCATGTAGGCCGCGATGTTGCGGGGCTCGCCGCGGCGGCTGGGGTAGTTGCGCTCCCACTCCTGCTCGGTCAGGAACTGCACGAAGGAGTTCAGGCCTTCATCCATCCAGCTCCACTGCCGCTCGTCGGAGTTGATAATCATGGGGAAGAAATTGTGGCCCACTTCGTGGATAATCACCGAAATCATCCCGTATTTCACCTGCGCCGAGTACGTACCGTCCTTCTGGGGCCGGCCGCCGTTGAAGCACAGCATCGGATACTCCATGCCGCCCACTGGGCCGTGCACCGAAATGGCCACGGGGTAGGCGTAGGGAATCGTGAATTTCGAGTAGGTTTTGATGGTGTGGGCCACCACCTGCGTCGAGTACTGGCCCCACAGCGGGTTGCCCTCCTTAGGGTAGTAGCTCATGCACATCACGGGCTTGCCGTCCTGCTTAATCTGCATGGCGTCCCAGATGAACTTGCGCGAACTAGCCCAGGCGAAGTCGCGCACGTTGCGGGCCACGTAGGTCCAGGTTTTGGTGCCGGTGGCGCGGCCGGCCTCAGCCTTCACGGCTTCGTCCTGGTTCACCATGAGCACGGGCTTGGTAGCAGTTTTGGCCTGCTCCCAGCGCTTCATTTGCGTAGCGCTGAGCACCTGCGCCGCGTTTTGCAGCGTGCCGGTGGCGCCCACCACGTGGTCGGCCGGCGCGGTGATGCTCACCTTATAGTCGCCGAAAGGCAGCGTGAATTCGCCATTACCCAGAAACTGCTTGTGCTGCCAGCCTTGGTTGTCGGAATACACGGCCATGCGCGGGTAAAACTGCGCGATTTCGTAGAGGTAGTTCTTGTCCTGCGGAAAGTACTCGTAGCCGCTGCGGCCGTTGATTTTCGACTGGTCGTTGATGTTGTAGTGCCACTTCACATTGAAGGACACCGACTGGCGGGGCTGCAGCGGCGCGGGCAAATCCACACGCATCATCGTGTGGTTGGTCACGGTGTGCAGGGCCTTACCGTCCTTGCCGGTCACGCTCTCGATTTTGAAGCCGCCGTCGAAGTCCGACAACATCCCCTCCAAGCCCTGAAACGACATTTTATCCTGCAGCTGGCCCACCTGCGTGGCCGTCGTGATGGAGTTTTTGTCGAAGATGTTCTGGTCGAGTTGCACCCAGAGGTAGGGCAGCGCGTCGGGCGAGAGGTTGGTGTAGGTGATGGTTTCGCGGCCGGTGATGGCCTGCTTGGCATCGTCGAGGGTGACTTTGATGTCGTAGTCGGCGCGCTGCTGCCAGTAGTCGGGGCCGGGCGCGCCGCTGGCGGTGCGGTAGGAGTTGGGCGTGGGCAGCATCGTTTCGAGCTGCGCGAATTTGTCGGTGCCCGAATTGGTGGTTTGGGCGGCGGCCGGGAGTTGGCCCGCCACCGCCAGTACCAGCCCGGCTAATAGAAAACGACGCATGGATAAAGCGTTAGTGGAAAATCAGAAAAAGCGAAAGCTGAGAAAGTCGCTAAAGTTACGCCAGGGTTGCGGCAGTACAGATGAAACGGCAGGCTGGACAATGAACGGTTATGCTGAGCGCAGCCGAAGCATCTCTACCGCGCAACGCAATCCATTCGCTTGAATTTACTATTGCGGTAGAGATGCTTCTGCTGCGCTCAGCATGACCGTTCTTCTTTCCAATGCCCCTCCTCCCCTACGGCCACAGCTGCTGCACCAGCAGCACTGTGGCAATACCCAGCGCCGCACCGCTAGTGGTCAGCAGCCAGTCGCGCCGAGCCACGAGCAGGCTGCCCAGCAGCACTGCCCCCAGCAGCAGAATGGCGCTTACAATCAGAATCTGGCCTAGTTCCACGCCCACGTTGAAAGCGAACAGCTCCTCCACGGGCCGGCTGGTGGCGCCCAGCAGCCCTCGCAGGTAGCTGGAAAACCCCAGCCCGTGAATCAGGCCAAAGCCCAGCGCCAGCGCATTGGGCGCGGCCGCAAACATGGGCGCGCGCCGGGTAATGAGCCGCCCCGCGCCGCGCATGTTCAGCAGCGCGGTTATGATGATGGTAACCGGAATCAGGGCCTCAATAAAGGCCGACTTAAAGCTCACCACGCCCAGCGTGGCCAGCGCCAGCGTGAGCGAGTGCCCCACCGTGAAGCTCGTGACCAGGGCCAGCACCCGCCGCCAGTCGTTCAGCACGTAGGGCGCGCACAGCGCCAGCAGGAACGTGAGGTGGTCGGCCGCCCGTGGCGTGCAGATGTGCAGAAAGCCGAGCTGCAGATACGTCTGGAAAACGGACATGGCGCAAAGCTACGGCGAAGCTCAGGAAGCCTTTGCGGCGGTCCTGCTACGCCGCCTGGCACATAAAAAAAGCCCCGGCCAAGCTGGCCGGGGCTTTTTCAGTAGCGCGAACTGAAAGCTCGCGCTACGGCGCTATTGCTTCACCACGCGGCGTGTATCCAGGCCGCCTTCGGTCTTCACCCGCAGGATGTAGACGCCCATGGCCAGTTGCGTGAGGTCAACTGCTTGCGAAGTAGTCCCATTTGAAGCCGGCACGTTGGTAGTGTACACCACCTGGCCCAGGGCGTTAAGCACGGTCAGCTCGGCCGACTGGCGGTAGCCGCTCAGCTCCACGGTGAAGCGGCCGTCGGGCGTGGGGTTGGGGTACACACTCAGGGAAGTGCCGGTCAATGCCTTCACGCTCGATGTCACCACCAGCGGGTTCGACGGGAGCGAAACGCAGCCGTTGGCGTTGGTGGTGGTCACGGTGTAGGAGCCCAGCTGCGAGGGCAGGCCGGTGAGCACCAGGGTCTGGCCAGTGGCGCCGGTCACGGGGCCGCTGCCCAGGTACCACTGGTTGCCGGTGGTGGCGCTGGAGGTGAGCGTAGTGGTCGAGCCGTTGTAGGCCACCGAGATGGTGGGCGTGGCCGGGCGCGGGTTCACCGTGAAGGTCGTGGTGGCCGTGGCCGCCGCGCAACCGCCGGCGGCAGCCACGGTGTTGGTCACGGTATAGGTGCCCGCCGTCGAGGTCGAGAGCGTGATGGCGCCGGTGGTGGCATTAATCGTCAGGCCCGTGGTCGAGGAGAACGTGCCGGCCGTGGCACCGGTGCCCAGCGTGGGCGTCACGGCCGAGGCCGAGCCCACGCAGCCGGCTGCGGTGGCGTAGCTGAACGTGGCCAGCGGGGCGGCCGTGATGGTCACCGAGGTCGTGGCCGTAGTAGCGGCGCAGCCGCCGGCGGCGGCCACCGTGTTGGTCACGGTGTAAGTGCCGGGCGTGGAGGAGCTGAGCGTAATCGCGCCGGTGGTGGCGTTAATCGTCAGGCCCGTGGTCGAAGTGAACGTGCCAGCCGTGGCGCCGGTGCCGAGGGTCACGGCTGGTGCCGTGGTGCCGCTAACGCAGAACGTGGGCGTACCCGTGCCGTAGCTGAAGGCGGCTACCGGCGCGGCGCTAATGGTCACCGAAGCCGTGGCCGTAGTGGCGGCGCAGCCACCGGCGGCAGCCACCGTGTTGGTGACGGTATAGGTGCCGGGCGTGGAGCTCGAAAGCGTGATGGCACCCGTCGTAGCATTAAGCGTCAGGCCCGTGGTCGAAGTGAACGTGCCAGCCGTGCTGGTCGTCGGCACTACGGCCGTTGGGTTAGTGCCCGACACGCAGTAAGTAGCGTTGGCATACGAGAACGTGGCCACCGGAGCCGCCGTGATGGTTACTGAGGCCGTGGCCGTTGAGGGGCAGGTACCGCCCACGCTGTAAGTCACGGTGTAAGTACCGGGCGTCGAAGAGGCCAGGGTGATGGCACCGGTGGTGGCGTTAATGCTCAGGCCCGTGCCCGACGAAGTGAACGTGCCGCCGGCCGTGCCCGTCACCGTGGCGGTGGGGTTGGCGGTGCCGCTTACGCAGTACGTGGCGCCCGGGTAGCTGAACGTGGCCGTGGTGGCCGGGTTCACCGTCACGGTGGTAACGGCCGAAGTGGCCTGGCAGGTGGCGGCGTTGGTCACCACCACGGTGTAGGAGCCGCTGGCCGTGGCCGTGAACGTGTTCGTGGCCGAGGCCGCGCCCAGGCTGGTGGGGCCGTTGAAGAACTGGTACGTGTTGCCCGTGCCGGCCGGGGCCGTGAGCACCACCGAGCCGCCCGCACAGAACGTCGTTGGCGTCGTCGTCGTCAGCGTGGCCGTCGGGGCCGCGTTGATGGTGACGCTCGTCGTGGCCGTAGCCGCCGCGCAGCCGCCCGAGGCGGCAATGGTATTGGTCACGGTGTAGGTGCCCGCCGTGCTGGTGGCCAGGTTGATGGCGCCCGTCGTGGCGTTAATCACCAGGCCCGTGCCCGAAGCCGAGAAGCTGCCGCCGCTAGCGCCCGTGGCAAAGGCCGGCGTGGGGTTGGTGCCGCCCACGCAATAAGCCGGGCTGGCGTACGAGAAGCCGGCCAGCGGCGCGCTGGTCACCGTCACGGTGGCCGTGGCCGAGCTGGGGCAGGCCCCGCCCACGCTGTAGGTCACGGTGTAGGTGCCCAGGGTCGACGCGCTCAGGTTGATGGCGCCGGTGGTGGCGTTGATGCTCAGGCCCGAAGCGGAGCTGAACGTGCCGCCGACCGTGCCCGTCACCGTGGGCGTGGGATTGGTGCCGCTGGCGCAATACGTGGTGCCGCTGTAGCTGAACGTGGCCGTGGTGGCCGGGTTCACCGTCACGGTGGTAACGGCCGAAGTGGCCTGGCAGGTGGCGGCGTTGGTCACCACCACGGTGTAGGAGCCGCTGGCCGTGGCCGTGAACGTGTTCGTGGCCGAGGCCGCGCCCAGGCTGGTGGGGCCGTTGAAGAACTGGTACGTGTTGCCCGTGCCGGCCGGGGCCGTGAGCACCACCGAGCCGCCCGCACAGAACGTCGTTGGCGTCGTCGTCGTCAGCGTGGCCGTCGGGGCCGGGTTCACGGTCACGGTCACCGGGGTCGAGAACACCGTGCGGTTGTCGGCCGTCAGAATTACGGCGCGGAAGGTGGTGGTGGCCGTCAGGTTAGTAAAGGCGTAGGTGGCGCCGGTGTTTGTGCCGGGTACGTCCACGAAGCCCGAGCCGCTGTCGGCCTGGTATTTCACAATGGTACCCACGTTGTTGGCCAGCGTGAGGGTGCCCGAGTTGGTGCCCGCGCACACGGCCGCCGTTGGGCCCGTCAGCGTGCCGCCTTCGGTGTTGGCCAGCACGAAGTAGTCGTTACCGGGAACCAGGTCCAGGGTCGACACCAGGCCCGTGGTGGGCGTGGTGGCCGCCGCGCCGCCGATGGAAGCGTAGGCGCCCGCTGCCGTAGGGGCCTGCGCCACCACGGCCGTGGCGGCGTTGCCCAGCACGTCGTCGGCGCCGTAGCTGAGCTGCACGCGGGCCGTGGCCGGCAGGTTGGCCGTGTTTTCGAGGCGCACGTAGCGCGTAGGGTTCAGGTTGGTGACGGGCGAAACGCCCGTGCCGCCCGTGGCGCCGTTGATAACCGTGGCGGTGAAGGTTTGGTCGGCACTGGTCGTAATGCCCGTTACCACCACCGGCCGGAAGCCGGCGGCATCACCTACGGCAAACAGGCGCGATACCGCCGTGGCGCTGTTGACAGTGGCCCCCAAAGGTCCTTTCACGTAGGCCGTGGCCGAGCCCGCCGGCATCACCGTAGTGGCCACGCCGCTGATGAGCCGGTTGCCGGCCGAAGTCGTCACAATGCCCGCGAGCAGGCTGATAGAGCTGCTCGCCGTGGAGGGGCCCACTACGGTCAGGTCGCCGCCAGCCACCGTGATGCCCTGCGGGTTGTTGAAGTCGGCGTAGTAGAGGATGCGCGAAGACGGCACTTCCACGCCCGTGGTGCGCGCCGCCAGTTCGGGGTTGTAAATCAGGTACAAGCCGCTGGTCGACAGGTCGAAGGTCGGAGCCACATCGAAGCTGCCGGCCGAGGAAGTGGGGCTGGCGATGCCAAAAGAAATGACGGCCAACGCTGTCGTCGTGCTTTGCACCGTCAGGTTGTTGGCCCCGATGACGTTGCCGCGGAACATGGCCACGTTGCGCACGATGATGGGCAGGCCCACCGTCACGCCCGAGCCGCTGTTCTGAAAAGTTAGCTGCACCAAGGGGCTGGTCACGGTGCCCGTGCCGCCAATGGTCTGGGCCGTGCTGCCCTGGAAGTAGAGGCGGCTGCCGGTGGCAGTCCCCGTCAGGGTGCCATTAACGCTAATGGTGGGGCCCAGCTGGAGCAGAATGGTGCCGTTCAGGTTCAGCGTGGTAGTGGGGTTAATCAGCACCGTGCCAAACGGGTTGGTCTGGCCGGCGAGCAGTGCGCTTTTCGGGTTGGTGGTGTTGTCGATGGTCAGGTTGGGCATATTGCCCCGCACCCGGAAGTCGAAGTTGGTGGCCGTGGCGGCGGTGCCCACGTTCACGGTGCCGCCCGTGAAGGTGTAGGTGCCCGCCACGTAGTAGTCGAGCGGCGTGGTGGCGGTGCTGCGCTGCACCAGGTTAATGTTGCCCCCCGAAATGGTGGTGGTCCCGTTCACGCCGAACGAGGGCGTGCCCGAGGTGTTGCCCACTGTGCTCACGTTGAGCGTGCCCGCGCTCATGGTGAAAGTCATGGCCGCCGCCGAGGTGGCGCTGGTGAAGCTCGTGAAGCGGCCCACCGTGGTCAGGGTGCCGCCCTCCTGGGTGTACACCGAGCCGGTGCTGAAGTTGATGGAGTTACCGATGCTGCTGCCCACGTTGTAGGTGCCCGCCGAAACGCGCAGCAGGCCATTCACCGTAGGCGAGCCCGTCTGGGCGGCCACCGTGAAGTTGGGGTTGTTCAGCCAGAAGCCGCCGGTGGCCGGAATGAAGTACGACGCGGCGTTGCTGAACACGCGGTTGCTGGCCGTGTTGGTGCCCGAGATTTTAAACGTCCCGGTCATGTCGTCCACGGTGTTCGTGGTGATGCGCGTCGAGAGAAAGCCGTCGGTGATAGTGGCGCTGCCTTTTACCGTGAAAGAAGGCAGGTTCATTTCTACCACGTCGGCGCGCACGGATTTGGCCAGCGACACGGTCTGCAAATCCGTAGTGCCCGTACCCGAGAACGTGGCGTTGCCCGCGCCGGTAAAGCGCAGGTCCGAGCCGATGGTGCTGCTCGCGCTCAGGTCGAGCGTGCCGTTGTTGGTCACGTTGCCGCCCACTTGCAGCACGTAAGCCGTCGTGGCCGAGTTCAGCAGCGAGCCCGCGCTGGCCACCGTCAGCGAGGCGCAGGCCGCCGCCACGTCCAGCGTCACGGTGGCGCCACCCACGATGGTCACGTCGTCGGTGGCCGTGGGCACCACGCCGCCCACCCAGGTGGCCGGGGCGCTCCAGATGCCCCCGGCGGCCGTCGAACTGATGGCGGCCAGGCTCTTGTGGGCCGCCTGGCTTTTGCTGGGTTGCGCCGGGGTGGGCACCGCCGGCAAGGGCTGCGGGATGGCAACTTCAGCAAAGGCGGGCCGCACCAGGGCGCGGTGTTGGGCCTGAGCGCCCAGGGTGAGGAGGCCAAGGGCCGCCGCCAGGAAGGGCCGCCAGGGGCGGGCGGCCGATAACGTCTGCCGCGCCACGAGGGAGCCTGGCGACATACCAGCAAAGGGTAGGTTTTGCTTCATGAAAAAAGTTGGTGGAAAAATAAAATCAGGAACAAACGATTGCGGGTTCCGGCCCGACCGGGCCGGAATTGTCACGGAAAAAGCAGCCGGGAATCCTCCCCTGCTTGCCTGCGCTCAGGCAATGCAGAAAGCGCGCACCAAAAGGCAATACAATAATAGACCAAACCCCGGCAACGAGGGTGATTCTTGGAGCTTTCCTGTTTTGTCGGCAGACGGCCGTTTCGGCAAACGCATCCGGAAAATCGACCGGAGGCGAAGCTAAAAAATGAGTAGCGCCGCCTAGCTTTGTTGCAAATCATGTCCTTTTTCCAATCTCCATAAAACCGCGGCAAACCGCGTCGTCTTCCCTGCTTTACCCATGAAAAAAATGCTACTGAACGCCGGCCTTCTCTTGAGCATTGGCTTCCGGGCCCACGCCCAGCAGCCCGCCGGCCCGGAAGCCATGCACGTGCATGCCGACACCGTGCGGGCCGTGCATCGGCTGTTTGGCCAGCACCGCACGGGCGGCTACATCTGGTCGGCTATCGGGGCTGCTTTCGCGGTTCGCATCGCCACAGCCGCCGCCAGCTCCGATTCCGGGGCCTCGGGCGGGGGCATTGCTACGGGCGTGGCGGTGTTTGGCGGGGTGCCTGCCGCCATTGGCGTGGGCAAGCTGGTCCGGTTTAGCGGCGGCCGCGAGGAAACCGTCATTCAGGCTTACGAGCAAGGCAAGGCCCTGCCGCGCTACGTGGTGAAAAGGTTGAAACGTCAGAAATATTTCGCGCAGTAGGTTGTGGTGCTCCGAGCGGTTCCTGCGCGCCTGTTCGCTGGCATCCCGGTGTCAACAATGGAGTAGCACCGCTTTCGCCTCAAACGCCGGACTGATGTGGGTCAGCCCGGCGTTTTTTCGTTCGGTATTATTCGCTGAGTGTTCTTGTTTATCTCCCAATCCCGTGAGTGACAGCTTCGCCAAAACTCGCGCCGGATTGGGGTAAATGAACTGCCAAAATTGCGCAGGATTTGGGTGGAGAATATCCAACTGTGCACTACCCCCCCCCGCCACCGTGGCCGCCGCGGCCACGGTGGCGGGCGTTGCTCGCGTTACGGCAGGCGAAGCTGCAAGAAGCCAAACTCCGTCTGTTCACCTAAAAACGCTTCTATCTGTGGCAACCGGGCCAGCAGAGACTCGGCCAGCTTCGCCACTGGTACTTGCGCGTTTTGTACGGCCACCACGCGCGGCGGGAAGCCTTCGGCTAGCACCAGCCGCAGGAAGTCTTCGTCTTTGGTAATGACATCGTAGCCGTGCTGCCTGGTGTAGCGCCAGATGCTGGTGTCGGGACTGTTATCTAACTGACTATCCCGAACGTGCAGGACCACCGCGCAATGCGGGCGTAGGTACGCCGCGAGGCGCCAGGAAATATTTTCATCCAGCAGCAGGCGCATAATCAAGCTGCCAACAGCACCACGCTTTCTTTGTAAGCCGCGTAGAGCAGGCAAGCGCGAACCTGCGCCGGGCCAATGGCCGGAAAGTCCTCCTGAATATCGGCCGCGCTCATGTCGTTGGCCAGCATTTCCAGCACTTCGGCTACGGTCGTGCGCGTGCCCTTCACCACTGGCTTGCCAAAGCGCACCTGCGGGTTCAGTTCAATGTAGGCGGTGATAGTGGCGGTGTCCATAAGCGGCGAGGGTAGCTGAGTTACCAAAAATACGCAGGATTGGGAAGAAGGCGCACAACTATCTACCTACGCCCCGCCGCCGGGGCCGCCGCGGCCAGGGTAGTGGGAGTTTCTCGCAGGCGTGCGCTGACGCAAGGACGGTTGCGGAACTGCATAGGAAATCAACATACTTTTGGCTTTCCGGGACTTTTCACATCCATAAAATTCAGTAAAAACGACTGCAAACATTGCGTTTACTATGCAGAAATAAATAATACAACCTTCCCAAAAAGGGCATTAAGCATTGCTCGACTTAGTTGTTCTACGTTTGCTGACACACTTACTTCGCTCCATCGACTGCCCGATAAAGCCTTGCTATGAAATTCGCCATTGTAATCGTGCTGCTGTTTACCATAACCGCAAATGCGCAAAAAGCCAGCACCAATGTAGATTCAGCTAAAATCGTAATTGCGCCAGTGCAATTCACTCATGCTGATACGGTTCGCGCTTTGCACAATCTATTTAAGAATAAACGCAGCACAGGCGGCTGGCTGGCTTACGGCAGTGCCGCCTTTGCTGGAATGGCTGCACTTGGGGAAGCTATTGAAGGCCCCCAGCCTGGTAGTCTTCACTTCGGGGTGGGGGGAGTCATTATACTCTGCGCCGTTGGTAGCGCTCATGCTTGGGTACCGGGTACAATTTCGCTAATTCGATTCACAAAAAAGCGAGAGCAAATAGCAATGGCTGAATTTGAAAGCACAAAGCAAATCCCCAATAATCTACGCAAGAAATTAAAAAGAAGGTTTTTCAATACGAACTATCGATTCAGCAAACCCAACTGATATAAACAAAAAGCCCCGCCAGCACGACGCTGACGGGGCCTTTCCATTCACAACCAACCGGAATTACACCGCCGGCATCTCCACGTTCTCGAACTTCACCGCGCCGTCTTCCAGCACGGCTTCTACCACGGCGTCTTTCGTGACGCGGCCCGAGAGGATGTCTTTCGACAGCTCGTTCAGAATCACGCGCTGGAGCACGCGCTTGAGCGGCCGGGCGCCGAACTGCGGGTCGAAGCCGGATTCGCCCAGGTAGTCGAGCACTTCGTTGGTGGCTTCGAGCTGGATGCCGGCTTCGGCCAGGCGCTGCTGGATTTGCTTGAACTGGATGTCGACGATGCGGCGGATTTCCTTGCGCTTGAGGGGCTGGAACATCACGATTTCGTCGATGCGGTTCAGGAACTCGGGGCGCATGTGCTGCTTGAGGCGCTCCACCACTTCGTCGCGGGTGCGGTCGACTACCTCCTCGTGGTTGAACTCGTTGAGGTCCTTGAAGTTCTTCTGGATGATGTCGGCCCCGGTGTTCGAGGTCATGATGATGATGGTGTTCTTGAAGTTCGCCACCCGGCCTTTGTTGTCGGTGAGGCGGCCGTCGTCGAGCACTTGCAGCAGGATGTTGAACACGTCGGGGTGCGCTTTCTCGATTTCATCGAGCAGCACCACCGAGTAGGGCTTGCGGCGCACGGCCTCTGTGAGCTGCCCGCCCTCGTCGTAGCCCACGTAGCCGGGAGGCGCGCCGATGAGGCGCGAGGTAGCGTGGCGCTCCTGATACTCGCTCATGTCGATGCGGACCATCGCATTCTCATCATTGAACAAATACTCGGCTAAGGCCTTGGCCAGCTCGGTTTTGCCCACACCAGTGGTGCCCAGGAAAATGAACGAGCCGATGGGCCGCTTAGGGTCTTGCAGGCCGGCGCGGGAGCGGCGCACGGCATCGGAAATGGCCGCGATGGCCTCCGCCTGCCCGGCCACGCGCTTGCCCAGCTCGGCTTCGAGGTTCAGCAGCTTCTCGCGGTCCGATTGCAGCATTTTGCTCACCGGGATGCCCGTCCACTTGGCCACCACTTCAGCGATGGACTCGCTGGTCACGACTTCCTGGAGCATGGCGCCGCCGTCTTTGTTGGCGTTGGCTTCGTCCTGCAGGGCTTTCAGCTTGGCTTCGGCTTCCTGAATCTTGCCGTAGCGCAGCTCGGCCACGCGGGCGTAATCGCCCTGGCGCTCGGCTTGCTCGGCTTCCAGCTTGAATTGCTCGATGGCCTCCTTCTGGGTTTGGATGCCGGTGAGGACGCCTTTTTCGCTTTCCCAGCGGGCTTTCAGGGTGTCGCGGCGGTCGTTCAGCTCGGCCAGTTCCTTGCTAAGAATGGCTTCGCGGTCGCGGTTGTCTTCGCGGCGGATTGCTTCGCGCTCAATTTCGAGCTGCATGATGCGGCGCTGGATTTCGTCGAGCTCCACGGGCATGGAATTCAGCTCGATGCGGAGCTTGGCGGCGGCCTCGTCCATGAGGTCGATGGCCTTGTCGGGCAGGAACCGGTCGGTGATGTAGCGGGCGCTCAGCTCCACGGCCGCAATCACGGCGTCGTCGGTGATGCGCACGCCGTGGTGCAGCTCGTACTTTTCCTTGATGCCGCGCATGATGCTGATGGCGTCCTCAATAGTGGGCTCGTCCACCATCACGGCCTGGAAACGGCGTTCGAGGGCCTTGTCCTTCTCGATGTACTTCTGGTATTCCTTGAGCGTGGTGGCCCCGATGGCGTGCAGCTCGCCGCGCGCCAGGGCGGGCTTGAGCAGGTTGGCGGCGTCCATGGCGCCCTCGCCCCCGCCGCCGGCCCCGATGAGGGTGTGCATCTCGTCAATGAAGAGCACAATCTGGCCGTCGGAGTCGGTCACTTCCTTGATGACGGCCTTGAGGCGCTCCTCAAACTCGCCCTTGTACTTGGCCCCGGCCACGAGCAGGCCCATGTCGAGGCTCATGATGACTTTGTCGCGCAGGTTTTCGGGCACGTCACCGGCCACGATGCGCTGGGCCAGGCCCTCCACGATGGCGGTTTTGCCCACGCCGGGCTCGCCGAGCAGCACGGGGTTGTTTTTGGTGCGGCGCGAGAGGATTTGCAGCACGCGGCGGATTTCCTCGTCGCGGCCAATCACGGGGTCCATCTTGCCGGCGCGCACCTGCTCGTTGAGGTTGCGGGCGTAGCGGTTCAGGCTCTGATACTGGTCTTCGGCGCTCTGGCTCGTGACTTTGCGCCCGCCGCGCAGCTCCTTGATGGCGGCCTTCAAGTCCTTGTCGTTGAAGCCCGTGTCTTTGAGCAGCGTGGCCACGGCATCGCGGCCGCCGAGGATGCCCAGCAGCAGGTGCTCGACGGACACGAATTCATCGCCCATGTCCTTCATGGCCGCGTTGGCGCGCTGCACGGCGGCGGCCGCGTCGTTGGCGAAGTAGGGCGAGCCGCCGCTCACCTTGGGGTAGGCGGCCACAATGGCATCGAGCCGCGGCGTGAGGATGTTGAGGTTGGCGCCCAGCTTGTTGGCCAGAAACGAGAAGACGCTTTCGTCGCTCTGGAAGAGGCCCTTCAGCAAATGGCCCGTTTCGACGGCCTGCTGCTGGTTGCCCCCGGCTATTTCGGTGGCCTTCTGCACGGCCTCCTGTGCCTTGATGGTGAAGTTTTTAAAGTCCATGTTGGTTAGTTTCTGGGTAGGAACTTCGGGTCAGGAAGTTTGTACGCAGGGACTAGCAAATGGGGTGCGAGAGTGGGTTTTCGGACTTTTTGGCGGAAAAATGCAAATTGCAGTATAATCACACCGACATTTTTTCAGCACAAACCTTCGCTATTTTTATAAGTCGTTAATGAGCGGATAGAGCTTATCAATTTCACTCGTCGAAAAGGTCCTATTCATATAGCCCTCTGCGGCGAACTTATAATTCACATAAATGGCTGGGTTATCCGGCTTACTGTCGTAGACGCTAAACGCAGTATAGCATACTTCAATACAGTATGGGTCTCTACGCTGAATTTCAACAGCTTTATTCAGGTAGTGAGCATACTTTCTCCATTTGCCTTTTAATTCATCCGATGGAATAGCATCATCCTGTATCGGAGCAACGCTGTACAAGTAGGGATTAGCTGTTTCAAATAAGTCGGGGACTGGATTTGCAAATAATTCATAGGAATTGCTCTTTCTCATCATCTGATAATAACTAATTCCACGCCCCTTGAGTCTTTCCATCAAAACCTGCTTTTCATCATCAAGCATTTTCAAGCCAAAATAAATCGATTTTACAGCACGGTAATCATAATGTTGTTTTCCAAAATTATCAGCAATTAGCCTCGACTCATTTTCGTAATTCCATATAGTTGGCTTTGTGCCAATAATCTTTTGTAGAAACTCATTTCCTCCCTTTTTTCTGATTACCATAAGGTCTTCCATCTGAATTTTAGCAGGAGCATCAGAATATTTTACATCTATTGAAAAATGCTTTCCAAAAGAATTTGTACGCTTCCCCATTCGGTAAGCCAGTCGTTAGCAGAGGCTAAGCGACTTGTTTAAATTCGGTGGGGGTCATAAAA
>NZ_JAUQSX010000003.1 GCF_030581005.1 Hymenobacter mellowenesis | reverse complement strand
TGGCCACGGCCGACGATACCGGGACGGTATATCCCGAGCTGGCGGCAGAAGAGTCGCGCGCGGCCACCAACCTGCTGCCCACCGTGGGCGCGGGCGGGCGCTACGCCTGGAGCCCGCAATGGGCCGCCACGGCCGACGTCCTGTTCACCCGCTCGCTGGTGCCGGCTCCGGGCCTGTTTGCGAGCCGCATGTGGGGCGCCACCGCCACGGTGGGCGTGCGCTACGCCCTGAGCCACCTCCCCTGAAAACGCGCCTTGCGCGGCATTTCTTCCCCACCGGCTGGCTTGGGCAGCGCGAGTGGCTCGACGAACGGCTTTGGTCAGCCTGAACTTGTGCCGGGCAATCAGGTTATGGGTACGGTTTTCGGGGGCATTTCCTATTGTGGGTCAGGCTGCCGCAACCAGTCGGTCATAACGTTTTTAACCAACAGGCAGAATTCCTGATGAAATCCACTTTCCTTACGGCTGCGTTGGCGGCTTTTGCGCTCCAGGCACCGGCCCAAACCGCTACTTCCACTGCCGCGCCGCGCGTGCCCGCCGACCAGATTACCACCGCCAAAGGCCCTCTCACGGTGCAGCCCATCACGCACGGCAGCGTAGTGCTAACGTGGAACGGCAAAACCATTTACGTGGACCCCTACGGCGGGGCCGCGGCCTACGCCGGCCTGGCCGCGCCCGATGTAATTCTTATTACGGACATTCACCCCGACCACTTGGACCCGCAGACGCTGGCGGGCCTCTCGGTGGGCAAGGCCCTGATGGTGGTGCCCAAAGCAGTGGCCGAGAAGCTGCCGGCCCAGTACAAAGCCCAAGTGCGCATCCTGAGCAACGGCCAGAAGCTCGACACGCTGGGCATGCAGGTTTCGGCCATTCCGATGTACAACCTGCCCGAAGCGCCCAACGCGCCGCACCCCAAAGGCCGGGGCAACGGCTACGTGCTAAACCTGGGCGGCAAAAACGTGTACCTCTCCGGCGATACCGAAGACACCGCCGAAATGCGCGCCCTCAAAAACATCGACGTGGCCTTCGTGTGCATGAACCTGCCCTACACCATGGATGTGAACCAGGCCGCGCAGGGCGTGCTTGCCTTCAAGCCGGGCATCGTGTACCCCTACCACTACCGCGGCCAGAACGGCCTGAGCGACGTGGCCAGCTTCAAGAAGCAGGTGAACGCGGGCAATAAGAAAATTGACGTGCGGCTGCGCAACTGGTACCTGGCGGCGAAGTAAGCGAATGTAACTACGCGAAAACGCCCTGCTGAGCCATTGGCTGGGCAGGGCGTTTTGCGTTTTGAGCAGTGGTTCAAATTCCGTACAAAGGCGGTCATGCAGAGCGTAGCGAAGCACCTTTACCACGGGAGCAATTCATTTACTACTGCGGTGAAGGTGCTTCGCTACGCTCTGCATGACCGTTCCATTGGACTGGTAATCAATTCAAACGACGTTATTTAAACCATGTAAAACTCCCAGGAAATGCGGTCAGGGTCTTTAAACGCCACGTACTTTTTGGGGGCCACGGTGTCTGTTTTGACGCCCGTGTTTTCGACCCCGGCCGCCTGCAGGGCATCGGCCACGCGGTGCAGTTCGGCCTCGTCTTCGCAGGCAATGGCAATGTGGTCGAGGCCCACGTTGAAGGGCGTGAAGGTGCCGCCGCCGGGATGGGTGGGCTGGGCCTGCTTGAAGCCGATGAACGTGGAGCCGACCAGAAAGCCCAGGATTTCGGGCGTATCGAGCGCGATGGGCAAGCCCAGCAAATCGTGATAAAACGCCTTGGCGCGGGCAAAATCGGTGGTGCGCAGGGCGACGTGCGCCAAGCCCTTGGTTTTTGGTTGAATGGCCATGAATGAGAAAAAGGAAACGTTGACTTTCCTGAACGAAAAATTGGGGACATTGGCTGGCTCGCTCATCGAACAAATTGTCCCCGGCTACCCGGCGCCGGGTAGTGGCCGTCGGCACTAACTTCGCCCCATGTCCTCCGCTCCTACCGAACTCCCGCCCCTGGCCCTGCTGCGTGAGCATTGGGGGCACACGGCGTTCCGGCCGGGGCAGGAAGACATCATCAACTCCGTGCTCAGCGGGCACGATACGCTGGCCCTGCTGCCCACCGGCGGCGGCAAAAGCATCTGCTTCCAGGTGCCGGCGCTGGCGCGGCCAGGCATCTGCATCGTGGTGTCGCCGCTCATTGCCCTGATGAAGGACCAGGTGGACAACCTGCGCAAGCGCGGGCTGAAAGCCGAGGCCATTTACGCCGGTATGAGCCACCAGGAAATCGACCACGCGCTCGACAACTGCGTGTACGGCCGCAACACGAAGTTCCTGTACGTGAGCCCCGAGCGGCTGCTCACGGAGCTTTTCCGGGTGCGGGTGGCGAAGATGAATGTGGGCCTGCTGGCCGTGGACGAGGCGCACTGCCTCTCGCAGTGGGGCTACGATTTCCGGCCGCCCTACCTGCGCATTGCCGAGCTGCGCGAACTGCTGCCCCAGCCGGTGCCCGTCATCGCCCTCACGGCCACGGCCACGGCCCAGGTGCAGGCCGATATCGTGGCCAAGCTGCAGTTCCGCGAGGGTTTTGGGGTGTTTCGGCAGAGCTTTGCGCGGCCCAAGCTCTCCTATTCGGTGCTGCAAACCGAGGACAAGCTGCGCCGCCTGCTGGAAGTGCTGCGCGGCGTGGGGCCGGGCAAAACCGGCATCGTGTACGCCCGCACGCGCCGGCAGACGGAGGACACGGCCGCGTTCCTGCAGCAGCACCGGTTTCCGGCGGCGGCCTACCACGCGGGTTTGCCTTCCGAAAAGCGCACCAAGGTGCAGCAGGACTGGATTCAGGACAAAATCCGCCTCATAGTGGCCACCAACGCCTTCGGCATGGGCATCGACAAGCCCGACGTCCGCCTCGTGGTGCACCTCGACGCGCCCGATACGCTGGAAGCCTACTACCAGGAAGCCGGCCGCGCCGGGCGCGATAACCTGTTCGCCTTCGCCGTGCTGCTGGCCGGGCCCAACGACGGCGACGAACTGCGCCGCCGCACCAGCCAGTCCTTCCCGCCCCTCGACACGGTGAAGCGCGTGTATCAGGCGCTGGCCAATTACTCGCGCACGGCGGTGGGCGGCGGCGAGCTGGCCGCGTTTGAGTTTGATATGCAGCAGTTTGCCGAAACCTACCGCATCAAAGCCGTGGACGCGCACAACTCGCTAAAGATTTTGCAGCGCGAGGGCTTCGTGCAGCTCAACGAGGCCGTGAACCAGCCGGCGCGGGTGCACCTCATCCTCAGCCACCAGGATTTATATGCCTTCCAGGTGGCCAACGCCCAGCACGACCAACTCATCAAGGCCCTGCTGCGGCTGCACGGCGGCGAACTGTTTGCCGACTTCCAGACCATTTCGGAAAATGCCCTGGCCACGTACCTGCGCCGCAGCGTGGTGGAGGTGCGCCAGCAACTACGCTACCTGCACACGGCCGGCATTCTGCACTATCAGCCCAAGCAGGAGTCGCCGCAGGCGATGTTCACCACGCCGCGTTTCGACGCGCTTAAGCTGCCGCTCGACCAGGTGAAAATGACGGCTGCCCGCGACCTGGCCCGCGCCAAAACCCATGCCGTGGCCCAGTACCTGAGCGGCACTCGTTGCCGCCAGGTACTGCTGCTCAGCTATTTCGACGAAGCCGACCCGGACCGCTGCAAGGTGTGCGACATCTGCCTGGCCGAGAAAAAAGCGGCCCAAACGGCGCCGGTGCCTTCACTGCGCGAGCCCGTGCTGGCGCACCTGCGGCAGGCGCCGCTGGCGCCGCGCGAGCTGCTGGCTGCGTTTCCGCCCAAAGACGCGGCAGCCGTGACGGCGGCGGTGCGGGAGATGGTGGACCGCGGCGAGTTGGCCTACGCAGCCGATGGCCGGCTGGTGGTGCCCACGGGAAACGGCTAATTTTACCGGCCCACCAATTCGGTCATTCTTATGGCGCCTTTTCACTGGCTGGCCTCCCTTCCGCTTACGCTATGCTTGTTGCGGGCCGACGGACCGGGTACGGCTAACCCCGGCCGCATCGAGCATCTGGCCGATTTTCCTTCCCGCTTCGTGAAAGCGCACCACGTGGATGTGTGGCTGCCGACGGGCTACCCGCAGCCCGGCACGTGTTACGCCGTAGTGTATATGCAGGACGGCCAGAACCTGTTCGACCCCAAAAACGCTTACGGCGGCGTGGCCTGGGAAGTAGACAGCACGGTGGCCGCGCTGGGCACCAAGCTGCGGCCGTGCATTGTGGTAGGCGTCTGGAACACGGCGCGGCGCTTCCCGGAATACACCCCGGCCCAGCCGTATGCGACGCTGCCGCCGGCCACCCGCGCCCGGCTGGAGCAGGCCCAACCCGTCGGGCCCCTTTCCGATGAGTACCTGAAATTTCTGGTGCAGGAGCTGAAGCCCTACGTGGACCAACACTTCCAAACTTCGCCCAAGCGAGCCGACACTTTCGTGGCCGGGTCCAGCATGGGCGGGCTGGTTTCGCTTTACGCGGCCCTGGAATACCCGAAAGTATTCGGCGGAGCGGCCTGTTTTTCCACGCATTGGCCGCTGAGTTTGCAGGAAAACACGCCGGCTTTTACCACCGCCATGGTGCAGTACCTGGGCCGGAAACTGCCGCGCCGTCACCGGCCCCGGCTCTATTTCGATTACGGCTCGGCCACGCTCGATGCCTGGTATGCCCCGCACCAGACGCGCATCGACAGCGTGCTGCGCGCCCACCACTACAGCGCCGCGAACTGGCTCACGCGCAGCTTCCGCGGCGCGGCCCACAACGAGGCCGCCTGGAAAAAGCGGGTCCCGCCTGCGCTGGAGTTTCTGCTCGGCTATTGATTCCACTATTCCACGCCGGGCCTGCTAGGCGTGCTTACCGGCTGGCGTGCTCGGCGCCTTGGGTGGCGAGAATTTCGGCGGCCCAGGGCAGCTGCCCGGTCCGGACCCAATTCCGGTAAACAGTTTCGGTGTTGTATAGCTGCGCCGACAAGGACCTGGCCGCGAGAGAATCGGCAAAGGCCCCGTGCGTGCTCAGGCGCACCACCCGTTGCTGCCGCGTATCGAGAAACCCATACGTGCCGGGGTAGCCGAAGAAGAGAATGTAGCCCTTCTCGCAGTTCACGGAATCGGCCGTGAAGGGGTCCGGGAATCCAACTGGCTGGAAATTCCAGCCCTCGCAGCAATATGCAGTGATGAGTTCGTGGGGCTCGACGAGGGGTAGCCGCCACACATCCGCTGCCTTCATGGGCTCCTGGTAAAAAGAAGGGTGCTCATCGGCGGCCCTTCGCCCAATGAGCAGAAATAATGGCAGAACCAGCCCCACGGGAACGAGCAGGAACAAAGCCTTAATAACCGTTGCCCGGCGGGTGGTGGCCATGTTGCTGGAGTCAATTACGTTGCGGCACCGGCTGCGAGGTTGAACAAATGGTCCGCATGAAATAATGGACCTAAACTCGTGCTACAGGGACAAATACAAGCCCGAGCCCTGCAAGAAGCAGTAGGCCCATTAAGAAATAAACGTCGGCCTTGCGCACAGGTCCCACCGGGTACTGCACCACAATGCGTTTCCAGTTATCTCCTGCTAATAGCAGCCAATACAGGATAAAGCCCAGCCCAAAAGACAACCCTATGACGCCTAATATTCCAAAATCACGGTCAAAAGTCGCTTCGCACAAGTGCACGAAAAAGCTTATCACAAAATACAGGGTAAAGCACAACAGAAGGAAGATGTTTTGCGCTACCTGCTCTGAATTAGCAGCTGGCGAAATAGTGGCGAAATAGTGATAAAAGACTGAATACAGGCGGCGCATGGTAGTAATACGAAACGATGGTATCAGTTCACTCAAACGGCGTTTTCAACCGAAAAAGCCGGTCATATCCCGATTACTCAAGACATGACCGGCTTTTCCCTTGGAAACCCGGCTTACTTACCCTCCGCCGCGTAGGCCTGGTAGCCGCCGAGCAGGTTGCGCACGTTGGTGAAGCCCTGCTGGGTGAGGAAGGCCTTGGCCGAAGCCGAGCGGCCGCCGCCCTTGCAGTGCACGATGATTTCCTGATTTTTCCACTCGTCGAGGTCGTCGAGCTTGTCGGGCAGGGAGCCGAGGGGAATGTTCTGGGTGCCAGGCATACTGGCTTCCTCGTGCTCCCAGGGCTCGCGCACGTCGATGATGGTGGGAGTTTCGCCGGCTTGCTGGCGCTGGCGAAGTTCGGTGGGGGTGATGTCGGCCATGGTTTTGGGGGGACTTGGAAGGTTCGAGGGCCTAAAAGTAAGCCGAACGTTTCTTGATTTCGTAACTGCCCCGCTGCCCCGGGCATGCGGCCGAATGGTTACCTTTGATGCCCTGTTTCTTATTCTCCATTCTTACTCCCGTTTCCCTCTCCCTTCCTCCCCCGTTTTCCTCTCTCTTTTCTTATGAAACACGTTTTTACTTCGTGCCTGCTGGTGCTCGGGCTGGTGCCGGCCGCGTTGCAGGCCCAGACGGTGCCCCCGATGCCGGCCGCACCGCCGTCCAACCTATCGGGTGTGGCCCTGCGCGACTGGTACCGCACCAACTGGTACGATGGCAAGCGCGTGGAGCTGAGCTACGCCGCCGCCCGGGCCAAGATGTATAACTACGCCGACAACTACAACAACCTGGTGACCTGCGTGTACTCGGGCTACCAGGAAACGGTGCCTTACAACTTCAACAGCACCAGCACCACGGTGGTGAACCGCATCAACTGCGAACACACCGTGCCGCAGTCGTGGTTTAACGAAGTGGTGCGCATGCGCTCCGACATGCACCACCTCTACCCCACCTACGACACCTGGAACAACCTGCGCGGCTCCGACCCATTTGCCGAAATCCCCGACGCCACCACCCAGACCTGGATGCGTCTGCTGGTGAGCCAGAACACCATTCCCACGGCCAACCTGGCCGAGTGGAGCGAAGACACCAACACCCAGTTTGAGCCCCGCGAAGACCACAAGGGCAACCTGGCCCGCTCGGTGTTCTACTTCTACACCATGCACGGCGGCCAGCCCGCACTAGCCGCCACCGGCCACGACAACATCAACTCCGTGGCCGACATCAACACCCTCTACGCCTGGCACCTGGCCGACCCAGTCGATGCCCACGAGATTGAGCGCAACAACCGCGTGGCCGCCAGCCAAGGCAACTTCAACCCCTACATTACTTACCCGGGCAGCGTGGCCACGGCCTGGGGCCTGGCGCCTCCCGGCCCGGTGTTCAGCTTTGCCACCACCAGCGGCAGCCTCACGGAAGGCAACACCGGCACCAGCACCTACACCGTCACCGTGAACCTGGCGCCCGCCGCCACCACGGCCACCACCGTGCAGGTGAACCTCGACGGCACGAACTCGACCGCTACCAGCGGCACCGACTTCACCTTCACTTCGCCCACCACCCTCACCTTCCCCGCCGGCACCACGTCCCAGACGGTGACCGTGACCGTGAACGGCGACACGCAGCCCGAAGCCGACGAAACCGTGGTGCTCACCCTCACCAACCCCAGCACCGGCAACAGCGTGGGCAGCCCCGGCGCGCACACGCTCACCATCACCAACGACGACGGCCCCGCGCCGTCCATCAGCTTCGCCTCGGCCACCGGCTCCATCACCGAAGGCAACAGCGGCACCAGCACCTACATCGTGAACGTGACGGCCAGCGGCACCCTGCCCACCGGCAGCTTCACCGTGCCGGTAAGCGTGGACGCGGCCGGCAGCACCGCCACCTCGCCCAGCGACTATACGCTGAACACCACCTCGCTCACCTTCAGCGCCACGTCCCTTACGCAGGCCATCACCATCACGGTGAACGGCGACGTGACCTACGAGCCCAACGAAACCGTGCGCCTGCGCCTGGGTACGCCCTCCAACGCCACCATCATTGTAGGCCAGCCCAACACGCACACGCTCACCATTCTCAACGATGACGCGGCCCCGGCCGGCGCGCCCTGCACCAAGCCCTACTTCTCGCAGTACGTGGAGTCGAACGTGGGCAATACCAAGGTGCTGGAGATTTACAACCCCACGCTGAGCCCAATGCCGCTCAATGGCAAGCGCGTGGTGCTCTATGCCAACGGCGCCACCGCCCCCACCAGCACCCTGGCTTTGACCGGCACAATTGCCCCCGGCGACGTGTATGTCATTGCCAATACCGGCGTGACCGATACCGGCGTGGCGGCCCAGGCCGACGTGCAAAGCAACGTGGCATTCTTCAACGGCAACGACGCCGTGGCCCTGTTTGATGGCACCGACACGCTCGACGTCATCGGCGTGATTGGCCAGGACCCCACCGGCGGCGCCTGGACCGTGCCCAATGGTTCGACGCTGAACAACACCCTCGTGCGCCAGCCCACCGTTAGCCAAGGCGGCCGCTGGAACGGCCCCTACGGCAGCGCCACCTGGAGCGCCGGCGGCGTCGACAACTACGCTGGCGTGGGCTCCTACACGAGCTCGGCCTGCTTCATCCCCACGGCCAGCCGCGCCGCCTCGGTGGTGCGCCACGGCCTCGAAGTGTACCCCAACCCGGCTTCCGAAACCGCCCTGGTGCGCTTGCTCGGCCAGTCGTCGGCCCACCCGGCTTCCATCGAATTGCTTGATGTCATGGGCCGCTCTGTGCGCTGGCGCACGGCTCAGCTCGGCGCGGCCAGCGAAGTTTCGCTGGACCTGCGCGGCCTGACCGCCGGCGTCTACGTCGTGCGCGTGCTCTGCGAAACGGTGACCTATACCGGCCGCGTGGTGGTGCGCTAAGCCCTCAGCGGCCGTCTGTCAGTGCGAGGGCCGTATTGTCAGTGCGAGGCCGCAGGCCGTGGCAACCGGTCCCTTCAGAACCAGACCCGCCCTTTCACCAGAAAGCCCCGGCACTGTACAGTGCCGGGGCTTTTTGCTTGCTAACGGGAGTTTGTCACTTAAGTAAGTGCCTTGTGTTGACGGGACGAATTGCCGCGTTCCGCTGCGCTCCACTCGCAATGACAGACGGGCGCATTGCCCTTTTTTCAAGCCAGTATATCGGCGTACTCGGCGTGGTGGCGCTTCACGAAACCGGCCATGAACTTACAGGTGGTTTTTACTTTAAGGTGCTCCTGGCGGGCGAAGTCGAGGCCGGCGCGGGCCAGCTCTTCGGCCACGCCCTGGCCGCGCAGGCCTTCGTCGACGAAGGTGTGGGTGAAGTCGATGACGCCGTCGGCGGGGCGGGCGTAGGCGAGTTCGGCGGTGAGGCCGTCGCGGGTGGTAGTAAATTCCTGGTCGGCGGCGTGGTGCGTAATGGCCATGTAAACAACGGGTGAGGGATGGAAATAGTCAGCCTCGGATGGCTGAATTGAACGGTGTCGGCTGGTTTGCGTAGAGGAAAGTACAGACGGGCTTCGCCGGTTTGAATTTCTTTCTTCTTACTCCTTCTTCTTTCCCATGGATACGCAAAACCCTCCCCTGCCGCCGGAAAACGACCACCGTCCTGTTGGCCAGCAAGACCGCGCTGCCGCTGCTCAGCCCAACCCCAACGACCCAGCCGTGAATGCCGCCAGCCCCCAGTACGGTCAGTTTGGTACCGCACCGGCGCCCGGCTCGCCCACAGCCTCTGCCGAGGGCACGCCCCCCGGCCGCAGCGGTGCCAACGACAACCCCGATGAGTTCAGCGAGTTCCGCGACCGCGAGAAGGACGCCCAAAACGCCCCCGACCGTCCCGAGGACCAGCCCGGCCATGTGCAGCAAAACCAAGCCCCCGAGCTGGTGCGCAAGGTGCAGGAATCGACCGACGACAGCGAACTGCTGCGCAAAGCCTGGGCCGAAGATGACCCGCGCTACGCCGGCGGCGGCACCCACAACACCCGCGAGGAACCCGCCGACGCCAAGTACCCGCCCAACGACGACGAATAAGTCACTGCTTTCATCTAATTAACCCGCCCCCATGTCTCCCGACAACCCCAACGCCACCGAAGACAACGCCGAAGACGGTGCTTCGACCCCTATGCTTGATGCCGAAACCTACGGCCAGCAGCTTGACGACAACAACGCATCCGGCCAGGAAAAATCCGACGAGATGGACGATTCGCTGCGCTCCGACACGCAGGCCATGAACCAGCCCGGCCCCGCCCCGGCCTCAGATGAAAACCTGCCCAAGGAATTGACCAATCCCAGCGACCGGGCTTTCACCCTGCCCGAAGAGCAAAGCTGAAGCCGACGTCTGCGTCTTAAGTGTAGCAGATAGAGAAACGTCATGCCGAGCGCAGCGAAGCATGACGTTTTTTCTTTTTAATCCAACAGCTTTACCAGCGCCAGCCCAGTTGCGCGCCCACGTACCAGGCCCGGCCCGGCGCCGGCTGGAAGTAGCGCCCGCCAAAGGCGTTGAGGTCGTTGCCGAGGCTGTAGCGGCGGTCTGTGGCGTTGTCGAGGCCGGCGTAGAAGTCGGTTTCGAGGTGGTCGGCCAGGGTGCGCCGCCAGCCGCCGCGCGCCCCGAATACCCAGTAGCCGGGCGCGGTTTCGACGTTGTTATCGGTGAGGACAATGCGGGCCTGGTGGCTTAGGTTGGGATTGAGGTAGAAGCCGTGGGACTCGTTGAAATCGAGGCCGGCGCTGAGCGTGTGCGGCGTGGTGCCGGTGAGGTGGTTGCCGCGCAGGTCGGTGCCGCCGCTGGGGTATCTGCCGAAACGGAAGTCGTTGTAGGCGTAGCTGGCCCAGGCGCGCAGGCCACCCACCACCGCGAAGTTGCGCTCGGTATAGGTAGAGCCCGCCGGGCCATTCTGGACAAACTCACTGATTAGCTTTCGTTGCTGCCACAGCATTCCGCTGAGCGACGTTTCGAGGCCGCGCTGGTGCGTACTGCCGGTGTTGCGAAACACGACCACGCCTTGGTCGGTGGTACTGCTGACAATGGTTTGGCGCAGCTCCAAATCGAACACGTTCAGTTCGTAGCGGAGCCGTTTGGCGAAGAAGCTGCCGCGCGTGCCCAACTCGTAGCTGGTGCCGCGCTCGGCCTGCAGTTCGCCGTTGAGGTTGCCGTCGGAGGTGCGGATTTCGTCGGTGGTGGGCGGGGCAAAGCCCGTGCTCACGCTGGCATACACCGAGAGGCCGGGGCCAAACTCGCGCAGCAGGGCCACCCGTGGCGAAACCACCGGCCGGAAATCGCGGTTGAAATCGTAGCTAGCCGGGACCGGGGCCGGCAGCGTGCTGCTCACCCGTGCAATGCCGTAGCGCAGGCGGTTGTAGCTGGCGGCCACCGTGAGCAGCAGCTGAGCCGGCAACTCGTAGTCGGCCTGCGCGAAGGCGAAGCCCGTGGTGGTGGTCACCTCGTCGTCGTAGCGCAGGGTGCCGGGTGCGCCTGCCAGGTTCTGGTAGCTGCGCCCGTTAGCGAAGCTGGCCTGAAACTCGCCGCCGCCCTGCAGCCGTAGCGTGCGCCCGCCCAGCGCCGTGCGGTAGCTCAGGGCCGTGCGGCCGCCCAGTCCCAGCCCGGTATTGCGCTCATAATCGGTGATGGACGCGGTGCGAATGGCCGTGCCGCTGCCGTACAGCGTGGTTTGCAGCTCCAGCTTCTCGGAGAAACGATACTCGTGCGTGAGCCCCAGCAGGCCTGTGCGCGAAGCATAAAAAGCCCGTTGGGCCACCTGGCCCGGCGTGGTGGCCGTGCCCGGCCGCGCCTGCCGTGGGTCGGCCAAAAACTGGGCGCGGGTGAGGCCGCCGGGCAGCTGGTAGTCGATGTCGGTGTAGAGCAGGTGAGCGGCCAGGGTGGTTTTGGGCGAGGCCACGGTGCGCACGTCCAGCGCGAAAACGTCGCGCCGCAGGGCGCTTTGCTGTCGGTAGCCGTCCAGTTGCTGGTGGGCGTACTGGGCGCGCACGCTGCTGGTGGCGCTGCCCGTTTCGGCCGTGATGGTGCCGCGGCGCAGGCCGTAGCTGCCCACGGTAGCGCCCACGGCCACGCGGCTGGTGCCGGCCGCCACCCCGGGCGTGCCGAACAGCGCCACGCCGCCCGTGCCGGCGCCGTACACGCTGCCGGCCGGCCCCTTCAGCACTTCGAGCCGGCCGATGAGGGCGGGGTCGAGCAGGTTGAGGGGTGTGCTGCCGCCGGCTTCGGTGAAGGGAATGCCGTTGTAGTACACCTTCACGTTGCGCACCCCAAACGGCGAGCGCAGCGTGCTGCCCCGAATGCTGAGCCGGTAGCTGGCCGTGGCCCGCTCCTCCAGGCGCACGCCGGGCAGCGTGATCACGGCCTGGGTGAGGGCGGCGGGGTTGAACTGCTGAATGGTGCGGGCATCGAGTACGCCCACGGCGGCGGCGGTGCGGCGCAGCGGCAGGCGCTGGCCGTAGCCGGTCACGGTGGCTTCGGGCAGGGCCACGGCGCGGGCGGTGGTGTCGGGCGAGGAAGGCGTTTGGGCGAAGAGCGGGGCGGGAACAAGCCCAGTTGCCAGCAGTGCCAGCGAGAAAAAACGAAACATGAAGGGCGACTGATGCAGGCTTGTGCCAACGGCAAAGGAGAACGAAATGTTAGATTCGGTGGCCGATGGGCGGCGGGGCAGCGCGGGCCGTGAAAGCCATATTCCGGTGCTTTGGGCGTCGCCTTACCGCCGTGTTTTCAGCAGGCCGTGTGAAAAATGACCAGTGGCCGCATCACCCTAACAGCCTTACCGTCTCCCGAAAAGAAGATGTTTCGGAAGCTAATTCAATGCCCAGCGGAACGTCATGTCGAGTCTGCCCGGACATGCTGTTATTAAACCCCCAAGCTGCTTCAAAATAATGAAAACCTTACTGCTTACCTGCTTTCTGCTGCTCTATCTTTCGGGCGCCTGGGCCTGCTCTTGCATCTCCGAAAATCTGCCGGAAAAACAGAAAATAGCCAAAGCCCACGCGCAGGCCAGCCTCATTTTCACCGGCCGCCTGGAATCCGTGGCGCTGGTAGAAAAGACGGATACCATTCATTTCCGCTCCCGCGCCGGTGCCGATACCGTGGTGACCATGCGGCAGCAGTTTCGCCAGTACACGTTTGCCATCACGCAGCAGTTGAAGGGCGCCCCCGCCGGCGCCACGGTGGTGGTGCTAACCGACGGGCCGGGCTCTTCCTGCGGCGTCTCGTACCGGGCCGGGGCTGATTTTGTGGTGTTTGCCTACGCCATCGACACCGCTTACAGCCCGCGCGGCACGGCCCGCCGGGTGACGCCCTATTTCACCACCGGCCTGTGCACCCGCACCAAAGAGCTGCGCTACGCCAAAGCCGCCGAGCTGCGCCAGCTCCGCCGGCTGGCCCGCCAGGGCTGAGGCGCGGGCCCGACCGGCGGGCGTCACACGGCGGCGCGCTTACCTTCGCCCGGTGAAAAATCTACTGCCGCTGCTCCTGCTTTTGCCGCTGGGCGCCCGGGCCCAGGGGCCCGTCAACCGCATTGACGACTTCAACCGCATCGGCTGGTACGTGTACGAGGGCGACCACCGGCTGGGGCCTCGCTTTACCATCCACACCGAGTACCAGGCCCGGCGCACGGGCTTCATCACGGGTTGGCAGCAGACGCTGCTGCGGGCCGGCGTGGGCTACCAGGTGCTGCCGCGCCTGAAGCTGGGTGGCGGTTACACCTTCTTCAAAACCCATCCCTACGGTGCCCACCCCACGGCCGACCAGGGCACGTTTCCCGAAAAGCGCTTCTACGAAGACGTGACCCTAACCGACTCCCTCGGCCGGGTGGCCCTCACGCACCGCCTGCGCCTGGAGCAACGCTGGATTGGGGTGCCCGGCGCCAGCGGCCCCCTCGGCAACGAGGCGGTGTGGCAGCGCCAGAACCGCATCCGCTACCAGCTGGCCGGCGAAGTGCCGCTGCAAGGCCCCACCCTCGACGACCACGAGTGGTACTTCACGGCGTTCGATGAACTGTTCCTAAACTTTGGTCGCGAAATCACCACCAACGTGTTCAATCAGAACCGCGTGGCCGCCGGCCTGGGCTACCAGTTCAGCGAGGATTTCCGCGTCGAGCTGCAGTTCCTCAACCAGATAACCCAGCACTACGACCCCGACCCGGCCACCCGCTTTCCGGTGTTCGAGTTCAACAACGGCTTCCGGCTGGGTGTGACCTACAACCTGACGCTGATAGAATAATCGGCAAGCGGTGGGCGTTAGCGGCTAGTTAATCCACTTCATGCTCATGCACTTTTACCTGCTGCGCCGCCACCGTCGCCCGCTGCTGTTGCCGCCGGGCCTGCTGGCGCTGGCCGGGCTGCTATGGCTGGGGAGCATATATATTCGTCAGGATGTTAGACTAACCCACTATTCAATATTTCAACTATTTTGTAATGGCCTGAGCGGGCATAATAATGGTGAATTCTGGGAATCTCCGGAAGCAGTGACTAGCCTCCGGCAATGGCAGGAGTTTAGGCTAACGGGTTCTACGACATCTGATACTGTCAGCATTCGAAGAATAGCTCAAGTGCTTAAGAAGTTACACCACGCCAATGCTTCTTCTTATGGACTAAAAATCGTTTTCGACCGGCACTCAAAATACAAGGACTTTATTGCTTTGCTCAACGCTATAACCAAAGCAGGAATTAGGAAATATACTTTTGAAACCCGGCTTGAACTGCCTGTTTTGTATGTGCTTGGAGGTACTGAGCCTGTTCATTATTATTACTACTGACTATATTTTATCGAGTCAATAATTATCCAGCATTGTATGTACTGCTTGATTATTTATCATCTGTAATTAAGAGCCGTATTACGCTGTATAAGTAGAAAAAATAGTAATGCCCGCCCTCCCGCCCGACCTGCGCCGCGCCCTCTTCGCCCTGCCCGAACGCGAAAAAGACCAGCTTCTGGCCCGCCTCGTGGCCCAGGATACCGTGCTGACCGAGCAACTGGCCTACCGCCTGCTCGAAGGCCCCGAGGCGCTGGAAAACCGCCGCGCCGCCCTGCGCACCCTCGTCGATGACCCCGTGCGCGGCTACCACCCCACCCCTAATGACTTGCTCGTAATCCTGCGGCAATTGCAGACCCGGCTGGCCTATCACGCCAGGATTACCGACGATGCCTTTGGTGAAGCCGAACTGAGCTGGCGCCTGCTGGCCAACGTGTTCCGGCACCAAGCCGAGGCCACGGCCCGCCTGCACGGCCCCACCCAGCCGCTGCTCCAGCACTTGGCCAAGCGCACCCACGAGGCCCTCAAGCAGACCGCCCGGCTGCACGAAGACTACCACCTGGAGCTGGCCGAAACGGCCAACGCCGTGCTGGCCGCGCTGTGGCAGTCGGGCGCGGCGCCGCTGGCCCGCGAGCTGGGCCTACCCCGCACGCTGGCGTAGTAGTTTTTTTTGGCGGCATTGGCCGGGGTGCGGCATCTTTTCCGGCGCAATCGCAGTACAAAGCCCAGGTTTCGTTGTCCTGATTTCCTCCGCCATGTCCACGCCCACCCACCCGCGCGCGCCCCAGCTCTCTGAGGCCGATTTGCGCCAGGCTCTCGACGAGCTCGACGCCAAAATTCAAACCCTGCGCAACCGCGCCCACGCCACGGCCGCCGGTTCGGCCAGCACCCACCAGCAGCACGCCGACGCCCTCGAAACCAAACGCGCCCAACTGGCCGCGCAACTCGGCCAGCACGAAGCCAGCGGGGCCGATTCCGGCCTGCTCAACACCATCCGGCACGGCATCGAGTCGCTGCGTGATGATGTGCGCGGCTTGCTGTAGCTGTTGCCCATTTTGCTTTAAATCAATCCATCAGGTTTGTTCTTTTCATTCTGCTTTCCCCTGCTTTTGCCATGAAAAAGTTCTTCCTCCTTCTGCTCCTGACCTGCTTTGCGGCGGGCACCATCCAGGCCCAAAACCGGCCCAAAGTCAAAGCCAAGCGCGCCTTCGCGCATCCTTCCGAATCGAGCAAGGGCAAGGCCAGCAGGGCCCAGTTCCGCCATGAAACCATTCGGCCCGTCATCGACCTCAAGCCGCACAGCTTGGAGCGCTCCAAAACGGTGAAAGCCCCCAAAGCTTACAAATATAGCAACGGCAACAAGCTCAAGCGCGCCCGCTAAGCCCACGGCCTTGCTCATCAATTTGATGAGCTGCGTGTTCTTCCTAAAACGGTCATGCCGAGCGAATTCGAAGCAGCTCTACCGCAATACTAATCCAATCGACAGGATTTAGTATTGCGGTAGAGCTGCTTCGAATTCGCTCGGCATGACCGTTTTTGTTGGCTTTGGTTCCGACATTTCCAATTCCAGCATTTTTCAGGAGGCCCATCCGGTTATACTCCCAGCGAAAAACATTTCCCGATGCGGGCAAGCCAACCTAGCGCTGAATTCGTAAACGACTATCTTTACTAGCCGCTTATTTTTTTACTCTTCTGCCTGATGACAAATATCTTACGCTTATTCATTTTTCTATTTTTAGTTGGACTGACCGTGCCCGGCACCGCTGCCGCTACGCCGCCCACCATCCCCGGCCGGCTGGTGCTGAAGCTGCGGCCGGGCAAGGCCCCGGCCGCGCTTGATGCCGTGCTGCGCTCGTTGGGCGCGGGGGCGCTACAGCAAAAGTTTCCGCGGGCGCTGCCGCCCAGCCCGGAGCGGCCCGGTAGCGTGGAACTGCGCGGCATCTACCAGGTGCAGCTGCCCGCTACCGTGACGCTGGAGTGGGCCCGCGCCGCGCTGCTGGGCACCGGCGCCGTGGAGTACGTGGAGCCGCTCTACATCCGCGAGCCGCTCTACCAGCCCAACGACCCGCTGGCCGACTCGACGCTGACCGACATCACCACCAGCCAGTTCTACCTCAAGCAGATTAAGGCCTACCGCGCCTGGGACATCACGCGCGGCGACAGCAGCCTCGTTATCGGCATCACCGACGGTGGCCCGCGCCTCACCCATGAGGACCTGCGCCAGCAGGTGAAGCACAACTACGCCGACCCCATCAACGGCCTCGACGACGACAACGACGGCTACATCGACAACTTCACCGGCTGGGATTTGGCCAACAATGACAACGATGCCGGCTACGACCCCACCATTGTGCACGGCTCGCTGGTGGCGGGCGTGGCGGCGGCCCGGGCCGACAACGGCCTTGGGCTGGCGGGCCTGGGCAACCGCTGCCGCTTCATGCCGCTGTCCATTTACCCCAACACGCCCACCGGCGTGTTTGCCGGCTACGAGGCCGTGGTGTACGCGGCCGACCACGGCTGCCAGGTTATCAACCTGAGCTGGGGCGCGGCGGGCGGCTATTCGCGCTTCGAGCAGGACGCCATCAACTACGCCGCCCTGAACCGCGACGCCGTGGTGGTGGCCGCCGCCGGCAACACCAACGCCGACCTGCTGTTTTACCCGGCTTCCTACGACCATGTCATCTCCGTGTCGGGCGTGCAGAGCACCGACCAGAAAAGCCCCAACGGCACGTTCAGCCACCGCGTTGACATGGTGGCGCCGGGCATCAGCATCGTCACCACCTACGGCGTGCGCGACAACGACTACATTGCCGTGGGCGGCACGTCGTTTGCCGCGCCGCTGGTGTCGGCGGCGGCGGCGCTGGTGCGGCGTGTGTTTCCGCAGTACAACTCCGACCAGGTGGCGGCCCAGCTGCGCCAGACCACCGACAACATCGACAACCTGCCCGCGAACGCACAGTGGGTGGGCCGCCTCGGCACGGGCCGTCTCAACGTGCTGAAGGCTTTGAGCCGCACCAATTTGCAGGAGGCCCGCGTGGTCACCAGCACCTTCGCCCCGCAGCGTGTGGCCTACACACCCGGCGACACCATCCGGCTGACGACGGACGTGCAGAACCTGCTGCAGCCGGTGGCGGGCCTCACGGTCACGCTCACGTCGCTGTCGCCCTACGTCACGGTGCGGCAGGGCAGCTTTGCGGTAGGCAGCCTGGCCACGCTGGGCCGGGCCCGCAACGCGGCCGCGCCGTTTCGGTTGGCGGTGGCCGCCAGCGGCATTCCGCTCAATACCACGGCTACGCTGCGCTACCGCCTCACGGCCACCGGTGGTTTCCAGTACGACCAGTACGTGGATTTGCAGCTGAACCCTGACTACGTGGTGCTCGATGCCAACGACCTGGCCCTGACCCTGACCAGCCGCGGCAACCTGGCTTACGACGACCTGACCGGCCGCGTCGGGGCGGGCCTCACCTACCGCGGCAGCAGCAACATCCTCAGCGAGGGCGGCCTGCTGCTGGCCACCAGCCCCACCCGCGTGTCGGACCGGCTGCGCACCAGCGGCGGGCAGTCGCGGCAGTCGTTTTTCAGCTTGGCGCAGGCCACCCGGCAGCAGCCCGGCCCCCGCGCCACCCAGGAAGCCCGCGTGGTGTTTCAGGACACCGTACCGGTGGCCGGCCGCCCGGCGCGCAGCGTGGGCGTGCGCGTGCGCCAGCGGGCCTACGCCTGGGCCACGGCCGGCCGGCGCGATTTCGTGCTGCTGGAATACTCGCTCCGCAACCTTACCGCCGACACCCTCAAGCCCCTCTACGCCGGCATTTTCGCCGACTGGGACCTGCCCAATTCCGATGGCGCCGCCCGCAACGTGGCCACCTGGGACAGCACCCGCGCCTTGGGCTACGTGTACGCCGTGGGTCAGACCGCGCCGCAGCCCTTGCCCTCGGCCTACACTGGCATTCGGCTGCTGCGCGGCGGCACGCCCGCGGTTTATTCCATCAACAATGGCGCCCCCGCCGGTGCTCCCGTGCGCTTGGCCGACGGCTTCTCACCGGCCGAAAAATTCCTGACCCTGAGCAGCGGCACTGCCCGAGTCCAGCGCACCGCCGGCCTGCCCAACGGCGCCGATGTATCGCAGGTGGTGGGCACCCGCGTGGCCCGGCTGGCCCCCGGCGACTCCACCACCGTCACGTTTGCCGTGCTGGTGGCCCCCACCCTGGCCCAGCTCCAAACCAGCGCCGATGCCGCCGCCGCAGCCTACGCCGTGCTGCTGCCGGCCCGAGCGGGCGCTGCGGTAGCCGGCTTCAACGTGTTTCCCAACCCGGCAGCCGGGCACCTGCGGGTGGAGCTGCCAGCTAAGTTCGGCCCCTGCAGCCTGTGGCTGACCAATGCCCTGGGCCAAGCGGTGTTGAAGCAAACCACCGCCGGGGCCGCCGCTGACTTCGACCTCACGGGCCTCGCGCCCGGCCTCTACGTGCTGCGGGCGCAGGGCGCGGACGAGGCATTGGTCAGGAATGTGGTGGTGCGCTAGGGCTTGTGTGCCTGCTGGCACGACGTAGGGGCGGGGCTTGTCCCCGCCCGGGCGTTGAACAATTTCAGCAGAACGGCGCAAATAGCCGGGCGGGGGCAAGCCCCGCCCCTACGTCGTATAAATAGTGCTTGCGCCCCACTCAGCGTACCTGCCACATGTCGTCCCAGCCGGTGGTGTAGCACGGCGAGCGGTGCGCTGAGCGGCCGGCCCAGACGGGCGACTGCGGCTGCCCGACCGCATTTTTAGCATTGCCCGTGGCCGCCGACCGCACCAGCTGCCGGCCGAAGCGAGTATTAAGCGTATCCATAGCCTGCATAAGCTGTTGACTACGTTGATGGTCGGGGGCAGTATTCGAGAACAAGCCCAGTTGCGCCTGCCCCTCCGGCTCAAGCCCGGTGAGCAGCACGCCGGCGCGGTTGTAGGCCACGTCGGAGCGGCGCAGCTGGCGCAGGCCTTGCAAGGCTGCTTTTATCAGAATGGTGGTATCGTTGGTGCTGGTGGCCAGACTGATGACGGCCGTGTGCGTTTTGGGGCCGGCTGCCGGCGCAAACCGGTCGGTGCCCAGAATTACGGTCACCAGATGAGTGGCCATGCCATAGCGGCGCAGCTTCTCGGCGGCTTTGGTGGCGAAGGTGGCCACGGCTTCGGCCAGCACGGCTTCCTGCTGCTGCGGGCGGCCGAAGGAGCGGGTGCAGGTCACGCTGTGGCGGCTGGCGAGGCCGGGCTGCAGCTGGTCGTCGTCCCACTCGGTGGGGTTCCACTCCAGGCAGGGCTGGCCGTGCAGCTCGCGCCAGAGGCGCTGGCCCACCACGCCGCCTAGGTGGCGGCGCAGCCAGTGCTCGGGCAACTGGGCCAGTTCCAAGCCGGTCATGATGCCCATTTCGTTCAGCTTGCGGGCGTAGCGCCGGCCCACGCCCCAAATGATGCCCACCGGCACGCGGGCCAGGGCGGGCTCCCAGTCGGCCGGCGTGGCCAGCAGCACGGTGCGGCAGGGGCCGGTTTTGGGTGCCAGGCGGTTGGCCAGCTTGGCCAGCGTTTTGGTGGGCGCGATGCCCACGCAGGTAGGGATTCCGGTGTGTTGGAGTACGGTTTCATGCACGCGCTGGCCGTAGGTCAGCAGGTCGGGCTCCAGCAGGTTCATGCCGCCGAAATCCAGGAAGGCTTCGTCGATGGAATACACATCGACCCCGCCGGCCAGGCCGCTGAGCACCTGCACTACACGCCGGCTCATATCGCCGTAGAGGGCGTAGTTCGAGGAAAATACTTGAACCCGGTGCTGCTCCAGCAGCGGCCGTACTAGGTGGTAGGGCTCGCCCATCTTCAGGCCCAAGTCCTTGGCCTCCTGGGAGCGTGAGATAAGGCAGCCGTCGTTATTGCTCAGGACCACCACGGGCTTGCCTTCCAGCTGCGGCGCAAAAACCCGCTCGCAGGAGGCGTAAAAATTATTGCAATCGACCAGCGCGTACATGGGATTATTTGATTTTGGCCACTGCGTGCTCGCCCAGCGAATGAATGACGTGCGTGACCACGCCCCATACAAACAGCCCGTCTTCCTGATTGACAGCTACCGGCGCGTAGCGCACGTTTTCGGCCACTAGCCAGTGCTGGCCGGCGCGGGTTTGCAGGCGCTTGATGGTGTGCTCGCCCTCCACTACGGCCACCACGATACTGCCGTGCCGGGGCTCGAGGGCGCGGTCGACGGCCACCAGGTCGCCGGGGTGAATGCCGGCCCCAATCATGGAATCGCCGCTGACACGGGCCAGAAACGTGGACGCCGGGTGGCGGAACAGGTGCTTGGTGAGGTCGAACGGGCCGTCGAGGTGGTCGTCGGCCGGCGAGGGGAAGCCCGCCGGCACCGGGCAACCAAACAGGGGCAATTCCCGAGTAGTGAGCAGGGAAGCCGAAATAAAATCGTGCAGTGATGTAAGCATACGAGCGTCCGACCGTCTTTCCTGACGGAACGGGATGCTATTTACTAATTTTTTTAGTATATTGTTTTAATTCAGCCCCTCAATCCACTGGCATACCGGCCTCGTACATCGGCTAGCTTCATCGTATAATCATGCGATGCCGCTATAATTGGACTAATTCTCCTCAAAAAAGACTAAAAAATTCATCGCCAAATTTTTTAGTTTATCGCAAAATTAGTATCTTTGGACATGTCAAACGTCAAGCTCCCCACGCCGCTGCCGTTGCAGCAATTTGCTCGTTGCGTGAATGACGCGCAACGTCCGGCCGACTACATCGGCGACTGGCCCCAGGCCGGCCAGGTGTATGCCGTCCGCGTGCTGCCGCACGCGCGCACCGGCCAGCCCCAGGTGCACATCCTTGGCTTTTATGCCGAGCGGCCCTATGGCGCTTTTGCCGCCCACCGCTTCGAGCAAGTGGCCGATGTGTGGCTGAACTAAGCTGCCCGGGCCATTGGCCCCATGGTTTCACTCCTTATGGCCCCGTTGGCGTTGCAGCCGGCGGGGCCGGTTTGTTTTCAAAGTCTGTGTGAAAGGACTCGCTTCGAAAAGAACGTCATGTCGAGCGCAGCCGAGACATCTCGCGTGCCGAAGTAAATCAATTATGAGAATTGCGTTGCGCACGCGAGATGTCTCGGCTGCGCTCGACATGACGTTCTAATTCCTTCGCCTTAGCGACACTTACCGGCCGTACTGATACAAAATCCCCTTGTCCGAAGGTGTCCAGAGGCAGGCGCGCTGGCCGCTGGCTTTGAGGGCGTTGTTGGTCCAGGTATTGCAGGTGTAGAGGAAGCTGTAGACGCGGTGGGCTTCGTAGAAAGCATCGTCTTGCCCGTAGCTGTGGCCTTTGATGTGCTGGGCGCGGCCGGCGGCATCGAGGGCAAAGCTGGTTTGGATGTAGCGGATGAGGCGGGCGTACTCGTCGTGGGTGAGGTAGAGCGGCACGGTTTCGGGGCCGGGCGTGAGGCTGCGCAGGTAGGTGGTGTGCATGGCCGAGGAGCCGAGCCAGAACGCGGCCACGAAAGCGGTGCTGAACTTGAGGTCGGCCCAGGTGGGCGTGTCGAGGTAGAAGCCTTTGTCGCCCCAGCCGAAGGCGATGTAGCGCAGGGTGGTGTCGCCGGAAGGGATGTTGCTGTAGGGCAGCTGTTTGCTCCAGTCCATCTGGGCGGTTCGGACGGGTACCACGATGTCGGTATGCACGCCGTTGGAATGCAGGGATACCGGCACATCAGGGGTGGCATTGGGCGTGGTTTTGGCCACGGCGATGCGGGAAAGCACAAAGGCCGACGACAGGTAGGCCGCCACGGTGCCGCTGAGGCCCACGGCGGTATAGGCGGCAACTTTCAGCGCTTTGCGAATAAGTGAGGGCATGGGTTGGGCAACGAAAAGAGGAAGTTGGGGCAAGGTGTCTGCTGCCCAATACGGCAGAACTGAAAAAGTAACCCAAACCGCACGCGGCGCGACTGCCCGTACTTTTGCCCGCTCCCGCCCGCTTGTGGGCGCGTCTCCTCCCCTGCCCCATGTGGACCTCCACCGCCGACCGCCTGGCTTTGCTCGAAGCCGAGTGGCGCACGCCCTCGCCCCGCTCGCACACGTTTCCGCTCATTGCCCGCTACCACGCCACCGTGCGGGCCGAGCCCGCCTACCACCGCCTCGACGACCAGACCTGGACCGACCTCAACGGCGACGACCTGTTCACGCTGCTCGACGGCACCGTGAGCCGCGTGGGCCAGCAGTGCCTCTACCACCGCCTCCGCAGCCCGCTCGATGATGCGGCGGCCCTGCAGGACTTCGACCAGGCCGCCCAGCTCTTTGCCGACCCGGCCCCGCGCGGCCGGGCGCTGCTGGCCCTGCGCCGCCTCACGTCCACTGATGCCTACTACCTGCCCGATATCCTGAACGGCGACGCCTTGCCGGCCCTGCCCTGGACGGCCGCCGCGCCCGCGCTGGTGCTGTTGCTGCTGGCCACCGTGGCAGGCGGCTTCTGGCAGCCGGCGCTGTGGCTGGTGTCGGGGGTCTTGGTGCTGCTGCATTCGGTGCTGCATTTCTGGTACCGGGGGCGCATTGCGGGGGGCATGCGGCCCATGCGGCAGCTCGCCAACCTCTACCGCGCCGGGCGCGGCCTGGCCCGGCTGCAGCTGCCGCTGGCGGCGCTGCGCGGGCTAGCCGAGCCGCTGAATCGGCTCGGTTCCATTGTGAGCAAGGTGGCGTTTTTACAGACCGATGGCCTGATGCAATCGGAAATGGCGGTGCTGCCGTGGCTGATTCTGGAATACCTCAAAATGATGCTGCTGCTCGATTTTATCGTGTACCGCAGCTGCCGGCGCCAGGTAGAACAGCACTTTGGCGCCATCCGGGCGGTGTATGAGACCGTGGGCTACGTGGATAGTGCAGTGGCGGTGGCTGGGTTTCGGGCGCGGCATTCGCACTGCCCGCCGGAGTTCACGGGCGGAACCGGCCTGCGCCTCGCGGGCGCCTACAACCCGCTGGTGCCCGGCTGCGTGCCCAACGACCTGACCATCGCCAACAATTCCAGCGTGCTGCTCACAGGCTCCAACATGTCGGGCAAAACCACGTTCATGCGCGCCATCGGCCTGAGCACCCTGCTGGCCCAAACCATTGCCACCTGCCCGGCCACGGCTTACGCGGGGCCCTTTCGGCGGGTGGTGTCGAGCATCAACCTGGCCGACAGCCTCACCGAAGGCAAGAGCTATTACTTTGCCGAAGCCGAAACCATCCTCGGCTTCGTGCAGGCGGCCGAGGCGGGCACGGGCGGTTATTTATTCATTCTGGATGAGCTTTTTAAAGGTACCAACACCGTGGAGCGCATCGCAGCCACGCAAGCCGTGCTGACTTACCTGCAAACCCGCAGCCTGGTGGTGGCCTCCACCCACGACGGCGAGCTGGGCCAGCTACTCGCGCCCACTTTCACCGAATACCACTTCTCCGAAACCGTGACCGATACGGACTGGTATTTTGATTATCTGCTGAAGCCCGGCCCGCTGCGCACCCGCAACGCCATCCGGCTGCTGGCCCGCGCCGGCTTCCCGGAGGAGATTGTGCATAATGCATTGGCGCTGAGCCGCACGCTGGATGAGGCGGGAGCATAATTGAATAGCACAAAAAGACCGTCATGCAGAGCGCAGCGAAGCATCTCGCGTGTAGCAGTGACTCAATCGAACGGTTTACTACCAAAAACGAGATGCTTCGCTGCGCTCTGCATGACGGTCTTGTTACAACAAGTCGCAGTACCAGAAGCCGGTATCGAACGGACTAACATCAGCATCGTCGCCGCATTCATAGTCGGCGTCGTCGGTTTTGGGCGCGGGCGTGTAGCGGCGGTGCACGATTTCGCCTTTCTCGAAGGCAATGGGTTCGCGGAAATTGGGCCCGTCGAAGACGAAGGTGTGGAACTCGCCGTTTTCGCCGCAGGGGTCCACGTGGGGCGGCAGGTCGCGCAGAAACTGCTCGTCGATGACGCGGCCCACGAAGCTTTGGTCGAGGTACTTCTCGTTCACGCAGGTGGTAATGGTTTTGAAACCCAGGGTCAGAAACTCGCTCATTAACTCGGCCGTGGGTACGCCCCAGAGCGGAAACACGGCCTGCCAGCCGGCAGCGGCCAGCTTTTCTTCGCGGTAGCGCCGCAGGTCTTCCAGAAAAATATCGCCGAAGATGGTGGCCGTGGCGCCCTGGCTTTTCAGTTCCTCCATGGTGCTGGCCATGAGGCGCTCGTAGACGTCCATGCTGGGTGTTTCGGGCAGGAAGAGCTGGCGGCAGGGCAGACCGAGGCTGGCGGTCTGGCGGTCAAGCAGCGCGGTGCGGACGCCGTGCATGGAGATGCGCTGGTAAGGCTCGCTCACCGTGGTGAGCAGCGTCTGGACGTGGTAGTGGCCGGCTTGCTGCACTTTGTAGAGCGCCAGGGCCGAATCCTTGCCCCCGCTCCAGTTGAAAATGGCCTGCTGTGTCATGGGCAGCAAAGTAACGGCAGCGGCCTGGGTTGCCGGCGGGCTGTGCGTGGGCAGATGTGGCTTTTTGCCACACGCTGCCTACCTTGAAACACCTTTTCCCCCGTCCGTCATCCTGAGCGCAGCGAAGGACCTTATCACGCATGCTCGGTATTCAATCGAACGTGATTAGGTCCTTCGCTGCGCTCAGGACAACAGAGCCTTCTCGCTTCTTAATCCATGAAAAAACTTCTGCTCGCTTTCCTGCTCGGCGGCCTGCCCGCGCTTGCCTCGGCCCAAACCTTCGACGTGCCCGCCCAATACACCCTGAGCAAGCCCGACGACTTTGCCCGCTACGAGCCGCAGGTCATCAGCACCATCAACTGGCTGGAGGCCACACCGGTGAACCAGGACGTGAGCCGCCGCAAGCAGGCCCAGCGCTTTCTGCTGGAATGGGCCAGCGGCAGCCCCAAAGTATCCATCGGGATAGAGCCTTACCTGGGCGACCTGTACGGCAAGCAAACCGACCTACTCATGGCCTTCATGGGCGGCTGGACGCGCTACAGCCTGCAACATCCCAACGACACCAATACCTTGACCCTGAACGCCGAAGGCGTGCAGGCCATGCTGAAACTGTACGCCCTAGGCGGCCTGGGCACCATCAAGCCCCTGGAAAACGTGCGCGACCTGGCCGCCGCCGGCGAGCTGAATACTTGGCTGAAAGGCAAAATCAGCCAGAAGTAGCGCGCGCTGCCCGACAACCTTTTGGGCCCCTGGCCGATTAACCGGGCATGCATTTCTCCGTGATTACTCCCACGCACCAGCGGCGCGAGTTGCTGCCCGAAGCCGTGGCCAGCGTGCGCGCCACCATGGGCGCGCCCCTCGATTTCTCCTTTGAACACCTAATTTTCGACAGCGGCTCGCGCGACGGCACGGCCGCCTACCTGCGCGAGGCCGCCGCCCGGCCCGGCCCGGCGTTGCGCCACTGGCACTCGGCGGGCCGCCAGCTGGCTGGCCCGGCCCGCAACCTGCTCATCAAGGAAGCGCCGGCCGAGGCCTGGATTGTGCCGCTCGACGACGACGACTTTCTGCTGCAACGCACGCTGTTTCACTACGGCACCCAAATCAACGCCAACCCCGGCCGGCCGTGGTTCGTGGCCGATTTCCTGCGCGTGGACGAGCACGGCCGCTACCTGCCCAACGAGGATTACTACGCCTGGCAGTTCGACTCGCCTACGGCCATGCTACGGGCTATTTTTCGGGCCGAGCACTTCATTCAGGGCAACGTGTGCTACAGCCGGGCTTTCGTGGACGAGGTGGGCGGCTACGACGAGGAGCTGAAAATGGCCGAGGACCTGGACCTCTACGTGCGCTTCCTGCTGGCCGGGCAGCTGCCGGTGGTGTGCCCGCACATCAGCCACCTGCACCGCTTCCACGCCCGCAACGTGAGCATTGGCGTGGACGCGGCCACGCACAACGCCGACTTGCGGGTGATTTATCAGAAATACGCGGTGCAGCTGGTGGCGCTGGGAATTGAGGAACCGGGGAAATAGTGGATTGGCTGTCTGACTTAAAGCACTATAGCTATACTTTATACCAAGCGCTTTATTCCCATTTGAGCAGTAAATTGCCAGGCTTTTTATATGTCAGTCTGAATGCTCAAACACCTATCCACCTTCTTGCTTGCTTATTGTGGCACCCTCCTGGCGAGCGCGCCGGCTTTTGCTCAGGGCGCCATCGACCCCACGTTTGCGCCCACCGTTCTGAAGACTGCCCAGGCAAGCATTATTGGCGCCTATACCACGCGGACGATGCTACAACAGCCGGATGCCAAAATCCTGGTGGGCGGCAACTACGAATACATCGACAACCAACGGGCGAGCCGCCTGCGGCGCCTCAACGCCGACGGCACGCCCGACGCGGCGTTTGCCGCGCAAACCGGAACGGGGCCCGACGCGTCGGGCAATCCGACGGCGCTGGCTCTGCAAAGCACCAATAAAATTCTGGTGGGCTGCGCCACCAACGCAACGTACAACAGCGTGCTCACCGGCAATCTGGTGCGCCTCAACCCCAACGGCAGTGTGGACGCCACGTTCAACCGCGGCGGCTCTGGCTTTGTGGTTTACGGGTGGGATGCACTGGCGCTGAACTTTGCCAACAACATCCGCAGCCTCGCGGTGCAGCCCGATGACAAAATTCTGGTGGGCGGCAACCTGGACCACTACAACGGCCAAGCCGTGGCCAACTTGCTGCGCCTCAATGCCGATGGCAGCTACGATACCAGCTTCAACGTAGGCAGCCTGGGATTCACATCCGCGAACTCGACCGGCACGCCCAACAGTGGCACACCGGAAGTAATGCTGGTGCAGCCCGACGGCAAAATTGTGGTAGGCGGCAATTTTGTGCAGGTTAATGGATTAGTTGCCAACAACTTGGTGCGCCTTAACGCCGATGGCAGCCGGGATAACACGTTTCTGAGCACGGGCACCAACGCCACGGTGCGGGCCCTGGCCCGGCAGCCCGATGGCAAGCTGCTCGTGGGCGGCTACTTCACGCAGGTAAACGGGCAGGCCAGCGGCGGCCTCGTCCGGCTCAACGCCGACGGCACCCGCGACGCCAGCTTTACGCCGACCGTGCTCAGCCCGGTGGCCACGGCCACGGGCATTTACAAAATCCGCCTGCGGGCCGATGGTTCCATGGTGGTGTGCGGCACCTTCACGGCCTGCAACGGCACCGCCCGGGGCAACATTGCCAGGCTCAGCGCGACTGGCGTGGTGGATGCCGGTTTTGGCCCCGCGGCGGCCACCACCTCGACCAGCACCCCAAACATCGTGTACGACCTGGTGGACCTGACCAGCGGCCAAACCCTGGCCGGGGGCACGTTCACTTCCATTGGCGGGGTGCCCCGCACCGGGCTCGCTTTGCTCAACGGCACCGCCACGCAGGTCGATGCGGCCTTCAATCCGCTGATTGAATACGGTGGAACCCTTAGCAGCGCCACCCCACTCAACAATGGCGACATTATCCTGACCGGTAATTACACGTCCATCAACGGCACCACCCTGGCCAACCGGTACTATCCGCAGCGCCTCAACAGCAGCGGAGCATATGTGGGGCAGGTGTCCATCAACCCGGGCGCTTACCCTTTCTCTGGCTACGATGTGCTGCCGCAGCCCGACGGCCGCTTCTACGTGAGGGGCTACACCTCAATTGCTACAGCTCCTTATACGGGCATCACCGTGCTGCGCCTGCTGGCTAGCGGCGCGCTCGATACGGGTTTCGCCCCGGTTTCCTTTGCCTATGCACCCAACACCCAGTTCGCGTGGCAGCTGGTTGCTTTGCCTTCCGGCGGCGTGCTCTTTGCCGGCGACTTCGTGGCGGTGAACGGCCAGGCGCGGCCGGGCCTGGCGCGCGTATCGGCCGCCGGGGTCCTCGACGCCGGGTTTAACCCCACGGGCGCGCCCTGGCAAACGGCTACCGCGTCGGGGTTTTATGTGGCGGGGGTGCAGCCCGGCGGGCAGCCGGTGGTGAGCTGGGGCGATGCAAACCTGCCTTTTCTAGTGCGACTGTCGGCCACGACGGGCCAGGTCGACAATACCTTTTCCATTGGCAGTGGCGCTTCGAGCAGCGCCGGCCTGCGCGTGTACTGGGGGGCGCAGGTAGCGACCGGGGGCCAGATAATCATCAACGGCCAATTCACGTCCTTCAATGGCCAGGCCGCGCCCAATGGCATCGCACGGCTACTGCCCAACGGCCAGCCCGACCCTACTTTCACGGCGGCCTTGTCCTGTAGGGTGCTTCAAGTTCAGCCCGATGGCCGAATCCTGGGCAGCCTCGCCGACACCAGCTATTTTGCGCCGCCCCTGTTCCAGCTGGTCCGGCTCAATGCCGACGGCAGCCGCGACGCGACATTTGCCCCGGTAACGGTGCCGCAGGAAATCGTCTATTACCCTGCCAGAGTGACTTTGCAGCCCCTGGACGGAAAAATACTGGTATCCGGCGGCTTTACCAGCATCAACGGGCAGTTACGCAGCAGTTTGGTCCGCCTTGATAACACCCTGTTGGCTACACGCCCGGCTTTTGCCAGCACCCCGGAGCTTGACGTATTTCCCAACCCGGCCCAGCAGCAGGCGACGTTGCGGCTGCCCGCCGGCACCGCGTCGGCCACGGCCCTGCCGGTGACGCTGCTGGACGTGCAGGGCCGGGTCGTGCGGCGGTTTACCCTCCCGGCTCACCACACAGAAATCGTTTTGTCGCTGGCCGATGTGGCGCCTGGTGTTTATGTGCTGCAGGCCAGTACCAACGCTGGCCCGGTTCGGCAGCGCGTGGTGGTGGCTCACTGATAGCTGAGTAGAAAGCATAAGACAATGGCCGGCGGCTTATTTTTGGGCTTTTCCCCGCCCCATGTCTGCTCCCACGCCCCAGGTTTCCGAAGAAGTGTACAGCATTCCGGCCGTGTACCGGCAGATGGAAAACACGCACATCCTGTTCTGGCTGCTCAAGGACATTGCCTGGTGCATGGTGTGGAAGCCGCTGGGCCTGCTGATGGTGCTGCCCACGCTGGGCATTGCCCTGGTCATTGCCTGGCGCACCCGCGCCCTGGCCTCGGAGCTGGCCCACAACCTGGCCATCGTGTTCTGGATTACGGCCAACTCGTACTGGATGACCAGCGAGTTTTTCGGCTTTGACACCGTGCATCTCACGCCCACCATCACGGGCAAGCACCTGGCACTGGTGCCGTTTCTGATTGGGCTGGGCATTCTGCTGTACTATTACCTCGTGACGAAGCCGCGCGAAAACCGGGCGGGGCAAACGGCTACGCTGTAGCGTGGACTCTGCGAGTCCGCGCGGGCACGAATATCCTCGCGATGCGCGGACTCGCAGAGTCCGCGCTACCTTTCGCCCATGACCTCCGACGAACAGCAAACCCGCGTTGAGCTGCGCGCCTGGCAACTGAAGATGCAGCGGCGGCCCTCGTTTCTCAACAACTTTGCCCACCGCGTGCAGGTGCGCCTCAATGCCCTGCTGCCCGAAAAGGTGCACCAGGCCATCACCGGCGCCATCAGGCAGATGGTGCGCGGCGTGCTCTTTGGCTCGCGGCACACCACCGCCAAGCCGCTGGCCGAAGTGCCTTTCGCCACCCGCGAGGCCGAGGTGCGTAGCCGCATCCGCGACTACCGCACCATGGCCACCGCCGAGGGCGCCGTGACCGGTGCCGGCGGCTTTCTGCTGGGGCTGGCCGATTTCCCGCTGCTCATCGGCCTGAAAATGAAGCTGCTGTTTGACATCGCAGCCCTATATGGCTACGACGTGCACGACTACACCGAGCGGCTCTACCTGCTCCACGTGTTCCAGCTGGCGTTCAGCAGCCAGCAGGCCCGCAATGCCACCTACCGCCGCCTCGCCGACTGGGACGCCTACCGCCTTGGCCTGCCCCTGAACCCGGAGGAATTCGACTGGCGCACCTTCCAGCAGGAATACCGCGACTACATCGACCTCGCCAAAATGGCCCAGCTCGTGCCCATCATCGGGGCGGCCGTGGGCGCCGTGGCCAACTACAAGCTCATCGAGCAGCTCGGCGACACGGCCATGAACTGCTATCGCATGCGCCACTTCGCGGCGGCCGCGCCGCCCCTGCCGGGCTAGCGCGGCCGCCGCCGGGCGGTTACTGCACCGCCGGGGCCTTCACCACAATGTTCTTGAAAGTGGCCGTGCTGTTGTCGACGAACACGCCCCAGGAGGTTTTCGGCGCCTTATAGATGCGGGCCGTGAGGGCGGCCACGTTGTTGAGGTAGACGACGACGACCGAATTTTCCTCCACGATGTCGACCGTGTAATCGGTGTTGGGCTGCAGGGGGAAGGGCACGTCGGCGGTGGCCACGGTGGTGCTGGTGAGGCTGGCGCGGTTGGTGAAATCGAGACGGAAGCGGTTCTGGCCGGGCACGAAGCGCAGGCTGTAGAACTGGTTGTAGCCGTCGCAGGCCGCCAGCAAAAACCCGAAATCCTTGCCCGCGCTGGCGTACGACACGGTGGCGCTGATTTTGAAGCGCGTGAGGTTGATGGGGTCGTAGAGCACGTTGGCCACGTCGTTGTTGGCGGTGCTCACCAACCGGTACGACTCGGTGTTGGCCAGCACGTTCGTGACGTTGCCCCACTGGCTGCTCTTGGTGAAGGCCGGCGTGGTGGCTTCCAGGTAGCTTTTCAGGGTGTGCGGGATGGTGAGGGCCAGGTCGCCGTTGGCCAGCTGGTAGAGCTTGTGCGTCAAGAGGTTGCCGCCCCACTGCCAGGCGCCGGTGTCGGTGGCGCCCGCGCGGCGGTGCACCCAGGCCTGCAGGTAGCTGTCGCCGTACTTGTCGGTTATCACCTTGCCGCCGTAGCAGCCGTTGCCCTCGAAGCGGGCGTTACCGGCTGGGGCGCTCCACGGTCCCGTCGGCGACGAGCCTTTGCGGTAGTACATGGTTTTCGCGTCCATGTCGGAAAACAGCAGGTAGTAGGTGCTGCCCAGCTTGAGCAGCTGCGGGCACTCCATCATAAAGAAGTTGGTGCTGCCGCCGGCGTACTGGTAGGCATCCTGGTAGGTCCAGGTCAGCAGGTCGGGCGAGGTGTAGTAGGCGATGACGCCGCGCCAAGTGCCAGCCACGTTGCGGCGGGCCGCCACCAGCAGGTAGTATTTCGCGGCCGCCGCGTCGTAGTACACGTAGGGGTCACGGAAATTGTCGTTGCTGTCGAAGTTCAGTCCGGCCGGGGCGTACAGCGTTTGGAAGTTTAGGTTCTTCACAAAAGCCTGCCCCACGGCCGGCGCGGTGGCCAGCATCACCCCTTCCTTGGGGTTGGGGCAGCTGCTGGTATTAGGGTTGAAACCGGTGTAATAGGCGTAGAGGGTGCCGTTGCGCTGCACGATGCTGCCCGTGCCGAGGGCAAAATCCGGGGCGCAGGTGGGCGCGCTGCAGCCCAGCAGCTCGCCGCCGGTGCCCGGCCCCACGGGGTAGTAGGCGCTGAAATTATCGGTATAGAGGCCGTACCAGGGGTGGCGCTGCGTGGTGGCGTCGTTCCAGACGTCCTTGAGGAAGTACGAATACGTCCGGTTGTCGGCCGCATTGTAGTAGGGCATCACGTCGCCCACAGCCGGCCCGTCGGCGCACTGCGGGTAGATGACGTAGTTGGTGCCCTCCGGCTGCTGGGCGCACGTCAGCGCCGCATCGGACCGGCTGGCCGAGGCCACGGGCGCGGGGGTGGCTTCGGGCGTCAGGTTTTGGCAGCCGCCGGCCAGCAGCAACGCCAGACCGGCCCCCAGGCGCAGGCGCAGGCGGGAAAAGTTGGTTTTCATGCGGTGGGAATTTTGGGATGGAGGAAGTAGATATTATTTGGTCCCTGTCTCACCGTCATGCAGAGCGCAGCGAAGCATCTTGCCCGCCACCACTAACCCAATTGAAAGGAATTACTTGCTGCGGGCAAGATGCTTCGCTGCGCTCTGCATGACGTTCTGAGGAGTTGTTTACATGGCCTTACAGCAGCACCACTTTGCGCACGGCCACGGTGCTGCCCAGCTGCACGCGCAGCAGGTAGGTGCCAGCGGCCACGTCGGCGGTGCTTAAGGTGGTGCTTTGCGGGCCGGCGGCTTTCTGGCCCTGCTCCAGCACGCGCACGGGGCGGCCCAGCAAGTCAGTCAATACCAAGCTGGCGGCGCCGGCGCGGGGCACCTGGTAGACTACCGTCAGGAAGCCGGCGGCGGGGTTGGGGTACACCTGCAGGCCGAGGGCGGCTTCGTCGGCCGAGCGGGCGGCCAGCACGGTGGCGCCGCTGGCCGTCACCTGCAGCGTGGCCGACTGCCGGCCGGGAATTGCCGTGAAATCGGGGCTGCGCTGCAGGCTGCCGTTGGCGTCGGCGCCGGGCGCGGCGGCAGTGTTTTCCGGGATGATGTCGCTGGAGAAGAAGTCGCCGTCGGCGTTGTTTTGCAGGCCGAACACCTGCACCGCGCCGCCGCTGGCCGGCAGGCCCAGGCTGGCCCGGCTCAGCGAGATTTCGAGGCCCGTGGCGTTGGCGCCGCCCGCCGGCGCGCCCGGGTTGGTCGAAAGCCGCGAACTGTTACGGAAGGCCACCACGGCATTGACAAACAGCCCATACACGCCCGTAGCCTGCGCGCTGCCGATGGTGGCCGCCGCGCCCGTGTTCACATTCAGCCCGTTGACGTTGAGCGGCTTGGTAACGGCCGTGGCCGGGCTGCCAGCGCTGTACACCACGCCATCGACCTGCACCTGCGCGGCCACGCCATTGCCCTTCACCCCAATGCCGAAGTCGCCGGGCTGGTCGAGCTTGGCGCCCACCATTTTGAACGATGTGATGGGCGTGCTGGTCGCTGGCAGCGGCAGCGCGGTGCCCACGGGCACGGCCGTCACGCCCGGCCGGGCCACGTAAATCTGGAGCGCATTGCGAATCTGGCCCAGCGAGGCGGCGTTGCCGTCGGTTTCGAGCGTGCCAGCCAGGAAGAGGTAAATGTTGTTGGCATCGGCCGCCGCGTAGAATGACAGCAACCCGGCATCGCCGAAGCTGTGGCTGCGCGTGTAGCGGCCAATGAGCTGGTAGCCGCTGCTGCTGATTTCACTAGCGCTCAGCGTGCCATCCACGCTGATGGTCTGGGCATTGGAGTTGAGAGAGGCCGCCGCGAGAGCGCCGGCCAGGGCGAGGGTAAAGGTTTTTTTCATGGGAATTTGAAAGGGTTTGAAAGTGGAAAAATCAGGCATGAGCAGGGCCAGCTTTGCCCGAAAACCAGGCAAAGAGCGGCAGGTGACCCAGGCGCGAGGGGCGCCGTTGGAGTGGGATTAGGTCTTGAGAATCGGCCGTTTCGGTCCGACCGCCCTAGGCGGTCCGACCGGTTGTCGGGCGAGCAAAATCATCTGTTAGTCAACGAAATCGGTGGTTCTTCGACAGGTCGGACCGCCTAGGGCGGTCGGACCGGAACGGGCGGCGCTTAGGGCTTGGTGACCGTCAGATTTTTGAAGGTGGCCGTGCTATTGTCGGCGAAGATGCCCCAGGAGGTGCGCGGCGCTTTGTAGATGCGGACCGACAGCGCGGCCACGCCGTTGAGGTACACCACCACCACGGAGTTTTCCTCCACGATGTCCACCGTGTAATCGGTGTTCGGCTGCATCGGGAAGGGCACGTCGGCCACGGCGGAGGTGCCGGCGTTGAGGCTGCTGCGGTTCAGGCGGTCGAAGCTGAAGCGGTTCTGGCTGGGCACGAAGCGCAGGCTGTAGAACTGATTGGTGCCGTCGCAGGCCCCCAGCATGAAGCCGAAATCCTTGGCCGCGCTGCTGTACGACACGGTGGTGCTCAGCTTGAAACGTGTGAGGTTGAGGGGCTTGAACAGCACGTTGGCCAGCGGGCCGGCGGCCGGGCCGGTCAGGATGTAGGTGCTCGAATCGGGCCGGGCGGCGCTGGCGGTGCGGCTCACGCGCTGCAGGGGTTCGGTCTGGGCTTCGAGGTAGGTTTTGAGGGCCGGCACCAGGCTTACGGTCAGGTCGCCGTTGGGCAATTGGTTGAGCTGGTGGGTCACGAGGTTGCCGCCCCACCACCAGTTACCGGCGTCGCTGTTGTTTTCGAGGCGGTTGACCCAACCGATAAGGTAGTTTTTGCCGGTGGCGGTGTTGTTGAGTACGCGGGCGGCGTAGAGGCCGCTGCCGTCCACCCGCTCGTTGCCGGCGGGCGCGCTCCAGGGGCCGCCGGGCGCGGCGCTTTTGCGGTAGTAGAAGTGGCGGGTGCCGGTGTCGGAATACGTGAGGTAGTAAGTGCTGCCGATTTTAAACAGCTGCGGGCACTCCATCATAAAGTAGTTGCTCGTGCCGCCGTCGTAGAGCACACTTTGGTAAGTCCAGGTCAGCAAATCGGGCGAGGTGAGCTTCACGATGACGCCGCGCCAGGTACCGGCCACGTTGCGGCGGGCCGAAACCAGCATGGCGTACTGCCCGGCATCATCTTGATACACAAAGGGGTCGCGGAAGTTGTCGTTCTCGTCGAAGCCCTGGCCGGTGGGCACGTAGAGCGTGGCGAAGCTGGTGCTCTTGGTGAAGCGCTGGGCCGGGCCGGGCGCGGTGGCCAGCATCACGCCCTCCTTGCGGCGGCCGCAGTTGTCGGCGTTGGGGTTGTTGCCGGTGTAGAAGGCGTAGTAGGTGCCGTTGCGGGCAATCACGCTGCCCGTGCCGATGGCGCGGTCCTGCGCGCAGCTGCCCGCGCTGCTGGCCAGCAGCTCGCCGGCCGCTACTTCGGTGTACTGGCGGAAGTCGCTGGTGGTGAAGGCGTACCAGGGATGGCGCTGGTTGCTCACGTCGCTCCACACGTCCTTCAGGTAGTAGAGGTACTGGGTGCCCGAGGCCGCGTCGAAGAAGGGCATCACGTCGCCCACGCCCGCGCCGTCGGCCACTTTGGGGAAGATGCCGTAGTCGTTGCGCTCGGCCGGGGGCGTGCACACCAGCTCCACGCCGGGGTTGACGGTGGGCGGGGTTGGGGGCGTGGCGGGGTCGTTTTTCTTGCAGCCGGCCAGGCTAAGCGCCGCCAGCAGCACCCCGGCGAGTTGCCGATAATGCCTCATGGGAAGTAGGAAAGTTTGCGTGGATTAGCTCAGAAAGACAGAGTAGTAGAGACGCAACATTTTGCGTCTCGGCGGCCGCGCCGCTAGCATTCAACTGCACGATAACGAGTTGATACGGCCGGCGCGGTCCCGGCCGTTCAACGACGAGACGCAAAATATTGCGTCTCTACCCGTTGCATGCAGTGTCAAATCAATTAACCGGCTTGGCGTTAGGCCCGGCCAGCTTGCTGTAGGTCAACTCCTGCACCGTCAGGCCACCGGCCGATTCCAGCTTGAGCGTGGTGAAGGCTTTGGTTGGAAAAAACAGCTCCGTGGCCACGCTCAGCCCGCCATCGGCAAACAGCTCGACCGACGTCGCGTCCACGTACAGCGCCAAGTCGGCGGCCGGCGCGGTGGCCAGGCGCGGCGTGACGTGCCGGCCCGCAAATTTGGGGCTGAAAGCCGTGGGACCGGCCTTGGTGCGGTCGATAAAGTACTGCTTCGCCGAGGCATCGTAGCCGATTCGCAGTTCCTCGCCGGCCGCGTTGCCCAGCACCAGCGCGAAATCCTTCAGCTGCGCGGTGCTCATTTTCAGCGCGTACCGGTCGCCGCCGAAGTTGAGTTTGGTGCTCAGGTCCTGGGCGGTGGCGGTGGCTTTCACATCTTTCAGCGTGGTGGCGGGCTGAACTATTTTGGCCACTTCCTTCACCGGCTGCGAGGTGAGGTAAATTTCCGAGCCTACCTGGCGCAAACCCAATTCGCGGGGCAGCGTCATGGCGTTGCGCCAGGGCGAGGTGGGCACCTGGTTGGCGTAGTCCCAGTTGCTCATCCAGCCCAGAAAAATCTTGCGGGCACCCGTGTTGGCCCAGGTCACGCCGGCGTAGTCGTCGGGACCGTAGTCGGCCCATTTAGTTTTGTCGTTCAGGGGCGTGAATTTGTGCCCGTCGAAGCTGCCAATGAAGTATTGAGTGCCCGAGCCGCTGTTGGGGCCGCCGGGGTTCAGGTTCACCAGCAGCACCCAGTGCGTCTGGCCGTTGAGGGTGAGCGGGAATAAGTCGGGGCATTCCCACACGCCGCCGTGGGCGCCCAGCTTCTCGCCAAACTCGCTTTCCTTGGTCCAGCTTTTCAGGTTGGGCGAGGAGTAGAAGGTGATGCGGTCCTTGGTGGCCAGGGTCATTACCCACTTTTTGGCCACCTCGTTCCAGCTCACTTTCGGGTCGCGGAAATCCTGGATGCCGGGGTTGGGCAGCACGGGGTTGCCCTCGTATTTCTTCCAGGTTTTGCCCGCGTCGAGGCTGTAGGCCAGGCTTTGGTACTGATGCTTGTTGGTTTTCTTTTTCTCCTCGGGGTCGTTGTGGTGGGTAAAAATGGCCACCATCGCATTCTTCCCGAAGCCGGCCGTGTTGTTGGCATCAATCACCGCCGAGCCGGAGAAAATCCAGCCCAGCTTATCCGGAAACAGCGCGATGGCTTGCTCCTTCCAGCTGGTCAAATCGGTGCTCGTGGCGTGGCCCCAGTGCATGGGCCCCCAGGTCATGCCATCGGGGTAATACTGAAAAAACAGGTGGTAGGTGCCCTGGTAGTACACCATGCCGTTGGGGTCGTTCATCCAGTGCGCGGCGGGCGAAAAATGGTAGCCGGGCCGGTACTGCGGCGTGGCCGGCGGCACGGGCGCCTGCTGCGCCTGGGCAAAGAAATTGAGGCTGAAAAGGGCCGGGAGAAGGATGCGTTTCATGGGGTGGGATGTAGCGTGGACTCTGCGAGTCCGCGCAGGCGTGGGTTGGTAGCAATTCGCTCGATGCGCGTCGTTCGATGCGCGGACTCGCAGAGTCCACGCTACAGGCTTATGCCACGGCAGCCGTCATCAGCGCCCGCACATCAGCCTCCGCAAAGGCCGGCGTGGCGCCCTGGTGCGTGGCCACCAGCGCCCCGGCGGCACAGGCGAAACGCAACGCCGCCTCGGGCGCGTGGCCGGTGAGCCAGCAGCGCAGCAGCGCGGCCAAGAAGGCGTCGCCGCTGCCGATGGTATCCTGCACCTGCACGGGCACGCCGGGCGTGCGGTAGAGCTGGTTGTTGGCCCAGAGCATGGCGCCGTCGGCGCCGCAGGTCACGCACACCACCTGCAGGTCGAAGCGGGTGACAAGCCACTGCATAGCGGCGGCATCGTCGGTTTCGGCCCCGAACCAAGCCATGATTTCGGCCAGCTCGTGGTGGTTCATTTTCACCATGTTGGCTTTGCCCAGCAGGTACTTCACCACCTCGCGGGTGTAGTGCGGCGGGCGCATGTTCACGTCGAACACCTTGAATTTGGCGGTTTCGAGCAGGCGGTAGAGGGTTTCGCGGGTGCCGGCCTGCCGGGCGGCCAGGCTGCCAAACACGAAGGCATCGGCGGTGGCCGCGGCGGCTTCCACGTCGGCGTCGAAGTGGATGTAGTCCCAGGCCACGGGCTGCACTATCTTGTAGGTCACCTCGTTGGCGTCGTCCACGTTGGCCTTCACCACGCCGGTGAGGTGGGTTTTGCCCTGCTGGATGAGGCTGGTGTCCACGCCTTTCGACGCCACGAACTCAACCAGCTCGGTCCCCAGCTCGTCGTCGCCCACGCGGCTGATGAAGCGCACGGGCAAGCCCAGCTGGTGCAGGTGTACGGCCACGTTGAAGGGCGCGCCGCCCGGCTGCTTGCCGGTGGGCAGAATGTCCCAGAGAATTTCGCCGAAGCAGGCAATAATTGGGGACTTGGGGTCTTGAGGAATTGTAGACATGGTGAGGGAGCTTTTTTAGAACGTCATGCAGAGCGCAGCGAAGCATTTTTACTGCGCAACGCAATTCAAGAAAGTAAAAGTTAGTGATAGCAGTAAAGATGCTTCGCTGCGCTCTGCATGACGTGCAGGATTAATGTACCGAACTACACGGTTTGACCGACGTTCAATCAATGCAGCACCAGCACCTTATCGGCTTCTTCCAGCGTCTTGCCCTTGGTTTCGGGCATCAGCTTCCACACGTAGAGCAGTTGCAGCACCATCATGCCGCAGAAGAAGGCGAAAGTGTTGCCGCCGCCCAGCGCCTCGGTCAGCTTGGGGAAGATGAAGGTGATGAGCGCCGCCAGCACCCAGTGCGTACTCGAACCCAGCGCCTGCCCCTTGGCCCGCACCGCCGAGGGGAAAATCTCGGAAATAAACACCCAGATAACCGCGCCCTGCGAGAAAGCGAAGAAGGCAATGTAGCCGAACAGCAGTACCGGCACCGCCTCAAACTGCTGCGTGTAGAAGGCCCGCGCCACCAGCCCCAGCGTCAGAATCAGCCCCACGGAGCCCACCAGCATCAGCCGGCGCCGGCCAAACCGGTCGATGATATTCACGGCCAGCAGCGTGAAGCAGAAGTTCACCAGCCCGATGCCGGCCGACGACAGCAGCGCCGCGCTCTGCCCGCGCCCGGTCATCTCGAAAATGCGCGGCGCGTAGTAAATGATGGCGTTGATGCCCGCCAGCTGGTTGAAGGCGGCGAAGAGGATGGCCAGCAGCACCGGCCGGCGGTACTGCGGCGCCCACAGCGACTCACCCGGACCCTGCTCGGCCGCGTTGGCCACCAGAATGGTGCTGATGTTCTCGTCGGCCGTGGCCGGGTCGATGCGCGCGAACACGGCGCGGGCGTCCTCGGTGCGGCCGTGGCGCAGCAGCCAGCGCGGGCTTTCCGGGATACGGAACAGCAGGAGGAAGAAGGCGATAGCCGGCACCGCCTGCACGCCCAGCATCCAGCGCCAGGCGTCGGGACCGATGTCGCGCAGCAGGAAATTGCTCAGGTAAGCCAGCAGGATGCCGAACACCACGTTGAACTGAAACATGCCCACCATGCGGCCCCGCGAGGCCGGCGGCGACACCTCCGAGATATACAGCGGCGCCGTGACCGACGAGGCCCCCACCCCCAGCCCGCCCAAAAAGCGGAACACCATAAACGGCACCCAGCTCGGCGACAAGGCCGCGCCCACCGCCGACACCAGATAGAGCACCGCAATCCAGACCAGGGTGCCGCGCCGGCCCAGCGCATCACTCGGCACGCTGCCGAAGATGGCGCCCAGCACGGTGCCAATCAGGGCGATGGACATGGTGAGGCCGTGCTCGTAGGCGCTCAGGCCCCACAGCTTCTGAATGGACTCTTCGGCCCCGGAAATCACGGCCGTGTCGAAGCCGAACAGCAGGCCGCCCAGCGCCACCACTATCGACCAGAAGAATACGTTGCGGTTTTTCACAAGCGGATGTTTTAGAGGGTAGAACGATTGATTGTTAACGAATTGAAGTAACGAGTTTTTAGGTAAAAAGCACGTCATGCAGAGCGCAGCGAAGCATCTTGCCCGCCATCACTAAATCATGTCGTTGCAGCGATTGAGTTACTGCCACGGGCAAGATGCTTCGCTGCGCTCTGCATGACGTGCTTAATTTTCAGGCCTCCCCTACCAGCCCGGGTTCTGCTGATAAAGCCCTTTGGTGAAGTTGATTTGATTCTGCGGGATGGGCAGGTACTCGTCGCGGCCGCGGGTGAAGCGGGCGTCCTGCAGGTACTGGCGCTTGGTTTTTTCCTGGTTGAGGTAGGTGGTCAGGTAGTCGGCGGCGATGCCCCAGCGCACGAGGTCGAAGAAGCGGTTGCCTTCCATGGCCAGCTCCAGGCGGCGCTCGTAACGCAGGGCCTGGCGGGCGTAGGCCTGCGTCCAGTTGGTGCTGGGGTAGAGGCCGATGCGGTAGTTGGAGGTGGGCAGGCCGGTGCTCTGGCGCAGCAGGCCGGTGCTGTTCTGGGCGCGCTGGCGAATCTGGTTGATGAGGGGCAGCGCGTCGGCAGCGCGGTTGAGCTCAATCAGGGCCTCGGCCTTCCAGAGCAGCACGTCGGCGTAGCGGATGATGGCCCAGTTCTTCGAGCTGCTCATGAACGGCGGCTCCTTCTGGAAGCTCGGGTCGTTCGGCCCCACGTTCTCCTTCATCGACATAAAGTAGCCGTAAATGCCCGGCACCCGCACCCAGGCTTGCTGAAACACGAAGCCCGGGTCGTACTTCCACGGGTGGCCGGGGATGGCCACCGTGTGGTCGAGACGCGGGTCCACGCTGTTCACCGTGAAGTCGACGCCGCTCACCAGGTCGCCGCTGGTGTTGAAGGTGGTGAACAGCGGCAGGCCGTTGGCGTCGGTTTTGAAGGAGTTCACTAGGTTCTGGCTGGGCTGGTGGAAGCCGCAGCAGCCAAACTCGGCATTCATGGGGTAGTTCAGCTTGTTGCCCTGCTGAATACGGCCCTTCGGCGTGCCGTCATTTTTGGAAAACTGGATGGCGAAAACCGACTCCGCGCCGTTGTCGTGGTTCGACTGAAAGTTGTTGGCGAAGTCCGGGTACAGCGAGTAGCGGCCCGAGTTGATGACCTCATCCGTGAGGCGCACCACTTCCTGCAGCTTGGCCTGGTCCACGCCGGTCACCTGGTGGCTGGCGTCCTGCGTGTAGGCCTGAAATAGCAGGGTTTTGGCCAGGTAGGCCTTGGCGGCCAGCTGGTTGGCGCGGCCCACTTCGGGCTGGTTGGCGGGCACGTTGGCGACGGCGAACTGGAAGTCGGCGGCAATTTTGTCCCACAGCTGCTGGCTGCTCAGGGCCACGTTCGACACGTTGCCGTACTCGGCCACGTCCACCGTTTCGTCGATGTAGGGCACGCGGTCAAACAACTCCTTCAGGATGAAGTAGAAGTGCCCGCGCAGGAAGCGCATTTCGCCCTGGCGCACCTTGCGATTGGGCATGGTGGCGTCGGAAATGGCGTTAAGGCGGCGCAGGGCGTCGTTGGCGCGGCCGATGCCGATGTAGAGGCGGAACCACACCTCGTCGGTGTTGCCGATGTCGGGCCGGTTGTAGCTGAAGGTTTCGTAGAAGTGGAAGGCGTCCACGTCGCCGGTGCCGCCGCCGCCCTTGTAGGCGTCGCCGGCCCGCAGGTTACCGTAGGGCCACAGCGAAGTGTAAGGCGCCGTGAAGCCGTCGTTGCCCAGGGCCGAGTAGGCGGCGATGCACTGCTTGTCAATGTTTTCCGCCGTGTTAATCTGCTCGTCGCTGATGGCGCCGCGCGGCGGTACGTCCAGAAATTCCTTGTCGTTGCAGGAAGTAGCGAGGCCCAGCGTGAGCAGCGAGCAAGCCAGGGCGAAGTGTTTAAACGTTTTCATGGTTAGTAGCGAGTATTGAGTATTAAGTAGTAAGTAATTAGTAGCAGGCATTGGACACTGTCTCAATACCCACTACTAATAACTCACTACTAATGGCTTAGAAGGAAATATTGAGGCCCGTGGTAAACGTGACCGGAATGGGGTAACCGAAGGTTTGCACTTCGGGGTCGGGGGCGGTGTAGGCGCCGTCGCCTTTCTTCTGGTAGAAGGCCAGCAGGTTCTGGCCCTGCACGTAGACGCGCGCCTGCGTCATGCGCAGCTTGCTAATCAGGCCGGCGGGCAGGCTATAGCCGAGCTGCACGTTGCGCAGCTTCAGGTAGGAGCCGTTTTCGAGGAAGTAGGTGGAGGTGCGGCCCTCGTTGTTGTTGTTGATGAGCGACACGGCCGGGATGTTCGAGTCGGGATTGCCGGGCGTCCAGGCGTCGAGGGTGCGCTGGCCCCAGTTTTCGCCCGAGGTCAGCGACGAGAAGTCGGTGCGGAACTTGGTGTCGCTGTACACCTGCAGGCCCTGCACGCCCTGCAGAAACACCTGCACGTCAAAGCCTTTGTAGCTGGCACCCAGGTTCAGGCCGTAGATGAAGTCGGGGTTGCCGTTCGAAATCCAGGTCTGGTCCTTGGCGTCGATTTTGCCGTCGTTGTTCAGGTCCTGGTAGCGGATGCGGCCCAGGCCCTTGCCGGTTTGGGCGGGCGAGTTGGTCACCTCCTCGGCCGTGCGGAACAGGCCGTCCGTCACGTAGCCGAACACCGAGCCGATGGAGCGGCCCAGAATGGTCTGGTCCTGGCCGTTGCCGCCGTAGGCGTTCACGGCCGCGGCCGGCAGGTAGGTCACCTCGTTGCGGTAGCTGGAAAGGTTGCTGGAGATATTGAACGCCAGGTCGTTGCGCAGCTTTTTCTGGTAGTTGAGCAGGAATTCCCAGCCCTTGTTGCGTAGCGAGGCGCCGTTGATGAACTGGCCGCCGCCCTCGCCCACCACGGCCGGGTACGGCAGGTTCACCAGAATGTCCTTGGTGTTTTTCACGAAGTAGTCGACCGAGCCCGAGAGCTGGTTTTCCAGGAAGCCGAAGTCCACGCCCACGTTGGTCTGGGTGGTGGTTTCCCACTTCAGCCGGTCGTTGCCCTGCTGGAAGCGCTGGAAGCCCGAGGGCAGCAGGCCGCTCTTGTTGCCGTTGATGTCGTAGGCCGTGCCGGTGTCGGGGTCCCAGGTGGGGTCTGAGCCGTAGTTGGGGCGGTATAGGCTACGGGCGGCGTTGTAGGCAATGTCCTGGTTACCCGTCTGCCCCCAGCCGGCGCGCAGCTTGAAATCCGACACAAACCGGGCGTTGTCCTTGATGAAGCCTTCCTCGCTCAGGCGCCAGCCCGCCGACACGGCCGGGAACAAACCAAACTGGTTGTCCTTGCCGAAGCGCGACGAGCCGTCGCGGCGCAAGGTGGCCGAAACCAGGTATTTATCGGCAAACGAGTAATTGATTTTGCCGAAGTACGAGGCCAGCCGGTAGGCCGACGAGTAGCCGCCGTTGTTCTGCACGCCGGTGCCGGCGTCGAGGTACATGAAGTTGGGGTCGGTGATGGCAAAGCCGGTGCGCGTGGCAAAGGTTTCCTCGTAGTCGTAGCTGATGCGCTCGGTGCCGGCCAGGAAGTCGATTTGGTTGCGGCCCAGCGTCAGGTTGTAGCTCAAGGTGTTCTGCCACACCCAGTTGCCAAATACGCGGCTGGTGTTGCTCACCCGGCTTTCGGGGTTGTTGAGGTAGCCCGACTTGTAGGGCTTGTACATGCCCCGGAAGGTGAACAGGTTGTAATCGAGCCCGAAGCTGCTGCGCAGGTGCAGGCCCTTCACCACCTCCAAATCGGCGAAGAAGTTGCCAAAAGCGCGGTTGTTATAGGCCTTGTTCTGGCGGTTGTCTTCCAGGATGCGGACCGGGTTGTTACGGTCGGCAATGCCCGACACGGGGCCGCCCCAGCCCACGCCGTCCACGGTGTGCACCGGCACGATGGGCAGGCTGAGCACGGCCAGGCCGCGGGCCTGCCGGTCTTCGCCGTAGGTCTGCATGTTGCGCACCAGCGTCAGGTTTTCGCCCACCTTCAGCCGCCCGCCGAAGAAGTTGTAATCGGAATTGATGCGCCCCGTAAAGCGCTCAAATTCAGAATACTTAATCACGCCATTGTTGTCGAAGTAGTTCAGCGACACCAGCGCGCCGCCTTTCTCGCTGCCGGTGCTCAGGTTCAGGTTGTAGCTCTGCGCCAGCGAGTTCTGCTGAATCTCGTTGAACCAGTTCGTGTCGGCCGCGCGCTGGGTCTGGTCGGGGCCAATGAACTCGGGCACGATGACGCGGTCGAGCACCGGCCGGCCGCTGGCGTCGTTGTGCTGCTGGTAGGTGTATAGCTGGGTGGGCGGCGTCACGCCGTCGTTGATGGCAGCCTGCCACAGCACCCGGCCGTACTGCTCGGTGTTCAGCAATTTGGGCTGCTTGCCGGGCCCCTGGAAGGTGAAAAAGGTGTTGAAATCGACCTTGTTCACGCCCTTCTTGGCGCGCTTGGTGGTGATGATAATCACGCCATTGCCGGCCCGCGAGCCGTAGATGCTGGCCGCCGAGGCGTCCTTCAGCACCTGAATGCTCTCGATGTCGTTCTGGTTAATCTGGTTGATGCCGTCCTTCGTGGGGATGCCGTCGATGACGTACAGCGGGTCGTTGTTGCCCAGCGTGCCGATGCCGCGGATGCGCACCGATACGTTGCCGTCGGGCGCGCCGTCGGTGACGATGTTCACGCCCGGCACGCGGCCCTGCAGGTTGCGGGCCACGTTGTTAGAGGGCAGGTCCTTCACCTCGTCCACCTTCACCACGGCCACGGCGCCGGTCAGGTCGGCCTTCTTCTGGGTCTGGTAGCCGGTCACCACAATTTCGTCGAGCGCGGCGGCGTCGGTGGCCAGCTGCACCGCGAAGGTGGCCTGCGTGCCCACCGCAATTTCCTGGGTTTTGTAGCCCACGAAGGACAGCACCAGCGTGGCATTGTCGGGCGCGGTGAGGGCAAAGCTGCCGTCGGGGCCGGTGGTGGTGCCCAGCGACGTGCCCTTCACGAGCACGGTCACGCCGGGCAGGCCAGCGCCGTTTTCATCGGTCACGCGGCCCGTGAGGGGGCGGTCGGCGGCGGGCGCCAGGGCGGCCGGGTGGGCGGCGGGCGCCTCCGTGGCCAGGGCCGGGCCGCCGGCCAGCAGCGCCACCAGCGCCGCCTGCGGGAGAGTGGATAGTAGTTTGTTCATGCGATTTTGAGTGGGATTGAAAGAGCAGGAATCGTTTGCAGCGCCCGGCGTCGAAAAGCCGGCCGCTGATTGATGACCCAAATGTCCGCCGCCCCCCGGCGGAGGACTTGCTCAATCCTCTCAAAAACGTTTACTATCCGTTCATCCCTTCAAAATAGAATCAAACTACTGATTAACAAATAATTAATAAATCGCAAACGTTTGGGGAAAGCCCGCCGCTTACACTCTCGTTACCTGGCTTTCACTATCCGTTCATTCCACCGGCGTGGTGTGCAGGGCCCGATACTCGGACGGCGAAATCTGGTAACGTCCCTTGAAGCTGGTGGAGAAGTAGGAAGGCGAATTGAATCCCAGCTGGTAGGCCACCTCGGCAATGGTGAGCGAATCGTCGAGCAAAAGCTGCCGCGCTTTGGTGAGACGGATGCTCTGCACGAAGTCCGTGGGGCTGGTGCCGAGCACGGCCTTCACCTTGCGGTAGAGCTGCACCCGCGAGATGCCCAGGCTGCGGGCCACGTCCTCCACGCTCAGGTCGGCGCGGTCGAGGTTGGCTTCGATGATGGCGGTGAGGTCGGCCAGGAATTTCTGGTCGACGCGCTGGGTGGGGGCCACGGTGGCGGTGTCCACGCTCAGCTCGCGGCGGAAATGCTCGCGCAGCCGGTCGCGGTTGCCGAGCAGGGTGCGCAGGCTTTCGAGCAGGAAGGTGGGGTTGAAGGGCTTGGTGAGGTAGAGGTCGGCGCCGGCCTGCACGCCCTCCACCTGCTGCTCGGGGGCCGAGCGGGCCGTGAGCAGCACGATGGGAATGTGCGAGGTGCGCCAGTCGCCCTTGAGTTGGGCCACCACTTCCAGCCCGCTGATTTCGGGCAGCATCACGTCGCACACGATGAGGTCGGGAATCAGCTCGGCGGCCAGGCGCAGGCCGGTGCTGCCGTCCAGGGCGGTGTGCACCTGGAAGTGCGGCCGCAGCTTCTGGGCCAGGAAGGCGTTCACCTCCTCGTTGTCCTCAATCACCAGCACCAGCGCGTCGCGCCCCTCGCCGGTGGCAAAGCCGGCGGCCGGCGCTTCGGCCACGGCCGGCGGCGGGGCGGTCACCATTTCCTCGTCCTGCGCCAGGCCCGGCGCCACGGGCAGGGCCGCGGCCGGCGCCAGCATTCCGGCCGGAAGCGTGCGCGGCAAGGTCACCACGAAGGTGCTCCCCTGCCCCGCCTGGCTGGTGAAAGTCAGCTGGCCTTGGTGCAAGCGCGTGAGCCCCAGCGCCAATGCCAGCCCCATGCCCGAGCCCTGCGCCCCCGGCTGCTGCCCCTGGTAAAACCACTCGAAAATGTGGGCCCGGTCCTGCTCGCTGATGCCACGGCCGGTGTCTTCCACGCTCACGCGCACGCTGTTTTCGGCCGGCACGGGCTGGAGGCTGACGGTAATCTGGCCACGCTCGGGCGTGAATTTCAGGGCGTTGGCCAGCAGGTTGAACAGCACCTTGTCGAGGATGTTTACATCGAAAGGCAGCGTCATCACCGGCTCGGCGGGCAGGAAGCGCAGGGCCACGCCCTTCTGCCGGGCGGGCTTCTCGAAGGCGTCGAGGATGTCGCGCACGAAGGCCACGAGGTTGCCCTCGGTGGCGCGCACGGGCATCTTGCCCACGTCGATTTTGCGGAAGTCCATGAGCTGGTTCACCAAGCGCAGCAGGCGCTGGGCGTTGCGGCGCACCAGGCCCAGGTCGTGGCGGTGGGCGGCGGTGAAGTCGGCCCCGCTGGTCAGCATTTCCTCCACTGGCCCCAGAATGAGGGTGAGCGGCGTGCGCAGCTCGTGCGAGAAGTTGGTGAAGAAGCGCAGCTTGGCCTCGGTCTCGACCTTGGCTTGCTCGGCAAACTCCTGAATCTGGTTGCGCTGGGAGCGGATTTCGTCGTTCTGCCCGGCCAGCACCCGCGTGATGCGGCGGTTGGCGCGCAGGGCCCGCCACACCAGCAGGGCCAGCGCGGCGGCGGCCAGCAGCGCCCCGGCCAGCACGTAGAGCACCGTTTGCTGGCTGGCGTAGGTGTCGCGCTGCTGCTGCAGCAGCCGCTGCTGCCGCTGAATGTCCTGCTGCTGGGCAGCCAGCTGCTCGGTTTGCATCTTCATGGTCAGCACGTTGGTCGAGTCGATGACCATCGTGCCCAGCACGTTTTCCTTGGCGTAAGGCCGGCGCTGCAAGATGTTCATGGCCGTGCGAATGGCCTCCTCGCCGCCCGGCGGGTAAAGCAGCGTGGCCGTGAGCACGCCGTCCTGCACGAACTGGATGCCGCCCTGCGGCCCCGACAGTCCGTCAACGCCCACTACCCGGATGCGGCGGTCCAGGCCCAGCTGCTTGCACACCTGGTAGGCGCCCAGGGCCATGCGGTCGTTGTGGGCAAAAATCAGGTTCACCTCGGGGTGAGCGCGCAGCACGCGGGGCAGGTTCTGCACCACCGAGGGCCGTTTCCAGTCGCCCTGCACCTGCGCCACCAGGCGGATGCCGGGGTAGGCGGCCAGCGCGGCAGCCAGGCCCCGGTGGCGGTCCACGGCCGGCGAGGCGCCGGCCAGGCCCTGAATTTCCAGCACGTTGCCGCGCCCGTCGAGCAGATTACCGATGTAGCGGCCGGCGGCGCGGCCCACTTCCAGGTTGTTGCCGCCCACGTAGGCGGTGTAGAGCTTGGAAGTAGTGCGGCGGTCCAGTATCACCACCGGAATACCGCGGTTGAAGGCTTCCTCCACCACCGGCGTCACCGGCTCGGCCTCATTAGCCGACACGATGAGCAGGTCGATACCCTCCCTGAGAAACTCGCGAATCTGCTGCTGCTGGCGGCGGCTGTCGTCGCGGGCGTCCTTGAGCCGGAACGTGACGTTGGGGTAGAAGCTCAGCTCCTTTTGCATGCCCAGCAGCATGGCTTTGCGCCAGGCGTCGCCGGTGGTGCACTGCGAAAAGCCGATGACGTAGTGCGGCGGCGCGGCCGCGGCGGCCCCGGCCGGCCACAGGCTTCCCAGCAGCACCCATGCCGTCAACCAGCAAATAATTCGAAACGCATTGTTCATGCAGACACAGTAAAACCAGCGAAGCAATGGCTGCTACTGATTCACTTGTGATTATCAGGCAGCCGGACAACAAATTTAATGCATCGGCCGGCTGTTGGCGGCGGCTGGTTTTTGGCTTTCGGCGGTGCCTGCGGGCTTTACCGATTAAAGGCCTCAATCGTGCTTTTGCCCACTCACTCGCGCCCTTTTGTGGTTACAAGGCTCTTGCCTGAACGATGTAGGGGCGGGGCTTGCCCCCGCCCGGACGCCTGCGCCGTCTCAATCACACTGCGCCGTCTCAATAATTTCGTTCAACGTCCGGGCGGGGGCAAGCCCCGCCCCTACGTCGTTCATGGTTTATCGCCCTTTTCTCAATCAACCAGCGCTTTTCCTACCGCCTGATGCCGCTCGCGCACCTGGGCCAGCTCGTATTCCACCTCGATGTGGCTTTCGGCGGCTTCCAGCACCAAATCGGCCTGCTGGCGCAGGGCCTGGCGGTAGTCGGCGCGGCGGGTGTGGCCCGCCACCGTGCCCAGCGCGGCCAGGATGCGCAGGTAAATGGCCAGGTCGTTGGCCGCGTTGGCCCGAATCTGGTCGAAGGCCGTGGCGAGGTAGCTGGCGAAAGCCGGGGCCAGGGCGATGACGCGCACCCGACCCTCCTCGGCCCGGAGCGGGTCGCCGAGGTGGCGCTCGGCCAGCAGGGCCAGCACGTCGCCCAGCCAGTCGAGGCAGGTCACGGCTCGGCTCAGGTCGCTCACGCCCGGCGAGAGCGATTTCAGGGCAATGTCCACCAGCTGGCGCACCCCAAAAGCCACGTCCTGGTCCAGCGTACGCTGGTTGCCGATGAGGTAGCACTCGTTGAGGCGCGTGGCGATGGCCGCATCCAAGGTGAGGGGCTGCCCATCGGCGTAGCTGGCCACCGACACCAGCGCCGTGCCCCGCGTCACGAAGCTGCCCAGGGCCAGCTCCATGCGCACCACCGCGTTGGTTTCGCGGGCGAAGGCCAGCAGCTCGTCGTTATTAATCCCCTGCACGTAGCCCGACTCCTGCGCCGCCACGGGCCGCCAGCGCAGGGCGTGGGTGGCGGCCAGGGCGGCTTCCTCGGCGGGCGTGGCGTCGTCGCCCAGCTTCTTGGGAAATAGGCGGCCAATGGCTACCTGGGTTTCCTCGGCCACCCCGGCAATGACGTTGGCCGCCTGAATGGACGTGGCAATGTGATGGATGAAGAATATCAGCATCCCGATGCTCACCAGCGCCAGCACCAGCCCAAACGCTACCGCAATGCCCGGCACGAAGTTCACTTCATCGCCGTCGCGGATGGTGCGCAGCACCAGCAGGCAGTACACGAAAATGCTCACGAAGGAGCCCATCACCACCTGGTTGCTGCGGTCGCGCATGAAATTGCGCAGCAGCCGCGAGGTAAACTGGCTGGCCACCTGCGCCAGCGTGGAGAGCGTGAGCGAAAAAATCAAACCCGCCACCGTAATCATCGAGCCCGCGATGGCCGAAAGCATCCCCCGCGCGCCCGACACTCCCGCCCCAAAAATCAGCGGGTGCCGCCGCTCCCACTCCCGGCCCAGCGTGGAGCTGTCGTCGAGGTGCACCAGGCCGTAGGCGGCCAGCACGGCCCCCAGCACCATGAGGGCGGGCACAAACCACAGGCTGGAATTCAGGTCCAGCCACCAGCGTTGCAGGCGGCTCATGGGCGCGGGCCGGGGCTACTAGTGGGCGCGGCGAGGCTTTGAAAATGGGGCATCGGGCAGAGCAGGCAATGATGAGTTTTTGCCTACGCACCAGCTTCGGCTGGGGTTCAACGGCCCGCGCGGGCCCACCGGGTGCCCGGTTAGCCTCCCGTGCTTCACTACTTACCGCGCCGGGGGCAGCACCTTCTTTGCTTGAAAAAACGCATCCGTTTTCCGGTTGAATTCCTCCGCGTGCTCCTGCAGCGTGGCGTGGCCGCTGTCCGGCACTATCCAGAGCCAGGCGCGGGGCAGGGCGCGGTAGATGGCTACCGTATGCTCGGGCCGAATCACATCCTGGTCGCCGGCAATGATGAAGGCCGGCACCCGCACGCGCCTAAGCGCCGCGAGCGGAATGTTGGGCTGAAACACATCCAGGCAGAATACCTTCCAGTCATTCTTCCGCTTAGGGTCGGTGAACGTGACGTTCTTGTTTTCCTGGTAGCCGCGCTGCTGCTGCCGCCACAGGCCCGGCATCAGCGCCGTGGAATCGGGCCAGAGGTTGGCGCCGGTGGCCACCAGCCACTTCACCTTTTCGGGGTGCCGCATCGCCAGCACCAGCGCGTTGATGCCGCCGTCGCTCCAGCCCATCACGTACGCCGAATCAATGCGCAGGCTGCTAAGCAGGCCTGCAAAGTCGTCAGCCATCATCTCGAAGCTCAGCGAGTCGCTGGCGTCCACGGACTGGCCGTGGGCGCGGCTGTCTACGGCGATGACGCGGTAGCCCCGGGCGAAATAGGGAATGTTCTTCGCCCAGGCCGAGATGTTGTCGCCGTTACCATGAATCAGGAGCAGCGGCGGGCCCTGGCCGTAGGTTTCGTAGTAGAGCTTCACGCCGCGCACCAGTTGGTAGTGCCCGGCGACGGGGTTGTGGCCGTAGGGAATGGCGGCGGGTTGGGCGAGGGCGAAGAGTTGCGAGAGAATTAGGAAGAACAGAAGTAAGTAGGCTTTCATAATTGCTTCCGACGCTCCACCTTCAATCCATCGATTTTATCAGTGCCTAACATCACTGCTATATCGTGTATTGAACCAATAGATAGAATAATTGGGCCAATAAACTCTTCCTGTTTAATCAGCAATCTAAATTCTCTTTGATACTTATAATAATCGGGTTTCTTAAATAATGACCAATTGCCTTCGTATTCTTCTAGGTTTTGGTATTGCACAGGCTCATACAACAATTTCATATTGAGAGTTGATGCAGCCTGATTTACTCGACTTATGAACTCTGGAACATTATGTAAAATCACACAACTGTCTCCAAAATTCTTGCATCTCTCATCCACCTTTATTTGGCTTAAATCATCAACTACTTTTAACCCATACATCGAATAGATATTACCTACAGGGTTATCTTCATGCATGGTAATCTTACCTCTTTCAGCTTTTGCAATGACAATTCCATTATGAGCAATGTCAATATTAATCATCCGCTGCATCGAAAGCGCTGATTCATATTTATCACCTCTTAAACCAGAATCCTCTATTCGCACAAATTCGCTTATATGATTCATGTATAGCACTCCATCGTCATACAATTGCTGCATATGATGTTTTGCACCAAACTTGATTAGGGCGAACAATTCAACGGACGATTCCATACCGAAACAGTTGTTTGTGAAAATAAATATAATCAAAACGGCCGCCCCGGTTTCCCGAGGCGGCCGTTTTAACTTAAGCTACTGGCTGATGGCAATTACACCGTCTGGCCAGCTTCTTTCAGGCGAATCAGGTTCAGGGCTGAGCCGGCTTTGAACCACTCAATCTGGCCCTCGTTGTAGGTGTGGTTGAGGGTGATAAGGTCGGTGTCGCCGTCGGCGTGGTGCAAGCGGGCCTGCAGGGGCTGGCCGGGCGTGAAGGTGGTCAGGCCGAGGATGTCGATGGTGTCGCCTTCCTCAATCAGGTCGTAGTCGGCCTTGTTGGCGAAGGTGAGGCCGAGCATGCCCTGCTTTTTCAGGTTGGTTTCGTGGATGCGGGCGAAGCTCTTCACAATCACGGCGCGCACGCCGAGGTGGCGGGGCTCCATGGCGGCGTGCTCGCGCGAGCTGCCTTCGCCGTAGTTCTCATCGCCGATTACCACGGTGCCTACGCCGGCGCTCTTGTACGAGCGGGCCGACTGCGGCACGGTGGTGTAGCCGTCGCCCTGCACCGCGAAGTTGCGCACCGAGTTGGCCTCGCCGTTGAAGGCGTTGGTGGCTCCGATGAGCATGTTGTTCGAGATGTTGTCGAGGTGGCCACGGTATTTCAGCCACGGGCCGGCCATCGAAATGTGGTCGGTGGTGCACTTGCCCTGGGCCTTGATGAGCAGGCGCAGGCCCATCAAATCGGTGCCTTCCCAGGCCTTGAAGGGCTCGAGCAGCTCCAGACGGTCCGAAGTAGGGTTCACTAGCACCTGCACGCCGCTGCCATCTTCGGCGGGTGCCTGGAAGCCGGCATCCTCCACGGCAAAGCCTTGCGGGGGCATTTCCACGCCCATCGGCTCGTCGAATTTCACGGGGCCGTTGGAGCCCTGGAGGGTATCGGTGAGGGGGTTAAAGGTCAAATCACCAGCGATGGCGAAAGCCGTCACGATTTCGGGCGAGGCCACGAAAGCGTGGGTGTTCGGGTTGCCGTCGTTGCGCTTGGCAAAGTTGCGGTTGAAGCTCGTGATGATGGAGTTGCGGCGCTTGGGGTCGTCGGTGTGGCGGGCCCACTGGCCGATGCACGGACCGCAGGCGTTGGCCAGCACCACGCCGCCCATGTCGGCAAAGGTGTCGAGGAGGCCGTCGCGGGCCACGGTGTAGCGCACCAGCTCCGAGCCGGGCGTAATGGTGAACTCCGCGTTTACCTTCAGGCCTTTGTCAACCGCTTGCTTGGCGATGCTGGCGGCGCGGGTGATGTCCTCGTACGAAGAGTTGGTGCAGGAGCCAATCAGGCCCACTTCCAGCTTCTCGGGCCAGCCGTGCTCTTTCACGGCGGCGGCGAACTGCGAGATGGGCCAGGCGGCATCCGGCGTGAACGGGCCGTTCACGTAAGGCTCCAAGGTGTTGAGGTCGATTTCGATGAGCTGGTCGAAGTAGCGCTCGGGCTGGGTGTACACCTCGTCGTCGGCGCGCAGGTGCTGGCGCACGGCGGCGGCGGCTTCGGCAATTTCGGCGCGGCCGGTGCCGCGCAGGTAGTCACCCATTTTCTCGTCGTAGGCAAACACCGAGGTGGTGGCGCCAATCTCCGCGCCCATGTTGCAGATGGTGCCTTTGCCGGTGCAGCTCAGGCTTTCCGCGCCCTCGCCGAAGTACTCCACGATGGCGCCGGTGCCGCCCTTCACGGTCAGGATGCCGGCTACTTTCAGAATCACATCCTTGGCCGAAGTCCAACCGTTCATCTTGCCGGTCAGCTTCACACCGATGACTTTCGGGAATTTCAGCTCCCAAGCCATGCCGGCCATCACATCCACGGCATCGGCGCCTCCCACGCCGATGGCCACCATGCCCAGGCCGCCCGCGTTGGGGGTGTGCGAGTCGGTGCCAATCATCATGCCGCCGGGGAAGGCGTAGTTTTCGAGCACCACCTGGTGGATGATGCCAGCGCCGGGCTTCCAGAAGCCGATGCCGTATTTATTGGATACCGAGGCCAGGAAGTCGTACACTTCCTTGTTTTCGGAGTTGGCTTCGGCCAGGTCGGCGGTGGCGCCGTCTTTGGCCTGAATGAGGTGGTCGCAATGCACAGTGGAGGGCACGGCGGCCGTGGCCTTGCCGGCCTGCATGAACTGGAGCAGCGCCATTTGGGCGGTGGCGTCTTGCATGGCCACGCGGTCGGGGGCGAAATCGACGTAAGAAACGCCGCGCTCATAAGCCTGCTTTACTTCGCCACCGTAGAGGTGGGCGTAGAGAATTTTCTCAGTGAGTGTGAGCGGGCGTGCCACGGCGGCGCGGGCCGCCTCGATGCGGGAACCCATGCCGGCATACACCGAGCGAATCATTTCCAGGTCGAAAGCCATAGGATGCGTGTTATAATAAGAGTGGTTGCGCAAATGTAGCACTCCCGGGAAGTTGGACCTAGCCCAAATGCGCAGATGCGGGTTTTGAGAAGATTAACGTGGGTTGTGGTGGTTGCGTTCGGTTGCGGCACAGGGCCGGATTTCCGCAGAGCGCGCGGAGGCAGGCGCAGTGGCGAACGGCAACCTATTGGCGCGGGTGGCGGTTGTGGAGCTTCTGTTTGCATTTTTGCGCTTACCATGAAATCAACTTCCCTTTCCTTGCTGGCCGCGGCCACGCTGGGCCTCGGCCTTGCCGGCTGTTCTTCTAACTCTTCTTCCACCGAAACGGCGGCCACTGGCGGCACTTCGGCGGCGGCCCCGGTGCTCACGCCCGGCCCCTGGCGCGGCGTGCTGGCCGCGCAGGGCCAGGAAATCCCGTTTCTGTTTGAGGTAAAAACAGAAGCTGGCAAGCCGGTGGTCTACCTCATCAACAAGGGCCTGAACGGTGAGGAGCGGCTGCGCTGTGAGGAAATCGCCTCGGCCGGCGACTCCACCACCATCCGCATGCACGCCTTTGATGCCGCGCTGGTGGTGCGCGCCGACGGCGCCAAAAAGTTGAAAGGCACATGGGTAAAGTACGATACCAAGGACCCGTACCGGGTGCCGATGACGGCCACGGCGGGGGCACAGGAACTGTTTCCAACTGCGCAATCGACCGAAAAGGCGGGTAACTTCGGCGGTACCTGGCGGGCTACTTTTGCTGATGGTGCCGACAGCTACCCGGCCACGGGCGTATTCACCCAGCAGGGCAACAAGCTGACGGGCACCTTCCTCACCACCACCGGCGACTACCGCTACCTCAGCGGCACGGTGAGCGGGCAGAAAATGATGGTCAGCACCTTCGACGGCAGCCACGCCTTCCTGTTCACGGCTCAGAACGGGCCGAAGGAGCCCGTCGACATCACCAAGGAATACGCGCCCAACACGCTGTTTGGCGACTTCTACGCCGGCAAATCGGGCCACGAAACCTGGACGGCCGTGCCCGACCCTAAAGCTAAGCTGCCCGATGCCGACACCCTCACCTACCTCAAAAAGGGCGAAAGCCGGCTGAATTTTAAGTTCCCGAACGTCATCGAAGGCGGCAGTATCTCCCCTACCGACCCCAAGTATCGGGGCAAAGTGGTGGTGCTGCAGGTGCTGGGCTCCTGGTGCCCCAACTGCATGGACGAAACCAACTTCCTGGCACCCTGGTACGAGAAGAACAAGGCGCGCGGCGTCGAAATCATCGGCTTGGGCTACGAACGCAGCGGAGACTATAAGGTATCGGCCGCCAAGCTGCGCAACATGCGCGAACGGTTCCGAATCGGCTACGATGTGGCCTTTGCCGGGGTCAGCAACAAGGATTCAGTAGCCAAGTCGATGCCACAGCTGGCGAAGTTTCTGGCTTTTCCGACCACCATTTTCCTCGATAAGAAGGGCAACGTGCGGAAAATTCACACGGGCTTCGCGGGGCCGGGTACGGGCAAGTACTACGAAGAAGAAATGGCCGGCTTTGAGCAGACCGTGAACAAGCTGCTGAAGGAGTAGTGGCCGGGAAAGATGAAGGCTAGATGAATAAGGTGAATTGCTAAACAGATGGTTAGCTCTTGCACCTGGTTTTACGTAAGCATAGTGCGGGCAGTGCTTCTGCCTTCGTTCATCCCTTCCATTTCCTCACTCTCCCCTCCCCCATGAAAAACATTCTGGTTCCGACTGATTTTTCGACCGAGTCGCATCATGCCTTTGAAGTAGCGCTGCAGCTGGCCAAACAAACGGCCGGCCGCGTCACGCTGCTGCACGTGCTGGAATCGCCCGAGGCAACCACGGCCAATTTCAGCACCTACGGCGGGCCCGTCAACGGCAGCGAGTTGCCCAACAGCGACGGCGGCATCGACCAGCTTTTCTTCGTCAAGCTGATGGAAGCCACCAAGGGCCGGATGCACCGCCTGCGCACCGAAGCCGCCGCCCTGGCCCCGGACGTGGACGTGGAAGACGGCGTGGAAGTGGGCCGCATTGGCGACGGCATTCTGCAAGCCATCGAGCGCCACGGCGCCGACTTGGTGGTAATGGGTGCACAGGGCCACGGGGCCATGGAAAACTTCTTCGTGGGCTCGAATACCGAGCGGCTGGTGCGGCTGGCCAACGTGCCGGTGCTGGCCGTGAAGCACCCGCAGCCTCACTTTGCAGTGCGCACCATCGTATTCCCCTCCGACTTTACGGAAGAAGCTACAGGCGCCATTGCGGGCCTGCAGCAGGTGCGGGCGGCTTTCCCCGATGCCACCGTGCACCTGCTGCACGTGGCCAGCGGCACCGACACTCCGGCCACGCAGCAACACCAGCAGGCTTTTGCTCAGCACGCCCAGCTCACCAATTTCCAGACCGGCACCGTTTCGGCCGCCAGCACCAGTGCCGGCATTGAGCAATACGCCAAGCAGGTGCAGGCCGACCTGGTGGTCATTCCCACCCACGCCCGCACCGGCCTCAGCCGCTTCCTGAACACCAGCATTGCCGAAACGGTGGCCACCCACGCCTTCCCGCCCGTGCTGACGTACCACTTGGCTTAGAAGTTGAAGCCGTTCAGAAAACCGGCTCGCCAAATGTAGAGACGCATACTTGCGTCTTTACGCCGTTTTTGCAGCTTTTTGAACAGCTTCACTGAATGGATTTCTGAAAAAAAGAAGAATCCCCGAAGCGCCACTTTGGGGATTCTTCTTTTTTAACGCAGCCGCAGCTGCACCCGAAAGTCTCCTTTGGGCCGCAGGGTGATGAGGGGCTGCATCGTCACCGGACGCTGCCCGGCCACCCACTCAATCTCGAACAGCCGCAGCAACTCCAGCGTCACGAGTTGCATCTCGGTGAGGGCGAACTGCATGCCGATGCACAGGCGCGGCCCACCGCCGAAGGGTATGTAGGCGTTGGCCTGCACCGGGCGGGCCTGGCCGGGCGCGAAGCGGCTGGGCCGGAACTGCTCGGGCTCGGGCCAGTACTTGGGGTCGTGATGCAGGCCGTGGAAGTAGAGCGAAAACAGCGTGCCCTTCGGGATGTGCAGGCCCTGATACTCGTCGTCGGCCAGGGCCACGCGGTCCACCATCCAGGCGGGCGGGTAGCGGCGCATGGTTTCCTGCACGGCGTGCAGGGCCCGGCCCAGGCGCGGCAGGTCTTCAAAAACCGGCTTCCGTCCGGCTAATACCGCGTCCATATCGGTGCGAATGGCGGCGGCCTCCTGCGGGTGGTGGGCCAGCAGGTAGGTGAGCCAGGTGAGGGCGTTGGCGCTGGTTTCGTGGCCGGCAATGAGCAGGATGAGGGCCTCGTCGAGCACGCGCTCGGGTGTCATCGGCTCGCCGGTGTCTTCGTAGCGCACATCGAGTAGCATCTGCAACAGGTCGTCGGGCGGGGTGGCGTGGGGCTGGGCATTGTCGCGCTGGCGCTGCGCAATGAGGTTGCCCAGCAACTCGCGCAGCTCGGTGGCCAGCGCATCGTGATACTTGAACCGGCCCCGAAAGTGGAACCACGGCTTGAGGTAGGGCTGCCGGATGGAGCGCACGAAAAACGCCTGAATCTCGGTAATGAGCCGCGCCAGCCGGTCCAGCTCCGCCTCCGGAAAGTTGGTGCTGAACACCGAGCGCGCGATGATGCGGAACGTGAGCCGAGTCATTAATTCGTGCACTTCCACGGTGGTGGCGCCCTCATTTGCTTGCGCCCGGGCCACCAGCGGCGCCAGCGTCTCACTGGTGATTTCCTGCATCAGGCCCGTGAGGGCGGCCACGCGCTGCCGGTGGAAGCCGGGCTGAATAAGCCGGCGCTGCCGCAGCCAGTCGGGCCCGTCGTTGGTGAGCAGGCCGTGGCCGATGTAGCGCGAGAAGCCCCGCGTAAACTTCGATTTGGCGTAGTTGCGGTTGTTTTTCTGGAGGATGTGCTGCGTCAGGCCGGGGTCGCGGGTGAGGATGCTTTTCTCCACCCCGCCGATGTAAAGCTCTACCGTGTCGCCGTAGTGTGCCAGTGTGTCGTTGAGCACCGGCAGCGGGTCTTTGGCCAGCGCGAAGGAGCGCAGCAGGGAGCGCCAGCGCGGCAGCCGGGGGAGGTGAAACGGGCTTTCGGCGGCGTTTTCGGGTGCTTTCATGTTAATTGATTTCACGGCCCGCAACGCGCCGGCTTCCCAAAAATACCACCCTGCCGGAGCGGGCCCATCTTTTTTCGGTTCGGCCGCGTAAAGCCGAAACGGGCCCCACGGCCCAGCATCTTTCTTTTCTTTCCTCCAACACCCTTTCCCTATGTGGATTCAGCAAAACCCCAGCTCGCCCGCTCCGCTCGCCGATTTGCAAGGCCGCGCCGTCGGCCTCAAGTTTGAGTGCACCAAGTGCCACACCGAAGTCTTCACCGACCTCATCGGCGTGCCCGCCCCCAACGACCAGGCCGACTCGCCCGCGCACGCCGACAACCACGAAATCGAGGAAATCAAGTGCCCCGGCTGCGAAATGACCCACTCGCTGGAAGTCGACAGTTCGTTTGATGGCGTGACGTTCAAGGTGAGCGACGCGAAGGCAGTGAGCTACCAGGTGGCGGAATAGGACCACGGATTCGCTCGGATTTTTCGGATTTCACGGATTTTGTGGACGGCTATCGTGCTGTTTCGCAACGAGTGCATTTAGAAATGAAACAGGCCGCCTTATAAGGCGGCCTGTTTCATTTGACGTTGTCAGAGCATCCACAAAATCCGTGAAATCCGAAAAATCCGAGCGAATCCGTGGTCTATTTTTCCCGCTCAATCGTGTAGTTAATCAACTCCTCCAGCGACGTGCGGCTGGGCGATTCCGGGAAGGTGTGCAGGATTTCCAGCGCGTCGTCGCGGTATTTTTTCATCGTATTGATGGCGTAGTCCAGCCCGCCCGATTTCTTCACGAACTCAATCACCTGCTGCACCCGGTCGCGGTGGCCGTCGTTGTTTTTCACGTTGAAAATCACCTTGCGCTTTTCCAGCCAAGACGCGTGCTGCAGGGCATAAATCAGCGGCAGCGTCATCTTTTTTTCCTTGATGTCGATGCCCACCGGCTTGCCGATTTCGGCCGTGCCGTAGTCGAACAAGTCGTCCTTAATCTGAAAGGCGATGCCGACCTTTTCGCCGAATAAGCGGGCCCGCTCAATCGTCTCCTTATCGGCGCCCACGGAGGCCGCGCCTACCGCCGTGCAGGAGGCAATGAGCGAAGCCGTTTTCTGCCGGATGATATCGAAATAAACGTCTTCGGTGATGTCGAGCTTGCGGGCTTTTTCGATTTGGAGCAGCTCGCCTTCACTCAGCTCGCGCACGGCGTTGCTCACGATTTTCAGCAGGTCGAAATCGTCGTTTTCGAGCGAGAGCAGCAGGCCGCGCGACAGCAGGTAGTCGCCCACGAGCACGGCAATCTTGTTCTTCCACAGCGCGTTGATGGAAAAGAAGCCGCGGCGGTAGTTGCTTTCGTCCACCACATCGTCGTGCACCAGCGTGGCGGTGTGCAGCAGCTCGATGAGTGCCGCGCCGCGGAAGGAGGCGTCGGGCAGCGGGGCGGTGGTGGCGGGCTCGGGGCGGGTGGCGCGGGCCGTGAGAAACACGAACATGGGCCGGATTTGCTTGCCCTTGCGCTTCACGATGTAGCCCATTATCTTGTCGAGCAGCAGCACTTTGGTGCGCATCGACTGGCGGAACTTGTGCTCAAACTCTTCCATTTCGGCCGCAATGGGCACCTGAATCTGGTCGAGGGAGAAAGTGGGTTGTTGGGGCATTGCGCCAGCAATGATACGGCAGACGGGGTGGATTTGTGGGTTAGCGAAGGAAAACAGCCCGTCATGCCGGGCGCAGCCGAGGCATCTCGGTTGTGGTAGTAATTCAATCGATGAAACGGTTTTGATTACTTCGGCACGCGAGATGCCTCGGCTGCGCTCGGCATGACGGGCTGTTTTCACCAACTCCCCATCTCCCCGCCCCTACCTTCGCCGTATGCTCACTCACGCTTCTTTTTTGCTTACCGGCCCGGACCACGGCCGTGCTTTCGAGGCCGATGCTACCTTCCGGGCCGATGGCGTGGCCAAGCCAGTGGTGATTTTCGTGCACGGCTTCAAGGGGTTTAAAGACTGGGGCCACTTCCCGCTATTGGCCGATTTCTTTGCTGAACGGGGCTTTGTGTTTGTCAAGCTGAACCTGTCGCACAACGGCATCGTGGTGGGCGGCACCGGCGATTTGGAGGATTTGGAGGCCTTTGGGCGCAACAATTTCAGCATCGAACTCGATGATATCGGGCAGGTCATTGAGGCGCTGTTTGCGGGCAAGTCGCCCGTACCGGCGGCCGAAATGGACCTACAGCGCATGGGCCTGGTGGGCCACAGCCGCGGGGGCGGCCTAGTGCTGCTCAAAGCCGCCGAAGACCCGCGCGTGCGGGCCGTGGCTACCTGGGCCGCCATTGCCGAAGTGCACCCGCACTGGCCCCAGGCCATTTTTGACGAATGGGAGCGCACCGGCATCCTGCACGTGCCCAACACGCGCACCGGCCAGCAGTTGCCCATGCACTACCAGATTGTGGAGGACTACCATGCCCACCGCCCGCGCCTCGACATTGCCCACAACGTGCGCCGCAAGCTGCGCCAGCCCCTGCTCATTGTGCACGGCGACCAGGACGAAACCGTGAACGTGGCCGCCGCCCACACCCTGCACCAGCTCCGGCCCGATGCCGAGCTGCTGCTGCTGCCCGATGCCACCCATATGTTCGGCGGCGCCCACCCCTGGGCTAAAAATGAACTACCGGAGCCCGCCCGTTTCGTAGCCGAGCGTACCGCCGACTTCTTCCTGCGCCACCTATGAGCCGCGCCGTTACCGCCTACCTGCTGCTCGGCAGCAACCTCGGCGACCGGGCTGCTTTGCTGGCGTTAGCCCGGCAAGAATTGGCCGCTTCGGCGGGCGCGATAATAGCGGCCTCAGCTCTTTACGAAACGGCGGCTTGGGGCCGCGAAGACCAGCCGGCTTTTCTAAATCAGGCATTGGCCCTCCGCACGGAATTATCGGCGCCAGAACTGCTGGCGCAATGCCTGGCGACTGAGCAAAAAGCCGGGCGTGAGCGCCTCGAACGCTGGGGCAGCCGCACGCTGGACGTAGATATCTTGCTCTACGGCGATGAAATAATCGACGAACCCAGCCTGACCGTGCCGCACCCTCGCCTGCCCGAGCGCCGCTTTGCGCTGGGGCCGTTGGCCGAAATTGCGGGCGAGGTGCGGCATCCGGCGCTGGGAGTGAGCGTGGCGGAACTGCTGGTGCAATGCCCCGACCCGCTGCCGGTGCAGCGCGTGGGGTGAGCTAGCAGAACGAGTACCCCAAGGCTCCGCTTCGGCCCGCATGAACGTCAATTATTCAGACGGGCCGAAGCGGAGCTTCGGGGTACTCGTTCTGCTAACCGATGGTGGCTGTGGGCACAATCTTCTTCACCAAGCCCTGCAACACCTTGCCGGGGCCGCACTCGATGAATTCGGTGGCGCCATCGGCGGCCATTTGCTGCACCAGCTGCGTCCAGCGCACGGGGGCGGTGAGCTGGGCCAGCAGGTTAGTTTTGATTTCGGCGGGGTCGGTGTGCGATCGTGCGTCCACGTTTTGGTAAACGGGGCATTTGGCGGCGTTGAAGGTGGTTTTCTCGATGGCCTCGGCCAGGGCGGCGGCGGCGCTCTGCATGAGCGGCGAGTGGAAGGCCCCGCCCACGGGTAGCGGCAGGGCGCGCTTGGCGCCGGCGGCTTTCAGGGCCTCGCAGGCTTTGGCAATGCCGGCCGTGGAGCCCGAAATGACGAGCTGGCCGGGGCAGTTGTAGTTGGCGGCCACCACCACGTCGCCCGCGTCGCTGATTTCCTGGCAGATGCGCTCCACGGTGGCGTCATCAAGGCCCAGAATGGCGGCCATGGTGCCGGGCTGCTCCTCGCAGGCGGCCTGCATGGCCTGGGCGCGGCGGGCCACCAGCGGCAGAGCATCCTCGAAGCGCAGCACGCCGGCGGCCACCAGCGCCGAGAACTCGCCCAGCGAGTGGCCAGCCGTCATGCCGGGCTGCAGCTCGGGCCGAGCCACAAACTGCGCCACCGAATGCACGAAAATGGCCGGCTGGGTGACGTCGGTGCGGCGCAGGTCGTCGTCGGAGCCCGAAAACATGATGTCGGTGAGGCTGAAGCCGAGGATGTCGTTGGCCTGGGTGAGCAGGGCGCGGGCGTCGAGGCTCTGGTCGAAAAGGTCGCGGGCCATGCCGGGGAACTGGCTGCCCTGGCCGGGAAATACGATGGCGGTGGTCGAGCTCATGGGAAGAGAAGTATCTAAGGGAGGGAAAATGAATTGGGGGCGCAAGCTGCAAACAAACCCGCATTGGCCCAAAAAAACGGAGCGGCTCTTAGAAGCCGCTCCGTTTGAATTGCCTCGCTCGCATAAGCTGGCAGGTTATCAATCTGAGTTGTTATCGCACTATCTCCACCCAGCCCTTGTAGGTTCGCTTGGTGCCGGCCAGGTCCGCAAACTCGACCTCGGCCAGGTAGTAGTAAATGCCATCGGCCACTTTGCCGCCGCGGGCGCTTGGGGTATCGCCGGCTAGGGGCCCGCCGCCGTCCCAGTTGATAAGGACAGCGTCGATGGCGGTGGTGGTGTTCTCAAAAACCTTGCGGCCCCAGCGGTTGAACGCCTGGAAATGCACGCTGCGTACCGGCGAGTTGCTCCGGGGCTTGAACACTGTGTTCAGGCCGTCGCCGTTGGGCGTGAAAATGTTGGGCAGCGAGAAAAACAGGCAGTTGGCCTGGCAGGCCACGTTGCTCGTGTCGCTGGCCGCGCCGCCGTTGCCCACGGCCTGCACCGCGTAGCAGCCGCCCGAGTTCGGCAGGTTGCTGTGCACGAAACTGGTTTGCGAGGTGGTGGTGAGCAGAGTGAAGCGGCCGGCGGTGCCTTCGCGGTAGAACAGGCGGTAGCTCACCCCGCTGGCGTCGCAGCCGGCGGGGGTGTTGCTCAGCGTCCAGCGCAGGCGGTTGGTGTAGGTTGGGCTGCTGCCCGACGGCTGTGGCAACGCCGACAGGCTGTCACAGTTTACGTTTTGCAGAGAGAGCACCGGCGTGCACGGCGGCGCAATCAGCTGCCGGCACTGCTCCTGGCTTTTGTTGAGCAATGAGCTGAGGTAGCCGGTGGAGGCGTAGCGGCCCTCGGTCCGTACGTAGTAGCAGTAGTTCTGGCCCGTCACCAGCGCCGCGCTGTTGTCGAGATAAGAGCCACCATTCAGGCCGGTGGGAGCCGTGGCAATCTGCACAAACTGGCTGCCCGGCGTGTTGGCGCGGCGGTAGATGGCGACGGGCCGGGCGGCGTTGTCCCAAGGCACGTTGTAGCTCCAGCTCACGCCGAACGACGTGGGCGGGTTGTTGGCCGCCACCGTCGTCCGTACGCTGCTGGCCGGCATGCCGGTTTCGGTGATGCTGGCCTGGCCGTTGGGGAAGGAGCGCACGAAATCGAGCCGGTAGCTGTACTGACGGTCCAGAGTGTTGAGGCCGGTGTCGATAAACGATGTGTCGGCGAGCGAGGTGAAGGTGCGCAGCGTCGTAAAAGTCGTCGGACTCAGGCCCTCCCCGCGCGACAGCACGTAGCTGGGCGTACCGTCGAAAGCGACGCCCGTGGTGGTCCGGGGCGTGGTCCAGCGCACGGCTATCTGGCCGGCGGTGGCGCTGGTCGCGTCCACATCCACGTTCTTGAGCTGAGCCGAGCGGCCGGCAATGGTGGCACACGCCTCGGCCGAGGCCAGGCTGGCCCCAGCTGCCGGCAGCGGAAACTCGGCGTAGATGCGGTAGCAATAGGTGAGGCCCCGGGCCAGGCCGCGGGCCACCCCGCCGGCATCCAGGTTTTCGTCGGTGAAAGTAGTGGCATTGGGCAGCGCCGAGCCGATGCGCACGTAGCCCGACGACGCTGGAATGCCCGTTTCGCAGGCGCCCGGCCCCGGCCCCGGGCCCACCTTCCGGTAGATGTAGATGACGCTCGCGTTGGTGCAGGTGTAGGGGCTCCAGTTCAGCACCGTGCGGTTGAGGCCGGCCGGGCTGGTGCCGGGTGTGGCGGTCAGGTTTTGGGGCGCCGGGCCCACCACCGTGATGCGCCACACCTGCTCATCAATCAGGGGCTGGCTGGCTGGGGGCGTGGTGGTGGTGCCCGAGCCGGGCGGCGTGTCCTGGGCCTTAAACACCACCAGATACGGCAGGCGGGCCACGTTGCTGCAATCCGTTTGCCAGGTGAACACGCCCCGCGCCTGGGGTGGCCCCTGCGTGCTTTGCACGAAGGTGGCCGGCGGCTTGATGCCCGCGTAGGCAAACAGCGAAACCGGCGTCTGGGCCGCGCTGCCCGGCCCAATGCCGTCGGTGGCCGTCACCACCCCGGTAATCGACTGGCCAGCCACCACGCAGATGTCGGCCGGAATGGTCAGGTTCGGCCGCAGGTTGTTGGTGGGCACGATGAGAATCTGCATGTCACGGATGACCAGGCCAATGCGGCGGCGGCCCAGTGGCGTGCGGCGCCACTCCTCAATTTCCATGGCCACGTTGTAGTAGCCGGCCAGCCCGGGCGCATTCCAGGTAATCTGGCCGGTGTAGGGGTCCTGCACAAAAATGGCAGGAATGTTCCCCACGCCCGTGCTCGAGGGCACCCCGTTGTAGGGCACCTGCACAGTGCCCGGGGCCAGGGTCGGGTCGGCGGGGAAGCGGAAGTTGGGTACCACCAACGATATAGGCGTGTTGTCGCCCCGGCCGTTGGGGCAGGGAGCCGCTACAATATTTTCCGCCAGCAGGCTCACCTTCTGGCTGGCCCGCAGGTGGTAGGCCAGCGAGTCGCCGTCGGCATCGTAGCCGCCGGGGTTGTGCAAAAATACCTGGTTGATGCCGCCTTTGTCCACGGCGGGCGAGGTCAGCACCGGCGAGTGGTTGAAGCCCAGCGCGGGGTCGATGGTAATGGTGGTGCTGATGAAGAAGGATTGCGCGCCCGAATTATCCATGTTGAGCACGCCCGCCACGCGGTTTTCGCCGGTGTAGGCCACCGTGTAGCTGCCCGTCGCGGGGTACGTGTGCTCAAACGTGTACACGTTGAGCCCGGTATCCGGCACCAGCGGAATGGGCAGGCGCCCGCCCGGCACCCGGTCAATGCCCTGGTAACAGCTGGAGGTGCCATCGCCGAAAAAAATGGTCACCTGCTTCTCATCCACCGGCGGGTTGCCGTTGGTGGGCAGCGTGGTGGTGTAGAGTATCATCTTGAAGAAGATGCGGCGTGGGTTGCGGCCGGCCGTGGTGTCCACTTTGGCCTGAATGTCGCCGGCCCGGATGTGGCTGGCGCGCGCCGTTTCCGGGCGCAGCCCCGCCCCTACCACCAACATCAGCGCAACCGCCCAGGCCCAGGCCCGGGCACGAAAGAGAAAATATTCTATCATAGCAATTCTAAAAAAAGCCGTCAGCATCAGCACCGCTCTTGCGATGCAGGCCCCGGCTAGCAACCCAGCCAAACGCCCGAGGTTTGGAAACGAGTACGGGCCCAAAGGAAAGTACGGAAAGGGAAACAGCCTGCCCACGCAGAACCCGTTATTTTTCACGCGCTTCTTGCCCACACAAATTAAGCCGAAAAGGCCGCCCTTTGCAGGGCGGCCTTTCTTTTTAACGCGCTTTTAAGGCTAGCGAATGATTTCAACCCAGCCTTTGTATGTCCGCTTCGTGTTGTTAAAATCGGCAAACTCTACTTCGGCCAGGTAGTAATACACGCCATCGGCGGTGGTTTTGCCCGTGCCCGAGGCGGCTTCCCCCACCGGCCCGCCGCCGTCCCAGTTGATGAGCACGGGGTCGCTGGCGGTGGTGGTGTTCTCAAATACTTTCACGCCCCAGCGGTTGAAGGCCTGGAAGTGCACCCGCCGCACCGGCGAGTTGTTCTTGGGCCGGAACACGGCGTTCTGGTTGTCGCCGTTGGGCGTGAACACGTTGGGCAGCATGAAGAACAGGCAGTTGTCCTGGCAAGCCACGTTGCTGGTGTCGCTCAGCACCCCGCCATTGCCCACGGCCTGCACCGCGTAGCAGCCGCCCGAAGCCGGCAGGTCGTTGTGCACGAAATTGGGCTGCGTGGTGGTGCCCAGGAAGCTGAAGGCGCCCGTGGGCGTAGGCCGGTAATACACGCGGTAGCCCGTCACGGTGGCGTCGCAGCCGGTGGGCGTGTCGGTCAGCGTCCAGCTCAGGCGGTTGGTGTACCGGTCGTTGGGCGTGGGGTACTGGGGCCGGGCGGCCAGTTCGTCGCAGTTGGTGGGCTCCAGCGTCAGCTTGGGCGTGCAGGGCGGGCTGTTGAGCACCAAGCTGCGGATTTGGCTACGGTTCGGCAGGGAGTTCAGGTAGGCAATGCCGGGGTATTGGCCGTCGGTCTGCACATAGTAATAGTAGGTCTGGCCCTTCACCAACGTAGGGTCGCTGTCGGTGTAGGTTCCGCCGGTGGCGGTGGTGGGTGCTGTGCCGATGCGGGCAAAGGCCCCCGTGGTGCCGGTGCGGCGGAAGATAATGGCCGGACGCGAGGCATTATCCCAAGGCACATTATAGGTCCAGCTCACGCGCACAGCCGTGGCCGCCGCACTGGTGGGCACGGCACTGGTGCGCACGCTGCTGGCCGTGGGCGAAGCCTCCCGAACAGGCGCGCGGGAATCGCCGGGCGCGAAGGTGCGCACAAACTCCAGCTTATAGGTGTACTGCAGGTCCTGGGTGTTGAGCCGCGTATCGGTATAGCACGTATCGGCCAGCGAGCTGAGAGTGGCGATGGGCGTGAAGGTGGTCGGGGCCAGGCCCTCCCCGCGCGACAGGACGTAGCTGGGCGTGCCCTCGAAGGGAACGCCGCCGGCCGGGCGCGGGCGCGTCCAGCACACCTGCATCTGGCCGGTGGTCACGCCGGTATTTTCCACGTCTACTTTCACCATCCGGGCGCCATTGCCCTGAAACGACACGCAGGTTTCCTGCGAGGCAATGCTGGCTCCGCCGGCGGGCAAGGGAAACTCGGCATAGATGCGGTAGCAGTACGTCTGGCCGCGGTCGAGGCCCTGGGCCACGCCGTTGGCGTCGAGGTTGCTATCCGTGAACGTGGTGGTGGTGGCCGAAACGACGCCAATGCGGGTGTAGCCGGCCGAGGCGGGAATGCCCGTGTCGCAGGGCCCGGGCACGAAGGTCGAGGAATTCACCTTGCGGTAGATGTAAATCTGCGAAGCGTTGGTGCAGATGTAGGGGTTCCAGGTCAACACGGCATTGGTCACGGTGCCAGTGCCGGGCACGGCGCGCAGGTTTTGCGGCGCCGGGCCCACCACCGTAATGCGCCAAGGCTTTTCGTCAATGAGCGGAGCCGTGGGCGCCGTGGGCGAATCCTGCGCCTTGAACACCACCAGGTAAGGCTGGCGGGCTACGTTGCTGCAGTCCGTCTGCCAGGTGAACGTGCCTTGGGCTAGCGGCGGCCCGGTTTGCGACTGCCGGAACGTGGCCGGCGGGATAATGCCCGAGTAGGCAAACAACGAGATGGGGGTTTGCTGGGCGCCGCCGGTGGCATCGTCCACGGCCGTCACGTTGCCCGTCACGGTTTGCCCGGCCACCACGCAGATATCGGCCGGCACCGTGATGATGGGGCGCAGGTTGTTTGAGGCCGTCACAATAATCTGCATATCGCGGACTACCAGGCCAATCCGGCGGCGGCCCAGCGGCGTGCGGCGCCATTCCTCCACTTCAAAAGCCACGTTGTAGAAACCTAGCGCCACCGGCGCGTTCCAGGTAATTTGACCGGTGTACACATCCTGCACAAAAACGGCCGGCGCCCCCGGCACGCCCGGCGGCACGCCATTATAAGCCACCTGCACCGGCGGGTTGCCCGAGCCAGTGATGCTTGGGTCATTCGGATACCGGAAGTTGGCTACCGATACCGGGGCCGGCGTATTGGTCCCGCTGCCGCCGCCGGTGCAGGGCGGACCTTGCGTGCCCGCAATGCCCAGCGGCACCATCTGGCTGGGCCGCAGATGGAAAGCCAGCGAATCACCGTCGGCGTCGAAAGCGGCCGGGTTGTGCAGATAAACCTGCCGGAGCCCCGCTTTGTCGACTGCCGGCGCCGTGAGAATGGGCGAACGGTTGCGGCCCAGGGCGGGGTCAATGGTAATGGTGGTGCTGATGAAAAAATTGGTGTTGATGGAATTATCCATGTTCAACACGCCCGGGTTGCGGTTTTCGCCAATATAGCTCACCGTAAAGCTGCCCGATGACGGGTAGGTGTGCTCGAAATAATAAATATTGACGCTGGTGTCGGTGTTGCCCGGAATGGCGCGGCGCGGCCCAAATCGCGGAATGCCGGGCGGGCAGCTCGACGTGCCATCACCATAGAAGACCGTGGCAAAGTCAGCCGGCACGTTCGAGCTGTTGTCGGTGTAGAGAATCATCTTGAAGAAGACACGGCGCGGATTACCGGTCACCGTATCCGGCTTAGCCTGGATGTCGCCGGCCCGCAAGTGTGTGGCCCACGCGGCATCTGGGCGCAAGCTTAGCCCCGCAGCAAAGACTGTTAGCAATAGCGCCACCCGCGCCCACGCTCCTACCCGAAGTGGAAAAAACTGTATCATACTGACTGACTAACAAAAGAAAACAGGTTGGGCCGGGGCGTTGCGGTTACAGCCGCGCCTCAGGGCCAGACAAGTTACACAAACTCCCAGCCGCTCCCGTGCGTGTGTAAACGATGCCGGCCCAGGATAGATTCACCACGGCGGCCAATGTTTAATCAATTGCCCAGCCCGGGTAAGTAAACCGCCCGTCCGTTGCCCGGTTAGCGAGTGGGGGCTACCTTTGAGCCCTCAAAACACACCCTCCCACGTTCCAAGTTTGGCTACTTTATGAGTTGGATATCCAAAACATTCACCAGCAGCATCGGCCGGAAGATTATCATGTCCCTTTCGGGCTTGTTTCTCTGCACCTTCCTGGTGGTTCACCTCATTGGCAACCTGCAGCTCTTCAAGCACGACGGAGGCGCGGCCTTTAATACCTACTCCCACTTCATGGGCACCAACCCAATCATCCGCACCATCGAATGGGGCCTGGTGCTGGGTTTCGGCTTCCACATCTACGAGGCGCTGATGCTGACGCGCCGCAACAAAGCCGCCCGCGGCAGCCAGGGCTACGTGAGCAACCACTCCGAGCAAAACTCGGAATGGACCTCGCGCAACATGGGCATCCTAGGCACCATCATCCTGATTTTCCTGATTGTCCACCTCTACAATTTCTTCTGGCGCGCCCGTTTCGCCGGCGACATCCCCAAAATGGGCGGTGCCGACCCGCTGACCCGCGACTACGACAACCTCTACATGGCCGTGGTCGACTCGTTCCACATCTGGTGGTACGTGCTACTCTACGTGGCCGCCCAAATCAGCCTCGGCTACCACCTGTGGCATGGCTTCCGCTCGGGCTTCCAGACGCTGGGCCTGAACCACCGCAAGTACACCCCGGCCATTAAGTACATCGGCTACGCGTTTGCCGTGCTGGTTTCGGCCGGTTTCGCTTCCATGCCGCTCTACTTCTTCCTGTTTACCAACGCGCAGGGCGAGCTGGCTGCCAATGCTTCGGCCGTGCTGCAGAGCGTAGCCGCCGCTTTCTAAATTCTAATTTGCTGACGCGCAAGAAAACCTTCGGCCGCGCCTAACACCCGGCGCCTTCGACTGTTTACTTGCTGAATATCACTCCCTCACTCCGTCGCTTTATGCAGTTGGATTCCAAAATTCCCGAAGGCCCTCTCGCCGAAAAGTGGGAGAAGCATAAGTTCAACGTCAAGCTCGTGAACCCCGCCAACAAGCGGAAATACGACGTGATTGTGGTCGGCACGGGCCTGGCCGGTGGCGCCGCCGCCGCCTCGCTCGCCGAGCTGGGCTACAACGTGAAGGCCTTTACCTACCACGATTCGCCCCGCCGCGCGCACTCCATCGCCGCGCAGGGCGGCATCAACGCAGCGAAGAACTACCAGAACGACGGCGACTCCGTGTTCCGCCTGTTCTACGACACCGTGAAGGGCGGCGACTACCGCGCCCGCGAAGCCAACGTGTACCGCCTGGCCCAGGTATCGGTGAATATCATCGACCAGTGCGTGGCCCAGGGCGTGCCCTTCGCCCGCGAATACGGCGGCCTGCTGGCCAACCGCTCCTTCGGCGGGGCCCAGGTGAGCCGCACGTTCTACGCCCGCGGCCAGACCGGACAGCAGCTCCTGCTGGGCGCCTACTCGGCCCTGAGTCGCCAGATTGCCTACGGCAAGGTGAAGATGTACACCCGCTCCGAGATGCTCGACGTGGTGATTATCGACGGGCAGGCGCGCGGCATCGTGACGCGCAACCTGGTAACGGGTGAGGTGGAAACGCACTCGGCCCACGCCGTGGTGCTGGCCACCGGTGGCTACGGCAACGTGTTCTACCTGAGCACCAACGCCATGTACTGCAATGTGACGGCCGCCTGGCGTGCCCACAAAAAAGGCGCGTTCTTCGCCAACCCCTGCTTCACCCAGATTCACCCCACCTGCATCCCTGTAAGCGGCGACTACCAGTCGAAGCTCACGCTGATGTCGGAATCGCTCCGTAACGACGGCCGCGTGTGGGTGCCCAAAACAGTAGAAATGGCTGAGCGCGTGCGCAAAGGCGAAATCAAGCCCCAGGACATTGCCGAGGACGACCGGGACTACTTTCTGGAGCGCAAGTACCCCGCCTTCGGCAACCTCGTGCCGCGCGACGTGGCCTCGCGCAACGCCAAAATGATGTGCGATGAAGGCCGCGGCGTGGGCAGCACCGGCCTAGCCGTGTACCTCGATTTCTCGGAAATCATCAAGCGCACAGGCGCCGACGCGGTGAGTCAGAAGTACGGCAACTTGTTTGCCATGTACGAGAAAATCACTGACGAGGACCCCTACAAGCAGCCGATGCGGATTTACCCGGCGGTGCACTACACCATGGGCGGCCTGTGGGTGGACTACAACCTGCAAACCACCGTGCCCGGCCTCTACGCCACCGGCGAGTGCAACTTCTCCGACCACGGCGCCAACCGTCTCGGCGCCTCGGCCCTGATGCAGGGCCTGGCCGACGGCTACTTCGTAATCCCCTATACCATTGGTGATTACCTGGCCCAGACGCCGCCAAAGCCGGTCAATGTTGACCACCCCGCTTTCGCGGAGGCGAAGGCTGGTGTGCAGGCTCGTACCGAGCAGCTGCTCAACATCAAAGGCAACCGCACCCCCGATGATTTCCACAAAATCCTCGGCCACATCATGTGGGAGTACTGCGGCATGGCCCGCACCGCCGAAGGCCTGAAGTACGCCAAAGCCGAGATTCAAAAGCTGAAGAAGGAATTTTGGAGCGACGTGAAGGTGGTGGGCTCCGGCGAGGAAATGAACCAGGCGCTGGAAAAAGCCGGCCGCGTGGCCGACTTCATCGAGCTCGGCGAGCTGATGGTGGACGACGCCCTGAACCGCAACGAAAGCTGCGGCGGCCACTTCCGCGAAGAGTACCAGACCCCCGAGGGCGAGGCCCTGCGCGACGACGAAAACTACGCCTACGTAGCCGCCTGGGAGTATCAGGGCGAGAACCAGCCCGAGAAGCTCAACAAGGAAGAACTCACCTTCGAAAACGTCAAACTCACGCAGCGAAGCTATAAATAGTAGTGAGTATCGAGTAATTGAGTAGCAAGTACGGTTTACTTGCTGCTCTCTGCCTCATAATGCTTATCTCACTACTCAATACTTGCTACTAACTACTAGCTAAAAATGGCCGGTTCCAACCCCAACGCTAAACCGATGAACCTGACCCTGAAAGTGTGGCGGCAGCCCAACCGCCAGGCCCAGGGGAAAATTGTGGATTACCAAGTAAAGGACATTTCGCCCGATATGTCCTTTCTGGAAATGCTCGACGTGCTGAACGAGGACCTGCTGCGCGGCGGCCAGGACCCGGTGGCCTTCGACCACGACTGCCGCGAAGGCATCTGCGGCTCGTGCGACTTGTTCATCAACGGCCGCTCGCACGGCCCGGAGAAGGGCACCACCACCTGCCAGCTGCACATGCGCAAGTTCTCGGACGGCGACACCATCACCATCGAGCCCTGGCGCGCGTCCTCCTTCCCGGTGAACAAGGATTTGAGCGTGGACCGCTCGGCGTTCGACCGTATCATTCAGGCGGGCGGCTACGTGAGCGTTAACACCGGCGGCGCGCCCGACGGCAACGAGATTCCGATTCCGAAGGAGATTTCGGACCGGGCGTTTGAGGCGGCTACCTGCATTGGCTGCGGCGCCTGCGTGGCGGCTTGCAAGAATGCCTCGGCTATGCTGTTCGTGTCGGCCAAGGTGTCGCAGCTCGCGCTGTTGCCCCAGGGCCAGGTGGAGCGCAAAACCCGCGTCGAAAACATGGTGGCCCAGATGGACAAGGAAGGCTTCGGCGCCTGCACCAACATCGGCTCCTGCGCGGCCGAGTGCCCGGTGGGCATCTCGCTGGAAAACATTGCCATTCTGAACCGTGAGTTCTTGGCGGCCAAGGCTTCGTCGAACAACTTGGCTTAACCAATAAACGCATTTTTCATGAAAAGCGCGGCGTTTACTCGCCGCGCTTTTTTGCTTTTTGTATGACGCATTTTCTGCTAACCGGCCTGGGCCGCTTGCGCCTCGTGGCAATTCTAGAAGGGGTATCGTTTTTGGTGTTGCTGCTGATTGCTATGCCCTTGAAATACCTCGCGGGCCAACCGCAGGCGGTCAGGCACGTGGGCATGGCGCATGGGGTTCTGTTCGTACTTTACGTACTGTTGCTGATTCAGCAGAGCATCGAGCGTGGCTGGTCTGTAAGGAAAATGGCACTGGGATTCATTGCCTCTTTGGTACCGCTCGGCACTTTCTGGGCTGATAAAAAGCTTTTTCAGGCTAACGCACAGTAGAGCAGAGGCACCTTCGGTTTTCGCCGCTGACAGCATTTCTGAGAACACCCGGAGACTACGATTGAGCCGGTTCCCCTTCCACCCGCAGTTTGGGCACCAGCCACATCACTAGGCCACCCAGCATCGCCACCACCGCGAATGACCAGCGCAGGCTGGCTGCCTTCGCCACGAAGCCCACCAGCGGCGGCACCATGAGGAAGCCGAAGTAGCTCACCGTGGAGACGGAGGCGATGGCCGCGCCTGCACTCAGCGGGTTGGCCCGGCCTACGAGACCGAACACCAGTGGCACCACGCACGACACGCCCAAGCCCGCCAGCACGAAACCCAGGCCAGCCAGCGGCACCGTGGGGAAGGCAGCGGCCAGCAGCAGACCCGTGCTCATAAGCAGGCCGCTGCCTTGCAGAATGGGTTTCTTGCCGAAGCGCGTTACCAGCCAGTCGCCAAGGAAGCGGCCGGTGGTCATGGCCACCATGTAGAGGGTGAAGCCGATGGGAGCCAGCTCTTTGGGCGCGTGCACGGCCTGGGTGAAGTACACGCCGGTCCAGTCGTAGAGGGTGCCTTCGCAGGCCATGGAGGCGAAGGCGATGAGGCCGAATTTCAGCACCGGCTTTTCGGGCCAGGAGAAGAACGAGCGTTTGGCCAGCGGCGCGGGCGGTAGCGCCAGCGTGCGCGGGAAGAAAGCCAGCGCCAGCCCGGTAAGCGCCACCGATACGGCCACGAAATGATAAGCTGTGGGCACGTTGTTCTTGATGAGCAGCGTGGCCACGCCGGCCGCCGCGAACCCCGCCACGCTCCAGATGCCGTGAAACGTGGCAATGATGGAGCGCGGATAAAACGTCTGGACGCCCACCGACTGGGCATTGACGGATAGGTTGAGCAGGTTGCGCGAGCAGCCGAAGCAGAACAGCAGCGCCGCCAACTGCCAGGTGTGCGCCGCGAAGCCCAGCAAGCCCAGCGCGAGGTTGTAGAGCACGGCGCCCACCAGCATCACCTGCCGGCTGCTGAAGCGCTGCAACAGTTGGCCGGTCACCGGCAGCGTCATCATCAAGCCGGCGGGCAGGGCCAGCAGCACGGCCCCCAGCTGCGCTTCATCGAGCCCGAGTTGGTGCTGGATAATGGGGATGCGCGAGGCCCAGGTAGCAAATCCGAAACCCGACACAAAAAAGAACAACGCAATGGCCACCCGCGCCCGCCGCGGCGAAACCCCGGGGGCTGTCAACACTTCCTCCATAGGCTGCAAAAGAAGGCCGCCCGTAGTGAAGGCCGCGCTCAGGGTGGCAAAAATAAGCCTGACGGCGCCGACACCCGGCCGTGGCGGCCCGCCGAACCCGCCGTTACTTTGCCCCGTGCCCCTGCTCCCCTCCGACCGCCGTCTGCCGCTGCTTTACGCCATCATTCTGCTCGACGTCATCGTGGGGGCGGCCGTGGGGCCGGTGCTGCCCGAGTTTGTACGGGGCCTGCACCAGCCGCAATTGTGGTTGAGCGTGGGCACGGGCGTATTTCTGGGGGTGCAGCTGTTTTCGGCGCCGCTGCTGGGGCGGCTGAGCGACGGCTACGGTCGGCGGCCCATTTTCATCCTGTCGGCCGTGGGCACACTGCTGGCCAATGCGCTACTGCTGCCGGTGCGGGCGGGGCTTTACTTCGTGAACCGCGTGTCGGACGGGCTCACCAATGGTATGTACGCCACGGTGCGCTCGGCTATCACCGACATCTCGAAGCCGGAGCGACTGTTTCGCAACCTGGGCATTGAGGGCGCCATCATTTCGCTGGGCTTCGTGCTGGGGCCTATGGCGTCGGGGTTGCTGCTGAGCGCCTTGCAGGTGCCGCCGGCGCAGCAAGCCACCTACGTGGTGCGACTGGCCGTGGCCCTGGCGGCCCTCAACGTGGGGCTGAGTTTCTGGCTGCCCGAGACGCACCGGCAGCGCAGTGGCGTGCGCGGCGCCGAGCTGCGGGCCGAGCTGGCCCTGGCCATCAACCCGCTCACGCTCTGGGCGCGGCTGCGCGAGAAAAACCAACAGAACCCCGGCATCCGGCGCATTGTGCTCACGCAGGTGGCCCTCACGCTCAGCACGGGCTATTATTTCTACTTCGTGCCGTTTCTGAGCCTGGGGCCAATGCGCTTCGATGCACGGCAGATTTCCTACATGTTCATGTTTTTCGGCGGGCTGAGCATCGTGCTGAACTACGTGTTTTACACCTACCTGGCTGACCGCATCAACCAGCGCCGGGCCATTGTGTGGCTGGCGGCGCTGGGCGTGCCGGTGCTGGCCGGCTACGGCCTGATGGGCACCTCCAAAACGGCCCTCTACGCCCTGGTTACGGCCGACTGCCTCACGCTTTCCCTCATCCAGGGCTTGCTGGAAGGGCGCCTAGCCCGCCACACCACGGAGGCCGACCGGGGCGAGATATTCGGTTTGAACCAGGCTTTTCAATCCTTCGCCAGCTTCAGCACGGCGCTGGTTTTCGGGGGGCTGTCGGTGCTCGATTTGCGGCTGCCGTGGGCGTGGTTTGCGCTGTGCCTGGCAGCAGTGGTATGGCTGGCGGCTACGGATTCTGCCCGCAAACAGGCGGAGTAAGGCGCGGTTTATTTGGCGATGCGGGGCGTTATCTTTTTAGTAGCGGGGGTAGCGGCGGCTTTGGTGGGAGGTTTGGCAGTCGTTTTTTTCTTCGCAATGGCCTTGCTTTTGGCAATGGCTTTGGATTTGGCAACGGCGCTGGTAGCGGCCGGTTCGGGCTGGGCGGCCACCGGGGCCACGCGCTTGGGGGCTTTGGGCGCGGCGGCTTTTTTCGGCACCGGTTGGGCGGAAGCGGCTTTCAGCTTGAGCAGCTTGGCAATCTTTTCGCACAGACGCACCACCTCTTTGTCGCGTTGCGAAGGCGTGAGGTCGACCAGCGGCTTATCGGGCTGGTTGAAGGTTTGCAGCTTGCCCAGCGGTGAGCTTTTGAAGGTGCTGTGCCCTACGATGACCGGCAGCAGCACCACCCCTTCGGCCTTCGCCGCTGCCAGCAGCGGCGGCAGTTCGTCGGAATGAATGAAGCTTGAAGCCATGAAGTGGCGGCTAATCAGCAGAATGCCTACTTTGGCGGTTGCCAGCTCTTTGCGAATGCGGTCCAGCCAGGGTTCGCCCACTTGCAGGTCCTTGTCGCTCCAGATTCGGAAGTTGCGGTGGTCGCGCTGCAAGGGCGCAAAATGGCTTTCGAGCAGTTTGCGCCACTTTTCGTCGGCGTGGCTGTAGCTGATGAATACGCTAGTGCGGGCAGAAGCAGGCATGAGGCGAATGTACAGCGCGACCGTCGATTCTGGCCCATTCACGGCCCCGGTCGTACATAACGGCGCTTAATAATGAGAGGCCGTTCCACCCCTCTCAGCTAGGGCTTGTCTTCCAGTTGCGCTACCACGTTGGCGTCCTGCTGCAAGGGGTCGGCCAGGTCCTGGCCTTTCCAGTCGCCGCGCAGGTACCAGAGCAGGGCCAGCACCGCCGCCAGCACGTTGGCGATTACAAACGACCACCACAGGCCGTGGAAGCCCAGCGCCGTGTGCTGCGACAGGTACCAAGCCACCGGAAACTGAAAAACCCACACCCCGATAATGGTCAGCATCATGGCCGACAAGGTGTTGCCCGACCCGCGCAAGGCCCCCGAAACTGACTGCTGCGCGCCCGTGAAGCACAAGCTGAACACAGCAATGTGCACAAACTCCACGGCGTCACGGCTCACGGCTTCGTCGCCTTTCAGGAAGAACTGCACCAACGGCCCGGCCGCCAGGTAGCCCAGCAGCCCCACCACCAGCAGCCCGCCGAAGCTGATGCCAATGGCGTAGTTGGCCGTTTGCACGGCGCGGGGCAGGTTGCGCGCGCCAATGTTCTGAGCCACCAGGGTGGAGCAGGCCAGCGAAATGCCCAGCGCCGGGATGATGCCCAGCGCCAGAATGCGCGACCCGATACCGTAAGTGGCCAGCACGGTAGTACCAAACGAGGCGGCCAGCACCGTCATCACCGACAGCCCCAGCGCCCTCGCCGACAGCTCGATGGACGAGGGCACGCCCAGCTTCACGGCACGGCCCATTAGCGCAAAATCGGGTTTGAAGCCTTTGAAGGAAAGCTGGATACCCGAGCGGCCCCGCAGCAGCACCGCCATGCCCACCGCCATGCTCAGGGCCTGCGTGATGAGCGTGGCCACGGCCGCGCCCGATACCCCGAAGGCCGGCACCGGCCCCCAGCCGTAGATGAAAAGCGGGTCGAGTAGGAAGTTGAGCGCCAGCGTGCCGATGTTGATGTAGAGCGGAATTCGCACCTCGCCCACGCCCCGCATCAGGGCCTGAAACATCAGGAAGCCGAAGTTGAAGGCCAGCCCCAGAAACAGGATGCGCTGGAACTGGTCGGCCTGCGCGAAGATGTCGGGCCCCACCCCGATGAGCCGCAGAATGAGCGGCGAGCCCCAGTGCGCCACCGCCGTGAGCACCAGCGCCAGCCCGGTTTCGAGCACCAGTACCTGGGCCGCAATGTGGTTGACCATGGGCAGGTTGCGGGCACCGTAGTTTTGGGCCACCAGCACCGAGCCGGCCACCGAAAAGCCCGACCCCAGTGCAATCAGAAGGAAATTGACTGGGAAGCTCACGGCTACGGCGGCCACCGCGCCAGCGCCCAGCCGCCCTACCCAAAAGGCATCCACCAGCTGGTAGCCGGTCTGGAGCAGGTTGCCGAACACGATGGGCAGCGCCAGCGTGAGCAGCGCTTTCAGGATGGAACCCTGGGTGAGGTTGGGACGGGAGCTGGCGGTGGCGGGTGGATGCATAGGCCCTCCATACGGACGGCGCGGGCGTTTGGCCGGGGTGGCCAGCTGGCTTGGGCAACGCAGGTAGTAGCGCCCCCGAAACTGCGCTCAAGGCCGTATTGGCCCGCCTGACGTAACCAATGGGGCGTCTTCCGGGTTAGCAGCAGACTTTACCCGCAACCCCGCTGCATTTTGATAACGATACTCGCCGGCACCAACCGGCCCAACTCGCGGGCCCGCCGCATCGCCAATTATTACCGCACGGTACTCACCGAGCTGGGCGCGGAAAGCCAGATTCTCGACCTGGCCGAGTTACCCGCCGATTTCGTGGCCACGGCGCTGTACGCCAACGTAGGCAGCCATCCCGAGTTCAACCGCCTGGCCGCTATGCTGGATGCCGGCCCCAAGCTGGTCATCGTGGTGCCCGAATACAACGCGTCCTTCCCCGGCGTGCTCAAAGCCTTCATCGACGGTCTGGCCTATCCGGGCGGCATCGCCGGCAAGAAAGCGGCCTTGGTGGGCCTGAGCAGCGGCGGCCAGGGCGGCCTGCTGGCCATGGCTCACCTCACCGACGTGCTGATGTACCTGGGCACGGCCGTGCTGCCCCAGCGCGTGCGCCTGCCCTTCATTAACCAGGATTTGAACGCCGAAGACGGCCTCAACCACGACCTTTCCCGGCAATTGCTACGCGAGCAGGCGGCGGCGCTGCTGGCGTTTTAACGTTGCTTTTTAGACGTTCTATTTACTCAACTGCCACCTCTTGCTTCGCCAGCACCCGGCGGAACACTGCCCGCAACACGAAATAAAGTACCGCTACCAGCGGCACGCAGGCCACGGCCCACAGCAGCAGGGCGCCCAGTTCGGCCCGCCACAGCAGTTTGCCGATGGCCTGCCAGCCCTCGTGTTCGATGAGCTGGCGCAGGGCGGGCAGCGTGAGGTGCTCCACCTGCGGGCCCTGGCCCAGCAGCCGGGCCCCGGCCCGCAAAAAGGGAATGAGCAAGGCCAGTTGGAAGAACGTCATCAGGTGGGTGACGAGCTGCATGGCGGCCACATTGAGGCGCAGGCGCAGGGCCACGGCGGCACTCAGTATGGTGGTCACGCCCAGCAGCGGCACGATGCCCACGGCCGCGCCCAGGCCCACGGTGAGGGCCAGCTGCGAGGGCGTGAGGCCGGCCTTGAGCAGGTCGAGCAAGGGGTCGAGCAGGCGGCGGCGCAGCCAGGAGCGCGGCGGCGCGGCGGGCTCAGGAGCTAACGGCAACGGCGAAGGTTCGGGAATTGGCATAAAGAAAAGTGAGGGAGGCCTGCGACGGGCCCGGCGGCGGCCCTTACCTTCGTTCAGGCAGGCTTCCTCATACGGCAGCGCCCCGAAATGTTGCCTTTTGGGCCTTTATGACAAAGTTAGGTTCTCCGCCCGAGCTGCCGGGCCCGTGGTGGCGCGAGCTGCCCATTCTGCTGCACCGCGCCGCCCGCGAGCTGGGCCAGAACGACCCACTGCGGTTGGGCGCAGCTACGGCGTTTTTCACGTCGTTTGCGCTGCCGCCCATCCTCATCATTCTGGTGCAGCTGCTGAGCTCGCTCTATCCGTCGTCGCTGGTGCGGGTGATGCTGCTGGCCAAGGTGAGCAACCTGGTGGGGGCGTCGGCGGCCGGGCTGGTGGCCCAGATTGTGATGAACGTGGCCGACCCCATGCGCAGCCGGCTGGTGACGGTGGCGGGCTTCGCCTTTCTGCTCTTTGTGGCCACCACGCTGTTCACCGTCATTCAGCACTCGCTCAATCAGCTCTGGCAAATCCGGCCCAAGCGCGGTGCGGGCAAGTTTTCTCAGGCTCTGCGCGAGCGGGTGCGCTCGGCCGGGGTGCTGCTGGCCACGGCGGGCCTCTCGCTGCTGGCCTTCAGCACCGATTCGGCGCTGGGCCTGTTTGCCGAAAGCATCCACGAGTTCGACGCCACCTTCGGCTACTTCGTGGTTCGCGGGCTGAATGCGTTCATCGCCTGGCTGATTCTGGCGGCGTGGTTCGGCGTCACGTTTCGCACCCTGAGCCTGGCCAAAGTGCCGTGGCGGGCCGTCACGCGCGGGGCGGCGCTCACGGCGTTTCTCATCAGCCTGGGCGAAGTGGTGCTGGGCCAGCTGCTGGTAGCCCGCGATTTGGGCCCCGTCTACGGGCCGGCCTCCAGCTTGGTGCTGGTGCTGCTGTTCGTGTTCTATTGCGCCATGATATTCTACTTCGGGGCGGCGTTTACCAAAGCGTACGCGCACCGTATCGGGCTCGATATCAAGCCCAAGAAATCGGCCGTGCGCTACCGGCTGGTGAACGTGGACGAGTAAAGCCTCTGCTTTGGCTGGCGGCGCTGCTCAACTCCTGAGCTATTTAATATCCGAGTTATGGCGGTGCTGCTTTTCATCCATTGGAGTAGGTTAGGCAAGGCTTACAGGCGTAGGAGTAAGCAGGGCTACCGTCCCTTGTTGACGCCGTTCTTCATTTCGCTGCTCCTGCTGCTGAACGGCTGCCGCTACGCCCGATTTGCCTTTGAACCGCATGCGGCGCGGCCGATTGCGGGCGTTTCCCGTGCGACTTTTGCCGGAGCGGTGCGGCCGGTGCCGCCGCCAGCCGGCAACCAGCCGGTGGCTTCGCTCAAATGCATGGAAGTGGCCGCATACCACTCACCCGGCAATCAACCGGAAATCCGGCCGACCGGTAAGCCCTTGGCCCGCCGGCATGAGAGCCCGAGATTTCGCCCTGGGCTCCACACACCCTCCGACACTCTGCTGCGGTCGGTTATCGGGCGGCGGCATTCTGGCGCTCCGGAGCCGAGCACGGGCTGGGGAAAAGTGCGTTACGTCTTGGGAAGGCTTCTGGCTTGGACCGTTTATCTGACGCTGGTGGGCCTGGGCGGCTGGCTGATTTTTCTGGTAGCGAAGTGGTGCTTTGCACTCGACGTGCTCGGGATTGTGTTCGGTGGCTTTATCGTGGTGGTGTTGGCATTACTTCTGTTGTATTTCCTGGTGCTTTTCGGCTTTTTCGCCCTTGTTTCGAAGACACCTATGTAATACGGCGCCCGCTGCCGTAAGCCGTACCTTTGCCCCGTGAATACTCCCGACACCTCCGCCGCCGGGGCCGCTGCCGAAGCGCCCAAAACCACCCAGCCCAACCTGCAATTCGCCGATTTTGCCCTCTCCCCCGCCCTGCTGGCGGGCGTGGCCGAACTGAATTTCACCCAGCCTACCCCCGTGCAGCAGCTGGTGCTGGCCCCCGCCCTCGAAGGCCAGGACGTGGCCGGGCAGGCCCCCACCGGCTCGGGCAAAACCGCCGCCTACGGCCTGGCCGTGCTCCAGCAGGTCGACCCCACCTCGGCCACCATGCAGGCGCTGGTGCTGGTGCCCGCCCGCGAACTGGTCCTTCAGGTGCGCGACGCCCTGCAGCGCCTCGGCAAGCACATTCCGAACCTGCGGGTGGCCGGCTACTACGGCGGCCACGCCATGCGCGACGAGGTGAAGGGCCTGCAGCAGATGCCCCACGTGGTGGTGGCCACCCCCGGCCGCATGCTCGACCACCTGGAGCGCCGCACCATTGTGCCCAACCGCCTGAAAGTGCTGGTGCTGGACGAGGCCGACAAGCTGCTGGAACTGGGTTTCCAGGAAGAAATGGCTACCATCATCAGCCGGCTGCCGCAGCGCCGCCAGACGCTCCTGTTCTCGGCCACCATGCCCGATAAGGTGCTGAGCCTCGTGCGCGAGTACCTGACGCGGCCCCGGGTGATGAACGTGGGCGGCTCCAACGCCACCACGCTGCCCGAGAGCCTGGTGCTGCTCGGCCACGTCCTCAGCGCCGCCGACATGAAGCCGGCGGCCCTTTACCATATCATCAGCCAGCCCACCGCCGGCCGCTCCCTGGTCTTCGCCAACACCCGCGACCGGGTGGAGGAACTTACCCGCTTCCTGCGCGGCCGGGGCCTAGCCGCCGAGGCCCTGCACGGCAAAATGCTGCAGCCCGAGCGCGACAAAAGCATGATGAAGCTGCGCAACGGCTCGGCCACAGTGCTGGTGGCCACCGACGTGGCCGCCCGCGGCCTCGACGTGAACGACCTCGACACCGTGGTGCAGTTCGACCCGCCCCACGAAACCGATACCTTCCAGCACCGGGCCGGCCGCACGGCCCGGGCCGGCGCCGTTGGCACCGCCCACCTGCTCGTCACGCCCCACGAGCAGCAGAAAATTCAGCAGTGGCCCACGGCTAAGAACGTGCAATGGGCCGGCATGCGCCCCCCGGCTCTGCCCGCCGCCGCGCCCAAGGCCCCCCGCCCGAGCACCGTCACGCTGCACGTATCGGCCGGCAAGAGCGAGAAAATCAGCCGGGGCGACCTGGCCGGCGCCTTTGTGAGCGTGGGCGGCCTGGAGCGCGACGCCGTGGGCCGCATCGAAGTCTTCGACCACCACAGCTTCGTGGCCGTGCCCGAGGCGCTGGCCGAGGAAGTGCTGGCGAATATGCAAGGGGCTAAGGTGAAGGGCAAGAAGGTGAAGGTGGCCCTGATTCGGTAGCAGAAAGGTATCCTAAACGATACCCAAACGTCATGCTGAGCGCAGCCGAAGCATCTCTACCACGCGAGTAAATCATTACTTCAGCGGTAGAGATGCTCCGGCTGCGCTTAGCATGACGTTTTTATTATTCATTCTCATTATTCATTCCCACACAGCCGCACCATGCGCCTCCTCTTCATCTGCAGCCAGAACAAGTGGCGCAGCCTCACCGCCGAGCGCCTTTTTGATGAGCACCCGCACTATGAGGCGCGCTCGGCCGGTACCGAGCCGGGGGCCCGGGTGCGCGTGTCGGCCGGCCACCTGGGCTGGGCCGAAACCATTTTCGTGATGGAGCGCCGCCACGCCGACCGGCTGCGCGAAAAATTTGCGGAGGAATTGCATGGCAAAACCCTCGTGGTGCTGCGCATTCCGGATAAGTATCCGTTTCAGGACCCGGCGCTCATTGCGCTGCTCCGCGAGAAGCTGATGACGCATTTGCCGCTATTTTAGCAGTCCGTTTCTCCCTTCCAATCTTTCTATGACGACACGCTTACTGCTTCTACCCTTTTGCGGCGCGCTCCTCTCCTTTTCTTTTTCGGCGAATGCCCAGGCGTATGAGCCGGGCTATGTGGTGCGCGCCAACGGCGACACGCTGCGGGGCGAAATCGAAAATGGGTTTTGGGTAGAGCCGCCCAAGCACATCCGCTTCCGGCCCGCTCCCGCCGCCCCCGACCAAGTGTTTAAGCCCCGGCAGCTGCGCCGCGTGAGCTTTACCGGGGGCCGGGCTTTTCGCTACGAGGGCCTGCCCATCGACCGCGCCGCCCGGGCCAAAGTGGGCAAGCTGCCCTACGAAAACCGCCCCGACGTGCACACCGATTCGCTCCTGGCCGAGGTGCTGGTGGACGGGCCAGTGTCGCTGGTGCGGGTGCAGCGGTTTGAGCGGCCCGCGCATTACCTGCTGCTGCAGGCCGGCCGGACGCCCCTCGACCTGAGCGAGCGCAAGTACCTGCGCCAGACTGTGGACAGAGCCTGGCTGCTCACCGACGGCAACAACTACCGGGGCCAGTTGAGCGTGTATTTCAGCGACTGCCCGGCCGCCCACGCCGCCGTCCAAAAAGCCCCTTTCACCGAAAAAGCCCTGGCCGACGTGGTGCAGGCCTACAACGAGGCGTATGCCAAGCAGCCCGGCCGCAGTCTGCTGGCCCTGGCCCGCCCGCGCCGCCGGGTGGCGTTTCAGGGTGGGGTGCTGGCGGGGATGCGCTACAACCGCATCGAAAGCGGCTCGCTGTACTACGCCGGCGCTTGCACCGACTGCCAGCCCCGCCCGTTTGCCGGGCTCTATGGCGAGGTGCTGCAGCCGGGCCGGGCCGTGGCGGCCTATTTTGAACTGAGCCTGAGCCGCTTTCGCAGCCGGGGGGCCGAGTACACCGGCTACAACACGGCCGGCATCGACCAGTTCAACGAGTTTGAGTATGCGGCGTGGCTGAGCACGGCCCGCCTCGGCATGCGCTACTTCATCGGCCAGGCGGCCGCGCAACGCCTGTTTGTGGGCATTGGCTACGAGCTGAATTTTATTGGCGGCGCCCGCCTCACGCCCACCAACGGCAAGCCCGCCCCCACCGACCCGGAGCTGTACTACGCCCGCCCGACGCTGTTTCCCAACGTGAGCGTGGGCTGGCGGAGGCAGCGCCTCACCCTGAGCCTCGACGGCCAGATGTACGGCAGCAGCGACCTGCAGACGGCCAACGCCACCACCGGGCTGGGCCAGATTGGGGAGCTGAACGGCGCGCTCTTCTTCGGCTCCAACTTTGCGGCCCGCCTGGGCGTGGCCTACCGGCTGGGTTCTAAAGCCGACGCACCGAAGCCCGCCCCCGCGCAGCCGTAAGCAGCGGCTTGCATCAGCCGAACCGCTGCCCCGAAGCGGTATTTCGGCCGAATCAAATTCGAACAGTATTCTTCCGCCCAAGCCCTTGCGCAGGCCGAAGCACCGCTTCGGGGCAAATGCACCGGCGGCCGTTGAGCGGCTTCCAAATCAGTCACAGTCGTTTGCCCTTATTTTCGATGCCTTATTCCCTTCATTCCCTTTCCATGCCCCGTCGTTTACTTTTTCTACTACTTGGTCTCTCGGCCTATTCTTACCAAACCCAGGCCCAAACGTTCGAGCCGGGCTACGTGGTGCGCGCCGTGGGCGACACCCTGCGGGGCGAAATCGAAAACGGATTCTGGGAAGCGCCGCCCCTTTCCATCCGCTTCCGCCGCACGGCCGACAGTCAGAGCGAAACTTACCTGCCGCACCAGTTGCGGGCGGCGCGATTCACCGGCGGCCGGTACTTCCGGTTCCTGCGCCTGCCCATCGACCACGCCGCCAAGGCTATAGTAGGCCATTTGCCCCGCGAAAACCGTCCGGCCATCCAAACCGATTCGCTGCTGGCCGAAGTGTTGGTGGAAGGCACCGCGTCGCTGGTGCGGGTGGTGCTGCCCGACATCATCCACTACGTGGTGCTGCGCCCCGACCGCCCGCCGCTGGACCTGAGCGAGCGCAAGTACCTGCGCCAAGGCACCGACGGGGTGTGGACGCTGGTGAATGGCAACAACTACCGCGGGCAGCTCGGCGTATATTTTGGCGACTGCCCCACGGTGTCCCAGGCGGCTCAGAAGGCCGCTTTCACGGTTGAAGGCCTCTCGGCCGTGGTGCTGGCCTACAACACCGCGTGCAGCCCCACCCACCAGCCCGGCCACAACGTGCTGGCCGAGGCCAAACCGCGGCGACGGCTGGCTTTCCAGGGCGGCGTGCTGGCGGGGGCGCGCTACAACCGCACCGAGAGCAACGCGGCGGAGCTGGCCGGCACGTGCGTCGATTGCGCGGTGCATCCCTTCGGCGGGCTGTACGCTGAGGTATTGCAGCCCAGCCGCACGGCGGCCATCTTCGGCGAATTGACGCTGAGCTCGTTCAAAAGCTCCAATGCAGAGTACGACTATTATTCGTACTCCAAATCCGTTTATACCTACAAAGCCCTGCTGGGCAGCGCGCGGCTGGGCGTGCGCTTCTTTATCCCGACTCCGCATGAGCGGCAGTGGCTGGTTAGCTTTGGGTATGAGCTGAATAAGACCATAGCGCCGCGCATCACCGCCGTTTCTGGTGCCACGGTGGAGGCCACCTCCAGCAACGTGCCCTTTGCCAAGGCAGTCATCCTGCCCAACATCGGCCTGGGCTTTCGCAGCAAACGCTTCACTACCAGCGTAGATGTGCAACTTTACCGCGACTACAACGACGATTCCCAAGGCTACGGCACCGCTTTCTTCGGCTCCAACTTCGCCTTGCGCGCCGGCCTGGGCTACCGCCTCGGCCGCAATACGGACGAGGCCACCAAACGCCCTGCCGATAGCCCCTGGTCTAACCCCTAGCCCAACCCGCAACCGGGGCAGCCGTACTATCGGCCCATGCCCTATTTGATTTCCCTGGCCGTGCTGGCGGCCATTCTGTACGCGTTTTACCAATACGCCACCGCCGATTCGCGCCGCCGCGCCGAGGCCGTCGCGGCCGAGTTCCCGAGTGCCTGGCGCCAGATTCTGGCCGAGCGGGTGGCCTTCTACCTGGCACTCAGCAAGAGTGAAAAAGCCCGGTTTGAGAAGCAGGTGCAGGTTTTTCTGGCCGGCACGCGCATCACCGGCGTGCAAACGGAGGTGGACGACACCACGCGCCTACTGGTGGCGGCCTCGGCCCTGATTCCGGTATTTGGCTTTCCTGAGTGGGAATACAGCCACCTGGGCGAGGTGCTCATCGTGCCCGATGCCTGGAAGCTGCCCGACGCGCCCGACCAGGAAGTGCAGCCGCTGCAGGGCACCTTGCTGGGCTCGGTGCAGGGCTTCCAGAACCAGCACTACATGCGCCTTTCCAAAGCTTCTTTGGAACAGGGCTTCCGCGACGCGGTGGACCGGCAGAACGTGGGCATCCACGAGTTTGCGCACCTGCTGGATGAGGCCGACGGCGTGATTGACGGCGTGCCCCAGGCCGCCCTGCCACCCGAGCTGCTGCAGCCTTGGGCCGAGGTGATGCAGCGCGAGATTGCTGCCATTCAGGCCGGCAAGTCCGAAATCAACCCTTACGCGGCTACCAACGAAGCCGAATTCTTCGCGGTGGTCACGGAATACTTCTTTGAGAAGCCCGAAAAGCTGGAAGAAAACCACCCCGAGCTATACGCACTGCTGAGCCGGGTTTTCCGCCAAAACCCCAAGAAGCGTTTCCTCCAATTCGCCACCGACCCGCGCGAGTGGCTGAAGACGTTACGCGGCCGTCGCAAGTTTGGCCGCAACGACCCGTGCCCTTGCGGCAGCGGCAAGAAATACAAGGAGTGCCACCTGGGGCAGGCGCAAGCGGCATAACGTCTGTCATCCTGAGCGCAGCGAAGGACCTTCTCACGTTGGAACCAATGATTCAGCCGTGAGAAGGTCCTTCGCTGCGCTCAGGATGACAGACGTCGGCAAAATGCATTTCTTTGCCCCATGAAAAAGCATCTGCTTCCCCTCGTGGCCGCCGTCACGCTGGCCGCCTGCGCCCCCACCGCGAAAGCCCCCGTCGCCACCACACCCGCAGCGTCGCCCCCGCCGCCCGCCGCCCCGGCCCCGCCCGACCACCGCGCTCAGGCCCAGCAGTTTCTGGACGGCTACAATGCCGAGTACGTGCGCCTCTACACGGCGTCGAGCGAGGCTGAATGGCGTTCCAACACGCACATCGTGGCTGGCGACACCAGCAACGCCGGCGCCACCACCCGCGCCAACCAGCGCATGGCCGCCTTCACGGGCAGCGCCGACAATATCCGCCAGCTGCGCGAGCTGCTAACCCACAAAAGCGCCCTGACGCCCCTGCAGGTAAAGCAGCTGGAAACGGCCCTCTACAACGCCGCCAACAACCCGCAAACCGTGGCCGACGTGGTGAAAAAGCGCATCAGCGCCGAAGCTGCCCAGACGGAAAAGCTCTACGGGTTCGATTATAAGTACGCTGGCAAGTCCGTCACCACCAACGACATCGACGAGCTGCTGCGCAAGGAAACCAATCCGCAGAAACGCCAGCAAATCTGGGAGGCCAGCAAGGCCATCGGCCCCACACTGAAAGACGGCCTGTTGAACCTACGCGACCTGCGCAACCAGACGGTGCAAGCCCTGGGCTACCCCGATTATTTCACCTACCAAGCCAGCGACTACGGTCTGACCCGGGATGAAATGATGGCCCTGGTGCGCAAAATCAACGACGAGCTGCGGCCCCTCTACCGCGAGCTGCACACCTACGCCCGCTACGAGCTGGCCAAGAAATACCACGTGAAGCAGGTGCCCGACTACCTGCCCGCCCACTGGCTGCCCAACCGCTGGGGCCAGGACTGGGGCGCGATGGTGGACGTGAAAGGCTTGAACCTCGACGCCGTGCTGGCCAAAAAAGGGGCCGAGTGGCAGGTGAAGCAGGGCGAGCGGTTCTACCAAAGCCTGGGCTTCCCGGCGCTGCCGGCTTCGTTCTACGAGAAAAGCAGCCTCTACCCGCTGCCCAAAAACGCCACCTACAAGAAAAATAACCACGCCTCGGCCTGGCACATGGACCTGAACCAGGACCTGCGCAGCCTGATGAGCGTGGAACCCAATACCGAATGGTACGAAACCGCCCACCACGAGTTAGGCCACATTTTCTACTACCAAACCTACTCCAACCCCGACGTGCCGCCCCTGCTCCGCCAGGGCGCCAACCGCGCCTACCACGAGGCCATCGGCAGCATGATGGGCCTGGCGGCCAAGCAAAAGCCCTTCCTGGTGGGCCTGGGCCTGATTCCGGCCAGCACCAAAACCGACCAGACCCAGCAATTGCTCCAGGAAGCCCTGAGCTACGTCACGTTTATTCCTTTCGCTTCGGGCGTGATGAGCGAGTGGGAAAACAGCTTCTACGCCGACAAGCTGCCCGCCGACCAGCTCAACGCCAGGTGGTGGGCCCTCTGCAAGCAGTACCAGGGCATGGTGCCGCCCACCACCCGCGGCGAAAACTTCCTCGACCCCGCCACCAAAACACACATCAACGATGACCCCGCCCAGTACTACGACTACGCCCTGAGCTACGTCATCCTGTTCCAACTGCACGACCACATCGCCAAAAACATCCTGCACCAGGACCCACACGCCACCAACTACTTCGGCAACGAGGAAGTGGGCCAGTTCCTGCGCGACATCATGCGCCCCGGCTCCAGCCGCGACTGGCGCGTGGTACTCAAGGAAAAAACCGGCGAAGACCTCTCGGCCCGCGCCATGGTCGACTACTTCCAGCCCCTCATGGCTTATTTGAAAGCCCAGAACAAAGGCCGGAAATACACGATGTAACTGGCTAAATCAAGCAAATAGAACGTCCTGCTGAGCGCAGCCGAAGCATCTCTACCGTGCAAGTAATCCATCCGATTGGGTTTACTATTGAGGTAGAGATGCTTCGGCTGCGCTTAGCAGGACGTTCTCTTTTTGCGCTCCGACGGCGCTATTTATCTACTACGGCAGCAGCACGCGGTCGATGACATGGACCACACCGTTGGTGCATTGCACGTCGGGAATCACCATGTTAGCGGGTGCGGTGTTGCCGTTGCCTTTGGCGGTGAGCACGCCGTTGGTGAAAGCGCCGAGGGCAATGGGGCCACCGGCGGCGGCAATGGTCGAGTTTTCGGGCAGCTCCGGGGTGAACTTGCCGCCCTGCGTGCCGCCAATGATGACGTGGTTGAGCAGCACGGCCGTCACGGTAGCCACCGGCAGCTTGCGAATGTCGGCGGGCACGTTGAGCGGCACATTCAGCAACACACCCAGGTCTTTAAATGCCTGGTCGGTGGGGGCAAAAACTGTCAGCTTGGGGGTCGTGGCAGTGCCCGTCAGCGCCGCTTGCAGGTTGCAATACACCACGGCTTCGACCAGGAACGTCAGCTCCGGCTTCACAAACACGTCCCCCTTTTGCAGGGCCAGGGCCGAGTTGAGCACATCGGCGCCGGTGGCCAGCAGCACCTTGTCGATGGGGTGAATTAGGCCGTTGGCAGCCGCCACGTCCGTGCCCAGAATCTTCGAGCCGTTGACGTACTTGCTCCCATCGGCCCGCTGAATGATGCGCCGCGTGATGCCCAACGCCGACCCCGACGTGCTGGCCGGCGTGAGCGCACTGCCCGGCAGCGTGCCGCTGAAGACGTGATAAAACAGCGTGTTGCGCAGAAACGGCTGCTGCAAAGCCGTGAGGTCAGCAGCCGAGTTGAGGCCCAGGCGGGCAAAAGCCGCGTTGGTGGGCGCAAACACCGTGAAATTGCCCGACGGGTCGGCGTCGTTCTTGTTGCCGAGCAGCACCGCCACGTTGCCACGAATGGCCGCATCTTCCAGCGTCTGGAAATCGGGATTGGTGACGGCAATGTTGGTAATGGTTGGTGCCACTTCCTTGTTTTTAGCACATCCGGCAGCAAACAGGGTCAGAGCCAGCACACCAGCTTTAAGGGGAAAATATTTTTTCATCGTGTAAAATAATGTATTGACCGAGCCAGAGGAGTCGTTCGGCCCAAATCGTTGACTATAAACGATTTTAAAAGGGCTTTGGATTGCGCTAAGGTAAATCCGAAAGCTGATTCCAGACCGTAGATTGCGCTCTGAAATAAATAACCATGGCTTTGCTCACCTCGCAACCCCGGAATTATTTATTTAATAAATCCAATTTTATGCAAAAACTATCTACGCTTGCACTCAGTGCTTTACTTGTGGTAACTACCGCTTCGGCGGGCCGGGCCCAGAGCCTGGTGAGCGGTTTTATGGCTGGCAAAGGCCACGGCTCGGTGGCCGTTTCGGGCACCACCGAAAGCTACATGCACGTATTTCTGGCGCCGGAAAAAATCGACGGCGTGCCCATTTTTCAGGAAGTCCGCATCAACTCCGTCAACCTCTACGGCACCTACGGCCTCACCGACAAGATTGACGCGGTGGTGAGCCTGCCCTTCATCCAATCGAAAGGTCGGGCTCCGGGCACCGTCATCAGCGACCTCAACGCCCTCTACTCCGACCAAGGCTACACCAACGTGCGCCAGGGCCTGCAGGACATCACCGGCCTGCTCAAATTCAAGGCCTACTCGCGCGAAATCGGCAGCAGCATCCTCGATTTGCTGGGCGTGGTGAGCTTCAGCACGCCCGTCAGCAATTACCAGACGAACACCGGTTATGGCTACATTATTGCCATCGGCAACCGCGCCACCAAGTACTCCACGGCCGGCGTGGCGCACCTCAAAACGGCCTCCGGCGTGTTTGCTACGGCCCAGGTGGGCTACAGCTTGCGCACCGGCCAGGTGCCGCACGCCCTCGTCGGCGAAGCCAAGTTGGGCTACGCCGGGCCCAAAACTTACCTTGAAGGCTACGCTTCGTTCCAGGAATCGGACGGCGGCACCGACATTTCGGAGCAGGGTTTCACGGGCTTCTTCCCCTCCACGCGCGTCAACTACGTGCGCCTGGGCGCCAGCGGCTACCGGCCCATCGCCAATGGTTTTGGGCTGTCGCTGGGCATCAGCACCTATGTAGCGGGCCGCAACATCGGCAAATCGACCGGCTACTCGGCGGGCGTGAGCTACAATTTTTAAGTCTCACACAATCTTTTGGTTACATAAAAAAAGCCGGCTCCAGGGCCGGCTTTTTTGTGTGCTTGCGGGAGCGAAGCTAGTAATTGGATTCGCTCGCGGGCAGGTCGATGAGGATAAACTGTGCATCCTTACCGGCCCGGATTTGTATCACGTCGTCGCCCGTCATGCGGGCCTGGTCGTTGGGGCCAAGCTCGGTGCCGTTCACGAAAATCACGCCTTCTTTCACGTAAATAAAGGTGAGCCGAATGGGGAAGGTTTTGAATTCGATTTCCTTTTCTTCACTCAGATTGGCCCAGTACACGGTGCTGTTCGAGTTCATGTACACCACGTCTTCGAGCACTTTCTGGCCCGTGACGAGGGGCACCAGCTTGTTTTTGTCGCCGCTGACGAAACCTAAGTCTTTCTGCTCGTAGCTGGGCGCCAAGCCCTTCTGGCCCGGAATGAACCAGAGCTGGTAAAGGTGCAGGGGCTTGTCCTGGCGGTTGAATTCGGAGTGGGCCAGGCCGGTGCCGGCGGTCATGCGCTGCACTTCGCCGGCTTTGATGGTCGTTTTGTTGCCCATCGTGTCTTGGTGCGTGATTTCGCCTTCGAGCACCAGCGTCACAATTTCCATCTCGGAGTGCGGGTGCTGCGGAAAGCCCGACTGCGCCGCCACACTATCATCATTAAACACCCGCAGCGGGCCGAAATGCATGTTGTCGCGGTCGAAATAATCAGCAAACGAAAACAGAAAGTAGCTGCTGAGCCAGGCCGCCGGGGCGGCGTGGTGGCGGTCGGCGGAAGAAATGTATTTAAGCATCATGCAAAAGCTTGGGGAATGGGGGTGCCCCCCATACGCGCCGGATGCGTGGGAAGTTGGCAGGGCCGCTTTCTTAGGCATGATGCATAAAAAAAGAACGTCATGTCGGGAAATAGAAACGTCATGTCGGGCGCAGCCGAGACATCTCGCGTGGGGTAGCAATTATAATCGTTTTCACGATTGAGTCACTACCCCACGCGAGATGTCTCGGCTGCGCCCGACATGACGTACTGTTTCGCGTTCTGCTTTAGCTCTGGAAAGCCCGCGGGCTACGCCTTCTTGAGCAGCGCTACTTGCTGCTGCAAGTCCAGCACGAGGCTAGCCACGCGCTCCAGCGACAGCTCGGCGATGGGGAATGTGCTGCTGATGTAGCTCTTGGCTTCCCAGATTTCGAGCACGTCGTCCACTTTTACGTCGTAGGGCGAGAAGTGTGGGTTGTCGGAATGCAGCACGAACATGGCGCCGGAGCGCATTTTGTTGAAGACGCGCTTGAACACGATGCCGTCACGGGCGCTCACCACAATGCACGGCGTACCGTCCTTGATGCTGGCCCAATCCTCCACATAGCGGCCCACGATGACAGTACCGCTGGCAATGGGCAGCATGGAGTCGCCGGCGATTTCGAAGGCCCGGTACGTGCCCGTGTTCGAGAGCATGGGCAGACGGAACTTGGGCAACACCTCCAGGTACTCGCGGTCGGCGTAGCCGTTGAGGTAGCCGGCGGCGGCTTTTTGGGGCACCAGCTCAATGTTTTCGTTCTGGTCCTGGTCGACGGTGAAGGCTAGCACGCGCAGCTTGCCGCCGGCGGGCGTGGGCGGCTCGGGCTGGTCGTCGGCTTCAGCGCTGGCCTCGGGAGCCGGGGCGGTACCGATGATTTTGGCGTTCTTTTTCTTGCTAAAGTCGGTGGTAACCAGCTGGTCGAGCGTGATACCGAACAGGCGGGCCATGTTGACGAGGGTGGCGAGGCGGGGCTCGGCGCGGCCTTCTTCGTAGGCGCCCACCAGGGAGCGTTTGATGCCGAGTTTATCGGCCATCTGGGCCTGCGTGAGGGCGAGCTCGCGCCGGCAAAACTTGAGGTTGGTATTAATCATCGGGGAGGGCAGCAGCCGGGAATAGCGTACAATGCTAACGCAGATTCGGCTGGTGAAGTTAGCAACGCAAGGGCGAAGATACTAATTCACTTAGCTAATAATTTTCTGCCCACCACTTTAGCGTCGAGCTACCGATTGCTCAGCCCACCATTCGTCGTTTTTCCAGAACGAATTCCAGCCCACGCGGGCGTATTTGGGGTTGATGTGAGCGTCCCGCTCACCGATTTCAAAGCGCGTCAAAATCTGGCGCGTCACAGCAATTCCCTGCTTCCAGAGGGCCGGCACGGTGGTTTCGGAGGCCGCGTCTTCGCGCCACTGACCATCGAAAAGCAGGCCGCCGTTGCGGGTGGCGGGGTTGCTGGTGTAGGTGGCCAGCTCGACGCGCTGGTTGGCAGTTAGCCGGAAATCCAGCGCCACGCGGCCGTTGAATTCTCCCCCGAGGCCGTGGCGGCTGGTGGCGCGCAGGGCAAAGCTGCCGGTGGCGCAATACACCGGGGCTTTGTTTTCGTCGAATTCGGAATACCTAGCCTGTTCGGTGGGCAGGCGCTGCACCTGCTGCAGCTCGACGCTGCCGCGGAAGGGCGTCACGTCCTCGTAGCAGCGAAACTTGCCGGCCACGAGGTAGCGGCCAGGACTTTTGGCGTCGGCCTGTACCGTGGTGAACACGAACTCAATACGCCGCCCATCGTAGCCGTAGCAGCCGTTAAGCACGTCCTCGGTGCCGCTTTGGGGCTTGTGCTGCCACAGCCGGCCCAAGTTGGCGCGGGACAGTAGGGCCTGCCGCGCGGCATTGGAGAGCACGGCGCCGGGCGCGGCCAGGGGCGCCGGGGCGGAGGTGGGCGGCGGGGCCAATGGGGTTGGCCGACGCAGGGGCCGGGCCGCGCCAAGCAGCAGCGCGGGCGCCGCCAGCAGCAGGAAGTAACGCATAAAACCGCGAAAAGAGTGAGTGAAGGCCCGCTATATTGCTAGATGGCGCTTCTAAATTCCTAACGGTGTGCTGCGGTGTTTTAGTATCAGAGGCTGAGGGCTGGCCTCGCAGGCTTGGCCCACCATTCGTCGTTTTCCCAGGCCTCGCTCCAATCCAGGCGGGCGTATTTGGGGTTGAGGGTTTCCCCGCGCTCGCCGATGTATAAATCCTTCATGGCGTCTGGCAACACGGCCTCGGAGTAGTTGGCAAAAGCCACGGCTTGCCGCCGGCCCGTTCGGTTGCTCGTCCACTGCCCCCGAAACAGCAGGCCCCCACCGCCGGTGGGCAGGACGGGGTCGGGCATGAGCTGCACCAAGTGCAGCTTGCCGGAAGCCAGTTGGTAGAAGTCCATGGCCGCGGTTCCCTGATAGGTACCGGCCCCATCGGTTGTGGGGTCTTCGCGTAGCGTAAAGCGCGCCGTGGCTGTGTAGGCCCGGGCCCGTGCCTCTTCCACCGAGTCGAGGTCCAGATAAGCTTTTAGCGGTTTCAGGCCTTCTACCGTGATGGTGCCCTCGAAGGGCGTGATGTATTTTTTGTAGCGGGTGCGGCCCTGCACCTGGAACACGTTCGGCTGCGCAGCATCTCGTTGCACACGCTCAAAAATCACGGAAATGTGGCGGTGTTCGTCGCCGTAAAAACCGTCGAGAATGATAGGCCGGGAAGAATCATTCGCCTTCTGGCTATAATCAGCCTGCCACAGCGGCGACAAGTCATTAGCTGCCAGAAATGTCGCCATATCCGCCGTTGGGGCAGCAGTTTTAGCGGCAACTGGTGAGGCCGGCAGTTGAGCACCTTCCGCCACTGCAACTTGTTTCGGTGGCTCAGCAGCAGTCGCTGGTTTGGTGCTGACGGCTTTCGCCGGCTTGGCCTGGGGCTGGCAGGCGGCGAGCAGCCCGGCGCTGGCGCAGGCAAGGGCGAAGGAGCGAAGCGGCTGGTTCATGGGCGGGGCGGAAGGGCTTTTGAGCCGTTTACTTTTCCGGCCGTTCAAAGGTTGAGCGAGGGCTTGGGCGAGTCGGCCCACCATTCGTCGTTCTCATACCACTCATTCCAGCCGTATTCGGCCAGCTCGGGATAAATGGTATCGGCGCGCGAGCCGAGGCCTATTTTCTCCAGTGCTTTGGGTACTATCACCAGAAAATTGCTGGACCAGGAGGCCGGTTGTTGCCGGCCCGTGCGGTTGTCGCGCCACACGCCTTGAAAAAGCAGACCGCTCCCCTTCGTGGGATTATCCAGGCCAAGGTCGATGCCGGTGAAAGTGACCTGGCGGGCTTGGTTGTGCGAATTGACCGCGAAATCAAGCATGGCCTTGCCCGAGTACACGCCGGCCCCTCTGGTGCTGGGGTCTTCGCGGAGCGTATACTCGGCGAAGGCGGTGTAGGCCCGGAGCTGGCGGCTGTTCTCCATGTACGCGGTATCGGGCAGGGCCGCAAAACGGTTGACGGTGCAAGTGCCTTCGAAGGGGGTAATCACCTTTTTGTAGCGGTTTTTGCCCCAGATGTGGTACACTTCCGGGTGCAGCGAGTCGCGGCGCACCTTCGAAAAGAAGAAAGAAATGCGGTAGTGGTCGGGGCCGTAAAAACCTTCCATGAGGAGGTTGCGCTTGGCTTCGGTGCTGGCGTTGCTCCAGGCAGTTGACAAATCGACCTGCGCCAGCGGCATTGGCGCCGAAGCTGCCATCGCTCGGCGGGAAACGGCCTGCTCCGGTGTGGTGGAAGTAGGTGCCGCCGGCGTTTCTTTAGCGGCGGCAGCACCAGGCCGGGACTGGCAGGCGACGAACAGCCCGGAACTGGCGACGCAGGCCAAGGCAATGGAGCGGAAAGGCCGATTCATGGCAGCAAGGTATCTTTTTTGCGCTAAGGTTGGGCAAGAAGTCGCCGCTATGAAGGCGTTTACAGGCTGAGACTAGGCTTGGGCGAATCGGCCCACCATTCGTCGTTTTCCCACAGCTCGTTCCAGCCTAGCTTAGCGTATTTGGGGTTGATGCTAAACGACCTTTCGCCTACATTGAAATCCGAGAAAACAGTGCTGCCGATGCCTTCAATGTTGGCCGAAGCGAGGAGTTGCTTGCGCTGTCCGGTTAGCGAGGAAGTCCATTCTCCGTCGAAATGCATGCGCCATCCTTTTGCAAACTGGCGTTTGTCATCGCCCATAAAATAGGTGGCAATGAGCGAGCTATCTGCTTTCTGCTGAAAATCAACACCTATCTGGCCCTTAAACACCCCTGCCGACTTCGAGCCCATTTCTCGCCAGCTGAACTCTCCCAGCGCCGTGTAGAACCTCGCAAACTCGCCCTGCAACTCGTATTCAAAGCTCTTTATTGGAACGCTGCGAAGCTGCCGCAGCCGAATAGTGCCGGTAAAGGGTGTCACTTGCCGCTTGTACTTGTCTTTGCCTTGCACATGGTAAAGCAATGGGTCGGCGGCATCACGCGTTATTTTCTGAAGAACCAGTTCAATCCGATAATGGTCGGGCCCGAAAAAGCCATCGCAAACAGTCGGCGACTGCAGACCAGCAGAATCCGCTTCATCCAGCCCCTGCCAGACGCCCGACAAATCGTGCTGCCGGGCAAAGGCGCGCATGGCCGGCGCCATGCTGTCCGGCATAGCGCTACTCACCGCCGAGTCGCAAACCACTACCGGCGGTCGCGTTGCTTTTGAAACCACTGTGGTGGGCAAAACAGCCGCTGGCTCTGACGTGACCACAACCTTTTCACTTGGGTGCTGGCAAGCTGTCAGCAATCCGGCCAACAAAATCGGATAGAACGTCCTTTTCATGCCGCCAATTTACCACGAAGGTCTGGCATAAACTCCCGCAGAAAATACCGCCCCAGCCCGGCTTCCAGCAGCAGCTCAATCAATATCAAATTGCCCACCCACGAAAGCCACGTCACCGTCAAATAAGTTTCTATCGGCTTGGTTTCGAACACGTAATACATCAGGTAGCTCTCGCCGCGCAGAGCCAGGGCAGCCAGCGTCACGGCGTAGGAGCGCAGCATCCAGTCGACGTGCAGGGGCCACTGGCGCTGGCGGGCGGCGCGGTAGGCCTTCCAGGTGCACAACCACCACACCAGGCACTGCAGCGTGAAGCCCACTTGTGCCGCCAGCCCGCCGTTGGCAAAGCGCGCCAGGATGAGGCCCGAGGGGGCCGCCAGTGCCAGTATCCCGATGACGTAGCCCTTGCCCAGCGCCCGGTGCAACCCCGGCCCGCGCCGCGCCAGCCACGGCAGAAACTGCAGCAGCCCCAGCACCAGCACCACCAGACTGGTGGTGATGTGCACGTAGAACCCCAGCCGGAAAACCGGATTATCGTTGGTTTCGTCGCTTTTGGTAGTGAGGAAATGGATGCCCTTCTCGAAGGTGTAGTAGGGCAGCGTTTTGGTAAGCATCAGGCCCGCAAAGGCGGCGATGAAAGCAGCGGCAAGAAAGAGGATGATTTTGCGGAGCATGAAAGCGACACATTCGGGCGACAACCGGCAAATAAAAAGGCCCGCCGTAATTAACGGCGGGCCGGCTTGAAATATTGGCTGACTGGCGCTGGTTTACTGCCCGCGCAGGCGCTTGTGGTACAGCGCGGCCATGCGCAGCTGGAAGTAGTCGTACTTCTCGCGCAGGTGGTCGAAGAGGTCGCGCAGGGTAGCATCGTTGCCGAGCTGGGCGCGGGCGGTGAGGATTTCGGCCAACTCGGAGTCGCTCACGAAGTCGTGGATGCGCAGCTCGCGGCCCTTGGCGTAGGCGTTGTAGAGGTGCGTTTTCACGGTGCTCAGGGCCAGGCCGCGACGCTCGGAAATATCCTCCGGCGTGAGGCCCATCTGGTGGAACTGGATGGTGGCATCTTCGGAATCACTCACGGGCTTGTCGGCGGGCTCGGGCTTGGCCAGGCGCGGGCGCGGCTCGTTGAACATGCTGTCCGAATCGGAAGGCACGTACTGGCCGCCCCCGCCGTGCTCCAGAATGAGCTTGATAAAGGCCTCGCCGTAGGTTTCAAACTTCTTCATGCCCACGCCCGACACGCCCAGCATGCCCACGCGGCTCACGGGCCGCTCGGCCGCCATTTCCTGCAGCGTGGCGTCGGAGAATACCACGTAGGGCGGCACGCCCTGCTCGTCGGCAATGGCTTTGCGGAGCTTGCGCAGCTTGTCGAATAGCTGCGCCTCGGGCGTGCCCACGGCGGCCGTGGAAGCGGCATTGGCGGCTTTCTTGCTGGCGCGGGTGGGCTTTTCGGCCTTCTCGCTGGGCTGGAACTTGCGCAGCGGTAACGGCAGCTCGCCCTTGAGCACCTGGTGGCCGCGCTCGGTGATTTTCAGGGCGTAGCCTTCCTCGTAGGCGATGTAGAACAGGCCGTCGTTCAGCATCTGGTGGATGTAGCTGTACCAGTCGAGGTAGGGCAGGTCGCGGCCCGCGCCGTAGGTCTTTATCTGGTCGAAGCCGCCTTGCAGCACGGCCTGGTTGCGCATGCCGCGCAGGATGTCAATCAGCAAATTGATAGCCACTTTCTCGCGGCTGCGGAACACGGCCGACAGCGCTTTTTGGGCAATGAGCGTACCGTCGAACGTGGTAGGTGGGTTGCGGCAGATGTCGCAGTTGCCGCAGTCTTCGGCCAGGGTTTCGGAGAAATAATTGAGCAGGATTTTGCGGCGGCAGCTGGCGGCTTCGGCAAATTGCTGCATGCGCTCCAGCTTGGCGGTGTTGAGCTGAGCCTGACGGGCGGGCACGTCCTTGGTCACCATCTCGCGCATCTGCATCACATCGGCGAAGCTGTAGAACAGGATGGCGGTGCTGGGCGCGCCGTCGCGCCCGGCCCGGCCGATTTCCTGGTAATAGCCTTCGATGTTTTTGGGCAAATTGTAGTGCATCACCCAACGCACGTTGCTCTTGTCGATGCCCATGCCGAAGGCGATAGTGGCCACAATCACCTGAATATCATCCTGCAAAAAGGCTTCTTGCACCTTGCCACGCTGCAACGGCGTCATGCCAGCGTGGTAATGCGCGGCCTTGATGCCTTTGGCGAGGAGCTTTTGGGAGATGGTTTCGCAGGTTTTGCGCGAGAGGCAGTAGATGATGCCGGGGTCCTGCGGGTGGCGGCCGATGTAGTCGATGACCGAGCCCACCCGGTCCTGGCCTGGGCGCACGATTAGGTTGATGTTGGGCCGGTCGAAGCTGGAGAGGAACACCCGGGGCTCGCGCATGTTGAGCTGGGTGATGATGTCGCGCTTGGTCAGGCGGTCGGCCGTGGCCGTGAGGGCGATGATGGGCGTGTTGGGGAAGTGGTTCCGCAGCTGGCCCAGTTGGGTGTACTCGGGCCGGAAATCGTGGCCCCAGCTCGAAATACAGTGCGCCTCGTCGATGGCAAAAATGCTGATATTGACCCGGTTCAGAAACTGCAGAAACCCGTCGCTCAGCAGCTTCTCGGGGCTCACGTATAGTAGCTTGAGGTGCCCGCTCACGGCCGCGCGGGCAATGTCGTTGGACTCGTTCTGGCCCACGCTGCTGTTGATGTAGGCCGCCGCGATGCCGTTGGCTTTCAGGGCTTCCACCTGGTCCTTCATCAGGGCAATGAGGGGCGAGACGACCACGCAGGTGCCCTCGCTCACAACGGCCGGAATCTGGAAGCACACCGACTTGCCGCCACCCGTGGGCATGAGCACTACGGTGTCGCGCCCGCCCAGAATGTTCTGGATGATGTCGCCCTGCATAGGGCGGAAGTTGTCGTAGCCGTAGTACCGTTTCAGGGCCTGTTGGGCGGCGGGCAGCAGGTTGGTTGGAGCGGTAGTTAGGGTATCAGACATAATGCGGGAAGAATAACTAGTTAAAATAACGTGACGAGGCGGGAAGTTCCAAGCAGATTAGTTTCCGGTAGGCGCCTCGGCCGGTTTTGGCTCCCGCCGGCTCCCCCGATATAGCTCGTACTTCAGCAGCCGGCAGTCAATTGGCCCGTTAAACAGCGGCGTCCGCCGCGCCGGCTTCAGCCCGATGCTCTTGGCCGCTTCCAGATTTCCGGTAAACACGAACGCATTGTAGCCCTGAAAATTCGACTTCAGCGTGTCGCCAATGGTTTTGTAGAGCGCGGCCATCTGGGCCTCCTCCCCTATTCGCTCGCCGTAGGGCGGGTTGGTGAGCACGATGCCGGGTTCCTCTTTGGCGGGTGCGGCAGCGTCTTTCACGTCGCGCACCGACAGGCGGATGCAGTCCTCCAGGCCGGCGGCGGTGATGTTGGCGGCGGCCATGTCGATGGTTTTGGGGTCGAGGTCGGAGCCGGCGAGGTAGGCCTGGGGCTCGTCGAGGCGCTGGGCTTTGGCTTCCTCGCGCACCTGGTTCCAGAGTTCGGGGTCGAAGTCGTACCAGTTTTCAAACCCAAACTTGCCCTGGTGGAACAGGCCGGGCGCAATGCGCTGGCTGATGAGGCCGGCCTCGGTGAGGAGAGTGGCCGAGCCGCACATGGGGTCGATGAGCGGCTTTTTGCCATCCCAGCCGGAGAGCAAAACCAGGCCGGCGGCCAGCACCTCATTCAGCGGGGCCTCGTTGGTGTGCTGGCGGTAGCCGCGGCGGTGCAGCGAGTCGCCGGCCGCGTCGAGGCTGAGGATGACTTCGTTTTCCGTCATGCGCAGGTGCAGACGGATGTCGGGCTGGCGGGTGTCGATGCTGGGCCGCTCGCCAGTGCGGGCCCGGAACTGGTCCACGATGGCATCCTTGGTGAGTTGGGCCACGAAAAGCGAGTGCTCGAACGTGGAGCGGTTCACCACGGGGGTGATGGCGAAGGTCTGGCCGGGGCCGATGAAATCCTGCCAGTCGATGCGGCTTACTTCGCGGTAGAGCGCCTTTTCATCGGCGGCGTAAAAGGCGGCGAAAGGGCGCAGCAGGCGCATGGAAAGCCGGCTCCACAGCGCCGCTTCGTAGAGCAGGCGGTGGTCGCCCATGAACTCGACGGCGCGGGAGCCCACGTGTGTGATGTCGGCCCCGAGGGCGTAGAGCTCGTCGGCGAGCAGTTCTTCCAGACCGAACTGGGTGGTGGCGGTGAGGTGCATAGTCCGGCAAAGGTCGGCAGGAATGCGGAAGCATTATCTACGACTAATTTCGTACACAACAATGTTAAACAGCTAATTCCAACATACATTTACGGCACATCATCCAAAACAGCTCTCCACACTTATGGTTAAAATTTTGATTTTCTGTATATTATTATTTTGTCCGCTAATACTGAATGCTCAGACCAAGCCGATTAATACGATTCCTTTCGTACTGGATAATAATGGTATCTATATCTATTGCCGGGTGAACGCCGCAGACAGCCTGAAATTTCTGTTCGACACGGGTGCCAACGGCTCGGTCCTGAGCGAAGATGCCGCCGCCCGCATTAAACTGCCGCGCACCGGCACCACGCTCAACATTGGCTCAAATGGCACCAATACGGTGAGCCAGAGTGCGGGCAATGCCGTTCGCTTTGGCAACATCACCAAAAGCAACGTCTCGCTTGCCGTCATTCCATACGAGGGCGTCCGCTTCGACGGCGTGTTCGGCACCGACCTGATGAAAGGCTACGTCATAGAGGTGGATTACCACAAGAACGAGCTGCGGTTTTACGAGCCCGCCGACTACCACAACGACCTGAGTGCCTACACCCGCTGCAAACTGCGCTTCGTCGATGACTACCCCACCATCACGAGCACCATCGTGGCCAACGGCCGCCGCTACACGGGCCGGTTTGGCCTCGACACGGGGGCCGACGACGTGCTGACGGTGGCCGCGCCCTTCGGACGCAAGCACGGCCTGCCGGCCCGCCTGCCCCGGATTGGCACGGCCACATCCCAGGGCTCCGACGGTTCGACCTACCAAAGCGCCGTGACCCTGGCCCCGGAAATCCGCTTCGGCCGGAAGTACTTTTACCGCGTGCCGGCTACCCTGTCGCAGTCGACCAGCGGCAACAATGCGACTGAGGACAAGGCTGGTTTCTGGGGCAACGGCTTTTTGAAGCGGTTTAACGCCGTGTGGGATTTCAACCGAAACTACCTCTACCTCAAGCCCAATAAAAACCTGTACACCGAGCTTTAGCCGACGAACCCAAGGCGAAAACAACGAGCCGGCCCTGTTCAATGGCCGGCTTTTTTTGTACCTTCCGCCCTTATATGGCTACTCCTGTTTCTGCTGCTGCGGCGGCCTCCACCGCTGCTACACCCGCTCGCTCCTACGCCGGCCCCATGATGCTGATGACTACCCTGTTCTTTCTGTTCGGGGCCGTCACCAATTTCAACGGGGTGCTGATGCCCTACCTCAAGGAGGTATGTCACCTCACCGATTTTGAGTCTTCGCTGGTGCCTTCGGCTTTTTTTGCCGCCTATTTCCTGATGTCGCTGCCCGCGGGCTGGGTGCTGAACCGCATTGGCTACCAGCGAGGCATTGTGCTGGGCTTGTTGGTGATGGCTGCTGGGGCACTGGTTTTCGTGCCAGCCGCCAACGCCCAAGCATTCAGCCTGTTTCTCGTGGGCCTGAGCTTGCTGGGGGCGGGTGTCACGTTACTGCAGGTGGCGGCCAATCCGTACGTTTCGGTGCTGGGGCCGGCGCGCGAGGCGGCCAGCCGCGTCAGCATTGTGGGCGTGGCCAACGGGCTAGGCGGCACGCTTTCACCGCTGGTGGGGGGCCTGCTGCTGTTTGGCAGTGCGTCGCTGCTCAAGCAGCAGCTCGCCGCCTTGCCTGCCAGCCAGCGCCTGGCCCAGGAAGCTGCGTTGGTGAAGACACCTTATCTGGGATTGGCCGCCTTTCTGGCGGCCCTGGCCATCCTCTTCTTCCTGGTGCGCCTGCCCAAAATTGAAAGCATCCCGGCCGATGAAGAAGCCACGGCCGACGACACGGCCCTGCTGGCGGGCCGCAAATCGGCGCTCGATTTCCGGCATTTGGTGCTGGGCATCGGGGCCATTTTTCTGTATGTGGGCGTTGAAGTGGGGTTGGGCGACTTCCTGATTCGCTACGGCCAGGCCCAGCATATCTTGCAGCTCAGCCCCTTCACGCAGGAGCTGGTGCAAAAGCTCAACGCCATCACCAACTTCGGCCTGCTCGTTATTGGCCAGCGCCCGCTGCCCATCGACACGGCCCACGGTTTCACGGCGGCCGTGGGGGCCGTGATGGTCGCATCTTATTGGTTTGGGACAATGGTGGGGCGCATTGCCGGCATTCCGCTGCTGCGCCGCTACCCCGACCGGCCCCTGCTGGTGGGCGTCTGCGCCACGGGCGCCCTGCTGGTGCTGGGCTCCATCGCGCTGCACGGCGAAACGGCCCTGTGGCTCATCGTGCTGTGCGGGTTGATGAACTCCATCATGTGGCCCGTCATTTTCCCGTTGGCCATCAAAGGGTTGGGTCCGTTCACCAAACAGGGCTCGTCTTACCTCATCATGGGCATCGTGGGCGGTGCCATTATTTCGCTGCTCATGGGCTGGCTGGCCACGCACGGCGGCGGACTGCGGGTGGCGTTTGTGGTGCCCGCGCTGTGCTACCTCTACCTGCTGTTTTACGCGATGAGTGGCTACCGGGTGCGATAGGTTGATTGTAATGTAGGGGCGGGGCCTGCCCCTGCTCGCCGTTAAACGATTCCTCGTTGGGTTGTTCAACAACGGGCGGGGGCAGGCCCCGCCCCTAGCTCCTGCGCTGAACTCCCACCGATACCGTTCGTAGTATCCCAATGCAAACGCCGCCCACTCCCCGCCCCTACCGCCTACTCAGCGCGGGCAACGTGGCCCTAGTTTCGTTGGCCGTGGTGGTGGTTACCACAGTGGCGGTGTGGCTGCTGGGGCTGGGGCAGCACCGTACTCTGTTTGCCAATTCGCTGATTTCGACCAGTATCCTGTTCGCGGCCTTTTTCCTGTTCACTGTCGTGGGCCTCTACCACGGCGTGAAGCTGCGCGACGACGTGGGCCGCCTCACCGAACGCATCAGCCGCAAAAACTTCCCCGGCACCAGCGGCCTCGAAAACCTGCCCGATTTCGATTTCTCCGAGGGCCACGGCATCCTCGGCATTCTGGCGGCCATTGTGATGGCCGTGGTGGTGGCCATCCTGGCCGTATTCGTCATCTGGCTAGTGGGCGCGCTGCTCTGGACGGGCATCCTCATCTTCGCCGCGATGCTATACTGGGTGTTTTTCCGGGCGTTGCGGTTGGTGTTCAAAAACTCGAACCGTTGCCGGGGCCGCTTGGGCGCCAGCCTGTGGGAAGGCTTCTGGTACGCCTCGCTCTACACCTGCTGGATTTACGGCATCATCATGGCCGCGCATTATTTGCGGTAGCCCTGTAGCGTGGACTCTGCGAGTCCGCGCCCGGGAGCACGTTCGCTCAGGCGCGGACTCGCAGAGTCCACGCTACAGGCCACCCAAGTACTGCGGCGGCACAGCATCGACCAGCCACACGCCGTTGCCGGATTCGTAGAACTCGATGCCGGCCGCATGCATGGCTGCCGCGGCCACGGTCAGAATGACGGGCTGGCCGCGCCGGGCGCCCACGCGGCGGGCCGTTTCGGCATCGGGCGAGAGGTGAACGTGGTGCCGCTCCATTTTTTGCAGGCCCGTTTGGCGAATGGCGGGCAGCGCCGCCGGGGCCGTGCCGTGGTAGAGCAAGGCGGGCGGCATGGCCGCCACCAACTGCAAATCCACCTCGACGCTGTGGCCCTGCTGCGCCCGGATGCGTGTACCGTCGGCGTCAAAAGCGAAACGTTTTTTGTCGTTGCCGGCCACAATTTCGGTCAGCTCCACTTCGCCAATGGGCGTGCCGTGAGCGGCGCAAGCGGCCAGCAATTCGGCAACCGGCACCCATCCGCCTTCCTGCAAGGTCAGGCCCAGTTCTTCGGGGTGGTGGCGCAGGTGGTAGCTCAAAAACTTGCTGAGGCGGGTGGCTTGCTTGGTATCCATGGGCGCAAAGGTCGGTGGGGCTTTTGGAATGGAGGCCGCGCGCCCAAGCCCCGCCCCTACCTTTGCGGCATGATGCCAACGCTCGAAGAAAACGTCTCCCTCCGCCCCTACAACACCTTCGGCCTCGATGTGCGGGCCCGCTACTTCGCCCGCTTCGCCTCGGCCGACGAGCTGCGGGCGCTGCTGCAGAACCCGCGAGTGCAGGCCGCCGAAAAGCTCATCCTGGGCGGCGGCTCCAATCTGCTCTTCACTCAGGATTTCAACGGCGTGGTGCTCAAAAACGAGATTCGCGGGCTGGAAATCACCCACGAAGACGCCAACACGCAAACGGCCCTGCTCCGCGCCGGGGCCGGCGAAAGCTGGCACGGCCTGGTGGAGTACAGCCTCGACCAGGGCCTGAGCGGCCTCGAAAACCTCTCGCTCATTCCCGGCACGGTGGGCGCCTCGCCCCTGCAAAACATCGGCGCCTACGGGGCCGAGCTGCGCGACACCTTCGACCACCTCGAAGCCGTCGAAATCAGCAGCGGCGCGTTGCGCGTGTTCACGGCCGGCGAGTGCGGCTTCGGCTACCGCGAAAGCGTGTTCAAAAACGTGCTCAGAGGCCAGTTCGTGGTCACGGCCGTGGTGCTGCGCCTGCACCGCCGGGCCCGCCCCAACGTGCGCTACGGCGCCCTTTCCGAAACCCTAGCCGAATTGGGCATCGAAGGCGAGCCCACACCGCAGGATGTGAGCCAGGCCGTCATCCACATCCGGCGCAGCAAGCTGCCCGACCCGGCCGAAATCGGCAACGCGGGCTCCTTTTTCAAAAACCCCGAAGTGTCGCAAGCCAAGTTCGACCACCTCAAAAGCCAGCACCCCGACCTGCCCGGCTACCCCGTGCCCGGCGGCGTGAAAGTGCCCGCCGGCTGGCTCATCGAGCGGGCCGGCTGGAAGGGGCTGCGGCGCGGCCCCGGCGAGGGCACCCACGGCGTGCACGCCCGCCAGGCCCTGGTACTGGTGAACCACGGCGGCGCCACAGGCGGCGAAGTGCGCCAGCTGGCCGAGGAAATCATTGCCTCCGTGCGGGCACAGTTCGGGATTGAGCTACATCCAGAAGTTAATATTTTGTGATATAATATCACTATGTATCAGCCATAAATTTATAGGCCTGAGCGGCAGGGAATGAAGAATTTATACCGAGATTTGCATACGCGCTTCTTTTTTCGGTCTACATATTTTTCAATTCACGCTATGACCAAGCTGCTACTTTTGGCCGGCTTATTTGCCGGTTTCGCCACCGCCCAAGCGGCCCCGGGCCCCACCGCCCCGCCCGTTCTCACTGTGAAAGCCGCCCGGGCCCTAGGCGCGGGCAGCACCGTGACGGTGCGCGCCGTGGTGCTCAACGGCACCGAGCTGGGCAACATCCGCTACATCCAGGACGCCGAGGCGGGGCTGGCTCTCTACGCCCAGCCGGCCAAGCTGCCGGGCTTCGGCGAGCTGCGCGCCGGCGACAGCGTTCAGGTCACCGGCCAGCTCAAGCTTTATAACGGGCTGCTGGAAATGGACCCCGTGGCCTCGTTCCACAAGCTGGCCGGCGGGGTGCGCCTGCGCGCCCTGAAGGTACCCGTGGCGCAGGCCACCACCGCTTTTGACGAAGCCAACGAGGGCCGCTTGGTGGAAATCGTGGGCGTGACGCGCCTGGCCACCCCCACCGGCACACCCGCCACCACGCTGGCCGGCAACGCCAACTACCTCCTCAACGGCCTGCCCGGCACGCTGGTGCGGGTGGGCGCCGCCAGCACCGGCCCCGAAGGCCTGGTGGACGCCGTCCCGCCCACCGAAACGTTCGACGTGCGCGGCATCATGAGCCAATACGCCCCCGGCGGCACGGGCGGCTACCAGCTGTTGCCGCGCCTGGCCTCCGACCTGGTGCTGGGCGGCGGCCGGCCCCGCCTCACCGAAGAACCGGTGCCCGTGAACGTGAGCACCACCGGCTTCACCGTGGTGTATTCGACGCTAAACCCCGGCGACACCCGCGTGCGCTACGGCCTCAGCGCCCAGGAGCTGAAGGAAAGCCGTACCGACCCCACCCTCACCACGCATCACAGCCTGACGCTGAGCGACCTGATTCCGGGCACTACTTATTACGTGGAAGTGAGCTCGCGCAACGCCGCCGGCACCGAAACGGCTACGCCTGTGCCTTTTATCACCGGCAACGGGAAGCGCGTGCGCGCTGGCACTAAAAATTAAGCGCGGGTGTTGGGGCGGCCACGGGTGCTTTCAGCGGTTCGTTTCGCTGAAATTCAGCATCTTTGTATTTCCGTCTCTCACCTAATCTTTAAAGTTTAACCGTTTCGTAACTCTGTTTTTTTCATGAAGAAACTTACTCTGCTGGCGCTGCTGGCGTGTGCCACCTTCGGGCACGCGGCTTCGGCCCAAACTGTGATTAGCATTGCGGCGGCGCGGGCACTGGCCCCCACCACCAACACCACCCAAGGCCCCACCGTGACGGTGCGCGGCATTGTGACGAACGGCGACGAGCTGGGCTCGTCGGTGAGCGTTATCCGCTACATTCAGGACGGCACGGCGGGCATCGGCGTCTACACCACTGGCTCGCCCGCCACAGCGGCCCTGGTGAACCCCTTAGTGCCCGGCGACAGCATCATCGTGACGGGCGGCCTTAAGAGCTTCCGCGGCCTGCTGGAAATCGACCCCATCACCTCGCTCACCGTGCTGGCCGGCAACCGGCCTGTGCCGGCGCCGGTGGTGTTTCCCTCGGCCCAGGCGGCTTCGGCCTACGCTGAGCAGTACGAAGGCATGCTGGTGCGCATCAACGGCCTGACGTCGGTGAACACAACGGGTGGTGCTTCGGTGACGTCCTTCACGGCCAACACTACCTACCGGCTGAATAACAACGCCAACCTGGTCACCTACGTGCCCACCAATTCCAATGGCCCCGACGGCCTGATTGGCAAGCCCAGCCCCACGGGTACCTTCGATGCCGTGGGCATCATGAGCCAGTATACCTCGGGCGCTACCGTCACCACGGGCGGCTACCAGCTGCTGAACCGCAAATACGGCGATTTCATCCAAGGCCTGACCCCGAATCTGACCAGCACGCCCATGCCGAGCAACATCAGCACCACGGGCTTCACGGTCACGTTCAACACCTCGAACACCGGCAACACGCAGCTGGCGTATTCGACCACGCCCACGGGCACTTTCACGACAGTGGCCGGCAACACGGCCCTCACCACCACCCACACCCAGACGCTGACCGGCCTGCAACCCGCCACGGTGTACTACGTGCAAGCCATTTCGGTGAACAGCGTGGGCCGCTCGGAGTCGCGCGTAGTGCCCATGATTACGGCCTCGCTCTCGTCGGGCCGCATGCGCACCTACTTCACCCGCCCCGTGGATAACACGCTGGCCCTGGCCGGCAACGCCGCCGTGTACGCGCCCAACGGCAGCATTGCCGACACGCTGGCCCGCTACATCGGCCGTGCCACGCAGACGCTCGACATCACCATCTATAACTGGAACAGCGCCACCATTCTCAATGCTGTGAACGCCGCCCAGGCCCGCGGCGTGGCCGTGCGCGTGATTTATGAGGATGACAATGCCAACGTGAGCATCAGCAGCCTGAACTCGGCCATTCCGCGCATCTTCCGCCCGGCCCAGACCGGCAGCAGCGGCAGCTCCATCATGCACAACAAGTTTGTGGTGATTGACGCCAACAGCACCAACCCCAACGTGCCCATGGTGTGGACGGGCTCGACCAACTGGACCCCGGCCCAGCTCAGCACCGACCGCAACAACGTGGTGACCGTGCAGGACCAGAGCCTGGCCCGCGTGTACACGCTGGAATTCAACGAAATGTGGGGCAGCACCACGGCTACGCCCGGTACGGCCCTGTTTGGCTCGCGCAAAACCGATAACACCCCGCACTACCTGCTCATCGGCGGCAAGCGCGTGGAGTCGTGGTTCTCGCCGACTGACAACGTGAATGCCCGCCTCATCGAAACCGTGCGTACCGCTGATTTCGACATGCACATCCTCTCGATGCTGGTGACGCGCACCGACATCGGCCGCGCCATTGCCGACCAGGTGAGCCAGCGCAACATCGCGCAGTGCTCCGACGGCCTCACCAACGACACCAGCGGCGTGGCCGGCTTCGTGTTCCGCACCATCCGGGGCGGCATGGGCGCGCGCTACCTGCTCGATAACCGCACGGGTATCATGCACCACAAAACCCTGATTGTGGACGCCAGTGCCCCGCAGTCGGACCCGACGGTGTTTGTGGGCTCGCACAACTGGACGGCTTCGGCCGACACCGAGAACGACGAAAACACCCTCGTCATTCACGACCAGCGCATCGCCAACCAGTACTACCAGGAGTATGCTGCCCGCATTGCCGAGCAGAACCAGGGCATCACGGCCTGCCGCATCACGCTGGCTACCAAGGCTGGCACAGTGCAGGCCAGCACGATGCAGCTCTATCCCAACCCCACCAAGGGCAGCTTCAATCTGCACCTGGCCAGCACGGCCGCCCGCACCGCCACTGTGGTGCTACGCGATGTGACCGGCCGCGTGGTGCTCACCCAGACCCAGCCCCTCACCGGCACCGACCTGACGGTGGACGCCTCGGCGCTGAAATCGGGCCTGTACATGGTGCAGGTGACGACGCCGGAGGCCACGCAAGTGAGCCGCGTGGTGGTGCAATAAGTACCCGAATAGCTTTGCTTGAAAAGGCGGCCTCCGAATGGGGGCCGCCTTTTTTTGTGCGCGGGTATCGGTTAATTGCGCGGTCGTTGCGTTTCAGGCTTCAAAACGCCACTCCGCTGCCATGAGACTTTTGCTGCTACTCGCCGGCCTGCTGTTCACGTTCAGTGCGCAGGCCCAGAAGATTTCCAATGTTGATTTCGACGAAATCAAGCGCGAAACCACCAACCCGGGCTCGCCCTATTATTTCCCCAAGCAGTTGACCCGGCTGCAGGTGTCGGATTCGACTTTGCAGGCGAAAGATTACCACTACCTGTACTACGGGCAGGTTTTTCAGAGCAGCTACAACCCTGAAGGCTCCAGCGAAGCCTCTGAAGCTTTCACCAAAGCCTTCGCCGCTAAGCAATACCGTGAAGCCCTAGCGTTGGGCGCGAAGGACCTGCGTGCCCACCCGTTCAACCTGCGCCTTAACACCGAAATGATAGTGTGCGCCAGCCAGGCCAGCGGCCGCCGGCTGGCCCAACGCTACGCCAACCGCTACTTCGGCTTGCTGCGGGCCCTGCGCGGCAGCGGCGACGGGCACAGCCCGGCCACGGCCTTCGTGGTAGTATCGGTAGACGATGAGTACACGCTGCTGGGCTATTTCAACCTGGATTACAGCGGCCAGTCGCGGGCGGGCACCACCGATATCTTCACGTTGAAGCCCGTCGCCGAAGCCTCGGCGGCCGGCAGTCAGCAGCATTTTGAGGGCCGGGAAATCTATTTCAACGTCAGTCAGCCGCTGAATTACCTTGGCAACCAGCTCAGGGATAAGTAGTCATTCCCGAGTATAACCTGATTTTATTGTTGGCTTATCAGCCATTCAGCAGCTTATAGCGCCTGATTGGCTGGTTTCGGCGCAACCGAAGCGCGTGGTAGCAGGTGGGCACGTCGTTCGTCCACCGGGGCAGCAGCAGCAGAATGGCAATAATTTCCACCCGGCTCAGGACGCCGAGATAGAAGGAAATATTGAACAGCAGCCCCGAGTTGCCGGTGCTCAGAATCTGGATGAGAGCGGCTGCCGAAACCAGTACCCAGCCCTTGGCGCCCCAAGAATGCGTGGCAATTTCCTTACGAAATTTGAGGTAGCTTACGGCATACGTCAGCCCTTCCAGCCCAAGCAGTGTCCACAGTTTGGCCGCGTTTTGCGCAAAGAAACCCGGCCAGGCCAAGTACGTGGCCACCAGCACCAAGCCCCAAAACACCTGGTCCACGGCCGAATCGAGCCGGCGCAGCTTTTCGCTCGATATATTCAGCTGCCGGGCCACGATGCCATCGAACACGTCGGTAAGCACGCCCAGCGTGAGCAGCCCCACGGCCAGCGCCGCAAAGTGCGCCACGCCCCGGCAGCTGAGCGCCACCAGCAGCCCCCCGATGGCCAGCCGGGAATAGATGAGCGCCAGTGGAAGGTACTTCACGGCCTATTCTGGACGAAGTGAGGCAAAACAGAAGCCGAATGGGCTACTGGCCAAGGTCGGACTGCTCGGGCCGGCCCTGGCGCATGGTATCGCGGGTATTTTTCTGCACCGCGATGGCCGCGAACAAGCTCAGCACGAATGACATGGCATAGAAGCCTTTTTCGCTCAGCGTGAGGGTGGCATTCCAGAGGCCCACCGTGAGGAGTAGCACTGTCAGCAACACCGACACCCAGCTGATGCCGTAGTACAGGTTGGTAACGGGGATGCCTTCGAGACGGTCGCGCACGCTTTTCTGCACCGAAATGGCAGCGAACAGGCCGTACATGAGCACCGTGAAGTAGTAGCCCTTCTCGTTGAGGGCCATCTGGGCGTTCCAGAGGCCGACGTTGAAGGCCACTACGCCCACAAGCAGCGCCACCCAAGAGGCGGCAATGAAGGCCGGTGAAGTTTGCGGAACAGACGGGCTGGGGCTTTGGGGTTGCATGGTGGTTGGGGAAGGTGAGGACTACGGCCGAAAGCTACTCAGTTGCTTTTGGCAATGCTATGCAAACGTACGGGCAAGCAGACACAGACCGCCAAGTGATTTTTAGTTTCATCTGACTTTTCAAATAAATTTCTCACTACCGAAATAATGACCAGACCCTTCTAAAAAAGAAGCCCAGGCCTTATTCAGGGCTGGGCTTCTCTAATTATTCAGGGACTTTGCGAAAGTCAGTTTATTGCTGGTTTACTATCAGCAACACCTTGTTCTTTGCGTGTTTTTCAATTCTCATTGCTTTGAACTTCGCCAACCGGGGGCTGCCGCCGAAACTTTGAAACGCCCCACCAGCCCAGAAATAAGCCGAGGGTCAATTCCAGCGCGAAGGTGACAAAAGCTTCCTTCACCTCCAGATGAAGGCCAGGATTATTCGGCAGGGCAGCCCGTAGCTCCAGAGCCTGAACCAGCGCCAGCAAGCTTTTCGACAGCATCGCTAGGCCCAAAACCAGACCAAACAGCCCGACCAGAATCCGTCCGGGCTTTCCGTTTCGGCCCGCCATTTACTTCAGCACCGCAATGGTCACGCCGTCCCCGCCCCTATCGGGGTGCTCGTCGGCCACGCTGGCCACGGCGCGCTGCGAGCGCAGGTAGTCGCGCACCACCTGGCGGAGCACGCCGTTGCCGCGGCCGTGCACGAACTTGATTTCGGGCATGCCCAGCATCACGGCGTCGTCTACGAAACTCATGGTTTTGGTGAGGGCGTCCTCGGCGCGCTCGCCGCGCAGGTCCAGCGTGGGGCTGAAGCCAGCCATGCGGTCGGTGATGTTCACGCTGTTGCCGCCGCCCGCGCCGCCACCGCCCAGGCGGCCGGCTTTGGCCTTGGCGGCCTGCTCCCGCTCCCGGATTTCGGCCCGGCCCAGCTTTTCGAGCTGGTTGAGCTTGGTCAGCGTCTTCAGGCCGCCGAACATCACTTCGGCCGTCTGGCCCTTCACGCTCACCACTTCGCCGTAGCCATCTTGGCCGAAGAGGGCCACTTTGTCGCCGGCCTGCACGGCCCCGGCCACGGCGCGCTCGCGAGTAGCCTTGGGCTTGGGCGGCTCAATCTGTAGCTCCTTCTTCACGAAGTTGTCGAGCTTCTCGCGGGCGGCTTTGTTGGTTTCCTTCTCGGCGTTGCCGCGCCGGATTTCGCCAATGGTGGCTTCGATTTGCTGGTTGGTGTTCACCAACAGGGCCTTGGCCTGCTGCTTGGCAGTGCGCAGGGTTTCGATTTTGGTGTCTTCGAGGTGCTGCTTGAGGTCCTGGTATTCCTTGGCGGCACTCTTGAGGCGGCGCTCGGCTTTGGCGGCCTCGGCGGTGCGCTGTTCGAGCTCGGTTTTCTCTTTTTCGAGGCCCTCAAGCAGGCGGTCGTAGCGGATTTTGTCCTTGCCCACCAGCTGGGTGGCGCGCTCCACTACCTCCTTCGGCAGGCCGATTTTGCGGGCGATTTCGATGGCGAACGACGAGCCCGGCTTACCCACTTCCAGCCGGTAGAGCGGTTGCAGCTTCTCGGGGTCGTAGCGCATGGCGCCGTTGACGAGGTGCGGGGTGCGCTCGGCGAAGTTTTTCAGGTTGGTGTAGTGCGTGGTGATGACGCCGTACACGCGGGCCCGGTTCAGCTGGTCGAGCACGGCCTCGGCGATGGCGCCGCCCAGGCTGGGCTCGGTGCCGGTGCCGAATTCGTCAATCAGCACCAGGCTTTTCTTGCCGGCCAGCAGCAGGAATTGCTTCATGGCCAGCAAGTGCGACGAATACGTCGACAGGTCGTTTTCCAGGCTCTGCTCGTCGCCGATGTCGAGGAAAATGTCCTCGAACACGCCGGCTTCGGAGTTGTCGGCGCACGGAATCAGCAGGCCCATTTGCAGCATGAACTGCACGAGGCCCACCGTTTTCAAACTCACCGATTTGCCGCCCGCGTTCGGGCCCGATATCACCAGAATGCGCTGCTCGTGGTTCAGCTCCAAATCAAGTGGCACCACCTGGCGGGCGTCGCCGGAGTCCTTTTTATGCTGGGCGAAGGCCAATTGGAGTAACGGGTGGCGCACGCCGTGCCAATTCAGCAGCGGCTTGTTGTGCAGCACCGGCAGCTGGCAATCCAGGGTCACGGCCAGCCGCGCCTTGGCCCGGATAAAGTCAATCAGCCCCAGGTACGCATAGGCCTTGCGCAGGTCCGGGATGTGGGGCCGGAGCTGGTCCGTCAGGGCCGTGAGGATGCGAATCAGCTCGCGGTGGTAGGCGTTGTCGAGGTCTTTGATATCGTTGTTGAGCTCAAAGACTTCAGCCGGCTCAATGTACACGGTCTGGCCCGAGGCCGATTCGTCGTGAATCAGGCCCTTCACCTTGCGCTTAAACTCGGCGATGACGGGCAGCACCAGCCGCCCGCCACGTATCGTCGGCTCGGCGTCGGACGGAATCCAGCCCTCGTTTTTGGCCTGGCGCAAGATGCCGGCAATCTGGCGGCGCAGCTGGCCTTGGCGGGCAATGAGTTCCTGCCGAATCTGGCGCAGCAGCGGGCTGGCGTCGTCGCGCACGCCGCCGTCGTCGTCCACCACTTTGTCGAGGTTGGCCAGCAAATTGCGGTCGACCTGTACGCCAATGCCCAGCAGGCGCAGCGTGGGGTACTGGTCTTCATCGGCCTGGGTGAAGAAGGTGAGCGCCTGCCGGATGGTGCGCAAGCTCATCTTCACCTCAAAAAACGCGGCCACATCAAGATAGGCGCCCGGCAGGGCCGCGCGCTTGAGGTGCACCTTGGCATCGTGGTAGTGCGAGGCCGGAAAATCGGCCCCGGAGCGCAGCAGATAAGTAAATTCGTCGGTTTGCTGGAGGATTTTCAGCAGGGGCTCGTGCTTGGGCTGGAACTCCATGCGGGCCACGTACTGCCGGCCTAGGGCCGAGAGGCAGTTGGCTTCCAGCTGCTCGCGCAGGGTGCTGAAGCCGATTTTTTGTTCGAAGTGTTGAGGTAAAAGCAAGTAGTGAGTCGTTCGGTTCGGGGCGGAATTAGCTCCACGAAGGTAAACAACGAAGTGCCCGGGAAGATTTCCGGGATGTTAGCAAACCAGCGCCCGACGGGTACTGCTTAGGCCCCGGCCCCGGCACGCTGGTTGCGCTGGTACAGGCCGATGTACAGCCCCGTGAACGTGAACAGGCGCAGCCCCACCGTCCAGTCCACGCCCGGCACAAAAAGCAGTACCACGCCCAGCGCCATCAGCGCGTAGCACAGCCCGGCCAGGGCGCGGCCCAGCCCGCTCTGGTAGAAATTGGGGCGGTGCAGGCTTTCGCCGGGCGCGCCGGTTTCCACCACCTGCCCTTGCAAAGTGCGGCCCAGGGTGAGGGCATCGACGAGGCCGGGCAGGTGGGTCTCGGCGGCCGGAATGGCTTTTTTGGGCCGGTCGGCCAGTTGCAGCATCGGGCCCTGATTGGGGTAAATCTTGATATGGTCGCCGCCCTGCGAGGCCAGCTCGCCATAGCCCGCGATGTCGCTCAGCGGGTAATCAGTGGGCTGCAGACCGTAGGCGATGCTGCGGTCGCGCGGCTCTAGCCGCAGGGTTTTGGGCGTGAGCGTGGCCAGCACGGGCAGCATGCTGCGGCGCATCAGCGGCCAGGCGGCGGCCATCATCAAGAGACTGGTGAGCAGCAGGCCGCCGCCCCAGGCCATATTGCCATCGCTTAAAAATAAGCAGGCCCCGATGAGCACCGGCAGACCGAACGCCGGCAGCAGAATACCGATTATCATCAGTCCCATGCGCACCAGCACGAGGTGGCTGCGCAGCGTGGCGGGATGGTTGGAAGTTGGGTTGGCAGCTGCGGAATCGGGCGCGCTCATATGACAAACCATTGGGGTTTAGAGGGCTGCCAAATTATTTGGTTGTCAGGCAAAATGCAAATTGAAGCTGCTGCTCCCCCTGCTAACGCCACGGCTACCACTACCGCCTCGCTAGCGCCGTCAGGTCTCAGCTTGCGGCGGCCAGGTCCCATCAATTTCCCTTGCGGCGCTCCCGGGCCGCCAGCCAAGAGGCCACATAGGCCGCGTAGCCGCCCAGCGCGCCAATCAGGCTTCCGCCTCGCACCTGTCGGTCATTCGTCAGTATCATCCAGGCCGCCCACACCAGCAACGCCGTGAACGCCACCAGCACGACGGTTGAAATTGGCTTTTCGAAAAAAGTGGGCTCCCGCACCACCGGGTGCGCCGCCCCAGCCGGCTGCGGATGAGCGCCCAGCGCCGCTTCGAAAGCCGCCACCATGGCGCCAAAAGGCTGCTCGCCGTACAGCTGCGAGTTCACGGACACCTTGTAGCGGCTGCCGTCCTTCAGCGTCAGGCGCAGCTCTTCGCTGCCGTTGAAACTCTGGGCCCGGTAGGCGGCCACCTGGGCGTAGGGCACCTGCACCTCCTCGCTGGCCCGGATTTTCAGCACCACCACCCGGTCGGGGCCGACAGTGACGCGCGTGGGGATGGCGCCAGCGGCTTTGCAGGCCCGGTACAGCCCCACCAGTCCCGCTCCCACGACGCCGATGTACCAGACCTTTCCCAACGTCCGTTCGTGTCAACTCCCAACAGCTTGCCGCCGCCAATGGCCACCAACAGCACGGCCGCCAGCCCACCGAAGAATACGAGCAGCAGCCGAAGGGTATTGGTTTGGGTGAGTTCGAACTCTTGTTTCATTCTCAATTGCTGGATTTCTTGGGTTGCAAACCTATTTATTTTCCACCAGCACCGGGACAGCCGAAGCTACTCCAGTGTTGGTGGCAGGGGCGCCAAGGGGGTTAAGTAGCATCATGACGACCTGAACAGCTTTTGAATCAGGAGTTGTGCACCCAATTAGCAGCGTAGCTAGACGACCGTCCACATCTATTTCCCTCTCATAAACTAAATGGCGCGTCTCTTCGAATGACATGCAACTCATCATTGTGCTGATTATACCTGCTTATGGCTTCTTCAAATGCCTGCACCATACTTCTAAATTCCTTCGCATCCCGATAGTAGCTATAGCTACTCAGAAAGAATATATGGTCTGCTCTCCCTTCCAGAACGATTCTCAATTCAACTTTAAATCCACCTTCAATAAAACGATAAGAGACAATTTGCTTGAAATGGATTTTCCGTTGCCAGTTAGTACGAAGGTTTAAAACTGTAAAACCGTCTGAATTAACCGTTATCAACATCGGAACACTGCTAACGGTACCCGCATAATTGAGCAACGCCCACATCATTCCGACAACAACTGCTACGCCCCAACCCACGGCAAGCGTTAAGTTATAATCGGCCAACTGATAGGCTCCATCCAAAGCCACTGCTTTGATGATAAGTGCCACCACAGCGAGGGTCAGCGCAGCACCTAAGAAATCGATGGTTCGTACCTCGAATTGCGTTTTCATGGGCTGCTGAATGGAAATAGAACATGCTTTACGTCGGTTTATCCCAGCATTTATTACAGCCCTTTCGCGCGCAATTACTTACTTATCCACGCCCGCCCCAAACAGCGCGAAGTCATACTTCACCGGGTCGGTGGGGTCCAGCAGGCGCAGGTTGGCGGTCAGTTCTTCGGCGGCTTCCCAATCCACGAGCTTGCGGGTGAGTAGGCCCAGCGGGCGGGCCTGCCGCTCCACGTGCACGTCGATGGGCATGATGAGGTCGGCCGGCGAGAGGCGCGTCCAGAGGCCGAAGTCTACGCCGTGGCCGTCGCGGCGCACCAGCCAGCGCAGGTACATGTTCACGCGCTTGCAGGCCGATTTGCGGGCCGGCGTGGCCACGTGCTTGCGGGTGCGCTGGGGCGCATCGGGCAGGCTGAAAAAGCGCTGGTGGAAATTAATGAGCCGCTCCCGCTGCGAGTGCCCCACCAAAAACGCGGTTTCCAGCGAGTCGTGCTGCCGGTACCAGTCGCGCAGAAAATGCACGAAATACAGCAAATCGGTATCGCAAAACGTGCGGTGGCAGAAGCCCAGCAGGCGCTTGAGGTCCTCGTCCTGGTGCTGCGTCACAAACTGATAAGGCGCGTCGTCCATCCGGCGCAGCAGCTCGTTGCACTTGTTGATGATGGTGGGCCGCTGCCCCCAGGCCAGCAGCGCCGCAAACAGGGCCGAAATCTCAATGTCCTGCCTTTGGGTGAAGCGGTGCGGGATTTGAATGGGGTCGTTTTTAATAAATTCGGGCCGGTTGTAGCGCTCGTACTGGGCGTCGAGCTGGCGGCGGAGCTGGGCGATGTTCAAGGAAGGGGAAATGGTTTAGGAAGGTAGAAGCAACAACAAAGAGAACGTCATGTCGAGCTTGCCGAGACATCTCGCGTGCCGAAGTAAATAATTACTCTGGCACGCGAGATGTCTCGGCAAGCTCAGCATGACGTTCTACTTTTCAACCTAGAGTTTACTGCCCTACTGCGGAATGTAGTTCGTCTCGACCCGAAACCGCGCGTCGGCGGTGCCCAGCTTCTGCACGGCGCGGGGGGAGAGGCGCACCAGAATGTTGTTGTTCTCGCCCGTATCGGGCAGCTTGCCGATGACGCGCACGTACACCGAGAGGCCGTTGCCGCTGTTTTTCACCTGCATGATGGTGCCCACCGGGGCCGTTTTGTGCAGAGCGAGGTACTTGTCGGTCACATTATTCTCGATGGGTGCGCCCAGGCCGCTTTCCACCACACGCGAGAGCAACTCGCCGGCGCGGGTGGGCGTGCGTTCGGCTTTTTCCTCCCGCTCTTCCTTTTTATCTTCTTTTTCGGCGGGGGCCGCGGGCGTCACCGTGGCAATCTGGGCGGGCTTGTCGGGGGCCGGCGGGGGCGTCTTAGCCACGGTGGTGGTGGGCACGGCTTCTACCTCGGCCGGGCGTACCGGCGCGGTGGCCGGCTCGGCCGTCCCGCCGCCGGACAGCACCAGCTGCTGCCCCACACGCACTGTGCCGCCCGCGGGCAGCTTGTTGAGGCGAATGAGTTCGTCGGGCGTGAGCTGGTACTTGCGGGCAATGCCGAAGAGGGTTTCGCCTTTGGCCACCGTGTGCCGGGTGGGCATGGCGCCGGTAGCGGCCGTCGCTTTAGCTGCGGCGGGCGCGGCTTTGCCGGCGGCCGGACGCGGCACGTACACGATTTGGCCGATACCTAGGCCGTTTTTAATCTGCGGATTGGCGGCGGTGAGCTGGGCCAGCGTGACGCCGTAGCGGCGCGTGAGGGCGGTGAGGGTTTCCCCGGCGCCCACGCGGTGCTTCACAAAGCGCTGGCCGCCGCGCATCTCCACGCCAATAGAATCGGTGGGCGTGCCTTTAGCGGCCGAGCCCTTGCCCGGGCCGCCAAGGGCCAGTATCGTGAACAGCGAAAGGATTACAGTCATAAAATCAACCTTGCAAAATCAGCTCCACTCCGCCCCCAAAAATCAGTGGGGCGGGCAGCTAAGGCAAAATAACGCAAAAACCGGCGGGTAATTGGCCGCGCTCCCGAAGCATTTCGCCCCAAAGCCATTGTTTGCCACCTAATTTTGATGCTTTCTCCGTATTTTCTTCTTGCGCTTCGCATGGTTCTTGGCCTGATTCCCGCCCGTTTTGCCTCCACTCGCCTGCCCGGCAAGCCGCTCGTCGACCTCGGCGGCCGCAGCATGATTCAGCGCGTGGTGGAGCAGGCCCGGCAGGCCAACTTGGCCCGCGTGGTGGTGGCCACCGACGATGCCCGCATCCAGCAGCACGTGCAGGATTTCGGCGGCGAGGCCGTGCTCACCCGCCCCGACCACCCCAGCGGTACCGACCGCCTCTGGGAAGCCTTCCAGCAGCTCGGCAGCCCCGCCGACGTGCATTGCATCGTCAACATCCAGGGCGACGAGCCCTTCATTCACCCCGGCCAAATCAATGCCCTCGCCGATTTATTTGCCGATGCCGCCACTGCGCCCGACATCGCCACGCTGGTAAAACCCGTGCTCACCGACGAGGAACTGTTCAGCCCGCACCTGCCCAAAGTGGTGCTGAACCAGTTGGGCCACGCCATGTATTTCAGCCGCCACCCCCTGCCCTACCAGCGCGGCCGCGAGCCCGAGCAGTGGCTGGCGCACCACCGCTACCTGCGCCACCTGGGCCTTTACGCCTACAAGCCCACGGTATTGGAGCAGCTCACCCGCCTGCCCGTTTCGCCCCTTGAAGCGGCCGAAAGCCTGGAGCAGCTCCGCTGGCTCGAAGCCGGTTTCCGCATTCAGTGCGCCGAAACCGAGCTCGAAGCCTTCGGCATCGACACGCCCGAGGATGCCGAGCGGGCCCGGGTGCGCTTGGCGCGGTAGCGTGGACTCTGCGAGTCCGCGCATTGCGTAGGATGTTCGGATTGGCGCGGACTCGCAGAGTCCACGCTACAGCCTAATCCGCCCGCTCTACCACGTGGTTTTCGGGCGTGGCTTCGTGCCGTTCCTCGCGCATTTCGCGCGAGAGGAAGTAGTTCAGCGCTGTCCGAATCACGGCAATGGCGCCGAGCTTGCCAATCTGCTCCCAGCTTGGGGCAATGGCCGTGGAAAGGATATCTGCGCCCAGCTGAAACTCCAGCGCCAAGGCTAGGTACCGCGCCAGCGCCAGCCGAATGGCTGTGAAATCGGCCGTTTCACGCTTGGCCAACGCTTTCACCAGCAGCCAGCCCGCGCTGAGAATGCCCAGCGCAATGATGGTAGCGCCCACCGTTTCGACACCCAGCTTCAGCCACAGCACCGCGCTGATGACGCCGCTTTCAGCCTGCCCGTGCGCGGAGGTAACGTCGCGGGCCGCTTCGGGCAGGGCGGGAAACTGGAGGAGGAACATGGGCAAATGCGGTTGAGCAATGAATTGGCAGTACGGCTAACAAGAACAATTAGCCGCCGGCTTTTTTGGCTTTGTAGCCTTCCTTAAGCAGCACTTCCAGCACTTTGTCGCGGAAGTCGCCCTGCACTACTATTTCGCCATCTTTGGCGCTGCCGCCCACACCACACTTCGTTTTGAGCAGCTTGCCGAGGGCCTGCAAGTCGGCGTCGGCGCCCACAAAGCCGGTCACGAGCGTCACCTGCTTGCCGCCGCGCTGCTTCTTGTCGAGTTGCACGCGCAACTGTTGCTGCTGGGGCGGCAGCGTGGCGGCCTCCGTGGGCTCGTTGTTTTGGTAAGAAAAATCGGGGTTAGTCGAGTACACGACTCCGGTGCGGCTGGGCTTTTTCATTTAACAATTAACATTTATCATTTAACAATCCGGCCGTTCCTTGTAAGCTCAGGCATTCTTCAGCATCATCGAACATCTATTAAATGTTAAATGACACCTGTTAAACGACCTAAACGGCCACGGCTAGCGCCAGCGGCAGCAGTTCTACCTCAAATTCGGTGGCGTGGCCCAGGTAGTCGCCATCGACGTGAAAGCCGATGGGCGCCGCCGCCCGCACCCGCGCCTGCGGCACCCGAAAATACTCCGCCGCCTTGGTTTGCGGCAGGGTGCCAAGGGCCATGGCCAGGCTCACGCGGAAGGCCCGCATGGCGGGCAGCGCATCAATCAAGCACACATCGAGCAAGCCATCGCGCAAGTCGGCCAGGGGCGCGATGTAGGCGTTGTTGCCGTATTGCGAGGCGTTGGCGAAGGCCAGCACATAGCAGTCGGCAGTCAATTGCTGGCCGTTGAGGTCTGCTTCCACCGCCACCGTACGGTAGCGCCGGTACTCGCGCAACGTCACACGCAGGTAGGTGCTCAGGCCCCGCGAGCCCGCTTGCGCAAAGTGCTGGCTCACGTGCGCATCGAAGCCCAGCCCGGCGGTGCAGAAAAACGGGTGCCCGTTCATCATCCCCACGTCCATGCGGCTGAAATCGGGCGTCGCCAACCGGCGCAGCGCGGCGGGCAGGCCGAGCGGCACTTTTAGGTGGCGGGCTAGGCCATTGCCCGAGCCTTGCGGAATGATGCCCAGGGCCGCATCCGTTCCCAGCAGGCCCCGGCCCACCTCGTTCACGGTGCCGTCGCCGCCCACGGCCGCCACCACTGCAAACCCTTCGGCAGCAGCCCGTTGCGCCAATTCTACGGCGTGCCCGGCGTATTCCGTGTGCCGGATTTCGTAGTCGGCCTCCTGTGCCCCAAAATGCCGTGCAATGAGGCCCGGCATGTCGTGGCGGCGGCTAGGGCCCGCTTTGGGGTTGAGAATGAAACAGGTTTTGGGCATGGCAGACGCACAGGCAATGAATGCCGGACGAATCGTGAAAAAAGCGGCTTCTATAAGCCCCAGATGTTTACTTAAACAGAAAACGCCGCCTACCCCGCCACGGATGGCGAAGCAAGCGGCGTCTTGTTTACGAGGCCGGCAACTAACCGTTCATCTGCTCGCCGAGCTTCTGAATCAGGTCGGCCGTACGGGTCGAGTAGCCGGTTTCGTTGTCGTACCAGCCAATTACTTTCGCCAGCGTGCCGTTGGCCGAGGTCAGCTCAGAGTCGAAGATGCAGCTGTGGGGGTTGCCCACGATATCGATGCTCACAATCGGGTCGGTGGTGTATTCGATGATGCCTTTAAGGGGGCCATCGGCGGCGGCTTTCAGGGCGGCGTTGATTTCCTCCTTGGTCACCTCACGCTTCAGAATCACGGTCAGGTCGGTCATCGAACCATCCGGCACGGGCACGCGCATGGCGAGGCCGTCGAGCTTGCCTTTCAGCTTGGGCAGCACCAGGCCCACGGCCTTGGCGGCGCCGGTGCTGGTGGGGATGATGCTGTAGGCGGCGGCGCGGGCGCGGCGCAGGTCCTTGTGGGGAGCGTCCTGCAGGTTCTGGTCCGAAGTATAAGCGTGCACCGTTGTGATGTACCCTTTCTCGATGCCGAAGGCGTCGTCCAGCACTTTGGCCATCGGGGCCAGGCAGTTGGTGGTGCAGCTGGCGTTGCTCAGGATGGTTTCGGAACCGGTGAGGATGTCCTCGTTCACGCCCAATACCACGGTGGGGATGTTGCCGGTGGCGGGGGCCGAAATGACAACTTTTTTGGCGCCAGCGGTGAGGTGCTGGCCCGCGCCGGCTTCGTCCACGAAGCGGCCGGTCGATTCCAGGACCACGTCAACGCCCATTTTGCCCCAGGGCAGCAGCTTGGGGTCGCGCTCGGCAAGGGCGGCAATTTTCACGCCGTTCACGGTCAGGCTTTCCTCGTCGTAGCTCACAGTGCCGTCGAAGCGGCCGTGCACGGAGTCGTACTTGAGCAGGTGGGCGAGAGTTTTGTTGTCGGTGAGGTCGTTGATGGCGACGATTTCCACGTTGTCGCGGCCCAGCAGCGATTTGAAAGTGAGACGGCCGATACGGCCGAAGCCGTTGATGGCGACTTTAATTTTAGCCATGGTGAAACAGAAAGGTGGTAAGTGACAGCCCCCGTGCTGGCGACTGGTTTAAAAGTGGGGCGAAGATAGTAGAATGGCGCGGGTTAGCGGCCGCATTGCGCGACGCGGGCCAACAGGGGGTTCGATTCCCCTGCGGACTACAACAACCGGAAAGGCCTGATTGGAGTTTCGGCCCTCAAGCAGACGGACCGATTGAAGCAGCTTATAAATTTTTCAGCCTGAAAAACAGGCTATTTCCCTTCGTAAGCCATTTTTTTCAGGCTCGGTACTTGCACGGAAAGCCGAACGCCGTACCTTTGCATCATCAAAACGAAAAACGGTCCGTTCGTCTAGGGGTTAGGACAGTAGATTTTCATTCTACCAACAGGGGTTCGATTCCCCTACGGACTACTCAGGTCACCAGAAACACCCTGCAAATCAAGCGTTTGCAGGGTGTTTTCTTTTGTGGGTAAAACATAGGTAAAACATTTGTTAGGATTGTCTGCGCGACACTAGTTCTCGTGTCGTCCTCAATGCGGCCAATGGTCGACTAGTATCTGACATCTGTCTGCACCAAACAATGCCTGCGCGACGGGTTCCACTTCTACCCACGGCGTCCCCGCGTCCGTCACACCGTGCTGTGCGAACAACAAGATTTCTCCTCGGGTCAGCGTGGGTATCTTAAGCAAGGGCAGCGCATCAACTGGCAGACCAACCTCAAGACGTGTGCTGATAATATTCAGGTCTTCGTCGTCGAGCAGTAATTCTGGGTGGAGCGCCTGCATGATGGGTACCACGGAGCGGAAGTGATAACGAGTGGCCTCCGCAATGCGTCGTACATCGCCGGGGCTCATTCCTGAGAAAACAGCGTTTGGTGAGTTGCTGTACGTTTGCTCCAATGTCTCCATCGGCATGCCTTCAATCCAGTCAGCCACCACAAGGGCTCGTTTCGCGCGGCGCTGGTAAGACAATGGGTCTGGAAGGAAGCGCTGGTATAATTGCACGAGGTCATTACCGATTCTGTGCGTGGCGTGGAAGGGCCAGGTCTTCTCTTTGTTTCCATTGCGGAGCATGGGCGTATACGTGTCATCCATCTCAGGAAGTACCTGGGTCAGTGCCAGAAGGCGCTCCAACGACAGCGCACCCATACCCTGTGACTTATTCAGGGTCAGCAGACGTGCGATAGAATCGAACGACAATGACGAGTTCGCGCAAGCGAACCCCACCAGCGTTAACTGTAGGACGGGCCCCTCCTGCTCGGCTATTCCCAGTCGAATTAGGTCGAAAATGATATTTTCCACATTCGCGTCCATCTGGGTACGCCAGTCTGGATTGTTGCGGCCGGCCACATACCCACCGTACGTATTCGCCAGCAGCGTTGCCACCTCTTTGCGGCGTACCTGCGGAATTTGAGCCAGCAACCGCAGAACCCAAGTTGCCAGATTGCCGCTGGCGAAGGAAGAGTGTAATGCCTCAGGCCGCCCGAGTACGTAGCGTTGAAACAACTGCTTGCGCTCCATCGGCGTGCTGGCCACGATGAACGACTGGCCTCGTTCGTTGTAGCCCAGCCGCCCAGCCCGACCCACCATGTTCTTGTACTCGGCAATCGTGAACGGGCGCTGGTCTTCGCCGACAAACTCTGTTTCACCAAGAATAACTGCCGACGCGGGCGTGTTGATGCCGGCCGCGAGTGTGGTAGTGGCTCCCAACACCCGCACCTTGCCGTGGGGGGCGCGGAAGGCACGCTCCACGACCTCACGTTCCTCACGCGCCAGGTTCGTATTGTGAAACGCGGTGCCGCCACGTAGGCAATCGCGCAGGCGGGCCGAAGTAGAAGAGCGGTCTTGGGCAGGTAAAGCGTCGATTAATTCAGTGGCTTCTGGCAGGCCGAGGTCTTTGGCTAGGTATCCGGCTACTCCCTCGGCCTTGCCTCGCATGTTGCGAAATACAATGAGCTTAGCCGTGGGCTCACTGCTCAGGAGTGCTTGGGCCAGGGGCACAATGACATCCTGAGCGCTCGGTTTCTCACGGCGTGTCACAACTACATGCGGAGGCAGCATCTGCCGGGTTTGAGACATGCCCGTTTCTGGGTCCACATACTCAAACAAACCAGTACGGTCGATAACGCCCTCCTCCAATGGCACAGGTCGTTTGGTGCTAATGAGGGCCTGGCAGCGTAACCAGTGCTCGAACCCATTCGTGTTACCGATGACCGCCGAAAGGGCCACCAGTTGCGGTGTGATGCCACGCTCCCGGGCCGAGAGGATGTACGTGAGCAACAATTCTACACTGATGCCCCGGCCCGGGTCGGTAATGAACTGAGCTTCGTCGATGACTACCACCCCGATTCGGCTGAGCGTGCCCTGACTCCTGACGACGAGGTTGAGGAACATCTCATAGGTGAGCAGGGCGATGTCGTATTTGCCCCGCACGAAGGCATTGGTGGCATCCTGGAAGTCGCCAGTGCACCGGATGACGCGCAACCCCAAGGTATCCCCGTAGAGGGCGGAGAACTGCTCAAATTTCTCGTTAGCCAGGGCTTTGTATGGCACCAAGAATACTGCTCGTTGCGAGTTTGTCGCGGCCTTGACTGCTGCCAGTTCCCCGATGAACGTCTTCCCACTGCTAGTAGGGGCTACAACCAGCAACGACTCGCCGTTGAGCACGTGGTAGTCGTTGACGGCGGCCAGCTGCAGTTCATTCAAGCCTTGGGGGAACTGCTGCGTCCACACTTGGAGCACTTCTTCGGGCAAGCCAAAACCCGCTAGGTCGGCAATCGCCGGGGAAACCTGTAGGCCAGTTTGCTCAGGAAAGGCTTTGTAATAATGCTGGCCAGCGTGCAGGGCCGGAATAACGAAGCCACCCTCGAAGTCACCCACCCATTTTGGGGTTTGCGTGAGGCCTAGACGCTGGGCCTCTGCTCGCACCCGGCCCGTTACCTCGGCGAGCAGCCCCCCCACTTCTACTGGCCCCGCAGCGGCTTGTAGTGCCTCACTGAGGGCGGCGGTTAGTAAACCGTGGCCCGCGGCCTCCCAGGCTTCTTCATCGACGTTGGCGGCAGCTAGCAGTACCCGCCCGCGCCCGGCAAAATTATTCTCCAAAGAGAACCCTGTGCCGCGCGACTGCACGCCATCCTCAATCACCTTCGCCGACGCGCCTCCGCTAAAACAGCAGTCCAGCACCAGTAGGATATGGCGTGCCCGACTGTTTCGGAACCGCTCGGCCAAGCTGGCCATCGAAATGGTGGTATCCACTAGGTTCAGTAGGTCGGTGTCGTGCGTGACGATGCGGTGGCTATGCGTGCCGTGGCCCGAGAATGCCAGCAGCACCGTGTCTACTTCAGTTGCCGCATCAAGCGTCTGAGAAAGCAGTTCCTCAATGCGGGCCTGGGTGGCATCCTCATCAACCAGCAGTGCCGGGTCGGTGTTGGGCAAGGTGTCTTGCCAGAGCGCCCATAAGGCCGTCGCATCTCGACGAGCGCAACTGAGGTCGGAAATATCGCGGTCGAGATGTCGGTTAATACCGATGAATCCGGCCAGTAAACGAGGCGTGGGCATGGTGTAAGGTGGTTAAGAGCAAGCTACATTGGTGAGCCAAAAGCATCACTACCACAATCATGCGTGTCAGTTGTTGCCGATACCCACTAACTAAATTAGCCGGCCGGCGGTAATCATTACTGCCTTTCACGCCATCTGCTTCTGAGTCTCCATGCACATTGACGACTGCACTCACTCTTTCAGCGACTTAACTACCGCCGTCTTGCCAACTTATTTAGAGCGCTTGCATGATACTCGCCAGTGCCCCTGGCCCGCATCGGTGTTCTCACAACCTGGATACGGGGTGGCTTCCATTGCGAAAGAACTTGGCCTACCCGGCGACTTCAGCGGCTGCTATGTGCTGCAGGACGGGCGTACGCCCATTTACGTAGGCATCTCGCGGGGCGTGCTGAACCGCCTGCGCCAGCACATGCTCGGCAAGGACCACTTCAGTGCCAGCCTGGCCTATGCGATGGCGAAGAAGGACCACCAGCCCACGGAGAAGACTCGAAAACTGGTCATGGGAGCGACCAATTTTGACCTCGCTTTCCAGAAGTCACAGACGTACCTTCGCAGCCTTTCCATCGGCGCGGTTGAGATTAATAATCCGCTGGAGCTGTACGTCTTCGAGGCCTACGCCGCGATGGCGTTGGGCACCGCCGAGTGGAACACCTTCCGAACCCACTGACCTACTAATGATTACCGGAGAACTACGAAGCAAAATTGACCGCGTGTGGGAGGCCTTCTGGACAGGCGGCCTGTCGAACCCCATCACGGTTATCGAGCAAATGACCTACCTGCTGTTTCTGCGGCGGCTGGATGACCTGCAAACCCAGCGCGAGCAGAAGGCCGCGTTTCTGAAGAAGAACATCGAGAACCCCATCTATCTGCCCCTGGAGCAGGAGTTGCGCTGGAGCTATTTCAAGAACGCCGACCCGGACGTGATGTACCGGCTGTTCACGAAGGAGGGCGGCGTGTTTGACTTCCTGAAAAGCATGGGCGTGCGCGATGGCTCGTTTGCCAACTTCATGAAGGGGGCTACGTTCATGATTCCGACCCCGCGCCTGCTGGCCCAGGTCGTGGACATGCTGTCGGCCATCGACATGGACGACCGCGACACCAAGGGCGACGTGTACGAGTACCTGCTGAGCAAAATTGCCTCGGCGGGCCAGAACGGGCAGTTCCGCACCCCGCGCCACATCATCAAGATGATGGTGGAGATGGTGAAGCCCACGCCCGACGACATCATCTGCGACCCCTCGGCGGGCAGCGCGGGCTTTCTGGTGGCGGCTGGCGAGTACCTGCGCGAGCACCACGCCGAAGCGCTGCTGAAGCCCGAGGTGCAGAAGCGCTTCCAGGAGCAGACGCTGCGGGGCACCGAGTTCGACCCCACCATGCTGCGCATCGGGGCCATGAACCTGATGCTGCACGGCATGGACAACCCGCACCTGGTGCAGGTAGACGCGCTGAGTGAGGACAACGCCGCCTTCACCGACCAGGTGACCGTGATGCTGGCCAACCCGCCCTTCAAGGGCTCGCTCGACCGCGAGGCCGTGGACCCCAAGCTGCTCAACATCGTGGACAGCAAGAAGACCGAGCTGCTCTTCCTAGGCTTGATTTTGAAGGGCTTGCAGTTGGGTGGCCGGGCGGCGGTGATTGTACCCGACGGCGTGGTATTTGGCAACAGCAAGGCGCACCAGACCATCCGCAAGGCCCTCGTGGAGCAGCACCGGCTCGAAGGTGTGGTGAGCATGCCGGCCGGCGTGTTTAAGCCCTACGCGGGCGTGAGCACGGCCATTCTACTCTTTACCAAGACGGGAGTGGGCGGCACCGACCAGGTGTGGTTCTACGACATGCAGGCCGACGGTTTCAGCCTAGACGACAAGCGCCAGCCAACCACGGCCAATGACATCGTCGACGTGGTGGCCCGCTGGCATCACCGCGCCGCCGAGGCCGGCCGCGCCCGCACCGAGCAGAGCTTCCTAGTGCCGGTAGCCGAAATCCGGAGCAACAACTACGACCTGAGCATCAATCGCTACAAGGAGGTCGTGCACGAGCAGAAGCTGTTCGACAGCCCCGAAGTCATCATCGCTCAGATTGAGGCGCTGGATGAGGAACGACGGGAGCTGCTGGCGGAGTTGAAGTCGATGGTGTTATCAGATGGAGTAGCCGCGTAATGAGTTCTAATCACACAACTCTGAGCGAGGTTGCAGACATCAATCCGAGAGCGGATTGGAAGTCAGTGAATCAGCACTCTATTGTCTCTTTCGTTCCAATGGCAGCGGTGTCTGATATTGATTACCGTATAACCGCAGAACAAGAACGCCCGCTTGAGGAAGTCAAAAAGGGGTTCACCTATTTCCAACGAGGCGACGTGATTCTCGCCAAAATAACCCCATGCTTTGAGAACGGAAAGGTCGCACTTGCAGATATTCAGCACGAATACGGATTTGGCTCGACTGAATTTCATGTTATCCGGGCGAAGGAAGGCGTGACCCATCCTAGATTCCTTTACTACTTGCTGCGTCAACCTTCAATCATTTTAGAAGGAACCAAGAATATGACAGGCAGTGGCGGACAACGGCGAGTGCCGAAGGTCTTTCTTGAGAATCTGCCTTTGACGCTCCCACCGCTTGATATACAGCAACGAATCGCCGATACCCTCGACACTGCCGACGCACTCCGCCGCAAGGACCAAGAGTTGCTGCGGAAATACGACGACCTCGCGCAAAGCATTTTCTACGAGATGTTTGGCGACCCCGTGACTAACACGCAGAAGTGGAGTGTACTCAAAATATCAGATATGATTGACTTCATGACTAGCGGGTCACGAGGTTGGTCAGCATACTATTCAGAGCAGGGTGACCTGTTCATTCGCATCAATAATGTGGTCAAGGGGAAGCTCGTACTTGACGACGTGGTGTATGTGAATGCTCCCGACAACGCGGAGGCTAGACGCACACGGGTGCAGCCAGGTGACGTGCTGGTTTCCATCACGGCCGACCTTGGTAGAGTCGCAGTAATACCCGAAGGCATCGGTGAAGCATTCATTAACCAACACCTTGCTTTACTTCGTTTCAAGCAGGAGTTTGTGCCAGAGTACATTGCGTTTTATTTGAGCTCGTCTGCTGGTCAGGCGCAGATTCAGCGCAACAATAAGGGCGGCGTAAAAGCGGGGCTAAACTTCGCCGATATTCTGGGCATTGATATCTTGGTTCCACCTAAGCATCTTCAGCAGAAATTTACTGACGCAATACGAGGAGTCGACGAACTTGCCATGTTGACGAAGGCAAACATTCAAACCAGTATGTCTCTATTTGAAAGTCTTTTAAGCGCGTCTTTTACTACAAACTAGCCGGTGTCCAACTTCTCCTTTCTACCCACCCAGTGGAGCGCCCTCGCTCCTACCCTGCAACAAGCTGAGCAGCATGTGTACACGGCCGCGCCCTACGCGGCGGTGCTGTGCCGCAAGGCGCTGGAGGAATGGGTGCGGTGGATATATGAGAACGACAAGGACTTCGAGCAGCCCTACGACACCACGCTCAACTCGCTGCTGTACCAGCCGAAGATGCGCGAGCTGCTGGCCCCCAGCCTGTTCACGCAGGTGAACCTGGTACGCAAGCTGGGCAACGACGCGGCCCACGGCACGCTCACCATCCGGCCCGAGCAGGCGCTGCACGTTCTTCAGCTCCTGCACGGCTTCACGGCCTGGGTGGTGAACATGTACAGCACCGAGCGGGTAGCGGTGCCGGTCTTCGACGTGGCCCTGGTGCCGCAGGAAGCGCCGGCCATCAGGTACCAGGAGAAGCTGCGGGAAGCCGAAGCGGCCTTCCGCCAAACTCAGGACCTGAACCGGCAGCTCCAGGCCGAGCTCGACCGCGTGAAGGCCGCCAAGGAGTCGCACGCCAAGCTGCCGCCACCGGCCGACCCCAATGAGGCCATCACCCGCAAGCTCTACATCGACCTGCTGCTGGCCGAAGCCGGCTGGGACCCCGAAGGCCCCAACGTGGCCGAGTACAAGGTGACGGGTATGCCCACCGGCAACGGCCAGCACAACGGCGCCGGCCGCATCGACTACGTGCTGTGGGGCGACGACGGCAAGCCCCTGGCCGTGGTGGAAGCCAAGCGCACCAGCAAAGACCCCAAGGTGGGCCAGCACCAGGCCAAGCTATACGCCGACTGCCTGGCTAGCTCGCACGGGCAACGCCCCGTGCTGTTCTACACCAACGGCTTCGAAACCTGGCTCTGGGACGACGCGCAGTACCCGCCCCGGCGCGTGCACGGCTTCTACAAAAAGGACGAGTTAGCGCTCCTGATTCAGCGCCGTACCACCCGCTCGCCGCTCACCACGGCCCCCATCGACCCCGCCATTGCCGACCGCTACTACCAGATTGAAGCCATCCGCAGTGTGGGCCGGGCGCTGGAAGCCCGCCACCGCGAGGCCCTGCTGGTGATGGCCACCGGCACCGGCAAAACCCGCACCGCCGCGGCCCTCATCGACGTGCTGAGCAAGTGCGGCTGGGCGAAGCGCGTGCTGTTCCTGGCCGACCGCAACGCCCTCATCTTTCAGGCCAAAAAGGCGTTCACCAAGAGCCTGCCCAACCTGCCGGCCGTCGACCTGACCAAGGACAAGGAGCACAAGCAGGCCCGTGTGGTGTTCAGCACCTACCAAACGATGATTCACCTCATCGACCAGAGCTACGACCAGCAGCAGCGCACCTTCGGCGTGGGGCATTTTGACCTCATCGTGTTCGACGAGATTCACCGCTCGGTGTACAACCGCTACAAGGCCATTTTCGAGTATTTCGACGGCTACCGGGTGGGCCTCACCGCCACGCCCCGCGCCGAAGGGGACCGCGACACCTACCACCTGTTCGGGCTGGAGCCGGGCGTGCCCACCTTCGCCTACGAGCTGGACGATGCCGTGAGCGACGGCTACCTGGTGCCGCCGCTGCGCGTGTCGGTGCCGCTGAAGTTCCACCGCCACGGCATCAAGTACCACGACCTGACGCCGGCCGAGAAGCTGCAGTACGAGGAGAAGTTTGCCAACCCGCTCACGGGCGAGTTTCCCGACGAGGTCGACAGCGGCGCGCTCAATACCTGGCTCTTCAACGAGGGCACCGTGAACCAGGTGCTGGCCTACCTGATGACGCACGGCGTGAAGGTGGCCGGCGGTGACCGCCTAGGCAAAACCATCATCTTCGCTCGCAGCCACCCCCATGCCAAGTTCATTGAGGAGCGGTTCAATGCGCAGTATCCGCAGTACAAGGGCGGGTTCTGCAAGGTCATCGACAACTACGAAACCTACGCCCACGACCTGCTCAACGAGTTTTCGGAGAAAGACAAAACCCCGCACATCGCCGTGTCGGTCGACATGCTCGACACGGGCATCGACGTGCCCGAGGTGGTCAACCTGGTGTTTTACAAGCCCGTGCGCTCCAGCGCCAAGTTCTGGCAGATGATAGGCCGGGGCACCCGCCTGTGCCCCGGCCTGCTCGGCGACAACCAGGATAAGGAAAACTTCCTCATCTTCGACTTCTGCGAGAACTTCGAGTTCTTCGACCTGAAGCCCAAGGGCATCGACGCCCGGCAAGGCAAGTCACTGACGCAGCGCCTGTTCGACCAGCGCCTCAAGCTCATCTTCGCCCTGCAGAAGCACGAGGAGCCGGAGCACCAGGAATACGCCGACGAGCTGCGCCAGCACCTGCACAAGCAGGTGACGCTGCTCGAAGACGAGAGCTTCCTGGTGCGCCAGCATTGGCGCGTGGTGGAGAAGTACCGCGATGTACACCAGTTCAACGCCCTCAACGAGCTGGACGTGAAGGAACTCATGGACCATCTGGCCCCCATCGTGTTTGAGGCCGAGCAGGACGAGTTGGCCAAGCGCTTCGACCAGCTCTGCTACACCATGGAGCTGGACGTGCTCAAGAATGGCTCCATCGCCGCGCACCTCGTGCTGGAAACCCGCTCACTGGCCGACGCCCTCTCCAAGCGTACCACAATCCCGATGGTGGCCGAGAAGATGCCGCTCATCAAGCAGGTGCAGGGGGCCGCTTACTGGACCGATGTGCCGCTGGTTAAGCTGGAGCAGCTGCGCCACGACCTGCGCCACCTGATGCGCTTCATCCAGACCGACAAGCGCCCGCCCATCTACACCAACCTCGACGACGAAGTGCTGGCAGTAGCCGAGCCCCAGGCCATCATCACCAAAACGAACAGCCTGGAGGCGTATCGCAAGCGCATGACCCAGTTCCTGCAGGAGCGGCGGACCCACCTCACCATCCACAAACTGCGCACCAACCAGCCCATCGAGGCCGGCGAGCTGCTGGCGCTCGAAAACCTGCTGTTCGAGCAGGGCGAGGTCGGCACCCGGGCGCAGTTCGAAGCCGCCTACGGGCAGCAGCCGCTGGGCAAATTCGTGCGCTCCATCGTGGGCCTAGAGGCCACCGCCGTGCGCGAGGCGTTCAGCGCCTTCATCAACACGCCCTCGCTGAACGCGCAGCAAATCCGCTTCCTCGACCTTATCGTGCAGTACCTGAGCAGCAATGGCTTCCTCGAAACCGAGAAACTGTTCGAGGCACCCTTCACGGAGGTATCGGCGCATGGGCTGCTTGGCGTGTTCAATGCCACGCAGGCTGGCGAGGTGGTGTCGATGCTGGAGCGCGTGAACCAGTACGCCGAGGCGGTATAGTCCCAGTGGTTTACCGGCCGTGGCACTTTTTGTATTTCACGCCGGAGCCACAGGGACAAGGGTCGTTGCGCCCTGGCTTTTTTGGTGCTGCCTTTGACCCTAGTTCATTCAAAAAGACCGGTTTACCAGCCTTCAGACTATCTCTCCAGTCCATCACGGAAGGTTTAATGAGCTCGTGGTCGGGAGCCGGTGCACCATACTTGAGGTGGTCGTAGAGTTCATCGAAGAAATCCGAATAGTTGGGGTTCAACTGCACGAAGTCCAGCCCTCGTTTGAGTCCAGAGTCCAAGCTACCGTGATGGATGAATGAACCGACGAACTCCAACTCATCGCTCCCTAGTACTCGGCCCTGCACCTCCTGACGCTGGCGCAGGTACTCTGTCAGCTTGCTGAAATCCCACCCTAAGAAAGACCAGGCGTCCGCCATGGCTTCTAGGTCCCAGATGTTGACGGCCCAAGGATACGGCTCCGCCGGGTCCTTTTCAAGTAGCAGGCTCAGATTAGTAGCCAAGTGACCGAAGTCGTCACGGGTCAAGCAGACGCAGAAGCATTCAGTATGTTCCTCAGGTTTGAGCGTGATTACTAATTCCCCCTTGTCGGAATAAAGCGGCACCTCTTCACCAGCAGTCAGGCGACGCTGTATTGTAGCTGCTTGCTCAAATGCGTGCTGAATACCTGAATCCTTTCGGAAACTTTGCCGCAGCCGCTCGAACGCTCTTTCCGGCGTGCGCGACGGCTCAACAGGCGGGCTGGCCTTCGCTTCCACTACTACAACCACATTCCCCGCCACCAGCAACAAATCGTGTTCTTTGTGCGCCTTCGGGGTCTCAAATACTGTACTGAATACTTGGCCGTCCTTGCCCAACAACCGCCTGAACTGGGCTTCTCCTTCCCTTTCCAGCACATTATCGCGATACGTGAAGACTCGTCTTCGGTCAGGGCCTGTGGCCAGCGCACCCTCGCAGGTACGAAGGACTGCCTCGAACAAATTATTGGCAACGGGGCAACTGGCATACTCATCGTCCAAGACTATCAAGGGCTTGAAATCAAATATTGAGTCTTCAGTAGGATAATTCAAGGTGTCCCCCTCCCCCCGGCTGACGGCGTAACGCTCCCAAAAGGCCCCGGCTTGCGTAGGGAATACTGCTTCAATGTCAGTGCGTGATATTTGCCCCTGCCGTTCGTACCTCGAGAAATAACCATAAATTATGGGGTAATTCTTACGCAGTAAGTTCCGATAATCCGGGTCGTCACGCCGCATGAAATCCCCACTCTCGAAAAGGCGCTTTTGCTCGCCTTCCAGTTTGGATTGCAGTTTCATCATGGTCCGCATATTGCCCTCCATGGTCTGAGCAATGAAGTCCATTATCGCTAGCGAGTCACTGGCTGAAATACCGATGGCCTGCACGAGTTGGGTGTCGAAGGGGGTGCAATAAGCACGGATGCGCTCCTTGATTTGCTCAATATTCGCAATCAAGCTGGTGTTGAAGTAGTGCATGAATACCGGTCCGGCAACTTCGCGCGCACGCCACCAATCCTCCGATTGCTCACCAGGCTGGTCAGGCAGGAAGAGTCCCTCATATATTCCAAATGCGCTATTCAGAAGGGTTACGCATTCACTCCATTCAGCGAACCCAAAATCACGGGGTTCAGCAGGCTCTTCGGTTGCCAGCAGCAAACCCAGCAGAAATGCTCTTTGCCGAGCAGGCGACTCCAGCCCGGTGAGGCCCGGAGGCATTTGTTTTCCAGTACCTGCGACCCGCAGGCGCGTGGCGTAAAGCATCTCAGTGACCTCTGAGGTCGACGAGTTAGCCAAGATGCCCTTTAGGGCGGCAACGAACTTTTCGAGTTCACCAGTGATGTCGGCCATGCAGTTAAAAAACGAAGATTTGTGTACTATACTCAGGGGGTTTTGCCCTCAAGGTATGTCCGTTGCGCTTCGGGTGCCAAACCGAGTTGTTACGAACCGATATATTTGAGGTCTACTGACCGACTCATGTCCACTGACAACCTCACCTACACTCTACGCGAGTTACTAATTGAGCGCGATGTGCGCCTGCGCGTCCCCAGCTACCAGCGAGCCTACAGTTGGGACCGAAACGAGTGGCAGATATTCGTAGATGACTTGCAGGAACAGGCGGATAGCGCCTACGCGCACGAGCACCACTACTACCTGGGCCACTTCTTGTTCGAACCAACTCGCGAAGGGCGAACCGGGCTTATTGACGGTCAGCAACGTCTCACCACGGCAATGTTATTTACTGCCGCCGCGTTGCCGCACTTGTCCACCGAAGCCTCTGCATTATCTGGGCAGGCCCGGGCAGTGCTTCTACGGGCTGGCGTGCCCCGGCTGCTGGCGGTAGCTTACGACCAGCGCATCTTTGAACGCCTGCTGGAAAGGGCCGTGAATAACGAGCGCCGACTCGTGGGCGGCAGCACGACCGCCGCGCAGTCTAAGATGACACGAGCGGTAGACTTTTTCACCGAGTGGCTGAATGAGCAGGAGGACGTGTCCCTCATCGCTGGCCGGCTGCTGACCACGCTGCTGCAAGCGCAAGTCACGACCTTCACGGTCAGCGACGCCCGGCAGGCTGCGCAGCTCTTCGAATTACAAAACGACCGAGGCCGGCAACTGACCGATGTTGAAAAGTTGAAGTCTTATTTCATCTACCAACTTTACCTCAAACTTCCAGCCGATGAGGCCGAGGGAGCCATTGACCGTGTACACCGGTGTTTCGAGGATATTTTCAAATCCGCCCCTCACATCATGGGGCTTTCTGAGGACGATATCCTTCGTTTCTACTTCTATGCCCAGCACGGTGGCTACCAGAACGACTCCGTGTTGCATGTGCTGAAGGCACGAGTGAAGGAAGGGCAAATCAGTGCCCGCACCATATTGGATTTCTGCGAGCAGTTGAGTCAAGCGTTCACCTTCATTGAAGAATATCAGCGCCCAATCCACGGTGCAGCAGTAGCCAACCTGCTGCGTCTTGACGCCTACCCCAACGTAGTGTATCCGCTTCTACTGCGAGCCTTCTTCCAGATGCACGAGGGCGACCACAAGCTCTCGGAGGTGTGGCCTACCATCATCAAAATCAGCCACGTGCTGGAAAAGTTAGTATTCCGCTTCGCGCTAATCAACTCCCGAGCACGCGAAACGGACCGGCTGAATGAGGTACTACTTGATTTGCCCCTCGATGCCCGCGCGTTGGAGAGCAAGCTGAGTAACCTTCTCTCCTCCTCAGGCTACTGGTGGTACTGGCGCGACGAGGCGTTCATACAGAGTCTTGAAGCGCTTTCCTACCCCAATCGAAGGGCCATCTATCTGCTGTGGCAGTACGAGCAAAATCTCCAGCGCCGGGGCTACGAAGTGGCCGCCTCAGAGGTAAACCTAAACGAGCTTGAACACATCGCCCCCCAGACCGAGAATCAGAACCCCAAGCCCGGCTACAGCAACTACCATGACGTGCGATTCAATCAGGAACACCGCAACCTGCTGGGCAACCTACTCTTGATTACCCGCAGCCACAACGGCAGTATTGGCAACATCGCTTTCTCAAAGAAACTAGAATCCTACCAGCAAACCCCATTGGCCCAGCAGCGGGAGATTGTCGACTTTTTTGAAGAGGACGAGTCCCAACGCTGGGGACCTAAGCAAATTCAACGTCGGCACAATCACTTGGTCGAATGGGCACAAAAGAGATGGAGCTTCTCGCAGTCCTGAAACTACAATCGGGTCTTCTCCATAGGTTGACACGAGAAGAATACTAACACGGAGCATCTGCGGGCGAAGACATGTGTGGCTCCACTCTCATTCTGACAAGTTGTATGACGTCGTCACTTTCGCGCTCATAGATTTATCTACCTCGGTTTAGATGCATAGATTGTCGACGAGGGCCTTGCAGTTCTTTGCACGTGCCCCTCGTCGGCGAAATGATGTCATTCTCGTCGTCATGTGAGCTCGAATTTTAGCCGTCGTGTGAGCTCGTCAGGTTGCTGCCTAAACAAGTCAGCCCCCTTGCCCCCAAAGAGAACTGAGTTGTTATTGCTGCCTCTGCACATGACCGCGCCATACTACGGGGTGCAAATGGGAGTCGTCACAAGTCTGGAAAAACGTTGCTCCCAGTCCGCGAATCATGAATGATACAGGGATTATTGACCCGCGGACCAGCCTAGGAGCTGGTTAGGCAACTGCTCGGGGTTGTCGTCCAGTACGAAACCCCGCGAAAAGACCTTTGAGGGGAGTTGCTGTACCCAACCCTCATTAATAAGATAGGAGGGAATTTGCGAGAAGTCAAGCAGCTAGCTCATTTTTCTTGCGGAGCCGACTAATATTTTTCTGATTCTCGCAAAATGGACTCTCCGCAGCGGGAGCACCGAGCCCTCATTAAGGCGCTCCAACTAGTTGACCACTAGCTTCCGGTAAGCCGTCCCACTACCATATTCCACCCGCACCGTGTACAGCCCAGGCGCCAGAGCTGGCACAGTGAGCGTATGAGGTCCAGCTACCTGCTGCTCGCCAGTTGCAAGGACCTCCACCCGCCGGCCCAATGCGTCCATCACCTCCGCCCGCACTGCGCTGGCCACGGGCAAGAAATAGGATAACGTAGCCGTACCGGCCGTCGGGTTCGGGAAAACCGTCAAAGCCACTTCCTCGACCCCGGGCGTCGTGGCCGTGATGATGCGTCGTGTGTACCAAATGGGCGACGTTACGATGCTGTCTCCGTCTGCTTGTGCCACCACCGCGTAGTAATAGGCCGTCGTGTTCACGCCCTGCGGGTCCACGTAGCTCAGCGCTGTCGCCCCGGCCGCCGCCGTGGCCACCACTACGGGCTTGCCCCCGCTGCCCGGCACCCCGCGCAATACCTGTACCGAGCTCACCGGCTCGTTGTCAGCATCGCTCACGCTCACGCTCATCGAGGCCGGCACCTGGTCAGCGTAAATCGACCCCATGGGCTGGCTGTTCAGCGTGAAGGTCACCTCCGCGTTCCAGTCATCCGACGCATAAAAGTGCCGCTGCCGCAGTGCGTCCATAATGTCGGCCTTGGTCAGCGCAGGTGCCAGCACCACCAGCCGGCTCTGGGCCGTGCGCAGGAAGGTAGTGTTGTGATTGTCGTGGTCAATGGTGATGCCCGCGTGGTAGCCCTTGGCCAGAAGTGTCTGAAAATAGGGCGTGTAGCTGCCGCGCGACGGGTTGGTGTAATTGGTATTGGTTGACGTGGCCGGCCCCGAGCGCAGGACCGTGCCCACGATGGCCGAGTCGGCGCGCGGGCTGAGAGCCGTACCGGCCAGGTTGCCATAATCCGTGCGGTTGGGATGAGCCAGGGTGGCGAATGCGCCCGGTCTACGGTTGACTTCGCGGAACAGCGCCTGGTAATCATTGCGGGGCGTGAGCACGTCGTAGTTGCCCGGCTCCCAGCCCAGCAGCTGGTTCACGCCATACACCACTACGTGGCCTCCGCCTGAAATCACGCCCCACTCCATTCCATACAGCGCCACGAAGCTGCTCGTTGTGGCCTGGTCAGCTTGTGTCAGCCCGCGCGCGTAGTTGGGCAGGCTCATCCCCGCGCCGGCGTGGTTGTGCTCCGAGATGCCCAGAAAGTCCGAATGCAGCGAGGCCGCCGCGTACTGAAAGTCCTGCAGGGGCGTCACCGCCAGCCCGTCCTGGTTGCCGTCCGAGTAGCTGCTATGCGCGTGGATGTTCCCGCGGAAGGGCAGCAACGTTCCCACCGGCGGCACCGGCACCCCGTACACCACCGTGGCAAAGAAGGACGTCATGTAATTGGCCGAGCACCCGGCGCCGTTGTAACCAAACACCGTCACCCGATACTGGGTGCCGGGCACCAGGTTCGTCACCGTCACACTGGTCGTCGTACTCGGGCCGGCGTATACCACGAACGCCCCACCGCCTAACGCGCTGCCTCCGCCGTAGCTGGTGCTGGCCGTGTAGCCCGTCGCATTCGCCGGAAAGGCCCCCACGGGCCCGGTCGGCTGCACCACCACCAACGTATTGGCCCCGTTGCCCGGCGTCCAGCCAAAGGTGGCCGACGTGCGCCCGGCGGCCGTCGCCGTGCCGTTGCTCGTCGCCACCGTTGGCGAGGCTGCCAGCACGCACGGCGCCGTAGTAAAGGTGCCCGTGGCTGGCGTCGCCTGCAAGTAGTTGGTCGTGCAACCCGTGCCCAGCAGTTCGTACACTTGGTAGGCGTAAGCCGTGTTCGGCTGCAGGTTCGTCACGTTCACCGTAGTGCCCGTTCCCGCATACACCACGAAGCCGCCGGTCCCCAGTCCCGAGCCGCTGCCGAAGTTGGCGTTGCCGTTGTACACGCTGCCGTCTGTCGGCGCGGTGGCCGCTGCGCTGGCGGGTCTCACCACCACCACGCGCCCGGTCCCGTTGCCCGCCGTCCAACTCAGCGTTACCCCAGAACTGGTCAGGTTGGACGTCACGGCCGCCGTTGCGCCCTGCGTCGGCGCTGGCCCCAGCGTGCAGGGCGCCGTCACGTAGATGTTGTCAAAAATGGCATTCTCGGCCGCTGTGGTCGCATGGTTCCAGAAGCAGCCCACCCAAGGCAGCGCCGTGGTAGCCAGCGAAGAGTCCTTGCGCACCCCGATGCGCGCGTAGGTCGCGGTGGTCGGGTCGTCAAAACTGGTCGTGTTGGCGCTCACTTCCAGCGTCCAATTGTCTTCGTCCGGCGCGTACAGCACCCGCACCGTGTGCGCCGGCCCAGTTGTGGCACCTGTGGCCGCTGGCACGCTCACCGCCGCCAGTGTGCGCAGATTGGTAGGCCCCACCAGCCCGCCCGTGTAGCGCACCAGCTTCAAACTGTCGGGCTGGCTCGCGTTCCCGTACACCACGGCGTACCCATTGCCCGTCGTGAAGTCGGCCGCACTACCCGCCAGCACAAAGGCAGCCCCGTAGTTATTGGGCCCAAATCCTGACGGGTTGGGCCGCGACTGCTGCATGTTGAACAACCACGTCAACTGGTCGGCGTTCTGACGGAGCACCGGGCTGTAGCGGCCCGATACGTCCCGCGACACGAAATCCTTACCCAGCACCCCACTGCTCAGCTTGAGTTGGTTGCTGACAATGGCTGCACCCGTGCCGGTTGTGGTTTCAGTTTCCACCCAGCCCGCGCCCACCGTGGGGCTGTCGGCTCGGTTGAAGTCGTCCAGCAACGTGGGGGCCGGCGCTTGGGAAAAGGCAACGGTCGAGGTCAGCAGCGTCAGCCCGGTCAGCAGGGTGCGGCGGAGGGTATTGGGTATCGTCATGAGGTGGGAATGAGGAATTAACCTGGATACGACTACGGCGCCGGAGCCGTTGTATATCACGGGCTCACCATCCGTCTTCCCACAGATTCGTTACCAACGAAGATAACGCCGCGCTCACCCCTCCTGCTGGGATTAGGCTGCTTGCAATTCGTCTTCGCGGTAACAATCCCAAAATCCATCGTCGAGCCGGTACACGTTGACGCGGTGAAACCACCCCGTTTCGGTGAAACGCTCCCTTAGTTGGCCCCGCCAGATAACCCGGCGAGCCGGCGCACCGGGCTCTGGCTGCACCCGATGGCCCAGTTCGTAGACAAAAGGGATGACCGGCCGGAACACTTCCACCACGGGAAGGGCATCGTGCTCATCCTCTCGGTTGAAAACGTCGTCGTATTCAGGATGCCGGTCCTCGTCCTCTGGTACAGGCGTTAATTCGTCGTCGTCGTCTTCGTGCCGCTCTTCAGCAACATACTGGAGGTGTCTCGTGCTAGTCATCACGTACAGGATAATTACCCTGCTAAGCTACGTAGTATTTAGCATCCGCACAAAATCACGCAGAGCACTGAGCAGCAGACCATACGAACAGAATTCATGATATTCCAATATAGTTGGCGCATCAAATACTAACATTATTAGCCAATCCGTCGTTACTTGCATCCCCTAATTTCTCATGCCATGACGACGGTAGATATTTTACAAATTGCTCGCGAGCCGGTGTGGTTCATCCAGTGCGACACCCGAATCCCGGCGGGCTTCCCCAGTCCGGCCGAAGACGAAACCGGTGAGTTGGTGGACTTAAACAAAATCCTGCTCCCCCACCCCACGCATACCTACCTCGCCCGGGTCAACGGCACGAGCATGGACGGCCCGCCTTCTCACATCGTAGATGGCGCCTTGCTCGCCGTGGATTGCGCCCTTAAACCCCAACCCGGGCAAGTGGTAGTGGCCGCTGTAGACGGCGAGTTCACCCTGAAGCGACTGGTCAAGCGCGGGGATGCTTATTGGCTCGAACCCGATAACCCCACACATGCGGCCATCGAAATCCTGCGCCAAGGCCAGGTCAAGGTATGGGGCGTGGTCACCCACGTCGTCACGGAACTCATCAACGGGAAACTTCACGCCGATGTACGCGCTCGTCGACTGCAATAACTTCTACGTGAGCTGCGAGCGCGCCTTCCAGCCCCGGTTAGAAACCCGCCCAGTGGTGGTCCTGAGCAACAACGACGGGTGCATCGTCTCGCGCTCGGCCGAAGCGAAGGCGTTGGGCATCCCCATGGGGGAGCCGCTGTTCAAGGTGAAGCCCTTGATGGAGCAACACGGCGTGGTCGCCCTCTCCTCCAACTACGCGCTGTACGGCGACATGAGCCACCGCGTGATGAGCTATTTGGCTAGCCAAGCGCCGGAGGTAGAAATCTACTCCATCGACGAGGCGTTCCTAAGCCTGCACGGCATGGAGCGCTACCACGGCCCACTGGACGCCTACGCCCGACGGATACGCACCGAAGTCAAGCGGAGGACCCACATTCCCACCTGCATCGGCCTGGCGCCGACCAAAACCTTGGCCAAGCTCGCCAACCGCGTAGCCAAGAAAGACCCGTCCCTCGGCGGAGTCTTATTGCTCGATTCCCCCGAGCGACGGCAGTGGGCGCTGGAGCGGGTGGCGGTAGAAGACGTGTGGGGCATCGGCCGGCAGTATGCCACCAAACTACACGAGATGGGCATCACCACGGCCGCAGGGCTCGCCCGTTGCTCGGAAGCGGTTGCGCGCAAGCATCTCGGCGGGGTTGTCGGCGCCCGACTGGTACGCGAGTTACAAGGTTACCCATGCCACAAACTCAACCCCAGTGAGGACGGCACGCTGGCGCGGCAGACCATCGCCTGCACCCGCACCTTCGGCAAGCCCTTGTCACAGTTTGAGGACATCTTGGGAGCGGTAGCGTCTTTTGCCTCCCGTGCCGCAGAGAAGTTGCGGCGGCAGGAGTCGGCGGCGAGCGTCCTCACGGTATTCTTGAGCCAAAACCGCTTTGATACCACGCCCCCGCCGCATACCCGCTCGGCCCAGGTGACCCTTCCGGTCGCCAGCAACGACACCACCGAGCTCATCCGCGTTGCCCGCGCGCTGCTGGGGCGTGTTTGGCAACCGGGCACCGTGTATGTCAAAGCGGGGGTCGTTCTCGACGGCTTCGAGAAGGGAGGAAACGAGCAGTTGAGCTTGTTCGCTCCAGACCGGCATGAGCGGGTGGAGCGTCTCATGCAAAAGCTTGATTCTCTTAACTCTCGTTTCGGCAAGGGCAGCGTGTTGGTGGCTACCGCGCTGGGCTCATCAACCAAGCACGCCGGCCCGTGGAAAGGCCAGCAGCAACACCGTACGCCCGCCTACACCACCAAGTGGAATGAACTGTGGGAAATTGGATAGCCACCTGCGGGTGAACTTCCGGGGGCCTATGTTTGCGCGCACATCATTTGACTCCCTATGACTTCCAGCGCGTATTTTTCTGGGCTCAGCACCTTGGTCCAAGAGGAGCTACTCAAGGCGAAAACCAGCATCGAGGTTGCCGTGGCTTGGTTCACGGACCAGTCCATCTTCCGCGTGCTGGTGCAACAAGCCAGCAACAAGGTCCAGGTGAGGGTGATTATTCGCCGCGACGCCATCAATTTCAATGCGCTGGATGAGAAGCGCATTCCTTGGCAAGACCTGATTGCGGCCGGGGGGCAACTCCTTTGCTCACCAGATTACCCCGCTCTGCACCACAAGTTTTGCGTGGTGGACGGGCGAAGCGTCCTCACGGGGTCATACAACTGGACGTACGCCGCTCGTCGAAACCACGAGAACGTAGTGGTTTGTTCTGAAGCAGAGGTCGTCCAAGGATTTGGAAAGGCGTATGAAACCCTGTTCGGCGCGTCTAATCTGGTTAAGAGCATTCCGGCACTTCTTCCAGAAGACACATCTACTGGCGGGGAAGGACAGGCGAAGGAGGCAGCACTCGAACTCGCTCTTCGCGACGGCACCAAGGACAATACAACAGGGGAGTCGACGTACTACCAACTCGTTTGGGAATCCGACGCCGCTTATGCCGCCAAGAAATACAAGGATGCAGAGGCAGCTGCAAAGAAAGCGATACTGCTTAAGCCCCACCGAGTAGAGGGTTACTACGTGCTCGCAGGAGTGTACTGGCGCACAAATAAGCTGACGGAATGCTTGGCGCTGGCGGAAGTTGCCGAAACAGAAGCACCAGACGCTTCCCCAAAACAACGCGCCGACCTCTGGAACACGATTGGGTTGGCCTTGGATGGGCTGGGGAGATACAAGGATGCCGTCCGATATTTCGACCGTAGCATTAACAACGAGCCGGAAAACTCGATATGGTATAAGAACAAATACCTCACGATGCTTGAATGGCGGCCCAGTGAAGCAAAGCGGGTTGCAACAGAGGGTCGGCAACGGGCCAGTGCAGAAATTCAAAAATACAAAGACGGCAACGACAAAAGCCGTCTTTTGCGGGCCTACTTGGTGCAGTCAGGCTTGCGTGAGCACGAGCAAGCAGCAGCTCGCCGCCAAGATGCACGTGAAGCACAAGTGGTGTATGAGCGAATACCTGCCGAAGAGCGGGATTTGCACGACTTAGATGAAATCAAAAGGCTCTTACGGCCGTAGCGCAGAGGGCTTCACTTGGTTATCGGGTGAGCGCGTGTACGAGTAGTATAAGTCGAAAACTCGTATTTGTTACGAGGTAGACTCGTCCGAGCACAAATGGGTAGTGTTAGTACATTAGATAGCTAACTCCGTCAAACTAGTCTCATCAAGGTTCTGGTGTGACGGTTAGCAACTACGGCTTGAGGAAAAAAATTTGGGGAAAATTCTGGAGCTCGCGTATTCACGAGTACATGGTACCTTATCAACCCTCCCCCCGTGTTTGAAGAGAACTGCCCCACCCCCCGGGTTGATATAGTGTCCTTACTAATTCTCCAAATTCTCGGAGGTACTCTCGTCAGTTCCCTACTGAACCTGTATCGGGTAACGAGAAATTAATCCTTCGGGCGTTCTCACGACCAAGATGTAGCTACCACTGGGTACCTCCCCTATCGCCATCTCTCCCGTGGAGGAAACGGCACGTGCTGCCATCTTTTGCCCCAATAACGTATACAACGTTGCTTCTAGTGAGGAAGAAGTACCACTTCTGTATCCTTCCAGTTGCAGACGTCCCCCGGTCGGTACGGGGTTTGGCCAAAATCCTAGCTTGGATACTCCAGGGCTTACGGTACTAGTCGCGGTGCCCACTTGAAAAACCAAGCCTGCGGGGCCCGCGCCCGACGCCGTTTGCACGCTCACGGGCCCAGTGGTGACGCCTGGTGGCGCGACGGCAGTAAGCGTGGTGGGTGATGTTACCGCGAAGGAAGTTGCCGGTACTCCATTGAAATACACTGCCGTTGTACCGGACAAGCGAGCCCCACGCACCGTAACGGGAGTGCCTGCTGCCCCCTGAGCCGGAGATAAGCCGACTACTATTGCAAGGGGGCTGTCGCCAATCTTGACCAAAAATCCGGTGTGGGCACCGGGGTTGCCCACCTGAGTGGTGGAACCGAACCCGATGCTGGGCCCGGTGTAATAACCCGCCGCATAGACCCCGCCCCGGTGGTCCAGAGTCAAGGCTTGTCCAAACTCGCTGTAGGTGCCGCTGCTGCTGGTCGCCACCCAGTTGAAAGCATCGGTGGGGCTGAGCTTGGTCACGAAGAATTGGCCAAACCGCCGCCCCAGGTTGGGCATCACGATGTTGCCAAAGGTGGCCCCGATGCCGTAGTCTTGATAAAACCCCACCACGTAAGCACTGCCGTCGTCGTCAACGACCAAATCACTGGTCACGTCGTTGTCGGTGCTGCCGATTCCCTGCGCCCAGAGGTAATTGCCGTTGGGGTCGAGTTTGACCACGTAGCCGTCGAAGTTGCCGTTGCCCCGGTTGGGAATGGTGATGGAACCGAAGGTGGCAGAAGGCTGGCCATACCCCCCGGCAACCAACACGTTGCCGTCATAGTCCACTCCCACGCCGGCGGCGTAATCATAACCGGGCCCGCCCGCACTGCGCACCCAGAGCCAATTGCCGGCCGGGTCCAGTTTGCCAATGTAGCCGTCCTGCAAGCCGTTGGCCGTGAGGGTGAGGGCTCCGAATGCATTCGTCCCGCCGAAATTGCCGGTACAATACACGTTACCGGCCACATCCTGCGCCAAGCGTCCGCTCCGGTTTCCGGCGCGGACGGCCCACAACCAGGCACCTTGCGCGCTGCGTTTGGCCACAAACGCATTTTCGACCAGGGGCACCCCCTGCACCGTGACGGCACCAAACTGGACCGTGGTGCCCAGGAGGGTTCCGCCAAGCACCAGGTTGTCAGCGGCGTCCACCGCCAGGGTACTGATGTTAGACGCTTGCGGGAGGGCTGTGGCCCAGAGGCACACGCCCTGGGGGTCGTACTTGGCGAGGTAACTACAGAAGACACTGCTACTGGTGAGGGTGAAAGCGCCGAACGTGGCCGAGTATCGGAAATAGCCCGCCACGTACACGTTATCGGCCGGGTCGACGGCCACGGTGAAGCCCGCGTCATCGCCCCGGTCCCCGGCGCGCACGGCCCAGAGGGGCTGCCCGGCGGCGTCGAGTTTGGCCAGGAAAATGTCTTGGTCGCCGGCGCTGGTCAGGGTGGTGGCGCCAAACTCTACGGACCGTTTGAAGCTGCCGGTCACGTAGGTTTGCCCGCCCGCGGTGGTGGCAATGGCGGTGACGTCGCAGTCGTGTCGGTCCACCGTGCCGGCTTGCCCGAGGGTAGTCGTGCCCACGCCGGCGGCCCACGTGTAGGGCGGGGCCTGGGCCTTGGCGGGCGTTGAGCCGAGGCCGGCAAGCAGGAGGACGAACAGCAAGCGGGCCAGGGCCGGCGCAAACGAGTGGAGAGGTGAGCGCATAAGGGCAGCAAGTTAGGTGAAAGGGCGCTTCGCCGTGCGCTGGCTTAATCCGTGCGCTGGCTTAATCGATAATCAAACGCGTCGAGGCGGTTCCGCAACGCACGGTGTAGGTGCCGGATGGTAGGCCCGTGAGCTGGAGCGACACCGACGACGCATTGCCGGGCACGCGCTGCACGCGAAGCACCTTTCCGAGTACGTCGAGCACCTGCGCCGTGCGGGGATGTGGTTCCGGCACCAGCGTCAGGGTGGTTTCGCCACCCGCTGGGTTCGGATACAGCGTCAGCGCCTTGCGCGCGGAAGCGCCGGCGGCACTGCTCACCACGAAATTGGGCCGGTAGATGCCAAAGCTCGAACTCACCTTGGACCCGTCGGTTACGGCGCGGAAAATGCCGCCCGCTACCACGTCTCCGGTGTTTGTCACGGCCAGGGCCTGCACGTCGGCGTCGAGCCCGGTGCCCAGGCTGCTCCACGCCGCGCCATTCCACGCCGCGATGCGGTAAGCCGGCATTCCGTCGGCCGAAAAGAACGCCCCGCCCACGTACACGTTGGTGCCCTGCACCGCAATGGCCGAAACGGAGCTGTCAAACCCCGGTCCGCCCGTGCCAAAGGCCCGCCACGAAGTGCCGCCCCACACCGCGATGCTCCGGGTGGTAATTCCGCCGGCCGTTCGGAAGTTGCCGCCCACGTACAAATCGGACCCGGAGACGGCCAGGGCATTCACCGGGCCGTTTACGCCCGTGCCCAAGGCGCTCCAGGCGCTGCCGTTCCATTTGGCTACCCCGTTGACAACCAGGGAGCCGATGTATTCGAATTGCCCGCCGGCGTACAGGTTGCTCCCCTGCACAGCCAGGGCAAACACGAGGCTGTTGGGTACTTGCCCCAAGGTGGTCCACGTGGTCCCGTTCCATTTCAGCACCCCGTTGCCCCCGGCGTACAGGTCGGTGCCGGACACGGCCAGCGCGCGCACCTCGCCCAACAACCCACCGCCCACGGCGCTCCACGCCGTGCCGTTCCACCGGGCCACGTTGCGGGCGGGCACCCCGCCCATGCTCGTGAAGACCCCACCGGCGTACACGGTGGTGCCCGACACGGCCAGCGCCCAGACGTAGCCGTAGGGGTCGGCGCCCCCGCCCACGCTGCTCCAGGCACGGCCGTTCCATTTGGCAATGGCGGTGGTGCCGGCCACGCTGCCAACGCCGTAAAAGATGCCGCCCACGTACACGTCGGTGCCCACCAAGGCCACAGACGTTACCCAGCCGTTGAGTCCCTCGGATACGGCCCGCCACGTCGTGCCATTCCACCGCACAATGTTCGTGACCCGGCTCATGGCGGTGCTGTTGGGGCCTCTAGCGGCCACATACACCGTGGTGCCGGACGCCGCTACCACGTTCACTGGGTCGTCGGCGCCGCTGCCCAAGTTGCTCCAGGCGCTGCCGTTCCACTTGGCCACGTACTTGGCCGGGGTGGTGCCGGCGGTCAGAAAGCCGCCGCCTACGTACAAGTCCGAACCGGACGCGGCCAGGGACGAAACGGCAAAATCGGTGCCCAGGCCCAACGTAGCCCACGCCCCGCCGCTCCACTTGGCTACGTAGTGGGCCGAAGTGGTACCGGCCGAGGTGAAGGCACCACCCGCGTAGAGGTCGGTGCCGCTCACCGCCAGCGCGTGCACATTGTTGTTGGTGCCTTGGCCCAGGGGGCTCCAGGTACTGCCGTTCCAGCGGGCCACGTTGCTGGCGGCCACGCCCCCCGCAGTACTAAAAGCGCCGCCTGCGTACAGGTCGGTTCCCAGCGCGGCCAGCGCCAACACCGGGCCATTGATGCCGGTGCCCAAGGCCTGCCAGGCAGTACCGTTCCATTGGGCTACGGTGCTGACTGTCAGAGTGCCGGATTGGGCAATGATGCTGCCGGCATACACGGCAGTGCCCCGGGCCGCCAGGGCCGTTACCGAACCGCTCATGCCCGTGCCCAGCGGGCTCCACGCGGTGCCGTTCCATTTAGCCACGCGGCTGGCCGCCGCGCCGCCGGCCTGGGTGAAGTCGCCGCCGGCGCACACGTTGCCGTTCCCATCCACGGCCAGGGCGTTCACGCGGTTGTTGACGCCGCTGCCCAGGGCGCTCCAAGTTGTGCCGTTCCACTTAGCCACGTTGTTGGCCGTGGCGTTGCCAACCACGGTAAAATCGCCGCCGATGTACATATCCGTGCCGTTGAACACCACCGCCCAAACCGGGCCGTTGGCCCCGGGGAAATCAAATCCGTCCTGCCATTTCTCGTCGCCGACGCCCCGGGTACGCGCCGGCCGAAACACGGGGCGGCCATCTGGTGCGGTGCACAAGTGGTAGCCCTTGGCATCGAACGAGCCGCTAAGGCCGGGCCGTAGCGTTCCGTCCGGGTTCAAAACGTCGGTTAGAGAAGGCGGGGCTTGGGGCCGGCCTGATGCCCGAGTAGTGCCCGCCAGGGCCACCATCAGCGCCAGCGTGGAAAGAGCGGCGAAACGGCGAAAAAACGCAGCAACGCAAACAAGGGTAGAAATCATCATATAGGCACAATGAACAAATCAGCAATCTGCTGAAATGCAAAAGTATCCCTTGGTTAAATTTCTCCGGCTTGGGGTGGTTGATATGAGTACTTGGGTATGCCTTGCGCGCACAAGGAGCGCAGATGTCGAGTTCCTTTCCACGCGCTCTTTCGTCTTCATAGCAGACGAAAAACCCATCTTGTTCAACCCGTCCACGAAGCTCTCACTCGTCGGCTTCGATGCCAGGGCATGCTACCAACTCCTGCAGGGGAAGCCCGAGGGCTTTCGTAAGGGATATCAAAACGTCTAACGTCGCCGAAAACTGAGCCGTCTCAATACGATGCACCGTCATCTTGGACACGTTGGCGTAGTCGGCAAGTTCCTGTTGGCTCATGCCACGCTCCTCGCGTAGGCGCCGGAGGTGGGCACCGAAAGCTCTGATGCCAGCCGGGTTTTTCACGGTCGGCAAGCTCCGATTAGGCCGCGGCAAGTCTGTCTACATATATGTAGACTATCAAGGAAATTCGTAGTTTTGTGAGCCTTTGCGCGCCGTTTTTGAAAGTCGAGGTTGTCCAACTCCGAGTGTTCCGCTTCGAACCGGGCTTAGAACCAAAGCTAACAAGCAGCACGCCCCGTCAAGTATTATTAAACGAATTACCCTCTCCGATGCTCACTCGCCTTCTCGTGTCCATGTCGGTGCTCCTCGTTTGCAAAAACGGCTACTGCCAAAACACGAACAACGGAGTCATCATCTACAACAACCTCGTCGTTGAGCCTACCTATGTCCCGGTTGCTCCGCTAGACCCTGGCCCCAATCCAATTGACCGAATTTTGGAGAAAGAGGCTCGACGCACGGACATGATGGACCTCGAACGAAGACTAAAGGACGGCCAGACTCGCGCCCTCTACGATGACTTCACGTTATCAATTATGACGAGTGACGACGAGAGATACTCGTCCAAGCCCACGTATACCACTACCCAATTGGTCAATGTCCGCACTCGTGGCGGCGCTAACTACCCTATTATCAAGCAGCTTCCCAAAGGCACCACCGTGAAAGTAGTTGCGGGTGGAGATGACCTTTCTGATGGAGGATGGTGGGAAGTGTTCGTGCCCGGAAAAAAAGGAACTGGATACGTGCATCGCAAGTACTTGAAGGTGAAGCTCTAAATAAAGGCACCAATGCTGACATCCATGGCATCTTTGATACCTTTACACACTCCATCTCTGGCTGCCATTCAGCAAGGCGCATGGGAAATGGCAACCCTTCTTGTTGAAGGAGCTGATTTCGATACATCGAAGGCAGTTGTTGTCCAACTAACCAATATCGACTTCCTGAATGAGGGCTACGGGTACGACCTACTGAGCCGAATTTCAGCAGGCCTCGCCGGGTTCAAGATATGCACAAAAGGGAGCAAGAAGGGTGAAAAATACGCCACTCTTTTCTTTTCGCGTGTCGAATACATCAGGGCAATCCAAGGGCTTGAAGCTGAATTTAACCCGCTCTCCTTCAAAGACCTGACGTTACTACGACGGGTCATAATTGACTTGCGTCACCAAGGTAAGCTGACGCCGATTGAGTTGACCACGAGGGCGAAGCAGATGGCGCCCTTTACTGAGTTCGACATGACATTGAAAAAACGGAAGTAGCTCGCCTTGTAGATGCGTAACAAGCCGGACTCGGACCATGAACTGGCCAACTTCACCTCAGCCTCTCTACGCATTCGCCTCAACGACCAAAATCATCCTGCACGCGCACGATGTCCTGCTCATCAGAAGGCTGATTTGCATCGGTGTGTTGCCAGATTTCGGCCAAGATGCCCCAGCCGTCGAGGCCGATGAGGCGGTGGCGCTCGCCCTGGCGCAGGGTAATTTGCTCACCTGGCTGGTACGTTTTCAGCGCACCTTCGGCGTCGGTGTCGCTGGTGCTGACGCCCACGGGGCCCTGCACTACGCGCCAGATTTCGGCCCGGCGGTGGTGGTACTGCCACGAGAGGCGCTGTTGTGGGGCCACAATCAGGATTTTGGGGCTGAGCTTGCCGGAGATGCGCAGCGTGTCGACCTGCAAGCCATCGAAGTAGGCGTCGGCAAAGGCCTGGGCCTGGGTTTCGTCAATGACAAAAAAGCCGCCCCACGGCCGGGTCTGGTCCTGCGTGGCGATGGTGAAACCCTGGGCCTGCAGGCGGGCGGCCGTTTGCTGAAAGATGAGCGGTTTGGGAGTCGGGGAGTCAGACATAAACAAGGGGAAGGAATATTTCGGCAGAAAGCTGGAACCAGGCGCTGGCCGCCAGGGCCGATTAATTAGCGGGTGATGCGGAACCAGTCCACGTCGGCGTAGCCGCCGATGCGGGTGTCGGGCTGGGTACCGGCGCAGAACACGCCAACTTTTGCGCCGGTCCACTTGTCGGGCCGGGCCACGAAGGGCTGGCCGATAGGCTGAAACGTACGGCCCTCGTCGGTGCTGAAGCTGAAGCGGCAGGTGGCGTCGGGGCCGCTGACCTGCACGCGCAGCAGCGCTTCGTTGCCGGGCAGGCTCTGCTCGGCAACCACCTGCTCGGGCGCGCCGGAGGGCGCGTCGAGGCAGCGCATTTGGGCCACGTGGTAGCCGGAGGCGTTTTTGGTGATGGCCAAGTAAGAGTAGTCGTTGCCGACGATGAGCAGGCCGGCTTTTTTGCCCTGCCACACGTCCCACTCAATGTTGAGCTTGACCTTAGTGGTGGCCATGAAATCAGCCGCCGGAAATTTTTGCAGCAGCAGGTTGGGCACGGGCCACAGGTTGGGGGCGCCCTTGGGCACGGGCATCGCGAACAGGCGCAGGAAGCCTTTGCCGCGCAGCAGGGCGCTCCAGGTTACTTTCTGATTGGCCTGCCACTGCCATTGCAGGCCCAAGGTGTCGGAGCTGAATTCGTCGTTTTCGGCCGGGGTGCGGAGCGGATATGTCCGCCCCACGTCGGGCTTGCGGTGGGTGAGCACGGGCTGGCCTTTGCCGTCGCCGTCGGGGTCTTCGCCGATGACTGGCCAGTCGTTTTTCCACGTCATCGGCTGCAGGTGCAGCACGCGGCCATAGGCGCCGCGGTCCTGGAAGTGCAGAAACCAGCTTTCCCGGCCGTCGGGCGTGTCCACCCAGGCGCCCTGGTGCGGGCCGTTGATGGCGGTTTGGCCCTGGTCCATCACCACTTTTTCCTCCCACGGGCCATAGGGGTTTTGGGCCCGCAGCACCAGCTGCCAGCCGGTGGCCACGCCGCCTGCTGGGGCAAAAATGTAGTAGTAGGCGCCGCGCCGGTAGAGCTTGGGGCCTTCGGTGGTGTGGTTGGCGTCGTGGCCCGAGTAGATGTTGCGGCCCTCGTCGAGCACGCGGGTGCCGTCGGGGCTGAGGCGGTGCAGGGTGAGCACGCTGTTGATACCGGCGCGGCTGCCGGCCCAGGCGTGCACGAGGTAGGCCCGGCCGTCGGCATCCCAGAACGGGGCGGGGTCAATCAGGCCCTTGCCGGGCAGCACCAGCAGCGGCGCGCTCCAGGGGCCGGCCGGGTTGGCGGCCGTGATTTGGTAGATGCCAAAGTCGGGGTCGCCCCAGAAGAGGTAGAACCGGCGGTTGTGGTAGCGCAGGCAGGGCGCCCACACGCCGAAGCCGTGCTGCGGGGCGTCGAAAAATGCCTCCGGCAGCCGGGGCAGGGCGTTGCCGATAAGCTGCCAGTTCACCAAATCGCGCGAGTGCAGGATGGGCAGGCCCGGCGAGGCGTTGAAGCTGGAGGCCGTGAGGTAGTAGTCGGGGCCCACGCGCACCACGTCGGGGTCGGAGTAGTCGGCGTTGAGCACCGGGTTTTTATAGGTGCCGTTGCCCTGGTCGGCTGCCCAGGCGGTCGAAACGTAGGGCTTAGCGGCCGGGGTTGGTTGGCCGCTGGCGCCGCTGCTTTGCGGGCCCGCGACCCGGCAACCCGCCAGCAGTAGCAGCAGAACAAGTCTCGCTCCTGCCCTTTTCCATGGTTTGCGCATGCTGCTCATGCGCGCTAGGCCACCAGATAGGCCGCGCCAAACACCCCGGCGCTGTCGCCCAGCCGGGGCTTGACGACGGGCGTTTCGAACACGTGGTCGACCACGTAGGAAGACACCTTGCGCACGCCCTCGGTGTAGAGCCGGTCGATGTTGCCCACGCCGCCGCCGATGACGATGACGTCGGGGTCGATGATGTTGACGAGCACGCTCAAGGCGCGGCCAAAGAGGTCGGTCATGCGCTGCAGGGTCTGCTCGGCCACGGGGTCGATGCCGGCGGCGGCACGCGCCACGATTTCCTTGAGGGGGCGGGGCTGGTCGGCGTGCTCGGCGTAGTAGCGCTGCAAAGCCGGGCCGGCCAGCAGGCTTTCGTTGCAGCCGGTTTTGCCGCAGAAGCACTCCACGCCTTCGCCTTCGTGCAGGTAGTTGTGGCCCCACTCGCCGGCCAGGCCGTGAAAGCCGTCGAGCACGTGGCCATTTACCACCAGCCCGCCGCCCACACCCGTGCCCAGAATCACCCCAAACACCACCTTGGCGTTCGGAAACTGCTGCTTCACTACCCCGAGCCGGGTTTCGGCCAGGGCAAAGCAGTTGGCGTCGTTGGCCATTTCCACCCGGATGCCCAGCCGCTTTTCCAAGTCTTCTTTCAGCGGCATACCATTCAAACAGAGAGCGTTGCTGTTTTTCATCAAGCCCGTGCGGGGCACCAGCGTACCGGGCGTAGCCAGCCCCAGGCTCGGGGCCTTGTAGCCCACCGACTCCTGCATGTGCGCCACCAGCTTTTCAATCTGGGCCAGCACGTGCTCGTACCCCTGGTCGGCCCCGGTGGGCACCCGGTCGCGGAAAAGCACCTCCGGCTCCTGCGCCGATTTGAGGATGACGCCCTCGATTTTGGTGCCACCCAGGTCTAGGCCCCAGAGTTTTTCGTCGCGCAAAAAGCTGTTCATGTGGGTGGGATGGAGGGGGCGAGCCGTGGGAAAAGGATGCGCAGTTGTAATTGCGGACATAAGAATTACTTGCTGCCGAAACGCACTTCCAGCGGTGCGGCGAGGCGTTTTGAGTAGTCGGCCAAGTACTGGTCCCAATCGGCGGCCGTGGCAAACTGCCCGCTTTTGGTCCAGCCGAAGCCAGCGTAGTACACCAGCTTGCCGGCCTGGGGCGTGGCCATCACCAGCAGATGGCTCTGCTCCTTAGCGCGGGTGCGGCGGTCTTTCCAGCTCTGCACCTGACCGGGGGCTAGCACCACGCCCGTGCCCAGGAAGGCGTCGTCCATGGGCTCCCAATAGCGGAACCAGCCTTGCCGGGGCTCGCCTTTCACCTCGCCGCGCACGCCTTTCGGCTCGGCGTGCAGGGTGATGCCAATGGTGACGTTGAGCAGCGGCTTGTCGGCCGAGATGTGCTCCTCAAAGCGCGTGAGGTTGGAACCCAAGTCGATGCTCAGCAGCTTCTTTTCCGTGATGGTGAGGCCATTGGCCTGCCAGGGCGCGTAGCGCAGCTCAAACAGGGTACGGATGGGGCCGTTGGCCAGCGTCTTGTAGCTGATGAAGTTGCGCGAAACGTAGAGCGAATCCTGGTCCCATACGCCGATACCGGCGAAGCCCCGGCTGTCGCCCACATGGTAGGGGTCGTAGCCTTCGCCGTGGTCGATGTGGTAGTAGCCCACCTCCTTCACGTTGGCGGCGTACCACTTGTCGATGATGGAGTAGGGCACGCGCTTGAGCCAGCAGTCCATGCCGCTGGTGAGGGTGCCGCCGGGCTGCTTGGCCACTACCAGCCGCTCGGCCTCAGGGCCGTAGGTGCGGAAGGCCACCCGGTCGTTTTCCCAGGTGTAGTCGTCCGTGCGCTCGGGCACGAGGCGGGCAAAGGTGGTCACCGGACTCTTGGGCTGCCGGGCCGCGCCGTTGGGGTTGCCCGAGACCGTAAACTTCAGCGTAGCGCTGGCTTTGATGTCGGTTTGCAGCAGCAGCTCGTCCACGGTGCCGTCGCCGTTGTTGTCCACGGCCTGGCTCACCAGGATGTTGCCGACGGCGTCCTTCACCAGCAGGTTCTGAGCCCCGTATTTTTTGAGGAGAGCCGCGAGGCGGGCGGCGGGCAGGCTGATTGTTTCGGCCCGGCGGTCCAGCTTCAGCGGGTTGCGCACGGTGAAGGCTAGGGAGTCAACGGCGGGCGGGGCCGCGCTGAGCAGGCTGGCGGCCAGCAATAGGCCCGCGGCGGAGGAAGTCAGGAAAGGAAGACGCATGGATGGGATGAATGTGCCGGCAAAGGACCTCCTCCCCCACCGGCCAACCTTTCTGACCTCTCCTGATTGGACCGATTTAACGCAGATTTATAGCCGGCGAGCAGTAGCGCGAACTCTGTAGTTTGCGTCCCGAAACGACAAGCGTTAAATTGGCTTTAGCGGCGCGGGACGTGAACTAAAAGGTCGCGCTATGGTCCTCAAGGCTGACTCGGAAACGTCGTTTCGCCCGTCTTCACGTTCAGGGTCCAGGGGCGCGGGGCGGGCAGGCGCAGCTGGCCGTTGCCGATTTCGAGCGGCATCCAGAGGTAGCGAGAGTCCCATTGGGTTTTGGGTTTCCAGATGTCGCCTAGGAAGATGACGGTGGTTTTCTTGCTGCCCACCACCTTCACCAGCATGGTCGATTGCGAGCCGTAGGTGTTGGTTTCGGGCGGGGCGATGTCCTTGAACTCAGTCCAGGGGCCGGCCAGAGTGGGCGCGGTGGCGTACTTGTTGGGGTTGGCCCGCCACCCCGTCAGGGCCGAGCCGATGGAGTAGTACAGGCCTTCGTAGTGCACGATGGCCCCGCCCTCCATGGGCGCGCGCACCAAGGCTACATCCTGCGACACGGTCATGTAGTCGTCGGAAAGCTTGGCGATGTGGAAGCCCTGCTTGCGGTCCTCAAACACCAGGTAGGCCGTGCCGTCATCGTCGATGAACTGCCCGATGTCGCGGCTTTCCTGGCCCAGCGGCCGGAAGCGCTTCACGTACCGGAAGGGCCCGGTGGGCTTGTCGCTCACGGCCACGCCCACTTGCGCCACTTTGTAGCCCTTATCGTCGAGGTGGAAATAGAGCACGTACTTCTTGGTCTTGGCGTTGTAAAACACCTTTGGCCGCTCCAGAATCCAGTTTTCGGAAAGCGAGTCGGGCGGCAGCATCTTCACCACGTCGCCCCGGAATTTCCAGTGCACGAGGTCGTTGGAAGAGTAGCAGCTCACGTAACGGTACTTGGGCTCCAGGCCCTGACGGCGCTGCTCGCCGTACCAGTAGTAGGTCTTTTTGAGCTTGATGATGCCGCCGCCGTGCGCCTGAATGTGGTTGCCGTCGGCATCGGGCCACAGCTCACCGGGCTTGATGAGGTTGGCCTGGGCCTGGGCCGCGTGGCTAAGCAGCCCACCGGCTGCGGCCAGCAGAAGTCCGGGCAGTGTCCGGGAGGTGGTGCGTAATGACATTGTCAGCAAGGTTGAAGGAGGATTAGTTCAGCCGTGTACCCGGTACAGCCGCGCCCCGAACAGCGCGATGAACGCGTAGCAGAAGATGGGCAGGTAGTAAGCCGCGGCGATGTCGTGGTTAGCGATTTTGCCCATCAGGTAGGGGAACACGGCCCCGCCGGCCACGGCCATCACCAGAATGGATGATGCCTGCGGCGTGTGCGGGCCCAGTTCCTTGATGCCCAGCGAGAAAATGGTGGGGAACATGATGCTGAAGAAGAAATTAATCAGCAGCAGCGCGATGAACGAGGGCCAGCCCCAGCTCTGAGCCACCAGCAGGCACATCAGCACGTTGGCCAGCGCAAAGGCGGCCAGCAGCTTGTTGGGCGCGATGTAGCGCATGAGGAAGGTGCCCACGAAGCGTCCGCTCATCATCATTATCATGAACAGCGAAAAGTAGCCGGCGGCCGTCTGGTCGGAGAAGTTCATTTTCTCGACCCCGTAGTTGATGAAGTAGGCCCAGGTGCCGCCCTGCGCGGCCACATTGAGGAACTGCGCCAGCCAGGCCCAGCGAAAGTGGCTGTGTTGCAGCAGGCCCTTGGGGTGCGCCAGCGGCGCGGCCGTGTCGGCGGTACCGGTGTAGAAGCCCGCCTCGGTTTCGGCGGGAGCTTCGGCCACGTGCGCATCCTGCAGGGCCGGCACGCGGATGAAGGCAAAGGCCACGGCAATGGCCGCAATAACGCTGCCAATGGCGATGTAGAGGGTTTTAACCGAGGTTAGGTCGCCGCTGGTGTGCGTGCCATTCAGAATAAAGTAGCTCCCGAGCAGCGGCCCAAGCACCGCGCCCAACCCGTTGAAAGACTGCGCGAAGTTCAGGCGCTGGTCGCTGGTGTCCTGGGGCCCGAGGGCAGCCATGAACGGGTGGGCCACCGCTTCCAGCGTGGCCAGCCCGCAGGCCAGCACGAACAGCGCCGCCCGGAAGAACCCGAACGAGCCGGCATTGGCCGCCGGCACGAACAGAAACGCGCCCACCGCATACAGCCCCAGCCCCAGCAGCACGCCGTTCTTGTAACCGAAGCGTTTCATGAACATCCCAGCCGGAATGCCCATCACGGCGTAGGCCCCGAAGATGGAAAACTGCACCAGCCCCGAGTCGGCCTTGCTCACGTGCAGCACGTTCTGGAAGTGCTTGTTGAGCACGTCACCCATCGTAATGGCAATGGCCCAGAGCATGAACAGCGAGGACACAAATACGAGCGTGGGGATGTACTTCCGTTCGGTAAACGGGGCCTTGGCGGAGGTGGTAAGGCTGGGGGCGGTAACCGCTGATTGCATGGTGAGAAGGGCTAGCATGAGAGCACCGCGCCCGGCGGCGGGAGCGGCCGGAACGAATGTCGGGTCCAAGGTAGCAGCTCGCTAAGGCGCCGGCCTCCTGAACTCACCTGATAACGCGGTTCCTTATTCGGCCACCAGAACCACCGTGCTGCGCGGCCCGACGGTGACACTGGCCGCCGCACCGGTCGGTTGCCCGGTCGCCACGTTCACGGCCCGCCGGAAACCGGCCGGAATGCGCAGCTCGTAGCTTTTGTCAGGGCTGGCGTTCAGGCCCACCAGGTACTTGCCGTAGTGCAGGCGGTAAAAACTGGCCCGCCCGGCGTAGCTGCTCTCCTGGCCCACTTTATAGGCCACGTCGGCCGGCACTTTGGCGATGGGCAGCCGCTCGCCGGCGTGGGCCGAATGCACGGTTTCGGGGTACTTGATGCCGCCGCCGGCAAAGCCGAAGTTGGTGTAGTCGGGGCGAGTGAAGAAATTGCCGCTGGGCTCAAACGCCTCCTCTTCGGCCACGGTGGCAATGCGGTCGTAGGTGGGCGTGACGAGGTGCACGCGCCCCAGAAAGTTCACCGCGTTGCGCGCCCGCCAGTATACCGAGGCGTAGAAATACTCGGCGCCGTGCTTCACGGCCACCACGCCGTCTTCCTCATCGGCAAACACGAAATCGGGCGCCCCGTCCGACATGGGCGTGCGGGCCTCCAAGGCCGGCAGCGCCTGCAGGGCCGCGTACTGCCCAGGTACCGGCAGCAACCCCGCCGTGACGCGGAAGCTGCCGACGCGCATCCGCTCCTGCATCACGGCAAAGAACTGGTTGTCGGCCAGTTGCTGCTGGGCGTAGCCAATAAGCTGGGTGTTGCCGGTGGCTGTTACGGTTTGCAGGGGGCCGCCGTCCCAGCTCGGGCGCTGCACGTAGGTCACGTCGCCGGGATAATGGTGGTCGCGCCAGCCCACCAAGGTTTCGGCGCGCATGGCGCGGTAGCCGGCCGAGTCCTGGGTCTGGTAGCGAAAGGGAATGCGGGCCAGGGCTATTTTATTGAGCTGGGCCCGCAGCCGCTCGTCGCCGAGCTGGCCGGGGCCGGGCTGGGTGGCTTCGTAAATCTCCGAGACCCAGTCCAGCACCTCCCCGTAGTTGCCCACAAAGCCCAACTCCTTGGTCAGGCCCTTGGCCGTGGTTTGAAAGTAGGCCTTGCCCATCAGCTGGCTGGGCTGACCCTGGGCGTTTTCGCTGCCCTGCCAGGGCTCCAGGCCCACCGATTCGTAGAGATAGTGCCGCACCATGGCTTCGGGCAGGGCCTCTGTGGGCGCGAGCAGGGCCAGGCCTTTGTTGGCGTAGTAGATACCATACAGGTCGTTAATCATCGACTGGTTGGTGTACAGCCGCCGGTGCTGACGGTGCCAGTCGCGGCAGGCGCGTAGCATTTGGGCATAGGCGGCGCGGCGCGTGCCCGCCGTGCCGGTCATGGTCTGGTCAAAGCCGGCCCGCAACGGCTCGTGCAGCAGAGCAATAACCTGTCCGCAGATGCCCAACCCAAACCATTCGGGGTTGTACGTCGCCGGGTCCGACTCCGCCAGACGGGGATTCTGCCGGTAAGCCAGGTACAAATGGTCCAGCCCGCGCTGCACCTGCGGTACCACGGCCGGGTTGTGGTAGGCCACCGACCACGACACCTCGTAAGCCTTCGCCAGCAGTTGCAACTGTACCTGGCTCAGCGGCTTTTCCGCCTCGAGCAGCCCGGTCAGTTCCTTATTCACACGCTGCTCCAGGACCGTTAGCACCTCCGGCCCGGGGCCGGGGCGCGTAGCCGGCGGGGGAGCGGCGCCCTGCTTCTCGCTGGCTGGAATCGGCAGAACCCCCCCGGTGTGAGTATAGAGGCGGTATAGGCCCCGCGTAGGCTCAGTCATGGGCTTTTGGTACGCCTCCCAAGTCGTACCGTAGGCCCAGAAGGGGCCATTGCTTTGCAGCGTGAGCCGGACGCACTTCTTGCCCTTGGTAATCTGCAGCGGCAGCGGCAGGGTGGTGTAGTAAAAGCGCCCCTGGGTAAGTGGGGCGTCGCTGCCCAGGTCCAGCAGGTCGATGTCGCCGAGGTGGCGGTAGCCCACCTGCTTGCCGTCGCAGAGCAGGACCAGGCGGTTGTGGTTCACGTCAGAGCCCCACAGGCGTAGCGTGACGTAGTTCTGGGCCACCGGGTCGACCGTCATCCGGCAGGTCAGTTTGCCGCCCTGCCAGGTGGGTGTGGCCAGGGGCAGCAGCGTGCGGGCCGGCTCGTTGAGTCCCCCTACAATCACTTGGCTGCTTTCGGCCGTGAACTGGTGTTTTTTTTCGGAAGTCGCGTCGCCAAACGTGAGTTGGTCGGTTGCTTTGGACGGTTGGGCATGGGCAAAACCCGTGGCTAGCAGAGCCATCGTGGCCACCCGAAGCAGGTCATGGCCCGCAGCATTACAAGTTATTTTCATAGGGAAAACGCGTCATTACGATAGAGACTATAAAGCTTTTGCCCGGTTGAGCCGGGACAGGCTACCCCGATGTAATCGGCTCAGCCTGCCCCAGTCCAACCGGGCAAAGTACCGCCGTGCGGGCAGGGCCGCGCGGCTTCAGCGGCCTGTTATTCCACTACCAGTCGCTTGGTAATGAGTCCCTCCGCCGTTTGCAGGCGCAGGGTGTAGATGCCTGCGGCCAGGCCCGTCAGCGGCAGCGCCCGCTCGGAGCCGGCCGCCAGCTGGTGCTGGCCCACGGCCTGGCCGAGGGCGTTCAGCAGCGTGGCCCGCAGGGGCTGGGCCGCCAGCGCGGCGGGCAGCAGCAGCGTGGCCTGGCCGTGGGCCGGGCTCGGAAACACGCTCACCTGCTGGTTCAGCTGGGCCGGGGCCGTGGCCAGCGCCCGCTGCCGGGTGAAGAGCAGCGAGAAGCGGCCCATGGCCGGGGCGCCCGCTGCCTGCGTGAAGCGGTAGGCCGCGGCCGCGCTTAGGTCGGTTTGCGCGCCGGTTTGGGCATCGCGGAGGTAGGCATAGGTGCTGGCCGGCAGGTTCAGCAGTTCAGTGGCTTGCAGCGTGTAGGTGCCGGCCTGGGTCGCCTGCACCCGCAGGTTCACCACCACATCGGTGGCCCCTAGGGCGGGCAGGGCATTGATGGCCAAGGCTTGGCCCACGGATTCGCTAGCCAATGATACCGTGCTACCGGCGGGCAGCTTGTGGGCATCCAGCGCCGCATCGAGGCCCGTGGTGGCCGGGGCGGCGAAGTACACCACGGCCTCATCGGCCGGGCCGCTGCCGGCGCTCAGCTTCAGGCGCACCAGCGGGTGGGTGGTCGTGGCATTGCGGTTGAACACCGGGCTGGCGTAACCGGTGAGGCGGGCGGCGTTAGTGAAATTGACCGCCCCCGCAGTGCCGGCCGTGCTGGTGCGCACAAAGAAGCCCTGGCCCAGCGCCAGCTGGTTGGTGCCGCCGTTAGTACCGATGCCCCCAGCGTAGGTAGAGTACGTGCCCGCATACTGGCCCGAGGAATGGAACACGTAAACGGCCGCATCCACGCCGCTCAACGTCACTTGGTCCCAGTCAAGCGGGGCCGGGTACGGGTTGCCCAGTAGGTGCCAGCCAGCATCGGCGGCGGGGCCACGGGTCAGGTTGCCCACGCTGACGGGGCCGTTGTTGAGCGCGCCCACAAAATCCACGGTCTGGCTGGCCGGAATGTTCACCGTGTAGCCCTGGCCGGGCACCAGCGCATCCGTTAGGGCGGCGGGCGAGAGCCAGCCCTGGTCGAAGCTGGGGGCGGCCGGGGTCAAGCGCGCTTCGTCGTAGTCGAAGATGGTTGGGAAAGGGTTCACGGCGCTGCCTTGAGTGTTGAAGGCGGCGTTCATCACCGGCGTAAATCCGCTGGTGGTCAGGTCGGCCACGGTGGTAGCCTGCACCGGCGCGCTGTAGTGGCGGTAGCCGGAGCCGCTGTTGGCGGCCGGGTCGATGTAGCGCTGCACGGCCACGTTGCCCGTTACGGCGGCGGTGCCGTTATTCACCACCATGGCCGTGCCGGCCGCGTTGGAGAGCATCGTCAGGTTGTTGTTGGCGGTCAGGTTGCCATCCAGCACCAGCATCCGGGCCACCTGCACTGGGCCGGTGAGAATGGCCGAAGCCGCGCCCACCGTCAGGTTCTGGAAGGTGGAGGCGCTGCTGCCGCCCAGCGTCTGGGGGCTGCTGCCCGCCAGGGCCACGGTGCCCGCACCCGCAAAGGCGCCGCCGTTGTTGAGTAGGTTGCCGCTCAACGTCAGGGTAGCCGCAGCCGGCAGGGTCAGCACGGCGCTCGTGCTCAGGGTGAGGCTGCGCACAGCCTGGCTGGCGCTGAGGGTGGGCGCGTTGGGCGCAGTTCCGCTGATAATCACATTGTCAGCGGCGGTGGGTACGGCGTTGGTGCTCCAGTTGCCGGGGGTAGTCCAGGCGGTGCTGCTGGCGCCCATCCACTGGGCGGGGGCAATGCTTAGGGTCACGTCGTTGCCGGTGCCGCCCACGTAGCTCAGCGTGAACGTGGTAGTGCCTACCGTCACGGGGCTGCCCTCGGGCAGGTTCAGGAAAGTACCTGCCACGGGTGCCGTGCCGGTGTTGTCCACGATGATGAATTGCGTACCGGCCCCGGCGCCCACACCGGTGCTTAGGGTGGTCAGCGTGAGCCGAGTGCCGGTCAGGCTCAGGCTGCCCGCCACCAGCCTGTCGGCCGTGTTCAGCGTGTTGTCGATTTCCACTGCCAGCGTAGCGTCGGCCAGCAGACGCACCGCGCCCGTGGCCGTGAGCGTGCCGATGCCGCCGCTGCCGGGGGCCAGCGTAGCGCCGGACCCCGCGCCGGTGCCCACCGTGAGGGCCGCCGCGCAGGTGCCGGTACCGGCCACCGTGCCGGCCTGCGCCACCACCGGGCTCACCACCGAGCCATTCACTTCCAGCGTACCGCCGAATACGGTAGTGCCGCCCAGGTACTCGTTGGCTCCTTGCAGCACCAGCTTGCCGTTGCGCACGCGCACGGCGCTGCTGTTGCTGCCCGTGAGGCCGTTGCGGATAATTCCCGACACAAACTGCGTGCCCGTGCCCACCTTTTCGAGGTGTAGCAGGCCCTGGTCTGAAGTCAGACCGAGCGGGCCCGCGCCCAGCGTGCCGGCGTAACTGCCGTCCTGGTTATCGGCACCCACCACCAGCGTGGCAGTGCTAGCCGTGAGGCTGTTGCGGGCAAATATAAAGGCATCATCGGTGCCATCCAGCGCCCCAACGGTTTGGGTGCTGGCCTGGGTGCCGCTGCCGGCAAACACCACGGCGGACTGCCCTTCAGCCCCCAGGCTGAGGCGCTGAGCGGGCAACAGCACATTGTTGGCCGCGGTGGTGCTGTTGGTGGTGTTGTGCAGTTCGATGGTGCCGGCCAGCAAACTCAGCGTCCCGCTGAAATTGCTCCAGTCCATGGCGGCCTGAATGCGCAGGCCCGCGTACGCGGTGCCGCCCATCAGCGGAGTCGTAATGTTCAACCCCTGCGTGCCGGCAAAGCGTAGTGGTACCCGGGCATTGTTGGCCACCAGCCCCATGAAGAGCTTGCGCGTGCCGCTGTTAATCATCGTGAGCGTGGGCGTACCCGAGGGCACGGCAAACGTGAGTCGGCCGCTGTTGAGGCCGCTGGCCAGCACCAGCTCCGAGGTGCCGTTGGCCGCGTACACCAGGTTGCCGATGGTGATGTTGCCGTCGAGCGACACACCTGGCACGTTGGCAAACGAGGTGGCGCCGAACGTGGCCGTCGCGTTCGGCCCGCCGGGCAGCGTGCCTCCGCTCCAGTTGCTGGTTACCGACCACTTTTGCAGGCGCTGGCCCACGCCGTTGGTGATGGTGCTGGTGGCCATGATGGCGGTGCCGCCCGGCTGCAAAGCCAGCTGAAACGTGCTGCCGCCGTTGCTGATGGCCACTACCGAATAGATGGTGCCGGCCGTGAAGCCGCCCGGTACCGGCGCGTTCAGCTTCAGGTGCTCGCCCACTGCGAAGGTCTGGCTCGCCCAAGTCAGGTTAGGACTGCCGCTGGTCGAGTTGATGGCCGAAGTCAGGGTGCCGGTCGTGTTGCTCCAAGTGCCATCAGTGGTGCCGGGCACCTGGTTCACGGTAATGGACTGCGACACCACGGCGGCCGGATTGTAGGTGGCATCGCCCATTTGCTGGGCATACACGGTGGTGGTGCCCGGCCGCAACACGTGCAGCTGGCCGGTGCTCGTGACCGAGGCAATGGTGGGGTCGAGCACCGAATACGTCACGGGCAGGCCCGAGCTGGCCGTGGCGCCGGGGCTGAAATCGGGCGCGCCGTAGGCCTGCGCGGCAATGGCCGGGAAGCTGATGGTCTGGTTGCTGGGCCGTGCCGGCTCGTCGAGCGAGTAGGCCAGGGTGCCGTAGCCGAGCTGGTCGTAACCGCCGCTGTTGGGGTCGTAGTTGCCGCCGCCGCCCTCGGGCCGCATGCGCTGCGCGTACAGGGCGGTGTAGGGCGCGCTCAGGCCCTTGATGTTGACGTAATGGTTGTACACCAGTTCCCACACCGGGCGCACGTTGCCGCGCTGGTCCGTCGATACCACGCTCTGAATGATGCCGTTGCAGGTGCGGTACGTGGTGAAGGGCACGTCGTAGCCCAAGTTGTACTTGGCAATGTATTCGAAGCCTTTGAGCAGCGCGTTGTTGCCGTAGGCAAATAGGTCGTCGCCCTGGTTGTAGGCCATCTGGGCCAGCGAGCCAGCCAGCGCCACGCCCAGCAGGCTGTGCCCTTGGTCGCGGCCGCTTTCCTGCCACTGCGCCAGGTTGCCGTAGTAGTAGGGCATCACTTGGTTGAAGGCGCCGCTGCCCCCGCCAAACTTGTAGTAGTTCAGGGCCTCATTGTAGATGGCGCGGTCGTCGCACAACACCCCGATGGCCAGCATGGAGGCCGTGTTGCACAGGTCCCAGTTGGCCCAATATGCCGTGATGCAGTTGCCGTTGTGGTTTACCAGAAAGTCGTGGTTCATCGGGTAGAACACGTTGCGCATCAGGTTCTGAAACCGCAGGAAGTCGGCCGGGGCCCAGCCGCTGTAGCCGCGCATGATTTCGGCCGCGTTGGCAAACTCGTAGCCGTAGATGCCCGCCGCCAGGTACTTGTCGCTGGTGCCGCTGATGGTGGTCAGGTTCTGCGACCAGGCATTCAGGATGGCAACCGACTTGTTGGCGTAGCTCACGTCGCCGGTCACCTTCCAGCGCAGGGCCGTGGCGTAGGCCGCAGCAATGTCGCGAAACAGCGAGGCGTAGTTTTCCGGATTGGTGCCGTCGAAGCCGCGGTACACGGTGCTGGGCACGGGGTTGGTGAAGTTGCGCGTCAGCGACGAGAGCGAGTTGCTGCTCAGCCGGCCGAAGCCCGCCGTCCAGGGCTGGGACCCGGCGGCCACCTTGGTTTGCATGCGGGTAAAATCGGCCGAGGTGTGCAGCAGCCCGGGGTGCGTGAAGGCCTGGCCGTGGGCCGTCAGGCCAGTGGCCAGCACCAGTAGCAGCCCCAGAAAAGCCGAAGCGGCGGCTGACCGGAAGGTAAAAAAGCGGAAACGTGCTTCCATTGAAAAGAGCGGGAATAGTGGGAATTTGAATAAGTCGATGTGGGCAACCCACGCAGCCCAGTTGGCCGCGTGGTTGCTTCTTCAAACTTCGTTTCCCGCTCCCCCCCGTCCCTCCTGAACCATCCTGATGGCAAAGGATTTATCGTCCGGGCCGTTTTTTTGGGTTAAGACAGTATCTCTACAAAACCAAAATCCCCCGGCGGGTGGCCGGGGGATTTTGGCTTGTGGAACGGTCTCGTTCCTCAACGAGCCGCAAAACAGTGCGTCTCTACGCGAACAAGGTACTACTGGCCACCGTGAAGGTGCGGGCAATGGCGTTTACCGAAGGCACGTCCAGCGGCTCATCAAATGCCTCCGAAAAAGCCAGCAGCGGAATGCCGGCCACCGTGGTGGTCGTACGCAAGTCCAGGCCGCCCTGTATAAAATTGTCCTCGGCCGGGAAGGTAATGCCGGTGGGCGTGCCGGCCGGCAGCGTGCCCGCGTTGTAGATGGCGGCCGTTTGGGCGGGCTGGGCGCCGCCGTTGTCCTTGCCCGACACCCAGCTTTTAGGCGAGGCGGTGCGCTCGGCTTCCAGGCCCGTCACGGTGGCGGGGGCCACGGTGGCGGCCGTGTTGTTGGTGGCTCCGGCACGGCGCATAGTGCGCAGGCGCGAGGCGTGCCGGGCCTCCACCGAGTGGATGTTGAGGGCGGCTTCGAGCACGGTTTTGTTGCCCATCAGGTAGGGCGCGCCGCCTTTGTAGGCCCGCACGCCCGTGTCTTCGAGCGACTGCGCCACGGCCAGAAACGTGGCCGCGCTGGTAAACACCGTCGCAAACGGCCCGCCCGCGCTGCCGCGCCCGCCCGTGAAATCGAACTGCGTGAGGGCCGGCACCGGAATGGCTGTGGCGCCTAGCGCCGCGAGCGTATCGCGCAGAAACTGGACGTGGTTGTTTTCATCGGCCCGCATCCGTAGCAGCGAGCTCAGGTTGTTGGCGCTGAAACCGTTGCGCAGGGTGTTTTGAGCCGTGGTGAGCGGGTCGGTGCCGTTGCCCAGGCCCAGGTTGTAGAAGTTGGCTTCGAGGTGCTCCAGCTTGAGGGCAAAGTTCAGCACGTCGGCTACGCTGGGGGCAGCGCTGGTTTGGGCGTAAGCTTTGTTGAGCACGGCCCCGAGGGCCAGGGGCACGGCGGCGGCCGTCAGCTTCTGGCCCAGGCCGCCCATGTGCCGGAATATGCTACGCCGTGAGTCGAGGCGGTCGTACACCTCGGGGTCAATTTTTTCAATCTCGGTGATAATCTGGAAGATATTCATGGTAATGGCGAAGGAAATGAGAAGAAAAGAAGGCAGCCCAGCGGCCTATTTCAGGCCAGACACGTCCAGCTTCGAATTGTCCTTCAGATAGTTATTTACCATGCTCACTATTTCGGCCGGCTCACGGGATATTTCCAGCGCCGTGGTATTGATGCGCGCCACGTCGGCCCCGATGAAGGTGGCTTCCGTGATGAAGTCGCGAATGAGCGCCGCGTGCCGGGCTTCCACCGATACGATTTTGCCAGCCAGCACCAGGTACTTGGGGTCGGTGATGTACTTGGCCGCGCCGTTGTAGGCGGCCACGCCCAAGTCTTCAAACACGCGGGCCGCGTTGAGCACGCTGGCGCGGGTGGTGAAATCTATGTAGCCCGCGTTGGTAGTGAAATCGACTTCGAGGGCCGGGATGATGCTGCCAGCCGCCGCAGCCGTGATGGCCGCCTTGAGGAAGTCGCGGTGAATGACTTCGTGGTAATACAGGTCGTCGAGGGCCAGGCGCTCGGCGCTGGTGGCGGCCAGGCTGGTGTAGTAGCTCCCGCCGCGCACGGCGGCGTAGAAAGCGGCTTCGAGCTGCTCCAGGGCGTAGGCATAGTTCAGCACGCCAATGTCGCCCGAACCCACGTTGACCGGCGCGGTGGCAGGTTCGCTGTCGTCCTTCGAGCAGCCGGCCAGCACCAGGGCCGTTGCCCCGGCGGTAGCCCCCGCGTACTTAAAAAAAGACCGCCGCTGCATAGGCGTGTGAAGCGACTGGCTGGGTTCAGCCTCGGCAATTTGTACGGATTGAGCCATTGAGAATGCGGGTGGGAAATGGAGTAGATGGATTGGGTGAGGTGCCCTGCGAATGCTAAGGCGTGACGGTAATCATCACCTCGCGCACCAGTTCCTTTTGGCTGTTGATATCGCCGCTCTGGCCGTAGAACACGGCTTTGTAGGTGCCGGGCGTGTTGTATTTGTAGGAATACACGGGGGGCAGCGGGTCAATCAGGCCCTGGGCCTTCACTTTGATGCCGCCGGCTGCGTCGGAGTTCACCTTGGTAAAATCGAATCCTTTCGAGATGGCCCAGTCGTCGTCGGCGGGAGCGGTGGTGGCGGGGGCGGTGTGCGTCAGGGTGGCGGCGCTCACCCAGGTGTTGGGCAGGCCCTTGAAGTTGAAGATGGAGAAGCCGCTCTCGGTGTTGGTGTTGGCGTTGGTGTATACCACGCTGTTGGGGAAGCGCGTCCGCACCTGAAAGGTGCTGATGGTCCAGGCGCGCTGAATGCTGGTAGCCAGCGGGGCCACGCTCACATAGCGGAAGGCGATGTAGGTAAGTTTGCCCGCCACCTTAAAATCGTTGAGGTTCACCACGCCCGACGAGAGGTTGTTGGCCGTGGCGCTGAGCGTGAAGCGGCTGGTGATGTCCGTCCAAGTGGCTTTGCGCACGCTGACGGAGTCGTAGCCGCCGCCGGTGGTCGTCTGGCCGTCGAAGTCGGTGGATACCAGCACGCGCAGGTTCTGGGTGCCTACTACGGTGGGGGCCGGCACCGGCGCCGGCGTGGGCACAGTGGCGGCAGCTACGGTGCTCAGAAACTGCATTTCGGGCACGCCGTCAGACTGGCTGTAGTTATTGCGCAGGTCGAAGTTGCGGCCCGCTTCGCCGGAGTAGAACAGCAGGTTGTCGACCTTGCCGGTCAGGTTGAAGTTGACGGTGGTGCCCACTTTCACAGTGGTTTGGTCGGCCGTCACGGTAAAGTCGGGGGCTGGGTTGCTGTATTTCTCGCAGCCCGCCAGCAGGGGGCCGGCCAGCAGGAGCGCGGCGAATAGCTTTTTCATAAGGAGCAGTGCGTCGGGTGGGAGTTAGTAGCCAGGGTTCTGCTTCGCGAGCTTGTTGTTGATGATTTCGACAATCGGAATGGGCAACAGAATGTCGTTGGCGTCCACGTTGGGCCGGTAGAAGGTGTAGTTGGCTGGGGCGTCGGTGGTAGGCGGCACGCGCTGCAAGCCGTTAGGCAGCGTTTCGGGGCTGCCGCTGAGGGCGATGTTGGCGGTTTCAATTACGCGGGGCACCAGGATGCCCCAGCGCTTCAAATCCTGGCGACGCAGGGCCTCAAAGGCCAACTCGCGCATGCGCTCGTCGCGGATGGCCTGCCGCAAACCGGCCTGCGACAAGCCGGTCAGGTTCACGGCCGTGGCGGCGGGCGGGGCCGGCACCGGGGCGGGGCTCAGCAGCAGGCCGTAGCCGCGGCGGCGCACCTGATTGATGGCATCGAAGGCGGTGGCGGTGGGGCCGTTCACTTCGTTTTCGGCCTCGGCCAGCATCAGCAGCACGTCGGAGTAGCGCAGAATGGGCCAGTTGCGGCCGTTATCAGTAGCGTTTTTGGGCAGCACCACTTCGTATTGGCGGCGCCACTTGCCGCAGTCGCGGTGCCAGATGCGGTTGGAAGCCGTCCAGGGCACTTCCGTGGGGATGGTGGCCGTGGTCACGGTACCGGTGGTGGTGTAGCTGAAGGGCGCCAGGGTCCAGTCGCGACGCAGGTCCGGCGATACATCCGTGAGCGGGGTGATGGGAGTGGTGGTGCTGTAGGTCACCGTCGATTCGTAGCTCTTGTAGAGAATGCCGGTACCCTGCTCCAGACGGTTCGACTGGCCCACGGCGTTGTTGGAGTTCTGAATGCCGATGTTGGTCTGGGCCTGCTCGCGTAGCGTGCCAATGCTGGGGTTGTAGGTGAAGCCAGCCTCCCACATGCTTTCGCGGTAGGTGAGGTCGTAGGCATCGGCCGACATGTTGATGAACACCTGCTTAAAGTCCGGGTGCAACTGGTGCAGGCCCGAGTCGCGCACCTTCTTGGCCCAGGTCAGGGCCTCGGCGTAGCGCTTGGTGTCGTTGATGGGCGCGCCGGCGGCGTAGAGGCACACGCGGGCCAGAATGCCCTCCACCACGGTGTTGGTTATCCGCTCGTTGTATGGGAAGGCGGTGGGCAGCTGGTCGCGCAGCAGGCCGTCGGCGGCCGTCATTTCCGCGATAGCGAAGTCGTACACGTCCTTGGCCGGCGTGAAGGCAATCTGCCCGTCGGCGGCCTGAGTGGTGGGCGTGGTTTTCAGCGGCACGTCGCCCCACCACTGCGCCAGGATGAAGTAGTAGTAGGCCCGCAGAAACCGTGCCTCGCCCTCGATGTGGCGCATGCTGGCCTCCGACACGCCCTTGGCGCGGTTCATGTTGGCCAGCAGCAAGTTGGCCCGGTCAATGCCGGTGTAGAGCTGAGCCCACAGGTTGGCCACGTTGGCGTCGGAGTTGACGGGGTTGTAGGAGTAGATGTTGCTGCCCGACGAGCTGGTGTAGGTCGATTCGTCGGTGTTGTTGGCGTACACCAGCGGGTAGATGCTGGCGTAGAAGGGGTTGCGGCCCAGCTCGTCGTACACGCCGTTGAGGGCCGCGTTCAGCTGGGTTTCGTTGGTGAAGTAAAGCGAAGGGTCGACGAAATTGGTGGGCTTGGTGTCCAGAATCTCGCACGACGAGGCGCTGAACAGCGCGGCGACCAGCACGGCCAAAGCCAGGGGGCGGCGGAGTGACTTCATGAGTAAAAACGAATCGGGTGGGATTTACAGGGTAATGTTCAGGCCGGCCGTGAGCACCAGCGCCCGCGGATAGGGCGAGAAGTCGTAGCCGTTTTGCAGGCCGAAGCCCTTGGTCGACACTTCCGGGTCGTAAAACGAGTAGTTGGTCCAGGTTTTCAGGTTCTGGGCCGAGGCGTACACCCGCACGCCCTGCAAGCCCACGCGTTTGGCGTAGAGCGCCGGCACGTTGTAGCCCAGCTGAATGGTTTTCAGGCGAATGAACGAGCCGTCTTCCACCGTGCGGCTCGAGAACACGCGGGTGCCGTTCACGTTGCCGGCCACGCCGGCTACCACCGCGCGCGGAATCTCGTTGCTTGGGTTGGTGGGCGTCCAGCGGTCGGCGTAGGTAGCCAGGTAGTTCACCTGCAGGTTGGGCGGGCTGCCGCCTTCCAGGTACACGCGGTTGGCGTTAAAGATGTCGTTGCCGTACGACCACTGGAAGAACACGTTCAGGTCGAAGCCCTTCCAGGTGAAGTTGTTCGAGAAGCCGCCGGTGTGCGTCGGGTTGGGGTCGCCGATGATGGTGCGGTCGTTTTCGTCAATCACGTTGTCGCCGTTCAGGTCCCGGTACTTGATGTCGCCGGGGCGCGTGCCGTTCAGGCGGCCGGCCACCGCGCCGGTCACGGTGCCCAGCGAGGGCCGGTCGTCCTTCAGCACGTAGGTGCCGTTGGCCAACTGGTCGAAGTCCGTGAACTGGTAAATACCGTCAAACACATAGCCGTAGAACATCGAAATGGGCCGGCCCACCTGCGCCAGGTACAGCGACTGGTTGTTCGAAAACGCCCCGCCCGAGCCAGTCAGGGTCACAATGTTGTCCTGACCGGTGTTCAGCGACACCAGCTGGTTGCGGTTGAAGGAAATGTTGAAATTGGTATTCCAGGTGAAGTTGCTGTTGCTCACGTTCACCGTGTTCAGCGTGAACTCGACGCCCCGGTTCTGGGTAGCGCCCACGTTGATGACGCTGCTTCCGAAGCCCGTGCTAGTAGGCAGGGCCGAGCTGAGCAGCAGGTCGGTGGTTTTCTTCTGGTACACGTCCACTTCCAGCGCAATCCGGTCTTTCAGGAAGCCCAGCTCCAGACCGCCGTCGAAGGACGTGGTGGTTTCCCACTTCAAATCGGGGTTGCCGAGCGAGGTTTCGGCGAAGCCCTGGCCCAGCGTGGTGCCGAAGGGATAGCCCAGGTTCACGTCGGTGGTGATGGTGGAGAGGTAGGCGAAGTCGCTCACCCGGTTGTTTCCCACCGAGCCGAAGCTGGCCCGCACCTTGGCGTTCGAAATCACCGGCAGGGCCTTCATGAAGTTTTCGTCGCCCAGGCGCCAGGCCACCGCCGCCGAGGGAAAGTAGCCGTAGCGATTGGCCGGGGCAAACTTCGAGGAGCCATCGACCCGAAACGAACCCGTGAAAATGTACTTATTAAACAGCGTGTAGTTGATGCGGCTGGTGTACGATTGCAGCGTGAACCGCGAGGTGGCCGAAGTCGAGCTCGACAGCGTGCCTTCGTCCAGGCCGCTCACGCCCAACGCCTCGTTCGGCACGCGATTGGCCGTGAAGCCGAACGACTGCGAATTGTTGAACTGCATGGAGTACACGCCCAGCAGATTCAGCTTGTGGTTTTGGTTGAACTCCTTGTTGTAGGTCAGCGCGTACTCGTTGTTGTAGTCGTTGGCCTGGGTGTAGAAGAGGCTGCCGTTCACGCCGTTGGTGCCCTGGGAGGTGAGCGAGCTGCCGCTGCGGGTAAGCGAGTTGTTGAAGATTTCCCGGCGGCCGCGGTTCAGGTTCGTGCCCCCCGTCACGCGCAGCGACAGGTCTTTGGTGAAGTCGTAGTTGAGGTAGAGGTTGGCCGTGAGGTTGCCGTTGTAGTTGTCGTTGATTTCGTTCTGAGCCGAATACAGCGGGTTCACGCGGTTGTCCAGCGCCGCCAGGTCGGGGTCGGTGAAGCTGGCCAGCAGGGCCGCGTCGTCGCCGCTCGACGACACCGGCTTCTGCGTCAGCACCGCGTACACGAGGTTGAAATACTCGCTGTTGCCCGAGTTGAAGCCCGTCTGGTTACGCGGAATGGTGCCGTACTGCTTGGTGTCGGCGTAGTTTACGTTCAGGCCCACTTTCAGCTTGGTGCCCACCTGCTGGTCCAGGGTGAGGCGGCCCTGGTAGCGCCGGAAGCCGCTGGCCGTAATCACGCCCTTCTGGTCGGTCAGCGAGCCCGAGAAGGAGTACTTCGTCGCGTCGGTGCCGCCGCGCAGCGAGAGCGTGTGGTTCTGAAACAGCGCGGTCTTGAACAGCTCGTTCTGGTAGTCCACGCCCTTCACGTTGCGGTAGCTTTCCAGCGTGCGCCCGTCGGTGAAGTAGGGCGCGGCCAGGGCCGGGTTCAGGTCGTTTTGCAGGCGCACGTACTCGTAGGGGCTCAGCACCTCCATGCGCTTAATGACCTTGTTGATGCCCACGTAGCCGTCGTACGAAATCTGGGGCGGGCCTTTCTTGCCGCGCTTGGTGGTGATGATGACCACGCCGTTGGCTCCGCGTGAGCCGTAAATGGCCGTGGCCGAAGCATCTTTCAGCACGTCGATGCTCTCGATATCGGCCGGGTTGATGGAGTTGTTGTTGGGGTTTTCAATGGGGAAACCGTCGATGACGTAGAGCGGCGCGTTGCTGTTGTTCACCGAGTTGTTGCCGCGAATCACGATGTTCACCGCGTCACCGGGCTGCCCGTCGGTCGAAGTCACCTGCACGCCCGCCACACGGCCGGCCAGGGCCTGCTCAAACGAGGTAACCGGAGCCTTTTGCAGCTCCGCCACGTTCACGCTGCCAATGGAGCCGGTCAGGTCGCGGCGACGCACTTCGCCGTAGCCCACGCCTACCACTTCGGCCTCGTCCAGCATCTGGGTGCCGGGCTGCAGCACCACGCTCAATGAGGTCTGGCCGTTCACCGAAATCTCGCGGGTGGTGTAGCCAATAAAGCTGATAACCAGCGTCGCATCCGGCTTCACGCCCGCAATGGAAAAGGTGCCATCCACGCCGGTGGTGGCGCCCTGCGTGGTGCCCTTCACCTGGATGCTCACACCCGGCAGCGCCTCTTTGGCGTCCGATATTTTGCCGGTTACCGTGGTGGTTTGGGCCCAGGCGCCAACGGCCAGCAGTTGCAGCAGCAACACCAGCAGCAAGCGCCACGCGGCGGGCCGCGCCGGGCCAGTGTTTCGGCCGCGCACCCGCGCGCCGCTAGTTGACAAGGTAATTTTTTCGTTCATAACGCAAATGCAGGGTGGGTTGATTTTGCCAGAATGGGTAGGGTGGGTTCAGATGCTGCGGAAAGCCGGCAATGCATCAATTTTTATCAAAATTATTCTCACCCCTCCCCCAGGCCCTCCTGAACCCTCCTGACGGAATTTTCTTTTTTCATACTAGACACAAATTATTGAAAATCAATATTTTACTTATAAATAAAATGGCCAATTACTTCCGATTTTTCTCGGAAATAATCGGCCTTCCCCAATCAAAAGCGCCTTAAACGCGGGCGTTGCCAACATCCCTTTTCAAAGTGCGGGCGGGTACAGCGTTGGGGTGGGGCTGGCCCCACTCCTACCGCACCACCCAAAACGTCATCTCCACCGGCTCGGCGGTTTGTACCTGTGGGGCCGAGCGGCGGCCGCGCTGCCAGGCCACGACCGTCACGGCCAGCGGCAGCTTGCTGCGGGGCGGAATCCGGGTGAAGCGCAGGGTGTTGCCCACTATTTCGGCGGGGCCCTCGCGCACATAGTAGCGCACTGGCAGGCCGGCATCCGTGGTGGCGGCGAGCGGCACAGTGGTGCGCCGGGTGCGCCGAGCCCGCACATCGGCCGGCTTGGGGAAGGTAATGCGCTGAGGCTGGCCCTCAGCGAGGCGCAGCGGCACCACCAGTTGGGCTTGCTGCACGGCGGGCTTGTAGTCGGCATCGCCGGGGTGGGTAGCGGTGAGCCACAGGTCGTACTGGCGCAGGTTGGCCCCCAGGCCCCGCTCTAGCTGCAGCCGAAACGTGTCGGCGCTAAGCTGCCGAAACGGCCCGGCAATGCGACTGATTACCACCGGCCCGCCGCCCCGGGCGTGGCCGATGGGCGAGCCCACAGGCTGCCCGGCCCAGGTAGCCAGGCGCGGGCTGCCCCCGCCCACGGTATCGAGAAAGGTGCCCTTCAGCACGAAGGTCCGTTCGTCGCTCAGCGGCCGGAAGGGCAGGTTTATCTGCTGATGGGTACTGCGCTGCGGTGCGGGGCGGCCATCTACCAGAAAGCTTATCAACTGCGGCCGCTGGTTGCGGTGCCGGGCCTGGTAGGCTTCGGTGGCGCGGGCGTGCTCCTCGTCGAAAAACCAGAACGCCTGGGTCGGGTCGCCGGTGTAGCGGTCCACGGGCGCTGCAGGTACGCTTGGGACTTGGTTGGGCACCCATTTTTCGGCCAGCCAGCCGGTTTTGGTGGGGTCGATGGGCCGTAGCACGGGCGGCTGGCCCTTGGGCGAATGAGCGGGCAGGCGGTACTGCGCGGCCTTTTTGATGTAGAAAGCCAGGTAGGCCGATTTGGTGGCGGTGGTGGCAAAGTGGCCCTCGGCCGGGCAGGCCAGCATACTCAAGGGGGTAAGAGGGTGCTCCTGGCGTTCCTTCAGCCCCCGGGCCGACCAGGTAGCGGCGGCTTCGTACTCGCCCATAGTTTCCAAGGATGGTACGTAATCAACGGTGCGGCTGCCCCAGATGTCGGGCGCAAACTGCTTGTCGCGGAAGTACGGCCACTGCCCGCTCACCGACAGGCAGGCCAGCACCCGCTCGGGGGCCCACGCCGCCAAATAATAAGGGGCGCTGGCCGCCGCCGAATGGCCCATGGGCACCAGCGGCGCCGTTTTCAGTTCCGCATAGCCCGATTTCGAGGCCAGTGAGTCGAGCATTGCATTCAGGCTTTCGCCCGCTCCCTTGGTGAAATCAAACCGCGGGTTGAACGCCGGCGACACCCAGATTTCGGCAAAGCCCAACTCCCCCATCTCCTGGCGAAAGTGCGGGTCTTCCAGAATAGCCACTTCTTCCATATTGAACTGCGCCAGCACCACGCCCCGCACCTGCCGGCAGGTGGGCGGAATCCAGAGGAAAGCCTGGGCGGGCCCGCCGCGGTCGATGCCCCCCGGCACGGCCGTCGACCACTGCCACTCCTGCGCCCGGCACGGCTGCACCAGCCCACACATCAACCACAGGACACAGAGAAGCGCACGCAGAAATCCGGACAACATGAGAGTCTTTTGAAGCAGATTAGAAAGTCAGAACTACTGTCATCCTGAACTGCGCTCAGGATATAGGCGGGTATCAGCCGAGCTATTGCAAATCCCAATACACCACGTACCGTTCGCGGTGGGCCTTGTAGTAAGGCACCAGCGTGATGCCGGCCGCAGCCGTGACAGCCGTCGTTTGGAAGGTGAGCGGCTGGCCAGTCACCGGCTTGAGCCAATCCGTGACGGTGCCGGTGTTGGTGCGGAGCGTATGCACGAGGTCGGCTGGCACATGGTAGTCGTAGCCGTAGTACTGGTAGGGGTCGGCGGGGTCGTGGTAGGGGGCGGTGCCGGTGAGGCCAGCGGTGCCCATTTCACCAGCTAGGATGATGGGGCCATAGGCGAAGGCGGCCTTTTTCGGGTTGTCGGGCGTGGCTACTACGCGCAGGGCCATCGGGTAGGTCAGCTCCACTTTGTCGCCGCTTTTCCAGGTGCGGTTCAGGGTGATGTAGCTCCCGGGCTGCTGCTTTACGGCCACAGCTTTGCCGTTTACTTTCAGCGTCACGCCATTGGAGGCCCAGGCCGGGTAGCGTAGGTGTAGCGGCATGGCCAGCGGCTTTTTCGTTTCGATGGTGAGGCGGGTGGTGGCTTCTTCGGGGTAGCGGGTGGTTTGCAGCACTTTCACGCCCCGCTCCGTCCAGTTCAGCTCCGAGGGAATGAAGAGGTTGACATACAAATCCTTGTCGCCGTGGTAGTAGATGGCCTCGCCGTACTTTGAATGGCTCTCAAAGCCCGAGCCCACGCAGCACCAGAACGACTGGTCGGGGGTGCTGTAGAGGCGGTAGGCGCCGGGCAGCATCGGCGAGAAATACGACACCATGCCCGTTTTGGGGTCCTGCTGGCCCAGAATGTGGTTGTAGAGTGCCTGCTCGTAGTAGTCGGCGTATTTGGCGTCGGGGTTCCAGGTGAAGAGGTGCCGCGTCAGTTTGAGCATGTTGTAGGTGTTGCACGTTTCGCCGGTGTTGCCGGTGAGGTGCTCCGAGATTTTGCCAGGCTGGAAGAAATGCTCCTTATCGCTATTGCCGCCGTGGGCGTAGGTGTGGTTCTTCACCACATCGTCCCAGAAGAAGGTGGCCGCCGTCTGGGCTTTGGGGTCGGCGGTCAGCTCGTAGGCACGGGCCTCACCCACCAGTTTTGGGATGACGGTGTTGGCGTGCATCTTATCCAGCTTATCCTGGCCCTGCTCCAGCGGTTCCAGCACGGCTTTGTGGTAGAACATCTCAGCCAGCTTGAGGTGCTGCGGGTCGCCGGTGATGGAATAGAGGTTGTAAAAGGCGTCGTTCATGCCGCCGAACTCGTTGCGCAGCATCTTGGCCAGCTGCTCGGGGCTGAGCGGGGCGAGCTTCTGGTAGGCCCAGGCGGCCATGCCCTTTTCCACCTCCAGCGCCTGCTGGTTGCCGGTTTGCCAATAAGCATCGGTGAGGCCAGCGAAGATTTTGTGTTGCGTGTACCACGGCGCCCACACGCTGGTGCCGGCAATGTTGCGGTCAATGTAGTTCTGCGGATAGGCGCTGAGGTAACCGCCCTCGCTCAAGGACTTTTGCACGGCGGCCAGGCCGGCCACCAGGCTGTCGCTCTTGAGCTTAAAGGCCGCGTTGCCCGTCGAGGCGTATTGAAAGGCCAGGCCCGAAAGAATGTGGCCGATGCTGTGGCCGCGCAGCTCCATGTCCAGCCCTTCCCAGCCGCCGAGGGGCTTAGGCATCTTAGTGGGGCTGGTTTTCTTGTCGGTCAACAGGCCCGCATTCACCCGGAAGCTGTGCAGCAGCCGCTCGGTGGGCAGCGAGAGCAGCCACTTCCCTTCGCGGTCCATATTGTCTTTGAAGGGGCTGCTGAGCATCCGTACGTCGCTCAGGTTGAAGCTGTAGGCTTTGATGGGCGCTTTTACGGCCACGGCCGTCTGCTCTTTGGTTTGGCCGGGGTACTGGGCGTGCGCCCGGGAACTTGCCAGGCCCAAGACAAGGCCCAGCGCGATGCAGTTTACTTTTCTAGCGTTCATTCTGAATACCTTTATTTATGACCCGCCGTGGCGGCGTCGAACACGCGGCAGAAGTTGCCGCCGCCTATTTTGCTAATCTCCTCCTGGGTAAAACCGACTTTCAGCAACGCCTCCACGACGGCGTAGTAAAACCCAACTTTCTGGTCCGCCCACACCCGATTGGTGCGCTCACCTACCCTTTCTCCATTCTTTTCTCCCTTGGGGCTGTCGTCGCGGCGCTTGTCGCCGGGCTGGCCAGGGGCGCCGCCCGCTGGGGCGCCGCCCGGGCCGGGCGGAGGGCCGAAGCCACTAGCGGGGCGGTACGCGGGCGTCAGCTTGGTATCGGTACCGAGGCCCACATGGTCGGTGCCGACGATGTCGACCAGCGCCCGGATGTTTTGAGCGTAAGCCAGCGGCGTGTCGGCTAGGTGCGTCCACACCCCAATCACGCCTCCGGAATCGGCAACGGTTTTTGCCAACTCCTTGCTGATGAGCCGGGGCTTCATCATGCGGGCCATGAAGGCATTCTCACCCAACCTCGAATTCAGGCCGGTATGTGAAATAAGGACGGGCTTGGTCGTCAACTTGAGCGCAGCCGTGACCGTTTCCACGGTGGCGTGGGCGAGGTCGATGAGAATGCCCAAACGGTTGCATTCCCGGATAACCTCGGCCCCGAAGGTGGTGAGGCCACCCCAGCGGGGAGGGTTCGTGAAGACGTCGCCCAGGGGCACCGAAGCGTCGTTGTCGTGCAGCAGCCCGAGGTGGCGCAGGCCCCGCTCATACGCTTCGGCCAGGCGCTCCAGCTTCCCTTCCAGGAAATGGCCGCCTTCTACTGCCTGAATAACGGTGGGCTGCTTCCGTTGGTGGGCAGCGCGCAGGTCGGCCAGATTCAGCGCGCGTTTGATGCCGTTGCGCTTCAGTTGCTGGTCGAGGGCAGTCAAACCGTTTCGGAACCGTTCGTAGGCTTCGCCGGCATTGCGCAACTGCTGGTAATCGACGGCAAACGTCAGGCAAATAGCCGACAAGCCCGACGTTTTCAACTCGCTCGTTAGGTCGAGAGCTGGTCCAGGAATCTCGGCGGCCGTCAGAGGAACGTCGACGTGGTTGTGCGTATCGATGCCCATGGTGCTGGCAACGAGCGCTGCCACCCGAGGGTCCGTTCCGTCGCCGGCCCAGGCAGTCCAAGGGTTAAGCATCATTGCCGCGCTTGCCCCGGTAAGCGTGGCGAGAAATTCCCGGCGGGACCAGTTTGCGTAAGATTTCATGGGCTGGCTATAAGTGGTTGATTGTTTGACCCTACTCTTTGTCACTACCCAAATGTCACCCTCATTTTTCAACCACGGACAGGCTTTTGTTTTGCTGAAGTTTCTGCAAGCGCAGCAGCGCTTCCAGGTAGTAATAGTCGGCGTAATTGATGCTGGCGTCGATTTCGGTGCCGTTGGGCTTGTGGCCGGTGCTGTGCAGCAGGAAGGCCGGGCTTTGGTCGCGGGCCTGATACTGGGCCGAGGACAGGGTAACGAGCATCCGCTCGGCCTGCTGGCGGTAGCCTTGCGCGGCGGCTTTATCGGGCACCAGCGTGGAGAGTTCGAGCAGAGCCGAGGCCACCACGGCCGCCGCCGAGGCATCGCGGGGCGCGTTCGGAATGTCGGGCGCATCGAAATCCCAATACGGCACTTGGTCGGCGGGCAGGCGCTGAATAAAGATATCGGCCGACTTGCGCGCCCGGTCCAGAAACTCGGACTCGCGGCTTTCGCGGTAGGCCATCGTGAAGCCGTAGATGGCCCAGGCCTGGCCCCGCGCCCACATGGTGTTGTCGGCGTAGCCCTGGTGCGTCACGCCCTTTATAAACTGCCCGGTTTTGTCGTCGTACACGGCCACGTGGTAGCTGGTGCCATCTGGCCGGAAGTGGTTGCGGCTAGTCACGCGGGCGTGGCTCACGGCCATGTCATAGAGCTTTTTGGAGCCGCCGTGCTTGCTAGCCCAGAACAGCAGCTCCAGGTTTATCATGTTGTCCATGATGGTATTGTGGGGCCAGTTCATCTGCTTCACCATGCGCGGCCACGACAAGATGGTTCCTACCCTCGGGTTGAAGAGCATGGCCAGCGAGTCGGCGGCGCGCAGCAACACCTGCTTGTAAGCGGGGTCTTTGGTGAGGCGGTAGCCGTTGCCGTAGCTGCAATAAAACTGGAAGCCCAGGTCGTGGTCCACGGTCTTGTGGTCGAGCACGGGGGCCAGGTCCTGGGTGAAGCCTTGGGCTTTTTCCTTCCAGAAGGCCGTGGGCTGGGTTTCGTACACATACCAGAGCGTGCCGGGCCAGAAGCCGCTGGTCCAGTCTTCGCGGCTCACGTACTCCCACTGCGCTTTGCCGGCCCCGATGCGGCGCGGCTGCCTGGTGTAATTGGACTTCTGGTCCACGGTTTTGCGGGCCTGGGCAGCACAGTAGGCCAGCTCTTTGGCTACGTCGAGGACCGGGGCAGCCGCGGTGGTTTGGGCTACGCGGGTGGTGGTGACGCAGCCCGCGGTGAGGCCGCCGAGCAGCGCGGCGAAGAAGTAGGGCGCGAGGCGCGAGCAGGTGGGCATTGGAGTCAGCGGATAACTAATCAATAATTTGACGAAAGGCTGTCATGCTGAGCGCAGCGGAGTCGAAGCATCTCTACCTCAGTACTAATTTCTAATGCTAGCAACGAAGCGGTAGAGATGCATCGACTCCGCTGCGCTCAGCATGACGAGCTATTTTTGAGCTCCTACTTTCCTTTCCATCCCGTCGCGCTCACCTTGTCGAAACGCACGGTGGTGCTCACCGTCGTCAGGCGCGAGCAGGCCGGCAGGCCCACGAGCACTTGCGGGGGCAGGCTGGCGCGGAAGCTGCCCACGGACATCCACCGCTGACCATCGGGCGAGGTGAAGCCGCTGATGGTGTTGCCCTTGCGCTCCAGGCGCAGCCAGCAGTAGCCTACTAAGCGGCCGAAGGTAACTTGGGGCTCGGCCAGGGGCGCCGCGCTGGCGCGCACGGCGGTGCGGCTGCCGGCCGCGTCGCGGGTCACGAGGCGGGCCACCCAGCGGGGGGCTTCGATTTCGCCGGTTTTTTCGGGGGCCAGCAGCAGCGAGGCGTGGGGCGCGTCGGGGGCCAGGCTGGCGCGCAGCATCAGGCCCAGCTGCGAGAACTGCGAGCTGACCTGCGGCACAAAGCGGGCCGTGATGACGCCGTCGCCCTTGAGCGGCAAGTAGGCAAACTGGAACTGGTCGCTGGTGCTGTCGATGCGGGTGCCCGCGCCTTCTAGCCGAAACTCCTGCCCGTCGTAAAATGCCGAGCCGGGCACCAGTACCAGGCCTACGTCCTGCTGCTTCCAGGGGGCGGGCAGGCCGGCGCTGCTGGCTACGGCATAGGCATCGGGACTGGTTCCTAAGGCATTGCTGGCAGCTACAGTGTAGTAATACAGCTGCCCTGCTTTCGCCGTCTTATCGGTGTAGGTGGGGCTGGCCACGCGCTCGGCCAGCGCGGCAAACGGTCCTGCCGGCTTGTCGCTGCGCTTCACGGTGTAGCTGGTGGCGCCCACGGCGGCCACCCAGGTAAGGGCGGTACCAGCGGGCCGGCCCTGGGCCACGAGGCCGCCGGGGGCCAGGGGCTTGGCGGTAGGGGCGGCTTTGGGGTCTTCGGCGGGCCGAGTGTAGAAGAAGGTGCCGAAGCCGGGGTGGTCGGCGCCGGGCCGGCCGGGGCCTTCGGGGCGCAGCTTTTCGGCGGCCTGCTGGGTGTAGGGCGCGGCCAGGCCCCGGCGGTGTACGTAGTGGTTGTACACCTGCTCGTAGAGCGGGCGCTGCTGGCCGCGCGCGATGGTCGAAATCTTCTGGTGGAAGTACTTGCCGGTGCGGTCGAGGGTCGTCACGAAGGGCACATCGTCGTTCCCTAGGTTGTACTTGGCGGCGTATTCGAAACCCTTGAGCAGGCGGTTGTCGGCGTAGCCGTACAGGTCGAGGCCCTGGTGCCAGGCCATCTCGCTGCACTCGGCCAGCATCCCGATGCCGAGCTGGGCGTGGGCCTGGTCGCGGCCGCTTTCCTGGCCCTGGCCGGTTTCGTTGATGACGTAGTGCGTGAGGCGACCATCGCCCCAGCCGTTCACGTAGTAGCGCAGGGCGTCTTCGTACATCGGCCGGTCGTTGCAGAAAATGCCGATAGCCATCACCGTTTTCAGGGCCGCCGCCTCCCAGTTGCCGTTGGCAAACGGGGCGTATTCGCGCAGCACGGGGTAAATCACCGTTTTAAACTGCTGCTCGGTTTTCTGGATATCGGCGGCCGCCCAGCCCGCGTTGGAGTAGCGCAGCAGCTCGGCCGCCTGCACCATCTTAAACGGACCAAGGCCGGCCATCAGCACCGCGTCGCGCCCGCCGATGCTAGTGAGCATATTGCTCCAAGCATTCACCAGGGCAATGGCCTTGTCGGCGTAGGCATGGTCGCCGGTGAGGCACCACATCAGGGCATTTTGGTGGGCGGCGTTGGCGTCGGCGTCGTAGTCGCCCGCGCCCACGGTGGGGTTGCGGCTCACGGTGGCCAGCGGGCCCTTGGCCTTGTAGCCGGCCTGCGAAGCCTCATTTTGCCGAAACACTTCGTAGCCGCCAAACGTGGGCTCTTGCTTGGCGGCGATGGCGCGCTTCATGCGCGCCAGGTCTTCCTGGCTGTGCAGCAGGCCGGGGTGCACAAAGCCCTGGGCCCGCACGGCGGCTGGGCCGGCCAGGACCAGCAGCAAGGCCAGCGCCGACGTATTCAATAAGTTGCTCATTTCGTTTCTTCTAGCATAATGGCCTGCCCGCCCGCTGCTTTCAGGGCCACGGGGAGCGTGTCGCCCTGCTTGGCTTTCAGCGTGCGCCGGGCAATGCCGCCCTGGCCGTCGTCCTCAAAAATGGTGGCAGTGTAGGCGGTGTTTTTCTTCAAAAAATCGAGTTTCAGCCGCCCCTGCCAGTCTTGTAGGCCGGCCGCGCTGCCCACAAACCAAGTGCTGCCCGAGCGCCGCGCCACGCTGATGTTTTGGCCAATTTCGCCGGCCAGATAGTGCGTTTCGTTCCAGACGGTGGGCACGTACTTGAAGAACTCGATTTCAGAATCATTCGTGTAGTCCAGCGGCCGGCCGTACCAAAACAGGGCCTGCAAGGGGCTGAAATACACCACTGTGAGGGCCAGCTGCTGGGCCTTGCTCACCTTCAGGTTCTTGCTGAAATTGGCCTTGGGGTTGGGGTAGCAGAAGGTGAAATCGGCCGGCCCCGCCAGAAAGCGGGTGAAGGGCAGCGTGGTGGTGTGGAAGGCGTCAGGGCTGTTTTCGTCGCCCCGAATGCCCTCCTGCGTGAACAGCGCCGGGTAGGTGCGGCTCAGGCCAGTGGGCTTGTAGTTGTCGTGGATGTTGAGCACCAGCCCCGCGTCGTTTACCTTCTTGATGGCGCCCGCCAGCCACATCAGGCCTTTCTGCGAAAGCCCATCCACGAAGCCGAATTTCATGCCAGCCACGCCCCACTGCTTATACAGCGGCAGGATGGTGTCGAGGTGGTTTTGCAGGCCGATGTAGTTGACGTACAGCAGCACCCCAATGCCCTTGGACTTGCCGTAGGCAATGACTTTAGGCAAGTCGATGGCCGGAACGGCTACCGCAGGGTCTGAGGTCAGCGCCCGCTCGGGGCCGTACCAGCCGGCATCGAACAGCACGTAGCGCATATTGAGGCGCGCGGCCAGGTCGACGCAATCGAGGCCGCTCTGGGTGTTGAGCTGGGCGCGCATCACCTTGCCCGGTTGCACCCCGGCCGGCACGCCGCCCGGCGCGGCCGGGTTCAGCCGCAGGTTCAGGTCGCTGAACCGGTGCAGCCCAATGGCCGACTTGGCGCAGCTGATGGTGCGCCAGGGCGACTGAAAGGGCAGCGTCACCGCCACTTCCTTGTCGTGCATAAAGGCCACGGCCAGGCTTTGGGGCGCGGAGCCCCGGCCCAGTTCGGCCTTTGTATAGCCGGCGTTTTCGGCTTCCCCGATGCTCAGGCAGTTTTTAGCACTGGCCAGCGTGGCCGGAAAATCGCAGGTGCCGGCCAGCGAGTCGAGCCGGGTGGGCTTGAACACCGATTCCTGGTGGTACTGGTAAAGGGTGTAAGAATCAGCGAGATTAAACTCCGTATTTTCCTTCGTCAGCCGGGCCGGGCCGAGCAGCCCCGCCTGCGCGGGCAGCACGTAGCGCAGGGCCACGCTGCCATCGTATACACGGGCCAGCACGTGAAACTGCACCACGCCCGAGGTGAGGCTCAAATCCAACTCCTGGTACTGGTTGTCAATACGGTCGTTTTCGCCCAGCGGCCAGGCAAAAGGCTCGTTCACGGCCTTTTGGGCGGCGCCCTGCACGGTGGTTTGGGTGCCGGCGGCCGTGCCGTTCAGCTCAAAGCCCAGCGCCGACCAGCGCACCACTTCGCGCCCGCCCGTCATGGTGCGGTAGCGCAGGCGGCCCTGCGCGTCCACGGCCACTTCGAGCCGGGTTTGCTTGTCGGGCGAGGTAGCCTGGTAGGTTTTGGGCGTCTGGGCCCCGGCGGCGAGCGGACCGGCCAGCAGCAAAACCGGCAGCGCGGCAAAGCGAATATTCATACGTTTGGGAAAAGTCGATTATTCGGCGGACGTCAGCCAGATGGCCTGGCCGCCCGAGGGCAGCAGCTTCACGTCGAGCACCTGGCCGGCTTTCACGCGCTGGCGCTTGATGCCGACTTTGGTGCGGGTGGGCTGGCTAGGGTCGTCGGCGTAGATGGAGGCGGTAAAAGTCTGGCCTTTGGGCAGGAAGTTGAGCGGCAGCTTCAGGGTGCGGCCGTCGTTGTTGGTGATGGTGCCTACAAACCAGTCCTTGCCCTTGCGGCGGGCTACGGTAATGTATTGCCCGATTTCGCCCTGCACCACGCGGGTTTCATCCCAGGTGGTGGGCACTTTCTCAAAGAATTCCACCTCCGGCTCGCCCTGGTAGGCGCTGGGCTTGTCGTACCAAAACAGCGTCTGGATGGGGCTATAGTACACGGCGGCCAGCGCCAGCTGATGGGCGTGGGTGGTCTTGAGGCGCTTATCGTAGTAACAGATGGTGTAGTCGCCGGCCCCGGCCACGAAGCGGGTAAAGGGCAATACCGTGTTGTGGGTGGCGTCCGGAAATTCCTCATTGCCGCGAATGCCCTCCTGGGTCATCACGTTGGGGTAGGTGCGGCTGGTGCCGGTGGGCCGGTACTCGTCGTGGATGTTCACCATCAGGTCGTTGTCCATGGCCACCTGCACGGCGTCGGTCAGCCAGGTGGTCCAGCGGTGCGAGCCCACCTGCACGAAGCCGAACTTGATGCCCTTCACGCCCCACTTCTTATACAGCGGCGCCAGTTCGCGCATCTGGGCCAGCAGGCCCTGCTGGTTGACGTAGAGCCACACACCAATGCCTTTTTCCTTGCCGTACTGAATGACGGCCGGCATATCGATGGGCGCCACCACCTTGGTCACGTCCGACGAAAACGAAAACGCCGGCCCGTACCACTTCCAGTCAAACAGAATGTACTGCAAGCCGTGCGCGGCGGCAAAGTCGATATCATCCTTGGCGCCCTGCGTGGTCAGGGTCATCTCCCGAATGATTTTGCCGGGCTTAATCCAACTCGTGTCCTTGAGCTTGGTGGGCGGGTTCAGATTCAGCAGCAAGTCGTTGTGCTCCAACAGGTCGCCGGGCTTCTCCCCAATGATGACGGCCCGCCAAGGCGTGCCCACGGGCGAAATCAAGTCCACGCTTTCGTAGAGCGACGTCACCACCGTGTTGGGCTTGGTGGGGCTGAGCTTGAACTTGGTCATGGCGTAGTCTGTCAGGCCGGCTTCGCAGAGGCTGGCGTAGAGGCCGCCCGGCAGCGCCACGGTGAGGGGCCGCTCCGACGGCTCAGGCCAATTGCTGAGGGGTAGGGCATCGTACTTGCCCTGGGCCCAGGCCGTGTAGTAGGCTTTGGTGCCGGCGGGCAGCGTAAACTCGTCGTTCTCGCTCATCACCCGGTAATAGATACCCTTTGGGTGCTCGGGGAAGAAGTAGCGGAAGGCCACGCCCTCGTCGTAGGCCCGCACCTGCAGGCTCACGCGGTAGTCGGGGTTGTCGGCCTTGGCCAGCTGAATTTCGGCTTGGTTGTAGTGGTCCCGAATCTGGCTGCGTTCGCCGTACACGGGCGTCCAGGTGGTGTCTTTGGTGAGCGTTAGCGTGTTCTTCACCGTCAGGTTTTCGCTCCAGTCGGCGTGCTGGTCCACGGGCAGGGCCATGGCGTGCTCAAACACGTGGTTGTCGACCTGAATATCCAGGCCCGATTCCAGCACCACCGGCTGCTGCCCCCGCTCCACGTGGTAAAACAAGCGCCGCTTGCCGGGCGCGGTTTCGCGCTGGTACACGGTGATAGCCAGCTTGCCATCGGGCGAGTGCAGCACGGTTTGGGTGCCGGGCAGCGCGCCGGGCGTCTGGCCCCGGCCCACCATTGAAGCCACCAAAACCACTAACCCGGCTTGCCACCCGGCGCGGAAAACACTTTTCAGAAACATGTGGGAATTTGTGAGGGCGGGCATCGCAGCCCGCTGGCGTAGCGGGTGCAATACTAGCCGCTCCCCCTGCCCTGCCCCTCCTGAACCCACCTGATGGGCTGATTTCGACAGGCGGGCCTACAAATGAGCGGTCATCCTGAGCGGAGCGAAGGACCTTATCAGGACCGAACAAATCGCCGTAATTCCAGCGATGCAAACGTGATAAGGTCCTTCGCTCCGCTCAGGATGACGGCGCCGTCACCAAGCCGCTACCGGCCCATCCAGCCGCCGTCCACGGTGAGGATGGTGCCGTACACATAGTCTGAGGCGGCCGAGGCCAGAAATACGGTGGGCCCTTTGAAATCCTCCGGCGTGCCCCAGCGCCCGGCCGGAATCCGGCCCAGAATGGTGGTGGAGCGGTCGGGGTCGTTGCGTAGGGCCTCGGTGTTGTCGGTGGCGATGTAGCCCGGCGCAATGGCGTTCACATTCACACCACGGCCGGCCCACTCGTTGGCCAGGGCCTTCACCAGCGAGCCGATGGCGCCCTTGCTAGCCGCGTAGCCCGGCACATTGATGCCGCCCTGAAACGTAAGCAGCGAGGCCGTGAAGATGATTTTGCCACTCCCCTCCCCCAGCATCTGGCCGCCAATGGCGCGGGCCAAGCGGAAGGGCGCGTCGAGGTTGATGCCCAGCACCTCGTCCCAGTCTTGGTCTGTGTGCTCGACGGCCGGGGCGCGGCGGATAGTGCCGGCGTTATTCACCAGGATGTCGATACGCGGGAAGTCCTGCTGTACCTGCGCAAGGAAGGAATCGGTGGCGGCGCGCTGGCTGAAATCGGCTTGGTAGGCAGTGAAGCGCCGGCCCAGCGCCCGCACTTGCTGCTCGGTATCGCTGCCCGTCAGGGCCAGCGTGGCTGACACGCCAATGATGTCGGCCCCGGCCTCAGCCAGGCCCAGGGCCATGGCCTGGCCAATGCCCTTGTTGCAGCCCGTGACGAGGGCAAGTTTGCCGGTTAAGTCGAACAACGGATGGGTCATTAATACAGAAGCAGAATAGATAAAATTTTTGACAATCAGGCAAATAATGGCTGCGTTTTCTTACGGGCCTCGCCCTGCTCCAGATGAATGAGCGCGCCGATGGCCGTGGCCTGCGGCACCTCCAGCGTGCGCAGGGCCACGTCCGGAAACCAGTGGCCCAGATACTGCATAAATAGTGGGTTTCGGGCGAAGCCACCGTCCACGAACAGCACCGGCTCCTGCTGCCGCACCACCTTGATGCCAGCGGCCACCTGCTGCACCAAGGCATACATCAGGTGCTGATAGGCATCGGTGGCCGTATTGAAAGGCGCCAGCGGCCACTCCCGCGCCTCGGGCAACGCGGTAGCGGGCCAAGTGGGCAACCAGGCCGCCCGGAGTTGCGCGGCGGGCCGGGCCTGCATCAGCGAGCGGTAGAAATCGGGCCGCACATTGAAGTGCTCGGCCATGCGCTGCACCTGGTAGTCGTGCTCCTGACCCAGTGGCCAGCGCGCCGCCAGCACCGGCTCGCCCCGCGGTGAGAGGTAGTTGACGCAGTTGGCACCGAGCAATCCGGGCGTCAATTCGGCTGGGGCAAAAGGGTTGAGGGCCGCGCACCAAGCCCCCGTCGAAACCAGTACAAAATCAGTCCCGGCGTTTTCAAATAGGTAAGCCACCGCCGCCGCCGAGGTATCGTGCAGGCCCACCCCAATGAGCACGCCATCGGCCACCGCCGACACCGAATCTTTGATGAGCGGGGCCAGCTTCTCGTCCAGCCCCTCGCGGTACACCCAAGCGTGGTAGTCCTGCCGCTCAAAATCCCACAGCGCCGTGTGGCAGCCCACCGAGGAATAGTCACTGTACTTGTCGCCAGTGATGAGGTAGGACAGGTACTGCGGCAGGTGCAGCGAGGTGTGAATGCGCGCATACTGCTCGGGCCGGGTGTGCTTCAGCCAATACAGCTGCAAGCCCGCGTTGAGCATGCCCAAGTGGGGCGAACGGGTGGCCAGGGCAAACGCCTCGGCCGACTGGCCCAGCCCGACGTAAAACCGCTCAGCGCACTCCGGCGGCAACGGCTTGCGGTTGCTGTAGAGCGGCAGAAAAGCTTCGCCGGCGGCGTCCAGATGCACCAAAGCGGCTCCATAGGCCGTAAAATTCAGCCCTTTCACGGTGTAGAGCGGGTTATGCTGAAGGGCCTGCCAGTGGGCCTGCACCCACTGCGCCAGGCGCGGCAGGTGGTCGCAGGCGTCGCCGTCCTCGTCGTAGGCATCGGTGCACACGTGCAGGTGCTCGCTCACCATCTGCCGGTCTTCGTCGAACAGAATCAGCTTCTTGTTGGTCTTTCCGATGTCGAATACCGCGTAAATCGGCTTCTTTTTGATTGCCTTTTCCATAGCCTCGCGTCTTCGGTTTCCAATTCCGAAGCCCGACTCAAAACTAGCCGGCTGGCCTGCCTCTACCCTTCTGAACACTACTGATGCCCAACCAAAGCGAATGCAAGCATGTACTTCCTTTAGCGCGCCTTGGAATCAGCAGCGCAAGATGCAGAGTGGCGGAGCCTTTCAGTAGCCCACAAGAGCATCCCGTGAGGTGAGGAAAGTGTCAGCGGCGATACTTCTCACTGGATATATGACAGCCGGCCGCCGATACGCCGGGGTTGATAGTACCTATCGCAGGGCGTTGAGGGCCACGGCGTCCATGTCGGTGTATTCGCGGTTTTCGCCGGCCATGCCCCAGATGAAGGCGTAGTGGCTCGAGCCGCAGCCCGTGTGGATGGACCACGGCGGCGAGAGGATGGCCTGCTCGGTGCTTACCCACAGCGGGCGCGTTTCCTGGGGCTCGCCCAGCAGGTGCAGCACACGCTGGCCCTCGGGCAGGTTGAAGTAGAGGTAGGCTTCCATGCGCCGGTCGTGGGTGTGGCTGGGCATCGTGTTCCACACCGAGCCCACCTTGAGCTGCGTGAGGCCCATCACCAGTTGGCAGCTCTGGATGCCTTCCTGGTAGATGTATTTGTAGATGGTGCGCTCGTTGGCCGTTTCCTTCGTCCCCATTTCCACGGGCGTGGCCTCGGCCTGCGTGCGGCGGGTGGTGGGGTGCGTGGCGTGCGCGGGGGCCGAGAGCAGGTAAAACTTGGCCGGCTCGGCCGCGTCCACGCTGGCAAACGTTACTTCTTTCGAGCCCCGGCCCACGTAGAGGCAGTCCTGGTGGCCCAGCTCGTACACCGTGCCGTCCACGGTGATGGTGCCGGCGCCGCCCACGTTCAGGGCGCCCAACTCGCGGCGCTCCGGGAAGAAATTGGCCTTCAGCGACTCCGGGCAGGGCAGCGTCAGGGCCGCGCCGGCGGGCTGGGCCCCGCCCACTATCATGCGGTCGTAGTGCGTGTAGGTCAGTTCGATGTGGCCGGCCGTGAAGATGTTTTCAATCAGAAAATGCTCCCGCAGGCCGCTCGTGTTGAGCGTGGCAGTTTCGCGGGGGCCGATGGCAAAGCGCTGGGTCATGATTTGGATTGGGGAATACAGAGCCAACTCAGGAAATTGCTTTTTCCATCGCCACTCGTCTTGCTGATTCATTGCCGAAGCACGGGCAAAGCTAGACGGTGTCCCCTCCCCTGCCTTTCTGAACTCTACTGATGGCCAGCTAAAGCGAGTGGCGCCGAATGGTCGAGAAGGGGTTTTTAATTTTGCCGTGGTGCTTTTCCAGCAGCATGGTGCCGGCTGAGCGGCCCATCTCCGTGAACTCGGTGGTGATGACCGTCAAATCCAGCAAGTCCTTGAGCGGGGTTTCGTTGAAGGCCAGCAGGCCGATGTTGCGGCTGAGCAAGAAGCCCAGCTGCCGGATGCGTCGCATGAGCCCCACCAGGTCGGTTTCGCGGATGACGACGTAGCAGGTGCCGGCTTCGATTACCTCTTCGCTGGCGTCTTCGCGGATGTAAAATTCCTTGTCTTTTAACAGGCAGTAGGAGCGGAAACCCCGCGCCATCTCCTGGGGGTAGTTGTTGTCGGAGGGCAGGATGAGCACCAGGCGGGGGTACTTGTCCAACAGGTCGCTCAGGCCGTGCAGGGCCTGATAGATGTCCTGCTCGAAGTCCTGGAACACGCGCAGGCAGTCGTGCTTCAGCTCGGGCACGTCCTTGTCGAGCAGCACCAGTTCCTCTTCGGGAATGAGGTTGAGCGTCGCCAGAAAATCAGCCTTGTCGGTGCTGAGGGCAAAGTGAGGCATTACCACGTAATAGTTGTACTTGCCCAGGTTCTTCTCCACAATCTCCCGAAACAGCTTCGCGTCGTAGTGATAGAGCTGCAGTTCCACTGACGCCTTGCCTTCCAGCGACTCCACGAAGGCGTTGTAAATCTCCTTCTTATAAGAGCTCAGCTTGTTGAACAAGAGCAGAATCTTAATCTTGGCCGAGTCCTGCGAGTTGATGTAGTAGCCCTTGCCCTGCACCGAAGTGATGAACCCCCGCTCGCGGAGCTCCCGGTAAGCCCGCTCCACGGTGTCGCGGGCGATGTAGTACTGCTCGCTCAGCTCGCTGATGCTCGGCAGCTGGTTGCCGTTTTTGAGCACGCCCCGCTCAATGTCGCTGATGATGGACTGAACAATCTGCTTGACCTTTGGAACCCGGTCGGCAGCATTAAACTGGAGGTTATACATGGGTGGGATGGCAACGGCAAAGGCAAGAACCCGAACAAGCGCGGCAGCAGGGCTCCGGGCTGCGGCCCAGCAAGGCGCTGGGCGCGTTCAAAGTTCAGCGGTGGGAATGCGAATTTGCCGAATTCTACCGCAGAAACCACGTTACCCCCGCCCGCTTCACGCTAGCAGCAGGGCCGCCCCATAGGCCACGGCGAGGTCGCCGAGCTTGGCCTGCACCACCGGCGTTTCGAAATGGTGGTCGATGACGTAGGAGGCAATTACGTGAGGGCCATCGGTATAGAGGCGGTTGATGGTGCTGGTCTGGCCACCGATTACTATCACGTCGGGGTCGAGCACGTTCACCAGGATGCTCAGGGCATGCCCGAAAAAATTGGTGAGGCGCTGCAGGGTGGCCCGGGCTGCCGAGTCGCCGGCTTCGGCCCGGTCTTCGATTTCGGCCAAGGGGCGCGGCGTGCCACATATCTCCTTGTAGAACCGCTCCAGCGCCGGCACCGACAAGATACTCTCAATGCAGCCACGCTTGCCGCAGAAGCAGGGGTGCGGCTCGGCCGGGTTGAGGTAGATGTGGCCCCACTCGCCGGTGATGCCGTTGTTGCCGCGCACGATTTGCCCATTCACTACCAGTCCGCCGCCAATGCCCCGGTCCATGAGGATGCCGAACACAATCTTGGCGTCCGGAAACCGCTCGGCCACGACGCCCAGCCGGGTTTCGCCCAGCGTGAGGCAATTGGCGTCGTTGCCCACGGTGGTTTGCACACCCAGTCGGGCCGCCAAATCAGCGGCCAGCGGCTGGCCTTCCAAGCAAGCGATATTCGTATTTTTGAGCAGGCCCGTGCGTGTTACCAGCGTGCCGGGCGTGGCCAGCCCCAAACGGGCGGGCTGGTAGCCGGCGGCGGCCTGCATCTCGTTCAGCAGGGTTTTCACCCGTTCCAGCACGTGCTCGTAGCCCAGGTCCGACTCGGTCGGGATTTGCAGGCTGAAGAGTGTTTCTGGTTCCCGGGCCGATTTCAGGATGACCCCTTCAATCGTGTTGTTGCCGAGGTTGCAGCCCCACAGGTTTTCGTTGCTATTGAAAGTACTCATCGTCCTCAAAGGTCAGCACAAGCGCCGATACTGGTGCATATAGCCTGACGAATCGACGGCGTTATGACCGCGGGGCTCCCGGGTTAACAGGGGGTTCCTTCTGAGCACTGCCCAGCGTCGGCCTAATGACGAGACGAGTACCAGGCTACCTCAGCGAAGGTGTCCCACCACACTTGCCTCTTGCCTTGGTACTCGTCCGTCGAAAGCATAAACCCACGATGCAAAAAAAGGCGCCGCGTATCCACTCGCCCTCCTGAACCGTCCTGATGCTTTCTTTTTCAGTGCTCTTTATTATGAGAAAGAAGATTCTCACCGGCAACCGGCCGTTGTAGCACCGGTTGAATTTGGATGAGTGGGTTCTCTAATTCGCCCTAACGAACACACGCAGGCCCGGTTGGTTGAGAACCTCGAATCTTGATTTGGAACGACGTCTTGTGCGACTCTGACTCCGGTTAGGCCAGTTGGGCATCAATTCACTTCATACGTGCACACTACTTTCACTACGCTGCTGCTTTGAAGGGTTTCTGGTAATGCCGTTGGAGCAAGGAGTCGAGCTCCTCTGGAGTGTAGTAGATTTTGTTTCCGAGTTTGCTGAACCCCAGCAAACCGTCGTCACGCAAGTTCTGCATTGTGCGTGAACTGACGTCGAGCAACCCCATTGCGGCTTTATTGGTCACCCAGTTGAAATTGGGCTTGTTGCGCTCCTCCTGCATGAGGTTGAGCATGTAGTTGAACTTGTCGTGAAGGAACTGATTGAAGAGGTCTTCTTGGAGAACTATGTTGCTCATGCGAATTGTGATGTAAGGGTGATTACACCACAAAAATGCGCGCCAGAACGCCTGAATCAAAACTATCAAAATCAACTAATTGAACTTTTTTAATAATCAACCGCCCACCCTCCCGAGTTAGCTATATAGTGCGTGGTCGGGCTCGTGAAAATTCTTCGATTTTTTTTTCGTGTTGGCAGAATGTTTCGTCATCTTCAGCCGAAGCGAGTATCTCAGGCGAGGGAAACGTCTTCGAAACACCGGCGGCGCCCACACTCTTTAGTCGAACACGTCCATCGCTTGGTCTAGCTTTCCGTTCACGATTTTTGCGTAAATCTGGGTGGTCTTGATGGAATTGTGACCCAACAATTTGGACACCGATTCCATGTCCATTCCCTTGGTCAGGGCACGGGTGGCAAAGGTATGCCGCGAGCTGTGGAAGCTGATATGCTTGCTGATGCCGGCACGCTCGGCAATAATCTTTAGGTTTTTGTTGATGTGGGCGTTGGCCGCCGACAACCCCTTCTGCAGCACCCAGGGGTCGGAGTAGTCTTTACCGGGGCGCATGAACTCAAACACGAAATTCGAGGGCTTGCTCGTCTCCTTGCGGTAGAGTTGCAAAATAGCCAGCGGGCGGGTCCGCAACTTCACCGACACAATGTCATTGGTCTTCTGCGTGGTGAAAGTGATGTGCGTCCCGGAGAAATTGCCCCACTTGAGTTGCAGCAGGTCAGAGATGCGCGGGCCACCCGCGTCAGCAGCAAAAACGAACAAATTGCGGTGGTGCCACTGCTTGCTCCCCTCCTTCAAGGGCAACATCCAAATGGCGTCCAGTTCCTCCTCCGTCAGGTGGGCCTTCGTAGTTTTCTCCGTTTCCAATCCAAATTTCAGAAAGGGGTTGCGCTCGGGAGAAACCAGGTCCTCCCGAATGGCATCATAGATGAGCTTACGGAAGATTTTCAGGTCGGAATGAATGGTGTTGATGCTGTTGCCCAAGTCATCCCGCAGGTGCGCTTCATACTGCTTCAAGAAGGCGACCGTCAGGTCATCGAATAACAAGTCGCGTTTGCCAAGGTATGCTTCGAGCTTGTTGTAGACGGAGCGAGCTTTCCGCAGGGTGTTCACCTTCGCCGCTTTCTCCAGCTTGGCCAAATGCTTCGCGTAGTACTTCAGGAAGCTCTCCGACGACTCGCCTTTGATGACCTTTTTGAGTTTTTCGGAGGAATGAGACTTCGTTTCCTTCTTGAGCACGGTATCCATCGCCTCCGCCTTGCGCTGGAGCAGGTAATTGTTCACGCGCTTCTTGTTCGGGTACGAGCCAGTAACCTGACACAGGACGACATCCCAATCTTGAGGTTTGACACGTAGCTCAAGCGAGATGTAAGTCGTCTGGCGCTCCTTGGTGATGCGCAGGTACACGGGCGCTTCACCGGCTTTGTTCATTTTGTCCTCTCGAAGGACGATTTTCACGGTCGCCATATGGATGGGGTTTTACTCCGCAAAAATACGCATATTCGGCAAGGGGTAAAACAATGGGTAAAACATTTACTGCGTTCAAGTGCTAAAACATGCGCTAACCTGCTTAATGCACAAAGTCGAAAATGTGGCCCAAAACACTATCCAAAGAGCATTTGAGCGCATTAGCCCGCAGCTGACTCCAACACGAACACAATTATCGGTGTCCCCTACGGACTACAAGAAAGGCCCTCACAGCAATGTGAGGGCCTTTTTCTTTATGCCCTGTGGCAATTTATCGAATAGCGAATCCGGTGCGCACCTGCTGCCTCTCCCCCACCGATTTGCTCGTACCTGAGTGCTACCGGGCCAACGAGTTCCTGCGCGTGGTGCAGCAGCTGGCCGGCATCCAGCGCCTGAAGCTCACCACCAAGATTGGGTACAAACCCTTCGTCACCCTCAAGCTCTACCAGACCGAGGAGGTCTTCAACCACTACGTGGGCATCGACGAGTTGCGGCTGCTGGAGGAATTCATGCGCAAGTCCACCCGGCGGTGGGCGGTATAGGCGGGTGCAATTTTGGTCGTTCCTTGCCGTTGCTCCTGCCTTCATTTCCATTTAGTTCATGCGCCACCTTCTCCTCGCCCTCTCCGGCCTGCTACTGACAGGCACCGCCCACGCCCAGTTCATCGGCCTGCAAGCCGGGGCCCTTTACGGCACGTTAGCCACTCCGGCCAATACCAGTTCCCGCCATACGGCCGCCACTGGACGCGTGGGCTACCACGTAGAGGCCTTTTACGAGTTTCCCCTCACCGCCCATCTTTCGCTGGTGCCCGGCCTGGCGTTCAGCCACCAAAGCACGAACCTCGTCACCGGTAATCCCAACCCGGCCGAGGCCCCCTTTGAGGCCGTTTACCAGCTCACCTTCAACCAATCCAGTCTGCCCATCCTGTTGCGGGCCACCCGGGACCGTTTTTACGTGGAAGCCGGTCCGCAGCTTGGCGTACTGCTCAACACCAACGAGCGGGGCACCCTCACCTACCTCGGCTACGGTCCCACCACGCTGCAATTTGCCCTCGACAACCCTTCGTTCACCGATTACCAGCGCCTGCAGGCGGGCGTTTGCCTCGGGGCCGGGGTGAAGCTACCCGCGGGTTTTGGCCTCGACCTCCGCGCCTACGCGGGCCTAACCAAGCTGAAGGAGCAATACGAGCCGGGCATTTATTCCTACGGCAGCGACATCCGCAGCCGCACGGTGCAGGCCTCGCTCACCTACCAACGGCCCATCAAACGCTAGCCCGGTTCGCTCGGCAAGGTGTGGCAGAATTTGCGGCAGTTTTTCCGTTTTTCAGGGCCAGCCCATACCACGCCTTGCGGGCCGAAACCAGCCTGCGGCCCAATCAGGCCATATCGAGGAGTTTCCTCTAGCCTGGCGAGCATCCGTTTAGTCCCCTAAGTACTACAAGAAAGCCGCCTCGTAAGGGCGGATATTTCTTTGTACATCAGCTAGTTGCCGAGCTTGTCCGGTTTCTTGTGTCGCTAGACTCTGGCGGGATTTGCAATGGCTATTTGCCATTTGGGGCGTCGTTTCCAGCGTTTGGCGATTGGTGTGAGTGGGCACATCGGTTTGATTTGTGCACAAAGCGGTTTGATTGGTATTGGGGTGCCCTGACGGCGTGAGGGACCTTTGCATTACTTCTCGTTTAGAAGTAATCAATCCACTTATAACGACTATGGCGCACCAACAAACGTGGCTCATTACCGGCGCAGGCCGGAGCTTGGGCCTTTACATTGCCAAGGCCGCGCTGGCGGCAGGCCACGCCGTGGTGGCCACCGGCCGCAACCCCGAAAAAGTAGCTCAGGCGCTGGGCCTCGCCGACAACCTGTTGGTGGTGAAGCTGGACATTACCAGTGCGGCCGATGCCGGAGCCGCCGTGCAGGCGGCCGTGGACCGGTTTGGCCGCCTCGATGTGCTGGTGAACAATGCCGCTAATTTTTACGCCGGTTTCTTCGAGGAACTGAGCATGGAGCAAATGCAGCAGCAAATGGCCACCAGCCTGCTCGGGCCCATGCAAGTGACGCGGGCGGTGCTGCCCGTGCTGCGCCGACAGCGCGCCGGCAAGGTCGTCACCATTTCGTCGACGGCGGGTTTGGTGGGCTTTGAGTTTGGGGCCGCCTACGCCGCGTCGAAGTTTGCCCTCGAAGGCTGGATGCAGTCCTTGCAGGCCGAGGTAGCGCCGTTCGGCCTTGAAACCTTGGTGGTTAATCCCGGCTTTTTCCGTACCGAGCTGCTCACCGAAGAGTCCACCAATTTCGCCAACCAGCCCATTGCCGACTACGATGGGCGCCGCGAAGCGCAAATGGAATTCTGGAAAGGCTACAACGGTCAGCAGGCAGGCGACCCAGCCAAGCTGGCGCAGGCGCTGCTCACCATCGTCGGCCAATTGCCGATGCCGCGCCGATTCATGGCCGGCGCCGATGCTGTGGAAACCGCCGAACAGGTGGCCGCTGCGCTGCAGCAGCAAACCGCAGCCTACCGGGAACTATCGTCGGCGCTGGCTTTTGATGAGCTCAGCGCTGCCACTCCGGCCGGGTAACTTATTCCCTGACTAAATGGGCTGGATTGGATTTAAAACCTCCGCACTGAAATTCCGCTTTTCAAGAAAAATGTCCTGCCACGCACTGTTATGACCAATACTTCGGCTCCTGCTTCGCGTCCGGAAATCTGGCCGCTGGCCTCGCCTGCTGGCGGCGAAATTACCGTGCTGACCATGCAGGAAGCCAGTTGCGGCATGGGGCACTACGACCGGCGCGACGTTTTCAAGTGCGTGCTGGTGCGGCAAGGGGCCAATGAGCTGCATTACGCCACCCGCAGCTACGCCATCGACCGGCCCGCGCTAGTATTCACCAACCGCCTGGTACCGTTTTCGTGGGAGCCGGTAGGAGGCGCCGGCGAGCAGGAAGGCTACATCTGTGCCTTCACGGAGCCTTTTCTGCACTCGGCCATGCGCGGCGTTAGCCTGAAGGACTCGGTGCTCTATCGCGTCGATGGCAACCCGGTGTATTACCTCGATGAGGAGCAGCTGCGCTACCTGAGTGAGGTATTTGCACGCATGCGGCGGGATTTCGATTCCGACTACGAGCACCGCGACGACTTGCTGCGCAACCAGCTGTCGCTGGTGGTGCACGAGGCCGCGCGGCTACAGCCGGCCCGCTCCTACCCGGCGGTGGCCACCAATGCGGCTGAACGGGTCACTAACCTGTTTATGAGCCTGCTGGACATTCAGTTTCCGGTGACGCGGCAGTACCACGAGCCCCTGCTGAAAAACGCGCAGGATTTTGCCGACCGGCTGGCCCTGCACGTCAACAGCCTGAACCGGGCGGTGAAGGAAGTGACGGGCCGGCCCACCACGGCTCACATCGCCGAGCGCCTCACCACCGAAGCCAAATTGCTGCTGCACCACACCGACTGGCCCGTGGCCGACATCGCCGACCGCCTCGGCTTCGAGTACGCCACTTATTTCCACCGGTTTTTCAAGCTGCACACCGGCACCACGCCCTTGGCGTTTCGGCAGGCCGCGTAGCAAGGCCCTCCGAGACTGAGGCTGGGCGGCTGCTGAGCTTGCATGCCGTATTGTTGCCGCTATGATGAAGATTATAGCCAAAACAGACACCATTGGTAGCGACGCGCCACTTCGCGTTTCGGCGTTGAACAACGATGTTCAAGCGACACCGGCGCCGAGACGCGAGGTGTCGCGTCTCTACCTTGTTCTGGCCTTCCTATTGCTGGCCGTGCCGGCCACGGCTCAGCGCCTTACCCAATCCATTAATTCCAACTGGCTTTTTCGGAAAGACGAAGCGGGCCTGACGGCCGCGCAGGCGTCGGCCACGGCGGCGGGCTGGGAGCGAATATCCCTACCTCACACCTGGAATGCCGCCGATGTGCTCGACGACGAGCCCGGCTACTACCGCGGCGTGGGCTGGTACCGCAAGGCGCTGGCCGTGCCCGCCGACTGGCAGCGGCGGCGCGTGTTTCTGCGGTTTGAGGGAGCCAACCAAGAGGCCGAGGTGTATGTGAACGGGCAGCTGGCCGGGCGGCACGCGGGCGGCTACGCAGCTTTCAGCTTTCCGATTAGCCAGTGGCTGAAATTCAGCGGCAACGAGCCGGCTACGGCCGAAATCTTGGTGAAGCTGACCAACCGCTACAACCCGGATATTCCGCCGCTCACGGCCGACTTTACGTTCTACGGCGGCATCTACCGCGACGTGTATCTGGTAGCAGCCGAGCCGGTGCATTTCGACCTTGACAACTACGCCTCGGCAGGCGTTTTCGTGAGCACACCGGCCGTATCGGTCGAGGCAGCGGACGTGGTGGTGACGGGCGCGCTGGTTAACGAATCCGCTACCAACCGCAAACTAACTGTGATTTCGCAGCTGCTTGACCGCGCCGGCCTTGCCGTGGCCCGGCAGCAAACCAGCCTAACCTTGAAGCCCGGGCAGAAGCAGGCGTTTCGGCAGGCGCTGCCGAAACTGGCCCGGCCCCACCTGTGGACGCCCGACGACCCGTACCTGTACCGCGTGGTGACGGCGGTGCGGGAAGGCAAAACCGGCGCGCCGCTCGATGAGGTGAGCAGCCCCGTGGGGCTGCGCTGGTTCCGGTTCGATGCGAACGAAGGGTTCTTTCTGAACGGACAGCATCTCAAGCTCATCGGCACCAATCGCCACCAGGATTTCCCCGGCCTGGGCAACGCGCTGCCTGATGCGCTGGCTGAGCGCGACGTGTTGCTGCTCAAGCAAATGGGCGGCAATTTCCTCCGCGTGTCGCACTACCCGCAGGACCCGGCCGTGCTGGCCGCCTGCGACCGGCTGGGCATTCTGGCCTCGGTGGAAATCCCCGTCGTGAACGCCATTACCGATTCGCCCGCCTTCTTCCAAAATTGCCTGACGATGCAAACAGAGATGATACGGCAGGGCTACAACCACCCCAGCGTCATCATCTGGGCCTACATGAACGAGGTGCTGCTGCGCCTGCCCACCGGCCTGAAGCGTGACAACGACGCCGGCCGTGCCTACCTGGGCCGTGTGCGGGCGCTGGCCCAGCGGCTCGACAGCCTCAGCCGGCGCGAAGACCCGGGCCGCGCCACCATGCTGGTCTGCCACGGCGATTTTGGGCTCTACCAGCAGGCGGGACTGCTCACCATTCCACAGGTGCTGGGCTGGAATTTGTATGCGGGCTGGTATTCGGGCGACTTCTCGGGCTTTCCGGCCTTCCTCGACCGTCATCATAAAGAACTGCCCAGCCAGCCGCTGCTGGTTACGGAGTACGGCGCCGACTCCGACGAGCGGCTCCACGCCTTGCAGCCCCGGCGCTTCGACAAAACCACGGAGTACGCCAACCGTTACCACGAATTTTACCTGCGCGCCATGCTGGAACGGGCCTTCGTGGCCGGCAGCGCAGTCTGGAACCTGGCCGAATTCAACTCCGAAACCCGGCAGGAAGCCGTGCCCCACGTCAACAACAAAAGCCTGCTGACGGGCGACCGTCGGCCCAAGGACGCCTACCTGTTATACCAGGCCCACCTGCTCAAAACGCCGTTCCTACGCATCGGCTCCCGCGCCTGGACCTTGCGGGCCGGCCCGGCCGCCGGGCCCGATTCGCTCTTTTGCCGCCAGCCGGTGGACGTGTACACCAACCAGCCCGCCGTGCGCCTGCTGCTCAACGGCCGCGACCTGGGCACCCGGCCTGCCGCGTTCGGCGTGGCGCGCTTCTCGGTGCCCTTCGGCCCGGGCCCGAACCAACTGCGCGCCCAGGCCGCCGGCCAGCCCATCGAGGATTTGGCCGACATCGAATTCCAGTTAATTCCGACTAATCTGAGTTCCGCCCAGCTGCCCTTCACCGAACTGAACGTGAGCCTCGGCGATGAGCGGTTCTTCACTGATGAAAAACTGCATCAGGTGTGGGTGCCCGAGCAGGAATACCGCCCCGGCGGCTGGGGCTACGTGGGCGGCCACCCCTACAAAATGGCCGGCGACCGCCTGCCCTACGGCTCTGACCGCAACATTCTCGGCACCGACTACGACGCCGTGTACGAAACCCAACGCTTGGGCCTGAACCAGTTTCGCCTTGATGTGCCCGACGGCGACTACGAAATAACTCTGCACTTTGCCGAGCTGGAAACCGCCCCGCCAGCCGAGCAACTGGCCTACAACCTAGCCGGCAGCGGCAGCACGCCAGCAGCCCCGACGGCACAGACCCGCGATTTCACAGTCTCGGTGAACGGGCTGGCCGTGTTGCCGAATCCGAGCAGCGTGGCGGCCCTGCTGCCGCTGCAGGCCGTGAGCTACAAGGTGCCGGTTTCGGTGCGCGACGGGCAGGGCATTGTCATTGATTTTAAGGCCCGAATGGGCGAAGCGTTTCTTAATGGCATTCAGGTGAAGAAGGTTTTTTAGAGGGAATGGGTAACCTGCGAGAATGGCTGTCGTGCCGCCTGAAAACTTTAGGCCCAGCGTGGCGCCTCACCCCCGACCCCTCTCCCGAAGGAGAAGGGAGCCACGGCAGGACTGGGTTATAGGCTTTCGTCGGTTATTGGCTGGCTCTCCTCTCCTTCGGGAGAGGGGTCGGGGGTGAGGCGCCACGTCAGAAAGAAGCAGGACAGCGCAGGAGAATCCGCCCTTACCCGGCTTATACCTTGGCTCAATCATCGCCATTCCCATCCTGCATGCGCTTCCTGACCAAAACCCACCTCCCGGCCCTGCTCCTGCTGCTGGCCGCCGCGCCCGCCCACGCCCAGGTAAAAACCAACGACACCACCACCCCGCTGCACCTGCTCAAGCCCGACTACCCCGTGCCCTACGGCCAGACCAAAGCCGAAGACGTGAAGCAGGTGCTCGACCGCGTGTACGCCTACCTCAACGCCGCCACGCCCGCCGAGCTGGTCGATAAAAAGACCAACGCGGCCATCACCGACCGCCGCAAATTCAACCCCGACGCCATTATCAAGCCCGGCGACTTCCGCCTCAGCAGCTACGAGTGGGGCGTGACCTACGCCGGCATGCTGCGCGCCTCCGAAACCACCGGCGACCCCAAATTCGCCGCCTACACCCGCAGCCGCCTCACCTTTCTGGGCGAGCTGGTGCCCTATTTCCAGGCCTACCAAACCCAGCACCCCGAGGCGGCCACGCCGGTGCGCTCGGTGCTGCAGCCCCACGCGCTGGACGATGCCGGCGCCATCTGCGCGGCCATGATAAAAACCCAGCGCCTCGACCCCAAAGCCAACCTGCGGCCGATGATTGACAACTTCGTCAACTACATCATGACCAAGGAATTCCGCCTGCCCGATGGCACCCTGGCCCGCAACCGCCCCCAGCCCAACACCCTCTGGCTCGACGACCTGTTTATGAGCATCCCGGCCCTGGCCCAGATGGGCAAGCTCACCGGCGAGGCCCGCTACTACGACGAGGCCGTGAAGCAAATCACGCAGTTTGCCCCGCGCATGTTCGACCGGCAAAAGGGCCTCTACCTGCACGGCTGGGTGCAGGGCATGGCCGAGCACCCCGAGTTCCACTGGGCCCGCGCCAACGGCTGGGCCATCCTCACCAAAGTCGAGTTACTCGACGTGCTGCCCGCCGACCACCCCGGCCGCCCGGCCGTGCTGGAGCTGCTCCGCGCCCACGCCCGCGGCTTGGCCGCCCAGCAAAGCGGCTCCGGCTTCTGGCACCAGCTCCTCGACCGCCCCGACAGCTACCTCGAAACCTCGGCCACGGCCATCTACGCCTACGCCATTGCCCACGCCGTGAACCAGGGTTGGCTCGATGCCCAGGCCTACGGCCCCATGGCCCTGCTGGCCTGGAACGCCGTGAGCACCAAAGTCAACGCCCAGGGCCAGGTAGAAGGCACCTGCGTGGGCACCGGCATGGGCTTCGACCCCGCCTTCTACTACTACCGCCCCGTGAACGTGTACGCCGCCCACGGCTACGGCCCCGTGCTGCTGGCCGGCGCCGAAATCACCCAACTGCTCAAGCAGCACCCGTATGGCATCAACGACAGCTCCGTGCAGATTGTGAAGTAGGCCTTCCAGCTAAATTGTGGCTATATGAGACTAGCTAACCAACTGTACTTCTTTCTCACGCCTAATGAACTTGTGTCGGTGATTCAATCCTTCGAATCAAATTATACTGTTTCGTACTACGAAGCAGGTATGTTTCCTTCACCTGACAATCCGATGATTCCCTCTCTCCTAGAAGTAAAATCACTTGGCTACCTCACTATTGGAGACTGGAATCATTCGCCCGATTATTTACTAGCAGCGCCTAGTGATGAAATTATTGTTCGGAAAATCACGCTAAGGAAAGGGGGCTACTCATATTCTGTGGACCAGTATGAGAATCCAGCCATGGCAGTTTTCAAGCCTAGCGGCTTATTGACACCAGGTATCTTGATTGCTGGTTCTTTGCAGATTGGTACCCGAAGCTCGTACTCCGGCCTCCTGTTTCAAGGGTTAACTAAAATCATCAAGAAGCACACCCGACGCATAGGTACGTTTTACGTTGGCTCAGATGCAGAAGAGAAATTGAAGCTCGGTTGGCGGCTGGTTACCAGTGCATCTTCTCCAAAAGAATACGACTTGGCATTGGAAGATTAATTACTCTCAAAGCCAGCACCTCCCCACATGAAAAAGCTTCTCCTGTTTCTGCTGCTCCTGCCGGCCCTGCTGCCCGCGCAAACCCCGGTGGTGTCGGACAAGCCCCTCAACATCTTTACCCTGGGCGACAGCAACGGCACGTTTCCCCAGAGCTGGCCCAAGCAGCTGGAGCTGGCCCTGCCCCAGGCGCAGGTCTTCAATATCAGCAAATCGGGCCGCACCATCGGGTTCGTGAACAACGGCGACAGCACCTTGAATTCGCTGCTGGTTATCGACGAAAACCTGCGCAAAGCGGCCGAGTTTACCAAGGACCGGCTGTTCGACTTCGTGGTGCTGGAGTTGGGCACCAACGACGCCAAAGCCGTTTTTGCCGACCGCCAAAAAGAAGTCCCAGCGAACCTAGAAACCCTCGTCAAGAAGATTAAAACCTGCCCCTACCCCGCCATTCGCCAGGCCCGGATTATCATCATCTCCCCGCCGCCCTACGGCACAAAAGCCGAAGCCCTGCCCAAATACCAGGGCGGCAACGAGCGAGTCCGCGCCATGAGCACGGCCTTTCAAAAGGTGGCGAAACGCACCCACTCCCTCTTCGTGAACGGCTATCAAACGCCGGGCCTGGACATCAACACCATGACTGCTGACGGCTTGCATCTCGATGCCGCTGGCTCCCGGCTGTTGGTGGCGCCCGTGCTGGCTATTATGGCACGCTAGCTATTTCACCGCTTGTTATTACCGCCTTGTGCCATAGGCCGAAAGAATGCACGGTTGTGGAAGCAGCCGCTTATTTCTTCTGATACTTCTCGATGAAGGCGCAGAGGCCATCTACGGGGCAGGGGGAGAAGTATTTCTGCTTCGAAACCGGGTCTATGGTTCCATTGGATACAATCCCAACAAATTGTCCTTGCTCGTCCACCAGCGGAGCCCCGCTTAGCCCGCCAAACTGTTCGGGCACAATGACGTCCTTCAGCAGCATGCGGTGGTCAACCGTTTTGTAGTACTCGAACTCATACACCCGCTGCGGGCCCTCTTCCATGTGGCGGGTCCAGCCCACCACGTACAGCTTCTCGCCCGGTTGCAGGGGCGTGGTGCGGAAAGCCAGGGGCTTCACCGCGGTGCCATTGGAGCGCACCGAGAACACCAGCCAGTCTTCGTTGTAGGTGGCTTTATCGTCCAACGACATCGAAGTATCCTCATTCAGTAACTGTCCGGTAGTTACTCGTTTGTCTTTGTTCGGCAACGAAAAAAGCGACCAGGATTTGATGCTGTTGCCCAGGGAGAGGCGCGTCATTTCTTTGGTCTTGATGATTTTCAGCAGGTGCCGGGCCGTAACGGCGAAGGTGTCCCGATTATGCACCAGCAAGAATCCACAGCTAAACCGCGGCTGGTCGAAGCGGGGGTCGGCAAATTCTATCCGGTTGGTAAGGGCAATGGCGGGAAATGCCTTGGCCGACGTGCGTTCTTGCCCCGAGCAAGCGGAGGAAAGCAACAGGAGGAGTAGGAGCCAGCAATGCTTCATGGTTGGTTGTATTGGGCTAATAATTGGCCGACATAGCACCGATTTATGGGCTTCCCTGCGCCAAGGTAGCGCTACCTAACGATGGCCCGATTACTTCACCGCCACGTCCCACACCTTGGCCATGCGGGCCTTGCCGGCCGGACCATCTACATCCAGCACCACGATGTACTTGCCGGCCTCCTTATAGCGGTGCACGGGGCTTTGCTCCGTGGATGTGCTACCGTCGCCAAAGTCCCAGTGCCAGCGCTTGATGGGGCCCCGGCTTTCGTCGGTGAACGTGACCTGGCGGTGGGCCATGTCCGTCACCTGAAACGACCATTGGGCCGCCAGTTTCGGCAGATACTGCGCGGCCAGGGGTAGCAGCGTGAAGACGGTGCCCAGGCTGGAATTGCCGTACATCTTGTGGTTTTTCGACAGATTCCAGAAGCCTTTTTTGCTTTCGTCGACCACGTCGTCGTAGTCAATCACGGCCCAGGTGAGGCCGATTTTCTTGCCTTCCGTCAGCACCGATTCCACGGCGCGGGCCGGTCCTTCGGTCCCGGCGTAGTCGAAGGGCGTAATCCAGAACTCGGCCGTGAGCTTGCCGGGTTGGCCGGGCTTGAAATCGTAATTGTAGGCGATGTTGGAATAGGGCAGCTTTTTAATCCAGGGCTGCGCACCCCAGGCCAGGGCCCAGTCTTTGCCCTCGGCAGGCATGAAAATGTGGTAGTTCTGCGCGTGCACGCCGTGGAAGGCGAAGTAGCGCTCCATCAGCGGCAGGTCCTGGTTGGGGTGCATTTCGGCCGTCAGCGGGCCGCCGGAAAGGTCGCCGTCCACCACGATTTCGAAGGTGTCGTTGTGCAAGCCCGGCAGGCTGAAATCCCAGTAGTTGTCGTAGGCTTCGTAGAGGAAGTAGAGCCGGTTGAGACCCGCCACCCAGGCCACGCGCACCTTCACGTCGAGGTTGGTGGAATCGGGTTTGGGATAGTGGCCGGAGTCGTCGCGCAGTTGGTTGGTGCCCACGATGTACTCCTTCGGGAACATGGCCCAGTCGTCGGCCTTGCCGTCGATGCGGGGTATCATGTTGGCCGGGAATTTATAGACTTTGAACCCCCGGTCTTCCTGGGCGTGGGCGGTGAGATAAACGGCACAGAGGACGAGAGCGAGGAAGATTTTGCGGTAGCAGGACTCGTTTATTGTCGCGTTCATTAGTGGATTGGCTTGTAGCGTGGACTCTGCGAGTCCGCGCCCTCCCGCGCATTTCGCAGTCGTTATGATTTTCAATAGGGCGCGGACTCGCAGAGTCCACGCTACGGGTTAATACTTCCGTTTCAGCCACGCCGCAGGCACCGGAATCACACAAATATTCATGCTCTTCCCATCAGCCGAAAGCATGGCCGATTGAATCTCAATCCGCGTTCCATCGGGGCTCATGGTGGGGTGCGGGTGGTCGGCAGCGGTGGTTTTGTGGTTGGTGCTGAGCAGCAGCATTTCGTGAGTGTGGCGGTCTATCAAATAAATATTGCGGGCGAAGTCGTCGCCCACCGCCCAGCGGCCGTCGGGCGAGCCGCTGACGTGCCAGAGGCCGCTGCCGCTGGGCGTCTGGCCCACAATGGTCATTTCACGGGTGCGATGGTTGACGATGGCGAGGCCCGTCGGTTTCTCGCGTGTGCCGGAGAGGCCCCAGGCGGCTTCCTGGCCGGGGTTGGCTCCGGCCACGGGCGTGCCGGGGGCCACGTCTTTGGCCACGGCCGGGATGGGCCGGTGGCCCATGATAGCGAAAGCGGTTTCGTCCTTGGTAATTACGGCCTCGTGCGTCACCCATTCATATTCTGATTCGGGGTAGAGCGGGCGCAGGCCGCTGCCGTCGGCCTGCACCGTCCAGGTGCGCTGGGGCGATTTACCGCCGGTTTCCCAGCAGAATACGATTTCGCCCGGCACCCAGGGGTTGGTCTGGATGTGCCCAATCTGAAACGGCACCGACACCACGTATTTGATGGCGCCGGTCTGCACATTCATGGCCGCGATGCCGGCCGGGCCAGCGCCCATGTGGCGCGGGCCAAACTCGGTTTCCAGCTTGATGCCGGGGGCAAGGTGGCGGGCGGCTTCGTCCTTGCCCACGCGGAAGTAGGCCCAGGTTTCGTCGCCGTCGAGGGCCATGTCGCCGCCGGCTTGCAACTCCGCCGGGGTGGTACCGCAGATGCGCTGGTAGTTACTGGCGGGCTGCATATGGCCGGCCTTGCTATCAGCAAAAACCCGAGCTAAGTCCACCTCCACAATCTGCACGCCGGCCGGCTGGTCTTTGGTTGCGCCCGGCAGGTCGCGCATGAAGTACAGCTTCATGGCCTTGCGCGCCACGTTGAGCATGCCGGTGTAGCCGCCCTCGCTCACCTGCACGATTTCGCCGGTTTTCTCATTCACGGCCAGAGCCTCGTTTTTCGCCCGATTGGAGCGAAAAATGAGCCATTGCAAGTCGCTGGTCCACTGGTTGTGGGTTTGGTAAATCTTGGAATCGCCGGCCGGGGTGCTGGTGAGAAAGGTGAGCGGCGTGCCAGTTACAGGGTCTTTTACTGTCTTTTTTTCGGATGGGAAGCGGCGTCCAATTTGAGCGTAGGCGGTGCTGGTGAGGAGGAAAAGGGATAGTGCTAAAGTGTGTTTCATGGGGTGGGATTTGGGAAAACGAGAACGTCATGCAGAGCGCAGCGAAGCATCTCGCTTGTGGTAGTAATTCAATTACTTGATTAGTGATGGCACGCGAGATGCTTCGCTGCGCTCTGCATGACGTTCTGTTTAATTGGCAACGGCGGGCGGGGGCAGGCCCCGCCCCAACCTCGTGCTGATGGACTTCTTCAACGCTTCACTACCCCGCACTTCCAGCCCGCGCACGTTCTTCAGTACCAGCCCCGCCCTATCGGCCGACACGTTGCGCAGGCTCACGCCGTCCACATCCGTCAGCATAAGCGCGGGCCGGGTTTCGGTGCCCAGCAGGTGGATATTTACGTCGTTCAGCTCAATATTTTTGGCGTGGCGGATGTAGAAACTGTAGGCCGGGCCGACGCCCAGCTTCTGGGGCTCTGGGTAGCCTTTTTCGTCTTCGGGCAGGTCCTTCTGAATAGCGGCGGCCGAGGCCGCATCCAGCGGCCGATACCAGATGCTGATGTTGCTCAGCCGCACATCCTCAATGGGGTGGCCCGGCACGCCGCTAATTAGCGTGGCAAAGCGCGCGTCGGCATTATACACCGTGACATTGCTGATATTGATGCGGCGCAGCTGCCCCGTGGCGGTGCCGGCTGGCGCCCGCAGCCGGCTGCTGAGGCGCAGGAAAATGGGCGAGTTCGTAACGTCGCGCATCGTGATGTTGCTGATGGTCACGTCTTCGAGCAGGCCGCCGTCCACGGTTTCCAAAGCCAGGCCGCGGCAGTAGGTGAACACGCAGTTGCTGATGGCAATGTTGCGAAAGCCGCCGTTCGACTCGGTGCCAAACTTGATGCGGCCGGTAGGCCCCTCGTGGTCGGGCACGAGGGCGGCTTCGTTGCGCCGGTAGGTGCCGTCGAGCAAGCTGCCGCGGTCGAAGCCACTCACCTGGCAGTTGGTGATGGTGACGTTTTCGGTGAGGCGGGCGTAGCCGAGGGCGAAGGAGCTTTTCAGGCAGATGGCGTCGTCCCAGGGCGAATTGACAGTGCAGTTGCTCACCCGCACGTTCTGGCAGCAATCAATGTCGAGGCCGTCGCGGTTGGTGTCGAGCTTGAGGTTGTCGATGGTGAGGTTGTCCACCCCCGTAGCCAGCAGCGCGAAATGGCCGCCCTGCCGCACCGTGAAATCCTTCAGCGTCACGTTGCGGCACAGCTTCAGGGCAATGGCCTTGTTGCCGACGGGGGACTGGTGCGGCCCTTCCCGCGTAAGGCCCTGCCCATAAATGGTGCCCGGCCCGAGGATGGAAATATCCACCAGCCGCTCGCCCCAAATCAGGCTGTTGTGCCAGTGGCTGTGCCCGAAATCCTGGAACTTGTCGTTGTCGGCCGGCTCGGGCGCATCGTAGCCGGTGGCGCCCACGGGCGCGGCGGCCAGCAGCACGGCGCCCTGGTCGAGGTAGAGCCCGATGTGGCTTTGCAGCCGGATGGAGTAGCTGCGGTAGGTACCCGCCGGGAAATACACCGTGCCGCCGCCAGCCTTCGTCGCTGCCGCAATGGCCCGGTTGATGGCGTCGCCATCGAGCGTGGCGCTGTCGCCTTTCGCCCCAAAATCCCGGACGTTGAAACCGGCGGCGGGCGGGGCGGCGGCCAAGTTTCGGCAGAAGCTCAGCAGCAATAAAAACAGGCAGGCGGCGCGTGGTAGCATGGCGCAAGCACCAGGATTTTCACCCCGCAACCTTCCTGTACTGTGCTGACGCCTGGCTTAGCGGCAGTTCACCCAAACCGCCTCCTGGCCTAGCGGCTGGCGGGCGGCGACGGGCTCCTATCACCCAGAATCCGTCCAATTTTCGTGGGGGCTACGAACGGTACCGGCTGCCTCGGGGCGCGCACCCGCTTCAGGGTATCGGCCGTGATGTCGGCTACCGGGGCGGCAGCCTCGGTGGCGGTGGGTTGCGAGGGCTTGTCCTGACAGGCGCCCAGCAACAAGCTGGCACCCAGAGCTCCTGCGATGGCGGCGATTTTCTCCTTCATGATACTTCCGGCGCCTTGCGCAATGATTAGCCGCTTAACGGGGTGCCCGCTCCTAGGGTTGGAAAAAACCCGACCGTAGCCCCGCTGAGGCGCATGCTAACATCCTACAACAAGATGCCAAAGCCCGGCACGGGGCTGGGCGGCTCAAATTCTACATTTGTCAATGGCCTTATCCGGTCAGGCCCATTATTCCTGTCGCTCCATCCCTTCCCAGCCCAGCACCGTCGCAGCGAAATTCAAGGCAATGAAAACAAGGACTTTTCTTTCCTTCTACCCCTCGCCTGCTGCTGCCGTTTTGCTCACGCTCATTGTACTGATTTATCATCCGGCCGCCGCGCAAAAACTGGCCGTGGCAAACCTGAAATGTGAATACCAACCCCACCCGCTGGGCGTGCAAACCCGCACGCCGGCTCTGAGCTGGGAGCTGCACACCGACCGCCGCAACGTGCGGCAAACCGCGTATCAGGTGCTGGTAGCGGACAGCCGCCCAAGCCTCGACAAGAACCTCGGCAACACCTGGGACTCGGGCAAAATCCAGTCGGCCGCTTCCGTCCAAGTGAGCTACGCGGGCAGCGCTTTGCAGCCGGCCCACACGTATTACTGGAAGGTCAAAACCTGGGACAACCAAGGCGGCGCGTCTGCCTGGTCGGCAGTTAGCGAGTGGCAAACGGGCCTGTTTTCGGCCGCCGACTGGAAAGGCGCCCGCTGGATAGCCCACGAGCAGCTGCTCGCCGCGCGCGTGACCGTGCTGCCCGTGGACGGCACCAAGGACACTTACCGCGACAACAACACCCTGCCGCTATTGCGTAAGTCCTTCACGGCCAGAAAACAGCTCACTCAAGCCACACTATTCATCAGCGGCCTGGGGCAGTTCGAAGCTCTTTTGAACGGGCAAAAGATTGGCAACCACTTCCTCGACCCCGGCTGGACGAAGTACGACAAGCAGGCCCAGTACGTGACGTTTGACGTGACCAGCCTGGTCAGGAACGGCCAAAATGCGCTGGGCGTCATGCTCGGCAACGGCTTCTACTACGTGCCAGCGGTGAAGGAGCGGTACCGCAAGCTCAAGTCGGCGTTCGGCTACCCCAAGCTGATTTGCCGGCTGGCGCTGATGTACGCCGATGGCTCGCACGAGGACGTGGTGAGCGACCCAACCTGGCGTACCGCCGCCGGCCCGGTTAGCTTCAGCAGCATCTACGGCGGCGAGGACTACAACGCGGACCTGGCGCCAGCCGGCTGGGCCACGGCCGCCTTCAAAGACCAGGCCTGGCGGCCCGTGGTTTCGGTAGAGGGCCCGCCCGAACTGGTGGCGCAGGAGCAGGAGCCGCTGCAGGTTTTCGATACCTTCAAAGCCCAAAGCACGACCCAGGCCCAACCCGGTAAGTGGGTGTACGACTTCGGGCAGAATGCCTCGGGCATCATCGAAATCCAGGTAAAAGGCCAGCGCGGCGACACCGTGCGGATTACGCCGGCCGAGCTGCTCGGAGCCGACAAAACAGTGACCCAGAAGAACACTGGGCGCGGCTTTTACTTCACGTACATCCTGAAAGGCAGTGGCGTCGAAACCTGGCGGCCCCGCTTTACTTACTCCGGTTTCCGCTACGCGCAGGTGGAAGGGGGCGTGCCCAAGGGTGAAAGCAACCCGAAGCACCAGCCCGAAATTCTGAGTCTCACGTCCCTGCACACCCGCAACGCAGCGGCCAGCGTGGGCTCGTTCTCGTGCTCGAATGACCTGCTCAACCGCACCCATACGCTGATAGACTGGGCCGTGAAAAGCAACCTGGCCAGCGTGCTCACCGACTGCCCGCACCGCGAAAAGCTGGGCTGGCTGGAGCAAACCCACCTCATGGGGGCCTCACTGCGCTACGGCTACGACATGGCCACGCTGTGCCGCAAAACGCTGGCCGACATGCGCGCCTCGCAGCTAGAAAACGGGCTGGTGCCGGAAATCGCGCCCGAGTACGTGAAGTTTGAGTGGGGCGGCGACATGTTCCGCGACTCGCCGGAGTGGGGCAGCGCCAGCATCATCCTGCCCTGGTACGTGTACCAATGGTACGGCGACCGGCAGGTACTGGCCGAGAATTACGACCTGATGCGCCGCTACGTGGCCTACCTCGGCACCAAGGCCAGCGGCCATATTCTCGCGCAGGGCTTGGGCGACTGGTACGACCTCGGCCCCAAGCCGCCGGGCGTGTCGCAGCTCACGCCGATGGGCGTAACCGGCACGGCTACTTACTATTACGACCTCACCATTCTGGCCCAAATAGCCCGGCTGCTGGGCAAAACCGATGAGGCCGCCGAGTATGAAAAACTGGGCGCCGAAGTAAAGACCGCCTTTAACGCCAAATTCTTCAACCCCCAAACCAGGCAGTACGCCACCGGCAGCCAGGCGGCCAACGCCATGGCTGTGTACATGGGCCTGGTCGCGCCGGCCGACAAGGCAGCGGTGGTGGAGAACATCGTGCAGGACCTGCGCACCCGCGACAACGCCCTGACGGCCGGCGACATCGGCTACCGCTACCTGCTGCGCGTGCTGGAAGACGCTGGCCGCTCCGACGTCATTTTTGCGATGAACAACCGCGCCGACGTGCCCGGCTACGGCTACCAACTGGCGCACGGCGCCACGGCCCTCACCGAGTCGTGGGCGGCGCTGCCCACGGTGTCGAACAACCACCTCATGCTGGGGCATTTGACGGAGTGGTTTTACAGCGGCTTGGCGGGCATCCGGCCGGCCGAAGGCTCGGTGGCCTTCAACAAAATCGACATCCGGCCCGAACCGGTGGGCGACGTGACCAACGCCCAAGCCAGCCACCAGTCGCCTTACGGCCTGATTGCGACGAGATGGAAAAAGGCTGGCAACTCCTTCGATTTGACGGTAACCATTCCGGCCAATACTACGGCCACGATTTACCTGCCGGCCACCGCTTCGGCGCGCATCACGGAAGGCGGCCAGCCACTGGAGAAGCACCCGGAGTTCCAGTCGCTGGGCTTTGCGGAGGGCCGGGCGCGCATCAAGGCGGGTTCGGGGACTTATCATTTTGAGGTTAACGCAACCTTGTAATCGCATGAAAACTCAACTTGCTTCTCTCTTGCTGCTTAGCGGCCTTGGCCAGTCGGTTTGGGCACAAAAAGCGCTGCCTGCCGCCGTGCCCCCCGCCGCGATGCAGAAGGTGTATGAGGAGGTGAAAACGCCTTACAAGTACGGCCTGGTGCTCGTCACCGACGATAATAAGAAGAAGATGGACTGCCCCAGCGTGTTCCGCAAAAACGGGCAGTGGTGGATGACCTACATCATCTACGACGGGCGCGGCTACGAAACCTGGCTGGCCCAGAGCAAGGACCTGCTAAAGTGGGAAACCAAAGGCAAAATCCTGTCTTTCACCGATACTACCGACTGGGACACCAACCAAAAGGCCGGCTACGTGGCCCTGCAAGACCCCAAGTGGGGCGGTAGCTACGAGTGGCAGCCCTACGCAGGCAAGTACTGGCTGTCGTACTTCGGCGGCAACTCGCGCGGCTACGAGAAGGGCGTGCTCTCCATCAGCCTAGCTTCTACTGCTAAAGACCCCACCACCCTGCCCACCTGGCAGCGCCTAGCCAAACCCGTGCTGCGCCCCGACGACAAGGACGTGCGCTGGTGGGAAAACCACACCATCTACAAAAGCTCGGTTGTCTGGGACAAGAGCAAGCTCACCGGCCACCCGTTCGTGATGTATTACAACGCCAACGGCGACAGCCTCAACGCCAAGCGCGGCGCCGAGCGCATCGGCATGGCCGTGAGCGACGACATGACGCACTGGACGCGCTACCTGCGCAACCCCGTGCTCAACCATCACACCGGCATCACTGGTGATGCTTACCTGCAAAAAATGGATGAAGTGGATAAGGGCCTGTGGGTCATGTTCTATTTCGGCGCCTTCTACCCCGGCGTGAAGGGCGCCGTGAACCGCTTCGCCTGCTCCTACGACCTTACGCACTGGACCGACTGGACCGGCGCGAATTTGATTGAGCCCTCCGAGCCTTACGACGAGCTATTTGCCCATAAGTCCTTCGTGCTGAAATACAAAGGTGTGGTATACCACTACTACTGCGCCGTGAACAAGCCCGACCAGCGCGGCATTGCGGTGGCTACGTCTAAGGACTTGGGCAAGAGTATGGTGGCGTTTATCGCGCCGCCGGTGAAGAAACCAAAAGAACCCAAAAATTGAACGATGTAGAGACGCGACACTTCGCGTCTCCCGCCTGAACGACAGACACCACGCCATTTAAACAACATCAGCAACGACGAGACGCGAAGTGTCGCGTCTCTACATCCCATCCAATGCCTCGTCTGCTTCTTCCCTTACTTCTACTGTTACTCAGCTCCCAAAGCATCTTTGGGGCCCAGCCGGTAACGCGGGTGGTGGCGGATTTCAACCAGGGCTGGAAGTTCTACCTCGGCGACGAAGCTGGCGCGAAAGATGCCACGTTCAGCGACGCCGCCTGGCGCAGGCTCACGCTGCCGCACGACTGGAGCATCGAGGGCCAGTTTGATGAAAAGAACCCCGCCAAGCCCGAAGGCGGCGGCCTGCCCACCGGCATCGGCTGGTACCGCAAGACGTTCACGCTGCCGGCCACGGCCGGGCGCAACATATTTATCGAGTTCGATGGGGTGTACAAGCGCAGCGAGGTATGGCTGAACGGCCAACTCCTGGGGCAGCGGCCGAACGGCTACATCTCCTTCCGCTACGAGCTGACGCGCTACCTGCGCCCGGCGGGCCAGGCCAACGTGCTGGCCGTGCGGGTCGATAACTCGGCCCAGCCCGATTCGCGCTGGTACACGGGCTCCGGCATTTACCGCAACGTGCGGCTGGTGACCACGCACCAAGTGGCCGTGGACGAGTGGGGCACCTTCGTGACCACGGCCGCCGTGAGCGCGCAGGCCGCCACGGTGGCCGTGCAAACCCAGCTGCGCAACACCACGGGCGCGCCCCGCAAGGTGAGCCTGCAAACGGTGCTGCTCGACCAAAGCGGCCGGGAAGTAGCGCGGCAGCTGACCCCGGGCGTGCAGCTGCCGGGGGCTTCGGCTACCGTTTCTCAGAAGCTCAACCTTAAAAATCCGCAGCTTTGGTCGGTGGCGAAACCGTATCTGTACCGGGTGAAAACCACGATTCTGACGGGCAAAACGCTTGAGGACGAATACGAAACGCCGCTGGGCATCCGCACTTGTGAGTTCACCCAAACTGGCTTTCTGCTGAACGGTCAGCCGTTGCGCATCCAGGGCGTGTGCCAGCACCACGATTTGGGGGCGCTGGGCGCGGCCGTGAACTTGCGCGCCATGGAGCGGCAGCTGGAAATCCTGAAAAAGATGGGCTGCAATGCCATCCGCACCGCCCACAACCCGCCCGCGCCGGAGCTGCTGGACTTGTGCGACCGGATGGGATTTCTGGTACTGGATGAGGCCTTAGACATGTGGCAGAAAAAGAAGAACGGCCAAGACTACCACCTCGATTTCAAGCAGTGGCACCATCGTGATTTGGAAGACCAGATTCGGCGCGACCGCAACCACCCGAGCGTGTTTCTGTGGAGCATCGGCAACGAAATCCGGGAGCAGTTCGACAGCACCGGCACGCGCCTGACCCGCGAGCTGACGGCCACCGTAAAGCGCCTCGACCCGACGCGGCCCGTCACCTCGGCCCTGACGGAGCAGGAGCCAGCCAAGAACTTCATCAGCCAGGCCGGCGTGCTCGACGTGTTGAGCTTCAACTACAAGCACGCCGACTACCCCAAGCTGCCCGCTAGCTTTCCTGGCCAGAAATTCCTGGCCACCGAAATCGCGGCGGCGTATGAAACGCGGGGCCACTACGACCTGCCGTCCGACAGCCTGCGCATCTGGCCCCGGGACGGCAAAACCAAGCTCACCACCGGCAACGCCGACTTCACCGCCTCCAGCTACGACCACGCCGCGCCCTACTGGGGCGCCACCCACGAAGCCGCCTGGCGGGCCGTCCGCAACAGCCCGTTTATCAGTGGCGCCTTTGTGTGGAGCGGCTTCGATTACTTAGGCGAGCCCCTGCCCTACCCCTGGCCAGCGCGCAGCTCCTACTTCGGCGTTATTGACCTGGCCGGCTTCCCCAAGGATGCTTATTACCTGTACCAAAGCGAATGGACCACCCAGCCCGTGCTGCACCTGCTGCCGCACTGGAACTGGCGCCCCGGCCAAACCGTGGATGTGTGGGCCTATTACAGCCAGGCCGACGAAGTGGAGCTATTTTTGAACGGTAAGTCTCTGGGTGTTAAAAAGAAATATACCGACGACCTGCATGTGATGTGGCGCGTGCCCTACGCCCCCGGCACCCTGCAAGCCATTTCGCGCAAAGCCGGCCAGACCGTGCTGACCAGCACCATCAAAACCGCCGGCCCGCCGGCCAAAATCGAACTCACTGCCGACCGCAGTAAGCTGCGCGCCGACGCCAAAGACCTGTCCTTTATAACAGTGCGTGTGCTGGATGCGGCTGGCAACCTGGTTCCCGACGCAACTAATCTGGTGAAGTTTTCGGTGAGCGGCCCGGGGTTCATTGCTGGCGTGGATAACGGGTATCAGGCTAGCATGGAGTCGTTTAAAAAGCCGGAACGCAAGGCTTACAACGGGATGGCGTTGGCAATTATTCAGACGACGGAGAAGGCTGGGACTATTACCATCAAGGCCATGGCAGAAGGCCTAGCGCCAGGCAGTCTGACGCTTACCAGTAATTAATTCAACACCATGCTTTTCCCTCAAATTATTTTACGCAAACGGGTAGAGTGTAGAGACGCGACACTTCGCGTCTCGGCGTTGAACGGCCGAAACCGCGCAATTCCAACAACATCAGCACCGCCGAGACGCGAAGTGTCGCGTCTCTACATGGTTCTGGTTTGCTTTTTCCTAACCTTCGCAGCCCACGCCCAGGAAGCCAGCGTGTACTTCTTCCCCGGCGTTTCCAACCCACCCAAAATCTACGCCGGGCCCGAAGGCGACGCCTGGGAAATCCCGCAAATCACGGAGCTGAACCGCGACAAATCGCGCGCCACGGCCTACTCTTTCCCCACCGAAAAAGGCGCCCTGCTCGGTGACCGTAACAAGACGCCGCGCCTGCTGTCGCTCAATGGCTTGTGGGATTTCAACTTTGCCATAAAACCCGCCGATGCACCCAAGGATTTCTACAAAAGCCGCGTGCATGGCTGGAAGCAGCTGGCCGTGCCCTCGAATTGGGAGATGCATGGCTATGACCTGCCTATTTACAAGAGCGCCAAGTACCCATTTCGGCCCGTGAACCCGCCGTTCGTGCCGCAGGATTACAACGGTGTGGGCTCGTACCAGCGCACGTTTTCGGTACCGGCCGGGTGGCAGAACCAGAACGTGACGCTGCACTTTGGCGGCGTCAGCTCCGCGTTTAAGGTGTGGGTAAATGGGAAGTTTTTGGGGTACGGTGAGGACAGCTGTTTGCCCTCGGAGTTCAACGTGACGCCCTACCTGCAGGCGGGCGAGAACGTGGTATCGGTGCAGGTAATGCGCTGGTCGGATGGCTCCTACCTCGAAGACCAGGACCACTGGCGGCTGAGCGGTATCTTCCGCGAGGTGCTGCTGCTGGCCGAGCCCAAGCTGCGCATCGCCGACTTCCACTGGCAGGCTAAGCTCGATAAGCAGTACAAAGATGCCGTGCTGAGCATCCGCCCGCGCCTCGAAAACCTGACCGGCAGCAACGACATTTCGGGCTATCAGGTGAAGGCCCAGCTCTTCGACCAAACGGGCGCGCCGGTGCTGCCCCAGCCTTTGCAGCGCACCGCCGAAAGCATCATCAACGAGCCCTACCCGCGCCTCGACAACGCCAAGTTCGGCCTGCTTGAAACCACCATCCGCAACCCGCTGAAGTGGAGCGACGAGGCCCCCAACCTCTACACGCTGGTACTGACGCTGACCGATAAAACCGGCGCAGTGCTGGAGGCCAAAAGCTGCAAAGTTGGCTTTCGCAGCATTGAGTTTTCGAAAGAAAACGGCAAGCTGCTGATTAACGGCAAGCTCACCTACCTCTACGGCGTGAACCGCCACGACCACCACCCCACCAAGGGCATGGCCGTGAACCGCGACGACATCCGGGGAGACGTGCGCACGCTCAAGCAGTTCAATTTCAACTGCATCCGCACCAGCCACTACCCCAACGACCCGTACTTCTACGACCTCTGCGACGAGTATGGCATCCTCGTCATAGATGAGGCCAACCTCGAAACCCACGGCCTGGGCTCCAAGCTCAGCAACGACCCGGCCTGGACCGCCGCCTACCAGGAGCGCAGCATGCGCATGGCCCTGCGCGACAAAAACCACCCCAGCATCATCTTCTGGAGCCTCGGCAACGAGAGCGGGCGCGGGCCCAACCACGCTGCCATGGCCGCCTGGCTGCACGATTTCGACATCACCCGGCCCATCCACTACGAGCCCGCCATGGGCGACCCGCACGTGGAAGGCTACATCGACCCCAACGACCCTGCTTACCCCAAAAACCACGCCTACCGCATCCAGACGCCCCGCGACCAGGCCTACGTGGACATGGTGAGCCGCATGTACCCCGGCCTGTTCACGGCCGAGCTGCTGGCCAACCAGCCAAACGGCGACAACCGCCCCATTTTCTTCTGCGAATACGCCCATTCGATGGGCAATGCCACCGGCAACATGAAGGAATTCTGGGACGGCTGGCGCGCCACCAAGCGCATCATCGGCGGGTGCATCTGGGAGTTTAAGGACCAAGGCTTACTGAAAAAAGACTCCACGGGCACCGCGTTTTACGCCTACGGCGGCGACTTCAAGGAGAAGTATTACGACGACTTCACCATCAAAGGCATCGTGGCCTCGGACGGCAAGGCCCACGCCGCTATCTACGAGTGCAAGCGCGTGTACCAGCCCGCCGAATGCACGCTCACCGATGCCGGCCAGGACCTGATTAAGGTGGAAAACCGCCACGCCAGTAAGTCGCTGGCCGACTACGCCGTGCGCTTGGTGGTGCGCGAAGACGGGCGCGTGGTGAGCACCAAACTGCTGCCGCGCCTGCGGCTGGCGGCCGGGCGCGACACGGTGATTTCGCTCAAGCCCTACCTGCCCAAAATGAAGGCCGGGGCGGAGTACCTGGCCACTATTTCCTTCACGCTACCCCAGCTCAGCGCTTGGGCTGCTGCGGGCCACGAAGTCGCCAGCAACCAGTTTGCTCTGACCGGTTTGGCCCAACCCGCGAAGCCGGCCAAAACATCCCCGGCGGTGAATATTCGGGAAGAGCCCACTGCCTATGTGCTCAGTGGCAAGGACTTCCAGGTGAGTATTACCAAGGCCACCGGCGCGCTCACCTCATACCGCTGGCAGGGCACCGAGCAGCTGGCCGCCCCGCTGCTGCCCCACTTCACCCGCCCGCTCACCGACAACGACCGGCGCGGCTGGAAGGCCGACAAGAAGCTGAAAGAGTGGTTCGCGGCTGAGCCCAAGCTGCAAAGCCTCACCCTCGACCAGAGCACCGCCAGCCGCCCCAGCCTCACCAGCACCTACAGCCTCATCGACGGCAAAACCACCGTGCGCGTGACCTACACGCTAAACGGCGACGGCACGCTACGCGTAGCGTACGCCCTCACGCCCGCCGCCGGCCTGCCCAACATCCCGCGCGTGGGGATGCAGCTTGGCATCAAGCGCGCCTACGATAACATCAGCTTTTACGGCCGTGGCCCGATGGAAAACTACATCGACCGCCGCTACGGCTTCGACGCGGGCATCTACACCCAGCCGCTGGCCGAGTTTGCCGATTCCTACGTGGTGCCCATGGAGTACGCCAACCGCACCGACGTGCGCTGGATGCAGCTCGCCGACCAGCAGAAATCCGGCCTGCTCGTCGTGGCCGATAGCCTGCTAAGCATGAGCGCCTGGCCCCACACCGAGCAGAACATCCAGACGGCCCGCCACACCAATAAGCTCAAGGACGCCGGCTTCATCACCCTCAACATCGACCTCGCCCAAATGGGCGTCGGCGGCAACACCAGCTGGGACGCCCAGGCCGCACCCATCGACCAATATCAGTTGCCCTCGAAACCCTACAGCTACAGCTTCTACCTGTTGCCCATCAGCGGCAAAAAGGATGCTACTGGTGCTACCGCCCAACGAATAAAATTCTAACGCCAACCTGACGCGAGTCACCTCACCCCCGGCCCCTCTCCCGCGGAGAGGGGAGCCTGACGTAAGCTGTCGCCTGGCACCCCTCTCCGCGGGAGAGGGGCCGGGGGTGAGGTTCCCCGCCTGCGCCGTTTGGTTTCCCAGCAATTAAAACCACCACCCCAATGCCCACCGAACCCATCCACCTGAAAGGCATCACCTGGAACCACAGCCGGGGCTTCGTGCCGATGGCCGCCACCGGCCAGCGCTTCGCCGAGCTGAATCCCAACGTGCACATCACTTGGGAGAAACGCTCCCTGCAACAGTTTGCCGATGAGTCGATTCAGCAGCTGGCCGAGCGGTTCGACTTGCTGGTAATTGACCATCCGTGGGCCGGCTTCGCGGCGCGCACCGGCTCCATTTTGCCTTTGGATGAATACCTACCGGCCGAATTTATGACCGACCAGCAGGCCAATACCGTGGGGCACTCCTTCGAAAGCTACCGCTTCAACGGCCACCAGTGGGCCCTGCCCATCGACGCGGCCACGCCCGTGGCCGCCAGCCGCCCCGACCTGCTGGCCCAGCACGGCCTCACTCTCCCCGAAACCTTCGCCGACCTGCTGGCCTTGGCTGACCGTGGCCTCGTAGCCTTCTCGCTCATCCCCATCGACACGCTGATGAGCTTCTACATGTTCTGCTGCTCGCTGGGCGAAGACCCCTGCCAACGCGAAAACGAGGTAGTGAGCGAAGCTATTGGCATCCAGGCGCTCCAGCTGTTCCGCCAGCTCGCTAGCAAAGTCGACCCAGCCTGCTTCCACCGCAACCCCATTCAGACCTACGAGGCCATGACCCAAACCGACGCGCTGGCCTACTGCCCCTTCGCCTACGGCTACTCCAACTACGCCCGCCGAGGTTACGCCCGCCACCTGCTACACTTCCACGACATGGTGAGCCTGACGCCCGGCGGCACGCGCCTGCGCAGCACGCTGGGCGGCACCGGCCTCGCCATTTCGGCCAAATGTGCCGAAGTTGAAACCGCCGTGCGCTACGCCGAATTCGTGGCTGCGCCCGCCTGCCAGCAAACCCTGTACTTCGACAACGGCGGCCAGCCCGGCCACCTCACCGCCTGGCAAGATGAGCACGTGAATGCGCAGTCCAGCAACTACTTCGCTGCCACGCTCCCGGCCTTGCAGCGCGCTTTCCTGCGCCCGCGCTACCACGGCCACATGTTCTTCCAGGACCACGCCGGCGGGCCCGTGCGCCAGTACCTGCTGAACGGCGGCGACGAGCGGGCGCTGCTGAGCGAGTTGAACGAGCTGTATGTGAAATCCAGAAAGATGTAGCGTGGACTCTGCGAGTCCGCGCCACGAGCGCAGCGAGTAGCCCGCGCCCTCACATCCTCACGTCATTACTCGCTACGCTCGTTGCGCGGACTCGCAGAGTCCACGCTACATCCAATCCCAAACCTACCATGTCCCTCCCCCTATCCGGCCTCCTAGTCATCGAATTCAGCCAGTTCCTGGCCGCCCCCTCGGCCGGCTTGCGCCTGGCCGACCTCGGCGCCCGTGTCATCAAGATTGAGCGGCCGGGCACCGGCGAGGCCGGTCGCCAGATTGCTATTAAAAACCTGTTTGTAGAGGGCAGCAGCCTGGTTTTTCACACCATCAACCGCAATAAGGAATCCTACGCCGCCGACCTGAAAAACCCGGACGACCTCGCCCGCGTGAAGCAACTGCTGGCTCAGGCCGACGTGATGACCCACAACTTCCGGCCGGGCATCATGGAGAAAATCGGCCTTGGCTACGACGCCGTGCGGGTGCTGAACCCGCGCCTCATCTACGGCGTGGTGACGGGCTACGGCCCCACCGGCCCCTGGGCCAGCAAGCCGGGCCAGGACTTGCTGATTCAATCCATGTCTGGCCTCACGTATTTGTCGGGTACGTCGGCCGACGGGCCGACGCCCTTCGGCATCGCGGTGGCCGATATTATCTGCGGCTCGCACTTCGCGCAGGGGCTGCTGGCGGCGCTGGTCCGGCGCGGTCGAACCGGCCAGGGCGCGCTGGTCGAAGTGAGCCTGCTGGAGTCGGTACTCGACATTCAGTTTGAGCTGCTGACCACCCACCTGAACGACGGCGGCCAGCTGCCCCGGCGCGGCGCGGCGCGCGGCACCGCTCACGCCTACCTCAGCGCCCCCTACGGCATCTACCAAACCCAGGACGGCCACCTGGCCCTGGCCATGGGCAACCTCGACAAGCTCGATGCGACGCTGAACCTGGGCATTCTGGCCGACTACCCCACCGCCAGCTCCTGGTTCGACGGACGGGACGATATCGCCGCCCGGCTCGCCGCTGCCCTGCGCGAACACCCCACCGCCGCCTGGCTCGCGAAGCTAGAGCCGCTGGGCATCTGGTGCGCCGAGGTGCTGAACTACCAGCGAGCCACCAGCAGCCCCGGCTACGAGGTGCTGGGCATGCAGCAACTGGTGAAGCTGGCTGATGGGCAGCAGCTAGCTACCACGCGCTGCCCCATTCGGATTGATGGGGCGAAGCTGTACTCGGATAAGGCCGCGCCGATGCCGGGGCAGGATACGGCGGCGATTCAGACGGAATTTGGTTTGCTCGCCGGGGTAACCTCACCCCCTAGCCCCCTCTCCTGCGGAGAGGGGGAACTAGCTCTGGAATCTACGCTGGAGCTAGAAACTAGTCCCCCCTCTCCGCAGGAGAGGGGGCTAGGGGGTGAGGTTGACGCAAGGGCCAAACCCCTCGCCGACCTCCTAGTAGTCGATTTCAGCCAGTTCCTCTCCGGCCCTTCCGCCGCCCTGCGCCTGGCCGACCTGGGCGCTCGCGTCATCAAAATCGAGCGGCCCGAAACGGGCGACATCTGCCGACACCTCTACACCTCGAACGTCATCATGAACGGCGAGTCGTCGGTATTTCACGCCATCAACCGCAATAAGGAAAGCTTCGCGGCCGACCTCAAAAATGCCGCCGACCGCGCGCAAGTCTGGGAACTGGTGCGCCGGGCCGACGTGGTGATGCACAACTACCGCCCCGGCGTGATGGAGCGCCTTGGCTTCGACTACGCCAGTGTGAAGGCGCAGAACCCCAACGTGGTGTACGGCGAAATATCCGGCTACGGCCCCGAAGGTCCCTGGCGCGACAAGCCCGGCCAGGACCTGCTGCTGCAAGCCGTCTCGGGCCTGACTTGGCTGAGCGGCAACGCCGACGCCGGCCCCGTGCCCTTGGGCCTGTCCATCGTGGACATGCTGGCCGGCGCCCACCTCGCGCAGGGGCTGCTGGCTTGCCTGGTGCGCCGCAGCACCCGCGGCGAGGGCGGCCTGGCGCAGGTGAGCATGCTGGAATCGGCGTTCGATTTCCAGTTCGAAACCCTCACCACCTTTTTCAACGACGGCGGCGCGCTGCCCCAGCGCACCGCCCACAACAGCGCCCACTCCTACCTCGGCGCGCCCTACGGCATCTACCAGACCAGCAACGGGTTTCTGGCCCTGGCCATGGGTTCGATTCCGGTATTGGGGCGGCTGCTGGGCTGCGAATCGTTGCTGAGCTACCCGGAGCCCGCGCAGGCGTTCACGCAACGCGACGAGATAAAAGCCACCTTGGCCGAGCATCTGAAAACCGGTACTACCGAAGCCTGGCTCGCCATCCTGGAGCCCGCCGACATCTGGTGCGCCAACGTGCTGAGCTGGGACCGGTTGCTGGCCCACGAAGGCTTTGCCGCGCTCAATATGGTGCAGGAAGTAACGATGGCCGACGGCTACGCTTACCGCACCACCCGCTGCCCCATCCGCCTCGATGGCGAGCTGCTGACTTCCCCTGTTGGCTCTCCGCAGCTGGGCCAAAACAACGCTGCCATTCTCGCCGAAATCGCCACGTTTCAACCCGCCCGCCATGATGCCTGAGCAGCCCCCGTTTCACATTGCCGTGCGGCAGTTTGGCCCCTTCGAAAGCACTATGGCGAAGCTGTGGGCCAGCTTTTGTCAGGAAACCGGCTGCAAGTTGGCCGTGGAGATGATACCGATGGATTTGCACCAGCTCTACGCCAGTCTGCTCACCGATAAGGGTCTACAAAACGGCACCTGGGACGTGGCCCACATCAACACCGACTGGCTGCCCGAAGCCGCTAGCACCGGCGCCCTCGAAAACCTGACGCCCTACATTCAACAGAACCCGCCCGCTGATTTTCCCGCCGGTTGGAGCCCCTCGCTGCTGGGCATGCAGCAAGTTGGTGATGCCATAATGGGCCTGCCGTTTCACGATGGGCCGGAATGCCTCATCTACCGCAAAGACCTGTTTGAGAGCCAGCAAGAGCAAGCCCGGTTTCAGGAGCTGCACGGCCGACCCTTGCAAGTGCCCGAAACCTGGGACGACTTCCAGACAGTGGCGCGTTTCTTCCAGCGGCCCGCCGACAACCTGTTCGGCTTCGTCGCCGCTGGCTTCCCCGACGGCCACAACACGGTGTTCGATTTCTGCCTGCACCTCTGGACGCGCGGCGGCCAGCTGGTTGATGCGCAGGGCCGCGTCCGCATCGACAGCGCGGCGGCGACCGACGGCCTCGCCTTCTACCGCCAGCTGCTGCGCGACCAGGCCGCCGGGCACCCGCAGACCATGCAGTACGAGTCGGTAGCGGCCGGTCAGGCGTTTGCGCGGGGCGAAGCGGCCATGATGGTGAACTGGTTTGGCTTCGCGGCCGTGTGCGACGTGGACGCGGCCTGCCCGGTGCGCGGCCGGGTCGATATTGCCCCGATTCCGCACGGGGCGGGCGGGCAGTCGGCTTCGCTGAACGTGTACTGGCTCTACGCCATCGGTTCGGGCAGCCGGCACAAGGCCGTGGCCTACGACTTCTTGCGCTTCGCCACCCGTCCCGAAAACGACAAGTTCCTGACCCTGGAAGGCGGCATCGGCTGTCGCCTCTCTACCTGGCACGACCCCGAAATCAACGCCCTCGTGCCCTACTACCACAAGCTCGAAATGCTGCACCAGCAGGCCCAAAGCCTCCCGCCCAAAGCCAACTGGGCGCAGATTGCCAGCATCATCGACGAGGTGGTGCTGCAGGCCATCAACACCGATGCGCCCGTGGCGAAATTACTTGCCGCCGGCCAACAGAAAATTAACGCGCTCGACCATGTTTAAGCTAGAAAACCACGACATTCCCTACCTGCCCGTGCTGCCGCAACGGCCGCTGCCTATCGTCATCATCGGGGCCGGCGGCATTGTGAACGACGCGCATTTGCCGGCCTACCGCAATGCTGGGTTTGAGGTGGTGGGCATCACCAACCGCACCCGGGCGCGGGCCGAGAAGCTGGCCGCTGCCTGGGGAATCCCGCACGTGTACGACTCGGTGGCCGAGGCCGTGGCCCACGCGCCAGCCGAAGCCGTGTACGACGTCACCATCATGCCCGAGCAGTTTGTGGAAACGCTGAACCAGCTACCTGACGGCGCGGGCGTGCTGATTCAGAAGCCGATGGGCGACTACTTCTGGCAGAGTCAGGAAATTCTGGAGGTCTGTCGCCGAAAAAATCTAGTGGCCGCCATCAACTGCCAGCTGCGCTTCGCGCCCTACGTGGCCGCCGCCCGCGAGATGCTGCGCCAGGGCCTCATCGGCGAGTTGTACGACATGGAAGTGCGCGTGACGCTGGAAACGCCCTGGGAGCTGTTTCCGCACGTGATGGTGCATCCGCGTCTCGAAATCCAGTACCACAGCATCCACTACATCGACCTGATTCGCAGCTTCCTGGGCGAGCCTAGCCGGGTGATGGCCAAAACCTTGCGCCACCCGGCCAAAGCACTGTCGTCGTCGCGCTCTACCATCCTCTTCGATTACGGCGAGACTATGCACGCCGTCATCAACACCAACCACGACCATGCCTTCGGCCCCGAAAACCAGGAGAGCTTCATCAAATGGGAGGGCACGAAAGGCGCCATCAAAGCCCGCATGGGCCTGCTCATGAACTACCCCCACGGCGTGCCCGATAAGTTTGAATACTGCATCATGCACGAGGGCGAACAGCCGGTTTGGCACACCATAGCGCTGGAAGGCTCTTGGTTTCCGGATGCTTTTATGGGCACGATGGGCAGCTTGATGCGCTTCAAAAATGGCGAAACCGACGTGCTGCCTACCAGCGTGGAAGACGTGATAAAAACCATGGCCGTGGTGGAAGCAGCTTACGCGTCGAGCGATGGAAAGTAGCTTGGACTCTGCGAGTCCGAGCGCGAGCGCAGCGAGCATCTGCGCCAGGTAATTTATTCATTCGCGAACGCAGATGCTCGCTGCGCTCGCGCTCGGACTCGCAGAGTCCAAGCTACACTCCTATGTACTTCAAATCGACCTTTTTCGAAGACTACACCCTCGGCGACAAGCGCGTGACCCTCGGCCGCACCATCACCGAAACGGACTTCGTGGTCCACGCCGGGCACACGGGCGACTTCTTCCCCCACCACCTCGACGCGGAGTGGTGCAAAACCCAGCCCTTCGGCCAGCGCATTGCGCACGGCACCATGATTTTCAGCATCGGTATCGGCCTCACCGCCTCCGAAATCAACCCCGAAGCCTTCTCCAAAGGCTACGACCGGCTGCGGTTCGTGAAGCCCGTTTTCATTGGCAGCACCATCCATTCCGAAGTCACAATTTCGGCCAAGGAAGAAGGTAAAAAGCCTGGCTACGGCACCGTGACCGAGCACGTGGAAGTCATCAACGAGCACGGCGAGGTGGTTTTGGCCTGCGACCACCTGCTGGTGGTGAAATTACGCGCCTAATACCCTGACTCAACTCTCTAAAATCCCACCCAATGGCCCTTGCTCCTGCTTCCATTCCGCCACCGGTTACCGGCGGCCCCGTCAGTGCCCGCACCTACCTGCTACCGTTTAGCCTAGTGGTGGGCGTGTTTTTTCTGTGGGGCATGGCGCACAGCCTGGATTCCATCCTGATTCCGCACCTCCAGAAAGCCTGCCAGCTCAACAACCTGCAGTCTACCCTGGTGGATACGTCCGTGTTTCTGGCCTACTTCCTGATGGCCATTCCGGCCGGGATACTGCTGAAGCGGCTGGGTTACAAATTCACCATTATTCTGGGGCTGCTGGCCTTCGCGGGTGGGGCCTTCTTGTTCGTGCCCGCCGCCGATGCCCGCTCCTACGGCCTGTTCCTGACCGCGCTGTTCATCATCGGCTGCGGCCTGACCACGCTGGAAACCGCCGCCAATCCCTACGCCGCCGTGCTCGGCCCGCCCGAGTCGGCCACGAGCCGACTGAACCTGGCGGCCTCGTTCAACGGGCTGGCGGTTTTCGTGGCCCCCATTATCGGCGCCAACCTGATTTTATCGGGCAAGGAGTACACGAAGGCCCAGCTGGCCGCCATGCCCGATGCCATCCGCACCACCTACCTCAACCACGAAGCCGCGGCCGTGAAGCTGCCCTACATCGTGCTGGGCGGCGTGTTGGTGGCTGTGGCGGTGCTGTTCTTTTTCAGCAAGCTGCCCGAAGTGCGAGCCGCCGAAGCCGAGCCGTCGGAAGGCGGCGGCTTCTTCGCGGTGCTGAAACACCGGCACCTAACCTGGGCCGTGGTGGCGCAGTTTTTCTATGTGGGCGCGCAGGTGTGCGTCACGAGCTTCTTCATCCGGATGGCCAAGCAGGGGGCGGGCGTCGATGAGAAAATGGCCGGCTACTACCTGGCCGTGTACGGGCTGCTGTTTATGGTGGGGCGCTTCATTGGCACCGCTTTGCTGAAGTACATCGCCTCGCAGCGGCTGCTCTCGATTTATGCGGTGGTCGCCATGGCGCTGTGCGCGGTGGCCGTGTTCGGCGATGGCGCCTACGTCATTTACGCGCTGGGCGGCCTGGGCTTTTTTATGAGCATTATGTTCCCCACCATCTTCGCCCTGGGCATTGCTGGCCTCGGCGACGACACCAAGCCCGGCTCGTCGTGGCTGGTGATGTCCATCGTGGGCGGCGCCATCATGCCGCCCCTCATGGGCACCCTCATCGACCTGCGCGGCGACAACATCCAGATTGGCTACCTCATCCCAATGGTCTGCTACCTAGTGATTCTGTTGTTTGGCATGTATGGCTACCGGGTGAAGGGACGGCTGGTGTAGACCATCTGCCCAAACCAGCCCGTCATGCAGAGCGCAGCGAAGCATCTCGCTCGCTTCGTTGCAATCAGTATGATTAGTACTGCACGCGAGATGCTTCGCTGCGCTCTGCATGACAGTCAAAAACTACAGTTCAACTGATAACACGAATGAAAACCCGCTTGCTCCCCAAGGCCCTCCTGCTGCTCGCGCTGCCGACCCTCGGCCTGCTGCCGGCCCCGGTGTGCGCCCAGCAAGCACCCGACCTGGAAGCCGCTTTCAAAACCCCGCCCGAGGCGGCGCGGCCGTGGGTATTCTGGTATTGGATGAACGGGGCCGTGACCCCGGCCGGCCTCACCGCCGACCTGGAGGCGATGAAGGAAGCCGGCATCGGCGGGGCGTATCTGATGCCGATTAAGGACGTGGAGAATCCGCCGGCGATTTCGCCTGCGGCCCGGCAGTTGTCGCCGCAGTGGTGGGCAATGGTGAAGCATGCTATGCAGGAAGCCGACCGGCTGGGTCTGAAACTGGCCATGCACGTCAGCGACGGTTTTGCGCTGGCGGGCGGGCCGTGGATTACGCCGGAGCTGTCGATGCAGCACGTCGTATCAACCCAAACGCAGGTGGCGGGTGGTAAAAAGCTGAGCCTGGCGCTGCCCCAGCCGCCCACGGTGCAGGGCTACTACCGCGACATTGCGGTATACGCCTACCCTACTCCCGCCGGCAGCGCCATTTCCACCGCCACCCAAAAGCCGCAGATAACCAGCAGCCTAACCGGCGAAAACCTGGACCTGCTGGCCACGCCCGGCAACAAAAAAGGCTTTAAAACCAGCGAGTCGGGCTGGATTCAATATGCCTTCGACCAGCCATTTACCTGCCGCAGCCTCCGTATTCGCTCCAACGGCTATAACTATCAGGCCAACCGCCTGCAAGTAGAGGTGAGCGACGACGGCCGCAGCTTCCGGCCTCTAGCGCGCCTGCAGCCGCCCCGCAGCGGCTGGCAGGACAGCAGCGCCGTGACCCACGCGCTGCCCGCCACCACGGCCCGGTTTTTCCGTTTCACCTACGACCCCGCCGGCTCAGAGCCGGGCGCCGAAGACCTCGACGCGGCCAAGTGGAAACAGTCGCTTAAAGTGTCGGAAATCCATCTTTCCGGTGCGGCGCGAATCCACCAGTTCGAGGGCAAAAACGGCGACGTGTGGCGCGTGAGCCAGCGCACCACGCCGGTCCAGTTGCCTGACGCGCAGTGCGTACCGCTGGGCAAGATTATCAACCTGACCGACAAGCTAGATGCCAGCGGCCGCCTGACCTGGACCGCGCCCGCCGGCCACTGGACCATCCTGCGCATGGGCCACACCAGCACCGGCCAAATCAACACCACTGGCGGTGGCGGGCGCGGGCTGGAATGCGACAAATTCAACCCCGCCGCCGTGAGCCTGCAATTCGATAAGTGGTTTGGCGAGGCCGTGCGGCAGGGCGGTCCGGAGCTGGCGGCGCGGGTGCTCAAGGTCTTCCACGTCGACAGCTGGGAATGCGGTTCGCAGAACTGGTCGGCCAACTTTCCGGCTGAGTTTCGGACGCGGCGGGGCTACGACTTGCTGCCCTACCTGCCGGTGCTGGCGGGCGTGCCCCTGCAAAGCGCCGACCAGTCGGAGCGGGTGCTGGCCGATGTGCGCCAGACCATTGCGGAGCTGGTGAACGACAAGTTCTACGTGACGCTGAAGGATTTGGCGCATGCCAAAGGCTGCACGTTTTCGGCCGAGGCCATCGCGCCCACCATGGTGAGCGACGGCCTGCTGCACTACCAGCACGCCGACGTGCCGATGGGCGAGTTCTGGCTCCGCAGCCCCACCCACGACAAGCCCAACGACATGCTCGACGCCGTTTCGGGCGCCCACATCTACGGCAAAAACATTGTGCAGGCCGAGGCTTTCACCGAGCTAAAGCTGGCCTGGGATGAGCACCCCGGCATGCTCAAAGCTTTGCAGGACCGCAATTACGCGTTGGGCGTCAACCGCTTGGTGTACCACGTGTTCGTGCACAACCCCTGGCTCGACCGCCAGCCGGGCATGACGCTGAGCGGTATCGGCCTGTTCTTCCAGCGCGACCAAACCTGGTGGAAACCCGGCCGCGCCTGGGTCGACTACGCCCGCCGCTGCCAGGCCCTGCTGCAACTCGGCCGCCCAGTGGTGGACGTGGCCGTGTTCACGGGCGAGGAAACCCCGCGCCGCGCCATTTTGCCAAATCATTTGGTGAATGACCTGCCCGGCATTTTCGGTCCGCAAGCCGTGGCCGCCGAGCACCAGCGCCTCGCCAACGTGGGCCTGCCCATGCGCGAGCAGCCCGAAAAAGTGTCAGCCTCGGCCAACATGGAAACCGCCGACATGCTGGTAGACCCGCTGCACGGCTACCAATACGACTCCTTCAACAAGGACGCGCTGCTGCGCCTGGCGAAGGTGGAAAACGGTCGCATCGTGCTGCCGGGCGGGGCCAGCTACAGGTTGCTGGTGGTGCCCGGGGCATTGAAAATGAGCCCCGACAGCACCGCCATGTCGCCCCAAGTGGCGAAGAAGCTACTAGAATTGGTGAAGGCTGGGGGTTGGGTGCTACTCAATCGACACCCCAGCTACTCGCCATCATTTCAGAATTATCCAGCCGCTGATGTAGCTGTGCAACAAGAAATGCTAAAAGTTGCTAGACTGGCGGATACTGTAACGGTAAGTGACCCAATTGGCCAGGAGGCCAGGGGGCTTTTGCTACGGGGCCCCTATAACCGCTCTTCTTTTGCATCGCTGGGTATGGCTCCCGACGTAATTGCCAGCACCGTCAGCGGCCAGCGCGCCAACGGAATTGCCTGGACGCACCGCACTGCGCCGGAATTCGATATCTATTTTATTTCCAACCAACTCGACTCGGCCCGTACCATCAACCTGAGCTTGCGTGTGGCCGGGCGGCAGCCGGAATTGTGGGATGCCGTGACCGGCGAAACCCGCCTGGCCACCGACTGGAAAATCAAAAACAGCCGCACTAACCTGCCGATTCGCCTCGACCGCAACGGCTCCCTATTTGTGGTGTTCCGCGAATCGACAACGAAGCAAAATGCGCAGGACGGCTTCAACTGGCAGGAAACGCAGTTGGTGCAAACCCTCACCGGCCAATGGCAAGTCCGTTTCGACCCGAAGATGGGTGGCCCGGCCCAGCCAGTCAATTTTTCCCAACTGACGGATTGGAGTAAGAACCAGGACGCCGCCATCAGCCACTATTCCGGCACCGCTATCTACACCCAAAACTTCCGCTGGCAGCCGCCCAAGCAGCAGAAAAAGCAGAAAGGGCAATTCTCCAGCGCACCGTCGCCCCAGGTTTACCTAGACCTTGGCACGGTTGCCAACCTGGCCGAAGTGCAGGTAAACGGCCAGCCCTGCGGCATATCCTGGACGCCCCCCTACCGCGTCGACATCACCAAAGCGCTAAAAAAAGGCGATAACCAGCTAGAAATTAGCGTCACCAATACCTGGGCCAACCGCCTTATCGGCGACCAGGCCCGGCCCGCCGAGCAGCGCCAAACCTGGACGCCCGCGCCTTCACCGGCCGCGGGCAAGCCGCTGCTACCAGCCGGACTGCTCGGGCCGGTGAGCATCGGCATCGGCATCACCCCCACCTTCCCATTCAACGTTGATTAATGACTATGCATTTATTCCTTAAAAAAATCGGTCTTGGGGCGCTGGCAGTGGCCCTGGGCGGTCCCGTTTTCGCGCAGCAAAAAGGCCTTGTGAACACCTCCGCCAGCACCCACGCCAAACTCGGCAGCGTGGACATGGGCAGCGTGGCCTGGACCAAAGGTTTCTGGGCCGAGCGGTTCGACGTGTGCCAACGCTCGATGATTCCGACCATGTGGACGCTGTACCATAGCGACCGGAACCACGCCTATAAGAACTTCGAGATTGCTGCCGGCCTGCAGAAGGGTGAGCACAAAGGGCCGCCGTTTCACGATGGCGACTTCTTTAAGCTGCTGGAAGCCATGTCTGCGGCCTACGCCGTGAACCACGACCCCAAGCTGGACCAGCAGCTCGACGAAGCCATTGCCCTGATTGCCAAGGTGCAGCGGGCCGATGGCTACATCAGCACCCAGAGCAGCATCGCGGAGCAGAATAATCCGGGCCAGACGGCGGCTTTCAAGAACAGGCTGAATTTTGAGACCTATAACATTGGCCACCTCATGACGGCAGCCTGCGTGCACTACCGCGCCACGGGCAAAACCACGATGCTCACGATGGCCCGTAAATCCACGGATTACCTGTATAATTTTTATAAAAAAGCCTCGCCCGAGCTGGCGCGTAACGCCATTTGCCCGTCGCACTACATGGGTGTGGTGGAGATGTACCGCACCACCCGCGACCCGCGCTACCTGGAGCTGGCCCAGAGCCTGATTAACATCCGCGGGCTGGTGGCCGAAGTGGGCACCGACGACAACCAGGACCGCATTCCGTTCCGGCAGATGCAGCAGGCCGGCGGCCACGCCGTGCGGGCTAATTATCTCTTCGCTGGCGCGGCCGACGTGTACGCCGAAACCGGCGACCAAACCCTGCTCACGACCCTCAACAAGATGTGGGACGACGTGACGCAGCACAAAATGTACGTCACGGGTGCCTGCGGGGCGCTTTATGACGGCGTCTCGCCCGATGGCACGGCCTACAAGCCCGACACGGTGCAGAAAATCCACCAGGCCTACGGGCGAGATTATCAGCTCCCCAATTTCACGGCCCACGGCGAAACCTGCGCCAACATCGGCAACGTGCTCTGGAACTGGCGCATGCTGCAAGTAACCGCCGACGCCAAGTACGCCGATGTGCTGGAAACCGCGCTCTACAACAGCGTGCTCTCGGGCATCAGCCTCGACGGCACGAAGTTCCTCTATACCAACCCGCTGGCGTATTCCGATGCGCTGCCCTTCCACCAGCGCTGGTCGAAGGACCGGGTCGACTACATCAGCCTCTCCAACTGCTGCCCGCCCAACGTGGTGCGTACTATAGCGGAGGTGAGCAATTATATGTACAGCACCTCCGACAAAGGCCTGTGGCTGAATATGTACGGCGGCAGCAACCTGAACACCAAACTCAAAAACGGTGCCCCACTGAAGCTTCGTCAGGAAACCGACTACCCATGGGACGGCACCGTGAAGCTCACGCTGGACGAGGCGCCCAAGAAGGCATTTTCCGTGTTCCTGCGCGTGCCGGGCTGGTGCGAGGGTGCCACGCTGCTCGTGAACGGCAAGCCCACCACGGCCGCGCTCACGCCCGGCACCTACGCCGAAATCAACCGCCAGTGGAAAGCTGGCGACAAGGTGGAACTGGCCATGCCTATGCCCGCCCAGTTGGTCGAGGCCAACCCGCTGGTGGAGGAAACCCGCAACCAGGTAGCCGTGAAGCGCGGCCCCATCGTCTACTGCCTCGAAACCAAGGATTTCCCGGCCGGCCAGAAGATTTCGGGCCTCACACTGCCCGCGAATACCAGCCTAACTCCGCAGCACAAGCAGGTCGAAAACAGCGACGTGGTATTCCTTACTGGCCAGGCCATGCTCGTGCCGGAGGCGGCGCAGTGGGGCACGCAGCTCTACCGCAAGGTGCCCGCCGAAAAGCCGACGGCAGTGTCGGTTTCACTCATTCCGTACTACGCCTGGGGCAACCGGGGCCACGCCGATATGGAGGTCTGGATTCCAGTAAGTCGGTAGAAATTGGCTTGTAACCAACCGCTTATTACCGTCATGCAGAGCGCAGCGAAGCATCTCGCGTGTGATGGCAATTTCAATCGCGAAGGCAATATTAATTAGTTGAAACACGCGAGATGCTTCGCTACGCTCTGCATGACGAGCGACTTTTACATACTTTCCTCTATGAAGCTGAAGCCTCATTTCCTGCTTTTTCTTACGCTGTTTCTGCCGCTGCTGAGCCACGCCCAGCTGCGCCTGGCTTCACTTTTCACTGACAACATGGTGTTTCAGCAACAGGCCGAATGTGCGGTGTGGGGCTGGGCCAAGGCCGGCAGCACCATTGCCGTGAGTGCCTCGTGGGGCAAGCAGAAATACACAGCCCAGGCCGACGCGGCCGGCAAATGGCGGCTCAAGGTGAAGACGCCCGCCGCCAGTGCCACGCCCTATGAGTTGACCATCAGCGGCGATGGCCCGGCGATGAAGCTGACAAACGTATTGGTGGGCGAGGTCTGGCTGTGCGGCGGGCAGTCGAACATGGAAATGCCGATGAAAGGCTTTAAGGGCCAGCCGGTGCTGGGCTCAAATGAGGCCATTCTGCACTCGCGCAACGACCAGTTGCGCCTCTACACCGTGCCCCGCTCGTCGGTCACGGAGCCACAGGAAAATAGCAAGCCCTCGCCCTGGCGCATGGCCGAGCCCGAGGCGGTGAGCAATTTCAGCGCCACGGCCTACTATTTTGGACGGCTGCTGCAGGAGCAATTGCGAGTGCCCGTGGGCCTGCTGCACTGCAGCTACAGCGGCTCCTTCATCGAAGCGTGGATGGACGCCGAGAACCTGCGCCAGTTTGCCGGCGTGAAGATTCCGGCCAAGGGCGACACCATCAAGCTGCAAAGCCGCACGGCCACGACGCTCTACAACGGTATGCTGCATCCTATTGAAGGATATGGCATTAAAGGCGCCATTTGGTACCAGGGCGAATCGAACTACGACCGGCCCGACGAGTACGAGAAGCTCTTCGCCGCCATGGTGAAGCAGTGGCGCACCAAGTGGGGCATGGGCGACTTCCCCTTCTACTACGCCCAGATTGCGCCCTTCGACTACACCCGCACCTCCAAAAACAAGGGCGGCAAATACAACTCCGCCTTCATCCGCGATACCCAGCGCAAAATCCAGGACCAGGTGCCCAACACCGCCATGGCCGTCCTGCTCGACATTGGCGAGGAAACCAGCATCCACCCCATGCGCAAGGAGCCCGGCGGCACCCGCCTGGCCCTGCTGGCCCTGGCCCAAACCTATGGCCAAAAAGGCTTCGGCGCGCTGCCCCCCACCTACGAATCTATGACGGTGAAGGACAACACGGTGGCCGTGCGCTTCAAGAACTCGCCCATGGGCATGACGAGCTTCGGGCAGGAGCTTACTGGCTTCGAAATCGCCGGCGCCGACCAGAAGTGGTACCCCGCCAAAGCCACCATCGCGGGTAGCGTCATCAACGTGTCGGCCGAGGCGGTGAAAGCGCCGGTGGCGGTGCGGTATGCGTTTCAGGATTTCACGCGGGCCACGCTGTTCAGCAATGAGGGGCTGCCGGTGTCGTCGTTCCGGACGGATGATTGGGCGCAATGAGAAAGGCCGCAAGCACTAATTTGAACGTCATGCTGAACCTGTCAAAGCATCTCTACCGCGCAAGTAATCCATTTACTATTGCGGTAGTGATGCTTCGACAAGCTCAGCATGACGTTCTATTGCCTCGCTCGATACTTAGTCGGCAAGTGCTTCTGCTGTTTCTTTCCATTCTTCCCTGCTTCGCCCACGCCCAAACCGAGCTCGCCACCAACAACATCATCTGGACCAGCCCCAGCCGCAACGCCGGCGAATCGATGCCCTGCGGCGGCGGCGACGTTGGCTTGAACGTGTGGACCGAAAACGGCGACGTGCTGTTATACCTCGCCCGCAGCGGCACCTTTGATGAGAACAATTCTCTGCTAAAACTCGGCCGGGTGCGCCTGCACCTTACCCCCAATCCGTTCGACCACGGCACTTTCAAGCAGGAACTGGCCCTGCAAACTGGTGACGTGACCTTGACCGGTAAGGTGGGCCAGACCTCGGCCCGGGTTCGTGTGTGGGTCGAGGTTTTCAAGCCCGTTGTTCACGTCGAAGTTACGGGCAGCGAGAAGCTGAGTGCCGAGGCCACCTACGAAAGCTGGCGCTTCGCCGACCGCCGCCCCAAAGGCAAGGAAAATAACCAGAACTCCTACAAATGGGCACCGCAGGGCGATGTGGTTACCCGGCGCGACAGCATCGGTTTTCGCAGTCAGGGTGTGGAGTTTTTCCACCAAAACCGGCCTCAAACGGTATTCGATGTCGTGGTGCAGCAGCAGGGGTTGGCAAGCGTGAAAGACCGGCTTTACAACCCGCTCAACCAGCTGATTTTCGGCGGCGCACTGCATGGTCTGAAAATGACGCCAGCCGGCACCACCACCGGGCAGTACCTCAACACGCACTACCACGGCTGGAAACTAAAAAGCCGCACCCCGGCTCGCACGCATTCCATTGTGGTAGCGCTTCACACCACTACCGCGCCCGCCGTGCCGCAGTGGCAGCAAGGGTTGCAGCAGACGCTGGACGCTGCCCGGCAAAACCCCAAAGCGGCCCGCCAACGCACCGTGGCCTGGTGGCACGACTACTGGCAGTGCAGCTTCATCCACATCCGGCCCGAAAAAGCCGCCGCCAACGCGCCGGAGTGGCAGACGGGCCGCAACTACCAGCTTATGCGCTATATGCTGGGCTGCAACGCTTTCGGCCAGTGGCCCACCAAGTTCAACGGCGGCCTCTTCACCTACGACCCGGTGCTGACGGACTCCACCCTGAAGTTCACGCCCGACTTCCGCAACTGGGGTGGCGGCACCCACACCGCCCAAAACCAGCGCCTCGTGTACTGGCCCATGCTGAAAAACGGTGATTTCGACTTGCTAAAGCCGCAGTTCGATTTCTACCTGCGCCTCCTCAAAAATGCCGAATTGCGCAGCCAAACCTACTGGCAGCACCCCGGCGCCTGCTTCACCGAGCAGCTCGAAAACTTCGGCCTGCCCAATCCGGCCGAGTATAACTGGAAGCGCCCCACCAGCTTCGACAAAGGCCTGGAATACAACGCCTGGCTGGAATACGAGTGGGACACCGTGCTGGAATTCTGCCTGATGATGCTCGACGCGGAGCAGTACGTCGGCCAGGACGCCACGCCGTACCTGCCTTTCATCGAGAGCTGCCTCACCTTCTTTGATGAGCATTACCAGTACCTGGCCCGCCAGCGCGGCGCCAAGGCGCTAGATGGCGCGGGCCATCTCGTGCTCTACCCCGGGTCTGGGGCCGAAACGTACAAAATGGCCTACAATTCGACCGCCACCATCACCGGCCTGCGCACCGTGCTCACGCGCCTTTTGGCTTTGCCCACGCCCTACGGCACCGTTGGGCAGCGCCAGAAATGGACGGCCATGCTGGGCCGAATTCCAAGCATCAGCTTCCGCGAAAGCCAGGGCCATCCAACCATCGCCCCGGCCAAATCGTGGGAGCGCATCAACAACACCGAGAGTCCACAGCTTTACCCGGTGTTTCCCTGGGGCGCCTATGGCGTGGGCAAAGCCGGCCTCGACACGGCCCGCAATACTTATCTGTACGATGCGGACGTGCAGAAATTCCGCAGCCACATAGGCTGGAAGCAGCACAACATCTTCGCCGCCCGCCTGGGCCTGACCGACGAAGCCGCCGAGCTAACGGTGAAAAAGCTGCAGGATTCCGGCCGCCGCTTCCCCGCCTTCTGGGGCCCCGGCTACGACTGGGCGCCCGACCACAACTGGGGCGGCTCGGGCATGCTGGGCCTGCAGGAAATGCTACTGCAAACCGACGGGCGGAAGATTTATTTGTTACCAGCCTGGCCGAAGAATTGGGACGTGCATTTCAAGCTCCATGCGCCCTATCAAACGACGGTGGAAGGCGTAGTGAGAAACGGGAAATTGGAGTCGCTGAAGGTACTGCCGGAATCGCGCCGGGCCGATGTGGTGGTAATGTAGCGTGGACTCTGCGAGTCCGCGCAGCGAGTATGAACGTGACGACGGCTCAGACGCCAACTACTCGCGTTGCTCGTTCACGGACTCGCAGAGTCCACGCTACTTCTTTAATGCCCATTGAACACCACATATAGCCCCACCATCACCACAGCCAACGCGGCCCACAAAAACTGCACGCGCCGTGTGGGCCGCGCCAGCACGCCGTAGTCCACCGCTTGGCGCCGCGCCTGGCCCGCCGGGTCCGTCAGCGAAAGCAGCACGGCGGCCACGAACAGCGCCGCGAAAATGAGAAACGACAATATGAGGTAGTGCGGCCAGAAATCGTATTTGCCGGGCGGCAACACCCATAAATACATCACGCCCACGCCCAGGCTGAAGGCCGAGCCCACCGATATAATCCCGTTCACTGCCCGCTGCGTGGTGCGCCGCCAGAACACCGACAGCAGGAACACCACCGCCAGCGGCGGCGCGATGAAGCCCAGCACCGCCTGAAAAATATCGAACAGATTTAGCCCTTTCACGCTGTCGATGGCCAGCGCCACCAATACGGCAAACCCGCAACCAACGAGGATAGTGAGCCGGCCCACGGCCTTGATTTGCCGGTTGCTAGCGTTGGGGTTGATGTTGCGGGCGTACACGTCCATTGTAAAAACGGTGCTCAGCGAATTGAGTGAGGAACTGATGGTGCCCACCAGCACGGCAATGAGCACCACGATAACCAAGCCCTTCATGCCCGCCGGAAAAAGGCTGGTCACCATCGTCATGTATGCCTCGCTGGGGTCTTTGAGGTGGGGAAAAAGGATGAAGCATAAAATGCCAGTGCCGATGAACAGCGGCAGCGACAGAATTTTGAGCCAGCCGATGAAATTGACGCCCAGCTGGCCCTGCTCCAGGCTGCGGGCGCCCAGCACCGACTGCACCATGGCCTGGTCGGTGCAGAAAAACGCCACCGCCGACACCGGGTAGCCCAGCAGAATGGCGTACCACGGGTATTTAGGGTCGGAAGCCGGATGCAGCAGGTTCCAGTAGTGGCCCGGCACGCTGTGGTACACTTTGCTCAGCCCGCCCACTTTCAACACCCCAATCACGGTGAGCGTGAGCGACACGGCAATGAGCAGAATCATCTGGAAAACGTTGACCTTGGCAATGGCCTTGAGCCCGCCCACGAAGGCAAAAAACCCCGCAAACAGCACTAACACCACCACCGACTGCCACATGGGAATCCCCAGAATCTGGCGCACCAGAAAGCCACCCGCAAACAAGCCCAGCGACAGCCACGAAATCAGGATTTTAATCAGCGCGTACCAGGCCAGAATGTTCTGCGTCGAGTCGCCGTACTGCCGCCCCATGAAGCCGGGCATGGTGCTCACATTGGCCGCCAGATAGCGCGGCGCAAACACCACCGCCAGCAGAAACAAAAACACGAAGGCGTACCACTCAAAATTCACCGCCACGATGCCCGTGCTGTAGCCAATCGAGGCGAACGCCAGCAGCATCGACGGCCCCACGTTGGTACCCCACATATTGAACCCAATGCTGGCCCAGCCCAACGATTTATTGGCCAGAAAAATAGACTCATCGGGCTTGTCGCGCTGCGACGCGCTGGCCCGGAAGCCGATGACAACCAGGATGACGACGTAGGCCACGACGATGGCGTAGTCCCAGGTGGTGAGGTGGCCGAGGAGGTTGTTGCCCATGCAGGGTAAGGTGGATTTGGGTGGGATGTAGCGTGGACTCTGCGAGTCCGCGCATCGTTGGCTTATCTGAATTCTTTACCACGCACCGCGCGGACTCGCAGAGTCCACGCTACAGGTTGTTGGGTTTATGCTTAAAGCGAAACGCCGTGCTCAGCCAGAATATCCTGCACCTTCACCGGCTGGCCGGTGCTCAGCGAGCGGTCCATGGCCTGCAGCAGCGCGATGGTACCGATGCCCTCTTTCAAATCGGGAAAAGCGGTGAAATCCTGCTCGATGGAATCGGCGAAATACTCCAGATAATTCTGGTATTCGCCGGCATGGTGGCTCTTGCCCTCAAAGCGGAAATAGTGCTTCAGCTTGTGCTCCCAAGTGATAATTCTTTCCTCGCCCGTTTTATCAGTAATGGCGTAGCGCAAATCCATGTAGTCGCCCTGGCTGGCGCCTTCGGTGCCGCGCAGGATGCAGCTCATCTCCGAGTCACGCGTCACGGGCTGCACGGGGCCGGTGTAGCAGCCGCTCACGCGGGCCACGCGGCCGTCGGTACTTTTGAAGATGAAGTGCATGGTGTCCTGGTGCTTGAGGCCGCCCTTAGCGCCGTTGCTGCTGAGCATGCCGTAGCCCATCACCTCCTCAATATTGGGCAGGTACCAGCGGATAAAATCCACCGGGTGGCTGAGGCCGCCGTAGAGCCACTTGAAGGCGTTTTCCAGGGACCAGCCTTTTTCCAAAAACCAGCGGTGGTCTGCATGGTAGTAGGCTTCTATGGTAATCAGCTCGCCGATGAGGCCAGCCTCGTAGTCGGCCCGCTGCCGCTTCATGGGCTCGAAAAAGCGCGAGCTTTGGCCCACGAACAGCTTTTTGCCCGAGGTCCGGCTCAGTTTCAGCAGTTCGTTGGCTTTGGCTAAGTCATCGATAAACGGCTTGGTGCACACCACGTGCTTGCCCGCCCGCAGCGCCTGGGCCACGTGCTCGGCGTGCAGGTGGTCGGGCGTGTAGATGGCCACGGCATCGATTTCCGGGTCATAGAGCAGGTCCTGGTACTGCGTGGTGTAGTGCGGAAAGTTGAATTCTTCGGCGCGGTGCCGGCACAGGTCTTCGTTGCGGTCGCAGATGGTTTTGAGTTTCCATTTCGGGCTGTTCAGGGCGGCCGACATGGTGCTGCGGCCTTCGCCGAGGCCCAGGATTCCGAGGGTTAGCATTATGGTGAATTATGGGTTTTGAACTATGAATTACGAGTTGCCGCTGGTCGGCCACATTCGACCGTTATGCTGAGCGAAGCCGAAGCATCTCTGCCGGTGAACTCACTGCTGACGTTTGCAACGAAGCGGTAGAGATGCTTCGACCGCGCTCAGCATGACCGTTAACTTTTCATTTTTTAAGCGACACTGGTTGCTTCGCCACTACCGGCTTTAGAAATACCCACGTTTCCCCCGGCTTGGTGCCGGGCAGGCCTTCCTGGTACTGCTTCATCAGGGCGTTCCAGTCGTCCACGCGCGGGTTGTTCAGCGACGTTTTAGGGTTCAATTCATCAAGGCTCGCGCCGTGCGGAATGCTGATGACCAGCACCAGTTGCCGCCCCTGCCGAAACACCAGCAGCTGCTGAAAACTGGCGTTGCAGAAGCCCTGCGCCACTTCCGGCCACTTTTGGAACTGCGTGGCGTGGTGGCTCAGGTACTGCTGCTGCTTTTTGGGGTTCTTGACCAAGTTAGCCGTCAGGATGATGTTGTCCCACTGCCGGGCGGTGATTTTATCGGCGCAGTAATGCCGGTCGAATTTGTAGAAAGGCGTGGGATAAAGCTTCACTTCATTGCCAGCGTAAATAGCGGCCAGGTTCTTTTGCAGCGCCCGGATGCTGGCAGTTTTGCCGTAGACAACTAGATGGTTTTGCCAGCTGTACACGGCCGTGGCTGGCAACTGGTATTTGCGGCACAAGGCTACCAAGCTACCGGGCGAAACCGGCGCTTTTCCAGAGCCAATAATTTCGATAACCGACATCTTTTCTCCGGCCTGTGCATGGGTTAGCAGCGGCAGTAGCCATAGCAGCAGGCCGAGCAGGCGGCGGTTCCCGCAGAGGGGTATAGAGGATTTTGCAGAGGTATGCAGAGGACCTTCCATCACAAAGCCTGATAAGTCACCACGTACTCGCGTCCTTTTTCCAGCGTCAGCTCATACTGCCCGCTGCCTTTCGCCACGATTTTGCTGCTTTTGCAACTCGGTTTCGACTTGCTGGCAAAGCGCAGCGTACCGGTGCCCACGGCGCCTTTTACCTTGAGCTGCTTGGGGCTGGCGGCCACCGTAATGTCACCCTGCGGCGTTGGCACGGTGCCTTCCATCCAGGCCAGGCCGCCGAGGCTGGGCACGATTTCGTAGGTGGCGTAGCCAGGCGTGAGGGGTTTTACGCCGAGGTAGTACTTGCCCAGCAGGTAGATGGGGCTAGCGCCCCAGGCGTGGCAGAGGCTCTTGCCGAAGGGCCGGCCATACATGGCCAGGTGCTCGGTGCCTTTTTTAGTCGGGTCGTATTCTTCCCAGAACGAGGTGGCGCCTTCGTTCAGCATGCCGCCCCAATACGCCTTCATTTCCTTGAGCACGTAGGGCTGCTCGCCCATCGCGCACAGGGCTTCCAGCTCGTAGAAGCGCATGTAGGGCGTCGTGATTTTGGGCACCTGCGGGTTCAGGAGCACCGATTTCTTTACCTGCTGCTCCTGCTCGGGGCTGAGGTAGTCGAAGAAGATGGCAAACATGTTGGCGTAGCGCGTCACGTTCTCCGTTGGCTGACCGCCGACGCGGCTATGCACCAGCGCGCCTTTGCCGGCATTCCAGTAAGTGGCGAAGATTTTGGCTTTGAGGTCGGTGGCCAACTGCTGATATTTCTGCGCGCCGGCCTGGTCATCAACTAACTTGGCGCACAGGGCCATGCTCTCGAGGCTGCGGCAGAGCAGCAGCTGCTCGAAGCTCACTTCGCCCTTCTTGCTCAGGCCATCGGCCCAGTCGATGAAGACCCAGTCGCCGGCCAGGCCTTCCATCAGGCCGTCCTTGTTGCGGCGGCCGAGGCAGTAGTCCATCAGGCTTTGCATGCGGGGGTAGAGCTGCTGCACCTGGGCCTTGTCGCCGGTGTACTGGTAGGCATCGTACACGCTGATGAACCAGTAGAAGCTGTAGTCCATGATGGTGTTGATGTGGCTGGTGACGGGGTCTTTGCCGCGCAGGGCAAACTGCGTGCGGTTCACGGTCGGCGTGTCGAAATACAGGTAATAGTTCATCAGATAGCTCTGGTAGGCGTCGCCCGACCACACCCACCGGTCGCGCTTGATGCCGTCGATGAAAAACTCTCTCGTGTTGAGGTGCATGGTGTAAGCCGCCACGTCCCAGATTTTATTCAGCTGCGCGTCGGAGCAGCGGAATTTGCCCCGCTCTGCCACCGGCGCATACTCATACAGCAGCGACACCGAATCGAGACTCACCCCCACCTCGGGCCGGATATTCACGTAGCGAAACGCCTTCGACAAGCTCGTCACCCGGTCGCCTTTTTGCGGCTGGTCCACGGCCAGGTATTCCAGCGTTTCGCAGGTTTCGGTGGCTAAGGCTTCTTCTTTCGATTCGCCGAAATACACCGCCACCTGGCCCTTGCCTTTCACCCCGTGCAGCTTGATGTAGCCGAAGGTTTCGCGCCCAAAATCCGCCACCAGGCCCTGCGCCGTGCGCTCCACGCGGGCTGCCCGCCGCACCTCCGTCGGCAACTTAAAAGCGGAGGGCCGCGCCTCCGGCGAGTCGAAATTCCAGGCGCCCGCCTGCAGCCAGGTGGTGCCCGACTGGTCAGACGTTTTGCCCGAGGCGTCAATCCACTCCTTGTCCTCGTAGGTCACTAGCCACGACGCATCGGAGGCAATGGTTTTGCCGCGCACGAACACCGTGGGCGGCGTGGCTTGGTTGTACACTTTGATGTTAATCCGGTGCTTGCCGGCCGGCACGGTCAGGCGCGTGGGGGCGCCGGTGAGGGGCTTGCCGTCGAGCTTCACGTTGTACTGGCCCTCGGTGCGCAGCTCCACTTCTTCGGGCTGCGCAAGGTCGAAGTCCTTGTGAAAATCAATGAGGACGTAGTGGCTGTCCATTCGCCAGAACACGGGAAAGAACGTGCCGCGCTCGGTGCGGCGGTTCTGCATCTGGTTGCCCAGCCAGATTTCGTAGTCGCCGGGGTACCAAATCCAGGTGGCTTTGGATGTGGCGGTTTGGGCTTGGGTAGCGGTGGTCAGCAGGAATAGAAGCAGCATAGCTGCAACTCGTTTCGGGTAGGGCTTTATCATCAGGTGGGTTGATTTATTCTTTGGTCATGCATAGCGCAGCGAAGCATCTCGCTCGCTCCATTGCAATCAGTATTTACTACTGCACGCGAGATGCTTCGCTGCGCTCTGCATGACGTTCTCTTCTTGTTCATTTCTGGGCTGAAGCTTTCCGTAAATCCTGATATCCCGCCTCCAATCCCGCCGCCTGCTTGATGGCCTCGCTCACCGTTGGCCCGTTATTCTTCCATACATTGCCCGGCCCGTTGGCATTGGCGAGGAATTTCTCGGCCGGGCACCAGTTGTCCTGCACCGTGATGTTGGACGACCCTTCGTCCAGATAGAGGTAGAACCAGTGGTCGGGGTCGTGCACGTAGGGCGCGCGGCCGATTTCATCGACGCGGTTTTCGCTGATGACCGTGCCTGGCTGGGCCGAGAGGGTGTACACGCCCGCCACGTCGTAGGTATGCTGGGCGTAATGGTGGATGTAATTGGCCAGCACGCGGTTGTCGCGCATGGCGTTGGCAGTTTTGGTCCACCCCCATCCCAGGCTGATGCCGGTGTAAGGCACCTGCGCTACTTCGTTGTGCCGAATAGTCACGCCCCGCACAAATCCCGCGGCAATGCCCACCGCGCCCCAGTCCTCGTTGCCGCAGTCGGTAACTAGGTTGTTTTCCAGCAACTCGTTGGCGCAGATTTCCCGCTCGTCTTTTGGGTTGTAGGGCAGGTGCGTTTCCACACTTTCGTCAGAAAACTTACCCATTTGCACGCCGTTCACCGCCACGTCGCGCACGGTACAGCCGGCGATGACGTCATCGTGAGTGCCGCTCTGGAAATCCAGCGCCGTCGCGCCCATGTGCAGGAACTGGCAGCGCTCGAAGCGGGTGTGGTGCGCATTCTGCACCTCCACCCCAGCCGGCGGCCGGCCAATCCAGGCCTGGTTTTCGAGGTCTTTTTTATCGGGCGTGCCGGGCTTGGCTAGCGAATAGCCATCCAGCAAATACATGCCGGCCTGCAAGGGCACATGGCCCTGCTCCGAAGGCCGCAGCCAGATGGTGTAGGCGAAAGTCAGCCCCTTGAACTGCACGTAGCTCACCGGCTGGTCGAGGGTGCCGGCTACCCGCAGCACCGTTTCCAGCGCGGGCGCTACCACTTGGGCGGTGGCCAGGTTTTCGGCCGGCCGGGGCCAGTAATAGACCTGCCCGTGCGGCGCGTCATAAAACCACTCGCCGGGCTGGTCGAGCAACTCGATGGCATTGGTCAGGTAGAAGGCCGAGCTGCCGTTCTTGCCGTTGATGATGGGCCGCGGCCAAGGGTGCTCAAACTGGATGCGGCTTTCGGGCTCCTGAAACGTGAGGCGGGTTTTGTCGCCGGCTGCGGTCAGGGTTTTCACGCGCAGCACGTTCACGGCCCACATCTGGTGCAGCACCATTTCCAGCTGGCTGGGCTGTTTCACCGCACCTAGGGCGGCGGTTGGCACCAGCGTTTCGCGCTTGTCGGTGTCCCAGTTGAGCAGGCGGGGCAGGTTGTCATTGTTGGGAGTGCGGGCGCGGGTGGCTTTTCGGCCATTCACCCACAGCTGGCGAAAATTGAGGGCGCGGCCGGCTAGCAGCGGCGCTGCGGCCACCCATACCTGGCCCTGCGCGGCAGCCGGCAGGCCGGCAATTCTGCCCACGGCTTTGTGCCAGCCCGTTACCGATACGCCGCCGCTCAGCACCGGCTGCTCGCCCGGCGCGGCCTCAATCACGGTAGGGCTGGTGGCGGTGCCCGCGTCTTCGGGGCGAAAAAACCACGGTTCCGTCAGGCGGTATTCGCCGCCCTTTAGCCAGATATGCACGCCGTCGGCCACTGAGGCATCGTGCAGGCGGCGCAGGTCGCGGGCATGGCGAAGGGCGGCATTTGGGGTGGACAGCGGCTGGGCCTGGGTGCCGGGGTTGCGGTCGGAGCCGGTGGGCGCTACCCAGATGTCGGCGGCGTGGACGGGCGCGGTGGCTAGCAGGGTGATGGCGATGAGTAACGTTCGAATCATGCTGAATGTAGCGTGGACTCTGCGAGTCCGCGTAACGAGCGTAGCGAGTATCCTCGGCTGCACTTGAATTATATTAAAAATCAACCGAAGCAAGCATCAATACTCGCTGCGCTCGTTGCGCGGACTCGCAGAGTCCACGCTACATCACGGTGCCACCGCCTTCGAGAAAACCGCCTGCAAATCCTCGAAGCTGTGCAGTGCATTGGCCGGTAGCCCCTCGCCTTTCGGCCCGAAAACCCGCTGTGCTTCCTCCTTCTCCACCGTCACGTGCGACTCGTCGAGCTTGCCGGTTTTATCCTCCGCAGCGGCCAGGTTCAGCCCCAGGTTCTTCGCCATAAACTCGTACATGGCCTGCCGCTTCGAGGGGCCATAGTCATGGACTTCTTTGGGCAGATGCACGTTCTGCACGAAGTCGGTTTTGCCGTAGTAGCCGTAGATTTTCTGCAAATAAGGATACGCGACTTCGGGCGTCTGAGCGGTCCAGTCGCCGCCGTCGGTAATGGCGAGTTGAGGGCGCGGGGCGGCCATGGCGGCGATTTCGGCGTTGTTGGTGCCGTTGCCGCAGAGGTGCACGGGCTGGCCGCTTTCGCAGGGGCAGCCGCCACTATGGTAGGTCGAGAGCATTACCACCGGCACGCTCACTTTAATGCGGTCGTCGAGGGCCGTCAGCAGCATGGTTTGGCTGCCGCCGCCCGAGCCGCCGGTGATGGCCACACGGGTTTTGTCGGCATCTTTCAGCGACAGCAGGTAGTCAAGCGCCCGCTCGCCGTTCAGGGCCTGCACCGTCATGGCAAAGCTGCGGCGGTGGTCTTCGCCCTTGAATTGCAGCAGCGACTCGCCCCAGGCAAACAGGTCGTAGCTATACACCATTGCCCCCATGCGGGCCAGCGTAGCGCACCGCAACTGCGCATCGGCCCGGTAGCGCCCGTCGCCAAAATGCCCATCGGGGCTGATAATAACCGGGATTTTACCCTTGGCTTTGAGCGGCTTGTAAATGGAGCCGGTCATGTAGTAGCCCGGCAGCGTTTCAATGGCCACGTTCTCCACCGTGTAGCCGTTAAACTGCCGCTTGTTGGTAATGATAGGCTTGCTGGCGGGCTTGGCTGGCATGGGCGACAGCCGCAACGCCGACCACATGCAACTGCGCAGTTCGGCTTTGCGCTTCTCCCAGGTAGCCGCGTCGTGGTACTTGCTGGCGAGCTGCGCCAGCTGGGCTGCGCCTTCGTCGGGCGTTTTGAGGTGGTATTGGAAGGTTTTGAGCTTGTAGTTTTTGTCGCCGGTCTTCGCCGCCTGATAGTCGAACGGGGCCAGCACGCTACGCAGGGTTTCGTCCACGTCGGGGCGGAAGCGCCACTCGGCGTAGGTCACGTACTTGTCCTTCACCATGGCCGCGTCGGGCCGGATTTTCACGCCGTAGCGCTGCTGAATCTCCTCCAGCACCTGCTGCAACGGCTCGCGGTACTGGTCGTCGGAGTTCTGCGCCTGGGCAGCGGTGGTGAGGAAAAGCGAACCTAGGAGCAGGCGGAAGAATCTGGACATGGGTGGGAAAGCTTAAATAATGAGCCAGCGAGCGGATGCCCGGCCCCGGGAACCTCACCCCCGGCCCCTCTCCAAAAGAGAGGGGAGCCATGGCGGCGCGTTCGTTAAAAATCGTCAGGCTCCCCTCTCTTTTGGAGAGGGGCCGGGGGTGAGGTTCCCCGCGTGAGTCGTCCTCAATCCTTCGTAATCTCCGCCTCACCCACCGGCGCTTTGTAGCCTTTCATGGCCGGCCACACGCCGTTTTCAATCTTCACCAGCTTCATCTTTTTAGGGTCGAGCACGGCGTGTTTGATGCGTTGGCGCCGCCAGGTGTACACGAAATGCACCAGCCCGTCTTTGGTCTGAATGACCGACGGGTACGAGTACTGGCTGATGGGCGAGTCTTCCAGAATGGCCACGGCGTACCACTCTTTGCCGTCTTTCGACACGGCCACATTTAGCGGCGTGCGGGGGCCTTTGGCGAGGGTGCCGGGCGGTAACACGTGGTTATACACCAGCAGTTGGCGGCCGTCTTTCAGGGTCACGGCGTCGGTGCCGGAGTTGTTGTTGGGCAGGCTGGTTTTGGCCAGCGGCGACCAGGTTTTGCCCTGGTCCGTCGACCACGTTTCGAGGATGGCGCGGTCACGGCTGCGGCAGAGGGCTTGCAGGCGGCCATCCTTGTAGGTGAGGATGCTGGGCTGAATCGCTCCCTGGGTCGCGCCGTTAAGCACGGGCTCGGTCTTCGTCCAAGTCTTACCGAAGTCCGGCGAAGCCTCAAAATGCACCAGCCAGCCGCCGCCGCCCTCGGTGCTGGTGGGCGAGAGCAAGGTGCCGTTTTTGAGCAGCACGGGCTTATTTTTCACCGGCCCGATGTAGCCTTCCGGCAGCGCCTGGGCCGCCGACCACGTCAGGCCGTTGTCCTGGGAAGTGCGCAGCCAGCCCTTCCAGTCCGAGGGTTTTGGACCGATTTTGTAGAACAGCAGCAACTCGCCGCCGGGGGCCTGGTAGAGCACCGGGTTCCAGGTAGGGTAGCGCAGGTTTTCGTTTTGGATGCCGTTGGCCACCTCCACGGGGGCGGTCCAGTGGCCGTTTTCCTGGCGGCTCACCCAGATGCCCACGTCGGGGTTGCGCTCCTTGGTGCCGCCAAACCACGCGGCCACAAGGCCCTTCGGCGTCTCGGCGATGGTGGCGGCGTGGCTCTCGGGGAAGGGCGCTTTTTCAAAGATGAATTCGTCGGTGACGATGCCCTGTTTCCACGGCTGCGTTTGGGCCGATGCGCCGTGCGCAAGCAGCCCGAGGGCCAGTAGCAAAATGGGGTTTCTCATGGCGATATGTTGGATGGCCGGGGCCGCTATTTGTTGAGTTCGAGACTAGCCAGGATGAACGGGCCTACCCCTTTCAGGTCGTTGATTTTGATGCGCTCGCCCACATAGTACTCGTAGGAGCCGTTGCGCTCGGTGCCGGGGCCCAGGCCGGCTACTTCGCACACTTGCAGCAGGTTGAGCTCGCCGTCGGGTTTGACTTCGATGAGCTTTGTGGTGATGCCGTCGAAGCCTTTTTGGGCCACCGAGCGGTATTTTTTATTGAGGTAGCCCTTGTTCACGCCCTTGGCCAGCGTGTACACGAACATGCACGAGGCGGACGCCTCCAAGTAGTTGCCGGGCTGCCCACCTTTATCCACCACTTGGTACCAGAGGCCCGAGGCGGGGTCCTGATACTGCTGCATGGCCACGGCCAGCCGGTCGAGCACCTGCACCAGTTTGGGGCGGTCGGGGTGCTTGGCGGGGAGGTAGTCGAGCACATCCACCAAGGCCATGCCGTACCAGCCGATGGCGCGCCCCCAGAAGTTGGGCGACTGGCCGGTTTCGGGGTTGGCCCAGGCTTGCACGTGCTTCTCGTCCCAGCCGTGGTAGAGCAGGCCGGTTCTGGGGTCGCGCAGGTGCTTTTCGAGCAAGAGCAGCTGCTTGGCGGCCTCATCAAACCCGGCCGGCTCCTTGAAATACGCCGCGTATTGGGCCACGAATGGACTGGCCATGTAGGCGCCATCAAGCCACATCTGGCTGGGGTATTTCTTCTTGTGCCAGTAGCCGCCGTCGATGGTTTTAGGCTGTTGCTGAAGCTCGGCGTGCAGCTTTTGCAGAGCAATTCTGTACTTCTCCTGCTTGGTATCGGTGTAAAGCTGGAACAGCACCTTGCCCGAGTTGATGTTGTCGAGGCTGTTGTCCAGCGGCTTGTAGTCTTTGTTGTGAATTTCGCCCTGGGCATCCACCATTTTGTCGCCGTACTGCTGCAAGGCGGTGCGCAGGCGCGGTTCATGGTTCTGGTGCTCCAACGCCTCCAGCGCGTGCATCAGCAGCCCCTGCGTGTAGCCCCAGGAATCGGGCAGCGCAGGGTCTTGCAGCCACGGGCTCCGCTTCAGCACCGACAGCGCCATGCGCTCCGACCACTTGGCGGTGGTGGGGATTTGCGTGGCGGTGGGCGTTGGGGTTTGGGCGTGGGCGGCTGGGGTGCTGGCCAGCAGCAGCGCGGAGGCTACGGCTAGGGCCTTTATTTTCAGCTTGTTTATAGCTCGTATTTGATTCATTAAGCGGAAGTCTAAATAATTAGAACGTGGGGGGATAATGCAAGAAGCTCGCCGGACGGGGCGCCTCATCCCCTAGCCCCCTCTCCGAAAAGGAGAGGGGGAATTAGCCCTAGCTTTTAGCCTTAGCCCTAGTCCGGTAGTCGTCTGGCTCCCCCTCTCCTTTTCGGAGAGGGGGCCGGGGGGTGAGGCGCCCCATTGAACGGAGCGGTAGAGATGCTTCGCTGCGCTCTGCATGACATTCTTATTCATTTCTCACATCTTCGCCACAAACGCATACTCGCCCGACCCAATCTCAAACACCGCCCTATCCCCTTCCATCCGCAAAAACTTAACTCCAGCCACGTCAGAAGCCTTTTTTCCGCCCTCCGTCACGTCTTTGGCATCCTTGGCGGGCAGATACACCAGCGCCTTCACGTTGCCCGGCACCGTGATATTCCAAGTGAAGCGCTTCGCCTCGCGCTGCCAGCTGCTGCGGATTTCGCCGCGCACCGACTTATAAGAAGCCTTCACCGAAGTTAAGCCGTCAATCAGGGCCGGCTTCATTTCCAGCTGCGAAAAGCCCGGCGCGGCGGCCTTGATGCCGGCCAAATCCTCGTAGTACCAAATCAGCAAATCGCCGAGCAGCATCACGTGGTTTTGGGAGTTCATGGCGGGGTCGGCGGTGTTGCCGTTCCAGAGCTCCCAGATGGTGGTGGCGCCGTTGGCGGCCATGTAGCCCCAGCTCGGGTAGTCGCGGTTGGTGGCCAGCTTGTAGGCAATGTCGGGGCGGCCCTCGGCGGTGAGGCCGCGCATGAGCCACTGCGTGCCGATGACGCCGGTGCTGATGTGGCCCGTGTTTTCGACCAGGATTTTCTGCGTGATATTCTGGAAAACCTTGCCGCGCTCGGCATCCGGCGTCAGGCCGTAGGCCAGGGGTAGCAGGTTGGCCGTCACGGTGTTGTTGCTGTACTGCGCGGTTTGGGCGTTCAGAAATTTCTGGTTGAACGCATCCTTGATTTTAGCCCCCAGGGCGGCATATTCCTGCGCATCAGCGGGCTTGCCGAGCACGGTGGCGAAGCGCTGCATTAGCGTTAGCATGTGATAGTAGGTGCTGGTGGCGATGACCTCGCCGCTGGTGTTGCGGGCGGGGTCCTGCGAGTGAATCAGCTTGGCCGATTCGGGCGGCACGCACCAGTCGCCATACTTATCCTTGGTGACAATGTTGTTGTCCGTCATGTAGTTGGCGCGCATGTAGGCCAGCCAGCGGCGCATCGAGCCGTAGTGCTTGGCAATGGGCTGCGCGTCGCCGAACTGCTGGTAGAGCATGTCGGCGATGGTGAGGTAGGTGCCGGGCCAGGTCACGTTGTCGCCGTAGTAGCGCCAGAAGGCGGGGGCCACGTCGGGGATGCTGCCGTCGGCTTTCTGGGCCTGCGCAATGTCGTCCAGCCACTTGGCGTACAGGCGCGAATTGTCAAACACGAAGCTTTCGCCGTAGGCCCCGGTGGTGCGGTCGCCGAGCCAGGGCTGCCGCTCGTTGCGCTGCGGGCAGTCGATGGGCATGCCCTTGTAGTTGCTCCGAATGCCCCAGTAGGCGTTGCGGTAAATCTGGTTGATGGTGGCGTTGGAGGTCGCAAACTCGCCGGTCGTGGCCATGTCGTCGTACACCACACGCCCGTCGAAATCGGCCAGCGTGGGCGTGCCGGGGTAGCCGCTGATTTCGACGTACCGGAAGCCGTGGAAAACGAAGGTCGGCTCCCAGGTTTCGCGCCCGCCGCCGCGCAGCGTGTACACGTCGGTCACGCGGGCATCGCGCAGGTTGGCCACGTACAGCTCGCCGCTGGCTTGTAGGGTTTCGGCAAAGCGCAGCGTGATTTTGTCGCCCCGCCGGCCGGTGGCGCGCAACCGCAGCCAGCCCGCCATGTTCTGGCCCATGTCAAGGATGAACTTGCCGCCCGCCAGGGGCTTGAGGGCCACTGGCTTCAGGGTTTCCATTACCCGCATGTTCTCGTTCATCTGGGCCTCGTAGGCGCCGCCGGGCTCCTGCACCAGCTCGGTTTTCAGCCAGCTTTTGGCATCGAAGCCGGCCGTGGCCCAGCCGGGCATTTCCTTGGTGGCGTCGTATTCCTCGCCGTCGTACTCGTTGTTGGTGCGGATGGGGCCGTCGGCGGTGGCATGCCAGGTCTCGTCGGTTTTGATGACCTCGTGGCTGCCGTCGGCGTAGGTCACGTCCAGTTGCATCAGCAGCTTGGGGTAGCCGAAGGTCTTGATTTTGTACGGCTTATAGTTTTGCCGCATGGCGTAGAAGCGGCCGTTGCCGAGCACCGCGCCCACGGCGTTGGCCCCCGGCCGCAGCAGCGCCGTCACGTCGAAGGTGTTGTACTTCACGCCCTGGGTGTAGTCGGTGGGGCCGGGCGCGAGCACCTGGTCGCCCACGCGCTGCCCGTTCAGGTACAGCTCGTACAGCCCCAGCCCGATGATGGAGGCCGTGGCCTGCGTCACCACCTTGGCGGCGGTAAACTCCTTGCGGAAATACCGCGCCGACAGCCGCGCGTGCGACTCCTCCTTGTCCCAGGCAAAGGCGTGGTCGAGGCCAATCCAGCGGCCTTTCCAGTCGAGGTAGTTCAGCAGGCCCATGCTCCAGCGGGCCGGCGCGCTCCACCCCGATTCGCCCTGGGTGGTCCACGTCCGCACCTTCCAGTAGCAGCGGGTGCGGCTGCGCAGCGGCGCGCCTCCGTAGGCCACCAGCCCCGACTGCCCGCCGCCGACCTTGCCCGAATTCCACAGGTCGCCCTCGTCGGCGGCCAGCTTCTCGGGCGTCGAGGCCACCAGCAGCTGGTAGGCGGTTTGCGCCAGGCCGCGCGCCGGGCTGCTCAGCTCCCAGCTCAGGCGCGGGGCGGTAGCGTCGATGCCCTCCGGATTAGTCAGCAACTCGCAGCGCAGGTGCGCCAGCTGCACGGCGGCCGGTGCCGCTGCCTGGGTCCATGACGGGCCCACCAGCAGTAGCAGTAGGAAAAAAAGCAAGTGTTTTTGATTCATAGTCAGGGCCTTCCCCCTCCGGCTCCCGCGCCGGCTGCGCGAGAAAACCCGCCGCTTGGCAGGCCTGGGCCGTGGGGGTTGCGCGGGGCGCATTTGGCACCCCAAAGTCCGACTTTTTTGCTGCTCTTTATTCTAGGATGTTAGCACGAATCTTCACGATTTGCGCAAGGTGGCGGGAGGATGGTGGAATGGGGGTATGATAGAAGTTGGGTGGTTTTAAATATGTAATAGGTGTATTCCGAATTTAAGGAATCAAATTCATTTTACAAGCAAACATGCACACCTTTTTTTTGTAGTAATAGATACTTCTACTGTAATCCAATAGATTTTTTAATAAACTCCGCTATGCCTGCTACGTCAGGATATACAGTGAATTCATTTATATTTGCCAATTTCAAAAACTCTTTTGCAGATGGAATTGCCTCCTCACTAATCGTAATTTTTTTAACGACTTTGGGGAATTGCGTTTCTATAGGTTGCGTGTTATTATGATGAACAGTAAATGTTCCTCTTTGAGCAATGATTCTGTCATTCTGAAAAACAGGCTCAACTGCTATGGGTGATGTTGCCTTAAACGGCTTTTTATGCCAATAAATATCCGAGTATTTAAAACTATCTTCATCATATGGCAAGCGATAAATCTTTTCCCTACCACATTCTTTATTAAGTTGTAAAGGGTCCAGAAGATAAATCGCCGAATCATCTACACCATTATTGCTATTAACCGCAAAATACAGAGCGACTCCAAACGTTTCCGACCAATCCAAAAGCCTTGTCGGAATATGGTAATGTTGCATATTAAATAATGTCTCCCATTCACTAGGATTTGCGTGAAATATCTTCTCAGAAAATCGTCGAAAAGTATGAAACATTTCCTCTTCTTTGCTCAGGCCATTATCAAACCTAAGCAAGCTTGGAAGCAATGTGTACTTTGCATTCCCTTGCCCTCTGAACCAAATGATATCAGGATTACCCAACTGTTCCGTTGCGCTGTGAACGTTACTTAAAAATTCTATCCACTTAGGATGTGTCAGCAATTGCATATTAGGTTTTTTAAAAAAAATTCAATCAATGTACACTATTACTGAGGGGATATGGGCAATCAGGAAAAAACCGGTTTCACGTACTCAATAAGCGAGACACTACCTTGAATGTCTTTCACTGTAACCTGCATAATAATACCATCACAATCCTCCAAATCCATAGGCACATTCAATTTAAATGATGCAGGCTGCTGTTCACCACCGTTTATAGCAATGTTATCTGCATAGAGGTACTTTCTATGCAAAGTATCAAGTATTAGGTTAAGCCTGCCTTTTAAACCAGGAATAGAACATGAACTATCACAGATAATGGAGCCGACATTTTCAGATGAATGCATTTGGAGTTGAATATCACCTGTCGGGTCAATTTTCTCTACAGTGAATGCAGGAAAGTTACTATTGGCGAAATACAGCTTATAATTTCTTCTCGTACTAATCTCAAATTCATATTTTCCTTTTTCATCAGAATTCCCCTTTAAAAATGTATTGTTATCAGCTAACAAAAAAATGCTTGAGTTTTCTAATAATTCATTATTTTCATCCTTTACTGTTACTACAAACTGCGCTGGTTCCGCTTTAGGAACTGTTACCATTGGCGACAAGCTTCTACGTATGCTTTCACTGGGCACTGTTCGTCCGCTCAATACTAATTTCTTGCAAACTGTTTCTACAAACTCAGATACTGGTTTATCCTTTAAAGAAATATACCCAACTGTAGGGAATATTCCGGGTATTTCTGTTGAATCGAATCTTGCAGGCAAGATGTATTCTTGATTTTCTTGAAAGGCTCTGCTCTGCATTGCCTGCCGTTCAAGATTAGTCCAAAGCTTCCTATTATAATGTTCAGAAACAAACATTATAGTATAAAATGCTTTATTACTATAAACATCAATTAGGTAGTCATATAAATTCTTGCCCCACAAATTAGCTTCTTCAAATTTATCATAAAACACTTTGATTCCTTTCGCCCTCAGCATATTCGCAACATTATCAACGTAAGCGCGGTCTTCACCAGCAAAGGAAAGTGCGATATCGAATTCGGTTTGCCTTGTCATTTGATTCAGGACATGCTGAAGCCCGAACTATAGACTTCAATGTTTTGAAGGCAAGATAGCACCATCCACCAGCACCTTCTTCTTCAACCAAGCTCGCACCGGCTCGTCGTACCATTTCAAGCAAGCGTAGGCAATGGCTACGGCGGCCAGAAAGACCAGCGCCGCCACGGGCCAGCCGTCGCGCAAGGGCACTTTGTGCGCCGCGACCCAGGCCGTGTAGGTGTAGATGAGCGGATAGTGCGTGATGTAAATCGGGTACGAAATATCGCCCAGGAAGCGGCACAGCCGTTGGGCCGGGGCCGAGCGCACCGCCCCGCTGGCCCCCAGGAAGATAATACCGGGGAAGACAAGCAGGATGCTGAGCGCATCGTAGAGCCCATTTTGCCACGGGTGCGCGGGGCTGCCGATGCGGGGCATGGCCAACACCCCCACCACCAGCAGGCTGCTCCACCCAAAGGCATTGGCAATGCTACGCAGCCGGGCCAGCCGAAACAGCAGCAGCCCCGCAAAAAATGGGTACATCATGCGGGCGAAGCCGATGTGCAGTTGCTCCGGCTCCAGCGACCAGCCGCCAATGACATCGCCCTGGGGGCTGGTGACGGCCAGGTGCAGCAGCGCCCCCGCCGACAGCACCACCAGCCCGGCCAGCGCCACGTTGGAGAAACGGCGCACGACAGTGGCGTACAAGACGTTGGCCACGTACTCGAAGAACAGCGACCAGCCCGGCCCGTTGAGCGGATAGGTTTCGTGCCAGCCCCGAATGTCGAGGGCGGGCGGCACCGGCACCATCAGGCAGCCCAGCAGCAGCACGAGCAGCACCAGCCACCCCGGCGTGGTGGCAATGGCGGGGAATAGGCTACCCGCCTGGAAGTAATATAACCCCGCCCCAATCAGCATCCCCAGCACCACCATGGGTTGCAGCCGCACCAGCCGCCGCGTAAAGAAACCGCCCACTGTGAGGCGGCCCCACCGGTCGTCGTAGGCGTAGCCAATCACAAACCCCGACAGCAAAAAGAAGAAATCCACCGCCAGGTAGCCGTGGTTTATCACCTGGTCGAGGTGGCTGGTGGCGTGGGCCTCGCACAGGTGAAAGGCCACGACCATGAGCGCCGCCACGCCCCGCAGACCATCGAGAATGGGGTAATGGGGCTTAGTGGGGAGCGGGGTGGATGGCATGCGGGCGGGTGGGAAGGGACGGCTGGCAATATACAGCCGGTCATGCTGAGCGCAGCCGAAGCATCTCTACCGCATTACTAATCCTGACGCCGGGTTTACTGCTGCACGCGAGATGCTTCGGCTGCGCTCAGCATGACCGTTCTGAGGTGGTGACTGCCCTCCTACCGCTTACCGGCTGCCGGAGCCGGCGCATTATCGCCCGAGAAATCGAAGTACAGCGTGATTTCCTTGGCGTACGAGGGGTCTTTGCTGTAGTCGTAATACATGTTGGTTTTGCCCATGGGGCCCATGTTTTCGGCTTTTTGCGACTTGGTACCGATGGGCGTGATGCCGTGCATGAACGAGAGGTTGCCGCTGGGGAAAGCCGGGGCCGTGTTGTAGGGCTTAGCGGCGAAGCGGGGCGTAAAGAGGCGCAGGTACACGTCTTCCTGGTCGCAGAGGATGGTGAGGGGCTGGCCGGTGGTTTGGAGCGTGAGCCAGTAAAAATTAGAGTAGTATCCCTTGAATTCGGGGTAGAGCGGGCTCTTGGTGCCGTCGGGCTCGCCGGTGCTGGTGTTGTTGTAGGCCTTGGTCCAGACGCCTAGGTTGGTGCCTTTCAGGCGGTCTTTCCAGACGCGGTAGGGGCCATCGCCGCGCCACTGGATGCCTTTTACCTCCTTTTCGGGGTAGCTGAAGCTGAGGCCGGCCAGAGCAAAATCGTAGTCTTTGGGGAAGTACTTGGCGGTCATGCGGACCCAGCCGGAGGGGTACACCGTCCATTGCAGCGACTGGTAGCGGCTGGCTTTGCCAAACTTCGCATCAATGACCACGTTGGCGCCGTCCTGGTGCTGGGTGAGGCCTTCGAAAGCGGCTTCGCCCTCGGCCAGCACGGGGCCGTTGGTGAGCGGGATGAGGCCTTTGGCGTTGCGTACCTGGCGCAGCAGGCCGGTTTTGCGGCTGAAGGTGAGCGTGACACCGTGGGCGCTGGCGGTGTAGAGCGAATCGGTTTCGGTGAGGGTGGCCGTGCCGGAGCCGGTGGTAACGGCCAGTCGCTGGGCCACTTGCGCGGGGCGGGCAATGGGCCAGCTCCAGGTGTAGATTTCGCGGCCGGTAGGGTCGGTGGCGGTGATGTAGAGCACATCGGCCTGTGCCCAGTCGGCGGGCAGGCTCAGCTTGAGCGGGCCGAATTCGGTGGGCGCGATGCTGGGCGCGGCGATGCTACCGGTGCGCGCGGTGGGTGCGGCGCTGCTGCCGGGCGCGGGTAGTTGGGCCAGCTTCCAGGTGAATTTGCAGGCGCTCAGGTTGGTGTAGGTGAAGCGGTTCTGGATGCGGAACGTGCCGTCGAAGGCGGGCGTGATTTCGCGGCGTTCGAAGAAGACGGGGCTCCATACTTCCTTGATGGTGAAGAAGCTGCCTTCCTTCTCGCGGTAGGGGCCCACGATGCCGTCGGGGCCGTGGTCGCCGTCGGTGTCGAGGATGCCGCCTTTGTCGGTGCGGACCACGGCAGCGTCGGAGAAGTCCCAGAGGAAGCCGCCGGCCGAGAGCGGCTCGCGCCACATTTGCTCCCAGTAATCTTCGAGGCCCGCGCCGTGGCCGCCGTCGTAGAGGCCGTGCAGGAATTCGGTGGGGAACACCACGTTGTGGCCGTGCAGGTGGGTGCCGTTGCCGTAGTCGTAGTTGATGTAGTGCTGGGTGTCTGTCCCACGGAATACCTGCCAGGCGTGCACCACGGGGCGCTTTTGCAGGTCGAGGCGGTCGAGCACGGGGTCGAGGTCGAAGTTGTGGCCGCCCTCATTACCGTTTATCCAGCCGATGATGCTGGGGTGGGTTTCGTCCTTGGTCACCATTTCCTCGCTGAGCTTGGTGCCAGTGGGCGTGTTGTAGGTGGCGTGCCAGCCGGCCAGCTCATCGAACACGAAGAGGCCGAGCGAGTCGCAGGCTTCTAGGAAATGGTCGTCGGGCGGGTAGTGCGACATGCGCACGGCGTTCATGTTCATGTCCTTCATCAGGTTTACGTCCATTATGCTCAGCGCCTTGCTAGTAGCGCGGCCCGAGCTGGGCCAGAACGAGTGCCGGTTCACGCCCTTAAACTTGATTTTCACGCCGTTGACGTAATAGCCCTCACGTTCGCGCAGCTCCACGGTGCGGAAGCCGAAGCGCTGGCTGAGGGTGTGTACCGTTTGACCGCCCTTGCGCAGGGTAAGGGCTAAACGATAGCGGTTGGGCGTTTCGGGGGTCCAGAGTTGGGGGTTGGGAATGCTGGTTTGCAAGCGGGTTGGCGCACCGCCAGCCATCACCGAGGCGCGAAACTCCCCTCCTACTTTCTGCCCGGCCAGGGTGTAGAGCTGACCCACGACCTCATCGGCCGCCGCGCCGCCCGCGTACACGTCAGCCTTGAAACTGCCATCGGCCCGCGCATCCAGCGCCACGCGGCTGATGTGCGCGGCCGGCAGCGCCTCCAGAAAGACAGGCCGGAAGATGCCGCCGAAAATCCAGAAGTCACCGCGCCGCTCGGCATCGTTCACCGATTCGTTGGCCGAGTGCTTGCTGACTTTGGCTTCGAGTAGGTTGGTTTTGCCGTATTGCAGTAGCTTGCTGATGTCGTACTTGAAGCGGTAGTACGAGCCTTGGTGAACAGCGCCAGCCGATTGGCCGTTGATTTTCACCTCGGTATCCGTCATCGCGCCGTCGAAGACGATGTTCACCACCTTGCCCTGCCAGTTGGCCGGCACCTTGAATTGGTACTTGTAGAGGCCGCTTTCCTTGCCGCGGGTAGTGTCTTTGTTATGCCCGTAGTTGTATTTGCCGAAGCCTTGCAATTCCCAGTTGGAGGGGACGGGGATGGTGGTCCACTTGCCCGAGTTGCGCCCGGCGGTGCAGAAGAACTGCCACTTCACAGTGTGGTCGCTGCCGGTGCCGGAAAGCAGTTGGGTTTCGGTGCGCTGGGCGTGAGCGTGCGTAAAAGGCAACAGCAAAAGCAACAGTGCGACAAGTTTAGCAACCTTGGATAATCGTGAGGGCATGCGGTATGATATGTAGAGACGCGACACTTCGCGTCTCAATCGTTGCTGATGTAGTTTGGACTGCGGCACCTGGGCCGTTCAACGAGGAGACGCGAAGTGTCGCGTCTATACATCGTTCTACTCGCTCAATTAGCGCCCAGTCCTTTCGCAGCCGCGTCAGGCATGGATGTTTTCAATGTCTTCAGATAGAACACGGCCTCCGGCTCCGAGTCGCCTGCTTTCGGCAGGTCATACTCTTGGTCGGCCGGGGTATCGGGCGTGGGGAAGTGGCGGGCCTCGCCGGTGCGGAACATGATGCGCTCGAACGAGGCCACCGGGGCATAGAAAATGAACGTCCCGGATGGCTTGCCATTGATAGCCACGGTGTAGGAGCGAGTATCGACATCGAGCGCCACCTTCACATCATACTGTTGACCGGCAACGTACTTCGTCATGTTCTTGAAACGCGAGCCGGCTTTGTTGCGGAAGTTTCCCTCGGCATCGAAGGTCAGTTGCACGGCCGGTGAGCCTTTGATGTCTTGAAACTCAATTTGCAGCAGGCCCTTGTCGTTTTGGGCGGGGACTACCGAGAACTCAGCCGTCAACTTTTTGGCGTTCGGGATGATGCGCTCGGCCTTGGCGTAGTCGAATTTATCGGAGTCTTTGAAGACGAGGGCCTTGGTACCATCGGGTAGCTTGCCGATTTCGACGGGGGCTTGCACCAGACTGTAGGTATTCCAGTTAGTCAATTCCTGGCCAGCGGGGAGTTGGGTGAAGTCATCGTTGGCGGGCGCGGTGGCGGTGGCGCGCACTGGCACGGGCACCGAGGCAATCCACAAGTCTTCCTTGTTCACGCTGTAGGTCACCCAGAGGTTTTTATCGGGCGGGATGCCGTCGCCTTCCTGGATGCCGCGTACGTATTGCGGGCCGTAGCTTTTGTAGGCACCGCCGTAACGCATGGGCGTTATCTCGCCGTGCACCAGCCAGAGGTCGGTGTAGTCGAGGCCGTTTTCGCTGGTCGAGATGCTCAGCGGCCAGCGGAATTCTGAGGGATTGTACACCGTGGCGTAGCGGCCGTCGGTGGTGCGCTGGCCCCAGATTTTGGCGTTGCTGTTCACGAAGTGCGGGGCGCGGATGACCGGGTTGGGCCAGGTTTTGCCGCCGTCGGGGCTGATGGTGGTGAGGGCGTGCTTCCAGAGGCCCACCACGCGCTGCCCATCGGGCAAGTGGTAATAGCTGAAGGCCTTGTAGTCCTTTTTGATGGGAATCAAGGGGTCCTGGCGGTCCTGTTCTTCTACCATCTGCTGCATCATCAGCGGATTGGCCAGGATTTCCTCGCAGGCGGCCACGAAGCCTTTGTCTTTGCTGGTGGTGTAGAAGGGGTAGGTCGATTTCGACTTGTCCCAGGAGGCGTTATTCCGCAGGAAGTAAATCGGGCCAAACTTGCCGCCGGGCAGTACCTCGCGCACCACCCGGCCGATGCCGTGGCCGTCGTTCGGGTCGTCGTGCGGCTCGATGACAATCCCGTAATAGCCAAGGGTAAGCAACCGGCCTTTCTTCGACGTGTAGAAGCCGATACGCTGGTGCATTACGGCATAAAGGTCCTTGGCGACTTTGCCGGGGTGGCCTTCTTTGGTAGTGCCGTCGGGGATTTTGTAGGGCGGAAAAATGACCGTCGGGTTGGTCCAGGCTTTGCCGTCCTTCGAGGTCATCAGCAGCGTGCGGCCGGGCGGCACGTGCTCGCCCACCGGGTTGCTGAGGTATTGATAGTAGAATTGCCCGTTCCAATAAGCCAACATGGGGGCGTGGTTGTAGGTCCAGCCCTCGCCGTTAGCAGCGTCGGGGTGCTCGCGGTTGGCGCGCAGCACCTGCCGGGCGTGCGTGCCGATGGCCGGCCGCAGTTGACCGTGGTGGTAGTCCACGTTGCTGAGCGTAGTGCCGGTGTAGCGGATGGTTTCGGGCGCGGTTTGAGCTTGGGCGCCGAGGGCTGGGAGCAACGCCGCCAGCACTGTAGCGTGGACTCTGCGAGTCCGCGCCTTGCCAAGCCGTTCGACCGTGCGCGGACTCGCAGAGTCCACGCTACATCCTGCCAGCAATTGATTTTTACTCATGGTTTTCCAGTAGCTGAAGTGGCACCCGCCGCCCCTGCTGGCGCGGTTTGCAGCAGATTCTTAAGCGTCTTGCGCGGCACTATGAAGATGGTGCCGTGCTTGTGGCCGACGGGCACGCTCACCTTGGCTGATACATCGGTGAAGGTTTTGAAATCGGAAGTTTTGACCGCGCCGTACTTCTTCTCGCGGTAGGCGTCATAGTAAATCAGCCATTGGTTGTGCGGCAGCTTGGCCACGCTGGGGCCTTCGGTGAAATTGGCCGTGAAGGGCTCTGATACTTTCAGAAATGGGCCGGTGGCGGTGGGACCGAAAGCCACTTTAATGTTGCGCTCGGGCCGGGTGTTGTCCTTCACCACCAGCACGTAATCATCGACGCCGCGCCGCAGCACTTCCGAATCGATGACGCTGAAACCGGGGTCGAGGTAGAGGCGGGTGGGTGCGAAGGTTTGGAAATCTTTGGTGGTGGTGTAGTAGAGGCGGTGGTTGTTGTCCTCTTCTTCCTGTCCTTTGGGGAAGCGCAGCGGGATGGTGCTGGCCCACACAATGAGGAACTGCTGGGTGGGCGGGTCGAAGAAGATTTCAGGGGCCCACACGTTCACCGTGCTGGGCTCGTGGCTCATCACGTCGATGAAACGCTGCTCCGACCAATGCACCAAATCCTTGGAGCTGGCGTAGCCGAAGCCCTTATCGCCTTTCCAGCCGCAGGTCCAGACGAGGTGGTAGGTGCCGTCTGGCCCCTGCGTGATGCTGGGGTCGCGCATGAGCTTGCTGGGCCCGACCTGGGGCGTCAGGAACGACTTGTTCAGGTCCTTCCATTTGTAGCCGTCGTAACTGTAGAGCAGGTGCAGGCCGTCGGTGGCCGGCTCGCGGAAGGAGGTGAACAGGTACGCCTCTTTGGCGCAGGAGCTCAGCAGCGTGGCGCCGCTCAGTATCAGGAGGGATTGGGATATTTTTTTACGCACAATGCTTTAGCTGACGGAGTCCAGAATGAGCACCCAGTCGTTGCCATCCTTTTGCTCGCCGGGCGGGTTGAACTCCTGGGTGCCTTTGTTCGGGAAGGTACCAATGGCCGTGGTTTTTCCATCGCGTGGGCTAAACCACGCGGCTTTCACTTTCGCCCCGGCAATCCGGCCCAAGTTCACCTGCATGTTCCGCCCATTATAGGCATATATGAAAGCGTAATTCTTCCCGCGCGTGGCAAACAGGCGGTTATACTTCTCCCCAGCCGCGCCCGCAATCAGCGACTGGTCGGGCACCCGCTCGAAGTAGGGCCGCGACAGCATCAACTGCTTCAAATACTGCATCTGGGCCGCGCCGGGCGCATTGATGGCCGACGACCACAACTCCGAGGAGCCGTAGGCGCTGCCCTTGTCGAAGCTGCTGTGCATCTGCATCACCGAATTCTGTCCGTAGGTGTAGCCGAACGCGCCCGCGAATACCGACCAGTAGCCGTAGCGGCGCACGTCGGCATCGGTCCAGCGGGGCTGGGTGATGTCGTGTAGGCCCTGCGGAATGCCTTCGTAGGAAGGTTCGCCGTCGAGGCTCGGCTTGGCGGGTTTCAGGGCGTAATCGGCCTGCTGGTATTTCCAGTTGTCGGGGCCGTAGTGGTTTTTTTCCTTGCGGGCAGTGTCCTGCTCGTAGCGCTGATGGCCCGACTGGTACATGTTGAAATCCAGCCAACTGGCGTTATGAAACCAGTCCGACGACTGTGTGCGGCCGCGCGGATGGTAGGTTTCGAGGTGGTTCGGGTCCACGGCTTTCAGGGTGGCGCCAATGGTGTTCCAGACCTTCAGCGAGTCGCTGCCGGCAATGTCGCCGCCGTTCAGCCAGATGATGTTGGGCCGGTTTTTATACCGCTCAGCCAGAAATGTAGCGTACGCTTTAGCCTGCGCCTGGCGCACTTTACCATTCTTCACATTAGTACCCCAAACCGGCACCATGCCCATATAAAGGCCCTTTTTAGCGGCCAGGTCCACGATGTAATCGACATGGTCCCAATAGTCGTACTGCGCGGCATCGGTGGGCGAGTTGCCGGGCGTGGTGAGGGGCCGGGCCACGTTGCCGTGCACCATAGCCGAGTCGCCATAGACGTTGGCGATGGGCACCTGATGTAGCACCATCACCTGAATTACGTTGAAGCCTTTTTTGCGGCGGTCTTCGAGGTAGGTTTCGGCCTCCTCGCGCTTGAGCTTGCTGAAGAGCAGCCAACCGGTATCGCCCAGCCAGAAAAAGGGCTTGCCGCTGCCCGTCATCAGGTAGCGGCCGTTGGGCGATACTTTGAGCGGGCTGGTGGGCTCGGCTGCCGGAACGAAGGCGGCAAGGGTTAGTAGCAGGAGGAAAAGACGCGCTTTGGAAATCATGTGGGGAAATGTAGCGTGGACTCTGCGAGTCCGCGCAGTGGGGAGGTCGTGCAGGCAGGCGCGGACTCGCAGAGTCCACGCTACATCATGACTTGGCTTTGCCGGCATTCGGCCGCACGTTTTGCAGGGGCACCACGCTGTTCAGGTATTCTTCGATGTTGGCGTAGCCGTCCTTATCACGGTCCTGAGTGGCATCGGCGGCGCTTTTGGGGTTGAGGCCGTGGGCGGTTTCCCACTTGTCGGGCATGCCGTCGTTGTCGGCATCGGCGTATGGCGTGCCTTTGTAATCGGGGTAGCCACCCACCTGCGCTGGGTCGGTGATGATGCCTTTTTTATAGGAATCTTCGGGCAGGCGGCGTTTGATGTAGGGGCTTTTAACAGTAGCCTGGGCATCTTTAGCGTAGCTGATTTTGCCGGTGCGCACGTCTTCCACAATGCGGGCATCCACAGCGTCGCGCCGGGGCAGGGTGCAGCCGGCATTGGCCAGCACGTACTGGTAGGCCTCCTGGGCGGGCAGCACGGTGTTCATGTTGGGGAGCGTGAAGGGCTTATCGGTGCGGATTTCGGCTACGGTTTTCGCAGCATCGGGCTGGCCTTCTACCTGCACGCCACCGGCCCAGTTATCCTGGGTCACTTTGTCGTTGCCCGCCACCACGTTGCCGGCCACGTAAGCCTTGCCGAACAGGTTTTTCTGGTCCTTATCGCGGCCCGATTCGGGCTTGAGAATGCGGTAGCTGATGGGCTCGCCGGCCGGCGTGATGGGGCCGGGCTTGTAGTAGTTGTTCACGAAGTTGTACTCCGAGTGATTGTCGCCGCCGTCAGCCGAGCGGTTCCACCAGTTGAACACCACGTTGTTGGCAAAGTTGAAGTCGCCGTACATACCCACCGAGGGGTTGCGGGCAATATTATTGGCCCACAGGTTTCGCGTAAACAGGCTGTTCAGCCCGCCAATGGTACTGCCGAAAGCGTGATTATACGTATCCAAACCCTCCGAGAAAATCGAGTTTTGAATGGTCACGTTCACCGTGGGCAGCTTGTCGGCCTTGCCGGTTTCGGGGTTGTGGTACACGTGGCGGTAGATGGACATGTTCTCATCCAAACCCCAACTCGCCGACACGTGGTCGATGCAGATATTGCCTACCGGGTTGCCGCCCAGCCCATCGTCGCGCCGGGCCACGTCGGTGGCCCCGCGCCGGAAGCGCACGTAGCGCACCACTACGTCGTGGGTGTTAATCCAAATCGACTCGCCGGCCACGCAGATGCCATCGCCGGGGGCCGTCTGGCCCGCAATGGTGACGTAGGGCGCCCGAATAATAATGGGGGTTTGCAAGCGAATGATGCCCGCCACGTTGAACACGATGATGCGCGCGCCGCCCTGCTCCAACGCCTCGCGCAGAGTGCCAGGGCCACGGTCGGACAGGCTTTTCACCACGTACACCTTACCGCCCTGCCCGCCAAAAACGTGGGCTCCCCCACCCTCCGCGCCGGGGAATGCTAGGCGACTGGATTGCGGCAGGTCGCTGGGCTTGGCGGCCCAAGGAATGAATGGCTTGCCGGCCTTGGCTTCGGCTTCGATGATGGGTTGCGCCTTTTGCCAGGCTGCATCCGAGCGTTTTTCCTCCTCGGCCAGCGCGGCGTCGGCTTTGGCCTGCACCTCCGGCGGAATGGTGGGGTACTGGGCGCGGGCCGAATGGGCGACGCAGACCGAGGCAAACAGGATGGAGAGAAGGGGGCGGCGTTTGGTCATGTTGGGTGGGTGGGGTGGTTTTGGTATCTTAGAACGTCATGCTCATCTAGCGTCCGCGCAGTCGAAGCATCTCTACCTCTTCGTTGCGACTATCATTGATTAGTGCTGAAGTAGAGATGCTTCGACTGCGCGGACGCTAGATGAGCATGACGGTATTCAACATAGCCTTCACCCAGCCGCAATCACCAGCTCAGCCGGCACTATCGCCGCTTCCGTTGCTTTGGTCAGGCCCTTTACATCGCCGCAGAAATGCACTTCGATGCCCAGTTCGGCCAGCGCGGCGGCCTTGATGCGGCAAAGCTGGTGGGCCTTGGCCGCGTAGGGCGCATACACCACCTGGATGTGGTTGGCCTTGTGGCGGGCCATCATCTGGTCGCGGCTCACGCCGCAGAGCACGGCGTGCATGATGGGCCATTCGGGCGTCGTTTCCTGCCAGCGGCGCTGGGTTTCGGCGGCGGGCAGGGCCACGGCTTCGCCCACGCCGAGGTCGCAGTGCAGCTTGCCGTCCATCACGTACACGCGGCTCCACACGATGGAGCCGGGGCGGCTCACCCCGCGCACGCTGCCGCCACCGAGGCGAAAATACATGGCGGGCTGGCGCTCGCTGCTGGTGCCCGCGTAGCCATCCACGAAGTGCGCCGGCGGGGCGGCACCCGAAATCAGGAATACCCACACAAATTCGTCGCCGTCGCCGGTGTCGAAGCTTTGGCCCCAGCGCAGGTCGTGCAGCGTGGTTTCGCCGCTCAGGCCCAGCTCGTTCCAAAGGCGGTAGGTGAGCAGGGCGTCGAGGCCGGCGCACTCATCCACTTCGTTGAAGTGGGGCAGCGCCTGGCCGGCGTACAGCTCCTCGCCGGTGGTGGAGAACACCGGGGGGCGGTCGGCATTATTGAGGAGTCCCTCGGCCAGGTCGCTGGCCACGGTCAGGTCCTTGAGGCCCTGCTGATACTGGATGCCGATGGTGTCGCAGCCGAACTCATCGGCGATACGCACGGCGGCAATATACATTTTGCACTGCTCCAGCGTCTGGGCTTTGGTGAGTTGGGTGGCCTCGTCGGTCCCCCAGTTGAACTTCATGCCGCGGGCCAGCAGCCAGTCGAGCACGGCCTGGGCTTCGGCGTCGGTCACGGTGCGCATGGCGGCGTAGAGGCTGGCCTGGCTGAGGCGCTCCTTGAAGATGCCAGTGGCGTGCAACAGCTCGTCGGGCACAATGGCGTTGTACATGCCCATGCAGCCCTCGTCAAACACGCCCATGATGGCCTTGTGCTGCCGGAATTTCCGGCCGAAGGTGCGGCCGGTATGTTCTTCCGTGGCTGGCAGCGTAGCGGCGGCGAAGCTCTTCACGTGGCGCTCGTCCTGTGTGATATGGCCTTGCTCCAGCCACTGTGTCAGGCCTTTCTCAAAAAATGCATCCGTAAAATCCTCGCTCCAGAGCGTGCTGTAGCTCACGCCGGCCTTAGTGAGGCAGCCGTTCAGATTGAGCATGCCCACCAAGCCGGGCCACTGCCCGCTCCAGTTGGCCACCGTCAGCATGGGGCCTTGGTGGGTGGTGAGGCCGGCCAGCACGTGGTGCGAATACTGCCACACGCTTTCGGCCACGATGAGCGGCTGCCGGGGATTGATGTGCCGGAACACCTCCATACCCATTTTCTGCGAATCGAGGAAGCCGTGTTGCTTCTCAGGGTCGTAGGCGTGGGCGCGCTTCACCGTCCAGCCCTGCTTTTCGAGGGCGGTGGTGAGTTGGGCTTCCATGGCCTGCTGGGCGGCCCAGCAGTTTTGGTTGGCGGCCAGGCGCAGGTCGCCGCTGGCAAGGAGCAGAACTTCGTTGGCAGGAAATGAGGCCACGGGCTGTAACGGTAAATGGTGGGGCCGAAACCACCGCGCACTACCAGAGAGAACTGGGTTGGCGCGCGGGTTTGGGCAGAAAAAATCCGGGTTGAGTGGGTAGACAAATTTGCCAGCATATTCGCCCGTAAGCCTCCGGATTTTTGCCTACTTAGTGTAGGATATTACCATGCGATGGCGTGCACTGCCCTAAGCTATTTTCCGGGCCTGAAGCAAAAATCAACCCCTCTCCTCGTGCCGGAACGGAAATTTTTCGGTCCATTTAGTCCTTCAGAACGCCAGAGCAGGCAAGTACAGGAGAGTTCAGCTTTTGGAGGGTTATAGTTTAGTGACTACTTACTGACTGATTTTATCCATTGTCAATGAGTTTTAAGCTTCTTAGCGCCCAGGATAATATCCTAGAGAAGCCTGCTCCAACGACTTTTTTGCTGCCTTGAACTCCGTTTTGCTGATTCGCCTTTTCGCCCTTCTACACAATCGATTTCGCAACTAAGTAGCGGACCAACCTCCCGCCCAACCACTTCGCTCCCAATTCCCACCAAATCCTCACTCCCATGAAAGCGCATTTCCACAAAGTCCCGGTTGCTCCGCAGAGCTCTTTCAGCATTCGCCACGACGTGAAATCGTATTTTGGTACCACCTGGCACTACCACCCCGAGCTGGAGCTGGTCTATACCATTAAGGGGGAGGGCGTGCGGCTCATCGGCGACAATATTGACAATTTTTCGGCGGGCGAGATGGTGCTCGTGGGCGCCAATCTGCCGCACGTGTGGCGCTGCAACGAAGAGTATTTCCAGGGCAACCCGGAGAAGCAGGTCGAGGCCATCGTTATCCAGTTTCTGCCCGAGTGCTTGGGTCGTTACCTCTTCGGCCTGCCCGAGGCCTACCTCATCCCCAAGCTGTTCGAGAAAGCCAAAAGCGGCCTGCTCATCACCGGCAAGGCCAAGGCCAAGCTGGCGCCTCTCATGCGCCAGGCGGTCAACGCCACGGACCTCGACCGCATCATCATCTTCCTCTCCATCCTGAAAGTGCTTTCCGAAACCACGGAAACCCAGACCATCGCCTCGGAGCACCACGCCTTCAAGCAGAGCAATGAGTCGGACGTGCAGCGCATCAACAAGGTGTGCAATTACACGCTGTCGAACTACAAGAAGGAAATCACATTGGACGAAATTGCGTCCATCAGCAACCTGAGCGTCACGTCCTTCTGCCGCTATTTCAAGCTGATTACGAAGAAAACGTACTATGATTTTCTCATCGAAATCCGCATCAGCCAAGCCTGCCGGCAATTGATTGAGGACAAGCTACCAACGGAGGTCGTCTGTTTTGAATGTGGCTTTAATAACGTGTCGAATTTCTACCGTCACTTCAAGAAAATCACGAAGATGACGCCGCTGGAATACAAGAAAAAATACCTGCACAACCACAAGGAACTGGCCATGGCGGCGTAAGGCAGTATTTAAACAGAACGTCATGCTAAGCGCAGCCGAGACATCTCGCGTGTGGCAGTAACTCAATCGTTGAATCGATTTTGATTACTGCTGCACGCGAGATGCCTCGGCTACGCTCAGCATGACGTTCTACCTTTGTCTATAGCCTTTTACTATCTATGCCACCAATTCCAGTTGCCGGCTCAACGTGCTGTAGTCGCCATACAACGCCTCTACCCCAGCCCGCACGGTGCCGGTAAAATTCCCCACCTTGCGGCGGGTGAAGGTGGAAATATCTACCCCGCGCTGCTTGAGCGAGTACTTGGCCACGGTAGGGTACACGTCGTGCATCACGCCCATGTTCTTGATGAAGAACTCCTGCACCTCAGCTACTTCGTGCTGCAGCGAGGCGTTATCGTAGTTGCGGCAGAGCCACACGATGAGTTCGGGAAAGAAATTGCCCTGGATGCAGGATAGCCCGGCAGCTCCGGCTTTCAACGACTCCACGGCGTGGCCCATGTAGGCATCATACAGACCAAATTTGTGGCCCGCGGTGGCGGCCAGCTTGGCCCGAATCTGCTCAATATCAAGGCAGGTGTCTTTGTGGTAAGTGACGCGGCCGGTGGCTACGAACTGGCCTAACTGCTCGGCCGTGAGGACGCGCTTGTAGGGCTCAGGGCACTCGTAGAAGCCCAGGGGCACGCCGCTGGTCCAATCCAACAGGCGGTGGAACCGCTCGTTGAACACGGCGTCGGACTCCTCTTGCGCGGCCAGCAGGCCGGTGATGACGATGACGGCCTCAGTACCGGCTTCGTAGACTTGCTTCACGAAATCGGCCTGCTCGTTGAGGGCGCCAGCGAAGGTGCCGGTGGCCACCACGGGCACCGCGCCGCCCGCCACGTCCACGATGTGGCGAATGCTTTGCAGGCGCTCCTCAGCGCTCAGCTCGAACATCTCGCTGGAGAGGCAATTGGCGAAGAGGCCGACGGCCCCGGCTTTTAAATACATCTCCGTCAGTCCAGTAAGGGCCGGATAATCAATTTGCCCGTCGTTTTGAAAGGGCATGAGCATAACGGGGATAAATCCCTTGGATGCATTTTTCATAAGGATAAAGGCTGGGGCGGGTGAGCCGCGGAGGTTGTAAATGTGGGCCGGCTAATGGACGGACTGTGTTAGGATTTCTTCGGAGGCGAGGGGTGCGGCACGGCGCTGGCGGAAGCGCGTGAGCAGCAAACCCAGCAGGAAAATGGTGAGCGTGCCCACCACAATCACCATACTCTGGTGCAGCGGATTGCGCAGCCCGGCCAGGCCCTCGGGCAGCTTGGGCGAGAGCGTGAGCCAGAGGATGACCAGCACGCCGATGATGGTGGCGGTGAGCGCCTCAGCGTTGCGCGTCTGGCGGCTGATGATGCCGAGCAGGAACAAGCCCAGCATGCCCGCCGCGAAGATGCCCGACAACTGCCACCACACGTCGAGCACACTTTTCACGCCAATCATGGCGATGCCCACGCCCATACCCGCCAAGCCCACCAGCACGGTGCCGATGTGCAGGCTGCGCATGGTTTGCTTCACGCTGAGGTTGGGCCGGAAGTAGCGCTGGTAGATGTCGACGGTGAAGACGGTGGCCGAGGCGTTCATGCCCGAGCTGATGGTGCTCATGGCCGCCGACAGAATGGCCGACACGATGAGGCCGACGAAGCCGGGCGGGATTTTCGTCACCATGAAGTGCGGCATCACCTTATCGCCGTAGTCGGCGGGCTGCAGGGCGGCGGCGGCCTGGGCAATCTGGCCGGCGGTAGCGCTGAGGGGCAGCTTCTCAGCGGCCACTTTCAGTTTCACGGCCTCAATCAGCTCGGGGTGCACCTGGTAGTAGGCAAACAGCGCCGAACCGATAACAAAGAACAGCAGCGAGGCCGGCACGTAAATCAACACGCAGAGCCAGATAGACTTAGCCGCCTGCTTGGCCGACGTAGCGGTGTGGTAGCGCTGCACGTAGTTCTGGTCGACCCCGAAGTTGTTGAGGTTGATGAAGAAGCCATAGAGCAGCACCACCCAGAAGGTTGATTGCGTGAAATCAGGCGAGAAACCGCCGAGGCTGAACTTGTGCTGCTGCTCGCCGATGGCCACAATTTTGGCGAAGCCGCCCGGCATGTTGGTCACAATCAGGTACAGAATCAGCAGCGCGCCGAAGGTCTTAACCACGCCCTGCACCACCTCGGTCCAGATAACAGCCTCGATGCCGCCCAGCACCGTGTAGACGATGATGCAGCTGCCGGTGATGAGCATAATCCACTCCATGGAGAAGCCGGTGAGGGCCTGCAAGGTGAGGGCAATGCCGAAGAAGATGGAGCCGATGCGGGCCAGCTGCGTGAGCAGGAAGCAGGCCACCGCATAGGTGCGCGCCCAGCTGCCAAAACGGTGCTCCAGGTGCGTGTAGGCCGATATTTCGCCGGTGCTACGGTAGAACGGCACGAAATATTTGGTAGCTACCCAAGCCGCCAGCGGCATGGAAATGCTGAAAACAAAGGCGTTCCAGTTGGTGCCAAAAGCTTTGCCCGGCACGCCCAGAAAGGTGTTGCTACTCAGAAAAGTAGCGTAGATGGACATGCCAATGGCCCAGCCCGGAATCAGGCCGGAAGCGCTGGAATATTGCTCGGCGCTGTCGTTTTTCCGGGCAAACCAGGCGCCTACGGCAATCATGGCCGCCAGATACAGCGCAATGATAACAAGGTCAAGAACTCGCAAATTGCTCATGAGGCCATATTACCAAATTGCCGCGACATTGAGCCGGAAAAGAGGGCTGCCGTAGTCAATAGCAAATTTACCGGCGGGGCCGGCGGAGGCCGTGTAGATTGTTAGCCTCCTATTGTAACATCTTAGCGCAGGGCACCTCACCCCCGGCCCCTCTCCCGCGGAGAGGGGAGCCACGGCGGCGCGGCTGGTAATCGTTAGGCACCCCTCTCCGCGGGAGAGGGGCCGGGGGTGAGGTGACCGCCTACTGCACATCCAGCCCCGACACGCTCAGCCCCGCCGCATCCGTAGCAGTGAGCTTCACCTTGTAGCTGCCGGCATTTATCATGCCGCCGGTGGAGGTAGTGAGGTAATTCCACTTGCCTGGTTTGGAGGGCACCAGTTCTACGGTTTCGGTTTTGAGGACCGTGCCGTCGGCCAAGGCTAGGCTAAATTGGGCGGTGAGTGGCCGGGCGCCCGGGTTGGCGTAGCGAAAGGTGAGCGAGTAGGTATCAGCCACGCCGGTTTGGATGGTCCACTCCACGGCGCTGCCGGCGGGCTCTTTGAAGGCGATACTTTCCTTGGTATTGACGGTTTCCTTCATCAGGCCGGGGCCGAGAAGGCGGGCAGTGGCGGGCTTGTAGCCGGTAATGGCCTTGAGGTCGTAGGCCGGCTCGATGGTGCTGGCGCGGTTCACGGCTACTATGTAGGGACTGCTATTGGGGCCGAAGGCAACGGTGGCGTTGGCCGGGAAGCGCTTGCGATACAAACGGAAAGTACTTGTGACTGGACCAGCGGTTTCGAGGTTCGTTTTGGTATCCTCGTATTCTTTGAGCCAAGCCGGATGGGTTGCCTGCTTCGTGTCAAGGCCCACGTACACATCGGCGGCGGTGCTGACGCTGAACGTGCCGCCAGCGGCATTGGGCTTGCCTGGCCCGCGCAGCCATTCGGCTCCATATAGCGCAGAAGGCAAGGCGCTGAAAGTTGCCGAAGCGTCGCTGAAACTCTGGGTGCCCGTATCGAGCCAGGTTTGGGCCGACCATTGCGCAGTCTGGGCTGGGTTGTTGATTTTCAGGTTGACGATGACGGGCAGTGGCGCGGGTGCAAGCTGCGCCCTGGCATCTGCAGTGCCGATGGCAATGGCGGAAATGAGTGCCTGGCCAGAGGCGACGCGCGGGAAGGAGATGATGAGCTGGCCGCCCGTCACACGGGCGCGCACGGTCTTTTTCAGGGCGTGGTCGTGGCCAGCTTCCTTCCAGATGTCAAGGTTATTGAGCACGGTTTCACCGTTGATGGCCACATCAAACAAGCGACAGCCGGTGCAGTCCAGCCCGCCGCCGGTTCCCAGCCAGGGCTCCGCGAAATACAGCTCAACCGCATACTCCCCATCGGGCACGGGGAAGGCATAGCGCAGCTTCTCGCGGCCATAGCGGAAGCTCTGAAACAGCGGCCAGTCGCGGGTGCCGGCTATGGGGTCAAACGTGCGGCGCTGGCTGGCGAAGAAGGGTGTGATGCCCGGAAACTCCTGCGTCCACGACTCAGAACCCCAGGTTTTAGGGTCAGTGCGGGGTTGGTCGGCCTGCCAGATGCTGCCGTGCTGGTCCTGGTAGGCGGGGCCGCCGCAGTTCACACGGTAGAGGTAATTGAGGCCCGGCTGGGGCTGGGCAAGGGGCTGCGCATCGACCAGGAATTGGTCGAAATTCGGCGCTTTGGGCAAGTGGTGCAGGACGATATAGTCCTTCGCCACGGCCTTGCCGGCCACGTAGCCCACGGCATAAAGCACATTGTATTTGATATCAACTTTGTCCCATTGAAAGTGCGTACCAATGCCGCCAGCGCGGCTTTTGCGGCCCAGCGAAGCCGCATTCACATCGTTGAACAGCTCCACTTCGTCGCAGTTGGAATAGACCGTGATGCTGTCTTTCCGGCCGGGCGTCAGCCAGCGGTCGGGCCAGGTGTGGGAGGCAAGGTAGACCATTGGCTCCCGCTCCTTGGGCGCGTAGTTGGCGCGGAACATGTAGAAGGCATCCGTCGGCTCTTCCCAGGGCGTGAGCAGGCCCTTGTAGTTCACGGGGCCCACGCGGTCGAGCTCGCGCTGGCCTTCGCCGCCCTGCACCCGGCCGGGGTTGTCGTGCGAGGTCAGCAGCCAGAAAAAGTGGCCGGCCGTCTGGTCTTTGGCTGTTTCGGCGAGGCGCACTTTCAGCTCCATCAACTGCGCAAACCGGTCTTCGCTGAACGGGCCGCTGTTGAAAGCGGGCGGGCCAGACTGGTGCAGGTCGAGGGTGCGCCAAGCGCCGTACTCGCCGATGAGGACTTGCCGGGCCACATCGGCACCGTATTGATTGGGGTCGCCGCCGTAGGTACCGGTCCAGTTTTGGGGCACGTCCCAGTCAGTGCCCTGGCCGCCGTTGCAGGTCGTGATTTTGCGCTCGCGCGAGGCCGTGGGGTCCAGCTGGCGAATGAGGGCGCTGCACTCGCGGGCAAAATCAGCCGGCAGGGTGCTTTCGTTTTCGAGGCCCCAGAGCACTACCGAGGGGCTGTTGCGGCGCTCCTTCACCCAATCGGTGAGCATGGTTTTGAAGTTCTGGCGGAAGGCCGGCGTGTCGTACCACACGTGGGCGGCCAGTTGCGGCCACCACAGCAGCCCCAGCGAGTCCCAATTGGCCTGATAACGCAGGTTATGCGGCTGGTGAGCGTCACGGAAGGCATTGAAGCCGGCAGCTTTTACCATCTGCACACGGGTGCGAATTTGCTCCGGCGTGAAGGCGTGGCTCTGGCCAATCAGGTGTTCGTATTCGGCAATGCCGTTAATGAAAACCGGCTTACCATTGAGCAAAAACTGCTTCTGCCCAGCTGCGGCGGCCCGGCCAATCGGCCAGCTCACCCAGCGGATGCCGTAGGGCGTTTCCAGCTCATCCAGCAGCTTGCCTTTGGCGCTGATTTTCGTAACCAGCCGATACAAATACGGGTCGGCCAGCGACCACAGGTGCGGCTGCCTGAGCACCGGCAGTTGCTGAAGAAGCTGCGTAGCTGTGCCTGCTGCCAGCTTTTGCTTCGTGCTGCTTTCCGCTACACTCCTCCCCTGCCGGTCCAATAGTTGGTTGGTGATGGTGAGCGTCTGCGCCTTATCGCCGTAGTTTTTTAGCTCGGTATCTACTCGCAACTGCGCCGATTGGGCCGACACCGTGGAATCGGCCCATATATGCACACCGAAAGGCTCCACGCGCACCGAATTAGTAACGACTAGCGACACGGGCCGGAAAATCCCCATGGGCTGCGAGCCTTCCGAAAAGCCTCGCTCCTCGGAGCAGCCGCCGCACACCCAGGGCAAGTCCTGGATGTTGGCCGGATGGTCGGCGCGCACGGCCAGCACGTTGGGCCGGCCGGCGGGGCTGAGGGCAGCGGTTACCTCGAGCGTGAACGTGGTGCGGCCCCCGGCGTGGTAGCCCACCTGCCGGCCGTTCAGCCAAACGGTGGCGTAGGAGCCCACACCCTCGAAGAACAGGAAGCTGCGGGCATCTTTTGCGGCGGTGGGCGACGCGAAGGTTTTGCGGTACCAGGCGTAGCCGTGGCGGTTGCCGTGGCGCTGGCGGCGGTAGCCTTCGTAGGCGTCCCAGTTGTGGGGCACGGCCACGGTTTGCCAGGCTTGGTCGTTGAAATCGGGGCGTTCGAAGGTGGGATGGGCCTGTTGGTTGTGGTCGTCGGCGGCGGTGCGCCAATTGTCGAGCAGCGGGATGATGGTGCGGGTTTGGGCGTGGGTTTGGAATGCCAGCAGGAGCCAAATCAGCACGATGTAGGGGCAGGGCTTGCCCCCGCCCGTCGTTGACCAAAATCGTTGCAGCAGCCGCAAAGTCATCATTCTGTCTTCCTTCAACGACGGGCGGGGGCAAGCCCCGCCCCTACGTCCGCCAGTTTATAAACGCCGCCTGCTTTCGTAGCAAGCCGCACCTCTTTCCCCGCATATTTCACCACGCACTCCCGCCCGGCTTCCGACTTGATTTCGACCTCCGACAGCTTGCCTTGGGCCCACTTCATATCGACCACGAAGCCGCCCCGCGCCCGCAGGCCGCGTACGCTGCCACTGGCCCAGGCGGTGGGCAGCGCCGGCAACACATCCAGATAGCCGGCCTGGCTTTGCAGCAGCATTTCGGCCATGCCGGCCGCGCCGCCGAAGTTGCCGTCAATCTGAAAGGGCGGATGGGCATCAAACAGGTTGTGGTACACGCCGCCCTGCTCGGCGCCGGTGCCGTTTTCGGCGGGCGAAAGCAGCTTTTCGAGGATGCGCAGGGCGTGGTTGCCGTCGCGGAAGCGGGCCCAAAGGTTGACTTTCCAGGCCAGGCTCCAGCCGGTGCCGTCGTCGCCGCGCAGCAGCAGCGACTTGCGGGCCGCCCGCGTCAGGGCCGCCGTGGTGTCGCCGCTGATATCGGTGCCCGGAAACACGCCCCAGAGGTGCGACACGTGGCGGTGCGTGTCGGCAGGGTCATCCTTGTCTTCGAGCCACTCCTGCAGCTGGCCGTGCTTACCGATTTGGTTGGGCGCCAGCTGGCGGGCTTTTTCGGCTAATTCCTGTTGCAAGTCAGCATCAACGCCGAGCGTTTTGGCGGCGGCGCTGGTGGTTTTGAAAAGCTCCCGAATAATCTGGTGGTCCATTGTGGGGCCGGCCACCAGCCCGCCGTGCTCTGGCGAGTTGGAGGGCGAGCTGATGAGCCAGCCGGTGCGCGGGTCCTTCACCAGAAAGTCGGCGTAAAACTGCGACGCCTGCTTTAACACTGGGTATTGCTGACTCAGAAATTCTCGGTCCTGCGTGAACTGGTAGTGCTCCCAAATGGGCTGGCAGAGCCAGGCCGCGCCCGTTACCCAAATGCCGTGGTTGGCGGCGTTGATGGGCGCGGTACCGGCCCAGATATCGGTGTTGTGGTGTAGCACCCAGCCAGGGGCGTGGTAGTTGGCCTGGGCAGTGGTCTGGCCGGTTTGGGCAAGCTGGTCGATGAAGCTGAACAACGGCGCGGTGCAGGCCGAGAGGTTCAGCTCCTCAGCCGGCCAGTAGTTCATTTCCAGGTTGATGTTGGTGGTGAACTTGCTACCCCAGGAAGGCGTCAGCGAGTCGTTCCACAGCCCCTGCAGGTTGGCCGGCGGCCCACCCGCCCGCGACGATGATATGAGCAAATAGCGCCCGAACTGCAGGTACAACGCCAGCAGCGCCGGGTCGGCCGTGGGGCTGAACTGCAGGATGCGGGTATCGGTGGGCAGCTGCTCGTTTTGGGTATGGCCGAGGTCGATGGCGAAGGTGTCGAACAGCTTCTTATAGTCCCGAACGTGCGCGGCCTTGAGGTCGGCGTAAGGCTGCTGCGATGCCTTATCCAGCGCCCGTTTCGCCAGCTGCTCGGGCTGCCCCGATACGTCCTGGTAACTCCTGAAATTGGTAGCGGCCGTGAGGTAAAGCGTGGCCTGACTGGCATTTTCCACCCGAATCTGCCCGTCCGTCACGGTGACTTTGCCATCGGAGATGATGCGCAGGTAGCTCACGCCGCGTAGCACGCCGTCGCGCACCTGCACGGCCAGGGCCAGGGTGTGGTCGTCGAGGCGGGAGGTGTGGCGCCGGTCGTGCACACTGCCGAGACGGGCCGTAAAGGTTAGCTTGCCCCTCGTGCCGGCAGCCAGGTGCGAGACGACGGCCTGGCCGGGGGCGCTGGCAAAATACTCCCGCGTAAACGTGGTGCCACCCTGCCGGTATTGCGTGCGGGCCACCGCCTGGCCGATGTCCAAGCTGCGCTGGTAGCCGGTAGCCGGGCCGGCCGCTGGAAAATCCAGCCACAAATCCCCAAACGGTTGGTACGACGCCTGGTAGCTCGGGGCCAATGGCGGGTTGGCATCCTGCACCCAATATTGCCAGTCGGGGCTCAGTGCCACACCGGTTTCGGGGGCCGCGCCCTCGGGATAGGCCACGAAAACCGGCTGCTTTTCCTTCACGCCAATCAGCCCACCCTTGTCATAAAAATTGAGCACCTGAATAACCACCTCGTTGCGGCCCGCCTTGAGCGCGGCGGCTGGCACCCGGTAGCGCCGCTTCTTGCTGATGCCCTCGTCAGCACCGATTTGCTGGCCGTTCACATAGGTCACGTCCGCGTCGCGGATGCGGCCCAGGCTTAGGGTAAGGTCTTTGCCAGCCCAAGCGGCGGGCAGGTCGAAGGTGGTTCTGAACCAGACCGCCCCGTCCAACCCATCCAATCCGGCGGCCTCCCAGCCGTTGGGCGAGGGCACAGCCCAGGGTTTCCAGCCCGGCTTGGCCACGGCCTGGGCCACACTCACGGCCTGGATTTTCTGAAGCCAAGCGGCTTTTTCAGCATCATACGTTTCCTCGTGGTCCTTCAGGCCCATAAAATGCTGCTCGGCCAACTTTTCGGCGTCGGCCTGTTTGCCCTCGGCCAGCAACTGTCGGATTTGGGGCAAATATTGCGCGGCGCCGGGCCGGGCGTAGGCCCGTGGCCGGCCGGTCCAGAGCGTGGCTTCGTTGAACTGAATGTGCTCCTGCCCTACCCCGCCATACACCATGCCGCCCAGCCGGCCGTTGCCGATGGGTAGCGCGTCGGTCCATTTCGCGGCCGGCTGGGCGTAGCGGAGCATGAGCGGCTGCTGGGCGGCGGCCACGGAGCTTAAGAGCAGGAAGAAAAGGAGAAGACGCAGCATCGGGAAGATTGTAGCGTGGACTCTGCAAGTCCGCGCATGGGCGGGGTAGCAAATGCGGAGAAGTCAGCTAATGCGCGGACTCGCAGAGTCCACGCTACGGTGCTACGGCCCTACCACCCGCTCCTTCACATCGGCGGCCTGGCTCACGGGGATTTTCACGTATTTCAGGTTGTTGTTTTGCAGGCCGATGTTGCGCGTGTTGGCCCCTTTCAGCGTCAGAAACGTTTCGGTACCGGCCGCCGGGAAGCAATTATACACGAAAGCATCAACGGTGTTATTCAACTCTAGCAGCGAAGTAGCGGCTACCGGGCGGGCGCTGCGAATGCCGTCGAGCCAGATTTGCTGCACGTTTTCGGCGCGCACGCTCGGGCCGATGGTCGTGTTCACTTCCACGTTATGAAACGCAATGTTGCGGGCCTCCTTCACCGTAAAGCCCTGTTTCGCGTCGAAGTTGCAGTTGCTGAACGTTACGTTTTCGATGGGCATTTCGCTCAGGCCGTTCAGCAGGCCCGCCTGGTTGCCCTCGGCCGTGATGTTGCTGAAATGGATGTTGCGGAAGCGCGGCGTGCGCTCCGAAACCGGCTCGGGCGTCGACTTGGCGTACTGCATATCGAGCACAATCATCTGCTCACGAATGTTCTTCATCACGATGTTATCGACGCGAATGTCCTCCACCACGCCGCCCCGGCCCCGGGCCGTTTTGATGCGGATGCCCCGGTCGGTGCCATCGAAAATGCAGTTCGAAATCGTGATTTTCTTCACTCCGCCCGACATCTCCGAGCCAATCACCACGCCGCCGTGCCCGCTCAGCATGGTGCAGTTGGTGATGGTGTAGTTTTCGGCTGGCATATTCATCTTGCGCCCGGCCGCGTCCTTGCCCGATTTGATGGTGATGCAGTCGTCGCCCACGCTGATGTGGCAGTTCGAAATGTGCACGTAGCGGCACGATTCGGGGTTGATGCCGTCGGTATTGGGCGACTTCGGATTATTGATGGTGACGCCCGTAATGGTCACGTTTTCGCAGAATTCGGGGTTCACCGTCCAGAACGGCGAGTTGCGGATGGTGATGCCTTCAATCAACACATTTTTGCAAAACATGGGCTGGATAAACGGCGGCCGTAGAAACGCCCGGTCAATCACGCCGCCCTGCTCGTCGGGCCGAATAATATTGGCATTGAGCCGCTTAAACTCCTGCTGCCACTTCGAATCCTGGCTTTTGCGCGACTGCCCTTCGGCGTAGTCCCACCACTTTTTGCCCTGCCCGTCGATAATGCCCCGGCCCTTGATGGTGATGTTTTCGGCCTTGTAGGCGTAGAACAGCGGCGAAAAGCTGGTCACATCGATGCCTTCATAGCGCGAGGGCACCATGGGCAGGTAGTCGTCGAAATTGTTGCTGAAGTAGATAATGGCGCCGGCCCCTACCTCAATGGTAATGTTGCTTTTGAGGCGAATGGGGCCGGTCAGGTAGCGGCCCGCCGGAAAGTAGATGGTGCCGCCGCCCGCCTTCGCCGCCGCGTCAATGGCCTTGGCAATGGCGGCGGTGGAGAGCTTTGTGCTATCGTTTTTCGCGCCGTATTTCAGAACGTTGTAATAGTCCTGGGCGCGGGCGGCCGAGATGGTGAACAGCAGGAGAAAGGCGGAGAGGAAGTGTTTCATTCTGAACAGTGTATTGAAACGGTCATGCTGAGCGGAGTCGAAGCATCTCTACCGCAATAGTAAATCTGATTAGTTGGGCAGTAGAGATGCTTCGACTCCGCTCAGCATGACGTGCCTTTTCGTATCTGCTAACTATCCCGGCAGTTTGGCCGTCAGCTTTTTCAGCTCGCTGGCGCGGCCAATTTCCTTGCCGTCGGCGAAGATGCGCAGGCCCTGGCCCCGTCCGTACTTCTGGCCGGTTTTGTCCCAAATCACGGCAATCATCCGGCCGTGGTAGCGCACCTGGTCCAGCGCAAACCAGTCCCACTGCCCGGCGGGCACCAGCGGAAATACTTCCACCACGTTATCGGTTCGCGGCTTAAGGCCTACGAGGCCGGTTATCACCAAATCGGCGAAGCCGGAATGGTTGTAATAGCTGCTGCGCGGGTTGTCGCCCTTCAGCCACTCGCCGGTCTTTTCATCCTGGTACTCACCGAGGTAGGGCACGCCGTTTTTCCGGTGCGAGAGGGCGTATTTGCGCAACTCGTCGTAGTAAATCTGAGCCGTCATGCCGTCGTGGTGCTTATAGTCTGTGAGCAGGTTGGCGAGGCCTTTCAGGGTTTGGGTGGTGGCGTAGGGCCACACCGCACCGTCCCACTCGCAGCCGTGGCCCGAGCCGTGGGTGCGGAAGCCGGGCGCGCGCCGCTCGGCCGTGGTGAGGCCCCAGGGTGCTCGGAAACCACCTTCATCGGTAAGCTGCGCCCACTGCTTGGCGTACTGCGGCTTATCGGCGGGCAGGTTGAAATACCAGGGAATATAGCCCAGTTCCTCCCGCGCCTCGCAAAGGCCGCCCTTCTCATACTGCACCTTGAAAAAACTGGCTTTGGGGTCCCACAACGTCTTCTGCACGTCGGCGCGGAGCTGCTTGGCCTTGGCGGCGTACTTACGCTCTAGCGTGTCGTTCTTGGTCAGCTTTGCCATGGTAGCCAGGGCTTTGGCATTGCCGTACATGTAGCTGTTGATGGTGGGCCGCACGTTCTTTTCCTTGCGCCCACCGCTGATGGATTCCTCCATTGCATCCTTCACGTCGTACTGCCAAAACAGGCCGCTGGGGAGCATTCGCTCCTTTTCCCACTGCCGGTAGTCGGCGTTGAGCGCAGGCAGCGTCTCCTGCACAAAGGCTTGGTTATTATTCACCTTGTATAGCTCATACACCGCATCGGGCAGCCAGCTGCTGAAGCTATGCAGCTTGGCATTCACCTGCGGTTGCTTGGCGAATAACCAGAACTTCGTGTACTGGTCGATGTACTGCGGGTCGTGCAGCCAGCGGCCTTCGTTGAGGTGGTGGCCCAGGGCGCTGCTGATGGTGTTGTAAGGCCCGGCGTGCTTCATTGGCGTGATGAACTCCGTGAATACGTAGCCGTCGGGCGTCTGCTTCAGGTGCTTGCGGAAGGTCCACCAGCGGTAGTAGTACGTTTCCTGAATGGCCGAATCGGGGCACTCGAACAAAGGTACTTCGCGGGCCAGCCAGTCGGCCGCCTGGGCATTGGGCACGAGGTTGATGACGTCCTCCTTGTCCAGCGCATTGAAGCGGGCCACGCTGGCACGCAGGTGCTCGGGCGTGAGGACCTGGGCCGCGGCGGGCGCGGCGCTAAGCAAACCGAGGCAAAGGAGTAGGTGGGTGGGTTTTAATTGCATACGATAGCAATAAGAAAGAACGTCATGCAGAGCGTAGCGAAGCATCTCGCGGGCAATAGCAACTCAATCGATTGGTTTACTTCGGCACGCGGGATGCTTCGCTCTGCTCTGCATGACGTTCTTGATTACTCAAACAACCAGTCAATTTCCCGGCCCGGTGCCACTGCGCTGCCCAGCCCGGCATTGTAAGTCGGCACCGGTTGCGTGGCATCCACAAACCCCAGAATCATGCAGGCGCCGCGGGCCAGGTTCAGCGTATGCGTGCCGGCTTTGAAGGAGTAGGCGTGGACGTTGACAGGCGGCAGGCCGGGGATGGATAGCGCGTTCAAAATCCGGCTCTCAGCTTGGCCGTAGTCGTTGGCACTGGCATCAATTTCCAGGGTCGGCACGGGCAGGTAGCGCGGGCTTTTCTGGTTGAAAAACCCGACCAGTACTTGCACCGGCTTTTTAGTCGAAAACCGAATTTCCGTGCCCTGCGCCACCTGCTGCGCCTTGCTGAACAGAACGCCTTCCAGCCCCGCCAGTTCCGGCGCGAAGGCCGTAATCTGCGCCGTGGTATCGGCGAAAGCAGGTTGCCCTAATGCGACCCATAAAGGCTTTGGCTTCTTGTTCAGCAGCACCACCGGGGCATTGCGAAGCACCTCTGTTTTCCGCGTGGCGACATTGGTTTTCGTGTTCTTCAGCGAGTCGATGTTATGCTGAAAATCGGCCAGTTCTTTCTGATAAACAGGCAGCATTTCCGCCCAGGTTTTGTAGGTACCGTCCACGCCGCGCATCGGGATTTTGCGCTGGGCGGTTTGCATGCTGTTGGCGTAGAGGTAGCTGTCTTTGGTGAGGTCGACGAGCTTCTGCCAGTGCGCCACGCTGCTTTGCAGCAGCGGCACAGCGGCGGTCAGGTCCTGCACGTTGTGCGAGTACTTGTAGCGTAGCACCTGCAAAGCGGCCCGGGCCTTTTCGGCGTAGAAATTGGCCAGCGCATCCTGGCAGTACATGTCATTTTTGACGCGGGCAAACTCGGTCTGATTCTTCTTGATGGATGGGGCTGCTTTCTCAATGGCTGCGATGGCGGCCTTACCGTGCGCCACCACCTCATTGGCCACCTGCGGTGGCGTTTCGCCGACATGCTTCTCCCCTTTCGCCTCCTTTTCGGCATACTCGATAATCATCTCACCTTCTGGCGATTCCGACTCATAAAGCAGTGTAAACAAGCCGTAGCGCTTGGGGTCGATGAGCTGGTTCATGAGCATGCCCAGCGTGAGCGTCTGGCGGTTACCGTCGGTGATGCCGTAGCGGCGCAGCAGCTTGGGCTCGATTTCGCCGGCTTCTTCGTAGGCCGTCAGAATTTGCTGGCCGGCGGCCGGGTCGCAGCCAAATTGCGCGGCCAGCTTCTGGCTCCAGTAAGCGACTTCGGCCGGGCGGGGGCGGTTGGCGCGCCAGGCGTAGCGGGCCCATTCGGCATACCAGAGCCAGTCGCGGTCGACCTGCAGCTGGCGGCCGGGCACGTTGTCGGCCGAGTAAGGCCAGTCCCAGTACGACGACTCCGGGTAGAGGTGCAAGCCGTTGGCGCCGTAAGTGTTGTGCATGGCCTGCACCGATTTCTGGATAAAATCGGCCGAGCCGTAGCGGAACGGCTCCAGGTTGGCGAGGATGTGCACGTTCTCGATGTGCACCGAATTCATGCTGCTGAGCTTGCGATGCAGCTCGGCCCAGGAGCCGCGGGGCGTGTAGGTGGTCAGCGCCTCGCCGTTGAATTTGGCTTCGGTGTAGAGGTTCTTGTAAAGCGGCGACGCGGCGGCGATAACGCGGGGCGCGTCGGTGTCGTGAGCGCGCAGCACAATGGGCGGCTGCTCGGTCTGGCCGAGGGCTTTGAGGCCGTCTTGCACGCCGGGAATAATGGTTTTCGTGAACCAGTCCACGTCGTCCTGCCCGGTGCCTTCCATGGCTTCGCCCAGCGCCACCATCAGGCCCACGTGCGGGTATTTCTCCACGAAAGCCGCGATGGACTTGCGGGTATAGTCGGCAATGAGCGGCACGATGGGCCGGGCGCGGTCTTGGGTTTTGATGTTGTAATGCTCGGCGAAGGGCTTGGAAACGATGATGTTGTAGAACATCTGAATCACCCAGATGCCGCGCTTGTCGGCCTCCTCGGTAAGGAAGCGGTACATCTCCTCGTTCTTTTTGAACGTGGCATCGTCTACTTCCACCGCAAACGGGTAGTCCTTGAGCCGCACCAGCGAGGCAAACGGGTGCCCGTTCCAGAGATAGAGCGAGTTGTACCGGTTGTCCACCATCATATCGAGGTACTTCACCCAGAGCGCCTTATCGTAAAACCACGGGAAGGTTTCGGGCGTGTACGGATACTCGTACACCGTGCGGCCGGGCAGGTAATAGGGCTTCTGGACGCCGATGCAGGTGCCGCGCAGCACCATTTCGGGCTGGTCGGCGAGGTGGATGTTCTCGTTGATTTTGCCTTTGGCTTTCACTTGTTCCGCCAGTTCCATACAGCCGTAGAGGGCCCCCGAGTTGTCGGCTCCGTTGATAAGCAGGTTGTCATCTTTGGCCGAAGAAAGCACGAAGCCTTCCTTGCCGGTCGCTTTTTCGGCGGTCGTGCGAAAGGCGGTGGCGGCCTGCTGCACCAGTGCATCGGTGGCACGGCCTACGACAATCAAGCCCTTGGCTTTCGGCAGCTTATCGACCTGCTGAATCTGCACCTGATAGCCAGCGGCGCGCAGTGCGGTGGCCAGTTGAGAAGCGCCGTATTGCAGGCGGGCGTGGGCTGTTTTGGGCAGCAGAATGGTGCGGGTTTGGGCAGCCAAATGGCGGGATGTAGCGACGCGTCCCTTCGCGGCGCGGCGTTGCTGCGGTAGCTTGGGTTCGGCTTTAGTTGTCCGGTTCCGGCCGCTCAACGAGGAGGCGCGAAGGGCCGCGCCACTACGCCGTTCTGAGGTTATTCCACCTGACACTTTGACTGCCAAAGCCACAGTGGCAGCAGCTCCAACCTGCGCCGCGCCCAGCAACAGGCCGACCAACAAAAAGGAGTAGCTAACAAGTTGATGCCAGCGGTTTGGGCGCGCGGGCAATTCATGGAAAACGGGAGCGGAATGGACGAATGGCATCAGGTCAAAATTATCGGGCGCCCGCACCAATTCTGTGTACCATGTTCGCCGGCTTTTATAGCATGTTGCCATCGCAAAAGCCGCTTTTACACAATCGATAAATTAGAAGGTGAAGCAACTTCGGAAGTACAGTCAAGTTGAGCGGGTGAGGCGTCACAAACTAGTTCTGGCGAAGCGTGGCCAGTCGTTGCATCCGGCTGCTCCAGATGCTCTGGCAACGGCTAAAGGGTTCTTTGCTTTCTCATTTCATTAAACAGCCAGCCACTTAATTCCGGCATGGGCAGCCGTTGGTAACAGTTAAAGAGAAGGCCCGGTGAGCGTTTACTCAGCTAAACGGCGGCCCTGCTTACCGCAGCAAAGGCGAATGATAACATCCTACACAGGGACGAGAAAATGATATAGGTGATGGCGGTTTTTGTCCTGTTATTTCGTTCCATCCAAACTTCCCCACCCCTTATGAACAAACCGCTTGCTTCCCTCGGTGCCTTGGGCCTCTTTTTTTCGACGCAGTTTGCGGCTCACGCCCAGTATCCGAAGATTCCGCAGGACGTGCAGAAGGCCAGCGAGGCCATGATGAAGGACGCCTACCGGCAGTCCGAAATTGCCTGGAACAAGGCCTACCCCATCATTCAACAGGAGCAGCGCGAGGGCAAGCCCTACATTCCGTGGGCGGCCCGCCCCATCGATTTGCCGCAGGCCAGCATCCCGGCGTTTCCGGGCGCCGAGGGCGGCGGGGCCTACACGTTTGGCGGGCGCGGCGGGCGCGTAATTGTGGTGACGAGCCTGGCCGACAGCGGCCCCGGCTCCCTGCGCGAGGCCTGCGAGCAGGGCGGCGCCCGCATCGTGGTGTTCAACGTGGCGGGCATCATTCGGCTGAAAACGCCGCTCATGATTCGGGCGCCCTACATCACCATTGAGGGCCAGAGCGCGCCCGGCGACGGCATTTGCGTAGCCGGCGAGTCGGTGTGGCTGAACACGCACGACGTGCTGATTCGCTTCATGCGCTTCCGCCGCGGCGAGACGAACGTGGGCCGGCGCGACGATTCCATCGGCGGCAACCCGATTGGCAACATCATGATTGACCACGTCTCGGCGAGTTGGGGGCTGGATGAGAACATGTCGATGTACCGCCACATGTACAACGACAGCACCGGCATCCCGGAGCAGAAGCTGGGTACGGTGAACATCACCATTCAAAACTCCATCTTCTCGGAGTCGCTCGACACCTGGAACCACGCTTTTGGCAGCACGCTGGGCGGCGAGAACTGCACGTTCATGCGCAACCTGTGGGCCGACAACGCGGGCCGCAACCCGTCCATCGGCTGGAACGGCGTGTTCAACTTCGCCAACAACGTGATGTTCAACTGGGTGCACCGCTCCGTGGACGGCGGCGACTACCGCGCCCTTTACAACATCATCAACAACTACTACAAGCCCGGTCCCTCCACCCCGAAGGACACTAACATCGGCCACCGCATCCTGAAGCCCGAATCGGGCCGCAGCAAGCTGAAGTACCAGGTGTACGGCCGCGCCTATGTGGCCGGCAACGTGGTGGAAGGCTTCCCCGAGGTGACCAAAGACAACTGGAACGGCGGCGTGCAGGTGGAGGAAATGCCCAACACCGGCAAGTACACGGCCGATATGAAGGCGAGCAAGCCGCTGCCGATGCCGGAAATCACCATCATCCCGGCCGAAAAAGCTTACAGCTACGTGCTGGAAAATGCCGGTGCCATCCTGCCCAAGCGCGACCCCGTGGACACCCGCGTGGTGGAGCAGGTGCGTACCGGCAAAATCGACTTCATCAAGAACGTGAAGCTGCCTACCACGCAGTTTGAGCACCGCCGCTTGCCGATTGATTCCTACAAGCAGGGCATCATCACCGACCCCGTTCAGGTAGGCGGTTATCCCACCTACGCCGGCAAGCCCTACGCTGATGCCGACAAGGACGGCATGCCCGACGACTACGAAAAGAAGAACGGCCTAGACCCAAAAAATGCGGCTGACGCGGCTACGATTACGAAAAACGGCTACTCAAACATTGAGAATTACCTCAATGGCTTGGTGGCGCTGAGCACGGTGAAGCCGTAACCTCACCCCCGGCCCCTCTCCTCAGGAGAGGGGAGCCTGACGATTGTAGACGAAAGAACGTCATGCAGAGCGCAGCGAAGTATCTCGCTTGTGGTAGTAAATAATGCTTCTGCAATAATTCGAGCGAGATGCTTCGCTGCGCTCTGCATGACGTTCCTTTAGGTTGCTACCTGAAAACAAACACCCGTGCACCAGCCTACCCGCACCTTTGCCTTCCTACTCCTCTCCGGCATCTTCACCGCCAGCCCGGCCGCCGCGCAGAAAGCACCCAAGCCGCTGCCGCCGCCCTCGCCCATCGAGTACAAGGACGGCAAGCTGAGCTACGCGCCGGATTCGCTGGGCAACAGAGTGCCGGACTTTTCCTATACCGGCTACCGGGCGGGCGATGCGGCTATTCCCACGGCCACCATTAAAGTGACGGTGCCCGTGAAGGCCGGCGATGCCACAGCCCGCATTCAGTCGGCGCTGGATTACGTGGCCGGCTTGCCGGTGGGCAAGGATGGCCTGCGCGGCGCGATACTGCTGGAGAAGGGCACTTATGAGGTAGCGGGCCGGCTGTTTATTCGCGCCTCGGGTGTGGTGCTACGCGGCTCCGGCATGGGCGAGAGCGGCACCGTTGTCATCGGCACGGGCGTGAGCCGCGACCATTTGATTACGGTGGGCGGGCGCAATGACCGCCGGTTTGAAACCGCGCTGCCGGTTACCGACAAATACGTGCCGGTGAATGCCTGCACCATCAAAATCGCCAATGCCAGCGCCTTTAAAGTAGGCGACCGAGTGCAGGTGCGGCGGCCCAGTACGGCCGCGTGGGTGCACAAGTTGGGCATGGAAACCTTCGGCGGCGGCCTGTCCTCGCTGGGCTGGAAACCCGGCCAGCGCGACCTCGCCTGGGACCGCCAGGTGGTGGTCGTGGATGCCAACGGCATCACCTTAGATGCTCCTTTGACTACCGCGCTGGACCAAGCTTACGGCGGCGGCACCATGGCCCGCTACTCCTGGCCGGGCCTGATTTCGCAGGTCGGCGTCGAAAACCTACGGCTGGAATCCAGCTTCGATGCGGCTAACCCGAAGGATGAAAACCACCGCTGGGTGGCTATTGATATTGAAAATGCGCAGGATGCCTGGGTGCGGCAGGTGGCGTTTCGGCACTTCGCCGGCTCGGCCGTTTTGGCGCAGGCCACAGCCCGGCGCGTGACGGTAGAGGACTGTATTTCGACGGAGCCGGTGTCGGAAATCGGCAATGAGCGGCGCAATACCTTCTATACCCTGGGCTCGCAGACGCTTTTTCAGCGGCTGTATGCGGAGAATGGTTATCACGATTTTGCCTTGGGCTACTGCGCGGCCGGCCCCAACGCCTTCGTGCAGTGCGAGGCCGAGCAGGCGCTGAGTTTCAGCGGCGGCGTGGATAGCTGGGCTTCGGGCGTGCTGTTCGACATCGTGAAAGAATACGGCCAGGCCCTGCGCTTCGGCAACCGCGAGCAGGATGGACAGGGAGCAGGATGGGCCGTGGCCAACAGCGTGTTCTGGCAGTGCACCGCCGCCCGTGTGGACTGCTACCAGCCGCCCACCGCCCAAAACTGGGCTTTCGGCACCTGGGCGCAGTTCGGCGGCAACGGCTTCTGGGACCAGTCCAACGAAAACATCAACCCGCGCAGCCTCTACTACTCGCAGCTACAGGAGCGGCTGGGCGAGGCCGCCAAGGCCCGCGCCATCCTGCTGCCCGTGCCCACTGAGGCCAGCAGTAGCCCGAAAGTGGCCGTGGCGCAGGAGCTGACGCGCCTCTCGGTGAACCCCGCGCCTACCGTGCTGGAATTCGTGAAAGCCGCCCCCACGCGCCAGCCGATTTCGCTTCAGAACTCCGCGCCCAGCATCGATAAGCTGAAGGTAAAAACGGCCCCGGCGCCCACCTACGCGGCTCCGCTGCACGTGGCGCAGGGCGTGCTGGTGCGCGGCAATGCCCTCGTGCTGGGCCGCCGCCAGGAAGTGCCGTGGTGGAACGGCAGCGCCCGCCCCTACGGTCTGCTCAATCCCAAACCGCACATCACGCGCTTCGTGCCGGGCCAGATTGGCCGGGGGCTGACCGATGATTTGGCCGAGATGACCGACTCGATGCGGGCCCAGAACGTGGTGGCCCTGCACCACAACTACGGCCTCTGGTACGAGCGCCGGCGCGACGACCACGAGCGCATCAAGCGGATGGACGGCGAGGTGTGGGCGCCGTTTTACGAGTTGCCCTTCGCCCGCAGCGGCACCGGCCAGGCCTGGGACGGACTCAGCCGCTACGACCTCACTAAATACAACGCCTGGTACTGGAGCCGCCTGAACCAGTTTGCCGATTTGGCCGACCAAAAGGGCCTCGTGCTGCTCAACCAGCACTATTTCCAGCACAACATCATCGAAGCCGGCGCGCACTACGCCGACTTCCCCTGGCGCCCGGTGAACAACGTGAACAACACCGGCTTCCCGGAGCCCGCGCCCTACGCCGGCGACAAGCGCATCTTCATGGCCGAGCAGTTTTACGACGTGACCGATGCCACGCGCCGGCCGTTGCACCGCGCCTACATCCGCCAGTGCCTCGCCAATTTCAAGGGCCAGACCGGCGTCATCCACCTCATCGGGGCCGAATTTACCGGGCCGCTCACCTTCGTGCAGTTCTGGCTCGACACCATCAAGGAGTGGGAAACCGAAACCGGCCAGCACCCCACTATTGCGCTGAGCACTACCAAAGACGTGCAGGACGCCATTCTGGCCGACCCGGCCCGGGCCCAGGTGGTCGACGTTATTGACATCAACTACTGGCACTACCAATTCAACGGCACGGCCTATGCGCCGGCCGGCGGCCAGAACCTGGCCCCGCGCCAGCATGCCCGCCTCACGCCGCCCAAGCGCAGCTCGTTCGAGCAGGTATACCGCGCCGTACGCGAATACCGCCAGCAATTTCCGGACAAAGCCGTGCTCTATTCGGCCGATGGCTACGATGCCTTCGGCTGGGCCGTTCTGCTGGCGGGCGGCTCCATGGCCAGCCTGCCCCGCGTAGCAGATGCTGGCTTTGCAACATCCGTGGCCGCCATGAAGCCGGTGGAGCTGCCCGGCAAGCCCGCCGACCAGTGGGCGATGGGCGACGGCAAAACCGGCCTGCTGCTGTACCGGGAGGGCAAGTCGCCGGTGCAGGTTGACTTGTCGGGGATAAGTGGCACGTTCGCCGTGCGGCATCTGAACCCAAAAACCGGGCAGGTAACGGGCGCGGTAGAATCGGTGAAGGGTGGTAAGGTTACCACATTGAACGGCGCGGCGACAGGTGCGGAAATTATCTGGTTGGCGAAGAAATGAGGATAATAGAGACAATAGGACAGTGTAGAGACGCAATATTTTGCATCTCGTCGTTGAACAATAATGTTCGAACGATGACGCCCGAACAATTCGGACGGCGCGGTTCCATTCGTTCAACGACGAGACGCAAAATATTGCGTCTCTATATCGTGCTGGCACTATTTGCCGCATTACCCGCCCACGCCACTATCACCCTCCCCCGAATCCTCGGGCACGACATGGTGCTGCAACGCGAGAAGCCGGTGCCCATCTGGGGCACGGCCGCTCCGGGCGAGGCCGTGACGGTGCAGTTTGCCGGCCAGCACCCCAGCACCAAGGCCGACGCGGCGGGCAAGTGGCAGGTGCTGCTCAAGCCACTGAAGGCATCGGCTACGCCGGCCGAGTTGATGATCAGCGGCAGCAACATTATTCGGCTGCGCAATGTGCTGGTGGGCGAAGTCTGGGTGTGCTCGGGCCAGTCGAACATGGAATACACCATGCGCAAAAACAGCAAGGTGACGCGCCCCGACGTGCCCGGCCCCAATCCCGTGGACGAGCTGAACTACGCTCACAATCCCGCCATCCGCATTTTCCTGGTCAACCGCAAGACCCTGGCAAAGCCCGACACCCTACACCGCGACTGGGCCGTGGCGCAGGATTCGGCTCTGCGCTCGTTCTCGGCCGCCGCATATTTCTTCGCCAAAGAGCTGAATATGCGCCTCAATGTGCCGGTGGGCATGGTATCATCGGCCGTGCCCGGCAGCCGCATCGAGCCCTGGGTTTCGGAAGCAGCTTTTGCCAAAGACCCGGCTTTTGTGGGGAAGAAAGTAGACGGCGACCCGGGCAAATTCTGGGAGACGATGGTGAAGCCGCTGGCACCGTTGGCGGTGCGCGGCTTCCTGTGGTACCAGGGCGAAAGCAATTGCTTTCTGGCTGAGACGACGACGTACACCCAGAAAATGCGCACGCTCATCGGCAGTTGGCGCGCGGCCTGGGGCGACCAGAATCTGCCGTTCTACTACGTGTCGCTGGCCCCGTTCAAGTACTCTGACACCCACGACAAAGTGGTGCTGACGCGCGAAACCCTGCCCCGCATCCGCGAAGCGCAGGCAGCGGTGCTGCAACTCGTGCCGCACACAGGCATGATTGAAACCACTGACCTGGCCAATACCGAGGGCGGCATTCACCCCGGCTTCAAATGGGAAATTGGGCGGCGGCTGGCGTTGCTGGCGTTGGCCAAAACCTACCAGATGCCCGGTGTGGTAGCCGAAGGCCCGGTTTTTCACAGCCTGAAAGTGAAGGGTGAGGTGGCGGCCGTTTCGTTTACTTCGGCCGCCCCACTGGTCAGCAAAGACGGCAAGGCGCTGACGGACTTTGCCATTGCCGGGCCCGATGGCGTGTTTGTGCCCGCCCAGGCGCGCATCGAGGGCCGGCAAGTACTGGTTTCGGCCCCGGAAGTGAAGCAGCCCACGGCCGTGCGCTTCGGCTGGGACGAAGTGGCGCAGCCCAACCTGTTTTCCGAAGCCGGGCTGCCGGCTCGCCCATTTCGTACGGATAAGACCCGCTAAATCAGCTTTGTGATGAAAACCGATACTGCTTCCCGCCGCGATTTCTTGAAAGCCAGCTCGTTTCTAACGGGCGGCCTGCTGCTGCCCGGCTGGGCCCGCGCCCTTGCGCCCACCAAAAAGAGGCTGACTTACAAAGTCGCGGTGGTTGACCTGATGATTCTGAAGCGGCAGAAACTGGGTGCCTTGCAGCTCACCAAAGACATCGGGGCCGACGGCGTGGAGGTGGACGTGGGTGGCCTGGGCCAGCGCGAAACCTTCGACAACCAGCTCGCCAATCCCGAAATTCGCCAGCAGTTCATTGATAAAGCGAAAGAGCTGAACCTGGAAATCTGCTCGCTGGCCATGACGGGTTTCTACGCCCAATCGTTCGCCACGCGCCCCACCTACCAGCGCATGATTCAGGACTGCCTCGACACGATGAAGGCGCTGAATGTGAAGGTGGCTTTCCTACCGCTCGGCACGCAGGGCGATTTGAAAAAGAACCCCGAGCTACGCCCCGCCATCGTGGAGCGACTGAAGGTGGTGGGCGCAATGGCGAAGAAGGCGGGCGTCGTCGTCGGCATCGAAACCGCGCTGGATGCCACCGGCGAAGTGGCTTTGCTGAAGGAAATCAACTCGAAAAACATCCAGATTTACTTCAACTTTTCAAACCCGCTCAAGGAAGGCCGCGACTTGCATCAGGAACTGAAGATTCTGGGGGGCAAGCGCATCTGCCAGATTCACGCCACCGACGAGGACGGCGTGTGGCTGCAAAACAATACGCGCCTGGATATGAACAAGGTGAAGCAAACCCTGGCCGACATCAACTGGGAGGGCTGGCTGGTGATTGAACGCTCGCGCGACGCCAACGACGCCCGGAATGTGAAGAAGAATTTCGGAGCCAACGCGGCCTATTTGAAGTCAATTTTTCAAAGTTGATGTAGCGTGGACTCTGCGAGTCCGCGTCTGAACGAACGAACGAACGAATAATACAGAACACCAATGCGCGGACTCGCAGAGTCCACGCTACAACCCATGGAACGCATTACCGCCACTTACTACATCGAAACCCCATTCGACCCGGCCGCCGCGGCCGCCGTGCTGGCGGGCGAGCAGTCGTCCGGTACCTTCGTGGCGGTGCCAGGCGAAACCGCCGAGCTCAAGCAACGCTTTGCCGCCCGCGTGGAGTCGGTAGAGGCGCTGGAAACGGTGCGGGAGCCGGCCATTCCGGGCGCGACGAGCAGCAGCGGGCTGTACCATCGGGCGCGGGTGCGGGTGTCGTGGTCGGTGGAGAATTTTGGGTACAACCTGCCGCTGCTGGTGTCCACGCTGCAAGGGAATCTGTATGAAATCCGCCAGTTTACGGGGCTGAAGCTGATGGACATTGACGTGCCGGCTTCATATGCGCAACACTTTGCCGGACCGGCGTTTGGTGTGGCGGGCTGCCGTGAGCTGACGGGCGTGCAGGGGCGGCCGCTCATCGGCACCATTATCAAGCCCAGCATCGGTCTCACGCCCGAGCAAACGGCCGGACTGGTAGGCACATTGGCCGAGGCCGGCATTGATTTCGTGAAGGACGACGAGCTGCAGATGGCCGCCGCCAACTCGCCCTTCGAGGCGCGCGTCGATGCCGTGATGGCCGTCGTGAACCGCCACGCCGACCGCACCGGCAAAAAAGTGATGTATGCCTTCAATATCAGCGGGGAAATCGACGAGATGCTGCGCCGCTACGAGTACATGGTGCGCGCCGGTGGCACTTGCGCCATGGTCAGCATCAACAGCGTGGGCCTCGCGGGCACCCGCAAAATCTGCGACCAGCGGGCGCTGGCCATTCACGGGCACCGCAACGGCTGGGGCATGCTCACGCGGCACCCGCTGCTAGGCATCGATTTCCGTGCCTACCAGAAACTGTGGCGCTTGGCTGGCGTCGACCAGCTGCACGTCAACGGCATCCAGAATAAGTTCTGGGAATCCGACGACAGTGTGGTTGCGTCCATCGAAGCCTGCCAGACGCCGCTGCTGGGCGGCTACTCGGTGCTGCCGGTGGTGTCGTCGGGCCAATGGGGCGGGCAGGCGTTCGAAACCTACCGCCGCACCCGCACCACCGACCTGCTTTACATGGCCGGCGGCGGCATCCTGGCCCACCCAATGGGTCCGGCCGCGGGCGTGCAGGCCCTGCAGCAAGCCTGGCAGGGTGCCGTGGACGGCCTCACGTTTGAGAAAACCGCCGCCTTGCACCCGGAATTTGCGGCGGCAGTGCAAAAATTCGGCGGCAAATAAGAACGTCATGCAGCGCACAGCGAAGCATTTCGCGTGCCGAAGTAATCCTTACGATTGAGTCACTACCACACGCGAGATGCTTCGCTGCGCGCTGCATGACAGCCTAATGAATAATCTTCTCCTGGCCTACTACGGCGACGACTTCACCGGCAGCACCGACGCGCTCGAATTTCTGAGCCGCGCGGGGGCGCGCACCGCCCTGTTCATCGCCCCGCCCACGCCCGCCCAGCTCGCCGCCTACCCCGACCTGGACGCCATCGGCGTGGCCGGCCTCACCCGCGCCATGCCGCCGGATGCCATGGAGGCCGTCTTGGAACCCGCCTTCGCGGCGCTACGGGCGCTGGGGCCGCGCCACGTACATTATAAGGTGTGTTCGACTTTTGATTCCTCGCCAACCATCGGCAGCATTGGACGGGCTATTGAAGTGGGGCGCCGAGTGTTTCCCAGTGCCTTTGTGCCGTTGCTGGTAGCCGCTCCGCCGCTGGGCCGCTACTGCGCCTTCGGCCACTTGTTCGCGCGGCTTGGCATCGGCAGCGACGGCGGCATCTTCCGCCTTGACCGGCACCCGTCGATGAGCCGGCACCCCACTACGCCCGCCGACGAAAGCGACCTGCGCCTCCACCTGGCCCGCCAAACCGGGCTCAAAACCGGCCTGCTCGACATTCTGCAAATCACCCGGCCACTGCCGGAGATGCAAGCCACTGTGGCCGCGCAAGTGGAAGCAGGAGCCGAAATCATCCTGTTCGATGCGCTTTACGAGGAACAGTTGCTGGGCATCGGCGCAGCCCTCGACAGCTACGCTTCCGCCGCAGGGCCGCTATTTTCGGTAGGCTCTTCCGGTATCGAAATGGCGCTGGGGCAACTTTGGGCCGAAAACGGCGCGCTGACGCCCGTGACCAACTGGCCCGCTCCTGGCCGCGCCGCGCCGCTGCTGGTGGTGTCGGGCAGCTGCTCACCCGTCACGGCCGGGCAGGTGGCCTGGGCCCAGGCCAATGGCTTTGCCGAAATGGTGCTGGATGCACAACGTCTGGCAGCTACCTCAGCTGCGGAAGCGTCAACGGAACTGGCTCATTACCAAGAACAGGCCATTCGCCTTATCAGCCAAAACCAAAGCGTCATCGTCCACACCAACGGCGGCGCGGCTGGCGCGGTGCAAAGTCTCTCGGCCGAAAAGCTGGGCACGGCGCTGGGCCGCATTGGCCGCGAAGTGGTGGGCCAAACCAGCGTGCGCCGTGTGGTGGTGGCCGGCGGCGACACCTCCAGCTACGCCGCCCGCGCCATGGGCATCGAAGCCGTGGAGATGATAGCGCCGCTCTACCTCGGCGCGCCGCTGTGCCGCGCCTCCGCGCCGGGCTCACCCTTGCACGGCGTCGAAGTCAATTTTAAAGGCGGCCAGGTGGGTGCGCCGGAGTATTTCGGCGTGCTACTCGAAGGCCGGATGTTGAATAACTGACATATAAGAACTTCATGCTGAGCGCAGTCGAAGCGTCTCTACCGCAGGAGAAATCCAATTCGCTGCAATGAAGCGGTAAAGATGCTTCGACTACGCTCAGCATGACCGGCCTATTTATAAACTCTATTTTCCCACCCCTCATGCCTCCCAAAACCCTCGCCCTCGTCCACACTTCCGCCATCATGGTGCCCGTGTTCCAGCAGCTTTGCGCCGAGCACCTGCCCGGCGTGCAGGTTTTTAACATCGTTGATGACAGCCTGGTGCGCACCATCATCCGCGAAGGCGAGCTGACGCCCGCCGTGGCCCGCCGCGTGGTGGGCTACGTGAATTCGGCCGAAGCCGGCGGGGCCGATTACGTGCTGGTTACCTGCTCGTCCATCGGCGCGGCGGTGGAGCAGGCGGCGGGCCTGAGCGGCGTGCCCGTGTTGCGCGTCGACCAGCCCATGGCAGACCAGGCCGTGCAAGCCGGCCGGCGCATCGGCGTCATTGCCACGTTGGCCAGCACCCTCAGCCCCACCGCCGACCTGGTGCAACGCCGTGCCGCGCGCGCCGGCAAGGAAATCGCGCTGACTTCTGTGCTCTGCGAAGGCGCCTTCGAGGCCCTGATGAGCGGCGATGGCGCCCGCCACGACGCCATCGTATCGGCAACCCTCAAGGAGCTGGTGACTAAAGTCGATGTAATCGTGCTGGCCCAGGCCAGCATGGCGCGCGTCGTTGAGGCGCTGGACGCGGCCGACCGCGTGGTGCCCATTCTGGCCAGCCCTGGCATTGCCATTCAGCATTTGGCGGCCCAGCTGGCGTAGTCCGGCCCCTTGTATCATCCGGCCAACCCCTTCCCCTTTCTGCAATGAATCGACTTTTTCAGTTCTGTCTGGTGGTTGCCGGCCTCGCGGGCTTGGTGTTGTTGGCCGGTGTTGCCTTGCACGCGGCGGCGCTGTGGCAGCCGGCGGCCGTGGTAGCGGCAGTCGGCCTGGCCCTGGGCTTCAAAGCCGTGCCGTGGCTGCGCAGCTACCAGTATACGGCCTGGATTATAGTGGCGGTGGTGGCGGCCATGATGTACCCGGCCGCGTTCACGCACTGGGGCGGAGTCGATTTGCGCAACAAGTGGTTAATTCTATTCGTGGTGCAATTGGTAATGTTTGGCATGGGAATTCAGATGAGCATTCGGGATTTTGCGGGGCTGGGCAGCACCGGCAAGGGCGTGCTCATTGGCCTGCTGTGCCACTTTTCGGTGATGCCGCTCATGGGCCTGCTGCTCACCAAAGTGTTTCACTTCGAACCCGAAATTGCAGCCGGCATCATCCTCATCGGTTCCTGCTCCAGCGGATTGGCCTCCAATGTGATGGTGTATCTGGCCCGGGCCAATATGGTGCTGTCGGTGGTCGTCACGGCCATGGCCACGCTGGCGGCGCCGTTTCTCACTCCTTTATTATTAAAGCTGCTGGCCGGCACGCTCATCGAAGTAAAGTTTGTGAGCATGATGATGGAAATCATCAAAATCGTGCTGGTGCCCATCATGGCCGCTTTGCTGCACGACTATCTTAAAACCGCCACGCCGCGGGGCCGGCGCACGGTGGGCCTGCTGGCCGGCGCGGGCGTGCTGTGGCTGGCGGCGCTCCCGCTGGGCTTGTGGGCGGCGTTGGTGCGCAGCCTGCCGAGCCCCGAAGCCGTGCAGGCACTAGAGATACTCAGCTTCCTCGTGGCGGCTGTGGTGGTGGGCGTGCTTTATCATCAATTGGCGAAAAGGTTGCCCAAAATCGATGAAGTGATGCCTTACTTATCCATGTTTGGCATCATCTATTTCACGGCCGTGACCACAGCGGCGGGGCACGACAACCTGTTGCGGGTGGGCTTCCTGCTGTTTCTGGCCTCGGTGCTGCACAACGCGGCGGGGTATTTCTTTGGCTACTGGCTCAGCCGGCTGTTTGGGCTCGATGTGAATTCGGCCCGCACGGTGGCGTTTGAAGTGGGGCTGCAGAATGGCGGCATGGCCTCGGGGCTGGCGGGCGGCATGGGCAAGCTGGGCACCGTGGGGCTGCCGGCGGCCGTGTTCAGTCCTTGGATGAATATTTCGGGCTCCATTCTGGCCAACTACTGGCGCAAGCGGCCGGCGACAGCCTCCGTTACGCCCCATGAAACGATATATAGCCCGGTGGCTTTGCCCGAAGCCTGAGTCCGGTGGGTAGCCGATTATACGATATCGCACCAAAAGTCCGGGAACGATTGCGTGGCTTTTTTAAGCCGTCTGGGCACTTTTTAGGTTTTGATTGGGTATGAGGAATAAGCCGCTTAAACTGCCCTTGTGCTATCAGGAGGGGCATTTTGAGGAGGAATAAAAACTAGCTTAATCAAAACTTCATACTCATGATAATATCGTACAATAAGTTAGCTAAAAGTTACAGTACTGGCCTCAAAAACACGGATAACTTGCTACTATTCTAGCACTATCCGTGAATCATGAATAAATCATTGCAAAGCCTGTTTTTAGCTGGCTTTCTAACTGCAACTACCCTCTCTCAGGCCTCGGCCCAGACGCCCGCGCCGGCCGAAACCAAAGAAGCCGCCTATACGCGGACCATCACGGAGCGCGCGGCCAAAATCGTGGCCAAAATCGATGGCCTCAAAGCCAAAGACTCGGTGCAGGTGCGCGACGTCATCGCCGACCAGTACCGGGCTCTTAACGACATCTACGAGCAGCAGAAAACCCGCAAGGCCGCCCTCAAAGCCCAGCCCCAGACGGACGCCACCAAGGCCGAGCTGGCCAAAGTAGAAACCGAAACCACCGCCGCCCTCGACAAGCTGCACCCGCAGTACCTCCGGAAGCTGAGCCGCCGTCTTACCCCGGCCCAGATTGAGCAGGTGAAGGACGGCATGACCTATGGCGTGCTGCCCCTCACGATGGGCGCCTACAACGACATGCTGCCCAACCTCACGGCCGAGCAGCGCGCCCAGATGCTGGCCTGGCTGACGGAGGCCCGCGAGCACGCCATGGACGGCGGCACCTCGGAACAGAAGCACGCCTGGTTTGGCAAGTACAAGGGGCGCATCAACAACTACCTCTCGGCCGCCGGCATCGACATGAACCAGGCCGGCAAGGACTGGCAGGCCCGCATCGCGGCCCGCAAAGCCGCTGGCAATCAATAAGAATTCATTACACCCTTTTTCTCAGTTTAACCCACCAAACTGTTATGGCCCACTCCTTACCCAAATCACTGCCGCTTTCGGCAGTGGCCCCGCGGCTAGCCTGCGCGCTCCTTATGGGCAGCACGCTGATGGCCGCCAATCCGGTCCTGGCCGCTGTGGCCGGCCCGCCCGTCAACCCCAAAGCGGCAAAGTCGTCGAAAGGCATCAAGGTTGGCTTCACGGGCATTGTGAAGGACGCCAAAGGCAACCCGCTGCCGGGCGTGACGGTGCTCATCAAGGGCACCAAGAGCGGCACCAGCTCGGGCCCCGACGGCACCTTCCACTTCAACTTGCCCACCGGCAACGAAACGCTGATTTTCAGCTTCATCGGCTTCAAGAGCCAGGAAGTGGCCGTGAACGGCCGCACCACGCTGGAAGTGGCCCTTGAGGACGACAACGCCGCCCTGGAAGAAGTGGTGGTGGTGGGCTACGGCACCCAAACCCGCGCCACCATGACCGGGGCCGTGGCCGTGGTCGACATGCAGAAAATCCAGGATTTGCCAGTCGGCAGCCTTTCCACGGCGCTGCAAGGGCAACTGCCAGGCGTGGGCGTGAGCGGCGGCACGGGCCGCCCCGGCGACCCGGGCGCCATCACGGTACGCAACCCCATCATTCTGTCGAAGGACGGCGGCACGCTGCGCCCCTTGTTCGTTATCGACGGCGTGGTGCGCACGGAGGACGACTTCAACGTGCTCGACCAGTCGGAAGTAGAATCGATTTCGGTGCTGAAGGACGCGGCCGCCGCCATCTACGGTGCCCGCGGCGCCCAAGGCGTGGTGCTGGTGGCCACACGGCGCGGCCAGCTGGGTGCGCCCAAGTTTAGCTACAGCGGCTCGGTGGGCACCACCGATGCCGTGATGCTGCCCAAGATGATGAATGCCGTGCAGCAGGCCACCTACCTGAACGACATCAACCGCGCCAACGGTGTGGCGTCTACCAACGCGGCCTACTACACGCAGGACGAACTGGACTACTTCGCCAACAACAACACCGACTGGCTGCGCACGGCTTGGAAGCCGGCCACCGTGACGCGCCACGCCCTGAACATGAGCGGCGGCACCGACCGGGTGACCTACTTCGCCGGCGTGAGCTACAACTACCAGAACGCCAACTTCGACAACATCAACGCCAACAAGTGGACCTACCGCGCCAGCACCGACGTGAAGGTGGCCCGCGGCTTGAAGGTGGCGTTGTCGGTGAGCGGCGACTTGTCGCAGAAGCGGATGTACTACCTCAAACAGGGTGGTGAAAACGTGGAAAACGACATGAAGAGCCTGCTCTACACGCCGCAGTGGGTGCCCACGTACGTGAACGGCCTGCCGACGCTGCTCACCAACGCCAGCAACGCCAACCTGAACACGGTGGACGCCTTCCACTTCTTCGAGGTGCAGAACTCGGACAACTACACGTCGACCCGCAACACGGGCCTGAACGTGACGGCCAGCGCCGACTACGAGCTGCCCTTTCTCAAGGGCTTGAAAGCCCGGGTGTTGTTCAGCAAAACCATGGACAACGGCTTCGGCAAGCAGTACGGCACGAAGTACAACGTGTACCGCCTCACCATGCTGGGCACCAACAAGCACATCTACGGCGGCAACGTGACGGGCAACCCCATCGTGCTGAACAACGGCGACCGGGTGCGCCTCAACCCCACCACCTTCGACAGCTACCAGCTGAACGGCTACCTCACGTATGACCGGCAGTTTGGCAAGCACCACGTGGCGGCTATCGGTTTCTTCGAACAGTCGGAAACCGCCATCGACGGCGTGGCCGCCATGGCCGAAGGCGCCATCATTGCCGCCGGCGTGCCCAACCTCGATTACCAGAACTTCGCCACCGGCGCGCAAACCACCACGGAAACGGCCAGCGAAGCCGGTACCCTTTCCTACGCCGGTCGCTTCAACTACGACTACGACGGCAAGTACCTGCTCGAAACCACGCTGCGCTACGATGCCTCGACCAACTTCGCGCCGGAATACCGCTGGGGTTTGTTCCCGTCGGTATCGGTGGGCTGGGTATTGTCGCAGGAGAATTTCTTCAAGGACAACGTGAATTTCGTGAACCTGCTTAAGCTGCGCGGCTCGCTGGGCTTCCTGGGCGGCGACGCCACCAAGGCCTTCAACTGGCAAACGAGCTACGGCCTGAAAACCGGCCAGGGCGCCGTGTTCGGCGGCAACGGCGACCGTTCGCTGGTATTTGCCGCCAACAACGCGCTGGCCAACCGCGCCGCCCGTTGGGACGACGACACCAAGTACAACGCCGGCATCGACGCAGCGTTCCTGGGCAACCGCCTCTCGCTGACCGTGGACGGTTTCTACGACCACCGCTACAACATGCTCACGGCGCTGGTGAACTCGGCTCCGCTGGTGATTGGCGCCGCCCTGCCCTCGGAAAACTACTCGTCGGTTGACGGTTTCGGCTACGAAGTATCGGTGGGCTACGGCGACAAAATCACCAAAGACCTGGGCTTCCGCCTGAACACGTTCTTCTCGTGGAGCGACAACAAGCAAGTGCTGGTGGACGTGAGCCGCGGCCAGCTGGGCCAGTGGGACGACCCGACGGGCCGCTCCACCGACCAAGGCGTGGTGGGCTACAAGTACGTGGGCATGCTCCGCTCCCAGGCCGATGTGGACGCCCTGCTGCAGGCCAACCCCAACTATAAAATCTTCGGCTCGGCCCCCAAGCCCGGCATGCTCTACTACGAAGACATCCGCGGCCCCAAGGATGCTTCGGGCAACTACACCGCTCCCGACGGCATCATCACTGAAGTGGACCAGACCTACCTGACCCCCAAGGAAAGCAACCACTACGGCATCGGCTTCAACCCCACCATCACCTACAAGTCGCTGAGCATTTCGGCCACGATGGGCATCTCGTGGGGTGGCCAGGCCACGGTGGAGTCGGCCGCCCGCAAGGTGGGCACGGCCACGGCCAATCGCCCCGAGTTCTGGACCGACCACTGGACGCCGGAAACCCCGGACGCCACCTACCCTGCGCCGGCCTACGCCAGCACCTACGACGTGGCCTCCTCGTTCTGGTTCCGCAGCTCGTTCTCGGCCGGCATGCGCAACGCCAACATCTCGTACAGCTTGCCCGCCGCCCTCACCAACCGGGCCGGCATCGGGTCGGTGCGCGTGTTCTTCACCGCCATCAACCCCCTGAACTTCTACAACCCTTACAGCTACAAAACCTACACGGGCTCCTACGACTCGTACCCTACGCTGCGCTCGCTCTCGCTGGGTCTGAACGTTGGCTTCTAATTCCCACCCCATCCGCATCATGAAACCATTTCATTACATCGCACTCGCCACCATTGCCTCCGCTTTCGGGCTGAGCAGCTGCGAAAAAGTGCTGGACAAGGAGAACCTGGGGCAGTCCACGACGGAGCTCGTTTTTAAAGACTCCACGCTGGCCAACCTCAACCTCAGCTTCATCTACAACCAAAACCTGCCGGAGTGGGGCGACCCCATCATCTCGGCCACGCTGAACGCGGCCAACACCACGGCCAGCAACTACAACGTGGCCGGCTTGTCGGACGAGGCGTATGCTGACAACCGCCTGTTTGCCGGCTCGCTGCAGGTATCGGACGTAGGCGGCGAGTTCGGCACCGGCCTGAGCGCCACCAACAACTACGGTAAAATCAGGACCATCAACATGTTCCTGAGCAACGTGAAAGCGGGCCCGCTGCCCGCCGGCGCCAAAGGCCGCCTGCGGGGCCAGGCCCAGTTCTTCCGGGCGTGGCGCTACTTCGAGCTGGTGCGCCAGTACGGCGGCGTGCCGCTGGTGATGAGCCCGCTCAACGGCGTGGGCCCCGAAGCCCGCGACCTGACCTACCTGCCCCGCGCCAGCACCACCGAAACCTTCGCTGCCATCGTGGCCGACCTGGACTCGGCTATTCAGACGCTGCCCGGCAAGTGGACGGCCACCACCGACTGGGGCCGCGTGAGCAAAGGCACCGCCGCCGCCCTCAAGGGCCGCGTGCTGGTGTACGCCGCCAGCCCCCAGTTCACCACCACCGACAAGTGGCAGGCCGCCTACGACGCCAACGTGCAGGCCAAAACCCTGCTCACGGCCAACGGCTTCCGCCTGCACACGTCCTTCGACCAGCTCTGGTTTCAGGAAGTGAACAACCCCGAAGCCGTGATGGTGACGAGCTACAACACCGCCACCGGCGACCAGCTGAAGCGCAACAACACCTACGACAACTCGACCCGCCCTGCCGCCAACGGCACCGGTGGCGGCCAGAACCAGCCCACCTGGGAAATGGCGCAGGCTTTCCCCATGCTCGATGGCAAGAAGCGCAGCGAGACGGGCCGATACACCTACACCGACCAGCTGTTTTACAAAAACCGCGACCCGCGCTTCGACAAAACCATTGCTTACAACGGCTCTACCTGGCCCCTGAACGGCAATACCGGCTACCGCCTCTGGACCTACCTGCGCGGCACCACCACCGTCGAAACCGGCGGCTCGACCAACACGGGCTTCTACTGCCGCAAAGCTATCAACCCCACGGCTTCGCCCAGCGAAGTGCAGTACCTGGGTACCGACTGGATTGAAATCCGCTACGCCGAAGTGCTGCTGAACCTGGCCGAAAGCGCCTGCGGCGTAAACAAGCTGAGCGAGGCGTACACCGAGCTGAAAGCCATTCGGGCCCGCGCCGGCATCGAGCCCGGCACCGACCAGCTCTACGGCCTGAAAGCCAACATGACCCGGGCCGAGATGTTCGAGGCCGTGCTCTACGAGCGGCAGTTGGAGCTTGCCTTCGAAGGCAAGCGCTTCTGGGATTTGCGCCGCTGGCGCAAGATGGAAACCTTCAACGGCACCAAGCGCACGGGCCTCGTCGTCACGCTGAAAACTACTGGCGTGCCCACCGACTTCGCCACCACCCGCGACAACCTGAACCTGGACCTGGTGTACACCAATTACTTCACGCTGTCGACCAAAATCCTCGATACGCGCAACGCCGGCGGAATCGCCTGGATGTCGAAGTACTACTTCTTCCCCATTCCGCAGGCCGCCATCGACAACAACACCAAGATTCAGCAGAACAAAGACTGGGGCGGCAGCTTCGACCCCATGCTCTAAGGCGTGGCCAGTCTGAATTAACTCCTTACCCATCAATGCGTCGCTATCCCACCCGGATGGCGGCGCATTGGCATATAAGGCGGGTCGTGCAGCCGCAGGACCGTTGTATTACCAGCCCGTCATGTCGAGTTTGCCGAGACATCACCGGCAAACAAAATCTGGCAGATTCCTAGCACAACGCCTCTTGCACTTTCTACTCTTCAAGCTCTTTCCAGCACCTTCACAGCATGTTTAAGTTAACCGGAAAAACGGCCGTCATCACCGGCGGCGGCAGTGGCATTGGCCGGGCCATTGCGCTGCTTTTTGCCAAACAGGGCGCCGCCGTGCACATCATCGAATTGAACGCCGACGCCGGCCAAGGCGTGGTAGCAGAAATCGAGCAAGCCGGCGGGCAGGCCCAGGTCCACGCCGCTGATGTGAGCCAGCAGGCCGCCGTGGTGGCCGTGTTTCAGGCTGTTGGCCGCGTCGATGTGCTGGTGAATAACGCCGGCATTGCCCACGTCGGGAATGTAGAAACCACCTCCGAAGCCGACTTCGAGCGCGTGTACCAAGTGAACGTGAAGGGCGCCTACAACTGCCTCTTCGCCGCCGTGCCGCTGATGAAAGCGCAGGGCGGCGGCGCAATCGTGAACATGGCCTCCATTGCGGCGCATGTGGGCCTCACCGACCGGCTGGCTTATTCGATGAGCAAGGGCGCCATTTTCGCCATGACGCTCTCGGTGGCGCGCGACTATCTCGGCAGCAACATTCGCTGCAACAGCATCTCGCCGGCCCGCGTGCACACGCCCTTCGTGGACGGCTTCATTGCCAAAAACTACGCCGGCAAAGAGGCGGAAATCTTCGAGAAGCTCTCGCACAGCCAGCCCATCGGCCGCATGGGCCAGCCCGATGAAGTGGCCGCCCTCGCCCTCTACCTGGCCTCGGACGAAGCCGGTTTTGTGACCGGCTGCGACTACCCGCTCGATGGCGGCTTCATCAAGCTCAATACTTAAATCTGCACAACAGGACACCACAGGAACGTCATGCTGAACGCAGCGAAGCATCTTTACCTCGATGGTAATCAATGCCGCTACAACGAAGCGGTAAAGATGCTTCGCTACGCTCAGCATGACGTTCTTTCTGCGTAGCATTCTCTACTATTCTTTCCCAACCAACACCCCCTATGAAACTCATCCGCCACGGCCAGCCCGGCCAGGAAAAACCCGGCGTCATCTTGAATGACCAGCACTACGACGCTTCCGCTTTTGGCCAAGACTACAACGAAGCTTTTTTCGCCACCGATGGCCTCGCGCGCTTGGCTCAATTCCTGAAAGAAAATGAAGGAAAATTGACGCAACTCAGCGGCACCGAGCGCCTGGGCCCGCCGGTAGCGCGGCCGTCAAAAATCATGTGCATCGGTCTGAACTACGCCGACCACGCCCGCGAAACCGGCGCCACGCCCCCGCCCGAGCCGGTGCTGTTCATGAAATCGACCACCGCCTACGTGGGGCCGTTTGATGACCTCGTGATTCCCAAAAACTCGGTGAAAACCGACTGGGAAGTGGAGTTGGCCGTCGTCATCGGCAAGAAAGCTTCTTACATCGAAGAGCCTGACGCGCACGAGTACATCGCCGGCTACGCGCTGCACAACGACGTGTCGGAGCGCGAGTTTCAGCTGGAGCGCAGCGGCACCTGGGACAAGGGCAAGGGCTGCGACACCTTCGCGCCGGTGGGCCCCTTCCTGGCCACGCCCGAAGAAATCGGCGACGTGGACAACCTGCGCCTCTGGCTGAGCGTGAACGGGCAAATGATGCAGGATGGCACCACGGCCAACCTCATTTTCAAGATTCCCTTCCTGATTTCCTACCTCAGCCAATTCATGACTTTGCTGCCCGGCGACATCATCTCGACGGGCACGCCCGCCGGCGTGGGCCTGGGCATGAAGCCGCCCGTGTACCTGCAGCCCGGCGACGTGGTGGAGCTGGGCATTGATGGACTGGGCATCTCGCGCCAAACCGTGAAAGCCTATGCCGCGCATTGATTCGCATCAGCATTTCTGGCAGTTCGACGTTGAGCGCGATGCCTGGATAACGCCGGACATGGCGGCCATCCGGCGCGATTTCCTACCCGGTGACTTAGCGCCCGTTTTGCAGCAGCACGGCCTCGACGGCTGCGTGGCCGTGCAGGCCAGCCAGAGTGAAGCCGAAACCGACTGGCTGCTCAGTCTGGCGGCTGAGCACGACTTCATCAAAGGCGTGGTGGGCTGGGTCGATTTGCGGGCTGAAAACGTGGCGGAGCGACTGGCGCACTACGCGCAGTTTGAGAAGCTGAAAGGCTTCCGCCACGTGTTGCAGGGAGAAACCGACCGCGCCCTTATGCTCCGGCCGGAGTTCCAACGTGGGCTGGCGGCCCTTGCCACCCACGGCTTCGCCTACGACCTACTGGTGCTGCCCGACCAGTTGGGCTACGCGGCCGAGCTGGCGCAAGCCTTTTCGAACCAGCCCTTCGTGCTCGACCACCTCGCCAAGCCGCTCATCAAAGCCGGTGAGCTGGAGCCCTGGCGGCGCGACATCCAGGCCCTGGCCGCGCACGAAAACGTGCTCTGCAAAGTCTCGGGCATGGTGACGGAAGCCGATTGGCAGCACTGGCAGCCGGCCGATTTCCGGCCCTATCTCGACGTGGTGTTCGAAGCCTTCGGGCCCGGCCGCGTGATGTTTGGCTCCGACTGGCCGGTGTGCAACGTGGCCGGCGGCTACGGTCGCATGCACGCATTGGTGGCCGACTACCTGGCGCAGTTCTCGCCTGCGGAGCAAGCGGGCTTTTGGGGCGACAATGCCGCGCGTTTCTACAAACTGACTCACTAATTAACTGCTCACTGTTAATTATCAACCGAATAGCATGGATTTACAGCTTCAGGATAAAGTTATTATCGTAACCGGCGGCGCCAAGGGCATCGGCGAAGGCATTGCGCGCCTGCTGGCCCAGGAGGGCGCTGTGCCGGTCATCGTGGGCCGCAACGAGGCCGACAACCGGCAAACCGTGACGGCCATTGAAGCCGCCGGCGGCCGGGCCGGGCAGGTAGCCGCCGAGCTCGCCGAGCCCGCCGAGTGCGCCCGCGCCGTGCAGGCGGTCATCAGCCAGTTTGGCCGTATCGACGGCCTCGTGAACAATGCCGGCGTGAACGACGGTGTGGGCTTGGAAAATGGCTCTTACGAAGGCTTCATGCAGAGCCTGCACCGCAATGTGGTGCACTACTACCTCATGGCCCACCACGCGCTGCCCGAGCTCATCAAGTCGCAGGGCGCCATCGTCAACATCACTTCCAAAACGGCCGAAACGGGCCAGGGCAACACTTCGGCCTATGCCGCCGCCAACGGAGGCCGCAACGCCCTCACCCGCGAGTGGGCCGTGGAGCTCCTCAAATACGGCATCCGGGTGAATGCCGTGATGGTGGCCGAAAGCTGGACGCCGGCCTACGAAACCTGGATTCAAACTCTGCCCAACCCCGAGGAAAAGCTGCGCGAAATCACCAGCAAAATTCCCCTCGGCAACCGCATGACTACCGCCGAGGAGCTGGCCAATACCACCGCCTTCCTCCTTTCCAATCGCAGCAGCCACACCACCGGCCAAATCTTCCACGTCGACGGCGGCTACGTCCACCTCGACCGCGCTTTGGCTAATGCATGATTTTAATTATGAATTGCTGACTGTGAGGCGTTCTGGTTTTTAATTCATAATTCATAATTTTTAATTCATAATTCCCTTGAACACCCTCGTCTGCCTCGAACCCGGCCAGTTTGCCTACCAGCAGAAACCCCACCCCATTGCCCAGCCCGGCGAAGCACTCATTCGCATCCGGCGCATTGGCATTTGCGGCACCGATTTGCACGCTTTTCAGGGTACCCAGCCCTTCTTCAGCTACCCGCGCGTGCTGGGCCACGAGCTGGCTGGCGAGCTGCTGGACGCCGGTGGGGCCGAGGGTTTTGCCGTGGGCGAGGCCGTCACGTTCATCCCCTACTTCAACTGCGGCCACTGCATTGCCTGCCGCCGGGGCCTGCCCAACTGCTGCGCCAGCATCCGGGTATTTGGCGTGCACATGGACGGCGGCATGACCGACGTGGTGGCCGTGCCGGCCGACAAGCTGGTGCATGGCGAGGGCCTGAGCTTCGACGAGCTGGCCCTGGTGGAGCCGCTGGCCATTGGGGCCCACGGCGTGCGCCGGGCGGCCGTCGAACCCGGCGAGTTTGTGCTGGTGGTGGGCGCTGGCCCTATCGGGCTGGGGGTGATGGAGTTTTCCCGCATTGCCGGCGCTCATGTCATTGCCCTCGACATCAACGAACAGCGCCTGGCTTTTTGCCGCGAGAAGCTGGGCGTGGCCCACACTGTGAGTGCACTTGCGCCCAATGTGGAGGAGCAGCTCCGCGCCATCACCAATGGCGACATGCCGACGGTGGTCATCGACGCCACGGGCAGCCAGAAGGCCATTCTGGGGGCATTTCCGTACCTGGCGCCCGGCGGCCGGTTTGTGCTGGTGGGCCTGCAAAAAGGCGACATCAGCTTCTCGCACCCCGAATTTCACAAGCGCGAAGCCACGCTCATGAGCAGCCGCAACGCCACCCGCGCCGACTTCGAGCACGTCATTCAGTGCATGAAGCAGGGCCTGGTGCAGCCCACCACCTACATCACGCACCGCGTGCAGTTCGCCGCCGTGAAGGACGAGTTTGAAAGCTGGCTCGACCCCGCCAACGGCGTCATCAAGGCCATGGTGGAGCTGGCATAAGCAAGGCCCCGCGTGCAGGCTTGGGCCCAAGGCCTACCCCCGTAGATTTACGTGGTTTTTAGAACCCCCGTAAATCTACCTACGCAACTCCTGCGGCTGCCCCTGTACTTTGCCCTGCCAGCCCGGCAAAGGGCCGTGCCCAGGCCTTGGATTGCCCGGGCGTTTGTGCTCCTTTGCAGGCCGCTTGGCTTTGCTGCCGTTTTCCTTGCTTCCCTCACTTCTTCAATCTTTCTCAACCAATGCAAAACAACTCCACCTCCCCGGGCCTTCTTTCGTCAGACGAATTCCGTCAGTATAGTGCCGACTGGCGCGAGCTCGTCAGCCAGCCCGACAGCCCGACGCTGCCCGAGTGCTTTCAGACCGAAGCAGGCGAGCGGGTGCTGTACGTGAGCTTTCCCATCCAGCGCGTGGCCGAACTGGTGTCGGCGGTGGGGGCAAAGCAGTTGAAGGCCCGCTTTGTGCTACTGCCGGTTGGGGGGCAGAAAAAGTTCTCGCTCGTGCTGTTTGCCGCCGATGACACGCAGCAGGCCGAGGGCCGCAAGTCGGCCTATTACCTGGCCGAGCCCTCGTGGACGTCGGCCCCCTCCGCCGGGCTGGGCGAGCCGGTGCCGAACAACCTGGCCGCCGAATGGCTCAATAGCTGGAAAGGTGCCCCGGCCGTGATGCCCGCCCTGTTTGCCACGCCCGACGGCCCGCTCGAGGGCTACAACTTCGACCTCAAGGACTTCCTCAGGCCCCTGTTTACCGACCAGCCCTACGACCAGCAACAAATTCGCGTCTGGTTGGGCCTGCACAGCTACTACTCGCCCACCAACCTCGACTCGCTGACGCAGACCTTCGGGCTGGTGGTGCGGCGCTACGACCCGCTGCAGGAAGTTGGCCGAGACAACGACGACGACCTTTTCTTCGATTTGTCGTTTCCCTGCCCGCCCACGCACTAAGTTCTTTCTCAATCCGCTTTTAGCGTGTACCCAAACCGGCAACTGGCTGGCCTCACTCGATGCACCTTACGTTGCAGGAAATACTGTTGCGGCTGACGCTGGTGCCGGTGGTGGTGGCGGCCCTGATTGGGGCCCTACGCTTCCGGTACCTGCCCGGCAATCTTCGGTACCTGGCCTACCTCGTCTGGTTCATTCTGCCGCTCGACCTCATCGCCTACGCGCTGATGCTGCAGCAGCACAACAACCTGTTCCTGATGCCCATCTGCGCCATTGGCGAATTTGGGCTGCTGGCCCTGCTCTACGCCAAAACGCTGCGCTCGCCGGCCTTCTCGCGGGCCCTGCCCTGGCTGGTGGGGGGCTTTGGGGCCTACGTACTCTTCGATAGTTTTTCGGTGGGCACGCTCAAAGAATTCCGGCCCGGCCAGCAGGTGCTGCAAAGCGTGCTCACGCTGGGGCTGGTGGGGCTGTACTTTCGCAAGCTGCTGCACGAGCTGCGCGTGCAGCAGCTCAAGCGCGAGCCCATGTTCTGGGTGTCAGCAGGGCTGACCATCTACTGCCTCGGCTACCTGCAGATTGCGCTGTTCAGCAACTACCTGCTGCGCTATTCCGACCAGTTGAACATGACCGTTTGGATGGTAAATTCCCTGCTGTTTATCACGCTTTACTGCTGTTACAGCTGGGCACTATGGCTTCCCCGGAAGAAGTAACCTTTGGGCCCCTGCTCTTCTGGAGCATTGGCATGATGCTGCTGGCCGCCGGGTGCCTGCTGCTGTTTCTGGTCACCTACCAAAAGCGCCTGCTGCTGCAGGAGCTGCGCCTGCGCATGGCCGAATCGGCCCATCAGCAGCAGCTGCTGGCGGCGGTTATCGACGCGCAGGAGGGCGAGCGGGAGCGCATCGGGCAGGATTTGCACGACGGCATCGGCTCCACCATTGCCACGGCCAAGCTGCTCGTCAACCGCCTCAGCAACCGGCCCGCGCCCGAAAACGCGCCCGAGCTGCTGGCCATGGTGGAGGAGCTCATGGCCGCCGCCGTGCACGAGGCGCGCAGCATCTCGCACAGCCTCTACCCGGCCGTGCTCGCGCGCTTCGGCCTGGCCGAGGCCATTCAGCACTTGGTGGATGTGTGCAACGAAACGGGCACCCTGGCCATCGAGCTGGAGCTGGACTACACCCAGCCGCTGGCCCTGGCCCAGGAGCTGGCCCTCTACCGCATCTGCCAGGAGCTGATGCACAACGCCCTGAAGCATGCCAAAGGCGCCACTTCGCTGCTCGTGAGCCTGCAGCAGCACCACCCCCACCTCACCCTAGAAGTAGCCGACAACGGCTGCGGCTTTGCGGCGGCCCGGCTGCCGGCGGGGGGCGGGGCCGGCCTGCGCAACATCGACGTGCGGGTGCAGATGCTGGGCGCGCGCCTGCACCAGCAGTCGACGCCGGGCCAGGGCAGCCGCTTCATTATTCAGCTAAAAGCGCCAGCATAGTCTGCACGCATTTCGCAGATTATTAACCCTTAACTTCGCCCATCTTTGGCTACCCCCATTGCACATGGCTGCTCCTTCCTCTCCCGCCCGCATTGCCCTGCTCGACGACCATCCCATGTTCCGGCAGGGCTTGCGCTACATCCTCCAATCGTTGCCTTACGTGGCGGTCGTGGAGGAAGCCTCCACCCTGCCCGGGCTTTTGGCCATTTGCGCGCACCAGCTGCCCGACGTGCTGCTGCTCGACATGCAAATGCCCGGCGCCGACGGCGCCGAAGTGGCCCAGCAGCTGCTCGGCCAATATCCTGACCTGAAAATCATCGTGCTGTCGATGTTCTCGGCCGACAAGTACATCACCCAGATGATGAAGCTCGGCGTGCGCAGCTACCTGCCCAAAGATGCCAATCAGGAGGAGCTCATTCAGGCACTCGAAGGCGTGCTCACCACCGGCCACCACTTCACGCCCCGCATTTCGCGGGCGCTGATGCGGGGCCTGCAACAGCCCACCCGGCCGCCGTCTGCCAAGCTGCAGGAGCAGGAGCAATTCACCCCCCGCGAGCAGGAAGTGCTGCGCCTCATCTGCGAGGGATGCACGGCGGCCGAAATTGCCGCCCACCTTTTCATCAGCCGGCGCACGGTGGAAGGCCACTGGCAAAAGCTGCTGGAGAAAACCGGCGCGCCCAACGCGGCAGGCCTGGTTGGCTTTGCCGCCAAGCACGGCTTGCTGGAATCGTAAGGCCGGTTTCGAGCCATCGCGCTGGGCCACCCCCGTAAAAATACGTGGTTTTTACAAGCACGTATTTTTACGCTAAAGCCTGCGATGGGTAGCTCCTTATTTTGCTGGGGCAAACCGGTTGGTTGCGCGCTTCCTCTCGTGCCATGTATGTATTTCCGCAAACACGCGGGCAGACGCCGGCCACCGTTCGCATGGCGTCACTCCCGGGAATCAGGGCCGGCGTTTTTCCTCTCGCCCGCCCTTCGTTTTGTCCTATTTATGCTACCTGGCCTGGTGAGGCCCGGCCCAAGCGGACCCCTTGTTGAGCGGAAAGCAGGCATTTTTTTAACGGGCCAACGGGGCAGTTAAACGACCATAATAAGATTTTTACCGTGCCATTGGCTTTGTCGCCTGTTCTGGGGGAAATAATTGTTAACAGATTGATTAATACACAAAAGCTAAAAACCCTTCCTATATTTATATAAATTTCAAGGCAATTGTCCTTCCATCAGGCCGCTATTCAGGCTCTTTTCCACGCTGGTCATTGAAGCAACCCATGGGGCTACTTATTACGCAAACCATTGGCCGGCGTGTACCTCAAACAGGTGACACGCTGGGCTTGCGGCAGTAGGGCGGGGCCGGCAACTTCGGGCGCTGAACTCGTGGCGGAAAGGACCCAAAAATGACATCAACACACCTTGCCATCGGGCGCTGATATTTTTTGCATTTACGGCTACTGACGCCGCATAGCACTTTGTTTGTCTTCACTGCTTTTGTTTTTACCCAAGCGGTTTTTTCATTCTTCACCCTTTTACTCATTCACCTTTATGGACGCATACACCGGAGAAATCCGAGCGGTTGGTTTCAACTACGCCCCCTACGGCTGGGCGCTCTGCCAAGGGCAGACGATGCCCATCAATCAGTACACGGCCCTGTACTCACTGCTGGGCATTGCATACGGCGGCGATGGCCGGACCACATTTGCCCTGCCCGACCTGCGCGGTCGCACCATCGTGCACTTGGGCCAGGGCAACGGCCTGAGCAACTATACCCTGGGCCAGACTGGCGGCACCACCACGGTGACGCTGGACATGGACCAGATGCCGGCGCACACGCACGGCCTGGGCAGCGGCGCGGTGGCCACCTACTCGGGCTCGGGCGGGTCAACCACTCCCGCCGGCAACCTGCTGGCGGGCAGCGGCAACGTTCAGCAATACGGGGAAGAGTCCACGCAAGGCGTGAAGATGGGCGCCGGCTCGATAGGCGGCACCATCGGCCCCGTGGGCGGGGGCACCGCCCACACCAACATGATGCCGTCGCTGGCGGTCAACTACATCATCTGCCTGAACGGCGAGTTCCCCCAACGTCCTTAACCCCACCCACCGCACATGGAAAACTACGTAGGAGAAATCCGCATTTTCGCCGGCACTTTCGCGCCGGCCACTTGGCTGGACTGCAATGGCCAGCAACTTTCTATCAGCGAGTATGAGGTGCTGTATGCGCTGATAGGCACCACCTACGGCGGTGATGGGCAGACCACCTTTGGCCTGCCCGACCTGCGCTCGCGGGCCGTGGTGGGCATGGGCCAGGGCAGGGGCCTGAGCAACTTCACCCAGGGCGAAATGACTGGCACGGAGAACGTACAGTTGAGCGTTTCCAACCTGCCTTCCCACCAGCACCCGCTGGCCAACGGCAGCCTGCGCGGCATTACGGGCGCGGGCGGGCAGACGTCGCCGTCAGGCGCCTACTTTGGCGACCAGGGCGGCGACCTTTACAGCAACGTGGCCAGCGACTCGACCCTGGCTTCGGATGCACTGGCCATGCAGCTGACGCCGGCCGGTGGCGCCGGGCAGCACCCCAACCTTCAGCCGTATCTGACGATGCGCTACATCATCGCCACTCAGGGCATATTTCCCTCGCAGCCCTAGTGGCGGCCTTTTCTTCACGCCTGATTTCTTCGTTTTTTTATGGAACCATTTCTTGGTGAAATTCGCCTGATGGGCGGCAATTTTGCGCCCAAAGGCTGGGCGCAGTGCAATGGGCAAATGCTGCCCCTCAATCAGTACACGGCCCTGTACTCACTGCTGGGCACGAGCTACGGCGGCGATGGCCGGACCACGTTTGGCCTGCCCGACCTGCGCAGCCGCACGCCGATAGGCTCGGATTTTGTCGGCAACTATCCGATGGGGAGCATTGATGGCACGGAAAGCGTGTCGCTGAATGCCACGCAGATACCCGCGCACACCCATACCCTTTCCGGAACTATCAAGGTGGCCGACATGTACACGGGAGCCAGCCCGGGCGACAACTACCCGGCGGCCAGCAGCGTGCCGCAGTACGGCAGCGGCACTCCCAATGTCAACCTGAACGGCGTTAACCTGGGAACTGCCACGGAGGCAATGGGCAGCGGCGTGCCCCACAACAACCGCCAGCCGGTGCTGGCGCTCAACTACTGCATCGCGCTGACGGGAATTTTCCCATCGCGCGGCTAGTTCCTTTCCCCAGTGCCGGGGGCGTGGTCCGGTGGTGGCCACGCCCCCCTTTTTTATTGCTTGTATTACTTGCCTTTGCTCATGCACATCGCCGTCATCATCAGTAGCAGACTCGGGCTGCCCTTGCTGCAGGACCTGGCCGCGCAGGGCGTGGTGGCCGGGGTGGCGGTGCCCCACACCGGGCACGACGAGCCCGAGCAGCTGGCGCAGACCGTAGCGGCCCTGGGGCTGCCGGTGCAGCGCCTGCACCGGCCGGGCCTGGGGGCCGCGCTGGCGGCGTGGCTGGCCCCCCTGGCCCCGGATGCCGTGCTGGTGCTGACGCTGCCGTGGCGCATTCCGGCGGCCGTGCTGGCCCTGCCCCGGCTGGGCTTTCTGAACGTGCATTTCGCGGCCCTGCCCGGCTACCGGGGCCCCGAGCCGCTGTTCTGGCAGCTGCGCAACGGCGAGGCCGCCGGGGCCGTGACGATTCACCGCATGGAGGCCGACTTCGACACCGGGCCGGTGCTGGTGGCCGTGCCCGTGCCCATTGGCCCGCGCGACACCCACGGGCTGCACCGGGGGCGGCTGGCCCATTACGCCGTGGCGGCGGGCCGGCAACTGCTGGCCGCGCTGCGGGCCGATGCGCTGCCGCTCCGGCCGCAGGAGGCCGCGGCGGCCCGCTACTGGCCCCGGGCCACGCTGGCCGACGTGTGCGTGCGCTGGGCCGAGCCGGCGGCGGCCATCGACCGGCTGGTGCGGGCCACCAACCCCTGGAACCGGGGGGCGCTGGCCACCCTGCGCCAGCAGCCCCTGCGCCTGCTGGGCGCCACACCGCTGGCCGGCACCGTGGCGGCGCCCCCCGGCACGGTGGTGCAAACCGGGCCCGACCTGCTGGTGGCCTGCGGCGCGGGCGAGCTGCTGCGGCTCGACATCGTGGTCCTGGAAGAGGGCTACTTCACTGGGGCGCAGCTGGCCGGGCTGGGCGTGCTGACCGGCGAGTTGCTGGGCGAATTCGCGGCCCTGCCAGCGGCGCAGGCCGCGCCGGCGGCGGCGCCGTAGCCGGCGCCGTAGCCGGCCCGGCCTATCCTTGCTGCCTTGCAGGCAGTAGCAAACTGGCTTTTTTTAACATCATTTTTTTCCCCACCTATCCTCACTCAACCGCTCTCCGATATGAGACTCACTTTACAACGACTGCTGCTGCTGCTGCTACTGCCGCTGGGCATGGCGCTCGGGGCCAGGGCCCAGTTGCCCTACACCGAGGACTTTAACAGTGACGGCGAAGCCGCCTCGCCCGCCCGCTACACGACCAATACGGCCTCCCTGAACACCAGCGCTGTCCCCTTCGCGAACGGCCACTACTTTTTTCGGGCGACGACCAACCCGCCCCAGATTGGGGGCACCAACGTGTTTGGCACCAGCACGACCACCGGGTTTATCTACAGCTCGGGTACCACGGCGGCCCCCACCGGATTCTGGGCCTTCGAGGGGGTGCGCAGTTCTAACGAAGGCACTTCCAGCGACCAAGTTCCAGCGGGCCTGCTCACGCTGAAGGCGCTGGACGTGACTAATTATACGAACCTGAAGGTGAGCATCAAGTTTGCTGACGCCCGCGGCGCGGGCTATGGCTCGTATAGAGGCGTCAATACTGTTAACAAACAGGCAGAAGTTGACGACAAAATCCGCATTCAGTACTCGATGGATGCCGGCGCTACCTGGACCAACCTCGGGGTGTTCACGGGGGCCAACAGCGCGGCCCCTACCTACTGGACGGCCGCCAGCCCCACGACCGAGGTGGCCCTTGCGGGGGGCACCGAGCTCACCGCCACGTTCCAAACCTTCACCTACGACATTACCGAAACCGGCACCTCACTACGCGTGCGCGTGGTGGCCGACGAGCGTGGGGGCCAGGAAGAGCTGGCCTTCGACGACATCACCGTGACGGGTATGGCCGGCGCCGCGCCGCCCAAGGTGGAAAACATCGAAACAGGCGACATCAGCTACACGGAGGGCGACCCGTCCGTGAAGGTGACCGATAACCTCACGGTCACGTACGCCTCGAACCTGAGTGGGGCCACCGTCGCCATCAACTCGGGGTACCGGAGCATGCAGGACGTGCTGAGCTTCACGATTCCGACGGGCAGCAGCATTTCCTGCACCAGCTGCGGCACCGGGGCCAACGCCACGACCAGCACGACCGGCACGCTGACGCTGACGGGCACGGGCACTGCGGCCCAGTACCAGCAGGCGCTCCTCTCCGTCCGGTACCTTAACTCCAACACGACCAACGCGACGGGGGGGCGGCGGGTTATCCGCTTTACCGTGGCCGACGGCTCGACGAATAGCTCGGCCCAGACGCGCGCCGTGGTGGTGACGCCCATTCTGGCCGGGCCGGCCGCCATGCCCTACACCGAGGATTTTGAAAGCGACGGCGAAGGCACCCGCTATTCCACTAACACCTTTGCCACTACCGGCACCAACGCCGGGGCGCTGGGCTGGTTCCGCACCAGCCTGGCCTCGCCGGCCGACTACTCCGCGTCCACGTTCACCAACATCAGCGGGACCTCCTACTGGTATGGCGAAGGCACCAACAACGCCAATAACCCCGACCCGGCGCTCATTGGCTTTCTCGAAACCCAGACCATTGATGCCCGCAGCTACGTCAACCTGCACTACCAGGTGCGCCTGGCCCAGGGCAAGGCCACTCAATGGGAGACGGATGATTTCATCAAGTTCTACTACCGCGTGGGCAGCAGCGGCTGGGTGCAGTTTGGCGCCTTCTACGGCAACGGTAGCCCGGGCAACCTGCAACGCGATGCTAACAACGACGGCGTGGCCGACAGCGGCGGCACCATACTCAACAACGGCCTGACCAACATAGATTTTACGCTGCCGGCCACGCTAAGCGGCATCATCGACTTCCGCACGGTGCTGAGCAGCGATGGGGATGAAGAAATGGCCATGGACCTGATTCAGGTAACGGGCACGCAGCAAACCACGGTCAACTCCATCGTACGAGCCAGCGCCAACCCCACCAACGCCGCCACGGTGAATTACACGGTGACCTTCGGGGCGGCCGTGACGGGCCTGACGGCCAGTAATTTTTCGCTGACTACCACCGGCCTCGGGGGTACGCCCACGGTGGGCACCCCGACCCAGGGCTCGGGCAATACTTGGACGGTGCCGGTGACCACGGGCACGGGCAGCGGCACGCTGACGCTGAACCTGGCCAATGACACGAACCTCTCGTACGACATCAGCACCACCCTGCCGTTTGCGGGCGATACGTACAACATTGACAAGACGGCGCCGGCCGCGCCGGTGGTGACGGTGCCGGCCAACGGAAGCGCCGTCAACTCGACTACCCCGACCATCTCGGGCACGGCCGAAACCGGCAGCACGGTGACGGTGCGCGAAGGCACCACGGTGCTGGGCACGGTCACGGCCACGGGCGGCAGCTGGAGCCTGACTTCAGCAACGCTGGGGCAGGGCTCGCACACGATTGCGGCCACGGCCACCGACGCGGCGGGCAACGCCAGCACGGCCAGCGCCTCTGTGACGTTCACCGTGGACACGGCAGCGCCGACGGTGTCGTCCATCAACCGCCAGACGCCCGCAGCAGCAACCACCAATGCCACCTCGCTCACCTTCCGCGTGACCTTCAGCGAGAACGTGACGGGCGTGGATGCCACCGACTTCACGTTCATCACCACGTCGGGCTCGGTGAGCAGCACCGGCAAAACGGTTGTCACCGTGACGGCCAACAGCGTGTACGATGTGACGGTGAGCGGCGTGAGCGGCACCGGCGCCGTGCGCCTCGACCTCAACGCCAGCAACTCGGGCATCGTCGACGCAGCGGGCAACGCCCTCAGCGGCTACATCACTGGCTCGACCTACACCATCGACCAGACGGCTCCAACGGTCACCAGCTTCAGCAGCTCGACGGGGGCCAGCGGCAGCACGACCACGGCCACGACCTTCGATTTTTCGGTAGTTTTCTCGGAAGCCGTGACGGGCTTCGCCAGCACCGGCATCACCGTGACAAATGGCAGCGTGACCAGCGGCCCCACAGGCAGCGGCACCGGGGCGTACACCTTCACCGTGACGCCCACCACGGCCGGCACGGCCACGACGGTGCGTATTGCCGCCAACGCGGCCCAGGATGCGGTCGGCAACAACAGCCAGGCTTCCGCTTCGACCTACTCGCTCACCCTCCAGCAGCCGCTGGTGGCCACCTCGCGCAGCGTGACGGTGAACCTCGCGGCCGATGGCACGGGCACGCTCAGCGCCAGCAGCGTCAACAACAACAGCACCGGCCCGGGCACGCTCATCTACACCATCCAGAAAATTGTGTACGGACGGATTCCTGAACGCGCCGCGCCGCTCACACTGACCACGCCCAACGGGGCTAATTTCACGTCCATCCGCTTCGCCAGCTACGGTACGCCCATTGACAATGGCAACGGCAACTATAGCCTGGGCCCCTGCAACGCGGCCAACAGCTTGGCGGCCGCGCAAAACGCCTACGTGGGCCGCAGCAGTGGCGACATGTACGCCAGCAACACGGATACCCGCAACAGTCCCATACTAGGCGACCCCTGCGGCGGCACGTCTAAGTTCCTGGCCGTGCAGGCCGCTTACTCGCCCGATGCCGCCAGCCTGACTTACAATTGCACCGAGGCCGGCCAAACCCAGTACGTACTGCTGACCGTGAGCAACGGCAGCAGCACCAGCACTTCGGTGGCTCAAGTGACGGTGAACCCCTCGCCGACCATCAGCATCAGCAGCGTGAGCCCCAACCCGGCCCAGCGCGGCGCTACCATCACGGTGAGCGGCTCGAACCTGAGCGGCATCGGCAGCACGGTGACGGTGAACGGCGCTTCGGCCACCGTGAGCGGTTTGTCGGCTAGTGGCTTCACCTTCGTGGTGCCCAACACGGCTACCATCGGCGCGGGCAACCTGACGCTGACGGCCCCTTGCTCGCAGACGCTGAACACTGCCTTCACGGTAACGGCCCCCACGGTGGTTTCGGTGACGCGCCTGACGCCTTCGCCCACGGCCACGGCCCAGGTGCGCTATCAGGTGGTGTTCTCGGGCAGCGTGAGCGGCGTTACCGTCAGCAACTTCACTACGACGACCACGGGCTCCGTGACCTTGAGCGGAACGGGGGTGAGCAGCACGTCCGGCTCGGGCACGACGTACATCGTGACGGTGAACACCGGCACGGGCGACGGCACCCTGACGCTGAACGTAGCCAACAGCACGGGCATTACGCCCACGGTGTCGAACGTGCCCTACACGGCCGGCGAAACCTACACCATCACCAAGAGCTTCGTGGCCGCGCCCACGCTGCGTATTCAGGCGGCGGGCAGTGCCAGCGGCAACGGCGACGTGACGGCCTTCGTGGACGTGGTGCAGGTGCTGCAAAGCGGCACGAGCACAGTGGTGCCCAACGGCCTGCAAAACGGCAGCTTCGAAGCCAACAACGTGCCGGCTAACGGCTTCAAGAAAACGGTCGATGGCGTAGTGGCCGCGCCCTGGAGCTTCACCGGTACGTCCGGCGTGGCGCGCTACGGCAGCGCCTTCGACTCCCAAGTCCCTAGCCAGCCCCAGCCCCTGCCGCCTAACGGCGACGCGGTGGCCCTGATACAGAGCGCCGGAAACAACAACGCCAGCATCTCGCAGAACCTGGCCGTGCCCACGGGCAGCTACCAAGTGAACTTCCAGACGGCCCAACGCTACTACACCTCGGTCGACCAGCGGCTGAACGTATTCGTCAACGACGTGTTCGTGGGCAGCATTCAGACCAGCCAAACCCCGGCGTACGAGCCCTTCACCTCGGCCTCGTTCAACGTGTTTGCCCCGGCCCTGATAGCCACCGTGAGCACGACCTCGGCCAGCCCCACCAGCACAGCGCCGATTCCGTTCGCGGTGAGCTTCACGGACGGGACTAACCCGCAGAGCGTGGGCACCACCTTCACGGCCTCGGACGTGACGGTATCGGGCGGTACGCTCAATGCAGCCAGCTTCAGCGGCAGCGGCGCGGGCCCCTACACCTTCACCGTGACGCCCAGCGGCGCGGGGACGGTGACGGTGAGCGTGGCCGCCAACCTGGCCAACGATGCCAACAACACCCAGAACTCGGCCAGCAATTCGGTGAGCGTGCAGTACAACCAGCCCGCCACGGCGGCCCCGGTTATCACAGCTCCGACCAACAACAGCTTCACCAATCAGCCGGTGACCATCGCTGGCACGGCCCCGGCCAACAGCGCGGTAGTGCTCTACAGCAGCGTGAATAACGGCGCGTTCCAGGCGGGCACGCCATTTAACGCCTCGGCGAGCGGCACCTTCAGCCTCGGGCCGGCGACGGTTCCCGACGGCGTCTACCAAGTTTACGCCACGGCCCAGAGCCCCAATTCATCGGTGAGCCCGAACAGCCCTACTATCACCTTCACGGTAGATACGTCGCGCCCCTCGGTGGTTATCACTTCGTCGGCCGGCGCCTCGGGCGGCAGCACGGCTACCACGCCGATACCCTTTTCGGTGACGTTCTCGGAGACGGTGAACGGCAGCTTCGTGCAGGGCGACCTGTCGGTGAGCGGCGGCACCATCGTGACGGGCAGCTTCAGCGGCAGCGGCGCGGGTCCCTACACCTTCACCGTGACGCCCACCGGCCTCGGCAGCACCGTATCGGTGAACGTGGTGGCCAACGTGGCCCAGGACGCAGCCGGCAACTTCAACACGGCGGCCCCGGCGGCCTATACGCTGCGCTACGCTCCGGCCCTGTCGGCCACGGTGAGCACGACCTCCGGCAGCCCCACCAGCACCTCGCCCATTCCGTTCCGGGTGGATTTCTCGCAGAGCGTGGGTTCCACCTTCGTGGCTTCGGACGTGACGGTGAGTGGCGGCACAGTGAACGCGGCCAGCTTCAGCGGCAGCGGCGCAGGTCCCTACACCTTCACCGTGACGCCCAGCACGACCAGCAGCACCGTGACGGTAAGCCTGGCCGCCAACGTGGCCCAGGACGCGGCCACTACGGGCAACACGGCCAGCAACTCGGTAAGCGTGCAGTTCCAGGCCCCCACCATCGTGGTGGCCCCGGCCTCGCTGCCGGGCGGTACGCAGGGCGTGGCGTACAGCGCGACGTTCTCGACCTCGGGAGGCTCGGGCACCTACACCTACGCCCTGACCGGCACGCCCATCCCGGGCCTGACGCTGACGGGGGCCACGCTCTCGGGCACGCCCACGGCCAGCGGCTCGTATACTTTCACGATAACGGCCACCGACAACTCGGCAGCTCCGGGCGCCTACAGCGGCTCGCGCAGCTACACGGTGACCATCGCGGCGCCCACCTCGGTGGCCTGGAACGGCAACGTGAATACCGACTGGTTTAACGCCAACAACTGGAGCCCCAACCAGGTGCCCGACGCTACCACCGACGCCATCGTCCCGACCTCGCCCAGCGGCGGCCGCTTCCCCGTCATCGCGGCTAACGCGGCGCAGGCCAACGCCCGCAACGTGAGCATCGCCAGCGGGGCTACACTGAGCATGAGCGCCAACACGCTCATCATCGCGGCCAACCTGACCAACAACGGGTCCTTCAACGGCTTCACGGGCAGCGGCGGCAGCGCCAACGGTGGCACGGTGGCGCTGGGCGGCAGTGCGGCGGCCACCATCGGTGGCACCGGCACCGCCAGATTCTGGAACCTGACGGTGGGCACCAACGGCACGCAGTCGACTCTCACCGGTGGTGCCTCGGTGCAACGGGTACTTACCCTCAATGGCAACCTAACTGCCGGGCAACCCTTCACCCTGGTGTCGGATGCCAACGGCACGGCCATGGTGGTGAACAACGGCAGCGCCGTGGTGACGGGTAACCTGACGGTGCAGCGCTACATCGTGCCCGACCTGAACCCGAACCTGGGCTACCGCCACTTCTCGGCCCCGATTAGCACGGCCACGGTGGGCAGCCTGGCTACTGGCAGCTTCTCGCCGGTGGTAAACCCGGCCTACAACGGCTCGGCCACGCCTACCCTGGTGGTACCCTTCCCCACCATCTACGGCTACGACCAGAGCCGCCTGGCCACGACGACCAACAACCTGCTTGCCTTCGACAAAGGCTGGTTCTCGCCCAACGCAACCAGCGACCCGCTGACCGTGGGCCAGGGCTACACGGTGAACCTGGCCGCCAACCAAACCTTCAGCCTGACCGGCCCGCAGAACAACGGCAACGTGCCGCTGAACTTCAGCCGCAACGCCGGGACCCCGACGGACCAGGCCGGCTGGCAGTTGATTGGCAACCCCTACCCCTCGCCCCTCGACTGGTCGCAGGTGCAGGATACTGAGCGCCCGGGCCTGGACCGCGCGATGTACGTCTTCGCCAGCAACAACCCGAGCAACCCCTACGTTGGCACCTACGGCTTCTACAACAACGGCGTGGGCAACATCTCCCCGGTGCTGCCGCTGGGCCAGGGCTTCTTTGTGCGTGTGACGGCAGGCCAGACGGCCGCCTCGCTCACGTTCAAAAATACCCACCGCGTCACCACGTACGCCAACCCCACCTATCACCGCAACGCGGCCGAAACCCGGCCCCTGGTGCAGCTCACGCTGCGCAGTGCGGCGGCGGGCACGAATTCGGACGAGGCCTTCGTGTACTTTGAGAATGGCGCCACCGCCGGCGTAGACTCGCAGTTTGACGCCGTGAAGCTGCCCAACAGCACGGGCCTGAACCTGGCCTCCTTCGCCACCGGCCAACAGCTGGCCATCAACGGCCTGCCCACCGGCAACGCCACGACGGTGACCGTGCCGCTGTTCATCGGCCTGCCCGCCACGGGCACCTACACGCTGAACGCGACGCAGGTGCTCAACTTCTCGGCCGGCGCCCAGCCCTTCCTGCGCGACCTGCAGCTGGGTACGCTCACCGATTTGAGCGTGAACCCGACCTACACCTTCACCATGAACGCGGCCAATACGACCCCGCGCTTCGAGCTCGTGTTTGGCCCGCAGGCCGTGCTGAGCACGGCGTCGGCCGCGCTGGCCGCCCAGGTAGCCGTGTTCCCCAACCCGGCCACCAAGGCAGTGTTCGTCGAGCTGCCGGCTTCGCTGCGCCGCACGGCTGCTACGGTTGCGCTGGTTGATGCCGTGGGCCGGGTGGTGCGCACGCAGGCTCTGCCTGCCGGGCTCCCCACCCACACCCTGCCGCTGACCGACGTAGCCACCGGCGTGTACTCGCTACGCCTGCAAACTTCGGCCGGTGTAGTGGTCAAGAAGCTGGTAGTGGAATAGCCGCTTTTCAGCTTTCATAAAAAAAGCCCCGGCTGCCTGTGCAGCTGGGGCTTTTTTTTGGAAGGTATTTATTGGGGCTGCGAAGCCGATTGCCGGCGCCTGACGGGTGCTTATTCGCCGGTTTCGGCGGCTTGCTTCATGCGCAGGGCATATTCCAGGGTCACCGACTCGGCCGGAAAGCCTTGCAGCTGAGCATCTTGGGCAATGGTGGTGGGGAAGCCTGCCCGGCGGCGCAGCTCGTTGGCGCGGCGCACATCGGCCACCGGCCAGAGAAAGCGCACCATGTCCAGCTGCCCGGTGGCTTTGTTGATGAGGACGCAGTTAACGAATTGAGTGCCGTAGCGCTGCGCCTTGCCGGCCTGCATCAGCTGCGTGTCCACGGCCCGCGCGTAGTATTGGTAAGGCAGCTCGCCTGCTTCGGCGGCCATCCGCAGCTGCGGCAGGAAGCGGGTGGTTTGGCTGGTGCGCTGCAGCACCTGCCAGGCCACCATGCTGGCGGGCCGGCCCACCAGCGACTTCCCCGGGAAGCCATAGCGCCGGATGACGGCGGCCACGAAGCGCAGGTCGGTACTATCGGGCGACCTCTCCCACTGAACCGGCCCCGTGTAGCCAGCCAAAGCCCCGCTGGGCAGGCGAATGGGCTTCATCAGCGAGTCGGCTTCGGCCCGCGCAAAGGCGGCATCGTTGCGCTGTTCATGCCGCCGGTAGGCCCGGTCGAGGCTGTCGAGCTGCTGCCGCAGTCGCACGTTGAGCTTGGGTTTTTGGGCGAAGGCAGGCAGGGCCAGCAGCCCCAGAGGCAACAAAAGGAGCTTCAGAATCATGATTGATGGCAAGATAATGCGACAAGGATCCCCCATTGCAAGGGCGAACAGCGCTTCCATAATCCAGCGAAAGAAACCGCATGCTTCGCTGGGCACGGCATGACGCGCGGGCGCTCGGTAACGGTGTGGAGCAAGGGTTGTCGAGCCAACCGCCTTAGGCAGGCCAACCGATTGAGGCAACAAGGACTTCATTTGCTCAACTACACGACCGGTCGGGCCACCGGGAGCGGCCGGACCGGAATACCTGCTGCTTACTCATTGAACAAAAAAAAGAGCCGCCCCAATTGGAGCGGCTCTTTTTCTGAATGGGGACTGCGGGTTATTCCAGCACCACTTTCTGGGTGAATACCTCCAGGCCGGCTTGCAGACGCAGCGTGTATACGCCAGCCGCCAGGCCGTGGGTCGTGAGCGTATGCTCGGCCTGTCCGGCGGGTAGCTGCAGGGTGCGCACGCTCTGGCCGAGGGCGTTGAGCAGCGCGGCCTGGCTGGCCCCGAGGCCGGTGAGGCGCAGGGTGAGCTGGCCGGTGTTGCTCGGGTTCGGGAACACGCGCAGGGCGCTGCTGTTGGTCTGGGCGCGGGCGGCCAGCACGTTGGTGGCCGCGATGGTGAACGAGCCCGCCGTGTCGGAGCTACCGAAGCCGCTCACAGCCACGTAGTAGCGGGTGCCCGCCGTGAGGCCCGTCACGGTTACTGGCGCGGCAAAGGCCGTGTTGTTGGCGCCACTGCCTTGGCAGAACACCGAGTTGAACGGCCCAGCCGAGCAGCTGGCAGCGGTGTACACGCGCAGCGCACCGGCGGGGGCGCCAGTCAGGGTGAAGGTGCTGGTGGTAGCGCTGGCCGTGAAGGCAAACCACACGTCTTTGGGCTGCTGGCCGCCCACGCAGGCCGGCAGGAAAATGTTGCCCAGCGTGGTGGTGGTCGAGCCAAGGTTGGTAGCCGTAGTGGGCGTGCTGCTCAGGGCCAGGGCGCCGCAGGGCTCGTCGTTAGTGGGCGCGGTGAGGGGCGTGGTGAAGCCAAACGGCCCGGCCAGGGTGCTGCTGCCGTTGAAGCCGCCGCAAATCTGCTGCACGTAGAAATCGTAGTCGGTGGTGGGGTTCAGGCCGTTGATGGTGGTGGTGTTGGCCGTGAGGCCCGAAACCGTGGTGCCGCTGGCGCTGGGGATGAACCCGCGGGGGCCATAAACCACCGAGTAGGTGCCGCCCGTGCTCAGCGTGCCGCTCCAGCTCAGGGTGGCCGTGTTGTTGGTGAGGTTGCTCGCGGTCAGGCCCGTGGGGGCCGGGCAGTTGGGCACCGGCGAGGCACAGATGGTGAAGTTGCCCAGAGTGCCGGCGCTGCTGTACTCGTTCACGCGGATGTAGTAGGTGGTGCTCGGCGTAAGGGTGGTCAGGTCGAGCAGCGGCGCGGCGGTATTAACGGCCGTGCCGGCGCAGGAAATGTAGGTGAGCGGCCCGGCGCAGGCCGTGCCCGAGTAGGCCCGCACCACGCTGGCGGCGCCCCCCGTGACGGTGATGCGCACCTGCGTGCTGGTGGGGCCGGTGGCAGCCGTCGTGAACTGGAACCACACGTCGCGCGGGGTGGTGTAGGAGCCGCAGCCCGCGCCTTGCGTGTTGTTGACGTAGGTGCTGGCGGGCGTTTGGGTGGCCCCAATGGTGGTCGAGTTGATGGGCGTGCAGGTGTTGCTGACGGTGAGCTGGGTGGCGCCGCAGGGGTTGTCGTTCAGAATCTGGGTAGTGAACGAAACCGGGCCGGCCGTGCCCGAGTTGGAACCGGTGCCGCAGTTCGACGTCACGTAGAACTGGTAGGTGGTGCCCGGCGCGAGGCCCGAAACGGTGGTGCTGCCCGTGGTGAGGCCCGGCAACGAGGTGCCGCCCGTGGCAGGATTGAAGCCTGCGGGGCCGTATACTACAGTATAAGTGCCGGTGCCGCCCGTCATCCACGAGAGCGTGGCGGTGGTGGTGGTGGTGGTGGCCGTGAGGCCGGCCGGCGTGAGGCAGCCCGTGGCCGATTCGAGAATGACGTTGTCGAGGCCGATATCGGTATTGCCGAAGTCGGATTTGGCGCGGAAGCGAATCACCGACGTGGCCGACGTGGCCGTGAGCGTGAGCACCTGCGTGGCGAAGGCGGCGCTCAGCTTGTAGCCGGCCAGGTTCGAGAAGGTGGTGCCGCCGTTGGTCGAGAGTTGCACCGTGAGCGAGTCGGAACCGTCCACGTTCACAAAATCGAAGCTCAGGCGCTTGTTGCCGGCCCCGCTCAGGTTCACGTACAGGTCCAGCGTGCCGATGGCGTTGGTGGAGGCAAAGTAGCTGTGGAAGCGGGCCGAGTGCGAGCCCTGGCTGGCGCCGGGCGAGTAGGTGCCCAACGTGGGCGAGCTCCAGGCGGCGGCGGCACCGTCGTCTTCACGGCGCCACGAGGGGTTGCCCGTAGTTGGCGAGTTGCGCCACGAGACCGAAGGGGCGTCGCGGGTGTTGCACACGTCGAGCCAGGTGTTTTCAAAGCTTTCCACCACGGGCAGGGTGGCGTAGGTGGGCGGCGTGGAGGACACCGTGACGGCCGTGGAGTTGGCCGATTGCGCGGTGCCGCTGCATATCACGCGGGCGCGGTACAAGGTGGTCGTGGTTTGGCCGGCCACCGTGTAGGTGGCACTGGTGGCGCCCGCAATGTCGGTGTAGGTGGTACCGCCGTCGGTCGAAGCCTGCCACTGGTAGGCCAGGCCGCCGTCGGTGGAAGACCCCGTGAGCGACAGCACAATGCTGGCCGCCGCGCAGGTGTTGGTGGCCGAGGCCACGGCCGTGCCCGCTGTGGGCGCGCTGTTGCACACGGGGTTCACCGAAATGCCCATCACGTTGAGCACCCCGGTGGTTGAGCTTTTATTAAAGCCGATGCTCTGCACCTGCTTGTTGATGTTGGCCGTCGAAATGGTGTAGCGGAATTGGTAGAGCCGCGGGTCGGAGGTGTTGTTGGTGATGGTGTTATCGGCCGTGCTCACGCGGCCCAGGCCCACAATGGCCGCTCCGGTGCCGCCGTACCAGTCGGCCACGGTGGTAGCCGGGAATACCTGCGTCGTGCCATCCGTGAACGTCACGGTCACCACCATCGTGGCCACCCCGCTGCCCGACGAGGCCAGCACGTAAATGTCGCCCGCCGTGCGCGGCGTGGTCACGGTGAGGGTGCCGGTGCCGCCGGTGGTGTTGATGCGCAGCGAGTTGTTGGCCGTATAGGACGCCAGCTGGAAGGTGAGGCCCGGCGTGGCGGCGCTGCTGATGAGGCCCGACACGGGCAGACCCGACGTCGAGGCCGTGCCGGCGGGGTTGGTGTAGCCCACCGTCATGAGGGCGTAGCTGGCGCCGTCGAAGTCGGCCGTGACGCGCGACAGCGCGGTGCCGGTGCCATCGGCCACTACGTCGGCGGTGTAGCCGGTCACGGCCACGGGTACCGGCGCAGCTTGCGCCTCATTAACCAATAAAGCCCCCAGTCCCAAAGCGCAAAGCAGCGGCCGGCAGGTGCGTGTAAACAGTTTTTTCATATGAAAAATGGCTGATTAGAATTTTTTCAAATGTAGAATAAAACACTGCACTTAACACCCTGACAACGTTGATTTTTATGCCTTAAATCCTTCACCTATACCGCCAAAAAGATTAGCCAAACAAGACGTGAGGCCCTGTTTTTTCAAGTAAAAGCAACAGAGCGCCAGCTAAGTAAAAACTTTATCAATTCGGCAAGCACGCTTTTGCGATTTCCGCAAAAAAGCGTGACAGTTAAATTCTTTCATTTGATGATATTGAGGGGTGCAAGTTTTGATGTTGTTTTGCTATTTGACATATATTTGCACACGATAAGACCTTTATCAGCCAGTGGCTCTTCCGGATAATAGTCTTATTTGCGGCTCTGACTGGTCAAAATTCATAGCCTCTAGGCCCAAAAGCGGCATTGCTAGGCTTACTGCTTTCAGAAGGGTATCTATCCCTTGAAATCGCAAGTGTACTTAGCATGACAGCAACAGTCGGGGGAGGATTATTCAGCGCAAAGCCGCCTGTTGGCGACAGAACCGCTGGGGAATCTGTCGCCAACAGGCAGCTTTGCTGCTCAATTCCACTCTGCTCTGCAAACCAGTCGCAGCTAGCAACTGATAGAACGCGCCCCGTAGCGCTTCCTATTTTTTCGGCATCGCAACGACCTTCTTATTCACGCCAGCCCCCAGTTCCAAGGCCAGTTTGGCTTTCGAGTCATCGGTGTTGGTCAGCTTAATATTCTGGGCCTTATCGGGGCCCGACACGCGCAGCAGCACCGCCGCGCCCGGCGCGTAGCGGATGCCGTCGAGGGTGATGTTGCGGCTGTTGTGCACTTCCATCACCGGGTCGGTACGGGTGGGCAGCAACGTTACGTTGGTGAGGCTGATGCGGTCGGCTTCGATGCACACCAAGCCCTGCTCGCTTTTCAGCACGGCGTTTTTGAGGCTGATGTCCTGAATGGCCATTTCGGGCAGGCCGCGCACCAGGATACCGGTTTTGGCGCCGTTGCAGGTCACGTCCGAGATGTAGATTTTGCGGAACTGCGGCGTGCCCGCGTCCACCGGCTTGGGCGGCGAGGCGGGGCGCTCCTTCGAGCCGGCCACCTGCGGGCTGGGGTCCTTTATCATGTAGTACATGTCGAAGAGCAGGGCTTCGTTGAGGATATCCTTCATCGTGACGTGGTCGATGAAAATGTTCTCGACCACCCCGCCCCGGCCGCGCGTGGTTTTGAAGCGCAGGCCAATGTCAGTACCAATGAAGGTGAGGTTGGAGGCGTAGATGTTGCGGGCCCCGCCCGACATCTCGGAGCCAATCACGAAGCCGCCGTGGGCCCGGTACACGGTGCAGTTGCGGATGAGGAAGTTCTCGGTGGGCACGCCCCGCGCGCGGCCCTGCTCGTTGCGGCCCGATTTGATGCAGATGCCGTCGTCGCCGGCCGAGAACAGGCAGTTTTCCACGATGCCGTTGCGGCACGATTCCAGGTCCAGCGCGTCGGTATTGGGGCTGTAGGGCGGGTTGAGCACCGTCACGTTGCGCACAATTACGTCGTCGCTCAGCAGCGGGTGCACCGTCCAGGCCGGCGAGTTCTGGAACGTGACGCCTTCGATGAGCAGGCGCTTGCAGCCATCCAGCACCAGGAAATCGGGCCGCAGGTAATCCTTGATATCCTCGAAATCGGCGATGTTTTTCTTTTCCTCGGTGAGCACGCCGGCTTCCTTCACGGTGGTGCCTTTCAGGGCTTGGGCGGTGGGGTACCACCGGTCCTGTTTCTCGTTGAGCGCGCCGCCCGAGGCCACCAGCTTTTTCCAGTCGCTTTCGAGGCTGCGGCCCTTCTGCATCATCCACCAGGCTTCGCCCGCGCCGTCGAGGATGCCGCGGCCGGTGATGGCCACGTTTTCCAGGTTTTTGCCATAAATGAGCGGCTGGTTGCGCACGGCGGCCAGGCCCTCCCAATTGGTTTTGATGAGCTTGTAGTCAGCCATTTGCTCGCTAAACTGCACCAGCGCGCCGGTGGCTACGTGCAGGTTCACGTTGCTTTGCAGCTCGATGGGGCCGGTGCGCCACTGGCCGCGCGGCACCAGCACCACGCCCCCGCCCTTGGCCGCGCAGGCCGCAATGGCTTTTTGGAAAGCAGCCGTATTCGTGGTCTGGCCGTCGCCCACGGCGCCGTATTTGGCAATAGAAAAGGTATCGGCGCGGAAGGCCGTGGTTTTGACCGGGGGCAGCGCGGCGGGCGTCTGGGCGGCGGCGGCTAATGGAAGTAATGCGAGCAAGAAGGCTTTCATAGGGGAAATGTAGCGTGGACTCTGCGAGTCCGCGAATGAGCGCAGCGAATATGAACGTTTGAATGACCGGTGATGCGCGGACTCGCAGAGTCCACGCTACGGTACTTACGGCATCTTCTGCAAGCCCTCCCACTTCACTTTCCAACCCTTCGGAATGCCGGGGTTGGCTTCCTTCGCGCCGTCGTATCCGGCGCACATGAGGGCCACGGCCGCGAGCAGGCCGCCGTTGCCGGGCAAGTAGAGGGGCAGGCGGCCTTCTTGGTAGTTGTGGCCGTTGGGCAGGTAGGTATTCTTCTGCACCTTCATCAGAAGGGCGTCTACGGCCTTTTCGGGCAAGCCGAGGCGGGTGGCCGTCATCGACGTCATGGGGAAGTCCCAGCCCCAGGTCTGGTTCCAGCTCCAGTCAGTCCAGATGAGGTCGAAGGTGCGGCGCATGGTGGCGGCGTCCTGCTGGCCGGTGGCGGGCATCACGCCCAGCGCGGCCAGCACCGAGGGGTGGTCGGTTTTGAATTCGGGGTTGGTGTAGGAGTCGGGGGCGCTTTCGGTGGCCAGGTACACGCCGTTGGCTTCGGGTAATTTCGAGAGCTTGGCCAGCACCTCGTCCCACTTCGCATTGCGCGGCTGGCCCTGGCGCTCGCGCCATTTCTGGGCAATATCGAGGGCCCAATGCCAATACACCAGCTCAAACGTGGGGTTGAAGGTTTCTTCGGCCTTGAACCGCTCCTGGGCTGGAATTACACCTTTGCCGAGAATGTATCGGTCCTTGTCCTTCTCATAAAACGGGAACGAGGCCATGAACTCGGCCGTCTGCAGCACCCGCTCCTGGTACAGCTTCAGGGTGGCGGCGTTGGGGTGCGCGCGGTAGGCTTCCTCGGCGAAGTAGATGGTGTGCGGCTGCTGCCACAGCAGAAACGCGCCCACCGACGACGGGCCTTCCTCGCCCCAGGGGTCGGTCATTTTCTGCCAGCGCCAGCCGTTGTAGCCTTGGCGCTGGGCAATGCCGCGGGCCACGGCCTGCACGTCGGGCCGAGCGTACCAGGTGAGGCTCTTTTCTAGGATTTCGGGGCGGCCCCAGAGGGCGAAATGCGCCGCGTGCCACCAGTGCATTTCGAGGTGCGGGCGGCCGTACCAGCTATTCAGCAGCAGCCCGGTTTCCTGCGGCGGCTGCGAGCCGGCGTTATGGATTTTGGTGAGGTACTGCGAGAGCACCACGCGGCGCTCCAGTTCCTTAGCGCGCGGGTCAGCGGTGCCGCCGAAATCGACGGCCCCGCCGCTGCGCCAGAACGCCGGCCACTGCTGGCGGCTATTGGCCAGGGTGGCGGCAAAGGTGGGCGCGGCGGCCTTGACTTTCAGCGGCGTGAACTGGCAGCTCAGCTCCAGCACCGCACTTTTGCGGTCGGGCGTGAGAATGAATTCGTGGGGCCGGCCGGCGGCCAGCGCAGCGGTTTGAACCCAGCTCAGGGCCGCGAAATACTTCGTGGTATCGAGTTGGTGCGTGAGCAGGGCGCGGCCGGCTTTCTGCTCCACAATGCTTGATTTGTGCGCGTCGTCATGGCTATAATCCACGGCCATATCGGCCCAACCAGCCGTGGGAAATGGGAAGCGCAAGGCCACTTTCAGCCGCCCCAGCTTCAGCAGTTCCGACGTGACTTTGGCGGCCACAGCGTCCTGCGTCTGGTGGCCCACGGTGACAACGTCAACCGCCGTGCCCTCCACCGTGAAGTGGCTCTGGATTTCGCCCGTCCAGGGGTTCAGCATCTGGCGGATATTCTTAATGTCCCGGACTCCGGCCGGCTGACCGTTTTTCTTCAGAATGACGAAGCCCAGGTTGCCCAGCTGCAGGCGGTGCGGGTTGGCCCGGAAGTAGTCGCCCGATTCTTTATTGCCGGGCGTTTTTACCTGCACGGCGTAGCTCACCGGGCGGCCGTTGAGGATGTAGGTGCGCAGGCTCTGGTCAAATTTATAGCCTTCTTTATTCGGAAAGCGGTGCCAGCCCCACTCCGACTCGGTGCCCAGCGGCAGGCCCTTTTCGTAGTGGAGCGGGAAGGTCTGCAGGCCGGTAAAATCGGCGGTGAAGGCAAATTTGCCGTTGCCCACCGACAGCGAATTGAGCGAATCGGTATTGGTGACGACGACTTTGTGGCGCTCCACCACGGCCTGCCGGTTGATGGGCTGGGCCTGAGTGGTGAAGGTGAGGAGCAGCAACGTTGCCACGCGGCCAACCTCACCCCCGGCCCCTCTCCAAAAGAGAGGGGAGCCTGACAATATTTGAATGGAGGTTTTTTTCATAACAATATTTTAGAAAATCGCCAGGCTCCCCTCTCTTTTGGAGAGGGGCTGGGGGTGAGGTTTGCCCGGCCGCGCCATAGGGAAAACTCTACCGTCCCAGCGTCACGCTCATCAGCCCAATCACCACGTCATTGGCCAGCGCTTTTACCGTGAGGCTTTTGAGCTTTTTCTTTGGGTCGAGCGGCAGTTCCAGCACGGTGGCCGCGCCGCCGTCGATGGCGCGCGTACTGAAGCCCTTGATGCTGGTGTATTGGGTGAAATCGCGCGTCATGAGGCCGGTTTTGAGGTGGAGTCGCAGCGGTTGGGGGGCATTGGTTTGGAAGGCGAAGCCGTCGTTGGCGTAGTCCTGCTCGATGGGCCACCAGTTGTCGGGGTTGCGCAGGGGCAGCGTGGCGGTGCTGCCGTCGGCGTAGGTCACCAGCACTTCGCCGTTGGTGAGCTGGCTTTGCATGGGATTGGTGGAGCCGGCCATCAGCAGCACGGCACGGCTGGCGCGGCCCGCCAGCGGCACGGTGGCTTCGTGGGAATAATTGTCCCACTGCGACACGAAGAGGATATTCCTGGCGCCGGCCGCGCCGGGCGTGCGCAGCGGCACATTATCCGGCAGCCGGATTTCGTTTTTCAAACCGGCCAACTGGCGCAGGCCGCTGTCGTCGATGTTGGCTTGGATGAGCGGGTAGCACCAGTTGCCGATGCCCTGGGTGGGCAGCTGCAGGGTGGCCGTGCTGGTGCGGGGCGTGAGGTATTTGTTTTGAAAAATGCGCGTCACCTGGTCGTTAAAATAGCGGCTCAGGTCCACGGTTTCCCATCTGGCAACGGTGGCCGGAGCCGCTTCCGCCGCTTTCGTGGCCGGAGCTACGTTCAGGTTCAGCGGTTCCCACCAGGTGAGGGCGCCCTGCCGCAGCTGCACGAACGCCGTGCGGGCGCCGGGCTCCCCGCCTACCTGTGCGCTGAGCTCGTGCGCCGTATTTTTCGCCTGGCGTAGCACCTGTTGCGGGTCGAAAACCTTGACTATGGTGGCCTGCGGGAAGCGCACGGTCAGTTCCTCGTTGGCGGCGTATTGCGGCTGGGTCGCGGCCGTGTCGGGCGCAGCGCCCTGCCACTGCACTTCGACCACGTACTTCGCCGCCGGCTCGCTGCTGATTTCGATAATGGGCTGCCCCACGGCCGCTTCCACGTTGCGCCACTGGGCCGGCTGCCCGTTTACCGTAACGGCCTGGATGCCCACGGCGCGGGCCTGCAGCTGCAACTGCAACCGGAGCGGCTTGGCAAAAGCGGGGTTGATGGTATAGGTGTCGCGCGCTTCGTTTCGCTTAAAAGTAAACGCCATGTCCGGCACCGTCAGGGCGGCCTCGTTCCAAGCGGCGGGCAGGCCCGGGCGGATGCGCAGGGTGCCATGCAAAGCATCGGGCACGATGCCGAACAGGCCCTCTACCAGGGAACGGGCGGCCATGCCGATGGGGTCGGCAAAGTCGCGGTACAGCTCGCCGCGGTTGGCGTCGTAGAAGGAAATCTGCTGGAAATTGCCGGGGCTGCTGCCCAGGTACATGCTTTCGAGCAAGGCGCTTTTCCAGAGCAGGAAGGCCGACTCTGAGCGGCCGGCCTGCCAGTTGGCCAGCGTGGCGTGCAGGTTTTCGGCCATCACCACGTTGTTCAGCGACCAGTCGTAGGGCTGCCAGTTGGTGGTCGACAGCAGGTAGTAGCCGGCATCGGGCAGGCCGGCGGCGCGCACCGGAATGTGCGGCAGCCCGGCATCGACGTAGCGCAATGCCTGGTAGGCCTGAAACGCATCCGGCACCTCCGAATCCAGCGCGTGGTACACCGTCCACAGCGCGGCGGCCGGGTGCAGGGTTTTCAGGCCCAGGGCATCCTGGTATTCGGCGTACCAGCCCTGCGGATTCAGCCACAGCCGGCTATTTATGGCCTGGTGAATTTTGGTGGCTTCCTGGCGGTAGGGCTCCGCGTTTTCGCCCAGCAGCTGGGCCAGTTCGGCGGCTTTCTGGTTGGCGAAGTAATTGTAGGCCGACGAGTGCGTGACGGCCCCGCCGCTGTATTGCAGTGCATCAGAGGCCCAGATGGCCGCATAGGCGTCATACAACCCGTCGCCGTCGGGGTCGAAGTTGCGCTTTTCCCAGGCCAGGTGGCGCTGTAGCACGGGCCACATCTCGCGGGCAAAAGCTAGGTCGCCGGTCCAGTTGAAATGGCGCAGCAGCTCGTCAATGCACACGAGGTTCATGTCGTAGTGGTGGGCCCGAAAATCGCCGCCGGGGTTGCGGCTGATATAGCCTTCGCTGAACACGGCGGTGCCCAGCTTTTCGAGCTGCCGGGCCAGGTGCAGGGCCGTATCGGGCGTAACGGGACCGCTGGGCGGGCTGGTGAGCTGCGACTTGGCGTAGGCCCGAAAGTGGGTGACGGCGCGGTCGTGCCAGCCCAGCGGGTCGGCCATGTAGGGGCCGCGCCAGCCGTTGAGGCGCAGGCGCCAGGCAATGGCCCCGTGCAGGTAGGACGGCGTTTCCCAGTTGGCATCGGCGGCCACGGCCAGCGCCCCGCCGAGAGTATTGATGTAGGGGTCGGGCGTGAAAACGGTGACGCGGGCGGCCAGCGCGGCGCCGGCGGCCTGGGCGCGGGCGAAGGCGGCAGGCTGCGCGGCATAGCTCAGCGCCGGGGCCGTTTCCGCTTTCTGCACCGCGAAGTAGAAGTCCTCGCCGTTCCGGACGTTCAGGCGCCCCGTCACCACCGGCGTGGCGGAGGCGGCCGACGCAAAAAGCTGCTGCGGCGTCTCTTGTTTCGCGGCATCGGCCACATGGGATTCGGAGGCGGGCGGGGCGATGCCCAGCAGCGTTTTGGCCGCTGCGGGCGGCGTCGAAGCTGGCGACGCCACGGGCTTCTTCGCGCCCAAATCCCCATAGGCATCGGCGGCCGGCGGGGCGATGCCGTAGCGCAGGGCGAAGCTGTTTTTCTTGAGCTCAAAGGCGTTGCCCTGGCAATACTCCGGCTTTAAGTAGAAGCTCGATTCCGGGTCGGCCCCGATGTCGCCGTCGCGGTTGAATCTTTTGCCCGTGGCCCCGCCAAAAGCCCACAGCAGCTGCACGTTGTTGGCCGGGGCATTTTCAAATCGCGCCTTCACCAGCACGCCTTCGGCCTCCGCCGAAGCCGCTACTTCGAGGTGCAGCTTGCCCGAAGGGCCCAGCAGCGGGTCGGTGATGTCGTAGAGCATCAGGCCCGGGCGGTAGCGGGCCGTGATGTTCTCGGCCTTAATCAGCCACTTGCTCTGGCCATTGGCCAGCAGGCCAAACTTCAGGTTGCCGCCCATGCCGGGCAGGTAAAGGGCAAACTCCGGCAGGTCGCCGGCTTCTACGCGGAAGACTGTATTGGTGCCGTAGAGGGCGCGGGTGAAGCGGTGCGTGCCGTTGGTGATAACGAAATCGGTGCCTTCGGGATGGTAGCGCAGGGTACGCGGCTGGTTGTGCCAGAGCGGCGGGGTGGGCGCGGTTTGGGCGTGGGCGGTGAAGGTTAAGAATGATAGAAGCAATATCATCCAATGGCTCACCTCACCCCCCGGCCCCCTCTCCTGCGGAGAGGGGGTGCGTTCAACGATTCTCGCGTCTGGCATCCCCTCTCCGCAGGAGAGGGGGCCGGCCCCAGAGGGGTCCCGTGAGTTGAAGCCAACCGCGCCGTTAGAAAATTCTTTCATCGTACTTGAATTTGATTAACCACCAGCCCCGCATCCAGCAAATACAGCCGGATGGTGGCCGGGCCAGCCGCCGCTACTTCGTGCGTGGTCTGGCCCTGCGAGAAGCCGCGCAGCACGTTTTCCTTCCATTGCTTCGAGTCGGCGGGCACGTTCACGTCCACGGTTTGGGGTGGGCCGCCATTCACGCTCACCGCGTAGTGCAGCCCCCGCCCGGCATACAGCCCGAAGGTGGGCAGGCAGCGCACGGCCACCGAGTGCGGCCCGGCCGAAAGGTTGGCGCGGTACTCCAGGTAAGGCGCGTGGGCCACATCAGCCGCAAACGAGGGCACGTCGTAGGGCAGCCGGGTCAGCCCCTGCCCTTCCAGCCCGAGGCCGGGCAGCGGGGCCAGGGTTTCGTGGGGCGCGGCCCATTTGCTGGTAAAAGCCGTGGCGGGTAGCAGCAGCGGCGCGGTAGCCGTAGCGACTTCGGCCGCTTCCGTTGCTGAGTTACTCAACGCGCCCGGGGCCTGGCTGGCGGCTTTGCCTTCCGCTACCAAGGCGGCGGTAGCCACGGGCGGCATCTCGAAAATCTTCTGGTCGCGCGGGTGCGAGCTCATCATGCCGGCCCATTTGCCGCCGGCTATTTCGTCGTTATAGCGCCGGGTCAGGGCCTGAATCTGGTCGTAGGCAGCACGGGATTTTTGGGCGAAGGTCAAAGCCTTTTCATCTCCCTTTTTGGCCAGCTCCAGGCTGCGGGCGGCGTAAAATACTTTCTCATTCATCAGCCGCGCGCCTTGCGTGGGGTAAAGAATCAGCTCGAAATAAGCATCCCGCAAGCTGGCCGGAACCTGCTTTTCCAGAGCCTCGGCTTCGGCGGCTATTTTCTGGTAATCGGCCAGGCGCTGGTTTTGCTCAGCCGCCGTGAAGCTCACGCCGCTCAGGTGTTCGGGCTTGGCGGCGTGGCCCAGGCGGTAGTACTCGTGCTTGAGGCGGGCAATGGCGGGCGCCAGCCGGGGGCCGAAGGTTTCGGTGGCCCAGCGTGCGGCGTAGGCATCGGCGGTGGCGGGCGTCCAGCGGCCCACGTTCCAGGCCAGGTCCAGGGCAAACTGGGTTTCCAGCTCGGCGGGCTTGATGTCGCCCACGTTCACCACCCACAGCCGCTTGGCGCCCAGCGCATACGCCTTGCTCAGTTCGTAGCTCATCAAAGCCGGCGAGATGCTCGACAGCCACAGGTAGTCCTGCGGCGCGCCCCAATACGAAACGTGGTAATACACGCCGCTGCCGCCGCTGCGCTGCTGCTCCGTTTTGTCCGACAGTTGCCGGATGTAGCCGTGGTTGTCGTCGGCCCACACGATGGTCACGTCGTCGGGCAGCTTCAGGCCGGCCTGGTAGAGCGTCAGCACCTCTTTGTAAGGGCAAAAAATCTGGGGCACCGGCCGGCCGCCGATGGGCTTCACGTACTGGCTGAGCAGGCGGCGCTGGTCAGTGATGACGGTATCGAGCAGGCGCACTTTGGCGGCGCGGTCGGGCGGGCCGGGCATGCTGCCGTCGTGGATGCCGCGCATGCCCACCGTGTAGATGGATTCGTACTGGGCCGACTGCTTCAGCCGGTCTTCCCAGTAGCGGTACATCTGCGGGCCGTTTAGGTCGTAGCGCCATTCGCCGGGCTTCTGGCCGTACTCGTGCTCGTAGTTTTCGGCCCACTCAAATACGTTGTTGCGCAGCATGGGCTCGCAGTGGCTGCCTCCCACCACAATGGCGTAGCGGTCGGCCAGCACGGGGTCGGCGGGGTAGTGGTAGAAGGCTTTGGTGCCGGGGTGCATGGCCGGCCAGATGTAGTTGGCCTTCAGGCGCAGCAGCAGCTCGAAGATGTGAGCGTAGGTGTTCGGGCCAATGTCCTGCACATCCTTGTCGAGGTGCCGGGCCGCCCAGGGGCGCAGGCCCCAGTCCTCGTCATTGAGGAAAATACCCCGGTACTGCACCGCCGGCGGCCCCTGCACCAATTGGCCGGGCTGCACGTAAAGCGCGTCGTGGTGGGCCGGCGCCACATCGGCCCACCACACCCACGGCGACACGCCCATGCGCCGCGCCACCTCAAACATGCCAAACGCCGTGCCCCGCCGGTCGCTCCCGGCAATGACCAGCGCCCGCGGCACGTTCGGAAACGGCTTTTCAATAACACTGATGCTATAACTTTCCCATTGCCCGCGCAACTGACCGGTTTGGAGCTTGCCGCTGGCCACGAGCTTATCAATCAAAGCCGACTGGCCCAGCGTGCCGATGATAACGGCCACACCAGCGGGCACCTTCGCAGCGGTTTGCAGCTTAGGTTTCAGGCCCGTCACTCGGAATACATCACCCGCAAAGGCTTCGGCCGCCACGCGCACCACGGCAGCGTCCTGGGCATCGAAGCAGAGTGGAGCGGCCTGGTGGGCGTGGACTAACGGGAAGGACTGCGCGGAATTGGTGGCCGTGAGCGGGGCCGTGAGGGGGCCTTGGGCGCGGGCGGCTAGAGGGCCAGCCAGAACTAGCAGAACGAATAGCATGCGGCGAAGCAGAGTTGCCGAGAAAGGCATGGACGGGTGCGCGAGCGGCGCGGGCGTCCACCTCACCCCCTGCCTCCCTCTCCAAAAAAGAGGAGGCCCCGGACTGGCTTCAGACGAAGCATTGACGAACATAACAGGTGAAAAAGGCACATTCATTTTTCTTCAAACGAACAAGACCGGTGCCCCCTCTTTTTTGGAGAGGGGGTCAGGGGGTGAGGTGGACGCCCGCGCCGCTCGCTCATTTCGCAGCCGGCCCATTCGCTTTCTCATACACCTCCACTTCCACCAGCCCCAGCGTGCCGGGCGGGCCGGCCTGGTCGGTGGCGGCGGTAGCGGTTTTGGGCGTTTCCAGCTCGGTGATGGTGAAGGCGTCTTTGGCCTGCGTCTGGCCGGTTAGCTCGATGCGAACTTTCTGGCCGGTGCGCGGCGGAAATACCGCCGTGAAGTAGCCCAGGCTGCGCTCGGTTTTCCCGTTGAAAACCTCCTGCCCATCCACCAGAATCCGAATTGGATAGGTGCTGCTGCGCCAGCCGGTGAGCTTCATCGCGATTTGGCTGATGCTGGCGGGCCGGGCCAGGGCGTATTCAATCCACGGCCCGGCCTGTTTGCGGTCCGAAATCCATTCCGAAAGCTCATTGTCGTCGAAGCTGAAAGCGGCGTTGGCCGCATTGGAGCTGGCCGTGGCGGTTTTGATGGGCACCGTCACCCGCGAGACGGTGAACGACGGCCCGGCCGGCGTGGGCCCGCGCCCCAACCGCACCGGCAGGTCGGCGCCCGGCAGTTGGGCACTCAGGCCGTTGGCCACCGAAACCGGCTGCGATTTCAGGCTGACCGTGGCGGGTTTCAGGCCTTCCGAAGCAGCGGTGATGGTGATGGTGCCGGCCTGCGTGGTGCTGCGCACGAGCGCGCGGTTCACGCCGCCTTCCACGGGCAGGCTTTTGGCCAGAATGTAGTTGCCGGGCCCTTGCGCCAGGCCGCCGCGCCACTCGGCCGGGCCGCTGAGGGTGAAATTGACCAGGTTGAGGGCCGTGGGGCAGCGGCGGCCCTGGGCATCCACGGCTTCCACCTGCACCAGGGCCAGGTCGGTGCCGTCGGCGTGCAGGCCGGTGGGGCTGGTGGTGGCGGCCAGGCGCAGGGCCACGGCGGGGCCGGCGGTCTGGTGCTCGGCTTCGCTCACCTTTTTGCCGGTGGCGTCGTAGCTCACGGTGCGCAGGGTGCCGGGCTGCCAGGCCACGTCTTTGAAGGTGAACAAGAAGCGGTATTGCTGCTGCCCGAAACCCAACGACTTGCCATTCAGAAACAGCTCCACCTTTTCGCCGTTTGATACCACGTCCACGTTTTTCACCGTGCCAGCCGGGTAGTTCCAGTGGCCGATGAGGTGGGTGCGCGCCTTCTCGGGTTCCACCCACCCGTCCCACATCACCTGGTGGGCGAAGTAGCCGTCCTTGGCAATGCGCAGGGCGTCGACCTCGCCGCTGCGGCGGTAGTTTTCCTCGCCGCGGTAGTGGGTGTTGGTATCAGAAAAGACGATGTTGACGCCGCCGGCGCTGCTACGCGTGCCGGTGCCGGGCCGCTCGTGCCAATAGTCGTACCAGCGAATGACGTCCTCGCGGGCGAACGAGTCCTGGTTGCGGTTGTAGGCGCTGCCATCGGGCTTTTTCTCGGTGGTGTTGGTCGTGACCGAGTGGTAGGCGCTCGGGCCGGCGCCATCCTTGTGGAAGGGCGGCGAAAATTCGTCCCAGTGCTTGCGCAGGGCTTCATCGCGCGAGTATTCCATGGCCCAAAGCGGCTTGGTAGCGCTTTTGTTGATGTAGAGCATCTCGCCGCCGTACTCAGCGGCCGGAATGTCCAGCATCTCGCGCGAGCCGATGGCCCGGCCGCCGTGCGGGTCGTACTGATTCCGAATGTCCTTCAGCTCCTGCATGTGGGCCGCGCTGATGCTCTCGTTGCCGCCCTCGTAAAACAAGATGCTGGGGTTGTTGCGATTGTAGACGATGGCGTCGCGCATCAGCTCCAGGCGCTGGCCCCAGCGGCGGTCGGCCACGTCTTTTTCGGCGTCGCCGGCGGGCATGGCCTGGGGCAGGCCCACCCGGTCGCAGCTCTCGATGTCCTGCTTCCAGGGCGTGACGTGCATCCAGCGCACCATGTTGGCGTTGCCGCTCACCATCAGTCCGTTGCTGTAGTCGGAGAGCCAGGCGGGGACGCCCAGGCCCACGGCGGGCCACTCGTTGCTGGTGCGTTGGGCGTAGCCGTGCACCATCAGGGCGCGGTCGTTGAGCTTGATGAGGCCGTTGGCAAACTCGGTTTTGCGGAAGCCGGTGCGGGTTTTCACCTCGTCAACCACCTGCTTGTTTTCAATCAAGCGGGTCGAAACCGTGTAGAGGTAGCCGTAGCCCCAGCTCCAGAAATGCAGCCCGGCCAGCTTGCCCCGCGCCGTCACCGTCTTCATTTCGCCCGGCGCCAGCGTCGTAGCGCCGCCGCTGAAGGTGCCGATGGTTTTGCCCGCGCCATCCATCACCGCCGTTTCGAAAGTAAACGTGCGGGCGGCCGGAAACTCGTTTTTCACCTGCGCCTCAGCCACCACCGTGGCCCGGCCGCCGGCCACATCAAAATCCTGCGCATACACATACACGCCCGTGGTGCCCAGCACCGAAAACAGCGGCAGCGTCTGGTGCAGCAGGCTCATCACGTGCAGAAACACGTTTTTCGGGATGCCGCCGTAGTTGGCGTTGAAGTTGCGGTTGCTCCACTGAAAGGCCGCGCCACTGGCTTTTTCCTTGTAGTCCCAGTCGCTGTCCGTTCGCACGGCCAGCACGTTGTCGGCCGGGGCGGGCTTCAGGTAGGGCGTCAAATCGAAGCCCACAGCCATCACGCCGTTTTCGGACAAGCCCAGGCGCTGGCCGTTCAGCCAGAACTCGCCCGCCAGCCGCACGCCCTCAAACTCGACGAACACCTTCTGCCCCGCCGCCCCGGCCGGCAGCCGGAAATGCTTGCGGTACCAGGCCACGCCCGTACTCAAATCCTTGATATCCTTGCTAAAGGCCTCGTCCTCGTTCCAGGCGTGGGGCAAGGTCACGCTTTTCCACTTCGCGTCGTCGAAGGCGGCCGTTTCGGCGCCGGGCATATCCCCTACCCGCACTTTCCATTCAGGGTTGAAGTTGAATTTCGTGCGGCCGGCTGGAGCTGGCGCGGACCGGGCAGCGCTGCTCAGGCTCCACAGCAACACAAGCAACGCGGCAGGGCGCCACGCTCTTACAAACCGGCGGAAATCAAGAATCGACATGGATGGGAATTGAAGGACTGGCGCAAATGAAGCCGCCCCCGCTCCGGGCACCGTCCTGTACTGTGCGGTACGCGCCGGCTCCACGCCAAAGCGCCCGGCTCCGGCGCTGCCCGCATGGTGCGAAGCAGCCCCAAAGCCGGGCGCTGGTAGTGAGCGGTGAGCGGTGAGCAAAAAAGAACGTCATGTCGAGCTTGCCGAGACATCTCGCAGGCCGGAGTAAATCCAATCACAAGAAAAGAATTACTACCCCACGCGATATGCTTCGACTGCGCTCAGCATGACGTTCTTTTTACCTCATCACTTAGTACCCCGGGTTCTGGTCATACAGGCCAGGGGCCGAGCTCAGCTCCACCTGCGGCACGGGATAGAGCAGCAGGTCGGCGGTGAGGGGCCGTGTGATTTTATACGTTGGGGGGTTGCCGGTGGGCGGGTCCTCGCGCAGAATCCAGGCGTTCATGGTGGTGAGGGCCAGGCCGGAGCGCATGAGGTCGTTCCAGCGCAGGTTTTCGCCGGCAAACTCGCGGCGGCGCTCCTCCATCAGGCCGGGCAGGTCGATGGTGGTGAGGGCGGGCAGGCCGGCGCGGGTGCGCAGGGGAGTGAGCCGGGCCGCGGCCGTGGCCGGGCTGCCGCCCACGTTGCGCACTTCGCACTCGGCCTTCATCATCAGCACGTCGGCGTAGCGCATCACAATGAAGTTGGTGGCCCAGTCGGTGCGGCTGGTGCCCTTGGCGGCCACGTTGATGTACTTCTTGAAAAACGGCCGGGTGTCGGTGGTGCCGGCGTTGGTGTAGCCCTGCTGGATGTTCACGGCGCGGCGCAGGTCGGTGGCGCTGTACGACACCGTGTTCAGGTCGTTGGAGGTCGGCTTGATTTCGACCGAGCCGGCCGAGAAGGGCAGCGCCAGCGAAGTGTAGTAGCCGTCGGGCGCTACCACGTTCATGAACGACGAGCCTAACGTGCCCGTGCCGTTGGAGATGTACTGCAGGTCGAATATTACCTCCGAGTTGTTCTCGTTGGTGGGCGAGAAAATGTTGGCGTACGTCGACTGCAGCGAGTAAGAAGCCGAAATGGGCGTGCCGGTGCGGTTGATGATTTCGTCGAGCAGCACATTGGCTTTGTCGTACTCGTTGCTGGCCAGGCCCGGGCCGTTGATGCCGTAGGTGGGGCCCGATTTGGTGAGGTACACCAGGGCCAGCAGGGCCTTGGCAGCGCCCGACGTGACGCGGCCCACGCCCAAGGTGGCGCCCACGCCGCTGCCCGTGTAGGCCGCGGGCAGGTTGGCAATGGCCGTGCGCAGGTCGGCCTCAATCAGGGCGTACACCTGCGCCACCTCGCCGCGCTTGATGAGGGCTACTTCCTGCGGAATGAGCGGCTTGTCGATGACGGGCACCTTGCCAAACTTGCGCACCAAATCCAAGTACATGAAGGCGCGGATGAACTTCGTCTCGCCTTCGTAGCGCGTCCGCAGCGAGCCGGTGGCGGCGCCGTTCTGGGCCAGCTGCTCGAGCATGGTGTTGGCCCGGAAGATGGTCGAATAGTCCGACGCCCAAGCATCGGCCACGTAGGGGTTGATGACGAGCAGCGCGGCCGAGAAGTTGTTGATGGGGTCCCAGTCGCGCGAGCCGATGGAACTGACGGCAAACATGTTGTCAGAGCGCAGCTCCGACAACACCACCTCGCGGTCGGGGTAGGCGCGCAGCGAGCTGTAGACCGACGACATGGCCTGGTCGAAATCGGCCGCCGTCTTATAAAAGTCCGGCACCGAGCCGTTCGAGAGCGGGTTTTGTTCCAGGTCTTTTTCGCAGCCGGCCAGGGTCATCAGGGCACAAGCCAAGGATAAGCTGAGGAATATCTTTTTCATGGGGAATTTTCTGAAGGGAGGTGATTGAGTGGGCAACCCAGAACGCCATGCAGAGCGCAGCGAAGCATCTTGCGTGCAGCAGTAATTAGTTACTCTCGCAACGAAGCGGGCAAGATGCTTCGCTGCGCTCTGCATGACGTTCTTTCTGTTTGAGTGCGTCAATCAGCTGATTTAGAAAGTGAGGTTGAGGCCGAAAACCAGGGTTTTGGCCAGCGGCAGCCCGCCGTAGTCGGAGCCCGATACGAAGGTGCCGGTGTTGCCCGTGTTCACGGCGTCGGGGTTGAGGCCGCCGTAGTATTTGTCCTGGCCGAAGAAGTTTTCCGCCGTCACGTACACGCGGGCGCCCTGCGCCACGCGCTTGCTGATGAGCTGGCCCAGGTCGTAGCCCAGCGTGATGGTGCGCACCCGGTAGTAGTCCGACGAATACAGCCAGTCGGTGTTGCGGATGAAGCCGAAACTGCCCGTGGCCTTGCCTTTGATGCCGGCGCCGGGGTTGTCGGCCGAGTACCAGCGGTCGCGCACGCGGCCCAGGGCGTTTTCGAGGTAGCCCACGCTGGTGCGGTCGATGGCGCGACCCAAGGTGGAGTACACAGAACCGCCGTACTGGCCCTGCACCAGGAAGCTCAGGTCGAAGCCCTTGTAGCGCAGCGTATTGGTGATGCCAGCGGTGTAGGTCGGGTTGGGGTTGCCCACCACCTGGCGGTCGTTCACGTCAATTTTGCCGTCCTTGTTGTAGTCTTCGTACTTGGGGTCGCCGGCCGTCTGGTTGCCGAATTTGGCGGCGCCGTTGTCAATATCGGCTTGGCTGAGGATGCCGGTCTGGCGCACCACGAAGAGGCTGTAGATGGGCAAGCCCACTTGCAGGATGTTGCTGGGCGTGTCGAGGCCGTTGGGCACTTCGATGCGCGCATCGCCGGGGCCCAGGTGCACCACCTCGTTCACGTTGTGGCTCACGTTCAGGGAGGTCGTCCAGGAGAGGGCGCCTTCCAGGTTGCGGGTGTTCAATTCCACTTCCCAGCCGGTGTTGCGCAGCTCGCCGATGTTCTGCAGGTTGGTGCCGAAGCCCGAGGCCGTGAGCACGGGCACGTTCAGGAGCAGGTCCTGGCTGTTTTTGGTGTAGTAGTCGAACGAAGCCGTGATGCGGTTTTTCAGCAGGCCGAAGTCCACGCCGAAGTCGATGGTGCGGTTGCGCTCCCACTTCAGCTGCGAGTTGCCCACCTTGTTGGGCGCCTGGCCCGCCGCGATGAGGCCGCCGAAAGTGTAGTTATACGGGCTCAGGGTGGCAATGCTGCTGTAGTCGCCGATGGTGTTGTTGCCGGAGTAGCCCAGGCTGGCGCGCAGCTTCAGGTCGCTGATAACGGTGACCGGCTGCAGGAACGATTCCTGCGAAATGCGCCAGCCCGCCGACAAGGCCGGGAAGATGCCCGCCCGGTCTTCGTAGCCGAAGCGCGACGAGGCATCGCGGCGCACGCTGCCCGAAAACAGGTACTTGCCATCATACGAGTACTGCAGACGGCCGAAGTACGAAATCAGCACGCTTTGCGTCTCCGTGGGGCCGGAGCTGGTCACGAGCACGGCGCCGTTCAGGGTTTTCACCGTGCTGTTCACGAAGCCGCCCGACGAGGACTGGCTGTTGTTGTCGAGCTTGGCGAAGTTGTAGGAATAGCCGGCCAGCGCCGAAATGTCGTGCTTGCCCAGCGTTTTGTTGTAGGTGGCCGTGTTTTCGTTCACGAACGTCTGTCGGCGGTAGGTGCTGTAGGAGCCGCTGGCCAGCGACGTCACCAGGTTGCGGGTGGGCGGCTGGTAGGATTTCGACGTCGACTCGTTGTTATCGAAGTTGAGCGTGGAGCGCAGGTTCAAGCCGGCGATGGGCTGAAAGTCGCCGAACACCGTGCCCAGCGTGCGGTAGTTGCGGGTGTCGCCCGAGTAGTTGTTGATGACGGCAATCGGGCTGGCCGTGCTCACGCCCCAGCGGTAGTTTTCATTCTTGCCATAGGCCGTGTTCACGCCGGCCGAGTCTTCCACCACGGGGGTTTCGGAGAGCAGCTGGTGGAAGCGGTTGTCCTTGCCCTCGATGCCGGGGTCGGTCGAAATCGAGTAAGTGGGCGTGATGGCAAGGCCGAATTTCAGCTTGTTGCTGGCCTTCACCTCCACGTTGGCCCGCACCGAGTAGCGCTTGTAGTCCAGGCCGAGGGCGAAGCCCTGCTGGTCGTTGTAGTTGCCCGACACGAAGTAGTTCACGTTGTCGGTGGCGCCGGAGGCGCTCACCTGGTAGTTCTGGCTCACGCCCGTGCGGAACAACTGGTCCTGCCAGTCGATGTACTGCAGGCCGGGGTGGCCGGGCTGGGCCCAGCGCTCGTCCAGAAACAGGGTGGGCACCACGTCATTGGGGCCGATTTTGGGCGTGGTGGCCGGCAGCGAGTTGTTGTAGAGAAAGCGGCGGAAGGCCGTGCTCTGGTCGGCGGTGCGGGGCAGGCCCCCAGCCGGCGTCGACTTCACCCAGTTGTTGTTGATGATTTCGGTGGCGCGCGCCGTCCACTCCTCCCCGCTCAGCAGGTCGAGCTTCTTGGCGGCGCGCGAGGCGCCCACGTAGCTGTTCACCTGAATCTGGGGCTTGCCGTTGCGGCCGCGCTTGGTGGTGATGAGCACCACGCCGTTGGCGGCGCGGGAGCCGTAGATGGCCGCTGCGGCGGCATCTTTCAGCACCTCAATCTTCTCGATGTCGTTGGGGTTGATGTTGTCGAGCGGGTTGCCGCTACCGAAACGACCGTTGGCGCTGGCCCCCACGCTTTCCAGCGGGAAGCCGTCAATCACGTACAGCGGCTCGCTGCCGGCCGAAATCGAGCCCGCGCCCCGCACCTGAATGCTGAAGGGCCGGCCGGGCACGCCCGACGTCTGCTTCACCACCACGCCGGCCAGCTGGCCCACCAGGGCCTGGTCGACGCGGGCAATGGGCCGCTCTTCCAGCTTGCGGGCGTCCATGGTGGCAATGGCGCTGGTCACGTCGGCCCGCTTCTGGGTGCCGTAGCCCACCACCACCACCTCGTCGAGGCTCTTGGAGTCGTCGGCCAGCTTCACGGTGAAATTGCCGGGGCCGGAGAAAGCCTTCTCCTGCGTTTGGAAACCGATGAAGCTGAATACCAGCGTGCCCGGCGTTTCGGGCACCGACAGGCTGAACGAGCCGTCGGCGTTGCTGGTGGTGCCCAGGGTGGTGCCTTTCACCACCACGGTCACGCCGGGCAGGCCCTCGCCGGTGGGCGAGGTCACTTTGCCGGTCAGCTGCCAGTCGGCGGCCGCGGCGTGGCGGGCAGCCGCGGCGTGCGGCACCGCCGCGGCCACGGCCGGCCCCGCCAGGAGAAACATAGGCACGCAGGCGGTGAGGCGCAAACGTTGCCAGGTGTAAAATTTATTCATATGTGTGGGAATTGGGTGAGACTTTCTACTTAATGGCAGGGTGGAAAGGCGGAACCTGGGTCAATATTAGAAGTCAGGTAAGCCCTCACTCTCCTGTAGACTACTGCTCAAGCGCATTCTAACACGCTACTGCCCTGTTTATGTACTGGATTTGCCAATTCTCCCCGCCACCAAGCGCAGCATGCGGCAGCCGGCCTGGCCCCGGCGGTAGTGGCCGGGCGGGGCGGCGCCCGGCCTGCCCCCGGCTGTGCGCAGGCCGCCAATGGGCGCGGCCCGTGGCACCAGCGCCACGCCGGGCAAAAGGCCGGCGCGGGCAGTTGCAGCCACCCGCGCCGGACCCGACTCACCGCTTCGGCGGAGAACCACTCCGCCGGGCATTACCATTTATACAAACTTCACTATGTTAAGGCGCATTGCCTTCCCGCACCTTCCTGCCCGGCCGGCAAAAAACTGCTTGTAAGGCCATTCCTCATTCCACTTGATGCGTGGGATGCCGGAATACCAACCGCAGGCCCCTACCCTACTTTGAGCACAAACGCCGAAGCCGTCATCTCCTTTCCGCCCTGCGAGGCGCAGAATAGGTACTCCGGTTTGCCGTTGCGCAGCAGCAGCTGCGGCCGTTCGAGGCGGCCGTAGCGCTTGAGCTTGGGCGGCGCGGGCGGCTCCGTCACGCCGTAGTCGCGCAGGGGCAGAAAGGCGATTTTGGGGAAAGTCCAGGTTTTGCCGTCTTCGGATTCGAGGTACAACCCCACTTCCTGGCTGTACACGCCCATGTCGCGGGCCAGCAGGCAGAACCGGCCGTGCTGCCGCCACACAAAGGCATCTTCGAACTGCTTGTTATTGCCCTGCTTGGAAAAGTCGATGACGGGGTTGCCTTCAAATTTCTGGTAAGGGCCTTCCAGCTTATCGGCAATGGCGAGGCCGTACTTGCGGTTGCCGCGGATTTCCTGGCCTTTGGCTTGCTCGTATTCCTGGGTGTTCCAGGACTTGTAGTAGAGCCAGTACTGGCCGTTGGGGTGCTTGATGAAGGCGGGATTGGTGGTGCAGTGGTCGTCCCAGGTGCCGGCGGGGCCGGGCAGCAGCAGGGGCGCACTGGGGCGCGTCCAGGGGCCGTCGAGGGTGGGCGCGATGGCCAGGCCGATGCGCTTGGTGTCGGTGCGACCGTTGGCGTTGCCCATGAAAAACAGGCAATACTTGCCGTCTACGAACTGAATGCTGGGGTTGTGGCAGGTGGTGGCGTCCCAGTGGCCGGGGCCGCGCGGGGCCAGCACCACTTCCACGAAGGTGTAGGAACCCTCGGGTTTTTCGGCCACGGCGTGGCAGATTTCAGAGCCGTTCAGCCAGCCGCCCATGCCCTTGCTGGCCACCCAGCGCGAGAAGAAAACGTGTACCCGTCCATCAGGCCCGTAGATGGGCGAGTTGCACCACACGTAGTAGCCGGGCAGCTCCAGGGCCCGGCCCACCGGCTTGAGGTGCTTGCTGAACTTCGAGAAATCGGCTTTGGGATAATCAATCAGCCGCCCGGCAAAGCCCGCCCAGGCGTGGGCCAGCGGGGCCAGCAGCAGGCCGGTGAGAAAGGTGCGACGGGTGGGCATTCGGGGCGGTCGGAAATTGAAAACGGAATCTGGGAAGGTGACGCAAGAAACCCAGCCGCGCCAGCCGCACCCTCCTGCACTCTGCCGGTTCACTTCATCCATGACAGTGCAGGTAAGCCCCCACAAGCGCCGCCGGTACTTTTAGCCCAACGTCACTTCCCGCCCTATGAAAAAAAGCTTCTTGGCCTTCGGTCTCGGCCTGCTGCTGGCCACTACCGTCGCGGCCCAAACCACTCCCAAAACCACGTTCAAATTCGACTTCGGCCCCGGCCAGACGGCGGCTGGCTACCAGCAGGTGCTGCCCGCGGCGGCCTACTCTCCCACGACCGGCTATGGCTTCGACTTCGGCACGACGGTGGCGGGCGTGGACCGCGGCGGCAAGGATGCGCTCAAAGGCGACTTTGTAACCAGCAAGCAGCCGTTCTATTTCTCGGTGAACCTGCCCGAGGGCAACTACAACGTGACCGTGACGCTGGGCGACCTGAAAGGCGCCAGCAGCACGTTTCTAAAGGCCGAGTCGCGCCGGCTGCTGCTCGAAACCACGGCCACCAAGCCCGGCCAGTTCATCACCCAAACCTTCACGCTCAACGTGAAGAGCCGCCGCATCAGCGACACCGAAACCGTGGCCCTCAAGCCCCGCGAGCTGCGCAAGCTGGACTGGGACGACCGCCTCACGCTGGAATTCGACGGCACCAACCCCTGCCTGGCGGCGCTGGAAATAGCACCCGCGCCCACGGCCACCACCATTTTCCTGGCCGGCAACTCCACCGTAGTAAACCAGGACGACGAACCCTGGGCGGCCTGGGGGCAGATGCTGCCGCGCTTCCTCAAGCCCGGCGTGGCCGTGGCCAACCACGCCGAATCGGGCCTCACGCTGGGCAGCTTCCTGGGTTCGAAGCGCCTGGCCAAGGTGCTGAGCGTGATGAAGCCCGGCGACTACCTGTTCATCGAATTCGGCCACAACGACCAGAAGGACAAGGGCGAAAACGACGGCGCCTGGAAAGCCTACTCCGAGCGGCTGCACCTCTTCGTGCAGGAGGCCCGCAAGAAGGGCGGCATCCCGGTCATCGTCACCTCCACCAGCCGCCGCAGCTTCGGGGCCGACGGCAAGATTGAGAATAGCTTGGGCGACTTCCCCGCTGCCGCCCGCAAAGTAGCGCAGGAGGAGAAAGTGGCCCTCATCGACCTCAACGCCATGACCGCGAAACTCTACGAAGCCATGGGCGTGGAAGAGTCGAAAAAAGCCTTGGTGCACTACCCCGCCAACACCTACCCCGGCCAGACCGCGCCCCTAGCCGACAACACTCACTTCAACCCCTACGGCGCCTACGAAATTGCCAAATGCGTGGTCGAAGGCATCAAAGCCAACAAGCTGGGCCTGGTGAAATTTCTGCGCAATGACACGCCCGCGTTCGACCCCGCCAAACCGGACGCGCTGGCTAGCTGGATTTGGATGGACAGCCCGCGCAGCGAGGTGACCAAGCCGGACGGGAATTAGGGCCGTTGGAAATGCACAGAACGTCATCAAAAGAAAGGTCATGCTGAGCGCAGCCGAAGCATCTCTACCGCGCAAGTAAATGATTGGTCTTCGCGGTAGAGATGCTTCGGCTGCGCTCAGCATGACCTTTCTTTTATTAACCTAACCTCCGGCTACCCTTTCCAGGCCCACCTACATGCCCCGATTCCTTCTCGCCACCTTTTTGCTCTTCGCCTTCCCGCCCGCCTTCGCCCAAACCAAACCCGCCCGCACCCTCTGGTACGACCAGCCAGCCAAAGTCTGGGAAGAGGCGCTGCCACTGGGCAACGGCCGGCTGGGCGCCATGGTGTTCGGCCGCCCGGCCGAGGAGTTGATTCAGCTGAACGAGGCCACACTGTGGACCGGTGGCCCCAGTAACCCCAACCCGAACCCCGAGGCCTTCAGCCACTTGGCCGAGGTTCGCCGCCTGCTCTTTGCCGGCGACAACGGCGCGGCCGTGAAGCTCATGCGCCGGATGCAGGGCCCCAACACCAACGCCTACCAGCCGCTGGGCGACCTGCTGCTGCGCCAGCCACTGGCCGGCCCGCCCACCAACTACTACCGCGACCTGAACCTGGCCGATGCCACCGCCACCACCCGCTTCACGGTGGACGGCGTGAACTATACCCGCGAAATCTTCGTGACCGCGCCGGGCCAGGTGGTCGTCATTCGCCTCACGGCCAGCCAGAAAAAGGCGCTGAATTTCAGTCTTTCCACCCGAAATCAGCTTGATTTCACCAAAGCGGTGGAAGGTAGCCGGGACCTGGTGCTGCGCGGCAAAGCCCGCATCTACGCCGATGAGCGCCGGGCGATGAAGCCGGTCGTGTACAAGGACGAGCAGGGCTGCAACGGCATGCGCTACCAAATGCGCATTCGGGTGGTGAAAACCGATGGCAAGGTGGCAGGCGACAGCATTCTGCACGTTTCCGGAGCCAGCGAGGCGCTGATTCTGGTATCGGGCGCCACCAGCTTCAACGGCTACGACAAGTGCCCCGATAAGGACGGCAAGGACGAAAACCGGGAGGCCCTGCGCTACCTTGATGCCGCCAGTCGTTCAAGCTTCAGCAAGCTGAAAGCAGCCCATGTGAAGGACTACCAGCAGTATTTCAACCGTGTGCAGTTCGCGCTGGCCGGGGCGGTGCCGCCCAACCTGCCCATCGACCAGCGCCTGAAGGCCTACAAAGCCGGCCAGCCCGACCCGGCGCTGGAGCTGCTTTACTTCGATTTCGGCCGCTATTTGTTGATTTCCAGCTCCCGCCCCGGCGGCCCGGCCGCCAACCTGCAGGGCATCTGGAATCCGCTCATCCGGCCCTCCTGGCGCAGCAACTACACCACCAACATCAACCTGCAGATGAACTACTGGCCCGCCGAGGCCTGCAACCTGCCCGAGATGCAGGAGCCCCTGCGCGCCCAGATTGCCCGCTTCGCCAAGAACGGCACGGCTACCGCCACCAACTACTACCACGCCCGCGGCTGGGCCGTGCATCACAACTCCGACATCTGGGCCCAAACCAACCCCGTGGGCGAAGGCACCGGCGACCCCAAATGGGCCAACTGGAGCCTGGGCAGCCCCTGGCTCGCGCAGCATCTGTACGAGCACTACCGCTTCGGCAATGACAAAAAATACCTTCGCAATGAAGCCTATCCGCTGATGAAAACAGCCGCCGAGTTCTGCCTCGACTGGCTGGTGGAAAAGGATGGCTACCTGGTGACGGCCCCGTCCACCTCGCCCGAAAACAGCTACGTGCTGCCCAACGGCAGCAAGGAAGTCGTGACCATTGCCTCGACCATGGACATGTCCATCATGCGCGATTTGTTCGGCAACGTCATCGAAGCCGATTCCATTCTGGGCATCGATGCCGACTTTGCCAAGCTCCTGAAGCAAAAGCGCGCCCGGCTCTACCCGCTGCACATCGGCCAGGCCGGCAACCTGCAGGAATGGTACGGCGACTGGCCCGATGTGGACCCGCAGCACCGCCACGTTTCGCAGCTGTTCGGCCTGCACCCGGGCCGCGAAATCTCGCCCCTGCTTGACGCCCGGTACGCCGCCGCTGCCCGCAAAACCCTCGAAGTGCGCGGCGACGAAGGCACCGGCTGGAGCAAGGCCTGGAAAATCAACTTCTGGGCCCGCCTGCTCGACGGCAACCACGCCTACAAGATGTACCAGGAGCTGCTCAAAGTTTCCACCCTCAACAACCTCTTCGACACCCACCCGCCCTTCCAGATTGACGGCAATTTCGGCGCCACCGCCGGCATTAGCGAAATGCTGCTGCAAAGCCAGCTCGATGACGTGCAGCTGCTGGCCGCGCTGCCTGATGCTTGGCGCACCGGCCACGTTTCGGGCCTGGTGGCGCGGGGCGGCTTCGTGGTTGATATGGACTGGCGCGATGGCAAGTTGATGAAGGCTCGTGTTTTGTCGCGTACCGGCGCGCCGCTCCGGCTGCGCACCAGCGTGCCGGTAACGGTGACAGGCATTGCGGCCCAAACCGTTACCGGCGCGGTGAATGGCCAGCCGCAGTTCGTGACGGCGTTTGCAACGAAGGCGGGACAATCGTATGAAATTGTGGCGCAGTAACGTAGACTCTGCGAGTCCGCGCCGGATAGCAGAATGCTATTGAACCGTCATGCAGAGCGCAGCGAAGCATCTCGCGTGCTTAACTAATCCTAACAATTGAATTACTACCCCACGCGAGATGCTTCGCTGCGCTCTGCATGACAAGCTTCTAATCCTTATGAAACTCCCCTCGTCCCATCTCTGCTTAGCCCTGCTCGCAACCGCTGCTACCAGCGCCCTCGCCCAGAAACCTACCGCTGCCAAAGCCGCAAAAGCCGCTGCCGTCTTAAAAGCCACTATTCCCAAAGCCACCTCCCCCAAACCCGCGCCCAAGCCCCTGTTCAGCGACCCGGTTTATGACGGCGCGGCCGACCCGGTTATCATCTGGAACAAGCAGCGGCAGAAGTGGTGGATGTTTTACACCAACCGCCGCGCCACCGACACCACCGCTACCGGCGTGACCTGGGTGCACGGCACCCGCATCGGCATTGCCGAATCCGGCGACGGCGGCACCACCTGGACCCACCGCGACACGGCCAACATCAACTACCGGCCCGACAAAGGCTACACGCACTGGGCGCCCGATGTGGTGGAGGCCAACGGCCAGTACCACATGTTCCTGACCTACGTGCCCGGCACCTTCACCGACTGGAACCACCAGCGCGTCATCGTCCAGCTCAGCAGCTCCGATTTGTTGAACTGGAAGTACGTGCAAACTCTGCCGCTCATCACCGATAAAGTCATTGATGCCAGCGTGTTCCGGCTGCCCGACGGCACCTGGCGCCTGTGGTACAACAACGAGCGGGACCACAAATCCATCTACTACGCCGACAGCCCCGACCTGCTGCACTGGACCGACCACGGCCAGGCCCTCAACGAGCGCGGCGAAGGCCCTAAAGTCTTCCGCTGGCACGAGCAGTACTGGATGATAATCGACCAGTGGAAAGGCATGGCCGTGTACCACTCCGACGACTTACTCCACTGGACCGCCCAGCCCGAACGCCTCCTCGAAAACCCCGGCCAGGGCCGCGACGACCAGGCCATCGGCGGCCACTGCGACGTGGTGGTGAGCAACGGCCGCGCCTATGTGTTCTACTTCACCCATCCCGGCCGCAGCAAAGCCAACCCCGCCCCGACCAACAGTATTGCCGCCAGGCGCAGCGTCATTCAGGTGGCTGAACTGGAATTCAAAGACGGCAAGCTGACCTGCGACCGGAATAAGCCCACTCTGGTGCAGTTGCGGAAGCCCAAAAGCAAGTAGCGCCTCTGCCGCATCTTGCGTGCCCGGGGCGGGGCCCTTCTCTCCTATTTGGTTCTTTTTTCATAAGCCCGACGACTTTACGCTGCATCCAGATGCAGCCCGGCCAGCCAATCCCGCACCAGCGCCGCGTCCTCGCGCCAGGTGGGCTGGCCCAGCAGGGCGTGGCTGCGGCCGGGCAGCTCGCGGTAGTCGATGATGGAATCGGCGTGGCGGTAGCGCCGGAAGTTGGCGCGGTTGAGGGCGGCCGGCATCAGGCGGTCGGCCCCGCCGGCTAGGAACAGCAGCGGCGCGTGCGGCCGGCTGAAACTGACGCGGGCGTGGCGGCTGAGCGCGTCGCGGATTAGCTTCTTTGACTCCGGTGCGGCCAGGGTTTCGTAGGATGACTGCTGGTCGGCCAGCGGCAGGCCGTTGGCAATGGCCGACTGCCACTAAGCAAAAGTGGGCAGAAACGTGGTTCTGAGCGACGAAAACAGCCCCAGCATGGGCAGCACCGCCCGGAAAAGCGCCCAGCTCGCCACCACCACGCCCAGCGGCGGGGCCGATTCGATGGCCACGCCCGCTGCCACCGCGTCTTGTTGCAGCAGCAGCTGCGCAATCAGCCCGCCGTAGGAATGCCCGATGACGATGGGTTTGGCGGGCAGCTGCGCGATAAAATCCGAGTAGGCCTTCAGCACCTCTGGCAGGCCGTTTTGGGCGATGGGTGAATACGGATGCTGCCCGCGCAGCACCGCCCCCGGAGCGTCTTTCCGGGGGTGCGGCGGGGCGTAGCAGGTATAGCCCGCCGCTTCGAAGTACGCCTTCCAGTTGTCCCAGCAGTTGGCCGTGACGACGACCCCCGTGATAAAAACAATGGTTGAAGTGGCGGACTTGGCTGCCATAAGCAAAAAATTAAGCGCAGGATTAAATAAATTATTAATTGATAGTAAACAGCTTATCTATTGTCAACTGCATTTTCGAACCACTTCTCAACAAAATTAAGCAGCAACACGTTAGATAATAAACACTGTTCACTAAATTTGCAGTGTAATCAATCATCTCTTGCTGCCGTGGCCATTGCCGACCGTAAACTGCGCGAAAAAACCGAACGCCGCCAGGCCATCTTGGACGCGGCCCTGCACCTGTTCATTGAGCAGGGGTTTGAAAAGGTGAGCATGCGCAACATCGCCGATGCCATTGAGTACAGCCCGGCTACCATCTACTTGTATTTCAAGGACAAAAACGAGCTGCTGCTGGATTTGCAAACTCAGTCCTTCAAGCAGATGGCGCAGGAATTGAACGCCGTAGCCAACATAGAACACCCGGCCGAACAGCTGCGGGCCTTCGGTGAGCAGTTTCTGAGCTTCGCTTTCCGGCACCCCGAACTGTTTGAGCTGATGTTCATTATGAACGGGCCGATGGTGGCGGCGCAGGCCTGCGCGGGGGCTACGGCCTGGCCGGGCGGCGGCTCGGCCTTCGCCCAGGTGGTGGCCATTGTGCAGCGCGGCATCGATACGGGCGTTTTCCGGCCTCAGAATGCCGACAGCACCGCCCTCATGGTGTGGGCGCAGGTACACGGCCTGGCCGCTCTTTTCCTGCGGCAGCGGCTCGTGGTGATGCCCGAGGAGCGCCGCGAGCCCGCCATGCACGAAGCCCTGGCCCAGTTCTACGACCTTGTGCGGAGGGCACTCTAGCTCTTTTTTTTGCCTTTTTACTAAACGCTGTTCTTTTTTTAACCACCCATAATATCGGCTGCCGCTCAGCGCCTGCGCTGCTCCCGCCTCATTCCTTTTTTACCATGAAAAAGATTCTGATTACTGGCGGCAGTGAAGGCATTGGCCTCGCCGCCGCCCACCTTCTGGCCGCCGAAGGCCACGCCCTCACACTGGTGGCCCGCAACCCCGGGAAGCTGCAAGCGGCCCTGGCCAGCCTGCCCGGCAGCGGCCACAGCACCCTGCCCGCCGACCTCTCGACGCCCGACGGTATGGCCCTGGTGGCCCGATACATTGATGAAAACCGCTACGACGTGTTCATCAACAATGCCGGGGCAGCGGCCTACGGGCGGTTTACCGAGCTGGCGCTTGAGCGGCAGCTCGAGCTGATGCACCTCAACATGGACGCGGTGGTGGTGCTGGCCCACCACTACCTGCGGCAGGCGCGCCCCGGCGATGCGCTGGTGAACACGGCCTCGACCACGGGCCTGATGTCGCTGCCCGGCATTGGGGTGTACACGGCCACCAAGGCCTTCGTGAATATTCTAAGCGAGACGCTGTGGTGGGAAATGAAGGACCGGGGCATCTACGTGATGGGCTTCAACCCCGGCGGCACCAGCAGCGCCTTCCACACGGCCTCGGGCGGTAGTAAAGACGCTTTCGCGGCCATGCAAACACCGGAGGCGGTGGCCCAGGAGCTGGTGCGGGCACTGCGCCGGCGCACCCAGCCCCGCGTGATATCGGGGGGCCTGAACCGGCTGTTCGTCTTCTTCGCGCGGTTCCTGCCGCGCAAAGCCGTCATCAACCTGATGGGGCGGTTTGCCCCGGCGCAGGCCAGCTAAGATACGGCCATTATCCACTCATTTTCAACAATTTAATTTTCACTTGCGATAGTCAGCCGCGCCGGCGGCTTTTTCGCAACACCTTCTCAGCCGGCCCTTCATTTACCTAATACCTTGACTATTTTCAATCAAACCGTCCTCATTACGGGCGGCGGCTCGGGCATCGGCCTGGCCATTGCCCACTCGTTGCTGGAAGCCGGCAACCGCATCGTGCTGGTGGGCCGCAACGAAGCCAAGCTGCGCAAAGCCGCGGAGCTGGTGCCCGGCGTGGCTACGATTGTCGCCGACATCACCAACGCCGCCGACGTGGCCCGCCTGGTGCAGCAGGTGCAGACCGAATTCAAGGACCTGAGCGTGCTCGTCAACAACGCGGGTCAGGCTTCGGCCTACCAACTGGTGGCCGGTGCCAACGCCTTTGAGAAAGCCAGCGCCGAGATGAATACCAACTACCTGGCCACCATACGCCTGACGGAGCTGCTGCTGCCGGTGCTGAGCCAGCAGCCCACGGCGGCCATTATCAATGTAACGTCCATTGTGGCCTACGTGCCGGCGGCGGGCGCGCCGACGTACTCGGCCAGCAAGGCGGCGGTGCACGCCTACACGCAGGCGCTGCGCCACACCCTGAAACCCACCAACATCCGGGTGTTTGAGCTGATGCCGCCGCTGGTGAACACCGAGTTTTCGGCCGAAATCAGCGGCGAAAACGGCATCCCGCCGCAACAGGTGGCCGAGGAGCTGCTGGCGGGCCTGGCCAACGGCGACGACGAAATCCGGGTGGGCCAGACGGCGCAGCTCTACGAGCTGGAGCGGGCCTCGCGGGCCGACGCCTTTGCCCTGGTGAACGGCTAGGGCGGTGGCCCCGCTGTTTTAGCCGTTGCTGACGTTGTTTCACCCCCTTCATCCTCCAACCGCATGACCCAGATTACGAAGTACATCGACACGCCGACGCGGCAGCTTGCGGCGGCCGGCACCACCTTCGCCTACCGCACGGTAGGGCAGCCCGGCGGGGTGCCGGTCATCTACCTCAACCACCTGGCCTCGAACCTATACAACGCCGACCCGCGCGTGGTAGACGGGCTGGCCGCCCGGCACCACCTCACGCTGCTCGACTACCGCGGCGTGGGCCAGTCGGGCGGCACCCAGCCCGACAGCCTGGCCGCCATGGCCACCGACGTCGTTGCCTTCATCAAGGCGCTGGGCTACGCGCAGGTCGATATCGTGGCGTTTTCGATGGGCGGCTTCATCGCGCAGGAAGTGCTGGAACAGGCACCGCAGCTGGTGCGCAAGCTGGTATTGGCCGGCACCGGCCCCCGGGGCGGGCAGGGCGTGAGCAACGTGGTGGGCCTCACGTACTGGGACATGCTGCGCGGGCTGCTGACGCTGCGCGACCCCAAGTTCTACCTGTTTTTCACCCAGACTGCCCGCGGCAAGGCGGCGGCCTGGCAGTACCTGGCCCGCCTGAAAGAGCGCACCGTGAACCGCGACGAGCCCGTGGGCCTGGGCGTGCTGCAAAAGCAGCTCAAAGCCATTGTCGACTGGGGCCACCAGCCGCCAGCCGACCTGTCGCGCTTTACGCTGCCGGTGCTCATCGTGAATGGCGACCATGACCGGATGGTACCCACCCCCAATTCCTACGACATGGCCCGGCGCTTTCCGAATGCCGAGCTGGTGATTTACGAAGATGCCGGCCACGGCGGCGTGTTCTAGGAGCACGCGCAGTATGTGCCCAAGGTGCTGGAATTCTTGGCGAAATAGCGGGCATTATTGTCGGTAAATCATTTTGGTAGAACGTCATGCTGAGCGCAGTCGAAGCATCTCTACCGCGCAACGCAATTATTTACTGCTGCGGTAGAGATGCTTCGACTGCGCTCAGCATGACGTTCTGGTTAAGCAATCTAAATTCTCCCCCTCACTTCCCCCCTATGCAAAAGCTCCCTAAAATCCTCCTGACCGGCGCCGCCCTCACCGTAGCGGCAGTGGTCGTGGCGCGGGCCACCGCCCGCCCCAAAATCCAGAAAATCGCCACTTCGGTGAAATCGGAGAAGCACTTCTCTTCATCTATCCTGCTGTGGGTGCGGCCCGATAAGCCCCGCGAAGCCACGATGGCCCGCTGGAAAGGCCCGCACGCGAAAATCATTGCGGCTACCGAGGGCTTCGAGCAGTACCGCCAGCTGCACTTCCGTGAGCAGAATACCGGCCTCTGGCCCGCCACGCCGGGCGTGGAAACCGCCATTCCGGCCAGCCGCCGCGTCGATGGGGTGGCCGAAGTGACGCTGGCCGGCCTCACCTCGCCGCTGAAAGGCAAGGCGCAAACCAAGCTGGCTTATGCCGACGAGGTGAACCTGTTTCAGCGCACCATTTTGTACGCGGGGCTACCGGGCTGGTCGCGCTGGTACCAGGTGGCCCCGGCCGGCACGGTGGTGGGCACGCGCAGCCTGGTGTTTCTGCGGCGGCGCGAGGGTGCATCGGCCGCCCAGTTCCGCCGGTTTATCGATGAGGAGCTGGCCCCGGCCCTGGCTAATACGGGCAGCCTGAAAGAGCTGCGAACGCAGAATTTCATGGCCTGGAAAAAAAGCCTGTGGGACACGCCCAACGTGGCCCACGACAACGCGCCGGCCGACCAGTTTCACGCCTCCGTGCTGCTGGGCTTTGCCGACGAGGCGGCCGAAAAGGCCTTTTTCAGCCAGCCCCTGCTGGAATCGCTCAGCCAGCGGCTGGCCCTGTTCTGCTCGGCCGCGCACGCCTACCAGCTCACCGAAGCCCCCACCTTCGTAGAGCACGGCCAGAACCTGACGGCGCGCTAGGGCCCGCCGCCAACTTTCTCATCATCAACGCCTCCTATAATGAAAGCCTTTCTGCTAACCCGCTACGGCAAGAACGAAAAGCTCCAGCTCACCGAAGTCCCCAGGCCCGCGCCGCAAGCCGACGAGGTGCTGCTTGAAATACACGCCGCCGGCGTCAACCAGCTGGATTTCAAGCTCCGCGACGGGGAGTTCAAGCTGATTCTGCCCTACAAGCTGCCCACCGGGCTGGGCCACGACGTGGCGGGCGTGGTGACGGCCGTGGGCGCGCGGGTCAGCCAGTTCAAGGTAGGGGATGAAGTGTACGCCCGCCCGGCCGATTTCCACATCGGCACATTTGCCGAGTTCATTGCCGTGCGCGAAGCCGATGTAGCCCGTAAGCCCGCCAACCTGACGATGACCGAAGCCGGCTCACTGCCGCTGGTGGCCCTCACCGCCTGGCAGGCGCTGGTGGACGTGGCCCGGCTGCAAAAGGGCCAGAAGGTGTTTATCCAGGCCGGTTCGGGCGGGGTGGGCACATTCGCCATTCAGCTGGCCAAGCACATGGGCGCCTACGTAGCCACCACCACCAGCGCGGCCAATACGGCGCTGGTCAAAAGACTGGGGGCCGACTTGGTAATCGACTACAAAACCCAGGATTTTGAAACCCTGCTCAGCGGCTAAGACGTGGTGCTGAACAGCCAGGATACCAAAACCCTCGAAAAGTCGCTGCGGATTTTGAAGCCCGGTGGCATTGCCGTGTCCATCTCGGGCCCGCCCACCGGGGCTTTTGCCCGCGAGTTGGGCCTGCCTTGGTATGTGCGCCTCGCCACCACGCTCCTCAGCTTTGGCATTCGCCGCTAGGCCAAAAAGCTGAGCGTGCGCTACAGCTTCCTGTTCATGAAAGCCAGCGGGAAGCAGTTGGGCGACATTACCAAGCTTGTGGAGGCCGGCATCATCAAGCCCGTGGTGGACAAAACGTTTCCCTTCGCCCAAACCAACGAGGCGCTGGCCTACGTGGAGGGCGGCCGGGCGAAGGGCAAGGTGGTGGTGCAGGTGAAATAAGTACAGCGCCAGCTCGTTTTGCCCGTTTCAGCTAACCTGCGGCCCGCTTGGGTCTGTCGTTTAGAACAAGTCGTCCTTCACGGGCGCGATGTAGGGCTGGGGCTTGCTGTCGGTGGGCGGCAGGCCGAAGTAGAAGTAGAGCGTGCGCCGGATGGGCGCGCCGGTGAGGTGGTTGGTTTCGCTGTTCGGCCCCAGGTTTTTGGGGTTGGGGTCGATGTTGAGGCCCAGCTTGGTGCCGATGGGCGGGATGCGGTCGAGAAAGGAAATGTCGCCGATGGGAAGGCCGGGCTGGGGCTTCACGCCGCTCAGGCCATAAAAGTTGAAGCGGCGGATGAACAGGTCCTTATCGGGGCTGGCAACGAGGAAGGCGCCTTCCACGGTGTTGAATTCCATCCAGGCAATATCGGCGAAGTAGCCTTTGAACTCGGGGTAAATCCAGGGGGCGGCGGCGGTTTGGGTGTTGTTGTTGGCGTTTTCCCACACGTTGAGCGTGGTGCCGGACATGCGGTTTTTCCAGGCGCGGTACGGGCCCTGCCCCAGCCACTTCGCACCAATGACAAAGTTCTCAGGATAGGTGAAGCTGAGGCCGGCGAAGGCGTGGTCGCCGGTGAGGGCGTACTCATAGTCCATTTGCAGCCAGCCGGTGGCGTGCATTTTCCAGCGCACCGTTTTCAGGGCGCCGGAGTAGTTGGCTTCGATGACTTCGCCGTCGGGCTCGGGGCGGTGCGTGAGGCCGGCGAAGGCGGCGGTGCCGGCCACCAGCACGGGGCCATTGGTGAAGCTGAGCTTGTCGCCGTTGTTGCCCTTCACGCCGGTGATGCGGCCGTTGGTTTTGCTGAACGTAACGCTAATGTTGCTGGCCGTGAGGTTGAGCGTGGAGTCGGTTTCGGCCACCAGCATGGCGGGCTTGTCCTTGGCCTGCAGGGCCAGCACGCCTTCCAGCAGACGGGTGTTGCCGCCGGTTTTCCAAGTCCATTTGTACACCAGGTTCTTCTGCGGGTCGAAGGCGGAAAGCACTAGTCCGTCATAATTCTTCCAGTCCTTCGGCAGCGCCAGATTCAGCTTGCCGGTGGCTAGAGGAGCCACATTAGGGCTTTTGAAGCGGCTTTTCTTGCCCGGAATGCTACCCGCGAACGGGTCGCTCGGCTTGCGGAAATTCACCAGCTCCCACTGGAAAAAGCACTGGCTGAGGTTGGTGAAGTGGTAGCGGTTTTCGACCGGAATGGTGCCGTCGAACTTGGCCGGCAGCTCTTTCAGGGTGATGTGCACGGGCGAGAAAATCTCGCGGATGGCGAAGAAGCTGCCCTCCTTTTCGCGGTGCGGGCCCAGGAGGCCGTCGGGCGCGTTCACGCCGTTCACGTCGATGATGTTGTGCTGGTCGGTGCGAGCTATGCCCTCGTCCACCATCGCCCAGAGGAAGCCGCCGCCCGAGCGCTGCGATTTCCAGTGCAGCTCCCACATATCGGCCAGGCCGGCGCCCCCGCCGCCGTCGTCCTGGCTGTGCAGGAATTCGGTGGGCATGTAGATGAGCGAATCGGCGAGGATTTTCTGGGTGCTGTAATAGTCCTCGTAGTGGTTGCAGTCGATGCCGCTCACGGCGTTGCCGGGCCGGTGGTGCGGGTGAATGACGAGGCGTTTCTGGAGGTCGTACTGGTAGAACACGGCGTCCAATTCCTTATTGGTGCCGCCCTCGTTGCCGTTGTCCCAGAAGATAATGCTTGGGTGGTTCTGGTCTTTCTCCACCATCGAGCGCACCAGCGGGGTGCCGGCCCGGGTGCTGTAGAATTTCTGCCAGCCGGCCAGCTCATCGAGCACGTAGAGGCCCAGCGAATCGCAGAGGTGCAGGAACTCGGCGTCGGGCGGGTAGTGCGACATGCGCACGGCGTTCATGTTCATCTCCTTCAGCAGCTTCACGTCCTGCAGCTGGATGCTGTCGTTGAGGGTGCGGCCGGTTTCGGGCCACCAGCTGTGGCGATTAGTGCCCTTCATTTTCACCTGCGTGCCGTTCACGTAAATGCCCTGTCCGCGCCGCACCTCAATGGTGCGAAAGCCGAAGGTTTCAGTGGTCTGATACCGGGTTTCCGGGCCGGTGCGGAGCGTGAGGCGGGCGCGATAGAGGCTGGGCGTTTCAGCCGTCCACTGGCGCGGGTTTTTGATAGTGGCAGTTAGGCGGGCCACAGTATCACCAGCGACAACAGTGGTGCTGGCAGTGAGTACGGTTTGGCCAGTTTGGTCGAGAATATCGGCTTGCAATTGGGCGGTCTGCTTCACGTTGCGCACGTTGGCGCGGAGCGTGAACGTGCCGTTGGCGCGGGCGTCGATGGCCACGTTTTCGGCGTATTGCTGCGGGTAGGATTGCAAGTAAACCGGCCGGAAAATGCCACCGAATACCCAGTAGTCGGCCAGCCGCTCGGCGTTGTTCACGCTGGGCTCGGCCGACATCTTGCTCACTTTCACTTCCAGCAAATTGGCCTCGCCGAACTTCAGCTTGTCGGTGATGTCGTACTTGAAGCGGTAGAACGCGCCCTGGTGAATAGCGCCGGCCACCGTGCCGTTAATCTTTACTTCGGTATCCGTCATCGAGCCTTCAAACACGATTTCGATGTGCCGGCCGCGCCAGGCGGCGGGCACTGTGAAGCTGTGCTTGTAGAGGCCCTGCTCATCGGCGAAGCGGAAGTTTTTGCCGTAGGTTTTGTAGTCGCGGCCGTAGTTGTAGAGGCCGAAGCCCTGCTGCTCCCAGCACGAAGGCACGGCAATGGTGGTCCAATAGCCGCTTTTGCGCCCGCCGGTGCAGTAGAAATCCCACTTCACGGTCGGGTGGTTGTCGCGGCCGGAGAGGTATTGGATTTGGCGTTGGGTGGCGGGCGTTTGGGCGCAGGTGGGCTGGGCCAGCAGCAGAGTTAAAAAAAGTAAGCAGAGGTATTTCATAGGCGGTTTTGAACTTTTAAATCACGTCGTGAGGCGCATCTCGCGTCGCCTGACGCCGGCACCTCACCCCCGGCCCCTCTCCCGCGGAGAGGGGAGCCACGGCGGCGTAATCGACTGCAATCGTCAGGCTCCCCTCTCCGCGGGAGAGGGGGTGGGGGTGAGGTTAATCGTTAGTAATGCGTGTGGTTGACCACGCTGTTTCTCAAATATTCCTGATTCTTCTTCGAGTCTTTGCCGCTGTGCGCGGCACTACGGCTGCCGAAGACACTCAGCCGACCGTTGCTTAACGTTATAACTTCCTCAGCCCCTTGGCCCGTAAAATCGAACATGTGGAAGACCGTATCGGGGAAATACAGCTCGCCAGCGCCCACGTCGTTCAGGCGGAATTTGTGCCAGAACAGCCAGGTGGCGCCGTCGCCCCGCCAGTTGCCACGCACGAAATCGGGGTTGCCATTGATGGGGTTGCCGGGCCATTTTTTCACCAGGTTACCACCGTTATCAAACCAGTAGAGCTGGCTGGAGAGGCCGGGCTCGTCGGTGCCCTTGGTACCGTAGGTGCGGCCGCCGATGACGACCTGCGGGCCGGAAACGCCTTTCAGGAAATTGCCTACTGCTAGCTGCTGGCTGTGCTCGGCGGTGTTTTGCCAGATGATTTTGCCCGTCATTCCGTCGTAGATGAACACGCCGGTTTCGCTGTTGGCGGTGGCGATGTCGAGCCGGCCGTCGCCGTTCATGTCGATGAATTTGTAGCTGTCGGCGTGGTCGTGGTTGTCGGGCAGCAGGTCGAAGCGGTTCCAGATTTCTTTTCCGTTTTTATCGAGCAGCAGGGAGCCGACGAGTACCTCATCGAGGCCGTCGGCGTTGAGGTCGACGGGGTAAACGTAGTGGCCGAGGTTGTCTTTTTTGCGGTGCTCGGTGTGCTGCCAGAGCTGTTTTAAATCAGACGCGTAGGCCGTCACGTTCTGGGTGCCGCCCATGTCGGTGTAGGCCACCAGGTCGTTGGCCGGGCCGGGATGCAGGTGGGCAATGGCCAGCCGGAAGTTGTTGTAGACGTGCGGCAGCGGCTGGGTGGGCCAGGCCGTTTTGCGCAGGATGCGACCGGTGCGGCCATCGGCCACCACTAACCATTCTTTGCCTTCGATGAAGCGCCAATGCGCGACTTCGGCCCGGCCGTTGTGGTCGAAATCCCACAGCACGCCGGGCGCTTCAAACTCCAAACGCTCCTTCATGTACTCGGCGGGCGCTTTGTAGGTCCACAATTCCTTACCGGAATTATCGAAAACGTGGGCTGAAAAGTCCTGCTCTAGCACCATAAAATCGGTTTTGCCATCACCGTCCACATCGCCGAACTTCACCGCATTCGAGGTCGGGATGGGGTATTGCTTCAGCAGCTGCACGTCTTCCGGCAGCTGGTAGGGCCGCACGTCTTCTTCCTTCAAACTGTTGTTTTTGCTCAGCACCAGCACGTCCAAGGCCGCGCCCATTTCGATGCGCGTGAGCTTCACGTAGGCCGGGCCGGCGGGCAGCTCAAATGCGCCGCCGACTTGCCAGCTCAGCGGGCCGCGCCCGAAATTCACGGCCGTCACCTTGTCGTTGACGGCCACTTTGAAGCTCGTGTTTTTCTCGCCTTGGCTGCGCACGAATAGCGTGTAGCGGCCCGCCTCGGGCACCTGCACCCGCACCTGCATATTGGTTTTCGATTTCAGCACCAGGGCGGTGTTGTTGAAAATCCAGGGCGCGTGCAGGGCGTTGGCATCGGCGATGACGACGCCTTTCGGAATTTCCTGAATGAAGTCGGAAGCCGGGATGATGACGGTGGCTGGCAGTGGTGCAGGCCGGGCGGCGGGCGTCTGGGCGCTGCTGCTTAAGCTGCCAAAGCAACTCAGAAACACGGCTACAACGGCAACGTTCTTCATGCGAAATGGTGGCTGTAGCGCGGACCTTTAGTCCGCGAGTATATCAAAATCGAACCTGCAATTCGCGGACTAAAAGTCGGCGCTACCGCAAATATTTTCTCAAAGCCAGCCCTTTCGTGGCCCGAATCCCCTCCGCCACCGTGGCCGCGTTCAGCTGCGCGCCGGCCTCAATGGTGTGGGTGTGGTCCTTCGAGGTGAAGTAGACAGTGCCCACTTTGGTCTCGCCTTCCTGGTCGTATTTGTCGGCCACCAGCTTATTCAAATCGATAAAAAAAGCCCCGCCCTGCCTGGCGGCCTCAGCGGCCCATTTGGTGTAGCCGTCGGTGGCGCGGTTTACTTTGCCATCCTTCCAGCCATTGCGGGGAATGAGCGAGCACACCACCGGAGTAGCGCCTTTGGCCTTAGTTTCGGCAATGACTTTGCGGAGGTACCAGCCGTAGCTGTGCACCACTTCCTGCTGCTTGGTGAGGGGGTTGTAGAGGTTCTGGCTTTCCTCGCCGTTGCTCTTGATGGTGCCCCGGGCGCGGGAGGTGTCGACCAGCGCGCCGTCGTCGTTGTGGCCGAACTGCATGATGACGAAGTCGCCGGGCTGGAGCTTGGCGCGCACGGCTTCCCACAGCCCTTTGGTTTGGAAGGTGCGGCTGCTGGTGCCGCCCAGCGCATCGTTTTCAATGCGGATGCGGGTGGTATCGAAGTGCGCGGGCAGGTAGTTGCCCCAGCCCCAGAGACCACCGTCGCCCTTGCCCTTGCCGTTTTTCACGGTCGAGTCGCCGATGAGATAGAGGGTGGGCTTTTTAGTGGGACGGGAGGTGAAGGCGGCGAGCAGCAGGGCGAGGACAAGCAGGCTGGCGGTGAGGGTGGTTTTGGTGGATTTCATAGGAGAAGAATACTCAACAGAACGTCATGCTGAGCGCAGTCGAAGCATCTCGCGTGCAGCAGTAATTAGATTGGTTGCGCGGTAGAGATGCTTCGACTGCGCTCAGCATGACAGGAGGGTGAGGCGTTCAACAATGAGACGCGAATACGCATCTCTACCGCAGGTACTTGCGCAGCGCTATTTTCTTATTAGCCCGAATGCCGTCCACTACCGATTCAGCATTGAGGCGGGCGCCGGCTTCGTTGGTGTGGGTGTGGTCGCCGGGGAAGAACTTCTTCACTTCCTCCGGTCCCAGCTTCTCGTATTTCAGCGCCGTGAGGTCGTTCAAATCAATGAAAGCCACGCCTTCCTGCTGGGCCACTTCCTGGGCCCACTTGCCGAAGTCAGCACTGGCCCGGATGACTTTGCCATCCTTCCACTCGTTGCGCGGAATCATGGAGCAGACCACCGGCGTGGCCCCTTTGGCCTTGGCCTCGCGGATGAATTTGCGCAGATAGAAACCGTAGGTGTTCACCGTTTCGGGATGGCCGTCGGGCCACACGAGGTTTTTGGTTTCCTCGCCGGTGCCGCGCAGCACGCCGCGCCGGCCGGCCTTGCTGGTGTCGGGCACGCTGCCTTCGTTGTGGCCAAACTGCATGATGAGAAAGTCGCCGGGCCGGATGGCGTCTATGGTGGTTTTCCAGCGGCCTTCGGTGATGAATGTGCGGGTGCTGCGGCCGGCCTTGGCGTTGTTGCGCACCTTGATTTTAGTGGTATCGAACAGGGCGCCGATGACGTTGCCCCAGCCCATCTGGCCCTTGCCGTTGTTGTTCACCGTCGAGTCGCCGATGAGGTAGAGCGTGGGCGGCGGACTGGGTTTGGTAAAGCTGGCCAGAAAGAGAAGAATGGACGCGAGGGCAAACAGGGTTTTGGTTTTCATGGTCTGAGAATTTGGTGGCCCGTCATGCCGAGCGTAGCCGAGGCATCTCGCGTGCGCAACGCAATCCAATCGGCTCAACGGTTTTGATTACTTCGGCACGCGAGATGCCTCGGCTGCGCTCGGCATGACGGCCTTGCGGCGCTATTCAATTACTGGGCCTACTTCGTTGTTTCCATCGTTGTGGTGCCGTCCGTCAGGCCCGGCGCGGAGGCTTTCACCGTAATCGCGCCACCCGCCGATTTCGCCTTCACGATGGCGATGCACTGGCCCTGGTAGACCTTGCGCTGATTCACTTGGTAGCCTTCGTGGCTGGCCACGTTACCGTTGTCCACGGCGGCCAGCAGGGCCGGGCCGGTCATGGTGAAGGTGAGCTGGTTGTCGGCATTCGGGCAGAGGATGCCGTTGGCGTCCACTACGCGGGCGGTGATGTAGGCGGCGTCGTCCCAGCCGGCGCCCAGCTTGGGGCGACTGGTGGTGAGGATGATGCGCGCGGGCGGGCCGGCGGTTTTCAGCTCGTCGGTGGCTACTTCCTGGCCCTTGTTGCGGGCCACGGCGCGCAGGGTGCCCTTGGCGAAGGTCACGTCCCAGGCGCGGGGGGCGTCGTTGGCGGGCTTTGACTTGCTGCCTAAGGACTGGCCGTTGAGAAACAGCTCCACCTCGTCGGCGTTGCTGTAGGCTTCCACTTTGCCGTCGTCGTAGGTGTCAAAGTCGGTGGGCGTCCAGTTGGCTACCCAAGGGCCGGCGCCGGCGTTGCCTTCCTTGCGCACGAGGTGCACCACGGGCTTGTCGCTCCACCAGCTTTGGCGCTGGTAGGCAATGGGTTTCCAGCCGCCAATGCGGTCGAACAGGCCAAGGTCGGAGGTGGTGGCGGGCCAGTCGTTTTCGCCCAGATAGTCAAAGCCGGCCCACAGGAACTGGCCGGCCATAAACTGGTTGTCGCGCAGGGCCAGCCAGGCGGTGAGGGTGTGGCCGTTTTCGGTGCCAATGACTTTGCGCTCGGGCTTGGCGTTGTGGGCAGCCACCAGTTCGTTTTCGCGGTAGTTCTGGCCCACCACGTCCATCGTTTCCACGAAGCCGTTCTCGTACACCTTGCTCTGGCCGGGCCGGAACAGCGCCATCGTGACGGGCCGCGTGGGGTCGAGCTGGTGGATGAGGTCCTGTTGCATCTTGTATTTTTGAAAGCCCTCGGGGTTGTTCAGGTTGTCGTGGATTTCGTTGCCCACGCTATAAATCACGATGCTCGGGTGGTTGCGGTCGCGCAGCACCATGGCGCGCGTGTCGGCCTCCCACCACTTCGTGAAGAAGCGGTTGTAGCCCTGCTCGCCGTTGTTTTTGGCCGCCGTCCAGGTGTCAAATGTCTCGTCCATCACCAGGAAACCCATCTGGTCGCACAGGTCCAGGAACTCCGGTGCCACGGGGTTGTGAGCCGTGCGGATGCCGTTCACGCCGGCCTGCTTCAGCAGTTCCAGGCGGTGGCGCCAGCCGTCGAGCGGTACGGCGGCGCCCAGGCCGCCCGCGTCGTGGTGCAGGCACACGCCCTTTATTTTTATCGGCACGCCGTTCAGGATGAAGCCCTTGGCGGCGTCGAATTTGGCTTCGCGCACACCGAAGGGCGTCGTTACCTCATCGAGCACGGCGTTGCCTTGCCGCAAGGTCGTCACGGCCTGGTACAGGTTGGGGCTATCGGGCGACCAGGGCAGGATTGACCGGTTGATGGCTGCCGGCAGGCTTATTTCGGCCGATTTTCCGGCCGCGACGGTGCCTTTTGCTTCAAAAGGCCCATACTTCCGGCTGCCGTAGGTGATGGTGGTTTGCAGCACAAACTCGCTGGCCGTGGCCGACTGATTCATCACCTCGGCTTTGACGTTCACCTTCGCCGTCTCGTGATTCAGGTCCGAAGTGGTGACGTACACGTCGCCCTCGCCGAAGTGCGTGGGCGACGTACTCACCAGCCGCACGTGCCGGTAGATGCCCGCGCCGGTGTAGTAGCGCGAGGCCGGCTGCACCGAGTTGTCGGCGCGCACGGCCAGTACGTTGGTCTGGCCCTTGCCAAATTTCAGGTGCCTGGTCAGGTCGTAGCTGAAGCTGCTGTAGCCATAGGGCCGCTGGCCGAGCGACACGCCGTTTATCCAGACCTCGCTGTTGGCCATCACGCCATCAAACTCGATGCGGACGCGACGCTGGGCATCCGTGGCCGGCAGCGTGAACGACTTGCGGTACCAGCCGATGCCGGCCGGCAGGTAGCCGCCGCCCCGGCTCGTGGGGTTGGCCTGGTCGTAGGGGCCTTCGATGCTCCAGTCGTGCGGCACGCTCAGGGTGCGCCATTTGGCATCAGCGAAGGCGGGGGCTTCGGCCCCTTTGGCGTCGGCTTTCAGGAAACGCCAGTCGGCATCGAAGGGCGTGGTGACGCGCTGGGCCAGCGCCGGGAAGCTGCTCAGCAAAAGCGCCACAGAGGCGGTGCGGCGGGCCACGAGGAGGAATCTATTCATTAAGTCGTTTTCGGGTGGAAAAGGAGGCTTTTGGTTGTCAAATGTTCGATTAAATGCGGTTGGCGGCATCCTGCACTTACCTGCGCCGTAGCGTGGACTCTGCGAGTCCGCGCCTATCCGCGCCGTTCAACTAGCCGGTCCCGGCGCGGACTCGCAGAGTCCACGCTACAGGTTCTTCATGCCTTCGCCCAGGAAAAAGCCGGGGTGCGGGGGCTGGTTGTAGCCCACGTTTTCGCGGGCCACGCCGAGGCGGTAGGCGCGGTCCTGCATGAGCGTGACGAGGCGGTGCGTGGTCGGGATGGTGGTGCTGAAAATGAGCAGGGCCGTGTTATCGGCGGTGCACCACACCACTTCCTCGCGCCAGTCGCCTAGCAGGTCGGCGCTGAGGCAGGGCGTGGCCTTGGTGCCGTTGCAGGAGGCCGCGCCGAAAGCTTTGCCTTCGAGCAGCTTGCTGAGCTGGCCGGCCTGGTAGTCCCACTTCTCCACGCGGGTGTCGTTCAGCAGCTCGCGTAGCAAGTCGCCGTCCCACCACAGGCCGAAGTTGACGGAGCGCGGCGAGGGGCCGATGCGCTCGCCCTTGCAGTTGAGCAGGCCCAGCTCGGGGTTGCTCACCCACAGTTCGGCGCCGGGGTGGCGCGGGTCGATGTCGGCGGCCATGCCGCGGCCCACGTCCTCGCCGGGTAGTTTGGAGATGAGGACTTGGCCGGTGCCGGCGGCGTAGAGGGCGGCGCCGGGGCCGTTTTCGTGGCCGGGCACTTTCTCTTCGTTTTCGTGCACGCCCCAGGCTTCGAGGCCGGGCAGGCTGGGGTCGAGGTCCGAGACGTGGAGGGCGTCGCCGTGGCGCAGGCCGGTGCTGAACAGGCCCGTGCCGTTGTCGTCGACCACCATCGAGCCGTACACGATTTCGTCGCGGCCGTCGCCGTCCACGTCGTTCACGCTCAGGCCGTGGTTGCCCATGCCGGAGAAGGGATTCTGGCCGTCTTTCGAGTCGAATACCCAGCGCGAAGTGAGCTGGCCGCCGCGCCAGTCCCAGGCGGCCAGCACGGTGCGGCCGTAGTAGCCGCGGCACATCACCACGCTGGGCTTGGCCCCATCAAGGTAGGCCACGGCGGCCAGCATGCGGTCGGCGCGGTTACCGTAGTGGTCGTTGCCGCCGTTGCCACCGATGCCGCCCCAGCCGTTGAGGTCGCCCCGGCCCGGCAGGTAGGGCGTGCTGGCCAGCGCCGCGCCGGTCCGGCCATCGAAAACCGTGAAATACTCCGGCCCGGCCAGGATGCGGCCGTAAGTGGCGTCGCGGGCGCTGGGCACGCTGGCGCCGTCGGTAGGCACGGTGAGCGAGCGGTAGTCCTTGCTGGCATCGCCGATGACTTTGCCCACACCGTCCACGGTGCCGTCAGCGGTTTTGCAGGCCACTTCGGCTCGGCCGTCACCGTCGAGGTCGTAGGCCATGAACTGCGTGTAGTGCGCGCCGGCCCGGATATTCTTACCCAGGTTGATGCGCCAGAGGCGAGTGCCATCGAGCTTGTAGGCATCGAGAATGACGGGGCCGGTGATGCCGCTGGAACCGTTGTCGCGGGCGTTGGTGGGCTCCCATTTCAGCACGATTTCGTACTGGCCGTCGCCGTCGAGGTCGGCGGGACTGGCGTCGTTGGCGGTGTAGGTGTATGGGCTGGTTTCGGGGCCGCTGCTCACGGTCCCGCCGGGCGGCGGCTGCAGCGGCAGGCGCAGGTAGCCTTCGGCCCAGGCTTTTGCCGTGGCCGATGGGTCGGGGGCAGCTTTAGAGCCGATTAATTCGACCGTATAGGTGAAGGGAGCACCTGCCACTTTATCGTATTCGTCCTGCCAATTGGTTTTGGTCGTGATGGGCTCTTTGTTCAGTTTGAACGGTTTGCCATCTCGGCCCAGACGGTAAATGTTAAAGGCAGCGTTAGCGGGGTCGGAAGCCAGCAGGCGCCAGCTGATGAATGCGCCAAAGCCCTGGCTGGCCGGCAGGGCCACCACTCCCCTGCCCAGTCGCTCGGGCTGGGCCTGCGGGGCGTCAGGTGGCGGTGCCATCGAGGGGCCCGCGCCCAGCAGGCAAGTAGTCAGCAACAAAGGCAAAAAGCGGGTTTTCATAAGCGAAAGCAGGACGAGTGATACTAAAAAAGAACGTCATGCTGAGCGCAATCGAAGCATCTCTACCGTTCAACTAATCCAATCAACAGGATTCACTATTGCGGTAGAGATGCTTCGACTGCGCTCAGCATGACGTTCTTTTTGCTACAACCTCAGTTAAAAGCCGATGGCTTAGTTGTAGCCGGGGTTTTGCTGCCAGAAGCCCGGGTTGATGCGCAGCTCGAGCAGCGGGATGGGGAAAATCAGGTCGTGGTCGTCGAGCTGGCGGAAGCTGGCGCCGGCGGCGGTGGTGCTGCGCTTGAAGGCCGTCATCACCGAAATGGCATTGCCGGTACGCACCAGGTCGTGCCAGCGCTGGCCTTCAGCCACAAATTCGTAGCGGCGCTCCTTGAGGATGGCGGCGCGGAAGGCGGCCTGCGAGGCGGCCTCGGGCGAGGCGGCGGTGAAGGCCGTCAGGCCCGAGCGGGTCCGAATCTGGTTCACGAGCGGAATGGCCAGCGCGATGTTATTCTCCTCGGTCAGCACCTCGGCGTACATCAGCACCACGTCCTCGAAGCGAATGATGGGAAAGTTGTTGGCGTAATCGGTGCGGTTTTGCACGCCGGCTGCGCCCTTCTCCAGAAACTTGGTGAACTCCGGGCGGCCCGCCACAATGGTGCCGGCGGCGTTGCGGACCACCGAATCGAGCGTGGCGGCTTTGCGCTTGTCCACCTTGGGCCAGTTGGCCCCGAACAAGGCGGGCGGCAGCGTGAAGTCGGCGGCAAAGCCCGTAAAGGGCGACCAGTTGGTGGGGAACACCTGCCCCTGCTGCCAGGGAATGGGGTTGCCCAGGCCGGTGCCGCCCGACTGGAACTGGATTTCAAACACGGCGTATTTGTTGTCGTTGGCCGATTTGAACAGGTCGGCGAAGTTCGCGGCCACCGAGAAGGTGGTGGGGCTGGCGGCGGCGTACACGTCCATCAGCTGCTGCTTGGCCAGGGGCAGCGCGCTGGCCTGGCGCAGCGGGTAGCCGTACATGGTGAGGTACACCTTAGCCAACAGGGCCTTGGCAGCCCACTTGGTGGCGCGGCCCTTGTCGGCGGCGGTGTAGGTGGCGGGCAGGTTGTCGGCTGCGAACAGCAGGTCGTCGGCGATGAACTTGTACACGTCGGCCACGGGGGCGCGCGGCACCAGCTTCGACTGTTCGATGGTCAGCGTCTTGTCCACAATCGGCACGGCGCCGAAGAAGCGCACCAAGTCGAAGTAGGCCAGCGCGCGCAGGAACCGGGCCTCGCCCTTGAACTGGTTGACGCGGGCAAAGGTGAAGGGCTGAATCCGCTCCTGCAGCACGTTGGCGCGGTACACAATTTCGTAGAGGTCGGTCCAGGTGGCTTGCAGCTGCTGGGTTTGCGAGGTGGTATTGAAGTTGCTCACGTCGCTGTAGTCGCGCTGCACGGTGGCAATGTCGGCAGCGATGTTGTCGGAGCGGAATTCGGCCAGAAACCAGTAGGAGTTTTCGGGCAACGACAGGGTGCCGTTGTAAATGGCCATCACGCCTTGGTTCACCTGGATTTCGTTCTGGTAAAACCCGTCCACCGTGTTGTTGGCCACGGGTTGAATCTGGAGAATGTCCTCCTTGCAGGAGGTCGCCAGCAGCCCGGCCGCGCCCAGGCCCACGGCGCAGGCCACTTGTTTTAGAAATGATGCTTTCATCGGAATGTGTCGATTTTAAGGGGTAGGAAGCCTTACAGCGTCAGGTTGAAGCCCAGCGTATAGGTGCGGGCCTGCGGGTAGCTGCCGTTGTCGAAGCCGCCAACTTGCAGGGCCTCGGGCGAGAAGCCGCCGGTGTAGTTGTGCCAGATGTAGGCGTTTTCGAGCGTTACGTAGACGCGGGCGCCGCTGTAGAAACGGCCTTTGGGCAGGGTGTAGCCCAGGTTGATGTTCTTCAGGCGGATGTAGTCGGAGCTGTACAGCCAGCGCGAGTCGAGCAGCGAGCTGTTCTGGGCCGTGATGTTGGGGGTTTTGCCGTCGCCGGGCTCGGCTTCCGACTTCCAACGGTTGTTCCAGCTGCTGGCGTGGTTGTAGAGGTAGCCCATGCCGGGGCGGTCGATGCTGCGGCCGATGAGCGAGTAGAGGTAGGCGCCCTGCTGGGCGTTCACCAGCACCATCAGGTCGAAGCCCTTGTAGCGGAAGGTGTTCGTCATACCGAAGATGTACTTGGGCGTAGGGTTGCCCATGATGGTGCGGTCGGCGTCCGTGATTTTGCCGTCGTTGTTCACGTCGCGGTACTTGATGTCGCCCACGCGGGTGTTGCTCAGCTTGGGTTGGTTGTCTACCTCGGCCTGGGTCTGGTACACGCCAATGGCGTCGTACAGGTAATAGGAGTTGATGGGCAGGCCCACTTGCAACAAGCTCACGAAGCCGCCGGGGCTGCTGCCGGTGGGCACGGGCGTGTTGTCGTAGTCGAGCTTCTCGACGCGATTTTTGTTGTAGGAAGCGTTGAAGTTGGTTTCCCACTGGAAAGCGCCCACCAAGTTGCGCGAGGTCAGGCCCAGTTCCACGCCCTGGTTGTACACTTCGCCGATGTTGACGTAGGTGCGGGTGAAGCCGGTGAGCGACGACAACGGCACCTGATAAAGCAGGTCGGAAGTTTGCTTGGTGTAGTAATCGGCCGTCACCTGCAGGCGGTTGTTCAGGATGCTGAAGTCGAGGCCGTAGTTGAAGCTGGCCGTTTGCTCCCAGCCCAGGTCGCGGTTCTGGAAGCCCACTGGCGCGTAGCCGTTGATGCTGGCGCCGCCGAGCGAGTAGTTGCTCACGCCGAGCAGCGAAAACTGCGAGTCGTTCGGGATGCGGTTGTTGCCGGTCACGCCCCAGCTGGCGCGCGCCTTCAGGTCGCTGATAAAGGTGACGCCCTGCATGAAGTTCTCGCTGGAGATGCGCCAGCCGGCGCTCACGGCCGGGAAGTAGCCAAACGGCCGGTTGGCCCCGAACTTGGAGGAGCCGTCGCGCCGGATGCTGGCCGACAGCAGGTAGCGCTGCTTGTAGTCGTATTGCGCGCGGGCGAAGTACGAGAGCAGGGCCTCCTTGCCGGCCGTGATGTAGCTGCGGTTCACGGTCGAGTTGGCGCGGTCGAATAGGTAAGTCTGGTCGTTGGGCAGCTGGCCGTTTTCCTGCTGCGAAAAGTCCACCTTGGTACGCTCCACCGAGTAGCCCAGGATGGCGTTCAGGTTGTGGTCGCCAAACGAGCGAGTGTAGTTCAGCACGCTCTGAAACAGGTAGCGCGTGTTAAACGTCTGCGAGTAGCGCGAGGTGCTCAGCGAGCCCGGGGCGGCGCCCACCCAGTCGCGGCTGGCGTTGGTGGGCGTGTAAATCTGGTCCTGGAAGTAGCCGTTGTCCATAGCGCCCAGCAGCTGCAGCTGCAGGCCCTTGTAAATGTCCAGGTTCAGGCCCATGTTGGCGTTGAGGCGGGTGCGGGTGCCGTTGGCGTCGGTGCGCTCCATCACGGCCACTGGGCTGATGTAGCGGCCCGAGTAGTTGTAGGTAAAGTAGGGGTCGGCGCCGGCGTAGATGCCCGCGCCTTTCGGCGACACGGGCGGCATCTGGGCGGCGTTCAGGGCCTGGCCGCCGGTGCCGTCCACGCGGCCCAGGCTGCTCCACTCCATGCTCGGGGCCAGGGTCATAAACAGCTTGATGCCCTTGCGAATCTGCGCGTCGATGTTGGCGCGCAACGTGGCGCGCTGCAGGTCGCTGCCGATGATGATGCCGTTCTGGTTCAGGAACGAGCCGTTCACGTTGTAGTTCACGTTGTCGGTGCCGCCCGACACGCCCACCGTGTACTGCTGCATGATGGCGCGCTGGAAAATGGCCTTCTGCCAATCGATGTAGTCCAGGCTGTCCTGGCCGTACTGCCACTTGGGGTCGTAGGTGTAGCGGATGACGTTGGTCGTGCTCGGGGCCACGCCATTCACGGTCAGGCGCTGCAGGCGCGTAGTGCGCGAGTCTTCAGGCCGGTTCAGGGTGGGGTTCTGGTTCACCCAATCAATGTCAATGCCTTCCTTGCGCATCTGAATCCACTCCTCGGCCGACTGCACTTTCAGCCGGCTTTCGGCCAGCTGCACGCCCGTGTAGCCCGAAAACTGCAGCTTGGCCGCGCCTTTCTTGCCGCGCTTGGTGGTCACGAGCACCACGCCGTTCGAGCCGCGTGAGCCGTAGATAGCGGCTGAGGCCGCGTCTTTCAGCACCTCGATGTTGGCCACGTCGGTGGGGTTGATGCCGCGCAGGTTGTCCACCGGCACACCATCTACCACGTACAGCGGGTCGTTGGAGGCGTTGATGGAGGCCGCGCCACGCACTCGAATCTGCAGGTCGGCGCCGGGCTCGCCGGTGGTGGTTTGCACGTACACGCCGGGCATCTGGCCCACCAGCGCGTTTTCGATGCGGTTCACGGGTCGCTCCTCAATCTCCTTGGCGGTGATGCCCGTCACGGCGCCGGTCACGTTGCCGGCTTTCTGGGTGCCGTAGCCCACCACCACTACCTCATCGAGGCCTTTGCTGTCCACGTCCAGCACGGGGCTGATGGTGGTCTGGCCGTTGATGGGCACCTCCTTGCTGGCGTAGCCCACAAAGCTGAACACCAGCGTGCCGCCCTGTTCGGGCACTTGCAGGGTGTAGGTGCCATCGGGGCCGGTGCCGGTGCCGTTTGTGGTGCCTTTCAGCAGCACTGTCACGCCGGGCAGGGCTTCTTTGGTGTCGGCGGTGGTCACCTTGCCGCTTAGGGCGCGGGTCTGAGCCAGGGCGGCCTGGGAGTAGAACACCGCCAGCACGAGCAGTAGCAGGCGGGTAAGCTGGTATAGCTTATTCATGGAAAGGGTTGGTTGGTGGGTTTTTAAAAAGCAAAAGCCCCGTGAGTAAGGGCTTCCTTAAGTGATGACAAAGCAAGCATTATCGATTGCGCAGACTTACCTGTGCTCTCCTGAATTCGCTGGTTCCTGTACTATTTTTTCATCTTATCGACATTTCCACCACTATTCCACTCCGCCTTTGCTGCGGACGGCAAGGCCGCTTATACCTCATTATCAACCGTTGCTTCGGGCCCAAGGCTGAGGCTGAATAAACCGCTGGCAGAGCCGTATTTTTCGCGGTTCTTTAGCGGCAGCACGCCCGCATCTGGCTGCTCTTCCGCGCAAAATCTGACCAGCAGCCTTTCGGTGGAGCCAACTTCTTTCCTGTTGGTAATCAAACAGCCGCCCGCTTTCGCACCCAGCACCGAACCTGAAGGCATTAAAAAGCCTGGGCCCTCTAACCGTAGCGGTTGGAGGGCCCAGGCATATATTTCCAGGCTATAAAGGCCAATGACTTTATTCGATGACGGCCGCTGTATCCTGCGCCGCTGCCCCGCTGTGCTCCGGCGAACCCAGGTAGTTGCCGTAGCCCACCACCACCGTGGACAGCACCACGGCGATAATGCCCAGCGTGACGGTGCGCATAGTGCTGCGGTTGGCCCCGCGCCACTCGTGCAGAATCAGGCCCCACATCGAGCTGAAGGCGATAATAAAGGCCATGTGCAGCGTCCAGCCCGAGAAGCGGTAGGCGCCCATCTGGCTGTCGCCCATGCCGTAGAAGAAGAACTGGAAGTACCACGTGGTGCCGGCCAGCGCGCAGAACAGGATGTTGCGCAGGGCCGGGTACGAGGGGTTCAGGTAGTCGGTGTACGTCTTGTTTTTGAGGTTGAGGTAGATGCACCAGATGGCGTTGGTGGTGAGGCCGCCGGCCAGGATGATGACCAGAATGGCGTTGTTGACGAACAGCGGGTTGGTGCCGTTGGCTTCGGCCAGCTTGGCAATGGGCTGCCCGGCCGTGAGCCCGAACGAGAAGCAGGCGCTCATGATGCCCGAAAACACGGCCACCATCAGGCCCTTTTTGAGGTCGAACTCGGCAATGGACTCCTGCTTTTGCTCGGTGGTCAGGGTCTTTTCCTTTAGCAAGCCGGCCCGGCCGCAAATCAGAATGCCCAGCACGCACACGCCCAGCCCCAACAAAATGTAGCGGCCCGAGGCCGTAGCGGCCAATTCGCCCATCTTGCCTTCGTAAATGGGCGGCACCAGCGTGCCAAACACGGCGCACAGCCCCAGCGTCACGGCCATGCCTAGGCTCAAACCCAGATACCGCATGGCCAGCCCGAAGGTGAGCCCGCCCGTGCCCCAGAGAATGCCCCAGAAATAGGCCCAGAAGATGGTCGAGTTATCGGCTTGGTGCAGCACTTCGAACAGGTGCGGCACGGTGAGGTAGCCCAGAATCCAGGGCGCCAGCAGCCACGACACGATGCCGCCCACCAGCCAGTAGCTTTCCCAGGCCCAGCCGTTGATTTTCTTGTAGGGCAGGTAAAAACTGCCGGAGGCAAAGCCGCCCAGCGCATGAAGGATAACTCCCCAGATTACAGCCATAATAATGTCGATTTTGAGCAAAGCTGCCCGGTAAGTGAGTCCAAACCCTCCTGTGCTCTCCTGACCGCGAAAGTAACGCGGACTTTGTAGTCCGCACCCCCCACGGAAACCCGAACGGCATCCAATGCAGCGCGAGGACGCGGACTACAAAGTCCGCGCTACTGTTCACAATAACTTTTTAGTGCTAAGCAGGAGAGTGCAGGATGTTGGCCGCCCCCACCACCGGGCACCTTTGTAGCATCGCAAACCTATTTCGAATTCCGGTTAACGCATCTGCACCATCTCTCATGGAAAAAACCCTCACTTTCCAGCACGTCAGCTACCTCTGGGACGAAGCCAAAGCCGCAGAGCTGGCCGGCGACGAAGTAGCCCTTTTCCTCTACCGCTCCAACCTGCTCGGCGCCGACCTGCGCCTGACCAACTACGCCGGCGGCAACACCTCCTGCAAAATCCAGGAAACCAACCCCGTGACCGGCGAAGCCGCCGAAGTGATGTGGGTGAAAGGCTCGGGTGGCGATATCGGCACGCTCACCCGCAAGGGCTGCGCCAACCTCTACGTAGAAAAGCTGCACCAGCTGAAAAACCGCTACCGCGGCCTCGAATTTGAGGATGAAATGGTGGGCCTGTTCGAGTACTGCCTCTTCGACCCCAAGTGCGCCACGCCCAGCATCGATACCCCGCTGCACGGCCTGCTGCCCTTCAAGCACATCGACCACCTGCACCCCGATGCCCTGATTGCCATCGCCGCCAGCAAGGACGGCGAGCAAATCATGCACGAAATCTGGGGCGACACCATGGGCTGGCTCCCGTGGCAGAAGCCTGGTTTCGACCTGGGTTTGCAGCTCGAAAAAATCGTAGCCGACAATCCCGGCCTGCGCGGCGTCATCCTCGGCGGCCACGGCCTCTTCACCTGGGGCGATACGTCATACGAGTCGTACATGAACACGCTCGAAGTCATTGAGCAGGCCGCGACTTACCTCGAAGCCAACTATGGCAAGAAAGCCCCGGTTTTCGGCGGCGTGAAGCGCGAGCAAACCCTCGACGCGCCCGCCCGCCGCGCCGCCGCCGCCGCCGTGATGCCCGTACTGCGCGGCCTGGCCAGCAGCCAGCGCCGGATGCTGGGCCACTACACGGATGACGCCCGCGTGCTCGAATTCGTGAACTCGCACGACCTCGCCCGCCTCGCCGCCAAAGGCACCTCCTGCCCCGACCACTTCCTGCGCACCAAAATCCGCCCGCTCGTCCTCGATGCCAACGTGATGCAGGGCGACGCGGCCAGCGTGAAAACCTACCTGGAAGCGCAGTTTGAAGCCTACCGCAAGGACTACGTGGCCTACTATGAGCGCAGCAAGCACGCCAACTCGCCCGCCGTGCGCGATGCCAACCCGGTTATCATCCTGTGGCCCGGCGTGGGTTTGTTCTCCTTCTCGAAAGACAAGCAGACCGCCCGCGTCGCCGCCGAGTTCTACACCAACGCCATCAACGTGATGCGCGGCGCCGAAGCCGTGAGCACCTACCAGGGCCTGCCCGAGCAGGAAGCCTTCAACATCGAATACTGGCTGCTCGAAGAAGCTAAGCTCCAGCGCATGGCCCCGCCTAAAGCCCTGTCGGGCAAGGTGGCCTACGTGACTGGCGGCACCGGCGGCATCGGCAAAGCCATCTGCGAAGAGCTGCTGAAATTCGGCGCCTGCGTGGTGGCCGTCGACCGCGACCGCCTCGAAGAAACCCAGACCGACCTGCGCAAGCAGTTCGGCAAGGACAGCGCCCTCACCGCCGCCATCAACGTGACTGATGCTGAGAGCATTGCCGAGTCGCTGCGCGCCGCTACGCTGCAATTCGGCGGCGTCGACATCATCGTGAACTGCGCCGGCCTGTCGATTTCCAAACCTTTGGCTGACACCACGCAAGCCGATTGGGACATCCTGAACGACGTGCTCGTGAAAGGCCAGTTCCTGGTGAGCCAGGAGGCCGTAGCCATCCTGCGCCAGCAGGCCTTGGGCGGCGACATCGTGAACATCGCCAGCAAAAACGGCCTCGTGGCCGGCCCCAACAACGTGGCCTACGGCACCGCCAAAGCCGCCCAGCTCCACATGAGCCGCCTGCTGGCTGCCGAGCTCGGCGCCGACAAAATCCGCGTCAACACCGTGAACCCCGACGCCGTGCTGCGCGGCTCGAAAATCTGGGAAGGCGACTGGGCCGCCGGCCGCGCCAAGGCCTACGGCATCTCGGTGGAAGAGCTGCCCGCCCACTACGCCAAGCGCACGCTGCTGGGTGAGGAGCTGCTCTCGGAAGACATTGCCAAGGCCGTGCGCGTGTTCGTGGATGGCTCGCTAAGCAAGAGCACCGGCAACGTGCTGAACGTGGACGGTGGCGTGGCCATGGCCTTCGTGCGCTAAGCGTCAAGGCTTGACGGCTTATGTAAATAATTGAACGTCATGCTGAGCGAAGTCGAAGCATCTCGCCCACACCGTTTGTCATGCTGACGAAGGAAGCATCTTATCACCGCTGAACGCTGGTTGTTCTGGCTTGATAAGGTCCTTCGCTTTGCTCAGGATGACAGACGGTGTGAGCGAGATGCTTCGACTTCGCTCAGCATGACGTTCTTTTTTTGCGCGTATTACGCCCGCTATCTATCGGTATACGTTGCGGAAAAGGCTACATTTGGTTAGCGCCCCGCGTTTTTGCCCTTTCCCACCTTCCTCTTTGCACCGCTGAATTTCGCCGCTTCCAACCGGGTTTCCCTTGGTAGAAAAGCCTGAAATCACCCGCCCCCCTTCCGGCATGTACCAACTCCAACTAAAGCCCCTGGACAAAACCCCGAAGTACAAGCAGATTGTGCAGTCGGTTATCATGGACATTGAGCGCGGCGTGCTGAAAAACGGCGACCACCTGCCCAGCATCAGCGAGCTGAGCGTGGAGCACTACCTGGCCCGCGACACCGTGGAAAAGGCCTACCGCGAGCTGCGCGAGCGGGGGTTCATCACCTCGGTGCAGGGCAAGGGCTACTACGTGGAAGCCAGCGACACCTCGAAGCTGAAGATTCTGCTGGTCTTCAACAAGCTCAGCTCCTACAAAAAAATCATCTACTACGCCTTCCTCGAAACCCTCGGCGACCGCGCCACCGTCGACCTGCAGATTCACCACTACAACGTGAATCTGTTCCAGGAAATCATCGAGAAGAACCTCGGCAAGTACAACTACTACGTGGTGATGCCGCACTTCGCGCTGAACACCGACAAGGCTCAGTCGCGCGCCGTGCTCAACACCATTCCCAGCCAGGAGCTGGTGCTGCTCGACAAGGACATCCCGGAGCTGACCCACGACTGCCTGCGCGTGTTCCAGGACTTCGATAAGGACATTTTCAACGCCCTGGAAAGCTCTGAGGACTTGCTCGAAAAATACTCCCGCCTGGTGCTGGTGCTGCCCTCCGACGCCAACCACCCGGAAGAGCTGCCGTGGGGTTTCCGCTCCTTCTGCCTGATGCGCAACAAGGAGTTTGCGGTGGTGGAAAACGCCATGAACGAGGTGGTGCAGGCCGGCACCGCCTACGTGGTAATCCGCGAAACCGACCTGGTGGAACTGGTGAAGAAAATCCGCCAGACCAGCTACCTGCTGGGCCGCGAAGTCGGCATCATTTCCTTCAACGAAACACCCCTGAAAGAGCTGCTGAACATGACGGTGATTACCACCGACTTCGAGGCCATGGGCAAAACCGCCGCCACCCTGCTGCTGGAGAAACAGCGCGTGAAGGTCAAGAACCCGTTTTACACGATTCGTAGGGGGTCGTTGTAACCCCACCCCCGGCCCCTCCCCTCCGGGGGAGGGGAGCCTGGTGATTCTCATACCCTAAGCTTTGGCTTGTGTCCGTTGGGGAATTTCAACGATTGCACAAGCTAAAGCTTATGCACGATGTCATGCCTACGCAGCCGTGGCTCCTCTCCCCCAGAGGGGAGGGGCCGGGGGTGGGGTTTTTCCCTCGCAAAACAGGAGAGCCCAGAACAGTTCGCCCTCACGGAAACGGGTAATTTGTAGCTACCCAACCAACACCGGACATTATTTCCTCGCCAACCTATGTTCTCTGACCAACGCCTTGCCGAACTCAACCAGCCGCTGCTGGCCGAGCACCAAACCCAGTTTCAATACACGGCCGAGTCGCCGCGCCTGCGCCACGCCGATGTGGCGGCCGTGGTGCAGAAGCTGATTGATTTCCAGGTGGCGATTCCGAGCTGGGCGCTGGGCACGGGCGGCACCCGCTTCGGCCGGTTTGCGGCCGGCGGCGAGCCGGCGACACTGGAAGACAAAATCGGCGACGTGGGCATTCTGCAGGCGCTGAACCGCTCGTCGAACTCCATCTCGCTGCACATTCCGTGGGATATTCCGCAGGACATTCCCGGCCTGCAGCAGCTGCTGAAGGAGAAAGGTCTGGTGATTGATTCGGTGAATTCCAATACCTTCCAGGACCAGAAAGACCAGCCGCAGTCCTACAAGTTCGGCTCGCTCAGCCACACCGAAAAGGCCGTGCGCGAGCAGGCCATTCAGCACAACATCGACTGCGTGCGCTACGGCAAGCAGCTCGACGCCAAAACGCTGACCATCTGGCTGGCCGACGGCTCCAACTTCCCCGGCCAGTCGCACCTGCGCCGCGCTTTCTCGCGCACCCAAGAGTCGCTGGCGGCCATCTACGAGGCCGTGCCCTCGGACTGGACCATGCTGGTGGAGTACAAGCCCTACGAGCCCAACTTCTACTCGATGGTGATTCCCGACTGGGGCACCTCACTGGCCTTGTGCCAGGCGCTGGGCCAGCAGGCGCAGGTGTTGGTTGACTTGGGCCACCACTTGCCCAACACGAATATTGAGCAGATTGTGGGCCGCCTGCGGCAGTTCGGCCGCCTCGGGGGCTTCCACTTCAACGGCTCGATGTACGGCGACGACGACCTGACCACCGGCAGCATCAAGCCCTTCCAGCTGTTCCTGATTTTTAACGAGCTGGTGGACGCCGCCCTCGATAAATCGGTTCCCGCTGAGGCCGTGGCCTACATGATTGACGCCAGCCACAACGTGAAAGACCCGCTGGAAGACCTCCTGCAATCGGTCGAAAACATCCTTTCGGCTTACGCCAAAGCCCTGCTCGTGGACCGCGAAGCCCTCGCCGAAGCCCAGGACGCCAACGACGTGGTGCGCGCCGAGGAAATCCTGCGCGACGCCTTCCTCACCGACGTGCGCCCGCTGGTATCGGAAGCCTACCTGCGCGCCGGCGGCGCCCTGCGGCCCCTCACGGCCTTCCGCGCCGAGGGCGTGCGCGAGAAACTCATCCAGCAACGCGGCAAGCACAGCGTATCGACGGGACTATGAATCCAGGCATCAAAAAAACCGTCTACGCCGTTTTCGACATCGGCAAAACCAATAAGAAGCTGATTCTCTTTGATGAGGACCAGCAGATTATCAACGAAGAGCTACATGTGTGCACCGACGTGCTCGATGACGACGGCTTCGTGTGCGACCACCTCCCCCGCCTCACGGAGTGGGTGCTCGACCATTGGAAACAGCTGCGCCACCACCCGCACTACACCGTAAAGGGCGTGAATTTCACGGCCTATGGCGCCAGTTGGGTGCACCTCGGCGCCGACGGCCAGCCCATGCTGCCGCTCTACAACTACCTCAAGCCGATGCCGGCCGATATTGAGACCAAGTTTTACGCGGAGCTAAGCCAGTCGCCGGAAGAATTCGCGGCCGACACCTGCTCACCGCGCCTGGGTTTGCTGAATTCCGGCCTGCAGCTCTATTGGCTGAAATACGCCAAGCCCGAGAAGTACGCCCAGATTCACACCTCGCTGCACTTGCCGAACTACCTCTCCTACCTGATTTCGGGTGAGAAATTCAGCGACTTCACCTCCATCGGCTGCCACACGGCGCTGTGGGACTACAAGCGCAACGACTACCACGAGTGGGTGTACCGCGAGGGCATCGACGAGAAGCTGGCGCCCCTCACCCGCGACTCCATCGCCTCGGTGGTGGACGGCATCATGGTGGGCGTGGGTTTGCACGACAGCACCTCGGCCGTGATGCCCTACCTGGCGGAGAATGATGAGCCCTTCGTGCTGGTATCCACCGGCACCTGGTCGGTCACCATCAACCCCTTCAACAGCAACGCCCTGACGCCGGAGCTGCTGCGCCGCGACTGCCTCAGCTTCATGACGCCCCGGGGCGAGGCCACCCGCGCCGCCCGCGTGTTCCTGGGCCGCGAACACGACTACCAAGTAGAGCGCATCGCCGCCCACTTCCACGTCAAGCCCGATTTTTACCGCTCCATCGTGCTGGCCCGGCCCTATGACGAGGCCTCCGCCGGCTTCCGCCCGGCCTGCATGGCCGGCACCGGCCCCTTCCCCGACCAGCCGGCTGAGGAGTGGGACCTGAGCGGCTTCCGCACCGCCTCGGATGCCTACCAGCACCTCATGCACGGGCTGATTAATATTCTGCTCGAATCGATTCACCTGGTTTGGCAGGGTGAGAAAACCATCTTTGTCGATGGCGGTTTTGCCCGCAACCCGCTCTTCATGCAAACGCTGAGCTGGAACTTCCCGAAAGCAGAAATCCGCACGCTGGAAGTGCCGCAGGCTACGGCTTTGGGGGCTTTGGTCCACTTGGAGCAGGGTGAGGCGCTGAAGAAGACGCAGCCATTGTTCACCGACGAGGATGATATGCCGCTGGCGGCGGTGCGAAACGAAGTGTCGCCCGTAAGCAAGTAACGAGTCGTCCGCCGGTCCGACCGCCTAGGGCGGTCCGACCGGTTACCGTAAGAACAAAGTACCAACGACAACCGTCCCACGACGACCGGTCGGACCGCCTGGGCGGTCGGACCGGTTCCAGACCGCTCTGTGCTAGAATGAAAGTTGCCCTATTCGTCCCGTGCTACATCGACCAGTTCTATCCGCAGGTCGGCATCGCGACGCTGCAGCTGCTGGAGAAGCTGGGGGTGCAGGCGCATTTCCCGGCTCAGCAAACCTGCTGCGGCCAGCCCCTGGCCAACAGCGGCTGTGAGCGCGACGCGCTGCCCATCTACAAGCATTTCGTGCAGACGTTCAGCGACTACGACTACGTGGTGGCGCCCTCGGGCAGCTGCGTATACCACGTCCGCAAGCACTTTGACAAGCTGGAACAAACGGCCGACGTGCAGCACGTACGCGGAGCGGCCTACGACCTGATTGACTTCATCAGCACGGTGCTGAAAGTGGAGACACTACCCGGCGCCTTCCCGCACAAAGTGGGCCTGCACCTGAGCTGCCACGGCCAGCGCGGCCTGCACCAGGCCAACGAATCGGAGATGACGCCCGTGCGCGACGGCCAGCTGCACCGCCTGATGGCCTCGCTCGATGGCATCGAGCTCACCCAACTCAACCGCAACGACGAATGCTGCGGCTTCGGCGGCACCTTCTGCGTCTCGGAAGCCGGCATCTCAGCCCGCATGGGTCAGGACCGCGTGGCCGACCACGTGCTGAACGGCACGCAGGTACTCACCGGCAGCGACATGTCGTGCCTGATGCATCTCGAAGGCATCGTGCGCCGTGCCCAGTTGCCGATTCGGGTGATGCACGCGGCTGAGATTTTGAATGGGGTCGTGACTTAAGAACTGTCATCCTGAGCGCAGCGAAGGACCTTATCACCGATGCGCCGTTTGAATTACTGCAAAACGTTCATCGGTGATAAGGTCCTTCGCTGCGCTCAGGATGACAGGACCCACCATTCCGCCAACCCACCAATCCACTCCCCACCACATGTCCCACGCCATTCGCGCCGATAAATTCCTGCTGGATGCCGACCGCACCACCTGGCACGACGAAACCCTGTGGTTCGTACGCGAGAAGCGCGACCGTGCCGTGTATGCTGTGCCCGAATTCCAGGAGTTGCGCGAGCTGGCGTCCGGTATCAAAAACCACACCCTGAGTCGGCTCGACCTGTATTTGCGGGAGTTCGAATCTGCCGCACAGGCCAACGGCGTGTATGTGCATTGGGCGGCTGATGCAGCCGAGCACAACGCCATTATTCTCGACATCATCCAGAAAGAAGGCGCCACGCGCATCGTCAAAAGCAAGTCGATGCTGACCGAGGAATGCCACCTGAATCCGTTTCTGATTAAGCACGGCATTGAGGTGGTGGACACCGATTTGGGCGAGCGGATTATTCAGTTTCGGGACGAGCCGCCGAGCCACATTGTGCTGCCGGCCATCCACCTGAAAAAGGAAGACGTGGGCGACACCTTCCACACGCACCTGGGCACCGACAAGGGCGAAAGCGACCCGCAACGCCTCACCGAAGCCGCCCGGCAGCACTTGCGCGCCAAGTTTATCGCGGGCGAAGTCGCCATTTCGGGCGTCAACTTCGCCATTGCAGAAACCGGGGCGGTGGTGGTGTGCACCAATGAAGGCAACGCCGATTTGGGCGTGAACCTGGCCCGGGTGCACATCGCGGCGATGGGCATTGAGAAGATTATTCCGCGGCTGAGCGACCTGGGCGTGTTCACGCGGCTGCTGGCGCGCAGTGCAACTGGCCAGCCAGTGACAACCTACACCTCGCACTTCACCAAGCCGGCGCCGGGCAAAGCGATGCACATCGTCATCGTCGACAATGGCCGGACGCAGCAACTGGGCCGGCCCGATTTCCGGGCTTCGCTGAAGTGCATCCGGTGCGGCGCTTGCATGAACACCTGCCCAGTGTACCGGCGCAGCGGCGGCCACAGCTACGACTTCACCGTGCCAGGCCCGATTGGCGCCATTCTGTCGCCGAATATCGACATGAAGAAGCACGCTTCGCTGCCGTTTGCCAGCACGCTCTGCGGCTCGTGCACCGACGTGTGCCCGGTGAAAATCGACATTCACACCCAGCTCTACAAGTGGCGGCAGGTGCTGGGCGAGGCCAACGAAATCCCGGCCTCGAAGAAGTGGAGCATGAAATTTATGGGCCGCGTGCTGGCCAGCACGCGGGTGTACGGCCTGGGCGGACAGTTTGCGCGCAAGGCGCTGCGCCTGCTGCCGCACGGCCTCACCCACGCCCCTTCCATGAATGCTTGGGCCGTGGCGCGCGAATTGCCCGAGGCGCCCAAGCAAAGCTTCCGCGAGTGGTACGCCAAGCAGCCCCAGCCCGCCGTCCAGCCCACGCAACCTCAGATTCCCGCATGAGCACCGCATCCCGCGAACGAATTTTAGCCGCTGCGAAGGCCAACAAGCCCGAGGAGCTGCCCCTGCCCACCGTGCCCGATTTCGGCGGTGAGGCTACGATTGAACGCTTTACGACCGTACTTACGGGCATCGGCGGCACTGTGGTGCGCATGGCGGCGCTGGACGAGTTGGAAGAGACCTTGCAGCAGCTGTTTCCCGAGGCGCGCAACACGTCCTCTCCCCTCTTCCGCGGCACGGTACCGGTGAATAGCCAGACGCCCACGGGCATTCTGGCCGAAATTGACCTGGCCGTGCTGCCCGGCGAGATTGGCGTGGCCGAGAACGGCGCCGTGTGGCTGCCCGAGGCCAACATGCTGCACCGGGCACTGCCCACTATCACGCAGCATCTGGCGCTGGTGCTCGACCATCGCCGCATTGTGGCCACCATGCACCAGGCCTACGCACAGCTGCCCCACACGGGTGGCTACGGCAAGTTCGTAGCCGGTCCCTCCAAAACGGCCGACATTGAGCAGTCACTAGTCATTGGGGCGCATGGCGCACGCAGCCTGGTGGTGGTGCTGTATTAGGCCCAGCGGCCGGCAGTTTTCGACTGAAACAAAAAAGAAGCGGCCCCCAGTGGAGGCCGCCTCTTCGCATTTATTGTTTCACTAAAACTCACTTTTCCATTCAAGTAGGGAGGCCGGCAGCGGGGCCGGTTTTTGCTATTTGTTTGCAATAGCTGCGGCGCTGAAACCCCCGCTACAAATTCTGATTGCAGGTGGGTGGCTTGGTTTTATCAGCCGCAGGGACGCCAAGACGGCCGGTTGAGGTTACAACACTGACATGGCACGCCGCAGAAACGGATGAAAAGAGGACTCCCACCCAATCTTTTTCCATCCTGTTGCGCGCCAGTCAGGTTGTAAATAACTCACAGTACAAATCTGCCCATTCATCTAGCCAAAACCTTCCCGCACCCTCCTGCTATTCAAAGAAAAATGTAGCGCGGAGTTTGCCGTCCGCGTCCCCGCGCATTTCGGTTATCGTTCGAGTACTGGTCCGGGACACGGACGGCAAACTCCGCGCTACTATCAGTCCATGTGGAACACCCGCGCCAAGGGCTGCACCACCGGCGAATTGTCGGGGTTGGTTTCCATCAAATCGCCCATGTAGGCCCACCAGCGCTGCATGATTTCGGTACCCGGCAGGCCCTCGGTGGTGTGGCCGGGCAGGCGTTTTTGCACCGCAAACAGGGTGCCGCTGGCCGCGTCCAGGTAAATCGAATAATCCCGGATGCCGGCCTCATGCAGCAGGGCCGAGAGCTCGGGCCAGATTTCGTCGTGGCGGCGCTCGTACTCGGCGGCCACGCCGGGCTTGAGCTTCATGGTGAAGGCTATTTCTTCCATAAGTTGGTTTTTAGTGATTGGTTCTTGGTAGTTGGTTTTCGGTATTGGCTGGTACCAATCACCAAAACCAAAAACCATGTTCTATTGAACGGGGGCGCCTACCGACGCCGGAGTAAGGGTGACCGGCCCGAGCAAACCGGATTCCAGCGGCGTCCATTTTTCGGTGGTGAAGAGGCCGTCGGCGCCGCGGTTTTCCTTGAGCTTGGCGGGCATGTTGGTGTTGTAGAAAATCTTCCAGTCGACGTGGTTGCGGTCGAGGTCCTCGATGCGGTTGGCCATCAGGTTGCTCACCGTCACGGTGAGGGTGTTGCTGGCTTTGAGCTGGCTTTTGGGCAGATACACCTGGTATACCGGCCCCAGCAGCGTGGCCACGGGCTGGCCGTTGAGCTGCACGCGGGCGCTCTGGGCCACGCGGCCCAGGTCGAGCAGCCAGCCATCGGCGGCGCCCTGCGGCTGGGCGAAGGTGGTAGTGTAGCTGGCCGCGCCAGAGAATTTCCGGCCGGCCTCACCCAGCGTGGTCCACGACGCGAGGTCTTTGAGTTGCTGCTTAGCCGGCAGCTCTGGGCCGCCCGAGACGAAGCTCAGTTCCCAGGGCACCGAGAGGGCCTGCGGCGTGGCCGTGAGGCTGAGATAGGGATAAACCGGGCCGGTGGCGGGTGACTCGTTGGTGTCGAGGAGGCAGGTTTCGCCGGGGGCCAGCTGCACGTACACTTCGGGCAAGCCTTGGGCGCCGGGGCGCAGCATGGCCATGCCCGTCTGCTCGGTCATGGGGTTGTAGAGGGCGGCTGATTTGGCGGCGGTGGCCAGCGGCATCCAGGCGGCCACCGCCTTCTCGCCCCAGTTGGCCAGGAAGTAGGTGTGGCCGCCCGCGTGGCCGCGCCGGATGAACTGCAGGCCGTTGTCGACCAGCGTTTCGCGCTTCACACCGGCCTGGGCCAGCAGCTGGTTCACATCGGTGCCCAGCAACACGCGACCCCTGCCCACAGTGGCCTGGCGCACACCGTCTTTTGCGTCTTTGAATTTGAACTGGGCCAGCAGTTTCTGGAAGTTGACGCGGCGGTTTTCGAGGTTGCCGAGGCCGGGCACGTCGGCGGGCGCCTGGTTTTGCAACACGATGGTGGCGCCGTTCTGGGCCAGGCGCAGCAGGTTTTCCAGGGTGAGCAGCGGCATGAGATGGGCGTCGGGCACGAGAAGCGTCTGATAGCTGGTGCCGCCGCTGGTGAGCAGGGCCGCGCCGGCGTTTTTCACCTGCTGCACCTGCTTGTCGGAAATGAAATCGTAGCCGTAACCCTTGGCCAACAGCAGTTCGCTAGTGCCCTCCACCGACATCCCCTTGAAGCCGTGCTCGATGCCATCGAAATGCTGGAGCAGGACTTTGCCGGGCCGGGTGTAGGCGTCGGACTGCGGCAGGTAGAGCAGCACGTCGTTGCTGGGCTGGCCGGCCTGCAGGAAGGATTGGGCGCGGGCCGTGTACTGGTTCAGCTTGCCAAAATCCGTCCAGAACGGGTTCTGGGGGTTGAATTCGACGGCGGCGTAGAACAGCCAGCCGGGCCACTTGGCGGCCTGTGGCGAGTAGGCCGTGCCGTGGTAAAACACGTGGTTGACGCCGCCGAGCAGCATGCGGTCGATGGCCTTTTTGATGTCGCTCAGCTTGCTCAGAAAATGGTCATTCTCCCAGGTCGCGGTTTCGGCCGAGGTCAGCGGCTTGCCCGTGACGTGGGCGGCCGACGACGCGAACTTGATGCGCGTGAGGTCCTCCCCTTCCGTCTCCGGGATGTCGGTGGCGGCGTACAAATCCAGAATGTTAGCCGGCGAGCCGTGGGCCTGGTTGCGAATCAGGGCGTCGTGGGTTTTGGCCCAGGCGCCCCAGGTTTTGGTGTAGTTTTCGAGCAGCAGTTCCGAGATGGTTTCGCGGTAGTCGGTGAGCACGCGCTGGTTTTCGTCCTCCGTGGCTTTGCCAAACAGCGCGGGCAAGTGCTGACGCAAGTCGTACCCGCGCCGCCGGCTGAATTCCGAGAACATCTGCGGCGTCCAGTTGGCCTCGCCCTGGGCGTCGTCCACCTCGTAGGAGTCGTTGAAAAACGCCCGAATCGGCTTCACGTCGTGGCCCTTGAAGGCCTTATCGAAATAGGCCAGGTAATGGTCCGTCGCGGTTTTAGAGAGGTGGTCAATGACGTCGCCCTCGCCGCCGGGGCCGGCGCGCTCCACCTGCTTGCCGTGCCCACCCTGAAACAGCGCGTACAGCGTCCAGTTCGAGCCCGCCGGGGCGGTCCAGGTCAGCTTGCCCTTGGCGTCTACGTTGGCGGTGAGGTCTTCGGTGGCGCCTTTGTCAGAGTAGGCAATCAGGGTTTGCAGCGGGATGAGCTTCTCGAAGCGCACCTGGTCGAGGGCCAGGGTCTGCAGGTTTTTATTGGTCGCAACCGGGTCGGAGAGCTGCTTGAGGTCCACTTTGTGGCCCACCGCGTTGGCAATGGGCTTCTGCATGAACGTGACTGGCTCGGCCAGACTGGCGCCGCCCTTCACCTCAAAGGTTTTGTAGGTGATGTACTTAGAGGCATCGACCGTCGATACCCAGGGGCCGCCGAAAGGCCAACCCGAAGCCTGCGCCATGTCGATGCCCAGCCCCAGCCGGTTGGCTTCGGTGAGGGTGTGCGAGAGCATGTCCATCCACTTCGGCGAGAGGAAGTCGATGAACTGGCTTTCGGCCCCTTTCACGCCGTAAATCGTGGTGATTTCCATGCCGCCAAGGCCGGCTTTCTGGTACTCGGTGAGCAGGTGGGTGAGGTCGGCTTTGTTCACGGCGCTGCCCTCCCACCACCAGCGCGTCCAGGGCTTGGTTTGCTGGGTGATGGCGGGCCATTTGGGGGCCTGCGCCTGGGCGGTGAGCGAGGCGAAAAGAAGAAGGGCGAGGGAGCGTTTCATGCGGGTTGTTCTGGCGGCGGGACCTCACCCCCGGCCCCTCTCCCCAGGAGAGGGGAGCCACGGCGGCGCGGGAGTGCAATTTTTGGTTTACTGAAATCTTAAGAAGTTGTCAGGCTCCCCTCTCCTGGGGAGAGGGGCCGGGGGTGAGGTCCCGGCGTTGGGCTTTGAAAGCCTATTTCAGCTTGTACACCTCGCTCCCGGCCAGCAGGAAGCAGCCCAGGCCGTAGTCTTCAAAGTCGGGGCGGCTGGTGAAGCTCACGGGCTGGCCGTCCTTGGGCTCCTTGCCGGTGCCCTGCACGTAGGCGAGGGAGCCGTCGGGCGTCACGCAGTCCTTCACCATGGCCTGCCAGGCTTTGGCGATGATGGGCGCGTACTGCTTCTTGTCGAGCAGGCCGTGGTTGAGGCCCCAGGCCATGCCGTAGGTGAACAGGGCCGTGCCGCTCATTTCTTTGCCGCCGAAGTGGTTGGCGTCGTGCAGGCTCACGTTCCAGAAGCCGTCGGGGCGCTGCAGGGGCGGCAGGGCCTGCATCATAGCCAGGTACATTTGCTCGTATTCGGCGCGGTGGGGGGCGTCTTTGGGCATCACGTCCAGCACGCGCACCATGGCGGCCACCACCCAGCCGTTGCCGCGGCTCCAGTAGCAGTCCTCGCCGTTGGGCTCCTTGTAGGGCGGCACGAAATCCTTGTCGCGCCACCACAGCTTGTCCTGCGGGTTGTAGAGGCCGTTGCCGCCCTCGCGGGTTTTCGAGTAGTTGTAGATGGCGTACATCTTCTCGTAATAGGCATTATCCTTCGTGATGACGCCCAGCTTGGCAAACACCGGCATGGCCATTTGCAGGGCGTCAATCCAGTTCCAGTCGTCCATTTTCTCGCTGGCCACCATGTTATCCACGGCGGCTTTGATGTCGTGCAGACGCTCGGGCCGGGGGTCAATCTGGTAGAGTTCCAGGTAGGTCTGGCCGGCGCACTGGTTGTCGGCGTTGCGGTCCGTGACGCCGTTGCGGATACCCCACTGGTGCTTCTGGCCCCAGTCCACGGCGTAGTCGTAGTAGCGCTTCTGCTTGTTGGTCTGGTAGAGAGCCATCAGGCCTTCGTAGTACACGCCGCGCGTCCAGATGTGGCTGGGGCGGGTTTTGTTGGTCACAATTTCCTTGCCCGTATCCGGCCACTTCGCCATGAAGTAATTGTTGGTGAGCGTCATGCTTTTGAGCACGGCCTTCTTTTTGGGCAGCTTCTGGGCCGCGGCGGGCTGGGCAAGCAGCAGCGCGGTGGCGAGCAGGGCGGGGAGGGTGGTTTTTAGGGGCATTGGGTTGTTGATTTTCATATTTAAACCTGACGCGGGTCACCTCACCCCCGGTCCCTCTCCTGCGGAGAGGGGAGCCGAACGATTGCAGACAGCCGCGCCGCCGTGGCTCCCCTCTCCTGCGGAGAGGGGCCGGGGGTGAGGTTTTACGTTGGGCGATTTATGCATCACGCAGCCTTCTTCTCCACCTCCACGGCGTACACCTGCTCGGTACCCTCAAAGTTGGCCCGAAAAACAATCCATTTGCCGTCGGGCGAGAAGTGGACGTTGGGTTCCAGCTTGTAGCCGTGGGCTTTCATGTTCACCAGCCGCTCGGTGCGAAAATGGTCGCCTTCGGGCCGGAAGAGGTTAATCCACATGCCATCGGGGGCTTTGGCTACCTGGCCGGCGTCGCCGCCGTCGCCGGCAAAGAGCGTCTGGTCGGGCGAGATGTTGAAGTGGATGGACCAGTCGTTGCGCTCCATTTGGTAGGCGCGCTCCTGGCCGGTTTTCACGTCGGTGCCGCCCAGGTAAAAGGTCACGCTGCGCGGCTTCTGCATGTCGAACCAGATGGTTTTGCCGTCGGGGCTGAAGAACTCGTGGCCCGCGATTTCGCCGTCCACCGTGCGCTTGTGCACCAGCTTCACGGCTTTGGTCTTGGTGTTGATGTGCCAGATGCGGTCTACCTTGTGCCAGGGCCCTTCGTGGCAAAACATCAGCAAATCGGGGTCGGTGGGCGAAAACTGCACGTGGTTCAGCCAAGCATTGTCCGTGAAGAGCTTATCGACTTTCCCCTTGCCGTCGGTGCTCACCGTGAACAAGGTGCGCGGCAGCTTGGCGTCGTAAATGCGGTTGAAAAAGTCGCTCTTGGCCGGGTACTGGCGGTAGATTTCCTTTTCCGCATCGGAGCCCAGCGCGCCGCCCAGCTGGGTTTCGTCGGCATTCAGCGAGGTGATGTCGGCCTTGAAATCGGCCGGAAACACGAATACGCGCCGGGTTTTCTTGCTGTCCACACTGGTGGCATACACGGTGTCCTGCACCTGGTAGAACACCTCGCGGCGCTTGCGGCCCACAATCTCGCCCTTCACCTGCCGGAAGTAGCGCGTCAATGGCTCGGTCTGGCGGGTTTTCAGGTTCAGCAGGCGCAGCTGCTTGCCCCGGTTATCGGTGTGATAAATCACCATCAAATCCTCGCCGCCTTTGCCCTTCACAAACGGGTTGTTGTGGAAGTAAAAACTGGCGTTGTCGCCATCCGGCTGGCTGAGGCGCACCACTTTATGGCCAGTATCGGCGTCAATCCACTCGGCGGCGGGCATGGGCTTCTGGGCGCCGGTGGCCATTTTGGTCTGGGCCTGACTGGCTAAGCTCAGCAGCAGGCCGCCTACAAGCGGCAGGTAGCGGTTGGTTTTCATGGGTGGGATTTGGGAGGATGAGGACGAGGTTATTTCAGGTTTTCGTAGTGCGGCGGCAGGGTGCGCAGGGCCTCGGGCACGTTCACGTAGCGGGCCAGGTCGCGCAGGGCGATGACTCGGTAACGGTGGGTGCGCAGGTAGCCGAGGTACTGCTCAAACAGCTCGGGCGGGGTCGTCACCCAGTCGTGGGCCACATCGGGCACGCCGTGCACCGTCAGAATCACCACGTGCCCGCCGTGGGCCTGCCGGATGGCGCTGAGCACCTTAGCCGTATCGGTGCCCGCGATGCTGAAGCTGGGCAGCAGCATCGGGTGGTCGGTGGCGGGGTCGTAGGCCCGGCCGCCGCCGGCGCGGGCGAAGAGGTAGCCCCGCTCGGGCAGCAGCGCGGTGGCCATGGGCGCGGTGTCGTAGCCGGGGTAGGCGAAGGTGGTGGGCCGGGGGATGCCCCAGGCTCGGCAGCGCGCCTCAATGGAATCCAGCTCGGCGCCCAGCTGCGGCCGGCTCAGCTTGTTGACGTGCTGGTGGGTGAGCGTGTGGCTGGCTACTTCAAACCCCTGCCGTTGCAGGCCCTGAATCTGGGCCCAGGTCATGTATTTGGTTTTGTCGGCGAAGGGCGGCTCGCGGAATTCACACACGAAAAAGGTACCACCGAAACCATATTTCTTCAGCAGCGGGGCCACGTAGGTGGCGTGGCTCACGGCCGCGTCGTCGAAGGTGAGCACGACGAGCTTGTCCGGAATGGCTCGCCTGATGACCTGCCCCACCGCGCGCCCGGCCGCGCCCGGCCCTAACAGGGACAGCCACAAAAACAGACTAAAATTGGCCGAAAATGCCACGAAGCGGGGTGGGATTTGATGAAAGCGCCCGCAAGAACTCGTTGGCATCAGCCCAAACCTTCCTGTACTCTTCGGTGATGGCCTTTCGGTGCTCAGCTGCCGCAGCCCCCACAGCCGCCGCAGCCGCCTCCGCCACAGCCAGAACCGCCGTCGCCACCGGAGCCGCCGTCGCCACCGCTGCTCTGGTTGGGGGGCAGCAGGCTGGCGGCCACGGTGCCCATGCCCAGCCGGCTAAGCTCTTCTACTCCGAAAAAGGCCACCGAAACAGCCACCAAATAGCCCGGGGTCTGGCCGCCGCTGCGGTGGTTTGCTACCTGGGCGGCACGTACTTGGGGAATGAGGCTACGCAGCAGGCGCAGGCCACAGTTGGTGGCCCACACGGCGTGGGCAGCCCGGTCGCATATCACCAGCAGGGCCAGCAGGAGCAGCGACAAACCCAGCAGGCCCACGGGCCGGTCGCGGCTCAGGCCCACCAGGATTTTGGCCACCCCAAAGAGGCCTAGGCCCAGCGCCGCCAGTAGCGGAATTCGGTTCAGGCGCTGGCGCTCGGCGGCGGGCAGCAGCAGGCTTTTGGCTTCCAACGACGCATCGATTTCCTGCAGGGCCGCCAGGTGGGGGCTAGCGGCCTTTTTCATTAGCGCATCTAAATCCGACTGGCCCTCGGCCGCAATCAGGCCCCACACGGCGCGCTCGTAGGGCTCGGGGGGCGGGGCTGCGTCGGTACGCCGGATTTTGCGTTCGGGCAGCAGCTCGGCTTTACCGGTTTTGATGAGGGCGGCAATGGCGCTTTCGGCCACCAGCCGGCCGCGGCTGGCCAGGCGCACCATTTCATAGGTGCTGAGCGGGGCGCCGGTGTAGTCGGTTTCGGGCCCGCGCCCTCGGCGGCGCAGCCACAGTACCACGGGCACCAGCAGCAGGCACAGGCCCCAGAAAAGCGTCAGAAATTCGCGGCCGTACCAGTCGAAAGGGTTCAGCGGGGTGCGGATGGTGCAGCCCAGTAGGCCCAGCGCCGCCAGCAGCCCCAGCCCCGCACGTCCATCGGGCCGCCGAAACGGCCGGCGCGGCCGGGGCAGCAGCCAGTACCGCCGCAGGTTGACGCGCCGAAAGTGCGGGGCATCGCCAAAGCGCACCGCCGCCACGGGCCAGATGTCGGCCGGCGGCAGCGTGCCGAAGGCGGCCGCGTAGGATTGCAGGGTGCGGGCGTACCAGTCCTCAAACTTCCGGCCCTCGGCCGCGCCGCCCTTGGTGGGCCCGTGGTGCAATGGGAAACCCAGCACTTGCCCGCACAGCTCGTCCCAATACGAGCGGGTGTACACCAGATGCAGGTGCCAAGCCTGGTCCACCTCGTCGGAAGGCGTGACCGGGTGCCCGCAGGTGGCGGCCAGAAACAGGAATTTCCGGTACTCCCCCACTACCCGATGGGCAAAGGCCTCCGGCCAGCCATTGTCGCGAGCCAGGCGTTTGGAGAAGGAGAATGAGGCCCCTCCGTCGAGGTCCAGGGCTTGTAATCGGGCCCAGAGTTGGGCCGGCGCTGCGTGGTTCCCTGCAGCGGTTTCAGCTATATTTTTCAACGCCCCAAAGGTAAAGGACTCCATAACTCACTTTCCCGAAACCACCCCAGCAAAAGGCCACATTAACAATAAGATAACATCTCGTTTCCTCAAAAGTCATTGCATGCAGCTGTTCGTGGCAGCCCTTCCCGGCCTTTACAACAGCTGAGCAGCTACCGCCGCGTGCCCCGAAAAAGCCGCCCCCGCTCATTGCTGACCAGAAAAACTGAATCGGACTCAAACACCAGCCCCTCGGCCTGCCCGGTGCGGGGCAGCGCCCGGAAGCGTTTCGGCCCATCGAACAGCCGCCGGCCCGGCGCGTTGGTGAGGAAAAACACGCCCCCGTAGCCCAGCAGGGCCACCGTGCGCCCGTCGGGGCTGATATCGGCGGCGGTGATGGGGCGGCCCAGGCGAATGCTGTCGCGCAGCGCGGCCACGTAGCGGCCGGGGCGGGCCGGCAGCACGTAGTGCTTGGTGAGCTGGCGCCGGCTGCGGTCTTTGCTAAACAGATGCAGGCTGTCTTGGTACCAGTAGAAAGCTTCGCAATCGAAGTTGCGGCGGCCCCGGCCGGGCGGAAACGCGCGCTGGTCGGGGTAGCGGAAGGCGATGGTGTCGACCACCGGCCGGCCGCCGCGCAGGCTCAGGCGGTAGATGGCCAGGTCGAGCCGCTGGCTGCGGTTGTTGCCAAAGTCGCCGATGTAGAGGCGGCCGACGGCATCCCGAGCCAGGTCTTCCCAATCCACATTTGGCAGCGGCGCCAGGTCGAGCCGGCGGCGCACGGCGCCCGGCAGCCCAAATTGCGTGAGCTGCGCGAGCGTGCCGCCGTCGCCGTGCGTCCAGAACGTGGCCAGCGTATCAGCGCGGGCCAGGCCGGAGCTTTCGCGCATGCTGCGGGGCAGGCGGCCGATTTTCTGCACCTTGTAATGAGCGCGCTGGAAGCGGCCCCGCCCGTGGTTGGCCGGCGCGCCGATGAGCACGGCGTGCAGGAACACGAGGACCGGAAATAGCGTGTCGCGCAGCAGGTAGAGCATAGTCGAAGCGAAAAGCTTTCGCGTAGTACGCTTGTTACGTATGGCTCCTGGCGGCGGGCGGCCTTGCGTCAGCGTCACCGTCGGTTCTACTTCTCGCTTATTCCATGAAACGCTTTGCTTTCCTCCTATTGGCGGCGGCGCTGCTAAGCCTGCGCCCCTCCCTTTATGCCCAAACGCCCAAAACCATGAGCCTGGACAAAACCCTGCGCGAAAACCGCTGGCAGAAGCGCGTGCTGCTGCTGGTGGCCCCCACTGCGCAGGACGCCGATTTCAGGCAGCAAAAGGCGTTGCTAGCCGCCCAGGCCTCGGAGCTGGCCGAGCGGGATTTTCTGGTAATTGAACTGCTCAACGACCAGCTTTCGCCCGCCAGCCGCCAGTTTTTCATACAGAAAACCGGGTTGCCGCCCACGCGCTTCGCGGCCGTACTCATCGGCAAAGACGGCGGGGTGAAGGAGAAAAGCAGCCGGCCGATGAAGCCCGAAGACCTATTCGGCACCGTGGACAAGATGCCCATGCGCCGCGAGGAGATGAAGCGCGTGAAGTAGCCATCGTAGCGAAGCTGCCGCCCATTTGTCATTGCGAGGGCGCAGCCCGTGGCAATCCGTCCTGTTCTCAGCGACCAGCCTTCCAATGTAAAAAGCCCCGGCACTGCGCAGTACCGGGGCTCTCTGGTGAAAGAGCGTGTCTGGTTTTAGCAGGACGGATTGCTTCGCTGCGCTCGCAATGACAGATTAGTGCCTGACTGGTCCCCCTCCTACCCCAACGACTTGGTGAACCCCACCTTAATCTTCAGCTGAAAATCAGCAATGACTTTGAATATTTCCTTCAGCGTCACCTGCTCCACTTTGGTCAAGCTCTTGGGGTCTAGGTAGTTATCGGGCGCCACGTTGTCGCTGATGATTTGGGCGGCTTGCTTTTTCAGGCGCACGCCCATCAGGTAGTAGTAGGACTGTAGCAGCTCCTGGGCTTCGCGCTCGGTGAAGACGCCGGCGGCGCGCAGGGCCTCCAGCCGCTCGCCGGTGTTGGTGGCGAAAATACGGTGCTTGAGGGCGTACATCCGCACCAAATCGACGATGGGCGACATGGTGCGCTTGAGGTTGAACACCTGCTGGTCGCCGTGGGCGAAGGTGCGGATGTTGCGAAAAAACGTGAGCGGCGGCTCGTATTGCAGCGCATTCACGGCCATGTAGTGGAAGAAACGCTCGCGCGGCTTCTGCAGCTCGGCATCGAGGAAGGTATGCAGCTCGTCCATGATTTCGGCGTCGCCATAAATGTAGCGGCAGTCGAAGGAGGCCGCGAACTGCATGCCGGCCTCGGGGTTAGCCTCGGTCATCCACTCCACGTAGTTGCGCTTCCAGTGCGAAAGCGAGTGCGTCCATTTCGGGTTTTTGGCCATGAAGCCGCCCTCGCAATAGCTGAAGCCAATTTCGTTGAGCTGGTCGCTCACCATCTCGGCGAATTTCAGGAAATAGGCCCGCACCAGCTCGCGCTGCTCGTTGGCCTTGTCTTCGTAAATAATGGCGTTGTCCTGGTCCGTGAGCAGGGTTTGCTCCTTGCGGCCCTCGCTGCCCAGCACCATGTACACAAATCGGGCCGGCGGCGGCCCCAGCTCGGCAATGGCCCCCTCGATGAGCTTAAGGGCAATGGTATCGGACACGGTGGTGATGACCTGGTTCACGATTTCGGGCTTCACGCCGCGGTTCAGGAGCTGGTACACCATTTCCGGGACTTGTTCCCAGCGGCGCTTCAGCTCAGGCACGGCCTGCGCCTGCTTCACGCTCTGAATGAAGATGAACGGCGACTGGGCCTGGTCGTCGGTGAGCAGCTTGTTGCGGCTCAGGAAGCCCATGTACTCACCATCGGTTTCGACCAGCAGGTAGCGCGTCTTGGTCCGGAACATCAGTAAAATGGCCTCGTGCACAAACGCCCGCGAACTGATGCTGACCACCGGCGCATCCATGATGGTTTCGACGGGCAGATGGGCGTCGGCCAGGCCGGCCACCACCTTGTCGCGCAGCGTGATATCGGTCACGTAGCCGATAATCTGGCCGTCCACGTCGGCATCGGTGATGAAGTAGCAGCTGGTGCGGGCCTCGGCCATGCGCCGGGCCACTTCGTGAATGGGCGTGTAGGCCGCACACAGCACCATGGGCCGCAATTCCAACGTCTCGATGCGGCGCGAAAACAGCTGGTCCGACGCCAGGTAGCTCTGGCCGGCGCTGGTGAGGGGCCGCACAAAGTGGGCGTATTCTTCATTGAGCATGCGCTGCCCGTAGCGCGCCGTGAAGAAGTGAAAGAAGCCCTCATAGCCCTGGCACAAGGCCAGAAACTCGCGCCGATGCAGGAAATACACGCGGGTGTTTTTCTTGGCCACCACCGTGCGGAGCGACTTTTTCCGGTTCAGCAGCAGCGACACGCCGCCGTAGCAGTCGCCCGGGCGGCTGTATTCCACCACGCGCCGGTTCTGTTGGCTGTCGTAGAAAAACGTCTCGTACTCGCCCTCCACCAGAATGTCGAGCCCGCGCAGCTTCGTCTCGTCCTGGAAGTAGATGACGCCCTCGCGGGGATGCTGCACTTCCTGCAGGCTCGCGGCTACTTCGGCCAACACCTCCTCGGGCAGCAGGTCGAAGGGCTTGATAGTGCGCAGGAAATCGAGTTTATCGGACATGGAGCAAGTGGCATTGGGATTTAAAGAACGTCATGCAGAGCGCAGCGAAGCATCTCGCGTGCAATCAGTAATTAGTTGAAGCACGCGAGATGCTTCGCTGCGCTCTGCATGACGTTCTTTTTTAGTTAAGCTTTTAGCTACCGTCATCCTACGAAATCAGTAAAAACGCCAGCAGCACCAGCGCCAACGTAGCCACCAACAGCCACGGCGCCACCCCAATGCGCAGCCGCTTGCGCCGCAGCGGCTGCACCGGGCGCGGCGCGGGCACCGTCACGGGCGACTGCTGGGCCACGGTTTCGTCGGTGATGAGGCCCTGGCGGCGCATTTCGAAGTAGCAGCGGGCGGTGGCGCGCACGTCTACCAGCGCGTCGTGGGCGTGGAGCAGCGGCTCGTGAAACAGGCGTTGGTACAGCTCGCCCAGGCGCAGGAAGCCCTGCGTGGGGTGGCGCACCAGCGGCCCGGTGGCGCGCATGGTGCAGAAGGTGGGCAGGTCGGCTAGCACGTTTCGCAGGCCAGCGCGATGGAAACCCACGCCTACCATGTGGAAATCGAGCTGCATGAAATGGGCCACCACCAGCGGCCGGTAGTGCTGCAGGTCGCGGTGCAGGCGCTGCATCACGGCGTGGCGGGGCCGGCCGTTAGCGCGCAGAAAGTCCACCGTGAGGCCGTGCACGCGGCCCGACTCGGGGCTCATATCATAGTCGCTGGGCTGGATGTAGTGGTTTTCCGCCTTGATTTCGCGGCCGTCGGGCGTGCAGATAATCCATGCCAGCTGCACGATGTGCGGCCAGCTTTTGCGGCTGGCATACGGCTTGTTCCAGTCGCGCGGGATGCCCGAGGTTTCGGTATCGACGAACAGGAGGTAGTCTTTCACAGCGCGATGTCGGGCGAGGTCAAAAGGCTGGCATCAGTCCTTGAGAACGTCATGCAGAGCGCAGCGAAGCATCTTTACCGCTTCGTTGCTTTGTTTGGATTACGTTGTGCGGTAAAGATGCTTCGCTGCGCTCTGCATGACGTTCTTTTAGCAATCAATAATCAAGCAGTTTATCGTTTTCCCGCCCCTACTACCCCGTCGACGCCCGCGTGAGCAGTTCCGGGCGGAGCACGATTTTGCGGGGCGTGCTAGGCTGGGCGTGGTTCTGAATCATTTCCAGCAACAGACGTATTGCCGAGCCGCCCATTTCCTCGCAGCGCTGGTCGATGGTGGTGAGCTTGGGCTCGGTGAGCGAGGAAAAGGTTTCGTTGCCGAAGCCGGCCAGGGCCACGTCCTGCGGCACGCGCAGCCTGTGCTCCTTCAGTGCCTGCAGGGCACCCACCGCCGTAAAATCGCCGGATGAGAAGATAGCATCCGGCGGCTGCGGCAGGGCCAGCAGTTGGCGAATGCCGGCCGCGCCGTCGTCCAACGACATGTCGTGGCAAAGCACCACCAGCTCTTCTTCCAGCGGCACGCCGGCCTCCTCTAGGGCCTGGCGGTAGCCGGCGTACCGGTCTTTGTAGATGTTGAGATGCTGCGGGCCGCCAAAATGCGCGATGCGGCGCCGCCCCTGCGCCAATAGGTGCCTGGTTATCTCGTAGCCGCCGCGCTGGTCGTCCACCACCACGGCGCTCACCTCGCTGCCATCTAGAATGCGGTCGAAGAACACCAACGGCAGATTGCGCTGCTTGGCCTTCTCAAAGTGCTTGAAATCATGCGTATTGCGGGCCAGCGACACCAGAATGCCATCGACCTGCGCGTTCATCAGCGTTTCCACGTTTTTGGCTTCGTGGGCGTGGTCCTCGTTCGATTGGCAGAGCATCACGTTGAAGCCGGCCTGATTGGCCACCGCTTCCGCGCCCTTCATCACGAGGGCAAAAAAGTGGCCGTCGATGTTGGGCAAAATGACGCCCAGCGTGTTGCTGCGCCCTTTGCGCAGGGCGGCCGCCAGGTGGTTGGGCTGGTAGTCGAGCTGCTCGGCCAGCTGCCACACCCGCTGCCGGGTGGCTTCGCTGATGCGCGAGTGCCCGCTCAACGCCCGCGACACGGTCGAAACGGCGAGTTTCAGCTCCTTGGCAATGTCTGAAATGGAGGCGCGTTTGGGCGTCAAGGGAATGGGAAAAGGGGTGGGAACGAAGGCGCGGCGGGAAAACGCAAAAGTAAGTCTTTCCCCCGGCCCTTCCTCACTCCCTATTTATTAATTATGCGGCTTATTCCGCCCACACGGCCACGCCGCCTGGCTCCAGCTCACGCGTGCCCACCAGCAACTTGGCACCAGCCGGCGCCGGCACGGTTTGCCGGCTGGAGGTGAAGTTGCTGGCCACCCAGAAGCCATCGCGCCAGTTCACTATAAACTGGTCCGGCAGGTTGTCCACGGCCACGGTGGCGGCGGCATACACCTGCCGCAGCACGTCGCGCTCCAGGTCGCCGGCCAGCGACTCGGCACCCACGTAGGTGATGGTGCCCTTGCCCAGCTTGCGCGTCACCACGGCCGCCGCGCCGGCGTAGAACTGGTCGGCGTAGGTGGCCAGGGTGCTGGTGCCGGCGTTGGGAGTCAGCATTTCGCCCCAACTGCCCCAGTCGTATTTTTTGCCCGCAGCAGCCACCTGGCCCTTCACCTGGCCGGGCAGCATGTCGAAAGGCCGGTCGTTGAACCGGGCGCCGATGAGGTCGAGGATGGGCATGGCCCAGGGGCCTTCCCAGAGCATACCGCGCCGGTCTTTCTGGCCAGTGCGGACGCTGAGGATGAGGTGGCCGCCGTTCTGCACATAAGTAGTCCAGCGGTCAACCAACGCCTTATCCAGCAATTGGTAGGCCGGCGCTACTAGAAACGGGTATTTGCTGAAATCCTGGTCTTCGGTGATGACATCGACCGGGCAGTTCAGCGTTTTCAGGCCGCGGTAGTAGCGCAGCAAGTGGCCCATGCTGCTCCAGCGGGTGGTGGACGTTTGGTTGTCGAGGTCGAAGCGGTTGTCGACGTTGTAGAGCAGGGCGGTGCGGCGGGCAGCGTGACGGGCGGGCATCTGAGCGTTGGGTTTCCGCAGCTGGCGCAGCTGGTTCACCTCCCGCATGGCCTGGGAATATTCGAGGCCGCCGGGCAGGGGCGTCACCCCGTCGGGTCCCACGAAGCCGTAGTGGTACAGCTCGCTGCCTGCGCGCGGCTGCCGGTAGCGGTACGAGCAAATCAAATTCGCCCCCAAGCCAAAGGCGTGCATCAGCCACATATGCACCGCGCCGGGCAGCGGCTGGGGGTTGATGTCGCCCCAGTTCACCTGGCCGGGCTGCAGCTCCATCACGCCGGAGTAGCCGTTCAGGCTGCGCGTAAAATCGTGCATGAAGCCCAGCATCGCCCCATTGCCCAGCCGGAAGCCCAGCGGCCCGTTCTCGGGAAATACCTCGCCGTGCACAGGGTACACCGTCCAGGTGGTAATGTTCACATCCTTGCGGGTGAGGGCCGGATTGATGTCGCGGTGGGTGGCCATGTGGTTGGTGGTCACCCACTGGCGGCGGCTGTGCTGGCGCAGGGTGGCGGCCTGCTCGCGAATGTAGTCAGCCGCCTCATCGGCAAACCAGCGCTCGAAATCCAGCAGCGCGTGGGGGTTGGGCGTGGCCACCAGCTCGTCCTGGTTCGGGATGCGGACCTGCTCGAAATTCTGGTAAAGCTGCGACCAGAACACGTTGCCCCAGTCGCGGTTCAGGTTGTCGATGGTACCATACTTCTGCTTCAGCCAGGTTTGGAATTTGGCTTTGCTGAAGTCGTCGTAGGAAAACTGGCGGCCGTAGTGGCTCAACTCGTTGTCAATCTGCCAGCCCACCACGGCCGGGTTTTGGCCGAAGCGCTGGGCCAGCTGGGTGTTGATTTTGGCCACGTACTGCCGGAACAGCGGCGAACTCCAGTTGCCCTGCTCACGGGTGCCGTGGGCCTGGCGGCGGCCTTGGGCGCTCACCATCATCGTTTCAGGATGGTTTTCGGCCAGCCACACGGGCGGGGCGGCGCTGGGCGTGCACAGCACCACTTTTAGGCCAGCCTGGCTGGCCAGCGTCACGGCCCGCTCCAGCCAGTCAAGCGAATATTTCCCTTCCTGCGGCTCGTAAAGCCCCCAAGCAAACTCGCCCATGTGCACAAATTCCAGCCCCAGCTTGCGCATGTTGGCGAAGTCGCGCGCCCACTGGCTTTCCGGCCACGCCTCGGGGTAGTAATACACGCCGATGGTCATCATCTCGGCCGCCGGGAAGTAGTCGGGCGCCGCTGCCGTAGCGGTGGCAGCTTTAGTGACTTTAGGCGCTTTCTGAGCCGAGGCGACGGGGGCGTTCAGTAGCGCGAGGCCAGTTAGCAGGCTGCCGAGGAGGCGGTAATGGTGGGGCATGGGTGGGGTTTGAAAGGCGGAAGATTGTGAGGCGGTGCGGGCTTGGCGCCTCACGAGACCCCTACGGGGCGGGCCCCTCTCTTCAGGGAGAGGGGAGCCTGACGATTTGTAGCGTGGACTCTGCGAGTCCGCGCCTGCCGGAACGGTGGATAGTATTCGCCCCGGCGCGGACTCGCAGAGTCCACGCTACAGCTCTACTCCGCCGGCACGGCCTTGTAGTGCACTTCCGACTGCTCCCGCAGCCGTCCGGCGCTGAACTCCGGCGTCACGTCGCGCTGCGGGTCGCCCAGCATCTCGTAGCCCACCATGAACTTGCGCACCGTGGCCGAGCGCAGCAGCGGCGGGAAGAAATGCATGTGCAGGTGCCACTCCGGATGCTCCTGCCCGTCGGTGGGGCGCTGGTGCAGGCCGGCCGAATACGGGAAGCTGATGTTGAACAGGTTGTCGTAGCGAATGGTGAGGCGGCGCACGGCGTCGGCCAGGCTGTCGCGCTCGGCGGGCGTGAGCTGGGTGATGTCCTGCACGGCACGGCGCGAGATGATGATGGTTTCGAAGGGCCACACGGCCCAGAAAGGCACCAGCACCACGAAATGCTCGTTTTCGAGCACCACCCGCTCCTTTTTCTCCAACTCGATTTTTAGGTAGTCGGCCAGCAGGGTGCGGCCGTGCTCCTGAAAGTAGGCCAACTGCTGCACCGTTTCCTTAGCGGGCTCGCCGGGCACGGTGCGCTGGGCCCAAATCTGCCCGTGCGGATGCGGGTTCGAGCAGCCCATCATCGGGCCCTTGTTCTCGAAAATCTGCACGTAGTTGATGTCGGGCCGGGCGCCGAGCGTGGCGAATTCCTCCACCCACAAATCGACCACCTTGCGGATGGCGGGCACGGTCATCTGGGGCAGCGTCAGGTCGTGGCGCGGCGAGAAGCAGATGACGCGGCACACGCCCGACTCGGCCTCGGCGCGCAGCAGGCCGCCTTCGTTGAGGCCGCCGGTGGGCACGTCGGGCGTGAGGGCGCCGAAGTCGTTGTTGAAGACGAAAGTGTCGGTGTACTTGGGGTTCACCTCACCGCCCACGCGGCTGTTGCCGGGGCAGAGGTAGCAGGTAGGGTCGTAGGCGGGGCGGTGTTCCTGCTCGGGCTCCTCCTGCTGGCCCTGCCAGGGGCGCTTGGAGCGGTGCGGCGAGACAAGGACCCATTCGCCCGCCAGGGCGTTGAAGCGGCGGTGCGGGTGTTCGGTGGAATCGAAGGAAGCGGACATGGTAATGAGGTTTTGTTCTGGCTGGGCGCCTCACCCCCCGGCCCCCTCTCCTCAGGGAGAGGGGGAGCCACGGCGGCGCTGCATGAATAATTCGCTGTTTTACAAGTAATCGTCTGGCTCCCCCTCTCCCTGAGGAGAGGGGGCCGGGGGGTGAGGCGCCCCGTTAGGCCACGCCTACCCCGGCCACAATCGTGGTCTGATACGTCTCCAGCTTCAGGTTAAACTTCTCCTCATACACCTTGCTTACGCTGGCGATGAATTCCTCCACCTTGTCCGGGGCCACCAGGTTGATGGTGCAGCCACCGAAACCGCCGCCCATCATGCGGGCGCCGAAGACGCCGGGGGCTTTTTGGGCGGCTTCCACCAGCACGTCCAGCTCGGCGCAGCTCACTTCGTAGTCGTCGCGCAGGCCGGCGTGGCTGGCGTACATCTCTTTGCCGAAGCCGGCCAAATCGCCCGCGATGAGGCACTGGCAGGCGGCTTCCACGCGGGCATTTTCCTGCACCACGTAGGCGCAGCGGCGAAACACCGTGCCGCCAATTTCGCCCTTCACGGCTTCGAGCTGCTCCAGGGTGGCGTCGCGCAGGCTGCCGATGCCTTCGTAGTGCTGCTGGAGCACGCTCACGCCGCGCTCGCACTCCTGGCGGCGGGTATTGTACTCAGAGCTGGCCAGGCTGTGCTTCACGCCCGAGTTGCAAAGCACGATGCGGGCCGCCTGGGTGTCGAAGGGGAAGTACTCGTAGTCGAGGGAGCGGCAGTCGAGGCGCACCACGTGGCCGTCGCGCCCGAAGAGGCTGGCGAACTGGTCCATGATGCCGCACTGCACGCCGGCGTAGGTGTGCTCGGCAAACTGGGCGATGCGGGCCAGCTCCATCTTCTCAAAACCGGCTTTCAGCAACTCATTGAGGGCGAAGGCCAGCCCGCACTCAATGGCCGCCGACGACGACATGCCCGCGCCCAGCGGCACGGTGCCGGCAAACACGCAGTCGAACCCCGGCACGGCTATGCCGCGCAGCTGAAACTGGGCCGCCACGCCCAGCAGGTAGTTGGCCCAGTGCGTGTCGCTGGGCGCGATTTCGGCGGCGTTGGCCAGTTCCAGGGTTTCGCCCAGGTCGTGGGCCACCAGCCGGATTTGCGCGCCCTGGTTCAAGCCCACGGCAAACACCGCCTCCTTATCGACGGCCGCGGGCAGCACGAAGCCGCCGTTGTAGTCGGTGTGCTCGCCGATGAGGTTCACGCGGCCGGGCGCCCGCACCAGCAGCGGCGCGTAGCCAAAACGTTGTTGAAAATCGGCCCCGAGGGCGTGGGCGAGGGTGGCGGACATGGGGAGGTGGGGGAAGGGGTGAGAAAGAATAAAACGGCCCGACGCAATGGGTTGCGTACGCAAACGCGCCGCCGCAGGTGGCTCCGGGCGCATTGGGGGCCGAAAAGTACTGTCTAACTTTTAAAGGCAGGCAATCGATTGTCAGGGTTGCGGGGGCTGGATGGCGTAATTTTGGGGTGTTTTTTCGGCTTTCTCCTTTCCGCCCGCCCATGTTCAAGCGCCCCACGCTTCTGTTGCTGCTGAGCTGCTGCTTTCACCTCTTCACCACGGCCGAAGCCTTGGCTCAGAAGCCCGCGAAAGCGCCCGGCGGCGATGTATACGTCGACAAAAAAGGCGTGCTGCGCTGGCAGAAAGGCAACCAGGAAGTAGCCCTGTTTGGGGTGAACTACACGGCGCCATTCGCTTATTCCTACCGGGGCATTCAGAAGCTGGGGGTGAACCACGAAGAGGCCATCCGCCAAGACGTGTACCACCTGGCGCGGCTGGGCGTCGATGCCTTCCGGGTGCACGTCTGGGACGTGGAAATCACCGACACGGCGGGCAATCTGCAGCAGAATGAGCACCTGCGCCTGCTCGATTTTCTGGTGAACGAGCTCAAGCAGCGCGGCATCAAAATCATTCTCACGCCCATTGCCTACTGGAACAACGGCTACCCTGAGCCCGACACCGGCACGGGCTTTTCGAGCATTTTTTCCAAGGGTGAGGCTTACACCAACCCGCGCGCCATCGCGGCGCAGGAGCGCTACCTCACGCAGTTCCTCAACCACCGCAACCCCTACACCAAAGCCCTCAACCGCGAAGACCCCGACATTCTGGCCTTCGAGGTGTGCAACGAGCCGCGCTACCACAAGCCCGAGAGCGAAGTGACGAGCTTCGCCAACCGCATGGCCGCCGCCATCCGGGCCACGGGCTGCCGCAAGCCGGTGTTCTACAACGTATCGGAAAACCCCGACGTGTACGAGGCCATTCTTAATGCGAAAGTCGACGGCCTCACTTTTCAGTGGTACCCGCAAGGGCTGGTGGCCAACCACGCGCTGCGCGGCAACTTCCTGCCCTACGTCGACCAATACCCCATCCCCTACCGCACCGACCCGCGCTTCCTCAGCAAGGCCAAAATGGTGTACGAGTTCGAGTCGGCCGACATCATTCAGCCCATTATGTACCCGTTCATGGCCCGCAGCTTCCGTGAAGCCGGGTTCCAGTGGGCCACGCAGTTTGCCTACGACCCGCTGGCCATTGCCTACGCCAACACCGAGTACCAGACGCACTACCTGAACCTGGCCTACACGCCGGCTAAGGCCTTGAGCCTGCTCATTGCTGGCAAGGTGTTCCGCACCGTGCAGCGCGGGCAGCAGTTCCCCCGCTACCCGCAGGACTCCGTGTTCAGCAATTTCCGCGTGAGCTACCGGCAGCAGCTGAGCGAAATGAACACGCCCGAGGAGTTCTACTACACCGCCAACACCGCCACCGCCCCCAAGCAGCCGGCCAAGCTGCAGCATCTGGCCGGCGTGGGCTCCTCCAAGGTGGTGAGTTACGGCGGCACCGGTGCCTACTTCCTCGACCGGCTGGCGCCCGGCGTGTGGCGCCTGGAGGTGATGCCCGACGCCGTGCCCATTCGCGACCCGTTTGAGAAAGCGGCACTCAGCAAGCCCGTGACGCAAATTTTGTGGAACGAGCAGCCGCTGCAAGTGTCGCTGAGTGACTTGGGTTCTAATTATACGCTGAAGGCCCTGAACGAGGGCAACTCCTACGAGGCACATGCCACCGACGGGCGCGCCACCATACGGCCCGGCGTGTACCTCGTGGCCGCGGCCGGCAAGTCGACGGCCGTTTTCACGCCCCGCACGGGTTTCAACCACGGAGAGTTGCGGGATTTTGCCGCGCCCAAAGGTTTTGTTTTTCTGGAAGGCGCCCAGCAACAGGTACGCCACATGCCGCCGGTGCAGGCGGCAGCGGGCCAGCCTTTGCGCCTGAGCGCCACGCTCACGGGCGCGCTGCCCGGCGACAGCGTGGTGCTGGTGGCTCAGCACTACTACGGCCGCACCCGCACGCTCCCGACCACCAACCCGGCCTACGCCACCTACGAAGCCACTGTACCCGCCGACCTGCTCTACCCCGGCCAGCTCCGCTACTGGCTGGTGCTGAAACACGGCGCGCAGGCCACCACCTTTCCCGGCGGCTACAGCGGCCAGCCGCGCGACTGGGACTACACCCACCAGGAGCATTTTGAGGTGCCCATCGTGGCGGCTGGCACGCCGTTGCCGCTGTTCCAGGCCAGCCGCGACCAGGAGCATATCGAAGCCCGCACCGTGGTCAACAACGCCTGGACCGACTACGTGACCACGCCCGCCGGCGCCCTGGCCCTGCGGCTGGTGCAGGGCCCGCCGCGCCCCGGGCAGGCGGCCCAAACCGGCCCGGCAGCCAGTCTACGGGCGTATTTCGGCGACCGGATGGCGGGCCGCCAGGCCGATGTGGCCGGGTTTAAGGAAGTGGTGGTGCGGGCCCGTAGCAGCCAGCCCGGTGCCCAGCTAAAGGTGACGCTGACCACCCGCGATGCCGTGACGTACTCGGCCCCGCTGCCCTTGGGTGCCGAGCTTCAGGATGTGCGCCTGCCGCTCAGCGCCTTCCGGCCCGATGCGCTGCTGCTAATGCCCCGCCCCTACCCCGGCTTCAATGCCTTGCAGTACCAGCCGGCCAGCCCGCCTGCCTTCAAGCTGACGGAGGCCGAAGTGCTGCAAGTGGTTTGGGAAACGGCGGCAGCTACCGACAAGCCCCTGCACGTTGACATTGAATCGGTGTTGCTACAGTAGGTTTTTTGCCGGAAACTGCATAACTTTTTAACTCAGCATCGTATTGATGCACTGATGTGCCTCAGAGCGGGTCGGTTTTTAGGAAATCGATTGTGTTGGGTTGTTCAATCGTTTGCATAAAACCATTTATTTCTGATTTCTAACCCCATACTTTGAGTAACGGCTTATAAGCCAGCGCTGTCCTCCAAATGAAAAAAACACTACTCTTCCTGACGCTGAGCTTATTGATAGGCTTGTCATATCGGGCCAATGCTCAAACCACTCCGGCCTTTGCCAAAGGTGCCGACATCAGCTGGGTGACGCAGATGGAGCAGGCCAACTACCGCTTCCTAAACGAAGCCGGCGTGCAGCAGGACCTGTTCCGGCTGCTGCGCGACCACGACATGAACGCCATCCGGCTGCGCGTGTGGGTAAACCCTGCCGGCGGCTGGAACGGTAAGAACGACGTGATAGCCAAGGCCATCCGGGCCCGCAACCTGGGCTACCGCATCATGATTGACTTCCACTACAGCGACACCTGGGCCGACCCCGGCCAGCAGGCCAAACCCGCCGCGTGGGCCAACTACACCTTCCCGCAGCTGCTCACGGCGGTGTACGACCACACCTACGACGTGCTGGACTCGCTGAAAGACAACAACATCGTACCCGAGTGGGTGCAGGTGGGCAACGAAACCAACGACGGCATGCTTTGGCCCGACGGCCGCCGCTCCCTCAACCCTCAGAATTTCGCCGCCATCATCGACCGGGGCTACGCCGCCGTGAAGGCCGTGAACCCGACCTCCAAGGTTATCGTGCACATTGCCAACGGCTACAACAACAGCTACTTCCGCAACGTGTTCGACCAGCTGGCCGTGAACGGCGCCCGCTACGACGTCATTGGCATGTCGCACTACCCCACGGCGGCGAACTGGCCCACGCTCAATGCCCAGATTCAAACCAACATGAATGACATGGTGGCGCGCTACCCCGGCAAGGAAGTGATGGTAGTGGAAACCGGCATGCCCGCCACCGCCGCCATCCCCACCCAGCAAATGCTGCTCGACCTGCTGGCCAAAACGCGAGCCGTGTCCGGCAACAAGGGCCTGGGTGTGCTGTATTGGGAGCCGCAGGCCTACAATTGGATGGGCTACGCCCTGGGCCTGTGGAGCACCAACGGCCAGCCCACCGTGGCCCTCAGCTCGTTTCTGAACAGCCCGCCCGCCCCGGGCCTGGTCTACAACCCCGGCTTTGAGTACACCGCCGCCACCCAGACGCCGCTGGGCTGGACCACCTTTTCGACCGCCGACGCCGACGCCGACCTGACCCAGAACTACGGCCGCACCAGCCTCTACCAACTGGGCCACCAGAAAGCCACCGCCTACCAGGTGCGCACCTTCCAGCTGCTGGCCAACGTGCCCAACGGCACCTACACGCTGCGCGCCTGGGCCCAGAGCACCGGCGGCCAAACCACCTGCCAGCTCTACGCCAACGGCTTTGGCGGCACCGAGCTGGCCACCACGCTGCCCACTTCCAGCACCTGGGTGCAGGTGCAGGTGCCGGGCATTGTGGTCACCAACGGGCAGTGCGAAATCGGGCTGCGCTCCAACGCCGGCGCCAACCAGTCGGCCAGTCTCGATGATGTGGAATTTGTGGCCACCACCACCACGGCCACCACGGCGGCCACGTCCCAGCTGGCGGCGCAGGTATTCCCCAACCCCACGGCCGGCCCGCGCACGCTCGCCTTCAGCCTGCCCCGCGCCGAAACCGTGCAGCTGGCCCTCTACAGCCTCACCGGGCAGCTGGTGCGGGTGGTGGCACCGGCGCAGCGCCTGGCCCAGGGCCCGCAGAGCTTGCACTGGGATGCCGCAGGACTGGCAGCGGGCACCTATTTCCTAAAAATCACCCACGACGACGAAACCGACATGGTGAAAGTCGTGCAGTGGTAATTCCGGCATCCCCATCATTTTTTCATTCCACCATTTTTTATAATTCCCATGAAACGTTTGTTTACCCTTGCTGCGATGGGCGCCCTCACGGCGGCTTCGCTCACGGCTTCGGCCCAGTTCACGGTTGATGGCATGGCCTCGGCGGCTGAAATTGGCACCGGCGTTGGCAAATACCAGCTGGCCGGCTCCTATACCGGCAACCACCTCGACGCCGACCGCGGCCTCAAATCCCTATACGTGGGCTACACGGCCACCACGCTCAACATCATGGTGGTGGGCTCGGCCGAGTCGGCGACAGCTGGCGCCTACCGGGCCCTCATTCTGTACCTGAACACGCCGGCCCGTTCGGGCGTGCCGTCGGCCATTGCCCTGCCCGGCAGCACCGACCCCTCCTCGCCCCTGGCGCACCAGCCCCGGCTCGACCAGGAAACCGACTATGGCTTCCGGGCCGTGGTGGGCCCCAACGCCAGCGACGTGTATTTCAGCGCCGTGTCGTACGTGACGGGCACGGGCGCTCCGGCTGCCGGCACCGACCCCTACGTGGGCCAGGGCAACAAAACCGGCGCGGTGATTACCTCGACCACCGCCGTGCTCACGGGCACCAAATTCTCCTACCTCAACACCGCTTCGCTGGCCGCCAACACCGCCAACACGGGCTTCGAAATTGAGATTCCGCTGTCTCAGTTGAACAGCACCACCACGCTGGGCGCCGGCAGCCGCCTCGATTTGTTTGCCGCCTTCATCGACAGCAACGGCCAGTTCAATTATTCCGACGTGATTCCGCAGGTGGCGGGCCGCACCACCGCCTTCGGGTCCAACCCCGATTTCAGCACCATTGCCGGCACGCAGTCGGTGGGTTTCGTGCTGGGCACGGGCGCGCTGGCCACCCGTAATGCCGTGGCGAAAAACCTCGATTTCCAGGTGTATCCCAACCCCGCCACGGCTACCTCCACGGTGGCCTATACTGTGCCCGCCGGCCGCCAGCCGGTGTCGCTGGCCGTATACAATGCCCTGGGCCAGCGCGTGCGCTCCCTGGCCGGTGCCGAGCAGAGCGGCCCGCAGCAGTTCGCCCTGGGTAGCCTGCCCGCTGGCGCCTACCTCGTGAAACTGCAGGTGGGCGAACAGCTCACCAGCCAGAAAGTGGTGGTGCAATAAGGTTGATTGCAGTGCATAAAAAAGGCGGCTCCGGTATCGGGGCCGCCTTTTTTAATGGGACAGTTGAGCTGAATCAAAAAAACGTCATGCTGAGCGCAGCCGAAGCATCTCGCGTGGGGTGGTAACTCAATCGTTCAACGATTCTGATTACTTCGGCACGCGAGATGTCTCGGCTACGCTCGACATGACGGGCAGTTTATCAGTCAGCCTACTGCGCCAGCGTCTGAATCTCGAACCCCGCTTCCTCCACTGCTTTCACAATTTCGGCCGGGGCGACCTGGGTGTTTTTCACGGTCAGGATTTTGTCGGGGTTGGCGGTGTCGACTTCCCAGTTGTTGGCGCCCACCTGCTGGTTGAGCGAGGGCGTGACTGCTTTGATGCAGCCGCCGCAGTTGATGGTGGTTTTGAAACGAAGCGTGGACATGGCGATAGGAAGTTAGAAGCAGCCCGCTGAAGTGCGGCCGCCGCACTGATGCAACCAGAAACGGCTGCACAAAATTACCGGCCCACAAGGCCGCAGGCTTATAGAATTGCCATTAAAACCTGCAAAATCCCGCTTTGGTTATGGGCCGCAGCCTAGGACTTCTTCACCAGCTCCATCTCGCACACGGGGCACTTCCCGGGCTTGTTGCTTTGGCTGCCCGCGCAGCCCATAGGGCATTCGTAGCGGGCCTGCACGGCGGGCGTGGCGGCCGCCGGAGCGGTGGCGGCGGGCTTTTGCTGCTCGCAGCTGCCCAGGAGCAGCAGGCTGACCGATGAAACCAAAATCAAAATAGCGCGAAGGTGCGAGAGCATAAGCGTGAGCAGTGGAAAAGCCTGCAGCAGCAGGGCCGCCGGACGAATCAAACCACAAACTTACGCACAACGTTCGGGCGGTGCAGTGCGGCCCGCGCGTCCTTCCCTCCCGCTCCCGGCCACTCCGCCGGCGCTACGGCTTAGCGAAGCGGGGGTCTTTGATGAACGTGGAATCGGTGAGGGTGCGCATAAAGGCGACAATTTGGGCCTTTTCGTCCGTCGTCAGGTCCAGGGTGGAGCCGCTGCGCGTGTTGGTGGCTTCGAGCAGCAGGGGGTCCACGTTGGGGCTATTCCGCACAACCTGCTGGTTGTAGTGGTTCATTACCTGCTCCAGGGTGGCAAAGCGGCCGTCGTGCATATAAGGCGCGGTGAGGGCAATGTTGCGCAGGCTGGGCACCCGAAACTTGCCGTTGTCGGTAGCCAGGCCGGTGAGGGCGCCCAGGCCCTTGTCGGTGAAGGTGGCGTCGAGGCCGTTGTTGCGGAAGGCGTTGTCAGTTTGCAGGTCGCCGGCGTGGCAGTCGCTGCAGTTCCCCCCGCGATGAGTGGCATCGGGGTGTGTGTAAAACAGAATCAGCCCCTGCTGCTCGTAAGCCGTGAGGGCAGAACGGTCGCCGCGCTGAAACCGGTCGAAGCGCGAGTTGCCCGATATCAGGGTGCGCTCGAACTGGGCCAGAGCCTTCAACACATTAGCCTCGCTGATGGTGCTGCTGCCAAATGCTTTCCGAAACAGGGCCGGGTAGGTGTCCGTGGCCTGCAGCTTGGCCACGCCGGCGCTCAGGCTCTGGTGCATCTCCAGCGGGTTTTCGATGGGGATGCGGGCCTGGTTTTCCAGGCCGGTGGCGGCGCCGTCCCAGGTCAGCTTACGCTCCCAGGCCAAGTTGGCCAAGCTCATGGAGCTGCGGGTGGTGGTGGTGCCGTTCACGCCGGTGGCGCGAGCCAGCCCGTCGGAAAACGCCAGCTCTTGCTTGTGGCAAGAGGCGCAGGCCACCGTGCTGTTCAGCGACAGCGCTTTTTCGTAGAACAGCTGCCGGCCCAGCGCCACGCCCTCGTTGGTGAGGGGGTTATCGGCCGGGGTGGTCTGCATGGCCGGGAAGTTGGTGGGCACCGTCAGGTTGTAGGCCGTGGGCGGCACCAGGGGGCCTTCGGGGTCCGGGGTGTCGCTGTCGTGCTTGCAGCCGGCCAGGCCCAGCAGCAGCAGTCCCATGGTGGCTAGTTGGGTTGCTTTTTTCATGGTGCGGGCGCGAACGGAAGTAGCAAGAACGGTCCCATTGGCAAACATACTGATGCCGTTGCAATTGGCCACACCAGTCGCCCCCGCACGGCCGCTTTCGCCCGAATAGCTGGGACTGAAACCAATGGCGCGGCTGGCGCGGACCAGCGGCCGCTTAGGCAAAGTAGAAACCTTCATAATTCAAATCAGAATAAGCTGAGCACCAGCCGCGCCGGCACGCTGACAAACGTACAAACGGGCCGGCGAATAGGTTCGCCGGCCTCGACCAGTTCCGGCCGGGCATCGGCGAAACCAGCCGGCGGGTGGCGCAGCCTAACCGCTCAAAAATCAGGCCGAAGCCCGCTCACAAGTTCAGCTCGAAGCTGACGATGGTGCCCCGGCCCAGGCGCGAGGCAAGGCCCAGCTCGCCCCCCAGCAGGGCCACCCGGTTGCGCACCCCCGACAGGCCGATGCCCGCCAGCGGCTGCGTGGTGAGGCTGGCCGGGTCGAACCCCCGCCCATTGTCTTCCACGCTCACGTAGAGGCGGCCGTGCTCGCGGGCCACGTGCACTTCGGTTTCGGAGGCGTGGGCGTGCTTCATCACGTTGTTGAGCAGCTCCTGCACCACGCGGTACACCGCAATTTCGACCGGGGCAGGCAGGCGGCGCTCCAGGCCACGCAGGTGCAGGCCCACGGGCAGGCCGGTGGGCGCCATGCGCTTCACCAGGGTTTCGAGGGCGGTGCGCAGGCCAAAGTCTTCGAGCACGCCGGGCGTGAGCTCGAAGGAAATGGTACGGGTGGTGCGAATGGCCTCTTCGAGCAACTTGAGGGGTTCGCGGTGCGCCAGAGCGGCGGAAGCGGGGTGCTCCAGACTAAGCTTGGTGGCGTAGAGCACCTGGCCCAGGCCGTTGTGCAAGGCCTCGGCAATGCGCTTGCGCTCGGCTTCCTGGGTGGCCAGAACGGCGGCCAGCACTTCCTGCTGCCGTCGCAGGCGCAACTGGGTGGCTTCTTCGGCCAGACGGTCGCGCTCGGTGATGTCGCGGATGAGGACGAGCACGCCGCTGGGCAGGTCCTGGCTGTCGTCTTTCAGCGGAATCAAAAACACATCAAAATAGCCCGGGCGGCTATGAAAAGGCTGGTGCGTGCGCGAAATATGGTCGCCGGCCAGGGCCCGGGCCACGTTGGTGCGCGCTTGCTCGTCCAGAAAGTGCATGACTTCGAACAGCGGCCGGCCCAGCACCGCGGCGGCTTCCTGGCCGAAGTAGCGGGCGGCTTCGGCGTTCCAAGCCGTGATGCGCTGCGCGCGGTCGATGGCCAGGATGCCATCGACGGTGTTTTCGAGCAAGCTTTCGGTGAATTCCTTTTCGCGGCGCAAGGCGTTTTCGGCCTCGCGGCGGGGCGTCACGTCGCGCACAATGCCCACGAGGCGCAGGGGCTGGCCCGCGGCATCGGCCACCGCCTTGCCTTGGGTCGCCACGAAGCGCACGCTGCCGTCGGGCCACACAATGCGGTGCTCCAGGTCGAAGGGCGCCTGCTGGGCGAGGGCCCGGCGCAGGCCTTCGGCCACGGCCGGCTGGTCCTGCGGGTGCACGGCCCCGCGCAGCGCTTCAAACGACACCGGCCCGGGGCGGTAAGGCAGGCCGAAGATGGTCTGGGCGCGGGCGTCCCAATGCAGCTCGTGGCCAGCTATTTCCCACACCCACACGCCACTGTCGGAAGCGGCCAGGGCCATTTGGAGGCGCTCCTGGCTTTGGCGCAGCTCCTCGCGGGCGGCGCGGGCCTGCGTAATGTCGCGCCACAGAATGTGCACCATGGGCGTGTTGCCACCCAGCTCGATGGGCGTGAGCACGGCTTCAATCCACATTTGCTCGCCCGTGGCTTTGTGCATCAGGGCCTCGCAGCGCCGCGAGCCGTTGCGCAGGGCGTCGGTGGTGGTTTCGCGAAACAGGTCGATGGTGCGCTGGCCGCCGGGCTGCACGTCGGGGGCGTGTGCCCAGGCGGGCTGGCCCACCACTTCGGCCTTGCTGCGGCAGCCCAGCAGGCGCACGGCGGCCTCGTTGCAGTCCACAAATTGGTGGCCCTGCAGCAGCACCACGGCGTCGTTGCTGTCGCTGAAGAGCTTGCGGAAGCGAGCCTCGCTGGCGGCCAAGGCCTCGCTGGCCTGGCGGCGGGCCGTCATGTCCACCAGGGCCAGGCGGCACTGGGGGCCGTCGGGGCCGGCGGCGCGCAGGCCTTCGAGCTGGGCGTAGAAAGGGGTGCCGTCTTCGCGCTGCAGCGTGAGCTGGGTGCTGAGCGTGACGTCGGTGCTCAGCACGCGGGTCAGAAACTGGCCGAAGTCAAGGCGGTCGGGCGGGGCCACAAACAGGGCGAAGCGCCGCCCCACCAAGCGCTGGCGCACGCTGCCCAACTGCCGGCTGGCGCACAGGTTGAGCTGCTCGATGGTGCCCACGGCGCTGAGGGTGCAGTAGCCCACGGGGGCGAAGTCGTAGAGGTCGGTGTACTGGGCGCGGGCCGTGGACGCCTCGGCCTGGGCCACCAGCAGCTCTTCGTATTGCATTTCGAGCTCAATCTGGTGCACCTGCAGCTCCTGCAACAGCCGCTGCACGTCGCTGGGGGCGTACTGCTCGCCGGCCTGCGTCACAAGGTGGCGGCGCTGCTCGGCGCGGGCGCGCAGGGCCAGCAGCGCCTCGTGGGGGCTGGCAGGCTGGCAGGCATCGGGCGCGGAACTGTCGGACGGAGCCATGGGGGAAGTAGCAGGAGTTGGGCCAATATACTAAATCCACTTGCCGAACCGGAGCCCCCACCGGGGTTTCCCATCACCGACCGGCTTTGGTTACTCAAACTCTGCTTTTTTCCTTCGTGCCCAAGCCATTGCCCCCCAACATCCCAGCCAAGGCTTCGGACGAGGTTAAAACCTACCTCGGCACCACTGAAACGGCCCTGGCGCGCCGCCCATTTTCCCCCCGCCCAAACCCGGCGACGTACGCGGAATGATGCGGGGCCGCCGACAAAACCAGGCCGGGGCGCTAGTCGAGCTGGCCCAGTACCCAGGCCACGGCGGCCCCTTCGTCGGTGAACGTGCGCAGGTCGAAGGCGTGGCCGGCGGCGTAGGCGGCGTCCATCACGGCGCGCAATTCCGGGTCGGCGCGCAGGTTTTCGGCGCGCACGGGCGCCACCAGAAAGGCCAGGCGCAGGCGGGCGGGCAGCACCAGGGCGGCGGCGCGGGGCAGCCAGTCCTGCGTCACCCAGCGGGCCGAGTCGAGCGACATCACTGGGCGGCGGCGCACGTCCAGCAGCCAGTGGGGGGTACCCAGGGCTTCGGGGGCTTGCAGCAGGGCCTCGTACTCGTCCCGCGCCGTGCTGGCCGCGGTGCTGCTGGGCCAGCGGGCCGTGAAGAGGTCAAGGTCGGGGCGGTAGGCGAATTCCAACGGCAGAGGGGAAATGGAGGAAATGAGTAGTGGGAACCGGCCAAAACTACAACGCCGCGCGCCGTTGCACGAAGGGCGGGCCGGTTGGCCTCGCTTCCCTTGCAAGGCCGCCTTCATCTCCGCTGGCACGGCGTCCGGTTCATCCGGCCCCCGCTCATTGCCGAGGCGCAGCCCCCGAGAGCTCACTTCGGCCAGCAGGGCCGGCCCCGCCCCTACGCCACCACTTCCACGCCCAGCAGCAGCGGCCCGGTGGGCGTGCCGTGGCTGGTGAGTGCGCGGCCATAGAGGCGCAACGTGCGCGGCCCCGTGGCCGGGAAATCGGCCGTAAATTCCACGTCATCAAACGCCTTGCTGCCCTGCGCCAGCGCCGCTTCGAGGCGCTGGCGCAGGGCGGGCTGCTGCCACACGCCACCATCGAGCTCGCGCAGGGGCTGGCCCTTCACTTCGACGGCATCCAGGCCGAAGAGGGTGGCGAAGGCCTGGCTCACGGCCAGCACGCGCTGCTGGGCATCGAGCACGAGCAGGGGCTCGCGCATGGTTTCCACAATGCTTTCGGCGAAGCGGGTGGCTTTTTGCAGCTCGGCTTCGAGATTTTTAAGGCCGGTGATGTCGGTGAAGGTGATGACGGCCCCGCTGATGTAGTTGTCGAGGGTGCGGTAGGGCAGGATGCGCATGGCGTACCACTCGCCGCGGGTGGTCTGGATGATGGCTTCCACCGTCACCAAGCGGTTGAGCACGTGGCGCAGGTCCTGCTCCAGGCTCTCGTGGCGCAGGGTGTGGGCAAAGTGCGTGATGGGGCGGCCCACGTCGGCCGGCAGCAACGAAATAATGCGGTGCACCGGCGGCGTGAAGCGCTTTATCACCATCTCATTGTCGAGGAAGATGGTGGCAATTTCCGTGGCGTCGAGCAGGTTTTTCATGTCGTTGGCGGCCTGGCTCAGCTCCTCGGTTTTGTTGAGGTACTGCATGTTGAGGGTCATCAGCTCCTCGTTGAGGCTCTGCATTTCCTCCTTGTTGGTCATGGCCTCCTCGTTGGTGCTTTGCAGCTCCTCGTTGGCGCTTTGCAGCTCCTCGTTGGTGCTTTTGAGCTCCTCCACGCTGCTTTCCATCTCTTCGATGGTAGTTTGGAGGCGGTGCTTGGTGTACTGCAGTTCCTTTTCCAGGACCTGCTGCTGGGCGTCGCGGTCGGGGTCCGGTGGCGGGCCGGCCTTGCCCAGACGCACTTTGCGGGGCGTGGGCTGCTCCTCAAACACCACCAGCAGCAGGCCCGCCAGCTGCTCGCTTTCTTCCAGGGGCTTCACCGTCACGCGCACCAGCTGCACGCCGGCGTCGAGGCGCAGCTTCACGTTTTCGCTCACCACGGCCTCGTGGGTGGTGCTGGCCTTGTCCACGGCCGCGCTCAGTTCGTAGTTGAGCTCTTCGCGGGCCATGTCGAAGATGTTCATGCCCGAGATGCCGGGGGCCGGCTCCAGGTAGCGGCCGGTGCGGCCGTTCACGTACATGATTTCGCCCTTGGCGTTGATGACCACGGCGGGCGGCGTGTATTGGCGGAGCAGCACGCGCTGCACCAAGCTGGCAAAAGGGCCTTCTTTGCGGACGGAATGGGGGTTCATGGGGCCGGAGGCAGATGCGGAAACGGCCGGGGCCGGCAGCCGGGCCAGGGAAAAGGGAAACGCCGCCAGCCGCGTCACGGAGGCCGGCGTGTCGGTGCGGCGCGAAATCTTCCACTTCACGTCCAGGCTCTGAAACAAATCCTGGAAGCCGGTGAGGTTTTCGCTCGGCCCCAGAAACAGCAGCCCGCTGGGGTTCAGGGCATAATGGAACACGGGAATGAGGTTGCGCTGCAATTCGGCACTCAGGTAAATGAGCAGGTTGCGGCACACCAGCAGGTCGAGCTTGGTGAAGGGCGCGTCCTTGTTGAGGTCGTGCACGGCAAACACCACCGCGTCGCGCACCTCTTTCTTGATGCGGTAGCCCTCGTTACTCTTCGTGAAGAAACGGCGCAGGCGCTCCGGGCTCACGTCGGGCACGATGTTCTCGCTGTAGAGGGCGTTGCGGGCAAAGTCGATGCCGTCGGGGTTGATGTCGGTGGCGAAAATCTGGATTTTCAGGTACTTGCTGCGGTCCACGCCGTCGAGGCATTCGAGCAGCGTCATGGCCAGCGAGTAGGCCTCCTCGCCGGTGGAGCAGCCCGGCGCCCACACGCGCACGGTGCTGTCGGCGGGTTTCTGGCGCAGCAGCGGCAGCAGGCGGGCCTTGAGGTTGTCGAAGGCCTCGCGGTCGCGGAAGAACTTCGTCACCCCAATCAGCAGCTCCTTGAAGAGGGCCTCCACCTCGTCGGGGTTTTCCTGCAGGTAGCGCACGTAGTGGGTGAACTCGTTAATCTGGTGCGAATTCATGCGCCGCTCAATGCGCCGAAACACGGTGTTGCGCTTGTAGAACGAGAAGTCGTGCCCGGTCTGGGCCCGGATGAGGAGGAAGATTTTCTGGAGCGCGTGGGCCGGCTTGCTGGTGCTTTCGGGCTCCTCGCGGCGGGGCCGGGTGTCGGGGTGGCGCGCGTATTCGAGCAGCTTGGCGGGCAGCTCGTCGGCGGGCAGCACGTAGTCCACAAACTCGGTGGCCAGGGCCGAGCGCGGCATCGAGTCGAACTCGGCCGTGGCGGGGTCCTGCACCATCACCATCCCGAAGTTTTCCATCACCATTTTCAGGCCCAGCGTGCCGTCGGAGCCCAGGCCGGAGCACACCACGCACACGGCGCGCTCGCGCGCATCCTTGGCCAGGCTCTGGAAAAAGAAGTCGATGGGCAGGCGGCGGCCCGTCGGCTGGGTGGGCGCAAACAGCAGCAACATGCCGTGCAGAATGCTCATGTCGCGGTTCGGCGGGATGACGTAGACGTGGTTTGGCCGCACGCGCAGGCCGTCCTCCGCCTCCAGCACCGGCATGCCGGTGAACTGCCCCAGCACGCGGGCCAGGGCCGAATCCTGGTCGGGCGAGAGGTGCGTCACCACCACGAAGGCCATGCCGCTGTCGGCCGGCATGGCCCTAAAAAACTGCTCAAACGCCGCCAGCGAGCCCGCCGAGCCGCCCAGCCCCACCAGCGGGAATTTATCGGCCGCGGCGTCTTCGGGGCGGGCCGCCTCGCGCAGCATGGTGGGCGTGGCGGGCTCGTCGGCGTCGCGGGGCATGTCTTCGCCCGGTGTGATGAAGATGCCGGGCTCGTCGGAGGGCTGCGCTGGGTCGTTGGGTTTCATCGGGAAGGGAATGGTGGACACACCGCCGGGCGCAATGGCCCGGCCGCAGGGCAGCCAGCCAGCCGCCACCCACTGGCCCACCACAAATTTATCCCAAAAAGCGGCGCCCATTGCCCACCGAATTTATTTTAGCGTAGGCAGTAGAACGCTATATCCGGTTTTTATTCATGCCCGCTCCTTCTCATCTGATTGTAATTGGCACCTCAGCGGGCGGCATGCCGGCGCTGGTGCAGCTCGTGGCGCAGCTCTCGCCCACGCTGCCGGCGGCCGTGCTGGTGGTGCAGCACTTCGCCCCCGATTCCGACGGCCAGCAGCTCGTTGAGCGCCTGGCCCGGCACACCGCCATGCCCTGCCGCCAGCCCGTCGATGGCGAACCCATCGAGGCCGGCACCCTGTATCTGGCCCCGCCCGACCGCCACCTGCTGGCCAAGGACGGCAGCACCGCCCACCTGCTCGTGACCAAAGGCCCGCGCGAAAACCACTACCGCCCCGCCGCCGATGCCCTGTTTCGCTCGGCCGCCGTGGCCTTTGGGGCCAACGTGGTGGGCGTCGTCCTTACCGGCATGCTGCACGACGGCACCGCCGGCCTCGAATTCATCAAGCGTTGCGGCGGCGTGGCCGTCGTGCAGGACCCCCACGAGGCCGAGTTCCCCAGCATGCCCGAAACCGCCCTACGCCACGTCGACGTGGACTACGTGGTGCCCCTGGGCACCATGGGCCCGCTGCTGGAAGAAGTAACGGCCCGCAAAACGCCCGACCGCAAGACCCTCATCCCCGAAGACCTGAAACAGGAAGCTGCCATCGCCGAGCGCGTGGTGGGCACCATCGACGAAGTGCTGCGCATTGCGCACCCCGTGCCCCTCACCTGCCCCGACTGCGGCGGCAGCCTCTTCGAAGCTGACCACGGCAGGCTGCTGCGCTACCGCTGCCACACCGGCCACGCCTACACCGCCGACGGCCTGCTCCACAACGCCCAGCAAAACCTGGAGGAGTCGCTCTGGGTGGCCCTGCGCATGATGGAGGAGCGCAAAAACCTGCTCAGCAGCATGGCCGCGCGCGGCGAAGATTCCTACTCGGTGCAGCAGGAAGAGCGCATCGAAGAAATCAAAAAGCACATCAACCGCCTCCGCGAGTTCCTGCTCAACGGCGGCAGCGCGAACGGCAGCCCGGCGGTTGCGCCGGCGGAGTGAGGGGTAGCAAGTAGCTGACTGCTAAAAAACGGTCATCCCGAGCACGCCGAGGCATGACCGTTCTAACTCTATAGCTTAACGAACGGCCGAGTGCCGGGCCGCGTCGAGCAGGGTGGGCACCATGCAGGGCGCCGGGCCCAGCTCGCGCTTCAGCAGGTCTTTGCGCACCCGCTCGGGCACGTGTACCAGCACCAGCTGGGCGTGCTGTTCCTCCAGCTGGTGGTGGGCCACCCATAGCAGCCGGGCCGCTTCGTCGGAGAGCGAGTGCAGCATGCCGCAATCAACCCACACGGCGGCCTTGCCGCTCCGCTGGGCACGGTGCAGGCCATGCGCGAGGGAGACTTCGGGCTCGTCGGCGCGGCTGGGGCCCAGGATGAGCAAGTAGCTGTCGGCGAGTGATTCGTGATAAACAACGTTCATAACCGAAGGGAATTAAGAAAGGCTGAACACGTGGACAACAACCGCCGAGGGCAGATTGCGCAAAGCACCGGCCAGGGGAGTCAGCACCCATTACACAAATATAGCTTGTTATATATTCAATAACCAGGAGGAAAACACGGGTTTGTTGGCGCGAAAAATACGGAAACCCCAACCGGCCTAAATCCCATTGAGCCGCCGCGTTGGGCAATGGCGGGATGGCCATTCGGCGTCCGCGGCCGGGGGATGATTACCAGCCCGGGCAAACTATTTGGCCGGTCAAAGTATTTAGCTGCCACCCGCGTCTCCAACAGTAGCAACCCGGCTGCCAGCAGCCCGGACAAGCCTTTTCTTTACCCCACTTTTCCCTATTTATGAGCCCTTCTGTACGCAACATCATTGCCTGGATTCTGCAAGCCTTGCTGGCCGCCATGTTCATCTATTCCGGTGGCCACAAGCTGATGGACCTGGCCGGCACCACCAAGAATTTCGAAGGCCTGGGCCTGCCCGGCTGGATGGCCACCCTCATTGCCGTGGCCGAGCTGCTGGGCGGCATTGGCCTGCTCATTCCGCGCACGGTGCGCCCGGCGGCCCTAGGCCTCATCGTCATCATGATTGGCGCGGTGGTGATGCACGCCACCAAAATCCCCGGTGGCTTGGCCGGTGGCACTGCCGCCATTGTGTGCCTGGTGCTGCTGGTGGTGCTGCTGGTGCTGCGCAGCCGCCCGGCCGTGCGGGCGGTGTAGGGCAGAAGCGTCATGCAGCGCGCAGCGAAGCATCTTGCCCGCCACCGCTAATCCCGTCGATTGGATTGCGTTGCGCGGGCAAGATGCTTCGCTGCGCGCTGCATGACGTTCTTCTTGATTTCCAACCTTACTGCTTCTCCTTCTCCCAAACCATTGCCGCCCGGCCGGGTTGCTTGCCTTCCGGCCGGCCCGGCCGGGCTACTTGTTTGCTCTTATGAAAATCCTTTATAGCTACCTGCGCAACTACTGGCCGCTGTTGGTGCTGGCCCTCGGGCTGGCCGCCGTCAACCAGGTGTTTTCGCTGCTCGACCCGTATTTCTTCCGCAAGCTCATCGACCATTTCGCGCCCAAAGACGGTGGCTTGGGCGCCGTGCATCTGGTGCCCTTCGGCCCGTTTCTGCGCGAAGCCCTGCCCTACATTGGCCTAATGCTGGGCGCGGCCATGGTATCGCGCATTGCCAAAAACTTTCAGGACTACTACGTCAACGTCATCACCCAGCGGCTGGGCGCGAAGATGTATTCCGACGGCCTTCGCCACTCGCTGGAACTCCCTTATCAGGTGTTTGAGGACCAGCGCTCGGGCGAGACGCTGGGCAAGCTCCAGAAGGTGCGGCTTGACGTGGAGAAGTTGATTCAGGCTTTTGTAAACGTGCTGTTTACGGCACTGGTGGGCATCGTTTTTGTGATGTGGTACGCCATCACGGTGTATTGGCCCATTGCCCTGGGCTACTTTCTGACCATCCCGCTGCTGGGCATTCTGAGCTTCTTTCTGAGCAAGCGCATCAAGGTCATTCAGAAGACTATTGTGCAGGAAACCACCGCCCTGGCTGGTTCCACCACCGAAAGCCTGCGCAATATTGAGCTGATTAAAAGCCTTGGCCTGGCCCAGCAGGAAACCGAGCGCCTGAACGGCATCACCGGCAAAATCCTAAAGCTGGAGCTGCGCAAGGTGCGCTACCTACGCTCGCTGAGCTTCGTGCAGGGCACGTTCGTGAATTTGCTGCGCAACATCATTGTGCTGCTGCTGCTGTATCTGCTGGTGCAGCGCCACATCAGCCTGGGGCAGTTTTTCTCGTTCTTCATCTACTCCTTCTCCATCTTCGGGCCGCTGCAGGAGCTGGGCGCCATCATCGGCATCTACCGCGAAACCGAGATTTCGCTGGGCAACTTCCAGACCATCCTCGACACGCCCAAGGACGTGAAGCCGGCCCACCCCAAGTCGGTGGCCCACATCGAAAACCTGGCCTTCGACCACGTCACCTTCAAGCACCTCACCGCGAACAACAACGCCCTCACCAACATTTCCTTCCGCACCGAACTGGGCCAGACCATTGCCTTCGTGGGGCCCTCGGGCTCGGGCAAAACCACGCTGGTGAAGCTGCTAGTGGGCCTCTACCCGCCCCTGGCCGGCCAGATTCGCTACAACGGCATCCCCGGCGCGGAAATCGACCTTGATGAGCTGCGCGAGCAAATCGGTTTCGTGACGCAGGACACCCAGCTGTTTGCCGGCACCATCCGCGAAAACCTGCAGTTCGTGGCCCCCCAAGCCACCGATGAAGAGTGCTTGCTGGCCCTGCGCCAGGCCGCGGCCGATACCCTGCTGGCCCGCGCCCCGCTGGGCCTCGACACGGTGATTGGCGAAGGCGGCGTGAAGGTATCGGGCGGCGAAAAACAGCGCCTCAGCATTGCCCGAGCCCTGCTGCGCAAGCCCACCATTCTGGTATTCGACGAAGCCACCTCGGCCCTCGACTCGCTTACCGAAGAGGAAATTGGCAAGACGGTGCGGGAGCTTTCCGGCTCGCGCCAGCACATGACCATCCTCATTGCCCACCGCCTGAGCACCATCCTCCACGCCGACTGCATCTTCGTGCTTGAGCGCGGCCACATCGCCGAGCAGGGCCGCCACGAAGAGTTGCTGCAGCAAAAGGGCCTCTATTACGCCATGTGGCGCCAGCAGATTGGCGAGCGCAAGGAAGACGCGGCTGTGCTGGCATAATTCCTCATCGCCTTTTCCCTATGACTTCTAAATCAAAAGTCAATACGGTACAGTTGAAATACACTAATCCATCATTTCCGGGACAGAAATGGCATGCATTTTTGAAAAATTGCAATGCCCAATTCTATACCTCCAGAAAAGAAAGTATATGGCATTCCATCCGTGGCAAGGGATTTATCATATGGATTTCCGAATTTTCTGTTTCTCAAGAGAACGGGAATACCGTGTGGTATTCCGAGATAGAACTTAGCCAAAACACTTCACGAACAGCCGTACAAACGCTGCAAGAATTTATTGAAGGAGCTTTAAGCCAATTCGAGAAACTGGCGGTAATAAGCTAGGGGTGCAACGCTACTGAGCGCGAGTTGCGCCCCCTCAGACACTCTCCCAACCCAAGCATAAGCATCATTCAATCACCTGCGCCTTCACGTCGAAATCCGGCTTAGGCGGCTGCGGGTCCATGTCCTCCAGTGCCGCCACCACAATTTCGGTGATGGCCAAGTCGCGGGCCCACTTGTTGTTAGCCGGCACCACAAACCACGGCGCATCGCCGGACGAGCAATGCGTCATCGCAGCCTCGTAGGCGGCCTGGTAGTCGTCCCAGTAGGCGCGCTCCTTGAGGTCGTTGGGGTCGAATTTCCAGTTTTTGGCGGGGTCATCGAGGCGGGCCTGCAGGCGTTCGGCCTGCTCTTTTTTGGAGATGTGCAGGAAGAATTTGAGGATGCGCGTGCCGTTGTTCAGCAGCAGCTGCTCAAAGTTGTTGATGTCGTGGTAGTGCTGCTTGCAGGTTTTCTCGTCAATCAGGCCGTGCACGCGGGTGATGAGGACATCCTCATAGTGCGAGCGGTTGAACACGCCAATGTGGCCCTGCTTGGGCGTCTGGGCGTGAATGCGCCACAGGAAATCGTGCTTTAGCTCTTCCGAGGTGGGCGCTTTGAAGGAAGACACCTGCACCCCGGCCGGGTTCACGCCGGTGAGCAGGTTCTCGATGGCGCCGTCTTTGCCGCCCGTGTCCATGGCCTGCAGCACGATGAGCAGGCTGCGCTTATGCTCGGCATAAAGCAATTCCTGTAGGTCGTTCAGGCGCTTGCGCAGCTCCAGCAGGCGCGGGCCGGCCTCGTCCTTGTCATCGGGCTTGTGCTTAAAGGGCGTGATGTCATTGGGGTCGACATCGGCCAGTTTAAAGTCTTTGCCTTTGACGGATACGGCAGGCGTTTTGGGAAGCTTGAACTGCATAGCGACGGGGTTTGCTTTGTTTATGTCGAATGTGAAATGAGTCTATCATCCTGCGTTTGTGAAGGACCTCATCACGGAAAAGCAGCGTCCAGCAATGAGGAATATTTGCGGACGTTTTGGGGTCCTTCGCTGCGTTCAGGATGACAGACGGGATAGTAAGCGTCAGCCCCCCACCGCGCGCGCAATGCCAAAGGCCGCCGCCGCCGCCAGGGCACCCACCACGGCCATTTTCACGGCGCCCGCCACCGGCGGCTGGCCCGTGAGGCGGCTCTTGAAGTACCCGAAAACGAACAAACACACCAGTGTGATGCCCGCCGACCAGGCCAGCCCCTGCGCGGGCGTATCGGTCACGAAATAGGCGCTGAGCGGAATCAGCCCGCCCACGGCGTAGGCCAGGCTGATGGTGGCGGCGCTTTTGGGCGCTTGTTTGGGGTCGGGCTCTTCCAGGCCCAGCTCGTACTTCATCATGAATCTTACCCACTGCTCGGAGTCGGCAGTAAGCTCGGCCACGGCTTGCCGGCGAGTGGCTTCGGAGAGGCCCATCTCGGCCAGCAACTCGTCTACCTCGGCGCGCTCCTTGTCGGGCACTTCCTGCACTTCGCGGTGCTCCCGGCCCAGTTCCGAGGCGTAGTGTTCCACCTCGGTGCGGCCGGCCAGGTAGCCGCCCAGGCCCATGGCAATGCTGCCGGCCACGATTTCGGCCAGCCCCGCCATGACGACCAGGCCCGACGACGTGACGGCCCCGCTCAGCCCCGCCGCCAGCGCAAATGGCACCGTGAGCCCATCCGACAGCCCAATCACGATGTCCTGCAGCATCGCCGAGCTGGTCATGTGGTGCTCGGGGTGCACGTCGTGCGGGAGTTGGGTGGTAGTGGTTGGCTCAGTCATGGGGCAAGTTTTAAGCGAAGCGACCTTAACCCGGCGGGGTGCTTTACGTACGCAGAAACAGATTTTTTCGCTGCCGGCACAAGCCGGCTTTCTTTCACCTCACTCGTTTTTATTTTTATGGCATCCCCCGCCAAAACCGCTGCCCCTAAAGCCGCAGCCGCCAAAAAAGCTGCCCCCGCTGCCGCTAAAGCACCCGCTGCCACCGTCGGCAAAGGCGCCGGCAGCAACGCCGCCGTCGACATTCAGCCCGTGCTCAACCAGCAAAACCACGCCCCCGCGCCCACCCAGCGCTACGGCACCGTGAGCCAGCGCCTGCCCATCGGCCTCGACGAGCAGACCCGCCAGGCCAGCGTCACCGGCCTCAACCAGCTACTGGCCGACACCATCACGCTGCGCGACATGTACAAGAAGCACCATTGGCAGGTGGTGGGCCCCACCTTCTACCAGCTGCACCTGCTCTACGACAAGCATTATGAGGAGCAGTCGACCCTGGTCGATGCCATTGCCGAGCGCATCCAGATTCTGGGCGGTGTGGCCGTGGCCATGGCCCACGACGTGGCCGAGCTCAGCAGCATTCCGCGCGTGCCGCGCGACCGCGAGGAAGCGCCCGTGCAGGTATCGCGCCTGCTCGACGGCCACCAGCGCCTGCTGAAAAACTGCCACGACTACGCCGACACCGCCGATAAAAACGGCGACGACGGCACCAACGACCTCATCGTGAGCCAGCTCATCCGCACCAACGAGATGCAGGTCTGGTTCGTGTCGGAGCATGTCGTCGACTCGCCGCTCATCAAGGCCGAATAGGTGGTGAGATAGGGAAATGATTAGAAGAACGTCATGCTGAGCGCAGTCGAAGCATCTCTACCGCAGTAGTAATTATTTACTCTCGCGGTAGAGATGCTTCGGCTGCGCTCAGCATGACGTTCTCATTTTACAATCCACATCCCTGCCTCCCCATTTCAGTCCTGATGGGCGGCCAATTTTTCATTGTGGTTGTCTTCAGCCTCCTCCACGGTGTGGGTTTTGCCGAGGTCGTTGTCTTTTTTCGCCAGCTCGGCCAGAATGCAGTAGAAATCGTGCAGGGTTTTGATTTCTTCTTCCGAAAAATCCTGGGCGTTGATGAGCCGGTTGCTGGCCCCTTGCGTGGCCGCCAGTAGCTCGTTTAGCTTGAGGTGCAACACCAGCGAATCCTTGTTCTGGGCCCGCTGAATGAGAAAAACCATCAGAAACGTGATGATGGTGGTGCCCGTGTTGATGACCAGCTGCCACGTTTCGGAATACTGAAACAGCGGCCCGGTCACGGCCCACACCACCACGAGGCCGGTGGCGGAGATGAAGGCGGCCGTAGAGCCCGAAAACTTGGTGATGCTCTCGGCCATGCGACCGAAAAAGGAAGTGGAGTCGGTTTTGGATGGCGATTTCATGGGCTGCGGAAGGGACAAAAAAGGTAAAAGCTCAACGTTAGCTTTCCGGTGGCACAAGTTAAACGATTGAAGGATGGCCATTTGATGAAAATGTGTTTCGCCGGCTTGTAAAGCCGAAAACCTCCTTCTATCTTTGCACCCGCTTCGCCACCTCAGCGACGCCGGCTTCGGCCGAATTACCCGGTTTAGTTGCTCGATTTGCGCACGTGGTGAAACTGGTAGACACGCCATCTTGAGGGGGTGGTGCCTTCGGGTGTGGGAGTTCGAATCTCCCCGCGCGCACGCAAACAAACAAGGCCCGTTCCATTCTGTTGGAACTGGCCTTGTTGCGTTTTGGCGTGGTGCTGACGAAGCTCGATGCTGGCGTGTATTGGTCCTCTTGGGTTCTTCCGGCCCCTCCCCGCCTGAAGTCAACCCGCCCGTTCACGGCCCGCCATGGCCCCAAAGTGACTGCAACAAAACGCAGTTGTGCCTGGGCCCGGTAGCGCAGTTCACAATCGGCACAAAAGCAGACTTGTGTTTTACAAACAATCTGCTCAACAGCCACCCAAACCACAAAACCTATAAATCGGGCCTGCACCACCCTTATGCCAATTCCAAGGCAATGCCGCTGTTATCATTTGTGTAAAATAATACAATAATTAATATATTTATTAAATTAAATTATATTTAAACAATATTAAGTTTTAATAATCACGTTTATATATTATATTAGTTATGACCTAGAAAGGTTAAGTGCCAAAAATCACCGTTTTTTATTCTTACAGCTATGAAAAAAAGTGTAACCATCTGCGCGATGGGGGCTGTGTTCAGCCTCTTCATGTTCGTTTCCGTGGCAGCTATGGGCCAGTGCTCATACATTGCCACGAGTTCCGGGGTCATGAGTGGCTTCTCGGCGACGGCGAGTTTCGATGTAGCGGGCGGTGCAGGGTGTGGCTCGCAGCCGCTTTCCAACACCAGTGCCCAGGTCACGCTCAATTCCAACCAAGAGCTCACGCTCAGCAGCGACTACGTGGTGGGCGCCGGTGGCAAGCTCACCATCATGAGCGGCCAGCTGGTTGTGCACGCGCACCTGACGGTGGAAGCCGATGGCCTGCTGACCGTGGGCAGCGGCGGTTCCATTGTGATTGAGGACGGGGGCTCGCTCGATATTTCGAGCCGGGGCACGGCCATCGTGCGGGATGGCGGCACCATCTCGGGCGATTACAATCTGAGCTTGGGCGACGGAACGGCCTCGCAGAAAGTGACAAACCTGCGCATATTCGCGCCCAGTTCGGTGGTGGCGGGGGTGATGCGCGTGAACAAGGCCACCATCACGGTGGCAAACGGCTCGTCGCTGACGACCCTGTGCAACACCATTTTGTATAACTCCGACATTGTGAGCGACGGCGCGATTTACGTGCGGGGCAACCTCGACCTGACCCCGGGCGGCGCCAACAACACGCTCTGCGGCTGGGGCAGTGTGTCGGTGGCCGGGTGCGTGTTTGGCGGCAACGGTGCCTTCAATCGTATTGCCCAGAATTGCACCAACAAAATTGGGGTGTGCGCGCTGGGCGGCACTACGACGGTTTGCAACATGGGCCCGGTATCGGGCAACAACGCCAACGAAAGAGCCTGCGATGCCCTGATTGCGAACTGCCCCCAGCCTTTGCCAGTGGAGCTGTCCGTTTTCACGGCCGCTCCCAATAGTCGGCAGCAAGTGGCGCTGCACTGGGAAACGGCTTCGGAGAAAAACAGCCAAAGCTTTGTCATCGAGCGCTCGGCTGATGGCAACACCTTCCGCGACAATCGGACGGTGGAGGGCGCCGGCACCACGCAGGGCCGCACCAGCTACAACGTGCTGGACGAGCAGCCCCTACCCGGCACCAGCTATTACCGCCTGCGGCAAATTGACTTTGACAAGAGCAGCAGTTACTCACCGGTACGCGTAGTGAAACTCGGCACCAAAAACGACCAGAGCCTGGCAGTGTACCCCGGCCCCTCCGGGAAGGACTGGGTGGTGAGCAGCTCGCTGCCCGCCGAGCTGCTGGGCAAGCAGTATACGGCCCTGAAGGTGTACGACGCCCTGGGCCGGGTGCAGACGGTGACACTCATGCCGGACGGCCAGGCGGGCCGCTGGACCCTGGACATGCACACCTTGCCCACGGGCGTGTACGTGGTGCGGCTGCTTGTCGGCACGGGCTCGTATAGCCGCCGTATTGCCCAATAAGCGCGGTTTTGTCATGCAAAAAGCCCCGTCGGTCACCTGCTTTGCGCAGGTGACCGACGGGGCTTTTTGCTGGCAGCAGCAGGGTTGGTGGGCATTGGGCCGGGCGCAGCATGACGCCCGTGCGCTGAGGCTCCGGGTGGGGATAAAGCGCGCTGTTTCGGCGGGTTTGGTGGAAGCGGCGGTTGGCGACGAGGCCCTGATTCACCGCAAACGTTTTCGTAGATAAATCCGCGTATCTGCTAGCATTTCGGGAAAGCAGCCCAATACCTTTAGCAGCCTGTTCGCCCCATTTGGCCGGCTTCTGCCCGGCTGCCTTGCCCTTTTTGCGCTGGCGCCACGCGGCCCCGCCGCATGCCCGGCCGCCACTGGCCTTTTCAGTTTCGGCCCCTCCCATTACCGGTTGCCGCTTTCCGCCGATTTTTTCGGCTGGCTTGGCCGGTGCGTGCCTTTGCGGGCCATGAGACGGGTGCGAACAGGGTTGTCCTCCTGCGTTATTCCAACCAAACTCCCACCCTGCATGAAAAAACTGTTATCGCTCCTGTTCCTGAGCTGGCTGGCCGTGAGCGCCGGCCACGGCCAGGCTATATCGCCTTACCTCGCCGGCCAGAACGCCTGGCTGCCCACGGCCCTGGGCACGCAGGTATACAACGGGCAGCTCGACCAGTTGTGGCCGCTGGTGCGGCAGTCGAAGGTGAAGATGATTCGCATCGGCGGCAACGGCGTGAATTCCAACCTGGTGACGAATGCCCAGTACATCGCCCTGATTGACTCCATCCGGCGCATTGGGGCCGAGCCCATGGTGCAGGTGTCGGAGGGGCGCGGGCGCTTCACGGCGGCCCAGGCGGCGCAGGTGGTGCAGCACGTCAACATCACGATGGGCCGCAACATCCGGTACTGGATTATCGGCAACGAGCCCGATTTGAACAATACCGCGCAGCCCAACCCGGTACCGGTGGCGGGCGTGGCGGCCTACATCAAGGCCTTCGCTTCGGCTATGAAGGCGGTGGACCCCACCATTCTGACCGTGGGGCCGGAAAACGCCTCCTACGGCAGCACCTACATGCCTTCGCTGGTGGGCGGCGCCAACGACATCACCGGCCAGGACGCCAACGGCCGCTACTACATCGATGTTATTTCCTTCCACTACTACCCCTTCAACGGCATGCAAACCCGCGCCGGCGTGGTGGCCGGCACCAACAGCCTGACCAACAACGTGAACAACCTGCTGGGTCTGATGGCCGCGGCCAACACCAAAAACAACCGCACCGGCGCCAACGCCCTGCGCTGGGCCCTCACCGAATTCAACGTCGACTACGCCAACCCCACGGCCAATACCGTGGAGGGCGTGGGCGTGCATTCCTTCCTGAACGGACAGTTCTGGGCCGAGGTGTTTGGGGTGGGCATGAAGAACGAGGCGGTATCGATGCAGCCCTGGTCCATTCATGAGGGCAGCGGGGCGCGCGGCACCGGCGATTTGGGCTACATCGACGGGCCTAATAAGGCCAGCGCCAAGCCCCGCTCGGCGTTCTGGCACGAGATGCTGGTGGCCGAAAACCTGCACGGCACCAACCTCAACGCCACCGACAACCAGGCGCTGGTGAAGGTGCTCAGCAGCACCGACAACGGCACCACAGCCGTGATGCTGCTCAACGAAAGCGACGCGACGGACTACAACTTTACGGTGCAGTTGGATGGCAGCACGGTGCCCGGCGCTGCGGCGCTGAAGGTGAACGTGCCGGCTGGCATCAACAACTTTTACGACGACAAAATCTACGCGCAGTCGACGCTGGTACTGCTGTTTAACGCGCAGGGCGCGCTGACGCGCAAGATTGTGTACTCGCTGCAGCACGCCCAGCAGGCCCTGCCGCCCACCTACCGCAACCCCGGCTTCAACGTGACGCTGGCCAACTTCGCCAGCGATAAGACCTTTACCTGCGTGGCGCCGGAGGCAGTGAATTTCACGGCCTCGGTGCTGGGCGAGGTGACCTCGCTGACCTGGGACTTTGGGGCGGGCGCCACGCCGGCCACCGGCACCGGCCGGGGGCCGATTGCGGTGACCTATGCCACGGCCGGCAATAAAACCGTGGCGCTGACGCTGGTGAATGCCGACACGACCATCGTGACCACGCGGGCCAACTACCTGCCCGTGAGCACCTGCATTCGCACGCCCTACCCCAGCACCACGCCGGTGATTCCGGGCGTAGTGAAGGCCATTGAGTACGACAACGGCGGCGAAAACGTAGCCTACCACGACACTGAAACCGCCAACCGCGGCTCCGTGGCCGCCCCCAACGTGCCCCGCCCCACCGAAGGCGTGGACACGAGCAACAGCGGCGAGGGCATCGGCGAAGTGGGCTTCACGGCCAGTGGCGAGTGGCTGAAATACACGGTGAACGTGCTGCGCACCGGCCTCTACCAGCTTCGGGTACGGGTTTCGACGGGGGCGACTTCGACGGGCTCGGTGCGGCTGTCGGTGAATGACGTGGACCGCACCGGCGTGGTGGCCGTGCCCGCCACGGGCAGCTTCGGCACCTATCAGGACCTGGCTATCAACAATGTGTACCTGGAGGCTTCGGCCAGCGCCACGCTCAAGCTCGACATCGTGAGTGGGGGCTTCAACTTCTCGAAGCTGACTTTTACGGAGCAGCCGCTGACGGGCATCGTGGTAAACCGACTCTACAACGGAAGCGCGACGGTGGACGGCTCGACCGATGCCGTGGAGCTGCTGGTGGTGCAGGACCACCTGGACATTCGCGGGCTGATAATGAAGGACTTCGAAACTAACCTGACTTCGGACACCGGCGGCAAGTACCAGTTCAAAGATGTGGCACTGTGGAAGGATTTGCGCGTGGGCACCACCATCGTGCTGCGCCACCTTGCCTCGGGCATCAGTGGCTACGCGGAGGACTTCGACCCGAGCGATTTCAAAATTGACCTGCTGATGGAAAACGCCACCTACCTAGATGCGCTGGCACCCTCCGGCCAGAATTTCAATCTGACGCAGACCGATATGGTGCTGCTGAAAACCGGCACCGCCAGCGGTACCGACAACCCCGTGCACGCCTTCGCCACTAACGCCACGGGCCTGGCCTTCTACACCGCCGTGACCAGCGCCAAGCTGCTGGCCAGCAACTTAGGCACGGGCTTCATGGCCTACCCCACCAACCCGGCCCAGAGCACGGCCGACTACAACGGCAGCAGCACGGCCACTTCCAACAGCACCAGCCGCACTTGGGGCGACGGCTTCGGCGCGCCCAACATCACCTACATTCAGTCGCTGCGCGGACAGGCCGTTATGCCGCCCACCATCGTGGTGAACCGGGTTTACAACGGCTCGAACGATGGCACCGGCAACCTCGATGCGGTGGAGTTGTTGGTGGTGCAGGACCACCTCGACGTGCGCGGCATGATTGTGAAGGACTTTGAAAGCAACGGCACGGGCGACACCGGTGGCAAGTACCAGTTTGCGAATACGGCTTTCTGGTCGGATTTGCGTAGCGGCACCACCATTGTGCTGCGCCAGCTGGCCGGCCCCGCCGGCTACGCGCCCGATTACGATGCCTCGGATTTTACGCTGGACTTTTTGCTGGGCAACACGACTTACCTCACGAACGTGGGCAGCACCAACATCTTCAACATCACGCAATACGATATGGTGATGGTGAAAGCGGCCGGCTCGCCGGCGGCGGGTGTAACCGGAGCCATCCATACGTTTGCCACGCGCCTGGCGCTGGGCGGCTCGGTGGCGGCCGGCACCACGGCCAACTACACGGCCACTCCCAACTACAAAATGGCCGCGCCGGACCTGGATAATGGCGGCAGCCCGAGCAAGTTCGTTTACCCGCTGAACCCGACCCAGACCGTGGCCGACTACAACGGCACCGGCAAGGCCACCGCCTCGGGCAGTACGGCCCTGAACTGGGGCTACGGCTTCGGCACGCCCAACGTGACCTATATTCAGAGCCTGCGCAATGCCGTGACGGGCCCCGACCTGGTGGTGGCCAACGGCCAGAACATGCCCGCCGGCGGCGCCTACAACAGCATCACGGTGCAAAGCGGCGGCACCCTCACCCCGCAGCTGGCCACCACAACCGCCACCGACGTGCGCGTGCTGACGGGCGGCAAACTGGTGAGCAACTGCCAGACACTGAGCGGCGCGGGCAGCTTCGAGCTGCAGGCCGGCGCCGAGCTGCAAATCTGCGACCCGGCCGGTATTGCGCCCACCGGGACCACGGGCGCCATCCAGCTGGCCGGCCCCCGCAGCTTCTCTACGGATGCCATTTATACCTACAACGGCACCGCCGCGCAGGCCACCGGCGCGGGCCTGCCCGCCACCGTGCGCGGCCTGACGGTGAACAACCTCGCCACCCTCGCCTCCGACCGCACCCTCACCCTGAACCAGCCGGTGAGCGTGGCCCAGGTGGCCCGCCTGCAAAGCGGCAACCTGAACACCGCCGGCCAGGCGTTTACGCTGCTGTCGTCGGCCGCCGGCACGGCCTTGCTCGACAACACGGGCGGGGTGGTGAATGGCGCGGGCACCATGCAGCGCGCTATCACCAGCACCGTGACGGGGCCGGCTTACCGCCATTTCAGCTCGCCGGTGGCCAGTGCGCCGCTGAGTAGCCTGGCTACGGCGGGCTTCGCGCCCACTTTCAATACCGCTTACAACAGCAGCGCGACGCCCAGTGCGGTGTCGCCCTTCCCCACGGTGTTTGGCTACGATGAAAGCCGGCTGGCTACCGTTGCGTCCAATTACGGGGCGTTTGACAAAGGCTGGTTTTCGCCCACGGCCGACACGGATGTGATGCAGCCCACGCGCGGCTACACCGTGAACGCGCCCGCTTCGGCGGCGCCCGTGGCCTTCACCGGCACCTTCAACAACGCGGCCCAGAGCTCCGGCTCGCTCAACCGCGGCACCGATGCCGACGCGGGCTGGCAGCTGCTGGGTAATCCTTACCCCGCCCCGCTTGACTGGCGCACCGTGACGGCCGCCCAGCGCCCCGGCATGGACGCTGCCATGTACGTGTACCAGAGCACCGGCCAGTACGCCGGCACCTACCGCACCTACGCGAACGGCGTGGGCGCCTCTTCGCTGATTGTGGCTGGCTCGGGCTACTTTGCCCGCGTCACGGCCGCCGGCACGCCCGGCGCCGTGAACCTGACCAACGCCAACCGCGTCACCACCTTCGGCACCCAGCCCGCCTTCGGGCGCGGCACCGCCGATGCCCGGCCGCAGTTGCGGCTCACCCTAAGCGGCGCCGGCCTGCAGGACGATGCCAACGTATACTTCGAGCAAGGCGCTACGGCGGGCTTCGATACCGAATTTGACGCCGCCAAGCTGCTTAATCCCACCGGCCTGAACCTGGCTTCGCTGGCCGGTAATACGCCGCTGGCCATCAACGCGCTGGCGCCGCTGGGCGCCAACCAAGTAGTGGTGCCGCTGAGCGTGGGCGTGCCGCAAGCGGGCAGCTTCACGCTGGAAGTTGCCGACATGAGCAGCTTCGGCTCAGTGCGCGTGTATTTGCGCGATGCGCTGACGGGCACGCAGCTTGCTCTGACGACGGGCAGCCGTTACCAATTCGCGCTGAGCGCCACCACGGCTGGCCACGGGCGCTTCAGCCTGGTGTTCAGTCCGGCGGCCGTTACAGCTACCCGGGCGGAGCTTACGGCCGCGACAGTGAGCCTCTATCCCAACCCGGCCCACGGCAGCTTCACGGTGTTGCTGCCGCCGCTGCCGGGCCAGTCGGCCGTGCGCGCCACGCTGCTCAATGCGCTGGGCCAGCAGGTGCAGGCTCGCGCCATTGGCCTGACATCGGCCGGCGCAACAGCGGAGTTCGACGTACGGAATCTGGCGGCGGGCGTGTATGTGCTGCGCTTGCAGGCCGATAAGGAAGTGCTGACCCGGCGCGTGGTGGTGGAGTAGGTAGTTTATCGCATGACGCCATTCACCTCACCCCCGGCCCCTCTCCTGCGGAGAGGGGAGCCAGTCGCAAGTGCATGGCCGGTGCTCCCTCTCCGCAGGAGAGGGGGTCAGGGGGTGAGGTTGACGCGGAGGGCGAGACGTCCCCATAAAGCAAAAGGTCCCCGAAACGACGTTTCGGGGACCTTTTCCATCACCCCGCAGCCGTAGACCGTCGCTGGAACAGCTCCGAATTCAGCACCAGGCTTTGGCTGGGCAGGATGTCTTTCTTCTTCTCCACGGCCCGGATGAGGATTTTGGCGGCCTCGCGGCCAATATCGTAAGCCGGCTGGGTGATGGTGGATAGCGGCGGGTCGAGCAGGGAGGCGGCTTCGAGATTGGAGAAGCCGATGATTTTGATGTCTTCGGGAATGCGGCGGCCCAGCTCCTTGCACACGTGGTAGGCGCTGATGGCCAGGCGCTCGACCGAGGCGAAGATGCCGTCGATGTCGGGCCGGCGCTGCAGCAGCTCGCGGATGAGCACCACGTTCTGCTCGTTGTCCATCACGCCGTTCAGCACCAGGTCGGGGTCGGGCGGAAGGCCGTGGGCGGTGAGGGCGTCGAGGTAGCCTTGTTGGCGGAACTGGCCGATGGACAGGTTGTTGGAAATGAGCAGGTGGGCAATGGTGCGGCAGCCGGACTGGATGAGGTGCTCGGTGGCCTGATAGCCGCTTTCGTAGTCGTTGGTAGTGACTTTGGCGGTGGCTACTTCGGCGCACACGCGGTCGAAAAACACGATGGGCAGGTTGGTGTCCTTGAGGCTTTTGATGTGGGCAAAATCCTCGGTGCCGCTGGCCACGGACATGAGCAGGCCGTCGACCCGGCCGCCCTTGAGGTGCTGCACAATGGCCACTTCGCGGGCGTAATCGTCGTGGGTGAGGTAGATGAGGACGTGGTAGCCGCTTTGGCGGGCAGCCTCTTCGATGCCGTTGATGGCGAGGGCAAAGAAGTGGTTGGCCACCTTCGGAATGACCACGCCGATGGTCTTGCTCACATTGCGGCGCAGGCTACTGGCGTAGGCGTTGGGCTCGTAGTTGAGGGCCGTGGCCAAGGCCCGCACGCGCACTTTGGTGGCTTCGGAAACTTCGTGGCTATCCCGCAACGCCCTGGAAACCGTGGCGATAGATAGGTGCAGTTGCTCAGCCAGCGACTTCAGATTCACGGGCGTCATGGCAGGAGGTTGGAATGGCGAAAGAGAAGAAAAGGCAATTTTCTATAACAATTAGCAAAGCCGCAGTACATACAAACCTAACAGGTTGGCCCCGGAAAACCGCCATTTTCTGCGCACCTACCGAAAACGTTTGCGTAAATAAACAGCTGGGCTTTAGCTGCAATCGGCCGGAAGAATCCGGTACTTCGCAGGGCAATCGGTTGGGTAAGTCCCCACGCACCACGCTTGCCGGTGGCTCCAGGCCACTTCACTCCCTGCCGGGGCCGGCCCTCCTACCGCCCGCCCGGCATTCCCACCAACGTCACCAACCCCACCCACTATGACGGACAAATTACGACCCGATTTCCGGCGCTACCTGCGGCCCCTGGTGCTGCTGCCCGCGCTGAGCCTGGGCCTGAGCGCCCCCACCTTCGCCTTCGTGCGCCCGGCCGCTGCGCCCCGCGCCGTGCGGGCCGATATCACCATCAGCGGCCGCGTGGTGGACGAAAAAGGCGTGGGCCTGCCCGGCGTCAACGTCATCGTGAAGGGCACCACCAACGGCGCCCAGACCGACGCCGAAGGCCGCTACTCCATCAAAGCGCCCGAGGATGCCACGCTGATTTTCACCTTCGTGGGCTACCTGAGCAAGGAGGAAGCCGTGGGCGGCCGCACGGCCATCAACGCCGCGCTGGCGCCCGACTCGAAGGCGCTGGAAGAAGTAGTGGTGGTGGGCTACGGCGTGCAGGAGAAAAAGCTGCTGGCCACGTCTATTTCCTCGATTTCGGCCAAGCAGGTGGAGCTGATTCCAGTGGCCTCGCCCTCCGAGGCGCTCGTGGGCCTGGTGGCCGGCGCCCAGATTACGGAGCCCTCGGGCGAGCCCGGCCAGGGCGCGGTGATTCGCGTGCGCGGCCTGGGCTCGATTTCGGCCGGCAACTCGCCGCTGTACGTGGTGGACGGCTACCCGCTCAACAGCGCCGACAGCTACAACCAGATTCCGCCGGCGGATATTCAGAGCATTCAGATTCTGAAAGATGCGGCGGCCTGCGCCATTTACGGCTCGCGCGGCGGCAACGGCATCGTGATTGTGACCACCAAGCGCGGCCGCAACGACGGCAAGACGCGCTTCAACTTCGTGGCCAACGCGGGCGTGGTGGAAGTGGCCAAAAAGGTGGACCTGATGGACCGCGAGCAGTACCTGGACTACGTGCGCGAGTCGTATGCCAACGGCAACCGCGCCCTGCCGGCCCCGCTGGCGGTGGGCGCGCCCGAGCTGCCCAACACCGACTGGCAGAACGAGATTTTCGGCACCGGCTCGCAGCAGCAGTACCAGCTGTCGGCCTCGGGCGGCACCAACTCGTCGCGCTTCTACATTTCGGGTAGCTACTTCAAGCAGAAGGGCGTGATTGACAACACCGGCTACGACCGGTTTGCCCTGCGCGCCAACTACGACGCGCAGCTGAGCAAGAAGCTGAAGCTGGGCCTGAGTTTGGCGCCCAACTTCTCACGCACCGACGTGAAGCCGATTTCGGGCAGCTACAACGGCGGCAACATTTCGGGCGGCGGCCCGGGCGGCGAAACGGCCATTGTGACGTCGGCCCTGATTCTGCCCCCCATCATCCCGGTGCGGCTGGCCAACGGCGACTACGGCGCCATCCGCAACTCGGGCTCGGGCATCACCACGCCCGGCGACCTGCTGAACCCGGTGGCGGCCGTCGACCTGTACAAGGACCGCACCAGCGGCGTGCGGGCGCTGGGCTCCACGTTCCTCGATTTTGAGATTATCAAGGGGCTGAACCTGCGCACCAGCTTCGGGGCCGAGCTGGTGAACAACCGCCGCGCCATCTACGTGCCGGCCACGCTGGGCACGGTGAACAACGCGGGCGCCAACATCTCGACGCCCATCCTCAACAACATCGACGCCCGGCAGGCCAACAACACCAACCTAAACTGGGTGTGGGAAAACACGGCCACCTACACCCGCAAGCTCGGCACCGACCACGACCTGACCCTGCTGGCCGGCTACTCGGCTCAGTACAACCAGAACGAGGGCAGCACCGTGCTGGGCCAGACCGGCACCTACACCACCCCCGACATTGAGTACGCCACGGCCGCCGGCCAGCTCTTCGGCCAGACCTCGTTCTCGGCCAACTCCCTCACGTCCATCTTCGGCCGCTTGGACTACGCTTTTAAAGAGCGGTATATTCTGACGGCCGCGCTACGCACCGACGGCTCGTCGCGCTTCGGCCCCGACAACCGCTACGCCACCTTCCCCTCGGTGGCCCTGGCCTGGCGGGCGGGCGAGGAAACCTTCATCAAGGGCATTGCGGCCATTTCGGAATTGAAGTTCCGCGCCTCCTATGGCGTGACGGGCAACAACAACATCGGCGACTACAACTACCAGAGCTACCAGACGGCCGCCAACTACGTGTTCGGCAACGGCAATGGGGTGCGCAACTTTGGCTTCTCGCCCAACGGCCTGGCTCTGCGCAACCTGGGCTGGGAAACCAACACCCAGTACGACGCTGGCTTCGACCTCGGCCTGTTCCGCGACCGCATTTACCTGACCGTGGCGGCCTACCAGCGCAACACCACCGACCTGCTGCTCAACCGCAACATTCCGTCGGTGCTCGGCTACTCGTCGCGGGCGCTGGCCAACGTGGGCGAGGTGCGCAACCGCGGCCTCGAATTCCAGCTCAACACGGCCAACATCGTGAAGGGTGACTTCACCTGGAGCACGGCCGCCAACCTCTCGCTGAACCGCAACCAGGTGCTGGCTTTGGCCGGCGAGAACGAGCAGATTACCTTCGACGCCGTGTTTGGCTACACCAGCTCCATCCGGGTGGTGCCGGGCCAGCCGCTGGGCGTGTTCTACGGCTACCAGCAGGAAGGTATTTACCTCAACCAGGCCGACGTGGACGCCAGCCCCAAGTGGACGGGCAGCAACGTGACCGTGCGGCCGGGCGACTTCAAGTTCAAGGACGTGAACGGCGACGGCCAGATTAACACCCTCGATGTAGGCGTCATCGGCAACCCGTTCCCGAAATTCACCTACGGCCTGCAAAACACCTTCGGCTACAAGGACCTGTCCTTGGCCGTGACGCTGCAAGGCTCGCAGGGCAACGACGTGCTGTACGCCGGCGACCGGTACACCTTCAACTCGCCCGGCGCGACCAACGGCCGCGTGCAGCTGACCAACCGCTGGCGCAGCCCCGACAACCCCGGCGACGGCAAAACGCCCTTCGCCTACACTTCGGCCACCTCGCCCACCACGCTGCGCACGGTGTTCAACTCCTACTTCATTCAGGACGGCTCGTTTCTGCGCATCCGCAACGTGACCTTGCGCTACAACCTGCCCGTGGCCTGGGCCAAAACGGCGGGCCTGCAGAGTGCCGGCATCTACACCTCGGTGCAGAACCTCTACACCTTCACCAAGTACGTGGGCTACAACCCCGAAGCCAACAACTACGGCAACACCACCAACCCCACCTACGGCGTGGACCAGGGCTCCTACCCCATGAACCGCACCATCACGCTGGGCCTGCAGGTCGGCTTCTAGAACGCTGGGCAGATAGGCCGTCATGCAGAGCGCAGCGAAGCATCTCGCGTGCTTCAACTAATTCAACCGATTGAGTTACTACCACAAGCGAGATGCTTCGCTGCGCTCTGCATGACGAGCGAGCCCGCCCTCCCAATCCTTAATTAATTCCCACCATGACTTTCAATAAATTTTTCTCGGGAGCTGCCGTGGCTACGTTTTTGGGCCTGGGCACGCTGGGCACCACCTCGTGCCAGAAGGACTTCATCGAGCTGAACGACCCCACGCGCATTCCCACCACCGAGAGCTACAAAGACTCGCTGAGCATCCTGAACGGGGTGACGGCGGCGTATGCCTCGCTGCAGGACTTGTACGGCCGCTCGGGCGGGCCGCGCGGCATTTTCATCTTCGGCGAAATCCCGTCTGACAACAGCTACACCGTGACGTCGGGCGAGCGCCTGAATGAGTTCAACGACTTCTCGCTGCTTAGCGACAACCCCAATTTGCAGAGCTACTGGCTGTCGTCGTACCGCGCCATTGCCCGCTGCAACATCATCCTCAGCCGCGGGGCCGGCGTGAAGCTCACCGAGGCCACCCGCAACCGCTACTACGCCGAAGTGCGCTTCATCCGGGCCCTCACCTACTTCAACGCCGTGCGCATCTGGGGCCGCGTGCCGCTCGTGACGCAGGAGCTGATGGCCATTCCCGACGCCTACCAGTACGGGCGCGCACCCATCGCCGACGTGTACGCCCAGATTGAGCAGGACCTGGACTTTGCCGAAAAGAACCTGCCCGTGACCTACACCGGCACCACCAACCTGGGCCGCGCCACCAAGGGCGCCGCCACGGCCCTCTTCGGCAAAGTGCTGCTCACGCAGAAGAAGTACCAGGCCGCGGCCGACAAGCTCGCGCCCCTGGCCACAGGCTCGACCTACGCGCTGCAAGCCACCTACGCCAACATCTTCGCCACCAACAACGAGATGAACAGCGAAATCATCTTCGCCGCGCGCTACACCAAGGGCACGCTGGGCCTGGGCAGCGCCTTCACCACCTGGTTTATGCCCGCCTACGGCACCACGCAGTCGACGGCGCTGCTGGGCGCGGCCTTCACCGGCCAGCAGTTCAACACCGTGGATACGGACCTGATTGCGGCCTTCACGGCCAGCGGCACTACCGACGTGCGCGCCGCCACCTCCTATGTGCTGCCCACCGGCGCCGCCACCACCCTGGGCTACTACACCCGTAAGTACATCGACACGCCCACCAGCGCCACCGATGCCGAAAACGACTGGATTGTGCTGCGCCACGCCGACCTGCTGCTCATGTACGCCGAGGCCGTGAACGAGGCCAGCGGCCCCAGCGCCGCCGCCCTCACGGCCGTCAACCAGGTTATCCGTCGCTCGCGCAACCTGCCCGTGGCCACGGCCAACGCCACCGTCGACCTGCCCAGCACCACCACCGCCGCCACCCTGCGCACCCGCCTGGAGCTGGAGCGCCGCCTGGAGCTGAGCTTCGAGGGCCACCGCTGGTTCGACCTGGTGCGCACCGACCGCGCCATCCCGGTGATGAACGCCTTCTTTGCCCGCGCCAACTCCAGCGTCCGCATCGACCCCGACGACTTGCTCTTCCCCATCCCAGTGCAGGAAATCCAGACCAACCCGATTCTGACCCAGAACCCGGGCTACAACTAGTGAATTGGTGAGATGGTGAATTTAAACGCCTGTCATCCTGAGCGCAGCGAAGGACCTTATCACCGCTGAACGATTTGCAGTAGCTGGTGCTGCTGACGTGACAAGTTCCTTCGCTGCGCTCAGGATGACAGGCGTTTAATGTCTCTCCGTTAATCCTTCTTCCTTCCATTTTTCTCCCCCAATGACCCATCTTCCCCCGCTGAAAACGGTGCTGGCCCTGGTGCTGGGCGTGGCCGGCCTCTTGCTTGGCTCGTCGGCACTAGCCCAAACCAGCCTTATTCAGAATGCCCCGGCCCGCCGCGTGCTCAGCCTCAACGGCAGCTGGAACTACATCATCGACCCCTACGAAAACGGCTTCTACGACTACCGCCGCGAGGCGTTCGACAAGTCGGCCAGCGGCAAGGGCGGCTACTACGACAACCAGAAGCCCAGCACCGCCCAGGAGCCCGAGCTGATTGAGTACGACTTCGACCACTCAGCCGCCATGCAGGTGCCAGGCGACTGGAACTCGCAGGACCCCAAGCTGCTGTACTACGAAGGCACCATCTGGCTGAAGAAGAGCTTTAAGCTGGCGCCCGTGGCCGGCAAGCGCTACTTCCTCTACTTCGGGGCCATCAACTACGAGGCTCACATCTACCTCAACGGCAAGAAGCTCGGGATGCACCAGGGCGGCTTCACCCCCATCCAGTACGAGGTGACGGGCAAGCTCAGCCCCAACGGCGAGAATTTCGTGGTGGTGAAGGCCGACAACACCCGCCACCTCGAAGCCGTGCCCACCATCAACACCGACTGGTGGAACTACGGCGGCATCACGCGCGACGTCTTTATTGCCGAAGCGCCCGAGACGTTCATCGTGGACTACAAGGTGCAGCTGGCCAAAGGCAACCTGAGCCAGCTCACCGGCTACGTGCAGCTCGACGGCGCCGGCAAAATCGGCCAGTCGGTGACGCTGAACATCGCCGAAGCCGGCATCAAGCAAACCCTGAAAACGGATGGCGAAGGCCGCGCCAGCTTCAACCTGCCGGCGAAAAAGCTGAAACTGTGGTCGCCGTTGAGCCCTAAGCTTTACGCCGTGTCACTGAGCAACGGCGGCGAGACGGTGCAGGACCGCATCGGCTTCCGCACCATTGAAACCAAGGGCCAGGACATTCTGCTGAACGGCAAATCCACGTTCATGCGCGGCATTTCCATTCACGATGAAAACCCGCTCATTCCCGGCCGGGCCCGCGGCGAGGGCGACCTGCGCATGCTCCTCACCTGGGCCAAGGAACTGGGCTGCAACTACGTGCGCCTGGCCCACTACCCCCACAACGAAGCCATGCTCAAGCTGGCCGACGAAATGGGCTTGCTGGTCTGGGCCGAAGTGCCCGTGTACTGGACCATTGCCTGGCAAAACCCCGCCACCTACCAGAACGCCGAAACCCAGCTCTCGGACCTGATTTCGATGGGAAAAAACCGGGCCAGCATCGTGGTGTGGTCGGTGGGCAACGAAACGCCGCTCGGCGACCCGCGCCTGACATTCATGACCAACCTCGTGAAAAAAGCGCGCGCCCTCGACGACACCCGCCTCATCGCCGCCGCTCTGGAGCTGCACCGCACCCCCGACAACGTGATTCACGTGGACGACCCGCTGGGCGAGTCGCTGGACCTCACCAGCTTCAACGAGTACGCCGGCTGGTACTGGGGCGGCAAGCCCAGCGAAATCACCAAATACACCTTCGACATCAAGTACAACAAGCCGGTCGTCATCAGCGAATTCGGCGGCGACGCCCTGGCCGGCTACCACGGCGACGCCGACACCCGCTGGAGCGAAGAGTATCAGGAGGCGCTCTATGTGAACCAGCTCAAGATGCTGAGCACCATCAAGGGCCTGCGCGGCATGACGCCCTGGATTCTGGCCGACTTCCGCGCCACCCGGCGGCAGCACCCGGTGTATCAGAACGGGTTCAACCGCAAGGGCTTGATTTCGAGCACGGGCGTGAAGAAGAAGGCGTTTTACACGCTGCAGGAGTATTACCGGCAGCAGGCGGCTAAGTATGATAGTGGGAAATGATGGAGACGATGAAAAAGTACGTCATACAGAACGCCGCGAAGCATCTCGCATGTGGTAGTAACTCAATCGTGAAGACGATGCCGAGCGAGATGCTTCGCTACGCTCTGCATGACGTTCAAGCGTCGACCAAGCTGCTGCTTGCCGCTGGTTCGCTGCTTAGCTTCTCGCCCTCTGCCCATGCGCAAACCGCCCGCGACAGCGCCGAGTACACCCTGCGCGTGGCCGCCAAAAAGACCCTCAACAATTCCACCATCGACGGCAAGGCCGGATTTTCGGAGTATAAAAATTACCCCACCCGCACCATTGCCACGCTACAAGGCTTTGCCCCGGCTGAAATCAAGCTGGACAAGTACGGCGGGCGGCTGGATAAGAAAACGAAAGCTACCGGCTTCTTCCACGTTGAGAAAATTCAGGGCCGCTGGTGGGCCGTGGACCCCAACGGCCACTACTTCCTGCATAACGCCCCGAACGACGTGCAGGCCGGCCGCTCGGAGCGCACCCAGCAGGCCCTAAAGGCCAAGTACGGCGACCAGGCCGGCTGGATGGCGGCCACCCGCAAGTTCTTCTTCGCGAACGGCTTCAATGGCGCGGGCGCGTGGTCGGCCACCAAGGAAATTCAGGCCGAAAATCAGAAGGCCGACCAGCCGCTGGCCTACACCATCAACCTGGACTGGATGAGCGGCTACGGCAACAAGCGCGGCGGCACCTACGTGCAGCCCGGCCACAAAGGATACCCCAACGACGTGATTTTCACCTTCGACCCCGGCTTTGCCGACTACGTGGAGGAGCAGGCCAAAAAGCTGGCGGCGAATAAGAAGGACAAGAACCTCTTCGGCTATTTCTCCGACAACGAGATGCCGCTGCTGCGCAAAAACCTCGACGGCTACCTCAAGTTGCCCCCCGCCGAGCCCGGCTACCTGGCCGCCAAAAAGTGGGCCGACGAGCGTGGCATCACCCTCGAAACCATCACCGACCAGAACCGGCAGGATTTCCTGGCCTTCGCCGCCGAGCGCTACTTCAGCATCGTGGCCAAGGCCATGAAGAAGTACGACCCCAACCACATGTACCTCGGCTGCCGCTTCCACGGCGCCCAGCGCTACTACCCGGAGCTGATGCGGGTGGCCGGCAAGTACCTCGATGCGGTGAGCATCAACTACTACAACAACTGGACGCCCGAAAAAACCTGGGTGCGCGACTGGGAAGCCTTCGCCGGCAAGCCCTTCATCGTGACGGAGTGGTACGTGAAGGGCGAGGACGCCCCCGGCCTGGCCAACACCGCCGGGGCAGGATGGGTGGTGAAAACGCAGGCCGACCGCGGCCTGTTCTACCAGAATTTCACGCTGGGTTTGCTCGAATCGAAGAATTGCGTGGGCTGGCATTGGTTCAAATACCAAGACAACGACCCCACGCTGATAGGCGCCGAGCCCTCGAACACCAATGCCAATAAGGGCATCGTGGACAACAGCCTAGAGCCCTACCCCGCTCTGCTCAGCAAGATGCGCGAGCTGAACCAGCAGATGTACCACCTGACCGATTTCTTTGACCAGCGCTGATTAAACGATGTAATCAGAACGTCATGCCGAGCGTAGCGAAGCATCTTTACCTCGATAGTAATCTGCCTCAACGAAGCGGTAAAGATGCTACGCTGCGCTCGGCATGACGTTCTGGCTATCGTCAGTCAACAATTACTCTACCATGAAACCCGCTCGCCTGCTCCTGCTATCCCGCCTGCTCCTGGCCCTGCTGCCAGCGGCCGGGCTGCAGGCGCAACCGCTGAAACCCCGCCTGCGCCAGACCGCAACGCCGCCCGCGCGCAAGGAAAATTTCCAGCTCTACCTGCTCATCGGTCAGTCGAACATGGCCGGGCGCGGCCCCGTGGAAGCCCAGGACACCGTGCCCAACGCCCGCGTGCTGCGCCTGAACGCCGCCGGCCAATGGGAAGTAGCCAAAGACCCCATCCACTTCGATAAACCCGTGGCCGCCGTGGGCCCGGGCCTGACCTTCGGACGGCTCATGGCCGCCCAGAATCCGGACCGCACCATTGGCCTGATTGCCTGTGCCGTGGGCGGCTCCGGCATCGATGCCTGGGCGCCTGGCGCCTATTTCGAAGGCACGAAAACCTACCCCTACGACGCCGCCCTGGCCCGCGCCAAAGTCGCCCTGCAAGCGGGCACGCTGGCCGGCATCATCTGGAACCAGGGCGAAACCGACAGCAGCCCCGAAAAGAGCGCCGTCTACCAGCAGAAACTGATGGCTCTGATTGAGCGGCTGCGTGCCGATTTGCAGGCGCCCACCGTGCCTTTCGTGGCCGGGCAGCTGCCCGATTTTCAAATTAACAAGCTCGGAACCGACGGCCAGTTGCACCCCAATGAAGCCGCTCAGCGCATCAACCAAGCCGTGGCCGCGCTGCGAAAGCAGGTGCCGAACTACGCCTACATCACCGCCGAAGGCACCACCGACATCGGCGACCACACGCACTACAACGCCGCTTCGGCCCGCCTGCTGGGCTGGCGCTATGCTGAGGCGATGCAGCGGCTACAGAAGCAGAAGCACCTTAAGAAACAAGGAATGAAATAGCACGTCATGCTGAGCGCAGTCGAAGCATCTCTACCGCACAACGCAAATCATTTACTCTCGCGGTAGAGATGCTTCGACTGCGCTCAGCATGACGGCCAACGGACTCTTCAATCGCCTTATCCTCTCTCCTTGTAAACAACTTATGTGCTAAACTGGCGGCTACCAGTCGCTTCTGAAACACCGAAAAAAACAGCTGTAACAACCCAAACGATGCCTCCCGGTGATGGTGGGAACGTACAACGGAAGCCTCGTCCGGGGCAGCTGTAGCCGGTGGCCGCCAGTCAGCACAAACCCCATTCCCAGCTGCAGAGGCAGCTTTTATCGCATCTAAATGACTCTTTCGTTTCCCAAGCCCCTGCTGCCGCTGCTGTGGCTGGGCCTGCTGCCTGGCCCGGTGGCTTTTGCCCAAACCAAGAAGCCAGCCCCGGCGGCGCCCGCCCAAACGGCCGCCAATATTGAGCAGCGCGTGGCTGCCCTGCTAGCCCAGATGACGCTGGAGGAAAAGGTCGGCCAGCTCAACCAGTACTCCGGCCGCGAGGTGACCGGGCCGGCCAGCAACCGCAAAACCACCCTGCTCAGCAGCATCCGCGGCGGACAGGTGGGCTCGATGCTGAACGTGAAGGGCGTGAAGGACACCCGCGAAATCCAGGCCGTGGCGCTAGAATCACGGCTGAAAATTCCGCTGCTGTTCAGCCTCGACGTCATTCACGGCTACGAAACCACCTTCCCCATTCCGCTGGCCGAAGCCGCCTCCTGGGACCTCGACGCCATCCGGCTGGGCGCGCACGTGGCCGCCAAGGAAGCCGCCGCGTCAGGCATTCATTGGACCTTTGCGCCCATGGTCGACATCGGCCGCGACCCGCGCTGGGGCCGCGTGATGGAAGGAGCCGGTGAAGACACGTACCTGGGCTCACTGATTGCCAAAGCCCGCGTGTTGGGCTTCCAGGGCGAGAAGCTGGGCGGCACCGATGCCGTAATGGCCTGCGCCAAGCACTTCGCGGCCTACGGCGCGGCCATCGGCGGGCGCGACTATAATGCCGTCGACCTCAGCCCCCAGCAGCTTTGGGAAGTCTACCTGCCGCCCTTCAGAGCGGCTGCCGATGCCGGCGTAGCTACATTCATGAACTCGTTCAACACCCTGAACGGCGTGCCGGCCACCGGCAATAGCTACCTGCAGCGCGACATCCTGAAAGGCCAGTGGAGCTACCCCGGCTTCGTGGTGAGCGACTGGGGCTCCATCGGCGAACTGGCCAACTGGGGCTACGCCACCGATAAGAAGGACGCCGCCCAAAAGGCCATCACTGCCGGCTCCGACATGGACATGGAAAGTGACGCCTACAGCCAGAAGCTGGCCCAGCTGGTGAAGGACGGCCAGGTAAAAATCGACCTCGTGAATGACGCCGTGCGCCGCATTCTGCGCAAGAAATTCGAGCTCGGTCTCTTCGACGACCCCTACCGCTTCTCCGACGAAGCCCGCGAAAAGCAGGTTCTCAACGACCCGCAAAATCGCGTGGCCGCCCGCGATATGGCCCGGAAGTCGCTGGTGCTGCTCCGAAACGAAAACGCCACCCTGCCCCTCACCAAGACGCTGCGCAGCATCGCCGTCATCGGCCCGCTGGCCAAGGCCAAGCGCGACCTCAACGGCAGCTGGAACGTGAGCGCCGACACCACCCGCATCACCTCCCTCTACGACGGCCTGAGCCAGCGCGCCGGCAAAACCACCCAGCTGCGCTACGCCAAAGGCTGCGACCCCAGCGGCGACTCCCGCGCCGGCTTCGAGCAGGCCGTGGCCACTGCCAAAAACGCCGACTTGGTGGTGCTGGCCGTGGGCGAAACATGGGACCTGAGCGGCGAAGCCAAGTCGCGCACCGACCTGCACCTACCCGGCCCGCAGGAAGAACTGTTCCGGGCCCTCAAAGCCACCGGCAAGCCCGTGGCCGTGGTGGTATTCGGCGGCCGACCGCTGGTATTTGACGCCATTGCCGAGCAGGCCGACGCCATTCTCTACGCCTGGTGGCCCGGCTCGGAAGGCGGCCTCGCGCTGGCCGACGTGCTGTTCGGCGACTACAACCCGGCTGGCAAGCTGCCCATCACCTTCCCACGCAACGTGGGCCAGATTCCCATCGCCTACAACCAGCAGTACAACACCGGCCGCCCCGTCACCAAGCCCGGCGACATCAAGTACAAATCGGCCTACATCGACGCGCCCAACACGCCGCGCTACGCCTTCGGCTATGGCCTGAGTTACACCAGCTTCAAGTATTCGGACCTGAAAATCAGCCGCCCGCAGCTCAAAGCCGGCGAGGCCGTGCAGGTCAGCTTTACGCTCACCAACAGCGGCAAAGTGGCCGGCGAGGAAGTGGCTCAGCTCTACCTGCGCGACTTGGTAGCCTCCGTGGTGCGTCCGCTTAAGGAGCTTAAGGACTTCCAGAAAATCAGTCTCAAGCCCGGCCAGAGCAAAACGGTGACTTTCACGCTCGACAAAGACAAGCTGGCTTTCTACAACCAGCAGCTACAGTGGGTGGCCGAGCCCGGCAAATTCAACCTCATGGTGGGTAGCGCCTCGGACGACATCCGGCTGGAAGGCGCGGTGGAGCTACTGCCGTAACTCCCGGTCAGACCGCCCTAGGCGGTCTGACCGGTCGAAGCACCACCTATCCCGTTTTGGCGACAACCGGTCGGACCGCCTAGGGCGGTCAGACCGGTCCATCCTACCATCGATTCTACCAAACCCTTCTCCCCCAATGCCTTCCCTGAATCAATTTTCCTTAGCCGATAAAGCCGTCGTTATTACCGGCGCCACGGGCGTCCTCGGCGCCTCCATGTCGCTGGCCGTGGCCGAGGCCGGCGCCAAAGTGGCCATTCTGGGCCGCAACGCCGAGCGGGCCGAAGCCCGGGCCGCCGCCATCCGCGAAGCCGGCGGCGAGTGCCTGGTCATCCTGGCCGATGTGCTCGATGCCGGCCAGATGAATGCCGCCTGCGACAAAATCATGCAGACCTGGGGGCGCATCGACGGGCTGGTGAACGCCGCTGGCGGCAATATGCCCGGTGCCACCGTCGGCCCCCACCAGAACCTGTTCGACGTGGGCATCGAAGACACCCGCCGGGCCGTGGACTTGAATTTGTTCGGCACCGTCATTCCAACCACCGTTTTCGGGCGCGTGATGGCCGAGCGGGGCACCGGCTCCATCATCAATATTTCCTCGCTCACGGCCCAGCGCCCCCTCACCCGCGTGCTGGGCTACACGCTGGCCAAAACCGCCATCGAGGGCTACACCCGCTGGATGGCCACCGAGCTGGGCCTGCGCTACGGGGGAGGAGTCCGCATGAATGCCATCGCGCCGGGCGTGTTCCTCACCGAGCAAAACCACAGCCTGCTCATCGCCGCCGACGGCTCGCACACCGAGCGCGCCCGCAAGTTCATCAGCCACACGCCCTTCCAGCGCTTCGGCGAGCCTGAGGAATTAACCGGCACGCTCATCTACCTGCTCAGCGACGCCTCCCGCTTCGTAAACGGCGAAACGGTGGTGGTTGATGGCGGTTTTAATGCCTACAGCGGGGTTTAGGTACCCTCTAATACGAATAAAAAGCACGTCATGCAGAGCGCAGCGAAGCATCTTTACCGCAATAGTAATCCAATCGATTAGGAATTGCTATTGCGGTAAAGATGCTTCGCTGCGCTCTGCATGACGTGCTGATAATTCCAATAAACCTCAATTCCAGAAACAATGCCCATCATCCAAAGCTGGCGCTGGTACGGCCCCAACGACCCCGTGAGCCTCGCCGACATCCGCCAGGCCGGCGCCACCGACGTGGTTTCGGCCCTCCACCACATTCCCAACGGCCAGGTCTGGACCGTGGAGGAAATCCAGAAACGCCAGGAAATCGTGCGCGCCGCCGGCCTCACGTGGAGTGTGGTGGAAAGCGTGCCCGTGCACGAAAACATCAAGACCCGCACCGGTAACTTCCAGCAGTACATCACCAATTACCAGGAGTCGCTGCGCAACCTAGCGGCCTGCGGCATCTTCACCGTCACGTATAACTTCATGCCCGTCCTCGACTGGACGCGCACCGATTTGGCCTACGAAGTAGAAGACGGCTCCAAAGCCCTGCGCTTCGAAAAAGCCGCTTTCGTGGCCTTCGACACCCAACTGCTACAGCGCCACAACGCCGCGCAGGACTACACGCCCGAGGAGCTGGCCAAAGCTGAAGCCCGCTTCGCCGCTATGAGCGACGAGGAAAAGAAGCTGCTGCAGCGCAACATCATTGCCGGCCTGCCGGGCAGCGAGGAAAGCTTCACGCTGGAAAAATTCCAGCAGGCCCTGGATGACTACGAAGGCATCAACGCCGCAAAGCTGCGGGAGCATCTGATTCTGTTTTTGCAGGCCGTGGTGCCCGTGGCCGAGTCCGTCGGCATCAATATGGCCATTCACCCCGACGACCCGCCCTACCCCATCCTGGGTTTGCCGCGCGTGGTGAGCACCGCCGCTGACGTGGCCGCGCTGGCGGCCGCCGTGCCCTCGCTCAGCAATGGCCTGTGCTTCTGCACCGGCTCCTTCGGCGTGCGGGCCGATAACGACCTGCCGGGCATGGTGCAGCATTTTGCCGAGCGCATCCACTTCATCCACCTGCGCAGCACCCAGCGCGACGCCGACGGCAACTTCTACGAAGCCAACCACCTGGAAGGCGACGTGGACATGTACAGCGTGATGCGCGAGCTGGTGCTGGCCATGCGCCGCCGCAACGTGAGCCTGCCCATGCGCCCCGACCACGGCCACCAAATGCTCGACGACCTCAAAAAGAAAACCAACCCCGGATATTCCGCCATCGGCCGCCTGCGCGGCCTGGCGGAGTTGCGCGGCCTGGAAATGGGCATCAGCCGGGGGCTGTAGTTTTGCTTTTATAGAACGTCATGCTGAGCGCAGTCGAAGCATCTCGCGTGTGGAAGTAACTCAATCGATTGGTTTACTTCCACACGCGAGATGCTTCGACTGCGCTCAGCATGACGTTCTATTTCTGCAACGCCTAAACTGCTCCCCTACTTGTCCCCGTCCCGGTCGAACGGGTTGCCGGGCTTCACCAGTATCACCCGTTCGCGCTCCACCAGCACCTGGCCGGGCCGGGCGCCCCGGGGCTTGCGCACGAATTTCTTGGGCGTGACCGTGACCGGGCACAACGTATCGTGCTGCCGCTTGGAGTACCAGCCGGCCAGCATGGCGGCGTGTTCTACCACCGGTTCGGGGATGGTTTGGCCAGCCTTGTGTCGGATGACGACGTGCGAGCCGGCCACGTCTTTGGCATGCAGCCAGAGGTCATCTTTGTGCGCGTATTTCTGGGTAAGCAAGTCGTTGTTTTCGGCGCTCCTGCCCACCAGAATGGTAAATCCCCGGTCCTCGAACACCTTGAAAGGCAACTCGCCGGGCACTTTGGCCCCTGGCGCCACCGGGTCGAGGCCGTGGAGCTTACGCCAGGCGCGCAGGCCGCGTAGTTCGGCCAGTGCGGGCTGGGAGTCCATTTCCTCCAGGCGCTCCAGGGCGGTAAAGGCTTCGGCCTCGCGCCGGGCGATGCGCTCGGTGAGCTGACGCTCTTCGATTTGTTGGTTTTTGCCTTTGCGGTAGAGATTTTCGGCGGTTAGCTGGGGCTTTTCGTTGGGCTTGAGCTTGATGACCTTAGGCTGGTTGGTATAGAAATCCAGCACTTCAATCTGCTCAGCCCGCGCTGGAATCTCGTGCAGGTGGGCCATGATGAGGTCGGCGGTGTGGCGATAGCCAGCCTCGTGCGCCAGCGCGTGCAGCCGTTTGCGGGCATGGGCGGCGGCCGTGCCAGCCTCATCGACGCGGCGCTCCAGCAATTGGCGCAGCTGTTTGGTTTCCATTTCTAGGGCGCGGCGGCCCAGGGCCATGGGCACGAAGCGGCGCAGGGCGGCAACGGGGTCGTCGCCGGGCAGCGTTTCCAGCATGTCGCCCAGCGGCAGCAAGCTCAGCCGGGTGCGGCCCTCCAGCTGGATGAGGTAGTAGTGCGCCGGCTTTTCCAACTGGGCCAGCACCTGGTTCACCAGCCGGGTTTTGGTTTCAGGCGGGGCCACGTCGTAGCCCTGCGTGCGCAGGTAGCGTAGCGGCAGGTCGGCCAACGTCGGTGGTAGCTTGCCAGGCGCCGTGAGCTGAACCACGGATTTGTCGGATTCTTCGGATTGGTCGGATTCTGTGGACGGACCCGGTTGCGCTGCTGGCTGTGGGCGTAGGTTTGCATCAGCCAGCAGCTTCTGCTGAAAAAGCTGCGCGGGGGCATCGGGCGCAGTGCGAAAAATAGCGTTCGGCCGCGGGCCGTAGAGCTTGAACACCAGCCGGGCGCCGCTCCGGAAGTTCACCTGCAGCACCCGGTCTTGCGGCCAAGCAGCCACGCTTTCCACCTGCTCGCCCAGCATATCCGGGAATAAATCAACCGAGTTGGAACGGGCACGCTGGAAGGTTTCGGGCAGCGCCAGCGCCGGGAACGTGGCGCCCAGCTGCGCTTTCAGCCAGAACTGCTGCGCGCCGTTGGTGAGGCCGATGACCAGCTCATCCTTTTCCTGCGTGAAGCACACGGCCACGCAGTAGCCCCGCAGCCGCTCGGTGAGGGCCGGGGCCAGCTGGCGCAGGAAGTAGTAGTTGGTGTGCATGGTAGTAGCGCGAACTTTCAGTTCGCGTAGCTGAACGAATCGGTTTAGCGGAGCGAAGACGCGAACTAAAAGTTCGCGCTACACCTCCACCCGCAGCCCGTCATACGCCAGCCGAATCCAGCTAGGCAACTCGGCTTCCACTTCCTGGTGGCGGCCCAGCTGGTGGCTGATGTGCGTGAGGAAAGCGCGCTTGGGCTGGGCTTCTTCCAGCACGGCTACGGCCTGGGCCAGGGTGAAGTGCGAAATGTGCTCCTCCCGCCGCAGGGCGTTGAGCACGATGACATCGGCGTCGCGCAGTTGGGCGCGGGTTTCGGGGCCGAGGTGGTTGGCGTCCGTCAGGTAGCAGAAGCCGCCGATGCGGAAGCCCAGCACCGGCAGACGGTGGTGCAGGGCCCGCAGCGGCAGCACCGAAATGCCGTGCACGTCGAACGGTACGTCGTCGCGCTCAATCGGGTGCAGCGTCACGCGGGGCACGCCGGGGTATTTATTTTCCGCGAAAATGTAGGCAAATTCCTGCTGCAGCTGGCGCAGCACGCGCGGCTCGCCATACACCGGCATGTCGGTTTGCTGCCGAAAATTGAAGGCCCGGATATCGTCCAAGCCGGCGGTGTGGTCTTTGTGCTCGTGCGTGAAAAGCAGCGCGTCGAGGTGCATGACGCGGGCGCGCAGCATCTGCTGCCGGAAATCGGGCCCGGAATCAATCACAAAGCTGCGCCCAGCCACTTCCACGTGCACCGACACGCGCAGGCGCTTGTCGCGGTGGTCGAGCGAGCGGCACACGGCGCAGGTGCACCCAATCATGGGCACGCCCGACGAGGTGCCCGTGCCGAGGAAGGTTACTTGCATGAATAGTTGTTAGTTGTTCGTTGTCAGTTGTTAGTCAGGCACAACCGCTTGATTAACAGAGCGGCCTAACAACTGACAACGAGCAACTGACAACTAAAAACTACCCCACGTACTGCTTCACCACGCGCACCAGGGCGTCGAAGTCGAGCGGCTTGGGCAGGTAATCGGTCACGCCGGCCTCGCGGAACTGGTCCATCGAGTAGTTGTTGGCGTTGCCGGTGATGGCGATGATGGGCAGCTTGTTGATTTTTGGGTCGGCGTGGGCCCGAATTTCGCGGGTGCACTGCATGCCGTCCTTCACCGGAATGTTGATGTCCATCAGCACGCAGTCAATCGGGTTCGATTCGATTTGCTTCAGCACCTCGCCGCCGTTCTTCGCCAGCACAATTTTGTATTTCTGAAGCTCGAGAATTTTGCGGGTGAGGTTGAGAATCACCGAGCTGTCCTCAGCAATCAGAATGGTTTTGGATTGGGTATCGACGGACATGAGCGTGGGGTTGGGATGGGTTTAAGGGGTAGAAGTCAGGGCAATGAGCATCGGTATTACACGGCCGACGTGCTGGTGGCTCGCTCAACGGCGCCAGGGTATTCGGCGACGAACTGTGCAAAGTAATGTTCTAAAAGTCGAAAGCCCGCGGCGGCATCGTCCATGCGGCCTTCTTTGAGCTGGTGCTCGAGGTGCCGGGCCTGGGCCGCCAGGGCCACGCCGCCCAGCGTGGCGGCCGTGCCTTTGAGTTGGTGCAGCATGGGCAGCAGCTCGCGGAACTGGCCTTCGGCGGCCGTGGGGGCGGCGTCGCGCAGCAGGTCGCCGGCTTCCTGTTCGAACTCCTGATAAAGGTCGGACGTGAATTCGGGGCCGCCCAGCTCCACCAGCTGGCGCAAAATGGCATCATCAAGCGTGGGTTCGCCGGCCACGCCCGGGGCGGGCGTTGGGAGAGGCGCGGCGGCGGCGGACGCATTGCCGGCAGCGGCCGGAGGGTTGCTGGCGTCGGCGGGGCGGGCGTTGCGCGGGCGCAGCCAGCGGTGCAGCACTTCGTAGAGGTGGCGGCTTTTCACGGGCTTGCCCACGTAGTCGTCGAGGCCCTGGCGCATGAAGCGGCCGGCATCCTCCTGCATCGAATAGGCCGTCATGGCCACCACGGGCGGGCAGTGCGAGCCCAGCAGGCGGCGGATTTCGGCCGTAGCGGCCACGCCGTCCATGTCGGGCATCTGGATGTCCATGAACACGATGTTGTACTCAACGCCCGGCGCCGTGGCCATGCGAATGGCCTCGGGGCCGCCGCCGGCCACGTCCACCTCGCAGCCCAGCTTGGTGAGCAGGCGCTGGCCCACCTTCTGGTTGATGGCGTTGTCATCCACGAGCAGCACGCGCGGCGAGGCCTCGAAGGGCTGGAAAACCGGCTCGCGCACGGGCGTCACCGCCGGCGTTTCGCCCATCGGCGCTTCGCGGGCGCTGATGGTGAACCAGAACACCGAGCCCTCGCCCTCGTCCGAGAGCACCCCAATTTCGCCGCCCAGCAGCTCGGCCAGCTGCCGGCTGATGCTCAAACCCAGGCCCGTGCCGCCGTAGGCCTTGCTGGGCGTGGTGTCGAGCTGGGTGAAGTTGGTGAAGAGCAGGCTGGCGTTGTCGGTCGAGATGCCGATGCCGGAGTCCTGCACGGCAAAGCGCAGGGTGTGGTGCTCGCCGTCGGTGCTCACGCTGCTCACCACAATGGCCACCGTGCCCTCGTTGGTGAACTTGATGGCGTTGGCCACCAGGTTGCTCAGAATCTGGAGCAAACGCACCTCGTCCGTCACCACGAAGCGCGGCGTGTGCGGCGTGATGTGGTAGGTGAAGCGGATGTGTTTCTGCTCGGCCCGGTAAATGAACAGGGCCCGGATGCGCTCCATCACGGCCTGCAGCTCGATGGCCGTTTCGTGAATCTGCAGCTTGCCGGCCTGGATTTTCGACAAATCCAGAATATCATTCAGGATGGTGAGCAGGGCGTCGGAGCTCTTGCGCAACGTGTCCACGTAGTCGAGTTGCTCGTCGGTTTCCACCGTCTGGTCGAGCAGGTCAATCATGCCGATGATGCCGTTCATGGGCGTGCGTAGTTCGTGGCTCATGTTGGCCAGGAACTGGGTTTTGGCTTCCAGGGCGGCTTCGGCTTCGTCTTTGGCCAGGCGCAGGTCGTCCTGCATCTGGCGGATTTCGGTCACGTCGCGGGCAATGCCTTCGGTGCCCAGCTGCACCGGGTCTTCGTCCCCTTCCGGCGGCGTGACCATGCGGGCGTTCACCAGCACGCTCACGGGGTAGCCGTCCTTGTGCCACATCTGGGTTTCGAAGTTGCGCAGGCCACGGCTGCGCTCGGTTTCGCCGTTGGCGCGGTTCATGTCGTCGGCGTCCACGAAGTAGTTGCGCACCGGCTGGCCCAGCACCTCGGCCGGCTCGTAGCCCAGCACTTCGCGCACTGAAGGGCTCACGATGGTGAGCAGGCCCTCGCCGTCGGTGCGATAGTAGATGTCCTGGAACGACTCGAAGATGTTGCGGAACTTCTCCTCCTGCTCCTCCAAGGCCAGTTGCGCCCGTTTCTGCTCGGTAATGTCGTGGGCAATGGCCGAAATTTCCTCAAACGAGCCATCGCCCAGATAAATCGGGTTCAGGTAAATATCGGTCCACACGTCGTAGCCGCGGGCGTCGCGCAGGCGCATCTCGAAGCGCTGGGCCTGGCCCTTGGCCGCGGCCTCGTAGTGGTGCACGAAAACGTCGCGCTCTACCTCGGGCATGTGGGCCAGGTCGGCGTCCCACACGTTGAGGCCCCGCACAGGGTAGGTACCGTTGCGCCGCAGGAACAGGGCCGCGTAGTTGCGGTTGAAGTTCATGAGCTGGGCGCGGGTGTTCACCGTCCACATCACGTGCGAGCCGCTTTCAAAGATGGCGTTCAGGCGGGCGGTTTGCTTGCCAATCTGCTCCTCGTTGCGCTTGCGCTCGATGGCCAGCGCCACTTGGTTCGAGATGAAGTGCAGCACGTCCAGGTCGCCGGGCGTGTAGGCGTCGGCGCGGGTATAGTCCTGCACGGCCAGCACGCCGATAATGCGGTCGCCGATGCTCAGCGGCGAGGCCAGCATCACTTCGGGCACGAGGCCGTGGGCGGCCACGGTGCCGCTGCGCACCAGCTGCTGAAAGTCGGTATGGGTGAGGTAGCGGGGCTGCCCGCCGGCGATGATGTATTCCGACACGCCGTTGCCGAAGGGCAGCGCGCCCTTGGGCCGGTGCTGGGGGTGCTGGTCGACGTGGTAGGCAAACTGCAGCTGCGTGCGGGCGTCGTCGCACAGCGCAATGAACAGGTTGCTCGTTTCAATAATCTTGCTCAGCTCGCGGTGAATGGCGCCGTAGAGGCTGGGCAAGTCCTTGGCCGAAATGGCCAGGTTGGCGATGCTGTAGTACACCTTCTGCAGGCGCTCGGCCTTGATGCGGTCGGTGATGTCGTGCAGGATAGCGCGGCTGCTGGCCGGCTGGCCTTCCTCGCGCACCACGCTCATGCTCCCGATGAGGTGCACGGGCTTGCCCTGGTTGGTCAGAAACACGGTTTCGACTTTGTTCACCGGCTCGCCGTCATACAGGTTGCGCAGCTGGTAGAGGAGCTTGGCCTTATAGTAAGGATGCACCACGTCGGCCAGGGTGCGGGTGGCCAGCTCGGCGTCGGTGTAGCCCAGCTTTTCCTTCCAGGCCTTGTTCACGAACAGAAAGCCGTTGTCGGCGCTCAGGTGCTGCACCAAGTCCTGGGCGTTGTCGAGGAAGTCCTGCAGGTGGGTGCTGTCGCCGGCCAGGGCCGGGCTGGGCGCGCTCAGGCTGGTCAGCTCGTGGCCAGCCATCCACATGCCCGTCACGTTGCCGGCGGCGTCGTGCGTGAAGCCGGCTTGCCAGCGCAACGGGCGCAGCTGGCCGGCGCGCGTGAGCAGGGTTTGCTCGTAGCAGGGCGCCAAGGTTTGGGTTTCGATGCTTTCGCGGAACTCGCGCTTGCGTACCTCGCGCTCGGGCTGGGGCGCCAGCATCTGGTAGAAAAGCTGGCCGAGGACTTTGTCGCGCGGGTAGCCGGTCAGGGTCAGGAATGCCTCATTGACGTCCACGATGGCACCCTGGCGGTCGGTCAGCAAATACACCTGTCCCAACTGGTCGAGCAGCGCGGCCAGAGGCGGCGCCACGGGGCGGGTTGAAGAAGCAGCCGAAAATGAAGCCATACAATAGCGCGTCCTGCGCGGGTTGAATTTCCTGCTAATATAGCCAGTGCTGGGCCGGACCGCGGCGTAAATTTGGCCAAAATAAAATAACGACTAACGTAGAGCGGCCTCAGCTGCTTCCTCAGTGCCCTTTGCCGCTCCCTTCCGCCCCGCGCCTGCTCTTCACCGTCACCACCGACCTGTGCTTCGACCAGCGGATGCAGCGCATCTGCGGCAGCCTGGCCGCGGCCGGCTACCGGGTGCAGCTCGTGGGCTGGCAGCGGCCCGCCTCGCCCCCGCTCACGCCGCAGCCCTACCAACAGCACCGCCTGCAAGGTTGGTTTCAGAAGGGTAAGCTGTTTTACCTCGAATACAACTTGCGGCTGTTTTTTTACCTGCTCGGCCAGCGCGCCGCCGCTTGGTGTGCCTGCGACCTCGACACCGCGCTGCCCATGTGGCTGCGCGCCCGGCTCGGCGGCCAGCCCTTCGTATACGACGCCCACGAGCTGTTCACGGAGGTGCCCGAGGTGGTGGCCCGGCCGGCAGTGCAGCGCGTGTGGCGCTGGGTGGAGGGCTTCATCGTGCCGCGCACGCAGCTGGCCTACACCGTGGGCCCGGCCCTGGCGCGGCTGTTTGAGCAGCGATACGGCCGGCCCTTCGGCGTGGTGCGCAACGTGAGCCGCCTGCGCGGGGAGGACTTTGTATCGCCCGCGCCAGATGGTGCGCCGGCCAGCGGCTACATCCTCTACCAGGGCGCACTAAACGTGGGCCGCGGCCTCGAAAACCTGCTCGAAGCCATGCCGCAAGTGGCGGGCCGACTGGTGATTTGCGGCGAAGGCGACCTCTCGGCTGCCCTGCGTGAGCAGGCCGAACGGCTGGGTTTGCTGGCGTCGGGGCGGGTAGAATTTCGCGGCTTTGTGCTGCCCGAAGCCCTGCGCGAGGTGACGCGCCACGCCGCCGTGGGAATTATGCTGCTCGAAAACATCGGCTTGAGCTACTACTACTCCCTGGCCAACAAGTTCTTCGACTACGTGCACGCCGGCATCCCGCAGGTGCTCATCGACTTCCCCGAGTACCGCGCCCTCAACGACGAGTTCGACGTGGCCGAGCTGGTGACCGACCTCGCCCCCGCCACCCTGGCCCGGGCCCTCAACCGCCTGCTGAGCGACGAGCCCGCCCGCTACCAGCACCTGGCCGCCAACTGCCGCCGCGCCGCGCCGCAGCTCAGCTGGCAGCACGAGGAGCGGGGGTTGCGGAAGCTGTGGGCGGGGGTGGTGCCGGTGGCTGAGTAACAAAAGCGAATAAATTCAGCTATTTCATTAAACGGCCTCAGGGCATCGGCATGGGTTTAGCAAACTCACTGACGGCAGAGGTTTCCTAAATTTTAAACAATGAACCGGTTTATTTAACTCTAACGGGGCAGCAGACACGCTTTGGGAAGGGAGAAATTTGAGTTCACCGAAACGAGGGTATTTTCGGTTTCCATGAAGCCTGCTTGTTCATCGTTGCCAACAGCACCGGTGGGACTGCCCGCCAACGCCCTACCATTTCCCTTCAATGCGCCAGTACCGTGACTTGACCCTTGCACTGAGCATATTGCTGCTTTTGTGCACAACAACAGGGCGGTGCCAAAGTCCTTACCTCCGCTCTTTCCCTTTTCATTTGGACGAACGGATTATCCGCTCCTTCCAAGACAGCTTAAAGCGAGAACGGCGCAGCGACCGGTTCATTACTTTTCTAACGCACCAGCGCGAGCAGGACATCACCTATTTCATCTGGGCGGAAAACAACCAGATGCGAGTCGTGCAGCTAACGGACTCGACCATTTCCACGCCCTTAACCTGCCCCCGACCCCGTTTTTTAGCGGCCCTGGACCTGCCCCGGTTGGCGGTTCGGCAGTCCGAAGACCGGCTCCGGTTCATGCCCCCGCTCAACCCGAAGACCACCAACAGCGCCTTGGTTGAAACGGCAGGCCGCCAGTATTTGATTCAACAGGGCAGCAACAACAACTACGTGCTGGACAGGACTAAAAACCAAGCCCGGGCGGCTTTTTTTCGCCAGCTGGTCGAGGACTTGGCCCCCTTGCAAGGGCACTGGCACGTGGCCCGCGCGTACGAGCGCCTACCCAAGGAATAGCCCGCGACCCTGCTGGATATTCGCCAATGATGGCCTGTTCCGGTACTGTCGCCAAATGGTCGAGATGCAAGAACGAGGGTTTTGACAGATAAAACGGGCTTGGTTTCAGCGGGAATCATTTTCCGTTTTTTCGTGGGAACCATGTGTATTTCGGGTTCCGTGCGCATCACCATAGCTCCCTCATTCTTGGACCTGACACCATGCGCAGCAAAACGAGTATACCAAAGCAGAACCGAGGCTTGGGGCTTGCGGCGTGTCCGTCCGTTGCGCCTGACGGCAGCCCGTGCAACATTGCCGAACCATTCCCTTGCTCATGGCTCGTTCGTTCCCGATTCAGCTTTCCGGGCCAGGTACTTGGGATACTGCTCTTGCTCGCGGCGTTGCCGGGGCGGGGCCAAGCGCCCCTGTCGCTGCAGCAGTTACAGGCGCAGCGCGCAACCGTCAGGACCTATCACCCTTCCGCCCGGAAGCCTCATATATGGGTCGACCCCGTCATTTTCAAGGGCATCGCGTTCAAGATTGAAACAGGCCAACAGGACACGCTACAAGTGTATCTGGGCGACCGGTGGGTGTACGAGTACATTGGGCCGAATGGCAAAAGCCGCTACGGGGCCGTGTTTCACTTCTCTCTGCATGCCGACAGCGTCCGTCGCCAACCCATTACCATCATCGACCGCCCGCACAGCATCTACACTACTTTTTCCCTCAAGCCCGCGTGCCGGTGGGTCTGGGTAAGCAAGATGCCGACCGGCTACTGGTTTGTGTTGCAATCCCGGTACGCGGTGGATTTTATATAGCTCTGACCGGCCGGCCTGGAGAGTTCCAACCAGTTCCGGAACCAGAGGGCAACCGGGTGCTGCGGCGCCCATAGGCAGCCACGGTCCGAAGAGGGCCTGAATCAAGGACAAGCGGGGTTCTGATAAATTTCCAGTTCCCCCCTGACTCAACGCGTTGAGTCAAGAGCTTCCTTAAATGCGCCGCAAGGGCACGGGTTACCTGCGGCGCTGAACAACCTTGTCCAGGCTAATTTTGCCGTTGGCATCAATTCTGTAGCGCATGGCCTTGCTTTTGTTTTGCAGGACTGGCCGGGTTTGGCTGGGTTTTACACCCGACCACGCGAACTGGGTAATCACTCCATGCTCACTCAAAGTTGACGTAATTCCAGATTGAACCAGGGTATGTGCATGTCTATTTGCTGAGGTTGGACTTGCGTGGATTGGAAAGTTCTCCGTATCGAACGCCACGAAGCTAATAATGGCAAAGTCCAGGTTTAGGGATGCCAAATACAAATTATGGAACGCATCTGAAATCAGAACAAGGCTAAACTTTGTCGCGCCCTTGAACCGTATTCTGGTGCAGTATTTGTCCTTGTAATCGTGGCCTATATGCAAATACGCGCCGTCCAGTGGCGACGATATGCCCGCGCTTCTTTTGAAAATTTTGTCGAGCACCAGGGGTTGGTAAATGTCGCCGCGGTCTCGGAAGCTTATCCTGAAAACGCTATCGGTAGCGCCCTTCGGCATACCAGGTTTGCCGTTGCTATCACGTAGCTGCCCAATCGCGTTCAGGCGATTTAGACCGATGGAATAAATAGAGTCGAGTAATGTGCGGGTGTCAAGGCACTGTCCTACCCCCCCGCGGGGAAAACTTGCCAAAAGGACCGCCGTAATCAAGAGTATGGTTTTGTTGCGCATTTTACCGTCTAAGGCCACGTCACCGTTTCTTAGGTTTCGTTTGGGAATTAGTCGTTGCACGGGCTAATAAGTCCACTACTTTCGATTTTCAATCGACGGACATGATGGCTTGATTTGAGTTCCGCTTCAGTTACACCTTGTGAAGTTCTTGTCCACATTGCTTGGACAATCGTTCCCAACTGGTCGCAGCTCGAGCTAATGCCAGCTTCGTGTTTTTCGTAAACGACAGGATTCTTTCGTATAGGAATGAGTATAACGTTATTTATTTGGTGAAAACGTACAAAGTCTAGCAGGAGCAGTGTTTTGCTTAAAGTCACCAAGTACATGTTCCGGTAGTGGTCTGTTAAAAGTGCCCAGGAACAATCGTTTTTGAAGGTATTGACCTTAATTTTGGTAACGAACGTGTTGTCGTAGTTTGGTGCAATTAAATGGAACAAGGTGTCTGCTTTAGATGCTTTGATGCTTTGATGCTTTTTTGACTGAAAATTTTGCTAAGAATAAGTTGCTGGTACACATCCCCCGCATTTATGTGGCTCAATCGCATTACGCTATCCAGACTGGCACTTACATCTTCAAAGTTTTTCCGACTACCTATCCTATTTAATGTGTTTAAGTTAACCGAGAAAGTGGAATCCAATAAGGTATTGGTGTCCAGACATTGACCGACTGCTTTTGTCACGAGACAGCTCATCAAAATATTAACCAAAACAAGGCAACGGATTAGGTGCTGAATCGTGGTCATCAGGTCGGGCTTGTAGTAGGGTGCTCCGCTTCCAAATGTAATAACCCCCGCTCGTCAACTGGCCGGCCGTAGGCCCCACATCGCTCAACCAGAGTTTCCCCGGCACCTTCGCCAGTGGCTGCTTGTAGAACCTATGCGACGAGCCCGCACGCTACCAGCACTTGGCCGCCAACTGCCGCCGCCCCCAGCTCAGCTGGCAGCACGAGGAGCGGGAACTGTGGCGGGCGTGAACGGGCGTGGTGGCGGTGGGTAATCAGCAGAATAAGTGGGGCGTTACGTGAATAACTGCCGGTTATTATTAAAAACCCTTGCGCGGGCCGAAGCACAGCTTCAGGGTACAAGTTCTGACCCTCTACAACCAACTCAAACAAGTTATCAGGCCAGCACGGCTGCCTGCGGCACGCGAACCAGAACTTCGGCGGCTTGCAGGTACAGCCGGAAGGTGGTGCCGTGGCCTTCCCGGCTGGTTACTTCGACGCGGCCGCCCTGGGCCTGCACCAGACGGTTGACCAAAAACAGGCCCACGCCGGTGCCCGGCGCGGCTTCGGGGTGGAAGCGGCGGAAGAGCTGAAACAGCTCTAGGCCGTGGCGGGCCAGGTCGATGCCCAAGCCGTTGTCCTGCACTTCGAGCACGGGCTGACCGGCGTCCCAGAAGGCGCGGAGCTGCACCTGGGCGGGGCGGTTGGGGGCGTGGTACTTGAGGGTGTTGGCGAGCAGGTTGAACAGGATGGTGCGCAGGTTGGCCCGCACGTAGGGCAGCGCGGGCAAACCGTCAAAATCGTGCTCGATGCGGGCCTGGGCCGTCAGAATTTGAGGGCGCAGGGCCAGCATCACATCGGCCAGCAGTTCGGCCAGCACCACGGTTTCGGTGGCTTGGGTGGTGTTGGGGCGCTCTTCCTGCACCACGGCGGCCAGGTCGAAAATGGTGGTGGTGAGGTCGAGCAGCGAAGCATCTACCAGGCGCAGCACCTGGGCCTCCTCGGGGTCGTGGAAGGTAGCGGTGCGGCGCAGCTCCTCAAACAGCCCGCGCAGGTTGTTGACGGGCTGCTTGAGGTCGTGGCTGGCGGCGTACACGAAGTTGTCGAGGTCCTGGTTGGTGCGGGCCAGCTCGGCGTTGGAAGCCATCAGTTGGTCGTTTTTGCGGGTGGTTTCCAGGCGGCTGGCTGTGAGAGCCTTCAGGGAGTCGAGGCGCTGCTCGTTCACGCTGCGCAACTCGGCGTAGTAGCGGGCCACGTACTGCCGCCACTCGTTTTTCTCGATGGCGTGGCACATGGTTTTGAACAGCATTTCGTGGTCGAACTGCTGCTTCACCAGGTAGTCGAGGGCGCCTTCGTTGAGGGCGCGCACGGCTACCCACTCGCTGCCGGCCCCGGTCACCATCACCACGCACACGCTGTCGGGCGGGGCCAGCAGGAGCAGCTCGGCCAGCAGCGCCAGGCCGTCGGTGTCGGGCAGCACGAAGTCGAGGAGCACGCAGTCGGGCCGGTGCAGCAGGAACTGCGCCCGCGCCTCTTCGCCCGTGCCGGCCTCGCTAAAGGTCAGCCGCTCGGCGTTGAGGTGCTTGCGCAGAAAGCGCTTGTACAACGCCCGGTCATGCTCACTGTCTTCAATTAGCAAAATCTTTTTCATGAGCGGAGCGTTGGGAATGAGTGGACAGAAGACAGAATATCAAACCGGTATGCTTCGCTCCGCTCCGCATGACGGTCTTGCTGGCTTACCTAGGGTGGTTCCGGCACTTCGAGTACTGATTCGGTTTTCGGAAGGGTGAAATAAAAAGTGCCCCCGTGCCCCGGTCGCAATTCGTGAGCGTGACGGGCGAGCAGCTCGCTTGTATCGTTCACGCGTGATTAAGCCCTGCTGTCAGGCGCTGAAAAGGGCGGCGGACTAGGGCTGGGTTACGGGGATTTTGTCCCGGAGCATTACCAGGCAGACAGATTTCGTCGGGCAGGCGCAGCAATACAGACGGGGTTCCGGGGGAACTCGGCACGGCGGGGTGGAATAAGGAAAGCGGCTGGAAAAGGGAGAAGCAGGGAGCCTGAAAACTGCGCAAGCGGGCGGGTTCCGGGCCTTCGTGGGATGGCATAAAGGGCTGCCAAAGGGCATTGGCCGTTGCTTCGCGGCCGAGGGATTGTGCATCGCCTTCCCTAAATGTACACCCAAGCAATTTGGTATCCTTCAGCAACGATGCCCTGGAAGTCGGGAATGCCCTTACGGGCTCCGTAGTGCCCAAATGAAATAGTTCGCTGACATTTTTCAGGCACACCAAGCGGTTACATCTCCTACAGCCGGTCAATTATTGGGAAAGGCTGATTCGGTGAGGGCGTGTTGCATGAGGCCATGCGCAACGAGCCTGCCGCCGCGCCCTGGCTCAGCTGGCAGCAGGTGGCGCGGGAGCCGTGGCAGCAGGTAGCGCCGGTGGCTGCCCGGCGGCAGATAATATTGCGTTGCGGAACGCCATCTGCCTCTACCCGTCTGGATTTTCTATGAACTACGCGCTTGCCGGTTTTTCGCTCACCGCTCATTTGCTGCTGCTCACGGGCACCGCCTGGGCGCAGGCCACGTTCCGCATCGGCCCTCACCTGGGCCTCAACCGGTCGACGGCCTCTTACTTCGCCGATGCGTACCGCCCCAGCGCCCGGACCGGTTTTGAAGCCGGCGTGGTGGGCAGCCTTATGTTACGGAATGTGTCCCTGCAGCCGGCGCTGCTTTTTTCGCAAAAAGGGTATTTCCTGACCAGCGGCACCGACCAGAATTCAGGCTTCAACAACGACAACTTCCGCCTCAACTACCTCACCCTGCCGCTGAAGGTGGTGGTGGGGGCGCGCAAGGATGGCCAGGGCGTGCACGTGCTGGCGGGGGCCTACCTGGGCTTGCTGCTGGGAGGCTATTACGAGCGGGCCTTCACGTTCAATCAGCGCACCACCGTGACCGCCGGGCCCATCATCCCCGACCAAAAGCCGCTCAGCTACGAAGAATACTCCTCCCAGCGCCTGGATGCCGGCTTCATCGTGGGCGTTGGCTACCGCTACAAGCGGGCGCAGCTGCACGCCGATTTTACGTGGGGCGGGACCAATCTGGCCGTGGGCTACCAGTTCAAAGGCCCGAATTACGAGAACCCTTTTTACCGAAACCAAGCGCTGCAAGCCTCATTGGCCTACTTCTTCGATACCAAGAGCTAAGGCCGCCTACGCATCCGTTTATCCGGTTTGGAAAATAGCCAAGCGCCCCGAAACGCCCGGTGAAGCGGGAGAGGAAACAAGGAGCTAGAGCCAGACGCCGCTACGTGGAAAAGGATGGGCAAACCGACTGGAAATTATTAAAACCCCTTAGTTTTAAGGACTTCATTGCGGGCCTTTCCCCGCTATTTCTGCCCATTTCTATGAAAAGACTCTTACTTGTCTGCTGCCTGCTGCTGGGGGCCCGCGTGGGGTTTGCCCAATCGACTTTGGCCAGCTACCGCCTCGATAAGATAATGGGCACTCCCGTGGGCAGCCCCCGCGACGTGGCCGTTGACCAACGGGGCAACATCTACCTGGCCGATAACGGCGTGAACAAGCTCGATTCGACAGGCAGGTTCGTGGCGAATTTCAGTGCCACCCCGGCCATCGCCATGGTGACAACCGTGGCCCTGGATGCGGCCGGCAACGTGTACATGGGCTGCGCAGGGAATACCGCCACCGACTACGTCATCCAGAAGTATGCCCCCAACGGGCAGCTGCTGATGCACTGCGGCACCAATGGCGCCGGCACCGGGCAGCTCGGCATCGTGGCGGCCATGTGCGTGGGGCCCACGGGCGTCATTTACGTGGCCGAATCGAACCAGCGGCTGTTCCGGTTCGACCAGCAGGGCCAGCCGCTGCCGGCGCTGGCCCTGCCCACCTCCAATGGCATCGACGTGAGCGACGTGGACGTGGACGCGACTGGCAACGTGTACGTGCTCTACGAAAACCACATGGTCAATAAGGTCAGCCCGAGCGGGCAGTTGCTGGCCCGGATTGGGCTGGGCGGCGCCACGGGCGGTCCCGTGTACACCAACTGGGCCGAGGCGCTGCTGCTGGATGCAGCGGGCAATATGCTGGTGTCCATTTCGCAGGGCGGCATTTCGCGCTACAGCCCCACGGGGGCACTGCTGGGCTCGGTTAACCAGAATTTTTCGAGCAGCACTCATACGGCCATGGCCTTCGACCGGGCGGGCAATCTGTACGCCACGGATTTTACGCACCAGGTGAATTCCAATCACCTTTACAAGTTTGCGGGCATTGGCGCGCTGCGTCGGCGCTGGGGCAACCTGACGTCGTTGCAATACGTGCGGCAGGACGAGGCCGGCAATACCTACACCTACGACGGCGGCACTGTGCGCAAGTACAACGCCGCCGGGCAGCCCACGCTGGCGTTTGCGGTGACCGGCAGTAACGGGTCGGTTGGTGGGTTCGTAGTCGACGGGCAGGGCAATATCTATGTATTGACCTCGAATGCTACGGCCTCGACACTGACCAAATACAGCGCCCAGGGGCAACAACTGCAGCGCCTGACGTCGTTTGGATTTCCGCAGACGTACCAAGAATTCAACGGCTTGGCGGTGGGCCCGTCGGGCACCATTTACCTGTCCGACGTATTCGGGCACCGCATCCGCAAACTGAGCCCACAGGGGACGCTGCTGGGCACCATTGGGGGGCCGGGCATGGGCAGCGGCCAGTTTCAGCAGCCCCGGGCGGTGGCCGTGGACCTAGCCGGCAACCTGTACGTGGCCGACTACAACGGCCAGCGGGTGCAGAAATTCAACGCCAGCGGGCAGGTCGTTCGGCAGTTTGGGCCCTCGCCGCAGTTCAACTCCATCTCGGTGGGCCAGGTGGACCTAGACGTAGACGGGCGCGGCAACGTGTACCTGGCCAGCTATGCACATGCCGGCAAGATGTTTTCGGCCGACGGCACCGTGCAGACCGACATGCCCAGCTACGGCACGTCCGTGTCGGTGAACCGCCGGGCCACCCGCCTGCTCAGCCTGAGCAATGGCAGCGACGTGGTCCGCTACTTCGTGCCCACGCAGCAGGCCCCCACGAACCTGATTAGCGGGCAGCTCTACGACGACGCCAACCAGAACTGCCAGCGCGACAACAACGAGCTGTTGTTCCGCAACATTCCGGTGGTGGCCCAGCCCGGCAACTACTACGGCCTGACGGACGCGAACGGCAGCTACGTGCTGGCCGTGGACACCGGCCGCTACCAGGTGACGCCGCTGCCCTCTCCCAACGAGGTAGGCCGCAGCCTGCAGCTCACCTGCGCGCCCAGCACGCTCATCAACCTGCAGGGCTATAACAACGTGGTGGATAACGTGGACTTTGGCTTTCAGTCGACCGCCGCGCCGTTTTTGCGGGTGAGCGTGTCGTCGAACCGGCGGCGGCGCTGCTTCCGCAACCTCACCACGGTGTATTATTCCAACGAAGGCGCGGCGGCGGCGGCAGGCGTGGCGGTAGCCGTGGCGCTGCCCGCGGAAGTGGTGCTGGTGTCGGCCAATGCGCCCTACACCCGCCAGCCCGACGGCCGCTACCTGTTTCAGGTGGGCGCGCTGGCGGCCGGCGCGGCGGGCAGCATCCTCATTCAGGACTCGGTGGTGTGCGGCAATCCGGCCCTGCGCGGGCGCACGGTATGCACCCAGGCCACCATCACGCCGCCCAATACCTACCCGCCACCGCCCGCCTGGAACCGGGCCTCGGTGACGGTGAAGGGCACCGCCCAGGCAGGCAACCAGGTGCGGTTTGTGCTACGCAACACGGCCGCCTCGGCCATGACCGACAGCCTGGCCCTGCGCCTCTACCAAAACAGTGAGCTGGCCCTGCAGCACCGCTACCTGCTGGCGGCCGGCGACAGCCTGGTGCTGCGCATGCCGGCCACCCGGGCCGTGGTGCGCCTCGAAACCGACCAGCCCCTGGGCCACCCCACGCAGCGCACGGCCAGCAGCACGGTGGAGGTGCCTGGCCTTGGCACCGCCGGCCAGGCCAACCCCGACGTGCAGGCGATGCCGCCAAGCGTGCCCGGCCCCGAAACGGCCGAGGACTGCCAGCCCATCCTGGATTCGTTCGACCCCAACGACAAGCAGGTGGTGCCCACCGGCGTCACGGCCCAGCGTTTCACGCCCACCGGCGTGCCCTTGCGCTACCAGATACGCTTTGAAAACACGGGCACCGACGACGCCTACCGCGTGGAAGTAGTGGACACGCTGGCCGCCGACCTCGACCTGCGCACCCTGCGCGTGGGGGCGGCTTCGCACCCCTACCGCATCAGCGTATCGGGCCACGGGCGGCCGGTGCTCACCTTCACGTTTGAGAACATCAACCTGCCGCCCCGCTCCCGCGACGCCGTGGCCAGCAATGGGTTCGTGCAGTTCACCATCCAGCCCAAAGCCGGCCTGGCGCCCCGCACGCTGATTGCCAACGAAGCCGATATTTTCTTCGACTACAACCTGCCCATTCGCACCAACGCCACCACTAACCGCATCTACGACGTGCCGCTGGCCGTGGTGCCGGCCGTGGCCCTGAGCTACCCGGCGGTGCTGGCCTCGCCCGTGCTTACGCAATTCTCTCCCACGCAGGGCCGGGCAGGCACGCTCGTGACCCTGACGGGACAACGGTTTGCAGCCACGGCCTCGGCCAACACGGTGCGCTTCAACGGCGTGGTAACCCCCGTTCTCAGCGCCTCGGCCACTTCCCTCACCGTGCGCGTGCCTTCCAGTGCCACTACCGGCACAGTAGTGGTGAGCACCACCGAAGGCGCTGGCCGCAGCCTCACGCCGTTCACTGTTTTCCAACCGCCTACGCTGGCAGCCATGGCGCCGGCCGAAGGCATTGTGGGCAGCGCCATCACCCTGACCGGCACTAACTTCTCTCCGGTGGCCGCGCAGGACACGGTGTGGTTCAACACGACGCGGGCAGTGGTACAGCAGGCCTCGGCCACCGCGCTGCAGGTGACGGTGCCCGCTGGCGCTACCACCGGCAAAATCCGGATTCAAACGCTGGGCGGACAGGTGCAAAGCGCCCAGGACTTCACCGTGTGGTATCCGCCCACGGTTGTCAGCTTCAGCCCCGCCAAAGGCAAGGCGGGCGACGTGGTGACCCTGACCGGCAGCAACTTTGCGCCCACCGCGCGCAATTCGGTCACATTTGGCCCCGGCGCGGCGCCGGTGTTGCAAGCCCAGAGCGCCACCAGCCTGCAGGTGCGGGTACCAGCCTCGGCGCAAACCGGGCCCATTCGCCTCCAGACGCCGGGAGGCGTGGCGGTGTCGGCGGGCTCATTCATCTTTTTGCCCGCCCCGCTCATCACCAGCTTCACTCCCGCGCAAGCCAGCGTAGGCGAAACGATAAGCTTGTCCGGCGTCAACTTCCTGGTGGAGGGCCTGCCCGATACCATTTCCTTTGGCGGGGTGCGGGCGGCTGTGCTCGCGGCCACCGCCACCACGGCCATGGTGCGCGTGCCCCGGGGTGCTATTTCGGGACCTCTGAACATTGGAGGTGTGGGTGGCCGGTCGGCCAGTGCCACGCCCTTTACGCTGGTGGATTTAACTGCGGAAGAGGCCATCACCACCTACCCGAACCCCGCCCGGGAGCAGGTGGTACTGGATTGGCAACGTGCCGATTTCAGCCTGGAGCGCGTGCGGGTGTACAATGCTCTGGGCAGCCTCGTCAGCGTGCAGGACCTGCGCAGCAGCGCCAACCCAAGCACGACCTTGCACTTTGCCCCGGGCCAGACCGGCCTGTATATTCTGGTAGTTGATACGAGCCGTGGCCCCGTTTTGAAACGGATTACGCTGTATTAATTGGTGCCCGGCTGGAGGGATTTATGGCAACTGGAGTGGTTGACAAAGGGCCATATGAAGCGCCCCAGCCCCCTACCTTCGTCCGGGCATTATCATGTAACACGTCGGCTACAGCGCGCTTTTGCGGTAGTTATATCCTGAACGGATTCCCATTCTTTTCCCTTTGAAAAAGCTTCTACCCGCCCTGCTCCTCGGCACGGCCTGCTTCGCAACTGGCGCCCTGGTGGCCCGCCCCAGCGCCCCCGAAGAAATCACGGTGCCCCTGCTACGCGCCGCCCAGCAGCTCATGGGCCTGAGCTTCACCGATGCCCAGCTCGACTCGACCCGCCGCAACCTGACGGGCTACCGCGACAACTACGAGGCTCTGCGCAAACTGGACATGCCCAACAGCGTGGCTCCGGCCGTGGGGTTCGACCCGCGCCCGCTGCGGTTGCGGCAAGCGCAACTGAGCAGCGGGGGCAGCGCCGGCCGCCTGCCCGACGTGGGCAAAGTAAAGCTGCCCGCCAACCGCGACGACCTCGCCTTCTACACCGTACATCAGCTGGGCGAACTGTTGCGCACTGGCCTCATCACCTCCGAAGACCTCACCCGCTTCTGCCTCACCCGCCTCAAGAAATACGACCCTAAGCTGCACTGCGTCATCACCCTCACCGAGGACCTGGCCTATCAGCAGGCCCGGCAGGCCGACGCCGAAATAGCGGCCGGTAAGTACCGCGGGCCGCTGCACGGTATTCCCTTCGGGGTGAAGGACTTGTTCAGCGCCAAAGGTTACAATACAACCTGGGGCTCGGTGCCTTACAAAGACCAGATGCTGGACGAAGACGCCGCCGTGGTGGAGCGCCTACGCGCCGCCGGCGCCGTGCTCTGCGCCAAGCTCACGCTGGGCGAGCTGGCGCAGGGCGACGTGTGGTTTGGCGAAAAAACCCGCACGCCCTGGGACGTGACCAAAGGTTCCAGCGGCTCGTCGGCGGGCTCGGCGTCGGCGGTGGCGGCGGGGCTGCTGCCGTTTGCCATCGGCACCGAAACGCTGGGCTCCATCCTCAGCCCGAGCACGGCCTGCGGCGTCACGGGCCTGCGCCCCACCTACGGCCGCGTGAGCCGCGCCGGCGCCATGGCCCTGAGCTGGACCATGGACAAGGCCGGCCCCCTGGCCCGCTCGGCCGAGGACTGCGCAATCGTGCTGGCCGCCCTCACCGCCGCCGGCCCCGATGCCCGCGACCCCGCCACCCTGCTGGCCCCCAACCGCTTCGAGTACGCCTTCGGCAACGTGAAAAAGCTGCGCGTAGGTTACATCAAAAAGGCCTTCGACCAGGAATACCCCACCAAAGCCAACGACCAGGCCGCCCTCGACGCGCTGCGCAAGCTGGGCGTCGAGCTGGTGCCGCTGGAAATGCCCGCGCTGTCAGGCAATATCCTGCGCTTCATCCTCACGGCCGAGGGCGCGGCAGCGTTCGACGGCCTCACCCGCTCGGGCCGCGACGGCCAGATGGTGCTGCAAAACCGCTCCGCCTGGCCCAATACCTTCCGCTCGTCGCGCTTCATTCCGGCCGTGGAGTACATCCAGGCCCAGCGCGCCCGCAGCCTGCTCATCGAGCAGATGGACGAAAAGCTCAAAGGCTTCGACTGCTACATCACGCCCACCTTCAGCGCCAGCCTAGTTATCACCAACCTCACTGGCCATCCGGCCATTGCCCTGCCTAACGGCTTCACCGCTGCCGGCTTGCCCACCACCATCACCTTCGTGGGCCAGCTCTACGAGGAAGGCAAGCTCCTGGCCCTGGCCAAAGCCTACCAGGACGCCACGGCCTTTGACGAGAAACACCCGACTTTGTAATTGTCATTGCGAGCGCAGCGAAGCAACCAAAGGTCAGCGAAGCTAATCCGTCCTGTCAAAATCAGGCACGCCCTTTTACCAGAAAGCCCCAGCTCTGTGCAGAGTCGGGGCTTTCTGCTTTTAATTTTGTCACATTATTAGGTTAGTCGCTGAGAACAGGACGGATTAGCTTCGCTGACCTTTGGTTGCTTCGCTACGCTCGCAATAACAAGAAGCTACCCCGCAATGACACAACCCTCCCCTTTACTTCCGCCCGAAATCCTCGCCCAGCTCGCCCCCACGCCCGCCGACCCGCGGCCCGTGTTGCTCACCATTGCCGGCCCCACGGCCGTGGGCAAAACTGCCCTGTGCGTGCAGCTGGCCCAGCAGTTCGGCACCGAAATCGTGTCGGCCGACTCGCGCCAGTTTTTCCGCGAGATGAGCATTGGCACGGCCAAGCCTACGCCCGAGGAAATGCAGGGCGTGCCCCACCACTTCATCAACAGCCACAGCATCGGCGAAGATTACAGCGCCGGCCGCTTCGCCACCGATGCGTTGGCCGTGCTGCAGGAGCTGTTCCAAAAACATCAACTAGTCATCCTCACCGGCGGCTCAGGCCTCTACGTGCAGGCCGTCACCGATGGGCTCGACGAGCTGCCCAGCGTGCCGCCCGAGGTCCGACAGCAGCTCCAGGCCGAGTTGGCCACTCACGGCCTGCTCCACCTCGTGGCTGAATTGGCCGAAACCGACCCCGTGGCCCACGCCCGCATCGACCAGCAAAACCACCAGCGCGTAGTGCGCGCCCTCGAAATCACCCGCGCCACCGGCCGGCCGTTTTCCAGCTTCCACACCGATGGCCCGCCGCCCGAAAACCCGCTCTTCCGCAACGTAAAAGTGGCCCTCACCCGCGAGCGGGAGGCATTATACCAGCGCATCAACCTACGCGTGGAGCACATGCTGGCCGCCGGCCTGCTCGAAGAAGTGCGCGCCGTCCTCCCCTACCGCCACCACCACGCCCTGCAAACCGTGGGTTACCAGGAAATTTTCGGCTTTCTGGATGGGGAATACGACTGGGCCGAAGCCGTGCGCCTGCTTCAGCGCAATACCCGCCGCTACGCCAAGCGCCAGCTTACCTGGCTGCGAAGGGATACGGCGTATCAGTGGGTGGATTTGGGGTAACTGGAATGAAGCCCGTCATGCTGAGCGCAGTCGAAGCATCTCTACCGTGCAAGTAATTGATTTACTCCAGCGGTAGAGATGCTTCGGCTGCGCTCAGCATGACGGGCTTTATTTCGATTTTTTCTAACCTACACGCTCAGAATCTCCACCATCCGCATGAAGCTCTGGTTGATGAGCTTCTTCTTGTTAATGGTATCAACAAACGGTGTGTAAACCAGCTTCTTATCAATGATGCCGGCCATCACATTGCGCATGCCGTTCATCAGGCCTTCCACGGCGGCGATGCCGATTTGGGAGCCCAACAGGCGGTCGGAGGCCGTGGGCGAACCGCCGCGCTGAATGTGGCCAATCACCGTCACGCGGGTGTCGAGCTGCGGGATGGCTTCTTTCACGCGGGCGGCCACCTGAGTGGCGTTGCCTTCCTCGTCGCCCTCGGCCACGATGACGATGAACGAGGTTTTGGAGCGTTTCCAGCCCGCCTGCAGGGTTTCCACCACCACGTCGGTACTCATCTGGGTCTCGGGAATCATCACGATTTCGGCCCCGCCCCCGATGGCGCACGGAATGGCGATGTAGCCCGAGTCGCGGCCCATCACCTCCACGAAAAAGCACCGGTCGTGCGAGTCGGCCGTGTCCCGGATTTTGTCGATGCACTCCAAGGCCGTGTTCACGGCCGTGTCGTAGCCGATGGTGTAGTCGGTACCGTAGAGGTCGTTGTCGATGGTGCCAGGCGCGCCCACCGTGGGAATGCCGAATTCCTCTTCAAAAATGGTGGCACCCGTGAAAGTGCCGTTGCCGCCAATGGCCACGAGGCCTTCAATGCCGTGATTCACCAGCTGGTCGAAAGCCTGCTGGCGGCCTTCCTTGGTCATGAATTTCAGGCTGCGGGCCGATTTCAGAATGGTGCCGCCCTTTTGCACCGTGTTGGATACCGACGCGGAATCGAGCCGCACAAATTCACCTTTAATCATGCCGCTGTAGCCGCGCATGATGCCGTATACCTCAATGCCGTGATACGTGGCCGTGCGGACCACCGCCCGAATGGCGGCGTTCATGCCCGGCGAGTCGCCGCCGCTGGTAAATACTGCTATTCTTTTCATCTCCTGATTCTTAAAGCAACCGGGCGCACCAATGGCGCCCAAACCCCGCAAAGTTGGCGAAACGATTGCAAACCCCCATCAGCAAGCCCGAGAATGTCGCCAACGGCCGAGTTATCTTTTTTTCAAGATTTCGCGTAATCAGATGCAAAACCGGTCGTTTTTTCGTGTATCTTACCTCCATAATCGGCCTAAAAGCCTTCAAATCATCTCCCACCTCTTAATTCCCACGTTTTATGTTCGGTTTTTTTGAAAATGAGCAGGCAAAAAAAATCAAAGGCCACCTGCTGAACCTGGCGGCACTGGCCAAAGCGGATGGCCACATCGACGCCCGGGAAATGAACTTCATCCTGGCGGTGGGCAAGAAAAACGGCTTGAGCCAGTCCGACGTGCAAGCCCTGGTTTCGGGGGCAAAAGGCACCAGCAACGACCTCCCGACCAACGACTCCGAGCGCTTCGACCAGATTTTCGACCTTGTCGACATGATGCTGGCCGACGGTGTGGTGGATGAAACCGAGATGGAATTCTGCATCATGATGGCCGAGAAGCTGGGCTTCCGCAAAGCCATTGTGGGCGTGCTGGTCCGCAAAATCTCGCAGGGCGTAAAAGACGGTCTGCCGCGCGAGCGCATCAAGGAGGAAAGCACTTCCTTCCTGAACTATAACGAATTGCCCCGGCCTACGGTAACGCTGTAGGCCTATGGCATAAGCTTACTCTCGGCTATTTGCCTGAACTTAAGCCCGGCCCGCCATCCTGCTTTCGCAGGATTTGGCGGGCCGGTTTCGTTTATGCCCTTCCGCCTTCCGTAATGTGCGCTACTGCCCGCAGCAGGGCCGCGCAGGCTTCGTCAATCTGCGCATCGGTGATGATGAGCGGCGGGGCCAGCCGCAGCGAGTTGTCGCAGAACAGGAACCAGTCGGTGAGAATGCCTTCGTGCTCCAGCGCGTAGTCGATGATGGGTTTGAGGACCTCAAACGAATCGAACTCCACCGCCATCAGCAGGCCGCAGCCGCGTACGGCCCGAATGGCCGGGTGCCGCAGTTGCGCCCGAAACCGGGCGGCTTTGGCCGCCACGCCCTCGGCTAGCTTCTCGTCCTGAATAACCTGCAGCGTGGCCAGTGCCGCCGCACAGCTCACCGGGTGCCCGCCAAAGGTGGTGCAGTGCCCCAGAATGGGGTTGGTTTTGAATCCCGACATGATTTCAGTGCTCGAAATGAAGGCCCCGATGGGCATGCCGCCTCCCATTCCCTTGGCGCACACCAGGATATCCGGCTCGATGCCAAACTGCTCAAAGGCCCACATGCTGCCTGTGCGCCCGTAGCCGCACTGGATTTCGTCGAGAATGAGCAGGGCGCCTACTTCGGTGCAGCGGGCGCGCAGAGCCGGCAGGTAGTCGGGGCTGGGCACGCGCACGCCGGCCTCGCCCTGCACGGTTTCGATAATGATGGCGGCGGTGTGCTCGGTGATGAATTCCAAGTCGGCCAGCTCGTTGTGGCGGATGTGGTGCACGTCGGGCAGCAGCGGGCGAAAGCTGTTCTTGAAACTCTCGGAGCCCGTGATGGACAGGGCGCCGTGCGTGGAGCCGTGGTAGGCGTTGAGGCAGGACACGAGCCCGGTGCAGCCGGTGTGGCGCTTGGCCAGCTTCAGGGCGCCCTCAATGGCTTCGGTGCCGGAGTTGGTGAAATACACCGAATCGAGGTGCGCGGGCAGGGTTTGGTGGATGGCCTCGGCCAGCTGGGCGGGCACGGCCTGCACCAGCTCGCCGTACACCATCAGGTGCAGGTACTTGTCGAGCTGAGCCTGGATACCGGCCAGCACGCGCGGGTGGCGGTGGCCCACGTTGCTCACGCCAATGCCCGAAATCAGGTCGAGGTAGCGGCGGCCGTCGGGACCGTACATATAGATACCCTCGGCCCGCTCAATCTCCAGCAGCAGCGGGAAATCGGAGGTTTGGGCCTGGTGGCGCAGAAAGAGTTGGCGGGGTGTCAGGACCACGGATTCGCTCGGATTTTACGGATTAAACGGATTTTGTGCACGGCAACTGGTCTTAAGAACGTCATACAAAGCGCAGCGAAGCATCTTGCGTGCTGCAGTAAACCAATTGATTTAGTCACTTCTACACGCGAGATGCTGCGCTGCGCTCTGCATGACGGCCTAGAGGTCAAAAGGCAACGAACCTAAAACCAACGGCAACCCATTTCGATTATTCCGCAAAAGTAAAAGGCCGCTGCGGGGGCAGCGGCCTTTTAGCATAGCTCAGAAAGGAAAGGGAATTAATCGTTGCCCAGAGCCGGGGCGGCCCCACCCGGCCCGGCCACGCGCTTGATGACTTCCTTGGTGAAGTCGCGCTCGGCCTGAAACAGCTGAGCCACCTGGCGCAGCGAAATGACTTTCTGGAACTTGTCGAAATATTCCTTCTCCAGATTCAGCTCCTGCTGGCGCATGGCGAAGGCCTGGGTGAAATTGTCGCGGATTTGCTGGTCGGTCATGCCCTCGGTCACATCGCGGCGCAGCAAGCGGCCGCTGCGGTTGAGCTCGCGGCGCTTGGTCGAAAACTCGTTGTAGAGCGGCCAGAATTTCTGGGCCTGGTCCTGGGTGAGCGAAACGCGGTTGGTAATGAAGGCGATTTTGGCGTTTTCGAGTTGGCCGAGGCGTTGGCCAGCCCTGCGGCCGCCCAAGCCGTTGCCAAGGCCTCCGCCCTGCGCGTGTGCAGCGGGCGCCGCGGCGGCCAGTAGGGCCGCCAGACTCAATAATCGAAAAACGGATGCGATAGAAGGCATATACGGGAAATGGATTTTATAGATAATTCAGGTCTTCGGCGGGCTGGGCGTCCAGGACGTCATTCAACTCTTCGGTCGAAGCGTGCAGAAAGCCTTTGGCAATGTTGGGATGAGCGGCGGTGAGCACCGCGAGGTCAGAATTCTCGACGCGGGCGCCGCTCGTGAGCAGGTAGCCCACCAGCTCGGTGCGCGGCACGGCATCGAGCGAGGCCGTGGCGGCCGTAGCCGGCACCAGGCGCGGCGTGCCGCTCATGTAGAACGAGGCCGCAAAGCCGCCCAGCACGGCCACCGAGGCTAGGCTGGTGCGCAGCGCGGGCGTGAGCCAGGCCAGCCAGCCGGGCACGGCGGGGCGGGTGTCGGCCTGGGGCAGCCGGGCCATTATCTGGGTGGGCAGTTTATCGAAGTAGCCTGCGGGCGGCTCGCTCAGCAGCGGGCGGGGCCGCCGGGGATGCGCGTCAAGCTTAAAAGCAGTTTTCATGGGGGTTTGATGAAGAACGGGGGGCGGCGTTTAACTCCGCGAATAAAAATTTGTCTTTCGGCCGATTAATCGTCGGTGGTGCGGGTCACGTATTCCTCCACTTTTTTCACGGCGTGGTGGTAGCTGGCTTTCAGGGCGCCCACGCTGGTGCCCGTTATTTCGGCCATTTGCTCGTAGGGCATCTCGTCGTAGTAGCGCAGGTTAAATACGAGGCGCTGCTTGTCGGGCAGGCGCAGAATGGCGCGTTGCAGCTTCAGCTCAATCTCGTCGCCGGCTACGGCGGGGTCGGCTTCCATTTTGGCGGCCAGCTCGGCGCCCACGTCGGTGAGGGGCAGCAGAAACTTGCGCCGCTTGCTGCTCAGGAAGTTGAGGCACTCGTTGGTGGCAATGCGGTATATCCAGGTAAAAAGGGCCGCGTCCTGGCGGAAGTTTTCGAGGTGCTTCCACACCTTGACGAATACGTCCTGGGTGAGGTCGTCGGCGTCGTCGTGGTCAATCACCATCTTGCGCACGTGCCAGTACACCTTGCTCTGATATTTGCGCACGAGCTGGTTGAACGCCAGGTTGCGGCTGGCGGGGTTCTGGAACTTGAGGAGGATTTCGTGGTCTTCCAAACGAGGAGGCCGGGGTGTAAGCCGTAAACAGTTGGTCAGACCGCAAGGTAGGCGTCGCGTTTAACCATCTCCCAGAACGTTTATTCCATTTCCGGCCGGATGGGCCTCCATCGCCTCCATTTGGCCCGATAAATGCACCACACCACGTTGTTCCACCTCCTCGGTTTCCACACGTATGAAACCCGCTACTCTCTTCGCCATCATTCTGTTCGGGCTAGCTACCGCGCTAACGGCTCCGGCCCGGGCTCAAAATCCGGTTTCTGCCAGTGTGTCGCAGAGCGGAAAGGTGAGCTTCCGCATCAGGCAGGAAGACTTCACCATTTACCTTTCGGACGCGGGCCAATTGCTCGATTACTACATCAACGGCAAGGGACGCATCGATTATGACCTGAACGGCCGGTTGAGAAGCATCGGCAGCGTGGGCATCGAATACGACCTGAACGACCGCATCCGAAGGATTGGCAGCAGCGCCATTTCATACGATTTGAGCGACCGAATCAGGGAAGTGGGCTCTCTGCGCATCCGGTACAATCTCAACGACCAAATTACCGAAATTGGCAATACCCGCATCAGCTACGACCTGAACGGCCGGGTTTCCAATATCGATGGGTAACGCCTCAATCATTTGATTAACTGCGCATTTTCAATTTACAAATCCTCTGCTATTGGCCCTCCGGCCATCCGCTTGCGCACCTATTTGTCCACGCAGGAGCAGGTCCAGCGGTTGTCGGGGATGGTGGGAAACACCAGAAAAAACTTATTGGGCCGGTCTATTTTTTCCGCTTTGCCTTTATCGAGGTAGCCGCCGATAAACAGCAGGTTACCCGCTTTGTCGACCGTGAATTTTCCCTTGCTGGGCTTTGCAAAACCCGAGTAGAAATACGTCCCATCGGGGTTTATCGTGAACGAGCCGTGCGGGATAAACTCGTAGTAGCTGCCGTTATATTTCGATGCCGTGCAGCCGTATTTCCCGTACTTGAGCGTGCTTTGGGGGGCGGCCTGCGCCGCAGCGTTGAGTGCAGCCAAGGCAAAAAGCACATTTATTCCGGCCAATAAAACGCTCTTTTTCATGGCAAGTAAGGAGTGATTTTGAGGTTTTGGAGAGAAACCAAAAATAATCGAAATACCACAAAAGCCCCGTAACGTTTCCGCTACGGGGCTTTTTCAGCTAGCTGACAGCTTTATTTCTTCCGCTTCATCACCGCTTCTACGGCGGCCACGATGGCGGCTTCGTTGAGCTTGTATTTCTCCATCAGTTGGTCGGGGGTAGCGCTTTCGCCGAAGCTGTCGTGCACGGCCACCATCTCCAGGGGCAGAGGCTCTTCGCGGGCCAGCAGTTGGGCAATGCTGTCGCCGAGGCCGCCGTTCATCTGGTGCTCTTCGGCCGTCACCACGCAGCGCGTTTTGCGCACCGAGGCGAGGATGGCCGCATCATCGAGCGGCTTGATGGTGTGGATATTAATGATTTCGGCATTAATGCCTTTCTCGGCCAGGAGTTTGCCGGCCAGCACGGCCTTCCACACCAAGTGGCCGGTGGCGAAGATGCTCACGTCGGTGCCTTCGTTGAGGGTCCAGGCCTTGCCGATTTCGAATTTCTGGTCAGCGGGCGTGAAGTTGGGCACCACGGGGCGGCCAAAGCGCAGGTACACGGGGCCTTCGTAGTCGGCGATGGCGAGGGTGGCGGCTTTGGTCTGGTTGTAGTCGCAGGGGTTGATGACGGTCATGCCGGGCAGCATTTTCATCATGCCCAGGTCTTCCAGAATCTGGTGGGTGGCGCCGTCTTCGCCCAGCGTGAGGCCGGCATGGGAGGCGCAGATTTTCACGTTCTTGCCCGAATAGGCAATGCTCTGGCGAATCTGGTCATACACGCGGCCGGTGCTGAAATTGGCGAAGGTGCCCGTGAACGGGATTTTGCCGCCTATGGTCATGCCGGCGGCCACGCCCATCATGTTGGCTTCGGCAATGCCCACCTGGAAAAACCGTTCGGGGAAGGCCTTTTTGAAGGCGTCCATCTTGAGCGAGCCGGTGAGGTCAGCACAAAGGGCGACGACGTTGGGGTTGGAGGCGCCCAGCTCGGCCAGGCCCGCGCCGAAGCCGCTGCGGGTATCTTTCGATTCGGTGTAGGGGAAGTCTTTCATGAGGTGTTTGATTTTGGGCCGTGAGCGGCCTAGCGTTGCGAATTAATTGTAGCGTTGGTCCCGCTGTTGCCGCAGGTGCTCCCGGACGGCCTCCTGGGCGGCCCGGTCGCGCGGGTGGTGGTTGCGGTAAATCATTTTCTCGACCAGAACCGGGTCGTTGCGATGGAACTGGCGCACTAGGTCGTCGGCCGAAATGTACATCAGCAGTCCGCCCAACACGACCAGCACCAGCGCCCGTACGTGCATACGTTGGTTGAGCAGCAGGAGAATAACGGCGGTAAAAAGGGTACTCTCCCCTACCATAAGCATCATTTGGCTGCCATTCCAAGACATCAGCTTGAACAGCATGCCAATGAGCAGTACGGCGCTGCTCATGTTAATGACTTTGGGCAGCAGCAGGTCAGCTAAGAAAGAAGGTGCGTTTGATGTAGCGGCAAACGGCGCGCTTGGCTTCCGGTGTCCCTCACTCAAGGCGTCTTCCTCCTTGATGCGGGCCGGCGCGTAGGTGCTGAGAAAGTAGACGACGCTGAGCGTGGACAGTCCGACGATGAGCATCATACTCCCCCCGGCCAATAACCACCATTTGCCAGCCAAACCAATAATAGCCACCACCCACCCGATGACTTCCATCTTCGGCAGCAGCGTATCAAATAGAAATGACCTTTGCATGGGTTGGTTGATAGTGCGGACTACTTGAGGCGAAACACTACTTCATTTGAGTTATTTCAGCTTCAATGAAGCCATAATTTCTTTGGCCGCAGGCTGCCACTGCGCCATGCTTTTCTCGGTGCAATTGAAGGTGCAAAGCAATAGTTGACCATCCAAATCAGTAAAGAAAATCAGGTTATATACCTTGGTGTCGATGGCCGGGGTAACGAGTTCAACGAAGCCTACTTTACGGCCATTCACCTCTTTGATGCCGGTCTGCTTCCATTCGGCTGATGGATACAGGTTTTTGAAAGTCTTAACAAAATTATCTTTGTAAGCTGGCATCTGGGCCTGGGTAGCCTTGTTGCTGGTCAGGTTCAGCGCGACGTTGATACCCCCCGATTCATTCGTGTAAATCAGTGTAGGCCGGCGCTCGGTGGGATACTTAGCCTTGGCCATCTCCTCCGACATAATATCGAAGCCTTTCGGAATCTTCAGCTCGATTTTATTGCCCAGCAATGCTTTTGGTTCAAGCTCAATACCAGCTCCAACAAAAGCCAGCAACGCGACCAGCAGGAAAGCGAAAGAACTTATTTTCAGAAATTTCATAGTCGTTGTCGTTTCCTTAACTGCGGTGCGCTACTTCCCGAAAATGGCCACCGAAGTCGTTTGCCCACTCCGGATAGTGAAGTTGCGCACATCCGTAAACTTGCTGGCGGTGCTGTTGCTGGTGCGGAACACCAGCCGGTAGGCGCCCGGCTGCATGGGCAGGTTGATTTTGCTGCTCCCGCCCTGCGGCAGGTCGTAAATCCAGGTTTGCGACTCGTCATCATTCAACTGATACAAGCTGCCGTAGCCTTTCAAATCCGACGTGATATTGAGGGTGCCGGGGGCGGCGTAGGTGAAGGTGTATTCCTGGCCTTGCTTGATGGTGAGGCGGCGCATGGTGCGCGGCAGCGTGAGGGCCTCTACTTCGTAGTTGCCGGCCAGCAGCTTCTGGCGGGTGCCGAAACTACCGGCCGTGACGGTGGCGCCCGCCTGGCTGCGCACCACCGCCCGGATGGTGCCGTAGGGGTTGGGCGTGATGGGCGGGTTTTGCAGCCAGAGCGTGCCCTGTGGCGTTTTGAAGGTGAAGACGTTGGCCTTGCCGGGCTTGATGGGCAGGTTGGCCTGGCGCACGGGCGGCACGGTGTTTATCACGAGGTCGTAGCTCTGCAGGGCGTCGATGTCGAGCACGTCGGGCTTGCCCTGGGCGTCGCGGTAATGCACGTAGTTGTACTCCGGCTGCTCGGTCACGTTGTTCACGAAGGTCATGTTCACGTTCGTTTCCACGGGCTTGCCGGCGGCGTCGGTGAGGTTGACGGAGACGGTGGTTTTGCTCAGCGTTTGGGCAATGACGTCGTCCATCACCGTGCGAAAGGTTTGCACATCGGCGGCGTTGTAGTACTGGCCCAGGCATTCGAGTTGCTTGCCAAAGTCCCGCTCGGCCCCGATGCCGATGACGAAGGGCTTGAGGAAAACGTGCTTGCGCTGCAACGCGATGGAAGCCGCGCAGGGGTCGCGGTTGCACGATTCGAGGCCGTCGGTAATCAGCAGGAGCACGTTGCGCGACGACTTATCCGTCGGAAAGTCGTTGGCCGACTGCTCCAGCGAGTAAGTGATGGGCGTGTTGCCCTGCGCCTTCAGCGTGGTCAATTTTTCCTTGATGGCTTTGGCGTTGCGCGGAGCAAAGGGCACTTCCAGCTTGGAGTCCTGGCAGTTCTTGTCGGCGTTTGGAAACTGGTGGCCGTACACGCGCAGGCCCAGCTCCAGGTTGGGGTAGGCGTTGAGCGAGTCGACCATCTTGCTGAGCATGCGCTTGGCCACGGCCCAACGCGGCTGGCCTTCCCACGGCGCCATCATCGAGCCCGAAGCATCGAGCAGGAACAGAATGCGGGTGACTTTGGGCTTCTCGGGCGCGGCGTTCTGGGCGTGGGCGGTGAAGCTCAGAAGGAGCAACAACATCGGCCACACGTAGCGCCTCACCCCGCGGCCCCCTCTCCGCAGGGAGAGGGGGTGCCATCCGCCTCTCGTTAGGGGCATGACCGGTGCCCCCTCTTCCTTGGGAGAGGGGGTCGGGGGGTGAGGCGTCACGTCTGGCCGATGTTTCATCACCAAGGCGGTTTAGTAGTCCCCGTCCGTCCCCGATTTTAGCTGGTCCAGTGCTTCGGCCAGCTGCTTGTCGTTCGGAGCTACGCCGTGCCACTTGTGGCCGTCCATCATGAAATCGACGCCGAAGCCCATTTTGGTGTCCATGATGAACATGATGGGGCGGGCTTTGCCAGTGGCGGCCACGCAGTTTTCGATGGTCGGCAGCAGGGCGTCGAAGTGGTTGCCGTCGCCCTCGAACACCTGCCAGCCGAAGGCTTCGAACTTCTTGCGCAGGTCGCCGAGGCCGCCGATGTCGTCGGTCGAGCCGTCAATCTGCTGACCATTGCGGTCCACGATGGCAATCAGGTTGTCGATTTTGTGGTGGGCGGCGTACATGGCGGCTTCCCAGTTCTGGCCTTCTTCCAGCTCGCCGTCGCCCATGAGCACGAACACGCGCTGCTTGTCGCCGTTCATCTTTTTGGCCTGGGCGGCGCCACAGGCCACGCTCAGGCCCTGGCCCAAGGAGCCCGAAGCCACCCGAACGCCCGGCAGGCCTTCGTGGGTGGTGGGGTGGCCCTGCAGGCGCGAATTGAGTTTGCGGAAGGTGGCCAGCTCGCTAACGGGGAAGTAACCCGAGCGCGCCAGACACGAGTACATGGTGGCCGAGGTGTGGCCATTGGACAGGAAAAACAGGTCCTGGTCCTTGCCGTCCATGTCAAAAGGCTTGGGGTGGTGCTTCATCACCTTGAAGTAGAGCGCCACCAGCAAATCGGTGATGCCAAGCGAGCCGCCGGGGTGGCCCGAGTTCACGGCGTGCACCATGCGCAGGATGTCGCGGCGTACTTGCGTAGCTATTTCCTTGAGCTCCTCGTTGGATTTTTCGGGCTGTTCTACGGTTTTGGTGGTGGTGGTATCGGCCATGAGTTCGAAAGAAATTGGGTTCAATGGGGGTAAAGGTAGCAACTGGCAGGATGGGCCCGGAAGGCTTTTTTGGGCCTCGCCTATTGCAATCGGTCCCGATAGCGCCAGGCGGCGGAGCCCCTTATACGCGCGTGCAACGGGCTCCGCCGGATGGAAACGAGCCTTGTACGCGCGTACCGGGGGCTTCGCCGGATGGAAATAGCCCTTGCAACCCGTTGCAGTACCCTCCGCCAAACGAAAACGGTCATTGCAACAGCTTGCAATAGGCTTCGCCGTCTGGAAATACCCATTGCAGCCAATTGCAAAGGCCATTTCCATCTGGCGAAGGCTGTTCCGGCGCGCTGCAATGGCCTCCGCCGCCCGGCGCCATCTGCTCCAGACAGCCGGAACGCGCTTCGCCGGATGGAAACAGGCGCTGCGGCAAGCCGGAGTACCCTTCGCCGCCCCAAAACAGTCGTTCCGGCACGCCGTAATGCTCTGCTCCAGGCGGTGGAGCCCGTTGCAGCGGGCCGCTGCTACTTCAGCAGCTGAGCGGCGTGTTCTTTGGTGTCTACTTTCTTAATCACCTTCTCAATCACCCCGTTTTCGTCAATCAAAAACGTGGTGCGCACGGTGCCCATGTAGGTTTTGCCGTAGTTTTTCTTTTCCTGCCACACGCCGTAGTCCTGCACGATTTTCTTCTCCGTATCGACCAGCAGCGGGAAGGGCAGGTCGTATTTGAGGGCGAATTTCTTGTGCGCCGCCTCGCCGTCGATGCTCACGCCGATGACCTGGATGTTGCCGGCTTTGAGTTCTTCCTGGTGGTCGCGCAGGTTGCAGGCCTGGGCGGTGCAGCCGGGCGTGTCGTCTTTGGGGTAGAAGTAGAGGGCCACTTTCTGGCCGCGGAAGTCGTGCAGGCTAATGGTGTTGCCGTCCTGGTCCTGGGCGGTGAAATCGGGGGCGGGTTGGCCGGGTTCGAGGAGCATGAGGATTGGGTTGTAGCGTGGACTCTGCGAGTCCGCGCCGGGTTGAAAAGTTCGTGCAATGCGCGGACTCGCAGAGTCCACGCTACAAGTTCAGCGGAATCACCCGCTCGTTGCCGGCCTGGTCGGTGAGACGCAGTTCGGCGGGGCCGTGCAGACGCGGGCCCAGCGTGTCGGAGGCTACGGTGAAGAGCAGAGCCTTCTTGTGCTCGTAGCGCAGCATGCGGAACCGACCCCCGATGAGCAGGCGGTAGCTGGCCAGGCCCGACATATCATCGCCCACCGAAAACGACAGCTGCCCGCCCGCGCGTCCAATCAGGCTGCCGCGCGGCGCGGTGGTATCGCGCAGAATGCGGTAGGAAGCGAACTGGCGAATGTTGGCCGTTATCCGGCCCTGCTCGTCCCACACGCCGCCCAGGTAGGCCTTGCCCCCGCTGGCCGTAGCCGTGTAAATGGCGGTGCGGCGCGGGTCGGCGGGCGGGGTGGCGGGCTTAAGGGTGAGCACGGCCGTGTGGTAGAGCGGCTGCAAAGGCGAGCCCACCGTCCAGAATCCACTACCGGTGGCCTCAGGCTTGTAGGCGGTGCTTAGGTAAAGGTTGTTGAAGAGCGTTTCGCGGCCGAACACGAGGTTGAGGGCGTTGGTAGCGTAGCTGGTTTCCTTGCCCGCCGGAATCATTACCTGCCGGTCGAATTTCTTGGTGATGTTGCCGAAGCGGATGGAATCGGGCAGGCCGGCGCGCAGGTCGTAGAGGTACACGTTTTCGCTGTTCTGCGTGTAGCTGGGGCGGATTTCGAGGCGGCGGGCTCCGCGCAGCAGCGTCAGGTTGGCAGCCACGGAGTCGGCGCTGGGGTCGGCCGCCACAGCCTTGAGCAGGTTGCGCGTCACCTCAAAGCGCAGGGCGGGCTTCTTCACGGTAGCCGAGCGGGTTTTGAAGTATTCGGGCTGCTCGCCGCGTATCACCAGGTGCACGGGCGCCTGATTGTTGTAGGAGTCGGCCAGCGTGATGTCGATGTTATACACTTTACCGGCTTCCACGTTCAGGCGGCCTTTGGTGGAGCCGGTGGTGTACATGCCGAGGTCGTTGCCCTCGTCCACCCATAGCTTTTGCAAGGTGCGGCCCTGAGTATTCTGGTAGAGGAAATCGACGAAGTTGCCGACCTGCCGGGTACCGGTCGGGAAGGGAATGGCATCAATATTATGCTGGTAAAACGACTGCCCGTTCACCGTCACGCTCACCCGCTGGATGCCGTTTTTGTTCCAGGCATTGTCGAACCGGTCGAAGCCCTGCACCAGCAGCCCCACCGTGCCAAAGGCGCTGATGGTATCGGCCCAGGTGGTGCCCACGCCCGGCGCCGGCTGCAGCTTGGGCACAAACAGCGCTTTGGCAAACACGTTCTTCACCCGCGCCTCAATACCAAGCGGCTCCAGCGCAAACGCCTGCAAAATCGGTCCCAGGTGGTCCTGGATTTCCGGAAAGCCGCCCCACTGCAGCGGGTTGTACTGCCGGTCCTGGGCATCGCGCACCTCCCAGTGCAGGTGCGGGCCCGCCGAGCCGCCGGTGTTACCGCTTAGGGCCACCAGTTCCCCGCGCTTCACGGGGTACTTATCCTTCTCAAAAAAGGCCTCCAGCTCGTAGCTCTGCTTGTCGTACTGCCGCCGCAGCAGCTCGGCCGCAAAGGCGCCTCTAAACTCGTTCAGGTGGCCGTACACGGTGGTGGTGCCGTTCGGGTGCGTGATGTAGAGCACGTTGCCGTAGCCAAACGACGACTGCTTGAGCCGCGACACGTAGCCGTCGGCGGCGGCGTACACGGGCTGGTTCACCCCGCCGCCGGTCTTGATGTCGAGGCCGCCGTGGAAGTGGTTGGGGCGCAATTCGCCCATGCTCCCGGCCAGAAAATTGGGCTTGCCCGGCGCGATGGGAAACATAAAGTAGCCGGGCGCCACGGTGGGGCGCCCGGCCTTCAGCAGCTCGCTGACGGTGCTGCGGCTGCGCTCGGCGGTGTCGGCTTCCTGCCCTCCTACTCGGCCGGGCGTGCCAGCCGCAAGGGCCAGCGCCAGACTGATTATCAACTTCGCTTTATTCTTCAACTTAATATATGCTCAGGAAGAACGTCATGTCGAGCGCAGCCGAGACATCTCGCGTGCTGAAGTAATCCAATCGAAAGGATTAGTGGTGGCACGCGAGATGTCTCGGCTGCGCTCGACATGACGTTCTGGTTTTTCAATCAATAAACTACTCACCTACTTCACCGCCAGTTCCAGCAGCTTCTCCCCTTCCAGGTAGCCGGCCAGCTGGTCGCCCAGCTTTACGGGGCCCACACCGGCGGGCGTGCCGGTGAAAATCAAGTCTCCCATTTTCAGCGAGATGTACTTCGACACGAAGCTGATGATTTTGGCAAACGGGTGCAGCATCAGGCTGGAGTTGCCGGTCTGGCGGGTTTCGCCGTTCACTTCGAGATGGAAGTTGATGTTGGCCAAATCAGCAAACTCGCTCACCGGCTTGAAGGTAGGCGAGATGGGCGCCGAGCCGTCGAAAGCTTTGGCCAACTCCCAGGGCAGGCCCTTTTTCTTGAGCTCACTCTGCAGGTCGCGGGCCGTGAGGTCGATGCCCAGGCCGATGGCGTCGAAGTAGGTGTGCGCAAATTGCTCCTCGATGTGGCGGCCGTTTTTGCTCACGCGCAACACCAGCTCCAATTCGTGGTGGATGTCCTGCGAAAATTCGGGGATGAAGAAAGGCTGGCCGCGCTGAAGCAGCGCCGTTTCGGGCTTCATAAAGATGACGGGCGCGCTGGGCACTTCGTTTTGCAGCTCGGCAATGTGGTCGGCGTAGTTGCGGCCGATGCAGATTATTTTCATGGAAGGAAGTTCGGAACGGGGCGGAAGGAAATCAAAACTACGGCCTGCCCCCGGCTTGCGGCAACCCGGCCGGGGCATTTTTGGCCCGCGCGCCGGCCGCCGCTAAACATTTACCCGCCCGGCTGCCGTATAGCGGCCAATCAAACGCGCCCTCCCGGGGCGCAGCTGTTCTTCCTTTTTCCCCCAACGCTATGTTCAAAAAACTCACCCTCGTCGCCAGCCTGGCCTTTCTGGCCGCCTGCTCTACGGTGCCCATCACGGGCCGCCGCCAGCTCAGCCTCGTGAGCGACTCCGAAATCAACACCCTGGCCGCCACGCAGTACCGCGAAGTCATCGCCAAAGGCCCGCTGTCCACCAATTCGCAGGACGTGGCCCTGGTGCGCCGCGTGGGACAGCGCATCCAAAGCGCCGTGGAACAGTATTTCCGGCAGCAAAACGCCTCCGACCAGCTGGCCGGCTACCAGTGGGAATTCAACGTCATCAAGGACGATGCGCAGCAAAACGCTTGGTGCATGCCCGGCGGCAAAGTGGCCGTATATACCGGCATCCTGCCCATCACGCAGGATGAAAACGGTCTGGCCGTGGTCATGGCCCACGAAATTGCCCACGCTGTGGCCAAGCACGGCTCCGAGCGCATGAGCCAAAGCCTGCTTCAGCAGGCCGGCGGGCAAGCCCTCTCGGCGGCCCTATCCACCAACAGCGCCGCCACCCAGCAACTGGCCCTGCAGGCGTTCGGCGTCGGCTCCAGCGTAGGCCTGCTGAAGTACGGCCGCAACCAGGAATCGGAAGCCGACCACCTGGGCCTGATTTTCATGGCCATGGCCGGATACAATCCTGACGGCGCCATTACGTTCTGGCAGCGCATGGACGCCCGCGAAAACCAGGCTTCGCCGCCCGAATTCCTCTCCACCCACCCTTCCAATGGTACGCGCATTGCCGACATTCAACGCGAGCTGCCGGAGGCGCGCAAGTACTACACTGCCCGCTAAGTCGGTTAGGAGCGAGTGAAAGCCATATAAAAGGACGGTCATGCTGAGCGCAGTCCAAGCATCTCTACCGCGCAAGTACTTTGATTTACTTCTGCGGCAGAGATGCTTGGACTGCGCTCAGCATGACCATTTTTCATCAATCTTCTTGCTTTAATCTTCTTGCTTTCTAAATACCAATTACGCTATGAAATTCCTCCCTCGTCTGCTTGGTTTGGGCTTGCTGAGCCTGTTGGTGATGCTGCTGGCCATGTCGTGCGAAACGGCCAAAACCGGCACCAACGAGTTCGGCAGCCCCACCCGCCTGAAGGGCGAGGCAATCGCCAAGCCTGACAGCCGGCAAATCGTGCATTTCACCGACACCACCACCGAGTACAAGACACCCCGCAGCGAGCTGGCCCGCGCCTTTATCCGGCAGTTCAACGACGGCACGGTGGTCGATAAGATTCAGGTGCGCAAAGCGCCCGGCAACGACGGCGCCCCGGTTACCTACTACCTCATCGGTATGGGCTTACGCGGCGGCACGTTTCGGGCCATGGCCCTGCCCCTCACCAGCAGCGGCGACAATACCTACTACCTCCGCCCGGCCGCCGAGCGCTACACCCTCACCAGCGTGGGCTGCCCGGCCTGCTTCTTCAACTTTGAAAACGGCCGCATCGTGGGCACTAGCTGCACCGAAAGCTACCCCGGCAGCCACTGCGACCTGAAAGTAGACGCCACCAACGACCTGTTTTCCAGCAAATGAGCACCACCGGCAAATGGCTGCTCCGCGCCGCCCTCACCGCCCTGGCGGTCCTCATCACCACCGACCGGCCCCGAATCAAGCCGGCTCGAACGCCAAAAAAGCCCGCTGAATAGCGGGCTTTTTTATTGACTGATTTGTAAAAGAACGTTATGTCGAGCTTGCCAAGATATCTCGCGTGCTGAAGTAATCCAATCGATGGAGTGTACTACCACAAGCGAGATGTCCCAGCTGCGCTCGACATGACGGCCTAAGACAAAGCGAAACGCCGAATCCGGTTTGCCAGACCGGCAATGTCAACGCGTTCAATGGGATGCGGCGTGTTAGGAAGCACCTCGTAACGCCCCAGGGGCAGTTGCTCGGCTAATAGCTGACTGGCGTTGCCTCTTTCGGGTGTCAGGTCGCCGTCGCCCATGAGCACCTGCACTGGCAGGCGCAACGCAGCAAAATCGGCATCGGCTAGTGGCGGGGTAGCCCCGGCCGCCGTCATCAGACTGGCTACGCCGTGCACCACAGCGGCCCAGTCGGCCGGCGCGTGGCGCTGGCGCAGCATCTCCACAAAGGCCGGTACTTTGGCCGTCATCTTCTCGGGGTCAAGCAAGCGGGTTTCGGCCGCAGCCGATTCCGGCGACCAGTCCAGCTTGGTGCCCAGCGTGGTGATGCTGGCAAACCGCGCCGGCTCGCGGTGGGCCGCCAGCAGCGCTGCGTAGCCGCCCATGCTGTAGCCAAACACGTGCGCCGGCCGAGTTTCGTGCGCCTTGAGAAACGCCCGAACCTCCTCCGCATAGTGCGGCAGCGTAAATGCTGCCAAATCAACCACCCGCCCACCGTGGCCGGCAAAAGCGAACGACTTCACCGTGAAATCAGCCGCCAGCAGCGCCGCCAGCGGCTCCAGCGTGGCGGGGCTGCCCAGGGCACCGTGCAGCAGAAGTAGCGTTGGCTTCATGGCTCAGACCGTGATTTCGGTGGCCAGCGCCGCCAAATCCAGCCCGTCGAACGTGCCCGACGACATGAGCAGCAGGTTGGCGTCGTGCCAGCTCTGGGCGCGCAGGAAGGCGGCCAGCTCGGCGCTGTCGGTGATTACCCGGATGTCGGGGCGCTGAAAGGCCTCGGCCACAGTGGCGGCGGCCAGCGGCGGCAGGCGCTTGTGTTCTAGCACGTGGGGGTTGAAGTACACCACGGCCACGTCGGGCGCATCGAAGCAGTGCGCATACTGCGGCAGGAAATCGGGGTTGAGGCTGCTGAAGGTGTGCAGTTCCAGGCACGCCACCAGGCGACGTTGCGGGAACTGCTTTTTCAGGGCCGTGGCGGTGGCTTTCAGCTTGCTGGGCGCGTGGGCGAAGTCCTTGTACACCACTGAGGTGGTGCCTTCCTTCACCAGCTCCAGGCGCCGCGCCGCGCCGGGGAACGAAGCCACGGCCTTGAAGAAGTCTTTGCCTTTGATGCCCAGTTGCTTGCACACTTCTTTGGCCGCCGAAATATTGCGCAGGTTGTGCTCGCCAAAGACCTGGATGGGCACTTCCTCGTCCTTCTTATTGATGAGAAAGGTCTTGCCGCCGCGGATGACGTGCTCGTGCGGACCGTAGCCGATGTAGGTCACGTCGGGGCTGGTGGGCACGCTCACCAGCTGCACCTGCTCGTCGTCGCGGTCGTAGATGAGCACGCCGGCTTTGGGCGTCATGTCGGCAAAAATGCGGAACTGTTCGCGGTAGATTTCCTCGGTCGGGAACACGTTGATGTGGTCCCAGCTGATACCCGAAATCACGCCGATGTGGTGCTGGTAGAGGTGAAACTTGGGCCGCCGGTCCACCGGCGAAGACAGGTATTCGTCGCCTTCAATGATGATAATGGGCGCGTCCGTCAGCTGCACCATCAAATCAAACCCGGCCAGCTGGGCACCCACCGCGTAGTCGAACTGCCGGCCGTGGTAGCGCAGCACGTGCAGAATGCAGGCCGTGATGCTGGTTTTGCCATGCGAGCCGCCGATGACGATGCGCTGCTTGTCGCGGCTGGCCTCGTAGATGTACTCGGGGAAGGAATACACTTTCAGACCCAGCTCCTGGGCGCGGGCCAATTCGGGGTTGTCAGAGCGGGCGTGCATGCCCACAATCACGGCGTCGAGGTCGGGGGTGATGTTCGTGGCATCCCAGCCTTCCTGGGCGGGCAGCAGGCCGGCGGCAGCCAGCCGGCCGCGGGCAGGCTCAAAAATTTCGTCGTCGGAGCCCGTCACGCGGGCGCCTTGGCGGTGTAGCGCCAAAGCCAGGTTGTGCATGATGCTCCCGCCCACGGCGATGAGGTGGACGCGCTGCGGCGCAGCAGATTGCGGAGAGAGGGTATCGGAAGCCAAGTCAGGTAGTTGTTAGTTGTCAGTTGCTCGTTGTCAGTCAGGAAGTGCCATGGTTAAGCATGACAAGTGCCGTCGAAGATGCCCAAATTGGCAACTCACAACGAACAACTGACAACCAAAAAGCAAGGGCGCGAAAGTACGAAAGCCCGGCCGCCGGGCCCGGCGCATAGCCAAAAGAATCGAATTTTCCACCGGCACTTTTCCCCGGCTTCGGGGTTAGCTTTGTATAGATGGCGTGCCCGCTGGTTTTTTCAATCGGGCCGCCCACTTTTCGATACGCCGCCCCAATCCCTTCCCCAACCGATGCCAGACCAAATGGACGACCGCCTGAAACAATCCGCTGCCCGAGCCAAAGCGGCCTGGGGCAACCGGGGCGGCACGGTGGTCCCCGCCAATGCCAGCGCCGCCGGCAAGCTCCCGCCCCAGGCGCCGGAGCTCGAAATGGCCGTGCTTGGCGCCCTGATGCTGGAAAAAGATGCCCTAACCTCGGTCATCGACCTGCTCAAGCCCGAGAGCTTCTACAAGCCCGCGCACAAGCTGATTTACGAAGCCGTTATCCGGCTGTTTGACAAGTCGGAACCCATCGACCAGATTACGGTGGTGCAGGAGCTGCGCGAGATGGGCGCCCTCGAAGCCGCCGGCGGCGCCTTCGGCGTGGCCAACCTCACCATGAAAGTGAACTCGGCCGCCAACGTGGAATACCACGCCCGCATCATCACCGAAACCGCCATCAAGCGTGAGCTGATTCGAATTTCGAGCGAAATCCAGCGCGATGCCTTTGAGGACACCACCGACGTGTTCAAGCTGCTCGACGATACCGAATCAGCCTTGTTCGAGGTGTCGGAATCGAACATTCGGAAGAACTTCGATGACATGCGGAGTTTGATGGGCAAGGCCATCAAGGAGCTCGAAGAAAAGAAAAACCAGGCCGACGGCCTCACCGGCGTGCCCACCGGCTTCACGGCCCTGGACCGCGTTACCAGCGGCTGGCAACCATCTGACTTGGTGATTATTGCGGCTCGGCCCGGGATGGGAAAAACGGCTTTCGTGGTATCGGCCATGCGCAACGCGGCGGTCGATTTCAAGAAAGCCGTGGCCATTTTCTCGCTCGAAATGTCCTCGTTGCAGCTCGTCAACCGTTTGATTTCGGCCGAGGCAGAGCTGGATTCGGAGAAAATCAAGAAGGGTAGCCTCGCCGACCACGAGTGGCAGCAGCTCAACCACAAAATCACGGCCCTCTCGGCCGCGCCGATTTATATCGATGATACGCCTGGCCTGAGCATCCGCGAGCTGCGCACCAAGTGCCGCCGCCTGCGCTCGCAGAAAGACGTGCAGATGATTATCGTGGATTACCTGCAGCTGATGAGCGGCAACACCGACGGCCGCGGCGGCAACCGCGAGCAGGAAATCGCCAGCATCTCGCGGGCCCTCAAGGGCATTGCTAAGGAGCTTAACGTGCCCGTACTGGCGCTGTCGCAGCTTTCGCGCTCAGTAGAAACGCGCGGCGGCGACAAGAAGCCGCAGCTGAGTGACCTTCGCGAATCGGGCTCCATCGAGCAGGACGCCGACATGGTAATCTTTCTCTACCGACCCGAATACTACGGCCTCGACCAGGACGCCGAGGGCAATTCGACGCAGGGTGTGGGCGAAGTCATTATCGCCAAGCACCGGAACGGCTCCCTCGAAACCGTGCAGCTCAAGTTCATCGGCAAGTTCACCAAGTTTGCCGACCTCGATGGCATGGGCGGCGGCTTCGACGGTGGCAACTACCAGCCCATGGCCCTGCCCGCCAGCAACTTCGACAGCGAGCCCAGCCCATTCGCGCCGAACACCATTCGCCTGGGCTCGAAGATTAACGAGTCGCCGGTGCCCTTCCCGAAGAGCAACTTCAGCAACGAGGAGCCACCATTTTAATCTTAGCTAATGGAAGCCGACCCGCTGGCAACGACGCTCAAACCCAATGTCCCCTTGTATTCGGCGCAGGCCATTCGGGGCTTTTCGATGCTGTTCAGCGCCATTGTCGGCGGCTTACTAATGGCCCAAAACCTGCGCGACGTGGGCCAGCCCGAGGCTGCGCGCAAAGCCCTGTGGGGTAGCATCGGCTACACGCTGCTGCTGCTGTGGCTCACGTCGTACTTGCCCAATCGGGTGGGCGGTATGTGGCTGCCATTGGTGATTGGCTATGCCGGGGCCATGGGCCTGGAAGCCTATTTCAAGAAATTTGTGCTGAACTGGGGGGATTTTCCAATTAAAAGCATCCGGAAGCCGCTCCTGATTTGCCTGGCTGTGACGCTGCCTTTGGTGGCCGCGCTGGTTTACCTGCTCGTCATTGCCGGAGGCCCGGCTGGTAGCCCTTACCCCTATTAGCCGCCGCTAGTTCGTGTGTCGCCTCGGTTTCAGGGTGGCTACTCCAGCGCCGAGGTGAGGGAGCAGGTGCTAGCGAAGCGCAGCAATTCGGGGCTGGTTTTGAAGCCGCGGCCGCCAAAGCCTTTGCTGTACAGCTGGATGTTGGTGCGCGGCCGGTCCCAGCCGCTGTCGCTGCTTTCGGGGCCGGTGCCGTCGCTGGCTTCAAGCACCGCGCCGCGCCGCACGTGCAGGGCGGCGCACATTTTATCGGCGGTTTTGATAGCGTCCGTGAGGGCGAGAGCGGCCGCTTCGCGGTGCAGGCTGTCGGCGCGGCTATGGCCATAGCCCAAGTCTTTGATGCGGCTGATGCGGGTGGCCAGCAGCTCTTCGAGGAACGGCGAGAGGCGCCGCAGGTCGTTGACGCGCACCGTGACCGATTGCGAGGAATTGAAGCCCAGAAACACTTCCTTGCCGCGCACATAGTCAAACTCCTTGTTGGATGACGTGCTGCTCACGCGCACCTCGTTGGGCCCGGGCGCGTAGCGGCGAGACACCGCCAGCACTTGGTCGACCACGGCTTGCACTTCGGCCACGGCGTCTTTCAGCTTGGGCCGGGTGAACTCGGCGTCCACCGTCAGCTCGGCATAGTCTGGGTACACGGTCACGCTGCCGTAGCCGCTGCTGCGCACCTGGCGCGGCGCAGCACCCGGGCCAGTGGGGGCCTGACAGGCGCTCAAGGTGGCGAACAGGGGCAAGACGACGAATTTCCAGACCGGCTTCATGGGCTTAATTTTCAAGCACAACGAGCCACCGCCGAGGATATTGCCAATTCCGGCCGGGACGGAAAGCTCTACCTTCGCGCCATGACCCTTGAGCTGTTCTATCTCTACTTTTTCGCCGCGCTGGCGGGTTTTATTGATGCCCAAGTAGGCGGCGGCGGGCTCATTCAGCTACCGGCTATGGTGCTATTGCTGCCCGAGGTGCCCTACGCCACCGTGCTGGGCACGGGCAAAGTGGCCAGCCTGGCGGGCACAGCGGCGGCCCTGCGCCGCTACCTGGGCGGCCCCGATGCCGTGCCGCTGCGCTGGCGCACGGTGGCCATCACGGCGCTGGTGGCGGGTGGGTTTGCACTGCTGGGCGCCAGGGCCGCCAGCAGCCTGCACAAGGAAGCGGTGCGGCCCCTGGTGCTGGTGCTGCTCACGGCTATGGCCGCATACACGCTGTGGCGCAAGGATTTTGGGAGCCTGCATGCGCCAAGCCTGCACGGCCGCCGCGAGATTATTACCGGGGTGGTGCTGGGATTGGCCATTGGGTTTTATGACGGCTTTTTTGGGCCGGGTACGGGTAGCTTACTGCTATTTGCCTTTGTAGGGCTGTTTGGCTATGATTTTCTGGCGGCGTCGGCCTCGGCCAAGTTTGTGAACGTGGCCACCAACATTGCCGGGCTCATTTTTTTCATCTCAACCGGACATGTGCTGTATCGGGTGGCTATTCCCATGGCCATTTGCAACATGCTGGGCTCGACACTGGGCGCGCGCATGGCGCTGCGGCAAGGCACGGGCTTCGTGCGGGTGCTTTTTCTGGTGGTGGTGGGCGCCTTTATCCTGAAACTGGGCTGGGAGACGTTTGCATAAAAAAACAGGCCCCGTGGTGGGGCCTGTTTTCGTTGAGAGCAAGCGCGAAAGCCTAGCGCGTGGCGGCAGCTTTCACAAACCGGGTGCTTTGGCCGGTGGTCAGGTCGCGCAGGAAATACACGCCGTTGGGCAGGCTGCGCACGTCCAGTTGTTGGCGTGGCTCAAGGGTCAGTTTTGCCTCCTGCAGCTTCTGGCCATACTGGTTGAACACGCCGAAGGAAGTGCCGGCCGCGCCGGCCACGGTCAGCGTTTCGGCCGCCGGGCTGGGGTAAGCCACTAACTCGGTGGTTTTGATGTTGCTCTTCACCATCACGACTGGGCTAAACGATTCTTTACCATCGGCATCGACCTGGCGCAAGCGGTAATAGCTGATGGCGTTCGGGGTGACATCGACGAACTGGTATTCACGAGCCTGGCTGCTGCTACCGGCGCCCTTTACCTGGCCAATGGCGTAGAACGCATCCGACGCGCCGTTGGTCCGCTCTACCACGAAATGGTCGTTGTTGCGTTCCGTGGCCGTGTTCCACGTCAGGGCCACGCCGGCGGCCGTGGCTTTGCCCTGGAAGGCCACCAACTCTACCGGCAGTGGGGTGATGGTGCCATAGGCGGCGAAAATATCGACACTGACACTGGCGCTGACGAGGCCGGCGGTGCGCACTTCAATCTGGTTGAAGTCGCTGGTCACCGGAAATTCAACCGCCACTTTGTTGCTGCCGGTCACGCTCAGGTCGAGCAGCGAGGCCACCGATATATTCTGCTCGTAGCCGGCGTTGCCATTCATGTAGGTGCGGATGCTGGTGCCGGTCAATATGCCCAGGTCCACGTTCGAACCCATCTGGATAATCAAGCCGGCCCGGCCACCGCTCCGCACCGTCGACGGGAAAGCCACCCGCAAGCGTGCCGCGCCAAGCAGGGCTGGCGCCTCAATGCGGGCCGCCGTGGCGAGCGAACCGTCAACGGCCAGCGGTTCGTCGGAAGCATTGAGCCTCGAATGCACGGTGGTAGCATACTGCCACTGCTGGGCCGCGCTTGAAAAAGCCGTGGCACTTAGTAGTAAAATGCCTGAAATGGCTGCCCGAAAGGATAAGTAAAATAAGCGCATAGAAGGAGAGTTAAAATTGGTTCTCTCCCGCTAAAACAATATTTTGGCCAATAAAACCTCGTGCATTCAATCCATTAACACACAGTTTTTTGAGCTTCCTGTACTTGCGCTTAATAGAATTAATCTGGGAATCAATGACCCAAATCGGGAATAATAACGACTGTTTTTAAATCAATATCATCACTTCGCAGCACAAATGTAATCTAATATCAACTATTTAAGAGAAATATTAACAGGCCACAAAATAAAATCAAGCTTTTATAATTATTGCACAAATATAAGAACTGGCTCACACTGTTTTTTTTCGCTTACGGAGCAACGTCAAACGGGGTTGTGTCAATTTTTCTAAAAATGACACAACCCCGTTTTTTATTTTCTTGCAGCTGTTTCGTTAGCCGGCTGCTATTGCAAGCGGACGCTGTTTGCGCTGCTGCTTGCGCCGTCGGTTGAGCCACATAATGGTGCCCGTGACGGGGAACGTGGCGCCGAGCAGCGTCATCACGAAGGCCAGCACTTTGGTGGGCCAGCCGAAAATGGCGCCCGTGTGCACCGGCTTAAACAGGCCGCGGATGCGCTGGCCCACGGGCCGCTGGGCGTAGGTTTGCCCGCTGATGAGTTGGCCGGAATACTGGTCGAGGTACACTTCGTCGGTGGCATTTTCGGTGATGGCGCCGGGGCGCAGCACGGCCACACGGATGCTGCCTTTGGCGTCCTTGGGCAGTTGCAGGGCGTAGAATTCGGCATCGGGGGCTTGCTGGCGGGCCAGGGCCAGCACGGCATCGGGGGCAAAGGGCGCGACGCCGGCCCCGGCGGGCGCGGCCGATTCCGGGGCTTCGGGGCGCTTCAGGGGCGAGTGGGTGAGCTTGTTGATGCCCTCCCCTACCCAATCGAACGACATGCCCACGCCGGTGAGGGCAATGACGAACAGGAAGACGGACGCGTAGAAACCCAGCACGATGTGGAAGTCGTGGTTGAGGCGCTTCCAGCCGCTGCCCCACTTCACCTTCAGGCGGGCGCTGAAAGCCTTGCGGGCCGCCGGCCACCACAGCACGATGCCCGTGGCCAAAATGAACAGAAAAACGGTGGCGCTGATGCCCATCACCAGCTTGCCCGCTTTGCCGGCTACCAGGCCGCGGTGCAACTGCTCCACGGTCTTGAAAAAGTTGTCGCGCGGGTTCAGCTCGCCGGTGATGGCGGCGGTGTAGGGGTTCACGAACACGCGGGGGCCGCCACCTTCGCCACGGCCCTTGCCGCCTTTTCCATCTTTGCCGGGGCCTTCGCCGGGCGCACCACCGGCGGCCGGGCGGCCAGCGGCGCGTGCTTCGCCGCCTTTCGCCTCAGCGCCGTTGCCAAGGCGGCCACCTTCCCGGCCCATGCGGCCCTTGCCGCCTTCCGGGGCACCGGCGAGGCTTACTTCCACGGTGCGGGTGGGGTCGGCGTACACTTTCAGGCCGCCGATTTTGGCTTTGGGCTTGTAGGCGCGCACGGCCTCGGCTACTTGGGCCAGCGAGAGGCGCGGCGTGCTGGCCGGTGCCACGAAGTAGCGCTCGGAGTGCCAGGACTGCTCCAGCTCTTTTTCAAAAGCCAGCACGCAGCCCGTGAGGCACACAAACACGATAATCAGGCCCGAGGCCAGGCCCAGCCAGAGATGAACGGTGCGAAAGGCAGATTTGAGCGGGCTCATGCAGGGAGGGAAGTATTTGTTGGTCAGAGGGCCCGGCCGAACCGACGATTGCACGGCTTAAGCAGCGGCCTGGTTCGATTCAGCCTGCCAGCCACTAAGCCGTGCAATCGGTGAGCTTCGGGCGAAGCCGAGAATTTTAGAACTTGTAGCCGAGCGTGGTCAGGAACTGACGGGGCGGAATCGGGTTGATGCTGTACCGGTCGTGCACCACGTAGTTCATCTCGTCGGTGATGTTGGAGAGCTTGGCCAGCACCGAGAAATGGCGGTAGGTGTAGCCCGCCGACAGGTCGATGGTGGTGAAGCCGCTGAGCGAAACCAGGCGGTCGTAGGCCGGCGCTTGGTTCACTGTGTTGTTGAGGCCACCGAAGCGCTGGCCGGTATAGAAGGCCGAGGCGCCGAGCTTGAAGCCGCGCAGCGCGGGCAGGTCGAAGGTGTAGAAAATGGAGGCGTTGGCCGTGTGGGCGGGGTTGTTGATGAGGCGCTCGCCTTCTACCTGGCTGCCGGTTTTGCCCGACGTGTTGGTGTAGCGGTGGAAGTTGTAGCCGTAGCCGGTGTTGAAGTAGAAGTTCTTCGAAAAGTTGCCGTTGATGTCCACGTCCATGCCGTCGCTGGTGGTTTCGCCGGTGAGGGCGCGGGCCGTGGGGCTCACCGAGCCATCGGGCAGGATGGCGGCCTGGGCCAGGCTGCTGTTGCGGTAGCGGTACACGCTCAGGTTGGTGAAAATCCGGCCTTTCAGCAGCTCGTTTTTGAAGCCGGCCTCGTACTGGTCCACCAACGAAGGCCGGAGCTGGTTCCCATTCAGGTCCACGCCCGCGTTCACGGTAAAGTTGTTGGTGTAGCTGGCGTAGAGCGACATGGTGGCCAGCGGCTGGTAAATCAGCGCGCCTTTCGGCGAGAAGGCCTTGTCGTATTTGTCGTCCAGCGTGCCGCTGGTTTGCACCTGCGTGGCCTCGTTGAAAATGGTGGTTTGCTTCACGTTCTGGTACGACCACCGCACGCCGGCCAGCACCTTGAACTTGGGCGAGAGGCTAATCAAATCCTGCACGTAGGCCCCGAAGCGGTACGACGGCGAAGTGGTGCGGGCCAGCACCGATTTATCGGGCATGTCGGTGCGCTCCCGGCGCCGGCTGCGGTCCAAGATGTTGATGGTGTCATAGGCCGCCGCGGTGCTGCCGTTGGCGCTACGGTAGCTGAACGTGTTGCTCTCGCTCACGATGCGCAGGAAGTCGCCGCCCACCAGCAACTGGTGGCCCAGGAAGCCGGTGTCGAATTTGCCGGTCAGGTTCAGTTGGGCGTTGTAGTCCCGCTCGCCGGTTTTCACGCCGCCCAGCGTCCGGGCGTAGTCGCCCACGGCCAGCTTGCGGGTGGCCACGGCTGTGATGGCGCTGGGCACGTTCAGGCCGAAGCCGTTCACGCGGGTGTCCATGATGCCGGCAATGGCGTTCAGCTTGAACTGCTCGTTGAAGCGGTGGTTCAGCACCGCCGAGGCCGAGTATTGGTCTGTGTTATTATAGGCCCACACCGCGTTGATGAAGCGCGAGCGCACGGCGCTGGTCGGCAGCTGCACGTCGGCGTTCTGGTTGATGACGCCCACGCCGTTGTCGGGCGTGATGTTCGATTTGAGGTAGTCGCCCTGCACTAGAAGGTCGGTTTTATCGCCCAGCTTGTACATCAGCGAAGGGTTCACGTACACACGCTCCGATTTCACCACGTCGCGGAAGCTCTTCGCATTCTCGTAGGTGCCCACCAGCCGGAACGCCAGCCGCTTGCTGAGGGGGCCATACACGTCCACAATCGGCTTGTAGAAGCTGTAGCTGCCCACGCGCATCGACGCTTCGCCGCCCCACTCGTAGCGCGGCTTCTTGGTCACCATGTTGATAACCAGACCGCCCGACACGTTGCCGTAGAGCAGCGCCGAGCTGCCCTTCAGCACCTCAATCGACTCCAGCGTGCTGGCATCCGGGAAGCCCTGGGTGTTGGAAATCAGGCCGTTTTTGAAAATGCTGCCGCCCCCGCCGCCCACGCCGATGCTGTAGCCGCGCGCCGAAAAGGTTTCGGCCACGCCCTGGCGCTGCTGCGTGAGCGACACGCCGCTCACGTTCTTGAGCACGTCGCCGAGGCGCTGGGCCTGCTGGTCGGCAATGACGGTGCTCGTCACCACGCCAATGCTCTGGGGCAGGTCAAGGGGCGCGATGTCGGCCTTGCTGGCCGAAGCCGGCCGGTTGATGGTCGTCGTGCCCGTTACCACCACCTCATTCAGCTGCGCCGCGCTTTCGGTCAGGGCAAAATCCGTTTTGGTGGTTTGGCCGGCGGTCACCGTCACCGTCTGGTCCTGCGACTGCAGGCCCACGAAAGACACCCGCAGCACGTGCGTGCCGGGCTCAACGCCCCGGATTTGGTAGGTGCCGTCCTCGGCCGTATTGGTTCCTTTGCCAGACTTGGGAATGCCCACGCTGACAAAAGCCGCCGGCTTGCCGTCGCTGGTCCGAATGATGCCGGAAATGGCGCCGGAACGCGACTGGGCGCTAAGGGTGCCCGTCAGCAACAAGCAAAACGCTAGCGTAGAAAGTACTTGGGTAAAGATTCTGGAAATCATGCAGCAGCACTAAGGGTAATTGGTGCTGCAAATTTAGAATCAGTCTAAACAAGATTCCTAAAACTATCTGGACTTATTCTAAATAAGAATAGATTCCGCATCAACAGTGCCATTACATGGCAGCGGCAGCATTAATCTAACAATCTGACCGACAACAAAAACGCCCAGCAAATTACCAGGCGCTTTGAACTATCAGCAGTGAGGAGCAACGGGCTGCGGCCAAGTCACCAGGCAGCTTGGGCAACGGCTACATCACCGGCCGGGGCCAGCTCAAACGCCTCGGCCAGCAGCTCGTAGGAACGGCGGCGGTCCTCAAAATCGGCGGTGATGGTGACGGCGGTTATTTCATCCACGCCGTATTCGGCCGCCATTTGGGTGAACTGGGCGTGCACCTGCGCGGGCGTGCCGCTCACCACGCGGGCGCGGTTGTGCAGCAGGTGGGCCTGGTCTTCGGCCGTGAATTGGTAGCTGCGCACTTCCTCGGCTGAGGGGAAGGTGCGGAATTCGCCCCGGTTGAAGCGGATGAGCTGCATGTCCATGGCTTTGCGCAGCTCGTCGGCTTTCTCCTCGGTATCGGCGCAGAGGGTGAATACGGCTACGTTGGCCAAGGGCTCGGCCAGCTCCAGCGAGGGCCGGAACCGCTCGCGGTACGTCCGCACGGCCTGCGGGCCGCCCGTGCCGTTGATAAACTGCGCGAACGAAAACGCCATGCCCAGGTGCGCCGCAAACAGCCCGCTTTGGCCGCTGGAACTCAGAATCCACAGCTCCGGCGCGGTGGCCGACTGCGGAATGGCCATCACCCGCTCATGAATGGTATCGGGCACTTTTTCATCGCGCAGGTAGGCCTGCAGGTCCATCAGCTGCTCCACGAAGTCCTTCTCGTTGAACTGGTTGGCGGGATTGAGGGCGTAGGCCGTGAGGCGGTCGGCGCCGGGCGCGCGGCCCATGCCCAGGTCGATGCGGCCGGGAAACAGGCTTTCGAGCATGCGGAAGTTCTCGGCCACTTTCAGGGCGCTGTAGTGCGGCAGCATGATGCCGCCCGAGCCCAGCCGGATGTGCCGCGTATGGTTGCCGAGGTGGGCCAGCAGCACTTCCGGCGTCGAGCCAGCCAGGGTGTTGGTGTTGTGGTGCTCGCTCACCCAGAAGCGGGTGTAGCCGAGGCGGTCGGCCAGCTTGGCCAGTTCCACGGTTTCGAGCAGGGCCTGGCGGGGCGTGGCGCCCGGCCGGATGGGCGACTGGTCGAGCACGTTGAGGCGAAGTTTGGGGGAGGCACTCATAGATTCAGGGGATATGGAATGCACAAACCAGCAGCGGACCCATCCGGTTCGAGGCCGACGGGCACAGCCGCCCGCCGGCCCCGGGCACGAACATTTGCCGGCTAAAGCGGTATAGGCACCCGAACTTTCCCTCCTCCTGTTTTAAATGAGCAACCAGAATAACATTATCATCACCGTGGCCGATGGCACCGAAATGCACGCCTACGCGGCTTTCCCCAGCAATACCGGCCCGGTACCAGGCATCCTGCTGTTGCAGGAAGCTTTTGGCGTAAATCAGCACATCCGCAACGTGGCCGACCGCCTAGCCGCCGCCGGCTACGCCGTGGTAGCGCCCGAATTATTCCACCGCACGGCCGCGCCGGGGCTGGAAATCGCCTATTCGGATTTCAATACCGTGGCCGCGCCGCACTTTCAGGGCATCACGGTGGAGGGCCTGACGGCCGACGTGCAGGCCGCCCACGCCTGGCTCACCAGCCAGCCGCTGGTGATGGCCGATAAAATCGGCAGCATCGGGTTTTGCCTGGGCGGGCGCGTGTCGTTTCTGGCCAACGCGGTGCTGCCGCTGGCGGCCGGCGTGTCGTACTACGGCGGCGGCACACACCTACTGAAAGACCGCGCCGCCGACCTGCACGCGCCCCACCTCTTCTTCTGGGGCGGCCTCGATGCCCACATCAAAAAAGAGCACATTGCGGAAGTGACCGGCGCCGTAGACGCCGCCGGCAAGCCCTACATCAACACCGTCATTTCCTACGCCGACCACGGCTTCAACTGCGACGAGCGGCCGAGCTATAATCCCCAAGCCGCTGCCGAGGCCTGGGCGCTGACACTGGTCTTCTTCAAGGAGAAGCTGGGAGCGTAGAGCCAGGTTGTTTTAAGATTGAAAACAGGAACGTCATGCTGAGCGCAGCCGAAGCATCTCTACCGCGCAAGTAAATAGTTACTGCTGCGGTAAAGATGCTTCGGCTGCGCTCAGCATGACGTTCCTTTTTCCGGTCAGCAAATTTCCGGTCAGCAAATCGTTTTAAGATGCTACTGCTGCCGGCTCTGCTGCCGTCTGCCGCCCCAAATACTGCGCCATGCTGCTGGCCAGAATGATTTGCAGCGCATGATAGAGCATCAGCGGTAAGAGAAGCAGCCCCGTGGCCGCGCTGGCCGGAAACAGCAGGCTGGCCATCACGCTGCCATGCACCAGCGACTTCTTCGACCCACAGAATACGGCCACCATCTGGTCGGCGCGCGGAAAATGCAGAGCCCGGCTCAGGCCCCAGATAGTGCCGAAGGCCACCAGATAGAGCGCCACCATGCCCGCCCCAAGCTTCACAATATCGGCCACGCCAAAGCGGCTGAAGATGCCCTCGGCGAAGGAATCGCAGAAGGCGGTGAAAACGATGAGTAGAATGGTAATCTGGTCGAACACGCGCAGGCCGGCCTTGCGCTGCTCCACAAAGGCGCTGAACCGGGAATGGAGCAGCACCCCCGCCCCCACCGGCAGCACTACCTGCCACAGCAGCTGCGTGGCCAGGCCCCACAGCTGCCCGCCACCCGTGCCGGTGTGCAAAAACAAGCTGGTGAGCAGCGGCGTGAGCAAGATGCCCAGCAAGCTGGAAAGGCTGGCGTTGAAAATAGCGGCGGGCAGGTTGCCGCCCGCAATGCTCACCATCACCACCGACGTGGAAACGGTGCTGGGCAGCGCGCACAGAAAGAAAATGCTTTGCCACAACAAGTCGCCGCTTTCGCTGCCGAAAAACGGCCGCACCAGCAGCGCCAGCGCCGGAAACAGCACGAACGTGGCCCCCTGCACCAGCACGTGCAGCCGCCAGTTGCGCATGCCGGCGCGCAGCTTTTCCACACTCATTTTCAGGCCGTAAAAGAAGAACACCAGCGCCACACCCACTGTGGTGATGGTATGCCACGGCACGGGGCTAGCCTTACTACCCAGGCCGGGCTGGAAGTAAGCCAGCGCCACCACACCCAGAAGCGCCAGCAAAAACCAGTCGAGCCCGGCGCGGGATAGTAAAGCCGCCAAACGGCCGGGAGCAGAGGGTTGATTCATACCTCAGCATACGCCTGCGAGCGCTTTGGTGGCCGAAAGTGAAAGTATGGGGCATGAAAAAGCGCCGGACTTTCGGGGCCCGGCGCTTTGAGTCGTTAAACGAATTCGACACGGTCATGCAGAGCGCAGCGAAGCATCTCGCTTGCTTCAACCAACCAATAATTTGCCACCACACGCGAGATGCTTCGCTGCGCTCTGCATGACGTTGATAATGTTTCGCCCCGCCCCTGCATCGCCTACTGGTCGCCGGCGCCGCCACCGCCCAGGCCGGGGGGCGGGGTGCCCTGCACACCCTGCACGTTGGGCACGCCCATTTTTTCCTCACGCTTACGCTGGTATTTGTCGAATTGCGCCGGGGTCAGCACGTCTTTGATGGCTGAGAGGCGGGAGCTGCTCACGGTTTCGACCACGCCGGCCAGCTTGCGCGGGTCGGCCTTATAGCGCAGGTGCGCCGACTCCACGGCGTCGATGCTGCGGCGGTTGATGGCACGGACTTTCTCGGTTTGCTGGGGGTTGAGGCCCAGGTTTTTCTGCATGTTGGCCGTAAGGGCGTTGGTTTTGGCGTCGACCACGGCCGCATCAGCCAGGGGCGCGGGGGCTTCTTCCTCGGCGGGGCGGGCGGCGGTGCGCGTTTTGGTTTTCACGCTGGGCTGGCCGGCGGTTTTGGTTTTGGCTTTCACCACGGCATGGGCCGGCGCCTGGGCCAGCACAGCCGGCGCGGCGGCCACGGCCAGCAGCGACGAGAGCAAAATAACTTTCATGGGAAACTTGGGTGGAAACACGGGCACAGAAAAAGGGGCGCTACGGCGGAGTAAATATCGGCGAAAAAGCCCGCTCTTTCAGCCTTGAACGCCTCGCCAACCATGTTTCGTGCCAGAGCCGCCCGAAAATCGGGCCCCGGCTTCGCGCCCGTGCAACCTTTCGGCCCGGTTTGGCATACAACCTTCATGAAACAGAACAAGCGTACTTCTTCGAAGAACTGGCTGCTGGCCGCCGGGCTCGGCGTGGCAGCCCTAGGCGCCACCCTCTGGGGCAACCGCCGCGGCTCCTACGACCTCAGCCGGCGCGTGGTGCTCATCACCGGCGGCTCGCGCGGCTTGGGCCTCGTGCTGGCCCGCCAGGCCGTGGCCGAGGGCGCCCGGGTGGCCATCTGCGCCCGCGACGAGGCCGAGCTGGCCCGCGCCCGCCAGGATTTGCTCATGGCCGGCGCTGCCGAAGCCGATGTGCTCACCCTGGCCCGCGACATCACCAACGAAGTAGAAGTGCGCACCATGGTGGCCGAGGTCGAAACCCGCCTTGGCCCGGTCGATGTACTCATCAACAACGCCGGCATCATCACGGCCGGCCCGCTCGACAACATGGACTCGCGCGATTTTGAGGATTCGATGGCCGTGCATTTCTGGGCGCCGCTGCACGCCATGCAGGCTGTGCTGCCCAGCATGCGCCGCCGGGGAGCGGGCCGCATCGTCAATATTTCCTCGCTGGGCGGCAAGGTGGCGCTGCCGCACATGGCGCCCTATAGCGCCAGCAAATTTGCGCTGGTGGGCCTTTCGGAAGGCTTCCGGGCCGAGCTGCGGCAGCACGGCATCAGCGTCACGACGGTGTGCCCGGGCCTGCTGCGTACCGGCAGCGTGGGCCACGCCGAAGTGAAAGGCCAGCACGAAAAAGAATTCGCCTGGTTCAGCATCGCCGACTCGCTGCCCGGCTTCACGCTCAGCGCCGAGCAGGCCGCCCGCCAAATCTGGAACGCCTGCCGCCGCGGCGATGGCGAAATCATCCTCTCGCTGCCCGCCAAGTTCCTGGCTGCTTTCCACGGCCTGCTGCCCGGCACCACCACCGACATCCTGAGCTGGATGAACCGCGCCCTGCCCGCCACCGGCGAAAGCCCCGCCGCCAACGTGCGCCGCACCGGCTTCGAAAGCGAATCGGACATCACCCGCTCGCCGCTCACCACCCTCAACCGCAAAGCGGCGGCGAAGAACAACGAGGTGTAAACGTCGAATGGCACGAGTACCCCGAATTTTCAATTCGGCCCGTCAAAACAGATGATGTTCAACTGGGCCGAATTAAAAATTCGGGGTACTCGTGCCATTTCGGCACTTCGTTTTTACAGCGTGCCGCGGCGCTTGTTGCCGCCCACCTTGGCCCCCGAAATCTTGGTTTGGCGGCGGTTGTGAATGCCGAGGAATCCGTTGTGGAACAGGCCGTGGTGCCCGTAACGCCGGTAAATCGGGCGGTGGTTGCCGGGCATTATTTTACGATTGGGATTGCGGAAACCGCTGGTCGAAGCAGCGGAAGCGTCGGCGATGGTCAATAAACTCAGCAGGCCAACAAGCACAAGAACGTTGCGGAACATAGGAATGGGATTAGAGATAAAAAGAGTAATCCAGGCAACCAGAAGCACCCATCTGCAGCATGTCGCTTCTGGTGTACTAACCCGCCCCGTGGCAGAAATATTGCCGCGCGTTCCAAAGCAATCGACCAAACAGGCACTTTACTCGCCCAAATACGACAACCTATCCCGTATTCACGAAGCTATTTATTCCTAATTATTAACCTAACTATCAGCGAGTTTATCATCTATTATATTTTCAAACTTGAATTGTCGATATTTTTATTAAAAAAATTTGAAAAAAACTAGTCAGAACGTCCGTCATAATTATTAATTGTTTCTGAAGTGCAAAAAAAGCTTCTTTTTTTCGCGTACGGATAATGCAATAAGTCCGGGCCGGGCGTCAATGCGCAGCGTGTTGCATCTTGCGAGATGCATTTCCCCGTCGAGCTAGCCTTGGGTCCCGCGCGCCTGCCCGTGCATCTATTGTGCGAGGTGCTGGCCTACTCCCTCGGCTACCGCCTCTACCAGCGCCTGCGCGCCGGCCACCCCGACCGCATCAGCGATGCCCACCGGCAATGGATTTTTGTGGGCGCGGCCGCTGGGGCCCTGCTCGGCTCGCGCTTGCTGGGCCTGCTGGAGCACCCCGAGTTGCTGGCGCATCCGCCCGGCGGCTGGCTATACTACTTCACCAACAAAACCATCGTGGGCGGCTTCCTGGGCGGCCTCATCGGCGTGGAACTCACCAAAAAGCGCCTGGGCGTGACGGCCAGCAGCGGCGACCTCATGGTGTTTCCCATTATTCTCGGGCTGGCCATCGGCCGGCTCGGCTGCTTTTTCAGCGGGCTCGAAGATGGAACCTACGGGACGGCCACCACCCTGCCCTGGGGCATCAATTTCGGCGATGGCATCCGGCGCCACCCCACCAACCTCTACGAAATTCTGTTTCTGGGGGCGCTGGCGCTACTGCTTTGGGGACTGGAACGGCGGCGCGGGCCGTTGGCCAATGGCCGGCGGTTTCAGCTGTTTCTGAGCGGCTATCTATTGTTCCGGCTGTTGGTGGAATTCATCAAGCCCACGGCGGCGCTGCCGGGGCTGGGCCTCACGGCCATACAGTGGGCGTGCGTGGTGGGGCTGGGGTATTATATTTGGCTTTGGGGCATTCACATTTGCCGCCTAACAAACACAGTATCTAATCTTATAACGAAAGACAACTTTCCTAAAAGCAATGATTACTCAAATTGATAAGCTCAAAAAATTTGGCATTTTTAAGGATTACACGCCAGTTACAGGACTGAAGGAATTCAATAGATTCAATTTATTTTATGGCCATAATGGCAGCGGTAAAAGCACACTAGCAAAGTTGTATTATTCTATTGGTGACAAGAAAGTCCATAGTCATTTTATTGCTTCATAATTTTCAATAACAGCCAAAGACCATGTACTGATAACGCACAAAAATATTGCCAGCAACTCTATCAATATAAGAGTATTTAACAAGGATTTTATTGATAAAAACGTAAATTTTGAGGACTCAAAAGCTAACACAATAATTATTTTATCAGAAGAGAAAAAGGATGAGATGGAAAAATACAAGATGACTTTAGAAAAACATCGTCTTAATACCAAAAAATACGAGTTAAACAAGTTTGAAAACTCGAAAAATGAGGAGAGCCTCAAAAAGAACCTAAGCAAATGGTCAAGCAATATTAAAAAATCCTTTGAATTAATAGAAACCAATAATAACTATTTTCTCAACTACGACAGAACTAAATTAGGAAATTTTATCAAAAACAATCGCAGCAATATTTGCCGCGAATCTATACTGGACGTTGAACAGGTTAAGGAGTTGAAAAATGCTATAAAACCTTCTAGAAAATCTGATATAAACTCCAATGATTTAGATTCATTCAGACTAGAGGAAATTGAAGCATTATTTGCTGAACTAGAGAAGGTTTTATCGAGCAGTATTTTTTCAGCTAGAATCGAGAGATTAGTTCAGAATATCGACATTAACCACTGGATTCAGGAGGGATTGGCAATCCGAGCGTCACACCAGAATGATGCATGTGAATTCTGTGGCCAAACAATACCACCGCACAGAATCAATGAATTAAACAACCACTTTAATGAGGAATACTCTAAATTATCAAAACAACTGAATAATTTGGAGGCGAAATTTGCAAATTTAAACCTGCAAATGAACAAAAAAATACCCGAGCAAATAGCGTTCTATGATGACCTGCATCCAGAATTCATTCTAGCCAAGGAAAATTTTCTGATAAGCCAAATTGCTTGTATGGCTTTAACAAATAATGCCATTACTGGATTAGATGAAAAGGTTGCAAATCCTTTCTTAGCAAATACTATTCGATTTTTAGATACACAAATTCTGTTTCAATCTTTCAACCAGCATCTAGAAATAATAATTGGCACTATTTCTAAGCACAACAATAAGAACAAGGATTTTGAGGAGGAAATCAAGAAAGCACAAGATGCATTAGAATTACATTTTGTTTGTCATACCGTTTTTTCTGAAAACTATTTCAGCATTGAAACAAACATTAAAAATCAACGTGCAGACTTAGAAAAACTAAATAGTGAAATCACAGAAAGCAAATCAACTATTGACGCTCTGGAATCAATTCTAATCAATGAGGCGGTTGGCGCTGATGATTTTAACAAGAAACTAAGCAAGTTTATTGGAAGAAATGATATTTCTATTCAGTTCAACAAGGATTTAAAAGGCTACAATTTAATAAGGGATGGTCATTCGCAATCAGCAACGAACTTAAGTGAAGGCGAGAAGACAGCAATTGCCTTTGTCTACTTTGTTTCTAAACTCAAAGAAAGTGGTAATAAAATCGAAAATACCATTATACTAGTTGACGACCCAATATCAAGTTTTGATAGCACTCATTTATTTTGCTCTTTTTCATTTTTAAAACAGGAATGCGAAAAAGCATTACAGTTATTCATATTTACACATAATTTTCAGTATTTCAAACTAGTTCGGGATTGGCTAATCAAGAAGAACGAACGCAAAAGACTTACAGATGGTACCATCCAGGAAAATTTGAAGTCTCATTTTTATTCCATTGATTCTACAAGCGAAATCAATAGAACATCTATTATAAAAAATGCAAACACAACTCTACTGAATTTTAATTCAGAATACCATTTCATATTTTTTAAATTATATTCGCTAAAAGACTTAAAATCTCTTGACCTTGAAAAGGCATTTTTAGCAGCAAATTTTTCAAGAAAGTTATTAGAGGCTTTTTTAACATTTAAATTTCCTAAAGGTCGAAACGACTTTAGCCAGCTATTGCAGGCAGGGTGCCCCGATAATCTTACCAGAGAAAAGGTATATAGATTTATCAATAAGTATTCTCATAACCAAGAAATAGAATTCCATGACAGCCCGATTGACAACCTATTAGGAGAAGGCGATAACATTGTTTCTGACATTCTGAGTATAATATCTACTTTAGATAATAAACATTACTCTGAGATGGTTGAAGTATGCTCTAACTGCGTTTTATAACACATCCACTATCACTACCCTATGACATATTCGAACGCTCTTACACCTCCTGCAATATCACCTTTAGTTCGCACCCGTACGGGTTTATTATGAAGTGTTTATGTGCCGGCTTCCTGTTCCTACTTAGCCTTCCCTCTCGCGCCCAATACCTCTCCTTCAACGGCGGCGAATACCTCGACACCACCACGACGCGCAACCCCGCTTGCGCGAAAGTCCCCACCGCCCCCTATTTCGCCGTGGATGGGAAGTACCCGCTCAGCTCGGCCACGCTGGTGCGGGAGGCGACGGCCTTTCTGGCGCACGACAGCCGCAAATTCGGCGGCAGCGGCTACGTCACGTTTCGGTTTGTGATTGATTGCGCGGGGTTTCGGCAGCCGATGACGCAGGTGCTGCAAACCGATGCGAATTACATGCCCACGCACTTCCGGCCGGAGCTGGTGAATGAGCTGTACGCCTTTCTGAAAACGCTGAAGGACTGGCGCGCGGCCACGCACAGCGGCTATGCCGTGAGTTATTTCACTTATTTAACCTTCAAAATAACCGATGGCAAAGTCGTGGCTGTTATTCCTTAGCCTGCTGGCCGTGGCGCGGCTCGGGCATTGCCAGCAGCCGACCAAAGCAGTTGGCGACTGCAGTAGCAAAGCCTACCAGGACACGCTCGTGGCCCGCTACCTCGACCGGGGCGCCCACCGCGTGAGCTACCTGAGTCCGCAGTGGGGGCAGTATTGCGACAGCCTGATTGCCGCCTGTCCCAACATTGCCTACGCCTACCAGCAAAAGGCCATGCCGCTGATAAAATGCGGTGATTACGCCAAATCCATGCCCCTGATAGACAAGGCCGTGGCGCTGGACGAAAACCGCTGGCTGGCTTACCGGGGTTTTCTCAAATGCATTTTCACCAAGGACTATGCCGGGGCCATTGCGGATTTCCAGCGTGTGGCGGAGCTCAAGCCCAACGGCCGCGAGATGGACCACACCTACGCGTTTTTCGAGGGTGCCTGCGAGTTGGAATTGGGCCACTACAAGCTGGCCGAAAAAGCGTTTGCCACCGATATGGCTCTGCAGCGCGGCGCCGATGGACAGGGCTCCATCCATTTCAACACCCTGTGGTATGCGGGCGTGGCGGCGGCCCGGCTGAAGCAATACGCGCAAGCGGAAAAGTATCTGCAGCAGTGCCTCAAAGCTTATCCGCAACACCCGGAAGCCAATTATTACCTGGCGCTCAACTACCGGGTGCAGGACCAACCGGCCCTGGCCCGGCAGCACCTCGAAGCCGCGCAACGCGCTCTGATTAGCGGCTACCGGCTGAATGAGGACAACATTTTCTACGCCAATTACCCGGAGCAAATAACTGAGTTTGAAGTGCGGCAGGCGTTGCGGGAGGTGGAGAAATAAATCCCGCTTGTCGTCCTGAGCATTCTGCGCATTAAGCAGGGACAAATGACCTTATCATGACTGAGCAATTAGCAATGCTATGTGTAAGCGTGATAAGGTCTTTCGCTGAACTCAGGATAACAGGTGGAATTACAGTTTTGCCGCTATATTCCGGCACTAATTCTCCTTTCCTGCTGCGCCATGCCCGAACGGCCCTATACCTACTACGACTTCACCCTCAGCCTCTGCCCGCAGTGCCTGCGCCGCATTGAGGCCAAAATTGTCTTCGAGGACAACAACGTGTTCATGCTCAAGCGCTGCCCCGAGCACGGGCGCCAGAAGGTGCGTATTGCCACCGACATTGAGTACTACAAGAGCATCCGCAACTACGTGAAGCCCAGCGAGACGCCGCGCCGCTTCAACGCACCCACGCACTTCGGCTGTCCGTACGACTGCGGCCTCTGCACCGACCACGAGCAGCACAGCTGCCTCACCGTCATCGAGATAACCGACCGCTGCAACCTCACCTGCCCCACCTGCTACGCCGAAAGCAGCCCCACCCACGGCCGGCACCGCACCCTGGAAGAAGTGGAAGCCATGGTGGACCTAGTGGTGGCCAACGAGGGCGAGCCCGACGTGGTCCAAATCTCGGGCGGTGAGCCCACGCTGCACCCGCAGTTCTGGGAAATTCTGGACATGTGCAAGCGCAAGCCCATCAAGCACCTGATGGTGAACACCAACGGCGTGCGCCTGGCCAAGGACGAGGCTTTCGTAGCGCGGCTGGCCACGTATGCGGGCGCGTTCGAAGTGTATCTGCAATTCGATTCCTTCCGCGAAAACGTGTTGCTGACCATGCGCGGCCGCGACCTGCGCGAGGTGCGCCGGCAAGCCATTGAGCATCTCAATAAGTATAACCTCAGCACTACGCTGGTGGTGACCTTGCAAAAGGGCTTGAACGATGACGAAATGGGCGACATCATCGACTACGCGTTGAAGCAGCGGTGCATTCGCGGCGTCACATTTCAGCCCACGCAGGCGGCCGGGCGGCTCGATAATTTCAACCCCGAAACCGACTCGTTTTCGCTCACCGAAGTGCGCCAGGGCATCATCGACCAGAGCCCGGTTTTCACGGCCGAGGACCTGCTGCCCGTGCCCTGCAACCCCGACGCGCTGGCCATGGCCTATGCGCTAAAATTGGAGGGCGAAGTCTTCCCCCTCACCCGCTACGTGGACCCCGCCGAGCTGCTCCAGAGCGGAGGTAACACCATTGTGTATGAGCGCGACCCGCGCCTGCGCCAGCACATGCTCAAGCTGTTCAGCACCGCCAATACCGTGGATACGGTGGTGCCCGAAATTAACCAACTGCTGTGCTGCCTGCCGCAGGTGTCGGCGCCGAATCTGGGCTATGATAATTTGTTCCGAATTATCATTCTGCAATTCATGGACGCGCACAATTTCGACGTGCGCGCCGTGAAGAAATCCTGCGTGCACATTGTAAGCAAGGACTTGAAAATCATTCCCTTCGAAACCATGAATATCTTCTACCGCGACCAGGAAAAGCTGGCGCGGCTGGAGGAATTGCGGGCCGAACGCATCGGCATTGTGTAATGGAGCCGCTCAAAACCACAAGCAACCCACCCAACGAACCGCCGAAAAACAACGGCTGCCTGATAGTCGTGCTCATTGGGCTGGTTCTTTTGCTGATAGGCTGGGGCATGTGCAGCGGCGCGCTGGGACTGTAATCTAATCCCCTGCAATCAAGCCTAACCATTTTTCCTGATAGGAAAGCCCACTTTATGAAGGCATCGTTTCCACGTATTTTGGGCATCAATTCAGCCATTATCCTGAGCTTAGCAGCCGCATTTCGGATGCAGGACGATGATTCTCCGATGGAAGGAAAGGGTACAGGCTTTATTATTTCCCTGGCAACGGCTATTTTCATTCAGTTCTTCGTCAATGCCCTTCTGGGTTATGCCGCCCGAAGCATCGAAACCCGGCAAAGCTTCTTCCTGGCCGCCATGCTGACCTTATTGATTGGCTTTGGCGCATGCATTGGCGGCACGTACACCTACTAATTCTGACTCAACGGACCTCAATCCCCATCGAATCAGCTCATGGAAAAGCCCACTTTTGGTAGCATCGTTCGCAATAATCTGCTGATAGTGCTGGGCGCAGCCGTCGTGCTGGGACTGGCAGCGAACTTTGGCTTCGACGCCGGTATTTTTCTGTTTGGCTTCTTCTACCTGGGCCAGGCATTGGTCAACCTGATTCTGGGTTTTACCCACCTAGGGCGGGGCCCAGAAGATGCGGGGGCGGCGCCTTATTTCGTGAGCATGCTGCTAGTACTCATCGTTGGGTTTGGGGCGTGCTCAGGCATTTTTATTGTCGCGGGCAGCCTCGGCAACATGCGCTGAGGCGGGCGCGGGCTGGCATTTGGGGCAGATGTAGGTGGCGCGGCCGCCCACGTAGTATTTCTCGATTTTCACCTTCGGATGACGGGGGCAGAAGGTGTGCGCATCGTCGCTGACGGGCGTGGCCGAAGTGTCCCACTCGCGGGCGTGAATTAGGAAAGAGGCCGGAAAATGCCGGTAGTTGGCCTCTTGGTTAATGGCCGTGTTCAGCACCAGTTGAATGGCGTCGTGCAAGGCCTTCGTTTCCTTCTCGGTGAGTGAGGAGCCCAGCCGCTCGGGGTGGATTTTGGCCTGAAACAGCACTTCGTCCACAATCCAGTTGCCGAGGCCGGCGGTGATGCCCTGGTCGAGGAGCAGCGGCTTGAGCAACGTTTTGCGGCGGCTCAGCTTCTGGTGCAGCTCGGCGGCGGTGATGGCCAGCGCGTCGGGTCCGATTTTCTTGGCGGCCTGGTGAGCGGCGGCGCTGTCGGCCAGCCGGATGCGGCCGAATTTGCGCGGGTCGATGAAGGCCAGGCGCAGGCCGGAATCGGTTAGGTGCAGGGCCACGCGGGTGAAGCGCGGGGCATCGGGCTCGTCGCGGTAGGCGCCCACGTCGCCGGTCATGCCGAAGTGCAGCACCAGCACTTTGCCGTTGTCCAGTTCCAGAAAGCAGTTCTTGCCCAGCCGGCTGGTGCCCGTGATGGTACGACCCACGAGGCCGGCGCGCAGCTCGGCTTCGGGCGTGGCCAGCACGTGGGCATCGTTCACCTGCACGGCGGCAATGGTTTGGCCCACGGCCAGCTCGTCAATAAATCGGCGGTAGGTTTCGACTTCGGGTAATTCGGGCACTTGGGGAAGTGTTGAGGGTTGAAGGTTGAGTTTCGCTGGCGCGTGAACGTCATGCAGAGCGCAGCGAAGCATCTCGCGTGCCGCCACTAATCTTTACCGATTGGAATGCTACCACACGCGAGATGCTTCGCTGTGCTCTGCATGACGTTCAACAGCCTAAATGCAAATCCGGTTGCACCCAACAGCCTACAAATCCCCGCGCAACCTGCCTTCCAGCACCACCACGCCGGTGCCGCCAATCTGCACCGATTCGATGGCCTCGCGCGGGCCGTGGACCCGCACCTGCACGGCCCCGGCGCGGCCCATGTCGTGGCCCTGCTCAGCCACGAATTCCGGCGTATCGAGGTAGCCGTGGTGCCACAGATACGCCGCCATGCCGCCCGTGGCCGAACCCGTCACGGGGTCTTCCGACACATCGGGCGGCGTGCCGAAGTGCCGGGCGAAGGTGTGGCCGGCGGGCGTGGCACCGCCCAGGCAAAACAGGTGCGGACTGAAAAAGTCGCTGCCGGCGCGGTAGCGGCCCAGGGCGGCGGCATCGGCCACGTGGGCGCGGCGCAGGGCGGCGTGGTCGCGCAGCAGTATCATGAGCTGCGGGGTGCCGGTGCTCACCGTCTGGACAGGGGCGCCGGGCAGCAGGTCGTCGAGCGTGAGGCCGAAGAGCGGCAGCACGGCTTCTGGGGCGTGCGTGGCGCCGAACACGGGCGGACGCTGCGTCATCCAAACCATGGCCGGGACACCGGCCGCGCCCGGCAGCACATCCACGCGGATGGGGCCGTGCAGTAGGTGCAGCGTGATGGTGAGGGCCGCCCCAGAAACCGGCAACGCCACCCGGCCCGCGTGAAGCAGCGCCGTGATGGTGGCAATGGTGGGGTGGCCGGCCAGCGGAATCTCCTCAGCCGGGGTGAAAAACCGCACCGTAAATTCCGTGCTGCCGGGCGCGGCCCGGTTCACAAAAGCCGTTTCCGACTGGTTGAACTCGCGGGCCAGGCGCTGGCGTAGCGCGGGGTCGAAGTCGTCGGCATCGAGCACCACAGCGCATGGGTTGCCGCGTAGCGGCTCGGTAGTGAAAGCATCGACCAGCAAAAAAGGCAACTGGGACATGAGAATTGGGAACAGTGGGGCAGATAATCAGCCACGAAGGAACAACCGCTCGTCCCAATCGAACCCGGTATGCACAAAAAAGCCGGCCCGCTAAATGGCGGGCCGGCTTTTCAATATTGACTCATCACAGTTTACATGTTGTCGTGCATCTTGGCAACGCGCTGGCCGGCTTTGTCATATACATCGCCGCGGGCGGTGATGAACAGGCGGCGCTGCTGGGTGTCGGTCAGCACGTAGGGGAATGTTTCGCTGGTGGTACGGCTGACGCGGCCCACTACTTCGGCGTTGTCTTCGTCGTCCACGCGCACCACTTTCAGGCCATTGGTGAGGTAATAGCGGCGGCTGGGGTCGTTGCGGAACGTGAGCTGAGCCACGAGGCGCACGGCATCGCCGCTGGTTTGATTGACGGCCACCATCTCGCGCGAGTCCGAGTCGTCATTATCCGTCTGCACGGTGGGGAACAGGCGCACCGAATTGCTGTCGTAGCTGGGGCGGGCCGCTGCCTGAGGCCGGCTGGCTGCCACCACGGCCGGCGCGGCCGAGGGCGCGGTGGTGCGGGCACTGGCCACAATCTGGCCCTGGGCCCGCTGCCAGCCTTGGCCGATGGCCACGAGGCGGGGCGCCCGGCCGGGGTGCGTGGCCGAGCCGCCATCGTCGGGCACGGTGGCCATGGCGGCCTGCGCCTGGGCCAGGCTAGCGCCCAGCTTGCGCAGCACAAAGCCCGAAAACTCGTCGGCCTCCAGTTCATCGGCCGGCTGCGAGCCGCCGCCGCGCAGGGTGTGGCCGTTGAGGTGGTGGCCCATTTCGTGGGCCAGGATGCTGATGCCGGCCCAGTCGGTGTGGCCGGCGCGGTTGATTTCGTTCAAGAAATCGGGGTTGTAGAGCAGGTAGCGCTTGCCGTCGTACACCACGGCGGCGGCGTTGTCGACCTCGCGCGTGGAGCGCAGCTCGAAGCGGGCTTTGAGGCCTACGGCGTCCGTGATTTCGCGGATGACGTCGGTGGGTGCCGGGGCGGTTTGGGCCTGCGCGGCCGGCGCCGCCAGCGCCAAGGGGAGCGCCAGCAGCGAAGCGGCCAGGCGGCTGAAAAGACGAGGGAAGAAAGTCATAGCAGGCAATCGAGAAAGTGAATGACTAGTGGCTAAACCTAAGGCAAGTGTGATGCCAGAAATATGACACTGCAACTTCGAACAGCAGCCAACAGAGGCCCGCGCGCCTTGTTTTTATTACAACGGGCAGGCCCGGCTTTTCATTGCAGAACGCCCGGCCGAACGCCGCTGCGCACCGCTCGTTGGGGCGTGCTGGAATAACGATATTGCGGCCGTGGCAGTTCAATTAATAAGAGTCGCGCGGTGGGCTATACGGTTGCGTCGGGGCGGTGCTGCTGCGGAGCATAGCCGTAGCTTTGCCGGCCCCGCCGCATGGCCGGGGCGCCCACCCCATTTTCGCCCTATGAATCAGGCCCACCTTCACCTTCTCGTCAACCACCTCCCGATAGTGGGCAGCCTGTTTGCCGCCGTGCTGCTGGGCGCCGGGCTGCTGCAGCGCGACGCTTCCCTGACGCGGGCGGGGCTGGTGGCGGTGCTGGCGGCCGGCCTTTTGTGCCTGCCCGCGCAATTCACGGGCGCAGGCGCGGCGGCCATTGTGCAGGACCTGCCCCGCGTGAGCCGGGCGCTCATCCAGACGCACGCGGCGGCGGCCGAGCTCGGCTTTTGGGTGCTGGAAGGCGCGGCTTCGCTAGCGCTGTTCGGGTTGCTGCTATTCAAAAATGCGTCGCCCAAAGCGCGCCTGCTGGCCTGGGCCGCGCTGGCGGCGGCCGTGCTCAGCTTCGGGCTGCTGGCGCGGGCCGGCAGTTTGGGCGGGCTGATTCGGCACACCGAAATCCGGGAAGGCTTTGGCACGCCCGACGAATTGTAACCCTCCCCTGCCCGCGCCGTACCGGGCGCATGCCATTTCCCTTCTTCGGCGACGATAAATCGACCGTGGCCCGCCTGCTGGCCACCCTGCCCCAAACCGGCCGCCTGGAGTGGATTGGCCAGCGCCCGGTGCGCCGCGAGCCGCTGGTAGCAGTACCGGAAGCGGTGCTGAAAACCGACTCGCACCTGCTCGGCGACCACGCCCGGCCCAAGACCGGCGGCAAGCGGCAGGTCACCCTCATTCAGCACGAACACCTGGCGGCCGTGGCCGGCTACCTGGGCCTGCCCGACCCCGTGGACCCGGCCCGCCTGCGCCGCAACCTGGTGGTGAGCGGCCTGAACCTGCTAGCCCTGAAAAACCGACGTATTCAAATTGGCGACGAGGTCATTCTCGACATTACCGGCGAGTGCCACCCCTGCTCGCGCATGGAAGAAGAGCTGGGGCCCGGCGGCTACAACGCCATGCGCGGCCACGGCGGCCTCACGGCGCACATTGCCCAAGGCGGCACCATTCGGGTGGGCGATGTGGTGCGGGTGGTGGAATGATTCGCCCAGGCTTTGGGAGCACCCTAAAGTGGTAACACTGGCTTCTGTTGGCTGCCTTCACGGGACGTTTAATTCATCTGGATTAGCCCGTCAGGACAGCCTAATTCGGATAAATTTCCGTATTCGGCTAAGTTAGTCGTTCTCTTGGGAAAGCCGTCTGCGCTCCGTCCTGTTTTCATTTGATTTAATCCTTAATCATCTATGTACGCACGCCTACATTCTCGCTGGCCGGCTGGCCGGGACTGGGCCCGGCTTCTAGTTACCGTGCTGTTGGTCGCCCTGTTTTTTGTGCCGGGGCGAGCCCAGGTAGTGGTTTACGGTTTGGGTACCCTCACGCGCACGCTGCAGCCCGGCGACCCCTTGTATGCCCCCGGCGCGCCGGCCGGCTCGCAGGGGCTGGCGGGCTTCGATGTGGCTTCGGGCCGGCCCCGTTTCCAGGTCATTCTGGTGTCGGGCCTCACGGGCAGCCAGCGGCTGGTGGCCATCGACTACCGCGCCAGCACCGGCCAGCTATACGCCCTGGGCTACGACACCGGCGCCAGCACCGCCAATGCCCAGCTTTATACCCTGAACGTGGCCACGGGCGCGGCCACCCCCGTGAGCGCGGCGCCCATCACGCTGGCCCTGGGCGGGGCCACCGAACGCATTGGGTTCGATTTTAACCCCGTGGCCGACCTGGCCCGGGTGGTGAGCACCAACGACCAGAACTACCGCCTCAGCCCCAGCACCGGCCTGGTGGTGGGCACCGATGGCCCCCTGGCGTATGGCGCATCGGACCCCAACGCGGCCCTCAATCCGCGCGTGGGCGGCATTGCCTATTCCAACGCCTACCCGGGCAGCACCAGCAGCACGCTCTACGACATCGACGTGCGGCCCGACCCGAGTGCCCCCTTCGGCATTCTCTCGGCGCAAATTCCGCCGAACTCGGGCACCCTCAACACGCTGGGGCAGGTGAGATTGGAAAGCTACGGCATCTTGCCCGATGCGCTTATCAACCCCGACATTTTCTATAACGGCACCACCAATGTGGGCCTGCTGCTGGAGCTCACGCCGCCCGGCACCGACCCCAGCCGCCCGAGCTATGGCTATTCGAGCAGCAACCTCTACGACCTGAACCTGACCAGCAACCCGGGCGATGCGACCAACAAGCGGAACTTGGTGCCGGCGCTGTACGCCTTTCCCTTCAATGTCCTGGATATTGCCATAGCCCCCACGCCCACCATCAGCAGCCTGGCTCCCAATTACGCCCAGGTGGGCACCAACGGCCTGACGCTGACTGTAAATGGCGCGGGCTTCGCGCCCGGCTCTCAGGTGCAGTACAATGGCAACGTGCGCAACACCACCTACGTCTCGGCCTCGCAGCTAACGGCCACGCTGACCGCGGCCGACCTGGCCATAATCGGCACCTACCCCGTCACGGTCACCAACCCCGACAGCCCGAATACGCAGGGCACGCCCTCGGCGCCGGCTGTTTTCACGGTGGGCTCGGTGCCCCCGGCCTGCGGTACCCCCGCCAGCCTGATGGCAAGCAACGTGACCAGCACCTCGGCCACCGTCCGCTTCACGGGTACCAACACGGCCAGTAGCTACACGCTGACCACCGTACCGGCCACGAGCACCCAGACCCTGGCGGGCACGGCCACCACGGCCAGTTTGAGCGGCCTGCTGCCGGGCACGAGCTACACGGTGAGCATCGTGAGCAACTGCAGCACCGGTGCTACGTCCGGCGCGGGCACCCTCACCTTCAGCACTACCGCGGCCAACCCGCTGCCGGTGCTGCGGCAGGGCAGCACCGTTATTCCCAACGGGGGCACCTTCGCCGGCTTTGCCGCCACGGGCCAGGGGGCTACGTCGGCGCCGGTCACTTTCAGCATCAGCAATACCAGCGCCACCGAGTTTCTGACGCTGGGGGCCTTCACGTTTAGCGGGCCGTTTGCGCTGAGCAGTGTGGCGCCCGTGAGCGTGGTGCCGGGCGGCACAGCCAATTTCGGCGTCACCTTCACGCCGTCGGCTACGGGCGCCAACACGGGCTCGCTCCGCATTGCCAACAACAGCCAGGCCGATAACCCCTACGTGCTCAACCTGAGCGGCCAGGGCGTGCTGGCCACGGCCCCGGCCGCCCTGGCGCGGCTGGCCACCGTGTACCCCAACCCCGCCCACGGCGTGGCCACGCTGCTGCTGCCCAAGGCGCTCCGCGGCACGCTGGCTACTCCGGTGGCTGTAATCGACAACCTGGGCCGCACGGTGCTCACCCGCACGCTGGCGGCCGGCGCCGCCGAAACGTTGGAGCTGCCACTGGCGGGGCTTGCACCAGGCATTTATGCGGTAGTGGCCCACACGGCTGTGGGCTTGGTGGCTCGGCGCTTGGTGGTCCAGTAAGCCCCCCGGTGCTTCGGAAACAAACCAACTTCGGAACTTATTTTTACTCAGGTCCGCTAGCCCGTAGGCTACGAAAGGTTTACCACAAGAAAGCAGCTTACCAAAACGATTTCATCCATTAACTCCCACCTTTTCTTATGAACACAAACCTACTGCAGCTGCCGGCGTGGCGCCGGCTTCTGTTACTTGTTGCTAGTGTCCTGCTGCTGAGCAGCTCGGCCACCCAGGCGCAGAACCTTATCTACGGCTTGGGCACCCTCACCCAGGCGCTGGGATTTCCAAACGTTTTTGGCTATCCGGCTACTCCGGCGGGGGCTCAGGGCATTTCGCCGCTTAGCCCCACCGCCGGCCTCCTTAGCCTGCCGGTGCTGGTGAAGGATGCCAGTGGCAATGCCCTCATATTGAGCGGACGGACGCTGGTGGGCATGGACTACCGGCCGAAAACGGGCGTACTCTATGCGCTGAGCTACATCCCGGCTTCGGGCTTGGCCCAGCTCTACACCCTTGACCCCACCACGGGGACAGCGACGCCCGTGGTGGGCTCCAGCGCGTTTACGCTGGCATTGGGGTCGTCGGTCACGCGGATTGGCTTCGACTTCAACCCCGTTGATGACAACATCCGGGTGGTGGCTACCAACGGGAACAACTACCGCCTCGACCCCAATACGGGCGCCCTCCTCAGCACCGACAGCCAACTGGCTTATGCTTCCGGCGACCCCAACAGTGCCCTGACGCCGGGCGTTGGCACGGCGGCTTACACCAACTCCTACTTGGGGGCGACCAGCACGGCCCTGTACGACATTGACGAGCTGAATGGGGCTATTCTGGTGACGCAGCAAACGCAGCCCCCCACTTCGGGCGCGTTGCAGACCGTGGCGGCCATTAACAACCCGGCGAGCTTTGTCAACTTTGGCCTTTCGCTTGGGCTTGACATTGACGTTTATTACGACGCGGCCACCAGCACGAACAAGGCTTATCTGATTGAAGCCGCTTTTCCGAATTCAAGCGGAACGGGCGCCGGCTACTCCAACAGCAACCTGTACAGTATCAACTTGGCGAATGCGCAGACATCGGGCAAACAACAGGTTGGGGCTGCCAACCCGGCAACGCCTTTCAACTTCTACGACATTGCCGTTCCAATTACGCCGCCCACCTGTACCGCGCCCACCAACTTGGCGGTCAGCAGCATTACGGATAATTCGGCAACCGTCACCTTCACCGGCAGCCTGACGGCCCTCAACTACACCGTGACCACGAGCCCGGCCACCACCCAGGCCCCGCTGGCGGCCGGCGCTACCTCGGCCAGCCTCACTGGCCTGGCACCGAGCACGGCCTATACCGTCACCATCACCAGCAACTGCGCCAACGGTACCAGCCCAGCCTCGGTGACCTTTACCACCACCGCCGCGCCGAACCCCACGCCGGCCATCACCAGCCTTTCGCCCAGCTCGGCCACGGCGGGCGGGGCTGCCTTCACGCTCACGGTAAACGGCACGGGTTTCGTGACCGGTTCGACGGTGACCTTCAACGGCACCACGCTGACGACTACTTACGTGTCGGCCTCGCAGCTGACGGCCGCGGTGCCGGCCAGCGCCATTGCCTCGGCGGGCACTTATAATGTGACGGTGACCAGCCCCACCCCGGGTGGCGGCACTTCCAATGCCGTAACCTTCACCGTCAACAACCCCGCGCCGGTGATTGCCAACCTTTCGCCGGCCTCGGTGACGGCGGGCGCCGCCGCCCAAACCCTGACGGTGAACGGCACGGGCTTTGTCAGCAGCTCGACGGTGAGCTTCAATGGCTCGACGCGCAGCACCGCGTTTGTCTCGGGCACGCAGCTCACCATTCAGCTCACGGCGGCCGACCAGGCCACGCCCGGCTCCTACCCGGTGACGGTGACCACGCCCGCCCCGGGCGGCGGCACCTCGAATACGGCCACGTTTACCGTGAACCCGGCGCCCTGCAACGCGCCTTCGGGCCTGGCTTCGAGCAACGTGACCAGCAACTCGGCTACGGTAACATTCACGGGCAGCGGCACGGCCACGGGCTACACCGTGACGACTTCGCCGGCGACGACGCCCCAAACGCTGCCAGCCGCAGCTACCTCGGTGAGCTTCAGCGGGCTGACGCCCAGCACGGCCTACACGGTGAGCATCGTGAGCAACTGCGCGGCCGGCGCTACCTCCAGCCCCGCCACCGTGAGTTTTACCACCACGGCTGCGCCGCTGACGGACTTGAATGTGAACTCGGCGCAAAACGTGCAGGGCAGCTACAACAACGTGACCGTGACGAGCACCGGCATTGCTACCTTGACCGGCCCCCTGACCGTGGCCGGCACCTTGACGGTGCAATCCGGCGGCGGCTTCGTGCAGAACTGCCAACCGGTGACGGGCGCCGGCAGCTTCGTGCTGCAAGCCAATGCTAATCTTGTGATTTGCGACCCGGCCGGCATCACCGCCTCTGGTGCGACGGGCGCCATTCAGCTGAGCGGCAGCCGCTCTTTCAGCCCTGACGCCAGCTATGCTTATAACAACCCCAACACGGCCCAGGTAACCGGCGCGGGCCTGCCGAGCCGCGTGCTCAATCTTGTGGTGGCCAACCCGGCCGGCCTCAGCCTGAGCCAGGCTGTGAGCGTGACGCAGGTGCTGCGCCTGCAAACCGGCAACCTGAACACCAACAGCCAGGCACTGACGCTGCTGTCGTCGGCTGCCGGCACGGCCATCGTGGACAACACGGGCGGCGTGGTAACGGGCCTGGCCACGGTGCAGCGCTACATCACGCCCACTAACCCGGGCCCGGGCTACCGCCACTACAGCTCGCCGGTGACCCGCAATACAGCCATTGCCACCAGCAACACGGTGGCCGACCTAGCCACGGCCACTTTCACCCCGGTGGTGAACGGCGCTTACAACTCGGCCGCCACGCCGCGTCTGGTGCAGCCCTACCCCACTGTATTCTACTACGACCAGGCGCGGTTGGCCACTAGCAACTCGTCTTATGCGGTGGGCGACTTCGACAACGGTTTCCTTTCACCCGGCGCCCTGACCGATGTACTGGTGGCTGGACGCGGCTATACCGTCAACCTCAGCGGCTCGAATCTGGTTGATTTTCAAGGCACGCTCAACACTGGCCCTTACTCGACTGGCCCGCTGGCGCGGGGTGCCCAAACCACGGCCGGCTACCACCTGTTGGGCAACCCCTACCCTTCTGCCATCAACTACGATATGGTGCGTGCCAACTCGACGGGCCTGGAAAGTGCCTTGTACGTGTTCAAGAGCAGCGGCCAATACACGGGCACCTACACCAGCTACGTGAATGGCCAAAGCACCAACACCGGCACCAGCACGCTGCCGGTGGGCCAAGGCTTCTTCGTGCGGGTGGCGTCTGGCCAGACCGGCAGCGTTAGCTTCACCAACAGCAGCCGCCTCACCACGTTCGACACCACACCCTTCCAGCGCACCACGGCCGATACCCGGCCGCGCCTCACTCTGTCGCTGGGCACGAGCAGCCTGCGCAACCAGACCGTGATGTACTTCGAAGCCGGCGCCAGCGCCGCCTTCGATGCCGCCTTCGATGCCCACTACCTGCCGGCCACCAACGGCCTGACACTGGCCACCGAGGCCCCGGCCGGGCAGTTGCTTTCCATCAGCGGCCAGCCGGCCCTGACGGGTGCCGACGTGGTGCTGCCCCTGCAGTTGGCTGCGCAAACGGCCGGCACCTACACGCTGGCCGTGGATGACCTCGACAACCTGCCCGCCGGCTACCACGCCTACCTGCGCGATGCCCTCACCGGCACCTACACTGACCTGGGCACCACGCCCACGGTGAGCCTGACCCTAGCACCCAACGCCCCGGCCGGAGGTCGCTACGCCGTGGTGTTCAGCACCCAGGCCCGCGTGCTGGCCACGGCCTCGGCCGCCCTGGCCAAGCTGGCTACCGTGTATCCCAACCCGGCCCACGGCTCGGCCACACTGCTACTGCCGGTGGCTTTGCGCGGCCAGCAGGCCACGACGGTGTCGGTGGTTGATAACCTGGGCCGCACGGTGCTCACCCGCACGCTGGCCGCTGGCGCTACCGAAACGCTGGAGCTGCCCCTTGGCGGCCTGGCCACGGGCGTGTACTCGGTGCAGGCCCGCACGGCCTCCGGCCTTGTAGTGAAGCGCCTCGTAGTGGAGTAAGCTGCCAGGCTGAATAGCCGGATAAAAAAAAGCCCCGTCTGGAATCAGGCGGGGCTTTTTGCTTATCAATAAAACTATCAAACTCATTCGGCAATAGTCGATTTATATGCTGGAAATCAATAAGAAATAAAAAACCTCCCGCCAAGGGCGGAAGGCTTTCCTAGCTATGAAAACAACTGTCTCCTGTAGAAGACATATGGATATGTACGCCAGATGACCCATAATCGGTTTGCCGGTTTGCATTTCGGGCACCATTCATTCGCACTATTCTGGGAGTGAATGAACCCCGTATGTTCTTCAAATAGCGCCGATGGACCCTCAACCGGAGCACTGCATTGGCGGTTGTGTTAATAACCGGGCCAGACATTGCAGCAGATGCTTCGGACGTGGTAGACAATTGGCTGATTTTAATTGAACTCCTGCATCATTTCGGCTAACACAAAGGGCATTTCGGCTAAAGCGGCCCATTGGGCAACGGCGACCTTTGTCTTATTAACCAACCGAAAATAAACAGCTTATGAAAGCGGTCAGAATTCATGCATTTGGCGGGCCGGAAGTCCTGCAACTGGAAGACGTGGCGCGCCCGGTGCCGGCGGCCGACGAAATCCTCGTCAAGGTGTACGCCAGCGGCGTAAACCCGGTGGACTGGGTGGTGCGGGAAGGTGGCAACGAAGCGTTGCGCGCCTACCTCACCTTGCCGATGACCCCGGGCTGGGATGCGGCCGGTGTGGTGGCCGAAGTGGGCAGCTCGGTAACCGGCTTCCGGGTAGGTGATGCCGTGTATGGCGAGCCCAACTTCCCCGGCGACGGCAGCTACGCGGAGTATTGCGCGGCCAAAGCCAGCCAGTTTGCCCTGAAGCCGCAGAGCCTGAGCTTCACCGAGGCGGCCGGCGTGCCGCTGGCGGGCCTCACGGCCTGGACTGGCCTGTTCGAGCATGGCAAATTGCGGGCCGGTCAGCGCGTGCTCATTCAGGGAGCGTCGGGCGGCGTGGGGGGCTTTGCCGTGCAGTTTGCCAAAGCCCGAGGCGCGTATGTCATCGGTACCGCATCGGCCGGCAACCTGGACTATGTGCGACAGTTGGGGGCCGATGAGGCGCTGGACTACCGCGCCCAGCCGGTGGAGGAGCTGGTGCACGACATGGACGTGGTGCTCGAAGCCTCGCCGCTGCGCGACAACGCGGCCCGCGTGAAAGCCGTGCAGGTGCTGAAGCCCGGCGGCATCTTCGTCAGCGTTAATGTTGACTTTCCCTTTGACGAAGCGATGCAGGCGGCGCTGGACCGGCAGCAAGCCACGGGCGAGCTGTCGAACAACCAGCCTCGGCAGGAGTGGCTGCAGGAAATGGCCCGGCTCATCGACGCGGGCCAGGTGAAGGTGAACATCAGCAAAGTGTATCCGCTGGCGGAGGTGGCCGATGCCCACCGCGAAAGCCAGACTTGGCACGTACAAGGCAAGCTGGTGCTTCAAATTTGCCCCAACGACGAGCCGGCATGAGGCGCTTCACCACGATAAGCGAGTTTCACGCGTTTGCGCAACTGCCCAAGCCCCAGCATCCGCTCCTGAGCGTGGTGGACGTGGGCACCGTGCCGCACCGCTACGGCGAGGAGCCGACGAGCATGGTCTTCGACTTTTACTCCATTTCGGTCAAGCGCATGCACAATGTGAGCATGAAATACGGGCAGCATTCGTTTGATTTCAACGAAGGCATTATGTCTTTCATGGCCCCAAATCAGGTGTTCAGCATGGCGGTGGCCGACGCGAATGAGGAAGTAGAAAAATCGGGGTGGGTGGTGTACATCCACCCCGACTTTCTGTGGAATACACCGCTGGCCCGGACCATCAAGCAGTACGATTTCTGGGATTACTCGCTCAAGGAGGGCCTGTTTCTGTCGGCAAAGGAGGAAGAGGCCATTCTGAACCTCGTCTTCGCCATCCAGCAGGAATATGCGTCGCCCATCGACCGGTTCAGCAAGCAGATTATCGTATCGCAGCTGGAAAGCCTGCTGCACTACGCCGACCGATTTTATAACCGCCAGTTCCTCACCCGCGAAAAGGCCAACCACGAGGTGCTCGAACGCCTGGAAACCCTGCTGCAGGATTATTTCAACAGCGACAACCTGTTGGAACGCGGCCTGCCCAGCGTGCACTATGTGGCCGATGCCCTCCAGCTGTCGCCCAAGTACCTGAGCAACCTGTTGCGCGTCGTGACCGGGCAAAGTACCCAGCAGCACATCCACGCTTGGCTCATTGCCAAAGCCAAAGAAAAATTATCAACCACGACTCTGACCGTCAGCGAAATTGCTTACGAACTGGGGTTCGAGCATTTGCCTTCGTTCAGCAAGCTATTTAAGGCCAAAACCAACCTGTCGCCGCTGGAATTCCGGGCTTCTTTCAATTGACAAGCGCTTAAAACCTCATGCCCGGCCCCCTCTTTTTGGGAGAGGAAGCCGGGCATGAGGTTTTAGGCGCCGTCCATCCGCACGATTTTCGGAGTGAAAGAGCCCAGCACATCCACCAGCTCGCGCTGGCTGGCCATCACAGCGCGGATGTCCTTGTAGGCCTGGGGCGCTTCGTCGAGCCCGCCGCCGATGAGTTCGATGCCGTGGTCGGCGAGGTACTTGCGCACCTGGCCTTCGCCCAGCTCGGCCTTGGCACGGGTGCGCGACATGAGCCGCCCGGCCCCGTGCGAAGCCGAAGCCAGCGACTCGGCCACGCCCCGACCGCGCACGATGAAGCCGGGGGCCGTCATCGACCCGGGAATGATGCCGAGCACGCCCGCGCCGGCCGGGGTGGCCCCCTTACGGTGCGTGATGACCTCACGGCCATCGGCCAGGCGCTCTTTCCAGGCGAAGTTGTGGTGGTTTTCCACTTTCGCCAGGGGCTTTTCGCCGAGGGCTTTGGCCAGGCGGCGGTGAATCTGCTCGTGGCAGGCCGAGGCGTAGTCGCCGGCCAGCGTCATGGCGGCCCAGTATTCCTGGCCGGCCTCGGTGTCGAGGCCGAGCCAGGCGAGGTGCTGGGCTTCGCCGGGCAGCTGGCACACGTCCTTGGCCAGCTTGGTGTAGCGCTCGGCAATGCCCGCGCCCAGGCCCCGCGAGCCGGAGTGCGAGAGCACGCCTAGGTACTGGCCTACGGGCACACCCAACTCGTTTTCCACGTCGGTGATTTCGACAATACCGAGCTCCACGAAGTGGTTGCCGGAGCCGGAAGTCCCGACCTGCTCAGCGGCTTTGTCGAGCTTGTTTTTCAGAAAGGGAATTTCCTGGAACTCGGCCCGGTCGAGCACGGCATGGTCGAGGCGCTGGCCCCGCTCCCAGCCCCGGCCGCTGCCGAAACGGGTGTTTTCGAGCAGCAGGCTGCGTAGCTCTTGGGTGCGCTGGGTGAGGTATTTGGGCGGCAAATCGAACACCGACAAGGCCATGCGGCAGCCGATGTCGACGCCCACGGCGTAGGGAATCACCGCGTTGTCGGTGGCCAGCACGCCGCCGATGGGCAGGCCATAGCCGTGGTGGGCATCGGGCATGAGCGCGCCGGCCACGGTCACGGGTAGCTTCATCGCAATTTCCATTTGATGAACGGCGCCGGGCTCGATGTGCTCGGCCCCGAACACGGCGTAGTCCTTGCGCTCCACCAGGCTGATGTGGCGGTTGGGCGGGAGCAATAAGGCCGCAGCCGTGTGGCTCCAGTCGAGGTGGGTGAGGTAGTCGTGGGGGTTGGCAATGAGTTGACCTAGCAAAGCCAGCTGGTCGGTTTGGGAGAGTTTCTTGAGGTGCTTGCGCTGCAATTGAGCCAGCGCGAGCCCGATGGCGCGGCCCTCCGGGAAACCAAGGTTTCGGAGGTCGTTGCCGCGTAATGAATTGGCCATGAGAATGGTTTTTGCACGAGGTAGCGGCGCTTGTTTGGGCCGCCGTCGTTGATGATGAAAAATAAATAAAACGAGCCGGGCAACAGGCGCAACGCCCACATATGTGCTCTAACCAGCTGAGCTACCGTGGGCCGGAGCCCACGAGCCGGAATCGAACCGGCGACCCCATCGTCCCTAACGAAGTAAGGCGGTGCTACGGCACCGGCCCGTTTTATTCAGAAAAAACCGGAGCAACAGGCGGCTTGCGTATTGGCTCCCGAAGGAACCGACGTGACAGGTCGAAGTAGCGCGAGACTACGGCATCCGGCAACTTAAAACTTGATTGAAAAGGGTCAAAAACGCGCAGCCGCTTGAGTTTAAGAGAACGAAGTAAGGCTGCGCTACGCCACCTTTTCAACCCAAAACCTGCCCGGGGCAACAAGCGCCCGGCCTGCTAGTCCTGCTCTACCACTGAGCTACGGAAACGGCCTCGCGGCTATTTCCGGCGGGATTCGAACCCGCGACCTGGGCGTTAAAAGCGCGAAGTATGGCCGGGCTACGACACCCGGACAGGGTTTGAAATCAATGCATTGGGGCAAAAAGCGGCGGGTGTCTATTAATTAGCGCGTCTACCAATTTCGCCACTCGCAGTTTTGACGCTGCGAGACGGGACTCGAACCCGCAATTCTTTACAGAACTAAGTCCCGAAGTATCACTCGCCTACGGCACCCAATGCAAGGGTTTGTTTCCGGTTGGGGCAACAGTCGCCGGGCCAGTTGGGGCGGCCCTACCAATGCGCGTTCGCACCGCCTCGCGGCGGCACTTCGGGAGTCGAACCCGCGACCATCCCCTCATTTGGAGCGAAGAAAGGCCCGGCTACGGCACCCATCCGGAAACGTATTTTTTAACTTAAATCCCGAAAAATTCAGGGCAACAAGCGGCCGGCGTGTCAACCGCAGCCGGGGCTACGGAGGGGGATTCGAACCCAATCTCTCTGATGAACAGTCAGATTTCAACCAACGAAGTAACGCCCGCCTACGGCACCTGAACCATGCGGAGGCTGCCGGGGTGGAACGGGTCACCGAGGTGGCCCCGTCCCGGTCGTCGACTGCCCCAGGTGGGCAGCCGTCTTCCTCATTTCGGCAATTTTTAAACGTGAGTCATGCTGTTTTTATTTTGAAATATTTACCAAAAGCAAGGGGAATGAGCGACGGGCCACTATGATGAGGGGATTCGAACCCCTGCCGCCGAAACGGCCTTCCATGCACCTCGCGAAGTAGGCCACGCCTACGCCACCTTGCACCGCAGCGGCCGGGGGTTCCGCTTTATTGCCCGGCCGGTTTTTCCTACTGTTAGAGACGCAACATTTTGCGTCTCGTCTTTGCTGATGTTGTTATGCCTGTGCAATTTTGAATTGCAAACGGCGCGATTCCGGCCGTTCAACGACGAGACGCAAAATGTTGCGTCTCTACTTCACACGCCAACTAATTACAGCTCGATTTTTTCGATTTCTGTCAGCGCTGAGCCACCGTTATCCAGCGCGCTCAGCACGTCGAACACCTTATCGGACCAGCCGGCGATGAGGGCCACGCCCGTTTCGGGGCGCACCTCCAGCGGGGCGGTGCCGTGCCCGGCCAGGTCGAAGAGGTAGAGGCGGGCGTTGGGCGCTACGGTGCGGCGGTAGTCGGCCCAGATTTGGCTGAATACCCCGCCGCCGTTGGTGCTATTCCAGAGCTGGCAGTCGGTGAATAGCAGAACCTTGTCCACCACTTCGCTGCGCAGCAACAGCTCCTGCACCACCAGGTGGCCGTTGGTGGAGTAACCCACCTCGCCTTCGCGCTGGTAGAGCTCGTCCACGTTGCGCAGCACCGGGCCACGAGGCAGGCTGATGCGCTTCCAGATGTTGCCGAACAGGCCGGTAATCACGTTCTGGCAGCGGCTCTGGAGCAACATGCTCAGCACCAGGCCCACGTCGTAGAGCAGCACTTTGCTGCGCGCCGAAATGGGTTGCTGCATCGAGCCCGACACGTCGCAGGCCAGCACCACGCGGGTGTCGTGCCCGAAACCGCGCAGGTTCACGGCGCTGTGGGCAATGGCCGTTTCCAGGGCCGCCAGCACGCCCGCCACGTGGCCGCTCTGCAGGGTTTTCACCTCGCGGTAGGCGGCCAGGAAGCGGAACGGCAGCTGCTTGCTGCGCGCCACCGCAAACCGGTCGGCCAGCGTGTCGCACACCTTTTCCATCACCGGGGCCGAAACGTTGGCCTCAAGGATGTTGCGCAGGTTGCGAAGCAGGGCCATGTAGCCCAGCTTGCCGCTGCCGATGAGCGTTTCCCAGGTGGCGCGGACGGCCGTTTGCCGGTCCGCATCGGTGGCGTACGTCCCCTGCCCTACCGCCGACAGCTCGGTTTCCCAAGTGTAAGGCGTGGGCAATTCGCCGCGCACCAGCTGGTTGAACAGGGCTTGCTGGGCCTCATCCTTGGCGTGAGGATGCACTAGGAAGAGGGCATCGCGCAGGCGCACCGCACCGTCGCGGTCGTACTTGGCCAGCTGGTAGCCGTCGAAACGGTTGAAGCTGAGGGCCAAGCCTTTTTGCAGCTGCTTGGAGAGGCGGTTGAGGATTTTGGTCCCGCTCCGGCTGTTGGCCTGGGCGTAGAAGGCCAGCAATTCCGTGATTTCATCGGGGCGCTGCACCACGCGGGCCACCAGGCGGCTCACGAGGCTGTCGCCGCGGTGCAGGCGGGCCAGCTCCACGCACAGCACCAGCGGCACCGAGCGCAAATTCAAGCTTTCCCTGGCGTACACCGCCAACTGCGCCACAAACAGCGGTTCGTTCTTCGCCACCAACTCGCGCAAACGCTGCAAGCGCGTGTCGGCTTTTTCGTAGAACTGGTCGCTGAGCGCGGCGGTGGCCACGGCAGCATACAGCTCCACCTGGGGCATGAGCGTGAAGGCGGGTGCGCCTTCGTGGTTGACCGTGGGAGCGGTATTTCGAGAGAAGAAGTTGAAGCGCATAGTGGTAGGTTTGAGTTTTGAATGTTGAGGGTTGAGTGGGGCGGCGTGGGTGTAGCGCGGACTTTTAGTCCGCGAGTGAATTGTGCAAAGTAGAGTTGATAACTCGCGGACTAAAAGTCCGCGCTACCATCGTCCGGCTAGTCCCACCCAACCCCCACGTGCTTCGAGAGCACCAACCGGGCCTGGCTGAGCCACTGGATTATCCAGGCGTGTTCCTGCGTGGTCATCCAGCGGTTGTATTTGCCGCGCACCTGCACCACAGTGCGGTTGGCTGTCACTTCGATGGTCAGGCCACGGGTGCCGTCCACGGTCAGCGAAAAGATGCCGCAACGGCCCAGCCGACACGATTGCAGGTAAGTGGCCACGCAGTTGTGTTGCGCGATGCCTTCGTTCTGCAGCTGTTCGACGGTGGTGAGCTGCTTGATGCGGACTGGTCCAGCGAAGAAATTATCCACCGGTAAGCCCGCCCAGCTGCTGCTGCCGGCCAGATTGGCGCCGCCCGATTGGCGACGCGCCCGGGCCTGGCCGTGGTGCCATTGTTCGGTTTGGGCCAGCACGGAGGCCATGCTGCGGCCCTTGAGGGTGAAGCCCGGCTGGGCCGGTTCCGCCCCGATGCCCACGCTGCGCTTCTGATGAATCCAGTCGCAGACGGGACCAAAATGGCGCGGGTCGACCATGGGCGAGGCCACGAAAAAGTCCACCACGCTCAGCCAGAAGGCATCATCGACCAGCGGGGCGCGGCCCAGGCGCGACTCCATCACCACGCCCCACCACGCCAGCGCGTCGCGGGCGGCGAGCTGGGCGTAGCGCAGGGCTTCGCGGAAGGTGCAGCCGGCGGGCGCTTCCCGCATGCCGTGCTCCAGCCGTTTGCTGATAGGCACGGGCAGCCGGGGGAAGCTGCGTAGCGAAAGCCCTTGCCCGAGGTGCAGGGTCAAATCGGGCAGATTCACGCCGTCTTCCGCCAGTGTGGGCCGCGTCCAGGATTCAATCAGCCAGTCCGGCGCATTGCCGTAGCGGTCGAATAAATGCCGGACCAGGCTGGCCAACTGTCGGAACACGTTGTTGCTCTTCGGTTTCCAATCAGCTACTTCACGCACCCGCTTGGCGTATCGGCTGGTCAGAGCGGCGACATTTGGAGCCAACTCGGGGCGGTGCAGCAGGCCGGTGCGCTTAAGCGAGATGGCCTGCAATGCCCGATAAACGTTGCCCTGCTTCGTGAATGTGCGGCCCGCCATGCAAGCCGCAAATAGTTGAGCCAGGGCCGAATCGACGCCCAGTGCTTCATAAAGCGCATGGGGCGAGCCGAAGGAAAACAGGTATTCTACTTGCTTAGACTGGGGCCAATTGCGCCAGTCGACGTGCCGCGCGAGTGCGGCACCGGCCTCTTTCCAGCGGTAAGCTTCCACGGAGAGAGGTTTGTTACGGTTTGCCATAAAGCGGGGGCCTGCCCGCAGACAGCGCCTAGCTAGGTTTTCGATGAAGGGAAGTGGGCGCCCGCAATAGGTGGCCCGAATTCAGCCGTTTCTGATGTCGCGCAGGGCGCAACCAATGGGCCGCTGGCTGGCGCGGCCGGCCCGCAGCAAGCGGCCGATAAGCAGGAGGTGGAGCTAAGAAACGCACGGCTGAAAAGGGGAATTAGAAAGGTGAACGGTTGAAATTAATTAGCGAATCGGTGCGCAACAATTAATCGAATTAGCATTCGTTATTAATTCAATTTGAATTAGGCGCACCTTTCCTGTTCAAATAAAAATCGAGTTTTATTTGTGAGTTAACGACACGAAAAAGCCCGGCTTTTCGGGGCCGGGCTTTTCTAATTCGCGAAGTTTGCGCCGGTACTACCGACGTTTTCGACAAGAAAGAGAAGCACGACCGCACAGGTCCGACCAGCCGCAATCGGGCCGTTTCGAAAACTGCTGGGGCAGGTAACTGGGGCGGATATTGAGCATGGGTTGAATGTGCTAAACGGCTGGAAACCGGCTAAAAACAAAAAACCCGAGCATTATGGGCTCGGGCGGTGTCAGGTTTCAGCGGGGCTGAAATCAGGCAAACGTACCGAGCGGGAACAGCCGTTCTGGCTGCATCTTATCCGAATTGCTGGTGAATATGAGGTGGCGGTACATGGTTGTTTGCTTTTGGTGTAACAAAGGTTAGCTATTAATTTTTATTGCGCAAATAATTTTCAAAATAATTAATAAATATTTTTCACCAACTGCAGTTTCAACCGTGCCAAGGCATTTTTTAATTACAAATAATTTTTCAATTGCCTGTTTCCTACTTTAACCTCTACCATCCTTTAGCAGTACACGACTTCATGCCGCGCCTCGCTACTTCCGACCATTACACCCTGGATTTACCCGAAGGGCACCGCTTCCCCATCGCCAAATATGCCCTGATTCGGGAGCAGTTGCTGTGGCAGGGCATCGCCGCCCCCGCCGATTTCTACGAGCCCGGCCTGTGCGCAGAGCAAGACGTGCTGCGCGTGCACACCGCCGAGTACTGGCACAAGGTGCGCGACCTGCAGCTGAGCCCCGCCGAGGTGCGCCGCCTGGGTTTGCCACAAAGCCCGCAGCTGGTCCGGCGCTCGCTGAGCAGCAGCGCGGGCACGCTGCAATCGGCCCTTCACGCGTTGCGCGACGGCATCGGGCTGAACCTGGCCGGCGGCACCCACCACGCCTTTGCTGAGCGCGGCGAAGGTTTTTGCGTGCTGAACGACCAGGCCATTGCCGCCGCCCACCTGCTGGCGCACGGGCTGGCGAAGCAGATTTTAATCGTGGATTTGGACGTGCACCAGGGCGATGGCACGGCCAGCATTTTTCGGGATGAGCCGCGTGTTCTCACGTTTTCGATGCACGCCGGGGCCAATTATCCGTTGCGCAAGGAGCAGTCGGACCTGGATATGCCGCTGGAGTTGGGCACCGGCGATGCGGAGTACCTGCGGCTTTTGCAGGAAACGCTGCCGGCTTTGGTCGGCCAGGTACAGCCCGATTTTATTTTCTACCAGGCCGGGGTAGATGTGCTGGCCACCGACAAGCTGGGCAAGCTGGCCCTGACGCCGGCCGGCTGCCGGCAGCGCGATGAACTTGTGCTCGGGCTGTGCCGCGCGCAGCACATTCCGGTGGCCGTGAGCATGGGCGGCGGCTATTCCGAGCGGCTGGCCGACATCGTGGACGCGCACTGCAACACGTTTCGGGTGGCGTTTGAATTGTGGCCGTAAATGCATGGCCCGATGCGGCTCTACCTTTGTAATCCATGAAAAAAACCGATTCTGCCCATCCCTCGCCCATCACCGTGCCCGTACGGCAAGCTGAGCAGCCGACGGGTTCGCCCGCACAACAGGCTTTCAGGCAGGCCATTCTGGACGTGGAAAACCTGCGTGAGCGGCTGCGCGACCTGCGCGCTGAACAGGCCGAAGCCCGGCGGCGCTATTGGCAGCAGGTGGGCCCGGCCGCCACGGCCGTGGTGGACGCCCGGCGCAGCTTGTTTCCCTTGCTGGAAGATGCCCTTCTCATCGGCTACTTCAGCCATCTGGAGGAGCAGCAGATTACGGAGCTTATTCTGGGCAATGCGCGGGCTTTGGAAGACCGGTTTGGGGAGGAAGAAGAAGCAATTATTCGCAAATACGCGCCCCACGGGCACCGCCCGGCAGCCGAGGCGGCCGGGCCGAATCACCAAGCCACGGGCGCCAAAGCCGCGCCGGAATTCGTGCCCGACCCCACCCTGCCACCGCACGAGCAAGCGGCCGCTGCGGCCCGCGCCCGCCGCAAAACCAAAGCCCAGCGCCAACAGGAAGCCGAAGCACAGGCCGACCAAAAGCAGCTGGAATCCAACGCCAAAACCATCTACCGGCAACTCGCCCGCACCCACCACCCCGACTTGGAGCGCGACCCCGAAAAGCAAGCCGCCAAAACGGCTCAGATGCAGCGCATCACCGAGGCCTACGAGGCCGACGACCTCTACACGTTGCTGCAGCTGCTGGCCGAATCGGGCCCCGCCGATGCCGAGGCCGACGACGTACTGGCCCGCTACACCCGCGCGCTCCTTCAGCAGCAAACGCAGCTCAAGCAGGAAATGAACGAGCTGAAATACGGCGCCCAGGGCTTCATGCTGAGTGGCACCGGCAAAAAACAGGAGTTGGAACTACGCAAGCTCAAGCGCGACCTGCGGGCGGAGGCCGAGTATGTGCAGCACGTAGCCCGCCTCATGGCCGAAGCCGAGGGCCTGCGCGACGTGCTGCGCCAGTTGGCCAGCGAGGGCCTGGCGAGTATCTAGCGCTGCTGGTGAGGTCTGAGTAAAAGAACGTCATGCTGAGCGCAGTGAAGCATCTTTACCGCTGTAGTAATTAATTGCGTTGCGCGGTAGAGATGCTCCGACTGCGCTCAGCATGACGTCCTACACGCTGTGCATGACCTTTTTCAGCCCCTTTTACCTACTTCTCCGCCGGCGGACGCGTGGCCAATACCTCGCGCACCGACGTCCACCGGATTTCTGGGTAGCGGGCGTTGTCAAGCGGTGCCAGCTTGGGCAGGCCGGTGAACATATTGTGCAGGTACTGCATGCCCTGCCAGGGCGGAAATACGTCGTCGCTGGCGGGCATCAGGGCTTTGGTGAGCTTGCTGAGGGCGCCCAGCACGCCCACGCTGCCCGCCCAGAGCAGCTTGAATGGCTGGCCGGTGGCGGCGCTGGCGGCCCGTTGCAGGTCCCGAATGCTGGCTACTTCGCCGGCCACGCGCAGGTAGCGCGGGGTGCTAGGGTCGAGGGCGGCGGCGGCGGCGAACTCGGCGGTGTTTTCGGTGGTGGTGAAGTCCAGCGGCTGGTCGGCACTGCCCCAGTACACCACCCGTTTCGGCCCGAACAAAATGACTGGCGCCTGCCCCGTCAGCAAATCGGTGAACATGCCGTTGAGGATGGACGTGGCCTGAATAGGCGCCTGGTCGAGCCGCTGGTTGAACTCACGGCGTAGGTCGAGGTTGCGGTTGCTACCGACGGGCAGCTTGGTGTAATCGATGCAGTAATCCGACGGGATGAAGCGCGGCACCTCCGCCGCCACGGCCGCATCGAGCAGCCTCTTTTGGGTGTCGACAATCACGTCGCGCAGCCCCGAAAGCGCCGACACCACGCAGTCGGCGCCGACGCAGGCCCGCGTCAACGCCGTTACGCTGTTAAAATCGACTTCCACCACCGTGGCGCCTGCCTCGCGCAAGTCCGCCATGGCCGGGCCAGTTTTGCCGAGGCGCACCAGCGCCCGCACCGTGGCCCCACGCTGCGCCAGGTGCCGGGCAATGCGCACGCCCAGGTCGCCAGTGGCGCCGGCCAGCACAATGGTGGAAGTTTCGGAATGCGCAGCGGAAGCGTTGGGTTCGGTCAAAACAACAGGGCTAAACAGGATGAATTATGCTGCTTACGGCCCCGCTGCAGCGAAGATGCCCGCTCCTATTTCTTATCCAATAAAGTCGACGCCGGCCTGCACCACGGCCGCGTCGCGCAGAATCCGGTTGTGGCCCAGTCCTTTGGTGGCGTGTAGCACCGCCCCGGGCCAGGCGGTGGCAATTTGCCTGCCTTCGGCGAAGGGGATGATTTCGTCGTCCTCGTCGTGCAACACCAGCACGCGCTCCGTGCCGACAGTGGGCCCGGCTACAGCTACCCCGAACGATTCGGCCGGGCGGCCGGTTGCCTGCTGCACGTACTGCGCAAACTGCTCGACGAACGTTTTCGGCAGATGCAGAAAATCGGCAAAGCGCCCGGCTACTTCCCGCGGGCCCACCGGCGCACTCAGCATCACGAGGCGCGGCAGGGGCCGGCCGGCCGGCAGCCGCACCGGCAGGCCCGCCACCGAAGCCGCCCCAAACGAATGCGCCACAATGGCGCGCACTTCCCCCAGCGTGTCCACCACGGCCTGCACGGCTCCGCCAAAGCTCATCAGCGTCACCATCTTCCCCGCCGAGGCGCCGTTCGCGGGGCCGTCCAGGGCCGCCACGCGGTAGCCGGCCGCCAGCAGCGGCTGCACCCAGGCTCGCCAGAAACTGGCCCGGTGCTCCCAGCCGTGCACCAGCAGCACGGCGGGCGCGGCGGCCGGTCCCCACTCATACACAGCTACGGAGCCGGTACCGGCCACGACGGTGCGACGGCGGGCATCGGCCAGGGCGGGTGCTTCCCAGTCCTTTTGGGGCAGGCGGCGGGGCGTGCAAAACACTTCCCAAGCCCGCCGAAAAGCCAGGCCGGGCGCCACCACCGAAAGCACCTTCAGCTGCCCGCGCAGCAGCCGCAGCCCCGCCGGCGGCGACGGGTAGCGCACCCGCGGCGCGGCAGCCTGCTGGGGAGCTTCGAGGGGGAAGTAGTCGTGGGCGGGCGAGAAGGTGTTGGTCATGACGCTGGAGAATGTTTGTTTAATCGCAGAATGCTCAGAATGACAGGTGCTCAAGCCAGCAGCTCAAGCCGCAGCTGGCCCACGATGACCTGAAAAGGCGTTTCGTCGTGCACGCGGGCCACTTGCAGCGCGCCGGCCAGGGTGGTGAGCACCTGCGCGGCCTTGGCCGCCGGGCTGCCCACGAAACGCAGGCCGCCCGTAGCCCGGCCCACGGCCAGCACCTGGGCCAGCCACTCGGTCAGCTCGCGGTTGAAGGTGCGGAGCTCGGCCTGCATAGCCGGCGGCAGGGTGCGAAAATCGGCGGCCAGGGCTCCAAACAGGCACACGCGGCGCTCGTGGCCGAGGTGATTGTCATACACGGCCAGCAGCGCTTCAAACTGCGCTTCCGGCTTCAGGTCGGTCACGCGGGGCAGGTCGCGCCACTTGCGTAGGCGCCGCAGCTGCCGGGCCACCAAGGCCGTGCCCAAGTCGTCTTTGCTGGGGTAATGGTAGTGGATGGCGGCCGGCTTCACGCCCAGCTCTTTGGCCAGGTGCTGATAGCTGAACGCATTGAAACCACGCTCCAGCAGCAACACCTCGGCCAGGTCGAGGATGCGCGTGCGGGTGTCGGGAACAAGAGGAGCTTGAGAAACCGGGTTTGTCATCACGGCACAAATATACCACTTACTTACTAAATAGTAAGTTTTTCAACATTCATTAAAAAGCCCCTTCTCCATGCGGAGAAGGGGCTTTTTGTAGTTGCGAAGGGCGGGGGTTAGTTCTTCACCACGCGCAGGGTGCGCGTTCCAGCGGAGGTTTGTACCTGCACCAGGTACAAACCAGCGGGCTGGTCGCTCAAATCGAAGGTGCCTGCTTGCGCATCGCCGGCTTCGGCGGCGGCAAGGCAACGCACCACGGCGCCCAGCGCGTTGCGTACCACAGCCGGGCCCGCCAGGGGTTCCCCGGCGCCGCTCACGACAGCAAAGCGGCCGGTGCCGGGGTTGGGCACCACCACCGGCGCCGCGAAGGACTCCGCGCCATTGACGGCGACGATGGACGAGAAGGCCTCCGTGCCATCGAGGTCGGTTTGGCGCAGGCGGTAGTAGGCCAGGCCGGCCAACGGGCGCTCATCACTGAAGCGGTAGGTGCGCGGGCTGCTGCTGTTGCCGGCGGCAGCTACCACACCCAACCGCTCAAAGGTGAAGCCGTTGCGGCTGCGCTCAACGGTGAAATCGCGGCTGTTTTTCTCGGTAGCGGTGTTCCAGGTGCAGGCCACGGCATCGCCGGCCCGGCGGGCGGCAAACGTGGTCAGTTCCACCGGCAGGGCCCCGTTGAGCAGCGACGATACGGAGAAAGGCGAAAAGCTCGTAATGCCCGTGCGCGTGGCGACCAATGAGTTGGTCACGGTGCCGGTGGCGGCGCCCACCTCGCCCGAGTACCTTTCCCAACTGCCACCGGTGTAGTGGTTGATGTGGGCGCGCGTGGCCACGAAAGACGTGGTGGCATCGGCCAGGTTCCACTGCAGCTTCATGGTCACGGTGGCCGGGTTGGTGGGCACTTCCTTGCTCACCAGCCAGGTCCGGTTCACCACTTCGTTGGTCACGCGCGTGGCGCCCGGGGCATACGTGGTGGCGTCGTAGCTGGTAAAGGCGTTGTCCAGCACCCGCACCTCGAATACGTCGTCGCTGGCCGAGGAAGTTTGCTGCAGCGAAATGGGCGTGTAAGAAGACGCGCTGCCCACCGGGAACGTGATTCGGGCGCCCGGCGTGCTGCTGCTGCTGCCCCGGGGCACCTGCATGCGCAGCCGGCCGGTGCCGTTGGTGATGACGTAGGCATTGGCCGAAACCGTGCCGAAGGTGCCGCTGCTCAGCACGGTCAGGTCGTAGTTGCCCAGTACCAGCTTCGAGTCGTTGCCGAGGCCAATGGTGCCGGTCACCACCAGGTTGCCACCCAGTGTTTTCTGGCTGGTAACCGGGTCGGAGGGGCTTTGGCCGGTGGCTTTCAGGTTGCCGTACTGGTTGGCGGGCACTGTGAAGGGCACCCCGCCGCTATTGAATTCCACAGTGCTGGTGGCGGCCAGCGTGCCAAGCGTAAAGGCCGGCGAAGCCGGGCGGTTGTTGTATAAATAAGAGCCCAGTCCCACGTCGATGGTCCCGCTGATATTGCTGTTTGACGAAACGCGCAGAACAGCCGGCGACGTGGTGGTGCCCACCACAATTTTCGAGTTGGCACCGCTCACCGTCCAGGTATTGCCAGCACCGATTCGGTCCGTAAACGTCAAGGTGGCGGTGCCGTCGGTGTTCTTGGGGCTCTGTATGTAGAACACCTGGTTGTCGGCGGTGAAGCTGGCCGGTGGCGTGCCGGTGCCGTTGGTGCTGGTGCCCCAGGTGGCCGTCTGGTTTAAATTGCCCGTGCTTGCCGAGTAAAACACGTTAGTTTCGGGCGTAATCACCACATTGTCGATGCTCAGTCCGTTGCCGTTGGTGCCCGAGTTGAACACGTAGCCAAAGCGAATCATGATTTCCTGGCCGGCGGCCAGATTAATGTCTACCAGCGTGGTTTTTTTCACGCGGCGATTGGCAGCGGCGTTGCCGTTGCGGGGCGCGATGGAGGTAGAAGTAGAAGGTGCCGGCACATCCAGCTCATTGATGGGCGTCCAGGTGCCCGAAATCACGCTCGTAATAGTCCCAGGGCTGGCGCTTTTCTGGTACTCCACCGCCACGGTGGCCGCCTGCGTCTGGCTCGAATTGTACCACTGCTCCATGGCGTACTGCACTTCCAGGTTCACAATGGTTTTCGTGGAGGAATTCCGCAGGCGGAAGCCCACGTAGCCCTTGCCCGAAGTGACTGTGGTAGAAGCAATGCCGCCCAGCGCCCGGTCAGAGGCTCCGGCGGTGCCGAAGTGGTACCAGGCAGCCCCGTGCGGCGTGCCGTCGGCATCCACGCTGGAAGCGGTTTGCGGGCCTTCCGAGCCGTCGTCGGGCCCGAGTTTGGCCTGGGCCCCCGTGCCCCGCGTCGATGATTCGTACTCGCCGGGATAATTATCCAGCGTAAACCGCGCGTACACCCCGGGAAAGGCCGACGAGTTACTGGTAAAAATGTTCTTGGTCCCCGCTAACGCGTCAAAGTCCTGTGTGTAGGCCCCGAGGTTCGCATCTGTAAATACGTACTGGGCCTGGGCCGGCAATGTCAGAAAGCCAACACTTAGCACCGTTAGCCATTTGAGAATAGATTTAGTTTGCATAGCAAGCTTGTTAAGATGGATATTATTGTACTATGTCGATAATACCGACTACACAAAAGTAACCATTTTAAACAGGCATACTATAAAAAATCATATAATTTGAGCAAAATTACAATATTTTAACCCATTAAGTCATATTTATTATAAACAAAGCAAATGCTATTCATTTATAATAAAAATAAATTCCCTTAAAGCACAATTCATTGCCATTGGCAGTGAATATGCCCCAAATGATATGTTGCGATGTTTGAAAGTTAAGCTTGCAGCCAAGCACCGCTACTCTTCGCCGCTCAGGCCCAGCGCATCCACGGCCGCCTGCACGGCCTCGGCCCGGAAGGCGGGCGCGGTGGCGGGGGCTTTGAACAGGCGCAACAGCCGCTGGTATTTCTGGCGGCCCTCGGCCAGCATCTGCTCGCTCACCTCGATGGTGAACACGCCGAAGGGCTCTACTTTTTGCACCCCTACTAACAGGAACCGTTCGGCGCGCAGGGCATCGGTGTAGAAGGCGGCCTGGCGGTCGTAGTCGTAGGCCGAGCATTGCCAGAGGAAATGGTCGGCGTCGCGGGCATTGGTGGTTTTGAAATCGATGATGGTGAAAGGCTGCTCGGGGTGGTCTACGACGAGGTCGGCGCGCAGCTTGCAGAGCGTATCGGTTTCGGGCTCGGTGAAGAGGGCACTCATTTCGGGGCGGCCCAGGGTGAGCAGCTCGTTCAGACGGGTGTCCATTTTCACGCCTTCTACCAGCCACCACACCAGAGTGTCATTCAGGCCGGGCTGGCCGGGAACGTAGTCGCCGGGTTCGAGCAGGGCCGTGTGGAAGGCGGTGCCGAAGCTTAGGGCACCGTCGTTGGAGGTGCTTTGGGTGCGCGGGGGGCGGCCATCAAGGGCATCGCGCAGGCGCGAGAGGTCAGAATTGGCCACCGCGGGCAGAGCGCGGTAGGTGTCGTAGTCGAGGCGCAGCAGGTCGGGACGCGGAGCAGATAGAGTGGGCATAGGCCTTAAACAGCAAAACCCCGCTTTTGGTGACAGCGAGGCACCCACAAGAAAAAGGCTGGCTGCCGCAAAACAGCAACCAGCCCCTGCTTTTTGTTTGGCCCCTTGAGGCGTATGGTCAATCAGTGTAAAAAAAGAACGTCATGTCTCGGCAAGCTCGACATGACGTTCTTTATTAAATGAGTCTTCTTACTGCCAGCCAACCGACCGCACCGAACTAATGCGTCAGAAAATATAGCCCGAGCTTGAGCCGGTTTTCGGCGCGCTTCGGGCCACCAAGCACTACCCGCTCGGGGCTGGCCGAGGCGGTGGCCAGCAGCAGGCCGTAGTTGTCGAGGGTGCGGTCGACGACGGCCTGGCAATAGTCGGTGACGGGCACCGCGTAGCCGCTGGTTTCGAGGCCGGTCAGATTCGAGATGCCGCTCTGGTACGGAATGGCCAGCGCCGTCGCGGTGCTGCTGCCCAGGGCCGCGCCCTGCTGGTTGGCCCGGGTGCTCAGGTAGGCGGCCAGCGAGGCGGGTGGCGCCAGGTAGCGCGTGGCCGAGCCGGGCACCACCTCCAGGCTCACGGTGGCCTGCACGATGGTGAGCCGCGTACCGAAGCTGCGCAAATCGGCCAGGTACGGGATTTCGATTTTGGTTTGCAGGCCCAGCGCCCCGTCAATGTAGGCTTCCTGTGCCGTGCGGGCCACATCGAGCGCCTGCAGCGAGGTGCTGAGCGGCGCCAGCAGCGTGCCGGTGCGGTCGGCCGTCACCTGATAAAAATGCTTGCTGCCCGCAGCCAGCGTGAAGGCTTTGGTGATGACGGTGGCCGGGTCGGTGGGCGAGTGCGTGTAGAGGTTGAGCGCGCCGCCCTCGGTGCTCACCTGGGTGCGCAACAGGGCGGCATCGTCGGCGGCGCCGGGCGTGAGCACCAGGCCGGCCAGGCGGTTGGTCAGCTCGGCGTCGGTGGTGAGGCTGCCGGCCAGACCAGCCGCCAGCAGCTCGCGGCCCAGGGCGTCGGCCAGGCGCAGGCGCAGGTTGCGCACGCTGAGCCGGGCCGCCAGCGGCCGGGTGCTGCGGCCTTGGTTGAGCAGGGCCGCATCGTAGTTCAGCTGGCTGAAGGCGTAGTAGTTTTTCGTCGCCACCAGGGCATCGCGCAGGCGGTGCACTTCCAGATTTTGCAGCTGGGTGGTGTCGCCGTAGCGGTAGCCGTCGGGCTTGAGCACCAGCACCAGGGAGTCATACACCTCGTCTAGGGCGGGGCTGTAGGTGCCGCCCAGGCCCACCTGAAAGTAGCTGCGGGCCGTGATGGTGCCGAGGCGCGGGTCGTGGTAGCGGCCCACCAGCAGGTTGTCGCCGCCCGAGGTCAGCACCGAATCGTGCCACACGGTGGCCACGCGCACCGTCAGCGTGTCCACGTAATAGGCGTTGCTGGCCGAGGCGGCGACGGGGGCATCCAGGGTGATGTTGCCCACGGGGTCGCAGGCGGCGCAGGCCCATAGCAGCCCCAGCAGGCCAAGCAGCCAGTGCCCAGCCCGCAGCCAGCGCGCAACGTGGTTAGCCAGCGCCTTAGTCCACATCGGCATCGGGTTCCAAAGTCCAAAGGTCGTCGTAGCGAGTGCTGCCGCTGGCACCCAGCGTCACGTAGCCCGCGTTGCCCAGTGCGAAGCCCACGGCCGAAATGCGGCTGGACCCCACAAAATCAGTTTTTTGGTACCAGTTGTCGTCCGTCGGGCTGTAGGCCCAGCAGCTCAGCAGCGCGGTGTCTTTGTTGCCCAAGGTCACGTAGGCGTTGTTGCCGATGGTGAAGGCCACCGCGTAGGCCCGCGGCACGGCGCTGAAGTCGTAGCCCGTGCCGTTGGTGTCCACGCCTTCCAGCTTGCGGTGCTCGGTCCAGGTTTCGGTGGCGGGGTTGTAGCTCCAGTTGTCGGTTTCGTAAATGCCGTTGTTAAGGCCGGTGCAGATGTAGCCTTGGTTGTTGGCCACGAAAGCCACGGCGCCCAGGCGCTTGTTGCCGCCGAAGCTGGGCTTCTGCGTCCAGGCATCGGTCAGGGGGTCGTACTGCCAGAAATCCTTCTTGTAGTTGCCGTCGTAGCCGGTGCCCACGTAGCCTTTGTCGTTGAGGGCGAAGGCCACCGCGCTGTAGCGGGCGCTGCCGCCAAAGTCGGCCTTCTGGGTCCAAGTGTTGGCGGTGGGGTCGAATTCCCAGAAGTCCTTGAGGCGGTTCAGGCCGTCGTAGCCGGTGCCCACGTAGCCTTTGCCGTTGGCTGCGAAGCCCACCGCGAAGTAGCGCCCCACGCCCGGGAACGACGCCCGTTGCCGCCAGGTATTGGTGCCAGGCGTGTACTCCCAGAAGTCGGTAAACTTGTCGGTGCCGTCAGTGCCGAGGCCCACGTAGGCCTTGCCGTTGAGCACGAAGCTCACCGCGCCGTTGCGGGCCAGCCCCTCAAATTGCGAGTGCGAATACCAGGCCCCCACCACGTAGTCGACGTCGGTATCCTCTTTGGTGCAGCTGCTGAAAGCGGCCGTGAGCACGAGCAGCAGGGCTGCCAGTAAGCGTGTTTTTTTCATACGGAAATGGATGGTGAAATATGTCCAGAGGAGGCCGCTGCCGCGCTTTTCAGTTGCAACCCCGCCGCCGCTGCCTCCCCTGTTTCGTCCCAAACCACGCTTTCAGCCCCTCAACCCCCCAACTAACATCGACCAACCCGGCACCTTCGTAGCCGGTTTCCAAATCCTGGCGTACTGGCTGAAACCGGCTTTTCGCCTTTCACCCGCTTTTCCCCTCCCCCCTTCGCCATGTGGCTTCCCTACGCCCTGCTGTCCGCCGTCTTCGCCGCCCTCACCGCCATTTTCGCCAAAATCGGCATCAAAGGCGTCAATTCCGACCTGGCCACCGCCATTCGTACGGTGGTCATCCTGGTGCTGGCCTGGGGCATTGCCATCGCGCGGGGGGCCACGGCCGGGCTGCCCGCTCTCACGCAGCGCACTTGGCTGTTTCTGGTGCTCTCGGGCCTGGCCACGGGGGCCTCGTGGCTGTGCTACTTCCGCGCCCTCCAGTTGGGGCCGGTCACCAAAGTGGCGCCCGTCGACAAACTGAGCGTGGCGCTGTCGCTGCTTCTAGCCGTAGTCTTTTTAGGTGAATCTATTTCCGCGCGGGGCGCCCTCGGCGCGGGGCTCATTCTGGCGGGTACCGTGGTGCTGGTGTGGGCTTAAAAGAAACGGGCAGCCCGAATAATCGGGCCGCCCGTGCCTATTTCGCATCCGACATGCTCTAGGCAGCCTCTATTCTGAACAAGGTGCTCTGCTCCTTCCACCGCGCCACTTTCCTGGCAATTTCGGCCAGCCCCAGGTGGTGAATGCTGCCCAGGTGCGTGGTCTGAAACTCGCGGTGCGGCGCGTAGCTGCCGTCCTCCACGGCGCGGCCCACCTGCTGGTACGCATCCCGAAACGGCACGCCGGCGATAATTAATTGATTAATATTTTCTACTGAGAAAATCGGGTCGTATTTCGCCTGCTCAATCACGCCGGGCTTAATCTTGATTTCGGGCAGCGCAAACAGCAGCATGTCCAGCAAATCGGCGAACTGCATCATGGGCCCAAACAGGAGCTCCTTCAGCAGCTGAAAGTCGCGGTGGTAGCCGCTGGGCAGGTTGCTGGTGGCCAGGATAATGTCGTTGGGCAGCGCCTGCAGGCGGTTGGCGTGGCCGCGCACGAGCTCAAACACGTCGGGGTTTTTCTTGTGCGGCATGATGCTCGAGCCCGTCGTAAACTCCTTCGGCAGCGTCACGAAGCCCAAATCCTGGCTGTTGTACATCACCAAATCATACGCCAGCTTACCCAGCGTGCCCGCGGCGCCGGCAATGGCAAATGCCAGCGTTTTCTCGGTTTTGCCGCGCAGCATCTGGGCGCCCACGCTGCTCACCGCCACGTTGCCGAAACTCATTTCCCGGGTCGTCATTTCACGGTCAATCGGGAAGCTGCTGCCGAAGCCCGCGCCCGAACCCAGCGGGTTCTGGTCAGCCACGGTATGCGCCGCCTCAAACAGCGCCAAATCCAGCAGCAGATGCTCGGCATAAGCCGAAAACCACAGCCCAAAGCTGCTTGGCATAGCCGCCTGAAAGTGCGTGTAGCCCGGCAGCAAGTCATTTTTGTGCGCCTCGGCCTTGCGCAGCAGCACCTCAGCCAGCGCCAGCATCCGGGCCGCCGTGCGCTCGGTGTAGTCCTTGATGAACAACTGAATGGCCGTTAGCACCTGGTCGTTGCGCGAGCGGGCCGTGTGAATTTTTTTACCGGCGTCGCCGAACTTCTCGGTCAGGTAATACTCAATTTTGGAGTGTACGTCCTCAAACTCTTCCCCAATGGTGAAGCTACCGGCTTCAATCTCGGCGGTCAGTTCAGCCAGCCCCTGCTGCAGTTGCTGGTTCTCGGCGTCGCTGAGCAGGCCCACCTTGGCCAGCATATTGGCTTGTGCTTTGGAGGCCTGCACGTCGAATTTGGCCAGATAAAGGTCCAGCTCCCGGTCGTGCCCCACCGTGAACTGCTCAATTTTCTTATCAACGGCAATGCCTTTTTCCCAGATTTTCATGCCAGCAAAGGTAGCGCCGCCCCTAATAGTTGCCCGCCGGCTACCAGCCCAATTCCAAGTTCAGGCCCCAACAAACTGGCGCAAATGCCCCCGCAAGTTGCCGTAATCATCCTACCTATCGGCTCTGCCAAAACGCTACTTTTGAACAACCTTACCACTCAAACAAAGCCATGCAAAAAATCACCACCTTCCTCACCTTCAACGACCAGGCCGAAGCCGCCGCCAAGCTCTACGTCAGCCTGTTCAAGGATTCCGCTATTCTCAATACCACGTATTACGTGGAAGGCACCCACATGCCCGTCGGGACCGTCATGACGGTTGAATTTGAACTGGCCGGCCAGAAATATGTAGCCCTGAATGGCGGCCCTTATTTCACCTTTACCACGGGCATCTCGCTGTCGGTCAGCTGCGAAAATCAGACTGAAATCGACGAGCTATGGGAAAAACTTACCGCCAACGGCGGCCAGCCGGGCGACTGCGGCTGGCTCAAAGACCCCTTCGGCGTGTCGTGGCAAATCACGCCGGCCAACATCAACAAGCTGCTCAGCACCAACGACCCCGAGCTCATGAAACGCAAAATGGCCGCCATGATGCAGATGCATAAATTCGATATTGCCACGCTAGAGAATGCCTGATTGATAATGCGATACAATTAAGAACGTCATGATGAACGTAGCCGAAGCATATCTGCCGCGCAACTATTTAAATCGAAAGGCTTTACACTTGCAGTAGAGATGCTTAGGCTACGCTCAGCATAACGTTTTACCTATCTGCGAGCATCTAGCATCCGGCTATAACTCCAGCCCGCTCAATAATTCGATATAATCCCGAATGCCCGCTCGTATTTCGCTCAAGAGAATAAACTCATCTGGCGTGTGTGAGCGGGCACTTTCGCCCGGGCCTATTTTCACGGTTTCAAACGGCATCATCGATTGGTCCGACAGCGTGGGCGAACCGTAGGCTATTTTCCCCATTGCCAATCCTTTGCGAATCATAGGATGAGTTTCGCTGATACGGGAGGAATTTAAATGCGTGGACCGCGGCGTAATTTCCGACTGCAATTTTTCGCAGAGAAAATCAACAATTTCCTGATTCTGGTACAGCTCATTCGTGCGCACATCAATCACGAACTGGCAGCGGTCGGGCACCACATTATGCTGAGTGCCCGCGCTTATCTGCGTCACGGTCGTTTTCACCGGCCCCAGCAGCGGCGAAACTTTTGGAAACTGAAAGCCGCGAAGCCACTGAATATCATCCATTGCCTTATAGAGGGCATTTTCGCCTTCGTCGCGGGCCGCGTGGCCGGTTTTGCCGTGGGCCGTGCAGTCCAGCACAATCAGGCCTTTTTCGGCGATGGCGAGGTTCATGCCCGTCGGTTCGCCTACAATTCCTAGGTCGATTTTACCGAATTCTGGCAGAACACGACGGATGCCATTTGCACCCGAAATTTCCTCTTCTGCCGTGATAGCGCAAATTATATTGAACGGATTAGCCTTATCCTGAAAATACAGGAATGTAGCCAGCAGACTCACAGCCGAAGCGCCCGCATCATTGCTGCCGAGCCCAACCAGTTTTTCACCTTCCAGAACGGCCCCAAACGGGTCGTATTTCCAGCCCGCGCCGGCCTTCACGGTGTCATGGTGTGAATTGAGCAGAATGGTGGGCTTGCCCACGTCGAAATGCTGAGAAACCGCCCATACATTATGAGCACGCCGTTTTGCCGCCACGCCGTGTGCCACCAGAAATTCCTCAATCAGCACGGCCGTACAGGCTTCTTCGCGGGACAACGAAGGTGTTTTAATGAGCCGGATTAATAACTCAATGGCTTCGTCGCACAACCGTGTTATCAGGTCAGACATAACGTAGTTTTCAGTTCCTCATTGATGTGCAGGGCATGTTCAATAATTACCTTATCGACTCCGAACTGCAGCGCATCAAAGGCATTCTCTAATTTTGGCAACATGCCATCGGCAATAATTCCGCTTTCTTTTAATTCGCCGTAATTCGCCAGATTAATTCCGGTAATTACTGAATTATCATCAGCAACATCGGCCAGCACACCTCTTTTCTCAAAGCAGAAATGCAACGACACTGCATATTGCGCACTCAATGCTTTGGCAACCGAAGCAGCAATAGTATCCGCGTTGGTATTTAATAATTGGCCATGGCCGTCGTGGTTAATTGGGCAGAAAACCGGCGTCAAGCCGAGGCTCAGAAACTGATGAATCAAGTTGCTATTCACGCTGGCTTCGCTCAAGTCCCCAACGAAACCATAATCAATTTCGCGCACCGGGCGTTTCACTGCCTGAATTACATTGGCATCGGCTCCACTGAGGCCCAAGGCGTTGACGCCGCGGCTTTGCAGCGCCACCACAATTTGCTTGTTGGTTTTGCCCGCGTAGAACATGGTCACCAAATCCAGCGTGGCAGCGTCGGTAATTCGGCGGCCATTTACCATGCGCGGCGCAATGCCCAGACTCTTCATCATCTCGCTGGCACCTTTGCCGCCGCCGTGCACGAGAATTTTCGGGCCGCTTATTTCGGAAAACAGCCGCACGAATTCCAATAAATCGGAATCGTTGTCAATTATACCGCCGCCTATTTTAAACACGTGTAATTCGGGCTTCATCACTGCTTCACCTAATCGCGCACAGCCGGAGGCTACCAGCGCTTCATTCAAAAATAATGCGGGAAATGTTGTGAGCAAAAGTAGGGGCTTTTACCTTTGCGGCAGAATTGAACCACTTGGTTCGCTGCTTCGTTAAAGCGCCGAATCGACTTGATTTTCGCCATGACCCTCCCCGTTTCCACGTCTTCGATGCATGCGCTGGCCACCCGGCCGAGCGTGGCCGGCGTGTGCCAAACGACTTGCGCTCTGGTGCGACGACCCTAGCGGCTTCAGCAGCCGCATGTTGGCCTCTGGGCCAGCCCTTTGAGCCGGGCCAGTATCCGCTCAACTTACAGACAGGTTTGGGCTTTCTTCCCCAACATCCGTACACAGCGGATGGACAGAAGCCGCGTATCTATCCCTAAGTTCTTCTAAATCAACAATGACAATTCGGGTTGCAACGGAAGCGGACGCACAGTACGCTGAACAATTATGCCAATGGTACGTCGAGTCGGCCAAAACGCGAGGCACTGGCATCGCCAAGCGCGAGCCGGCCTACGTGGCCCAGAAAATGGCCAGCGGCGATGGCATTATCGCTTTCGTCGATGAAGAGCTGGCGGGTTTCTGCTACATCGAAACGTTTGACGACAAGACATTTGTCGTCAACTCGGGCCTGATTGTGAACGCCGAAATCCGCAAGGGCGGCGTGGGCCGGGCCATCAAGCAGGCCGTGTTCGACTTGTCGCGCACGAAGTACCCGCAGGCCAAGATTTTCGGCATCACGACCAGCCTGGCCGTGATGAAAATCAACACCGACCTCGGCTACGAGCCCGTCACCTTCTCGGAGCTCACCACCAGCGAAGACTTCTGGAAAGGCTGCAAAAGCTGCAAAAACTACAGCATCCTGATGGAGAATGAGCGCAAAATGTGCCTTTGCACCGGTATGCTCTACGACACGCCGGAGAAGCAGCTGGTACAGGTTCAGGTACCCGATTTCGCGGCACATATCACGCCACCGCTGCCCATTGGCACCGCCCCCGCCCCCACTCCTTCTGAAATCAATTCTGCACTGTAATAATGAAGAAAAAAGCCATTCTCGCCTATAGCGGCGGCCTCGACACCTCGTTTTGCGCCGTGTATCTGTCGCGCGAGCTTGATTTGGAAGTCCACACGGTAATTGTTAATTCCGGCGGCTTTACGGCGGAGGAATTGGCCGCCATCGAAAAGCGCGCCTATGAATTGGGCTCGGTGAAGCACGAAGTAATTGACGTGACCACGCGTTTCTACCACGACTGCCTGCGCTACCTGCTGTTCGGCAACGTGCTGAAAAACGACACTTACCCGCTGAGCGTCAGCGCCGAGCGCATGTTTCAGTCGCTGGCCATTGCCGAATACGCCCGCGCCAACGAGGCTGATTACATCGTGCACGGCAGCACCGGCGCCGGCAACGACCAGGTGCGTTTCGATGTGGCTTTCGCGGTGATTGCGCCCAAAACGGAGATTCTCACTCCTATCCGCGACCTGAAACTGTCGCGCCAGGCCGAGATTGAGTACCTGCAAAAACAGGGCTTCGAAATGAGCTGGGAAAAGGCGAAATATTCCATCAACAAAGGCATCTGGGGCACCAGCGTGGGCGGCGTCGAAACGCTGACTTCGCACGAGGCTCTGCCCGAAAGCGCCTACCCGTCGCAATTGCAGCGGCAGGATTCGGAGCGCGTGGAAATCACCTTCGAGAAAGGTGAGCCCGTGGCCCTGAATGGCGAAAAGCTGGACCCGGTGGCGCTGATTCAGAAGCTGAACGAGTTAGGTTCGGCCTTCGCCATCGGTCGTGACACGCACGTGGGCGATACCATTCTGGGCATCAAAGGCCGCGTGGGTTTCGAAGCCCCAGCGCCGCTCATGCTCATCAAGGCGCACCACCTGCTGGAGAAGCACACCAGCACCCGCTGGCAGCTGCTGCACAAGGATTACATCGCCAACTGGTACGGCACCTTGCTACATGAAGCCCAATACCTCGACCCGGTGATGCGCGATATGGAAGCCTTCCTGGAATCGTCGCAGAATCACGTTTCGGGCAAGGTTTTCGTGCAACTCAAGCCATACCAGTTCGACCTACTCGGTGTGGAATCCAAGTATGATATGATGCAGTCGAAAGTGGCGACCTACGGCGAGGAAAACAACGCCTGGGATGCCCGCGATGCCCGTGGTTTCATCAAGATTTTCGGCAACCAGCTGAAAATTAGCGCCAGCCTGCACGATGAAAATTAAGGCCGGCATCGTAGGCGGCGCCGGCTACACGGCCGGCGAGCTCATCCGCATTCTGCTGCACCACGAATTTGTGGAGCTGGGCGGCATCGTCAGCTCCTCGAACGCGGGCAACCCCGTGCACCAGGTGCACGACGACCTGGTGGGCGAAACCGAGTTGGTTTTCACCTCCGAATTGGCAGGTGACGAGGACGTAGTATTTCTGTGCTTAGGCCACGGCAATTCCAAAGCGTGGCTCCAAAAAAACACCCTGCCCGGAACCACGCACATCATCGACCTGAGCAACGACTTCCGCCTAAACGCGGATGCCGAATTTGAAGGCCGCGAGTTTGTATACGGCCTGCCGGAGCTGAACAAAAGCCGCATCCAGCAGGCCCAGAGCATTGCCAACCCGGGCTGCTTCGCCACGGCCATTCAGCTGGCGCTGCTGCCGCTGGCGAAAGCCGGCAAGCTCACCGAAGACATCCACGTCTCGGCCATCACCGGCTCGACCGGCGCGGGCCAGAGCCTGGCGGAAACGGTACACTTCTCGTGGCGCACCAACAACGTATCCATCTACAAGCCCTTCACGCACCAGCACCTTGGCGAAATCGGCGAGAGCCTGGCGCAGTTGCAGCCGCAGTCGGAGGCCGAGATGCACTTCATCCCCTACCGCGGCAATTTCTCGCGAGGCATTTTCGCCAGCGTCTACACGCCGTCGGATTTGACGCAGGACGAGGCGCGGGCGCTGTACCGGCAGTTTTACGCCGACGCGCCGTTCACCACGGTATCGGACAAGGAAATTCACCTCAAGCAGGTGGTGAACACCAACAAATGTCTGCTGCACGTGCAGAAGCAGGGCAAGCAGCTGCTCATTACCTCTGTTATTGATAATCTGGTGAAGGGTGCTTCGGGCCAGGCGGTGCAGAATATGAATTTACTGTTTGGGCTGCCGGAAACGACAGGACTGATGAGTAAGGCTTCGTTTTTTTAAACCAGAATTGTCGAAGCATTTCTACCACTTCGTTGAGTAATACCTACCCTACTATTTCTGGCCACCCGTTTTCCTATTCCTAAATGAAGCCCCTGCTTAGCAGCTTTGCGCTACTATGTCTATTACTTTCCCCGTCCGTAAAAGCGCAGGTTCTAACGCTTGACCAACTGTTTTGGCTGCGAAGTAGAAGTGAAGGTGATAATTCAGAATGGTTGACGATAGAGCATAAATGGCACTTTGGTAAAAGTGCAACCATTGCAGACTCATTATATTATTCAACTAGTTGGTTTTTTCAGGATGCACACAAGAAACGGTTAGCCGCGCTAGTGTATGAAAGCCGTGGTTCTAGCAATGTTACAACCATTTCATACTCAACAATTAATAGTTTTGCTTTCAACGCGATAAAGACGAGACTCGCAGCTTATAAGATGAAATATATTGGTCAGAAAAACGTAAAAGGTGTAGTATGGAGTTATTACGGAGATGATGATTTTGACATTACTCTATCAGTCTCTTCTAATCCAAAAGTAGCGTCTGTTACTTGGCATACTATTGTCGTGCGCCCTCGCTGGCATTGAACAGGCCCTCTGTTTAAAATTTTTGGCGGTGGTCTAAAGGGTAGTGATTGCCGTATACGCTACTATGATATTGACTACTCAATTGTGCGGGCGTTGCG
>NZ_JAUQSX010000002.1 GCF_030581005.1 Hymenobacter mellowenesis | reverse complement strand
CCGCAACGCCCGCACAATTGAGTAGTCAATATCATAGTAGCGTATACGGCAATCACTACCCTTTAGACCACCGCCAAATTTTTATATACCCCAACACGACACATTGAAAATCTTTATCATGGCCAAATTTTAACTGGTTCGAAAACAAGTGATGATAGAAAGAAAATTCGATTTACGTTTAAAGAAGATAGTAATGAAGCTGAAATCAGTATTTCAAGGGGGAGAAATGGTGGCTTTACAACCGTGTTAACAGGCAAAGATTTAGGAGACAGAATTAGTGCGCTTGACAATCCCTTTTGCGTGTATGTTCCAGGATTGGCTGGTATACCTGTCCAAGAGAAATACGAAGTGGCTATTTCAATCAAGAAGTCAGCAACACGGGGCGACAGCAATAATTACTTAAGAAATATAATTTGGGATATTTCTCGTAAATCAGAAAAGTGGAATAACTTCAAGGCGTCAGTATCTTCTATCTACCCCAATGTCGAAATAACCACTAAGTTTGACGAAAATGTTTCAGAATTTATTGAAGTCAATGTAAAGAGCAATGGACACGTACTTCCTATTGATTCTGTAGGCACTGGCATGTTGCAAGTTATTCAAGTTTTTGCATACATAGAGTATTTCAATCCAAGTTTAATTCTGCTTGATGAACCCGACGCACACATTCATCCTACTAAGCAAAAGTTACTAGCACAAGAGCTAATTAGACGTACGGATGCGAACCCTAAACTAAAGGTTGTATTTTCAACACATTCCCGATATATATTAGAGGGCCTTGACGGTAAAGCTAAAGTTTTTCATTTTCACGATGGAGATGTCATTCCTGATGTCAAAGGCAGCAAAATACTCCTTGATATAGGAGCAGCCGATGCCGATTATCTTTTTTCCAAAAAAGGTTTAAAGTATATAATTGTCACTGAAGACAAAGTAGATAATATACTCGAGAAAAAAGAGTTTCTAAAGAAATTCGCTTTAGCAAATGGCTTAACCGAAGACGAATTCGTACTTCATTCTTATGAAGGAAGTTCAAAAGTTGATTTTGCAAAAATACTACAAGGCTTTGTAGCTAAGCAGATACCGACAGTGAAGGTTATCGTGCATTATGACCGCGACCAAAAAATTGATGACGATTTTGAAATTAAGAAGTTACAAGAAGATTGCAAGTCTAGAGACTTATCGTTATTTATAACAGAATTTTCCGAACTAGAGAATTATTTCTGTACTGCCGAGCACTTGTCAGCTGCTTGCGGCATAAGCTTAGAGGAAGCTCAGACTGCTTTTAATCAAACATTAGCAAGTTTAGAAGCAAAAACTAAAAGAAAAATCACAAATTTCTTTATGCAATCCCGACCAGAATTTGGTCGTAACAAGGATGGTCACTTTGACATAGACATTCTTACAGAGAACACAAATAACACTTACGATGAACACAAAATAATTCTCACCCCTGGCAAAGAGCATCTTGGCGCATTGAAGGATTATATTCAAAATACTCTCAAGCAAAACCCTCAAATACTTTTGAATGTTACACCGGCACTCGTAAGCAGAAAGTTTAAAGAACTATTGGCAATTAATTCGCCGGAGCCATTGAAGCCAATAAAAGTGACTAATGACATCTCAGAGCCCGTTTCTGGAATAATTCAGCTATTGCTCGACCGAGCAAAAAAGTATCATCAATTAATTGATGTTACTAAAAGTGCCTATCAGATAATCAATTATAATCGCGGGTCCACCGCCTCGCTTTCCAGCGCGAGCACGCCGAAGACGCACTGGTGCACGCGGCGCAGGGGCTGGCCGGCCACGAAGCGTTCGAGGCCCTCGACGCCGAGGGCGAACTCGCGCAGGGCGAGGTTGCGCTTGGCTTTCACGTTGCGCTGGCGGAGGCGGTCGAGGTGGCCGGGCAGCAGGTAGTCCGGGCCGTAGATGATGCGCAGGTACTCGCGGCCCCGGCACTTGAGGGCGGGCTGGAGCAGGCCGCCTTTGCCCTGGGGGATGAAGTCGTAGGGCTTCACCACCATTCCTTCGCCCCCGGCGGCGGTGAGGTCGGTCCACCACTGGATGGCGGCTTCGACTTCGGCGGGGTTGGTGAGGGGGACGACGCGGTAGGGCGTGGCGCGGAGCAGGCTGGGGTCGGCCAGGGCGAGGGTGCGCAGGGTTTCCATGTGCCAGGCGTGGTCGCGGTCGAAGTAGGTGCGGCCTTCGGTGGCTAGTAGATGAAAGGGGGCCAGCTTGAGGTCGTCGAGGGAGTGCACAGGCCAGCAGTAGCGGCGGTAAGCGTCGGCGTAGTGGGCGGCGGCCTGGTGGCGGGCGGTGGTGCGGGCCAGCAGGGCTTCGGCGCCGTCGAGCTGGCGGGCGGTGGCTTCGGTGAGGGCGGCTTCGACTTGGGGCAGGGCGGCGAGGGCGGCAGCGGCCACGGCGGCGTACTGGGTTTTGACCAGTTCCTGGGCTTTGGCCGACCAGGGCAGCAACTCGGCATCGAGGCAGACCCAGTCGGTGTCGAATTTCTCCCAGAAGCCGGCGGTGCTCAGGGCGTCGCGCAGGCGGGCGAGGAAGGCGGTTTCGAGGGCCGCATCGGTGAAGAAGTTGCGGCCGGTGCGGGTGTAGACCTTGCCGATGCCCTCACCCACGAGGCCGAGGCGGCGCTGGATGGCGGCTTCGTCGCGGCCCAACACCACGACCACGCGGCTGCCCATGTGCTTTTCTTCGCACACCACGCGCTCCACACCGAGGCGCTTGTAGTAGTCGAAGGCTTCGGCGGGGTGTTCGAGCAGGTCGGGCAGGGCCGAGGTTTCGGTGGGCGACATGGTGGGCGGCAGGTACAGCAGCCACTTGGGGTGCAGGGCGAAGCGCGACATCACCTCCAGGGCGGCCACGGCGTTGTCTTCGCGAATGGTGACGCCGCGCATCAACCGGGTTTCGATGAACTGCTTGCCGGTGACGTCGCGGATGTCGAGCAGGTCGTCGTTTTCATGCTGGGCGGTGGTTCCCGGCGCGTTTTCAGCGGCTAATTCGTGCTGGGCTTGCGCCTGGAGGGCGCGGTAGTTGAGCGGGCGCACGGGCTCGGAGTACACCTGCGCGGCGGGCACGGCCACGAGCTCGCGCTCGGGGTAGCGCAGGGCGGTGAGGCGGCCGCCGAACACGCAGCCGGTGTCGAGGTCGATGGTGTTGTTGAGCCATTCGGCCTCGGGCACGGGCGTGTGGCCGAAGGCGACCATGGCGCGGCCCCGGTACTCGCGGGCCCATTCGTAGCGCACGGGCAGGCCAAATTCGTCAATCTCGCCGGTGCTTTCGCCAAACAGCGCGAAGGCCCGCACGGCCCCCGAGCCGCGCCCCTGCATCTCCTCGGTGAGGCCGGCGTGGGCCACGACCAGCTTGCCGCCGTCGAGCACGTAGTGGCTCACCAGGCCGTCGAGAAAGCGCCGCACTTCGCTTTTGAAGGCTTCGGGCTCGGGTTCGAGCTGGGCCAGGGTTTCGGCCAGGCCGTGGTTGACGGTGACGTTTTTGCCGTTGAGGTGGCGCAGGAGCTTGATGTCGTGGTTGCCGGGCACGCAGAGGGCGCTGCCGTCGCGCACCATGCTCATCACCAGGCGCAGCACTTGCGGGGAGGCCGGGCCGCGGTCCACAAGGTCGCCGAGGAAGATGGCCTTGCGGCGCAATGGCTCGCCCGGCGCAACCTCACCCCCTGACCCCCTCTCCAAAAAAGAGAGGGCACCGGTTCGTGAAGGCGATTCTTCGGTTGTTGAATCCGTCAGGAGCAAGACCGGTGCCCCCTCTTTTTTGGAGAGGGGGTCAGGGGGTGAGGTTGACGGCTGGGCGACCAGCGGTGCGACCACCCGCACGCCCAAATCCCGCACGCCTAAATCCCGCACGTCCGTAATCGGCTCTTCCGTAATCTGATACCCCAGCTTCTCCAGCAGCGCGCGCAGCTCTTCGTAGCAGCCGTGCACGTCGCCGATGATGTCGAAGGGGCCGGTTTCCTCCTGGCGGTTGTTGTAGAGGCGGTCGCGGGTGATGGACTGGATGGCGTCGATTTCGCCCACGTTGCGCAGGTGGTGGATGTGCCGGAAGCCCTCCTGCTTGAGGTTGCGCAAGCTGCGGCGCAGCTGCTGGCGGTGGCTGGCGATGACGTGCCGGCCCAGGTGGCGGCGGTCGGGGCGCTGGGCGTTGCGCTCCTGGGCCACGGCGTCGGGCACGTCGAGCACTATCGCCACGGGCAGCACGTGGTACTGGCGGGCCAGGGCCACCAGGGGCTTGCGGCCTTCCTCCTGCACGTTGGTGGCATCGACCACGGTGAGCAGCCCGCGCTTCAGGCGCTTGGCCACCAGGTAGTGCAGCAGCTCAAAGGCGTCTTTGCTGGCCGATTGGTCGTTTTCATCGTCGGCCACCAGGCCCCGGCAGGCATCCGACGACACGATTTCCGTGGGCTTGAACAAGCGCCGCGCAAACGTGGACTTGCCCGCGCCCGTGCTGCCAATGAGGATGATAAGAGAGAGTTCGGGGACCTTGAGGGTATCTTGGGGCATTGGAAAGAACACGGCGTAAAATTGCCGAACACAAGATTAGGCACAACTACCCACTATTGAGGCATTATTATGAAAGTCGGCAAGCAATTCAACACGCTCACCTACGGGGAGTATCTGCACCTGATTGAGAACCACAAGAAGTTCACGGATTTCAATACGCTGGGGCTATTTCGCTCCATCGTGGAAACCACGAAGCTGAGTCTCGAAGAGAAACTTGAACTGCGAAAAGTGGCAGTTGCGGCGTTTGCGAAGACGTTTGAATTTCTGCAATTGAAAGACCCCAAGACCTATTTTAAGGTAAACACGTTGGGCGAAAAATTAACCATAGCCGATGAAAGTCAGGCCTGGGACGATATCCGACAAAACCAACAGCGAATATTGGAAAGCAAGAAGCTGAAACACCGAAATTTTGGCACGTACTCAAAGCACGATTGTGGGCAAGAGATTTGCTACATGAAAGGGCTTATGACTAAACAGGGCTCTATTCTAGCTTATTATGGCAGTGGAGAAATGGGTTTCGGTTCTGATACTCGGAACTGGTTCAAGTCAGAAAAAGCGGCGCGGTACAAACGAGACAGAAAAGCTGAGCAGCAAATTGTTTCCAACAGAATTGTGGAGGAATAATCTTCCGAAAAAGTACTGCACCTCTGCCCACGTAAACGAATGACGCTTAAAAATTCGCTATCAGCTTTGCTCAACCACAAAAGGCAATCAACCCATGAATGAAATCATCAGCCAAATAGAAGCCTACAAAAGCCGTGATAATTTCCCTGTTGAAGATTGGGAAACCCGTGGCCTAATGCCTTCAGATAATGACGTCCGTGAAGGGATGAATCTGGCTGTAAATGAATTTGCAGACTTTCTGATTGCTCAAATTTCTAATGGCGTCACGGAACCTGCTGATTTACAAGAGAAAATTCAGGAGTATTTTGACGAAAGGGACAATTATGATTTTGATACTGAAGAGCGAGAATACATTGTTGACGTTCAGTGTGAATTAGCAAAATTGGTGAACGTCAGTTGTGGTGATTTGCTGATTTAATCAAGCGTCCTTTTTCATAAACACCGCCATCTGCGAGGGCGCGCCGACGCCTGCCACCTCCTCTCCCATCCCAACCAGCCGCACCTGATACCCGTGCCGCTCCGCCACGGCGGTGGCCCAGGCCGCGAACTCGGCGCGGGACCATTCGAAGCGGTGGTCGTCGTGGCGGAACTCGCCGGCGTTGAGCTTTTCGAAAAGCTGGTTGTAATCGGCATTGGGGGTGGTGACGAAGACGTGCGCCGGGCGGGCCTGGCCGAACACCACGGCTTCGAGGGCGGCGAGGCGGTTGGGGTCGAGGTGCTCGATGACTTCGACCAGGGCCGCTGCGTCGAAGCCGGCGAGGCGCTCGTCGCGGTAGAGCAGCGAGCCCTGGATGAGGTCGAGGCGGGTGCGCTGGCGCGGGGGCATCTCGTCGAGGTGCAGGCGCTGGGCGGCGCGGGCCAAGGCTTGATGCGATACGTCCATGCCGAGGATGTACTCGATTTTGGGCTGGCGCAGGAGCAGGCGTAGCAGCTTGCCTTCGCCGCAGCCCAGGTCGAGCACGCGCTTGGGGCTGAGTTGGTAGATTTCGTGGGCTACTTGCTGCAGGCGCTGGTCGTGGAGGGACGTTTTGGGCTGTAGCGTGGACTCTGCGAGTCCGCGCATCGCATCGTTCGACTCTGCCACCTGCTGCTGCACCGGTTCTGCGGACCCGCTTTCGACCTCATCCATGCGCGGACTCGCAGAGTCCACGCTACTGACCTCCCCTTCCATCAGCCTTTCCAATGTCGGGTTCACATACGCCGCCAGGTAGCGCAAATACCGCCGCGTGATAAACCCGCGCTCCGGGTGCTGGGGCAGCCAGTCGCCGCCGCGATGCAGCAGTTTCTCGGCTTCGTGCTCGCCGATGTAGTAGTGCTTGTCGTTGTCAAGCACCGGGAGCAGGACGTAGAGGTGCGTCAGCACGTCTTGCAGGCGCAGGCCGGTGTGGCGTAGGTGCAGGGTGTAGTAGCGGCTGTCGCCCCACTCCGGCACGGTGGGGTCGAGCGGAGTGGTTTCGATGTCCACTTCGTAGCCCAGCGGCTCAAAGAGGCGGCTGGGCCAGTCGGGGCCGGGCGCCGAGACGACGGCCACTTTCACGGCCAGCGGCAGGGCTTGGGCGGGCAGGCCGGGCTTGTCTTTGCAAGTGCCGTTCATGGCCGTGCCGAAGGCTTTGCTCAGGGCCGCGCTCAGGAAGGACGAGGCCACGTAGGGCCGGTCGTTCACGTATTGCTCCAGGGCGAAGCCTTCGCCGGATGCGCCGCCCCGGCCGCGCACCAGGCCGATAGGGTCGAGGTCGAGTAACAGGGCGGCGGTGCAGCGCTCGGCGGTGGCTTCGGGGTAGAAGACGTGGGCCTGGCCGCCGGCTACTTCGATGCTTTGCAGACGCGCCGGGTTCTTGTGCAGCAGGTAGCCCAGGTCGGTGGCGGGCTGGTAGGTGGTGGAGATGGTGAGGAGCATGCAGAAGGCGCGGAAATAAAGGAAGCCGAATGTAGCACTGGTCCGCTCGACGCGGGGCCAAGTTGCGGGCTGCGAAGTAGGTTTGCAGTCAGCACAACCTCTTTTCAGTCCTCTTCTCCTCTCTTACCCGCGCCGCTTTCCGTGTCCGACACCATTCCTCCCGCCTCGCCTACCGGCCCGTCGCTCAACGATTTCGCCAGCTTTTACCTCTACGGTCTTACCAACCAACCCTACCAGCAATCCACTGATTTAGCGAAGTTTGGCGAACTGTATAACCTGGTTATCGGCAACCACGGCGGGCTGGGCATTGCCAGCACGTTCCATCCCTACCAACTGGTGAACCAAGTGGGGGTGACGGTATGGTATGCGGCCTATGCCCAGTTCTACACCCAGCCCAACCGCTTAGAGTTATTCGCGGAAATGACCGTCGAAAAGGCCTCCTTTGTGGTGGTGCCGCCCGCCTCGTTCGCCGAGTTTCACATTTGGCCCGACACCCGCCTGACTACCGACGAAAACCCAATTTTTGGCCGTTTCGTCCCTTTCGTCATTCCGTTTCTGGTGCGCAAAGACCCGGAGGCATTGCGCTGGGATGCCGAGTTTGCCGCTGCTGAAGGCAGCAAGAACCGCATCAGCGCCTACCTGGAATCAGTGAACAAAGCCATCAAATTCGTGCAGCCCGCGCCGGCCTTCGTGCTGGGCTTTGAGGAATTTGACGAGCAGCGGCCGGAGCAGTTGGTTGAGAAGTTTCTGAGTTGCCGCGATATGTTGCTGTAACGACAGCTAATCACGCACCTGCTGCTCAATGTTCCTTACGTTGTTCAGCAGGGTATCGAGCCGGGAAAATTCGACGGAGCCTTCCGCAAACCTGCTTCTGCCAGTGGCCAGAAATTGCTTTGCCTTGGCGTATGCTTTGTTCCTCAAATAATAAGCAATAATTTCTTGCAGCGCTTCGTGGTCGGTGAAATTATTCGCGGCCATTAACTGCGAAAATTGGTCGTGCTGCTTTTTCAGTTGCTGGCAAGGGCCGCACCGCACCTTTTCGGCCTGGACCCAAAAGCGTAGCTGCTCATACCAATGCAACTGCTCAGCTTTGGAAAACGTGAATTCTAAGCCGCAGTCACGGCAGGTTTTCGTCTTATCAAAATAGGCGAAATGAGGAGCAAAGTCATAAAATAACTGCTTTGCTGGCTGACCTTTAACCGCACGCAGACTCTGCATGCACTCGTCGCAGGCCCAATCCACTCCTCCCTTTTTGGCATCATGCCAATAGGCATTGCCCAGCCAAACACCGCTGAGCGTGATATACGTCCTAGCCGGAACCTCTGCCTCCAGTTGCTTAAGAAACACTTGCTGCTCTTGAGGACCGCGGATTTCTCCGCAGCAAGGACAGCGCAGCGAATTGTGAGCCTTAGCGCGTTTCATAGCCGTGAAAGTACGCGCGCTTAGCCTAAGTTCATGCCCACTTTTCCCGCTCTTTCGGCACTCATCACTGCACCACCCAAGAATTTTTTGTACCAGCGCCCCGAGTCTTTCATAATTCGCTCCTGGGTTTCGTAATCGACGTGAATCAGCCCGAACCGGGGGCCATAGCCCTCGGCCCACTCGAAGTTGTCGGTCAGGCTCCAGGCGAAATAGCCGCCCACGTCCACGCCTTCGCGCTTGGCCCGCAGCACCTGGCCGATGGCCGCCTGCAGGTAGGCGCGGCGGGCCACATCGGGCACCCGCCCATCGGTCACCACATCGGGAAACGCTGAGCCGCTTTCCGTTATGAGCAGCTTTGGCGCCTTTGGATAAGCGCTATACTGTTTCAACATTTGATAAACCGACTCCGGATAAACCTCCCAGCCCATGTCCGTGTAAGGCACATTGCGTTGCCTGGCGGGCACCAGCGCGGCCCATTGCAGCGGCAGCCATGGCGAGAATTTCACCACCTCGCGGGTGTAGTTCTGGATGCCCCAGAAGTCAAAATCGAAGGCCATGCGCTGGTCGTCGCCGGGCTTTTGGTAGCGTTCCAGCAGCCAGCCCAGAGCCGGCAGCTGGGCCGTGGGATAGCCCAGGCCGAGGGTGGGCTCCATAAAAAAGAGGTTCAGCACGGCATCGGCGCGGCGGGTGGCGGCTTCGTCCTGCCGGTTGCCGGGGCGATGCGGCGTAAGGTAGGAACAGGAAAACGTGGTGCCGATTTCAGCCGAACCAGGCAGTAGGGCGCGCAGGGCGCGGCCGCCTTCGGCCTGGGCCAGGGTGGCGTGGTGGGCCGCCGCCAGAAACGCCCCTAAATGCCGCCGACCCGGCGCATGAATGCCCAGCAAGTGGCCGGCGCCCACAAACACCATCGGCTCGTTGAGCACCGCCCAGTGCGGCACCCGGTCGCCGAGGCGGCGGGCCATCAGTTGGGCGTAGTCCGAAAACCAGCCTACGATGTTGCGGTTAGTCCAGCCGCCCTTGGCCTGCAGGGCGCTGGGCAGGTCCCAGTGGTAGAGCGTGAGCATGGGGCGCAGGTCGCGCTCCAGGCAGGCGTCCACCAGCCGGTCGTAGAAATCGAGGCCGCGGCGGTTCACCGCGCCGGAGCCCTCGGGCAGCACCCGCGACCAGGCAGCTGAGAAGCGAAAATCGGTCAGGCCCATGGCGGCGGCCAGGTCGAGGTCGGTTTCGTAGCGGTTGTAGAAATCGGCCGCGACGCGGGCGTGCTCGCTGCGCCGGATGGTGCCCTTGCGGCGCGTGAAATCGTCCCAGATGCTGGGCCCCTTGCCCTGGTGCTGCCAGGCGCCCTCCGTCTGGTAGGCCGCCGCCGAAGCCCCCCACTGGAAATCCGGCCCAAAATCGGCACGAGAAAAGGGCAGCGGGGCCGAAGCCGGGTAGAACGCGGCGGGCAGCGGCTCGGAGTAGTTGGGAGGCAGTTTAATCATGCGCGGGGCGCGGAGCTTCTATATGGATGGAGGCAGAACGCAAAAGGAACGTCAATATTAGGCCGTCATGCTGAGCGCAGCCGAAGCATCTCTACTACGATTGTAAATCAATTTATCACTGCGGTAGAGATGCTTCGGCTGCGCTCAGCATGACGAGCTGTCGACATAACGTTCAATTACTGGCGCATCGCCACCCCAACACCATTACCCTGCAATTGCTCCCGCAGCAGCTGGTCAATCACCGCAGCCGTGTGGTCGGGGTAATCGACGGCGATGGTGTCGTCGCGGTGTAACCACTGGTCCACCTTGTCGAGGTTCTTGTCTTTGAAGTTTTTGATGACGGGCACGCCCATTTTGGCCAGCGCTGCTGCGTTGCATTGCTGCTCGTACTGCTGCTTCATGGGCATCACCAGCAGCTTTTTGCCCAGATACAGCGCTTCGGCGGGCGTTTCGAATCCGGCGCCGCAGAGCACGCCGGCCGCGCGGGCCAAGCTGTCGAGAAAAGCCGGGCCGCTCACCGGCCACACGCGCACGTTGCCGTATTCGGCAGGCGTCTGGCTGTGCTTACTGAAAACTTCCCAGCGAATGCTGCGGCTCAAGTATTGCAGGCGCTCCACCAGAATTTTTTCTTCGAAAGCCGGCAGGTACACCGTGTAGTGCCCATCGTTCACCGGGCTCAGCTCGCGCACCTGCTGGCGGATGACGGGGGTGGCAATGCCCGGGGCATAGGCCTGAAAATGAAAGCCGTACTGCGCCGTGCTCGGAGCGTAATGCTTCAGCACGGCGCGGCCGGCCGGGTCTTCGCGGTCGGGGCGCGGGGCGGCGGGGTGAAGCACGGCGCTCTGGTGGCTGAGGGCCACGCAGGGCACATCGCGCATTTTGCAGGCCCAGCTGCTCACCGGCTCGAAGTCGCTGATAACCAAACCATAATCCTCCACCGGCAGGTGCCGCACTTCGTGCAAAAACTTGAGCGAGTTGAACTGCGCGAAGGTTTTTACGAAGTTGATGCCGCCCTTTTTGCCAAACACAAAGCCCATGCCTTGCGCTTTATACTTCACCTCAAACGGCAAGGGCAAATCGGCCGGCGGGCCGCTCACCAGCACCTCAAGCTGCTCGCAGCGGCTTCGCAGCAGCGGCACCACATCGAGGGCCCGGCTGAGGTGGCCGTTGCCGGTGCCTTGGATGGCATAAAGAATTCGGGACATTGGTTGCTATTATCTTCCAGCTCGTCATGCTGAGCGCAGTCGAAGCATCTCTACCGCTTCGTTTCATTGATTAGGTTACTTGCGCGGTAGAGATGCTTCGACTGCGCTCAGCATGACGTTCGTTTGCTGTTGTTCAACGGTGTTACTTACGCCCTAATCTTGAATTCGGCCAGCAGCCCTTCTAGCAGGGCCGACGGATTGGCATCGGCCAATACCTCAGCAGCATCGGCAGCATCGGTATCGGCGGCCAGTTGCATGGTGGGGTCATCGTTGTAATAGTACAGCTGCCAGCCCGCTTCGGGCGTGTATTCCAGCGCGGTGAGGTTTTCCACCCAGTCGCCCGAATTCAGGTAAATCACCTCCCCTTTTTCGGTTTGCAGGGTTTTGATTTCGGGCTGGTGAATGTGCCCGCAGGCCACATAGCGGTAGCCCTCATCGGCGGCGATGGCGGCGGCCGTTTCCTCAAAGTTGCTCACCGTGGCCACCGCCGATTTCACCCGCTCCTTCACCAGCTTGCTCAGGGCCACGCGGGGCCGGCCGAGCTTGGTCAGGCCGTAATTCACAAAGCGGTTGAGCAGAATCAGCATATCGTAGCCGTGCCCGCCCAGCTTGGCCAGCCAGCGCGAATGGCGCATGGTCACGTCGAATACATCGCCGTGGAACAGCCAGGTGCGGCCGTGCGGTAGGTCGAGCACCACCTTATTGGCTAGCCGGAAATGCCCCAGCTTCAGGCCGGCGAATTTGCGCAGCAGCTCGTCGTGGTTGCCGGTCAGGTAGTGGATGCGGACACCCTTGGCGGCCAGGCCGGCCAGGTAGCGCACCACGCGCATGTGGGCCGGCGGCCAATAGTTTTTGCTGAACTGCCAGATGTCCACGATGTCGCCGTTGAGCACCAGCACCTGCGGCCGGATGCTCTTGAGGTAGCGCAGCAGCTCAGTGGCGTGGCAGCCGTAGGTGCCCAGGTGCACGTCGGAAATGACGGCCACCTGCACGCGGCGCTTGCGGCGGGCTCTGGGCCGGGCCGGCGGGGGTGTTTCGCCGATGCCGGCCTCGGTTAGGAGGTTCGTTCTCATGCGTCGGCCACTTGCGTGAACCGGCCGCCCCGGGCGGGCCCGGTGCTGCGGCGCGGCCGAATGGCCGGCCCCGGCCGCCGCCGGCCCAGCCCGCCCCCGCCCCCAAACGCCGAGCGTAAGCTACCGAGCGTGTGCAGCACAAACGCCACCCATAGCGCCACCTGAAACAGTTCGTACACGAGCCAGCGCCCCAAACGGCGCAGCCCCGAAATCAAGGCCGGGAAGTACATAGCAGGCAAGGTTATAACCGGTGAAAATCCTGCTTTCAAAGTTCAGCCGGTAATATGAAGCCTTGTTTACGGTCATATTTCCCTTAAATCAATTCTACTTTCCGCAGCGCAGTCCAATTTTAATCCAGGGGCTTGTTGCCGGGTTCTGGTCCGGTTTCCCTTTCTTTGCTGACTCAATTATTCTCCCGCTTTACTTCTCTGATTTCATTCCTTATTAACCTCTTTATTATGCATTTTCTACCTCGGGTGGCACGTCATTTTCTTGTTCTGGGCTTGCTCCTGCTGGGCGCGGGCGCCGCGGTGGCCCAGCCCACCGGCAAGGCCGCCAAAGGCCGCAAGCGCTACACCTTTGCCCAGCGCGACGCCGTGTCGCCCTACGTGCAGAACGTGACCAAAAACACCGACGAGGAGCAGGAGGTCGACGGCTCCTTCACCCGCCTCGGCTACCGTTCCTACGCCGACATGCGCACCGAAATTGACGCCCTGCGCAAGCTCAAGGAATGGGCCGATACCACCTACCAGCGCCGCCTGGCCGCCCTGCCGCCCGGCGGCGCCCTGCTCGTCACCATCCATCGCCAAGGCCCAAAAGGCGCGGAGCTGTCCAACCTCACGCTCACCGTCACCGATAAAGCCGGCAAGGAGGTACTGGCCCAAACCCTGGCCCCCGGCACCGGCCGCTTCTTCGGCCGCGACCTCTACCAGGCCCAACGCCTCATTCCCTTCCCCAAAATGGAGGCCCAGGAGCTCAACGTCAGCATCCGCGACGCCAAGCTTTACCAGACGTTTGACTACATCCTGACGCTGCCGGCCGCGCAGTAAGTCGTTGGCCAGTACTGAAAGGGGCAACATCCGCCATTGCTGATGTTGCCCCTTTTTCTTTTCCTTAGTCAGACAATAACCCGGCGCTTCGGGCGCTTGATGCGGCATGAAGCGCAAAAAACGACTCCTTTTCCTGGCGTTGCTGCTGGGGCTGTGGGCACTCTTTAGTTGGCCCACCTACCACTACCCGCCCCCGTCGGACCTGCGAAAAAAGGCCAACTATCTGGAGCGCATCATCCGCACGCCCGAAAGCGAATCAACGGAACTAGCCGCGCTGGGCAACGCCGAATGGTCGTTGTTTTCGATGTCGTATTCGACGTACGCCTTTACCAACATGGCGCAACTCGACACCAGCTTCCGGGCCGAAGCCGCGCACTATACCCAGCTGGCCATCGGCCGGATGCTGACCGGCGGCATCGCGCAAGCCTTTCGCAACCCCGATGCGCTGGTCGAAGCCGATTCGGTAACCTCCGTGCTTTACCTCGGCCACCTCAACCTGATGCTGGGCTGCCACCGCCTGCTCGACCCTGCCTCGCCCTATAAAGCACTGCACGATTCCCTGTCCGCCTCCCTGCACCGCCGCCTCGCCACCGCGCCCAACCATTGCCTCGAATCCTACCCCGGCGGCGTGTGGGTGCCCGACAACACCGTGGCCCTGGCCTCGCTGCAGCTGCACAGCGACCTGACGGGCAGCCCCTACCGCGCCTTCTGCCAGCAATGGGCCGCCTACGCCCGCCAGCACCTCACCGACCCGGCCACCGGTCTGCTCCTCTCCAAGCCCCGCACCCGCCACCACGCCGCCGAGGAGCCGCGCGGCTCCCACCTGGGCTGGAGCATCAACTTCCTCTACCGCTTCGCCCCCGCCCTCGCCGCCGAGCAATACCGGCTCTACCAGCAGCATTTCAGCACCAATTTCGGCGTCATTCGGCTTTACCGCGAGCGCCGGGGCAGCTACGAAACCAGCGAAGGCGACGTCGACAGCGGCCCGCTGATTCTTGGCTACAGCATCCCGGCCACGGCGTTCGCCTTCGGCAACGCCGTGGCCCTGCGCGACTGGCGCAACGCCCAGCGCCTGCGCCGCGTCATCCGCTTCGGCAGCCGCGAGGTGGCCACACCCCAGGAGCTGCACTACGGCGTGCGCTTCGTGGATTTATCCGTCAGCCCGCTGGCTGAGGCGCTCTTGTTGCACGCCGAAACCATGACGCCGTGGAGAGTAATCCATTAAAAAAGGGAAGCGGCTCAAACCTGTTTAGCCCAATTTAGAGCCCCTCGGAGGTTACCGCCGCAGCCGCACCCACTGCACGGCAATCACCGTTTTGGCATCGCGCAGCGGTTCAGCCACCAATTCATCCCAGCTTAGCTCTACCATTTCGATGTTCTCGTTTTCCTCAGCCAGCCCACCGCCCGCGCCGGGGCGCTGGCTCACTTCGGCGTAGTACACGGTAATTTCCTCTGAGCTGGTGCCCGGCGAAGGCCAGATGCACACAATTTCCTCTAGCTTATCGATTTCGTAGCCCAGCTCCTCGTGAATCTCGCGGCGCACGGCCGTTTCCGGGGCTTCACCTTTATCAATCATGCCGGCGGCAATCTCCAGAATCTCTGCTTCCGGGCCGATGCGGAACTGGCGGGTGAGCACGTACACCTGCCGGTCGGTATCATAAACCAACGCGGCTACGGCCTTGCCGGGCGCAAACTGCTCGCGCCGGAGCCGGTGCTCGCCGTCCTGCACAATGAGTTGATTGACTTTGTAGTGGCCGTCGAAAACGCGGCTGCGCTCGATAATCTGCATGAGGGAAGGTTGGGGGTGACTGCTGAAGCGCCCAAAGAACGGAAAAGGAAACCAGGATTTACGCCCGACGGCCTCCGGAAGCAGCAGGGGCAATAACGGTAAGGGCATCCTCCAGCGGCTCGAAGCTGGTGATTTCGGCCACATGAGCTAGGGGGCGCGCCGCTCCCAGCCGGTTCACCCACACCGGCCGAATGCCTACGGCCAGCGCCCCCAGCACATCAGCCCGCCAGTTGTCACCGACCAGTACGGTTTCCTCCGGACGGGCTCCCAGGCGCTGCAGGGCCACTTCAAAAATCCGAGGGTCAGGCTTGGGCAAACCTACCTCCTCGGAGGTAATCAGCGCATCTACCAAATCTGTCATGCCCAGGAAGGCCAGTTTTTCTTCCTGCTCAGCGGTGCGGTTATTGGTCACAATACCAATGCAGTAGTGCGGTTTCAGGGCTTGCAGCAAGGCCAGGGCGCCGGCTACGGGCTGCCGCATCAAGGGGTAATGAAGTTGGTTGGCCCGCACGAAATCATCGACATCGGCAGCCGAGGCGTCCGGCCAGTAAGGGGCCAGCAAGCGCTCGAAGCGCAGACGGCGCGCTTCGTCATAAGTGTAGCGGCCGGCCATCAGCTGGGCGTGGTATTCTTCCAGCAGTTCGCTGTAGAGCTGGTAAAAAGGCTCGAAATCGACGGTTTGGAAGAACGGCAAGGGCGCCGCGCTGGCCCGCAGAGAGGCCCGCGCCGTGGCAATATGGTCGAATAAGGTATCGTCCAAATCAAATAAAACCGTCGTCAGACGAGTTGACCAAGGCAATTTTTCGGGTTTTAGCGACATGAATGCGAGGCAGTTGCCAATGGGCCGGTGGCGGTTTGCGGGCCCGGCAGGCCATAAAACCCAACGATTGTTGGCGGCTGAATAGGGCGGCTCCCATCCGTTTGAGAAAGGTGAAACAGGCTTTCGGGTTTGTGTGTTGTACCTTTGTTGTCACCAGGGCCGCCGTCGGAGCAGCCCGCTGCCCGGCCGCGTCGGGCAAAGCCCCGCGCCTCGGCTGTCTCCGCGAAGCAAGCGCACCTCACTCCAATTCCTCTTCATTTCGGGAATCGGTCGGCCTCCGACGAGCCGCCCACCCTCCCCACGCCCGGCCTTTGCCCGCGTGGCCATGCCCGCCTATGCTACGGCGCAGGCTGAACCACCCATCTTGTGGACGACTGTCTACCAATAATTTATTTAAGGGCATTGTGACCGTTTCTCCGAAACGTCACGCAGAGCGCAGCGAAGCATATTTATCGCTATGCTATTCTCAAACGAATCAACGAAGCGATAAAGATGCTTCGCTGCGCTCTGCATGACGTGCTGAAACAGCCGCCAAAGCCCTCCCCAATTACCCCCTCAACATGACGTTTGACGAGTTAAACCTGATTGACCCCATCCTCAAGGCCCTCAAAGAAGAAGGCTATACCACCCCTACTCCCATTCAGGAGCAGGCCATTCCCCACGTTCTCGAAGGCAAAGACCTCCTCGGCGTGGCCCAGACCGGCACCGGCAAAACGGCTGCTTTTACCGTGCCCATCCTGCAGGTGCTGCACCGCACAGCGCAGGTTTCGAGCCACCCGCGGGGCGCCATCCGCTGCCTCGTGCTCACGCCTACCCGCGAGCTGGCCATCCAAATCAACGAAAGCTTCGGCGCCTACGGCCGCCATTTGAGCCAGATTCGCCACACCGTTATTTTCGGCGGCGTGAGCCAGGGCTCGCAGGTTGCGGCCCTCAAGCGCGGCGTAGAAGTGCTGATTGCCACCCCCGGCCGCCTGCTCGACCTCATGAACCAGGGCTTCGTGGACCTGCGTCAGGTCGAGGTATTCGTGCTCGATGAAGCCGACCGCATGCTCGACATGGGCTTCATCAACGACATTAAGCGCATCCTGCCCAAGCTGCCCACCAAGCGTCAGACGCTGTTTTTCTCGGCCACCATGCCCGGCCAGATTCAGGAGCTTGCCAGCACCATTCTGCGCCCCAACCCCGTGCGCGTGGCCGTAACGCCCGTCAGCAGCACCGCCGATACCGTGACCCAATCGGTGTATCTGGTTGAAAACAACGACAAGCCCGCCTTGCTCCGCCACATTCTGGAAGACAAAGGCATCAAGCGCGTGCTCGTGTTCACCCGCACCAAGCACGGCGCCGATAAAGTAGTGAAGGCCCTCGCCGCCAACTCAATTCCGGCCGAAGCCATCCACGGCAACAAGAGCCAGAACCACCGCCAGCGCGCCCTCTCCAACTTCAAAGCCGGCAGCACCCGCGTGCTGGTCGCCACCGATATCGCCGCCCGCGGCATCGATGTGGATGAACTGACCCACGTCATCAACTACGAAATCCCCAACGAGCCCGAAACCTACGTGCACCGCATTGGCCGCACCGGCCGGGCCGGCGCGTTCGGCACCGCGTTTTCGTTTGTCGAAGACGAGGAACGCGCTTACCTGCAGGACATCCAGAAGCTCATCAGCCGCCAGATTGACGTAGAAGCCGAGCATCCGTTCGTATCCGGCCGCATCAAGCCGGTAATGCTGCACGGCAACGAACGCATCATCCGGCCTAAGGGCCCGGCGGGTCGTCCGGCCCGCTCCGGTCCCCGCGAGGGCGGCCAGGGTGGCGGCGGCCGTTCCGGCGGCGGCCAGGGCGGCGGCGGTCGCTCGGGTGGCGGTCGCGGCGGCGAGCGCCCCAGCGGCGGCAGCAACGGCGGTGGCCGGCCCAGCGGTGAGCGCAGTCGTCCGGCCGCACCGGCCAGCAATGGCCAGTCCGATACCGCGCGCCGCTTTGGCAGCGGCGGCGCCCGCGTGAACGTGGGCGGCAACCGCGAAGGCGGCGACCTCGGCGGTCGTCGCCGGGGCGATGCCGGCGGCACCCGCCGCGGCTCGTTCTAAGCAGAACGCACCTCCCTTAAAAAGCAGAAGGTCCCGGAAAACTTTTTCCGGGACCTTCTGCTTTTTAAGACTGATACTGAATACTTGACACCCATTACCAACTTCTAGAAATGGCCCACCCCACGCTTCCCGTCATTCAGGCCCTGCGCGACACGGCCCAGCGCCTTGCCACCCAAGCGCCCTACCAGTGGGGCCACATGGGCAGTTGCAACTGCGGCCACCTGGCCCAAACCATCACGCAGCTGACCAAGGCCGAAATTCACGCCCGGGCCATGCAGCGCTACGGCGACTGGGAGCGCCAGATTGTCGATTACTGCCCCACCAGCGGCCTGCCAATCGACCAGACCATCGATGAAATGCTGGCCCTCGGCTTCACCCGCCGCGACCTCACCCACCTCGAACGCATCTCCGACCCCACCATTCGGGCCGCTATTCCATTCGAGCGCCGCGACGCCCTGCGCCACAACCAGCGCGACGATGTGGTGCTCTACCTCCGCACTTGGGCCGACCTGTTGGAGCGGGACCTGCTGGCTGGCATCAGCCTGCCGGACTTTGCCGCCGCCCCCGTGCCCACGCCGGTACTGACCGCCGCTCACTAAAGCAGCACACCCGGCAACGGCTCTATCCGAGGCCAGACCGCCAACATAAAAAGCCCCCACCAAAATTTGGCGGGGGCTTTTTGTTTATCATAGGGCCATCACCTAAAAGGTGACTGGCCGGAAGATTTAGTTACGGGTCACGTTGGAGCGTTGCGCTTCGCGGTAGCCTTCGGCGCGGTGGGCGCGCTTATAGGCAGCATCAGCGGAAGGGTCTTTCTCAGCCTCGGCGGCATCGGGAGCCTGGGAACAGGAGGCCGTCAGGAGCATGGCCGTAGCGGCGGCCAACCAAAGATTCGTGCGGGTCAGTTTCATGCTGCGAAGGTAGCCCAGCGCCGCCAATTGGACAACCGCAACCGGTTATCTCACGCCCTGCTCGCAACGAAAGGCGCACCTAGACTGAGAGATTCACTGGCATAAGTCGAGGCCAAAGTTGATGGCAAGACGGGCATCAAAGCCCATTTACAATTGACAATTCTATTTGCGCTCTTGCGCAATCACCTCTTGAAGCAGCCGAAGCCACTTCGCCAAAACCGGCCATTCAGTGTGGCAGCCCTATCACTTTAGAAATCGTATTTATGGCCGGTTGGGGCCTCAACCCTTCTACTTAAGTCAAGAGCAAAGATGCGCTCAGAGAGTTAGTAACGAAGATAAACACGAGTTTTGACGATTATAACTTAACCGCTTAGAAGGCATGTCAAATTGTTTAGTATAATTCCTGTCATTTCTACCAGGCGCAGGTTTCGAAAGCATCTCATAAAATGAGCATCAAGAAACCCATTACCGAACTGCCAGGCCCGCCTAACAGCCAACAACCAGCTTAATGTATTCAACGCGTTAGCGCTTATTATTACTATGAATATTAACACTATATGAAAAATAAAAACTCCTTATAACACATCACGATATGCTCCCCATATAAATTAGCAACACAAAGAACTAAATATTTATTTTACTACCTACACACCCCACTACTATTAGAACGATTTAAGGGACCTACTAACATACTGACAAATTGCATTTCATTAAGCACCAGCTCGCTTTTGAATCTACCAAGCGTCTTCAATATTCTGGCTGTGGTCACTTCCGTTTATGCTTAACAGCGAGGGTCCGATAGTGTGCAATGGAAAGCATCGTCATGGCTGTGACGCGCCCGATACACTGGCAAAGCAGTCATTATTCCAGGTGCCACAAGCTTCCCCAGAAGCTTCCTTCCTTTCTGCACAGGCAAGATGAGCCCGCAGTTTCTGCCGGCCTTCGCCCGCTGAAACTATCCCTTGCAATGGGTCTGTCAGGAAGAGATTATTCCGGCTGAAAGTCGGCAAAAGACCCGTCCCGGTAGAAAATCACAATACGCCGAATTGGCTTATCCGAACCGGCTATGAGTTGGGCGGCGGTGCTGCTTTGAGGTGCGCTGGCGGGCTCAGCGACGGGGATAGGTGCCGACAAAGGCTCAGGCAGCGGCGAAGCTTCAGTTGCGGGCACCGGTTGGATGGCAGGGGCCTCGGGGACTGCAGTATTTGCCGCTGGCTGGGGTTTCTTTGGCGTAAAGCGCCCGGGCATAGCACGATGGGCCGATACGGCCTCCCCAACCGACTCATCCGTGCTCGGCAAAGGGGCCTGACGGTTTTTCACAGCCTTTGCGGCGGAACCACCAGCTGACAGGGGGACGACGATTGGTGCGGGAGTAGGCACCTTAGCCGGTTCAACGGGCGGTAAAAGTGGCTCTGGGGCATTAGCCGGGGCTGAAAACGGCGCCCCAGCCAGCATGGGACCCGTGCCGTTCAGCAGCCAGGGCATCGACAAGTCTGGCATAGACGCCAGTATCCGTTGCACTACTTCGAGGCTGGGCTTATTGCGGCCCGACAGGATGTGGCTCACGATGGGCCGCGCAATGCCAATGGCATCTGCGAACTGGGTCGGAGAAAGTTGCCGGGTGTCCAGCAGCAGCCTGATACGCTCAACCATTTGCAATTACTAAGTTACAAATGTAAGAACGGTTTTTTGAAGACTGTTATCAACTGCCATAGTCCTCAGTTTACATAAGTGACTTTGCGGGTTTTCAGATTATGTGACACAATAGTAAATCGAATAGCCATGTGAACAATACTCATACTTAATACACATTTGTAATTAACATATCTGTTCATAATATGGTCTTGTAAAAGGTATTCCAAGCAAAAAGCCCAGTTGCCATTGGCAACCGGGCTTCGCAAATCTGACTTTATTTTAGCAGTGTTAGCGTGTGCCAATGCCGAGCCCTGATTGGACTAGGATTTGGTCAGCTAGTCGAAAAACTCCTTGGCTAGGGTCTTATCGTGTCCGTAGATATCATCGCGGAAGTGCGGGTGGCCAGCAGCATCGGCCCAGGCCGTGAAGTATACCAGGTAAACCGGCAGCTTTTCTTTGAGCGAAATGTACTTCTCACGGTGGGTGGCGATGGTGTCCAGAATGGTGGACTGGTCCCAGCCGGCCTTATCGCGCAGGAGGTAAGTAGCCAGTTTGACGGGCTCTTTCACGCGCACGCAGCCGTGGCTAAAGCTGCGGGCACTCTGCGAAAACAGCGCATCGTGTGGCGTGTCGTGCAGGTAAATGTCGTTCGAGTTGGGGAAGATGAACTTCACATCTCCCAGGTCATTGTCGGGGCCGGGGCGGCGGCGCAGGGTGTATTTGAAGGTATTCTGCGTCACGTTGGCCCAGTCGACGGTGGTGGGGTCGATGACTTTTGCCTTGCGTCCACTGCCTTTCACCACCTCCATATTCAGGCGGTTGAGGGTACCTACGGGGTCGGCCACGAGCTTAGGCCGCATCTCATTTTCGATGATGCTGAAGGGCACATTCCAGTAAGGGGCCAGCACCACGTACTCCATTTTGTCGCTGAATATGGGCGTCTCATGGAGCACTTTGCCCACGATGACGGGCATCGAAAAGGCCTCCTTATCGTTCTCCACCACGTGCAGGGTGTACTCCGGAATGTTCACCAAAAGATAGTTCGGCTCGAAGCGTTTGGGGAGCCAGCGCCAGCGCTCCATGTTCAGGATGAGCTGGTCGATGCGGGCCCCGATGGGCACGTTGAGCTGGCGCAGGGTTTCGCCGCCCACCACGCCGTCGGGTTTCAGGCCGGCATCCTGCTGGAACAGCTTGACGGCGGCCACCACCTCCGCGTCGTAGGTGTAGGCGGCCGGAGCCGCGCCCACGCGGGCCGAATCGGCGAGGGGCGTGCTGGCGGCTTCACCACCGGCGCTGTTGAGCAACCGCTTGCGCAGGGCTGCAACCGCCGGCGACGACTGCCCCGGCTTCAGCTTTAAGCCCGCGGGCAAGGCGGGCCAGCCGCCCGCCCGCTCTTGGGCGCGGTAGGTGGCCAGAGCCTTTTTCAGCTGGTCGTACTCGGGGTGCAGGGGGGCAAACTCGTAGTAGTTATAGCGGCTTTTACGCTCGCCCAGGAAGGTGGCCAGGGCTTTGTTGAGCTTGATTTTGTTGGGCTTTACCTGCCAGGTGGTGCTCTTCAGGTCGCGCGGATTGGCTACGCCCCGGTAGTAGTCCGAGGCCCATTTCATGTAGGTGCCGGTCAGGGCTACGTCAATTTCCCGCTCCAGAGCCGTGCGCTTGATAGAGTCCTCGCGAGCCTTTTCTAATTGAGCAAACAAATCCCTAAAGTCCTTAATCTGGTAGTCTTTAGCGTTCAAGCCTTCATCCGCAGCTTTAGCAATTATATCCTGCAAAGTCTTGACCTGAACCACCGGCTGATGGTCTTTGAACCATCCCAAACGGAACTGGCGCTCCCGGTAGAACCGGCGGGCAGGCGTCAGTTGGGCTTTGAACTGGGGCTGAGCCCGGAGGGTGTTGATGACGTAGGTGCTGTCGATGAGGGGCTGGGGGCCCAGCTCCCGCACGGCCGCTGCGCCGGCAGCGCTGCTGCCTTCACCCGACTGGCTACCATCGGAGCCGCAGGCCTGCAGAGAGGCGCCGCCAATGAAGGCTGCTAGCAGCACCCAGAGCAGCGAAGAAAAACGAAGGAATAATGACATTGAAAGGAATGAAGCGAACGAAAAAATGACCACCGGTCAACTGCCGGCAGCTGGGCGTTGTACTGCCTAGCTTAATGGGAAGTTGCGGCGGACCCGCCCGCTGGCTGTCCGGCTGCAAATTACACCCTGGCGAGGCACAGCACGCTATTACCTTGCCCGTAATCGTGCCAACTTCGTACCATTGAAGCCTGTTCAAGCTCCCCGGCACCGGCCGCTCCAACGTTAATCCACTTGCTGTCAACGTCGTTGAGCAAATAGGCCCGGCACAAAGTCGACCTGTCTGAATTGCAGCTGACCCAGGTTGCCGGCGAAAAACGAGGGGTATCAATTTCACCTTGCTACCTGACACCCCAGTTTTTCTGATTTCTCACGATTTCCTCTCTGCCTTCCCGCACCATCCTTCGCTTATGGCTCCTTCCCTGTCTCCATCCGAAACCCTTCCGCAAGACCCGCACAGCCACGCCAGCCAAAGCCCGGTGCGGGTCCGTCATCTCGACCTGGACCTTGCCGTTGACTTCGCAGCCCACACGCTGGCCGGCACGGCCACCTGGCAGCTGAGCAATTCCGACCAGGCGACCGAGGTGGTGTTCGACACGCGGGACCTGACCATCGAAAGCGTCGAGGGCATCGACACCGCCGGAAATGCGTTGTCGGCGTCCTTCACGCAGGGCCCGGCCGACCCGGTGCTGGGCCAGTCCTTGAACGTAGCACTGAAGCCCGAAACGACGGCCGTCCGCATCCGCTACCGCACCGCGGCCACCGCGGCTGCCCTGCAATGGCTTGAGCCCGCCCAGACGGCCGGCAGCCAGCCGTTTCTCTTCACGCAGTCGCAGGCTATTCTGGCGCGCACCTGGCTGCCGTGCCAGGACTCGCCGGGCATCCGCTTTACCTACGCGGCGCGGGTGCGGGTGCCTCCGCATCTGCTGGCACTAATGAGTGCCGAGAACCCACAGCAACTTGACTCGGCGGGCGAGTACCACTTCCGCATGGCCCAGCCCATCCCGGCCTACCTCATGGCCCTGGCCGTGGGCGACCTGGCCTTTGCGCCGCTGAGCGGCCGCACCGGTATCTACGCCGAGCCGGCGACGTTGCCCTCGGCGACCTACGAGTTTGCCGACCTGGAAAAAATGGTGGCAGCGGCCGAGCAGCTGTACGGCCCCTACCGCTGGGAGCGATACGACTTACTAGTGCTGCCCCCCAGTTTTCCCTTCGGTGGCATGGAAAACCCCCGATTAACATTTGTTACCCCTACCATCCTCGCCGGGGACCGCAGCCTGACGAGTTTGGTGGCCCACGAGCTGGCGCACTCGTGGTCGGGCAATCTGGTTACAAATGCAACGTGGAATGATTTCTGGCTAAACGAAGGATTTACGGTGTATTTCGAGCGGCGCATCATGGAACATTTGTATGGCGCCGAGTATGCAGATATGCTGCAGGTGCTGGGCCGCGCCGCCCTGCACCATACCATTGAGGAAATCGGAGTTTCGAGTCCCGACACCCATTTGCACCTCGCCCTGGCCGGCCGCGACCCGGACGAGGGCCTCACCGAAATTGCCTATGAGAAAGGCTGCGCCCTGCTTCTTACCCTGGAGTCGTTGGTGGGGCGCCCCCGGCTCGATGCTTTTATTAAGGAGTACTTCGCTCGCTTCAGTTTTCAGGCCATGGACACGGCCACCTTCCTGCATTACCTCCGCGCCGAACTGCTGGACCAGGAGCCCGGCCTCGAAGCGCGGCTGAACCTGGCGGCCTGGGTGGAGGCCCCGGGGCTGCCCGGCAATGCACCGGCTGTCACTTCCCGCCGCTTCGAAGTAGCGGATGCCGCGCTGGCCCAATTGGCGGAGGGTGCTTCGGCGGTAGGGGTTGCTGAAGCTACCCACGATTGGAGTAGCCACGAGTGGGTCCATTTTCTGCACGGCCTCCCTCCCACTATCTCCGCCGGAGAATTGGCTGAGTTGGACGCAACCTTCGACTTCACCACTTCCGGCAACGCCGAAATTCTGGCGGCCTGGTTTCCGCACGCGCTGCGGGCCGGTTATGTGCCGGCTGATACGGCGCTGGAAAATTTTCTGCTTCACGTGGGGCGGCGCAGGTTCCTAGTACCACTGTACCGGGCGCTGCTGGCCACGCCCGACGGCGCCCAGCGGGCCCGCAAAATTTACGCCCAGGCCCGGGCCAACTACCATTCGGTGGCCACTGGCACGCTCGATGCGCTGCTGGCCGAGCACCAATAAGCGCGTCCGGCCCGAACTTTGCCCCTGGCCTGGGCCACTGCCACGACGGTGGCATTTACTTTTGCATCTTCTCGCTATATAAATAAGGTATCCGTTGAAAACCATCATTCCGCTTGGCAAGCTCATCGCCGTGGGCGGCAACGAGGACAAGGGCACGTACCCCAACCCCCGGACCCGCCGCAAGTACTACCTCAACTTTTTCGAGTTGGGTATCCTCAAGCGCATCGTGCTCGAAACGGGCAAAACCGACCCGCGCATTGAAGTCGTGACCACCGCCTCAATGATTCCGGCAGAAGTGGGTCCGATTTACACGGGCTCTTTCGCCATGCTCAACTGCCTGAACGTGGGCATCATGGACATTCGGACGCCCGAAGATGCCCGCCAGCCCGAGTACCTGGAGCGCATGCTGGCGGCCGACGTCATCATGTTTTCGGGCGGCAACCAGTCGCGGCTGCGCGAGATGTTCGGCGAAACCGACTTTCTCGACCGCATGATTCAGCGCTACTATGCCGAGTCGCACTTCGTGATTGCCGGCACCAGCGCCGGGGCCATGGCCATGTCGCAGCACATGATTCGGGGCGGCTCGGTGCCCGATGCGCTGCTGAAAGGCGCCGTGAAAATGGGCAACGGCCTGGGCCTGCTGCCGGCCGCCATCGTCGATTCGCACTTTGTGAAGCGTGGCCGGTTCGGGCGCCTCATCGAGTCGGTGGCGCTGCACCCCAAGCTCATCGGCATTGGCCTGGGCGAGGATACCGGCGTACTCATCACCCAGGGCAATTGGGTGGAAACCATTGGCTCTAACCTGGTTATCATCCTCGATGGGCACGATATCCAGCACAACAACGCCGCCGCCGCCAAGAAGGGCACGGTGCTGTCCATCGAAAACGTGACCATGCACGTGCTGGCCAAAGGCAACGTGTATGACATGCGCGAACGGAAATTCTACGCCAGCAAAGACGCTCTCCCGATTCCTGCTGCGTCGGCGGTTACTTCCGAGCCCGCCGAAACGGCCAGTTAGCCGCCGCAAACCTGATTTTGAATAAGCCCGCTTATCGAGGAGATGAGCGGGCTTTTTGCTGCGAATGTTGTCAACAGCTGCCGGCAGCCGTATGACGGTTTCGCCTGGCTTTGCCAACTCAGTCGTGACAAGGCTTTTTCACTGATTCATCAATCTCCAAACCTCTCCTCCTTAATATGAACCATCGCAAACTGGGCAAAACCGGTCTTTCCGTTTCCGAAATCAGCCTGGGCACCTGGCAGGTAGGCGGCAAATGGGGCGAACCCTTCAGCCACGCCAACGCCGACCAGATTCTCAACGCCGCCATCGACGCGGGCATCAATTTTATCGACACTGCCGACGTGTACGGCGATGGCGAGAGCGAAAAAGCCGTGGGCCGGCTGGTCCGTTCTCGCTCCGAGCGCATTTTCGTGGCCACCAAGTGCGGCCGCCGCCTGCAGCCCCACACGGCCGACGCTTACCAGCCCGCCGCGCTGCGCCAGTTCGTGGAAGACAGCCTGCGCAACATGCAGCTCGAAACCCTCGACCTCATCCAGTTGCACTGCCCGCCCACGGATGTGTATTACCGGCCCGAAATCTTCGAGCTGTTCGACCGGCTGCGCGACGAAGGCAAGATTCAGCACCTCGGCGTAAGCATCGAGAAAGTAGAGGAAGGCCTGAAAGCCATCGAATTCCCGAACGTGACCACCGTGCAGCTCATCTTCAACATGTTTCGCCAGCGCCCGCCGGAGCTGTTGTTCAAGGAAGCCGCCCGGCGCGACATCGGCCTGATTGTGCGTGTGCCCCTAGCCAGCGGCCTGCTCACCGGCAAGTTCTCGCCCCAAAGCACCTTCGCGCCCGACGACCACCGCAACTTCAACCGCCACGGCGAAGCCTTCGACAAAGGCGAAACCTTCTCTGGCGTCGACTACGCCACTGGTCTCGCCGCCGTGGAGGAATTGAAGCAAGCCTTCCCCAACCAACCGCTGGCCGACATTGCCCTTCGTTGGATTCTGATGTTCGACGAAGTGAGCTGCGTCATCCCGGGCGCCTCCCGCCCCGAGCAGATTCTGCAGAACCTGAAGGCGGCTGAGTTGCCCCCGCTCTCAGCGGAGCAAATGCAGGCGGTGCGGAAAATTTATGATGAGCGAATTCGGCCGCTAGTGCATTACAGCTGGTAAAACGAATAATTTAAACGTCATGCCGAGCGCAGCCGAGGCATCTCGCGTGTGGTGGTAATCCAATCGTTGAATCGAAAGCATTACTTCGGCACGTGAGATGCCTCGGCTACGCTCGGCATGACGTTCTTTTTTCAAATTTCTACTCCTTATATATAGCTACCCAGGCCGCACCGCCTTCCGTCCGGCTACCGCGGTACATTCCCTCCGAATTAAAGGGCAGGGTAATGTTGCCGGCCGCATCAATGGCAATGAGGCCACCCTCCCCGCCTACCGGCGCCAGCTTGTCCTGCACCACAATCCGGCAGGCTTCTTCTAGCGGCAGTCCTTTGTATTCCATCAGGCAGGCGATGTCATAAGCCGCCACGGCCCGGATGAAATATTCGCCGTTGCCGGTGCAGCTGATGGCGCAGCGCTCGTCGGCCCAGGTGCCGGCCCCGATGAGGGGCGTGTCGCCGATGCGGGAGTAGCGCTTGTTGGTCATGCCGCCGGTGCTGGTGGCGGCGGCCAGGTTGCCGTGCTGGTCGCGGGCGACGGCGCCCACGGTGCCTTTTTTCCAGTTGGGGTCGGCGGCGTGGTCGAGCTGCATTTTGCCGGCTTTCAGGGCGTCCTGCAGCTGGTTGTAGCGATGCTGGGTGAAAAAGTACTCGACCGGCTGCAACGGCAGGCCGTATTCGCGGGCCAGCTCGTCGGCGCCGGGGAATCCTAATAGCACGTGCTCGGTTTTTTCCATTACCAAACGGGCAGCCCGGATGGGGTTTTGCACCTGCCGCACGCCGGCCACGGCGCCGGCCAGACGGTTGTGGCCGCTCATGAGGGCGGCGTCCATTTCGTGGTGGCCGTCGTGGGTGAACACGGCCCCGCGGCCGGCGTTGAACAGCGGGCAGTCTTCGAGGCTGCGCACGGCGGCCTCCACGGCATCGAGGGCGGCGGCGCCCTGGGCCAGCAGGTCGTAGCCGGTGTTCAGGGCCGTTTCGAGGGCCGCGCGGTACTCGCGTTCAGCATCGGGCGAGAGGGAGGCGCGGGCAATGGTACCGGCGCCGCCGTGGATGGCGAGTGCAAACATTTTTTCGGGAAATAAGCGGCTTAAATGGGCTGCAAAGGTAGACGGAGGGAACGGCTAGCGCGCCGCTAGCGTTTTTATTCGTAGGTTTGATGTTCAAGTTTTTTACTACCAAAACACCCCCAGTTTTATGGCATACGACGTAACCGGCCGGCTGCACGAAATCTTTGACGAACAGCAGGTAAGCGAGAAATTCCGCAAGCGCGAGTTCGTGCTCGAAGTCCAGGACGGCCAGTATCCCGAGCACATTAAGTTTCAGATGGTTCAGGACAAAACCAGCCTCATCGACCCCTTTAAAATGGGCGACGAAGTGAAGGTTACCTTCAACCTCCGCGGCCGCGGCTTCAACAAGAACGGCCAGATGCTGTACTTCACCAACCTGGAAGCCTGGAAGATTGAGCCCGCCTCGGGCGGTGGCAACGCCGGCAACAGCTACGGCGGTGGCCAGCAAGCCGCTCCCCGCCCCGCTGCCCAGAACCAGAACCCCACGCTGCGTGCCCAGCCGTCGTCGGCGGCTCCCATTGCCAGCGACGACGACAACGACCTGCCTTTCTAAGACTCGTCCAACCGTTTTCCGGCTCTGCTACTTCGGGTAGCTAAACCATAAAAAATGCCGCATCTGAGCTTCAGGTGCGGCATTTTTTATGTCCGATTTTCGTATGAATTAGGTATGGATTTACACAAACTGATTGCGCGCGGCGAGGGCGAGGAGTTGGAATTCAAGCAAAAAACCACGCATCCGAGCCGCATTTCGCGCACGCTGGTGTCGCTGGCCAACACCCGGGGCGGGCAGGTGCTGGTGGGCGTCGACGACGCCGGCCGCATACTGGGCGTGCGCGATGCTGAGGAAGAACTATTCGTTCTGCGCGAAGCCGCCCAGCACTACGTCGAGCCCCCGCTCACGAGCCTGCGCTTTCAGGAAATGGAAGAAGACGGCCGCACCGTCCTCATCGTGACCGTACCCGAAAGCTTCAACAAGCCCCACCGCGCCCAGGTAGCCCCCGACGACTGGCGCGCCTACGTGCGCGTGCGCGACGCCAGCGTGCAAACCAGCGGCCTCACCGAGAAGCTGTTGGAGCGCCAGCAGCCCGAGGCCCGCTTCGAGAAAATCCCGCTCAACAAGCAGGAACTGGCCGCCATCGACTACCTGAAAACTAACCCCCGCATCACCCTGGCCCAATACATGAAGCTGGTGAATTTCGGCAAACGCCGGGCCTATCAGACGCTGATAAAGCTGGTGTTGCACGGCTACATCCGTCACCACGACAAGGAGAAGGAGCCGTATTATACGAGTTAGCTTTCTCCAGAATCCTCGTGTTGCTGAAACGCCTCCGCCACCATCTTGTGGACTTGATTATACAGCGGGCTTGCCAGCTTCGGGTCTAAGCCTTCGGCCTTATAAACCACATCGGCGAATCGGTCAACATTGGTTGGCGGGCTATTGATGATTCTTCGCTGCGCTACCAATGGCAAGCAAAAGCCCAACTTTACGCACAAATTGAAAAGCAGCTTTTCCACTTCTTCCTTCGTAAGTAAGACTTTCATACTGACAACTTGGTATAAAAAAAGGGGTTCTTTCCAGTGATTATCTGGAATGAACCCCTTTTTTATTGGTTTCAGAAACTACTCCTGCTTGCGGGCGCGGGCTACTTTTTTCTCGTCCTTCTCCGCTTTTTTCTCTTTCATCGTTTTAACGGGTTCTTTCTTTTTCTCTTTGCGGGCGTCTTGGGCTTTGGCCATGATTGAAAAGAAGTTTGGTAAAGGTTGATTGCAGGTATTTCAACGCACGGCCGGGCCGGCGTGTTGTCACGGGCGAAGGTATAAAATTTGGCTCAACCTTGCAGAAAAGGCAGATACCGCTCGCGAATAATGTTGAGGTGATGCAACTCGTGCCCCGCTATGATGAAGAGCAGGGCCCGCACCGTGGCCGGGCCATTATTGGCAGTGCCCCGGCGGTTTAGCTGCTCGTCGGTAAAGCTTTCGGCCAATACCACGGTGGCAGCGCGCACGGCATCGTACTCGGCTAGCAAGCTGGCGAGGGAGCGGGCATTGGCGCCGCTGCAGGTCACGTAATCGTCCTGCTCGAAGCCCGGCAGGTTTTGGCCGTCGCCGCGCGCAAAGCGCAGCGCCCGGTAAGTAAAAACGCGCTCACTGTCAATTTGATGCAGCAGCATTTCCTTGAGGCTCCACTTGCCGGGAGCGTAGGGCTGCTCGGTTTGCGCTTCGCTCAGGCCGGCAAATATGATGTGGATTTCCTGCGGCTGGGTGCGCAATGCGCGGCGTGGGTCGGTGCCTTCGGGCACTAAGTTGATATAGTTGCCGGCGTAAGGCAGAAAATCGCCTTCGACGGGGCGCGAAATGGGCATGGCGAAGTCGGATTGGCGGGTGGGAAGGTCGGCCGCCGCTGGCGGGGGAACTATTGAAGGCATGTCTGTTGGCAACACCAAAGGCAGAATTTCTACCTGCCCCGGCGCCGAGGATGGCACGATGGACGGCGCCAGGTGCGGGTCGAGTTGCAGGCGCACCACGGGCAGCGGTGCGGGCAGTGTGGCAGTGCCTCCCTCCTGCCCGAAGGCCCAAATCAGAAAATCGGGCATCACGCGGCCCCAGGTGTCGGGGTGGTGGTGGCCGCCCTCCACCTGCACGTAACGCAGGGCATGTTGGGCATCGAGGCCGCCTTTGATAAGCTCCTCGATGAGGTCGAGGCAGTCTTCAACGGAGTCGATGACGCCGTTTTCGTTGCGGTCGCCGCGCTCGTCGAGGGTGCCGGTTTGCAGCCAGAAGCGGTGGCTGGGGTGCGGGCGCCGGGCACGCACGAGGCCGTGCATGATGCGGTCGGCGGGCGTGTAGCCGGCGCCCACGGCCCGTTGCCGCCACCAGAAGGAGCCCGAAAATGCCCCGGCCCGCGCAAACACCTCCGGATGGTGCCAGGCAATATCAAAAGCGGAAAGGCCGCCTAGTGAAAAGCCCGCTATCACGGCCTCGGCCGCATTAGCCGAAGCCTTGTAGTGAGTCTGGGCAAAGTCAACCAGCTCTTGTAGCACGAAATTGGTATAAGCGCCGGCCAAGCTGCCGCGGCCGTTGAAATCGGCGTGGGCGGCGGTGCCGTATTCCTGCACGCGCAACTCGTTGGCGTGGGGCGCCACCAGCACGAAGGGCCGCACGGCCCCGCGGGCGTACAGCGCATCGAGGGTGGGCTGCAGCTGAAGACGCTCCAAATCCTGGCCGTCGTTGAGGTAGAGCACGGGGTACGGCGCGGCGGTTTCGGCGGCGGCTGGGGGCAGCAGAATGCTCACCTCCACGTCGCGTTGCAAAAAGCTGGACGGTAGCACTTCCCGGCACAGCCGGGTGCCGATGGGGGAAGTTTCGGGGCTAATGAGGTCTGAAAGCATCAAACAAAGTAACGGCGCCCGTCGGAATTGCGGCTGGTGCGCAAATTTAAACCGGTTAAATGCAGCAGGTCCATCATTTCTTTACTAGTTTGCCGCGCCGCACCACCCGGACGGCTTCATCCCTTCAGCCCTCCACCCGTGCAGGAACAACACCGCCGCTTCTATTCACACCACCTCGGCCAGGACATCGACATGCTGGTTTTTGGCACCTGGGGCTACCCGGTGGTCATTTTTCCCACCTCCGGCGGCCACGACAACGAAGCCCGCGACTTCAAGCTCATCGAGGCGGCCCGCCCGCTCATCGAGGCCGGCCGCGTGAAGCTGTTCTGCATCGACAGCATCGACGCGCACTCTTGGTACGCCAAGCATCTGCCCCCGGACGTGCGGATTAAAAACCACATTTTCTACGACCAGTTTCTCAGCGACGAGTTGGTTCCCATGCTGCAACAGGAGTGCAACGTGGACAAGATTGGCGTGGCCGGCTGCAGCTTCGGGGGCTTTCATGCCCTGAACTTTGCCTTCCGTCACCCCAACCAGGTGGCCCACCTCTTCACGATGGGCGCGGCCTTCGACATTCGGCAATTTGTGGACGGCTACCACGACGAAAACCTGTATTACAACAACCCGCCTGAATACCTGCCCGGCGCGCACAGCGAGCATTTTCAGTGGATGAACATCATTCTGGGCACCGCCGAGCATGACTTTTGTAAAGATTCCAACTTCCAGATGTCGCATATTCTCAGCCAGAAAGGCATCCGGCACACGCTCGACGTGAAGCCCTTTGGCAACCACGACTGGCCCGTGTGGCGCGAAATGTTTCCGCAGTACCTGAACACTATTGGCTAAGCGCCACCCACTCCCACTCTTTCACCCCGCAATTCTTCACCAATTAGCCTAACCGCTACCCAAACACCCTTTACCGTTATGAAAAAAATAGGCATCCTCTTCGGCCAGGAAAACACCTTCCCGCAGGCCTTCGTCGACCGCGTGAACCAGAAGGCCGTGAACGGCATTACGGCCGAGTTCGTGAACATTGAGCAGGTGGAGCAGGCCGTGCCCTGCGGCTACGATGTCATCATCGACCGCATTTCGCAGGACGTGCCCTTCTACCGCGCTTATCTCAAAAATGCCGCCCTCACAGGCACGGCCGTTATCAACAACGCCTTCTGGTGGAGCGCCGACGAGAAGTTTTTCAACAATGCGCTGGCCGTGCAGCTGGGCGTGCCGGTGCCCAAAACGCTGCTGCTCCCCAGCAAGCACCGCCCCGACGACACCACCGAAAACTCCTTCCGCAACCTGTCGCTGTTCGATTGGGACAAGGCCTTCGCGCACATCGGTTTCCCGGCCTTCATGAAGCCCCACTCCGGCGGCGGCTGGAAGAGCGTTTATAAGGTAGACAACCCCGAGCAAGCTTGGCGCGCCTACGACGAAACCGGCCAGCTGGTGATGCTCTACCAGGAAGCCATTGAGTTCGAGGATTATTTCCGCTGCTACTGCCTGGGCGGCAAGCACGTGCTCATCATGCCCTACGAGCCCCGCAACGCCCCCCACGAGCGGTACCAGACTACGATGAAAACCGAGGGCGAGGCCGGCCAGAAGCTGCTCGACACCATCAAGGACTACACCCTGCGCCTGTGCCAGGGCCTGGGCTACGACTTCAACACGGTAGAATTCGCCGTGCGCGACGGCGTGCCCATCGCAATCGACTTCGGCAACCCCGCCCCTGATGCCGACGTGAACTCCGTTGGTCCTGAGAATTTTGAGTGGGTGGTAGAGCACGCCGCGCTGCTGGCCATCGAACGCGCCCAGTCCAACCGCGCCGGCCGCACCAACCTCACCTGGGGCACCTTCGTGCAGGATTCCGTACGCGCCGCCCCCAAGGGCTCGCCCACCATAGGCGCCAACGTGCAGATGGGCCAGGCCGTGCGCGAAACCAACGACCTGGGCGCCACCGGTGCCCCGAAAGCCGCCGCGAAGAAAGCCACACCTAAGAAAGCCGCTGGCGCTTTCAAGCCCGAGCCGCCCACCGGCGAGTTATCGGCCAGCCAGCAGTCGGCCGCCAAGAAAGCGGCCGCGCCCAAAGCCGCTCCCGCTTCGGCTCCCGCGAAGAAACCGGCCGCTGCCAAAGCCCCAGCCGCTGCTAAGGCTCCGGCTGCTAAAAAAGCCGCTCCTAAGAAAGGCGAATAGTTCCCTACGACTTCTGTCGGGCCCGGCGTGCGGCTTGCGCGCGCCGGGCCATGCGGGGTCGTCTTTGTCTCCATTGTATTCGTCCTGCTCATGGCCATGCCCACGTTTACCCTCGGCATCGAGGAAGAATTTCAGACCATTGACCCCGAAACCCGGGAGCTCCGCTCCCACCTTTCGCAGATTGTAGAAGGCGGCAAAGTCACGCTGCACGAGCAGGTGAAAGCCGAAATGCACCAGGCCGTGGTGGAGGTAGGCACCAATATCTGCCACAACATCGCCGAGGCCCGCACCGAAGTGCTGCACCTGCGCCGGCAGGTGATTGAGCTGGCCGACAAGCAGGGCCTGAAAATCGGGGCCGCCGGTACGCACCCGTTTTCGCGCTGGCAGGAGCAGCCCATCACCCCCGACGCCCGCTACGACAAGATTGTAGAGGAACTGCAGGAAGCCGCCCGCTCCAACCTCGTTTTCGGCATGCACGTGCACGTCGGCATCGAAAACCGCGAAATGGGCGTGTACATGATGAACACGCTGCGGTATTTCCTGCCGCACTTGTTCGCCCTGAGCACTAATTCGCCCTTCTGGGAAGGGCGCGAAACGGGCTATAAGTCATTTCGTACCAAGGTGTTCGAGCGGTTTCCGCGCACGGGCATCCCGGGCTTCTTCCACAGCGCCAGCGACTACGACGAGTTTGTCCAGTTGCTCATCAAAACCGGCTGTATCGACAACGGCAAAAAAATCTGGTGGGATGTGCGCCTGCACCCCTTCTTCGACACCATCGAATACCGCATTTGCGACATGATGATGCGCGCCGACGAAACCATCTGCGTGGCGGCTATTATGCAGGCCTTGGTAGCCAAAATCTACAAGCTGAAGGCCCAGAACCTCAATTTCCGCATCTACCGCAGCGCACTTATTAAGGAGAATAAATGGCGGGCCGCCCGCTACGGCCTCGACGGCAACATGATTGACTTCGGCATCCAGCAGGAAGTACCCACCCGTAAGCTCATCCTGGAACTGCTCGACTTCATCGACGACGTGGTGGACGACCTCGGCAGCCGCCACGAAGTAGAGTACGTGCTGAAAATGATGGAGATGGGCACCGGCGCCGACCGCCAGCTCCAGGTTTTCCGCGAAACCAACGACCTGAGCAAGGTGGTCGACTATATCCTGGCCGAAACTACCCACGGTCTGTAGTTTTCGTATCTTTGTATGAGCAACGCCCGCCTTCCGGTGGGCGTTGCTTCTTTTTTGGCCGGCGCGTAAGTTTGGCTTTTTCTGTTTTCGGGCCAAACGGCCTCTTTTATTTAGCCAATTATGGAAGCTATTCGGGTTGCTATTCTGGACATGTACGACAACGCCCGCAACGAAGGCATGCGCTGCATCCGGCAGCTGCTAGCCCGTAGCGCGGCCGAAAACGGGCTCGTTTTCGATGTCGACACCTTCAATGTTCGGGCCGAAAACCTGGTACCGGGCCTGGATTACGACATTTATATTTCCAGCGGCGGCCCCGGTAGCCCCCTGGCTTCGGATGAGCCCTGGGAACGTCATTACTTCGATTTCATCGATGCGCTGCTGGCCCACAACCAAACGCAGGACGCGAAAAAGCACTTGCTGCTGATTTGCCATTCCTTCCAGCTCGTGAGCCGGCACCTGGGCATGGGCACCATCAGCCGGCGCAAGTCGACCTCGTTTGGCGTGCTGCCGGTGCACCTCACCCCCGTCGGCGAGCAAGAGCCAGTGTTGCAAGGCCTGCCGGAGCCTTTTTACATCGTCGACTCGCGTGATTATCAGCTCACCAACCTCGACATGGACCGCCTGAATGCCTTCGGCGCTCGGGTGTTGTGCCTGGAAAAGGAGCGTCCCCACGTGCCGCTGGAACGGGCCGTAATGGCCATTCGCTTCACGCCCGAAGTCATTGGCACCCAGTTTCATCCCGAGGCCGACGGCGAAGGCATGCTGCGCTACATGCTCACTGATGAACGTAAGCAGCAGGTAATCACCACCTACGGCGAAGCCAAATACGACGAAATGGTGCGCCTGCTGGCCGACCCCACCACCATCGAGCACACCGAATCGGTAGTAGTCCCCACCTTCCTGCGCCGCGCCCTGGCCGAGCTCGGCCAGCTCAGCGCCGCCTAACCCCCGCCCCCTGCCGCTGCTTATGATTCCGGAATACCGCCACACGTTCAACGCTGCCTTCAGCCCCGCCCGCTACCAGGAAATGCTGGCCGACATCGACCAGCAGCTGCCCGGCCAGTTGGATTTCCGGGTGGCTGAGACGCCGGTATTTATTCCGGCGGGCCTGCGCGATAAATTGATTGCCGCCGGTGAAAGCATCATCGCCGTCATCGGGCAGCCCAATTTTAAGGAATTGACCGAGGCGTCTATTCCGACCCACCAGCGCGTACCAAACGAAGACGAGCGGCCCGAATTCCTGACCTTCGATTTTGCCGTGTGCCGCGATGCCAACGGCGAGCTGGAGCCTCAGTTGATTGAGATGCAGGGCTTTCCGTCGCTCTACGCATTTCAGGCTTGGCTGCCCGGCGTGTTTGCTCGGCACTATCCTATTTCGGATGCGGTAACGCCATTTATTGGCGTATCTGATTTTGATGCCTACCAGACTCGGATGCGCGAATTTATTTTGGCTGACCAACCGGCCGAAAATGTTATTCTGCTGGAGCTATTTCCGGAAAAGCAAAAAACCCGCGTCGATTTTGCTTTAAGCAAGAAATTCTGGGGAATTGACGCCGTGTGCATCACCAAAATTCGCAAGCGCGGACGGCAATTATTCTACAAAAAGGACGGGCGCGAAATTGAAATTAAGCGCATCTACAATCGGATTATATTCGATGAATTAGCGCGCTACCCGGAATTAGAAACCGAATTCAAATTAACCGATGACGTTGACGTTAAATGGGTTGGGCATCCGAATTGGTTTTTCCGGGTCAGCAAGTTTACGCTGCCGTTTTTGCATGGGCCATTCTTTCCGCCCAGCTATTTTCTGCATGAATTAAAAGAATATCCGGCCGATTTGGAGAATTATGTTCTGAAGCCGCTATTCTCTTTTGCTGGTGCGGGCGTGCGGCTCCACATTACCGCCGCTGACCTGGATGCGCTGACCGACAAGCAGAATTATTTATTGCAGCGCAAAGTCGATTACGAGCCCGTGGTGCAATCGCCCGACGGCTTGGTGAAATGCGAAATTCGCCTGCTCTACATCTGGCCCGAAGGGGAAGCCCGCCCGCAGTTATTAACCGGCCTGAGCCGGCTGAGCCGGGGCGAAATGATTGGTGTTGATTTCAATAAAGACAAGGACTGGGTGGGCGGCACCACGCCGCTTTTCGAGCGGTAGCGCGAGCCGGGCACGGTGTTTGAAAACCTCTCAACAACGCCCAGAGAGGCTTGCGCGTAAACGCAGCCTCACTCACTTGCTTGACTTTTATGTCCACTCTCGCCGAAAAAGGTCTTAAACTTTCCAAAAACGCGCTTTTCAACGTCTTTATTGGTCGCGCTACCAAACTCCTGGGCCGTCCTTTCAAGGTGGTCACGGTGCTCAACGAAGTAGCCGATAAGCTCGCCAATAAGGAAAGCAAGGACAATAAATTTCGCCAGCTTTTCGACGTGGCGCTCACGCTGGTGCGGCTGGTGCGCAGCTTCATCAGCGGCGAATACCGCAACATCGACAGTAGCACCGTTATATCCGGCCTGGCGGTCTTGCTCTACGTTCTCTCACCTATCGACCTGGTTCCTGACTTCATCCCGGTACTGGGTTTTCTGGATGATTTGAGCCTGGTGAGCTGGTACGTAGGCAAATTCCAGGGCGAAATCACGAAATTCCGCGAATGGGAGCAGAACGGGCGGGGCCAGGCAAATGCTTCGCGTGTTGCCACTACCGGCCCCGATACCGCGGCCCTTCCAGCCGAAGGCGACGTTGCGCAGCCCAGCGTAGCCGAGTTGGGGCATTCATGATTGCCGTTATTTCATTTTGAATTTATGCCCACATTTGTTGTTTCCATTCGCTTGCCGGAAACCTTCGATGAGGAGTTTATCTCCCTTATTCCGCAGCACCGGGCATTTATCAATCAATTGCTGAGCGAGAAAATTGTGGAAGTCTACGCCATTAGTAGCGACCGCAGCCGCGGCTGGGTGACCATGAACGGCGACGACGCGGCCGCCGTGCAAGCGGTGGTAGAGCAATTTCCGCTGTACCGCTATTTGCACGGAGTGGAAATAGATGAACTGTTTATTTTCGACAGCACAGCCTCACGCTTTCCGCACATCAGTTTAAATTAAATTTCCCGCACCATTGAGTTCAGGCTGCCTTTTCCATTCTATGCGTACTTTATTGTCGAGTTGCCTCACTTATACCGGGCTTGCAGGCGCAGCGGGGGCACTTTTTGTCTTGGTGGCGGCTGGCACACCGCCTCCACCCTCCATCACCACGGAGCAACTGACGGCCCGCATGAGCGCCGCCATCGAGGGCCTGAAAACCTTGCGCTGCACCGTGAAAGCGCAGGAACGCATCGGCGGCAATATCAATCAGGCGCGCAGCATTATGAAGCTAACTTACAAGCCGCTGCGCATTTACATCAAAAATCAGAAAGGGGTTGAAGTACTCTATTTGCAGGGCCAGAACAGTGGCGATGCTTGGGTGTACCCGGCAGCTTTTCCCTACGTCACGCTGAGCCTGGACCCCACCGGCAAACTCATGCGCAGCAACCAGCACCACACGGCGCTGCAAGCGGGTTTCGGCACTATCTCGGACTTGCTGCGTACCACCGGCCTGCGGCAGGATAATTCTTACAGTAAGTCATTTCGCTATGTGGGCGATACTACGCTGCAAGGCCGCACCAGCTACGTGCTGCGTTCCGATTTCCCGCAGTTTCGCTACGTGAGCTACAAAGCTGGCAAAAACGAAACCATCGAGTCGGTGGCCGAACGGTTTGGCTGCGGCACCTACCGCGTCATCACCCGCAACGACCTGACCATCGGCGAGAAAATTCCCGAAGGAAAAGTGCTGCAAGTACCCAATGCCTACGGCCGCCGCACCGTGCTGTGCGTCGACCCCAAAACGTATTTGCCCATCATGGTGCAAGTGAACGACGACAAAGGCCTGTTTGAGAAATTCGAGTTTCTTGACGTTGTTCCTAATCAGAACATTCCGCTCGAAGAGTTCTCAAAAGATTACAAGGACTACAAATTGTAACACACTGTCATCCTGAGCAAAGCGAAGGACCTTATCACGCCTGAACATATCCGGTTCAAGGCGTGATAAGGTCCTTCGCTTTGCTCAGGATGACAATGCAGTTTAGCGGCGCATTGTTTTTTCTATTTGGTCCCACATTTCGGGCGTCAGCATTTCGAGCTTATTGAATTCGCCGGCGCCATTTAGCCACTCGCCGCCGTCTATGGTCACGACTTCGCCATTCACGTAAGCCGAAAAATCCGACACCAGATAAGCCGCCAGATTAGCGAGTTCCTGAAACTGGCCCACCCGCTTGAGCGGTACGCTGGCGGCCGGGTCGAGCTTGCTGGCCAGCGGCTCGGGAAACAGGCGGCTCCAGGCGCCTTCCGTGGGGAACGGACCGGGCGCAATGGCGTTGGAACGGATACCGTACTTGGCCCACTCCACCGCCAGCGAGCGGGTGATGGCCAGCACGCCTGCTTTCGCCGCTGCTGATGGCACCACATACGCAGAGCCTACGGAGGCATAAGTGGTAACGATGTTGAGGATGGTGCCTGGCTTTTTGTCGGCTATCCAACGCTTGCCCACAGCCAGTGTGCAGTTGTAGGTGCCGCGTAGTACGATGTCGACAATTACATCGAAGGCCTTGTGGCTCAGGCGCTCGGTGGGGCTGATGAAGTTGCCGGCGGCATTATTCAGCAGGATGTCGACGCCGCCAAACTCCTGAATGGTGCGCGCCAGCATGGCTTCCACTTCGTCGTATTTGCGCACGTCGCAGGCAATGGCCAGCACCTTGCCGCCGGTTTGCTGGCGGAGCTCTTCGGCGGTTTTTTCCAGCACATCCAGCTTGCGGCTTGTGATGGTGACGTTGGCGCCGAGTTGTAGGAAGTAGGTGGTCATGGCCCGGCCCAGGCCGGTGCCGCCGCCGGTTACAATGATATTTTTGCCAGCCAGCGCGTTGTCGCGCAGCATGGGCTGGGTGTAGGGAGTATTCATGCGGGAGCAGAATGAGGGTGGGAAGCGCGGCAAAGTCCGCCGCCCGAAGGTACTAGCGGCGGGCCATCAAGCCACGGCCGTTGCATCAGGCAACTTATTTTGGTTGCCGAATATAGTATTAGTTATTTTTTTCGCACCTTCGTGCCATTAAGGCGATTTTTTTGTTGGGTTGACATGACAAGTTCCATTTCCGGGGGCTCCGCGAGCACAACATCGGGAGCGGAATTCCCCACCGTATTAGTGTTGGGTTGTGGTTGGCTGGGGCTGGCCCTAGCCCGTTCGTTGGCCGCCGCCGGCCATGTGGTGCTGGGCACTACCACCACGCCCGAAAACATCGCTGGGATGGAAGCCGCTGGTATCCAGCCGCATTTATTCCGATTGGGCTCCGAATTTGATACCACATCCGAGGCCCTGCTCCTGCGTCTGCTGAAAGCCGCCGATGTGCTGGTGCTGAATGTGCCGCCCCGCGCCGCCGCCGCGGGGGCCTACCCCACACTGCTGCGCCCAGTCCACCGGGCCGTAGCGAAAGCAGGCACACCCCACGTTTTGTTCGTCAGTTCGACCAGCGTGTACCCCGACGAGCCCCGCGTCATGCGCGAAACCGACGCAATCAGCACCCGAGATGCCGCCTCCGACGTGCTGCGCGCCGAAGGCCACTTCGTGCCGCGCTACGGCCAGTGGAAAAGCACCGTAGTGCGCCTGGGCGGCCTAATTGGACCCGACCGTGCGCCCGGCCGCTTCCTAGCCGGCCGCCGCGAGTTGGCGCAAGGCAATGCTCCCGTCAACCTGGTGCATCTCACCGATGTGGTGGGCGTGCTATCGGCCATCATTCAGCATCGCGTGTGGGGTCACACCTTCAATGTTTGTGCCCAGGAACACCCACTGCGGCGCGATTTTTACCCAGCTGCCGCGCAATACCTGAGGTTGGAACCGCCCACATTTAAACAGGAAACCAACGGCAGCGGCAAAACCATTGACAGCAGCCTAGTGCGTTCGTTGCTGCCCTATCAATTCCAGCACGACGATGTGCTGGGAGCGTTGGCGTACTGTTAGCCCGGCTACTGCGCAATAGCGGCCGTACCTTTGCCGGGTGAATATTGATGCGTCCCGACCTCTTGTAGCCGTGCTAGGTGGCGGTGCCGCCGGCTTTTTCGGCGCCATCGCCTGCGCCGAAGCCAACCCCAGCTTGCAAGTGGTTTTGCTGGAAAAAACGGGGAAGCTGCTTAGCAAAGTCCGCATCTCGGGCGGCGGGCGCTGCAACGTGACCCACGCCTGCGAGTCGGCTGCGCAGCTGGTAGCGCACTATCCGCGCGGCAGCAAGCAGTTGAAGTCGGCATTTCAGCAATTTGGGGTGGCCGAAACCATTGCCTGGTTTGCTAAACGCGGCGTGGCGCTCAAGATGGAAGCCGATGGCCGGATGTTCCCCTCCACCGATTCCAGCGAAACCATTGCGCGGGCGCTGGAAGAAGCGGCCCGTCAGGCCGGCGTCCGCATCATTACCAATGTGAGCGTGGATGAGATTCAGCCCTTGCCCACTGGCAGCTTCTCTTTGAAACTTAGTGGCAGCGGTGCCACCAAGCTCAACCAGACCTTACAAGTGAGCCGCCTGCTGATTGCCACCGGCGGCAACCCCAAAAGCGCCAATTACGACTGGCTTCGCGCCTTGGGCCACACCATTGCCGAGCCGGTCCCATCACTCTTCACCTTCAACGTGCCCAACTCGCCCCTGAGCGAGCTCATGGGTGTGAGCGTACCGCAAGCTCGCGTGGTACTTGCCGGCGAAAAGCTGCAATACGAAGGCCCGCTCCTGGTCACCCACTGGGGCGTGAGCGGCCCGGCCGTACTCAAACTCTCGGCCTGGGGCGCCCGTCGCCTGAGCGAGCTGGGCTACGTCGGCACCGCCCTGATTAACTGGATTCCTACGTTTACCGAAGAAACCCTGCGGCCCTGGCTACAACAGTTCCGGCAGGAAAACGGCAGGAAAACCGTGGCCGCCAACCCGCAGTTTGGCCTGCCCCAACGCCTCTGGCGCAATCTGACCGAGCAAGCGGGCATTGGCCCCGAGCTGCGGTGGAGCGACGTACCCGCCAAAGCGCAAAACCGCCTGCTGGAACTGCTGCTCCGCTCGCCCCTGGCCGTGCGCGGCAAAACCACTTATAAGGAAGAATTTGTGACCTGCGGCGGGGTATCACTCGCCGAAATCGACCTCAAAACCATGCAGAGCCGCCGCGTGCCCGGCCTGTACTTCGCCGGCGAAGTGCTGGATATTGACGGCATCACCGGCGGCTTCAACTTCCAGGCGGCCTGGACGACTGGCTATCTGGCCGGTCGGGCCATGGCGGAATCATCGGCAGTGACCGTGTAACCTTCCGCGCCGACAGAGAGTAAACGAGGCATAATCTTTCACCTCAAAATACTCTTTCCACATGGAAGCCAAAGCCACCCAAGCCCTGCTCAACGAACTGGTTGAAACCCTCAAAGACGGCCAGAAAGGCTACGCCGAAGCCATGGTTGACGTACAAGACGCCGACCTGAAAGACACCTTCAAGCATTTCGCCGCCCAGCGTTCGAGCTACCTCAATGAAATCGAGGACCAGATGTTCAAGCTGGACCTCAAGCCCGACACCAACGAAGGCGCCCAGGGCTCCATCACCGGTGCCGTGCACCGCGCCTGGATTGACCTGAAATCGGCCGTAACCGGCAAAGACCGTCACAGCATCCTCGCCGAGTGCGAGCGCGGCGAAGACTATGCCAAGAAAGCCTACCAAACCGCGCTGAAAGCCGAAGGCCTGCCCGCCGGCCTGAAATCAGTTATCGAAAAGCAGTATCAGGGCGTAGTAGAAGGCCACGACAAAATCAAAGCTCTGCGCGATTCGTCGAAGTAGTTTGCAGCAACATCCTTGCTTAAAGCCCAACAAAAAAGCCGCTCAATGAGCGGCTTTTTTGTCTTCTAACCTTCTTCTTAATAAACACTTATATCGTCACAGCTGGTTAATCCAGTTCATTCACGAATAGCCTATTCGTCGAAGCTCTCGTTGCGGGGCGCACGGGGTGCGGGGCGCGTGTCGTACTCGCGGGGCGTGCCGTAGCTCGGCTTGTTGCCATAGCTGGGCTTGTCGCCGTAGCTGGGGCGGTTGCCGTAGCCCGACTTGCCGGTGCCGCCTTCACGACGGTCGCCGTAGCTGGGGCGATTGCCGTAGCTGCTGCCACCGTCGCGGTTGCCTTTGTAACCGCCGCCGTAGCCACCCTCACGACGCTCGCCGCCGCCGAAGCTGCCACCGCCGCGGTTGCCGCCTTTGTAGCCGCCACCGTAGCCGCCCTCACGGCGCTCACCGCCGTTGAACGGACGACGCTCCCGGTCGCCGCCGAAGCCGCCCGGGCCGCCACCGCCCATGCGGTTAAAGCCTTCTTCCTTGGCCGCCGCGTCCTGCACCGGCGTAGCGATGCTGAAGCTAACCGGCGTGCCCTGGATGCTGGTGCGGCCCAGCTTGCTCACAATCTCGTCGGCAAATTCCGACGGTACTTCCACGAAGCTGAACTTGTCGTAGAGGGCGATGTCGCCCACTTTGGCACCGGTCAGGTTGCTCGATTCCGAAATCAAATCCACGATGTCGCGGGGGTGAATCCGGTCTTTCTTGCCCATGGTCACGAACAGGCGGGTGTAGCCGGGGCGGGCCTGGCCGGCTGCCTTGCTGGCGTCGAGGCTCTGCTGCGCGCTCTTGTCCTCCTTCATGGTCATTTTTAGCAGCGCGGCGGCAATGTCGAGCGAGGTGATTTCGTCACCCTGGTCGAGCAGGCGCTGCACGCGGCCCACGTATTTCTCCAGGTTGCCCTTCTCCACGATTTCTTTAATCTGGTTCAGGAACAGCGTGGTTTTCACTTCCGATACATCGGCAAACGACGGCACCTGCTCCAGCTTAATCTGGGCCTTGGTGAAGCGCATGATGTCGCGCAGCTTATAGATGTCGCGGCCGCTCACGAAGGTGAAGGCCTTGCCGCTCTTGCCGGCGCGGCCCGTGCGGCCGATGCGGTGCACGTAGTATTCTTCGTCGGCGGGCAGGTCGTAGTTCACGACGGCTTCCACATTGTCCACGTCGATGCCGCGGGCGGCTACGTCGGTGGCTACCAGCACTTCCAGCGTGCCTTTGCGGAATTTATCGAGCGTGTTCTGGCGCTGCTGCTGGCCCATGTCGCCGTGCAGACCTTCGGCGAAGTAGCCTTTGGCTTGCAGGTCGGCCACGATTTCGTCCACCATGCGCTTGGTGTTGGCGAAAACGATGGTCGACTTCAGGTTGAACATGTCGAGCAAACGGGTCAGCACGTCCTTTTTCTGGGGGCCGCGCACCTCGTAGTAGCTCTGCTCGATGTTGGTCACCGTCATGGTCTGGTGGTTCACCTTCACAATCTGCGGCTCGCGCTGATATTTTTTGGTGAGCTCCATGATGGGCTTGCTCATCGTGGCCGAGAAGAACACCGTCTGGCGCTGCTCGGGCATCTTGCTCAGAATGAACTCGATGTCGTCGCGGAAGCCCATGTCGAGCATCTCGTCGGCTTCATCCAGAATAATCTTGGTGGTTTTGTCGAGGCGCAGGGTGCCGCGCTCGATGTGGTCCATCACCCGGCCGGGCGTGCCAATCACAATCTGCACGCCGCGCTCCAGGGCGCGGAGCTGACGGTCATAAGGACTACCACCATAAATGGGCACCACCATCAGGCCACGCTTGTATTTGCCCAGCTTCTGGATTTCGCCCGAAACCTGCACCGCGAGCTCGCGGGTGGGGCAGAGCACCAATACCTGCACGTCCTTGCTCTCGGTATCAATGTTGTCGATGGCGGGAATGGAGAAGGCAGCCGTTTTGCCGGTACCCGTCTGGGCCTGGCCGATAACGTCTTTGCCGGCGAGCAGCACGGGAATGGCGGCCGACTGGATGGCCGAGGCTTCCTCGTAGCCCATCTCGGTGATGGCGCGTTGTACTTCCTCGGAGAGGTTCAGTTCGTCAAAGCGAACCACAATTTTTTCAGCTTCCATGAGTGGAGTTGATAAGGGGGAAAAGAGACTTAGCTCTGAAAACAGCCGTACTCAGCGACGTTTTCCCTCCTACTACCTTGTCACAATCAGGTGGGAAAAAACAACCAAAAAACTACGCGGCCAATGCGTTAGCGCCTCTCTCAGGCTTGCGCGGACTTGGGCCGTCCTCAAATGCGGGTGCAAAGGTAGGATTTTTATTTTGGAAAAGCTAATGGGTGGAGAACATGATTTTAAAAGAACGTCATGCTGAGCGCAGCCGAAGCATCTCGCGTGCGACCACTAATCATAATCGTTTGACGATTGAGTTACTACCACACGCGAGATGCTTCGGCTGCGCTCAGCATGACGTGCTGTTTTCGTTCTTGTATTGTTCAGGCATCCCCACACGGCACAAAAAAAAGCCCGCCATAGGCGGGCTTTCTTAGGGTTGCAAAGCTGCGGCTGAATTAAACCAGCGATACTTTTACGGCGTTCGGGCCTTTTTTGCCCTGAGCTACTTCGTATTGAACTTTGTCGTTTTCGCGAATCGAGCTAACTTGGAGGTCGCTGATGTGAACGAAGATGTCTTCGCCAGTTTCGTCGTTTTTGATGAAACCAAAGCCTTTGGTGTCATTAAAGAATTTTACCGTTCCGGTGGGCATGGTGGTTGGTTGTGGAGTTTCCCTAAGCGTTTGGGCCACCGTGGCTTGATGTCTTAGGTTGCGTCAAAGATAGGCAGAAATTCCAAATGACCAAGTCGATAGATATTTTTTTCGATGGACGCTGATGGTGCCCACAACAGCACATATCATAAACAGCACGTCATGCTGAGCGCAGCCGAAGCATCTCGCTTGTAGTGGTAACTCAATCGTTCAACGACGCAAGCGAGATGCTTCGGCTGCGCTCAGCATGACGTTCTTTTGTGCCTGGCTTTCTTAATTATGCACACCGCCTCCCCCATGCCCGACGCGCCCGCCCATGCTTTTTCGCACGATTTTCAAGTTCCGGCCAGCGCCATTGATGCGCTGGGCCACGCCAATAACGTGGAATACGTGCGTTGGGTGCAGGACGTGGCGGGCGCGCACTGGCTCAGCATCTGCCCGGCTGAGCTGCGCGACCAGATTATCTGGGTGGTGCGCGAGCACCGGATTCGCTACCTGCAATCGGCCTTTGCGGGCGAGACGCTGCGGGCCAGCACCTGGGTAGGCAAAACCAGCGGGGCCACGTCGCTACGCTACACCCGTCTTACCCGCGCCGCCGATGGCGTGCTGCTGTGCGAGGCGGAAACGACCTGGGTGCTGCTCGACCCCAAGAGCGGCCGGCCGGTGCGCGTGACGGCGGAGATGGTGAGTTGGCTACGGCCAAGTTAGCTATGCCTCCCCGTTAACTATTAAGCCGGTATACTTGCCAGTACTTAAATTAATAATTAAGCTATAAAAACAGTCTCCTCCATCCATGACCATTTGGATGCTGTTTCTCCAATCGTTGAATGCATGACAGAAGCAATTCACCCATACGAGTTTGTCTCCGTGCTGGTCAATAACGCAAACGTATTGTCGTTTATATACCTTCAATTTATTTTCTTGAGCGGCACGAATTAAAACCATCTCTACTTTACTTAATTCTTCATTATTAAGGGGTGCAGGTTTCGCTTCCTTTTCAAAGCCGGTAATATCCGAATCAGAGGCGTAATAAGGCAATACAACAAAATTAGGAGTTGAAATAGGCTTTGTTTTCTTAGCAACTATTAACTTCTGTTGTGCCTTTGCATCAACCCCTATCAAAACAAGTCCCAATACAGGCAGCAGCAATTTATAGATTCTCATAACTATTGCTATTTCGCTTGTTAACAAAATCAAATATACATGCCTCCCTCCTTCCGCATCTACTCCTCTTCGGCCGGCTCGGGGAAGACGTACCAATTAACGAAAGAATACCTGCTGCTGGCGCTGGGGGCCGATGACCCAGCATATTTCAAGCGGGTGCTGGCCATTACGTTTACCAACGATGCGGCGGGGGAAATGAAGCACCGCATTGTGGATGCGCTGCGGAATTTTGCCTACCCGGCGGCGGGCAAAACGGATGCGCTGCTAGCCGACATTGCGGCCGAGCTGAAGCTGCCGGCGGCGGAGGTGCGGCGGCGGGCGGCGGCCACGTTCCGGCTGGTGCTGTACCACTACGCCGATTTTGGGGTGAGCACGATTGACTCGTTTGTGCAGCGGATTGTGACGGCGTTTACCCGGGAACTGGGCTTGCCGGCCACGTTTGAGGTGGAATTGGATACGGATGCGGTGCTGCAAAGCGCGGTGGCCGCGCTGCTGGACAAGGTGAACCGCGACCCGAACAGCAAGCTGCTGTCGCAGACGCTGGCGGAATATGCGCTGGGGCAGGCCGAGGAGGGTAAAAGCTGGAGCCGCCTGCCGGAGGAGCTGGCCGGGTTTGGCCGGGTACTGTTTAATGAGACGGTGCAGGAGGCGGTGGCGCAGCTGGATAGGTTGAGCCTAGCCGATTTCCGGCGGCTGGACAAGGAGATTCGGGCGCGGCGGACGGAGATTGAGGCGGCGTTTGCGCAGACGCAGGAGGTGGGCGCGGCGATTCTGGAGCAGGCCGATGTGCGCGTGGACGACCTGTATTATGGCAAAAGCGGCATCGGCCAATACGTGCAGAAGGGCGTGGCGCTGCTGCAGGCCGACGCGGGGCCAAACAGCTACGTGCGCAAAACGCTGGCCGAGGATAAATGGCACGGCGGAAAAATTAAGTCGCCCGCCGACAAGGCGCGGGTGGATGCGGTGCGCGAGCCGCTGACGGCGCTGGTGGCCACGCTGGATAAAATGCGGGACGAGTATTTGCCGAATTATTTATTGCTGGCGGCGATGCAACCGTATTTATTTCACGCTTCGTTGTTGAGTGAATTAAATAAAATAGTGGAGCAAATCAGCCGCGAGCGCAACGTGGTATTGATTTCGGAATTTAACCGAAGAATTGCCAGCATTGTACTTACTGAGCCGGTGCCGTTTTTGTACGAGCGGCTGGGCGAGAAATACGAGCATATTCTGATTGACGAGTTTCAGGATACGTCCGTTTTGCAGTGGAATAATTTGCTGCCGCTGGTGGAAAATACGCTGGCGAATGGGCACAGCAGCCTGGCGGTGGGCGATGCCAAGCAGGCCATTTACCGCTGGCGCGGAGGCGAGATGGAGCAGATTCTGCGCTTGCACCAGGGCAACACGGAGGCGCTGGCGGCGCGGGCCCGCGAGCCGGAGATGCGCGAGCTGCTACGGGGGCGATACGAATCGTTTCGCGGGAAGCTGGAGCCGCGGGCGTTGCAGGTGAATTACCGGTCGGCGCGGGAGATTATTGACTTTAATAACTCGTTTTTTGAGGCGGTGAGTACGCGGCACGAGGCGCTGGGGCTGGTGACGGGGATTTATGATAAGGACTTTGGGCAGGAGGCACCTACGTTTACCCCACCCCCTAGCCCCCTCCCCGGTGGGGAGGGGGGACTAGATTCTAGCTATAGCTCTAATCTGGTTTATAAAAATGACGATGAAGACAGTAGTCTAGGGATAGAAACTAGTCCCCCTCCCCACCGGGGAGGGGCTAGGGGTGGGGTCAGCGGCCACGTCGAACTCCTCTTCACCCAAAAAGACGCGCCCGCCCTTCGCTACGACCCCGCCACCGGCGCCTACACTACCGAGCCCCTCCCCGGCCACGCGGCCGAGGCGCTGCTGGGCTACGATGAGAGCACCTGCTACCTCACCCTGCAGCTGGTGGAGCAAGCCCTGCGCGACGGGTATGAGTTGCAGGATATCTCGGTGCTGTGCCGCACGCGGGGGGCCAGCAAGACCATTGCCAAGTTCCTGAAAGAGCGGGGCTACGCCATTATTTCGGCCGATTCGCTGGCGCTGGAATTTGCGGAGGTGGTGAATTTGTTGGTGAGCATATTGCGGGTGCTGCATCAGCCGGCCGATACGCTGGCGCGGGCCGAAGCCCTGTTGCTCGTGGACAAGGTGGTGCGCGGGCTGGCCCCCACGCCGGCGCGCGCCCGGCACATTGCGGCGGTGGCGAATGCGGCGGGCGGCACGTCGTTTTTTGACGAACTGCGGGCGCTGGGCTACGACGTGAACGAGGCCGAAACCGGCAGCCTGGGCCTCTACGAGCTGGCCGAGCGGCTGCTGAACCTGTTCGGGCTGCTGGGGCGCAACGGGGAGAGCGACTACCTTTTCCGCTTCCTCGATTTGACGCTGGAATACAGCCTAAAATTTGGCAACAACCTGGGCAACTTCCTCACCCACTGGGAGGAGCGCAAGGGGCGCATCAGCATCAACGCGCCGGGCGGGCGGGCGGCCATCACCATCACCACGGTGCACAAGGCCAAGGGGTTGGCCTATGGCGTGGTCATCGTGCCCTTTGCCGACTGGAGCCTGGAGCCGCACCGGGGCACGCTGCTGTGGGGCCACCTGGAGGCGGGCCAGAAACCCATCGAGCTGATGCCCGACGTGGCGGTGGTGAGCTTGAGCAAGGGCATTCAGCAGACGGTATTGGGCGGGCAGTACGACGAGGAACGCGAGAAAACCTTTCTCGAAGGGTTGAATACGCTGTACGTGGCCTTCACCCGGCCGCGCCACCGCCTCTACGTCATCAGCAAGCGGCCGGAGCCCCAGAAAACCACCAAAACCGACGAATTGGACGCCGCCGCGCCCACCACGGCCGCCCGCACCGTGGCCGACCTGCTCCACGGCTACCTGCTGGGCCGCGGCGAGTGGCAGGAAGAACAGGTGTCGTTCGTCGTATCGAAAGGCACGCCCGCCGCTGCGAAAAAACCCAACACCCAACACCCAACACCCAACACCTACGAGTTGACCAACCTCGCCGCCGCGCCCTGGGAGGAGCGCCTGAAGCTGCGCCGCCACGCCACCACGCTCTTCGATTTTGACGAGCAAAAGGCCCAGAGCGAGTGGAACCGCAAGCTGCACTTTGCCCTGCGCCGCCTGCTTACGGCCGGCGATGTGGGCCGCGTGGCCAGCCAGCTCGTGGCCGAGGGGATATTGAGCGCCAAGGAGCGGCCCGCGCTGGTCGAAAGCCTCGAAACGCTGGTGAGCGACCCGCGCCTAGCCCCCTACTTCGCCCCGCACCTGAGCGTGGAAACGGAACGCGAAATATTGGTGGGCGGCGTGAAGCTGCGCGACTACAAGCCCGACCGCGTGGTGCTCGAACCCTCCCTCGAAGCCCACCACCGCCTGGGTGGCCGCGTCACGCTGCTGGATTTCCGCCTGCCCCCGCCGCAGGAGAAACACAAGCGCCTGCTGCGCAACTACGCCACGCTATTCGAACAATTGGGGTACGCGGAGGTGCGCGGGGTTATCTATTATTTCGGGACGGGGGAAGTGGTGGAGGTGTGAGATTCAATTAGGAAGCGTACCAAAACGCCAGCCATGCCAACGGGCTTTTAATTGCCCCCATTGTGTACGCGGCCAAATATCTTCCCATTTCTTGCCCGCCCATACAGGTAAGTCAAAATCTTCTTCACATTTACCTCCAAGTTGCCTTAGCAGATACAAAGCAGAAATTTCCAGATAATCAATGTGTCCTATTTCTAATTCTACACCGATACTATCCGGTAGGGCCTTATAGAATTCTATTTCTTTAGCCATCACAATACCAAACTCGCGGAGCGTTGCTTCTCTCTTAGATGCATCTTTCTCAAACTAAGAAATCGTCGCTACTATATCAGGCCGAGCAGGATGAATTACTTTTAGATACTCTTCAAATTCTTCATCAAAACGCAGAGCTAAACCCGTAATTTCTAATAACTGCGCTTTCACTTCATCCCGACTTGGATTACGTTTAAAATGAACTGTATTCCATCTGATTCCGCCCATGATTTTTCGTTTTAATTATTTGCATCAAAGCTACTTTCTTATCTGAATCACATTCTCATTTAGTCGTCTTAGAAATTCCTGAACTGCCTCCGTAACTGCTTCAAAAAGCCTTTCTAACTATGGCTTCAAAAAGCCTTTCTAACTATGGGCAAAGAATACTTCATCGAATGCCAGAAGCTCGATACTCAAGCAACTCGGCAGTTTCTTGAGCAGCGCTTTACTGTATCGGCTACTGAAAATGAAACGTTGGAGCTTTCGCTACGATATGCTGCGGCAGAGTCAGCAAGTGACTGGGCACCTGTAGTTGTTGGGCTGAAATCTAATGGTGTTTACTTCCTTGACAATTTAGCTTCTCCCTTCCAAGCGGCAAGCATTTTTATGCAGCTTGTTGACTTCCTGTTATCAAGGACAGAAGCAATTACTATTACGGAACCATAGGGGGCAACCGCTGGCCGGGGACTACCTGCGCATGGGGCGAAGATAGGCGAGCGGACCACCCGGCCCGGGAGAATTCTCGACAGCCCTTGTCACCTTAAGTTGGGAGCCGTCGAGACGCTCGGGAGCCTCCGACACGAGGTGACATGGGCTGTTGAGGGCCGCGACGGGCCATGTTACCCGGCGCCAAGGGCTCCCGAGCGTCTCGCCGGCCCTTGGCATCTTGCGCCAACGCCTGTTGAGCGCCGCGGTGGCAGTCAGCGCGGCCACCTGCAAACCATTGCGGGGAGTTTTGCCGCCTCAAAATTTCTGCGCACCTTAGTCCGGCCGTCGTACGGCGGTGTTCTTCATCCCTCATTCTTATTTGTTTACCTCAATGGCAGACCAGTCTACCACGCCCGCTACGGCCGGTGCTTCCGCCCCCACTCCTCCCGCCGATGCGCCGGTGAACCCCAAACTTCTCATCCCCAAAAAAGACGGCCCGCTGGCCGAGGTGGGCCGGCTCGTGGCCGAAGCCTGGGGCAAGGAAACCTGGTTTGCGCTGCGCTGGAAAACGCAGGCCGACTTTGCCAAGCTGGCGACCGACTTCGGCGCGGCCATCACCGACAAGCGCAGCGCCGCCGCCGCCCGCACCCCGTAAAGTCAGCGCTTGCAGGAGCTCGACGAACAGTTCGACGAGGGCCTGCGCATTCTGAAGAAATACATCAACGAAGACAGCGGCTACGACAAGGCCCGCACCGATGCCCGCCTGCCCGGCTTTGGGCTGATAACGCGCAAAAGCGGCGGCTTCGCCCTCAGCGAAGACCGCAACGAGCGCCTCAAGGCCCTGCGCGATATGCTGCTGCCCGCCGTGGCCAAAGCTCCTTTCGCCAGCCGCGAATTCGGCACCACCTATTGGCAAACCCGTTTTAATGAATACAAAACCTTGCTGGCCCAGACCGGCGGCTTGGCCGCCCAGGTGAGCAAGTCGGTGAGCCAGAAAGACACCGCGAAGCTGGAGCTGCGCCGGGTGCTGCAAGCCGTGGTGTACGGGCTGAAGGCCAACTACCCGGACACGTTCGAGGCGGAGCTGCGGGACTGTTGCTTACGCAAGGAGAGCTATTAGGCGAGGGCGGGAGGATGAGTTAAAAGAACGTCATGCAGAGCGCAGCATCTTGCCCGCCACCAGCATTCCTTTCAGTTAGGTTAGCGGTGGCAGGCAAGATGCTGCGCTCTGCATGACGTTCTTTTTTGCTGTTCACAGCCCGCGCTACGCCGACCTTTGCTCCATGCACACCCTTGCCCAACTGCGCGCCGGCCAACTTGCTGGCCTCACGCGCCTTGATTTAGCCGAAGACCTTACCGAATTTCCCCGCGAAATCTTCAACCTCGCTGATACGCTCGAAGTCCTCAACCTCACGGGCAACGCGCTGACATCCTTGCCCGACGACCTGCCGCGCCTGCACCGGCTGCGGGTGCTGTTTTGCTCCGATAACCAGTTCACCGAAGTGCCGGCCGTGCTGGGCCAGTGCTTCCAGCTGGAAATGGTGGGCTTCAAGGCCAACCAGATACGCACGCTGCCGGGCACGGCCCTGCCGCCGGCCCTGCGCTGGCTCATCCTCACCGATAACCAGCTGGAAGAATTGCCGGCCGAAATCGGCCATTGCCCGCAGCTGCAGAAGCTGATGCTGGCCGGCAACCGCCTCACTAAGTTGCCCGAAACGCTGGCCGACTGTACCAATCTGGAACTGCTACGCCTCGCCGCCAACCAGCTCACCGAGCTGCCGACGTGGCTGCTGGCTCTGCCGCGCCTCTCCTGGCTGGCCTATGCGGGCAATCCGGTTTCGCGCGCGCTGGAAGCGGCCGCCGAGCAAAACCAGCCCATTGGCCCCATCGATTGGAACACCCTCACGCTTGGGCAACTGCTGGGCGAGGGCGCTTCGGGCGTCATTTACCGGGCTTGGTGGCAGCAACCTAACACCGACGCCATAGCGGTAGCCGTAAAACTCTTCAAAGGGGCCGTGACGAGCGACGGACTGCCGCACTGCGAGATGCTGGCCTGCCTGAAGGCAGGCGCGCACCCCAACCTGATTGCGGTAGAAGGCAAAGTACGCCACCACCCGGCCGGCGCCGAAGGACTGGTGCTGGAGCTGATTGACGACGCTTTCGCCAACCTGGCCGGCCCGCCCAGCCTGGCCACCTGCACGCGCGACGTGTACGCGCCCGGCACCCGCTTCAGCCTGCCCACAGTGCTTGGCATCGCCCGGGACATTGCCGCCGCCGCCGGGCATTTGCACGCCCAGGGCATTCTGCACGGCGATTTGTACGCCCATAATATTCTTACTACCGCCGACGGCAACGCGCTGCTGGGCGACTTCGGCGCGGCCTGCTTTTTTGAAGTGACAGCCCCTAATGCCAAGGCGCTGCAAGGGGTGGAGGTCCGGGCTTTCGCCTGCTTGCTGGAAGAATTACTGACGCAGTGCCACGCCACGCCCGCCACAGAAGCCGCTCTGGCGCAGTTGTGGGTGTTGCAGCAGCGCTGCGGGCAGCCCACCCCCACCGCTCGCCCATTAATGGCCGAAATTGAGCAGGCGTTGGCGGAGGTTGCGACGGGCTTGGGTTAGAACGACTTAGGGGCAGGCCTTACCGGGTACGCCCCTACGTCGCTCTAACCCAAGCCCTATCCCCTATTACTTCGTGAGCCAGCCGTTGGCGTCGAACCAGTTGCGCAGGCGGTCAGTCCAGAGGTCCTTGGTGGTTTTGTTGTTTAGGCCGAAGCCGTGGCCGCCCTTGGGATAGAGGTGCATTTCGGCCGGCACGCCGTGGCGCAGGCAGGCCTGATAGAACACGATGCTGTTGTTGACGGGCACCGTGCGGTCGTCCTGGGCGTGCACCAGAAAGGTGGGCGGCGTCTGCGCCGTCACCTGCAGCTCATTGGAATACTGCCGCACCTGCGCCGGGGTGGGCGTTTTACCCAACAGGTTGTCGCGCGAGCCGGTGTGCTTCAGCGAGTCGTTGAAACTGATAACCGGGTACATGAGCACTAGAAACGCGGGCCGCACCGATTCCGGCCCCGGCTTGTCGCCGGCCGGCTGGGCAAACTGCGTGCCCGCCCACGCCGCCAGGTGCCCGCCGGCCGAAAAGCCCATCAGGCCAATGCGCTCAGGGTTGAGGCTGTATTTGGCGGCCTGCTGGCGCACGAGGCGCAGAGCCTGCTGGGCATCGAGCAGCGGCGCAATGGACTTGTCGGGCTGGCTTTGGTCGTTGGGCAGGCGGTACTTCAGCACGAAGGCCGTCACGCCCATCTCGTTCAGGCGCTTGGCCACGTCGTAGCCCTCGCTGTCGATGGATAGGCGGGTGTAGCCGCCGCCTGGGCAGATGATGACGGCCGTGCCGTTGGCCGTGCCTGCGGGCGGCAGAAAGGCCGTAAGGTTGGGCTGCACCACGTTGGAGATGCGTACGCCGCCGTTGGCCAGTGTCACGCTGGTTTCCTGCACTGCGCTGGGCCTGGAATCGGGCACGGTGCCGGTGTAGAGCGGGAAGGTTTGCTGGGCCGAAACCCGGCCGGCTACGAGCGTGGCCAAGGCCAGAATGCCGAGGATGGAGGTCTTTTTCATAAGATGGGCAATTGGACGCTGCATTTCATTTATTGCCAAATTATGGCATAATACGAAATTAGTGTAGAACTTTTTGACGAAAATCAGGCAAAACACAACTAAAAATGAACCTTGTCGTAGCCGGGCGGGTCTGGGTAGCATGCGAAAGACCACTCTGCTGGCCGCCGCCGCCCTGTTGGGCAGCCCCGGACTCACCCTGGCCCAAAACACCGCCGAGGAAAACAACCCCAACGTGGACGCCCCCTTTGTGCGGAACATTCGCGCCGACCGTCCCGGCCAAACCATCACGGCCCAGGTGCTCCAGCCCGGCCGCGTGCAGCTCGAAACGGGCTTCCAGCGGCAGTTTGGCGGCACGGGCCTTGCCCAAAGCCTGAGCGCCGGCACGCTGCGCATCGGCTTCTTCAACAGTATGGAGCTGCGCGTGACGCAGGGCTACCTGCACAACGGCCCCACCGTCCTCACCGAGGCCGGCGCCTTGCAGGCCCGCGGCGCGGCGCCCCTGGTGGTGGGCACCAAGCTGATGCTTTCGCCCAACTACGACACCCGTACCCAGGTAGCCATTCTGGTGGAAACGGCCGTGCCCAACACGGGCAGCGCCGGCTTGCGCAGCAGCACTTGGGCCCCCGCCGGCCGCCTGCTCGTGACCGAGCAGCTTGGCGAGCGTTTCGGCCTGGAAGCCAACTTCGGCTTCAGCCAGCGGGGCATCACGACCAAAGACATTTCCAACGGCCAGTTTCTTGGCACGTTGGCCCTGAACGGTCCCCTCACCGCCAAAACCGGCTTCTTTGTGGAAGCCTACGGTGCCGGCCGCGCCAACCTGAGCACGGGCACGACAACGGGTCTCTACTGGCGCCCCATCCCCCAGATGCGCGTTGATGTGACGGCTGGTCAGGCCATTAGTGGCCTGGCCGCGGGCACCTCCGTGGTGGGGGCCGGCCTCACCTTCAAGCTCGGGCAGTAGCCCCGACGGGGTCCTTACTGCATCTGCAATACCAAAAGCCTGCGTCGCAACGCTGGCTTTTTGCGTTAAAGGCTGATTTGAGCAGGGCAATACCCTGAATTTGCTGAAGCTTTTCATTCCTTGATTATGCGCCTCCCCCTCCTATTGCTGACGCTGCTGGCGACTGCTTGTAACACCCGCCCCGCACAGGAAACGACTTCCACCCCGCCCCCGTCCGCCCGCACCGCGCCTGATGCGCAGCTGCGTGAAACGCACTGGGTGCTCCGCCAATTAGCCGGCCAGCCCGTGACGGTGCCCGCCGATACCCGCGAAGCCTACCTCACCCTCCGCGCCGACGGCACGGCCGAGGGCAACGGCAGCTGCAACCGCTTTCGGGGCAGCTATTTCAGCGAGAAGCCCGGCGAACTAACCTTCACCCCGCTGATGAGTACGCGCATGAGTTGCCCGGCCATTGCCACGGAAAATGCGTTTACCGGAGCGCTGGCACAGGCCCGCGCCTATCGCATCAGCGGCGACACACTGCGGATTCTTGACGCCACCAACACGGCCGTGGCCCGGCTGGAAGCGGTGTATTTACATTAGCGCTTGTCGTCGGTGAGGGGCGGAATGCGGGTGGGCGTTTGCTTGCCCGCCACAATGCCGCTGGCACTCTGCGCGATGGCCTGAATGACGGCCGTCATATTGGTCAGGTTGAGGGTTTCTACTTCGTCATCAACCGAATGGTAGAGGCCGTCGGTCGGAATCTGGTCGGTGCTGATGGTGTGGGCCGGCACGCCCAGGCGGGCCAGGGTGGCATTGTCGGAACGGTAGAACAGGTTTTGTTCGGGGTACGGGTCGGGCTCGAATTTGAATTTGCTACCAGCCAGGTTGGCTTGCAGCAGCTTGCCGAAATCGGACCGCTCATAGCCGGTGATGAAGGCAGTGTTGGGTCCGAACTTGGCTTCCTTGCCAATCATCTCGATATTAAACATGGCCGTCACCTGCTGCGGGTCGAGCTGCTTGGAGAAAAACTGGGAGCCGAAACCGCCCACTTCCTCGGCCGCGAAGGCCACGAAGATGAGCGGCCGGGCGTTGTCGTTTTTCTTCTTGAAATACTCGGCCAGGGCCACCACGGCGGTGGTGCCGCTGGCATCGTCGTCGGCGCCGTTAGCGATGGAGTCGCCGGCCGGCGAGGGCTTTAGGTAGCCCAGGTGGTCGTAGTGGCCCGAGAAGACGACGTTTTCCTTGGCTCGTTTGGCGTCTTTGCCGGGCAGCATACCTACCACGTTGCGCAGCTCCACCGGCTCCAGCACGCTGCTGGCGCTGATGCGGTAGCTGAGCGACGCTGGCTTGGGACCCAGTACAAACACCGTCGAAAAGGGTTTCGGCGGCTCGGTGCTGGTCGTGCCTTTGGCCACGTACCCCATCAGCTGACGGAAGACTTTGGTATGGGCCGTATCGACAAATACCAGCGTGTTGGCCGTGGGATGGATGTAGGAGAACATCTTGCCGCGCTCGGTCGGCTCGGGGCCGATGGTGACGATGGCCGGCGGCTGGGCGTCTTCGCTGGTCCAGCGCAGCGTGGGCTGGCCGGAAATGGCCACCGCCTGCGATGGGGACTGGGTTTGGTCGTTGATAACGGCCGCCACCGGACTGGTCAGGCCCTGGTACACGGTGAGGGTTTGCTCAAAACCGGTTTGGCCGGGCAGTGGCTTTAGGCCAATGCGCTTGAATTCGGCGGCCAGAAACTGGGCGGCTTTCAGCCCGCCGGGCTGGCCCGTGCCCCGGCCCTGCATATCATCAGCGGCCAGGGTGGTTACTACCCGCGTCACGGTGGCGGCCGATACGCTGGCGGCTTTTGGAGCGGGCTTGGTGGCTTTTTTCTGGGCGGCGGCGGGCAGCGTAGCCAGCAGGCCGGCCAGGAGAAGGAATGGTTTCATTTAGAATGCGAAGGGAAATGTTGTCCGAAAAGTAGCGCGGACTTTGTAGTCCGCGCTACAGCGCTGTTAGCATTATCCTAACGGCACGGGGACGCGGACTACAAAGTCCGCGCTACAGCGCACTACGGTGGTTTAGCTCAGGGTCAATACTAAGTCGTCGGCGCTCACGCGGGTGCCTTCGGGCAGGTTGATGTCGGCCACGGTTAGGTCCTGCGGGGCGGTGATGGTGGTTTCCATCTTCATGGCTTCGATGACGAAGAGCGGGGTGTTTTTGGGCGCGGCCTGGCCGGGCTTCACCAGCACTTTGCTCAGCATGCCCTGCAGCGGGGCGCCCACCTGGCGCGGGTTGTTCTTGTCAACCTTGGCGTTGCTGACCTTGGTGACGGCCACCGATTGGTCGCGCACCTGCAGGTTACGGGTTTGGCCATTCAGGGTGAAGAAGATGGTGCGGCAGCCCTCTTCGTTGATGTCGCCCACCGACTCCAGGCGCACGATGACGGACTTGCCCCGGGCAATTTCGATGATGGTTTCCTCGCCCGATTTCAGACCGTAGAAAAAGGTGGACGTGGGCACCTTGCTCACGTTGCCGAACTTCTGGCGGAAACCCCAATATTCCTCAAACACCTTCGGATAGAGCAGCGACGACAGCATATCGGTGAACTTCGCACCAGCGAATTTCTCCTGAAACGCGGGCCATTCCTTATCGAAATCAATGGGCGCGAGGTGCTCGTTGGGCTGGTCGGTGAAGGGCGTTTCGTTCTTGAGAATGAGCTTCTGCAGTTCGGCGGGCCAGCCGCCTTCAGGCTGGCCGATGTCGCCGCGAAACAGCTCGCGCACCGATTCGGGGAAGTTCAGGCCTTCGCCTTTATCCATCACATCCTGCGGCGTGAGGTTGTTACTCACCATGAAAAGGGCCATGTCGCCCACCACTTTCGAGCTGGGCGTCACCTTCACGATGTCGCCGAACATCATGTTCACATCGGCAAATCGCTGCTTCACTTCCTCGAACTTGTCGAGCAAGCCCAGCGAAGCCGCCTGCGGGCGCAGGTTGGAATACTGTCCGCCCGGAATCTCGTGCTGAAACACCTCCGACGTGCCCGCTTTCAGGCCCGACTCGAACGGGTAGTACATCTCGCGCACGGTCTCCCAGTAGTTGCTGAACTCGTTGAGCGAGTGCTGGTCGAACTCGCGGTGGCGCGGCGTGCCCCGGAACATCTCGACCACCGAATTGAAGTTGGGCTGCGAGGTGAGGCCCGAGAGCGAGCCAATGGCCACGTCGATAACGTTGACGCCGGCCTCCACGGCCTTGGCGTAGGTGGCGGGCTGCAGCGAGGACGTATCGTGGGTATGCAGGTGGATGGGAATTTTCACCGTGTCGCGCAGGCCCTGAATCAATTCCGTAGCGGCGTAGGGTTTCAGCAGGCCGGCCATGTCCTTGATGCAGAGGATGTGCGCGCCGGCATCTTCGAGCTGCTTGGCCAGCTTGAGGTAATAGTCGAGCGTGTATTTGGTGCGGTTCGGGTCCATGATGTCCCCGGTGTAGCAGATGCTGGCTTCGGCCAGCCGGTCGGTTTTGTTGCGCACGAAGCCGATGCAGGATTCCAGGCCCTTCATCCAGTTCAGCGAGTCGAAAATTCGGAAAACGTCCACGCCGGTTTCGGCCGCCTGCATCACAAACCGCTCCGTCAGGTTGTCCGGATAGGCCTTATAGCCCACGCCGTTGGCGCCGCGAATGAGCATTTGCAGGAGGATGTTCGGGATGGCCTCGCGCAGCTTGGCGAGGCGCTCCCAGGGGTCTTCGTGCAGGAAGCGTAGGGCCACGTCGAACGTCGCGCCGCCCCAGACTTCGAGCGAAAACGTCTGGGGGTGCTGCTGGGCATAGGCACGGGCCACTTTCAGCATGTCCCAGGTGCGCATGCGGGTGGCCAGCAGGCTTTGGTGGGCGTCGCGCAGGGTAGTGTCGGTGTAGTGAATGAGCGGCTCGTTGCGCAGCCACTCGGCGAATTTCTCGGGTCCCAGTTCGTCCAGCTTTTGCTTGGTGCCGGGCGCGGGTTCGGTGTGGTCGAAGTGCGGCAGGTGTGGGCGGCGCGGGTTGGCGCGCGGGTCGAGCAGGTGGCGCACGTCGGGGTTGCCGTTCACCACCGTCTCGCCGATGAAGCCCAAGAGGCGCGTGGCGCGGTCCTGCCGGCTTTCGAACTTGAACAGCTCGGGATGGTCCTTGATGAAGTCGACGGTGGCGTGCCCAGTCTGGAATTCCTCGTTGCCAACGATATTCTTCAGGAACGGAATATTGGTGCGCACCCCGCGTACCCGGAATTCGTCCAGCGCGCGCAGCATTTTTTGGGCCGCGCCGTGCAGCGTGGGCGCGTGGGCCGAAATCTTGACCAGCATCGAGTCGAAAAACGGCGAAATAATCGCGCCCTGGTACACCGAGCCCTCGTCGAGCCGGATGCCGAAGCCGCCGGCCGTGCGGTAAGCCACGATGGTGCCGTAGTCGGGCTTGAAGTCGTTTTCGGGGTTCTCCGTCGTCACGCGGCACTGCACGGCGAAGCCCGCCCGTAGCGGCACCACGTCGGGCCCAAGGCCGATTTCGGGGTCGCTGAGTTTGTGGCCGGCCGCGATGTAGAGCTGGGTTTTAATCAGGTCGATGCCCGTAATCATCTCCGTCACGGTGTGCTCCACTTGGATGCGGGGGTTCACTTCGATGAAGTAAATCCGGTCTTGCTCGGGGTTCACCAGGAATTCCACGGTGCCCACGTTGTCGTAGCCCACGGCCCGCCCGATGCGCAGGGCGTACTCATACAGGAGGTGGCGCTGGTGGTCGGGCAGGTTCAGGGCGGGGGCCACTTCCACCACTTTCTGGAAGCGGCGCTGCACCGAGCAGTCGCGCTCATATAGGTGCACGAGGTTGCCGTGGTGGTCGCCCACCAGCTGCACCTCGATGTGCTTGGGCCGCTCCACAAACTTCTCCAGAAACACGGTGTCGTCGCCGAAGGCGTTCAAGGCCTCGTTGCGGGCCTCGAAGAAGCCTTTTTCCAGCTGCTCATCGTCGCGGATGATGCGCATGCCGCGCCCGCCGCCGCCGCTGGCCGCCTTCAGCATCACGGGGTAGCCGATGCGCTGGGCCTCTGTTTTGGCCGTTTCAAAATCAACCAAATCGGCCTCGCTGCTCTCAATCTGAGGCACCTGGCATTGCAGGGCCACTTCCTTGGCGCGCACCTTGTCGCCGAGGGCTTCCATAACCTCGGGGCGCGGGCCCACGAAAATGATGCCTTCCTCGGCGCAGCGACGCGAGAGCGTGGCGTTTTCGGAAAGGAAACCGTAGCCGGGATGGATGGCATTGGCCCCGTTTTCCTTGGCAATTCGGATGACGCCTTCGATGTCCAGATAAGGCTTCAGCGGCTCGTCGTCGCGGCCAATTTGGTAGGCCTCGTCGGCCTTGTAGCGGTGCTGCGAGTACCGGTCCTCGTAGGTGTAGAGGGCCACCGTGGGGATGTTGAGCTCGTTGGCGGCGCGCATGACGCGAATCGCAATTTCGCCGCGGTTGGCGACCAGGAGTTTAGTTATGTTCATAGAGGCTGGTGGGATGATAGGCGGGAGTACGGCGAAAGTAGGCGAAAGGCTGCTGCGAGCCTATTTTTCAGGCATCCTGATTATGCTATATTCTTAAAAACCCAGCTTTAATGGTATAGAGACGCGACACTTCGCGTCTCGGCGTTGCCCCGATGGGAGGAGAGTGCACCACCGGAGACGCGAAGTGCCGCGTCGCTACAGCGGCCAAAACCCTGCTGTGAAGGGACCTAAACCTTCGGCAGCGCTGGGCGTTGTGCAAAGACACTCAACGGCGCTTCTTGCCCAACTCCCGCATGGATTTTACCGACAAAAACATTCTACTCATCGGCGCCTCCTCGGGCATTGGCCTGGCCACGGCGAAGCTACTTAGCACGCTCAAGGTCAGCCTATTCACCGCCTCACGCCACCTTTCGCCGGAGCTGGCGGCGCTGGGCACCACGCACATCGCCTACGACGCCACCCAGGCCGTGGGCACGACCTTCGATGCGCTGCCCGACGTACTGCACGGGGTGGCCTACTTCCCCGGCAGCATCAAGCTGCGCCCGTTTGAGCGCATTCCCACGGAGGATTTCCAGACCGATTTCGACATAAATGTGCTGGGCGCGGTGCGCGTCATCCAGGCCACTATCAAGCGGCTGAAAAAGGCCGAAGGCACGGCATCCATCGTGCTGTTCAGCACCGTGGCGGCCGATACGGGCATGAGCTTCCACACCAGCATTGCCACTGCAAAGGCGGCCGTGGAGGGCCTCACCCGCGCCCTGGCCGCCGAATACGCCGCCAGCGGGGTGCGCGTGAACTGCATCGCGCCCTCACTCACCAACACGCCGCTGGCCGCCGCCCTGCTCAACTCGCCCGAAAAGGTGGAGGCCGGCGGCAAGCGCCACCCCTTGCAGCGCATCGGCCAGCCCGAGGATTTGGCCTACACGGCCTCCTTCCTGCTCTCCGACCACAGCGCCTTCGTGACGGGCCAGGTGCTGGCCGTAGACGGCGGCATGGGGAAATTGAAGTAAAGCCTTTTAGTTGTCAGTTGCTGGTTGTGAGTTGTTAAGCGCAGTTGACAGCCATTCGACCTAACAACTGACAACCAGCAACTGACAACTAACCAAGCATGAAAATCTGCATCTTCTGGCATCGGCGCGACTTGCGCATTCACGACAACGCGGGGCTGGCGGCGGCGCTGGCCAGCGGCGTGCCGGTGCTGCCGCTGTTCATTTACGACAAGGAAATTCTGGACCACTTGCCCGATAAAGCCGATGCCCGGCTCACCTTCATCCACGATGAAGTGGAAAAGCTGGCTCACGCAACCGAAGCGGCCGGTGGCACTTTCGTGGCCCGCTACGGCCGGCCGCTGGCGGTGCTGGAGCAGCTGGTGAAGGATTTCGGCGTGGCCGCCGTGCACACCAATGAGGACTACGAGCCCTATGCTACCGAACGCGACACGGCCGTGGCGAAGATGCTGAAGAAGCACGGCGTCGAGTTCCATACCTATAAGGATCAGGTGATTTTTGCCAAAGACGAAATCATGACCAAATCGGGCACGGTGCCCAAGGTGTTCGGGGCTTACTTGAAGGCCTACACGGCCAAGCTGACCGATGAGCTGCTGGAGCCTTGTGATTCCAAAGAGCTATTCACCAAAGCGCACCTGCACCACGCTGCCAAGGACAAGGCCGGGCCGCGCCCGACCTTGCAAAGCATGGGTTTCGAGCGCCGCGAGCAGTATTTCCCGCCCGTGAAGCTGCCCGCCGAAAGCGTGGTGCGCAACTACCACAAAACCCGCGACACGCCCGCTAACGAGCACGGCAGCACCCGCGAGTCGCTGAACCTGCGTTTTGGCACGTTGAGCGTGCGCGAGGTGATGAAGCAGGCCAAAGAGTTGAACCCGAAGCTGCTGGCCGAAATTATCTGGCGCGACTTCTTCATGATGCTCCTCTGGCACTTCCCCAACACCGCCACCGAGAGCTACGACCCCAAGATGCGGCGCATTTCCTACCGCAACAACGAGGACGAATTCCGGGCCTGGTGCGAGGGCCGCACCGGCTACCCGCTGGTGGATGCCGGCATGCGCCAGCTCAACGAAACCGGCTACCTGCCCAACCGCGTGCGCATGACCGTGGCCGGCTTTCTGGTCAAGCATCTGTTCATCGATTGGCGCTGGGGCGAGCGGTATTTCGCCGACAAGCTCCTCGACTACGACATGGCCAACAACGTAGGCAACTGGCAGTGGATGGCCGGCACCGGCGCCATTTCGGCCCCCTGGTTCCGGGTGTACAGCCCCGAGAGCCAGCAGGCGCAAGTCGACCCCGAGATGAAGTACATCAAAAAATGGGTGCCGGAAGTGGGCACTGCGAAATATCCAAGGCCAATAGTGGAACACAAGTTTGCGCGCGAGCGGGCCGTGGAAGCCATTCGGGCGGCGCGGCTTGCGGCGTCGTAGCGTGGACTCTGCGAGTCCGCGCATCACAGAACATCCGCTCCAGCGCGGACTCGCAGAGTCCACGCTACAATCCGAACCGTACGGCCCATGAACCGGTTATACCGGCATGGAAAAAGACCGCATCAAACAAGCCTATCTCGACTTCGTACTCAACGAAGGCCACCCGCCGCAATCGGTGTTCAAGCTCACCCAGCAACTGGGCCTGAGCGAATCGGAATTCTACCAGCACTACCCCAATTTCGAGGCCATCGACCGCGAAATCTGGGCCGATTTCGGGCGGCAGGCGCGCGAAACCGCCGCCGCTGAGCCCGTGTGGGAAGGCTACGGCAGCCGCGAAAAGCTGCTGGCGTTCTACTACACGCTGCTCGAAATTTTGAAAAGCAACCGCTCCTATGCGCTGATGAGCTTGCGCCGCTCGCTGCACCGCATCCCGGCGCTGTCGCCGCGCGTGCTCGATGACTTCCGGCAGGATTTCGAATACTTCGTGGGCGACCTTCTGCGCGACGGCCGCGTGAGCGGCGAAATCGCCAACCGCCCGCTGGTGCAGGACGGCTACCCGCGCTTTTTCTGGCAGCAGGCGCTGTTCGTGCTGGGCTACTTCGCCAAAGACGACACCCTGAATTTTGAGCGCACCGACGCCGCCGTGGAAAAAGCTGTGACGCTCAGCTTCGACCTCGTGGGCCGCAATACGATTGATTCGGCCGTGGATTTCGTGCGGTTTCTGGTGCGGAAGTAAGAACCTGTACCCCGAAGCTCCGCTTCGGCTCGCGTAAGCATTCATTCCAATCGTTTAACGACCGAAGTTCCGCTTCGGGGTATAAAACTATGTCCGAAGAACCCCAAACTTCTCTGCCGACCACCAAGGTGGCCCGTGCTGCTCGCTTCGCCAAAACCGGCTTTAACGTGGGCACCAACTACATTAAGCACTACGCCAAAAAAGCGGTGGGGGCGGAATCTACCACTGAAGACCTGCACGCCGCCAACGCCGCCGAACTGTACGGCACGCTGAGCGAGATGAAAGGCTCTGTGCTGAAAGTGGCGCAGATGCTGGCGATGGAGAAAAACATGCTGCCCTCGGCCTATGCCGACCAGTTTGCCCAGGCCCAGTATTCGACGCCGCCGCTTTCGGGCCCGCTGGTGGTGAAGGCCTTTCGGGATGCGTTCGGGAAGTCGCCGTTTCAGCTCTTTGATGAGTTTGAGCCCGAAGCGCGGCAGGCGGCCAGCATCGGGCAGGTGCATTTTGCGCAAAAAAATGGTAAAGCACTAGCCGTGAAGGTGCAATATCCCGGCGTGGCCGACAGCATTAAATCTGATATCCGCCTGGTAAAGCCCATTGCTTTGCGCATCATGGGCCTCAGCGAAGCCCAGGTGCGCCCCTACCTGGAGGAAGTGGAAACCCGCCTGCTCGAAGAAACCGACTACAAGCTAGAGCTGCGGCGCGGCCAGGAAATTGCGGCCCAGTGCCAAAGCCTTCCGCATCTGGAGTTTCCGGGCTACTACCCGGAGTACTCTACGGCCCGCATTCTCACCATGGACTGGCTCGGCGGCCAGCACATGAAGGAGTTTCTGGCCACCAACCCCAGCCCCGAAGTGCGCAACCAGCTTGGTCAGGCGCTGTGGGACTTCTACCAATTTCAATTCAATACCCTGCACCGCCTGCACGCCGACCCGCACCCCGGCAACTTCCTGATGCGGGCCGAGCACGGCGGCACGCTGGGCGTGCTCGATTTCGGCTGCGTGAAAGAAGTACCGGCCGATGTGTACCAGCTCTTCACCGCCCTGCTGGCCCCCGAAACCATCGCCGACGAAGCCCGCCTCACGGCCCTGCTCACGCAGGCCGGCGTGCTGCGCCCCACCGATGCCCCCGCCATGCAGACGCTCTACCTCCGCACCATGCAGGCGTCGCTGGAGCTGGTAGGCCGCCCCTTCCGGCAGCCAACTTTCAACTTTGGCGACCCGGCTTACATGGCCGCCCTCTACGCCCTCGGCGACGACCTGATGGCCGACCCCGAGCTGCGCAAGCAGCGCGAGCCGCGCGGCTCCGAGCATTTTATCTACCTCAACCGAACGTACGTGGGCCTTTTCGCGCTGCTCACGGAGCTGAAAGCCGACGTGCGGACGCAGTAGGCCGCTTATCTTGGGGCGGCCTTCACCCGCGCTGTCCCATGTCCGCATTTCCCATTTTTCAGACAACTACCGCCAATACGGCCCAACTACAGTTCTCGCTGAAACTATTGCAGCAAGTGGCCAAGTCCGACGACAAGGGCCCCGTGGCCCTTTCGCCGCTGGGCGTACTGGCGGCACTGGCCCTCGTCTTGGCCGGGTCCGACGGCCCCACCCAAGCTGCTTTTCAGCAGGTGCTGTTTGGAGCCACCTCCAACCCGGCCCGGGCCGAGAAAGCCTTTGCCGACTGGCTGCGGCAGCTGCTCGACCCGGGCCAGTTGATTGGCATTGATGATGAGCCCGCCGATGAAGCCCCGGCGGGAGCCTTGTTGCAACTGGCCACCAGCCTATGGGCCGACCAGCACTTCGCCCCGGCCCCCGATTTCGTGGCCCGGATGCAGACATATTACGATGCTGAGGTCGCCACGCTGGACTTCATGGCCCCCACGGCGGCCCCTGCTATCAACGAATGGGTGCGGCAGCATACGGCCGGCAAGATTGAGTCCATTGTATCGGAAGCAGCGCTGAGGCTACTGCCGCCCCCTCAGTTGATGCTGCTCAACGCTGTGTATTTCAATGCCCGGTGGGCGTATGAGTTCGACCCCGAGGCCACCCGGCCGGGCCTTTTCCGCCGGGCCGATGGCACCACGCAGGCGGCCGACCTGATGCATCAGGTGAGCGAGGGAATGGGCTACCTGGCCAGGGCCGGCTGGCAGGCGGTTTCGATGCCTTACCTCAGCTTCGGCCGCGGCTTTTCGATGCTGGTTTTCCTGCCCGATTCGCCCGATGGCCTGCCCGCCTTCCTGGCTGGCCTCGACGCAGGCAGCTGGGACTCGTGGCACAAAGCCCTCCGTGCTACTCAGGGGATAGAGGTTGACCTGACCTTCCCGCGTCTGCGTCTGGAATGGAGCGCCGACCTAGTACCGGTTTTGCGCGAGTTGGGGCTGGGCCCGGCCTTCGCACCCGGGGCCGACTTTTCAGCCCTGGGCTACCGCGACGCTGACGGCGGTGGGTTCATCGGTGCCGTGCTGCACAAAACGTTTTTACAGCTTGACGAGGTGGGCACGGAGGCCGCCGCTGTCACGGCTATCATGTGCGCCGGGGGTGGTCCCTACGAGCCTGAGCCGCCCCGCCGCGTGGCGGTTCGAATAGATTCACCGTTTCTGTATGCCATTGTGGACGACCAGGACGGCACCCTGCTTTTTGCCGGTACCGTGAGCGAGCTGACATAATCCTAAAGGACGATGAACCTGCGAACGGAACTGCTGCGCGAACACTCGGCCCGCCAAAACCGGCGCCTGACCGACTACGCCTGCGCTCATCCCAAGGCCCTGGCCGAGCTGCTCCAGCTGTTCTGGTACGGCGAGCCGCGCGAGCGGCAGCTGGCCGCCGACGTGCTGGGCTGGGCCGGCGAGCGGCGCCCGCAGTGGCTGGTGCCGCACTTGCCAGGCCTACTGGCCGCCCTGCAGGGCGGTCCCGAGCAGCATCCGGCCGAGCGGCGGGGCGTGGTGCGGGCCCTGCAATTTGTGGAAGTGCCGGAAGAATGGCAGGCCCTGGCTTTCGATACCTGCCTGCAGCTCCTGACCCGGCCAGCCGAGCCGGTAGCCGTGAAAGCCTACGCCCTGACGGCCCTCACGCGACTGGCCCTGCCCTACCCAGAGCTGGCCGCCGAGGTGCTGGCTGCCACCGAAGACCTGCTGAGCCACACCACCTCGGCCGCCCTACACGGTAGGGCGGCGCGCGAACTACCGAAACTTCGCAACATCGTGCGGGAAGGTTTGCCGAATTAGCTGTTGGGGTTGCTCATTCGTTTCCATTCTCACCAAATTCATGAAAAAACTACTGACCCTGGGCACCGCGCTGCTGAGCCTCACGTTCTCCGCTTCGGCCCAAAAGATGGCCAGCTGCTGCGCCCGGCCTGCCGGCAACTTGTCGGCTTCGGCCACAGAGGCCTTCGCCATGCTGGCGGCCGACAAGGACTTTTCGGGCGGCCACGACGCGCCCTTGCCCTACGTGTACGCTGGTGCGGGCCAGGAAATCACCTTCAAAACCCCCGACGGCAGCACCGGCAAGGGCTTCGAAATCAAGAGCGCCAAGTCGAGCAATAAGTACTTGTTCGTGATTCACGAGTGGTGGGGCCTGAACGACTACATCAAGAAAGAGGCCGCCACCTTTGCCGCCGAGCTGCCCGGCGTCAACGTCATTGCCGTGGACTTGTACGACGGCAAAGTGGCCACCACGCCCGAAGAAGCCGGCAAATACATGGGCGAGGTGAAAACCGAGCGCGCCACGGCCATCCTCAAAGGCCTGCAGGCCTACGCCGGCCCCAAGGCCCAGCTGGCCAGCATCGGCTGGTGCTTTGGCGGCGGCTGGAGCCTGCAGGAGGCCCTGCTCGGCGGCAAGCAAACGGTGGGCTGCGTGATGTATTACGGCATGCCCGAGAAGGACGTGGCCAAGCTCAAAACCCTGAACACCGACGTGTTGGGCATCTTCGCCAGCCAGGACAAGTGGATTAGCCCCGAAGTGGTGGCTCAGTTCAAAAAGGATATGACCGCAGCAGGCAAAAGCCTCACCGTGGAAAGCTACGACGCCGACCACGCCTTCGCCAATCCCTCCAACCCCAAGTACAAAAAGGCCGATGCCGCTCAAGCCCACGCCCACGCCCTGGCCTACCTGCGCGGCCGGTTTAAGGTGAAAGTGTAACCGTCATCATTATGTAGAGCGTCATGTCGAGCGTAGCCGAGACATCTCGCGTGCCGAAGTAATCAAAATCGCCTAACGATTGAATTTACTATTTCACGCGAGATGTCTCGGCTGCGCTCGACATGACGTTCTATGTTTTATCCCCGAAAAAGCCTTCCCCACCGGGAAGGCCTTTTTTATTGCTAATTTGTTGGACCAAGCTTGTCTCCCACCCCAATTCCCACCATTGCCATGGCCGCCCTGTCTGCCCTGCTCGCCGAATACGGCGAAAGCCACCAGAACCCTACCAACAAGTTGGTGCACTGGGTGTGTGTGCCCCTGATTATGTTCTCGCTGATTGGGCTGCTGTGGTCGGTCCCGGTGCCCATTACTGTGCGCGGCATCAGTCCGCTCCTCAACTGGGGTACTTTGGTGATGCTGCTGGCGCTGGTGTATTACGTGCGGCTGAGCCCACGGCTGGCCCTGGGCATGGTACTGGTATGGATAGCCATGGCGGTCGCGTTGAGCATGGTGGTCGATTACGCAGCATTGCCCCTGTGGGCCATTTGCCTCCTCATTTTCGCGCTGGCTTGGGTGGGCCAGTTCTGGGGCCACAAGGTGGAGGGCAAAAAGCCCAGCTTTTTGAAAGACCTGCAGTTTTTGCTGATTGGGCCGCTGTGGCTGCTGCACTTCGTGTACCGCCGTCTGGGCTGGGGATATTGACGCTTCGCTTAATAAGAATCAGAATGGTCCATCTGGGACAAAACTCTTTATTCCTCATTCTTCATTAAGCGAAGCGCCCCGCCAACAGGCCGGCCAGTTCCTCCACGCACTCGCTCAGCTGCTCCCAGGAGGGCAGCACGAAGTACTGGTTTTGGTAGCGGGCGCCCGTTACGGGCGTGCGCAACACGGTGGCCAGGTCGAACACCGGCCGGGGCGTGTTTTCATTCACGCAGTGGTGGATTTCGCCGGCCGACGACAGCAGGCCCGCGCCGTAGAGCAGCGGCTTGCCCTCGTGCTGCACCAGGCCAAACTCGGCCGTAAAGAAGTAGAGCGCCCACAGCTGCTCACGGGCCGGCGAACCCACCGACTGGGCGCGGTAGGCCTGCCCCAGCACGTGCAGGAAATCGGCCAGCCCTTCATCGAGCAGCATGGGCACGTGCCCGAACAAGTCGTGGAACAAGTCCGGCTGTGGGCTGAAATCGAAGGCGTGCATGGGCCGGATGCGCGTCACAATCGGAAACTGCCGCTCGGCCAGCAGCTCAAAAAACGCCGCCGGCTCGAACGGCCGGCCCACCGGGGCCAGCTGCCAGCCGGTGTGCGCCCGCACGGTGGCGCTGAGTTCGGCAATGTCCGGAATGGCTTCCCGCCGCATGCCTAGCCGCGCTAAGCCCTGGCTGAACACCGGCGCCGCGCGCTTGTGCAGCAGCGCCGTTTGGCGGTCAAACAGAATTTTCCAAATCAGTTGGTCCTGGCTGGTGGCGTTGGCAAGGGGTCGGTTAGCAAACATAGCGGGGCGGCAAAAAAAAAGCCCGATATCCTGGTGGATTCGGGCTTTTACTGGTTTTTAGAGGAGAGTGGGTTTCATGCCTTGTCCTTCCGTTCTGCCAATAAAAGCCCGAGCCCGCCCAGCTTGGGGCAAGTCATCAGAAAGCTAATATTGACGTATTGGTGGCGCATGAGTGAGACGAATTTAAGACCGGCTTTTCAAAAAGCAAGCATTCGAACTTATTAATTTTTCATTACTCCAGCTCGCCCCGCAACTGGTACACGCGGCGCAGGTTACGAATAAGCCGGGCCGATTCGTCGAAATCCAACGTCTGGGCGCCATCCGAAGCGGCGGTTTCGGGCGTTTCGTGGGTTTCGTACACGATGCCGTCGGCGCCGGCCATCACGCCGGCTAGCGCCATGGTGGGCACGTATTCGCGGATGCCAATGCCGTGCGAGGGGTCCACAATCACGGGCAGGTGGCTCTTGGCTTTCAGGATGGGCACGGCGTTCAAATCCAGGGTGTTGCGGCTGGCCGTTTCAAACGTCCGAATGCCGCGCTCGCAGAGAATCAGCTTCTCGTTGCCGCCCGAAAACACGTATTCGGCCGACGACAGCAGCTCCTCAATGGTTCCCGAGATGCCGCGCTTAATCATCACCGGCTTATCAACGCCACCGAGGGCATCGAGCAGGTTGAAATTCTGGGTGTTGCGGGCGCCCACCTGGAACACGTCCACGAAATCGTGCATCTCCTCTACCTGCGACACCTGCATCACCTCGGTCACGATTTTGATGCCGCGCGCCCGGGCCATGCGGTGGAAATCCTTGAGGCCGTCCATGCCCAGCCCGCGGAAGGCGTAGGGCGACGAGCGGGGCTTGAACACGCCGCCACGCATGAGTTGCACACCATTCTCAACGAGGTGCGTCATCACTTTTTCCATTTGCGCTTCGCTCTCAATGCTGCACGGACCGGCGCACAGGGCCAGGCTGCCCTCGCCGATGGTCACGCCGCCGCCGAGGTCGAGCACGGTGGGCTTCACGCGCCACTTGCGGCTCACCAGCTTGTAGTCGTCGCTCACGCGGTGCACGTCGCGCACGCCGGGCAGCTGGCCGATGGTGCGGATGTCGATATCTTTTTTGCCGATGGCCACCAGGTAGCTCGCGTGCTGGGTCGTGACTTCGGTGGTTTTGTAGCCCTGCTGCTTCAGGTGCTTGGCGATGGCGGGCACGGAAGCGGTTTTTTCGAGTTGAATTATCATGGTCTGGATATGAGGTTCGCCCGTCATGCAGAGCGCAGCGAAGCATCTCGCGTGCCGCCACTAATTCTGACGATTGATTTACTACCACACGCGAGATGCTTCGCTGCGCTCTGCATGACGTGTAGCTATATTTTTAAAATCAGGACTTTATACCCCGCACGAAGCGCCCGGCCGTGGCCGGCGCGTCCTCCGCATCCTCCAGGGCGCGGATGAGGGCCGAGCCGATGATGGCGCCTTCGGCGTGGCTGCAGGCGCGGTCGAAGCCCGCTTTGTCGGCGATGCCGAAGCCGATAAGGCGCGGGGTTTTCAGCTTCATGCCGGCAATGCGCTCGAAGTACTGCTCCTGCGCTTCGAGGTCGGCCAGGGTGGTGCCGCCAGTGGTGCCGGGGCCGGACACGAGGTAAAGAAAGGCGTCGGACAAGGCATCGAGGCGGCGAATTCGCTCCTCCGAAGTTTGGGGCGTGATGAGAAAAACTGCTTTCAGGCCGTACTGCTGGAACAGCGCATGATACTGTTCTTCGTACTCATCGAGCGGTAAGTCCGGGAGAATCAGGCCATCGACACCTACTTCGGCGGCTTTTTGCAGGAATTTCTCCACGCCGAACTGCAGCACTGGGTTGAGGTAGCCCATGAGCAGCACGGGTGTTTCGGGCACGGCGGCGCGCAGCTCTTGGAGCTGTTCAAACAGTACCGGCAGGTTCATCCCATTGGCCAGCGCCACGGCGCTGCTGTGCTGAATGACCGGACCATCGGCCAGCGGGTCGGAGAACGGCATACCGATTTCCAGTATATCGGCCCCAGCTTCAACCAACGATTTGGCCAGCGGCAGGGTGTCGTGCAGGCCGGGGTAGCCGGCGGTGTAGTACATGTTGAGCAGGTTGTGCTTGCTCGCGAAGGCGTGGTGAAGGCGGTCGTTCATAATAACTTGGCGGGCGAAGGCTACAGGAGCTTGTCCATGTTCTTGAGGTAGGTTTCCAGGTCTTTGTCGCCGCGGCCGGAGAGGTTCACCACCACCACGTCGTCGGGGCCGGCGCCCAGCTGGGCCAGGGCGGCCAAGGCGTGCGCCGTTTCCAGGGCCGGAATGATGCCTTCGAGCCGGCTCAGCTCCGACACGGCCGCCAGCGCCTCATCGTCGGTGATGGCAATGAATTCGGCCCGGCCCGAAGCGCCCAGGTGCGCGTGCAGCGGCCCGATGCCGGGGTAGTCCAGCCCGGCGCTCAGCGAGTAGGGCTCGGTAATCTGGCCGTGCTCGTCCTGCATCAGCAGCGTGCGGCTGCCGTGGATGATGCCCGGCGTGCCCAGCACCGACGTGGCCGCCGAATGCCCAGAATCGACGCCGTGCCCGGCCGCTTCCACGGCAATGAGGCGCACGGAGGGCTCGTCCAAAAAATGGTAAAACGCGCCGGCCGCGTTGGAGCCGCCGCCCACGCAGGCCACCACATAGTCGGGCAGCTCGGTGCCGGTTTTTTCCAGCAGCTGGGCCCGCATTTCTTCGCTGATGACGGCCTGCAGGCGGGCCACCAAATCGGGGTACGGGTGCGGGCCGACCACGGAACCGATGATGTAATGCGTATCGACGGGGTTGGCAATCCAGTCGCGGATGGCCTCGTTGGTGGCGTCTTTCAGGGTCTGGCTACCGCTTTCAGCGCGCCGCACCTCGGCCCCGAGCAGGCGCATGCGGGCCACATTGGGCGCTTGGCGCTCCATGTCGATGGCGCCCATGTACACCACGCAGGGCAGGCCCATGAGGGCGCACACTGTGGCCGTGGCCACGCCGTGCTGCCCGGCGCCGGTTTCGGCAATGATGCGCTTCTTGCCCAGCCGCTGGGCCAGCAAAATCTGCCCCACGGTATTGTTGATTTTGTGGGCGCCGGTGTGGCACAGGTCCTCGCGCTTCAAAAAAATGCGCGTACCGTAGCGCGCCGACAAACGTTTGGCCTCAAACAGCGGCGTGGGCCGGCCTACATAGTCGCGCAGCAGCAGCTGCAACTCAGCCTGGAAGCCGGAGTCGGCCAGAATGTCGAGGTAGCGGGTGCGCAGCTCCTCCACGTTGGGGTAAAGCATTTCGGGGATGAAGGCGCCGCCGAACTCGCCGTAGTAGCCCCGGGCGCTGGGTTGCTGGTAGGAAGTCATATGATTTAGTAGCAAGTAGTTCGTATTGAGTAGTTAGACGGACCGTCAGGCGGCACGCAACACTTTGAGCATTTCGGCTACCCGGCCGGCATCTTTCACGCCGGGCGCGGTTTCAAAGCCGCTGTTCAGGTCCACGCCGGCCAGCCCGGGCAGATTCAGGGCCGATAGTTCGGCGGCGTGTTCCAAACCCAGCCCGCCGGCTAAGAAGTAAGGCACGGGCAGGTTGTAAGTTGACAACAAATTCCAGTTGAAAGTGGCCCCGTTACCGCCCGGCGCCGCGCCTTTGGTGTCGAATAAAAAGAAGTCGCAATACGGCACGTAAGGCAGCAGGGCATCAAAATCAACCTTCTCCCCCACCGAAAATGCCTTCATCACCAGCAGGCCAGCCTCGTTCAGTTCCTCGCACTGCGCGGGAGTTTCCTGGCCGTGGAGCTGCACGGCGGCAAGGCCGTAGCGGTGTGCCGTGGCGAGGATGTTTTCGGTGGACTCGTTCACGAATACGCCTACTTTCCAGATGTTCGGCGGCAGGGTGCGCACCTGTTCAGCAGCGAGTGCCTCTCCCACAAAGCGGGGCGACTTCGGCGCGAAAATGAAGCCCAGAAAGTCGGGTTCCAGCTTCGCCACGTCGGTCAGCGCCGTAGCGTCGCGCATACCGCACACTTTCACCAGCAACCGCGGTGGAGTAGCGGCCGATGCCGCTGGGACCACCGCGCCGGGCACACCAGTGGCGACGGCCAAAGCCGATAGGTTGGGGCGGGGTGTTTTCATTTCCGGCAACTAGGCAATGGCGGATTCGGCTTTCGGCAGGGCTGCAATTTCTTGCACCAGGGCCGCGCAGGCTCGCTCGGGCCGGGCGTGGCGCATAAAGGCTTCGCCGAGCAAAAATCCCCGGTAGCCGGCCTCGCGCAGCTGCCCGATGGCGGCGGCGCTGGAAATGCCACTTTCCGATACCTTCACGAACTCCGTGGGAATGGCGGCGGCCAGCGCCAGCGACGTATCCAGGCTAAGGCTGAAATCGTGGAGGTTGCGGTTGTTCACACCAATCAGATTCACGGCGTCGGCGTTGGCCGAGCGGGCCAGCTCATCGGCGTCGTGCACTTCAAGCAGCACTTCGAGGCCCAGCGAGCGGGCCAGCCGGCCCAGTGAATCAATCTCATCAGGCGTGAGAACGGCCGCAATCAGCAGTACGGCATCGGCCCCGATGCTTTTGGCTTCCAGAATCTGGTACTCATCCACCACAAAATCCTTGCGCAGAATGGGGCAGAAATTGAAGCGCCGGGCCGTGGTCAGGTCCTCGTTTTTCCCGCCAAAAAACTCAGCGTCGGTGAGGATGGACAATGCCGCCGCGCCGGCCTGCATGTAGCCCAGCGTGGTGCGCTCCACCGGCGCGTACTGGTTTATCCAGCCTTTGGAGGGCGACTTGCGCTTGAATTCGGCGATGAGGCCGCTGCCGTTTTCACGCAGCAAATACTGGCGCAAAGACAGCGGCTGCGAGCGGAAATACAGGCTGCTTTCCAGCAGCTTCACGGGCACCAGCTCGCGGCGGCCGGCTACTTCCTTGCGCTTGTGCGCGACGATTGTATCGAGGATGGTGGTTTGGGACATGACTTGGAAAACAACAGCGCGCAGGGTTTGTGTCGCGCCATGTAAAAATTTATTGAGTGGCCAGCATGGTTTCAAAGGCCCTTTTGGCAGCGCCCGAATCCAATGATTCGCGGCTTAACGCCAGGGCATCGTCCCAGCTCAGGCCGGGGCGGGCGCAACGCAGGGCCAGGGCGGCGTTGGCTGTTACTACGTTGCGCTGGGCGGCAGTGCCGTGGCCATCCAGCACCTGTTTAAACATCTCGGCGGCAGCGGCTATGGTAGCGCCGCCGGCCAAATCTTCGGCCGTGCAGGCGGCCAGGTTCAAGGATTCGGCGGTGAGTAGGCGCTCGCCCTCGAACGAGGAAACCACCTTAGCCGGTCCGGTCAGGGCCAGTTCGTCGTAGCCATCGAGGGCGTGTACCACGGCGTAGCGGGTGCCAGTGGCCTGCATCAGGTAGTAGTACACACGCTGCAATTCCAGGCTGAACACGCCCAGCAGCTGCGCGGCGGGCCGGGCCGGGTTCACCAGCGGCCCCAGGATGTTGAAGAACGTGCGCAAGCCCAACTCCCGCCGCACCGGCCCCGCGTGCCGCATCGCCGGATGGAAAGCCGGCGCGTGCAGAAAGCAGATATTAGCGCGCTCCAGCTGCCGCCGTAGCTGGTCGGAGCTGGCTTCGAAATCGTAGCCGAAATGCGCCAACACGTTCGAGGCTCCCGACACCGACGAGACGCCAAAGTTGCCGTGCTTGGCCACCTGCACCCCCGTGCCGGCCACCACAAAGCACGCCAGCGTGGAGATATTGATGGTGTTTTTACCGTCGCCGCCCGTGCCCACGATGTCGAGCACTTCGTGGGTACCTAGCTGAGGGTCGCGGCTCAAATCGAGCAAGGCCTGCCGAAAACCGGCCAGCTCGGCCACCGTGATGGGCCGCATGCGGTACACGGCCAGGAAGGCGGCGGTTTCGGCTGGGTTGGCGCCGCCCTCGCCCAGCTGGCGCATGGCGGCGTGGGCCTCGGCATGCGTCAGGGGCTGGTGGTCGAAAAGCTTGTTGAGAATCTGTTTCAAAACTTGGTTTTATTTCCTGAACGTCATGCTGAGCGAAGTCGAAGCATCTCTACAGCTTCGTTGCAACAGCATTGATTACTTACGCGGTAGAGATGCTTCGACTTGGCTTAGCATGACGACCTGATTCATACTTAGTGTCCTAGCTCAACCAGTTTTCCAGCATTCGGGCGCCGTGCTCGGTGAGGATGCTTTCGGGGTGGAACTGCACGCCGCGCACGTCGAACTGCCGGTGGCGGAAGGCCAGTACTTCGCCGTTGGCGTCGCGGGCGGTGGTTTCCAGCTCGGCGGGCATGGTTTCGGGGCGCACGGCCCAGGAGTGGTAGCGCCCTACCTGGAAGCGCGGCGGCAGTCCGGCAAACAGCCGCTCGTCGGCCACGGTCACTTCAGCTTCGTTGGCCACGCCGTGTAGCACGGCGGGCATGTTGTAGAGCGAAGCGCCGAAGCTTTCGGCCAGCCCCTGATGGCCCAGGCACACGCCCAGAATGCGCTTGGTGGGCGCATAGGCTTTGATAATCTGGGGCATCAGGCCCGCCTCGGCCGGCACGCCGGGCCCGGGCGACAGCATGATGGCATCGTAGGCAGCTACCGATTCCAGCGTCAGCTGGTCGTTGCGCGTCACGGTCAGGTTGGGGCCGTGGCCGAGGTCGCGCAGCAGATGCACCAGGTTGTAGGTGAAGGAGTCGTAATTATCGAGAACGAGGATTTTCATGGCATTATGAATTATAGAACGTCATGCAGAGCGTAGCGAAGCATCTCGCTTGCTTTAACTAATTCAATCGGCTGATTTACTGCCACAGGCGAGATGCTTCGCTGCGCTCTGCATGCCGTTCAATTTTATCTGACTTCTCCCGCCGCCCGCAAGGCCGCGCGCAAGGCCCCCAGCTTGTGGTGCACCTCTTCCAGCTCCGACTGTACGCTGGAGGCGGCCACTACGCCCGCCCCGGCCTGGAAATACAGCTGGTTGCCGGTGCTCAAAAACGAACGAATCATGATGGCGTGGTTGAAATTACCATCGAAGCCCAAGTGGCCGATGCAGCCGCCGTAGTAGCCGCGCGCCGTGGGTTCCAGCCCATCAATCAATTGCAGGGCGCGGTGCTTGGGCGCACCCGAGAGCGTGCCGGCCGGGAAGGTATCGGCCACAACTTGCAGCGTGTCGGTGCCTTCATCCAGTTGGGCCGTGACGTGGCTGACGAGGTGAATGACGTGCGAGTAAAACTGGATTTCGCGCAGCGTACGCACCTGTACCTGGGTGCCGTGGCGGGCCAGGTCGTTGCGGGCCAAGTCGACCAGCATCACGTGCTCGGCGTTTTCCTTGGGGTCGGCGGCCAGGCGCTGGGCGGCGGCGGCATCAGCGGCATCGTCGCCGGTGCGGCGGTAGGTGCCCGCGATGGGGTACAGGCTGGCCTCGCGGCCCTGGACCAGCACCTGCGCCTCGGGCGAGGAGCCGAAAATTTTGCAGTCGCCGTAGTCGAAATAGAACAGGTAAGGCGAGGGATTGATGGACCGCAGCGCCCTGTACACATTGAACTCATCGCCCGAAAAACCCTGCTGAAAGCGCCGCGAGAGCACAATCTGGAACACGTCGCCGCGCAGGCAGTGCGCCTGGCCCTGCGTGAGGCGCGCCAGAAACTCGGCGTCGGTCTGGTTGCTTTGCTCCTCCCCCACGGTGGCGAAGTCGAAGGCCGGCACACTGGGATTGCGAACCAGGTTCTCGAGGCGGTCAAGGCCGTCGGCTTCGGCATATTCCTCGCCCGCCACGCGGTGCTCAAACAGGTACAGCTCCTGGCGGAAGTGGTTGAAGGCAATGACGTAGCGATACACGCCGTAGCGAATGAGCGGCACGTCCCCGGCCGGCACCTTAGCCGCGTCAAACGTCACGTCCTCAAAGCTCTGCACGGCCTCGTAGCCCATATAGCCAAACAAGCCGGTGCTGATGAACGGCATTTTGGCCGCCGCTGCATCGGGCGCGAAGGCGGCGGCAAAGCGCCGCAGCTCGGCTAGGGCCTGGCGCGGCTCCTGCAGCATCACGCTACCAGGTGCCTGGCCGGGCAGCGCCTGCCGCAGCTCCCCCCCGCGCCGCAGCTCAAAGGTGCCCAGCGGCTCGCACACCAGGTAGCTGAAGGCGTTCTGTTGGCCGTGGTAGTCGGCGCTTTCCAGCAGTAGGCAGTTGGAATACTGGTCGCGCAGGCGCAGGTAGAGGCCCACCGGGGTCACGGTGTCGGCCAGCAGGCGGCGGTGGCGGGTAATGAGTTGGTAAGGCACGGAAGCAGGTGGTAAGGGGATGAGCCGAAGCAGCGACTCGGAAGGGAATAAAAGCAAAAAGCCCGGCGAGGGGCCGGGCTTTTGTGGTCAAAGGCAAAATCAAAGGTGATTTTACGAAGCGCACAGACAGGCCGGTCCGAAGTTTCGGAACTGCCACCACCAAGCCTGAGAAGTACGCTGAAAATTCATGCGGAGAATGCGTTTTTTCTTAAACGCGTTGCAAAGATAAAAGAGCTTTTTTGAAATAACAGCAAGTCATTTCGGTTTTCAATACGACACTAGCAGATTTTTAGTTTGAACACTAGTTGATTTACAAGTGCGTTTTCTCTGCTTTACTGGATTAGGTTACCGATGCTTTGGCGCTATTTTTTGGGCAAGCCCTTGAGCCCGAACAGGAACCGGTACGCCGTCGGAAACTCACGCCGCCAAAACCATTCGCGGTGCTGTCCATCGGCCGGGGCGTGAAAAGAGATATTCGCGGCGGGTACGCCTTCCCGGCGCAACTCGTCGCGCCAGGCGGTCATTAGCGGCAGCATGGTCTTCGATTCTGTGGTGCCGCTCACGAAATAAAAACGGGTGGTAGGCGCCGCCGGATGTGTCTTGGCAAAGCTCAGCAGAGAATCATTACACACCCAGAAAGCTGGTGAAAACGCGCCCACCGCGCCGAAAACCTTTGGATATTTCAGGGCGGCGTACACCGAAATCAGCCCGCCCAGGCTGGACCCGGCAATGCCGGTATGCGCCGCCTCGGGCCGGGTGCGGTAGTGGGCATCCACGTAGGGTTTGAGGGTGAAAGCCAAAAAATCAATGTACTGGCGGCCCTGCCCGCCCCGGTGGGGCTGGTCTTTCAGTTCAGCTTCGGTACTCACCCACGGAATGTATTCGTCGGAGCGGAACTGGTCGCCATTATCAACCGCGACGACGATGCTCCCGGTGGCATCCTGCCCAGCCCGACGCAGTTGGTCGAGGGTTTCGTCCACGCCCCACTCGCCGCCGAAGCTGGTGGCGTCGTCAAACACGTTCTGGCCGTCGTGCAGGTAGAGCACGGGGTACCGTCGGTTAGGCTGCTTGGCGTAGTCGGCGGGCAGGTAGAGCCACACGCGCCGCTGCCGCCCTAGCTGCGGCATGGCAAATGAGGCCGACAGCAGATGGACCTGCGGCGTAGCGGTGTGCTTTTTAGGAATGGCGGGGGTGCCGCTCTGGTCGTCCCAGGCCAACACTTGGTTGGCAATTTCGCGGGCAGCCGTCAGGTCGGCTTTGCGATTGGCAATACCCTGGTTTTTATCATCCACTTCCACCGTCGGCCAGCTGCCGCGCGTGAATTTGTATTCAATGCTACCCAGGCTCTGCGGCAAGCTAATTTGGTAGGTGCCGTCAGCTTGCTTCTGCATGGCGTAGCGGGTGCTGTGCGGGTTCCAGCTATTGAAGGAGCCGGCCACAAACAGGGTATCCGTGGCCGGCGTGGTGGCCGGTACCCGGGTGAGCCGCAGCGTGGTCTGGGCACTGGCGATGTGGCACGCCACACCCATGGTGCTGACGAACAGCGCCGCGCGTTTCAGCATCAATCGGGGATTCATGGTTAGCGAATGGTTTCGCCGCTGCCGGCACCGCGCTCGGAGGCGTCCATTTTGCGCAGCGTGTACACGGCCCGCACCGAATCGATGCCCGGCAGACCATTGGCTTGAAAATCAAGAAGCGAGCCTTTTTTCTGGGGGCCTTTGATGAAGTGGCGGTATTCCTCGGCCGACTCGCGCACCACATACAGAAAGCCCGACGACGGCACCTTGAGGCGCGAATAGAAGCAGCGGCCGTCGCCAGCGGGGCGGCGGGTGTCTTCGGCCACGGCGCTGGTCCCCAGCAGGCGGTACTTGTTCACGTCGCTGCCAGGCAGGGCCAGGTTGCCGAGGCCATCCACAAACACCTCACGGCGGCTCATGAGGTGTTCCAGGTCCAGGGTTTTGAGCAGGCCCAGGTTTTCTTCGGCCATGATGAGCTGTTGCACCGATTTGCCGGGCGCAGGCTCTTCGTAGTACACCAGCACGGGCTTTTTGATTTTGACTTTGCTGACCACCATGGGCAGGGGCGCGTCCTCATCGGCACGGCCTGCCTGAATGGGCGAATACACAGGCGGCGGCTTCGGGGCGCCTCTGGAGCCGGGCGCCTGCTTGCTTTTGCCTTTGGGGACAGGCTTGCGGGTGCCCGGGCGGGACTGAGCAGCGGCGTCCAGGCCAGCAGTTGCCACGAGCAAGGCAACGAGCAGTAGGTGCTTTTTCATTTTCTACGGAAAAGCCAAAAGTAACAACAGCAATTCGTTCTGCAACGCGCCTACATCAACGGCTTCCCCAACGAAGTACCATAATTAGTCACTGCGCTATCTGTGCGGTGTGCCCGGGTGCGGCATTCACCGATAGCGAGCCCGGCACGGGTAAGGTACTTGGGGCCAACAGCGTCGGCACAATCCGTTTCGGCGCCGGAACCAACCGCCCACCGGGCAGTGTACTTGCCCCGGGCCGGGCCGGGTTTGGGCTTGTTGGTTTTTGGCCGGTTGATTTCCGCAGTTCAACGAGAAAATCGTGCGAAACAGATAAAAAATCCGCTCGAAAAAATCTCTTTTCAAACCTTTGTGCAATCGTTTGCAGATGACTACCTTAGCAGAATATTTGGCAGGTAGCTCCACTTTCACATTTATCATCAGCAAACTGCTCGCAGTCAGATATTTATCCAGCAAAACGCGTCGTGCTGCTGTAAATTAGCAATAGTGGCTTTGTCTACTGAATTCGGGGTTAACTTCCCCACCAAAACCCGTCATACATAGGCGCTAATGCCCTTCTACCGGTAACTTGCGTCTTTTTAGCAGTTCTCCCTAAAAACTACCACCGTTTTCATTTACACTCCTCTACACCATTTTCCCACCAACAACCGTTTCCCATGAAACACCCTTATCTAGCGAAACTATTGTTTCTGCTACTGTTCGCCGCCTTCGGATTTCCTTCGGGAGCCCAGGCCCAAACCGGCTCGGTCAGCGGCCGGGTTACCGATAGCAAAAACGAAGGCATTCCCGGCGCCACGGTCCTCATCGATGGCACCACGCTTGGAGGCTCTTCCAATGTCGACGGCACCTACAGCATTCAGAGCGTACCGGCCGGGCCGCACACCCTGGTTATCTCGTTTGTGGGCTACAACTCGGTACGCCGCCCCATCACGGTAACCGCCGGCCAGAATACCGAAGTCTCGGCAGGCCTCACCGAAAACGCTACGCAACTATCCGAAGCTGTGGTTGTTGGCTACGGCACGCAGCGTCGGCAGGACGTAACCGGGGCCGTGGCCACGGTCGACTCCAAGCAGTTTGTGCAAGGCCAGGTGACCAACCCCGAGCAGCTCATTCAGGGCAAAGTGGCGGGCGTGAGCATCACTTCAACCGGCGGCGCGCCGGGCACGGGCACCACCATCCGCATCCGCGGCAACTCGTCGCTCAACGCCAACAGCGACCCGCTGTATGTAATTGATGGGGTGCCCGTAGACAAAGGCGGCATTAACGGCGCCTCGAACCCGCTTTCGCTGATTAACCCCAGCGACATCGAAACCTTCACAGTGCTGAAAGACGCCTCGGCCACGGCCATCTACGGCAACCGCGCTTCGGGCGGCGTTATCCTCATCACTACCAAAAAAGGCTTGCAGGGCGAGAAGCTGCGCGTGGAGCTGAACTCCCAGTTGGGCGTTTCCACGGTAGCCCGGCGCTACGAAACCTTGTCGGCCGACGAGTTCCGCAGCTTGATTCGGGCCAACGGTTCGCCCTCGCAGATTGCGACCCTGGGCACGGCCAACACAAACTGGCAGAACGAAATCTTCCGCACCGCCGGCATCTACGACAACACAGTGAGCCTGATTGGCTCGGTGGCCAAAGTGCCGTTCCGAGTGTCGTATGGCAACCTATACCAGGAGGGCATCGTCATCACCAACAAGTTGAAGCGTAACTCGGGCTCGGTGAGCCTGAGCCCCACCATCCTCGACAACCACCTGCGCATTGACATCAACGCCAAGGGCTCGATTGTGGACAACCGCTTCGTGGACTACGGCAACGTGGCCAACGCCGCCTTGTACGACCCCACTCAGCCGGTTACCTCGAACGAGGCGCGCTACGCCCGCTACGGCGGTTACTACCAGTTCACCAACTCGGTGGGCCAGCCGCTGGGCAACGCTTCGGGCAACCCGGTGGCCGCGCTCAACAACACAAGCGACGTGAGCACGGTGAAACGCCTCATCGGCAACGTGCAGTTCGACTACAAAGTCCACGGCATTGAAGGCCTGCGCGCCAACCTTAACCTGGGCCTCGACCTGGCTCGTGGCCGCGGCGACAAAACCATTGCTGCCACCGATTTTGGCACCTTCAACACGGCCTCGGCCGACCCCGGCCGGAACGGCTCCTACTACCAGTACGCGCAGAATAAAGACATGAAGCTGCTGGAGGCTTACTTAGCATACGGCAAGCAGGTGGGCGGCACTAAGCTCGACATTCAGCTGGGCCACGCCTATCAGTCGTTTGTGGACGAAGGCCCCAACTACCTGACTTACCGCTTGAACCGCGACACGCTGGTGAACCGCGGCGACCGGCTGACGCTGGCCGGCTTCTACAACAAGTATGTATTGATTTCCTACTTTGGCCGGGCCACGGCTAACATCAAGGACAAGTACCTGATTACGGCCACCGTCCGCAACGACCAGACTTCGCGCTTTGCTAAAGGCTACCGCAGTGGTTGGTTCCCGGCCCTGGGCCTGGCCTGGCGTATCAAAAACGAGGACTTCCTGAAGGACAACACTACCCTCTCGGAGTTGAAGCTGCGCGCTGGCTACGGCCGCACGGGTCAGCAGGACATTGGTGGCGCCTACGACACGCAGCCGCGCTACGTGGTGAGCGGCTCGACCACCACCTACCCGCTGGGTGGCGGTGCCGGCACCGTAGTGCCCACTTACAGCCCCCAAGGCTACAACGCCCTGCTGACCTGGGAAACCACCAACACCTACAACGCTGGTCTGGACCTGGGCTTCTTCGACAACCGTCTCACGGCTACGGTTGACGTGTACCAGCGTACCGCCAGCGACTTGCTGGCCTTGGTAAACCAGTCGGCCGGTTCCAACCTCACCAACCAGCTGAATGCCAACATCGGCTCGCTGCGTAACCGCGGCATTGAAGTAGGCCTGAACTACGGCGTGCTCCGCAGCGAAAACCTGACCTGGGACGTGAACCTGAACGGCGCCTACAATGTTAACAAAATCACCGACTTGGGCACGCAGCAGGAAGGCTTCAAAGGCTACAAAGTAGGTGGCATTGGCGGCGGCACCGGCAACACCATTCAAATTCAGTCCGTGGGTTATCCCATCAGTTCGTTCTTTGCTGCCCAGCAGGTGTACGGCGCCGATGGTCGCCCCGTGGAAGGGCTGTACGTGGACAAGGACGGCAATGGCGTTATCAACGACAACGACTACATCTTCTACAAGCAGCCCGCCCCGCTCGTGACGCTGGGTTTGAGCTCGAACGTGGTGTACAAGAAGCTGGTGTTTGCTTTCACACTGCGCAGCAACTTGGGCAACTACAACTATAACGTGAACGCTGCCAACCTCGGTACCTATGCCAACGCCCAGGGTTCGACCCTGTTTGTGAATAACCTGAATCCCGACGTGCGCAACACGGGCTTCACCCGCCAGCAGGTGTTCTCGGACTACTACATCCAAAACGCTTCGTTCCTGCGCTGCGAAAACATTTCGCTGGGCTACAACGTGGGCAAGGTGCTCGGCGCTTCGTCGCTGCGCATCACGGCCAACGTGCAGAATGCCTTCCTCGTGACCAAGTACAAAGGCGTTGACCCTGAAGTATTCAGCGGCATCGACAACAACTTCTACCCCCGTGCCCGTACCTATACGCTGGGCCTGGCTCTCGGCTTTTAATTCCCACCAACCATGAAGAAATCTTTATACCGGGGGCTAACGGCTCTCACGCTGAGCACAGCCTTAGTCGGCCTCAGCACGTCTTGCACCAAAGACCTGGACCAGACGCCTAAGTACGAGTTGACGCCGGACAAGGTGTATACCGGCCTGGCCGGCTACAAGCAGGTGCTGGCCAAGCTCTACGGCGGCTTTGCGCTGACCGGCCCGTCGGGCCCCGGCTCGGGCGACATCGTGGGCATCGACGCCGGCACCTCGGACTACATCCGCCAGTGGTGGAGCGCCCAAGAGTTGACCACCGACGAGGCCGTCATTGCCTGGAACGACCCGGGCGTGCAGGAGTGGCACCGCATGAACTGGGACGCCAGCGACCCACTGACGCGCGGCTTCTACAGCCGCCTCTACTACGAGATTGCCATCTGCAACGAGTTTCTGCGCGAAGCCACCGACGACAAGCTCAGCAGCCGTCTGGGCAGCGGCGAAGTGGCCCAAGGCAAGCTGTTTCGGGCCGAAGCACGCTTCCTGCGCGCCGTGGCTTACTCGCACGTTATCGACTTGTTCGGCAACGGGCCCTTTGTGACGGAGAAGGACGCGGTGGGCGGTAGCTTGCCGCCTTATAATACTCGCCAGCAACTTTACAACTTCGTGGAAAGCGAACTGCTGGCTGTGGCCGGTGATTTGGCTCCCGCCCGCACCAACGAGTACGGCCGCGTGGACCAAGCTGCCGCGCACGGCATGCTGGCCAAGCTGTACCTGAACGCCGGCGTATACACCGGCACGGCACAGTATGCGAAAGCTGCAACGGAGGCCAAACTAGCCATTGACGGCTACTCGACCGGCGGCACCCCTTACCTCAATACCACGGCCAGCACGGCTGCTTCGGCTTACGGACGCGTGTTCCTGGCCGACAACAACGTGGCTCCAGCGAAAGATGAAATCATCTGGCCCGTTATTTTCGACGTGAACAACGTGCAGAGCTACGGCGGCACCACCTTCCTGGTCAACGGCGCCACTAGCGGCGCCGATGCCGCCTGGCAGCGCCTCGTAGGCCAGTCGACGGGCTGGGGCGGCCTGCGCACCACCAGTGCTCTGTTTGACAAGTTTTTCCTGGCCGGTGGCGATACCCTCCGCGACCGTCGGGGCCGCTTCTACACCCGCGGCCAGACGCTGGCCATCAACGACCTGAGCCAGTTTACGCAAGGCTTGGGCGTAGTGAAATTCCGCAACGTGACCTCGGCCGGTACCGGCGTGGGTGCCCCGCTGAACTTCTCCAGCGTGGACTTCCCCATGCTGCGCGTGGCCGACATGATGCTCATCTACGCCGAAGCCGCTGCCCGCGGCAACGCCGACCGCGCCACCGCGTTGGGCTATGTGAACCGGATTCGTCGCCGCGCCTTCGGGTTCCCGGTGGGCACGACCAGTTCGGCCGACATCACCGACACCCAGATGACGGCCGACTTTATCCTCGACGAGCGTGCCCGTGAGATGCACTGGGAAGGCACCCGCCGCAGCGACCTTATCCGTTACGGCAAGTTCACCGAGAATACCTACCTGTGGCCCTGGAAAGGCGGCGTAGCTGCCGGCCAGGCTGTGGATGCTAAATACAAGCTGTTCCCGATTCCGGCGTCGGACCTGACCGCCAACCCCAACCTGCGGCAGAACCCTGGCTACTAGTGTGCTGAAAGGGCTGGGCCGGTAATCACCGGTTCAGCCCTCTGACGTTTTTACCTTATGCGAGCAGGGCCCGGCACCGGGTTAAATTTTGATTCTAAATCGGACACTTTTACGAAATCCAAAGTGTTGCGGCGAAGAGTATATCAGGACCTGCATCCACCAATTCAATCAAAAATCCCATCATGAAAAATTGGCTTACCCAAGTCGCCGCTACCGTTTTTGCGGTAGCAACCCTGGCCTCCTGCGAGAAGGACGAAACCAAGGTGACCGTCACTCCTTCGGCCACTCCCACGCTGACGTCCTCCAGCAACACGGTTGTGCTGACCCAGGCTAACAGCTCCCAAAACGCCATTACCTACACCTGGACGCCCGTGCAGCTTTCGCTGAGCGGCACGTCTTACACCAAGACTCCGGCGGTAACCTACCAGTTGCAACTGTCGAAAACGGCGGATGGCTTCGGCTACCCGGCCATCATCGACGGCGGCAGCGGCACGACCAAGACCGTAACGGTGGGCGACCTGAACACGGCCCTGACCACCCTTGGTGTAACGGCGGGCACCGCAACGCCTGTGTACGCCCGCGTGGCGGCCGTGGCAGGCACCGACGCGCACACGTTCGTTTCGAACGCAGTTGCGCTGACGGCTACTTCTTATACAGTGTGCCTACCCCCGGCTGGCTCTAACACTTGGTCCATCATTGGCACGGCGGGCGTGGACTGGAACACCGACATTCCTCTGACCTACAATTGCACCACCAACACGTTTGACGTGACGCGCACGATGAATGCCGGCGAATTCAAGTTCCGCGCTAACAATGCCTGGACGCTGAACTACGGCAGCAGTTCCAACACGGGCGGCGCCATCGTGGCCAACGGCAGCAACATCGCCGTGGCTACCGCTGGTGTGAAAACCATCAAGCTGAACCTGAACACGATGACGTATTCCATCCAATAGGTGAAATAAATCAATTCATTCAGACCACAAAAAAGCCCTGCCGCACGCCGACAGGGCTTTTTTGTGGCCGGTTAGTAGTTCAGTCACTACTTTCGTAGCCACTCCCAACCCAAACCGTTTTCTATGATTCTCATTGCCGATGGCGGCTCCACCAAGTGCAGCTGGTGCCAGCTCGACGACGCCAATAACCGCGTTTACTTCAACACCGAAGGGTACAACCCCGATTTTATTGACACGGCCGGCATTGTGGCTTCGCTGGAGAAGAACCTGCCCGACACGCTGCCCCGCGAAAAAGTGAGCGACGTGTATTTCTACGGCGCGGGGGTGTCGTCGGCCCAGAAGGCGGAGGTGATTGCCGCGGCCCTGCGCCAACTGTTTCCCAACACCAAGGCCCACGTGACGGAGGACCTGCTGGCCGCTGCCCGCGCGCTGCTGGGGCGCAAGCCGGGCTTTGCCGCCATTCTGGGCACGGGTACTAACTCCTGCCTCTACGACGGCGATAAAATCACCTACAACGTCGATTCGCTGGGATATTTCCTGGGCGATGAGGGCTCGGGTTCTTTCTTCGGCAAGCGGCTGCTGCGCGACTACCTGCGCGGCCTGCTGCCCGACGGCCTGCAAGAGGCGTTGAAGGAAGAATACCACCTCGGCACGCGCAACGAAATTCTCGACCGCCTCTACAACCAGCCGCTGCCCAACCGCTTCCTGGCTAGCTTCGCCAAGTTTGCCTACGACCACAACAACGTGCCCTACTGCCGCGAAATCGTGCACGAAGGCTTCGAGGCGTTCTTCCAGAACCTGGTGCTGCACTATCCGCGCTACCAGGAATACACTTTCAACTGCATCGGCTCGGTGGGCTACAACTTCCGCGATGTGCTGACGCAGGTGGCCAAAAACCACGGCATGGAAGTGGGCAAAATCATTCGCTCCCCCATCGATGATTTGGTGAGCTACCACGAGGAAAACCGATAATTACCGGTTGCTGGCAGCGTCACTGAAAACGCCTGTCAACATTAGCTCAATAAAAAAGGCCGCTTCTTTGCAGAAGCGGCCTTTTTTATTGGATTCTAACTCAGCTAGTGCTGCACTACCAACCGGATGGTTTGGGTGAGCTGAGCGGTTTGCAGACGCACGAGGTACACGCCCGCGGCCAGCCCATCGACGGGCAAGCTCACGCTGTGCGGGCCGGCCGACTGCGGCGCGGCCGAAGCCAATGTGCGAACGGTGGCGCCCAGCACGTTTTGCACGGTGAGGGTGACGGCGGCCGGCGTGGGCAGCTCGTAATTCACGAGCGTGGTGCTGGTGGTGGGGTTGGGCGCGGCCGTGAGCTGCAGGGCCGTGGTGGCCTGGGCGCGGGTGGCCAGCAACGTAGCCCGACGGATACGGCGTGAGGTGTACACGGCATAGGCGCCGGGCTGCAGGGTCAGCTGCGCGTTCACATTGCTCACGGTGATGCTGTCGCCGGTGAGGTAGTTGTACCACTTGCCGGTGTTCTGGAAAGCGGGGTCCACGGTAGTCGACACCACGTCAAAGTTGCCAACGATGGTTACTTTGGTGTTGGCGTCGCTCAGGTGAATGGTTTTGCCGGCACCAGCCAGCGACTGCGTGTAGCTGGTAGGATTCTCGAACACCGGCTCCTTTTTCTTGAGGTTGATGAGGGCGCGCTGCACCTCAAAGAGCTGGCGGCGGTTGGCGTTCTGGTAGTAGGGCCACACGTCGGGCTTGGCGCTCAGCTTGCACTGGTCGTTCGGGTAAGGCGTGGGCACGGTGCCGTTCGAGCACATGAAGATGGACTTGTCGTACCCAATTTCGCCGAACTGCCACACCATTTTGGGGCCGGGCACGGTGAAGAAGAAGGCCGACGCCAGCTCGATGCGGGCCAGGGCGGTATTGAGGTCGCGGGTGGTGTAGGAGCCGGAAGAGTTGCCGAACGTGAGGTTCTTGTACATCAGGCGCTCCTCGTCGTGGCTTTCCATGTAGGTAATCAGGTTGGGGCTGTTCCAGCCGCGGCCGCCCTGGGCGGTGCTGCCGTAGTAGCCGTAGCTGAAGTTGGAGCCGGGCAGGTAGCCCATGGTGGCCTCGTTGTAGTTGTAGTTGGCATTGCCCCACAGCATGAAGCCGCTGTTGCTCAGAGCCAGGCCCTCGCTGTTCTCCGGAAAGTGCTCCAGGATGGGGTACATCGTGGCATCGACGCCAATCATGTGCTGGTAGTAATCCAGCCAGATGTTGATGCGCGACTGGTCGTAGTTGCCGTAGGTGTTGGTGGTGCTGGCGCGCTGTGTGAAGCCGCCGGCCAGGTCGAAGCGGTAGCCGTCTACCTTGTACTCCTGCAGCCAGAAGGTCATCACCTGCTTCGAGAAGTACTTGGTGAAGGCGCTCTCGTGGTTCAGGTCATTGTATACGCTATAGGGGTGCGGGGCCGTCTGGTTGAACCAGGGGTTGCTGGCCGAAGGGTTGCCGTTGGCGTCGGCGTACAGCTGCACCATGGGGCTTTGGCCGGTGGAGTGGTTCAGCACCACGTCCAGAATCACGGCGATGCCGCGGCGGTGGCACTCGTCGATGAGCTGCTTGAGGGCCGTTTTGGTGCCGTAGTATTTGTCGGGCGCGAAGTAGAAATCGGGGCTGTAGCCCCAGTTGTCGTTGCCATCAAACTCGTTGATGGGCATCAATTCGATGGCATTAATGCCAAGGCGGGAGATGTACGTCAGCGTGTCGCGCAGGCGCTGGAAGTCGTGGCTGGTGGAGAGGAAATCGCGCAGGTGCAGCTCGTAAATCACCAAATCGGCGCGGCTGGGGCGCTGGAAGGTAGGCGTGCCCCACACGTAAGGCGTCTGGTTGGTTTGCAGCACCGACACGATGCCCGTGGTCGAGCCCGTGGGGTAGGCCTTCAGGTTGGGGTAAGTAGCGGCCGGGATGAACCGGTCGTCGTTCGGGTCGAGGATTTTCTCGCAGTACGGGTCGGCCACGCGCAGCGCACCGTCCACCAGGTACTGGTAGGCGTACTCGCGGCCGGGCGTCAGGCCGTTGATTTGCACCCACCAGCGGTTGCCGTCGGGCGTCTTATTCATGTAGGCCGAATTGAGCGTCTGCCAGTTGTTGAATTCGCCGATGGCGTAGGCAAACTGCTTGTTGGGCGCGGTCAGGTTCAAAATCACCGACGTGCCACCGTTCAGATAGGTAATGCCGTCCTTGGCGCCGGCCGGCAGGGCCGCCACCGTCACCGTGGGCCGCACCACGAAAATGATGGAGTCAACCGCCGTTGAGGTCCCGCTGGTGGCCGTGAAACGCACTACATTGCGGCCCGTCTGGGCGATGGTCACGTTGCTGGTGAGGGTAGTAGCGCCGGCCTGCGTGGCCACTTGCGTACCGTTGAGGCTGAACGCCAGGTTGGCCGAAGCCGAGGCCACACCCGTTACACTCACCTGGGTATTCTGACTCACAAACAGCGGGTTGCCGCTGGCGCCGGGCGCTGGGCTGGTGATGCGCGCCGACAGCGCCGCTTGAGCGGCATCCACGAAAATGTCGCCGCCGCCCGAGGCGCGGCCCACGATGGAGCCGTCGGCATTCTTGAAAATCATGCCCAGTCGCAGCAGCGTTTCGGCCGCCGGAATGGGATAGTAAGTCCGGGGCGTGATGGTGATGCGGTAGAGGTTGGGGTTGGTGGCGTCGCGCGTCATCAGGGCCGTGGGGTCGGCCGCGCCGAAGCTGGGGCTGTGCACGTTGCGCCAGTTGGTGTTGCTGGAGCTAAGGTTGGTGACGGTGCCGGTCCAGATGTAGACGTTGCCGGTGAAGTTGTTCAGCGCGGCGTTGCCCTGCGAGGCATCGAAGGTGATGGTGACCGGCGTGGTGTCGGTAAAAAACACCGGCGAGGTGGTGACCACCTGGGCCTGCGCCGTCCAGGCCAGCAGGCTCAGCAGCAGCGCAGTAATTCGGGTAAATGTTTTCATTGGGGGAATTTTTGGTGGGATGATTAGAAGCCTGATGAGTGTCTATGCAATCGATGGCGGAGCAGTTGTGCAATCGATAGCGCAAGATACAACCTAGCCGCCGAGTGAGCGCGGCGGCCGGCCTACCTTTGCGAGCAACTTTGGGCCCTTATGACGCTAATTTCTCGACTTTTTGTTCCGTTGCGGCCGAGGATTCTAGTAAGCTTGCTGGCTTTGTTCGCTTATCCACAGCTTGGTGCCACGCAAACCCCGGTTATCCAGCCCGATACAATTGCTTCTCGTGAAGTGCTAGCCGGCCTTTCGGGGAAAGACCCCGCGAGCGAGTTGGACGCTGATATGCGTCAGCGCAAGAACCGCTTGCGGTTGGTGGTGGGCGGCTCGGCCCTGAGCTACGGCGTGCTCTACACCGGACTCACTACCTCCTGGTACACCGGCGAGCGGGTGCCGCTGCACTGGTTCAACGACCTGCCTGAGTGGCAGCAACTGGATAAATGCGGGCACTTTTGGGGGGCGTTTCAGGAAAGCCGGGGCGCCGTAGATATGCTGCGCTGGGCCGGCCTGAGCGAGAAAAAAGCCATTTGGTACGGCTCCTTTGTGGGCTTCGTGGTGCAGAGCCCCATCGAAATTCTCGATGGCTTCGACCCGGCCTACGGTGCCTCGGCCACCGATTTGGCGGCCAACTTCCTGGGCTCATCGGCGCTACTGGCCCAGCAGCTGGCTTGGCACGACATCCGCATCATGCCCAAATGGTCGTTTCACCTCACCAGCTACGCCAAGCAACGTCCCAACGTGCTGGGCAAAACCGTGGTGGAGCGCTGGCTGAAAGATTACAACGGCCAGACCTACTGGCTCTGCACCGACGTGGGCGCCTTCCTCCGGCCCGGCAACCGCTGGCCGCGCTGGCTGCAGCCTGCCCTGGGCTACGGCGGCCAGGACATGGTGTACAACGACGACGGCACCAACGCCGCGGCCGGCCTGCGCCCCTACCGCCAGTTCTACCTGTCGGTCGACATCGACCTGCGCCGCATCCCCACCCGCAGCCCACTGCTCAAAAAGGTGTTTTACACGCTCAGCATTTTTCACCTGCCGGCCCCGGCGCTGGAATACAACCCGCGCAACGGTTTTGGTTTCCACGGGCTCTACATGTAGCGATATGTAGCGCGAACTTTTGGTTTGCGTCCCCGCGCCACATGCCGGTCCGGAACGCGAACTGCAAGTTTGCGCTACGGCCCGCCTACCGGGCTTACTTTTGACGAATCCGTCCGGTCACGGCCGCAGTCTCGTATTTCCCTGAGAACCGCGCTGCCCGGCGCAAACCCGTAGCATTATGAACGTAGGAGACAGAGTCCGGCTATTGACCGGCACCGAAGAAGGCATCGTCACCCGCCTGCTCGACAGCGAGCTGGTGGAAGTGGCCATCGACAATGATTTTACCATTCCCGTGCTGCGGCGCGAGGTGGTGGTAGTGGCTCAGGAAGAAGGCAAGAACTTCGACCGCGCCGCCCCCGATTTGGGCCCCGGCCAAGCGCCCGGCCGCAACGCCAACGCCAGCAAGAAAGACAATACCAAGCGCCCCTCGGCCACGCCCGCCGCACCCAAGCCGGTGCAGCCCTCGCTGCAGGAAGCCTTGGCCGCCGTGGCCTCCAGCGGCAAGGGCGTGGCCAAGCCGGCCGGCAGTAGCGGGCCCAGCGCGGCCGGTGCCAAGCAGCCCGCCGCCGCTAAAGGTCTGTTTCTGGCCCTGGTGCACCAGTCGCCCGAGCTGCTGGGCGTCACGCTCATCAACAACACCGAGGCCGACGTGCTGTTTACCTATGGCGAGGAAACCAGCGCCCGCCCCTACCGTGCCCTGGCCGCCGACAAGCTCGGCCCCAAAGCCAGCACCAAGCCCCTCTCCTTCCTGCACCTCAAGGACTTCGAAACCTGGCCGGCCGTGGTGTTTCAGCTGCTGCCTACCAAGCTCAACGGCGACGCGGCTTATGAGCTGCTTAACAAGCGCCAGGCGTTCAAAGCCAGCACGTTCTACGGCAGTCAGAAGCCTGCTCCGGTGATTGGCAAAGACGCCTACCTCTTCCAGTTGGATGAGAAAGCTGCCGCTGCCATCGCCCCCGAAAAACTGGCCGCTGAAGCCCTCACGCCGGCTCCTGCCGCTCCCGCCAAGCCCGTCGGCGTGGATGCCGCCGCCCTCAAGGCCCAGCTTTCGGGCGATGCGCCGGCCAAGCCGGCGGCTGTGGTAGCGGCCGCCACGCCGGCCCCGGCCGCGCCCGTGGTGGCCCCGCCGCACGAGGTCGATTTGCACCTCGAAGCGCTGCGGCCGGATAACAAGGAAGAGCTGAGCAACACGGCCATTCTGCGCCTGCAGCTCGATGCGTTTGAGGATACGCTGAGCCGCGCCCTGGCCACCAACATGCACGAAATTGTGTTCATTCACGGCATGGGCAACGGGGTGCTGCGCAAGGAAATTCACCGCCAGCTGAGCCGCAACAAGGACATCAAGTTTTTCGAGGATGCCCGCAAGGAAAAGTTCGGCTTCGGGGCTACGCTGGTGCGGCTGAAGTAGCAGCTTAGGGTATCCGAGGGGTTAAGAAGCGTTTGTCATCCTGAGCGCAGCGAAGGACCTTATCACGTAGGAACAGTTTGTTCTGGAATGATAAGGTCCTTCGCTGCGCTCAGGATGACAAACGCTTTTTTAATTCAGACAACCCACCGCCGGCTCGAAAAACAACATGTTCATGTCATACCGCCGTATGGTTTTGACGCGGACCTTTGCCCCATGCAATTCCCCCTCGCCCTGGCCATCATCGAAGACCAGGCTGCCATCCGCGAAACGCTGCACGAGTACCTGTGCGCCCAGCCCGAGTTCCGCTGCGTGCTCATTTCCGAATCGGTGGAGGCGTTTCTGTGGGATTTGCCCGCCGCCCCCGCGCCGCCCCAGCTCATTCTGTCCGACATTGGCCTGCCCGGCCTCACCGGCATCGAAGGCATCCCCCTTATACAGGCGCAGCTGCCTGATGCGCAGGTGCTCATGCTGAGCGTGTACGCCGATGCCGAGCGGGTGTTTGAGGCGCTGCGGGCCGGCGCGGTGGGCTACCTGCTCAAGAACACGCCGCTGGCCCAGCTCAAGGAGCACCTGCTGCAGGTGGCGGCCGGTGGCTCGCCCATGAGCCCGGGCGTGGCCCGCTTCGTGGTGCAGGCGTTTCTGGGGCAGTCGCCGCAGCCCGCGCCGGCCGGCATTCCGCTCGCCAACCTGCTGCCCGAAGAGCCCCTCACGGCGCGGGAGTTGGAAATTGTGCGCGGCATCGAAGACGGGCTCAGCTACAAGCTCATCGCCGAGCGCCACTACATCAGCCTCGACACCGTGCGCAGCCACATCCGCAACGTGTACCGCAAGCTCCAGGTCAACTCCAAAGCCGAGCTGATGGCCCAGACGCTGAAGCGCCAGCGCGGCTAGGCACCCGCCCAAAACCACACGTTCATGCGATACCGCCGCGAGGCCGGGGCCGGGACCTTTGTGCGAATTATCCTCGTCCGTCTTATTGTCCGGGGGCCGCACGGCCCCGCGCTTTACACCGGGGGCCGGCGCGCCCCTTTTCCGTATGATGCACTTCTTCGCTTTGGCCGCCCGCGCGGCCCGCTTGCTGCGCCTGGCAGCCCCCGTTGTTTTACTGCTGGCGATGGTGCTGGCGGGCGCGGCCCGCGCCCAGGCCCCCGCCTGGGCCGGGGCCACCAGCGGCAGCCCCGCCCCCACCAACGGCACCAGCGTGGTGACGGCCACGGCCGTGAACGCCGCCGGCGAGGTGCTGGTGGCCGGCTACTTTACCGGCACGGTGGCCTTTGGCAGCATCACCCTCAGCAGCGCGGGCTCCGAAGACCTGTTTGTGGCCAAGTACCGGCCCGCCAGCGGCACCTGGGCCTGGGCCTACCGGGGCGGGGGCAGCAGCGACGACCGCGCCCAGGGCCTGGCCGTGAGCGGCAGCGCCGTGTACGTGACGGGCTACCTCACCAACAACTTCGCCGATGCTAGCGGCGTGACGCTGGCTGACAACCGCCCCGCCGCCACCGCCGCCGCCACCGTGCGGGGCACCAGCACCACCAGCAGCAACGACCTGCTGCTGGCCCGCTACAACGACAACACCATCGATGCCAGCCTGGCCTGGACGCAGGTGGGCGGCGGCACCGGCAGCGACCAGGGCGCGGGCGTGGCCGTGAGCGGCAACAGCGTGTACGTGACGGGCTACCTCACCAACAACTTCACCGACGGCAACACCGGGCGCCTGGGCAGCGACGGCACGGCCACCACCATCACCGGCCTGACTACCGTGCGCGGCGCCAGCTCAACCAGTAGCCAGGACGTGCTGCTGGCCCGCTACACCGACAACACCACCGCCGGCAGCCTGGCCTGGGTGCAGGTGGGCGGCGGCAGAGGCACCGACCAGGGCGCGGGCGTGGCCGTGAGCGGCAGCGCCGTGTACGTGACGGGCTACCTCACCAACAACTTCGCCGACGTCAACATCGGGCGCCTGGGCAGCAACGGCACGGCCACCAGCACCACCGGCCTCACCCAGGTGCGCGGCACCAGCACCACCAGCAGCAACGACCTGCTGCTGGCCCGCTACAACGACAACACCACCGCCGGCAGCCTGGCCTGGGTGCAGGTGGGCGGCGGCAGCGGCACCGACCAGGGCGCGGGCGTGGCCGTGAGCGGCAACACGGTGTACGTGGCGGGCTACCTCACCAACACCTTCAACGACGGCAATGCCGTGCGCCTGGGCAGCAGCGGCACGGCCGCCAACGGCACCGGCCTGACTACCGTGCGCGGCACCAGCACCACCAGCAGCAACGACGTGCTGCTGGCCCGCTACACCGATAATACCACCGCCGCCGCCTACAACTGGGCGCAGGTGGGCGGCGGCAGCGGCACCGACCAGGGCACGGGCGTGGCCGTCGGCAACGGGGCCGTGTATGTGACCGGCTACCTGGCCAACGACCTGGCTGACAACAACGCCGTGCGCCTGGGCAGCAACGGCTCGGCCACCACCGCCACCGGCCTCACCCAGGTGCGCGGCACCAGCACCAGCAGCAGCAACGACGTGCTGCTGGCCAAGTACACCGACCCCGGCGCCAGCGGCGGCACCTTTGGCTGGGCGCAGGTGGGCGGCGGCACCGGCACCGACCAGGGCGCGGGCGTGGCCGTGAGCGGCGCGGCCGTGTACGTGGGCGGCTACGTGGGCAGCAGCCCCAGCGCCAGCTTTGGGGCGGCCACCAACTCGCCGCTGCTGGGCACCGTGGGCAACCGGGCCGTGCTGGCCACGGCCACCGATGCCGGCACCACCGGCAGCTGGGCCCGGGTAGATGCCACCCTCAACGGCGGCACCAGCGTGGTGACGGCCACGGCCGCCAATGCCGCCGGCGAGGTGCTGGTGGCCGGCTACTTCACCGGGCAGGTGGCCTTTGGCAGCATCACCCTCAGCAGCGCGGGCAGCCAAGACCTGTTTGTGGCCAAGTACCAGCCTGCCAGCGGCACCTGGGCCTGGGCCTACCGGGGCGGGGGCACCGAAGACGACCGCGCCCAGGGCCTGGCCGTGAGCGGCAGCGCCGTGTACGTGACGGGCTATATTATCAACACCTTCGCCGACGCCAGCGGCGTGACGCTGGCCGACAACCGCCCCGCCACCGCCGCCGCCGCCGCCGTGCGCGGCACCAGCCCCACCAACAGCCAGGACCTGCTGCTGGCCCGCTACACCGACAGCGGCCCCAGTGCCGCCCTGGCCTGGACGCAGGTGGGCGGCGGCACCGGCAGCGACCAGGGCGCGGGCGTGGCCGTGAGCGGCAGCAGCGTGTACGTGACGGGCGCTATCGCCAACGACTTCGACGACAACTACACCGTGCGCCTGGGCAGCGACGGCACGGCCACCACCACCGCCGGCCTGACTACCGTGCGCGGTGCCAGCGCTTATGTCAGCCAGGACATACTGCTGGCCAAGTACACCGACAACACCACTAGCGCCACCTACAACTGGGCGCAGGTGGGCGGCGGCACCCTCTCCGAGCAGGGCAATGCCGTAGCCGTGAGCGGCAGCGCCGTGTACGTGACCGGCTACATCTACAACAACTCCATCGACGACGCCGCCGTGTGCCTGGGCAGCGACGGCACGGCCACCAGCACCACCGGCCTGACTACCGTGCGCGGCATCGGCGGCGACGACAGCAACGACCTGCTGCTGGCCCGCTACACCGACGCCGGCCCCAGCGCCAGCCTGGCCTGGGTGCAGGTGGGCGGCGGCGACGACACCGACCAGGGCCTGGGCGTGGCCGTGAGCGGCACGGCCGTGTACGTGACGGGCGCTATCGCCAACGGCTTTGCCGACGAAAACGCCGTGCGCCTGGGCCGCAACGGCGCGGCCACTTTTGCCACCGGCCTTACCCGGGTGCGCGGCACCAGCATTAGTGTCGGCACCGACGTGCTGCTGGCCCGCTACACCGACAACACCACCAGCGCCAGCCTGGCCTGGGTGCAGGTGGGCGGCAGCGTCGGCACCGACCAGGGCCAGGCCGTGGCCGTGCGCGGCACGGCCGTGTACGTCACCGGCTACCTCACCAACGACCTGAGCGATGCCAGCACCGTGCGCTTTGGCAGCGACGGCTCGGCCCGCGACGGTACCGGCCTGACGGCCGTGCCCGGCGCCAGCGCGGCCACCAGCCAGGACGTGCTGCTGGCCAAGTACACCGACAACACCACCAGCGCCACCTACAACTGGGCGCAGGTGGGCGGCGGCACCAGCGGCGACCAGGGCCTAAGCGTGGCCGTGAGCGGCCAACAGGTGTACGTGGGGGGCTCCGTGGTGCCGGCCGCCACCTTCGGCCCCACTACCCTCGCCCAGCCGGCGGGCAGCCAGACCCTGGTGCTGGCTCGCCTCACCGAACCCGCCCCCGCGCCCCTGCCCGTCGAGCTAACGCAGTTCACCGCCACGCCCGCCGGGCCGGCCGCCGTGCGTCTGGCCTGGGCCACGGCCACCGAAAAGAACAGCGCCCGCTTCGAGGTGGAGCGCAGCCTCGACGGCCGCGCGTTCGCCCGCATCGGCACGGTGGCCGCCGCCGGCAACAGCAGCAGCGCCCGCGCCTACGAGCTGCTCGATGCCAAGCTGCCCGCCGACGCGGCCACGCTCTACTACCGCTTGCGGCAGGTGGACGCGGACGGCAGCTTCAGCTACTCGCCCGTGCGCACGGTGGGCCTGACGGGAGCGGCTGCCGGGCTGAGCCTATACCCCAACCCCGCCCACGGCGGCGCGGCCACCCTCACGGGCGCGGCGCCCGGCGCGGCAGTGACGGTGGTTGACGCGCTGGGCCGCCCCGTGACGACGGCCACGGCCGATGCTTCGGGCACGGCCAGGCTGGCCCTGCCGGCCGGGCTGCCGGCGGGCGTGTACGTGGTGCGGGCGGGCCCCAAGGCCGTCCGCCTCACGGTGGAGTAACCAGCCGCTGGGGTCATCAGGGCCGCCCAAGCCGCCGTCGCCGTCCCGGGCGGCGGCGGTTTTTGTTTGGGGGCCGGGGCTGAAATATGACATGTTTATGTCATACCGCCGCGTTGGGCTGGGCCGGACCTTTGTGCTTTCGTTCGGCCCGCGCCCGATGCGCGCGACCGACTGGCTGGGTTTCTTTTTTTGCGTGCTTGTGCTTAACCGTTCTTATCTCCGCGTGCTGCCGCTGCTGGTGCTGTTGCTGCTAGGCAGCTGGGCCGGCCGGCGGCCGGGCGATGGCGGCAGCGCGGCCCCGGGCGGCCCGGTGCCGCCGCGCCCGGCTGTGGCCGCGGCCGTTGATATACTCCCCACCGCCGGCCTGCCCCTGGCACCAGCCCACCGGATGCGCTGGGCCGGCGCTTCCGGCCGGCCGGCGGTGCTGGCCCGGCCCGGCGGGCTGCCGCCGGGCGCGGCGGTGGTTTGCGCCGGCCTGCGTGCCAGGCGCGGGGCAGCAGAGTAACGGGGTACAACAGTAGTCTGTCCTTGGTTGGATGTTGTGATGGACCCGGTAAAAAGCTCTCAGTCGTTGGCTGGGGGCCTTTTTGTGTGCAACGGTTTCCTTGCATCCGGCAAGGGTGCTCCGGCTTGTAGCGAGGAAGCCCCGGTTTCAAACCGGGAGGTCCCGGTTTGCGGCGAGGGGGGCCCGGTTGCGGGCGAGGGGGTCCCGGTTGCGGGCGAGGGCCTCCCGATTAGAAGCGAGGGGACCCCGGTTGTGGGCGAGGGAGCCCCGGTTGCGGGCGAGGGACTCCGGGCTGAAAGCGGGGAGCATACTGTTGACTGGGAAGCGCTGGTGATGACCGAATGCAAAGGCAGGAACGGGCACAAACCCGCCCGGTGCCCATACCCTCGGGCCGGCTGAGCCCGGGGCGGGACCATACCAGGTAAAAATACGGAGTCCTTAAGAATCAGGTATTTCTACGTGTAATGCAGTGCTGTATACTCGGCTACTTTTGGCGCAGCCTTCGGGCAAAAATCTTTTTCTTTCATTTTTTATGCCTGCCCCATGACCAATGATTGGTACCCCCGCCGCGAAGCCGAGCTTCGGCTGTTTCTCCAAAACTTTGTCGACAACATTGCCGACGCCACGACGCTGATGAAGCTGCCCGCCAGCACCTTCAAGGAAGCCGCCGACGCGGCCCAGGCCGAGCTGGATTTGTTTGGCACCCGCGATGCCGCCCAGAAGGCCCTTGACACCGCTCAGCGCAACCTGGTGGAGCAAGAAGCCCTGACCGCGACGGCCGTGCGGGCCGGCGTGAAGCAAATCAAGAACACGATGAATGTACCGGCCGAGGTGCTCGACCTGCTGGAGCTGAACACCACGGCCGGCAAGCCTGCCGAGCGCGTGGCCGCCGAGGCCCCCGTGCTCAAGGTGAAGATGGACGGCATTCACCCCAGCATTGGCTGCCTGAAGCGCAGCTTCGATGCCGTACAAATCTGGTGCTGCCGTACCGGCGAGAAAGCGTTTACCCTACTGGCCACCGTCACGCACCTGCCCTACTTCGACAACCGCCCCAACGTAGACCCCGCCGTGGCCGAGCAGCGCGACTACTACGCCTACTACCTGAAGAAAAACGAGGTGGCCAGCGCCCAGGGCGCCACCTACACCCTGCTGGTGCCCGGCGGCAGCCACGCCTAGGCCGGGCGGGCAAGCCGCTTGGCCGGGCAAAAGCCGTCGCTCGTCCGTATCATTGCCCAAAATACGCCTGCGCAACGGCTGCGCGGGCGTATTTTTGCGTTTATTGGGGAGGGCACGCGGCCCCGTCGCCCATTTGTATCCCCCTGTGTCTGCCTTGGCTATTCGTGCGTTGCTGTTGGTGCTGGGGCTGTTGGCGGGCGGGGCCGGGTGCGCCGCCACCGCCCCGCCCGCCGATTCTACCCGCTGGATTGACGCCGACGATACGCCCTGGCTGCGCGAAATCCGCCGCCTGCCCGCCGCCCACGAGCGCCCCCTGGCCTACTGGCAGGCCCAAGCTCCCGCCCACCCCCGTCCCACGCTCCCCAATGCGGTGCTGCTCGACCGGCTGGCCGAAGCCACCGCCGTGCGCGATGTGGCCGCCGCCTACCCCCTGCACCAGGCGGCGCTGCGCCTGGCCCGGCAGTTGCCCTACCCGCAGGTGCGGGCCGAGATGCTGCTGGCCCTGGCCGACTACCACACCCAGCTGGCCCACTACGACTCGGCGGCTTTCTACCTGCCGGCCGCCGAAAAACAATTCCGCCTCGACCACAACCTGGGCGGCGTGGTGCGCTGCCTGGGCCGGCTGGGCCGCATTGCCGAGCAGCAGGGCCGCTACGCCGCCAGCGTGGCCTACCACCAGCGCGTGCTGGACCTGGCCACCACCGGCAACACCCGTCGCTTCCACACCGATGCCCAGATTGACCTGGGCACCCTCCATGCCCGCGTAAACGATTACGCCACCGCCCGCCACTACTTGCTGGAAGCCCGGCAGGTGGCCGCCGTTAAAGACTACCCCGACCGCATGAACCGGGCCCTGGGCGAGCTGGGCGAAATCTACCGCCAGCAGCACCAATGGGCCGCCGCCCGCCAGTACCTGACCCGCAGCGTGGCCATCAGCCGCCAGATTAAAGAAACGCCCTACGCCCTGGCCAAGCAGCTCAGCCTGGCCCTGTTGCGCGAAGGCCAGGGCCAGTACCCCGCCGCCGCCGCCGAGGGCCGCCAGGTGCTGGCCGAGCTGCAAACAGCCCAGCTGCCACTGCAGGTGCCCCTGGCCCAGGCGCTGCTGGCCCGCCTGGCGCTGCGGGCCGGGCAGGTGGGCCCGGCCATTGCCTACGGCCGCCAGAGCCTGGCCGGCAGCCGGCAGGCCCGCCTGCTGGCCGGCGTGGCCGAAGCCAGCGCCGTGCTGGCCGAGGCCTACGACCGCCAGCGCGCCTACGGCCCGGCCCTAGCCGCCCTGCGCCAATACAATACCGCCCACGACAGCCTGACCGGTGACAACACCCATCGCCGCGCCGCGCTGCTGCAATACGGTCAGGAGCGCCAGCAGCAGGTGGCCCAGATTCGGCTGCTCACCCAGCAAACCCTCGTGCAGGACCAGCGCCGCGAACTGGAGCAGGTACGGGCCCAGCGCACGCTCATGGGACTGGGCGGGCTGGCGCTGCTGGCCGGCGGGCTGGGCGGGGGGCTTTTTTGGCGCTACCGGCGGCGGGCCGCTCGGCGCCAGGCCGCCCAGGACGCGGCCCTGCGCCAGCGCCTGGCCGCCGACCTGCACGACGACGTGGGCTCGCTGCTCACCCAAATCAGCCTCCAATCCGACCTGCTGCGCGAAACCCCCGCCCCCCCCGAAGCTACCCTGGCCCGCCTCAACCGTCTGAGCGACACCAGCCGCCGCGCCGCCCGCCAGATGGCCGACGTGGTCTGGGGCCTGCACACCTCCTCGGCCGAGTTGCCCGAGGTGCTGGCCCACATGCGCGACCACGCCCACGAGGTGCTGACTGCCCAGGGCCTGGCCGTCGATTTTGCCGTGAGCGAGGAAGCCAGCGTACTCAACCCCGGCGTGGCCGTGTGCCAGACGCTCTACCTCATCTTCAAAGAAGCCCTGCACAACGTGGTGAAGCACGCCCGGGGCGCCACGCAAGTGACGGTTTGCGTGAGTAGCACGGGCAACCAGCTCTGCCTGCGCGTGCGTGACGACGCCCCCGGCCCCGCGCCCACCGTCCGCCCGGGCGGCCACGGCTTGGCCAACATGCGCCGCCGCGCCGAGGCCGCGGGCGGCAGCCTGCATTTCGTGGCCGAAGCCAACGGGTTTGGCGTGGTGGTCTGCATGCCGGCATAAGCGCAGTCCCCTTCCCTACGGCATCGTTGGGCTGCTTTACCGGACTCCTTTGGCTGGGCAGGGGCGGCTATTGGCGGGGTAAAACTTGCCGCTCGCCTGGGTTTTGTCCCCGGTATTCCTTTTCATGGAATCTGCCCGGTCTGCTTGTTCGTTAATCAAGGTTGTTTGGCCGGAACCCTCCACCTTGGGTTCGCCCCAACCGGCGACGGAGAGTTCCTCGCTTATCATTGCGGCCCCTCCGCGTATTTATGGTATCTGTTCTACCCAGCCGTCTGCCCCGCTTTGGTTCGTTTGCTGTCCTAGGGTGTCGGGCCGCCGGCTTTGGCCTGCTTCTACTGAGTTTGCTGCTGGGCGGAACGGCCCGGGCCCAGGGCCCCCCGCTGCCGCTCAAGCGTCTGGCCGTGGTGCGCGACAGCCTGGGCCGCCTGTTGGCCCACGACACCCGCCCCGACACCCAGCGCGTGAGCCGCCTCAACACCCTGGCCTTTGCCCTACGCGTGAACGCGGCCGACACCTCGCTGCTGCTCACCCGGCAGGCGCTGCGGCTGGCCCGGCAGCTGCGCTTTGAGCGCGGGCTGCTGGAGGCGCTGTTCAATCTGAGCTACTACCAGCGCGCGCATAGCCAGTACGATTCGGCCATTTACTACGCCCGCCTGGCGCTGCCCCTGGCCGCCCGCACCGGCAACCGCTACACTCAGACGCGGGTGTACTACAACCTGGCCCGTATTTACCAGGAACAGGGCAACTACGCCGCCGCCCTTGGCCCCAGCCTGGATGGCCTGGCCCTGGCCCGCACCATGGGCAACCCGCGGGTGCTGCTGTTTCAGCTGGTACTGGCGGCCCGCATCGAGCTGGCCCTGGGCGAGTACGCCACCGCCCGCGCTTACGTGGACGAGGCCCGCCCGCTGGCCCCCGCCGCCCACGACCTGGTTTCGACCGGCTACCTGCACCAGGTGGCCGGCGACCTCAGCCGCCAGCAGCAACAGTGGCGCGCCGCCCGCGACCACTATGGCCAGGCCCTGGCCGGCTACGCGGTGGTATTCAATAAGCCCGGCCTGTTGGACATGCAGCTTAGCATGGCCGAGATGACCGAATTCTTGGGCGAGTACCTGGCCGTCCGCCAGGCCGGCCAGGCCTTGTTGCGTCAGGCCCACGCCGCCGGCCGGCCCGAGCAGGAGGCGCGGGCTGCCCTGCTATTGGCCCGCGCCTGGCTGCCCGCCCGCGCCGACAGCGCCTGTGCCTACGCGGCCCGTGCCCTGGCCGTGGCCCGGCCCAGCCACCTGCGCCCGCAGGCCCGCGACGCGGCCCAGGTGCTGGCCCAGGCCCACGACCGCCTGGGCCAGGGCCACGCCGCCTACCAGTACCAGGCCCTGGCTGGCGCCTACGCCGACAGCATCGGGGGCGAAGACAACCGCCGCCGGCTGGCCGCCGTGCAGGCCCGCGCCGCCCGCTCGCGCACCCAGATGGAGCTGAACGTGGTGCGCCAGCGCGAGCGCCTGCTCCGCCAGCAGCAGGAGTTGGAACGGCTGCAAACCCAGCGCCAGCTGGCTGGTATTGGCGCGCTGGTGCTGGCGGTGCTGCTGGGGGCCGGCGGGCTGTTTTGGCGCTACCGCCGCCGCACGGCCCGCCGCCACGCCGCCCACGACGCGGCCCTGCGCACCCAGCTGGCCGCCGACCTGCACGACGACGTGGGGGCGCTGCTCACCCAAATTAGTCTGCAATCCGACCTGTTGCGCGAAGCCCCCGCCCCGCCCGAAGCCACCCTGGCCCGCCTCAACCGTCTGAGCGACACCAGCCGCCGCGCCGCCCGCCAGATGGCCGACGTCGTCTGGGGACTGCACCAGTCCTCGGCCGAGTTGCCCGAGGTGCTGGCCCACATGCGCGACCACGCCCACGAAGTCCTCGCCGCCGCCCACCTCGCCGTCGACTTTGCCGTGAGCCCCGCCGCCGCCGCTCTGCACCCCGGCGTTGCCGTGTGCCAGAGCCTCTACCTCATCTACAAAGAAGCCCTGCACAACGTGGTGAAGCACGCCGAGGGCGCCACCCGCGTCACGGTCCGCCTTTCCGAGCAGGCCGGCCAGCTCTGCCTGAGCGTGCGCGACGACGCCCCCGGCCCCGCCGCCACCGCCCGCCCCGGCGGCCACGGCCTGGCCAACATGCGCCAGCGCGCCGAGGCCGTGGGCGGGGCCTTGCACTTCGTGGCGGAAGCCTCTGGGTTTGGTGTGGTGGCGTGCCTGCCGGGGTAGGCGGGCAGTGTTGGCAGGTTTGAGCCGCCGAACATTCGGGACGTCATGCCGAGCGCAGCCGAGGCATCTCGTGTGCCATCGTAATCCAATTGTCGGGTTTACTATTGCACGCGAGATGCCTCGGCTGCGCTCGGCATGACGTGTTTTTCCCCTCCCCATCTCCCACCTTCCTCCCCATGTACGACCTCATCGGCGACATCCACGGCCACGCCGTGGAGCTGCGCCAGCTGCTGCAGCAACTCGACTATGCCCCCGACACCACTGGGGTGTTCCGCCACGCCGGCGGGCGTCAGGTCATTTTTGTGGGTGACTTCATCGACCGCGGCCCGGCCATCCGGGAGACGCTGCAAATCGTGCGCGGCATGGTGGACGGCGGCGCGGCTCTGGCCGTGATGGGCAACCACGAGTTCAACGCGCTTAACTTCTGGACCTTCGACCCCAGCGGCGGGCACCTGCGGCCCCACCTGCCGCACCACATCCTGCAGCACCTCGAAACCATTCGCGCCTTCAGCAGCAAGGAGCTGTTTGCCGAGTGGCGCGACTACCTGGGGTGGTTCATGCGGCTGCCGCTGTTTCTGGAGCTGCCCGGGCTGCGCGTGGTGCACGCCTGCTGGGATGCCCGCTACATTGCCCAGCTGCGCGAGTGGCTGCCCGACGACCGCCTGACGCCCGAGTTTCTGCTGCGGGCCAGCCGCAAAGGCTCGGCCGAGCTGGATGCGGTGGAAATCACCCTCAAAGGCCACGAAACCGACCTCCCCGGCGACCACCACTTCTTCGACAAAGACGGCCACCGCCGCACCAAGATGCGCACCGCCTGGTGGCGCGACCCGGCCGCTGCCACCTACGACGACTATTACCTCGAAGCCATCGAGGCCCTGGCCGGCCAGCCCGTGGACGTGGCCGCCCTGCCCAACAAAAGCTACTACCAGGACGAAACGCCCGTCTTCTTCGGCCACTACTGGCTGCGCGGCGAGCCCCGCCTGCTCACGCCCCACTCGGTTTGCCTCGACTACAGCGTGGCCAAAGGCGGCGAGCTGATAGCCTACCGCTGGCACGGCGAGCAGACGCTCACGCCGGCGGGGCTGGTACGCGTGTAGGTTGATGCCAATACCTTTAGGCCCGCCGCGAAGCCCAACGATGTAGGGGCGGGGCTTGCCCCCGCCCGGCTATTTGCGCCACTTCAGCAATTTTGGGCAACCAAAGGGCTGAGGTGCGAACGCCCGGGCGGGGGCAAGTCCCGCCCCTACGTCGTTCGACTGGCCTGCTGACTTCCGAACCACCCCTTTCACTCCTTTTCCCTGTTGCCCATGCCTGACGCCTCCCCCGCCGCCGCGCCCCTGCTGCACGCCCTGCCCCTGCTGCCCACGGGCGCCTTTTATGCCGCCGCCGGCCGCTTTCACTCGCTGGCCATCCGGGCCGACGGCACCCTCTGGGCCTGGGGCGGCAACAGCTACGGCCAGCTCGGCGACGGCACCACCACCCCGCGCAACGAGCCCGTGCGCGTGGGCCAGGACTCCGACTGGCGCAGCGTGGCGGGTGGCACCAGCCACAGCCTGGGCATCCGCGCCGACGGCACCCTTTGGGCCTGGGGCGAGAACCGCTATTCCCAGCTCGGCGACGGCAGCAGCGAAACCCGCCACCAGCCGGTGCAAATCGGCACCGCCACCGACTGGCAGTGCGTGAGCGCCGGCGACACCCACTCGGCGGGCGTGCGCGCCGACGGCACGCTCTGGGCCTGGGGCTACAACGAGCACGACTTCCTGGGCGAGCTGGGTCCGGACCACACCATTCGCCACCAAACCCCCACCCGGGTGGGCACCGCCACGAACTGGCGCAGCGTGAGCGTCGGCCTGTGGCACACCCTGGCCGTGTGCACCAACGACGAGGTGTGGGCCTGGGGCCACAACGAGGCGGGCCAGCTCGGCGACGGCACCGAAGAGTCGCGCCCGCACCCCGTGCCCCTCGGGGCCGTGCGGATGCGCACCGTGAGCGCCGGCCTCTACCACTCGCTGGGCGTGAGCCCCGACGGCGCGCTCTGGGGCTGGGGCCACAACGGCAGCGGCCAGCTCGGCCTCGACCATCCGCAAATCTATGCCCGCCCCACCCGTGTGGGCACCGGCAGCAGCTGGCAAAACGTGAGCACCGGCGACCAGCACACCCTGGCCCTGAGCCACGGCCCCCACGACGCGCCCGGCCGCGGCCAGCTCTACGCCTTCGGGATGAATCAGACCGGCCAGCTCGGCGACGGCACCACCGAATCGCGCTACGCGCCCGTGCTGGTGGGCTCCAGCGCTAAGTGGGACGGCCCCACCAACAACTGGCATGCGCAGGCTTTCGGGGCCGGGGCGGCCCACTCGGTGGCCTTGCGCGCGGACGGCGATTTCTGGGCCTGGGGCTACAACGACCAGGGCCAGGTGGGCACCACCCTGCTGGGTGCCAACGCCAACCCCATCCTCCTGCAGCCCAGCAGCAGCAGCGACTGGCGCCACGTGAGCGCCGGCGGCATGCACACGCTGGCCATCCGGACCGACGGCAGCCTCTGGGCCTGGGGCAACAATGGCTACGGCCAGCTCGGCGACGGCACCACCACCGACCGGCCCCACCTCGTGCAGGTGCGCCCCCACGGCGGCTGGCGCGCCGCCTGGGCCGGCATGGCCCACAGCCTGGCCCTGCGCGACGACGGCACCCTCTGGGCCTGGGGGGCCAATTTCGCGGGCCAGCTCGGGTTGGGCGAAAAGGCGGATTGCCACCAGCCCACGCCCATCGGCCCCGACATGCGCTGGCAGGCGGCGAGCCCCGGCCTCCTGCACACACTGGCCGTGCGCGACGACGGCACCCTCTGGGCGTGGGGCGAAAACGAGCAGCACCAGCTCGGCAACGGCAACATCGACCCCAGCTTTACCCCCCGGCAGGTAGGCCACGACCACAACTGGCGCCACGTGAGCGCCGGCGCGATGGGCAGTCTGGCCCTGCGCGCCGACGGCAGCCTCTGGGTGTGGGGCCTCAACCCGCAGGGCGACCCCGCCGACCCCGCCCCGCACTACCCCAAGCCCACCGCCCTGGACCGCGGCACCGCCTGGCAGGCCGCCTACCTCGGCAGCGGCCACCTCGTAGCCCTGCGCCCCGACGGCACCCTCTGGGCCTGGGGCCGCGCCCCCGCCGACGCCTACACCGATACCGGCCACGCCCTGCGCGCGCTGCCCGCCCCGGCCACCGGGAGCTGGCGCGCCCTGAGCCAGGGCAACGCCCACACCCTGGCCCTCGACACCAACGGCTCCCTCTATGCCTGGGGCGACAACGGCGCCGGCCAGCTCTGCGACGGCACCACCGTGGCCCGGCCGCAGCCCGTCAAGTTGTTTCGCTACCAGCGGTGGAAGGCGGTGAGCGCGGGCAACACCCACAGCGTGGCCGTGCGCGACGACGGCACCCTCTGGATGTGGGGCGGTAACGAATCGGGCCAGCTCGGCCTGCCGATGATGACTACCGTGCCGATGCAGGTGAAGTAGGCCCGGCTCCACTGGGACTGACCTGCAACGCAAAGAAAGAACGTCATGCAGAGCGCAGCGAAGCATCTTTACCGCGCAACGCAATCAAAAGGATTAGTGGTGGCGGTAAAGATGCTTCGCTGCGCTCTGCATGACGTTCTTTTGTGCTTTATCAACTCCTGCCTCCCCCGCCTCATGCGTTTCCTCCCCGCTGCCCTCCTGCTGCTCCCCTTTGCTGCCCTGGCCCAGCCCCAGTTGCCCCTGCCCCGCAACTTCGAGCCCCTCTACGCCAAGGGCACCCGCGCCACCACCGGCCTGCCCGGCCCCCAGTACTGGCAGAACTCGGCCGACTATGACCTGGCCGTAAACTTCGACCCGGTGAGCCGCCGCGTGGCCGGCACCGTGGCCATTCAGTACCTCAACAACAGCCCCGACTCGCTCCGGCAACTCTGGTTCAAGCTCTACCCCAACCTCTACCAGAAGGGCGCCCCGCGCAGCAAGGCCTTTGCGCCCGAGGACATTGGCGAGGGCGTTAAGATTCTCAATCTGACCATCAACGGCGAGAATTTTGACGTGAACAAGCTGGCCATTAATGCCACCAACCTGCCGGTGGCGCTGCGCCGGGCGCTGGGGCCGCACCAGGTGGCCACCGTGCGCGCCACGTACTCCTACATCCTGAACAAGGGCTCGCACCAGCGCACCGGCGAGATTGAGCCGGGCGCCGATTTTGTGGCCTACTTCTTCCCGCGCATCGCCGTGTACGACGACCTCGACGGCTGGAACAAGGTGCCCTACACCGGCGACCAGGAGTTTTACAACGACTTCGGCAACTTCCGGGCGGCCATCACCGTGCCGAAGAACTTCGTGGTGTGGGCCACCGGCGACCTTGCCAACGCCGCCCAGGCGCTCACGCCCAAGTATGCCCAGCGCCTGCGCGAAGCTGAGCAGAGGGACGCCATCAGCACCATCATCAGCGCTGAGGACCTGGCCCGCAAGGACATTACCCCGCAGGCCGACCAGAACACCTGGCGTTTCGAGGCCAAGAACGTGACGGACTTCGTGTTTGCCACCGCCGACCATTACGTGTGGCAAAGCACCAGCCTGGTGGTGGACCCCGCCACCAAGCGCCGCACCCGCGTCGATGCCGTGTACAACCCCAAGCACAAGGACTACGCGGAGGTCATCGATTTCAGCCGCCGCACGGTGGAGGCTATGAGCTACCAGTTCCCGAAGTGGCCCTTCCCCTACGCCCACGAAACGGTGTTCGACGGGCTCGACCAGATGGAGTACCCGATGATGGTGAACGACAACCCCACCGACACCCGCGAGGACGCCATCACCCTCACCGACCACGAAATCTTCCACACGATGTTTCCCTTCTACATGGGCATCAACGAAACGAAGTACGGCTGGATGGACGAGGGCTGGGCCACCATCGGCGAGTGGCTAATTTCCTCGATGATTGACCAGAAGTTGGACGACAACTACGGCATCAAGCCCTACGCCGACAACGCCGGCGCCGAGGGCGACCTGCCCATCGTCACGCCCAGCACCCAGCAAAACGGCGGCGCCTTCTTCCTCAATTCCTACCCCAAGCCGGCCCTGGGCTACCTCTACGTGAAGGACTTGCTCGGCGATGAGCTGTTCACGAAGGCCCTGCACACATACATCCGCACCTGGAACGGCAAGCACCCCCTGCCCTACGACTTCTTCAACTCGATGAACGCCGGCGCCGGGCGCAACCTGAACTGGTTCTGGCAGCGCTGGTTTTTCGACGGCGGCTACCCCGACCTGGCCATCGCCAGCGTGAATAAAACCGCCACCGGCTACGACCTCACCGTGGCCGCCCACGGCCGCAAGCCCGTCCCCGTCGACCTCACCCTCACCTTCGCCGACAACTCGACCCAGAAAATCCACCGCAGCATTGCCGTCTGGGAGTCGGGCGCGCCGACCGTCACGGTGCCCGTCGCCACCAAGCAGCAGTTGAAGCGCGTGACACTGGGCAGCACCCTCGTGCCCGACAGCTTCCCGAAGGATAATGTGTGGGAAGGGAAATAGCCCGCCGGCCCGAGCAAGCGCAGCAGGCAAGACTCACGCGGGCGCGCCAGCATTCCGGGGCATCCTTCCCGAACTACCCGCGTACCGGCCGGCGTGCGCGGGCATCCCGGCCGGTGGCTTTCATTTGAAACAAGCGGCTTCTGTGCTTCGGCAACTCAGCGGCATTTCTGGCTTACTTTTATTCGTTTTTTTCAACATCATCTTTTTTTACCACCTCAAACCCCTTCATGAAACACCTTTTCCAATTTCTCTTTTTGGCTTTCTTCGCTGCCACTACCCTTGTGCTGTCCTCGTGCGGCGATGACAAGAAGACAGACCCCACCCCCACCACCGGCACGGTGAACGGGCAGATTTCTCCCGCCAACTCCGTAACGACCGTGACGGCCACCAGCTCGGCCACCCCGGCCACCACCGCCACGGCCACCCCCAACGCCAGCGGGGCCTACACCTTTTCCAATCTGGCCGCTGGTACTTACACGCTGAGCTTCACGCCGGCCACGGGCTACGCGACCCCGGCCACGCAAACCGTGACGGTGACAGCGGGTGGCACGGCCACGGCCACGCCCGTCACGGCCACGACGAGCAGCTCGGGCGGTGCTACCTTGGCTTACACCATCAACGGCACCGCCACCACGGCCAACCTAGTCACGGCCAACGTGTTGTTTGGCTCGCTGGTCATTCAGAGCAGCAGCAGCGTGGGCGCCCGGGGTGTATCGCTCAGCCTAGACCAGGTGCCGACCGGTCCCCGCACCTACACGTTTGGCGGGGCAGGCAGCACCTCGGAAATCAGCGTGGTAGAGGCCGCGGGCGCCGGCCTGGCCGAATGGAACACCACCGTCTCGGGGGGCACGGGCACCGTCACCATCACTTCGGTAAGCACGAACCCGCGGCGGGCTTCGGGCACGTTCAGCGCCGTGGCTCAGCCCCGGAGCGGCGGCGCAAGCGGGACGCGCACCATCACCACTGGCACGTTCAGCAACGTGGGCTTCTAAGCGCAGCGGCCCAGCCGCTTTTCCCCAAAAAACCAGTTGGCCCGGCCGGCTGGTTTTTTTTGCACTCGGACGGCCCGCCATTCCCGACGTTGTACCTTTGCCCGCAGTGATGGGTCGCCCCACCGCGGCGCCCAACGCAAGACGGGCGACGAGGAAAGTCCGGGCAACGCAGAGCACCCTGCTTCCTAACGGGAAGGACTGGCGAGTATAATGCGAACCAGGACAGCCAGTGCCACAGAAAATTACCGCCTACGTCGCCTTCGGGCGGCCGGTAAGGGTGAAAAGGTGCGGTAAGAGCGCACCAGCGGGCGGGTGACCGTCCCGGCTGGGTAAACCTCAGGGGTTGAAAGACCAAATAAGCTGGTACGCCGGCGCGGCTTCGGCCGCATCGGCACCGGGCGGCTCGTCCGGCGCCAGCGGGTAGGTTGATGGAGCCTTTCCGCGAGGACTGGCCTAGATAAATGGTGGGGCAGTGGCTTCGGCCGCGGACAAAACCCGGCTTACAGACCCATCACCACTAATCAAAAAAGGCCTTTTCCGCGCGGGAAGGGCCTTTTTTTGTTTTGCATATCGAGACTAAAAAACGTCATGTCGAGCTTGCCGAGACATCTCGCGTGGGGTAGTAAACCAATCGATTTGATTACTTCGGCACGCGAGATGTCTCGGCATGCTCGACATGGCGTTCTTTTTCTGACCTCACTTCTTGGCCGCCCGCGCGGCCTTCACCTCGCCCACCGTCACGGCGCTGGCCTTGTTGCCGAAGCTGTTGCGCACGTAGGTGAGCACGTCGGCCATTTGCTGCTCGGTAAGGTGGGTTTGGGCGGGCATCACGCTGCGGTATTCCTCGCCATTGATTTCCACGCCTTTTAGGCCGTTGAGCAGCACGCCTATCAGGCGGGGTTTGTCGCCCAGCACGTAGTCGGTTTTGGTCAGGGGCGGGTTCATGCCGTCCACGCCGCCACCGTCGGCCTGGTGGCAGCTCAGGCAATTTTGGGCGTAGATGGCCTTGCCCGACGCCAGCAGCGCAGGCGACACGCCGGCCGTGGGCTTTTTGGCCGGGGCTTTGGCGGCCGGTTTTTTCTGGGCAAAAGCAGCCCCGCTGCTCAGCAGCAACAGGGACAGCAGGACACAAATATTCTTCACGAAAGACGGTTATTTCTGATTGTAGACAATGCGGTAGATGGTGCCGGCCTTGTCGTCGGACACGTACAGCGAACCATCCGGCCCCTGGGCGAGCCCGCAGGGCTTGTGGTCGGCGCGGCCGCTGGCCACCTTCTCGGCCGAGCCGGCGAAGTTGTCGGCAAACACTTCCCACGGGCCGCTGGGCTTGCCGTTCTGGAAGGGCTGAAACACCACGTAATAACCCTTCTGGGGCTCAGGCGCACGGTTCCAGGAACCGTGGAAGGCGATGAATGCCCCGTTGCGGTACTTGGCCGGAAACATGGTGCCGGTGTAGAACAACAGGCCGTCGGGCGCGGTGTGGGCGGGGTAGGCGGCGGCAGGGTCCAGGTACTTGGCGTCGGCCAGCTTCTTGCCGTCGCCGCCGTACTCGGGGGCCAGGATTTTCTGCTTCTTCACCGGGTCGTAGTACAGGTAGGGCCAGCCGGCATTAGCGCCCTTGGTGAGGGCGTAGAGGCACTCGGCGGGCAGCTCAGCCGACTGCTTGGTGTCGTACAGGGCCGGGAAGATGTCGTGCAGCTGGTCGCGGCCGTGCTGCATCACGAAAAGCTGGTTGCTCTGCGCGTTCCAGTCGAGGCCCACCACGTTGCGCAGGCCCGTGGCGAAGCGCGTGCCGGTGCCGTAAGTCTGTCCCACCTTATCGGCCCGGAACTGCCATATGCCGCCCGCCGAATCCAGAATTGGGCAGCCCGGCCGCCCCATCGAGCCTTTCTCCCGGTCCTTTTCCTGGCAGGAGTTGGAGTAGGCGCCCACGTTCACGTAAAGGTTGCCGGCGTTGTCGAGCACAATTGATTTGCTTTCGTGCTCGCCCCGGTTCAGCAGGCCGGACACGATTTTTTCGGGCTGGGCGGGGTTGGTCACCTCCCCTTTCGCATCCAGCTTGTAGCGGTACACGTCCTCATCCGAAGAGGCGTACAGATAGTTGCCTTTGGCATAGATGCCCGTGCCGCCGTAGCTGCCAAAACCACCCGTGACGGTGGCCTTGCCGCCGGCCGTATGCTTGAGTTCGAGAATGCCCTTGCCGTCTTTAGCCCGGTTCAGCTTCACGTAGATGGTGCCTTGCGGCGTGACGGCGATATGCCGGGCACGGGCGCCGGTTTCGGCCACCACCAGCGCGCCAAAGCCGGCGGGCAGCTTCAGGCCGGCGTTGTTGGGGTCGGCCGTCACGGCGCTGGGCCGGCTGGTTAAAGAATAAAGGCCGAAGCTGCTGGCCAAGGCCGCCGCGAGCAGCAGCGGACGGGTGGGATTGATTTTCATGGATGTTTTTTGGAGTGTCACGTTATACGGCTAAGTGATTTGGCGCAGGTACCGGAAAAGCCGTTTTTTTGTAGCGCATGCTTTAGCTTGCGCCCCAGCGGCGGTAATAAGCCCGGCCAGTCGCTTTTGTTTCACCATACGCCGCGCAAGCTAAAGCATGCGCTACAACTCATGCCCCGCATCCTCATCATCGACGACGAAAAAGCCATCCGCAACACGCTGAAGGAGATTCTGGAATTTGAAAGCTACACCGTCGACCAAGCCGAAGACGGCCCCGCCGGCCTCGATTTGCTGATTCAGCAGAAGTACGACGTAGTGCTCTGCGACATCCGCATGCCCAAAATGGACGGCCTCGAAGTGCTGGAACGCGCCCAGAAAATGGGCACCGACGCCGCCTTCATCATGGTGTCAGCCCACGGCAGCATCGACACGGCCGTGGAAGCCACCAAAAAAGGCGCTTACGACTTCCTGCCCAAGCCGCCCGACCTCAACCGCCTGCTCGTCACCGTCCGCAACGCCCTTGACCGCACCAAGCTGGTGAGCGAAACCAAGACGCTGAAAAAGAAGCTCTCCGTCACGAAAGGCTCCGAGATGGTGGGCTCCTCGGCCGCCCTCGGCGCCGTGCGCAAAGCCATCGAAAAGGTGGCCCCCACCGACGCCCGCGTCCTCATCACCGGCCCCAACGGCGCCGGCAAGGAGATGGTGGCCCGCCAGCTGCACGAGCTCAGCAGCCGCGCCCAGGGCCCGCTGGTGGAAGTAAACTGCGCCGCTATCCCGTCGGAACTCATCGAAAGCGAGCTGTTCGGCCACGAAAAAGGCTCCTTCACCTCGGCCGTGAAGCAGCGCATCGGCAAGTTTGAGCAGGCCGACGGTGGCACGCTTTTCCTCGACGAAATCGGCGACATGAGCCTCTCGGCCCAGGCCAAAGTGCTGCGCGCGCTGCAGGAGAATAAAATCACCCGCGTGGGCGGCGAAAAGGAAATTTCGGTGAACGTGCGCGTCCTCGCCGCCACCAACAAAAACCTGCTTCAGGAAATCGCCGACCGCAACTTCCGCGAAGACCTTTACCACCGCCTCTCGGTCATCCTCATCCAGGTCCCCGCCCTCAACGACCGCCGCGAAGACATCCCCGAACTGATTCAAAAGTTTCTCAACGACATCGCCGCCGACTACGGCAATAAGCCCAAGAAAGTGGACCCCGCCGCGCTGGAGTATTTGAAGGGTTTGGATTGGCGCGGCAACATCCGCGAGCTGCGCAACGTGGTGGAGCGGCTGGTAATTATGAGCGACGACACGATTTCGGCCGATGACGCGAAAGCGTTTGCGGGGAAATAGTTCTTTGGAGAAAATAGCGGCGCCCGAATCTTTTAATTCGGGCGTCGCTATTTTTTACTGGCTATGCAAATTAACTGTCGGCCTGAATATTCGATAAAGAGTTACCCACAGCTATTTATCAGTAGGCGAATTAATTACTTGAATTTATTTGCGATATAATTCCAAGGACAAGAACTTTTTTAAAGCACTCTATTTCCCAATTCGCAAAAAACGGGCAGCGTTGTTATACAGAATATCTTCCTTGTCTTTTTTGCTGAGAAAAGCCAGGCTATTCAGAAACTGAATTGATTTGGGTATGGCCCCCGGCCACCGCATCTGGTCGGAACCGAACATCACCCGCGACAAGCTGCCATCCGCTTTGGCCAGTTTCAGAAACTCAGTAGCGTAGTGCTGCGTGAGCGGCGACACCCACAGGATGGCGCCCAAGTCGGTGTACACCTGCGGGTACATCTGCATCATTCTAACGGCGTGCTCATAACCACACTTCCCCCGAGTGCATCATGTACAGCCGCAATTTTGGGTACTTAATCAGCACATCTTCCAGCAGGAAAGGGTCACCCAAACTCAGGCGGGCATTGGGCGAGCCGTGATAAGGCGTTTCGGGGGGGCCGCCGCCGATGTGAACCGCAACCGGCACATCGTACCGCTCACAAATGCGCAGATAAGGCTGCCAGATGCGGTCGGCCAGCGTAGAGCCGGCGTAGTACGCGCCCACCTCGCCAAACACCGCGATTTTCTTGTCCAGAATCAGCTGCTTCAGCCGAACCGTATCCATCCCGTACTCGTCGGGTTTATCGATTGCGATGGCGGGGATGAACAGGTGCGCCGAGTCTTTGCGCATCCAACTCTCTACGGCGCTTGGCGAGCCGCTGATAACCACATGCCGTGCCCCGGCTTTGCGCAGCGCCGCATAAGTTTCCTGGAAATGGGCAGAGGCGTTTTTTGCGGGGCTGCATCCTTGCAGAGTCGGCGCCGGGTATGCGAATCTGTTGTCGTCGTAACAGTGTACATGCACGTCAATAAGCTGTGGCGACTGCGCTTGCGCAACTGCGGCCTTGCCCGCCAGCAAAGCCAGGCACATTAGGAGCTTTCTCACGATTTTTGCTTTATACTACCCGGTAATTAGGCCTGTTCAACAAGTCGGCATCTCAGCATTCGACCGGCATGTTGAGCGTATAATATGTTCGCAAGGTAGTGATTCACCCAATCCCATTCACACCAGCTGATTGCACCCGCGAACGTCCGAATTATCCATGCGCCCCAGCACCTCAAACGAGCCGTCCGGGTGCATGCGGGCCAAATCCTTGGTTTCAATAAAAGCGCAGGAATCGATGTTAGCCAAATCAATCACGTTGATGGCCCCGTCTCCCCTGCTGCCAATGGAAAACGGGTCTGACGGGTCGCGCAGCAGCACCCGCAGCGGTGCGGGGCAGTGGAAACGGCCGTCGCCCAGCGAATAGGCCTGGCTGAGTAGCTCCGTCATGCCGTATTCGGAATGGATGCCAGCCGGCCCGAACGCCTGCTGCAATTCGACGTGCAGCTCCTCGCGAATCATCTCGCGGCGGCGGCCCTTCATGCCGCCGGTTTCCAGCACGGTGAGGCCTTGCAGCTCCGGCGCGGGCCCGGCTTCGGCCGCGAAATCCAGCAGCGCGTAGCTCACGCCGATAAGCATGACGCGGCGGCCCGGCGTCTGCTTGGCCTCGGCCAGCGCGGCGCGCAGAGCGGCGTGGTCGTACAGGAAAAAGGCCGGCTGCGTTTGGCCCGACTGCCGCGCGAAATAATCGACCATGGCCACCAGCGAGGAATGGCCCTGCTCCAGATACGAGGGCAGCAGCGCCAGAAACGTCCAGCCCGGGAGCGGGCCGTAGGACTGCTCGAAGATGCGGGCCGCGTTTTCGCGGTACAGGGCGGGGTCGCGCACCAGGTGGCGGCTGCGCTGCTGCAAAGTGGTGCCGCTGCTCAGAAACAGCTCCTGCGCTTCCCAAGTGGCGGGTTCGGTGCGAACTTCGTGGGTTTTGAAAAACTCGATGGGCAGAAACGGAATGTCCGTCAGCCGGGCCACGGTGGCCGGGTTTCGGCCCAGCTGCGCCAGATACTCGGCGTAGGGCGGGCAGTGCGCGACTTGGTGCCGAAACAGGGCCAAGGCGGCGGCTTCAAACTCGTCCTCATTTAACGCCGGAAGGCGGCGTAAGAAATCATCTCGGAAACTCATGCGCAAGGCTTGTGGTTAGCAACGCAGGCCGAACCAACCGGCGCTGCTATTCGTTGGGAAAAACGTACTTTGGCGCTACGTTCGTCGTTGTAATGTTGTCTCGTCACTTTCTGCTCCCATGAATCTGTTTCGTACCCTTCCGGCCGTCGCCATTTGCCTGGGCGGCCTGAGCCTCAGCGGCTGCCTCAGCGCCCCCGATTACCCGGTAGTGCCGGCCATCGATTTTAAATCGGTGACGGTAGCGCGCGTGAAAACCGGGACAAATACCGAAATCGACACACTCACGTTTTCGGTTGATTTCCGCGACGGCGACGGCGACCTCGGTCTTTCTGATGACGACATCAAAGTTGCGCCTTATAACTCTACCACCAACGGCTTCAACAACCGCGGCTACGCCTACAATTATAAGATTCAGCCTTACAAAAAGGTAGGCAACACCTATGTCCGGTTTATCAACACTGGCGGCGTGGCTGGCGAGTACGATGGTCGGTTTCTGCACCTCGAAAAAGAAGGTTCGCGCCCTGCTCCCCTCAAAGGCACCCTCAACTACAAGCTGCCCCTCAGCGTCGACGGCGCCCCGTTCTTTCCCGGCGACATATTTAGGTTCGAAATTACTATTATGGACCGGGCGCTGCATGAGAGCAACACCGTCACTACTACCGATGTAACGCTGGCCCGCTAAGGCCAGCGTTTTTTTGGCTTAATAAATTTCGGGGAATTTCTCCGGCTCGGCCTCGCTCATCAGCTCGTACACCGTGTCGAACACGTCTTCAGCGTTGGGCTTGCTGAAGTAGTCGCCGTCGGAGCTGTAGGCCGGGCGGTGGGGCTGCGCGGCCAGGCAGCGCGGCTGCGCATCCAGGAAGCGGTAAGCCCCTTGCTCGTCCAGCACGTGCTGCATCATGAAGGCGGTGGCGCCGCCGGGCACGTCCTCGTCGGCAAATACCACGCGGTTGGTTTTCTGCAGGCTGTCGGCAATGAGGTGGTCAGTATCGAAGGGCAGCAGCGTCTGCACGTCAATTACTTCCACCGAAATGCCCACTTCGGCCAGCTGCTTGGCCGCTTCCATCACAATGCGGCACATCGAGCCGTAGGTGACCACCGTCACGTCAGTGCCTTTTTTCAGCACCTCCGGCCGGCCCAGCGGCAGCGTGAATTCACCCACGTTGGCCGGGATGGTTTCTTTCAGACGGTAACCGTTCAGGCACTCTATCACCAGCGCGGGCTCGTCGCTGCGCAGCAGCGTGTTGTAGAACCCGGCCGCCTGCGTCATGTTGCGCGGCACGCACACATGAATGCCGCGGATGCTGCCCAAAATCATCTGCATGGGCGAGCCCGAGTGCCAGATGCCCTCCAGCCGGTGCCCGCGGGTGCGGATGATGAGCGGAGCCTTCTGCCCGCCCTTGGTGCGGTACTGCAGGCAGGCGAGGTCATCGCTGAGAATCTGGATGGCGTAGAGCAGGTAATCCAGGTACTGGATTTCGGTGATGGGCCGCAGGCCGCGCAACGCCGCCCCAATGCCCTGCCCGATGATGGTGCACTCGCGGATGCCGGTATCGGTCACGCGCAACTCACCAAACTTGTCCTGCAAGCCCGCAAAGGCCTGGTTCACGTCGCCAATCTTACCCACGTCCTCGCCAATGGCGAAGATGCTGGGGTCGCGCTGGAAGTTGGCGTCGAAGCAGGCTTGTAGCACTTCGCGGCCATCCACCTGCGCGGCATCGGGCGCAAAGGTGGCAGCCACTTCCTCAATGTTGCCCACCGCGTATTCGCTCTGGCTGAACAGGTTGGAGTTGTAGCGGTCGGCGTTTTCGGCCAGTAGCTGCTCCAAGTGGCGCTGCACCACGCGCCGGCCGAAGCTGCGCTTCTCATTTCGCACGGCGCGCAGCACGCGGCGCATGGTCCGCACAATGTCGGCCCGGATGGGCGTGGGGTTGGTTTTGAGCTGCTCCACCAGCTCGTGCAGCGTGTTTTCGGTGCCGGTGTCGGTCACCAGCTTTTCGAGCATGCCCACGGCCTCGTCGCGCTCGGCCTTGATGGGGTCGAAGAAAGCGGCCCAGGCAGCCGTGCGGGCCGTTTTGATGACGGCGGCGGCGTTTTTCTCGATGTCGTCCAGCTCCAATTCGGTGGCGTGGCCCTCGGCCAGCAGCCATTCGCGCAGCTTGTGCAGGCAGTCGTGCGACTCCTCCCAGCCCAGGCGGTCCTTGCTTTTGTAGCGCTCGTGCGAACCGCTGGTGCTGTGGCCCTGCGGCTGCGTGAGCTCCGTGATGTGGATGAGCACGGGTACGTGCTGCTCGCGGCACACGGCGGCGGCCCGCTGATAGGTGTCGACCAAACCGGCGTAGTCCCAGCCGCGCACTACGAAGATTTCGAAGCCCGACTGGCCTTCGCCTTCGCGCTGCAGGCCCATCATGATGTCCGAAATGCTCTGCTTGGTGGTCTGGTATTCAGCCGGAACGGAGATGCCGTAGTGGTCGTCCCACACGCTCACAAGCATGGGCACCTGCAGCACACCGGCCGCGTTCAGCGCTTCGAAAAACATGCCTTCCGAGGTGCTGGCGTTGCCGATGGTGCCAAAGGCCACCTCGTTGCCGTTGGTCGAAAGGTCGGTGAATTGGTGCAGCTCGGGGTTTTGGCGGAACAGCTTGGAGGCGTAGGCCATGCCCAGCAGGCGCGGCATCTGGCCGGCCGTGGGCGAGATGTCGGCCGAAGAGTTCTTGCTGTGCGCCAGGGCCGTGAGGTTGCCGTCGTCGTCCAGCATGCGGGTGGCGAAGTGGCCGTTCATGGCGCGGCCAGCGGTGGCGGGCTCGGCCTCCACGTCGGGGTTGGCGTAGAGCTGGGCGAAGTACTGCTCCCAGGTGAGCTGGCCGATGGCCACCATAAAGGTTTGGTCGCGGTAGTAGCCGGCGCGGAAGTCGCCGTCCTGGAAGGCGCGGGCCATGGCCAGCTGGGGCACTTCCTTGCCATCGCCGAAGATGCCAAACTTGGCCTTGCCCATGAACACTTCCTTGCGGCCCGCCAGCGAGGCGTGCCGGCTTTCCCAGGCCAGGCGGTAATCGGTGAGAAAATCGGCCTTGGTGAGGGGCGCGCTTAGCGCGGGCTGGGCAGTTTCGGCAGCAGACATATAATATCGGGGAACGGGGAAGTGGGAATTCTGAGTGAGGAAGGCAGGACCGGCCGGAGCCGTGGTGCAAAAATACGGAATCGGGGCCGGCTAGGTGGTGCGCAGGCTTTGGCCGTATATTTGGGGTAGGAACGTTGGGTTGGGTGCAGTCGGGTTATTATCCCGTGCCGCAGAATTCAATCGCCTGTCATCCTGAGCGGAGCGAAGGACCTTATCACGTCACAACGCATTGTTCAAACCTGATAAGGTCCTTCGCTCCGCTCAGGATGACAGATTGCGCTAGCGAGATGTCTCGGCAAGCCCGACATGACGTGCTTTTTTTCGATTTTCACTGACTTTCTATTTTAACCATGAAACGTCTTCTTACCCTCTGCCTGCTGGCCATCGGCCTCTCGGCCCACGCCCAGGGCGTGATGAAGTTTGAAACCGACAACCACGACTTCGGCAACGTGCCCGAAGGCACGATGGCAACCTACGAGTTCAAGTTCAAGAACACCGGCAACCAGCCCGTGGTTATTGCCAACGTGCAGGCTAGCTGCGGCTGCACCACCCCCGATTGGACCAAAACGCCCGTGCTGCCCGGCAAAGTCGGCATCATCAAGGCTATGTACAGCAGCGCCGGCCGCCCCGGTGTGTTCAACAAAACGGTGACCGTGACCAGCAATGCCGCCGACCCCAGCAAAGTCCTTAGCATCAAGGGTTCGGTACTCACCAAGGAGCAAATGAAGCCCACGCTTACGCCCGCCCAGCTGGCCGCCTCGCCCCACTTGGTGGTGGACCAGGCCAGCCACGATTTCGGCAAGTTTGAGGCCGGCCAGCAGCCCACGGCCCGCTTCACCATTAAAAACACCGGCAAAACCGAATTGGTACTCGGTGCCCTCACCTCCGGCTGCTACTGCGTGGGCTACAAGGCCACGCCCAGGCCCATTGCCCCCGGCCAGAGCGCCGTGGTGGACCTGATTTATAGCCAACGCCAGCTCGGCCAGGTGAGCGATGTAGTGACCATTGCCTCCAATGACGTGAGCGGCGACGCCAAAATCACCCTCAAGGCCAACATCGTGCGCGACCTGAGCGGCAACAGCATGGTGAAGGAAAGCGGCACGGCCGTGCCGTTTAAGTAATCCGGACCACGGATTGGCTGCGCCGAACTTCGCTTCGCTCGGATTTTTCGGATTAATCGGATTTTGTGAACGATTCAAGAAAGCCCTGCCCTTGCGGTGGGGCTTTCTTTTTTATGCATTCCGCGACAATAGATGTATGTACATTAATTGTATGTATCTTTGCTGCATGGAAAACTCAATCACCAGCGGCAACCTGACCAATGGGGGCGCTTACGTCGTGCCCGCGCAGACGCGCATTGGCCATATTCATTTGCAAGTCAGCGATATCGATAAGGCGCTGGGCTTTTACCGCGACATTCTGGGATTTCAGGTAGTGCAGCGGTTTGGCAACCAAGTGGCCTTTGTTTCGGCCGGCGGCTACCACCACCACATTGGGCTGAATACCTGGAACAGCCTGGGCGGCCCGCCGGCCCGCAAGCACGGCGCGGGGCTCTACCACACGGCCATTTTGTATGCCACGCGGGCCGAATTGGCAGGGGCGTTGAAGCAGCTGGCGCTGGCCCAATACCCCATCACCGGCTCGGCCGACCACGGCGTGTCGGAAGCCATTTACCTTGACGACCCCGACGGCAACGGCGTGGAGCTGTACTGGGACCGGCCCCGCGAAGAGTGGCCCCTGACGGCTTCGGGCGAGATACAGATGTACACCCGCGCCCTCGATTTGAACGCGCTGCTGGCCGAAGCGCCGCAATAAGGCCGAAATCCTGCGCGGCCGAAGGGAACGCGCCGCCCTATCTTTGCGTCTCGAATTTTTCACCTCTCGGTTTAACCTTCACCTCCCACCACTTCGCTCATGATAATCGGCGTTCCTAAGGAAATTAAAAACAACGAAAACCGCGTCGGCCTCACCCCCGCTGGCGTAGCCGAACTGCGCAAGCACGGCCACACCCTGCTGGTGCAAAGCACCGCCGGCGAAGGCTCGGGCTTCTCCGACGAGGAGTACCAGACGGCCGGTGCCACGATGCTCGCCACCATCGCCGATGTGTATGAGCAGGCCGAGATGATTATCAAGGTGAAGGAGCCGATTGCGGAAGAGTACCCGCTCATCAAGGAGAACCAGCTGCTGTTCACCTATTTCCACTTTGCTAGCGGCGAAGAGCTGACCCACGCCATGATTGAGCGCAAGGCCATCTGCCTCGCCTACGAGACGGTAGAACTCAGCAACCGCGCCCTGCCCCTGCTCATCCCGATGAGCGAAGTGGCCGGCCGCATGGCCCCGCAGGAAGGCGCCAAGTACCTGGAAAAGCCTCTCAAAGGCCGCGGCATTCTGCTGGGCGGCGTGCCCGGCGTGAAGCCCGCGCACGTACTGGTGCTGGGCGCCGGCATCGTGGGCACGCAGGCCGCGAAGGTGGCCGCCGGCCTCGGCGCGCAGGTGACGGTGATGGACATCAACCTGAACCGCCTGCGTGAGTTGGACGACTTCATGCCCAAAAACGTGGTGACGCAGTACTCAAACGAGTACAACATCCGCGAAGCCATCAAAACGGCCGACCTTATTGTGGGCGCCGTGCTGATTCCCGGTGCCAAGGCCCCGCACCTCATCACCCGGGACATGCTGAAGACCATGCGTCCCGGCACCGTGGTGGTGGACGTGGCCGTGGACCAGGGCGGTTGCATCGAAACCTGCCACCCCACCACGCACGAAAACCCCACCTTCATCATTGATGACGTGGTGCACTACTGCGTGGCCAACATGCCCGGCGCGGTGCCCTACACCAGCACCCTCGCCCTGACCAACGCCACCCTGCCCTACGCCGTGAAACTGGCCAACCAAGGCTGGCAGGAAGCCTGCCGCCGCGACGAGGCCCTGCGCCTCGGCCTGAACGTGGTGCACGGCGAGGTGGTGTACAAAGGCGTGGCCGAAGCCTGGGGCCTGCCGCTGGTTAGCGTGGACTCGGTGCTGGAAGGCGCGACGGTTTAAGTTAAAAATTGAGAATTAAAAATTAAAAATGCCTTCCCGCTTTGTTGTCGGGGAGGCATTTTGATGTTTTCTCTCGTCTAATTTTTAATTCCTAATTCTTTATTTTTAATTGACTTTGCTACCCTCCCCTGCCATTCGCCTGCTGCTGCGCCGATTTGCTTTGCTGATGGGCGTGTACACGCTGCTGCGGCTGGGCTTTTACGCTTTCAACTTTGCCACGTTTCGGGACATTGATACGGGCTCGGTGCTGCTGGCTTTCGTGCACGGGCTGCGCTTTGATGTGGCGGCTCTGCTCTGGCTGAACCTGCCGCTGGTGCTGTTTTCGCTGCTGGTGCCGGTGCGCAGCCGGATAGGCCAGCAGTGGCTGCGGGGGCTATTTGTGCTGGTGAATCTGCTGGGATTTTTGCTGAACGTTATCGACTGGCAGTATTTCAAGTTCATCGGGCGGCGGCTGAGCAACGAGTGGCACACCATTGGCGACGACCTATCGCGGCAGGCTGGCCAAATCGGGCTGCACTACTGGTACCTGGCCATTCCGCTGCTGGGGCTGGTGTACCTGCTGTGGCGCCTATGCCCCATGCCCACCCGGGCCGAGCTGGCGGTGCCGCCGCCCCGCGGCCGGCAGTGGCTGGGCCGGGCGCTGGAGTTTGCTGTGGTGGTGGCCCTAGTGGTGCTGGGCCTGCGCGGCGGGTGGCAGCTGAAGCCCCTGCGCACGGGTACAGCCTTCGAGCAGCAGCCCGCCGTGCTGGGCCATCTGGCCCTAAACAGCACGTTCACGGTGCTGAAATCCTTCGACGAAACGCCGGTGGAACGCGCGCACTACTTTGCCAGCATGGCCGCGCTGCGGCCGGCGCTGGCCGCCGCGCCGGTGCCCGCCCGGGCCACACCGCCGGTGGCCAACAACGTGGTGCTGCTGCTCATCGAAAGCTTTGGCTCGGAATACACGGGCGTGGAAAACGGTGGGCGCGGCGGCTACACGCCGTTTTTCGATTCGCTGGCCACGGCGCCCGGTGCCCTGCTCATGCGCGACAACTACGCCAACGGCCGCCGCTCCATTGAGGCGCTGCCAGCCGTGCTCTCGGGCCTGCCCTCGCTGATGGACGAGCCCTTCATCACCTCCAGCTTCCAGACGGCCGAGGTGCACGGGCTGGGCGAAATCCTGCGGCGCCACGGCTACGCCACGGCCATGTACCACGCCGGCACCAACGGCACCATGGGCTTCGATATGTTCAGCGGGATGGCGGGCATGCAGCGCTACTACGGCCTGAACGAATACCCCGGCGGCACCAAAAGCCCCGACTACGACGGCCACTGGGGCATCTTCGACGAGCCTTACCTGCAATTCTTTAACCGGCAGTTGACGGCCACCAAGCAGCCGTTTTTTGCCACGCTCTTCACGCTCAGCGCCCACGACCCGTTCACGATTCCGGCCCAGCACAAGGGGCAGTTTTCGGCGGGCACGCTGCCTATTCACCCCACCATTGCCTACACCGATTTGGCGTTGCGGCGCTTTTTTGCGGCCGCTCGCCGAGAGCCGTGGTTTGCGAACACGCTGTTTATTCTGACGGCCGACCATACGTCCCAAACCGACCAGCCCGGCTACCAAAGCCCGCTCGGCAACCACAAAACGCCGTTGCTTTTCTATCGGTCCGGCCAGCCCTTGCCCACCGCCAATCCGCACCGCATCACCCAGCAGGCTGACGTGCCGGCCTCGGTGCTCGACGTGCTAGGGCTGCCGCAGGAGCAAAAGCAACTGTTGCCCTTCGGTTCCTCGGTGTTTGATGCGGGCAGCCCGGGCCGCGCCTTATTCCGCGACGGCGACTCTTACTACCTCGTGCATTCGGATTTCGTGACCGAGCTGACCAACAAAAACGAAGTTCGGCTTTACCCTTATCAAACCCACTTCATCCCCACCAAACCCGTGGCCAATCCCGACCCGACACTGGTGAGAAAGTACGGCGATGAGCTACGCGCTTGCGTGCAATTTTATGTAAACGGCTTGGTGGACAACCAATTGTACAAATAGCATCAACTGCTTGGGCTCCGGGTGTCCTTCGTTTAGTCTCGTCTGTGGTTGGGTTTGTCCGCGAAACGGCAGGAAAGTCGCCAGTTTGTTCAGACACTAAAATATGACATATTCATGTCATAGCGCTGTAGGGCAATTGACGCGACCTTTGCGGCAGCTCCCAACGAGCGATTTAATTTTTGCGGCCTGCCATGCGCTTTGTTATTATCAGTTCCTGCATGCATCCCTGGGGAGGTAGCGAAGAACTTTGGGCGGAGGCGGCCCTGTGCCTGCAACAGGCCGGCCACCAGGTGACGGTTCTGAAAACGGTTTTTGAGGCGGAGCACCCACGGGTGCGGCAACTGCGGGCCGCGGGGTGTGCGGTAGAAGGCTTAAATCAACATTCGGCATTCGCCCGGCGGATAGTTAACCGGGCCTTGCCGGCCCGCTGGCAGTGGACGCTCCTCGACAGCCAGGTGGCACAGGTGCGGCAGCACCTGCGCCAGGCCCAGCCCGATTTGGTGGTGGTGGCGCAGGGCTCGAACTTCGACGGCATCCCGTTTGCCGATGCCTGCCGGCGCGGCAACCACCCCTTCGTGCTCATCTCCCAAAAAGCGGCCGAAATCTTTTTTCCGCCGGCACAGCTACGGGTGGCGGCGCGCCTGGCCTATCCGGCGGCCCGGCACTGCTATTTTGTATCGCAACACAACCTCGCGCTGACCCAGTACCAGATGGGCCTGGCGCTGGACCGCGCCAGCGTGGTGCCCAACCCGTTCAATGTGCCGCACGCCGGGGAGCTGCCCTGGCCGGCGCCGGGGGCCGTGGTGCGGCTGGCGTGCGTGGCCCGACTGGAGGTGCTGGACAAGGGCCAGGACGTGCTGCTGCAGGTTCTGGCGCTGCCAAAGTGGCGGCAGCGCCCCCTGCACGTTTCTTTTTTTGGAAGTGGCGTGGACGGGCCCGCCCTGCAGGACATGGCTGCGCTGCTTGGCCTGACCGGGCGGGTAACCTGGGCCGGGCAGGTACCGGACATTGCGGCCGTGTGGGCCAGCCACCACGCCCTGGTGCTGTCGTCGCGCTATGAGGGCCTGCCCCTGGCTTTGATTGAGGCCATGCTGTGCGGCCGGCCGGCCATTGCCACGGCCGCCGGCGGCACGGCCGAGCTGCTCGTGGACAACGAAACGGGGTTTCTGGCCGGTGCCGCCACCGTGCCCGCCCTCGACGAAGCCCTGGAGCGGGCCTGGGCCCGCTACGCCGAATGGCCGGCCCTGGGCCGGCATGCCGCCGCCCACGCCCGGGCCCAGGTACCGGCCAAACCCGGCCAGTTGCTCAGCCAGCTCCTATTGCACCAAGCCGCCACCGCCTAAGAGATTATAATCCAGCGCATAATCGTTCTTTCTATACACAAACTTCTACCTCTACATGCAACCCGGTTTAGTTTCCGTTATCATCCCTACCTACAACCGGGCCCACCTGGTGGCCGACGCCATTCGCAGCGTGCTAGCCCAGGACTATGCCCACAAGCAAATCATCGTGGTCGATGACGGCTCGACGGATGAGACGCGCCGCATCGTCGAGGGCTTTGCGGGGGTGGAATACCACCACCAGTCCAATCAGGGGCAGGCCGCGGCCCGCAACGCCGGCCTGCGCCACTGCCGGGGCGAGTATGTGGCCTCGCTGGATTCAGACGACATCTGGGACCCTGCTTTTCTGAGCGAAGGCATTGGCCAGCTGCTGCCGGAGCGCAGCATCGTGTTCATGAACTGGCGCACCAGCAACGGCAACAAAGGGCTGGAATCGTTTTTTCGACGGGCGGCGGTGCGGCGGCGCTACCTCACGCGGGCCCTCGGCAGTTGGTGGCACCTCGATGCGGCCCAAACGCGCCGCATGGTGCTGGAAATTTGCCCGGCGCCTTCGTCGGCCCTGATAATCCGGCGCTCGGCCATGCCCGGGGGCTGGAACGAACAGATGCGCATTGCCGACGACTGGTGCCTGCTGCTGGACATTGTGCTGCACCGGCCCACGGCGGCGGCTTTCACCATGGCGCCGCACTGGCTGAAACGCGTGCAGGGCGACAACATTTACGACGGCCGCAGCCACACGGCCATTGCTCAGGAGCTAAGCGCCCACGACGAGCCCCTGCTTCTGCGGCGCCACCAGGGCCAGCTGAGCCGGTCGGAAATCGCCATTTTTCAGCAGCAGCAGGCCGAGCATTACGTCAATTACGCCTACACCAGCTACAAGCATTCAGAAAAAAACGCCATGCTTCGCCACCTGCTGGCAGCCTTTCGGCTGGCGCCGTTTGCCACCGGCTGCTGCATCCTGCGGGAAGTAGCCGACTACGTGAAGCATTATTACGCCAAAAGCTACGCTCAATCGGCATGAAGCAGCCGCTGCATTTTGCCCCCGAGCACGGCCAGGGCCGCCCCCCACAGGCGCAGCCGGTGCCAGCTGTGCAGGCCAAACAGCCCGATGTGCAGGGCCAGTACTCCGGCGTCGGCGGGGTGGTGCCAGGCCTGCCCCAGCAGCAGGGCCAGGGGGTAGTACACCTCGTAGTAGTCGTTGAGCAGCAGGTGCTGCCCGGCCCGGGACTGGGCGATGACCACCGGCTGCTGCCACACGCGGGCGCGCAGGTAGGTGATGCTGCCGTAGAGGACCAAGGCCAAGTAAGCCAGCGGCTGGCGGCCGAGGTAGAGCAACAGCCCCAGGCCGACGGCCTCCAGCACCAGGGCGGCCACCGCCAGGCGGCGGCCCGCTGGCTCGCCGTGCCGCACCACGAAGGTGCCGACGCCTGCCCGCGCGTCGTTGGCGGCATCGCCCAACTGGTGCCACAGAATGTTGCGCAGCCCGCAGCCCACGGCCCAGGCCCCCACCGCCGCCAGCCACCACCCCAAAGCCGCCGCCCCCGCCCACTGGCTGACCAGCGCGGCGGTGAGCAGTTGGGGAAAAAGATGGGCGCCGGCCATATCGGCCAGCAGGCCCCAGCCGCCGCGTACCTTCAGGCGCACCGGCGGCAGCGAGTACAGCGAGTAGGCCACCCAGGCTCCCAGGTAGAGGCCGGCGGACATCGGGCTGACCTGCCAGAAATAGATGCCCGCCCACAGGCCCGCCGCCGCGCACCCGGCCAGCATGGCCGCCACCACGCGCGGCGACTGCCCGGCCAGGCGGTTGGGCTTGCCGGCGGCGTGGTCGTCGGCGCGGTCGGTCCAGTCGTTGAGCACGCTGACGTAGGTGGCCCCCACCGTGAGGGCCAGCAGCAACAGCAGCAGGCGCGGCAGCAAGGGCCACAAGGGCACTTGCGCGAAAGCTGCGGTGGCGTAGGCCGTGGCCAGAATCGGGGCAAACTTGAACGCCCACCACTCGCTGGCGCGAGCCATTCGCAGCAGCGCATAAGCGGCCCCGGCTGCGGGCGGCGTTCTATTATCCATCATCCTACTAGCGGCGTGAGCTGAAGCGCCGCGGTTGCAACGTTACCCCAAATGAAGGAAACAATTTACACTTCCCAGTCGCCCTTGCTGGCGCCGCGCGTCTTTTTGCGCGAAGTGCGGGCCGATTTGGGTGTGGTGTACCGCATCGGCTGGCAGCTGTTTGTGCGCAACCTCAAGGTGCAGGTGCGCCAGAGCCTGCTGGGCTACGCCTGGCTGCTGCTGCCGTCGCTGGTGACCGGGCTGGTCTGGATTTTTCTCGGGCGCAGCCGGGTGCTGAACGTGGCCTCGGGCGACGTGCCCTACCCGGCCTTCGTGCTGGCGGGCGTTTTTCTGTGGCAGGGCTTCGTGGAGGCGCTCAGCTGCCCGCTGCAGCAGCTTTCCAACGCCAAAGCCACCCTGGCCAAGGTGCGCGTGCCGCACGAGGCCTTTGTGGTGGCCGGCATGGCCGTGGTGGTGTTCAACAGCCTGCTGCGGCTGCTGGTGCTGCTGGCCCTGATGCGGTGGTTCGGGGTGCCTTTCACCGGCACGCTGGCGCTGGTGCCGCTGGGGCTGGGCGCGTTGCTGGGGCTGGGGCTGGCACTGGGCTGGCTGCTGGCGCTGCTGGGCCTGCTCTACGCCGACGTGGCCCAGGCCCTGCCCGTGGTGCTGAACCTGTGGTTTCTGGTGACGCCCGTGGTGTATGCGCCGCCCGCCAGCTTTGCCCGGTGGTTCAATCTCAATCCCGTGACGCCGCTGCTCATCACTGCGCGCCACTGGCTGCTAGCGGGGCCGGCGGCTCCCACGCCCGGGTTCTGGCTGGTGGCGGGGCTGGCGGGCGTGGCGTTGTTTGCTAACTGGCTGGCCTACCGCTTTGCGACGCCGCACCTTATTGCCCGTTTCTGATGCTCCGCTCCTTACCCCGGGCCTTGGTGGCCCGCTACGCACCGCCTGTTTTGAAAAAGCTCCTGCGCCGCGCCTGGCGCCGGGTGCGGGGGCTACGGACGCGCGGCCCCGGCCCTCGTCTGGTGTTTGCCTTTGCCGGGCGCACCGAGTACGCCCCCGGCACGGGCCGCGAGCTGTACGCGCACGAGCCAGTTTTTCGGGCCACCATTCAGGAGTGTGAGCGCATCAGCACGCAGCTGCTGGGGGGGCCGTCCATCATCGACAATTTCACCGGGCTGCCCGTGCCGGACTTCTTCGCCGATGAGGCCCGCCTCATGGTGACGAGTGTGGTGATGCAGATGGCCCTCGTGGACTTGTGGCTGGCCCAAGGGGTGCAGCCCACCGCCGTACTGGGCATTAGCGCGGGCGAAGCGGCGGCCGTATATGCCGCCGGAGGGCTGAGCCTGACGGATGCGATGCGCGTATGTCTGTGCTACTGCGCATTAGGCCAGGCAACTACCCGCAACTACGCGCTGCTGGTGGTGCAGGGCGACGCGGCGACGGTGGGCCGGCTGGCGGCGGGTTGCCCCACCGAGCTGTTCGTGGTTTTGGTGCTGAACGCCGGCAGCTGCCTGGCTTTTTGCCCCCAGCCAGCCGTGGAAGTGGCCCGGCAGTACCTGGCGGCCCACGCCATTGCCAGCACCGCCCCGCCGACCCGGCCCATCTGGCCCTACCATTCGCCGCACCTGGCCTGGCACCTCGACGCGCTGCGCGAGCCCCTGCTGGGGATGCAGCCCCAGCCCCTGGCCCTGCCCTGCTACCTGGGCGGGGCGGGCGGCCGGGTCCCCGTTGGCACGGTGCTGGGCATCGAGTACTGGCTGGCGGTGATTCAATATCCGGTGAATGCCCACGGCGCTTTAAATGCAGCGTTGACCGATGGCTTTTCGCTGTTCTTGCCCATCGGGGCCGACCCTTTCCCTTTCCTGACGGAGCCCGCGCAACGCGCCGTCCTCCAGGCGGTGCAGGTCCTGCCGGCGTTGCGGCCAGATGAGCCGGAGCGGAACACGCTGGCCGCCTGCCGGCAGCAACTGACTGAGCACAAGCTATTGGCTTCCAAAGCGCTGACCCGGCCGGTGCTCAGCCCCACCGATTTTGTGGGCCAGTTTTCGCTCCGGGCGCTGGCCTCCGCGGCCGACCCCTATCCTGCTTTTGCGCATTTGCAGCAGTTGGGCAGCCTGCATTTTGCGCCGAGCGAAGGCGGCTGGCTGGTGCTGAGCGTGGAGCTGGTGAATGCCGTGCTCCGCGAGCCGACGGTATTCTCAAGCACTATCAATTCGGATTTCGATACGGAGCTCATCGGGGCCGACCCGCCGCTGCACACCCTCAACCGGCAGCTGCTGCAATCCTTCTTCGCGCCTAAGGAGCTGGCCGCGCTTCGTGGCTTCACCGAGGGCATGGTGGCCGAGCTGGCGGCGGCAGCGCGGGGCCGGCCCTCCTTCGATTTTGTGACGGAACTGGTGATTCCGCTGACGCAGGCGGTGAGTGCCCGGCTGCTGGGGCTCGGCACCGCCGAACGCCAGCAGCTGCAAGCCAGTCTGCCCGGCCCCACCTATGCGCTGGGCTACGTGGCGGAGCTGAACAGCTATCTGGCTAATTACTTCGAGCAGAAGCAGCCGACGGACGCGCCCCTGCTCCTGAACTGCCTCCTGCTGCTTATCCGGGACGGCCAGACGACGGCCGCGGTGGCCGTGAGCCTGGCCCAAACCATGTGGATGGCCAGCATCACCACCACCAGCATGCTGATTAGCAACGTGGTGCACTACCTACTCACCCATCCCGTCGTAGCCGACCAGCTGCGCGCCCAGCCTGAGCTCATTGATGCGTTTATTGAGGAAATTCTGCGCCTGGAGCCGCCGCTCGGGGCCCTGTGGCGCACCGTCACCCAGCCCGTGACGCTGGGCGGCCAGGAAATTCCCGCCGGGGCCTCCGTGGTATGCAGCATCGTGGCCGCCAACCGCGACCCCGCCCGCTACGCCCGCCCTGATGAGCTGGACCTGCACCGCCGCCCCGCGCGGCACCTGTCGTTTGGGGGCGGCGTGCATGCCTGCCTGGGCGCCCACCTGGCCCGGCTGGAGGCGCGGGTGGTGGTGGAGTGGCTGCTGGCCCACGGCCCGGCCCTGCGCCTGACCAACGCCTCGGCCCCGCCCGAGTACTTCCCGACCCAGCATTTCCGGGCCCTGGCCACCCTGCCCCTCACCTTACAGACCACCACCGCCTGATGGCCGCCTCCACTACCCCGCCGGACGCCGTGGTTACGGTGCGTAACCTGTCCAAAAAATACTGCCGCCAGCTGCGCACCTCGCTCTGGTACGGGCTGCGCGACATCGCCGCGGAGGCCTGGCCGGGCGCCCGGCCGCCGGCCCGGCTGCGCCGCGACGAGTTCTGGAGCCTGCACGATTTGTCGTTTGAGCTGCGGCGGGGCGAAGCCCTGGCCATCATCGGGGCCAACGGGGCCGGCAAGAGCACCCTGCTCAAGTTGCTCAACGGCCTCATCAAGCCCGATGCCGGCAGCATCCGCCTGCGGGGCCGGGTGGGCGCCCTCATCGAGCTGGGCGCGGGCCTCGACCCGGTGCTGACCGGCCGCGAAAACATCTTTTTGCGGGCGGCGCTGCTGGGCGTGGGCCGGGCGCAGGCGCTGCCGCTGCTGCCGGCCATCATCGAGTTTACGGGCCTGGGCGAGGCCATTGAGATGCCCGTGCAGTTCTACAGCTCGGGCATGGTGGCGCGCCTGGCCTACGCCGTGGCCGCCCACCTGCACCCCGACGTGCTGCTGGTGGACGAGGTGCTGGCCGTGGGCGACTTCGACTTCCAGCGCAAGTGCATTCACCACATGATGAGCTATTTGGCGGCGGGCGGCTCGCTCATTCTGGTTTCGCACCAGCCCCACCACATTCAGGCCGTGTGCCGCCGCGGCCTGGTGCTGGAGAAGGGCCGGTGGGCGTTTGAAGGCACGGCCACCGAGGCGCTGGACTATTATTTTTCCCGGCAACTGGCTGAGGCTGACCGCGCCGCGCAGGCGCAGCCCGTGCCGGCGCTCGACGCGGCGCGGCCCGTGGTCATTGAGGAGCTGACGATAACGGGGGCCGGGCCGGCGGTGCTGGCCGGCGAAGGCACGACGGTGACCCTGACCTACCAGGCGCTGCAACCGCAGGAAAATACCTGCTGGGGGTTTTTCTTCTACACGCCCGATGGCAGCGTGTGCATCACCGGGGCGTCCTCCCCGTCGGCGCGGCTGGCGGCCGGGCGGCATGCGCTCACCTGCCACCTCCCGCGCCTGCCGCTCACGGCCGGCGAATACCTGGTAAAATCCATGATAGTCGAGCTGGCAGCCTTGCAGCCCCTGGCCATGCGGGGCTGGGAAGACGCGCCCACCCGCCTGCGGGTCGAAACCCCGGAGGCCAGCATGCAGGCCAACGCGCACCGCATGCTCCAACAACTCACCACTTTGGAAGTAGAATGGAACCACTAACCACGTCCTCCGTCGCGCCGGCACCACCCGCGGCCATCGCGCAGGCCCTTGCCCGGGGCGTGACCTATTTGGAGCAGCACCAGTACCCCAACGGCGAGTTTTGCAGCTACTTCGCGCCCGACGACGCCATCCAGGGCTGGTGCCTGCCCGACAGCGCCGTGTTTCCGGCGGCCCTGGTAGCGGGCTGCCTGCTGTGGCTGCCCCTGACGCCGCAGGTGGATGGCATCCTGACGCGCGCCACTACTTTTTTTGAGCACCAGATGAACCACGGCGGCTTGTGGAACCACTTCACGACGCTGCACCGCTGGCGCCACACCTGCCCGCTCGACGTGGACGACACCGCCTGCGTGTCGGCCATTCTGCGGGCCCGGGGGGTGGCCTGCCCGCGCCCCAGCAACGTGCCGCTGCTGCTCGCCAACCGCAACAAGCAGGGGCTATTCTATTCCTGGTTTTTGCTGCGGCTGCGCTGGAACCGCAACCGCACCTACTGGCGCGTGACGCTGCCGGAGCTGCTGCGGCCCGTGCAAAGCCTGCTGTTCTGGTTCAACGTAGAGGCCAGCCGCAACGACGTGGACGGCGTGGTGAATGCCAACGCCCTGTACTACCTCGGCCCCGGCCCCGAAACCCAGCCCATCGTGGACTTCCTGCTGCGCATCATTGCCGAAAAGCGGGAAGCCGACTGCGACCTCTGGTACCGCGACGCGCATTTCGTGTACTACTTTTTTACCCGGGCCTACCACAGCGGCGTGCCGGCGCTGGAGCCCCTGCGCCAGCCCATTATCGACCGCATCCGGGCCCGCGCCCGCCCCGACGGCCGCCTGGGCGACACCCTGGCCGACACCGCCTGGGCCGCCTGCAGCCTGCTCAACCTCGGCAGCCACCCGCCGGAGCTGGCCGCCGCCATCGCCTACCTGCTCCGGACCCAGGAAGCCGCCGGCAACTGGCCGCGCTGGCTGCTGTACTACGGCGGCCCCAAAAAGCGCATGGGCTGGGGCTCGGAGGAAATGACCACCGGCTTCTGCCTCGAAGCGCTGGCCCGCTACCAGGCCAGCCGGCCCACGACGTAACCCCTTCCGGCTGATGGAACCCCTTTCCCCGGTGCCCGCCAACCGCTATGCGGAGCTGGATTTGCTGCGCTTTCTGGCGAGCCTGGCCGTGGTGCTGCTGCACTTCACCTACAGCATGCCGCGGGTGGCGCACATCGGCCCGACCTTTCCGGTGCTGGGCGGCATTTTCCGCTACGGCTACCTGGCGGTCGACCTGTTCTTCATGATTAGCGGCTTTGTGGTGGTGAAATCGGCCCGCCCCAAAGCCCTCCCGCAGTTCGCCGTGGCGCGCATCACGCGGCTCTACCCGGCCTACTGGCTGAGCTGTGGGCTGACCTTTGTGGGCCTGCATGTCGTGGGCAGCGGCGCGGCCTCCTGGCGGCAGCTGCTGTTCAACCTGACCATGTTGCAGGAGTTTTTTGGCCAGCCTCACCTCAACGGGGTGTACTGGTCGCTCACCTACGAGCTGACGTTCTGCTTTTTGGTGGCCCTGCTCATTGCCGGCCGGCTCTGGCGGCTGCATTTCCCGGTGCTCCTCGGCTGGCTGGCCTACACGCTGGTAGCCGGGCCGCTGCCGCCGGCTCACTTGTTCAGCTACCTTTTCATTCCCAAGCACAGCGCCTATTTCATCGCGGGGATGCTGTTCTACGTGCTGCAATCGCGCCGGCACGCGGCCTGGCAGGTGCACCTGGCCTTATTTGCCGCCCTGGCGCTGGCCCTGCGGAGCGACCGCGCCGAGCGGCAGCTGGCCCAGCAGTTTTATCACGATGCCCCGCTCAATGGGGTGCTGACGGCCGGCCTCATCGTCCTGTTTTTTCTGGTGCTCTATTGCATTCTGGTGCGGCAGTGGCGCTTGCCGGCCCACCCGGTCTGGGGTTGGCTGGGCAGCCTCACCTACCCTTTGTACCTGCTGCATGGCACCGGGGCCGCCGTGCTGGGGCCGCTTGCGGGCCGGCTCAACAGCTACCTGCTGCTGGGGGGCGCCCTGGCCCTGGTGCTGCTGCTGGCCGGGGCCGCCCACGCGCTGGTAGAGCGCCCCCTGAGCCGGCGGCTGGGCCCTTGGCTCGCGCAACTGCTGGCGACTGCGCGCCTGCGATACATATAGCTGCATACTAATATTTTGCCACAAATTATTACTCATGCCCCAACACCTCGAAAAAATTAATGTGCTGCGCGGCGTGGCCATTATGCTCGTGTTTGGCTACCATTCCCTGCTGGTTGTCTTTGGGCAATACGAAATCTACGAGTACAGTCCGTCCGGGCTCTGGATTGATTTTGCCCGGTATGCCCCGGGTCGAATCGTGCTGGGCCTGACGCCTCCGGGCCTGGGCGCGCAGGGCGTGACGCTCTTTCTGGTTATTTCGGGCTTCCTCATCCACTGGGGCTTCCTGAAAAGTGGGGCCACTTTTCGATTCGGCGAGTTCTTCAACAAGCGCTTCTGGCGCATCTACCCGCCCTACCTGGTGGCGGTGGCCGTGTTCGGCCTCAGCCTCGGCACGGGCGGGCTGTTGAGTCTGCTCACCCACATCACGCTCACCCACAACCTGTTCGAGCGTACCTTTTTCACCATCAACCCTTCGTTCTGGTCGCTGGCTCTCGAAGCGCAGCTGTATGTCCTTTATCCGGTGTTTTTGCTGCTATGCCGCTGGTTGGGAGGCGTGGGCAAGGCCACGCTGGCTGTGGCGGCACTCACGGGGCTGGCCATGGCGTTAGAAGTCGGCTTACAAACCCGCTCCCCAACTCTTTGGCTTTCCGTAACCAATCTCTGGATTGTGTGGGTGCTCGGGGCGTATTTTGGCGAACGTTTTTTCTACGGCAAGCGCATTTTCACGCGCGGCGCCGGCTACCTGGCGGGCGCCTACGGGCTGCTTACCCTATCTGCACTCACGCCAGTATATGCGTTGCTGGGCCGGGTGCTGTTCAGCCTGTTTTTCATTTGCCTGATGGATTGGTACCTGTACCTACCCGCGCCGGCCACCTCGGCAATGGGCCAGGCGCTGACGCGCCTCACGGCACGGGTGGGCCTTTATAGCTACAGCATCTACCTGTTTCACCAGCCCTTTCTGGCCAACATCATTCAGTTCTTCAGCTTCGGGCAGAAGAGCAAGCCGGTGCTGGCCCTGGCCGTGGCCGCGGCGTTTGCGCTCCTATTCATCATTGCCCACTTCACCTACCGCTGGCTCGAGCTGCCGGCCATTCGCTGGGGCAAAACGCTGTACATCCGGTCGCACCGGCCCGTGCCTGCCGCAGCCGTTTCAAGGGGTTGATTTTAGCTTCACCGCGTCGGTAAAGGCGGGAATTTCGGCCAGCCGCTCGTTTGTGCGCGTCTCGAAATCGACGCGCCAGCAGTAGTGCACCAAGCCGTTGGTGAGCAGCAGCAGCGGCGCGCCGATGGTCTGGTTGTAAGTGGCCGCCTGCCGGGCCACGGCCGCATCGATGGCCACGCTGGGCGCCTTGCACTCCACCAGCAGCAGGGGTTGGCCTGCCGGGTTGAGGGCCAGCAGGTCGGTGCGTTTCTGGCGCTGGTTGTAGCGCAGGCCGCGCTCCAGGGCCAGCAGGCCGCGCGGGTAGCCAAGGTCGTTTATCAAATAATGGACGACGTGCTGGCGCACCCACTCCTCGGGCGTGAGCACGACGTGTTTGCGGCGGAGAATATCCCAGATAAGGGGTTGATTTGTGGCCGATTTCGTAAGTTTGGCCTCGAAAGGCGGCAGGTCCAGGGCTTGCATCACCTCCAAAGGTAGGGGTCTGACATCGAGTGACTGAGCAACTGAGTGGCTAAGTGACGCCGAAACGCATACCCTTTTCTCACTCCCGAACTTAGCCATTCAGCCACTCAAAACCCCTTTATGAAGACCAAAGAAGAAATCGTCAATAACTGGCTGCCACGCTACACCGGCGTGCCTCTGAACGAGTTTGGGCAGTACATCCTGCTCACCAACTTCAGCAACTACGTGTACATGTTTGCCGAGCAGTTTGGCACCGAAGTGCGTGGCACCGACAAGCCCATGCAAACGGCCACCGCTAACGGCATCACCATCATTAACTTCGGCATGGGCTCGCCCATGGCCGCCACGGTGATGGATTTGCTTTCGGCCATCAAGCCCAAGGCGGCGCTTTTCCTGGGCAAGTGCGGCGGCCTGAAAAAGACCAAGCTGGGTGATTTGGTGCTGCCCATCGCGGCCATTCGCGGCGACGGTACGTCGGACGACTACCTGCCCAAGGAAATTCCGGCTCTGCCCTCCTTCCGGCTGCAACGCGCTGTATCGTCGATGATTAAAAAGCACGAACTGGACTACTACACCGGCACCGTGTACACCACCAACCGCCGCGTGTGGGAGCACGACGCCGAGTTCAAGGACTACCTGCGCCGCGTGCGCGCCCTGGCCGTGGACATGGAAACGGCCACCATTTTCGTGTGCGGCTTTATGAACGACATCCCCCACGGCGCCCTGCTGCTGGTGAGCGACAATCCGATGACGCCCGAAGGCGTGAAAACCTCGGAATCGGACTCGAAAGTGACCACCAATTTCGTGAAGCAGCACCTGCAAATCGGTATCGAGTCGCTGCAGGAGCTGCAGTTCTCGGGCGAGTCGGTGAAGCACATGCGCTTTGAATAAGGACCGCAGATTTTAACGGATTTGACGGATTTCGCAGATTCGACGGTCTGCAATTAGCACGTCATGCTGAGCGCAGTCGAAGCATCTCGCGTGTGGTAGTAATTCTTTTCTGGCGATTGGATTTACTATTGCACGCGAGATGCTTCGACTGCGCTCAGCATGACGTTTTTTATTGCCATCACCAATCCCAGCTCATGAACTTTACTGCTTCTACTTTTCTTCCCAAACTCGCCGCGCCCATGCTGGCCCTGGCGCTGCTCAGCAGCTGCGGCACCAAGCGCGAAGCGGTGGATTTGCTCGTAACCAATGCCACGGTTTACACCGTCGATTCGACCTTCAGCAAGGTCGAAGCCTTTGCGGTGAAGGACGGCAAGTTTGTGGCGGTGGGCCCGGCCGCTGACCTCAAAGCGAAGTACCAGGCGGCGCAGGAAGTGGATGCGGGCGGCAAGTTCATCTACCCTGGCTTTTACGACGCGCACTGCCACTTTTACCGCTACTCCCTGGGCCTGAGTTACGCCGATTTGGTGGGCACCACTTCTTGGGAAGAGGTGCTGCAAAAGCTACAAATGCACCGCCAGAAGTATCCGCAGGCGACTTGGCTACTGGGCCGCGGCTGGGACCAGAACGACTGGCCCGACAAGCAGTTTCCGACCAAAGACAAGCTGGACCAACTGTTTCCCGACGTTCCGGTGGCCCTGATTCGGGTGGATGGCCACGCGGCCATTGTCAACCAGAAAGCCCTGGACCTGGCCGGTGTGACAACCCGCACGCCCATCAGCGGCGGCACCATCACACGGGACGCCCAGGGCCGCCTCACCGGGCTACTCGTTGACAATGCCCAGCGCCTGGTGGGCAAGGACATCGCCGAACCATCGCCGGCCGAAGCCACGCAGTTGCTGATGCAGGGCCAGCAAAACTGCCTGGCCGTGGGCCTCACCAGCCTTGCCGACGCCGGCCTCGATAAGGCCAACATCGACCAGATGGCCGCCCTCCAGCAGCAAAAGAAGCTCAAGCTGCGCCTCTACGCCATGCTGACTCCCACGCCCGAAAACCGCGCCCACTACCTCAAAAATGGCCCGGTGCTCACCGACAACCTCACCGTCGCGTCCTTTAAGGTGTACGCCGACGGGGCGCTGGGCTCGCGCGGGGCCTGCCTCGTGAAGCCGTATGCCGACCGGCCCAAGGAAACCGGCTTCCTGCTTTCCACCGTGAAAGAATACCGCACCCTGGCCAAGGAATTGGCCGCGTCGAAGTTCCAGATGAACACCCACGCCATCGGCGATTCGGCCAACCGCATCATCCTCAACATCTACGGCGAAGCCTTGAAGGGACAGAAGGACCGCCGCTGGCGCATCGAGCACGCCCAGGTCATCACCCCCGCCGACATGCCCAAGTTCGGGCAGTTCGGCATTGTGCCCTCGGTGCAGCCCACCCACGCCACCTCGGATATGTACTGGGCCGGCGAGCGCCTCGGAGCCGAACGCCTGAAAACGGCCTACGCCTACAAAGAATTGCTGAAGCAGTACGGCCAACTGGCCCTAGGCTCCGACTTTCCGGTGGAAAACATCAACCCGCTGTTCGGATTCCACGCCGCCGTGGCCCGGCAGGATGCCAAGAACTACCCCGCCACCGGCTTCCAGATGGAAAACGCCATTTCGCGCCCCGACGCCCTGCGCGGCATGACCACCTGGGCCGCCCACGCCGCCTTCGAGGAGAAGCGCAAAGGCCAGATAAAGCCCGGCATGCTGGCCGATTTCGTGGTGCTGGACACCGATTTGCTGACCGCGCCCAAGGAGCAGCTGCGCGGCGCGCAGGTGCTGCAAACGTGGATTGGCGGGGAGAAGGTTTTTGGGAGGAAGTAGCAGTTCCAACAAAAGCAAAAAAGAACGTCATGTTGAACAGAGCCAAAGCATCTCTACTGCAATAGTAACCCACCATTAGGATTAGTTACGCGGTAGAGATGCTTCGACTTCGCTCAGCATTACGTTCCTTTTGATGCCTTGCAAACCAGGCAGCCTATTTCTCGTCGGCGCTCGGCCCGTACAGGCCGGGCACCGGAATGTCGAGCAGCCGCAAATACACCGTGAGTTGACCGCGGTGATGGATGCTGTGGTTGAGGCCCATGATGCGGATGGCGGCGCCTTTGGGCATCTCCATGATGGTGTGCTCGCCGCGGTGCAGCTTGAAATTGTGAGTTAGCTTCTCGTCGTCAGTTTGCTGAAGCTCCTTTTTCAGCGTGGCGCTGTACTCATCGAAGCGGGCCAGTAGTTCCTCCAGGCTGGTGGGCGTGGGGCCGGGCTTGGGCGCGTTGGGTTCGAGGAAATCACGCGAGTCGTGCGTGACGAACAGCGTGTTGAAGGCCAGCAGGTTTACCACGTGCGTGGCCAGCTGCCACAAACTCATGCTCTTGGGGTGGGGCTTGTAGTCAGCCTTGTCGAAGGGCACACGCTCGATGGTTTTGCGGGTCTGGGCCAGCTCGTGGTCGAGCTCGGCGAGGATGTTTTTTTGGATGGAGGAGGTGTACATGGAGCGCTGAAATGGGTGAAAATTTCGCTGCGAAGTACGCCAAAAACCACCAGCTACCGCGCCATCGGCGCGCCCATCTCAGCCGCGGCCGAGGCGGGCGGCGGCCCAGGGAGGGAAATGGGGCCCAGCGAGTCTTCGCGCAGCTTCTTGCCGCGCAGCTGGAGCAGGAAAATCAGCCCCAGGATGAAGAACACAATCAGGGCCAGCAGGCTGTTGCGCATCGAACCCGTGATTTGATTGATGATGCCGAACGTGGCCGTGCCGATGACGATGCTCAGCTTCTCGGTCACGTCGAAAAAGCTGAAGAAAGCGGCCGAGTTGGGGGTGTTCTCCGGGATGATTTTGGAGTAGGTGCTACGGCTCAGACTCTGGATGGCACCCATCGTGAGTCCGATGACAGCAGCCAGCGCGTAGAAGCTCCAGCCGGCCTGCACGAAGTAGCCGGCGATGCAAATCAGCATCCAGATGAACACCGACCAGCTCAGGGCCCGCGTGTTGCCGATGCGCTCGGAGAGCTTGGCGAACAGGTAGGCGCCCGCGATGGCCACTACCTGCAGCAGCAGAATGGTGAGAATGAGCGCCCCCGATTCGAGGTGCAGCTCATCGGTGCCGAAGAGCGTGGCCACGTACATCACTGTTTGCACGCCCATGTTGTAGGTGAAGTAGGCGAGCAGGAATTTCTTCACGTTGGGCAGCTGCTTGAGCTGGTCCCACACCTTGCCCAGCTCGTGGAAACCGTTGAGCAACCAGCCACCTTTGGCTTCGGGGGCGTCGGCCGGGCGGCCGCGGTCGGGCGGCAGGGTGGCGAAGGGAATCTGGGCAAAACCGGCCCACCACAGGCCGGTGAGCAGGAAGGAAATCTGGGCGGCGCGCTCGGCATCAATGCCTATTTTGTCGTGAAACTGGTTTATCACCAGGCAAATGATGAGCAAAATTACCGAACCGATGTAGCCCATCGAAAAGCCCTTGGCCGAGAGCGAATCGAACTTCTCTTCGCTGCTGATTTCGGGCAAATACGAGTTATAGAACACGATGCTGCCCGAAAAGCCCACCGTGGCCGCCACAAAAATGAATGTGGAGAGCGTGAGCGTGGCCGGCGAGAAGAAGAACAGCCCCGCGCACGAGGCCGCCCCGATGTAGCAGAAGATTTGCAGAAACAGCTTTTTGCGCCCCGAAAAGTCGGCCAGCGACGTGAGGAAGGGGCTCACGATGGCAATGAGCAGAAACGACACCGAGATGGCGTAGTTCAGCAGCGACGAGCCCGGCACCATCATGCCCAGGAAGCTCACGGGGCTCTGGCCGCTGTCTGTGTGCGTAATCTCCTTGATGACGCTGGACCAATAGATGGGGAAAATCGAACTGGTAATCACCAACGGGTACACCGAGTTGGCCCAGTCGTAGAAGGTCCAGCCGGTGGTGATGCGCTTGTTGTCTTTCTCGAAGCCGGGATTGGCCGCGGCGGGAGTCGAAGTTGGGGTCATATCGGGTGGCGCGGGGTTTGGGGAGTGACGCCGGGAAGGTAACGGGTTTTTACGGTTGGGGTTGGCTGAGGCGGCGGCATGTCCTATTCTAGCACCCGAATCTGGGCCGGGTCGTAGCGCGCGGCCCACTCGCGCCGCAGGATGCCGTAGAGCCGCTCGTCCTCAAACTCACCCCGCTCGTTGCGGCCCGACTCGCGCGAAATGCCCTCGAACACGAAGCCCGGCGTCTTCTCGATGGAGCGCCGCGAGGCCACGTTCGAAACGAGGCAACCGGTCGCTACCCGGTGCAGGCCCAGCAGCTCGAAGGCCAGGTAGAACAGGTGCGGCTTGCTGCCCGGCGTGACGCCCCGCCCGCGCATGTGCCAGAACACATCGGCCCCGGTGGAGCCCTGCAACTCCTCCCAGCTGTCCACCGATAGCAGGCTCATGCCGGCCAGCTCGCCGTGCAGCAAGGTGTAGAAGCCGAAGTTGGTGCGCCGGCCCTGCCGGTCGTGTTGCGGGAGGTAGTTCTCGTGCAGCTCGGCCAGCATCTCATCGGTATCGGGGTGGCCCTGAAAAAGGGGGGTGATGCCGGGCAGGTTGTCGTCGTTGATGAGGACGAGGGTGAGGGCGTCGGACTGCAGGGCCTTGAACATGGGCGTAAAAGGTTGGTGGCTGGGGGCAGACGAGAGGCGGCAGGCGGCCTTACACTTGCTGCAAACTGGCTCGATTGGCCCGTACCATTCCGGCAAACTCAGCCGAATCCAGCACGGCATCCTCCCAGATGCGTTTTGCTTCGGCGACTATCAACAAGCCTTCATCATACGTCAGCTTCGACGCCTGTAAATAATCTGCAATAGCGGGGTTTAGTGGCAGGCTCATTGGCAAACCGGCAACAAACTCCGCTTGCTTCAAAGCCTTCAATCTTTCCACACGGCGCTTTATTAGTTCCGGCCGGTCGAGGCCAAACACCCAAATACAGCAAGCGCCACGTTCATCCAACGGCTGCGCCGCATCCGCTATAAAAGAAAGGTGCGCGGTTGGGTCTTCGGTGGCTGGGTCGGGTAACAAGGGCGCTTCGGTTGCTAAAGAATCAGTATGTGAGCAAGCCCGGCCGGCCGGGTCAGTTAGGGGGAAATAGTTGCCTTTGAACCGCTGGTTGCAAAGCTGGCAGGCAAAATAAAGGTTGCTCCAATCGTAGGCCAGCCAATAATAGCCGGGTTTGTGCAGGGCATCGGCGGCATCCTGCTGGTAGCCGCCTTTGGGCCGGAAGTGTTCTACATCGCCATAGCTGGTGCTGCTGAAGTACGATTCGCAATAGCAGCACTTGTCGTGCTGGTCAGCCCGCAGCCGCTCTTTCACGCGGGCGTCGTTGTAAATGCCATCTTTCGACTCCAACAATTTATTATCGGGTACCAGACAGGCGGGCGGGTCGGCTTCCTGAATTTTCTGAAGCTTCCTCAAATGCCGAAGGCCACTGGTCAGGAGAGGGGCCGGCGCAGGCTGGCTTTTGCTAATCCGAATCATGGTCGCGCTATTCCAGAATGTCGGCTTTGCCCAAGTTGCGAGCCAACTGAGCCAGCAGGTCTTCGGCCCGACGCTCCGGCGCGGTGGTGCCGATGGGGGGTGCGGTCAGGGCATCAGTTAGGTGGTCCAGCTCGGCTTTTTCTTTTGCAGTCAGTTTATTTTTCAGCAGCAACTCGTTGCGGCGTGTAAGGTCAGTTTCCGTTTCGGGCGAAAGTGGAGGCGTGTTATCAAACAGCTCGCTACTGAGGATTTGCTCCAGGCGCCAGTGGCGCACATCGGGAAGGTCGCGACCCTGGTACACTTTGGTCTGGTCGTCCTCACGCTTTAGCAGCACAATGTTGGCTTCCTCATCGCCGGCGGCCTGCACCACCAGCGGGCTGTGCGCCGTGGCAATGAACTGCGTGTTCTTGAAGATGCCGCTCAGGAATCCGATGAGCTTGCGTTGCCAGCTCGGGTGCAGGTGCAGGTCGATTTCATCGATGAGGACGATGGCGGGCTCTTCCAGCGGGTTCGGGCTGTCGGGGTAGCGGATGAAGAGCTTGCTGGCGAAGTCGGTGAGCCACACCACCAGGGTTTGGTAGCCCAGGCTCATGTCGCGCAGGCGCACCCAGGTGTTGAAGAGCAGGAATTGCAGGCTTATCTGCGGCTTCTGCGGCGTGCCAGTGGAAGCTATGCGTAGCTCCGTGACGCCGGGCAGCACTGTTTTTAGCATTTCCTCAACTAGAGCGCGGGCTTTATTTAATTGGCTGGCATTCTCGCCGGCAAGCTTGCTGCCGTAGTCAATGTTTAGGAACCATTCTTCGGGATTTAGAAGGTCGGCGCGGTCATCGAAGAGACTTATATTGGTATCAGCTATTTCTGGCACATCGCCTATTACAGAATTGCCAGTTGTCCTCCCAGCACCGTACCCATTACAAATCAGCCCTAAATCATCGAAGTTCGGCAGAGATGAATGTGTTGAAAGATTACCTTGCTCGTCAGCTCTAAAACTTATTTGAATAGGTGGAGCGGCTTCAAAGTTCATGGTAGGAACTAATCCTTTGCCTTTGCCGAAGTGGCTTACCATGCTGCCTTGCTGCACACCACTTGCTCGAAATGGAACCCATTTCCCTTGTGCTAAGGTGAAATAGTTTAGCTCATATACTGTTTCATTCTCTAGGTGCATGGGAATTTTAGATGGACTAATTGCCGCCAACGCCTTCAACACCGTCGTCTTCCCCACCCCGTTATCCCCGAGAATAATCGTCCACTGCGCGGGCCGGCCATCGGGCCGGGCGAAGGAAATCGTTTGCTTCTCCCCGAAGCTGCGCACGTTTTCCAGGCTCAGCGAGAGGAAGTAGGCGGGGGGTGGCGAGGTGGTTTTGTCAGTCATCAGGTGAGGAAACGGAGCGGGCACGAAGGCCCCAAAAGTAGCAGGGCTGCCGAGGTTTTACTGAGTACGGCTCAAAACGGCAAAATCCGCCATTACCAAATCACTAACCAGGACAATATATCCGGCAATTCGCCGGAACTTTGCTCCTGGAAAGCTAGGCCCTGCCCCCAGCAGGGCTTTTCTGTGTCCGTTTGCCCTTCTTTTTTCCTCCCTTCCCCCTTTTCATGCGTCGTACCCTTACGCGTTGGCTCTGCCTGGGCAGTGCCTTATTTACTCTTTCCAATGCCGTGGCCGCGCCGGCCCCGGTGGCCCCCATCCCGGCCGATGCCCACCCGCTGCGCTTCGTACCCAACCAGCGGCAGTGGGAACAGCCCATTTTGTTTGCGGCCGATGTGCCGGCCGGGCGGCTCTTCCTGGAGCGCGGCCGCCTGCTGGTGGCCCGCTACGACGCCCCCGCCGTGGACCGCGCCCACCACGCGCCCCGCGTGAAGGGCCAGCAGGTCCGCATCGGCGGGCACGCTTATTCGGTGAATTTCGAGGGCGCCAACGCCCGGCCCGAGGTGCGCGGCGAGCAGCCCACCGGCGAGCAGTTCAACTACTTCCTTGGCAACGACCAGAGCCGCTGGGCCACCCACGTGCCGGCCTACACCGACGTGCGCTACCAGCAGCTCTACCCCGGCACCGACCTGCGCTTCTACTCGCGCGGGGCAGTGATGGAGTACGATTTCGAACTGGCCGCCGGGGCCGACGCCGGCCGCATCCGGCTGCGCTACGAGGGCCAGGAGTCGCTGACGGTGGTGGACGGTGCCCTGCACATCGGCACCAGCGTGGGCCGCGTCACGGAGCAGAAGCCGTTTGCCTACCAAGTAATTGATGGGCGGCGCGTGGCCGTGCCCTGCCGGTACGTGCTGGGGCCGCGCCACACGGTGAGCTTCGGCCTGCCGAAGGGCTACGACCACAGCAAGCCGCTGGTCATCGACCCGGTGCTGGTGTATTCCACCTATTCCGGGGCCATAGCGCGCTTCAACTGGGGCTACACGGCCTGCCCCGACACGCTGGGCAACCTCTACGCGGCGGGCATCAACTTCACGGCCGGCTACCCCACCACCCAGGGCGCCTACCAGTTCAACTACCGCGCCGCCAAGGACATCGTCATCAGCAAGTACAACCCGGCCGCGCCGGTGGGCACCAGCAGCCTGGTGTACGCCACCTACCTGGGCGGCACCGACGACGAGTACCCCCACAGCCTGGTGGTGAACCGCGCCAACGAGCTGGTGATGCTCGGCAGCACCGAATCGACCAACTTCCCGATGCCCGCCACCACCTACCGCCGCACCCTGGCCGGCGGCATCGACCTGGTGCTGGCCAAGCTCTCGGCCAACGGCAGCAGCCTGCTGGGCGCCACCTACATGGGCGGCACCTCCGACGACGGCCGCCTGCCCACCACCAGCAACCTGTACAACAACTTCGGCGACGACTTCCGGGGCGATGTGATAACCGACCGCCAGAACAACGTGTACTTCACCTCGGGCACGCTTTCGGCCGCCTTCCCCACCAGCGCCGGCGCCTACCAGACCGCCCGGCGCGGCACCCAGGATGCGGTGGTGGTGAAGCTCAACGCCGGCCTCACCGGTATGCTGTGGAGCACCTACCTCGGCGGCACCGGCGACGACGCGGCCTACAGCATCCAGCTCGATAGCCTCAACGGCGTGTTTGTGGCCGGCGGCACCACCAGCACCAACTTCCCTGGCACGGCGGGCGGCCTGCGCGCCACCTCCGGCGGCGGCCCGGCCGATGGCTTCGTGGCCCACCTCTCGCCCACCGGCACCACGCTGGTGCAGGCCAGCTACCTGGGCACCAGCAGCTACGACCAGGCCTATTTCGTGCAGCTCGACCGCAAAGCCGCCGTGTACGTGCTGGGCCAGACCAACGGCGCCTACCCCGTAACGGCCGGCTCCTACCGCAATGCCAACAGCCGCCAGTTCATCCAAAAGCTGAATTACCAGCTCACGAGCAGCGTGTTTTCCACAGTCTTTGGCAACGGGCCGGGCACGGTGAGCACCGCTAATCCCTACCCGTCGAACCTCGCGCCCACGGCTTTCCTAGTCGATAACTGCGGGCAGATTCTGCTCTCGGGCTACGGCGCGGCCAGCATCGCGGGCATGCCCGTCACGCCCGACGCCCTGCGCCTGACGGCCACCAATAGCACGGCCAGCAGCGCCGCCCAGGCCAATACCGACACCTACGGCTACCTCTACATCATGCAGCTCTCGGCCAACGCGCGGCGGCTGGTGTACGGCACCTACTTCGGCACCGGCACTACGCACGTGGATGGCGGCACGTCGCGGTTCGATAAGCGCGGCATCATCTACCAGGCTATTTGTGTGCGCGCCCAGCCGAATGGCAACCCGCCGCCCGCCATCCTCACCACGCCCAATGCCGTGGCCCGCACCATGGTGGGCAATGGCGAAACCACCAGCGCCGCCCTCAAGCTCGACATCGTACGCCTCGACGCCAGCTTCGTGCCGTCGGCCAACGGCGTGGTAAACACCCGCACCGGCTGCGCGCCGCTCACCGTCACCTTCACCCGCGCCGCGCCCTCGAACAACGGCACCACCTGGAGCTTCGGCAACGGCCAGACGTCCACGCAGCCCAACAACGTAACCGTGACCTACGCCACGCCCGGCCGCTACCCCGTCACGCTCACCGCCTACGACTCGACCAGCTGCCAGGCCGCCGTCATCGGCCGCGACACCGTCACGGTCATCGGCCTGCCCCGCGCCGCCCTCGGCCCCGACGTTACGGTGTGCCCCGGCTCCTCGGCCACGCTCACGGTGGCCGGCGCCTCGCCCGTGCAGTCGGCTCTTTATACCTGGAGCCCGGCCACCGGCCTCAACACCACCAGCGGCCCCAGCGTCGTCGCCACGCCCACGGCCACCACGCAGTACATCGTGACGGCCACCACCTTTGGGAGCGGCTGCATCAGCCGCGACACCATCGTGGTGAATGTGCGCAGCGCCGTCAGCGTGAGCATTCCCACGGCGGCGGCCCTTTGCCCCGGCACCACGGCCACCCTCACCGCCAGCGACGCCGGCACCGGCGCCACCTATACCTGGAGTCCCGCCACCGGCCTGAGCGCCACCACCGGCCGCACCGTGACGGCCAACCCCACGGCCACCACCACCTACACCGTGCGCGTGACCACGGCCGCCGGCTGCACGGGCACGACCACCACCACCGTCACGCGCCTGGGCATCCCGCAGATTCTGCTGCGCGCCACCCCGCGCCTGCCGGTCGACGGCCAGCCCGTCGTGTTTGCCGATACCCTGCAAAGCGTGCTGCCGCTCAGCAACCGCCGCTGGGACTTTGGCGACGGCCAGACCGGCACCGGCCTCACGCCCACGCACACCTACGCCGCGCCCGGCACCTACACCGTGCGCCTCAACGCCGACGTGACGGCCACCGGCTGCCCCATCACCGCCACCCTGACGCTGGTAGTGGGCGAGTCTCGCGCCTTCACATCGCCCAACGTCATCACCCCCAACGGCGACAGCAAGAACGACGATTTCCAGCCCTACGTAACCAAAGAGCCGGTTTCGGTACAAATCTTCACCCGCTGGGGCCGCAAGGTGTTCGAGCAGGACAACTATACCCAGGGCTGGGGCAGCGCCCCCGACGTGGCGCCCGGCGTGTACTATTACCAGCTGCGCAGCGCCTCCGGCCAAACCTGGAAAGGCTGGCTGGAAGTGGTGAAGTAATTTTTATTCAGCTCATTAAAAAGTCCGTTTCCGCATTGGAAACGGACTTTTTAATTTTGCCTGGTTTCGATTTTGTATTCGCTCCCCTGGTTTTATTTAGTTGCTTTTATCTTTAAAGCTGCTCTCAAACTGCCATCTCCTACCTTATGACGAAACTTCTACGCGCCACCTCCTTTTGGTCTTTTCTGCTCGTGGCCCCGCTGTGGCTGCTGGCCTGGGCCGGGGCCCGGGCGCAGGCCCCGGCTTGGCAAATGGCCATCTCGGCCGGGGCATCCGCCATCAGTACCTCCTCGGTCACCGGCACGGCCACCGATGCCAGCGGCAACGTGTACCTCGTGGGCCGCATCAGCGGCACCGTCAGCTTCGGCAGCACCACACTCTCTTCTTTTGGCTACAACGATGCCTACGTGGCCAAATGGAGCCCGGCCACGGGAAGCTTCGTTTGGGCACGAAACGCCGGCGGAAGCGCGAACGACGAGGCCCTCGGGGTGGCTGTCAGCGGGACGAGCGTGTACGTGGTGGGGGATTTCGCAAGCCAGTCCATCAGCTTTGGCAGCACGGCGCTCCCGCTCTTGGGCCGGCAAAGCATCTTCGTAGCCAAGTTCACCGATGCTGGCAGCTTCGTGTGGGCGCAGCGGGCCGGAGGCGCCGCCAACGACAAGGCGACGGCCGTGGCCGTGAGCGGAAACAACATTTACCTGACGGGCACCTTCGACAGCCGCACGTCCGCTTTCGGCGCCACTACCCTAACCAACGCCTCCAACAGTTCCTCCGGCACCGTTTTCACCGACGTTTTCGTCGCCAAGCTCATCGACGCCGGCCCCAGTGCGGCCTTCGCCTGGTCCTACCGGGCCGGCAGCACGGAGCCGGACGAAGCCGTGGCCGTGGCCGTGAGCGGCACCAGTGTGTACGTGACGGGCGGTGTGCTGGGATTCAGCGCCGCCTTTGGGCCCCTCACCATACCCGTCGACGGCAGCGACAATATTTTTGTGGCCAAGCTCACCGATGCCGGCAGCAGCGCTGGCTTTACGTGGGTTAAAAAAGTGGAGGCTAGCTTGGCGACGAGCACGGCGCTGGCCGTGAACGGAACCAACGTGTACCTGGCCGGGTACTACCTCGACGCGTCGGCCCGCTTCGACGACCAGGTACTCGGCTACGATGCCAACCCCGACAACTGCTTCATAACCAAGATTGCCGACGCGGGCAGTAGCGCCACGTTTGTGTGGGCCCTGCCCGCCTACGGCATTTACAACGGGGAAATCAGGGGGTTGGCGGTGAGCGGCACCGCCGTGTACGTGAGCGGCGGCTTCACCCGCACGGGCACGTTTGGCACCATCAACCTTAGCGGCTCCAACCTTAGCACCAACGCCCCGGACGTGTTTCTGGCCAAGATTACCGACGCGGGCCCCACGGCCGGCTTCGTGTGGGCGCAGGCCGGCGGCGGGCCGGACATCGACGTGGCCACTTCCATGGTCATCAGCGGCACGAATCTGTACTGCGGGGGCGGCTCGGTGCCGCCGGCTACCTACAGCGGCCACCTCCTCACGGGGCCTTTCAGCAGCAATGGCGTGGCGATGCTGGTGGGTACGAGTGACCCCACGCTCGCGGCGCCCGCGCCGACGCTCACCGGCTTCAGCCCGGCCAGCGGGGTCAACGGCGACCTCCTCACCCTCACGGGGACCAACCTGACGGGCACTTCCCTCATCTGCTTCGGGGGCCGCGGCCGCAATCTGGTGACGAGCGGCTTCACCGTCAATGCCGCCGGCACCCAGATTACGGGGGTAGCCGTGCCCGCCGGGGCCGTTTCCGGGCCCATCAGCGTGACCACGGCCGGGGGCACCTCCACCAGCAGCACGCCCTTCACCGTGAACACCGCGCAGCTGTTGGTGGCTCAGAATGGCCTCGTCTATCCGCCGCAAAGCCGGGTATACGACTTTGGCAGTCAGGTCCTCAACACCGCTTCGGCCACCGTCGTGTTCACGCTGAGCAACCCGGGCGCCACGACGTTGCTGGTTTCCGGGGCCAGCACCACCGGCGATTTCAGCCTCGTGGGCACGCCCACCGCCTCGGTGGCGCCGGGCAGCACGGGCACGGTGGCGGTGGCGTTCCGGCCCACTGCCGCGGGCGCGCGCTTCGGTACGCTGGTCGTGAGCAGCTCGGCGGCCGGGTTTCCGGCCTACACCGTGAACCTCACCGGCACGGGCACGCTGCCCGTGCCGGCGGGGCTGAGCTTTTCGCCCGCCAGCGGCCTGGTGGGCGCCGTGGTGTCGCTCACGGGGACCGGGCTGGCCAATGCGAGCCGGCTCACGTTTTCCGGCGTGGTGAACAACGTGGTGACCGGGGGCTTTGTCGTGAACGCCGCCGGCACGCAGATTACCAACATCGTGGTGCCTGCCGGCGCGGTGACGGGCCCGGTGACGGTGACCACGCCCGGGGGCGTCAGCGCGGGCATTCCGTTCACGGTGCCGGTGCCCCAGCTGCCCGTCATTGCCAGCATCAACCCAGGCAACGGCCCGGCGGGCACGGCCGTCACCGTTGCGGGCACCGATTTGTCGGGCGCGCTCAGCCTGAATTTTTCGGGCGGCTTCAGCGCGGCCTGCACGGTGGTCAACAGCACCACGGTGCGGGCCGTGGTGCCGGTGGGCGCCGTGAGCGGCCCCGTCACGCTCACCACCCCGGTGGGCACGAGCAACGGCGTGGCGTTCGGGGTGCCGCCCGTCATCAGTTCACTCAGCCCGTTTTCGGGCAGCGTGGGGCAGGTGGTGAGCGTGCAGGCCGCGACAGGCACGTCCGCCGTCACGGCCGTGACCCTGAACGGCTTGAGCCTGCCCTTCACGGTGAGCAGTTCGGGGGCGCTGTCTTTCACGGTGCCCGCTGGGGCCAGCACCGGCTTCGTCACCATCACCACGGCGGACGGCACCAGCAACGGCGTGGCCTTTTCGGTGGTTTCGACCGTCTTCCTGACCAGCGTGGCCCCCGCCAGCGGCTTGCCCGGCAGCACCATCAGCCTGAATGGCAGCAACCTGGCCGGTGTCACGGCGGTTGTTTTTTCCGGCACTGGCCTCAATACGGTCACAAGCGGGTTTGTCATCAACGCGGCCGGCACCCAGATTACGGGCATCGTGGTGCCCAGCGGCGCCCAGACGGGCCCCGTTACCGTGCTGACCACCCGCGGCGCTGTCATTGCCAACGGCATCAGCTTCGCGGTGGGCGCCGCGCCGCTACCCTATGCGCCGGGCTGGCAAACGGCGGCCAGCATTTCGCCGTCCAGCTACGGCGGGGCTTCCGGCGTAACGGCCACGGCCACCGATGCCAGCGGCAACATCTTTGTGGCCGGCTACTTCGCGGGCACCCTTCGCCTGGGCGCAACCACATTGGTCAGCACCGGCGTCAGCAACGCATTTATCGCCAAATGGAACCCGGGCGGCAACCGGTTTGAGTGGGCGGTGGCCGCTGGCGGCGCCGGCACCAGCAGCTACACCTACATCAACGGCCTGGTGGTGCAGGGCAGTACGGTGTACGCCGCCGGGGCCATATCGGGCACTACCACGGTGTTTGGCAACCTCACCCTGACTAATGCCGGCCCGCCGCTTACGCAGGACGTTTTCGTGGCCAAACTCACCGACACCGGCACCACCGGCACCTTTGTGTGGGCGCAGCGAGCCGGCGGCCTGAACTCAGACATCGTGGCGAGCATGGCCGTTGAAGGGGCCAACATCTACCTGGCGGGAAGCTTTGGCTACAGCGTTTATTCCGCGGCGGCGAGCACGGCGACCTTCGGCAATGTGGTACTGACCAATCCCGGGAGCGGCACGGCCGATGCGTTTGTGGCCAAGCTCACCGATGCCGGGGCCTCCGGCACCTTCGCGTGGGCATTGCGGGCCGGTGGCATTCAGAACGATGCGGCCTCGGGCGTGGCCGTGAGCAATGGCAACGTATACCTGGCAGGCCGCTTCGAAGGCCAGGTGGCCAGCTTTGGCGGCCTGACGCTGGCCAGTCGGGGGTTGGCCGACGGCTTCATCGGCAAGGTGGTCGATGCCGGCTCCACGGCGGGCTTTGCGTGGGTGCAGCCGGTAAGCGGGCACGCGACCGACGGCGTACAGGCCGTGGCCGTGGCGGGGGCCAACGTGTACGTGACCGGGGTTTTCTCCGGGCCGGTGGCTTTCGGCAGCGCCCTGCTCACGTTCGAAACGGCCTACATCACGACGGACATCTTTGTGGCCAAGCTCACGGACAACGGCGGCACGGGCACCTTTGCCTGGGCCATTCCGGCCGCCAGCGCCGGCGACGACGAGGTATTTGCCCTGGCCCTGAGCGGAACGAGCATCTACATTACGGGTCGGTTTTCGGACCGGACCCGCTTCGGAAACCAGAGCCTGACCAGTGCCGGCAATCAGGATGCGTTCATCGCCAAAGTAACGGATGCCGGCAATACGGGGGCTTTTGCCTGGGCACAGCAAGGCGGCGGGCCGGGTGCCGACCAGGGCCAAACCTTGGCCACCACGAGCAGCAGCGTGTATATGGCCGGTTACGTGAACCCGCCCGCTAGCTTTGGCAGCCTGACCATCCCCAACCCAGCCGTTACTGCCGGGGCATTTATGGGCTTTCTGGCTTCCGTCTCGCTCGGGCCGCTGGCCACCAAAGCCCCTTTGGCCACGCGCCCGGGCCTGGAGCTTTTCCCCAACCCGGCCCGCGGCACCGTGCGTGTGCGCCTGCCCAATGTTGCGGGTCCGACACGGGCCCTTCTTTCCCTCACCGATGCCTTAGGGCGCACTGTGCGAACTCAAGATGTTGTTTTGGGCCGTGACGGCCAAACGGCCGACTTGAACATCCAAGGCGTGGCCAGCGGTGCTTACGTGGTGCAGCTCAAGACCAATACCCTTACGGCTGCGTGTCAGCTGATGGTAGAATAAGTTGCGCGGGGCGCCCGCCGGCCTCAGCCGCCAGCAAGGCCCTTTCGCTTGTAAAACAAAAGCCCCGTTTCTATTCAGAAACGGGGCTTTTAGCTGAGGGGATGGGATTCGAACCCACGATGAGCTTTTGACCCATACACACTTTCCAGGCGTGCTCCTTCGACCACTCGGACACCCCTCAAGGTTGGTGGTTCGTGGGGCAAAGATAGGGCGGCTTAGCTGGCCGGGCAAGTAGAATGAAGTAGCGCGGACTTTTAGTCCGCGAACAATTTGGTTGAACTCGCGGACTAAAAGTCCGCGCTATAGCGTGATTTCACCGCGTAAGTCCGTGGCCAGCAGCTCGCGGGTGCGGGCCTCCCCCAGCCCGAGGCCCAGCACGAACATGAGCTTGGTCACGGCCGCCTCGGTGGTGATGTCCTCGCCGCCCACGATGCCCATTTCCGCGAAGCGGGCGCTGGTTTCGTACTTGCCCTGCACCACGCGGCCTTCCTCGCACTGGCTCACATTCAAGAGCCACACGCCGCGCTGGCGGGCCTCGACCAGGCAGCGCAGGAACCACTCGGCCGTGGGCGCGTTGCCCGAGCCGTAGGTTTCGAGCACGCAGCCGCGCAGGCCCGGCACGCCCAGCACGGCCGCTACCACCGCCTCGGTGATGCCCGGAAACAAGGGCAGCACGGCCACGCCGGTTTCCAGGTTGGTGTGCACTTTGAGGCGGGCGCCGGGCAGCAGGCGGATGCTGTTGTCGTCGAACTCCAGGCCGATACCGGCGCGGGCCAGCGGCGGGTGGTTTTCGCTTTTGAAGGCGGCAAACTGCTGGCTTTCCACCTTTTTGGCCCGGGTGCCACGGATGAGGATGTCGTTGAAAAACACGCACACCTCCGGCACGCGCACGGTGTGAGCGCGGGGGTGGCGCGCCGCCGCAATTTCCAGGGCCGTGATGAGGTTGCGCTGGGCGTCGGAGCGGTTGGCGCCCACGGGCACCTGCGCCCCGGTGAACACCACCGGCTTACCTAGATGCTCCAGAATGTAGCTCAACGCCGCCGCCGAATAAGCCATGGTGTCGGTGCCGTGCAGCACCACGAAACCATCAAAATCGGCATAATGCCGGCCGATAAGCTGAGCCAGATACAGCCAGTCCTGCGGCGTCACGTTGCTGCTGTCGATGGGCGCGGGCAGGCTGAGCAGCTCCAGCCGGAAAGGCAGGCGCGTAAGCTCGGGCATCTTGCGGTCGAGGCGGCCGAACTTCATGGGCACCAGCCCGCCAGCGCGGTTCATGGCCATGCCCACGGTGCCGCCGGTGTAGATGATGAGTAGGCGCGGCGCGGCGGTATCGGTGGCATCGGCGCGGGTGGGCAGGGGGAGCAGCGGCAGGTCGAGGTCGGGCATGGATGGGGAAGCGTGAACCGGGCAATTGGCGCCGCAAGGTAGGGGCGGCGGTTTTTTCGGGCGCGGACAGCCCGACGCGGGCATCTGCCGTATTGCGGGAAGCTCTCCCCTCCTCTTTGGCTATGACCCCAACTTCCTCGAACCCTGACAAACCCGTTTCCGATGTGCTGGTGATTGGCGCCGGCATCATGAGCGCCACGCTGGGCGTGCTGCTCAAAACCCTCGACCCCAGCCTCACCCTCTCCGGCTACGAGCGCCTCGACGCCGTGGCCGCCGAAAGCTCCGACGCCTGGAACAACGCCGGCACCGGCCACTCGGCCTTCTGCGAGCTCAACTACACGCCCGAACGGCCCGACGGCTCCATCGACATCAGCAAGGCCGACAAGATTGCCGAACAGTTTGAGCTCAGCAAGCAGTTCTGGGCCTCGCTGGTGCTGGCCGGCCCGCTGCCCGACCCCACGTCCTTCATCCGCAGCATTCCGCACATGAGCTTCGTGTGGGGCGCGGCCAACGTGGAGTACCTGCGCAAGCGGCACGCCGCGCTGCTGCATTCGCCCCTGTTTCAAGGGATGGAATTCAGCGAAGACCCGGCCCGGATTGCCCAGTGGATTCCGCTGGTGATGGAGGGCCGCGACCCCGCCCAGCCGGTGGCTGCCACGCGCATGGCCCTGGGCACCGACGTCAATTTTGGCGCCCTCACCCGCAGCCTGTCCAATTACCTGAAGGGATTGCCGGGCGTCGATTTTCACCTGGGCCACGAGGTGGAGGACTTTCGGCAGAAAGATGACGGCATCTGGCGCCTGAAAATCCGCAATGTGGCCACCGGCGAAAAGGTGATTGCGCGGGCCCGCTTCGTGTTCATCGGGGCCGGCGGGGGCTCGCTCACGCTGCTCGAAAAATCAGGTATTCCCGAGGCCAACGGCTTCGGCGGCTTTCCTGTGAGCGGGCAGTGGCTGAAGTGCCAGAATCCCGCCATCATTGCCCGGCACGAGGCCAAGGTGTACGGCAAGCCGGCCGTGGGCTCGCCGCCCATGTCGATGCCCCACCTCGATACCCGTCAGATAAACGGGCGGCAGGAGCTGCTATTTGGCCCGTACGCGGGCTTCAGCACCAAGTTTTTGAAGAAGGGCTCCTACACCGATTTGTTCCGTTCCATTGAGCTGGGCAACATCCGGCCGCTGCTCTACGCCGGCGCCCGCAACCTGGGCCTCACCCGCTACCTCATCGGCCAAGTGCTGCAAACGCCACAGGAGCGCACGGCCGCCCTGCGCGAATACTACCCCGGCGCGAACCCCGCCGACTGGCAGCTCGAAGTGGCCGGCCAGCGCGTGCAGGTCATCAAGAAAGACAAGAAACAGGGTGGCGTACTCGAATTCGGCACCGAGATGGTGACTTCGGCCGACGGCTCCATCGCGGCGCTGCTGGGCGCGTCGCCGGGCGCCAGCACGGCCGTGGCCATCATGCTCGATTTGGTGCAGAAGTGCTTCCCGGAGCGGGCGAAGTCGCCCGAGTGGCAGGCCCGGTTCCGGCAGCTGGTGCCCTCCTTCGGCCAGCACCTCGCCGACGAGCCCGCTCTCACGGCCGCCGTGCGCGAGCGCAGCCGCGCGGCGCTAAAGCTGGACGCCTGAGGTTGGCTAGCTTATCCTAGACGTCATGCAGAGCGCAGCGAAGCATCTTGCCCGCCACCACTAATTCATTCGATTAGATTACTAGTGGCGGGCAAGATGCATCACTGCGCTCTGCATGACGTTCTTTTTTTAAACTGTAAATCAACTTAATAACACGTAAGCACGAATTAAATTGTGCACAATTAAAACCTAAACAACTAATTTTGTCTTGTCCTCTCGAAAGCCATGAAAACGCTCCCCGACTCGGCCTACAATCCCATTCTCAAGCTGGACAACCAGCTGTGCTTTTCGGTGTATGCGCTGTCGCGGCTCATCACCAAAGCCTACCAGCCGCTGCTCGAAAGCCTCGACGTGACCTACCCGCAATACCTCGTGCTGCTGCTGCTCTGGGAGCACGAGGAGCTGAGTGTGAAGCAGCTGGGCGAGCACCTGCTGCTCGACTCGGGCACCCTCACGCCCCTGCTCAAGCGCATGGAGCAGCGCCAGTGGCTCAGCCGCCGCCGTGATGCCCGCGACGAGCGGTCAGTGCTAGTGGCGCTGGCGCCGGCGGGCCGCGCGCTGCAGACGCAGGCCGCGCAGATTCCGGTGCGGCTGGCCGAGAAAATGCAGCTCACTGAGCCCGAAATCGCGGGGCTGCGCACGCAGCTGCGCCAGATTATGAACCTGTTATCCTAACGCCGTTTCGGCATTCTTTACCCCAATCCCCTTACCCAAACCACTCAAAATGAGCATCGAACGCCTGTATACCGCCAAAGCCAAAACCACCGGGGGCCGCGACGGCCGCGCCATCTCGTCCGACAACGTGATTGACCTGCCCCTGAGCACCCCCAAGGAAATGGGCGGCCCCGGCAAACCCAACACTACCAACCCCGAGCAGCTGTTCGCCGCCGGCTATTCGGCCTGCTTCGACGGCGCCCTGAACCTGGTGGCCCGCCTGAGCAAAACCCCCATCACCGGCAGCACCGTGGAGGCCGACGTGAGCTTCGGCAAAGACGGTGAGAACTACGGCATTGAGGTGGACCTGCTGGTGAACATCCCCGGCATGGACCAGCAGCAAGCCGAAGAGCTGGTGGCCAAAGCCCACCAGGTGTGCCCCTACTCGCGCGCCACCCGCGGCAACATCGTGGTGAACCTGAGCACGACAACCAACGCCTAAGCCGGCTGAAGTGCCCACCTAAAAAAATCCCGGCCGCGCCCTGCGGCTGGGATTTTTGGCTTTTAGACGGCTTTCCCAGGGCCGCGGTACGGCAGCGCTTACCTTGCAGGCCCATTTATTCGCTTTCGCCCGTTTTGACCATGATTGAACTGCAGCCCTTCACCGCCCACGATTTCACCCAACTCATGGAATGGGTCGACGACGAGCGTTTGATGAAGGAATGGAGCGGCTCCATGTTTTCCTTCCCGCTTTCCGAAGCCGGCCTGACCTGGTACGTGGAGGGCTCCAATGACATGAACGACCCGGACGTCTTCATTTATAAGGCCGTGGAAACCAAAACCGGCCTCACTGTGGGGCACATCTCGCTGGGCGGCATCAGCCAGCGCGACCGGGCCGGACGCATCACCCGCGTGCTGGTGGGCAAGAGCACCGAGCGCCGCCGTGGTATTTGCCAAGGCATGGTGCGGGCGCTGCTGCGCATCGGGTTCGAGGACCTGCAGCTGCACCGCATCAGCCTGGGCGTCTACGACTTCAACCACGCGGCCATCAATTGCTACCTCAAGTGCGGGTTCCAGCAGGAAGGCGTGCTGCGCGACGTGGTGCGCCACGGCGACGACTACTGGAGTTTGGTTGAAATGGGCATTCTGGAGGACGAGTGGCGGGCGCTGCAAACGCCCACGGCCTGAGCCGGTCCGGTGGGTGCCACCGGTCGTTGTGGGCATCCTTTTTGATAAGCCCACCGGAGCAGCCGGCGCCACTCCGAAAAAAAGAATAAATTGGACCGGCATTCGCCCCCTCTCCTTCGCTTCTTTATGAAAATCCACCATCTATCCCTGCTGGCACTCCTTTTCTCGGCTGGCGTGGCGCACGCCCAGCAGGACGCGGCCGCGCAAACCAACCTGAACGCGCTGGCGGCGGGTGCCCCCGCCGTGGTGCCCCGCGGCACCGCCGACGGCCTCAAGGGCTCGCCCTACGCCGACAACCGCTGGCTGCTGGCCCAGATTACCCTGGCCAATAACCTGCCCCTGGCCCCGGTGCCCCTCAAATACGACGTGCTGGACCACCGCCTGCTGATGCGGGCCCCCGCCCGGCCCAAAGACTCGCTACAGCTCGACGACGCCCGCGTGCTGCAATTCGTGCTCAACGAGCCGGCCACGCCACTGAGTCCCGCGCGCCAACGCACCTTCCGCCGCTTTGCCGAAGCCCCCGCCGAGAACCACAAGCGGGACTACGTGGAAGTGCTGCACCAGGGCCGCTACACGCTGCTAAAACACTACCTCAAAAAGCTTAACAAAGCCAACTACCAGGGCGCCTACAGCACCGACAGCCACTACGACGAAATCGAAGACAAATCGGTGTACTACCTGCTCACGCCCGACGCCCGACTCGTGCCGGTGAAGCTGGCTCTCAAGCCCTTGCAAGGAGCGGCTCCGGCATTGGCCGCCGCCCTCAAGACGGCCGCCGACGCCCAAAAGCCCAAAACGGACGCCGAATGGACCGCCGTGTTTGCCGCCGCCGACCCGGCCCCGGCCAAGTAAAGCCGGCGCGGGCTGAAAATTCAACGCAGCACCAACCGAGACAACCTCGCTTCTTATCAAATCTGTTTTTATGAAAGCTAAACTAGTGCTGGCGGGTGGGCTGATTTTTGCAGGCATTGGAGCGCGGGCGCAGGTTGGCGTGATTCAGAACAACCCGGTGATGCAGCGCGATTACAGCAAAGTAGGAGCCAACGAATACGGCAACCTGAACGACCTCACCAACGGCGCCCCGCACCTGCTCACGCGCAGCACCAAGCCCGGCACCCTGGGCTCGCCCTACGCCGACGGGCGCTGGCTGTCGGCCACCGTCACCCTGGCCAACAAGCTGCCCCTGAAGCCCATGCTGCTCAAGTACGACGTGCTGGAGCGCCGCCTCCTCATGTACCGCTCGGCGCCCGAGAACGACTCTATCGAGCTCGACGACCACCAGGTGGCGGCATTTGTGCTCAACGAGCCCGCGTCCAACCAGGGGCCGGCGCGGCAGCGGCTGTTTCGGCGCTTTGAGGAATCGGCGGTGGGCAGCCAACGGCTTGATTACGTGGAAGTGCTGCACGCCGGGCGCTACACACTGCTCAAGCACTACCTCAAAACCATCAAGCAGCCCAGCTTCGGTGGCATGTACAGCAACGGCGCCGCCCCCGATGAAATTGAGGATGCATCGGAGTATTTCCTCAAAGCCGCCGACGGCCCACTGACGCCCATCAAGCTGAACGCCAAATCGATGCAGGCGGCGGCCCCGGCGCTGAGTGCCGCCCTCAAAACCGCCATTTCGGCCCAAAAGCCCCGCACCGATGCCGACTGGACCGCCGTGCTCGACGCCGCCGACCCGGTGGCGGCTAAGTAGCGCGGCTTTAGTTCAGTGCGGATGGGGACAGAGTAACAAAAGAACGTCATGCTTCGCTGCGCGCTGCATGACGTTCTTTTCTCAATCCAGAAACGCTACCCCCGTGAGTTGCTCGCTGAGCTGCCACAACTGGCGGGCGTTTGCCTCAGTGTTGAAGGACGACTTCACGGCCACGGCTTTTTTCTTATCGAAAAAGCCGCCGCTGACAGCCGCGGCTTCGGGCGCTGAGGCCAGGAAAATGCTGGTTTCGGCGCCTTTTTCGACTGAAATCATGAACGGGCGGGCCAGCGCCGTGAGCTTGCCCAGCCAGCCGCCAGCGCTGTCGCCGAAGCTGGTGGCCACCACGCCGGGGTGCACGGCGTTGGTGGTCACGTTGGTGATGCTGTGGGCGCGCAGGCGGCGGGCCAGCTCCTGTGTGAACATGATGTTGTAGAGCTTGGTGTTGCCGTAGACGCGCATGGCGCCGTAGTGCCGCTCCGATTGGATATCCGCCAAATCAGGCTTGGCCACGCGGTAGGCCATCGACGCCAGGTTGACCACCCGAGCCGCCGGGCTGGCGCGCAGCTTGTCGAAAAGCAGGGCGGTGAGCAGAAACGGGCCAAGGTGGTTGGTGGCCAGGCCCAGCTCGTTGCCATCGGGCGAGAGCTGCCGCTCGGCCCCGAAGATGAGGCCCGCGTTGTTCACCAGCACGTCGAGGCGCGGGTAGCGGGCGCTGAACTCGGCGGCGGCGCGGCGCACCTGGCCCAGGTCGGCCAGGTCGGCGAGCAGGACGTCGACCCGGTCGTGGCCGGCGGCGGCTTTTATTTCCTGTTGGGTGGTGCGGGCTTTGGCGGCGTTGCGGGCCAGGATGACGACGTGGGCGCCCATGCGGGCCAGCTCGGTGGCCGTGACCTGGCCAATGCCGGACGTGGCGCCGGTGACGAGAACGATTTGCTGCTGAAGGTCGGGCATAGAAGAAACGGTTGACGTGTGTTTGTGCGCGTAAAGACGTAACTCGCGGCGCGATGCTTGGTTTATCAAGCAACACTCATAATCTTCGACCATATGAAAGCGCTACTGCTCATCGATATCCAAAACGATTTTTTGCCTGGGGGCCGGCTGGCCGTACCCGAGGGCGACGCCATCATTCCGCTGGTCAACGAATTGCAGCCGCAGTTCGAACTGGTGGTGGCCACCCAAGACTGGCACCCGGCGGGCCATGAGAGCTTTGCCAGCAGCCACGCCGGCCGCCAGCCGTTCGAGCAAATCGACCTGCACGGCCTGTCCCAGGTGCTCTGGCCCGACCACTGCACCCAAGCCGGCCCCGGCGCCGAACTGGCCCCGGCCCTGCGCACCGAGCGCATCGAGGCCATCTTCCGCAAAGGCACTTCGGTGGAAATCGACAGCTACAGCGCCTTTTTCGACAATGGCCACCGCAAAAGCACCGGCCTGGCCGATTACCTGCGCGGCCGGGGCGTGACCGAGGTCTTCGTGGCCGGCCTGGCCGCCGACTACTGCGTGTACTACTCCGCCCTGGATGCGCTAGAGGCCGGCTTCCAAACAATTGTCCTGACCGATGCCACCCGCGCCATTTCGGCCGACGGCTGGGCCGCCGCGCAGGCCGATTTGCGGGCCCGGGGCGCTACGCTGGTGGAAAGCACCGATTTGCTGGCTTAAATTGAGGCACGAAAAAGGGCGCCGGCTGGTTAGCCGGCGCCCTTTTTTACATTGGAGGTGTTCTAGAACGTGATGCCGAGCTAACAATCTGCTATTCACGCATCAGCTTCACGGAGGCCGACTGGGTGGCGGTGCGGGCGCGTAGCACGTACAGGCCCGCCGCCTGGGGCAACGCGATACTGGTGCGGCTGGTGCCCGCAGCCATTTGCTGCCGCCACACCACGGCGCCGAGCGAATTGCACAGGCTCAGCAACACGGGCTGGCCCTGGGCACCGCTGATGGCCACTTCGGCCTGGCTGCCGGGCACGGGGTTGCCGAGCACCTGCACCTGCAGCCCGGTGGCCGAGTGGCTGGGAATGAGCCCCGTGATGGTGGGGCACTGGGAGGGCACGTCGGTCGACCAGTCGCTAGGGCCCATGTTGGTTAGGGTGCCGGTGTGGCCGCGGCCGGAGGCATCGGCGGTGGTCAGGTTGGGCGAGTCGTTCAGTTTCCAGTAGCCGGCCAGGCCGGTGCTGGTGCCGGCCACACTGCAGGCGTTGGCCGCAATTTCGGCGGCCGTGAGGGCGCGGGTCCAGGCGCGGGCTTCGTCGAGGCGGCCGTCGAGGCCGCGCGGGGCGGCGTAGTTGCGGGCCAGCGTAAAGGCCGCATTGGCCACCACGTTGCCGGTAGCGGCCAGCGAATTATCGAGCACACCGTTCACGTAGAGCTTCAGCGAGGTGCCGTCGTAGGTGCCGGCCAGGTGCGTCCACTGCCCGGCCGTGAGGCGGGCCACCGACGTCACCTTGCGGGTAGTGGCGCCCACCTGCAGCACAAACTGTACCTGGCTGGGGTCGATGCCGGCGTCGCCGATGCGCAGCATGGCCGTGTTCGAGCCCCCGTCTTCCATGCCCAACAGGCTGGAAATGAAGGGCGAGGCGGCTTTGAACGTGGTCGGCTTCACCCAGCACTCCAGGCTCATGGCCGCGCCGCTGAGGTTGATGACGCCGGCATCGACGTACTTGCTCACGCCGTCGAAGCTGAGCGAGGTGTTGGCGCCTGCCGGCGGGGCCGTCACCACGGTGATGTAGCCGGTGCGGGTAAGCGTACTTCGACCGGCGCCGTCAAAGGCCGTAAGCTCCACCGTATAAGTGCCGGCCCTAAGGTAAGTGGCGGTGGCGTGCACGGCAGTACTGGTGATAACCGCAGCACCGGGCAGCGACCAGCTGAAGGTGTCGGCGTTGGTAGAGGAGTTGGCAAAGGTGACCGTTTGGCCGGTGAGCACCGTGGTGGCGTCGGCCGTGAAGTTGGCAATGCCTCCCACTAAGGGGGGGGCGCCGTTGTAGAGTTGTAGCTTGCCGAGGTTGAAGCGGTAGGCCGACAGGGCCGAGGCCGAGGTGGCCTGCACGCCGATGATGGCCAGCTCGCGGTTGGCGTAGGCGGCCAGCGACAGCGTGCTGCTGGTCCACAGCGTATCGGCCAGGGCGGGCACGTCGAGGTATTCGGGGGCGGCCAGGTTGTCGCTGAAATACAGGGCCAGGCGGGTGCTGCTGGCGCCGGCGGCCCGGCCCTTGTATACGAAATTGAGGCTGGTGGCGGCCGTGATGGGCAGCTTGGTTTGGAAGAGCTTGACCATAGTGCTGGCCCCGGCGGCCAGGCTGCCGCTCAGCTGCACGCTGGTGCCGCCGTACCAGGCCCGGCTGAAATCGAAGCGGGCGGCCACGCTGGTGGCCCCAGAGCGCGCCCACTGCCACGAGGGCAAAATGGCCTGCTTGGCCATGTCGGTCCAGCCCTTCACGGCCACGGCGCCGTTGTTGGCGAAAATCTTGCCCTGGCCCACGCAGAAATTGGTTTCGAAGGGCAGCGATGTGATGGCGCAACGCACCGGCTGGTAGTGGCCGAAGCCCTTCCAGGCGCCGGTGGCGTCGGCGGTGGTGATGTCGAGGTCGTCGCCGGCGAAGAGCCGCACTTCGCCGTTGTAGAAGCGGGCGTAGTCGGCCGGGTTGCTGTTGAAGCTGCTCAGGCCGCCGTTGTAGGTAATGTTGGGCGCAAACACGGCCAGCGAGGTCAGCGGCGAGGCCAGGTTGCCGCCGCTGTAGTAGTTGTCCATCCAGCCGCTGTTGGGCGTGCCCTGGTAGTTGTAGAAGGGAAACAGCTGCTGGGGGTTGCGGCCGGGCCAGATGTCGGCGCCGGTGTACACATCGTAGGGGCTGCGGCCCAGGGCGTTGGCCTGGTTCACGGCTGTGGTGAACGTGGAGCCGTAAATCCAGAAGTAGTTGGTGAAAATGGCATCCGTCACGCGGGTGTTGGTGGCGCTTTCCTGCACAAACGGCGCGTTGGTGGCGTTCAGCGTGTTCTGGTACGACACTGTGCCGCTGGAAATCAGCGCGTCGTACCAGTGCATTTCCATGCCGGCCGGCTTGAGCACCTGCAGCTGCTTGAGCAGGTTGCGCAGTTCCGTGACTTCGGCAAAGGTCATGGGCGACTCGGCGTTGAAAAACCAGCCGTCGAAGCCGTAGTAGGTGGCCACGGCAATCAGCTTCTGGGCCGCGAGGTAGTTGCCGCTGGCGTCTTTTTGTAGCAGCGTCTGGAAGCCGGCCCGGTCCGTAAACACGGTGCCAATCACTTTCACGCCGTTGCGGTGGGCGGCCTCCACCCACGGGCGGCACGGAATGCCCACCGGGCTGGCAAACCACGTCAGCACGTCGATATACTGCCAGTGGGTGAAGTTGTAGAGGTTGAACTGGGGCTGCTCGTTGAGGTAGCCCACGAAGTTGTTCATGCCGTCGGGGCACCAGTTCACCTTGGAGCTGAAGCTCTGGTTGGGGTTGAGCTGCGGGGCCAGCGAGTTTTGGCGGACGGCCAGCGGCACCCTGCTCACGTTGGCGGACACGGCAGTGGGCCCGTTGGCCACCCAGGCCATGAGTTGGGTTGGGGTGAGGGTAGTGTACTGCGCGGCGGGCTCAATCTGGGCCTGGGCCGCCTGCGCAAAACCGAGCAGCGTGAGCAAGAGCAGCCAAGGGCGTGCGTAAAAATGCCTCATGAAGAAGGGAAAATGGGTGGTGAACGGGTTTGAGAAGACAGGAAACCGGGTGGTTAAATTCGGTTCAATTTACATACCTAAACCGTTTCAGCAACTTCCCCGCCCCACATTTTCTTGCGGCTGGCGGCCGTAGCTTTGCCGCATGCCTTCTCCCCTCTCCTTCCTCGCCTTCGGCGCGGCCCTTCTGCTGGCCGGCTGCCAGCAAAACATGCCGGCCGACAACGTGCTGCGCGGCCCCGTCGAAACAACCCAGCCCGCCGATAAAACCGCGCCGCCGGCCGCAATGAAAACCGAAGCCGAGGCCCGTGCCCTCACGGCCGCCCACGTCAAAACCCTGCCCAACGCGGCGCTTTACGTAGTCGATTCGGCCCGCGTGAACGACAACGGGCCCACCTGGCAGGTGCTGGTGCCCCGCCGCGACTGGGCCCGCCGCATGCCCAACAGCGCCCGCTTCGAGGTGAACAAAGCCACCGGCGAAGTGAGCACCGGCGCGGTGAAATAAGGGACCATCCAAGGAGCCCGCATTCCGACTTACCCGCATGAAAACGAATTCCTTACCCGATTTTTACGCGGCGTGCGCCACCACTTCGGAATCGACGGCGGGCGTTTTGCCGCCGCCGGATATGGGGCAGGGAGTAGGGCATTTCAACGTGTTTCCGTTGGCCGACATCCCCCGGGAGCCCCCGATGGCGTTTGGCCGGCGCAGCTACTACAAAATCACGCTCTGCCGCGGGCGCAGCCAGGTGGCATGTGCCGACCAGCCCCCGCACGTGGGCACCAATACCTTGTTTCTGGTAACGCCGCGGGTGGCTTACCAGTGGCTGCCGCTCTCGGACACGTACGCGGGCCATTGCTGCCTCTTCGACGACGCCTTTCTGCTGCCCGCCCGCACCGGGGTGGTGCTGGCCGAGTTGCCAATTTTCCAGCCCGGAGCCTACCCGGTGTGGGAAGTGGCCGAGGCCGACTGCGCGGCGGTGGAAGCCATTTTCCGGAAGATGGCTCACGAGCTGCCGTCTCACTACGCCTACAAGCACGATTTGCTGCGCACCTACCTCTGGGAGCTGATTCACCTGGTGCAGAAGCTGCAGCCGGCCCCCGCCCCGCTGGCCACCCACAGCGCCGCCGAGCGGCTGGCCACCCAATTCGCAGAGCTGCTGGCGCGGCAGTTTCCGCGCCACAGCCCGCAGCCGCCGCTGCGCCTGCGCACCGCCACCGACTACGCCGACCAGCTGGCCGTGCATGTCAACCACCTCAACCGCGTGCTGAAAGAAACGACGGGCTTCACCACCACCGCCCTCATCAGCACCCGGCTGACGCAGGAAGCCAAACGCCTGCTCAAGCAAACCGCCTGGAGCGTTTCGGAAGTTGCCGACAGCCTGGGCTTTGCCGATGTGGCCCACTTCTGCACCTTTTTCAAGCGCCACACCAGCCAAACGCCGGGCGACTTCCGGCGGTTGGCTCTGTTTGAAATCTAAAACAAATGGGTTGATTGGCGAAGTTTGCCCTCCGCTTAGCCCCCGGACCTTTGTGGCATACTCACTCCCTCCCGGTTTCAGGAGGAAAAACCCACAGGCAACATGGCAAACAAGAAAATTGCGCTGGTAACCGGCGGCAACAAAGGCATCGGGTTCGAAATAGTGCGGGGGATGCTGCAGGCGGGCTGCCGGGTGTATCTGGGGGCCCGCGAGGCGGCCAGGGGCCAGCAAGCCGCAGCCGAGCTGGCCAGTGTCGGCGACGTGCGTTTCCTAGAATTAGACCTGAGCAACCCGGCCACGCTCGATGCAGCGGCCAGGCAGCTGCAACGCGAAGAAGGCCACCTTGACATTCTGGTGAACAATGCGGGCATCAATGTGCCCGGCGACGGGGCACCCGGCACGGCCGACGTGCGCAGCGTGGAGCAAGCGCTCCAAACCAATTTTGTGGGTACGCTGGCCGTTACGCAGGCGTTTTTGCCGCTGGTGAAGCAGGCCATGGCCGGGCGCATCGTCAACGTATCCAGCCCGTTGGGCTCGCTCACGCTCGTGGGCCAGCACGACTGGGGCCTGCTGGGGTACTCGGCCTCGAAAGCCGCGCTGAACATGCTCACCGTGCAGCTGGCTTATGAGCTGCGGGACACGGCCATCAAGGTGAACTCGGCCGCGCCCGGCTACACGGCCACCGACCTGAACGGCTTTGCCGGCACCGATACCCCGGCGCAGGGCGCGGCGGAGGCCATCCGCCTAGCCTTGCTGCCGGCCGATGGCCCCACCGGCACGGTTTCGTCTTCCGAAGGCCTTATCCCCTGGTAAAGTCCTGCCAATAAAGCGGTTTCAACAGGGCTCGCAGCAACCTGCTCAGCAATGCGGCTTACCTGACTGCCTTACAACTGCTTGCTCAGCGAGAAGCCGCTGTAGGCGTAGCCGTTCACATTCACGCCTTGCAGGGGCATGAGCGACACACCGGCCCGGCCGGCTTCCTTGTGCAGCTGCGGCACCACAATGCCCATCGTGGTGCCCACCGCGTAGCCCACAATGTTGTCGGTGAGGAAGTGCTTGCCAGCCTTGATGCGCGTGTAGGCCACGGCGGCCGGCACCACGGCCGCGGCGCCCCATACCAGGCCTTCGCCTTCGTAGCCGGGGTTGAAATCGTGCAATACCTTGGCGGCGAAGAAAGTAGCCGTGGCCGTGTGGGCCGTGTGGCCGGCAAAAAACGAGTTGGTGGCAATGGCGCCCGAGCGGCCTCCGCCGCCTTCGGGCCCGTAGAGGTAGGGCCGGTTGCGGTACACGTTGCCCACGGTGGAGGTAAATAGGGCGTCGGTGGCCAGCATGGTTTGCAGGTAGAGGCCCAGCACCTGGCCGTAGCGGCCGCGCACGTTGTCGTTGAGGGCCAGCAGGCCGGGGGCAATCACGAGCGTGGGGTAGCACAGCAGGTCGCCGGCCAGCTGGTAGTTTTCGCTGTACCAGCCCGCCGAAAACCGGTCGATGGCCAGCACGTCTTCCTTGCGCAGGGCGGCCAGTTCGGCGTCGGTACGGCCGCTTTTTTGCTGCACGCGGTAGAGGCCGAAGGCGCTCACGGCGCCCAAGCCCAGCACAATGGGGCCATCGACGGCGAAGCGGGTGTGGTAGGGCGAGGTGGCCTTGGTCTGAGCCACAGCGGCCGGGCCCGAACCGAGCAGCAAGGTGCCGGACAGCGCCAGCGAGAGTAGAGTCTTCATTTAATAGACTGAATTTTAAATGAGGCTCAAACGTGCGTTTTGTGCTTGAGGTTAGTTTTGGCGGTCAGGGGGTGCTTCTTCGGGCATTTCCTGGGGATGAAAGCGGTTTCAGACTCAGCGGATTGGGGCTTATGCTGGCTCCCTGTGCCGCTTTGCTTACTCCTTCACGGTGGCGCCGTGCACGGCCAGGGCCTCGCCCAGCAGCCAGCGGCGGAGGAAGGCGTCGTCGTCCGATACCTTGCCCACCACGCGGTATTTCGAGAAGATGGCCGCGCTGCTTTCGGCCGCCTCGCGCACCACCGTGCCGGGGCCCACGTACGACGAATGCACCATTTGCACGGCCCCGCCGTCGCGCACCCGCAGGAAAGCCACGTGGTAATCGAGGCCCAGCACGTAGAGCCCCGGCCCCAATGCCCGCACCTGCCGCACAAATCCGGCCCGGTCCACGCCCCAGTAGCGGGTGATGTGGGCTTCCGAGGTCAGGTTTTTGATGATGCACTCCGACGTTTGCTTGGCCAGCACGGTACGCTGCAGGCGCAGGCCGGCATCGTGCAGCGAGGTGGTCACGAAGTAGCCGCAGGCGATGCTGCCGCGCCGGGGTTCCCAGGTGGTGCCGTAGAATGCCCACGGCGTGCCCTCCCAGGCCGGAAACACGGTGCTGTCGAGGGCGGTGAGCAGCAGCTGGCGCGCCTCGGCGAGGCGGGCGGTGCGGGCGGCGCGGGTGGTTGCCTGCCGGTAGCGGGCCGCCAGCCGCAGGCGGCGGGCCGTGAAGCGGCGCAGCGTGGCCCGGTAGGCGGGCCCGGAATAAGTGATGGAAGCGGCAGCGGGTCGGGGACTTTGAGCGGCGCTGTCGGGAGCGGCGGTTTGGGCAAAGCAGCCCCGCAAGCCGGCCAGCAGGAGCGCGGCCAGTGCATTGATTTTCATACGAATAAAGGTGCCGGCTGCGACAGGCTCCGGCTTGGGCGCACAACGGCCGGCTGCCGGTAGATTATTGTGACAGGCGGCTTTTTAATCAAGCGGCCGCCTCCGCGACAACGCCCCTGCCCCTTTCCACGTTGCCGAGGTTACTTTTTGCTTAGCGCCCGCTTTTTCATGTTGTTTCGCCTGCTGTTGTTTTTCCTGCTGGCCGCGCCGGTGGCGCCGGCCGCGGCCTACTCGGTGCTCACCCACCAGGCCATCGTCGATACCACCTGGGCCGACTGCATTGCCCCGCTGCTTGAATCCCACTACCCCGGCGGCACCCTCAAGGAAATGAACCGGGCCAAAAGCTACGCCTACGGCGGGGCCATTTTGCAGGACATGGGCTATTACCCGCTGGGCTCCACGCTCTTCACCAACCTCACGCACTACGTGCGCTCCGGCGATTTCGTGCGCAACCTGCTGCGCCAGGCGCGCAACCGCAACGAGTACGCCTTTGCCCTGGGCGCGCTGGCCCACTACGCCGCCGACAACACCGGCCACCCCGAGGGCACCAACGTTATTATTCCGATGGTGTACCCCGATTTGAAGGCGAAATTCGGGCCGGTGGTGACGTATGAGCAGTCGCGGGTGCGGCACACCGAGATGGAGTTTTCCTTCGACGTGGTGCAGGTGGCGGCCGGGCGCTACCGCAGCCAGGAGTACCACAAGTCCATCGGTTTCCGGGTGAGCAAGCCGGTGATGGAGCGGGCCTTCCGCCAAACTTACGGCATCGAGATGAAGCAGATTTTTCTGAGCGTGGACGCCAGCGTGGCCATGTTCCGCTTCGCCGTGAACCAGCTGCTGCCGGCGGCGGCGCGGGCCGCCTGGCACCACAAGCACGACGAAATCCGGGAGCTGAGCCCCCGCGCCCGGCGCGGCGACTCGCTCTACCATTTCAACCGCCGGCTGTACCGCCGCGAGTTCGGGCACGACTACGAGCGGCCCGGCTTCGGGGCGCGCCTGATGGCGGGCGTGCTCAGCGTGCTACCCAAAATCGGGCCGCTCAAGCCTTACGCCTTCACCCTGCCCGACGTGCCGGGCGCCCTGCAGTTCCACCGCAGCTACCAGGCGTCGGTGGCGCAGTTTTGCACGCTCACCCACGGCCAGCCCGCCGATACCACCCGCACCCTGAAGCTGGCCGATACCAACCTCGACACCGGCCAGCCCACCCACCCCACCGACTACGTACTGGCCGACCGCACCTACGACGAGCTGTTGCTCAGGCTGCACAAGCACAAGTTCAAGCATCTCACGCCAGCCCTGCGCAATTCCCTCCTCGACTACTTCGCCAACGGCGTGCCCGTGCCCGACCGCGAAACCGACCGCGACGACGACAACGCCCGCGAGGCCCGCAAATCCCGGCGCAAAACCGAGGAGGCCCTGACCGCGCTCCGGACCATGCCCAAGCCCCCCAAACCGCCCAAGCAGTATTAGTCCAATCGGGTCGTAGCCCCGCTAGGGCGTTAGTAGCGGGTGAGGCCGGCGGGGGGCGGGCCGGCGGTTTGGCGCCAGGCTTCGATGTCACGGGCCAGCTGGTCGCGGCTGAAGGTGAAGCGCACGGTACCGCCGCCGCTGGTGCTAATTTCGGTGGCGTAGGTGGTGGTCCAGAGGAATTTTTCGGTGCGCACCGGCCCAATGGCTGCCCACGGAATGAGCAAGGGCGGGTGGCCCACCCGAAACAGGAATAATACTTCAAGCGTGAGCCCTTCGGCCTGGGCACCGGCCGAAAGCACGTTTTTGTAGCTGATGCCGCCCACCGTGGCTCGGCCAATGGTGCGGGTGGGCCAGCCCAGCGGGCGCGGCAGCCGGTACTGCGCCAGCCGCTGCCAGCCCACCAGCGACAGCATTTTCACCACCAGGCACCAGAATGCCACGAAGCCGCCGATGCCGCCGATGCCGCCGATAATGGCCACCGGCACCAGAAAGTAAACCTTGCTCATGCGGCGCAAGTACGGGCCCCGCCGCCAAATGCCGCGCCGGTGGCGCCGCCCGTCGCAAATGCCTGCCCAACCACTCACTTGCGGGTGCGTACAAGTCAGCAGTCTCCTGCTACACGGCGCTTATGCACAGGCTTTCCCGCTGGCTATTCAGCTTCTTGCTGCTGCTCTTTGCTGCTGGTGCGCACGCCACCGTGCCGCCTTCGGCCCTGCCCCCGCGCCCCGAGCCGGCGCGCTTCGTCAACGATTTAGCCGGGGTGCTCACTGTGGAGCAACGCTTGGCCCTGGAGCAAAAGCTGCAGGCTTATAACGACTCGACCACCACCCAGATTGCCGTGGTGCTACTGAAAAAGGTGGCCCCCTACGAGGTGGCCGAGTATGCCCAGCAGTTGGGCCAGGCCTGGGGCGTGGGCCAGAAAGGCCGCGACAACGGCATCGTCATCTTGGCTGCCATTGAGGAGCGGAGCGTGACCATTCAGACGGGCTACGGCATGGAGGCGCGGGTGCCAGACTATGTGACGTCCCAGATTATTCAGCAGCAGTTCCAGCCCGATTTCCGGTTGAAGCGCTACTACGAAGGGCTCGACCACGGCATCGACGTGATTATTCACCGGGCGGCGGGCGAGTTTTCGCCCATGACGCCGCACCCGGCCCCGTGGTCGGAGCAGCCGTGGTGGGTGTGGGTAATATTGCTGACGCTGGTCCCTCTAGGGCTGGGGGTGATGTACATCATGTTTTTCAAGGTGGGATTGTCGGGGCGTAGCACGGGCTCGGGCCCGCGCTCCACCCTGAGCAGCTCGTCGGGCGGCGGGTCGTCGTCAAGTAGCAGCTTTGGCGGCGGCAGTTTCGGGGGTGGGGGCAGCAGCGGGCGCTGGTAAGCTTGTTTTTTGGCAGGCTTATATTGTTCGGCTTCTCGTCGGCGTTTTGCCTCGGGGTGGCGTGCTGCTGATTTACCCTTTTCTTCCCAATTTGCCCCTCATGATGCGTACCTACCTCTGGGCGGCCTTGCTGCTGACCACTCTTCCTGCCGCCGCCCAGCGGCCCAAAGTCACCAAAGCCACCGTGTTCAAGGACGTGGACGGCCACGTTATTTCCAAAGATGCATTCATGGGCAAGCTGCGCACCGGCCAGTTTGCCGTGTACGACTACCAGGCCCAGGGCCGCGCCTTCACCTCCATCTCGCTGCGCAAAGCCGACACGCCCGACGCCGTGCGCACCCAAGCCCTGAGCCCGGCGCGCGCCTTCGGCACGCCCGCGCCCGCCTTCAGCGGCGTGGACGTGCGCACGGGCCAGCCGGTGGCGCTGGCCGATTTGCGGGGCAAGGTGGTGGTGGTGAATTTCTGGTTCATCCGCTGCCCGTACTGCATCGAGGAAATGCCGAACTTCAAGCAGCTCACCGCCGGCTACCGCGACAACCCGAACGTAGTATTCGTATCGCTGGCGCGCGACAAGCCCGAGGCGCTCCGCAAGTTTCTGGCCACGCGCGGCGACTTCGGCTTCGCGGTGCTGCCCGAGGCCAGCGAAACCGCCCGGCAATTTGGCGTGCTGGGCTACACCACCACCACCGTCATCGACCGCCAGGGAAATTTCGTCTACGACCAGGAATATTCTGACAACACGGCCCGGCTGCGCGAGGCCATCGGGCGGGCGCTGTGAGGGCGCGCGGTGGCCCCGCACGCTTTACCGGCACTCAACGGGCTTCCGGCGCCGGTTTCCAGCGCACTTTGCCCGCCCAGAGCTCGGCGGCCTGGTAGATGAGGTGGAAAACCGGCTCCTTCAGAAAGAGGTAGCCGTCGATGCTTTCGGGAAACACCGTGGCGGCGCGGGTTTTCAGCAGTTCGTACTCCGCGCGGGCCGGGGCATTGGCGCGCAGGTAATCGCGAAACAGCAGCGCAAACCGGGCATTGAACCGCCCCGCCTCCCGCACGTGAATGTGGGTACGGCGCCCGCCTAGGGGCTCGCGCAGGTAGAGCTTGCGCAGCTCCGGCGACTGCTCGGGCAGGCCGTGGTAGAGGTCATACTCGAAAGCGCCCTGCCGGAAGCCGGCCTGCCAAAGCGGATGCGTGAGCTCCGCCACGTCGTCGAGCGTGGCCACGGTTATCTGAATGTCAATAACATCCTTGGCGGCCAGGTCGGGCACGGCCGTGGAGCCGATGTGGTCGATGCGCTCCAGGGCAGGCCCCGCCGCCGCCCGAATGCGCCGGGCTATTTCGGCGTACTCCGTGGCCCAGGTGGCCTGATACGGCATCAGCACCACCGGCCTCGATTTCTGGAATTCCTGCGCGGAAATCATTTGTTTATGTTAATCTTCAAATTTATTAATAACTGCTAAAAAACAGTCATCCGTCCAGGCAAATTAACGGTTGTAGAAGTCGCGGCGCGCGGCCGAAAGTTCCGGCCCGGGCGTTCTGTCGCCACTCAATTAGCCAGGAAGCGTGATACGGCCTCGTTCATTTCGGCCTTCTGGGCCTCGGTGCCGCCGTCCCACATGTCATTATGGATGGTGTGCGGCAAGGGCACGATGACGGTTCCGTATTGCTGCTGCTCGGCTGGGGTGGGCAGCACGCCAGGGTCGGCCACCTGGTCGCTGGAGCGCAGCGACAGCACCCGCGGCCGGCGCGCCCTAGGGAACGGCACCCGCCGGTTGTCGAGCGAAATGACGCGGTCGACCTGGCCGGGGTGTTCGGCCACGTAGAGCATCGACACGTCGCCGCCGTTGGAATGGCCGGCCAGCAGCAGGTGTTTGAAATCAATTTTGGGGTAGCGCTGGCTCAACTCCTGGCGAACAAACTCAATGTTTTGCGCGCCCCGCTCCCACATGGGCCGGCGCACCAGGCTGATAACGCCCGTGGTGGGCATGGGCGCATCGGTGGGCAGCTCCTGTTGAATGCTGGCCACCAGGTAGCCGTGGGCAACCAAGTTGCGGGCCAGGAACGTGTAGCCGGTACAGTTGCCGCCGTAGCCGTGGCTGAAAATAGCGGCCTTCCGGGCCGGGTGCGGGCCGGGGTGGGCGGGCTCGTACACCATCACGGGCACGGCCCGCTGGCGGGCGGCATCAAATAATTCGAGGCGGGTGCTGAGCAGGCTGTCGGTGCGGACGGGGGCGGCCATGCGTCTGGCGGCTGACTGCTGGGCGGTCGGGCTGCCACTCATACAGCCGCCGGCCAGCAGGGCAAGGCCCACGAAAAAAGGCCGGATGGCGCCAGAAAAAAACGTTGGGGGCATGCAGCAGAAAACGTACGAAACAAGGGCCCGCCGCTGGCTAGTCGCCGGTTGGGCCCGGCAATTTAAGGAAGCGGCAACGAAGGCGGGCAGCCCCGCAATCGTTGCCGGCAAGAATGGAGCGAAAAAGTAGCCTTTGAGTCTGTCCGATGCCGAATTCTGCTGGCATTGCGGCGAGAAGCAGTAGCGCGAACTTTCAGTTCGCGTCCCCGCGCCATTCGTAATCGTTGGAACGGCGCGGGGACGCGAACTGAAAGTTCGCGCTACATGCGCTACTGGGGTTTTTGCAGCAGGCGCACTACCAGGCCGGTCCAGCCGGTTTGGTGGCTGGCGCCGAGGCCGTGGCCGTCGTCGCCGTGGAAGTACTCGTGGAAGAGCAGGTGGTCGCGGAAATGCTCGTCGGTCTGGTGGATTTCGGTGGTGCCGTGGGCGGGGCGGCGGCCGTTTTCGTCCTTGAGAAACAGGCGGGCGAGGCGGGCCGAGAGGGCATCGGCCACCTGGGCCAGGGTGTGCTGCTGGCCCGAGCCGGTGGGGTACTCGATGGTGAAGCCGTCTCCGTAGTAGCTGTGGAAGCGCTGCAACGACTCAATGATTAGGTAGTTGACTGGGAACCACACGGGGCCGCGCCAGTTGGAGTTGCCGCCGAACATATCAGACTCGGCCTCGCCCGCCACGTAGCCCACCGAGAAGCTGTCCTTCTCGCCCAGGTGGTACCAGTACGGGTTATCGAAGTGGTAGCGCGAGAGGGAGCGGATGCCGTAGTCGGAGAGGAATTCGGTTTCGTCGAGCATGCGGGTGAGGACGTGGCGCAGGCGGCTGCGGCGCATCAGGCCCATGAGGTGGCGGGTGCTGTGGCCGGGCTCCTGCCAGCGGCTCACCAGCTCGGCCAGCAGCGGGCGGCGCTGGATGAGGGCCAGGGCGCGGGCGTAGAACTCGGGCACGGTGGCCAGCAACTCGTCATCAATGACTTCGACGGCGAAGAGCGGAATCAGGCCCACCATGCTGCGGATGCGCAGGCGGGTGCGGGTGTCGTCGGGGGCGTGGAGGACATCGTAGTAGAACTGGTCTTGCTCGTCCCAGAGGTTGAATTTGCCGCCGCCGCCGCGCGTCATGGCCTCGGCGATGTGCAGGAAGTGCTCGAAGAACTTGGTGGCCATTTCCTGGTACACGGGCCGGGTCTGGGCCAGCTCCAGGGCCATGCGCATGAGGTTGAGGGCGAACATGGCCATCCAGGAGGTGCCGTCGGACTGCTCGATTTTGCCGCCGGTGGGCAGCGGGGCCGAGCGGTCGAACACGCCGATGTTGTCCATGCCCAGAAAGCCGCCTTCGAAGATGTTGCGCTCGTCGCGGTCCTTGCGGTTCACCCACCAGGTGAAGGTCATGACCAGCTTCTGGAACACGGCTTCGAGAAATTCGGTGTCGGGCTGGCCGTGCAGCTTGCGGTCCATCTGGTACACGCGCCAGGTGGCCCAGGCGTGCACGGGCGCGTTCACGTCGCTGAAATGCCACTCGTAGGCGGGCATCTGGCCGTTGGGGTGCAGGTAGCCGTCCTGGCATAGCAGGCGCAGCTGGTGCTTGGCGAAGGTGCTGTCCACCATGGCCAGGGGCAGGCAGTGGAAGGCCAGGTCCCAGGCCGCGTACCAGGGGTATTCCCACTTGTCGGGCATGGAAATGATGTCGGCGTTGTGGAGGTGGCGCCAGGTGTGGTTGCGGCCGGTGAGGCGCTTGGCCGGCGGCACGGGGCGGCCGGGGTCGCCGTCGAGCCACTGGTTGACGTCGTAGTAATAGTACTGCTTGCTCCAGAGCATGCCGGCGAAGGCCTGGCGCTGCACGTTGCGGGCGTCGGCGCTGGCGAGGCCTTCCTGAATGCAGGCGTAGAACTCGTCGGCGTCCTGCCGGCGGGCCTGAAAAAGTGGGTCGAAATCGGCAAACGGCGTGTCGTGCGCGGGCTGGCTCAGGCGCAGGCGCACGGTTTGGGGCTGGCCGGGCTCGATGGTGAGCTGGTAGCGGGCGGCGGCCTTGGTGCCGTGCTCCTGGGGGTTCACGGCGGTGGCCTGGCCGTTCACCACGTATTCGTTGATGCCGTCTTTGAAGTAGCGGCCGGCCTTGTTTTTCTTCTTGCGCTTCTTGCCGAAGACGGTGGGGCTGGTTTCGTTTTCGCAAAACAGCAGCTCGGCGGGCTGGTCGCAGTAGAGCTGGTAGGCGCCCAGGTCGCGGTGCTCGGCGACGAGGCCGGCGGGGCCGGCGCGGCGGATGTCGGGGCGGTGGTCGTCGTAGCCCAGCGTCCAGGTGTTGCGGAACCAGAGCTGCGGCAGCACCGTGAGCGGCGCGGCTTCGGGGCCGCGGTTGTGGATGGTGAGCTGGATGAGCAGGTCCTGCGGGCCGGCCTTGGCGTATTCGATGAAGACGTCGAAGTAGCGGCTTTCGGCGAAGATGCCGGTATCTATTAGCTCAAATTCGGGCTCCAGGCGGGTGCGCTGGGCGTTTTGGGCGCGCAGCTCGTCGTAGGGGAAGGCGGCCTGCGGGTACTTGTACAGCATCCGCATGTAGGAGTGCGTGGGGGTGCTGTCGAGGTAGTAGTACTGCTCCTTCACGTCTTCGCCGTGGTTGCCTTCGGGGTTGGTGAGGCCGAAGAGGCGCTCCTTGAGCTGGTTGTCGCGGCCGTTCCAGAGGCCGACGGCGAAGCAGAGGCGCTGCTGGTCGTCGGAGATGCCGCCGAGGCCTTCCTCGCCCCAGCGGTAGGCGTAGGCGCGGGCCATGTCGTGGCTGATGTAGTTCCAGGCGTCGCCGTGGGCCGAGTAGTCTTCGCGCACGGTGCCCCACTGGCGCTCGGTGAGGTAGGGGCCGAACTGCTTCCAGGGGGCATTTTTGGTGCGGGCTTCGGCGAGGCGGGTTTGTTCTTGCATGTGGGGGATTGGGGCGGGCCTGAGCGCACGCTTACGCAGAGACTGGGGGCAAAGGTCGGCCGGGAGGGCCGTAGCGCGAACTTTGTAGTTCGCGTGCCCCGCGCCATTCGCAACGTTCGGGTATCGTTCTGCCACGCGAACTACAAAGTTCGCGCTACGGCCCACGCGGCCTACATGGGCCTGCGCGGGGTGTTTGGGCCCAAACGGGGCCCACGAGCGGGTTTGCGGGGCCCATAAATGGGTTTGCGGGGTCCACGAACGGATTTGCGGGGCCCACGGACGGATTTGCGGGCCCAATGGCCCGATTTGCGGCATCCCGGAACGGGTTTGCGGGGTCCGGGCGCGGATTCGCGGGGCCCGTGAGCGGTTTTGCGGCCCCCGTGCGCGGATTTGCGGGGCCCGGGCGGCGGGCGGAGGCGGCGGGCTTGCGCAGTGTCGGGCTTTTGTTACATTTGGCGCGGCCAGGCTACGGTGGCCCGGCCGCTAACACTCAGTGGAATAATGGCAACAACTACCCCCCAAACAACCCGGCAGTTCCGGACCCGCCTCGAAGAGCTCGGGCCCCTCGACGACATGGTGCAGGCCATGTTCAAAACCGACCAACCGGACTTCGGCAAGGCTTCGCCTGACTACGCCGCCCCGGACTACCTGCAGGACTGGCAGGCCCGGCGGGCCGCTTTCAGCAAGCTGGTGCCCTCGGGGGCGCGGCGCGCCACGGCCAAGGAAACCACCAAAACGATGGGCTAGGTGGCCAAAAGCCTGCGCGACCCGCTGAACTGGCTGAACATCCGCCTGAACCGGGCCGCCAGAAAAGGCGGCCTCACGGTGGCCGTGGAGAATTTTGGGCTGAGCAAGGTGCGCAGCGAAATCACGACCAAGGACATGGAAGGCCTCGACGGCGCCCTGGGCTACCTACTGAAACTACTCGCCACCCCCGCCAACCAGCAGGCCCTCGCGGCCCAGGGCCACACCGCGGCCGACACGAAAGCCTTCGCCGACGCGCAACAGCAGCTCAGCACCTTCAACACCTCCCAGAACACCGACCAGAACGCCACCCTCGAACTCACCGACGAGAACATCGCGGCCGGCAACGACCTCTGGGAATACATCACGGATGTGCTGGGCACCGGCGCGCTGATGTACAAGGAAACCAATCCGAAAAAAGCCAAAACGTACACGCTGGCCACGCTGCTCAAGCGCATGCGGCAAGAGCACGGCGGCGGGGCGGAGGGGGTGTAGGGTTTCGGTTGGGATGGAAAAGGGACGGCCCCGCTGCGGTTTGCAGCGGGGCCGTTTTTATTTATCTAAGATAGAATGTTAAACTTGTGTCTAGAGCGGTAGGACAAATATCAATGCCTTATGCTAATGCGATTCTAGTTTAACGTATCTAATCTATTGAATCTTCATTCTGAACCTCTTCACCCTTACTCATTGATTCCTCTACATGCTTTGCATATGCGATAAGGCCAAGTTTTTTCCACCCTTTTGGCAATGCACCGTGTTTATCAATGCACCAAAGGGAAAAGCTTTTCAAAAACTCATTCTTCCTTCCTTGAACAACTTCATTAATTAACTTTTTCCTTGTCTTTAGCCAAAGGTCATCGGGTACAAGTGTAATTCTAGTTGGGTTCGCATTAACGTTATAGAATTCTTTTCTATTTACTCTTTCAAGTAGTCCAAACCAATCCTCATGGTTTTTTGAAGATGTACCAAAGTAAATCAGGCTATCACCAATCATTATATTGTAAGGGTTTGACAAAAGAGGATAAAAAAGAATGAATCCATCAGTTGTCTCTGTCGAAACATTTTCAGGCGATACAACGACAAATGGATAGGCAAATTTTTCAGCCTGTCCTTCAAGTTCAGTAAACCATTTTTTTTTATCGTACACCACTCCACGGTAACCTTCACTAGCTGGAATAACCGCATGTAGCACTTCCCTCAGCGCTTCTTGTAATGTATCAGTTATTTGAAAGGACTTTGTCAATCCTTGACTTGAAATACTAGCTCGCCATACCAATGAATAAATAAATGACTGATAGGCAAAAGGATTTACCCTCCTGCATTCTACTAAAGTGACTCGCTTTTTTTCTTTGGTTTCCGGAAAATTAACTTTAAAATTTTCTTTTCGAAATTTGCCAGATAATTCTTCCGCAATTACTGTTTCAACCTAAGAAAATCTTTTTTCACAACCTGGGCAGAGAATTTCATCCTCTTTTATCGGCTCTGCTTTTTTATTTTCTTTGTAATCTTGAAACGGGTTTTTTGTAATCAAAAAACTTTTTTCCTTATCTCTCAAACCGATTACTGGTTTAATGTAGAATGCAGACACTATATGCGAGCCAGTTTGAGTAGCTTCTTTCTCTAGGCAAAGTTTACAGGTTTCCATTTTTAACCACTGTTAATAAATCAATTACTAAACCTAATGGATGAGTGATAATGAATCACACTCCCATACGGGCACGGCCCTAAGCTACACCCGTTTCTTCAAGAAGTAGCTAGGGGCGGGGGCGTTAGGGTAGCGGCAGGGGCTCGTGGGGGTTGATAGCGGTTAGGCCGGGCAGGGCCTGGAAGTCGCTCACGTTGCGCGTCAGGAGTGGGAGGCCGTAGGCGAGGGCGGTGGCGGCAATGATGGCGTCGGGCAGCTTGATGCGGTGCTGCTGGCGCAGGCGGATGGTTTCTTGCGTAACAAGCTCATCGAGGGGCAGCACGGCCACGCTTTGCACAAAAGATTGGAGGAAAGCAGACTCTGGTACGGGCACCACTTTGCCAAGCAACTCGATGCGGGTGATAATCGAAATGGCCACTCTTTGCGCAGCCAGTTGGGTATCGAGCCAAACGGCACTCGCAGATGGGAGCCTGCCCAGCACCAAGTCGATGATGACGTTGGTATCGACTAAATATCCCGCTCCCATTCGTTGCGAATTTCGTGCAGGTGTTTATCCCATTCCTCGGCCGGGGTGGTGGAGATGGCAGCAAGGGCACCGGCCCATTTTCGGGGGGCTGGTGGGGTGGCTTCGGCGGCAGGCTTCACTACCCGCAGAATATTCAGGGCTTCGAGCTGCTGCAGGAGTTCGTAGGCTTTCTCGCTTAGGGGTTCAATGAGGACAGGGGCCATCGCAGGAAGGGGTTAGCGGTTCTCTAAAGATACGGAGGTAACAACAGCGGCGATGGAAACAGTGCGTCTCTAATCCCGGCGCACTCAGATTAAACGGCACAAAAAAACGCCCTGCCGGGCGGCAGGGCGTTTTCTATTCAACGATTTTCGGCAACCGCTTATTTCAGCTTGATGCCTTGCGCGGCCATGGCCTGCTCCGTCTTGGCGTGGTTGGCCAGGTACTCGGCGTGCTGGGTTTCGGTGCGCTTGGGGCCGAGGCTGGCAAAGTGCTCGCGCAGCTTGTCGGCGGGCAGGTCGGCGCCGTAGGACGGGGTGCCGGGCTGCTGGCGCCACGACTCGGGCAGGGTGCCGTCGTCCACGGCGTCGAAGCCCAGCTCTTCCACTAGGGCCATTACTTTTTGCTTGGCGGCGGCATCGTCGGAGGCCACGGGCAGGGCGATGCGGCCGGGGGTGCCGGCGGGCAGTCCCTTGTTCTGGAGGTGGTCGGCGTAGATGTTGTTGAACACCTTCACCACCGGGCGGCCCAGGTGCTGCTGCACCCACCCGCTTTCGGTGAGGTCGCCGGTTTCGAGCTCCGCGATTTGGCCGTCGCGCAGCAGGGGGTAATAGTTGCTGGTGTCGATGATGGGCACCTCGGCCGGCACGCCCGCGAACAGGTCTTGGGGCAGGTCGGGGATGTTTTTCAGCGGGATGGTGACGACGATGAGGTCGGCGCCCTGGGCGGCTTCTTCGGCCGTGACGGGGGTGGCGCCGGTTTTCTGGGCCACGTCTCCCAGGGTTTCGGGGCCGCGCGAGTTGGCGATTTTAACCGAGTGGCCGAGGCTGGTGAGGCGCACGGCGAGGGCGCTGCCGATGTGGCCGGCGCCGATGATTCCAATGTTCATACTGCGAATGTTTAAGCGGGTGATGCGGCAGCGAATTGCGGCCGCAGGGGTTTAAACAGCGGTGGGGGCAGTTTTGCTTTTTTCGGCGGCCAGTTACCGGATGGCCGCGCAATGTCTCAGGGCTGTTCTATTGCTCCTGCCCTTCTAAGTCCTTAGTCGCAATCCACTCCAGAATGGCGGTATCGGCCCCGCCTATTTCCACCACGCGGCTGCCGTGCAGCATGGCGCCCAGGCCGTGTTCGTCTTCCCAGGTGCAAACGAAGGTGTAGCCGGTGTAGCTGAGCCCGGCTTTGGCCGTTGGGAAAATGGTGATGGAGGTGAGGGTGATGAGGGCTTTGAGGTCGGCGGGTTGCCGGAGGGCGGGCAGGAATTCTTCCGCTTCGGCCTCGTCGTAGCCGTTCTCCTCGCGCCAGACCAGATAATTCTCAGCGTATAGCGCAAATACGGCCTGCAGAATGGCGTCGCGCACCGACTCCTGCCGGGCCAGCAAGTCCTCGAAGGCCGCGGCTTGGCTGGGCAGCGGCGGCGCCGGCTCGTCGCCTTCGGTGTTGACGTGGATTTCTATGGTGTCGTTGGCCGAGTCGGCACCGAGCTGCCAGGGGCGCTGGCCGGCCCAGGCCGGCAGCTTCACCGCGCCGTCCCAGTAATAGCCGTCCCATTCAAACGGTGGGAATGGCGGGGATAGGGTGTCGTCGGCAGTCATAATGGTTACAATGGTGTGAAGCGGAGGGCAAATGCAGCCAAAAGAACGTCATGCAGAGCGCAGCGAAGCATCTTTACCTCAATACTAATCCTGTCGATTGGATTGCATTGAGCGGTAAAGATGCTTCGCTGCGCTCTGCATGACGTGCTAAAGGGGCACAAGCTGAAGCTTATGCTACATGGGCAGCCCCGGAATCTTGGCGCCGCGCTCGCGGGCCACGTCCTGGGCCAGCTCGTAGCCGGCGTCGGCGTGGCGGAAGATGCCCATGCCGGGGTCGGTGGTGAGGACGCGGCGCAGGCGTTCGGCTTTTTCGGGGGTGCCGGTGGCTACTATCACCATGCCGGAGTGGGTGCTGTTGCCGATGCCCACGCCGCCGCCGTTGTGCAGGCTCACCCAGTCGGCGCCGCTGGCGCAGTTGGCCAGGGCGTTGAGCAGGGGCCAGTCGGCCACGGCGTCGGAGCCGTCCTTCATGCCTTCGGTTTCGCGGTTGGGCGAGGCCACCGAGCCGCAGTCGAGGTGGTCGCGGCCGATGACGATGGGAGCCGAGACCTCGCCCCGCGCCACGAGGTCGTTGATAACTAGGCCGAACTTCTCGCGCTCGCCGTAGCCCAGCCAGCACACGCGGGCCGGCAGGCCGATGAAGGGTACTTTGGCCTGGGCCTTCTCAATCCAGCGGGCCAGGAGCTTGTTGTCGGGGAAGGTTTCGAGCAGGGCGCGGTCGATGCGCAGGATGTCCTGCGGGTCGCCTGAGAGGGCGGCCCAGCGGAAGGGGCCTTTGCCCTCGCAAAACAGCGGGCGGATGTAGCCGGGCACGAAGCCTGGGTACAGGAACTGGCCCGCTTCGTCGCGCACGTTCAGGCCGCCTTTTTCGGCCTGGCCGCGCAGGTTGTTGCCGTAGTCCACGGCGATGGTGCCGCGCTTTTGCATTTCCAGAATGGCCTCCACGTGCTTCACAATGGAAGCCAGGGCTTGCTTCTTGAACTCCTCGGGGTTGGCCGTTTTCAGGGCCAGCACCTCTCCTATCTCGCCTTCGGGAATGTAGTCCATCAGGTCGTGGGCCGAGGTTTGGTCGGTCACGATTTCGGCGTCGAAGCCCAGCTCTAGCAGGCGCGGCAGCACGGTCGCCGCGTTGCCGGTGAGGCCCACGGACCAGCCTTTGCCATCGGCCTTAGCCTGCTCGCACAGCTCCAGGGCGTGGGTGAGGTCGCGGGCCTGCTCGTCCACGTAGCCCTCGCGCACCTTCTGCTTCACCCGCTCGTCAATGGGCTCGATGACGAGACACACGCCGTCGTTCATGGTCACGGCCAAGGGCTGGGCGCCGCTCATGCCGCCCAGGCCGGCCGTGAGGGTGATGGTGCCGCGCAGACTGCCGCCGAAATGCTTATCCGCCATAGCGGCAAACGTCTCATACGTGCCCTGCAAAATGCCTTGGGTGGCAATGTAAATCCAGGAGCCGGCCGTCATCTGGCCGTACATCATCAGGCCCATTTTGTCGAGTTCATCGAAGTACTCCTGGGTGCTCCACGCGGGCACGATGTTGGAGTTGGCGATGAGGACGCGGGGCGCGTGGGGCCAGGTTTTGAGCACGCCCACGGCCTTGCCCGATTGCACGAGCATGGTTTCGTCGGCTTCCAGCTCCTTGAGGGTTTTGACGATGGTTTGATATTCCTTCCAGTTGCGGGCGGCGCGGCCGGCACCGCCGTACACAATCAGCTCATCGTAAACCAGCGAAACGGCGGGGTCGAGGTTGTTTTCCAGCATGCGCAGGGCGGCTTCGGCTTCCCAAGTTTTGCAGCGCAGCTCGGTGCCGTGCTTGGCCTTGATGGTTTCTTCAGGCTTGAACTCGTAGAACATTGGGCGCTTGCCTTCGGGCTTGGGCGGAGTGTTCGAGAGGGAATTGGCTTCGAGATTGAGCTCAGCGGTCTGGTCGGTGGTGGGCGTCATGGGCGGGTGGTTTGGGTGGTGCGGCGAAGATAGGAAAATGTAGCGTGGACTCTGCGAGTCCGCGCATGCCCGTTTCTTGTGAGCTTTCCGTACAATTCCAAATACGCGCGGACTCGCAGAGTCCACGCTACATTTCCCCCATGAGCACCGACTATAAACCCATCGACTGCAACTACTACGACGAGCTGGAAGCCGCTGCCACCCAGCGCCGGCGCGTCGACCTGCAATATTTCAACGACCTGCGCCAGCTTTGCCTGGGCTCAGGCGTGATTGAAACACTGTTTATCCGCGACAAAGTGGAGTACATGCGCCTGAAATCGGGCGAGGAAATCCGGCTTGACCATCTTATCCGGCTCGATGACAAGCAGGCGCCCGGCTACGCCGATTATCCCGATTTCAGCTGCGGCTGCTGAGATTATACTGGACAAAAATGAACGTCATGCTGAGCGCAGCCGAAGCATCTCTACCGCAGCAGTAAAATCAATTACATGCGCGGTAGAGATGCTTCGGCTGCGCTCAGCAGGACGTTCTATTATGCAAGGTCAGTCCTGCCCCTCCTGCCGGAGTGTCACGCCGCCGTTGGTGGTGATGGCGCGCACCGGGGCGCCGCCCTTGCCCAGGGTGATGGCCATCTCGCGCCGCAAAAAGCCCGTCCGGGTCACCGGCATATTTGCGCGGATGTTGCCCATGTTGGTGCTGGTAAAAAGCTGGGCCGAATAGTCTTTAGGAAGCTTCCAGGAGATACCGCCGTTGGTGGTTTCTATGTCGAGGCCTTTACCGTCCCATTGGGTACCAGTGAGTGCAATGCTCAGGCCGCCGTTCACGGTTTGGCCCGTCACCTGGCCGCCCAGGCCCCGGAGCGACACGCCGCCGTTGGTGGCGTGGAATTTCACGTCGCCCAACAGGTTATCGAGGCTGATGCCGCCGTTCATCGTGTTCAGAGCCAGAGTAGTTCGGCGCGGCACAAACACCTCGTAGCTCACAGCATACTGCTCGTTTTTCTCCGTGGAGGTGGCTCGCAGCTCGCTGTTGGCGGTGGCAATGCTCACGGTTTTTACGCGGGCCTGGGCTTCGGCTTCGGTAGGTGCCCAACTCGTCACCTTAGCCCGGATGCGCACGTTGGGGCCGTCCCAGCCGTGCACCGTGATGCCGCCGTTGGCGCCGCCTTCAATGCGCAGGGGCTGGCCGGCGGGCGCGGGCATGGTCAAGTCGCGGGTTTCGCAGAACTGCTGGTTTTCGCCGCCGTTGCGCCAGCCGCCGCCTTCCTGGCAGGTGCTGGTGAATTGAGGCTCGGAAACGGTTTGGGCTGAGGCCACGAGAGCCAGGCAGTTGAGGGCGAGTGCAGAAAAAAGGGCTTTCATGGATATTGGGAAATATGATTGGAGAGTTGAAGCAACGGGTGACTGCGCCGGGCCGGCGGTAAGCGGCAAAAGGGGTACCGGGCGCCCGCCGATTCGTTACACGGCCCTCCTCATTTTTTCACCGCTTAGGTGCGGCGCCACCTGCTGCCGCCGGCCGTTGCCTCATTATGCGAAATACAATGGCAACCGATTAGCAAAAAATATTTTCCTTATAACAGTAATTTTTTATTGTTTATCAATAAATATCTTGTTCATTTGTCTCACTCTATCACCAACCCTTCTCGCTCATGAACCGCTTCACCACTGGCATCATCACCGGCTTGCGCTACCTGTTTCTGGTGGCGAGCGTGGCCGGCGCGCTGGCCCTGACCTTTTATCTCTACCGGGCCTTTTTCGTGCCCGAGCAGCCCGCCGATGTCATCACCCTCAACGTGCGCCAGCGCCCGGCCCTGGATTGGGAAACCGAATTAGGCCAAATGCAGGACGCGCGGCAGCAGCTCGCCGGGCGCGACTCCGCGCTGCTGCTGCCGCGCAGCCGCTCCTTCGTGCTGGTGCAACACGAGGCCAGCGCCGCCCGCCGGCTAGCGTTGCGCCTCGTCAACGCCGAGCCGCAGTCGGTGCCGCGGGTGGTGGCGGCCCTGCTGTTCTGCTGGCTCGTGTACCGAATTCTGCGCGACCTGCGGCCCGGCCAACCCTTCGCGCCGGCCAACGTGCGGCGCCTGCGCTGGCTGGGCGTCCTGCTCATCGGCTGCGACGTGTACTACTGGCTGGCACATTGGTGGCTGAGCGCCTACCTGGCCGATGCGGCGGCCGGCCTCACCCCGGTGATGGATTTCGGCTCCTCGCTGGTGGCCAACTGGCTGATTGGCGTGCTGTTGCTGCTCGTCGCTACCGGCTACCAGCGCGGCGTGGAGCTGGCCGAAGATGCCGAATTCACCGTCTGAGTTACGTTTTTATCGCTCCTCTTCTATGCCCATCATCGTTCGCCTCGATGTGATGCTGGCCCGACGCAAGATGTCGCTCAGCACCCTGGCCGCCGCCGTCGATATCACGCTGGCCAACCTGTCCATTCTCAAAAGCGACAAGGCCAAGGCCGTGCGCTTTTCCACCCTCGAAGCCATCTGCAAGGCCCTGGACTGCCAGCCCGGCGACCTGCTGGAGTATGTGCCCGGCGAGGGGCCCATTGCGCACGACGACGGGTAATGCTACTTACCCAGAAGCGTGACAGCACATAGGCCGCCATGCAGAGCGCAGCGAAGCATCTCGCGTGCTTTAACCAGCTCAATTGCAATGATTACTACCCCACGCGAGATGCTTCGTGACGCTCTGCATGACGGCAAATCAATCTCGCTTTCACCACTTTCCATCATTTCCATGAAAGCCCCTTTTTTCTGCTCATTCCTCGCCGCTTCCCTTCTTCTCCATTCGCCGGCCAGCACCCAGGCCCAGAGCCTGCCCAAGCAGCTCGATGCCCTGGCCGTTTCCTACGCCAAAGCTGGCCAGCTCAACGGCACGGTGCTGGTGGCGGAGCACGGCAAGGTCGTTTTTGCCAAAGGCTACGGCCTGGCCAACCGCGAATGGAACCAGCCCAACGCGGCCGACACCAAGTTCCGGCTGGGCTCGCTCACCAAGCAGTTCACGGCCCTGCTGGTGATGCAGCTGGTGGAGAAAGGCAAGTTGAAGCTCGACGGCCACGTCTCGGATTACCTGCCCGATTACCCGAAAGCTGCCGGCGATAAAATCACCATCCACCACTTGCTCACGCACACCTCGGGCATACCCAACTACACGGCGCAGCCCGGCTTTGCCGCCGCCAGCATACTGCCCACCACGCCCGCCGCTTTCCTGCGCACGTTTGCTGAATTGCCACTGGAGTTCGAGCCGGGTTCGACGTATCGCTACAGCAACTCGGGCTACTTCCTGCTGGGCGCCATCATCGAGAAAGTGACGGGCAAGCCGTATGCGCAGGTGCTGAGCGAGAACATTTTGCAGCCCCTGCACATGCAGGACACTGGCTACGACCTGGCCGAAACCGTGCTGCCCCGGCGCGCAGCCGGCTACGACAAAGCCGCGACCGGCACGTTCTACAATACCTCGTACGTCGACATGACCGTGCCCTACGCCGCCGGCTCGCTGTATTCCACCGTGGGCGACCTGTATAAGTGGGACCAGGCCCTGTACACCACGCAGCTGCTGAACGATGCTAGTAAGGCGTCGCTGTTCAAGCCCTTCAAAGGCAACTATGCTTACGGCTGGATAGCCTCCAGGGCCGTGGTTGGCGCCGACACCGTGGCGCTGCTGGGCCACAGCGGGCACGTCAACGGCTTTGGCGCCTACCTGCTGCGGGCCCCGCGCGACCGGCAATTGGTGGTGGTGCTCGACAACGAAGGCGGCCCGCACGTGCAGGAAGTGAGCCTGGACCTGCTGCGCGTGCTCTACCACCGGCCCACCACCGGCCCCAAGCCGGAGCCCGCCGCCCGCCAAGCCGTGGCCGTCGATGCCGCCACAGTGGCGCCCTACGTGGGCAAGTACCAACTCGCGCCCACGTTTTTCATCACGGTGAAAGCCGACGGCAGCCAGCTCTCGGCCCAGGCCACCGGGCAGCAGCCCTTCGTGCTGGTGGCCACCGGCCCGGCCCGCTTCACGGTGCAGGGCGTGCCGGCCGAAGTCGAATTTGTAAAAAACGCCAGCGGGGCCGTCGAGAAGCTGATTCTGCACCAGGGCGGCAATGCCTCGCCGGGCACAAAAGTGGAATAGGGCGCACCCCTAAGCTGGACATCTGCGTAAAGCCGGGCTCCACCAATCCCCTTTGCAAGCTCTATGGATACCCTAGCCGCCGGCGTCACCCAGCTGCGCATTCAGCGCTTTGTCAATGTGTATTTTGTTGAGACCGGCACGCCCGGCGAGTGGGTGCTGATTGATACCGGCCTGCCCGGCAGCGCCAAAACCATCATTGCCGCCGCCGACAAGCTCTTCTATCCCGGCACCCACCCCGAGGCCATCCTCCTCACCCACGGCCACCTCGACCACCTGGGCTCGGCCCGGGAGCTGGCTGACCACTGGAACGTGCCCGTCATCGTGCACCCGCTGGAACTGCCCTACGTGACCGGCAAAGCCCTCTACCCGCCGCGCGACCCCACCGTGGGCGGTTCGCTGGCCTTCATGAGCCGCTTCTTCCCCACCCAGCTGCCCAACCTCGAAGACCGGGTGCAGGCGCTGGATGCCGACGACCCCAGCACGCCCTACCTCATGAATTTCCGCTGGCTGCACGTGCCCGGCCATGCGCCCGGCCAGCTGGCCTTCTTCCGCGAGGCCGACCGGGTGCTGATTGGCGGCGATGCCTTCGCCACCACCGACCACGACTCGGTGCCCGCCGTGCTGCTGGGCCTGCCCAAAATCAGCCGGGCCGGCACGCCCTTCAACTACGACTGGCAGGCTGCCCGCCAATCGGTGCAAACCCTAGCCGACCTAGAGCCCAAAGCCATTGGCTGCGGCCACGGCCCGGTCATCACGGGTCCGGAAGCCGCCGCCGGCCTGCGCGCCCTGGCCGATAATTACCCCATACCCGCGCACGGCCGCTACGTGAACGAGCCCGCCCGCACCGACGCCAGCGGCGTCGAGCACCTGCCGCCCGCGCCCAAAGACAAGCTGCCCATGCAGGCTGCTATCATCGGGGCCGGCATTCTGGCGGCCGGGGCGGCGTGGCTGCTCACCGGCGGCCGGCGGAAGGGTAAAAAGGAGTCGAAGGCTTATCGAAAAGCCATCAAAGCCGCGAAGAAATCGGGCAAATACCCGTCGGCTACCCCACCCCCGCTGTACCGGGGCGGCGTTGGAAGCTAAAGTAACGGCGGCCGGTATAGGGACGTAGCAACTGCCCCTGACCAATCGGAAAACGAAGCCGCGTAGGCGGTGACAGGTGCCTTTCCGGCGCTGTCGCCACCTGCGCGGCTTCGTTTTTTGAGGGCCCAAGCCTGGCAATGACTGCTAACTAGCGCCGCTACACAGGGGCGCGGTCACTCGGGCTGGTTAGTAGTTTTTCCAGGCCTCGTACACCTCATCGTCCTCGGCCGAACGTCGGCTGGTCGTGACGGTAGTTCTGGTTTTGAGCGTGCTCCGGGACTGGAGAAAATAGGCCAGGTACATGACGGGCGCCAGAAATACCCAAGTGGCCACGTGCTGGCTGGGGTCGAAGAGCACCAGCCCGGCCAGCAGCAGCCAAACGATGGCTACGCCGGCCAGCACCTTGCCCAGCACGGAGCGCCCCAGAGTGCGAGGCGGCTCGGCCACCAAGCCGCTGTCCAGGCTGTTGGCAGCGGCGGGAGCGGCGCTGAGTGTAGCAGCAACGGGTATGCTGGCGAAGGCCGGCCGGGATTCTTCGAGGCGGGCGGCCAGCACTTCGGTCCAGGCGTCCAAGGTCAGCAGGCCCGCGCCGGGGTTGCGCATACGCTTGCCGAATTTGAGCGTGGCCCCGCCGTGGAGTTGCAGCTCCAGAATCTGGTAGGCCGACTCCATTGGCCGCAGGTAGTTGGCAATGCGCGGCAGCGGCAACTCTTCGGCCGGCTGGCCGAGTGCCACGGGCTGAATGCGCAGGCTGCGCGGGCCCAGCTCCAGCTGCACGGCCCGGTAGCCCCGCTGCCAGGCCAGGTAACCCACCGCCAGCAGGGCGGCAGCCAGCACCAAAACCGGCGGGCTGGGCTGCGTCACCAGATTAATCAGGCCGGTAATGAGGCCGGCCACCGAGGCCAGGACCATCAGCCAGAAATAGCCCACGCGCACGGCAAAGGCCTCGCACGCGGGGCCGGTGGCCTCGAAGGAAAAATTGGAACCGGCGCTCTGGGCCGTGGGCTGCTCAATGGGGCTGACGGTACTCATGGGATGAAGAATGAATGAGACAATGATGGGCAATCAGGGTTCGAATTCATTTTCTGGGCGGCCTACTTGCGGGTGTGGGCTGGTGCTGCCGCCGGGCGAACCTGGGCCGAGTTGGGCACCGGGCGGCTCGCGGCGGCGCGGGCGGCATCCAGCTTTTCATCTTTGGGCTTGATGGCCCAGTGCACATTCATCACCAGCGTAACTATCAGCACTACGCCGATAACGCCTATCACAAAGAGCCATCTGGCTAGCTTGAGCAACCAGGTGGGCCAGGGCACTGGCTCTTTGGGGAAAGGCGGCGAATTACGCATCGGATGGCTTGTTTAAGTTGCAACTGGGTCTGGGGCCGCTTAGTCGCCCAGCTTCACGGTGCCGTCGTCGTTAAAGGTGCGTTTCACGTCTTCGGAGCCCTTCACCACTAGGCCAAAAACCTCCCGTCCGCCGTCGGCTTCCTGGTTCAGCACCATGCTCAGGGCCTGGGCGGGCTCGCTGTAGTTGAAGGTGCCGCCGTAGGTCACCGGCTTGCCGTGCGAATCGGTGTAGGTGAGCTGGATGTTCTTGCCGTTGAGGGTGTAGCGGCCGGTTTCATCGAAATGGTTGCGGCCGTAGGGGCCCGGAATCGTCAGTTTTTTCTCGTAGCTGCCGCTGGGGCCCAACGTGAGGGTGCCGCCTACGCCGCGGGTGTTGGATGGCTTGGGGCTGTACTTCGGGGCGTAAACCAGGTACACCGTGTAGGTGTAGGTGGTGAAAAACTTGGTGGGCAACCCGCTAGCCGCCAGCACCTGTGCAGTCGGCCGGACAGGGTTAGCCGGCGCGGCTTTTTTTGGGTTCTTCGATTGGCCGGAAGCGGTGCCAGCCGACACCAGCAACAACATTGCGCAGCAAAACTTATGCATGAATCATCAAGTAGAAACGGGTAAAAATGCCCCATAAAGCGCCTATTTGAGTTCGGGGCACTGCTTTTACTGGGGCGGGGCCACGTTATTCTGGATGGCCATGGCGGGCGCCGAGGTGTCAATCATCTTGCACACCCAATCGCCAAACGTGGTGCGGTAGCACAGGCCGCTGGCGTGGGGCTGGGGGTACACGTTGCAGTTTTTCCCGGCATTGGGGAAGACTTTCGAGATTTTCGAAATCTGGTAGCGCACGTAGCTGCCCCGCACTGGATACACCAGCGCCGACACATCCGCGTCGGGCAGCATGTCGGTGTTAGGCAAGAAAGGCCGGCCCTTGCCAATCTGCAACGTCACGTTGCCCACCAAGTATAGGTCGTCGCCGAAGAGGCCTTCCGTGCCGCAAATGAAGTATTGCATGGCCTGATTGGCCGATATGGGCCCTTTCGGGGGGGCTTTCGTGCTGGGGCAGGTGCGCGGGCCGCGGCTGCCGTATAGGGCCCGGTAGTCCTGCGCCGATGCGCCCGAAGTCAGGAGGAGAAATAAGGCGCAGAGGAGAGCCGCCGGGGCTACTCGATTGAACATGGAATGTTGATTTTAAATTAGTAATCAATAACAAACCGAGACAAAAGCTGCTTCAGCACCTCCCGCCTGGCCCTGCTCCAGGCCAAAGCCGGCGGGCGGCTTATAGGCGCTTGTAGGCCACATTGTCGAAGTAGAACCGCGTTACCTGGCCGGTTTTGTCATTCTTCTCCACCGGAAAAGCCACGCCGCGGTTGGTGTGGCCCTGCGCATCGGTGAGGGTGAGCAGCCAGCCGTTCAGGCTCCAGCGGCCGCTGTTGCCGCTGCTGCTACTGCCGGCGCTGTAGGTTTTGGCGCCGTCCGCGTCGCGCCCCCCGAAGCTGGAGGCGCCACCGCCGGTGTAGGTGCCATCGGGCCGGAAGGTGAGGCTGCTCACCGCCGAGGCACTGCCGCTGCTCGTGCTGATGGAATTGCCGCCCTCGAACGAGCCCGTGAGCTGGCCCGGGCTCGTGAAGGGCCGGCCGGCCAGGAAAATGCCCATGTCCCAGCCAAACGTGGTGGCTTGGGGTTCTACTTCGCTGCTGGATGTTTGGCCGCTGGCCCAGCGCACGGTGAGCTTATTGCCCGCCACCGAATAGCTGCCGCGCGAGCTGGCCGGCAGGGCCGCCAGCGCCGCCGCCGAAAACCCCTTGGGGTCGACGTACACCTGTCCGTTGGGGGCAAAATAATAGGTCGACTTTTCCAGCGAGCGGGTGGCTATCCAGTACCGGGTCATGAAAAACAGCCCCACTGGCCGGCCGCCATTCACGGCACCCGCCACGGGCTGGGTGAGGTCGCCGGCGTTGGCGGCAGCGGCCGGGCGGGCGACCGCAGCGGCGGCGCGCGGGGCGGCGGCTACGGCTCTCGGGGCGGCGGCGGCCGGTGTGGCGGCCCCGCTTTCCACGGCTTTTTTGCGGGCCAGGGCCGCAATCATGCCGTCCGAATCATCGACGCTGGTGAAGGCCTCGTAGGCTTTTTGATAGGCCGCCGCGGCGCCGGCCCGGTTACCGGCGGCCTGCAGCCGCTGGCCTTCTTTCATGTGCACCGCGCCGGGGGGGCCGCTATAGGCCGGTTGGGCTACTGCTCTGGTGTTCATAATGGCCGTAAGCAGCATGCCTGAGGCCATTAGTGCGCAAAACTTTTTCATAGCGGGCGCTTATAAGGTTAGGGATATAGGCCGCTGGTTTAAGGCTGAGCAGCAACCCAAAGGGGCTCAGCCCAGCCCGCAGCCACTCCATCTCCGGAAAGCTAAGCGCCGACCCACCGCCCCTGCCGATGAAGTATAGCAAGGCCCGCAAAAAATCGACCGACTGAGGCTGTCATCTGCAAGCACGAACGCCGGAACAACACGAAAAAAAGCTAACCCCTCAGCGCATCGTTTCCTGCCCCACGGCCGGGCTTCGCTAAACTTCTGTTTATTTGCCTGCTCTGTTTTTCACTTATGCCTTCCAGCCCCGCTCCCTTTACGTGCCTTGTCCTCGATGACGACCTGCTGGTGCGCGACTTGGCGGTCAGCTTTGTGGAGCGCATTCCGTCGCTCCTACTCGTGGGACAGTATGACGATGCCCTGCTAGCTTTCGAGCACCTAGCCCGTACCCCCGTCGACATCCTCATCACCGACATCGAGCTGCCGCAACTCAGCGGCCTGGAGTTGGTGCGGGCGCTGCGCCAGCCGCCGCAGGTCATTTTCATGACCTCGCACCCCGAGTACGCTCTGCCCACCTACGAACTGGATGCGGTAGATTTCCTGGTGAAACCCCTGCGTTTCGACCGCTTTCTGCGGGCCATCGACAAGGCGCTGCTGCTGCTGCGCGGCCGCGCGGCTGAGGCTGCCCCGGCGCCCGTTGCCCCGGCCGACGCCGCCGACCCAACGGCCGGGGCCGACACCTTTTTCATCCGCACCGAACTACAATTTCTGAAGCTGCGCTACGACGAGGTGACCTACGTGGAGGCCATGCGCGACTTTGTGAAGGTGCACCTGCTCGACGGCACGGTGCACATCACCCTGGTCAACCTCAAGCACATGGAGGAGCAGTTGCCCCCGGCCTTGTTCGTGCGCACGCACCGCTCCTTTCTGGTGAACATCCGGCACATTGACGCCGTCACCAATCAGGAAGTGCGCATCGGCAAGGTCGAGGTGCCGCTGGGCAGTACCTTCCGGGAAACCGTTTTGAACCAAGTGGTGCAGCAGCGGCTGCTCAGCCGTCATCCGTCCAAACGGGCGTAGGCGGCCGGCTGCTCGGCCACGGGCAGACGCAGGGTGAAGGTGGTGCCCTGGCCCGGGCCGGCGCTGGCCACCCACAGCTGGCCGCCGGTGCGGGTGGCCATGTCGCGGCTGAGCAGCAGGCCCAGGCCGGTGCTGCGGGCCTGGCCGGCCTCGCCGGCGCGGCGCTCCAGAGCATCGGGCCGCAGGGGCTGGTGGGGCGTGGGCGTGGGCAGGCCGCGCCCGTTATCGGCCACGGCCAGTTGCCAGCAGCCAGCCTCCTGGGTGGCCGAGATGCTCACGGTGCCGCCCGCGGGCGTGAACTTGATGGCATTGGCCAGCAGGTTGCGCAACACCAGCCGCACGGCGGCCGGGTCGGCCCAGGCGCGTTCGTCGCCCGTCAAGTGGTGGGTGAGGGCGACCTGGGCCGCGTCGGCCGCCGCCGTGAGCAGGCCAATGTTTTCCTCAACCAAGCCGGCCAGGGCCAGGTTCTCGGGGCGGGGCGGGGCGCTGGCCCGCATTTGCAGCGCGGCCCAGTTCAGCAGGTTTTCGAGCAGGGCCAGGGTGTGGTCGAGGGTGCGGGTGAGGCGCTGGGTGTACTGGCTGAGCCGGGCGGGCGGCAGCGGCGGCCCGTCCAGCAACTCGACGAAGGCGTGCAGCGAGTGCAGTGGCCCGCGCAAATCGTGCCCGATGATGGAAAAAAGCCGGTCTTTCGTCGCGTTCAGTTTGGTCAATTCGGCACTTTGCCGCTCAATCTGCTGGTTTTTGTGGCCCAGCAGGCGGTTCAGCCGCCACAGGGCCAGCCCGGCCGCGGCCACCACGGCAAAGCCCAGTCCCAGGCCCCACAGCTGGCGCTGCTGGGCTTGCAGGCGCTGCTGCTGGGCCTCGCCGGTGCGGGCCAGGGCCTGCGCCCGCGCCCGCTCCTGGCTGAGCTGAAAGTCGCCCTGCAAACGCCCCATTTCCTCGGCCTTCGACTGCGTGAAGAGCGTGTCGTGGGCGGCGTACGCCTGCTCGGCAAAGGTCAGCGCCTGGCGGTAGTCGCCCCGCTGCTTGAGCAGGCCGGCCAGCAGTTGGCCGGCCGTTTCCAGCACGCTCCAGTCGCGAATGGACGTGGCCAGCGCCAGGGCTCGCCGGGCCTGGGCTTCGGCTTCGGCCGGGTGGCCCAGCTTCTGGTGCAGCTGCCCCAGCGCCACCAGCGTGGCCGCCAGCGTGCCGGTATCGCCCGAGTTTTCCAGCAGCGCGCGGGCGCGCTCCAGCGTGGCTTGCGCGGCGGGCAGGCGCTTTTGCTCAGTTTGCAGCTGGGCGTAGTCGCTCAATACCACGCCCAGCTGGGCCCGCTCGCCGGCCTGCTCCGATACGGCAATGGCTTCCTTGTAAAACGTCTCGGCCTCCGTTAGCTCCCCCAGTTGCTGATGCGAAGCGGCCACGTTGGTCAGGCAGTCGGCTAGGGTACTTGTTTCGGGGCTGCGGCGCACCAGCGGCAAGGCCTGCTCGAAGTACTGTTGGGCCTTCCGGAATTCGTTGTGCCGGAAATAAACCGCGCCCAGGTTACTCAGGCAATTGGCCTGCAAGGCGCTGTCCTGCAGCTGCTGGCTTTGCCGCAGCGCTGGCAGCAGCATAGCCAGCGCCCTTGGGAAGTCGCCCCGGCTGCTGTAAATAATGCCCAGGCCGTTGCGGGTGCGGGCTTCATCGCGCAAAGCGCCGTGGGCGTGGTAGAGACGCAGCGCCTCCTCGCAGGCGCGCAGCGCGCCGGGGTAGTCGTCCTGCTCATTAGCCACCTGGCCGAGGGTGAGCAGCACGTTGGCCAGGGCGTGGCCCTGGCCGGGGGTGCGCCGGGCCAGGTCCACGCCCTGGTTCAGGTAGGCGCGGGCTTCGGCAAAGCTGCCGTGCACCAGCTCGGCCTTGCCCAGCACGCGCAGGCTTTCGATTTCGCCGGGGGCGAAGTGCAGGCCGTGGGCCAAGGCGTGGGCTTGCACCAGCAACGGATGCGCGGCCTCGTTCCGGCCGGCCCGCAGCAGGCCCTGCGCCTGGTGCAGCAGGGCGCGCACCTGGGCCGTATCGGCCGGGGCGGCGGGGCCCGCTGCCAGCAGTCCGGCCATTACCAGGCCCGCAGCTAGGCGCTTTGCGAGGCTACCCAACCGGTAGCCCGCTGCTTGATTGCTTCTGCTGCTTACGTATTCCTCCACGTTTGCTCAGCTAATCAAAAGTTGTCTGTGTTTATTCAAGTAAATAAACATTACAGGCCCTGTTTTTGCCAAATCAGTTGCCAACCACTTTGCTGCTGGCCGGCTTTACCTTCGCGCGGCGTCGTCCTGACCACGGTAGAGCAATAATTCAGCGCTGCTATTTATATCATCCCATGCGTATTCCAATCGTTTTTTCACTCCTAATCAGTTTATCATCAGCTTCGATAGCCCGGGCGCAAACCAACCCGATTCGGCCGTCCTTCTACACCACCTATATCTACACAGCCTATACCGTGTACGACACCACCAGCGCCGGCGCGCCCACCCAGGTGAGCGGCGTGGGTGGCACCCTCACCTTGCGCGCCGACGGTTCCTACGAAAAGCGCATGAGCATCGTGGCCTCGGGCAAGCCCTATTATTTCAATCAAACGGGCACTTACACGCTGGCCGGCGACAGCATCCGCTTTGCCTTCAGCGACTTGAAAGGGGCCGATGTGCAGCGGGGCACCTTCCGGTTTCAGCCGGCCACGCAGCGCCTCAGCATCACCATTTTCGGCTACCCGGCCGGCAACCGGGGGGTTTACGACCTGGTGGCCGCGCCACCCAAGCCGCCAGTACCCGCGCCCAAGTCCCGGCCCAAAGCCAGCAAACGCGCGCGCTGAGCGCAGGTCGGCCGGGTATTTGGCGGCCCGCGCTGGTTCTGGCTAACTTGCGGCCCGTTTCGGCTTTCCGCGCCCCGCGCCGGCCCAAACGGCATTGTTAATTGCTCATTGTTACTTGTTAATTGACCCCCTATGGGACGCGCGTTTGAATTTCGTAAAGGCCGCAAAATGAAGCGGTGGGACAAAATGTCGAAAGACTTCACCCGCATCGGCAAAGAAATTGTGATGGCCGTGAAGGAAAACGGCCCCAACCCCGATACCAACGCCCGCCTGCGCGCGGCCATGCAAAACGCCAAAGGCGTGAACATGCCCAAAGACCGGGTCGAAGCGGCCATCAAGCGCGCCAGCAGCAAGGAAGAGAAAGATTACCAAGAGGTTGTGTACGAAGGCTACCTGCCCCACGGCGTGGCCGTCGTCATCGAAACCGCCACCGACAACCCCACCCGCACCGTTAGCAACGTGCGCCTCATCTTCAATCGCAACGAGGGCACCCTGGGTACGGCCGGTTCGTCGGACTACACCTTCACCCGCAAGGGCGTCTTCAAGCTGGCCGCCGAGGGCCTCGACCGCGATGAGCTGGAGCTGGAACTCATCGATTTCGGCGCCGAAGACGTGTACGAAACCACCGAAGAAGACGAGCACGGCGCCGAGCACAAGTACATCGTGGTCGAAACCGCCTTCACCGACTTCGGCCAGATGCAAAAAGCCCTCGAAGCCCAGGGCCGCCACGTGGTGAGCGTGAACCTGCAGCGCGTGCCCAACACCACCGTCTCCCTCAACGACGAGCAGCTGGAGGAAATCATGACCATCATCGAGAAATTCGAAGACGACGAAGACGTGCAGGCCGTGTACCACACGCTGGGCTAAGGGCCGCGTTTTGCTCGCTTTGCGAAATAAAGAACGTCATGCCGAGCGCCGCGAAGCATCTTGTCCGCAATAGTAAAATCAATTACTGCTGCGGTAAAGATGCTTCGCGGCGCTCGGCATGACGTTCTGTTTTAGCCTCTTCACGTTTTTGTTTTGACTCCTTCCAGTACAGCCTCCCCAGCCTCGCCCCTGCTCTACCGCCCCACCCTCAACGGGTTGCGGGCCATTGCGGTGTGGCTGGTGGTGCTGGGCCACTGGACGCGCCTGCCGTTTCCGGTGGGCGAAATGGGCCGCATCACCTTTTTCGTGCTCAGCGGCTACCTGATTTCGGGCATCATCTGGAAGCAGCAGGTACACCCCGGGGCGCCAGCGGGCTGGGGCCGCCGGCTGCGCACGTTCTACGCGCGGCGGGTACTGCGCATTCTGCCGCCCTACTACCTGGCCCTGGCGCTGGGCGCCGCGCTGCCGCTGGCCACGCTGCACGAATACCCGGGCTGGTTTGTGCTGCCGTTTTCCAACGTACTGTTCTACCGCTTGCAGCATTGGGGCGAGGGTGTGGGCCACTACTGGACCATGGCCGTCGATGAACAGTTCTACTTGGTGTGGCCGCTGCTATTGGGGCTGCTGGGGCGCCGGGTGGGGGCTTTTTTGGTGGTGGCAATGGCGGGGTTGTTGTTTCGGATTGGGTGGAGTGCCTGGGTCACGCCGCACTTCGTGCTGGTGCTGCTGCCCGCCTGCCTCGATATGTTTGCCACCGGCGCCATTCTGCGCATCACCGAGCACCATCCGCGGGTGCAGGCCCTGGCCCGAGGCCACTGGGTGCTGCTGGCCTGGGCAGTGTGGGTTGTCATCTGGGGCCTCACGCACTTGATAGGCCCCGAACAGCAAGAAATCTGGTTGCTCACCTACACCAGCCTGGGCAGCGTAGCCGGCTTCCTCACGCTGGCCTGGGTGCTGCGTGCGCCGGATGCAGACTACACCCCCCGCACCGGTTTTCTGCTGCATCCAGCCCTCCAATGGGTGGGCAGGCGCAGCTACGGCTGCTACCTCTATCATCTGCTGCTGCCAGTTTTTCTTCAACGAGCAGTCTTTCGGTTGTTTCCGGCCACGCAGGCCAATGGGCTGGCTTGGCGGGAGTTCTGGCTGGGCCCTTTGCCCACGGTGCTAGTGCTCACGCCTTTGCTGCTGGCGATGGCGGCGGCCTCCTGGGCCTGGCTGGAAGCGCCGCTCGAACGCTGGAAAAACCGATTCGACTACGCAAGGGCCTGATTCCTGCAGCGGCCCGGCCACCAAGGAATCGGTGGGCGAAGTTTCAATCTTCTGACCGAAGCAGTTCCCCCGCCGCCGGCCAGACCATCGCCGGGCGGGCCCGCAACTGTTCCGCATTGTGCCCCGCCCGCACCGCCGAATAGGCCAGCCAGCCGGCCAGCAAAGTCCCGCCCAACCAGTGCAGGAGTTTTCCTTTGCGCCCCCCCACAGCGGGAGCATCGGGCCAACGTGCCAGCACCAACAGTACCACGGGCCCCACCAACGCCGCGCAATACCGCTCCGCATTGTGCGGGCCTGTCGCCGCACGTAATGCCCCTGTGGCGAATAATAACGCCGCCACATTCACCACCACCGCCCACCACAGCAGCCTTAGTTCCTGTGATGCGTTTGCGGTCGGCAACTTATCCGGCGTTGAAGAGGCGGCCGGCGGCGTTTCATTTTTAAGTGGAAAAAGACAAGCCAGGAAAACCGGCAGCACCCCAATCCACAGCGTCGGCACAGCGTCGCGCCAGGAAGCCCCCAACGGCACCAGCCACCGCACCAGCACGAAGCCATAATCGGCCACCGAGCCCCAGGCGTCCCAAGGCCGGGTGGCCTGGTACAGCTTTGGCCCCGCCAGCACCTCGGCATAGTAGTTCCAGGCCAGTCCGCCCGCTACACAGCCCAGCCCGTGCAGCAGTAGCACCCGCCATCGGCCACGCCACTGCCCCGTGAGCACCAGCCCGGCCCACGCCCCAGCCAGCAGAAAAAACCCCGCCGTCCGCTGCAAAGGCAGCAGGAAACCGGCTACAGTAGCCAGGCCCAGCCAGCCCGTGTGCTGCTGCCGAGTCCAAGCCAGAAGAGCGTACAGATAAATGGCTCCCAAGGCCCCAAACACCGTTTCCGACCATACGTACTTGGCCGGGACCAACACCGCAGCACTCAGCGCCACCAACCACGGCAACCAAACCCGCTGGCCGGCCGGCAACAGTCGCGCCCCTATCTTGCTCCATAGTCCTAGGTAGATAAGCAGCGAGGCGCCATGCAGCACCCGTACGCCCATCGGACCATAAAACGCGGCCAGCAGCAATGGATACAGCGGCCCCCAATAGCGGTAGGGCCGCCCGTCGGGCGCCAGTAGCCGGCCGCTTTCGCGCCAGGTATGCGCCGCCCACTGGTAATAGTTGGAATCGGAGGTTCCCCCAAATCCAGTGGCCGTCATGTACAGAAATAAACCCATAAGGGCCAGCAACGGCAACAACAAATGCCAGCGCCGGAAGAGAAAGGCCATAATCACAAAATAACTGGCCGTCGAAATGCCCCTGGCACTGACAAAAATAAGCAAACAGCCGTTGCGTATGCACGACAGCTTTTCCCTACTAAAAGCCGGGCTTAACCCGGTCCCACCCTCTCCCAAGTAAAAGTGCCGCCCCTGATTACATCAAAGGCGGCACTCTCAAGTCTTCAGCTTAATGGCTGTTGGCTAGTCCACGTTGTCGTGCAGAAAGCGGTTGTCCCCCAGCAGTTCATTGTCGTCCGACAGGTTGAAGCGGGAGATGTTTTGGGCCGAGCTAGGCTCCACGTTCTCCAGCTTCACCTGGCGGCGCAGGTAAGCCGGGGTGTCGTACTGGCTCACCGCCTCGGGCGGCAGGCCGTTGCTGAGCTCCTGCAGGCGGCGGCGGCGCTCCAAGGCCTGGGCATCCATCGCCGGGCGCGGGCGACCGGATGCGGCGGCAGTGGCTTCCGGCGCCGGGGCGGGCGCGTTGGAAGTCAGGACCGGTTCACCGGGTGCGGTAGCTGGAATGCCCGCCAGCGGCGGAGCATTGTGGGCCGAAGGGCCGTTCAAATCAAACGTCACGCGAGCCGGCTCCGGGGTACCGAAGCTGGGCACAAACGGCGCCGAGCCCGAAGCAGCCGGCGCAGTCGGTGCCGATACTTCCGGCCGGGGCGCCTCGGCCACCGGGGCAGCAGCCGGTTCAACCGCCGCAGCACCGCCCATGGCGGGCGTGGTGATGGAGTGCGCCTCGCGGGCAAAACCCGTGGCAATCACCGTCACCCGAATGCTCTGACCCAAGGCCTCATCAATGCCGTGGCCGAAAATCATTTCGGCGTCCTGCCCAGCTTTCTCCTGGATGTAGTCGGTGATTTCCGTCAGCTCGTCCATTTCCAGCTCGTGCTCAGCGCCCGACATGATGGAGAGCAGAATGCGCTGCGCCCCGTGGATGTCGGTGTTGTTGAGCAGCGGCGAGTTCAGGGCTTCTTCGGCGGCGCGGCGGGCGCGGTTTTCGCCGTCGGTCACGCTGCTGCCCATCACGGCGGCGCCGCTGTCCTTCATCACCGTTTTCACGTCTTCAAAGTCCACGTTCACGTCGGCCGTCACCGTGATGATTTCGGCGATGGACTTGGCGGCCGTGGTCAGCACCGTATCGGCCTTGGCGAAGGCGGCGCCCATCGTCAGGTTGCCGAAAATCTGTGGTAGCTTGTCGTTGAGAATCACCAACACCGTGTCGCAATGCTCGCTCAGGGCCTTGATGCCCTCCTCGGCCTGCTGGCGCTTCTTCTTACCCTCAAACATGAACGGCGCCGTCACGATGCCCACCGTGAGAATACCCAGTTCCTGCGCTACCTGCGCAATTACCGGGGCCGCTCCCGTGCCCGTGCCACCGCCCATGCCGGCCGTGATGAACAGCATCTTGGTGCCCTGGTTCAGCAAGTCGCGGATTTGCTCCTTGCTTTCGATAGCGGCCTGGCGGCCGCGCTCGGGCTTAGCACCAGCGCCGAGGCCTTCGGTCAGGTCCACGCCAATCTGGAGCTTGTTGGGCACCGTGGAGCTTTGCAGCGCCTGGTGGTCGGTATTGCAAATGATGAACTCCACGTCCTTGATGCCCTGCTTATGCATGTGCTTCACGGCATTGGAGCCCCCGCCCCCGACGCCAATCACCTTGATGATGGACTTATTCTGGGCTGGAATGTCGAATTTATAGTTCATGGGATTGAGTTATGAGTTTTGAATTATGCGTTATGAATTACAGGCCGGCAATCCACTGGATTTGCCAACTCACAATTCATAACTCATAACTCATAACTAACGGCTAGTAGGATTTATCGTCGTAATCGTCAATCAGCAGCCCTTTGGTGCGGGTGATGATGTCCTTGAAGAAGCGGCTGGCAGCGCCGGGCTCCTTCTGCTTCACGGGCTGAGGCGCCGGGGCCGGAGCCGCCGGAACCGTAGCCCGGGTTTCAACCGGAGCGACTGGTGCCGGAGCGGCCACCGGCTGCGGGGCATAGTACGATGGCACCACAGGCGCCTCCTCCTGTTCGTAAGGCGTGCGCGAGAGGTTGCGCTCATCCAGCGAGTGGTAGCCCGACAGCACGAGTCCCACGGTGGTAGCGTACATCGGCGACTTTACAGCTTCGATGCGGCTTTTGCCGAGGTGCTGGTTGGGGTAGCCGATGCGCGTGTCGAGGCCGGTGATGTACTCGGTGAGCTGCTCCAGGTTCTGGAGCTGCGAGCCGCCGCCGGTGAGCACGATGCCGGCCGACAGCTTGTCGTGCAGGCCCATGCGGTAGATTTCGGCATACACCAACTCCATGATTTCCGACATGCGGGCCTCAATGATGTAAGCCAGGTTTTTCAGCGAAACCTCCTTGGGCGGACGGTTGGGCAGGCCGGGGATGCTCACGATTTCGTAGTCGCTGGCTTCCTGGGCAATGGCTTTGCCGAATTTCACCTTCAACTGCTCGGCCTGGCCGGGGGCCACGTTGCAGCCGGTTTTGATGTCCTGCGTGATGATGTTGCCGCCAAACGGCAGCACTGCCGCGTGGCGGATGATGCCATCCTTGAACACGGCTAAATCGGTGGTGCCACCGCCGATGTCAATCAGGGCCACGCCGGCCTCCTTCTCCTCCTCCGATAGAATGGACATGGAGCTGGCCAACGGTTCCAGAATCAGGTCGGCGATTTCGAGGCCGGCCTTGGTCACGCACTTGTTGATGTTGTTGATGGCGGTGCTTTGGGCCGTGATGATGTGGAAATTGCCTTCCAGGCGCACGCCTTCATAGCCCACGGGGTCGGCGATGCCTTCCTCGTAGTCCACTTTGTAGTCCTGCGGCATCACGTGGATGATTTGCGAGCCGGGCTGGGTCACCAGCCGGTACATGTCCTGCGTGAGGCGGTTCACGTCGTCGGGCCCGATGGTATCGTGCGAGTTGCGGGTGATGCTGCCGTTGTGCTGGAGGCTCTTGATGTGCTGGCCGGCAATGCCGACGTTTACCACTCCAATGCTAATTCCGGATTGTTCTTCGGCCTGCCGAATGGCCCGTTTGATGGCGTCTACAGTCTTGTCGATGTTGAGCACGATGCCGCGCGAAACTCCCTCCGACACGGCTTTGCCCATGCCCAGGATTTCGAGTTTGCCGAACTCGTTTTTGCGCCCCACCAGGGCGCAGATTTTTGTGGTACCAATGTCGAGCCCGACGACGATTTTATCTTGTTGCATAGGAGCGGTGCTGGCGAGCAGTGAGGAAGCGGTGGGTTGGAAACAGGAAAATTTCGGCCTTACAGCCTATGTTTCAGCGAATTACTATTCGCAAATAATTTGATTTTGGTATTCTACGTTCACGCGGTGGTAGGTATCCCACCCCAAAACTGACGGAATTTGCCGGTAAAATACCATCAGCTTGGCAAATTTCTCGGAAATATTTTCGGGCAGCCCGAATTCTATGCGCTGGTCGCCTACCTGCTGGGTGAACGAAAGCTTGCCGCTCGGCTCAATGAACACCTCCGAAACCTGCGCTTTCCAGAATTCATGCTCGTCTACGTAGCGCAGAAACTCCAGATAACGCCGCCCCGTGCTATCCTGGAAAAATCCACTTGGCAGGTTGGCGCCGTTGGCTCTTGCCACGGTGGCTACGCGGGCCGTGAACAAGGGCGACAGCGGCAGCGTGTGGCCCTCGGCGTCGACGTAGGTATCGAGGCGGGTGTCGGGGTGCGTGAGACGGGCGATGGGGCGGTTCTGGCGCACGTCGGCGTGCAGGTCGCCGGCCAGGTCGCGGTACACCTGAGCTTCGCGCACGAAGGGATGGGCTTTCAAACGGGCTTCCAGCTCGCGCAGGCGGGGGCCTTCGGGGCGGCTGCCCAGCACGGGCTCCTTGCCGCCTTTGGTGAGCAGGGCCGTGACGCCACGCTCGCTGATGAAGTAGTTATCGAATTCGTTGGCGACGTTGACGCGCACTTCGCTCACGGGCCGGGAGGCCTGGCGCAGGGCGGCAAATACGCCCAGCCCGCCCAGCACCAGGAGGCAAGCAGCGGCAACAAGTAGGTTTCTAACGGTGCGGTCCAATGCGGTTCAATCGTGGAGGGTGGTAGATACAGCCCGGAGGCCAATTAAGGGGTTGGCTCAATGCGCTGGCTACTTCCAGCGTTCGGTCAGGATGACTTTCAGTTGGGGAACCAGCGTGTCGATGTCGCCCGCGCCAACGGTGGCCAGAACGTCGAAGGAGTTATCGGATTGTGCAGCGGCCAGCACTTCTTCTTTGGTGCAGATGGCTTTGACTTTAGCGGTGATGCTTGTCAACAGAATTTCGGAAGTAATACCCGGCAACGGCTTTTCGCGGGCTGGGTAAATATCCAACAAAAATACCTCATCTGCAATACTTAAGCTCCGGGAAAAGCCTTCGGCAAAGTCGCGGGTGCGGGTAAACAGGTGCGGCTGAAAAATGACGCGCAACCGTTTGCCCGGATACAGGGCACGCACCGAACGCAAAAAGGCCTCTATTTCACGCGGATGGTGGGCGTAGTCGTCCAGATAGACGTTTTTCGGCGTTGTCACCACGAACTCAAACCGGCGCTTCACGCCCCGGTAAGCAGCTACGGCGGCGCGTAATTTTTCGGGCTCAATACCCTGCAATTGGGCCACGCTGGCGGCGGCCAGCATGTTTTCGACGTTGTGGTAGCCGGGCACGGCCAGCTGCAGTTCGGACACGGCACCCTGGGGGCCGTGCAAGTCGAAGTGGAACTGGTGGCCTTCGGCCGAAATGTTGGCGGCAAACAGCTCGGGCCCCTGCTCCGCATTCAGGCCGTAGCGGATGACGCGCGTGCCGTCTGGCGCGGCGGCGGCCACGCTGGGGTCGGCGGTGTGGTTGATGAGCAGGGTGCCGCCGGGCTTGATTTGGGCCACGAACTGGCGAAACGACTCAATCAGGCGGGACTGGTCGCCGTAGATATCGAGGTGGTCGGCGTCGGTGCTCGTGACGATGGCCACGTTGGGAAACAGCGTCAGGAAGCTGCGGTCGTACTCGTCGGCTTCCACCACGATGGGCGCCTCGGGCGTGGACGGCAGCAGCAGGTTGCTGCCCAGGTTCACGGCGATGCCGCCGAGGAAGGCGCCCGCGTCGAGGCCGGCGTGGTGCAGTAGGTGGGCCACCATGCTGCTGGTGGTGGTTTTGCCGTGGGTGCCGGCCACCGCGATGGTGTAGCGGCCGTGGGTGAGCACGCCCAGCACCTGGCTGCGCTTGCGGATGTCGTAGCCCTGCTCCCGCAGCCAGGCCCATTCCACGCTCTCGGCCGGGATGGCGGGCGTGAGGACCACGAGGGTTTGGGCGCGGTTTTCGCGCACAGCGGCTGGGATATTATCCACCGCGTCGGCGTAGTGTACGGCGATGCCTTCGGCGGCCAGGGCGCGGGTTAGGGGCGTTTCGGTTTTATCGTAGCCGCTCACCTGGTGGCCGTTGGCCCGGAACCAGCGCGCCAGGGCCGACATGCCGATGCCGCCGATGCCGAGGAAGAAAACGTAGGGAAACTGCTTCAAATTTGGGTGTATTTAGGCTTTTTTGACCGTCTTGCAGAGCGCAGCGAAGCATCTTTACCGCGCAACCAATTAAGATTAGCGTTGCAGTAAAGATGCTTCGCTGCGCTCTGCATGACGTGCTTTTCTATTGCTCTTCACTTCTTTACCAGCTTCAATAGCTCATCCACAATGGTAACTGTAGCGTTGGGCCGCGCCAGCTCGCGCACGCGGGTGCTGAGCTGCTGCTGGCGCTCGGGGTCGGCCAGCAGGCGCAGGGCTTCGTCGTAGAGGCGCGTGGGGGCGTGCTCGTCGGTGATGAGGACGGCGGCGCCTTTGCTCATCAGGGCGAGGGCGTTTTTGGTTTGGTGGTCTTCGGCCACGTTGGGCGAGGGCACCAGGATGCTGGCCTTGCCGGTGATGCAGAGCTCCGAGACGGAAAGCGCGCCGGCGCGGCTGATGACGACATCGGCGGCGGCATAGGCCAAATCCATGCGCTGGATGAACTCCAGGGCGTGCAGGTTATGGGCCTGGTCGGCCTGCTGGCGGGCTTCGGGGAAGTAGAGCTTGCCGGTTTGCCAGAGCAGCTGGATGCCGGCTTCGCGCAGGCGGGCCAGCGCGGCGGCTGTGGCCAAGTTGAGGGTGCGGGCGCCCAGGCTCCCTCCTATCACCAGTAGCGTTTTTTTGGCAGGGTCGAGGTCGAAGAACTTCATCGCCTCGGCGCGGTCGCCGCTGGCAATCTCGGTGCGGACGGGGTTACCGGTAAGGATGAGCTTGTCTTTGGGGAAGAACTTCTCCATGCCGTCGTAGGCCACGCAAATCTTGTTCACGCGCTTGGCCAATAGCTTGTTTACCAGGCCGGCGTAGGAGTTCTGCTCCTGAATGAGCGAGGGGATGGCGCGCGAAGTGGCGGCCAGCAGCACCGGGGCCGAGGCGTAGCCCCCCACTCCTACTACGGCATCGGGCCGGAATTCTTCAATCAGCCTGCCGGCCTTGCGCACGGAGCGGAACACGCGCACCGGAAACATGAGGTTTTGGGGCGTGAGGCGGCGTTGCAGGCCGGTGATGTCGAGGCCCACGATTTTGTAGCCGGCTTCGGGCACGCGGGTCATTTCCATGCGGCCGTTGGCGCCCACGAAGAGGATTTCGGCGTCGGGCAGGCGGCGGCGCAGCTCGTTGGCAATGGCCACGGCCGGGAAGATGTGCCCGCCTGTGCCGCCGCCGGAGATGATGAAACGAAGGGGAGAGTTGGTCATTTTTGGAGGAGCGTCAGGCGGCTAAAAGGCCGTCATGCAGAGCGCAGCGAAGCATCTTTACCGCAGTAGTATATTTAATTGCGTTGCGCGGTAAAGATGCTTCGCTGCGCTCTGCATGGCGTTCTGGTGCGGTAAAACGCTACGCATACGCCGCGCGCTGGCTGGGGATGCGGGCCGTGTCGGGGTCTTCGCCCGTCATGGGGCGCACTTCGGGCTCGCCGCGGCTCACGGCCAAGATGATACCGATGCTGATACCGGTGAAAATAAGCGAGGTGCCGCCCATGCTCAGCAGCGGCAGTGGCAGGCCGGTGATGGGGCCCAGCCCCACGGCCACTCCCATATTCACCAACGCCTGCATGACGAGGCTGAAACTGAGCCCCGCCGAGAGCAGCCCGCCGAAAGCCCCGTAACTATTCATTACCGTTTTAAGCCCTCGATAAAGAAAGGCCATATAGAGCAGCAGCACCACGGCGCCGCCAATCAGGCCATATTCCTCGATGATGATGGCGTAGATGAAGTCGGAATACGGGTGTGGGAGGATGTTGCGCTCCGTGCTTTTGCCGGGGCCTTTGCCCGCGATGCCGCCAGTGGCGATGGCGATGTAGCTGTGCTCGAGCTGGAAAGGCGTTTTCTTGGTCGGGTCGGAGAAGTTTTCGAGGCGCGACTGCACCGTTTTCCAGCGCTGGCCGCTAGCCAGGGCCGTGCCGCCCACCGTGACGCCAATGAGCACCATCACCAGCATCTGCTTGAGTGGCACCCGGCCGATAAACATGAGCAACAGGCAGGTAGCAAACAGCAGCGACGAGGTAGAAGCGTTGGTCAGCGCAATTAGGCCGCAGATGATGCCCACCCACAGCATCACCGGAAACAGCGTACTCCAGAAGTCGTCGAGGTGCTGCTGACGGCGGCTGAGCATGCTGGCCAGGTGCGAAATCAGGGCCAGTTTGGCCAAATCCGAAGGCTGAAAGGTTTGATTGATAACCGGGATGGTCATCCAGCGGGAGGCACCGTTGGTTTCGCCGCCCAGCAGGTAGGTGAAGAGCAGCAGCGGCACCGAAATCAGCAGCGCGTACAGCGCCAGCCGCGAGTAGTAGCGGTAGTCGACGCGGTGCGCCAGCCACATCAGGCCCAGGCCGGCCACAATCAGGGCGGTGTGCTTGAGGGCAATCATCTCCACGGCCGAGCCCGAGCGGCCGTGCATTTCGTTTCGGTAGGCCAGCGTGCCGGTGGCCGAGTACACCACCGCGATGCTGATGAAGGAAAACAGCAACACAATAGCCCACAGAATGGGGTCACCTTTGAGGTTGCGCTGCAGCCAGATTTTTACGGGTTCCATGGGGTGAGATGGTGATGTGGCGAAATGGTGAGTTTGGGATTAATGAACAGACGAGTTAGAAACTCACCATTTCACTATTTCGCCATCTCACCGACGGCGACGGCAAACTGCCGGCCCCGGTCTTCGTAGTTCTTGAATAGGTCGAAGCTGGCGCAGCAGGGCGAGAGCAGCACCACATCGCCGGGGGCGGCCAGGGCGGCGGCGCGGGCCACGGCGTCGGCCATGCTTTGGGTTTCTTCCACATGCGGAACGATGGGATCGAACACGGTGCGGAGCTTGGCGTTGTCGACGCCCAGGCAGATGAGGGCCTTCACGCGGTGCTCGGCCAGGTTCAGCAGGCTGCTGTAATCGTTGCCTTTGTCGGTGCCGCCGGCAATCCAGACGATGGGCTGGTGGATGCCGTCGAGGGCGTACCAGGCGGCTTCTACGTTGGTGGCTTTGCTGTCGTTGATGTAGCGGGCGCCGTTGATTTCGCCCACCAGCTGCAGGCGGTGGTCAGCATTCTGGAAGGTGGTCAGGGCGGCTTCAATCTGCTCAGCATCGAGGCCGGCCACGCGTGCGGCGAGTACGGCGGCCAGCGTGTTCTGGCGGTTGTGCTGGCCGATGAGGGGCGAATTGGTGATGTCTACTTCGACCCCACCCTCTTCGTTGATGCCGGGCGCCAGATTGGTGCACAGCACTTCTTCGGACACGTAGTAGCCGGCCAGGTGAATATCGCGTCGGTGGTGCAGACTGAACGGTAACTGGCGCGTTTGGAGGAAAGCTGACAGAAAATACTTGCCCGTTACCTCATCATCGGCATTGTAGATGAAAGCCCCGCTGCTGTCGAGGTTGCGGGTTATGCGCAGCTTGGCCTGAGCGTATTGTTCGAGCGAGTAGCCGTAGCGGTCGAGGTGGTCGGGCGTGATGTTGAGCAGCACGGCAATCCAGGGCTGGAAGTCGTGGGTATCATCAAGCTGGAAGCTGCTTAGCTCCACCACGTAGTAGTCGAATTTGTCCTCGATAACCTGCTCGGCCAGCGAGTAGCCCACGTTGCCGGCCAGGCCCACGCTCAGGCCCGCGCTTTTTAGCAGGTGGTAAATCAGCAGCGTGGTGGTCGTCTTGCCATTGGTGCCGGTGATGCAAATGCACTTGGCCTTGGTGTAGCGCCCGGCAAACTCAATCTCCGAAATGACCGGAATCTTTTTTTCGCGCAGCGCCTGAATCACGGGAGCTTTCTCGGGGATACCGGGGCTTTTCACCACTTCATCGGCCTGCAGAATGCGCTCCAGCGTGTGCTGGTTTTCTTCGAGTTCGATACCGGCCTGGGTGAGTTGCTGCTTATAATCTGCCTGAATGGCGCCGCGGTCCGACACGAATACCGTATGGCCTTTCGCCTGCGCCAACAGGGCCGCTCCTACGCCGCTTTCGGCCGCTCCGAGGATGACAATATTCATTTTTAGCGCAGTTTCAGAGTAACCAAGGTAATGACGGCCAACATGATACCCACAATCCAGAAGCGCGATACGATTTTGGATTCGTGGTAGCCTAGCTTCTGGTAGTGGTGGTGCAGGGGCGACATGCGCAGCAAGCGCTTGCCTTCGCCATACTTCTTTCGGGTGTATTTAAAATAGCTTACCTGGACGATAACCGACAGGTTTTCAATTAGAAACACACCGCACAGCACCGGAATCAACAATTCCTTGCGCACGATGAGGGCCAACACTGCAATGATGCCGCCCAGCGCCAGCGAGCCCGTGTCGCCCATGAAAACCTGCGCCGGGTAGCTGTTGTACCACAGAAACCCGATGCAGGCGCCCACGAAAGCCGTACAGAAAATAACCAGCTCACCCGAATCCGGAATAAACATAACATCCAGATAGTCAGCCAACAGTGCATTACCGCTCACAAAGGCGAAGATGGCCAACGTGATGCCGATGATGGCCGAGGTGCCCGCCGCCAGTCCGTCGAGGCCGTCGGTGATGTTGGCGCCGTTGCTCACAGCCGTAATCAGAAAGATGACGATGGGGATGTAAAGCAAGCCGTAGAGGCCGTTGAACATGGTGCCAGCCGAGGCAAATAAGTCGCCGTAATTCAACTCGTTGTTCTTCATAAACGGCACCGTCGTAATCATCAAATGCACGTCCTTGAACACCTTGCTGGCCTCAATGGCCGAGAACGTGCCGTTAGGCAGCAGGTACTCGCGCACGGTGATTTCGTTGCTGTAGAACAGCACCCAGCCCACCGTAATGCCCAGCCCCACCTGCCCCAGCACCTTGAAGCGGCCGCTCAGCCCCTCCTTGTTCTTGCGAAACACCTTGATGTAGTCGTCCAGAAAGCCAATCAAGCCCAGCCACACCGTGCTCAATATCATGAGTATGATGTAGATGTTGCGCAGGCGGGCCAGCAGAATTACCGGCACCAGAATGGCCAGGATGATGATGAGGCCGCCCATGGTGGGGGTGCCTTTCTTCTCGTTCTGGCCCTGCAGGCCCAGGTCGCGGATGCTTTCGCCCACCTGTTTCTGCTGGAGCACGCGGATGAGCCGGTGGCCAAACGTTTGGGCAATGAGCAGGGAAATAACCACCGCCAGCCCGGCCCGGAACGTGGTGTACTGAAACACCCCGGTGCCGGGCAGGTGAAAATGGTCGTGCAGGTAACGGAAGAGGTAATAAAGCATTTTATTCAGGAGCCAGCCAGGTTTTACAGAACGTCATGTCGAGCGCAGCCGAGACTTCTCGCCGCGGAAAACTAATTACTTCGGCACGCGAGATGTCCCGGCTGCGCTCGACATGACATTCTGCTAAACTGCTGTGCTTACTTATTCAATTGGGAAAAAACTTCGGTCAGCACTTCCTTATCATCGAAATGCGACTTCACGCCGCGAATGTCCTGATAATTTTCGTGGCCCTTGCCGGCCACCAGCACAATGTCGTGCGGGCCAGCCAGCGCCACGGCGGTTTCGATGGCCGCGCGGCGGTCGGCCACGGTCTGCACTTTGGCCGAATCGGGGGCCGTCACACCGGCCTGCATCTGGGCCAGGATTTCGAGCGGGTCCTCAAAGCGCGGGTTGTCGGCGGTGAGGACGACTTTGTTGGAGAGGCGGGCCGCCAGGTTGGCCATGATGGGCCGCTTGGCAGCGTCGCGGTTGCCGCCGCAGCCTACCACGGTGATGATTTGCTGCGTTGGCTGTCGGATTTCGTGCAGCGTTTGCAGCACGTTTTCCAGCGCGTCGGGCGTGTGGGCGTAGTCGATGATGCCCGTGATGGCCTGCTGAGCCGACAGCACCGGCTCGAAGCGGCCGGGCGCGGAGGTCAGGCCCGAGAGGATGGTGAGCACCTCGGTGGGGTCCTCGCCCAGCAGCACGGCCGCGCCGTACACGGCCAGCAGGTTGTATGCGTTGAACACACCGATGAGGCGGAACAGGATTTCGCGGCCGTCGATTTCGAGGTGCAGGCCGTGGACTTCGTTGGCCACCAGCTTGGCCCGGAACGTGGCGGCTCCGCGCAGGGAGTAGGTTTCGCGGCGGGCGGCGGTGTTTTGCAGCATCACCAGGCCGCGCTTGTCGTCGGCGTTGGTGAGGGCGAAAGCCGTTTTCGGCAGGTGGTCGAAGAAGGCCTTTTTGGCTTTCAGGTAGTTGTCGAAGGTGCCGTGGTAGTCGAGGTGGTCGTGAGTGAGGTTGGTAAACACGCCGCCCACGAAGCGCAGGCCTGTGACACGGTGCTGGGCCACGGCGTGGCTGCTCACCTCCATGCAGGCGTGGGTACATCCGGCGCCTACCATACGGGCCAGCAGCGCATTCAGCCTGATGGCGTCGGGCGTGGTGTGGGTGCTGGGGATGACTTCCTCGTCAATCTGATTCTGCACCGTGCTCAGCAGGCCGGCGTGGTAGCCTAGTTCGCGCAACAGCTTGTGCAGCAACGTGGCGCAGGTGGTCTTGCCGTTGGTGCCCGTTACGCCCACCAGTTGCAGCTGCCGCGAAGGGTGCCCGTGAAACGCCGCCGCCATGTGGCCCAGCGCTTCGGCGCTATCCGGCACCAGCACGTAGGCCGTGGCGGGGTTCAGCACGGCCGGCAGTTCTTCGCAGACCACGGCGGCTAGCCCTTTTTCCACCGCGCCCTCGATGAACTTGTGGCCATCCGTAGCGGTGCCGCGGAGGGCGAAGAAGGCCACGCCCGGCGCCGCCTCGCGCGAGTCGAGGGTGAGGCCGGTGATGGGCACATCGGTGGGTCCGTGCTGGCTGAGCACGGTCACATCGGTAAGCAAAGAGAAGAGCGGCAGCGAAATCATCTTGGGAGTTATGAATTAAAAGTTATGAGTTATGAGTCGGCCTGTGGTTTTCCCTTTTAACTCTTCACTTTTAACTGATTCAGGCGCGGCGCACAGCGGGTTTGGCCGGCTTGGTTTTTTTAGAATTCTGAGACGGGTCGGGCTGATGGGTTTCTTTGGGTTTGGCGGGCGCTTTGGCGGCCGTGGCGGGCTTGCTGGCCGACGCGGCCGGCTTGCGCGCTTTGGCATTCGGCTTCACACCGGCCGAGCGTTCGGCCACCGTGGTTTGCACGTGGGCTTTCTCGCCGGCGGCAAAGGACTTGCGGGGTTTAGCCGCTTCCATCTCCACGGGCACCAGCAGCTTGTTCTCTTCCAGTTCGGTGTGTTCGGGCTCGGGCAGCGCTTGCGGGGCCGCCAGGCGCGGGCCCGATTCGGCCAGATTCAGCGTAATCATGTCGCCGCGCTTGATGGGCGCGCCCACCTGCAGCGACTGCTCGCGCACGCGGCCCGTGCCCACGGCCCGCACGTGCAGGCCCCGGTTTTCAAGCAAAAACAAGGCATCGCGCAGGCTCAGGCCGCGAACCTGAGGCACGCGCCCGGCGCGCACGGGGTTCACTACCAGCGCCACGGTACGGGCGTGGAAGGCCGTGTCGGAAGCCGCGCGCACCCATTCTTCACCGCCGGTGGCCTGGGTGTTGCCGGCCAGGCCCAGCTTCTGGCACACCAGGGCCAGCTCGTCCTGCATGCCGGCGCGCACCAGCGGCACGTGGCTCTTGTTGAGGCGGGCCTTGGCCAGCAGCGGGCGCTGGCTGAGCAGGTCGCGCGCCATGCACTTATCGGCCACCTCGCGGAACACCGGCGCGGCCACGTCGGCGCCGTAGATGCGGCCGTTGCGGGGCGAGTCAACAACCACAATGCAGCTGTACTTGGGCTTGTCGGCCGGGAAATAGCCGCAGAAGCTGGTCGAATACGTCTTGGTATACTGGCCGTTTTTGAACTTCCAGGCCGTGCCGGTTTTGCCGGCAATACTGTAGTCTTTAGGCCGGATGCTGCGGGCCGTGCCGGCCAGCACCACGCCTTCCATCATGGCTTTCACCTTGGCCAGCGTGGCATCGGAGCAGATTTTGGGGTTCAGCACCTTGGGCTCGTTGCGCTGCAGCACCTGGTCGGCCTGCTTGATTTCGCGCACAATCATGGGCTGCACCTTCACGCCGCCGTTTGCCACGGCGTTGTAGAGGGCCAGTGTCTGCAACGGGGCCAGCTTCAGCTCGTAGCCGATGCTCATAGTGGTGAGCGAGGTGCGGCTCCAGCTGCGGTCCTTGGGGTCTTTCACGTAGGGCACGGCCTCGCCGGCCATCTGGAAGCCAAGGGGCTTGTCGAGGCCGAACTTCTTCAGGTAGTCGGTGTATTCGGTGGGGTTGCCGGAGAAATACTTGTCCACCAGCTTGGCCACGCCGATGTTGCTCGACTTCTCAAACACCTGCTGCACCGTGATGCGGCCGTAGCCGTGCGAGTCCGATTTCACGGCCCCGCCCACGTACATGCGGCCGTTGCCGGTGTCCACCATGTCGTCGAGCGTCACGTTGGGCCGCGCCTCAAACAGGGCCATCATCGAGGCCAGCTTGAACGTGGAGCCCGGCTCGGTGCGGCCCTGGTCGGCAAAGGCGTAGTTGTAGTCCTCTTTATAGGTGTCGTCCGAAGCCTTGCCCAGGTTGGCTACGGCCTTGATTTCGCCGGTGGCCACTTCCATCAGAATCACGCAGCCGTACTGGGCGTTGTTATCGACCAGCGACTTGTAGAGGGCGTTTTCGGCCACGTCCTGCAGGTTGATGTCGAGCGTGGTTTTCACATCGTAGCCGGGGAGGGGCTTCACTTCAGTGCCGTCGAACACCGGCTTCACGCCGCCCGGCACCCGCTCAAACAGCGCCTCGCCGGCCTTGCCCGCCAGGCTCTGCTCGAAAGTGTATTCCAGGCCCGCGCCGTGCTTATCCTCGTTCACGAAGCCAATGGTGCGCTGCGCCAGCCCGCCAAACGGCCGGAAACGCTTGTCCACCTTCTCAAAAATGGCCCCGCCGCGGTTGCGCTTGGCCCGGAAAATAGGCCAGTTGGCCAGCTGCTTCTTCTCCTGGAAATTGATTTGCCGGGAGTTGAGGCGGATGTAGCGCAAAGCGGGCTCCTTAGCGCTGTGGGCATTCACCAAGCGGCGGCGGTACTCCTGCACGCTGCGGTCGCCGAAGAAGTGCGACAGGTGCCAGGCCAGCGAGTCCACATTGGCTTTGAACACCTCGTCGTCGACCACGCCCGGGTCCCATGCCACCCGGTAGAAGGGCAGCGAAGTGGCCATAATACTCTCGTTATCAGAGTAAATATTGCCGCGCGTGGCGGGTACCGGCTGGTAGCTGATGCGCCGCTCCTGCTCCAGGGCCCGCCACTTGGCGCCCTCCTGAAACTGAATTTTGGTGGCTTTCCAGAATATCGCACACGAAAAAACGGCGACCCCCAAAAAGGCCAGCCGCACTCGTGTAACAATGGATTTTTTAACGCTGCCTTTCATCGGGAATGGCTTCTAACGGCTGGCTTAACGGGCTGCTTCGCCTTGCGAGGCGCAGCTTTTGGAGTTGCCTTGGCTTTGGCGTTGGCCTTGCTCCCGGCAGTATTTTTCTTCGCGCTGGGTGCCGACTTAACGGACTTGCTTTTGGCGTTAGACTTCTGGGGTGCGGCGCGGGGCGTTGCTGCCGGCCGCGCCACGGGCGCCATGGCTGCCGCCGAATCCCCGTCCAGGGCCTGGGGCGGGGCAATGATTTCGGGGCCGCTGTCGACGCCGGTTTCCAGGGCTTCACGGCGGCGGCGGCCTGCTTGCACGTCGGCCTGCTCGGCAGCGGCCGAGTCGCGGGCGGCGCGGGCGGCCAGCGTATCGGCCGTGAGCACGGGCATCAATTCCAGTTCGGCGGCATCGAGGTGGCCCTTCGGCACCGTGATGCGGAAGGGCGGCGAGGAGCTTTCCACCAGCCCGAAAGCTGCCACCTTGCGGGCCACTTCGCTCTGCTTGCTGGCTTCCATGTAGTCCGATTTCAGGGTGGTGTAGTCGGCGCGCAGGTCTTCGGTTTCTTGCTTGAGGCGCAGGATGTTGCGGTTCATGCGGTTGCCGTAGTGCGTGTTGCCGATGTAGAGCAGTGTCAGGGCCATGATGAACAGCAGGTGCGGCAGGAAGCGCACCGGCAGGCCCTCCCGAAACAGGCCGTCCACACTGGTCATCCGGTCGAGCAGCGAAAACAGGCTCCACGAGCTGCGGGGCCGGGCCGGTTCGGGCGCGGGCTTGCGGGGGCGCTTCTCGCGCACCGGCGCGGGCTCCGGGGCAGGCGTGGGTTCTGGTGTGGGCGCTTCGACCACGGCGGCCTCGGGCAGCACTTCGGGCGCCGGCGGGGCTACCTCGCGGGGCACGTTGGCCCGGCGCGGGCTATCGGTGGGTCTGAGCGTATTGGCGGCCATGGCTACCTCTTAATTTTTGATTGCAACCCGCAATTTAGCACTTCGGGCCCGGCTATTCAGCGCGATTTCGGCGGCATCGGCCTCCTCAGGCTTGCGGTTGAGGGCCTCAAAGGGCTTGCTCTCATTGCCAAAGAAGTCTTTTTCGACGGTCCCAAAAAACTTGCCCTTGCCGATGAAATTCTTCACCAGCCGGTCTTCCAGCGAATGGTAGCTCATCACCACCAGCCGCCCGCCCGGCCGCAGCACCTCGGCCGTTTGCAGCAGCATCTCCTGCAAGGCCTGCATTTCCTGGTTTACCTCGATGCGCAGGGCCTGAAAAACCTGGGCCAGGTATTTGTTCTCCTTGCCGCGCGGCGTGCAGGGCTGAATGGCCTGTTTCAGTTCGCTAATGGTTTCGAGACGCCGCCCGCGCCGGCCCACCACCACGGCCTGGGCCAGGGTGCGGGCGTTGGTCACTTCGCCATACATGCCGAAGATGCGGTGCAGGTCGGCCTCTTTGTAATCGTTCAGCACGTCGGCGGCGGTGAGGGGCCCGTCGGGGTCCATGCGCATATCCAGGGGCCCGTCGAAGCGGGTTGAAAAGCCCCGTTCCGGCGTGTCGAACTGGTGTGAGCTCACGCCCAAGTCGGCTAGCAGGCCATCGACGGGCAATGCGTCAAGCGCTTGCAATTCAGCAGTTAAATCACGGAAATTAGCCTTAACAAATGTAAATTGTGGTCGAATTAACTTTTCTGCTTCGGCTTCTGCGTCGGCATCTTGGTCGAAGCTGTAGAGGTGGCCGGTGGTGAGGTTTTCTAGAATGCGGGCCGAGTGCCCTCCCCCACCGAAAGTTACGTCGACGTAGCGGCCGTCGGGGCGCAGGTCGAGCCCGGCCAAGCACTGGGCGAGCATCACGGGGCGGTGGTAGGCGGTATCGTTGGCGTAGTCGCTCATGCTGCGGGGCCGCTAGTCGCGGGTGTATCAACCGACAAAAACTTCTGGGCCAACTTACTAAAGCTTTGCTGGTCTTTAATCAGGTACTCGTCGTAGCGGGCGGGGTCCCAGATTTCGCACCGGTTGCCCAGGCCCACGATAATGGCTTCCTTCTCAATGCCCGCGTAGCGCAACATGCTGCGGGGCAGCATAAACCGATTGATAGAGTCCAGCTCTACCTCGGTCATGCCCCGGAAAAAGTTGCGCTGAAACTGCCGGTACTCTTCGTTGAATTCATCGAGCGCCATCACCTTTTCGTGGATGACCTGCCAGGCGGCCCGCGGGTACAGCACCAGGCAGGGCTCAAAGCCGCGCACGAGGATGAGCTGGTTGCCGGACTGCTCGGGCAGGTTGCCCTTCACTTTGGCCGGCAACACAAGCCGCCCCTTGGGGTCGAGCTTGCATTCGTATTCGCCGGACAACAGATTCATGGGCATCAGTCGCCGGGAAAAGGGAGGCGATATATGCAAATGTACAGGACTGGGTTCGAAATCCAACCACAATTTACCATTTCCTACCACAAAACGAAAATGCGGTTCTAGTGCCTGCTGAAGCACTTTTTGAATTGATTGCCCACTTATTTAATGCTGCCGGAATAAGCAGGCCATTGCTGGCTTGCCATTGTGTCAGGTGTTGGACAATGACCTTGAGGACGTACTCAATGCAAGGGCATTGGCCAGATTTTGCACCGCTGCCACCCGTTTTTCGCACCTTCCGGCAGGGCATCCTGGCTTACCTTTGTGGTAGTCATGCCCTGCCATTCTGTATTCCGTCGCTTCGTCAGCCTATTGCTGGCCGTGCTGGTGCTCACCACGTCGGTGGGCTTCACGGTGCAACGCCTGACTTGCCGCATGAGTGGCCGCATCACGGTGGCGCTTTCGGTGGCTGGGCGGGCCGATTTGCGCGGCTGCACTGATGAGATGACGCCAGCCACGCCCGTGGCCAAAGACAACTGCTGCGATTTCAGCAAGCAGTTACACAAGCTCTCGACCCCGTCGCATGAGCTGGCGGTGAAGGTGCTGGTGCTGGGGCCCATGCTGGCGTTGCTGCCGTCTACGCCGTCTTGGCCGAAACCGGCTTTTACCTCCCTCCCTCTCGCCAACGCGCCCCTTTGGTTCGCGGCCGATTCCTCGCCCCCGCCACGGGGTGGGCGCGGCTTGCTGGCGTTTGTCTGTACGCTGGTCGTCTAGAGGGTTTCTGAAAATGCCCTTGGCTGCGCGGTTGCGCAGAGGGCAGCATTGCGGTTTAGCGCCGCAATTATCTCAGAACGCCTTAACTTACAGACATTATGAAATCTATTCGCGGGGTATTCCCGCCGATTGCGCTTGTTACGCTGGTGGCCGCTGGCTTGTCGGCGCCCAAAGCCCGGGCTCAGGCCATTGCGCCGGTGCGGGGCGAAGTGACGGAGGCCGGCAAGGGCACTCCCCTGCCCGGCGCGGTGCTGCGCTGGCTCTTTGATGACGCCGACGCGAATGCGCCGGTGATAACCACCGCTTCGGATGCAGCCGGACGCTTCACCCTGCCCCGCCCAGCGCGGGCGGCCTCGCGTCTGGTGGTGCAGGCCCTGGGCTACCGCCCCGATACGTTGGCCGTGCCCACCACCGGCGCCCCGTACCTGCGGGCGGCACTGCGCCCCGGCCAGGAGCTCGGCGAGGTGATGGTGACCGACCGGGCTCCCTCCTATTCGTCGCTGACGCCGGCCAACGTGCAGATGATTTCGAGCCGCGACCTCACGAAATCGGCCTGCTGCAACCTGGCCGAAAGCTTCGAAACCAATGCCTCGGTGGAAGTCACGACGTCGGACGCCGTATCGGGTGCTAAGCAGATTCAGCTGCTGGGGCTCGACGGCAGCTACTCGCTACTTACTGTGGACAACCAGCCGGCCCTGCGCGGGTTGGCCGCTCCCTACCGCCTGGGCTACCTAGCCGGCCCGTGGATTGAGAACATTGAAATCATCAAGGGCACGGGCTCGGTGGTGAATGGCTACGAGGCCATCTCGGGCCAGGTGAACGTGAAGCTGAAGGAGCCGGAGAAAACCGACCAGTTGCTCTTCAACGCCTACGCCAACGAACTCGGCAAATTCGACGTCAACCTCAATACGTCGGCCCGCCTCAACGCCAAGTGGAGCACGGTGCTGCTGCTGCACACCGACCACCTCGGCAACCGGGTGGACTGGAATAAGGACGGCTTCCTGGATTTGCCGCTGGCCACGCAGTTCAATGCGTTCAATAAGTGGAAATACATCTCGGGCAAAGGCCTGGTGAGCGAGGTGGGCCTGGGCGCGCTGCGCGAAACCCGGCAGGGCGGCCAGCTCGATTTCCGCGATACCGGCGCCGAGGCCTTCACGCAGAGCTACGGCACCACGCAGGCCACCACCCGTTACACCGGCTACGCCAAGACGTCGTACACCTGGCCGTCGCGCCCGTTCCAGAGCTTAGGCTTGTTGCTCACCGGGACTGACCACGACTTCACCTCGCGGTATTCCTACGGCTACCAGACCCTGCACACGGACCACGACCCGAGCCTGCCGTTTTACTTCGTGTCCAACCCTTCGTCGCGCAGCTACGACGGTAACCAGCGCACCGGCCAGGCCACGCTGCTTTTCCAAAGCGCTCTGGGTAATACGGCGCACGTGTACCGAACCGGCCTAAGCTTTTTGTACGACAACTATGATGAACGCCTGACCGCGGGACGCACCTACCTCATCGAAACGCCGGCCGACGTGGAAGCCCGCGAGCACCGCACCCGGCGCGAGCTGGTGCCCGGCGCCTTCGCCGAGTATACCTACCAGAACAGCCGCAACCTGACCGTGGTGGCCGGCCTGCGCGCCGACCGCCACAACCTCTACGGCTGGCAGGTGACGCCGCGCCTGAACCTAAAGTACGACGTGCTGAAGAACACCGTGCTGCGCGCCGCTGCCGGCCGCGGCTTCCGGGTGGCCAACCCCATTGCCGACAACGCGGCCATGCTGGCCAGCGCCCGCGAGTTTGTCATTGCCCCCAACCTGCAACCCGAAAAAGCCTGGAACCTGGGCGGCAGCGCTACGCAGTACTTCACGGCGCTGGGCCGCCCGGCCACGTTCATCCTCGACTATTACCACACCGAATTCCAGAACCAGGTGGTAGCCGATATGTACACCTCGCCCAGCCTCATTGCCATCGACAACCTGCAGCCCGGCGGCCGGTCCTTCGCCCGCAGCCTGCAAGCCGAACTGCAGCTGGAACCGCTGAAAGGCCTGCAGGTGAAGGGCGCCTACAAGTACCTCGACGTGCGGACCACCTACGACAACGTGCTGTTGCCCAAGCCCCTCACGCCCGCCCACCGCGCCTTCCTAAACCTGGGCTACGCCAGCGCCTTCGATAAGTGGCGCGGCGATTTTACGGTGCAATGGTTTGGGCAGCGGCCGGTGGCGCACATCACGGCGGCGCATGCCCACGGCGCGACGCAGGAGTACCGCCCCGAAACCACGCCCCGCTACGCCTTGCTCAACGCCCAACTCACCCGCGGCTTCAAGCGCTTCGATTTGTATGCCGGCGTGGAAAACCTGACCAATTACCGCCAACCTAATCCGATTGAGGGCGCCGCCAACCCGTTTGGTCCGACGTTCGACGCAGCTATGGTATGGGGCCCCGTATATGGCCGCCTTACCTACGCGGGCCTGCGCTTCCGCATCGAATAAAGTAGCGCGTGGCCTTACTGGCTTCCGCAACACTGCGGATTAAAGCCCGCACCACTTACACTTATTCCAAATTTTTCCGGCAGCAATTTTGTTAGGCTGCCGTCATCCGCCTTCACTTTTCAACGATGAAATTCCTCCTCCCGCTTTCGCTTTCGTTCCTGTCGCTGCTCAGCATCTCGGCCACTGCCCAGACGCCCACGCCGGCCGCCGCTCAGACGTCGCCGAAAGGCACGGCCACCGCCAAATTCAAAACCTCGGCCGTGTGCGATATGTGCAAAGCGCGCATTGAAAAAAGCTTGGCTTATGAGAAAGGCGTGCAAAGTGCCGTGCTCGACGTTCCCACGCAAATCGTGACCGTTACTTATAAGACCGACAAAACCACGCCCGCCGCCCTGCGCACGGCCGTGCAAAAAACCGGCTACGACGCCGACGACCTCACCGCCGATACCCGCGCCTACAACCGCCTGCCCGACTGCTGCAAGAAAACCAACGCCGTCCACTAGGGACTGAATTGGATGTCCTAGGCATGGCTAGCTAAAATCTGTCATCCTGAGCGCAGCGAAGGGCCTTATCACGTCTTCATAAATCGTTCACTTCGCTGCGCTCAGGATGACAGATTTTAGCTAGCCAGCGCAACAAAAAGCCCCGCCCGGATTTCCCGGCGGGGCTTTTTGTTGCGCTGGCCGTAAGGCAAAGCAGCGGCCGGAGCCGCACTAAACTACAGCTTAACGGCAGTGGCTGGCTTGGCGGCAGGCTTCACGGCCGCCGTTTTGCCTTCCTTTTTCATGCAGCACGACGAACCGCCGGCCATGCCGCCTTTCATGGAGCAGGATTCTTTCTTGCCTTTTTTGCCGTCTTTGTCGTGGCCGTCGTGGGCGAAAGCGGTGGTGCCGGCAACGGCGAACAGAGCGAGAGCGAGCAGGGACTTTTTCATGGGGAAAGATGGGGGAATGAGGGGAAACAAAACCGGAAAACCGGGGGTTTTCAGGCTCTAAGATACGGACCGGAAGCGTAAGTTTTTCGGCCCGCGTATAAGTAGCTTCCGTTCCCTATTCCGCTCACCAACTGCTGCCTGCCCGGCGCGGGCTTCGGCCGGTGCGGTGCCGGGCGGCCCGCCGATGTCCCTCCGCCGATACGCTCACCTCACCCTGCTCGTGCTGGGCCTGCTCACGGCCGTGAGCGGCTATTTTGTGGCTCAGCTGCGCTTCAATTACAATTTCAACGACTTCTACCCCGCCGGCGACCCCGACTTGGACTACTACCAGGGCTACACCCGGCGCTTCGGCAACGACAACGACTACCTGCTGTTGGGCTTGGAAGCGCCGGCTGGCCAAACGGTGTTTGCGCCCGGCTTCCTGGCGCGCGTTGACTCACTCACCCGGCTGGCCCGGCGCGAGCGGCACGTGGTGGCCGTCACCTCCCCCACCACCATTGCCAACCCCGTGGTGGAGGGCCTGGGCTTCTTCAACCTCCCCTACCTGCACCCCGACGAGCCCGCGCGCCGCGGGCAGGATTCGACGCTGATATACCACACGCCCGGACTCGTGGGCAACGTATTCAGCCCCGATGCGCGGGCCGTAACGCTGGTTATCCAAACCACGCCCGACCTCAAAAAACCGCCCGGCGACTCGCTGCTGGCCACCTTACGCGGCGGTCTGGCGCGGCTCAACTTTCCAGAGAAAGACTACCATTTTGCCGGCCGCGCCGTGGCCCAGTCGGTGTTCGTGGATAGGCTGCAATGGGAGCTGGCCGTATTCATGAGTTTGTCGGTGCTGCTGGTCACGGGCCTGTTGTGGTTCACATTTCGGACGTGGTGGGGCGTGGTGCTGCCGCTGGTGGTGGTGCTGGGGGCCATTGTGTGGGGGCTGGGCGTGATGGGCGCCAGCGGAATCAGCATCGATTTGATGACGGCCCTGCTGCCGGTGATGATGTTCGTGGTGGGCACCTCCGACACCGTCCACATCATCACACGCTACGTGAGCGAGCTGGGCTACGGCGCCAGCAAGCGCGACGCGCTGTGGGTCACGCTCAAGGAATCGGGGTTTGGCTCAGGGTTGTCGGCGCTGACCACCAGCTTAGGCTTTTTCACACTGATGACCAGCACTATCCGGCCCATCTACAACTTCGGGCTGTTCACCGGCATTGCCGTGCTGCTGGCTTTCGTGCTCAGCTTCACGCTGCTGCCGGCGCTGCTCTTGCTGCTGCGGAAGCCCCAGCTGCGGGTGCCGCGCCAGCAGGGCCACAGCTGGGATGGCGTGCTGGGCCGCTTGTTCCGCACGGTGCTGGTGCGGCGGCGGCTGATTTTCGCGGTGAGCGGGCTGGTCATTGCCGCCTCCATCGGCTTGGCCACGCGAGTCCGCATCAACTCCGCCCTGCTCGACGACCTTTCCAAAAACGACCCCGTGCGGCTCGATTTCGCCTTTTTCGAGCAGAAGTTTGCCGGCGTCCGGCCCTTCGAGCTGGAGCTGAAACCGGCGGCCGGCCGCGACATCTACGACCTGGCCGTGCTACGCCAGACCGAGCAAATAGAGGGCTACCTGCAGCATACGTATGGCCTGCGCTTCGCCGCCTCGCCCGTCACGCTGGTGAAATCGGTGCGCAAGGCCCTCAACGGCGGCGGCCTGGCCGAGTACCGCCTTCCCGCCGACTCTACGGAGCTGGCCCGGCTGCGCGGCAAGCTCAGGCTCTTCCGCAAAAAGCCCGAATTCCGCGCCCTGGCTACCCCCGACGGCACGGCCGGCCGCCTCACCGGCCGCATGGCCGACGTGGGCAGCATCCGGGCCGACGCGCTGAACGACGGCCTGCGCCACTACCTGCGCACGGGCATCGACTCGACCGTGCTGCGCACCCGCCTCACCGGCTCCAGCAACCTGATTGACAAGAACAACGAGAACCTCACGCTGAACATGATAACCGGCATGAGCATCGACATTGTCATGGTCACGCTCATCGTGCTGGCCTTGTTCCGGTCGTTGCGCATGACGGTGGTGGTGCTCATTCCCAACCTCATGCCCATCCTCATCGTGGCCGGGGTGATGGGCCTGGCCGGCGTGAGCATGAAGGTGAGCACCAGCATCATCTTCACCATCGCCTTCGGCATCGCCGTCGACGACACCATTCACTTCATCAGCAAATTACGCCTCACGCTAACCCACGAGCCCAACCTCTTCAAAGCCGTGCGGCACACCTACCTGCTGGCCGGCAAAGCCGTCATCGTCACCTCGCTCATTTTAGTCGGCGGCTTCTCCACGCTGCTGTTCTCGTCCTTCGACGGCACGTTTTACGTGGGCCTGCTCATCGGCCTCACGCTGCTCTTCGGCGTGGTAGCTGAATTGACGCTGTTGCCGCTGTTGATACTATTTTTTTATAAACACAAACCCAAGTCCGTTATTGCCGAAGAAATGGCGCTGCCACAGCCATAAGGAAATAGCAATTTGAATTCACGAACAGTGTAACGTCTCCCAGTTAGCGCTATCTGCTTTCGTCATACGAAGAGGCGTATGGGATGGGTACCTGCGTTGTATAGTTGCATCAGTTGGCGGGTAACTTATATGAATCGAATTAATGCGTACGCACTCGTGGGTTTGCTATTGTCGGGATGCCATGAGTACCACAATTCGCTTCAAGACCAGCAACTATATCATAAGCACCGGGCAGAACGGGCCTATACAGTGGTGGTGCAACACGATGAATGCACTTATTGTGGCGAGGCGCTTTTCAAGCCAATGATACCTGTACCTGAAAGCCTTAAAAAAAGCTTGGGAGATACACTGACAAACGATGCGCTAACATTAGTCGGCAATTTCCCGCACGATTTACTCGATTCAAATTCACTCTTTTTTACGGACCCTTCTATTCTGACTGGTAAAATTATTGGCATCGACACGACCAACGGCTCTGAGTGGTATCCCCGCTTCTATGTAGAAACTTGGGAGTATGCGAATTAATTAAACAACCAACACCTCACTATTCATCCACTAGTGGCATTTTGATTCAAATGCCTTCTGTCCGATACATCACATCCGAGCGCAGCACGTATTTCACCCCCTGCGTCACCTCACTGCCTTCGTGGAAAAGGCTGTGCAGGAAGATGAGCGCCATGCCCTGCCGCGGCCGGATGCGCAGCCCGCGAAATGCGGTGTCGCCGCCCTGGAAGTTGTCGTTCAGATACACCATGAAGGTGAAGTAACTGGCCTCGAGCTCGTTGCGGATGTAGCTTTCATCGAAATGGCCTTTGAACTGGTGCCCACGCTGGTAGCGGTAGAATCGGAACAATTCGTTGAGGCCGATGGGGCGGCTGTGGCCCAGCTGCTGAGGCACGAAGGGTTGGAGCTTTTCCCACAGCGTCTGGGCCAGTTCCTCGCTCTTGTAAAACGCCCGGTTGTTGTTGCGAATGTCCGTGCGCACTTTGGCCCCGCCGGATGTATTCACTTTTGCCAGCTCGTACCCAATTTTTTCGCTGAGCACAAGGTTTTCCAGGCATTCCTGCCGGGTGAGAAAGTCCTCGACCGTAAAAATGGAATCTGTTATCTGGGTAAATTTCATGCGGCAAAATAGCTAGTAGCGGTCAGTCGCTTCCAACTCAAGTGGACCAACTTAACAATTCATGCATTAGCTTTGCAATTCAAAGTTCTTTTTACAATCATGAGCTATTTCGTCGCTCCCGATTCCATCGTCCGCCGCATCTGGGGCTCGGCCGATACCGTGCTGTTCATCTTTGCCGGGGCGGCGGCCGAGTTTGCCCTCAATAAGGCCGTGGACTGGCTTTACTTCACCGGCCGCCTGCCCGCCGCCCCGCTCGACCGCCTGTTCTCGACCGTCGACTACGCCCGCCGCATCGTGTTTGCTGACCGCGCCGGGGCCGAGAAAGCCATCGACACCATCGCCGCCATCCACGGCGCGGTGGAGGCCAAGCGTGGCCGGGCCATTCCCGATTGGGCCTACCGCGACGTGCTGTTCATGCTCATTGGGTATTCTATTCGGGCTTTTGAAGTGCTGGAACGGCCCCTCACGGAAACGGAGTGCGCCGAAATCATGGCCGTGTTCACGCGGGTGGGCCAGCGCATGGGCATTCCCGGCCTGCCCACCACCTACGCCGCTTGGCAGCCAGCTCGGCAGCAGCATCTGGCCGAAAACCTGGCTGTAAGTGTCTATTCAGCCGATTTATACGTGCAGTACCGCAAGCACCTCGGTGGCCCGCGCTACCAACTGCTGCGGGCCGTGCAGGGCCTAGTGGTGCCGCCTGGCGTACGTAAGTTGCTCGCGTTGCCCCCCGGCGCGCTGATACAACCGGCCGTGGCTTTCTACCGCCGCACCAAGCAATGGCCCGCCAGCCAGTGGGCTAAAAACGCCATGCTCCCGGCCCAATACCAGGCCCGCATCCACGCCCTAGATGCCGTGCCGGCCGGAAAACCCGCCGTGGCGGCGCAGCCTTCGCTCATGCGCTGCCCCATGGGTTACTCCCACTAAGCCGGGCTGGTGATGCGGCTCCGGTTTGAGAAACGGTACTTCTTGCTGGCCAGTGGCTTACTGGCGCTCGAAGTTGTCATTGCGCTTTACCTGCACGATAAAATCATCCGGCCCTATGTGGGTGATTTCCTGGCGCCCGTATTCCTCTACTGCCTCGTTTGCAGCGGCTTGGCCGTAGCGCCCATGCGCGCGGCGGCAGGGGTGCTGCTCATCTCCTATCTGATTGAATTTCTACAGTATTTCCACTTTTTAAGCTGGCTGGGCTGGCAGCACATCCGGGTGGCAACGGTGCTGCTGGGCAATCATTTTGAGTGGAGCGACCTGCTGGCTTACACCGGCGGGGTGGCGCTGGTTTTGCTGGTGGAGCAGATGCGCGGGCCCCGGTCCCTGGCCCCAAACGGAATTGGCGGTTCTGCAGCTTAGGCCCTGGCGGGCGGGAACTAATGTTTTGCCGGTAGGATTGCGGGCTGAAGCTTATTTTTACCAAAAAACCGCGATGAAAATTAATTTAGCCCCCGGCCTGCTTCGGTTCCTTTTCCTGCTATTGGTTGGCTCGGCCAGCCTAGTGGCCACTTCCTGTAAGAAGGACGGGCCCGAATTTGAGGACTTCAGCGCCAGAGACGAAAGTCAGATTAAAGATTACCTGACCAGCAAAAACATCGTCACTGCCCAAAGACAGGCTTCCGGCCTCTATTTCCTGCCGGTTCGGACCAACGCGAACGCCAAGAAAATCACGCTGGGCACCACGGTGTCGGTGCTCTATACCGGCCACCTGCTCGACGCGGCCGGCACGGTGTTCGATGCTACTTCGCTGCACAACAACAAGCCCATCACCTTCATGGTGGGCGCCGGCAACCTCATTCCCGGTTTCGAGGAGGGCATTTCCCTGATGCACATCGGCGACAAAGCGGAGCTGCTGTTACCTTCCGCGCTGGCCTACGGCTCCAACACGGTGAGCGGAGCGATTCCGGCCAATTCGGTGGTGCGCTTCGAGGTGGAAGTGCTCGACTTTGCGGTCATCGACGACAACCTCATCACAGATTACCTTTTGGCACGCAACATCACCACGGCCCAGAAACAAGCTTCGGGCCTGTACTTTCTGCCCATCACCACCAATGCCAATGCCGTGCGGCCCACCACCGGCTCCACGGTGGTAGTGCAGTATACCGGCCGCCTGCTCGATGCCGCGGGCACCGTGTTTGATGCCTCCACGCCCACCACGCCCCTTACGTTCCGATTTGGCAACAAGCAATTGATTGCCGGTTTTGAAGAAGGCATTGGCCTGATGCACAAGGGCGACCGGGCCGAGCTACTGATTCCGTCGGCCCTGGCCTACGGGCCCCAGGGCTCCGGCACCCGCATCGAGCCGAACACCGTGCTACGCTTCGAAGTGGAATTGGTGGATGTGCGCTAAGCGCTGACTGTTTCCACACCGCTACTACCTGAAAAGCCGGGCCCCGACACAAGCGTCGGGGCCCGGCTTTTTCGCTGCATGACCGATTCAACCGTTGCAGAATACCTGTCGCGGGGCACCTATCGGGACCATTTCATGTCCGTGTAGCGGGCAACGGCTATTTTTACTCAGTTAATTCACTCAAAAAACGCATGAAATCCCCATTTCCAACCAGCATTCTTCAGTTCGTATTCCTGGTGCTGCTCGGCTTTGCCACCCTGGTCACCACGGCTTGCCAGAAAGACGAAACCACCGATTATGCCCCCATCGACGAGGATATTATCAAAAAATACATCGCTGATAACAAAATCACCAATGCCCAGCGCCAGAGCTCGGGCCTGTACTATGTGCCCGTAACAACTGTGCCCGCGGGCCAACGCGCGGTGGCCGGCAAAACGGTTTCGGTGCTCTACACCGGCACTTTTCTCGATGGTAAAGTCTTCGATGCCACCAAGAACCAGTACACGCCCTTCAACTTTTTGCTGGGCAACAACGAAGTCATCAAGGGCTGGGACGAAGGCATTGCCCTCATGCGCAAAGGCGAAAAAAGCGTGCTGCTGATTCCTTCCGGCCTGGCCTATGGCGCCCGCAGTGCAGGTTCCATTCCGCCCAACACCGTGCTGCGGTTCGAGGTGGAGCTGGTAGATATTAAGTAATCTAGTAAAGCCACCGCACAGATAAAGGCCGTCATGCTGAGCGGAGCCGAAACATTTCTACCGCATTGGTAAATCCTTTTGATTGGATTACTACTGCGGCAGAGATGTTTCGGCTCCGCTCAGCATGACGGCCTTTTTCTCGACTTCCCCCTCAAACAGCCTCCTGCCCGTTCCCGGCTACGCGCGCCAGCATAGCGGCATGGTGCGGCGCGCGCTGCAAAATAGCTTCGTTGCCGAGCAGCACCAGCTGCTGGCGGGCCCGCGTGAGGGCCACGTTGAGCTTGCGGTCGACGGTGCCGTCCTCGTTGGGCGACACCATCAGCTCCAGCTGGTGCTCGTGGTGGCAGCAGAAGCTCACGATGATGACGTCGCGCTGCGAGCCCTGGTAGCGCTCTACGGTATCGACGCTGACCTGCGCGAGGGCGGGCAGGGCCAGTTCCTCCGCCAACGCTGCCAGCCGCGCGCGGATGAGGGCGGCCTGGTTGCGGTAGCTGGCGATGATGCCCAGCGTGGTGTCGGGGTTGAAATTGGGGCCGTAGCCTTGCAACACGTAGGCGGCAGCGCGGGCCGCCAGGTCGGCCTCCTGGGCCGATTCTTTCATCGACAAATCCTCGGGCTGGCGGTGCGTGGGCACGAACACCAGGCGCCGTTGGCTCATTTGACCGGTCAGGGCATCGGTGGCGGCGGGCCAGGCGGTGCGGTTCAGCGGCTCGTGCTGCCAGGGCAGGGGGCAGCGCAGCAGGCCGTTGTAAAAGTCGTCGTTCACCAGGGCTACCAGCTCGGTGTGCATACGGTAGTGGTCGGCGAGGGTGCCGTGGGCGTGGGGCCAGTGCGCTTCGGCCCGCTTGAACAGGCGCTCGAAGTAGGAGTTGCGCATGTTGCTCAGGCCCAGCTCCTGCTGCAGTAGCTCGGCTACTTCTTCGGCCACGGCGCTGGCTTCGGGCTCCTGCGTCACCACGGCCGGCAGCTGGCGGTGGTCGCCAATGAGGATGAACTTGTTGACTTTCGAGAGCAGGCTCAGCATGGGCGCTTCCAGCACCTGGCTGGCTTCGTCCACCACGGCCAGGTCGAACTGCTTGAGGGTGAACAGTTCGGGCTTGCCCAGCAGGCTGGCCACGGTGCCCACGTAGAAGGGGCAGTTCTTGAGCCGGTCGCGCACGGCCTGGCGCGTGAGGCAGTCGCGCAGCATGTTATCCAGCAAATAGGGCCGGTAGTGGGGCGCCGTGCCCAGCCGCGAGCCCACCCGAATAAAGGGCAGCCCGGCGTCCACCAGTTGCTCGCAGATTTCGTCCACGGCGCGGTTGGTGTAAGCGGCCAGCAGCGTGTGCTTGTCCTGCTTATACAGGCGTTCGGCCAGCTCGCGCAGCACGGCGCGGGTTTTGCCGGTGCCGGGCGGGCCGCAGAGCACAAACCAATCGGGCGCGGCCAAGGCGCGGGCCACCACGTCGGGCGCCGTGGTAGCAGGCTCTGAGGCGGGCGTCCAGAACTCGGGCTCGGGCAGGCGCGGGCCGGTGCGGGCCAGCAAGCGCTGGCGGCGCTCCGGCGCCAAACTCAGGAAGGCCGAAATACTGGCCCACTCGCGGCGAAAGGTATCGTAGGTATCGGGCTCCAGGGCCCAGTGCGAGTGGCCGTGCAGGTAGCGCGGCGCCAGCCGACGGTTGCGGATGGACAGCACCACGCGGCCATCGGTGCCCAGGTCTTCGGCGAGGACGACTTTCACGACCTGGCTATCGAGTGGACTTAAGGGCTTGGGGGCTTGGAGAATTGGGGTTTCGTTGTTTGAATCCGCTCCTACATCGGCGGTTGCGCTGGCTTTTCTGCGCGGGTATAATATCAAGGTATCGCCGGCCCGGAAATTGACCTCCCGGCCCCCGGCCTGGCGCTGGAATACCAAGTGCGGGCCCAGGCCGTCGCGGACGTCGTCGTCGGCATTGCTTTGGTCTTCGATTAATTCCAGCTCATCAAGCAGGCTGAAATTCTGGTGTTTGCGAGCCTGGGGTAGCAGCCAAAGGCCGGCCTGGCCGCCGGCGTCGCCGGGGCGGGCCTCGTCGCCAAGCAGGGTCAGACGCATTTCGCGGGCTGAGAACCGAATCAGCTCAAGGCAGTAGGCACGCTCCACGGAGTCGGCGGCAGCCCAGGCGTTGGCTACGTGCTGGGCTTTGTCGCGTCCAAAGCTGGGCAGGCCGGCCAGATTGGGCTGGATAACGGGCGCGAGCAGCTGGCGCGTCTGGCGCGGGCCGGTGGCGCGGGCCAGCTGCAGCTCCACGCCCACCAGCTGGTTGCGGGCATTGAGCAGGCGGTCGATGAGGTTCTGGTCCTGGTCGACGCGGCGCACGGCCGACTGCCCGTCGGTGGCATTGGAATACAGAATGCTGGTGCGGCCCCGGCCGGCGGTTTCGCCATCGGCCCCAAACACCGATTCGAGCAGCAGGCGGTAGAGCTGGGCCTGGGCCGTGTGGTTGGTCCAGGGCGGGCCGCCGGGTACCGATTTCGAGCTTTTGAGCTCGATGAGGTCGTAGCCGGTGGGGCTTTCGTGCAGCAGGTCGAGGCGGCCCTGCAGGCCGTAGGTGGCCGAGAGGAAGGTGGGTTCGAGGAAGCAGTCGGCCACGCGCAGGCGCTGCTGCTGGTAACCGGTGCGGCTGTCGGCCACGAAGCCGCGCAGCTGGGTGTCGCGCAGGGTGCGGTGGTGGCGGCGCAGGTCGTTGAACAGCTCCGGCACGCCGTTGCGGGTCTGGAACTCCGGCAAGGTGCTCAGCGCCAATGGCTGGAGGCGGAACAGGCGCTTGTGGAGGAAGTGCTCCAGGTCGAATTCGGAGCGGCTGTCGATGCCCCCTACCGGAGCCTCCCCCCCCGGCCCCCTCTCCGATGGAGAGGGCGAGTCGAACGACGTGCTGGTGGCAAAGGTGTTTTTGGCGAAGCCCTGGCCGGGGCGACCTTTATCCAACAGTGTGGCCAGTGCCGACATGCGTTCTTGCATATTGGCTACTTCGGTTTTGGTTTTCAGCTCCTCGTAGCGAGCGGCGTGGCTCACTTCCTCGTCCAGCAGCATGTTCACCAGGTTGCCGAACACCAGCGGTCGCGAGGTTTCGTCGGGCAAAAAGGCATTGATAAGGGCCCATTCGGGAATGGTGCCGTCCTTCTGGGCGCACTCGGCAATGGTGGTGACGTTGATGAGGTAATCGGGCTCCAGTACCACACGGCGCGGCTTCACCCGTCCATCGGGCAGCAGCACTGGGCCGATGAGGTGCAGCGTGGGGTGCAGCACGGCGGCCGTGGGCAGCAGGCTGGCGTAGGCTTCGGGCAGGAGCAACTCGAAGGGGCCGGCGGGGCGGCCATCGGCGGGCTGGTCCAATTCTACGGTCAGCTCGCCGGTGGCCAGGTTGGTGGCCAGCACGTGCACGCGCCAGGCTTCCAGGGGAGTGGCGGGCGGCAGCGGGGCCACAGCCAGCGCGGCTTCAAAGGCGGCCTGCTCGTTGTCTTCGAGGCCGGCATCGGGTGGCAACTGCAGGGCCGGGCCGTCGTAGAGCACGGTGGTCAGCTTCTCAATCAGTTCCACCACGGCGCCGAAGCCGGATACTACTTCGGCCACGGTGCCAGGGTAGCTTTCGTGCAGCACCAGGTTGGCGCTCAGGCGCAGGGCTTGCAATTGGTGGCGCAGGCGGCCAGTGAGCTCATGCTCGTAGGCCACGAAACCAATGGCCTGGCTGAGGTTGGCGAAGGCTACGCCCCGGCGCTTATACTCGTCGCGCAGCACGGTTTCGAGCAGCTTGCGCAGGCGCGGGAGCTGGTCGGCGGGGGCGGCCGTAGCATCGGTGGCCAGCGCGGCGAGGCGTGGAAAGTAGCGGGCGGGCATAGGTTTCAGCGGTAGAACAAGGTTAAAAGTACCGCCGGGAGAGGGATTTTATCGTCAAAACGACTTTAGAACGTCATGCAGCGCGCAGCGAAGCATCTTGCCCGCAGAAGTAATTCAATAGACCCGCAGAAGTAATTCAATAGAAAGGTTACTTCAGAGGTAAAGATGCTTCGCTGCGCGCTGCATGACGTTCCCTGATTGTTATCTCAGACTACCGATTCTCTACTCCCCTACTCGCTCAAACACTTCGCCGTCGGCCAGTTCGTAACGAACCAGGCCGGCCTGTTTGTCCCAGTGAAAGGATTTCATGCGGCCGGTGCCGTAGTTTTTGGCGTTCTGGCCGTCGCGGAAAACGTAGGCCGCCGGGTAGGTTTTGCCGGTGCTCAGAGTGCAGGGTTCCGGCACCAGCACGTCGGTGGGGCCAATTTTCTGGCCGGCGGGCAGGGGGTACTCCAGGCCGGAAATGCTGAACTGGAGCCGGGCGGGCACATTGGGCCTTATTTTGTCGGCGCTGATGCTGAAATGGGGCAACTTCGGGTCGTATTCCGTGGCCGACGTCAGGCCATACTGCACGTGAATGGGCTGGTAATTCCCTGCCTCCAGCTTGTTGCAGTCGGTGTTGTTGAACCACTCGCGCTGCTCAATCAGCGTCATGGTGTTGGTGTGGCCGCGGTTGCTGCGAAAGGCAATTTGCTTGCCCGCCGGGTGCGCCGGAAACCAGGCCCGTTCGTCGGGCGTGAGAAGAACCTGCTCGCAAGGCCCGCAACCGGAAACCAGCAACGACAAAAACGACAGTAGCTTTTTCATACCGCGCGGCGGGCCCGGGGGTGTTTGCCCGGCCCCACCCCACGGGCATACGCAGCCGGCTACGGCCGGGATTAGGGCTAGCGGGCCGGGGCCAGGCCTTTAGGCGCTTTCAGGTCGGCTTCTTCGTACATGTTCAGGTAGAGTTTCAGCGGCTCTTTGCGGCCGCGCCACGTCACGGTGTAGATGTCGAGCTGGCCTTCGTTGTCGATGCCGCCAGCCGGGATTTTGAACGCGCAGCAGCTGCCCTGCAACTGGTATTCAATGGCTTGGCCACCGGGGCCCCGCAGGGCATTGAGGTAGCGCTGCTCGTTGCGCACGCCGGCTTCGCGGCCACCGCCTACCCGCACGGGGTTGTTTTCCGTAAAGCCGTACGACTCGTCGTCGCTGGTTTCCTGAATCAGGAAGGGCAGCACGCCGCTTGCGCCCTTCTCGTGCAACCCTTCGGAAACGGCGCCGCCGTAGGTGGGCGGCGTTTTCAGGCGGGTGGTTTCACAGCTCCACACGGCCAGCGCGCCGCCTAGCAAGGCGGCCGCTTTCTTCATTACCTCTTTCTTCTTCATGCGAATCCTTCTCTTTCCCTGGTCTGCAAAAGTGCAACGCAACTTCCGAATCCCACTGTTTCAGCTGCTCCTATTGGCTACGGCCGGGCTCGGGCGGCCGGCGGCGGCCCAGGCGCCCGCCGTCACCCCCGACTCGCCCCTGCCCCGCCTGCTGGCCGAGCGCAAGACCCTCACCGACCGCTACCGCGACGCCAGCGCCCAGCGGCACAGCCTGTTCGGCAACAAGCCCTCGAAGAAAGACCTGCAGGAAGTGGTGGACGCCCTGCAGGGCATTGTGGACAAGGACCAGCAAATCGTGAACGTGCTCAACGAAACAGCCCAGAAAGCCACCACCACCTCCGTGCGCCTGGCCGCCACCACCACCCAGCTGCAAAGCACCAGCCGCGACGACCGCAACCTGACGTCGCAGCGCCTGTCAGAGGTCGAAAACGAAGCCAGCAACCTGCGTCAGCGCGAAAAGCAGCAGTTGGCCAAAATGCGCGACCTGGAAGCTGAGGTGACCGAAGCCAAGCAAGGCCATTTCGTGCGCGACGCCCTGATTGCCGGGCTGGCGGTGCTGTGCGTGGGCCTGGTGGTGGCGCTACGCCGGCGCCGGTGACCGTACTTTCGGGTCATGTCAGATACTTTTCCCTTCCAAACAGTCCCCGCCCCGCCGCCCATTTCGCCCGAGTACGAGGTACTGGTTTTTGCCGATGTGGGCGGGCTGGAGGACTACTACCGCTTGTTTCAGCACTTTGGCTTTGGGGGCACGGCGGCCTCCTGGGTCGAGCATCTGGAGACGATTGTGGAAGAACATTGCCCTGCCCTGCTTGAAGAAGTAGAATTTACGGAAAGCAGCGGCGCCTTTGTGGCCTACGCCGCTAGCCCGGCGATTGCCGAGCAGTTTCTGGCCTGCGTGCGGCCGTATTTCGGTTCGTTGGAACTGCTGCGCAAGTATCTGGGGCAGGCCGACCCGGGTGACTTTTTTGCGTGAGCAGTTGGGGCATTACACGAGGCATTGACCTTCAGGCTGAGCGCCGCCGAAGCTGCTCTGCCGCAATGGCAAATCAATCTGCCACTTATGCGGTAGAGCAGCTTCGGCGGCGCTCAGCCTGAGGGTTTGACCGCCTCAAATAGCCGGCCTCGAAACCCCAGGATTCCCTGCTACTTTTGGAGCCTACCCCGCCCCGCATGATTACCTATTCCGAAGCGCAGGCCCTCGCCCTCATCACCGACCCTGGCACCCTCAAACGGGGTCAGGAACTGCTGAAACCAGCCAAATGGGCCAATCTGGGCCGCACCGATACGGCCGCTTGGGGCGAGTGCGCCGGCAGCGGCAGCAAGCCCTACCTCACCGGCATCGACCTCACGGAGCCTGCCTTCAAGTGCAGCTGCCCGAGCCGCGTTTTTCCCTGCAAGCACGGCGCGGGCCTGCTGCTGCTCATGGCCCGCCAACCAGAATTATTGGTCGGAAACATGCCCCCGGTCTGGCTGACTGAATGGCTGGAAAAACGCCAGCAAACGCAGGAGAAGAAGGCTGAGAAACCCGCCTCTAAAGCGGCCAAAGCCACTGCCGCGGCTGAGTTGCTAGCCGACGAAACCAGCCCTGATTCTTCATTACCCGGGCCGGAAACGGCGACCGACGAAGCCGCCGGTCTGTCATTCCAAAGTCAGGCCGCACCGGCCGTCGACCCCAAGCGCCTGACCCGCATGGCTGCCGGGGCCGAAGAACTCACGGCCTGGCTCGAAGACCTGATGCGCGCCGGCCTGGCCGCGCTCGATAAGCAGCCAACTACCTTCTGGGAAAACCAGGCCGCCCGATTGGTCGACAACCAGCTGCCCGGGCTGGCCGCGACCGTGCGCGAGCTGGCCCCCCTGCGCCACGCCCACGCCGACTGGCCCGGCCGCCTACTCGGCCGCCTCGGCGAACTGTATTTGCAGGTGCGGACTTTCCAAAACTTGCCCCGCCTCCGCCCCGATGCCCGGGCCGAGGTGCTCCAGCAAGTCGGAGTCAACCTGAAAAAGGAAGACCTGCTGGCCACTGCCACCCCGATTTCCGACGCCTGGCGCGTGCTGGGCCAGTTCCGCTGGGAGGAAGACCGCCTGACCGCCCGCCGCACCTGGCTGCTGGGCCGCGACACCGGCCGCACGGCCCTGGTGCTGGAGTTTTCGTTTGGCAGCCAGCCTTTCAGCACGCCGTTTATACCACACGGCGCCTATTTGGGCGAACTGGCCTTTTACCCCGGCCTACTGCCGTTGCGGGCGGCGCCGGTGCAGGTGAAATTTGATGGTACAGTGCCCGCCCATGCAGTGCCCGCGGGCCAGTCCATCAGCCAGCTGCTGCAGGACTATGCCAGCGCCTTGGCCCGCCAGCCCTGGCTGCGCGAGTGGCCCGCCACGCTGGCCCAGGTGCTGCCTGCCCCACTACCCGACGGCCGCTGGCAGCTGCACCACGCCACCGAAACCGACACTTTGCCGCTGCGCTTTATTGAGGAAGATTTTGGCTGGCAGCTGCTGGCTGAAAGCGGTGGTCATCCGATAACGCTATTCGGCGAGTGGGACGGGCAGGCATTCCGGCCGCTGAGCAGCTGGCTGGGAAATTCATCCTTCCCATCGACCTCACCCCCTGACCCCCTCTCCAAAAAAGAGGGGGCACCGGCCCGTGAGGACGATTCAATGGTTGAACTCGCAAGGAACATGTCCGGTGCCCCCACTTTTTTGGAGAGGGGGTCAGGGGGTGAGGTCGAAGCGGGCGGCGCGGTGCCGCCGCAAGGCGCGCAGCTTCTGCGCATTGCCCTGCTCGGCACCCGCCAAAGCGGCGAGCCCATCCCCGCCTTTCCCACCCCTGCCGACACCCTAGAACAACAGCTGCTGCTGGCCGCCGGCACGCTGGCCCTGATGCGCAAGGCGGGCTACGAGCCGGCCTCGGCTGCTGGCCCGGCCCTGGCGCCCTCGCCGCCTGAGCTGCTGCCCGTCGTCGGCCCCAAAGGCACCAGCCACCTGCACCAGATGCTGGTCAACTCCCTGCATCTGGAGTTGCTGCCCGACTACCTCACCCGCCTCGCCGGGCGCGACCTGCGGGTGCCGCCGGCCCTGCTGGTGCCACTGCTGCGCCACGCCACGCGCTCCACCGAAACCCGGGCCGCGCTGGGGCCAGTGCTGGGGGCGCGGGGCCACTGGCTGGCCGCGCTGAACCCCGAATGGAGCAAGCTGGGGGACAACCTGCCCGCGCCCACCGCCTCTGGCACCGACCTGACCACCTGGGAAACCGGCCCCTCCGCCGCCCGTCTGGCCTGGCTCAACCAGCATTTTGACCAGATGCCCGAGGCGGCCCGCGCTCTGCTCCTGGCCGCCTTGCCCACCGAGCCAGCCAAAATGCAGGAAGCCCTGCTCAACATCCTGGCCCGCCACCTGCACCCCGACGCCGAGCCTACCCTCGAAGCCCTGCTCAAAGCGCGGGGCCAGGACGTGCGCCGCCGCGCAGCCGAGCTGCTGGTGCAGATTCCCGGCGCCGCCCTCATCGAGCGGCTGTGGGCCCGCGCCGCGCCGCTCATCACGGCCAAACGCAAGCTGCTGGGCCTCGGCAAGCCCACCCTGGAAATCACCCTGCCCACCGCCTGGGACAAATCCTGGCTGCTCGACGGCATTGAGGAGATAACCGCGCGTTATGAGTACCGCATCAGCACCACCGTGGGCCTGCAAACCACGCTGGGCCCGGCGGCGGGCCGCCTCGGCAACCTGGTCGGGCTGCTGCCGCCCCGGCGCTGGACCGCCCACCTCGGCCTCACGCCCGGCGAGCTGCTCGCGGCGGCGCTGGCTTCGGAATGGGCGCTGCCCCTGCTGCCGGGCTGGGCGCACAGCACCCTGCTACACCGCGATGCCGCGTTTGCCGGCGCTTTCCTGCAGCTGTGGCAGGAAGACCTGCCCGCGCTGGACCGCGCCAATTGCGCCCGCGGCATCGAGTGGGGCCAGCTGGCCGCCCTGCTGCCCGCCGCCGACCAGCGCACCCTGCTGCTGGCGCCCACGCTGGAACGGGTGCGCCGCCAGCAGGCCGACTGGGCATTGGGCCTCGATTTCGTGCCCGCGCCCTGGCCCCGCGCCCTCAGCAGCGCCGTGCTCGACGCCATCACCCGCCAGCTAACCAAAACGGCCGTCGTGTACGAGGTCAACGCCCCACCCTACCACCTGCGGCAGCTGGCCTGGCTGCTGCCCCAAACCGTGGCCCCTAACCTCGCTCCCGCCGATGTGGCCTGGGCCATTCAGCAGGTCGAAGCCATCGACCAGGCCCACTCGGTTTTTCAGCCCCAGCTCCATACGTTTGTCGATACCCTGCGCTTCCAGGCCGATTTGGAATCGTCGCTGAGCGAGTGATTACGGTCATGCAGAGCGCAGCGAAGCATCTCGCGTGCCACCACTAATCCAATCGATTGAAATACTAGCCCACGCGAGATGCTTCGCTGCGCTCTGCATGACGTTCTTTTACTTTTCTACACCCCAACCAACTCCATGACGCCCACCCTGCTCCGTCCCCACGCCGAAGACCTGTACGCCGAAGAACTGGCCGCCCTCAAAGCCACCGACCAGGCCCGCCCCAAACCGCCCGGCTGGCACCTCTCGCCCTGGGCCGTGGTGACGTATTTGCTGGGCGGCAAGCTCGATAATGGGTTTGAGATTGAGCCCAAGTACATCGGCCAGCGGCGGCTGATGGAAATTGCCGTCGCCACCCTGGCCACCGACCGCGCCTTGCTGCTGCTCGGCGTGCCCGGCACGGCCAAAAGCTGGGTGAGCGAGCACCTCACCGCCGCCATCAGCGGGCACACCAACCTGCTGGTGCAGGGCACTGCCGGCACCGCCGAAGACAGCCTGCGCTACTCCTGGAACTACGCCCGCCTGCTCGCCGAAGGCCCTTCGCTGGCCGCCCTCGTGCCCAGCCCGCTCTACAAAGGCATGGAAACCGGCCAGCTCGTCCGCATCGAAGAGCTGACCCGCATCCCCTCCGACGTGCAGGACACCCTGCTCACGATGCTCTCGGAAAAGGTGCTGCCCATCCCCGAGCTGAGCACCGAAATCCAGGCCCGGCAGGGCTTCAACGTCATCGCCACGGCCAACGACCGGGACCGGGGCGTGAACGAGCTCAGCAGTGCCTTGCGCCGCCGCTTCAACGCCGTGGTGCTGCCCCTGCCCGCCACCCTGGCCGAGGAAGTTCACATCGTGCAAACCCGCGTGGCCAAGCAGGGCCAGGCCCTCCAGCTGCCCGTAGAGGCGCCCGCGCTGGAGCAAATCAGCCGCCTCGTCACCATCTTCCGCGAGCTGCGCCAGGGCGTAACCGACAACGGCAAAACCAAGCTCAAGAGCCCCAGCGGCACCCTGAGCACCGGCGAGGCCATCTCCGTCATGAACTCCGGCCTGGCCCTGGCCGCCTACTTCGGCGATGGTACCCTGCGCGCCCACGACCTGGCCGCCGGCCTCACCGGTGCCGTCATCAAAGACCCCGCCCCCGACCGCGTGGTGTGGCTCGAATACCTCGAAACCGTGGCCAAGGAGCGCGAGGGCTGGAAGGATTTGTATAGGGCCTGCCGGGAGGTGGTGGAGTAATGAAATTCTCGAAAATCATTGCCTGTCTTCGCGAACTTGGGTTGTTGGCTACGCCCGAGGAATCAGCGGCCGACCATGAGCAACAGGTTGAAGTATTTGTTGCCCAGTTTGAAACCAAGTCCACAAATGATTTATTGGCAATGAACCAGAACCGGCTTTACATAACGGCGGCGCGGGAATCAGCAACAATATTAATTCGAGAACGGGAGCGGCAGAAAGAGGCAAATGGTAAGAGCCTCCAGGAACCCTGAGCAATGAAATTCAATGGCAGATGAGAATACAGATGCTGAAGTGGCTCCCGAATCATGCTGGACCGCGGTTGCCAACATCATTCGGGAGCGCCCTTATGGGCCGGGCGGCGAAGAAATTCGCTTCGGCACGAATCATTTCGCGCCGGGAGCTAAGGTTTATATCATCGATTGGTATGGCGGGATGTGTCAACGGATTATAGTGGTTGGATTGCACCGCAAATCCAGACGCTATATAACCTTGACAATTGACGTAAGACTGGTGGAAAATCTTCGTCCCAAAGTCTGTTATGACCCAACGGTTATTGCCAAATTCAAAGAGCATCATCCGCCAAAGCCACGATACAATACTGACTATACTAATTACCTGACCAAAGAATTTGCCGAAACCGTTTGCCATTCAATTCCCTACTGGCAGCTTAATTATAAATCGGCGGCAGAAACAGCAGAGCTATCAATTGATGAAATAAAATTTCGTCACCCCCGTACCTTTTTGTCTCGGCTTCAGGTTTTTCTCGGCTTTCTTCTAAAGAACTAATCTGTTCTATGCCCTTCGACCCCACTACCTTCCCCATCGACGACACCCAGCTACCCTGGGGCCTGAGCCTGGCCGAAGTGGAGGCGCGGCTGCCGGGCCGGGCGTGGTGGGAGCCCTACGGCGGCTGGCCCAACCTGCGCGGCGCCTGCCACACCGTGTTCGGGCTGGCGGCCACGGCCTGCAATGTGCGCGCCCAGGCCCGCCACAAGCCCGTGCTACAAGTCAGCTACGAGCTGGCCCCGCCGCCCACGCACCGAGGGGAGCGGGCCGTGCCGCCTGCTACCTGGATGCAGTCCCTCACGCAGCTGCTCGGCCCGCCCACCGAGGCCAAAACCTACCCCAATGCCAACCACCCCGGCAATGTGAAGTACTCGGCCCGCTGGGAGCAGTGGCCATTGCAGGTGTCGCTGTCGGTATACGGCGGCGTGCGCCTTGACGAGCCGGGTGGGCCGGCCGCCGCCGGCCTGTTTCTCGATTGGCAGGACATGGTGGCCGTGGCCGGGCCGCTGGTGGCCGCCGCGCAAGCCCAGGCCAACGCCCTCGCCGCAGTAGCCGGGCAGGTCTCGCAACTCGAACGGTTCGATACTGCGCAAACCTACACGCCTTTCTACGTACCCGATTCCAGCAGCCCCGGCCCTCAAACGCCTTATACCAACGACCAGCGGCGGCAGGCGGAGCGCGCCCTCTACCGCGACGGCCTCTGCGACACGCCCGCCCTCCTGGCCCGGCAGCTCACCGAGCAGCAGGCGCTGCTGTGGGCCGTGCCAGGCCAGGAATCCTGGGCCGTTTCAACCCGCCGGGACACGGTGTTGGTGCCCGTCGATGCCCCGCCCCTGCTCGAACTCGTGACGCTGCACCCGGCCCGGGGCAGTGGCTACATTTCCCTGTATGTGGGTGCCATCCATCTGCAGGATGCCTACGGCTCGCCCACCCTCGGCCGAATGGCCGACGCGCTGGAACGCGCCACGGGAGCCCCCGTCAGCCGCGTGGAAGAGTATGACTGCTGAGCTTGAGCAGGTTTCTGCTAACGACCGGCGCTTTTTAATATTCCCTAAAATCCGCATGTAAGGAAAGCAGGGCTGTACCGTCAGACCCGAAGCTTGCGTCCTTTGCAAGCCCGCTACTTTCCTTTTCATGCAAGAATTCGACGCCATTATCATCGGTGGCAGCTACGCCGGCCTCTCCGCCGCGCTGGCTTTGGGGCGCTCCCGCCGCCGCGTGCTTGTCCTCGACACCGGCCGGCCCTGCAACCGCCAGACGCCCCACTCCCACAACTTCCTCACCCAGGACGGCGCCACGCCCACCGCCCTGCGCGCCCAGGCCCGGGCCGAGGTGCAACACTACCCCACCATCGAGCTGCGGGCCGACGAAGCCCTGACCGCCACCGCCCTTCCCGGTGGTGGGTTCCGCATCGAAACTGCTGCCGGGGCCAGCCTCACAGCGTCGAAGCTGCTGCTCGCCACGGGCGTCATCGACTTGCTGCCCGCCCTGCCCGGCTTTGCCGAATGCTGGGGCATTTCGGTGCTGCACTGCCCCTACTGCCACGGCTACGAAGTGGCCGAGCAGCGCCTCGGCGTCATCGGCAACGGCGAGATGGGCTTCGCTTTTGCCCGCCTCATTCATAACTGGTCGCGTCAGTTGACGCTGTTTACGGACGGGCCCGCCACGCTCAGCCCCGCCCAGTTGCAGACGCTGGCCCGCCACGGCATTACCGTGGTGGAAACCCCGTTGGCCGGCATTGTCCACACCCAAGGACAGCTACAGGCCGTGCAGTTGGCCGATGGCAGCGCCCGCCCGCTAGACGCGGTATTTGCCCGCGTGCCGTTTGAGCAGGCCGGTACCCTGGCCCGGCAGTTGGGCTGCGCCTTCACGGAGATGGGGCACGTGCAGGTCGATGACTTCCAGCGCACCAGCGTGCCCGACGTGTTCGCGGCCGGCGATGCGACCACGCCCTTCCGGGCCGTTTCAGCCGCCGTTGCCGCTGGTGGCAAAGCCGGCGCCCTTATCAACATGGAGCTAATCGAAGAGCGTTTTTAGACAGGTGCAGGGCGGGTTGGGCCCGGTGTTGTTCATTTGCAGCTCCTGTCCAACCCTTTTCCGCTCATGCCTACCCCCGACCTGCGCCTGTTCGGCATTCGCCACCACGGCCCTGGCAGCGCCGCCAGCCTCGTGGCCGCCCTCGAAGCCTTCCGGCCCGACATCGTGCTGCTGGAATGCCCCGCCGATGCCGAAGCCGCTCTGGCCACGGCCACTAATCCGGAACTGGTACCGCCGGTGGCCCTGCTCGTGTACAACCCCAAGCAGCAAGGCCAAGCCTCGTTTCTGCCATTCGCGGAGTTTTCGCCAGAGTGGCAGGCGGTGCAGTGGTGCTTCAGGAATCAGGCGCACATCAGGTGCATGGATTTCCCGATGTCGTTGCGGTTTGGGATGCGGGAAGCGGCTTTGACTACCTCTCCGTCAACCTTACCCCCTGACCCTCTCTCCAAAAAAGAGGGGGCACCGATTCGTGAGGACGAAGGAGCTCTGGAAACTGGGGCGGATTCTGTTCCTGTTGAAATTCATGGTTTCCAGCCAGCTGAAGAAAGCGGTGCTGGTGCCCCCTCTCTTTTGGAGGGGGGGTCAGGGCGTGAGGTTTCGGGACCGAGCGGTAAGCCGCCGGAGGTCGAGCCCGATACCGACCCCGTGGCCTACATCGCCCACCTGGCCGGCTACACCGATTCGGAGCAGTGGTGGGAAACCCACCTCGAACACGCCCCCGGCAAAGCCGACACCTTCGCCGTGGTGCTGGATTTGATGACGGCGCTACGCGAGGAGCTGCGGCGCCCCGAAACCGAGGAAACGCTGCTGCGCGAGGCTTTTATGCGCGAAAGCTTGCGCGCAACTTTGGCCCAGGGCTACCCGCGCATGGCGGTGGTCTGTGGCGCTTGGCACGCGCCGGTGCTGCGAGCCGAACTCTTCAAAAAGGAAGACAAAGCCCGCCTGAAAGGCCTCAAGAAAGTTGCCACCGAAACCACCTGGATTCCGTGGACTTACGAGCGGCTTTCTTTCAGCTCGGGCTACGGAGCGGGCGTGCTCTCGCCGGCCTGGTACGAGCTGCTGTTTGCCCAGCCGCGGGCCGAAGTGCTGACGCACTGGATGGTGCGCGCCACGCGCCTGCTGCGCGGGCAGGACGTAGACGCCTCCTCCGCCCACGCCATTGAGGGTGTGCGGCTGGCTGCCGCGCTGGCCGCCGTGCGCGGGCTGGCGTTGCCGGGCATCGATGAGTTGCAGGAAGCCGCCGTGGCCATCCTGGGCGGGGGCTACGCCGAGCAGCTGGCGCTGGTACACAAGGAGTTGGTAATTGGCGTAAGGCTGGGCGAGGTGCCCGCCGGCCTGCCCGCCACGCCCTTGCAGCAGGACCTAACCCAGCAGCAAAAAACCCTGCGCCTCAAGCCCGAAGCCACGCCCAAGACGCTCGACCTCGACCTGCGCCAGCCCGCCCAGCTGGAGCGCAGCCACCTGCTGCACCGCCTGCGCCTGCTGGCCATCAACTGGGGCGAGCCGGAGGAAGCAAGCGGCAAAAGCGGCACCTTCCACGAACTCTGGACGCTGGAATGGGAGCCCGAAATGGCCCTGTCCGTGATTGAGGCCGGCCGCTGGGGCAATACCGTGCTGGCCGCCGCCGTGGCCCGCGCCACCGCCCGCGCCGCCGAAGCCAGCAGCCTCGAAACCGTGAGCACGCTGCTCGAAGAAGCCCTCCGCGCCGACCTCGGCCCGGCCATTCCGGCGCTGGTGGTCCGGCTCGAAACCATCGGGGCCGACACCCGCGACGTAACCCACCTGCTCGCCGCCCTGCCCCCGCTGGCCCAGGTGCTGCGCTACGGCAACGTGCGCCGCACCGACACCCGGCAAGTGGCCCAGGTGGTGCAGCAGCTGGTGCCGCGCCTGTGCATCGGCCTGCCCGCCGCCTGCGCCGGGCTGGATTATGATGCCGCCAAAGCCCTGCTGGAGCGCCTCGAAGCCACCCATCAGGCCATCCGCCTGCTGCAAAACGACGCCCACGAAGCTGATTGGTACGCCGCCCTGGCCGCCGTTCAGCGCAACGCCGCCACCAACGGCCTACTGGCCGGCACGGCCACCCGCCTGCTTTTCGATGCCCAGCAAACCGGTCCCGACGCCACCGCCACGGCCCTCGGCCTGGCCCTGGCCCCCGCCCAGCCCACCGACTACGCCACGGCTTGGATTGAAGGCTTCCTGCGCGGCAGCGGCCTGCTGCTCATCCACCACCGTGAGTTATTCGACTTGCTCGACCACTGGATGGCGGAACTCACCGAAGACACGTTCCGCGAAATCGTGCCGCTATTGCGCCGGGCCTTCACCGATTTCTCGCTGCCAGAGCGGCGGCAGATTCTGGAAATAGCGAGTACGGATGCGGGCGCCGCTGTAGCGCCGGAAACCGAGGATTTTGACTGGGAGCGCGGGGCGCGGGTGCTACCAGGGCTGCGCGAGTTGCTGGGCGTTTAATTTTTAATTCGAACAGTCCTCCGAACGGTCATGCTGAGCGAAGTCGAAGCATCTCGCGTGCCACCACTAATCCTTTTTCTTACGATTGAATTACTTCTGCACGCGAGATGCTTCGACCGCGCTCAGCATGACGTTCAATTATCAACTCAAATCCATTCATGCCCACTACCCCTACCCGCTGGAAACTCGTCTTGGGCAGCGCCGCCGATGCTGCCAATTCGGTATCGATGCCGCCCGACTACGGCCGTATGGACGACGTACTCACCGCCCTCTACGACGGCGACAAGGCCGAGCGCAAGGCCGGGCTGGGTGGCTCGGCGCCGCGCGTGAGCCGCTGGCTGGGCGACATTCGGGAGTATTTTCCCACCGAGGTGGTGGCCATTATGCAGCAGGACGCCATGACGCGCCTGGGCCTCAACCAGCTGCTGCTGGAGCCCGAAATTCTGCGCACCGTGCAGGCCGACGTGCATTTGGTGGGCACACTCATGTCGCTGAGCCGGGTGATGCCACAAAAGGCCAAGGCCACTGCCCGCGAGGTCATTACCAAAGTGGTGCGCGAGCTGGAAAAGAAACTCAGCAACCCGCTGCGCCAGGCCGTGCAGGGCGCCCTGAGCCGGGCCGTGCGCAACCCGCGCCCGCGCTACCACGAAATCGACTGGGGCGCCACCATCAAGGCCAACCTGAAGCACTACCAAGCGGCCCACAAAACCATTATTCCGGAGCGGCTGGTGGGTTTCGGGCGGCGCGGGCAGGCGCTGAAGGAAATCGTGCTCTGCGTGGACCAAAGCGGCTCGATGGCCTCTTCTGTCGTTTATGCGGGCGTGTTCGGGGCGGTGCTGGCCTCGCTGAAAGCGGTAAAAACGCACATGGTGGTGTTCGATACGGCCGTGGTAAACTTAAGCGAAAACCTGCACGACCCGGTGGATTTGCTGTTCGGCGTGCAGCTGGGCGGCGGCACCGATATCAACCTGGCCCTCAGCTATTGCCAGCAGCTCATCACCCGCCCCACGGATACCATCCTCGTCCTCATCACCGACCTCTACGAAGGCGGCAATGAGAAAGAAATGATAAAGCGCGCCGCCGCCCTCAAAGCCGCCGGCGTGAACATCGTGGTGCTCTTGGCCCTGAGCGACGATGGCGCCCCGAGCTTCGACCGGCGCGTGGCCGAGCAGCTGGCGGCGCTGGAGATTCCGAGCTTCGCCTGCACGCCGGCAAAGTTTCCGGAGCTGATGGCCCGGGCCATTCAGGGGCAAAAGCTGGAGGCGCTGTAGCGTGGACTCTGCGAGTCCGCGCTTGCCTGGGTTTGACCAAGCGATGCGCGGACTCGCAGAGTCCACGCTACAATTAGTCCCGGAACGGCTTCAGACCCAACTCCATTTTCAGCAGTTCGACCGGGAATTTCACCGTTTCGAGGCCGCGCTGGAAGCCGGCGGTGCGGTTCATCTGGGGCACCGGAATCCAGAGGGCTCCTGCCTGGTCAATCCACAGGGCATCGGCCCAGATGAGGCGCGGGTCCTGCACCAACACGCTGCTTTGGCCGGCGGGCGTCACTTTAAGGATGCGCTTTTCGTTGGCGTCGCACACGTAGAGGTTGCCGTCGGCATCGATGGCGGTGCCGCCGCAGGTGGGCGAATTGAAGAAGTAGGTGACCTTTTTGGCGAGGTCGGCGGAGTTGATGTTGGGGTCGTCCAGGTATCGGGTTTCGACGCGGTACATGGGGCCGGCGGCGGTCTGGTAGTAATAGTACTGGCCATCGGGTGACACTTCCATCTGGTCGGCGTGCAAAGCCACTTTGTCACCGTTGGGCTTGAGCATCATTTTGCCCTCGCCGTACATGGGCCGGCGGGCGGTGGTGGTGCTGTCGTTGTTGAGCAGGCGGCGGCCCTGGCCGGTTTTCTGGTTGAGCACGATGAGGCCGGGCGCGCCGGCATCGGTCACGTAAATCATCTCGCCGTGGAAGCGCAAATCGTCCACGAAGCTTTTAGGCCGGGTGTATTGGTAGAGGTCGATGGACTTCACCAGCTGGTTCTTGCTGATGTCGAAAGCCAGCAGCTTGGGGCCGTCTTTCACGGGCACGACGTCGGACTTGGGCGTGCCGGTGTCCACTATCCAGAGGTAGCCTTCGGGGCCGAAGCGCAGGGAATTGGCCCGCACAAAGGCTTGCTTGGCGGGGTCGCCGGGCTGCTGCCAATTGTTCCAGGCGCGGTTGGGCCAGGGCGTAACTTTGCCGTCTTTCAGCTCGCCGATGCGGGTGCCGGGCCCTCCCTCGTTGTGCGGAAACAGCACGAAGGTGCGGCCGTCGTCGGCCACGGCCACGCCGTTCCAGATGGTGTCGGAAGTAGCCACCAACTCCAGTTTGGCGGCCGAAGGCGAAGTAGGCACCTTGGGCGGCAGGGCCACGCCCACGGCCTTTTCGGTGCCCGAGCCGCCCGAGCAGGCGGCCAGCAGCAGGCCGGCGGGTAATAGCAGCAGGGTACGAGAAAAGAGCATCTTTTTGGTGAATTAGTCCTTCAGTCTTTACGCGCCCCGGCCGTGCTCGGGTTACTGGCCACGCCGCGCTTTCGCTGGCTATGCCCCGGCCAGCAGCTTTTCCAGCGCTTTTTCGTCATCGGCTTCCAGGGCCACTTCGGCTTTCAGGTTTTCGAGGTCGCGCTTCACGCTGGCAACGGCCAGGGTTTTACCACCGGCTCTATAGGCAATCGAGAATTCCTGTTTAGCCAAATCGCCGCTTACCACGGCCTCGTCCCACTTCTCGGCGTGGCCCACGTAGCGAATGGACAGGTCGTAGTGCTTGCTCCAGAAGAATGGCACGGCGTCGAACTGCTCGCGCTGGCCCAGCATGTTGCGGGCGGCCGTCTGGCCCTGGCGCTGGGCCACCACCCAGTGCTCAACACGAATATTCTGGCCGGAGTGCGGGTCGGGCCAGCGGGCAATGTCGCCGGCCGCGAAGATGCCGGGCGCGCTGGTTTCGAGGTATTCGTTCACGGTCACGCCCTTTTCAATAGCTAATCCGGCGGCCTCGGCCAGCGCCAGGCGGGGCCGCACCCCGATGCCGGCTACCACCAAATCGGCCGGCAGCCGCTCGCCGTTTTCCAGTACCACCACGCCTTCTTCGATGCGTTCGGCATTTTGTTCGAGGTGAAAAAACACGCCCTTTTCCTTGTGCAGCTTGCGCACGATTTCGCCCAGCTCCGGCCCCAGCACCTTAGCCAGCGGGAGCTGGTCAGGCGCCACAACGTGTACATCCAGACCTAAACCGCGCAGGGCCGCCGCCACTTCCAGCCCAATAAAGCTGGCCCCGATAACGACGGCCCGCCGCGCGCCTTTGGCCCCGGCCACGATGGCGCGGTGGTCGGTCAGCGAGCGGAGCAGGTGCACGTGCGGCAGGTCGTGGCCCGGAATGTCGAGCCGTATCGGCTCGGCGCCGGGAGCCAGCAGCAGCCGGTCGTAGGCGTGGGCCGCGCCGTTGGCCAGCAGCACGCGCCGGCCGGCCACATCAATGCCCGCGACTTCACCGCGCACAATATCAATTTTATGCGCTGTATAAAAGCCCGCCGGCCGCAGCGCCACTGGCTTTTTCTCATCGGCCGGGAAGCTTTTGGACAGCATCGTGCGGTCATACGGCGCTTCGGCCTCGCCGTCAAGCACGGTGATGCGGCCTTTGTAGCCCTCGCGGCGCAGCATCTCGGCCGCCGCGCTGCCCGCTGCGCCCGCCCCGATGATGACCACAGCATCTGGGTAGGCTTTGGTTTCGGAGGTGCCGACGGGCGCCAACGGGTCGCGCGCTTGTTTGCCGGTCACGTAGGCGCGGCCGTTGCGCTGCTCCACCGTCCAGCAGGGCAGCGGGTCGAGGGCCGGGGCGCGCAGGGCCTCCCCGGTGCGCAGGCTGAAACAGGCGTGGTGCCAGGGGCAGCGCACGGTGTCGCCATCAAGCAAGCCCTTGCCCAACGGCGCGCCCAGGTGGCTGCATTTGGCCGATATGGCCAGAATTTCATTGCCGCGCCGGGCCAGCAGTACGGGCTCGCCGTGGGCGTGGCCGGTGGTCATGCCGCCATCGGGCAGGTCGGTGAGGGCGAGGCCATCGTTCAAAAAGTCAGGGCCGGTGAGGGGCGTGGCAGCAGCGTCAGCCATAAATTTTTAAGGAAAATGAGAGGTTGCAAAAGTACTTCTCATACGGACCACGGGTATTTTTAGTGATGCCGCTGGGTTCGGTCGTACTGCTCTTGAAGCTATAATATGCCTCATTCCGGTTAGGCTTCCGCTGGGGCTTGGCCGATTCCCCGGGGTTGAGGTAATTCCAGAGTTTATGCCCCGCGCCCGACATTTGCCAAGCTTCCCTTACACTAGCACATCACTATTGCGACTGAAATGCGGCTGACCGTAGCTAACAGAGACCATAGGCAATGACAGAATCCGACATCCCTCAAGAATCTTTCTGCACGGCTGTAGGCAATATTGTTACTGAGCGTCCATACGGTCCCGGCGGTGAAGAAATACGCACTGGCACCAAACACTTCCGCCCCGGTGCAAAAGTCTATATCATCGATTATTTTGGAGGTATGTGTGAATCTGTAGTTGTAATTGGGTACCAACGTAAGTCAAACCGTCTCATTAAAGCTATTATCAAAGCAAAGTATCTTGAAAACTTTCGCGTAAAACAGTGTTATAGCTTGGCTGCCATTCGTCTAATTAAAGAACACCAGGCAAATCCGCCAACGGCTGAGCTGACGCAGGAATTTGCTGAAACGCTTTGCCGGATACTACCGCACTGGCGATAGGAATTAAATCATCACTTGTTAATGGTTGTTCGTATTCACGAACGAACCCAACCCGCATTCTTTTGTCCGATACCACCCTCCCTTTCGCCCCCGTCGACCCCTACGCCATCGAAAAAGAGCTGCGCCAGGTGCAAGCCCTCATGAAGCTGGAGCAGCAGGAAGACCTGGAGCAATTCAAACTCAAAAACGCCAAAGCCAGCATCCAGGAGCGGCAGCAGCGCGGCCTCACCTGGTACCCCGTCACCATCACGCAGGAAGACATTGGCTTCGGCGGCAAAGTGGTGCTGGAGCTGGAGCGGCCCGCCGGGCAGCAGGGCCTGCACCTGTTTCAGGTGGGCAAGAACGCGGCTTTGTTTGGCAACGTGCCCGGCCGCGCGGCCACCGACCGGCCCACCCTCAACGGCGTTATCACCAGTGTGCGGCGCAACAAGCTGCTGCTCGCCACCACCAAGGAAGACCTGCCCGACTGGGTGACCGAAGGCCACAAGCTGGGCATCGACCTGACCTTCGACGAGGTGAGCTACCGCGAGATGGACTACGCCCTGGGCAAAGTCATGGGTGCCTACGGCGACCGCCTGGCCGAGCTGCGCGACATCTTGCTGGGAGCCAAGGAAGCCCGCTTCCGCGACGAAAAAGCTACCGACTTGTTCTACCCCAGCCCGCTGAATGACTCGCAGCTGGCAGCCGTGCGCCACGTGCTGGCGGCCAAGGACGTGGCCATCATCCACGGCCCGCCCGGCACCGGCAAAACCACCACGCTGGTGCAGGCCATCCTGGAAACCATCCGGCGCGAGCGGCGCGTGCTGGTGTGCGCGCCGAGCAACACGGCCGTCGATTTGCTCACCGAGAAGTTGGCCGAGCGCGGCGTCAACGTCATTCGGATGGGCAACCCCTCGCGGGTTTCTGACCTGCTGCTGGAGCACACGCTGGATGCGCAGGTGATGAACCACAAAAGCTACAACGAAATGCGCTCGATGCGCCAGACGGCCGACCAGTACCGCGAAACCGCCAGCAAGTACGTGCGCAACTTCGGTTTTGAGGAGCAGCAGCACCGCCGGCAGTTGAAGGATGAAGCGCGCATGCTGTTTCAGCAGGCCGATGATTTGGAGCGCTACATCACCGAGGATTTGCTCGAATCGGTGCAGGTCATCACCTGCACGCTGGTGGGCGCCAGCAACCGCAACATTCGCCACCTGACCTACGAAACGGTGTTCATCGACGAGGCCGCGCAGGCCCTGGAGCCGGGCTGCTGGATTCCGATTGCCAAGGGCAACCGCGTGATTCTGGCCGGCGACCACCACCAGCTGCCGCCCACGGTGAAGAGCGACAAGGCCGGCGCCCTGCGCGAAACGCTGTTCGAGAAGGCCATCAAGCGTCAGCCGGCCACGGCTCGGATGCTGACGGTGCAGTACCGCATGCACGAGCAAATCATGCAGTTCAGCTCTGACCAGTTCTACGATGGCCAACTGGTGGCCTACGACACCGTGGCCCACGCCGGCCTCGACGCCTACGACCTGCGCTTCGCCCCCGACCTGCCCGTGGAATTCCTCGACACGGCCGGCTTCGGCTTCCAGGAAATCACCATCCCCGAAAGCCGCTCCACCGCCAACCCCGAAGAAGCGGATTTACTATTGAAACGCCTCGCCCAACTCCTCGAACCCTACGACCCCGCCGACCATGAGGAAGACCCGCTCAGCATCGGCGTTATTGCCCCCTACCGCGCCCAAATCAACTATTTGAAAGACGCTATCGAGGAAAACGACGAGCTCAGCGGCTTCATGCTGCACCGCCAGCTCAGCGTGGGCACCGTGGATTCGTTCCAGGGCCAGGAGCGCGACATCATCGCCATCACCCTCACCCGCAGCAACAACCACGGCGAAATCGGTTTCCTGAGCGACATCCGCCGCATGAATGTGGGCATGACCCGGGCCCGCAAAAAGCTGCTGCTCGTCGGCGACTCTTCGACGCTGAGCGCCCACCCGTTTTTCAAGGCGCTGATTGAGTACGTAGAGAGTGTGGGCGGCTACCGCACGGCGTGGGAGTTGCAGGACTAGGAAGGAAGATGTAGAGACGCAATATTTTGCTTCTCGTCGTTGAACTACCGAAACCGCGCAGAACCGCACAAGCTAAACAACATCAGCAACGACGAGACGCAAAATATTGCGTCTCTACTGCCCAGGTTTAGCACTGAATAAGTAACGCAACAGCCGTTATTTTCGCACCGGCTTTTTCCCTTGCCCGTGCGTCGATTCCTGTTTCTGCTGTTGCTGGCGCTGCTGGGCGCGGCCGGCCCCGGCCGGGCCCAGACGTGGCAGCGCGACCCGCTGCTGGGCCGTCTGCTCATCCACGAACTGGTGCAGGATTCCGCCGGCCTGCTCTGGGTAGCGGCTGATGAAGGCGTGTTTCGCTACGACGGCTACGAGCTGGTGCCCCTGCCGGCCCTCACCTCGCGGCCCGGGCAGGCCGGCATCGGCTACGCCCAGGCCCTCGTGTTCGACACGCAGCAAAACCTGTGGATTGGCAGCGCCAACGGCTTGTTTTGCCTGCGCGGCCGGGAACTCATGCGCATCACGCTGCCGGAGCAAGGCGCGGTGCCGCCGCGCATCTACGCGCTGGTACAGCACCCCCGCTCGCACGACATCTGGGTGAGCTACGACAACCACCTGGCCTACCTACCCGCAGGTCAACTGCCCGCGCGGCCGGTGCCCTCGCCCCTGCGCGCGCCCGCCACCTGGCTGCGGCCCGATGGCGCGGCGGATATGTGGATGGTTTCGGTGCTGCACGAGCTGGGGCACGGGCCGCCGGCCGGCGTGGCGGCGGTGCCAGTGCGCACTTATCTGGGCGAATTGCAGCCCGTGCCCGGCACGCAGCCCCTGCAGCTGGTGGGCTCGAATGCGCTCTACGAAGCCCAGCCCGACGGGGAGCTGCGCGAGGTTCGGCGCTGGCTGCCGGGCCCTAACGTCAACAATTTCAGCCCCGGCACCACGCCCGGCAGCTGGCAGTGGGTGGTGGCGCGCCAGCTGGTGGAGCTGACCTGGCCCGCTGGCCAGCGCCTGCCCACCGTGGCCCGGCACCCCGTGGCCTTCGAGCGCGAGGGTCAACTCAGCCGCCAATACACCGTGTACACCGACGCCAGCGGCCTGCGCTGGAGCGCCAGCCCGGGGCAGCGCGGCTGCTTCAAGGAGCGGGCCACGGCCACGGGCGTCGACCTGCTGCCCACCCGGCCGCTGCGCAGCTACAGCACCCGCGCCATCAGCCGCCTGCCCGATGGCCGGCTGCTGGTGAGCGCCTACGGAGCCACCCTGGTGCAGGCCGCCGACAGCCCCCGCGCCCCGCTGCGCCCCCTGCCCCTCACCGAAGCCGGCCGCCCCACCGATGCCGTGCTGCTGGACGTGGCCACCACGCCCGCCGGCCAGGTATTTTTCGCCGAAGAAAACCACGCCTTCGGCCAGCTTGACCCGCGCACCGGCCAGGTGACGCGCCTGGCCTGGACGGGCACGTCCTCCGAATTTACCAGCAGCCTGTGCTTACTGCGCGACCTGCGCGGCCGGCTGTGGGGCGGCACCACCCGGGGCCTCTACCTGCTGGATGCCGCCAGCCAGCAGGCCCGGCCCTACCCGGACGCGGCCGTGGCCCGGGCGGGGCAGCAGATACAGAAGCTGGCGGCCGGGCCCGACGGCATCCTCTGGCTGGCTACCAAGCACGGCCTCTACCGCCTAAATCCCGCCACCCACGCCCTCACCCACTACGGCCCCGCCGAAACCGGCCCCCGCCGCTTTCCCACCGACGACGTGCTCTGCCTCTGGCCCACGCCCGACGGGCGCGTGTGGGCCGGCACCCGCGACCAGGGCCTGCTGCTCCTCGACCCCGCCCGGGGCGTGGCCGAGCACCTCACCACCGCCAGCGGCCTGCTCAGCAACACGGTGGGCACCCTGTTGCCCGGCGGCCCCAACGAGCTGTGGGGTGGCACCTACGCCGGCCTGCTGCGCTACAACCTGCGCACCCGCCACCTGAGCGTATTGACTGAAGAAGACGGCCTGGCCGATGCCGAGTTCAACCGCCTCTCGGCCTGGCGCGAGGCCGACGGCAGCCTGCTTTTTGGCGGCGTGGGCGGCGTGTGCCGGGTGCGCCCGGCGCCCGCGCCCGCCAGCCCGCCCCGCCCCCCGCGTCTGCTGCTCACGGCCTACACTCAGCACCTGAGCGCGCTGGATACCACCCGCACCACCTATCTGGCCGGCCCCGCCGCGCCCGCGCTGACGCTGGCCCCGCACGACGCCTTCCTGGAGCTGAGCCTGGCCCTGACCGACTACCGGGCCCCGGAGCGCGCCCGCTTCCAGTACCGCCTGCGCGGCAGTGGCGATTCGCGCTGGCGCGGGCTGGGCACAGCACACGTGGTGGCGCTGCAGGGCCTGCCGGCCGGCGAGTACGAGCTGGAGATGCAGGGCGTGTCGGCCCGGGGCGAGGCGGCGCGCAACCTGCTGCGCGTGCCGCTGCGGGTGCAGGCACTGTGGTGGCGGCAGCCCTGGGCCTGGCTGCTGGCGGCGGCAATAGTGGCGGCCGGGCTCTACGTGGTGCACCGGCGCCGGCTGGCGCGGGTGCGGCACGACGAGCGCCTGCGCAGCCGCATTGCCGCCGATTTGCACGACGAAGTGGGCACCCTGCTCACGCGGGTGAACATGCAGGCGGAGCTGCTGCACCAGGCCCAGCCCGCCCCCAGCCCGGCCTTCGACCGCCTGCTGACCAACAGCCGGGCCGCCGCCAGCACCATGCGCGACATCGTGTGGGGCATCGACGCGCAGGCCGATACCGTGGGCGCGCTGCTCGACCGCATGCGCGACCACCTCGACCAGACCGCCGCGCCCGCCGGCCTCAACACCCACCTCGCCACCGACGGCCTGCCCGATGCCCTGCCCCTGCCGCCGGAGTTGCGCCAGCACCTATACCTCGTCTTCAAAGAAGCCGTGACCAACGCCGCCCGCCACGCCCGCCAGGCCACCGACCTGTGGGTGAGCCTCACCCGCGCCCCCGGCCAGCTGCGCCTCGAAGTGCGCAACAACGGCCCGGCGGCCGGCACCTCGCGCAGCGGCATGGGCCTGCGCAGCATGCGCCAGCGCGCCGAGGCCCTGCGCGGCACGCTGGATGCGGGGCCGGAGCCGGAAGACGGCTTCCGGGTGCGGCTGGTGGTGCCGTTTTGAGGAGATTGTGAAATATATAAAACGGTCATGCTGAGCGCAGTCGAAGCATCTCTACCGCGCAACTAATCCAATCGAGAGGATTTACTATTGCAGTAGAGATGCTTCGACTGCGCTCAGCATGACCGTTTTTTTCCCGTTTTCCCTATTCAATACCCCCCTACAAATGCCCGCGCGCGTGCCGGCTCACCAGCTCGGTGCGGCTGGTGACTTGCAGCTTTTTATAGATGCGCTTGACATAGGTGCGCACGGTTTCGAGGGATAAATCGAGGCGGGCGGCCACCTGCTTGTCGCCCAAGCCGTCGATGATGGCCAGCACCACGTCGCGCTCGCGGGCCGAGAGCAAATCGGTCTGCATCGAGGGCGAGGGCTTGAAGTGGGCCAGCACCTTGCGGGCCACGGCGCGGCTCATGGGCGCGCCGCCCCGGTGCACTTCGAGCACGGCAGCCTTGAGTTCGGGCAGGGGCGTGTTTTTGAGCACGTAGCCGCTGGCCCCGGCGCACAGGGCCTGGTAGATGCGGTCGGCGTCGTCGAATACGGTTTGCATGAGCACGTCGGCGTCGGGCAGGCGCTGCTTGATGGCGGGCAGGGCTTCGATGCCGCTCAGGCCGGGCAGGTGGATGTCGAGCAGCACCACCTGGGGTAGCAGAAACAGGTCGGGCAGCTGGCGCAGAAAGCTTTCGACCGAGTCGGCCAGGAGCACGCAGTCGAATTCGGGCTGCTGGCACAGGTAGCCCTGCAGCAGCTCGCGTACCTCGGGGTCATCTTCGACCAAAGCCAGGCGGATGGGATTCATGAAGGCAAAGGTCGGCCACCGGCCACGGCCCGCCAACCCGCGCCTACCCCCCAAATGCGGTACAAGCCGGCTTGCAATCGGGCTGAGACGCCGCAATAGGTTTGCATTCGCAACGCCCCGGCGGTCCGGCGCACCTTTGCAACCCGATTTTTTCACCTTACTCATTGCCCGATGAAAAAGACCTTTACCCTTCTATTTGCCGCGTTCCTGACGCTGCCCGCGCTGGCCCAAACGCCCATCACGCTCACCCAGGCCACTTTTCCAGCGGCGGCCGGCACCCAGGAGCAATATCAGGACGCCACCATTCCGACCGGCCTGACCAGCCCCAGCACCGGGGCCAACCAACCCTGGGACTACCGCACGCTGGGCGCCAGCGGCGCGCCCTACAGCCTCGCCTACCTGCCCGTGCCGGCCAGCGGCGGCATCGCCGGCGCGCAGTGGACGCGGGCGCGGCAGGCCATCGTCGGCGGCTTCTACTACAACTACACGGCTTATTACAGCCTGGCCGCCACCGGCCGCCTGGGCCTGGGCCGCACCACGACGCGCCAGCCCCTGTCCATCCGGACCAACACCGGCGGGGCCAACGACTCGGTCGTCATTAATGCCCAGACGGTGCGCTACGGCACCGGCACGGCGGGCATCGTCGATTTTCCGCTGCCGCTCACGGTGGGCAGCCGCAACCAGACGTTTTTCCGGTTTGGCGTGACGGGCACGCTCACCGTGGCGGCGGCCGGGCTCAACCGTGCGCCGTTCCGCATTGTGCAGCGCTATACTTACGTGGATTCAGTGGCGGGCTGGGGCACGGTGCGGATTCCGGTGGCGGGCCGCAGCACGGGTTCCGGCCCGCTGCCGGTGCTGCTGGTGCGCAGCCGCGTGATTCGGCAGGACAGCGTGTACCTGAACGGCGCGCCGGCCCCAGCCGCGCTGCTGGCGGCTTTCGGCATCACGCAGGGCGCCATCACGGCGGGCTATTATGATGGTTTCTGGCGCACGGGCTCGGCCCAGCCGGTGGCCGAACTGTACTACCCCAACCGCCAGTACGCCACGCCTAACTTCGCCGATTACTCCACCGAAAGCACCGTGCTGGCGGCCCGCGCCTCGTCGGCGCTGGCCGAGGCCTGGCAGGCCTGGCCCAACCCGCTGGCCGCCGGGCAGGACCTGCGCCTAGCCCTGCCGGGCGCACTGCCGGGCCAGCCGGTGCAGCTCACCATCACCAATGCCTTGGGCCGCGCCGTGCTCAGCCAGCCGCTGCCGCTGACGGGCGGCACGGCCACGCTGCCCGCCGTCGCCACCGAGGCGCTGCGGCCGGGGCTGTACCTGCTCACGTTGCGGCAGGGCGCGCAGCAGGCCACCAGCCGCTTGCTGCGGGAGTAGAGACGCAATATTTTGCGTCTCGTCGTTGAACGTCATCGTTGAACGACCTGGCCCTGCGCCGCATGACGATTTCGTTCAACGAGGAGACGCAAAATGTTGCGTCTCTACATCGCTGCGCCTCTCCGGTTTGCCGGAGGGGCGTTGCTATTTCTGAATCATTAGTTTCAACACCGAATACCCCCAATTGCGGTACAAGGGAAAATTGCGGCGGCCTTGGGGCGACGGGAATTTTGTAGCCAGAAATCGGTGAGTGGCAGGGGCCCAGCCGATTCTTCCGGCTTCAACCCTCCCTCCTATGCGCAAACTCTTACGGTATTCGCTGGCGCTGAGCGCCGCCTTCGCCCTCAGCCACGCGGCCCAGGCCCAAACCACGGGCGGCGTGGGCATCGGCACCGCCACGCCGGCGGCCTCGGCTTTGCTAGACCTCACCAGCACCACCAAAGGTTTGCTGGCTCCGCGTATGACGGCCGCCGACCGCACCAACATCCAAAACCCTGTTGCCGGCCTGCTCGTGTACCAGACCGATGGCGTGCAGCCCGGCTTCTGGTACTACACCGGCGCGGCTTGGACTTACGTGAACCCCAGTCCGGCCGGCGACAACCTGGGCAACCACACCGCCACCCAGAACTTGAGCCTGGGCACCAACCTGCTCACCGGCGGCGGCACGCAGGGCCTGCGCATGAGCAGCAGCGGGCAGGTGGGCCTGGGCGGCGCGGTGCCCACCAACTGGCTCGACATTCAGGGCGAGGGGCGCGTGGGCACCCACCCCACCGGCCGGCCGCTGTACATCACCGGGGGTTTCGACCAGGCCGCCAACGGGGTGGAAATCCGGCATTCCAACGCGTCGCAGGGCGTGGGCATTGGCTACAACTCCCTTTACGCGGCCGGTTCCAACACGAACCAGAACCTGAACCTGCTGCCCAAGGGCACGGGCAGCATGGGCATTGGCACCACCGACCCGGCCGCGTCGGCGCTGGTGGACATGAATTCCAGCAGCAAAGGCATGCTGCCGCCGCGCCTCACCCAGGCCCAGCGCGATGCGATTCTGAACCCCGCCACGGGCCTGACGGTGTACAACATCAGCGCGGGGCGGCTCAATACCTACAACGGCTACACCTGGACCGACCCGGTGCTGAACGTGCCGCCCGGCACCTCGGCCCAGCTCACGTTCAACTACACGGGCGGCCCGCAAATTTTTGCCGTGCCGCGCGGCGTCACCAGCCTGCAGGTCGATATGGCCGGGTCGCAGGGCGCGGGGGTTAGCTGCTCGGGCTGCTTTGCCTCGGGGCGCGGCGGGCGCGTGCAGGCCACGCTGGCCGTCACGCCCGGCCAGATTCTGAGCATTGAGGTGGGAGCAGTGGGCTACAACGGCGGCGGCGGCGGGTCGGTGCCCGGCGGGGGCGCCACCGACATCCGCATCGGCGGCACGGCCCTGGCCAACCGCGTGCTGGTGGCCGGCGGCGGCGGCGGGGCCTACAATACCTTCGGCTACAGCTCGGTGGGGTGGCCGGGCGGCGGCCTGGTGGGCGGCAGCTACAACTACGGCGGCACGCAGTCGGCCGGTGGGCAGGATGCGGGCACGCCGTTCCAGTACTGCTACTGCTCGCCCACCCCAGCCGGGCTGGGCGTGGGAGGAGGCACTTCGGGCGGTTCCTACTACTCGGCCGGCGGCGGCGGCGGCTACTACGGCGGCGGCGCGGGCTACTACGGTGGCGGCGGCGGCGGCAGCTCGTATACCGACCCTGCCCTGGCCACCAACGTCATCCACACCCAGGGCTACCGCAGCGGCGCCGGCTACGCGACGATTTCCTTCACCCAGGGCCCCGAGGCCCCCAACCTCAGCCTGAGCAACGCCACGGTGTCGCAGGCAGCGGGCAGCGTGATGTACAGCGACGGCAGCAAGCTGGCTGGCAACGCCGGGCAGCTGTACTGGGACCAGGCCGGTACCCGCCTGGGCGTGGGCACCGGCAGCCCGCAAGCCAAGCTCCACGTGGCCGGCGACGCCCGGGTGGATGGCCTCGGCGGCGGTGGCAGCCGCATGGTCGTGGCTGATAACAATGGCCAGCTCAGCGCCCAGGCCTTGCCCACCGACGTGCAGCAGCTCAGCAAAGCGGGCAGCACCATTAGCCTAACCAATGGCGGCTCCGTGACCGACAGCGACAACCAGCAGCTCAGCATCAGTGGCTCGACGGTTAGCCTGACCAACGGCGGCTCGGTGGTGCTGCCCTCTGGGGCCGACAACCTGGGCAACCATTCGGCCACCCAGACGCTGACGATGAACGACTACCTGCTGCGCCTGCGCGGCGGCACCGACAACCTCCACGGCCTGCAGTACTACAGCGCCCCCGACGGCCCGGCCCTCTTCGGCTACAACGGCGGCCTGCTGGGCTACAACAAGGGCGACGGCAACGGGATTATAACGGCCCTGCGCTGGGCCAACAACGGCTACGTGGGCCTCGGCGACGGCGTGACTTCTACCCCGTCCAACCGCCTCGACATCCGCTTGGAGCCGCGCGGCGGCAGCCACGCCACCAACCGGGCGCTGTACGTGACCGGCAACTTTGAAGATGCCAGCAACGGCGTGGAATTCCGCCACTCCAACGGCACGCAGGGCGTGGGCATCGGCTTCAACTCGCTTTACGCGGCCGGTTCCAACACCAATCAGAGCCTGAACCTGGTGCCGAAGGGCACGGGCGGCGTGGGCATCGGCACCACCAGCCCCGGCGCCCTGCTCGACGTGAACGGCAGCCAGCTGGTGCGCGGCGGCCTGAGCTTCGGGGCCAGCACCCGGCAGATGATTAACCTGTTCAACGACGACTACGGCATCGGCGTGCAGGGCGGCACGCAGTACTTCCGCACCGGCGATGCCTTCGCCTGGTTTAAGAGCGGGACGCACAACGACGCCCAGTTCAACGCGGGCAGCGGCGGCAGCCTGCAGATGGTGCTCAACGCCGCGGGCAACCTGGGCCTGGGCACCAACAACCCCACCGTCAAGCTCGACATCCCTTACGGCAGCGTGCGCCTGCCCGGCGCCAACGGCAGCGATACCTGGTTTAACTACCCCGGCAACAACCAGAACTACCTGCGCGGCACCACCATCTTGGCCGACAACGGCGGCAACGTGGGCATCGGCACCGGCAGCCCCACTTTCCCGCTCGATGTGCAAAGCGTCGTCACGCCCGGCAACTACGCCTACGCCTTCTACGCCTACAGCGGTGGGCCCTACACCGGCTCGACGGGCAGCAACAGCGGCCCGGTGAGCATCCGCGCCACGGGCCGCATTCTGGCCACCGAGTTCAACGCCACCTCCGACCGCCGCCTGAAAAATGTTATCGGCCTGAGCGACAACGCCGCCGATTTGGCGCTGCTGAATAAGCTGCGCATCACCGACTACACCATGCGCGACCGGGCCGCCTATGGCGCGCGGCAGTTCAAGAAAGTCATTGCCCAGGAAGTGGAGCAGGTGTTTCCGCAGGCCGTGAACCAGCACAGCGGCTTTTTGCCCGATGTGTACGCCAACGCCGTAAAAGCCGAAGCGCAGGCCGATTCGTTGCTCGTGCTCACGCTGCCCGCCGCCCCGGCCACGGCCGCCAAAGCCGGCCAGCGCCTGAAACTCATTGCTAAAACCGGCGAAGTGGTGGGCACGGTGAAAGCGGCCAACGGCGCCACCCTCGTGGTGCGCGGGGCGCGGCAGCTGGCCGGCCAGAAGGTGTTCGTCTTCGGCCTGGAGCACGCCGACGTTCGCACCGTGGATTACGAAGCCCTGAGTATGTTGAACGTGAGCGCCACTCAGGAGCTGGCCCGCAAAGTGGCCGCCCTGGAGGCCCAGAACGCCGCCCTGCGCCAGCAAAGCCAGCAGCAGCAGCAAGCCCTGCGCGCCCTGCAAACCGAAACCACCGCCACCACGACCAGCCTCAGCGAGCGGCTAAAGGCTTTGGAAAACATGCTGGGCGCCAAAGCTGAAGCGAAATGATTGCGCTGAAAGCAACTCCCTTCGCCGCCACGTTGGTCCTGGCCACTGTGGCCGCTCACGCCCAAGACCTCACCAACACTGGCACTCAGCTGGCGGTGCAGGCCGGCACCACGCTGGTGCTGCCCGGCAGCCTTAGCAACCAAGCCGACGGCACGCTCACTGTCAACGGCACACTGCAGGTGGCCGGCAACCTCACCAATGCTGGCACCATCCTGCCCGGCTCCGGCATCGTGGTCATGGCTGGTGCTATTGACCAGACTCTCACGCCCGGCGGGGCCAGCCTCGCCAACCTCGAAGTGCGCAACACCGGCGCGGCGGGCCAGAACCGCGTGCTGCTGCCCGCCGGCCTCACCGTGACGCAGCAGCTGTTACTCACCAGCGGCCTGCTGCGCACCGCCCCCGCCGCCACCATGCTCCTGCCCGATGGCGCGACCATCACGGGCGAAGCCGCCGGCCGCTACGTGCAGGGCAACCTGCGGGTGGAGCGCAACGCCGTGAGCGGCAGCGCTCCGGTCGATTTCGGGAATGGCTTCGCGCTGAACCCGAACGGCAACGCCCTAGGCACCGTGCGCGTGACGCGCACCGCCGGCCTGCAAACCGCCAACGTCAGCTTCGGCCAGAACCCCGCCAACGCCAGCCAGAAGGGCATCGACCGCATCTGGACCGTGGTACCCGACCAGCAGCCCACCGCCCCCGTCAACCTCACCCTGACTTGGCTGCCCGACGATGACAACGGCCTCACCTTCGGCCAAGCCCAGGTGTGGCGCATGCCCGACAACAGCACCGCCTGGCAGCCCGTGGGCAGCCCCGCCAGCGGCGCACCCCGCACCCTCACCGTGAGCACTGCCGGCCTTTCGCGCTGGACGGTGAGCAGCCTCGCCAACCCGCTGCCGGTGGAGCTACTCAGCTTCAACGCCGAGCGTCAGGGCGATGATGCGCTGCTACGCTGGGCCACCGCCTCGGAGAAAAACAACGACCATTTCGAGGTCGAATCCAGCCCCGACGGGCGCACGTTCCGACGCATCGGCACGGTAGCCGGCCAGGGCAGCAGCACCCAGCGTCACGACTATTCGCTACCCGACCCCAACCTGGCCCGCTACGCCGCCGAGCAAGTGTACTACCGCCTGCGCCAGGTTGATAAGGACGGCGCGGCCAGCTACTCGCCCATTCGCACCGTGCAGGTGCCGGCCGCGGGCGGCTTTGCCGTGCAGGCCTATCCACAGCCTTTCGGTTCCGAATTGAACCTGCTGCTGCGCACTCCCGAAACCGGGCCGGTGACAATTGCGCTGCTCGACGGCTTGGGGCGAGTGCTGCTCACGCGCCAAGCTACGCTGGCACCCGGCAGCACCGTGCTGCCGCTGCCCGAAGCGGCTGCGCTTTCATTCGGGGTCTATGTTTTGAGCATCAGCCACAATGCCTACCATCGCACCGTGAAGATTGTGCGCGAATAACGGCGCCGCCGGCTTATGGTCGGAATAAAATAATGGATATAAAAAAGAGGCGTGGGGAAATCCTCACGCCTCTTTTTTATGAAACCGATTCACAGCTGGTAGCAGCCGGGCATTGCTGCCCGATTCCATCTATCGGCCGCCGGGCGGGCAGTTCTCCTTCAGGAATTTAGTGTAAGTAGCGGCCAGGTGCCGGCTGGTGCCCTCGCCTTCCGAGATGCCGTGGGTACGGTTGGGGTAAGCCATGAGCTGGAAGGTTTTGCCGTTTTTCACCAGCTCGTTTATCATCTGCTCGGCGTTGTTGTAGTGCACGTTGTCGTCGCCGGTGCCGTGGATGAGGAGCAGGTTGCCGCGCAGGTTCTTGGCGTGCGCTAGGGGCGAATTGTCCACGAAATAGTGCTTGTCTTCGGGCAGTAGGCCCATGTAGCGCTCCTGGTAAATGTTGTCGTAGTTGAGCTGGTTATCAACCGCGGCAATGGAAATACCGGTTTTGTAAATCTTCGGGTACTGGAACATCAGGCTGAGCGTGGAGGAGCCGCCACCGCTCCAGCCCCACACCGCCACGCGGCTGGTGTCGACCCATTTGTTCTTCAGCACTTCCGTGGCCCCCATGGCCTGGTCGCGGATGTTGAGCGCGCCGATGTTGTGGTAAATGGCCTTGCGGAACTCGCGGCCGCGCGGAGCCGGGGCACCGCGGTTTTCGAGGGAGGCGTAGATGTAGCCATCGTCGGCCATGCTGCCCTGATAGAGGCGGTTGAAGCCCGTGCCGAAATTGTCGGTCACCGTCTGGCTGGCCGGCTCGCCGTATACCATGAACACGATGGGGTATTTCTTGGCGGGGTCGAAGTTGGTGGGCTTCACCATCCAGCCGTCCAGCGTCACGCCGTCCACGGTTTTAACCTGGAAGAACTCGGGCTTGGGCAGCTTCAGCTTTTTGGCCTGCTCGGGCATTTCGCCGCCGCTCAGGCGCTTATGAGTGGGCAAATCCACCACGTCCGACACCGGGTAGCTGCTGGCGCTGGCGTAGCGGTGCAGCGCCACCTTGCCGTTGGGCGAAATTTCGTAGCCGTTGGTGCCGCTGAGGGCGGCCGGTGTCACGCGCTCGGCCTTGCCGCCTTTCAGCGGCACCTTATAGAGGTAGCGCTGGGTGGCATTGGTGGGCGAGGCCAGGAAATAGATGGTTTTGCCGGCTTCGTCGATGCGCTCGACACTGACCACGTCGTAGTTGCCGGGCGTCAGCAGCTTCTCTTTGCCGGCGCGGTCAATCTGGTAGAGGTGGCGCCAGCCGTCTTTCTCGCTGGCCCACACGAAGCTCTTGCCGTCCTGCAGCCAGTCCCAGCCCACGGGCTCGTCCTTGGCCGTCACCCAGGCCTTGTCGGTTTCGGTGTAGATGGGCTTCACCGCGCCGGTGGCGGCGGTGCAAAGCATGAGCTTGCTCTCGTTCTGGCGGCGGTTCAATTGCTGAATAATCAGCTCGTTGGCTCCGGCCCATTCCATGCGCGGGATGTAGTGTTGCACGGCGTCGCCGGGCACGTCCATCCACTTCGTCGCGCCGCCGCTTGCGGCCACCACGCCTACGCGGCAGCGGCTGGGGTCTTCGCCCACCACCGGGTATTCCACGGGCACCGTGAACGGATACAGCGCATCCGTGGTGTTCAGCATGAGGTAGTTGCGCGTCTTGTTGGCATCGAGCTGCCAGTAGGCGATGCGCTGCCCGTCGGGGCTCCAGCGGAAGCCGTCGCGGCAGTCCAGCTCCTCCTCATACACCCAGTCGAAGGTGCCGTTGATGAGCTTGTCGGTGCCGTCGGAAGTGAGCTGGGTGATGGCGTGGTCGGTCAGGTTTTCGACGTACAGGTTGTGGCCGCTAACGTAGGCCACCTTGCTCCCGTCGGGCGAGAACTTGGCGAACATCAGCGACGACTCGGGCCGGCCTTTGCCCAATTGGGTGAGCTGCTTGCTGCCGGTGTCGTACACCCAGTAGTCGCCGCGGGTGTCGTAGCGCCACACTTTCTTCGTATTGGTATTCAGCAAAATAAGCCGGCCATCATCCGACAACGCCACGCGGCGCACACCCAGCGGGGCCGTCTGCCCGGCGGGCGTGAGCTGGCGTTTGCTGAGCAGCGTGCGCGTCTGGCCGGGCTGGCGAATGTCGAGCTGCACCACCGAGTCGCGGCGCACTTCGAGGTAGCCGTAGCCGTCTTTGGTCCATTGGGTGCCAGCGTTCTGGGCCAAAGCGGCGGTGGCCGTGAGCAGCGACAGCGAAGCGGCAAGGCCCGTCTGGCGGAAAAGGGAATATTTCATCAGATAAAGTAGAGTAGAAACACGAATTCAGAATCCCAAAGCTAGCCCCATTCCAAAATAAAAATCCCCATCGGCGCAGGCCGACGGGGATTTCACAATTTTCAAAACGCGCCTGCTTAGTGCGCGCCGTGCGGCACCTTGTCGGCGGGGGGCGGCGGGGCGTAGTGGCTGCCTTTGCCGTTGCTGCTGGCAGTGGCGCCGTTGTCGCTCACGCCGAGGCCGGCGGCTACGCCAGCGCCCAGCTTTGCATCAACTTTGCGCCACAAGGCCACCTGACGGGCCACAATTTCGTCCTTTTTCGGGCCTTCGATGCCGGCCATGTGGCCCACAATGTTCTTAATCGTGTCTTCCTGGGCCTTGGCGTCCATCAGGCGGAAGAGGTTGCCGGGCTGGGTGTAGTGGTCGTCGTCGCCGGGGGCGTTGCGGTCGTAGCGCTTCACGAAGGTGGCTTCCACGGGGTAGGCGTGGTCGCTCACGGTCTTATCCTCGGTGGGGCCGCCGAAGGAATTGGGGTAGTAGTTCACGCCCGGGCCGCCGTTGTTGCCGAGGGCCATATGGCCGTCGCGCTGGTAGTGGCTGGTGGCGAAGGGGTTGCGGTTGGCCGGCAGCTGGTCGTAGTTCACGCCGATACGGTAGCGGTGGGCGTCGGGGTAGCTCAGGATGCGGGTTTGCAGCATCTTGTCGGGCGAGAAGCCCATGCCGTCCACAATGTTGGCGGGCGTGTAGGCGGCCTGCTCCACAAAGGCATGGTAGTTCACCGGAATGGCGTTCAGCTCCAGCACGCCCACTTCCTGCAGCGGGTAGTCGGCGTGGGGCCACACCTTGGTCAGGTCGAAGGGGTTCCACTTGTAGTCGGCCGCGTCTTCCTCCGGCATGGTCTGGATGAACAGCTTCCACTGCGGGAAATTGCCTTGCGTGATGGCGTCCACGAGGTCGTGCTGGGAGAAATCGGGGTCGAGGCCGGCCATTTCGTTGGCTTCGGCATCGGTGAAGTTCTTGATGCCCTGCTGGGTGAGGAAGTGGTATTTCACCCAGGTTCGCACGTTGTCTTTGTTAATCAGCGAGAACGTGTGCGAGGAGTAGCCGTGCATGTGGCGGATGCCGTAGGGCGTGCCCCGGTCGCTCATCAGAATAAGCACCTGGTGCAGGCTTTCGGGCATCAGGCTCCAGAAATCCCACATCACGGTTTTGCTACGCAGGTTGGTATAGGGGTCGCGCTTCTGCGAGTGGATGAAGTCGGGAAACTTCTGGCCGTCCTTCACGAAGAACACCGGCGTGTTGTTGCCCACCATGTCCCAGTTGCCGCCTTCGGTGTAGAATTTCAGCGAGAAGCCGCGCGGGTCGCGGGCCGTATCGGCCGAGCCCCGCTCGCCGGCCACCGTGCTGAAGCGGGCCAGCACCTCGCACTCGTTGCCCACTTTGGCAAACAGCTTGGCGCGGGTATACTTCGTGATGTCGTGGGTGACCGTGAATTTGCCCTGCGCGCCCACGCCCTTGGCGTGCACCACGCGCTCGGGCACCCGCTCGCGGTTGAAATGGGCCAGGCGCTCGAAGGCATTGTAGTCTTCCTGTAACACGGGGCCGCGCGGGCCGGCGGTCACGGAATTCTGGATGTCATCGAGCGGGCGGCCCGAAGAGTTGGTGATGTGCGCGCCGCCGCTCAGGTCGGCGGGTTGGGGCGAATTAGGAGTATCGAACTTGGGGGGGCTTTTGGCCATGATGGAAGGAGCTTTTGTGGGATTGAATTGATAGAGTTATTCAAACAGCTGGACACTGCTTAAACCCAGCGCGACGAACATTGTTAGTCAATGCCAAAATTTTGTTAATGAAGCAATTAGGTTCATTTAAAATTCATTTTGCGGGTAGTTAAGCCGCGCTATTGCAGGTCGATAACCGACATGGTATGAGGGGCATCCGACTTGGTGTTGGCGAAGTGTTTCACCGGGTGGTCGAAGTCGGAAATGTAGAGGCGCTTGCCCTTGAGCAGTACCTCGGCGGGCTGGTCGAGCTTGCCTCCGGTGCCGTCGGTATCGGGGTTCTGGGCCAGGGTCGTCACCTTGTTGCCATTACGCAGGTCCACCACTTCAATGGCGTTTTCGCGCGAATTGCACAGGTACATCTTGTCGGTGGCGCGGTCGATGATGAGGCCGTCCACGCACGGAATCTGCTTGCCGCTCAGCGCTAGGGTTTCCTGTTTGGCAAGGCTACCGTCAGGTTTCAGCGACACTTTATAGAGCTTGCCGTCGCCGAAGGAGCCGGTGTAAAAATTGCCCTGGCTGTCGTAGTCCAGGCCGTCGGCGCCGTTATCCACGCCGGTTTCGTTCACCGTGGTCGAGAACATGGCCAGCACGTGCGGGTCTTTGGTTTTGGGCTTGAGGTGCACGGTCCCCTTATTCAGCTCGGCTAGCGAGAACCTGAGAATGGCGCTGCCCTTGTCGTTGTCGGGCAGGTCCCACTGGCTGTCGGTCACGTAAATGGTATTGCCCTTCCAAACCACGGCGTTGGCCAGGGCGAAATTGTCGACCACCGTGGTGACGCGGGCGGGCTTGCCGTTGCTCATCTCCACCTTCATCAGGCGCGATTTAAAATCCTTGCTATTTTCGTACTGGTTTTCGGCGTAGTACAGGTTGCCATCGGGGCCGAAGGCCAGGTCCATGGGGGCGGCCTTTTTGGTGGTGGGCTCCACCGGCAGGTCGGTGAGGAAAGGCGTGATGTTGGCGCCGTCAATCTCCATCAGCGAGGCCGGCTGGCTGTTGTCGGCCAGGTTCGGAACGGAGAGGATGAGGTGGCCGTTGGGGGCCAGCGCCAGGCCGTCGGGGGTATTGTGGGCGTTGTCGAGGGTGAAGAGCAGCTTGGGGCTGCCGATGGTGGGAATGGAGCCGGCGGGCAGGCCCATGGTGTCGGCGGCCGTTGCTTTGGCGGCGGCCGAGTCGGTTTTCACCACGGCTTCGCGGTTCACGGCTTCGTCCTGGGTAGTGGGCGGGTCCGACTGGCAGGCCGCCAGCAGCGTGCCGCCAATCAGCAGCGGAAATAGCTTGCGCATGGGTTTTTGGAAAGAAAGTTGGAAAAGGAATGGAGCAGGCCAAACGGGCTGAATCCTAACGGCTGCCCGGGCCAGGGGTTGCGCGGCCGGCCCGGTCCCGCGCGGAGCACTTGCTGCGCCAGTCGGCCTTTTCGGCCGGGCTTGCGTACCTATCTTGCCGAAAATTTTTCTTACCACCCTCCTAATCCCGCGGCCGCCCCAACCGGCCCGACTTCCCTGCTCATGGCTGCAATCAGCGATAAAAAAGTCGTCACCATCACCTACGACCTCAGCGTGACCGACGAAAACCAGGAAAAAGTATTGGTCGAATCGGCCGAAGCCGACTCGCCCATGGTGTTCCTGTTTGGCCACAGCGGCCTGCCCGAAGAGTTTGAAGCCCAGCTCGACGGCAAAAACCCCGGCGACGAGTTCCAGTTCAGCCTCACCCCCGAGCAGGCCTACGGCGAATACGACGACCAGGCGCTGGTTGAAATCCCCAAGGAAGTATTCCTCATCGACGGCAAGCTGGACGAGGAAATGCTGCAGCCCGGCAACTTCCTGCCCATGGCCGACAACGAAGGCAACCACATGCAAGCCAAGGTGGTAAGCATCGGCGACACGGCCGTACAAATGGACTTCAACCACCCCCTGGCCGGCATGGTGATGCACTTCCACGGCAAAGTGCAGGACGTGCGCGAAGCCACCGCCGAGGAGCTGGCCCACGGCCACGTGCACGGCGAAGGCGGCCACCACCACTAGGCAGCCCGGCTTTTCTTAATGATTGTGTTCCTGCAAAGCCTTCGGGTTACTTGCAGGAACACTTTTTTTTATCGCCTATGGGTGCAGTTATGCGCGGGCTCAGCTTTTTCGCGTTGTTCGTAGGTTGGCTGGCAATTAGTTGCAGCCCTCAATCGGGGCACGAAGAGGGAGAACGTCCGTCCGTTAGGCCATCGTTGGCCTCTCTCGCTCCCATTCCCAGGAAGCCCCAACCGGGAACGGCTCCGTTGCAGCAAGAGCCATTTTCTTTTTATCGTGACACGACCCTCCTATTTGGGAAATACATTGTTGCGCATGATGACGAAGGCTACGCATCTGTCTTTTACAAACCTTCTTCTGACGGTGCCTGGGCAGAGATGCCGCAAGTGTACGGCCGCACCATTATGCTGGACACGGCCAATGTAGATAAGCAGGGTGAGCCGGAATTACTGCTTACCATCGAATACAAACGCTCTGGCAACCCGGATTATGGGACCGTTCGAACACTTTACGTTCTGCGCCCAGGGCTAACGCTCGACTCGCTGCTGGCTGTTCGCATCGAATGTTCCGACTACCACCACGCTTGGGAGAACGGCGAACTGTACAACTTTGGTCAGTCGCAGCAAGTGACGGCTGGCTACGGTTTTCTCCGCATCGGCCCGGTCCGGACCACATGCGAGCGTGTCCGCTCAACCGCTCCATGCGAATGCAACGCTGATGACTTGGCCCAAGCAGGCAGGGTGCCCTTTGCCCGCCCCGGGCGGTACCGCTGGCAACGTGGCCGTTTGGCATGGTTCAGCTCACGCTAAAAAACTGGCGGCCACGTACGCCTGCAACTCGGGGAAAAACGCCCGGAAATCCGCCTCATACGCCGCGTAATTCCGCTCAAGCTCCGCCACGGCCGTTTCCATGCCCGAGCCGGCCACCGCCCGGCGGCTCAGGCCACTGAGGGCGCGCCGAATACCTTCGGTTTCGGCGTAGCCCAGCAACCAGTTGTGTTGCACCAGATGCGGGAAGAATTGCTGGACGCGGGGGGGCATTTCGGCTTCGCGGGCCTGGAGCACCGCATACACGCGCCGGGTGAAATCGGACAGGCTTTCGGATGAGAATTCGGGGAAGTTGCGGGCCAGAAAGTGGTCGAGAAACATGTCGGAAATCACGCCGGCGTACTTGCCGTAGCCGGCCTCGCGCAGGCGCTGGGTGCCGCGCCGCACCACGGGGTGCTGGTCGGTGAAGGTGTCGATGGCGCGGTGCAGGCGGATGCCGGTTTGCACGCCGGGCGGATAATTTTCGAGCTGGCGGCCGGGCACCGAGTCGGCGATAAACTGGCCCAGCAGCACGTCGGCGTAGGAAGCGGAGGTAGGGTCGCCGGATAGGAAAAGGTGGGCCAGAAAGTTCATTGCGGGTGGCAAGGTACGGGCAAGGCCGGGCTTTTATTCAACCCCGACCCGCCGGCAGCCGTAAGCCCATTGGCCACCGGCTGCCCGCAGCGGTGGTCCTTTCTTTCACCTCCCCAATACCCCTTTCCCATGTCCGAAAAGTCGCCCGTTACCCACGACCTGACCCAACTGTTCGAGAAAATCAAGGACGTGCGCATTGCCATGCTCACCACCACCGACGAGCATGGCAGCCTGCACAGCCGCCCCATGGGCACCATCAAGCCCGGCAAAGACGATGCCCTGTACTTCCTCACCGATTCGGAATCGGCCAAAGTCTACGAAATCAAAAAAGACAGCCAGGTGAACCTGAGCTACGGCGACCCCGGCAGCAACGTGTACGCCTCCGTGTCGGGACGCGCCAATGCCTACCGCGACGAAGCGCAAATTGCCGAGCTGTGGAGCGAGCCCATGCGCGCCTGGTTTCCGAAAGGCAAAGAAGACCCGCACATCACTGTTCTGAAAATCACCATCGACAAGGCCGAGTACTGGGATTCGCCCAGCAGCTTCCTTTCGCAAGCCTATGGCTACGTACGCGCCGTGGTGACGGGCGAGCGCAGCAAAGACGACGACGTGAACCAGCACGCCCAGGTGCAGCCCCAATAGGTGCCGCTGCCTGTTTCATTCGAAAGGCCGGAAGCAATTCCGGCCTTTTTTTGTTGCCTGATACCGCACAGCAGGCCGTTCAGGTATAACAGTTTAACGGCTGCGCCTGAAAACCACCGATTCTCCCCCTGCATGTCTCACACCACCCTTTCCATTTTCACCCTGAAACCTGGCCACCGGCGCTGGGCGCTGGCCCAGATGGGCACGGCGCCCACCCAACTAAAACGGGTGGCGGGCCTGCGCTTTTTCAAGCTGATGGGCAGCGGCGCGGCCAACGGCTTCGGCATCTGGCCTAACCTCGACCGCTACGGATTGATGGCCGTGTGGGAAGACGCAGCCGCGGCCGAAGCGTATTTTCGCCAGCACCCGGTGTGGGCCGCTTACCAGCAGCGCAGTGCCGAAACCTGGACGGTGGAGCTGGCGCCTCTCAAGGCCCACGGCTTCTGGGACGGCCAGAATCCCTTTGCCGAACTGGCCGACTCTGCCGGCCCGGCCAACCGGACGGCGGCCTTGCCCGTGGCCGTGCTCACCCGGGCCAGCATTCGCTGGCGCAAAACGCCGCGCTTCTGGCAGTATGTGGAGCCCACCAGTGCAGCCTTGGCGCAGGCCGTGGGCGTACGGGCGGCCATTGGGCTGGGCGAGTTGCCGCTGGTGCGCCAGGCCACTTTCAGCGTGTGGGAATCGGCCCAGGCCATGCAGGAATACGCCTACCGAGACGTGCGCCACCGCGAAGTAATTCAGCTCACGCGCCAGGAAAAATGGTACGCCGAGGAGCTGTTTGCCCGCTTTCAGGTGCTGAGCAGCACGGGCACGATGGACGGACAGGAACCACTTGCCGGCTTATTGCCAGCCCGTTAACTCCGCAGATTATACCGCTTCACCCAGCCCAGGGCATTAGCTGTCAGCTCAGGGTGAGGGTCGGGATGGGTGGCTAGCCGGGCCGCTTGACGGTCGGGCGCGGGGGCCGCGTTAGTGAATAATGTAAAATCTGACAATGGCTCGTTTTCAGATTCTTTGTCAACTGGGAGGCTGTGAAGGCTCACCTGGTTTTGGCCCAGCCCGCCGTAAATTCCCACTTTTATGCCCACGGCCGCGTCTGCCGCAATGCGGAAGGTGTCGTTGCCGGCCAGCCCGTACAGGTTCAGGATTTTGGTGGTTTGGCGGTCGTACACGCGCTCTGAGAGCAGGCTGTCGGGCCGGTGCGGACGTTGGGCCAGCAGCTGCACGCGCAGGCGGCCCGGGCCGGCGTTGGTCACCTCGAATCGTTCGTTTTTATCGGTGCCCACCACCCAGGCTTCGGCATTTAGAATTTCGAAGTAGCGTTGGGCCACGGCCGCCAGCTGCCCGCGCCGGGCGCGCAGCAAGGGCGCGAGGTAGGCGGCAATGCCAACGCGCGTTTCGGCGGGGCCGGCCTTCAGGGCTTCATCAATCACAACGTCGCTGAGGCGCTTTTGCAAAGAATCGGCTTCGGCTTGAAAGTCGTCGGCATTCAGCGGAGCCAGCAGGGTACGGTCGAGGTTGCGGGCGGTGGTGGTGAGGGCATCCACGTTGCCCAGGCGAATGGTGGCGTGGAAGCTCTGAAACTTGAGCAGAAACCACGACAGCACCCGCGTAATGGCCCCGTCGTCGAACAGGAAAAACGCCTGGTCCCGGTCGCGCGGAATGGGCCGAAACCGCGTGCCGCCGCTGCCCGGGAAGCTGGCCCAGCGCCACTGGTCTTCGCGCCGGCTCCAGTCGCCGAGCCACATATCCAGCAGGCGGGCCCGCAGGAAATCGCGGGGGCTCACCTGCGTGTTGGGCCGCTTGCGCAGCATGGTGAGCAGGTGCTGCGAGTTGACGATGGCCGGCGAGTTGCCGAAGCTGCGCTTGTGCTCCTGGTTGCCCTCGGCCCGCTCTTCGAGCAGGTACAGGGCGTTGGCGTAAGTGGTTCGAAATTTCCCCAGGTGGGGGTCGTTGGGCAGGTACACCAGACGCGGGTTGGCGTGGTACACCCCGGCGGCGGCGGCCAGGCGGGCGGCCACGTAGGCGCCGTAGGGCAGTGTGGCGCTGGTCTGGTCCTTCATCAGCCGTTGCAGCAGGTTGCGCTTCCAGCCCACGGGCAGGGCGGCGCTCATGTCTTTGTCGACGGAGCGCAGCACGAACTGGTGGCCTTTGGCCGTGCTCATTCGGAGGGTGCGGCTCTGGTAGCTGCCGCCGGCGCGCAGGGGCACCAGGCTGTCGCGCTCGGGCGAGGCCAGGCGCAGCACCGGCGCCGTCACAGGCGCGTTCCAGATGGCGCGGTAGTGCGTGCCCCAAAAAAACTGCCACACACCGCTGCGGGCGTATTGCGGCCCGGCCGCTACCCGCACCGTGGCCGAATCGGCGGCCCACTGCGCCGCGGCTGGCGCGGGGGCAGGCTCGCTGGCAAGGCTCAGCATACTCAGGGCGATGCTGCCAAGCAGGGCCAGTACCCCGCTCAGGGCCAGCCACCCAACCGCTTTCATCAGCCCAAACCAGCGTCGCTGTTTTTTCAAAACCAAGTTGCCGCGTGAAGAGCTTTTAGCCAAGCCCATTGGCCTCCTATACCGCAAACCGTGGCCCTACGGTTGTGCCTGTCGGCGCTTGCGCCGTGACTTTTGCGGCCCCGCTGCGTTAAAGGCGCATTCGCTTTGCCTTCTTTCCTCGGAATGCCCCTGTTCTATCGTTCTTTTTACCAGCGCGGCTGGCTGGCACTGGCCTGGGTGGGCTTGCTGGCGGGCGGCTGCGCCCGGCGCAATTATTTCCTCCCCGATTCCCGCGTGGGTGCCACGGCCACTGCTCCCCTCCCCGCCACCACCGATTCGGTACGCGTGGCGGCCGGCCGGCACTACAGCCAACATTCTGATTTGTACTACCTTTTCCTGGGCCGACACTACCGCCCGGTGTGGGCCGCGCCCGTCACGGTGCCGGTGCTGCGCCTGGCCACGGTGGTGCCCGGCGGCCTGCGCCCCGGCAAAGCCGGCGGCGGCTTCCAAAGCATCAGCATGACGCTGGAAGGCAAACAGGACCGGGAATATGCCCTGCGCGCCCTCGACAAAGACCCCGCGAAAACCCTCCCTAAAGTCCTGCGGGCCACTTTTCTGCTGAATGTGGTGCGCGACGCCACTTCGGCCGCCAACCCCTACGCGGCCCTCACGGTGCCGCCGCTGGCCCGGGCGGCGGGCGTGCCCCACACCCGCCCGCAGCTGGTGTACGTGCGGCCCGACGAAACCGGCCTGGGGCCGGGCTCGGAGCGATTTCAGGGCAAGGTGGCGCTGCTGGAAGAGAAGTACGAAGAACTGGCCTCGCGCACGCCCGACCTGGCCGGCGCCACCAACTTTGTGGGCGGCGAAACGGTGCTGAAGAAAACGTATTACCAGCCGGCCGGCTACCTCGACCAGCCCGCCTTCCTGCGGGCCCGCCTGCTCGACCTGTTGCTCGGCGACTGGGACCGGCACGAGCGCCAGTGGGATTGGGCCGCCTTTCCCGAAGCCAATAGCCGCACCCGCTACCAGCCCATCCCGAAAGACCGCGACCAGGTGTATTTCCGGTTCGATGACGGGCTGGTGCCCTGGCTGGCCTCGCGTCGCTTCATCGCACCGCAGTTTCACACCTTCCGGGCCTCCTACGGCTACCTGCCGGGCCTCATCTACCAGGCCGAATTCATCGACCGGCGCGGCCTCTCGCAGCTGAAACGCGCCGATTTCCAGCGTATTGCCGCCGACTTACAGCGCCGCCTGCCCGATTCGGTCATCGAGCGGGCCATGCGCCGGCTGCCCCCGGCCGTGTTTGCCCTCGAAGGCGCCCGCCTGGGCGGAGCGCTAAAAACCCGCCGCCAGCACCTGCCGCGGGCCGCCGATGAATTCTACCAGCTGCTGGCCCGCGAGCCCAATCTGGGCGGCTCGGCCCAGGCCGAGCGGTTTGTGGTGCGGCGCTTCGCCGATTCGACCACGGTGCAGGTTTTTTCGTCGGCGCGGCACGCGCCCACCACGGCCGACACGCTGCGTTTCCGGCGCACGTATTTCACGGCCGAAACCCGCACGCTGCTGCTCGACGGGCTGGACGGCGACGACATTTTCGACGTGACGACCACCGGCGGGGGGCGTCCCATTCGCCTGCGCCTGTACGGCGGCACCGGCCAGGACCAGCTGCTCCGCCAAGGCAATGCGCGGCACCTGCGCCTCTACCCCGATGAGGCTTCCGACCTCACGGCCGCCCAGTCGGAGCGTCCTTACCTTTCGCGCCGGCGCCACACTCCGGCCGAGCGCACCGCCGAAAATTAGCGACTGTAGCGCGGGCTTTGTAGTCCGCGCTTCCGGCGGATGCGCGAACAACCCAAACGGCTTTGATGCGCTGAGACGCGGACTACAAAGTCCGCGCTACGGCCATAAATTTTGCCTAGCCATTTCGGCGTTTTCGGGAGCGCAACCGTTCAATGCCCGACCCTACTTCCCATTAGCTTTTGATAACGCTACGCTTGCGCACTTTTTTCTGGAATGCGGGCGCCCTGGCCGCGGTGGTGCTGGGTGGCACGGGCTGCGTGCGGCAGCAGTTTTTCCAGCCCGATGCCCGCCTCGACGCCACTTCTCCCCTGCCCCCCACGGCCGACAGCGTGCGCCGCGCCACGGCCGGCCGGCAATACGCCCGCCACGGCGGCTTATACAACGCGCTGGTGGGCCGCCACCACCGCCCGAGCTGGGCGGCCCCGGTTTCGGCCCCGGTATTCAAGATGAGCACCGCCCGGCCCGGCGGCCTGCGGGCCGGCAAGGTGGGCGGCGGCTTCAACAGCACCAGCGTGAACCTGACGGGCCCCGACGGCCGCGCCTACGTCATTCGCACCGTCGATAAAGACCCCATTCGGGCCACTCCGATGGCCGTGCGGGGCACTTTTCTGGTGAATGTGCTGCGCGACAACGTGTCGTCGACCAACCCCTACGCGGCGCTGCTGGTGCCGCCGCTGGCCCGGGCCGCCGGGGTGCCCCACTCCTCGCCGCAGCTGTTTTACGTGCGGCCCGACGACCCGGCGTTTCAGGCCGATTCGCTGGTGCATTTCCGCGGGCAGCTGGCCTACCTGGAAGAAAAAACGGCCCAGGCGCCGTGGCTGCCCGCCCCGGTGGCGGCGGTTAATAGTACCAAGGCCTTTACCAGCGCATTTGCCAGCCCCGCCCGCCGTTTCGACCAGCCCGCACTGCTGCGCGCGCGCCTGCTCGACGCCTGGCTCGGCGACTGGGACCGCCACGCCGGGCAGTGGAGCTGGGCCGTGGACGCCCCCACGGCCGCCGGCTTCGCGCGCATTCGCCCCCTGCCCAAGGACCGCGACATGGTGATTTACCGCCTCGATGACGGCGTGCTGGGCTGGCTGATTGGCCACGTCGCCATCCGGCACTGGGTCACGTTCGGGCCGCGCTACAAGGCGCCGGTGGCCCAGCTCTCCAACGGCGAATACCTCGACCGGCGCGCCCTCAACCAGCTCACGCGCGTCCAGTTTCAGGCCGCCGCGCGCGACTTGCAGCGCCGTCTGCCCGACTCGGTGCTGCAGCGCGCCGTGCGCCGCCTGCCCCCCGCCGTGTACGCGCTGGAGGGCCCGCGCACGCTGGCCGCCTTCCAGGCCCGCCGCGAGAAGCTGCCCGCGCTGGCCGAAACCTTCTATCGCCACCTGGCCCGCCGGCCCCGCATCGGCGGCACGAACGAAGCGGAGCGGTTCGAAATCCACCGCTACGCCGACTCAACCGTGGTGGCCATTTTCGCGGCCAAGAGCACGGCCGCGTTCTACCGCCGCGCCTTCCGGCCGGCCGAAACGCGCCGCATTCAGCTGGAAGGGCTGGGCGGCGACGACAGTTTCGTAGTAGAAAACCACCGCCCCAACGCCCGCGCCCAGCCCCGGATTCAGATTTATGGCGGTGCGGGCAATGATGAATTCAGGGCCACCACGGGCCAGGCGGGCATTCGATTCATACAGGAAGCCGCCCCGGCCAAGGATGCCTTTGACAAGGTGCCGGAAGAGTAGTCGGCCAGGCGAAATCCAGAACGGTCATGCTGAGCGCAGCCGAAGCATCTCTACCGCAATAGTAAATCCTTTCGATTGGATTACTGCCGCAGTAGAGATGCTTCGGCTGCGCTCAGCATGACCGTTACACGGTTTTTACAGCTTCTACTAAGCCTGTTCCAGCATTTTCAGCACAAGGTTTTCCACCGGCGAAAGCAGGTCATTGGGTTTAGCTTCGGCGTCGTGCTTGCGCAGGAACTCGATGAGCTGGCCGGACTTGAACAGCTCGACGACTTGCGGGTGGATGTAGTATTTGGAACACACCGTGGGCGTGTTGCCCAGACCGGCGGCCACGTCCTTCACGGCTTTTTTAATCACCTTTTCAGGTGCCAGGTCGGGCTCCTCCCGCAGCACGGCTTCGAGGCAGCCCACCATCTTCACGGTGCCGCCCCAGGTGCGGAAGTCCTTGGCCGACAGGGCCAGGCCAGTGTGCCGGTGCAGGTAATCGTTCACATCGCCCGATTCGAGGGCGTGCCGCTGGCCGTCTTTCGAATAATACTGAAACAGGTGCTGGCCCGGGATTTCCTTGCACTTGCGCACCAGCCGGGCCAGGCGCGCATCGTGAAGGGTCACGTCGTGCGGCACGCCTTTTTTACCTACAAAGCTAAAGTTGACGTCCGTGCCGGTCACGTCCACGTGCTTGTCGAGCAGCGTGGTGAGGCCGTAGCTGGGCTTCGACTTGCCGTTCTTTTTGGCGTACTCCTTATTGCCGACGCGGATAAACGACTGGTCCATGAGGGTGAGCACCAGGGCAATCACCTTTTCGCGGTCCAGCTCGGGGCGGCGCAGGTCCTTGTTGAGCTGCTGGCGCAGCGGCCGCAGCTTTTCGCCGAAGGTGCGCAGGCGCGAAAACTTGGTCAGGCTGCGCATTTCGTCCCAGGCCGGGTGGTAGCGGTACTGCTTACGGCCCAGGTTGTCGTGGCCGGTCACCTGCAGGTGGGTGTTGGCTGAGGGCGAAATCCAGACGTCGGTCCAGGCCGGCGGAATCACGAAGCTGCCGATACGCGTGAGCGTTTTGTCGTCGGTGATTTTCTGGCCTTTGGCATCGTAATAGGCAAAATGGCCGGCCCGGGTAGGCTTGCGGCTGATGCCCGTGCCCTGGTCGGTGGCATAGCGCAGGCCGGCCATCTCGGCCTGCCGGGCGGGGTCTTTGTAGAGAATGTGCGCTTCCTCTTGCGGCAGCAGCGTTTTTTTGCGGGTTTTGGGACGAGCAGTGGCGGTGGACATGGCGCTTGGAAGAAACCGGGAATTCAAGGTTCAGCTTCTACGCAAAAGGCCGCCGTACGGCCGGCTGTAGCGTGGACTCTGCGAGTCCGCGCCTGCTAGAACTGTGGCCCCATTCGCACCGGCGCGGACTCGCAGAGTCCACGCTACGGCTTGCCAGCCGTAGGTTTGCCCCATGAAGCTGCCCAATGCCCTTTCCAACCTTTCGGAGTGGACCGACCACCTGTTCACCCGCTATTCGGCTCGGCGCGGCTGGCTGCGCCCCCTGCAAATCGACGCCTACCGCAGCTACGGCACCGCCCGGAAGTTCTACATCAAAGGCCGCCTGCTGGCCGACCCCGGCCTGACCGCCGCCACCGCCGCCGACTCGCGCTGGCGCAATTTCCGCAGCATGGTGCGCCGCTTCAACAGCCGTGAAGTGGCCGCGGCCGACCTCGTGGCCGAACTGCCCGACGGCAGCCAGCACCTGGTGAGCACCGACGACGAGGGCTACTTCACCCTCGTCATCGAGCCGCAGGCCCTGCCCGCCCCCGTCGACTTCCTCTGGTACCCCGTGCCCGTGCGCGTGGCCCGGCTGCCCGCGTTTCTCAAGCTGCCCGCCGAGGCCATCGCCACCCAGGCCCACGTGCTGGTGCCGCCCGCCAGCGCCGAGTTCGGCGTCATTTCCGACCTCGACGACACGGTGTTTGAAACCAGCGCCACCAACCTGGTCAAGATGCTGGGCCGCGTGCTCTTCAGCAATGCCCAATCGAAACAGCCTTTCGAAGGGGTGGCTGAGTTCTACCGCCGGCTCCAGCACGGCCGCACCGGCCAGCCCGACAACCCCTTCTTTTACGTGAGCAGCAGCCCCTGGAACCTCTACGACTTGCTGGCCGACTTTCTGAAGCTGCACGACATTCCCACCGGCCCGCTCCTGCTGCGCGACCTCAGCATTGCCCGGCCCAAGGCCCCCGTGCCGGCCGGCATCACGGGCTCGGCCGCCATCCACTTCGCCCACAAGCTCCACGAAATCGACGACATCCTCACCACCTACCCCCAGCTGCCCTTCGTGCTGCTCGGCGACAGCGGCCAGGAAGACGCCCGCATCTACCGCGAAGTGGTGCGCCGCCACCCCGGCCGCATCCGGGCCATCTACATCCGCGACGTACAGGTGCCCGAGCGGGCCGCGCTGGTCGGCCCCATCATTGAGGAATTGGGCCGCGAAGATGTGCCCATGCTGCTGTCGGTCGATTATGCGGACGCCGCAGCCCACGCGGCGGGGCTGGGACTGGTAGCGCGGACCGTATAGTCCGCGCTACCAGCCCTTATTGCACAGCCACCAGAATCAGGTTCACCAGCACCATGCCCACCAGGTGGTAGCTGCCCGTGATGAACCCGTAGAGAAACGGCCGCGGAATATTCGGGTTGATGGCAATGTTGACGGTATTGGTGAACAGGTAGCCCAGCCCCACCACCAGCGCAAAGCCCAGCGCCGGGCCATACGCGGCAATGTGCAGCGCCCGCAGCAGCACCGCGCAGGTAATGGTGATGATGAGCGCGCACACCGCCGGCCCCACAATGAAAATGGGCTGCTGATTCTGCCCGGTATCGGGCTCGTTCTCCTTGCCCAGCGACACCCGGTACAGCTTCGGGAAAAGCAGCAGGTACCACAGCGCACCCAGCAGGAAATACGCCACGAAGGCTAGCAGCACACTCAGCCAATGAACGGCGGTCAGGGCATTAACAAACATAGAAAACGGGGAAATGGGGTTGAAAAAGAGTCCTTGTCACTTGACTCTGCAAAGGTCCTCCCCGCCCCTGACAGCCCTATGTCAGCAGCTATTCGGGCGCGCCAAAAAAATCGTAGGCCCGCCGGGCCAGCGCGCGCAGGTGCTCGCGCAACGCGGGCGGTTCCACCACCGTGATGGCCCCGGCGTAGGGCAGCAGCCAGGCGGCCAGGTAGGGAAACGAGCCGATGAGCAGGGTCATTTCCAGGCGGCCATCGGGCAGCGGCCGCTCCTGCGTCCAGCCATACTGGCGCTTGGTGTCGTGCAGCTGCTGGGCCAGGTCCGGCGCCACGGCGGCGGCCTCGAAGCGGAGCACCACCTTTTCCTTGCCTCGCCGGGCGGCCTCGGCGGCCCAGTAGTGGGCCAGGGTTTCGGGGCGGGCCGCGAAGGTTTCGGCCCGCAGCTCCAGGTGCTCGATGCGGTCGAGGCGAAACTCCCGGAAGGCTTGCCGTAGCCGGCAATACGCCACCACGTGCCAGTGCCGGCTCCGGTACAGGCCGATGGGCTCCACGTCGCGGGTGGTTGGTTCGCGGCTGTCGGCGGCCTGGTAGCGCAGGTGCACCACCTGGTGCGCGGCCACGGCCGTCACCAGCGGCTGGTAGGCGTTGGGACGGTCGGCCGGGTCGCGCGGCCCAAACACCTGGATGTGCGGGCCCAGGGTTTCGAGGTGGTCGCGGTCGGCGTGGCGCAGCACGGCGCGCAGCTTGTCCATGGCCGCGCCGCTGAGTTGGGCCGTGGGCGCGTCGGTGAGGCGGGCGGCCAGCTTTTCGGCCGTGAGCAGGGCCGTGGCTTCCTCACGGGTAAACATGACGGGCGGCAGCCGGTAGCCCTCGGCCAGCGAGTAGCCCACCCCCGGCTCGCCAAACAGCGGCACGCCGGCCAGCTCCAGCGTGCGCAGGTCGCGGTAGATGGTGCGCAAGCTCACCCCAAACCGCTCGGTCAGCGCGGGGCCGCTCACCACGCGCTTGGATTGGAGCTGGATGAGGATGGCGGTGATGCGGTCGAAGCGGTTCATGGGGCCGCAAAATAGGACGGTCAGGCTATGTGAAGCGGCTATTCATGTTCTATGGCAACAACGGCCAGGGGACGCCCGCATCTACGGCCGCATAGTGCGCCGCCGAATTGACCTCCGGCAGCAGCCCACATGGCGAGGCGGGGAATGGTATCGTGTAAAATCGGGCTACCTTGTGGGTCTGTTTCTACCCGCTTTTAATTATGTCGCGCCAGGCAGTCCAACGCTATCAGAACGAAATTGCCCAACTCATTCACTACGGGGGCACCGCCAAAGAATCTGCCATTAGCGGCGCATTTGAGCGCCTGCTAAATGAGTATTGCCGCCAGAAGGATTTTCTGCTGGTGCCCCAGCTCGATTACAAGGCCATCAAGGGCAACATGATTCGGCCGGATGGCACCGTGAAGGATGCCTTGCGCCTCAGCTGGGGCTACTGGGAAGCGAAGGATACCGGCGACGACCTGGACGAGGAAATCCAGAAGAAATTCGCCAAAGGCTACCCGCAGGATAACATTCTGTTTGAAGATTCGCGCACCCTGGTGCTCATTCAGGCGGGCAGCGAGGCCGGGCGGGTGCTACTGGACGACGACGCGGCGACTGACCGCCTGCTGGGCCAGTTCCTTAATTACGAGCGGCCCGAGGTACGAACGTTTCGGCGGGCCATCGAGCAGTTTCGGCAAGACCTGCCCGGGGTGGTCGGGAGCCTGCGCAACGTGATTGAAGCGGCCGAAAAAACCAACGCCAAGTTCAAAACCAAATTAGCCGATTTCGTGGTGCTGGGCCAGGACAGCATCAACCCCGATTTCGGGGCGAGCGAAGCCCGCGAGATGATGATTCAGCACATTCTCACCGAGGACATCTTCAACCGGGTGTTTGATGAGACGCAGTTTCACCGCGAGAATAACATTGCTCACGAGTTGGAGCAGGTCATCAATACCTTCTTCACCGGCTCTACCCGGCGCGACACCTTGGAGCGCATCCGGCCCTTCTTCGACGTCATCAATGCCCAGGCCTCCGGCATTGCCAGCCACAAGGAGAAGCAGAAATTTTTGAAGGTGGTGTACGAGAACTTCTACAAAGCCTACAACCCCAAAGGGGCCGACCGCCTCGGCATCGTGTACACGCCCAACGAGGTGGTGCGCTTTATGATTGAAAGCACCGAACACCTCACCGAGAAGCATTTCGACAAGCTGCTCGGCGACAAGGGCGTCGAAATTTTGGACCCGGCCACGGGCACGGGCACCTTTATCACGGAACTGCTGGAATACCTCCCCAAAAAGACCCTGGCCCACAAATACCAGCACGAGCTGTACGCCAACGAGGTAGCCATTCTGCCTTACTACATCGCCAACCTCAACATCGAGTACACCTACAAGCAGAAGATGGGCGCCTACGCCGAGTTTCACAACATCTGCTTCGTGGACACCCTTGACAACGTGGGCTTTCAGAAAACCCGGCGTGGGCAGCTCGGCCTCAGCTTCGGCCTGGGCCTGGAAAACGCCCAGCGCATCAGGCGCCAGAACGAGCGGGAACTATCCGTCATCATCGGCAACCCGCCTTACAACGCCAACCAGCAAAACGAGAACGACAACAACAAAAACCGCACTTACAAGGAGGTCGACAAGCGCATCAAGGACACGTACATTGCCCGCAGTACCGCCCAAAAAACCAAGCTCTACGACATGTACGCCCGGTTTTTTCGTTGGGCCAGCGACCGGCTGGCCGATAAGGGCGTGCTCACTTTCATCACCAACAGCAGCTTCATTCACTCGCGTACCTTCGACGGCTTCCGCAAGTCGGTGGCCGATGAGTTTTCCGACATCTACCTCGTGGACCTTGGTGGCGACGTGCGGGCCAACCCCAAGCTCTCGGGCACCAAGCACAATGTATTCGGCATCCAGACGGGCGTGGCCATGGCCTTTTTTATCAAGCAGCCCAAGCGCAAGGGCCAGCTTGCCAAAATTCACTACGCCGGCCGCCCCGCCCTGGAAACGGCTGCCGACAAGCTTACCTTCCTCCACGAAACCAGGTTTAAAGCCCTCGATTTCGACCGCATCAAGCCCGACACCAAAGGCAACTGGCTGGGCCAAACGGACAACGACTGGGAAAGCCTGGTGCCGCTGATTGATAAGGAAACAAAAGGCGCGAAAAGTATTGCGGGGGAGCGGGCTCTGTTTCGACACTATGGTACCGGCATTAATTCAGGTCGAGATGAATGGGTTACGGGAGAGACTGTAGAAACTGTGGCTGAGAAAATGCGATATCTTATTGATGAATATGACAAGCCGGGCGTTAAGCATGTATTCGCTTCCGATGTTGCACTCACCTTCAAATGGTCCCGCAACTTGAAAAGCAAGTTGGACAAAGGTGGACGGGAACCCCTTGATAAGAGGCGCATCGTTCCTTACGATTACAGGCCTTTCGTGAAACGATTCATTTATCGTTCGTCGGTTTTTGTTGACGAACAAGGTCTGTTTGGTAAAAAAATCGGCGCGACTGGTACTGTGATGTTGTTGACTGGCCCTAATTCAGCAAAGCCATTCATGGTCTGCACAGCAGAAGTTGCAACAGATTACCATTACGTAGGAGCTGGTGCTAGCACGCAATGCATTCCACTCGATTATAAGAACACAAACGGCGACAAACAAGCCAATATCACCGCTTGGGGCCTTGCGCAATTCCGCACACACTATAGCGACGCCAGCATCAGCGGGGAGCAAATATTCCACTACGCCTACGCCGTACTGCACGACCCTCACTACCGTGTCGCCTACGCCCAGAACCTGAAACAAGATTTCCCCCGCCTGCCCTTTTATCCGGACTTTGCAACCTGGAGCGCTGGTGGTGCGCAGCTTTTAGCACTCCACATTAATTACGAAAAAGCTGAACCACACCCGACTCTAAAACGTACCAGCGGAAACCAGCGGAAACCAGCGGAAACCAGCGGAAACCAGCGGAAACCAGCGGAAACCAGCGGAAACCACGCCTCAAGGCGGACCCGGCTGCCGGCACTATTGCACTTTTCGAGGACGACGTCATTACCGGCATTCCCGAAGCCGCCTGGCGCTACCGCCTCGGCAACCGCTCGGCTTTAGAGTGGGTGCTCGACCAGTACAAGGAACGCACGCCCAAGGACCCCACTATCCGGGCGCACTTCGACACCTACCGCTTTGCCGACCACGTTGAGCAGGTTGCCGACCTGCTGGCCCGCGTGTGCACCGTGAGCGTGCAAACCATGGAAATTGTGGATGCGCTGGCGGCGCAGTCGCCATTGAAGCCGTCGGCCTGACAGCTTTGAGCCGCCGCCGGGCTATGGGCGAAGACCCTGATTTTGGGAGAAAATTACCAGCACCAACATGGAAGCCGTCGTTGCCGAATTCGAATTGTACGTCCAGTTTGAGCGCCAAAGCCAGACCCCGCAACGCGTGTTCAAGGCCATTGCCGACCTGGTAACCGCCTTCACGAAATTCGATGAGTTGCTGGCGCAGTCCATTCTGCCCGAGCTACACGCCGAACTGATTCTGGACGACGTCGAGGCTGGTTCCATCCGCTCGAAGCTGGCCATCCTGGTGCGGGGCATCCCCGACGAAGCCATCCAGGGCTTCGACTGGAAAAAGTTGGTCGGCCATTTTTTGCTCAAAGCGAAGTACCAGCTCTTGAAGCTGCTCGAAGGCAAAACCGGTTTCACCGATGCGCAGGAAATCGAAAACCTGCGCATCGCCCTGGAATCGATGGCCCCCACCGAAACCTTCAACCCCTTGATGGTACCCGGCCAGCTTTCCACCCTCAAGCTCGTGGGGTTGATGGAGGACATCGTGCGGGCCGCCGCGCTGCTGCGGCCCGGCGACTACGCCGACTACCGGTCGTCCGTCGGGAATGCCCGCCTCAATCCCGGCTTCGATACCTCAAACCTGCGGGCGCTGCTGGCCACCAGCACCGAAACGTCCGAAAACGAGTACCTAGTTAAAATCAAGCGGCCCGATTTTATGGGCGAAGCTATGTGGGAATTGGTTTTGAAAAACCACACCATTCCCGCCAAAATGGCCGATACGGCGTGGTTAGAGGAATTCCACCAAGGCCGGGTCGATGTTCGGCCCAACGACTACCTCAGTATTCGATTACGCACCGACACTACGTTTCAGGGCAACTTTGGCAACCCGCAACTGCATTACACGGTGCTCAAGGTGCTGGGTGTAAAACGCTTTTAGCGCCGGCTCGCTCCGCGCCCGGTCCTTTTCCAAATGCCCAGCTTGGCACCTACAACAAGGTCCGCAAAGACCTCGACGCCCTCAAGAACAAGCTCGACGCTGCCGAAAAGCTGCTGGCCAAGAAATCGAGCTCCACGCTCACCGGCGTGGGCCAGAAATACACCAAAGACAGCGATGGGTGCGAGCAGTGCGGCGGCGTGCGCGAGAGCGAACGCCAGAAAGCCGGACCCAAGCCCGAAACCGCCCCCAAAGCCTAGCATCATCCGCTTATCATTCGAAAAGCCCGCTCCGGTCTGGAGCGGGCTTTTTAGTTGGCCACCCGGCGCAGGAAGTAGTCAGAGCCGAGGCGCAGAAGAGCTGCCAGGCCGGCAGTTAGCGCGGTTGGTGGCCTGCCTGCCAGTAACGGGCCACCAACAGCAAGCCCACCCACTAACCTCCGGCAGCCTTGCCCCGTACTCCCAAACTCAACTATTTTCCTATTCTCATGCTAAAGCCCTTTTTCGTAGCCAGTGCTTTTGCGCTCAGCCTGGCCGCCTGCAGCCAGGAAAAAACCGCCGAAACCACCACTACTTCCGCGCCCACCGAAACCGCGCCCGCTCCGCCGGCCCCCGCGCCTGGCGTGGAGCGCAGCGAAGCCACTGCGCCGCCCGCTGCCCCGGCTCCCGCGCCGGCCCCGGCCGCGCTTTCCACCCAGGCGGGCCCCAGCGGCACCCAGGTTTCGCTCACCAAGGCGCGCGTCGTAGGCGATATTCTGAACGTGGAGCTGCAGTTTGCCCTGCCGCCCGGCACCACCAACGGCGCCTACACCCACGCCGAAGTCGACCAGATTAACTACATCGACGACGCCACTTCCCGCAAATACAACGTGCTCAAGGACCAGCAGGGCCAGTACATGGCGCTACCGCTGAACAGCAACGGCAAAATACTCGACATCACCGCTCACAAAGACGCGCCCGCCATCGTCACGCTGAAATTCCCGGCCCCGCCCACCACCACTTCCACGGTGTCGATTAGCATTCCGGGAGCCAGCTCCTTCGACGCCATTCCCGTGCAGCGATGAGCCGCGTCGTTTTTCAGGCGGCCTTGGTTGCCGCCGCATTGCTGACCAGCAGCTGCTCCGAGCAAAAAGCACCGTCGTCGGCCGAACGGTCCGCGCCGGTCCCGCCGCCGCCCCCGGCCGAGGCTGCACCCACTCCGGCCGCTGCCGGGCCGGGCCCCGCGCCAACGGCTTCACGCCCCGACCAGGGGCAGAAGCTCACCGGCCAGGTGAGCGACTTGTCGGGGGCGGCCAGCGACCTGGGCGGCAAAATGACCGACATGGGCCTGGTTATCAATTTCGACACCGACGTACTGTTCGATTTTGATAAAGCCGACATCAAGCCCGGCGCCGCGCCCACCCTCGAAAAGCTGGCCCAGGTAGTGCGCGAGTACACCAAAAGCCGCGTCGTTATCAACGGCTACACCGATGCCAAGGGCGACGATGCCTACAACGTGTCACTCTCCCGTCGGCGCGCCCAGGCCATTGCCAACTGGCTGACGCAGCACCAGGCCGGCACCGCCGGCCAGCTGCAGGTGCAGGGTTTTGGCGAAGCCAATCCCGTGGCCCCCAACACCAATTCCGACGGTTCCGACAACCCCACCGGCCGCCAGCAGAACCGCCGCGTGGAGGTCATCATTTCCTGAAATAAAGCTGCCGAAGCTGGCAGGACGAGTACCCCGAAGCTACGCTTCGGCCGAACGACACCCAAAAAGTGCTACAAACAACGGCCTGACGCGGGCCGAAGCGGAGCTTTGGGGTACACTCGGGTAGCTCCTCGGCAGCCGGTTCCTACTGGCTGCTGTTCGTGTGGTCGGCCACCACCTTCCACTGCCCGTCAAACTGCCGCAGCACCAGTAGGAAATACCCCTGCACGTCGCCGGCCGCCGGCCGGGCCAGATGCCAGTGGCCCACCACCTGGGCCGCGCCCGGCGCCAGCACGGTGATGCGCAGCCCGCTGAAATCGAGCTTTCCCATGGCATCAGCATTGGGGTAGCCCTTTTTGTAGTTATCCAGCGTCTGCTGCCAGCCATAGGTCGGGCCTTTGCGGCCGATGAACACCAGTGAGTCCGATTGCCAGTAGCCCTGCATGAAGCCGGGGATGTCGCCCCGGTTCCAGGCCGCCGTTTGTGTCGTCAGCACCTGCCGGATGGCGGCGGCATCCTTTGCGTCGGTCCGTGGCATAGGGCGCGGCGCTTGCTGCGCGCGGCCGGTGCCCACGCCCAACGTGAGCAGGGCAGCCACTGCTACTAGGGGCTGAAATTGCTTTTTCATAGCTATTTATTGAGGAGCAGTTTGACGTATGACGTGCCGCCCAGGCGACGCATATTGCGCAGCACCCGCTGTTGCTTGGCCCGCGCCACCGGCCCCGGGTTCGAGGCCCGGAAGCGCAGCGGGTTGGGCAGCACGCCGGCCAGCAGCGCGGCTTCGGCGGGGCTCACCTCGCTGGCGTGCTTGCCGAAGTAGCGCAGGCTGGCGGCCTCCACCCCGAAGGTGCAGTCGCCCATCTCGGCCACGCTCAAGTACATCTCCATAATGCGCCGCTTGTTCCACAAAAACTCAATCAGCACCGTGAAATAGGCCTCAGCGGCCTTGCGAACGTAGCTGCGGCCCTGCCACAGAAACACGTTTTTGGCCACTTGCTGCGAGATGGTGCTGCCGCCCACCACGGGCTTGCCCTCGGCGCGGTTCCAGTTGCGTTTGGCGGCTTGGGTGAGGGCGTCGAAGTCGAAGCCGTGGTGAATAAGGAAACGCTGGTCTTCGGCCGCCACCAGGGCCAGCGGCACGGCGGGCGCCACCTCGTCCAGGGTTCGGAACTGGTAGTTGATGTGGCGCGGGTCGGGCTGGATGCCGTAGTATCCCAGCCCCACGGGGGCGTGGGCGCGTCGGTCGAGCATCAGCCACGTAGCGGGCGGGGCCACCCAGCGGTACATCAGCACCCAAGCCACCGAGGCCAGAAACAGGGCCGCCACCACTTGCAGCAGCAAACGCCCCGCCTGTTTGAGCAATATCGAAAAATCAGGAATCAGTTTGGCAGATGACATTGGGGCAAAAGTAGCGTGGCGCGCGGGGTTTCGGCTTTCCCGCCTACCTTCGGCCGCTTCCTGGCTTTACGCAGGAACAAGCCCGCCTAAACACTATGGCCAGGCTTCGCTGTTACCCCCTGCCTTCCTTTGCATTTCCCTACTCCCCATCTCCCCATTCCATGGCCCGCCTGCTGCCACTTTTCCCGCTCAATCTGGTGGTTTTTCCGGGCGAAAAGCTGAACCTGCACATCTTCGAGCCGCGCTATCGCCAGCTGGTGCGCGAGTGCATTGAGCAAAACGCCACCTTCGGCATCCCGCCCTACCTCGACAATTCCCTTAGCGAGCTGGGCACCGAAATGCGCCTCGTGAGTGTGGAGCAAACCTATTCCAGCGGCGAGCTTGATATTCGCACCAAGGCCGTGGGCGTGTTTCGCATCAATAAATTCTACCGCCAGGCGCCCGGCAAGCTCTACGCCGGCGGCCTCATCGAAGACGTGGTGCAGGACGAAGAAGCCGACCCGCTCCTGCGCGACATCATCACCCGCCAGGTGCGCCAGCTCTACGAAGCCCTCGGCCTGCGCAAGCTCTTATTGGAGCTGGCCCCCGACTACAGCATTTTCGACGTGGCCCACCACATCGGCTTCAGCACCGAGCAGGAATACCAGCTCCTGGCCACCACCAGCGAGCAGGAGCGGCAGGAAATGGTGCGCGAGCACCTCGACACCATCCTGCCCGTCGTCCTCGAAACCGAGCGCCTCAAGGAGCGGGTGCGGCTGAATGGCCACTTCAAAAACCTCACGCCACCCAACTTTTAATCTTTTGTCGTTGCGAGTGGAGCGCAGCGCAACGCGGCAATCCGTCCTCCTAAAACCAGCACACCCTTTTACCAGAAAGCCCCGGCACCGCAATGGTACCAGGGCTTTTTCACATTACCAGGTTCATCGCTGCTAACAGGACGGATTGCCGCGTTGCGCTGCGCTCCACTCGCAATGACCAGTGGGCGTTACTGCTTCAACCCGGCCGGCACGCCCTGCGGGTATTCCGCCGCGATTTCCTTTTCCAGCTCGCCGATGCGGTTGCCGGGGTCGGGGTGGGTGCTCAGGAATTCCGGGGTGGAGCTACGGCCGCCGGTCTGCTCCAGCATTTTCATCACCTGAATCATGGCGCGGGGGTCGTAGCCGGCCTTAGGTGTGAAATCGACGGCAATCTTGTCGGCTTCCAGCTCGTCTTCGCGCCCGAAACGCAGCGTCACCACCTTGGCAATGGCCGCTGCCACCGCCGCCTTGGCCACCGAGCTGCCGGGGCTGTTGGGGTCGTACGAGGCAATGGTGGCCGCGCCGGCTAGGCCCTGTGTCAGGTTCGACTTGGCCACCTGCGCGGCCGAGTGGCGGCCCACTACGTGGCCGATTTCGTGGGCCAGCACCCCGGCCAGTTGGGCTTCCGAGGTCAGGTTTTTGAGCAGGCCCTGTGTGATAAACACCTGCCCGCCGGGCAGCGCAAAGGCATTGATGGTCTTGTCATCGGCCAGCAAATGAAACTGGAACCGGTAAGGCGTTTGGCCGGCTTTGGTGCTGGCCACTATTTTCTGGCCCACCTGCTGCACGGCAGCCGTGGCGCGGGCATCGGAGCTTTCGCCGCCGTACTGGGCGGCCATTTCCGGCGCGGCCTGCACGCCCAGGGCAATTTCCTGGTCGGCACTCATGTTTACGTGCTGGGTTTCGCCGGTCACCTCGTTTTTGGAAGTGTTGAAGAAATACCCAAAAAGGGACACCGCCGCCACAATGATGGCAATGATGAAGCGGAGATTGAGTCGCATAGCTAGAAAGAAAAGGGTTAGGGGAAAAGCGCGAGCCGGACCTTGCGAAGGCCGGTTCGCGCTTTTAACGCACCCTTTCCGTTCTGGTTATTCTTATCCGGTTTTCGGGTTGGCCGAACGATTACCCCAAAGCCATGCTTCGGCTTGCGGCGGAGTCGTTCCACGGGCCGAAGCACCGCTTCAGGGTACCCGTTCTTAGTTCACCTGGCCTTCGCCACCGGTCATGCTCAGGCCGGCGTAGGCCGCCGCGGCGGTATCGAGGTTCAGCCACTGCGAGCGGTAGCCGGCCCCGGCCGGACCGTGCAGATACACCACGCTGCCGCCCCGAATGGTTTTCACAATAGCCGCCGTTTCGGCCACGGGCAGCGCCGGGCAGCCCTGGCTGCGCCCCAGCCGGCCGTGGGCTTTCACGAAGTCCTCGCACACGTAATCGGCCCCGTGCACCACCACGGCGCGGCTTTCAGCGTTGGAATTGAAACCGGGGTCGAGGCCCTGGATTTTGAGCGACAGGCCGTGCTTGCCGGTGTAGGTGGTGGGCGCCGTGCGGTAGAAGCCCAGGCTGCTCATTTCGGAGCCGTCGCGGTTTGAGAAGGCCACCGGCACATCGCCGCCGCTGGCTTTGCCGTGGGCCACCAGCGTGTGAAACAACACCTTGGCGTGCGCCACGTCAATCACCCACAGGCGCTTCTGCTGGCTGGGCCGGCCAAAATCGATGAGCGTGAGCACCGGCGGACTGCCGGCCCGGTGGCTGTCGCGCCGCAGGTTATAATAGCCCACCAGCCCCTCCCGAAACACCGGCAGCGTCAGCCCCGTGTCGGCCAGCTTCAGCTTAGCATACAACAGCGCAGCTTGCTGCTCAAAAGCCGCCTGATAATAAACCCGGCGTGCCGGCTCCGGCAGCGCTGCCACAGCCGCCGGCACCGACTGCGCCGCGGCCGGCCCCGCCGTAATCCCAGCGCCCAGCAGCATCCCAACGATTGTTCTAGCCTTCATTGCTAACACCGAACGATTATATTTCTAATTATTCCCGGCAAGAGCTTTATACAGCATCGTGCCAAATTTAGTGCTTAGTTTCGTCAATTTCTACGTCACCCTACTGCTGCATTTTGCTGCAATTGCCCATGTCCAGGTTTCCCAGCATCACCGTCCGCTCGTGCGGTTTCCTGCTTTTGGCATTTAGCGGGCTGTGGATGGGCGGCTGCGGCCACGCGCTGCCGCAGCTCCCGGACTTCGACGCTCCCACCTGGCGCGCCGACCCTTATGCCTGCCGCAACCAGCGCCGCGCCGCCGTGCCGGCCCTGGTGCGCAGCAAGGAGCAGCTCTATGAAGCCCGCGCCGACGACGTAACCACCCTGCTCGGCCAGCCCGATGAGGAAGAGTTACGCGCCGGCACCGAAAAAGTGTACTACTATTACCTGGAGCCTGGCAGCCAGTGCGAAGGCCGGCACGCCCGTTCCGGCGCCGCCTGCCTCAGCCTGCGCTTTGGTCCGCTGGGCACGGTGACGGAAGTGCTGACGGACCCGCTGTCCCCTACCCCATAATCCCAAAAAAGCCCCGGCAATAGTTATTGCCGGGGCTTTTTTAGATATACTGGACGGTAAAAATCAACCTAGGCCATTGCCCGAGTTAGCGGGCGCAGCCGCGGGCTGGCCATTGCTTTGCTGCAGCTGGCTGAGCTGCGACGGCGTGAGAATGCGGCTGCACTCCTGCTCGTATTGGGCTTCCAGCTCGGCGGCTTTGGCCGCGCGGGTGGTTTCGTCGTTCTTATACGCCCTGTTGATGCTCCCCAGGCCGGCGAGCTTGGTGCGGTTCAGCGGCAATAGTTTGAGATACTGGCCCTCATTGAGGTGCAGACGGTTCATCATCTCGCGGGTGGCGGCTGCGGCCTCCTGGTTGATGGCTTTACCAAAATTGGGGTGCTCACTGAGCCGGTCCGACATTTGCGCATTGGCCGAATGCGCGGCAGAGAAGAGGAAAAAGGCGAGTAGAAGGGCGAACAATTTAGACATAACAATTATCTTTTTGACCTGAAAATTTCGAGGCTTCGTTGATAACGCCCGCAATATAAAGTTTAGTTTCTGTTTTATCTTTTTTTTCTTATAGCGCGATTTTCTTCATCTTGCCTTAATACCAAAAAAGCGGCTCCTGACGGAGCCGCTTTTGAGAAACGTTCTGGGAAGGAAATAAGGGCTAATCGAGGCTGGCAACCGGCATGTGGTCGGGGCTTTTGAAGTACTGCATGGCCACGAGCGAAGTGATGACGCCGGTCATCGTGCCGAGCAGGATGATGCCCAGGCCGCTGATGAGCACCCCCAGGTCGGCCCCAAACAGGTCGCGGGCCTCAATGGCCGTAATTGCCGCCTTGCTGATGCCGCCCAACAGCCAGAAAAACGCGCCCAGCATCACCGACGCCACAATGGCCGTGATAATGCCTGTGCTAAAACCCTGGAAGTAGGAAAGGCGGTTGCGGCGGTAGCGTTTCAGGCGCATAATGGCCATCACAATACCGGCAATCAAAATGACAATGTCGAGCGTGCCGGCTTCAATTTTGTCGAGGAAGCCGGCCAGCGCGGCAATGCCCGTGTACGCAATCAGGACCACGCCCGTGAGGATGCCCATGCGCAGGCCATTGTTTTCGGAGGTCAATTCGGTATCAGCCATGGCGGAAATGCGGTTAGGATGAAGGGATTTGGCCGGCGACACCGGCTTGCTGCTATTTTATACTAGCCCGAAGGCCGGGAGGTTTTGCCCCGGCCGGAAATACCTGACGTCCGTTCACATTTCCGTCGTTATCGGGCACTAATTGGCAGATGCGGGAGTTATTTTCGCTAAGCCCGGCAACTAGTTGGGCAATACGGATTCCGGCCCGGGTCCTGTTGCGTAATTTTGCAGGCGGATGCGCTTCGCAGCGTGTCTTTTGTAAGCCCCTATTTTCTGATTGAATGATTTCCACATCCAATGTGAGCCTGCGCTACGGCAAGCGCGTGCTGTTTGAAGACGTCACCGTTAAATTCCTACCCGGCAACGTGTACGGCCTCATCGGGGCCAACGGGGCCGGCAAGTCCACGTTCCTGAAAATCCTGTCGGGCGAAATCGAGCCCAACACCGGCTCGGTGGAAATGCCCGCCGGCCAGCGCCTGGCCGTGCTCAAGCAGAACCAGTTTGCCTACGACGACCAGCAGGTGCTGCAAACCGTGATTCAGGGCCACCAGCGCTTGTTTGCGGTGATGCAGGAAAAGGACGCCCTCTACGCCAAAGCCGATTTTTCGGATGCCGACGGCGAGCGGGCCGCCGTGCTCGAAGGCGAGTTTGCCGACCTCGAGGGCTGGAACGCCGACTACGAAGCGGCCGAGCTGCTCTCCGGCCTCGGCATCACCGAGGACAAGCACTACAGCTTGATGTCGGACCTGGGAGCCAGCGAAAAAGTGCGCGTGCTGCTGGCCCAGGCTCTTTTCGGCAACCCCGACGTGCTGCTGCTCGACGAACCGACCAACAACCTCGACGCCGAGAGCGTGCTCTGGCTGGAAAACTTCCTCGACTCGTTCCAGAATACGGTGATTGTGGTGAGCCACGACCGCCACTTCCTCGACGCCGTGTGCAACTACATGGCCGACTTGGACTTCTCGAAAATCACGATGTATCCCGGCAACTACTCGTTCTGGTACGAGAGCAGCCAGCTGGCCCTGCGCCAGCGCCAGGACGTAAACAAGAAGACCGAGGATAAGCGCAAGGAGCTCGAAGAGTTTGTGCGCCGCTTCTCGGCCAACGCCTCGAAATCGAAGCAGGCCACCAGCCGCCAGAAGCTGCTGCAAAAGCTGACGCTGGAAGAAATCAAGCCTTCGTCGCGTCGCTATCCCTACATCGCCTTCAAGCCCGAGCGCGAAGCCGGCAACCAGCTGCTAACGGTAGACGGCGTGAGCAAGGCGGTGGACGGCCAGTCGGTACTGAAAAATGTGTCGTTTACGCTCGATAAGGGCGACAAGGTGGCCATCGTGGGCCGCGACGACCGGGCGGCCTCCCTCCTGTTCGACATCATTTTTGGCGAAGCTCAAGCCGACAAGGGCGAATTTAAGTGGGGCACTACCATCACGCCCAGCTACTTCCCTAAGGAAAACAGCGCTTTCTTCCAGGCCGACAACATGAACCTAGTGGACTGGCTGCGGCAATACTCCGTGGACAAGGACGAGAGCTTTGTGCGCGGCTGGCTGGGCCGGATGCTGTTTTCGGGCGAGGAATCGCAGAAGAAGCCCAACGTGCTGAGCGGCGGCGAGAAAGTGCGCTGCATGCTCAGCAAGATGATGCTGGAAAGCGGCAACGTGCTGGTGCTGGATGACCCCACGAACCACCTGGACCTGGAAAGCATTCAGGCCCTGAACAACGGCTTGAAGGAATTCAGCGGCTCGCTCATCTTCGCCTCCCACGACTTGCAGTTCATCGACACGGTGGCCAACCGCATCATTGAGCTCACGCCCGACGGCATCATCGACCGCCGCATGAATTACGAGGAGTACCTGGCCGACGAAACGCTGAAAGCCCAGCGTCAGAAAATGTACCAGTTGGCTTAAGTATTCGACGAATGGCAGAACGATGGACGGGGTAAAATTCGTTAGTTCATCAACCGTTAATCCGTTCATCGTCAACTTTCATTTCTCATTCCGCTTCTCTCCATGAAACGTCATTTGCTCCCGTTGCTGCTGCTGGTGGGTGTGGCCTGGCTGCCGGCCCACCGGGCTCAGGCCCAGGACAAGCCCGTGCTGAACTCGGCGCCTCCCGGCCCGCCGCCCGTGCAGCCGCGCCCCGCGGAGCCCACGCCGGCCCCGACCGCACCGGTGCCCACCGCCCCGGTGCCAACGGAGCCGCAGCCCGAAACGCGCCCCACGCCCGATGCGCCGTCCGGCCTGGACTTTCCCAACCGCCAGACGACCAAAGCCGGCGGCGCGGAAAGCCGGCCGGCCACCAAAAAATTCCTTTACACCAACGTGGGCCTGGGCTTCGCGTCCAACGGCGGGCTGAACCAATTCAATGTGAGCGCGGCCCCCTCGCTGGGGTACCGGGTCACGGATAAGTTTGCCATCGGCCCGGGCATTTCCTACGCTTACAGCAGCTTCAGCCTAAGCAACAGCGCTACCAATGCCGGCTATGTTCTCAACCGGCAGGGCGATAAGAGCATTAGTTCGAGTAGCCTCGGCTTCAAGGCCTTTGCGCAGTACATCGTGTACAAGGAATTCTTTGTGCACGCCGAGTACGAAGTCACCAACGCGGAACTGATTGACTATGACGGCAATAACGGCTATTTCAAATACAAGCGCACCGTGACCACGCCACTGGCCGGCATCGGCTACCGCTCCTACCTGGGCGAGCACGCGGCAGTCGATATTGTAGGGCTTTACAACTTTGACAGCTCCGTTTTTTCGCTGTATCCCGGGTTTGTGCTGCGCTTCAGCTTCCTGTTCGACATCGGGAAATAGTGCTTTCAACGAACACAAAAAAGCCGTGCTGATTGCTCAGCACGGCTTTTTTGTGTTTTTAAAGTTAACCCCGTAGGGTGCGCTTTAGACGGCGCTTCGGCCGCTAATGACGCGCAGCAGGATGGCGATAATCGCAATGACCAGCAGGGTATGGATGATGCCACCCGTAAAGAAGCCCCCGAAGAAGCTAACGGCCCAGATGATTACGAGAATGACGGCGATGATATACAGGAGGTTGCCCATGGCTAGCGTGAGTGAAGGAGGTGAAAGAAACAAACTATGCGGCTTTGTACGCGGGTGTTTGTAAAAGGATATATTAATTGAAAAAAAAGTTGGTAACCCGCAAACAAAACGGTGGTTGCACACCCCGCCGTAGCTTTGCGACGCCTGGCAACCGGCCGGCATTTGTATTCCCACCCACTCTTTTGTTATTCGTTATGAACGTCGCCGTTATCGGTTCTGGCACCATGGGCAATGGCATTGCCCACGTATTTGCGCAGCACGGCTTTGCCGTGGCCCTCATCGACATCAGTCAGCCGGCGCTGGACCGGGCCTTGGGCACCATCACCAAAAACCTCGACCGCCAGGTGGCCAAAGCCACGCTGAGTGAAGACGACAAAACCGCCACCCTGGGCCGTTTGAAGACGTTTACCTCGCTGGCCGAAGGTGTAGCGGGCGCCGAGCTGGTGGTGGAAGCCGCCACCGAAAATGTGGACCTCAAGCTGCAAATCTTCCGCGACCTGGACCAGCACGCGCCGGCCGGGGCTATTCTGGCCTCGAATACTTCGTCGATTTCCATTACCAAAATTGCGGCCGTGACCAAGCGGCCGGCGCAGGTTATCGGCATGCACTTCATGAATCCGGTGCCGGTGATGAAGCTGGTGGAGGTAATTCGCGGCTACGCCACGTCGGACGAAGTGACGCAAAAGGTGATGGACCTCTCGCGCCAGTTGGGCAAAACGCCGACCGAGGTGAACGACTACCCCGGCTTCGTGGCCAACCGCATTCTGATGCCCATGATTAACGAGGCCATCATCACGCTGTTTGAGGGCGTGGCGGGCGTGGAGGAAATCGATACCGTGATGAAGCTGGGCATGGCCCACCCCATGGGCCCGCTGCAACTGGCCGATTTCATTGGCCTCGACGTGTGCCTGGCCATTCTCAGGGTGTTGCACGAGGGGCTGGGCAACCCCAAATACGCCCCCTGCCCCCTGCTGGTGAACATGGTGATGGCCGGCCGCCTGGGCGTGAAATCGGGCGAGGGCTTCTATCAGCACACGGCTGGCTCGAAGGAATTGGTGGTGGCCGCGCGGTTCCGGAAGTAGGCTGCTGTTGAGCCTTTCCAAAACGTCATGCTCACCTCCTACTGTAAGGAATAAACCCCGGCCGCGTCTACCGCGTTGTTACCAACAACAACGAATCAACATCCTACCCATGCAACATGCAACATTTGGCGCCGGCTGCTTCTGGTGCGTCGAGGCCGTATTTCAGAACCTGAAGGGCGTGGAGAAAGTGGTGTCCGGCTACGCCGGCGGCCGCATTGCCAACCCCACCTATAAAGAAGTGTGCAGCGGCCTCACCGGCCACAACGAGGTAATTGACATCACCTTCGACCCGGCCGTTATCAGCTACAAGGAACTGCTCGAAATCTTCTGGAAAACCCACGACCCGACCACGCTCAACCGCCAGGGCAACGACGTGGGCACCCAGTACCGCTCGGGCATCTACTACCACAACGAGGAGCAAAAGCAATTGGCCGAGGAGTATAAAAAGAAGCTCAACGACAACCACGCCTTCCCCAACCCGGTGGTGACGGAGATTCTGCCCGCGCCCACCTTCTACCCCGCCGAGGACTACCACCAGAACTACTTCAACCTGCACGGCCACGAGCCCTACTGCCAGTTTGTGGCCCGCCCAAAGGTGGATAAGGTGAAGGCACTGTTCGGCGAGAAGCTGAAGGCGGGGGTATAATTCCCTTGCTTTGTTTCCGTAAAAAAAGCCCGCTGGTTAGCGGGCTTTTTTTGTTGTTAGCGCTTAAGCAAGTGCTGTTCCACAACTAACGTGCTTGCCCTTTCCAGTCAATCTGCTTCACGGTATCGGCGGAAAAACGATGAGGCGGGGTAAACCAACTGTTCACGATGCTGATATAAACTGGAGCCACGTAGCCACCTTCGCTGGAGCGCCGAAACTCGGCTTCGGCCAGTTGGTCCTCACGGTCGCCCGTATCCAACTTGGCTAATAATACCCGGTGGGTGCGACCGAACCAGCCGCCCAGACGGGTATAATAGATATTGGTGGTCCAATAAGAAGGTTTGCCTTGCCGGTCCCAGCCGCCCCAATCGACATGCTGCTCCGTTTCCAGCTCCATGTATGTTCGCTCGTCGGCATGCACCAGATAGCTATGCTCAGACGGATTAGCTGGCGCTACCCAAGCATATAAACCGTATGCTATGCATGGCAGCAGGATGAGCTTGATAGCTCCGCCGCTACAGCCCAAGCAGCCGTCTAAACTCATCTTACTACGGCATTACACACTCACCCCAAAGTCCCGCAACGCGTCGTTCAAACTCGTTTTCAAATCCGTGCTGGGCTTGCGCTGGCCGATAATGAGAGCGCACGGCACCTGGTATTCGCCGGCCGGAAACTGCTTGGCGATGGAGCCGGGAATGACGACCGAGCGCGGCGGCACGTAGCCGCGGTACTCCTTGGGCTCGGAGCCGGTGACGTCGATGATTTTGGTGCTGCCGGTGATGGTCACGCCCGCGCCAATCACGGCCTCCTTGCCAATGCGGCAGCCTTCAACCAGAATGCTGCGTGAGCCGATGAAGGCGCCGTCTTCGATGATGACGGGAGCTGCTTGCACGGGCTCAAGCACGCCGCCGAGGCCCACGCCGCCGCTCAGGTGCACGCCCTTGCCTACTTGGGCGCAACTGCCCACGGTGGCCCAGGTGTCCACCATCGTGCCCTCGCCCACGTAGGCGCCAATGTTGGTGTAGCTGGGCATGAGGATGACGCCGGGGGCCAGGAACGCGCCGTAGCGGGCCACGGCGGGCGGCACCACACGCACCTGCTGGCCGGCGTAGTCGGTTTTGAGCAGCATTTTGTCGTGATACTCGAAGGGGCCGACCTCCTGCGTGCTCATCTGGCGGATGGGGAAGTAGAGAATCACGGCCTTCTTCACCCATTCGTTGATGGTCCACTCGCCGCCGTCCTCCGTAGGTGGGGTGGCCACGCGCAGGCGGCCCTTATCAAGCTCTTCGATGACGTGCTCGATGGCGGCTTTGGTTTCGGGGGTTTGGAGCAGCGCGCGGTCGGCCCAGGCGGCTTCGATTTGGGTTTGCAGGTCAGCCATCGGTTAAGGCGAATGAATAGAGATGAAAAGCGGGCCGTTGGGGCCGTAGCTATTATTGGAAGCCGCAAAACTACCATCTTTGAAGCGTGTTTGGCTCCGGTTCGTCTCAGGTAAGGGTATTGCTGGCTTCGGTGTTGAAGCCCGTGGACGATACCCGCATGCGAGGCAAGTTTGCCGAAACCCTGCGGGAGCGGCCCAATGTGCAGGTTCACATTGCCGGCCGGGCGGCGGCCAATGTCCAGCCGCCCAGCCCGGCTGCAGCAAAGGGCCAAGTCGGGCAGCATCCCATTTTTCAGGGCTCGCGCCTGAGCCTGGGTCGGCTGGTGGCGCAGTGGCGCTACTGGCAGCTGCTCCAGAAGCTGCGACCAGCCCTGGTCATCGTCCACGCGCCGGAACTGCTGCCGCTCACGCTACTGTGGCAACGGCTGGGCACAGGCCGAAAGTTTATTTACGATATCCGCGAAAATTACGCCCTCAATGTGCGCACGCAGCGCGTGTACGGCGGCCTCGCGCGCCGCGTGCTGGCGGGTGGCCTGCGCTGGGTCGAAACACTGGCGGCCCAAAATGGCTCGGCCATCATTCTGGCCGAAGCCAGCTATGCCGACGAGCTACCGTATTTGCGCCCGCAGCCGGCCGGCCGCGTGCTGGTGCTCGAAAACAAGTACCAACCGACCCCTAACGAGTCATTCGCGCCGCACTCGCTACCCGCTCCGGGCCAACCGCTGCGCCTGCTCTACTCCGGCACCATTTCGGAACTGAACGGCGTATGGGATGCCATTGCATTAGCCCGGCAGCTGCGCCCGGCCTGGCCCGGCGGGGTGCAGCTCACCATCATCGGCTTCTGTCAGCAGCCCGATTTGCTGCGGCGGCTGCAGGAAGCCGTGGCCCAACACGCAGACTGGCTGAAGCTGACTGGCGGAGCCGACATGGTGCCGCACGCGAAAATTGTGGCCGAAATAGGCCTTAGCGACATCGGCCTGCTGCCCTACCGGCCGCACACCAGCACCGAGCGCTGCCGGCCCACCAAGCTGTTCGAGTACCTCGCCCACGGCCTGCCCATCCTGGCCTCGCCCAACCCACGCTGGCAGGCGCTCATTCGGCAGCACGGCGCCGGCTTGCCGGTCGACTTCGCGCAGCCGCTCGACGGGCCGGCGCTGGTAGCCGAGCTGAGACGGAACAATTTCTACCCGAACGGCATTCCGGCCGACGCGCTATGGGCCTCCGAAGGCAAAAAATTGTGGCTTTTGCTGGATTCTCTCGTTTAAACCGCCACCTTTGCGCCCATTTTGCGTCAATCATTCTGGTTGATTACTCATGCGGCGGGTTTCATCGGCGCTGCTATCTTCTCAGAATTCCCATTTCACTCCTCCACAGCCCATGGCCACGCTACGTCATTCATACATCGCCGGAGTCGGCCACTACGTTCCCAGCCGCGTCGTCAAAAACGCCGAGCTCGAACCCCTCATGAACACCTCCGACGCCTGGATTCAGGAACGGACCGGCATTCAGGAGCGCCGCTGGTTTGAGGAAGGCAAGGACACCACCGCCAACATGGGCGCCAACGCCTCGCGCAAGGCCCTGGAAATGGCTGGCGTTGAAGCCAACGACGTCCAGATGATTGTGTTTGCTACGCTCTCGCCCGACTATTTCTTTCCGGGCTCCGGCGTGCTTTTGCAACGCGAGCTGGGCATCAGCAACAATTGCCCCGCCCTTGACGTGCGCAACCAGTGCTCGGGCTTTGTGTACGCCCTGTCGGTAGCCGACCAATTCATCCGCACCGGCATGTACGACACGGTGCTGGTGGTGGGCTCCGAAATCCACTCATCCGGCCTCGACAAGTCGCCGGAAGGCCGCGGCGTTTCGGTCATTTTCGGCGACGGCGCCGGGGCCGTGGTATTGCGCCCCAGCTCCACCGAGGGCCAGGGCATCCTCAGCACCCACCTGCACGCACAGGGCGAGTTTGCCGAGGAGCTCATCGTGAAAGAGCCAGGTTCAAACCGCGACAACCGCGCTGACTACGTGGTGGCTAACAAACAGGACCTGTATCCCTACATGAACGGCCAGAACGTGTTCAAGCACGCCGTGGTGCGCTTCCCGCAGGTCATCAAAGAGGCGCTGGAACAGAATGGCATGCAGCCCACCGACATCGACATGCTTATTCCGCACCAAGCCAACCTACGCATCACCCAGTACGTGCAGCAGAAAATGGGCCTGACCGACGACAAGGTGTTCAGCAACATCCAACGCTACGGCAACACCACCGCCGCCTCCGTGCCCATCGCCCTGAGCGAAGCCGTGCAGGAAGGCAAAATCAAGCGCGGCGACCTAGTCTGTCTCGCTGCCTTCGGCTCCGGCTTCACCTGGGCCTCGGCCCTAATTAAATGGTAGGTCGCCTGTCATGCTGAGCGCAGCCGAAGCATCTCTACCGCGCAACGCAATCCAGTTAATTGGTTTACTGCTGCGGTAGAGATGCTTCGGCTGCGCTCAGCATGACGTTCTTTGTATTGCATGCCTAGTCAGACCGAAGAAAACTACTTAAAAGCCATTTTCAAGCTGGCCGAAGAAGAGCCCGGGATGGCCGGCGTGAGCACCAATCGTATTGCGGCGGCGCTGGCCACCCGGGCCCCTTCCGTCACGGACATGCTGCGGCGGCTGGCCGAAAAGAACCTGCTGAACTATGAGCGCTACCGGGGCGTGCAGCTCACGGCAGAGGGCGAGCGGCTGGCCCTGCTCACCATTCGCAAGCACCGGCTGTGGGAAGTATTTCTGGTGCAGCAGCTCGGCTTTAGCTGGGATGAGGTGCACGACGTGGCCGAGGAGTTGGAGCACGTGCAGTCGCCGCTGCTCATGCGCCGGCTCGACGCCTTCCTGGGCCACCCCGCCCTCGACCCGCACGGCGACCCCATTCCGGCCGAGGACGGCGCCATGCGCCGCCCCACCCACCGCCTGCTGGCCGACCTCTGCACCGGCGAGCGCGGCACCCTGGCCGCCGTCAAAAACACCACCGCGCCCTTCCTCCAATACCTCGACAAAGTCGGTCTGCAACTTGGCGCCGTAGTTCAAGTACTAGATAAGGTGGCGTTTGATAACTCCTTCGAGCTCCGCATCAATAAGGAGCGTACGGCTTTGATTTCAGCCGAAGTCAGCCGCAATTTGTTTGTAACGGAATAAGGCGGAATGGACGGTAAGCGTCTACCAAATCCGACCAATCCGATTAATCCGCAGAATCCGTGGTTCAGACAATTTTCTCCGACACCATCGTCGCGTTGTCGACGCCTTCCGGCGCGGGAGCCCTAGCCGTGGTGCGCCTCTCGGGGCCGGCGGCAGTAGCCATTACGGCAGCCGTTTTCTCCAAGAAAAGCCTGACAAAAGCCGCCGGCCACACCTTACACTACGGCACCCTACGCGACCCGGCCAGCGCCGAAATCATCGACGAAGTAGTGGTGGCGCTGTACCGGGCGCCCCGCTCCTTCACCCGAGAAGACGTGGTGGAAATCAGTTGCCACGGCTCCGACTACGTGGTACGCCAGGTGCTGGCCCTGCTCCTGCGCCACGGCGCCCGCCTGGCCGAAGCCGGCGAGTTCACCAAGCGCGCCTTCCTAAATGGCGCCCTGGACCTGGCCCAGGCCGAGGCCGTGGCCGACCTCATCGCCGCCGACTCCGCCCTGAGCCACAAAGTGGCCTTGAACCAGCTGCGCGGCGGCTTCTCACAGGAACTGCGCGACCTGCGCGCCCGCCTCGTCAAATTCGCGGCGCTGCTAGAGCTGGAGCTGGACTTTGGCGAAGAGGACGTGGAGTTTGCCGACCGCACCGGCCTGGCCCGGTTGCTTGATGAAGGGCGCGGCGTGGTGGCCGCGCTGCTCCACTCCTTTGAGCTCGGCAACGTCATCAAAAACGGCATCACCGCCGTCATTGCCGGCCGGCCCAACGCGGGCAAATCCACCCTACTCAACGCTTTGCTGCGTGAAGAGCGCGCCATTGTATCGGCCATTCCCGGCACTACGCGCGACTTCATCGAGGACGAGGTGAGCATCGACGGCCTGCGCTTCCGCTTCGTTGACACGGCCGGCCTGCGCGACAACCCGGCCGATGAGGTTGAGGCCATCGGTGTGCAGCGCACCCGCCAGCGTGTGCGGCAAGCTGCTTTGCTGCTGTATCTGTTCGACTTATCTGAAATAACCCCGGCCGAGGTGCGAGCCGAAATAAGGGAACTGACCGCCGGTTTAGACCTGCCAGTGCTGGCCGTGGGCAATAAAACGGACCTGGCAACAGCCGAAACCCTGCGGGCGTTTGAGCATGCATTTAATTCTGCATCAACCGCTTCACCTGATTCCACAGCCTTGGCGCCGCTGGTGCTGCTGGCCGCCGGGCAAAACCAGGGCCTGGAGGCACTGCAGGCCGCTTTAGTGGCCCAGGTACGCGGCTCGGCCCTGGAAAACACGGCTTCGGCCACTATCGTCACGAACGTGCGCCACGCTCGGGCCCTGGAAACGGCCGCCGCCCACCTCGCGGCCGTGCAGGCCGGCCTCGATACCGGCCGCGGCACCGAGCTGCTGGCCGCCGACCTGCGCCACGCCCTGGCCGCACTGGGTGAAATCACTGGCGAGATTTCGTCCGAAGATTTGCTCACCAGCATTTTCACGCAGTTCTGCATTGGCAAATAGCTTGGCTTTAACGCCGATTTAACGGAGGCCGGCGTGAAATCTTCGCAAACGATGCCAAGGGCGCTCAGGGCGGTTTTTGGGCGCATTTGCGAAACCATGCGGGCCCTTGCTTTGTAGTGAATGGAGCGCCGCAGCGCCGGAAATTTCCCGGCTTACGGCTTATGCGTTAGTTTCGCACCGTATTTTTTCCTCACCCCTCCCGCCCATGGCAGAATCTGCTGAACTCATCCTCGACGGCAAATCCATCACCTTGCCCGTCATCGAAGGCACCGAACACGAAAAAGCATTCGACATCGGTAAGCTGCGCGACCAAACCGGCTACGTGACCCTCGATTCGGGCTACAAAAACACCGGCGCCACCAAAAGCGCCATCACCTTCCTCGACGGCGAAGAAGGCATCCTGCGCTACCGCGGCTACCCCATCGAGCAGTTGGCCGAAAAGTCGAGCTTCCTCGAAGTGGCTTACCTGCTGATTTACGGTGCCCTCCCCACCCAGGCCGAGCTGGCGCACTTCAGCGGCCAAATCACCAAGCACACGCTGGTGCACGAGGACATGCGCAAGATTTTCGACGGTTTCCCGTCGGCCACGCACCCCATGGCCATCCTCTCGTCGCTAATCTGCGCCCTCACCGGCTTCTATCCGCAGAGCGTGTCGCCCGACCTCAGCCCCGAGGAGATGGAACTCAACATCATTCGCCTGCTGGCGAAGATGCCCACCATCGCGGCCTGGACCTACAAAAACAACATGGGCCATCCGTTGAACTACCCGCGCAACGACATGGACTACTGCGCCAACTTCCTCTACATGATGTTCAGCTTCCCCACCGAGAAGTACGACATCAACCCAGTAGTAGTGAGCGCCCTTAACAAGCTCCTCATCCTGCACGCCGACCACGAGCAGAACTGCTCCACCAGCACGGTGCGCCTCGTGGGCTCGGCCAACGCCAGCCTCTACGGCTCGGTTTCGGCCGGCATCAATGCCCTATGGGGCCCGCTGCACGGTGGTGCCAACCAGGAAGTTATCGAAATGCTGGAAGCCATTGAGGCCGACGGCGGCGATACCAGCAAGTTCATTGCTAAGGCCAAAGACAAGAACGACTCGTTCCGCCTCATGGGCTTCGGCCACCGCGTGTACAAGAACTTCGACCCGCGCGCCAAAATCATCAAAGTAGCCGCCGACGAGGTTCTGCAGGCCCTCGGTATGCAAGACAGCCCGCTGCTGAAAATCGCGCAGGAGCTGGAGCAAGCCGCCCTCACCGACCAGTACTTCATCGACCGCAAGCTGTACCCGAACGTGGATTTCTACTCGGGCATCATCTACAAAGCCCTCGGCATCCCCACCGAAATGTTCACGGTGATGTTCGCCCTGGGCCGCCTGCCCGGCTGGATTGCCCAGTGGAAAGAGATGCGGGAGAACAAGGAGCCCATCGGCCGCCCGCGTCAGATTTACACCGGCGAGCTGGAGCGCGACTACGTGGGCATCGACGCCCGCTAAGGCTTTTAGTTGTTAGTTGCTTGTTGTCATTTGTTAGTTTTTTTTGTTCAACAACCTGACAATGAGCAACTGACAACTAAGCATAGATAAAACAAAAAGCCCGCTCAGTGAGCGGGCTTTTTCGTGTCCGGTGGGGAACGTCTCCCCTATTTGAGCCGGTGCGCGGTAAAGTTGTTGCGAAGCGACTGGTAGGCCACTAGCTGCTGCGGCTGGAGCAAGGCGGCCAGTTCGAACTCGTAGCGCTGCTGGGCCTGCGACAGGCGCATATCCCGCTCCTCAGCGCTCGCGCCGTTAAGCAGAATCTCCAGGTCGCGCCGCTCCGTGAGCATATTCAGGTGCAGCTGCTTCACGGCGAGGTACTGGGCCTCGTTGAAATGGATGTGCCGTGCCAGCGCCCGGGTGAGCGTGGTTGCGCGGGTCATCATGGCCGGCGAGTAGGCGCCGTCGCCGGGACCAGCCATCGCGGCCGGGCCAGTGTACACGCCCGCAGCAAGGCAGGCAGCCAGGAACAAGTTTTTCATGAGTTGGGGGGTGAATGGTGAAACGTATGGTGAAAGGCCATTTTCATTGCTGTTGGCCTGTTCAAACGTAATCACAATTTTTATTTGCACAAAATATCATTTTTATAGCACTTTTTTAATTAAACGATTTTTACTGATAATTATAAACACCTGATTTATAATGTGTTTTTTCGGACTGAAAAATCTAAACCTGAGCTCAAAAAAAAGTCCGCCAACGGGCGAACCATATTTTTTTAAGTGCGAATGCTATTAAATTTTCATCTGCTTAAAGCCTTGCTTTAAGTAAAATGGCCTCCGGCGGAAATTTCCGCCGGAGGCCATTTGCATTGCTTTGCTGTGAGCAGGCTTACAAAATGTGCAGTTCAATGCGTCGGTTCAGCTGGCGATGGGCCTCGGTGTCGTTGGCGGCCAGCGGGTGTCCCTCGCCGTAGCCCTTCGACCGGAGCCGGTTGGGCGAGATGCCATGGCTCGATAGATACTCGACCACGGCCTGGGCCCGGCGCTGCGAAAGCTGAATGTTGGCCTCCGGCGAGCCCACGTTGTCGGTGTAGCCCGAAACTTCAATCTGCACGTCGCGGTACTGCCGCAGGAACTCAATGAGCCGGTTGAGCTCGGTGCGCGACTGCGGTTTTAGCTCGTACTTGTTGGTGTCGTAAAACAGGTTGTTCAGCACCACACTGCGGCCCGAGCGCACGGGCTCCAGGTAAATATCCAGCGCGAGCGGGTCGAAGGTACGCTGGCTAGAATAATCGAAGCTGAGGCTCTTGAGCAGGTACTTGTCGGCGGCCGCGTACATGGCGTAGTGGTGGCCTTCGTTGAGCACCACAGTGTAATCGCCGTACTCGGGGTCGGAGGTCACGAACTGCGTCAGCACGTCGGTGTCGAGGTCGTAGAGTTTGACCTCGGCCTTGAGCGGTTTCTTGGTGTTGGCATCGAACACGCGGCCCTGGGTGTAGGTGCTGGTTTCGCGGGCTTTCACGGGCGGCGGCACCGCAAAGCTGAACAGTTCCACCGGGCGCTCCCGGGCGAGGCGGTAGCCCCCCATCGGCTCATCCGAGGCCCGCGAGCGGGAGCAAAAGCCCTTCTGGTTATCGGAAGTGATGAACAGCGACGCCTCGTTCTCAAAGGTGTTCAGCGGGTAGCCCAGGTTGCGCGGCGGGCTCCAGCTATTGTTTGCATTCTTCTCGCACCGAAACACATCGAGGCCGCCCATGCCCACCAGTCCGTCGGTCACATAATAGAGCGTGGTGCCGCTGGCGTGAATAAACGGAGCCATGTCCTTGCCGGCCGTGTTCACGGGCGTGCCCACGTTTTGGGCCATGCTCCAGTTGCCGTCGGGCTGCAGGGTGCTCACGTAGATGTCTTCCTGGCCCTGGCCGCCGCGGCGCGTGGAGGTGAAGTACAGCGTCCGGCCGTCGGCCGAGAGCGAGGGCTGCGAGTCCCACTCCGTGGAGTTCACGTTGGTGCCCAGGTTCACGGGCGCGCTCCAGTTGTTGCCGGTGCGGCGCGAAATGTAGAGGTCGCAGTTGCCAATAGCCTTGGGACGGTCGCAGGAGGCAAACACCAGCGTCTTGCCATCGCCCGAAATAGAGCCCGCGCCCTCGTTGTAGCTGGAGTTGATGGCCGGCGAAATGGGCACGGGCGCGCCCATGCTGCCGTCTTTGCTCTGGCGGCTCACGTACAGGTCCTCGCCGCTGCTGGCCGCTGGGCGGCCCGTGAAGAGCAGGAAACGATTGTCGGCCGTGAGCGCCGGAAAGTACTGAAACTTAAAGGCGTTCATCGGGGCGGGCAGCGCTACCGGCGCTTCGCCTACCGGATGCTTGATGGCATCGAGAGCGAACTCGCAGGTAAGCAGCTGGCGTTGCGATTTGGCCAGGTTTTTCTGAGTTTTGGGCGCTACCTTCAGCAGGTTCTTGTAGGCATCGAGGGCGGTTTGGTAGTCGCCGTAGCTCAGGGCCAGGTCGCCGAGGAGCTGGTATTCGGAGGAGTGCACGGCTTCGAGCGGCACCTTGCCCAGGCCGTCGCGGTAGGCGGCCATGGCGTTGCGGTTGTCGCCCATTGCCTTGAGCAAGGAGCCTTTCAGCAGAAAAGCTTCCCCGAACGAGGGGAACTTCTCGTTGAGCTGGTTCAGCGTTTCGACGGCCTTCACGAAGTCACGCTCCCGGGTTTGCTGCTGGGCTTTTTCCAGCAGCGACCGCGCCTTGGTGTTGGTGGGCGTTTGCACTTTGGGCGTTAGCTGGGCCCGGGCCGGTTCGGCCGCCGTCAGGCCCAGCACACACATTACTCCGAGGCGCAACGCCCCCAACATTGTATTGCGACGCATAGGGTACGCTAAGGAATGTCCAGATACTTATGGGTTTGCAGCGACACCTGCCACTGCGGGTGCTGCTTCACGTAGTCAACTAGTTCGGGCGTCATGCGCGCCGCGCGGCTCCACTCGGGCTGCAAGTATAAGCGCGTAGTGGCGGGTACCAACGCCGCGTGCTCCTCGGCCCAGCTAAAATCGGAATTATTGAACACGATGATTTTCAATTCGTGCGCGGCGTCGAGTACTTCCGGCAGCGGCGCTTTGAATTTCTTGGGCGACACGCACACCCAATCCCACTCCCCGGAAAGCGGGTGCGCGCCCGAGGTTTCAATCCAGGTGCGGCAGCCGACGGCGCGCAGCGCGGCCGTGAGCGGCCCCAAATCGTGCATCAGCGGCTCGCCGCCGGTGATGACGACGTTGCGCCCGGGGTACGCCAACACGTTTTCCACCAACTGCGCCACCGACTGGCGCGGATGCGCGTCGGCATCCCACGACTCTTTCACGTCGCACCAGACGCAGCCCACGTCGCAGCCGCCCAGCCGGATAAAATACGCCGCGCGCCCAGTGTTATAGCCCTCGCCCTGGATGGTATAAAACTGCTCCATCACCGGCAGCAGCACGTTCTGATAATCCATCGGCACTTCGCCGGATGGTACAATTATTTCGGGAGAAAGTAAATTCACTGGTATCATATCTAAACGGCGTCGGGTAGCCGAGCAGCCCAAACGCTGGCAATGGGACACACTGTTCCAAGGCCGGACTTTAAAAGTACGGGTTCGGGTTACGATAACCAAATATTCCTAAAAAATCAGCTGGCCGACTTGGGATAAATATCCCCCTTCGCGGCGCGCAAAGTGTTCAGCAGAAGCATGGCAATGGTCATGGGACCCACTCCGCCGGGCACCGGCGTGATGGCCAACGCCAGGGGCGCCACCTCGGCAAAATTCACATCGCCTTTCAGCGTGAAGCCGCTCTTCTTGCTCGCATCCGCCACGCGGGTCGTGCCCACGTCAATCACCACGGCGCCGGGCCGCACCATGTCGGCCGTCACGAACTCGGGCCGGCCAATGGCGGCCACCACAATGTCGGCCGTTCGGCATATCTCGGCCAGGTTCTGAGTGCGCGAATGACATAAAGTAACCGTACAGTTGGCCGTATCCAAGTTTTTAGCTAACAAGATACTAACCGGGGTGCCAACAATATTCGAACGACCAATAACCACGGCGTGCTTGCCGCTGGTTTTGATACCCTGCCGCGCCAGCAGCTCCACAATGCCCGACGGCGTGGCGGGCAGCAGCGCCGGCAGCCCGGCCACCATCCGGCCAATATTCATGGGGTGAAAGCCGTCGACGTCCTTCTCGGGCCGGATGGCTTCGATGACCTTCTCGGGGTCGATGTGCTTGGGCAGCGGCAGCTGTACGATGAAACCGTCGATTTCCGGGTCGCGGTTCAGCTCATCCACTTTGGCCAGCAGCTCGGCCTCGGTGATGTCGTCCTCGTAGCGCAGCAGCGTGGAGGCGAAGCCCACCCGCTCGCAGGCCAGCACCTTGTTGCGCACGTAGGTTTCGGAGCCGCCGTCGTGGCCCACCAGAATGGCGGCGAGGTGGGGCACCTTCTGGCCGGCGGCTTTCAGGGCCGCTACTTCGGCGGCTATTTCGGCTTTGATGTCCTCGGCGGTTTGCTTGCCGTCGATGAGGTTGGAGGTGGTGGTTGGCATTTCGGCGTTCATAGAAAGAATTAGTTAATTAGTCATTTCTGCAAAAAGTTGATACATTGGCGGGCACAATCCCTTCACCTTCACTAACTTTTTTTCATGGAAAACCAACCTTCAACAGCTGGCATTATCTTTTTTCTACTCCTTGAGCTGGCCATTTTTGCTTTTGTCATTGCCGGCTTCTGGAAGCTCTTCGTTAAAGCGGGGAAGCCGGGCTGGGCGGCCATCATCCCCATCTACAACATCATTGTTATGCAGGAGATTGTGGGTCGTGAGGCGTGGAAAATCATTCTGCTCTTCATTCCGCTGGTCAATATCTACTTTGCCATAACGCTCAATGTCAGCCTTGCCAAGTCTTTTGGCAAGTATGGAATCGGCAACTACCTAGCGGTTATTTTCCTGGGCTTCATTTTCATACCGTTGTGGGGCTTCTCCAGCGAAGTGCAGTACCAAGGTCCCGTTGAAGGCCCCAACCAGAACCTGGCGCCGGCCGCTTACTAGCTCCTGCGGGCTCGATACCATAAAAAAAGGCGGCTCTAATAAGAGCCGCCTTTTTAATTTAATCGATTTTAAGAACCGCCAGAAACGCCTCTTGCGGGATTTCGACGGAGCCCACGGAGCGCATCCGTTTCTTGCCTTCTTTCTGCTTTTCGAGCAGTTTGCGCTTCCGGCTGATGTCGCCGCCGTAGCACTTGGCAATTACGTTTTTGCGCAGGGCCTTCACGGTTTCGCGGGCAATAATTTTCTGCCCAATCGAAGCCTGGATGGCGATGTCGAACATCTGGCGGGGCAGTAGCTCGCGCAGCTTCTCGCAGAGGCGCTTGCCCCACTCGTAGCTCTTGGAGCGGTGCACGATGGCCGATAGGGCATCCACCTTCTCGCCGTTCAGCATCACGTCAAGCTTCACCATGTCGGACTCGCGGAAGCCAATCAGCTCGTAATCCAGCGAAGCGTAGCCGCGGCTAATGGACTTGAGCTTGTCGAAGAAGTCGAACACGATTTCGGACAGCGGCAGCTCAAAGCTCATCTCCACCCGCTCGGAAGTGAGGTAGCTCTGGCCCTTGATGATGCCGCGCTTGTCCATGCACAGCGTGATGATGGCTCCTACGTATTCCGAAGCCGTGATAATCTGGGCCTTGATGTAGGGCTCCTCGATGTATTTAATCAGGTTCGGCTCGGGCATTTCGCTCGGCGCGTTGATGGTCAGCAGTTGGTCTTTGGTGCCGGTGGCGTGGAACTGCACGCTGGGCACCGTGGTGATGACCGTCATGTTGAACTCGCGCTCTAGGCGCTCCTGCACGATTTCCATGTGCAGCATGCCCAGGAAGCCGCAGCGGAAGCCGAAGCCGAGGGCCACCGACGTTTCAGGCTCCCACACCAGCGAGGCGTCGTTGAGCTGCAGCTTTTCCATGCTGGAGCGCAGCTCTTCGTACTCGGTGGTGTCGACAGGGTAGATGCCGGCAAACACCATCGGTTTCACGTCGGCAAAGCCCTGGATGGCTTCCGGCGTGGGCCGGTGTACGTGGGTGATGGTGTCGCCCACCTTCACTTCGCGGGCTTCCTTGATGCCCGAGATGAGGTAGCCCACGTTGCCGGCCTCCATCACCTGGCGCGGCTCCTGGTTCAGGCCGAGGATGCCGATTTCGTCGGCGCCGTATTCCTTGCCGGTGGCCATGAAGCGGAGCTTGTCGCCCTTTTTCATCACCCCGTTCTTGATGCGAAACAGGACTTCGATGCCGCGGTAGGAATTGAACACCGAGTCGAAAATCAGGGCCTGTAGCGGCGCTTCCGGGTCGCCGGAGGGCGCGGGCACCCGTTCGCAGATGGCGTTCAGGATGGCTTCGATGCCGATGCCGGCCTTGCCCGAGGCGTGGATGATGTCGTCGGGCTTGCAGCCGATGAGGTCCACAATTTCGTCGGTCACTTCCTCCGGCATGGCGTGCGGGAGGTCGATTTTGTTGAGCACGGGAATGATTTCCAAATCGGCCCCGATGGCGAGGTAGAGGTTGGAAATCGTCTGGGCTTCGATGCCCTGCGAGGCGTCCACAATCAGGAGCGCGCCTTCGCAGGCGGCGATGCTGCGGCTTACTTCGTAGCTAAAGTCGACGTGGCCGGGCGTGTCAATCAGGTTCAGCGTGTAGATTTCCCCTTTGTAGGGGTACTGCATCTGAATGGCGTGGCTCTTGATGGTGATGCCCCGCTCACGCTCCAGGTCCATGTTGTCGAGCAGCTGGGCCTGCATGTCGCGCTTGGCCACGGTGCTGGTGAACTCGAGCAGGCGGTCGGCCAGGGTGCTTTTCCCGTGGTCGATGTGGGCAATGATGCAAAAGTTGCGGATATTCTTCACAGAGGGCGGTTTTTCAGAGCACGAAGGTACGAAACCCGGGCCGCAAAAGCCAGTTGGCTCGCTGGCCCCGCTCCGGCCCAGGCGGCGGGCCGGGGTGCTTGAATTCAGCAGCAAGGGCTTAGTTTTGCCATTTGTATTCCAACTGTGCTATTTTCTGATTCCGCTATTCATCTGCCGGGCGCTACCATAATGACCGATTTTTCCGATTCGCCAAGCCCGACCGGCAGCAAAAAATTCCAGATTGCGGCCCTCAACAGCACGGTCATCTACATTCTGACCTATTACATGGTATGGGGCCTGCACCAAGTGGCCAAAGTGGCCATGTCGCAGCGCTACGCCCTGCAGGGCACCTGGGACCCCAGCCGCATCCTGTATGCGGTGCCCGACCGCCAATGGTCGCAGCACAGCATCATTGCCACATACGGCATCGGGCCGTTGGGGTGCTTGGTGGTGGGGTTCATCGCGTTTTGGTGGTACTGGAAGCGCGAGCGGGCCCGTCCGGGCCTTTTCAAGCTACTGCTGCTCTGGACGGCATTTCAGGCCTGCAATGCCATTCTGGGGGCGCTGCTGGCCGATTCGTTGCGCCAGGAAGGGTTTTGGTACGTACCCGATTGGGTGATGCGCATCGGCTACGGCGCCAACGCCGCCGTGGCGCTGCTGGCGGGCATTATCCAGCTGGGTCTTGGCCGTTTGGCCACGGTGCCTTTTCTGCAGGCGCACGATTCTCATACCCTGATGCATTTCAAAAACCGTCGCTACATGGTGTTCAGCACCCTGATGGCGCCCTGGCTGCTGGGGGGAGGCTTCGTTGCGCTGGCCAAGCTGCCCTATTTCTCCATCCACGAGTTTCTTCACCTGTTGATGATGGGGCTACTGTTGTTTCCCCTGATTCTGGGCTGCATGAGCGATTCCTTCGACCTGACGGTGCAGGGAGCACAGCCCTCGCACGTGGCCTGGGGGCTGGTGGTGGTGGCCGTGGTGGTGGCCGTGGCCTGGCGCCTGGTGCTGAGCCCGCCCATTGCGATTGGCTAGGCGGGAGTTGGGTTGTGCCGTAAGCCCGTAACCTATCCACTACCGCCGGGGTTTAAGAAGGGTTGGCATGCTGTTGCTGCCCCTTCTCAAACTCTTTTCCCTTTCCCCACCATGGGCATTACCCTCGAACAAGCACAGGCCGCTATTCAGGCCGCACACCGCAAAGCCCTCGAAATGGGCGTTAAAATGAATATTGCCGTGGTGGATGCCGGCGCCAACCTGACGGCTTTCGTTCGGATGGACGACGCGTGGCTGGGCTCGCTGGATATTTCTATTAAGAAAGCCAAAACGGCCCGTTTCTTCGACATGCCTACCGGCGACCTCGGCAAAGCTTCGCAGCCCGGCGGCTCGCTCTACAACATTGAGCACTCCAACGGCGGCCTCATCACCTTCCCCGGCGGCCTGCCAATTATGGACTCGGGCAACCGCGTGATTGGCGCAATTGGCGTATCGGGCAGTTCCGTAGAGGACGACCACGCCGTGGCTGAAGCCGGCGTGAAAGCCATTCAGGGGCAGTAGGCTGCCCAACCTTCGTAATATCAAAACGCCCCGGCCGCCCCGCCGGGGCGTTTTTCGTACCTTCGCTTACGATTTCCACCCTTATGGTCGCGAACTAAAAGTCCGCGCTACTCCCCTCCTATGCATCCTTCTCCCACCGCGCCCTACAAACCGAAGAACCACGTTCGCATTGTCACCGCTGCCGCTTTGTTTGATGGCCACGATGCCGCTATTAACATCATGCGCCGCATTATTCAGAGCAGCGGCGCGGAGGTGATTCACCTCGGGCACAACCGCTCGGTGCAGGAAATCGTGGATTGCGCCATTCAGGAGGATGCGCAGGCCATTGCCATTACCAGCTACCAGGGCGGGCACAACGAGTACTTCAAGTACATGCACGACCTGCTGAAGGAGCGCGGCGCGGGCCACATCAAAATCTTCGGCGGCGGCGGCGGCGTGATTCTGCCCACCGAGATTGCCGAGCTGATGGGCTACGGCATCACCCGCATCTACTCGCCCGACGATGGCCGCGCGATGGGCTTGCAGGGCATGATTAACGACTTGCTGGAAAGTGCGGACTTCCCGACGGGTGAGAACCTGAACGGCGAAGCTGGTCACGTGAAGGAGAAAGACGCCCGCAGCATCGGGCGCCTAATTTCCGCCGCCGAGAACTTCCCCGAGGAGTTTGAGCGGGTGAAGTCGCAGCTGGTTTCGGAGTTTCAGCTGAGCGAGAATAGCCAGAACCAGTCCCTTAAAGCGGGGCACTCCGCTCCTATTCTTGGCATCACCGGCACGGGCGGCGCGGGCAAGTCGTCGCTAGTGGATGAGTTGGTGCGGCGGTTTTTGATGGACTTTCCGGAGAAGACCATTGCCATTATCTCCGTCGACCCCAGCAAGCGCAAGACGGGCGGCGCGCTGCTCGGCGACCGCATTCGCATGAACGCCATCAACTCGCCGCGGGTGTACATGCGCAGCCTGGCCACGCGACAGAGCAATTTGGCGCTGAGCCGCTACGTGCAGGATGCGGTGGATGTGGTGCGCGCCGCCAACTACGACCTCATCATTCTCGAAACCTCTGGTATCGGACAGTCTGATACCGAAATCATCGAACACTCCGACGCCAGCCTGTATGTGATGACGCCGGAGTACGGCGCGGCCACGCAGCTGGAAAAAATCGACATGCTCGATTTCGCCGATGTAATTGCGCTGAACAAGTTTGACAAGCGCGGGGCGCTGGATGCCTTGCGCGACGTGCGTAAGCAGTACCAGCGCAACCACGGCCTCTGGGACACGCCCACGGACCAGATGCCGGTGTTTGGCACGATTGCCTCGCAGTTCAACGACCCGGGCATGAACCGGCTGTACCGGGCGGTGCTCAAGATGCTGGAAACCAAGACCGGCGCCACCTTTGCCTCGCACCTGGAAACCAGCGCCGAGGATTCGGAGAAGATTTACATCATCCCACCGCACCGCACGCGCTATCTCTCCGAGATTGCCGAAACCAACCGCGCCTACGACCAGCGCGTGCGCGAGCAAGCCCAGATTGCGGAAGTGGCCGGCGCGTTTGCGAAGCTGGAGGAGCACTACCGCGACGAGAAAAAGAGCTCCGACAGCATGGTGGAGGAATTCACCAAGAACAAGCAGACGCAGCTCCGCCGGCTCGATGCCGACAGCCAGGCCATTCTGGAAAACTGGGAAAGCACCTTGCAGAACTACCGGAATCCGGAGTACGTGTACTCGGTGCGCGGCAAGGAAATCCGGGTGAAGACGCACACCAAGTCGCTGTCGGGCAACGACATTCCGAAGGTGGCGGTGCCGCGCTACTCGGGCTGGGGCGACCGGTTGCGCTGGGCCATGCAGGAGAATTTCCCCGGCGAATTTCCCTACACGGCCGGCGTGTTCCCCTTCAAGCGCGAGGGCGAGGACCCTACGCGCATGTTTGCCGGCGAGGGCGGGCCGGAGCGCACCAACCGCCGCTTCCACTACGTGAGCATGGGCCTGCCGGCCAAGCGGTTGAGCACGGCTTTTGACTCGGTGACGCTCTACGGCGAGGACCCCGACCACCGGCCCGATATTTATGGCAAAATCGGCAACGCGGGCGTGAGCATCTGCTGCCTCGACGACGCCAAGAAGCTGTATTCGGGCTTCAACCTGGCCAACCCCAGCACGTCAGTGTCGATGACCATCAACGGGCCGGCGGCCACGCTGGCGGCGTTTTTCATGAACGCGGCCATCGACCAGCAGTGCGAGCTCTACATCAAAGAGCAAGGACTGGAAGCGGAGGTGGAAGCCAAAATCGACCAGCTTTATCAGGCCAAAAACGTGGCCCGCCCCCGCTACCAGGGCGAGCTGCCGGCCGGCAACGACGGCCTGGGCCTGCTGCTGCTCGGCGTGACGGGCGAAGACGTGCTGCCCGCCGACGTGTACGCCACCATCAAGGCCCGGACGCTGACGCAGGTGCGCGGCACCGTGCAGGCCGACATCCTGAAGGAAGACCAGGCCCAGAATACCTGCATTTTCAGCACCGAGTTTGCGCTGCGCCTGATGGGCGACGTGCAGGAATACTTCATCCGGCACGCGGTGCGCAACTTCTACTCGGTGTCAATTTCGGGCTACCACATTGCCGAGGCGGGCGCCAACCCCATCACGCAGCTAGCCCTGACGCTGAGCAACGGCTTCACGTTCGTGGAATATTACGTGAGCCGGGGCATGAGCGTGAACGACTTCGCGCCGAACCTGAGCTTCTTCTTCTCCAACGGCATCGACCCGGAGTACGCCGTGATTGGGCGGGTGGCGCGCCGCATCTGGGCCAAGGCCATGAAGCTGAAGTACGGCGCCGACGCCCGCAGCCAGATGCTGAAATACCACATCCAGACCTCGGGCCGCAGCCTGCACGCGCAGGAAATCGACTTCAACGACATCCGCACCACGTTGCAGGCGCTGTACGCCATCTACGACAACTGCAACTCCCTGCACACGAATGCCTACGACGAGGCCATCACCACGCCCACCGAGGAATCGGTGCGCCGGGCCATGGCCATTCAGCTCATCATCAACCGCGAGCTGGGCCTGGCCAAGAACGAGAACCCGCTGCAAGGCTCCTTCATCATCGAGGAGCTGACCGACCTGGTGGAAGAGGCGGTGCTGCTCGAATTCGACCGCATCACGGAGCGCGGCGGCGTGCTCGGGGCCATGGAAACCATGTACCAGCGCGGCAAAATCCAGGAGGAAAGCATGCACTACGAGATGCTGAAGCACACCGGCGAGTACCCCATCATCGGGGTGAATACCTTCCTCTCGTCGAAGGGCTCGCCCACGGTGGTGCCGGCCGAAGTCATCCGCGCCACGGAGGAGGAAAAGCAGTACCAAATCGAGATGCTCAACATCCTGCACGCCCGCAACGCCGACCAAACCGAAACCCGCCTCAAGCGCCTGCAACAAGTGGCCGTGCGCAACGAAAACCTGTTCGAGGAGCTGATGGAAACGGTGAAATACTGCTCGCTCGGCCAGATTACCAACGCGCTGTTTGAGGTCGGCGGGCAGTACCGGCGGAATATGTAATTCCGATGGCTGCCGAAGATTCTTCAAGCCCATCAGATTCAGTTTCTGATGAGGAATTGTTAGCGTTGTGGCGAGTGAGGTGGAAATATTCAATTGAAGAACTAACCTCACTCGACCACCAACGCAAAACTTGGCTAGACGCAGAAAAACCGAGCGTACATTATACGTTCGTTGAGTTTATGTGCTGCTATTTCGATGACCTGCTTTGTGGCATGAGCTACAATCAGTTTGTGGAGAATGGCTATGTGAGTAAGCAGGAAAAAGATGCTGTAATTGAATGGCATACTGCTTTAGACAGCTACAATTCCCCAGGAAACGATGATTATGATGACGCGGCAATCCTGAATGACCCTGAATGGATTCGGATTGCAGCTTTGGGTGCTGTGGCATGGGAAAAACTTCAGTTGTTATAAGCATGTACAACAAAGTCTTCTTAAACAATCTTGACCTTAGCGGGCCAGATTACCCATCATATGATTTCATCACAGACGAAATTTGGCAGAGCATTCTGAACAATCTAATTTTCAAGTTGGCTGACAGTTTTGCCTTTATGGGTGTTTCTAAAAAAGCTGATTTGTTTCCCGACGGCTTGACTTATTTCAGTAATTGGGAACTGAATATCATTGGTCTTGCTGAAGTTGAAGATGATATAGTTTGCAAATTTCAGCTTAATGAAACTTGTAAAGCGAATTTGTTAGAATACGATTTTGCAGTTCATAGCTTTAAAAACAAGCGTTTTAATGATTACTACGAGTTTGACCAGCTTTGCTTTTTTAGTAAAGAGCGTTTGATTGTTAATTATATCAATCATGAAAGCATGCTCTGTTTTCTCAACTTCATTAAATCAGAGGATGAATTAATAGAGAATTTAGAGCCGTCCATTAAGTCTTCTATTGTTGATTCTACAACTCTTGTAGCTGCTTACGAATCGAAGAGAAATGCGTAACGGAACTACCCTTGCTGGGCGCAACTCCAAGACACACTAAGCTTCCTTGGCGTCGTTGAGTGGCGCCAAGGTCACTGGGGCGGGGCCTATCGTATCAGCATCGTCTCGAATCGTATCAAATCGTATCACGGGCGCTTATCTTCGCGGTATGATAGAGCGCGTGCATACGGTAGAAGTGACGCTGGATTGGGCCTTACTGGCGGTGGTGAGCAAGCTCGACCGGTTTGATGCTAGCTGGTCGGCCATTGAGCGGCGCGAGGGACAGACGCTGAAGCAGCTAAAAGCCATTGCCACGGTGCGGAGCGTGGGCGCTTCGACGCGCATTGAGGGCTCGCGGATGAGCGACGCGGAGGTGGAAGTGCTGCTGCGCAACACGGACATCACCAAGCTGGAAGACCGGGATTCGCAGGAAGTGGTGGGCTACTTTCAGGTGCTGGATTTGATTGCGGAGTCTTACGCCGACATTGATATTTCTGAAAACAGCATTAAAGGACTGCACAACCAGCTGTTGCGGTTCAGCCGCAAAGACGACTGGCACCGGGGTAACTACAAGCAGCACTCCAACGCCGTGGAAGCCACGCTGCCCGACGGCACCAAGCAGCTGATTTTTCAGACTACTGCGCCGGGCTTTGCCACCGAGGATGCTATGCGCGCGCTGGTGGCCTGGTACCATGCCGACACGGCCACGCACCCACTGGTGAAGTGCGCATTGTTCTGCTACGATTTTGTGAGCATCCACCCGTTTCAGGATGGCAACGGCCGGCTGAGCCGGCTGCTAGCCACCCTGCTCCTGCTTCAGAACGGCTACGTCTGGATTCAATACGTGAGTCTGGAGCACGAAATTGAGAGCCGTAAAACGGAATATTACCGCGAACTGCAAAAGTGCCAGTCGCAGCGGCCGGGCGAAAACGTCTCGTCGTGGATATCCTTCTTTTTTGATGCGCTGCTGAAGGTGCAGCAGCAATTACTGCAGAAGCTGACGGTGCGCGAAACGGAAACGCAGTCGTCGCCGCGTGAAAAGGCAGTGCTGGCTTTTATTGGCAATTATCCCGGCTGCAAATCGGGCCAGATAGCCGAGAAGTTGGGCATTCCCTCTCCCACCGTCAAGCGCATGCTGGCCGACTTGCTGGGGCAGCATCGTATTACGAAGGAAGGCCAAGGGCGGGCTACCATTTATTACGTGAGCTGATTCATTCAACGCGCGTCGAAGGGCGCCAGCAGCGCAACTCACAGACACGCCCAGCTTCCTTAGCGGCGTTGAGAGGCGCGCGCCAAGAGCACGGGGCGGGAGCCTGGGGGCTGGGCGGGCACGTCATTTAAGACACGCGCAGCTTCGGTAGCGGTGGTGAGGGGTGCGCACTAACTTTGGCGCTCATCAAATCCCTATTCGACAGTGCCACGATGGAAGAGCAGCTTGCCAAAATGCAGAAAGAAATAACCCGCCTGAAATGGCAGTCGGGCATCTTAACCTTGCTGCTGGGAGCGGTCGGACTGGTGGCATTCACCAAGGATGACACCACGCGCTTCAAGGAAATTTCGGTGGAGCGCATTAACGTGCTGGAAAGCGACGGGCGGCTGCGTCTGGTGATAGCCAACCAAAGCCGCTCGCCGGGGTTGCTGGAACACGGCAAGCCGTATAACCCGCCGGTGCCGGGCGGCAATCGGCCGGGGCTTATTTTCTACAACGACGAGGGCACCGAGAACGGCGGCCTGGTTTTCCGGGGCCACAAGGATGAGAAAGGCTACTACAGCGCCACCGGGCACCTGTCGTTCGACCAGTACAACCAGAACCAGGTGCTGTACCTGAGCTACCAGGACGACAACGGCGACCAAAACACCGGGCTGCACATCGACGACTGGCAGAAAACCCCGGCCTTCTGGGACTGGCGCGTCGACTATAAGAAAGCCCAGCAACTACCCGACGGTCCGGCCAAAGAGGCCTTGCTGCAAAAAATAATGGAGCCCCGCCCGGGCCAGAAGGCCTTTGCGCAACGCGTGTTTGTGGGCAAGAACGAGAGCAAAACGGCCCTGGTGTCCCTCTCCGACCGCCTGGGCAAGCCCCGCCTGCAATTGCTGGTGGATTCGAACGGCGTGGCCAAACTCAACTTCTTGGATGCACAGGGCAACGTGACGCGGAGCCTGTCGCAATAGCCTTTTGTTTGTTTCATGCCTTCCCCGCCTCGGGCGGGCATACCGCCCATGCAGGTTGGCCAGGCGCTGCTTTCATCAATTATAAACACACTTGGTCAAGGCCCGATTGCAATCCTGCACCTGCCTGGCTGATATGCCGTAGAAGCTCGTTCCGGAACCGGGCGGACTTTGCCTGATTCCAGCTTTTTATCACGGCTTTTGCTTTATGATATCCCATTTTACCGAATTAGACAGGACTAAGCTGTTTTTGCTCTACCATCTCAACCCGGTGCATCCCAAGGCGCCGCCGGTGCCCAAGGGTCCGCTGCTGCGAATTGTGATTATCCGGCACGGCGAGAAGCCGACGGAGGGCGATAACCTGTCGGCGAAGGGCTTTGAGCGGGCGCTGGCCCTGCCCGACATTCTTAACAAGGTGATGCCCCGGCCGCCGGACTTCACCTACGTGCCGTGCATTGGCACCGACAAGGACCAGACCACCCGCGTGCGGATGATGCAAACCGTGCTGCCCTACGCCGTGCAGCACAACCTAACCATCAACAGTGACTATGCGCCCGATGAAATAAAGGGCCTCGTGAAAGAGCTGCGCCGCCGCCGCGGCACCGTGCTACTGGTGTGGGAGCACCACAACATTGTGAAAATTGCCGAGGCCCTGGGCATCGCAGAGCCCCAGCAGTGGCCCGACGATGACTACGACAGCATCTGGACCATCACCTTCCGCAAGGGCCGCCCTAAGGGAAAGGCCCGGCAGCCGGTGCTCAAAAAGGACCAGCAAGGCATTGAGCCAGTGGCCACTTAACCCCGCTCAATGAGATAGTATTGGCCTGATTACAAATCACCTAGCAGAGGTTTATGCACTCATGCGCGGGTGGCAATCAGGTTGCGCCGGCTTCTCCCGCGCCCCACCGTTTAAGCAGGTTCTGACGAAGGGCAACTTGGTAGTTGCGCCAGCCATTTGCTACTTCGCATAGAGGGTGCGATTTGAACTGGCGGCTTTGGGAAGCCAAGGCTGTTATGGCAGAGAGGGCTTAATAACTAAACAACCAGCATTGTAGATATTGATATCGTTACCGTCGGCAAATCGGTAGCACGTAAGGGGCATTCTAAAGATTTGTTGGTCAAGCCGCACCGTGCCCAAACTTCTCCCATCTGCAAATACTTCCCCCTCCAAATACTGGCCTGCAGCCGGCGGCGCAACTCCAGGGCCACCAGCTCCCCGGTAGTATACCATCAAACCGACGACATTTCCGACGTCCATTGGTCCGAGATTGAATCGTTGCTTGCCCGGTCGAAAAGTTTTCACCGGCAATGCTTTGGAAGCGGCATCCAAGGTGGGATATTGACTGGTTCCGGCCACAAGGCCACTAACGTCCACAGGCCCAAGGCGACCGCAACGCGCCTCACCGACATAAGGCATGTTGCCCACTTGAGTCAGTTCTACTTCAATAACCGGAAATTTGTAGGGTACAGCCGGTGCGGGCTCGTCGGTACTACAGGCACTGAAAAAAATCGTCAGGCAAGAACAAGTTGTGAATAAGAATTTCTGCATGTGAAGACAAGATTTAAGATATAGCAGGAAAAGAACCTCATAGAGCAGAATTAGACGCGCAAATACTGAACCAAAAAGTTCAATTCCACCTGGCATTTTTAATAAGCCCTGTTCTAAGCAAAGGCTAAATCACCTCACCAACTCGTTACTTGTCATTCAATCCTGCTGCATACGCTATAAAAATCGTTCTCATATCCTGTCAGATTGTAGCCTCAATGAACGTAATGCGCAATATCATCATGGTCTGGTTGCTGGTGGTCTTGGGCGCCTGTTCCTCAAGCTCCGCGCCGGAGGTGCGGGTAGAAGGCAAAACCACCACCGATGGCCATCAATACACCCTGTTTCATCCTCAGGGCCTGGCCGTGCGGGTGATGACCACGCGGCCGGACGTGGCCGACGGCCGCTACCAGCTGAGCGTGGCCGCGGCCTACACCGATTTGGACACCGGCCAGCCCCTCGACCTGCTGGTGAGCAGCGGCCGGGTGCGGCAGACCCGGGCCAAAGTGGGGTTTCTGGACGGCGTGCTCACGCTGGTGGGCGACTCGCTCAGCATTGCCCGGATTCCCATGGGCCAGGCGCCGGCCCGCGCGGAGCTGGAGCGCGTGCGCCGCCACCAGGGCACCTTGATGCTGCAGGAGCTGCTGGTATTTGAGGGCCGGAACCTGCGCACCGAAGGAGGGGCTGTTTTCCAGCGCCGGGCCCTGATGGAGCTGGCGGGCCACCGGTTGGTGGTGGTGGAGAGTACGTCTGATGAGCTGACCATGCAGCATTTTGCCGACGACCTGGTGGAGCTGGGCGCCCGCCAGGCCCTGTATCTGGATATGGGCGGCTGGGACGAGGGCTGGTACAAAACCGGCAGCCAAGTGGTGAAGCTGGGCCACCGCCGCACCGACACGGCCCGCCAATCGAACTGGCTGGTGTTTGTAAAGCGGGATTAGGGGCACTGAGTAGCCCGCCAGGCAACGGCAGCCGGTGCTCGTCGGGGACTTTGGCCTCTTTGTGGATGCTGATTCGGAAGCTGTCGATAACCAGAAAAGCGGGTTAACCGCCCGCGCTACCTTCGCTGGCATCACCAGTTCGACGGTATGAAACTCTCGATTTGCTTCGCCACGGCGGCGGTACTGCTGGCCATCATGGCCTGCCAGCAGGATGCCGACCCGAAATCGGCGGCCGGCGCCGCACATTCCTCCGCTCCTGCTCCGGGCGTGGCAGCGGTGCCCACGGGCACCGGCCCCACCGCCCGCGTGGTGCAGGCGGCCAATGCCTTTATGGCCACGCTGAGCGCCGCCCAAAAAGCCACCCTCATCCAGGAATTCACGGCCAGCAACGCCGCCCGCTGGTCGAACCTACCGGCCGGCTTCGTGCCCCGGTTGGGCCTGAAGCTGGCCGACCTCGACAGCATCCAAACCAAAGCCGCGCTGGCCGTGGTGCAGGCCGCCACCGGCACCGCCGCCAACGAGGGTTTCGCCGAGATTCAGCAGCTGCGGGCCGCCGATGACAACCTGAACGCCGCGCCGCCAGGCACTGGCTTCGGGCCGGGCAAGCCCGGTGATGGCCCACCGCCCGGCATGCGGCGCGGTGGCGGGCCTCCCGGCGGTGGACCCGGCCCGGGCGGCCCACCGCCCGGCATGCGGCGCGGCCCCGGCGGCCGTCCGCCCGGCCTCGGGGCCGACGACTACGGCAGCGGCGTGTATTTCATTGCCTTCCTGGGCACGCCCTCGGCCACCGGCCCCTGGATGCTGCAGTTTGGCGGCCACCACCTGGCCACCAACATCACGTTTGGCAAAGGCAAGGTGACGGGGGCCACGCCGAAGTTTGAGGGCGTGGAGCCGCTGCGCTTCACCACGGCCAATGCCAAAGTGCTGCCGAAGGGAACCACCTACGCGCCCATGTCGGCCGAGGCCGCGGCGATGTTGGCCATGCTCAAGGGGCTGACGCCAGAGCAGAGCAAACAGGCGAAGCTCGCCCAGTCGTTTTTCGACGTGCTGCTCGGCCCCGGGCAGGACGGCCACTTCCCCGCCACCAAAGTGGGGCTGCCCGGCAAGCAGCTCAGCCGCGCCCAGCAGGCGCTGGTGATGGCCGCCATGGCCCCTTGGGTGCAGGACTCGGACGACGCCACGGCGGCCACGCTGCTGGCCGCCTACCAGCGCCAGCTGCCGGACACCTACATCGCCTATGCCGGCACCGGCAGCTTCGCCACCAACGGCGACTACGTGCGCATCGACGGGCCCGAAGTCTGGATTGAGTTTGTGTGCCAGAACGGGGTGGTGTACCACAGCCAGATTCATTACCACAGCATCTGGCGCGACCACGCCCGCGATTACGGCGGCAATTTTTATGGCAGCACGCGCCAAGGGTGAGGTGTCGCGGCGCTATCTTTCACGATGCATCACCGGGAATTTGCACCACCTGCTGCGCTGCAGGACACCATCAAGTGCTTTTGGTACGACCGGATAAACCTCGGCGCAGCGCCATCGAGTTTTGAGGTCCAACCGGACGGCTACGCGGAAATCATTTTCTATTTCGGCAGCCCCTGTAGTATTGCAACCAAGCAAGGCTGGCAGGCTCTGCCCTCCCCTTTTATGGTGGGGCTGCTCAACCAGCCGGTGCATTTTTGCGCGCAAAATCAGTTGGAAATCATTGCTATCCGGTGCTTCCCCTGGACGGTGTTCGAGCTGCTCGGCCTGCCGGCCGGGAATGACGGCGTGCGCACCGTGGAGCATCCCATTGCCCAGTTGCACGCCAAGCTAGCCAAACGGATGCAAGCGGGAAAGCTGGACGAAGCGTTGGCAGAAGTGGAGCAATATTTCCTGAACAACCAGCAGGAAACAACGAACAATCAATTGCTTAGCAAAGCCGGCGGGGCCATGCGGGCCGCCGGGGGCACGCTGCCGGTGAGCCAGGTGGCCGCGGCGGCCCACGCCACGGTGCGCACCCTGGAACGAAGGTTTAAGCAAGCGTCCGGCTACACGGTGAAGGACGTGTCGGGCCTGATGCGCTTCGAGCAAGTCCGCAACCACCTGTGGCAGCACCCGGCGGCCAGCCTGGCCGGCCTGGCCCACGAGCTGGGCTACACCGACCAGGCCCACCTGAGCCGGGAATTCAAGCGCTACAGCGGCACCACTCCCGCCGCCTTTGCCCGCAAAGCCCAGAGCCGGCAGCAGGCCGCCGGCCCTGATTTTGTCGCGTTTGTACAAGCCTGAGAAACGGAGCCGCCGGAGCTTTGTGGCATGAAAACCACCCTGCAAACCGCAAATTCCGCTCCCAATCCATCTGTTTACGACGTCATCATTGCTGGGGCCGGGCCAGTCGGGCTGTTTCTGGCCTGCGAGCTGGGCCTGGCCGGCTGCTCGGTGCTAGTGCTGGAAAAGGCCGAGAGCCCGCTCTCGCCCCTGAAGCAGCTGCCCTTTGGGGTGCGGGGGCTCAATGCGCTTTCGGTAGAAGCACTGCACCGCCGGGGGCTGCTGCCGGAGCTGGAGCTGCACAAGCGTCTGAAAAACCCGCACCAAAACGCCGGGCAGGGAGCCCGTCGTCAGGTGGGGCATTTCGCCGGCATTCCCTTTCACGAAGGCGACATTGACCAATCGCAGTGGCCCTACCGCCTGCCCAGCTCCCCCGAAACCAGCCTGATGTCGGAGCTGGCCGAGCTGGAAACGGTGCTGACGCGCCGGGCCGAAGCGCTGGGGGCCAGCATCCGGCGCGGCCTGGCCATCACGGACTTCCAGCAAAACGCCGACGCCGTGACGGTACAGACCGATGGCGAGTCCTTTACCGGGAAATGGCTGGTGGGGTGCGACGGCGGCCGGAGCGTAGTGCGCAAACTAGGCGGGTTTGAATTTGCCGGCACCGAGCCCGAGTTCACCGGCTACACCACCCAGGTCGACATTGCCGACACCGAAAAGCTCCGGCCTGGCCGCAACGTGACCGCCGCCGGCATGTACCTGCAATCGCAGCCCGGCTACGTCATCATGCAGGATTTCGACGGCGGGGCGTTTCATACCTCCGGCCAGCCCCTCACCCGCGAGCACGTGCAGGCGGTGCTCCGCCGCATCTCGGGCACCGACGTCACCATCACCGCCCTCCACTTGGCCACCACCTGGACCGACCGGGCCCGGCAGGCCACCGCCTACCGCCAGGGCCGGGTGCTGCTGGCCGGCGATGCCGCCCACATTCATTCGCCCCTGGGCGGTCAGGGCCTCAACCTCGGTCTGGGCGATGCCATGAACCTGGGCTGGAAGCTGGCCGCCACCATCCACGGGCAGGCCCCAGCCGGCCTGCTGGACAGCTACTTCACCGAGCGGCACCCCATTGGCGCGCAGGTGCTGAACTGGTCGCGCGCGCAGGTGGCCCTCATGAGCCCCAGCCCCCAGGGCCGCGCGCTCCACGCCATCGTGCGCGACTTGATGGAAACGCGCGACGGGGCCACCTATTTTGCCGGCCGGGTCTGGGGCATCGGCACGCATTATCCACTCGGAGGCCCTCACCCGCTCGCCGGCCACAGCGCGCCCAACTTTGCGTTAGAAGATGGCGGGACGCTGGGCGACTTCCTGCACGATGGTAAGGGCCTGCTGCTTGACTTTACGGGTAACCCTGCCCTTGCAGCTTTAGCGAGCGAGTTTGACCACCTAAAGTATGTGTCGGGCCGGGCAAAGGAAGAGTTGGGCCTGAGTGCCGTGCTGATACGCCCGGATGGATTCGTAGCCTGGGCCGCCGACGCTGCACCTGCTGACAGCAACGGGCTTCGGCAAGCCGCCGCCCGCTGGTTTGCAGGAAACCATGCCCCGGCTTCGTCGCCAGTGCTTGGTTCTTTTGCCTAACAAGCCTTCCCTGCAGGCCGCCCAATGCCCGCGCCCGCATTCTCCGGCCTACTTTTGAAGGAAAACCTGTTCTCTCACGGCTTCTGCCGACGCTTCTCCTTCCCTTATGCCGGGCTACCGCAACCTCGACGATATTCTGACCATTGAGCAAACGCCGCTGGCGGCCCAGCCGGTCCCCGCTCACACCCTGGCCCTGCTGGAGCGCGGCCGCGACCGCAACCCCGTCGCGCTGGCCCTGCGCTTCGTGTTCAGCGGGGAGCGGCCCACCGAATCGGTCGATTTCAGCTATGCGCAGCTGGTGCAGCGCTGCCACCAGACGGCCAATATGCTGCACGAGTTGGGCGTGGGCCCCACCGATGTGGTGTCGTACCTGCTGCCCAACCTGCCCGAAACGCACTTCACGCTCTGGGGCGGGCAGGCCGCCGGCATTGTCAACCCTCTGAACCCGCTGCTGGAGCCGGCCCAGATTGCCGACATTCTGAACGCGGCCGGCACTAAGGTGCTCGTGACGCTGCGCGCTTTCCCCAAAACCGACATCTGGCAGAAGGTGGCGGCCGTGGCCCCGCTGGTGCCCACGCTACGCACGGTGGTGACGGTGGATTTGCTTGATTACCTGCCGCTCACGCAGCGCCTGCTGGTGGGCGCGCTCCGCCTCACGCAGCCCAAGCCGGCCCTGCTGGGCATTCAGGTGGTGAATTTTGCCGAAGCCAGCCGCCGCCAACCTGCGGACCGGCTGGTGTCGGGCCGGCAACTGGCGCCGACCGATGTGGCCTGCTACTTCCACACCGGCGGCACCACGGGCACGCCCAAAATCGCGCCCCTCACCCACTATAATATTACGAGTACCACGTTTGCTTCCTCGCAGCTGCTGGGCGGCGAGGCGGCGGCCGAGCGGCTGGTGTTTTTCTGCGGGCTACCGCTGTTCCACGTCAATGGCGTGGTGGTGACGGGCAGCGTGCCGTGGCTGCTGGGCCACACCGTGGTGCTGGGCAGCCCGGCGGGCTACCGGGGCCCCGGCATTCTCGATAATTTCTGGCAGCTGGTGGCGCACTACCGCATTTCGCTCTTCAGCGGGGTGCCTACCATCTTCAGTAAGCTGCTCACGCTGCCGGTGGAGGGACATGATTTGAGCTCTCTGCGCTACGCCATCTGCGGGGCCGCGCCGCTGCCGGTGGAGCTACTGCGGGCCTTCGAGCAGCGTACCAAGCTGCGGCTGGTGGAAGGCTACGGCTTCACCGAGGGCAGCTGCATCAGCGTGGTGGGGCCGCTGGCGGGCGCGCCCATGCCCGGCAGCATCGGCCTGCGCGTGCCGTACCAGGACGTGCGTATTGTGATGCTGGATGAGCAAACCGGCGAATTCCAGCGCTTCGCCGAGGCCGAAGAAAGTGGCGTGATGGTGGTGCGGGGCAGCAACATTTTTCACGGATATCTGCAGCCCGAGCACAACAAAGGCATTTGGGTAGATACCGGCGACGGCCAAGGCCCCTACTACAACACCGGCGACCTGGGCCGGCAGGACGCGCAGGGCGGCTTCTACATCACGGGCCGCAAAAAGGAGCTCATCATCCGGGGCGGCCACAACATAGACCCCAAAGTCATCGAAGATGCCCTGATGGCCCACCCGGCCGTGGCCCTGGCGGCGGCCATCGGCAGCCCCGACGCCCACGCCGGCGAGCTGCCCGTGGCCTACGTGACCCTGCACCCTGGCCAGCTGGTGTCGGAAGCAGAGCTGCGAAACTTCGCCGAAACCCACATTCCTGAGCGCGCTGCTTGGCCCAAACAGGTCTACACCGCCGCCGAACTGCCCCTCACGGCCATCGGCAAAATATTCAAGCCCGCGCTGGCCAAGCAGGAAATCAGTCGGGTATATGGTCGTCAGCTGGCTTCGGTGCCGGGCCTGACGGTTGATTCCATTGCCGTGCGCGACGACAAGCAGCGCGGGCTGGTGGCCGATATTTCGGTGAGCGGCCCGGCTTCGGACCAGGCCATTGCGCAGGCGCTGCTGGGCATGGCCGTGCCGTACGACGTGCGGCAGGCGGGGTGAGAATATCGTTTGGATACACATGGAACGTCATGCTGAGCGCAGTCGAAGCATCTTTACCACGAGAGTAAATAATTACTATTGCGGTAGAGATGCTTCGACTGCGCTCAGCATGACGTTCTGAATTTACCGCCCCTACGCCAGCAGCCGGGCCTGGTGCGCGATATTGATGAGCGCCGGGGCGTTTTGCAGCGTGGCCAGCACCACCTCCTTGGCGGCCTGCTTCAACTCGTTTTTGCTGATGTCGCGGGTTTCTTCCTGCACCAGCTCGGCCAGGGCCTGGAAGGCGTGGAGCAAGGCCTCGCGGCGGGGACGCTCGGCGTGCAGCTCGGCGTACACTTCGGCGAAATGCTGCTTGATTTTGCGCCGCCGGATGCGGAAAACCGACTCTTTCGTGACCGAGGGCTGAATGGAATCGAGCAGGGCCACGAGGGGCAGCAGCTTGGTGGCCGTGGTGGCTACCGCTCCCGTGAGGCTGGGGCGAAACGACTTCTCCGGCGCTGCGTCCGGCTGGTGGCCCCGGGCAGCCAGCCCGGCATCCGGCTCTGCAAAATCATCGAAATAAGCAGCCATAAATTTCCTATTCAACTAACCAGCACCCGCTGGCGCACACACGAAAATAACAGGTAATCGGCCACCAACCCATCAGTCGGTTTCGGCCGAATACAGCGCCACGGTGCCCGCCTTGCCGCGCAGCGGAAACGCCCCCATCGCCCGAAACCGAACCCCCGCCGGGTGAGGCAGCGCCTCGTAGAGCGCGGCCGAGAGCAGCAGGCGGCTGCGCAGCGCGTTGCACTGGGCCTCGATGCGGGCCGTGGTGTTGAGCACGTCGCCATGAAACACCAGTTCGGTTTTGATGGCCCCAACTTGGGTGGCCATGACGGGGCCGCCGTGCAGGCCGGCTTTGAAGGCGGGCACGGCGCCGTAGGTGCGTAGGTAGTAGTCGCGCCGCAGGTCGATGGCCTGCTGCATGGCGAAGAAGCAGCGCACGCAGCGGGCCTGCGCGAGGCCCGGCTTCCACTCCCAGGTCACAACGACTTCATCGCCCACGTACTGGTAAATCTCGCCCCGGTGGGCCACGATGGGCGCGCCCATATCAAAGAAAAAGTCGCGGATGAGCTGGCTGTACCGCTCGTTGCCCAGCTGCTCGGCCAGCGAGGTGGAGCCTTTCACATCGACAAACAGGAAGATGCGCTGCTCGGCCACCGGGTGGTGGTAGCGGCCCAGAAACAGCCGCAGCAGCGCCGGCCGGCCGATTTTGTTGCTGAGCTGGTAGAGCAGCGAGGTGAACAAGCTAAGGATGCCGTAGCCAGTGAGCAGGCGCACGAACGCCGTGCCCTCAGGCCGAATGGCCAGGCTGCGCCAGCTCCGAAACCCTTCGGCATCGAGGGCAGCCAGCAGGTTGCTATCCCCGGCGTTGCCGAAGATACGGCGAATAAGGAAGAGCATCAGCCAGAACCCCGCTAGGTACAGCACCATGCCCAGCCCCAGCCGCGCCGCCAGCCGCACCCGCGCAAACAGCTGCGGGTACACGTACACTTCCAGCCCAGCCACCAGCAGGCCCACCGGCCCGCCCACCTCCAGCGCCAGCCGCGCATCGAGGGTGGAAAGCGTGCCCCGCACCAGCAGCACCAGCAGCAGCGTGCCCAGCACGAAAAAAGCCGTCAGGGCCAGCACCGAATGCCAGTAGAACCGTTGCAGGGGCCGCCGCCAAGGCGAGGATGGGAAGCTCATGGAGCGCGAATTACGCACGAACGAGCTTTGGAATTAATACGCGCAACCGGTTCACCTCACCCCCGGCCCCTCACCTGCGGAGAGGGGAGCCTGACGATTCAGCCAGCCGCGCCGCCGTGGCTCCCCTCTCCCAGAGGAGAGGAGCCGGGGGTGAGGTGAGCGGTGCGAACATTCCTTTTCAAATTCAAACATCCCGGCCGCCAAATCGTCCTCCCCAATACCAACACTTTTTTCCCTTCGCATGTCCACCATCACCATTGCCCAACACTCCGCCCAGCCCCTCACCGTCAGCCGCCTGGGCTACGGCACCATGCGCCTCACCGGCCCCGAAATCTGGGGCGAGCCGGCCGACCGGCCCCAGGCCCTGGAAATCCTGAAAATCGCCGTGGCCAGCGGCGTCAACTTCATCGACACGGCCGACTACTACGGCGAGGACGTCACCAACCGCCTCATCGCCGAGGCCCTCTACCCCTACCCGGCCGACCTGGTGATTTGCACGAAAGTGGGCGCCACCCGCCGCCCCGACAAAAGCTGGGTGCCCTTCAACACCCCCGAAAACCTGCGCACCAGCATCGAAAACAACCTGCGTACCCTCCAGCAGGAGCAGGTGCAGCTGGTGCACCTGCGGCTGATTGGGCACGGCGGCGTGCCGTTTGAGGAGCAACTTGGGGCTATGTTTGAGATGCAGCGCGAAGGCAAAATCCAACACGTGGGCCTGAGTAACGTGAGCCGCGCCGACCTGGAAGCCGGCCTCAAAATGGGCGAAATCGCCACCGTCGAAAACATGTACGGCCACGGCCAGCGCACCACCATCAACCTCGGCCACGGCGACAGCCAAGGCGGCGAGGAAGTGCTGGACTTATGCGAGCAGCACGGCATTCCGCTCATTCCGTACTTCTCGCTGGTGAATTCGCTCCCCAAAGCCGACAGCCAGATTGCCGAAATCGCGAAAAAATACGGCGCTTCCGAAGCCCAGATAAACCTGGCCTGGCTGCTGCACAAGTCGCCCTGGATTCTGCCGATTCCGGGCACCTCGTCGCTGGCGCATCTACGCGAGAACCTTAAAGCCGCCGAGATTCAGCTCACGGCGGAAAACATGGCGTTTTTGGGGTAGCGGCCGGGGTTTCTGTGCAAGCAGAACGTCATGCTGAGCGCAGCCGAAGCATCTCTACCGCAGTACTAATCCTTTCGATTGGATTGCGGTAGAGATGCTTCGGCTGCGCTCAGCATGACGTTTTTTTCCACCCCCCTTTCTTCTCCACCACTTCAAAGCATAGCGCTGGCGCAATACTCAGGACACACTGCCACGAGACTTTTGCGGGATAATTCATTTCCCTTGCCCGCATTATGCAAATCAAGTATTACCCTTTGTCTTTGGTTATTGGTGGCTTTCTTACCGGGAGCATACTGCTAAGCAGCTGCAAAAAAGACGAAGAACCCGGCACCAGCGCCATCACCTACCCGGCTTACGCGGAAGCGGCCAACCCGCGTATCCTCGCCACGGCGCCCAACGGCACGGTGCTTTACAACGGCGGCTTCGGCTCGTCGGTGGCCCAGGACCCGAACGACCCTGCGGTGTTCTACATGCTCACGGACCGGGGGCCCAACGCGGCCGGCACGGCGGCCAACTCCATTATTTTCGGCAAGGCCGACTTCACGCCCCAGATTGGCAAGTTCCGGCTGAAGGACGGCCTGCTGACGCTGGAGCAAACCATTCTGCTGAAAAACGCGGCCGGCCAGCCGCTCACCGGCCTGCCCAACCCCGTCGGCCAGGGCAACACCGGCGAAACGGCCATCGACCTCACCGGCCAGACGCTCGCGCCCAGCGCCGACGGCATCGACTCGGAAGGCCTAGTGCTGGCGGCCGATGGTTCGTTCTGGATTAGCGACGAGTACGGCCCGCACATCGCGCACTTCGACGCCACGGGCAAAACGCTGGAGCGCATCAACCCCTTCGGCACCGGCACGGGCGGCCGCACGCTGCCCCTGGTGCTGGCCCGCCGCCGCCCCAACCGCGGCATGGAAGGCCTGACCCTCACGCCGGACGGCAAAACGCTGGTCGGCCTGATGCAGTCGCCGATGTACAACCCCTCGTCGGCGGCCGTGGCGGGCTCGGTGGTGCTGCGCATCGTCACCTTCGACCTGGCCACCGGCGCCACCCGCCAATACCCTTACCTGATGGAAAGCGCCGCCCTGACCGGGTGCAGCGAAATTACGGCCCTCACCAACACCACGTTTCTGGCGCTGGAGCGCGACGGCTTATACGGCGGCAATGCCACCGCCCCGGCCACGTTCAAGCGGGTGTACAAGTTCGACCTGGCCGGCGCCACCGACATTTCGGACCCGGCCAACACGGCCACCGGCAAGCTCTACAGCGGCCAGACGGTGGAACAGCTGAAAGACCGCGCGGGCCTGGCCGCGGCCGGCGTGGTGCCCGTGACGAAAACGCTGGTACTGGACCTGCTGACGGACATTTCGCCCGTTTATCCGCACGACAAGGCCGAGGGGCTGGCGCTTATCGGCAACGACATGCTGGCCATTTCCAACGACGACGACTTTGGCGTGCTGGACAACGGCCAGAACGGCTTCGCCACCAAAACCCTGCCCGCCACCGGCAAAGTCGACCTCAACCGGATTTATTTCGTGAAGCTCAAAACGCCGCTGCGCTAGGTTTTTCACTCCTGCCCCAGGCCCGCAAAAGGCTGCCGGAACTCATTCCGGCAGCCTTTTTGTATTTCCAGCGTCCGTGGTTGAACCCATTAACTCCTGATGCTTTATTTACTTTTTGGCGGAATGAAACGCAGCCTTTTTTACGGAATCAGCGGCCTGCTGCTGACGGGTCCGGTGCAAGCCCAATCCCTGACGGGCGTATGGCAGGGCGTGGAAAACGAAACCAGCCAGCCCGATAAATATTGGCCGTCGCTGCTACGCTTGCAGCAGGGCAAAGGCCCTGGCGTGTTTGGGGTGCTCTACGAGGAAGTGGGCGGCAATCCAAACGTCACGGTCACGTTTCAGATGCAGGGCACCCGCACGGCCGCTGGCCTGCGCCTGGAACACGTTGAGAAGCTGAACGAAACCGGCCGCACACCCCTCAGTTATTGGTGCGACGGCTCCATCACTTTTACCTACGACCCCGCGCTGGAAAAGCTCACCGGCCACGCCACCTACCGTCCCCACGGCGACTGCTCGGTGGGCACGCTCACGCTTTACCGCGTCAAGCTGAAATCGGCCGCCACGGTGCCGGCCGGGGTCGAAAGCAGCTTGCGCGTCTCGGGCCGCAACGTGCTCTGGTACGCCGACGCCGAGCTGAAGCAGCCTGTGAACACCGGTAATACCTACCGCACCCGGCTCGACAAAACCACCACGTTCTACATCACGCAGGGCTTTTACCCGACCAAGGAAAGCTCGGCCGTGCCCATCACCATCAAAACGACTGGCACGCCGCCGAAAACGGTGCCGCCGGTAGCGCCCGCGCCGCCCGTTGCTCCGGTGGCACCGCCCGATACGGTGCGCCCCACGCCCGCGCCGCCGCTGATTTCGACCACGCCAGTGGTGCTGCCCACGGTGCTTTTCAAGGTGGGCAAGCCAGAGCTGCTGCCCGAATCCAGCCCGGCCCTCAACCGGCTGGCGGCGGAGCTGAAAGCGCGGCCTGGACTCAAAATCCGCGTCTCGGGCCACGCCGACAAGGTGGGCGAGCCCGACAAAAACCAGGTGCTGAGCGAGCAGCGGGCCGAAGCGGTGAAAACTTACCTGGTGCAGGCGGGCATCGCGTCCGAACGCATTAGTACCATCGGCTACGGCGACATGCGTCCTCTGCACCCCTCGCCCGATGTGCGCAACCGGCGCGTGGAAGTGGAGGAAGTAAAATAGCGCCCCGCACGGCGCATCTTTGCGTCCGTCCTTCTCATTCCGCTGATGAATTTTCCCACCCCAGTGCTGGCTACCGGCCTCCTGATGGCCAACGCGGCCTCCGCTCGAACCTCGCCTGCCCCCAATCAATGGAACGGCAAGCAGTGTGCCGTGGTCCTGACGTACGACGACGCCATCGACGTGGACCTGGACAACGTGGTGCCGGCTCTGGATTCGGCCAAATTTCGGGGTACGTTCTACCTCATCGGCTCCTCCCCGGTGGTGATGAAGCGACTGCCGGAGTGGCGCCGCGCCGCCCAGCGCGGACACGAATTGGGCAACCACGCCCTCTTCCACCCCTGCGACGGCAGCCTGCCCGGCCGCAGCTTCGTGAAGCCCGACCACGACCTGCACACCTACACCGTGGGCCGCGCCGTGGATGAAATCCGAGCCAACAATACGCTGCTCACCGCCATCGACGGCAAAACCGCCCGCACCTTCGCCTACCCCTGCGGCGATTTGCAGATTGGCGGCGTGAAATTCTACGACCAGTTGAAAAACGACTTCGTGGCCGCCCGGGGCGTTTCGCCCGGCCTGCAAACCGCCGCGCAAGTCGACCTGAGCAACGTGGATGCCTATTCCATCAACGGCCAAAACGGCCAGTATATGATTGACCTAGTGAAGCAAGCGCAGGCGTCGCACACGCTGCTCGTGTTTCTGTTTCACGGCGTGGGCGGCGGGCACTCGCTGAACGTGGCGCTGCCTGCGCACCGGCAGCTGCTGCGTTATCTCAAGGCACACGAAAAAGAAATCTGGGTGGCGCCAATGGTAGAGGTGGCCGAGAAAATTCGGACGGAGCAGCGTTGATTGCAGCCGGGAAATAAAAGAAGCACGTCATGCTGAGCGCAGCCGAAGCATCTCTACCGCAATAGTAAATAAATTACTTTCGCGGTAAAGATGCTTCGGCTGCGCTCAGCATGACATGCTTTCCGTTATTCCGCCTAACCGCTGGCGTCTCAGTCCGGCAGCTCGCTGATGTCGCGCGGCTCGCGGCGGGGCTGGGCGTTCATGCGGTGGCGGTAGGCCGACGACGTTTCGTAGGCCTTGATGCGGGCGCGATTGATGGAGCCCAGCGGCAGGTGCTCGGGCAAGCAGTGGAAAGGGTTGAACGACAGCACGTCATCGGCGAACACGCGGCGGGCCGGGCTGTAGGCATCCTGGGCCGGAATCACGATTTTGCCGAGGCCCTGGTAGGGGCTCTGGTCCTGGGGCCAGTCCACGGAAGCATCTTCTACGGGCATGGTTTTCAGGTCGGTGCAGAGTTGGGCGCGCAGCTCGTACTCGGCTTCCTGGCTGCGGAAGAAATCGACCACCAGGTCGCGCCAGCCGGCAGGCTCCGTAATCTTCACCTGCTCACCAGCCAAGGCCTGCACATTACCCGACAGCGGCGCTACGCTGATTTTCGAGACATAGTCGCCGAAGCGGATGGCCCCGAGCGTGGTAAAGGTTTCGCCGATGATGTTGTTGTTGGGATGGGGCGGCACCACTAGCGGAATTTCCTTCTTAATACCCACCGCATCAAGGGCTTGGTTGATAAGGGTGCCGGCTTCGGTCATGATGGTGGTGACCACCTCCGGAGCGTGCAGGAACACCTTTTCCTGGCGCAGCTGCATGTCGTGGTAGCTTTTGATATCGCCGGTGGGAATGATGGTATCGTTCACCATCAGAAAATCCTGGGTGACTTCGTCGGCCTGGTCGGGCAGGAATTTCCGGCCTTCCACCCCAATAATTTTCACAGCCAGGCCCTTCACCGCCGACTGCGTATCGGGGTCGATAGCGCCGGGGGCCGACGAGAAGCGCAGAATAACCGGGTACACCCGGGGCTCCCGAAACATGCCCTGGGCCAGGTGCTCGGGCAGGTTGGGGTAAATGTGCAGCTCGCCGCGCAGCACACCGTGGCTCTTGGCGTGGGCATCGCGAATGGCGTGGCGGTGCTTCTCGAACATGAAGCGGTTGACCCGCGCCATCGACGCCACGGTTTCGTCGGTGAGCTGGTCTTCGTTGGGCTGGATTTCCTCCACGCCATCGGCGTAGCGGACGTAAGAAGTTGTAGGAATTGGCATCGGAAAATGGGTTGGGTGTTCACTCCTTACGCGCCGCGTAGCTGCCAAGGATTCGCCATTCATTCATCAATCAGCTTAGTTTTACGGTGCTTTAAGGCCCAGCCGGCCGTATTTTCCTCTAGAAAAACAGCCACTTTAGCTTGCCTAGTGTTGAGGCAATATTTCTTGCATTTCATGTCGCACCGCCACTTCCTCATCCACAAGCCCTACGGCTACCTCAGCCAGTTTGCGGGCGAGGCCAAGAAGAAAAAGTTGGGCGAATTTCACGATTTCCCCGAGGGCATCATGGCCATCGGCCGGCTCGACGAAGACAGCGAGGGCCTGCTCCTGCTCACCACCGACGGCCGCATGAGCGAGCTGGTGCGCAGCCGCAAAATCGAAAAGGAATACTACGCCCAGGTCGATGGCCTGGTGACCGACGCGGCCCTGACGCAAATGCAAACCGGCGTCGAAATTGGCATCCACGGCGTGAAATACCTCACCAACCCCTGCGCCGCGCGCCGCCTCGACTCCGCGCCGGCGTTCCCGCCGCGCACCCGCAAAATCCGCGACGACCGGCACGGACCCACGTCCTGGGTCAGCATCACGCTCACCGAAGGCAAGTTCCGGCAAGTGCGCAAGATGACGGCGGCCGTGGGCTTCCCCACACTGCGACTGGTGCGGGTGCGCGTAGGCGACATCTGGCTGAGCGATTTGGCAGCCGGTGAGGTGCGGGAAGTGCCAGATTTCGGACTGTAGCGCGGACTCTGCGAGTCCGCGCCTAACGGATATCGTCTGAGGTTCGGGCGGGCGCGGACTCGCAGAGTCCACGCTACAGCTTACTTCGCCGCCACCGGCTTGGAGCCGGCCTTCTGCTCATCCACAAACTTCACGTTGTCGATGTAATACCGCTCAATCAGCTTCTGGTACGGGTCGACACCAGCCTTCACGGGTTTCTCGTTCACCACAAAATGCAGCGTGGTTTCGGGCTTTGTGAGTTTGATTTTCTTCAGAAACAAGGGCTTGCCGCGCACGTCCCAGGCTTCGCCAGCCGATTTATCGGGCCCGAAAATGCCCAGGTCGATGTAATCGGCCATGGCAATGGATTTTTCATTCCCCAGGCTGTCGGCCCGCAGCTTTTCGGCTTTGATGGTGAGGTTCACGTCGAATTTGCCATCGGGACGCGGGGTGTAGGAGGCCGTTTTCAGCTCGTTTTTATAAAGAGTGATGGTTTCGAACATATCGTGCAGGGCGTATTGGAGCGAGTCGGGCGTGGCCTGGCGCAGGTAAGTCATCAGGTCGGCCGAGTTGGGGTACGGACGGGTCTGATAGCGGTTTTTGGCGAGGAAGGCCCGCAGCGCGCCGTTCAGCTTATCCTCGCCGATGTAATCCTGCAGGGCGTAGAACACCATGCCGCCCTTGTAGTAATGGATGTAGGGCTGCGACTCGCAGAGCATGAGCGGCTGCTCCTTCTTGCGTTCCTGGCGCCGGCCGCGCAGGTAGTTATCCAGCTCACGGCGCATGAACTGCTGCATTTTGGCGGGCGTAAACTCGTGCTTGGCCGTCATGATGGCCGAATATTCGGCCAGCGACTCGATGAGCATGCTGCTCCCCTGCACGTTGGCACCCACCAGCTGGTGGCCCCACCACTGGTGAGCCAGTTCGTGGTTGGTAATGAAAAAGGCCAAATCCGGCTTGGTCGGGTCGCGTAGGTCATCAATAAAGCCGGCGCTTTCCGAAAATGGCACCGTGTTGGGAAAGCTCTGGGCGAAGCCCTTGTAGCGCGGAAACTCCAGCACCCGAATCTGGCGGTACTGGTAGGGCCCGAAAGCGGCCGTGTAATACGGCAGGGCCTTGCGCAGGGCCTCGGCCATGCGGCCCACGTTGTAGCCGTGCTTGGGGTCGTGGTAGATTTCGATGGCTACCGGCGGGCCACCAGCGGGGTTTTGCCAGCTTTCGCGGTGCACCTGGTAGCGCGCCGAAAGCACCGACACCATGGGCATCATGGGCTGGTCCATGCGGTAGCGGAAGTAGCGGCGGCCGTTTTGCAGCCACTCCTTTTGCAGGTAGCCGGGCGTGATGGCCAGCTGGTCGGGGTCGGTGCTAACGGTGGCTTCGTAGCGCACGTAGTCGCCGTCGGGGCCGAAATCGGCCTGGTTGCGGCCGCGGGGGTCGTTCAGGGTCAGGGCCCGGGCTTTGGGCTTCAGGCCGTTGCGTTTGCGCACGTCGTCCTCGCTCAGCTCGCTGCCCGGCTGGTAGCCGATGTGCAGGCCGGGGTCGTTGAGGAAGGTGCCGTTGGCCGTGAGGCGGTCTTCGGGCGAAATGTTGGCCCAGTCGAACACGCCGGTGCCCTTGAGCCGCGACGTGAAGCCCCGGGCCCAATACGCCACGTCGAAGCGCAGGTCGAGCGAGTCGCCGGCGGCCAGCGGCTGTGCCAGCCGGTAGATGCGCACCCCGGCCGCGGGGTCGTCGCGCAGCACCGTAGCCGGCCGGCTCAGGCTCAGCCGATTATTAATGCTGTGGCTGTTGTCGTAGTTGATAAACAGCGTGTCGATAGCCCGGCTTTCCTTGTTGCGCAGGGTGTAGGTACCGGCCATGCGGAAGCCGCGCGGGCTGGCCGTGGGGTACAAGTCGGCGTTCAGACTGATGGCCACAATCTTGGGTTGCGGCAGCTTTTCGTAGCGCTTGTAGGCCCGCTCGGCGTTGGCCTGACGGGCTTCCAGGAATTTGGGCGTGAGGTACTCGTTGAGGATGTTGGCGTTATAAAACACCCAGGCGCCGGCCACAAACAGCAACACCAGCGCGCCGGCCAGCGCCGGCCGCAGCCCGGCCTGCTGCATACGCTGCCCAAATTGCCGCCCCCGCGCCCGCAGGCCGGTGTCGTTGCCGCGCACCCACAGCAGGCCCGTGAGCAGCACCAGCACCAGCGCCCCGGCCAGGTAGTAGGCGTTGATGGCCAGCAGCGGCGCCACCAGGTGCCCGTAGCCGTTCATGTCGGAGTAGGTGTACGGCACGGCCGCCCCAAATTTGAGCAGCGCGTGGTGCAGCCCCAGCGCATCGGCCAGCAGAAACACCACGCCGTAGTACACCATCATCACGGCGTGGCCCACGTACTTGTTGTTGGCCACCGTTTGCACGGTCAGGGCCAGGGTGCAGAGTACGCCCAGGTTGGCCACTTGCAGGGCGAAGTCCTTGAGGTAGTGCAGCGGCTCAACCAGCGCCGGGGCCCGGTAGAGCTGAATGGCCAGCCCCACCCCGTCCATCACCAGCGTGAGCACCACCTGCACCGCCAGCAACGCCAGCAGCTTGCTCAAAAACGGCACCCAGGTCGAAAACGGCAGCGCATCGAACACAAGCTGCAGGCGCGTGTCCCGCTCGCGCCACACCAGCTCGCCGGCGTAAATGGTGATGATAAGCAGCTGAAAGAGGGTATAGTTGTCATTCAGCATCTTCAGAATGAGGTAGGTCACGGGCATCTGAATGCCGCGCGGGTCCTGGTAGGTGTAATAGGCATTGAAGAGCACAAACACCACGCCCAGCAGCGCCAGCACCCGAAACGGCCAAGCCTTCACCACGTTCAGAAACTGAACTTTGGTGAGCTGCCACACCTGCCAGTGCCCCAGCCCGCGGCCAAATTCCTGCGGCGAGCGGCGCAGGCCGCCCGCGCCCACCGCCACGGGTGCGGGTTCGGGAGATGCCTTTTTCACCTTGGTCTTAGCTTGGCCCAGCCGGAAGAAGGCGCAGGCCACCCCCAAAATGAGCAAGCCAATGGCCGTCCACATCAGCCGGCTCTGGACCAGCTCGCCGCCGAAGAAATTCAGCAGGCGCGTGTTGCGCTCGGCAATGGTCCAGTAGTTCGTATCGATGTTTTTGGCGCTGAGCCCGAACGGGTCGAGCTGCGCAAACAGGTGGTCGCTGCTCACCTTATCCGAAAACGTGAGCGATACCTGATACAGCACAAACAGCACAATACCACCCAGATACACTACCAGCGGCGACCGAAACACCAGATAGGCCGCAAAAAAGATGCAGCCCGCGAACAGCGCATTCACCCACGCGCCGAACACCAGCGGCACCAGCAGCGCCAGCGGCATCACCGGCCCCAGCTTCTCGGCGTCCACCCAGGGCATGAGCATACCTAGCAAAGCTCCCACCGAAACCCCGCTGATAATAAACCACATGGCCAGCAAAGACCCCAGAAACCGCCCGCTCAGATAAGCCGGCTTGGTGATGGAAGTGGTGTAAACCAGGCCAGTCATACCATCCTTATCGTCGCGGTAAACGGGCGTGCCCATCACCGCTGCCGTCACAAACATGCCCAAAATGGAGGCAATGAAGTGCAGCTGCGCCAGCGCATCGGGCGAGTTGACATGCACCTTGGCGCTGGCAAAGCCGAAGTCCTCCACCGTCTGGGACAGAAAGCCCGCCAGCGCAAACACACCGAAATACAGGTAGGTGCTGGGCTGCGTGAACCGGTAGCGCAGCTCGAAACGGAATATATGTGCGAACATATTGAATCAGAACTAAATGAACGTCATGCAGAGCGCAGCGAAGCATCTTGCCCGCCACCACTAATCCTGTCGAATGAGTTAGTTGTGGCACGCGAGATGCTTCGCTGCGCTCTGCATGACGTTGTGATTATTAAGCATTAACACCCGTCTTCTCCCGCCGCGCCAGGCGGTGGAAATACACGTCTTCCAGCGTGGCCTCGGCCGGCTGGAACTGCCCGTTTATTGGCTGCTCGCTGAAAACCCGCACAATGGGCTGACCGGCCACCAGCTTCGAGGAAATCACCTCGTACTCGGATTTGAGCTGCGCCAAGGCGGCCTTCTCCGTCTTGGTGCGGTACACTTTGCCCCGGATTTCACCAATCACGTCATTCGGCGAGCCGGTGGCCACCACCTCGCCGCCGGCGATAATGGCCATGTTGGGGCACAGCTCCGTCACGTCTTCCACGATGTGCGTGCTTAGAATAACCACCACGTTTTCACCGATTTCCGATAGTAAGTCTAAGAATCGGTTGCGCTCCGTGGGGTCGAGGCCGGCCGTGGGCTCGTCCACAATGATGAGCTGCGGCGAGCCCAGCAGCGCCACCGCAATGCCAAAGCGCTGCCGCATGCCGCCCGAGTAGCCGCCCACCGCCTTCTTGCGGGCCGCCCACAGGTTGGTTTGCTGCAGCAGGCTTTCCACCGCCAGCTTGCGCTCCCCGGCATCGCGGATGCCCTTGAGACCGGCAAAGTAGTCGAGCAGCACCTCGGCCGAGATGCTGGGGTATAGGCCGAACTCCTGCGGCAGGTAGCCCAGCACCCGGCGCACCCGGTCCTTCTCGGTCAGCACGTTAATGTCGCCGAGCGTGATACTACCGGTATCAGGCTCCTGCAGGGTGGCGATGGTGCGCATGAGGCTACTCTTGCCGGCGCCGTTGGGCCCGAGCAGGCCGAACATGCCGTTGGGAATGGTAAGCGACACGTCGCGCAGAGCGCGCACGCCGTTGGAATAAGTTTTGGAAAGATTCGAAATGCGAAGCTCCATGCGAGTAAACAGTTAAGGTGGCTGGGCAAAAGTCCATCATGGCGTTCCGGATTATATTTGAAAACGTCTCTTTTCCGTCCTCTTTCGTCCCAAATCCAGGAATTTATGCTGCATGCATAACACTTTCGCATTTTTGCCGTATCTTTGCACCAGAAATACCACTAGGTTATCCCGCGCACTATTATGAAAAAGACCACTGCCCTCTCCTTCTCCTCGTTGCTGCTGCTGGGCGGCGTGAGCTACCTGGCTGCCAAACTGGCCGACCTGGACCTGACGTTCTTCTTCGACGGCGACGACGACCACGCGCACTACTGCTAAGCCGGTTTACAGCTTTACCGCTGCTATTCCCACGTTTTTCTGAAAAAGCCCGGCCCTGCGGCCGGGCTTTTTTGCTGGCCAATCGGCCAATGCGGCGGGCCGGCCGGGTTCGGCCCGCTTTTGGAACTTTCGCTTTCCAACGGCGTAACCCGTTGAGCTATTTTTCCACCGGCTGCGGCCCCGCCCGCCAGCCCCAACGCATTCCCTTGGTTTTATGAACCTCGATTCCCACCAAGCTCAGGTGAGCTACATCATTGGCCGCGACCTGGCCCGCAACTTCGCCCAGCAAGGCCTCGACCTGGACGTGGACACGCTGGCCGGCGCCCTCAAGGAAGGCCTGCAGGGCCTCCCCAGCCGCCTCACTCAGGAACAAATGCAGGCCGCCATGCAGCAATTGCAGGAGCAAATGGGCGGCGCCGAAGACGACCAAGACGACAACCAAGACCCCAACGCCATGAACAACAAAGCCGAAGGCGAAGCCTTCCTCGCCGAAAACGCCAAAAAAGATGGCGTTACCACCCTGCCCAGCGGCCTGCAGTACGAGGTAATAACCCAGGGCACGGGCCCCAAGCCCACGCTGCGCTCGTCGGTGACGACCCACTACCACGGCACCCTGATTAACGGCAAGGTGTTCGACAGCAGCTACCAGCGCGGCCAGCCCGCCACCTTCCCCGTCAACGGCGTGATTGCCGGCTGGACCGAAGCCCTGCAGCTCATGCCCGAAGGCTCGAAATATCGCCTCTACATCCCCTCCGACCTGGCCTACGGCAAGCGCGGCGCCGGCCGCGACATCCCCGGCGACACCGCGCTGATTTTCGACGTGGAGCTGCTGAAAGTGAACAACTGAGGGACTGCCGTGGCGGCGCCGGCTTCTTCGGGAGCAAGTGCCGCCACGCGCACCGCGCCGCGCACCTGGACGCGTACCACTACCCTATCGGCGGTTGCCAAACCCATGAAAGACGTTGAAAATCAGCCTCCCGCTGAATCAGCCCCAGCGGCCCCGGAAGAATCTTCCGGGGCCTCTTTGCTGACTACGGCCGCCGCTGAAGAGGCCAACGGCCCGGTTTACCAGCCCGTGGCCGTGCCGGTGGTGCTGCCCGAGCTGCCGGAACTCCCGCCGCTGCACAGCGACGATGGGCGCGCGCAACTCACGGGCACCACGCTCACGGTGCGCGGGCAGGAGTTTCTGCTGCGCGAGCTGGAACGCGTCGAAATCACGCCGGTGAAATGGATTTTATGGTACCTGCTGGGCGGCTTGGGATTGGCCACGGTCATGATTGCCTTTCTGGAAAACTGGCTGCGCACCGGGCCCGCTATGCTGGGCATGGCCCTGACGGCGCTGCTGTTGGCCTACGGGCACCGCGGCACCAACCGCCTGCGCCTGCACCGCTTGGGCCGTGAAGCTCTAAACTTCGCACTGCCCGGCGAAACGCCACCCTGGCAACGCTTCACGGCCGAGGTGAACCGGCGCATTTTTCGGGTGCACGACCACGCCGCCCGCGAGGCCGCCGCCCTGCTCGCCGCGGCTGACGAAGCCACCCAGCAAGCCGCCCGCGACGCGCAGGCCGCCACCGAAACGGAAGATGATGCAAATAATAATTTCTTGACAACCAACTAATCGCACTTTCGGCGGGCATCTTCGTAAGCGCAATCCGGTGGGTTGGCTACTACCTTCGCGCCCCGTAATTCAGCTGGCAGGTAGCCGCTGCAGATACTCGTTTTTCCAATTATGGATTCCAAACATTCGCACACCGCTATTTCGAGCGCTGGGCTTCTCATTGCCCTCGGCATCATCTACGGCGATATTGGTACCTCGCCGCTCTACGTGATGTCGTCCATCCTGAAAAGCGGTACCCGGCCCGATTACATCGACGCGCACCTCGTGCTGGGCGCCATTTCGTGCGTCATCTGGACCCTGACGCTGCAAACTACCGTCAAGTACGTGCTACTCACCCTGAACGCGGACAACAACGGGGAAGGCGGCATTTTCTCGCTCTACGCCCTGGTGCGGCGGCGCGGCGCCTGGCTGTCGGCCGTGGCCATCATCGGCGGTTCGGCCCTGCTGGCCGACGGCGTGATTACGCCGCCCATCTCGGTGTCGTCGGCGGTGGAAGGCCTGAAAAACGTGTTTCCGCAGCTCACGCAGGACATCGTGGTGTACATCGTCATCGGCATCATTGCGGGACTGTTCTTGCTCCAAAGCTTTGGCACTCAGATAGTCGGCAAGGCCTTCGGGCCCATCATGTTCCTGTGGTTCACGATGCTGGGCGTGCTGGGCACCGTCTGGATTCTGCAACATCCCGCCATTCTCAAGGCCATCAATCCCTACTACGCCTACGATTTGCTGGTGCACTACCCCGGCGGATTCTGGCTGCTGGGCTCGGTGTTCCTGTGCACAACGGGGGCCGAGGCGCTGTATTCGGACCTGGGCCACTGCGGCAAGGGCAACATCCGCATTAGCTGGACTTTTGTAAAAACCACGCTGCTGCTGAACTACTTAGGCCAAGGTGCCTGGCTGCTCCAGCACGAAGGCCAGATGCTGAACGGCAAAAACCCGTTCTATGCCCTCATGCCGCAATGGTTCCTGCTCATCGGCATCAGCATTGCCACCATCGCGGCCATCATTGCCTCGCAGGCCCTCATCACGGGCTCGTTCACGCTGGTGGCCGAGGCTATCCGCCTGAATATGTGGCCCAAGGTGAAGCTAAACTACCCTACCGACGTGAAGGGCCAGCTCTTCGTGCCGAGCATGAACCGGCTGCTGCTGCTGGGCTGCATCGGGGTGGTGCTCTACTTCCGCGAATCGACCAACATGGAAGCGGCCTACGGCCTGGCCATTACACTCACCATGCTTATGACCACCATCCTGCTCACCATGTGGCTGAAGATGAAGCGCGTGGCGCTGCCGCTCATCGTGCTGTTTGCGGTGGTGTACGGCCTCATTGAGGGCTCGTTCCTCATCGCCAACATGATTAAATTTCCGCACGGCGGCTGGGTGTCGCTGGCTATCGGCGGCACGCTCATGGGTGTGATGTACGTGTGGCTCAAGGCCTACTACATCAAGCGCCGCCTCACCGAGTTCGTGCGCCTGGAACCCTACGTCGATGCACTCAAGCAGCTCAGCGACGACGATTCGATTCCGAAATACTCCACCCACCTAGTGTTCCTGACCTCGGCCGAGCGCAGTTCCGAGATTGAGCAGAAAATCATCTACTCCATCTTCCAGAAGCGCCCCAAGCGGGCTGATATTTACTGGTTTATCCACGTCGACACCACCGACGAGCCGTACACCATGGAATACAAGGTGACCGAAGTGGCGAAGGACGACGTGTTCCGTATCAATTTCCGGCTGGGCTTCCGGGTGCAGCAGCGCATTAACCTTTACTTCCGCAAGGTGATTGAGGACTTGGTGCGCAACAAGGAAGTGGACATCACCTCGCGCTACGAGTCGCTAAACAAGCAGCACGTCACCGGCGACTTTCGCTTCGTGGTGCTGGAAAAATTCCTCAGCATCGAAAACGATTTCCCCACCATCGAGAAGCTGGTGATGCAGGCCTACTTCTACATCCGCCAGTTCATCGCCTCCGAAGACCAGTATTTCGGCCTGGATACGTCCTCGGTGAAAGTAGAAAAGGTGCCGATGGTGATTGCGCCCGTGCGCGAAGTGGCGCTGAAGCGCATCCGCTAAGCCATTTGTAAGTGCCCAGCAAAAAGGCCCCGTGCAAGCTGCACGGGGCCTTTTTGTTGGACTGATTATGCCGCTGAAAAGCGGTTTGAGTTAACATGTACCGCGAAGCTGTGCTTCGGCTGAACGATACCCAAGCAAAAAACTTTATAAAGGCCTGATGCGAGCTGAAGCACAGCTTCGGGGTACACGCTAACTCAAACCGCTCTAAGCCTTGCCCAGCCACTTGGCCAGCACCTTTTGTTGAGCGGCCGTGGGATTGGCCATCGGCTGAATGGTGTATTTGACGTCGGGGTTAGCCAGCATCTTGATTTTCAGGTCGCGCGTCAGGCCGTCGCGGCGCACCTGCAGGGCCACCTCGTTGCCCACCGAGCCGCTAAGCAGCGACTTCACCGTTTCTTCGCTGGGCGCGGCGCCATTGATGAGCAGGATTTCGTCGTTCACGTTCAGGCCGGTATTCCAGGCGGCGCCATCGCGCAGCACGCTGGTCACCAGCAGCTTGCCGGTTCGATTGGAGAAGGTGGCGCCCAGTGTGCCCGAGGTGGTGAGCGGGGCGCTGGTTAGGCTCAAGCCGGCGTAGCCAAGGGCCGTGGCGAAATCGATGGGCTTGGTGCCGTACACGCTGTTCTGGAAGAACTCGTCGAAGCGCCGGCCGGCCACCGTGGCCACGGCGTCCTGGTATTCCTGGTCGGTGAAGCCGCGGCCGGCTTTCTTGTAATAGGTGTCGTAGAGCAGCCGGAACACGTCGTCGAGGTGCTTCTGGCCCTGGGTGGCCTGGGCAATATTCAGGTCGAGCCAGGTCCCAATCAGGTCACCTTTCGAGTAATAGCTGATTTGGGTGTTGATGGAATTCTCGTTGGGCCGATAATACTTAATCCAGGCATCGAAGCTGGACTCAGCAGCCGACTGCACCTTGTTGCCGGGCGTGTTTTCTACCTCGCCGATGGCGTTGGCCAGCTTGCCCAGGTACTCGGCCTGCGACAGCACCCCGGCCCGCTCCAGAATTTGCTTCGAGTAGTACTCCGTCATGCCTTCGCTTACCCACAGCATGTGGGTGTAGTTTTCCTGGTCGTAGTTGAACGGCCCCAGCGCCATTGGCCGGATGCGCTTCACGTTCCAGAGGTGGAAGTACTCGTGCGCCACCAGGCCCAAGAAGGACTTCATGCCCGCGTCGGTGCCGTAGGTGGTGCGGCCTACCTCCAGCGTGGTCGAGAACAGGTGCTCCAGGCCGCCGCCGCCGCGCTCCAGGTTGTGCACGATGAACACATAGTGGTCGAGCGGGTTCTGGCCCAGCACGCGGTGCGCTTCTTCGCACACCTTTTTCATTTCGGCCACCACTTTGGCGTCATCGGCCTGGTAGGTGCCATACATGGCCACCTGGTGCGGCGTGCCGTTGGCGGTGAATTCCAGCACTTTCTGGTTGCCGATTTCCATCGGCGAGTCGGCCAGCTCGTCGTAGCTGGCGGCTTTGTAGGTGAACTTGGCGCCGCCTGCCGCCGGGCGCAAGGCCGTGCTTACCTGGGCCCAGCCGGCGGCCGGCTGCACCGCCACGGTGCTGCCCAGCATCTTGTTGTCGGCTGGGTACATGAATACGCTGCTGCCGTTGAGGTAGCCGTGGTCGGCATCGACGAACGAGGTACGCACGCTCAGCTCGAAGGCATACACGCGGTAGCTGACCGTAAAATTGGCCTGCTTGGGGTGCTTGATGCGCCAGGTGTTCTTGTTAATTTTCTCAAATGCCAACGCCTGGCCGCCGGCCGTGCGGGCCTGGAAGCCCTCCACGTTCTTGGCGTACTCGCGCACCAGGTAGGAGCCCGGCGCCCACACCGGCAGCTTCACGTCAGTGTATTCGGCCGGGAAGCCGCCGAGGTCCATTTTCACCTCGAAGTAGTGGGTTTGCGGCGCGGGCATGGCCAGCGTGTAGCGCAAGGTGGGTACCGTTGCGGCAGCGCGGGCGCGGGCGGGGACATTGCCCGCCAGCGCAGAGGCCAGCAGGGCAGCGGAAAGGACTAGGTGGGATTTTCTGAACATCGACAGCGTTATGAAATAAATCGAGGCTGCAAAGTACGCCCCGGCGCTCGCCTCCAACCTAGCCGCCGGCCGTTCCGTTAGGAGGCAGTGTGGCGCTTATCCGCGCCGCCGCAACAGTCATATCCTTGTTTATGCGCTTTGTATGGATGGCTTTCGCCGGGCTAATTGCCCTGATGGTACTGGTGCTGCCGCGCCTGAACCACCGCGCGCCCAAGCCTGAAGCCGCCTCTGCTCCCCAAGCCCTTTCGCAGCCCAAACCGGTTTCCTCCTTCGCCAGCCTGCGCGAGCCCCCCCGGCCCGGCCTGGCCGCCCGCGCCGACAGCGTGGTGGCCTTCGGGCTGGCCCAGCGCGGCACGCCCTACGTGTACGCCGGCACCTCGCCCCTCACCGGCTTCGATTGCTCGGGGTTTATCATGTACACGTTCGCGCATTTTGGGGTGGCCGTGCCGCACTCCACGGCCCTACTCATCGACGTGGGCCGGCCCGTGGAGCGCACCGAAGCCCAGCCCGGCGACATCGTGGTATTTACCGGCACGGCCAGCACCAGCACCACGCCGGGCCACGCGGGCATCGTCATTTCGCGCCGGGGTGAGCTGCCCTTGCGGTTCGTGCACGCCTCTTCGGGGCGCCGCGAGCCCTTCGTGAAGGTGAGCCAGGTAGAAGATTCTGACTACGAGCGGCGCTTCCTGCAGGTGAGGCGCGTGCTGGGCGCTGGCGAAGTGGCCACGGCGCGGCCCAAAGACGCCCCCGCCACCCCGCGCAAAACGCCGATTGCGGCGCTGCCGGTGCCCACAGTGCCGGTAGCTACGCCGGCCGTGGTGCTGGCGCCCGCGCTGCCCCAGAAACTGCCCACTAAAAAATACGCCAAGGCTTCGTCCGCCACTTCCAGCAAGCGCGCCGTCGCCAAAAAGCCCTCCGCCCACAAAACGACTACCGCAACCAAAGCCACGGCAAAAAAGGCGCCCGTAAAAAAGAAAGCCACCAAGCCCACCGCCACACCCAAAGCTGCCGCCGCCCGCAAGCGCCCGGCGCGCTAGGCCGCTTCACCCCAAAACCCGAAGGGCCCGAACGCAGCGATGCCCGGCCTGCCTCTGCCGTCCCACTAAAGGGCGACTGGGCAAACCGGGCATCTAATCCTTCAAATCTTACCAAGCGGCGAAACTGGGGTACAGTTCCGGCGTCTTTCAAGATAAGACCTGGCCGAATGTGGGCAGCCTTAGGAGCTGCCCCACGAAGCTGTTGTTAGGCGCGTACTGCGGTGAAGCGTACGACATTCGACAGGCTTGGCAGGATTTGGTTGGGACTACTAGACATTTTGTACCTCCTTTCTTTACGTTCGACATATCCTCCGTTCGCGCGGCCCAGCACCTTAGGGCTGCTTGAGCGGGGTCGTAGCACTCACTACTGAGCGGTAAAGTTAATAGCAGGCCGTAAGGTTCAAAGTTTGAGGGCTAAATTTTCAGGCAAAACGCCTTAAAAGATGCTTGAGGGCTGATTTACAGCACCATTTATTTTAGTAGTTGTCGCTAATCTCTTTTTAATGCGGGCCGTTGCGAAGTTGGCCGTAAACTTGCCTATTGCCGGCCAGACCAGCCTGCTGGCGCCTGTGAAGTTTTTTTGCTTACCTTTTCCCTTCAAACCCACCTAATTGCTCATCTCAACAATGAAAAAAACCCTGCTCCTCCTCGTTGTCCTCGTGCTTGGCATTGCCGGCATGGCTTCGGCCCAGTCCATGTCGCCGCTGGGCATCTGGACGAACGCTGAGAAAAAGGCGACGTTTGAAATCTACAAGTGCGGCGACAAGCTCTGCGGCAAAATCGTGAGTTTGACCGTGCCCAACGACCCCGCCACCGGCAAGCCCAAAACCGACTCGCAAAACCCTGACCCCAAGCTGCGCAGCCGTCCCCGCCTGGGCCTGGTGTTTATGCAGGGCTTCAAGTACGATTCGGACAACAAGTGGGACGATGGCAAAATCTACGACCCCGAAAGCGGCAAAACCTACTCGTGCTACATGAAGATGGAAAGCGCCAACACCATGGAAGTGAAGGGCTACATCGGCTTTTCGCTCATCGGCAAGTCGCAGACCTGGACGCGCGTGAAATAACCGGGCCGGGTGCGCTTCGCTCCTGCTCGCTTCATCAGCAATGGCCGGTTCCCTCGCAGGGGCCGGCCTTTTTTTTGTGGCACGGTATCAGCAAAGGCGGCCTGAAATCGGGCTTGAAATGGGCGCTACCTCTGCCCCTGGCCCAAAACTATTTCTCCGAGCGGGTGTTTCGACACCACTAACTTCCCTTTCCTTGTTCAACTTCCTTCAGAAACTTTTTCGCCCCCATCAGGCGAAGGCTCAGGCGCCCTGGCGCGCCGTGAAGCTGACCCCGGCCCAAGCCCGGCGGCACGCCCGCTGGGTGGAGGAACGGGTGTTTCTGAACTGGCTGCAACCTTACTTCAAGGCCTACCACCTGCGCAAGGGCGGCGCGGCCGGCCGCCGCGGCCTGCGGGTAGAGCTGCTACACGAGCAAGGCCGCCAAGGGGCCCTGCTTTTTTTCGACTCCAGCATCGGCCCGGGCAACTTTCGGCACTTCTTTGAGCACCTCGGCGAGCGGGTGCAGGGCCTGGGCTACCACCGCGCCTGCGCCGACCGCGGCACGCGCCGCCGCGCCGGCCACACCGAAACCCTGCTCAAGCAGCTTTTCAAGCCCAACCCCACCGACTGCCCCAAAACAGGCCATTGCAATCAGCGCTTCGGCCTCGTTACCATCGATTTGGTGGCCATGGACGGCACGCCGCTCTTCATCCGCCTCAGCAGCAACGCCGTGCTCGACGACTGCTTCACGCCGGCCCGGTCGTTTGAAGACTTGCTGAAAAACCTGCTGGACGCCCCGCCCCCCGATGCCACCACCGAGGCCCGCATCCGGGAATACCACGACACTTTCTGAGGCTGGCTACCAGCCCACACAAAAAGGCCGCCAGCAGATATGCTGGCGGCCTTTTTTTTGTGGGCTGAAGTCGCTCTACTCTTTAGCAAAGCGGGCCTGCCCGAACATGTCGCCCTGCTTCCCGACCAAACGCAGTTGGTAGAGCCCAGGGGTTAGCCGTTGGGTGGCAAGTTGTTGCTGGCCGGCGGCTAGAGCCTGGCGCAACACCAGGCGGCCGGTGGCGTCGCGCACTTCGGCGGCCGTGGCGGCAGTGGCCGGCAGTTGCAGCTGGTCGTGGCAGGGGTTGGGGTACACCGCGAGCAGAGCCGGCGCGGCGGCGCGGGCGGCCAGCAGGGTGTTGTCGCGCACCACCGTGCTGGTGCCATTCAACACCCACTGGTCAGGGTCGAGGTCGACACTGCTCACGGTGCCGGCCACCGGGAAGCTATAGTTTTCGAGAATCTGGCCCTGGTGCAGGCGCACCGTGCGGCTGGTGCCGTTCGTAAAATTGAGCCGGTAGTCGATATCCGTATCAAAAAAAGACGGGAAGGGGGATTGACTGCCAATCTCGCGCACCCGCAGCACAAAATTGCTACCGCTCTGATTCCACTTGCCATCGAAAAGTGGAACCCCCGTGCCGCGAAACCACTGCTGAAAGAAGTACCCCAGTGGCCGGCCGGCTTCGGCTTCAAAGATGCGCTGCAAGTTGGCGGTGCGGGCCGTAGAGCCGCCGTACTGCGTCTGGTAGGTGCGCAGGGCGCGGAAGAACTTGGTGTCGTCGTTGAGCAGGTAGCGCAGCATGTGCACCACAGCCGCCCCCTTCTTGTAGGTCAGCGAATAGTCGAAAATACGGCCCACATCGGTGGTATCATCCACGTAAATGGTGCCGCGGCCCCGCAGCGCCCAGAGGTGGGCGTTGTCCATCCAGGGCCGGGCGTCGTTGGGCCGGAAGGCTTGCAGCGACAGGTATTCGCCGTAGGAAGCGAAGCTTTCGTTCAGCCAGATGTCTTCCCAGCTGGCGCAGGTCACGTTGTCGCCAAACCACTGGTGGAACAGCTCGTGCGCGTCCAGGGTGAACTCGAAGCCGTCCTGGGTAGTCATGGTCTGGTGCTCCATGCCGCCGTAGATGGGCGCCATGGTGTGGCCATACTTCTCGTTGGCAAACGGATACAAGCCCACCAGCGCCGAATAATTCTCCAGAAAGAGAGGCGTTTGCACCAGGCCCGGTATCCAGTAATTCAGGTAGCTTTGGTTGTAGAGGTAGCTCACGATGGGCACCGCCGGGCCGCCCGCCGGGTGGGCAGTGGCCACGTACTCCACATAAGGCGCCACCGACACCGAAATCAGGTAATAATCAATGGGATGGCGGGATTTCCACTCGTAGCGCACCTTGTTGCTGGGCAGCGGCACGGTGCGTACCAGCCGGCCGTTTGAGCCCACCTTGTTGGGCAATGTGGTGGTCACCCATACGTCCGACGAGTCGGCTTTGTCGGTGAGCACCTGCTTGCAGGGAAACCACTCGTGGGCCGAAAACGGCTCCGACAAGCTCCAGGTCACGTTGTAGGGAAAAGTCCAGGCGCCGCGGTAGGTGTCGAGATGCACCGAGTCGCGGGTGCTCAGGCCGTTGCCGATGGCGGCCGAATTGCCGCTCGGCGCCGTGCCGTGGTAGTAGATGCGGGCATCGGCGAGCGAGTTGGCCGCCGCGGGCTGGGCCAGTGCGGCCGTGGCATCGAACCCCGCGCGGCGGACGCCGGGCGAGCGGCGCCCGTTCACCACCACCGAATCGATGAGCAGCGTGGCCGCGCCGGCCGGCGCGCCGGCCGGGGCTTTGTAGAGCTCAAAGGCCAGCGAATCGAGCGCCTGCGCGCCCACTCGCAGCCGCATCCACACCGAGCCGGCCACGTTCAACGAGTTGTTTTCCAGGGCCAGGTCCAGCTTGTAGTACTTCACGTCGTAACGGTCCATTTTACGCCGGTGCGCCACCGACGAGGTAGCCGTGCGCTGGGCGGTGCGCACGTGCGCCGCCGCGCAAAGTCGGCCCGCATCAAGGTCGATGGGGCCGGCCGGGCGAACGGCCGGGGCGGGCAGCGGCGCCTGGGCGGCTACCCGGCCGGGCGCGGTGAAAAGGCTGCTGACAACAAGAGCGTAAAAAAGGAAGCGCATAAAGCAAACCGGAATGGCAACAAATTGACGGAAAGGCGGGTTAGCCTACTGGCTGGCCGCCCTCCGAAGGTACGGCGGCCGCGGCTGATGGCAAACGAGAAGTTTCGGCTCGTAGTTGGCTTGGGCAGCAGTATATTTCGGTTTTAAATCAGGATTTTAGGACGCTTACTCCGGTACTCATGCCCTTACGCCTTCGTTTGCCTGGCGCGCTGCGGCCGGTACTGCTGCTGATTGGCTGGCTGCTGCTGGCCGGGCCGGCGCGGGCCACGCACATCGTGGGCGGCGAAATGGAGCTGGTGCACAATTCCGGCGATTCGTACACGCTGCTGCTCAACCTGTATTTCGATGCGGTGAACGGCAGCGCCAGCGCCCTCGACGCCGACCTGACGGCCAGCATTTTTGAGAAGAGCACCAACGCCCGCATGGCCAACGTGGTGCTGCCCCTCACCAGCAACACCTTCGTCAACTATACCAACCCGGCCTGTGCCAAGCCCACGCTGAGCACGCGGAAGTTGGTGTATAGCAAGGTCATCACGCTACCGGCCGGCACCTACAACAGCGCCCAAGGCTACTACGTGGCCGTGGAGCGTTGCTGCCGCAACAACAGCATCAGCAACATTGTGGCGCCCGGCGATGCGGCCCAGACGTTTTACCTGGAGTTTCCGGCCGTGGTGCGACGCGGAGCGGCGTTCTACGATTCGACGCCGCGCATTTTCCCGCCGCTGGCCGACTATGCCTGCCTCAACGAGCTGTTTTACTACGACTTCGGGGGACAGGACGCCGACGGCGATTCCCTGGTCTACGATTTGGTGACGCCGCTCAACGGGCACTCCGACACCAACACGCCCAAGCCCGCCACGGCCCAGCCGGCCCCCTACTCGGCCATCGTCTGGAACGCGGGCCTGAGCACCACAAATCAGATTCCGGGCACGCCCACGCTCAGTATTAACCGCGCCACGGGCCGCCTCACGGTGCGGCCCACCAGTCAGGGCTTGTTCGTGTTCGGGGTGCGCTGCTCGGAGTATCGGCGGGGCGAAAAAATCGGCGAAGCCCGCCGCGACTTCCAGCTGATGGCCCTGACCTGCCCCACCAACACCAAGCCCCGGATTGTGCTGCAACCGACGGCCACGGGCGCGGGCGTGTACCGGCCGGGGCGCGACACCCTGCGCTTCGTGCCCGGCGGCAACCGCTGCGTGCGCCTGCGCTTCACCGACCCTGACCCCAACTCGCGCCTCACCCTGACGCTGAGCCCGGTGAATTTTTCGGGCCTGCTGCCCAATTTCACCACCGCCGTTACCGGAGCCGTGCGCAGCCCCGGCGCGCCCGATACCCTCACGGCCACGCTCTGCTTTCCGGAGTGCCTCAACTCGCGGGGGCGGGTGTTTTTGTTGGATGTGGTGGTGGGCGACGATGGCTGCAGCCTGCCCAAGCGCGACACCGTGCGCGTGGCGTTTACGGCCGTGCCCCCGCCCAACTCGCCCCCGCAGCTCATCACCACGGCCGGGCCCACGCTGCCGCTGCGCGCGCGCATCGGCGACCTGATAAGCTTCGACGTAACCGGCACCGACCCCGACAACGACCCAATTCAGCTGGAAATGACCGGCCAGGGCTTCAACCCCACGAGCCTGGGCGCCACGCTCTCGCAGGGCACCACCGCCAACCAGCAGCGGGGCCGCTTCACCTGGCGCGTCGATTGCCGGGCTGTGGGGCCCGATTCGGTGTTCAACTTTCAGTTTGCGGCGGCCACTTCGCCGTGCTCCGAGCGCCAGGCTGCCACGGTGAGCGTGCCAATAATTGTGCGCTACGCCAACCGGGCTCCGACCCTGACTTCCGACCTGCCGTCCACCAGGCCCGGGGCCGATATGCCGGAAGTAAAGCTTCCTCTGGGCCAAACTTTTACCGCTACATTTCAGGGCGTCGACCCCGACCGCGACGGGCTGACGCTCATCGCCACCGGCACCTCGCCCGATGGCAAAGAAGGCTTCGACCTGAGCAGTGCGGGCATGCGGTTCGCGGCCCAGAACGGCACGGGCGTGGCCACCGGCACGTTTCGCTGGGACGTGAACTGCGCCGCCGTCAACCTGCACCGCGACCTCGTGGTGGCCTTCCAGCTCATTGATGCCACCTGCCGGCCGCTGCCACAGGTGCAGCGCGTGCGCCTGCGCGTGGCGAGCCCCGATACGGTGGCCGTGAAGCTCTACAACGTCATCACCCCCAACCGCGACGGGCAGAACGACGAGTTCCGCCTGCCCGAGCTGCCGCCCAATTTCTGCGACTCGCAGTTTGCCAACATCCGCATTTTCTCGCGCTGGGGCCAGCAGGTTTTCGAGTCGAATGACCGGGATTTCCGCTGGCCGGGCAATGGCAGCGGCGGCATGTTCTATTACTTCATCACCTACACCGACGGCCGCCGCTTTCGGGGCTGGCTGGAGGTGGTGCTGTAGTTGGGGTGAGGGCTTGGGTGGTGGCGCGAATCCAGCGCAAAACAGAACGTCAGGCTGAGCGCCGCCGAAGCATCTCTACCACGCAACTAATTCCGACGACTGAATTGATTACTGCTGCGATAGACATGCTTCGGCAGCGCTCAGCCTGACGGGCTTTGGGTTTGATTCTCGCAACGCAAAGCCTTAATATAAAAACAAGAACACCGCAAACAGCACCACCCACAGCACGTCGATGAAGTGCCAGTAGGTGCCCAGCAGGCGCAGCTGGCGCCGGTAGTAAGGGTTGCGGATGAAGACGAGGGTACGCACAGCATCGCGCTCGTTGTGGATGACCCGCAACAGGAAAGCCAGTAGAAACAGCATGCCGCCCAGCAAATGGGCCACGTGCAGCGCCGAAATCAGGTAGATGAACTGGCCGCTGCTTTGGCTGCCGGGGCCGTTGAAGGGCGTGCCGTGCGTCATCAGCTCGCGCCAGCCCAGTACCTGCAAGCCGGCAAATACGCAGCCCAGCAGCAGGGTGGCCCCCAGGCAGCGGGCCAGGCTCGCCAGGTCGTCCTGGCCGTAGAGGCGGGGCGCCTGGGCCATGGTATAGCTGCTGAGCACTAACACAATGGTGCTGAGCGAGAAATAACGCGGCAATGAGTGCAGCCCCGTAGGCACGCCGCTCCGCAACCGGGCGGCTACGTAGGCCACTATCAGAATGAAAAACATGACCGTGATAGCCAGCAGCGCCAAGTAGAGCACCATCGCCAGGGGCGGCAGGCGCTCGATGCGGGCAAACGGCGACGGGCGCCGCCGTGCACCGACTTGGTTATCAGGGTTGTTTTCAGCTTTCATTGGGTACTAGGGGATGTAGTACCAAAACTAACCGGGCGGAAATTAGTTGCAAAAAGCCCGAATTTCCCCCTCCCCTGGCGGCCTTATTTGAAGAACGAGCCAATCTTGCCCAGCACGGCGTTAAGCGTGATTTTGGGCGTGCGCTGCACCCCAAATGTGACGTAGGTTTTGCCACCCACGCGCAGGTCGAGCACCCAACCCAGTTGCCGGGCTAGGTCGTTGATTTGCTGGAGTGGGTCGGGGCCCGGCGCCTTGGGGGCTTTGGGAGCGCCGGGCACCTTGGGCGGGCCGGCGGTGAGCTCGTCGAGCACCTGCTGGCTGGGAATGTTCAGGATGAGGTAAGTGCCGGCAGCCGCCAGCTGCAGCGGGTGGCCATTCCAGGTGATGACCAGCTGGGCATCGATTTCGAGGGTACTAGGCACCGGCGTCGGGGCGGGAAGCCGGGAGTTGAGGGGCGGCCGGGGCGGCGGTCTGGTCGCCGCGCGTGCGGATGCGGACCGAGCCGTTGAGCTTCCAGGTGGCGGCGGGGGCGCTGGGGTTCTGGGCGTTGGGCACTTGCAGCTCGACCTGGTCGAAGGCGCAGCTCAGCTCGACGCCGCCCGAAAGTTTGTTGAGCAGGGAGGCCGCGATGTCGGCGAAATTGGAAGAAGAATCAGCCATGATGGGGTGGAATGCGTGAAAAGTGGAACCGACGCCGGACGAAAGCCGCGCGCCGGAGGGCCGCAAAGTACGGCCTGCATTTTTAACGAAACCAGCCCTGCGGAGTTGTCTATAATATGGCCCAGCCGGTTTCGCCCTTGGGGCCACGCAGCAGGCTGTAGGCATCGGCCTGGCCCAGCACGGCCACCGCCGTGCCCGCCGCCAGCGCCCCAATGGCCGGCGCAGCGGCCGTGGGCAGCGCCTGCAGCTCGGCCCCGGCGCGCAGGTTGACACGTCGCAACGGCGTGGCCGCCGCCCCTACCACGCCTTGCGCCGGCACATAGCCGGTTTCGCCCGATGGCAGTTGCACCCGTAGCGCCGCGCCTTGCTGGCCCACCACCAGCAGCGGCATTTTGGGCGGAATACTTGCCACACCGGCGGCCAGACCTTGCTTCAGGTTCGCAGCCGCCTGCAAGGCCGCGCCGCGCCGCAGCCGCACCAACTCGCCCCGGCGGTCGGGGCCGGTCGGGGCCGCCGCAGGTTTGGCCGGGCGCTGCACAAACGGGAAGGGGTCGAGGGCGCCCCGACCGCCGCGGTAGATGCCGAAGTGCAGGTGCGGCACGGTGGTGCGGGCGTTGCCGGTATTGCCCACCAGGCCCAGGGTATCGCCGGGTTGCACGCGCTGGCCGGCTGTCACCAGCTGCTTGTCGAGGTGGGCGTAGTAAAGGTGGTCGGGGCGGCCGTCGGCGGCCAGCCACACCACGCGGCCACCCAGCGGCGTTTCGCCGGTGCGGGTGACGGTGCCAGCCACGGCTGCCACGGCGGGCGTGCCACGTGGCGCGAAGATGTCGATGCCCTCGTGCTGCCGGGCCCCGGCATCGCGCGCGGCGCCCCAGAAGCTGCCCACGGCCGCATCGGTCCGGCCCTGCACGGGGAACACGCTCAGGCTGGGCTCGCGGCTCAGGCGCAGGGTGTAGCGGCCGGCGGCCAGTAGCTCGGGCTGCAGGCGCAGCAGGTGCTGGCCGTCGTTTTCGGCCCGGTAGCGGAAGTCGAGCACCAACGTATCGGCGCTGCTGATGGGCTGCAAATTCCGGCCCGGCTCCACCGCAAATGCATCCACAAATACCCGGGCGTTCACGCCCGGCGCCAGGGCCAGGCTGACGTGGACCTGCTCGCCGGCGCGCACGGCGTAGCGGTAACTGGCCGCCGCGGGCCGCTCGGGGCGGAAATAGCCGGTTTCGGCGAAGGGCAGGGCCACCACCAGCGAGTCGCGCAGGGCCTGGGCGGCGGCCCCGAGCCAGGCGCGCCCGGCGGGCCGGCGGTCGAGGCCGGCCTGGTGGAGCTGGCGGGCGTAAGCCTCGTGCGGGGTTGATTTTTGGAAAAGGGCCTGCAGGGTTTGCTGCTTGCTACAGCCACTGAGGGCCAGCAGGCTCACCATGAATAAAGCGTACAAAACCACGAGGCGCGGCCGGGCAGACGGCCGCGCGGAATTCCTATCCATTTTAGAAAGCATCCCTCCCAACAATGCCGGGCGCGGGCTAGTTCGGATGTAAAGGCTGCATTGCCGCCTCTCGCAGGCTGCTACCTTTACGGCCCCTCCCACCCCAATATTGACCCCATGAAGCTCATTGAATGCCCCCGCGACGCCATGCAGGGCTTGCACGATTTTATTCCGACCGCCACCAAGACCGAATATCTGAACGCGCTGCTGCAGGTTGGCTTCGATACGCTGGACTTCGGCTCGTTCGTGTCGCCCAAAGCCATTCCGCAGCTGCGCGACACGGCCGAAGTGCTGGCCGGGCTCGATTTAACCAATTCCAAAACCAAGCTGCTGGCCATCGTGGCCAACCAGCGCGGGGCCGAAACCGCCGCCCAGCACCCCGAAATCAGCTACCTGGGCTTCCCGCTGTCGGTGTCGGAAACCTTCCAGCGGCGCAACACCAACCAAACCACTGCCCAGGCCCTGGCCGACGTGGCCGCCATGCACGCGCTGTGCGAGCGCACCGGCAAAACGCTGGTGGTGTACCTCTCCATGGGCTTCGGCAACCCCTACAGTGATGCCTGGAGCCCGGAAATCGTGACCAATTTCACCCAGCAGCTGGCGGCGCTGGGCGTCCGCATCGTGGCGCTCTCCGACACGGTGGGTACGTCCTCGGCCGCCACCATTGTCCCGCTTTTCTCCGCGCTGATTCCGGCGTTTCCCAACATCGAATTCGGGGCGCATCTGCACACCACGCCCGGCACCTGGCGCGAAAAAGTGGCCGCCGCCTACGAGGCCGGCTGCCGCCGCTTTGATGGGGCCATTGGCGGCTTCGGCGGCTGCCCCATGGCGGCCGATGAGCTGACCGGCAACATGGCCACGGAGAATCTGGTGGCATTTCTGGGAGAGCAAGGCGTGGAAACAGGGCTGGATATGGAGGCGTTTGGGCGGGCGCGGGCACTTAGCCAGCCGATATTTGCCGGGCACTAATTTAAATTGGCCGTCATGCAGAGCGCAGCGAAGCATCTTTACCGCAGAGTAGCAAATCCTAATGATTGGATTGCGTTGTGCGGTAAAGATGCTTCGCTGCGCTCCGCATGACGGTCAGTTTCTTTTGTTTCGAAACCCTCCCCAGTAATGTCCACACCCACCGTCGATATTTTCATTCCCTGCTTCGTCGACCAGCTTTACCCCGCTACGGCGATGAACATGGTGAAGGTGCTGGAAAAAGTAGGCGTCACGGTCAACTACAACCCGGCCCAGACCTGCTGCGGCCAGCCCGCCTACAACGCCGGCTACCACGACCAGAGCCGCGCCGTGGCCGGGAAGTTTCTGAGCGACTTTGCCGCGCCGGCCGCCGACGCGGCGCGCTACGTGGTCAGCCCCTCGGCCTCCTGCGTGGGCATGGTGCGTAATAGCTACTCCGAATTATTTGCCGGCACGCCGGAGCTGGCGGCCTGCCGGGGCGTGCAGGGCCGCACCTACGAACTCACCGAGTTTCTGGTCGATGTGCTGGGCATTACGGCCGTGCCGGGCGCCCGGCTGGCGGGCAAATACACCTACCACGACTCCTGCTCGGCCCTGCGCGAGTGCGGCATCCGGCCGCAGCCGCGCCAACTGCTCGACGGCGTGGCGGGGCTGGAGCGCCTCGAAATGGCCGAAACCACCACCTGCTGCGGCTTCGGCGGCACATTTGCGGTGAAGTTTGAAGCTATTTCGGTAGCCATGGCCCAGCAGAAAGTGGAGCACGCCCTCGACACCGGCGCCGACTACCTCGTGAGCACCGACGTGAGCTGCCTCATGCACTTGGAAGCCTACATCAAGCGCGAAAAGCTGCTGCTCAAGTGCCTGCACGTGGCCGATGTGTTGGCCAGCGGCTGGTAAGATTTCGCGGGGCGGCATACGGCGTAGCGGCGGTCATGCCGTTATTAGGGTTCAGTTTGCCTTGTATTCGAACACAAAAAGAACGTCATGCAGAGCACAGCGAAGCATCTTTACCACGAGAGTAAATAATTACGTTGCGCGGTAAAGATGCTTCGCTGCGCTCTGCATGACGTTCGGGCGACTTCCTAAATAGCTTCAATACTCCTCCCATTGCTTCAACACTACCTCTCCGGCCGACTTTCCCAATACCTGCTGCTGCTGGCCTGCCTGGCGGGCATCGCGGGGCTGCTTTCCTCGCGGGCGTTGGTGGCCATTGCGCCCATCGTGGGTGTGGTAGCCGCCCTGGCCAATCCGGAGTTGCGGCGCGACTGGCGCAGCTATTTCCGCAACGGCTCGGCCATGCGAGCGGCTGCCATGGTCGGCTTCCTGCTGCTGAGCGGGCTCTATACCAGCGAGTGGCCGGTGTGGCAGCACGAGCTTTTCCGCAGCCTGGTGTGGTTGGGGGTGCCGCTGGCGTTTGCGGTGGCGGTACCGCTGGCCGGGTGGCAGCGCCTGGCCGTGGGCAGCACGTTTGTGCTGGCCACGGCGGCCGTGGGCCTGGCTACGCTGGGCAATTATTTGCTCGACCCGGCCTCGGCCAACGAAGCCATTCGCATCGGCCAGAACGTGCCGGCCATCACGCACGTTTTTCACATTTCCTTCGGGCTGATGCTGGCGCTGGCTTTTTTCTGGGGCCTGCTGCTGCGGCGCGACGCGCTGGCGGGGCCGGTGCTGCGTGCGGCGCTGCTGGCGGCGGCCGTGGCGGCGGCGCTCACGCTGCACGTGCTGGCGTATCGGACGGGGCTGCTGGTGTTTTACGTGGGCTTGCTGGCGGTGGCGCTGCGGCTGCTGGGGCGGCGGCACTGGGCGCTGGGCGCGGGCGTGCTGGTGCTGCTGGCGCTGGGGCCGCTGGTGGCCTACAAAGTGCTGCCCTCGGTGCAGGAACGAGTGAAATCCTCGATTTGGGATGTGCAGAAATACACCCTTAAGCAGGACATGAACGACTACTCGCTGGCCCGCCGCCTGGCCGCCATCGAAACCGCCACCAACATCATCAACGAGCACTGGCTGCTGGGCGTGGGCCCCGCCGATACCCACGCCGCCATGCTACGCCAGTACGCCTGGCACGACTTCGGCCTGCGCCCGGCCAACCGCGTGGAGGTGCACAACCAGTACCTGAGCACCCTGCTGGGCGGCGGGCTGCTGGGCTTCGCGCTGCTGCTGGTGCTGCTGTTCTGGCCGCTGGCCAAGCCCTGGGCGCAGCGCCATCCAGCCATCGGCTTTTTCCTGCTGGCCCAGGCCACCACCATGCTGGTCGATGCCGTATTCGACCTGCAAACGGGGCTGAATTTCTTCGTCTTCGGCTACGGCTTTCTGATTGTGGCGGCCGAGCGCCGGGCGAGTTCCGAAACGATGTAGAGACGCAACACTTTGCGTCTCGTCGTTGAACAGTAGAACCCGCGCCGAACTAGCCACAACTGCGCAGGCTAAACAACATCAGCAACGACTAGACGCGAAGTGTCGCGTCTCTACATCGGCCAGTTGACAGGAACAGCTATTACAGCGCCTTCCGAATCCGCTCTTTCAGTCCTTCGGTGGCTTCGAGCAGCGGCAGGCGCACGGCCGCGCCGCACACGCCCAGGGCTTCGAGGGCCGCTTTCACGCCTACGGGGTTGCTTTCCTCATACATGAGCGGATTGAGGGGCAGCAGGCGGAAGAGGCCGGCGCGGGCGGCGGCGAAGTCGCCGGCCAGGGCGGCGCGGGTCATATCAGCGAAGCGCTTGGGGAAAGCGTTAGCCAGCACCGAGATGATGCCTTCGCCGCCGCAGGCGATGAGGGCGGGCGTGAGCATGTCGTCGCCCGAAAGCAGCAGGAAATCCTGGGGTTTGTTGGCGGCGATGGCGAGGCACTGCTCCACGAGGCCGCTGGCTTCCTTGATGCCGATGATGTTGGGGTGGTGCGCGAGGCGCAGGGTGGTTTCGGCGGTGATGTTGGAAGCCGTGCGACCGGGCACGTTGTAGAGGATGAGGGGCACGGGGCTGGCGTCGGCCAGGCGCTGGTAGTGGGCCACCAGGCCGGCCTGGCTGGGCTTGTTGTAGGCCGGGCTGGCCGAGAGCACGGCGGCCACGCCCTCCAAATCCGTGCTGCGAAACAGCTCCACGGCCTCGGCCGTGTTGTTGCTGCCAATGCCGTATACCAGCGGCACGCGGCCGGCCACGTGCTCCTTGGCCACGCGCAGCAGCTCGGCTTTTTCGGCGGCCGTGGTGGTGGGCGACTCGCCAGTGGTGCCGTTCACCACGAGGTAATCGACCCCGCCTTCGATGCAGAAATCCAGCAGGCGGCGCCAGCCGTCGTAGTCCACGGCGAATTTGGGCGTGAAGGGCGTGATGAGGGCCACGCCGGTGCCGTGAAAGCGCGGAAGGCGGGAATTTGTGTTGGTCATGCCGGGCATTGGGAAGTAGTTTTGTGCAAAGGTAGGGGCGCGTCGCACGCGCCCGGCCCGCCAATGCCGGCGGCAACCCCCGTTTTTTCCCCGCCCGTGCCGGCGGATGCGTGCGACGCAGCCTAGTTTCCATGAAATTCACTTCTGCTTCCCTCCTGCTGGCCGCCCTCGCGCTGGCCGCCTGCGACACCAAAACCGCCACCACCGGCGAAACCGGCACCAGCGCCGCCACCCTCGAAAAAGCCGACACCGCTAACGCCACCGACCCGGCCGCCGCCGAAACCTCCGGCACCAAAGCCATTGCCGCCGACGAGGCCAACGCCACGCCCGCCCCAGACCCCAGCACCATTTCGGCCGCCAAGGCCGGCGATGCGGCCGGCATCTTGGCCCGCCCGCAGGTGCCCATCCTCTGCTACCACCAGATTCGGGACTGGACGGCTCGCGATTCTAAAGGCGCCAAAGATTACATCGTGCCCATTGCCGCGTTCAAGGCCCAGATTAAAATGCTGGCCGACTCGGGCTACCACACCATCTCGCCCGACCAGCTCTACGCCTACATGACCACCGGCGCCAAGCTGCCGAGCAAGCCCATCATGCTCACGTTTGACGACACGGACCTCGACCAGTTCACGGTGGCCCGGCCCACGCTGGCGCAGTACAACTATAAGGCCATGTACTTCGTGATGACCGTGAGCCTCGGCCGCCCGCGCTACATGAGCAAGGCCCAGGTGAAGCAGCTTTCCGACGAGGGCAACGTCATCGGCTCGCACACTTGGGACCACCACAACGTGAAGAAATACCAGGGCAAGGACTGGGAAACCCAAATCGACAAGCCCACCAAAACGCTGGAGGAAATCACGGGCAAGAAAATCGTGTACTTCGCCTACCCCTTCGGCCTCTGGAACCCGCAGGCCTTCCCCGAGCTGAAAAAGCGCGGTTTCGTGGCCGCCTTCTCGCTGGCCGAGAAGCGCGACCAGCAGGACCCGATGTTCACCATCCGCCGCATCATCGCCAGCGGCTACTGGTCGCCCAAGACGCTGCGCAACAACATCGTGCAGAGCTTTTAGGCTGCATGAATTCAAGCGGGCGTTTCGCAAAACCGTTTGCTACAGAAATAGCCTGGCTGCTTGGCAGCTGGGCTTTTTCGTATCTGTTGGTCGGGGCATTGCTTGGGCTTGCAGGTCCGCTGGGTTACCGGTTGTTCTGGGCCAGCCCACTCGAGATTCAGATGCACAACACCTATTTCATATTGGGTGTCTTTGAAGCCACACTGCCCTTTTTTCTGTTTACGGCGCTGCTGGTCACCGGCATCCGGGCTTTGCGGGGCAGCCACCGACGCGCTGCTACTGTCACCTTGGGCACCCTGTTACTCTTTATGCTATTGACAGCAGTGGCAATTGGTATTGCCTATTCCAAATTTCGCACCAACCTGCATTGAATCAACCTGTTATTTTAAACGCATACGCCAGCCCCGCCGCCGGCGCCTGGGCCGGCAGCGCGATGCGCAGGCCCTCGGCCATAGCCTCGAACGCCAGTGCGCCGCCTGCGTGGCCCAGTAGCTCGACGCGGCGCACCGGCTGGGGGCGCAGGGCGTTGCCGGCCGCCAGGGAAGTGATGAGCAGCTGCCCATCGGCCGGCCAGCCCAGGGCGGTGGCGTAGAGCACGTCGCCTTTGGTGGCGAAGCGAATATCTTGGGCGCCAAAGGCTTTGCCCTTGCCTTCGTTGAAGCCTTGGGCACTGAGCTTGGCGGCGTTGGCCTGGGCGGGGCCTTCGCCGAAGATTTTCCAGGGGCGGGTGCCGTATATGCTCTCGCCGTTGGCCTGCATCCAGGTGGCGATTCCTTCGACCACGGCCCGCTCCTGCTCGTCGATGCTGCCGTTGCCGCGCACGGGCACACTCAGCAGCAGGTTGCCGTTTTTACTTACCACGTCGATGAGGGTGTGCACCACGGTTTGGGCGCTTTTGTAGCCGTGGCGGTCGTAGATGCGGCGGTCGTAGTGCCACTGGCCCAGGCAGGTGCAGGTTTGCCAGGGCAGCGGCTCAATCTGGTTGCTCTGGCCGCGCTCGATGTCCCAGACCATGCACTGGCGCTGCTGCTCCGTCAGGATTTTGCCGTTTATCACGGCCTCGTTGCGGCCGCCGTGGCGCTTCATGCTGGTATTGTAGAAGTGGGCGGCCAGGCGCAGGCCAACGTCGTTCACCGGCCACAGCGGCAGCGCGGTATCATCGTAATAGATGAGGTCGGGTTCGTACTTGTTAATCAGCTCGGCGGTGCGGTTGAAGAACTTTTCGCAATATTCGGCGCTGGGCTTGGCGGCGCCGTTGCCCCAGTCCCACTGCCGGTGAATGGCGCCGTTATCCTGGCTGTTCTCGCTGAGCGGGTGGTTTTGGGCGTAGAGGGCCTGGGGGTCGTAGCCCTGCCACCAAGTGCCGGGGCCGGTGGCCGCCGTGAGGCGGCCATCGTAGGGCACGCCGGCCAGCGGCCCGGCCTTGTCGGCCCGCTGGCTGGGCTCGAACCAGCTCCAGGCGTGGGCGGCGTGCACGCTCACCCCGAAGCGCAGGCCCTGCTTTTTGGTGGCCTTGGCCCAGCCGCCGATGAGGTCTTTTTTCGGGCCCAGCCGAGTGGAGTTCCAGGGTTGGTGCTTGGAGTTGTAGAGGTCGAAGTTGTCGTGGTGGTTGGCCAGGGCCACGAAGTATTTGGCGCCGGCTTTTTTGTAGAGGGCCAGCAGCTCGTCGGGGTTCCACTCCTCGGCTTTCCACTCGTTGATGACGTCTTTGAAGCCGAACTTGGACGGGTGGCCGTATTTCTTGACGTGGAAGTTGTATTGGTCGCTGCCTTCCTGGTACATGCCGCGGGCGTACCAGTCGCCGTGCTCGGGCTGGCACTGCGGCCCCCAGTGCGCCCAGAGGCCAAACTTGGCGTCGCGAAACCACTCCGGCGTCTGGTATTGCTGCAACGATTCCCAAGTGGGCTGAAACGGGCCGGCGGCCATGCGCTCGGGCGCGGGCGCCAGCGGACTCCAGTTGAGGCCGGCCACCACGCCGGGCAGCCAGGCCGCGGGAGCAGCCAGGGCGAGGTTCTTGAGCAGGGTTCTGCGGTTCATAGAATCAAGAGTGGACCTGAGCCTTTAAATGCAAATTTTAATAGCTGATTATCGATGTATACACCTGATTTACAATACTAAACCATGTCAACACTTACGTTCCCAGTCCACTCGCTTAGAGTTTATTTCAGCTTTACCGGCCGAATGCCCGCGTGCGTGGGCACCACCGGCCGGATGCTGCCGTCGGGGTTAAACTCTAGCTTATCGATGCACACTTCGCGGTTGAAGCCGGCCGCCTTGCCCATGCCGATGCCGCGCGGATAGGTGAAACGATGGTACACCAGGTACCATTCGTCGCGCCCCGGCACCTGGATGACCGAGTTGTGGCCGGTGCCGTAGATGCCGGCCGCCGGGTCTTTGGCGATAACCGAGTTGCTGGCCGGTACCGTAATCGGGCCCAGCGGCGAATCAGCGGTGCCGTAGCGCACCTGATAGTTGGGGCTGCGCGTGTCGTCCTCGCTCCACATAAAGTAGTATTTGCCGTTGCGGAAAAAGGCGTAGGCGCCCTCGCGGAAGGTCCCGTCGGGCGTCATCACGCGGGTAGTGCCGGGTTTGAGACTCGTCAGGTCGTCGTTCAGCTCGGCCCCGGCCATGTAGCCATTGCCCCAATACAGGTAAAGCTTGCCGGTTTGCGGGTCGCGGAAGGCGGCGGGGTCAATCTGCTGGCCGCCCTTTACGCCCTCGGGCAGCTTGTCGAGTAAGGGCTGGCCCGAGTCCTTGAATGGCCCGGTGGGGCTGTCGGATAAGGCAACGCCGATTTTAGCGCCCGCGCAGAAATAGTAGGCATAGCGGTAGCCGCCGGCCGTTTTCTGTTCGAGGATGGTGGGGGCCCAAGCGCTTTTCTTGGCCCAGCTCACGTCTTTGGGCAGGTCCAGAATCACGCCCTCGTCCTTCCAATTCACCAAATCCGACGACGAAAACGCCTTGAAGTAAGTGCCTGACCAGTTGGTGAACCCGTCGGAAGTCGGGTAGAGATAAAACCGGCCGGTTTTCTGCGAGTACAGAATGTCGGGGTCGGCAAAGTAGCCGGGCAGGGCGGGGTTGTGGGTTTCGGCCACGCTCACCCGGTAGCGGCGCTGGGCGGCCCCCTGCCCCACCGTGTAGGTCACGGGGCCTTTGGTGAAGTTTTGTGGGCCACTGGGTGTCACGGGCAGCGCGGGGTTGCTGATTTTCAAGTCAAACGCTTGCAGGCTGGTGCCCGGCAGCGCCAGGAAAGCCACCTTGCCGGCGGCGCTGTCCACCACAGTATTGAGCTTGCGCAGGGCGGGGTTGGCGGCCGTCAGCAGCACGTCGGAGGGCGTCAGCCAGCGGGCGGCCAGGCGCGTGGCCTCGGCGGCCGTGATGGGCAGCACCGTGCCGTGGCGCGGGTGGAAATTCATGCTCACCTCCTGGTCCACCACCGTGAAGTGCTCCAGGTCGGGGGTGCGCGTGAACTGGTACTTGCCGCTGGTGTACAGGTCGTACATCAGCACGTAGTCGTTGGAGTTGTTCAGCTTGAAAGTACCGGCGCCCTCCACCGGGCTGCTGGTTTGCTGCACGTATTTATCGCGCAGCACGTAGCCGCTAGTCAATTGGTCCGATACGGCGATTTTGATGCCGTTGCCCTGGCCTTCGGTCTTGAAGAAAAGGTAAAACCTGCCGTCCCGGGCCACTATGTCTCCGTCGATGCACGAGCCATTGGTGAGCGAGAAAAACAGCTGCTTCGGCTCGCCTTCCAGGTCAGTAAAGTCCTTGTTGGCGTAGGCGTAGTAGATTTTGTCGGGCTCCGAGCCGTATTGCAGCGAGAAGTACACCAGATACTTACCCGCCTTGGCGTCGTAGATGGTTTGGGGCGCCCACACCCGTTTCAGGTTGTCCTGACCGGCGTAGCGCTTCTGAAAATTGACGGCGCTCGACTTCCAGTTAATCAAGTCGTTGGACTGCATCAGCACCATGCCCCGGTTCGAGTTCCAGCCCTTGGCCGACACCATGTCGGTAGCCACCATGTAGAAGGTTTTGCCGTCGGCTCCGCGCAGAATATGCGGGTCGCGCACGCCGCCCGTCTCGCTGATGGCGGCCGAACTCACCACTGGCCGGTTGCCGTTCAGGGCCGTGTAGTGGTAGCCATCGGGGCTGAGGGCGAAGCGAATGGCTTCCTCAGCCTTGTCGTTGCCGGTGAAGTAGGCGAAGAGGTAGGCGCTGGGCTGCACCTTTTGGAGCGGCTTCGCGCCAGCCGCCAGCCCCATCAGCAAACTAGCCCAAAGCGCGGCAAAACGGCCCCCGTTCCCAATAAAGAAAAGCGCACTTAACACCTTATGCATGGCTGTATTGAAAGGTTGAATAACACCTAACCAGAACCCAATGAAGCACAAAGGCCGGAGCCTGTCCTCACCGACAAACTCCGGCCGCAGCGCTAGCCAATCCCACAATTGTTAGGCACCGATAACAACCCAAAAGTAGTCGAGCACGCCGGCCAATGAGGCGTATTATTTAAGCTTACTAGGGGGATAAAATAGTCAATGCGTCATTTTGAGGGCAATTGAAGTGGTAAGTCGGCTTCAATTGCTCCCAATTAAGCTTAAAACAACGTGCCCTGCTCCCCCAGCCCTGCCGCCGGGCCCGGGGCAATAGCGGCTTCAGCAGCCCCGGCCTCATCGGCCGCTGGCAGCAGGGCCATCAGCTCGCTTTCCGAGATGATGGGCACTTTAAAACCCAGCGCCTTTTCGCGCTTGGCGGGGCCCATGTTGTCGCCGGCCACCAGGTAGCTCAGCTTCTTGCTGATGGAGCCCGTGATTTTGCCCCCGTTGGAAATGATGAGCTGCTGCAACTCGTCGCGGCTGTGGTTTTCAAACACGCCCGAAATCACGAAGGTGAGCCCCGCCAGCCGGTCTGAAGCCGGTACAGGCGCCTCGCCGGTCACGGCCAGCTGCACGCCGGCCGTGCGCAAGCGTTCAATCAGCTCGCGGTTTTCGGGCTGCTGAAACCAGTGCGCGGCGGCCACGGCAATCACGCCGCCCACCTCCGGCACAGCCGCCATTTCTTCAGCCGAAGCTGCCATCAGCGCGTCGATGCTACGGTAATGCGCGGCCAGCTTCTGGGCCACGGTTTCGCCCACGTAGCGAATGCCCAGCCCAAACAGCACGCGCGGAAACGGTACCTGCTTGCTGGCCTCAATCCCGGCAATCAGGTTGTCGATGCTCTTCTGGCCCAGGCGTTCCAGCGTCACCAACTCCGGCCGGCGGGCCGGCAGATCGTATATATCGGCGGGGGTGCGCACAATTCCCAACTCGAAGAAGCGACCCACCGTTTCGGCGCCCAAGCCGTCTATATTCAGCGCCTTGCGCGACACGTAATGCTCCAGCCGGGCTTTGAGCTGCGGGCCGCAGCCGCGCTCGTTGGGGCAGCGGAAGTGGGCCTCGCCCTCGGGCCGTACCAGCGGCGTGCCGCAAGCTGGGCACTCGGTGGGGTACTTAATGGGCACCGCATCAGCGGGGCGGGCGCTCAGGTCGACGCCGGTGATTTTGGGGATGATTTCGCCGCCTTTTTCCACATAAACGGTGTCGCCGAGGCGCAGGTCGAGCAGCTCTATCTGGTTGGCGTTGTGCAGGGTGGCGCGCTTCACCACGGTGCCGGCCAGCGGCACGGGCGTGAGCAGGGCCACCGGCGTCACGGCGCCGGTGCGGCCCACGTTGTATAGCACCTCGTTGAGGCGGGTGCGGGCAGCCTCGGCGGGGTACTTGTAGGCAATAGCCCAGCGCGGGCTTTTGGCCGTGTAGCCCAGTTGGTCCTGCTGCCGCAGGTCGTCTACTTTAATGACGATGCCATCAGTAGCTACGGGCAGCTCGAAGCGCTTCTTAGCCCAGTAGTGCACAAAATCCAGCACTTCTTCAATGTTGGACGCCCGCCGCCAGGTGTCCGAAACCGGCAAGCCGTAGCGCGTCAAGGCTTCCAAGGCCGCGCTGTGGCTGGGGAAGTGGCGGCCCGGCGTGAGCAGCGAGTAGGCATAAAAGCGCAGTTTGCGGGCCGCTACCTGGCTGGAATCCTGCAGCTTGAGGGTGCCGCTGGCGGCGTTGCGCGGGTTGGCCAGCAAGGCCTCGCCGTTCTGCTCACGCTCGGCGTTCAGCTCGTCAAACACCGGCAGCGGCAGAAACACCTCGCCGCGCACCTCAAAATCCTGGGGCTGGTCGGGGCCGGGGCGCAGGGCCAGCGGCAGGGTTTTGATGGTGCGCACGTTGGCCGTCACCACATCGCCGCGGGTGCCGTCGCCGCGGGTCACGCCCTGCGTGAGTTGGCCGTGCTCGTAGCTCAGGCTCATGGCCACGCCGTCAATTTTCAGCTCGCACACATAGCTGTAGGGCGCGCCTTCTAGACCCTTTTGCACCCGCTCGTCGAACTCCCGCAGGTCGTCTTCGGAATAGGTATTGCCCAGGCTGAGCATGGGGAAGCGGTGCGCCGCCGTGGGAAACTGCTTGGTGATGGTACCGCCCACGCGCCGGGTGGGCGAGTTGGGCTGGGCCAGGTCGGGGTGCTCGGCTTCGAGCTGCTGCAGCTCGGCCAGCAGGGCGTCAAACTCCTGGTCCGATACTTCGGAAGTATCGAGCTGGTAGTACTGGTGGTTGAGGTGGTGCAGCCGCTCGGTGAGGGCCAGCATGCGTTGCTGGATGGCAGGTGTATCGGGCATTGGAAGAGAATGCAAAGCGGTTTCAACGAAAGAACGTCATGCTGAGCGTAGTCGAAGCATCTCTACCGGGTAAGTAACTAATTACTATTGCGGTAGAGATGCTTCGACTACGCTCAGCATGACGTTCTACTTTTTCTAATTCTTGTCAGTGCTTAGTTCTGTACCAGCACGCCGTCGGCCAGAAAACTCACTTCTTCTTTGGGCTGGGTGATGGCAGCAATCTCCTTTTCCGACTTGCCGGCATCGCGCAGGTAGTGCTGCTGGTCGGCCACGGTGGTGGTGGTGCGATGGGCCCAGCCGCTCACCACTACGTCGTGGCCGCTGAGGTCTTTGGGCACAAAAAATGCGTAATCCTTGAAGCGCACGCGCATTTCCTTGCCGTCGGCGGTGGGAAGCGTCATCCAGCATCCTTTGGCTTGGCACACAGCCGAGGCCTTGCCAACCAGCTTCACCTGGGCCGAGTCGCGGGTGCCGAGGGCGGTGGGCAGGGCCGTCATGGGCAGGGCGCCGTCGGGCGTGACGGCCGCGCCGTAGGTCTGGCCCGGGGCTACCGGCGCGATGCTGGCACCGGAGTGGCCCTCTTCGCCGGCTTCTTCGTCCTCGGTGGCGCCCTTGGGCACCTCGGCGTTATGGCCATTCACTTCCTCCTGGCCCTGGGGCACGGGCAGCACCGGGTTGATGGGAGCCGACGGGAAGAAGCGGAAATACGCCAGTATCAGCACGAGGACAACGGCGAAGGAAATCAGGAATTTCATGAGGAAAAGGGTGTTTTTTTGAAGCAAGCACTACCTGCGGCCAGACTTAACAAAAGCCGAATCGAAGTGCGTTATTGGTTAATAACAACCGCCTTACGCAGCTTGCGGGCGTAGGTGATGCGGCGCTCGGCGCCGCCAGCGCCCGTGTAGTCGAAGCCCACGGCGGTGGGGTCGGCGCGGAGGGCGGCCCAGGTGTTGGTGTCCATTTCGGCGGGCTGCTCGGTGCCGGCCGGCACGGCGGGCTGCATGAAATGCGCATCGGCAAAAAAGGCGTTCATGCCCTGCAGAATGGCAATTTCCTGGTCGCGCACGCTGGAGGCTTGCGGGTCGCTGAGGGCTTTTTCGCTGAGCAGGGCGCGGGCGGGCATCACCTCGTGGCGCAGGGTGTCGCCCTTGCTGTCGGTCACAATAAGATGGGCCTGGGCCGTGAGAACGCGGGGGCCGCGCAACTCCAGCACGAAATTGTCCTTGGTGGCGGGATCCGAGAAAGTGTGTGCCGTGCTCACCGTATTAAGCACGGTTTTGCTGCTCACGCGGGTGCGGGAACCGGCGGGCGGCGGCGTATAAGTGGCACGGGGGTCGACAGTCGAACTGCTGACTTCGCGCTCCGTGCTCACGCACGAAGTGAACTGCAACGCCAGCCCGGCGGCCAGCACCCATCCAGCGGTTTGTTTAAGGGGGAATGTTTTCATGGGTAATGCCCGGCGCGGAGTGTGGCCGGGCGCACGAAGGTAAGGGAGGATAAGGAGGCTGTCGCCATCTGCCAGCGTGGGCAGTGCCTTCCAGCAGCAGTATTTTTACGAAATACTGAAACCATTGGGTTTACCCCGCGCTCACCGCAATATCAGAACAAACCGATTTCAACCCCCAGCGCCCAGCGGGGCAGCTCCGGCCAAGCTGCGTAGGCCGGGCCAAACGCGGGCGTGAGGCGGTAGCGGGCCGTCAGGGCATAGCGGTCGAAGCCCAGCCGGGCGCCCGCGTTCCCGGTCCAGCGCCGCAGGTACGGCAGGCCCACCTCCGTTGTTTCGACGGAGCCGATGCCGGGCGCGGGCTCATCTTCGGTGCTGTGCGTAGTGCGGGCCACCCAGCCGCCGCCGGCTATCAAATCGAGGTAGCTGCCCACGGAGTTGCCGCGCCGGCCGGCGTTCAGCCGCAGGCTGACTTCCGAGTACAGCTGGTGCAGGTTCAGGCCTTCTGCCCGGTGCCGGGTGGGCGTGGGCACCACCTTGTAATCGGTTTGGTCCAGTTCACAATGCTGGAAGGCGTAGCCCAAATCCAGGTTCAGGGCCACGTTTTGGGTGAAGCGCACCTTGAAGCGCCCCCCGCCCCGCAGCTCCGCCGACGCCAGGCCCGTGCGCACCTCGGCCCCCCGGCCGGCCGGGCCGGCCAACAGTCCGTAGCCAAAATAGGCGTGGCCAAAGTAGCGCCGGTTGGGGCCGAAAGTGGTTTTGATAGTGTCGTTGGCCACGTTGGCCTGCACCAGCACTTGCTGGGCCTGCACCAGTGGCGCACCTGCCAGGAAAGTCAGAGCCACCAAGGCAAACAGACGCCGGGTTTCAGAGCTGCCCGCGTGCCGGCTGGCCCCGGCCCAAATCAATTGCAAGACGTCCTTCTTCATTCCGAATACGTGCCGGTATAGCCTTTGAAATGCACCCGCAACACATCGCCGCCGCGTAGCAACCGGCGCGGCACCTGCACCACCAAGCGCTGCGTCACGGCGTGAGCTTCGTAGCGGCGCAACACGCCCCGGTGGTCGGCCAGGTTCCAGTAGAGGTAGGCCGGGTAGTTAGGCTCGGGCAGCGGGTTGAGCGGGGCGCTGCCGGGCGCCACCGGCTGCTCGTGGCCCACGCGCGGCACCGAGTTGTCGTTGGCCGGTTTGGCTTCTTCCGGCGGGGTGAGGCTGGGCAGCACGGCGCCGCTTTGCTCGGCCACCAAGGGCAGCATCTCGGCCGGCCGCAGGGCTGCTTCGGGCCGAATCACAACGGCAACCAAACTGTCGTGGGGCACAAAATCGAACGTCGGCACCAGCGCGGCCGTTGGTGCGGGCAGCGCAAAATGCGCCAGCCGGGGCCTGCCAAAGCCGTGCGCGTAATCGAAATAGGGGTACAGGTCGGCCGATTTTTCCAGGGCCTGAAACAGCTGCATGGCCGTGAGCTGCCGGTTTTTCTGCCACAGGCATGCGGCAAAACCTGCCACCAGCGGCGACGAGAACGAGGTACCTTCCAGTCGCTCGTAGTCATCCGTAGTGGTGGTGAGCACGATGCCGAAGGCGGCCAGGTTGGGCTTGGGCCGGCGGTCGGCGGTGGGGCCGTAGGAGCTGAAATCGACGTGTAGGCCGGTTTCGGGGTCGAGGCCGCCAATGGCCAGCACCGAATCGGCATCGGCGGGCGTGCCGATGCGGACCCAGTCGTCGTCGCCGTCGTTGCCAGCGGCACTCACCACCAGCAGGCCCTTGCGGGCGGCCAGGTTGGCGGCGCGGGCAATGAGGCTGTGGCGGCCGTCCATCTGCTCCGGAAAGTAGCGCTGCTCAGTGTAGGCCAGCGAGGAGTTGATGATGTCGGCCCCGAGGCGGTCGGCCCATTCCACGGCGGCCAGCCAGGCTTCTTCCTCGGCATACCGCTCCCGGTGCAGCTGCTCGGTGCGGGCCAGCAGGTATTCGGCGGCGGGCGCTAAGCCCAGGCAGGGGCCGGGCACATCGCCCGGTCCGCCGGGCAGCCGGCCCGCCAGACAGCCCATTACCTCGGTGCCGTGGCTACCGCCGATAAAGACGTTGTCGGTATTACGCAGGAAGTCATGCATGGCCACGATGCGCTTGCCCGCCACCAGCTCCCGAAAAGCCGGGTGCGTGGGCAGACCTTTGAAGCCCACATCGAACACGGCAATGCGCAGCCCCTGCCCTTCCAGACCGGCGGCGCGCAGCGCGGGACCGTCGAGGTGGGCCGTCTGGCGGCGCGCCAGCAGGAAATCATTCGGCGACAGCGGCTTGTGCGGCAGCAGTGGCTGTCGTGGCTCGTTGTCAGGTTGTGGCTCTTTACTAGCAGGTGCATGCGCCGCCACCTGTACCTCCCGGTACGGCCACGCCGCCACGGCGCGCACGCCCGGCAGGCGCCGCAACGCCGCCGCCTGGGCCGCCGTGGCTCGACACGCCACCGCATTGAACCAGCGGCTGACCAGCGTCACGGTATCGACCCGCGCCCGAATGGCGGCCACGTAATCGGCCCGCACAGGCAAATCAGACGCTTCAAAAGCGGGCAGGTGCTGGCGCTGCCGGCGGGCCCGGGCCTCCGGTGCGAAGTATCGTCCGGGGTTGAATTCGACCCCGGTTTTATCACTGAGCGTAATCCAGTAGCGGGTTGGCTGCTCCGCCGGGTGCGCGGCCGGATTAGGCTGGGCGGCGGCCGGCCCCAGCAGCCACAGGCACAGCAAGCCGCTCAGCAGCCTGCGTTTCTGTGCGCCTATCGCCTGTTTAATATCAACCACTTACAGTCCGTACTTGCTCAGCAGATAAATCAGCGAGGCCATGCTGGCGCCGCCCAGCTCCAGCTCGCGGCGGTTCACCTTGTCGAAGGTGTCGGCGGCGGTGTGGTGGATGTCGAAGTAGCGCTGCGAATCACACTTGTAGCCAATCAGGGCCTTGGGGTGCACGGCTTCTTTGAGGGGCCCGATGTCGGTACCGCCGTGGCCGGCCGTGATGTCGTCGGCGTTGTAGGGCTTGAACAGCAGGGACCACTTGGCCACTTTGGCCAGCGTGGCCGCGTCGGATTCCAGGCCGAAGCCGCGGGGCGTGAAGCCGCCACCGTCCGACTCGATGGCCGCGACGTGGGTTTCCTGGTTCTGGGCGGCCAGGCGGGCGTACTCGGTGCCGCCGCGGTTGCCGTTTTCCTCGTTCATGAAAAGCACCGCCCGGAGGGTGCGCTCGGGCTTGAAGCCGGCGGCGCGCAGCAGGCGCAGGGCTTCGATGCTTTGCACGCAGCCGGTGCCGTCGTCGTGGGCGCCCTGGGCGAGGTCCCAGGAATCGAGGTGGCCGCCCACGGTGATGATTTCCTGCGGGAATTTGCTGCCCTTGATTTCACCCACCACGTTGTAGCTTTTTTCATCGGGCAGCGTAACGCACTCCATTTCCAGCTCAAACTGCAGCTCGGGGTTGGCCTTGAGCAGCTGGCTGAGCTTGTCGGCCCCATTTGTGCTGATGGCGGCGCCAGGAATGGTGGCGGGCCGCATGGTGCCGGTGTGGGGGTTGTCGTCGCGGGCGCTGCTCATGGAGCGGACCAAGGCCCCCACGGCACCGCGCTTGGCCGCTTCGGCAGCTCCCATGGCGCGCTGGTCCACGGCCCCACCGTAGGCCGCGCCGGGCTCGATGAGGGCGTCGTTGAAAGGGCGGTTGAAGAACACGAATTTGCCTTTCACAGCGGCATCGGGCAGCTTTTGCAGCTCGTCGAAGCTATGCACTTCCACCACACCGGCCTTGAGCTTGCCGCCCGTGCTCACCGAGCCGCCCAGCGCGCACACCGGCACCTTGATGCCCTTGTCCTTATTGCCCACGATTTCGCCCTTTTCCCGGCCGCCACGCACCCAGTGCGGCACCATCACCTCCTGCAGGTACACGCGGTCGAAACCGGCTTTTTCCATGGTGGCCTTGCCCCATTCCACCGCCATCTGGGCCTGCGGCGAGCCCGCAAGCCGCCCGCCAATGTTGTTGGTGAGGTAGCGCAGGTTGTCGTAGCTCTCGCCGCGCAGCAGGGCTTCGTCGAAGATTTTGCGCAGGGCCACCGAATCCGACACGGGCGCGGCGGCTACCGCCGGGGCAACGGCGGGTGTGGCGGCAGGGGCTTTGGCTTTTCTACGAACCTGGGCCTGGCCGGAGGAGGCCGTGAGCAGCAGGCCGGCAGCCAGCAGAAGGGATAAGGATGGGCGCATAACCACGAAGAACGCAACTTTTACCTAAATGCGCCCCGGCCGGCGTCAATCCAGGGCCCGCCACAGGCCCCGCTCGCGCAGCATGCGGGCCACCGCCGAATCGGGGTTGAGCAGGGTCAGCAGCTCAGCGGCGCGTCTGTTTCGTAGCCCTCCTGGCCGATGGACAGCTCGACGGTGACGTGCTCAGTGCCCAGGGTGCCGCGGAAACGATGCTTGCCCACAAGCAACAGCGGCCCGGCGCTGGATGCACCGGGCCGCTGGGCCATTGTAGCACTAACGGGCACCCCCGACAAGCTGACCAGTAGCAGCAAATGCTGCGCTGTGCCCCAGCCGAGTTGCGCCGCGAGGCTTATTTCTGTGGCGCAGCCGGGGCCGTCATGCCCTTGGCAGTGGCGTCAGATTTCACTTTCACCTTGGTCTTTGTTTTGCGCTCGGCGCCGTAGCCGCGGGTTTCCACGATGGGCTGCATGCCCTCGGCGGTGAGCACCGTGAACAGGTACTCGTATTCGTTTTCGCCGATTTCCTCGACGGGCGGAATGGCGCCGAAATCGTCAATGAGCGACAAGATGGTGTTGGAATGGCCCACGATGACCACCGATTTGCCGGCGTAATCCTTCAGCACCCGGTCGGCGAGGTCGCGCCCACGGCGCGGGTCATACACCTGCGGCTCCAGCTTGAGGGCGCCGGCCAGGGGCTCCAGCGTGGCGCGGGTGCGCTTGGTATCGGTGGTGAAAAGGGCGCTGGGGTGGCGCTTCTCCAGCGTCTGGCGCAGGGCCAAGGCGCGCGCCTGGCCCAAGGGCGAGAGCGTAGGGTCGGCCGCGTCGGAGGTCGAATCTTTTTCGGCGTGGCGCACGATGTAAACGGTGGTCACGATGGGCTTGACCTTGGTTTTGGAAGATGAGGCGTTGGTTTGCGCCAGGGCCGAACCAGGGGTCAACAGGTTGCCCAAGGCAGCCAGCGCCACGACAAGGAATGTAGACAGGGATAGGCGTGTGGTCATAACAAGCAGGAAGAAGTCGAAATGCGGTGAAGTTGCCCCAGCAAATTACACCACAAACCTGAAACCGCCGCCCGTGTTGGCTTCATGCGGCCTTCAGGCAGCCGTGCCGTAAGTTGCATCCGCTTACCTCAACCATTGCCCCCAACCCCGTCCCATGCACGTTCTGCTCATCGAAGACGAAAAAAGCCTGCACCAGGAAATGCGCCAGTTTCTGCTCCAGGCCCAATATTTGGTCGACTCGGCCTATACGTACGCCGAAGCCTCCGAAAAACTGTACGTGAGCAGCTACGACTTCGTGCTGCTGGACCTGGGCCTGCCCGGCGGCGACGGCCTGGATTTGCTCAAAGAAGCCCGCCTCAACGAAAACCAGGAGGCCAGCTTCATCATCCTCACCGCCCGCGGCGCGCTCGATGACCGGATTCGGGGCCTCGACCTCGGGGCCGACGACTACCTGCCCAAGCCCTTCTCGCTGCTGGAGCTCACCAGCCGGATGCAGGCCATCACGCGCCGCAAGTTCAACCTGAAGCGGCCCGAAATCAGCTTCGGCCAGGGCTTTAGCATGGACCCCAACGCCCGCATCGTGCGGCACGGCAGCCAGGAGGTGCCCCTCACCAAAAAGGAGTTCGACCTGCTGCACTACCTGCTGCTGCACCGCGGTCGGGTGCTTACGCGTCTGCAGTTGGGCGAGCACCTGTGGGGCAACGTGCTGGAAGACGATTCCGACTCGAACTACATCGACGTGCACATCAAAAACGTGCGCAAGAAGCTGGCCCAGTTCGGCCCGGCCGATTTTCTGGAAACGGTGCGCGGCATCGGGTACCGGGCGGCGGAATAGGCAGGCAGCTTTCAATTCAAAGAACGTCATGCTGAGCGCAGCCGAAGCATCTCGCTTGTGGTAGTAATCCAAACGTCAGGATTTACTATTGCACGCGAGATGTTTCGGCTGCGCTCAGCATGACGTTCTTTTTTGTCCGTCTATCCCACCAATCCTCCCCCCCACCAACCCGCCACCGCATGCGCCTCGAAGCCAAACTTGCCATTTCCAACGCCGTTTCGAAGATGCTGCTGGTGCTGCTGGGGGCGCTGGTGATTCCGCCCATTGTGCAGCAGGTGGCCGTGGCGCACACCGATTCGCACCTGCGTGAGAAGAAGCGGCTGGTGCAAACGCTCATTGCCCGCGACGGCCTGCAGGCGTTTGAGCGCGGCGAGCGGGCCGAAACCTACGCCGACTACAACATTTTTAAGCAGGAATACATCACCCTTACGCCCCTGCCCGAAGGTGCGCCGCTGCCACCGGAGCGCATTTTTGAGGAGCCCCGGCAGGTCGACCAGCAGGTGGAGGACTTCCGGATTCTGAGTTTCGCGCTGCCGGCGGGTGGGCTGCACCAGCGCGCTTTCCGGTTGGAAATAGGCTCGTCGCTGGAAACCGTGGAGCTGCTCACGGCTACGCTGCGCCAGCTGGCGCTGTGGGTGCTGGTGGCGGCCTCGCTGCTCACGGTGGTGAGCGACGCGGCGGTGGCGCACTACCTGCTGGGGCCGCTGCGCGAGCTGATTGTGCGCAAGCTGCGCGGCATCCGGCAGCCGTCGGACTTTAATTTTGAAGTAATTGATACGCAGACCACCGACTTCCGACGGCTCGATGACCGGCTGAATTCGCTGATGCGGCAGGTGCAGTCGGCCTTTGCCAAGGAACGGGAGTTTATGAGCAACGTGAGCCACGAGCTGCTCACGCCCGTCAGCATCCTGCAGTCGCGCTTCGAGAACATGCTGCAGGACCCTACCCTGCCCGAAGCCCACGCCCAGCAGATTGTAGAATCGCAGCGGACCCTGCACCGCCTGCGCAATACCGTGCGGACCCTGCTGCTCATCGCCAACATCGAAAACGAGCAGTACCTGCGCGAAGAATCGGTGCGCCTCTCGGAAGTGGTGGCCGACGTGGCCGAAGAGCTCGACGACCGCCGCCAGCAGCGCGATATTGACCTGGAAGTGGACCTGACCGGGCCCGACGTGCGCCCCCACGCCAACGCCAGCCTGATGCACACGCTGCTGCGCAACCTGCTCTCGAACGCCATCAAATACAACCACGAGGGCGGCCGCATCCGGGTGCTGGGCCGGCCGGCGCCCGGCGGCAGCTACACGCTGCGGGTGGAAGACACGGGCCCGGGCATTGCGGCCGAAAACATTCCGTACCTGTTCGACCGGTTCCGGCGCTTCAATTCCAACGCGCCGGGCTCGCCGGAGGGCTACGGCCTGGGCCTGCCCATTGCCCAGACCATTGCCGGCTTCCACGGCGCCACGCTGCGGGCCGAATCGGTGGTGGGCCAGGGCACGGCCTTCGTGCTGGATTTTGGGCCGAATGCGAGCCCGACGGCCGGTTTCATGCCGTCTTCATAGGGTCGGAAATAACTTTCGGGTGTAATCGAAACTCCCGTGCGTAATCTTCTCAAATTTCTCGTAACGGTCCTGCTGCTGGTGCTGGTGGTAGCGGTGGGCACCGAGGTGGCAGCCCTGCACCACAGCGCCGACCCGGACCCGGACACGCTGGTGGCGCCCGTGGTGGTGCGTAAAGCGCCAGACGTATTGCCCCCGGTAAAACTGGTTCGGACCTTGCCCAAGCCCTCCGCGCAGCGCAGCATGGCGAAGGGCCGCTAGCAACGGTCATTCAAACCGTCATGTCGAGCGCAGCCGAGACATCTCGCGTGCTGAAGTAATTAAAACCGTTTCCAAAATTGAGTTACTACCCCACGCGAGATGTCTCGGCAAGCTCGACATGACGCGCTGCCGGGTTGGGTGACTTTCCGAATGACTCCAATAAAAAAAGCCTCAGTATGTAATTACTGAGGCTTTTTTTATTGGAATCAAATCAAGTAGCGGCGTTAGTGCTCATTGGCCACGCCGTAGTCTTCGGGGGCTACCGGCTGGGGCGGCGCGGCTACTGTGCCGGCTTCGGGCAGGGGCAGCTGCCACTGCTGACTGAGGTGGGCCAGGCCGTGGGCGGCGGTGAGGTCGAACTGGCAGGGCACTACGGACACATAGTTGTGGGCCAGGGCCCATTCGTCGGTGTCGGTGCCGTGGTCGAAGTTCACGAACTCGCCACGCAGCCAGAAGTAAGGACGCTGGTAGGGGTCGAGGCGGCGGTCGAACTCCTCCTGCCACTTGGCGCGGGCCTGCCGGGCCAGGCGCAGGCCGGCAATGGGCGTGTCGGACTTCTTGGGGATGTTTACGTTCAGGGCCGTGCCGGCGGGCACGCCGTGGGCCAGGGCATGCTCACACACCTGACGCACCCACTCGGCCGCGTGCGAGAAATCGGCCTTGGGGCCGTAGTCGCACAGCGAGAAGCCCACAGCGGGCAGTCCTTCAATGGCCGCCTCGATGGCCGCCGACATGGTGCCGGAATACAGCACGTTGACCGACGAGTTGGAGCCGTGGTTGATGCCGGACACCACCAAGTCAGGCGTGCGGTCTTTGAGCACGTAATGCTTGGCGATTTTCACGCAGTCGGCGGGCGTGCCGGAGCACTCGTAGGCTTGCACGTCGGGACCGAAAATCGGGTTTTCGGTGAGGCGCATGGGGTGGCCGATGGTGATGGCGTGGCCCATGCCCGACTGCGGCGAATCGGGGGCGACGACCACGACTTCGGCGCCGAGCCCGTGCACGATTTCAACCAGGCAGCGGATGCCGGGGGCGGTGATGCCGTCGTCGTTGGAAACCAGAATAAGGGGGCGGGATACTGCCATGAGAAGATGGGGCGGTTGGAAAAAGACCGGCTGCGAAGGTAACGGGCCGCCGGGGCGGGTGGTTTTTGTTTACGGTCCAGCTTCGTTGTTTGCGACAGGCTTCACCCCTCACTTCAATTCGCATGTTTTTCACCAACCGCTACCCCGCTCACGACTTTGGCCTGCTCATTATCCGCGTGGGCATCGGCCTCATGTTTATGCTGCACGGCTACCCCAAGCTGACGGGCGGCCCCGCGATGTGAGCCGAAATTGGCGGCGTGATGGCCAAGGTGGGGCTGAACTTCGCGCCCGCGTTCTGGGGGCTGCTGGCGGCCCTGGCCGAGTTTGGCGGCGGGGCGCTGCTGGCGCTGGGGCTTCTGTGGCGTCTGGCCGTGCCGGCCCTGCTCTTTACCATGCTCATGGCCACGGTGATGCACCTGAGCGGCGGCGACGGCTTCGACGGCTACGCCCACGCGCTGGAATCGGCGCTGCTTTTTGCCGGGTTGCTGCTGGTGGGACCGGGGCGCTACAGCCTCGACGAGAAGCTGTTTGGGGGGCGGGTGCGGTAGATTGGCCGGACCGGTGGGGCCAGCGGTGGCGGCAGTGGCGTGGCGGGCCAAACGTTGTTCCTTTGCGCCCATGTTCACCCTGCTGCTCGCTTCGCTCATGTCCCTCGCCTCCACCCCCGCCCCGACGCCCGCCTGGCGCACGCCCTTCGAAAACGACCCCGCCGGCAACACCACGGCCACCTACGCCGAGTGCATCGCCTATTACCAAAAGCTGGCCGCCACCTACCCGGCGCACCTGCATCTGGCCGAAGCCGGCCCCACCGACGCCGGCCGGCCCCTGCACGAGGTGGTGCTAAGCGCCGACGGCGACACCGACCCGGCCAGCACCCGTCGCAAAAACCGGCGCATCCTGTTCATCCAGAACGGCATCCATCCCGGCGAACCCGAAGGCATCGACGCCAGCATGATGCTGGTGCGCGATCTCATGCAACAGAAGGCGCTGCTGAAGCTGCTCGACCAAGTCACCATCGTTTTGGTACCGGTTTATAACATCGACGGGATGCTGAACCGCAATTCTACCACCCGCGTGAACCAGAACGGGCCGGCCGAATACGGCTTCCGGGGCAACGCGCGGCACCTGGATTTGAACCGCGACTACATCAAGCAGGAATCGCGCAATGCCCGCTCGTTTGCGCAGCTTTTTCAGAAGTGGCAGCCCGATGTATTTGTGGAAACCCATACCTCGAACGGGGCCGACTACCAGTACACGATGACGCTCATTGCCACCCAGCACAGCAAGCTGGCGCCGGCGCTGGCCACTTATCTGCAAGTCCAGCTGCTGCCGGCTTTGTACAAGAGCATGGAGCAGAAAAAGTGGCCGATGACGCCCTACGTCGACTTTGAGGGCCGGACGCCGGAGAGCGGCCTGCAGGCGTTTCTGGAGTCGCCGCGCTACTCCACGGGCTACGCGGCGCTGTTCAACACCATCGGCTTCATGCCCGAAACGCACATGCTGAAGGCCTACGCGCCCCGCGTGCATTCGACCTACGACTTCCTGAAAACCGTGCTCGAAACCGTGGACGCGCAGGCGCCCGCCCTGGCCGCCGCCCGCGCTCAGGCCGCCGCCGACATGGCCGCCCAAACCACCTTCCCCCTCACCTGGGTTCTCGACGACAGCCAGCACGAAACCGTGCAGTTTATGGGCTACGAGGGCCGCACCAAGCCCAGCGACGTGAGCGGCCAGCCGCGCCTCTACTACGACCGGGCCGCGCCCTTCACCCGGCCTGTGAAGTACTTTAACACCTTCAAAGCCACCACCACGGCCAGCCGACCCACCGCCTACCTCATCCCGAAAGCCTGGGTGGAAGTAGCCGACATCCTGCGTCGCAACGGCGCCACGCTGGAACCGCTAACCCACGAGGTGACCGTGCCCGTGGAAACCTACTATTTAGAGGATTTCAAAACCACGGCCAAGCCCTTCGAAGGCCACTACGTGCACAGCCAGGTGAGCCTGCGCACCCAACCAGAGACGGCCACTTTCCACGCGGGCGACTTGGTGGTGTACATGAAAGAAGGCGCCCCCATCCGCTACCTGATGGAAACGCTGGAGCCACAGGCCACCGACTCCTTTTTCGCCTGGGGCTTCTTCGACAGCGTGTTGCAGCAAAAAGAGCATTTCTCGGACTATGTATTTGAAGACCTCGCCGCAGATTTGCTGCGTCGCGACCCCGCCCTGCGCGAACGGCTCGAAAAGCTCAAAGCCGGCAACCCTGCCTTTGCCGCCAACGGCCCGGCCCAGCTCGAATGGGTGTACCAGAACTCGGCCTACCACGAGCCCGGCCACAACCGCTACCCGGTGGCGCGGTGGCTGGGCACCGGGCGCGTGGGCGAGTAAGAACGAGGGCCGGACTGCTTCATCACCATTCATATGCGTCAGCGTCCTCGTTTCCGCCGCTTCCGGTGGCTTTTGCTGCTGGCCGGGGTGGCCCTGGCCGGTGGGCTGTGGCGCTTTACCGGCCGGCCGGCCCCGCATCGGCCTCCAACCAAGGTGCTGCTTCCTAAAAAGCTCGCGAAACCCAGGCCCCGCGTTCCGGCCGTGGCCGCCTCGCTGCTGGGTTCGGAGGAACACCTGGCGGCGGTGGGCGACTTCGACGGGGACGGGCACCTGGACCTGGCCCTCACCAACGGCGACGACAGCCCCAGCCACGACCCGCAGGGCACCGTGAGCCTGTGGCTGGGCAATGGGCGCGGCGGCCTGCGCCACGCCCCCGCCCTCGAAGGCATCGAAGCCTCCCTGCTGGCCACCCTCGATGCCGACGGCGACGGCGATGACGACCTGCTGGCCGGCAGCTGTTGCGACGACCTACTGCTGCTGTGGCGCAACGAGGGCCCCGGCCGGCTCGTGCCCACCCGAATTCCGGTGAGCGCCTCGGCCGATGACCTGGCCGTGGGCGACCTAGACGGCGATGGCGACCCCGACATTGTGCTGCCGCAGCGCTACCAGTATGAGATTGGCACCAACGACGGGCAGGGCCGCTTTGCCTGGCGGCTGCTGGAACCGCAGTCGGGACCGATGAACCCCGGCGACCTGCTGGAAAAAGCCAGCCTGGTGGACGTGGACGGCGACCACGACCTCGACCTGCTGTCCATATCGGGCAAGGGCAGCGTGCTGTTTAACGACGGCAAGGGTGGGTTTGGGCACGAGGAACAGCTGCCCAGTGTGTATTGCGCCACGCTGGCCCTGGGCGACCTCGACGGCGACGGCGCCCCCGACCTGGCCGTGACCGACGGCCAGGAGCACGTGACGCTGATGCTCAACAATGGCCACGGCGGTTTCGGCGCAGCCGGCGGCCCGCGCCAGCTCACCTACCCGGTGCGCTTCGGGGTGGAATGGGTGGGGCTGGCCGACGTGGACCACGACGGTGACCTCGACCTCGTGCTCAACACCCTGAACGACGTGTGGGTGCAGCTCAACGACGGCGCGGCCCACTTCGACCCGCCCTATCAGGTTGATTTACCCGATTCCGACTCATCCCTGGAAGAAGTGCTGTTGGCCGACATGGACCGCGACGGCCAGCCCGAACTGCTCGTCCCCGTGCTCCCCAGCCGCCTGGCGGCCCGGCGGCCCAACCGCAGCACGCTGCCCACGCTGCCGCGCCCCACCCGCCGCGAAGCCTACGCCGACGCCGACCAGCTGCCCATCACCCCGGCCGGCGCGTCGGTCGAAACGGCCATGGCCGCGGCCATGCAGGCGCGGCTGGTGCTGCCGCCCGGCTACGTCCTCACGGCCGAGCGCGCCACCTACATCGTGGATTTGGAGGTGGGGGCCGACGGGGTGCTGCGCCACCCGGACCTGCAGTGGCAGTCCCTCACCCCCGCCGTCGACTCGGTGATGGCCCGCACCCTGCGCCACCTGCCCCCGTTTGTGCCCGCCCGGCTGCACGGCCGCCCCGTGCGCGTGCGGCTGTCGCTCACGCCCCGGCTGGAGGGCAAGGGGCCGCCCCGCTCGCCCGCGCCGCCCCCGCCGGAGCCGCCGGCGATAACCCCCGCCGCCGAAAAGCGCGAAGCCCAAACCTGGCAAAGGGGCCAGGCCCAGCGCCGGCCCCACGAGGCCCCGGCCGCTTTTCTGGGCCGGGTGCTGCCGCACACCTTCCCGCTAACCTGGGACGTGAACGAGCTGCGGATGCGCTTCGCGACGGCCGCGTGGCGGCCCAGCGCCTTCGGCCCGCAGCTGTTTCTGGAAAACCAGGACGACGACCGCATCGGCCTCGTGGTGCTCGACCCCTACCGGCCCAGCACGTACGCCGTGCAGCGGCTGCCTCTGAGCCACATCGAGGGCGAGCCCACCAACGTAGCCGCCATTTTCTTCGCCGATGCAAACCACGACGGCCGCCGGGAGCTGCTGGTGCTGCTCGAAGCCAACCTCCGCGATGTCCTCAGCGTGGACAAACACGGCCGCCGCTTTTACGGCCACGCCACGCACTACCGCACGCAGGTGTTCCAGTACCGCGCCCCGGCCGCCAACGGCCGCCCGCGCTACCGCGAAGACCTCACGTCCCGCCCCTATCTCGACGAACTGCCCACGGCCGCCGCCGTGCGCAAAGCCCTGGCCCGGCACTGAGCCACGCGGCCTTACCCCACATGCTGCCAGCCCCAGCGTAACAGCACCACGCTTCCCCAGCCCACCAGCGCCACCACGGCGGCCAGAAACAGCAGCAACAGCACCACCAGGCCCTTGCCGCTGCCCGTGTGCCGGCCTTCGGCGTAGTGACGACGCAGCAGGGCTACGTTGCGCTCGTTGCTGCGGTAGGCGAAGTCGAAAACGTTGCCGAGGAGGGGAATGGCGCCCACCACGGTGTCGAGCAGGATGTTGAGGGCCATGCGCACCACCACGGCCCCGCTGGCCCCGTGCCGGAACATGGTCAGGAGCAGGGCCACGGACACCGCCGTGGTGCCCAGGTCGCCCACCACGGGCAGCAAACCCAGGATGGGGTCGAGGCCGAAGCGGAAGCGAGTGCCGGGCAGCGTAAACTGGCTGTCCATGAGCTTGGCAATGCGCTCGACCCAGCGCAGGCGCTCGTCGGCATCGAAGGTGGCGGGGGCGGCGGTTTGGGTGCGGAGGAGCATGGGTATGGGGTTTAGACCTGTTACGAAGAACAGGTTTTGTTGGCCGACAGCCGGCTATACATAAAAGCCCCGCGCACCTTTCGGCACACGGGGCTTTTCTATTATTTGACGAATCAGATTACCGCCGACGGCGCGGCTTTTCCTCTTCGTCCTCATCCTCGTCGTCATCATCCCCAAACGTGGGCATGGTGAACATCGACGACAGCAAGTCCTTGAACTGCGCGCCGGCCGTGAGGCGGTTGCGCGAAATCAGGCTGTGCTCGCTCAGGCCGTGGAGCAGGAATTCCATGAGGAAATAGGTGTGCTCGGGCGTCTCGTTGGGGTGCAGCTCGGCCACGATGTCGCGCAGGCCGGGCACGTTGTCGAGGGCCTTGCGGTACTCCTCCGTACTGGCGTCGTGCAGCAAATCCAGCGTGTTGCCGTTGCCGAACCACTCCTGAATGGCCTTGTAGGGCGAGACGCGGTTTTTGAGTTTCTTGCTCTTGTCCGGGTCGGGGAAGTAGTTCAGGAACAGCGTGCGGATGGCCTTGCCCATCAGCTTCTCGGCCACGATGTCCGCGCCCTCCTGCTCGCCCTCGTACACCAGCTCCACCTTGCCCGTCACGGCGGGCACGGCCGAAATGAAGTCCCCCAGGCGTACGTAGGTGTTGCTTTCGCCATTCACCAGCGCCCGGCGCTCGGCGCCCGCAATCACCTGCTCGTAGGCCGAGATGGTGAGGCGGGCCGACACGCCCGACTTGGCGTCCACGAACTCGGAGCCGCGCGCCTCGATGGCCACCTGCTCCACGAGGTCGTGAATAACTTCGTTGCTCGTCACCATGCCCTTCTGCTCGTCTTTGATGCGGGCTTCCTGCTTGGTGATGCGCTTGCCGATTTCGATGGATTTCGGATAGTGCGTGATAATCTGGGCGTCAATCCGGTCCTTGAGCGGCGTCACGATGCTGCCCCGGTTGGTATAGTCCTCCGGGTTGGCCGTGAACACGAACTGGATATCGAGCGGCAGCCGCACCTTGAAACCGCGAATCTGAATGTCGCCCTCCTGCAGAATATTGAACAGCGACACCTGGATGCGCGCCTGCAAGTCGGGCAATTCATTAATCACGAAAATGCCCCGGTGAGCGCGCGGAATCAGGCCGAAATGAATCACCCGCTCATCGGAGTACGGCAGTTTCAGCGTGGCGGCTTTGATGGGGTCGGCGTCGCCGATAAGGTCGGCCACCGACACGTCGGGCGTGGCCAGCTTCTCGGTGTAGCGGTCGAGGCGGTGCAGCCAGGTTACGGGGGTGTCGTCGCCTTTTTCGGCAATGAGGTTTTTGGCGAATACCGACAGCGGTTGCAACGGGTCGTCGTTCAGCTCGGAGCCGGCCACCACGGGCATGTACTCGTCGAGCAGGTTGATGAGCAGGCGCGCGATGCGGGTTTTGGCCTGGCCGCGCAAGCCCAGCAGGTTGATGTGGTGCCCGGCCAGAATGGCGCGCTGCAGCTCCGGAATCACGGTTTCGTCGTAGCCGAAGATGCCGGGGAATACTTCCTCTTTGTTTTTGAGTTTCTGAATCAGGTTTTCCCGGAGCTCGGCTTTCACGCTGCGGGGCTTATAACCACTGGCGCGAAGCTGGCCCAGGGTGCGGATGGTTTCGTGCTTCATACAGGACATTGGCGGGAAACTGGCTTCCCAAGGTCTTTAACCGCGAAAGGGGGGCTGAGGTTCAGGCGTCCGGCCCCGGCGCTGGCGTCGGCCGCGGGGTCGACCAAAATCAGCTGAAAACGAATTTCATTATTTGATTTATTCTCTTATTTTTTAGTACTTGCTGCCAAACTTAAAATTCACTTTTTCCCCACAATTACCTGATAAGCATCTTATGAGAAAAGCGTTACGAATTGTGGGCCTGCTGGTCGGGCTGGTGGTGCTGGCCGGGGCAGGTTTTGCCGTTTTTGTTTCGGCGCGCGGCATCCCAAGCTACACGTCGCCTAAGCCGGCCGTAGCGGCCATCGAGGCCACGCCTACCCGCATCGAGCTGGGCGAAAAGCTGACCCTGGCCGCCTGCGGCGACTGCCACCTCAACCGCGAAACCAATAAGTACTCAGGCCACCTGCTGCAGGACCTCACGCCCGATTTTGGCAAAGTCTACTCGGCCAACATCACCCAGGACCGCGCGCACGGCATTGGTGCCTGGACCGACCAGGAGCTGGTGGGCCTGCTACGCACCGGCATCGGGCGCGACGGCCGCTACCGCGTCATCATGCCCAGCTTCGCCCTGATGTCGGACGAAGACGTGGCCAGCATCGTGGCGTTCCTGCGTTCGGGCAGCCCGCAGGTGCAGGCCGATGCCACGCCCTCGCATTCGCAGGAGCCGTCTTTTCTGCTCAAAGCCCTCACCAACACCGTGATGAAGCCCACGCCGCTACCCGCCGCGCCCGTACTGGCCCCCGCCCCCACCGAGGCCGTGGCCTACGGCCGCTACCTGGTGGTGGGCCGCTACAAGTGCTACGAGTGCCACTCCAAAGACTTCAAAAGCAACAACCCGCTCGAACCCGAGAAGTCGGACGGCTACCTGGGCGGCGGCAACCGGCTGCTGAACATGCAGGGCCAGACCGTGGTATCGCGCAACATCACCGGCGACGCCGACACCGGCATCGGCGACTGGAGCGAGGCGCAGTTCGGGCAGGCCCTGAGGTTCGGCACCACGCCGCACGGCCCGCTGAACTACCCCATGCCCAAGTACTCGCGCCTGGATGATGCGGAAATCCACGCCCTGTTCGCCTATCTGCAATCGGTGCCGAAGCTCAAAAACGTCACACCGGAAGACGGCGCGGTGGCGGCGAAGTAACCACGCGGCCATTCGCCCACCGGCCCAAACCAACAACGGCCACCGTGTTATTCGGTGGCCGTTGTTGGTTTTAATACTTATCAATTTTATTTACAGCGTCTTGCGCCGGTTCTTCTTGTAGTCCTCAAACACCAGGTGGCCCAGTCCTTTCAGGCCGGAGTAGTAAGCCTTGCCCTGGTTTACCTCCGTGAATTCCTCCACGAATTTCTGCAAATACGGGTCGGAGGTAATCATGAACGTGGTGATGGGGATTTTGACGCGGCGGGCGGCAGCGGCCAGGTTCAGCGTCTTGTTCACCACCTTGCGGTCGAGGCCGAAGGCGTTTTTGTAGTAGCCGTTGCCTTCCTTCAGGCAAGTGGGCTTGCCATCGGTAATCATGAAAATCTGCTTGTTGGGCGTTTTGCGCTTGCGCAGTAGGTCCATGGCCAGCTCCAGGCCGGCCACGGTATTAGTGTGGTAGGGGCCCACTTGCAGGTAGGGCAGGTCCTTGATTTCAATCTGCCAGGCGTCGTTGCCGAACACGATGACGTCGAGGAAATCCTTGGGGTACTTCTGCTTCACCAGCTCGGCCAGGGCCATGGCCACTTTCTTGGCCGGCGTGATGCGGTCCTCGCCGTAAAGAATCATCGAGTGCGATATGTCAATCATCAACACCGTGCTGGTCTGGGACTTGTGCTCGTTTTCGCGCACTTCCAGGTCGCCCTCGGTCAGCATGAACTCGCCGCTGTCCATGCCGTGGTTGAGCTGGGCGTTGCGGATGGATTCGGTCATCTGGATGGATTCCAGCGAGTCGCCGAAACGGAACTCGCGCAGGTCGGTGCTCTGCTCGTCGCCCTGGCCGGTGTGGGGCGTGCGGTGGTTGCCGGTGCTGCTTTTTTTCAGCTTGCCAAAGATTTCTTCAAGGGCTGATTTGCGGATGCCCTGCTCGGTTTTGGGCGTAATCTTGAATTCGCCCTTTTGCTGCTCATTCTCATCGATGTAGCCTTTTTTCTTGAGGTCATCGATGAAATTGCCCATGCCGTACTGGTCATCGGTGAGGCCGTACTGCTTGTCGAGCTCGTTGAGCCAGGACAGCGCCTCGCCCACGTCGCCGGAGGTGATGGTAACAAGCTGCATGAACAGCTTAAACAGCGACTCGAAGCCCTTTTCGGGCTGGTCTTCGGGCACAAAATCGCGGAAGCGGAAGCCAACGGCCATAGAATTCTTCTTTCAGGTAGGACTGCGAAAACAAGCGCGGCGCGGGCAATGTTCAATTGGCTCATCTGTCATTCCGAGCGTAGCGAGGAATCTGAGGCATAATCACCGCGTTTTTCAGATTCCTCGCTCTGCTCGGCATGACACTTTCACCCCATCCCACCCATGAAAGCCATCTGGAACAACACCGTCATCGCCGAGAGCGACGATACCGTGGTTGTCGAAAACAACCACTATTTCCCCGCCGATTCCATCAAAAAAGAGTTTTTCGAGGACAGCATTGCCCAAACCAGCTGCCCCTGGAAAGGCCGCGCCAGCTACTACTCGCTGAATGTGAACGGCGAGAAAAACAAAGACGCCGCCTGGTACTACCCCGAGCCCAAAGACGCCGCCAAGGAGATTAAAGGCCGCGTGGCGTTCTGGAAAGGCGTGAAAGTGGAGAAGTAGGGCTTTGATTGGGCTTCTATCAAATACGGTCATGCTGAGCGCAGCCGAAGCATCTCTACCGGTGAAGTAATTATTTACTCTTCGCGGTAGAGATGCTTCGGCTGCGCTCAGCATGACCGTTCCTCTTTAGGCCCTTAACCGTGCTAATCCTCGCCGGCCGCCACGTCCTCTATGCCTTCCTCAATTTTTTCCTCAGCTTCTTCATGGTCGTCGGCGTCGGCGGCTTCCAGGTTCTGCTCCTGCTCATGCCAGCCCTGGGGCTCGTAGCTGAGGCGCATGTAGATGGGAAAATGGTCGGAGCCGATGTGGGTGAGGCGGCGCAGGTCCTGCAGGCGGAAGTGGGCAGAGTGGAACACGTGGTCGAGGGGCCAGCGCAGCAGCCGGTGGTCGGCGTGGAAGGTGGGCAGCATGCCCCGGCCCACGCGCGGGTCGAGCAGGCGCGAGAGGCGCCGGAACAGCTCAGAAGTGTGCGACCAGGCCACGTCGTTGAGGTCGCCGGCCACGATGGTGGGCCCGTCGTGGTGCTGAATGACCTTGCCCACCACCAGCAGCTCGGCGTCGCGGCGGGCGCTGGACTTGGCTTCCTGCGGGGCTGGCGGCTTGGGGTGTAGAAAGTGCAGGTTGGTGGTGACGCCGCTGGGCAGCCGCACGCAGCCGTGAAACGACGGAATGTCGGGGTCGAGGATGTAGCGAATCTGCGGCTCGATGAGCGGCAGGCGCGAAAACACCAGCATGCCGTAGGTGTTTTCCAGCGGGGCGTGGCAGGTGTAGGGGTAGTCTTTGGTGATGACTTCGAGCTGGCTCAGCCACCAGTTGTCGGTTTCGACGGCCAGCACAATGTCGGGGCTGAGGTGGCGCACGTGGCCCAGGCAGCGCGAGGCGTCGCGGTTGTACATCAGCACGTTGGCCACCATCAGGCTGATGTGGTGGTCGTGGTCGTCGGCCGGGCGGCTGGCGTCGGCCACCTGCTTGCTATGCAGCGGCGTGTAGGGCCAGATGCGGTAAAACTGGTACACCAAGGCCAGCGCCAGCGCCACCTCAAAGGCGGTGCCAGCAAAGTGGTCCAGGTCGGGTAACAGTAGCGCGGCCACGAGGCTCAGAAACAGCCCGGCCACAATCTGCAGTCGCGGAAAGTCGCACACCCGAATCCACCAGGCCGTTTGGCGCAGGATGGGCAGCAGCGTGGCCAGCAGCCCAATGCCGCCCACTATCCACACCACCCAGTGGCCGACGGTTACGAGCGTTGAAAGAAAAGCGGGCATGAAAGGGGGTTGGGTGGGGATTTGCAGCAGGGCGACTAGGCTTGTCATCCTGAGCGTAGCGAAGGACCTTATCACGCCAGAGTCTGTCTTTCGACGGCGATAAGGTCCTTCGCTACGCTCAGGATGACATATTTGATTCAACCGATGAAAAAGCAGGTTTACACATCGTCCTGAAAACCGCCCTTGCGCAGCTCCTCAATCGTGCGCATCACCCGGTCCTTCAGCGTGGTGCGGTATTTCTCCAGCGAATCGGCCAGGCGGGCGTTGTTCAGCGCCAGAATCTGGATGGCCAGGATGGCGGCGTTGGCGGCGTTGTCGAGGCCGACAGTGGCCACGGGCGTGCCGGCCGGCATCTGAATCATGCTCAGAATCGAATCGAGGCCCTGAATGGACAGCGAGCTGTTGATGGGCACCCCGATGACGGGCAGCGTGGTGAAGGCCGCCACCATGCCCGGCAGGTGGGCCGCCCCGCCCCCGCCACAAATGAGCACGCGCAGGCCGCGCTTGCGGGCGCTTTCGGCGTATTCCACCATGCGGTGGGGCGTGCGGTGCGGCGAAACGAGGGTGATGTCGTAGGGCACGTTGAACTGGCGGAGCAGTTCGGCGGCGGCCGACATGATTTTCAGGTCCGACTTCGAACCCATGATGATGCCCACGATGGGGTTTTCGGTGGTGGGCCGGTCGGCCTCAGAGCCGCTTGCGGCGGTAGCAGAATCGGGATTCATATAATCAGGAAGCGGAAAAATGCAGCTTTTGCCCGGCGTTAGCCGTTTTCGGGCACCGTTGCGGCGGCAAAATAGGGCTTTTCCGGCCGGCTCGGCCCGCTGCCTACCTTTGCGCCCATGGAAATTCTGCTCGCCACCTTCACCACCCTGTTTTCCATCGTCAATCCGTTTGGGGCGATGCCGGTTTTCCTAACGCTCACGGCCGACGACCGGGCCTCGGAGCGGGCGCGCACGGCGCTGCGGGCCTGCATCTACATGGTGGCCATTCTGAGCGTGGCGTTTTTTGGCGGGCAGTACATCCTCAACTTCTTCGGCATCAGCATCCAGCACCTGCGCATTGCGGGCGGTATCTTACTCATGCGCTCGGCTTTCGAGCTGCTCACGCCCGGCGCCAACCGCGACCGGGTGGGCCCCGACGCCCTCGAAGAAAGCAAGCACAAGGACGACATCAGCTTCACGCCGCTGGCCATGCCCATGCTCTCGGGCCCGGGCTCGATGGCCATTTGCATCGGCCTCATCCGCCCTACTTATGTCGATAAAGCCATGACCATCTTAGGGTTTGCGCTGGTGGCGCTGGCGGCGTTTATCATCCTCATTTTCTCGTTGCGCCTCACGCGGGTGCTGGGCAAGCCCGGCATGGCGGCCATGTCGCGCATTATGGGTTTCATCACGCTGGCCATCGGGGTCAATTTCCTGGCCTCGGCCATCGCGGCGCTGTTTCCGGGGCTGACGCGGTAGGCGTTCACCTCACCCCCGGCCCCTCTCCTCTGGGAGAGGGGAGCCAGCCGACATTAGAAGCATCTCCGGTGCCCCCTCTTTTTTGGAGAGGGGGTCAGGGGGTGAGGTTGACGTCAGGCCGGACGGGTTAAAGCCTGCTACAGCATCAGCTTATATCCAATGCCGCGGATGTTCACAATCTGCACCTGGGGGTCGTCTGCCAAGTAGCGGCGCAGGCGGCTGATGAACACGTCGAGGCTGCGGCCGTTGAAAAACGAGTCGTCGCCCCACAGCTCTTTCAGCACCTTGTTGCGCTCCAAAACCTGGTTGCGCTGGTCGTAGAGGCGCTTGAGCAGCTCGGCTTCGCGGTTGGTGAGGGTTTCTTCGCGGGCGCCGAGGCGGAGCTTTTGCTTGGGGTGGTCGAAGAGGTAGCGGCCGATGGCGAGCGGGCCGCCGGGCGCGGGCGCCGCCGCGGGCTGCCGGGCCAGCTGCGCCTTGATGCGGACAATCAGCTCATCCATGCTGAAAGGCTTTTTCAGGTAGTCGTTGCCGCCCAGTTCGAAGCCACGCACCACGTCGGCCGTTTGGGAGCGGGCGGTGAGGAAAAGGATGGGCACCGTGGCGTTTTCGCGCCGGATTTGCTCGGCCAGCGAGAAGCCGTCGAGCTTAGGCATCATCACGTCGGCCACCACCATATCGGGGCACTGCTGGCGGAACTCGTGCAAGCCGGCCTCGCCGTCGGCGGCCAGCCGCACGGCAAATCCGCGGCTTTCGAGGCTGTCTTTCAAGATGAGACCGAGGGACGGCTCGTCTTCGATGAGGAGGATGGTGGGCATGAGTTAGAATAAATGAAGAACGGTCATGCCGAGCGCAGCCGAGGCATCTCGCGTGCCGAAGTAATCAAAATCGTTAAGCTGATTGAATTGCGTTGCGCACGCGAGATGCTTCGGCTGCGCTCAGCATGACGTCCTATTTGAGCAGATGCAAGTCCAACCATTATTCCTGCGGAATCCAAACTTCAAACCTACTCCCCCGCCCCGGCTCGCTGTGCACGGTAATGCGCCCGCCGTGGCGCTCCACCACCTGCCGCACGTAGTACAGGCCCAGGCCGAAGCCCTTCACGTTGTGCAGGTTACCGGTAGGCACGCGGAAGAACTGGTCGAAAATGGCCGCCTGGTAGCCGGGCTCGATGCCGGGGCCGTCGTCGGCCACGCTCAGGTGCCAGCCTGTGGCGTCCTGCCGACTGCGAATGGTGACGGTGACGGCCGCGCCAGAGTACTTGATGGCGTTGTCGATGAGGTTGTTGAGCACGTTGCCCATGTGTAGCTTGTCGAGCTGCACCACGTCGGCGGGCGGCACCTGCACGTCGAAGGTGACTGGTTTGGGGGCTTGCAGCTGGTGGCGGGCCACGATGTCGGCCACCAGTGCAGCGGGGTGCACGGGTTCGGGTTGGAGCTCCAGGGGCTGGCGCTCATCGACGGCAATGTTGAGCACTTTTTCTACTAAATCGGACAGGCGCTGCAGCTCGGTTCGCGAGATGTTGAGGTAGGTTTGGGTGCGGGCGGGGTCGTTGAGGGCGCCGAAGTTTTGCAGGGCCTCCACGGCGGCCGAGACGGTGGCCAGCGGCGTTTTCAGCTCGTGCGTCATGTTGTTGATGAAGTCGTTTTTGACTTCGGACAGCTTTCGCTGCTTGAGAATCGTGCTCAGCATCAGCATGAAGCAGCCGGTGGTGAGGGCCAGCAGCGCCACCGAGCCGCCCAGCAGCCCGCCCATGCGGCGCAGAATGTAGAAGGTGGGCTGCCGAAACGAAGCCTGGAGCTTGAGGTTGCCGCCGCCGGGCGCCATCAGGTCGAGCGACACGGGGCGGGTGTGGAGCGTGTAGGCGGGCGGGGCCTCGATGCGCGGGCCGTAGCCGTCGGTGGGCGTACGGAGGTCGACGGTATCGAGCACGAAATCGGCGTCGGTGTCGCGGCGGCGCAGCTCGGCGCGGTAGGCGGCGGCGAGGCGCGTCAGGCTGGGCATGGCGGCCGAATCGGGGGCGAAGTGGAGCGGCCGACGCTGGCGGGCGCTGTCGGCAGGGGAACCCGGCGGGCGGCGCACCACCACAATGCGCTTGATGTCCGAGGCCGGCAGGTCGCGCCCGCTGCTATCGGAAGACTGTGAAAACGTCACCACCCGCCTGGTCGGGCGGGCGCCGATGCTGTAGCCCTCGGTGGTCACCCCGTTGCCGTCGCTGATATTGATGCTGAATTTGCGCAGGCCGGCGTGGGCGAACTGCTGCTGCAGCACCACCGTGAGCAGGGCCTCGTTGGTGGTGCGGGTGAACTGCTCGTTGGCCAGCTGGTAGGTGTTGTAGAGCCAGTACGCCTGAAAGCCGTTGATGCCCAGAATGCACAGGGCCAGCAGCCAGAAAATGGAACGAATGCGGGATTTCATGCGGTCGGAAGGGCGAAAGTACGCTGCAAACCTACGCGCCTTATGGAAGGCCGCCCAAGGCCATTAACACTACTTAACACACAATAACAGTACTTTACAAAAGAATGCCGGTGCTTTGCAGTGTTCAATTCAACACCTCTGCATTCCCATGAAAAACCCTGCAAAAAACCTGGTGCTGGCCCTCACATTCGGCCTGTTAGCCACCGGCGCGGCTCTGGCCCAAACCACCGGCCACATCAGCTACGAGGCCACCCAGCGCGTCGACCTCAGCAAGCTCAACATCGTAATAAACGGCCAGCCGGTGAAGCCCGGCAGCCCCGATTTCCCCACCGACATTCCCGAAACCCGCTCCTTTGGCCTCACGCTGACTTTTGCTGGCCCGGCCGCCAAGGAACAGCGCGAAGGCGGCGGCATGACCATTCGCACCGTGACCATGAACGGCGGCACGGGCGATACCCCGGCCAGCGCGCCCCAAATCAACAACTTCGCCCGGCCCTTTGAGGAAGCCACCTACCTCGACCTGGCCAACCGCGCCACCACCACGGTGCTCACCGTGAAAAAAGACGACGCCCCCACCACCTACCGCGCCGACGCCCCCATTGCACCCGCCACCGGCTGGAACATCAGCAGCCAAACCAAGAAAATAGCCGGCTACACCTGCCGTAAGGCCACCGTGCCCTACAAAAAGGAAACCTACACCGTCTGGTTCACCACCGATTTGCCCTTTACCTACTCGCCGGTGCGCGACCTAACGCCCGACAAGGGCGTGGTGCTGGCCTTGGAAAGCGAGCAGGAGCAATTCCGCGCCGCCAAAGTGGACCTCAAGCCCGTGCCCGCCGCCGAGGTGCAGCCCATCGCCACGGCCCAGAAAGTGACGCCGGCCGAGCTGAAAGACCTGCGCGAAAAGGCGCTGGCCGATTTTCGCCAGAAGATGGTAGAAGGCGGCGGCCTGCGCATCAACCGCAACTAAGGTGCTTTCGGCTTTAGCTAGTAGCGCGAACGTTGTAGTTCGCGTGTCCCGCGCCGTTCGGGTATCGTTTTGGTACGCGAACTACAACGTTCGCGCTACGTCCGCCGGCCCAACCGCGAACAGGCCGGCCCTGCGCCTGCTGCTCCTGCTAGCCATCCTGCTTGGCTTGGCGGCAACTTCTCGCGCCCAGACCACCGTGCCCGCCCCGGTCCGCCAGCATCAGGACAAGGGCAGCATCAGCGGGACGCTGGCCGATTCGGCCTCCGGCAAGCCGCTGCGCGAGGCCTCCGTGTCGCTGACGCTGGCGCGGGATTCGAGCTACGTTACGTTCGGGATTACCGATAGCGATGGGCATTTTGTGCTGCGTGAGGTGGCGCTAGGGCGCTACGTGGTGCAGGTGTCGGCGCTGGGCTACCGGGCGCGGCGCGTGCCGGTGGCCGTCACGGCGGCGGCCCCGGCGCCTACCTTGGGCACGCTGCGGCTGGGCGGCCTCAGCCAGAAGCTGGGCGAAGTGGTGGTGACCCAAGAACGCGCCCCGGTGAGTGTGAGTGGCGACACCATCGCCTTCAACGCCAACGCCTTCAAAACCCAGCCCAACGCCGCCGTGGAGTCGCTGCTGAAAAAGCTGCCGGGCGTAGAAGTGGACCGCGACGGCAGCATCCGGGCGCAAGGGCAAGCAGTGAACCGCGTGTTGGTGGATGGCAAGCCCTTCTTCGGCGACGACCCCAAGATGGCCACCAAAAACCTGCCCGCCGACATTATCGACAAGGTGCAGCTCTATGACCAGCAGAGCGACCAGTCCTCGTTTTCGGGCATCGACGACGGCAACCGCCAGCGCACCCTCAACCTCGTGACGAAGCGCGACAAGCGCAAGGGCTACTTCGGCACCAACGGCGCCGGTGCGGGCACCGACGGCCGCTACCAGGCCCGCCTCGGCCTCAACCGCTTCAACAACGGCCGCCAGATTTCGGCCCTGGCCCAGGCCAATAATATCAACCAGCAGGGTTTTGCCGACGAAGGCGGGCCCGCGGCAGCCAGCTTCGGGCCGGCGAGCGGCGGGCCCAGCGGCGGCGGGGCCATCATGCGGATGGGCGGCGGGCGCCAGAACCCGCTCGGCAGCAGCCCCCAGCCCACCAGCATCACCGAAAGCGGCGCCGTGGGGCTCAACTACCGCGACGCCTGGGGCCGGCGCGCCGAAGTGGCCACCAGCTACCTCGCCAGCCGCGCCACCACCACCACCGACCAGCTCCTGCGCCGCGAAAACGTGGCCAACCTCACCGGCCCCGAAGCCGGCCCGCCCCTGTTCACCGACCAAAGCCTGCTCAACCGAACCACGACCACCAGCCACCGCTTCAACCTGCGGCTCGACTACGTGCTCGATTCGCTCACCTCACTGCGCCTCACGCCCTACGCTTGGTGGCAGGCCAACGACCTCGCCCGCCAAAGCAGCCAGCAGTCCAGCCTCGGCGGGCGCCTGCTCAACCAAGGGCTGAACGGCTACGCGGCTACCAGCACCAACCCCAACGCGGGCGGCAACTTCCTGCTGATGCGCCGCTTCGGCAAGCCCGGCCGCTCGGTGTCGGCCAACCTGAATTCGACCCTGAGCGACCAGGACGCCACGGCTTTCAACCAAAGCACCAACACGTTTTTTGACGCCGCCGGGCGGCCCACCGTGCAGCGGCTCAACCAGCGCATTGCGCAGGCCACGCCCACCCGCAGCAACGTGCTGAGCCTCTCCTACGTGGAGCCGCTAAGCCTGCGCACCAAGCTGGAAACGCACTACGCCTTCACCGATTCGCGCAACGACGGCCGCCGTTTCACCACCGATTTCAACGAAATCAGCCAGCAATACGACCTGCTGAACCCGGGCCTGAGCAACGAATTTACCAGCCGCTTCCAGGCCAGCCGGGCGGGGTTCACCTTGCAGAAAAAGCGCCTGCGCTATACCGTGGGGCTGGGCTTGGATGCTCAGCAGGCCGATTTGCGGGTGCGCAACCTCTCGGCCGATACCACCGTGGACCGCCGCTTCCGCAGCCTGCTGCCCAACGCGCTGTTCACCTACAACGGCAGCCGCAGCCGCTCGCTGCGCCTCAGCTACCGCACCCGCCTCAACGCGCCCACCGCCGCCCAGCTCCAGCCCGTGCGCGACAACTCCAACCCGCTCAGCATCCAGGCCGGCAACCCCAGCCTGCGCCCCGAATACGTGCAGGCGCTGTCGGCCAACTTTTCGCAGTTCAACGCCACCACCAACCGCAGCGTGTTCGCCACGCTCGGCGCCAGCCGCGTCGACGACCGCATCGTGTCGGCCACCAGCTTCAATACCCGCGGCGTGCAAACCACCCGGCCCGTCAACGCCGACGGCTTCTATAGCGTGAACGGGTTTTTCTCGCTGGGCCAGCGTTTATCCAACCACAAAATCAACCTCAACCTGACCACCAACACCGGCTTCATCCAGTCGCCCAGCCTGGTGAATGGCCTACCCAACACCAGCCGCACATGGAGCCTGGGCCAGGGCGCCAGCGCCAACTCGGCCTTCAACGAGCAGCTTGAATTCGGCCTCAGCGCCAACCTCACGTACCAAAACGCCCGCTACTCCGCCCTGCCCAACCAAGACACCGACTACCTCACCCAAACCCTCACGGCCGATATTTTCTACCAGCTCCCCGCCCGCTTCGTGCTCACCTCCGACGTGTGGGCCAGCAACAACACCGGCCGCGCCGCCGGCTTCAACCAGCGCGTCGTGCTCTGGAATATCGGTCTGGCCCGCCAGCTCTTCGCCAACAAGCAGGGCGAGCTCAAGCTGCAAGCCTACGACCTGCTCAATCAAAACCGCAGCGTGCTCCGCAACACCACCGAAACCTACGTGGAAGACGTCCGCAGCCGCATTCTCCAGCGGTATTTTCTGCTGAGCTTCACGTACAACCTGCGGCAGTTTGGGAAGTAGCTGGTGAATTGAAAGGAAAAAAAGCACGGTCATGCTGAGCGCAGCCGAAGCATCTCTACCGCGCAACTAATCCCATCGAAAGGGTTTACTACTGCGGTAAAGATGCTTCGGCTGCGCTCAGCATGACGTTCTCCTTTGGCGGAGGTAGACACTCGTCTACCTCACGGCGTACCTTTGCCGTTCCTTATGCTGAAAAACGACCTTTTCCTCCGCGCCGCCCGTGGCGAAGCCACCGAGCGCACCCCCGTCTGGCTCATGCGCCAGGCCGGCCGCATCCTGCCCGAATACCGCGCCCTGCGCGCCCGCCTCTCCGGCTTCAAAGAGCTGGTGGAAACGCCCGAGCTGGCCGCCGAAGTCACCATCCAGCCCATCGACGCGCTGGACGTGGACGCCGCCATCATCTTCTCCGACATCCTGGTGGTGCCCGATGCCATGGGCCTGCGCTACGAAATGGTGGAAGCCCGCGGCCCCCTGTTTCCCGAAACCATCAAGTCGGCCGCCGACGTGGCCAAGCTCCGCATTCCCGACCCTGAGGAAGGCCTCGGTTATGTGCTCGAAGCCCTGCGCATCACCAAGCGCGCCCTCAACGGCCGCGTGCCCCTCATCGGCTTCGCCGGCGCCCCCTGGACGCTGCTGGCCTACATGGTGGAAGGCCACGGCTCCAAAACCTTCTCGAAAGCCCGCGGCATGCTCTACCGCGAGCCCGCCCTGGCCCACCAGCTGCTGGCCAAAATAACGGCCACCACCATCGCCTACCTCAAGGCCCAGGTGGCGGCCGGCGCCCAAGTGGTGCAGGTGTTCGACTCCTGGGCCGGCACCCTACCGCCCGCGCACTACACCGAGTTTTCGGCCCGCTACATCGCCGAAATCACCGAAGCCCTGGCCCCGCTCGTGCCCGTCACGGTGTTTGCCAAAGGCGCCTGGTGGGCCGTGCCCGAGTTTGCCGCCACCGCCTGCCGCACCATCGGCCTCGACTGGAACCAGGACCCCGCCCAGGTGCGCCTGCAGGCCGCAGGCAAAACCCTACAGGGCAACCTCGACCCCTGCGCCCTCTACGGCACCCGCGAGCAGGTGAAAGCCGCCACCGAAACCATGCTGCGCCAGTTCGCCGGCGGCCCCCACATCGCCAACCTCGGCCACGGCGTCTACCCCGACACCGACCCCGACAACGTCCGCGTCTTCGTGGACACGGTAAAGGCCTGGCGGGGGTAAGTTTTGAATATGGATAACAAAAGGCTAACTGCGGCAGCCACTCAGGAGATTGAGCAGCCTACTTTCGGGGTGGTGTCGCAGTTCCTGGAAATCCACGAAATAGCTTATCAGGACGGCAAACCGGTAGTGGCCGGCATTACAACCGATGAGGTAGAAAGCCAAGCCGTCGTTTACTTCACAGTTAAAGGCGAGGCTTTCTATTTCGCGGTGCAGCTCACCACCGAGCCCCGGGTCCAAGTTGTTTGGGCCGATACGGCCGCCTTTGCCCGGGTTTCTTTTGAGGCTTATTCCGAAACCCACAGCTTGCCGCAGCTTCTTGGCTTCACGCGCTTATTTCCAACGGAAACCGATGAAACTCCCGAGGGCATTAGCTTTCTAACATTTGAACCAAATCCTGAACCGGGCACTCCCGAGGGAAAAATCAAGAAACTGCTGACGCTACTGGAGCAAGACGCTACGGGGGTCAAAAAATTGGCTGAAAACGCCAATGGTGCTATCCGGGCCTATGTCGTTTTTCACAACGGCAACACGATGCTCGGTGGTATTGTACTGGGCAAAAGCGAAATACAGAGGCTGGCAACATTAAACCTGGAAATTAACTTTGACCTGTACGCCGCGGGCAACAAGTTCACCTAAGAAACATTCGCATGGCCCCCACCTTCAGCCCAGTCTTTTACCTCACCCTGGCCCTGCTACTGGCGCTATTGGTGTTCATGTGGCGCTGGTACCTGCGCAAGTCGGAGCGCTCGGGCATCGAAACGGCCATGGTGGTGCTCGTGACGCTGGGCAGCCTCTCGCCCGTATTTTTCCTGGCCTACCTGCTGCTTTTCCGGCGCTAGGTCAGCGCTGTTTGAACGATGTAGGGGCGGGGCTTGCCCCCGCCCGGGCGTTTGCTTCGTTTCCACGATTCCGTTCAATGACCGGGCGGGGGCAGGCCCCTCCCCTACAGCGTTCAGCGTTTACCCCGACCACGGAACCTCTCCAATTATCCCTCCTCTCACATGGACGTAAAAGACAGCAACGGCGCCCTGCTCGCCGAAGGCGATTCCGTCATCCTCATCAAAGACCTCAAGGTAAAAGGCTCCTCGCTTACCCTCAAGCGCGGCACGCTGGTCAAAAACATCCGCCTCACCAACAGCCCCGCCGAGATTGAAGGCCGCGCTGGCGGCAGTACCATGGTGCTCAAAACCGAGTTTCTGAAGAAAGCCTAGTGCCGAGACAACTGCTGATTTTCCTGCTCGGGCTGCTGGGCTGGGTCCCGGTAACTCGTGCCCAGCCCAGCGCGCAGATTCTGCTTCGGGTGGAGCCCGGCAGCAAGCATTTCTGGTGCCGCTATACCCTACGGCTGCCCGCCGGGGCCGCTCCCGCCCCCGTGCTGTTGAATCTGAACCGCAGCTTCCGGGTGCTGTCGGTGCGCAGCCCGCGGGCTTGGCAGGTTGTGACGAAGCCTTACTGGTACGCCGGATTTCAGGATACGCTGCAGGGCATCACGCTTCAATACCCGTCTGGCGACCTGCGGCCGAGGCAAATCACCGTCACCTACGAAGGCAACCTCACCGCCCGGTACGCCACGGACCAGGTGCTGGAATTCAGCCGAAATACCGTCTGGGTGCCCTTCCTGCCCTATAAGGAAGACGAGCTGACAAAATACGAGTTGGAAGTGCGGGTGCCAGCCGGCTACGACGTGGTGAGCACCCGGCACCCGGCGGCGCACCGCGGCGGGCGCTTCAGATTTCGGGGCACCACCGCGGCCCTTGAGCCCACGGCGCTGATTTCCCGCGATTTTCAGCGGCTGGCATCGGCCCCGCCGGGCCCGCCCATCACGGTGATAAAGGCCGGCGCCCTGCTTCCGGCCGATACTTTGCTGCTGGCCCAAGCCACGCAAATTGTCGCTTTCTACAACCAGACCATCGGTCGGCGCGACACCATCCCGCGCTTCACGGTGCTGCTGCCCGGCACCAACCGCAACGCCGCCGGCCTGCTCGACAACGCCGTCGACATCACCTATGCTGATTTCGACGTGCGCAAACGCGACGACCGCCTAATTCTGGCGCACGAAATCAGCCACAAGTGGTGGAGCTACGGCTCCATCAGCGGCTACGAGGAGTGGCTGAACGAAGGCTTCGCCACCTATTCCAGCCTGCTCTACCTGCAAGCCAGCGGCGATACCACCGGCTTTCGGACAGAGCTGGCCCAGCGGCTGGCTTCGGCCGCCGGCGCCCCGGCCATTATTGGCTTCGACAAAGCCACCCACGACTACCACACCGCCCGCCGCGTGGTGTATGCCAAAGGCACGGCCGTGCTGCACGCCCTAAGCACCCGCGTGGGCAATGAACTGTTTGTGCGCATCATGGCCGCCACGGCCGCGCAAAAAACCGCCACAACCGAAGCCTTCCTGACCACCGTAGCCCAGGAGGCTGGCCCCGAAACCCAGCGCTGGCTCCGCGACCAGCTGACCCGCTAAGCCTCCGCCCCAGACCAAACCGTTCTTCCAACACTTCCCGCTACCATGCCCACTGAGCAGGAGAAAATGCTGGCCGGCGAGCTTTACGCCGCCTTCGACCCTGAGCTGCTGCAGGCCCGCACCCGCGCCAAGCGCCTCCTGCACCGCCTCAACGTCACGGAATACCTCGTCATCGATGCCGCCCGCGCCATTCTGGCCGAGCTCATCCCCCACGCTGGCCGCAACCTGTGGGTCGAGCCGCCCTTCCACTGCGACTACGGCAGCCACCTCCACTGCGGCGACAACGTGTATTTCAACGTCAACTGCGTGGTGCTCGACGCGGCCAAAATCACCATCGGCTCCAACGTGCTGTTCGGCCCCGGCGTGCAGCTCTACGCCGCCACTCACCCGCTCGACGCCGGAGTGCGCCGCACCCTGGAGCTGGCCCGCCCCATCACCATCGGCGACGACTGCTGGCTGGGCGGCGGCAGTATCGTCTGCCCCGGCGTCACCATCGGCCCGGGCTGCGTCATCGGAGCAGGTTCGGTCGTCATCAAGGACATCCCACCCTATTCGCTGGCCGTGGGCAACCCGGCACGGGTTATCAGGAACCTCGCGGCCTGATGCTGCGTCGGCCCACTGGCTGGTTGGCTACCGACGCCGTTTGGGTGGCATGGGTGGCGGCAGAAATTCGACCATTTTAGGGTCTCGGTACTCAATGCCGACCTCATAATTATGCCCGGTCCCTTTGGCTTCAAAAGAAAGAAAGATGTGCTGATGCGGCCCATCGAAAACCATGAAGTCGCTATTTGCCGGTCCGCTATGGTCTGAATAAGGTAAACGGCGGGCTTTCACCGCAGCCCAAATCCGCGCATATTCGTCCCGTTTGGGAGAATGGTAGCGCAGCATTCCCATTTCCAGCGGAAACTTCCCCGTCGAAAGCATGAGCGTGTCCGCCACCCCGGCCGATTCTGGCCTGGGATAGGTCCAGATGTACGCGGTGCGGGCATACCTAGGGTCGGGGGCCTGGGTGTCGTTGTCTTCGCTGATAAACTTCCAGCCCCGGCTTTGCAGGTAGCGGTTGGCGGCCGGAAGGGGCTGGTCCCGCAGCCACAGGAGCCGGTCAAGGGTAAGGGAAGAAGTCAGAACTGGCGAAGGAGCGGAAGGCTGTGGCTTGCCTTGCAGCGGTAGCAATTCGTGGCCTGCCACCGATAGCACCTTACCAACGAGCGAAAAGAAAAAGGCTTTCATGCATCCAGACGATTCGTCGCAGCAACATTACCGCGCAACGTCAAAAAATGTTGGTTTCAGCGCCTGCGGAAATGGCCCAATCCTGTCGGTATCTCTGTGGTGGCTAGCGAAGCGCAAGCCCCGCCTCCTGCGCTTCTTCCAACAGCCGCTGTTTCTCCACGGGCACCACGCCTACCTGCTCGCACACCAGCCCGCCGCCCAGGTTGGCCAGCGCCGCCGTGAAGGCTGCCGGCCGGCCCAGCGCCACGCACAGCGCCGCGATGCTGATGACGGTATCGCCCGCGCCCGACACGTCGGAAATGGTGCGCAGGTGGGCCGGCAGATAGGTTTTCTGGCCGTTTTGCTGGGCAAATACGCCGTACTCGGAAAGCGTCACCAGCACAATTTCGGGCGTTAATTCTTCTTTCAATCGCACCACGGCTGCCTCAAAGCCGGCGCGGTCGGCCACCGGGTCGCCGAATTCCAGCTTCAGGCCTTCGCGCAGCTCTTTCAGGTTGGGCTTGAAGAGCGTGCAGTGGCGGTAGGCCAGGAAGTTCTTTTTCTTGGGGTCCACCACCGTGGGGATGTTGCGCTGCCGGGCCCGGGCAATGCACTCCGTGATAATGGCTTCGCTGAGCACGCCCTTGTCGTAGTCCTCGAACACCACCACGTCGGCGCGGGCCAGCAGGTCGTCGTAGGCCGAGAGCAGTTGCGCGCTTTCGTTGGTATCCAAGTCGGTTTCCACCTCGGAGTCGATGCGCAGCAGCTGCTGCCCTTGGGCCAGAATGCGCTGCTTCACGGTGGTGGGCCGGCTGGCGCTGCGGATGATGCCATCGGCGGGCAGGTCGCTGTCGTGCAGCAGTTGCAGCAGCTGGTCGCCGCCCGCGTCGGTGCCGATGACGGCGCAGAGCAGCGGCGTGGCGCCGAGGGCCTGCACGTTCAGGGCCACGTTGGCGGCCCCGCCGAGGCGGTTTTCGGTGCGGGCCACGTGCACCACGGGCACGGGCGCCTCGGGCGAGAGGCGCGTGGCCCGGCCCCACACGTAGGCATCCACCATCACATCGCCGATGATGAGCACGCGGAGGCGGTTAAAATCGTTGAAAAGGTCGGTGAGGGAAGGTGTAGGCAAGGTTTCGCTGAATTTGCGACGGTCAACAGAACGTCATGCAGAGCGCAGCGAAGCATCTCGCGTGCAATGGTAAACCTATTGATTGAGTCAGTGGCGGCACGCGAGATGCTTCGCTGCGCTCTGCATGACGTTCTGTTGTAAACTAACTACGCCAGCTTGGCCAAGCTGGCTTTCACCCGCCGAAACGCCTCCGTCAGCTTCTCATCCGAGGCAGCGGTGCTGAAGCGCATGCACTCCGGCGCCCCAAATGCCTCGCCCGACACGGCCGATACCAGCGCGTCGTTCAGCAGGTACATTGCCAAATCCATGGACGTGCTGATGGAGCTGCCGTCAGGCGCGGTGCGGCCAAAGTAGGCCGAGACTTCCGGAAAGATGTAGAAGGCGCCGCTGGGCGTGGGCGTGATGAAGCCGGGAATGTCCTTCACGATGTCGAGCACCAAATCGCGGCGGCGGCGGTAGGCGGCCACCATTTCATCGGCCGAGGCGCGGCCGCCGCGCAGGGCGGCCAAGCCGGCGCGCTGCGCGATGGAGCAGGTGCCGGAGGTAATCTGGCTCTGCATTTTCTCGCAGGCGTAGGCAATGTCGGGGCGAGCGGCCAGGTAGCCCAGGCGCCAGCCGGTCATGGCGTAGCCTTTCGAGAAACCGTTCACGGTAATCACCCGGTCGGCCACTTCGGGGAACTGGGCCAGGCTGGCGTGCTCGCCCACGAAGTTGATGTACTCATAAATCTCATCGGCCAGCGCATAAATCTGGGGGTGGCGGGCCAGCACTTCGGCAATGGCGCCGAGCTCCGCGCGGCTGAAAACGGCGCCCGTGGGGTTGCAGGGCGAGGAATACATGATAAGCTTGGTGCGGGGCGTGATGGCGGCTTCGAGTTGCGCGGCGGTCACCTTATACTCGTTTTCTAGAGTGCCCACCAGCGTCACGGCCACGCCGTCGGCCAGCTTCACCATCTCCTCGTAGCTCACCCAATAGGGTGAAAACACGATGACTTCCTCGCCCGGGTTTACTAGGCTCATCACGGCGTTGGCCAGAGCTTGCTTGGCGCCGGTGCTCACCACAATCTGGTTGGGCTGGAAATCGAGCTGGTTGTCGCGCCGGAATTTGTCGCAGATGGCCTGCCGCAGCTCCGGGATGCCGGCCACGGGCGTGTAGAACGTGAAGCCGTCATCGAGGGCCTGCTTGGCGGCGTCCTTGATGTATTGCGGCGTTTGAAAGTCGGGCTCGCCAAAGCTGAGGTTGATGACGTCGAAGCCTTTGGCTACCAGCTCCCGGCTTTTTTTGGCCATGGCAATGGTGGCCGATTCCTGCATGACCGTGACCCGGTCGGATAGCGGGGAAGTGATGGCGGGGGCAGCAGTTTCAGACATAAAGAGGGCGCAATTGGAGCAGCAAAGGTAAGGCCGGTAAGAAGTAGCGCGGACTTCGCAGTCCGCGTCCCCGCGCCGTTAAAGCCGTGCGGGCGTCGTTCGGGTTTCCGTCAGGGACGCAGACTGCAAAGTCCGCGCAACTGTACGGCCTACTCCCCCATGCGGCGCCAGCAGCGCCAGAGCACGCTTAGGTCCGTGGCGGGCTCGTAGTCCTTGGCGTAGAGCAGCTCCAGGCGGCGCTTGGTGGTGTCGTTGAGCGGCGCGGCCGACACCGCCGCATCGGCCGGCGACACCACGGCGGGCACGGCGCGGGCCGGGCCTGGTGTGTAGCGTAGGCCCACCCAGGTGCGCCGGCCCAGCAGCACGGCTGCACAGTTGCTTAGGAAACCCGCTTTCTGCGGATGAAACCACAGCAGCAGTGGGGCCAGCCCCAGCAGGCCGGTGCTGAGCAGCACGTCGAGCAGGCGCTTGGCGCGGGCTTGCCGGGGCTGGTAGAGGTTCAGGGCAATGTCGAGGGTGTAGTAGTCGCCGGGCGCGTCCTTGCTGCTGCTGCCGATGATGTACTGGCTGTCTTCGGGCAGGATTTTGTAGGCCACCGGCGGGTGGGTGGGCAGGCTCAGCATGAGGGCGATGATGCGGCTGGCGGGCAGGTCTTTGCCGCAGAAAATCAGCTCATCGAGGGCGTAAAGGCGAATAATGTCGCCCAGCTGACGCAACTCACCCAGCGGTTCTTCGGGCGGTTCGGGCGCGTCGTAGCGGTGCGAATAAGTTGCTTCCACGGTAGCGGCCACCAGGGTTTCGACGGGCGCTACGGCCACGTAGCCGATGACGCGGGCCTGCACGCCGGCGGCTTCGAGCAGGCGGCGCACGCGGCGGCTTTCGGGGCCGGAGCCGACGATGGCGATATTTTTCTGGCGGCGCTCGGTCAGGCGCAGGTCGCGGTAGCGCAGGAAGTGCACCAGCACCTGCCGGCCCACCAGCGCCGCCACCGTCCACACGCCACCCAGAATTATCAGGGCTTTTGAGAAGCGCCAGGCATCCAAGTAGTTCGAAGCTGCCGAAATCACCAGCGTGCCCACAAAGGCCCCGCGCGCCACCCGGGAGGTCCGAATGGGCGGGTCGTAGCCCCCGCTCAGATACACCGACACCAGCCAGACCACGATGTAGACGGGCACGGCCACCTCCATGTATTGGGGCGGGTAGGCGCCGGGCACAAACTTGTGGTTGTGCTCCCAGTACGTTTTCAGGAAGTACATGCCGCCCCAAATCAGGCCGGCATCGAGCAGCAGCGGGGCAATGCGGACGGCCAGCCGCTCCAGCACGGCCGCGCCGGCCCGTAGCCAGATTGCGGCGTTTATCAGCAGCGAAAACAGGCCCGCCCGGCCCGGCGCGAAGTGCTTTTGCGCGAAAATCACCATGGCCCGGTAAAACACGAATACGTAGTTCACGCTCGTGCGCTTGGTGCTTTCGCCCTTGTAGTGAATGATGCGGGTGCCGGGGAAATAATAGTTTTTCCAGCCGCCCTGGGTGAGGCGGTACGAGAGGTCGATGTCCTCGCCGTACATGAAATAGTCTTCGTCAAGCAGCCCCACCTGGTCCAGCGCCTCCTTGCGCAGCAGCATAAAGGCGCCGCTGAGCACTTCTATTTCGTGGGTTTCGTCTTTATCGAGAAAACCCAGATGGTAGCGGCCAAACGTGCGCGACTTCGGAAATACACTCGCCAGCCCAAACATCTTGTAAAACGCTACCGCCGGCGTGGGCAGCGCGCGCTTGCTCTCGGGCAGGAAATGGCCTTGCCCATCGAGCATTTTCACGCCCAGGCCGCCGCAGTTGGGGTGCTCGTCCAGGAAGGCGCAGCAGGCCCGGAAGGTGTCTTCCTCCACCACCGTATCAGGGTTGAGGAGCAGTTGGTACTGGCCGGTGGCGCGGCGCAGGGCCTGGTTGTTGCCCTTCGAGAAGCCCGGGTTGTCGCGGTTGGCGATGAGGATGACCTCGGGAAAACGCTCGCGCACCATGGCCACCGAGCCATCAGCCGAGTTATTATCCACCACAAAAACCTCCACGGGCTGGCCCAGCTTCTCCACCGCCCGCCGCACAGACAGTAGCGCCTGCTCCAGAAAGTAGCAGACGTTGTAGTTGACAATGATGACGGAGAGCTTTACCACAGCGGGCGAAATTAAGCAGCGCCGCCCAGCCAGCGGCTACGGAAGCTTCTTTCGGGGCCCCAGCCGGGACCGGAATAGCGAAAGGAACTCCTGTCAGGCGTCCAGTTCAGCCTGCGTCGGTAAAACGAATATTTCCGGCCAAACAAGTACGTCGTAATAGCACAAGGCCCCGGCTCTATTCAGAACCGGGGCCTTGTGCTCAAAAGTAAAGTAGCCGCGCTGCCATCGCTCTCAGGCAACGGGGAGGCGCGCGCAGCGCCTGCCTTATAGCATCATGCCGCCCGTGGCTTCGAGGCGCTGGCCGTTGAGCCACCGCGCGGCATCGGTGCAGAGGAAGGCGACGATGCCGCCGATGTCGTCGGGCTCGGCCACGCGGCCCAGGGCCGTAATCTGGGCCACGTAGGCACGGATTTCGGGCGTGTCCGTCATGGCGCCACCGCCAAACACGGCCCCGGGCGCCACCACGTTGGCCGCAATGCCCCGCGGGCCCAGCTCCAGGGCCAGATAGCGCGTGAATACTTCCACCGCGCCTTTCATGCTGGCGTAGGCCGAGGTACCGTCGAAAGCAACGCGCGTGGTACCGGAGGAAATGTTGATAATCCGGCCGCCGTCGCGCAGTAGCGGCAAGGCTTTCTGAGTGAGAAAATACACGCCCTTGAAATGAATGTTGAGCATCTCGTCAAACTGCGCCTCGGTGTTCTCGGTAATGGGGGCGGTGAGGCTGGTGCCGGCGTTATTGATGAGGAAGTCGAATCGGTCGGTGCCGAAAGTATCGGCCAGCGCCGTGGTGACCTGGGCAAAAAACGCCGCGAAGGTGCTGAGGTCGGCCGCATCCAGCGGCAGGGCCACGGCGCGGCGGCCCAGCGCTTCTATTTCGGCTACTACGCCGGCAGCTTCGGCCTGCTGGCTGCGGTAGGTCAGGATAACGTCGATGCCCTGCTGGGCTAGTTTCAGGGCCATGTCTTTGCCCAGGCCGCGGCTGCCGCCGGTGACGAGGGCGATTTTGGAAGTATTCATGGGGAGGGTATTTGGGGTGTTGATTGAACACGACAAAGGTCCCCCGGCCTGCTGACGGCCGTGTTGTACCGGCCAATCAGCTTCTTGTAGAAATCAAACCGGCACGGCGTGCTGCGTCCGAAAAGCACCGGGGCTCACGGTGGCGTAGCGGCGGAAAAAGTGCGAGAAGTGGGCCACATCCACGAAGCCCAGGCTGTCGGCAATTTCCCAAAGCGTCCATTCCGACTCGCGCAGCAGCACCTTGGCTTCCTGCGCCAGCCGCCCGCCGATGAGGTCGGTGGTGGTGCGCCCGGTGCTGTCCTTGAGCACCTTGTTGAGGTGGTTGACGTGCACGGCCAGGTGGTCGGCAAAGTCCTTGGCTGTGCGCAGCTGCACGCGCTGCTGGGGCGTGGTGAGCGGAAACTGCCGCTCCAGCAGCTCCACGAAGCGCGAGGCCAGCCGGGCGGCGGCCGTGTGAACGGGGTGCAGCGTGGTGGCCGGCTGCCGCTTCTGGCCCAGGTGCAGCAGCTCCAGCACGTAGGCCCGCAGCAGGTCGTACTTGTGGGCGTAGTCGGACGCCAGCTCCTCGCGCATCTGAGTAAAAATGCCCGTCGCCCGCGCCGTTTCGGCCGGTGTCAGCTGAAACACGAGGTAGCCGTCGGCCCGGAACAGCGGCAACTCGTCAGGGGTGAGCCCACCCAGAACCGGCAGCAGAAACTCAGCCGTGAATAGGCAGAATTGCCCCTGCTGCGGCTCGGAAGGCCGCCACTGGAACGACACTTTGGGTGTCGAAATCACCAGGGCATCGGGGGCAATGGCAATGGTTTGGTCGGCGTACTCAGCGTGGCTGTGGCTGCGCAGCAAACTGATTTTATAGAATGAGCGGCAGGGGTACGATGTGTCGGGCCGCAGCCGGGTAGCGTCCCATAAATCGGCCAAATCAAATACGTTGAAGTGCCCAACTTCGCGCTGAATTCCGCCGGGCAGCAGGGTTGTCAGGTCGGGGCCAAGGCAGGGAGCCAGCTCTTGGTAGAGGGTATTGAGCGCGGTGGTCGTCATGGCAGCAGCTTGCTTGTAGAATTCAAAGCTTCAGCAACTTGCTATGGCGCGAAAGGTTTGCCGACGGCGGCGCAGTGCAAGGGCAGCAAAAAGCCCCGGTTCATTTGCAGAACCGGGGCTTATGACACCATTGGGTTGGTCGCTGAGAACAGGACGGATTAGCTATGCTGACCTTCGGTTGCTTCGCTCTGCTCGCAATGACAGGCAGGAGGCAATTCTTACCGCGCCTGGCGCAGGCGGTCTACAATGCTGCGGCCGAGGGTGATTTCGTCGGCGTATTCCAGCTCGCCGCCCATCGGGATGCCGCGCGCGATGGTGCTGATGTGCACGTTGGGCAGGTCGCGCAGACGGCGCGAGAGGTAGAAGGCGGTGGTGTCGCCTTCCATGGTGGGCGAAATGGCCAGGATGACCTCGCGCACCTCCGAGTCTTCGGCCGCGGCCCGCTCCACCAGCGAATCGATGTGCAAATCGGACGGGCCGATACCTTCAATGGGCGAAATCACGCCGCCCAGCACGTGGTACACGCCCTTGTACTGGCCGGTGTTTTCGATGGCAATGACGTCGCGCACATCCGACACCACGCACACCAGGCTGTGGTCGCGCAGCTTATTGGCACAAATACCGCACTCCTCCGAATCGGAAATGCTGTGGCAGGTTTTGCAATAGGTGATTTCAAAGCGCATTTTGGCCAGCGCTTCGGCCAGCGAAGCGGTGGTATCCATCTCGGCCTTGAGCAGGTGCAGGGCAAGCCGCAACGCCGTTTTGCGGCCAATGCCAGGCAGGCGGGAAAGCTCGCCCACCGCGTTTTCAATCAGTTTGGAAGGAAACTCCATTCAAAAAATATGAAAATGTGTTGATGTGGAAATGAGCGAAATGAAGCTGTGCAATTGGAAATCAACACATTTTCACATCGTCACGTTTTCACATCAAATAACGTCGGCCGAAATGCCGCGGTCGTGAATGGCCGTGCACATGGGCTCCAGCTCTTCGTAGGTGCCCACTTTCACGGCGCACTTGCCTTTGTAGTGGATGAGCAGAGTGCACTGCTCGGCCTGCTCGGGCTGGTGGCCACACACGTCCATCAGGGTTTTGATGACGTGGTCGAAGGTGTTGATGTCGTCGTTGTACACCACGAGGTTGCGCAGCTCCAGTTCTTCTTCGAGCACCAGAACGTCTTCATCGTGCTCAATTTGGGGGCGAGTATTCATAAAGCAAATTTACGCAGGAAAGCCCGCGCGGGGCAGCTCCTGATAACTGTAAACGGCGCAGATTCGTTTCGCTGGAAGGAGCTTTGCTGCGCGAACTTTGTCGTTCGCGTTTCCGCGCCGCCCGCTCGTTTCGGCCCGCGAACCATCTGTTCGCCCTACTCCCCTTCCGTCGCCCATGCCCGTTCCTTCCGCCGACTTCAAAAAAGCCCTCAAGCGCCTCTCCGAGCCCGAAAAGGAGGCCCTGCTCCTGCGCGCCGTGCGCCGCGACGCCGAGCTCTACGAAACCTACCGGTTCGAGCTGCTGGCCGACGTCACGCTCGGCCAGATTCAAGAAGAAACCGCCGACCGCATTCACGAGCTGTTCAACGTGGCCGTGACCGGGCGCCTGCTCAACCGTAGCCTCGTGAAAGCCGTGCGGGCCAGCATGCAGGAGGCCGCCCGGGCCCGCCGCATCACCAAAAACAAGCAGCTCGAAATCGACCTGCTCCTCTACATCCTGCGCCAGTGCATCGACAACTACTCCGGCCAGTTCGACAGCGTTTATGACGGTTTCTACCGGGCCACGGCCCGGCTGGCGGCCAAGCTCCCGGCCCTCGTCCTCAAGAGCCTGCACGAAGACCTGTGGGTAGAATACAAGGACGACATCGACGAAATCCTGCGCCAGCTGCACAGCCGCAGCAAAAGCCACAACCTTAGCTTCGAGCTACCCCGAAAGCTCGAAATTCCAGAATAAAAAAAGCCCGCCAAATGGCGGGCTTTTTCATTGTTAATCGGCTCGCAAGGCAACGTCCACAAAATCCGTGGAATCCGAGCGAATTCGTAATTAGGCTTTCTTGGCAATCACGTTGAACGTCAGGTCGAACGTGTCGTAGATGGCTTTGTCGCCGATGCTCTCGAAGAACGACTTCGAGCCGTACTTCAGGCCGAATTTGGTGCGGTCGATGGTCACTTTGCCGGTGGCCGAGGCCAGGTCGCCTTTCACGCCCACTTTGGCGGGGAAACTGATGCGCTGCGTCACGCCTTTGATGGTCATGTCACCGGTGATGGTGGCGTTGTCGGCCTCTTTAGCGGCGCCTTTGATGGGGGCTACGCTCACGATTTTGAAGGTCGAAGTGGGGTACGTAGCCACGCCGAAGAAGTCGTCGCTGCTCATGTGGCCCACAAATTTGCCTTGGCTGCTTTCGTCTTTGATGTCGGTGGCCTTCATGGTTTTCATGTCCACGGTCACGGTGCCGCCCACAATGGCGTTGCCTTTCACCAGCAGCTCGCCCGAGCTGAAGTTCATGGTTCCGTTGTGGCCGTGCGTCACGGCTTTACCTTCCCAGCCCAGGGTGCTCAGCTGCGGCTGCACGGCGTAGGCGGGGGCGTTGGTGGCCATTTTGGCGCTGTTATTTTTTTGGGCCGAAGCAGCGGGGGCGGCGCCCAGTACAGCAACAGCGAACAAAGCGGGCAACAGGAGATTTTTCATTTGAAGAAAAAAGTAAAAAAAGGGTAATTCTGAAATAAAGCGTGGCTGGGCAGCCACTAAAAAACGTGCCAACCCCTACTCGCAGGAAGGCTGGTGCAGGGTTGTCCCGTCGCCGTCCTCGGTGCGGATTTTGTCGAGCAAGACATTCAGCTGACGGGCTTCGTCGGGGGTAAGAAACTGGGTACCATTCTTTTCCATCAGGCCGGAATCCTCAATGGTTTTCAGCAGCTCCAGGCCAGCCGGGGTAATGCGGATGTCCACGGCCCGGCGGTTGGCGGGGCACACGGTGCGGGTCACGAGCTTCTTTTCCTCCAGCCGGTCCACGATGCGGGAGGCGTTGCTGGTTTTGTCCAGCATGCGGTCGATGAGCAGCGCCACGGTAGCGGGCAGCGGGTGCTGGCCCCGCAGAATGCGCAGAATGTTGAACTGCGGCAGCGTGAGGCCAAACGTCTTAAACGCGGTGGCTTGGCGCAGCTGCAACCAACCGGTGGTGTACACCAGGTTGATGATGGCCTTCTGGTACTCGTCGCGGAAAGTGGGCTGCTTGATTTCGTCTTCGATGCGCATAAGAGGCAGTGGAATCGGTTGCAAATTTATGTACATACATTTAATGTCGCAACATCGTTCCCATAAATTGTTAAAAAAAGTTTGGTTCGATAGCGAAATATGGCCGTGGCAGCCGCAAAAACGTATTCCCCGGCATCATTCACATTTCCTTACAGCTATGTTTCGCTTCCTGTTGATTGCTTCTGTGGCCGGCTGCCTGGCCGCCTCGCCCCGCCTCGCGGCTGCCCAGGACGGCGGCTTTCCGGTCCAAACCACCGCCAACACCCAGTTTCTCATGAAAGATGGCGAAGTGGTGCGGCGCGAAGGCAGCCAAATCACGCCGCTCACACAAAATGTAAAATTGCGCAACGGCGTTAAAATCAATTACAAAAACGGCATCGTGGAAATGCCCGCCGACAAAATAAACCCCAAAGGGAAGAAAATCACGCTCCACGACGGCGACTACGTGCGTCCCGACGGCGGCGTGGTGTTTGCCACGCCCAGCAGTGCCGCCGCCGCCCGGGGCGATGCTGCCGCCGGCATTCCCGGGGCCAACGGCGCTCGTTACGAAACCTACACCGAGCGCGGCCCCGGTTTCTCCGACCCCGCCGTTCAGGTGGGCCTGCTCCAGAAAAAAGTGGAACTGCTGACGCAAAAAGTGCAGCTGCTGAGCCAGGGCCGCACCGACCTGCCCGATACCAAATCCATCGACGACCAGCTTACGCAAATCAATTCGCAGCTGAACTCGCCGAAATAGCACGCTGTACCAGTCGAAAAGAGCGGCCATGCTGAGCGCAGCCGAAGCATCTCGCGTGCAGAAGCAAATAATTACTGGCGCATTAAAGATGCTTCGACTGCGCTCAGCATGAGAATTTTGCCTGATTCAATCAGCTGCCTCACGCCAGCAGCCGCAGCTGCCCGGCCGCTTCGGTCACGAGGCCAAAGGGCTCATCTTTCACGATGAGGAAGCCATCGAGGTCGTGCACATCGGCCAGGGCGCTGATTTGCAGGGCCGCCGCAATGCCCACCGATGTTTCGACCATGCAGCCCAGCATGGGAATAAGGCCGTGGGCGCGAGTGTTGCGCAGCAGCTCGATGCCGCGCCGGTAGCCGCCGGCCTTCATCAGCTTCACGTTGACGCCGTGGAACTGCTGCGCGATGTCGGCAAAGTCGGCCGCGTCCGTCACCGATTCATCGGCTAGCAGCGGCACGATGCTGCGCGGCTTTAGGTAACGATAATGGTCGGTGAAGGCGGCCGGCAGCGGCTGCTCCAGAAAGCGCAGGTTGAGGCCGGGCAGGGCGGCGGCTTGCTCCAGAAATTGCAGCACGGCGTCGGCGTCGGGCCACGCCTCGTTGCCGTCCACCAGCAGGGAGTGGCCGGGCAGCGTCCGCGCCACTTCGCGCAGCAGGTCGAGCCCCTCGGCTTGGTTCACTTTAATCTTGATGAGTTCAAAGCGCTGCATGTCCAGCTCGCGCAGGAAGCCGGCCACCTCCCCCACCTCCATAATGGGCAGCGAGAAGGCCGTGGGCACGGCCGGCGCTGGCGCGGGCACGCCCAGCCATTGCCACACCGGCTGGCCGGCCTGCGCGGCCAGCCACTGCACCAGCGCCGACTCCAGCGCGAAGCTGAGGGCGTGCGCCACGGGCCGGGCTGCCAGCAGGGCATCGAGGCCGGCCAGGGTAGCCACGTCGGAGAGGCCGTGGGCTTGCAGGGCGGCAAACTGCTGGCTCAGCAGTTCCGGGGTTTCGTTATAGCGTACGTTGGGCGCGGCTTCGCCCAGGCCGGTGTGTCCGTGGCCGGCCGCCTGCAAAAGCAGGTTGGTTTTGCTGGAAGAAGCGTTGCGCGATATTTTCCACACGAAGCGCAGGGGCAGCGAATGGGCAGTAAGGGTCCAGGTGGGCATGGAGGAGAAAGCGAGGCCGCGGAATGGGGCGCCGAAGATGCAGCGAAAACACCACAGCTACGCACCGCTCACGAAAAAGGCCACTTGCGCCGGGTTTTTAAGGGCTGTCTTTGGGTAGAAGGCCGGTTATTTCATCCCCTGGGCGCCGGGCAATTGCGGCCACAATCGTGCTGCTGGCTGGATAATGCCGTTCTTTAGGGCCTCATTCCCCCACCCTGCCCTTTTTCCAAAAGCATGGCAAAATCCCGTTTACTCCCCATTGCCCTGGTATTCCTGCTGCTGGCCGGCCTGCTTACCGCGCTCAACGCTAATCACATAGTAGCCCTGCCCGAGCCGGCGCTGCTGGCCGCGCGCTGGCTGGCGCTGCTGGCGCTGGCGGCGGCCGTGTACCCCCGCCGCTCCCTCACGCTCTGGATTGTGCTGGCCATGCTGGTCGGCATCGAGCTGGGCCACGATGCGCCCGAGGTAGCACTCAACCTTAAGGTACTGAGCGACGCTTTCTTACGGCTGGTTAAAACCATCATCGCGCCGCTGGTTTTTGGTACGCTGGTGGTTGGCATTGCCGGCCACGCCAACCTCAAGCAGGTGGGCCGCATGGGCCTGAAGGCGCTGGTGTACTTCGAAATCGTCACCACGTTCGCCCTGTTCATCGGCCTGGCAGCCATCAACCTCACCAAAGCCGGCGTGGGCATCAGCCAGGCCGGCATCAAGGAAGAAGCCATTACCGCGGCCGCGCCCCAGACGGTGGCCGAAATCATCCTGCACATCTTCCCCGAAAACATTGCCAAGTCGGTGGCCGAGGGGCAGGTGCTGCAGGTGGTTATTTTCGCTATTCTGTTCGCCATCGGCCTGGCGCTCACGCCCGAACGGCCCCGCCGCGTGATGCTGGAGTTCTGCGAGAGCCTGTCGGAGGTCATGTTCAAGTTCACCAACGTGGTGATGTACTTCGCGCCGCTGGGCGTGGGCGGCGCCATGGCTTACACGGTGGCCAAGCTCGGCTTCGGGCCGCTGCTCAACGCCTTCCAGTTGCTGCTTACGCTCTACGGCGCGCTCATTGCCTTCATTCTGCTCATTTTGCTGCCCGTGGCGCTGCTCATGCGCATTCCGCTGCGCCGCTTCGTCGCGGCCGTGGCCGAGCCCATGAGCATTGCCTTCGCCACCACTTCCAGCGAAGCGGCCCTACCCCGCGCCATGGAAGCCATGGAAAGCATCGGGGTGCCGCGCCGCATTGTGGCCTTCGTGATGCCCACGGGCTACTCCTTCAACCTCGACGGCACGACGCTCTATCTATCACTGGCTTCGGTGTTTGTGGCCCAGGCGGCGGGCGTGCCGCTGTCGTTTGGCGACCAGATGCTGCTCGTCTTCACCCTCATGCTCACCAGCAAGGGCGTGGCGGGCGTGCCGCGCGCTTCGCTCGTTATTCTGCTGGCCACACTGCCGTCGTTCAACCTGCCGCCGTGGCCGGTGTTCATCATCCTCGGCATTGATGCGCTGATGGACATGGCCCGCACCGCCGTGAACGTGCTGGGCAACTGCCTGGCCTCGGCCGTGGTGGCCCGCTGGGAAGGTGAATTTGTGGACGATTACGTGGGACCCGACCCCACAGCCGTGGCCGAACAGCCCGAATTGGCGCATTGATTTGAGTCAATCTGGCCGGCTTTTTTCGTTCCGGTCAGGGACTTTTTCGCGCCATTCGCCGAATTTTGAACACCTTGCCGACTGAAACCGTTAATTTAGCTACTACTTAAAGCGCTTAGTGCTACTTCCACCCGGCTTTATTGCACTTTTCAGCTTTCGCCTTTCCCTTTTTCCGCTTCCTGATTCATTAGTGCTATGAAATTGACTCGTCGACTCGTGCTGCTGGCCCTTGCGCCGGCCATATTAGCAGCCCCTGCTTGTGTGTCGGTAAAAAACCAGATGCGCAGCACGCCCACGGCCTCCATCGCCAAGCGTCTGCCGGCCCTGGAAATTCTGGCCGACCAGGGTCCACTCGCGATGAACGACGGTGCCCTTCCCGAAGACCCGCTGAAGTTGTTCCAGCAAGAGTGCCACATCAACCTGACGGAGCCCACCGATTCGGCCACTTTCGGCTACGCCAAGCTGGTGGTGAAAAAAGTGAAAACCCTGCGCACCGGCCGCGCCGTGCAGGGCCTGCAGGTACTCACGTTCATGATTCCGGCCGTGCTGGGCATTCCGCTCGAATGGTATAAGACCACGCTGCAGGCCGAAGTGCAGGTGAGCGACGCCGCCGGCAACCTGCTGGGCTCCTATGCCGGCACCGGCACGTCGGAAGTGAAAGTGGCCATGTACCACGGCTATTCCCAAACCACCGCCCCGCGCCTGGCCGACATCATTGCCCTGCGCGGCGCCATGGCCCAGATTCGGCCCCAGCTCGATACGGCCACGGCCCGCCTGCGGCCCCTGCTCCTGGCCGGCGGCGCCGTAGACAACCCCACCCTGCCGTCGTCGTCCGTCGTGACTGGCAGCCGCTAAGCGGCCCGGCTCGCAGCCGCCGCCTTTTAACATCAACCCGGCCTGGCCCGAGGTGTGCTCCCCGTCGGAGAGTGCCTCGGGCCTTACCTTTGAGGTGCTATGGCTCTTTCGCACTCCCTTCGTCTTTCTGCCTTTGCCCTGCTCAGCACCGCGCTCTGGGGCGGCTGCTGCGCCAATAATGAGTGCGAGGCCGAAGACCCGCTGGCCGATGCCGTGAAGCTGCGCTTCTCGTCCCGATACGCGGTGAACGACCTCGATACGCTGACCATTTTGCGCTACCCGAAGGACACTACCGGCATCGTCCGCCCCGAAACGGTGACGCTGGTGCGCGGCGCGGCGCCGGTCGGGGGCGACTCCATTCTCATCAACAACAACACCCCGTTTGCGCGCGTCGCCAACGCGAACCTGGCCAATTACCTCTACGTGGTGCAGTACCTGGCCCACCCCGGCGGCATAAACAAGGGCGTGCCTACTACGGCTTTCGTCATCAATGGCATCCGCATTCAGGGCCGCTTGGTGGCCGACGGGTGTTGCACTACCTACATTAACACCACCAAAACGGTGGCTTACGATAGCAGTGGGGTAACAAAGTCTGTCAACTTAAAGGAAAAGCCCTACCTGCTAATTCCCTAATGGCCGTGCCAGAGACTTGGCACGTATAGCTTTTGCCGCGCTGCAACGATTGGGCGAATGGCGGTGTTTCTTGTCCCTATGGCTGTCGATTCTCCTCTGTCCCTGGCCCTGGCGGTGCCCGATTCGCGCACCAACGCCGCCCCCACCTCGTTTCCGTTCCGCTCCACGCTCAGCCTGGAGCCGCTAATTGCCTACTGGAAAAAGCGGGAGGAATCGACCAACGCCGGCGTGCGGCTGTTGGCCGAAGCCATTGGCCAGCAGGTGGCGCAGGCCCCCTGGAGCCGCGGCCCCCTGGCCGATGCCTCGGTGCTGGAATGCAACTGCGACTTTGTGGAGACGCTGATGCTGGCCGTGTTTCCGCCGGCCTCGTTTGCTTCCGACATCAGCGGCGTGATTGGGCCGTTTCAGCGGTACTGCTTCTACTCCACCAAGTTGTTTGAAGAGGTGATGCTGAACAAGGACCGCATCATTAAGCAGCCGCTGAACATTGACATGGTGGCCATGGAGCGCCAGATGGGCCTGATGGCTTACCACTTGGTGCTGAACCGGGTGTACGGGGCCGAGATTCCGCCGCTGGGCACCATTGTCTTCACCGTGCCCGACTACAAAATTGGTTTGTACCGCCACTACGGCGTCGATTTCAACTCCGATTTCATCACGGTGAAAGTGGTGGGCGAGCCGCCCGTGCTCACGCCCGAGCAGCTGGAAATGCTGGTACACAACCGCCACCGACCCGAGCTGTGGCGCGAACTGCTGCCGCCCGAGCACTTCGAGCTGGAGGGCTTTAACCTGCTGCATCTGGTGGACATCACCGAGCAGGAAATTCTCTCCGAGTTGAAATACGACCTGCTGGAACGCGACGTGCTGCAAATCCCGGCCCGCTTCGAGCAGATTCAGGAGAAGCTGCGGGTGCTGTTTGCCCAGCCCTCGCTGCAGCTAGGTATTGCCGCCTATGATGAGAAAAAACGGGCCTTTGTGGATTTTGGGCACAAAATCAACCACAGCTTTCTCACCAAGCAGGTACAGAGCAACACCGCCGACGGTAGCTTCCGGCAGATATACGACCGGCTGCTGCGCGAGCGGGAGCCGCTGGTGCTGAAGGACGTGGCCACGGCCGACATTCCGGAAGACCTGCGCCAGCAGATTGTGGGCCTGGGCATTAATTCGGCCATCCTGGCCTTGCTGCCCTACGGCAACGACACGGTGGGCCTGCTGGAGCTGGGCACGCCGCAGGCCGACACGCTCGACGAATTCGACATGGACAAGGTGGCGCAGTTTGTGCCGCTGTTTGCGGTGGCGGTGAAGCGCAACGCCGAGGACTTGCAAGCCCGGGTGCAATCGGTTATCCGCGAGAAGTTTACGGCCATCCACCCCACCATGGAATGGCGGTTTATGGACGCGGCCCGCAACCTGCTCAGCAAGCTCGACGCCGGCAACCGCACGGCCGAGATGGAAGCCATTGTGTTTGAAGACGTGTACCCGCTGCACGGCTCCTGCGACATCCGCAGCAGCAGCACGGTGCGCAACGAAGCCATTCAGGGCGACCTCATTGAGCACCTCACGTTGGCCAACAAAGTCCTGAAAAAAGCCTCCGAATTTCAGGAGTTGCCAATTCTGGACGAGCTGAAGTTCTACGTCACCAAGAACCTGAAGCGCCTGCACGACGGCATGCTGACCGGCGACGAAGCCAATATTTACGACTCGCTGAAGCGTGAGGTGGAGCCGCTGTTTGAGTATTTGGCGGCGCACACGCCCGAGCTGCGCCCCATTATCACCAAATACTGGAGCAATATTGACCCCAAGCTGGGCATTCTTTACAAGCGGCGGCAGGATTTTGAGACGAGCGTGACCACGCTCAACGACGCGGTGAGCGACTACCTCGACGAGGAAGAGGAGAAGGCCCAGTTGATGTTTCCGCACTACTTCCAGCGCTACAAAACCGATGGCGTGGAGTTCAACATCTACGTGGGGAGCACGCTGGTGGAAAACAAGCCGTTTGACCTGGTTTTCCTGAAGAACCTGCGCCTGTGGCAGCTGCTGACCATGGTGGAAATCACGCGCCGCACCGCCGCGCTGAAGGAAACGCTGCCCGTACCGCTCGACACGACCCAGCTTATCCTCATTCATGGCCAGCCGCTAAGCATCCGCTTCCGCCAGGATGAGCGGCAGTTCGACGTGGACGGCGCCTACAACATCCGCTACGAAATCATCAAGAAGCGCATCGACAAAGCCACCGTGCTGGGCACCGGCGAGCGCCTCACCCAGCCCGGTGTCATTGCCCTCGTCTACGCCCAAACCCGCGAAGCCGTGGAGTATTACGAATACATCGACTATCTGCAGGACCGCGGCCTGCTGGAGCCCGGCGTGGAGGAGTTGGAGCTGGAAGAATTGCAAGGCGTGAAAGGCCTGCTAGCACTACGCGTGCGGGTGCGCATTGTGTAGAGCAGCGAGGCTCGATACGACGTTCTTACATCATTATTGCGTTAGCACTGCCTTTTCCTCTTTCCAGAACAGTTTCAAACCGGCACGAAATGCCACCAGCCAGGCCGCGCCGCCGGCAAAGCCCGCCAGCACATCGGTAGCATAATGAGCGTGCAGGCACACCCGCGTGACCCCAATTAGCCCAGCCCACAACAGCAGCGGTGCCACCCAGCGGCGCTGCCGCAGATGCCGGGCCAGCAGCCAGGCCAGGCAGCCGTAGAACGTGAGCCCCAGCATGGCGTGGCCACTCGGAAAACTCATGCCGTAAGTATGCAGCAGGGTATTGACCGGACGGGGCCGGTGGAAATACAGTTTCAGGAGTTGGTTGAGCAGCACGCTGCCGGCCATAGCCAGCATCCATTCCCAAGCCTCGCGCGGATGGCCGAAGCGGCGCATGAGGAGCGGCCCAATGATGCTGGCCGGCAGCAGAAACGGCAGGGAGGCGAAAAACGTGACGAAATTGATGGGCCCGGCTGACCAAGTATTCGCTTTCTGCCAGGCATCGACGGTGGCAAAGGCCCACGTGTCGAGGGCTTGGGAATGGTGCACGAACACCACCCGCGCCATATAAAAAAACCCAGCAAACGCGGCCATGAACAAGGCCAGGCCCAACGCAACTTCGGCCGTAATCAGGCCGGCCAGCGTGAGTAAGCGGGAAGTAAGGCGATTCATGGGCCTAAGCTCCGGGGTGTGGTGAATGAGAAGAATACGTAAAACAGAAAAAGCCAGCCCTAGGGGCTGGCTTTTCTAAACGTGCGCTCGGAGAGACTCGAACTCTCACACCTTGCGGAACTGCCGCCTGAAGACAGCGCGTCTACCAATTTCGCCACAAGCGCAGTTGGGGCTAAAAAGCCGCGCTACCAGTGAAGGAGTGCGGCCTTTTGATGGTGCAAAGATATAGCTCCATTTCACCCCGGCGCAACTTTTACTCCTTTTTTTTCGGCTGGCGGCCCGGCTGGAGGGCACCGCCGATTGTTTCTCAGTTACTTGCTGCATGATATTTTTTTCATGGCCCGGCGTTTTTTCGCATGTTTGAGCCACTTAAGTCCTACCCGGAGCCCGTCGAGGCGGAAAACCCCACCGGTTTCGACCGCGTGGCGTGGTGCTATGATGCGCTGGCGAACCTGGTATTCGGGCCGGCCCAGCGCCAGGCGCAGCAATCGGCCCTGAACGGCCTGCCGGATACGACTTGTCCCCACCTGCTCATCTTGGGCGGGGGCACGGGCTGGGTGCTGACCGAAGTGCTGCGCCGCCGGCCCCACGCCACGGTGCTTTACCTCGAAGCCTCGCCCCGGATGCTGGCCCGCGCCCAGGCCCGCCTGCAGCGCGAATGGCCGCAAGCAGCCGGCCAGGTAGAATTCCGGCACGGCACCCAGGCGGCCCTTGAACCAGTGGAGCGGTTCGACGCCCTCATCACCTTCTTCGTGCTCGATTGCATTGCCGGACCTGAGCTGCCGGCGGCCCTGGCCCGGCTACGGGAGGCGCAGCGAGCGGGCGCGCCGTGGCTGCTGGCCGATTTCCGGCCCGCGCGGCGCGGCTGGCGGCGGTGGCTGCTGGCGGCTATGTACCTGTTTTTTCGGCTGACTACCGGCCTACGGGCGCGCACCCTAGCCAATTTGCGAGCGGAATTGGGCCACCTGGGCATGCAGCCGCAGCAGTCGTCCCTTTTTTTTGGCAAGGCAATGGAGGCCGTGGTCTTTGCGGAAACTCGGGCTGGCTCTGTCTCTGATATTTAATAGTTGGCCTGCATATCTTTAAAACATAATTTTATCATTATAAATCGGGTTCAACTACGCAGAATCTTAAATTCTATTGTAAATTTTCCGCAACTTTGTACCGGTGCAGCTGGCGTGTTGCCGGACCAATACCTTGTTTCGCTATCATTTCTATCTTATGAAAAACCTCGTCCCTATTCTACTGGCGCTGCTTGCCCTGGAGTCCCTTGATGCCACTGCGCAGTCGGCGGCGACCCCGGGGCCGGCGGTGCGCTACACCATGGCTTTCCCCAACGCGGTGCACCACGAGGCCAAGGTGACGGCTACTTTTTCGGGGCTGCCCGGCGGGCCGCTGCACGTGCGCATGGCCCGCAGCTCGCCGGGCCGCTACTCGGTGCACGATTTTTCAAAAAACGTGTACTACGTGGTGGCCACCGACGGTGCCAACCACCCGCTGCCGCTGAACCGGCCCGACCCTTACGGCTGGGACGTGACGCCGGCCGCCGACGGCACCGTCATTTTCAGCTACACCCTGTACGGCGACCAGACCGACGGCACCTACGTGGGCATCGACCAGCAGCACGCCCACCTCAACCTGCCGGCCGCGCTCTGCTACGCCACCGGCCTGGAAGACCGGGCGGCCGAAATCAAATTCGACCTGCCTGCCAACTGGAAAGTGGCCACGCAGCTGCGCTCCGGCGCTGATAAAATGGCGTATTCGGCGCCGAACTTTCAGTATTTGATGGATAGCCCGGTGTCCTTGGGGGCGCAGCAGTTGCGCAGCTGGCAAGAGGGCGACCAGACCATTGAGCTGTCGGTGCTTTACCAGGGTTCAAACAGTGAAATTGACGCCTATGCCAAGAAAGTGCAGAAGGTGGTGAAGGAGGAAAAGGCGATTTTTGGCGAGCTGCCGAAGTTTGACTTCGGGCGCTACACTTTCGTGGCCGACTACCTGAGCCAGGCCACCGGCGACGGCATGGAACACCGCAACTCGACCTCCGTCACCAGCTCGCGCACCCTCAAAGACGAGGACGCTACCCGCAACCTGGGCACGGTGGCGCACGAGTTTTTCCACGCCTGGAACGTGGAGCGCCTGCGCCCGCGCGACCTGGAACCGTTTGACTTCCAGCGGGCCAACATGAGCGACGCCCTGTGGTTTGCCGAAGGCTTCACGCAGTACTACGGCCGACTGAGCCTGCGCCGGGCCAAGCTGATTGAGGACGAAGAGTTTTTCGAGGATATCAGCGGCTGGGTGAACCAGCGCCAGAACGCCCCTGGCGCCCGCTACGCCTCGGCCATCGACATGAGCCGGCAGGCCGCTTTCATCGACGGCGCCGCCAGCAGCGCGCCCACCAACGCGGTGAACACCACCCTCTCCTACTACACGCAGGGCGCCGGCCTGGCGCTGGTGCTCGACATGCAGCTGCGTCAGTTCCACCGCTCGTCGCTCGACAAGTTCATGCAGGCCATGTGGCAGGAGTTTGGCTCGAAGCAGGAAAACTACGCGCCGGCTGCGCCCTACACGGTGAAGGATTTGCAGCGCGTGCTGGGCGAGGTGAGCAAGGACACGGTGTTTGCCGGGCGCTTTTTCCGGCAATACGTGTACGGCCGCGAGACGCCCCGCTTTAGCGAAAACCTGCTGGTGGCTGGCCTGGCCGTGATTCCGACCCGCGTGCTGGGCGCCGCCCTGCCCAACCAGGTGGAGTTCGACGAGGAAGGCCGCTGCATTGTGGCCTATAACACCACCATCGGCTCGGGCCTCTACAAGGCCGGCATCGACCGCGGCGACCAGCTGCTGGTGCTCGACGGCAAGGAGCTCAAAAGCCGCGGCGACCTCGACGGCGTGCTGCACAAGCACTCACCCAGCGACGTGGTGTTTGTGAAGGTGAAAACCCGCGGCGGCGTGGAGCGCACCACCCAGCTCATTCTGGCCGAAGACCCCAATGTGGGCGTGAAGCCGGTGGAATCGGTGGAGAAAATGGTGTACTCGCCGGCTCAGAAGGCGTTGCGCGAAGCGTGGCTGGCCAGCCAGGCGTCCAATTAAGCAGTCCTGAGTTTCAAAAGGCCCTGCCGAAAAGACTAGTGCGATGGCGCTGGTCGTTCGGCAGGGCCTTTTTTACGTCGGCTATAGCGCGGCGGAGTGGCTAATATATTTACCTTTGGCTGGGCCTCGTTGCTTTTAGCACGATGCCAGCTTATATCGTTTAATTTCACCCTTTCGCTTCGTCCTGCCACGCGTTTTATTCCTTTCTTTTTATGGAAATCTTCGAGAAGCTCACCCACGCCGCCAAAGAGTTTTTTATTGAGCCCGAGGAAGGGGCGCCGGCGGCGAATACCCCGCCCACCACGCAATTCGGGACCTCGCAACAGCCAACGGCGGCAGGTTCTACGCCGGCGCCTTTTACAGCGCCGGCCGTGACGCAGGCCGAACAACGCCACCTCGACCACATTGCGGGCCTGCTGGCCGGCGATGGCAAGGATTTCGGAGCCTACATGAAGATGGTGAAGAGCATGGCCGCGGCCGGTATGTCGGGCCCGTTGCTCTACCAAACGGCTTTCAACGCCTTCTCGGCGGTGAATGGCAGCACGGTGCCGGCGCTGCTGGCGTCGGCGTCGCAGTTTGAGCAGGCCCTGGCCACCGACCGCGACAAAGTGCTGAGCCGGCACCGCGAGAAAATGGGCGAGGTGACCGTGCCCGGTGCAGCGCCCAGCGCGGTAGTGCAGCTCACGGCCCAGGAAAAGAAGCTGGCCGCCGACCTCGCCGAACTCACCCGTCAGCTCCAGGCCAAGCAGCAACAGCTCCTTCAGACCCAGCAGCAGTTGGCCGAGGAGCGCCAGAAAACCCAGGCCGCCCTGGCCAGCTACGAACTGGCGAATTCCGCCGCGCTGTCGGAACTGCAAGCGCACCACAAGGCTGCGGAAGCCTTTTTGAACACTGCCAAGTAACAGAAACCTTTACCCTGTTTGATGAATACACCTTTACTGGGTCCGCCATCGCCATCCGACGGCCTTCCCTCCTGGCAAAAGCCTGAAAAAGTGGCCGCCTGGGTTTTTGTGGCCGTGTTGGCCGGCATGGGCGTGTACTATTGGGGCCAGATTCTGCCCTACTTGGTTGATATCGTTTTCGATACGGTGAAGCTGGGCATTGGCCTGGGGGTACTGTTCGTGCTGTTTTTGTTGGCGACGAATAAGCGCATTCAGGCCGGGCTGTGGTATCTGGGGCAGCGCATTTTTCGGACGGCCGCGGGCTTGTTTGTGAACACTGACCCCATCGGCATCATGGAGGACTACATCTCGAACACCGAGAAAGAAGCCCGCAATATGGAGGAGGAAGTGGGCCACATCGAAGGCGCCAGCCAGCTGGTGAAGCGCAAGATGGACGCCAACCGCACCCAGATGCAGGAATACCTGGCCTTGGCCGATTCGGCCGCCCGCCAGGGCGAGAAGGACATGGCCGGAAGCTACGCCAGCCGCGCCGCCCAGCTCGAAGACTACAACAAGCGCCTGCAGCCCATGGCTACCACCACGGCCAACGTGAGCGTGGTCATGCGCCAGATTCTGAAAGCTGCCCTGCGCCAGATTGACGGCTCCAAGTTTAAGGTCAACCTGCTCAAAGATGAGTACGAACTCGTCAAGCGCACCAGCTCGGGCATGCGGGCCGCGATGAACATTTTGCGCGGCGACCCGGACAAGAAGTACTTCTTCGACCTGGCCACCGACCGCGTAGCCCAGGACATGGCCCAGCAGCTGGGCCAGATTAAGCAGGCCATGCGCTACTCGCAGGAGTTCGTCAAGGAGATGGACATCCAGAACGGCGTCATGTCCGAAAAGGGCCAGGCCCTGCTCAGCAAGTACCAGAACGGCGACTTCAACGCCATTATGGATAACGAGGCTCCGGTGCGCCTCAGCAGCGCGGCGGCCACTACCAAAGCCTCTGACGACGCCTACGGCAAACTCCTTGACTAAGGGAATACGACAATGGGCTAAATGAACCCTCTCAGCCCCAGCTCACTTACTCACTTCTTACATTGCCCACGTTCAGCACATTTTCCACCTTTTTTCTAAATGACCACACGCGGTAAAGTTCTCATTGCCATTATCATCCTGGTAGGGCTGTATTTTGGCATCAACAAGCTCACCTCCAGCAACCTGCTTTTTAAGAAAGCGGCCACCGAGTCGGTGTTGCTCAACTCCATTGAGCTGCCCACGGCCACCGGCGGCAACGGCGTGAACACCGTGGTGCCGCTGGCCCCGCTGCCCGGCACCGCGCCCGCCGAAAAGGGCACGCCCGTAGTGTGGGAGGTGATGGCCTGGAACAGCCAGATGGCCGGCATGCTGGCCAACGGCGGCCCGCGCTCCACCACCGGCTCGGCCATGGCTGCCAACGGTTTGGATTTGCAGATTGTGCGCCAGGACGACGTATCGAAAATGCAGGCTGACCTGGTGAAAAACGCGGCGGACTTGCAGAGCAACCCCGCCACCCCGGGCCTGATTGTGAGCATCATGGGCGACGGCCTGCCCGGCTTCTCGGCCGTGCAAACGGAGCTGAAAAAGGCCGGCACCCAACTGCAAATCATTCCCTACTCGGTGGGCAAAAGCTTCGGTGAGGACAAGCTAATGGGCCCGAAAGAGTGGCTTGACAACCCCAAGCTGGCGCTGGGCAAAACCATTGCCTGCTACCTGCGCGACGGCGACCAGAACATCGCCCTGAAGTGGTGCGCCGACAACGGCCTGAAAGTGAACCCCGACGAAACCACCTACGACCCGCAGGCCGTTAACTTCATGTCGTCGAGTGACTTCTTGGTGGCCGCCGAGAAATACATCCTCGGCAAGCCCGAAAGCCGCGACAAGATTGTGGACGGCAAAAACACCGGCGTGAAAGTGGACGTGGTGGCCGACGCCGTGGCCACCTGGACGCCCGGCGACGTGAACATCGCCAAGCAAAAAGGCGGCTTAGTGAGCATTGTGAGCACCAAGGAGTACTCCAACCAGATGCCCAACATCATGGTGACCACCAAGCGCTGGTACGATGCCCACCAGAAAGAGGTGGAAGGCATTATGCTGGCCCATGCTGTGGCCGGCGACCAGGTGAAATCGCACCCCGAGGCCCTGAGCCGCGCCGCCGACATTTCGGCCGATGTGTATGGCGACAAGGACAAGAACGGTGCCTACTGGCTGAAATACTACAAAGGCGTGAGCGAGGCCGACCGCAACGGCGACGTGGTGGAGCTGGGCGGCAGCAAGGTGTTCAACTTCGCCGACAACCTCAACCTGTTTGGCCTGAACGAAGGCGGCACCAACATCTACGCCTCGGTGTACAAGGCCTTTGGCGACGTGCAGAGCAAGCTCTACCCCAAAGAGCTGCCCAGCTACGTGCCGCTGAACGACATGCTCGACCTGACGCTGCTGCGCAACATTCAGGAGCGCTACAAGGGTAAGACCGTGGCTCCGGCCGAAACCCAGAAGTTTGCCGCCGGCGATGAAATCCGCCGCAACGTGAGCAAGAGAGCCTGGAACATCGAGTTCAACAGCGGCCAGAGCACCTTCACCCCCGCCGCTGAGCGTGAGCTGAACCAGTTGTTTGATGACCTGGTGGTGGCCGGCAGCCTGAAAGTGGCCGTGCACGGCCACACCGACAATTCCGGCGACCCCAGCCGCAACCAGCAGCTCAGCGAGGACCGCGCCATGGCCGTGCGCCAGTGGCTGGAGCGCAAAAGCAGCAGCGCCTTCCCCGAAGGACGCATTCAGGTGTATGCCCACGGCGCCACCGAGCCCCTGGTGAGCAACAGCACGCCCGCAGGCAAAGCCAAGAACCGCCGGGTTGAAATTGTGCTGGGCAACTAAGCGCTATTTTCTTCTTCCAGAACGTCATGCTGAGCGGAGTCGAAGCATCTCTACCGCAGTAGTAAATCGAATTGCTACTGCGGTAGAGATGCTTCGACTCCGCTCAGCATGACGTTCTTGCTTTTCAATTTCCTCCTTTCCAATCCGCTATGTTAAAAGACTTATTCGTGCCCAATGCCAAGCCGCGGCCGGGCGTATTCCTCACCATGGTGGCCTGCCAGGTGGCTTTTCTGCTGCTGCTGTGGCTATTTTATCCGCTGCAGCTGTTTCCCACGCTGGGGGAAGTGGTGGCTTCTTTCAAAGATTTGGTGACCACGCAGGGCCTGATTCAGGAGCTGTGGGCCAGCCTGACCACCGCGTTGGGCGCCCTGGGCATTGCCACGGTGCTGGCGCTGCTCATCTCCTACCTCACGGCGCTGCCCTTTTTCCGGCCCATCGCCTACGCGGCCTCCAAAATGCGCTACCTCACCCTCACCGGCCTGACCTTTTTCATGGCCCTGATGGTGAGCTCGGGCCACCAGGTCAAGCTTTCGGTGCTCATCTTCGGGGCTACCGTGTACTTGGTCACGGGCATGACGAGCGTGATTCTCACGACCACCCAGGAGGAGATGGACCACGCCCGCACCTTGGGCATGAGCGAATGGCGCAGTTTCTACGAAGTGGTGGTGCTGGGCAAGCTCGACGAAATGCTCGAGGTCGTGCGCCAGAACTTCGCCATCATCTGGACCATGATTACGCTGGTCGAAACCCTCTACCAGTCCGAGGGCGGCATCGGCCTGTTGCTCTACAAGCAGAACCGCTATTTGCATCTGGCGGGGGTAGTGGCCATTCAGCTAATTATTCTGGCCACGGGCGCACTCCAGGATTACGTGTTTGAATTCCTGCGCCGCACTTTCTTTCCTTACTCCGAACTCAGAGCGGCCAAATAATGACAGATTTTTCTTACAAAGAGCCTATTCTGACACTGCGGGACATTTCCATGCAGTTCGGGGGCGAAGTCATCCTGCGCGACATCAGCCTGGATGTGCTCAACGTGGTGCGGCCGGGCCTGAGCCAGGGGCAAGTGGTGGGTTTTTACGGGCGCTCGGGCATCGGTAAATCGGTGCTGTGCCGCATTATTGCCGGGCTGCTGCCCCCCACCACCGGCACCGTGCTGGTGGCCGACCCGCCGCGCCCGGTGTGCCCCGGCGACGTGGGTTTCGTGCAGCAGCGCTACCCGTTGTTCGACCACCGCACCCTGCTCGACAACCTGCTGGTGGCGGCGGGCCGCAAGCACGCCCCGGCCGAAGCCAAGGCCCGCGCCGAGGACTTCCTCACCCGCTTCGACCTGGCTCCGCACCGGCGCAAGTACCCGGCCCAGCTCTCCGGCGGACAACGGCAGCGGGCGGCCATTGCCCAGCAGCTGCTCTGCTCCGAGCACCTCATCATCCTGGACGAGCCTTTTTCCGGCCTCGACATTGCCATGATTGACGAGGTAAAGAAAATCATCCTCGAAGTCACGACCCTGGATGAGTTGAACACCGTCGTCATCGTTTCGCACGATTTGGCCACCACCACGGCCCTCTCGGACACCCTGTGGCTGCTGGGCCCCGAGCGCGACGCCGCCGGGCAGTGCCTGGCGGGGGCCACCATCAGCAAGCAGCACCAGTACAACCTGGCCCAGATGGGCCTGGCCTGGCAGCCCGGCATTCAGGCCCGGCCGGAATTTGTGCAGCTCATTGAGCACCTGAAAGACGAAATTCGCAAAACATAGAGCTGCGTTGGCAATTAAAACAGCACGTCATGTCTCATCAAGCCCGACATGACGTGCTTTTACATTCCAAAGTAGCCAATCTGATATGCCCCCACGCATTTCCTACCTCCGCAACGAAGCGTTGCCCACCGTGCGGCCCGGCTACCCCGGCAACAAGCTATTCGGCAACGAATTTGCCAACGGCGAGGACCTGTTCGAGCCCAGCTTCGGGACGGTGCTGAAGTGGCAGCTGGCCACCAACCCGCAAAAGGCCGAAAAAAAAGCCGACACCTGGGCGCCCACCGTAGTGGACTGCACGGCCTTTCTAAAAAGCACCGATGACGGGCTGGTGTGGCTGGGGCATTCCACGTTTTTACTCCGCATCGAAGCCACTACCTTTCTCTTCGACCCAGTGTTGTTTTCATCATTGGGGCTGAGACGACGCCACCCGCTGCCCTGCCGTCCCGAGAACTTGACGGACATTGACTTCCTGCTTCTCAGCCACGGCCACCGCGACCACCTCGACGAGCAATCCGTGAAGCTGCTCGCGCAACAGAACCGCGCTATGCATGTATTAGCCCCACTCCGCATGGAGCCGTTGCTTCGTAAAATGGCTCCGTTCTACAGTGTACAGGAGGCAGGCTGGTGGCAGCAGTATCAGATTGATTGGAAAGGGCTGGGCTGGTCGGAACCCAACGACCCTCCTGTAGACGTTTATTTCCTCCCGGCCGCCCACTGGCACCGCCGCGGCCTAACTGATTTGAACCAAGTGCTGTGGGGCAGTTTTCTGATTCGCGCCCGCCAAGCCGACAAACTCATCTACTTCGCTGGCGACACGGCCTACGCCGACCATTTCGAGGCCATCGAAGCCCGCTTCGGCCCCATCGATATTGCTCTGATGCCCATCGGGGCCTACAAACCGGCTTACATGATGGCCAAAAGCCACGTCAACCCCCACGAAGCCGCTAAAGCCGCCAACGTGCTGCGCGCTGGCCACGTGGTGCCCATGCACTACGGCACCTTCGCCTTGGCCGACGAGCCCGCCTCCGAGCCCCTACGCCAGCTCACCGACGTAGCGGCCGGGGGCATGCTGCGCGGCGAGCTGCACGCCCCCGCCGTGGGCGAGGTGCTGCGCTGGCCGGAGTGGGAGTAGCGGTGAGGCGGTGAAATGGGGAGTGATGCAAAGCCCCCGGCAAAGCGGTACTTTTGCCCATTGGTAACGTGGCGATGACACTCACCATCTCACCATTTCACCACCTCACCTCATGTCGCCAACTTTAGTATTGAGCCTGGTTGCGGGCTATTTCGCCGTTCTAATCATCATTGCGGTGCTCACCTCGCGCGGGGCTACCAGCGAAAGCTTTTTCGTGGCCAACCGCAACGCGCCGTGGTACATGGTGGCGTTTGCCATGATTGGCACTTCGCTGTCGGGCGTTACGTTCATCTCGGTGCCAGGCAACGTGTACGGCAAAAGCTGGAGCTATCTGGCTGTGGCCCTTGGCTTTGTGGCGGGCTATGTGGTGATTGGCACGGTACTGATGCCGCTCTACTACCGGCTGCGGCTGGTGAGCATCTATTCGTATCTGGACCAGCGCTTTGGCTACTGGAGCTACAAGACGGGCGCGCTGTTTTTCCTGATTTCGCGCTCTTTGGGCTCGGCCCTGCGGCTGTACCTGGTAGCGGGCGTGCTACAGTTAGCAGTGTTCGATGCCATGGGCGTGCCGTTTGCCGTGACGGTGGTGGTCAGCATCCTGTTCATCTACCTCTACACTTTTAAGGGTGGGCTGAAAACCATTCTCTGGACCGACACTTTCCAAACGCTGGCCATGCTGAGCTGCGTGGCGCTGAGCATTTACTTCATGGCCGATGCGCTGAACTACTCCTTCAAGCAACTGGTGCAGTCGGTGCGCGAAAGCCCGATGTCGCAAATCTATTTCTCGGATGTACGCGACGATAAATTCTTCTGGAAGCAGTTCGCCTCGGGCATGTTCATCACCATCGTGATGACGGGCCTCGACCAGGACCTGATGCAGAAAAACCTGAGCTGCCGCAGCCTCGGCGAGGCCCAGAAGAACCTGTTCTGGTTCACACCCGTCATTGTGAGCGTCAATGTGCTATTCCTCACGCTGGGCGTGCTCATGTACCAGTACGCCGCCGCCCGCGGCATTAAGCTCACCGAGCTGCCGCAGCTGCTGAACCTGAAAGGCACGCTCGATACCGACAAGGTATTCCCCTTCCTGGCCACCACGCAGTTCTCGCTCACGGCCGGCATCATCTTCATTCTGGGCATCATCGCCGTCACCTACGCCTCGGCCGACTCGGCGCTGACTTCGCTCACCACCTCGTTCTGCGTTGATTTTCTCGACATTCAGAAGTACCCCGAGGCTCGGCAGACGCGCCTGCGCCAGCTCACGCACCTGGGCTGGTCGGTGGTGCTCATCGTCATCATCCTCATCTTCCGCGCCCTCAACGAGCAAAGCCTCATTGATGCCGTGTACAAGGCCGCCGGCTTCACTTACGGGCCGTTGCTGGGCCTGTTCGCCTTCGGCATCCTCACCCGGCGGCAGCTGCGCGACCGGTTGGTGCTGCCCACCTGCACGGCGGCCGTGCTGCTCACGCTGCTCATCGTGACGCACTCCGTGGAGTGGCTGAACGGTTACAAATTCGGCTTCGAAATCCTATTGCTCAACGGCGCGCTTGTCTATCTGGGCCTGCTGGCCATCTCGCGCCCAGCGGCCGTGAACCCCCTTCCGCAAACCGCGGTTTAAGCCAGTACGCAGAATTAAAGCAGCGAGTAGTAAGCGCTTCTTTGCATCTGACTACTTGCTACCAACTACTTCGTATTTCATGAATAAGACTATCCTTTCCGGACTGCTGGTGCTGGCCTCGGCTGCGGCTGCGCTGGCCCAAACGGCCCCCGCCGCCCCGCAACAGCCCATTATCCTCAAGGCCGATAACATGCAGGTGCAGGCCCACCCAGCCGCCAATCGCCCCGACCGCGCCCCGGTGTACCCGGGCGGGGAGCAGGCCCTGGGCCTGTTTTTTCTGGATAACATAAAATATCCCGAGGCCGCGCGCGTCAAACAGCTTAGCGGAATCGTGCTGGTAACGGCCACGGTGAATGCGGACGGCACGGTGAGCAACCCGGTGGTGGCGAAGTCGCTCTCGCCGGAGTGCGACGCCGAGGCCCTGCGCGTGGTGCCGCTGCTCACGGGCTGGCAACCGGCCATGCGGCGCGGGCGGCCGCTACCCGTGCTCATCCAGCTGCCGGTACCGTTTGGCGGTGCGGGCAACATGAAGATTGAAATGAATAACCGGCCCTCGCCCGCGTCGGGCCGGCGCGTGAAGTAGTGGGGCGGAGCGTGGTCAGTATTAGGAGCGTGGTCAGTATTAATAGCCCGTCATGCAGAGCGCAGCGAAGCATCTCGCTTGTGTTAGTAATTAGTTGAAGCACGCGAGATGCTTCGCTGCGCTCTGCATGACGGGCTGCCGGGCGATGCTCTCATTCCAGCCCTTCACCCGCGCCTCATGCCCGGCGGCGGAAATTGCCGCGTTATAATTAGTTGATTAGATAAGACCCGATGGCCCGTAGTGGACTCAATACCAGCGGCAACGACGCAACCGCCGACCTGCCCAAACCCAAAGTAAACAGAGAGTCGTTGCGGCGCGGCCTGCGGATTTTCCGCTACGTGCTGCCCTACCGCAGCAAATTCATTATCGGCATGGTGCTGCTGGTGCTCAGCAGCATCAGCACCATGTCGTTTCCGTGGATTGCGGGCAAGCTCGTGAACGCGGCCACCGACAAGCCGCTGGTGCTGCCCGGCGGGCTGGTGCTCGACATCAACCGCATTGCGCTGATGCTGTTCCTGGTGACGGTGTTGCAGGGCCTGTTTTCGTTCGGGCGCATCTGGTTTTTCACGCAGGTGAGCGAGTTTTCGGTGCGCGACATTCGGCAGGCGCTCTACGCCAAGTTTGTGCAGTTGCCCATTCCGTTTTTTGAAAAAAACCGCGTGGGCGCCATCACCTCGCGCATTACCAGCGACGTGGGCCAGATTCAGGACTCGTTTTCGCTCACCCTGGCCGAGCTGTTCCGGCAGGTGTTCACGCTCGTCGTCGGCATTGCCCTGATTATGTTCGTGTCGTGGCGGCTGTCGGCGTTTATGCTGCTCACCTTCCCGCCCATTGTGCTGGCGGCGGGCCTGTTTGGGCGCAAAATCCGCAACCTGTCGAAGACCGTGCAGCAGGAGTTGGCCCACACCAACACCATTGTGGAGGAAACCCTGCAAGCCATCAATTCGGTGAAGGCTTTCACCAATGAGCGGTTTGAAACCGCCCGCTACAACGCCTCGCTGGGCAAGGTGGTGCGAGCCGCCCTACAGAGCAATTTGTACCGCGGCGGCTTTGTGTCGTTTGTCATCATCGGCCTGTTTGGCGGCATCATCCTGGTGCTGTGGCGCGGCGCCACGCTGGTGCATGCCCCGCTGAGCGACCCCAACCACCTCGATATTGGCGATTTGGTAACGTTTATCATCCTCACCGCCTACATCGGGGCCTCGGTGGCGGGCCTGGGCGAGCTCTACGGCAAGGTGCAAACCACGCTGGGGGCCTCCGAGCGCATCCTCGAAATTCTGGACGAAGCCCCCGAGCCCACGCACATCGAGCCGGCCGTGGGGCTCACCCCGGCCCGCATTCAGGGCGATATCCGGTACGAGCACGTGGCCTTCCGCTACCCCACCCGGCCCGACGTGCCGGTGCTCAAGGACATTAATTTCCACATTTCGGCGGGCGAGAAAATTGCCCTCGTGGGCCCCAGTGGCGCCGGCAAAAGCACCATTGCGGGCCTGCTGATGCAGTTTTATCCGCTCAGCGGCGGCCGAATTATCGTGGACGGGCACGATGTGGACGCCTATGACCTGACGGCCCTGCGCCGCCACATCGGCATTGTGCCGCAGGAAACGCTGCTCTTCGGCGGCACCATCCGCGAGAACATTGCCTACGGCAAGCCCGGCGCCTCCGACGCCGAAATCATCGAAGCCGCCCAGCGCGCCAACGCTTGGCAGTTCATCCAGGCCTTCCCGGAGGCGCTCGATACGGTGGTGGGTGACCGGGGCATCAAGCTCTCGGGCGGGCAGCGCCAGCGCGTGGCCATCGCCCGCGCCATCCTGAAAAACCCCGCCATCCTGATTCTAGACGAAGCCACGTCTTCGCTCGATAGCGAAAGCGAAAAGCTAGTGCAAGGCGCCCTTGATGAGTTGATGCAGCACCGCACCAGCCTCATTATCGCGCACCGCCTTTCGACCATTCGCAAGGTTGATAAAATCCTGGTAATTGACGGCGGTCGCATCGTGGAAGCCGGGTCGCACGAGGAGCTGAGCGAGCGCGAAGGGGGGCTGTACGCGAATTTGCTGCGACTGCAGTTTGAATTGACGTAGGAGTTGGTTTTGAATACTTGACATGGCCCTTGCTTCGTTGAAATCAACGAAGCAAGGGCCATAATTATTTAAGCCAATGAGAAGGACAAGGATAAGCATTCAATCTAATAGAACCCGATGCATTACATTGCCAGATTTGATGCCATTTGTAAGTGTGCTCCTGCTGGTAAGCTTTATGTTCCTGCCTACTGGACGTTTTGAAAGTCCCAGTCATGGTGTAGTTAAAGACGCCCAATTGCCATTTAATAACGCAGTCTGCTGGCGCGATGGGACGGGCTCTAATCCAGTCATCAGCATTGACCATACGAATAATTTCTCTTTCGGAATTCAAGAGTTTGAACCTGGTAAACCAACGGCGGGCGCAATACGCGCTGCTGTTACCCAAAGAGTTTGTGCGAACCACGGCATTCAACTCAATAACCAGCAAAAAGCTCAAGCGAATAAGTTGGCTTGGCTTTCCGTTAATGCAGAAGCGCTTCCTGCATTACTCTGCCTAGGTTCACAGCAACAGCCTGAACCAACTCAATCAAGAAAATTGAATCTGCTTAGCGACAAGCAGTTGCAAGAATATGTTGCAGCAGCGAAAATCGAAACAGATTTGATTCTAAAAAGGCATATGTCCGTTTACATAAGAATAGATGCCAATGCCGGAGCAGGTAGAGTTATGCACCTGATAGACATCCTTCAAGACATTGGAATCAACCGTTTTGAGCTGATGGCTCAGGGAAGATAAATACTGCCCATTTCCTCATAATCCGAACCAGTAAAGCATTCAACCCGCGCCCCAAGCGCGGGTTTCGTATTTTTAGCCCCTCAACAAATCCCCCTCACTCTCTCCTTACTGATGAGCAAGCACTTCGCAAGTTTCTCCGTTGCCGTGGTAGCGGCTACTCTGCTGGCCGCGCCGGCCGCGCACGCCCAAATCCGCACGCCCGCCGCCAGTCCCCAAAGCACCATTACGCAGCGCGTGGGCCTGACGGATGTAACCATTGTGTACTCGCGGCCCAGCGCCAAGGGCCGCAGCATTTTCGGCAGCGACAACTCGCTGGTGCCCAATGGCAAGCGCTGGCGCACCGGCGCCAACGCCACCACCAGCATCAAATTTTCCGATGACGTGACCATCGAAGGCAAGAAGATTCCGGCCGGCGAATACGGCATCTACACCGTGCCGCGCCCCGGCGAGTGGACCGTGGTGCTGAATAAAAGCCTCAAGCAAGGCGCTGATGTGGACGGTTTCAAGGACGACCAGGACGTGGCCCGCTTCACCATCAAGCCCTACAAGGTGAGCAACAAGGTGGAAACCTTCACCATCGCCTTCACCGATCTGACGCCCGCCACGGCCAACGTGGACATGCAGTGGGAAAACACCGGCGCCAAATTCAAAATCACCGCCGATGTGGAAAGCAAGGTAATGGCCCAGATTGACGAGAAAGTCATCAAAGCCGCCACCCCCGCCCCGGCTGACCTGGCCGCCGCCGCCGTGTACTACTACGACAACAACAAGGACCTGAAGCAGGCCGTGACCTGGATGGAAAAGGCCAACGCCGCCGAGCCCACCAAGTACTGGAATCTGAACACGGAAGCAAAAATCCGCCTGAAAATGAAGGACTACGCCGGCGCCACCAAAGCCGCTGAAGCCTCGAAGAAAGCCGCCTTGGCCGCCACGCCGCCGAACGGTGAGTACGTGAAAATGAACGAGGAACTGATGGCGCAAGCCAAGAAGATGGGCAAGTAATTCAGCCCGAACGGCACGCCTGGGGAAACCTCACCCCCAGCCCCTATCCAAAAGAGAGGGGAGCCTGACGAATTTTATGAAAAAGCCCCGATTCCTGACGGAATCGGGGCTTTCTTTTTGGGATGTAGTCTGGCGTCCACCCCGCCGTGGCTCCCCTCTCCGCGGGAGAGGGGCTGGGGGTGAGGTTTCCCCGGGCGCGCCGCCAGTATTTGCTACGGCAACACCTTCACCGCCAGCTGCGAGGCATTGGCTGCCGAGTGATACAGCCGGTGCGTGGCGGCCTGGAAATCGGCCTCGTCAGCTTTGTAGATGTTATCCACATACTTCTGCGGGTTCCTATCTACCAGCGGGAACCAGGTGCTTTGCACCTGCACCATGAGGCGGTGGCCGGGCTGGAAGGTGTGCATGAGGTCCTGCACAGTGAAGGGCACGGCGGTGATTTGGCCGGGCGTGAAGGGCTCCGGTTTGGAGAAGCTGTTGCGGAAACGGGCGCGCATGACCTCGGAGCGCACCATTTGCTGGTAGCCGCCGAGGTGCACGCTGGGGTTGACGCGTGGGTTGTCGGGGGTATTGTCGGGGTACACGTCGATGATTTTCACCACCCAGTCGGCATCGGTGCCGGTGGTGGCCACTTGTAACAGCGCCTCGATGGGGCCGGCCAGGGTGAGCGGGGCGGTGAGGACGTCGGTTTGGTAGGTGAGCACGTCGGGGCGGCGGCTGGCGAAGCGCTGGTCGTCGGTCATGTACTCGCGGGTCATGCCCGTGGTGGTGGCTTCGGAGAAGGGCACGGGGTGAGCCGGGTCGCTTACAAACTGGTCGAATTCGGTGCCGCTGGTGGGCTTTTCGAAGCTGATTTTGCCGTTGGGCTGGAAATAAAGCATCTTATCCTGCGCGGCTTTGGGCGGCCAGGCGTCGAAGGTGCGCCACTGGTTGGTGCCGCTCTCAAACACGGTGGCTTCGGGCAGGTTGGCGGGCTTGCCGTCTTTCAGGTAGGCCTTGAAAAACGGGGCTTCGATGTCTTTCTGGTAATAGAGCGAGGGCGCCGCGCCGTAGGCCACGTTGCCCACGATTTCGCCCGGGCCGCGCGCCCAGCCGCCGTGCACCCAGGGGCCCATCACGAGGCTGTTGCGCAGGCCGGGATTCTGTTTTTCAATGGCGCTGTAGATGTGCAGAGCGCCGAATAAGTCCTCGGCGTCGTTGAAGCCGCCCACGGTGAGCACGGCCGTGCCAGGCTGCAGGTTTTTGAGGTGGGGGCGCAGGTCGCGGGCCTGCCAGAACTCGTCGTAGTTGGGGTGCTCTACCAGGTCGTTCCAGAAGCCCACCTGGCCCTTGTAGTAGCGGGCATCGGCGTTTTTCAGCGGGCCCATCTTCATAAAGAAATCGTAGCCGTCGGGCGTACCATGCTTGAAGGCGGGGTTGCCGGTGGGTGTGGGCTGCGGCCGGGGCAGGCCGAACGAGGCCAGGAAATTGAAGGCGTGGGGCAGGAAAAACGCACCGTTGTGGTGGAAATCGTCCCAAAACCAGTCGGCGATGGGCGCCTGGGGCGAGGCGGCTTTCAGGGCCGGGTGGCGGGCCAGCAGGCCGGTGGCGGTGTAGTAGCCGGGGTAGCTGATGCCCCACTGGCCCACGCGGCCGTTGTTTTTGGGGGCCTGCTTGTTCTTGAGCAGCCACTCGATGGTGTCGAAGGTGTCGGTGCCTTCGTCCACGTCGGTTTTGCTCTTATGCACCTCCTTTTCGGGGCGCACGTCGATGAAGGTGCCCTCGCTCATGTAGCGCCCGCGCACGTCCTGGTACACGAAAATGTAGCCCTCGTGCATCATCTCGGTGCTGGGGCCGAGGTTCAGCTTCATCCGGGCCGACTTATAGGGCCCGATTGCGTAGGGCGTGCGGTTCAGCATGATGGGGTAGCGCACCTTGTCGGCGTCATTGGGCGCGTACACGATGGTATAGAGCTTCACCCCATCACGCATCGGAACCTGAAACTCCGACTTTTTATAATGCTCCTTGATGTAGGAAGTATCGGCTATGATGGTGGCGTAGCGGGCCTTATCAACATCGGACCACACCGGGTACGGAGCTCCTACCTGCTGGGCCTGGGCGTGGGTTGCCGCGGCGCCAAGCACCACCGCAAACAGTAAAAGGGATTTCATGCTGCGTAAGATTTGAGTGGGAGAGTGGCGGTAAAGGTAGAAGTTCAAATTAATGCTTTGCAGCCGGACGGCCTGCTCTGGCTAAAAGGCCGTCATGCAGAGCGCAGCGAAGCATCTTTACTGCGTAAGTAAATCCTGTCGATTGAATTACTCACGCGGTAGAGATGCTTCGGCTGCGCTCAGCATGACGTTCTCTTTTTGTCCTACCTCCCACTCTATTCCCCCTTTCCTACTTCGGCCCCCGGCCCTGCATGATGAGCAGGCGCTTCACGTTATCGACCTCAATCTCATCGGGCTGAGTGGCGAGCACGCGGCGCAGGTCCTTGGGCGAGCGGCCGCCGAAGACGACTACCGTGAGGCCGGCGGCGTGTGCCTGCGCGCTTTGCTCGGGCGTCACGCGGTCGGCGTCGAGCACCACAGTATGGACTTTCTGCGTTTTGGCTACCTGCAGGCCGGTGGCGAACTCATCAGAGGCGATTTCGAGACCGATGCGCACGCCGGGCATGGCGGCGCGGGCCAGCCCGATGGTAGGGCCTTCCTGGGTGATGAAGAGGACGTTGGCGGGCGGCACGTGGTAGCGGGCCAGGCAGCGGGCAATCTGACGGACGAGCAGCGGGGTGCGGTCGTGCTGGTGGCCGGCGGGCAGGCACTGGTCGTCCTCGTGCAGGTCGAGGTGGATGTAGGGGAAACTGGGGCGGCGGTTGAGGCGGGCCAGCAGCGTGTCGAAGCTGATGGGGCGCTCCTTCTGGATGAGGTCGTAGGGGAAGCCGCCGCGGTAGCGGGCCTGCGTGATTTCGGCCGCCGTGCGCTGGCTGATGCAGCCCAAGGCGGTACTGCCGTCCTCCATTTTCTGGTCGTGGTAGAGCATCACCACGCTGTCGCGGCTCATTTGGAGGTCGATTTCGACGCCATCAGCCCCGCGCAGCAGGGCGCGCCGGATGCCGCGCCAGCTGCTCGGCGGCCGGTAATTGAAGGGGCTGATGGGGGTATAAAAGCCGGAGCCGGCGTGGCCCAGCACCACCAGTTTGGGATTGGCCACGGGCTTGGTGGCGGTGCAGCCGGCCAGGGCCAGCAGCATTATCAGCGCCAGCGAAGTGGCGAAGGGTAATTTTCTCATGCAAAAGCGAAAGCCTGGCGCGGGCCGGTTGGGGGCTGAACGGTATTGGGTAATTGGGGTTGTAGAGACGCGCCACTTCGCGTCTTCGGAACCGCACCGTTCGGGAAAAGCGGGCGCGTCCGAACAGTATCGTTCAACGGCAAGACGCGAAGTGGCGCGTCTTTACCCCCCCCTGATACCGCGCGGCTTATCCAGCAAGCTAAACAGGAAGGTGTAGGCCACCACCAGCCAAGCCGAAAACCACACGTCGGACGGATAGTGCGCGCCCATGACCAGCCGCCCCAGCATGATGATGCCGGGCAGCACCAGCAGCGGCACGCGCCAGCGCGGGAACGCCAGCGCCAGCGGCCAGAACAGGCTGAAATAAATAGCGGTATGCGTCGAAGGGAACGAGTCGTTGTGCGGGCCGACGGCCCAGAGCCCGGTGCCCGGGTATCCGCCACTGAATAGCACCTCCGGCCGCAGCCGATGCACGGTGCCCTTCAGCACGTTGGAGGTGCCCTGGCTGGCAATGTGGGTGAGCAGCACGATGAGCGCCAGCGTGCCCCAGCGGCGCTTCAGCACCCAGCGTCCCAGCACAAAAAGCCCCAAAAGTCCCATCCACAGCACTGGCAGACCCAATACATGGGTGTACATCGACGCCTCGTAAGCATTATCAGCCGCGGCGGTGTAGGCCGAAAAGAACGGCTCGGCCCAGCCGGTGTGGCGATGAATGAACAGGGTAATCGGCTGGTCGAGGAATAGGATGAGTAGCGCGCAGGCGGGCAGCGTGAGGGCCGTGAACAGGAGAAACTGGCGAAGCGTCATGGAGCGAATGTAGCGTGGACTCTGCGAGTCCGCGCAGGCATGGAACATTGGGTGCGCGGACTCGCAGAGTCCACGCTACGGCTAGCCCAGCTCCTGGTTCAGGGCCACGATGGCCGTTTGGTAGTCTTCGCGGCCCACGATGAACTGGATGTTCACCTTGCGCAAGGCGAAGCCCGCGCTGCGGATGTTGATGCCGGCATCGGCCAGGGCCTTGGCGGCGCGGGCCAGCAGGCCGGGCTCGTCGATGTTGGAGCCAATGAGGCAGACCAGGGCGGCGGTTTGCACGGTCACGTTCTCGTACTTGGCTTCGAGGGCGGCCATGAGCTGGGGCTTGAGGTCCTTCTCCCAAATGAGCAGCGTGATGCTGTTGGCGCTGGTGGCCTTGAAGATGTAGCTCACCCCGAGGTCGAAAAACACCTGCATCAGGTGCAGGTCGAACCCGGCGGCACCCACCATCAGCGGGTCGTGAATGTCGATGATGGTGACTTTGTCGGTGCCGGTGATGACTTCGATGTGCTTCTCCTTCGACACAAAATCGCGGGTGATGAGCGTACCGGGGTGGTCGGGCTCGAAGGTGTTTTTGATGCGCAGGTTGATGGCGTTTATCTCCAGCGGCTTCGAGGCCTTGGGGTGAATGGCCTCCATGCCCACGTCGGCCAGCTGGTCGGCCACGTCGTAGTTGGTGAAGCCGATGGGCCGCACCTGGTCCACGCCCACCAGGTTGGGGTCGGCCGAGCTGAGGTGGTATTCCTTGTGAATGATGGCCTCCTGCGGGTGCACGGCCACGGCAATCTTGCTGAACGTGACTTCGGAATAACCGCGGTCGAACTCGCGCATGATGCCCTCTGTGCCCTTGGTGTAGCCGGTGGCGATGCAGATGGTTTTCAGGAAATCGATGTCGGCAAAAGCCTGACGGATGCGCTCATCAATGGTCAGGGCCTGGGCTTCATCGAAGCCACTGAGGTCAACCAGCGTAGCGTGCAATCCTTTGCTTTGCAGAATATTAACCGAGTTGAAGGCCGAGTGCGCCTCCCCTATCGAAGCCAGGATTTCGCGGGCCGCCTGCAGGATATTGGCGCTGTTGACGTAGCCCGAGGCCAGCACGTTCACGAGGCTGTCGAGGTAGGTCTGGGCCTGGTCGATGCGGTGCTGAATGAAGGTATCGGCCACGGCCAGGTTCAATCCCAGCGGCTCGTAGTCCTTGTTCAGCTCCTTCAGCTTCTCCGCCACCAGCTGCAGCGCCGAGCGAAACTCCTGGTGCTGAGTGATGCGGTGGTAGACGCCGGGCTCGCCGGTTTTCTTGTTTTCGAGCAGCCAGTTGGTGACGTTGGCGTAGGCCGATACCACGAATACGCGGTTGTAGAGGGCCGCGCCTTCGCGCTTGTGGAAGATGATGTTGTCGAGGACGTCGGCGAAGGCGGTCATCGAGGTGCCGCCGATTTTTTCAACTGTGAGCACGGGTATGTAAAAAGGCCCGCAGGCCTGAAAAGGTAATCAGAAAACAAAAGAACGTCATGCCGAGCGCAGCCGAGGCATCTGGCGCGCGGCAGTTCCTCAAACGATTGGGGTAACTACCGCACGCCAGATGCCCCAGCTGCGCCCGGCAAGACGAGAAATGTAGCGTGGACTCTGCGAGTCCGCGCATCGGCGAACGTCCTGCAGTGCGCGGACTCGCAGAGTCCACGCTACAATCCATTACTGCGCCGGTTCCTTCCCGTAGGAAATCATGTTCGTGATAATGCGGTACGCGCCCGGCACGCCCGCCGGCAACTCACGAAACAGCGACAGGCCGGTGTATATGTAGTGGCCCTTGCCGTAGTCCGTGACCAAGATGGCGCTTTCCTTGGGCGTTTCGCCGGGGTCGCTGCTCGAAATAACGGTCTGGTATTTCGGGTCCCATTTCGAGGGGTAATAGAGGCCCTGCTCCTGCACCCAGCCTTTGAAATCGTCGGCGGTGATTTTGTTGGGGGCGGCCAGCAGCTGGTGCTTCGTGAGCGTCACGGGGGCGTCTTCCACGGTCACGCGGTCAGAGGAGAGCGTCATTGGGTAGGGGCCGATTTCGGGCAGCACGGTGCCGCGGTTCACCACGTATTGCACCACCACGTTGCCGCCCTGCTCGATGTATTTGAGGATTTCGGGCTGCTTGGTTTTCAGGGCATCGACGGTGTTGTAGGCGCGGATGCCCACGACCAGGGCGTCGAATTCCTTGAGGCGGGCGACGCTGAGGTCTTTGGGTTCGAGCAGGGTCACGTTGTAGCCGATTTGGCGCAGGGCGTCGGGCACTTCGTCGCCGGCGCCCATGAGGTAGGCCACGTTCTGGCCGCGCCGCTTCAGGTCGAGCTTCACCAGCGGGGCCACGGCTTCGGGGAAGAGGAACTGCGTGGGGATGTGCGGGTACTCAATTTTCTGGATGCCGCGGGCGTAGGCCTGGCCGGCCACGGTGGCGGTGGCGCGCAGCTCGGCGCGGCCGGGCGCGGCGCCGGCCAGGGGCTGCACCTGGAAGTTCACGGTTAGCTCCTCGTCTTTGGCGGCGAGGGCGAAGTCGGCGGTGGCGGGCGCGCACTTCCAGCCGGCGGGCAGGGCCAGGGCCAGGCGGCCGCTCACCCCGGCGCGCCCGGCCCGCAGCGTGACGGGCACGGTCTTGGGCTGGGCATCGGCGAAGACGTAGGAACGGGCGGGCGGCAGGTTCACCAGCACGGGCGGCACCACGGCCAGCGGCTGGTATAATTCGCCCAGCACGGGGTCGGTGTGCTTGTATTGGACGGGGACGGTGTAATCAATTGTCCCCTGCATTTCCTTCTCGCGTTTCTTGGCATCAGAAACGGTGTACCGATACCTGAAAGTGTAATGAGCAGTTAGCGCTGATTCATTCTCTGGTTTTCCTCGCAATAATTGTTCATCAACGCGATACATTCCTACTGTCTGTTTCTCTCGCAACCAGTAAGGCGCGGTTGAAGCTAAAGTGGTTGGAGCTGTGAAATTGAGTTTACTTCGGCCTGAACCAGTGTATTGGCTTCCTTTCAGTAAAGGAGGATAGTTGACCGTATCGCCACTGCTAGGAGTTAAATAGACTCGCTGTGGAAAAACATTCGATGAAGGCAATTGAAAGGCTTCAGTCGAAATTTCAACTTTCTCTCCCGGCGCTACAGAAGCGACAGAAGTGGTAGCTTCTAAGTGGAGGCCCAAACATGCGCGTAGTAACTCATCGGTCTGGTCAAATTTGCTTCTAAGCCAGAAATGCGTGTTTGTCACCATGTCAATTTCTCGCTGAAAAGAAGCTTCAGTTGGCTTCTCTTGGCTTTGGAATGACTTGTAAGTTTCTTTCATACATTCCTCAATCCCCTCCCGCACCTTCAGTAGCCCCGCCACGCTGGCGCTGGGGTTGCTCGGGTCATACTTGCGAATCACCTCCTCGATGAGCTTGCCCACGGCCGCGCCGCCGGGCACCCGGTTCCAGGTCTGGTCCACGCCTTCGAACAGGTCTTTGGTGGCTTTGTCGCCTTTCACGGGCTGGAAATACTCCAGCGCCTCGCCCCGCTGGGCGGCCGAGCCGAAGCCCTGGCTGCGGTGGTTGGAGCGGCTGCGGGCTGCGATTTCGCCGTAGCTCTGGCCTAGCAGGGGGTTGTAGCCGCCGGCATCGAGGCGGAGGTAGCCGTCCATGTTTTCGCCGGGCTTCACGAAGAAGCTGCCGGTGTTCCAGAGCAGGCGCTTGGGCTGCCAGGCTTGCACGTACTGGAGTTGTTCGGGGAAGCGCTTGGGGTCGCCGGCGGCGTCGAAGGCTTCGGCGGCGAGGATGGCGCTGGCCTGGTGATGGCCGTGGCCGGCGCGGGCATCGGGCGGGAAGCGGGTGATGAGCACGTCGGGCCGGCGCTGGCGGATGACCCACACCATGTCGGCGAGCACCTGCTCCTTGTCCCAGATGCGAAAGGTTTCGTCAGAGGTTTTGGAGAAGCCGAAGTCGTTGGCGCGGGTGAAGAACTGCCGGCCGCCGTCGAGGCGCCGGGCCGCGAGCAGCTCCTGCGTGCGAATCACGCCGAGGCCTTCGCGCAGTTCGGGGCCGATGAGGTTCTGGCCGCCGTCGCCGCGGGTGCAGCTCAGGTAGCTGGTTTCGAGCAGGCGCTCGTTGGCCATATAGGCGATGAGGCGGGTGTTTTCGTCGTCGGGGTGGGCGGCGAGGTACATCACCGAGCCGAGGACGTTGAGCTTCTTGAGGCCCAGCAGGATTTCGGAGGAGGTGTAGGTTTTGGGCGTTTGGGCCAGGGCCGTGAGGGGCAGCAGCAGCGCCGCCAGCAGCGGGCGTAAGGAACGAATCATGCGCAGGAAACCAGAATGAGGCCGTGAAGTTACCGGATGGCGCGGCTGCCCAGTCGGACCGCCTAAGGCGGCCCGACCGATTGGTCGCTCCTCACCCCTGATACACGTACAGGTTGAAGGCGGCGTAGTTGAGGGCGTAGTTGAGCAAGCCGGCGCCCAAGCCCACCAGCACCGCCCGGCCCAGCGCGCCCGGCCAGCCCAGCCCCAGCCCTTGCCGCCCGATGAGGGCCAGGTAGGTGATGATGATAAGCGCCTGCAGAATGGCCGTGCTCAGGCCGGCCTGCCGCACGTGCAGCAGCACGGCGGCGGGCAGCGCTACCAGCAAAATCAACTGAAACGCGCAGCCCATCACCACCTGCACCAGCACCGACTCGGCGTAGTTGAGGCCCCGGCTGCGGTACGCGGCCCAGGTCAGCAGGGCCTGCACCGGCAGCAGCGCCAGCCAATACACATTGAAAAATGCCCCAATGGCGTGGAAATAGTGCTCGACGCGCTGCACCTGCACGGCGCTGATGTGCTTGGTGCGTTCCATGTAGGCGGCCACGCCCTCGCCCACGCCATCGTAATAATGCAGCTTCACGCCGAGCAGGGTGGCAAAACCCACCACCAGCAGCAGGAACTGAAAGGGGTTGAAGTGGCGCTTGCGGCGGCCGGCCAGGTAGTCGGCCACCAGCCGGCCGGGCCGGAATAACACCTGCGGAACAAAGGCAAAAATCCCTTTGTCGGCGTGCGTGAAGACGTGCAACACCTCGTGCAGCACGTGGGCCGTGCTTAGGCGGTGGGCCGGCGCCTGCCCGCACTGCGGGCAGAAGCAGCCGGGCGGCGGCAGGGCGTGGCCGCAGTTCAGGCACGCAGTATCGGGGGCAGCGGGGGCGTCGGACATGGGCACAAATAAACGTGCTGCGCGCAGCCGGGCGCAACATCGGCCGCACCAGGCACGTCTTTAGGCCCAACGTAGCGCGTAGCAGCGCGAACTTTGTCGTTCGCGTACCAGCACGATGCCCAAACAGTTCTAACGGTGCGGAAACGCGAACCACCAGCACTACGACCGCAGCCTTCTCCTTATTAAGAATATGACTACAACCTTCCCTCGCGTTTCGCTGCCTCTGCTGCTGGCCGTCACGCTGTTTTCTTCCTGCGCCCGCCGGCCCCAGGCTTCTTCGCCGGCCGTATCGGCGGCGGTGAGTGCGCCCGTGGTGGCCCCCGCCGTGGCCAATGCCATTCCGCCCGAAACGCCAGCCCCGGCCAAACCCGCCCCCATCGGCGACCAGAGCGCCGCCCAGTGGTACCTCCAAGACCCCGAGCAGGACAAAGTACCCGGCGTGGGCGCCACCCGCACCTATAATGAGCTGCTGAAGTCGCTGCGGCCGACGCCCATCGTGGTAGCCGTTATCGACTCGGGCATCGACACGGCCCACGTCGATTTGAAGCCGATTTTGTGGACCAATGCCAAGGAAATTCCCGGCAACGGCATCGACGACGACAAAAATGGCTACATCGACGACGTACACGGCTGGAACTTCCTCGGCGGCCCCGACGGCCGCAACGTGAACGCCGAAACGCTAGAGATGACGCGCATTGTAGCGGCCGGCCGGACGCGCTTCAAGGGCAAAACCGCCGCTACGGTGAAGCCCACCGAAAAGGCCGATTACGCCCTCTACCAGAAAGCCGAAAAAGCCTACAAAGCGCGCCTAGCCGAAGAAACCCAGCGCAACCAGGACGTGGAAAGCATGGCCGGCCCCCTCACCCAGATGGTGGCGGCCATGAAGCAGGCCCTCGGCACCGAGAAGCTCGACACCACCGCCCTCAAAAACGCCAACACCGACGACCCCAACCTCAAGCGCGCCGCCGCCGGCATGCTGGACATGATGCGCCAGACCGGCGCCGCCGACGCCGACGCCCTGATAACCCAGCTCAACGAAGGCGCGAAGCAGGAGCGCAGCCTGCTCGACAATTCGCTCAATCTGAAGTTCAACCCGCGCGCCGACATCGTGAAGGACAACCCCGACGACCTCACCCAGCGCTACTATGGCAACAACGACCTCCACGGCCCCGACCCCATGCACGGCACCCACGTGTCGGGCATCATCGCGGCCGTGCGCGACAATAACCTGGGCGTGCAGGGCCTGGCCCCCGCCCCGGTCCGCATCATGATGGTGCGCGCCGTGCCCGACGGCGACGAGCGCGACAAGGACATCGCCAATGCCATCCGCTACGCCGTCGACAACGGCGCCAGCATCATTAACATGAGCTTCGGCAAGGAATTTTCGCCCCAGCGCCCGGCTGTGGAAGCCGCCTTCAAGTACGCCGCCGCCAAAAACGTGCTGCTGGTGCATGCCGCCGGCAACGAAAACAATAACCTCGACGTGACCGATAACTATCCGGCCTCGTTCTACATCAACAAAGGCGTGGTGCCCAACCTGCTCACCGTGGGCGCTTCCGGCCCGAAGGACAACGCCAACCTGCCCGCCGATTTCTCGAACTACAGCAAGAAGGCCGTCGATGTGTTCGCGCCCGGCGTGGGCATTTTCAGCACCCTGCCCGGCAGCACGTTTGGCAATGAAAGCGGCACCAGCATGGCCTCGCCCGTCACGGCCGGCGTGGCGGCAGTACTCAAGTCCTACTTCCCCAAGCTCACGGCCACCGATTTGAAGCGCATCATCATGCAGTCGGCCCAGGTGCACCACACCAAAGTGCAGGTGCCCGGCACCGAGAAGGAAGTTGATTTCTCCACCCTCTCCGTCACCGGCGGCGTGGTGGATATGTACGAGGCGGTGAAGCTGGCGCAGAAGGCGTCGCTGTAGTTGTCCGGGCGGGGCGCCTCACCCCCCGGCCCCCCTCTCCTTGGGGAGAGGGGGAGCCAGGCGACAGTTTAGATGATAAATCAAAAAAGCCTCCCGCACAATGCGGGAGGCTTTTTTGATTTATCAAGTCATTTGCCAATGGAGCCAGATGCGCGGCCGTAGCTCCTCCTCTCCCCAAGGAGAGGGGGTCGGGGGGTGAGGCGCCCGTCAGAACGAGTCGCCTTCTACCCCACGTCCACGCCCTTCTCCTCCTTCCGGAAATGATTCAGCACGAGCTTGTCGCTCAGGCCGGGCAGCCATTTGTTGAGGAAAACCACCAGCTTGCCCTGGCCCGTGAGCACCAGTGTGCGCTTGCGCTGCTGCACGGCCCGCAGGATTTCGTCGGCCACAGCTTCGCTGCTCATCATGGCGCCCTCGTCGCGCGGGCTCTCGCCCTGCGCCGAGCCGTCGGCGGCCAAGGCCGTATTGCGGATGTTGGAGGAGGTGAAGCCCGGCGCGGCCGTGAGCACGTTCACGCCCTGGTCGAGCAATTCGGTGCGCAGGGCTTCGAGAAAGCCGTTCATGGCAAACTTGGACGCTGAGTACCCTGTGCGGCCTGGCAAACCGCGGTAGCCTGCAATGCTGCTGATGCCCACCACTGTGCCCTTGCTTTTGAGCAGGTGTGGCAGGGCAAACTTGGTGCTGAAAACGGTGCCGAAGAAGTTGGTTTGCATGAGCTTCTTAATCACATCCAGTTCCGCGTCCTGAAAGCGGGCGCGCATGCTGATGCCGGCGTTGTTGAGCAGCACGTCGAGGCCACCGAAGCGGGCCACGGTTTCCTGCACGGCGCGCTCGGCGGCGGCTTCGTCGCCCACGTCGGCCCGCACCGTGAGGTGGGCAATGCCGGCGGCGGCCAGGGCCTGAGCGGTTTCAGCGAGTTTTTTTTCGTCGCGGCCCGTGATGGCCACCTGGTAGCCGGCCCGGCCAAAGGCCAGCGCGCAGGCCCGGCCAATGCCCGAAGTGCCGCCGGTGATGAGTACAGTAGGAGTAGGCATGGGGTGAAAAGAAGAGGGCTGGCGAAAGCCGTAAAAAGCGAAACAGGCAGGTTGCGCCCAAATTTACGGCCAGATGGTGCGATTTTTGCCCGGTGCTTTTTAAACCCTGCCTGCTGGCGGCAGTCAGGCAAGGAACCGGCGCCCGCCGGGAGGATAAAAAGGAGCTTTGGCCGAACCCGTTTGGGACATGGGCGAATAAAAACCGAAAATGGCCGATTCCGGCCTTGAGGTCGGCATTTTCTCCTTACATTTATCCATTGAATTCTATTGTTTTCCCACAAAATACCGTATGCTTCCACTCCTACGTTCTTGGTCCCGCATTGCTTCCGGCGTAGCGGCCGTTCTGTTAACGCTGGGCGTCTCGTCGGCCGCTGAGGCCCAGACCTGTCCCGTCACGGCGGCCTGCACCCCGGGCTCGGCCAGCATCGCCAACCCATCCATCTACGGCATGGCGATTCTGAACGTGACGGTGGGCACCACCGTGCTGGCCAACCGCACGGCGTACACGGCCGGCTACCACGACTACAGTTGCACGCAGAACGCGGCGCTGGTGGTGGGCCAGAGCTACCCCATCAGTGTGCGCACCACCTCGCCCGCCCAAAACGTGCGCGTGTGGATAGACTACAACAACGACGGCGCCTTCACCGGCAACAACGAGCTGGTGTTCAGCTCCGACAACGCCACCACGCATTCGGGCACTTTCGTGGTGCCGGCCACGGCCACGCTCACCTCGCGCCTGCGCATGCGCGTGGCCGCCGACTACGCCAACAGCCCGCTTCCGACCTCGTGCTCCACGCCGGTGTACTCGCAGGACGAGGACTACAGCGTGACGCTCTCGGCCAACACCAGCCCGCCGGTGGCCGCCTTCACCACCAGCGCCACCACCACCTGCACCGGCTGCATCCAGTTCACCGACGCCAGCCAGAACGTGCCCACGGCTTGGCTCTGGACGTTTGGCGACGGCACCACCAGCACCATTCAGAACCCCAACCACTGCTACACCACGGCCGGCACCTACGCCGTGACTTTGCGGGTGACCAACGCGGCCGGCAACAATACCACGGCTACCACCAGCATCACCTACAACACCCAGGTGCCCGTGGCGGCCTCCTGCACGCCCACTACGATTAACTACTTCGGCAACTACGGCATCACCCGCTTCCGGCTGGGCACCATCGACAACACTTCGGCCGATGGCAGCGCGGGCTACCAGGACTTCACCTGCACGCAGCGCGCCGAGCTGATGGTGGGTTTGAGCACCCAGATGATTATCACCACGGGCGGCACCAACGCGCACGACATCCGCGTGTACCTCGACGGCAACAACGACGGCTCGCTGACCAGCGGTGAGCAGATTTACGTGGCCCTGAACACGGTGAGCCCCACCACCACCATCACCCTGCCCGGCACCATCACCCTGAACCAGCCCCTGCGCCTGCGCGTGATTGCCGATGCCGTGGGCAACAGCACCGGTCCCTGCGCCAGCCAGGCCAGCGGCCAAGCCGAAGATTACACCATCATCGCGCGCCCCAACACGGCCCCGCCGCTGGTGAGCTTCACGAGCAACTACGTGGCCGGCAACTGCATCAACCCCGTGCAGTTCACCGACGGCACCCAGAACGCGCCCACTTCGTGGCTGTGGAATTTCGGTGATGGCACCACCAGCACCGCCCAGAACCCTTCGCACCAGTACACCGCGGCCGGCACCTACACCGTGAGCCTGACGGCCACCAACTCGAACGGCTCGGCCACCACCACGCGCCTCAACTACCTCACCATTCAGCTGCCGTGCTTCACCTACTGCGCCGCCAACGGCACCGGGGGCACGGGGCCCGGCGGTGTCCAGCAGCCCAGCCCCTTCAGCATCCAGACGGTGCTGGTGAGCAACGCGCAGCCGGGATATAACAACACGACGGGCAACTCCACGGGCGGCTACGGCAACTATACCACCACGCCCATTGCCATGGGCGCCAGCCGCACGGTCAACATCACGGTGACGACCAACCTGGCGGCGGCTCACCGCACGTCGATATGGGTAGACCAGAACCAGAACGGGATATTCGACAACGGCGAACTGCTGGTGAACGGCCTGACGACGGCCGGCCCCTCGTCGGCGACCTACACCACCTCCTTCGCGGTGACGAGCCCCACCGCTGGCCTCAGCGCCCGGATGCGAGTGATAGTGGTGGCCAATAACAACCAGCCCACCGCCTGCACCGTGAACCTGCTGAACGCCGAGGTGGAAGACTACCAGCTGGTGTTTGGCCCCTTGGCGGCTCGCGAGGCGCAAGCCCTGCCCAGCCTCAGCGTTTACCCCACCCCCACCCCCGACGGCCGGGTACACCTGCACCTGCCCGATGCCAGCGCCACCGGTGCCTACGCCGCCACTGTGCAAAACCTGCTGGGCGCCACCCTGCTCACCACCAGCCTGCGCCTCGGCCCCGCCGCCGATGCCGAGCTGGACCTGAGCCGCCTCGCCCCCGGCGTGTACATGTTGCAGCTGCGCAACGCCAAAGGCGAAACCGCCGTGCGCCGCGTGGTGCGCGAGTAGCCTGCTGCCGGTCGGCTTTTCCCATTTATCTGCTTCAACTAATCCGGCGGCCTGCGGGCCGCCGGGTTTTCGTTCCGCATTCCCTCCCTTTACCTTTTTATATGTTTAAAACCTTACCACGGCGTTTTTTTGGGTCGATTATGCTGCTGGCGCTGCTTGTGCTGGGCATGGCCCCGGCGCGCGCTACCCACTTGCTGGGCGGCGAAATGAGCTACCGCTACCTCGACGCCAACGGCACCACGGCGGCCCCGTTTCGCTACGAAATCACGGTCACCATCTACAGCAACGGCCTCTACACCAATGCCAACCCCAACGGCATTGCCCCGCCGCCCACCACCGCCCCGGTCACGGTTTATAACCGCACCACGGGCGCCGTGCTGCAGAACCTCAACATTCCGCGGGTGTTGCCCACACCCACCAACACGAACCTGCCGCCGCCCATCTCGCCGCCCGTGCCCACGGGCTGCGCCGTGCAGGGCCCCAGCCAGCCGTTCTACCTGTGCAAGTACACCCAGGTGGTGAGCTTGCCGGTATCGTTTGATGGCTACTACGCCGTGTACTCGGTAGGCGCGCGCAACGCCGGTATTACCAACCTGGCAAACTCGGGCAGCCAGAACCTCACCCTGTACGTGAGCATGGCCCCGCCGCTCATCTCCAACCGCTCGCCCGTTTTCTCGGACACGGCCGTGGCCATTGTTTGCCAGAACGATACCACCATCTCGCTCAACAACGCGGTGGATGCCGATGGCGACCGGCTGGCGTACTCTTTTGGCACGCCCTACAACGCGCTGACCAGTGTAGTCACTTCGCCGCCCACTTTTTCTACCACTCCGTACTTCAACAGCAGCTACAGCGCGGCCACTCCCTTCGGCACCGGCGCGGGCAATTTTGCGTTGCTCAACGCCAGCACCGGCGTGGCCAAATACGGCGCCACCACCAACGGCCTCTACGTGGTGGCGGTGGATGTGCAGGAATACCGCAACATCAACGGGCGCGAAGTGCTGATTGGCACTACCCGACGCGACTTGCAGCTGGTGGTTTCGACCTGTCCGGCCACGCCGCCGCCCGTGTTGCCCACCACCATTAATACGCCCCGCAACTACACCATCGAGGAAGGGCAGTCGCTGAGCATTCCGATTACGGCCACGCAGTCCAGCACCCCGGGGCACCCCCTGGTGCTCACGGCCAACAGCGTGTTGCTGGACGGCAGTGGTCCGTTCAATACCACCTTCAATAACAGCACGGGCACGGTGCAGGCCACCACGGGCACGGGCACGGCCACGGCCACCGGCACCGGCACGGTATCGGGCACCTTCGTGTACAACTCGGCCTGCGGCCAGGCCCGCGCCACGCCCTACGACATTGCCATCACGGTGCGCGACAACGGCTGCGGCGGCAAGCTGGCCTCCGACGTGTTCCGCATCACGGTAACCCGCGCGGCGGGCCCCAACGCCATCAACGGCCCGGCCACGGTGTGCGACCCGGCCGTGGTGCGCACCTACACCGCCGCCGGCCCCACGCCCACTTCCTACAGCTGGACCGTGCGGAACGGTACCATCAGCAGCGGCCAGGGCACCAATACGGTGAACGTGACCTGGAACAGCGCCAATACCACCGGTACGCTGGTGCTGCGCGGTATTTCCTCGCGCGGCTGCCCCACCGACTCGGTGGTGAAAAACGTGGACATTCGCCCGCTGCCCGCCCTGACGGTGGCGGCGGCGTCGCCCACCATTTGCCTGGGCGGCAGCACCACGCTCACCGTGACGGGCCAGGCGGGCCTGACCTACGTGTGGAGCGGCGGCGGCCTCAACTCGACCAGCACCACCGTGACCGTGAACCCCACGACCACCACCACCTACACCATCACGGGCACCGACGGCACCTGCACCATCTCGAACACCGTGACGGTGACCGTGACGCCTCCGCCCACCGCCGATGCCGGCGCCGACCGCAGCGTGTGCCCCGGCGTGGCCTCTACACCGCTCGGCGGCACGCCCATTGCGGGCGCAACCTATTCCTGGAGCCCGGCCACTGGCCTAAGCAGCACCACCGTGGCCAATCCCACCGTGACGCTGCCCAACACGACCAATGCTCCTATCGTCACGACCTACACGCTCACCGTATCTATCGGCAACAACTGCTCAAGCGTGGGCACGGTGCGCGTGACGGTGAACCCCGCCGCCACAGCCAATGCCGGCCCGGCCCTGAGCACCTGCTCGGGCGTGGCATCGGCGCCTATCGGCACAGCGGCCCTCACCGGCTATACCTACAGCTGGAGCCCCGCCACTGGCCTGAGCAGCGCCACTGCGGCCCAGCCGACAGTGACTTTGCCCAATACTACGGGCGCCCCCATCACCCAGACGTACACCGTAACGGCTACTACGGCCAACGGCTGCTCGGCTACTTCTACGGTGGTGGTGACCATCAACCCGGCCGCCGTGGCCACGCCCGGTCCGGCCATCAGCTTCTGCTCGGGCACGACCTCGGCCCCGCTGGGCGGTACGGCTACGCCGGTAGCCGGCACTACCTATAGCTGGAGCCCGACCACCGGCCTGAGCAACCCCAACATCCTGAACCCGGCGGTGACCGGCACCAACACCACCGGCTCGCCAATTAACACCGCTTACACCCTGACCGCCACCACGGCCAACGGCTGCTCGGCCACCGCCACGGTGGTGGTGACCATCAACCCGGCCGCCGTAGCGGATGCGGGCCAGGCGAAATCGACCTGCTCGAACGTGCCCGTGGCTATTGGCAACGGCACAGCCGTGGCCGGCACTACGTACGCCTGGACGCCCACCACGGGCCTAAGCAGCGCCTCGGTGCTCAACCCCACCGTGACCCTGCCCAACCTGACCAGCGCCAACATCACCCAGACTTACACGCTGACCGCTACCACCGCCAACGGTTGCGTGGCTACCAGCACGGTGGTCGTGACGGTGTTCCCGGCCGCAGTGGCAGCGCCCGGCCCGGCGGTGGCCTTCTGCTCGGGCGCCAGCGCTACGCTGGGCAGCGGCACGGCCGTAGCCGGCACCACTTACGCCTGGAGCCCGGCCACGGGCCTGAGCAGCGCTTCGGTGCTGAACCCGACCATTACGCTGACCAACACCACCGGCGCGCCCATCACTACCACTTATACCCTAACGGCAACGACGGCCAATGGCTGCTCGGCTACGGGCACAGTGGCCGTGACCGTGAATCAAGCCGCGGTGGCGGATGCGGGCCTGGCGAAATCAACCTGCTCGAACGTGCCCGTGGCCATTGGCAACGGCACGGCCGTGGCCGGTACCACCTACGCCTGGAGCCCCACCGCAGGCCTAAGCAGCACTTCGGTGCTGAACCCGACGGTGACCTTGCCCAACACTACCAGCGCTAACATCACCCAGACGTACACGCTGACTGCTACCACGACCCAAGGCTGCTCAGCCACCAGCACGGTGGTTGTTACTATATTCCCGGCTGCAGTTGCGGCGGCAGGTCCGGCAGTAGCCTTCTGCTCGGGCGCCAGCGCTACGCTGGGCAGCGGCACGGCCGTAGCCGGCACCACCTACGCCTGGAGCCCGGCCACGGGCCTGAGCAGCGCCTCGGTATTGAACCCGACCATTACGCTGACCAACACCACCGGCGCGCCCATCACCACCACCTACACCCTGACAGCTACCACCGCCAACGGCTGCACCGCCACCAGCACCGTGGCCGTGACTGTGAACCAGGCCGCCGTGGCGCAAGCCGGTACGGCTAAAACGACCTGCTCGAATGTGCCGACGACCATTGGCACGGGCACGGCTGTAGCCGGCACCACTTATGCCTGGACGCCCACCACGGGCCTGAGCAGTGCCTCGGTACTGACCCCGACCGTGACGCTGGCGAACACCACCGGCGCGCCCATCACCACGACTTACACCCTGACGGCCACCACGGCCCAGGGCTGCACCGCCACCAGCACGGTGGCCGTAACCGTGAACCCCGCCGCCGTAGCGCAGGCTGGTCTGGATAAGACGACCTGCTCGAACGTGCCGACGACCATCGGCACGGGCACGGCTGTAGCCGGCACCACCTATGCCTGGACGCCCGCCACGGGCCTGAGCAGCGCCTCGGTACTGACCCCGACCGTGACGCTGGCGAACACCACCGGCGCCAACATCACCCAGCAGTATATTCTGCTGGCGACGACAGCCAACGGCTGCTTCCAACGCGATACGGTGGTAGTAACCGTCAATCCCGCCGCCGTGGCGGTGGCCGGCGCCAACCAGACCACCTGCTCGAACACCGCCGTCACGCTGGGTGCGGCCCCGCTCACCGGCACTACCTATAGCTGGAGCCCGGCCACCGGCCTGAGTAGCGCCACCGTGGCCAACCCCACCTTCACGCTGGCCAACACGACCAACGCACCCATCGTCACGACCTTCACCCTGACCGCCACCACCGCCAACGGCTGCGTAGCCACCAGCACCGTGACCGTGACCGTGAACCCGGCCTCCATCTCTAACGCCGGCCCGGCCGTGGCCGTGTGCGATGGCAAGCGCGTGACGCTGGGTGCGGCCCCGCTCACCGGCTATACCTATAGCTGGAGCCCGGCCACCGACCTGAGCAGCGCCACCGTGGCCCAGCCCGTTCTCCTGGGTGTGAACACCGGCACTGCCCCCATCACCCGCACCTACACCCTGACGGCCACCACTGCCAGCGGCTGCGTGAGCACTGCCACGGTGGTGGTAACCATCAACCCACGCCCGGCGCCGGAGCCCATCGTAGGCCCAGCTTCGGTGTGCCCCACCGTCACGGGTATTGCCTACTCGGTGCCCACCCCGGCCGGCACGGCCTATACCTGGCTGGTGAACGGCGGCACCATTGCCTCCGGTCAGGGCACGCCCGCCATCACCGTGAACTGGGGCGTGGCCCAGACGGGCGGCTTCGTGAAGGTATTCCGCCTGAACGCTCAGGGCTGCTCTTCGGACACCACCACCCTGCCCATCATCATCAACCAGCGCCTGCAGACGGTGCGCCCCACCGGCCCCGGCGACGTGGTAGCCGTGGCGCCCGTGCCCCGCTCGGTGTGCCAGGCCGATGGCCCCTATACCTATACCAGCGGCTCGTTTGCCAACGGTTCGAGCTACTCCTGGCTGATTATCGGCGGCACGCAGGTGAGCACCTTCCAGAACACGGTGAGCGTGAACTGGGCGCCGGTTACCGTGCCCACCATTGGCAAGATTGTGGTGACGGAAACCAGCAACCCCACCGGCGGCGTCTGCCGCGGCGTGTCGGATACGCTGCGTGTGCTCATCAACCCCTCGCCGCTCACCACGCTGGCCATCACGGCGCCGGCGCGGGTGTGCCAGAGCAGCGGCCCGGTGATGTTTGCCCTGCCGGGCGGCTTCACGGGTTCGACCTACACCTTCCGCCTGAGCGGCACCGTGCTGGCCGGCACCGGCAACAGCCGCACGCTGGCTACCCTGCCCGCTCCCGGCGCCTACACCCTCACGGTGCAGGAAACGACGTCGGCCGGCTGCACGGGCCCGCTTTACACCACGCCGTTCACGGTGAACCCCATGCCGGCAACGCCCACCATCTCGGGCTCGGGCTTTGTGTGTAACGTGGCCACGCCCCAGCAGTACGCCATTGCCAACCCCACGGCTGGCGCCAGCTATCAGTGGACCATTGTGGGCGGCACCATCACCTCGACGCCGCTCACGGCCAGCACCGTTACAGTGCGCTTCAACGCCACCGGCCCGTACTCGGTGAGCGCCCAGGAAGTGAGCGCCAGCCCGGCCTCTTGCCCCAGCGTCGCGGCTACCCGCACCATCCTGTTCGATGCGCCGAATGTGGCCCTCACGCTGGGCTCGGTTGACATTGCTAGCAACAGCCGCATCATCCTGACCCTGAACGCCCCAAACAGCACCAACACCCCCAACCAAGTGCAAATCATGCGCCGCGTGGCGGGCAGTGGGGCCTTCGTTGCGGTAGGCCAGACGCCGGTTGCCTCGACCACCTACACCGATGCCAATAACGTGGACGCCAACGCCAACTCCTACGAGTACCGCCTCGACCTGACCAACGGTTGCGGCACACTGGTATCGAGCCAGGTGGTGCAGACGGTACGCCTCGTGACGACGCCGCTACCCGGCGCCGGTGGCCGCGACCAGGGCAACGTGTCGCTGACCTGGAACGCCTACGTGGGCTTCACGGTGAAGGAATACCGCATCTACCGCCGCGTCGATGGCGGTACTTCGACCCTGCTCAAGGCCGTACCGGCCGGCACGCTCACCACCATCGTATCGAACACCGACGCCAACAATTTGGCTTCGGGCGTGGGCTTCAAGCAGAACTTCCGCGTGGTGGCCGTGAGCACCGACGCCACAGAGCGCCTGTCGAACTCAAACGAAACGGCGGTTGACTTTGCCAACGACACGAAGGTGTACAACATCATCACGCCCAACCGCGATGGCCTGAACGATGTGCTGGTGATTGACAACATTGCCCTTTACCCCGGCAACACCTTCACCATCTTCAACCGCTGGGGCCGCGAGGTGTATACCACCACCAACTACCAGAACAACTGGGGTGGCGACGACAGCATTGCCCCCGGCCAGTACTTCTACCTGCTGAAACTGCCCAACGGCACCAGCATCAAGAACTGGTTCGAGGTGGTGAAGTAGACCACGCTGCCGTAATGCTAAAAAGGCCTCCCATGAATTGGGAGGCCTTTTTTTATACATGCAATAAGTGGAAGTATGGTGCAGTTGTAAAGCGGCAATCCAAGCGCTGGAAACCAATTATTGACCAGCGCCATCGGCAAGCTTTTTCACTTAACCGGCCATGATGATACCGCGTTTTTTCTGCCGAATGGTTGTTTTCTGCTGCCTCATTATCGGGGGTTGCGCGCCGCAATCCAGGGTAGTAAAGGAGGCGCCAAAACTGCTCACGCAGTTCCGGGAAAATGGCCGCTGGGGCTACCTCGATTCGACTGGCGTGGTGGCCTTGCAGCCGCGCTACTGGGGCAGCGGCCCGTTTGCCGAGGGGCTGGCCGCCGTGCGCGAAGGCGGCCTTTATGGCTACATCGACCAGCAGGGCCGCTACGCCCTGCCGCCGACTTATGAGTTTGCCACCGAATTTCGGGCCGGTCGGGCCATCGTGTGGCCCCACGACCAACCCCAACTGATTGACCGCACCGGCCGCGCCCTCACCACGGCCGGCACCTATCCGAGCCTGGAATGGGTGCTCGATGAACACGACCAACCCGTCGAGCTGATTGTCTCCAGCATTTTCAACGGCCAGGGCGTGCTCGACCTCAACGGGCGCCTGCTCATCGATACCGTGTACCACGACGTGCGCTACCTGGGCGCCAACCGGTTCCGGCTGGAGCGCGCCGCCCGGCTGCGCACCCGCAACAACCCGGACAGTCCGGCCGATACCACGACCACATTAGAATGGGGCGAAGCCAGCTTGGGGGTGGCCGACCGGCACGGCCACTTAGTGGTGCCTTTTGGGCGCTACGACGATATCAACGGCTATGCCGATGGCCGTGCGCTGGCCAGCCTGCCCGCCACCCGTCCCGATGAAGACTACTCCGATTCGCAGCTGCTCGATACGCTGGGCCACGTGCTGGCCACCATCCCAGGGCGGCATTACTTTCTCGGCGACAAGCTTTATCAGGACAACGTGGTGGTCATCAGCCGGCGGCCGGCGGGCCCGTTCGACATCAACTCCGACGATTTCCCCGCCGTGCTCGACCGCCAGGGCCGCCAGCTCTTCGCCGATTCTACATTAGAATCGCTCAGCCCCTACCACCACGGCCGGGCCTGGGCCGAAGCCAAAGCCGGTGGCTGGTACCTGGTCGACAAAGCCGGCCGACGCCTCCATCCAAAGCCCCTGGGCCAGCCCATCGGCCCCAACTTTGGCAACTTTGTAGCGCCCTATTTCAACCACGGCGTTGAAGCCGTTCGCCTCGATTCAACTCAGGTACTGCTTGTCGATTCAACCGGCCGGGCTACGGGCCCGGCCCGCCGCCTGCCCTTTGCTTACGATGACGTGCTGCGGGTCGGCAACCTGTTGTTTTTCAGCAAATCCACCGTCCAGCCCGGCAACCACTACGATACCCGCCACGGCTACTGGGACCTGACCACCGACCTGCTGGTGCCGCCCCGCTTCAACCGGGTGGCCGATACTTATTACCGGGGGTTGCTGCCGGTCGTCATCAACGGCCGCGATGCCTACCTCAACCGCGCCGGCCACCTGCTTTGGCAAGCGCCCCGGCCCCAGGCTGCCGGCGTGGTCCGCAACAGCGACATTATGAACCGGGCCACCTACGGCGTGTCGTCGCCCGACCTGCGGCAGTTTCGACGGGCGGGCGGCTGGGCAGTTTCGGGTAATATGCCCCGGCGCTTGCCCGGGGCCCCAGCCACCGCCGGCCAGTTGCGCGTGCGCGTGGCAACGGATGTGGTCGACACGCTTTTTAGGCGGCAATTTGCCGGGCACCGCCTCACCATCAGCAACGCCACGCCCGATACCATTCTATTCGATGGCCAGGACAGCATGATTGACCTCGTGCTACAGGCCCGCGACCTGACCGGCACCTGGCGCGACATTGAATATATGCCCCGCAGCTTCTGCGGCAACAGCTACCACACCCTGTTTCTGGCGCCGGGCCAGTACTGGCAAGTGGCCGTGCCGGCCTACGCGGGCAGCCAGCCCACGCAGCTCCGCGCCCGGCTCACGCCCCGCCGCTGGCCCCGCAGCGGGAAACCCCGCGTGTGGTACAGCAACGAGTTTGCGGGCCGCGTGAACCCGGCGCAGTTCTGGCGCCGCCCCGGCTACGCGTTTTCCAATGATATTATGAACCCCTACCTCGATTAGAAGCGCCCGCAGTGGGCGGCAGGCCCCGGCGGCCCGCGTACCTTTGCGGACTTATCGCCCGCTCGTTATGTCCCGCAAAATCCAGAAAGCCTCTAAAAACTTACCCGCCGATGCCCTCCACAACATCCTGATTCAGGACATGGTGGCCGAAGGCAAATGCCTGGTCCGCCTCGATAACCTCGTCATCTTCGTATCGCAGGTGGCCCCCGGCGACGTGGTGGACCTGCGCATCACCCGCGCCAAAAAGAACTTTCTGGAAGCCGTTCCTACGCATTTCCACACGTATTCGGAGCTGCGCACCACGCCGTTTTGCCAGCACTTTGGCGTGTGCGGCGGCTGCAAGTGGCAGCACCTGGGCTACGACTCGCAACTGCGCTTCAAGCAGCAGCAGGTCGTCGACCAACTCACGCGCATTGGCAAGGTGGAATTGCCCGAAATTCCGTTCATCCTCTCCTCGCCCCAGCGCACCTACTACCGCAACAAGCTCGAATACACCTTCTCGGACAACGGCTGGCTGACCCAGGAGCAAATCGACGACGACACCCAGACCTTCGACCGCAACGTGCTGGGCTTCCACACCCCCGCCCGCTTCGATAAGATTATCGACGTGCAGCACTGCCACCTCCAGGCCGAGCCCAGCAACGAAATCCGCCTCTTCGTGCGCGACTACGGCCGCGAGCACGGCCTGCAGTTTGGCAACATGGTGCGCCAAACCGGCAACCTGCGCAACCTCATCATCCGCACCGCCCAGAGCACTGGCGAAATCATGGTGATTCTGCAGTGCTACCGGCCCCACCCCAGCATCGAGCACCTGCTCGACGCCTTGCTGGTCAAGTTCCCCGGCATCACCTCCCTCAACTACGTTCTCAACGACAAGGGCAACGAAACCTTCCATGACCTCGACGTGGTGAACTACCACGGCAAGCCCTACATCGAGGAAGAGATGGAAGGCCTACGCTTCCGCATCGGCCCTAAGTCCTTCTACCAAACCAACTCCGAAGGCGCTCACCAGCTATACAAAGTAGCCCGCGACTTCGCCGACCTCAAAGGCGATGAACTCGTGTATGACCTCTACACCGGGGCCGGCACCATCGCCAGCTTCGTGGCCCACCAGGCCCGCAAAGTCATCGGCGTCGAGTACGTGGAGCAGGCCGTAGCCGACGCCCACGTCAACGCCGAAATCAACAACATCACCAACACCGAGTTCTACGCCGGCGACATGAAGGACATCCTCACCGCCGACTTCACCGCCCACCACGGCCGCCCCGACGTCCTCATCACCGACCCGCCCCGCGCCGGCATGCACCCCGACGTGGTGGCCCGCCTCCTGGAGCTGCGCGCCCCCCGCATCGTCTACATCAGCTGCAACCCCGCCACCCAGGCCCGCGACCTGGAGCTGCTCGATGCCGCGTATAAAGTCACCCGCGTGCAGCCGGTGGATATGTTCCCGCACACGCACCACGTGGAGAATGTGGTGGCGCTGGAGTTGAAGTAACGTCTGTCATGCAACCTAAAACTTTTTTTAAGTTTTGCTGGATAGTAGCAACACTGTTGCTCAGCGCATACATCTACACAATAGACAAGCATACAGGCGCGGGATTCGCAGTATTTGTGATTTTGCTTTCTGCTGGCCTATACTCAATTGTGACTGTATTTATTCGATTTAAGAAATAGTTATGGACTACTTCAACGACCCCGAACTCAACGGCAAATACCTCGGCACCATCACCAAGGATTTCGTGAAGGTATGCGACACGCTTGCCGAAGCCTCTTCCCAGATTCGCAAGGGCGACTTCAGCCAATACCCCATTTTCGTCTTTGCCAAGCAGGAAGTGCCCCTTGGTGGCCTCCTCGTTAACGCCGATGAGCTGAACCTGGAGTGGCACGTCTTCGCCAGCTACCTCGAGCTCTTCGTGCAACAAGGCATCATCGACGAAGGCGGCATTGAAGCCTTCAAAGCCACCTACAAGGACGCCGACGAGTTCTGCTGCCTCTTCGTGCTCGATGAGGAATTCACGAATTTTGTGTTCGTGCCCTACCCGGAGGATTAGGATAGGAGTTTCAGAAATAAAAAGAACGTCATGCTTCGCTTCGCTCAGCATGACGTTTTGGGTTTTGCTGCCGCGTCCCGGCCACCTTACCCCACCAGCTCCGCCTGGGGCTGCGGAATCCCCCGCAGCGCCTCCGCCAGCAGCTGATAGGAATACACCCGCGCCTCATGGCTGAAAACATTGGTCACGGCCATGATTTCATTCACCTGCGTCTCGTCCACAAATTCCTGCATTTTCTGCTGAATGGTGGCCTTGCTGCCAACAAAGGAGAAAGCCAGCATCTGCTCCACGGCGTACTGCTGGGCCGGTTCCCACAGCCCGGCCATCGACTCGACGGGCGGCTGTAGCGGCGCCGGCCGGCCCTTGATAACGCCCAGCATGAACTGCTTGAGCGACGTGGCCAGGTACTGTGCCTGGGCATCGGTGTCGGCGGCCACCACGTTCACGCAGGCAATGACATAGGGCGCAGCCAGCGCAGCCGACGGCCGGAAGTTCTGCCGGTAAATCTCCAGGGCCGGAAACAGTTGCCCCGGCGCGAAGTGGCTGGCAAACGCATACGGCAAGCCCAGCGCCGCCGCCAGATACGCACTGTCGGTGCTGGAGCCTAGCACGTAAATCGGCACTTCCAGCCCTTCGCCCGGAATGGCGCGCACCGTGGCCGTGCTATTCGCCGCCGAGAAATACGCCTGAAGCTGCTGAATATCGCGCGGAAAATCCTGCGCGCCGCCAAAGCGGCTGCCCTGGATGGCCTGGGCCGTCACCTGGTCTGAGCCCGGCGCGCGGCCCAGCCCCAAATCAATCCGACCGGGATAAAGCGAGGCTAGCGTGCCCATTTGTTCAGCCACCACCAGCGGCGCGTGGTTGGGCAGCATAATGCCGCCCGAGCCCACCCGCAGCGTACTGGTGCCGCCCGCAATGTAGCCAATGAGCACCACCGGGGCCGAGCTGGCCACGCTCACCATGTTGTGGTGCTCGGAAAGCCAGAAGCGGGTGTAGCCCAGCTTCTCCACCTGCTGGGCCAGGTCGAGGCTATGGCGAAAGGTATCGGCCGCCGTGGTACCGGCATTAATGGGGGCCAAATCCAGCACAGAATAGGCCAGCGGAGCAAACGAATCGGTTGTCATAAACGAAGAGTTGAGGGAAAGCCGCCAAGCAGGCCGGCGCGTTGCCGGGTGTGGCAAAGCGGCCGCGGTCGGGGCGGACAGGTATAACTTCTCCGGCTGCCAATTGATTTCTTTGCCCCTTCCGGCCCAGACAAACAAAGCCCCAACGAACACCCCCGACGCTGGTGAAGGTCTTGGAGCACTCGTTGGGGCTACAGGTTGCTACTGACACAGCAGTGGCGAACTCACACTCGTCCTTCCGGCTTAATTACGGCGTTGCACCGGCAAATCTTCCAACTGCGCGTAGCTCAGCTTCCAGGTGTTATCCGCAGCTTTCTTCCAGAGGAAAATGTAGTTGCCCTCGCCAAATCCGGCAGGCTCGCCAGGCGCGGCCGGGGCCACGTCGACGGAGAAGGTGCCGGCTTCGTAGGCCGTGTTGGCGTCCACGTTGCTGCTGCTCACGCTGGTTTTTAGGTTGCTGATGGTGGGCAGCGTGGCGCTCACCCACTTCTGGCTCACTTCGTCTTTGCCCTTCCAGTGGGCATTGCCCTGCACGAAAGCCACGTCGTCGGCCATCATGCCGGTGATTTTGCCGGAGTCGCGGCTGTTCCAGGCGCTGATAAAGTCCTGGTCGAGGGTTTGAACGTTGACGGCATCGCCGGCTTTCGAGCAGGAACTCAGCGCGACGGCCACAAACAAGCTGCAAAGGAGGGATTTCATAAATCCAGGGTGTTGGTTGAAAAGAAAGGTGGTGGGCAGCATCACCCACGGGCTAAAAGGAACAAACCCCAGGCGCAGGCGCCCGGGGTTTGTCGTTAACTCGATTTCGGGCTTACCAGCTTTTCCGACGAACTTCTTCCGTCGAATACGGCTTCGAAGCGTCGCCGTAGTGCGGGTTAGCGAGGTAGGTATTCGACACGCCCGGCTGGGCCATAGCGCCCGGCATGGCCGCCGTCGAAGCCGTGAGGCTGTTCACGGGCACGGCCGTGGGCTGGGTGCTCGTCGTCACCGTGGTCTGGCGGTTGCGGGCCAGGGCCAGCTCGCGGCGGTAGGCGGCTTCGCGGGCTGCTACGGCGCGTTGCTGGGCAGCGGCGCGTTGCTTCTTCTTGTTGTCGATGTGTTTGCCCACCCCGTAGCCGATGGCACCACCGGCCACGCCGCCCACCACGCCGCCCACGGCCCGGTTGCGCTTGTTGATGAGGGCACCGGCGGCGGCACCGCCCAGGCCGCCAATCACGGCGCCTTTAGCCTGCGGGCTCCACTGGGCCTTGGCCGGAGCCGAGCCGAATACGGTGCTGATAAGGATAATCAGGGTCAGAAAATACGGAAGCTTTTTCATGGCTTTACAAGGCTAAAATGGAAGAGAAATACGCCCGAATAAAGTGAGAAAGACAATTAGCGTGCCATTCCCGGCCCGGGCCATTCTGCGTCCCCTAACGGACGGGCTTACCACAAGGTTGGAATTCTATATAGAAAACGGCCTAGAAGCTTGTCCAGCCCTGGGCTTTCAGCGGCACCGGCTGGCCGGCTTTGGTAATCAGATTGGTCCCTTCCTCCTTGCCCGTGAGGTGGCCGAGGATGGTAATGTCGGGGTGGTTTTTGATTTTCTCGTGGTCCGTGACGGGAACCGTGAACAGCAGCTCGTAGTCCTCGCCGCCGTTGAGGGCGCAGGTGATGGGGTCGAGATTGAACTCGGCCGCGGCCTCCAGCGTGGGGTTGGCCAGGGGCAGGAATTCGCTGAACACCCGCGCGCCCGTGCCGCTGGCCGCGCACAGGTGCAGTACCTCGGAGGCCAGCCCGTCCGACACGTCAATCATGCTCGTGGGGTGCACGCCCAGCTCCCGCAACTCGTGCACGATGTCGAGCCGGGCCTCGGGACGGAGCTGGCGCTGCACCACGTACTCGTAGTTGGCCAGCTCGGGCTGGGTTTCGGGGTCGGCCATAAAGGCCTGCTTCTCGCGTTCCAGCACCTGCAGGCCCAAAAAAGCGCCGCCCAGGTCGCCGCTCACGCACAGCAAATCGGTGGGTTTGCCGCCGCTGCGCCGCACGGCCTTGCCAGTGGGCGCCTCGCCCAGCACCGTGATGGCCAGGGTGAGGCCGCCGCGGCTGGCCGTAGTGTCACCGCCTACCAAATCCACGTTATAAGCCTCGCAGGCCAGGCGCAGGCCGGCGTACAGCTCCTCTACGGCTTCCACCGTGAAGCGCGGTCCCACCGAGAGGGCCACCACCAGCTGCGTGGGCAGCGCATTCATGGCCGCCACGTCCGACACGTTTACGGCCACGGCCTTGTAGCCCAAATGCCGCAAGGGGCAGAACGAGAGGTCGAAATGAATGCCTTCAACCAGTAAGTCGGTGGTCATCACCAGCTCGGTACCGGCCGTGGGCCGGATGATGGCCGCGTCGTCGCCAATACCCAGCACCGAGCCGGGCTGACGCAATGTGAGGCCGGCCTGCAGACGGTTGATGAGGGCAAATTCGCCGATGGCGTTGAGGGGCGTGAGTTCGGACATGGTTTTAGTTATCAATTGCTCGTTGTCAGTTGTCCGCGTTGAGTCGTGTAATCGGCTAAAGAACCTGACAACTAACAACGGGCAACTGACAACCAAAACACAAAAGTACGCCCACAAAAAAAGGAGAGAATTGCTTCTCTCCTTTTTCAGCTCGAAACCGGGGCGGGTTATTGCACCACCAGCTCTTTGTAAATTTTGGTCTGGCCGTCGGCGCTCCAAATCTGCACGAAGTACAGGCCGGGCTTCAGGCTCGAAACGTCAAGCGTGAGCTTTTCCTGGCCGGCTCCTTTGGCCTGGGCGCCGATGCGCTGGCCGAGGTTGTTCATCACCGTGATGCTGCCCACTTTGGCATCCTTAATCTCGACCGTGGCGGTGCCGTGGGCCGGGTTGGGGTATATGCTGATGTTGGCGTTGAATTTCTCCAGCGTGCCCGAAATCGTGGTCTGGTACGTACCGTAGGGGCCGGCGTAATCGTTGTGCTGGCCCAGTTGGTCGTAGAGCTGGCCACCGGGGTTGGCAACGCCCCCGGGCGGCTGCGAGTAGCTGTAAGTCACCCACTCATCGGCAATGTTGTAGCCGCTCGAATAATTGTAAGAGGTGGAAGGAGGCGTGACGGTGTAAACCGTAGGAACGGTACTCTGTACCCCCCTCGATACCGAAGCCCGGCGCGTCAGCGACTGGTTTTCCGATACCACGTTCGGAATATAGGTAGTGCCCGGGTAAGGAGAGTCGAGCGGGTTGGTACCGCGCCAGTTGCCCGAAGAGGTGGTAGCGGCACCGGTGAAGTCCTGCGGCAGCTGGCCTATCACGCCGATGAGGTCGACGATAATTCCGTTGCCCACGCCGGCCGTGCCGCTGGGGTAGCGCACTAGGGCCATGGCGTCGTTGCCGTTGAAATAAACCGTGCCGCCGCCGATGATAACCGTGGGGCCCGACACGGGCGCGTGGCCCACGCTGAACTGGTTGGCCGCGTTGCGAATCACGGGCAGCGTGGCCTCGCCGCTGGCCAGCACGAAGGTGGTGCGCGTGTTCATCGTGTTGGGCTGGTTCGTGTTGGCCGTGCCAAAGCCCTTCACCAAACGCTCTTCTTCGGTGGGCGTGGCGCTGCCGTTGGCGTAGCGGCGCACCGAGTATGCGTTGAGGCTAACGGTGCTGGTGGTGGGGTTGTAAATCTCAATGGCCCGCTCGCTGCCCGTGGAGGTGGTGGCACCACCGTAACTAACACCGTTCTGGTGAGCGCCTTCGTCGTATTCAGAGAAAAAAAGCTCGGTGCCCTGGGCATGAGCGGCTCCCGACAGCAACAGGGCCGCCGACAACACTAAGTAATGCTTGTTCATAATAAAAGTGGGTTAAAAAGGACAGTGCAACGGCAAAGATACGGCTTAGCTTCAGGATAGTTGATGAAGCCCGCCGGATTTAACCTTGCCATAAACTTCGGCCCGGCCCGTTGGGGCGCGGTGGGGGCACCGGCCCGGTCGCGCAGCCGTTTGCTAACGGGCGTTAGCCGGCTTATCTTTACCCTTCCGCCTATGTCGACCACCGCCCCCCTCCGCCCCCGCAAAGCCCAGATTGACCGCACCGCCACGGCCTTGTTCCGGGCCCGGGGCTTTGCCGCCACCAGCATGCGCGAGCTGGCCACGGCGCTGGGACTGGAGGCCGGCAGCCTCTATTCGCACATCAAATCGAAGGAGGAAATCCTGCACCGCGTGTGCTTCGGGCTGGCCGACAGCTTCTTCGCCGGCTTTGCGGCGGCCACGCAGGAGGCCGCGCCCGTGGCCGCGCAGCTGCGCCAGGCCATTGTGGCCCACGTGCGGGTGCTGACGCACGACAGCGCGGCCTCGGCCGTTTTCCTGCACGAGTGGCGGCACCTGAGCGAGCCGGCCCGCAGCGAGTTTCTGGCCCTGCGCGACCGGTACGAGGGCGCCTTCCGGGCGCTGATTGCGCGGGGCGTGGCCGCTGGCGAGCTGCACACCCCCGACCCGGCCTTTGCCGCCCTCACCCTGCTGGCCAGCCTCAATTGGCTGCCCAACTGGTACCGGCCCGAGGGCAAGCTCAGCCCCGACGAAATAGCCCACCGCCTGGCCGAGCAGCTCCTGAGCGGCCTGGTGTAGGCGGCCAGCGCGCCCAATCGTCTGGCGTAGCGGTGCCCGACCCGTACAATAGCCGGGGGCACTTGCCGTTGAACTTGCCGTTGAAGGGCATTCGTGGTTTACCCAACTTTTTTTTGAGGGCCGGCCGGCACCGGCAACGTAGTTTTGTTCGTTTCCGCGCTTGGCCCATCTTCTTTACTATTCATGGCAAAAACCCTCCTCTCGCCCATCAAATCGTTGGTTGTAGCCCTGCTGCTGCTCGCGGCCTGCGCTGCTTCGTGCAAGCGCGACGGTTCCAAAAACGCCTCCCTCAACCCCGCCTCGGCGGCGGCAGTGAAGGCCCAATTCGATATTCTCCAGGATTCGGTGAATGTGAAATGGCGCAACATGACCGAGAGCGACGACCAGAAGATTGGCGTGACGCGCCTGCTGTTGCGCGAATTGAAAACCCAGCCCGGCGCCAATGCGGCCCAGCTCCAGGCCCTCGACCGGGCCAACACCCGCCTCAAAATCCGTCGCTACAACCAGCAGACGATGGCCAGCTCCGACCTGATTGACCAGTACGACACCGCCCAGGATTCGCTGCTGCAGGCCGTATACCCGGTGGCCGCCCCCAACGGCCAGGCCCCCTCCGAAAACGCCCGCAACTTCGTGGAAGGCATTCAACAGCTCGACGCGGGCGTGGTGGCTTTCCGGGTGCAATACGACAACGCCGTGCACCAGTACAACGACTACCTCAAGCTGCACCAAACGGAACTGCAGTCGCTGGGCGGCAAATACGCTACGCTCAAGCCGCTGCCCTATTTTACGATTGGCGCGCAGTAGGCCGGCCCGAATTGTTAGCTGGGTGGTGCCCGAACAACGCAACCATTGCGTATATTTCAGCCACTTAACACTCACCTTTTAACATATTCGCCATGCATTTCACGTCTACGCTCGGCCGGCGCCTGCTGCCGGCTTTGTTGCTCACCAGCCTCACCCTCGCTTCCTGCGGCAGCAAAGACTGCGACCCGTGCCCGAAGCATAAAAGAGAGTGCGACAAAAACACCACTACCACGTCGACCACCAAGCCCGGCGGCGCTTCGTAAGCGAGTGGATTATTGATAAAAAAGGCGGCCGGCAATTATGCCGGCCGCCTTTTTTGCGTTCATTCAAAGCTTGACGGTCATGCTTCAGCTACGCTCAGCATGACTTGCTTTTTATGCCACGCCATGCTGAGTGCAAACCGCTTTACAGCGCCTCCATTTCCTCGCGCACGAAGTCGGCCAGGGTGCGCAGGTACTCGGTGCTGAAGTCGAAGCGGATGCCGGCGGCGGCGTAAATCTGGCCGATGGGCGCGGTGTAGCCCAGGGCCAGGGCCCGCTTGTAAGCGGCCAGGCCTTCGGCCGGATTCTTCCGGAAATTGCGCCACACGGCAATGGCGCCGAGTTGGGCCATAGCGTATTCGATGTAGTAGAAGGGCACTTCGTAGAGGTGCAACTGCTTCTGCCAGAGGTAGGGCTTGAAGGTTTCGAGGCCGGTCCAGTCCACGGTGCGCTGGTTGAACTCGTCGAACGTCTGCACCCAGCGGGCGTGGCGCTCGGCTTCAGTGTGGGTGGGATGCTCGTATACCCAGTGCTGAAACTTGTCGATGGTGGCCACCCAGGGGAAGGTTTCGAGTACGCTTTCGAGGTGGGTTTTCTTGGCCCGGCGCAGGTCGTCGGCGTCGGGGAAGAAGACGTGCCACTGGTCCATGCTCATCAATTCCATGCTCATCGAGGCCAGCTCGGCCACTTCGGACGGCGGGTGCTTGTCGGCGCCCAGCGGCAGGCCGCGGGTGAGGAAGCTGTGCACGGCATGGCCGCCTTCGTGCAACATGGTCACCACGTCGCGCAGCGAGCTGGTGGCGTTCATGAAGATGAAGGGCACGCCGGTTTCGTCCAGCGGGTAGTTGTAGCCGCCAGGGGCTTTGCCTTTCCGGCTTTCCAAGTCGAGGTGGCCCATCTGGCGCATGGTGCGCAGGCAGTCGCCGAGGTAGCTGTCGAGGTTCTGGAAGACGGTAATGGTTTTTTCCAGCAGTTCCTCGCCGGTGCCGAAGGGGCGCAACGGCGGCTGGCCGCTGGGGTCCACGTCGAGGTCCCAGGGGCGCAGGGCGGGCAGGTTCAGGTCCTGGCGGCGCTCCAGGTCGAAGTTGTCAATCAGCGGCACCACCGTTTCGCGAATGGCGGCGTGAAAATTAAAGCAGTCCTGCGGGGTGTAGTCGAACCGGCCCAGGGCGGCAAACATGTAGTCGCGGAAGTTGGCAAATCCGGCGTTCAGGGCCACCTGATTGCGCAGGCCGATGAGTTCCGTGAACAAGGCATCGAGCGGCTGGGCATCTTGCAGGCGGCGGGCCTGAATGGCGCGCCAAGCCGTTTCGCGCACGGTGCGGTCGGGGTTTTTGAGGCGGTCGGCGGCCTGGGGCAGGGTCAGCTCCTGGCCGTCGAGGGTCACGTTCATGGCGCCCACGGTGGCCGCGTACTGCTGCTGCTTGGTGCTGATGTCGGTTTTCAGCGGAATGTTTTCGGGCCGGTAAATTTCCGAGGCGCGGCGCACCGAGCGCAGAAACACGCCGTAGCGCCGCTCATCCAGCCCGGCGAGGTGTTCCGAGGCCAGCATTTTTTCATTGAGGGCGTGGTCGTAGGGAGCCACCAGCGGCTCCACTTCGTTCACGAAGTACTGAAACGCCTCAGCCCGGGCGGGGTCCTGGGTGTCACAGGTCATGCGGATGTAGCGCCAGGCGAGGTCTTCGCTCAGCACGGATTCCAGCTCGGAGCGGTCGAGGAGCCAGCGCTCCAGCTCGGCGGCGGTGTGTACCGGCCGGTCCTGCAATTCCTGGAAAAACGGCTCGATAGCCGCCCAATCGGTCACCAGAAAATCTTCGGGCAAGTAGTGCCGCGGGGGCCGGCTGGTATCGGTGGCCGACTCGGCGGTGGGTTCAGCAAGTAGCATCGGGGATATTTTTTAGTAGAATGAGGTGCGACGGTGGCGCGGGCTCGCAACCTACGATTTACGGGACAAACTCTGGGCCGGACGGATTCTTGAGTTGGAAATTATGCGTTTGTTAGAACGTCATCCAGCTGGTAAGTGAGAACGTCCTGCAGCGCGCAGCGAAGCATCTTGCCCGCGCAACGCAATCCAAACGGAAGGAATTACTTCTGCGGTAAAGATGCTTCGCTGCGCGCTGCAGGACACCTTTTCTGCGTGACGTTCTTGCAGGCGCTTAAATTCCTTCTAGCCAATCTCAATTACCACATCGTCGGTCATGGGGTGGCCTACGCAGGTCAGGATGTAGCCTTGTTTCAGCTCGGAGTCCGAGAGGCCTTCGCGCTCGTCCAAATGCACCTTGCCGCTGAGGCACTTACCGCGGCAGGCGGTGCATACGCCGGCCTGGCACGAATACGGGAGGTCGATTTCCTGGTCGAGGGCGGTGTCGAGGATGGTCTGGCCGGCGGGCACTTCGATGATGTACTCGCTGCCTTCGTATTGCAGCGTGACGCGGCGCGTGGTTTTGGTATTGTCGGCGGGGTTGGTCGAGACGTCGCCATGGCCGTTGGGCTGGGCGGCCATCAGCTCGGCATTGTCGGCGCTGGCGGCGAAGCTTTCGCGGCGCACGCGGGCCTCGGGCACGTTCAGCAGGGCTAGAGCGGCCTGGGATTCGGTCATCAGGCCTTCGGGGCCGCAGAGGAAATACTCGGCCTGCTCGGCCGGAAACTGGTGGCGCTGCTCCAGAATGCGCAGCAGCATGGTCCGGTTCAGGCGGCCGGTGTGGCGGTGCGGGCCGCCGGGCTGCAGGGGCTGGCTGTACACGTGCTCCACCTGCAGGTGGCCGTTAGAGCGAGCTTCGAGCTCAGCCAGCTGCTTTTGAAAAATCACCGATTCCTCGTTGCGGTTGCCATAAATGAGCAGCACGTAGCTCTGGGGCTCGGCCTGCACCACGGCTTTGAGCATGGACATGAGCGGCGTGATGCCCGAGCCCGCCCCGATGAGCACCAACGACCGCGCCGCTTTGGGGCTGGGGCTAAGCGTGAAGTTGCCGAGCGGCTCCATCACCTCCAGCTGCTGGCCTACGCGCACGGTATCAAGCAGGTAGTTGCTCACCAGGCCGCCCGGCACGCGCTTCACCGTCACGGACAGGCGGGGGGCTTCCTGCGGCGTGCTGCTGAGCGAGTAGGCGCGGCGCTCTTTTTTGCCGCCTGGGCCGCAGGGCAGAATCAGGGTCAGAAACTGGCCCGGGCGGCTGGCAATGGGCTGGCGGTCGGGCCGCTCCAGGTGAATGGTGACGGAATCGGAAGTCTCTTGGGTGAGGGCAACTACGGTGAGGGTTTGATACATGCGGGAAGCAACTGAGTAAGAAAGGGCCGGCCGGAAAAGGTGGGTGGCGGAGGTTTCTGGCGCGGCCACGGATAGTACGAAAAAGCAGCCGCCGGGGGGCAACCCGGCCGCGGCTTATTCTGCAAAGGTAACTTGCGGCCTTGGCTGCCCCCTCACCCACTCATCACACGTTTCCCTTGCTCGCCTCCCTCCTCCTGCACCATCAATCCGACTTCGGCCCCGCTCTGCCCGTCGACCTCAACGGCCCCAACGTGGCCCGCCTCGACTTCTCGGCCCACAACCCGCGCCTGGCCACCGCCGACCTGCGCGACACCGCCGCTTTCGAGCAGCTGGTAGACACCGAACTGGCGCTCCAAAACGCCAGCATCGGCATCGGCGGCTACCTCGAAAACCGCGTTATTTACCGCCGCAGTCCGCATTTCGGGCCCGGCGCCACCGAAGAGCCCCGCTCCCTGCATCTGGGCGTGGACGTGTGGCTGCCGGCCGGCACGCCGGTGCTGGCGCCGCTGCCTGCCACCGTCCACAGCTTGGCCGACAACGACAATTTCGGCGACTACGGCCCCACCGTCGTCCTGCAGCACGAGCTGGAAGGCACCGTTTTCTACAGCCTCTACGGCCACCTTGGCCGCGCCGAGTGGCGGGCGCTCAGCGTGGGCCAGCCGCTGGAAAAAGGCGAGGCCTTTGCCACCGTCGGCCCCTTCCCTGAGAATGGCGACTGGCCGCCCCACCTACACTTCCAGCTCATGGCCGATATGCAGGGCTGCGTGGGCGACTTTCCCGGCGTGGCCCGGCCCAGCGAGCGGGAAAAGTGGTCCGCCCTGTGCCCCGACCCGAATCTGGTGTTGCAGTGCTGGTATATCTAGACCACGGATTCGCTCGGATTTTTCGGATGCCCCGGACTTTGTGGCCGGCGCAGTCTTCAAACAATCAATCCAATTCAAATTCAACAAAAAAGGCCGCTCGTTTGAGTGGCCTTTTTGCTTGTTGTCGATGAGTTGGTTTTGTGCCGGCCACATAATCCGGGGCATCCGAAAAATCCGAGTGAATCTGTGGTCAGTCGAACTTGATGGCCACCACCGGCTTAATCCGCGAAATCAAATACGTGGGAATGAGCACGGCCAGCAGCGAGGCGACGAAGGTGGCCACGTTGAGAATAATCAACATGCGCGGGTCCCAGGAAATCGGCACGCGGTCCATGTAATAGTTCTCGGGGTCGAGCGGAATGACGTGAAAGTAGTACTGGATGGCACAAAAGCCCACGGCTATGGCGTTGCCGATGAGCATGCCCCGCACCGTGAGCGAGAGCCCGCGGAAGAAAAACATGCGCCGAATCTGGTTATCCGTCGCGCCCAGCGCTTTGAGAATGCCAATCATGTTCGTGCGCTCCAGAATCATGATGAATATCGTGGCCACCATGTTGAACGTGGCCACGAAAATGATGAGCAACAGGAAGATGATGACGTTGCGGTTCAGCAGCTGCAGCCAATCGAAAAGCTGGGCGTATTGGTCCGTGATTTTATCTATTTTTAGGTCGTAGGGCAGGCGTTCCAGCAGCTTTACTTCGGTTCGGTCCAGGGCATTGAAGTCCTTGAGCACCACCTCCATGCCGCCCACCAGCGAGTCGGGCCAGACCGGGGAGTTCAGCTCCCGAATCTGACGGATGTCGCCCATCACGTACACCTCGTCAAACTCGTCGAGGCCCGTGGAGTAGATGCCGCTGACGCGAAACTGCCGGATGCGGGGCGGGTTCTGGATGAAATAAAACAGGGCTTTGTCGCCCACGGCCAGCCGCAGCTTGTCGGCTACTTTGCGCGAGAGCAGCACGTCCTCGCCCGCCGTGGTGTCGGGGAAGCCGATGAACTTGCCGGCCACTAAGTTCTGGCGCATGGGCGAGGGGCCATCGGTTTCGGCAATGCCTTTCAGCACCACGCCCAGCACCTCGTCCTTGGTTTTGATGATGGCCGTTTTCACGGCGTAGGGTTGCGTCGATTTCACTTCCGGGAACTGGTGCAGGTCCTGCACCAGCCGCGGCCCCGAAATGGGAGCTACTTCGAGCGAGTTGTTGGTGTCGTAGCGCGAAATCTGCAGGTGCGCCCCGAACGAGAATATCTTGTTTTGAATCTCGTTGCGAAATCCTTGCAGGATGGCAAACGACACCACCATCACCGCCAACCCCATGGCAATGCTGATGATGGCTATTTTTGTGACCGACGAGGTGAAGGAGCCGGAATCGGCTCCCCCGTCAATCTTGTGCGAAATGTAGCGGGCGACATTCATTATTTGACCGTAAAGCTACGTTTTGAACGGGTACCGGCCACGCTTCCGCTTCGCATTACGTGAGCGGGCCCTTTTACGCTTCTTTTTTCCCGCCCTTTTTCCGTCTTTTTATGGTTGGCATTCCCGCAAAAGTTGTTCTGTCGTTGCTGCTGGCGGTGCCGGCCTGCGCCACCACGCCGTCTTCGCCAGGCGCGCCGGCCGCGCCCGTGCAGCCGCCCGCGCCCGCCAAAACAGGCGTCGTTGTCGGAGCCGAGCAGTTGGAAAAGTATTTGCCGCAACTCAAAAACAAGCGCGTGGGCCTGGTTGTGAACCAAACCTCGCGCGTGGGCACTGCCTATCTGGTGGATACGCTGAAGGCGCGCGGCGTGAACATCACGGCCATTTTCGCGCCCGAGCACGGCTTCCGCGGCGAAGAGGCCGACGGCGCCACCATCAAGGACGGGCGCGATGCCCGCAGCGGCGCCCCGGTGCGCTCCGTGTATGGTAAGACCAAGAAGCCCACCCCGGAAATGCTGGCCGATGTCGACGTGCTAGTGTTTGATATTCAAGACGTGGGTGCGCGCTTCTACACCTTCATCAGCACGCTGCACTACGTGATGGAAGCCGCCGCCGAGCTAAAAAAACCCGTCATCGTGCTCGACCGCCCCAACCCCAACGGCGACCTCGTGGACGGCCCCATGCTGGAGCCCGCGCACAAATCCTTCGTCGGCCTCGACCCGCTGCCCATTGCCCACGGCCTCACCGTGGGCGAGCTGGCTCAAATGATAAATGGCGAGAAATGGCTGGCCGGCGGCCTGCGCTGTCAGCTCACGGTGGTGCCCGTGGCCGCCGGCTACACCCACGCCACCGCCTACCACCTGCCCGTGCGCCCCTCCCCCAACCTGCCCACCGACCACGCCGTGGCCCTCTACCCCAGCGTTTGCCTCTTCGAGGGCACCAACGTGAGCGTGGGCCGCGGCACGGCCACCCCCTTTGAGGTGATTGGCAGCCCCGCCCAGCCGGCTTCGCGGCCGTATTCCTTCACGCCCACCCCCAACGCAGGCTCGCCCACTCCACCCATGAAAGGCCAGCTCTGCTACGGCCTGAATCTGGCCGGCGCCGCCACCCGCGACGGCAACGGCTTGGTGTTGAAATACCTGCTCGACTTTTACCAGCAAAGCACCGATAAGCCGCATTTCTTCGGGAAATATTTCGAGGAACTTTCCGGCACCACAGCCTTACGCGACCAGATTATTGCCGGCAAGTCGGAAGCGGAAATCCGGGCCTCCTGGCAGCCGGGGCTGACGAAGTTCCGGGCGCAGCGGAAGAAATATTTGCTGTACCCGGAGCGGTAATGGGCTTTGTGCCGAAGCCGAGCAGGAAGTAAAAATGGTCATGCTGAGCGCAGCCGAAGCATCTCTACTGCTTAACTAATCCTGTCGATTGGATTGGATTGCATTGCGCGGTAGAGATGCTTCGGCTGCGCTCAACATGACGTTCTCAAAAAACATTTGAATCCCCAATGCTGAACCTCATTTTCATGGGCACGCCCGATTTTGCCGTGCCCACCCTCGAAAGCCTGCTGGCCTGGCCCGGCGGCCGGGTGGTGGCCGTCGTCACGGCGCCCGACCGGCCCGCCGGGCGCGGCCGCCAGCTCCAGGCCTCGGCCGTGAAGGTGGCGGCGGAGGCCCACGGCCTGCCCGTGCTCCAGCCCACCAATCTGAAATCGCCGGAATTTCAGGCCGAACTGAAAAGCTACGCCGCCGATTTGCAGGTGGTGGTGGCCTTCCGCATGCTGCCCGAGGCTGTGTGGAACATGCCGCGGCTGGGCTCCATCAACATCCACGCCTCGCTGCTGCCCCAGTACCGCGGCGCGGCGCCCATCAACTGGGCCCTGATGCACGGCGACCAGGAAACCGGCGTCACGTCTTTCTTCCTGCGCCACGAAATCGACACCGGCGACCTCATTCTGCAGGAGCAGGTGCCCATTGCGCCCGACGACGATTTCGGCAGCCTCTACGACAAGCTCAAAACCGTGGGCGCCGCCTTGGCTCGCCGTTCGGTAGAGGCCATTGCGGCCGGCACCGCGCCCAGCACCCCGCAGGAGCAACGCCCCGATTTGCGCCCCGCCCCCAAGCTGCAAAAGGAAACCGGCCGCCTCGATTTCGGTCGCCCGGCCGCCGAGCTGGTGAACTGGGTGCGCGGCCTCTCGCCCATTCCTACGGCCTTCGCGGCGCTGCCCGATGGCCGGCTCCTGAAAATATTCCGCGCCCAGGCCCTCCCGGCCGACGCAGCGAACCAACCCCTTGCTACGCCCGGCACCTGGGCCTCCGATGACCGCCACTACTTGCGCGTAGCCGCCGCCGATGCTTGGCTGGATTTGCTGGACGTGCAGCTCGAAGGCAAAAAGCGGATGCCCGTGGCCGAGCTACTGCGCGGCTTCAAGCTGCCGGCTTAGTATTTCCCATAGTCTACAATGAACGTCATGCCGAGCGCAGCCGAAGCATGACGTTCTGTTGATTTCTCATTCCTCTTTCAAAGAAAAACCAATGGTTTCATTCGTAGTGGCCGTGGCCGAAAACGGCGTGATTGGCGCAAAGGGCGAGCTGCCGTGGGGCCGCTTGCCCGCCGATTTGCAGCATTTCAAGCGTCTCACCGTGGGGCACCCCGTGGTGATGGGCCGCCGCACCTTCGACAGCCTCGGCCGGGCGCTGCCCAAGCGGCCCAATATCGTGGTGACGCGCCAGGCCGGCTGGGCCGCGCCCGGCTGCGAAACGGCCGCCTCCGTCCTCGCGGCCCTGGACCGGGCCCGGGAGTTGGATGAAGAAGTCTGCGTCATCGGCGGCGGCGAAATCTACAAAGAAGCCCTGCCCGCCGCCGACGTTATTTACCTCACCGAGGTGCACCACCGCTTCGAGGGCGACGCTTTTTTCCCCGCCCTCTCCCCCACCGAATGGCGCGAGGAATCCCGCGAACGCCACGAGACCGATGAGCAGCACGCCTACGCCTTCAGCTTCGTGACTTTGCGGCGGCGGTAGCGGTGAAAGGACAAATGCGTAAATGAGTAAGGGGGACGTTCAATGGCATTTGCCGTCGAACGTCCCCCTTACTCATTTACGCATTTGCCCTTTTACCGCATGAGCACCAGCTTGCCCCAGTCGTTTTTGAAGGCTTTGTCGCCGGCCGTGGTGCGGTGGCTGAACTGGCCGTTGGGGTCATCGAGGGCTACGCGGTAGAGGTAGGTGCCGTTGGCGAGGCGGTCGCCGTAGGTATCGGTGCCGTCCCAGGCGTATTCCGAGATGTTGTTGCCGATGTGCAGCGGGCCCAGCTCGCTCATAAAAATCTCGCGCACCACCCGCCCCGTGAGGCTCATAATCTGGATTTTCATGTTGTTGGGCAGTTGGTCGCCGGTCAGCGTGAACACGAAGCGGGTTTTGCCTACCACCGGATTGGGGTACGGATACACGTTGGAAATCTGCGAGGCATTCACCACTTCAAACTTCACCTGGAAATCCTGCGAGCCGGCCGAGGCGTTGCTGGGGTCGCGGCCCTGCACGCGGAGGGTGTACACGCCATCGGCCAGCGGGGCAGCCTTACCGGGCTCGAAGGTGAGCTTCGCCACGCTGCCGTTGGTGGCATCGACCGAGAAATCCACGTTGTTACCGTTCAGGTTGACCTGCGTGGGCAGGCCCACCTGGCCGGGGCTCAGCAGCGACACCGTGAACACCGACCGGTCGGTGATGTGCCGCAGCTTGTCCTCGTCGTTCAGCTGAATGTGAATGACCGGACGCGACGACACCAGCTCGCCGTTGAGGATATGGCGGCCGTCGATGGCCACGTCCAGCGTGGGCGGCACGTTGTTGTCAATCACTGTGAAGGCCGACAGGTTCAGCTCGTTGTTGAACAGGTTCACCTCCGGCTGGGCGCGTGGCGTGGGGTTCACCGTCACCTTCGCCGTGAAGGTGCCGAAGCGGCTAATCATCGGGAAGCGCACCGGAATGGTGATGGTCGAGTCGCCCTTGAGCTGGCGCGGCGCCGTCACGTACACGGGTGGCAAGGTGGTGCCGTTGACGGTGTTGCTCACCTCCACTTTGGCGCGCAGCGGTGTGTTGAAATCGAAAGGACTGACATTTTCAAACACCACCGGGAAACTCAGTTCACCCGGGTTGTACGCCTGCGCGACGAGCGTAGCCGGGCTATAAACGGTGCTGGGTGTGGCCAGGTCGCGGCGCACCACACCTTCCGGCACACCCTGGTAGGTTACAAACCACTCCTTGAGCTGCGGGGCCACGCGGTTCAGCGTGTCCTGCATGGTCATTTCGAGCTGCATGTACGGGTATTGGGACGCCAAGAACCGGCTCAGCGAATAGCCGCCCCGGCGCGGCGAGCCGGCGGGAACGTTAGCCACCAGCACAGTGCTGCGGTTCAGCGAATCGATGCCAATCAGCTTGAGCGTGTAGCTGCCGGTGGCGCCGGCGTCGCGCTGCACCCAGTGGTAGAGATTTTCCCAACTCCGGGCCGGGCCAATGCGCACCGACGTGACGGTGCCGCGCGACGAGGGCGTGCGCACCGTATCGGTCAGACTGATGGTCTGATTGTAGCGGGGCGCGGCGCCGGCCGCCGTGCTCGGCCCTGCTTCGCGGATAAGGCGTCCTCCGCTGGCACGCTTCTGCGCGAGCAGGGCAAACGGGTCGCCGTTTTGCAGTTGGTTCACCAGTTGCGAGCCCAGCAAGGTGTTGAAGGCCGAGCGCACTGCTGTGAGACTGGTCCACCGCAGGCGGTTCATGCTCACCACAGCTACGTAGGCCCCATCGGGCACAGCAGCCAGGAAGCTGGCCAGCTGGGTTTGGCGGGTGGTGCTGTTGTTTACGGTATTGGTGGTGTCCGCGGCATTCGCCGGAGTGGCAAAAGTGTAGAACAGTTGCGCTCCTTGGCCACAAGTGGCAGGCGCCGGCAGGCCAGCAATGGGGCGGAACGTGCGCTGGTCGTACACGGCAATCAGCAGGTTGGCGGTGTTGATGGCGCAGTTGGCCGCGTAGGGCGGGTTGAGCGGGTCGGTGAAGATGCCCAGGCCTGGGGCGGTGGCACCCGTAGCCGTGGCAAACGTGGCCAACGCTCCGGGTGCCAGGCCGCCGCCGCGTGTGCTCAGCACCAAGGGGTGGTTGACGGTGCTGAAGTCCCAGCGGCCCGAGGGCGCCACTTCCACGCCCTGGCGCTGGTCGCGCCGGAACTGGGCGTAGTGGCTCTGCGACCACCCGCCCGCCGTGCGGCCCTGAATGATGCGGAACGAGCTGACCACCCAGTTGGGGTCTTCGTCGCCGGCCGGCGTCTGGAAGCGCACGCGCCAGTACCACACCACACTGTCGCGCCCAGCCACCGAGGGCAGCGTGGGCCGCCAGCTCGGCGTGAGCGTGGCCGTGATTACGCCCGAAGTTTGCTTGATGGCCGCGCCGCTGTTGAAAGAAGCACTGGTATCGGCTTCAAACTCGTAGCCGCGCGAGGCGCCCAGCGGGTCGTTGGTCTGGGCCACCAGGCGGGGCCGGTTGTTGCCCACAATGGCAAACTCCACCGGGTTGAGCGGGGTGAGGCCGCCGCGCAGGAAGGTGTAGGTAATCTGGGCAGTGTTGTTGTTTTCGTTGGCCTCGGCCACTTTGTTGGCGTAGTCAATTTCGACCTGGAAAGTATTCACCCCGAACACGTTGACGCCGGTCGGGTTAGCCAGCCGGAAATCGTAGGTGGCGCTGCCCTGCGGGCCCTGCGCAAACGTCTTGGTCGTCACCGACCGGTAGGTGCCTACCGTCCGGGTCACCCGAATTTCGACCGAGTCCGTCGTGACCTTAAGGGGGTTGCTTACCCCAATCATCAGCGAGAAATCGGTCGACGCCGCCGTGACCGTGGTGGCCGGTGCCACCGGCCGGATTGAAAGCGTCGAGGTGCTCACCTGCAAATCCGGGAGCGGCGGCGCGTACAGGGCTACGGCCGGGTCGCCGTGCCACACGGTGCTCAACATCTGCTCAACCGAAATGAGGTCGTTGGGGTTGAACAAGCCGCCCGCGTTTTGCAGGCGGCGCACGGTTTCGTTGTACACCGTCGGAATCGACTTGCCGTACCAGCTGGGGTCGTTGAGGAGTAGCTGCAACATCTGGTCTTTGGCCACATCCAGGTAGGCGTCGTACCCTTCCCCGCTGGCGCCCATGCACCCGATGGCTCCTTTATTGGCGCTAAAAAGCCAGCTTTCGAAATACGTTGGGCTGTTGCCGGTGAACAGGTTGGCCGAGGCGCAGCCATCGATAAATATCACCGGGTATCTGCCGGGGTTGTTGTAGTTCGGGTTCGAATCCGGAGTGCCAAAGTCCAAGCTGAACGCCGTCGGCGAGCCGTGCCCGAAGTAGCTAATCAGCCCCAGACCCGTCGAGAGATAGGGCGAAATGTCGGCCGGTACCAGCAACGAATTGCCCGTTGGGTTCACAATAGTGCGCTCAATGGTTGCCACCACTTTCCCGCCAAACAAGGGCCGCTCCACATACCGCTTATAATTGTCGAGGTACGAGCGGAACTGCGTGAACTCGCTCGGCCCCGTGCCACCGGCCAGGTGCAGCACGTTTTTGCGCCAGGGTTGGTCGCCCGACAGGTCATACTCGCGCAGCTTGTTCAGGTATATCATCACCTGGGCCGGGGTAGTCACCGTGAGGCGGCCCGTGCTGAGCTGGGCCACAAAGTTGTTGTTGACGTAGTCGGCCGTCAACATATTGTCCGATACCGACCGGGAAGAGGTTGGCACCAAATCCAACCCTCGTTCGCCCAGGCCCCGGTTCAGGCCGGCCGTGCCGGAAATAAAACGCCCCCCGCCCGCGCTGGGCTGCAAGCCTTTGCCCAACAGCAAGAGGTAGCGGGGCCGGCCCGCGGTGTTGGCGGCGGCCATCCAACGCGCAAAGTGGCGCATGGCCAGCCACGACCGGTCGCCGTAGGTGAATTGGTCGTAGAGTTGGTGGGCCGTCACCATCAGGGTGTCGTAGCGCGGCACGCCGGGCATGCCGGGGTTGGCGCGGTACGAGGCATAGGCCAGGGCCGCGTTCTGGGTGCCCGGCGCCGGCTTCATCAGCTGCGGATGGGTGATAATGATGAAGTTGGGCTGAGCCGGGTTGATGACGCGGAAATTGATTCGCCGCGCCGGCAGCGGCGGCCGGGCAGCCGCACTTTCCTCGGCCAGCAGCAGCTTATGGGTGGCGCTGGCGTTGGCGTCGGGAAACACGAAGCGCCGCCGCGTGCCGGTGGTGGTGCTCAACACGCGCTGCACATTGTAAAGGTCCTGCACATCAAAGCCCACCGTGGTGGCCGGAATGGAATCCGTTTCAAACTCGTAGGTGGCCGGGCCGGCCAGCGTTGAATCGTTTTGAAACAGCACGCTGTGGCGGTTGCGGAACCACCGGTTGGCCTGCGGCACAATGTAGCGCGCATAGCACATGTAGTAGTTGTCGCCGGCCACGGCCGAAGCATCCAGCCGATGCGCCACCGTCAGGCCGTTGTTGAAAACGTCGGAGCGTTGCAAAGGAAAGGTTTGGCGGTAGCGGCCGCGGCCTGTCCACCGCATCACGCCCAGCGTGCGGTAGGTGCCCGCCGCCGACTTGACCCTGATTTCGGCCGCGTGGCTGCCAGCATCGGGTGCGAACAGGGCAATTTCCACCGTTGGGGTGGGGCCGGTGGGGGCCACGGCCTGCACCAGCGAATCGGTTCGCTCGTCCGTGGTGCCGCCACCGAAGAAGCCCTCGCCCGACTCCACCCAAGGCAAGTAGTTCAGCAAAACCGGAGGCGTTTCAATGAAGTAGTATGTTCTCAGGTTCAGCTGGTTGTGCAGGCGGTGCGGGTGCACCGTGCCGCCGGCTGCGGTGGGCTGGGCCATGTGCCGGGCCGTGGTACCGGCGCGCCAGGTAATGAAGTAGCTGGCCGTGTCGGTGTAAAAGCTGTAGTACATGTGGGGCTGGTCCGAGGGTTGCTTGTAGAGCTCCCCATCGAGGCGTCCATCGTTGTGGATGGCATAAAACTCCAGAAACGACGTGGCATCCAGCGTGTTCTGGTTGCCGCCCACGTAAGAGGCAATCTCGCGGCCACGCCGCCAGATTTGCAACTGGCTGGGCGCCACACCCGAAATACCGGCCTGCGTCAGGTACTGGTAATCGAGCTTGTAGAGGCCGTCTTTGACGATTTTGACCTTGTAATAGGTCTGGCCGGGCACAATCCACTCGTTGCCCACCGGGCCCGACTGTGCCCAAGCCGGGGCCACGCCCAGCCCCAGAAACAGGACCATCAGCCCTAAAGCCAACTGCCGCAACGACTGCAAGTAGTTTTTAAGCATAACAATAACTAAATGGTAGAGAATCAATTTACTTCCTGGCACGCAGATTTGATGCGTTGGTAGCCGTCGGGTCCTTTACTTGAAGCCGTAGCCCAGCGACACAATCAGCGAGTTGGTTTGCGAAGTGCTGCCCAGCTTCTCCACAGCCAGGCGCGAGAGCGCCAAATCGACGCGCAGGCCGCTGATGGCCACGCCGGCGCCCAGGCTGTACTGGCCTTTCCAGTTGCTGTCGTAGTTGCCGTTGGCGTTTTTGGTGAAGCTCTGGATTTTCTGGTAGTTGCCCACGCCGCCGCGCAGAAACACCAGATTTTTATAGCCCAGCTCCAGGCCCACGCGCGGGTCCACGCTCACGGCCTTGCTCGACACCAGGGTGTTGCGCTGCCCGTCGGTAGTGGCTTCAAAATCGGCGGCCAGCAGGGCCGAGAACTGCTTGGGCAGCTCTACGCGGCGCCCCACGCCCAGCACGAAGCGCGGCAGCGTGATTTCGGCGCTGTTGGTGGGCACGGCGTCCACGCCGTTGGCGGCGGTGTTGTTGATGCCTTTCTGGTACTCGTCGGCGTTGATGGTCCACTGCGTGAAGGTGGTGGTGATGTCGCGCGCCATCAGGCCCAGGTTCCAGCCTTTGTGGTTGTACTGCAGGCCCGCGTCGATGCCGAAGCCGTAGCCGTGGGCGAAGCTGCCGATGTTGCGGTAGATAATTTTGGCGTTAGCGCCCACGCTAAGGCCCTCCACTTTCTCGATTTTGCGGGCGTAGGAGAGCAGCAGCGCATAATCGGCCACCGAGAAGTAGGTGATTTTGTCGTAATGCACGCCACCATACTCGTCGAGCAGGGCGCGGGTGTCGGCAATGTTATCCACGCCCAGGCGCATCAGGCTCACGCCAATGGCGCTTTTGCTGTCGAGCGGCGTGGAGAAGGCGGCGTAGTCGTTCTTCACCACCCCCGAAAATAGCTCGGAGTGCATCAGCACGCCGTCGTATTTGCGGGTTTGGTTGGCCAGGCCGGCGGGGTTCCAGTAGCCGGCGGTGGCGTCGTCGGCCAGGCTTACCTGCACCTTGCCCATGCCCAGGGCGCGGGCCCCCACGCCAAGGTTGAGAAATTCGTTGCTGTATTTGGGCGTTTTGGTTTGCGCGGCGGCGGGCAGCGCCAGCGCAACCGTGGCACCGATGACCAGCAGCCCGCGGGCGGCAGAGGAGAATTGGGACATAAAAGAAGGTAAATGGAGGTTTCGCGCCGTCGCAACGCAAGTTACTCCAAGTTAGTGCGTCTGGCCTGCGAATTTCGGGCCAATAACTCATTCGTGCCGGGCCAGCCAACCTACGACGAATCGAAGCCGGCGGCCTGACCAATTCTTCTGCCCCATCTAATCATCGGTAGGCGGGCTTTAGCCGGCAATCTGGCCTCGTCAGGCCGCGGCAACCATTAGGACATCAACATTTAACAAAAATTTTATTCCTGATAATCAACAGGTAGTAAAATTTTAGGTTGATAAGTAGTGAATTATTTATCCAGTACCTTGCGTTACAAAGTACCTACCATACATTTGTACTGTTCGTCACCCACTAGTCAACCAACCCGCCCATGAAACTCGAGAACACCCAGGTTCAGATGCGCAAGGGAATCCTTGAGTTCTGCATCCTGGAAATCATCGCCCGCGGCGAAGCCTACGCCTCCGACATGCTGGAGGAGCTGACTTCGGCCCGCATGATAGTGGTGGAGGGCACGCTCTACCCGCTGCTGACCCGCCTCAAGAATGCTGCCCTCCTGGACTATGTCTGGAAGGAAAGCACCAGCGGCCCGCCCCGCAAATACTACACCCTCACCGATGACGGGCGGAAATTCCTGGAGGAGTTGCGCGACACTTGGGAGGAAATGGCCACCTCGGTGGGCATCATCCGCCACAGCCGGCCGCCGGGCGACAGTCGTTAATCTGCCTCTTTTTCTGCTTCACTCACCAGCATTCAATCGGCCCGTTCGGCCTTCTTTCACATGAAAAAGAACATCAGTATCAACCTGCAAGGCATCATCTTCCACATCGAGGAAGACGGTTTTGAAGTCCTGGGCCGCTACTTGGCCGAGGTGAAAGCCCACTTTGCCAACTACCGCGGCCATGAGGACATCGTGGCCGACATCGAGGGCCGCATTGCCGAGCTGTTCGCGGCCCGCCTCTCGCCCCTGCAGCAGGTCATCAGCCTCGACGACGTGAACGCCATGATGGCCAAAATGGGCCGCGTGAGCGACTTCGCCCCCGACGCCGACGAAGACGACGAAGTGGCCGAAACCGCGGAAGCCTCGGCCACTGGCGGCACCTTCGGCCCCAACGGTCCTTTCGGGCCCCAGGGCACGTTCGGCAAAGAGGGTCCTTTCGGCCCCAAAGGCGCCTTTGGAGAGGGCTTCAATAAAGCCCCCGGCGAGGCCACGGCCGAAACCGGCGAGCCCAAGCGCCTGTACCGCGACATGGCCAACCGCAAGGTGGCGGGCGTAGCCGCCGGCATCGCCCAGTACTTCGCTGTGAACCCACTCTGGATTCGCCTGGCGCTGGTGTTCGGCACCATCTCGCTGCCGGCAGTCAACATCTGGTCGCGCCACAATGCGCGGGTCGATTTCGGCGGCTGGGTGGTGCTGGGCTACATCATCCTCTGGATTTTGCTGCCCAAGCGCTACGACGCCCCCGCCCACCCCGAGGCCCTGCTGAACACGGGCCCGCTGGCCGGCCGCCGCTTGTTTCGCGACACCGGCGCGGGCAAAGTGGCCGGCGTGGGCGCCGGCCTGGCCGCCTACTTCAACATCGACGTGACGCTGGTGCGGGTGCTCTTGCTGGCCGGCCTGTTTGCCGGAGGCTTCACCTTCCTGCTCTACATTATATTATGGATAGTATTGCCCGAGGCCAAGACGGTCTCGGACAAGCTCCGTATGCGCGGCGACGACATCACGCTGGAAAAATTTGACAGCAGCGCCCGCAGCAACGCCTTCGCCGACGGCCCCATGACCACCAACCGCCCCGTGGGCGCCTTCGTGGAGGACGCCGCCCGGGGCCTGCGCCCGGCCGTGAACTTCGTGGGCTCGGCCATTCGCATCGCGGCGGGCGTCATCCTCACCACCGGCGGCTTTGCGCTGTTGCTCATGCTGGCCATCATGCTGGGCGCGGGCATTGGCCTGATTCCCAACTCCGAAAACATTGTGGCCGGCGACGTGCCCGCCCACGTGCTGCTGAATGGCATTCCGGCCTGGGGGCTGCTGGCGGGCTTTCTGACGGCGGGCATCCCGGCCCTGTGGATGCTGCTGGGCGGGCTCAACCTGCTGTTTAAGCGCACATTGGTGCCCCGCACCGTGGGCCTGTCCCTGCTGGGGCTGTGGCTGCTGAGCATCGTGGGCCTCACCATGACCATTGCCCGCCAGAGCCGGCAGTACCAGTACGATGCCGAAGTGGAGCAGCTGGAGCGCTACCCCAAGCTCACCGCCCCGGTGGTGATGCTGGACTCGCGCCACGTGGACCGCGAGTGGGACCAGCACGTGAATGTGAACCTCGCCGCCACCGACAGCGGCAATGTGGTGGAAGTGCTGCGCACCATGGGCGCCAAAGGCCCCAACGAAGCCACCGCCCGCCGCACCGCCCTCACCACCATCGACTACACGGTGCGGCCCAGTGGCGACTCCTCGCTGGTGTTTGATGACCATTTCTCCTTCCTGCCCGGCGCCTCGTTCCGCAAGCAGGAGCTGGCCCTCACCATCCGCCTGCCCCGCGACCGCACCTTCCGCATCAGCCGCGACTTTGCCTACGACATCCTCGACGAAGACGACTTTGCCCGGAATGAGCGCCCCGAAGACCCCGAGCAGCACCGCTACCGCCTGCGCGGCAACAAGTTGGAGTGCATTGGCTGCAGCGACGAAGAACTGGGCATCGACCTGCAAAAGGAAGACTCCGACACCAACATCACCATCGACGCCGATGACAACAGCGACAACGAGGGCGACAACCGCGACGAAGACGACAGCAACGGCAAAAGCGGCCTCACCCTTAACTACGGCGGCGCCCCTTCCTTTGACACCGACCTGAACAGCTACCGCGGCGGCCGCCGCAGCTTCGACGAAACCGGCTTCAACCGGGTGAGCGTGGTGGGCGGCTACCGCGTGGTGGTGCGCCACAGCGACGCCTTTAAGATTGAGGCCGCCGGCAATGAGGGCGTGCTCAGCGACATCCGCCTGGAGCGCGACGGCGACGAGCTGCAAATCAAGTCCCGCAACAACACCTCGCTCTTCGGCCGCAAGTGGAACAACGACGACAAGAAAGTCCTCATTGTCATCGACATGCCCAACATCGAAAGCCTGGAGCTGGCCGGCTCGGTGCAGGCCGACCTCGGCGGCTTCGAGCGCCAGGAAGAGCTGCGCATTGAGCAGGCCGGCGCCAGCCACCTGCGCCTCAACGGCGACTACGGCACCCTGAAGATGGAGCAGGCCGGCGCCTGCCGCACCACCGCCACCGGCCGCGCCGACGTGCTGGACCTCGACGCCGCCGGCGCCTGCGAGCTGGCCGGCGCCAACCTGCAAACCCGCACCGCCACCGTATCGGTAGCCGGCGTGTGCAAGGCCCGCGTCAATGTGACCGAGCGCATCAAGGGCGAAGCCGTGGGCGCCAGCGAAATCGCCTACAGCGGCAGCCCCAAAAGCGTCGACCTGGATTCGACCGGCCCGTCGAGCGTGAAACGGCTGTAAAAAGTCAGACGAGTACCCCGAAGCTCCGCCTCGGCCCGGGCGAACGATTTGGACGCGAGTCGAAGCAGAGCTTCAGGGTACAGTTTCCGCCAACCCAAACCACTTCAAGCCAAAATTTTCTGGGTTAATAAATTAATCCCAGGCAACGCTCTCCCCGTAAACCGCATCTATCCCCCCGAAACCAAGAAGTCAGGCCTAGTTTGGTGAGTGAACGACGCCTCCTTCCGGAGCCAGCCCTTTGGCCGCCCCCTGCTGCAACAGGAAGGCCATGGCTGGCTCCATTTCGTTTGTAATGATGCCATCCAGAATGGCTTCCATCACGGCCTCCTTCAGCTCGCCCACCTGGCGCGAGGGCTTCAGCCCAAAGGTTTCCATGATGATTTCGCCGGTGATGACCGGGCGGAAGCTGCGAAGGTGGTCCTTTTCTTCAACCTCCTTCAGCTTTTCCTCTACCTGGGTGAAATTGCGCAGGTACCGCTCCTTTTTCGTGTGGTCCTTGCTGGTGATGTCGGCCCGGCACAGCAGCATCAGCCGGTCGATGTCCTCGCCGGCCTCGAAGAGCAGGCGGCGCACGGCCGAATCGGTCACGGTTTCCTTCACCAGCGCGATGGGGCGCAGGTGCAGCCGCACCAGCTTCTGCACCATGCGCATCTCCTCGCCCAGCGGCAGTTTCAGGTCGGTGAAGATGCCGGGCACCCAGCGCGCGCCCTTGTCCTCGTGCCCGTGGAAGGTCCAGCCCACGTTGGGGAAGTAGCGCTTGGTGGCGGGCTTGGCGATGTCGTGCAGAATGGCGGCCCAGCGCAGCCACAGGTCGCCACCGGCATTGGCCACGTTATCGAGCACCTGCAGGGTATGGTAGAAGTTGTCCTTGTGGGCGTGGTTGCCCACTTTTTCAACGCCGTGCAGCAGCGCCATCTTCGGAAAGATGAGCTGTAGCAGCCCGGTCTGAAACAGCAGCTTGAATCCGTAGCTCGGCGTGGGCGACTCAATAATCTTGTTCAGCTCGACCGTAATCCGCTCCTGAGACACAATCTTTATCCGGTCCTTGTTCCGAATGATGGCGTCGAACGTATCGGGCTCAATATCAAAGTTGAGCTGCGAGGCAAAGCGCACGGCGCGCATCATGCGCAGCGGGTCGTCGGAGAACGTCACATCGGGCCCCAGCGGCGTGCGGATGGTTTTGCTGGCCAAATCATTCATGCCCTCGTAGCGGTCCACCAGCTCACCAAAGTTCTCGGGGTTCAGGCTGAGGCCGAGGGCGTTGATGGTGAAGTCGCGGCGGGCCAAATCCTCTTCCAGTGTGCCGGCTTCCACTTCGGGCTTGCGGCTTTCGGCGCGGTAGCTTTCCTTGCGGGCGCCCACAAACTCAATGTCGCCGGCCTCCTTGGTGGGCAGCATGGCCGTGCCGAAGTTCTTGAACACCTGCACCCGGCCCCGGCCTTTCAGCTTCTGGCCCACGGCCTGCGCCAGCGCAATGCCGTCGCCCACGGTCACAACGTCAATGTCCTTGCTCTCCCGGCCTAGGGCCAAGTCCCGCACGTAGCCGCCGATGACGTAGGCGGGCTGGTTCAATTCAGCCGCCGCTTCGGCGATGGTGCGGAAAATGGGCAGCTCGGGCAGTTGGGGCGTGTTCATGGCCGCAAAGGTCGTAAAAGAAACAACTACCGGGCACTGCCCCACGAGGGCACCGCGCCCGCCGAAGCGGCGCAGACCGGCCTGAGCCAGGCCGCGCTTCGGCTGCGGTTTTCACCGCTCCATCCATTTGGTTCGCGGTTTCGGGTGCGGCCGTTTGGGCAAGAAGGCTAACGGGCCGAAGTTTACCTTCACAACGACGCCCGTTCCAAGCTTCTCCCCTATGCTCCTCTCCTTTCTCTTTTCGCTGCCGAGCACGGCCCCGGCCGTTCGCGGCACCTTGGGTATTCACATTGCGGCGGGCACGTTGGCCCTGCTGGTTGGCCTCATTCCCATGCTGGGCCGCAAGGGCGGGCCGGTGCACGTCCGGGCCGGGCGCATCTACACCTATAGTATGGTAGTGGTGGCCGCCACGGCGGTGCTGCTATGCCTGCTGCAGCCGCTCACGCTGGGCCGCCTGTTCCTGACCGGGGTGGCCATTCTCAGCTTCTACCTCAGCTTCAGCGGCTGGCGGGCGGCCCGCCGCCACAGCAGCACGCTGCTGCCGGCCGATGTGGCGCTGGCGGTAGCGGCCACGCTGGTGGGACTGGGCATGGTGGTGGCCGGCATCTGGCTGCAGGCGGTGCTATTCGCTTTTTTCGGGGGCCTGATTTGCGTGTTTGCGGGCCTGGATGCCTGGCACGGGCTGCGCCCGGCCGTGGCCGCCCCCATGCCGTGGCTGTTCCGACATTTCATCCGCATGGGCGGCTCCTACATTTCGGCCACCACGGCGTTTGTGGTCGTGAACCTGGGGCGCTGGCTGCCGGCCGGGGCGCCATCCTGGGCCGGACTGGTGGGCTGGATTGCCCCGAGCATCATCGGCGGCCTGCTCATCCGGGCCACCGTGCGGCGCTACAAAGCCAAAGCCCGAACGGCGCGGGGCGGCGCCGCGGCCGCCGCAGTGGCCGCGCTGTTCCTGCTGAGCCTGCCGGCGGCCGCACAGTCCGCTGCCAGCCGCCAGCTCAGCGGCCAGTTTACCGACGAAGCCGGCCAGGCCCTGCCCTATGCCACCGTGGGCGTAGTGGGCAAGGGCGTGGGCACCGTGGCCGATGCACAGGGCCGGTTCCAGCTGGCCCTGCCCGCCACCGTGGCCGCTGCCGACACCGTGCGCTTTGCCCTGCTCGGCTACGCCAGCCGGGCCTCGGCCGTGGCAGCCCTGCCCGCCGGGCCCCTGGCCGTGGCGCTTCGCCCGGCCGCCGTGGCCCTGGCCGCCGTCACCGTCCAAGCCCGCGGCCTCGATACCGTTCGCATTGGCAACCCGCACTACCGCACGCGCCTGCAAACCAATTTCGCCCTTGGCACGCAGCCGGGCCTGAACGTGGGCTCCGAGATTGGACGCGTGTTTCAGCTGCCCCGGCGCGGCGCCTGGCTCAGGCAATTTGAGTTCATCCTGAGCGCCAACGACTTTGACACCGTGCAGTTTCGCATCAACATTTACCAGCTACGGCACGGCGTGCCCGGTCCGGCGCTGTTGCGCCAGCCCATCTACCGGCAGGTAGTGGGGAAAGGAGCCCGGCGGGTGCGCATCGATTTGCAGGCCGAACCCTTGTTTGCCGAAGATGCCGTGGCGGTGGCCGTGGAATGGGTCAGCCACTCGCGGCAGGGCCAGCGGCTGGCGCTGCCCCTGCTCATGCCCGCCTTCGCCACGCATCTCTACCGCTACGGCGCGGCCAATTCCTGGAAGCGCTTTGCCTCCATGAGCACCGCCATGGAGCTGGAAGTACTGGCCGTCCGCTGAGGCGGCTACTCGCGCACCACTTCCAGCTTGCCGCCAGCGCCCAGCCGCACCACGCGGGAGGGCGCCGTGCGCGTGGCATCGTCCTGCCGCCAGTTCGCCACGTGGTCGGCCCCGCGCACGATGGCTGCATCCACCTCGGAGTACACCGCCGGCGTGGGCTCGCCGGCTTTGTTGGCCGAAGTTGAAACCAGGCCGTGGCCCAGCCGCCGCACCACCTTGTGGCAGAACTCGTCCTTGGTCACGCGCAGGCCCACGGTGCCGTCCGGGGCCACCAGCTCGGGCGCTATGGCCTTGCTGGCGGGCAGGATGTAAGTGGTCGGCCGCGTATCGGCGGCAATCATGGCTTCTAGCTCGGCCGGCACGTCGGCGGCGTAGCGCTGCAGCATGGCCCAGTCAGCCACCAGCACGATGCTGGGCTTGCCGGCCTCGCGGCCCTTTAGCTTATAGAGCTTCTGCACGGCCGGAGGCGCTTCGGCGTCGCAGCCCAGGCCCCACACGGTATCGGTGGGGTAAAGAATGACTTGCTGGAGCAAAAGGGCATCGACAGCGGCATCTACTTCTTGTTGAAAACGGTTCATGGCGAAAATTGTAGCGTGGACTCTGCGAGTCCGCGCATGGCAGAAAATGAATGGTTGCGCAAGCGATGCGCGGACTCGCAGAGTCCGCGCTACAAGCTCTGGCAAAGTTCTACCAATACGCCGGCCGCGCTCTTGGGATGCACGAAGCACACTAGCTTGTTATCGGCCCCGTGCTTGGGTTCTTCATTCAAGAGAACAAACCCCTCCCCTTTCAGCCGCGCCATCTCGGCCCAGATGTCGTCGACCTCAAACGCGACGTGGTGGATACCTTCGGGCTTCTTGCTCAGGAATTTCGTGATGGCGCTATCCGGCGAAGTGCCGGCCAGCAGCTCAATCTTCGAGCCGCCCACCTGAAAGAAAACGGTATCGACGGCCTCGCTGGCCACGTGCTCCTTCTTATAAGGGGCCGCGCCCAGTAGCGTGGTGTAGAGGGCCGTAGCGGCTTCGAGGTCGTGCACGGCCAGGCCGAGGTGTTCGAGGTTGGTGAGCATGAGCGGAATTGAGAATTGAAAAAGGCAGCCTGCGGACCACTGACGCGGAAAATGCGCGGTTTCGCCGAGCATTTCGGCCCGGCGCCGAAAGTCGGCGCATTTCCTTATTTAGATTGTATCTACTTTTGTGGGACCAAAGAAAACTGATTGGCCCCGAACCGTGTTCTAGGCAGGTATCGGCTTCTTGCTGGTTTCCCATTTGTCACTACTGCTGCGCTCCATGCTCAAGCTCCCTATTTACCTCGATAACAACGCCACCACGCCGCTCGACCCGCGCGTGCTGGAGGCCATGATGCCTTACCTGACCGATGTGTTCGGCAACGCGGCTTCCCGCAACCACCCCTTCGGCTGGGCCGCCGAGGAAGGCGTGGACTACTCGCGTGAGCAAATCGCCAAGCTCATCAACTGCGACGCCAAGGAAATCATCTTCACCTCGGGCGCTACCGAGTCCGATAACCTGGGCATCAAGGGCGTGTTCGAGATGTACAGCCAGAAAGGCAACCACGTCATCACTGCCACCACCGAGCACAAAGCCGTGCTCGATACCTGCAAGCACATCGAGAAGCTCGGCGGCAAGGTAACCTACCTGCCCGTCGATGAAAAAGGCCTCATCAGCCTCGCCGACCTCGAAGCCGCCATGACGCCCCAGACCATTCTGGTGACCATCATGTACGGCAACAACGAAACGGGCACCATCCAGCCCATCCGCGAAATCGCCCGCATTGCCCACGCCCACGGCGCCCTGTTCATGACGGACGGCACCCAGGCCGTTGGTAAAATCCCCGTTGACGTCATCGCCGATGGCATCGACATCATGGCCTTCACGGCCCACAAAATGTACGGCCCGAAAGGCGTGGGCGCCCTCTACGTGCGCCGCAAGAACCCGCGCGTGAAAGTGACCGCCCAAATGGACGGCGGCGGCCACGAGCGCGGCATGCGCTCGGGCACCCTCAACGTGCCCGGCATCGTGGGCCTGGGTAAGGCCTGTGAGCTGGCCCGCCTCGAGATGGAAGCCGACACCGCTCGCTTGAGCGCCATGCGCGACCGCCTCGAAAAGGAGCTCACCACGCTGGAAGAAAGCTACATCAACGGCTCGGTGGAACACCGCCTGCCGCACGTAACGAACATCAGCTTCAAGTACGTAGAAGGCGAAGGCCTGATGATGGGCGTGAAGGACCTGGCCGTATCATCGGGCTCGGCCTGTACCTCGGCCTCGCTGGAGCCCAGCTACGTGCTCAAGGCCCTGGGTCTGAGCGACGACCTGGCCCACAGCAGCCTGCGCTTCGGTCTGAGCCGTTTCACCACCGACGAGCAAATCGACTACGCCATCGGCCACGTAAAAGAAGCCGTGACCAAGCTCCGCGAAATGTCGCCCCTGTGGGAGATGTTCAAGGAAGGCGTCGACTTGAGCAAAATCGAGTGGGCGGAACACTAGGAATTAATTATGAATTAGAAATTATGAATTATGAATTGCGGCTTAGGGCGCGTTCTGATTCTGGGTTTCAATTCATAATTCATAATTGTTAATTCATAATTTTAAGCAAAGCGCCAAATGGCTTACTCCGATAAGGTAATCGACCACTACAGCAACCCCCGCAACGTGGGCACGCTGGACAAAAGCAAGAAAAACGTAGGCACCGGCCTCGTGGGCGCCCCTGAGTGCGGCGACGTGATGCGCCTGCAAATTGAGGTGGACGAAGCCACCAACACCATCACCGACGCCAAATTCAAGACGTTCGGCTGCGGCTCGGCCATTGCCTCGTCGTCGCTCGCGACGGAGTGGCTGAAAGGCAAAACCGTGGACGAGGCCCTGGCCATCGACAACATGGAGATTGTGGAGGAGCTGGCCCTGCCGCCCGTGAAAATCCACTGCTCGGTGCTGGCTGAGGATGCCATCAAATCGGCCATCTCGGACTACCGCGTGAAAAACGGCCTGCCCGCGCTGGAGCTGTCGCACCACTAATCAAAGGGCGAATTGTTGAATGGCTGAATGGGTGAATGACCTCTGGTTATTTGCTCCATTCAGCCATTTACTTATTTACCCATTCACTCATTGATTCAATGGACGAATTTGACATTGCCCGGCTGGAGCGCGAGATTCGGCAGTACCTGGGTTTGGAGCCCGCGCAGTTGCAGTTTGAGTTTCGGGAGCTGGAAGGCCAGACGCGGCTGGACCTGATTACGGTGAACCCGCGCCACCAGCAGAGCTTCCTGTTTCGCTACGAAACCGGGCGTGATAAGGTGGAATGCCTGGAGAAAATGCTGGCGTACGTGAAGCGGTTCCGCGATACGGAAAGCTCCTACACGGTGCAGTGGAGTGCCCGCGACGACCGGGAACTGCACACCTCCTATTTCCGGGCGCACAATGTGTACGAGGCGCTGGATAAGCTCTATTTTGGGCGCGACCTGAACACCATTACGGTATTTAGCCTGGTGCTGAATCCGAGCTCGTAGGGGCCGGAATGAAATAGTTGGGGGGCTGGCGAACAAAGAATTTGGCCGCCTTGTTTATAATATGTCTAAATTGCGGGTCCATTCGGCTTGCTTCTAAGCCCGAGTGTCCCCGCTCCTACTGCCATGATTACCGTTTCGGATAAAGCCAAAGAAAAAGTATCGCGCCTGATGAGCGACGCGCACTTGGATGAAACCTACCGCCTGCGCGCCTCGGTGGCCGGCGGTGGCTGCTCGGGCCTGAGCTATAAGCTGGACTTCGACAACGAAGTGCGGCCCATGGACCAGGAATTTGAGGACAAGGGTGTGCGCGTGGTGGTGGATATGAAAAGCTTCCTCTACTTGGCTGGCACCGAGCTGGACTTCTCCGATGGCCTCAACGGCAAGGGCTTCCAGTTCAACAATCCCAACGCCTCGCGCGAGTGCGGCTGCGGCGAAAGCTTCTCGGTCTAAACCACGAATTGGCTATACCGAACTTCGTTTCGCTCCGATTTTTCGGATTACACAAATTTTGCAGCTGGCCACTTATGCCAGGTTGCGTAGCAGAAAGGCCACCCATTCGGGTGGCCTTTTGTTTTAGAATAACAGAAGAGGGATACACTAGCCAAAGATTTCCTACTGATTCAGCAGTAGCAAGAGCATTAAAAAAGGCCACCCGAATGGGTGGCCTTTTTTGTTTGCAATACGCCCACAAAATCCGTGGAATCCGAAAAATCCGAGCGCATCCGTGGTCTATTGCTTCTCAAACTTCTGCACGCTCCGGCCAGCCGACGTCTGCAGTTCGATGAAATACAGGCCGACGGGCAGTGCTTCCACGTTTACCTGGGCCGTGCCGGCTTCGGTGGTGCCTTGCAACAAGGCCTGGCCCAACTGGTTGAGCACGCGGTAGGGCGTGGCTGCATCGGTGATGAAGCTCAGGCTGCTGCGGGTCGGGTTGGGGTAGAGCAGCACTTTGGTGGTTTCGCCGGTGCCGGTGAGGGACACCACCGGCGAGAAGGCCACCGTGCCGTCGTGGTCGACCTGGCGCAGGCGGTAGTAGAGCGCGGCGGCGGGGGCCGTTTGGTCGAGCATGGCGTAGGCGGTGGCTTTGCTGCTGTTGCCTTGCGCCTTGGTGGTAGCCACGGTCACGAAGTCCTGGGCGTTGAGGCTGCGCTGCACTTCAAACCGGTCGGCGTTCTTTTCGGTGGCGGTGGTCCACTGCACGGCCACGGCCTTGCCGCTCTGGCGCTGGGCGCCGAAGCTGCTCAGCTGCACGGGAAGGGGGTTGACGGCCTGAAGGACGTTGACGTTGGAAATGTCGTCGGTCCCACCGAAGGTGAAGTCGGAGAAACCACTGAAGCTGCCCGACGTGAGGGTGCCCGCAGAAGCTGCGCCGCCCGCGCCGTTGTCGGGACCGGTGCTGGCGTTGGTAGTGGCTCGGCCAATGTTGACCCAACCGCCGCTGGTACCTCCGTCGCGCTTGGCAATGACCAGCGAAGTATTGCTGGGGTTGTTGATGTAATCGTCGGGGCCGAACGTCAGCGTGATGTTGCCGGTGAAGCCCGACGATGCATTGGAGGTATTCACCGTATAGAAGCGCTTGGTCGAGACGCGCGTGAGGTCCGGCAGAGCTCCACCTGTTGCGAGGTTACGGCCGGTATTGCCCTCGGTCTGGAAAGCGGTGTAGGTGGCCGCGCCAGTTTGCGCAGTGGCAGTGAGGGTGAGCGGACGGTAGAAGGTACCACTGCCGATGGGAAACACCGTGGAGCGGGCGCCGGAGGCGGTAGCACGCGCCAGCGGGCCATTCACGAAGCTGGTGGCGCTACCGCCGGTGATGGAGGCACCTTGGTAAAGAGTGAGCAGGTTGGCAGAAGTGGTTGCCACGTTGCCGCTGGTCAGGACCAAGTTGTTTTCAACCTGGGCGGCGCCAATGACAGATACTACGTCGTTGTTGTTCACCGTCAGGCTATAGTAGTTGCCAGCGCCCAACGAAGCGACCGGACCGATAAACACCGGCTTGCCAACGGCGCTGCCCCAACCAGTGGCAACACGGATGCCGTCGATATCGAAAACGGGGGTGGTAGCATCTTGGCGCAGGGCAACGGCGTTGAGGCTGCCAGCGGCGATGCTGTTGCTTTCGCTCAGCGGCCCAATGGTGGGCGTGGGCTCTATAAACGGAGCAGCGGCGCTGAGCACGAACAAGCTGGCTTGGTCGGTCCCCCCGGGGTTGGTTATGTACTTCACCACCACCAAGTAGTTTTGGCCGGCGGTGTAGGAGAACGGCGTGTAGGCGGTAGCCACCGTCGTGTTGGTATTGTTGGCCGATACACTCAGGCCGAAAGCAAACCGGCCGTTCGACGACCCGTTGCCATCCGACTTAGTGAAGACGGCCCCGCGGAATACAGGAGCAGTGGCGCTGGGCTGGGTATTATCCAAGAAGTGCAGGAAATAGCCGTCAAAATCGATACCAACCTTAACCACGGCGGAGAGGTAGAGCGTGGTGCTGCCCGCTGGCGTAGTAAAGGAACGGTTAATGTCTTCCTCGCCCAATGAGGTGGCGTGGTTGCTGCCCGTGCCAGCCGTGCCCACCGGGTAGTCGGCGAAGGTGAGGTTGCCAGGGTCGACCGAAATGGGGCTCGTCCCGCTGCTGTGTACGGTCCAGCCGTTGTTTTTGAGCAGGGCGTTAGCGGGGTAGTTAATGTCGTCTTCCAGCAGCAACGTGCCAGCTTGGTTGGCCGGCACCGGCGGCACGGCCGTGGTGAAGGCGGCGGTGCCGGGTGCGCTGGTCAGGTAATTTTCGGCCCCGGCCACGTTGAGGTCGTTGTAGGCGTAGGACTCCACCGTGTAGGCGGTGGTGCTGGCCAAACCGGTCACGGTGAAAGGGCCGGCGCTGGCGTCGGCCAGCACCACAAAGTTGCTGGGACCGGCGAGGGCGCCGCTGCCGTAGGTCTGGCTAGCAGTGTATGTGGTGCCATCGGTGGGTGCTATAGCGGCGGCGGCGGTGGGCCGCACCACTACCAAACGCTTGGCACCAGCGCCACCGCTTAGGGTCACCTCCACGGAAGTGGTCGTGATGGCAGCCACGCTCACAGTAGGCTGGGGGGCGGCAGGCTCGGTGGCCAGGGCCTTCCCGGTAAGGCTGATGATGTAAGTGCCCTCGTTGGAATCGTTGTTGAAAATGGTAAGCGTCGCGGTTTGGGTGCCGGCCGAAGTGGGGGCAAACCGTACCACCAGTGGCGCGGTAGAATTGGTGCCCACAGAGGTGGGCAGCGGCGAGGTCTGGATGCTGAAGGCGCCACCCGCGTTGTTGGTCAGGGTAATGTTGGAGATGTTGAGTGCGGCGGTTCCAGTGTTGGCTATGGTGAAGGTGGCGTCGGTGGACGTGTTGACCACCATATTACCAAAGGCGAAGCTGCCGCCTGAAGCAATGGAAGCGCCTTGAATCACATCGATTTCGGGGGAAGGAACCGCTGCGGTTACATAGCCCGACAGCGTCACGTTGTCCTGCCTCCAGGTGCTGGTGGAGCCACTGGCATTGTATCCATAAATGCGGAACGTGACCCCGGTCGCATTCTGAATGGAGTTGAAGGTCGCGCCGAGCGTAACGGTTTGCGTGGTGAGGGTAGCGCTGGTGTTGCCGGTCGCTACCGCCGAGGCGTAGTTGTCCAAGCTAGACCGCACTTCGTAGGCAGTTGGGCCGCTGGCAGAAGAGCGGAGTTCATCGAATTCCAGCGTGGTTAGCGCCGCCTGATATCCGGGGTTGGGCGTGAAGGTGAAGGCAACGTATTTAGTGGGGTCAATGCTGGCGGAGGAAGGCCAGTTGCTGGCATTGAACACGCCCGACGTGTTGTTGCCGGTCACGCCGCTGCGCGTAAAATCGCTGCCCGCCACGTTAGCAGCCTTGGTGGTGGGGGTCACATCGGGAGGGCTGCCCGGGAAGTTATAAACGAGCAGGGCCACCGGCGGGCCCAGCGTCGTAGTGAAGCTCACCGTGCCCAACGGCGTGAGGAGGTAGTTCTCGAAGCCCGTGGCGCTGCCCACGTTATAGGCATACACCTCGGCTACGTAGGCCGTGGTGCTGCTGAGGCCGGTGACGGTGGCCGTGGTGGCGGTGCCGGCGAGCACGACGTAGTTGCCGGCCCCCGTGATGCTGGTGGTGCCGGTGTTGCCGAAGGCCAGGTTAGCAGAGTACGTGGTGCGGTCGGTGGGGCCCACGGCCGGGGTGCTGGCGGCGCGCACCACCAGCAGGCGGCGGGTGCCGTCGCCGCCGCTCACCGTGAGGGTAACCGTGCTGGTGCCGGGCGTACCGGCCGTCACCGTGGGGGCGGCCGTGGGTTCGGCCACCACCGTGCCGCTCACCGTGCGGTCGCGGGCGGTAGCGCCGGTGCTGCGGATTTGCAGGTTGGTGCCCAGGCTGGCGGTGGGCAGGGCGCCCGTGAGGCGCAACAGCACCGTCGTGGTCGACACCGAGCCGGCCCCGCCCAGGGTCTGAGCCGTGGTGAAGTAGTTGCTGCCGTTGTCGAGGGATACTTCGTAGCCCGCGGGCGGCGTGATGACGATGCCCGCGGTGAGGTTGACCGCGCTTACGGTGATGGACTGCGCGGCCGAAACCACACCGGCCAGCGTGTTGAAAGCGGAGAAGGAGCCCGTGGCCGTAATGTTCGGCGTGGGAGCGGCGGGCGTGGCCGAGGCCGTGGCCCCGTTGCTGTACCCGGCGCCATTCGTCACGAAAGCTTTAAAATTGTAGAGCGTGCCGTTGGTCAGGTTGGTGACGGTGGCGCTGGTGCCGGTGCCGTCGTACACCACAAACTGGCCGCCGCCCAGGTCCGTGCCGCTGCCAAAGGCGGCATTGGCCGTGAAGGTGCCGCTGGGCGTCGCCGTGATGGTGCCTGTGCTGGCCACCACCACCGTGCGGCCGTAGCAGGTGGTGGGGTTGGTCCAAGCCAGGGCGGCTTGGGCGTTGCCGGCCGTGGCCGCGAAGCCGGTAACGTTGTTGGTGGCGTAGTTTACCACCGTCAGGTCGGAAACGTTGTCGCCGCCCGTGGTGGCGGGGCTGCTGGCATCTACTCGAATGCGGTAGGTGCTGCCCGAAGCTACGCTGCTGGGGATGGTGGCGTTGAGGCTGAGCGCCGAGCCGCTGGCTGTGCTCGCCAGCGTGCCAATGGCGGTGGTGCCGAGGTAGGCTGTGTATACGTTGCCCGTGGTGAAGGTGCCGGATGGCGTGAAGCCGACGGCGAATGTTTGCGAGCCGGAATTGCCCACGCAAAAGGTCGAGCCGGCGATGGTGGGCGCGGAAATGCTGTTGGCGGCAGCGGCAGCAGTGCCTTCGACAAGGATGTTGTCAATATTCGAGTTACCTGTATTTGCAACAGTGTTGGAGCCGCCAGTCACACGAATGTTTGAGGTCATGACCCACCGCAAGTACACCAACGTAGTCGCCGATTGATTCTCAACCGCTGCGGGTAGGGATACTTGGTTTAGAACGCCGCCGGTATAGTTGTTTTCAACAACGATTGATGTTGCGCCTGCAACGTCTGTCCACGCCGAGCTAGTGCCTCCAACTTGGTATTGAAGCTTGAAATCACGCGGCCCAGTGTTGGAGCTACGCTGTTCTGACGACACTTTAATCGCAGTGAAACCAGTAGTATAAAGACTGACTTGCCAATACTTTATTGAGCCGGCCGTTGCTCCGTTTTGCCAGTTCGCGGCGCTCGCTGTGCCAGAAGCGCCACCGCCAACCCCTGGTGCATCAGCTCCACCTTCCGTAGTAATTACACGGGTAGTATTCGCAGAAGAAGCCGCATTAGCCGTTGTGCTATTGCTGGTACTAAAATCCCATTTGACAATAGTTGTCTGCCCCCACCCTACCAGTGGTAGCATTAGCATCATCAGCAGTGCCAGGGCGCGGCTGAATGAAGAGGGAAAAACTGTACGGGTTGGGTGCATAAGTAACGGGTATTAAGAGGGTTGAAAAATCGTCTTTTGATGGGCGCACTGTCAGTAAAGTTAGCCCGGCCGGGTAGCATTTACCCCATACCGAAGATTACGAAACCGTTACATTCGGCGGCAGTGCAACCCGGCAGGCCGCCTGCACGCCGTCAGGAAAGTAGCGTCGGGGCATAATCCTGTTTAGAATGAAGAAAAAATGAAGCGCACAAAAAAGCCCCCGCGGTGGCGGGGGCTTTTTTTAGGTTAGCGCGGCAACGGCCGGGCTTAATCGTTCTTCACGAAACGGCGTGTTTGCGGGCCGGCCGCGCCGCGCAGTTCCAGGAAGTAAGTGCCCGCCGCCAGCTGATGCACATCTATGGTCGGGTCGGCGGTGGCAGCGTCGCCGTGGGCCACCACCTGGCCCAGCGTGTTGAGGACGCGGTAGGTGCGGCCGGCGGCCGTGGGCAGCGCGGCCGTGAGGCGTTCGGTAGTCGGGTTCGGGTACACGGTCCACTCGGCCGGGGCATCGGTGCCGGCCACCGTCAGCACCTGCGAGTAAGCCACGGTGCCGTCCAGGTCCACCTGGCGCAGGCGGTAGTAGAGCAGGTGGGCGGGGGCTTTGGCGTCGAGGGCCGTGTATTCGTGCAGCTGCGTGCTGTTGCCCTGGCCCGGCAGGCTGAGCACGGCGCCAAAGGTGCGGCCGTCGAGGCTGCGCTCCACTTCGAAGCGGGCGCTGTTGCGCTCGGTGGCCGTGGCCCAGGCCAGGGCCACCCCACCGCCCTGGCGCGTGGCCGCGAAGCGGGTCAGCTCCACGGGCAGCGGGTTGGTGTTGGGGGGCGTGGCGATGTCGGTGGCCAGGGTGAAATCGCCCAGCGGGCCGGGCGTGAACGAGGCCGACGTGATGTCGGAGCCCGTGCCGCTGCCACCAATGTCCTTCCACTTGGTATTGTCGGCGGGGTCGGTCATGGCCACGCGCAGGAAGCTCACGTTGGCCGGCGTCACCAGGTCGTTGGCCGCAACGTAGCTCAGGCGAATGGTGGCGCTGCCCAGCGTGCTGCTGCCGCCGGCTTCCTGCACCACGTTGTAGTAGCGAATCTGCGACACGCGGACCAGTGTGGCCGGCAGGGTGCGCACCGGCGAGGGCGCTTCGTACTGGTGGGCCGTGTAGCTGGTGGTGCCAATAACCTGGTCGGTCACGGTGAGGGTAAGGGGCCGGTACTGCCCGGTCACGCCCAGTGGGAACGTGAGCGACACGGTTTGCGTCATGTTGTTGGTCACCGAGGCCAGCGTGAGCGTGTTCGAGTAGCTGTTGGAGCTGCCGCCCACCAGGCTGCCGCCCGGCAATACCTGGAGCTTGGCCGTGCCCTGCACAAAGATGCGCCCGCTCGTCAGGGTCAGGTTATTCACGGAAAGGTTGGTGAGCAGTTGGGCCGTGGGAATGGTGCCCGTGCGGTTCAGGCTCAGGCCCAGCAGCTCGTCCTGCCCGGCCACAAAGGCCAGGGGCCCAATGGCGCCGCTGCCCGTGAAGTTGAGCACCGACGTGGGCGTGCCCGCAAACCGGGCCACGGCGGGGTCCACCACCGTCAGCACCCCCGTGATGGTGAGGCCCACGCCAGCGCCCAGGCCCAGCACCCCACTGGTGAGGGTGGTGGCCCCCACCAGCAGCGGGTTGTCGGTGAGGGTGAGCGTGCCGCTGGGACGGTTCAGGTTGAGCTGGCTCAACAGGCCGCCGGTGGGCGAGAAGGCCACCGGGCCTACCGGGCCATCGGTGCCGGCCACGGTCAGGCGCGAGGCCGATGTGCCGCTCAGGAAACCACCCGAGCTGGCCACGGTGCCGTCCAGCAGCAGCAGGTTGGCGCCCAGGCTCAGGGTGCCGTTGGCAAGGGCCAGGGCCCCTTCCACGGTCAGGTTGAGGCTCAGGGGCAGCACGGCCCCGGCGCGGTTCAGGGTAAAGTTGCGCAGGACGCCCGTGGTCGTGCCCGACGAGCCGATGGTGAAACTGCTCAGGGCGCCGGCGCCCCCAATCGTCAGGTCGGCATCGGCCGCGCCGCGCAGGGTGCCGGTGCCCGCCACGGGGCCGTTCACGGTCAGCAGATTGCCCGACCCAATGGTGAGCGTGCTGGTGCTGCTCACGGTGAGGGTGCCGTTCACCGTCAGGCTGGCGGGCAGGACCAGGGTGTTGTTGCTGCCGGCCGCGTCGAGGGTGAAGTTGGTGAGTTGGGTGCTGCCGGCCGTCAGGCGCAGCGTACCCAGGGCCGTGGTGCTGTTTTTGCTGAATATCAGGTTGGAGCTTGGGCTTAAGGCCAGGGCACCATTGCCGCTCATGGTGGCCCGGCCACCTGCGGCAAAGCTCAGCGTGTTGTTGCCCACGGTCAGTACAGTATTGGTTCCCAGCGAGTAGCCGCCTGCCGCCGTGATGGCGTTGCCCAGCTCCAGGTTACTGGTGCCGTTGGCGAGGCTCACGCCGGCCTGGTTGGCTGGCAAAGTCAACCGGAACAGCTTGATGAGGGTACCGGCCCCGTCGAGCACCTGCGCCGTGGTGGTATTGGTGGCGCTAAGCTGGATGAGGTTGTCGGCGGCAGGGCCAAAAGTGACCGTGCCCGCCAGCGTGAAGTTGCCGCCTAAGCTCAGGATGGAAGCCGAGCTGGCCGCGCCGCCGAAGGCGCCGTCGACGTTGTCAACCAGCACATTGCCGCGCACCACGGTGGTGCCCGTGCTCAGCAGCTTGGTGGCGTTGCGCAGGGTCAGGTTGCCGTAGCCCGGGGCTGCCAAGATGGGCACCGTGAAGGAAGTAGTTTGGGCATACTCCACAGTGCTGGCTGCATCCAGCGTGCCGAAGGTCACGGTCGAGGGCGTCGTCGCGTTTTGCTGCACCAGGGTGGCGTTGCTGCTCAGGTCCAGAGTGCCGCTGAAATTGAACGCGGCGGGCACAACGAAGGACGCGCCGGACTGCACCAGCACCTTCGCGTTGGTTCCGGTTACTGACCAAGCCCCGTCAATCGTGCGGTTGGTGCCGACCACGACAAAAGTCAGGAAGTTGGTCGAGAAATTGGCCGGCGCGGGGCCCGTCCCGTCCGGCGTCGAGCTGTAGGTATTGGGGTCGTTGAGAAAGCCCCCGGGGACTTTGGTACTGTAGTACACGATGGGCACGAGCACCTCCGCCGGCGCCGACGAGTTTTGTGGGCCCGGGGCACTGCGCGTCACGAAGTCCAGGTTGTTGTTGTCGCTGTCGAAGCCATTGCCCTGGTCGGCGTCCACGTTGCCGGCCGCCATGTCGGCACTGGTCGAGCTTTCGCGGGCCTTGCGCTCGATGCTGGTGGTGTTGCTGGGTGCGGGGGCCCGGCCGACGCCTTCGTAGGTCGCCGCCGAGGTGCCATAGCCCACAAAATCGACAACGCCCGCCGTGTTGGCCGCCACCCCCGCGCCGAGCGCCGTGGTGTTGCTTACCAAGGCCAGCCGGCCGGCCGTGGCCGATAGATTTTGCGTGCCGGTGACGTCGGGTGCGGTCAAACCCGCCCCCACCCCACCCGACGAGCCGAGCTGAATGAGAAAAAAGCCATGGGCCGGAACACTGAAGTTGCCCTGCGCTACCACAGTGTAAGCACTAGTCCCGGTCGCAGAGTTGTATTGCAGCGAGTGATTAGTCAGGGTAATAGCTGCATTGGTCGGGTTGTACAGCTCCACGAAATCGTTGGTGTAGGGCGCGCCTGGCGTGCCGCCGCCGCCAAATACTTCGCTGATTACTACCGAAGTACTCTGGGCATGGCTCAGTAAAGACGCCAGCAGCGGCAGCAAGAGCAAAATTACTTTTCGAAGAGCACGAGGTAAGCTGGCGGGTGCAGTAAAAAGATGTTTCATAGGGTTTTACGATAGTAGAAGCAGTGTTTATTCGACAAACTGTCAAAATAGTAAGGGCAAAATTACCATGGTTTTATCGGCAAACGCGAGTCAACTAACTTTATTATGGATTAATTAATATTAAAAAAGTTCAGTTATTCAGCGCGCGTTCAATTTTCGTGCCATAACTGTTATCTGGCTTCTATCGTAGCGGCTGGCTTTGCTTTCATCGGCCCGGAGACGTTTGCTATCCCGGTTTGGGACGGAAACTCCCGCTTTGCCCGGACCGGGTGCGCCCCTGCGAGGTTGCCTGCGGACGTGCTTTTGAAGAAAATTTATAAAACAGCGAAGGCCCGCCTGCAGTGCAGGCGGGCCTTCGGGGCACGTGGTGCCTGCCATTCGGTACCGGTGGCTGGTTCTGGCCGCTGCTGCCAGCAGCGGCAAACTGCTGGGTGGGTGGCCACGGCCAGAAAGCACTTCCGGGTAAGAATGGCAGGTCTTAAAATCGTATTGATGGCCGCTGAAACAACCGCCGATAGCAGGCTTCGCGTTCCCAACAGCTGAACAATAACCAAAAGTACGGCCGCTGCGCAAACCTCAACCGTAGTATCGGCCAACCACCCAATTCCATCGATAAATCCCCAACATTCAGCGCTGGCCAACCAGCGGCAGTATCTGGGCCGCAAATACCGCGTTGATGGCCATGGCCCGCCGGGCGCGGCCAGCCGCCGGTACCAGCAGGGTTGGCGCCGGGCACAGGCCCCGAATCACGTCTTCAGTGAGGGCGCATTGGCGGTGGTGGGAGTAGCGCCAGCGCTCCAGCTGGGCGCGCTCCACGCGCAGGCGGGTGGCGGCGGGGTCGTGGAGGGTGCGGCGCACGGAGCGGGCGCAGGCGGCCACGTCGCGGTACAGGTAGAGCAGGCCGGTGTGGCCGTGCTGCACCAGCTCCACGGTGCCACCGGTGGCAGCAGCCACCACGGGCACACCAGCAGCCATGGCTTCGAGGGTCACCATGCCGTAGGTTTCGTTTTCGGAAGCCAGCACAAACACGTCGATGGCCTGGTAGAACACGGCCGGGTTGGCCCGGAAGCCCCGGAAATGCACCTGCTGCTCTAAGCCAAGCTCTTGCACGAGGGCCTGCAGGTGGCGCAGGTAGTCGTCGCCCTCGTTGCGGGTCGGTTCACCCATGATGACCAGACTGGCCTCCTGCCCGAGCTGCTGGCGCAGGTGGTGCAGCGCCTGAATAACGAAGTCCTGGCCCTTGCCCGCATCAAAGCGGCCCAGGATGCCCAGCAAAGGGCCCTCCAGGGGCAGACCCAGCTCCTGCCGGGCCTCGGCGCGCGTGCGGGTGGGCGGGGCAAATTGCTCTAGTGGCAAGCCCAGCGGCACGGTATGCAGCTTGGCAGTGTCGAAGTGGGTGTGGCGGGCCACCTCGCGGGCCAGGCCAGGCAGCGGCGTCAACCAGGCATCGATGAGCCGAAAGCGGAGCGTGTGGACCGGGCTGCGCTTGGGCCGCCCCAGCTGCATGTGCTGCTGATAGATGAGGCGCAGGTGCCCGCCCATCAGGGTTTTGACCAGCGTGGCCAGGGCCAGGTCCTTGTTTTGCGTCACCACCAGCACGTCGATGTGCAGGCGTTCGAGCTGCTGCTTCAGCTCCCAGGCGGCCAGCGGCATGGCCAGGCCCCGGCGCACCCGCAGGGTTTCGAGGGGCACAAACCACTCCTCGGCCCAATAAGCCAGCGGCGTGGCGGGCGGCGCGAAAAACGTGACGCGCCAGCCGCGCTCCTGCATCCAGCCGGCAAATTTCAGGCTGTTCAGTTCCAGGCCGCCCAGGCTCCCGGAGAGGCAAAGCACGGCCAATTGGGGCTGAATTTCCGGGACATGGAAGTCCCGTTCGGGAATATTATTCCCGGTAGTGTAGTAAGGTTTCATGGCTCAGAAAGACAGGGAGGGTGTGGGGGCAGCGAGGTAGAAAGCGGGAAGAGCGAGGGGTGCTGGGTGATGGGCCAGCAGGGAGCAGGTAGCAAAAGAGAACTATCATGTCGAGCGCAGCCGAGACATCTCGCGTGCCGCCACTAATTCTGACGATTGAGTTGCGTTGCGCACGCGAGATGTCTCGGCTACGCTCGACATGACGTTCTATACAATTACCTTTTTTGATTATAATGCCGCCTAGGTCCAGCGGCTGAGAAACTGCAGAAAGGTGTCTTTGTACTGGTCGCCGACGGGGATGGTAATGGCACCAATCTGAACGGTGAGGCGGCGCACGGCCTCAATCTTGTCGAGCGCCACGATGAACGAGCGGTGAATGCGCATGAAGCGCCGGGTGGGCAGCTTTTCCTCCATCGCCTTGAGGCTCATGAGGCTGAGCAAGGCGCGGGGCGTGCTTTTAAGGTGCACTTTCACGTAGTCCTTCAGCCCTTCCACGTAGAGAATGTCGCTCAGCGCGACGCGCACCAGCTGGTATTCGGCCTTCAGAAACAGGTACTCGTCCTCCTCGGGGCCGGTGGCGGCGGGGGCGGTGGCGTGCTGGGAGGTGAGCTCGGCGTAGGCGCGGGCCTTGCCGGCAGCCCGCAGAAACTCCTCGTAGTTGAAGGGCTTGACGAGGTAGTCGAGGGCATCGACGCGGTAGCCTTCGAGCGCGTACTGGCTGAAGGCGGTGGTGAAGATGACGCGCGGGCCGGTGGGCCCCAGCACGCGGGCCAGCTCCAGGCCGTTGAGCTCCTGCATCTGGATATCCAAGAATGCCAAATCGACGGCGCCGGGGTGCTCGTGCAGGTACTTGAGGGCCTCCACGGCACTGCCAAACTTGCCCACCAGCTCCAGAAACGGCGTTTTTTGAATGAAGGAGACCACCAGGCCCAGGGCCAGGGGCTCGTCATCGACGGCAATGGTGCGGAGGGGCGGCAGGGCGGGTGTACTCATGTGTTGGGATAATAAGATATCTGTCATCCTGAGCATGCGAAGGACCTTTTCACGTTCGCTCAGTTTGATATTACTGCAAATCGTTCATCGGTGAAAAGGTCCTTCGCACGCTCAGGATGACCGCCTTATTTATGAATACTGCAAAGCCGGCGTTGGCAACCCCACGCTGGCCTCCGCTCCTACTTGCAACGTGAGGTAGACCACGAACTCGTTGGCCGGCGTGTGGTCGTCGACTACCAGGTGAAAGCGGCCGGGGTACAGCAAATCGAGGCGGCGGCGGGTGTTGGCCAGGCCGATGCCGTTGGAGCCGGCCAGGTCGGTGGAGGGCAGCGAGAGGCGGCTGTTGCGCACTTCCAGCTCCACCAAATCGGCGCGGGGCTGGCGGATAGCCACGAAAATGCGGCTGGCCTCGGTGGCCGCCACACCGTGCTTGAAGGCGTTTTCGAGGAAGGGCAGCAGCAACATGGGCGCCACGGGCACGTCGTGCATGGGCTCGGGCCGCTCGAAGGTCACCGTCACCCGGTCGTCGAGCCGCAGCTGCATGAGGGTGATGTAGTCCTGCACGAAGGCGATTTCCTGGCTGAGCAGGGTCATGCCGCCGGCCGTGTCGTAGAGCACGTAGCGCATCATGCGCGAGAGGCGGTGAATGGCCGTGCGCGCCTGCTCGCCGTCGAGCAGCGTAAGGGCGTAGATGTTGTTGAGGGTGTTGAAGAAGAAGTGCGGGTTAATCTGGGCTTTGAGCATCGACAGTTCGGAGCTCACGCGCTGCTGCTCCAGCGTCTGGCGCAGCTGGGCATCTTTCTGCCACTTCTGCACCACCGTGATGCAGGTGCTGATGCCCAGCACGAACATGGTGGTGAGCAGGCCCATGGTGTCGATGTGCAGGCCGTTGCGCTGGAAGGCGCGGGGCCGCCCGGCCGCCGCCTGAAAAGCTTTGTCCATGAGCACCGGCAGGTTCAGAACCGACTCCAGCACCTTGCTGAAGCCCAGAATGGCCACCGTAGTGCCGAATAGCGCCAGAATGAACCACCCCGTGCGGCCCGGGAACAGCAGGCGCGGCACCAGCACCTTGCCCGTGAAGTAGAACGTGGCCACCCACACGCAGAACATCAACCCCTGCTTCAGCCAGAACTGCGGCGGCATGGTGAGCCGTCCGGTGAGCGGCTGAAACAACAAAAACGTGAGTCCGAACAAGCCCCACACCAGCACATGAATGAGCGGGGTGAGGTAGCGCCGAGGCGTGAGAACAGCCATAAACAAGGAAGAAAGCCTAACAAACATACCAGCCCCTTTTCCCAAAACCCGGCCAAACCGACCGTAACCGGAATTGTATCGACGGCGGGGAGCGTTTCATCGGCCGGGAAGGAGGCAGATAGCACTTGGCAGGGTAGAAACGAAACGCCTGTCATCCTGAGCGCAGCGAAGGACCTTCTCACGTTTGCGGTTGTTGGATTACTGCAATCTGGTCAGGTGTGATAAGGTCCTTCGCTGCGCTCAGGATGACAGGCGCTTCAATCCCGTTCGCAATGACCGGCGAACTACCGAACTTTGCGCCCATGATTCGCTCTTTTCTGCTTCTCGTGCTGCTTTCTACCACCCACCTCCCGGCCCCCGCAGCCCCGCCCCTGCCCGACTTCGGCAGCTACCCCATCTACCGCGGCCCCGACCTGGGCCTGACCTGGCGCGGCCCCCAAGCCACCCTGCGCGTGTGGGCCCCCACCGCCGAAGCGCTGCACCTGCGCCTCTATGCCGCCGGCATTGGGGGCCAGCCCACCGCCGACTACGCCATGGCCAAGGCCCAGGACGGCACCTGGACCTACACCCTGCCCGCCGGCACCACCGGCTTCTACACCGTGCAAGCCACCATTGCCGGGGCCAAAATGGCCGAAGTAGTCGACCCGTATGCCCATGCCGTGGGCCTCAACGGCCGACGCGGCGCGGTGCTCAACCCCAGCGCCGTGAGCCCGCCCGGCTGGGCCGACGACCTGCGCCCCGCCCTCAAACAGCCCACCGACGTCGTTATCGGCGAAGTGCACGTGCGCGACCTGAGCATGCACCCGCAGTCGGGCATCACGCGCAAGGGCAAGTACCTGGGCGTGGCGCAGTTGGGCACGCGCGGGCCGGAAGGCGTGACCACGGGACTGGAGCATCTAGTAGAGCTGGGCCTAACCCACGTGCACCTGCTGCCCACCAACGACTTCGCCAGCATCGACGAGGCCGCGCCGGCCCGCGCCAACCGCTACAACTGGGGCTACGACCCGCTCAACTATTCCGTACCCGAAGGCTCATACGCCACCAACGCCGCCGACCCGGCAGCCCGCATCAGCGAGTTTAAGCAAATGGTGGAAAACCTGCACGGCCAGGGCCTGCGCGTGGTGCTCGACGTGGTGTACAACCACACGGCCGACGCCGCCCGCAGCAATTTTGAGCAGCTGGTGCCCGGCTACTACTACCGCCACAACGCCGATGGCACCCTGAGCAACGCCACCGCCTGCGGCAACGAAGTGGCCTCGGAGCGGCCCATGGTGCGCAAGCTCATCGTGGAATCGGTGGCGTACTGGGCCCGCGAGTACCACGCCGATGGCTTCCGCTTCGACCTCATGGGCGTGCTCGACCTCGAAACCATGCGCGCCGTGCGGGTGGCGCTCGACCAGCAGGACCACAGCATCCTGATGTACGGCGAGGGCTGGACCGCCGGCCCCTCGCCCCTGCCCGACGCCCAGCGCGCCCTCAAGGCCAATATGGGCAAAATAGACCGCATTGCCGCCTTCGGCGATGAGTTGCGCGACGGCGTGAAGGGCCACTATGCCCGCCAGACCGAGCCCGGCTTCGCCAGCGGCCAGCCCGGGCTGGAGGAGAGCGTGAAGTTCGGCATCGTGGGCGCTACCCAGCACCCCCAGCTGGATTACAGCAAGGTCAATTATTCAAAAGCCCCCTGGGCCAGCTCGCCCGCGCAGGCCATTAACTACGTGGCCTGCCACGACGATATGGTGCTCTGGGACAAGCTGGCTGTGTCGACGCCCAACGCCTCGGAAGCCCAGCGGCTGAAGATGGATTTGCTCAGCAACACCATCGTGTTCACCTCGCAGGGCATTCCGTTTTTGCCGGTCGGCGACGAGTTTCTGCGCACCAAGGGCCGCTCCCACAACTCCTACAATCTGCCCGACAGCGTGAACCAGCTCGACTGGGCCCGCAAGGCCAAGTACCGGCCAGTGTACGAGTTCTACCGCCAGCTCATTGCCCTGCGCCGCGCGCACCCGGCCTTCCGGCTGCCCACCGCCGCGCTGGTGCAGCAGCACCTCGAATTCGTGCCGAATACCCACCCCGGCATCATCGTCTACCAACTGAAAAACAACGCCGGCGGCGACACCTGGCAAAACATCGTGGTGATTTTCAACGGCAACACCTCGGCCGACAGCGTGGCCCTGCCGCGCGGCACCTACAAAGTGGTGCTGCGCGGCGACCAAATCAATCCCGAAGGCCTCGAAGTGCTGGAGGTGATGAGTGGCGTGCAGGTGCCCGGCAGCTCGGCCCTCATCCTCGTCCGCATCGAATAGCGCGTGGGCCGTTCAGGCCCGGCTACTTCCGGTATACGGGGTCGTTGCCGCTATACTTCAGCCACTTGAAGGCGGCGGAATTGGTGGTGGGCTGGCCCGACGAAGTGGCGTACATCGCCACCACGCAGCCGATGAAGCCGCCCGCCGTCTGCGTGCTCAAAAACCGGGCATCCACTTTGTCCTTGAGCGTCGTCCAGGCATTGCCATTCTCCGAAAACCCGAAGCCGTAGGTGTCGCCCGCGGCCTCAACGCGCAGCTGCACTTTGGCCGTGGCCGATTTTAGCGGGGCCTGGGCCAGCAGTTCCGGCTTGTCGGGTTCGTCGGTGCTTTTGAACAGGGAGAGGACGGGCTTGCCCCCGGCCATTGATTTGGCGAGGAAATAGAAATGCTTCTCGTCCTGAAACACCACCAGGCCCGCTTGCTCATTGGCGGCTTTTGGGACGAATAGCAGCTCGGTTTCGGTGGTGCAAAACTGGTGCTGCTGGCGCTTGCCCACGAAGGTCGGGTTACTGAGCCCGGCGCAGGTTTCCGGCTTCAGCTTCAGCGTGAGGCCGTGGGCCTTGCTCAGCGCGAAGCTGGTGCTGTCCACGGTGCGCAGAAACAGCAGCGCGGGGTCGAGCTGCCGCGCAAAGGTGAGGGTGTAAGCAAAATTGCCGCTCTGGGGCAAAGCGCCTTTCAGCTTCACCTCGGGAAACGCCGCCTTGTACCGGTACTGCACGCCGTTGGGGCCGGGGTTCATCACGGGCCACCCGTCTTTCCAGCTCACCGGCACGATGAACGTTTCGCGGCCGGTGTTGTAATGGTTGCCTTCGTAGGGCCGCACCGCCAGGAAAACGGCGTAGGTCTGCCCGTCGGGGCCCTGCACAAACTGCGCGTGTCCGGCCGAGGTGATGGGGTTGGGGCGCCCCGGCGGCAATTCGCGCTGCGAGAGAATGGGGTTGTGCTCGTAAGGCACAAACGGCCCCCAGGGCGACTTACCCCGGAACACCACCTCCGTGTGGTTCACCGAAGTGCCGCCCTCGGCCGCGTAGAGGTAGTACCAGCCGTTGGCCTGCATCAGGTGCGGCCCCTCAATCCAGACCGGCTTTTTGCTGATGTCCACCCCGCCGTTTACCACAATTTTGGCCTCGCCCACGGTTTGCAGCTTCACCGGGTCCAGCTCCATCACCTTGATGGTGCGGTGGCCCGCATACAGCGGCTTGTTCTCGGGCGGGTCGCTGTTGTACACCACGTAGGCCCTGTCGCCCTCAAAAAACAGCGAGGGGTCGATGCCCTTGACTTCGGGCAGAAAAGTGGGGTTGCTCCACGGCCCGGCGGGGTTTTTGGCCGTCACCACGAAGTTGCCCCGGTGGTCAATCAGCGTGCAGGTGACGTAAAAGGTGCCGTTGTGGTACTCGATGGCCGGCGCAAACAGGCCCCGGGTCATACGGTCGCCCAGGAAGTTCATCTGCGACGGCCGGCTGATGACGTTGCCCACTTGCTCCCAGTGTTGAAGGTCGCGGCTGTGCATCACCGGAATGCCGGGAAAATAGGAAAACGTGGAGTTGACCAGGTAATAATCCTCCCCGACCCGCACAATGCTGGGGTCCGGATAGAAGCCCGCCAGAATGGGGTTAACCAAGTCAATCGATTGGGCAGAAAGCACCGAAAAGCGGAACAGCGCGGCCGTCACGACGGTGAGCAATACGAGGATGCGCGTGGTATTCATGGTTGTTGGTAATGCTGCCTTAAAAGAGGTGGCCGCGCTACTGGGCTCCCGCGTTGCCCCTGCCGCCAGCCGTTTCGGGCGGGCCGAGGTAGCTGGCTGGCAACGCACCGCGGTCCATCACCAGCTTTTCGAGCACCACGCCGGGGTCGACGCGCCAGAACTTGAGCACGTGCGGGCCGGCGCCTACGGTATGCTGCGAGGCTTTGATGATAATGTTGTCGGCCACGGCCTGCTCCCACGGCTTATTGCCATTATCGGGTTTCAGGCCGGTGTGCAGGTTGATGATTTGCGGCGCTTCGTCATCGAAGGAAACCGCGTAGCGCAGGCCGGTGGTGTTGGTAAAATCGAGCGTGGGCGCCAGGTAGGCGCGCACCGTTACCGGCCCGGCCTGCGCCAGCGTGACGCGGTACTCCAGGTGCGGCGACGCGCCGCCGGGCGCGGCCTGCGCCGCCGCCGTGACCGGAAACGTGGTGACCGCGCCCAGCGTGCGGCCCAAATCCGGCAGCACCTGCCAGCTAATACCGCTAGCCGACACCGCCTTCGTGTAGTGCTCGGCTTCGATACTCACGTAACCGTTGCTCTCCTGAAAGCCCACGCCCTCCGGGCCTGCCGGTTTTGCGGCAGCGCTGGTTGCAGCCGCGGCTGGAGCAGCGGCCGGCGAGGTGCCCGGGGCTGCCAGGGTTTGCACCTCGGGCATCTTGTTGGCCTCGGGCTGCTGCCAATAGGTGTAGCCGATGTGCGTCTGGTCCATCATGTGGTTCCACTTGCCGCCGGCCAGGGCGTGGTAGCGGCGCGTGATTTCGGCGTCTTTCGCGTAGAGCGCCCGGGCTTTTTCGGCCAGCTCGTTGGTGTTGGCCTGGTTGTTTTTGGCGGCTTCGCGGTTCCGCGCCACGGTGTAGTAGAGCTCGTTGAGGTTGGCGCAAGCCTGCACGGGGTGCAGCACCAGTTCGTAGTAGGCGTCGCGGCTAGCGGCCGGCATTTGCTGGTTAATGGCTTCGGCGCGAGTCAGCAGTTGGTTGTAGTCGGCCACAATGGTGGCCCACTCGCCGGTGGGCAGGCTGTAGGTGTCGGGGCTCAGCAGCTCGGGCTTGCGGCGGGCATTGTACTTAGCGTATTTGGCCAGGATGTCGGCAATGTCGGCAGCGTGCGCGGGGCCAAACTGCTGGGCCGCCCAGCTTTGCGTGTAGGCCGCCACGCCGGTGGCCGGAATGGCTTCGGGCTTCCAGGCGTAGTCGAGGAAGAAGCTGATGGGCAGCTCCATGGGCTTGAGGTCGCCCACGTTCACAATCCAGATTTGATTGGCGCCGTAAGCGTGCGCCAGGTGCATCTGTTCCCAGATGCGCGGCAGCGGATTTGTATTCAGCCACTTGTAATTGCGCGGGCCGCCCACATAGTCGAAGTGGTAGTAGATGCCGTAGCCGCCGGCGCGCGGCTTCTCGCCCACTTTGGGCAGCTTGCGGATATTGCCCCAGTTGTCGTCGCACAGCAGCAGGGTCACGTCGTCGGGCACGCGCATGCCCTTGTCGTAGTAGTCCTGCACTTCCTTGTAGAGGGCCCAGAGCTGGGGCGTTTTCTCCGCCGGCTTGTGGGTTTCCTCGGCGAGGATTTTCCGCTGGTCGGCCACTATTTTTTCGAGCAGGGCAATGTTGCTGCCCTCGCTCATGGGTTCGTCGCCGTCGCCGCGCATGCCCACGGTCACGATGCTTTCGTGGCGGCCCATGTTGCGGATTCCCTGGCGCCAGAAGCGGCGCAGGGTGGTGTCGTTGGTCTGGTAGTTCCAGGGGCCGTGGCCGTAGCGCTTCCATTCCTGCTGGGCGCGCAGCATGGGCTCGTGGTGCGAGGTGCCCATTACGATGCCGTACTCGTCGGCCAGAACCGGGCTGAGCTTGTCGTTATCATTGAAAGCATTGCCCCACATGGCAGGCCACAGGTAATTCCCTTTCAGCCGCAAAATCAGCTCGAATACATGCGCGTACATCTTCGAGTTGATGCCACCAAACTTCTCCTTCGCCCAGCCGCTCAGCGCGGGCGCCTCGTCGTTCAGAAAGATGCCGCGGTATTTCACAGCCGGCTCGCCCAGCGTGTGCCGCGCGGCCGGAATCAGCAGCTTGGTTTGCGGCTGCACCGGCACGTCGGCCCACCAGTACCAGGGCGACACGCCAATCTGCTGCGAGAGGTCGTAGATGCCGTAAATCGTGCCGCGCTTGTCGCTCCCGGCAATGACGAGGGCGCGCGCCACGCCGGGCATAGGCTGCTCCACCACCTGCCGCACGAAGGTTTCCCAGCGGCCCGCCACGCCGGCCACGTTCAGCTTGCCGGCTTTCACCAAGCCGTCAATCAACGGGCTTTTGCCAAGGGTGCCGATGAGGACGACTGCTGTGCCTAACGGTTTTTCGGTGCTGAAAACCGGCTCTGCTTTGGTCACGCGCCGCACGTCGGCCTGCAGGTCTTTGGCGGCGCGCAGCACGCCCGGCCAATCGGCGGCACTGGCGTAGATGGGCGCAGTGCGGCCGCTGGCGGCGAGGGGGAAGCTGGCCGTGGTTTTGGTGGCGGGCTGGGTTTGGGCCTGCACGAGGGGGCTGCTTAGCAGCAGAAGTAGCAGCAGAAGCCACTGTGGGAACTGGTGGGTGGATTTCATGGGGTCGTGCAGGCGTTCACCTCACCCCCCGGCCCCCTCTCCCGCGGAGAGGGGGAGCCACGGCGGCGCGGGGGTAGCGTGGACTTTGCAAGTCCGCGTATTGGGGGTTGATTTTATGCAAGCAATGCGCGGACTCGCAGAGTCCACGCTACAAATCGTCAGGCTCCCCCTCTCCACGGGAGAGGGGGCCGGGGGGTGAGGTGAACGTCAGAACTTCACCACCTCATAGAAAGCCTTCTTCGGCTTCTGATTCTGGTCGAAGAGCAGCGGGTAGTTCTTGCGGCCGGGCACAGGGTAGGTATCCAGCCAGGTGTATTTATCGGAAATATTCCAGAAGGTGACACCGGTCAGTACGTTCTTATAATCGCGGAACACCTTGAAAAACATCTTGTACTGCGCAGCCTGCTTCTGCTCCAGCTCGGGCGTGAAGGCGTCCGATTCGTCGGGGCAGCGGGCGCGGCGCTCCTTCTCCCAGGGATAAATCGACACGTCAAGCTCGGTAATCTGAATCTTCAACCCCAGCGCCTTGTACTCGTCGAGGGCGGCACGCAGCTCCGGCTCGGTGGGTTCCTGTAGCGACCAGTGGCCCTGCAGACCCACGGCATCGATGGGCACTTTGGCAGCTTTCAGTTTCTTGAGCAACTTGATTATCCGGTCGCGTTTTTCGGGCCGCTCGGTGTTGTAGTCGTTGTAGAACAGCACGGCGCTAGGGTCGGCCGCGTGGGCGTACTCGAAGGCCTTGGCGATGAAATCCTCGCCGCAGATTTTATACCACTCCGAGTCGCGCAAAAACTCCTGCGGGTTGTCGGAAATGGCTTCGTTCACCACGTCCCAGGCGTAGATTTTGCCCTTGTAGCGCTTCACCACCGTGTCGATGTGGTCGTGCAGCCGTTGGAGCAGCACGTCTTTGCTCACGGTGCTGCCGTCGGCATTTTTGAACAGCCACCGGGGCGTTTGCTCATGCCAGAGCAGGTTGTGGCCCCGTACGCGCAGGTGGTGGTCCTGGGCAAACTGCACGATTTCGTCGGCGTCCTTCCAGAAGTAACGGTTTTCCTCCGGGTGAATCGGGCCCATTTTCATGGCATTCTCCGGCGTGATGCTGTTGAACTGCTGCTTAATCAGCTCGCCCTCGGCCCCTTTCAGGCCCTGCGGCGACACCGCCACCCCCACCGGAAAATATGCCTTGTAGTAGTCCTTCAGGCCCTTTTCGGCTGGCGGGCGTTGGCTGCCAGCCAGGGTCAGGCCGCCCAGCAGCAAGGGCATCAGCAGAAGCTTAGGTTTCATAGTTCAGCAAAAAAGGTTGGATAAGGCGGTAGCCATGCGCCCCAGTTTAAGAGGCACCTGACATCCTCAGCATCAGTCAATTATTCATTCGGGCAAAGCCCCGGTAAGCAGGTGGAGAGGCGCTCCGGCCGCCGGGCCCACCAGGCCCCGACTACTTACTTCCGGCCGGCTCACCAACGAGCCGGAAGCTCTGCCGAAGCGCCTCCGTAAAACGGCCGTTTGTTGCAGCAAACGGCCGTTTCCACCGCCTTAAATCTTTAAAACATCCCCGGCCAGCCGCCTCACTGTTCCCACCATTTAGCGGCCGGCCGGTTCTGTTTTTAGGTTACTCAGGCGTGGCGCCTCACCCCCGGCCCCTCTCCCAAAGGAGAGGGGAGCCTGACGATTCTCAATCTGAGCATTTCCGGTGCCCCCTCTCCTTTGGGAGAGGGGTTCAGGGGGTGAGGCGCCACGTCAGGCTACACGTTAAATATACTGATTAATAATGCTTTCCAGCCACTCCTGCTTGCCGCTGCGAGGCGCGGGCTCGCCCGATTTGTGGGCAATGGTGCGCAGGTCTTCCAGCGTGAGCTGGCCGGCGGCAAAGGCCTTGCCCTCGCCCGAATCGAAGGAGGCGTAGCGCTCGGTGCGGAACTTGCGGTAGGGCGACTTCTCCAGAATGTCGTTGGCGATGACGAGGGAGCGGGCGAAGGTGTCCATACCCGCGATGTGGGCGATGAAAATGTCCTCCAGGTCGGTCGAGTTGCGGCGGGTTTTGGCGTCGAAGTTTATGCCGCCGTGCTTGAAGCCGCCGTGCTCCAGGATGATGAGCATGCTCTCGGTCAGCTCGTTGAGGTTGTTCGGGAACTGGTCGGTGTCCCAGCCGTTCTGGTAGTCGCCGCGGTTGGCGTCCATGCTGCCCAGCATATTGGCGTCGGCCGCCACCTGCAGTTCGTGCTGGAAGGTGTGGCCGGCCAGGGTGGCGTGGTTCACTTCCAGGTTCAGCATGAAGTCGTTTTCCAGGCCGTGCTCCTTCAGGAAGCCGATGACGGTGGCGGCGTCGAAGTCGTACTGGTGCTTGGTGGGCTCGGCCGGCTTGGGCTCGATGAAGAACTTGCCGGTGAAGCCCTGCTGGCGGGCGTAGTCGCGGGCCATGGTCAGGAAACGGCCCATGTGGGCTTGCTCGCGCTTCATGTCGGTGTTCAGCAGGGTCATGTAGCCCTCGCGGCCGCCCCAGAACACGTAGTTTTCACCGCCCAGCGCGATGGTTGCGTCGATGGCGTTTTTCACCTGCGTGGCGGCGTGGGCCACCACCTGGAAGTCGGGGTTGGTGCTGGCGCCGTTCATGTAGCGCGGGTTCGAAAACACGTTGGCCGTGCCCCAGAGCAGCTTCACGCCGCTTTCCTGCTGGTGCTGCTTCACATAGTCTACCACGGTGGCGAGGTTACGCTCGTATTCGGCCAGCGACGCGCCTTCGTCCACTAAATCAATGTCGTGGAAGCAGTAGTAGGGCGTGCCGAGCTTGGTGAAGAACTCGAACGCGGCATCGGCCTTGTCCTTGGCGCGGCCCACGATTTCGTGGTGCGAGTCCCAGGCAAACTGCTTGGTGCCGGGGCCGAACGGGTCGCCGCCGGTGCCGGTGAAGGTGTGCCAGTACGACACGGCGAAGCGCAGATGCTCCTTCATGGTCTTGCCGGCCACCACACGGTTTTCGTCGTACCACTTAAAGGCGAGCGGGTTGTCCGACTCGCGGCCTTCAAAACGAATGGGTTCGATGCCCGTGAAGAATTCGGTTCTGGAAAGGGTGTTGCTAGACATGAGCTAGGGAAATTGGTTGGGGATATTTAGTTGTTAGTTGCTGGTTGTCAGTTGTCAGTTGCTGGTTATTAGTTGTCGATTATAGTAGGTCCATCCACTGACAACTAGCAACTGACAACCGACAACTCTCTAGGCAATGCATCTTGCCAGCGGCCGTAAGCCGCTTGGTATTGTTCGCGCAGCGCATCGGTCGGCTCTACAGTGAGGATGCGTTCGAGGCCGCCGAAGGCTTCGGCCGGGCTGGCGTATACGCCGGCGCCGATGCCCGCGCCGCGCGCCGCGCCCTGGGCCGCGTCGGTGTTGTAGAGCTCCAGCGTCACGTTGCCGCTGTTGACGAAGGCCTCGCGGAACACCGGGCTCAGGAACATGTTGGCGTTGCCGGCGCGCACCTGGCGCACCTGCACGCCGCTGGCCCGCATGATGTCCATGCCGTAGTTGAGCGCAAACACGATGCCTTCCTGCGCCGCCCGCAGCAAGTGCTTTTGGTGGTGAATGTTGAAGTTGAGGCCGCGCAATTCGGCGTCGGCCGGGCGGTTTTCGAGGATGCGCTCCACGCCGTTGCCGAAGGGCAGAAACACGAGGCCCTCCGCTCCTACCGGCGCCTGGGCGGCCAGTTGGTTCATCTGGTCGTAGGGCATTTCGCCCACGATTTTGCGCAGCCAGCTGTTCAGAATGCCGGTGCCGTTGAGGCACATCAGCACGCCGTTGCGGGGCCGGGCGAGCGTGCTGTTCACGTGCACAAAGGAGTTCACGCGGGAGCGGGGGTCGGGCGTGTTGGTTTCGTTGATGCCGTAGACCACGCCGCTGGTGCCGCCCGTGGCCGCCACCTCACCGGGGTTCAATACATTCAGGGAGAAGGCGTTGTTGGGCTGGTCGCCGGCCCGGTAGCTGATGGGCGTGCCGGCCGTGAGGCCCAGCTCCTGCGCGGCCTCGGCCGTCAGGTGGCCCTGCACCGCGAAGGTGTCTACCACCTCGGGCAGCAAGTCAGCGCTGATGCCGTAGTAGTCCAGCAGCTCCTGGGCAATGGCCTGCCGCTTGAAATTCCAGAACACGCCTTCCGACAAGCCAGAAACGGTGGTTTGCAGTTGGCCGCTCAGCTTGAATGCGATGTAGTCGCCGGGCAGCTGAATCTTGTGAATTTGCGCGTAAATCTCGGGCTCATTCTCGCGCACCCATTTCAGCTTGGAGGCGGTGAAATTACCCGGTGAGTTCAGGAAATTTTCCAGGCAATATTCTTCGCCCATTTCCGCAAAAGCCTGGTTGCCATACTCCACAGCCCGGCTGTCGCACCAGATGATGGCCGGGCGCAGCACCTTGCCGGCCTTGTCAATCAGCACCAGCCCGTGCATCTGGTAGGTGATGCCGATGCCGGCCACCAGGGAGGTATCGAAGCCGTATTCGGCTTTCAATTCGGCGGTGGCGTTCACGCACTCCTGCCACCAGCGCTCGGGGCGCTGCTCGGCCCAGTTGGGTTGGGCCACGGTGATTTCCATCTCCTTTTTGGGAGAGGTGGCGGCAGCCACGCACCGGCCGGTATCAATGTCCAGCAGGGAGGCTTTTATCGAAGAGCTACCGATGTCGTAGCCGAGGAGGTATTTCATGGATTAATGAAGCTCAAAAAGAACGTCATGCAGAGCGCAGCGAAGCATCTTGCGTGCGCAACGCAATCAAACCGTCAGGGTTAGTGGTGGCACGCGAGATGCTTCGCTGCGCTCTGCATGACGTGTTGCTGTTTCATTTAATGGTAAGAACGGCTTTAGCGGCCGGGCTGGCGCCCAGGGCAACGCTGCGGGCGCTGGGCAGCGCGCCGCCTACCCACACCGTGACCGGCCCGGCCGCTGCCACCGACTGCCCCTGGGCATTTACCAGCGCCAGCTGTTCCGGCGAGAGCGTGAAAGTAACGGTGGTGCTGGCTCCCGGGGCCAATTTCACGCGCTGAAAGCCTTTCAGGGCGTACAGCGGCGTCTGGGTGCCCTTGGCCGCAGCGTGTGTCACGTAGAGCTGCACCACTTCCTCGCCTTCCACTTTGCCGCTGTTGGTGACGGTAGCGGTTACGTTGACAGGCTTGTTTTTGGCCACTTTGAGGGTGGCTAGTTTCAGGCTGGGGTAGGTGAATTTGGCGTAGCTGAGGCCGTAGCCGAAAGGATACATGGGCTCGGCGGCGAGGTAGCGGTAGGTGCGGCCGGCCATGTGGTAGTCCTCGTAGGCGGGCAGCTGGTCGAGCGATTTGGGGAAGGTGATGGGCAGCTTGCCCGAGGGCGACACCTTGCCAAACACCACGTCGGCCACGGCGTTGCCGCCTTCCTCGCCGGGGTACCAGGCCAGCACCACGGCATCGCAGAGCTCGTGCACTTCGGCCAGGTTCATCGGACTTCCACCCGTAATGATGGCCACAATGGGCTTGTCGTTTTTCTCGCGCAGCTTTTTCAGGAAGTCAATCTGGTTTTTGGGCAGGTTGTAGTCGAGCCGGTCGCCGAACGTGGGCGAGGCAATGGATTCGCCCTCCTCCCCTTCCAGCAGCCCGGTGATGCCCAGCACCACAAAGGTGGCATCGGAGGCGCGGGAGCTGCTGCTCACCCAGTCGATGCCGTTGGCGTTGGGCCGGTCCAGCAGGGCGCCCTGGCGGTACTGCACCTGGCTGCCGGGCTGCACGCCGCCCACAATGCCTTCGAGGAAGGTTTTCATCTCCGGGTTCACGCCGTAGTAGTTGCCCAGCAGGGCGTCGAGGTTGGTGGCGTTGGGGCCGCACACGAAGTATTTCGGCAGGTCGTTGCGCAGGGGCAGCACGCCGTTGTTCTTCAGCAACACGATGGACTTCTGGGCCGCTTCCCGGGCTAAGGCGCGGTGCGCGGCGCTATTGATGACTTCCGGCCCGAGCTTGTCGTAGGGGCTGCTGCCCTGGGGGTCGAGCAGGCCGAGCTTGAACTTGGTGCGCAGCAAGACGGCCAGCGAGCTATCCATTTTGGCCTCGGTGGTGAGGCCAAGCTTCACGGCCTCGGGCAAGGCGGGGTACACGCTGCCGCAATTCAGGTTGACGCCGCGCTCCAGGGCCAGGGCGGCGGCTTCGGCGGGCGTTTTCACCACCTTGTGGCCCTGGTAGAAATCGACCAGTGCCCAGCAGTCACTCACCACGTGGCCTTTGAAAGCCCATTGTTTGCGCAGCACGTCCTGCAGCAGGTATTGGTTGCCGCAGCAGGGCTCGCCGCTGGTGCGGTTGTAAGCGCACATCACGGCCTCCACCTTGGCATTCACCAGCTGATGAAACGCCGGCAGGTAGGTTTCCCACAAATCCTGGGGCGTGGGCTCGGCGTTGAACTCGTGGCGAAGCTTTTCGGGGCCGCTGTGCACGGCGTAGTGCTTGGCGCAGGCGGCGGTTTTGAGATGGCGCGGGTCGTTGCCCTGCAGGCCCTGCACGAAGGCCACGCCCAGGCGGCCGGTGAGGGTGGGGTCTTCGCCGTAGGTTTCCTGGCCGCGGCCCCAGCGCGGGTCGCGGAAGATGTTGATGTTGGGCGTCCAGAACGTGAGGCCGCTGTATTGCATGCGGTAGCCCTTGGCCACGGCCACGTTGAAGGAGGCGCGGGCTTCGTCCGATATGGCGGTGGCCACGCGCCGGGCCAGGTCGTCGTCGAACGTGGCACCCAGCCCGATGGCCTGCGGGAACACCGTGGCCGCCCCGGCGCGGCCCACGCCGTGCAGGGCTTCGTTCCACCAGTTATAGGCGGGGATGTTCAGCCGCTCGATGGCTTTGCTGTTGTACATCATCTGGTCGGCCTTTTCCTCAATGGTCAGCTTCGAGATGAGGTCGTTGACGCGGGCGTTGAGGGGCTGGGCGGGGTCGCGAAAGATGGGGATGGTTTGGGCGTGGGCGGTTTGGGTAAGCAGAATTAGGGCGAGGAGCCAGGCATAGGGCCTCATCCCCTGCTCCGCTGCTAAGAAGAGGGAAGCCGAGCGAGTTGTAGCGTGGACTCTGCGAGTCCGCGCCGGTGCACACGGCTTCACGATACGCGGACTCGCAGAGTCCACGCTACAACCCACACTGGAACGATTAAAAACCCTGGAGAAGCGCATCAGCAGCAGTCGTAAAAGGGGAAGCCGGCAGGCCTTCCTTGTTGTAGAGATTGGCACCTTCGGGATTATCGGCCCAGGCGTAGCGCACCACGGTGGGGCGGGCCACCTGGTCATTCCACACCACCACCTTATTGCCTTCAATCCGGGCCTGGGCCCACACGAATTTCTTGTCCGGACCGGCGATGGCAAAGCCCTTCAACTCACCCTCACCCTTCGCCACCAAGCCGCCGCCGATACTGCTGAAGCTCAGCGTCGCCTTGTTGCCGGCCGTTTGCATGGCCTGGTAGAGCGGGCCGGACGAGACCAGCTTGCTGTCGCCGTAGGCCACTTTTTGCGCGGCCAGAGCCAGGCGGTGGCCGGGCGTTTGCTTGTCGAGCGGGTGAATGTCGTTCCACTCGCCGGCGTCAATCAGCACGGCCATGCCGGTGTGCGGCAGGGCCAGCCCGCGCCGCTGCACGTCGCGCACCTCAGCCCAGCCGCTTTCTGAGGGCTCCTTGCGTACGGCCATGAAGTTGGGTAGCTGGGCGTAGAGGAACGGCAGGTTAGGCTGCTTGAACTGCTGGCGCCAGTCGAGTATCATACCATTAAACAGCGCCTGATAGTCGCCCGTCCGGCCCGCGTTCGACTCGCCCTGGTACCAGAGCACGCCTTTGATAGCATAGGGCAGCACCGGCGCAATCATGCCATTAAACAAGCCACCGGGCTGGTACTGAAACGTGGTGCTGCCCGGCGTGGGCGGCACCGTCGCACCCAACTGGTACTGCCAAGGGCCGCGCAGGTCCAGCGTCTGGCCGCCGGCGGTGAGTTCGTATTTTTTGTCCTTCGTGAAGCCGCCGCGCCCGCCGTTGCTGATGAGGCGCACCGTGATGACGTTCCGGCCCGGCTTCAATACGTCAGCCCCGAAATCGTACTTGCGGGGCGGGTACTGGTAGCCCGTGGTGCCCACCAGCTTGCCGTTGATGTAAGTCGAGTCGGCATCGACCAGCGTGCCCAGCTCTAGGCGGGCGGGCTTGCTCGTCATACCAGCCGGCACTTCCACTTCCTTACGAAACCACACCACGCCATTCACCAAGCCCAGCTCGCCATCGGCCCAGTAGCCGGGCACCAACATGGTTTTCCAGCCCGTAGCGGCGTAGGTAGGCGCGTACCAGGGCGTCTGGCCCGGGGCCTCGCCCTGGTCAGCCTGGTGCAGCTGGCGGTACCAGCTGCCGATGGCAGCCTGCTCCTTCTGCTTGATGCCGGCCACAGCGGCGCTGTCGCGGTAGGGCGCCGCCTGCTGCTCGTATTTCGGAAACTGCTTCAGCGCGTCGGCGCTCAGCCAGGCTTCGGCTGGCGAGCCGCCGACGGCGTCCTTTATGATGCCCACCGGCACCTGGTATTTGGCGTTGATTTCCCGGGCAAAGAAGTAGGCCACGCCCGAGAACTTCAGCACGGTTTGCGGGTCGGCCGCAATCCAGCTGCCGCCGGTCACGTCGGCCCTGGGCTTGGTGAAGGCGTAGCTCATGGGCACTTCGTATTGCCGGATGCGCGGGTTGGCAGCCTGGGCAATGACGTCGGGGTACTTGTCGCGCAGCCGGCTCATGGGCGTTTCCATGTTCGACTGGCCCGAGCACAGCCACACGTCGCCCACCAGAATATCCTTCACCGTGAGCTGGTTGCTGGCCTTGATGCTCATCTCAAACGGCCCGCCCGGCTTCAGGTGCGGCAGCTGCACGCGCCACTGGCCGTCGGGGCCGGTGGTGGCGCGGTAAGTTTTGCCCAGGAAGCTCACCGCCACAGCCTCGCCGGGCTGGGCCCAACCCCAGATGCGCACGTCGGCATCGCGCTGCAGCACCATGCCGTTGCTCACCAGGCGCGGCAGGCGCACCTGGGCTCTGGCCGGGGCCAGCGTCAGCAGACCGGCGGACAAGGCCAGCGGCACAGCGGCTGATTGAAGCAGATGGGAAAGTGAGCGTCGCATCAGAAAGGAAGCAGGGGAAGTAGTCAGAACGTCATGCCGAGCGTAGCCGGGGCATCTCGCTCGTTTCAGTAAATCAATTGGTTCAACGAAGCACGCGAGATGCCTCGGCTGCGCTCGGCATGACGTTGATAATTAGTAAGTGTAAAGTTTGACGTGCTGGATGCTGTACTCGTCGCCGGGCACGCGCACGTGGCGGCCCTGGTGGTCCTGGTCGCCGTTCATGCGGCGGCCGGGCACCCACTTTCCACCTTCAAAAACGCCTTCGTCCACGCTCAGGTAGCCGGCGCGCTTGCCCGCGGCCGTGGGCTCGGCGGTGAGGACCAGGCCGGTGCCCACCACGTAGAACTCGTCGGGCGCCACGGCCACCACCAGGCCGCCGCCGGGCGTCCAATCGGGCTTTTTCGCGCCCAGCGACCAGCCCAGCGTGTACTCGTGCCGGGCCGTGAAGCGGTAGTCGCCCAGGGTGAAGACGCTGGCCGCCGAGTCCTTTTGCAGCAGGAAACCCTGTACCTGGCCTTTCGGCTGATGCCGGCCCAGCAGTGGGCTCATTTGCTGCAGCAGCTCGTAGGCTTTGCCGATGGGCGCGCCTTTCAGCGTGTCGCTGCCCTCGATGGCAAAGGGCGAAAAAGCCAGGCAGTTGTAGTGCCCGAAGGCGTAAAACGCCTTCGCCGCCACGCCGTCCTCAAAACGGATTTCGGGGATGAACAGCGGGTTGCCGCCGCGGGTATAGAGGTCGCACCAGTGCTTGAAGTCCGGGTTGTAGAAGTCGGGGGCCAGGATGTCGATGGCCGGCGACGCGGCCAGCCACACGTCCATGACGTGCGGCAGCGGCCCGGCGCTGGGGTAGCGGCCCGGCAGCCAGCCCGGCCGGTTGAGGGCGGCGTTGACGTACATGGGCAGCGGGTAGGCGGCTTTGCCGGCGGCGGCGATGGCGTTGGTGTAGGCGGCAAAGTGCCAGGCCATAAAAATCTCGTCGGTGGCCAGGCCCTTGCCGAAAACGTCTTCCCAGGTGCCCTTGGTTTTGGCACCCTGGCGCTGCCAGATGGCCGCAAACTCGGGCTTCAGGGACTTTTTTTCGCGCTGCAAATACGTGAGCAGCGGGGCCGGCACGGGCTGCTTGAACGCCGCGTTGGCGCGGGCGTCGTAGCTGCGGGCGGTGGGCAGCATGCCGATTTCATTCTCGACCTGCACCGTGACGACGGTGTGCTGCTGCCCATCGGCGGCCCGCAGGTGCTGCAGGAGCTGCACGAAGGCTTTTTTATCGGCCTCCAGGTTGCGGGGCTCGAAGGGCGTCATGATTTCCTGCGGCACGCCCTTGTCGTCTTCCACGCGGGGGAAGCGTTTAAGGTCTGTTTTGACCCAGGCCGGGGCGTAGCACGACATGCTGTTTTTCCAGCTGCCGAACCAGAGCAGCACCAGTTTCATCTGGTGCCGGCGGGCGTCGCGCAGCAGGTCGTCCACCAACGTAAAATCAAACTTGCCTTCCTGCGGCTCCATCAGCTCCCAATACACCGGCGCAATCACCGTGTTCAGGTGCAGCGCCTTGAGTTTCGGCCACACGGGCTGCATGTACGCCGTGCTGGAGGCGGCGGAATTACCCAGCTCGCCGCCCAGCACGAAGTAGGGCTTGCCATCGACCAATAATTGGGTGCTCGGGCCGGTTTTCACCAGCCGCGGCAGGCTGCCATCCACGGGCTGCGCCCGGGCCCCAAAGGCCAGCACCAGCAGCAGAAAAAGCAGGATAAGTTTGGGTTGCAAAGAAGGATGGGGTTGGTAAGGCGTGGGAGAAATAAATTAAGAACGTCATGCTGAGCGTAGTCGAAGCATCTGGCTTGCCACCACTCTCCAGAATCGTTTTCACGATTGAGTTACTCCCACACGCGAGATGCTTCGGCTACGCTCAGCATGACGTTCTTTTAATGTGCTATCAAATTCTAATAGCCAGGGTTTTGGGTGATTTTGCCGCTGGTGCGGTCAATCTCCGTCTGCGGAATGGGCCGCAGCACGTGGTAGTCGCGGATATTGGTCGCGGCATTCGAGCCGTAGTTGCCGCCGGCCGTGAAGCCGGTGCCGGATGCGCGGGTCACCAGCGCGGGCGAGTAGGCCGTGTTGCGCACGCGCACCAGCAGCTGGTTGGTGCGCTTCAGGTCGTACCAGCGGGTGAACTCGCCGCACAGCTCGCGGGCGCGCTCGTCCAGAATGAAGTTGAGGTTGACCTGGGCGCTGGTAATTTCCATCTGCGTGGCGCGGCCCGTGGCGGCGGCCCGGCGGCGCACCACGTTGATGTAGTCGCGGGCCTGGTTCACGTTACCCAGGTAGAAATAGGCTTCGGCGGCCACCAGGTAGGTTTCGGCCAGGCGGTACACGATGTTGGGGCGGGTCGAGAAACCGTTCACCGAGGTGCGGGCCCGCGAGTCGAACTTGTTCATCGTGGGGAAGTACTCCGTGGTGTACTGGTTGGGCTGCACCACCACGTAGGAACCACCCGGGCGGGCGTTAATCTGGGCCAGGCGGCCGGCCGAGAGCTGGCGGCCGGGGTACCAGGCGGCGGTGTCGCCCACCACGGCCGTGGTGCGGCCGGCGTTGGCGCCGGGCGAGTTCACGCGGTACACCGTCGTGAACCACTTATTGTAGCGGGTGTCGGTGGTGCGCAGGCTGGCGCCCGACTCCAGCGGGTTGCCGCTGGCATCGTTCAGGATGTAGGCGTTTTCGAGGAAGTACGTGGGCACGTGGCGGGCGAAGGGACGGCCGTTGTTCACATCGCGGGCCATGTTGGGCATCTTGTCGTAGCGGCTGCGGTACTGGAAGCCCAGCACGTTCTCGCCGCCGAAGGTGAAGCCGTCGATGCGGTTGAAGGTGGCGTCGCCGCTGAACTGCGCGTTCATGATGACTTCCTTGCCGTTCTCGTTGCCTTCTTCAAAGATTTTGGCCGGGTCGGTTTCCAGGGCCAGGCCGTAGCGGGTCTGGTTGTCGATGAGCTCCTTGGCGAACTGCGCGGCCAGCGTGTAGTCGGCGGTAGCGCCCGCTGGGATAGCCGTGGCGCGGGTCAGGTACACTTTCGAGAGCAGGTGCAGGGCCGTGGCGCGCGTCACGCGGCCGGGCTGGGCCGGCTTATCGGCAATAGTCGCCAGCGACTCATTCAGGTCCTTGATAATCTGGGTGTATACATCGGCCATGGGCGCCCGCACAATGTCCTTGGTGGGCGAATCCACGAAGTTGAGCATGAGGGGCACATCGCCGAAGTCCTGCACCAGTACGAAGTAGTACTGGGCCCGCAGCAGCTTGGCTTCGGCCAGCAGCTGCGTGAGGCGGGCCGGGGCCATGCCCGTGGCGGCCGGGCCGTACTTCAGCACGCCGTTGGCGTTGTTAATCTGCTGGTAGCACACGGTCCAGATGAAGGAGTGCGAGCCGTCGTTGATGGGCGTCAGGGCCGTGTTGTCGTAGTCGCTCAGGCCGCTGCTGGCCGAGATGCCGGTCGTCCAGAGGTCGGTGCCGGCCTCGGTGGTGAAGGTGCCCGAGTCGTTGCCGTAAATCTGGCGCAGGCCCGAATACACGCCGGTCACGCCGGCCTCCACGCCCTGCGGCGTTTGCAGGAAAGCCGGCGTGAGCACCGACTGCGGAGTTTCGTCCAGGAAGTCTTTGTTGCAGCTCGTGGCCGACAGCAGCACGGCCGTGCTCAGCGTAGCTATTACTATTTTTTTCATATCAAAAGAGCGCCAGGCGCTGGAAAGTTGAAGGGGTGGGAATTGGTTGTCAGTTGTTGGTTGCCAGTTGTCTGTTTTGGTTATCCATCGAAGTCAAGAAACTGACTAGCAACCGACAACCAACAACTGACAACTGACAACTACCTTAAAAGCCCAGGTTGACGCCCACGATGAAGGAGCGCGTGACGGGGTAGTTGCTGCCGCCCTGGAAGCCGATGTTGGCCGCGGCCGTGCCGTTGGTGGTGTCGAAGCGCGACGAGTACGACAGGGCATCGGGGTCGATGGCTTTGTTGCGCTGGAAGTACTTGTCGGCCGCCCAGATGTAGGGGTTCTGCACCTGCACGTAGATGCGGGCCGAGCTCATGAAGGCCGACTTGGCCCAGGCCGCCGGAATGGTGTAGCCCAGGTCGATGCTGCGCACCTTGATGAACGTGCCGCTGTGGTAGCCCAGCGTCGAGCCGTAGGTGGGCCACTCGTTGGGGCGGGTGCTCTGGTCGGGCTGCGGGTACTCGTTGGTGGGGTTAGTGGGCGTCCAGTAGTCGAAGTTCAGCTGGTTGCGGCGGCCGGTGTTGGTGGCGTAGTAGCTGGGGCCGAAGGAGTACGGGTCGACCACGGTAGCGCCCACGCGGGTCAGGGCCACAATGGCCATGTCGAAACCCTTGAAGCGGAAGCGGTTGGTGAGGCCGGCCTCAAACTTGGGCTGGCGCGAGCCCACCACCACCCGGTCGTTGGCGTCGATTTTGTTGTCATTATTCACGTCTTCCACCTTAATCTGGCCGGGCTTCGAGCCGTACTTCTTGGCCACGTCGGCCTCCGAGGTTTGCCAGATGCCCAGCTTGCGGTAGTCGTAAATCACGTACAGCGGCTGGCCGATAAAGCGCTGGTTGCCAATGTCGTCGCGCACGGTGCCGTCGGCGTTGTACAGGTTCAGGTCGAGCACCCGCTCGCGGTTCACGGTGAAGTTCCAGTCGGTGCTCCACTCGAAGCCGCCGGGGTTGGCCGAGCGCACGTTGGCCGTGGTGAGCGAAATCTCCACGCCGCGGTTTTGGGTCTGGCCCGCGTTGCGCACAAAGGAGCCATAGCCGCTGGCCGTGGGCAGGGCGTCGGGCAGCAGCAGGTCGCTGGTGCGCTGCTGGTAGACTTCCACGCTGCCGGTCAGGCGGTTGTCGAAGAAGCCAAAGTCCAGGCCCGCGTTGGCGGTGGTGGTGTATTCCCAGCCCAGGTTGGGGTTCGGGATGTTGCCCGGCACCACGCCCACGGCGCCCGTGCTGCCGTAGTTGTAGGCGCCCTGGCCGATGCCAGTGAGCAGCAGGCCCTGGGTTTGGTAGGGGTTGATGGCGGTGCTGCCCACGCGGCCCAGGCTGGCCCGCAGCTTCAACACGCTCAACCAAGGCGCCCCCTTCAGGAAGTTCTCGTTGGCGATGTTCCAGGCCACGGCGGCCGAGGGAAACTGCTTGTACTTATTGCCCGGCGCCAGGCGCGACGACCCGTCGATGCGCGTGGTGAGCGTGAGCGAGTAGCGGTTATCGAACGAGTAGTTGATGCGGGCCATGTACGACTCCAGCGCCCAGTCAATGGGCTGCCGGTTCGTGTTGTTGACACCGGTGGGCGTGCCGGCGCCCAGGTTGGTGTTGAGCTGGTAGTTGGCCAGCGTGTTTTGCACCGCGCCGCTGAAACCATCGTTGTGGAAGGTCTGCCGGCTGTAGAGGGCCGTCACGTTCAGGTCGTGCTTCTCCGCGATGGTGCGGTTATATGTCAGAATGTTCTCAGCCAGCAGGTTGTAGGCAATAGACGAACCGCTGGCGGCCGAGTTCACGCCGCCGCCCTGCTGCGGGGTGATGGAGCCGTAGAAGCTGTCGTCGGCCTGGGTGCGGCCGTCGAGGCCCACGTTGAGGCGGTAGTCCAGCCCTTTCAGGATGTTCACCTGCCCGTAGAGGCTATTGAAGCTGCGCAGGCGGCGGCGGCGGTCCAGGTGGGCATCTTTCACGTACAGCGTCAGCGGGTTCGAGCCGGCGTTGTCGCCGTTGGGGTAGAGCACCAGCTGGCCATCGGGCCCGTAGGCCGAGGCCAGGGGGCTGGTGGTGATAATCTGGTTGAGCACGTTCACGTTCGGGTCCTTTTCGTCGGTGAAGGTGTTCAGGCTATTCACCCCCACTTTCACCCGGCCGCCGATTTTCTGGTCGAGCGTGCCGCGCACCGAGTAGCGCTCGAAGCGCTGCACCGGCACAATGCCCGTCTCGTCGTAGTAGCCCAGCGAGGCCGAGTACTGCGTCTGGTCGGTGCCGCCGCTCACGCCCAGCGAGTGGTTCTGGATGTGGCCCTTTTGCAGCAGCAGGCTCTGGTAGTCGGTGGTGTTGCCGGCGGCGTAGTTGGCCCGCTCGTCGGTGGTCAGGAACGTGGCCGAGTTGGGGTCGTAGGTGCCGGTAGCCGACGCCGCCCGGTAGGCTTCGAGCTTGTAGTTGTAGTACTGCTGGCCGTTCTGAATGTCGAACTTGCCGTAGGCCTGCTTCATGCCGTAGTAGCCGCTGTAGGTGGCGCGGGCGGCGCCGGCCTTGCCCCGGCGGGTGGTGATGAGGATGACGCCGTTGGCGCCGCGGGCCCCGTAGATGGCCGTCGAAGACGCATCTTTCAGCACTTCCACCGACGTCAGGTCGTCGGGGTTGAGGTCGTTGAGGCTGCCGTCGTAGGGCACGCCGTCCACCACCAGCAGCGGGTCGTTCGAGCCCGAAAGCGAGCGGTTGCCCCGGATGCGGATGGTGGGCGCCTGGCCCGGCGAGGTGCCGTTGCTCGAAATGGTGATGCCGGCCGCGCGGCCCTGCAGGGCCTGGCCCACGTTGGCCACCGGCACGTCGCGCAGGGCCTGCTCATCCACCGACGAGATGGCACCCGTCACCTGGCTTTTCTTCTGCGTGCCGTAGCCCACCACCTGCACCTCGTTCAGGGCTTGGCTTTCGGTGGTCAGGCGGGCATTTACACTGCCCGAGGCGCCAATGGCCACCTCTTTCTTCTCATAACCAATCGAGCTGATAACCAGCGTGCTGCTGCCCTCCGGCACGGTCAGCGAGTACTCGCCCGAAGCGTTGGTAGTGGCCCCGATGGTGGTGCCTTTCACGATGACCGTTACGCCCGGCAAGCCCTCGCCGGTGTCCGACGTGATGGTGCCCGACACCGTGCGCCCGGCCTGCGCCCAGGCCGCCGACGGCAGCAGACTGCCCAGAAGCAAAACTGCCCCCAGGGTTGGCGCCCAGGGCCGCAACGGCCGAGGCGCAATGACAGATAAAGGTGCTCGCATGATAATGAGTGGGTTTTTGTGTGGTGGGTTATTAGAAGTTAGTATCTAGTAGTAAGTAGTAAGATTCCGCAGCCTGACTATCATATAATCGACTATCATCTAACTACTTGCTACCTTTATCTTGCTACTTGAGAATCAAAAGCCGATGGAGTTGCCGCCGTCCACGGGCAGGGAGGCGCCGGTGATGTAGCGGGCCGCATCGGAAGCCAGAAAGACGGCCGCATTGCCGATGTCTTCGGGCTGGCCGAACTTGCCCATGGGCGTGCGGCGCATGGCGCGGTCGCGGCGGTCGGGGTCGGAGTTCATGGCCGTGCGGCTCATGGCGGTTTCGATAAAGCCCGGCGCGATGGCATTCACCCGCACGCCGTGGCCCGAAAACTCCGAGGCCAGCACCTTCACCATGCCCTCCACCGCCGATTTGGAGGCCGCGTAAGCCACCACGCGGTCGATGCCGTAGTAGGCGGCCATCGACGAAATCATCAGGATGCAGCCCTTGCCGCGGGCCACCATGCGGCTGGCGCAGGCCCGGGTGAGGGCAAACACCGAGTGCAGGTTGGTGTGCAGAATGCGGTTGAAATCCTCATCGGTCACTTCCAAGGCCGGTTTTTTGAGGTTGATACCGGCGTTGTTCACCAGAATATCGAGCGGGCCGTGGGTGGCTTCCACCTCGGCCACCATCGCCTCGATGCCGCACAGGTCGGTCACGTCGTTCACCACGTACTGCACCGATTCGCCGAGGTCGGCCACGGCTTCCTGCAGCACCGCCTCGCGCCGCCCCGTGATGACCACCGTGGCCCCGGCTTCGGCCATGCAGCGCGCAATAGCCAGACCGATGCCCGTGCCGCCGCCCGTTATCAGGGCCAGTTTGCCATCGAGGGAAAACACGTCGGCGTGCCGCTGCTGGGCTTCGGTGATAACTGCTTCGGCGTGGCCATTCTGGCCGTTGGAGGAGGATAGGTTTTTCATGGCAACGTCAGTTTTTCAGAGCTGAATTATTTGAGCTGGTAGAGGTCGACCAAGGTCTTGACCTCGGCCAAGGTGCGCGTCGGCGGCGCAAAGGGCACCGGAATCGGTTGTTTGGAATAGGTCTGGAAATAGAGCACGCAGGCATCGCGCCACCACAGGGCCTCCCGCCGCTGGATTTCGAGCCGGGCCGTCACGTCGGCGTGCAGGGCCGCGTCCACGGCCGGCTGCACGCTGGCCCAGCGCTGCTGCATCCACGTCACCGAGTCGGCACCGGTGTAGTAGCGCGTCGCCAGCTCGTTCCAGAGCGTGCGGCCGGTGCGGAGCGGCTGCTGCCAGCCCACGTGGTGGAACCAGAGCAGGTAGTTGAGCGGGCAAGTTTTGGGGTCGCCCCACGCCTGCTGCACGCCCGGCGAATACAGCGCCAGCGCGTTGGAGCCCGTGGCGGTGCGGTTGAAGCCCAGGCCCTCGGCGTCGGCTTTGTGGTAGTACACGGCCGTCCAGTCGGGCCGGCCGGCCTCGGCCAGCCAGGGCTCGGGGCCGTAGTGAATGTTCTGGCCCATGATGTGGTGCAGGCCCAGCGGCGTGGTGTAGCGCACGTAGATGTCGCGCGACTTGTCCATCACGTCCACGATGGTGGCCACGGCCTGGGGCTCGCGGGTCAGCGTCATTTTGGTCCACTCCGTGGCAATGGCTTTGGACGTCAGCGTGTAGTCCCAGGCCAGCCGGCCGAAGGCGTACCAGTTGGCCTGGCCCATGGGGTGGCCGGTCCAGTTGCGGTCGGTGCCGATGTTGGCCACGCCCGCGATGCCGCTGATGCGGTGCTGGTCGAGGCTGCCGTCCACCACTCTCGCCACCGTCGAGCCGGGGCCTTTGGTTTGGGTGTCCGAGTCGAGACACTCTTTGAAAAGCGGCGCCAGGTACACCCAGTGCGTGGCCATGCCCAGGTACTCCTGGGTGAGCTGCACTTCCAGCACCAGCGGCGTTTGGGGCATGGCCCCAAACAGCGGATGGAAGGGCTCGCGGGCCTGGAAATCAATCGGTCCGTTCTTCACCTGCACCAGCACCTTGGGCGAAAACTGCCCATCGAGCGGCTTGAACTCCTCGTAGGCCTGCTTGAACCGGTCGGCGCTGCCGGCCTTGTACACGAAAGCGCGCCACATCACGATGCCGTCGTGCTGGCCCAGGGCCGTGGCCAGCATATTGGCACCCTCGGCGTGGTTGCGGCCGTAGTCCTGCGGGCCGGGCTCGCCTTCGGAGTTGGCCTTCACCAGAAAGCCGCCGAAATCCGGAATCTGCTGGTAAATCTCATCGGCCTTGGCGGCCCACCACTGCTTCACCTGCGCGTCCAGCGGGTCGGCCGTTTTCAGCCCGCCAATCACCTTAGGCGCCGCCCAGAACACCGACAGATACACCCGGATGCCATAGGGCCGCATCACGCCCGCCAGCGCCTTCACCTTCTCAATATATTCCGGTGTGAGGTAGCGCGCGCTGGCATTCACGTTGTTGATGGCCACGCCGTTGAGGCCGATGGAGGCATTGGCGCGGGCATAGTCCGTGTAGCGCGGGTCGAGCCGCTGGGGCAGTTCGTTCCATTTCCAGATGCTGCTGCCCGCATAACCGCGCTCCACCGTGCCGTTGGGGTTGTCCCAATGATTGAGCAGGCGGTACTGAATGCGCGGGCTGCTGCTGATATTCAGGCTCGCGATGGCCTGCCCCGTTTGCATCTGCCGTAGCAACGCAAACACGCCGTAGAGTATTCCCGCTCCGCTCCTACCCGTCACCAGAATGTTGCGGCCTTGCGTAGAAATGCGAAAACCAGCCCGGCTGGCCGAGCTACCGGAAACGTTTGCAGATGCATCAATTAAAAGCAAAATGCCACGCTTGTTACTCTCGGCTTTGGCAAGTAGCGGCACCGGCTGGCCCAACAGGCCCTGCAAGCCGCGTTGCAGCTCGGTCGTCGCCGTTTTCAGCACCGCATCAGAGCCATTGCTGGCAATGAATTGCGCCGCGGACCGGTACTGCGCCCGCTGCCCGGCATCGGCCACGAGGTCATACTTCAGCCACAGCCGATAGCCGTCGTCGGCCACGCAGCGCGGCGCGGCGGCAACGAGCATCAGCAATAATAGAAGTGACCGGAGCAACATGGGTGGGATTTGGGAAGGGGAGAATAATCAGGCGAGTTGCTGGGCGATGGCGTGGCGCGGCCGAGGCGGCGCTTCGGCCGCCAGCCCGCGCCGAATGCCGTATTCCAGCCCGCGCAGCTCGGCCAGTCCGCGCAGGCGGCCGATGGCAGAGTAACCAGGGTAGGTTTTCTTCTTGAGGTCGTCGAGCATCTGGTGGCCGTGGTCTGGGCGCATCGGGATGGCCGTAACGCCTTCGCCGCTGGCGGCGCGGCGCTGCTCTTCCAGCACCAGCTCGCGCACCACGGCGTACATGTCCACGTCGCCGGTCAGGTGGTCGGCTTCGTGGAAATTGCGTGGGTTTTCCTCTCGCTTGGTGGCGCGCAGGTGAATGAAGTGAATGCGTGAGGCAAAGCGCCGGGCAATGGCCGGCAGGTCGTTATCGGCCCTCACGCCCAAAGAGCCGGTGCAGAAGGTCAGGCCGTTGGCCGGCACGTCGCAGGCGGCAAATAGCTGCGCCAAGTCGTCGGCGGTGCTCACCACGCGGGGCAGGCCCAGCAGCGGATACGGCGGGTCGTCGGGGTGAATGCACAGGCCGATGCCCAGCTCCTGCGCCACCGGCGCCACTTGCTGAATGAAATAGTGCAGGTTTTCGCGTAGCGCGTCGGCATCAATGGCCGCGTACTCGTTTAGCAGGCTTTGGAAATTGGCCAGCTCAAATGCTTCCTCCGAACCTGGCAGGCCTAACAGCACGGTGTTGGTGAGGGCGGCTACTTCTTCGGCGCTCATGGCGGCAAACTGCTGGCGGGCGGCTTCTGCTACCGACGCCTCGTAGTCGGCCACAGCGCCAGGGCGCTGCAGGATGCACAGGTCGAACACCGCGAAATCCTGCCACACAAAGCGCAGGGCGCGCGAGCCGTCGGGCATTTCGTAGCTCAGGTTGGTGCGCGACCAGTCCAGCACGGGCATGAAGTTGTAGCACACCGTGCGAATGCCGCAGACCGCCAGGTTGCGCAGCGACTCCTGATAGTTGGCGATGTATTGCTCGCGCGCGGGCCGGCCTTTTTTAATGTCCTCGTGCACCGGCAGACTTTCCACCACGGCCCAGTGCAGCGGCGAATGCGTAGCATTATCAGTTGCAATCAGCTGCTGGCGGGCCTGAATCTCGGCTACGGGCCACACCGCGCCCACCGGCAGCTGGTGCAGGGCCGTAACCACGCCCGTGCAGCCGGCTTGCCGGAGGTCAAACAGCGAAACCGGGTCGTGGGGCCCGAACCAGCGCATGGTGTGCAGCATGGCAATTGACAGGTAAAATGCAATTTGTGTTATACCCAGACAAGACTACCAAACGAAACACCGAAAACGCGGTCGATAGGTCGTTTGGCCGACTTACCATCGAATGTAGAACACAACACCCCGAATTGATTCCGATAAAACAGGCCAAATTTCAATGTTTTCGCACCAAAACTATCGGCATCGTTTCCGGAAACGATGCCGATAGATAAGTTTGCGATTTGCAGGTTGAAATTTTTTTTTCTGACTTATATTTGAGTGAGTACTCACAACGCATAGGGTCAAAACCCGTTTGCAACGCTTAATTCTAACCTAAGTCCTATTCGGTATGGCAACCTGCGTGAAGTGCAAGCTTTCTGATTCGGTTTTGAAAGCGGGTTTTGTGCGGGGCCGGCAGCGCTACCTCTGCAAGTCGTGCGACTACCATTTCACCGAGGAAAAGAAGGGGGCCGCGCCCGACCGCCGCCGCACCCAAACCACCATCGGCGATGTGGCCAAGGCGGTGGGCGTGGCCTCGTCCACGGTGTCGCGGGCGCTGAATGGGCACACCGACATCAGCCCCGTCACTCGCCAAGCCATCCTAGAGGCCGCCCGCCTACTCGACTACCAGCCCAACTTATTGGCCCAGAGCCTAAAGAGCCGCGAAACTCACACCCTGGGCGTGCTGATTCCGGACCTGGAGCGGCCGTTTTTTGCCACGGCCGTGAGCGGCATTCAGGCCGTAGCTACAGAGGCCGGCTACCGGGTAATGATTTGTCAATCAAAGGAATCATACCGCACCGAGGTGAGCAACGTGCAGGCGCTGGTGGCCAGCCAGGTCGATGGCCTGCTCATCTGCCACTCGCGCGAAACCGAAAACTTTGACCACGTGAAGCCCGCCGCCTGCCGGGGCATTCCGGTGGTGCATTTCGACCGCGTGAGCAACGAAGTGGACAGCGCCAAGGTCATTCTCGACGACTGGAACGGTGCTTTCAACGTGACTGAGCACCTTATTCAGCAGGGCGCCCGGCGCATTGCCATCCTGGCCGGGCCCGAGTCGCTGCTCATCAGCCGCAACCGCCTGGCCGGCTACCAGCACGCCCTGAAGCGCTACGGCTTGCCGCTGCGCCCGGAGTACGAGGTGCATATCGAGTTTCGCACCGAAGAAGCCGAAGCCACCCTCGATGCCTGGCTGGCCCTGCCCGAGCCGCCTGATGCCATTTTCGCCATCAATTACACCAATGCATTCGACCTGTTGGTGGCCCTGAAAAAGCGCGGCCTGCGCGTGCCGCGCGACATGGCCGTGGTGGGCTACGGCGACGAGTTCATGGCCGCCATGATTGAGCCCGGCCTCACCACCGTCGACCTCCACCCCTACCGCATCGGCCAGCAGGCGGCCCGCCTTTTCCTGGAGCAGGTGCAGCAGAAGGAGAATTTCCAGCCCCGTACCTTCGTGATTTCGGGCGATTTGATTATCCGGCAGTCTTCGCTCAAGGGCGAGGGGGATTTGTTCCGACTGAGCATATAAGGTATTGTAAGCAAGCAGCTTGTCTCGCGACATTAAGAACCCCATGTCGAGCCTGCCGAGACATCTCGCGTACTGGAGCAATTATTTACTCTGGCACGCGAGATGTCTCGGCAAGCTCGACATGACGTTCTGTTTCCCTTGCTGATTTGAAAAATCAGCCTTTCCATTTTGGAAAAATTTGTCCCCGCTGAGCCGTGCGCTCAACGGGGATTTTTATTTAACTACTTGATTACTAAAATAAACAACAATTTTCACAGAATTATCGACAGCCCGGCATTGGTATTGGCATAAGGTGCAAGTCACCAAACGCACGCTACCATGGCCATTCTCGATAACCTCACCAAAGCCGCCAAAGGCTTCTTCGTTGAAGAAGATGCAACGGCGCCAGCCGCAGCGCCTATGCCCAGGCCGCTCCCGGTGCCGCCCGGCAACGGCGCTGCCCCGCTAGCTGATGCGGGCCAGCTCGTAGCCCAGGCCGAGCAGCGCCACCTCGACCACATTGCCAGCCTACTGGCGGGCGACGGCAAGGATTTCGGCACTTACGCCAAAATGGTGAACAGCATGGCCAGCAGCGGCCTCACCGGCCCACTACTCTACCAAACGGCTTTCAACGCCTTTGCGGCCCTCACTGGCACGAACCAGGCGGCGCTGCTGGCTTCGGCCGAGCAGTTGGCCACCAAGCTGGCCGAAGACCGCGCCCGGGTGTTGCAGCGGCACCGCGAAAAGATGGGCGAAAGCCCTACCGGGCACGGCCCCGACACGAAAGCCGCACCCGGCCCGCTGGCGCTGCTAAAGCAACGCGAAACCCAGCTGCAGGCCGAGGTAGCGGCCCTCACCGAGCAACTCGCCCAGAAAAGCCAGCAACTGCGCGAAATCCAGCAACAGGCGCAGGCCGAAAAGCAGAAAACCCAAGCCGCTCTGGCCTCCTACGAACTGGCCAACGCGGCGGCCGCCGCCGACTTGCAGGCCCACCGCCAGGCCGCTCAAAACTTCCTCAACACTCCCTCTTCCACCACTTCTTCTAACGCCTAACGCCATGAATACCTTGCTCCCAACTACTTCTGATAACGATACCGGTCTCCCCAAGTGGCAGAAGCCGGAGAAAATGGCCGGCCGCGTGGTGCTCCTGGGCCTGGCCGGCGCGGCCGTGTACTACTGGGGCGTGATTCTGCCCTTCCTGGTCGACATGGTGTTCGACACCGTGAAGCTGGGCATTGGGCTGGGGGCGCTGTTCGTACTGTTTTTGCTGGCGACAAATAAGCGCATTCAGTCCGGGCTGTGGTATGCCGGGCAGCGGGTGCTGCGCACGATGGCCGGGATTTTCGTGAACACCGACCCCATCGGCATCATGCAGGACTACATCAAGAACACCGAGCAGGAGGCCCGCAAGATGGACGCCGAAGTAACCAACATCGAGGGCGCGCACGAGCTGGTGAAGCGCAAGCTGGCCGCCAACGATGCGCAGATGAAAGAGTACCTGGCCCTGGCCAGCTCGGCCGCCCGCCAGAACGAGAAGGACATGGCCGAGAGCTACGCCAGCCGCGCCGCCCAGCTCGAAGACTACAACAAGCGCCTGCAGCCCATGGCCACCACCACGGCCAACGTGAGCGTGGTCATGCGCCAGATTCTGAAAGCCGCCCTGCGCCAGATTGACGGCTCCAAGTTCAAGGTCAACCTCTTGAAAGACGAATACGAGTTGGTGAAGCGCACCAGCTCGGGCATGCGGGCCGCGATGAACATCCTGCGCGGCGACCCGGACAAGAAGTACTTCTTCGACCTGGCCACCGACCGCGTGGCCCAGGACATGGCCCAGCAGCTGGGCCAAATCAAGCAGGCCATGCGCTACTCGCAGGAGTTCGTCAAGGAGATGGACATCCAGAACGGCGTCATGTCCGAAAAGGGCCAGGCCCTGCTCAGCAAGTACCAAAACGGCGACTTCAACGCCGTGCTCAACGAGAGGCCGCAAGCCCAACAGTCATTCGCCACCACCAAAAAAGCCTCCGATGATGCCTATTCTAGCCTGCTTGACTAGTTTTTTGCTGGCCTGCGGCCTGGTGGGCCTGCTGGGACATGGCGACGATTCGCTGGTAGAACGTCATGCTGAGCATTCTGCGCATCAAGCAGAGAATCGAAGCATCTCGCGTGCTGAAGTAATCCAACCAGCCCAACGAAGCGGTAGAGCTGCTTCAACTGCGCGCAGCATGACCGTTTCATACCGCCGCTAAAGCTGCTGCCAGCTGCTAATCAACCTTCCAAAAACGAATTCAACACTAACGCCCTAATCGGGCGTTCCACCCCTCTTTTGCCTTTACTGAAATGACAACACGCGGTAAAATCTTAATTGGACTGCTCCTGGTGGGCATCCTCTACTTCGGTATCAACAAGCTGATTGCCAGCAACACGCTCTTTAAGAAGGCCGATACGCAGTCGGTGATGCTCAACTCTATTGAGCTGCCCACCGCCACCGGTGGCAACCGGGCCAACATTGTGGTGCCGCTGGCCCCACTGCCCGGCACTGCTCCGGCCGACAAGGGCACGCCCCTCACCTGGGAGGTGATGGCCTGGAACAGCCAGATGGCCGGCATGCTGGCCAACGGCGGCCCCCGCTCCACGATGGGCTCGGCCGCCGCAGCCAATGGCCTGGATATGCAGATTGTGCGCCAGGACGACGTGAGCAAGATGCAAGCCGACCTGGTGAAAAACGCCCTCGACCTGCAAAGCAACCCCGCCACGCCGGGCCTGATTGTGAGCATCATGGGCGACGGCCTGCCCGGCTTCTCGGCCGTGCAAACGGAGCTGAAAAAGGCCGGCACGCAGCTGCAGATTATCCCCTACTCGGTGGGCAAATCCTTCGGTGAGGACAAGCTGATGGGCCCGAAAGAATGGCTCGACAACCCCAAAACCGCCCTGGGCAAAACCGTGGCCTGCTACCTGCGCGACGGCGACCAGAACATCGCCCTAAAATGGTGCGCCGACAACGGCCTGAAAGTGAACCCCGACGAAACCACCTACGACCCCGAAGCTGTGAACTTCATGGCCGCCAGCGACTTCCTGGTAGCCGCTGAGAAGTACATTCTTGGCAAGCCGGAAGCGCGTACCAAAGTGGTGAATGGCAAAAACACCGGCGTGAAAGTAGATGTGGTGGCCGACGCCGTGGCCACCTGGACGCCCGGCGACGTGAACATCGCCAAGCAGCGCGGCGGCCTCGTTAACATCGTGAGCACGAAGGACTACTCTAACCAGATGCCCAACATCATGGTGACAACCAAGCGCTGGTACGATGCCCACCCCAAAGAAGTAATGGGCCTGATGACGGCCTTCGCCGTGGCCGGCGACCAGGTGAAATCGCACCCCGAAGCCCTGAGCCGCGCCGCCGACATCGAAGCCACCGTGTATGGCGACCAGGACAAGCCAGGTGCCTACTGGCTGAAGTATTACAAAGGCGTGAGCGAGGCCGACCGCAACGGCGAAGTAGTGGAGCTGGGCGGCAGCAAAGCCTTCAATTTCAGCGACAACCTTAGCCTGTTCGGCCTCGATGAAGGCGGCACCAACATCTACGCGGCGGTGTACAAAACCTTCGGCGATGTGCAGAGCAAGCTCTACCCCAAGGAGCTGCCCAGCTACGTGCCGCTCAATGAAATGCTGGACCTGAAGCCGCTGCAACAGCTACAGACTCAGTACAAGGGCAAAGCCTTGGCCCCGGCCGAAACTCAGCAATTTGCCGCCGGCGACGAAATCCGCCAGAGCGTGAGCAAGCGTGCTTGGAACATCGAATTCAATAGCGGCCAGAGCAGCTTCACCCCCGCCGCTGAGCGCGAGCTGAACCAGCTCTTCAACGACCTGGTGGTGGCCGGCCGCCTGAAAGTGGCCGTGCACGGCCACACCGACAACACCGGCGACCCCAGCCGCAACCAGCAACTCTCCGAAGACCGCGCCATGGCCGTGCAGCACTGGCTCGAAACCAAGAGCCACAGCGCCTTTCCCGACGGCCGCATCCAAGTGTACGCCCACGGCGCTACCGAGCCGGTTGCCAGCAACGCCACCCCCGATGGCAAAGCCAAAAACCGCCGCGTGGAGGTAGTGCTGGGTAATTAACATGTAGCGTGGACTCTGCGAGTCCGCGCCACGAGCGCCAGCGAGTATTGTCGTCCGAATTCTACAACTCTTTCCTAAGCACGAGCGCAGCCGACGATACTCGCTGCGCTCGTGACGCGGACTCGCAGAGTCCACGCTACAGCCCATGAAATCCCTGTTCGCCCCCAACGCCCAGCCAGCCCGCCTCGTGTTCACCACGATGGTCATCGGCCAGGCTTCGATTCTGCTGTTGCTGTGGCTGTTTTACCCTATGCAGCTTTTCCCCAGCCTGGGCGAAGTCGTCCGCTCGCTCGGCGACCTCATCACCACGCAGGGCCTCATTCAGGAGCTGTGGGCCAGTATGACCACGGCCATCGAAGCCCTGGCCGTGGCTACGGTGCTGGCGCTGGCCATTTCCTACCTCACGGCGCTGCCCTTCTTCCGGCCCATCGCCTACGCGGCCAGCAAGATGCGCTACCTCACCCTCACCGGCCTGACCTTCTTCATGGCCCTGATGGTGAGCTCCGGTCACCAGGTCAAGCTCTCGGTGCTCATCTTCGGGGCCACCGTGTACCTGGTCACGGGCATGACGAGCGTGATTCTGACCACCACGCAGGAGGAAATGGACCACGCCCGCACGCTGGGCATGAGCGAGTGGCGCAGCTTCTACGAGGTGGTCGTGCTGGGCAAGCTCGACGAAATGCTCGAGGTCGTGCGCCAGAACTTCGCCATCATCTGGACCATGATTACACTCGTGGAAACGCTGTACCAATCGGAAGGCGGCATTGGCCTGTTGCTCTACAAGCAGAACCGGTATCTGCACTTGGATGGGGTGCTGGCCATTCAGCTGGTGATTCTGGCGACCGGGGCGGCGCAGGACTATGTGTTTGTGCTGCTGCGGCGGGTGTTTTTTCCGTACTCGGCACTGGGCGCGGCGTAGCGTGGACTCTGCGAGTCCGCGCCTGGGCGAACGACTTACCGCCCAACGATGCGCGGACTCGCAGAGTCCACGCTACAGTGCCCAATACGTGTAGGGCCACTGTTCCCAATCCTCTACCAACCCTGCTTTCACCGGATTTTCCAGCACGTAAGCCACCACCCGCTCCAACTCTCCTTTTCGCACTAAATGGTCGTAGCTCTCGGCCTGCCAGAAAGCACCATCCCTTTCCAGCAGCTTATTGGCCTGCGTAGCGGTGTAGCTTTTCAGCCGTTGTAAGGTTTTCACCAGCGGCGGCGCTTCTTCCAAAACCCGCACCACCAAATGCACATGGTTCGGCATCAGGCAGTAGCACCGCAGGTCATAGCCTGTACCATCAAAATAGCGCAACGACTCCGCCACCAGTGTTGCAATAGCCGGCTGCCGCAAATACGTCGGGCCGTATGCGCCTTTGTTCAACTGGTCATCGAAACGCCCGAAATACCGTCTCTGTGCCGCGTAGCGTTGCGCGGGCTCTGATTCAAAGCGTTGCTGAGCCAGTTCTAATTCAGCTTGAAGCTGCTCCACCACCGTGCGGGGCAGCGAGCCCGCCAGCCGAAACGTCAGGAAAACCACCTCGCCCGGCGGCAGGCGGTGCGGCAGATTCCGCTCATAGTTTATCAAATCCGACACAGCCGCAATGTAGCGTGGACTCTGCGAGTCCGCGCATCGCCCGCGCAAAACCCCAAGTATCACCCTAGAAAGCGCGGACTCGCAGAGTCCACGCTACAATCCGCCATGACTGCCCACACCTACGCCTACCGCGACCCCATCCTGACGCTCACCAACGTCTCCATCAGTCTCAACAACGAGCCCATCCTGCGCGACATCAACGCCCAGGTCCTCGACGTGACGCGGCCTAACATGCGCCAGGGCCAGGTCGTGGGCTTCTACGGCCGCTCGGGCATCGGCAAGTCAGTGCTGTGCCGCATCATGGCGGGCCTCATCGCCCCCGGCACCGGCACCGTGGAAGTGGGCCTCGCCCAGCAGCCCGTGCTGCCCGGCATGGTGGGCTTCGTACAGCAGCGCTACCCCCTCTTCGACCACCGCACCCTGCACGACAACCTGCTGGTGGCCGCCCAGCGCAAGCACGCCCCCGCCGACGCCCGCCAGCACGTCGACGCCTACCTCGAACGATTCGGCCTGGCCCCGCACCGGCGCAAGTACCCGGCCCTGCTCTCGGGCGGACAGCGCCAACGGGCGGCCATCGCCCAGCAGCTGCTCTGCTCCGACCACCTCATCCTGCTCGATGAGCCCTTCTCCGGCCTCGACGTGGCCATGATTGACGAAGTGAAAAGAATAATCGTCGAAGTCACCACCATGGACGAGCTGAACACCGTCATCATCGTCTCGCACGACATCGTGACCACCACCGCCCTGGCCGACCGCCTCTGGCTGCTCGGCTACGAGCACGACGCGGCCGGGGCCCTTGTGCCGGGCGCCACCATCAGCCCCCAGCACCAATACAACCTGGCCGAAATGGGCCTCGCCTGGCACGAAAACGTCGAAGCCGAACCCGAATTCGCCCAGTTCGTCGAGCACATCAAGAATGAGATTCGGGGGAGTTAGAAAGAATCATTCTTCTTGTTTCCCCTTCTCCAATTTAACATGAATTTCAACCAAATCAGATTCTTCACCGACCTTGTTTATAGCATCTTGAAGCTCTTGATTTGTACAATCCAAATGATTAGCCCAATAAACAAATTGCCAAGGTTCTTTTATTTCCGTATCAATTAGTGGCCAAAAAGTAAAGGAAGCATGAGGGTTATTTCCACCGAACTGAACACCACGAACCTTCCATCCCGTCTCTAACCACTGTTGGGAATGTGTCGAAACATCAGTCCACCAGTTTGCATGTGCAAAGGCAGCAGTTGGTAATTTACCTTTTATAATTTCCTGAATGTAAGCGAATGTTAAATTAACATTTCCTCTCTTGCCTTGTACGTCAAGGTTTTTCAAGTAATTGGTTAATAATAAATATTTGTTTTTGATTGCTCTCTCCACGTCTTCTTTACGGGGAACAACATTTTGGACTGGAGCAACTTCAGTTGCTTCTCCATTCATTCCATTTTCAGCGGGAGAATTATCAACTGTACTCTCTTCCTCCAGAGGGTTCAGTTGATGAGCTTTAAACCAATCAGCACAGAAGCGGAGGTTATGACGCTCAACAGGAGAAATATCACCCCTAAAATGAACAAGCTTATTGCGTATTTCACGAACTTCCTCTATCATCTTTGTCCATGCAGGGCCAGATATTTTGAAAGCGTCATTTAGTTTAACCCAAGCTTTTTGGCTTAGCTGGATGAATTCTGAAAGCGTTAGGTCATGAAACATCTTTAATTCTTCCTTCAACGGAAAGTACTTATCGATATGCTCATCAATTTCCGTTTTAACGGTTGTTATTTGCTTGCTTTTAGAATATGCTTTGAGCATCAGCTCTCCCTTTTTGCGAATTCCATTCCATGAGCTACTCAAGCCATTAATTGCCTCACGCAGTTCGGCACTTTCATTTTCAGAGGCTCCGTAGGCATTTAAAATATGTTCTTTCAGAGTATTTTCTATATCGTTCAACAGAACGATATCTTCAGCACGCTGCCGAAAATATTGAGTAGTATCGTATTCTGTTATAATACCAAGTAGTGCCCCTGCTGCATTCACAATGAATACAGCAGAGTGCATCAACATATTATCAAGTATGTATAGCAAGTCTTCATCTGCTTGATAAGTGGGAATTTTCAATATTGCATCACTCACATTTAGCTCCTCTGCCCTAACACCAAATCGTAATAGCGCCCGAGCTATTGAAGCACTTGTAACTACCCCTAATGGTCTGTTTTTAATATCAATAATTGGTAACTGACTGAAATCATGCTCAATCATTAGGTTTAGTGCTTCGGCAAGAGTTGTATAAAGCTTGACAGAAATCACAATTTGGTTTTGGACTAAATCTCCGGCAGGTATAGGCATGATTAGGTTTTGAGTGTGATTACTCTTTTTCTGACACTTAAGGCAGCCAAAAGTAGCAGAGTTAGTTCATAAACACTTGTAATCTTGGGAAGGCTCTTCACATACAGCTTTAACTTGCCTAATCATTCATAACACCATCTTCCTCTAGCTCCCTAAATGCCCACCGGTACCCTGCTCATCATCGACGACGAAGCGCGCTTGCGCCAGCTGCTGGCCCAGGTGCTGGAGCTGGAAGGCTACACCGTGCTGCAAGCCCCCGACGCCCGCCGCGGCCTGGAGCTGCTCCAGCAACACGCCGCCGACATCCTGCTCGTGCTCTCCGACGTGAAGCTGCCCGATGCCAACGGCGTCGACCTGCTGCCCCGCTTCAAAGCCGCCGCCCCCGATGCCGAAGTGGTGCTGCTCACCGCCTTCGGCACCATCCCCGACGGCGTGAAGGCCATGAAGCTCGGCGCGTTCGACTACCTCACCAAGGGCGATTTTGAGCAGCAGCTGGTGGTGGTGGTGGAGCGCGCCGCCGAAAAAGCCCGCCTCCGCCAGCGCGTCACGGAGCTGGAGCGCCGCGTGGGCCAGCAGTACCGCTTCGAGTCCATGATTGGCGACTCCGTGGAGCTGCGGCGCGTGCAGCAGCTGGCCCGCCAGGTAGCGCCCACCGACAGCACCGTGCTGCTCGAAGGCCCCACCGGCAGCGGCAAGGAGCTGTTTGCCCAGGCCATCCACCAGGCCAGCGGGCGGCAGGGCAAGGCCTTCGTGGCCGTCAATTGCAGCGCCTTTCCCAAAGATTTGCTCGAATCCGAGCTGTTTGGCTACAAGAAAGGCGCCTTCACCGGCGCGCTGGCCGACAAAAAGGGCCTGCTGGAAGAAGCCAACGGCGGCACCCTGTTTCTGGACGAAATCGGCGAGCTGGAGCTCAACGTGCAGGCCAAGTTCCTGCGCGTGCTCGAAAGCCAGAGCTTCACCAAGCTCGGCGACACCAAGCCCACCAAGGTCAACCTCCGCCTGGTGGCCGCCACCAACCGCAACCTCAAGCAGGAAGCCGCCGAAGGCCGCTTCCGCCCCGATTTATATTACCGCCTCTCGGTCTTCACCATCCTCGTCCCCAGCCTCAAAGACCGGCCCACCGACGTGCCGCCGCTGGCCAATTTCTTCCTCCAGCACTTCGCCGCCCGCCTCAGCAAACGCCTCCCTGGCCTCTCCGAAGAAGCGTTGGCCATGCTGCAACGCTACCCCTGGCCCGGCAATGTCCGCGAGTTGAAAAACGTGCTGGAACGGGCCGCCATCCTGGCCCCGAATGGCGAGTTGTTATCGGCTGATTATTTGCCCGATGAATTCCACGCGCTGGGCCGCCCCGCCCGGCCCGGTGCCGACGCGGCCGACGAAAGCCTGCGGGCGCTGGAGGCCCGGCATATTAGCAAACTGATGGGCGAGCTGGAGGGGAATAAGCCCGACGTGGCGAAAAGACTGGGCATCGGGCTGACGACATTGTATCGTAAGCTGGAAGAGTACGGGCTGGGATAAAATTACGTCATGCAGAGCGCAGCGAAGCATCTCGCGTGTGGAAGTAAATCATTCGTTGATAAATAATTACCACCACACGCGAGATGCTTCGCTGCGCTCTGCATGACGGGCTGTAGATTTTTCGGCTAACTCTTTTCTGTCAAATCCAGCAGGAGCTGGCAGAGGGCGGCTTCCTCGTAGGGCTTGGTGAGGCAGGCGTTCATGCCCGCGGCCAGGTACGTGGCGCGGTCGGCTTCGAAAGCGTTGGCGGTGAGGGCGATGATGGGAATACCGGCGCGGTGGGCATTGCCCTGGTGACGCACGGCGATGGTGACTTCCACCCCGCTCAGGCCGGGCATGCGGATGTCGAGAATGGCGGCGTCGTAATCCTCGTTTTCCAGCTGCGCGAGGGCAGCGAGGCCATTATCGACAGCCGTTACGTGCACGCCCTGGTTTTCGAGGACAATGCGGGCAATCTGCTGGTTCACCAGGTTGTCTTCGGCCAGCAGAATGCGCCGGCCGCGCAGCTTCTCGCACGAAACCCCAGGGGTGGCCGGCACCGGCGCCGCGCTGGCCGCCGCGCGGGGCAGCACCAGCCGGAAAGAGAAAACAGTACCCTGGCCGGGCTCGCTCCTTAGCGTCAGGGTGCCGCCCATCTGGGCCACCAGCTGCTGGCTGATGGCCAGGCCCAAGCCCGTGCCGCCGAAGCGGCGGCTGGTTTCGGCATTGGCTTGGGCAAAGGCTTCGAAGATGTGCGCCTGCTCGTCGGCGGTCATGCCAATGCCGGTATCGGCCACCCAAAACCGGAGGGTTAGGCCAGTGGGCGTGTCGTGCAGCACGTCGGCCCCCAGGCGCACGCTGCCGGTTTCGGTGAATTTGATGGCGTTGCCGAGCAGGTTGAGTAGCACTTGGTGCAAGCGGTAGGCGTCGCCTACCACGCGGGCCGGGTCAGTGGCCAGCGGCTCAACGGTGAAAGCCAAGCCCTTTTGCTCGGCCAGGGCCGCCATCGTTTGCCCGGCCCCTTGCAGCACCAGCGCCAGGTCGAAGGGCGCATTTTCGAGCTGCACGTGCTGGGCGGTGATTTTGGCCATGTCCAGCACGTCGTTCACCAAGGCCAGCAGGTGGCGCCCGGCGTGCTGCATGGTGCGCAGGTATTCCTGCTGCGCGGTGGTGAGGTCAGTTTTCTGGAGCAGGGCGGCCATGCCGAGCACGCCGTTGAGGGGCGTGCGAATTTCGTGGCTCATGCGGGAAAGGAAGGCCTCTTTGGCCTGGGTGTTCTCCTCGGCCTGCTGCTTGGCCTGCCGCAGGGCCTGCTGGGCTAGGTGGCCCTCGGTCACGTCGTAGCCCGAGGCTACCACGTAAGGCGGGTAGCCCTCTTCGGTCACGCGGTAGGTGTAGTATTGCAGGTAGTGCAGCTCGCCCGTGTGGGTGCGGATGGAAGCAATGCGGGGCTGCGCCAGCAGCGATTCGTCCCCGTCCAGGTATGCTTGGAAAGCACTGTGGCGCTCTGGCAGCAGGGCCTCGCGTAGGTTGTGGCCCACCAGTTGCGTGGCGGGTGCTCCCATCAGGCGCTCAATGGCCGGGTTCACCGAGAGCAGCCGGCCTTCCAGGTCGTGGGTGCAGATAAGGGCCTGCGAATAATGCACCAGGTCGTGGTACTGCTTTTCGCGGCGCTCCAGCTCCAGGCTGGCCTTGCGCAGGGCCGTCACGTCGGTGGTGATGGTGAAGACTCCCGTCTGGCCGCCCACTTGTTTTATCGGCCGCTTATATACTTGGTAATAAATCTTTTCCCCGGCAACGGTGGTAAAGGTCAGTTCCCGGGTTTCGGCTTGCCCGGTGGCCAGCACCTGCTGGTTGAACAGCGTTATCTGCCGCAGTTCCTCCTGCACCACCGGGTCGGTGGCGTCGCCCTGCGAGTGGCGGGTGATGGCCGCCATGTCGCGGAAGGCCCGGTTGGTTGAGGTCAGGCTGCCGTCCGCATTCACCAGATACAGGGCGTTGGGCAGCGTATCCATTATCTGCTGAATGAATTTTTGCTGCGACCGCAGCATGGCCTGCACTTTGCGCTGTTCCTGCTGCCGCTCGGCCAAGAGCCGCGCCGTGATGTCGATGCCCAGGCTCACGGTCAGGCGCAGGGTGCCGTTGGGGTGACACACCGGGCGCAGGTGGCGCATGATGAGCGTTTGTTGCTGCTGCGCGTCGGTGGTCAGTTCCTCGAAGATGACGTCGGCGCTGGTATCCGCGGCCATGCTGAACTGGTACTCGCGCTGCTCGCTCACGGCCAATGGCGGCGGCGCTGAGTCGTACAGCGCGAAGTAGCCCCCAGGAAGCTGCCTAATGGCCTGGCCACGCCGGACCGGGTCGGGCAGGGCGGCGGAGTTGATGAATACGCTGCGCTGCTGGTCGTCCCACACCACCACTTCCACCGGCAGCGCGTTTAGAATGGCTTCGTAGAACTCCCGCTGCGCCGCGAGCACCTGCGTGCGCTGGCGCTGGGCGCTGCCGGCTGCGGCACTCAGCTGCTGCTCCAGGGCGGCTACCCGCACCTTCAGCGCAGCCAGCTCGGCGGTGGTTTGGGCGTGGCAGGCGCGCTCGGCCGCCAACTGCGCGGCACAGGGGGCTTCAGAAGCATCTGGCGCATCGGGCATGGCGGCGGCAGGGTTTACGATTGCTTCGGAATGGCCATTGGCAGAGGCAGCACCCCAACCACCCGGAAAGGTGGGCAAGGTACTCGATAACAGTAGATATTAAAAACGGTAATTAGATTATTCCTATTTTTTCTGCTTCACCATAAGTCAACTGCCCGGCGTACTTCCTGTTCCTGCTCGGCCGGGTCGGCTTTCTGTCAAATCCAGCAGCAGCTGGCAGAGGGCGGCTTCCTCATAGGGTTTGGTGAGGCAGGCGTTCATGCCGGCGGCCAGGTAGGCGGCGCGGTCGGCCTCGAAGGCGTTGGCGGTGAGGGCCACGATGGGCACCTGGGCGAGGGCCTGAACGGGGTGGCGGCGAATGGCCTCGGTCACCTGCACCCCGTTCAGGCCGGGCATCCGAATGTCGAGCAGCACCACGTCGAACCGCTGCTGCAGCAGCTGGGCTAGGGCATCGCGGCCGTTGCCCACGGCTGTTACCTGTACGCCCCAGAATTCCAACACGGCCACGGCAATGCGCTGGTTAACAAGGTTATCCTCGGCCAGCAGTACGCGCAGGCCGCGCAGGCGTTCGGCCGGCGCGGAAGCGGCTGGGGCGGCAGCGGGCGGGGCCGGGGTCAGGGGTTCGGCGGCCCGGGGCAGCACCAGCTGGAAGTAGAACGTGGTGCCCTGGTCCGGTTGACTGTGCAGGCGCAGGGTGCCGCCCATTTGCCCCACCAGCTGCTGGCTGATGGTCAGGCCCAGCCCCGTGCCCCCGTAGAGCTGGCTGGTTTCGGCATTGGCCTGGGCGAAAGCGTCGAAGATATGAACCTGTTCCTGGGCCGAAATGCCAATGCCCGTGTCCTCCACCCGGAAATCCAGGGTGAGGGCTTCGGGGGTTTCGGCCACCACATCGGCCCCCAGCCGCACGAGACCCGCCTCCGTAAACTTGATGGCGTTCGAGAGCAGGTTGAGCAGCACCTGGTGCAGCCGGTAGGCATCGCCCAGCACGCGGGGCAGGTCGGGGCGCAGGGGCTCCACTTCCAGCTGCAGGCCTTTTTTGGCGGCCAGCGCGGCCACGGTTTGCCCGGCGCCCTGCAACACCATGGCTACATCGAAGGGGGCATGGTTGAGCTCCAGGTGCTGGCTGGTGATTTTGGCCATGTCGAGCACGTCGTTGAGCAAGGCCAGCAGGTGGCGCCCGGCGTGCTGCATGGTGGCCAGGTATTCGCGCTGGGCGGCATCGAGGGGCGTTTTCTGGAGCAGGGCAGCCATGCCCAGCACCCCATTCAGGGGCGTGCGGATTTCGTGGCTCATGCGGGCCAGAAACGCCTCTTTGGCGTGGGCGTTTTCTTCGGCTTCGCGCTTGGCGAGCTGCAGGGCTTGCTGGGCTATAATGCCCTGCGTCACGTCGTAGCCCGACGCCACCACGTAGGGCGGATGGCCTTCCTCGCGCACTTCGTAGGTGTAGTATTGCAGGTAGCGCCGCTCGCCACCGCCGGCCAGCACCTGCACAATGCGGGGCTGGGCGTGCTGGCCCCCGTTGAGGTAGGCCTGCAGGGCCGCGTGGTGCTCGGGCGCAATGGCCCGCCGCAGCGACTGGCCCACCAGCTGCGCGGCGGGCAGGCCCATGAGGCGCTCAATGGCGGGGTTCACCGAGAGCAGGATGCCGGCCAGGTCGTGGGTGCAAATGAGAGCCTGCGAGTAGTATACCAGGTCGTGGTACTGCTTTTCGCGGCGCTCCAGGGCGGAGCGGGCCTGCTTCACGGCCGTCACTTCGGTGCTGATGGTGAGGATGTCGAACTGGCCATCGGGGCGCAGCATGGGGCGCTTGTGCACGTGGAAGTACAGCGTTTCGCCCGAGGCCAGGGTGTAGGGCATCTCCTTCACCTGGGGCAGCTGGCTGGCGCGCACCAGCTGGTTGAGGGCCTGCATCTGCCGCATTTCTTCGCGCACGGCCGGCGGCACGTCCGCTTCCTGCCAGTGGCGGCCGTGCGCAATCATGGCCTCGTAGGCCGGGTTTGAAAACGACACCGCGCCGTCGGGGTCCACGATGTAGAGCACGTTGGGCAGGGCGTCCAGAATCTGGCGCACGAAGTCCTGCTGCACCTGCAGCATCTGCTGCACCTCGTGCTGGAGCTTTTCGGCGGTATAGCGGGCGGTGATGTCGATGCCCGACCCCACCACCAGGCGGAGCGTGCCATCGGCGTCGAACACGGGCCGCAGGTGCCGCATGATGAGCTGGGGGCGCTGCTTTTTGTCGGTGCGCATTTCCTCCCACGTCACGTCGGTGCGGGTGCGCACGGCCAGGTCGAAGTACTGGGCCCGCTGGTCGGCCATGCCGGACGGCTGCTGCCGGTTGCGAAACGCGAAGTACTCCTCGTTGGTCATGCCAATGACCTGCTTCCGCACCACGGGGTCCGAAATCGACGACGGATTGGCGAACATAAACCGGTGCTCCGCGTCAAACACGGCAATATCGACGGGCAGCAGGTTGAGAATGGACTCGTAGAATTCTTGCTGCGCCATCCGCATTTCCTCGCTCTGCTTCCGCTCCGTGATGTCGATGCCGGAGCAGATTATCAGCGTGCGGCCATCGGCCGACACCACAGGCCGGAAGCGCACCAGAAAGCTGCGGGGCGCCCCTTCCCGCACGTGGATTTCTTCCCATTCCACTTCGCGCTGCTCGCGCAGGGCGGCGGCAAAATTGGCGGCGCGCTGCTGAATCATGGCGGCGGGGCGCTGCCGGCGCGTGCCGGCCTCGGTGCTCGTTTTGCCCAGCATCCAGGCCCGGATGTCGGGGTCGCGCTCCACCAGCCGGTTGAGGTAGAGGTAGCGGTGCTCGGCATCGAACACGGCGATGGTGGTGGGCACTTCCTCCAGTACGCTCTCGTAAAAAGCCCGCTGGCTCACCAGCAGTTGCTCGGCCTGGTAGCGCGACGTGATGTTGGTGAGGTAGAGCGTGGCGTAGCGCTCGCCGGGCACGGCCACGGCCGTAAACAAGTAATGCTCGCCGGCCACGGCCAGCTCCTGCTGCTGCTGCTGCGGCGAGCGCAGGGCGGCCTGCACCAGCGCCACCAGCCGCTGCCGCAGGCCGTGCTCGTCGGCGGCCAGGGCCTCGAGCAGCGGCGCAGCGGCCGGGCTGGCATACACCACTTCGCCGGCGGCGGTGAGGCGCAGAATGGGGTTCGGGTTTTGCTGGGGGATGAAGGAGAGGGTGCGCAGCTCGGCGTCGCGGTGGTGGCGCTCGGTCACGTCGCGGTAGCAAATCAGGCGGCCGGCGCGCGCCTTGTCCAGCACCAGGTAGTCCAGCTCCAGCACCCGGCCGTCGGCCAGCGCCAATTCTTCCTGCAGCACGGTTTGGCCGGCGGCGTTCAGGGCCTGCGCCCGGTTCCGAAACCCCGTCGGGTCACGGAAAGCGTTGTCAATATACACCGCCGAATAGGGCACCGGCGGGCCGCCCTGGTCCGGGCCCGCCACGGCCGGCAGCCCAAACAGCTCCCAGAAATATTGGTTGACGAACTGAATGCGGCCCTGCTCATCTACGAGCACCAAGCCCACCCGCAGGTTTTGCACCAGGGCCGAGAGCTGCATTTGCTGGCGCTGCGCGTGGCCGGCAATGGCCGCGTGCTCCTGCTCAAGGGCGGCAATGCGGGCCTCGGCCGCCGCCAGCGCTGCTTCGGCTTGCTGCCCGCGGGCCCGCGCCGCGGCGAGCTGCGCGGCCCAGTCGGTATCGGGGCTAGAGGACATGGCCAAAGGGCTTGGAGTTGCAGAAAGCGGAGCAATTGAAGCCGAAACAATTGGTTACCGCACCAGATAAGGAGTCGTTATCGGGGCCAAAAGTTCGGGCAACTCGTGGCACGCCTTCCCAATAACGTATTCGGAATCAAAACAATCAAGCCTTTTCGGATTTTTGCGCTGCCTAAAAGTACGGACTGCGGTAATTTCGGCCGTCTCCCGGCGATTCATCCCGCGTCTTTGCCCAGGGGCCGGTACCTAGCTTTGGGCCCGGGGCGGGGGCGAGCGTTTGGCGGGGGCATGTGCCCACGGCAAGCCCCGCCGCCTCGCCCCGCCCCCCGCCTGTCGACCGGCCTGGCTGCTCTTGATTTCTTAGTGCCGGCGGCCATGCCTGCCGCCGGCTCCTCCCCTGCCATGTCCCTCAAACTCAAAATCCGCTTCAGCGTGTTCCTGCTACTTTTGCTGCTGCTGGGGCTGGGCGGCTACGCCTTCTTCACCATCAACTACCTCGAAAACGGCGCCCACGGCATCGAGCAGCACGATTTCAACGTGGCCCGCTCCACGGTGCTAGCCTTTCTTCTGGCCGGCACGGCGGTGGGTGTTGTGATGATGGTGCGGCTGCCGCGCGTGGTGGTGCGCCCGCTGCGCCGCCTCACCGTCGACGTGGAAAAGGTGGCCGGCCCCGGCCCCGCTACCCGCGTGGGCGTGGGCCGGCGCGACGAAGTGGGCTCCGTGGCCACCGCCGTGAACCGCGTGCTGAGCCAGGCCCAGACCGACCGGCGCGCCACCCTGGCCGAGCTGTTCACCGAGCGCAACCGCATGGACAGCTTGGTGCGCAGTCTCGACGAGGGCCTGCTGCTGCTAGACGAGCACCAAACCATCATCTTGGCCAACCCCGTGGCCTGCGACCTGCTGGGCCTGCGCCAAACCGAGCTCGAAGGCCAGCCCGCCGCTGTGGTAGCCGAAAAAAACGAGCCGCTGCGGGAACTGCTGGCCCCGCTGGCCGCCCACAACCTGGCCGGCGACGCCGTGCCCGACCCCGTGTTCACCTTCCCGCATAAAGGCGAAGCGCCGCACTACCAGCTCAGCATCAGCCCCATCGAGCTGAGCACCGGCGAGACCGGCAAGACGGTGCCCGGCGGCCACATTTTCTGCCTGCGCAACGTGTCCGATTTCAAGAAGCTCGACGAGGTGAAATCGGGGTTCCTGGCCACCATCTCGCACGAGCTGAAAACGCCGCTGGCCAGCATCAAGCTCAGCCTGATGCTGCTCCAGAACGACCGCACCGACGCCGCCCAGCGCCAGAAGCTGGCCGCCGGCATCGGCGAGGAAACCCAGCGCCTGCTCAACATGGTGGGCCAGCTCATCGACGTGGCGCGCCTCGATGCGGGCGCCGGCATCAAGCTCGACGTGCAGAAAATGAAGCTCGCCGACGTCATCGGCTACGCCACCCAGACGGTGCACCCACAGCTCGCCGACAAGCAGTTGCAACTCGATATTCAGGTGCCCGACGGCCTGCCCGAGGTGCAGGGCGACGTGGAAAAAACCACCTGGGTGCTCATCAACCTGCTGTCCAATGCCATCCGGTACTCGCCCACGGCGGCGCCACTGGTGGTGCGGGTGCTGCCCTGGGGCGAAATGGTGCGCGTGAGCGTGGAAGACTGCGGCCCCGGCATTCCGGCCGAGTACCACAAGCGCATCTTTCAGCGCTTTGCCGGCGTGCCGGGCCGCACGGCCAAGGGCAACAGCTCGGGCCTGGGCCTGAGTATATCCCGGGAGTTCATCGCGGCGCAGGGCGGCACGCTATGGGTTGAAAGCCAGCCCGAAAGAGGCAGCCGGTTCTTTTTTACACTTCCCGTTGTGGCTTAAATACGCACAAAAAAAGTCCAAGAGTAAATCAGCAGGCACAAAAACGTACTGGCTTAATGAGCCGGATTCGGCGGCAAAGATGGCGGGCGGCTGACGGCGCTTGAGCGCGGGAAATTGGGAGCCGAAAGCTAGGCGTTTTTGGGATTGAAACCTAGTGCATTCTGCTGCCGATGCTCCGTTTGAACGATGTAAGGGCAGGGCTTGCCCCCGCCCGCCGTTGAACAGAATCGTTGATGTGGTGCAGCCGTCCAGTCGGGTACGCCCCCGCCCCTGCATCGTGCCAGAATCCGGTTGTTTGTTCGGCGCGCTCGTAAACCCGACCGTAGCGGGCCGCCTATTCAGGTGCTCGTCCTTTCATTTTATTCTCCTCGCCGCCATTTCCATGTCAAATTTCACCGTTGAGCGCCTCAGCTTTTCCACGCTGACCGAACTCCCCAATTCCTGGCAGAACACCGACTACCGCGCCCTGCTGCAAAAGATGAATTTTGAAGGCGCCGACGCCGTGAGCGAGGCCGAGTTGAAGGAAATGTGCCTCATGTCCTTCACCGATTTGGAGCCACGCGAGGCGGCCGAAGTCGTGCTGGGCTACCTCTTCCCCGAGCAGCTGACCAGCGGGCAGGTGGAGAACCTCTCGCACCAGATGCTGACCGAAAAGCTGTGGGAGGAAAACCCCGAGATGCCGCTGCACAAGGGCTTCTACCAAGGCACCCAGCTGCTCCACGATGCCTTCAACGGCACCTTCCCGGCCACCAAGGCCGTGGAGTTTCAGGTGAAATGCACAACCGAAAACCCGGCCGAATTGGACGTATTTGCCACGGAGCCAGCCGCGCCCCTGCTGCGCCTGCTGGCCCAGGGCCTGCCCGATAACGCCCTGCTCAACCGCCTGTTCAGCACCCAGCTGGCGGGCACGGAATTCGTGGAGGCTAAGTCCATTCTCTGGCAATTGAAAGAAACTGAAAAAACGGCCAACTCCGTGGTCTTCGACGTGGTGGGCTCGGCCAACTGGCTGGAAGATTTCAAGTACGCCGACGAATACGCCGCCACCACCCACGCCGACGCGGTGGCCGCCGAAGAGGAATAATTCCGGGCTGCCGGGCCGGCTGCCAGTATACTTAGCGGCATATTTCCCGTATTGGGGCTACTTTGGCTGGACTGTGCGCGGCCCATTGTCGCGCTAAGGCCAGGCAACCACGGCTTCTATGAAATCATTCTCCTTCCGGCGCGTACTAGCGGCAGTGCTTCTGCTGGTGGTGTTGGGGGGCGTGGGAGTGATGTGGCTGGCGGGCAGCGAGTACGGCCGGCGCATCGTGGCCCAGAAAGTGCGTCATGCCCTCACCCACAATTCGGAGCTGGTGCTAGAGCCCTTCGAGGTAGACTTTTCGCCGTGGCGTGATTTTCCGCACCTCACGGCTTCATTGCAGCACATTGCCCTGACGGACACGTCGTTTCGGCGCCGCATGCCAGTGCTGAGCATTGCCCGCGCCGACCTGCGCCTGGAGCTGCTGCCGCTGCTGCGCGGCCGCGTGCTGGTGAAGCGGCTGGCCGTGACCGACGTGGACTTTCGGGAGCGGGTCGACTCGCTGGGCCGCTCCTGGGGGCTGCGCGGCAAGCGCAAGCGCGGCACCGGCAAGGCCCCCGGCATCAACCTGACGCTGGACGAGCTGCTGGTGACCAACTTCCGGTTCAGCTCCCAGAATGGCTACCTGCGCACGGCCTTCGGGGCCCGCGCCGACGTGGCCCATCTATCGGTGCGGCTGCGGGGCGGCGTGATGCACGTGGCCGGCACCCTCGACGGGCAGCTCAGCTACCTGCGCACCCGCGCCGGCACCTTGTTTGAGAACGAACCGGTGCAAGCCTGGGTGCACTACAAATACACGTTCGGGAACCGCCAGGGCCTGCTCTACCGCACCCGCGCCACCCTCAACGGCGACACCATTCGGGTGAGCGGCACCAACACCGTGGACCCCGACCAGCCGGCCGGCACACTGATGAACCTGCGCTTTGTGGGCAACCAACCGCTGCCCGACGTGTTGCACGCCGCCCTGCCGCCGCGCCTGGAGCCCTACCTGGCCGGCGCCACCAGCCTCAGTAAGGCCCACATCCACTACAGCATCACGGGCATCAGCGGGCCCAAGGTGACGCCCCACAATGTGCTCACCTTCAACCTGCGCGCGGCCAGCCTGAAATGGCCCGGCGAAGGCCGCCACATCACCCGCTGGGACCTAGCCGGCACCTACGACAACGGCCCCCGGCACAACATCCGCTCCACTATTCTCACCCTCCGGCGCTGCCGCATCTACTCCGCCGCCGGCCGGCTCGATGCGGCCCTCACGCTGCGCGACTTTAAGCGGCCTTTCGTTAATGGCCACATCAAGGGCCGCACGGAATTGCCCGAGCTGGCCGCCCTGCTCTCGCCCGACCGGTGGCAGGCCCGCAGCGGCGTGGCCGAGCTCGACCTGCGGATGCGCGGCCTGCTGCCGCCCCCGGCCAACCGGCCCGACCTCGGGCCCCGCAAAAACATCCTGCTCTACGGCACCGTAACCCTGCACCAGGCGTCCTTCCTGCTACCGCAGCGCGGCGCCGACCTTTCGGCCCTCAACGTGAAAGTGGGCCTGCAGGACTCGCTGTGGCGGCTTTCCAACGCCTCGGGTGTGCTGAACGGCATGCGCTTCAAGGCCTCGGCCACCACGGTGCATTTGCTGAATTACCTGACCGGAAAACACCCCACCGCCAGCATCAACGGTAATTTTCAGGTGGATGAGTTGCGTGTGGCCAGCCTGCGCCATCTGCTACGGCCCTTGCCCCGCGAGGCGGGCCCCGGATTCTCGCCCACCAGCCTGCCCAAGCGGGCCCGCAACGCCCGCGACCGCGCCCAGCTGGCCGCCACGCTGGGCAGCGAGCTGATTCCGCCCGGCCTGCGGCTGAATGTGAACCTGAAGTGCCAGCGCCTGCTGCTGGCCGCCGATACCCTGAGCAACCTGGCCGTGAGCGTGCGCCACGACGGCCGGCAGGTGCAGCTTCTGAACCTGGCCGGCCGGGTGTGGGGCGGCGACGTGCGCGGGAACGTGCACTGGCCCACCGACCCCGACAACCGCGTGGCCCCCGTGGAGTATGACCTCGGCGTGCATTTTGCCAATCTCAACTACCGGCAATTTGTGGAGCGTTTCACCCATCCCACGGCGAGGGCCGCGCGCCCGGGCAAACGCAAGGGCAGCCCCACGGCGGCCTCCCCCGCCTTGCGCGACCTGCTACTGGCCGCCAACGGCCGCCTTACCCTCGACATCGACCACGCCCAGCTGCCCGAAGACGAAAGCATGCGCCACGTGGGCCTGCAGCTGATAAAAACCGGCAGCCTGCTGCGCCTGCCCTACCTGCGCTTCCGCACGCCCGAGGGCGGCTACGGCGAAGCCCAGGCCACCGCCGAAGTGGAGGATTTTCACCTCGTGGCGGCCGATGCCGACATGACCCTGCGCTACGCCACCCTGGACGTGACGCGCCTGCTGGGCCTCATTTCCAGCCTCACTACGCCCACCGATACCGTGCCCACAGCCCGCAGCTTGGCCCGCATCCAGCGCAAGGCCACCCGCCGTTCCCAGCGCCTGCAGTCGCCCGGCAACCGTTCGCTGCTCTCCAACGGCGTGCTGAGCGCGGTGCTGCGCGTGGAGGCCGAGAAGGTGCACTACGGGCCTTTGCAGGGCAGCCGGTTCCGGCTGGTGTCGCACCTGCTCGAAGGCGAGGCCAAGCTGGATAATTGCTCGGTGGACGTACTGCAGGGCGGCATCCGGCTGAGCGGCTACATGCGCAGCTCGGCCAACCGCGCCCACCACCCCACCCAGCTCCAGATGCGCCTGCAGGACGTGGAGCTGCCGGCCCTGTTTGCCGGGGCCAGCGGCATGGGCCTGAACGTGCTGAGCGGCGAAAACATCCGCGGCAGCCTGCGCGGCGTGGCCGACATCCGCACCGACCTCGGCCGAAAGTTTCTGCCCGACTTCGCGAAAACCGATGGCTACCTGAAAGTCGATTTCCGCAACCTGGAGCTGATAAACGTGGAAGTGCTGATGGAGGCACTCAAGTTTATGAAAGCCGAGCGCACCGGCCACCTCTACTTCGCGCCGGTGACGGGCGAATTCCTGCTCACCCAGGGCCAGCTCATCATCCCCGGCCTGCGGCTGGACAGCAACCTGAGCAACCTCGAAATCAGCGGGCACTACGGCCTGGATGGCGCCACCAACCTCTTTATCGGCCTCAAGCCCCTTCAGGCCCTGTTTGGCAACAACGACAAGCGCGTGGAGCGCATCCGGAACGGCGAGCCCGTGAGCCACTCCGACAACGGCAAGCTCACCTACGTGAACCTGCGCCGCACCGCCCCCAAAGAGAAGTATAAAGTGCGCCTCTTCCAGCGCGATGAGCAGCGCGAAGCCATGGCCCGCCTGCGCCAGCAATACCGCGACTACCTCATCACCCAGCGCCTGGATACGACGGTGCGGCTGCTGCGCTGAGGAAAGGCGGAGCGGTTGGGAGAATGGAATCAGCATGTCATGTCGAGCGCAGCCGAGACATCTCGCGTGGGGTAGTGAATCAATCGTAGAAACGGTTTTGATTACTTCGGCACGCGAGATGTCTCGGCTGCGTTCGACAAGACGTTCCTTTGAATTAGAAATCCGCGCTTTCCAATACAGTCCCCCATGGCCCGCCCTTACCTCACCACCGCCCTCCTGCTCGCCATCTGCGCCGCCGCGCCGGCCGCCCACGCCCAAACCCGCGCCCAGGATTCCGCCTTTGTGCGGCAGCACTACACCAAGCTCGACCGCCAGATACCTATGCGCGACGGGGTGAAGCTCTACACCACCATCTACGTGCCCAAGGATGCCTCGGCGGCCACGCCCTACCCGTTTTTGATGACGCGCACGCCCTACTCGGCCGGGCCGTATGGCGAGCAGAAGTACCGCCAGCGCGGGCCAGGGCCGAGCCGGGAATTGTCGCAGGAGAAGTACATTTTCGTGTACCAGGACGTGCGCGGGCGCTATATGAGCGAAGGCCAGTTTGAGGAAATGACCCCGGCCGGCACGACTTATCCAGACAGTCAAGCACTTTTCAAGTCCAGCATTAGCGAAAGCTCCGACACCTACGACACCATTGAGTGGCTGCTGAAAAACGTGCCCGGTCACAACGGCCGCGTGGGCATGGTGGGCATCAGCTACCCCGGTTTCTACGCCTCGGCGGCGCTGCCGAATGCCCACCCGGCGCTGAAAGCGGTGTCGCCGCAGGCGCCCGTCACGGATGAGTTTATGGGCGACGACGCGCGGCACAAGGGCGCGTTTTTCCTGCTCGACAACTTTGAGTTTACCAACTATTTCGATGTGCCGCGCACCGGGCCGGTGGCCAATTATCAGTCGCTTTTCAAGTTCGAGCCCAAAGACGCTTACAAGTTCTTTCTGGAGCTTGGCCCCATCAAAAACGCCAATGGCCCGCAGTATTTCAACAACCGCGCCCGCATCTGGAACGAGTACCAGCAGCACGAAACCTACGACGCCTACTGGCAGGCGCGCAACATCCGGCCGGCCCTGACGGGCGTGAAGCCGGCCGTGCTGGTGGTGGGCGGCTGGTTCGATGCCGAAGACCTTTTCGGCGCCCTGAACACGTACAAGGCCATCGAAAAGCAGAACCCCGCCGCCACCAATCGCCTCGTGATGGGCCCCTGGACCCACGGCGCCTGGGCCCGCCCCGACTGGAGCCGCTTCGGCCCCCTCAGCTTCGGCTCCAACACTGCCGAAACCTTCCGCCAGACGCTGGAAACGCCGTTTTTTAACTTCTACCTCAAGGACAAAGGCAGCTTCAACCCGGCCGAGGCCACGGTATTCAACACGGGCACGAACGAGTGGAAAACGTACCCGGCTTGGCCGCCTACCACCACGAAACCACGCCTGTTGTATTTCAAGACAGGAAACAGTCTTACTGTGGTTGACCCAAAAGCAACAAATGAAGGACCAATGGGGCTGAAATCTACGCCTTCATATGTTCAAAATGTGCGTGCTGATAAAAGCGTTAAGATTCCATTTCAATACGTCAGCGACCCGGCTAACCCCGTGCCCTACACCGACGGCGTGCACGGCGGCCGCAACAACGAATACATGATAGAGGACCAGCGCTTCGCCGCCAAGCGGCCCGATGTACTCAGCTTCCGCACCGAAACGCTGCCCGACGACCTGACCCTGGCCGGCCCGCTCACGGCCGATTTATGGGTGAGCACCTCCGGCACCGACGCCGATTTCATCGTGAAAGTCATCGACGAGTTGCCCGACGGCACCCAGCGCCTTGTGCGCGCCGAGGTGATGCGCGGCCGCTTCCGCAACAGTTTTTCCAAGCCCGAGGCCTTTAAGCCCAACCAGCCCACGGAAGTAAAATACGAGCTGCCCGATGTGCTGCACACCTTCCAGAAAGGCCACCGGCTGCTGGTACAGGTGCAAAGCACCTGGTTTCCGCTCGTCGACCGCAACCCGCAAACCTTCGTGCCCATTGCCACGGCCGAGGCCAAGGACTTTCAGAAGGCTACTATCCGGCTCTACCACGACGCGGCGCACCCCTCGGCGGTGCGGGTGTTGGTGCTGCCGTAGGCCGCCGCGCAACCCCAGCCCGACAGTAGCACGTAGGAAGGGTATTCCCCATTCCTTCTCCACCGCGTTATGAAACTCCTCACTTTAATGCTTTCGCTGGGCCTGAGCACCGCCGCATTCGCTCAAACCAAGCCCGCCAGCAACGCGCCGGCCGACAACAACACCAATCCCACAGCGCCCTCCAACAACCAGCCCCGCGTGGGCACAGCCATGGACGGCTCCAACATCGCCAACAACCGCGACGTGCTGTCGCCCGGCACCGGCACCCCGGTTCGGACCCGCTCCGACGCCGAAAAGAAAGCCCACCGCGACGCCAAACGTGCCGCCAAGGGCAAGACGAAATCGAAGATGTAGGCAGGTTGATTTAACACTGGTAAAAAGAACGTCATGCAGAGCTCAGCGAAGCATCTTGCCCGCAATAGTAAATATGATTACTGCTGCGGTAAAGATGCTTCGCTGCGCTCTGCATGACGTTCTTTTTCATTCTAGCCGCTCTACGCCCCCGGCAACAGCCCGCGCACAAACTCGTCGGTAAAATCCGGCGCGAAATGCAGCACGTTGGGCAGCGCCGCAAACTCCGCCACCTCATGCGTGGTGGTGAGCACCACGGCTTTCATGCCCGCGTTCAGGGCCGCCTCGGCGCCCTTGGGCACGTCCTCGAACACGAGGCAGTCGGCGGGCGCCACGCCGAGCTGGGCGGCGGCTTTGAGAAAGGTTTCGGGGTGGGGCTTGCTGAGCACCACGTCGTCGGCGCTCACGATGGCGCTGAAATAGTGGCGGATGCGAAGGTTATCGAGCACAAAATCGATGTTGAACGGAATGGCCGCCGAGCCGATGGCCATTGGAATGCCCGCCCGGTGGGCCGCTTCCAGAAACGCGGGCAGGCCCGGCAGCAGCGCCAGATTCGGCAGGTATTCCTGCTGGTAGCGTCGCTCCTTTTCCAACGATAGCCGGTCCATTTCGTCGGCCGTAAACCGGTCAGGCCCGAACATGCGGACCAGTACCTCCTGGTTTTTGCCGTACATCTGCGGCTTCACTTCCTCGTGGGTGAAGCTACCGCCCAAGTCGTGGTTGAACAGGTGCCGCCAGGCGCGGGTGTGGTAGTCCATGTCGTGAATCATGGTCCCGTTCATATCGAAAATAAAGGCTTTCATAAGTAGCGCGAATTTTGTGGTTTGCGTCCCCAAACGAAAACCAAACAATCAGAGCGGCGCGGGGACGTACCTGGCAAAGGTCGGGGTACTTCGGCTCAAGGCAACTTTGCCCCGCGGAAACCAGGGAAAGACGTGGCACTGCTGCGGCATTGGGAGCTTAGCGCCTATTAACTTGGGCGCATCTTCCGCCACCATTGCGGCTGCCACCATTGCCCCGCAGCATCATGAAAAGCCACCGACTGCCTTATTTGCTGGGAATACCTTTTCTGCTGCTGCTAAGCGGGCTACTCTATCAAATTGCCCAATTACCTGGCGGGCTCATACTACCCGGCTATTTTTTAGGCGCCATGTACTTAGCCGCTATTCTTACTGGCTGCCTGATTGTTACAGCGCTCGCAAAACTGCTTTTTAAGCGCACTCCTTTTCTGAATTTATTTTTAATAGTTGGCACAGCAGGCTTCATTTTCATGCATTACCAGCTGTACTCGCCCATTCTGACAGTGGTGGTCCCAAACGGGTACACGGGCCAAGTGACGCTCGTGCTGTCCAATGTGGAACAGAACATCTTGCGCGTTGACAGTAATGGCATCGGCTACCTGACCAAAAGCACTTTCGACCGCACTTACCGCGAGCCCGTCGTGGTCGACCAGTCCAGCCATCGCCTGAACACTTCGTGCGTGGGATTCAACCAATCAAACTTTTGGGCCAAAGGAAGCGCCGGCTCATCAGAGCAAACCGAAAGCATCTCTTTTCTTTCTTTTGAAATTGTACCGAAAGAAAAACACGGTCAAAAGCAGTACTACGATACCGACCTATTCAGTCTGGTGGACAAAACAAAGCTGTACGTAGCCGAACGGGGACTACCTGTTCGGAATTACTAGCAATTCCTCCCCAATGCCAAAACGCCCCCGCTGCTCTATAGCAACGGGGGCGTTTTCAATAGAGACCAACAACAACGCTACTTCAACTCGTCGCCAATTACGGCCACGGCCTCGGCCAAGACGGCATCTTTGCGCAACGGCTTCAGGAATCGGGTGGTACGCTTGGCCACCGCCGAATCGGTTTTGGCCACGGCCGCATCCGACATCGGCAGGGCCACGTCGAGGGCCGTGATGGCGTTCTGGGCCGTGGTGTTGAGCTTGTTGATGTCGCGGGCCTGCTGCTGCTGGGCGCGGTAGGCCGCCAAGTTCAGCGAGAGGTTGGTTTGCTTGCGCTGCTCGGTGGCGCGCTGGGCGGCCTCGTTGATGAGGCGGAAGCCCGGGCTGGTGGCCACGCGGGCCGCACTGGCGGCGCGTAGCTTGTCTAGGGCCTGTACCGAGTTCACGGGCTGGTAGGTAGCGGGCGCAATCTCGTCCCACTGCAGCGGGTAGTCGGCTTGCTGCTCACCCTTGGCGTACGACGTCAGCACGTCGGGCAGGGTGATGTCGGGCACCACGCCTTTGAACTGCGTCGAGCCCCCATTCACGCGGTAAAACTTCTGGATAGTAAGCTTCACCGAGCCCAACGGCTTGAGGGCCGCCACTTCCGGCGACACGGCGTTGTCCAGGTCAATAATCTGCTGCACTGTGCCCTTGCCGTAGGTGGTGCCGCCCATGATGATGGCGCGGCGGTAGTCCTGCATGGCGGCAGCCAGAATTTCCGAAGCCGAGGCGCTGTACTTGTTCACCAGCACCACCAGCGGGCCGGCATACTGCACCTGCGGGTCTTCGTCGGCCACCACCGAGGGCTTGCCGCGGTTAGTTTTCACCTGCACCATGGGGCCGCTGGGCACAAACAGGCCGCTCATGTCCACGGCGTCGCGCAAGGAGCCGCCGCCGTTGTAGCGCAGGTCGAGCACCACGCCGGCCACGTTTTCCTTGCTCAGCTTGGCCAGCTCGGCCTTCACGTCGGTGGCGCTGTTGCGCCCGCCTTTGCCGCTGAAGTCGGCATAGAAGCCGGGCAGGTGGATGTAACCGAAATTGCGGCCGTTTTGCTTAATGATGGCCGACTGGGCGTAGGTTTCTTCCTTCACCACGATGTCGCGGATGATGGGAATAACCACCGTAGCCCCGTCGGGCTTGCGCACCGTCAGGCGCACCTCCGTGCCCTTGGGACCGCGAATGAGCTTCACGGCTTTGTCGAAGCGCATGCCTTCCACGCTCACCGGCTCGGCGGCGCCCTGGGCCACGCGCAGGATGATGTCGCCCACTTTCAGGTCGCCCTGCCGGGCCGAAGCCGAGCCGGCCACGATGTCGGCCACTTTGAGGTGGCCCTCGTCTTCCTGCAGCAGCGCGCCCGTGCCCTCCAGCCGGCCCGACATCTCAATGTCGAAGTTTTCGCGCACGATGGGCGCGAAATAGTCGGTGTGCGGGTCGTAAGTATTGGCAATGGCGTTGGCGAAGTCGGCCAGCCGGTCGTTGGCGTCGAGTTGCAGGCGGTCGGCAAAGGCGTCGTCGTAGTATTTCAGTACGCGCTTGCGGGCCTCGGCTTCCAGCTGGGCGGGGGTGCGGATGGGGTCGGAAGTGGTGACGGGCGAGGCGCCCGCCTTGGTCGAAGCCAGCGGCTTGTCCTTCTTCTTGGCCTCGTCGTCCATCATTTCCGACATCCGGGCCAGCGTCTGGTACTTCAGCATCTTACGCCACTGTTCGCGCTGCTCGGCGGGCGTGGCGGCGTAAGTGGCCTTGGTGGGGTCGGTTTCCCAGCTTTCCTGCACCGAGAAGTCGAACGGCTGGGCCAGAATCTGGCGGTACAGAGCCTGGATTTCGAGCGTGCGCTTGCTCAGCAGCGCGCTCGTCACGTCCAGGAACTCGTGCGTGCCGCCGCGCAGCTCATCGTCAATCTTGGTTTGGTAGGGCTGCAGGGCGGCCACTTCGGGCGCCAGCAGCAGCTGCTTATTCACGTCGATGCGCTTGAGGTACAGGTCGTACACGCGCTGCGAGAACAGGTCGTCGAGCTTCTCGGGCTGGTAGTGCAGCTGCGAGAGGCCCTGCAGCATCACGCCCAGCACCACTTGGTCGCGCGGGGGCGTGCCTTGGTACACGGAAAACGACGCCAGCCCCAGCAAGGCCAGCACAGAGGCGGAAGTCACCCCCAGTTTTAAGCGGGAAAAATTCATGCGGAGAAGATGATTAGAAGTCAGAAACGGTTGCCCGGGCTACGTTTTATACCGTCCCGGCGCCGGAAGGTTGGCCAGAACCTTGCCAGAAATTCCGGTTAAAGTCGGCAAGGTAACGAGTTGAGTTGCGGAAACCCGCGCCGCCGGCCCCCGAAAAGCAAGACGGCAGTATTACTACAATTTTTCGGCGGTTTTAGGTCAGTTTTCTGCGGGTTTGTGCTGTCAAAGTGAAAGGACCGTCATGCTTCGCTGCGCTCTGCATGACGGCCTTCGTGCTCCACAAGGCCTCTATTCAAAAGCTCAGCGTCAGCTGCCGCCCTGCCGCCGGCTGGCCCGTGTTCAGGTTCGAGAGCGTGACGCCCAGCAGCCGCACGCCCTTGGGCAGCGGGAATAGCCCCTCCACCAACTCCCGGCAAATGCGTTCCAGCACCACTTGGCTCGGAATGGCCCCCACGCTGCTGCGGCTGCGCGTTACCTGCTGAAAATCAGCAAACTTCACTTTCACCGTCACCGTACGGCCCAGAATGCCCGAGCGCTGGCAGTACTCCCACACCTCCTCGATGGACGGCCGCAGCCCATCCAACAGGTCGGTGAATACGCTCAAATCCTGCGCAAACGTGGTTTCCGAGCCCACCGATTTGCGCAGGCGGTCGGCCACCACGGGCCGGTGGTCCTCGGCCCGGGCAATGGCGTGGTAGTAGCGCCCGGCCTTGCCAAAATGCTGCTGCAACAGCTCCACCGGCTGCGCTCGCAAATCAGCCCCGCTAAAGATGCCCAGTTGGTTGAGGCGCGCCGCCGTGACCGGCCCGATGCCATGGAACTGCCCCACCGCCAGCCCCTCCACAAAGGCCAGCCCCTGCTCGGGCCGCACCACAAACTGCCCGTTGGGCTTGCGATAGTCGGACGCCAACTTGGCCAGAAACTTATTATAGGAGATGCCCGCAGAGGCCGTGAGCTGGGTTTCGGCCAGGATTCGGGCCCGAATTTCCCGCGCAATCTGGGTGGCCGAGTCCAACTGCTTGAGGTTGTGCGTTACGTCAAGGTAGGCCTCGTCCAACGAAACCGGCTCGATGAGCGGCGTGTACTCGGCGAAAATGGCGCGAATCTGCCGCGAAACCTCCTTGTACACGGCAAAGCGCGGCGGCACAAACACCAGCTCCGGGCACTTGCGCAGCGCCGTGACCGACGGCATGGCCGAGCGCACCCCAAATTGCCGGGCCTCGTAGCTGGCCGCCGCCACCACGCCACGCTCGCGGGCGCCGCCCACCGCTACCGGCAGCCCGCGCAGCGCGGGGTTGTCGCGCTGCTCAACGGAAGCAAAAAAGGCATCCATATCCAGATGGATGATTTTTCGAGGGGTGGCGGGGCTCATGGCCTTACTATCTCTTTTAGTCAGGCAAAGATACCCGGCCAGCCAAGCAGATTAGCACGCCCTACCCGTTTTAGCCTGTTGGCACCGCTGCCTTTCCGCCCAACGGTTTAGCAGCGTTTCATTCTCGCTTTATCCTGCCCGGGAGCCCAGACGCGCGCCGTTCAGGTAGTCGCTGGGTCGCTTTACGCAGAAATGTGAGGTCCTCACCGCCGCTTTCGAAACCGAAATCAGGCTTTTTTTAAAGAATTTAAGGCCTCCACCGCCGAGCTGTTTTTGCAAGTCCTTTTTAGAAACGCTATTTTTGCTTTTTATTCCAATGGAAAGATTTTGGTAAATGCAGCAAGCGAAATAGGCGATTCTGGCCAGTGAAGCAACATTTGTTGCGGCAAGTGGTAGTTCTCAAAGCCCATAATGTTGATGTTGCAAAAATATTATCTCAATTTTAATACAAGTATTTATTTGTTTATGAACAAATATTTTTACTAAATTTGTATCACAAACAATGTGGGGTGGCGGAACTGGCAGACGCGCTAGCCTATCTCGCTAGTACAATTAGAGGTTCGAGTCCTCTCTCTACAGCAAAGTCCCGGTCGTGAAAACGGCCGGGATTTTTTGCGATTTATGGCTGGGTTTTCAAATGCGGGCGGGCAAAAGAAAAAGGAACGGTCCTGCTGAGCGCAGCCGAAGCATCTCTACCGCGCAGGCAAATAATTACTGCTGCGATAGAGATGCTTCGGCTGCGCTCAGCAGGACGTTTTCATGCAATGCCTTTCCGCTTGCCGGCTACCGCCTAAGCGGTCACCACCTTTTTTCGGGCGGCGGGTTTCTTGCGCTTGGCCTTGGGTTTGGGCTTGCGGCGCGGGGGCAGGCGCTCGCGCTCGGCCTTGCGCTCGGCGCGCATCAGCAGGCGCTCGGGCAGGCGGGCCATGAGGCGCTCGCGCACGTACCGGGCCAGCGCCGAGAGCGGCACGGTGCCGGTGGTGCGCAGAAACTGGCCAATTTCGCGGCTGCGCAGGGTGCTGGCGCCGGCCAGGCCCCGCGCCAGCAGAAACTGCTTTACTTCTTCCAGCAAAATGAGCTTCGCCAGCGGGGCCAGGGCCACGGTGGCATTGTAGCTGGCGGCGCGATGGAGCCGTAGCCCCTCCGCCGAAGCGACCTGGATGCCCACCCAATCGGGCAGCAGCGGCAGCAGCTTGGGCAGGTGCTTTTCGGTGACGATGAAGGTGACGAAATCGTAGACTTCGCCGTAGCAGCGCAGCTGGTTGGCCACGCGCTGCAGGGTGTCGCCGTCGCCCTTCACCTCGTAGCCGTGCATGAAGTGCTCGGTGATGTGCACCACGTCGGCCCGCGTGGTGCCGGTGGGCAGCTCGTTGATGTGCACGCCGCCCAGGAGCAGCGGGTAGAGCAGGGCACGGATTTCCGGGTCGTTCATGGCAACGCCAAATTTAGCGCCGCCGGGCGCGTTATTCCACGCCGGCCGCCTGCAGTTGGCAGTGCCGCAGCCACGCCTCGGCTTCGGCCACCCGCTGAAAAATCTGGAGCTCGAACCCGCCCACCGGCGAGCCGTTGAAATGCGTGGTAATGGTATCGGACAGCGAGTCGGCCTGCACCACGTGGGCCACGTAGCGCAGGCCCATGCCCACGGCCTGCGGCACCCAGATGCGCTCCAGCCACTCAATGGAATCGAACCAGGGGCCGTGCAGGCCCACGTTGTCGTTGAGCAGGTAGGGGCAGCGCAATTCCTGCAGCTTGCGGAGGTAATTGTCGGCCCCGCGCAGGGCCTCGCTCATGTCGACAAACCCACGCCAAGTGGCTCGTAGCCAGCCATCGGATTCGTACGTGAGTGTGCAGCGACTGCCGTCAGCATCGGGTAGCGAATTGAGTAGCATAGGAACGGGGGCCAGGGAGGGCGCGCTAACGCGGCGGAGCTGGCTATGCGCCACAACTCGGCCGCTGGTAAAACTGATTGCCCTAATTTAACGCAAAAAGCCCATTTAATACGGATTTATAGCTCGCCTTCTACGTATGTAATTCTACGTATTGAAGCCATAGTCGGAGATGAGGCAGGCTTGTATTTTCGCAAAAAGGCAATTTTTCAGCCGGATATTCCTGCAAAAGCAACGCAGGTATTCTTCTCGATTCCTTCACTTGGTGCAGGCTTTCGGGTCATGGCTGGGTCGTTGTTTTGCCGGTTGTACTGTACCTTGCCCCAAACCTGGATTGATGACTTTCGGTGAGTTGGACAACGAAAACTTGTCGCCTTTCACTGCGGTTGTTGGCCATATCCGGTGGTGATTCCAACGTTTGGCTATTCATCTTTTCCCCCTGCATGTCCCGAAAAAAGGTTCTGTTTCTCATCGGTTCGCCCAACCAAACCACGCAGATGCACCAGATTGCGCAGCTGCTGGAAGACGAATTCGAGCCTTACTTCAGCCAGCTCTACTACGACGGCTGGCAGCGCCCCTTCTACAAGTTTCTGCTCTGGACGGGTGGGCTCGATAAGACCATCGTCACCGGCAAAATCAAGCAGAAAGCCGATAAATACCTGGCCGAGCACCAACTGAAAAATGATTTTGAAGCCCGGGTTTTCAGCAATACCTACGACCTCATCGTGTGCTGCTCCGACGTGGTGGTGCCCTGGCCGCTGCTGCGCCGCACCAAAACCGTGTTTGTGCAGGAGGGCATGACCGACCCGCTCAACGTGTGGGCCCGGCTGGTGAAGCGCTTCACCCGCTACCCCATCCTGGCCATTGGCACGGCCCTGAACGGCATGAACAACTGCTGCGACATCTACTGCGTGGCTTCGGAAGGCTACCAAACGCACTTCGAGCGCGTGGGCGTGGACGCCGACAAGCTCATCGTGACGGGCATCCCGAACTTCGACAACATTGAGCAGGTGCGCCACAACGACTTTCCGCACCAGGGCTACGTGCTGGTGGCCACCTCCGACCTGCGCGAAACCTTCACGCCCGAAAACCGGCCCAAGTTCATCCGGGAGTGCGCCCGCATTGCCGCCGGCCGCCCGCTGGCCTTCAAGCTGCACCCCAACGAGGAGCTGCCGCGGGCCGTGGACGAGATAAAGGAGCACGCCCCGCCTGGCACCCTCATCTTCACTGAAGGCAACACCGACCACATGATTGCCAACTGCGTGGAGCTCATCACCCAATACTCGACGGTGGTGTACGTGGGCCTAGCGCTGGGCAAGCCGGTGCATTCCTATTTCGACGTGGACGACCTGCGGCGCAAGCTGCCGTGGCAAAACGGCGGCACCTCGGCCCGGCGCATTGCGGCCATTTGCCGCGGCTACGCGCATTTTTCAGGCAGCGGGCCGGCTTTTTTGCGACAGTACCAGCCCGGGCAGTTTGACCGGGAGCCGGCCGCCGGTGGTTCATTGGCCGTTCACTAAACCGGCAGTTATTGGCATTTCTGCCCGAAAATTTAAGGAAATAGCAGCCAGCCGATTAGCTGTAGGGCACCCGAATGGGCAGTGATTTTTCAGAGTATTTTCGTCGGCCTGCCGACTACACCGTATTCCCAGCTTCAACATGGCCCTTCCCCGCGTCCTGACCGTTGTGCAAGCCCGCATGGGCTCATCGCGCCTGCCCGGCAAGGTGCTGCTGCCACTGGCGGGCCAGCCGCTGCTGGTGCGCATGGTGGAGCGGGTGCAGCGCGCCCGGCTGGCCGGCACCGTGGTGGTGGCCACTACCACCGAGGCGGCCGATGACGTCCTTGCGGACCTTTGCGCGGCCCACGGCATCGAATGCTTCCGGGGCGATGCCCTGGATTTGCTCGACCGCCACTACCAGGCCGCCCGCCAGCACGGCGCCGATGTAGTGCTGAAAATCCCGTCGGACTGCCCGCTCATCGACCCGGCCATCATCGACGAAGTGGTGCGTTTTTACCTCGACTTTGCTGAGCGCTACGATTTTGTGAGCAACCTGCACCCGCCCACCTTCCCCGACGGCAATGATGTGGAAGTAATGCCTTTCGCGGCGCTGGAAACGGCCTGGCGCGAAGCCAAACGGCCGCTGGAGCGTGAGCACACCACGCCTTTTTTCTGGGAAAACCCCGGCCGGTTTCAAATCGGCAACGTGACTTGGGACGCGGGCCGGGACTATTCGATGAGCCACCGCTGGACGATTGACTACCCGGAAGACTACGCCTTCATCAGCGCCGTTTACGAGGCACTGTACCCCACTAAGCCCGATTTTGGGCTGTCCGACATTCTCCACCTGCTAGAACAGCGGCCCGACATTGCCCAGCTCAACGCCCACCTGGCGGGCGTGAACTGGTACCGCAACCATTTAGACGAACTCAAAACCGTGGATTCGTCGCAAACCAAGATGCTTTAGTTGTCAGTTGTTCGTTGTCAGTTATTAGGGCTGGGAACGGGCAATTGCTGACTAACCACTGACAACGAACAACTGACAACTAATAACCCATGCTTCCTGAGCAACAACAGAAACTACAGCAACTGGCCCTGCGCGTGCGCGAGCACATCGTGCGCCTGAGCACCGACGGCGGCTGCTTCACCGGCGCTTCCCTGAGCTGCGCCGACCTGCTGGTGTACCTCTACGCCGACTGCCTGAACGTGCGGCCCGACAACCTCACCGACCCCAGCCGCGACTACCTGTTCCTGAGCAAGGGCCACGATGTGCCCGCCCTCTACGGCACTTTTGTGGAGTTGGGCTTTATGGACAAAGCGCGCCTCGACCAGCACCTGAGCACCGACGACCACATTTACTGGCACCCCAACCGCAACGTGCCGGGCGTGGAATTCCATTCGGGTTCACTGGGCCACCTGCCCAGCGTGGCCCTGGGTGTGGCCATGGACTGCAAAATGCGCGGCCAGGACAACAAGGTCATCGTCATCACCGGCGACGGCGAGCTGAACGAAGGCACCGTGTGGGAAAGCCTACTGGTGGCCAGCGCCCACAAAATCAACAACCTCACGCTGGTCGTCGACCGCAACCACTTCCAGGCCAACGTGGCCACCGAAGACCTGATTCCGCTGGAGCCAATGGCGCCCAAGTTCGAGGCCTTCGGCTGCGAGGTGCGCCGGATTGATGGCCACGATTTCGCGCAGTTGGAAGAAGCCTTCTCGGCCCTCCCCTTCTCCGACACCAAGCCCTCGGTCATCATCTGCGACACGGTGCGCGGGCGTGGCCTGCCCAGCATCGAAGCGCGGGCCGACCGCTGGTTCTGCAACTTCTCATCGGAGGAGGTGCAGGAATTGCTGCGCGAGCTACACAGCCAGGAGGCCACCACGCTGACGAGTGAAACGCTGACGGTGCGGTAATAAACTGTAGCGTGGACTCTGCGAGTCCGCGCCTCACCCCATTCATACGCGGACTCACAGAGTCCGCGCTACATTCCATGAACTACGAAGAATTAATTAAACACACCGCCCTCGCCGATGAGCGCATCGTGGTGATGACGGCCGAAAACCGCGCCCTCATCCGCAATCTGCCCGCCGTGCTCGGCCCGCGCTTCATCGACACCGGCATCACGGAACAAACCCTCATCGGGGCCGCGGCCGGCCTAGCCCTCCGCGGGCGGGTGCCTATTCTGCACGCGCTGGCCACGTTTCTTACGCTGCGGGCCTTCGAGTTTATTCGTACCGACGTGGGCATCGGCCAGCTGCCAGTAAAGCTGAGCGGCTTCGTGCCCGGCTTTCTTTCCGATGGCAACGGGCCGACGCACCAAGCCATTGAAGACGTAAGCCTCATGCGCGGCATTCCCGGCATGACCGTTTTCGCCCCCGCCGATGAGCAGGACATGCTGGCCATGCTGCCCGCCATCTGGGCCTCGCCCCAGCCGGCCTACGTGCGCGTAAATACCCGCCCCGCCAACTACGAGCATGCCCCCTTCGAGCTGGGCAAGGCCGAAATCGTGGCCGAGGGCACCGATATCACCATTCTCACCTACGGGATGCTCTTCGAGCAGACGCTGGTGGCGCGCGAGCTGCTGCAGGCCCAAGGTAAATCCGTGGGTCTCATCAACCTGCGCAGCCTCAAGCCCATTGACGAAGCGGCCCTGCTGGAAGTGGTGCGCCGCGGCTCGCTCATCGTGACGGTGGAAGACCATTTTGTAACCGGCGGCCTCTATTCCATTCTGGCCGAGGTGCTGCTTCGCAACCAGCTCACGGCCCGCGTGCTGCCGCTGGCTTTGGAGGAACGGTGGTACCGCCCCGGCCGCCTGAGCGCGGTGCTGGAGTACGAAGGCTTTACCGGCCACCACATTGCCCGTCGCATCAGCGAGTATCTGGGCGAGTCGGGCGCGGCCATTGCCGAAGGTCCGGCAGTGCTGGAAAACCAGTTTGCAGAGTAGAACGTCATGCAGAGCGCAGCGAAGTATCTCGCGTGCCGAAGTAACTCAATTGTTTCAACGTCATTGATTAGTAGTAGCACGCGAGATGCTTCGCTGCGCTCTGCATGACGTTCTTTTAAATAGCCCTTCCCCATGCCCAACACCGTTTCCTTCAACGAAAACTACCCCGACATCACGAAGTCGGACGAGTTGTACGCCCGCGCCCAGCGCATCATGACGCCCGTGACGCAGACACTCGCCAAAGGCCCCGGCCAGTACACCAAAGGCGTAAGCCCCAAGTATGTGAAGCGCGCCAAAGGCTCCCACATCTGGGACGTGGACGGCAACGAGTACATTGATTTCCAGATGGGTATCGGTCCTATCTCGCTCGGCTATGCATATCCAAAAGTTGACGATTCTATTCGCGCCCAGCTCGAAGATGGCATCACCTTCTCGATGATGCACGAGCTGGAAGTAGAGCTTTCGGAGCTCATTCACGAGATTATTCCCAACGCCGAAAGCATCCGCATCAGCAAAACCGGCGCCGACGTGTGCTCGGCAGCCGTGCGCGTGTCGCGGGCCTTCACGGGGCGCAATAAGGTGCTGTGCTGCGGCTACCACGGCTGGCACGACTGGTACATCGGCACCACCAGCCGCGACAAGGGAATCCCGCAGGAAAGCAAGGACCTAGTGGCTGCATTCGAGTATAATAACATTGATTCGCTGAAGGCTCTGCTCGATGACGACGTGGCTTGTGTGATTCTGGAGCCCTTTATTTTCGATGCACCAAAGGACAATTTTCTGCACGAAGTAGCCCGGCTGTGCAAGGAAAACGGCACACTGCTCATCTTCGACGAGATGTGGACGGGCTTTCGCGTGGCCGTGGGCGGCGCACAGGAGTACTTCGGCATCACACCCGATTTGGCGGTGTATTCCAAGGCGTTTGCCAACGGCATGCCCATCGCCCTGCTCACCGGCCGGCGCGACGTGATGCAGCTGTTCGAGCAGGATGTGTTCTTCTTCACCACTTTCGGGGGCGAGGCGCTGAGTTTGGCTGCCGCCGTGGCCACCATCACGGAGATGCGCGAGAAGAACGTGCCCGCCCGCCTCGCCGAGCAGGGCAAAAAGCTCAAGGACGGCTACAACGAAATCGCCACCGAACTGGGTATCAGCCAGTACACCAAGTGCTACGGCTACGACTGCCGCACGATAGTAACCTTCGACCCCTCGGCCGGCAACGGCATGGAGCTGAAGGCCTTCATGCAGCAGGAATTGTTCAAGCGCGGCATCATGTGGGGCGGTTTCCACAACATGTGCTTCTCGCACACCGACGCCGACGTGGCCCACACCCTGGCCGCCTACCGCGAGGTGCTACCGCTGCTGAAAGAAGCCATCGAAGCTGGTGACGTGGCCACCCGCCTCCTGGGCGAGCCGGTAGAAGCTGTGTTCCGCAAGGTGACCAATGCCGCGCCGGTTAAAGCGAAGTAATAAAGAACGTCATGCTGAGCGTAGCTGAAGCATCTCGCGTGCAGCAATAAATCAATCGTTCGACGATGCAAGCGAGATGCCTCGACTGCGCTCGGCATGACGTTCTAATTGTATTCAAAACTTGGTAGACACCTTGAATCTCTTCGACCTCACCAACAAGACGGCCATCGTAACCGGCGCCTGCGGGCTTATTGGCCGCAAGCATTGCGAAGCCCTGGCCCAGGCCGGCGCTAACGTGGTGGTGGCCGACATCAACGCCGAGACGTGCGCGGCCACGGCGGCAGGCTTACCGGGCGGCCCGCACCTACCGCTAGCCGTTGATGTCACCAATCCCGACTCGCTGGCCGCCGCGCGCGACCAGATTCTGGCGCAATTCGGCCACATTGATGTGCTCGTGAACAATGCGGCCATCAACGACATGTTCGAGAACCCCGCGCTGGCAGCCGATTTGAGCAAGTTCGAGAACTTCCCGCTGGCTACTTTTCAGAAAGTGCTGGAGGTGAACGTGACGGGCGTGTTTCTGGCGGCGCAGGTGTTCGGCACGCCCATGGCGCAGCAGGGCCACGGCAGCATCATCAACGTGGCCAGCACCTACGGCATCGTGGGGCCCGACCAAAGCATTTATCGGAACGAGGCCGGTGAGCAAACCTTCTACAAATCCCCCTCCTACCCCATGACCAAGGGCGCGGTGGTGAATTTCACGCGCTACCTGGCGGCCTACTGGGGCCAGGCCGGCGTGCGCGTGAACACGCTCTCGCCCGGCGGCGTCGAAAACAGCCAGGACGAATTTTTCATCAAGCAATACAGCGCCAAAACGCCGCTGGGCCGCATGGCCTCGCCCACCGATTATCAGGGCGCGGTCGTGTTCTTGGCCTCGGATGCGTCGGCGTACATGACCGGGGCCAACCTGGTAGTGGACGGCGGCTGGACGGCCATTTAATTTAGTTGTCAGTTGCTCGTTGTCAGTTGTTAGTTTCCTCTTTGAAACAACCATTGAGCAACCGAACAACTGACAACGAGCAACTAACAATTAAAACCAAACATCTTATGCAAGCTGTTGAAATTCGCAAAAACCGATTCATTGGCGCGGGCCACCCGGCCTATATCATTGCCGAAATCGGCATCAACCACAACGGTTCGCTCGACCTGGCCAAGCAGCTCATTTCCGAAGCCGCCAAGGCCGGCTGCGATGCTGTGAAGTTCCAGAAGCGCACGCCCGAGTTGTGCGTGCCCAAAGACCAGTGGGAAAAGCAGCGCGACACCCCCTGGGGACGCATGAGCTACATCGACTACAAGCGCCGCACCGAATTTGGCCAGGCCGAATACACGGCCATCGACGACTATTGCCGCGCCCTGGGCATCGACTGGTTCGCCTCGTGCTGGGACGAGCCGTCGGTGGATTTTATGGAGCAATTCCAGCCCGTGCTCTATAAAATGGCTTCCGCTTCCCTCACCGATAAGCCCCTGCTCGACCGCGTGCGCGCCACCGGCCGCCCACTGATGCTGAGCACCGGCATGAGCACTCTCGACGAAATCAACCAGGCCGTGAAATGGGTGGGCTTGGATAAGCTCATGATTGCGCACTCCACTTCGTCGTACCCCTGCCCGCCAGCCGAACTGAACCTGCGCATGGTGCCCGTGCTGCAAGGCATGTTCCCCGGCACGCCCATCGGCTACTCGGGCCATGAAACCGGCCTGGCCACCACCGTGGCCGCCGTGACGCTGGGCGCCAGCTTCGTAGAGCGCCACTTCACCCTGGACCGTGCCATGTGGGGCTCCGACCACGCTGCCTCGGTGGAGCCCGGCGGCATGGCCAAGCTCGTGCGCGACATCCGCGACGTGGAGGAGGGCCTTGGCGACGGCATCAAGCGCGTGTACGACTCCGAACTGGAGCCCCGCGCCCGCCTGCGCCGCGAGCTGACGCCGAACCAGGAGTAGCCTGTTTGGGTTGTTTCGCCTGAACCCGTGAACAAATAAAGAACGTCATGCTGAGCGCAGCCGAAGCATCTCGCGTGCAGCAGTAATCCAATCGATTGAGTTACTACCACACGCGAGATGCTTCGGCTGCGCTCAGCATGACGTTCTTACTTTTTAGAGACCTCCTACACCATGCCCAAAGTCGAACTCATCACCACGGCCATTCTGCTCGTTTGGGTGGCCATCGTGATTACGCTGGAGCGCATCATTCCGTACCGCAAGGGCCTGCCGTTTTTCCGCGAGGGCTTCTGGACGGACCTGGTGCTCTACACCTTCGTGCAGAGCTTCGCGCTGAAAATCATCATCTTCGACTACATCATTCAGCCGCTCGACCAGCATTTTGGGTTTTCGAAGCTACATTTTGTAACGGGCTGGCCAATTTGGGGGCAGGTGCTGTTTTTCGTGGTGACGCACGACTTTTACATCTACTGGTTTCATCGGTTTCAGCACAGCAGCCCGCTGTTTTGGCGCACGCACGAAGCGCACCACTCGGGCAAGCAGGTGGACTGGCTGGCTGGCTCCCGCTCGCACGCCCTGGAAATCATCATCAACCAAACCATTGAGTTTGCGCCCATTATCCTGCTCGGCGCCGACCCCATGGTGGTGCCCATCAAGGCCTGCATCGATGCCGTGTGGGGCATCTGGATTCACTGCAACATCGACGTGCGCTCGGGCCGCCTGCAATATTTCATCAACGGCCCCGAGATGCACCTCTGGCACCACGCCGACCACGAGGAGGTGTTCTACGCCAACTTCTCCACCAAATTTGCCTTCTGGGACTGGATTTTCGGCACCGCCTACCGGCCCGACCACAAGCCGCTGAAATGGGGCCTGCCCTACGCCTTCCCGAAGGATTATTTCAGCCAGCACGTCTTTTCCGTAGCCCGGTTCGATGAGGCGGAGCTGGCCAAACGCTCCCGCCTGTTCCGCGCCTACCACGGCATCCGCGGGCGCCTGCTCACCAAGCTCACCGACCGCGTGCCGGCCCTGAAACCGCTGCACGGCTGGCCCGTGCCCGAGCCCTACACCGAAACCATTCCGGCCCAGCGCCCGGGCGGTAATTTTGGCGCCGCGCCCGTTGCTACCGCGCCCGCCGAAACCGCTTCCTCCCCTTCCGCCGCTCTTACCCGCTAACCTTGCTCAATCCCTGGTTTTCCCTGTTTCTGGCCTCTTTCATGGAGGTTTGCTGGACGTATAGCCTCAAAGCGCTGAGCATGCAGCGCATCAAGGAAATAGCCTGGGCGCACAGCCTGGGGCAGCCGGCGCTGCTGCTGCCGGTGCTGCCGCTGCTGGCCTACGTGGGCTTCGGGCTGGCCAACGTGTATTTTCTGTCGCTGGCGATGAAGGACATCCCCACCGCCACGGCCTATTCGGCCTGGATGGCACTGGCCGTAGTGGGCATCAAGCTGGTCGATACGTTTTACCTCAAGCAGGCGCTTTCCTGGCAAAGCATTTTCTTCACCAGCCTGATTATCATTGGGGTGCTGGGCTTGCGGCGGGTAGAGTAAGTTGGTTGCCACAGGCCGAAGCCGACATTTCAGTTTTAAAACTGGAAGTAGATAAACGGCTGAATTTCGGCTGATTTCACTTGAATCACCAGCCAGATGACAAGGGTGAGCAGCACCGCCTGCTCTACCACCGAGCGGCGGGCCAGGGCAGTTTCGAGGCGCAGGGTGAGGCCATCGGGAATAAAATGGAGCAGGTAGCCCAGCGCCACCAGCGCAAACACCGGCCGGAAAGCAGCTACGACCTGACCCAGCAAATCGGGCCGCAGGCTGTGCGTAATCTGGTGGATGACTTGCAGGGCCACCTCGAAGGTGCCGGCCCGGAAAAATATCCAGCAGAAGCACACAAAATGGAAGGTGATGAACCAGCCCAGCAGCTTGGTCAACCAGTCATTGCCCGGCCGCAACACCTTTTGGAACAGCTTATCGACGGCCAACGCGGCGCCGTGTAGCGCGCCCCAGGCCACAAACGTGAGCGAGGCGCCGTGCCAGAGGCCGCCGAGCAGCATGGTCAGAAACAGGTTGACGTACTGCCGGACCACGCCCTTGCGGTTGCCGCCCAGCGGGATGTAGAGGTAGTCGCGCAGCCACGAGGATAGCGAAATGTGCCAGCGCCGCCAGAATTCGGTGATGCTTGTGCTTTGGTAGGGCGAGAGGAAATTGGGCGGTAGCCGGTAGCCCAGCAGCAACGCGATGCCGATGGCAATGTCGGAATAGCCCGAAAAGTCGCAGTAAATTTGCAGCGCGTAGCCATACACGCCCAGCAGGTTTTCGATGCCGCTGAAGAGCGTGGGGTTGCCGAAAATGCGCTCCACGTAGTTCAGGCTGATGTAGTCGGAAATGACGGCTTTCTTGAACAGGCCCGCCGCGATGAGCAGCACGGCCCGGCCCATGTCTTCGCGCGAGATGAAGGGCTTTTTGGCAATTTGCGGAATGAAATCCGACGCCCGCACGATGGGCCCGGCCACCAGCTGCGGAAAAAACGTGACAAAAAATGCGAAGTCCCAGATGTTGCGCAGCGCCTTGATTTGTCCGCGGTACACGTCGATGGTGTAGCTCAGCGTCTGGAAGGTGTAGAACGAGATGCCCACCGGCAGCAGCACGTGCAGCACCGGCACCGGCTGCCCGGTGAGGGCCTGGTAGCCGCTCAGGAAAAAGTTAGTGTACTTGAAGTAGAACAGCATGCCCAGGTTCACCAACAGACTGAGCGTGAGCAGCATCTTGCGCCGGCCAGGACGGTCGGAGTCGGCAATCCAGCGGGCGAAGTTGTATTCTACTATCGTCGAAAACACGAGCAGCAGGAAGTAAATCCCGCTCGACTTGTAGTAGAAAAACAGCGAGAAGGCCGTCACGTAGAGCAGCCGCGCCCGGTGCCGGTCGCGCAGCAGCTGGTAGCCGGCCAAAAACGCCAGAAACAGCAGCAGAAAGAAGCCCGTGTTGAATATCAGCGGGCTTTTGGGGTGGTACACGAACTGGCTGAGCAGCCGGTCGAAATCAATATTATCGGGGCGGAGGTAGCGAAAATCCATCCTGGAGCGCGAGGTAAAGCAAAAGGCCCTGCAGTTCGTAGCCTTTGGTGGTGAAGTGAACGAGGTCGGGCTGGGCCAGACCGTGGGCCTGCCAGGCGCGCATGGAGCCATAGCCGCCCTGCACGGCGGCGAAGTCCCAGTAAGCCAAATCGTGGGCCGCGCAGTAGGCCTGCAGCACGGTGCGCAGCCGCACCAAATCGGGGTTGCGGTAGCGGCGGGCGCGGTAGGAGTCGGCCGGGGCGGTGAGCAGCACGTCGGCCTGGGGGCTGCCCCGGCGCAGGCGGCTCACCAGCGTATCGAGCTGCTGGGCAAAGCGTTGGGGACTGAAGCCAGCATCGTACGCATCGTTGGTGCCGAGGGAAACGATAACCAAATCGGGCTGAAGCAGCGGCTGTTGTGCGAAGAATTGCAGCGCGCGGTTGTAGTGGCGCACGGCCGCCCCGTTCACGCCAATGGCGTGGTACACCAGCCCGGCCCGGCCATTGTCGAGCAGCAGGCCGTAGAGCCGCGTCCCGGTTTGGCCCGGGCGGCGGCGCACCGTGCGCAACTCCACAAAATCGCGCAGCGAATCGAAAACCACCGCCGATGATAGGCTTGGCCCGGCGCCGGGCACGGTGGCCAGCAGGCGGCCCCGGGCGTCGTGCACCTGCCAGTCGAAGGCCGTGGGGCCGGGCTCGCGCAGGAGCGTGAGCCGGCTGAAGCGGTAGTCGGGCCGGCCCCACGCGGGAATGCGTAGCGTGAATGCGGCACCGGAGTCGGCCGTGGCCAGGCTGATGCCGCTCAGGCCGATGGGCAGGGTGCTATCGGGCACAGCCAGCACGCGGCGGGCGCGCCAGTGCCCGGCCGTGGCCTTCGTGCGAAACGTCGGCGAGCCGCCCATCTTCGCCACCCCAAACGGGAACGCCAGGCCGCGGCCGGCGTTGCCGTAGGTGCGCTGCAGCTCGCGCCGCACCCGGCCCGAAAATTCATCGGCCTGCAGATGCGAGTCGCCAATATGTACCACGCTCACCCGCTCGCCCGGCAATTCGGTCGGGTAAGTTGGTAGCCGGGCCAACTGTCGGTAAAAATGCTGCAACCCCAGCTGGGCATTTTCAATGCGATTGGTGGCCGTGTTCAGAAAAGGATAAGTAGCCTGCAGGCTGTCGAGCCGGCCCAGCAATTGCGCGCACGCCGGCCCGCCACTTCCCAGCAGCAGCCAAACCACGAGCAGAAAAAGGCGGAAAGGCACGTTGGATAGGGTTAAAACAGCAGGTTTCAGGCCTCGACCACGCTAGCGGGCCTGAGTACGGGCCGTGCTGTCGGGCGCAGCAACAGAGGCTGGCATTGCACCTGGGTGGGCATATTCGCCCATCAGGAAGGTGTAGAGCAAGCGGGCCATGCGCTGCCCGCCCAGGGAGTTGATGTGCATGTAGTCGTTGCGGGCCAGCGGCGGGGTTTGCTCCACCCAGCTCGTCATCGAATTCTGGCCGCCCATGGCCGCAAACAGGTTCCAGAAGGCCGCGTGGGTGCGGCGCGCCAGCCGCTGCTGCGCCGCCAGCAGCAGCGGCACGGTGGGGTCGGTCACAAACTCGCCGTCGATGCGCGCGCTTTTGTCGCTCATACCCACGATGAGGATGCTGGCGTGCGGAAAGGCCCGCTGCATGCGGTCGACCACGCGGGTCATGGCCTGCTCGTAGAACACGTAGTTTTTGTTGCGGGAATCGGCAATGTTCACGCCGTAGTGCAGGACAATGAGTCTGTAGTCCAGCACCTTGCCAAAGGCGGCCAGCTGCTCGAAAGGAATGCGCGTGAGCGACATCCCGCTGTTGCCCCGGAAGGAAAAATTGTCCAGCGTAATGCCATTAGGACTCTCGAAACTCACGCCGTACACCGGGCGCGGGGCGCGGGTGGCAAAGGCCAGCCGCAGCCGCCGGGCCGGCGTACCGGGCGTCAGTATTAGTTCGTTGAGGCGAGCCGTGCCGGCCAGGGCGTGGGGCACGCGGTGCCCGTCGGTGGTAGCCAGCACCTGGTCGCGCGCCGCGCCGGGCCCGTAAAACAGCCGGGCCTGGGCAAAGCGGCGCAGCGGCGCGAAACGCTGCCCGGTCCGAAACTCAACCCAGCTGGTATCGGACACGATGTGCGTGCTGTCGTAGTTCGAAACGACACGGGGCAGAAACACCTGGCCCCCGATGCCCAGCGGAGCGGTGCCCGGCCGGCGGTCCGACACGATGTTGTACTCATACCAATCCGGCGAAAACGTCTGATGTACGGTTTCGCGGAAGTCAGCCGAAACCGAATTGATGGGCACAAACCCCACGCCGGAGCCGCCAAACTCGGATTGCAGCAGGTTGCGCAGGTCGCCGGTGAGCAAGTCGGCCTCAATCATGGAGTCGCCGAAGTAGGCAATGCGGGTTTTACTGCCCGTGGCTTTGGTTTGGCGCAGGGCGGCCACAAAGCTCTCCAAGCCCGGCAGGTTGGCCGGAACCGGCGGCTGCGACGCGGCAACTGCCGCGGCCGTTTTAGGAGCCGCAGCAGCCGTATCGGAGGCAGCCGACGGGCCGGAATTAGTCGCTACCGGAGCCGCCGGGCCGTTGGGCGGCGGCGGGGCCAGGGCAGCCACGGCGCCGGGGTTGGGGCGCCACACATCGGCCAGCAGGCGTACCGGGCGCAGCTTCACGCCACTCACTTCGAGGCCCGGCTTCAAAAACGAAAGCAGGCCCAGGAAGCCTACGGTGAGCAAAACCAGCAAAAACGGGTTCTGCGAGCGCAAAGAATTCATATCATACCGCAAAGCGGTGCAAACTTACGCCGCAGGCGGCAGCATAGGCCCGTTTTGCCAAATCTCAGCCCCGGCCGGGCGCCCCGGCCCAGGCATGTCCCTACACCAGCTGCATCAGCCAGGCGGCGGCTTCGGGCTCGTCGGCAAACCGGCGGTAAGTCAGGGCGTTGGCCGTGGCTTCGCGAGCTCTTTCTTCGGCGGGAATGCGGGCCAGCACTTCGGCCGGCAGCAGCACGGCGCCGTAAAAATCCTGCATGCGCGTGCTGGGCATGCTCAGCCAGCAGTCGGTTACCCAGCTCGATTCCGCGGGCGTGAAGGGCGTCATGCGCCGGTGGTCGGCCACCACTTTGTGCCACTGGCGGAGGGCCAGCAGCTGCTTGGCGTACCCGAGCAGGGTTTGCAGGTCGGCAAACTGGCGCGGGCCGGCGGTGTAGCGAATGATGACGTAGCTACCGGCCGGCTGTTCGAGGACCTGCCCGGCGGCATTCTGAAAGTGTACGCGAGGTGTACCAAGGGCCATAGCGGGAACAAAGGTAGCCCGAGGCAGCGGCAAAACCGCTTCGAACTGGCCTAGCGCCGCTCCCAGCGCAGGTTGAACTCCTGCTTGCTGCAGTAGGTGTGCAGGCGCGAAACCGGGTTAATAATCACGATTTCACTGGGTTGCTCATCGGTAGCTTCCGTGGCACGTATTTCCAATTCGTATTCCTGCCCGTGGCGGAAGCCGGCAAAGCCGTCCATGCCGCGGAACACATATTTCTTCTTCTGGAATTCCATGCCGCAAAACTACGGGGCCCGGAACAATACCCGGCCCTGAGACTAAAAAAGGGCGCCTACCCGTGGGCAAGCGCCCTTTCGGCGGGGTGCGGCGGGCCGAACCGTTACGCGTTTTTCTTGGGGCGGCCGGGCTTTTTGGCGGACGCGGCGCCTTCGGTTGCTTCGCGGGGCGTGCGGGGCTTGCGCGGGCGGGGCGCCGAAACGTAGTCGTCGGCCAGCACGGCTTCCATTTCTCCCAGCGCGGCTTGCAGCGCCCCCAGGGTGGTGGTGACTTTGCGCAGGGCGCGTTTCAAATCAGCTTTTACCGCGTCGGCTTGTTGCGCAGTTTCTACGACTTTCTGGAATTCATCAAAATTTAAGGCCATATGCAGCGAATGGTGAAGTACGGCCAAAGATAGAAAGAGGGCAAGATACTCATCGCATCAGCGGCCCTGCTGCGCCCCCGCCCGGAACCAGGACCGTTGCGGCTGTGTATAAGGGCCAGTCCTTATTTTTGCTGCCATGGAAGTCACGAACCACACCCTCGCCGAAGCCACCACCACGGCGCCCTTTATCGATTACGCCGTGTGCGTGGACGACGGCAACCGTCCTGCCAAGCACGTAGGCGACTGGCCCACAGAGGGCCAGGTGTACGCCGTCCGGGTGACGGAGGGCAAGGCTGAAGGTTCAGACCTGGTGCACGTGCTCGGCTTTCAGGGCGAAGCACCGTACTTCAATGCCTTCGCTCCGCACCGCTTTGAAATCATTGAGCGGGTGTGGCTGAATTAGCCCTGCATTTCTGCTTCGGTACGAGCCCCGGTTGCATGCAGCAGCCGGGGCTTTTTCGTGCGGTCGTTTTTGCGCCCCGGCACGCGTGGGATACCTCTCCCAATTAGGCACTTGGGCTTCCCGGCCCGAGGCTAGCGCCTCTCTTGCTTCCAGACCGGGGCTTATGCCAAAAAGCCCTGTCTGAGGCTTGTCTATTCGGCCCGGACCCAACTTAACTATTTGATAACCTTACTACGGCAACTTTGCCAACGGGCAGCAGTACAACCCCTTTTTAGCTGCCAGTGTCATGAAATTCAGCACCCTCCGCACGCACATCGACGCCTTCCGCTCGCGCCAGGCGCGGGTTGTTTATATCCTCATGGGCGGGGCGGCGGCGGCCGGGCTGGTGTGGGCCCTGTGGGAACACCACTTCCTGGGCGCATAGCCCCGTTTGGTGGACGAGGCGCTCCATCAGCGGGCCACCCCCGATGTGCTCCGGCCCTGGGCAATGGCTTCGGGTGCGTCCGCCCACACCAACCTGGGCGGCAGCGCCTGCAGAGGCCGCTATTGTCTCAGGAAGGCAAAGTCATAGAAGCCCCGTGGCCTCCTTTGCCCTTTTGCCGTACAAGTCGGAGCCATCCACTCCCCTAGCCTCCTGCTTATGCGTACGCCCCTGCTGCCCACCCTTCTACTTGCCTTGTTTGCCGCTTCTGCCGGAGCGCAGGTACCCCGCCGGACCCCGACGACGCCCGTGCCGCAGACGACGGGCCTGCCGGCGCAGTCCGGCGCGACGCCCGCGGCAGCCGTGCCCGGTTACCATAACGGCTACACCAACAAGCACCTGGGCGGCACCACCAGCCCCACCTTCCCCAATGGTCTGCCCGAGCGCGACCTCGACCACGGCACCAGCCGCGCCGACCAGCCCCGCGCCAACCAACCGCAGCCCGGGACCCGGCCCACCCGTAGCCTCGGTGGCCGCAAAGGGCGCTGAGGCCAATTCAAGCAATAACGTAAAAGCCCCGGTGATGCCGGGGCTTTTTGCTGGACGCAGGCTAAGGGAAAGCCCCGCTTAATGGGCGGGACTTCTTTCCTACTTGTTCTTATTTATTCGCTCGGGGCTTGCGGGCCTTCACCCTGGAAGGGCATCGCCACTTGGGCTTGCTCCCCACAGGGCCTGCGGACGAGTTGGAAAATATCCGTATTTATCGCCCATCAACTAAGGGTATTATGCAGCGGTGCTGACCGTATAAACAGCATGCCCTTTCCCCTTACCCCCGGCCAGCGTCGCCGCGCCGTGGCCATGGTTGTGGCCTTGACCACCAATACGTCGTTAGCGCCGCAGCGCTACGAGCGCCAACTCCTGACGCAGTTTGAGCGGGGAGAGCTGACCCTGGAGCAGATGGAAAGTCTGCTGGCATCCGGCGTGCACCAGGTGCTTTACCACAGCCGGGCCGCGGGCCATCCGACCCAGGCCGAGTTGGACGCCCTGCTGACGTGGTCGCGTGCCTACAACGCTGCGCACGGCATCACAGGGCTGCTGCTCTACAGCGACGGCCGCTACTTGCAGGTGCTGGAAGGAACCGAGGCGGCCATTGAGGACTTGTACGCCCATATCCAGCGCGATACGCGGCATAGCCAAGTCGAAACCGTGAGCCGCGGGCCGGGCCCGCGCCGATTTGCGGAGTGGAGCATGGACTTTGGCTACGTCTCGCCCCACCAGCTTGAGCAAGCCCTGATTGCTGTGCAAATACCTGAGCCGTCGGCTGTCCTCGTCACCGATGCCCGCCTGCAGGCGTTGTTGCAGGCGTTCACGTAGGCACCGCGGGGCCGTTGGGCTGGTCTGCTGAGCAAGCGCTTCACAACCCCACGGCCAAACTGCCGTAGGTGTCATTCCTGGCTGTACTGGGTGCCTCTTCCATGACCATCACCCACGCATTCCCGTACCTGAACCTATACCTCCATCCAGGTCCCTTCCCCGCTCTGGAAACCCACTGGCTCGGTTTTGCCACCGGGGCAGAGTTTCGCGCCGGCGTTTCACAAGCCATGGAGCTGGCCCGCAAGCAGCACGTCATGGGTTGGATTGCCGACGACCGGCTGCTCGGGGCCGTGCGCCCGCGCGACTTGCAGTGGTGCTTCGACGAGGTGCTGCTGCCCCTGGGCGCACTGGGCGTGCGCCGCTTTGCCCTGCTCGAATCGCAGGATGCGATGAACCGCCGCACCATCGACGGCATGTACCAACGGGTGCAGCCCGTGGTGGCCTTCGAAATTCGCCGTTTCACCGAGTTGGAGCCGGCCCGGGCCTGGGCGTGTGGCGCAGAATAAGGCAGAACAAGCACATACCTTCACTACTATGCAAGAACTCAAAACCTCGTTGGGCCGCACCTACCTGACCATCGACACCGATGCCGCCAATAAGTGGATTGCCGTTGACTGGCAGGGCTACCTGACGGCCGACAGCATCCAGGAAGGCGCCCGGGCCTACACGGCCGCCCTGGCCAAATCGGGCTTTGCCTGCGTGCTCAACGACACGCGCGCCGTGCGCGGGCCGTGGGACCACTCCATGGACTGGGTTATCAACGTGTGGGCGCCCAACGCCGCGGCCGCCGGCCTGAAGTATTTCGCCCTGATTTCGACGCCCGAAACCCTGGCCGACGGGTCGGCTGCCAACTTCTACGCCCAGCTCAAGGCGTTCCACGCCGACGTGTTCAGCACCACGGAAGAAGCCCAGCAGTGGCTGCGCCGCTGCCAGCAGCGCGCGTAGCTCTTGGCGGACGTTCGCAATAAAAAAGCCCCGGCCGGTTGGCTTGTCTTTATCCAAATCTCAAAGCAAAAAGCGCCAGCCGGTAGGCTGGCGCTTTTTGCTTTGAGATTTGCTAGTAGTTCCGCCCTAAGCTGTAGTAGCTCCGAAAGGTGTGGTGGCTGTTGCAGAACTCATCGTCCGTTTCGCTGCCCACCTTCAACCGGCGAGTGATGCCGGTGGCGCCGCTTCCAG
>NZ_JAUQSX010000026.1 GCF_030581005.1 Hymenobacter mellowenesis | reverse complement strand
TCTGTCGGTGAACTGCTTGTGCCCTTGCATAGACCTAAGATACCGCTTACCTCTCGCCTACTTCTGCAACAGCCACTGTGCCTTTCGGAGCTTCCTTTCAACTACGGCAACAGCCTTATTCAAGCTGTTTTACAATCCAAGCCATGCAATTTTTTGAGTCCATAATTGACCAAGAATGAGGATGTTTCATTCCATTCGGCCTTACTCCTTTGTCATGAGTCACTACAATATCAGCGCTCTTGTTCCCTTTCAGTTGCAGTAAGTTTATCATTGCTGAAATATCTGCACAGTTCAAGTCATACAAATCTCTTCGCCTGTTTTTTAACTGCCATTCCACTCCTGGTTCGGTATAAATCCTAACAGGAATAGTTAGCAAATACTTGGCATTTCCACCATCTTTTTGTCGATAAGAAAACATTGAATTTTTGATGTATTCCTCTTTCGCTGTTTCAGGTGTGCCTCCTAAATTTTTCCCTATCTCTTCTAACAACAATTTTGCTTCGTTTACGCCGACTTCTGAAAAGTTTCTTTCTACTTCCCGTTGATAACGATAATACATATTTTCATAGTCAAGCGGTGGGTCAAGTGCAAAAATTGCTTTAGGTACAAAATAAGTTTTTTTGTCTCTGATTGCTCTTTCCGTGTACGTTATTGTCTGCATTCCACCGCCTGAAAGTCCACCAAGGAATATCCTATCCTTCGGCACCTGGTACTTCTCAACTATTTGTTTGGCAACAATATCTAATATTTTCTGTGACACTGTCATTTTAAAGTCGTCATCCTCAATGTTTGGAAAAATAACAATAAAATTATTTTTAACGGCAATTTTATCTAGTGTGATTTGATTCATCACTCCTTCTGCATCTTCTGCCCCACCGTGAAGAATAATAATCATTCCACTTGGTTTTGACTTCGGCACAATTTTAAAGTAGTAATGTGTGCTGTCAATAGTTACTCTTTCAGGGTTTTGAGCCAATACTGTAGTTTGTCCAATTACAAGAAAGAGTGACACTATGATATATTTTACCATTTTGGATTTGTGCGAGTAGTTGGACAAAGAATTACGCTAAATCGTTAGGGTGCCTTGATTTTGGTTCTGGTAGCCAAAGGGCGGGTTTCCACGTTAAGGAGTTGCATTGACGCCACAGAACTGCCGCACAGTGCTAAAGGCCGTCGTTCGCGCAGGTCCACCAGCGCAGGACACCACGTCCAGCAATGCTACTGCCGCAAACAGACGGTGGGCCGTGCGCAGTTGCAGGCGCTCGGCCCCCAGCTCCGTCTTCAAGGCTTTGTGAAACCCTTCGATGAGCCAGCGGGTGGCATAATGACAGGCTTTTTCCCGCGCCTGGGCCAAACTCGCCACGGGGTTGTCGCAGCGCAAGACACAAGCCAACGCCCCGTCCTCCTTCCAAACCCGCACCAGACTAACCGCCACGGCGGGCTCTTTGCCCGGGCTGGCACTTGGGCGTTTAGGCGTTTGCAACCCCACCACGGCACTGAAGCTAATTTGTAACGTTGCCTGACGAGCGGCCTTCCCCGGTCGCGTCCGCAAGGCCAACGTAAAGTGTCCAGCGTCCGGTGGCGCATTTCTCGTGGTGCTGCGGCCGCACAGGACGCGCATGGCCTCGTTGGAGAGCCGCAGTTGCGTGACTAGGATGCGGGCGCCCCGCAGCGCCGAGACTGGGATGCCCTTCGCCGCGGCGTCTTCCACGCACTCGGCCGTGTCCTTCTGGCTCAGGCAGGTTTTGAAGAGCAAGTGGTAGCCCCTTGGGACTCGTTTCGGCTCAGGCTGAGGCGGCGGTTGAGCAGGCGCTCGACGATTCTGGAATACCGGACGGGGGGCGTGAGGCGCATGGGCGAGAAGGCTTCGCGCACAACGGCCCCCGCGGTGGTTTCGGGTACCAAGGGAAAGAAAAAGCCCCGCCGGGTGAGGGCGGGGCTTTGGAGAGCAGTTCTTGCGCGCTGCCGGTTAGCGCACCTGGCCGTCGTGCTTCTGCCGGTGAATTGCGCGGCTGTTGCGGTTTTCGGTGCGGCGCAGGTCTTGGCGCTCCTGCGGGGTCACCACCCCGTCGGCTTTCATGGCCCGCTTTTCGGCCTGCAAGCCAGCCTCGCGGCCCTGCAACCGGGCGGCTTCGCGGGCGTTGAGTTGGCCCGTGGCAACCCCGCGGTTGATGCGGGCTTCCTGCCGGGCTTGGCGGGCATTCACGCCGGGGGTGCGGGTCTGGGCGTGGGAATCGGTCAGGTGGACGGTTGCGAGCAAGGCAACGGCGAAGGCATACGGGCGAGTGTTCATAAAAAAAGGAAGGATGAGTGAGAATAACGGCCTCCTATACGAGGCGCTTCGTGTGGTTAGAGTCCCCATTTTGCCAAGGGTTTAACGCCACCTTTTGCAGGCCGGGCAGTTGCCGTAATGCCGCCGCAGCAATGCCGCGCCGCACCACATTCCCTACTCATCCGCTTCTACTGACTGCCCCCTGTTTGCCCCGCTGCAAAGCTGCCGTTGCGTTATTCTACCACCAGGCGCTGAGCGGCAGCACCGGTTTGCAGCAGGTAGAGGCCGGCGGCCAGGCCAGCGGTTTCGAACACCGTGGCCCCAGCCGGGTATACCCGCACCAGCCGCCCTTGGGCGTCAAACAGCGGCAACGGGCCGGCGGGGGCGGCCCCGTCCAGCCGCACCGTTGCCCCGTGAGGCACCGGATTGGGGTACAGCGTGGGGAGGGCCGCAACGGCCCCGGGCCCGGCCACGAACCGGCGAGTACGTGCCCGGCCCCTCGACATCCTGCTGGCGCAGGCGGTAGTAAGCAGCCGCGGACGCGGCGTCGGAGTAGGCTTAAGCTTGGGCGCTAGCGCTGTTGCCCGCGCCGGGCACGAAGGCCAGTTCCTGCCCGGCGCATCTGCTCACATAAGGATGCGGCAAGGACAAGTATGCTCGGCGGCTGCCCTCCTTTGTTCCTTGCCCGGGGCGTGGGCGTGAAAAAGCTCCGCTTGGGGTGGACAGGGCTTTTCCTCTCACTGCTTCATCGCGGCCTGCATCTGCTCGATTATTAGCTTAGCGGCAGTCGTTATTTTGGTTTGCCATTCTTGCCAGCCAGCAGTTGCTTGTTGTTTTTCTTGCCGTAATATCTCCTCAACTGGAATGCGTTCATACAATGGCGTTATTCCTTCTTCAGCAAAAGCTTCGCCGCTACGGGCAACATACTCAAAGTGGACAAGCATGTAGGAATAGCCACCCTGCGCCGACGAGATAACCAGCTCATAGTTAATATCTCCCTCATGGCCAAAACCAATAAAGGCTACCGGCCCATCCGCTGCAGCATAGGCGGGTTCCATGTGCGCTACCTCCACCATGTACTTCTCAGCGCAGTGCTGCAATGTGGCGGCGGAGGCGCCAGGAACAACCACACGGCCCCGATACGCTATTAGCTTATTCTCTGCATTTACGGGCAGCTTGCCGGCCCAACTCTTCCACGTCTGCCCCTGCACCGAGTAGCTCCACAGCAGCACGCAGAACAGGAGTAGACTTTTCATATCGGAAAGCTACCAATGAAAGGGCTCGCCAAGTAGGCTTCGCCTCTACGCCCCTCCTTTCTTCGCTCGGGTCTTCTTCGGCTTGGGGTCCGGCAGTTCTTCCACGGTCACGGTCACCAATTTCTTCAGCCAATCACGGTCTTCCAAGCCTTCCTCAATCAAGAAGCTCGGCTTGGCCCCGGGATAAGGGGCCGCCTCCACGACGTTAGCCAGGTACGCCCGGCCGGCTGCGGTGGGCTTGACGTACAGCTTATTGTCGCAGACCAGCGCAAACAGCTTTTCCCCGAAATAGAGGCCGTATTCACCGAACATTTTCCGGGCCGTGACCTGCCCGGAAGCATTAAGCTGGTCCAGGATGAAATCCACGAAGTGTTGGGCTGAAGCCATGCAAAGAATGGAATTAGCGGTGGGTGGCGGTAATAGTAGGGCACAAGATAAGATATCTCCCCCTGAACGGCAGGCCACGGCTGGCGTCAATCGGTTACGGAGGCCCAAGCGTCAGGTGTCGTCAGTATCAAGGCATCCCCAGCAGCCCGCGACACACAGCATTACCCCGGGGAAGCGCCGCCCCCGAAGGGCGCGGCAACGTAAAGGCGAGCGTGAGGAAGGCTGCCTGGAGTAGCAGGTGTTTCATCGAAAAAGGCAATGAGCGGATAGAGAAACTGTTGGGTAATCAGGACTTTGTTTTGAGTTTAATAGCCCTGCTTGATAATTCATCAAAACATCCTTAGAGCCTTATCAGCCAGCAAAGTCCGTTGTGCGTTCTGTTGTCCAAAAATAAAAACCCCTCTCTGCAGTGCGCAGAGAGGGGTTTCGTGGGCCCACTTGGTGTCAGCCTTTTGATAGCGCACACGGCTCAGCGGTAAGAAACCCGCCGAATCAGCACCCCGCCCCCGCCCTGGCTTGGCACGGCCTGGTGCACGATACCGGGCAAAGTGGGTGCATTTTTTTCGGTTGCACCCACTGCACCCAGCACCTTCTCCCAGGCCTTGAGCAGCGCCGGGCCGTAGCGTTCGAGGGCGTCGTGCCCGTAAACGCCGGCGTGGCCCAGCGCCTTTTCCTTCAGGTTGGAATCCCCACCGGAACCGAGCATGACCATGTCGGCCCCCGTGTGGCGGGCCGTGTGGGTGCTGACCACTTTGTAGAGGGGCAGCACGGTTTCAACCGGCTCGTTGCGCACGTAGCGCACCCGCACAAAGGGCCGCGTGAGTTTGGCCATGCGGGCCAGTTGCTTCATGCGCCGGCTGCGCTCCTGTTGCGCCGGGATGGGCGGGCGGCCCGCCCACCGTTGCCAGATGGCGGCCGCGGCGGGCGGGAGCGGCAGGCGCACCTCGTCACCGGTTTTGGCCTGGTGAAAGCCGAGCACCGGCGTGGCCGGATAGCCCGGCAAATCGACGGGGGCGACATGGTGGGGGCGCAGGGCCCGCAGGTCGGAGTCGCGCAGCAGGAGCAGCGTTTGGAACGTGAACAGGGCCGCTTCCTCGCGCAGGTCGTCGTCGGTCAACTCCAGGGCCATGAGCGCGCGCAGCTCGGCCGGCTGCAGGGCGGGGGCGCGTCCGTAGCGGGTTTTGATTTTCAGCCAGGCGGGCAGCACCTTGCCGCCCAAGCGGAAGCACTCCCGCAGGAATTTGATGTGCTTGCTCACGGTGCTGTCGACCAAACCCAGCGCGGCCAGGTGGGCCAGGTAGTCGAGCAGGTCTTTGCGGGTGAGGGCCAGCACCGGCCAGGCCGGGTGGTAGGCTTCGAGGTGGCCCACCACCTGCCGGTAGCGGCGGGCGCTGTTGTAGGTCTGGCCGGGGTTTTCGGTCTGCCACAGCGCATAAAAGTCTTGGGGGGTGGTGGCCACGGGTACCTCCACCGCGGCGCGCTTGCCGGCGGGCTTCTTGCCGAGGGCCGCGCGGGCGGCGGCCAAGAGTTCGGCCTCGGTGACGGGCCGGGATTCGGCCGAGGCCAGGGTGAAGACGGCGTTGACGGCCGTTTCCACTTTGGCCAGTTCGTTGTTGAGGCGCGTGGCGTCGGGGTCTTTGCGCATGACCACCTGCCGGGCCTCGGGGCTAAAGTGGGCCGGCCGGCAGCTCACGCCGGTGACCAGCTTGGCCCGCTGCCCGTCCCAGGCCACGTCGAGTACCACGCGGCAGCGGCCGTCGGCGTCGGGGCGGGAAAGGACTTGGCGGTAGGTGAGCTTCATGTCAGCGAAGATACCACCGACGTATTTTCATCGGTGCGGCCGCGGACGATATACCTGGCAATCATCTCCCCCCAGCAACGCCGCCGCTTGTAGCACCACGCCGAGGATGGCCCACCAGCGGGGGTCGGCCAGGACGGCCACGTCGGTGTCGGGCTCGTCGTAGTCGTTTAGTTGGGTTTGCAAGTTCAGTAGCACCGCTCCGGCTTCCTCGCCCAGCCCGGCCTGGCGCCAGCCCTGCGCAGCCATGAACTCGACGAAGTGGCTCTCGATGTAGAGGGCATGCAGCGCGGCGCGGAACCCCTGGCCGAACGGCGGCTCAAAAGTGCTGAGGCCGCGGATGGCCTGGCGCACCTGGTGCTTCCACAAACTAAAGTCCTGGGTCATTTCCGGGTTGGGACGAGGGCCCGCATAGCGGACTGATTGAGTTAATAAACTCATACCTAGAACGTTTTGTTTCGGAAAGTTGGGCTATAAATGTAACACAATACGACCATTAACTTGTCTTTTGCTTTGACAAGTACCGCACACTTACAAGGGCATTCGGCCCAGCAGCTCCCTCGAGCGGCCCATCCAAGTCTTGACGGTGCCCAAGGGTACGTTTAGGAGCTCGGCCGCTTCCAGCTGGGTATAGCCCTGCAAATACACTAAATCCATCACCTGGCGGTATTCCGGGCGGAGGCCCTGTAGCAGGTCCGCGACCCCGATGTGGTCGGGTTGAAAGCCGGACACGGCGAGGGCGTGCGCCCCTGCGTTGTCGAGTCCGCCGGTGCGGGTCGCGAGTTGATGGCGGCCGGTGCGCAAGTAGTCGATAGCAGAATTGCAGCAGATTCTGGCCGCCCAAGTGAACAAGCGCCCCTGGGCCGGGTCATACAAAGCAATGCCTTGCCAGACCTTGAGCATACCCACCTGCACCACGTCCTCGGCGGTGTGGGCGTTGCGGAGGAGACGCCGCACGGCGGCACACAACGCCGCGTGGTAAAGCTGGTAAAATTCGGTCATGGCGCGGCCATCGCGGGCCAGCAGGCGACGCACCAATTCTTCTTCAACGGAAGGCATTCGGGCAGGAAACGTGGAGGAGTCCAACCTACGGGAATTTTCGACAACCCGGGCAAGGAACCCGGCAGATGGGGCCCGCAGCTGGGCAAGCGATGCTTTTCACCCCGCGAAAGCAGCGGCAGGAATCGGGATTGCGACCGCGGCGGGACCGGCAGCCGCCGGACAAGGGCAGCGCCGGAAGTCCCGAGCCCTGTCAGGCGTATGGCATTGGGAGTAGGGCTTCTCTGCTACTCCTCCCCTTTCTTAGCTCGGGGCTTGCGGGGTGGCTTGGGGGTGGGTGGCGGCGTCTGTTCGCGGACTTTCAGCATAGCCATCGCGTGGTCTATTTCCTCGGCGGTGTATCTTTTGTACACTGCCTTTGACTTAGGCTCCTGAAGTGCTACTTCGGGCCAGGTCAGTGGTAGCCCAGGAGGGCTATCGATTGTGATAAAAGGTGTGAATGCTGTGATGAGTTTGCTTAACATTTCGTCACGCTCCTCTTTCTTGTCATACAAGTATTTTATAGGGCGCGTGTCCGTAAACTCCACCTCAATAATATAAGCAATTTCTTGTTCAGGGAGGAATTCGCTATAAAAAGTCCTGTTCTCCGCCGTTAAGCGTACGTCCCTGTCAGAGGCGTAGGTTATCTGAGCAACGTTTAGCAACGCGCGTGTGCCGTTTTTTTGAAACAGGATGAAGGAAGAACCGACCATAAGGAGCAGAAAGAGGCACAACGGCCACCGCGGTCGTTTCGTGTGAAAAGTAGGGAAAGAAAAAGCCCCGCTTAGTGGGCGGGGCTTCTCTACTCACGGTGTTTAAGGCCTGCACGGGCTCGGGCCACCACCGCCACAGGCGCCTTGTCTACTGCTTTTGCAGCCTCAAAGTGGTGGCGATGCCCGATGCCGAAACCACTTTCAGCAGGTAGCTGCCCACCAGTAACTCGCTAGTCGCTACTTGTTCAATTCCGGCCTCGCTGGCTACTTGCTGCTGCTGGGTTCTGCCGGCCATGTCCAGCAACGTAAGGCGGCTGCCGGGCTGCACCCCGGTCACGGTCAGCGTCTGGGCAACCGGATTGGGGAACAGTTGGGCCTGCTCCAGCGCAGCCTGGGCGGAGACGGTACGCAGGGGGCTCAGCGCGAACGTGCCGTCGAGGTCGGTGCTGCGCAGGCGGTAATAGCACCGGCCGGTCACGACGCGCTCGTCCAGCGCCTGGTAATTCTTCGGAGCCGTGCTGGTGCCCGCCGCGGCGAGCAAGGCCACCGTTTCCCAGCCCGTGGTGCCGGTCGCGCTGCGCTCCACGGCAAAGCTGCGGCTGGTGGTTTCGCTGGCGGTGGCCCACTGCAGCAGCACGCGCTGGTCCTGCCGCAAAGTGGCCGAGAACCGCACCAGCGTCACGGGCAACGGGGCACCGGCCACAAACCCGTTCACCACGTTGGTGTCCATGTTAATGGCCCCGCTCCGGGACAATCCCCGGCCCAGCAAAGTGGCCCCTTCGATGAGGTTGATGCCGCCGTCGACCAGTAGCGTACCGCGCATTACGGAGTTCTGGCCCAGGATGAGCAGGCCCCCGACCTGCCAGTACACGTTGCTGGCCAGCGCGCCCCCGGCCAGGGTCACGGTCGAGCCCGCGGCCGTGGTCAGGGCCCCGCTCACCCGCAGGAAAAACACGGCGTTCGGGTCGTTCTGGGCGTCGAGAATCAGGTTGCCGGTCAGCGTGGTGGCCGCGCCCACGACGTAGGCACCGGGCGTCAGAATTTGCTGCGGGGTGCCGCCGTAAACGGTCAGCGGCACCGCGTTCGGGATGCCCGCCGCGTAGGTATAGGCCGTTTCCACGTCGGTAGCGGCTTGCGTGGCCTCGGTATCGGCAACGTGGATGCTGCCAGTCGTGACGACGCCCAGGGGAAACCCGCTGAACGCGCCGGCGTTGGTGCCGATGTCGCCCAGCACGACGGACGGCCCCACGTTGTTGAAGGCGCCCACGGCGGTGAACAGGGCAAAGCTGGACGCGCGGCCTATCGCGGGGGGTACAACCTGGCCAAAAGAGGCCGGGGAGCTGAGCAGGCCAGCGGCCAGCAACAGGCATGTGGCCCGCGCCGAGGCAAAGCGGCGGGCAAAGAAATAAATAGCTTTCACGGGGGGTGAGAAAGTTGCCGACCGGGGACCGGCCGACGCGCCGATGGTTCGGCAGGGACCCAACAGCCGTGCTGATGCCCGCCCAGCCCACGGGGCCGGTGGTGGCACAAAGCCAGTCGGTCGGAGCCAAGACAAGCTCGTGACGACCTGAATCTGAACCTACTAACGCCACCATACGGCTTAGGTTTTGTCATTCCCAAATTGGTTTTGGCGACGCCCACGCCAACTCCCCTGCGGGGCCGCCAGGCAGACAATGCTGCTTTTTTGTCCCAAAATAGGACTCATGGCTGCCCTTCGAGGTGCTCCACGACTTGGTCGAGGGCCAGCACCCCGCGGATGAATTGACCGAGCAGCAGCTGCTCGTAGGCCTGCGGCTCCAGCGCCGTGCCCTGGGCGATGCGCAGGGCTACCTGAACGGCGCGGCGGCTTTGTTCGGTGACGGATGCGGCGGATGCATGGACGGGTCAAAAGCGGTTCTCCGCAGGCAAAGCTCTATTACTGCGTCAATTCTGATAAGTGGAACCGCACCGCTTTTCAAGAGACAAGCCACGAAAAAGCCCCGCTGGGTGAGGGCGGGGCTTTACGTTGCGGGCCTGGACGCCCCGGTGCTACGCGCCCAGTTCGCCCAGAATGCGCTTGGTGATGGCCACGTGCTCTTTGAACGTGGCCAGGGCCAGCGTCGCCAAGTGCCGGCCCTGACTCTCGGCGGGGGTGGTTTTGCCCGCGGAATTCTTCAGGTAGTTTTGAGCCAGGTCGCGCAGAAACTCGTGGTTTTCGAGTTGGGCCTGAATGTAGGCTTTATCGAATGCGGCGCCAGCGGGCGTGTTCTTGATTTTGGCGAGCGTGGCCTGGGCCTTGGCGTCCGGGGCGGGCACGGGCGTACCCAGGTCCTTGAGCACTGTGGTCACGGCGATGGCTTCGGTCAGTTCAAAACCGGCAAACTCCTTGGCGTTCTTTTGCGTGGCCTTGGTGGAGGCAATCTGGCTGGTGGCCAGCGAGAGCTCGGCGGGCCCAATCACGCCTTGCCGGAACTCCTTTTCCGTGGCGGCCACGGGCGCGCCGCTCAGCAGCGGGGCGTTGCCCTCGGCGGCCTCGGCGGGAAAGGAGTTTAACAGGGCGGCCACAACGGGCACGCCCACGCCCAGGGTCAGCGCCGCCGAAACGGATTGCTTGACAAACGAGCGGCGCGGGTTTTCTTCGGGAAAAGGCATGAGCTACGAAAATAAAAAGTAAGAGACGGGGGCTATACTCCCAATCGGGGCATCGCGGCTGGATGCTTGGGCCGCAGGGTTCCACGGGTGAAGTCCCCGAACTCGGGACTAGCGGTGCCAACGGTGCTCCGGCCAGCATATTACCTGTTTCCCAATGGGTTAAAAGTTTTTACCAAGGGGTCAGCAGGTGGCGGAGTGCCGAGACCAGTCAAGCCCCCGGCAGTTGGATAGCTACTGGGGTTCCTCTCCTACTTGCGGCGCGTATAGGGCTTGCGGAGTGGCTTGGCAGCGGGCGGTGTCGGGGTGGTCGGCGGGTTTGGCTCCGAGGTGCGCAGCTCAGCATTGAGCGCGGCTTCCTCCAGCGCGGCCAGGCGGGAGGCAATGAGCTGCTGGCGGCGGTTGCGCTCCTTCTGGCGCTCGGCAGCGCACTTCTCGTGGTGCAGGTAGAGGCGGGAGAGCACGCCAATCGCTTCGTTGGTCAGCGCCAGGCGGGTGACCAGGATACGGCCGCCGCGCAATGCCACGGTGGCCCGGCCGTCGGCTGCCTGCGACGCGTCGTGCTCGGCCGCGTCCTGCCTGCTCAGACAAATTTCGAACACGAGGTGGTAGCCGCCATCGGGCTCGTCCCGGCATAAAGTGATGCGGCGGTTGAGCAGGCGTTCGACGACGCGGTAGTACCGGATGGGAGGATTGGGGCGCATGGGCGGGAAGGTTTCGCGCTCAACGGCCGGGCCTGTCTTTTCTTGTAGGTAACTCACCATAAGAAAGCGGGGCATTCAGTCTGTATTTCTAAAGGTCAACCGTATGTTTTGCCAAGTTGCTATATACCAAATATTCTAAAGAATCACTCTCATTTTGGGATGAAAAAACATTGTTATTCCCAAAATAATTATTTTAAATCAGGTAATAATATTAGGAAAACAGCATGAGGTCTGGCACATTTACGGCTCACTTGCTTTGGCGAAAGGATAGAACTTGCCTTTCTAAGTTGCCCGAGGCTGTCTGCATATATTTGGTCAATCAAAAACTAATGGCCTTATACTTCTCACACCATGGCAAAGACACGGCAATCACCCGAAAACTTAACTGACGAACAAGTACTAAAAGAATTCGTCCGCCGATTTGAATGCGATGGCGCTGTCCTAATCTATTTAGATTCAGCAACAGAATTCGGTTTTGGGAGATGGCGTAATAATCAAGGCAAAGGTTGGGTGGACAATTTATTCCAACGGGTGAAGCAAGATGCCTATATGCCTTCAGACTCAAGCGGTTTCGAAGGAGGAACGGCTGTGTGTTTAAGTAATAAATAATTCAACTTTAACTGAAAATTAATGTCAAAAAGAAAAGACCCAGTAGTAACGCAGTATGTAGCAAAGGTAAAGTCTCTTCCTGATGGGCCAGGAGTTGACAAGTGTTCAGAATTAAGCTTCACGGCTGGGCTACAAGACGTACAGCAGCCTGCGCTTAGCAAGCTTGTAAGAGAGAATTTATATGAGGTTAAATTGGACAACAACGTTCCCAAAGTTTACAATGACGAGGGCGAAATTTGTGGAACAATAATATCTCTCAGAATCACAGAATTAACCTCGTGCTTACGGAATGATAAGCTATTTAGCGCTAAGGTACTAGAACTGAATGGTGATTTGTGCACAGTTGCTGTAAAGGCTAGTTAAACACATGAAGCCTGAGCTTACTATCGTTGGAGGCACGTACCTGGAACTGTGTATAGAGCCAGAATCTCAAGAACTATACGGTTCCGGTATGCGAGCTGCGGCTGCATTATCCCGAAATGTAACGCAGCTTAAGTTTATAAGCTGCGTTGGTCAAGACTATGTCGAAGTAGCCAATTCTGTTGCAAATGCATTTGGTTTTCAAGCTAGTTTTGAAGTAATAGATAGCACGGTTAGCTTCACTTACTACCACCCACTAAGCACTCCTGTAATTTATCCTGAGAGCGCTCTTGCTGAAGAGAAGTTTCTGATGCAGCCAATTAAAGCAGAGGCTTTATTGGTTTACGGACAGATTGAGGCGAAAGTATTTGTAGAAGGCAATTACGTAGTATATGACCCACAAAACCATGTACCGTGGCGAGAAACAGGCTCTAAAGCAAATCACCTAGCACTAGTACTGAATAGCAACGAAGCCTACTTACTCTCTGGACTTTCCAAGTCCGCCGACTTGGAAAGCGTTGGCAAATTTTTGTTAGAGAAGGAGAATGCTGAAGTTGTCATCATTAAGAATGGCTCTAAAGGAGCTTTATCTTTCGATAAACGAGAAGTTTGCTCTATCCCTCTTTTCAAAACTGATAAGGTATGGCCTATCGGTTCTGGGGATATATTCTCGGCTGCTTTTGCCTGGCAGTGGATGGTGGAGAAAAAATCTGCAGGGGAAGCGGCTCGCATAGCATCACTTTGCACAGCGTACTACTGTCAGAGCAGGCTGTTGCCCTTGCCGCTTGAGTTGCCAGTTCTGCAGGCCCTCCCGGCCAAAGCAGATGGACAGATTGTTTACTTAGCTGGGCCTTTTTTCACAATAGCGGAACGCTGGCTCATTAACGAGTTGCGAGACAAGCTTACAGAGTTCGGGAACCGTGTATTTTCACCTATGCACGATGTAGGCCCTGGTACACCTCACGACGTAGTGAAGCCCGATTTAGATGGTATAACTCAATCATCGGTAGTGTTGGCAGTGGCCTCGGGCTTGGATGCAGGCACCTTGTTTGAAATAGGGTATGCAAGGGCGTTAGGTAAGCGAGTAGTAGTCTATGCAGAAAACACCACTGAACATGACCTGACAATGATGATTGGTAGTGACTGCGAAATCGTCGAGGATTTTTCAACGGCGATTTATCAGACGTCATGGCAATAAATTCGTCCCAAAGCGCTTTTATAGTAGTTGGTTTAGGCTTCGGAGATGAGGGAAAAGGCTTAGCTACTGATTATTTATCTAGTGTATCTGCTTCTCCTTTGGTAATACGCTTCAACGGTGGGCACCAAGCAGGTCACACAGTTGTGACCTCTGATGGAACAAGTCATATATTTTCAACCCTCGGCGCAGGGACTTTACGCGGTGTGCCTACTTACTGGTCGAGACACTGCACCTTGGCGCCATCTGTTCTCTTACCTGAAATTGCAAGCTTGCCTATAAAACCGAAGCTTTTCGTGGATGAACTTTGTCCAGTAACGACACACTACGATATTTTGTACAATCGGGCACTGGAGAGCACAAGAAGCACCAATAGGCATGGAAGCTGCGGGCTAGGATTTGGGGCTACTGTACAACGCCATTCTCAGCCAAGTCTCAGGCTTTGCGCTAATGACTTGCTTAGCCCTGCCCTCTTCACACCTATTTTGCAACGCATAAGGGAATATTACAAGGATAAGATAACAAATGAAACAAATTATGATTTTGACGACTTCAATCACGATAGAGAAGATTCTAATTTTTACTCACAAATCCAATCGGTGAATTCCTTACTGGACAGTAAAATAGTAGAATTCGTAAAAGAAGAGGAGATTTTTGGCCCCAGCCATCCTTGGCAGACATTTATATTTGAAGGAGCACAAGGCATTCTACTGGATAAGAAATTCGGTTTCCAACCTCATGTTACCCAAAGCAACACAACTTCTCAAAATGCCATCCAACTCCTGCTTACTCATTTGCCGCATTTAGTTAATGAGGCGCGAATCGTGTATACTACTCGCAGTTATTTAACGAGACACGGAGCAGGGCCTATGCCAGAACTTTCAGACAAGCCTGTTTTGATTAATTTAAGTGATGAAACAAATGTTTACAATGAGTTCCAAGGAGAATTTAGAATAGCTCATCTGAACCTTGACTTGCTAAGATATGCTATTGGATGCGACAGTGAGTTTTCAGCCGGAAATAACAAGTGGCTACTTGTAACTTGCCTTGACCAAGTGAACCACGAACGTTTAACCTGTTGCTATAAAGGTGAGGCGCTAGAACTTTCCTACCGCCAAATCCCAAGCTTCCTGGATTCTGATTTTGAGCGATATTTATTTAGTTTTAGTAGTTGTGCAGACAACTTGGAGAATTAGCAAATTTTGGATGTACCATGTCTTAATAGAAAAAGCCCCAGTGATACTGGGGCTTTTTTGTAGTATAGCTCAGTGCAACTGGTCAACATCATCCGGGCCGCCGCGGCCTTGCTCTTTGCGGCCCTTGTCGTATGAAAAAGCTATTCGTTATTACTTGCCTGCTGGTCGCGGTTAGCGGCCAGCTCCAGGCCCAGACCTGCGCGCTCCCCTGGCTCACGGCCCGCCTCAGCGCCCGCGAGTCGGCCGGGTACAACCGCGGCCCGCTGGTCGACGCCATTGTCCGCGCCGGCGGCGGCGCGCCCGGCCAAGAATGGTGCGGCTTCACGCAGGCCGCCGCCAACCGCAGTTGCGGCCAACCCATCCCCCGCGCGGGGCTGCAGGGCACAGCCCGGAACTGGTTCCCGCTCGCTGGGCCCGACGCCGGCCGCACCGTCTTTCACCGCGCCGCCGGCCGGGGCCGCCTCGACGCCATTGCCGTCGGCCAGAAAGCGGGCTACGATTTTGGCCGCGGCCTGCACCACGTCAACGCCGTGGCCGAGCTGGGCCGGCCGCTGCGCGCCGGGCGGGCGCCGCGGGCGGTCTGGTGTCTGGGCGGCAACGAGGGCACCGGTGCCACGGCGGTGTACGCTTCCCTAAATAGGAGGCCAGTTGTGAGTAGAGAAAAGCGTATTTTCACTACCTGACACCTGCACGATGAA
>NZ_JAUQSX010000025.1 GCF_030581005.1 Hymenobacter mellowenesis | reverse complement strand
TTTATGACCCCCACCGAATTTAAACAAGTCGCTTAGCCTCTGCTAACGACTGGCTTACCGAATGGGGAAGCGTACAGGAATGGGATTATACGGAACCGGCTTTTTAGTTGAGGAATCACGTGCCCGTGAATTGGGGATGGGAACCGTCAAGGAGTTAAAAACCCGCATTCTACCATACATGAATGGTCGTGACCTCACCCAACAGTCTCGGGGATTCTATGTCATAGACTTGTTCGGCCTTAAAGAAAACCAAGTTATTGAGCAATTTCCAGCTATTTATCAGCATGTCTTTGAAAGAGTAAAACCTGAACGCGATAAAAACAACCGGGCATCATACCGCACAAATTGGTGGATTTTTGGAGAAGCCCGCGCGAAGCTTAGACCTGCGTTTGTTGGCCTTTCGCGAATGATAGCAACCAGCCAAACCGCGCGCCATCGCATATTCACATTTATCCCAGGCAATACAATTGCTGACTCCAAAATCTTCATAACAGCTCTGGAGGATGCGTTCTATTTAGGTGTTATGTCCAGTCGCATTCATACGACTTGGGCAGGCGCAACGGGTGGCCGAATGGGTGTCGGAAATGACTTGATATACAACAAAACCCACTGCTTTGACCCATTCCCCTTCCCCGCCGCTACGCCCGCGCAGCAGGCCCGCATCCGCGAGCTGGCCGAACAGCTCGACGCCCACCGCAAGCGCCAGCAGGCCCAGCATCCCAGCCTCACTCTCACCGACCTCTACAACGTGGTGGAGAAGCTGCGCGCCGCCCAGCCCTTGTCAGCCAAAGACCAGACCGTGAACCAGCAGGGCCTCGCCTCCGTGGTCCTCAGCCTGCACCAGCAGCTCGACGCCGCCGTGGCCGACGCCTACGCTTGGCCCGCCGCCCTGCCAGATGCCGAGATTCTGACGCGCCTCGTGCGCCTCAACCACGAGCGCGCCCGCGAGGAGCAGGCCGGCCACGTCCGCTACCTGCGCCCCGCCTACCAAGCGCCCGAAACCGAGCAGGCCAGACTTTCTTTGCCCACCGCAGCAGCCTTTTCGGATGCCGGCCGGTCTACCCCTGCAACGGAGGGAATCGCCCCCCAGGCTTGGCCCGCCGAGCTGGCCCAGCAGATGCAAGCCCTGCGCGACGCCCTGCAGCAAGCCGCCCAGCCGCTGACCGCCGCGCAGGTAGCCACCCGCTTCAAGCGCCTGAAACCCGACAAGGCTGAGCCGCTGCTTCAGACGCTGGCCGCCCTGTCGTTGCTCCGCCAAACGCCCGAGGGCGCCTACGTGCTTTAGGATGCGTTTGGGCAGTCGTCAACAATAAAAAGAACGTCATGCTGAGCTTAACAGAACGTCATGCTGAGCGCAGTCGAAGCATCTCTACTGCAATAGTAAACCAATCAAATGAGTTAGTTGCGCGGTAGAGATGCTTCGACTACGCTCAGCATGACGACCTTACGTTCAGCATGACGTTCTTACACTCAGCATAACCGCCTAACTTGACTTTCCAAACCGCTTCTTAGCCTTCCACCATTACCCCTGCCATCTGTATGAAAACATTTACTGTTCGATTTGCTCAGCTGGCCCTGGTGGCCCTAAGCAGCGTGGCTTTCGGCCCCCGCGCCGCCGCCCAAACCGCCCCCGCCTGGACCAGTGCCCGCGGCACCGGGGCCTACCTGTCGCCTTACACGCGCCGGGTGACGGATGCCCAGGGCAATGTGTACGAAGCGGCCACCTTCAACCCCCAGACCGGGGTAGGGCGCACCACCCTGACCAGCCGCGGCTCTTACGACGGGTACCTGGCCAAATACACGCCGCTGGGCGCCGTGGCCTGGGTACGGCAGTTCGGTTCGACCGGCTCCGACGGGGCCGACGACATGGCGCTGGATGCCGCTGGCAACGTGTACGTGGTGGGCCATTTTCAGGGCACCATCGACATGGGCAGCGGCCAGAACCTGAGCGCCGGCAACAACTACGCCGGTTCCAAAGCCTTCGTGGCCCGCTACGATGCGCAAGGCAACCTGGCCTGGGCCAAGCAGAGCGACAATGTAGCGAACGACCCGGCCTATCCGGCTTGTCCCCCGGTGGTGCTCGCTACGGGCGTGACCGTGGATGGCGCCGGCAATGTGTTCGTGACCGGCGGCCACGTGTACAGCCGCGGCATCAGCTTCGACGGCCAGCTGGTGGTGCCCTCCACCACGGTGGCCGCCCCTTATACCACCTACCTGGCCCGCTTTTCGGCCGCTACGGGCGATGTGCAAAGCATTAACAACATTTTTTACTCCGACCGCAGCACCGGGGCCGGGGTTATTTACCCGCTGCGGCTGGTGAGCGCGCCGGGCGGCGGGGTCTACGTGGTGACGAACCTCTACATGGCGGCGTCGTTTCCCGCGGGCCCCACGTTCCCCAGCCCCAGCAGCGTCAACCTGATGGCGATGAAGTACAACGCGGCCGGCACCCTGGAATGGGCGCGCACGTTTGGCGGGCCCGATTTTGACGATATCACCGGCGCCGCCGCCGATGCCGCCGGCAACCTCTACCTCACGGGCACCTTCCGGCAGTCGTTCTCCTTCGGCGGCAGCACCCTCGCCGGCGCCACCGCCACCGCCGGCACCGAAGATGGTTTCCTGCTCCGGTTCTCGGCCCAGGGCACCGAGGAGTGGGCGCGGTCGTTGGTGAGCGCGGGCTCCGATTTTCTGACGGCCGTGTGCGTGGACGGCGGCGGCAACGCCTACGTCACGGGCAGCTTCGGCAACCAGGCCCGGCTGGGCACCCTCACGCTCACTTCGGCGGGCCGGAGCGATTTGCTGGTGGCGTCGTATTCGCCGCAGGGCCAGCTGCGCTGGGTGCAGCAGGCCGGCGGCCCCGACGATGAACGGGGCCTCGGCCTGAGCTTCCTGGCGCAGGGCGGCCTGCAGGTATACGGCTACGCCTGCTACGGCGTGGCCTTTGGCGCCATTGCCCTGCCGGGGCAGGGCTCCTACCTGGGCTTCATCGCCCAGCTGGACGCTTCGGCCACTACGTTGGCGGCCGCCACGGCCCGGCCATTGCCGCAGGGCCTGTTTCCCAACCCGGCATCCGACGGCGTGTACCTGCCCGGCCTGGCGCCGGGCACCCTTGTGCAGGTAGTGGATGCAACGGGCCGCGTGGCGCGCACCGCCACCGTGTCGGCCGCGGCGGCCGTATCGGTACGGGGCCTGGCGCCCGGCCTCTACGTGCTGCGCATCACCGACCGGCAGGGCCAAACCTACGCCGCCCGCGTGGCGGTAGAGTAGCGGGCGGGCGCGCCGCCCAGCCGGCCAGACGCAGACGGCAGCGCCCGCTTTCGCCGCCCGAACCCCAATGCCTTATCTCCTTTGCTTCAGATACTTGCGGCACTATTCTTGCTCCAATAAACATCCGGGGGCGCTTAACCGCGCCAGCCCTTCACGCCTATTACTGCCAGCTTTATGAAAACAATTACTGTTCGTTTTGCTCAGCTGGCCGCGGTGGTTCTGAGCAGTTTAGCTATTGCCTCCCACGCCGAAGCCCAAACCGCCCCGGCGTGGGTCAGCGCATCCAACACGGGCGAATACTTCCCCGTCAATAGGGGCGGCCTGCACATGGCCACGGACCCCGCGGGCAACGTGTACGAAGCGGGCATGTTCAGCGTGGCGTCCAACGTAGGCCACATCTACCTGCGCAGCAAGGGCAGCTTCGATGGCTACCTGGGCAAGTACAACCCCGATGGCACGGCGGCCTGGGTGCGGCAATTCGGTTCGACCGGGCAGGACGGGGCCGACGATGTGGCGTTCGACGCCGCCGGCAACGTCTACGTAGTGGGCTCCTTCACCCACCGCATCGACCTGGGCAACGGCCAAACCCTGGATGCGGGGACGGGCCCTGACCGCAAGATTTTTATCATCAAATACGACCCCAACGGCAACCCGCTGTGGGCCCAGCAGAACGACTCTTACCCGGGCACCCTGCTGCCCACCTGCCCGCCCGCGGCCGGCTGTTTAGGCGTGCAGGTAGACGACGCCGGCCACGTAAACGTGACCTGCACCTATGATTTCGCTACCGGATTCAGCTTCGGTGGGCTGCGGCCGGCCGCCGGCCTGGCCACGTACGTCGACAAGGTGTACATGGCTCGTTTTTCGGCCGCTACGGGCGCCCCGCAGGCCTTGTTTCCGATACTGTACTCCACCGCCGCCAATGGCAGCCGGTTAATTTACAAGCAAACGCTGCTGAATGCCCCCAACGGGGGTACCTACCTGGTGGCCAACTACGTAACGGCAATGAACTTTGGCAAGGGAGTGACCCTGCCCGCCCCCACCAGCCCCGACATGATGGTGGTGAAATACAACGCCGTCGGCCAGCCGGAATGGGCCCGCGCCTTTGGGAGTCCCGGCTGGGACGAGATGACCGGCGCCGCCACCGACGCAGCCGGCAACGTGTACGTCAGCGGCTCCTACCGGGGGGCGTTGCGCTTTGGCACCACCACCCTGCCCGGGGCGGGCGACGAAGACGGCTACGTCGTGAAATATTCGCCCCAGGGCGCCCCGCAGTGGGCACAGACCATGGCCGGCCCCGGCGACGACCTGTTTCGCGGCGTATGCGCCGACCCCGCCGGCAATGTGTACGCGACGGGCGGCGCCAGTCCCAACGCCCAGCTGGGCACCCGGGCCTTCACGTCGGCGGGCAGGCTCGACATGGTGGTGGCCGCCTACACGCCGGAGGGCGTGCTGAGCTGGGTGCAGCAAGCCGGCGGCCCCGACGACGACGAGGGCTTTGGCCTGGGCTTCACGGACCAGGGGCGCTTGCGCGTGTACGGCTACGCGGGTCGGGGCACTGCGTTCGGGGCCGTTCAGTCGGGCGTAGCGCGCAGCTGGACGGGGGTTATGGCGGAGCTGCCCGTTTCGCCGCAGGCCGCGCCGCCGGTGGCCACCGCGCCAAGCCCGGACGAGGAACCGTTCGGCCTGTACCCCAACCCGGCCACCACAGAGGTGCATCTGGCGGGTATTCCGGCAGGTGCCCGGGTGCAGGTGCTTGATGCGCTGGGCCGCGTAGTGCGCGAAACCGCCGTTTCGGCGGCTTTCCAAGTATCGGTGCGGGGCCTAGCGGCGGGCCTCTACGTGCTGCGCGCCACCGATGGCCAGGGCCGCCAGTATGCGGCCCGCGTGGCGGTAGAATAGCCCCCGATGCCGGGATGCTGACGCGCCTCGTGCGCCTCAAACACGAGCGCACCCGCGCGCGGTGGTACCAGGCGAACGGCCCACCCAACGCCAAGCGGTAGTGGCTGACGCGGCACTGGTGCCGGCGAGTGGCCCGGAACCGAGCCGGGACTACCCGCGGGCCAACGCTTGGTTAATCTGGCGCACCAGCGCCGGGCCTTCGTAGATGAAGCCCGTGTAGAGCTGCACCAGCGAGGCACCGGCGGCCAGCTTTTCCTGTGCATCGGCCGCCGAGTGAATGCCGCCGGCCCCAATGATGGGCAGCGCGCCCTGGCTGCGCTGGTGCAGGTAGCGAATGACCTCGGTGGCCCGCGCCCGCAGCGGCCGCCCGCTCAGGCCCCCCGCCCCCAACGCCGCCACCTGCCCGGCATCCGTGGCCAGGCCCTCCCGGCTGATTGTGGTATTGGTGGCGACCAAGCCGCTGAGCTTGGTTTCGCGGGCTATTTCCAGAATGTCGTCGAGCTGCGAATCGGTCAGGTCCGGGGCTATTTTCAGCAGCAGGGGGCGTGGCTGGGCGCGGCTCATGTTGCGGGCCTGTACCTGTTGCAGCAATTCTATGAGGGGTTTTTTCTCCTGCAGCTGACGCAGGTTGGGCGTGTTGGGCGAGCTCACGTTTACCACAAAGTAGTCGACCTGCTCCGCCAGCGCATCGAAGCAGGCCACGTAGTCCTCGGCGGCGCGCTCGTTGGGCGTGTCCTTGTTCTTGCCAATGTTGCCGCCGATGAGGAGCTGCCGGTTCCGGCGCCGGGCCAGCCGCGCCGCCACCACGGCCGCGCCGTCGTTGTTGAAGCCCATGCGGTTCACCAAGGCCTCGTCCTGCGGCAGGCGAAACAGGCGCGGCTGCGGGTTGCCGGCCTGCGGCCGGGGCGTCACGGTGCCAATTTCCACAAAGCCAAAGCCCAGCGTGGCCAGCTCATCGGTTAGGGCCGCGTTCTTGTCAAACCCCGCCGCCAGCCCCACCGGGTTGGGGAATTTCAGCCCAAACACTTCCCGGGCCAGGCTCGGGTGCTGAAAGCCGTAGAGGCCCCGCAGCAGCGCCTTGGCCCCCGGCAGGCGGGCCGCGCGGCGCAGGTTGTCGAAAACCAGGTGGTGGGCGCGCTCGGCGTCGAGGTTGAACAGTGCGGGTTTGACGAATGCCTTGTACATGTGGAGGATTAGCGGGCCCAACCCGCGCGGCCGGGGTTGGCAAATGGGACTACTCGCACACCTCACCGGGCCAGCAAACGCCCTTCGCTGGTGTGGCAGCTGCCGTTGGCGCGTGGCGGCCCACCAGCGGAGGCGGGCGCAATAAAGAGCTAAAATTAAGGGGGACCGTGCTTGCTAAGCAATTGATGGCGCGGGCCGTCCTTTTTTTTGCCAGCGAGATGAATGGCCAAAAGTGCGTCGTTTAGCCCCTTAAGTCGAAAATGAAATTTGAGAAAACTGGTATAAAAAAAATTAACATTACCGATGAGTTGGCGGGCGAAACAATGCCGTAATTTTGCAGCGTGCTTCAACCCAAAAACCTGTTGATGAAGCGCGGAACCCTGCTCGACAGGGAACCGCGAGGGGACCGGAAGGTCTTCGCTACCATCGGTTTTCCCCATTTTGCCGCTGGCATTTCCGTTGTTTTTTCTGGGTATTGCCCCGCCACCGTTTCGGATTCCGAAACGGTTTTTTTATGGCCGTTGCCTTCTAACTAGACAACCTCCCTTTTCCTCCATTTCGGTATGACACGCAAAGACCTGCTCGACATCGCATCCCTTCAGCGCGAGGAAATCGAGTTCCTGCTCGACCAATCCACGTCGTTCAAAAAGCTGTTCAGCCATTCGGTTAAAAAAATCCCCGCCCTCGAAGGCAAGTCCGTGCTCATGCTGTTTTACGAGGCCAGCACCCGGACGCACTCCTCCTTCGAGGTGGCGGCCAAACGCCTCTCGGCGGAGGTCACGAATTTTGACGTGGCCCACTCCTCTATCACCAAGGGCGAGTCGGTGCGCGAGACGATTGAGACGCTCCAGGCCATGCGCACCGACTACATCGTGGTGCGCCACAGCCACCCCGGCCTGCCCGGCATGATTGCCCGCCAAACCACGGCCTCGGTCATCAATGCCGGCGACGGGGCGCACGAGCACCCCACCCAGGCCCTGCTGGACGCCTTCACCATCAAGGAAAAATTTCCCGACCCGAGGGGCAAAAAAGTCCTCATCATCGGCGACATTCTCCACTCGCGCGTGGCGCGCTCCACCAGCACGCTGCTGCAAAAGCTGGGCGTCGAGGTGGCGTACCTGGGCCCGGGCTCGCTGGTGCCCAAGTACGTGCCGGCCAGCATCCCCCGCTTCACTGATTATGAGACGGCCATGGCCTGGGCGCCCGATGTGGTGTACCTGCTGCGCGTGCAGATGGAGCGCCAGGATGTGCAGTTTTTCCCCAGCGTGCGCGAATACCACCGGGTGTACGGCATCACCAACGACCGGCTGGCGGAAATCAGCGACAAGGGCCTCTTCATCATGCACCCCGGCCCCGTGAACCGGGGCGTCGAGCTGTGCGACGCCGTGATGGACTACAAGCGGAGCCTCATCACCAACCAGGTCGAAAACGGCATCTCCGTGCGCATGGCCGTGCTCGACTGGCTCACGCCGGGCGGGGAGTTTCCGCGGCAGGAAGCATACGCCGCCCCGCAGCGCGCCGGCTCGCCGGTGGTGACGCCCTAAATGCCTGTCTTACATGGGCGGTCATGCTGAGCTTGTCGAAGCATCTCTACCGCGCAAGTAAATAATTACTATTGCAGTAGAGATGCTTTGACTTCGCGGACGCCAGATGAGCATGACGTTCATTTTTAATAATCGGAATAATCCTCCCACAAGCCTTACTGGTTCCAGAAATCATCCCTTCCATGCTTCTCCTTCAAAACGCCCGCATCGCCTCCGAAAATTCACCCGTGCTTGTTGAGAGCGATGTTCTGATTGTCGAAGGAATCATTCAGAAAATCGGCCCAAGCCTAGCCGTTCCGGCGGGTGCCCGCGTCATCGACGCCCGGGGCCGGGTGCTGATGCCCGGCATGTTTGATGCCCACGTCCACTTCCGCGCCCCCGGCTTCGAAAACAAGGAAACCATCACCACGGGCAGCGAAGCGGCCATCAACGGCGGCGTGACCGGTGTGGTGATGATGCCCAACACCCGCCCGGCCCTCGACTCGGCCACGGCCATTGCCACCGTGCTGGAAAATGCCAAGCTCCGGTCGCGCATTCCGGTGTACACGTCCGGCTGCGTCACCAAAAACCGCGAGGGCAAGGAGTTGGCCGAAATCGAGGGCATGCGCGGCCTCGGCGTGAAGATGCTCACCGACGACGGCGACACCACCGCCGACCCGGCCGTGCTGCTGCGGGCCATGCAGTACGCCACCGAGTTTGGGATGTTTTTCGCCAGCCACTGCGAGGTGCCGGAACTGGCTGGCCCCCGCGCCCTCAACGAAGGCGTGATGAGCTACCGGCTGGGCATCAAGGGTTCGCCGGCCTGCGCCGAGGAAATCATTATTGACCGCGACATCCGTCTGGCCCACGCGGCGGGCGCGCACGTGCACATCCAGCACGTGTCGAGCAAGCTCGGCATGGAAACCATCCGCTGGTGGAAATCGCGCGGCGACGTGAAGGTGACGGCCGAAGTGACCCCGCACCACCTCATGTTCACCGACGAGCACATCGGCGACTACGATACGAACTACAAGATGAACCCGCCGCTGCGCACACAGGCTGATTGCGACGCCCTGCTTGAAGGGCTCAAAGAAGGCGTGTTCGACATTATTTCGACCGACCACGCGCCGCACACGCCGTTCGAGAAAGCCCAGGATTTCATCAGCGCGCCCAACGGCATCACCGGCCTCGATACGGCCCTGGTTTCGCTCTATCACCACTTCATCGAGCCCGGCAAATTCGGGTGGGACTTGGTGGTGAAGCGCTATTCGGCAGAACCCCGCCGCCTGATGGGCCTGCCAGTAGCCGCCGTCGAAGTCGGCCAGCCCGCCGAGTGCCTCCTATTCGACACCGAAGCGGAAACGACCTTCACGCGGGAGTTCATGAAATCCAAATCCCAGAACACGCCATTCATTGACCAAACCTTGAAAGGCCGAGTAGACCTGGTGATTCTGGGCCCGGAAATCCTGCTGGAGCGCTAATAGGTGAGGGTCTGGGCGGCAAGGAAAAGAACGTCAGGCTTCGACCAGCGGACGCTGGATGAAGCCTGACGCGGGCTGAAAATCGCCAGAACAGCTTGAATACATTTCTTAGGCTACCCAGGCCAGCCCCCATCCAAGAAGCACTGCGTCCGGTTTTCTCAGCCGCACCGGCCAGTCCTCTGGCCTCCGTCGATGGCCCAACGCGGGCATTGAGTGTTTTGCGAAAAGAAGCCCCCTGAGGCGCGAAGGGTTCTTTCGATGCTGGTGCTTCGGGCACTCGTTGTTTATTGGCGCATGCGTTAGGTATTGCCCGAAATCCTGTGCGGGCGGTAGGCCTTCCCGGCCAGCGCCGCCTGCAGTGGAAACAAGTCCCCTTTTCGAATACACGAAGTAGTCGTGCAGCAGCAACCGGATTGTGGTTTACTGCTGCACGACTACTTAAAAGCTGGCCTTAAAGTCTCAAGTACGCAAAAGAAAAAGGCCAAGCAACTCATTACGAGTTACTTGGCCTCTTCTTAGGTAGCGGGGACTGTGCTGCTGAAGACGTCTGTAAAATGGACATGCTATATTGAACAAGCCTGTTCAGCAACATTCGCAGCCCCGCTTAATGCGTTGGCGAACTATTGGACATCGGCCGTTGGTGGGTGTTCGGAAAATGTTGTACGGGTGTTGTACACGCTCAGCGTCGCGACGTCGAGCTCAGATTCGCTCAGGTCGGACATATAGATTTCAGTCGTGCGCAGTTGGCCGTGGTTAAGCATTTCCTGAATCGCCTTGATGTTGCCGCCGAGCATGACGCGCGCGGCATCGGCGAAAGAATGCCGGGCGACGTGGCTCGTGATTGGCTTCTCGATGCCGGCGCGTTTGGCGACAATCTTCACGTAACGATTCACCAGGGCCGTGCCGGTCTCAATCATGTCGAGCAGCTTCGATAGCTGCTTTTGCGCCTGTTCGGGGTCGGCCGGGGCCGGCTGCGCGTAGGGCTTCGTATAGTCGAGAAATGGCAGAATGTAGGCGTCAGGGCTGCCGGCCGTGTTGGGGTAACGGTTGAGCAGCTCTTCGAGGGCGGCATGAATCGGGATATTTTTCGTCTTGCCCGTTTTGCGTTCGGGGAAGGTGAGCCGGCCGTCGGCCCGGTGCCGGTGCCGCAGCTCCAAAATATCACCAACTCGCGAGCCTTGGCAGTTGAATTGCAGAAGCCAGCAGTCGCGCGCGTATTGCTCCCACGTATTTGGATTGACGGCCGCTGCGGCGAGGGCTTCGACTTCGGCCACATTCAGCCGGGCCTTCTTCGTTTTCGGGTGCTTCAGCCTGACGTGAAGAAACGGGTCTTTGTGAAATTCGAGCAGCCCGTCGGCGATGGCCTGCTTCAGCACGGTATGAATGACCTGAAGCTCTTTATTCGACGTGGGCGCCGCGTTGCGGTGCGTGGTGAGCAAGTAACTCTGATAATCCTTCACCCACGTCACCGTAAGGGCTGAAAACGGCAGCCGGGCCGACTCGCCCCCGGCGAATTGCCGCAGCTTGCGCAGAATGGAGCGCCGCTTATCGGCCGTGCGAGGGTTGCCGCTGGCGACGTGCCGCAGTCGGTCTTTTTCGAAGTATTCGAGAAAGTCGTTTTCGCGCTCGGCTTCCGCTTCGGCTTCCGCAGCCGGCGCCGAGCGGCCGGTAATTTGGTCCCGAATGTCAGCCGCGCTCAGCTGTGGGCTTTCGAGCGCGAGCAGCCGCGCGGCTGTGAGCAGGTTGAGAATCGTCTTATTATAAAGGCCGTGGTCGCGGTGGCTGCTGCGAATCCATTGCGGCTTTTCATAGCTGGCTTTCTCATTCCAATCCTTCGCCGCGATAAATACGCCGGTATTGGCGAAGGCCGGCAGCCGGTCTTTCGTGATTCGAACGGCGACGGGGCTCAGGCCGTCGCTCGCGCGGGCCGGCCGCAGCACGGCTTTATAGGTAGCGGCTGGCATGGCACTAGTGAAGGGGGCCGTCGGTGACTTTTACAACCTTGTAGATGCCGCGCAGCTCATCGCCGGGCACGGTCAGCGTGCCGCCGTTTTCATTGTCGGAGTGCAGCGTCAGCGTGCCGTCTTTGAGTAGGTCGTTGCTTTTGATGCGCTTGATGACGAAGAAATTCCCGAAAACAATCGCGTAGATTCCACTCGGCAGATACTTAAAATCACCCTTGTCGATGGGATAGCAGGCCACCCACCAACCACTCTGAAGCGTCGGCTGCATGCTGTCGCCGTTCACTTCGATTTCGACGCAGCCCGGCCGGCGCAGTTCGGGCGTCGGGTTCTGAATCGGCACCTCTTCAAAGCTTTCGAGCCCCTCGCCGCTGCCGTCAACCATTTCGGCGAAGGTGGCACGCGCGCCCACTGGCACCCGGCGCGCGAAGGAAATCTCGATGTCGCCGGTACGGTAAGTAATGGGCATTTCACTAATGGGTTTAATGCCGAGCTGCGCGACCTGGCGACGCATTTCGAGCACCTGCGCAGGGGGGCCGTCTTCGCCGTAAAGAATGAAGTCGGGCGTCACTTTATAGAGCTTGGCGAGCTTATCGACTACATCGCGAATGTCAGCCGTCGCGTTGCTTTCATACCGGCTCACCTGCGAGCTCGCCCGCCCGATTTTCTCGGCGACCTCGCGATTTGATAGATTCGCGACTTTGCGCAGGTACTTCAATCGGGTGGCCTGGGTGGAAAGTTTGGGGCTCACGGCTTGCGACATTGTTGTATTCGAGGAAAGGATATAATTAACTAATGCAAAGCAAAGCAATACAGAGCAGATTAGAGTAATTAGCTCTAATAAAATTTGCTTTGCTTTAATTTGCTCTATAAGTTTGTAGAAACAAATCCCCTTAATCATGGCAGCAAAAGCCCCCAAAAAGCCGAGTGACTACTACGCCACGACGGTAAAAGTGCCTAGAACGACCGAGGACGCACTTAAAAGAGAACAGGCTCGGCGCTTTTTAAAAGACAAAAAGCGTATATCAATCAACAAGTTAGCTAGTGAATTAGTGGCCGAAGCTGCTGCTCAGCTGCCGGATTAAAAAAAATTGTCTGCTTTGCTCTAATTTGCTCTGTTATGACTCAATCTGATTTAACTGCTCAGGCTCCGACTGACATCGCTGTAATCTGGAAAGAGGTGCTGAGCCTGCGCAGTCAGGTTGCTCAGTGCCTCGCGAAAGAGCAAGAATTAAGAGGCGAACTCAGTCAGCACAAAGCCTTTCAAAGCGCATTCATCGAAAGCCTTGATGACCAGGTAACGACTAAGAAAGCGCTCGACATCACCGGCATCAAAAGTCGCACGACGCTCATCGCAGAGCGCGACCGGCCCGACTCGCTGCTCGCCTACACGCATAACGGCCGCGCAGTCACCTACTCACGCGCCGGCTGCGTGGCTCACGCATTGGCCCGGCAAGCCGCCTAAGAAGCTTTTCTCATTTTCTCACTCAACCCCATTTGCCCGATGGAAACCCCAACCCTCACCCTGTTCGACGCCACCGTTCGCGCGCTGCTCGACGCTATTCAAAACCCTGATTTGGTCGCTGTGTCCTGCCTTCAGGCATTCCCCGAAGTACCAGGGCGCCCCGCCTTTTCGAATTTTTCGGCCAACGTGTACGACATCAGCCTCGCGAGCTCTGACCTGCCGCTCGGCGTCTCTGCGTGCTTCCTTTCTGCCGAGACGCCTAACGGGCTTTTCCTGAAGCTGGGAACGTGGCTGGCTCGCCAAGCCGAAGAGCAGCCCGACGCCGACCGCGCCGCTGATGCTGCCATTTCCTACGCCAAAGAAGCGGCCTGATGCACGCCCGGCACCACTCCCCCGCCGTCGCCCGCTTCATGGCCCGCACGGCTCACGAATTCACGCCGCGCCCGGCGAGCCAAATGACGAAGACTGAGCTGCGAGACGGCGCCGAGCGCAGCGTCTTGCGCATGCTGCTGGCGATGGGTGCCGTCATGCTGCTCGCGCTGCTGCTGGCCTATGCCGAAAGCCGGACGCTGAGCAGCTCGGCAGAAGTCGAAATCGGGCACGCGCCGCGCATCGAAGGCAATCCGCACGGCTGGCACTACGAAGACTAAAAACAGAAAGCCGGCCGCAGTTGCCCCTGCGGCCGGCTTTCAATCACTCAACTGAAAAACTTGATTACCTGCAAAAGTATGGCAACACCCGCAAAACCCTCGCAAAAAGAAGCCAAGCGCCCCGCAACTCGCAAGCCGGAACCAGCGCCCAAAGTGAAGAGCTTCGACATCGCCAACAGCGAAGACGTGCTCGAACTCGCGAATGACCTCGCGCGCTTCATCAAGGAAAACAAGCTGAGCACCGAAGTTCAGGGCAAAAACTTCGTGAACGTCGAAGGCTGGCAATACGCCGGCAGCCGGCTCGGCATCGTGCCGATTACCGGGCACGTCATCAACACCAGCACGGCCGACGAAATCAAATATCAAGCGCAGGTAACGCTTTTCGACCTGCGCCATCAATGCACCGTCGGCGCCGGCTTCGCGACCTGCTCGAATAAGGAAAGCGGCAAAAAGTTCTATCAGGAATTCGCGATTATGAGCATGGCGCAGACGCGCGCGACCGGCAAGGCATTTCGCAACGTGCTCGCCTACCTGATTCGCGCGGCTGGCTACGAAGCGACGCCGGCCGAAGAGATGGAATATAATACCAACGTGCCGGCCGCTGCTCATGCGCAACCAGTGACGGACGCCGACCGGGCTCAGACATCAGCAGCCGAAGTCGAAACACCAAAAAAAGAGACAGCCGGGGCCGGCGTGCCGGTTTCGGCACCCCCGGCAGCCTCAACTACTGCCGACCTAAGCAGCGAAGACTTTGAAAAAGTACAGCACCTGCGCGCCCGTTTTGATGCGTCGCTTTCAACGGCTGAACTAGTGGAGCTGTGGAACGGCGACGCGAAGCCATTCCGAAAATATCTGCTAGTCGATAAAGAAGCCGCGAAAAAGCGCATCGATGCCGCCGTTTTGCATGATGCCAAAAACCCGGTAATGCAGATTGTGCCCGACAGCATCACCGAGCCGAGCGAGCGCGACACGCTCATTCCCTGGCTGACGCCAGCGCAGAAAGAGCAAATCATTCGCCTCATCAATCATCCGGTAGTGACGCGGCCGGAAAAGACGAAGATTCTGCTGCATATCAATCGACTCACTGAGGCGCCCTTTGAGCATCCCGAAGGCACCGTCATCAACTCGAAAAATCGGGTTTCAGGCGATGCGCCGGCCATCATTACCAAAGTAAGCGGCTGGATTGAGGAACGCGAGAACGGCAAAAAACAGGGCGTGCGCGGCGCGCTGAAGAAGTACCTCGAAGACAATAAGCACGCCATCGGCAAGCCCGACTGCGCGCGCCTGTCTGTGGTAGCCTACTCGCCGGCTGCGACCGATGAAGACCTGAGCGACGCGCTGCTCGAAGCGAAGCAGCTCGCCGCCGTGCCGGTCAATACCGAAGCCACCGAAGCCCCCGCTGCCTAATTATGCGCCTGCTCAGCTTGTTCGCCGGAATCGGCGGCTTTGACCTCGCAGCGCATTGGATGGGATGGGCGACGGCAGTCATGGTCGAAATCGACCCTTTCGCCCGTCAGGTGCTGATTAAAAATTTCAAGTGCATACCGGCTGAAGACCTCGGCGCTGCTGAACTGGCTGACATCATAAGTCAGTGGAAAGTATGGCGCCCTGGGCAGTTGCAACCTCAAACCGTGTTATATGGCGACATCTGCCAATTCGACGCCCGGCTCTGGCTGGGTGCAATCGACCTTGTTTGCGGGGGATTCCCCTGCCAGCCCTTTAGCGACGCCGGCAAGGGGCTCGGCACAAATGACCCTCGCCACCTCTGGCCGCAGATGCTTAGAGTCATTCGAGAGGTTCGACCGTGCCACGTTTTGGGCGAAAACGTTCGGGGCTTGCTTACTCGGCATCCCCTTCAATTCGAAGCTGTGTGCGCTGAGTTGGAAGCTGAAGGCTACGACGTTCAGCCGGTTTTACTTCCAGCTTGCGGCGTCGGTGCCATCCATAAAAGAGATAGGTTCTGGTTTGTGGCCCACTCCCTGCGCTGGCAATCCGAACGACGGCGAGAGCCCCGAATCATTCATGGCGCGAGCCGCCAAACTGAAGGAGAAGCACAACAATGGGAACGGAGTCAGCATGCCCCTGGGAGTATTCGTGAAGATGCTCCCGACGCCCACGGCAGCCGATGGGGAGCGGAGCAGTCAGGCTTACGGAGGGGGCAACCTAACGCTTTTGGGGGCACTGCTTCCGACCCCATTGGCGAGCGATGGAAAGAACAACCCGCTATCTGCCTCGCGCATGAAGCGAAAAGAGGGGGGGCTTCCGACTGCAATAGCGAAAATGATGCTGGGCACCCCCCGCGCATCGAGCGCAATGGCGAAGCCCTTACGCCCGTCATCCTCTCCGGACAAAGGCAGAATGGAGCAGCAGTTAGCAAATCAGTCGGAGAATGGAGGTTCACTGAACCCGCGCTTTGTGCTAGAAATGATGGGCTTCCCGGCCGATTGGTGCGAACTGACAGAGCCAAAATCTTAAAAGCGGCTGGCAATGCTGTCGTGCCGCAGGTAGTGCTTCAGTTTTACAAGGCCATCGACGGCACGCGCCGGCTGCTTTATCCTGAGCACTTCGGCAATGGCTAAGACCAAACTGACTAGCGGGCAGCTCGCCGCCCTGGCTGAGCTGCCCGGCTTGCCGACGAAGACCGGCGCCGAGTTGAAGCAGTTGCGCGCCCTGGCTGTGCCCGATGAAGCGAAGCCGCTGCTCGGCACCTGGCAAAGCGTTCACGACGGCCTGAGCTATGAGCTGCTCTTCCTCGACGGCATGCTTCAGATGCGCCGGCTGCCCGACGGCACGCCTTACGAGAAGAAGCCGAAAGACTTCGAGCGGCTGCTCGCTTTCGGCTGCTTCGTCCGATAACGCCCGACCTCCTACCCAATGACTCACCTCTATAAAGTGCCCAACGACCCGACTCCGACGCAGCCCACCACCCGAAAGAAGCCCGGCGAGTTGGGGCTCGACTTCGCGGCTTCGGTGCTGCGGCTGCCGATGTCGATGAATGCCCGCGCGGTGCTGGCTGAAATAGTCAGCTTGCACCACAGTAGCGCGCGCGGCTGCGATGCCTCCGACCAACACTTCGCCGACCGCCTGACCATTTCGGTAAACACGGCGCAAACCTGCGTGAAGCAGCTCTTCGACGCGAAGCTCATCAGCAAAACCGTCGATAAAGACGCCGGCTTTTATCGGGTGCTGATGCCCCGGCTCGCCGCCATCGAAGCCGCAGCGAAGCTCAACCCCTACCCCGAAAGAGGCGGTAGGACTACCCCAAAATTTGGGGTAGGGGCTACCCCAAAAACTGAGGTAGGTACTACCCCAAATTTTGGGGTAGCCTACCCCAAATCTTGGGGTAGTACTACCCCTGAAATTGGGGAAGCCCTACCCCAAGATTTGGGGACTAATACTTCATTTAATCTTTCAGCTAATACTTCAGAATCTTTCAGTGATTCGAGCGAGCCTTCGGCGTCGCTCGCAGCGCCCTTCGACTCAAAAAAAAATGAGGGTGCTGATTCTGAAACGGTTACGAATAACGCACCGCAACACGTCGCCGACAATGCTGCTGAGGCTGAATTAGTTAAACCTAAAAGCAAGCCTGCGGCGCAAAAAAAAATAAAGCCAGCGGGCCCGGCCGCGAATCTGCTGCCGGCCGACTGCCCGCTCGCCGAGCTGCTCAACCCTGGCGGCGATGCCGACCGCGTGCAACAGCTCGACAAGCCGCTGACGGCCGCGCAGGCTGACGCGCTGCTCGCCGAGTTTGGCTTCGACCGCGTGAGCGAGCTGCTGCTCGCAATGGCGAACTATAAGCCGCTGCTCAAAAACTCAACTTCAGCAAATCTCACCGCGCGCAAATGGTTCGAACGCCGGGCCGCTGACGCGAAAAAGAATCAGCATGAAAACCTTTCAAATCACTCAGACAGCGGGAGCGGCGCCGGACGAAGAGCGGGCGCTCGCTTTGCAACGAACGGCGCAAAGCCTGATGATGACGCAGCGGAATTCGCTCGCGCCCTTGCTCAAAGCCGACGGACATCAAGTAGCGATAGCCAATAAGTTTCGCGGGCTCAGCGTGACCAAAGCGCGCGAGTCGGCGCAGGTCTCGGCGTTGGTTGCGCTCGGCGATGACGCTCGCGAAAATGCCAGCTACGCCCTTACGCGCATCATCGTTTTTGCTGCTCAACAGTTCAACGTGGGCAAAAACCTCAACAACGTGCAAGCCGGGCTGCTCGCCGATGACATGCTCGAAAGGTATTGGAATTGGCGATTTGATGAGTTTACGCTCATGTTTCGCGAAGCCATCGCCGGCAAGTACGGCACGACTTACGACCGCATCGACGCGCCCACCGTGCACGGCTGGGCAATGAAGTACGCCGCCGACCGTGATACGATAGTCGAGCACAATGCCGAGCGCGCCCACCGGGCAATGAAGCAGAGCGAAGCCGGGCTCGGCGAATTGCTGCCCGCTGAGCAGATGCCGGCCTTCTACTTCAAAGCCAAAATCGAGAAGCAGAGCGACGCGCAGCTGAAGCAGGGCATCGCCTACTACTTCGCCCGGCGTCATGCCGAAAGCGAAGAGCTGCGCAGCATGGCCCGCGCGAAGATTCCGGTCGCGATTGAGGTGCTGCGCGAGCGCCGCATCGAGAAGAGCCGGCCGAAGGGACTCGGCGAGCAGCTGCGCTCGCGCTCGGCGCCTGAAGATGCCGAAGCGATGGCGCAGGTACGGCGCGACTACCTGATGAGCCGGCTGCGCGAGCACCAGGCCGACGCCGCGAATACATCTGCCGAGCAGCTACCCGACACGGCTGCCTAAAGTCTTGCCCTCACTGCTCTAATCTGCTTCAAAATGGACTACGATAACAATTTCGAGCCCGAAAGCCCTGACCCCTGCGAAATCTGCGGCGGGAACTTCGACGGCGCCGAGTGCGACCAGCTCTGCGAGGGCTGCGAGGGGTGCCCTGTGACCGGCGCGCCCTGTCATGCTTGCACCTGTGAGCCGGTGCTCAGCGACGAAGACCTTCACCCGCGATGCTATCACTGTGGCGGCTGGGCTGAAGAGTGCGCCAAGAATCCGGCTGCCTGCATTGCTGAAGCCGAGCGTCTCTTCGGCGCCGGCCGCTTTTAATCATTTGCCCTCACTGCTCTAATCTGCTCTAAAATGAAAGATAATGAAGCAAGCGCGGCGCCCGAAACGCCCTGCCCTATCTGCCGGCATGTCTTAGCCAGTGCTCAGCAGTATTGGCCGATTCACGATGACGTCGCGAAATGGCTCGACGCCTTCGAGTCGCGGCGCGTCGATAACCGAAACCCGGCTACCCTCGCGATTGAAGCCTCAGAGCTGCTCGCGCACATCGTTCGCAGCTACGCCAAGCTGCCCCGGTCGAAAGCTGCCGAGTCGCCCTTCTGACATGAAACTCTGCAAAACGCCGGGCTGCTGCCGGCAAGCCTACCGGGCGAAGAGCGGCTCATTCGCCTACTGCAATCCGTGCCGAGCTGAGCGCGAGAAGGCCCGCGATTTGGTCGCCTGGGCTTATCGCAAGCTGAAGAGCAACGCGAAGGGCCGGGGCTGCTTCTTCGACCTGACGCTCGATGAGTTTCGCGCCTTCTGCTATGAGACGCAGATACTGCTAGGCCGGGGCCGCACCGCGCAGAGCTACCACGTCGATAGGATAATTGACGCCGACGGCTACACGGCCGGCAACCTGCAAAAGCTCACCAATACCGAAAACCTCGCGAAAGAGATGCTGCGCCGCAAATCGGTCGCGTGGGTCAGTCGATGGGACAAATACGGCGAGCCTGAGCGCGGGGGCGTGCTGCGCGTGCTCGACTACGGCCCGCCGACCGATGACTCGGCTTTTCCTCAACCTCCTTTTTAACATTCACTTTTTCAAAACATCCAAAATGAGCCAGACTGTAACAAAAGCCCACGTTCTCGCCCAATGCGAGCGCCTTGCCAACACTAGCTATGTTCCACTACTAACAGTGCCAATTCTTTTATTTCAGCCCTTTCGCGAATACTTGCGAGATAATGCCGCACCCGAGTACCAGGCATTAAGCGAGAGACAGGCTGCGCCCGTCAAGTATTGGCGCGAGTTTATGGCGAGTCAATACTTTCCGGCATTAATGGCAGGGCTCGAAGCAACGGCTCAGCTATCGCCTGAGCCTGTCATTACTCTCGAAGATGCTCACGCTCGCGAACTAAGCGACGTTTTTTCAGAGCGCGCCCGCCAACTCAGAAAGTTCGGCCCGCAAAATCGCCCCCCTTTCGAGTGGTTTCTCATTTTGTCCGAAGAGGTCGGCGAGGTCGCGAAAGAGTGCGTCGAAATTCAATTCGATGACGCCGCCCACCCTCACGCTGACCCTGAGCGCTATTACAAAGAGCTTACTGAGGTGGCTGCTGTGGCCCTGGCTGCGATGCAGAACTTCAACCAGCGCCGAGCGTCGCAGGTATGCTTTCACCCTGAAGATGAAGGCGGCTGCAATAACTGTTCGCGGTCAATATGAGCCGCAAAACACGCACGCGCTTCGAACCAATAGGGGATTGGCTAATATCAGATGCTGAGGTAAACGGATGGTTCTGGCCTGAAATTCTGAAGAGCCGAGCCAGCCGCAGCAAGCCGGCACCCATAACCCGAAAGCGCCGCCCTTACAGATTGAAGGTGCCGCGTCGGGTAATCATCAAAAATGACGGACTACCATTCTAGCCACAGCGCCGGGCCCGGCCATTTCTTAACTATGCAACCCTCAACCCTACCAAAGTGGAACCCTGACGCGCGCCTCACGACTGAGCAGCTGCGCGAAGAGCTGAAGAAAAAGAAGCCGGGCGGCAGCTCGCCCACCTCGCAGCTGACGCGGGCCGTGCTGGCGACGCTTCACGTTCACGGCTTCAACGCCTGGCGAAACAACAACGTGGGCGTGTACGACGCCAAGCTCGGCAAGCACCGGGCGAACTCGGCGAAGAAGGGCGTCAGCGACGTCATCGGCTTTCGCGAGGGCTGCGGTCGGTGGGCTGCGGTCGAAGTGAAGGTCGGGGAAGACAAGCTCAGCGATGAGCAGACCGCCTTTCTCGCCGACATCAAAAGAGCAGGCGGCTTCGCTTTCGAGTGCCGCGACAATACCGACGCCCTGCTCATCGCACTTCGCCAATGGCTCGCCCAATTCAAGTAAACCGCGAGCTCATCATCTGTTGGCGATGCCTCGAAGAGTCGCCGGCCCTGCTCATGCCGGGCGTGCGCCTGATGAAGTGCCCGAAATGCGGCGCGCTTTTACGATAAAGCCATTTCTAAGTTGCTCTAATTAGCTCTAATCTGTACCTTCGTACAGTGCAGAAAACCAATACTTCCGAATCCGATTTTTCTCAACACGAATGCCCCCGCGAAGAGCGCGAAGCACAGGCCGCCGAGTGCCTGCGCGTCGGTGCTGCCGAGCGGGGGCATTTGCTTCCCCTGGCTGTCAAGCTCACCGGCTCGGCTGAAGACGGCATGAACCTGTATCAGCAGAAGCTTTTGGATTGTCACGACGCGATTCAGCAGGAAGGATTCAAGGGGAGCAATTACAAGTTTTATATTCTTCAGGCTATCAAATGGGGGGCCGTCGAAGAGCGGCGCCGGGCCGGCAAGCTCACGCCCCTCGAATTGGCCGAAGCCTACGACCGGCAGCTCAACAGCCCGGCCCCGCCCGAAGACGGGCTCGCCGCCCTGGCTGCCGACGTCGAGACTGAGCTCGCCACCGGCTACCACCCGGCCGACGTGACGGCTTTCCGCTTGCACGTCGCCGGCAGCACTTACCGGCAGATAGGCCAGCTCACAGGGAAAGACTACAGCTGGATTCGCCGCACCATTGTCAAAATGAAGAATGAGCTGCGCGACACGTTCGGCGCGGCCTTCTCGAATTTATCAGAGTCGGAATAATGAGCAGCGAGAAAAGCGCGTTGAGCCCGAAGCAGCTCAGCTTTGCAAAAGCTTACGCGGGCTGTCTGAATGCGACGCGGGCTGCCCTGAGCGCGGGTTATAGCGAAAAGACTGCGAGAAGTCAGGGAAGCCGACTGTTGACAAATGTTGACATACAAGCCGAAATCAAAAAACTCCTTTCTCACTCAGGTTTGAGCCCTGAAGAGATTGCTGCGCGTTGGGATAGGATTGCTACGGTTGACCTTTCCGACTTCTACACGAAGCAGCCAGTCGAGTACACGCCCCGAATCTCGAAGCCCTTAGCTCAGATTGTGGAAGAGTGCCGCGCCGACGTGGAATTTGAAGAGGCTTATGCTATCCGCTGCGAGTCGCTCATCACTGAAAAGAAGCTTCGCGAGACTTTTCGAAAGCGAATGAAGCGCGAGGCGCTGAAGCGTGAAACGTATCTGCTCAGGCTCGAAATGGAGTTAGAGCAGAATCCCGACGCCGTTCGCATTGTCGCCGGCCCGACCGTGCTGCGCGATGAGCTGCGGCTCGACTTGGTGAAGGCCGAAGCGCTCGGCGTGCTCGACCTCGTTAAATCCATCACTGAGGGGCGCGGCGGCACTTCGTTCACCCTGCGCGACCCTGATGCTGCGCTCGACAACCTCGCCAAATGGCGCGGCATGCTCACGACGAAGCTCGACGTCACCAGCGACGGCCTTCCCGTCATGACGCCCCTGCGCGCCGCGATGTCGCCTGAGCTGAAGAAGCAGCTGCTCGACGCGCGCCGGGCTGCTGCGGCTGCTCAGAAAGGGCCGGCCGATGCGTAGCCTCGACTCATTCAGCCCCGAAGAGCTCGACGCGCTACTCGAAACCGACCTCGAAGAGATTACCGACGATGAGCTTCTCGCCGATGTCTGCTTCGCCCGGTTTTACGACTTCTTTCTCGAATTCTGGCCGACTATCGAGACCGTCGAGCTAGTGCCGAATTGGCACCTCGAATACCTGTGCGACCAACTTCAGGAGGTTTTCGAGGCTTGGGAGCGCGGCGAGTCTCAGCCCGACGTGCTCATTAATATTCCACCTGGCACTTCGAAGAGCACGACTGTCACGCAGCTCTTCCCTGCCTGGCTGTGGCTGCGCGCCCCTGGCACGCGCATTATCAGCAGCAGCTTCGCGAGCAGCATCAGCGTCGGGCACGGCGTCAAAAGCCGAGACTGCCTGCGCTCTGACAAGTTTCAGCGCCTTTGGCCCGGTCGCATTCGATTCAAGGGCGACGAAGACGGGAAAATGAGTTACCGCAACACGCGCGGCGGTCAGCGATACGTCACCAGCTCAGGCGGCGCAGTGACCGGCGTACACGCTGACTTTATTCTAGTCGATGACCCGCTGAACCCGATGCTCAGCGCGAGCGATGCCAGCCTGAAGCAAGCCGCAAAGCATCTCGAAACGCTCAGCACCCGCAAAACTGACAAAGGCCGCAGCGTGACAATTATGCTCATGCAGCGCCTACATGAGAAAGACCCGGCCGGCATCTGGCTCACTCGCGGCGAGCCCCTACGTCATATCTGTTTGCCCGGCGAGCTGACGCCCGACCCGAAGACCGGCGAGCTCGGCTTCAATGTAAAGCCGAAGCATCTAGTCAAAAAGTACATCAACGGACTGCTCGACGTTTTGCGACTGGCTCGCCCGGCCCTGGCTAAGCTGAAGCTCGCGCTTGGCTCTTATGGCTATTCAGGGCAGATACTTCAGCAGCCCTCACCGGAAGAAGGCGGTCGCATCAAAAAGAGATGGTTCCGCTCAATGAGCTGGCCTGCTTTTCTCGAAAACGTGCCGGGCGCAAAAACAGCGGTATGGCATGCCGACGGGGACACGGCTTATACCGAAGAGCAGAAAAACGACCCTAGCGCAGTCATGGTCTCGACTGTGCTACAGAATACGCTTTACGTGCGCTACTCAGGCGAATTCACGCTCGAAGCGCCTGAGCTGCTCGCCAAGCTACCGCAGCTGCTAAAAGATAACGGCTTCGGCATGCTCTCTAAGTTCTACATCGAGCCCAAAGCAAGCGGCAAAACCATTGTGCAAATGCTGCGCGTGCAAACGAAGCTGAACATTGTCGAGGCGCCCCCGCCGATGGGTGGCAAAACTGAGCGGGTGAACGCTTCGACGCCCTTCATCGAAGCCGGCCGCGTCGTGCTGCTCGATGGAAGTTGGAATGAAGCGCTCATCAATCAGTGCGCAGCCTTTCCGAACGCTGCCCACGATGACAGACTCGACAACCTCACGCAAGCCATTGCGCGCGCCACGAAGCCGCAGGCCGGCCTTAGCTACGCTTAACGATGAACGGAATCAACCAACAGCACCGCGAGCGCCGGGCGTGCCGAAAGAAGCGCTTCAAGCAGTCAAAAGCGAAGCAGGTAGTCAGAGACGCCAAGCGCAGCGGCCGGGCCAACCGGCGCGAGTGCCGGCATTACTACTGCGAGCGCTGCTTCGGCTGGCATACCACCTCGCAGGCATCGACTGAGCTCATCGACGTTTTCAATTAATCACTTTTTCAAACTTCAGCATGACAATTCAAGCCCTCATTTTCCTCTTTTTAGTCGCTATCAGCCTGCTCGCTTCGGCCAACCTTCACGGCAAGCCTAAGACTGGCACGCATAGTTTTTGGCAGTCGCTCATCAGCAATGCCCTCATGTTTTGGCTGCTCTATTCGGCCGGCTTTTTCACTGCTCACTAATCCCACAAATGGAAGTCACTAACGAAATAAAAGACGCCCTGAAGCAATTCGCCGACCGGCTGCCGAGCACTGAGCACGTCGAGAAAGCGCCCCGGCTCGGCGCCGAGTTGATAAAGAAGTACGGCGGCAAGCTGAAGCAGCCCGACGGCAGCCCCCTCAACCCTACGCACCGCTATCGCATCGGCGGCGGCGACGTTGCCGTGAACCACTATAAACGGCTGCTGCGCGTTTTCGAGACTGAAGGCATGCCCGGCGTGGTGGAATACCTTCAGCCCTACGAAGCATTTCTTCATACGCCCGACTCTGAAGCGCAGGCGCAGGCCGAAGCAGCGGCGCTCGCCCTGGCGATGGCGCCTGATGTTGCCCCGGTCGATAAGCCGACCGGCCCGCGCCTGGCTGAAGGCTTCCCCGAAGGTCGATTTGAGATGAACTGCTCGACCTGCCCGCTGAGCACCTGCTCGGCGTCGTGCTCGGCTGAAGCGCACACGCCGGCCCCGGCCCCGAAGGTGAAGAAGCGCAAAGCCGGTCGCGTGGCTGTCATCAGCAAAAGCATCGCCGAGTAATGCGCGAAATCAGAATCAAAGAGACGCCGGCCGCGATGTTTATCGGCGAGCCCGTCATTCATATCGGCCGGCTGCCTGAGCGCTGGCCTGAAGTCGCGCTCGCGCCCTACTCGCAGCTACGGGCCGCGATGGCAGCCAACAGCGAGACCGGCAAAATCAAGGCGACGGCCCTCATCTGCGGCATCGAGCCCGATATTCTACTCGCTGATGTCGGCATGTACGGCGTCATCTATGAAGCGGCGACCTGGCTATTCGAGCAGGAACCACCGCACCCGGCGCAGCGGCTCGAAACCCTCACGCATCAGGGCGTGACTTATCGCTTCGTCGGCGACCTGCACAAGATAAACGCCGGTCAGCTCGAAGCGCTGCTCGACTTCATTGCCGAGAATGCTGCGGCCCCGGTGCTCAGCGCGCCTCACCTGCTCGCCGTGCTCTTCATGCCGGTCGATGCCGCTGAGCAGTCGGCCGAAGTGGTGAGCGCCGCTGCTGAAGCCTTCGCCTCGCTGCCGGTTTCGGTCGCGTGGCCGGTGCTGCTGGATTTTTTACGGAGTGGAGCGAGCGCCGCCCTTCATATCCGAAACTCTTCGGCGCTCCACCAAACGACCGCGCAGCTGCTCACGACAATCGAGCAGGCCGTCAGCAGCCCGCCGACGGCTGGGGGTTCTTTCACGTTATCGTTGAAGCTGCGGCGCAGTCGAAATAGGCTACCATCAGACCAGAACTGACGCCAAACTTTTCGTAGCTTGGCGTCCATGATGGACAAAGAAATCGTTTTCAAAGAAATTCGGAAGGGCCGCGCACTCCTCTGGGCAGGAGCAGGGTTTTCACGCTACGCAGATTATCCGATGGGCGCAGGGGTAGTAGAAGCACTTTACAAAGAGCTAACGCCCACACAACAGAAAGACTTGGCAGAAGAACTTGGGCAAGAAAAGCCTGAATGCCCCAATACAATGCCATTGCCAAAGTTTGCGCAATATTTCATTGATTTAAATGGAGGTAACCGTAATTATCTTATTGAAATTCTGGATAGAATATTTTCTGCGCAGCCGTCAAGAAAGGATGTTCATGAGCAGCTAGCCCGCATAGCATATTTCGACTACATAGTTACTACTAATTACGACCCTCTCTTCGAGCTAGTGTATCAACCGCATCAACTCCATGTGGTCAGACAGGCTAACCAAATACCTCAAATTGGCAACAAAAAGGTCACGCTTTTTAAAATCCACGGACAGCCCAGCGTACCAGAAAGTGTGATTATATCGGAAGACGATTATAATGCATTTTGGAATAGAGCAGATGATATAGTTTGGACTTATTTAAAGGGGTTGATGTCTAATCGCACAATCGTGTTCATTGGCTATGCGGTTGAAGACCCCAATATCCTAACTATACTCGATAAAATCGTTGAAAAATTAGGCAAACTTATGAAGCCAGCGTATGTCGTTGGCCCGTCCATTAGCACGCTCAGACAGGAGCGTTTGAAGCAAAATAATATATATTTTATAAAGGCCACAGGAGAAGAATTTGTTGCTGAATTATGGACTTACATTCAGCGCACGGCTTTGGCAGAGTTATCGAATGATGGTATCGAGGCCGTTGTTCCACTTGGTCAAACATTGTCTAATTTGGGTATTGATTTCTCAGTAAAATTGGATGGGTCAAAGCCAACAATTGGCTCTTTGAAGAATCAAAATGGGCCAACTCGCTCGCAGTTCAAGATTTCATCTGCATCTGATGAAGTTAAAAAGGCGTTAGATGATTTACAATCAGGGCGTTCCCTCAAGCCAGTACGAATCAACATTGATGCAATGAATCAATTCACGCATACGGTGGAGGGATTTACATTGCCAAACGATGATGTTGTAGCGCTATGGATAGCACGAGCACCGGGTTGGGAAGGGAATGTCGGTATACGCCTCGACAATGGGGTTCTAATTTCTGACGTCCTTATCAAAGCATATCGCACCGAAGAAGCCTTGCAACTTGTCGTATTAACCACTGCTTCCCGCCTTGAGCTAATCGTTCGTATAGATAAGACTAATAAAAGATTTAACGTCAAAGCTTATTTAGACAGCCGCCACAATACCTACCCCAATATTATGTATTTGCTTGAGCATGCATACATAATGCACACGTTAGATAGGGATAAAATTTTCAGTGTAATCCATCAGGGTCAAACTGTGTGGAGCAATGAACACATGAAGATGAAGGGCAGAGGTTCTTCGCCCGATGACGGGGAGCAACTTATTGCTATGATAGAAATGCTGCCTAAAATCGAGCAGGAGTTTGGTATTATATTTCAGAATGTGGCCTTAGACGGCCAAATCATGCAAGATATTATCGACCTTAACTATATTCTCACCCACAAGCCTGTTAATTTGACAGTCAAAGAAAGTATGAGCTTTCAATTTGACGGGAATAACGAGCAGATAGCGGCAATTCGCCCCGGCAAGTCTGCTTTAATAACTGATGAAATAGTTATGACAGCGGAACACACTAGGGACTTCCATATTTTAGGATGGCATTTGCGGGTGTCATGGGAGGAAAACGATACCGTTGTACAACCTATATGCAGAAATATGGGCAAAGGTGAGTATAAGATTAAGAGCAAAACCAAACAGCTTGTGCGCGAAGTAATTAATATTAGGAGCAAGGAGGTTGTGAAAGCTCCTGATTGGCATGAACCACCTGTTCTATCTGAGGCGGATTTACTTGAGGAAGCGCAACCCCGGCATTAAAGCCGATTCACAACTTAAAAAAGCCCCGACCCTCACCGGCCGGGGCTTTTTCATGCTCTTCTATCGACAGATGCGAGCCAACGCCCCGAAGAAATAGCCACAAAAGCAGCAGGCGTCATTTCTTAGGTATGAGCAAAATCACCATTACTGACGAAAGCGGCGCCAAATGCACCGGCCGTCTCCCTAGCAGTTGGGCCGACGTAAGCCTCGCCCAATATGCCGCCCTCGCCGCCGCCGCGAATTGGCCCGACCGCTGCCGCGCCCTCGCCGCCCTGTGCGACTTGCCCGCGCAGCCGTTTTTAGATGACGTGAGCCTGTGCCTGCCGATTCTGCGCGGCGCGCCGTTTTTGCTCGATGGGCCGCTGCCCATGCCCGGCACTGACGGCGACACTTCTTTTCGACACGCCGGCACGACCTACGTGCCGGCCCCGGCGGACCTCGACAAGATTGCTGGCGCGCAGCTCGAAGCGCTGTTGAATTTTTTGCTCGAGCACGACGGCAATGCCCTGGCCTGCGCCCCGGCTCTGCTCGCTGTGCTCTACAAGCCGGCCGGCAAGAAGCCGCTCTTCGGCCCGGCGCCCGACGTGCCCCTAACGGCCGACGTGGTCGAAGCCTCTGCCCGCGCGTTTGAATCGCTGCCCATGTCGGTGGCCTGGCCCCTGATTGGAAATTTTCTCTCGCGCTCAGCCGCTACCGCGACCAGTATCGCGAAGTTTTTGGCCGTGCAGCCCGCCGCCGAACAGCTGCTGAGCGCGATGGAAACCCACTTGACGACTTCGGGCCGGTCGGGCTTCTGCTGGAATTTTGCCGCGTGGGCGCTTGTGCGCTGGACGAAGCGCGTGCGAAACCGGCTGACGATATCCTCACTACCCTTTGCTTTTACCGGGCCGCTGACGAGCAGCAGCAGCGCGCCCACAGCCCCGGCCCGCGATGAGTAATACCACCAAGACCTATCGGATTGAGATAGAAATGTCGGCCGCGCAGCAGGCGTTGGCCGATACCACCAAGAAGCTCGCCGCCCTCGATAAGCAACTCGAAGGGCTCGATTCGGGCAGCGACGCGGCGAAGAAAATCACAGCCGACATGGCGAAGCTTGTCGGCGAAATCGAGCGATTGGAGCAGAGCACCGAAGGTTTTGCCGCGAAGCTCGACGGCCTGAAGCCCGGCACCGTGTCGGCGCTCGAAGCCGAGATTGAAGAATTGGAAGCTGCCTTTCGCCGGGCCACCATCGGCACCGAAGAATACGAGCAGGCGTTTTTAAAGCTGGGCAGCGCCAAGGGGCAGCTTAAGACCATTGAAGACGGATTGGACGCGCTCGCGCCCAAAGAGCGCGCCGCCGCCTTCGTGGACATGGCTTCGGGTTTGGCCGGGGCCGTGGGCGTGGTGGCCATCGCCGGCCAAACGTTCGGCTTGTCGGCCGACAAAGCCGCCGAGTACGAAGCCAAAATGCAAACGGTGGTGGCGATTACCAGCTCATTCGAAGCCATTTCCAAAGCCCTCAACAGCGAGAGCCGGGCCAACCTGAGCAGCTTGCTCAACACGGCTAAAGCTTACCTGACCGGGGGCGAGGCCGCTACCACCGGGGGCAAAGCCGCGCGCCTGGCTATCGCCGGCACCGGCATCGGCCTGCTCATCATCGCCCTCGCCTACGTCGTGACTAATTGGGAGAAGCTGACGAAAACTGTAGTCGGCAGTGAGGCCGGCTTCGCGAAGGTAAAAGCCACCGCGAGCGGCCTATTTGATGGATTGGTAGCGTCGGTGAAGGTGGGCGCGGAGGCGATTACCAAATTCGTGACCGGCGACTTCAGCGGGGCCGCGAATGCGATGCGTGGGGCCGGTAAAAAGATTGGCGACGCGTACCGAGCCGGTTTCGAAAGCTCACTTTTCGAGGGCTACAAAGTCATTTTGCAAAAGCAGATTGACTACAACGAGCAGCTGCTCAAAATTCAGGAAGCTTCGGGCAGGAACACCTTTGCTTTACAGCGGAAAATCTTGCTCGACCGCATCGTAGTCGCGAAGGAGAGCAATGAGCAGGAGAAGAAAGACAAGCTCGCGCTCATCGGCGACTTGGCGACGCTCGACCGCACCGAACAAGTTCGGCAGAAGAAAGCGGCTGTCGATGCTGCGCAGGCTCGGCTTGAGGCTGTGATTGCCGTCGAGCAGGCGAAGGGAAATGAGATTTACAAATATCAGTTACAATCCGAAGGGCGAAGGTTGGCAGCTCTGAAAGCCGCAGCCCAACCCAACGAAGCGGAAATCATTGCTCAGCAGGGCCGAATTGCCGCCCTCACAGCAACCCATGAGCAAGAGCAGACCGCGAAGCACCGGGCGGCGTTGGTAGAACGGCAGCAGGCCGAAATCGCGCTGCTCGAAGCGCAGGGGCAGTACACGCTAGACCTGAAGATTCAGAACGCGCGCGAGCTGCTCGCCCTCGACACCGGCACCAACGACAAAGCCCTCGCGCAGAAGCGGGCCGACACCGACGCGCTGAACTTACTCTTAGTCGAGCAGGCCAACTTTGAGCAAGACATTCAACAGAAGAATTTCGAGCAGCAGCAGGACGAACAGGGCCGCATGGCCGAACGAACGGCCGGCTTCTACAGCGATACAACGGCGTGGAGCGAGGCGTTCGTCCAACGAATGAACGAGCTCGCGAAGCGGCCCTTCAACCTGGGCGCGACCATCCTCGAAAAGCTCTTCGGCGTAAAGCCCGAAGACGTGGAGAAGGTGAAGGGGCAAATCAATGAAGCCGCCGCCGCCATCGCCCAAACCGCGCAGCAAATCAGCAACGCCGTCGTGGGCGCGGCCCTGAGCGCAGTCGATGCGCAGCTCGAAGCCACGCGCAATCAGCTCAGCTTGCTTGACCAACAGTTGCAAGCCAGTCAGAGCGCCGCCGAGAAATCGGAAGAGGAAGCGGGCAAGAGCAGCGGCGCACGGCGCGATTACTACCTCGCGCAGCTCGGCAAGCAGCGGGCCGAAACCGACCGGCTCGCGGCTGCGAAGCGCAAAGCCGCCGAAGAGGAAAAGAAGCAGCTCAAAGAGCAACAGCAACTGCAAAAGGAAGGGCAGCGCGTCGCTCTGGCTCTGACGGCAGCCACGGCTATACAAGCCGCTGTGCAGGCCATCGCGCAGGCGGCAGCGATTCCCTTCCCGGCCAACATTCCGGCCATCATTGTGGCCGGCGCGACGGTGGCGAGCGGCGTCTTCGCGGCGAAGGCACTCGGCGACACCTTCGCCGACGGGGGCGTGGTGGACGGACCGCGTCATGCGCAGGGCGGCGTACAGCTCTGGCACCAGAGCGGGGCGCACCTGGGCGAAATGGAGGGGGGCGAGCACATCACCAACCGGCAGGCCACGGCCAATAACTTGGGTTGGCTCGACTTCATCAACACCGCCGGCCGGGCCCGGCCGCTCACGGCCATCGACTTTAGCCAATTCACGTTGCCCTACGAAATAGCGCCGCCCCCGGCCGGCTACTACCCCGGCCACTACGCCAACGGCGGCACCTTGCCCACCGGGGGCGAGCTGGCAGGAAGCGGCCCCGGCGCGTCAGACTTATCAGCTCGCATGGGGGCGCTAGAAGCGCAGGCCGCGCGCACTAATCAGCTGCTAGAGCAGGTAGTACAGCATGTGAGCGATACGTCCGATAGCAACAAACAAATTGCCGGCTATGGTCCTGCTGTGCTTGAATTTGGCTACGATGCCGAGCTGAAGCGCCAGAAGCTTGTCAAAGGGGTGGAAGATGCGAAAGCATCGGCCGGATGGGGTTAGAAGGCAGATAAAGCCTTTACAAGCCGCTTTCGCAACTCTGCGAGGGCGGCTTGTTTGTTTGTGTCGGGCGTGGTTAGGTGGTGTTCAAGTGGCGTAGAATCTTCGTCACTTCTTTTGGCGAGTGTGAAGTCTGAAATGCTATAGGAAAGCCCTGCCTTCGCAGAAGTCAGCTTCACCATGTATAGCAATCGATAACCCTCGCCTTCTTTGCCCTGCTCAATCGCTGTTATCGTGGGCAACTGCGCATAGGTCAGCAGCGACTTCGAAACCATCGTTCGTACTTCTTCGGCTACCTGGGCGGGCGTCGAGTCGGTGAGCTTCGCCAGATACCAGCGCTTCACCAGCGCCTGCCGTTGGGCATCGGTTTTTGTCGTGGTAGGCCACGGCAGCACGCCCGTAAACTCTACCTTGCCAGTTTTGGGATTACGGGGCCACTCTTGGGCATGAGTAGTGAGCGTGAGCAGGCAGAGCAGGGCGGCAAGTGGTGTTTTCATGCCTGAAATCTACAAAAAAGCCCCAGCATCAATGCTGGGGCCTTGCTAGAAAGGATGGAACCGTTATTCTTTATCCTTCGCTGAGTTATTAGTAAGCCTGCTAAAAAAGAACCCGTCAACTGCCGAGATTCGCCCCCGCCACAGTGTGCTCAAATTTGCCAATTGCGCTGAGCCGCTGAAGGTACAATCCTCCAAATGAATGTAAGAAGTAGTCTCCGGGCTAAATGTTTTGGCTTCGCGTTTTCGACGGTATGTCTCACCAAAGGAGCCATAGTATTTTCTTAGTATCGCGGCGCTCTTCTCATCATCGCCAGCAGCAGCAGCCATTTTTTCAGCCAGCTTGTCAAAATACGCATCGCCCGAAATAATCGTGCCGCTTACCAGCAGCCCCCCTATTTGCAAGGCAATGCCCACATTTTTCATGTAGCCTTCATTTACAATGCAGACGATGTTTTGCAGAAAGCCATCGTTTTCCTCGTGCGGGGCAGGCGCCGGTTTGGCAGTTGTCAACTCCTCATTAGAAGCGCTTTCATCGGCAGGTTCTTGTTGCATCTTGTGGGCGAAATATTGGTGAGATTGTAGAAGACTAAGTTACGAAAAAGAACAGTCAATCGGCCGTCTTCGTGCCTATTGGCTAATTATCTATAGGTTTTTGAATCCGATAGCTACAAAACAGTTCCTCGCCAGTACATAGTAATGGCACAGCAACCCCAACGCCTTCCACACCACGGCGACCATCAACCATCGCGCTGCTATTCTGAGTCGTATTTCAAGCTCGATAGTGTTACTGAAAATCATGTCTGGCATAATCGGCTTTCATTCTGTCTGCATATAGAAAGTATAGATTTTCGTATTCATAGCCTGCGGATGTTTTATTAAAGTTTATGTACCCCGCTACCTCACCCTCTATCCCAAGTTGCTGCTGAAGAAGCTCGATTCTGTCGCTATTGAACAACAGAGTAGATATTCTGCCTGAGTGGAAGAATTTCTTCGATTCCTGGTTGATTGTTGCAGTTTGAGCATACTTATTTAGACCTCTGAAGAATAGTTCTATCGGGGCAACATTCTTAGCGGACTCTTCTTTAAAGAAGAAACATGTTATAGTATTAATCTGTCTGCTTATAGTTGTATCACCAGCAAGTCGCATAGAACTGATATTTTCCATTGCTAATTGAGAGAATTTTAACGTGCCCATGGATGCATTGCCCAGCTTTCCTAAAGCACTATGGAACAACACATAAACAGTTTTATTACGCACTTTAAAGGTAGAAACGGAAAGAATCTGATTTTCGGTTAATTCACTAAAGATTATTTGCGCTTTGATTGGAGACCTGAATAAAGCTAAAACCGATGGAAGCTGCACACCCACTGTACGCTTCCCTAAATAGGAGGCCAGTTGTGAGTAGAGAAAAGCGTATTTTCACTACCTGACACCTGCACGATG
>NZ_JAUQSX010000024.1 GCF_030581005.1 Hymenobacter mellowenesis | reverse complement strand
GTTCATCCTGAGCCAAGATCAAACTCTCCATTGTAAAATGTTCTACACCATTCCGAAGAATGGCTGATGTCGAGTGCTGACCTTGCTCACATATTGACATTATGGTCAAATTCGTTTCGCTTGGTTTGTTTCACTTTGTTTCTTCCGAAGAAGAAGCAGCAAGTGGAACACTTACTATTTTGTCTATTTCCATCATTCAAAGAACGTGTGATGCTTCCATTTGAAGCATCAGTGTGGGTTGGTGATTTAACCCGGGGTTGTCGTTGTCAGCCTTTGTTCGTTTTGGGAGTGCAAAGGTAGAAACTAATTTTGATTTGACAACTTATTTTCGAAAATCTTTCTGGTTTTCGATTCGTTTTCAAATCTGCTGCTTTCGTTTAAAGCGGCTTTTTTATTTGTGAGTCAGTGTTTTAGCACTGGCTTTCGGTTGCCTTTGTTCGTTTTGGGAGTGCAAAGGTAGTTGATTTTTTTGACTTTCAAATTTTTTAGCGAAAAAATTTTAGAATCTTTTCGCTTCGATTTTCAAGCCTAGCTGCTTCCGATTGAAGCGGGTTGCAAAGGTACGGTGGCTTTTTTCGCCGGTGCAAGCTATTCAAGAAATAAATCTTGGCGCTTGCGGCTGGCCGCGGTGGGTAAGACAAGATGCTTTCCGCTGGAGTTCCCAACCTTTCAATTTGGTGCCGGAGCGGGTGCTTTTGGCGTTTCCGTTAGTCCGTTTGACGTTTCGGGACTGCAAAGGTAGGGGGACTTTTTGGGGCGGCAAGGGGGCTTTTACGAAATAGCTAGATTGGGGTTGTAAGTAACTGATTGATGCGGTTAAAAAATTTGTGGGGGTTTGTGGTTTGATGTGGTGGAGCGGTTGGTTTAGGTTGATTTTGGACTTCTGTGAGTGGGTGGCGTGGCTGTGGGAATGCTTGCTAGTTGGTGTTGGAACGGTCTGAAATAGGTGCAGTAGCTTCTCTTGTAGCTTCTGGATAAAGTGACTTGGTCCCTACCCTGCTGTTGAGTTGATGCCGTTTTCAAGTCGGATTATACTCTTCTGGGTTCAATTGAGGTGTGTTCTTTTACGCAAAAGCCCCGCACCTATCTCCAGATTCGGGCTGGAAAGGGGTGCGGGGCTGGATGAAGCGAGTAGAATAGCCGGGTTGGCGGGGTTAGTTGTGCGGTAGAGATGCTTCGAGTTCGCTCAGCATGACGTTGTTCTTATCCCGTGGCGTTCTACTTATTCCGTTCTCTTACCGATGGAGGGTGCTTACTCTGTCGGGGCCGACGCTGACGATGCGGATGGGCACTTGCAGTTCCTTTTCGAGGAAATCGAGGTAGGCGACGAGGTTGGGGGGGAATTGGGCGGCGTCGGTGATGGTGGTGAGGTCGGAGTGCCAGCCGGGGAGGGTGATGTACTCGGGGGTGATGGTGGTGAGTTCGCCGGGGTCGGGGAGCTGGGGGGTGCTGGCGCCGGTGGCGGTGCGGTAATGGGTGCAGGCCTGGATTTCGGTGAAGCCGTCGAGGACGTCGGCTTTCATGAGGTGGAGCTCGGTGACGCCGTTGAGCATGATGGCGTAGCGGAGGGCGGGCAGGTCTATCCAGCCGGTGCGGCGGGGGCGGCCGGTAGTGGAACCAAACTCGCGGCCGGCTTGGCGGATTTGCTCGCCGACTTCGTCGTGGAGTTCGGTGGGGAAGGGGCCGCTGCCGACGCGGGTGCTGTAGGCTTTGATGATGCCGTAGACTTTGTCGATGTGGCGCGGGGCGATGCCGAGGCCGGTGCAGGCGCCGGCGGCGATGGTGCTGGAGGAGGTGACGTAAGGGTAGGAACCGAAGTCGATGTCGAGGAGGGAGCCTTGGGCGCCTTCGGCGAGGATGCGCTTGCCTTGAGTGAGGAGGTCGTTGAGGAGGTATTCGGTGTCGATGAGCTGGAGGGTGCGCAGGAATTCGACGGCGGAGAAGAAGTCGGCTTCGAGGGCTTCGATTTCGAGCTGCTTATTATGGTGGGCGGCAATGGCGGCGTGCTGGGCGACGGCTTCCTGGTAGCGCTGCTGGAAATCGGGCAGGAGGATGTGGCCGACGCGGAGGCCGACGCGGCCGATTTTGTCGGAATAGGTGGGGCCGATGCCTTTGAGGGTGCTGCCGATTTTAGTGTTGCCGCGGGCTTCTTCGCTGATGCGGTCGAGGGCGCGGTGCGAGGGGAGGATGAGCTGGGCTTTTTTGGAGATGTAGAGGTTTTTGGACCAGTCGATTCCTCTGTCGGTGAGCTTTTGGAGCTCCTGGCGGAAGACGATGGGGTCGAGGACGACGCCGTTGCCGACGATGTTGAGGATGTGGGGGTGGAAAATGCCGCTGGGGACCTGGTGCAGGACGTGCTTGACGCCGTCGAAGAAGAGGGTGTGGCCGGCGTTGGGGCCGCCCTGGAAGCGGGCTACGGCGTCGTAGGTGGGTGCGAGAACGTCTACGATTTTGCCTTTGCCTTCATCGCCCCACTGGAGGCCTACTAATACATCTACTGGCATGAGTGTTGGGTTTCGCCCTCCGGGGGCACCTCACCCCCCGGCCCCCTCTCCTTGGGGAGAGGGGGAGCCTGACGGGTTTTGGTGGTTTTGGAAGGGCTGTTATTAAGGTGGTTGGTGTTGAGGATTTAGAGTAGTGCTGTGGCTTTTGCCTGATGCTGTTTCTGCTTGACAAGGTCCTTCGCTACGCTCAGGATGACAGATGAGTACGAGCCAAAAAGGCAAAAAAAAGGCCGCCTAGAGGGCGGCCGGGGTTAGCTGTTGGCGGGCGGTGGCTTCGTCGGCGGCAACGGTGAAGATGTTGTTTAGCTTCGTGATGGCCAGCATTTTCTTGGGGTGGTCAGCGGGGTTGATGAGGACTAGCTCGCCGCCGCGGCTGCGGAATTTGGTGAGGAGCGAGACGAGGACGCCAATGCCGGTGCTATTGATGTAGCGGATTTCGGAGAGGTCGATGGCGCAGTGGGTGAGGTCTTCGCCGAGGTGGTTGTTAACCGTTTGCAGGAGTTGGTCGGTGTCGGGGCTGCCGATGAGGTCGCCGGAAAGACGGATGAGGAGGATGCCGTTTTGGACGGTGCTGGTGGTGGTCATGCGGGAGTGTTCTGGCGGGCGGCGGCTTCGGCTTTGGCGCGGCAGTCGCCGCAGATGCCGTAAAGATTTAAAGAATGGTGCAAGATATGGAAGTTCAGCAGGTCGCCGACCATGGTTTGGATGCCGTGGATGCGGGGGTCGCAGAATTCCACTACTTTATGGCATTCGGTGCAAATGACGTGGTCGTGCTGGCGGTAGCCGTAGCTCTTCTCGTACTGGGCGAGGTTGCGGCCGAACTGGTGCTTGCTGACGAGGCCCTGCTCTACTAACAGGTCAAGCGTATTGTAGACGGTGGCGCGGCTTACCTGCAGGCCGCGTTCCTTCATGCCGGCGTAAAGCTCTTCGACGTCGAAATGGCCGGAGCGGGCGTAAATTTCTTCGAGAATGGCGTAGCGCTCGCCGGTTTTGCGAAGGCCTTTGTTTTCGAGGTGGGCGGTGAAGAGCTTTTTGACTTCTTCGAGCTTATCGGTATTCAGGGGGGCTTCGGAGGCGGGGCTGGGCGTGTGCTTGGCGGCGTAGCCGGTTTCGGAGGAGCCGCCTACCCCCTGCCCTGCTTCAACAGCGAGGTTGGCGGGGACGGTTTGGGATTTACTCACGGTATATATAAGGTGTAAGTCGGCGGGACAAAGGTAAGGGCGGGCAGGTCACCTCACCCCCGGCCCCTCTCCTCTGGGAGAGGGGAGCCACGGAGGCATCAGCTTACTGCTCGAAATAGAAGTGGTAATGGTTGGCGCAGCCGGGGTTGAAGGCGGCCTGGCAGTGGGGGCAGGTACTGTTGCAGCTTAAGTAGCTGGCGATGCTTAAGGTTTGGTGGCAGTTGCCACAGTAGACGGCTTGGGTTTGGAATTCGGTTTTGGGCCAGACCTGGGCGGGGTGGTCAGCGGCTTCGTTGTGGCACTGGATGCAGGCGTAGAACTCGCCGCAGCACTTGTGCTGAATGGCAATGATGTCGCGCTTAGAATGCCAATGGGCGCATTGGGTGCGCTCGTTTACCTCGGTACCGTGAATGGTGATGGGCTCGGTGGAATTCACTTTTACGAATCGAACCGCTCGACCTGGAGCACGCCATCGACTTTTTTGAGGCGCTGGATGAGCTTGGTGAGATGGTCGGTGTCATTCACGAACACCATAATCTGGCCTTCGAAGAAACCGTCATCGGCGGTGATGGTGATGGAACGCATGTTCACCTTGAGGCTGCTGCTGATGACGCGCGTGACGTCGTTGACGAGGCCCACGCGGTCGGAGCCCTTGAGGCGCACGCCGGCGAGGAAGGCCAGTTCGAGCTGGTCGGTCCACTTGGCGCGCACAATGCGGTTGCCGTAGTTCGACATGAGGTCGACGGCACGGGGGCAGCTGGTGCGGTGGATGATGAGGCCCTGGTCGGTTTCGAAGCCAAACACGTCGTCGCCGGGAATGGGGTTGCAGCAGCGGGCGATGCTGTAGTTGAACTTGTCGGTGTGCTCGCCCACGACGAGCATATCCGGTTTCACGCCGCGGATTTTCTGGACTTCGTTGTCGAAGGTTTTGGGTTCGAGCACGGCCGGCAGCGGCTTTTCGGAGGTGAAAAGCGACTCGCGGATGGCGCGGCCGTCAATTTGCCCCACGGCCAAGCGGTAGTAGAACTCCTGGGCGCTGGGTGCGTTGAAGTAGGCCAGCAGGCGGTTGAAGTTGTCCTGCGTGAAAGGCACACCGATAAGCTCCAAGCGCTTTTCGAGGATGTAGCGGCCGTCTTCGGCCTTGGCGCGCTTGTCGTCGCGCAGGAAATCCTTGATTTTCGAGCGGGCCTTGGTCGTGATGACGTAGTTGAGCCACTCGGCGGTGGGGCGCTGCTTGTGGGAGGTCAGGATTTCGACCTGGTCGCCGTTGTGCAGCTGGTAGCTGAGGGGCTCCAGCTTCTGGTTCACCTTGGCGCCGAGGCAGTGGATGCCGATTTGGGAGTGAATGTCGAAGGCGAAATCCAATGCAGTGGCCTTGTCGGGCAGAATCACCAGCTTGCCCTTGGGCGTGAAGGCGTAAACTTCCTTCACGAACAGGTTCTGGCGGAATTCGTCCATGAATTCCAGGGCGCTAGAATTGTTGGATTCTAGCATCTCGCGCACCTTGTTCACCCAGCCTTCGAGCGAGCTTTCGGGCTGGATGCTGCCGGTGTCCTTGTACTTCCAGTGCGCGGCGTAGCCTTTCTCGGCGATGTCATCCATGCGGCGCGAGCGAATCTGCACCTCCACCCACTGGCCGGCCCGCGACATCACGGTGGTGTGCAGGCTCTCGTAGCCGTTGGCTTTGGGCGTGCTCACCCAGTCGCGCAGGCGGTCGGGGTTCGGCTGGTAAAAGTCAGTTACGATGCTATACACCTGCCAGCAGGCGGCTTTTTCCTGCTCCGGCGGCACGTCCAGAATCACCCGAATGGCAAACAGGTCATACACCTCGTCGAAGGTGATGTTTTGCTTCTTAATCTTCTTGAGAATCGAATAGATGCTTTTCGGCCGGCCCTTGATTTCGTACTCAAAGCCTTGCGACTTCAATTCGTCATCAATCGGCTGCACAAACTCCTTAATGAAACGGTTGCGCGCCGCCTGGCTCTGCCGCACTTTGGCCTTAAGCTCAGTATACGTTTCCGTATCGGTGAATTTGAGGTACAAATCCTCCAGCTCACTCTTTATAGTATAGAGCCCGAGCCGGTGGGCCAGCGGCGCGTACAGGTACAGCGTTTCCGACGCAATTTTCAGCTGCTTGTGACGCGGCATCGAATCCAGCGTCCGCATGTTGTGCAGGCGGTCGGCGATTTTAATGAGAATCACCCGCACGTCCTCGCTCAGCGTGAGCAGCATTTTGCGGAAGTTCTCAGCCTGCTCGCTGGTGCCGTACTCGAACACTCCCGAAATCTTGGTCAGCCCATCAATAATGCGGGCCACTTTGGTGCCGAACTCGCGCTCGATGTCGGAAATTTCGGTGGGGGTGTCCTCTACCACGTCGTGCAGCAGCGCGGCCACGATGCTGGTGGTGCCCAGCCCGATTTCCTCCACAGCTATTTGCGCCACCGCCAACGGGTGCAGAATATAGGGTTCGCCCGACTTACGGCGCATTTCCTTATGCGCCTCCAGGCTCTGATTAAAAGCCTTTTTGATGAGCTTGGGGTCGCCATCCTTTAAGTAAGGCTTAGCGGTGCGCAACAGGCGGCGGTAATGGCGCAGGATTTCCTGACGCTCGGCTTCGGGGGAGATAACGGGAGGCATAATGGGTAAAGTAACAACGCCGGGACGGAAAAGGTGACGCGACTTGACTGAGTACGATGGGACATCATGCAGCGCACCGCGAAGCATCTTTACCGTAATAGTATCTAATTGCGTTGCGCAGTAAAGATGCTTCGCGGCGCGCTGCATGATGTTCTATTTTTCTCTTTGCGCCTGCCCTAGTCCAACCTAAAACGCCCGTTGCACACAAACACTTTCCCGAGTACCTTTGCGGGCCCGTAGCAATCGGCGTGCGGCACCATATGCGGATATGGCGAAATTGGTAGACGTGCCAGACTTAGGATCTGGTGCCGCAAGGCGTGTGGGTTCGAGTCCCTCTATCCGCACTTTTATTTGATGCAGGCCTTCAGTCGTATAGGCTGGAGGCTTTTTTTTCAACCTTTCAACCTGGCCAGCAGCAGCTGGTTCCCTGTTTTGAACATCACCCTCGACAAGAACGACGAGCAGCTGACCGGGCTGCTGACCGTACACCTGACCGAAGCCGACTACGCGCCCACCGTCGACAAGCAAATCAAAGAGTACACCAAGCGCGCCCAGGTGAAGGGCTTCCGCCCGGGCATGGTGCCCGTGGGCATGGTGCGCAAGATGTATGGCAAAGGCATTCTGGCCGAGGAAATCAACAAGATGCTGGGCAAGGCCGTGGACTCCTACATTAAGGAGAACAAAATCAACTTGTTGGGCGAGCCCCTGCCCGTGGCCAGCAATGTGGATTTCGACACCGACAAGGATTTTGATTTCTCGTTCGAGCTGGGTTTGCTGCCGGCTTTCGAGCTGCCTGCCGAGCTGAAGGCTGACCTGCACAAGGTGACCATTGACGAAGACACGCTGGCCCAGACCAACGAGCAGATTGCCCGTCAGTACGGCGAGACGACCAACCCCGACGAGTCGGAAGCGGGCGACTACCTGTTTGGCAAGTTCAAGAAGGCCGGCGAGGAAGGCGAAGGCCGCACGGTGCTGCTGCCCATCAGCAAGGTGACCGGCGACCAGGCCCAGTTCATCGGCAAAAAAGGCGGCGACGTAGTGACGTTTGACCTGCAAAAGGCTTTCGGCAACGACGCGGCTTCGATTTCGAACTTCACCGGCCTGAGCAAAAAAGAAGCTGAGGAAGCCACCGGCGACTACGAGTTCAGCGTGGAGAAGGTGAACCGCACGGCGGCGCCTGAGATGAACCAGGAGTTGTTCGACAAGGTGTTCGGCCCCGAGGCAGTTTCTTCACAAGAGGAGTTTGACGCTAAGGTGCGTGAGACGATTCAGTCGAACTACGACCGCGAGAGCGAAGGCGCGCTGAATAACGCCATCGTGAAGCAGCTGGTGGAAAACACCGACATCAAGGTGCCCACGGAGTTCTTCAAGAAGTGGCTGGTGCGCGCCAACGAGGGCAAATTGACGCCCGAGATGGTGGAAGAGCACTACGACGACTACGTGAAGGAGTTGAAGTGGAGCATGATTCGCAATAAGGTGGTGGAAGAAGCCGGCCTGAAGGTGAGCAACGACGAAATCGTGGACCGCACGCTCGACAAAATCATGGGTCAGTTCAACATGCCGAACATGCCCGACGAGATGCGCGAATCGATGCGCAGCTATGCTGACAGCTACCTCAAGCAGGAGAACGGCAAGAACTACGTGAACGAGTACGAGGCCATTCTGGCAGAGAAAGTGCTGGAAAACCTGCGCGGCAAAGTTGTTGTTACGGACAAGCCCGTAACGGCCGAAGAATTCCGGACCCTGCACAGCTAAACCTGCGCAGCCCAGTTTTTGGAAAAGCCCTTACGGAAACGTAGGGGCTTTTTTGTTGGGGTTCCGACAACATTTGCTTTCTTCGCCCGTCTTTCTAACCTCACCTGCGCAAGCGGAAGCGTGCGCGCCATTTTTCCCTCATGAATCCATTACTGAATAGACAAGAGTTTCGCAAGTTCGCGGTGAAAGGACAGGGCCTGAGCGGCCTGGGCGTGGACCAGTACCTGAACCACATGGAAGGCCAGGTGCGCAACGGCATGATGCTGCCCACCAACATGACCCGCTCGGTTATCGAGGAGCGTCCGCAGAACTTCCGCGAAATTGACGTGTTTTCGCGCCTCATCATGGACCGCATCGTGTTCCTGGGCACGGCCGTGGACGACTACATTGCCAACATTCTGACGGCGCAGATGCTGTTCCTGGAGTCGGCCGACGCCAAGAAGGACATCCTGCTCTACATCAACTCGCCCGGCGGCTCGGTGTATGCTGGCCTCGGCATTTATGACACGATGCAGTACGTGAACCCCGATGTGGCCACCATCTGCACCGGCCTGGCGGCTTCGATGGGCGCGGTGCTGCTGGCTGGCGGCGCCCCGAATAAGCGTTCGGCCCTCCCCCACGCCCGGGTGATGATTCACCAGCCCAGCGGCGGCGCGCAGGGCCAGTCTTCGGACATTGAAATCACGGCCCGTGAAATCCTGAAATTGAAGAAGGAGCTGTATGACATTCTGGCGCAGCACACCGGCAAAACCTACCAGGAAATCCACGACAACTCGGACCGTGACTACTGGATGCGGGCCGATGAGGCCAAGGAGTACGGCCTGATTGACGAGGTGCTAGAGAAGAAGAAAGCCTAACCGCAGATTTTCGCGGATTTCGCAGATTTAATACTGATAAAAAAGCCCCTGCTGATACAGCAGGGGCTTTTTTTATTGCTGAGCACGAAGGGTCAGCTTCAAAACTTGTTTTCATTCGCGGCCTATAAAGTTCATACTGCGGCCCCTTGTGAGCCAAAGCAGCTTGTAGAAGGCTGCTCAGGGTTGGTAGACCACGAAGGAGAAGGCGCGATTGGGCTGGCTGAGGTTGCCATTGTTGGCTACCAGCCAGGTATTTACCTGTACAATGCCGCTTGTGGTACCGCTGGCGGTCGTCATCACGACGCCTTGCCCGTTCAGGGCATCGGCGGTGGTGCCCGACGACACGCACACGGTATTGGTGAGGTTGGTGCCGGACGGGGCCGACAGGGTGATTTCGTAGTAACCGGTGCCGGCGAACGGGATGCTGACGCTGAAGTTGCCCGAGCCGCTGAGGATGGTGCCGTTGGCCGCGATGCGCCCGTAGGCCAGCGGCAGCATGTTGGCGGTACCGGTGTTGGTCGAGTTCACCTCCGGGGTGCGGATGGCGCCGCCCGTTACGTCGAGGGCCAGGCCGGTACCGCTCTGGCTGATGACGACGGCGGGGCTGCTGCTGCCGGCGTTGCTCTGGTTAAAATAGGCAGCCCGGCCCGTACCGCTGGCTTGCCCGATGACGCCCGTGGCCGCCCCCGTGGCCGAGCCAATGACGCCGATGCCGTTGGCACTGCCGGCCACGCCAATCACGCCGTAGCCGTTGCTGGCGGTGGCTTCGCCGCGCACGCCGTAGCCGCTGGCGGTGGTGCCCAGCACGCCCACGCCCGAGCTGTTGGCGCTGCTGCCAATCACGCCGGCCACGCCGCCCACGTTGCCGGCTCCGGTGCGCCCGTACACGCCGCTGCCCGTGCCGGAAACCCCGGAAACGCCATACGAGTCCGGCGACTGGCCCGACACACCCATGCCCGTGGTGAGGGCCACGCCCCGCACCCCCCAGCCGTCCTGCGCCAGGCCCAGCACGCCGGCGGCCGTGGTGCCCCCGGTGCTGTTGTTGATGCCCACGATGGCCCCGCTCGTCCCGGGGCTGGCCGTGCCGTACACGGCTGCCACGTTGCCGGCAGATGCCTGAACGCCGTAGCTGCTGGTGCTGCTGCCGTACACGCCGCTGCCGCTGGTGCTGGTGCCCTGCACGCCGTAGCTGCTAGTGCTGCTGCCGTAGGTGCCCACGCCACTGGCACTGGCGCCAATGACGCCGAAACTGTTGGTGGCCGAGCCGCTGACGCCGTAACCGCCGCTGGCCGAGGCAATGCCGCGCACGCCGTAGCCGTTGGTGGTGAGGCCGATGACCCCGCTGCTACCCCCGCTGCCGCTGTGGTCGTTGCCCAGCACGCCGGCTGCGTTGCCGGTGGCGCCGCTCGTTATCACGCCCTCCACCCCGATGCCATCGGTGCTGGCGCTCTGCTTCACGCCCCGGATGGCGGCCTGGGCCGAGGTGGCGGTGTTCACCGCGCGCAGGGCGGGCCGGTCGCCGGCCGTGCTCACGTAGAGGGCCGTCGAGTCGTTGGTGGCGTCGGCACTGGTGAATTGCGCCACCCGGCCTTTGTCGCCGGTAATTTTGGCGCCCTGCACGGCTACGCCCGTGGTGGAATTACCGTACAGGCCCTGGCCGCTGGTGGAGAAGCCGCTCACGCCCCGGCTGTCGGTGGCCCGGCCTTCGATGCCGTAGCCGCCGCTGGCGCTGGCCGTGCCCCGCACGCCGTAGCCGCCGGCGGTGGTGCCCAGCACGCCCGTGGCATTGGTGGCTGAGTTATTGTTGATGCCCTGTACCGCAGCATTGCTGGTCCCGCTGCCCGTGCCGCTGATGGCCACGCCGGTGCCGGTGTTGCTCACGGCGAAGGCGGGGCTGCTGGTGCTGGCCGTGCCGCTGTAAGGCAACGCGAGGCCGCTGGCGGCGGGCTCGATGAACACCCAGCCGCCGGTGCCGGCGTAGTACCAGAAGCCGGTTTGGGTACCGCCCGAGGCCGTGCCGTCGGTCTGGTACACCATCAGGCCCTGCGGCGGGTTGGTGATGCTCGTGCGCTGGGTGGCCGTCAGGCGCGGGATGAGCAAGCCCTTGTCGGTGGCCCGGATGTCGAGGGCTGACTTGGCGTCGGGCGTGGTGGTGCCTACCCCAATCTGAGCGTGGGCGGCGGCCACGGGCAACAAGACTAACAAACCGCAGATATATAGTACTCGCATGGCGTTGGGAATAGTTAGCGGCGGGCGGTTGGAGCAGGCTCGGCCGGCTCGTAGCCGATGCCGCGCGCGGCGGGCTGACCGAAGGAATCGGGACTCAGGTACTTGCCGCGGTTTTCGGGTTCTTTGGGCACGGCGTTGGGAATGCGGTGGGTTTCGGCCCATTTGTCTTGGCGAATGCCCGTTACCTGCCAGCTCACTTTGCCCCCGGCCTGGCCGGCGATGCGGAATTTATTGCCGGTCACTTCAGCCAGCACGTAGGGCGTGAAGGGTGCGCCGATGGGCGTGAGTTGGTAGCGGAAGTCGCGGTTGAGGGCTTCGAAGTAGTCGGGCAGCGTCACGGTGGCCTCGCCGCGGGCGTCGAGCGTGACGTTGCCGTTGTAGACATTCATCATGTCGGGGCTCTCCACGAAGCTGTGGTAGAGGTACTGATTCTCGGGGTCGAGCGGGTGGTCGATTTTGAACGAGCCGCCCGACTTGGAGAGACTGCCGTTGACAGATGTATTGCCGTTGACGTAGAGGTCCCCGGTGACCTGCCACCGGTCATTGAGGATGCCGGATATCTCGGGTTGGCCATTTCGAATAGCCGCGCCGAAAGAGATAGCGCGGTGAAGCAAACCGTCCGTGCACAATCCGAGCAAAGCCAGGCTACCATAGGACTTGCCCGTAAGCGTGCCATTGGTGACCTTGATAAGGGCCGACGGGTTGCTGGCCCCCACGTCCTGAAAGCCGATGGTACCGCCCCCACTAACATCGACAAGCTGGAGCGTGTAGTCGGCGGTGGTGCTGCCGCCGTTGCGCACTAGTTGCAGCACGCTGGCGTCGCTGCTGGTGTTGGTTTGGGCAATGGTGGCCGTGATGCCCAGGCCGGCGTTTTGCACCTTGAGCGCCTCGGTGGTGGCGTTGGTGTTGGTCTTGTTGAGCAGCAGCGTGTTGCCCGTGCCGCTGCTTTGCACTTCCACGGCGTTGGCCGAGCTGCTGCTGTTGCTCTGGGTGAAATACCCGGCGCGGCCGGTGCCGAAGGCTTCGCCGGTGACGCCGTTGGCGGTGCTGCTGGCCTGGCCATACACCCCGCTGAAGGCACTGCCCGAGGCCACGCCCATCACGGCGGTGCCGTTGCCGCTGCTGGCTTCGCCGCGCACGCCGTAGCCGCTGCTGGTGGTACCCAGCACGCCGGTGCCGTTGCCCGAGCCCACGCCCCGCACGCCGGCCACGCCGGTGGCGCCGCCGGCGCTGGTCAGGCCGTACACGCCGCTGCCGCTGGTGCTGCTGCCGCCCACCCCAAAGCCGCTGGTGCTGCTGCCCGCCACGCCGCTGCCACTGGTGCTGATGCCGCGCACGCCGGAGTCGCTGTCGCTGCTGCCGTACACGCCGTTGCCGCTGGCGCTGGTGCCAATGACGCCGTAGCTGTCGGTGGCCGTGCCCTGCACGCCGTAGCCGCCGCTGGCCGTGGCCACGCCCCGCACGCCGTAGCCGCTGGCGGTACTGCCCAGCACACCCACGGAATTGCCGCCCGCGGTGCCCACGCCCACCACGCCGGCGATGGCGTTGCTGTTGGCCCCGGTGCTGCCGTACACGCCGCTGCTGCTGGCGCTGCTGCCTTGCACGCCGTAGCTGCTAGTGCTCTGCCCCTGCACGCCGTAGCCGCTGGTGCTGCTGCCGAAGGTGCCCACGCCGCTGGTACTGGTCCCATTGACGCCGTAGCTGTCGGTACCCAACCCGTACACGCCCCAGCCATTGCTGCCCGTGGCCCTGCCCTGCACACCGAAGCCGGTGGTGGTAAGGCCCACCACGCCGCTGCCAGCGCTGGTGCCGCTCAGGTCGCGGCCCAGCACGCCGGTGGCGTTGCCGCCCCCGCTGGTTACCACGCCCTCCACCCCAATGCCGTTGGTACCAGCGGTTTTCACACCCCGCAGAGCGGCCTGGGCACTGACGTTGCTGTTCACGGCCCGCAGGGCGGGGCGGGGCGCTACGCTGCTCACATATAAAGCCGTGGAGTCGTTGCCGGTGCCGGCCAGGGTCAGTTCGGCGGCGCGGCCGGTCTGGCCGCTGGCTTTGGCGGCTTGCAGTGCCGGGCCGGTGCTGCTGACGCCGCTCAGGCCGGGCCCGGTATTGCCCTGGCCCTGCACCCCGGTCTGGCCATCGCCGATAACGCCGTAGGTGTTGGCGCCAGTGGCTGTGCCATACAGGCCGGCGCTGTTGGCGGCCGTGGCGGCCCCGCGCACGCCGTAGCCGCCGCTGCCGCTGGCCGTGCCATACACGCCCGAGCCGGTGCTGCTGGCGCCGTACACGCCAATGCCCGAGTTGGGCGCCGACCCGCGCAGGGCCACGCCGCCGTTGGTGTGGCTCACATCGAGGGCATTGATGGTGGAGCCGCCGTAGCTACCGCTATAAGGCAGGGTGAGGCCGCTGCTGCCGCTATTAGCCGCGTCGAGGTAGACCCAGCCGCCTGTGCCGGCGTAGTACCAGAAGCCGGTTTGGGTGCCGCCCGAGGCCGTGCCGTCGGTTTGGTACACCATCAGGCCCTGCGGCGGGTTGGTGATGCCCGTGCGCTGGCTGGCCGTTAGGCGCGGGATGAGCAGGCCCTTGTCGGTGGCCCGGATGTCGAGCGCCGACTTGGCGTCGGGCGAGGTGGTACCCACGCCTACCTGGGCCCGGGCGGCGAAACTGGCAGCGGTGCCGGCCAGGCTGAGCAAAAGAGTAGTGAAGCGCATAAAAAGGCCGTGAAATGATGAATAAGGGGCTACCGGGCCGCGGTGGTGGCGGCAGCAGGCACGCTTGCGGGGGTGGTGGAGTGGAGAATGCCTTGCTCGGCGGGCTGGCCGAAGGCTTCGGGGGCCAGGTAGCGGCCCTGGTTTTGCGGTTCCTTCGCTACTTCGACCGGGCTGCGGTGGGCATTGGCAAAGGCATCGTGCCGCACGGCCGTGACCTGCCAGCTCACGGTGCTGCCCGGCGCGCCGCCCGCAATGCCAAACGCGTTGTGCTGCAACGGGCTGGCGATGTAAAGCCCCGGCGCGGCCTGGCCAATGCTGGTGAGCTGGTAGCGGAAGTCGCGGTTGAGCGCCTCAAACCAATCGGGCAGCACCACCTGGCCCCGCCCCTTGGCATCGAGCACAACGTTGCCGCTGTAGAGGTCCAGCATGTCGGGGCTTTCCACGCTGGTGTGGTAGAGGTATTTGTTGGCGGGGTCGAGGGGGTGGTCAATCTTGAAATTCTTGACCTGGGCCGTGGCAAAGCTGGCTGAAATACCCCCCGACACGCCCAGGCTGCCCGTAATGGCGGCGTAGCAGTTGCTGGTGGACGTGCCGCTGTAGGACGGTTCGATGCTCAGGAAATTTCGAATGCTGTTGTTCTGGTCGGAAAAGGCAACGCCGAACTGGGTGCCGCTTCCCGGTCCTGTCCCCGGGTAGCTGCTGCGGCCCGTCAGGTACCACGCCGCGTTGGGAGCATCGGAGGCGGCTCCCACGAATTTCAGGGCCGTGGTGAGCTTGCTGGAATTGGCAATGTTGGGGCCGCTGAGTACTGCCGTGGCAGTGTTCACCAGTTGCAGGGCAGCGGCATCGGTCCCGTTGGCATTGCCCACGAGCAAGCCTACCCCACTACCGTTTTGGTTGATTTCCACAGCGTTGGCGGGGCTGCTGGCGCTGCTCTGGTTGAAGTAGCCGGCGCGGCCCGTGCCGCTGGCCTGCCCAAAGACGCCCGTAGCCGCCCCCGTGGCCGAGCCCAGCACGCCGATGCCGTTGGCGGCCGAGGCCACGCCCGTCACGCCATAGCCGCTGCTGCCGGTGGCCTCGCCGCGCACGCCGTAGCCGCTGCTGGTGGTGCCCAGCACCCCCACGCCCGAGCTGTTAGAGCTATTGCCTTCCACGCCGGCCACGCCGCCGGTGTTGCCGACCGCCGTGGTGCCGTACACGCCCGAGCCGCTGCTGCTGCCCCCATACACCCCGTAGCTGCTGTTGCTGTTGCCGCGCACGCCGGTGTTGCTGGTGCTGGTGCCCTGCGCGCCCACGCCGCTGCTGCTCGTGCCAATGAGGGCGTAGCTGTCGGTGGCCACGCCTTGCACGCCGTAGCCGCCGCTGGCCGAGGCCACGCCGCGCACGCCGTAGCCGTTGGTGGTGAGGCCCAGCACGCCCACGGCGTTGCTGCCGCCGCTGTTGCGGCCCACCACGCCGCCGGTGGTGTTGGCGTTGGCGCTGCTGGTGCCATCCACGCCGGCGCCGGTGGTGCCCGTGCCCAGCACGCCCGTGCCGGGCGCCGAGCCCGATACGCCCACGCCGTTGGTGGCAGAGCTGCTGCCGGCCACGCCGGCCAGGCTGGCGGCCGTGCCGTCGCTGACGCCCACCACGCCCGAGCTTTGGCTGCTGCGGGCGTACACGCCGTAGTCGGCATCGCTCAAGCCCACCACGCCGGCGTCCTCAATGTTGGGGACAGTGGTGCCCTTCACGCCCACCACGCCCTGGCCGGCGCCGGTGCCATTTACGCGGCCTACCACGCCCTGGCCGCTGGCCGAAGCGCCGCGCAGGCCGCTGCCCGCGCCGGAATTGGTGATTTGGAACACGCTGCCCGTGGTACTGGCCGTGCCGGAATAGGGCAACGTCAGCGCGCCGCCGCCGGTGGCCGGGTCCAGATACACCCAGCCGCCGGTGCCGGCGTAGTACCAGAAGCCGGTCTGGGCGCCGCCGCTGGCCGTGCCGTCGGTTTGGTACACGATGAGGCCTTGCGGTGGGGAGGTGATGCCCATGCGCTGGCTGGCCGTGAGGCGCGGAATCAGCAGGCCTTTGTCCGTGGCCCGGATGTCGAGGGCCGATTTGGCGTCGGGCGTCGGCGTGCCCACGCCCACCTGGGCCTGAGCGCCCAAAGCCGCAGCAGCCAGCGAAAAAGTAAAAAATAACGAAGGTACAGTTTTCATAATCAGTCAACTACTGGTTGAATGGCGGCAATGAATCAGCTGAAAAAAGCTGTACTAAGGCGCTACCTGTATTTTGAGGGTGCCGCTGCCGCCCTCCGTGGCGTGGTAGCGCAGCCAGTACACGCCCTCGGCCAGCCCGGCCACGGGCAGCGGGGCGGTGGCCTGCGCCTTGGCCCAGGTGGTAGCCCACACCAGCCGGCCATCGGCGCTGTAGAGCTGAAGCTGCAGGCCCGCCGGTACCGGGCCGCTGGCCTCGATGGTGGCGGTGCCGTGGGCGGGGTTGGGAAACACGCTCAGCGTGAAGGCCGCGCCCGCCGGCAGGCCCGCGATGCTGCGCACCGTGGAATAAGTGGCCGTGCCGTCCTGGTCTACCTGCATGAGGCGGTAGTAGCTCAGGCCCTGGAAGTCGTTGGGGTCAGAAAAGGCGTACTCGTGCGCCGTGCTGGATGTGCCTTGTCCGGCCACGAAGCCCACGCGCCGGAAAGTGGTCTGGCCTTCGTCTTGGCGCTGGATTTCAAAGCCGAGGTTATTTTTCTCGGTGGCCGTGGTCCAGCGCAGCTCGGCGCGGGGCTGGTTGGCCGGGCGGCGGGCTTCAAAACGGGTCAACTCGACGGGCAGCGGCGACTGCTGGTCGCCCACGATGTAGGGGCCGGCCAGCGTGAGGCCGGCCAGCGTGCGGCTGTAAGGGCTGGGATTGGTGACGTTGCTGTAAGGCTCGGCGATGATGTAGGCGCTGCCATTCCAGCGGCCCAGGGCCGACTGGCTGCGCTGAAAGCTGGGCTGTTCGTCGGCCGCCACCCACTCCACGCGCAGGGTGAAGGGCACGGCATCGGGCGGGGCCACGTTCCAGTGCAGGTTCACCACGTCGGTAGCGAGGGGCGCGCCGCTGGTGCCCGCGCTCAGGGCGCCTACGCCTATCCCGGCCGCGTAGGTGCCCGTGCCGCTGCTGCGCGTGAGGGCCACCGGCCGGTAGCTGCCGCCGGCCGGCCCCACCGGAAACTGCACCGCCGTGGTGCCCACCGGCCGCAGCAGCCGCCCCGCGCCGTCGGTGACGACGAAGCGCGTGCTGGTGCCGTTGGTAATGGCGCCGGCCAGCGTGAAATCGAACCCGGCCAGCCGCAACGAGCCGCCGCTCAGGTTGAGGGCGCCGGTGCTGAGGGCCGTGCCCAGGGTGGCGCTGGCGGCGTTGGCCACTTCCAGCGTGCTCATGGTGCCCGTGCCCGACGAGGACAGGGTTTGCAGCGTGGTGCCGTTGAGCTGCCACAGGCCGGTGCCGGTGCCGATGGTACCGGCGTTGCCCAGGTCGCCGGTGAGGCGCACGGTGCCCTGGTTGTCGAGGGTGCCGGTGGCGGAGATATTCACGTTGCCAGTCACCGAAAGTTCGGACGAGGGGCTCACCGTGAGGGTGCCGCCGGCCACCGTGAGCTGGGCGCGGGCCGGCGCCGCGAGGCCGATGAGGAGCGCCGCAGCGCCCGCTTGCAGGAGTAAATTATTCTTCATGGCCAACGGGGATGGAAGTTGAATGGATTGGGGAAGGCTGGCCAACTGCGGCGGGCGCACTGGTTGCCAGGGGCTTGGCGGGGCCGGCCGGCGGGATATCACTGCGCTCCCGGTGGCCGATGCCGCGGCTGGCGGGCTGGCCGTAGGCGGCGGGGTGCAAGTACTTGCCCCGGTTTTCGGGCTCTTTGGGCTGCGCATTGGGGATGCGGTTCTGGTTGGCCCACTTGTCCTGGCGGATGCCGGTGACCTGCCAGCTCACCTCGGCGCCCGGCTGGCCCGCGATGCGGAATTGGTTGCCAGCCACTTTCTCCTTGACATAGGGCGTAAAGGCCGCCCCGACGGGCGTGAGTTGGTAGCGGAAGTCGCGGTTGAGGGCTTCGAAATAGTCGGGCAGCGTCACGGTGGCCTCGCCCCGGGCGTCGAGCACCACGTTGCCGTTGTAGACGTTCAGCATGTCGGGGCTCTCCACGAAGCTGTGGTAGAGGTATTGGTTTTCGGGGTCGAGCGGGTGGTCGATTTTGAACGAGCCGCCGCCTTTGGAGAGGGTGCCGTAAACCTCAACGTCGCCGCGAAATATCCCCGCTTTACTTCCAGAAGCCTGATTTTGCGTTTCTATTGTAGCGGCTGTGTTACCATTACTCAACGCGTAGATGGTGCCGGTGGCACTAAGAAAAATGCCGGTATTCTGCGGATTATTTCCCACCGAAATAGCACCGCTGTTAACGAAAGCATAATTCGTGCTGGCCGACTTTATCACATACAGTCCATTCCCGTTAGCCGCCGCCGCTTGCGTAATCTGGAGCCCATTGCCGGTACCGTTCTGCATGATTTCTACCGCATTGGCTCCTCCCGAGGCATTGGTTTGGTTAAAGTAAGCGGCCCGGCCGGTGCCGGTGGCCTGGCCGATGATGGCCGTGGCCGCCCCGCTGGCCGAGCCAAACACCCCGTAGCCGTTGGTGCTGCCGGCCACCCCAATGACGCCATAGCCGTTGCTGCCGCTGGCCTCGCCGCGCACGCCGTAGCCGCTGGCGGTGGTGCCCAGCACGCCCACGCCCGAGCTGTTGGTACTGGTGCCCACCACCCCGGCCACGCCGCCCACGTTGCCGGCCGCCGTGGTGCCGTACACGCCGCTGCCGCTGGTACTGGTGCCCTGCACGCCGTAGCTGCTGGTGCTGCTGCCGTAGGTGCCCACCCCGCTGCTGCTGGCGCCGATGACGCCGAAACTGTTGGTGGCCGAGCCGCTGACGCCGTAGCCGCCGTTGGCCGAGGCGATGCCGCGCACGCCGTAGCCGCTGGTGGTGAGGCCGATGACGCCGCTGCCGCCGCCGCTGCCGCTGCGGTCGTTGCCCAGCACGCCGGCCGCGTTGCCGGTGGCCCCGCTCGTTATCACGCCCTCCACCCCAATTCCGTCGGTGCTGGCGCTCTGCTTCACGCCCCGAATGGCGGCCTGGGCCGAGGGGGCCGTGTTCACCGCGCGCAGGGCGGGCCGGTCGCCGGCCGTGCTCACGTAGAGGGCCGTCGAGTCGTTGGCCGCGTCGGCACTGGTGAATTGCGCCGCGCGGCCTTTGTCGCCGGTAATTTTGGCGCCCTGCACGGATACGCCCGTGGTGGAATTACCGTACAGGCCCTGGCCGCTGGCGGAGAAGCCGCTCACGCCCCGGCTGTCGGTGGCCCGGCCCTCTACCCCGTAGCCGCCGCTGGCGCTGGCGGTGCCCCGCACACCGTAGCCGCCGAGCGTGGTGCCCAGCACGCCCGTTGCCGAACTGCCGGCGTTGGTGTTAATGCCCTGCACGGTGGCCGCGGCCCCGCTGCCCGTGCCGCTCAGGGCTGCGCCGGTGCCGGTGTTGCTCACGGCGAAGACGGTGCCGGAGCTGCTGGCCGAGCCGCTGTAGGGCAGCGTGAGGCCGCTGGCGGCGGCCGTAGTTTGCTTGGTGCCGTCGGGGAAAATGAGGCCGTCGGTGCCGGCCGTGCCCGTGAGCTTCACGTTGCCCACCACTTCCAGCTTTTGGGCGGGGGTGTTGGTGCCGATGCCCACGTTGGCGTTGTTGCCCAGCACCACAGTGTTGTTTTGGACCAGGGCCACGTTGGCGCCCAGGGCCGTGGCGTTGGTGAGCGGGCCACTGCCGTTGGCCGGGCCGCTGCCGTAGCCCAGGGCGGTCAGCAGGGTTCCGCTGGCATCGAAAAATCCGCTGCTGCTACCCAGCAGCACGTTGTAGCTGCCCGTGCTCGTCTGCCCACTGTTGTGGCCCAGGTACACGTTGTCGTGGCCGGTCTGGCTGGTGTAGCCCGTGTTGTAGCCGTTGTAGAGGTTGTTGTAGCCGCTCAGGTTGTTGTAGCCACTGAACGAGCCGCTGAACAGGTTGTTGCTGCCGCCCAGGTTGCTATAGCCGCTCTTGTAGCCGCTGAACAGGTTTTCGCTGCCCGTGGTGGTGGCCGTGCCGCTCTGGTAGCCGTTGAATTGGTTGTGGTAGCCGCTGGTGATGGCCTGCCCCGCCTGGTAGCCCACAGCTAGGTTGCCGTTGGTGTTCTGGCCCAGGTTGAGGCCGCCGTCGGCGCGCACACCGAGGCCCACGGCGCTGCCCACGTCGGCGCCGGTGCCGGTGAGGGCGTTGCCTTGCAGATTCAGGTTTTGGGTGGCCGTATGGTTGCCCAGGTTGTCGGCGCCAGCGGCCGGGTTCAAAAACACCCACTGCGCCGGCGCGCCGGCGTAGTACCAAAAGCCGGTTTGGGTGCCCCCGCTGGCCGTGCCGTCGGTTTGGTACACCATCAGGCCCTGGGGCGGGGCGGTGATGGCCAGGCGCTGGGCGGCGGTGAGGCGCGGGATGAGCAGGCCCTTATCGGTGGCCCGGATGTCGAGCGCCGACTTGGCGTCGGGTGTGGTCGTGCCCACGCCCACCTGGGCCCGCGCGGCGCCGCCCACTAAGAGCAGAAGCAGCGTCAGAAATTGATAAAAGTGTTTCATGACTTGAACGTTAGGATTGAAAATGATGCAGCAGAACTCCCGGGCGGTTCCTTGTCAAAACCTGGCAAAGCCGCCGCCCTTAACTGTATTCAATTGATTAGCTAAGCCTTACCGGGCAGCCTGCGCCACCGGAGCGGGTGCCACCGAACGGCCCGCTGCCTCCAGGGCCGCCAGGCGGGCGTCGAGGGTGCTTTGCGTGTGCTGGAGGGCCTGGAGCTGCTGGCGCAGCTGCTGGTTCTCGGTTTTCAGGGCGTCATTTTGCCTGGCCAGCTCCTGCACGCCCGCCAGGGCCACGCCGGCGGGGTCGATGGTGCTGATGCTGGTGTCGTTGAGGCCCAAGTGGAAAAGGCGGTAGAAATCCTGGGCCATGGGGCCGAGGTGGGTTTCGCCATTAGTGCCCTTGTAGGCCCAGCGGCTCAGCGGGAGCTGGCGAATGAGGCCCAGCACCTGGGCGCCTTCCACGGGCTGGATGTTCTCCTTGAGGTTCACGTCCGAGGCGTTGGTCCAGGTGCCGCCGTTGGTGAGGTAGGCGCCGTTGCCGTTGAAGTTGTTGGCCACGCCCACCTGCAGGCAGATGCCCAGATTGTCGGTGCTGCTGCGGCCGAAGGACCAGTAGTTGACGTCGGTGCTGCCGAAGGCCATGGCGTATTGCCGGCTCACCCGCGCCCCGTAGCCGATGGCGGTGGCTTCGTCGAGGCTGCCGCTGGTCACGTCGGCCTTCGAGCCGATGAGGGTGTTGTGGTTGCCGGTGGTCACGTTGAAGCCCGCGAAGTAGCCGAACGCCGCGTTGTTGGGCCCGAACCGCGCCTGGCTGCCGGCGTAGGCCCCCACGAAGGTGCTTTCGTTGGCGTTGTTGTTGCCCTGCCCGGCCGCGCGGCCCACAAACACGTTGTCGTCGCCGAACTGGGTGAGGCCGCCCGCGCCGCTGCCGATGAACGTGTTGCCGTTGCTGCTGTAGCTCACGTCGCCGGCCTGGTAGCCGAGGTAGGTGTTGTCGTCGCCGTCTTCGTTGGCCGCCCCGGCCTTACTGCCCTCAAAGGTGTTGCGGCTGCCGGTGGTGTTGCTCAGGCCGGCCTGGTAGCCCACGAAGTGGTTGTCGGAGGTCGAGGTGTTGTCGCGGCCGGCCTGGTAGCCGATAATGAGGTTGCGGCTGCTGGAAGTCGTGTTCACGCCGGCCTGGTAGCCCAGCAGGGTGTTCTGGGCGCCGGTATTTTTCGAGCCGGCCTGGAAGCCCACGGCCACCAGCCCGTCGGCGGTATTGAGGCGGCCGGCCTGGCTGCCCACCAGGGTCACCTCGTCGGCGCCCACGGCGGTGCCGCTGGTGTTGCCCAGGCCGGCGTCGTTGCCGAAGGCGGCGTTGTCGCTGCCGCGCAGGGCGAAGCCGGCGTTGGCCCCGGCGTAGGCGTTGCGCGAGCCGGTGGTGTTGGTTTTCCCGGCCAGATACCCGCTGAAGTAGTTCAGCGAGCCCGTGGTGCTGGCGCGGCCGGCCTGGTAGCCGTCGAAGTGGTTGGTGGTGCCGCTGGTGTTGGTGAAGCCCGCCTCGTAGCCCACAAAATGGTTGTTCGAGGCCGTGGTGGCGTTACGGCCGGCCCGCAGGCCAACGAATAAGTTGCGGCTGCCCGTGGTATTGGCCCGGCCGGCCGCGTAGCCTTCAAACAGGTTATCGGTGCCGGTGGTGGTGAACTGGCCGGCCAGGTTGCCCACGAAGTGGTTGTCGCCGGCGGTGCTTTCCTTGCCGGCCTGGTAGCCGACGAACAGGTTGTCCTCGCCGGTTTCGTTGCTGTTGCCCGCCCCGTTGCCGATGGCCGTGTTGCGCTGGCCGGTGGTGCCCGCGCGGCCCGCGCCGTTGCCCACGTAGAAGTTGTTGTTGGCCGTGGTGTTGGAGTAGCCGGCTTCGTTGCCCTCGAAGTGGTTGCTGCCGCCGGTGGTGTTGGCCGCGCCCGCCGAATAGCCCGAGAAATAGTTGTCGAACGCGGTGGTGTTGGCCGCGCCGGCCCGGTAGCCCATGAAGTAGTTGTAGCGGCCGGTGGTGTTGGCCACGCCCGCGAGGTAGCCCACAAACAGGTTGCTTTCGCCGGTAGAGTTGGCGCGCCCGGCTTGGTAGCCCACAAACAGGTTGTTGCCGCCGGTAGTGGTGTTGTACCCCGCCTCGTAGCCCTCAAACTGGTTGCTGCTGCCCGTGGTGGTGCGCGCACCGGCTTGGTAGCCAATGAAATGGTTGTTGCTACCCGTGGCGTCGTGCCCGGCAATGAAGCCGATGAACAGGTTGTTGTTGCCCGTGCGGTTCAGCAGCCCGCTCTGGTAGCCGCTGAACTGGTTGTTGCCGCCCGAAGTGGTGTATAGTCCGCTCTGGAAGCCCTCAAACTGGTTGCCGCTCCCGATGGTGGTGCTCACCCCCGCCTGGTAGCCCACGTACTGGTTGAGAATGCCCCCATTGGCCGCCAGCTTCCGGCCGGCCTGGTAGCCCACCAGCACGTTTTTGGCCGCATTGGGGTCGCCCAGCCACAGGGCGCCGTCCACGTGCAGGCGAGCCTGCTCCTGGCCTGCAATGCCGAAGCGCAGGGGCTTGAGGTCGGTGGTGCCGAGGTAGTTGGTGGTCGAGTCGGTGGCGGCGTTGCCGGTCAGGCTCCAGCCGGCCCCGGCCGGCGCGGTGCCGGTGTTCAGCCGGGTCCAGGCGGGCGCGGCGACGGTGCCGGCATTGTAGTAGAAGCCCGTGCCGCCAGCCAGACCGGCGTTGGTGTTGAATACCAGCAGGGCCGTCACGGGGTTGGGCACGGTGGCGGCGTCGGTCAGGCTCGTCAAACTCACCTGCGGAAACAGCACGCCCTTGTTCGCCGCCCGCACTTCCAGCGCCGCCGAGGCCGGCGGCGTCACGGTGCCCGCGCCAATGCCCACGCTCTGGGCCCGGCCCACTGCCGGCAGCAGCGCCACCAGCAGGGCCGCCACCGGCCGCCAGGCGAAGTCCATTCTGAAAATTGAGAAGTAATTGTTTTTCATAAGGCCAGCAAGTCAAAAGGGTACAGCAGAAAAAATCAGGGTTTCGGAAAGACAGTTGCCGGCCGCAGGAAGCCCCAGTTGGTCAGGGGGCCGTTGGGCCCCTCGCCCACCGGGCAATGCCCCGCCAGCTCAAAGCCCAGGCTTTGGTAGTAGGCCAAGTGGCTCGGCACCTGCCCGTTGAAGTAGCACGGCAGCGGCGACTGCCGCAGCGCCAGCGTCGACGCCAGCAGGCGGCGCCCCTCGCCCCGGCCCCGCACCGCCGGGTGCACCGCCACGCCCAGCAGCAGGTGGTGCGGGCCGGCCAGGCTTTGGCGGCGCAGCCAGGCCATGGTGCCCACCAGCCGGTGCAGCCGCCGGCTGCCGGCCCAGCCCAGGTGCCACAGCGCCGGAAGCGCCAAGCGCGGCTGCCACAGCGGCTGCGTGGGCCCAAGCCACAGCACCACCGCCGTGCCCGACCCATTGGCGTAGGCCGCCCCGTGGCGCAGCACATAAGTCAGCAACTGGGCCAGCAGCCACTGCCGCTGCCGGGGCATTACCAGCGGCCGACACACATATTCCAGGGCCGGGTGCTCCGCCAGGGCCTGGCCCAGCAGCTCCGTCGCCCACGCCAGGTCGGCGGGTTTGAGGCGACGCACGACGGCGGGCCGCACCGGAGGAAAGACGGTCAATGAATGGGTTTGCATAAGCAGCAGGCCGCCCATAAAACGGCGCGGCTCTGATGCTGGCAAAGGAATGGAAAGACCCCGCGCAGGGCCTTCCGCGCATGTTCCGAATGCTTGCGCAGGCATTCCCGGGCTTTCGGATGCGTTGCGGGAACGTTGGGTTCCGCGCACTCAACTGATTTTAACGCAGTATCAGCCTTGTTTTTTCAATAGAAATAGCCTGTCAGTGCCGCTTGGCATGCGGGCAACGGGTTTGTAAGGGTGCGCAGTCAGAACAATGTATGGGCGGGGCTTGCCCCCGCCCGGTCATTGAGCGGAGTCTCTGGCACAGCGCCAACGACCGGGCGGGGGCAAGCCCCGCCCCTACATCCACTGCCCCCGAACCCGTTCTTAATCTTTACTTCCTCCCCCTCCTTACTCCTTGCCTACCGTGCTGGGCGCGTAGCCGAACTGCCGCGAAAACGCCGTGCTGAAATGCGCGGGGCTGCCGTAGCCCACCTGGTAAGCCACTTCGGCCACGGTGCCCACTTTGGCTTGCAGCAGCGCCAGCGCCCGCAGCAGGCGCGTGTTGCGCAGGTACTCGCCGGGGGCCTGGCCGGTGAGGGCCTTCAGCTTGCGGTGCAGCTGGGTGCGGCTCAGGCCCAGCTCCTGCCCCAGCTGGTCGACGCCGTACGATTCATCGCCCAGATGAGCCAGCACCACCGCGTCGAACTTTTCCAAAAACGCCTGGTCGAGGGAAGGCAGCGCGGCCACGGCCGCCGCGTGCACGGCCAGTTGGTTGGGCAGGGGCGCCATCAACTTGCCCGCGGGAGCGGGCGCCGGGGCATTGTCGGCCGAGGCCAGCGCGGCGAAGCGGGCGCGGTTCTGCTGGCTCAGGCTGAGCAGGCTGCGTAGCTGCGCCTGCAGCTCGCGCGGCCGAAAAGGCTTGGGCAGGTAGGCGTTGGCGCCGGTTTCGAGGCCCTCCAGCCGGTCGTCGGCCGAAGAGCGGGCGGTGAGCAGCACCACCGGAATGTGGCTGGTGGCGGGGTCGTTTTTGAGGGCGGCGCACACCTGGTAGCCGCTCAGACCGGGCATCATCACGTCGCTTACCACCAGGTCCGGCACTTCCGCCCGCGCCAGCTCCAGCCCCGCCGCTCCGTCCGCCGCCAGCAGCAGCCGGTAGCCCATTGGCGCCAGCGTTTCGGCAATGAAAGCCCGCACCTCATCGCTGTCTTCGATGATGAGTACCAGCGCCGCTTCGGGGGCAGGATTCGACGCTGGCAAAGGCGCGGCCCAGCGGCCATCAGGCAGTTCTAAGGCCGGCGGAAAGGCCGTTTCTACTGCTGGAGCCGGCAACGGCGCGGGCGGCGCGGCCGCCCCAGCGGCCAGCACGCCGCGCGGCAGCCGCACCACAAAGCAAGCCCCCTGGTTGGGCTGGCTGCTCACCTCCACGGTGCCGCCGTGCAGGGCCACCAGCTCGCGCACCAGCGCCAGACCGATGCCCGTGCCCTGCCGCTCCTCACTAGCCACCGCCTGCTCGGGCGCGCCGGCCTGGTAAAAGCGGTCGAACAGGTGCAGCAGGTGCTCCGACGCAATGCCGGGGCCGGTGTCCTGCACGGCCAGTTCCACTACGCCGGCGGGCGCGGCCGCCGTGGGCGGGCCATCCACGAGGCGCAGCGTGACCTGCCCGCCGGCCGGCGTAAAGCGCAAGGCGTTGGCCAGCAGATTGGTCAGCACCTCGTCCAGCTTCTCGGCATCAAACACCAGCGGCACAAATCCGATGGGCGCTTCCAGGCGCAGGGCAATGCCCCGGCGGGCCGCCAGGTCCTCAAAGCCGGCCAACAGGTGCCGCACCAGCTGGCCCACGTCGCCGGCGGTGGGGTGCAGGCGCAGCGCGCCAGCATCGAGCTTGCTCAGGTCAAGCAGCTGGTTGATAAGCGACAAGAGCTTGCGGGCCTGCCCCAACACCAGGCTGCCGCGCTGGCGGCTGGTGGGGTCGGGCGCTTCCTGGGCCAGCAGCTCGGCCGGTCCCAGAATGAGGGTGAGCGGCGTGCGAAGCTCGTGGCTGATGTTGGTAAAGAAGTCGGTTTTCACCCGGTCCATTTCCTGCAAATGGCCCAGCGCCTGGCGCTCCAGGTCGCGGTCGGCGCGCTCCCGCTCCTGCTGCCGGGTGCGCCGACGCACGCCGTACAGGGCCAGCACCAACGCGCTGGCGTAGAGGCACCACGCCCACCAGCGGCGCCACCACGGCGCTTCAATGCTGAAGCCAAACGCCGCCGGCGCACTCCAGCCGCCCTCGCCGCTGCTGGCCCGCACCTCAAAGGTGTATGGCCCCGGCGGCAGGTTAGCAAAGGTGGCGGCCGTGCCCTCGCCGGGGCTCGTCCAGGCATCGCCGAGGCCGCGCAGCCGGTACTGGTAGCGCACGCTGCCGGGCCGGGCCAGGCTCACGCCCCGGAAATCAAAGCTCAGACCGTTAAGATGATATGGCAGCGTGAGGCCGGCGCGCAGGGCCGTATCGCGCAGGTTCACGCGCAGGTTGGTGAGGTTGATGAGCGGGGGCACGCCCGCGCGGCGCACATGGTGGGGGTCATAGCCCATGAGGCCGCCCACGGTGCCCATCCATATCTGGCCGCCGGGGCTTAGCAGCACGGCATTTTCGTCGGTTTCGCCCCCCAGAAAGCCGTCGGCCGGCGCGTAGGAGCGCACGGTCTTTTTGTGGGTATCCAGCACATCGATGCCCAGATGGGTGCCCACCCACACCTGGTCGGCGCTGTCGCAGAGCACGAAATAGGGGTTGATGGATTGCAGGCCCAGGCCCAGGCCGTAAGTATGCAGGCGGCCGGTGGCGGGCTCGTAGCGCATCAGCGGCTGGCCCACGGGCCCCAGCCAGAGGTGCCCCCGCCGGTCTTCGCTGATGGAGCCTATGGACAGCCGCCCCTCCTGCCCATCTACCCGCCGAAAAGTGTCGTGGTCGGTATCGACGCTGACGAGGCCGGCGTCGTCGGAGGCCAGCCAGAGGCGGCCGGCCCGGTCGGGGTACACCTGCCAGAAGTTGTCGCTCGGCAGCCCCCGCTGCCCGCTGCGAAAAGTGCGAAAAGTCTGGTTGCTGGGGTCGTACACTGTCACGCCGCGGCGGTGCGTCACGAGCCACACGCGGCCGCGGCGGTCTTCGGCCATGCTCGCCACGTACTGGCCGGCCAGGCCTTCCACGTTGGCATCGTAGGTTTCCCAGTGGCCGGTTTGCAGGTCGTAGCGGCGGGCGCCTTCGCCCAGCGTGCCCACCCACAGGCCGCCCCGGTGGTCGGGCAGCAGGCTGAGCACGTAGTGGCCGCGGCCGGTGCGGGCGGGCACCAGCAGCTTGCGCGCCGGGGGCTGCGGGCCGGTGGCCGTGAGCGGCAGCCGCCCGATGTCGTGCTGGGTACCCACCCACAACTCGTCGGGGCGGGCCTGCGCCAGGGCCGTCACGACGTTGGACGGCAGGCCGTCGGCGGTGGTGTACTGGGCAAACCGCTCGTCGGTGAGGTACTGGTTCACGCCCTCGTCGGTGGCGGCCCACAGGCTGCCTTCGCGGTCCACCAGCACGTCGCAGCCCCGGTCGTTGTCGAAGGTACTCCGCCGGGCAATGAGCTGGAAACGCAGGCCGCCGGGCTGCGGCAGCCCCCGGCACAGGCCGGCCACCGTGCTGGCCCACACCCGGCCCAGGCCGTCCTGCACCACCCGCAGCACCTCGCCGGGCGGCAGCCCGTTGGGCTGGGCAAAGCGGCGCAAGCGCCACCCACGCGGCGTGCTGCTCACGCGCAGCAGTCCGTCGGCCGCGGCCACCCAGGCCACCGAATCGTTGACTTGGTAGCAGCCGTGCACGCGCCGCTGCAGGGCCGCCGGCAGGGCCTCCCGCTCGGCCGGCAGGGGCTGGCCGGTGCGCCGGTCGAACAGCAGCAGGCCCCGCGGGGTGGCAGCCCACAGGCGATTGCGCAGGCCCGGGCCAATCCATTCCACGGTGTCGGCGGGTAAGCCGTAGGCGGTGGACCAATGCTGCACCACAGTATCGCGGCGGCCGGCGCCAAAGCGCAACCGCCAAACACCCTGGGCTTTGGAGCCCACCCACAAATCATTCGGCCCGGCCCACAGCCCGGCAATGCGCCCGGCCCCGCGCAGCCCGGGCAGTGCCACCGGCCGAATGCGCCCGCTCGGGCCCAGCGCGGCCAGGCCCGCGTACTTCTGCCCCAGCCACACGGTTTGCCCGTCGGGGTCTAGGGCCACGGCTTGCACGTGGGAATCGGGCAAGCCGTCGTGGCCGCCGTAGTTACGAAATTCCTTGCCATCAAAAACGCACACCCCGCCCTGCGTGCCCACCCACAGGCGCCCCTGCACATCCTGCCCCAAGCAATACACGCTGGATTGTACCAGGCCATTGGCGGTGGTGTAGGCGCGCACGGCCAGCGTTTGGGCCGTGGCCGGCACCAGCCGCAGGGCGAGGCTGCTCACCAAGCCGAGCCAGTAGAGGAGCGTTCGGCGCTTTGCAAGGAGTGGTGAAACCATGGAAGGGCCCGGGGCGCCGCCCGCGAAGGGTAGGAAGGCGCGGCGGTTGTTTGGGAAAGGCGAAAGGAAATGGGCTTGACTGGGTGGCCCGTGCCGTAGGGCGGTAAGGTTGTATCTGGCGAAATGCCCGGCTATTAGCGCCAAGGCTAGGCATCATTGGCAAGCAAAATAATCTATCTAAAAACTCACAAAGTCAATCACAGCATCATGACGGGCGAGGGCTTTTTAAGCGACTCCAAAGCTATTCGCTGACAGTAGCATGTAAAATAGGTAAAATTACCCATAGACAGGTTGTATTTTCGAGCCGGGCTTACGCGTGTTATCGGCTGGCCTCCTGACTTATGATTTCGCTCACTCTTCAGCATGCCCAACGGCTCAGCGCCGCGCTGGTGCCGCTCTACGCTGCCCCCCGGCCGGAAGACTTGCTGGCCCAACTATCCGACGCGGTAAATGGGGTGATGGGCGCCGAGATGACCTGTTTCGACACGTTCGACGAGGCCGGGCGCATGCTGAACCTGGGCGGCAACGCGCCTTCGCTCTTCACGCCGGAGGCCCTGCGCTGGCTGGCCGAGCATGTGCACACGCACCCGCTGTTCGGGCCCGTGTTCCAGGCGCGGGTGCCCACGCCCGTCAAAATCACGGATTTTTGCGCCGACCGGCAGTTCACCCGGACCGATATTTTCAACGATTTCTACCGTCCCATCACTGTCACGCACCAGCTCATTGTGGGCTTTCAGGTGCCGGGGATGGGGTTTGCAACCTGCGCCCTGTCGCGCAGCCGCGCCGATTTCACCGAGACTGAGCGGGCTTTGCTGGCCTTCGTGCAGCCCCACCTGGTGGCCCTGCTCCAGCTCGCGCACGCGGAACCGGCCAGTCGCCCGGCGCTGGACGCGGCCCTGGGCCTGACCCGGCGCGAGGCCGACGTACTATACCAGCTCACGCTGGGCCGGGCCGACAAGGAAATTGCCCACCATTGCCGCATCAGCCCGCGCACGGTGCACCAGCATTTGCGCAGCATCTACGCCAAGCTGGGCGTTGATAACCGCACGGCGGCCTGCCTGCGGGCCGTGGCCGGGCACTGAACCTCGGCCCGCAGGCCCCTCAGAACTTGCCGGCGAGGCCGATTTTGAGGTAGGTCTGGTCGTAGCCCAGTTCGGCAAAGGCGCCGATGCCGGGTGTGAAATAGTAGCGCCCGCCCACGAACAAGCCCAAGGCCACATCGTTGGAGCTGGCCGCGCCTACATTATAAAACGAGTTGCCCTCGAATGAAACCCCGGCGTGCCGCAAACCCAGGCCCACGCCGCCGTAGGTATCGAGCTTGGGCAGCACCGGGTAATGAAAGGCGCCGCGCAGCATCACCACAATGTCGGTGAATTTCCATTTGTCGCCGCTGCCAAAGTTGTACGTGGCCCCCTGATAGCCCACAAATAAGCCTGCACCCAGCACGCCCGGCCCCAGGGGCAACAGGCCACGCTCATAAGACACACTCAGGGCGGGCGATACCGAGCTGGAGCCTCCAAAAAACGCCGTGCCGTAGCCGTAGCGGTTGCCGAACCCAATACCCACGTTCACCACGTTGTCGCCCACATCGAAGGGCTGCGTGTCGACCGTCGCGGATGCGGGCGGGGGTGGGGGCGGCGGAGCCGTGGCGGGCGCCGGCGCTGGGGCCGGAGCGGCGGCGCGAGCCGGCGGGGCTGGCTTGGGCGCTGGTTTTGGGGCGGGCCGAGTGCCTGGTTTTGCCGCAGGCTTTGGGGCGGGCTTGGCGGCAGGCTTGGCCACGGCTTTGCGCACAGGCTGGGACTGGGCCTGGGCGGCGGCCAGTGGCAGCACTGCCAAGCCAGCGGCAACGAACAAGGTCTGGTAAAATGTTGACATAGATAGATGGGAAATGAGGGAGTAAGAGAAATGAAAAAACGAGCGTGCAATCAGGCCCCAACCACGGCCAGGCGTATGCGGGCCGGGGCTGCATTGGCGGGGACCGGGCGTGGCAGCGGAGCCGGCGTGGCCGTGAATGCCCACCCCGTGACCCAGGCCGGGCTGACGGTGGAGGCGAGGAATACCAATTGCAGATGCGTAGTGTGAGTGTCCATGATATTGAACAAAAGGAAGTTGAGAGAGAGTGACGGTTTATAAGAACGGCTTGAAAGAACAGTGGCAATGATGAATGGTCAGGCCTGGGCTTCGCGTAGCAGGCCCCAGTTGGTAGGAGCATCGGCGGCGCGGCCAGTGGCACACTGGCCCGTGGCCCGGAAGCCCAGACGCTGAAAGAAAGCCAGTTGCGCGGGCTGCTGGGTATCGAGGTAGCAGGCCGAGTGGCCGGCCTGCATAGCGGCCAGCGTCACGCGAAGCAGGCTTCGGCCCAGGCCTTGGCCCCGGTTGGCGGGGTGCACGGCCAGGGCCAGCAGGTAGAAATGGCTGGAGCCCGCGAGGCTGTGGCGCCGCAGCCACGTGGTGGCCACCAAAAAGTGCCGCAACCGCTGGAACCCCGCCCAATTGAGGCGCCACAGCGCAGCCGGCAGCAGGCCCGTGCGCAGTAGGCGGCGCAGCGTGGCCGCCGAGTGCTCGGGACCAAGCCAGACGGCCAGCGCGTTGCCTTCGGCGTTGGTGTACACGCGGCCGTAGCGCAGGCCAAAGCGCAACAGTTGCTCCAGCAGCCACAGGCGTTGCTCGTCGGCCTTCGGCCCGCGGCAGCAATAGCTGAGCATGGGGTGGTCGGCGCAGGCCACCTCCAGAAAGGCGGCGGCCCAGCTCAAATCGGCAGGCTCCAGGCGGCGGGCAGGCAGGTTGGTGGTCATGAGCGGCAACGGGCGAGGGTGGCGCGGGCAGGCATCGGGCGGCGGTTCGGAGCTCCTGGCTAGTAGCACTATTGCCGGCCACAGGATGAGCTAGCGCCGCACCATTTCGATGATGCCAAAGCAACGGCCGCCTTCTCCTCGGCACATTCGTGGGCGTTGCCAATGCGTTGGCGCTGGTTGCGCGGCTTTCGTCAGCGTTGCAGATGCTTATGTATTTGTAGCACGGCCCTTGTTTATCAGCGCACAACCCGCCCAGCGCCCGCCGGCCGGGCCGGTTTGGGGAACTGAGCGGGTTGTATTTCTTCCCTATTATCAGCAGACGCGGCGGCGCTAGATTTCGCTCTTATCGACTTCGGCGTGGCGCACCGCCGCGCTGGGTGGGTAGCCAAACTGCCGCGAAAAGGCCGTGGAAAAAGCTGCCGGACTTCCAAATCCCACCTGGTACGACACCTCCGCCACCGTGCCCACCTGCGCCCGCAGCAGCGCCAGCGCCCGGTGCAGGCGCATGCCCCGGATGTACTCGCCCGGCGACTGCCCAGTGAGAGCCTTGAGCTTGCGGTGCACCTGGGTGCGGCTCATGCCAATGTCATTGCCCAGCTGGTCGACGCCGAAGTCCTCATCGGCCAGGTGCCGGAGCACGGCTTCGCTGGTGCGGCGCAGAAATTCCTGGTCGAGCGAAGGCCGGCCAGCCACGGCGGCCAGGTGGGCGGCCAACGGGTCGGCTTTGGCCAGCGGGGGTGCGATGACCTCCCTCCCACCCTCCGCAGCATTGGTGGCGGCCTGCTCGGCGGCGAAGCGAGCCTGCACCCGCCGGCGCAGGGCCAGCAGGTTGCGCACCTGGGCCAGCAGCTCGCGCGGGCTGAAGGGCTTGGCCAGAAAGCTGTCGGCGCCGGTTTCGAGGCCTTCCAGCTTGGCATCGGGGCTCGATTTGGCGGTGAGCAGCACCACTGGGATGTGGCTGGTGGCGGGGTCGGTTTTGAGCTGCTGGCAGGCCTGGTAGCCGTCCAGGCCGGGCATCATCACGTCGCTCAGCACCAAATCGGGCACTTCGGCCCGGGCCGTGGCCACGCCGGCCAGGCCGTCGGCCGCCAGCAGTAGGCGGTAGCCAGCCGGCGCCAGCGTAGCCCGGATAAACTCGCGCACCTCGTCGTTGTCCTCAATAATCAGCACGGTTTCGCGGTCCAGGTCAGGCGAAGGTGCGGCATCGGTTGTTTCGCCAGCTGCCGGCGTTGCCGGCGGAATGGCTTCGCTTTTGGCGGCAGCAAGCGGCGCCCCCCCTGCCGCGCCCACGCTGGCCACCGCCCGCAGGCCGCGCGGGATTTCCACCGTGAAAGTGGCGCCGACGCCGGGCGCGCTCGCCACGGTCACGGAGCCGCCGTGCAGGGCCGCCAGCTCACGCACGAGCGCCAGGCCGATGCCGGTGCCGGTGCGCTGCTGGTCGGCTTGATTATTGGCTTGGTAGAACCGGTCGAACAAATGCGGCAAATCCTCGGCGGCAATGCCGGGGCCGGTGTCGCGCACGGCCACGGCCACGCTGCCGGCCGGCGCAGCCATGGTGGCCAGCCGCTCCGTTACCGACACCGTGACACTCCCGCCCATAGGCGCGAACCGTAAAGCATTGGATAGCAAGTTAGTAATTATTTCCTCCAGCTTGCCAGCGTCAAATACCAGCGGCACAGGCCCGGCGGGGGTTTCGCAGTGCAGCGTAATCCGGCGGCTTTCGGCCAGGGACATGAACGAGGCCACCAGCTGGCGCACTTCGGCCGCGGCATCGCCGGAGGTGGGCAGCAGGCGCAGCGCCCCGGCTTCGAGCTTGCTCAGGTCGAGAAGTTGGTTGATGAGGGTGAGCAGGCGGCGGGCGTTGCGCAGCACCACGCCGCCCTGCTGCCGCACGGCGGGGTCGGCGGGGGCGGTGGCCAGCAGCTCGGCCGGGCCTAGAATGAGGGTGAGCGGCGTGCGCAGCTCGTGGCTGACGTTGGTGAAAAAATCGGTTTTTACCCGGTCCAGCTCTTTCAAATAGGTCAGGGCTTGGTGTTCGAGCTGGCGGTCAGCGCGGTCGCGCTCCCGGGCTTTAGTGTAGGCGCGCACGGCGTAAAGTAGCCAGCCAAAGCCACTCGCGTACAGCAGATAAGCCCACCACGTGCGCCACCACGGCGGCCGGATACTGAACGAGTAAGCCATGGGCCGGGGGCTCCACGCGCCCGATTCATTGGCGGCCCGTAGCTCGAAGCGGTAGCTACCGGGCGGCAGGTTGGTGTAGGTGGCCGAGCGGGCTACCAGCGGCCCGTTCCACCGGCTCTCGAACCCGGCCAGCCGGTACTGGTAGCGCACGCGGCCGGGGTTGGTGAGGCTGACGGCGCCGTAGTCGAAGGTGAGGTGGTTGAGTTGGTGCGGCAGCACGGCCCCGGGCCGCAGGGCCGTGTCGCGCATGAACATGCGCAGGCCCGTCAGGTGCGGATGGGGCGGCACGCGGTTGGGCCGGACACCGGTGGGCAGGTAGCGCATCAGGCCCGCCACGGTGCCGGCCCAGAGGGTGCCATTCGGCTCGGCCAGTACGGCATTAATGCCGGTTTCTTGGCCAATAAAGCCTTCTTCGTACCCAAAAAACTCCTGCTGTCCGTTGGTGGGTTGGTAGCGCACCAGGCCGCGGGTGGTACCCAGCCACACGGCCCCCGCCGCATCGCACTGCACAAAATACGGGTTATTGATGTGCACGCCCGGCGCATCGCGCAGCGGCACCGGGCGCAGGCCAGCGGCCGGCTGGGCGGGGTCGTAGGTGAAAATACCTTCGCCAAAACTGCTCAGCCACAGCCGGCCACGCCCGTCTTCGCTCATCGAAAAAATGGACAACGGCTCGGCCGAAGTCGGGCGCGGAGCCACGGCCTTGAAACGCAAGCCCGGGGCCGCGCCGGCGCGGGTTGGCGCCACTTCTTCGGCCCGCACCAGCCCGGCGCCCTCGGTGCCCAGCCAGATGGTGCCCGCGCGGCTGCGCAGCAGCTTCATCACGCGCCGGGCGCCGGCCAGGGCGGGCCCCACGTACTGCTCGAAGCGGGCCGTGGCGGGGTCGTACACCACCAAGCCATTGGTTTCGGTGGCCAGCCAGATGCGGCCGTACCGGTCTTCCAGCATATTGGCCACCGTGGTTTCGGCCAAGGGCGGAATTTCAGTACTGAGCAGGCGCCAGCGTTTTCGGCCCGCCTCCCACACCCCCGAGCCGCCCTGCGTGGTGCCCACCCACACGTCGCCGTTGGGGCGGGGCAGCACGGCCCGAACCACGTTGTAGGTATCGGGCTCACGTCGGGGCAGTGCCAGGCAGCGCGCCGCGGCCGTGGGCGCGCCGGGCCGCAGCAAGGCCAGGCCATTGTTGGTGCCCACCCAGTAGGCCCCGGCCTCGCCGATGGCGGGCGCCAGCGCATACACTTTGGTGCCGGGCAGCCCATCGGCGGCATCAAAGAGCACGAACCGGCTATCGGGCAGGTACTGCGTGAGGCCGTTGGCCGAAGTGGCCCACAGGTTGCCCTCGCGGTCGAGCAGCAAGTCGCCACGGCGGTAGCTGTGCGTCACGAGGCCGGTGCCGGGCAGGCAGCGCGCCAGGGAGGCCGTGGCGGTGGGCAGATAGCATAGGCCTTTGCCGGTGAGCACCCACACCCGGCCCGCGGGGCCCACCTCGGCGGTGGCCCGCAGCACGCGGTCGGAGCACAGGCCTTGCGCGGTGGTGTATTGCCGGGCCTGGTAGCGTCCCGCAGCAGTGGGGTCGAGTACGAACAGGCCGGCGGTGGGCGTGCTGCACCACAGGCGGCCATCGGGGGCGGCGCTCAGGCCCAGCACGGCGCCGGTGCGCAGTTCGGCGGGCAGGCCGGCGGGGAGGGGACGCGGCCGGCCGGTGGCTTCGTCCAGCAGGCGCAGGCCGGCATCAGAACCCACCCACAGGCCACCCGCCGGGCCGGGGGCCAGGGCATTCACCGCCATGGGAAGCGCCTCGTGGGCGGCGGGCGCCTGCACGGGCAGCACCGTGGGCGCGGCCAGGCTGTCGCCGGAGGCAGAAGCCTGAGGCCAGCGCAGGCAGTAGAGGGCCCCGCCGGCCGTGCCCACCCACAGGCGCCGCTGCACCCCGCGGCCCTGCGGCAGCAGGGTGAGCACCTGGGCGAAACGCTCGGTCGAGCGCGGCGTGATGCGGCGCGCCCGGCCGGTGGCGGGGTCAAAATAGCACAGCGAGCCGTCGCGCAAGCCCAGCCACATGCCCGCTTGCGGCCCGGCCGCGGCGGCCAGGGTGGTGACGCGGGTGTTGGGCAGGCCCGAACTGGTGGTGAGGGAATGAAAGGCGTGGCCGTCGTACCAGGCCGCGCCCACTTCCGACACCACCCAGAGCCGGCCCTGGCCGTCCTGGGCCAGGTCACTCACGCTGGTTTCGGGCAGGCCCTGGCTCAGGCCGAAGCTGCGGTAGGGCAGCGTTTGGGCTTGGGCCCGGGGCAGCCCGGGGCCGAACAATAACAGACCAACCCAAATTATGCAAAGCAGCCCGCGCCACCTTTGGCCAACGACCGGAGTCCTTAATCGTCTGTTAAACATAGCGGACCAGGTTTCAACCAGTGAATAATTGCCTGCAGCGCACCCGGCCTGCCCCGGCGCCGGAACTTTTAAAGCTACGCAATATCTGCCCAGCGCAGTATCTTAGTCTTTGCGACGGGGCACCATTTTTCTCGCCGAAGGCGTTGGGCATGTCGTACCTTTGAGCCCGCTTGTCCAAAAACCAGCCCTCCATCCCTCTCTATTCCCTATTCCGTGGCCGAAATATCCTGTTCCTTTTGCAATAAGAGCAAGCGCGAAGTCGCCGTCATGATTTCGGGCATCAACGCCCACATCTGCGAGAAGTGCGTGGGCCAGGCTCAGCACATTCTCGACGAAGAAGCCAAAGCCCAGGATGCCAGCAAGCAGCCGAAATTCAACCTCATCAAGCCCAAAGCCATCAAGGAGCACCTCGACCAGTACGTGGTGGGCCAGGACGAAGCCAAGCGCGTGATGTCGGTGGCAGTGTACAACCACTACAAGCGCCTGATGCAGAAGCCCTCGGAGGATGAGGTGCAGATTGAGAAGTCGAACATCATCATGGTGGGCGAAACCGGCACCGGCAAGACCTTCCTGGCACGCATGCTGGCCAAAATCCTGCAAGTGCCCTTCTGCATTGCCGATGCCACGGTGCTGACCGAGGCCGGCTACGTGGGCGAAGACGTGGAAAGCATCCTCACCCGCTTGCTGCAAGCCGCTGACTATAACCTCGAATCCGCCGAGCGCGGCATCGTGTACATCGACGAAATTGACAAGATTGCCCGCAAGAGCGACAACCCCAGCATCACGCGCGACGTGAGCGGCGAGGGCGTGCAGCAGGCCTTACTCAAGCTGCTCGAAGGCACCAACATCAACGTGCCGCCCCAGGGCGGGCGCAAGCACCCCGAGCAGAAGATGATTTCGGTGAACACCGAGAACATCCTCTTCATTTGCGGCGGCGCCTTCTCGGGCCTCGACCGCATCATCAAGAGCCGCCTGAACACCAAGCCGATGGGCTTCGCCAAAACCAACCTTGATGAGCAGGTGGACACCCAGAATTTCCTGCGCTACGTGTCGGCCCAGGACATCAAAAGTTTCGGCCTGATTCCCGAGCTCATCGGCCGCCTGCCGGTGCTCACCCACCTCAACCCGCTGGACCGCACCACGCTGCGCATGATTCTGACCGAACCTAAGAACTCGCTCGTGCGCCAGTACAAGCGCCTGTTCGGCATGGAAAACATTGCGCTCGACTTCACCGAGGACGCCCTGGAATACATCGTGGAAAAAGCCGACGAGTACCGCCTCGGCGCGCGCGGCCTGCGCTCCATCTGCGAGAGCATCATGACCGATGCCATGTTCGAAATGCCCTCCGAGGCAGACGCCGACAAGCTGCTCATCAACCTGAGCTACTGCCGCAGCAAGTTCGAGAAATCGCCGCTGCGCCACATGCGCGCGGCGTAAGGTCGGTTAAGAGTTGAAGGTTAAGAGGCCTGTCTGGATTACCAGACAGGCCTTTTTGTACCATGTCTGTGGGGCCGCCGCTACCTTCGTCATTCACTTTTTGGCTGGCCGCTTCTTTCCATGTCCTCCTTTGTCTGGCTTCAGCGGTTGCTGCTGGTTATGAGCACAGTAGTTGCCGCGTGCCAGCATAAGCCTGAGAAACCGCTGCGACTAAGCATCGTGGGCGACGTGCTGCTGGACCGCGGTGTGCCCGCCGCCTTGGCCCGCGACAGCACCGTCCTGGCCCAGCGCACCCGTAGCTGGTGGGCCGGCAGCCGCTACGTCATCGGCAACCTGGAATGCCCGCTGACGACGCACGAGCAGCCAGCCGCCAAGCAATTTACGTTTCGGGGGGTGCCGCGGTGGACCGGCTGGCTGCGCCGGCTGGGCCTGACCCACGTTTCGCTGGCCAACAACCACACCCTCGACCAGCACCTGCCGGGGCTGCGCGCCACCGCCCGGGCGGCGCGTATGGCCCGGCTGGGCCCGCTGGGCTACCAGCCCGATTCAACTACCGGCTGCCTCCCCACCCTGCTGGGCCCGGACAGCAGCGTGGCCGTGCTGGCGTATTCCGGGTTTCGGGTGGGGGTGCCGGGCGAGGGTTGCGTGTGCGGGCGCGATTTCGCGGCGCTGTGCGAGCGGCTGGCCGCCTACAAAACTCTGTTTCCGCAACGGGCGGTGCTGGTGTACCTGCACTGGGGCACCGAGTACGCCGGCCGCCCCACCGAGCAGCAGCGGCAACAGGCCCGCACCCTCGTCGACTGCGGGGCGGCGGCCGTGGTGGGCGCCCACCCGCACGTGGTGCAAACCGTGGAATACTACCGCGGCCGGCCCATTCTCTACAGCCTCGGCAATTTCCTGTTCGACCAGCGCGGCGCAGCCACCAGCCTCGCGGTGCAGGCCGATTTTGACCTGCGCGCCGGGCGCGTGGCCGCCACCTATCTGCGGCCGTTGCAGCTGGTGGGGGCCGTGCCCCGCGCCGCCACGGTCCGGGCGCAGGCGGCCCTGGCGGCCCGCATCCGGCGCTACTCGCCCGATGTGCGGCTGCTGCCGGTGTCGGCGGGCGGCTGGCAGCTGCAACCCACCGGCCCGGGCGCGGCCCCCGATTCGGTGCCGGGCTTTTTTAGCCGGCAAGCAGCCATCACGGGGCCGGCCGGGCCCGCCACGGCCCGGCTGCGCCGACTGGCCCACGCCCGCCAAACCCAGATTTGGCTGCCCACCCGCAACGGCGGCGCTTCCGTGGTCGATTTTCGGTTTCCGATTTATGCCTTTGGCGCGGGCGACGTAGACAACGACGGCTACCTCGACTTGCTCATCGGACCCATCAAGCCTACCCGGTTCGACAACGTCCGGCACCGGCGGCTGTTTGTGTACGCGCTCGACTCGGCGGGGCGGCTGCAGCCGCGCTGGCGCGGCTCGCGGCTGACGTACCGCCTGCTCTACTTCCGAACGGAGCGGGCGCCGGGCGGCCGGACCGATGTTCGCACTCTGGAGCAGGCGCCCGACGGCCGCTACTGCGTCGGGCGCTATCATTGGCAGGGCTTTGGGCTGGCGCTCGATGGCCTTGGGGCCCGGCGGCAGTCGCTGGACGCGGCTTACCAAGCTTTCTTTTTATAAACCTTACTCTTTCCTATCTGCATGAACCGCAAGCTTTTACTCTCTGTTATCGGCCTGGCCGTTTTGCTGGCGCTGGCCGCGGGCTACCTGCTCTGGGAGCGCCACACGGCGGCGGCTCCGGCGGCGGGGCCGGTAGCGCCCGTCGGCAGTGCCCTGCACGACAACGGCTTTGGCGAACAGGTGCCCGTGGTGCTCACCGAAGACAAGAGCGCGCTGGCCAAAGTGTACGCCCGGCCCTACATCAGAGAGTATTTCGAGCCCGCGCCCGAGTACGCTTCTGAGAGCCCTGCGAAGCGCAAGCCGCTGCCGGCTTTCGACTACGCCCAGAGCCTGGCCGGCAAGTCCTACCTCGACCTGGTGCTGCTGCGCAATACGCTCTACGCCCGCAACGGCTACTGCTTTATGAATGCCACGTTGCGGCGCTATTTCGATAAAACCAACTGGTACAAGCCGGTGTGGAGCGAGGAAATGGACTCGACCGGCAAAGAGCTGCCCAAGGAAATGCTCCCCGTGCCGCTCAACCGGCAGGAAGCCGCCTTCGAGCAGAAAGTGAAGGCCCTCGAAGCCAAGCTGTTGGTCGGCCGCGTGGCCCCGCAGGGCGGCTACCCCATGATTGGCCCCGATTTCATCACCAACCAGCGCGAGTTCATGCTGCCGCCGGCCCTGCGCACGGTGCTGGCCCGCCACAACTTCGCCCTGGTGCCCACTAAGGAGGAGCAGCTTTTCTATCTGTACGACAAGGGCGAATACGCCTTCACGCCAGCCTTCGTCACCACCGATTTGTTTTTGCAGCTGCTGCACAAGTACCTGAACAGCATTCTGGAAGATGTGGAAGAGCAACGGCTGCTGCCCGTGGTGGCCACCATGCTGCGTCAGGGCAATGCCCAGGCCCGCACCCTGGCCGCCCAGGCCCGGCAGCCCGACGCCCGCGACGCCGCCGAGTGGGCCGCCGCCTACTACGCCGTGGGCCAGAGCCTGCTCACCGGGCAGTCGGGCCAAGTGCCGCCAACCTACGCCGCCGACGCCCTGCTGGAAATTGCCAACGCCACCCAGGCCGATGGCAAGGGTTCGCTGCTGCTCAAAGACTCGCTCTACCAGTACCAGGCGCTGAAGCCGCGCGGCATCTACACCCGCAACGACACCACGAAGCGCTATTTCCGCACAGTGAAGTGGCTGAACACGGCCCCGGTTTTCCTGGACACCGACGCGGGCCTGCTGCGGGCCGTGGCGCTGGCCAAAGCTCTGGCCGGCAACCCGGCCGCCACGCAGGGTTTCCAGACTTTTACCCATGTGCTCGACGTGCTAGTGGGCGACGAGGACAACCGCTCGCTCACCCACCTACTCAGGCTGCTGGCTCGCCCCGAATACGCCGGCAAAACGCTGGACGAGCTGGCCGCCCCCGCCGTGCTGGCCCGTCTGCGCTCGGCCCTGGTGGCCGTCGGCACCGACCGCGTGCACGCCAAAGGCATCACGGCCCACGCCCAGGAGGCCCTCGACCGGCCCTTTCTGCAGTTCACGGCCGGCCGCTACACCTTCGATGCGGAAATTCTCTCGCGCCTGACCGAGGTGCGCAACGGCAAGCGCAAGTTCCCCAAGGGGCTCGATGTGTTTGCCACCTTCGGCACCCGGGCCGCCCAGGATGTGCTGCTGAACCACTACCGCGAAGCCGCGCAGTGGCCCGCTTTCCCCGATACACTGAAGCGGCTGCAGCAGCAGTTCGGCGCCGCCCCGGCCTGGGACCGCAACCTCTACACCAAAACCCTGCAAACCTTGCTCAGTCTCAACAAGCCCGCACCGCCGGCCCCGGGCACGCCGCTGTTTGCGGCCACGCCGGCCTGGCAAAAGCGCAACCTGAGCACGGCCCTCGGCGGCTGGGCCGAGCTGAAGCACGACCTGCTGCTGTACTCCGAGCAGCCGCAGGCGGCCGAAATGGGCGGTGGCGGCGAGGGCGGCCCGCCCCCGCCCATCATCCTGGCCTACGTGGAGCCCAACCTGCCGTTCTGGGACGCGGCCCTGAGCTTGCTGGCTTTTCAGGAGCAGTCCCTCACCCGCCTGAAGGCCAACACCCCGCACCTGAGCGGCCTGAACAAGGAGCTGCGCGATAAAATCAGCACCATGCGCCGTATTACCCAGCAGGAGCTGCGTCGCGAAAAGGTGAGCGAAAGCGACATGGTGGACCTGTCGCAAATCGGTGGCTGGGCCGAGTTCCTGACCTTCGACATCCTCAAAACCGACCACCTGCCCGAGCGGGAACGCCACCTGGGCGTGACCGCCGACGTGTACGCCTACAACAGCCTGGTGCTGGAGGAAGCAGTGGGCGCCGTGGATGCCCTCTACACCGTGGTCGAAATCAACGGCACCACGGTGGTGGCCGTGGGCCCGGTGTTCAGCTACTACGAATTCCAAAACGCCGGCCCCCTCAACGACGAAGAGTGGCAGGCCAAGCTGAAAACCGCGCCGCCGGCCCGGCCTAGCTGGCTGCGCGAGCTCATCGTACCCATTCCCAAAGTCAACACCAAAGAGGTCGACGGCCTGTATTAGGCTTTGCGAGAGCGAGGCCGATGCCCGCCGCTAAACACAAAAAAGGCCCGCCAAACCGGCGGGCCTTTTTTATATCCGAAGCCCAAAGGCCTCAATTAATACCCCAACTTACTCCACTACCACGCGCTGGATGCTGGGCGCACGGCCCGGCGTCTGCACGCTCAGCAGGTAGGTGCCAGCGGCCAGACCGGCCATCGGCAACTCAGTGCCGCTGCCGCCGAAGCTGCGGGTGCTCACAACCTGGCCCAGCACATTGTAAAGGGTCAGGGATGCCGAAGCCGCGGGCACAGCCAGCGTTACGTGCAGGGCACCTTTGCCGGCCACGGGGTTGGGCCACACGCTGAACTCGCTCCGGGCGGCGTTGGCGGTGGACGAAATCAGCGTCACGGTGAAGGAGCTACCGGCGCTGGCACCGGCAGGCGACGTCAACACCACGTTGCCGGTGGTGGCACCGGTGGGCACCGTAAAGGTGATGGTTGTACCGTTCACCACCGTGAAGGTGGTGACAGTCACGCCGTTGAGCGTCACACCCGTTACACCGGCCAAGCCAGTACCCGTCAGGGTCACGATAGTACCAACCGGGCCGCTGGCCGGGCTCATCGACGTAATGGTGGCGGGCAGCACCGTGAACAGGACGCCGTTGCTGGCGCCGCCGGCCGTGGTCACCACCACGTTGCCCGTGGCAGCGTTGGTGGGCACGGTGAAGGTGATGGTCGTGGCATTCACCACGTTGATATTGGTCACGTTCTGGCCGTTAAGCGTAACCGCCGTGGCGCCCGTGAAGTCGGTGCCCGTCAGGGTCACCGTGGTGCCTACCTGGCCGGAAACCGGGCTCAGGCTGGTGATGACCGGAGCCGGCGGCACGCAGTTCACGTTCAGGGCAAACGTGCCGTTGGCCGTGCCGTAGCCGCTTACCATGATGTAGTAAGTGGTGCCAAGGGTCGAGTTGAACGTGACGCCTGACGCATACTGGCGGGCGGCGCAGGTAATGTCGTCGTTGGCAGCCACGCAGATGAAGGCCCCACAGCCGCCGCGGTACACGAAGAGCTTGGTGTCGAAGCTGGTAGCGGCAGCGCAGGTAGATACCGTGATGGCACGGCCCGTGCCCACAACGCTGTAGAACACCCCACCGCCGTCGATGGTGATGGTGGAGCAGGTGCCCGTGGGGTCGCCGGCCGTGGTAGCGCCCACCGTCGTGCCGTTCACGGTCTGGCCGCAAGTCAGGGCAATGGCGTCGGTGCACAGGTCATTTATCAGCACGGGAATCGTGAAGACAGTCGTCGAAGTGCCGGTACCGCCCGCGGTGGTCACGCCAATCAGGCCGGTGGTGGCGCCCGTGGGCACCGTCACCGTAATCTGGGTGGCCGAGTTGACGGTGAACGTCGGGGCCACCGTGCCGTTGAACGTCACCTGCGTGGC
>NZ_JAUQSX010000023.1 GCF_030581005.1 Hymenobacter mellowenesis | reverse complement strand
GGCGGCACGGCTCCCTACAGCTACGCCATCACGGCCGGCGCGCTGCCGGCGGGCCTGACGCTGGCCAGCAACGGCACACTCTCGGGCACGCCCACAGCGGGCGGCTCGTTCAACTTCACGGTAACAGCGACCGATGCCTCAACGGGCAGCGGCCCGTACACCGGCTCGCGCAGCTACACGCTCACCATTATCAATAGCAACACGACGGTGGTGTCGGTGACGCGCCTGGACCTGTCGCCCACGGCCACAGCCCAGGTGAGCTACCGCGTCGTCTTCGCAAACAGCGTGAGCGGACTGACGGTGAGCAACTTCACCACGGCCAACGGCGGCACCACCGTGACGGGCAGCAGCGTGAGCAGCGTGAGCGGCTCGGGCACTACCTACACCGTAGTGGTGAACACGGGCACCAGCACCAGCAACGGCACCCTGCGCCTGGACGTGCAAAACACCACGGGCATCTCGCCCACGGTGACGAACGTGCCTTACACGGCGGGTGAGGTGTACACCATCACCAAGAGCTTCGCGGCCGCGCCCACGCTGCGCATTCAGGCAGCGGGCAGCGCCAGCGGCAACGGCGACGTGACGGCCTTCGTGGACGTGGTGCAGGTGCTGCAAAGCGGCACCAGCACCGTGGTGGCCAACGGCCTGCAAAACGGCAGCTTCGAAAGCAACAACGTGGCCTCGAGCAACTTTAAGAAAACGGCGGACGGCGTGGTGGCCGCGCCCTGGGCCTTCACCGGCCTGGCTGGCGTGTCGCGCAACGGCAGCGCCTTCGGCTCGACGGCGGCCGACGGCGACGCGGTGGGCCTGGTGCAGAGCGCCGGCGACAACAATGCCAGCATCTCGCAGAACCTGGCCGTGCCCACGGGCAGCTACCAGGTAAACTTCCAGGCGAGGCAGCGCAACTACACCAGTAAGGACCAGCGGCTGAACGTATTCGTGAACGACGTCTTCGTGGGCAACATCCAGCCGAACGGCAACACTCCCCCCACGTACGACACCTTCACCTCAGCCACGTTCAACGTGACGGCACCGGCCCTGACGGCCACCGTGAGCACCACCTCCGGCAGCCCCACCAGCACCTCGCCCATTCCGTTCCGGGTGGACTTCTCGCAGAGCGTGGGCGCCAGCTTCACGGCTTCGGACGTGACGGTGACGGGCGGCACGCTCAACAGCGGCAGCTTCGCCGGCAGCGGCGCGGGCCCCTATACCTTCACCGTGACGCCCAGCGGTACGGGCACCGTGACGGTGAGCCTGGCGGCTAACGTAGCCAATGACGCCAATAACACCGGCAACTCGGCCAGCAACGCGGTGAGCGTACAGTTCCAGGCCCCCACCATCACGGTGGGCCCGGCCTCGCTGCCCAACGGCACGCAGGGCACGGCCTACAGCCAGACCCTCACGGCGTCGGGTGGCACGGCTCCTTACACCTACGCCATCACGGCGGGCGCGCTGCCTTCGGGCCTGAGCCTGACGGCGGGCGGCACGCTGGCGGGCACGCCCACGGTCAACGGTTCGTTCACCTTCACCGTCACGGCCACCGACGCCTCGGTGGCCCCGGGCCCCTACACCGGCTCGCGCAGCTACACCCTCGTTGTTAACACGCAGCCCGTCACAGCGGCCCCGGTCATTACCGCGCCGACCAATAACAGCTTCACGAACCAGAGCGTAAACTTTGTCGGCACGGCCCCGGCCAACAGCCAAGTGGTGTTCTACATCAGCCAGAACGGCGGGGCATTTCAGCCGAGCCCGTCGTTCCTGGTTTCGGCAACCGGCAACTTCAGTGCCGGGCCATTTGCCTTCTCCGATGGCACGTACCAAGTGTACGCCACGGCCCAGAGCCCGGGCGCCACGGTGAGCCCGAACAGCCCGACCATCAACTTCACGGTGGATACGACGCGCCCCTCGGTGGTTATCACTTCGTCGGCCGGCGCCTCGGGCGGCAGCACGGCTACCACGCCGATTCCTTTCTCGGTGACGTTCTCGGAGACGGTGAACGGCAGCTTCGTACAGGGCGACCTGTCGGTGAGCGGCGGCACCATCGTGACGGGCAGCTTTGGCGGCAGCGGCGCGGGTCCCTACACCTTTACCGTGACGCCCAGTGGCATCGGCAGCGTCGTGTCGGTGAACGTAGTAGCCAACGTGGCCCAGGACGCAGCCGGCAACTTCAACACGGCGGCTCCGGCAGCCTACACGCTGCTCTACGCCCCGGCCCTGACGGCCACCGTGAGCACCACCTCCGGCAGCCCCACCAGCACCTCGCCCATTCCGTTCCGGGTGGACTTCTCGCAGAGCGTGGGCGCCAGCTTCACGGCTTCGGACGTGACGGTGACGGGCGGCACGCTCAACGCGGCCAGCTTCGCCGGCAGCGGCGCGGGCCCTTACACCTTCACCGTGACGCCCAGCGGCACGGGCACCGTGACGGTGAGCCTGGCGGCTAACGTAGCCAACGACGCCGCCAACACCGGCAACCAGGCCAGCAACGCGGTGAGCGTACAGTTCCAGGCCCCCACCATCACGGTGGGCCCGGCCTCGCTGCCCAACGGCACGCAGGGCACGGCCTACAGCCAGACCCTCACGGCTTCGGGCGGCACGGCTCCCTACACCTACGCCATCACGGCGGGCGCGCTGCCTTCGGGCCTGAGCCTGACGAACGGCACGCTTGCGGGCACGCCCACGGTCAACGGTTCGTTCACCTTTACCGTCACGGCGACCGACGCCTCGGTGGCCCCGGGCCCCTACACCGGCTCGCGCAGCTACACCCTCGCCATCGCAGCCCCGGTCGTGACGGCCGTGGTCTGGAACGGCAACGTGAGTACCGACTGGTTTAACGCCAACAACTGGAGCCCCAACGTGGTGCCCGACGCGACGATTGACGCCGTCATCCCGACCGCGCCCAGCGGCAACCGCTTCCCCGTTATCGCGGCCAACGCCTCGTCGGCCAACGCCCGCAACGTGAGCATTGCCTCCGGTGCTTCGCTGAGCATGAGCGCCAACACGCTCACTATCGCCGCCAACCTGACCAATAACGGAGCCTTCAATGGCTTCACGGGCAGCAGCAGCACGGCCACCGGCGGCACGGTGGTGCTGGGCAACACCGCCCTGAGCAGTGTGCTGGGCGGCGGCAGCACCCGCTTCTGGAACCTGACGGTAGGCGCCAGCACCGCGCAGCTGAGCACTTCGGCCGGCGCTTCGGTACTGCGCCTGCTCGCGCTCAACGGCAACCTGGCCACCAACGCTAACCCCTTCACCCTGGTGTCGGACGCGGCGGGCACGGCCATGGTGGTCAACAACGGCGGCAGCGTGGTGAGCGGCAACGTGACGGTGCAGCGCTACATCGACCCCAGCCTGAACCCCAACCGGGGCTACCGCCACGTGTCGGCCGCCATCAGCAACGCCACGGTGGGCAGCCTGGCCACCAGCGGCTTCACGCCGGTGGTGAACCCGGCCTACAACACCTCGCCCACGCCGCTGCTGACCGTGCCTTTCCCCACCGTGTACGGCTACGACCAAAGCCGTTTGGCCACCACGAACAACAACGTGAACGCCTTCGACAAGGGCTGGTACTCGCCCAACGCGACCAGCGACCCGCTGGCCGTGGGCCAGGGCTACACCGTGCTCATCGGCGGCGGCCAGACCTGGAACTTCACCGGCCCGCTCAACAACGGCAACGTGACGGTGAACCTGGCCCGCAACAGCGGCGCCACGGCTGCGGACGCGGGCTACGCCCTCATCGGCAACCCCTACCCCTCGCCCCTGGACTGGGGCCAAGTGCAGGACGCCGACCGCCCCAACGTAGGCCGCACGATGTACGTGTACCGGAGCAACGACCCGGGTAATCCCTACACTGGCGTCTACGGCTTCTACAACAACGGCATCGGCACCATCAGCCCCGTCATCGCCCAGGGCCAGGGCTTCTTCGTGCGGGTGGCCGACACGCAGACCGCCGGCTCGGTGACGTTCAAGAACAGCCACCGCCCGACCACCTACTCTAGCCCGACCTACCAGCGGACCACCGAAACCCGACCCCTGGTGGAGCTGAACCTGCAAGGCGCGGGCAGCACCCTCACCGACGCGGCCTTCGTGTACTTCGAGCAGGGAGCCACCGATGCCTTTGACGGGCAATTCGACGCCGAGAAGCTGGCCAACCCCAGCGGGCTGAACCTGAGCACGAGCCTGAGCGCCACCCAGCGCCTGGCCATCGACGGCCGCGCCCCGCTGGGCACCACCCAGCGCGTGGTGCCGCTGGCCGTGGGCGTACCCGCCGTGGGCAGCTACACCCTGACGGCCGCCCAACTGCTGAACCTGGGCAACACGCCCGTGTACCTGCGCGACCTGCAAAGCGGCGCTGTGGTAGACCTGCGCGCCCAGTCCAGCTACACCTTCACGGTGAGCAACGCTTCGGCGCTCCTCACCGGCCGCTTCGAGCTGGTGTTCTCGCCGCAGGCCCCGCTGGCCACGGCCCCGGCCGCACTGGCAGCGCAGGTGGGCCTCTACCCCAACCCGGCCACTACCACGGCCTTCGTGGAGCTGCCGGCGGCGTTGGGCCGCACGGCGGTGGCAGCGGAGCTGGTGGATGCGCTGGGTCGCACGGTGCGCACGCAGCAGCTGCCCGCCCAGGGCGCAGCACCGCATCGCCTGAACCTGGCCGAGCTGGCCGCCGGCGTGTACACCCTGCACCTGAAAACCAGTGCCGGAGTTGTGGTCAAGAAGCTGGTGGTCGAATAATCTCTGCAACCCGACGGAGCCGTCTGCCCCAAACGGGCGGCTCCCGACGGCTTTCTCCCATCCTTGATACTACCCAAAAAGATGCTTAAATACTGTATTATCGGCGCGATGCTGCTGCTGGCCTTAGGCGCCCGCGCACAGCCAAGCAGCGGCGGTCCGGGCCCGGGCACCCCGCCCGTCACCCCCACCGATGTGCCCCTGGATGGCGGGGCTTCCCTGCTGCTGGCCAGTGGGGTGGCCTACGGCCTGCGCCGCTTGCGCCAGCGCCGACAGCGATAGCCGTCTGTCGAGCTTCGCACCACGTCAATTAGCCGCCACCTCTTAACATAACGCGTCTCATTGCCCGTTAACATCAAGCGTCTCATTACCCGTCCGGGTGGTGAGACGTTTTGCGTTTGAGCCGCTGCCAATTCGGGCGGCCTATTTTTGCGGCTCAACTCCCAAGCACCATCCATGGTACACCTCATCGGCCTCTCGGGCCGCCGGGGCAGCGGCAAAGACACCGTGGCCCGCATCCTGCAGCAGCTCCAGCCCGAGCGCAGCTGGCAAATCCGCTCGTTCGGCGATTCCATCAAGTCCGTCTGCGCCGCCCTCACGGGCGAGGACGTGGCGCCCTACTACACCCAAAAAGGCAAGGCCGAACTGGTGCCCACTTTCCACCGCACGCGGGGCGAGATGCTGCAGCAAGTGGGCAGTGCCTTGCGCGCCTGGGAGCCGCTAGTGTGGGTCGATGCCTTCTTCGCGGGCCTGCCGGGCGAGGCCTTCGTGCTGGTGCCCGACGTGCGCTTCGCCAACGAGGCCGACCCCATCCGGGCCCGCGGCGGCCTCATGCTGCGCGTGGAAGGCGACCCGCTGCAACAGCGCGGCGACGGCACCCGCGACGACAACCACCCCAGCGAAGTGGCTATGGACCACTACCCGCACTTCGACTTCACCCTGCACAACACCGGCTCCCGCGAGGACCTGACGCGGCAGGTGCGCGAGCTGCTGGGGCGGCTGTAGAAGCTTACTTTCCACAATTACGTTTATGAAGCCCCTGTTTCAAATCCTTACCTTTTTAACCAGTATGCTGTTGATAGGCACCTTCCTGGCAGGGTTATATGACCGTTGGAGTGCGAGCCGGGGACCAAAAGCAATTGCTGTTGTTTTGAGCAAGAATGATTATGTGCCAAAAAAATCAGCAGTTCACATCTATAATATTCGCCTTGCCTTTAAGCCGGAATCGGCCGACTCAATCGTAGCGGAGACTGAAATAAGCGCTGAGGCTTATTCGGCCATCCAGCCTAAAAACCTGATTCCAATTCACTATGAAACCTACCGCCCCAAGCAAGTGGTGCTGGCATCAGATGGGTGGTTTCAATGGCGAAGTTTGGGCGTCCTCGCTTTCGGTCTGGTTCTTCTTTACGCTGGTGTCACCGCGAAAGAAGGTAAGAGGCAGGAAACGTCCGCTTCTTAATGCCCCCTTTACCTTTGCCCCATCCCACCCCAAACCTTCATTCAACTTAACCCGAAACCCTTATGGCCACCGGCTTTTTTAACGTCCCCGTTCCGATTAACGAACCCGTCAAAGGTTACGCGCCTGGCTCCAAAGAGAAGCTGGAGTTGCAGCAGCAGCTTCAGCGCCTACGCGGGCTGGAGCTGGACATTCCCATGCACATCGGCGGCCAGGAAGTGCGTACCGGCAAGCTGGAGCGTATCAGCCCGCCCCACGACCACCAGCGCACCATCGGCCACTTCCACCTCGGCGATGCCAGCCACGTCACGCAGGCCATTGAGGCCGCTTTGGCCGCCCGCACCGCTTGGGCCGAGCTGCCCTGGGAGCACCGCGCCGCCGTGTTTCTCAAGGCCGCCGACCTGCTGGCCGGCCCCTACCGCGCCCGCATCAACGCGGCCACCATGCTGGGCCAGAGCAAGAACGCCTTCCAGGCCGAAATCGACGCCGCCTGCGAGCTGATTGACTTTTTCCGGTTCAACGTGCATTTCATGCAGGAAATCTACAAGCAGCAGCCCGAGAGCCTGCCCGGCATGTGGAACCGCCTGGAGCAGCGCCCCCTCGAAGGCTTCGTGTTCGCCCTCACGCCGTTCAACTTCACCTCCATTGCCGGCAACCTGCCCTCCTCGGCGGCCATGATGGGCAACGTGGTGGTCTGGAAACCCGCCAATACCCAAATCTATTCGGCCCAGGTGCTGATGGAGTTGTTCAAGGAAGCCGGCGTGCCCGATGGCGTCATCAACCTCGTGTACGTGGACGGCCCCACGGCCGGCGACGTTATTTTCTCGCACCCCGATTTCGCCGGCATCCACTTCACCGGCTCCACGGGCGTGTTCCAGAACATCTGGAAAACCATCGGCCAGAACATCCACCGCTACAAATCCTACCCGCGCATCGTGGGCGAAACCGGCGGCAAGGACTTTATCCTGGCCCACCCGTCGGCCCACGCCAAGGCCGTGGCCGTCGGCATTTCGCGCGGCGCGTTCGAGTTCCAAGGCCAGAAATGCTCGGCCGCTTCGCGCGTGTACCTACCCTCCAACCTGGCCGATGAAATCCTCGGCTACGTGAAGGAAGACCTAGCCTCCTTCAAAATGGGCGACGTGGAAGACTTCAGCAACTTCATCAACGCGGTGATTGACGAGAAGTCGTTCGATAAGCTCGCCAAGTACCTCGACGGCGCCAAGGCCGACGCCAACGCCGACATCATCGCCGGCGGCGGCTACGACAAGTCGAAAGGCTACTTCATCGAGCCCACCGTCATCGTCACCAAAGACCCGAAATACGTGACCATGTGCGAGGAGCTGTTCGGCCCCGTCGTCACGGTCCACGTCTACGACGCCGACAAGTTCGAGGAAACCCTGACGCTGGTCGATACCACCTCGCCCTACGCCCTGACCGGCGCCATCTTCTCGCAGGACCGGTATGCCATCGACCTGGCCTCGAAGAAGCTGGTGCACGCCGCCGGCAACTTCTACATCAACGACAAGCCCACCGGCGCCGTGGTGGGCCAGCAGCCCTTCGGCGGCGCCCGCGCCTCCGGCACCAACGACAAGGCCGGCTCGATGTTGAACCTGCTGCGCTGGGTGTCGCCCCGCGCCATCAAGGAAACCTTCGTGCCCGTGGTGGACTACCGCTACCCCTTCCTCGGCTCGGAGCCGGCGGAGGATTTGAACCGCGACAAGGGACTGTAAGTACTGATAAAGTCAATAAAAAAGCCCCGCACTGATTGAGTGCGGGGCTTTTTTGCTTCAGTCATTTTTTTCTAAAACCGCTGGCCGGCGTAGGCAACTGTGTATTCTTCCGCCACAATTTTGAGCGGCGCCACTTCGGTTCCTTCGTAAATCTCCCCCACAGTCAGGTTGATGTTCAGGTTGGGAATTGCGAGGGCATCTTCGGGTTCCAGCAGCATTGTGTGACTCCAACGACCACTCTCCAGTGGTTGCAGCCACTCCACTAGCCAGCATTCCTGCGATACCAGCAAGTAGTGCTGCAACGACGGCAGCTGCTTGTATTGGTTGAATTTGCGCCCCCGGTCGTATTCCGAAGTAGATGGCGACAGGATTTCAACCAGCAGCACCGGCGCCTTCACGATGCGCTTGGCTTGCTGGTCGGCCGCGTCGCAGGTTATCATCACGTCGGGGTAAGTGTAGTGCCGGCCTTCCTGCATGGCTAGCTGCACGCCTTCCATCAAAGCCCGACAGGGCTTGCCGCGCAAGGCTTGCTTGAAAGCCACTAAAAAATTACCTCCAATCAAATTGTGCGAGATGTCAGCGCCGGCCATGGCAAAAATCTCGCCTTCAAAAAACTCGTGGCGCACCTCACTCTGCTTTTCCATAGCGAGGTATTCTTCTACCGTATAACGGCGCGGCTGCGGTTCGGCTTGTCCCATGAGTCGTTGCTTTTCCTTCAAATATACACTTCCGTGGCATGGCAGCCGCCCCAACATTGCGCCCCAACCCCGTGGGCGCTACCTTTGCCCTTCAGCGCCCGTGAAGCCTGAATGCTATATAATTGACCTCTATGTACCTAGCCCTGCCGGCTGCCAATTATCAGCCCTCCGACTATCTCCCCATCGTCATCCAATTCGGTCTGGCCCTGGCTTTTGTGGCCTTCGCCATGGTGGTTTCGCATCTTGTAGGCCCCAAGCGCAGCAGCAAGGTGAAGAATGAGGCCTTTGAGTGCGGCATCGAGTCGGTGGGCAATGCCCGCACCCCAATTTCGGTGAAATACTTCCTCACGGCCATTGTGTTCGTGCTGTTCGACGTCGAGGTTATCTTCATGTACCCCTGGGCCGTGAACTTCCGCGCCCTCGGCCGCGCCGGCTTCATCGAGATGATTGTGTTCATGGCCCTGCTGCTGGCCGGCTTCTTCTACATCATCAAAAAGGGCATTTTGCGCTGGAACGAAGCGACTGAGCGCCAAACTTTCACCGCCACGCCGGTGTTAGAAAATCGGCCCGCCCAAGTAGCGAAAGCCGCTTAATCTGCTTGTCTCTTATAACTATGGCTGATAACCGAGTTCCTGAAATAAAAACCGTCGAAGCGCCCGAGGGCGTGGAGGGCGCCGGCTTTTTCGCCACCTCGCTGGAGAAAGTGGTGGGCATGGCCCGCGCCAACTCCCTCTGGCCCCTGCCCTTCGCCACGTCCTGCTGCGGCATCGAGTTCATGGCCACCATGGGCTCGCACTACGATATTTCCCGCTTCGGCTCGGAGCGCCCCAGCTTCTCGCCCCGTCAGGCTGATTTGCTGATGGTGATGGGCACCATTGCCAAGAAAATGGCCCCCATCGTGAAGCAGGTGTATGAGCAGATGGCCGAGCCCCGCTGGGTGCTGGCCATGGGCGCCTGCGCCTGCTCGGGCGGCATTTTCGACTCCTACTCGGTGCTGCAAGGCATCGACCGCATCATCCCGGTCGATGTGTACGTGCCCGGCTGCCCGCCCCGCCCCGAGCAGGTGCTCGATGGCCTGATGCGCGTGCAGGACCTCGCCCGCAACGAATCCTTCCGCCGCCGCAACGCGCCTGAATACCAGGAGTTGCTGGCGTCTTACAACATCAAGTAGTTAGTATTGAGTAGCAAGTAGTAAGACCCTGACAAAGCACAGTCTTACTACTTGCTACTCAATACTCAATACCTTCTCAAATGACTCCTCAAGATGCTGCCGCCGCTCCCGAAGCGCCCGTTGCCGAAGACCCAATAAAGGCCCAGAATGCGCAGGTGCTGGCGTTGCTCACCCGCCTGTTTGGCGAGGGCACGTTCACCGACGTGCACGAGCCCTACGGCCTGCTGACGGCGACCACCACGCGGGAACGCATCCACGACATCATTGCCGGCCTGCAGCAGGACCAGGAATTGAAATTCCACTTCCTGACCACCATGTGCGGCATCAACTACCCCGAGAACCCGGGCCAGGAGTTGGGTATGATTTACCACCTGCACAGCATGACGAAGAACATCCGGCTCCGCCTGAAAATCTTCTTCCCGATTGCCGACCCGGTGGTGCCGACCCTGACCGACCTCTACAACACGGCCAACTGGATGGAGCGCGAGGCCTACGATTTCTTCGGCATCATCTTCACTGGCCACCCCAACCTCATTCGCATCCTCAACGTGGAGGACATGGATTACCACCCGATGCGGCGCGAATACCCCGTCGAAGACGGTACCCGCGAAGACAAAACCGACCTGTTTTTCGGACGATAGAATTTGGTGCTTGGTTGTTAGTGCTTGGTGCTTGGCACAAACAGAAGCAAAACCAGGCATTATTTAGAAACTTAGGTACCAAGCACCAACAACCAAGCACCAGGCACCAATAACAATGGCAGTAAACGACGCCCTGGCAGGCACCCACAAGATTCAGGAAGAGGCCGCCGCCCAGCGCCCCGGCCAGCTGATGCCCATTCTCAACGACTTCAGCCAGGAGCTGACGACGCTGAACCTGGGCCCCACGCACCCCGCCACGCACGGCATTTTCCAGAACATCCTCCAGATGGATGGCGAGCGCATCGTGTCGGGCGTGCCTACAATTGGCTATATCCACCGCGCCTTCGAGAAACTGGCCGAACGCAAGCCGTTCTACCAGATTACCACCCTCACCGACCGGATGAATTACTGTTCGTCGCCCATCAACAACCTGGGCTGGCACATGACGGTGGAGAAGCTGCTCGGTGTTACCGTACCGAAGCGTGCCCAGTATATCCGCGTGATTATGATGGAGTTGGCCCGCATCGCCGACCACCTCATCTGCAACTCGATTCTGGGCGTTGACACGGGGGCCTTCACCGGTTTCCTCTACGTGTTCCAGGAGCGCGAGAAGATTTACGAAATCTACGAGGAGGTGTGCGGCGCCCGCCTCACCACCAACATGGGCCGCGTGGGCGGCATGGAGCGCGACCTCTCCCCCGCCGCCCTCGACAAGCTCCGCGCCTGGCTGAAAAGCTTTCCGGCGGTAATGAAGGAGTTCGAGAACATGTTCAACCGCAACCGCATTTTCATGGACCGCGTGGTGAACGTGGGCCCGATTTCGGCGGAAAAGGCGTTGAGCTACGGTTTCACCGGCCCCAACCTGCGGGCCGCCGGCGTCGACTACGACGTGCGCGCCATGAACCCGTATTCGAGCTACGAAGACTTCGAGTTTGATATTCCGGTGGGCACCAACGGCGACACCTACGACCGGTTCATTGTGCGCAACGAGGAAATCTGGCAGAGCCTGCGCATCATCAATCAGGCCCTCGACAAGCTGCCCGACGGCCCCTACCACGCCGACGCTCCGCACTACTACCTGCCCACCAAGCCGGAAGTATACAAGAACATGGAGGCCCTGATTTACCACTTCAAAATCGTGATGGGCGAGATTGATGCGCCTGTTGGTGAAGTATATCACTCCGTGGAGGGCGGCAACGGTGAGCTGGGCTTTTACCTGATTTCGGACGGCGGCCGCACGCCGTATCGCCTGCATTTCCGCCGGCCCTGCTTCATCTATTATCAGGCTTATCCTGAAATGGCCGTGGGCACGACGCTGTCGGACGCCATTGTCATTCTCTCGTCCATGAACGTCATCGCCGGCGAGCTGGACGCTTAGTTTTTGTTGAAATTGACTGCTATGGAGCCGACCACCGCGCCCACCAAACCGCAATTCTCTGCCGCCGCCCAGGCGGAAATCAAGCGCCTGCTCACGCACTACCCGGAAGACCGGAGCAAGTCGGCCCTGCTGCCGATTCTGCACATCGCGCAAGCCGAGTTCGGCGGCTGGGTAAGCCCCGAGGTGCAGGACCTGGTGGCCGAAACGCTGAATATCAAACCGATTGAAGTGTACGAGGTGTCGTCGTTCTACACCCAGTACAACCTCAAGCCGGTGGGCAAGCACGTGCTGGAGATTTGCCGCACGGGCCCCTGTATGCTGCGCGGCTCCGATGAGCTGACGGCGCACCTAGAGCGCATCACCGGTGCTAAGGTAGGCGGCACCTCGCCCGACGGGACTTTCACGCTGAAGGAAGTGGAGTGCCTGGCCGCCTGTGGCTTCGCTCCCATCGTGCAGGTGCGCGAGAAATACTATGAGCAGTTGGACACGCCCGAAGCAGTGAACGCCATGCTGAACGAATTGAAGAGCCTAGTGCATCGTCCTATCCTGCCTTGGGAGGAAGCGGGCCTGCCGAACTCGTTGAAGAATTACTAAAAGCTGGCCATCAGCACAACGCTTACCATTATGGGCCGCAAGCTATTAACTGAACATATCAACGTCGAGGGCATCAATACCTTCGAGGTGTACCGCAAGCACGGCGGCTACCGCTCCGTGGAAAAGGCGCTCAAAACCATGACGCCCGACGAAGTGGTGGAAGAAGTGAAGAAGTCGGGCCTGCGCGGGCGCGGCGGCGCAGGCTTCCCCACGGGCATGAAGTGGAGCTTCCTGGCCAAGCCGGAGGGCGTGCCACGCTACCTCGTCTGCAACGCCGACGAATCGGAGCCCGGCACCTTCAAAGACCGGCAGTTGATGTCGAAGCTGCCCCACCTGCTCATCGAGGGCATGATTACGGGCAGCTACGCCCTGGGCGCGCGCACCAGCTACATCTACATCCGCGGCGAGTTGTTGTACGTGCTGCGGATTCTGGAAAAGGCCATTGCCGAAGCCTACGCAGCGGGTTTCTTGGGCGAGAACATTCTCGGCTCAGGCTACTCGCTCGATTTGCACGTGCATCCCGGGGCTGGTGCCTATATATGCGGCGAGGAAACCGCGCTACTGGAATCATTGGAAGGCAAGCGCGGCAACCCGCGCAACAAGCCGCCGTTCCCAGCTGTGCAGGGCCTCTACGCCCGCCCCACGGTGGTAAATAACGTGGAAACCATCGCCGCAGTAGTTCCGATTATCAACGAAGGCGGCGACGAATACGCCAAGCTCGGCGTGGGCAAAAGCACGGGCACCAAGCTGATTTCGGCTTGCGGCCACTTGAATAAGCCGGGCATTTACGAAATTGAGTTGGGCGTGCCCGTTGAGGAATTCATTTACTCCGACGAGTACTGCGGCGGCATCTGGAAAGGGCGCGACCTGAAAGCGGTAGTAGCCGGTGGTTCATCCGTACCGATTCTGCCGAAAGAGCTGATTCTGAAAACGGCTGCTGGCGAAAATCGACTGATGACTTACGAGTCGCTAAGCGACGGCGGCTTCGTGACGGGCACCATGCTGGGTTCCGGCGGCTTCATTGCGATGGACGAAACGACGTGCATCGTGAAGAACACCTGGAATTTTTCGCGCTTCTATCACCATGAGTCGTGCGGGCAGTGCTCGCCTTGCCGCGAGGGAACCGGCTGGATGGAAAAGGTACTGCACCGCCTGGAGCACGGTCACGGCTCGATGCACGACATCGACCTGCTGGTGAGCGTAGCCAAGCAGATTGAGGGCAACACCATTTGCCCGCTGGGCGAAGCAGCCGCCTGGCCGGTAGCAGCAGCAGTGCGCCACTTCCGCCACGAGTTTGAGTGGCACGTGACCAATCCTAAAGAAGCCACTGCTCCTGGCGCGGCCTATCGCGGCGCGGCGGTGCTGGCTTAAATGGCAGAATAACAGAACGTCATGCTGATTAAAGCCGAAGCATCTCTACCGCTTCGTTGAATTGATTGAATTACTTACCCGGTAGAGATGCTTCGACTTCGCTGCGCTACGCTCGGCATGACGACCTAAAGACAATACTATACCAATGGCTAAAATAACGTTCGACGGCATTGAGGTGGAAGTTCCGGACGGAACCACCATCCTGAACGCGGCCCGCCAGATTGGCGGCGGCATCGTGCCACCCGCCATGTGCTACTACACCCCGCTGAAGGGCTCGGGCGGCAAGTGCCGCGCCTGTTTGGTGAAGGTTTCGGCCGGCTCGGCCAAAGACCCGCGCCCCATGCCCAAGCTGGTGGCCTCGTGCATCACCACGGTGCAGGACGGCATGGTGGTGGAAAACACCATCAACCAGCAGGTGATGGACGTGCGCAAGGGCATCGTGGAGATGCTGCTCATCAACCACCCGCTCGACTGCCCGGTGTGCGACCAGGCCGGCGAGTGCAGTCTGCAGGATTTCGCCTTTGAGCACGGCGTGAGCACCACCCGCTACGAAGAAGAGCGCCGCACCTTCGAGAAAATCGACATCGGCCCGCTCATCCAGCTGCACATGACGCGCTGCATCCTGTGCTACCGCTGCGTATACACCGCCGACCAGCTCACGCCCGAGCGCGTACACGGCGTGCTGGGCCGCGGCGATGCCTCGGAAATCGGTACCTATATCGAGAACATCATCGACAACGAGTTCAGTGGCAACGTCATCGACGTGTGCCCGGTGGGCGCGCTGACCGATAAAACCTTCCGCTTCAAACAGCGCGTGTGGTTCACCAAGCCTGTGAACGCGCACCGAGACTGTAAAACCGACAAGTGCAACGGCCGCGTTACGCTGTGGTACAAAGGCAAAGACGTGCTGCGTGTAACCGCCCGCAAGGACGAGTACGGCGAGGTGAAAGAGTGGATTTGCAACGAGTGCCGCTTCGACAAAAAGGAAACGTCGGATTGGGTACTCGAAGGTCCGGCACACATCAACCGCGCCTCCGTTATTGCTCAAAACCACTACGAATTGCCGGTGGTGAACCCGCAGGTGATTCAGGATTTGCCCGAAAGCACTACCCGCGAATTGGAACGCAACCCGCCGCTGCGGTTGGGTGGACTGAATAATTAAGCAGAACGATAATAAAACGTCATGCAGAGCGCAGCGAAGCATCTTGCCAGCGCAACGCAATCCAATCAATAGAATCACTGCCCCGAGCAAGATGCTTCGCTGCGCTCTGCATGACGTTCTAACGACTTAGCAAATACCACAAAATGACTCTCCCCGCTCTGGGCTGGCAAGGCCTCGTCGTTCTGGCAACCTTCGGCATTTCGCTGCTGATTGCTACGTATTGCACCTACGCCGAGCGCGTAATTGCCGCATTCCTGCAGGACCGGGTAGGCCCGGACCGCGCCGGCCCCTTCGGCCTGTTGCAGCCGCTGGCCGATGCCGTGAAGCTCTTCACTAAGGAAGAATTCTTTCCCGCTGGCGCCAACCGTGCGCTGTTCGTATTCGGCCCCTGCCTGGCCATGATTACGGCTCTTATGTCGTCGGCTGTTATTCCGTTCGGCAACTTCCTCAAATTCGGCGACACCGAAATTCATCTGCAAGGCATCGAAATTAACGTGGGGATGCTTTACGTGTTCGGCATTGTATCGCTGGGTGTGTACGGCATTATGATTGGCGGTTGGGCTTCAAACAACAAGTTTTCGCTCTTGGGTGCCATCCGCGCGGCTTCGCAGAACATTAGCTACGAGTTGGCTATGGGCTTGGCCCTGATTGCGGTGCTGATGATGTCGGGTACGCTCTCGCTGCGCGAAATCACTTTGCAGCAGACGCACGTGGGCGGCGGCTGGCATATTGGCGACATCTTCACCTGGAACGTGTTCAAACAGCCGCTGGGCTTTGTCATTTTCATCGTTTGTGCCTTTGCCGAAACGAACCGTACGCCATTTGACTTGCCCGAGTGCGAAACCGAGCTGATTGGCGGCTACCACACCGAGTATAGCTCGATGAAAATGGGCCTGTATCTGTTTGCCGAGTACGTGAACGTATTCGTGGCAACAGCCGTGATGTCGGTACTGTACTTCGGTGGGTTCAACTACCCGTTCCAGTACGAATTCCTCGATTTCCTGACCAATAAAACCAGCCTGTCGGCCGACTGGGCCCATAACATCTTCGTGCTGATGGGTGTGGTGGCCATGTTTGCCAAGATTTTCACTGGCATCTTCTTCTTCATGTGGGTGCGCTGGACGCTGCCGCGCTTCCGCTACGACCAACTGATGCGCCTGGGCTGGACCATCCTCATCCCGCTGGCTATTTTCAACATCCTGCTCACGGGCGGCCTGATTACGTTCGGCGTCATTCAATAACGAACATGGAATCCTTAAGCAAACGCGCCAAAGTTCTCGAAAAGAAGCCCATGACCCTGGCCGAGCGGGCCTACCTGCCGGCTATTTTTCAGGGCCTAAGCATCACGATGCAGCACTTTTTCCGGGCGGCCACCAAGAAGCAGGTGACTATTCGTTACCCCGAAGAAACGCGCCCATTCTCCCCTGTTTTCCGCGGCCTGCACGTGCTGAAGCGCGACGAAGCCGGCCGCGAGCGTTGCACCGCCTGCGGCCTCTGCGCCGTAGCCTGCCCCGCCGAAGCCATTACGATGGTGGCCGGCGAGCGCAAGAAGGGCGAGGAAAACCTCTACCGCGAGGAGAAATACGCGGTGAGCTACGAAATCAACATGCTGCGCTGCATCTTCTGCGGCCTGTGCGAAGAAGCCTGTCCCAAAGCCGCCGTGTATCTGCAAGCCGACAAAATGGCCCCGCCGCGCTTCGAGCGCGATGAGTTCATTTATGGCAAAGACCGGCTGGTGGAGCCCGTGACGCCGGACAACCGCTCGAAGCGTGGCATCCAGCTCACGCCGGAGCAGGCCGATAAGCTGCGGGCCAGCATGGCGTAATGTAGCGCGGACTTTGAGAGTCCGCGTATTGCAGCAATTCATTTACACCGCACCAAACGCGGACTCTCAGAGTCCACGCTACTTATGTCCCCTCTCTTCCTCTTCCTCTCATTCGTGGCCTTGCTGAGTGCATTGGGCGTAGTGCTGGCCAAAAACCCGGTGCACAGCGTTCTGTTTCTCATCCTCACGTTCTTCACGCTTTCGGGCCACTACCTGCTGCTGAATGCGCAGTTTCTGGCAGCCGTGAACATCATCGTGTACGCCGGGGCCATTATGGTGCTGTTCCTGTTCGTTATTATGTTCCTGAACCTGAACGAGGAAACCGAGCCGCACAAGCCGGCTCTGGCCAAGTTTGCGGCGGCTATTGCTGGCGGCTCGCTGCTGCTGATTCTGGTGGCGGCGTTGCGCAATGTGAGCCCCGCGGGCTACGACCCCGCCAGCTTCGATTCGCAGATTGGTATGGTGGACCGGCTGGGCATGGTGCTCTTCCGCGACTACGCGCTGCCGTTTGAGTTGGCGTCCATTCTGTTGCTGGCCGCCATGGTGGGCTCGGTGATGCTGGGCAAGCGCGAAACCGGCGAACGGAACTTCTAAATAGCGCTAATTGAAACACGAAGCGGCAACTGAAATTTCAGTTGCCGCTTTTTTTGTACTTGTTGGTAAATTGCCCGGCGCTGGCGGGTCGGTCGGTCAGCTGCATTGTTTACACTACTGCACATTCACATGGGAATTCAGCACGCATTGGCCAATTCGGAAGAAACCGGGGAGCTCGGGGTGCAGCATTTGAAACGTTTCTGGTCGCAGGCGCGCGCCCAGCGCGACGGCGTACGCATCGAGCAAACGGAGAAAAACTGGCGCTTCGACAACCTGCTTCTCAACGGGCTGGGCTTGCCGCTTGAAGAGACGATGCGTTACCTGATGCAGGTAAATCCAGGCTTCACCGAGTTTGAAAATTGGGTTCTGACCAAAAACAACGGGCAGATTGACCCCGTGCAAATCGAACGCCTCAACAGCATCTTTTCTCATCGGCCGTATCCGGAGCGCCTGCGGCAGAACCTGCGGGCAGTTGAAGAGGAACCGGCTGTTTTGAGTGCGGAAGACCTGGCGTTTTGGGAGAAGAACGGCTATGTCATTGTCCGAGCGGCAATTTTGAAAGAACAGGCGCGGGCCACGGAAAACGCCGTTTGGGAAGCCTTGGGCATGGACCCGAACAACCCCGCTACCTGGTACGAAAAGCCCATTGGCAAGGGCATTATGATGGATTTCTACCACCACCCCACGCTGCTTGCCAACCGACAGTCGAAACGCATCCAGAAAGCCTTCGCCCAACTGTGGCAAACGGCCGACCTCTGGAAGACCACCGACCGCACCAGCTTCAACCCGCCCGAAACGGCTACCTATCAGCACCAGGGCACGCCCTTGCACTGGGACATGAGCCTGGAGCCACCGCTACGCTTTGGCACCCAGGGCCTGCTGTACCTGTGCGACACGCCGGCCGAGCAGGGCGCGTTCCGCTGCGTGCCGGGCTTCCATCGCCAGCTGGCAAGCTGGCTGGCCGCGCTGCCCGCCGGCACCGACCCGCGACGCGTGAATCTTGACGCGCTGGCCGTGCCTATTGCCGCCGAGGCCGGCGATTTTGTTATCTGGCACCACGCGCTGCCGCACGGCAGCAGCCCCAACCACGGTACCTACCCGCGCATTGTGCAGTACCTGAACATGTACCCGGTCGACTTCAAAGAAAACATGGCTTGGTTGTAGTTGAACGCCAAAAATAGCGGCGCCGAACCCAATGGGCTCGGCGCCGCTATTTAATGTTTATCGTAATTTATCGGTCGTATTTATCGAATAAAATAGTCTGCAGGCAGGGCGTTATTAGTTATAGGAAGCAGCCGTAGCTGCTGTATTTGCTTGGGCTACGACCGTGGCGCGAACGGGTACCGAACGGTAGGTAGGTACCCGCATCTTATGCATCGAAGAAACGCCCAATTGTACTTGCATGAAGGAGGCGGCAAGGGCGGTCCAGAACAGGAAAACGGCGGCGAAGATGTACAGCTTAGTCATATAGGCAGGTGTTGAAGTGCTTAACTGATACAAACCTACTAGACCGGGGCAGGGTCGGATTTCAGGCTTCGCCCAAATGGGTCCGCCGTTCGTTCAAGCCGGCCGGTTGCCGGATGAATGGTTGGTTTCGCGGCATCAATTTCCGCCCTCGCAGAAGTGCTTAGCCGTTGCGGTGGGCGCGTTGGCAGACGCCGTCCGGTTAAGCTGGGGCCGGAGGTTGAGGTTATAGGCGTCATGCTTGTAGGTGTCGGCGTGGCGAGCAGTGGAGCCGTGGCCGAAGGCTATAGTGTAAATTCAGCCCTTATGAAATCCTTATCTAAAAACGGGTATTCAGTTACGGCGAATTACAAAGCAGTGCATTTGGGTAAAGTGCGCCGACGGCATTTATGGGAGCAGACCATCTTCCTGATAGCGGCAACAAATGATAACGAAGCTCAGCAGCTTGGTTTCGACATTGCCAAGGCAAAAGAATGCCAGTATTCTGCCAAAGGAAAGCAATTAAGCTGGCAGCTAATTGAAGTCGTTGATGTTAAAGAACTCATCGACCAGGAATTAAAACAGGGAATGGAAGTAGGGTGGAGATTCTTCGAAAGGGTTGACAAACCGACAACAAAAAGCGGCGACTGATGCATCAGTCGCCGCTTCTATTTCTCAAGCTTCAAAAAGCTACTTCGCCACCACGTCCGTCTTGATGCTCAGCTCCTTCAGCTGCGCGTCGGCGATGGGCGAGGGCGAGTCTATCATCACGTCGCGGCCGGAGTTATTTTTCGGGAAGGCGATGAAGTCGCGAATGGAATCGGAGCCGCCGAAGAGGCTGCAGAGGCGGTCGAAGCCGAAGGCAAGGCCGCCGTGGGGCGGCGCGCCGTACTCGAAGGCGTCGAGCAGGAAGCCGAACTGGGCCTGGGCTTCTTCGGGGGTGAAGCCGAGCAGCGAGAACATGCGGGCCTGCACGGCGCGGTCGTGAATGCGGATGGAGCCGCCGCCGATTTCCACGCCGTTTATCACGAGGTCGTAGGCGTTGGCGCGGGTCTGGCCGATGGTGGCGGGGTTATCGAGCAGGGCCAGGTCCTCGGGTTTGGGCGAGGTGAAGGGGTGGTGCATGGCGAAGTGGCGGTTTTCCTCCTCGCTGAACTCGAGCAGCGGGAAGTCAATCACCCACAGCGGCGAGAACGAGTTGGGGTCGCGCAGGCCGAGGCGGCGGCCCATTTCGAGGCGCAGCTCGCTCATGGCCTTGCGGGTTTTGGCTTCGGGGCCGGCCAGGAGCAGCAGGAGGTCGCCGGGATTGGCGCCGAGGGCGGCTTTCCATTTCTGCAGCTCCTCCTGCGAGTAGAACTTGTCGACGGAAGATTTTACCTGGCCGTCGGCCTCCACGCGGGCGTACACAAGGCCGGTAGCGCCGATTTGCGGGCGCTTTACCCACTCGGTCAGCTCGTCAATCTGCTTGCGGGTGTAGGCGGCGCAGGTGGCGGCGTTGATGCCCAGCACCAGTTCGGCGCTGTCGAAGACAGGGAAGCTCTGGCTCTTCACCGTCTCGGTGAGGTCCACGAATTTCATGGCGAAGCGGGTGTCGGGCTTGTCGTTGCCGTAGTCGCGCATGGCGTCGGCGTAGGTCATGCGGGGCACGGTGGGGAAATCTAGGTTTTTGATTTCCTTGAACAGGTAACGCACCAAGCCCTCGAACATGTCGAGGATATCTTCCTGGGTCACGAAGGCCATTTCGCAGTCAATCTGCGTGAATTCAGGCTGGCGGTCGGCGCGCAGGTCTTCGTCGCGGAAGCACTTCACAATCTGGAAGTAGCGGTCGAAGCCCGACACCATGAGCAGCTGCTTGAACGTCTGGGGCGACTGCGGCAGGGCGTAAAACTCGCCGGGGTTCATGCGCGAGGGCACCACGAAATCGCGCGCGCCTTCGGGGGTGCTCTTGATGAGGACCGGGGTTTCTACTTCGATGAAGTCCTGGCCATCGAGGTAGCGGCGCACGGCCTGGGCCATTTTGTGGCGCAGCATGAGGTTGTTGCGCACGGGGGTGCGGCGCAGGTCGAGGTAGCGGTACTTCATCCGCAGGTCGTCGCCGCCGTCTGTGTCGTCTTCGATAAGGAAGGGCGGCAGCTTGGCGGGGTTCAGAATCTCGACTTTCTCGGGACGGATTTCGATGCCGCCGGTCGGGATTTTGTCGTTTTTGGAGTAGCGTTCGGCCACGGTGCCCGTTACCTGAAGCACAAACTCGCGGCCGAGCTGACGAGCGGTTTCGCGCACGGCTTCGGCCTCTACGCCCTCTTCGAGGGTGACTTGGGTGAGGCCGTACCGGTCGCGCAGGTCAATCCAGAGGATGGCGCCCTTGTCGCGGGTGCGCTGCACCCAGCCGCAGAGGCTGACGGTTTGACCAATGTGTTCGGGGCGAAGCTCGCCGCAGGTGTGGGTACGTAGCATGGCAAAAGGGATTTCGGACAAAGTTAGGCCTTGGGCTTAGGAAGGCAACCCGCAATTTTGGTACGGAGTATGCAAAGGGTACCCGCAACGGCGTTCCTTTGTCGCTTCAACCCCCTTCAACTTCCTATGAAACTCTTCCCCGCGCTCGCCCTGGCCACCGCCCTGCTAGCCGCCGGCACCGCCCAGGCCCAAACCAAAATCAAGACCAAAACCAAAACCGACGGGGCCGAGATTAAAACCAAAGGCACGGCCGGCGCCGTCACCCTCGACGGCCCCATCAAGCGCATCGAAACGCTCTCGGGCATCGACGTGTACCCCAAGCCGAACTCGACCGACATCCAGCTCAGCTTCACGCAGCAGTTCACCAAGCCCGGCACGCTGGTGATGACCGACTACAAAAACAAGGTGATATACCAGACCGACCTCGACCCCCAGAACAACACCGGCGCCCCGGTGAGTCTGGGCAAGATTCCGGCCGGTACCTACCTCGTAGAGGCCAAAACCGGCAACTACGTGTATTGGAAGAAGGTCCGCATCAAGTACCCCACCGTGCGCCGGTAGGTTGATAATTGAATTAATCAGTAGAACGTCATGCTGAGCGAAGTCGAAGCATCTCTACCGCGAGAGTAAATAGTTACTGTTGCGGTAGAGATGCTTCGACTTCGCTCAGCATGACGTTCTTTGTTATTGCTATTAGTCATGTTTGCTATGAGAATCTTGTCGTTTCTGCTGCTGTTTCTGAGCCTTACCGCCTTTGCGCCCAAGCCCAAGCTCACCACCGTGAAGCTGGCTTCGAACCTGAGCGTGGGCGTGCCGGTCGGCTTCGCCCCGCTGCCGGATGATGGCATTGCCGTGAAATACCCCTCGCCGCGCCGGCCGCTGGCCGTGTTTTCCAACCCCAGCGGGCGCGTCGACTACAGCGTGGCGGTGCGCCCCACCACCTTCGAGAGCTTCGATTACGGCGTGCTGATTAAGATTTACAAGTCCAGCATCCAGCGTCTTTACACCAAGGTTGACTTCATCAAAGAAGACATTCGCACCGTGAACGGCCGCGACTTTATCTATTTCGAGTTCGTTTCGACCGTGACCGATACCCGGCGCAGCGGCTCGCAGCTGGCGCCAATCAAGCGCTACCAAGCGGTGCAATACGCCATTGAGGGCACCCAGCTCTATGTTTTCACCTTCGTGGCGCCGGCCGAAGAGCAGAATCAATGGCAAGAAACGGCCCAGGCCGTGCTGGGCGCCATTGCGATGAAGAAGTAATGTAGCGCGGACTTTTAGTCCGCGAGTGAACCAATCCCACGCCGATGCGGACTAAAAGTCCGCGCTACAGCCTCCATGACCGACGACTATTTCATGCAGCAGGCCCTGGCCGAGGCCGAAAAAGCCCTGGCCGCTGCGGAAATCCCCATCGGCGCCGTAGTCGTGTTCAACAACCAAATAATAGGCCGCGGCTACAACCAGACCGAGCGCCTGCGCGACGTGACGGCCCATGCCGAAATGCTAGCCCTGACAGCCGCTGCCAACCACCTCGGCAACAAGTACCTGGCCGACTGCACCCTCTACGTCACCATCGAGCCCTGCGTGATGTGCGCCGGCGCCAGCTATTGGGCCCAACTGAAGGCCGTAGTATTCGGGGCCGACGAGCCCAAGGTGGGCTACCGGCGGCACGGGCAGCTGCTGCACCCGCGCACCCAGCTGCGCGGCGGCGTGCGCGCCGACGAATGCGCTACGCTGATGCGCCGGTTTTTCAGCGCAAAGCGCCGGTAGAGGCAGTTATCATAGAACGTCATGCAGCGCGCAACGAAGCATCTTTCCCGCGTAACAAATCATTTATTCGTGCGATAAAAGCACTGCTAACAGGATTTTTGATGTCCTGGACAAGCTCTGCGACATAACTTTTTCTCACCACTTTCATCTGCATTCTATGCTGTTTGCCATCCTGCTGCCCGGTATCTCGATGATATTCCGGGGCCACGTTCTCAAAGGGATTCTGTGCGGCATTCTGCACATCACCCTCATCGGCTGGATTCCGGCGGCCATCTGGGCCGTGGCTTCTTACCGGGAGGATTTGGCTGAAAAGCGGCACCGCGAGACGCTGGAGTTTCTGGCCCGGCAGCAGCGCTAGCGGCTGCCCGCCTGCTTTCCCGGGCCCGGGCGTCGGGCTCTTTCGTAATTCAATGGCAATGCCATACTTTTGGCCTTAAGTGAACGACAGCCGTAACCATGCACGGCAGCGGCTGTTTTAGCACCGTCACCACCCGAACTCTTCACCACCCAAACGCTTTTCACTTATGGCTTTCGAACTCCCGAAACTCCCCTATTCCTACGATGCGCTCGAACCTACGTTTGACGCGCAAACCATGGAAATCCACCACAGCAAGCACCACCAGGCTTATGTGACCAACCTGAACGCGGCCATCGCCGGCACCGAGATGGAAAACCAGTCCATCGAAGAAATCCTGCACAACATTGCCAAGGCCCCGGCGGCCGTGCGCAACAACGGCGGCGGCCACTACAACCACTCCCTGTGGTGGAACATCCTGTCGCCCAACGGCGGCGGGCAGCCCACCGGCGCGGTAGGCGAAGCCATCACCAAGGCTTTCGGCACCTTCGACAAGTTCAAGGAAGAATTCACCAAAGCCGCCACCACGCGCTTCGGCTCGGGCTGGGCGTGGCTGTGCAAGCAGGCCGACGGCTCGGTGCAAATCTGCTCCACCCCCAACCAGGACAACCCGCTGATGCCGGATTCGGGCTGCAAAGGCACGCCTATCCTCGGCCTCGACGTGTGGGAGCACGCCTACTACCTCAAGTATCAGAACCGCCGCCCCGACTACATCGCCGCCTTCTTCAACCTCATCAACTGGGATGAAGTGAACAAGCGCTACGCCGAGGCCTACGCCGCGTAGTTTCTCACTTAGCGATGTTGCTCAAAAGGCCCGTCTCCGGTTGGAGGCTGGCCTTTTTTGGTGTAGGGTGGGAGGTCTTTTTGCTGGACGAGCAACCAGTTTTTGTTATCAAACATCGAATAGGGCGAGAATGGCTGCGGAAGTAGGGTCACCCGTCAGCGGAGCTGCCCATGCCTCTGGTACCTGGAAGTCAGTGGAAGGATGTAGCAGTGGGGACATGGGAGTTGTAGCAGAGGCGTGCATTTGCGCAATCAATTCCTGCACTTGCATTAAGGCATCCTCGGTGCATTGCGTCGAAACGGCTAGCGCACAAGCCCGGTCTGGCAGACCAATCAAGTAGCCTTGCGGGAAAATGCGCTTCAACTCCACCTGTAATAATATTTTACTGGAACTGCAGGTGTCCTCGTCATTCACAAACGCAATCCATTCCAATTCGCCTGCTTCTGATTCCTTGCTCTGTTGGTGAAACCACTGCGTCTGCCGCACATTGTCCAAGGCGTGTTGCTGCCATTGCGGCGATGCAAGCTCCAATTCTGAATATTCATCGCGGGTCAGGTAAATTAAACCCTCTCCGAATTCGACCCACGTTAGCAGAAATGCCGGGTTTGGCAGTGGCAAGTGAGGCAAGTCCCAGTTACCGAGTTGAACATATTCGGCGGGGACAATCAGTGGCTGCAAGTGGCGTAAGTCAACCATTAAATTAAAATGCCATGAGTAAGGACAGGTAGTAAATGTATTCCCGCTTTGGTCAAACCACTTCCTTATTTTCCCCAAACCAGCTTCTTAAGCTGCTAAAGCCGCCTGATGCGATTGCCTGAATTCCGGAAACGCATTCCCAAGCAAGGCCCTGAAATACCGAATAGCATCAATTTTCGAGAGCGGCTCAGCTTCCAGGAAACCGGAATTTTGCCGGGGCGAAAGCCAGTCGAAAACAATTCGTGTACGTACCTGCTTTATCACCGCGTTTCAACCAACCCGGCGACTCACGCACGACGCCACTTCATTCGACCTCATGTCAAGCAAAGCCTTTGAGCCCGCCCAACTCGGCCCGCTCACCCTCACCAACCGCATCGTAATGGCCCCCATGACGCGCAGCCGCGCCCTGGGCAACGAAGCCAACGAGCTGATGGCCGAGTACTACCGCCAGCGCGCCACCGCCGGCCTCATCATCTCAGAAGGCGTGTCGCCCTCGGCCGATGGCCTAGGCTACGCCCGCATTCCCGGCCTGTTCACGCCGGAGCAAGCCACCAACTGGCAGCGCGTCACCGAAACCGTACACCACCACGGCGGCCACATTTTCATTCAGCTCATGCACGCCGGCCGCGTGTTCCACCCCCTCAACCTGCCCGAGGGTGCCGAAGGCGTCGCCCCCTCGGCCATCGCCGCCAAAGGCCAGATGTGGACCGACCAGCAGCAGATGCAGGACCAGCCCGCGCCCCGCGCCCTCACCACCGCCGAAGTAGCCGAAGTTGTACAGCAGTACGCCCAAAGCGCCAAGCTGGCCTTGGAAGCCGGCTTCGACGGCGTGGAAGTGCACGGCGCCAACGGCTACCTGCCCGAACAGTTCCTGAACCCGAACAGCAACCAGCGCACCGACGAATACGGCGGCAGCGTGCAGAACCGCGCCCGGTTCCTGCTCGACGTCACCCGCGCCATCGCCGCCGAAATCGGGGCCGACCGCACCGGCGTGCGCCTCTCGCCGGGCAGCACCTTCAACGACATGGCCGAATATCCCGAAACGGCCGAAACCTACGCCTACCTGGCCGCCGAACTGCAAAAAATCGGCGTGGTGTACGTGCACCTCGTGGGCACGGGCCGCATCCCGGCCGCCATATTGGACAGCATCCACGCCGCTTACACCGGCCCCGTCATCTACAACGGGGGCTACCGCGACCTGGCCCGCACCGAAGCCGACCTCGCCGGCCGCGCCGCCTTCATCGCCTTTGGCACCGCCTACATCTCCAACCCCGACCTCGTGGAGCGCCTGCAAGCCGGCCAGCCCTTGGCTGAGGCCGACCAGGCCACCTTCTACGCCCCCGGCCCCAATGGTTTCGCCGACGGCTACACCGACTACCCCACCGCCGACGGCCAGCCCGCCGGCACGTTCTCGCCCGCCTACGAGGCGTAACCTGGTAATCGTGTAGAAAAAACGGTTGTCATGCAGAGCGCAGCGAAGCATCTTTACCGCGCAACGCAATCAATTACTATCGAGGTAAAGATGCTTCGCTGCGCTCTGCATGACGGGCTGGCTTTGATTACCCCTGTTTGAACCCCGTCCCCAACGGCCCGAAAGCCCCTGCGAAGCCCGCCCCTCACCGGGCGCTTCGCAGGGGCTTTTTTATTTATCTTTGACGGCTGTGGCCCGTGCGCCGCGCTTGCTTTTGCCCCATCCCACCCTCTCCAGTTAGTTCCCCGCATGAACAACACAAAGCTGCGCCTGACCATCCTGAGCTTCCTCCAGTTTTTCATCTGGGGCTCGTGGCTGATAACCATCGGCGCGTATTGGTTTCAAACGAAGCATTGGTCCGGCGCGCAGTTTGGCGCCATTTTCTCCACCATGGGCATTGCGTCCATCTTCATGCCCTCGCTCATGGGCATTGTGGCCGACAAGTATGTGAACGCGGAGAAGCTCTATGGTATCCTGCACATCCTGGGCGGCCTCGTGCTGTGCGCCATCCCGCAGGTGACGGCCCCCGGCACGTTCTTCTGGGTTATCCTGCTGAACATGATTTTCTACATGCCCACGCTGGCGCTGTCCATCGCCGTGTCGTATTCCATCCTGAAGCGGCAGGGGCTTGATGTGGTGAAGGACTACCCGCCCATCCGCGTGTGGGGCACCATCGGCTTCATCGTAGCTATGTGGACGGTGAGCTTGCTGGGCTTCGAGAAGTCGGCCAGCCAGTTCTACGTAGCGGCCGGCGCGGCCATTCTGCTGGGCATCTACTCGTTCACGCTGCCCGCCTGCCCGCCCCAGTCGGCCAACACCTCCAGCCAGAACCTGGCCGAAATCCTGGGCCTCAAGTCGTTCGCCATTCTGCGCGACCGCAAGATGCTCACCTTCTTCCTGTTTGCGCTGCTACTGGGCGCCGCCCTGCAGCTCACCAATGCCTACGGCGACACCTTCCTGCACGATTTCGACCAGAACCCGGCCTATAAGGACACCTTCTCGGTAAAGCATCCGGCCATCATCATGTCCATCTCGCAGATTTCCGAGACGCTGTTCATCCTCGCCATTCCTTTCTTCCTGCGCCGCTTCGGCATCAAGCAGGTGATGCTCTTCAGCATGATTGCTTGGGTGTTGCGCTTCGGCCTGTTTGCCTACGGCAATCCCGGCGAAGGCCTCTGGATGATTGTCCTCTCGTGCATCGTGTACGGCATGGCCTTCGACTTCTTCAACATTTCGGGCTCGCTGTTCGTCGAAACCCAGACGCAGCCCAGCATCCGGGCCAGCGCGCAGGGCTTGTTTATGATGATGACCAACGGCTTTGGGGCCGTGCTGGGCAGCTCGCTCAGCGGCCTCATTATCCAGCAATACTTCACTGATGCGGCTGGCAACAAAGACTGGCACAGCATCTGGCTCACGTTTGCGGGCTACTCGCTGGCCATTGCGTTGCTGTTTGTGTTTATTTTCAAGCACAAGCACACCACGCAGCCGGTCGAAGAATCGCACCCCGAAGGCCTGCTCTCCGTGGAGCAAGCCTAGCCAGACCGGGCCGCCGCTCAAGCAGCTTATGTGAAAAAGCCTCGCCAAACGCGGGGCTTTTTTGTGCCGTTAATGCAGAGCCAGCGGCTGGGCTGCTAAGAAGCCGTTTGAGTTTATTGGAACGTGCCAGCACGTGTACCCCGAAGCTGTGCTTCGGCTCGCGTCAGGTTTTCACCCGAGGCACTCGTTCAGGTTTCGTCCGGCCGAAGCACAGCTTCGGGGCACAGGTTCACAGATTCGGCCAACTTCAAACCGCTTCTAAGTCGCGCTACCGGGCGGGTCTGTTAGCATGCGTTTCAGGTTAAATAACAGTTGGCGCCAAGAACTTAATTTTCGCCTGCCAGGATTCGTACCTTTCGCCTACGCTGGCCAGCTGACAGCAGGCGCTACCAGACGTAGCGGGTTGCCCTTCATTTCCCGCGTATGAATTCCTCCAAGCCTTCGGCGGCCGCGCCCGACCTGGCGCTCAGCTTCGACACCGACGCTTATTTTCAGGCCAACGCCTGGTTCTACAACGCCTTTGGGGTGTTGCCGCGCCGCGAAATCTACCAGCTGGCCGAATCACAGGCCCGCCAGCAGGTGGTGGCCAAACTGGCCGAAACGCACGACGTGGAGGCCGCCACCGTAGCCCACTCCGTCTACATCGAAAAAGTGGGCAAAGGGCCGGAAATCGGCCATTACGCCCTCAACCTGGCGCCCCACCTGCTGCTCTGCTTCTTCGACCGCGGCCCCTACGGCGACCGCACGGCCCAGCTCCTCTATTCGCCGCAGGCCGATGCCACGCTCCTGGCCGAGCTGCGCGCCCTGCTGACCAGCCACCTCGAAACCGGGCAGCTGGAGCACCAGCGCATTCAGGTGCTGCGCCTAGCCTTCAACGACCTGGAATTTACGCCGCTGCCCATCAAAATCCCGGCCCTCGACCTGGCCACGCACTACAACGACGACCTGCTGCCGGCCCACGAAACCATCCTGCGCCGCCTGCAGCAGCCCGAAGAAAAAGGCATCGTCATCCTGCACGGCCCGCCCGGCACCGGCAAAACCAGCTACATCCGCCACCTCTGCGGCCTCACCGACAAGCCCAAGCTCTCCATTCCGCCCAACCTGGCCGCCCGCATCGCCGACCCCGAATTCATCAACCTGCTGCACGACAACACCAATTCCATCCTGCTCATCGAAGATGCCGAGGAGCTGCTCTCGAAGCGCGACGGCCCCGGCGGCAACGCCGTCAGCAACCTACTGAATCTGTCCGACGGCCTGCTCTCCGATGGTTTCCACATCCAGATTGTCTGCACCTTCAATGCCGAGCTGGCGCGCATCGACAAAGCCCTGCTGCGCAAGGGCCGCCTCATTGCCTCCTACCGCTTCGAGCCCCTTACCGTGGAAAAAGCCCAGGCCCTGGCCACGGCCATGGGTCAAACCGAGCCCATCACCGAGCCCACCTCCCTAGCCGACCTCTACAACCGCGACAAAGCCGACTTCGTGAGCGAGAGCAAAACCGCCGGCCGCATTGGCTTCAACCGCTGATTTCAAGCTCAACAATACAAGATTGGTATAAAAAAAGTCAGTATTTGGCACAAAGAAAAAGCCCGCCCTGCGCAATGCAAGGCGGGCTTTTTCAAGTAGTTAAGTTACGAATTACTTCGAGCCGAAGAAGAAATCGCCTTCAATCTGGGCGTTTTCGTCGGAGTCGGAGCCGTGTACGGCGTTGGCTTCGATGCTTTTGGCGTACTTCTTCCGGATGGTGCCTTCTTCGGCGTTGGCCGGGTTGGTGGCGCCGATGAGGGTGCGGAAGTCGGCCACGGCGTTCTCCTTCTCAAGGATGGCGGCTACGATGGGGCCGCTCGACATGTACTTCACCAAGTCGTTGTAGAATGGACGCTCGGCGTGCACGGCGTAGAACTGGCCGGCACGCTCGGCGCTGAGGTTGATTTTCTGGAGTTCCACGATGCGGAAGCCGCCGGCCTCAATCATGCTCAGGATACCACCGATGTGGTTTTCCTGGACGGCGTCGGGCTTAATCATCGTGAAAGTGCGGTTGGTGGCCATTGGGGGAGAATTCAGAATTTGAAATAAAGATTTGAAGGCACAAAACTACCACAATCGGCGGGCCGCGCCCAACCGGAAGATTAAGCATCAGTGGTTTTTCTGCTTTGCGGCCACGCTAGAGGGCGCTAATAAGCCTTCAATGGCCCACGACGGATGCGCCAGAGGCTCAGGCGGCCATTATCCGCCACGAGTTGCAGGCGCTGCCGAATTGCCGGGTAAACGCGCGCTACCTCCTGTTCGAAGGTCGCGTTTTGCGTCACCACATAGTCAGCCGGCAGCATGGCGAGGGCGCGGGCTAGGTTCTCGGGCGTCAGATTCTCGGGCGAGTTGCGGTTTTGCAGCAGAGTCCAGCCGCGGCGCTGGGCCAGCAGCAGCGGCAGGTTGTAGGAGTAGGCGTCGAGCACGAGCAACTTGGCGGTGCGCGGCACGCCCAATGAGTCGAGCCAGCGCGCGCTGTTCAGGAAATTGTCTCGGGTGAGTACACTCTTGTCGGTGGGCGGGGGCGTGGTGCGCCGGTGCTGCTCGGCCTGGGCTTTCCAGATGGCGGCTCCACTCAGCAGCAGCACGGCGGCGGCCGTGGCCAGACGGGCGGTTTGGCCTTCCGGAACCCGCCAAACTGCCAGGCATCCTGCGAATGCCAGCACCAGCGGCAGAAAAAAGCTATCGAGCAGATAGTAGTCGTGAATGGCAAACAACGGCCCCATCAGGCCATAATAGGCCACTGCCCCGGCGGCCAGCGCCAGCCAATGCCCCAGCCACTCACTGCGCCGCAGGAGGCGGCCTTGCTGCCCCGCTACTGTTGCCACCACGAGGAACAGGAGCAGCCATTGGGGCTTGCTCAAGATGTTCCACAGCCAGTATTCGCGCACGGTTTGCGTCACGCTCACAAACTCCGCCCACGAGGCGAAAGCCCGGGGCCTCGCCAGAAACATCGAACCCTGATAGACGCGGCTCAGGTGCTCGTTATACAGGAAAACAGCTGTTAATAACAGGAAAGCGGCGCCGTAAAATGCCACCACAGCTCGCCAGCCCAGCCCGGCCGCCGTGCGCTTTTGGCGCAGCACTACCAGATGCCCTAGCGTGCAGAGCAGCGGCAGCGCAAAGGGCGTCCGCATAGCCGCCGCCAGCGCCAGCCACGCCACGGCCGTAGCCAGCCAGCCCCGGGGCGGGCCAGATGTTCCCGGCTGCAGGGCTCGATAAAAGCAATAATACCCGACCAGCACCGCCGCGAATGCCGGCACCGACGGCAAAAAATTGGCCTGATAAAAAACGTAGATGGGGCTGAAAAACGCAAACAGCGCCGCCCCCGCGCCCTTCCAGGCCGAGCCGCTGGCCCGGCGCACCAGCCCGAACAGCGCCAGCAGCCCGCCCAGGCTGGCGGCCAGCGTCACGCCCCGCATCAGGCCCGGCGCGTCGCGGCCCACAAGGCCCATGAGCAACGCCGACACGTAGGCCGGCAACGGGAAGCCAGCCCCGGTCACGCCGTCGGTGGTGAGCAGGTTGAAGGTAGCGGGATGAAAAAAATCGTAGCCCCGCGCCCGAAACTGCAGGGCAATGGCCAGCCAGTCGGCCTGCGCCCAGGCGTGGTTGAACGACGGATACAAACCCAGAAAACCGGCGTATAACCAGCCGTTGAGTGCCAGGAGAAGCCCTAGCAACAGGACTGGCGCCACCCATCGGGGCTGGGCAACCTGACCCTTCGACAACCAACGATTCATTTTTGCCACCATTGAAAAGACAATGATGGGTAAAAATGGACCATTTCGTTCGTCCGGTTTGTTGGGGCTCTCGTCCGGTTTGCCAGAACCTTCTGACCGGACTTCACTGTTAAGAAAAGATTTCTTCCGACTTTTGCCGGCCCAATTATTTGTAAGCCACCGGCCCTCAGTTCTTTTTTTCTGACTCCGGGCCATTCACGTTGTCGATGTCTAGTTCAATTTCCGCTCTGCAAGCGTTGCTGGCGCAGCCCAAGCAGATTGTCATCACTACCCACCACAAGCCCGACGCCGACGCGCTGGGCTCGTCGCTGGCCTGGGCCGGCTACCTCAAGCAAAAGGGCCACCACGTGACGGTGGTCACGCCGTCGGACTACCCGGCGTTCCTGAACTGGATGGAGGGCAACGACGAAGTGGTGATATACGACCGCCGCCAGAACGACCGCCAGGTGCGCGACCTCGTGAACCGCGCCGAGGTCATCTGCTGCCTCGATTTCAGCTGCCTGGGCCGCATCAACGAGCTGGGCGAGTACGTGCGCCAGGCTCAGGGCGTGAAGGTGCTCGTCGACCACCACCAGGAGCCCGAGAACTTTGCCGACATCGTTTTCTCGACGCCTTCGGCCGCCGCGACGGCCGAGCTGATTTTCGAAATCATCCGCGACCTGGGCGACCAGGACCTCATCACCAAAGGCATCGGCGAGGCCCTTTACGCGGGCATCATGACCGATACGGGCTCGTTTCGCCACCCCAGCACTTCGCGCAACGTGCACCTCATCATCGCCGAGCTGCTGAAGGTGAACATCGACCTCTCGAAGGTGCACCGGCTCATCTACGACTCGCATTCCGAAATCCGGCTGCGCTTCTTGGGCTTCGTGCTGAAGGACAAGCTGGTGGTGAACCGCGAATTCAACACCGCCTACATCGCCATCACGCAGGCCGAGCTGCGTGAGTACCAGAGCAAAACCGGCGACACCGAAGGCCTCGTGAACTACGCCCTGAGCATTGAGGGCATCAAGTTCGCGGCCGTGTTTATTGACCGCGGCGTGGCCGTTAAAATTTCATTCCGCTCGGTGGGCAGCTTCTCGGTGAGCGACTTTTCGCGCCGTCATTTCGACGGGGGCGGGCACCACAACGCCGCCGGCGGCATCAGCTACGACAACTTGGATGCAACCGTGGAGCGCTTCCTGGGCATCCTGCCCGAGTACAAGGAACAATTAACGGGCGTGCCCGCCGCCGTAGCGCCGCCGGTGGCGTAACTTTGAACCGTTTCTGATTCTTCACTTCTTTTATTTTCATGCGTTTTTCCTCCCGCTCCGCGCGGCAGCTGGCCCTGGCGGCCGGCCTGCTGGGCTTCGCTTCGCTCACGGCTTGTAACAAAGACAGCGGTGAATTTGCCAAAACCAAGTCCGGCATCGAGTACAAGATTTACAAAAAAGTCGGCAACGGCTACGAGCGTCGCAACGACGTGAACGCCGACGGCGACCCCACCTACAAAGACCGCCTCAACAAGGTGATGCTGGGCAACGTGCAGGTGCGCACCGGCAAAGACTCGGTGTGGCAAAACAGCCTGCGCGACGTGGGCATGGCCGTGCCCCTGCCCCTAAAAGAGCTCAAGCAAAAGGGCGCGCCCGACGAGGCCATTGCCCTGCTCCAGCCCGGCGACAGCGGTGTGTTCCGCTTCCAGGCCGACTCGCTGTTCAAGCCCAAAATGGGCCAGCCCGCGCCTCCGTTCATCAAGAAAGGCGGCAACGTGATTGTGATGTACGTGGCCACCACGCCCAAGCTCCTCACCGAAACGGAAGCCCAGGCCCTCCAGCCCGAGTTGCAGAAGCGTTCGATGATGGCCCAGATGAAGAAGCGCATGGCCGACCCTACGTTCCAGAAGCAACTGCAGGCCCAGAAAGATGCCCAGGCCAAAGCCCTGGCCGAGCCCGCCGTGCAAGCCCAGCTGAAAAAGGACGACGCCGTGCTGCAGGAATACATCAAGAAAAACAACCTGACGATGCAGAAAACGCCCTCGGGCATCTACTACCAGGTGCTGAAGCCGGGCACGGGCGCCAAGCCCACCACCGGCCAGATGGTGAGCGTGAACTACAACGGCACGCTGCTCAGCGGCAAGCTGTTCGACTCGTCCGACAAAATGGGCAAGCCGATTGATTTTCCCCTCGGCATGGGCCAGGTGATTCCGGGCTGGGACGAAGGCATTGCCCTGCTCAACAAGGGCAGCAAAGCCATTCTGCTCATCCCTTCGTCGCTGGCCTACGGCACGCGCGGCGCTGGCACCGACATTCCGGCCGACTCGCCCCTGCGCTTCGAGGTGGAACTTGTTGACTTCCAATAATCATTATCAGTATTAAGTAGTCAGTATTGAGTAGTGAGACGAAAATGTAGTTGCGACTGCATTGCACCTCATCCTCTCTCTTGCTACTCAATACTGACTACTTAATACTGATAATTTCCGGCCAACGGGCAACGCGGCACAGCTGCCCGGGCTCCGTTGGCCGGAATCTTTTTTTATCCTTGCCATGAATAATCTTCTGCTCCGTTCGCGCCATTGGGTGCTGGGGGTTTTCCTGCTGCTGGCGGCCCCGGCCCTGTGGAGCTGCAACTCCCAAAGCATCTACCAGAAGCAGCTGACCGAACACGACACCCAAATGCGGGCCATTGACGAGGATACCATTCAGAGCTATCTGAGACGCAACAACCTGCTGAGCAGCGCCACGCGCACCAGCTCGGGCCTGTACCTGGTGCCGATAACCAACGGCACGGGCGCACAGGTGACCAAGGGCGCGCAGGTGCAGCTCAAGTATGTGGGCCGGTTCCTTAGCAACGGCGCCCACCCGGAGTCGTCGGGCTACCCGGCTTCATACGGCAACCCCAAGTTCCCGCAGGGCACTATTTTCGATAACTCAGCCGACAACAAAACCCAATGCGGCTGCGTGGTCTTCACGGGCGGCAGCGGCAATATTCCCGGCTTCAACGAAGGCCTGCTGCTGATGCGCAAGGGCGACCGCAAGCTCCTGCTGGTGCCTTCGCGCCTGGCATATGGTCCGACGGGCTCCCAGAATACCCAAACAGGCGAGATACTCATTCCAACAGACTCGGCGCTGATGTTCGATGTGGAAATTCTCGACGTTTTTTAAGTGAATCAGCATGAGTAACCGGGGCTTTCTGAGCAATTGCGCAGGATTGGGGATGGCGCTGCTGCTGGCAACCACCGCCGCGAGTGCCCAGACCACCGCCAAGCCGGCCGTGCCCATGGCCCCTAGCGCCCCCGTCGAAGGCGCCGACACGACGCACCTCGTCTTCCAGCGCACCCCCAACGGGGTGCGCTACGCGTTTCGGGAGCGGGGCACGGGGCCGCTGGGGGTGCCGGGCAGCCGCGTGGCCGTGCGCTACACGGGCTTCCTGCCCGATGGCCGCGCTTTCGACGCCACCCAGGCCTGGGGCTCGGCGTTTCGCTTTCGGGTGGGGCGGCACGAGGCCATTGCGGGCTGGGACGAGCTGATGCCGCTGGTGCCGGCCGGTTCCCGCCTCCGTGTTCTGATACCGGCGGCCCTAGCCTACGGGGCCAAAGGCGTGCGCCACCCCGACGATGACTCCCGGTTTCTCATTCCGCCGGGCACCGATTTAACCTTCGAGCTCCAAGTGATGAGCGTGCGGTGATATTGCTTTGGAATTGTGGACTGATTCTGTGCTTGCCCCCATTTTCCCTTTAACGGCTGCTTCAGCCTACTTTTCGTTTTTGATGCGTTCTGTTCTGCTTGCGCTGGGCTTCGGCCTGCTTTTCCTCGGCCATTCCGCCGCGGCCCAAACCTCGGGGGGCGAGTTTTCGCGCCTGCCCACGGGCACCGAATACCGGCTTTTCCGCAAAGACGCCAGCGGCCGCTACCAGCCCCGTGCCTTGGCCCCCAGCGACGCGCCCTACGCCAGCCGCGCTGGCCAGATTCTGACGGTTTTCATGGAATTCCGCACCGGGCGCGACTCGGTGGTGATGAAATCGCGGGCCATGCAGCCCACACCGCAGCCGGTGCAGCTGCCTGCCCAGCCCACCCGCGGCGGCCTCGAAGAAGCCCTGGGCCTGTTGCTGCCCGGCGATAGCGCCGTGTTCCGCTTCCAGGCCGATACGGTGTTTGCCAATACATTCCGGCAGGCGGTGCCGCCGTTTCTGCGCAAGAGCGGCAACACGCTGGTAGTGCTGGCCAGCGCCCAGGAACTGGTGAGCATGGCCGAAATGACGGCCCGCCACGAAAAAATGCAGGCCGACATGGCCAAAAAGGAAGCGGCCAACTCGGCGGGCCAGACGGCCAAGGACGTGGCCATCATTCAGGCCTACCTGAAGAAAAACAATGCCACGGCCCGTAAAACTGCCGGTGGCACCTACTACATCATCAAGAAGCTGGGCACCGGCCCCACCCCCAAAAAGGGCCAGACGGTGCGCGTGCTCTACCGCGGCACGGTGCTCACCACGGGCAAGGAGTTCGATTCTTCGGCCAAGCACGGCAACGAGCCCATTGCCTTCCCGCTGGGTGTGGGCCAGGTGATTCCGGGCTGGGACCAGGGCATTGCCATGCTCAACAAGGGCACCAAGGCCGTGCTGCTCATCCCGTCGCCGCTGGCGTATGGCAGCCGCGGCGCCGGGGCCGACATTCCGGCCAACGCCGTGCTCCGTTTCGAAGTTGAGCTGGTGGATTTCCAGTAGAAACAGTTCCGCAACTGTTCAACTCAATCAAAAAAGGCCATGCAGTGCATGGCCTTTTTTGATTCGCTCAAGCAATGGCTTAGTTCAAAACCTGCGACAGAATGTCCAGCGAACGGATTTCGCCCAACTGTTCGATGTGCAGCTGATAGTAGCGAATAAGCACGTTCAGCAGCTCGTGCCGCACACGGCCGTTGGGAATGGTGCTGGTGGCGGGGTCGCGCAGTAGCTCATCAAAATAGCCCTCGAACTCCCGCAGCCGCAGGGTAGCCGGGCCGGTAGCGCCCGGCGCCACCGGCGCGTGGCCGGCCATGATAACCTGGTCGGTCAGCTCACCCCCGCTGCTCACGCCAAAGCCTAGGTACGTGGCCAGTTGCAGCAGGAAAACCAGCGCAAAGTTTTCGGTACCCGTGGTTTGCCGGTCAAAATCCAGAATGGAGTCGTGCAGGAACTGGAACAGCGGCTCGTTCTGCTCTTCCTCGCGCACGGCGCGGCCCACCACTTCGGACAGGAACAGCGCCACGCTGCTTTTCTGCACCTCGTAGGGCAGGCTCTGGAACGGCTCGGCGCACCGGAATTCCGATAGCCGGGTGAGGCCGCTACTGCCCCGCGCCACGTAAGCCACCAATTCGAGCAGGGTGAAGGGCTGAAACAGGGCAATGCGCCCAGGCGGCTTGGCTTTGCGCACGCCGTTCACCACATAGGTTTGCACGCCCAGCCGCTCGGTGTAGACGCGCGCAATGATGCTGGTTTCGCGGTATTTGAGGTAGCTGAGGACGATGCCTCGTGTCTTGATTAGCATATGTCTTTAATGTGAAAATGTGCAGAATGTGAGAAGGACGAAAGTGTTGCTAACCTTCGCAGCAGGCTGTTGCGCCTGCCTACGTTTAGGTTTTACCTCGCATCCACTCTCACATTATTCACATCAGCACATTCTTCCATTATTTACTGAGTACGGCCACTTTGCTCACGCAGCCATTTTTGCCATCGGCGTCGGTCGACAGCACCAGGTAAACGCCGGAGCGCACCCGCTCGCCGTTGGGATTGGTCATGTTCCAGGTCACGGTGCCGCCGTTAGCCGTGGTGGCATACACGAGGTGGCCCGCCACGTCGGTGATTTTGACCAGCGCATTGTTGGTGAGGCCGGTGATGCCCACGGTGCCCGCAAAATCGGGCCGCACGGGGTTGGGGAATACGGCCGTGCAATTGGGCGAGCCTTCCGTGACGGTGGCCGAGCCGCGGTAGGCTACCACGCCGGCTTCGGTGGCCACCCACACTTCGCCGGTTTTGTCGTTCACCTTCACGTCCACAATGCGGTCGGACGGCAGGGGGCTGTTGGCGGTGGTGAAATGGAGCAGGGCCTCGGTGGCGTCGGCGTTGAAGAGCCACAGGCCCCGGTCGGTGCCGAACCACTTGCGGTCGGCGCCGTCCACGGCCATGCAGCGCACGGCCTCGCTATACAGGGCATTGTAGCCGGTGCCCTCCCCTTTTGTCACGAAAGGCTGGGTGAAGCCCTGATTGGTAGCAAATGGCCCCTCCGGCTCGCGGAAATAGGCCACCCCTTTGATGGTAGCGGCCCAGATGTAGCCGCGCCGGTCTTTGGCCAGTTCGTAAATCTGGTTATCGGGCAGGCCCGAGGAGGTGTTGAAGAGGCGCGGCGGGTTGGCGCCGGTGGCGTCGACGGCGTAGAGGCCGATGGCGGGCCCACCCACGCTGCTGGCGTCGGTTTTGCGCGACACCGAAACCCATGGGTTGCCGAGGTCGTCCAGGGCAATGCGTTCCAGCACATCAAAACCAAACGTGAACGGAATCGGCTGCCAGGTCGTGGCCGCGGGGTCGAAGAGGAACAAGCCGGAATTGCCCGCCTGCAAATGCCGGTTCACCACCCACACTTTGCCTTCGGGCGTGGCCGCCAGGTCGGTTACGTCTGTCCGGTTCGCGTCGCCATTGGTGCTTAGCAAGGGGGTGCCGACGGGCGTGCCCGACCTGAAAACCCGGAAGCTACTGGCGCCTTTCCACTCCAGCAGCCCGCCGCCAAAATGGCCCACGTACAGCGTGCCATCGGGCGTGCGCGCGCCCCGCACGGGCCGGGCCGGGTTGGGGTAAGCGCTGCTAGGCAGCGTTTGGGACGTTATGTTGGTCCATTGGCCATTGAAGAACTCATAGAAGCCGCCCTTGGTATCGTTCGGACCATACCGCTCGGCGTAGCCGCCCGAAAACACATCGACCTTATTGGAGCGGGCATCGGCCAGAATGCTGAAGGAAGCAGTGTTTTGAGGCCCATTGGCCTGAAAATACTCCGGTGTTTTGCCCGCCCCGGGCGCTACCCGCGACAGCCCGTTCGCCAGGTTGGCAACGTAGTAGTAGCCATCGCGCGAACGCACTGCATCCTGGGTAGACGTGCCTGGGATGGGTGGCACCTCGGTGGTGACCACGCCCGTGCTCCGGTTGAGGCGCCGCACCCCATAGTCGTCATCCATCATAATCAAGCCCGCCCCGGTGCCCCGCAGGCTCCGGAACTGGCCCGTGTAGGTGCCGGGCACCTGCTGCCACGGCGTAGGGCTGCCCGCTACAAACTTGTACACATGATTGCCCCCGCTTCCGACAGCCGCGTAAACCTGGCCGCCGTCTACGGCCAAAAAACGGTAGACAATCTGCTGCGTGCTGGTGGGCACCGGCAGGTAGAGCGTCCAGTTGCGGTAGTCGAGCAGGTTTTGCGACAGCGACCCGCGCAGCAAGCCCACCGACGTGGCCGCAAACAGAAAGCCGTTGGCCGCCGCCGCGTCGTACACATTGACCACGGTGCCGCCCGGCCCGATGTTGGAGTACGTGTCGCTGATTTCCAGCTTGGTCAGGTCCAGGGCCACCAAGCCAAAGCTGGTGCTGATGTAGGCTTTTCCTGCTCCTATCGACACCCGGTTGACGGGGTTGTTGCCGGCCTGAATGGCCCCCTGCGACACCTTGCGGAGCACATCGTTGATGTTGCGCACCTTGCCGTTGGGCTGCAGCACGTCGATGTTGGTATCGTTGTAGGCCAGCACCGTTTGCCGCGTCACCGAATCATACGCCAAGGCGGTCACGCCCACCCCGTTGAGGCCGTCGCGGCGCGAAAGCACCTGGGTGGTGTTCTGTTGCTTATCCAAAAAATAAAACGCTCGCTGCTCCGTGGCCACGTATATCCGGTCGCCGGTATCGGCCAGGCGCACGGGGCCGTTAGTGGGCAAATGCAGCTGCCAGTCGCCGTAGCCCACGCCTTGAGCGCGGACCGAGCCACTCAGTAAAAACAGCCCGGTGAGGCCAAGCAAACAACGGAAAAAATGGGTCATACGCGCAGCAGAACTCGAATGTAAAAACCGAAGCGGTGGGCCGGCTTCTTCCCAACGCCAACGCCGGGCCCGCCGATTTAGTGCGCGGCCGTGGAGCGCACCTCCTGGGCCGGCCGGCCCACCTGCATGCCGCCCAGAAAGCAGGGCCGGCACCGCGCCTCGTACGAGTCGGTTTCGCCGAGCAGCACCTGGCTTTCGCTGGCCACAATGCGGTAGGAATACGAAGCAATTTCGCCGCAGCACACGCACACGGCGTGTACTTTAGTTACGAATTCGGCCGTGGCCAGCAGGGCCGGCATGGGGCCAAAGGGGCGGCCGAGGTAGTCCATATCGAGCCCGGCCACGATGACGCGGGTGCCGTTGTTGGCCAGCTGCTCGCACACGTCCACCAGCGAGTCGTCAAAGAACTGGCCTTCGTCGATGCCCACCACGTCGGAGCCGGCGGCCAGGAGCAGGATTTCGGAGGGCACGGCCACCGGCGTGGAGCGGATGCGGGCGGCGTTGTGGCTCACCACGTCTTCGGCGTGGTAGCGGGTGTCGAGGGCGGGCTTGAAGATTTCGACCTGCTGCCGCGCAATGCGGGCGCGGGTGAGGCGGCGAATCAGCTCTTCGGTTTTGCCCGAGAACATGGAGCCGCACACCACTTCAATCCAGCCCCGGCGGGGGGCATTGTGGCGGTTGCCAACGCGGGGTTCAATAAACACAAGCGGAGAAAAACAAGTGAGCGAACGGGGCAACATTCCCCGTACGGAACCTCTAAAGTACGCCCCGCGCCGGCTTGGCTCAAGCCCAAAACCAATTCTTTTGGGGCCGGTTACTCGCACTCAGGCCCTTGCGGCCGGCGGGTTTATTTTGTGGACGCTGACAAAGTCTTCGGTGGCCGAGTACACCACTTCCACCGTGTCGCCCTTTTGAATAGCCTTAAAAACCGCCTCGGGCACGCCCACGCGGTGCGTGTCGTCGGGCGGCAGCTCCAGCCAGGCCGAGCCCAGCAGCTGCTGTTTGCCGCGTACCACAAACTGCCCAACCCGCCGGTAGCCCAGCCGCTGGTTTTTCAGGGGCTTGCCAATGTATTCGTAGCCCGCCGCCACGGCCAGCAGCAGCGCAATCAGGCTGCACGGCAGCAGTTGCACCAGGTATTCTTCCATAGTAGCGGGCAGGTGAGTTCCCAAGCGGTGCGACGGCACAAATGGCCCCAGCAGCGCCACTACCACCGCCCCCATTATCAGCAGAGTCACCCGTTTGGCAACCTGGCTCAGGCTGAGGCTCGCGGTGCGATATGGCCGCTTTTGATAGAGGTGCCAATGCCGGGTGGTGGGCTTGATGCGCAGGCTATTGGCCATCGGCGAGGTAGCGCACGTGCGGCAGTTGGGTGGCTTCGGGCACGCGGGCCGTTACCTCCCCGGCCGGCAGCCGCGTTTGGCAGGTGAGCCGCTCGTGGGGCAGTAGCCGGCCGGCGGTACGGTAGCGCAGCTCAGCGTCGGTGGGCGGCGTCAGGTTTTCGAGGCCGCTGCTCACTTGCAGGCGGCAGGTGGTGCAACGGCCTTTGGCCCCGCAGGCGTGCATCCAGTCGTGGCCGGCGGCTTGCAGGGCGGCCAGCAAAGTGGCGCCGGGGGGCACCTCTACGGGTGCGCCGGGCAAGTTTTCAATCGTTAAGAGGGGCATTTGTGCCTAACTTCGGCCACCGAAACCCGGCCTTTCTAATGAACGACAAATATAGCCTTGCCAAGTGCGCCCAATACGGCCGCCGCCTGGCCGCCCGGCTCTGCGACCAGTATTTTACTGCTGCCTCCACGCCGCCGCTCGATGGCGCGGCCGTGCTCAAATTCACGCCCGTGCGCCAGCTCAACCTGCTGGTGGTGCGCCAGCTGCTGGGCCAATGGCAAGCCGAAACGGCCCGTCTGCGCAGCCCTTATTTCGATTTTGAAGCTGCTCCCGTGCAAGCGGCCCTCACGCAGTTCATGAACGTGCTGTCGCGCCACATTAGCCTCGGCCGCGCCGCCTACGAGCCGCTCCTGGCCCAGGCCGCTGCCGATACCCTCGGTCTGGTGGCCGACCCGGCCGACAGCTTCCAACGGCTCCTGCTGGGCACCACGGAACACCCCACGCTCGCCGGCCTGCGCGAAAGTCTGCGCTACATCGACGTGGATAAGCCCTTCTACGCCGGCTTTCTCGACAGCCTGCCCGACAGCAAAGACCTTAGCCGCGACTTCCTCACGCACCGCTTCGAGCTCTACCACGCGGCCAACTACAAGGCCCACCAGCCCATGCAGCGCCTCGTGGCCGAGCTCAGCGCTCTGCTGCCCCTCACCACGGCCGACCTGCTCGAAGACGGCCCAGTTTCGGTTGCTAACGCTACTCCGGCTCCTCCCGCACCTGTTGCTGTTCCTACCCAAGCTGCGCCCGCGGTTGCGGCACCACCGGTTGCCAGTGCCGCGCCACCCGTTCCCGAGCCGACAGTCATAGCGCCGCCAACTTTCGTAGCTGCTCCGGCGCCCGCGCCGCGCCAGCCACCGGTACCCGCCGCGCCGGCTCCTGCCCGGCCCCTGCCCAATACCGATGCCGTGAGTGTGCCCCTGCACGAAAAGTTGCGCGCCGGCCAGCCCAACGCGGCCCCCTTAGCCGAAACCCTGCGCGCCAACGCCACGATGCCCTCCCTGGCCGAACGACCTGGCCCCAAAGTCGAAACCCTGCGCGAAGCCATTTCCATCAACCAACGCTTTAGCTTCATCAACGAGCTGTTTAACGGCGAAAACATGGACTACCACGCCGCCATTCAGCACCTCGACTCCTTGCCATCGGCCGAAGCCGCCCGCGCCTACATCACCGGCGATTTGTCGCAGCGCTATGACTGGAGCCGTAAAGAAGAGCACGTCAACAAGCTGCTGAAGCTCATCGAGCGCAAATTTGCTTAGCACCGCTCCTACATCGGCGCCCCCCCTACTGGGCCCCCGGCTACGGCGGTGGCTGCTGCCGTGGCTACTGGCAGTGGCCGCCCTGGCCAACCTGGCCTACCCGATGTATGTCCACTACGATTTCTCCCACTCGTCCGACACCCGCAGCTACCTGCGTATGGCCGCCGGCCGTTTCGACAGCGCCCGTATCACCCACCGCTACCGCGTGCTGGTTCCCGCCGCCGCCGCTGTCATATCCAAGCCAATAGCCCAGGTCTACGGCCGGGTGTGGCCCCAGCGCCCCGCCGGATTATGGCCGCTGCGCTTCGCCTTTTACCTGGTCAATTGCCTGTTGCTGGCCGCCGCCGGCGCCTGCTGGTTCAATGCCGCCCGCCAGGCAGGCGCGTCACCCGAAGCCGCCGCCCTGGCCATGTTAGCCGTCCTCACCAGCCGCTGGGCGGTTTACGGAGCCGGCCTGCCTCTCACCGACAGCCTATACCTGTTGGTAGTGAGCTGGGGCTACTACGCCATCCGACGGGGCGCTGGCGGCGGTTGGCCCCTGGTACTGGCCCTCCTTTTTGGGCCTTTGGCGAAAGAGTCTTTCGTATTTCTGTTGCCGTGGCTGATTTGGTTCAGTCGCCCTATCCTGCCATGGCCCCGGCAGCTACTGGCCCTGGCGCTGGGACTGGCCGCGCTCCTGTCAGTGCATTGGTGGGTCGATGCCCGTCTTGGAGCCGCTGCCGACCAATCCGTTTCGAACGCCTTTGAGCATTTCCACAACATCATCTATTCCCTCCGCCGCGTCGCCTCTCCCAAGGGCCTGGGAGAACTCCTCAGCATTTTCGGCTTCCTCGCCCTGATTCCCCCACTCGCATTCTGGCTGCAGCGGCGAAATCGCATCATACCCCAACCATCAGTTTTCGCGGCCCTTGGGTTTCCTGAATTAGGATTGGCCGCTGTTGTTGCCATCCACATGCTCCTCTCCGGCGACCTTGGCCGCATGGGCTACCTTTTTGCCCCGGCTTTCTGCGCGCTCTTGGCGTTGTCTTTCACCCACTGGCGCCGTCTTGCTACTGCTTAGCTGCTTATTCCGCGTCAGCGCACCAGGTCCTGCTTCCGGTAAGCATCAATGGCCAGTAGGCTAAACAGCAAAATAGTAAACGACCACAACGACGACCCGCCATAGCTGAAGAACGGCAGCGGAATGCCCACCACCGGCGCCAGCCCAATGGTCATGCCTACGTTCACCGTCACGTGCAAAAAGAGCACACTGGCCACGCAATAGCCATACGTGCGCCCAAACACCGATTTCTGCCGCTCTGCCACGTAAACAATGCGCCAAAGCAAGGTCAGGTACAACCCCAGAATCACTAGGCTGCCCAACCAGCCAAACTCCTCCCCTACCGTACAGAAAATAAAATCCGTGCTCTGTTCCGGCACAAAATCAAATTTGGTTTGAGTACCCTGCAAAAACCCCTTCCCCACCAGTCCGCCCGACCCAATAGCAATTTTGCTCTGTGTCACATTCCAGCCTTTTCCCAAAGGGTCAGCCGAAGGATTAATTAATATCTCAATCCGCTGCCGCTGGTGCGGCTGCAATACTTTATTATAGAAGAAGTCCATCCCCACCACCATCCCAATCACCACCAGCCACACGCCCACTGCCAACGGCAAATGGTGCCGTAGCACCCGCCGGTTCAAAGCCAATACCGTCACCAGTATAAGTGTAACCGCCACCATCAGCCACACCTTCGGCACCAGCAATGCAGCGAGGAGAATAATTCCAGCTGCTGCCATCAGCAACAATATCAACGGCGACATGCCCTCCCGGAAATAGGCCAGCAGCAAGGCCCCAAACACCAGCGCCTGCCCCGATTCATTAGAGGCAACAATAAGCAGAGGGGGCAGGAGCGTAATTCCAGCCAGCACCAGTTGGTCACGCCAGTCCTGATAGCGCAGGTTAATGCTTGACATGAAGCGGGAAGCCGCCAGCGCAGTCGTAAACTTCGCAAACTCGGCCGGTTGCAACCGAACCGGCCCCAGCTCCAGCCACGAACGCGACCCCGCAATCGGTCGGGCCACCAACATCGTCACAATCAAAAGCAGAATCATTCCCCCGTACAAGGCATACGCCAGCGTGTCGTAAGCCTTGTAATCCACAACCAGCAAAACCACTACTAACACCACGGCAGTCGCAATCCACAGCAACTGCTTAAACCAGTTAAACGCCATCAGCTTGTCAAAACTCAAGCTAGTTAATGGATTTGCAGGAGCATCCGGTGAATAGCTAGACGCATAAATACAAACCCATCCAATACCAACCAGTCCCACATACAGCAGCACCGTCAGCCAATCAATACTGCGACTATAACGTGCTGGTGAAACTTGCACAATGCGCGTGTTTTAAAATCTTCCGACAAAAATACTGTCTATCGAATACTTCGAGAATTAATCGAAACACCTATTCAATCCCTTCATTATCAACTATTACAAAAGCAAAATGCCCCAACCTGCTGGTGAAAGCGGGATGGGGCATTCCTGTTGAAAAGGTTGGCGGCGACCGACTCTCCCACCGGTGAAGGCAGTACCATAGGCGCACCGGGGCTTAACGGCTCTGTTCGGA
>NZ_JAUQSX010000022.1 GCF_030581005.1 Hymenobacter mellowenesis | reverse complement strand
TTTATGACCCCCACCGAATTTAAACAAGTCGCTTAGCCTCTGCTAACGACTGGCTTACCGAATGGGGAAGCGTACAGCGGGTCTGAAGCGTAGCCTGTGGCCGGTGGCCAGCATCGATGCCTTAAGCGACTGGTCACGATGAAGCGCTACCTATTATTCCTGCTCCTGGCGCTCACGTCCTGCGCCCGCTCGACCTGGCACGCGCCGCTGGTACTGCCGCCCGACTCGGGCGCCTCACCCCCCACCCCTCTCCTGTGGGGAGGGGGTAAAATCAAGGCCACCACCGTCATCTTCCAAGCCGGCACCGGCAACGTGGCCACGCCCACCGACAACACGAAAGCCGGCCAGAAAGGCGGCGCAGCCGCCACGGCCCCGCAGGCCCAGGCCAGCGCAACGACGAAGCCCGGCGGTCTGCCGTGGTGGGTGTTTGCGCTGGTGGCCGTGCTGAGCACCGCGGCCTGGGAATGGAGCACGGCTCGATTCATTCCTGCCGCCTGGCTGCCGTGGCGCCAGAAGCCGGGTTTGTTCTCGGAATCATAACCTACGCCGCTTGCCTAGTGCTGGCGTGGCGCCTATCCTTGTGACGTGGACACCAGCTGCTGGCCAAGCTGAGAAAACACCAGAGCCACCAAAAAAAGCCCCGGCCGGTTGGTCGGGGCTTTTCCTTATAAACTAAGCTGTAGGCATGCAAGCTATTGGGTGATGTACTCGACCCGAACTTGATAATCGCCGCTGGGGCTCGCACTTAAGTAATAGCCTTTGCCATCAGCGTCCCGGTTAGCCGATGGAGCAGCCGTGGAAATGGTATTGGAATACATCAGCCGCTCGGGGATGCTGCTAATATTGGAGTACTCGTAAAGGTAAACGCTGAAGTTGTTGCCCAGTATTTCATTTCTGCTAGCAGTGCCATAAGGCAAAGACGCCGGCGTGAGGTCGCCACTGGTGTAGGAGCGGACGATGGTGCTTCCGTCCACGGAGTACCCAATCGTTACATCAGGGCCGGACGTAGGGTCCCATGGCAGCCCCGCCGGGTCGCGGAAATTCAGTGCGTAAATAGAAACGAGATACAACCTTCGACTCCCGGCTCGCACCTGGAAGGTTTTGACGGCTGGAACATTCTCGCTGTTGTAGCTTTTCAGGATGACGGTGTAGGTACCCGCGGTGGTGTAGGTCGTGGTGGGGTTGGCGTCCGTAGAGGTACGGCCATTGCCAAAATTCCACTCGTAGCGGGCGGCATTGGTGCTTGTATTGGTGAAGACGACGGCTTCATTCAAGTCCACCACCTGGCGGCTGGCAGTGAATTCGGCAACCGGGTTGGGCTGGGGGTCGCTTTTTTTGGAGCTGGAGCAAGCGGATGCAACCGCCAAAAAGGCTACTAATAGAAACTTTTTCACTGCTATTTATTTGATGATAGGCTGGTTATCCTGCAAAGGTACAGTGACAAACCGCTGCGAGCGCTTCTCACAGCACGCGCGAAACTCATGCTTCGTGCAGCCCTGCCGATTGGTCGGGGCTTGTCATTAAAATGGCATCTGATTAACGGAAAAAATCTCGTCTTCGAAGTCACAATCCCAATCCGGCTCGCCCAGCCAGTAGACGGGGTGCCGCTTGCGCTGGCCCGGTGGACCCAGCAGCAGGTAGCCGCGCCAGTGGATTTCGCGCACTCCCAGCGCCGGGCCATGTAATAACTTTGGTTGTAGAAGTACGCCAACTGAACCCAATGACAGGAATAACCCAGGTAAATCGGATGCCAAATTGGGTGCAAACACAAAAAAAGCCCCTCACATTGCTGTGAGAGGCTTTTTCGTGGGCCCACTCGGAATCGAACCGAGGACCTACTGATTATGAGTCAGTTGCTCTAACCGATTGAGCTATAGGCCCGGTGCCGGAGGCAGTCATCTTTCACCTCAACCCGTGCCGTTGCCGGCCCTCCAACGGAGCAAAAGTACGACCTTCGCGGCTGGAAAACCAAAGCTTGCCTATGCTCCCCCACCTGTTATTCGATTTTGGCGGCGTCATCATCGACCTCGATTACGACGCCACCCCGGCGGCCATGCGCCGCCTGAGCCGAGCCGGCAGCACCATTGCCTTCTCGCAGGCCCAGCAGGCCGAGCTGTTCGACAAGTTTGAAACTGGCCACCTCTCTCCCGCCGAATTCCGGGCGGGCCTGCGCGAAGCCTACGACCTCGACGCTACCGACGCCGAGCTGGACGCCGCCTGGCACGCCATGCTGCTCGACGTGCCCGCCGAGCGCCTTGCCCTCATTGGCGAGCTGCGGGCGCAGGGCCACCAAACGGCGCTGCTTTCGAACACCAACACCCTGCACATTGCCGAAATCAACCAGCGGCTGGCCGCCAAGTACGGCTTCAAAAATGGCATTGCCGATGTACTCGACCGCGTGTTCTACTCCCAGGAAGTGGGCCTGCGCAAGCCGGGCGAGGAAATATTCCGGCACGCACTGCGCGAAATGAACTGGCGGGCCGAAGACGTGTTGTTCATCGAGGACAGCCCGCAGCACGTGGCCACGGCCCGGCGGCTGGGGCTGCGGGTGCTGCACCTGGCCCCTCCCCTCACCCTCGTTTCCGCCCTGCCCGAAGCCCTCCGTGCCTTTCCCCGAGAATACGCCCCCGCCCATTCCTGAACCCGACCTGGCCGGCTGGCCCGCCGATGCGGCGGCGCCCCCCGCCAGCCCGCTCGATGCCACCGAACCACAGGCCCGGCTGCGGGCCGCGCGCCAGCTGTTCCGGCGGTTTGAGCGGCCGGCGCCCTCGCCGGCGCGCACGGCGGCGCTACACATCGGGCTGTTTTTGATTACGCTGCTCAGCACCACGCTGGCGGGCGTTCAGCTCACGCGCGGCGATGTGGGGCTGCTGCCGCTGGGTTTCTGGATATTTCCGGCCGCGCCGCAGCCGGAAGAGTGGGCCCGCGGGCTGTGGTTTGCGCTGCCGTTTCTGGGCGTGCTCACGGTCCACGAGTTCGGGCACTACTTCACGGCGCGCTACAACCGGGTGCGGGCCTCGCTGCCCTACTACATTCCGTTTCCGATGGGGCTGGGCACGTTCGGGGCGGTTATTCGGCTGCGGGAGCGGATTTTTTCGCGACGCGAGTTCTTCGATATTGGGCTGGCCGGGCCACTGGCGGGATTTCTGGTGGCGGTACCGCTGCTCATTTACGGCTTCACCCACCTGCCTCCGCTGGACTACCTCTATCAGATTCACCCCGAATACGCCCGGTTTGGGGCCGACTATGCGCAGCACGTGTACCCGCCCGGCGCGCAAGCCCTCACCATTGCCAAACCGCTGCTCTACCAGTGGCTGGAAACCGCCTTTGCCGACCCCGCCCGCCTGCCCCACCCCAACGAGCTGCTGCACTACCCGGTGCTGCTGGCAGGCTCGCTGAGCTTGTTTTTCACGGCGCTCAACCTGCTGCCCATGGGCCAGCTCGACGGCGGCCACATTCTGTACGGCCTGCTGGGCCGGCGCATTTTCGATAAGCTGGCAGTGGTGTTATTCACCGGCCTCATTTTTTACGCCGGGCTGGGCCTTTTCACGCTGCACGACGACTGGCAAACCTGGGCCTACGGCGGGCCGATTTATGCGGGCTACCTGGCACTCATTTTCTGGCGGGTGTTGTCCCGGCCCTGGCTGGGGCTGCTGCTGGCGGTGGGCATCTGGGCGGCGCAGCTGGCGGTGGCTACGGCCGTGCCGGGCGCGGTGGGCAACCCGGGCTGGCTGGTGTTTGGGCTGCTACTGGGGCGCTTCACCGGCGTGGCGCACCCGCCTGCGCCCGACGAGCGCCCCCTAAGCGCCGGCCGGCAGGTGCTGGGCTGGGTGATGGTGGCTATTTTTGTGCTGTGCTTCACGCCCAGCCCGTTTAAGTAGCGAAGAAGGAGGAAATAGCGCATAGCGAGTAGGAACTCCTAGCACGTCATGTCGAGCGCAGCCGAGACATTTCGCGTGCCGAAGTAATCAGACCCGTTTTCACGATTGAGTTACTATCCCACGCGAGATGTCTCGGCTACGCCCAACATGACTGTCCAACTGACTCCGCTTTTTTGATTGATTTTTAGCCGACATCTGTCGGCGCACTTGCATGATTTTTAACCAAAAGCAACTTTTCCAAGGCAACACCCACATTGCGCTACGCGCCGAAAGCCTCTACGTTTGCAAGCGCAACCCGCAAGGCGTTGCCACCCTCGAAACCGAAGTCCCTTACGAAGAAATTCTGCCGGTGAAAGCCAGTGAGCACCGGCACATTCCCGTCAATCAACTACTGCTCACCGGCTTGCTGCTGGTGTTTCTGGGCTACCAGCCGTGGCGAGAGTGGCTGGCTACGGGCCAGGCCAGCTTGTCGCTGTACCTGTGGTGGGGCATTCTGGGCCTGAATGCGTTGGCCAGCTGGCTGCGCTTCGAGCAGCAGTGGAGCACCTTCCGACTGCAAACTGCGCATCTTGTGGTCACGCTAGCGGGCCGGCCGTGGCAGCGCAAGCAGTTCCGGGCCCTGGTGGCCGAGTTGGAGCGCCGCACCAAGGTTTACCTGCGCACCGAATACGGCCAGGTCAACCCCTTGGGCTTCATCGAGCCGCAGCTGCGCCGCGTGGCCTGGCTGCACGAGCTCGACGTGCTCAGCGCCCGCGAGGCCCAGGCCTTGAGCACGCGCCTCACCGGCCGCCGCAGCACCGCCCCGCTCAAAGGCATGGGCCAGGATTTGGAAGCGCCGTATTTGAATTAGAAAGAAGGAGGTCAGGAACTCAGTTATGCCTTGAACGTCATGCAGAGCGGAGCGAAGCATCTCGCGTGGGGTAGTAGCTCAATCCAAAAAGTTAGTTGAAGCACGCGAGATGCTTCGGTGCGCTCTGCATGACGAGAAGAGTTGATAAATCAACCAGCAAAAAGCCCCGACTCCATCCAGAGTCGGGGCTTTTTGCATTGAAAGGGCTGTCGCTGAGAACAGGACGGATTGCCGCACTGCGCTCGCAATGACAGCTTACTCTCGCGTCACGCGCAGGGTCTGAATTTCATTATCGAGCACCATGCGCACCACGTACACCCCGGCAGCCAGGCGGCCGGCTTCGGGCAACGCCACGGCGCTGAGGCCGGCGGGCACTGCTACCGGGCGCTGCACCAGCAGGCGGCCCGTGAGGTCGTAGATGGCCACCGAAGCGGCACGAGGCGCCCGGGGCACCTGCAGGGCCAGCGAGAACCCGGCTGCGCCAAACGGCACCGGCTGGGCCTGCACCGCAAAGCTGGCCGCCGCGTTGCGAGTAGGCAGCATGGCGGTGGGCGTGCTCAAAGTCCAGGTGCCGGCGATGGGCGACGAGGCTTCCACGTAATTCAGCGCGGTGCTTTGGGCAGTGCGGGCCACGGGCACCCAGGGGCCCACGGCCGGAATGGCCAGCGAGTTCGACAGGAAGGGCTGCAGGTCGGCCTCGTTCAACCCGTTCAGCTCGGCATCGCGGTAGCCCAGGCGCACGGTGGCATTCACCACATTTTGCGTGACGTAGCCCAGCGTGTAGTAGCGGCGAATGCTGGTGCGCGCCGGCGCCCGGCCAATGGCCTGGTCCGTCACGCGGGTCAGGTTGAGCGGAGCGGAACCGGTGGCCTGGCTTAGGCTGAGGCCAAGACCCCCGAAATTTTCGCTGCCCCCCACGCTTAGCTGGCCCAATGCCAGCACGCGGCCCGACACATAGGCATCGGCCGTTTCAGTTATGGTGGCGCTCTGGACCAGCGATACATCGGCGGTCTGGGTTTTCAGCACGCCGCGCTGCATGGTGAGGGCGGTGCTTACCGTCAGGCGCTGGGCCAGGCGGGCGGTGTCGGTGGCAGCGGGCAGGTTCACCAGCAGGCGCGGCACGCGCAGGGCGGTGTTGGTGGGCGCATTGAGTACCACGGCGGCGCCGCGCATGCTGAGCGTGCCATCGGTGCCGGCAATGGTGGCGCCCGTTTCCAGGGTCAGGGTGCCGTACACTTCCAGGGTGCCGCCGTTGAGGGCCAGGGCGGTGCCGGCCCGCAGCGTGAGGTTGCGCACCTGCACGAGGCCGGTGGTGAGCACGGGCTGGGCCGAAGTGGCGCCGCGTACTTCGGCATCGGTGGTGGGCGTGGGCAGGCAGGTCCAGTTGGCAGCCAGGGCTAGGTCGGTGTTCTGGCGGCGCTGCCACTGCGGGCCAGGAGCCACGCGCACGTTCACGGTGTCGCGGAACGTGCAACCGCCAGCTGTGGTGGTGCCAATGTAGCGGTAGCGGCCGGCGGTGGCGGGCACGGCGGCCAGCACGTTGGAGCCGGTGGCGGTGAGGCCGTTGGGGCCGGCCCAGGTCACGTCGTTGTCACGCGTCACAATGCTCCAGGCCGTAACCGGGCCCACGTCGTTAATCTCATTATCGACCACAAACAGGTTCCAGGTACCGGACTGCGGCGCGCTGCGCAGCTTGGCGAAGCCCGTGGGCTCGTCCACCTGCCAGGTGCCGGCGAAGGGCGAAGCTCCGATGCCCTGGTTGCGAGCACCCACCGAGTCGACAAACAAACTGTTCTGGAAGTTGGCGCCACTGCCGCGCTTGTTGCTCAGCAGCACGCGGGTGCCGTCGGGTGCTTCCACATACAGCGTGAGGTCGCCGGTATAGGTGTGGGTGATGCTCACGCGGATGCCGCGCAGGTTGAAGAAGCTTTCGGCCGAGCCGGCCACCACCAGCGGAATGCGCACGCCATTGAGGTTGTTATCGGGAATCTGCACGCTGCCCGTGAACTGGTACGGGCCCGTCAACTGATTCTCGAACAAACGGCTGCGCAGGCGCGTGGTGCCGCCAGCACACGCCACAGAGTCGATGCCCGCGGGCGCGGCAGCGGTTTGGCGGCGGGCGATGACCGCCACGGTTTGCTGGGTGGCACAGGTTGAACTGGGGTTGGCAGTAGCCACCGTGTAGCGCTGAAGGCCGGCCGTGGTCGGGGTGGCGCTCACGCGTTTGCCCAGGGCACTGTAGCCCGCGGGACCGGTCCAGGTATAGAGTTGGCCGGCTATGCTGTCGTCGGCCGTCACGCGCAGGCCCACGGAGCCAAAGGCCTGGCCCCGGGCGGCGCACAGGTCGGTTTGGGTAGCGGCGGCGGCCAGCACGGGCTGGCTCACGGTCACGCTCAGGGCCTGCACGCTGGTGCAGCCGAAGTAGGGGTCGGCGGCCAGCACGGTGTAGCGGTAGGTGGCCGAGCCTCCACCCGCCGGAGCGGCGGGCGTGGCGGTGGCCGTCAGGCCGGTCACGTCCAGGCCGGGGCCTACCCAGCGCACGGCCGGCACGTCGGTGCTCAGGCGGTTGAAGAGCAGCTCCACCAGCTCCACGGTGCCGGCGCTGCCCACCTGGTTGTCCATCACTTCCACGTTGATGGTGGTGAGGGTACCCGTCGGGGCAACGCTGGAAAAAGCCGCGGCGGGAGTATAGATTCCGGTGAGCGTGGTGCCGCTCACGGTGGCGGGCAGGGCCGCGGTGGCGTTGTCGGCAAAGGTGAGGTCGAGGGCCACGGGGGGCCCGCCGGCCGGCGCCGTGGGCAAGGCCGAAGCCAGGTTCACGTAGGTGGTGGTGCCGGTGCTGGTGCGCACGGCCAGTCGCAAAGCCACCTGGCTGGGCTGGGCGTGGTTGAGCCGCACGCGCACGCCTTTCAGGTCGCTGTAGTTGCGGTAGATGGTTTCAAGGCCGTGCTGGTAGGTGGTGCCGTTCGAAACCACGGTGCTGTAGGCGATGATGGACGTGTAGGCGGTGCTGCCATCGGGTACGGGCACCACCGCCACATTGCGCAGGCGGCGGGTGTTGGGGTAGGTGGCCGTGGCCGAGAGGCGCACGGCAGTGCCGGCGCACACGTTGCTAGCCGAGGCCGTGGCCGTGAGCACGGCCGCGTCATCCGTCGGGCACTGGGCCTGGGTGCCGGCCGGAGCGGTGCTGCTGGTGCCCAGGCCCACGGCAAACCAGGCATCGGTCACCGCCTGCACTTCGGCCGAGCCGGCGCCGTACAAATCCGTGGCGGCCTGAATGGTGAAGGCCCGGGCCGAGCGGTAGTCGGAGTTCGGCGTGAGGTAGAGACGTTCGGCGCGGTAGGCAATGCGGGCCGCTTTGGTGAGGCCGAGGCCCGTCACGTTGTAGGCCTGCTGCTGCTCGTTCACGCCGGTTTTGCCCACGCTCAGGATGTAGTACCAATGGTTGAGCACACCCGAGTTGGTGTGCACGCCGCCGTTGTCGGTGGTGCCGAAGTTCCAGCGCTGGCCCTTGTAGTTGGCCGGGCACGAGGTCAGCACGGTCGTGCTCAGCGGGTCGCTCATCGAGCGCAGGCCGGCGGCGGTGCGGCAGATGTCCTCACCCACTATCCAGGTTTGCTTGGTGGGGTCGACGTAGTATTCAACCGACGCCCCCCAGATGTCAGAAAAGCCCTCGTTCAGCGCGCCCGATTCGTTCAGGTACACCAGGCCGGCCGTGGCCTGGCACACGCCGTGGCCGGTTTCGTGGGCGCACACGTCGAGGGCCGTCAGCGGGGTGAAGGCTGTGGCCCCGTCGCCGTAGCGCATGGCCGAGCCGTTCCAGTTGGCGTTGTCGTAGTTGGTGGAGTAGTGCACGTAGTTCACCAGCTTGCCGCCGACGCCGTCCCAGGAGTTGCGGCCGTGCACGGTCAGCCAATAGTCGTACACCTGCGTCGAGCCGAAATGGGCATCCAGCGCGGCGTTGTCCTTGGCGGTGTTGTTGAATTCGGCCGCCGTCCAGTTGTTGTCGAGGTCGGTGAAGTCGATGCCGGCGGCCAGGTTGGTGCCGTTGCGCAGGTTATAAGTTTCGATGCCGGCGGCGCGGGTATAGTCGCGCAGGCGGTAGCTGCCATTAAACAGGTCCGTGGCTACCTGCCGGGTGCCCATGTAGCGCGTGGCAAACGTGCCCGTGGCCGTGCTTTTCACGCCGCGGGCGCCGGCGGGCCGGGCGGCCGGGGCGGCGTGTGCCGCGGCGGTGGCGGCCGGTTCCAAGCCTTTGGCGTGCTTGATGATAGCATCCTGCAGCACCACCTGGCCGGTGCGGGCATCCACATACACCCAGGCGCGGCTTTCGGGCTGCTGGGCGTAGATGTTGAATTTCCAGGCCAGCACCAGCGGGCGCTGGGCGGCGTTGGCCACGCGGTAGTCTTCCACCACCACCAGCTCGCCGGTGGGGCGGTAGGTGGCGGCGGGGTTGCCGGTTTCGCGCTGCAGGCCGGCTTCTTCGGCGGCATCGTCCCACATATAGCGGCGGGCGCCCACGGCGGCCAGGCCGCGCTGCAGGGCGGCGGCGGCACTCAGGCCCGGCTTGGTGCTGAAACTGGCCGGCACGGGCTTGAACTCGCCGCTGAGCACGCCGGCGTCGCGGTGCACGGTGTACTGGCCGTGCTCCACCTTCACCCCGTTGAAATACTGCTGAAACCGCTCGTGGCGCTGGCCCAGCTCGTCGGTTTCCACGCGCAGGGCGCGCAGGTCGTCGGCGGGGCGCAGGCCCAGCTCCTGGCGGAGCAGCAGGCGGCTGTCGGTGGGTAGCTGGCGCTGGGCCGCGGCCGTTTTTGCCATTAGCGGCCGCAGTTGCGGCGTGCCGTCGGTGGGCAGGGTTTGGGCGGCGCCGGTGGCGGCCACCAGCAAGGGCAGCGCCGCCAGCCAGGCGGTGCGTAGGGGTTGGGTCATACTATAAAATAGTGGAGAGACAATTTCTTCGGAAAGATACATTGCAACGGGCACCTATTTAAGCTGCACTTTGCTTTCAGGAAAGTACTTATCGCTCAAATTCGCATTGGGATGCGAATGAATGTCGCCGAACGATGCAGGGACAAGCCCCACCCCAAAACCGTTCCCGGCACATTCTCACTACCCGGCCGCACCGCCTTGCCTATCTTTGGCGCGGCGGTCCCGGCGGCCCCACTCCTCTTATGGCTCGTTTGCTGGCTTTTTTCCTCGTGGCACTTATGCTGCTCCAGACCTTGGGGCAGGAAGTGCTGGTGCTGGATTACCATTTGAACAAAGCCCGCATCACGGAGCTATACTGCGTGAACAAGGCCCGCCCGCAGCTGAACTGCAACGGCAAATGCCACCTGGCCAAGCAGCTGCGCAAAGCCGACGGTGCCGACAAAAAAGCCCCGGCCGGCCCGCTGGCCAAGGTAAAATTTGAGGTACTGCCCACGGTGCCGTTTGCACTGCGCCCGCCCGGGCGCTGGCGCCAGCCGGCCCGGCGCTACGCCCTGCCGCCGGCGGCCCACTACGCCGCCGTGGCCGGCCCGGGCGTGTTTCGCCCCCCGCTCCTACTGGCCTGATTGCCTGGTTCTGCCTGCTGCTAATGCTTCAGGCCGGATTTTTGCGGGTGCCCCGGTGGGGCGCCGGCTGGCGGCTGCATGCCGCTGTTTCAATCAGTGTTGGTATTTGCTTTTTCCTTTATGAAATTCTCTGCTTTCTCCTCCCTGGCCGTTGTGGTGGCCGCTTTTAGCTTCGCCGGCTGCTCCAAAGACAATGTGGCCGTGCCCCAAACCGAATTCACGCTGCACATGGACAACGGCGCCCTGGTGAACAACGCCGCCGGCACGCCCGTGTTCACGTCGCTGGTGCTCGGCTCTGGCTCTTACAAAAACGCCAACGGCGACGACTTCACCGTGAGCACCCTCAAGTATTACATCTCGAACGTGAAGCTGAACAAGGCCGACGGCAGCAGCTACGCCGTGCCCGACAGCTACTTCCTGGTGGACCACGCCGACCCCGCCACCCAAGACCTGACCATGACCGGCGCGCCCGTGGGCGACTATAGCAGCGTGAGCTTCATTGTGGGCGTGGACAGTGCCCGCACCAAGGCCGGCAATTTCGGCACGGGCGTGCTCAATTCCAGTAAGGGCATGTTCTGGCCCATGAACGGGGGCACGGGCGAGTTCATCAACTTCAAGCTCGAAGGCTATTCGCCGCAGGCCCGGTTCACGGCCCCGGCCACCACGGGCGGACTGGTTTTTCACGTGGCGGGCTACCAGCACTCCACCACCAACACCATTCGCACGGTGACGGTACCCTTCCCCGCGGGCACCAACCTGCTCATCCGGGCCGACCACAAGCCCGAGGTGCACATGCTCGTCAATATTGCGAAGCTGTTCGACGGCCCGAACCCCGCAGGCGTGGCCAATCCGCCGTTCATGAACCCCGTGAAATTTTCCAGCCTGAGCGCCACCATGAGTCCCTCAACGCCCATTACTACCGCCTCCAAGCTGGCCGACAACATCGCAGCGGGCATGTTCTCGGTGGGGCACATCCACGCCAACTAAGGCCGGGGCATGAAATATTTCTGCCTGTTTTTGCTGGGCGCCGGCTTATGGCTGGCGCCCCGCTCGGGCCGCGCCTGCGACATCTGCGGCTGTTTCATGGGCATCACGCCCTACGATAACCAGAGCAGCCTGAGCTTGATGCACCGCTACCGCGTGTTCAACGGCTACCGGGCCTACGGGCAGTCGCCGCAGTTTTTTCCGGCCGGCGCCCGCCCGTTTTTCCCCTCGCCCCTCAACGGCGACAACGGCTACGAGCACAACCACGCCGGCAACCCGAACGACTTCGAGGCCTTCCGCGTGATGGAGCTGCGCGGCAAATACTTCCTCTCGCAGCGCGTCGAGTTAAACGCCTTTGTGCCGTATGTGATGAATACGTCGCAGATAAACGGCCGGCAGCTCAACTCCTCGGGCGTGGGCGACGTGACGGTCTTTGCCGGCTACCACCTCATCCGGGCCATCGAAACGGCCGGCGTGCAAAGCCGCCTCATCGTGGGCGGCGGCTTGAAACTGCCCACCGGCGAGTTCACCCGCCAGAATGCCCAGGGCCACCGCTACCCACTGCTCAACCAGGTAGGCACCGGCACCACCGACGGGTTTATCTACGCCAACTACATCGGCAGCTATCATAGCTTCGGGCTGAGCGTGAACAGCAGCTACCGTCGCTCCACCGAAAACCGGTTTCTGAACAGCCTGGCGCCGAGCACTGCCACGTTTGCCAGCCTGTTTTACCGCCTGCCGCTGGGCGAAAACTGGCAGGTGTACCCCTCGGCCGAGTTTTTTTATGAGAAGACTCAGGGCGAAATGCTCGATGGCCGCCTCACCGGCGAGCACGCCATGAACAACGCCCTACTGGGCCCCGGCCTGGGCGTGTACTACAAAAACCTGTCCTTGAACACCAGCTTCCAGCTGCCCGTGTACAACGCCGACACCGACCACCCCGTCAGCGCCGGGCGCCTGGTGGTGGCCGTGGGCTACAGCTTCAAACAAACCAAATACCTGCTCCACGGCAAAAGCTAAACCCGAAGCTGGACACTGGAAACCCGACCTGTTGAGGCGCGTAGGAAGGCCATTCAGCCACCTTTCTTCCCGATTTTCAGCCATGAGCGTTTCCCTCAACCCCCAGGCCGTGGCCTACGCCCGGCGCCTCATTCAGGACGGCAAACTCAAGAACGACCAGGGCCATTGGGGCCAGCACAACCCCGATACCAACGAGGAAAATACCTTCCTCAAAAAGCACGAAATGGAGGAATACGCCAACTGGCACCTCGGCCTCGACAAAAGCAAGGGCGAAGACACCAAAGGCCGCTACAAATTTCCCTACGGCGACTTCAAAACCGTGCACCGCGACGGTCTGATTGCCGTCAAGGAACGCGCCGCCCAGCAAGGCTATTCCGACATCGAGAAGGCCGCTGATGAGCTGCTTCAATTGCTGGAAAAGGAGTCGAAGTAACCACTGTTAATTTCAGCAAAAAGCCCCGGCCGTTTACACGGCCGGGGCTTTTTGCAACTAATGGGGCAGTCTAGCCTAGGGCCGTCACGCCGGGCAGCTCCTTGCCTTCCATGTACTCGAGCAGGGCGCCGCCGCCCGTCGAGATGTAGCTCACCTGCTCGCCGAAGCCCAGCTGCTGCACGGCCGCGGCCGAGTCGCCGCCGCCGATGAGGGAGTAGGCGCCGGCCGCCGTGGCGTCGGCAATGGCGCGGGCCACGTCTTCGGTGCCTTTGGCAAAGTTGGGCATTTCGAACACGCCCATGGGGCCGTTCCAGAGGATGGTTTTGCTTTGGCGAATGACGTCGGCGAAGGCTTTGCGGCTTTCCGGGCCCAGGTCGAGGCCCATCCAGCCGTCGGGGATGTCGTGATTGGGAGCGGTTTTGGTTTCGGCGTCGTTAGCGAACTTGTTGGCGATAAGCGAATCGGTGGGCAGCAGCAGGTTCACGCCCTTGTCTTTGGCTTTCTGAATCAGCTCGCGGGCCAGGTCCACCTTGTCGGCTTCGAGCAGGGAGCTGCCCACCTTGCCGCCCTCGGCCACCGCGAAGGTGTAGGCCATGCCGCCGCCGATGAGCAGGTTGTCCACCTTATCGAGCAGCTTTTCGATGATGAGAATCTTGTCGGAAATCTTGGCGCCGCCCATGATGGCCGTGAAGGGCCGCTCGGCCTGCTCCAGCACCTTTTTGGCGTTATCGATTTCGGATTGCAGCAGGTAGCCGCCCACCCGGTCCTCGGGCGCAAACGAGTTGGCCATCACGGCCGTAGAGGCGTGGGCGCGGTGCGCAGTGCCGAAGGCATCGTTCACGTACACGTTGCCCAGCTTGGCCAGCTTGGCGGCAAAGTCCTTATCGCCGGCTTCTTCTTCCTTATAGAAGCGCACGTTGTCGAGCAGCAGCACCTGGCCGGGCTGCAGGGCCGCCGCTTTTTGCGCGGCCTCCTCCCCCAGCACGTCGCCGCCGAACTGCACCTCGCGGCCATACTCCTGCGAGAGGCGCGCCACGAGGCTTTCGAGCGAAAACTTCTTCTCGTAGCCGCCCTTGGGCCGGCCCAGGTGCGAGAGCAGCACCACCGAGCCGCCGTCGTTCAGAATTTTCATCACCGAGCGGGTGGCCATGCGAATGCGCGTGTCGTCGGTTATCTGCAGGTCCTTGTCGAGCGGCACATTGAAATCGACGCGCATCACGGCGTGCTTGCCGGCGAAATTATAGGAATCGAGGGTGTTCATAAGAGAAAGTGAAACGGAGTGTGAGAGTGATTGGTCAGGGATGCAAAAGTGTGGATTTCCGCGTTGGCGCGTTGCAGAGGCGCTCTGTTTCGCGGCTCTATGGCCGGGCGGCAACTTCGTGGTAGCGCACCAGCGCTTCAATCGGCTCGCGAAGCATCTGGCCCACGGCCATGCCGTGACGCTGCGCCACGGCGGCCAGCGCGTCGCGAAAGTAGTACCCCACCGAGCCCACGCAGTTGAAAGCATGGCGCTGATAATCGGGGTAATGCGTCACAATTTGCTCAAAAAGAGCCTCGAAGGAGCGGGTAACAATTTCCTGGCAGTAGGGCTCGTGGGAATGTTCGCCCGCAAACCGGGCAAAGCCGGCCAGGAAGCGGTTGGGCAGCGCGTGGTTGTAGAGGCGGTCGAGCACCTCGCTCACCTCGCCAAGCTGGTAGTCGGCTTTCAATTTCGCCGCCAGCGCCGCGGGCATCCGGCCGCGCAGGTAGTCGCGCAGCACCTGCCGGCCAATGGACGTGCCCGAGCCCTCGTCGCCCAGCGAGTAGCCCAACGACTCAATCACCTGCGTAATGCGCTGGCCATCATACAAACACGAGTTAGTGCCCGTGCCCAGAATGGCCGCAAAACCCGCCTCCCGCCCCAGCAGGGCGCGGGCCGCCGCCAGCAAATCCTCGGCCACTGACACCTCCCCGGCCTGGGGCCACACCTGTCGCAGGGCCCCGGCCACTACCTCGGCTTTGACCGGCGAGAGCACGCCCGAGCCGTAGTAATGAATGGCACGGATGGGCGCCTGATGCACATCGACCGGCACGCTGCGCACCAGCGACGCGGCAATGCCCGGCGTGTCCCAGAAATAGGGATTGTAGCCCTCGGTGTTGAAATACTGGGGGGGGCCGCCGGCCAGCAAGGCCCAGCTGCAGGTGGTGGACCCACCATCGGCAATGAGTATCATAGGCTGCGAAAGTACGCGGGAGTTGGCAGCCGGCCGTATATTTCGCCACTTGGTAATATAGGGGAAACGACACTTGACCGTCATGCCGAGCGTAGCCGAGGCATCTCGCTCGCTTCGTTGTGATGCCATTTATTACTTCGGCACGCGAGATGCCTCGGCTACGCTCGGCATGACGTCTTTTTAGCCCACCCACCACATTCCGCTTCTCCGTTATGCCCACCCGCCGCAAATTCCTGCAATCCTCCGCCGCTGGCTTGGCCGGCTTGGCCGCTTCGCCCCTGGCGGCCGTGGCACTGCCCGCCGCCCCGGTGGCCGGCAAGCCGGTCGTCATTTCTACCTGGGATGCGGGCGTGAACGCCAACAAGGGCGCCTGGAAAGTCATCGGCCCCGGCGGCTACGCCCTCGACGCCGTGGAGGCCGGCGTGATGGTAACCGAGTCGGAACAGGGCTGCTGCGTGGGCCTGGGCGGCAACCCCGACCGCGACGGCATTGTGACGCTCGACGCCTGCATCATGGACGAGAAGTTCAACTGCGGCGGCGTGGCCGGGCTTGAGCGCATCAAGCACCCCATCAGCGTGGCCCGCCGCGTGATGGAGCGCACCCCGCACGTGCTGCTGGTGGGCGAAGGCGCCCAGCAGTTTGCCGTATCCCAGGGCTTCCCACTGGAGCCCCAGCAGCTAAGTGCCGACGCGAAAAAGGCCTACGCGGAGTGGCTGAAAACCAGTAAGTACCAGCCCGTAGTCAACATCGAAAACTCGAAAAGCCGCCCCACCGGCCCGGTGGGCGGCCCCCAGAACCACGACACCATTGCCATGCTGGCCCTGGATGCGCAAGGCCGCCTCAGCGGCAGCTGCACCACCAGCGGCATGGCCTTCAAAATGCGCGGCCGTGTGGGCGACTCGCCCCTCATCGGCTCCGGCCTGTTCGTGGACCCGGCCGTGGGCGCCGCCGCCGCTACCGGCCAGGGCGAGGACGTGGTGCGCATCGCCGGTGCCCACCTCATCGTGGAGCTGATGCGCCAAGGGCGCACCCCGCAACAGGCCTGCAAGGAGGCCATTGAGCGCATTGCCGCCATCAAAGGCGCCAAGGCCAAAGACATTCAAGTGGCCTTTATCGCCATCAGCAAAACCGGTCAGACGGGCGCGTACGCCCTACAAAAAGGCTTCAATTTCACTGTGAGCACCACCGATACGCCGGTGCTACGCGACAGCGAGTTTTTGCTGAAGTAAGTATTGAACAATCGGCTGTCATCCTGAGCGGAGCGAAGGACCTTATCCAGCCAGCACAAGTCGTTCGACGTGATAAGGTCCTTCGCTCCGCTCAGGATGACAGCCGATTACCAAAACGCCCCCAGTATCAACTAGCCAATGCCCCTCACCCTCGAAATCTGCGCGGCCTCCCTCCCCTCTGCGTTGGCGGCGCAGGCGGGTGGCGCGCACCGCATCGAGCTGTGCCAGAACCTGGAGCAAGGCGGCATCACGCCGTCCTACGGCCTGATTCGGGAGACGCTGGCGCAACTCAGCATCCCGGTGTTCGTGCTGATTCGGCCCCGGCCGGGTGGCTTCGGTTACAACGACGATGAGTTGGCCATCATGCGGGCCGACATAGAGGTATGCCGTGAGTTGGGTGCCGCCGGGGTGGTGCTGGGGGCGCTGGATGCGGCCGGGCGCGTGGATATTGACGCCTGCCAGGCCCTCATCCAGCGGGCCGGCACTATGCAAATCACCTTTCACCGCGCCTTCGATTCCTGCCGCAACCAAGCCGAAGCCTTGGAGGAAATCATCAAAATAGGCTGCCAGCGCGTGCTCACTTCGGGCGGGCAGACCACGGCCGCGGCGGGCCAGGCGCGGCTGGCGGCGCTGGTGACGCAAGCGGCCGGGCGCATCAGTATCATGCCGGGCGCAGGGGTTTCGGCGGCTAATATTCAGGAGCTGGCCCGCCACACGGGCGCTCAGGAGTTTCACACCAGCGCCAAGCGCCAAGTACCTGCCAACCCGGCCGACGGGCTGTTCCAGACGGAACAATTTGAAACAGATGCCGCTTTGGTGGCCGAGCTGGTGGCGTTGCTGTAGCGCGGACTTTTAATCCGCGCGTCGGTTGTTCGTTCGCGGACTGAAAGTCCGCGCTACGGCTTCTTACCTTTGCGACACTTATGAAAATTGGCATTTTTTTCGGAGGCACTTCGCGCGAGCGGGAAATTTCGTTCGCGGGCGGCCGCACCGTCTTTGATAATCTGGACAAGGCGCTATTTCAGCCCGTGCCCATCTTCGTGGACAGCCTCGGGCAGTTCATCCTGCTCGACTGGCAATTCATCTATAAAGGCACCATCCGGGATTTCTACCCGCCGGTGAGCTCGCAACCGCCTTCGCTGCACCATTTGCAGGTCTACATTGAAAGCCTGGGCGAGCTCAGCCACGACGAGCGGTTCGAGGCCATTGCCAAAGTGGGCCGCGAAATAAAAGCGCAGGAACTGCCCCTGCTGATGGATTTTGCCTTTCTGGCCCTGCACGGGCCGGGCGGCGAGGACGGCGCCATTCAGGGCCTGCTGGAGTGGCTGGGCATTCCGTATTCGGGCTCGGGCATTCTGCCGTCGGCCTTCGGCATCGATAAAATCGCGCAGAAAAACCTGCTGCACGCGCTGGGCCGCCCCACGCCCGATTTCCGCGTTATCAAGGCTGAGGAATGGGACACCACGGACCACGCCGCCACCTTGGCTTACCTGGTGCGCGAGCTGGGCCTGCCGCTGGTGCTGAAGGCCCCTCGCCAAGGCAGCAGCATCGGCGTGAGCATCCTGAAAACCGACGATTTGGCCAAGTTTGAGGCGGCCATCGACAAAAGCCTGTTCCGCAAAACCGTGACCCGCGCCGACTGGCAGCGCCTCGGCGAGCAGGACCGCATTGCCTGGGTGCAGCATCTGACCGACATCCGCGAAGGCATTGGCCTGCCGGTTGTCATCAACGATGAAACCGCGCCCATCTACCACCCCGAAACCCTGCTTTACACGCTGACCGAGGCGCTGGAAACGGCCGAGGAAGTCCGTCTGACCAACATCGACGGCGAAACCCAGGTGCTGGTGGAAAGCTTCGTGGCCGGCCGCGAATTCAGCTGCATTGTGGTGGAAGACCCCAACGGCCTGCCGCTGGCCCTGCCGCCCACCGAGATTGTGAAGGGCGAGGAGATGTTCGACTACCGCTCAAAATACCTGCCCGGCCTGGCCCGTAAAATCACGCCCATAGACCTGCCGGAGGAGAAAATTCAGGAAATACGGGAGGCGTGCGAGGAGATGTTTCGCACCTTCGGTTTCCAGGTGTACGCGCGGCTCGATGGCTTTGTAGGGCATGACGGCCGGTTGTTCTTGAACGACCCGAACACGACGTCGGGCATGCTGCCGGCTTCGTTCTTCTTCCACCAAGCGGCCGAAATCGGGCTGAATCCGAGTCAATTCCTCACCTACCTCATCCGCACCTCGCTGGCGGCCCGGCGCCGGGCCGGCCTGCGCCCCGTGAAGCTGGCGCAGCTGCTCGACAAGCTGGACGCCGCCGTGGCCGGCCGCCAGCACGAGGCCACCGAACGTATCCGCGTGGCCGTGATAATGGGCGGCTACTCCTCGGAGCGGCACATTTCGGTGGAAAGCGGGCGCAACATTTACGAGAAGCTCAGCTCTTCGGCCAAGTACGCGCCGGTGCCGGTGTTCCTCACGGGCTCGGCCCAGGAGCACAAGCTCTACGTGCTGCCCGTGAACGTGATGCTGAAGGACAACGCCGACGACATCCGCGAGAAGATTGAGCACGCCGAAGCTGGCGAAGCCCCGCATCCTATTCTGGAACGCATCCGGCGCGAGGCCAGCACCATCACCAGCACCTACGCCGGGCAGGCGCTGGCCCAGCCGCGCCGCATTTCATTCGAGGAATTAGCCCAGATGGCGGATGAAGTCTTCATTGCCCTGCACGGCCGCCCTGGCGAGGATGGCGCCTTGCAGCAGGAGTTGGAACGCTTCAACCTGCCCTACAACGGCTCGGGCGTGGCCAGCAGCAGCGTCACCATCAACAAGTTCGAGACGAACAAGCGCCTGCGCGAAGCCGGCCTGCTCGTGGCCGAGCACCGCATGGCCAGCAAGCTGGAGTGGCAGGCCGACGCCGAAAGCTTCTACCGCAGCCTCGAAACGCAGTTCCCCTACCCCTTCATCGCCAAGCCCGCCGACGACGGCTGCTCGTCGGCAGTGAAGAAAATCAAGAACCGCGCGGAGTTGGAAGCCTTCAGCCAGCTCATTTTTCGCACCGAAGAAGAATTGCTGGAAGGTCCGGCCGAGGTGCTACACCTGGGCTTCAAGGAAGAATTTCCGCGTAAGGATGCCTTCCTGGTCGAAACGCTCATCAGCCGCGACGGCGCCGCCCACTTCCTGGAAGTAACCGGTGGCCTACTCACGTCTTACGATGAGGACGGACTGCTCGACATTGAGGTGTTCGAGGCCAGCGAGGCCCTGGCCACCGGCGAGGTGCTGAGTTTGGAAGAGAAATTCCTGGCTGGCGAAGGCCAGAATATCACCCCGGCCCGCTACGACGTAGACCCCGCCGAGCGCCAGCGCATCTCGAACGAGGTGAAGGCCGTGCTGCGCCGCGTGGCCGAAGTGCTCGATATTCAGGGCTATGCGCGCATCGATGCCTTCGTGCGGGTGCGCCAGGAGGGCGAAGTGGAGGTGCTCATTATCGAAGTGAACTCGCTGCCAGGCATGACGCCAGCCACCTGTATTTTCCACCAAACGGCGCTGGCCGGCTACACGCCCTACGAGTTTATCGACCGGATTCTGGAGTTCGGCAAGGCGCGGGTGGCGCGGGCCGTTCCGGCCAGCTAAACCGTCGTATTACCGAGAACGTCATGCAGAGCGCAGCGAAGCATCTTTACCGCAGCAGTAATTATTTACTTCCGAGGTAAAGATGCTTCGCTGCGCTCTGCATGACGTTCTTTGGGATAAAATCATTGTCACTACGTTTACCGCATGTCGTTTTTCTCTGCTAATTCCCCGCTTGACCTCGTGAAGCACCTCGTGCTCATTGCCATTGTGGGCGTGCTGCTGGTGCTGGGCTTTTTCTACGTGTACCTGCCCATGAGCACGCACCACGGCGAAACCATCACCGTGCCCAAGGTGACGGGCATGAACGTGGCCGACTTGGAAAACTACCTCGACGAGCGCAACCTGGCCTACTTCGTGGATGACTCCAGCTACAACCCCAGCGTGCGGGCCTTCACGGTGCTGGTGCAGGACCCCGCGCCGGGCGAAAAGGTGAAGGAAGGGCGCAAAATCTACGTGCAGGTGAGCATGAAAAACCCGCCCGTCATCAAGATGCCCAAGCTCATCGGCAACTCCTCCAAAGCGGCTACACTTATCCTGAAAAGCTACGACCTTGTGGTGGGCCAGATTCAGCTGGTGCCCGACCTGGCCACGGGGCAGGTGCTAAAGCAGCTGGTGAACGGCAAGGAAATCGCAGCCGGCTCCCCCATCACCAAGGGCGCCACCGTGGATTTGGTGGTGGGCGACGGCCAGGGCAACCAGACGTTTGCCGTGCCCAACCTCATCAATATGCCCGGGGATGAAGCCATTACTTTGCTCGTGGGCCAGGGCCTGCAGAAGGGTGAAGTGTTTGAGCAGCCCGCTGAACAAGGCCAGACGGCCGGCACCGTGGTACGCCAGCGCCCCGTGGCCGGTCCCGATGCCACCATTCGCACCGGCCAGTTGGTGGACATCTGGGTGGCAAAATAGTTGTTCGTCACGCACTTTTTGTAAAGGCTCGGGCGTTGGGCTTACAACTTTCCACGCAACCGTATGATGACACGATTCCGCACGTATTGCCGCCTGCTAGTTCCGGCGCTGCTTTTGGCCACCGGCGTGGCCCAGGCCCAGGTCGTGCTGCCCTCCGGCCCGCTCGCGGCCGACCCCAGCCGGGCGGCTTACCTGCCCAAAATCGACCCGGCGGTGCGGCAGCGCACCACGGCGCTGGCGTTGCCTTTTTTTGATGATTTCACCACGCCGCTCGAAGGCGCGCCCGATGTGCGGCGGTGGGTTCCCACGGGCGGCGCTTTTGTGAGCAACCGACTGGCCCTGGCGCCCCTCTCCCGCGGCGCGGCTACGCTGGACGGCATCAAGGCCAACGGCCAGAGTTACAGCGGCAGCACCACAGTGCTCTACGGTACCATCGACTCGCTGACATCGCAACCCATTGACCTGAGCGGCCTCACGGCCAACGACCAGGTGTATTTGAGCTTTGCCTGGCAGGCCGGCAGCATTCTGGGCACGCCCAACCCCAATTCCACCACCACTCCGGTCAAATTGGAGCTGTACCTGAAAACCAGCGCCAATACCTGGGTGCGGGCCTGGTTCTACAACAGCCAACGCGCCCTCACCGGCTTCCGCCAGCAGGTCGTCGCCCTGAACCAGACTCAGTACCTGCACGGTAATTTCCAGTTTATGCTGGTGGCCAGCGGCAACACGTCCGACAACCTCGACAACTGGAGCGTGGACTACGTGCTGCTGGACCGCAACCGCACCCGCGGCCTGGCCGATACCACCTTTGTGGACGTGGCCACCGGCGCCGGCCTGCTGGGCGGCAACCCCTCGGGCGGGCTGCGCAGCCCCTTGCGGCGCTTCACGGCCATGCCGGTGTGGCAGTTCAACGCCGCCACCACCAGCGAATTGAACCCCAACCTGGGCGTGAACCTGACCAACCTGGAGCTGCCTACCCCACCCCTGCCCCGGCCCATCGACGTGACCGGCACCGTGCGCAACCTGACCACCAACACCACGTTCGGCACCTGGCTGCAAGCCTCGCGCCTCATCAATCCGAACGTGCGCAACTCGCCGCAAATAGGGTCGGCGGCCTCGGTGGCGGTGCCCGCCACGGCCACGCCTAAGCGCCTGCGCTACAGCCTGGTCATCAACACCAACGGCCTGGAAATGCCGCGGGCCATGCCCAACGACACCATTTCGCGCGATGTAGACCTCAACAACTATTTCGCTTACGACGATGGCACGGCCGAGGCTTACACCCAACAGTTTGCCTACTCTACGGGCCAGCCGGCCGCCCTGGCCTACCGCTTCAACCTGAACCAGCCCGACCACGTAGGTGGCCTGCGCCTCTACCCGGTGTACACGGCATCCGATGTGAACGTGCGCCCCGTCACCATCAGCGTGTGGAGCGACGATTCGGGCAAGCCCAGCGCCGCGCCCATTGCCAGCAAAACCGCCACCCTGCCCGGCACGGCCCCGGCGGCCGGCGGCCTGCCCTACGTCGAAATCACCTTCGACCAGCCTGTGCCGGTGTCGGGCATCTTCTACGTGGGCTACTCACAGCCTTCGACGGGGCGCGACCTGCACTACGGCAAAGACTTGAACAACTCCTTCCCCAGCGGCTACCTCTGGAGCCGCAGCAACGTGGGCATCTGGGATTCGGTGCGCTTCCAGCCCCGGCGCGGTGCCTTCATGATGCGTCCGGTGATGACCAATAACGTGACCACGGCCACCGCCTCGGCCCGCGAAGCCGCCGCCTACAGCCTCTACCCCAACCCCGCCCACGGCACCGTGCGCGTGGACGGCCCGGCCTTTGCCCGCGCCACCTTGCTCGACGCCCTGGGCCGCACCGTGTGGGAGCAGCCGGCCGCGCAGGCTGGCCAAGCCATACTGCCGCTGCCTACCCTGCCGGCGGGCGTCTACACGGTGCGCCTCACCCTGGCCGATGGCCGCACCGTGGGCCGCCGGCTAATGCTGGAATAAGGCTGCGCAATTCGATTGAGAGCTGTTTTAGAGAAGCTTTAGAACGTCATGTCGAGCTTGCCGAGACATCTCGGGCAAATTATTTGATATAAAAAGGCCCGCTGGAATAATCCAGCGGGCCTTTTCTGTGCGGCGACTTCGCCTCTTACTTGGTTGGCATCAGCACGGTGTCGATGACGTGGGTGACGCCGTTGCTCGAAATCACATCGGGAATAGTGACGCGGGCCATGCCGCCTTTGGCATCTTTAATCATCACGCCGTTGCCGTTTTTCATCACCGTCAGCGTTTCGCCCTCCACGGTGGTGAGCACCTGGCCGGCGGTGAGGTTGCCGGCGGTGTAGCGGCCCGGCACCACATGGTAGGTGAGAACGGCGGTGAGCTTAGGCTTCATTTCGGGCGTTAGCAGCGAATTGACGGTGCCGGCGGGCAGCTTCTCGAAAGCCGCGTTGGTGGGCGCAAATACGGTGAAGGGGCCGGTGCTTTTCAGGGTTTCTACCAGGCCGGCGGCTTTCACGGCAGCTACCAGGGTGGTGTGGTCGGCGCTGCCGGCGGCGTTGTCTACGATGTCTTTATCGGGCGTCATCATGGCGCCGCCTACCATCACGCCGCCCGTGGTAGTGGTGCTCATGGTGGTCGTCGTGATGGCCGAATTGGTGGTGCTCATGGCCTCGCCCTTGCGGGGCATAGTTTTGGCCTTCATCTTATCGCCGGCGTCCGACTTGCCTTTCACCTTCATCTTGCCATCGTCGGACATCTTGGTTTTGGTGGTCATGCCGTCGGCCTTGGTCTTGGTTTTTTCGTCGTCCGACTTGGTCTTCATGCCGTCCTGGGCAAAGGCGGGCGTAGCGAGGACCGCCAGCAAGGCAGCAGCGGCGAAGAATGTGTTCTTGTTCATGGGATGGAATTGGGAGTTGGAGTTAAGCGTATCTACTGTCCAACTATACGCACATGTACAAGCAATGGGTTTGATTCGCTGCAGCAACGCGATTTGGTGGTCCGGCAGCGTGAGCCCCAAAGCCTCCTGATGCGTCTCAAACTCCCAAAATCGTGCGTCTGCCACGGCAAAGCCCCGGCGGGGCAGCACCTCGATAGCCAGGTGCCGTCTTGCTGGGGCTTTGCCGGTTTTGCCATAGCCCGCCGCTACTCCACCGTCAGGCGCAGGGCCTGGCTGCCGGTGCGCACCACGTACACGCCGCTGGCCAGGCCAAAGGGCAGCGCCAGGGTGGCCGTGCCGTCGGCGGCGGCCGTCACATCGAGCACGTGCCGGCCCACGGCGTCAAATACAACCACCGCCGCGCCCGGCGCGGCGCCGGTGAGCGTGGCCGTAGCCCGGGTCGGGTTCGGGAATAGCGCCAGCCCGGCCGGGCCGCGCGCCGGCACGGCCACCGTGCGCACGGGCGAGTGGCTGGCCGTGCCGTCGGTGTCGACTTGGCGCAGGCGGTAGTACACCAGCGGGGTCGCGTAACGCGTAATGGCCGGGTCGACCAGTTGATAAGTGTGGACCTGGGTGCTGCTGCCCGCGCCCGCCACCGTGCCGATGCGGCCGAACGTGCGCCCGTCGGCGCTGGCCTCCACCTCGAACCGGTCGTTGTGCAGCTCCGAAGCCGTGGCCCAGCGCAACAGCGCGTCGGCGCCCTGCGGCTCAGCCGTGAAGGCCACCAACGTGACGGGCAGCGGCGCGGCCAGCCCGCCGAGCGTGAGCCGGTCCAGCACCGCGGTGCTGAAGGAAAAGCTCCGCGTGCTGCCGCTCACCGCGGCCGGGCCAGCGCTGCCCGTGGCGGCCCAGTTGCTGGAGCCGAGCGGCGCGCGCCAAGCCTGCGTGGTGGCGAAGCTGGCGAGGCCGTTGTCGTCATCGGCCAGCCAGCTCAGCGTTACGGGCACGGGCGCGGCGGGAGCCACGGCCGTTTCCACGGTCCAGATGCGGTCGATGCCCCGGACTCCGGGGCTACCCAGGCCCACGGCCCGGCTCAGGTTATCCGTGAGCAGGCCGGCCGTGCGGGTGATGGCCACCGCGCCCAAGCCCGAGCGGTCGAGGGTGGCGCCGTGGCCGAAGTCGAGCACGCCGCTGCCGGCCGCCCGCTCGATACGCAGGTTGCCCTGCACATACTGGCCGGTTTGCTCGCCGCTGAGCGTGGCCCCGTCGGGCAGGGTGAGGGTGACGGCGGGGGCCGTGCGCAACAGGCCGCTTTGCAGGATGAGGGCCGTGCCCACGGTCAGGTTGGCAGGCAGGGCCAGGGTGCGCTGGCCCACCGCGCCGGTGTTGGCCAGCACCAGCGTGCCCACGGTGGAGGCCGCGCCGGGTGTAAGCGTCTGGTTGGTGGTGCCGCTGAAGAGCAGCTTGCCGGGCGAGGCCAGGGTGCCCGCGTTGATGAGGTCGCCGGTGAGTTGCACGGTGCCGGCGTTGGCGAACGTGCCATTGGCATTGTTTTGCACCGCGCCGGCCACGTAGAGCGTGGCCCCCGGCTGCACCGTGAGGGTGGCCCCGTCGTTGACGAGCTGGGCCCGGCCAGCCAGCGCGGGCAGCAGCAGGGACAGGGTCATAAGTGATTTCATAAGAAGAATATGTTGAGCTATTAGCTTAAAAACTAGCGCTGGGCCTGCCCGCCAGCCGCCTCCAGCCGCCGCAGCCGGGCCTCAAAGGTTTCCAACGTGGCGGTGGCGCGGGCGGCTTCGGCTTTGGCGCTGCTGGCGGTAGCCTCGGCGGTAGCGGCGCGGGCTTGCAGGGCGGCATTCTGCTGTTTCAGCGCCTCAATCTGGGCCTGCTGCTCCTGGATGGCCTGGGTGAGCACGGGCACGAGGGTGGTGTAGGACACGGCGTAGAACCCCTTCTTGTCGTCGGCTGGCTTCTCCACGGCCTCGGGCACGAGCGGCAGCAGCTCCTGGGCCACGAAGCCCAGCGCCCGCACCGGCTTATCATCGGGCAGGAAGGTCACCACGCCATTCTCCAGGTGGCGGCTGGTGTGGAAGTCGTAAGAGACGGGGCGCAGGGCCAGCACCGTGCGCAGGCCCTGGGCCAGCGGGGTGATGTTGGTTTTCACCCGCCGGTCCGACAGGTTCGAGTATATGCCGGTGCTGCCGTTGATTTGGGCAATCTGGTTGGAGGCGGTGGGCGCGGCCGTGCCGGGCACCGAGAAGAAGCGGAAGCCGCCGTTGCCCAAGCCCCGGTAGTTGTAGAGCTCACTCTCGCCGCTGCCGGCGTATATCGCGTTCCAGCCCAGGCCCGTGGCGTTGGTGGTGCTGGGCAGCGGGCCGCCGCCGTTCACCAGGGCCACGCCGGCCACGTGCAGCCGGGCGCTGGGGCTGCTGATGCCGATGCCCACGCTGCCGCCCACGTTGGCGTTGCCGCTCACGTTGGCGTTGCCCGCCACGTCGAGCTTCTGATTGGGGTTGGCAGTGCCAATGCCCAGGTTGCCGCCTACGTAGCCGCTGCCGTTCAGGGTGGTGCTGCCGTTCACCCCCAGGCTGCCGTTTACGCTGGCGCTGCCGGCCGTGAGCAGCCCGCCCACCGTGCCGGCGCCGCTCACCGAAAACCCGCCGTTTTGCGGCTGGGCCGTTTGGTTCTGTATAAAATCAGCCGCACCGGGCAGCGCCACCGAAGCCAGGCTGCCGGTGGGGCTCACCGTCACCACGCGGTCTGGGGGGGTGGCCGAGATGGTCACGACCTGCAACAAGTTGTTGCCAGCGGTGGTCACATAGGCCGTGCTGCCGCTCGCGGCCAGGCTGCTGGCGCTACCTGTCAGGGGCACGGTACCGAGGGCCACCGGGCTGGCCGGGTTGCTCACGTCGAACACGCGCAACGTGCTGCCGTCGGCCACATACGCTTTGGTGCCGGCCAGGGCTATTTTCCCGGCAACCCCCGGCGCCGTGCCGAGCAGCGCCGGGCTGCCGGGGTTGCTCACGTTAAACAATTGCAGGCTGCTGCCCACCACGTAGGCGGTGGTGCCGCTCAGGGCCAGGCCGCTGGGGCTGGGGTCCGTGGCGGCGTCGCCCAGCAGCACCGGGCTGGCCGGATTGGCCACGTTGTACGCCCGCAACTTGCTGCTCCCGTCCACCACCACGTAAGCCGTAGTGCCGCTCACAGCCAGGCCGGTGCCCTTCACGCCCGTGACCACGGTGCCGAGCAGGGCCGGGCTGGCCGGGTTGGCCGGGTTGGCCACATTATAAGTCTCGAGCAGCCCGAAGGTTGTCACGTAAGCCGTGGTGCCGCTCACGACCACGTTGCTGGGGCCGCTGTCGGTGGTGTTGATGCTGCCCAGCAGCACCGGGCTGGCGGGTTGGCCACGTTGTAGGCCTGCAACAAACCGCTGCTGCCCCCCACCACGTAGGCCGTGGTGCCGCTCACGGCCACGCCTTTGGGCTGTAGAGCCGTGCCCACGGTGCCGAGGGCCACCGGGCTGGCCGGGTTGCTAACGTCGAACACCTGCAACACGCTGCTGCCGCTCCCTTCGCTCACTACGTAGGCCCGGAGGCCACTCACGGCCACGCTGGTCGGGTTGCGGCCCGTGCCCACCGTGCCCGTGGCCCCGGCGGGGATGGGCGTGGCCGTGTTGGCCGCACTGCTGAACACGGGCGCGCTCACCCCCAGGGTGCCGTCGGGCAGCACCACGGGCAGGCGGGTGTCGGTGCCGCTCAGGCCGCGCACGCGCAGCTGCCCGTTCACGTCGAGCTTCTGGGTGGGCTGGGTGGTACCGATGCCCACGTTGCCCGCGTTTTGCACGGTCAGACGGGCTTGGTCATTGCCCTCCACCACGAAGGCCCCGGCCGCATCCTGGCCGATGTCCATGAACGAGTTGCCCACGCCCTCGAAGCGCAGCTGCGGGGCGCTGGTGGCGGCCCCGGTGAAATTGCCCAGCAGCACCGTGCCGTTACTGGGCGCGAAGTTGTTGAGCGTGAAGGCACCGCTCGCCAGGTCGGCCCGCAGGTTGCCGCTCACATGGAGCTTGGCGACCGGGCTGCTGGTGCCGATGCCCACATTGCCGGCCACCGTGCTGTTGCCGCCGATGGTGCCGTTGCCCTCAATGTTGAAGTTGGCCCCAAGCTGCGGGCTGGTTTGGTTTCGGATAACGCCCGCAATGTTGCTGGCATCCAGAAAAGGTGCCGGCAAAGACGCGTAGGCGACGGGCAACAAGCGCACGTAGCCGTCGCCGCTGCGCACGCCCTGGGTGTGCGCCACGGCGCTGGTGCCCGCGCCCGCATACGACGAGCCACCGCCCCCGCCGCTGAAGCCGCCGCCGCTTCCCCCCCCGAAGTAGCCCCCGCCGCCCCCGCCGGCGCCGGCGCCGTTGCTGAAGGTGCCGTTGCCGCCCGTGGCCCCGCTGCCGCCGTTGCCCGCCGCATAGGAGCCGCTCCCCGCGCCGCCGGTGCCCGCTGCACTTTGGCTGCCGCCCAGCCCGCCGCTGCCGGCGGTGCCAGCGGCCCCCGCGCCGCCCGTCAGGCCGCCGCCCGCGCCGCCGGCCCCCTCGTCGGCGCCGCCACCGCCGCCGCCGGCCACCAGCACCCGGTTGGCCAGGGCTGTGCCCCCAAGGCGGATGTCGCTGGCCCCGCCCCCGCCACCGTCGCCGAATACCGCACTGCCGCCGCCGTTGTAGCCGCCGCTGCCGGCGTTGGCATTGGTGCCGGCCCCGCCCACGTACACCGTCAGCACCTGGCCGGGCGTCACGGCCAGCGTGGCCTGCACCCGCCCGCCCAGCCCCTGGCCGGTGTTGGTATTGTAGGTATACCCGCCCATTGCGCCCGCCAGGTCCACCTGGAGCGCCGTAACGCCCGCCGGCACGACGTAGGTCTGGGCCGTACCCATGAAGGCAAAGGTGGCGAGTGCGGGCGTGGTGTCGGCCAGCGCCGCCACCCACTTGGTCCCGTCCCAGGTGTTGAGCACCCCGGTGCTGGTGTTGTAGATGGTGAGGCCCGCCGCCGGGCTGGCAATGGCGTCGCGCTGGGCCTGGCTCAGGCGCGGGGGTAGCAGGCCCTTGCTGGTGCTGCTCACGTCGAGCGCAGCCGAGGCGGCGGGCGTGGTGGTGCCGATGCCCACCGCGCCGGTTTGGGCCTGCGCGGCCAGCGGCGCGGCGGCCAGCAGCCCGACCAAGAACACCAGGCAGCCGCCCGCGCCGCGCCGCAACGACGCCGAAACAGGGGAGAAATAGTTCATAAGAAAACGGAAATGGGATTGGCGAAAAGCGAACGAATGGTGGCCGGTCAGCGGGTGGAATGGCCGGCTGGCCGAGACCGGGTCGCGCGCGGCCCAGCCTGCGCGCGCGGACCGTGGGACCTTACTCCCCGAGAAAAGAAGCCTGACTGACCAGCCCTAACCGGTAATTATCAGCCGACAAAATTGGACAAAGCGCTGCCGGAACAGGGTCGAATTCCTGCCAATCTTCAGCCTCTAGCCCACTTTCAAGCATTTTGGCAGGGATTTACCCCTGTCCGGCCAGCCCGTGGCGGACTTCTGCTCACCCACTGGGCGCGAGGCGGCCGGCTGGCGGTACCGCATGTCGTTCTGGCCACTACTGCTAGGTAGCGCGGTAGTCGACGGGCCAGCGGCCAAACCGCTCGGCGTAGCGGTTGCTGAAGTGCCTGGCCGAAGCAAAGCCCACCGCCTCGGCCCAGCCTGCTTGAGCTAAAGTCGTCGGCCCTGAGCAGCTGCCGAACCCGGCACAGGCGGCGGCTTCTGCTCCCCAAACGCCAAAAAGCCCGTCGCGGTGGGCGACGGGCTTTTTGGCGTTTGGGGAAGACTGCGGGGGCTATTCTACCATCAGGCGCAGGGCTGTGCTGCCCACGCGCACCACGTACACGCCCACCGGCTGCCCGGCCGGCATCGCCAGCGCGGCTGTGCCAGAAGCGTCGGCAGTAGCACGGGTTACTTCCCGGCCCAGGGCGTCGAACGCCGTCACCACCGTGCCGGGCTGCGCGCCCGTGAGCGTGGCCGAACCGCCGTGGGTCGGGTTGGGGAACAGGGCTAGGCCGGCCGCCGCGCCCGTCAGGGCCACGGTGCGCACCGGCGAGTAGCTGGCGGTGCCGTCTTGGTCTACCTGCCGCAGACGGTAGTAGAGGGTGGTAGCGTCGGCTGGCAGGCGAGCGTCCAGCAGTGCGTAGCTGCGGGAAGTGCTGCTGCTACCGGCAGCGGCCACCGTGCCGATGCGCTCGAAGCTCGTGCCGCTCAGGCTACGCTCCACCTCGAAGGCGGCGCTATTTTGCTCCGAAGCGGTGGCCCAGGCCAGCTGCACGGTGGTCTGGCTCGGGGCGAGCGTAGCGGTGAAGGCGGTGAGTTGCACGGGCAGCGGCGAGCCCGCGCCCGTCAGGTAGAACTCCGAGAAGTGGTCGGCCACCCGGGCCTCGGCCGTGAACCAGTCGGCCCCCGGCAGCACCGTGGCGGGGGCGGCCAGCAGGCGGCGCTCGCCGGCCGGGTCATTGTTGGTCAGGTCGCAGTCCTCGTTGGTCCCGCTGTACTGGCTGGCCTTGAGGGTGGCGGCCGTGGCGGCGGCATCGGCGGCGGTGAGGCGGGCCAGCTCGCTGCTCAGGCCGAAGAAGCGCATCCGCACGCTGCTGCCGGGGAAGACTTTATTGGTGGCCGTGAGGTAGAAGTTGCGGTCGAGGTAGGCGCGGTTGCCGGCGTCGCGGCGCACGGCGCTGCTGGTGGCCGTGCCCAGTGCCGAAACGCCCACCGCCACGGTGCCCAGGTTGTAGGTATCTTCGATGGCGGCCACCACGGCCCCACCCGCGCCGGGCAGGCGCAGGCAGCGCCACGCGCCGGCCCCGCCCGCGCCCGTGATGCTGACGCTGGCCGTGGCCAGGCAGCCGCTGGCGGCGGTGCTGCGGTACACTTGCAACACCTCGAAGGCCGGGCTGCTGGTGCTGCTGTTGCCACTACCAGTGCCCACCACCACGGCGCTGCTGCCCGCCGCCGCGCCCACCGGCACCACGACCGTGAGCGAGGTTGGCGAGGTGTAAGTAACGCTGCTGGCCGCCACCCCGCCGAAGCTGACGGTGCTGCCGGCCGCGAAGCCCGTGCCGGTGAGCACCACTTCCTGCCCTGGCAGCTCGGCCGCCGGGCTGATGGCCGTGAGCTGCACCGCGGGCGGTAGGGCAAAGGGGCTGCTGGCCGTGCCGCAGCTGGCGGCCACCGTAACGGTGCCCGTAGCTGCGGCCCCGGCCGGCACCACAAAAGAGAAGCCCGTGTCGGTGAGGTTGGTGACGCTGGGCAGGGCGTTGGCCCCGTTCACGGTGAGGGCCGTGAGGCCCAGCAGGCCGGTGCCGGTCACGGCCACGGTGCTGCCCACGGGCGCGCTGGCGGGCGAGAAGCTGGTCAGGCTCACGCCGTTGAACACCTGCACCGGCGCGTTGCGCTGGTTGGTGCTGCCGTCGCCCACCTGGCCGTAGTAATTGTAGCCCCAGGCCCACACGGCGCGGCAGCTGCTTTGCTCGCCCGCCGAGTGGTAGCCGCCCGCCGCCGCGCTGGTCCAGCTCGTGGCCGTGCCCACCTGCGCAAACACGCCTATGGGGGTGCCGACGCTCTGGCCTTGGGCATTGCTGCCACAGGCCCAGAGCGTACCATCGGCCCGTAGCGCCACCGTGTGGCTTTCGCCGGCCGCCACGCTGGTCCAGTTTAAGTCGGTGCCTGCTTGCGTCGGCGTGTTGGTAAGTTGCCTGATATCGGGAGTAAAGCCCAACTGGCCGTCATAGCTATAGCCCCAGGACCAGAGCGAGCCGTCGGCCCGCAGGGCTAGCGTATAGTTTGAGCCGGCTGCCACACTCACCCAGTTGGTAGCCGTGCCCACCTGCGTCGCTAATCCAGTTCGTAGGAGGGGGGAGCCGGAGTATACAGGAATGCCGAGCTGGTCATAGCCGTTGTCGCCCCAAGCCCAGAGCGTGCCATTCGCCATTACGCCCACTGAGTGAAGGTCGCCCGCTTCTATGCTCACCCAGGTGGTAACCTGAAGTGCGTTAGATGGCGGAAATATAGCTACCGGCACACGGCTATTACTGCCTACGGTAATGTAAGCTCCCAATTGTTCATTGCTGTTGCTGCCCCAGGTATAGAGCGTGCCAGCAGAGGTCACCCCCAATGTATGGGAGGCCCCCGCCGCCACATTCGCCCAGTTTGTAGCCGTGCCTACCTGCACGGGCACGCTGCTGTCGGCCGCGCTGCCATTGCCGAGCTGGCCCTGGAAGTTTTCGCCCCAGGCCCAGAGCGTACCGTCGGTTTTCACCGCTACCGTGTGAAAGTCGCCCGCCGCCACACTCACCCAGTTGGTAGCCGTGCCTACCTGCACGGGCACGCTGCTGCTGGTCGTGCTGCCATTGCCGAGCTGGCCGAAGGCGTTGTTGCCCCAGGCCCAGAGCGTGCCATCGGCCCGCACCGACACCGTATGCGCGTAGCCCGTGGCCAGGGTCTTGGCCCGCGAGAACAGGGCCGCGCCCCCGGTGCTCGTAAAGGTGCCCCGCGCTACCTGCACCAGTCCGCTCTGGGCCCCGGCGGGCACCACTACGCCGGTAATGCTCGTGCCCGCCGCGTTCACCACGAAGCCGCTCGTCACCACCTTCACCCCCGCACTGCCAGCAAAGACGATGCTGGTGGTGCCCGCCAGGTTCACGCCCGTTAGGGTGAGCACCGTGCCCGGCACCCCCACAAAGGGGCTCACCGCCGTCAGCCCGGTTGTGATGGTAAAGGCCGTGGTACTGCTCGCGCCACAGTTGCCCGTCACAGTCGTGTTGGGGGTGGTCGGGGCTCCCCCGGCCGGTACCACAAACGAGAAGCCCGTATCGGTGAGATTGGTCACGCTGGCAAAGGCGTCAAACCCGTTTACGTTCAGCGCCGTTATGCCAATAAGGCCCCGGCCCGTCACGGCCACGGTGGTGCCTGCTGCCGCGCTGGTAGGGCTGAAGGTGAGCAGCGTAGGAGACTCGGGATTAAAAATAAGCACGGGCACAGTGCTGTTGGAATTGCTGCCGTTGCCCAGCTGGCCATAGCTGTTGTTGCCCCAGGTCAAGAGGGCGTTGCAGGTTTGCTCGCCTGCCGAGTGACTACGGCCCGCCGTCGCGCTGGTCCAGCTCGTGGCCGTGCCTACCTGCACGGGCATGCTGCTACTGGTACTGCTGCTATTGCCCAATTGGCCGCTGGAATTGCTGCCCCAGGCCCAGAGCGTGCCGTCGGTTTGCAGGGCTACCGTGTGGGACTGGCCCCCGTCTACGCTTATCCAGTTCGCGCCCGTGCCCACCTGCACCGGATTGGGGCTATTGGTGGTGCTGTTGATGCCGAGCTGGCCGTTGTTGTTGTTGCCCCAGGCCCAGAGGGTGCCGTCGGCCCGCACCGCCAGGGTGTGGAAGTAGCCCGCCGTCACGCTGACCCAGCTCGTGGCCTGGCCTACTTGCACGGGTACCAGGGTATTGACCGTAGCGCTGCTGCTGCCATTGCCCAGCTGGCCCGCTGTGTTGTCGCCCCAGGTCCAGAGCGTGCCATCGGCCCGCAGCGCCACCGTATGGCTTTGGCCGGCCGCTGCGCTCACCCAGTTCGTGCCCGTGCCCACCTGCACCGGACTGGTGCGCTGCGTGGTGGTGCCGTCGCCCAGCTGGCCGTTGCTGTTATTACCCCAGGCCCAGAGCGTGCCGTCGGCCCGCAACGCCACCGTGTGGCTTTGGCCGGCCGTTACGCTCACCCAATTCGTGGCCGTACCCACTCGCGTCGGATTATTGTGTTGGGTGTTCGTGCCGTCGCCCAGCTGGCCGGAGCCGTTGTCGCCCCAGGCCCAGAGGGTGCCGTCGGCCTTCACCGCCGCCGTGTAGATAGTGCCCGCCGCTGCGCTTACCCAGTTGGTGGCCGTGCCCGCCTGCACGGGCACGTTGCTATCGTTCCTGGTCCCATTGCCCAGCTGGCCCTGGACGTTGTCGCCCCAGGCCCGGAGGGTGCCATCGGGCCGCACCGCCACCGTGTGGGAGTCGCCCGCGTCCTGGGTTTTGGCCCGCACGAACAGGAACGTGCCGATTCTGCCGCCGGGGCCCGTCACCAGCACCCGCCCGCTCAGGGCCCCGCCGGGCACCACTACCCCGGTGATGCTCGTGCCCGCTGCGTTCACCACGAAGCCGCTCCTCACCACCCGTGCGCCCCCCGCGCCAGCAAAAGCAATGCTGGTGGTGCCCGTCAGGTTCGTGCCCGTCAGGGTGAGCACCGTGTTCGGCACCCCCACAAATGGACTCGCCGTGATGGTGTTGCCGGGGGGGCTATTGGGCAGCGCTACGGTGGTCGAAGCCGAGGGCAGGGTGTACTGCACGAAGCCGGCCGTGGTGGGCTGAAAGCGCCCGACTTCCAGGCCGTTGAGCCGCACTAGCACCACTTGGTCGGCCGGGGCCGTGCCCCGCTGCGCCCCGTAGAGGCGCACCCGGTAGTTGCCCGCGAGCAAGGTCGGCAGCTCCTGGCTGACATAGCCGCTGCCGCTGCTAATGGTTTGCAGGAAGGCGGCATGGGTGCCGTTGGGGGCGGCGGGGTTATTGAAGGCACTGCCGTTGGTGGCCAGGCCGCTGTTGCTCTCAAACGTCCAGTCGGCCCCGTTGGGGTTGTAGCCGTAGCTGCCCGTGCCCAGGCTGCCGGTGTTTTCGAAGCTGGCGTTGGGCACGCTGGCGCTGGTGCCCGTGCTCACGTGAAGCAGCTCCACCTGGTCGACGAAGGCCGTTACGTCGGTAGCCGTGCCCTGGCTGGCGCTGCCCAGCGCCTCAAGGCTCAGCACGGCACCGAGTACGAAAGCCGTGCTGGTGTACGTGGTGTAGCCGGCGCCGAAAGCGGGCGTGAAGGTGCCCACCGGTGTGCCGTCTACCAGCAGACGCACGCCCTGCGCGGTCGTGTTGGTGGGCCGCTGGGCCAATTGCAGCCGCAGCTGGTAGGAGCCGGCCGGCAGCGAAGCCAGCGTCTGGCCGAAGCTGCCCACGCCGTTGCCGTTGCTTTGCAGGTAGCCGGCATTGGTGCCATCGGGGGCCGCCGGGTTGGATTGGTTGCTGCCGTTGGCGATGATGCCGCTGTTGGTAGCAAAGGCCCAGCCGGCCCCAGGGGTTTCAAAGCTGGAGTTGGTCACGGCGCTGGCGACCACCGCCCCGGTGTTCGCGTTCAGCACCACCACCTGGTCGACAAAGACGGTGGCATCGACGCCGGGGCCTGCCGCCACCGTGGCTTGCAGCGTGAGCACGGAGGGAGCGCCGGCCAGGGCCAGCAGCGGCAGCAGCGCCAGCCACAGGCTAGCCAGCAGGACGTACCAAGGCCGGGCCAATGCGCCCAGGCAGGCAGGGGAAATGTTAGGCATAAAATAGGGGATTGAGGAGCGAGGAAATCGGGAAGTAGTTGCTGGGCCGGCGAGCGGATGTGTGCGCAAGACTAAGGCCACCAACCTCGAAAGTCACCTCACCGGCGAGCTTGCAGCACGGCAGCCAATAGCCGTCAACAAAGCTCCATGCTCCGCCAAAAAAACATGGCCGAATTCCTGCCAAAATTCATTTTGTCCCACTTTCACTCCAATTTTGGCAGGATTTTGACCCTATCCGGCGGCTCAGCCACCCAATTTTCCCAGCCGGGTAGGTAATAGCTGTCCGCCACCCCGCCCCTCTCCCTGCCGGCCACGGGCTACTCCCCCGTCGCGCGGTAGTCGCTGGGCCGGCGGCCAAACCGCTCGGCGTAGAGGTTACTGAAGTGCTTGGCCGTGGCAAAGCCCACCGCCTGGGCCACCGCCGCCACCGTGCCGAAGCCGCCGGCCTCCAGCAGCTGCCGGGCTTGGTTGAGGCGCAGTTCGCGCAGCCAGGCCGCCGGCGTGAGGCCGGCCAACTCACCCAGCCGGCGATAGAGCGTCCGCTCACTCAGGTGTAGCAAACCGGCCAGCTCGGCCGGCCCAAACTGCTCGTCGGCCAAGTGCCCGGCCACCAGCGCCTGCCACTGCAGCAGCTGCTCGGCGGCGCCGGACGGCGGGGCCAGGACCTCGGTGGCGGTTTCGGCCACTTCCGTTTCCGGCGCGGCCGGAGTTGCCGGAGTAGCGGCGGTGGCGGGCTCATCCGGCGCGTCCCCGGTCAGAGCAGCGAACTGGCGGCGCACGTCGTGGCGGGCCAGCAGCACCTGCACCCGGGCCAGCAGCTCGGCCGGGGCGAAGGGTTTGGTGAGGTAGTCATCAACGCCCACGGTGAGGGCGGCGCGGCGGTGGGCATCGTCGGCCCGGGCCGTGAGCATGAGCACCGGCACCCCAGCACGGGCGGGGTCGGCCTTGAGTTTTGCAATCAGTTCGGTGCCGCTCAGGCGCGGCATCATCGAGTCCGTGGTAATGAGGTCGACGGGCGCTTCGCGGCTGAGCACCTCCAGCGCCGCTTGGCCGTCGGCGGCGGTGAGCACCTCGTAGGTGGACGCCAGCAATTCGCGCAGGTAGTCGCGCAGGTCGGGTTCGTCCTCCACCACCAGCACGCGGGGTTTCGGCAAGTTTTGAGGGTTAAGAGCTGAGGGTTGAGTGGGAACGGTGAGGACGGGCGCGGGGAGCTGAGGCAGATTGTCCAAGCCCGTTTGCCCCGCGCCTTTCTCCACGCTTACCTCCTTGTTCACCACTAAGCCCGGCTTTTTCTCCATGCTTATTCCTTCACTACTAGCGCTTTACACTGTCACTGCCTCCGCCGGGAGGCGCAGCGTAAACGCCGCCCCCTGCCCCGGCACGCTGGCCAGCGTGAGGGTGCCGCCCAGCAGTTCGGCCAGCTCGCGGCTCAGGGCCAGGCCCAGGCCGGTGCCGCCCTGCGCCTGGTTCTGCGGGCTTTGGTAGAATCGCTCAAACACCCGCTCCTGCTCGGCCGGCGCAATACCGGGGCCAGTGTCGCGCACGGTCAGGGTATAGAAGCCATCGGCGGCAGGCAAGGCGGCCGTCAGGGCTACCGTGCCGCCAGCGGGCGTGTGGTTCAGCGCATTGCTGAGCAGGTTGGTCAGAATCTGGTCCACCTTGTCGGCGTCCAGCAGTAGGGTCAGCTCCTCGGGCAAAGGCTCGGCCCCGTGCAGGGCCACGCTACGGGCAGCGGCCAGCGGCGCAAACGAGGCCACCACCCGGCGCAGCAGCGGCGCCACGGCCGTAGGCACGGCCTGCACGGCGAGATGACCGGCCTGCAGCTTGGTCAGGTCCAGAATGCGGTCAATCAGCTCGCTCAGGCGGCGGGCCTGGCGGTGGGCCAAAGCCACGGGCGCGCGCACGGCCGCGGGCAGCTTCTGGGTGGGATGGTCGAGCAGGGTTTCGAGCGGGGCCAGCACCAGGGTGAGCGGAGTGCGCAACTCATGGCTGGCGTTGGCAAAGAACTGATTTTTGGCCACGTCCAGCTCGCCCAGCCGCTCAGCCTGGGCCTGCAACTGAGCGGTCTGGGCGGCCAGCCGCCCGTTCAGGCGGCGGGTGGTGCGCAGGGCCAGCCAAATGGCTAGTGCCAGCAAGGCCAGCAGCCCGGCTCCCGCGGCACCTAAGCGTATCTGACGGTCTTGCTGGCGGTCGCGTTCGGTGAGGTTGGTAATCTGGGCGGCTTGCTCGCGGGCCCGGTACCGGCCCTCGGTAGCAGCTAGGGCCGCAAATTGCTGGGCCTGGCGCAGCGTATCGGTGAGGCCCTGGGTGCGGCGGGCGTAGCGGTAGGCGCTGTCGTAGCGGCCGGCCTGGGCGTAGGCCTGGGTGAGCAGCTCAGTGAGTTGGCTCAGGGGCAGCAGGCTGCCCGACTGCCGGTAGCCCCGCTGCAAGGGCCGCAGCAACGCCAGCGCGGGAGCCGGCTCGCCCATGGCCAGGGCAATTTCCGCCAGGGCCTGCCGGGGCTTGGGCTGGGGGGCGGTGCGAGGATTTTGGGTGAGCAGGGCCACGGCCTGGGCCAGCAGGCGGCGGGCCCGCTCGGGGCGGGCGCGGTGCTGCTGCCAGGCGCTCAGGCCCAGCGTCAGGGCCCGGGCCTCGGCGTAGGGCAGGTCGCGGGCCGGCCAGCCGGCCACCGTGGTGTCGGCCGAGGCCCCGTAGCGCAGCCAGGCGCGGGCGCGGCGCAGCCAGGGGGCCGCCGCAGCGGGTTGGCCAGCTCGCAGCGCCACCTGGGCCGGCACTAGGCTCAGGTGCGTGAGCAGCAGGGCGTCGCTGGGGGTGGCCCGCAGCGCGGCGGGCGGGTTATCGGCTTGTAGCAGGGCGACGGCCTCGGTGGCCAGGGTGCTGGCGTAGGCGGCTGGGTGGCGGCCGCGTCCTTCCAGCAGCAGGGGTAGGTAGTAGTTGAGCAGCACGTCGGCCACCCCCTGCCCGGCCTCCCCGTTGCTGCGCGGCGCGTGGCGGCGGTAGGTGTTCAGCGCCTGCTCGTAGGCTTGCTCGGCCTGGGCGTAGCTGCCTTGGGCCGCATAGGTTTCGCCAATCAGGCACTGCGTCCAGCCCAGGCCGCTCACCGCGTCCTGCTGCTGGTAGAGGTCCCGCGTTCGCTCGTAGTAGCGCAAGGCCAGGGGCAGGCGGCCTAGGGCGCGGCAGGCCGAGCCGGCTCCCGCCAAGAGGCCGGCTAAGTGGACTTCTTTCAGTTCGCGGGAAGCGGTGGGGTAGCCAATGCTGTCGAAGCCCGCCACCTGAAACTGCCGGGCCGCCTGCTGGAAGTAGTAGAGCGTACTGTCGTAATTGCCCCGGGCGTAATACTGCCGGGCCAGCTGGTCGGCCAGCCTTATCACCACCGGCTGCTGCCGCGCCTGCCGCGCCCCGGCCAGCCGCCAGGCTCGGTGCAGGTAGCGGGCCACCGAGTCGGGACGGGACTGCCCTCGAAATTCATCGGCCCGGCGCACGTAGGCCAGCAGTTGGCTGAGTGAGTCGGCCGGCGGGTGGGGGCGGGTGGCTCGCAAGCGGGCCAAGTCGGTGGTTGGGGATGGGGGCGGCGATGCCTGGGCGCGGGGCAGCGGGCGCGGGGCGTCGGCAATTTGTGGCGGGCTGGCCTGAGCCTGGGCCACTTGGACCAGCCTCGGTAACAAAAGCATTCCCATTAGCCCCCACCCTATCAACTGCCTGCGCCACCCTTTGCAGGGATTTTGCCAGCAAGTCAGCTCAATAGAACGGGGCATAGGCGCTTGATAACGAGCGCAGTGCCCGGGCATTATTTTACGCAAAAATAGGCCCTACGGATGCACCAGGGGAAGAATGAGATAATTATTTCATTAAACAACTTCCTTCGGACCGTTTCTCGCTGGCCATGTCGAGCTGGCCGGGGCGTCTCGCCTGGGGTATCAATTAACGGGTTATTGTCTCGGCCAGCTTGACATGGCCATCCAATGACAATTCGCAACTTGGCATAATGAGCCAATGGCATAATACCAGTAGCTCATGGACCGCCGGAAGCTGCCTCGAAAACTAAAAAGGCCTTTCGCGCTGAGCGAAAGGCCTTTTTGGTGTGGTGATGTTAGGAATCGAACCTAAATCAAGAGCTTCGGAAACTCTCATACTATCCGTTGTACGACATCACCAGGTCCTGGATAGGAATGCAAAAGTAGCCGCAAAAGCGAAGGCTACCAAATTTGCGGGCAAAATCCTTGGCTTCACAACTAAGCTCCGCCACAACCCGAGACTGGCAAATGCAGTTAAGCCTAAGCATATCACACGTCAATCTTCTTTCACCTTCCATCCACCAAATGAAAAAGAACCTGTATACGGCCGACGCTTCGGCCGTGGGTGGCCGCAGCGGCCACGTCCGTTCCGCCACCGGCATCATCGACCTCGACATGTCGGTACCTGAGGGCCTGGGCGGCAAGAAAAACGCCACCAACCCCGAAGAACTGTTTGCTGCTGGCTATGCCTCGTGCTTCCAGCAGGCCCTGCTCGTCATCGCCCAGCGCGGCGGCGACAAGCTCGACCCCGAAACCACTGTGCAATGCTCCGTCACCCTGTTTCAGGAAGGCGAAGGCTACGGCCTCAGCGCCGTGCTCGACGTCGACCTCAAAGCCTTTGACCGCGACAAAACCATCGACATGGTGCGCCAGGCCCACAAAATCTGTCCCTATTCCGTGGGCACCCGCGGCAACATGGAAGTGGAGCTGAAAGTGCAGGGCGAAGCCATTCCGGTGCAAGCCGAGGAAAACGCCGGCGTGGCCGGAAAATAGTTGTTAGTTGCTCGTTGTTAGCTCAACGAACAGCTCAAATAAAAAGGCCCGCCTGAATTATCAGGCGGGCCTTTTGCTGCTAACAACTAGCAACGAACAACTGACAACTAAGCGTTAGCTAGCACTTCTTTCACGCGGGCGGCGGCGTCTTTCAGCAGCACGGCCGACGACACTTTCAGGCCGCTTTCGTCGATGATGCGGGCGCCTTCTTCGGCGTTGGTGCCTTGCAGGCGCACGATGATGGGCACGCGGATGTCGCCGATGGCTTTGTAGGCCTCTACCACGCCGTTGGCCACCCGGTCGCAGCGCACGATGCCACCGAAGATGTTAATCAGGATGGCCTTCACGTTCGGGTCTTTCAGGATGATGCGGAAGCCGGCTTCCACCGTCTGGGCGTTGGCTCCACCGCCTACGTCGAGGAAGTTGGCGGGCTCGCCGCCGCTCAGCTTGATGATGTCCATGGTGGCCATGGCCAGGCCGGCGCCGTTCACCATGCAGCCCACGTTGCCGTCGAGCTTCACGTAGTTCAGGTTGTTCTGGCTGGCTTCCACTTCCAGGGGGTCTTCCTCGTTGAAGTCGCGCAGGGCCACGAAATCCTTGTGGCGGTAGAGGGCGTTTTCGTCCAGCGTCACCTTGGCGTCAACGGCCAGGATTTTGTTGTCCGAGGTTTTCAGCACGGGGTTAATTTCGAACATGCTGGAGTCCGTCTCGTCGTAGGCCTTGTAGAGGGCCGTCACGAACTTCACCATTTCCTTCTGGGCTTCGCCTTCGAGGCCCAGGTTGAAGGCAATTTTGCGGGCCTGGAAGCCCTGCAGGCCCACGGCGGGGTCCACGAGTTCTTTCAGGATTTTGTCGGGGTGCGACTCGGCCACCTCTTCGATGTCCATGCCACCCTCGGTGGTGTAGATGATGACGTTTTTGCCGCTGGTGCGGTCCAGCAACACGCTCATGTAGTATTCCTTGGTTTCCGAAGGACCGGGGTAGTACACGTCCTGGGCCACCAGAATCTTGTGCACCTTGCGGCCTTCGGCGCCGGTTTGCTTGGTCACGAGCTGCATGCCGAGGATATTGCCGGCAATTTCTTTCACCTGCTCCAGGTTTTTGGCGAGCTTCACCCCGCCCCCTTTGCCGCGGCCCCCGGCGTGGATTTGCGCCTTGATGACGTACCAGCTGGTGCCGGTGTCGGCGGTCAGCTTCTCGGCGGCGGCTACGGCCTCTTCGGGAGTGTCGGCGGTGATGCCTTCTTGCACGCGGACGCCGTATTTTTTCAGGATTTCCTTACCCTGGTATTCGTGAATGTTCATAAAAACGGTAAAGGGGTGGGTTGTGCCTTGCAGCCCTGCGGTTGCGAAGGCGAAAGTACGGCGCCCGGATTTGATTGTCGCAACCGAATGGCAAGCATTGTAGCGGGGACTCGGCGAGTCCGCGCATTCCCGCTCCGGCAAACGCGCGGACTCGCAGAGTCCACGCTACATGTTATTGCCCGTACCAGCGCGCCAGCACGGTTTCGGCGGGCTTATGCTGGGGCGTGAAATCGGCGTGGCGGCGGGCCGGGCCGTCGGCCGCCAGCCCCGGGTACCACTTCCAGATAAACATGCCTTTCAGCCACGGCTGGCCCCAGGTGGCCCGGAACAGCGCCTCGTAGCAGCGGGCCTGGGTGGCTTCGTCGGGCGTAGCGGTGGCCAGGCGCTCGGGCCACTCCCAGGGCCGGGCGGCGGCATCGGGCGTGGTTTTGTAGCCCACTTCGGTAAAAACGATGGGCTTCTTGATTTTTTTCTGCCATGCGGCCAGGGCGCGCAGGTGGGGCTGCCAGCCGCGCAGCAGCGTGTCAAGCGGCGGGCTGGCGGCCGGGCTCAGCGGAAAATAGGCCTGAATGCCCACGTAGTCCAGCGCGTCCCAAAAACGGATTTGCTGGTACTCCACGGCCCAGTTGGCGGCGTAGGTGAGCGGGCCGTGATACACTTTCCGAATCTGCTTGATGAGCCCGCGCCAAGCCTTTTCGTGGGCCGGCTCGGTGGCGTGCAGCAGCTCGGTGCCAATGCAAAGGCTGTCGAAATGCGCGCTTTCGGCCAGCGCAGCGTAGTGCAGCATGAAGGCCGAGTAGTTGGCAAACCAGGCATCCCAATCAGCTTTGTTAGTCATATTAATGTCGCCGGGCCAGGCGGCGCGGCCACGCACCCACAGATGCGGCTTGAGCAGCGTGCGGATGCCGTGCTGCCGCGCCAGCCGGGCCGTGTAGACGAGGCCCGCGTCGCTTTCACCCCACAGGCCCCGGCGCCCCACAGGCCGGGCCGTGTTGGTGCGAATGCCCGGCTCGGTAGCGCCGGCCTGCCAGCCAAAGGGCATCTGGGCAATCCAGGTGATGTGGTCGCGCAGCGGCGGGGCCAGTTCGGCCTCTGTCACCGAGTCGCCGCCCACCCAACTCACGCCGCGCAGCCGGGTGCTGTCGAAAATCACGGCCTGATTGCTGGGGGCCACCGCCGAAGCATTAGCAAACTCGGCTTCTATTCCCCGAGCAGCCGGGCCGCTTTCGCTGTGGTAAGCCAGCCACTGGCCGAACAGCCACCACAGCACACACAGCAAAGCCGCCCCAAACCCGGCCGCGAACAATAAGCGGCGCACCGAAAGAAACGTAGGCATCATAGGTGAAATTTCCGCCATTGGAGGGAGAACAGCGACGCCAAGGTGCGAACCGCGTATAAGGCCCGGCTTCGCTGCGCCCGGATTGTGCGTAGCTTTGCCACTACCGCATTCCGTTCACGTCTATCGCCGGCTCCGTTGCTGCAAGCTATCAACATTCATAAGAGCTACAACGCTCTGAACGTCCTCAAGGGCATCGATTTAACGATTGAGAAGTCGGAAATCGTCAGCATCGTGGGCTCCTCGGGCGCGGGCAAGAGCACGCTGCTGCACATTCTGGGCACGCTGGACAACCCGGATTCGGGTGAGGTGCTGTTCGATGGCGAGTCGGTTAGCTCCTTGGGGCGCAACGACTTAGCCCGGTTTCGCAACCGGCACATCGGCTTCATTTTCCAGTTTCACAACTTGCTGCCCGAGTTCACGGCCCTCGAAAACGTGTGCCTGCCCGCCTACCTGGCCGGCCGCTCCGAAAAAGAAGTGCGCGTGCGGGCCCGCGAGCTTCTCGGCATGCTCAACCTCGAAGGCCGCGCCGAGCACAAGCCCAGCGAAATGAGCGGCGGCGAGCAGCAGCGCGTGTCGGTGGCCCGCGCCCTCATCAACTCGCCCGAAATCATCTTCGCCGACGAGCCCAGCGGCAACCTCGACACCAAAAACGCCCAGGAGCTGCACCAGATTTTCTTCCTGCTGCGCAAAGAGCTGGGGCAAACCTTCGTCATCGTGACGCACAACGACCAGCTGGCCGAAATGGCCGACCGCAAGATTGTGATGCGCGACGGGCATATTATGGAAGGCGGGTAGGGCTCCGGTCGGAGGAAGCAATAAAGCGAAAAAGGAACGTCATGCTGAGCGCAGTCGAAGCATCTCTACCGCAGCAGTAAATCAAATTACTAATGCGGTAGAGATGCTTCGACTGCGCTCAGCATGACGTTCTTATTTTACGACATTAATTCCTTCCAGACCCCGCGCCTACCGCGCCGGGTCGGCCACAAACCAGAAGTCGCCGGAATCATTCAGGTTGTGCCCTTCGGCCTTACCGCGCGAGGCGGCGTCGCCGGCGTAGTAGTAGAGCGGGTGGCCGTTGTAGACGAGCTGCTCGCGGTTGCCGTCGCGGACAATGGTGGTGAATTTACTGGCCACCAGCGTGGAGGGCATGGCCGGCTTGCCCATGTACAACGCCGGCCAGATGGCGGCGCAGCCGCCCGTGCAGTTGGTGGGCAGGGTGCCGGGGCTGGTGTTGTCCTTGGCGAAATAGTAGAGCGTGCGGCCGTTGATATCCGTCAGGAAGGTTTTGGACGACGACGTGCCGGCGGTTTTGTCGACCACCGTTTTGCTGGCCAGCACCACGCCGTAGTCGGGGTTGAGCACGTGCCAGATGCCGCCGATGCCGTTGCCGCCGGTGGTGCCGGGCGCCTCGCGGGTATACACGCCGCCCGTGGCCGGGGCATAGTAGTAGAGCGGCCAGCCCTTGTAGGTGGTTTGCAGGCGACCGTCGGTGGTAGTTTTGGTGGCGAAATCGGCCGCGTTCAGCGCCTTGGGCACTTTGATGTTGGCTTCGTAGTACACCGGCCACAGGGGCATACAGGTGGCGCTGGTGCAGGCGTTGGTGCCGTCCACGTCGCGGGCGAAGAAGTAGAGCGTGTTGCCGCTGGCATCTGTCATGTATGTGCCGAGGGTGGCCGAGGTGGCCAGCTTCACGTTGGCCACGGCGTCCGGGTCGGCTTCCGGAGTGGAATCTTTTTTGCAGCCGGCGGTGCCGGCGCTTAGCGCGGCAGCCAGCGTGAGGGCGAGCCCGAAAGACCAGAACCGCGTTAGCATTGAGTTTACCGATTGTACCATGTGAGTAGTCGATTAAGAGACTGAGAGAAAAGTGAATTGCGGACCTGATGGCTTATTTTTTGGCGCAGCGAGTCCCGGTCCCAACCGGAAACGGGCTGGGAGGCGGAAGCCAGGCGAAGCGCCGGGCTGAGTTAAAAAGAAGGAAAACGGCCAGCCGGCAGGTGAGCGGGCAACTGGAAGTCGGCGCCGACTTCCGGCCGCCCGTTCACGGGCCAGCCGGCGCCCCATGCGCGGCCTGGGTGAGGGCAGGCGCGCCGGGGTTGGGGGCTTTACCTGCTACTCGGAAGGCAGCGGAAAATGGTTGGCTGGGCGGTGCGGAATATTCGGTGGGGCGAGGCAGCGAAGTGCACTGGGAAATACGTCCCAGGTTCCGGCGGCTTCTACAAGCGCCCCAAATTCATTGGCTAAACCCTCAGCTTATAAATAAAGAATGAGCCGGAATTTTAGTAAAGCAGCCGGTGTTTCCCATCCGAACGACGCATTCCCAAACTAATTAGCTCAAACAAATTTTCTTATTGCTTTTAAATACCTGATTTACAGCAATAAAATTTACCAATATTTTTGGCTTTTCTGGCACGTTTCTTTCTAACTTTGGGTTATAAACACGAACATCAGTTGGACACATTAAAACACCCCACCGCCATGAACGAGGCCACCAAAACCACCAAGGACATTACCAAAAAAGTTAAAGTCGAGAGCTACGACATCAGCCGCTCCGATGAAACGCTGGATTTGGCGAAGGACCTCGCTAAGTTCATCAAGGACAACAAGCTGACCACCAACGTGCAGGGCAAGGAGTTCGTGAACGTGGAGGGCTGGCAGTACGCCGGCTCGCGCCTGGGCATCGTGCCCATCGTGGAGCACGTTATCAACGTGAGCTCGCCCGAGGAAATGAAGTACCAGGCCAAGGTGACGCTGTTTGACTTGCGCCACGGCACCACGGTGGGCGCCGGCTTTGCGGTGTGCTCGAACAAGGAGAGCGGCAAGAAATTCTACCAGGAATTTGCCATCATGAGCATGGCCCAGACCCGCGCCATCGGCAAGGCTTACCGCAACTGCCTGGCTTGGATTATCCGCGCCGCCGGTTACGAGCCCACGCCCGCCGAGGAAATGGACTACAACACCAACACGGTGGCTGCCGCTGCGCCCGCCCCGGCTGTAGCCGTAGCGCAGGCCGTGCCCGCCATGCAGGTAGTGCCCGCCGAGGCCCCGGCCCCCGTTGCCGAGCAAGCCGCCGTGGCCCCCGTGCAGTACGCTACGGCCGCGCAGAAAGAAGAAATCATCCGCTTGCTCAACCACCCGGTCATCACCCGTCCGGAGAAGACCAAGATGCTGCTCAACATTAACCGCCTCGATGAGGAGCGCGCCGTGCAGGCCATCGCCAAGCTGCGCAAAGCCATCGACGACCGCGAGAATGGCGAGAAAGCGGCTGCTTAATCTATTCCTTTCCCATTTCTACCAGCCCGGTGCCGTGAGGTGCCGGGCTTTTTTTGTTGGTGTCGTCCTAGCGTTGACCTCACCCCCGGCCCCCTCTCCAAAAAAGAGGGGGCACCGGCTTGTGAGGACGACTTCACGGCTAAACTCATTAGGAGCAGGACCGGTGCCCCCTCTTTTTTGGAGAGGGGGGCCGGGGATGAGGTTGGACGCTTGGGCAGCTGCCCGCGTCCCGCGTCGGTGCGTACTTTTGAGCCTCTGTGATGCACTGCGGCTATGAAAGTTTTGCTGGTTGAAGACGAGCCCCAACTGGCTTCTTTTGTCAAAAAGGGCTTTGAGCACGAAGGCTATGAATTGACCGTGGCCTACGATGGGCGCTCGGGGTGGTCGCTCTACCAGCAGCAGCCCTACGACCTGGTGATTTTGGATGTGAACCTGCCCTATCTGAATGGTGTGGAACTGTGCAGCCGCATTCGGGCGGGCCATCACCGCGTGCCGGTGCTGCTGCTCACCGCCCTCGACAGCTTAGCTGACAAGGAAGCGGGCTTTGAAGCGGGCGCCGACGACTACCTCGTCAAGCCTTTCGCCTTTCGGGAGTTGCTGTTGCGGGCCCGGGCCCTCACCAAACGCTACTCGGAAACGGGCGTGGCCCAGGTGCTGCGCATGGCCGATTTGGAGCTGAACCTGGAGTCGAAAATCGTGACCCGCGCCGGGCAGCGCATCGACCTGACGACCCGGGAATATTCGCTGCTGGAGCATTTGCTGCTGAACCAGGGGCGCATTGTATCGCGGGTGGACATTGCCGAGCGGGTTTGGGAGCTGGACTTTGATACCACAACCAACGTCATTGACGTGTACGTGAGCTATTTGCGTAAGAAGATTGACCGCGACTTTACACCCAAGCTCATTCACACGGTGGTAGGCATGGGTTACGTGATGCGTGAAGGATAACCAGTTGAGCCTATGCTGATTCGCAATAAGCTGATGCTGCGCTTTACGCTGCTGGTGCTGGGCATCCAGGTTAGCTTTTCGGCGTTCATCTTTTACTTCAACGCCAGCATGCGGGCCCAGCGTTTCGAGCACCGCCTTACCAACAGCGCCTTGCTGGCGGGCCGCCTGCTGGTGCGCACCCACAAGCTGGAAACCGGCATCCTGGGCAGCCTGCGACGCGGCGACTTGCTGACGCTAGCCGCGGAAGAAGTCAGCATTTACGGGCCCGATAAATCGCTGCGCTACAGCAGCGCCGACCACATTGACCAGGCGGTGAACCGGGCGCGGCTGGCGGGCCTGCAGCCGGGTAAGACGGTGACGTACCCGGCCGTGGGGCACCGCGAGGCCATCGGGCTGGTGTTTCTGCACGAGTCGGAGGCTGGGGCCGAGCCGTACCGAATTTTTGTGTCGGCCGAAGACCGGATTGGGGCGGCGCAGCTGCGGCAGCTGGGGTTGCTGCTGGTGCTGGGCAACGTAGGGGCGCTGGTGCTCACCATTTTGGCGGGCTGGTTTTTTGCCGGGGCGGCGTTGCGGCCGGTGGCGCGCATCACGCGGCAGGCGGGCCGAATTTCAGCCACCAACCTGGGCCGGCGCCTGTCGGAAGGCAACGGGCGCGACGAATTGGCCCAGCTGGCGCACGCCTTCAACGGCATGTTGGCGGGACTGGAGCAGGCGTTTGAAGGCCAGAAAAGCTTTCTGGCGCACGCCTCGCACGAGCTGCGCACGCCGCTCACCACCCTCACCGGAACCCTCGAAACTGCCCTAGCCTACGACACCACGCTGCCCGATGCCCGCCAAAGCCTGGCCCAAAGCCTCGACGCCGCCCGCCACCTGAGCGCCCTCACCAACGGCTTGCTGAATCTGGCCAAGGCCGACGGCGCCCTGCCGGCCTTCGCCCCGGTGCGGCTCGACGAGTGCCTGAACCAGGCCCTACAGTTTGCCCGCGCCAAGTACCCCGGCCGCGAGTGGCGCCTCAGCTTCGGCGAGTTCCCGACCGATACCGACGCGGACCCCTTCATGGTGCCCGGCAACGCCGAGCTGCTGGTGACGGCTCTGCTCAACCTGCTCGACAACGCCGGCAAGTATTCCAACGGTCCCGTGCGCACTGAGCTAGCCTACGCCGATGCCACCACCCTGCGCGTGCGAGTGAGCGATGCCGGCCCCGGCCTCTCGCCCGACGAGCTGCGCCAGATATACGAGCCCCTGTACCGGGCCACCGGCGCGCTGGGCCGCCCTGGTTACGGCCTGGGCCTGCCGCTCACGCAGCGCGTGGTGCAGCGCCACGGCGGGCGGCTGGAAATTACGTCGGCGCCCGGCGAGGGCACCACGGCCACGGTGTGGCTGCCGGCGGCCTGACGCGAGGCCTTGAAGAGGAACCAGAAGATTTGTAGCGTGGACTCTGCGAGTCCGCGCCTGGTCGAACGTACTGGAATGCGTTCTGGAATGCGCGGACTCGCAGAGCCCACGCTACGGATGCGCCATCATACTACCGTATCAAAAGAACTCTAAAAACGGCCCTGCCTCACCGGCAGGGCCGTTTTCATGTTTTCTAATACCGTTCTCATCTCGTTCTAATGTTGCGGCGGGTCCTTTGTGGCACTTCCATTTGAGGCTCTAGCCTATGCCGACGACTCCACTTAAATCCCAACCGACCAACCTGCTGGCCCTGCTACTCGGCGGGGCGCTGGTGCTGTCGCTGGGACTGAACGGGGTGCTGCTGACGGCCCGACCCGAGGTCTGGCCCGACGACGATGACGCGCTGGCCGCCACCACCGCCGACCTGCACCTCACCCAGCGCCTGCTGGCCCAGTGCCAGCAGCAGCAGGTGCGGCAAGACAGCCTGGTGAGGCTGCAAGGCCCGGTGGGCAGCCCCGCGTTGGCCGACCATTCATCTGCTTTTTCCTCTTCCAAATGAGCTTGTCTTCGCTGACCCCAACCCTGTTTATTGTACCGAAAATACCTGGGGCACTGCGTTTCCGCAGGCTCTGGGGTAGCGCGCTGGCGGTGCTGCTGGCGGCCGGCCTGGGCGCCTGCTCGGGCGAGGCCGATGGCAAGAACCAAGAGAAGGCCGCCGCGCCGGAAGTGCTGCCCGTAGTGGCCCTCAAAACCACCGAGCAGGAGCTGTTTCAGGACTACGTGGCCGATGTGCAGGCGGTGCGCAACGTGGAAGTGCGGGCCCAGGTGGCGGGCTTTCTGGAGGAAATTTTGGTAGACGAGGGGCGGCCCGTGAAGAAGGGTCAACCCTTGTTTCGCCTCAACGCCAGCGCCCACCAGAACCGGCTGAGCCAAGCGCAGGCGGCGCTGGCCAGCGCGCAGGCCCAGGCCAGCGCCGCCCGGCTGGAGCGCGGCCGGGTGAGCCTACTGGTGCAGGAAAACATCATTGCCAAGACTGAATTGGCGCTATCGACCAGCAAGGTGAAGGACGCCGAGGCCCGCGTGGCCGAGGCCCGGGCCGGCGCGGCCGCCGCCCGTCTCAGCCTGGGCTACACGCTGGTGCGGGCGCCGTTTGACGGCATTATTGACCGGATTCCGCTCAAGCGGGGCAGCGTGGTAGAGGAAGGCACGCTGCTCACCACGGTGTCGGATTTGCACGAGGTGTATGCCTATTTCAACGTGGGCGAGGGCGAGTACCTGCGCTACATCAAGGCCCGGGAGCGCCACCCCGACCGCCACTCCGACTCGGTGCGCCTCACGCTGGCCGATGGCTCGGCCTACCCGCTGGCCGGCCGCATCGAAACCACTGAGAGCGAGTTCAACCCCAATACGGGCTCGCTGGCCTTCCGGGCGCGGTTTGCCAACCCGCAGCGCATGCTGAAGCACGGCGCTTCGGGCCGCGTGCGGCTGACCACTACCCTGCCAGCGGCGCTGCTGCTGCCGCAGAAATCAGTGTTCGAGATTCAGGACAAAAACTACGTGTACGTGGTGGACGGGCAGGGCGTGGTGCACATGCGCAACTTCCACCCCCAGGCGCGCACCGGCGATTTCTACGTGGTGAAGGACGGCCTGCAGCCTGGCGAGCGGGTGGTGTACGAAGGCGCCGCCAGCCTGAAGGACGGGCAGCGCATCAGCCCACATCCGGTGACGCTGGACTCGCTGCTGGCGGCGCGGTAGGGCTGTAGCGCGGACTCTGCGAGTCCGCGCCTGGTCGAACGTTCCGGAATGCGCGGACTCGCAGAGTCCACGCTACATCACAAACATCCATTTAGCCGCGGACTGAAAGTCCGCGCTACTTCCTATGTTCAATATCTTCATTCGCCGGCCGATACTCTCGCTGGTTATTTCGGTGTTTCTGGTGCTGCTGGGCGGGCTGGCGCTGTTCACGCTGCCCATCACGCAGTTCCCCGATATCGTGCCGCCCTCGGTGACGGTGACGGCCAAGTACACCGGCGCCAACGCTGAGGTGTGCGCCAAGGCCGTGGCCACGCCGCTGGAGCGCGCCATCAACGGCGTGCCGGGCATGACTTATATGAACTCGGTGAGCTCCAACAACGGCGTGACGCTCATCACCGTGTTTTTCAAGGTGGGCACCGACCCCGACCTGGCCGCCGTGGGCGTGCAGAACCGGGTGACGACCATTTTGGACGAGCTGCCGGAGGAAGTCATCAAGGCCGGCGTGACGACGGAGAAGGAGGTGAACTCCATGCTGCTTTACCTCAACGTGACCAGCGACGACAAGGCCGTGGGCGAGAAGTTCATTTACAACTTCGCCGATATCAACGTGTTGCAGGAGCTCAAGCGCATTGACGGCGTGGGCTTTGCCGAAATCATGGGCTCGCGCGAGTACTCGATGCGGGTGTGGCTCAAGCCCGACCGCATGGCGGCCTACGATGTAGGCACAGATGAGGTGGTAGCGGCCATTCGGGCGCAGAACGTGGAGGCGGCGCCGGGCAAATCGGGCGAAAGCTCGGGGGCCGACAAGGCGCAGGCCATGCAGTACGTGCTACGTTACACCGGCAAGTTTTTCGAGCCCGAGGAGTACCGCAACATCGTGGTGCGGGCCAATGCCGACGGCTCGGTGCTGCGCCTGCGCGAGGTGGCCGACGTGGAATTCGGTTCGCTCACCTACAGCATGGCTTCCAAAACCGACGGCCGGCCCTCGGCGGCCATCATGCTCAAGCAGCGCCCGGGCTCCAACGCTTCGGACGTCATTGCCAACGTGAAAACGCGCATGGCCGAGCTGCAGGAAACCAGCTTTCCGCCCGGCATGAAATACAGCATTGCCTACGACGTGTCGCGCTTCCTCGACGCGAGTATTCACGAAGTGCTGCGGACGCTGGTGGAGGCGTTTTTGCTGGTGTTCGTGATTGTGTACCTGTTTTTGCAGGACTGGCGCTCGACGCTGATTCCGGCGCTGGCGGTGCCGGTGGCGCTGGTAGGCACGCTGGCGTTCATGCAGATGCTGGGCTTTTCGATTAACCTGCTCACGCTGTTTGCGCTGGTGCTGGCCATTGGCATTGTGGTCGATAACGCCATTGTGGTGGTGGAAGCCGTACACGCCAAGATGCAGGAAAAGCACCTACCGGCCCGCGCCGCCACCTTCGAGGCCATGAGCGAAATCAGCTCCTCGCTCATTGCCATCACGCTGGTGATGTCGGCCGTGTTCATCCCGGTTTCCTTCATGGATGGGCCGGTGGGCGTGTTCTACCGGCAGTTTTCGCTCACGCTGGCCATTGCCATTGTCATTTCCGGCATCAACGCCGTGACGCTGACGCCGGCCCTGTGTGCGCTCATGCTCAAGCATACGCAGCTGGCGGAGGGTAAACAGCCTAAAGGGCTTATTAATCGATTCTTCGCCGGCTTTAACAAACGCTATGACGCGCTGGCGGGACGCTACCAGGGCCTGCTGCGGGCCGTGGCCGGCCGGCGCCTGGTGACGCTGCTGGTGCTGCTGGGCTTCTGCGCGGCTACCTGGGGCGTGAATAAAATTTTGCCTTCGGGCTTCATCCCGACCGAGGACCAGGGCATGGTGTACGTAAACGTGACCACGCCCGCCGGCGCCACCGTGGAGCGCACCGAGGCCGTGCTGGACGAGGTGCAGCGCATTGCCAGCCGCCTGGGGCCGGTGGAATCGGTTTCGACCTTGGCGGGCTACAGCCTGGTGAACGAGGTGGCCGGCTCCAGCTACGGCATGGGCATGATTAACCTCAAAGCTTGGGACAAGCGGGAGCAGTCGGTGGCGCAGTTTATCGCTGAATTGGAAGAAAAAACCAGGAACATTGCCGACGCTGACATTCAGTTTCTGCCGCCGCCCACGGTGCCGGGCTTCGGCAATAGCAGCGGCTTCGAGCTGCGCTTGCTGGACAAGTCGGGCACGGGAGATTTGCAGAAAACCGCCGCCGTGTCGCAGACCTTCCTCACCGCGCTGCGCAAGGACCCGGCCATCGGCGGCGCCTTCACCAGCTTCGACCCCAACTTCCCGCAGTACCTCATCCACGTCGACCAGGACATGGCCGCCAAAAAGGGCGTGACCGTGGACGCGGCCATGAGCACCCTGCAAACGCTGATGGGCAGCTACTACGCCTCCAACTTCATCCGCTTCGGGCAGATGTACAAGGTGATGGTGCAGGCCGGCCCCGAGTACCGCACGCGGCCCGACGACCTGCTGGCCCTGCACGTGAAAAACAACCGCGGCGAGATGGTGCCCTTTTCCACCTTCATCAAGCTGGAGCGCGTGTTCGGCCCCGACCAGCTCACGCGCTACAACATGTACACCTCGGCCATGCTCAACGGCGACTCGGCCCCCGGCTTCTCGTCGGGCGACGCCATCACGGCCATCGAAAAGGTGGCCGCCAGGGAGCTACCGCGCGGCTACGCCTACGAGTGGAGCGGCATGACGCGCGAGCAAATCCTGAGCGGCGACCAAGCCCTGTACGTGTTCGGCGTGGTGCTCATTTTCGTGTATTTGTTGCTGGCGGCGCAGTACGAAAGCCTGCTGCTGCCGCTGCCCGTGCTGCTGAGCCTGCCCACCGGCATCTTCGGCGCCTTTCTCAGCCTCAAACTGCTGGGGCTGGAAAACAACATCTACGCCCAGGTGGCGCTGGTGATGCTGGTGGGTTTGCTGGGCAAAAACGCCATCCTCATCATTGAGTTTGCCGAGCAGCGCCGCCGGGCCGGGGCCAGCGTGCTCACCGCCGCCGTGGAGGGCGCCGTCTCCCGCCTGCGCCCCATCCTGATGACCTCCTTCGCCTTCATCGCCGGCCTGATTCCGCTGGTGGTGGCCAGCGGCGCCGGCGCGCTGGGCAACCGCTCCATCGGCACGGCGGCGGCGGGCGGCATGCTCATCGGCACGCTGTTCGGCATGGTGCTGATTCCGGGGCTGTACGTGCTGTTTGCCTCGTTTGAAAAGGTGAAGAACGTAGATGCTGAGGAGCCTGCAGAAGCAGAAGAAGTGCGGGAGTTGGTGGCGCATTGACCTCACCCCCGGCCCCTCTCCCGCGGAGAGGGGAGCCTGACGATTTGTAGCGTGGACTCTGTGAGTCCGCGCATTGATTGACCAACAACCCGGCCCAGACGCGGACTCGCAGAGTCCGCGCTACACCGCCCGCGCCGCCGTGGCTCCCCCTCTCCACGGGAGAGGGGGCCGGGGGGTGAGGCGCCACGCCAGAACGACCATCCCATGCGCCTACTCCCTGCCCTCCTCTCCATCCTCCTCCTCGCCGCCGGCTGCCGCGTGGCCGCCCCCGCCGACCCCACCGGCGCCCCGGCCGTGCCCGCTGCCTTCGCCCCAAACGCCACGGCCGACACCACCAGCGCCGGCCGCCAGCCCTGGCGGCAGTTCTTCCAGGACCCCGCCCTCACGGCCCTCATCGACACGGCCCTGCGCCAGAACCTGGACCTGCAAGTGGCGCTGCAACGCGTGGAAACGGCCCGCGCTAATTACCTGGCCCGGCGCGGCGCCCTGCTGCCCACCGTGGCCGCCGCTGCCACGGCCAGCGCCGACCGCTACGGCCGCTACACCCTCAACGGCGTGGGCAACTTCGACACCAACCTCTCGCCCAACATCGACGGGCAGCAGCGCATCCCGGGGCCGCTGACGCCGGATTTTTTTGTGGGGCTGCGGAGCTCCTGGGAAATTGACATTTGGGGCAAGCTGAAGCAGCGCCGCCAGGCCGCCTACCTGCGCGTACTGGCTTCGGAGCAGGGCCGCCACCTCGTCACGACCAACGTGGTGGCCGAGGTGGCCCGTCTCTACTACGAGCTGCTGACGGCCGACAACCAGCTGGCCGTGCTCGACCGCAACATTGCCCTGCAACGCGAGGCGCTGAAGCTGATGCGTATCCAGAAGCAGGCTGGGCGCGCTACGGAGCTGGCGGTGCAGCAGTTTGCGGCCCAGGTGGCCCGCACCGAAAGCCTTTCGCACGAAGCCCGTCAGCGCGTGACCGAAGCCGAAACCGGCCTCAACCAACTGCTGGGGCGCTACCAGCAGCCCATCACCCGCGGCCAGCCGCTACCCGGCCAGGCGCTGCCTGAGCGGCTGAGTGCCGGGGTGCCCGCCTCCGCCCTGCTGCGCCGGCCCGACGTGCGCCAGGCCGAGCTGGAACTGCAGGCCACCCGCGCCGACGTGGCCGCCGCCCGCGCCGCCTTCCTGCCCTCGCTCACCCTCACGCCCTACGTGGGCTTCAACTCCTACCGCACCGGCACACTCTTCGACCCCGCCTCGCTGGCCTACGGGGCGCTGGCCGGCCTCACCGGCCCGCTGCTCAATCGGGCGCAGTTCCGAGCCGATTTTCGCCTGGCCACGGCTGGTAGCTACGAGGCCTACTACCGCTACCAGCAGAGTCTGCAAACCGGTTTCCGCGAGGTAGTGAACGGCCTGCAGGGGCTGGAAAACTACCGCGCCGCCTCGGCCGCCCGCCAGCAGGAAGTGGAGCTGCTCACCAAGGCTGTGACTACTTCGAACAAGCTATTCGTGGCCGGCTACGCTACTTACCTGGAAGTGATTACTGCCCAGCGCAGCGTGCTGGAGGCTGAACTGAGCTTGGCCGAGTCGCGCCAGCGCCAGCTGCTGCAAAGCGTGGGCCTGTACCGGGCACTGGGGGGCGGCTGGCAGTAGCGGCACTAAGCGACTGCCGAAGCTTAAGCAGCTGTGAAGTTATCAGAAAGCTCGGTACCAAAAAGTGCCGGGCTTTCTGATTTGCAGCCGGCATACTGAATCTAATTCGCACGCTGCAGTAGGCGAAGCGAAGCCTTGAACATGGCTTATTTTCAATACTTTGCCAGCCAAAACCAATCGCCACAACCTACTTTTTTCGCAACCTTTCGGGTGGCTTACGCGAAAAAGAAACCGGCGTGGCTGCATTGGTCCGGCCTTCACCGCGCACGTTTTCATTTCTCATGAGCCACCCCAATAGCCCCCGCGTCGGCAACGATTCTGCTGCCGCCACTGCCCTCTCCCATGCCGACGACGAGCAGGCCCAACCGACCCAGGACACCACCGCTGCCACCGACGGCACCGCCGAACCGGCCGCCCCAGCCGCCGGCCCCGCAGCCCTGTTGTCGCAGGCCCAGCAATGGGTGCAGGGCGTCCACTTGCCCGATTCACTCAAGGAAATCCCTGCGCCCCTCAAGCGCCTGACCGACCGGGCCGGCAACGGCTGGCGCCAGCTTTCGACCACCCAAAAAGTACTGGGGGGAGCCGTGCTGGCGGGCGCCGGCTGGCTCCTGCTGCGCCCCGGCAAAGCCAGCAGGCGGCAGCGCGCCGCCAATCCGGTCGGCGCACTGCACGAGTTGCTGCTCTTTGTCAACGACCGGGTGCAGGGCTACCGGCGCGCCGCCAGCGAAAGCCAGGACGCCGACCTGCGCAACTACTACGAAGACCTGGCGGGCCAGAGCAAGCAGTTTGCCATCCGCCTCAACGGCTACCTGCGCGTGCAGCAGAGCGACCTGGAAACCGGCACCACCCTCAAGGGCAAGCTCTACCGCGCCTGGATGGAAGCCAAAGCGGCCGTGACCGGCTACAGCGAAGCCGCCGTGCTCGCCTCCAACGTTTATGGCGAGGAATGGGCCCTGGCCGCCTACCAGGAAGCCTTGCGCGACCGCACGGTCATGGGCTCGCTGCGCCGGGAGATAGAGCGCCAGTACGAAATATCGCAGCAGACGCACCGGCGGCTCCAGCAGCTGCAGGCGCAGTATTAGGCGGCGGAGACGTCTGCCCAATTGCCTTCACACCACACGAGCGGGCCCTTTGGGTCCGCTCGTTTTGTTGCTACCCGTGGTTGCGGGCCTTGGGCGGTGCAGCGGCGGCAGCTGAGTTGCCAGAGAAATCTGGCACTATTTGGCACCGGGCTTCGCTATTAATTGATTGCGAATTATTTGCCTTTAAAACACAATAACTATTTACTCACCGGTGTTCTGTTCGCCTCAGTTATGAAATAATTCTATCGTCCTTTTTTCTTTTATGAACACGAAAACCATTGCATGGGGCGGCCTGCTGGCGCTGGCTTTTCCGATAACCGGGCTGGCCCAGGACACGGCCCAACCGCCACTTCCCCGCTGGTTTGTGGGCGTGGGCGGGGCCTGGGGCACCTTTCAGGAACCGGCGCGGCTGGCCCAACACGAGGGCTATGGCCCGGCCGTGACGGCGGGGCGCTACCTGACGCCGCGGCTGGCCGTGCAGGTGGGTTTAGTGTTCTATCAAAGGTTGGATTTTTATGGGTTCAATGGCACCTACGACGCGGCCCATTTCAACCCGGGCGGCACGTTACTCACCCAAATCGAGTCTAACACCGAACGCCGCCGCGCCTTCACCGTGCCGGTGTTGCTGCGCTACGGACTGACCCGCAACCCCACTGCGGGCTGGCAGTTCGACGTGCTGGCCGGCGGGGCGTGGCTGCAAACCCAGCGGCTGGCCGTGAACGAGGTGGAGAACATTACGACGGCGGGCACTACTTTCCGCCGGTCCGAATACAGCGAAACTTTCACCGGGGCCAACCTGACGGCAGGCCTGGGCCTGCACCGGACGCTGAGTCGGCACCTGGAGCTCACACTGGATGCCCTGGGCCATCTGTCGCTGACGCCCCGTGAGCCATTGTTTCAGAACCGGATTGCCTACTACTTGTATTCTCAGCCGGTGCCGCCGCTGGCAGACCGCCTGACCGGCACCGTGCTGCTGGGCCTGCGCTACCGCTTTGGCCCGTCGGGCAGCGCATTGCCCCTGCCGGCGGCCACGCTGCGGGAGCCCTGGCGGCCCCGCTGGTTTGCGGGCCTGGGCGCGGGCTTCGGGCGCTACCAGCTTCAGCGCGATGAGTCGGGCCGGCGGGTGCTCTCGCCCGTGCCCAGCGTGGGCGTGCAGCTCAGCCCGTACCTGGCCGTACAGCTCAGCGCGGTGTATGGCCAGGACCGGAGCCACAGCATCTACGCGTATGGGCGCACCTTTCCTACGGGCCGGCGGAGCGCCGCTTACGACCTGCGCGATACCCGTCTGCGCACATTGGCGTTGCCGTTGTTGGTGCGCTACGGCTTGATAGCCAACACCGAACAGCCGTGGCAGGTGGAGCTGCTGGCCGGCGCCACGGCCGTGCGTTCCACGTTTGAACGCACGGTGGCCACGGCCGACGATACCGGGACGGTATATCCCGAGCTGGCGGCAGAAGAGTCGCGCGCGGCCACCAACCTGCTG
>NZ_JAUQSX010000021.1 GCF_030581005.1 Hymenobacter mellowenesis | reverse complement strand
AGGTCCGAGGTCCGAGGTCCGAGGTCCGAGGTCCGAGGTCCGAGGTCCGAGGTCCGAGGTCCGAGGTCCGAGGTCCGTTTAACACGCGCCGCGCGGTTTTATATTCACCTGAAACCTCATCCGTACGACTCACCCCCTGTTTGGTTTCGAGCACGAAGCAGCCGCGTTTGTACAAGTCAATTCGGCCGATGGATTGCTTGCCGCCACCATCGTCAAACGCGACGGCGCGCTCCAGCACGTAGGCATCCTGCGTGGGGCTGTCGGTGGTGGGGTCGGGCCGGGGTGCGCCGATTAAATCGCACAAATCCTGAAGGAACAGGCTGTAGTTAGCGCGCTCGGCCCCGCCGGCTTTCAGCCAACGGGTTTCAAATTCGAGGAAATTCACCGGGTAGAAGCGAAATGGTAGAAGAAAGAGACGTATCCCGGTGCTAGATACTACTTTCTAAAGCAAGTCGCCCACCTCGCGCACGCCTACCGGCCGCGCCACCGTGAAGCCTTCGCCAAACTCTACCCCAATAATATGGCCGAATTCCCGGGCCCGTGCTTCCATAAACCGGCCAAAGGCCTGGCTGGAAAGGTAGGTTTGCGGGGCGTCCAAATCAGGGTTGAAAAACTGGGTTTTGAACGCCTGAATGGCTTCCCATTTCTTCTCCCAGTGCGGCGTAATATCAACCACGAAATCGGGCGGCAGCTGCCGGTCCTGGATGTAGTGGTACACGTTTTTGGGGCGCCAGGCTTCTTGGGGCTGGCCGTTTTCGTCTCGCGTCTCAATCATGCGCAGGCCGCTCAGAAAGCAGGCATCCACGGCCAGCTGGGCGGCCTTGCCGTGGTCGGGGTGGCGGTCGGTGATGGCGTTGGCCAGCACCACCTCAGGCTGGTAGCGCCGAATGGCGGCAATGAGCAGCAACTGATGCTCCCGGTCGTTGCGGAAGAAGCCGTCGGCCATGCTTAAGTTTTCGCGGATATCGATGCCCAGGATTTTGTTGGAAGCTGCCGCTTCTTCGGCCCTGGTTTCGGGCGTTCCGCGCGTGCCCAGCTCGCCGCGCGTAAAATCAACAATCCCAACTTTCTTGCCCACGGCCATACTGGCCAGCAGCGTGCCGGTGCAGGACATTTCTACATCGTCGGGGTGGGCGCCAAGAGCCAGGATGTCAAGTTTCATTAGGTCAGTTTTGATGAATTAATAGAATAAAGAACGTCATGCAGAGCGCAGCGAAGCATCTTGCTTGCAGTCACTAAAAACAATTGATTAGTGGTGGCGGGCAAGATGCTTCGCTGCGCTCTGCATGACGTTCTGTTTGGTGCTGGCGGCGCTTATTTAATCCGCAGCTTCTTACCCGGCTGCAAGGTCTTCACGCCCGGGTTCAGCTTGCGCAGGGTGCTCACGCGCACCCCATACTTTTCGGCCACTTCCGACATCGTATCGCCCGAGCGTACCCGGTGCGTGACCACCTGCCGGGCCCGAGAAGGCGAACCACTGCTCCTACTGCTACGGTGCCCCAGCGCCCGGCTGTAGTAGTTGAACAGCTGAGAGGTAATAGTAAAATTGTCCTTGCGCAGCTTGTAGCCGGGAAAGTCGTACATCAGCACCGGGTTGATGGGGTTGCCCTGGTAGCGCACCTCGAAGTGCAGGTGCGAGCCCGTGCTACGTCCCGTGCTGCCGCCGTAGCCGATAAGCTGGCCGGCTTTAACGAAGGTGCCCACCGTCACCAGCGACTTGCTCAGATGGCCGTACACGGTTTCGAGCCCGTTGTAGTGCCGCACCAGAATGTAGTTGCCGTAGCCGCCGCCGTCCCAGGCCTGAATCCGCACCACGCCATCGAACACGGCTTTCACCGAGTCGCCGGTTTCCAAATCCAAGTCCATGCCGTAGTGCCAGCGGTAGCCCCGGAAGGCAAAGCCCGACGTAATGGGTGTCGTCACAAGCGGCATTTTAGCATAGCGCTGCCGGGGCGGGTCGGTGAGCCGTAGTTTCAGCGAGTCGCGGTAGCTGCGGCCATCCACGCGGTACGGGTTCACCCGGTGCGTGTCCCAAATGGAGTAGTAGCCCGCTACTTTCACCCACGACGAGTCGATGAGCACCTCCTCCGACATCTCCACAATTTCCTGCCCGCCCTCGTTCAGCGTCGTCGTGTCTTCGCTCACAATGCTGAGCTTCTTGGCCGGGTTGAAGTAAATGGACTTCGCGGCATCCGAATTCTCATCCGGGATTTCCTCGGTTTCAATTACCGTGGTGGTGTCCGGCCGCACGTAGCGCATCTTGGGGGTCTTGATGCGAAAGAAGTCCGACTTGCCGGACGTGCTGCCGGCTTTGGCCTTGGTACGAGGCGGTTTGCGGCGCTGCGCCTGCGCAGGGCTCAAGCCGGTCAGCAACAATAACAAAGCCAGCAGCAGCAGCGCCGGGCGCCAACGAATTATTTTCAAGAATATCAAAAGCAAGCAGAGAAAGGCCGTTGATAAGAACTTAAGTACTTGTCAACACGCCGTTTGGTCTAAAACAAAACGGTTAGAAAGGACGAACCACAAAGCTCGCTCTTTCTAACACGTCTTTAACTAACACGGTAACACAAAATTTAGTGTATGCCCATTGCCGCGAGGTACCGCTCGGCATCCAGCGCGGCCATGCAGCCGGTGCCAGCAGCCGTCACGGCCTGCCGGTAGGTGTAGTCCTGTACGTCGCCGCAAGCAAATACGCCGTCGATGTTGGTCTTGCTGCTGCCAGGAATCGTTTTCAAATAGCCCTGCTCGTCGTGGTGCAGGTAGGGCTGGAAAATCTTCGAATTCGGCTCGTGCCCGATGGCCACAAAGAAGCCCGTCAGCGGAATCTCCCGCGTTTCGTGCGTCAGTACGTTCTTCACGCGCACACCTTCCACCGCGTGCTCGCCCAGAATCTCATCCGTCACCGTATCGAACAGCACCTCAATCTTGGGGTTGTCGAGCACGCGCTTCTGCATGATTTTCGAGGCCTTCATTTCGCTCTTGCGCACTATCATGGTCACCTTGCTGGCCAGGTTGGCCAGGTAGGTCGCCTCCTCCGCTGCCGTATCGCCGGCGCCCACAATGGCCACTTCCTGCCCGCGGTAGAAGAATCCGTCACACACCGCGCAGGCCGACACGCCCGAGCCGTTCAGTTTGGCTTCCGAGGGCAGCCCCAGCCACTTGGCCGAAGCACCAGTGGCAATAATCACGGCGTCAGCAGTCAGCTCCGTGCTTTCATCAATAGTGATTTTGCGCGGCGTCACCGAAAAATCTACCGCCGTGGCAATGCCGTAACGGATATCCGTTCCGAAGCGGGTGGCCTGCTTTTTCAGGTCCTCCATCATCTCCGGCCCCATAATTCCATCCGGGTAGCCGGGGAAATTCTCTACGTCATTCGTAATAGTGAGCTGGCCGCCGGGCTGCAAACCCATGTACATCACGGGCGCCATGTTGGCTCGGGCCGCATAAATCGCCGCAGTATAGCCAGCCGGGCCGGAGCCAATAATCAGACATTTAATGTGTTCAGCCATTGCGTTGGGCGGCAAGCTTTCGCTTGCCGTGTTGAAGCTATTTTTCAAGATAAAAGTCTCACGGTAAGCCCAAGCTCACCGCACAGGTTGTACAAAAAACCCCAACCTTACAGCCGGGGTTTTTGCAACAACAAAACTAAGCAGAAGTTAGCCCAGATACGGTTTCAGCGCCTTCGAGCGCGACGTGTGCCGCAACCGCCGAATGGCCTTTTCCTTAATCTGACGCACCCGCTCACGGGTCAAGTTGAACTTCTCACCGATTTCTTCGAGCGTCAGCGCAGCCTCGCCATTCAGCCCGAAGTAGAGTGTAATCACATCGGCCTCGCGCTTGGTCAACGTGCTCAACGCCCGCTGCACTTCCTTGCGGAGCGAGTCATTCATCAGGGCCATGTCCGGCGACTCCTCGTCCTCGTTTTCGAGCACGTCGAGCAGACGGTTTTCCTCGCCCTGCACAAAAGGCGCATCCACGGACACGTGGCGGCCGCTGATTTTCAGCGTGTCCACCACTTCCGAAGTAGTCAGTTCCAGCACTTCAGCAATTTCCTCGGGCGAAGGCTCGCGCTCAAATTTCTGCTCCAACTCGGAGAAGGACTTGCTGATTTTGTTAAGCGAACCCACCCGGTTCAGAGGCAGACGCACAATGCGGCTCTGCTCGGCCAAGGCTTGCAGAATCGACTGACGAATCCACCAAACGGCGTACGAAATGAATTTAAAACCACGGGTTTCGTCGAAGCGCTTAGCGGCTTTGATGAGGCCGAGGTTGCCTTCGTTGATAAGGTCACCCAGCGAAAGGCCCTGGTTCTGATACTGTTTAGCAACCGACACGACGAAACGCAGGTTGGCTTTGGTCAATTTTTCCAGCGCCTGCTGGTCCCCGTCGCGGATGCGCTGCGCGAGCGTCACCTCCTCATCGGGCGTGAGCAAATCAACCTTGCCAATCTCCTGGAGGTACTTGTCCAGCGACTGGCTTTCGCGGTTGGTAATCTGCTTACTAATTTTTAGCTGTCTCATGGGGGACTAGGTAAGAACGATATCTGATGGGGTTATACGAAAGAAAAGTCCGTTCGGGCAGTCCCTAAGTCAGAGGAAGCCAACAGGCTTCCTCTGCTATTAGTTCAGGCCTACGGTTGGGCTTAGGCTTTGGCTTCGCCGTTGCTGGCAGCCGCACCTTCCGGTTTCGGCAGCAGCACTTTGCGCGAGAGCCGGTACTTGCCGGTTTTCTTATCGATTTCCACCAGTTTCACGTCAATGTCCTGACCCACTTCCAACAGGCCTTCCAGCGTCTGAATCCGCTCGTGCGTCACTTCCGAGATGTGCAGCAGGCCGTCTTTGCCCGGCATAATCTCCACGAAAGCGCCGTAGGGCTGAATGCTGCGCACTTTGCCTTTGTACACCTCGCCCACTTCGGGCTGGGCCGCGATGGCGCGAATCCGGTCGATGGCGCCCTGCATGTCCTCCTGGTTGGAGGCGTAAATACTCACGTGGCCCTTCTCGTCCTTCTCCTCAATAATCACCGTGGCATTGGTGTCCTTCTGAATCTGCTGAATCACCTTGCCGCCCGGCCCGATTACCGCACCAATAAACTCTTTGTCGATGAGCATCTTGTGCGAACGCGGGGTATGCGGTTTCAGCTCCGGAGCCGGGGCCGAAATCGTCTTCGCCATCTCACGCAGAATGTGCAAGCGGCCTTCCCGTGCCTGATGCAAAGCAGCGGTCAGTATCTCATTGCTCAGACCCTGGATTTTAATGTCCATCTGGCAAGCGCAAATACCTTTCTCCGTGCCGGTCACCTTGAAGTCCATGTCGCCAAGGTGGTCCTCGTCGCCAAGAATGTCGCTCAACACCGCGTACTCACCGGTTTCCTTATCCTGCACCAAGCCCATGGCGATACCCGCCACGGCCGACGTAATTTTCACACCCGCGTCCATCAAAGCCAGCGAACCGGCGCACACGGTAGCCATCGAGCTGGAGCCATTCGACTCCAGGATGTCCGACACGATGCGGATGGTGTAGGGGTTTTCTTCTTCCGAAGGCAGCACCTGGCGCAGTGAACGCAGGGCCAGGTTGCCGTGGCCGATTTCGCGGCGGCCAGCGCCGCGGTTTGGCTTCACTTCGCCGGTCGAGAAACCGGGGAAGTTATAGTGCAGCATGAACTTCGAGTAGCCCTTGGTCAGCGGCTGGTCGATAATTTGCTCATCGAGCTTGGTGCCGAGCGTGGCCGTAGTCAAGCTTTGGGTTTCGCCGCGGGTGAAGATGGCCGAGCCGTGCGCACCGGGCAAATAGTTGATTTCCGACCAGATGGGGCGGATTTCGGTGAGCTGGCGGCCGTCGAGGCGCACCCGCTCCTTCACCATCATGTCGCGAATGGCCTTCTTCTCGGCCGAGCCATAATAGCGGCTGAACATTTTCATGTCCAGCTCCGGCTGCTCGGCCACGAGTTTGTCGAGGAACGCCTTCTTCACGCCCGAGAAGCCTTCCTTGCGGCCGCCCTTGCTGGTGTTGCCCGAGCGGGCCACGTCGTAAGCACCCTGGTAAACGCCTTCCTGAATGAGCTTTTTCAGCGCCTCGTTTTCCTCGTACTTGGGGTACTCGCGGGGCTGCGACTCCGGCGTGCGGCCCACGGCCTCCGCTAGTTCCTTCTGCAACTGGCACTGGGCCTTGATGGCTTCGTGGCCGAAGGCAATGGCCGCCACCATTTCCTCCTCGCTCACTTCCTTCATGGCGCCTTCCACCATGGCCACCGAGTCGGCCGTAGCGCCCACCATCAGGTCCATGTCGGCGCGGGCAAGGTCGGAGGTCTTGGGGTTAATCTGAAACTGGCCGTCGATGCGCGCCACGCGCACTTCCGAAATCGGGCCAGCAAACGGAATATCAGAAATCGACAGCGCGGCCGAGGCGGCCAGGGCGGCCAGCGCGTCGGGCTGCACTTCTTTATCGGCCGAGATGAGGGTAATCATCACCTGCACCTCGTAGTGGTAGTCTTTGGGGAACATCGGCCGCAGGATGCGGTCGACGAGGCGGCAAATCAGGATTTCGTAGTCGCTCAAGCGGCCTTCGCGGCGTTGAAACGAGCCGGGAATCTTGCCGGCCGAGCCGAATTTCTCCTGGTAATCAACCGACAGCGGCAGGAAATCAACGCCTTCGCGCTGGCTCGGGGCCGACACCACCGTGGCGAGCAGCATGGTGTCGCCGAGACGCACCACGACGGCGCCGTCAGCGAATTTGGCCAGCTTGCCGGTTTCGATGGAGATGACGCGGCCGTCGGGCAGCGCCAGGGTTTTGGTAATGGCGTGGGGTTGGGACATCAGCGGGGTTTGCTTGGAAAAGCGACAGCGGGCGAGCAGCCAAAAACGAGTGCCGCCAGCGGCCCTCGTTACTCAGGTATTGATAACAGCGGTGCGCCGATAAAACCAACCGTCGGGGGTAGCCTCGGCGCCAAACCAACCCGAACAAAAAAAGAGTAGGGAACCTTCGTTGGAAGGCTCCCTACTCTCAGATTCTGGACTTACTTACGGATGCCCAGCTCCTTGATGATGGCGCGGTAGCGGTTGATTTCGCGGTGCTGCAGGTAATCCAGCATGCTGCGGCGCTTACCTACGAGCTTCAGGAGGCCCAGACGGGTGCTGTGGTCCTTCTTGTTCACCTTGAGGTGCTCGGTGAGGTGGGTGATGCGGTGGGTGAAGAGGGCGATTTGCGACTCGGCCGAACCGGTATCGGTTTTTGACTTCTGCAGGCTGTTCTTTTCGAAGATGGCCTGTTTGGCTTCGGTATTTAAAATCATCGGTTGATAGGTGTGACCCCGTCTTAGATTTTAGGATGAAAAAAGAAAATTTGACTACCCCACACATTGGGGTGCCGCAAAGGTACGAAATTTAAAAACAGGATGAAAGCAGCGTCGAAAGTTTTGTCGTAGAAGCCGACGCTTAAGCCACCAACTCTTCTTCCGGCTCCGTGATTTTGCGCAGGGCCGGAATGCCCAGCCGCTGCGGCAGCCGACGCCAGAAATCCAGTTCCAGCAAGCCGGAGTCGTTGTACGCCTGATATAGGAAAAACAACCCCGCTGGCAGCAGCACCAGATTCGACATCCACATGCCGATGCCCACCGGCATCACAAACTCGCGGCCGTACTTCTCGCCCATGATGCTGAGCACGTAGTACACGATGAAGAAGAGGATGGAAATGAGAATGGGCACACCCAAGCCGCCTTTTTTGATAATGGAACCAAGCGGCGCGCCAATCAAAAACATGAGCAGTACTGCAACGGATTGCGAATATTTGCGAAAAATCTCAATGCGAAACAAGGCCGAATTTTTGGCCAAGTCCGTCAGTCGCTCCGCCGAGGAATCGGCATATGTTTTCAGGTTGCGGGCGCGATTGAGGGCCTGCTCCATAACCGGCGGCGTCAGCGTAGCCAGCCGCTTCACGGGCACCTGCCAGCCTTCTACTTTGCGATTGGCCGCCCGTCCCGTCGTATCAAAGCGCAAATAAGAATAGTACGAATTCATCTGCATCGGCAGAAGTTGCTCCTCGCGGTGCATTTTTTTCTGCACCGAATCGGTGGCGTAGTGTAGCTGTGGTATGTTCAGCATCATCCGGTTTTGCGCAAACAACTCTTTTTTAGTTGTCGTCATGCCGAAGGAAGCGAGCGAAAACGTAATTACGTTGTGGTCGAATGCCTGGCGAACGAAGCTTGCTCCGGCCCGGTCTTGGGCATCGGGCTGCTCCACGTAGTTGTGGCCATGAAAGAGTTCAAAAGCTAAATACCCGCCACCGTGTGTTGTGCGCATACGGCCTGAATCTGCTAGCATCACAGTAGCGTTGCCCGACTTCTGGGTATGGTCGTAAATCATAACGCCGTGCAGTCGGTCACCGTTTTCGCCGGTTTTCTTATTCACTTTGATGGTGTAGCCGGGAATGCCGTTGTAGAAAACGCCTTCCCGGATATCCAAGGCCAATTTCTGCTGGCGCACATCCCACAACAAACTGTAGGCATTCAGATTAGCGCGCGGCACAATCGTTTCGTTAAACCAGAAAGCGCCTACGGCCAGCGCCGCTGTCAACAGCAGCACTGGGCGCAAAATGCGCGTTAGCGCAATGCCAGAGGCTTTAATAGCCGTCAGTTCGTGGTGTTCGCCTAGGTTGCCGTACGTCATCAGCGACGACAGCAGTACGGCCAACGGCAGCGAAACAGGGACAATCAGGACACTGAAGTAGAATAGCAATTTCAGCAATACCCCCGTGCCCAAGTCCTTGCCGATGATATCGTCGAGGTATTTCAACAGCGTGTGGGTGAGCAGAATGAACTGCACTACGGCGAATGTGAGCAGGAAGGGCCCGGCAAAGGCCTTAAGAATAAGTTTATCGAGCTTCTTAAGCATAAAATGTGCCCCTTGGCATCGGTTGTGGCTTTGGGCAAAACGATGACAGGAAGGAAAAAGTACCGCTAGGCCCGGAAATACCCGGTCTGGCCAAATTTCAGCCTATCCTCCCACCTGCTCGCGCAATTTGCCCACCAGGCCTTCCCACATTTCATGCTGTTCGCGCGCATCGTGGGCCGCCGAATAATCAATTACGCGCAAGTAAACCTCATCCGTCACCTGCGAGGAGTCGAGGGTGAACTCCAGGAAGCTGGCATCGGTCACGGGCTGGCGCTGCTCATCGAGGAAAACGAAGCGCACGGCACGATTCAGGCGCTGGCCCGAAATTTCGGCGTAATGGTTGTCGTTGTCCCAGATAAAATTGAGGCGCTGGCCCTCCACATAGCGCACATCGTCGCAAAACCACTGGGAAAGGCCCGAGGCGGTGGCCAGATAAGGGAAAAGAATTTTGGGCGAGGCATTGATGGGGAATTCCACCACGAAGCGCGCTTTCGTTTGAGTATCAGATAAAGCCATCAGAGGAAGTCGGAAATTCGGCGCCCTCCCTGGTTTGAAAACAACGGGGCGCAAGATAAAAACAGTGTTTTTTGGCCTGTGGGCTTGCACGGCGGCTTTTCGTCAGCGTACCTTTGCACCCACAAAACCCGGCGGGGTAGCTCAGCTGGTTAGAGCACAGGATTCATAACCCTGAGGTCGGCGGTTCGAGCCCGCCTCCCGCTACATCGAAAACCGTTTCAGCATTGCGCTGGAGCGGTTTTTTCGTTTCCGGCCTTTTTGTCAAACGTCAGCCTAGCGGCCCAACGTATCAAACGGCGCGAAATTGGGAAAGCCTGAAACAAGAAGACGCTGGACCCACTCAGTGGCCAGCGTCTTCTTGGTCAATAGCGGCCGGAAGCGACTATTTCGCTTTTTCCACGATGCCTTTGAAGGCTTCGGGGTGGTTCAGGGCCAAGTCAGCCAGCACTTTGCGGTTGAGCTCGATGCCAGCCTTTTTCAGGCCGCCCATCAGTTGCGAATACGACAGGCCGTGCTCACGAGCGCCGGCGTTGATACGCTGAATCCAGAGGGCGCGGAATTCGCGCTTCTTTACTTTACGGTCGCGGTAAGCGTAGAGCAGGCCTTTTTCAACGGCGTTCTTGGCTACGGTCCACACGTTTTTGCGACGGCCGTAGTAGCCTTTCGCCAAACGCATGATTTTCTTACGGCGGTGGCGCGAGGCCACGTGGTTGACACTTCTTGGCATAACCTAGGGAGTTTTTGGCAGCCGGCGACGGATTGAGTCTTAGAGCCGGAAGCCTGGTGAAAATTGCTTGTTAGTTAACTCAGATGTTGAGCATCTGACGCACGCGGTTCATGTCGGCGCTGCTTACCAAGCCCGTGTGGGTCAGGCCGCGCTTCTGCTTGGTCGTCTTCTTGGTCAGAATGTGCGATTTGAAGGCGTGCTTCCGCTTCACCTTGCCCGTTCCGGTGAGCGCAAAGCGCTTCTTAGCACCGGATTTGGTCTTTACTTTCGGCATTGTAGTGGTTGTTGGAGGGTTGGTTGTTGATTGTTGATTGCTGACTGACCAGTGGTCGGGAAGCCATCTTCAACCGGGTAAATGCTATTCGGCGGCGTCGGCAGCGGGAGCTGGGGCCGGTTCGGAGGTCTTGTCGGTGGCGTCGGCTTTGGGCTCGGCTGGCTTGGGCGCCTTGGGCTTGGCGTCGGCCGGGGCGGCGGGCTTGGCCGAGGCGGCGGCTTTGGCCACTACCGCGGCCTTGGGGGCGAGGTAGAGGAACATGCGCTTGCCTTCGAGCTTGGGCAGCTGCTCTACTTTGGCGAGGTCCTCAAGGGCCTGGGCAAACTTGAGCAGCAGGATTTCGCCCCTCTCCTTGAACACGATGCTGCGGCCGACGAAGTGCACGTAGCTCTTGATTTTCGCGCCTTCGCGCAAAAACTCCTGGGCGTGCTTCACTTTGAAGGCGAAGTCGTGCTCGTCGGTGTTGGGGCCGAAGCGGATTTCCTTGAGGACGACTTTGGTTTGCTTGGCTTTCAGCTCGCGGGTTTTCTTCTTCTGCTCGTACTTGAATTTCGAGTAGTCGATGACGCGGCAAACGGGCGGCGTGGCCGTGGGCGAAATCTCAACGAGGTCGAGATTTTGCTCTTGGGCCATTTTGCGGGCCTGGTCGGTCGGGTAAACGCCTTGCTCGACGTTGTCGCCAACGAGACGCACTTCGCGGGCCGTGATTTTCTGATTGATTTTGAACGGCTCTTCCACCTGCTGGCGGGGCACGTACCGACGATTCGGGGTTGCTATGGTTTGGTCCTCCTGCTAAAAAAGTGGCGGGGAATGAGATTCTAGGCAGTTCAGGCCGGGTAAGGCCTGGCTATCAAGGGGCAAATATCGGTATTTAAAATGGGAAAGGCAAGCTGATTACAGAAGGAATTTGTGAGGGAGCTTAAAAGGGCAAAAAAGAACGTCATGCTGAGCGAAATCGAAGCATCTCTGCCGCGAGAGTAAATAATTACTATTGCGGTAAAGATGCTTCGACTTCGCTCAGCATGACGTTCTATGCACTTAGACGAAACTACATTGCCTCTACCATCTGGCTTTGCACGCTCTTCACGAAATCGGCCAGCGGCATGGAGCCGAGGTCGCCTTCGCCGTGCTTGCGGACGGAGATGATGTTGTCCTGGGCTTCCTTCTCCCCTACTACCAGCAGATAAGGGATTTTGCCCATTTCGGCGTCGCGGATTTTGCGGCCGATGCGCTCGTCGCGGCCATCCACGGTGCCGCGCAGGTCGTGCTGCTCCAGCTGGGCTTTCACCTGATAGGCGTAGTCGCTGTACTTATCGGAAATCGGGAGCACTATGAACTGCTCGGGCGTGAGCCAGAGCGGGAAATTGCCGCCGCAGTGCTCGATGAGCACGGCCACGAAACGCTCCAGCGAGCCGAAGGGGGCGCGGTGAATCATCACCGGGCGCTGCTTGGAGTTGTCGGCGGCGGTGTATTCGAGGTCGAAGCGCTCGGGCAGGTTGTAATCGACCTGGATGGTGCCGAGCTGCCAGCGGCGGCCAATAGCGTCGCGCACCATGAAGTCGAGCTTGGGGCCGTAGAAGGCGGCTTCGCCCAGCTCGGTGGTGGTGGTGAGGCCTTTTTCGGCGGCGGCTTCGATGATGGCGCTTTCGGCCAGGGCCCAGTTTTCGTCGGTGCCGATGTACTTGGCTTTGTTTTCGGGGTCACGCAGTGAAATCTGGGCGGTGAAATCGTTAAAATCCAGCGCCTTGAGCACGTAGAGCACGATGTCAATCACCTTCATGAACTCGTCCTTCACTTGGTCGGGGCGGCAGAAGAGGTGGGCGTCGTCCTGCGTGAAGCCGCGCACGCGGGTGAGGCCGTGCAGCTCGCCCGACTGCTCGTAGCGGTACACGGTGCCGAACTCGGCGAAGCGCACGGGCAGGTCGCGGTAGCTGCGGGGCTCGGTTTTGTAGATTTCGCAGTGGTGCGGGCAATTCATCGGCTTGAGGAAGAATTCCTCGCCGGGGTTGGGCGTTTTGATGGGCTGGAACGAGTCGGCGCCGTACTTCTCGTAGTGGCCGCTGGTCACGTACAGCTCCTTGGCGCCGATGTGGGGCGTCACGACGGGTAGGTAGCCAGCCTTCACCTGAGCTTTGCGCAGGAACTGTTCAAGGCGCTCGCGCAGGGCCGTGCCTTTGGGCAACCACAGGGGCAGCCCCGCTCCTACTTTCTCGGAGAAAGCAAACAGCTTCAGCTCTTTGCCCAGTTTGCGGTGGTCGCGGCGCTTGGCTTCTTCGAGGCGTTCGAGGTACTCGGTGAGGTCCTTGGCTTTGGGGAAAGTGATGCCGTAGACGCGGGTGAGCTGCTGGCGGTTGGCATCGCCGCGCCAGAACACGCCGCCCACGTTCATGAGCTTGGCAGCTTTGATGGTGCCGGTGTCGGGAATGTGCGGGCCGCGGCAGAGGTCGGTGAAGTTGCCCTGCGTATAGAAGGTGATGTTGCCGTCTTCGAGGTTTTCGAGCAGCTCCAGCTTGTAGGGGTCCTGCTTCTCGGTGAAGTAGGCAATGGCATCGGCTTTCGAGACTTCCTTGCGCTCGTAGCGGCTCTTGTTTTTGGCCAGCTCCAGCATTTTCTTCTCAATTTCGGGGAAGTCCTCGCTGCTGATGCTGCGGCCCTCGCCGAGGTCGACATCGTAGTAGAAGCCGTTTTCGATGGCCGGGCCGATGGCCAGCTTCACGCCGGGGTACAGGGCTTCGAGCGCCTCGGCCATGAGGTGGGCCGAGGAGTGCCAATAGGTGGATTTGCCGCTGGGGTCGTTCCAGGTGAGGATGCTGACGGTGGCGTTGTCGGGCAGGGCGCGGTGCAGGTCGCGGACTTCACCGTTGACGGTGACGGCGAGGGCGTTGCGGGCGAGGCCTTCGGAGATGCTGGCGGCGACGTCGTAGCCGGTGGCGCCGTCGGCTAGCTGGCGCTGGGAGCCGTCGGGGAGGGTGATGTTGAGCATATAAAGCAGAATGGGTGCCTGAGCGGCAAAATGGGGCGCAAGTTACGCGTTGCTTGATTTAAAGCGGAATCCGGCCCGTGAAATAACGAATGACGAGATTATTAACGTCCCGCTGGCTTGGCAAGTGCCTTTTCGCCGTTAGTCGGCTTGCGGGGCGCGTGTCGGCAGCGGGGCGATAGGCGCCGGACGATGCGGCGCCAGCGGCCGACGATAGTAGTAGCGCGGCCCGGTGCGTAGGCTATCGGGTAGGGAAGCCTGCACCAGTCCGTTGGTTTTCCAGACTTTGTAGGTCCAGTGCGCGTTGCCCGGGTTTTCGGCCACCAGGCGGCGGTATTGGTCGAGGGCTTCGGGCAGGCGGTTTTGGGCTTCGTAAGCTTCGGCCAGCAGAGCGCGGGCCTCGGGCAGGCGGGCGTTGCGGCGGATGGCGCGGCCGAGGTGCTGGATTACGGCTTTGGGCTGTTTGGCTTTGGCAGCGGCCAGACCCAGGCGGTAGTCGGCCCGGTAAACGGTGGTGTCGAGGGTCAGGGCGCGGCGGTAGTACCAGAGGGCGCTGTCGGGGCGGCCCTGCAATTCGAGCTGGCGGCCGTAGTCGTAGCGTAGCAGGCCCGAGGTCGTATCCAGCTTCATGCCTTGGGCGGCGTAGCGGGCAGCTTCGGCGGGAATGCGCCAGGCGTTGAGCAAAAAAGCCAGCTGGTGCAGGATTTCCGGCTCGCGGGGGTCGCGGGCCAGGGCATCTTGCAGGTATTGCACGGCGGTGCTGGTGTCGGCCGTGGCGGCGTAGGCTAAGCCTTTGTAGAAAAGGGCGGCGGGCTGGTCGGGGTCGAGGCGCAGGGTACGGTCGAGGTTATCGAGGGCGGCGGGGTAGTTGCGGCCAGCCAGGTGCGTCTCCCCTACCAGCAAAGGCAGCTCGGGGCCGCCGAAGCCGTGCCCGGCCGCCCGCCGCGCGGCGGCCAGGGCCTCGTTGAGCTGGCCCAGGGCCCGGAAGGCGCGGGCCTGCAGAAAGTAGAGGCTGCCGTCGGTGTCGTCGATGGCCAGGGCGGCGGCCACGTCGGTGAGAGCGGCGCGGGGCTGGCCGGCGGCGAGGCGCAGGGTGGCGCGCTTGGCCAGCAGGGCGGTGTTTTGGGGCGCGCGGGCGATGGCGCCGTTCAACTCGTCGGCCTGTACGCGAGGGCCGCTTTGCACGGTGGCTAAGTTAACCAAGGTATCGGCGCGCTCGTCGGGCGCGGTTTGGCAGGCCGGGGCAGCCAGCAGAAGCAGCGGCACAAGAGTCAGCCTGAAAAACCGATTAACATACATGGGATGCCCGTAGAATTACTACAAAGAAAACAGCTGCGTGGCCAGCAAGCAGGACGTGGAGATGTCCGCAGCCATTATTCGCTCCTGCCGGTGCTGCCCACCGCCGATTTTGCAGAATCGGACGCCGCCGGTGGCACCCGGTCGCGGCCCTGGCGCTTTTGGTAGCGGGCATCGGCGCGGAGCAAGGGCGGAAGCATTTTCCGGCACAGGCGGCTTATGACGAGGTCGTCGCTGGTAATAGGGGGGATTTTCTCGGCCGCACGCAACACCTCGATGGCGCGGCGCCGACGCCCTTGGTAGCGGCACATGCGGGCCAGGTCGTAGCAGAACTGCAGGTTTTTAGGAGCCAGCTGATGCGCCTTTTCGAGGTCGTCCATGGCCTCGCGGCTGTCGCCGCCGTCGGGCACGTCGCCGAGCACGAGCTTGCTGTAAATGCGCTCCAGCAGGTTGTAGTGCGCCACGCGGTACTGCCAGCGGCCCAGCAGCTGCCAGGCTTCGGGCAGGTCGGGCCGGCGCTCGGTGGCGAGGTACACGTGCGAGCGCAGGTCGCGGAAGGCCGTGAGCCGGGCGCCCGCGCTGTAGAGGGTGGCCTGGTTGAACAGGGCCAGGGCCACGGCGTAGTTGCTTTCGCCGCCTTCGGGCCGCAGCAGCAGGGCGCGGTCGGCGTAGCCCCTAGCCGCGTTGAAATAGGCCGATTTGCGGGTTTCATCGGAGTAGCGCCCGCCAATGCGCACACTCAGCACCGCCGACTGCCACAGCGCCAGGTAGTGGGTGGGCGCGAGCCCCAGCACTTCCTGGTACACGGCCAGAGCCTCGGAATCCTTGAACTGATTGGCCAAACTGGCCGCCTGAAACAGCTTGACGCGCACGGCCGGCGGGTCGGCGGGCAAAACCGCGGCCGGCGGCCGGGCCGTTACAGTGGCCGGCTTGTGTGGCTTGTCCCTGAACTGCGCCCGGGCCGGCACGGCGGCCAGCATCCCAAGCCCAAGCAACAGCCCGGCCCGACGCAATTGGGCCAAGCCCAGCAGAAACAGGAAAAAGCGCAACACGGGCATAAACGCAAAGAAACGGCACAGCGCCTAGCTCTATAGCGTAAAATAATAGATGGGCGCCGTTCCCGCTTACAACGAGAACGGCGCCCATCTTTTTCCACAGATTCTTTCGGTTCCTTTAAAACAACCCCAGTTGCGCCTTGGGCCGCTTGAGCAACTCCTGAGCGCGGGCCACCTCCTCGGCCGTCACGTCGACGGGGCCGGCGGGCTCCGGGCGGGTTGCGTCCTCCGCTACCGAACTAGTTTCACCGGGCTTGGGCAGGGCGCGCTTCTTGGCTTGCTCGCGGCGCTGGGGCTCGGGGCCTTCGTCGGTGAGCAGGGCGAGGGAGTGGATTTTGTAGAAGTTGAGCTTGTTGCCCATCGCCTTCCAGCCCTTCACGTCGATGAACTCGTGCAGGCCGATTTTCTCGGTTTCCTTGTCGGCCTTCTTGTCCTTCTGCACTTTCAATTCCACCAGCGGCTCGGAGTTGGCCGTCACGGCCAGCAGCTTCGAGCCCTTGGTTTCGGAAATAAAGGTGAAGCGCTTGCTCAGCGTGCTGGTTTCAATCTTGAAACGCTTCACATAGTGAATTTTAGTTTCGCCGTCCATATACACCGTCGAAAGAACGGTATCGGGCTCGAACTTGCGCAGTATTAGAATATTGGGCACGTCGAAGTGGATGGCCGTATCCGGCGGCGTCAGCTCGTAGCTGCCGTCCTTGAACACCACCAGAATGGTGTCATCCGTATCGAAAGCGCCCAGGTAGCGGCCGTGCGCCGAGGTGGTGAGGCGGCCCACCACGCTGTCGAAAAACATTTCGCGCCCGCCCAGCGTGGAGTCGCCCAGCGACTTTTGGGTGATTTTTTTGATGGGCTGTTTGGTCACGATGTTGCCCATCGAGCCCTTGCCCTTAATGGCGAGGTCGGCAAAATCAAAGTCGAACTGCTTCACCCGCGCCGGGGCCTTATCGGAAAGCTGAATGCTAACGATTTCCGACTCCGAATTGGGGTTAGCCGTGAGGTAGAGCGTTTTGGTGCCCTTGGTGCCCTTGGTGAGGTCGTACACCTTGTCGCGCGTGATGCCCGACACCAGGAAGCGCTTGGCGAAGCTGATGCCCGAGGTGCCATCCAGGTAGACCATATTATATACCAGCCGGTCGTCGTTCTTATTATAGACGCCGACATGCAGAATGTCCTTGCCCACGAAGGTCTTTTCGGCGATTTTGCTTACCGTGAAGGTGCCGTCGCGCCGGATGGCGATGATGTCGTCCAGGTCCGAACAGTCGCAGATGGTTACCGCGTTTTCGTCCTTTTTCAGGCCGTAGCCCACGAAGCCGTCGGCGTAGTTCACGTATAGCTTCTGGTTGGCCACGGCCACTTTCTGAGCCGTCACCACGTCGAAAGTGCGCAGCTGCGTGCGGCGCTCGCGGCCCACGCCGTACTTCTTCAGCAGGCCCTCAAAGTAGCGAATGGCGTAGCGCGTGAGGTTGGCCAGGTGGTCGGCCACTTCGGCCAGCTCGGTTTCGAGGCGCTGCAGGTATTCGTCAGCCTTGAAACCGTCGAACTTCGAGATGCGCTTGATGCGGATTTCGGTCAGGCGCGTGAGGTCGTCCTCTGTGATGGGGCGGCGCAGTACGATGCGCGAATCGTCGGCGCGGGCCTTCTCCCCTTCCACGCGCACAAATTTCTTGAGTCCCTTGTCAATCGTTTCGAGGATTTCCTCCCAGGTTTCGCACTCCTCAATCTTGCGGTAGATGCGGTTTTCGATGAAAATTTTCTCCAGCGAGGCGTTGTGCCACTTCTCCCACAGCTCGTCCTGGCGGATTTCGAGCTCGCGCTCCAGCAGGCGCACGGTGGCCTTGGTGCTCTGGCGCAGCACGTCCTCCACGCCCACGAAGCGCGGCTTCTCGTCGATGATGACGCAGGTATTGGGCGAGATGCTGATTTCGCAGTCGGTGAAGGCGTACAGCGCGTCCATGGTCAGGTCGGGGCTCACGCCGGTGGGCAGTTGCACCTGGATTTCCACGTCGGCCGCCGTGTTGTCGACCACCTTCTTAATCTTGATTTTGTTGGCCTCGCTCGCCTTCACAATGCTCTCCATCAGCGCCGTGGTGGTGGAGCCATAGGGAATGTCGCGGATGACGAGCAAGGTCTTATCCACCTTCTCGATGGTGGCGCGCAGGCGGATTTTGCTGCCGCGCATGCCCGAGTTGTAGTTGCTCACGTCGCACAGGCCGCCGGTCGAGAAGTCCGGAAACAGCTGCACCTCGCGCCCTTTCAGCACGTCGATGCTGGCCCGGCACAGCTCCTGGAAGTTGTGGGGCATAATCTTGGTGCTGAGGCCCACGGCAATGCCCTCCACGCCCTGCGCCAGCAGCAGCGGGAACTTCACGGGCAGCGTGGTGGGCTCGCGCTTGCGCCCATCGTAGCTGAGCTGCCACTCGGTGGTGTCGGGGTTGAACACCACGTCGAGCGCGAATTTGCTCAGGCGGGCCTCGATGTAGCGGGGCGCGGCGGCGCCGTCGCCGGTGCGCACGTCGCCCCAGTTGCCCTGGGTTTCGATGAGCAGGTCTTTCTGGCCCAGGTTCACCATGGCGTCGCCGATGCTGGCGTCGCCGTGCGGGTGGTACTGCATGGTCTGGCCGATGACGTTGGCCACCTTGTTGAAGCGGCCGTCGTCCATCTCCTTCATGGCGTGCAAAATGCGCCGCTGCACGGGCTTGAGGCCGTCCTCAATGGCCGGTACGGCACGCTCCAGAATCACGTAGGAAGCATAGTCCAGAAACCAGTTCTGGTACATGCCGCGCACGGTGGCCACGTCGTGGATGGTTTCGCCGGGGGCGAATTTGGGCTCCTCCTCAGTTTCGGGTTCGGTCACGGGCGGGGCTTCCACCTCGGGCGCCAAATGGCCGAATAAGTCGGGCGCTGGAGCCGTTTCATCGGTTTCCTCATCGGTTGCTTCGCCGGCGCCTTCGCTCAAGGCAGCGTCCTGAAAATCAGTCGGCTCGATTGAATCGGCGGCCGCGGCGGGCGAGAATGCGCCTAAGTCAAAATCCACCGAATCGCCGGGTTGCAAAAAATCCTGGTCGGGAGTGTCGGAAGCGGGAGTATCGAGAGTAGCCACGAGGGAAACGAATGAGGTCGGCGAAGTGCCGTCAAAAATACCGGAATCAGCGCGGAGCGCAACAAATTACAATTCCAGCTGGGGCCGGAAAGTTCCCAAAATTATTAGCGACGCCTGATTCAGCAAACTGCCGACTGCGGATACAATAATGGGTTAACACTCCAAAATACGCTATTTTTCAGCTCACAAACAAGCTAAATAAAATAGCCAATAAGCAAAATTACCAGTCGAAAGAAGCTTCGCAATTCTGAGTCAAAACCAATTCACGAAAAAAGCCCGAACCAAAGGCTCGGGCTTTTCCGTGGAATTTGTCGACCAGTCTACCCCTGGCCGACGGTTCAAACCTACACACAAAAATGATAATTCCCAAAAGTCAAGCATGAATTGGGAGACATTTTCTTGTTCAGTTGTTTGCGTTGGCCCCTTTTTTCTAAAAACGGGAAAGCAGATAGTCCAATCTATATAAATAATTATTAATAATTTACAGCATAACCAGGCTCAGTGCAGACGCTTTCATTGCTAGGCAATACGTGCTAAAAAAATTTAATCAGCTTCTACCACTTCAGCGGCTGGCAGCACATCCGACGTAATCAGGTCCTTTTCCAACCGCAGGTTGTCAATAATGAATTCCTGGCGGGCGGGGGTGTTTTTGCCCATGTAGTAGGTGAGCACCTGCTGAATGCTGCGGTCGGACTGCAAAATCACGGGCTCCAGCTTGATGTTTTCGCCGATGAACTTACCGAATTCGTCAGGCGAAATCTCGCCGAGGCCCTTGAAGCGGGTGATTTCGGGGTTTTTGCCCAGCTTGCGCATGGCGTTCTGCTTCTCCTGCTCGTTGTAGCAGTAGATGGTTTCCTTCTTATTGCGGACGCGGAACAGCGGCGTTTCGAGAATAAAAACGTGGCCGTTGCGCACCAAATCGGGGAAGAACTGCAGGAAGAAGGTGAGCAGCAGCAGCCGGATGTGCATGCCGTCGACGTCGGCGTCGGTGGCCACCACCACGCGGTTGTAGCGCAGATGCTCAATGCCTTCCTCGATATTGAGGGCGTGCTGCAAGAGGTTCAGCTCCTCGTTCTCGTACACGATTTTCTTCTTGAGGCCGAAGCAGTTCAGCGGCTTGCCACGCAGGCTGAACACGGCCTCCAGCTCCACGTTGCGGCTTTTGGTGATGCTGCCGCTGGCCGAGTCGCCCTCGGTGATGAAAAGGGTGGTTAGCAATTCCTTTTCGGCGCCGTCCTTGGCATTTTCGCCCAGGTGGAAGCGGCAGTCGCGCAGCTTGCGATTGTGCAGGTTGGCTTTTTTGGCGCGCTGGTTGGCCAGCTTTTTCACGCCGGCCATGTCCTTGCGCTCCCGCTCGCTCTGCTCAATGCGCTTGCGCAGGGCCTCGGCCACCACCGGGTTTTTGTGCAGGTAATTGTCGAGGTTGTCCTTGACGAAATCGACGATGAAGCCGCGTACCGTGGGGCCGTCCTCACCCATGTTCACAGAGCCGAGCTTGGTTTTGGTCTGGGATTCAAACACCGGCTCCTGTACGCGCACCGAAATAGCGGCAATGATGCTGGCCCTGATGTCGGATGCGTCGTAATCCTTCTTGTAAAACTCGCGCACGGCCTTCACCACGGCCTCGCGGAAAGCCGCCAAGTGCGTGCCGCCCTGGGTGGTGTACTGGCCATTGACGAAGGAATAATATTCCTCGCCGTAGTCGTTGCCGTGGGTCATGGCCATCTCAATATCCGGGGCTTTGAGGTGGATAATGGGGTAGCGCATGCTCTCCTCGTCGGCTTTGCGGGCGAGGAGGTCGCGCAGGCCGTTTTCGGAGTAGTACTTCTGGCCGTTGAAGTTGATGGTGAGGCCGGCGTTGAGGTAGACGTAGTTCCAGATTTGATTTTCGAGGTACTCCGGAATGAAGCGGTAGTTTTTGAAAATCGTGTCGTCGGGCTGGAAGGTGACGAGCGTGCCGTTGCGCTGGCTGGTTTTCTGGGGCTTGGGGTCGCTCACGAGCTTGCCCTGGGCAAACTCGGCGGCTTTGAGCACGCCTTCGCGCACGCTTTGCACCAGGAAATAGCCGCTCAGGGCGTTCACGGCCTTGGTGCCCACGCCGTTGAGGCCTACCGACTTCTGGAACACCTTGCTGTCGTACTTGCCGCCGGTGTTGATTTTGCTCACCACGTCGACCACCTTGCCCAGCGGGATGCCGCGGCCGTAGTCGCGCACCTGCACCCGGGAGTCCGAAATCTTGATGTCGATGGTGCGGCCGTGGCCCATCACGTGCTCGTCGATGCAGTTATCGACGACTTCCTTCACCAGCACGTAGATGCCGTCGTCGTAGGCCGAGCCGTCGCCGAGTTTGCCGATGTACATGCCCGGCCGCAGCCGAATGTGCTCGCGCCAGTCGAGCGAGCGGATGCTGTCTTCGGTGTAGCCGTGGTCGGGCACGGCGGGCGCGAGCGGTAATTGTTCGTCGTTCATTCCAAAAAATACGTAAGCGGGGCAGTTTGGCAGTAAAATAACGCAGAAAACGGCGGCAAGCCAAGCCCGTCCCGCCAAGCTGCTTAGCCAAATCCGCCAAATTCTTTAGCCACCAACACCCGCGCCCCGGCTGGGGTTCACGCCAGCCGCCTCTCCCCTATTCCCAGTTATGCTTCCTCCCACTACGCTTCCGCGCGCCAGCAATTTCAACCTGCCCCGCAACATTCCCTCCGCCTCGCAGCACCACGCCCCGGCCGAGGTGCGGCAGACGCCGGTGGTGTACTACACGTTTTTGCTCATCGGCATGTCGCTGCTCGTGTTCGTGCTGCGCAAGCTCGACGGCGTGCTGCTGCCCATTCTCTACGCCGCGCTGCTGTCGGTGCTGCTGCTGCCGCTCGTCACCTGGCTGGAGCGGCACAAGCTGTCGCGCATCTGGGCCATCATCGTGGCGCTGTTGGTAGTGATTGGGGCCGTGGTGGGCATGTTTTTCCTGTTTGGCACGCAGCTTATGAGTTTGCGCGACGAGTGGCCCAAGCTCCAGGAAAAGGGCATTGTTTTCTTCGACCAACTGCAGCAGTGGGCCAGCGTGAAGTTCGGCTACCACCCCATGAGCAAGGAGGAAGTGATTGACAACTCCCTGAACAGCCTCAAGGAATCGGCCGGCGGCTACCTGGGCTCCACGCTGAGCACCACGGCCACCGTGCTGAGCGTGACCACGCTGATACCTATTTACATCTTTTGCTTTCTGTACTACCGCGACCACATGCGGCAGTTTCTGTTCCGCTTCGTGGCCCCCGACAAGCGCACCTCCGTGCTCCACACCATGGACGGCGTGCAGACCGTGGTGCAGGCCTACATTCAGGGGCTGTTCACGGTCATCGTCATCGTGGCGGTGCTTAATGCCATCGGGCTGCTGCTGCTGGGGGTGAAGTTTGCCGTGTTTTTTGCCATTTTCGCCTCGGTGCTGGCCGTTATTCCCTACATCGGCATCATGGTGGGCGCCACCATTCCGGCCGTGATTACGCTGGTCGAAACCGGCTCGCCGGCCAAGGCGGCGGCCGTGGTGGGCGTGTTTTTGGTGGTGCAGTTTCTAGAAGGCAATTTCATCACGCCCATGGTCACGGGCTCGAAGGTGAGCATCAACCCCATGGCCGCCATCGTGGCCCTGATTCTGGGCGGCGAGCTGTGGGGCACGCCGGGCATGATTTTGAGCATCCCGCTGATAGCTGTGATTAAAGTGGTGCTTGACGCCAGCAAATCCACCGAGCCCTGGGGCTTCCTGCTTGGCGACGTGGCTGAGGGCGAGGATTCGTCGAACCCCAAACCGAGCGAGAAGCCGACCGGCGTGCGCAAGGTGTGGGGCACGTTCTGGCACATGGTGAAGCGCATGTGATGTTAGTGGTCAATTAAGAATGTCATGCCGAGCGTCGCCGAGGCATCTCGTGTGCAACAGTAATCCAATCGCAAGGATTAGTGGTGGCACGCGAGATGCCTCGGCTGCGTTCGGCATGACCGTTCTGACGGGGCCCTTTTTTCTTGCAACCTTCTGCGGGGCTAAGTTTGTTAGCTTTCCTACCGACCACTTTCCCGCGCGCCCTTGTACGCCATCATCGACCTTGAAACCACCGGCGGGCAGCCCACCCAGGACCGCATCACCGAAATAGCCATTTACATTCACGACGGCGAGAAAATCGTGGACGAGTACGCCACGCTGCTCAACCCCGGGCGGGCCATTCCGCCGTTCATCACGCAGCTCACGGGCATCACCAACGACATGGTGAGCGACGCGCCCAAGTTCCACGAGGTGGCCCGTAAGGTGGTGGAAATGACCGAGGGCTGCGTGTTCGTCGCCCATAACGTCCGCTTCGACTACTCGTTTCTGAAGAAGGAGTTTGCCGATTTGGGCTATAACTACTCGCGCAAAACGCTGTGCACCGTGCGGCTCTCGCGCAGCCTCATTCCGGGCCAGCCAAGCTACAGCCTCGGCAAGCTGTGCCAAAACATCGGCATTCCGCTCGAAGGCCGGCACCGCGCCGCCGGCGACGCTCATGCCACGGCCCTGCTTTTCGGCAAGCTCCTCAAAATCACGAGCGAAAGCGACGACCTGCCCCACGGCACTGACACCAGCCACACCCTGGCCCGCGTGGATGCCCTGGCCCCGGCAGGCCGCCGGCCCGACGGCACCAAAACGCCCTCGCCCAAGCGCGTGGCGGCCGTTCAAACGGCCATCAAGGAGGCGCTGATGCCGCCGTTGCTGCCGGCCTCGGTGGTGGCCAATCTGCCGCAGGCCACGGGCGTGTACTACTTCCACAACGAGGCGGGCGAGGTGATTTACGTGGGCAAGTCCATTAATATCTACAAGCGCATTCAGCAGCACTTTGCCATTGATGTGAAGTCGCGCAAGAGCCTGGAATTCAAAAACTCCATTGCTGATATTACCTGGGAGCTGACGGGCTCAGAGCTGGTGGCGCTGCTGTACGAGTCGCACCTCATCAAGCAGATGAAACCGGCCTATAATCGGGCGCAGCGGCGCTCGGTGTTTCCGGCGGGTATCTACCTGCGCATTGATGAGCAGGGCTACAAGCGCTTAGCCTACGGACGGGCCGATGCCCGCAATGCAGAAATTCCCATCATTGCGCTGGGCAACCAATACAAGGCCCAGGGGTTTCTGTACCACAAAGTGGCTAAGTATAATCTGTGCCAGAAGCTGTGCGGGCTGTACAAAACCCAAGGGCCTTGCTTCGACTATCAGGTGCACCGCTGCCAGGGCGCCTGCGTGGGCGAAGAATCGCCGGAGAGCTACAACCTGCGTGTGGACGAGGCCATCGACAGCATCAGCTACGAGCACGAGTCGTTTGTGGTCATCGGGCCCGGGCGCACGGAGTTGGAGAAGAGCATTGTGCTGGTGGAAAACGGGCGCTACCGCGGTTTCGGCTACGTGGACGAGACGTTTTCGGCCCGCAAGCTGGCCGATTTTCGGGACGTTATTAAGGAGTATACCGACAACAAGGACATTCAACAGATTATCCGCAACCATCTGCGCATCAAACGTAAGGGCGAGAAGGTGAAGATATTTGGGTGAGGGCAGCGCGTGGCGGGAAATGGTTACATTTAGCCTTCTGAATGTGCCACCTTTCCCTTGCTGATCCCATGAAAAAACCGGTACTTACTCTCCTATTCGGCAGCTCGCTGCTGGCCGTGTCGCCCAATGCCCAGGCTCAGCTCAGCGGCGTCAAAACCATCAATCCGGCCGGCTTGGGAACGAACAACTATCCCACCTTTGGGGCGGCAGTCACGGCGCTGAATGCGGCGGGCGTAGCGTCCGCGGGCGTCATCTTCAACGTGGAAGCGGGGGTGGTGTACGATGAAATCGTCCCGCCTATCATAGTGAGCGGGACGGCGGCCGGACCCATCGTCTTTGTGCGGAGCGGCAACGGGGCGAACCCCAGGATTCAGGGGACCGGCACGGGAGCAGCCGATGCCGCTCTGACGCTGGACGGGGCCGACTATGTGCAGTTCACCGGCATTGATGTGGAAGACAAAGCGGCCAACACCACGGCAGTGCAACAGCTCGAAAACGGTATTCTGCTGCAAAACGGGGCCACCAACAACACCTTACTGAATGGAACCGTGACCCTGAACCGGGCCAACACCAACCGCACCAATGGCGTGGTGATGCTCAACGGCGGCAACAACAATAACCACTTCTACGGCCTCACGGTGCAGAACTGCTCCTATGGCTATGACCTGGAGGGCACCGCCGCCCTGCCCGACGACGGCACGGAAATCGGGCAGTTTCCGGGGCCGCTGCCGGGCTTCCCCGTGCCCAGCCGGGTGCTCAGCATTGGGGTGCCGCCGGCGGGTACACCGGGCGGTATTGCCTTCGCCACCTACGGCATCTACCTGAACCGGCAAACTAATGCGCGCGTTTTTGCCACCGAGGTGAACGGCGTGACCGGCACCAGCGGCGTGTACGGCATCTACTCCACCGGCACCACCAACAGCGTGGACGTGACCGATTGCCGGGTACACGCCATGAGTGGCAGCGGCAGCACCGGCATTGTGATGGGCTACTACGTGAACAGCGGCACCACCCACCGCTTCCTGCGCAACAAGGCCTACGACATCGAGGCCCTTGGCACGAGCGGCTTCGCGGCGGGCTTCGACATCACGGCAGGTACCAATAACTACCTGGCCAACAACCTGATTTACGACGTGCGGGCCGCCGCCAGCGGCGCCGGCACGTCGGTGCGGGCCTTCAGCTTCCGGGGCGGCAACAGCTACGCCTACCACAACACGGTGGTCATCGGCTACGCGGCCACTAACCCGACCAATAAGAGCGGGGCCCTATTCATGTCGGGCGGCCAGACCGTGGATTTGCGCAACAACATCTTCGTGAACCTGGTGAGCGGCCTGACGCCGGGCGGTGGCGGCATCGCGGCGGCCTTTTTCAAAAACAACACCGTGATGACCAGCCTGAGCGCTGGCACGAACAACAACATCTACTACGCCGGCCCGCCCTCGGCCGAAAAGCCGGTTTTCTACGGGGCCGCCGTGGGCACCACCCCCGCCGGCCTCGACCTAACCCTGGCCCAGTACCAGGCCCGCGTGCCCGGCGTGGAACAGGCCTCGCTCACCGAGCTGCCGCCCTTCGTCAACGCCCTCACCGACCCGCACCTGCAGGCCGGGCAGCCCACCCGCGCCGAAGGCGGCGGCACGTCGCTCACTGCCACGGCCCTACCCGTGCCCACCGACGTGGACGGCGACACCCGCAACGCCACACGGCCGGACATTGGGGCCGACGAAGGCACCTTCACGCCGCTGGCGGCCCGCGCCGGAGTGCTACTAGACTTCATGGCCGCGGTGGCGCCCAACCCCGCCGGCCAGGGCACGGCCCCGACGCTGCACCTCGACGGCCCGGCCCGCGAGTTGCGGGCGCAGCTGACCGATGCGCTGGGCCGGGCCCTGGCTTCGCCGCAAGCCATTCGCCACGCGGCGGGCACCGAAGCCGTGCCCCTGCGACTGCCCGCGGGCCTGGCCCCGGGCCTGTACCTGCTGCGGGTGCAGGACGCGGCCACCGGGAGCGCCCTTAGCTGCCGGCTGGTGGTGGACTAAATAGCTGCTTGTGCTGACCGCCCAGGTTATCAGCGTAATGAGGTGGCGCGGCGCGGTTTTCAGCCCACCCTTACGTGCTTATACCGGGCAGGTAGTATAAATACCGGTTTCCCAGTGCACAACTGGAAAAGGACAACTTAACAGTGGGGATAGAGTAAGCTTATCCATCACTTGATGGGGTATTGTGGGTTCAGGGAACTCAGGGTGCTGCGGCAAATCACGCGAAACCTTACAGTCACCCTTAACCTACTTTCCTATGTTAGCAATGGATTTTCGCGGGCCCCGCCGGGTCCGCGCCGTGCAAAAACCCATGCCCGAAATCAAGCATCCCGAGGATGCGATTGTGCGCGTGAAGCGCACCTGCATCTGCGGGTCGGACCTGCACCTCTACAACGGCAACGTGCCCGACACCCGCGTGGGCATGACCTTCGGGCATGAGTTCATCGGCGAAATCGTGGAAATCGGTTCCGAGGTCACCGAAGTGAAGGTGGGCGACAACGTGATGGTGCCCTTCAACATCGCCTGCGGGCGGTGTATTTTCTGCAAGCAGGGCATGTTCGGCAACTGCCACGAATCGAACTCCGAAGCCACGGCCGTGGGCGCCATTTACGGCTACTCGCACACCGCCGGCGGCCACAACGGCGGCCAGGCCGAGTACGTGCGGGTGCCCTACGCCAACTTCGGCCCCACGGTGATTCCGGCCGGCATGGACCTGGACGATGCCGTGATGTTGACCGACGTGACCCCGACCGGCTACCAGGCCGCCGAAATGGCCGGCATTCAGCCCGGCGACACGGTGGTGGTGTTCGGGGCCGGGCCGGTGGGCATTATGGCCGCGCGCTGCTGCTGGCTGTTCGGCGCGGGCCGCGTCATCATCCTCGACCGCCTCGATTACCGCCTGGAATTTGCCAAGAACTTCGCCAAGTGCGAAGCCTACAACTTCGAAACCGATATGGAAGACCCGGTTATGTTTCTGAAGAAGCAAACTGACTGGATTGGCCCCGATGCCTGCATCGACGCGGTGGGTGCCGAAGCACAGGGCAACGCCCTGCAAACTATCACGGGGCGCAAGTCGCTGCTGCAGGCCGGCTCGGCCACGGCGGTGCATTGGGCCATCAACTCGGTGCGCAAGGGCGGCGTGGTTTCGATAGTGGGCGTGTACGGCCCGACCGACAATCTCGTGCCCATCGGCAACGCCATGAACAAGGGCCTCACCATTCGCGGCAACCAGGCGTCGGTGAAGCGCCACCTGCCCCGCCTCATCGACCATGTGATGAACGGTATTCTGAAGCCCAGCCTGCTCATCACCCACCGCATTCCGCTGGAAGACGTGGCCGAGGGCTACCACATGTTTTCGGCCAAGCTCGATAACATGATAAAGCCGGTGCTCCTCCCTCCCACCGCCAACTCGTAAGCTTCTCCCATGAAAAAGACCGCAGCAGACTTCGCGCACATCCCCGGCTGGGGCATCGATGCCGACCCGAAAAACGAACCCACTTACCCCATGCGCCAGCGCACGGGCGAGGAGCACGACGGCCGCTCCTGGATTCGGCCCGACCAACAAGTGCTCGACCAAGAGGTGTTGCATTCTATTGAGCGGCCCAATTACACGGCCGTGGTCGGCAACTCGGTGCCGCCCTCCGGCCTGAGCGGCCTCATACGGTGCTTCGCCTTCCGCTACAGCGAAAACGAGTACCTGCACTGGCTGCCCCTGATTGCAGCCGACAAAATCAACATCATCGAAGGCCTTATCGACGACCTGGCCCACGGCACCGTGCCCAACATCTGGGCCGAAAAGGGCTACAACTCGGAGTGGAAATACGATAAAAAAGGCTTGGCTGTGACGCTGGCAACCGTCACGGCCGTGGCGGCGGGCGTGGTGTTCCTGCTGCTGCCTAAGAAGGGTGGCAAGCGCTAGGTGGCGCAGTTGGGCAACCCGTTTAAACAAAGAAAGCCGGCTCAATGAGTCGGCTTTCTTTGTTTAGATAATAACCCCAGCTTACTTCTTCCCCGCCAGAATCTCGTCCACCACGGCCGGGTCCAGGAGCGTGGTCACGTCGCCCAAGTTGGTGGTTTCGCCCTCGGCTACTTTGCGCAGGATGCGGCGCATGATTTTACCGGAGCGAGTTTTGGGCAGGCCCGACACGAGCTGAATCTTGTCGGGCTTAGCGATTTTGCCGATTTCGGCCACCACGGTTTCGATAATGCTGGCTTCCCACTGCTTGGCCTCGGCGGCGTTTTTGGGCGGGCCGCCCTGGCAGATGACGTAGGCGTAAATGCCCTGGCCCTTCACATCGTGCGGGAAGCCCACCACGGCCGACTCCACCACGTGCTCATTCTGGTTGATGGCGTTTTCGATTTCGGCCGTGCCGAAGCGGTGGCCCGAAACGTTGATGACGTCATCGACGCGGCCGATGATGCGATAAAGACCGTTTTCGTCGCGCCGGGCACCGTCGCCGGTGAAGTAGTAACCCGGATAGGGCTGGAAATACGTCTGCCGGGCCCGCTCATGGTCGCCCCAGGTGGTGCGGATGACGGCCGGCCAGCTGGCCTTGATGGCGAGGTAGCCCTCCTGGTCGTTGCCTTCGATTTCGGTGCCGTCCTGGTTGAGCAGCACGGGTTGCACGCCGGGCAGCGGCAGGCCGGCGCGGGCGGGCACGCTGGGCGTGATGTCGGCCAGGGCCGAGAGCATGATGCCGCCGGTTTCGGTCTGCCACCAGGTATCCACGATGGGGCAGCGGCCCTTGCCGATGTGCGTGTTATACCAATGCCAGGCCTCCTCGTTGATGGGCTCGCCCACCGAGCCGAGCACGCGCAGGCTGCTCAGCGAGTAGCTGAGCACATTATCCAAAGGCGTGGCCATGAGGCTGCGGATGGCCGTGGGCGCGGTGTAGAAAATGGTGACGTTGTGCTTGTCAATCACCTCCCAGAAGCGACCGGCATCCGGGTAGGTGGGCACGCCTTCGAACTGCAGGCTGGTGCTGCCGGCCAGCAGCGGGCCGTAGAGCAAATACGTGTGCCCCGTGACCCAGCCGATGTCGGCGGTGCACCAGTACACGTCATTTTCTTCTACCTGAAACACGTTGCGGAAGGTGTAGTCGGCCCACACCATGTAGCCGGCGGTGGTGTGCACCACGCCCTTGGGCTTGCCGGTGCTACCGCTGGTGTAGAGGATGAACAGCGGGTCTTCGGCCTTCATCTCCTCGGCCGGGCAGGTCAGGGGCACGCCGTGGGCTTCCTCGTGAAACCAGACGTCGCGCCCGGCCTGCATGTGCACGGGCCAGCCCAGGTGCTCCACCACGATGACGCGGCGCACGCCGGGGCAATGCAGCAGGGCCTCATCGACCACACTTTTGACCGGAATCTGCTTGGGGCCGCGGTTCAGGCCGTCGGCAGTGAGGACGAAGTGAGCGTCGGCGTCGTTCACGCGGTCGGCAATGGCCGTGGCCGAGAAGCCCGCGAACACCACCGAATGCACCGCCCCAATGCGGGCGCAGGCCAGCACGGCAATGGCCAGCTGCGGAATCATGGGCAGGTAGATAATAACCCGGTCGCCTTTTTCGACGCCGTTGGCGTGCAGCACGTTGGCGAACTGGCAGACTTGCTGGTACAGCTCGCGGTAGGTCAGGCGCAGGTGACGGGTTTTGGGGTCGTTGGGCTCGAAGATAAGGGCCAGCTTATTGCCGCGCTGGGCCAGGTGGCGGTCGAGGCAGTTCTCGGTGATGTTAAGGCGGGCGCCGTCGAACCACTTGCTATCGCCGGCCGGCGAAAACTCGCCGCTGCGCACGGTGTCCCACTTGCGGCGCCAGGTGAAAGGCTCGGCTACTTCGGCCCAGAAGCCGTCGGGGTCATCAACGGATTTTTGGTAGGCGGCGTGGTATTCTTCGAGAGTGCGGATGCGGGAGACGGACATGGCGGGAGGAATTGGCGAGAAGGAAAGCAGGATTCTAATCGGCAAATAGAAACCTTTTTGCACGAAAAAACACCCTACTTGGAAGGTTTGAGAGGATTATGGCAAAGATTGAGAGGATTGCGGGCTTGGAGTCTTAGCTATTAGGAAGTCATGCTGAGCGCAGTCGAAGCATCTCTACCACGCAAGTAAATAGTTACCATTGCAATAGAGATGCTTCGACTGTGCTCAGCATGACGTTCTTTTTTAGACTGTCCTTCTTCCCTAATCCATAATCCGCACATCGCGGGTGTCCTTCATCATCGCTGAACCTATAAACCAGCACAACGCTGCAATGACAACCGGGTAAACCAAACCGGTTAGCGTGGCGTGCTCGTGGGCGAAGGAACCGGCCGGCTGCCCCTTGGCCCACACGGCAATCCAAGTGGCCACCAACGGCACGAAGCCGCCGAAAATGCCGTTGCCGATGTGATAAGGCACCGAGAGCGAGGTGTAGCGCACCTTGGTGGGAAAGAGCTCAACGAGGTAGGCAGCGATGGGGCCGTACACCATCGTGACGAACAGCACCAGGAAAAAGGTGAGCACCGTCATCATTGTCAGGTTGGGCGCGAGGGCTTTTTGCACGGCGGCCACGGCCTGCCCGGCGGCATCTACGGTGGCGGGCGTCACCTCGGTGAGTGGGCCGGCGTAGGCCTGCAGGCCGTAGAAGAGCGGGATGGTGAACAGCGCCGCGCACAGCATGCCGGCCATGATGATGCGCTTGCGCCCGATGCGGTCGGACAGCGCGCCGAAGTAGACGAAGAGCGGCGTGGCCACGAGCATGCTCACGACGAGGACGATGGAGGCATCGACCAAATCGAGCTTCAGCGTGTTTTGCATGAAGGAATAGGCGTAGAACTGGCTGGTGTAGAACACCACGCCCTGCCCCATGGTGGCCCCAAACAGTGCAATGAGCACCAGCCGGCGGTTCACGGGGTTGCCGAATGTTTCGGCGATGGGGTTGCGGCTGGTTTTGCCTTCGGCCTTGACTTTGGCAAAGAGTGGCGACTCGTGCAGCTGCTTGCGGATGTAGTAGGAAGCAATAATCAGCACGCCCGAAAGCAGGAACGGAATGCGCCAGCCCCACTCCTTGAAGTCGGCGTCGGGCATGGATTTTTTGGTGAGCACAATCACCAGAATGCTCAGGATAAGGCCGGCGGTGGCCGTAATCTGGATGTAGCTGGTGAAGTAGCCACGGCGTTTGTCGGGGGCGTATTCGGCTACGTAGGTGGCGGCGCCACCGTATTCACCGCCCAGCGCGAGGCCCTGCAGCAGGCGTAGCACCAACACGATGCTCGGGGCCAGAATGCCGATTTTGTCGTAGCTCGGCACCAGGCCGGTGGCCACGGTGGCCCCGCCCATCATCAGCAGCGTGAGCAGGAAAGTATACTTGCGGCCCACCATGTCGCCGATGCGCCCGAACACCAGCGCCCCGAACGGCCGCACCACAAAGCCGGCCCCAAACACGGCTAGGGCACCCAGCAATGTGTCCTCAGGCTTGCCCTTCGAGCCGAACAAAACCGGCCCGATGATAGCAGCCAGCGAGCCGAATATATAGAAGTCGTACCACTCGATGACCGTGCCCACCGACGAGGCGGTTATCACTTGCCAGATTTGGCCGGTGGTGGTGGTGTTATTGTCGTGCGCCACGGGCGCGGCGTCCGTTGCGTGGGGTAAACCTTGTTCCATGTAGTGCTGGGTGGGGTTGGAGTTGAAACCGGGCGGCAACATACAACCCAATGGTGGGCGGAAGGGAATGGATAGGTGCGATTGGGTGAAAAGCAGGCTGAGAACGTTTTTGAGTAATCACCAAAAAAAGCACGCCATGCTGAACGCAGCCGAAGCATCTCTACCACACAAGTAATTTAGTTACTGCTGCGGTAGAGATGCTTCGGCTGCGCTCAGCATGACGTGCTGTTGTTAGATATGCCGACTCTAACTCTCCTGCTTACAAAAACACTTGCGTCTGCAGCGTGATTTCGGGGCGGTATTTCACGTCGTTCACCAGCACACCGCCTTCGGGCAGGGGCGCCTGATTGGTGAAATCGGGGCGGGCGCGGTAGTTGAGCGTAAGCTTGGCATTGTGGCCATCGAGTAGCACGTTCACGCCGGCGTCGTACACGTTTACGCCGCGGCGGTTGCCGGCGGTGTTTTGCAGGCCTTCGTAGCTGCAGTGCAGGTAGTCGACGTAGGGCTGCAGGCGGGCTTTGGGGCCGAGCAGGTTTTTGGGAAGTAGGAAACCGCCTTGCACGTACACCGAGTTGCCGGTGCCGGCTTGGGGCACGGCGTTGCCGCGCAAGGCGGACGCGCCATAGCCGGGGTTTTCGGTACCCACGTAACGCACGTAGTTCGGGCCGAAATCGAAGTTGTAATACACGCCGTAGAGCGTGAGGGCCGTACCCTTGGCGGTGTCGAGCGGCACGTCGTAGAACACGTCGGCGCCAAGGAGCGTGATATCGTGCTTGGTGGTGGGCACGGCGGCAAACAGGTCGGTACCGGGCGTGAGGCTGCTCAGGGCCACGGTGCTGTTGGCCGGGCGCGAGAAGGTGCCGTCCTTGTTGTAGAAAAAGCCCGCGCCGATGCTCAGCACGCGCTTCGTGCCCAGGTAGGAACCCTGCATGTAGGGCAGCAGGTTGGCCTCGGGCTCCAGGAAATTATAGCTGAAATAGCCCTGGTACACGTGGTTGACATCCTGCGGGTTGTACTGCGCGGTGTTGGTGCCGGTGTTGATGCCGGTGGCGACGTTAGTGATGCCCAAGCCCAGCGGGTTACCGGTTTGCACGCCGCCCACCACATAGTTGGGGCTGCCGGGCAGGTTGGTCAGAAACGGGTCGCTCACCGACACGCGGTAGTCGAACTTGCCCACCCGGCCCTTGGCGTACACGCCCATCCAGCGGATGAACTGGTCGAGCAAATCGATGGTCGGAAAATTAGTTTGGGGCAAATCGACGCCCAGGATGCTGGTGGTGCTGGCATTGCTCAGCCGCGAGATGCCGTTGTAGTAATGCAGGCCGGCGCCCAGATTAAGGTACTTGTTCACCTTGTACTCCGTCACGGCTTCGTGAATGAAGAACTGCGGCTTTTTTCCGTCCACGGTGGGGCTCACGCCGCCGCTCACTGCGTTTTGGTTGTTAATGCCCAAGTGCGTGTAGATGAGAAAGCGCGGGTTGAGCTGGGCGATGATGACCATGCGCGAACGGCGGATGCCGAAATCGACCTGGCTGGCTTTGGGCAGATTAGGCGCCCGCAGCGTGCCGGTGTTGTTTTCGTTATAGCGCGTGAAAACCTGCGTCCAGAGCATAAAGCGCAGGTATTTGGAGCCGTCGGGCGAAAGGTTCACCTTCATGCCGGGCCCGTAGGCGGTCGACTTAGCCGGCGCGGGCGCGGGGGCCGGCGGCGGCGTGGGCGCGGCGGGTGGTGGGGCGGTGCCCGTGGCAGGCGGAATCACCTGGCCAAAGGTGGTGCCGGCAAACAGCAGGCTGCTGAAGGCTAGTGCGTAGCGGGTTTTTAGCATAATACAAGTTGGGGGGAAAGACGTAGCTAGTCCCTTCCAACTCATTACGGGCTCGCTAGGTTTTACCAGGCCATGCGCTTGAGCCCATCCAAGCCTCATGTGAAGTGGTTTCGGGGTCAGTGTGTAGGCCGCATCAGCAGCGGGGTCAGCGCCAACTTTGTCGTTCACGTCCCCGCGCTATTCAAACAGGTCAAAAGGCGTGAAGACGCGAACGACAAAGTTGGCGCTACTACGCGTCGGCCTGCCATCAATATAATATTGAATGACAATTTATTAATTAGCCAACACTGTCGCCAGCAGCGCATCCACGGCTAGTCCCAGGCGGCGTATGTCCAGCCGGGCCAGGGTATCGGTAGCTTCGTGGTAGCTGCGGTTGCGGTAGAAAGCAGTATCGGTGAGCAGCACGGCCGGGAAGTCGAATTTCCAGTAGTTGAGATGGTCAGAAAAGTCGATGCCCGGCAACCAAGCCGGTGCTTTGAAGCGCTTCACCGGCAACTGCGCCGCCTGCCGGTACTGTCGCGCAAAGCGCCGCCCGAACCGCCCGTTGCCAAATTTCTGCGCCACGGTCACATAATTTCCCCGGCTGCCATAAATGAATTTTAGCGGGCTGATGGGATAGCGCTGCGAGCCTCGGCGGTCATCGTAATAGCCCAGCATTTCGAGCGCCACCATGCCGCGCACGGGCACGCCGGCGGCTTTCAGTGCGGCGGCATGCACGTAGCTGCCCATGTTGGTGGTGCGGAAAAACGGCGGCTCCTCTAGTGTGTAAGCCACTAGGTCGATGCGGTACGGCAGGGCCGGCCGCCTGCCCAACAGGCGGGCCAGTTCCAGCAGAGCGGCCACACCGGTGCCATTGTCGTCGGCGCCGGGCTGCTCACCGCACACATCGTAGTGCGCCCCGATTACCAGGCGCGGCCCGTCCAGTGGGCCGAACGAGGCCAGCACATTGCGGTAGGTTTGGCCACGCACCACGTAGGGCTGCGTGCCGATTTCGTGCGCGCCAGCGGCCTGTAGTTGGCTTTGAATGTAAGCCGCCACCGAATCGAGCACGGCCGGGTGCTGGTAATTGCGCGGCTGCGGGGTAGCAGTGAGAAACTGCAGATGCTGACGCAGCCGGGCGGTATCGGCGGGTGGGTTTGAGATGGCAGCTTTCGCTTCGCCTATCAGCAAGCATAGTAGCAGCGCCAGAATTGATTTCATGCAGTTTGACCGGGTGGATTAAAATACGACGTAGTAGAAACGCACTATTTGTGTCTCACCGCTAAACGAAATCGTTGCACGGTTCTACCGCAAGCCGTTCAACGACGAAACTCCAACTATTGCGTCTCTCCCCCAACTAAATTGCCCCGACCCTACACTTCTTCCACGTAGTCCAACTCTTTGCCATACGTCTCGGGCAAAGTGCTGGCACTGAAAATGGCCAGCCCCAGCAGCACCGCGCCCAGCAGCGCGGCCGCGCCCACCATGCCCAGGGCGGGCATCTCCTTCAGGCCTTTAAACAGCAGCGACACGAGAACCAGCGAGCCCCGGGCAAAGTTGGGGGCCGTGGTGGCCACCGTGGCCCGGATGTTGGTGCCGAACGATTCGGCCGCCACCGTCACGAAAAGCGTCCAGAAACCGCCGGCCACGCCCACCAGAAAGCACGCGAAATAAAACGCCGCCACGCTGGCCCCGTTCAGCCCAAACAAAAACCAGCCAACCGCCACAGCGCTGGCCCCGAAAAAGTAGCGCAGCACCCGCAGCCGGCTGCGCAAAAGCTGCCCCAGCGCCCCGCTGGTGAAATCGCCCACCGTGCAGCCCAGGTAGCACCAGGCAATGCTGGCGCCGCCCGTCACGGCCCCTTGCAGCTGGAAGGCCCGGCCAAATTCCGGTGCCAGCGTAATCAAAATGCCCGCCATGAACCAGAACGGGACGCCCAGTAGCAGACAACGAAGGTATTTCGAGGCCTGAAACCGGTTGGCAAACAAACTCAAGAAGTTGCCACGCGCCACGCTGGTCTGCCGGGTGTGCTCAAACATGCCCGACTCGAACACGCCCGCCCGCAGGACCAGCAGCGCCAGTCCCAACCCGCCGCCCATGAAATATGCATTGCGCCAGCCAAAATGCTCTCCCACCCAATAGGCCAGCAACGCGCCCGGCACCCCCACCGACGTCACCAGCATGGTGCCGTAGCCGCGCTTTGCCTTGGGCAGCGTTTCGGCCACCAGCGTAACGCCCGCGCCCAGCTCGCCGGCCAGCCCAATGCCGGCAATCAGCCGGAGCCAGGCGTACTGGTCCACGGTCTGCACGAAGCCGTTGGCAATGTTGGCCAGCGAATACAGCAGAATGGAGCCGAACAGCACCGAGAGCCGGCCGCGCTTGTCGCCCAGCATACCCCAAAACAAGCCGCCGAGCAGCATGCCGCCCATCTGCATGTTCATCAGGTAAAGGCCTCTGCTCGTCACTTCCGCCGGGTCGCTGATGCCGAGGTCGTGCAGGCTCTGCACCCTCACAATTCCGAATAGAACCAAGTCGTAGAGGTCGACAAAATTGCCCAGCGAGGCCACCAACACAATGGCGCTGAAAACGCCCACGGCGGGGCGAGTGGTGGCAGAGGGGGTGAGTAGCGGTTGGTTCACAAGCAGCTGGTGAAGGTTGAATCCGCAAAGTAGCGCGGACTTTTAGTCCGCGAGGCGCAGCTGAAAACCCCTTGGCTGCATATGGGCCTGAAAAGCGCGGGCTAAAAGCCCGCGCTACAATCTGCCGCCGTTTCTTTGCGGCCCTATGGCCGAATTCCACTCCCTCACCCCCACCGACCTCACGCCCGCCCAGTGGCACCCGTTTCTGGTGGGCGCCGTGGCCCCGCGTCCCGTCGCCTTCGCCAGCACCATCGACGCCGAAGGGCGCGTGAACCTGAGCCCCTACAGCTTCTTCAACGCCTTCAGCTCCAACCCGCCCATCCTCGTGTTTTCGCCGGCCAACCGCGTGCGCGACAACACCCAGAAACACACGCTGCAAAACGTGCGCGAAGTGCCCGAGGTCGTCATCAACATCTGCGATTTCGCGCTGGTGGAGCAGATGTCGCTGGCCAGCACCGAGTATGGCAAGGAAGTTAATGAATTTACTAAAGCCGGCCTCACTGAACTGACTTCGGAACTGGTGCGCCCGCCCCGAGTGGCCGAGGCCCCAGCAGCCTTCGAGTGCGTGGTGGAGCAAATCATTGAGTTGGGCCAGAACAACGGGGCCGGCAACCTCATCATCTGCCGCGTGGTGCGCGCCCACTTCCGCCAAGATATCCTCCTGCCCGACGCCACCGGCATCGACCCCTTCAAGCTCGACGCCGTGGCCCGCCTCGGCGGCGACTGGTACTGCCGGGCCAGCGGCGCCAGCCTTTTCGAAGTGCCCAAGCCCAACCGCCACATCGGCATCGGCATCGACCAGCTGCCCGAGCACCTGCGCAACTCCGACGTCCTCACCGGCAACGAACTGGGCCGCCTGGCCAACATCGAGAGCGACGCCCTGCCCACGCCAGCGCAAGTCGAGGAATTTAAATCCGAACCAATGGTGGCTTATCTAATGAATAAATACCGCGCCGACGCGCCGGAGCTTAAGAAGCAATTGCTGCAGCTGGGGAGAGAGTTGCTGGCGGAAGGGAAGGTGGCGGAGGCTTGGAAGGCGTTGTCTATAAAGCAGATACTGCAGTTTACTTAAGAGAAATTGTATGTTAATTCTTTCCAGCAAGAAACCCGATATACAAGAAATAAAAATGAGCAAATAGATAAATAAGTGAAAACAATGTTCTTTTATCGGAATAAAATATTGCCTTAGTTAATACGGCGTCTTTTAAATACCTCTCACACTGTATATAAACTTTATTTACTATAAAATACGGTCCAACCAAACAGACAACAAACAAGAAGATGAACAATCCAATGCTAAGCCGTTGTATGCTCACAAAACATGATATCATGAATAGCATGGAACTGGATAGCAGTAACCCAATAACATAGGACATCATAATTACTGCCCTATGTGAACGCAATTCATTACAACCTAACTCCTTTGACTTCCCAATAATTGAAATTGCAAATAAAGAATCAAAAACAACAGGCATTATTCGCATATAATTAATCCCGTTAGAAGTCTCAATTCCGCACCGCAATCAGCAGCCCCAATTCCTTGTACCGCAAATTAAACTTCTTCGCAATCATCGAATTGGTCAGCGAGCCGCGGTAGATGTAGACGCCGCTGCGGAAATGCTCGTTGGTGAACAGCACTTCGTTGATGCCGCCGTGCTGGCTAATTTCCTGCAGGATGGGCGTGAATATGTTGCTCAACGCATTGGTGGCGGTGCGGGGCACGCGCGAGGCAATGTTGGGCACGCAGTAGTGGATGACGTCGTACTTGCGGAAAACCGGGTTGCTGTGGCTGGTCATCTCGCTGGTTTCGAAGCAGCCGCCCTGGTCGATGCTCACGTCGATGACGATGGAGCCGGGCGACATGCTGGCCACCATTTCCTCGGGCACCATGAACGGAATGCGGCCATCCTCCACCGCCAGCGCGCCGATGACGACGTCGGCCCGCCGGATTTGCTGGCTCAGGGCAAACGTATCCAAGGTACTGGTGTAGAGTTGCATGCCCAGGTTGTGCTTGAGGCGGCGCAGCTTGTAGAGGTGGTTGTCGAACACCTTCACCTCGGCGCCGAGGCCGGTGGCGGCGCGGGCGGCGTACTCGGCCACCGTGCCGGCCCCGAGGATGACCACCTGCGACGGCGGCACTCCCGTGATACCGCCCAGAATAATACCCTTGCCCTCGTTGGAGCGGGCCAGGTACTCGGCCGCAATCAGCATCACCGTCGAGCCGGCGATTTCGCTCATGGCGCGCACCACGGGGCGGGCGCCGCTGGGGTCCTTCATCAGCTCGAAGCCGATGGCATTAATTTTCTTGCGCGAGAGCGCCGCGATGTATTCCGGCGTCATCGAGCCCATTTGCAGAGCTGAAATGAGCGTCTGGCCCGCGTGCAGCATCTCAATTTCCTCCAGCGTGGGCGGCGCCACTTTCAGCAGAATATCGGCCTTGAACACCTCCTCGGTGGAGTAGGCAATCTGGGCGCCGGCCTCGGAATAGGCATGGTCGGCGTACTTGCTGGGCTCGCCCGCGCCGGCTTCCATCACCACTTCGTGGCCCGCCGATACGAGGTGTTGCACGGCTTCGGGCGTGAGGCCCAGCCGATTTTCCTGGAGCGAGGTTTCGCGCGGCAGGCCGATAAACAGCTTGCGCTTGCGCGTCTCCACGGCCAGCATCGATTCCTGGGTGAAATAGGCGCGGCTCGTGGCCAAAGACTCAAAACCGGAGGGCAGCTGTTCGGGCATTTTGGGAAATTATAAATTATGAATTAATAATTATAAATGATTCGACTAATTAATAATTAAGTAGAATTAGTACGTCATGCTCATCTGGCGTCCGCGCAGTCGAAGCATCTCTATCGCGCAACTAATTCAATCGAATCAACGAAGCGGACAAAGATGCTTCGGCTGCGCGGACGCCAGATGAGCATGACGTTCTGTAGTTGTTCAAGCATTAATTAATAATCCGTAACTCCATTTTCCGGCTTTCATCGTCCAGCACTGTCAGCCGCGTTTCCAGCCGGGGCGTGGGCAATAAATCGGCCACACGGGCCGGCCACTCCACCAGGCAAAGATACCCCGAATCGAGGTACTCTGAGGCGCCCATTTGTTCAGCTTCTGCGATGGAATTGATGCGGTAAAAATCGAAGTGGTACACGGGCTGCTGGCGGCCGTCGCGGTATTCGTTTACCAGCGCGAAGGTGGGGCTGCTCACATCGTCCGTGACGCCGAGCGTGGCCGCCAGCGCCCGGATGAGCGTGGTTTTGCCCGCGCCCATCTCGCCTTCGAAGGCCACCACGGAGCAGCCGGCCTCGGCAATGGCAGCGTGGAGTGCCTCGGCGGCAATGGGCAGTGCGGCCAGGGTGGGTATGGCAATGGTTTGGGGTAGCATAAGGCAAATTTACCGGCGGCAAGCCGGACGCCACTGCTCGTTCTTGGATAATCGGGGCGAAACTCACACCTTTACACTTTACAGCCCGTCATAAAGTGGTCAGCTAAAAGAGAGTAGCGCTTCTTTTGACGGCTGCCCGAGCTACCTGCATTCCTTCCTGCATCTACCCCATTTCTTCGTATGCCGCTTTTTTTGCCAGCCTGGCTGCATTCTGTAGTCGTCATTCCGGGCCGCTGGGCGGTTTGCGGGCTCCTGGCGCTGTCATCCCCGATGGCACTATCGGCCCAAAGCCTGCCCGCGGTGAGCGGCACAGTGCTGGCGCCAGCGGGCCTCCCGCTTGAGTTTGCAACCGTGACGCTGCACCGGGCCACCGATTCGGTGGCGGTGAAGACGAACTTCAGCGACGAAAAAGGGGCTTTTCGGCTCGAAGCGGCCGGCGGCCGGCGCTACCTGGTGTCGGTAAGTCAGGTGGGCTTTGTGCGGTATTGGGGTCCGGTGTTTGAGCTCACCAGCGCGGGGGTTGCGCTACCGTCCATCACGCTGGCTACCAGCCAGGCCACGGCCCTAAAGGAAGTAACCGTGACGGCCCGCAAACCGTTGTTTGAACGCTTAACCGACCGCACGGTGGTGAACGTAGCCGACAGCCCGCTCTCGGCCGGGGCCACCACGCTGGATGTGCTGGGCCGCGCGCCGGGCGTGACTCTGGATGCCGCCAACAACCTGGGGCTGCGCGGCCGCCAGGGACTGCTGCTGCTGGTAGATGGCAAGCGCGTGCCCCTGACGGGCGAGGAGCTGGCCAGCTACCTGCGCGCCCTGCCCGCCGAGCAGCTGCAAAGCATCGAGCTGATTACCAATCCTTCGGCGCAGTTTGATGCGCAGGGCGGCGCGGGCGTCATCGCCCTCAACCTCAAGAAAGACCAGCGCCTGGGCACCAACGGCAGCGCCAACCTCAGTTACGGCCGCGGCGAATACGGCAAGTTCACCACGGGCCTTTCCCTCAACCACCGCCGCAAAAAAGTCAATTTTTACGGCACCTATACCTACGTCAACCGGCGCGATTTTGCCCGCCAGGAGTTCGACCGGCAATTTGCGGCCGATGGCGCGCTGCCGGCCCTGAGCGGCATCATTGCGGGTAAGCGGCTGCTGGACCTGGAATCGCACAGCGCCAAGGTCGGCACCGATATCAACCTGACTAAGGCGTCGTTGCTGGGCGTGTCGCTGACCACGCTGCTCAGCCAAACCAATACCGTCAACACCAGCCAGACCCAGTTTAACGACGCCTGGGGCGCCCCAAGCAGCCGCAACAGCTCCCGCACGCTGCAGGACATCTGGCGGCCCAGCGGCAGCGCCAACCTCAATTTCCGCCACACGTTTGCCGACTCGTCCACGGCGGCGGCCCTCACGGCCGATGCGGATATAGCTCGCTACAACACCACCCGCCTGCTGGTCCTGAACACATTTTATCAGTACCCGGCAGCGGCTTCGCCCCTGCTCACCGGCGACCAGCTCAGCGAATTGCAGATTGGGGCCGTGAAGGTGGATTTCAGCCGGCCCCTGCCCCACCGGGCCCGCCTTGAAACCGGCGCGAAAGCCACCAGCGTGACTTCGCGCAACGATGTGGTCTTCCTGAATAACGGGGCTTATAATCCTTCGATTTCCAGTCATTTCAACTACTTCGAGAAAGTGTCGGCGGCGTATGCCAACCTACAGGGCACGGCTTCCAAAACCACTTTCCAGGTCGGGCTCCGGGCCGAGATGGCGAACATTCGCACCGAGCAGGGCGGTGAGCTGCCGCGCGAACGGAACTACTTGCAGTTGTTTCCGTCGGCGTCGGTGCAGCGCGTGCTCAACGCGCAGCACAGCCTGGCGCTGGCCGCCGGCCGCCGCATCGACCGGCCCAACTACGGCCAGCTCAACCCGTTGCGGTCATACTTCGATGCCACCTCCTACCGCGCCGGCAACCCCGATTTGGTAGCCCAGACCAGCTACAACGTTGAGCTGACGCACACCTACAAGCAGAAATTCAGCACGGCTTTGAGCTATGCCCAAACCGACAAGCCCATCGTGACGGTGGTGCAGCCTGCCCCCGACGGCGGGCGCCTGGTGGTGAACCGCGACGTAAACCTGACCACCCAGGACTACTACGCCCTCACCCTCACGGCTCCATTGGAGCCGGCCAAATGGTGGACGCTCTATGCCAACGGGGTGTTCTATTATTCCCGGTTTCGCGGCAATCTGGCGGGCACGGCGCTCGACCGCCGGCAGCCGGCCTGCCTCCTCACGGCCAGCAACACGTTCAGCCTGCCCCACGGCTGGTTGGGTGAACTGAACGGGACGTTTCAGTCGGGCGAAATCTGGGGTTTTGAGCATGTGCAGCCGCGTGGCCAGCTGCTGGTGGGGGTGCAGCGCAGCTTCTGGGCCAAGCAGGCCACCCTGCGCCTGAATGTGGCCGACGTACTCTACACTGCGCCCATCCGCTCCACCTCCACCTACGACAGCTTTACGGAAAGCTTCCGGCTGCGCCAGGATACCCAGGTGGCCACGGCCGCCTTCACCTACCGATTCGGCAGCAGCAAGGTGGCGGCGGCGCGCAAACGGGCCGCCGGGGCCGAAGAAGAGCTGCGCCGCGCTAACGGGCAGTGAGTAGAAGAAACGTCATGTCGAGCTTGCCGAGACATCTCGCGTGCTGTCACCAATCAATTTGGTTACTGCCCCGAGCGAGATGTCTCGGCAAGCTCGACACGACGTTTTGGGTTACCGAGCACACCACTCATTCCTCATTAAGCGCAGCGTGGGCTACCTTCGCAGGCCGTTGTGGCCTTACGTTTCCCGTTTTTCCTCATGCAAGTATCCAAGATGGCAGCCGGACTTATCGGCTCCGAAATCATTCGAATTGGCAACCAGGTAAGCGAGCAGGTGCGCCAGGGCGCCAACATCTGCAACCTGACCATCGGCGATTTCGACTCTAAAATCTTCCCGATTCCGGCCGGCCTCACCAGCGGCATCATCGAAGCTTATCAGGCCGGCCAGACCAACTACCCGCCCGCGGCCGGCATGGGCGAGCTGCGCAACAGCGTGTCGGCCTTCCTGAAAGACCGCCAGGGCCTCGACTACAACCCCAACGATATCCTAATTGCCGGCGGCTCGCGCCCGCTCATCTACGCCACCTACCGGGCCCTGCTCGACGAAGGCGACCGCGCCATTTTCCCGCTGCCCAGCTGGAACAACAACCACTACTGCCACCTAGTGGGCGCCACGCCGGTAGCCGTGCCCACCAGCCCGGAAAACAACTTCATGCCCACCGCCGCCGACCTAGCTCCGCACGTAGCGGGCGCCACGCTGCTGGCATTGTGCTCGCCGCTGAACCCCACCGGCACGGTCTTCACCAAAGAAGGCCTAGCGGAAATCTGCGATTTGGTGATTGCCGAAAATAAGCGCCGCAGCCCCGACGAGAAGCCGCTCTACGTGCTCTACGACCAGATTTATTGGCTCCTCACCTTCGGCGCGGCCCAGCACTACGACCCTGTGAGTTTGCGCCCCGAGCTGCGCGACTACGTCGTTTATATCGATGGCACGTCGAAGTGCTTCGCCGCCACCGGCGTGCGCGTTGGCTACGGCTTCGGCCCGACAGCCATCATCGAGAAGATGAAGTCCATTCTGGGCCACGTCGGGGCGTGGGCGCCCAAGGCTGAGCAGGTGGCCACCGGCAAATTCCTGCCCCAGACCGCCGCCGTCGATGAATTTCTGGGCAGCATCAAGGGCCGCCTGCAAACCTCCCTCACCGCCCTTTTCGACGGCCTGAAAGCTCTGAAGAGCGAAGGCTATCCTGTGGATGCCGTGGCCCCGGCCGGGGCCATCTACCTGACCGCCCAAATCGACGTGCTGGGCCGCACCGCCCCCGATGGCACCGTGCTCAGCACCACCGCCGAGCTCACCTCCTACCTCATTTCCGAAGCCCAGCTGGCCCTGGTGCCTTTCTCCGCTTTCGGCTCGCCGGCCACGGAGCCGTGGTTCCGCGCCTCTGTGGGCGCCGAAACGGTGGAGTCCATTCTGGCCTCCCTGCCCCGCCTAAAGGCCGCGCTGGATAAGCTGAAATAGGCTTTTGCCGCCAGCCGTTCGCATTTGCAGAAACCGCCCGTAGAATTGAGCCTTGTGGGTGGAATAAACCGGGAATTGGCAGAAAAGTGGGCCCGGCTCAGCAGGCCGGCGGTAATTTCGCCTTTCCAACCAACTGCGCTCGCTGCTATGCCCCTACGTTTTTCTTTGCTGGGCTTGTGCCTGCTACTGCTCCTGGCGAGCGGGCCGGCCTGGGCCCAAAGCCGCATCACGCTCAGCGGGACCGTGAAAGATGCTTCGTCGGGCGAAAACCTGAGCGGCGCCACCATTCGGATAGTGGAGCTTTCCGGCGTAGGCACCGGGGCCAATGCCTACGGTTTTTTCACGCTCACGGTGCCGTCGGGCACCTATACGGTGGAAGTCAGTTTTGTCGGATTTGCCACTCAAAAGCGCAGCGTGACGACCACGGCCAGCCAGCGGCTCGACTTCAAGCTGGTCCCCGGCGGCAGCGAACTGACCGAAGTATTGGTGACGGCCCGCAGCACCGATGCCGGCATTAGCAAGGCCCAGATGGGCGTCGAAACCATTGACTTGAAACAGATTGCTAAGGTACCGGTGCTGTTTGGCGAGAAAGACGTCATCAAAACCCTGACCTTGCTACCGGGCATCAAAAGCGCCGGCGAGGGCAGCAGCGGCTTCACGGTACGCGGCGGCGCAGTGGACCAGAACCTGATTTTGCTGGACGAAGCAACGGTATATAACGCCTCGCACTTACTAGGCTTTTTCTCGACGTTCAACTCCGACGCCATCAAAGACCTGACCGTGTATAAGGGCGGGATGCCGGCGCAGTACGGCGGGCGGCTGTCGTCGGTGGTCGACATCAAGATGAAAGATGGCAACAACCAGCAGCTGCACGGCAGCGGCGGCATCGGGCTCATTGCCTCGCGCCTCGCGCTGGAAGGGCCCATTGTCAAGGACAAGGGCTCGTTCCTCGTCACGGCCCGGCGCACCTACGCCGACATTTTCCTCAAATTATCCTCCAATCCCACCACGCGCCAGTCGAGCCTGTATTTCTACGACCTCAACGCCAAGGCCAACTACGTGCTGAACGAGCGCAACCGCGTGTTTTTCTCGGGCTACCTGGGGCGCGACGCGCTGGGCTTCAGCAACACCTTCGGCCAGACCTATGGCAACCAGACGGGCACGCTGCGCTGGAACCACCTGTTCACGGACCGCATTTTCTCCAACACCTCGCTGATTTTCAGCAAGTACGACTACCAGATTAAGATTTCCTCGAACGACCGGAATTTTAGCATCGATTCCAAAATTCAGGACTGGAACCTGAAGCAGGACTTTGAATTTTACCCTAGCTCAGCCCAGACCCTGCGCTTTGGCGGGCAGGCCATCTACCACACCATCACGCCGGGCCACGTCACGGCCGATGCCTCCTCGGGCATTAACGCCACGGCCGACAAAACCAATTATTCGCTGGAAACGGCCGCGTATGTTTCGCACGACTGGCAAGCCGCGCCGCGCCTCAATTTCACCACCGGCCTGCGGCTATCGGGCTTTAGTCTGCTGGGACCGGGCACGTATTCGAGCTACGACGCAGCCGGCAACGTGCTGGCCGCCACCGACTACGCCTGCAATAAATTCCTGAAAACCTACGTGAAGCTGGAGCCGCGCTTTGCCGCCAGCCTGCAGCTGAACGAGGCCAGCTCGGTGAAGGCCAGTTACGCCCGCAACGTGCAAAACCTGCACCTGCTCAGCAACGCCAACGCCTCCTCGCCCACCGACCTCTACATCCCCACCAGCTTCAACGTGAAGCCCGAGGTGGCCGACCAGGTGTCGGCCGGCTACTACCGCACGCTGGGCCCGAAAAAGGAGTATTCGATGACGGTAGAAACCTACTACAAGGCCCTGCAAAACCAGCTCGACTACCGCGACGGCACCCAACTGCAGGGTAATTTCGACGTGGAAGCCAGCCTGCTCTACGGCACCGGCCGGGCTTACGGCATCGAGTTTCTGGTGCGCAAGGACGTAGGGCGCCTCACCGGCTGGCTGGGCTACACGCTGAGCCGCTCGGAGCGCAAGTTCACCGAAATCAACCAAGGCGCCTACTTCCCCTCGCGCCAGGACCGCACCCACGACCTTTCGGTGGTGGCCATCTACCAGTTCAACCCGAAGTGGAGCTTCTCGGGCACCTTCGTGACGAGCACCGGCAACGCCGTGACTTTCCCCGTAGGCAAATACCAGATTGGCAACCAATTAGTGAGTTACTTCGGCAAACGCAACGCCGACCGCATGCCCTTCTACCAGCGCCTCGACCTAGGCGCCACCTACGAGAAGCCGCACCAGGAAGGCCACCGCTTCCACAGCAGCTGGACGTTCTCGGTGTACAACGCCCTGGGCCGCGAAAACGCCTACAGCATCCGCTTCGAGGCCGACCCCAACGACCCCAGCCGCACCCGCGCCGTGCAAACGGCCCTGTTCAAATTCATCCCCTCGGCCACCTATAATTTCAGCTTCTAAGCCATGCCGCGCCTCAACAAACAGCTGCTTCTGGCCGCTGCCGCCCTCCTGCTCGCCGGCACGGGCTGCGAGAAAACCATCGACCTGAAGCTGAACACCTCCGATTCGCAGCTCGTCATCGAAGGCAACCTCGCCGACGACGGCCAGCCCTGCCAGGTGAGCCTCAACCGCTCGGCGAACTACGCCGAAACCAACAATTTCCCGGCCGTAACCGGCGCCACCGTCACCCTCAGCGACGACACCGGCGCCCGCGAAACCCTGCGCGAAGCCAGCCCAGGCCAGTACCGCGGCGCCACCCTGCGCGGCGTGCCCGGCCGGGCCTACACCCTGCGCGTGGAAACCGGCGGCACCGCCTACGTGGCCGTCTCGACGCTGCCCGTGGTGGTGCCGTTCGACGGGCTCCGCACCCAGCCCGGCACGTTCGACACCAAATCCATCCAGGCCGTGGTGGAATATACTGACCCCGTCGGCGAGGGCAACAGCTACCTGTTCCGGCAATACCGCAACGGCCGCCTCAACAAAACCTATTTTATTCAGAACGACAAGTTTACCGACGGCAAGCGCGTGAGCCAGTCGCTGCGCAACATGGGCGGCGGCGGCACCGCCGACGACCTCGACAAACTGGCCTCCGGCGACAGCCTGCGCGTGGAAATGCAGAACATCGACCCTAATGTGTACGAGTATTTCCGCACCCTCAACCAGATTTTGCAGAACAACCCCGCCTTCAGCACTACCCCCGCCAACCCCAAATCCAACTTTTCGGGCGGCGCGCTGGGCTACTTCAGCGCGCATTCGCGGCGGGTGCGGCGGCTATTCATCCCTTAATTAAGACACCACCAAAATTTACGCGGACCAGCACAAGCGTTTGTAAAACACATTAATACATATAATTTTTTTTACCTATGCATTTCTTATCCAACTTATTTCTAATAGTGTTATTTTTCTGTCTTAACTACGGTGCTGCATTACTAATAAACACTAGCATAGGATTAAAAAGATTTTTTTATTTTATTGCCAGTAATATTATTATATTTTTTACTCATGCGATTTTACAAAGTCATTTACCCATACATGCCAACGCTTGCTTCTATTTAAGCCATGCATTGACCTTTGTTCTTGCAATAGCTACATCTTACATGTTTATCAATCCCAATAAATGGCAGCTGCAAAGAAGATTTTCACTAATTGCATATAGTCGGATTTCCAAACAAGCATGGTTTCATAGTTTTATTACCCCAGGCATATTGTCGTTGTATCAATTTTATGTTCTCGTAGTAAACTAAAATTTCTGAAGGTCAGTATTTAGCGGATAACGAATTATTGGCAACAACGAAAAGAGCCGTAACCCCATTTTGGGGTTACGGCTCTTTTCGTTGTTGCCAATAATTCGTTTCTTAACCTTTCGCCGTCAACGTCACATACGGGATAATGCACTCCTCCAGCGAGATACCGCCGTGCTGGAACGTGTCCTTGTAGTAGTTCACGTAGTAATTATAGTTGTTCGGGTAGGCGAAGAAATAGTCGCCAATCGTGAACACATACGCCGTGCTCACGTTTTCGCGGGGCAGGAAAATGCTTTCCGGCTTGCGCACTACGTACACGTCGCGCGAATCTTCGAAGCCCAGGTTTTTGCCGTGCTTGTAGCGCAGGTTGGTGTTGGTGTTGCGGTCGCCCACAATCTTGTAGGGGCGCTTGCAGCGGATGGTGCCGTGGTCGGTGGTGATGATGAGCTTGCCTTTTTTCTCGGCAATCTGCTGCATCATCTCATACAGCGGCGAGTGCAGGAACCACGAGCGGGTGATGCTACGGTAGGCCGATTCGTCGGCGGCCAGCTCGCGTATCATGGCCATGTCGGTGCGGGCGTGCGAGAGCATGTCCACGAAGTTGTACACGATGACGTTGCACTTGTAGTTGTTGTGCAGGTTGCTCATCTTGCCCAGCAAGTCCTTGCCGGCCTGCAGGTTGGTCACCTTGTGGTAGCTGTGCTTGGCCTTCTGGTTGTTCTTCTGGAAGTTGATTTCCATGAACTCGGCCTCGTGCAGGTTTTTGCCCTCGTCGTCGTCGTCGGTTACCCACAGGTTGGGGTATTTCTTCTGAATCTCCGACGGCATCATGCCCGAGAAAATGGCGTTGCGCGCATACGCCGTGGTGGTAGGCAGAATGGCGTAGTACATCTCCTCGCTATCCACCGTAAACATCTCGGTGATAATCGGTTCCAGTACCTTCCACTGGTCGTAGCGCAGGTTGTCTATGAGCACGAAGTACACGGGCGTGTCGCCGGTGGCCTTCAACGTGGGGAACACCCGCTCCTTGAACAACTGGTGCGACATGAGCGGGGCGTTTTTGTCGTCGCCGTTCACCCAGTCCTCGTAATCTTCGGTGATGAAGCGGCCAAAGTAGGTGTTGGCCTCGTCCTTCTGCATATTGAAGACTTCGGCCATGCTCTTGCCTTCCGTCTCGTTGATTTCCAGCTCCCAGTACACCAGCTTCTTGTATACATCGGCCCACTCGCTGGGCGACAGCCGGTCGGAAAGCTGCATGCCGAGCTGGCGGAAATCGCGCTGGTAGCCCGAGTTGGTGGCTTCGCTCACAAGGCGCTTGTTGTCGAGCACCTTTTTCACCGACAGCAGAATCTGGCTGGGGTTCACCGGCTTAATCAGGTAATCGGCGATTTTGGCGCCGATGGCCGACTCCATGATGTGCTCCTCCTCGCTCTTGGTAATCATCACCACGGGCACGGTGGGCCGGATGGCTTTGATTTCGCTCAGCGTTTCGAGGCCGGTGAGGCCGGGCATGTTTTCGTCCAGAAAAACAAGGTCGTAGCTCTTTTCCTGGATTTCCTCGATGGCGTCGGCGCCGCTGTTGACGGGCGTCACGTCGTAGCCTTTCTCCTTGAGAAACAGCAAGTGCGGCTTGAGCAAGTCGATTTCGTCGTCGGCCCAGAGAATGGTGGTTTGTTGCATAGTAGGGACTTGGGGTCTTGGGGACTTAGGGTCTTGGTTCACATTAGTAACGTAAGACGCCCCGAATGGATATAGTAAAACGCAATGGCGTTCAACTACGGATTGATGAGCTTGCTCAAACGGTGCGCCGTAGTTTCGCGTTCAGTCAGGGACGGGCGGCGGGTGCAAATGTTGCCTGTTTCGTGGCAGTCTGCCCGCATTTCTGTTTTCTGCCTTCCGCTCCCTTCCCTTTTGGCCGCCTCTGTGAATAAGAAAAAAATCTTCAACGACCCCGTCTATGGCTTCGTCACCATCCCGACGGAGTTTCTGTTCGACCTCATCGAGCACCGCTACTTTCAGCGGCTGCGGCGCATTCAGCAGCTTGGGCTCACGGGCTTTGTGTATCCGGGGGCGCTGCACACGCGCTTTCACCACGCGCTGGGCGCCATGCACCTCATGAGTTTGGCCCTGCGCACGCTCAAGGACAAAGGCGTGAAGATTTCGGCGGCCGAGGGCGAGGCCGCCATGGCCGCCATTCTGCTACACGACGTCGGCCACGGCCCCCTCTCCCATGCCCTCGAAACGGCCATTTTTCAGGATGTGCCGCACGAGCAGCTTTCCTTATTTCTGATGGAGCGGCTCAACGCCGAGTTTCACGGCAAGCTCAGCCTGGCCATTGATATGTTTAAGGGCACGTACATCCGGCCGTTTTTCCACCAGCTAGTGAGCAGCCAGCTCGACATGGACCGGCTGGACTACCTCAACCGCGACTCCTTCTACACCGGCGTGGAGGAAGGCCGCCCCGGCGCCGACCGCCTTATCAAAATGCTGCGCGTACACGACGAGCGGCTGGTGCTCGAAGAAAAAGCCGTGTATTCAGTTGAAAATTTCCTGGTAAGCCGCCGGCTGATGTACTGGCAGGTGTACCTGCACAAAACCGTGACCTCGGCCGAGCAGATGGTCATTCGGGTGGTGCAGCGGGCCCGCGACCTGGCCCGGCGCGGTATGGAGGTGCCCGCCAACACCTGCCTGGGCTATTTCCTAGGCCGCGCCGTGAGCCTGGAAGAATTCGAGCACGACGAAAAAATCCTGAGCCACTTCGTGGAGCTCGACGACTACGACATCTGGTCGGCCATCAAGGCCTGGGCCGGCCACCCCGACGTGGTGCTCAGCTACCTCGCCAAGAGCATCCTGCACCGCAACCTGCTCAAAATTGTGCTGGCGCCAGAGCCCTTCGACGAGGAATTTCGCCTCGGCATCCGCGAGCTAATCGAGGAGAAATTCGGCCTGCCACCCGAAGAAGCCGAGCTGCTCATGATTCCCGGCCGCCTGAGCAACAGCGCCTACAACCCCAACGGCGAGCCCATCGAAATCCTGACCAAAAAAGGCGACGTGGTGAACGTGATGGAAGCCTCCGACCTGCCCAACATTCGCGCCCTCAGCCAGCGGGTAGAGAAGTTCTACATCTGCTACCCGAAGGAGATTGTTTAGTTGTCAGTTGTTGGTTGTCAGTTGCCAGGCTTCTAAGCCAGGCTCTTTTCAAGCAGATGGCCCGAATCTGACAACTGACAACCAACAACTGACAACTATTTTTGCCGCCTATGGAATTTACCGTTCAGCAAATTGCCGAGGTGCTTGGCGGCACCGTGGAAGGAGACGCCACCCTGCGCATTTCCAGCCTGGCCAAGATTGAAGAAGCCCGGCCCGGCTCTCTCACCTTCCTTTCCAACGCCAAATACGAGCCGTTTCTCTACGAAACCGGCGCCTCGGCCGTAATTGTAAGTCAGACGCTGGAGCCTAAACAGGCCGTGCAGCCCGCCCTCATTCGGGTCGAAAACCCTTACACGGCCTTCAGCCAATTGCTGGAATTCTACGCGCAGGCTACCCGCACCGGCAAGCGCGGCGTAGAGGAGCCTGCGTTCATCGGCAAGTCGTCGGAAATCGGCGCGGGGCACTACCGCGGCGCTTTCTCCTACATCGGCGAGCAGTGCAGGCTGGGCGACAATGTGCTGGTGTTCCCGCACGCCTACATCGGCGACCGGGTGACCATCGGCGAGGGCAGCATCATCCACGCCGGCGCCAAAATTTATCCGGATACGGTCATTGGCAAGTTCTGCGTCATCAAAGCCGGCGCGGTGGTGGGCTCCGATGGATTCGGTTTCGCGCCGCAGCCCGACGGCTCCTACAAGGCCATTCCGCAAATCGGCAACGTGGTGCTGGAAGACTACGTGAGCATCGGGGCCAACGCCACCATCGACTGCGCCACGCTGGGCTCCACCATCGTGCGCACGGGGAGCAAAATCGACAACCTCGTGCAGCTGGCCCACAACGTGGAAATCGGCCGCCACACCGTCATTGCCTCCCAAACGGGCATCGCGGGCTCGGCCAAAATCGGCGACCATTGCGTGCTGGCGGGCCAGGTGGGCATGGCCGGCCACGTCACGCTGGCCAACAAAACCACCGTCACGGCCCAGTCGGGCGTGGGCAAGAATGTGAAGCAGGAAGGGACCATCCTGCAGGGCTCCACGGCCTTCGATTTCAAGCAGAACCAGCGCGCCCAAATCGTGTTCCGCCGCCTGCCCGAGCTGGAGCAGCGCGTGGCCCAGCTGGAAAAGGCGAAAAACGCGACGGAAAAGCCCTAGCTTTGCAGCTTCTTAGTTGTTCGTTGCTAGTTGTCAGTTGTTGGGCCATCAAGCTTTAAATGACTAACAGCTAACAACAAACAACTGACAACTAATGAGATGAACGACAAGCAACACACCATTCAGGCGCCCGTGACGGTGCGCGGCATCGGACTGCACACCGGCGTGGAAGCCACCATGACGTTTTGCCCCGCGCCGGTGGGCCACGGCTACAAGTTTCAGCGGGTAGACATGCCCGGCCAGCCCATCGTCGACGCCGACGTGGACAACGTGGTCGACCTGAGTCGCGGCACCACCATCGAACAAAACGGCGCCCGCGTCAATACCGTGGAACACACGCTGGCAGCCCTCGTGGGCTTGCAGCTTGATAATGTGCTGATTCAGCTCTCTGGCCCCGAGCCGCCCATCATGGACGGGTCGTCGGCCGAATTCATCAAGGCCATCGAAACCGTGGGCCTGCAGGAGCAAAACGCCCTGCGCAACTACTACGAGATTCCCGAGAGCATTCGCTACGTCGACAACGCGCGCGGCGTCGAAATTGCGGCCCTGCCCCTTTCCGACTATCGCCTGACGGTGATGGTGGACTACAACTCGCCGGTGCTGGGCTCGCAGCACGCCACACTCACGGATATTGGCCTGTTTGGCGAAGAAATTGCTTCCTCGCGCACGTTTTGCTTTTTGCACGAGCTGGAAATGCTCTACAAAAACAACCTCATCCGCGGGGGCGATTTGAGCAATGCCATTGTGGTGGTCGACCGCGTAGTGAGCGACGACGAGCTGACCGACCTGGCCAAAATGCTGGGCAAGCCCCGCGTTTCCGTCAAGAAAGAAGGCATACTCAACAATGTGGACCTGCGCCACAAAAACGAGCCCGCTCGCCACAAGCTGCTTGACCTCGTGGGCGACCTCGCCCTGGTAGGCCGCCCGCTCAAGGGCCAGATTCTAGCCGCGCGGCCCGGCCACGCGGCCAACGTGGCCTTCGCCAAGAAAATCAAGAAGAAGATGCTGGAGGCGCGGAGCAACCCCGTGCCGGTGTACGACCTGAACCGCGAGCCGGTAATGGACATCAACCGCATCATGCAGGTACTGCCCCACCGCTACCCGTTCATGATGATTGACAAGGTCATTCATCTGGACGACCAAGTGGTGACGGCCGTGAAAAACGTGTCCATCAACGAGCCCTTCTTCCAGGGCCACTTCCCGGGCAACCCGGTGATGCCCGGCGTGCTCCAGATTGAAGGCCTGGCCCAGACCGGCGGCATTCTGGTGATGAACACCGTGCCCGACCCCGAAAACTACTGGCAATACTTCCTGGGCATCGAAAATGCCCGCTTCCGCAAAAAAGTACTGCCCGGCGACACCATCATCTACCACTGCCAGCTGCTGGCCCCCATCAAGCGCGGCATTGCCAAAATGCGCGGCCAGGCCTTCGTGAACGGCAAAGTGGTGTGCGAAGCCGAAATGAGCGCCGCCATTGTCCGCAAGGATGCCTAATTTTTTAATTAAGAATTAAGAATTAAGAATTAAGAATCACTGGCTACTTCAAAGCCTCGGTCTTCAATTTTTAATTCTTAATTCTTAATTCTTAATTCCAAAAGAAGAATGCTTTCCCCCCTCGCCTCTATTCATCCCGATGCCCGCCTGGCGGAGGGCGTCACCGTTGACCCGTTTACGACCATCGCGGCGGACGTGGAAATCGGGGAAGGCACTTGGATTGGGCCCAACGTCACCATCATGAACGGGGCCCGGATTGGGGCGCACTGCCAGATTTTTCCGGGTGCTGTAGTGGCGGGCATTCCGCAGGATTTGAAATTTGCCGGCGAGAAAACCACGGCCCATGTAGGCGACTACACCGTGGTGCGCGAATACGTGACCGTGAACCGCGGCACCGTGGACCGGGGCGAAACCCGCGTGGGCGCCCACTGCCTGCTCCAAGCCTACGTGCACGTGGCCCACGACTGCACCATCGGCGACCATTGCGTGATTTCGGGCGCTACCCAGATTGCCGGGCACGTCACCATCGGCGACTGGGCCATCGTGGGCGGCGGCACGCTGGTGCAGCAGTTTGTGAGCATCGGGGCGCACGCGTTTGTGGGCGGCGGCTCACTGGTGCGCAAAGACGTGCCGCCCTACGTGAAGGCGGCCCGCGAGCCCCTCACCTACGCCGGCATCAACTCGGTGGGCCTGCGCCGCCGCGGCTACGACGACGAGCAGGTGAACACCATTCAGCACCTTTACCGTGTGCTGTACCTCGGCGGCCTGAACACGCAGGAAGCGCTGGTGCGCATCGCCACGGAAGTGCCGGCCTCGGCCGAGCGCGAATTTGCCGTTGATTTCATCCGCGCCGCGTCGCGGGGCATCATCAAAGGCCCAAGCAAGCGCAAGCGCGACGAGGAAGAAGGCGAGTAATTTTCATTTAACAGGTATCAATTAACATTTAACTCACAGGCGGCGCTGCCCGGCTCGAAGGTGTTAAATGATAAATGTTGGATGATAAATGAATATTGAGGCCACCGGTTTGGGCAAGCGCTTTCAGCGCGACTGGATTTTCCGAGGGCTGACGCGGGCCTTTCGGCCGGGCAGCGCCACGGCGGTGCTCGGCCCCAACGGCGCCGGTAAGAGCACGCTGCTGAACACGATTTCGGGCCAGCTGCTGCCGACCGAAGGCACGCTGACGTACGCGCTGGCTGGCCGCCCGGTAGCCGTGGAAGACGTGCCGCAGCACCTGGCCTATGCCGCGCCTTACCTGGAGCTGCTGGAGGAGTTGACGCTGCTGGAGCTGTTGCGGTTTCATACCCGCTTCAAACCGCTGCAAGCCGGTGTGTCGCTCGATAAGCTCATTGGCATCATGTACCTCGAAAAGGGCCGCCACCAGCTGGTGCGGGAGTTTTCGTCGGGCATGAAGCAGCGCCTGAAACTGGGGCTAGCCCTGTATGCCGAGGCGCCCCTGCTCCTGCTCGACGAGCCCACCACCAACCTCGACGCCACCGGCGTGGCCTGGTACCAGGAGCACGTGCAGGCCACCCGTGTGGGCCGCACGCTGCTGCTCAGCTCCAACGTGCCGGCGGAGTATGGCTTCTGCGACGAACAGTTGCTGGTGACGGATTTTCAGAAGCGCTAAGGTTAGCACGAGTACCCTGAAGCTCGGCTTAGGCCTGCGTGAGGGCTTTCTGCTCGTTCGGGTTTCGTTCGGCCGAGCCGAAGCGGAGCTTCGGGGTACTCGTGCGGCCGGCGCGAGCAGCGGCCTAACTTGCCTGCGCCAACCGGGCGGCCAGGTCCTCAATATCGGTCCGGCGGGCCAGCACGGCCAGCCATTCGGCGGGGATGGCGGCTTCGCCATAGGCCAGCCCGGCCAGGCCGCCGGCCACGGCGCCCGTGGTATCGGTATCGTCGCCCAGGTTCACGGCGGCCAGCACGGTGGCGGCGTAGGTGTCGTGACGCAGCAGGCACCAGAGGGCGGCTTCGAGGGTGTGCATGACGTAGCCACCGCTGTCGATGGCAGCTTGGGGTAAATCGGCCAGCTGGCCATCAAGGACGCGCTCAAACTTATCGGCCTCGGATGCTGGAATTTGCAGCTCATACAGCTGGACCGGGGCCTGTCGACATAGTTCGGCGTAGGCGGCGGCGGGCTCCAAGCCGGCGCGTAGGTGGTGGGCAATTTCCAGGTACAGAAAGCACGCTACTGCCGAGCGAATATGGCCGTGGGTGATAGCCGACACGTCGCGGATGAGTTGGAACCGCTCTTGCAGGGGCGCGTCCACCTGATAAAATGCCAGCGGCAGAATCCGCATCAGCGCCCCATTGCCGTTGCTGTATTCGTCGGTGCCGCCGGCCAGTATGAGGTCGGGGTCGCCTTTTAGGCGGCTGAGGGCTTGGCGGGTGGTGATGCCAATGTCGAATACGGTGCCGTGGGGCGTCCAGAGCTGCTCGTAGTACCAGCGGCGGCTGTAATCGGCGGCTTTGCCGAGCGTGAAGCCATCGGCCAGCGCCTGAGCCAGGCAGAAAGTAAGGGAGGAATCGTCGGACCAGGTGCCGGCGGGCTGATTATGGGTGCCGTATTCGCGCATGGTCACTACGGGGTCGAGGCGGCGGGCGGCACGGCTCTGGAATTCGACGGGAACGCCGAGGGCATCGCCCACGGCCAGGCCCAGCAGGGCAGCTCGGGCGGCAGATTCGAGGGAATTTTGCATAGGTGCAAGGTAGAAACCAGGTTACACAAACAGCTTGATAAACGTATTCCAAAACCAGCTTCTCTCGGCCTGCATGAGCCGGGAAAGCAACTTATCCGACACGTCGGCCAGCTGCTTGATATCGGCCAGGGCCGTGTGAAAGGCTTTGTAGTCGGCATCGGCCGCATCGCCGGGCACGGCGGCCAGCTGGTCGAGGCGGCGCTTCATCTGGTCGAGCTCGCGGCGCTTGCGGGCCCGGATGATGCAGCGCGTCACTTGCAGCATGTCTTTTTCAGCTACGAAGAACTCGCGGCGGTCTCCGGGGCGCAGTTCTTTGTAAATCAGGCCCCAATCGAGCAGTTCGCGCACGGTCATGCTGGCATTGCCGCGTGAAATTTTTAGCTGGGCCATCAGGTCCTCCGTGCTCAGGGCGGCCGGACTCACCAGCAGCAAGGCGTGCACCTGGGCCAGGGTTTTGCTCACGCCCCAGCTAGCCCCAGTCACGCCCCACAGGTGGATGAATTGGGAACGGGCTTCGGCCAAGGAAATAGGAAGCGTGTTTGAATCTTCGGAACTACTGGAAGCCATTGGATTAAATGAAAAGATTAGCGCTGAAAGGCAATAATGGCTACGACCAATAGCATATGAAGTATCAATGGCAGTAACCAGAGCACTTTTTGCCGATGGGTTCTGGGGGATGCTACATTAACAAAGCTTCCCAATAGCAGCAATACCGCGCCAGGGAGCTGAAATAAGGGAATCAGAAAAATTAGAAATCCTGCCGTGATGAGCAGCGAACTAAATTTACGGGATGCTAGTAGCCGTTGGCAAAGGTTTCTAGTCATGCAGCAAATCTTTTATCGCTGCTTCGCAGGCCGGGTACTCAAATTGAAATCCCAGCGCCAGCAGCCGCTCCGGATACACCTTTCGGCTTTTCAGAATCAGTTCGGTTTCGGTGCGCAGCGCGAACGCACCGATTTCAAGCAGCCAGCGGGGCTGGGGCAGCCGCAGCCACGGCCGGAACTGCTGTTGAAGCAGGTGGTTGAAGTCGCGGTTGGTCAGCGGGTTTAGTGCGCAGATATTGAAGGCACCGGCTTCGTTCGTTTTGGTGGCCAGAAACTCCACGGCGCGGCAAAAATCCTGGATGTGCAGCCAGCTTATCCATTGCCGCCCGGTGCCCTGCGGTGTGCACAAACCCAGGCGGGCCAGCCGGGCTATCACCGGGAAAGCGCCCCCATCGCGCCCCAGCACAATGGACGTGCGCAGCGCCACCTGGCGGGTAGCGGGCGTGTGGCAGTCGTGGAAAGCCTGTTCCCACGCCTTGGCTACCGCCACCGAGAAACCGGTTCCGATGAGGCCCGCGGCTTCGGTATTGGCGGGTTTATCGCCTTCGGTGTGGGCGTAAACAGTGGCGGTTGACGAGTTGAGCCACACCCGGGGCGGCACGGCGCAGGCCGCCACCGCCTGGCCCAGCACGCGGGTGCTATCCACCCGGCTGGCGACGATTTCGCGCTTGTTGGCTTCGTTGTACCGGCAATCGACGGTGCGGCCGGCCAGGTTCACCAGTACTTTGGCGCCTTCCAGCTCGGCGGCCCAGGGGCCTAGGGTTCGGGCATTCCACACCATGGCATTGGGCCCCGGAGCCACGCGCCGGGCGATGACGACCACCCGATAGCCAAGCTGCTCAAAGTGTTGACGCAAGTGCCTGCCCAGAAACCCGTTCCCGCCGGCAATGACAATCTTAGGCTGTTCCATGCTCCTGTGCCCTGGAGCTCAATTACCGGCCGATTCGTTTCGGGGCATTGCCATTGGGCAAAGCAAATGTATCATAAGTTTCAATAATTATTGAAACTTATGATACATTTTTCCGACTCCTCTGATACCGCAAGTCCAGCCAATCATCCAGTCCGATAAAATTCCCGGCGCACCCGGCGCAGCAGCTGCTCGGCGGTTGCTTTGTCCGGCATTGCCGGCAGGTCTGATTTAGCGAATGCGCCGTCGACCCGGTCCACCAGCTTTTCTGCTTCGGCTACCAGCTCTTCGTAATCAAATTCGCCGCGCCGGATTTGCAACAGAAATTCCCGGTTGGGGCGCCGCACATTCAATACCCCGCTTGCGGCAATTTCCTCCGCCATTTGCAACAGGCGAAATACGTGCAGCATATTTTTGGCATCATAATTTTTGCCGTGCTGCACGGTGTTCTGGTAACGCTCGGCGTTGCGCTTTTCCACCCACTCCCAGTACTCGCGAAACACGCGGCAGTACGTGCTGTAGCCGTTGCGGTTGAACGACAAATACGCCACGGGCTCCTCCCCTTTTGGCACGGCCGACAGCTGCACATCCTGCGAGGTTTCGGCGTCGCGCACCAGGCCGCGGTAATGGTGCAGGCGCTCCGGTGTGGCATCGACAAACAGGGCGTATAAATCGGTGAGATGCGGCACGTTGGCCAGGCCGCACTGCGCTACTTCGTAGCCCTGCCGGGCCAGCCAACTCGCCACGGGCTGGGCCCCCGCGCCCACCGTCACGTAACAGAAATCGAGCACCGATTTGCGGGCCGGCGGCTCGGGATGGTTTATTTTCTTATTGAGGCCCTTGGCTTTGCGAATTTGCGCCACCGCGTATTCGGCAAAGCTTTGGCGGCAGAGCTTGGAAAGGAAATCAGCGGCTTGAAACTGTTCGAAAAGCGGGTGTTTGTAGATAACACAATCGGCCGGCGTACCTAATAACTCTAATACAGTGGGGTTATTTTTCAGCAATAATTCCACGAAACGGCGCAACTCGTAGAATACTTCGTCGTTGGTTTCATTGGCTACTTGAGGAATGTAATCCAGTCCATAAAACTGGGCTTCCGGCAGCACAAATACCCCTTTCAAATCGGTATCCGAATGCGGTAAATTGGTACCATAGGCGCGGCTGCCGCTGATGGCTTCGAAAAGAATTAATTTCTGGCTACGCAGGTCCGCAATGGTCATCTTATTTTCAATTTATTCTTCGCCGGCAAATGCCTCGCTAATCAGGGCCTGAAACAACACATCCAGCTCGCTGGCCACGTTGCCGGGCCGCAGTACCGGCAGCGTATCGCGGGCCGCCTGGCCGGCCGCCAGCTCGGCTTGCAGAAATTCGACCAGCGCGGCCGGATGGGCTACCCGGGTCTTCTCGTCGGCGGTGGCTTTGCGGGCCAGCAGCGCGGCCACATCGGGCTGCAAGGCAGCGGGCAGCAGCTCCCGCAGCGGCGCAAACTCCATGGGCGGCACCGTGGGCCGCTCCCGAATCCAGCGCGCGGCCAGGGCCGAGCGCAGGGCGTAAAAAAGGCGTTTGAGGCGCACTTCTTCCCCGGTCAGGTCCTCCTCCAGCCCCCGCCGAAGCTGGCCCAGGTAGTGATGCAGGCCGGCTTTGCGGTTGAAGGCGGCGGGCTGGAGGTCGGCCAGCCGCGCCCGGAAAGCTAGGGCCTCGTGGTAGCGCACCGGCGATTGCAGCCATTCAAACAGTGCCGCGTTGGAGGCACGCAGCAGGCGCAGGGCCTTGCGCAATTCCCAGCCGGCGAGGTCCAGCTCGTCATCGACGGGGAAATTCAGGGTGTCGCGGCCTTCGTCCAGGGTAAGGTACCAGGCCGGCGGGTGGCAGTAAATGAAGCGGACGTCAAAGTCCGAATCGGGCGAGGGAAAGCCCCAGGCCCGGCTGCCCGACTCGCAGGCGTAGAGAATGCGGATGCCGTGGGTGGCTTCGAGCTGGCGCAGGGCGGTGGAAACGCGGGTTTGCATGGGGAAATTATCTGGAAGGCCGTCATGCTGAGCGCAGTCGAAGCATCTTTACCGCAGCAGTAAATCCAATCGACAGGATTAGTTGTGCGGTAGAGATGCTTCGACTGCGCTCAGCATGACGTTCAACGAAGTATACGCCACGAAAGTAGTAGGGGCCGCTGCGTCGCGCTACTTTCGCAACGCACGCACTGCCCCTCCGGCAGTCCGCCGCAAACCCCGCATGCATAAACAACGACTCGAAGCTTTCAGCGATGGCGTGCTCGCCATCATCCTCACCATCATGGTGCTGGAAATCAAGGTGCCGCATGGGGCCGACTTTGCGGCCTTGCGCCCGCTACTGCCCGTGGTGCTCAGCTACGTGCTGAGCTTTCTCTACGTCGGCATTTACTGGAACAACCACCACATGATGCTGGCCTGCACGAGCCGAATTTCCGGCGGCGTGCTGTGGGCAAATCTGCACCTGCTGTTCTGGCTGTCGCTGGTGCCCTTCGCCACCGGCTGGATGGGCGAAAACCACTTCGCCCCCGCCACGCTGGCCGTATACGGCGCCATACTGCTGATGGCCGGCGCGGCCTACTGGGTTTTGCAGAGCCTCATTATCGCGCTCGAAGGGCCGCACTCGACGCTGGCCCGCGCCGTCGGGCGCGATTTCAAGGGCAAGGCCTCGCCCGTGCTTTACCTAGCGGGCATCGCGGCCAGCTTCTGGCAGCCGTGGGTGGCGGGTGGCATCTACGTAGCCGTGGCGCTGATGTGGCTCATCCCCGACCGGCGCATTGAGCGCACGCTGGTGGATAAAGCTGATGGGAAGCACGTTGGGTAGCGGCGGCAGCTTCGCGGGGTTGACTGGAGACGCGGGCGTAGGCAACTACATCATTCGAGTAATCTGTTAGTATCACTTTTTACTGTTACTTTAGCCTAGATTAAAAAAATCAGAAATATTTATGGAAATCACAATCGAGAAATTTAAGAAGATAGATAAAGCGAATCTGGTCTTGGGCCCTATTAATATTTTTATAGGTGCGAACAACTCTGGCAAAAGCAGTTTTATACAGGGGGTTCAATTTGCTGTATCAAGTTCTCAAACCCTACAATTGAATAGGGCTAGTTGGTCCAACGGCACCAAAAGGATGGCCTTAGAATCTATTGAATTTTTGGCGGTGGTCTAATTCAGAGTGAGGTTGTGCTTGTCGATGACAATTTTAATACGGGCCGCGTGCATCGTCAGTG
>NZ_JAUQSX010000020.1 GCF_030581005.1 Hymenobacter mellowenesis | reverse complement strand
TTCCGCGCCTTCTGGCAGGGCGGCAAGCTGATGTTTGGGAATGCCGTTTTTCTGGTCGGGCAGTAAGCACCGTAGCTCGGACTCGCAGAGTCCAAGCTACAGTTTTAACGCCGCTTTTACGGCCTTGGGCAATGATGCCCGCACCAACTCATACGAGTGGTCAATCAACTCGCGCAATTGGTTTTCCGGGGCACCCGTGCCGATGAGCACCGTGTTCCAGTGCTTCTTGTTCATGTGGTAGCCGGGCAGCACGTAGTCGTGGGCCTCGCGCAACTCCTCGGCGCGCTCGGGGTCACATTTCAAGTTGATGCTGCCGAAGGTGTCAATATCGGTCAGGGCGAAAACTTTGCCGCCGACTTTGAACACCAGCGTGCTGGGGCCGAAGGGCGTTTCCTCGGTCACGCCGGGCTTCAGCAGGCAGTAGTCGCGGAAATCCTCGATGTTCATTAGCGCGTGAGAGCGGGCAGAATGTAGCGCACGAACATCACGACCAGGCAAATCAGAAACATCGCCAGGCTCAACTTATTGATGAAGTGCATAGTCTTCATGTTGAAGTTGGACTTGCGGTTGGGGTCGTGCTTGCGGAAATAATAGCCGAGCACGGGACCGAAGTTGAAGAGGTTCTTGCCGTTCATATCAGAGCAGGTTTGGGAGTAGCTAAGATAACACCGGGCGCGCCAGAAAGATTTGCTGTACCTGTAGCACATGCTTTAGCTTGTGTATCGCTGAGATATCTTATGGTCGTTGCGCGACCAGGCGCAAGCTGAAGCATGCGCTACAATAGACGCCCTTCACGCCAGGCCAACCCATCTGGCAGTTCCGCCGAAGCAAACTCCAGGTGCATTACCCGGCGCGGCCGGTTGCTGGTGCTGCGGTTGGAGGCGTGCAGCAGCAGCGGCTTCATCAGCATCATGCCGCCGGCCGGCACGGCGCAAACTGTGGCGTCCGGCGTGAAGCCAGCAATAGCGGCGGCCGGCACTACGCCGTGCCGGTGCGAGCCAGGCACCACTTTCAGCGCGCCGTTGGTGGCGTCGCAGTCATCGAGGTGGATGCGCAGGGTAGCCACGTTTTCCAGCACCGCCACCGGCGGCTGCACCGATACGCCTTCGGCTTTGCTGGTCCAGGGGCCGAAACCGGGTAGGTCGGCGCGCTGGTCCACGTTTATCATCAAGTCCTGGTGCCAGGCCACGAGCCAGTTCGAGCCGGCGGGCTTGTCGAAATAAATGGCTTTCACCAGCTGGCAGCCCGCCGGAAACAACCCGGCCAGCAGCTCGCGCAAAGCGGGCGTTTCCAGCAGCGGCCACAGACTTGGTATTTCCTTCAGTAACTCCCGAATGGCAAACACCTCCTGGCTGCGCCGGAAATTGGGGCCGCTGCCCGCCGAGCTTTCTACCGCGTGTAGCAGGGCAGATACATCGGCAGGCGCGTAGAAATCGGGCAGCACCGCAAATCCTTCCGCGGCAAATTGCGCGGCCACCGGGCCACTGAGAACGGCTGTTTCCATAGGCGCGCAAAGCTACATTCTCCCTCGTCACCGGCGGCGCAACCTGCGCTTGGGCGGCGTGCCTTTGGAATTGTTCGATTGCGCCGGACCTATACCCCAACCCCTCCCCCATGAATAAATCCGCTACTTTCCTCCTGCTCAGCGGCCTGCTGGCCGCCGCGCCCGCCGCCAAAGCCCAAACCGCTGCTTCCGAAACGCAAGCCGTGCAGCAAACCGTCACTGCCTTTTTCGATGGCATGCGGCGCGGCGACAGCACCGCCGTGCGCCGCACACTGGCCCCGGCGGCCGTGTTCCACGGTTTCGGCGGCAAGCCCGGGCAGCCGCCCACGCTGGAAATCGAATCCATCAACGGCTTTCTCAAAGCCGTGGGCACGCCCCACCCCGCCGTCTGGGACGAGCGGGTGACGTTCGAGCGCGTGCTCATCGATGCCGGCCTGGCCAGCGTGTGGACGCCCTACGAGTTTTACCTCGGTAGCAAATTCAGTCATTGCGGCTACGACTCGTTCCAGCTGGTGAAGCTGGCCGATGGCTGGAAAATCGCGCACATCATCGACACGCGGCGCAAGGAGAAATGTAAATAGCGTCAACCTAAAGAAAAATTAATTTCCGCTTCAGGTCCTCTTAACAAGCCGGGTGATACTTGCTGGCCTCATCAAGCGGCCACTCCGCCCCCGGCTTATGCGCTCCGTTACGCTCCGACACCTGGTTTTTAGCGCGTTGGGCTTGGTCCGGCTGACCAGCCCGGCCCAGGCCCAGAACCCCGACCTACCCCCGGGCACTTCCACGGCGGTAACGGCCCCGGCGGGCACGCTGGTACTGGCCATGGACAACACCTGGCAAAGCACGGGCGGCGCCTTCAACCTGAAAGCCTACGGGCTGGCCGTGCATTTGCTCAACAACAAAGTACCGCTACGCTGGGTGATGCGCGCGGGCAAGGCCAAAGACGACGCCGATTTCACGGCCCTGGCCACGCGGGTGGTGCCCCGCGCGGCCAGCCTGCCGGCCGCCGCGCGCACCTTTCGGGCGGGGCCGCTGCTGGTGCTGCCCCCCGATACGGCCCGGGTGCGGGCGCTGGCCGCCGCCTACAACGCCGCCCACAACACCGGCGTGCAGCTTTACGCGCTCCAAGCCGCGACGGCCGTGGAGGTGCGCTACGTGCTCAACCAGCGGCCGGTGGCGGCCATTCTCAACGACGGCGGCAATGCGGCCATCCATCAGGGCTACATGCAGCTGGCAGGCATCGGCGGCAACAACGGCGGCAACACGCTGCGCGCCCAGGAAAACTACGTGACCCAAACGGCCATCAACCTGGACAGCCAACTGGATTGCTACACCTTCGCCTCGGAACCCCACTCGACCAACACGGCCGGCGGCGTGGTGGAGGCGTTGCGGCGGTTTGTGGAGCGGGGCGGCAATTTCCTGGCCGAGTGCGAAGCCGTAGTTACCTACGAGAACTACGCCAACGGCCGCTTCCAAACCAGCGGGGGCGTGGTGGATGCGGACGTGCGCGACAACACCGCCCGCCGCTACCCCGCCCCCGACCAGCCCTTCACGCAGTTCGAGGGCGAGTTCAAGGCCTCGGTGCTGGGGGGCAGCGTCACCAACTGGCGGCGGGCCGGGGGCAGCGCGTTTCACAACGGCGGCCACGCCCAGAGCCAGCTGGCCGGCTCTTCCGACGAAGTCATCGAAGCCAGCGTGTCGGACCACTACACCGGGCGCGGCGGGCTGGTTTTTTACCTGGGCGGCCACCAGTACAACGGCACCACCGAAAACGACGTGAACGGCCAGCGCATGTTCCTGAACGCTTTTCTGACCCCGGCCACCACCTCCCAGGGCTGCAACGTCTTCGCCGACGCGAACGGCAACGTGCTGGCCGAGGCCTTGCGCTACACCCTCTGCCAGGGCGACTCGGTCCGCATCCAGCTGCCCGCCGGCGCCCAGGGCCCCGAAACCTACCGCTGGACGCCCGCCACCGGCCTGAGCAGCGCCAGCAGCGCCACGGTGTGGGCCCGTCCCGCCAGCTCCACCGCCTACCTGGTAACGGCCACCAGCGTCGGGGGCACCGTGCACACCGTGCCCGTGAGCGTGACGGTGCTTGCCCCCACGGCCGTCAGCATCAGCACCGACGGCTGCCGGCCGTGGGTGGGGCAGGAAATCGCCTTCCGGGCTTCGGCCGAAGGCAGCGACTACCGCTGGGACTTCGGCGACGGCACCCCGGCCACCGCAGAGCCGCGCCACCAATACGCCCGGCCCGGCACGTACACCGTGCAGCTGCGCGGCCTCAACGCGGCGGGCTGCCCCCTGGCCGCCACGGCGCCGGTCAGCATCAGCCCGCTGCTGGTGCCCAACATTTTCACCCCCAACGCCGACGGGCACAACGAAACCTTTCGCCTGCTGGGCATCCCCGCCGGGGCGGCCCGCCTGGAGGTGTACAACCGATGGGGCGCGCAGGTATACGCCGCCGACCGCTACGCCCACGACTGGGACGGCGGCGCGCTGCCCTCGGGCGTGTATTACTACCTGGTGCGCGTGGCCGATTGCCCCACCGTGCTCAAAGGCTGGGTAGAATTGGTGCGTTAGGGGCCGCTAGCCTTACTTTTGGCCGAACCCAACCCCGCGCCTCCATGGAACCCAAACGCTACCCCCGGCAACTTTCGCGCGGTGCCAACAACGCCGCCATCGCCCTTTCCGAAACCGAAGTCGGCAAGCTGTTCAGCGACGACACCCGTTCGGATATTGGCTCCGAAGCCGAAAAGATGCGCTTCGCCAACGAGGTGAATGGCTTGGTTGTCAAATTCCTCCGCTTGGAAACCAACGAAGCGCTGAGCGCCGACATGCTGGTTATGGAGCGCATCTACCCCATTGATTTTCGCGCTTATGAAGTGGAAATGCGGGAAATCTGGTTCGACGTTTTCGCCGACGAATTACGGGCGCTGCACGCGGCCGGCTTCGTTCACCGCGACCTGCTGCGCCCCTCCAACCTGCCCGGCGACGGGTACGACAACATCCTGCTCACCCAGCAGGGCCTGCGCCTGATTGACGTGGGCATTTCCGTGTTGCAGCGGCAGGTGGGTGAGTCGTTTTTTCGGGCCTACGTGCAGCAGGAACTGGAGGAGTTGGAATTGTTTCGGGTATTTTTTTTAGGACGATAAAAAATCAATTACCTCTTATCAAAATCAATCGCCGAAAGCAACCAAGCCAAAATCACCAGCTAAAGCTTGCTTTAGAATGGAAGCTAAATTTGGAATCAGACTTATAATAGCCGGTACCAGGATGTTGTTTTTCTGCTTCACTTGCTGACTTGACCAACGAAATTTCCCATAGTAATCAAGGTGATTTTCAATAACTTTTAATTCTTGAGCTTTTTCAAACTCTTCATACTCAATACCACCAGCATAGCTTAATTGTCGGCTATGGATAGGCAGTTCGTCATTGATGAAACTGAAGTCAAGCATCTTAAAGTAGTAAAGAGAAGTTACACCCCCACCGGCTCCTCCAACAACTCTTTTTCAATCCAGCGGCCGTCCTCGCGCATGAGTTCGATGAGTTCATCCACGGCGGCTTCTTCGGGCACGGCTTTCTTGATGACTTCTTGGCCGCGGTAGAGGGCGATTTTGCCCTTGCCCACGCCCACGTAGCCGTAGTCGGCGTCGGCCATTTCGCCGGGGCCGTTCACGATGCAGCCCATGATGCCGATTTTGATGCCCTTGAGGTGGTCGGTGCGCTTGCGAATCATGGCCGTGGTTTCCTGCAGGTCGAACAGGGTGCGGCCGCAGCTGGGGCAGCTGATGTATTCGGTTTTGCTCATGCGGGTGCGGGCCGCCTGCAGGATGCCGAAACTGAGCTGGTTGAGGCCGCTCACCGTATCGAGCCATTCCTCGTGCGAGCGGTTGCTGAGCAGTTCCACGCCCAGCACCACGCCGTCGCCGAGGCCATCAATGAGCAGGCCACCCACGTCGGTGGCCGCGAACAGCTGGGTTTGCTCCAATGCTTGGTCGGGGAAAGAGCGGGCGATGACCACCGGGCAGGTGATGTCGTGATTTATCAGCTCGAAGAAGGCCCGGCGCAGCTCCGGCATGGCGTGGGCATTGGTGGTGTGCAGCACCAGTACCACGGCGCGGTCGTGGCGCAGGCGGTGCAGCATGGGCGCGTCCAACGCGTCGAGGCTGAGCAACAGGAAGTTGAGCTCGGGGTGGCGCGGGCCGTCTTCCACGTAGCTGCTGGCCGTCATCACCGGGAAGTGGTGCGGGCGGCTGCCGGCGTCGCGCCAGGCCGGGTAGGTCACGATTTCCTTGAGGCCGTTGGGCAGCATAAACGGCACCGGCCGCTCACCGCTGAAAATGTAGTCGGCCCCGTGGTCGGCCATCTGAAATTTGTCCAGAAACGGCGAGTAGAGGTGGCCCACGGCGCGCAGGTCGGCGTACTCCACGCGGGGCAGCCGCGCCGTGCTGGTGATGACGCGCGGCACGTTCAGCCCCCCGAAATTGCCCACCTCATGCGTGACGCGGCGGTGGTACTGGAACGGATTTATCGGCACCTCCCCCTCCAGCGGCTTAATGAGCCGGGCCGTGGCGGCGCGCCCCGTGTAACGGTCAATGAGCATGCGCGCCACGGGCGCCTCAGCCTCGGGCGCTTCGGTGAGACTCACGCGCACGGTGTCGCCGAGGCCGTCTTCGAGCAGCGTGCCGATGCCCACGGCGCTCTTGATGCGGCCGTCTTCGGCCTCGCCAGCTTCGGTCACGCCCAAATGCAGCGGGTAGGGCTGCAGGCCTTCTTCGTCAAGCTTCTGCACCAGCAGGCGGTAGGCCTGCACCATCACCTGGGTGTTGCTGGCCTTCATGCTCAGCACCACGTCGTAGTAGTTTTCCTCCTCGCACAGGCGCAAAAACTCCAGCGCCGACTCCACCATGCCTAATGGAGTATCACCATATCGACTCAGAATCCGGTCGCTCAGCGAGCCGTGGTTGGTGCCAATGCGCATGGCGGTGCCGTGCTGCTTGCATATCTGCACCAGCGGCCGGAACCGCTCGCGGATGCGCTCCACCTCGGCCGCGTAGGTGGCGTCGGTGTACTCAATCTCCTCGAACTTCTTTTTATCGGCATAGTTGCCGGGGTTCACCCGCACTTTCTCCACGATGCGGGCGGCCAGCTCGGCAGCGTTGGGCGTGAAGTGAATGTCGGCGATGAGCGGCACGTTGCAGCCGCGCTTGCGCAACTCCTTCTTGATTTCCAGCAGGTTCTGGGCCTCCTTCATGCTGGGCGCGGTGATGCGGACGTATTCGCAGCCGGCCGCCACCATGCGCAGCGTCTGCTCCACCGAGCCCATTGTGTCCATCGTGTCCACGGTGGTCATGCTTTGCACCCGGATGGGGTAGTCGCCGCCCATCGGCAAGCCGCCAATGTTGACCACGCGCGACACACGGCGCTTGTATTCGGTGAGGCTGGGGCAATACGTTTTGTTCATGAGCCAAAAACTACGGTCGGAAGGCGAAAGTTGCGCCGTAGCACAAAGGTAAAGCCGTTCGGCGCGGCTGCGGGCCGCAACTTCTGGTCGGGCTTTGCTGTCTGTGGATTGGCCTGTGTTTTTGAACGATGTAGAGACGCAATATTTTGCGTCTCGTCGTTGAACGACCAGAACCCCGCCGCCTGCGCAGTCACAACAACATCAGCAACGACGAGACGCAAAATATTGCGTCTCTACGCCGTTCACCTTTATTACACATGCCACTTCCCAAACCGCTACTTCTCAGCTTCAGCCTGCTATTCGCCGCCCCGGCTTTCGCCCAAAACGTCGCCGTCATCAAGTTTCCGGAGCTGCAGAAGCGCCTGGCGCGGCCTACCGATACCACCTACGTGGTGAACTTCTGGGCCACCTGGTGCGCCCCATGTATAAAGGAACTACCTGCCTTTGAGCAACTACGCGCCGCCAATGCCGGCAAGAAAGTGAAGGTGCTTCTGGTGAGCATGGACTACGCGTCGCAGCTCGATAAAAAGGTGAAGCCCTTCGTGAAGCAGCGGGGCCTGAAATCGGAAGTGGTGCTGCTCAACGAGCCCGACCCCAACTCGTGGATGGACAAGCTGGACGCCAAGTGGTCGGGCGCGCTTCCTTTCACGCTCATCATCAACAACAAAACCAAGCAGCGTGCTACTTTTGAGCAGGAGCTTTCGCAGACCCAGCTGACTGCCGCGTTGCAGAAATTCCTGAAATAGCTATTTTTAGGCAGGTGCCCTTGTCATTCCGACGCAGGAGGAATCTGAGAAAATTATTCGAAGTAGCTTTCTCAGATTCCTCCTGCGTCGGAATGACAAGGGCACCTGCTCGACTGCATAGCCACCAAATACCACTTTTTACAACCCGTTTCTCGAATCTCATGAAAAAGCTCCTGCCGTATATCAGCTTCTGTTTCGTCCTGCTGCTGAGCAGCTTCATCGCCCGCCCCACCGCCGACGGCTACAAAGTGGGCGACAAAGCCACCGATTTCAAGCTCAAAAACATCGACGGCAAAATGGTGACTCTGGCCGATAACAAGGCCGCCAAAGGCTACATCGTGGTGTTCACCTGCAACACCTGCCCCTTCGCCAAAGCCTACGAAAGCCGCATTGTCGACCTCAACACCAAATACGCTCCCAAAGGCTACCCCGTGGTGGCCATCAACCCCAACGACCCGGCCGTAGCCCCCGGCGACTCCTACGCCGACATGCAGAAAAAGAAGTACGCCTTTCCTTACCTGGTTGATGAGTCGCAGCAGGTGGCCAAAACCTATGGTGCCACCCGCACGCCCCACCTCTACGTCCTCACCCGGCAGGGCAACGAATTCGTGGTGAGCTACATCGGCGCCATCGATGATAATTCCGAAGATGCCAAGCTGGTGAAAACCAAGTACGTGGAAAACGCCATGACCGAAATTCTGGCCGGCAAGCCCGCTACCACCAACTCGACCAAGGCCATCGGCTGCACCATCAAATGGAAGCGGGCGTAGGCTGGCGCGCTTGATTTAGGTTAAAAGAACGTCATGTCGAGCTTGCCGAGACATCTCGCGTGCTATAGTAATTTGATTACTGCGGCACGCGAGATGTCTCGGCAAGCTCGACATGACGTTCTTATTTTGTCCTCTATTGCGTCACTTCAAGCACAATCTTTCCAATGTGCGCACTGCTCTCCATCAATTCGTGCGCAGCCGCCGCTTCCGCCAGCGGAAACGTCTTATAAATAACCGGCCGGAATTTCCCCGCCGCAATCAACGGCCATACATGCTGCTCCACAGCCGCCGCCAAGGCCGCCTTGAACTCGGCTGAGCGCGGCCGCAGCGTGCTGCCCGTGATGCTCAGCCGGCGCCTCATCACTTCCAGCGCATTGAATTCACCCTTGCCGCCCTGCATGGCATTCACGAAAACCAGCCGGCCGTCTTCTTTTAACAGGCGCAGATTTTTGGCGATGTAGTCGCCGCCAATCATGTCCAAAATCACGTCAACGCCCTCGTCGTTCAGCACCTGCTCGAAATCCTCGGTTTTGTAGTTGATGGCCCAATCAGCTCCCAGCTCCCGGCAGGCCGAGCATTTGGCGTCGTCGCCGGCCGTGATGGCCACGCGGCTGCCCAGCGCCCGCGCCAGCTGAATTGCCGTGGTGCCAATGCCGCTGCTGCCGCCATGCACCAGCAGCGTTTCGCCCGGCTGCAGCGCCCCGCGTTGAAACACGTTGTGCCACACCGTAAACACGGTTTCGGGCAGGGCCGCGGCTTCCACCATGCTCAGCCCGGCCGGTACGGGCAGGCAGTGGCGGGCATCCACTACCGCATAATCGGCATAGCCGCCGGCGGGCAGCAGCGCGCACACGGCATCGCCGCGCTGCCAGCGCGTCACCTCGGCCCCGCAGGCGGCCACGGTGCCGGCTATTTCCAGGCCGGGCACCAGGCCGGCCACGTCGCCGCTGCCGGCATATTTACCCTGGCGCATCAGCACATCGGGCCGGTTCACGCCGGCGGCGTTGACGCGGATTAATACTTCGTGGGCCGCTGGCGACGGCTGGGACATTTCTCGCAACCGGAGCACGTCTGGTCCGCCGGGTTGCTGAATAATGATGGCATTCATATGGAAACAGAAAATGGGACGCGAAGCAGGGCAACAAAAATCAACCGTACCGCTACTAACGCAAAACGGCTCCGAAGAGCCGTTTTGAACTATCCTTATCCTGCCAATCCTATTTGCCAGCGGCGGCCTCGCGCAACTGCTTCACTTCGCGCTCCAAATCCAGGTTGCGGAACATTACCTTGGCTTCGAGGTCGGAATAAGCCGTTTCGAGCTGCTGCTGCAACTCGCGCATGGCGGTGATGTCGGTGTTGGTGCCCAGCCAGCGCACCAGCTCGCCCTTTTCGTTGCGGATGGGCTCGGCGCGGGTCAGAAACCAGCGGTACTGCCCGTCTTTGCCGCGCAAGGGAAAGGTCAGCTCAAAGGGCTCGCCGACGGTCCAAGCCTTCGACACGAATTCCACCACGCCGTTGATGTAATCGGGGTGATGTACTTTGTCCCAGCCCCAGCCCTGCATCTCCTCCAGCGTGGTGCCGGTGTAGTCATACCAGCGCCGGTTGTACCAGTAGATGTAGCCGTCGGGCCGCGTCATCCAAGCCAGCTGGGCCATGTTGTCGGCCAAGGTGGTAAACTCTTCTTCGCGCTCCTGCTGGGCATGCTGGGCCTGTTTCTGGTCCTGAATGTCGGTGCAGGTGCCAAACCAGGCAATGATGCGGCCGCCCTCGTCGCGCCGGGGCCGCGCCTGGCCCAGAAACCAGCGGTACTGGCCGTCGCGGCCCTTGAAGCGGTACTCGATTTCGTAGTCGTCGCCGGTGGCCAGCGAGTGCCCCCACACCTGGCGGGCGCGCGTTTGGTCGTCGGGGTGCAGCAGGTTGTTCCACATGTCGGGGCCCACGCTGTCGGCCAGGTCGTAGCCGGTGTAATCAATCCAGCGCTGGTTGAAGTAGGTGTGGAATCCCGTCGGGTCCGTTATCCAGACCAGCTGCGGAATCATGTCGGCCAGAAACGTAAACTGCTCGGGCCCTACCTGGCCCTGGGCCGCGCCAATTGGCAGCGCCTCAGCGGGCAATGGATTGACGGAAGGCGAAGTACTCACGAACAAACAAGAAATTAAGGTTCGGAAACAAACAATCAGGCGCGGTCGAGCTGCATTTCCATGCCCGACGCAAAATACAGATTCAGCTGGCTGTGCAGGCCGTCGGCCGAACGGCGCAGGCGCGTCACCAACGCGCGCGTGGCCTCGTTCGGCAGCTCAAAATTCAGGTACGGGCGATTCAGGATTTCGTCGCGCATCACCGCCCACTGGCCGGTCTGGCTGGGTCCGGGCGGAATCGGCTTGGCTTCGAGTTGGCCCGGAGCCAACACTAGCTTGGCGGCCTGCGCCAGCGGACTACCGGGGTCGTTGTGGTTCAGCACGCGGTTGGCCACCTGCCACTCACCGCCAAAATACTCGTCCGGTGACTGTTGTAAATTTATATCCAGCAGCAAGTCTGACATATCGAAGAATAACGTGCCTTTTCGGCCACAACTTAACAAGCAATACGGCCTCAGGTTATTAATCTGACAGCCTCGGGCGTGCTTTTAATTGTTTTTTAATTAAGCACACTTCTTTGCTCACTGCCGGGCCTAACCCAATTTCTCCTTACTGCGTTCCTACCCGACAAATTAAATCTGCAGCCCCCCGTGGGCTTATTCGAATGAAAAAACCTCGCTTTCTTCCCGCAATCCTGGGCGCGGCCCGCGTCACAGGCCTCGCGGCCTGGCAAACGGGCCGCTTGTTTCGTCAGCTGGCCGCCCGGGCGCTCGACAGCGTGCAGGACGTGCTGCGTGCCGAGGTCGAAAAAGGTAATCTAAAGCTGGTGGCTGACTTCCTAGCCGACAAGGCCCTGCCCGCTGCCCGCGTGTTGCTGTTGGAACAAATGACCACCCGCCTGCTCTTGCGGCTGGGCTTGCGCGGTGCGCTGGCCTCCAATGTAGTGGGCTGGGTGCTGCCCTTCGTCATCGAGAAGCTGATTGTGGCCGGCAACAAAAGCGGCTTGTTCGACAAGCTCAAGGCCAACCCCACCATCAGCGACGCCCTCGACAAGCTCGACGAGCTTCGTAGCGCCACATGGCGCATGCTCGTGCCCGACCCCGGCAGCAGCGTCGAAGTGCTGGACGATGACCGGGACACGCACACCCCGCGGTTACCGTTGCTGCTGGGCCCCTCCGCTCCTGCCAAAACCACGAAGTAACCAAACCCGTCAGCCGCCGTATCAGTCCAATACTTACACCCGCAATCGTTTGCGGCCGACGGCCAAAAAAAGGCGCCTCACGGAGACACCTCTTTAAAAACCGGGGCGCGGCGAGAATTCCCACCCAACACCGGACCCGATTCCGTCCGCTAGGAACTACCGGCTGAACAACAGTTCGCGGTACTTCACCAGCGGCCAGTCCTCGTCGGCCACCATCTGCTCGAGCTTGTCAACGGCGCGGCGGATGGGGTCGAATTTCGGTTTAACCTGTTCGCAGTAGGTCACGGCGATTTCGCGGCCGTCTGCGATTTTATTGGCTTGCTTGCGTGCCTCCGTCATAGCGTCGGCATTGGTTTTAATGGTCGATACGTGGCGCGAGATGGCCTTAATCATCTCCACCGTCACCTGGCTGTGCTCATCGTCGAGGCCCAGTTCGCGCAGGCCGCGCACGTTGTCAATCAGCTTGGTTTGGTACTGTAACGCAGTCGGGATGATATGGTTGATGGCCAGGTCGCCCATCACGCGGCTTTCAATCTGGATTTTCTTCATGTACTCCTCGAGCAAAATCTCGTGGCGGGCATGGAGCTCCACGCGGGAGAAGATGCCGTGGCGGGCAAAAAGTTCCTCGGCGTCTTCGCGCACCAGCGCATCGAGGGCCTGCGGCGTGGTCGGGATGTTGCTCAAGCCGCGGCGGGCGGCTTCTTCCTTCCACTCGTCGGAGTAGCCATTGCCCTCAAAACGAATGTTTTTCGAGGAGATGACGTACTCGCGTAGCACTTCCACAATGGCCACTTCCTTCTTCTTGCCTTGCTCGATGAGGGCATCGACGGCCGTTTTGAAGTCGATGAGCTGGTCGGCGACGATGGTATTGAGCACTGTCATGGCCGAGGAGCAATTGGCCGACGAGCCCACGGCGCGCAGCTCGAACTTGTTGCCGGTGAAGGCAAAGGGCGAGGTGCGGTTGCGGTCGGTGTTGTCGAGCAGGATGGGCGGAATCTTGTCGATGCCCAGCTTGAGGTAAATGTTGTCGCCTTTGTCGAGCGGTAGTTTAGCCGTGCGCTCCAGCTCTTCGAGCACCGAGTCCAGCATCGAGCCCAGGAACACCGACATGATGGCCGGCGGGGCTTCGTTGGCGCCCAAGCGGTGGTCGTTCGAGGCCGAGGCAATGCTGGCGCGCATCAAATCGGCGTAGCGGTGCACCGCTTTAATGGTGGTGATGAGGAAGGCCAGGAATTGCAGGTTTTCCTTGGGGCGGCGGCCGGGGGCGAGCAGGTTCACGCCGGTGTCGGTGCTCATGGCCCAGTTGTTGTGCTTGCCGCTGCCGTTCACGCCGGCGAAGGGCTTCTCGTGCAGCAGCACTTTGAAGTTGTGGCGCTCGGCTACACGGTCCATCACGTCCATCAGCAGCTGGTTGTGGTCCACGGCCAGGTTGGCGTCCTCGAAGGTGGGGGCACACTCAAACTGGTTGGGGGCCACCTCGTTGTGACGGGTGCGCAGCGGGATGCCGAGCAGGTTGGCTTCTTCCTCAAACTCCAGCATGAAGCCGTGCACGCGGGCGGGAATCGAGCCGAAGTAATGGTCGTCGAGCTGCTGGCCCTTGGCCGGGGTGTGGCCGAACAGGGTGCGGCCGGTCATCACAAGGTCGGGGCGGGCGTCGTACAAGGCCTTGTCAACCAGGAAGTACTCCTGCTCGATGCCCAGCGTGGTGTTCACGCGGTTCACGTCTTTGTCGAAGTACTGGCAAACCTCCACGGCCGCCTTTTCCAGCACGCCCAGCGACTTCAGCAGCGGGGCTTTGTAGTCGAGCGCCTCGCCGGTGTAGGCCACGAAAATGGTGGGGATACACAGCGTTTTAGCGCCCACGGTTTCGATGATGAAAGCGGGCGAGGTGGGGTCCCAGGCGGTGTAACCGCGGGCCTCGAAGGTGTTGCGGATGCCGCCGTTGGGGAACGACGAGGCGTCGGGCTCCTGCTGCACGAGGGCCGAGCCCTTGAAGTTTTCAATCGGCCGCCCGTCGGAGTTGAGGTCGAAGAAGGAGTCGTGCTTTTCGGCGGTGGCGCCGGTCAGGGGTTGGAACCAGTGGGTGTAGTGGGTAGCGCCCTTGGCCATGGCCCAGGTTTTCATGGCCGAAGCCACGGCGTCGGCCACGTTGCGCTCCACGGTGGCACCTTGCTTGATGGCGGCCTGCAGCTTCTTGAAGTAGTCACCGGGCATGGTGGCCCGCATGGCTTCGAGGTTGAACACGCTTTGCCCGTAGCTATCGGAGCGGCGGGCGGCAGCGGGCACCACGGTAATGGGGCGGCGCTGGTTGACGAGTTCGAGGGCTTTGAAGCGAAGGGTGGCCATAAAAGAGAGAACCGACGGGGGGATTATTGACTGGATGAGTTGTAAATTCTGAGGCAAAGATAAAGAAAGAATCAATTTTGGCCGTGCATACCCCTAATTTTTTGGGGTGATTTCTAAAATGAAACGGATTTTCCTGCCCTTTGCCCTTTTCCATACACCACCACCTGCTCTTTTTTCAAAGAAAACCACCTCGTTAGGTTGAGCTCCAATTTTCAAGGCTAGGCTGGGTCTGGGGTTATCTTTGCGGGGTGAAAAACCGCTTTGCGTTTCAGCCGCGCTACTTTTTGTTCTGGCTGCTTTTTTTTGGGCTGGGCCGGGCTTTGTTTTTAGGCTATGAGCACGCCGCTGCTTCCCAGCTTTCGATGAGCACGCTGGCGGCCACGTTCGGGTACGGGTTGCGGCTGGATGCTTCGGCGGCGGCTTACATCAGCTTGTTGCCTTTTCTATTAATAGCAGTGGGCAGCCTCTTTCCCAAACTGCCCCTGCGGGGGTTGCTTGCGGCTTATACAGGGTTGATTGGGGGTCTGCTGGCGCTGATGACAGTGGTTGATTTGGAGCTGTACCGCGCCTGGGGTTTCCGCCTCGACGACACGCCGCTACAGTACCTGAGTTCTCCGGCGGAGATGGCGGCTTCGGCGGGCAGTGCGCCGGTGGGGTTGCTGCTGGCGCTGCTGGTGGGGCTTTGCCTGGGTGGCTGGTGGCTTTATCGAGGGGTGGTGGGCCGGCTGCCGGCGCTGCCGGCGTGGTTTGGGCGCGGGCGGGCGGCGCTGGCCAGCCTGCTCTACACGGCGCTGCTGGTGGTGCCCCTGCGCGGCGGCACCCAGCAGATTCCGGTGAACCAAAGCGACGTGTATTTTTCGCGCACGCCCTTCGCCAACCACGCGGCCCTGAACGCGCCCTGGAATTTTATGAGTGCGCTGGTGCTGCGAGCCGAGGAGAAACCCCTGGCGCCCTTTATGGCCGATAGCACGGCCCGGCGGCTGGTGGCCGGCCTCTACCCGTTGGCCGTGGGTGCGCCGGCTCCTGCCGATTCGGCCGTGTCGGTGCTGACGACCACGCGGCCGAACGTGCTGTTTATTATTCTGGAGAGCTTTACTGCCAAGCTGGTGGGCAGCGTGGGCGGCGAAAAGGGCGTGACGCCTAACCTGGACAGCCTGGCCCGCACGGGGGTGCTGTTCAATAACGTCTATGCGGCCGGCGACCGCAGCCAGAAAGGGCTGGTGGCGCTGCTGTCGGGCTACCCCAACCAGCCGACGACGAGCATCATCAAGTTTCCGCGCAAGACGGAGAACCTGCCGCACCTGTGCCGCACGCTGGCTACGGCGGGCTACAGCTCGCGCTACTACTACGGCGGCGAGCTGGCGTTTGCCAACATGAAAAGCTACCTGCAAACGGCCGGGTACGAGCACCTCACCGAGCGGGCCGATTTTGCCACCTCGGAACAAAACTCGAAGTGGGGCGCCCACGATGGCGTGCTGTTCAACCGCATACTGGCCGACCTGAACCAGCAGCGGCAGCCGTTTTTCGTGACGGCCTTCACCCTGAGCAGCCACGAGCCATTTGATGTGCCGATGAAAACCCGGTTTCCCGGCGCAACGGAAGTAGCTCAGTTTCGCAACTCGGTTTTTTACACGGATTACACGCTGGGGAAATTCCTGCAAGCCGCGAAAAAGCAGCCGTGGTACGCCAACACCCTGCTGGTGCTCGTGGCCGACCACGGCCACACCTTGCCGGGCAATTCGACCAACCAGAGCCCGAAGAAATTTCACATTCCGCTGCTGCTGGCCGGCGGCGCCATCCGGCCCGAAAGCCGCGGGCGTGTGGTGAGCACCATCGGCTCGCAAACCGATGTGGCGGCCACGCTGCTGCACCAGCTGCAATTGCCGGCCAACACCTACGTATGGAGCCGCGACCTGCTGGCGCCACACGCCGTTCCGTTTGCTTTTTATACTTATAATGATGGTTTCGGAGCCGTTTCGCCGGCCGGCATTGTGACCTACGACAACGTGAGCCGCCACACTTGGGAGCGCGACGGCACCGTGCCCGATGCCCAGGTGGAACTCGCCGAAGCGCTGGAGCAGCTGTCCATGCAGGACTTTGCCCGGCGTTAGGCTACGTCGTTCTGGCCCCCGGCCGTACCTTTGCGGGACTATGCCTACCCCCCAATCCGTTGCCTTTTATACCCTCGGCTGCAAGCTGAACTTCTCCGAAACGTCGGCCATCGGCCGGCAGTTTGAGGAGAAAGGCTTCCAGAAAATTGCCTTTGAAGCCGGGGCCGACCTATACGTTATCAACACCTGCTCCGTGACCGACCACGCCGACCGCAAGTGCCGGAAGGTGGTGCAGCAGGCCCTCAAGCACAACCCTGATGCCTTTGTGGCCATCGTGGGCTGCTACGCCCAGCTCAAGCCGCAGGAAATTGCCACCATTCCGGGCGTGAGTGCTGTGCTCGGCGCGGCCGAGAAATTTCAACTGGTCGATATTCTGGCTGATTTCAAGAAGCCAGCCGCTGGCCAGCCGGGCGCGGTGCATGCCTCCCCCATCTCGGAAGCCACCGAGTTTGTGGCCGCCCACTCGTTTGGCGACCGCACCCGCACCTTCCTCAAAGTGCAGGACGGCTGCGACTACTCCTGCTCGTTCTGCACCATTCCGTTGGCGCGGGGCGGCAGCCGCTCGGGCAGCGTGGCCAGCGTAGTGGAGCGCGTGGAGAAGATGGCCGAGACCGGCGTGAAGGAAATTGTGCTCACCGGCGTTAACCTCGGCGACTTCGGCCTGCAGGGCCCCGAGCGCGAGCGCCGCGAAGATTTTACACAACTCGTGCAGGCGTTGGATGAGGTGAGCGGCATCCGCCGGTTCCGCATCAGCAGCTGCGAGCCGAATTTGCTGACGGATGAAATTCTGACCACCGTGGCCGCGTCGGAGCGGTTTATGCCGCACTTCCACATCCCGCTGCAGAGCGGTTCAGACAAGATTCTGGGCCTGATGCGCCGCCGATACCGCCGCGCGCTCTACGCCCAGCGCGTGGCTCGCATCAAGGAACTGATGCCGCATGCCTGCATTGGGGTCGATGTGATTGTGGGCTTTCCGGGCGAAACCGAGGCCGACTTCCTCGACACCTACAATTTCCTGAACGAGCTCCCCATCTCCTACTTGCACGTATTCCCCTACTCGGAGCGGCCCGATACGCTGGCGCCCAGCCTGCCCGGCCGCGTGCAGGACCGGGTGCGCCATGAGCGCATGACGCAACTCCGTAGCCTTTCGGAAAAGAAAAAGCGCTATTTCTACGAGCAGCACCTGGGCCTGGAAACCGACGTGCTATTCGAGGATGACGTGACCAACGGCCAGATGGAAGGCTTTACGCCCAACTACATCCGCGTGGCCGCCAAGTATGACCCGCTGCTGGTGGGCGAGATGAAGGCCCTGCGCCTCACCGCCGTGAATGCCAATGGGCTGATGGAGGCTGAGGAAGTGGGCATTTTCGCCTGACCTAAACCATGGCCTGCCGGGCCATGGCCAGCATCTCGCGCAGCATTTGTTGCTGCTCCAGCAGGTGCTGGTTGCGCATTTCGGCCAGGGCCAGCTGGTGCTGCAGGTGCTGGGCGTGCAGCGCGGCAGAGATGTAAAGTTCGGGATTTGCCGCGGGTGCGGGAGCAGGAGGAGCCAGCACTTGCGCGGCAGCCGCAACGGCGGCTTTCGGCTCCACGGCCGGCGCCGGAATGGGCGTTGGTGCCGGGGGAGCTACGGGAGCGTGGAACTCAGGCGCCGGAGCCGCTTTGGTTTCGGGGGCAACAGGTGCTTGAGCGGTCGCAGGGGATTCTTCCACCGGCGGAGTGTGCGCAAACCACTGCAACTCGGGTGCGGCGGGGCGGGCGGGCTGCTGGGCAGCGTTGGCGAGGGCGAGCGTGGCGTTGATTTCGTCCGGTTGCAGCCGGGAGCCGGCTACGCCGGGGCCTGCGCGGCGCGGCGTGCGGGCTTCAAATTCCGAGCGGTCGATGGGTTCCAGCGGTGGCTCGGGGGCAGTGGCCGCAGGGCGCGGCGCAGGCCGGGCAATGGGCTCGCCGCCCACCAGCATGGGGCCGCGGCCGAGCAAGAGCCAGTCTCTTGAGACATTTGGGTAGACCTCAAAAACTTTGCACAGCAGGTCGTAACCAGGTTTATTACGGCCGTCGATGAGGTGCTGAACCACGCTGGCCGTTTTACCCAGCGAAATGGCAAAGCTGTTTTTGGTGAGCCCAAACTGCTGAATGAGTTCAGCGAAGCGTCGGTCAATGGTTTCGGAAGCGGGAATGGCCACCATATTGCACAAATGAGGTTTGCGCAAATGTATAACATTCAGTTCTCCTTATTTCGGCTTCACCTGCCGGGCCCGGGCAGCCACTGGCAGCAGCAGCCCGCGCGGCTGCACCCGGGCGTAGGAAAAATGGTAAGTGGTTTCGGGCTCGTAATTCAGAATGACGTGCGGCAGCATCCGCTCGTAATACAACCGCAGCTCGGTTGGCGTGAGGGCGAAGCTTTCCAAATTAGGTTCCGATGCGCGGTCGGCCTCAACAGGACCAGAGTCACTCTCGAACCGCACCCGTTTGGCGGCCCAGTCCCAGCAGAATCGCTCGGCGACGAATGCGATATCCGCTGAGTCCGCCTCATTGCGCATCTCGGCCAGGGCCTCGCCGAAGCGGCGGCTGATGGCGCCGTGCATCCGGCGCGTCAGTTGCGCGGGCGGGTCGGTCACGAGGTCGGCCAAGGCCAGCTGGCGGCCGGTGCGCAAGTCGAAGGTGACGTGCAGGGCCTGTTCCCACGGATAGGCGCCTGTGAATTCCTGCAAATACTTCAGCGACAGCAAGCCTTGCTGATTCAGCAGCACCTCATAGTCGCAGCCCGTCAGGCCCTGTCCGGTCGTCTTCCAGCCACGGCCGCCTTCCGCGTCGTAGCAACACGCGCGCTCAGCCTGCCGCAGCTGCTGGCGCACGGTCAGCCTCGGGTTGGTTTCCCCGTTCATCACCAGTTCCATAATGCGGCGGTTGATGCGCGTTGCCACGGCAGCATCGGCGAGTTGCACCTGCGGCACTTCGAAACGGTAAGGTTCCCGGCCTTCCGTTACTGTGACAATGCGCGCCTTCGTCGCACTTGCTACCGCTTGCGCCATGCCAGGCATCGCCCCGGCTAGCAGCCCACCGCTCAACAGCCATTTACCGAGCATTTCCCCTGCCCTACTCGTAGCGCAGCGAATCAATCGGGTCAAGCGCCGCCGCCTTGCTGGCCGGGTAATAGCCCGACGACAGCCCTACGCCTACGCAGATAATCAGGCCCAGCATCATCCAGCCCCACGGCACGTAAAACGACTCGGAGCCGATGAGCTTGGCCACGCCGTTGCCGCCCAGCACGCCCAGCACGATGCCCAGCGTGCCGCCCAGCAGGCAAATCACGATGGCCTCAATGAGAAACTGCTGCCGGATTTGCACGGCCGTGGCCCCCAGCGCCTTGCGAATGCCGATTTCACGCGTCCGCTCCGTGACGGACACCAGCATGATGTTCATCAGGGCAATGCTGGCGCCCAGCAGCGTGATGAAGGCCATGACGCTGCCGCCGGCCTTCACTTTGCCCGAAATGGATTCCAAATCGGCGGCCAGCGACTCGCTGCTTTCCACCGTGAAGCTGTCTTCCTGGCCCAGGCGGTCGTGGCGCACGGCGCGCATCTTGCCCGTGGCCTGGCCCATTACGAAGGCCAGGGTGCCGGGCTTGTCGGTGGCGGTTTTGATGTCGTAGGTGAGGGCGCGCTGGCGGGGCATCTGGTTGCCGGTTTCGAGGGGCAATAGGGCCAGGCGGTCGGCCCCGCCGCCGCCCATGCTGCCGCCGCTTTTCTCCAGCAAGCCCACAATCAGGAAGCGCCGGCCCATGGCCGACACGTACTGGCCAATGGGGCTTTGCTTGGGAAACAGCTTCTGCTTGATTTCGTCGCCCACAATCAGCACGTTGGCGCCGCTGTTGAGCTCGGTTTGCGAGAAGGTGCGGCCTTCGGTGAGGTTGTAGCCCTGAATTTTCAGGTAATTCTCGTCCCCCGCGATAATCTGCATGTTGGGGTTGGTTTTGATGCCGTTGGCTTTCATTTCGGTGGCGCCCGAGATGAAGGCCGACACGCCCACCTGCGCCTCATCGCCCATGGCTTTCTTGTAGAGCTTGGCCTGCAGGAAGTCGATGGGCGGGTACTGCTTGCCCTGCACCCCGCCGCGCCGGAAGCGGTTGGTGTACCCCTTGGCGTGCAGCTCAAACGAGTTGGCGCCCAAGCTGGCAAAGGTTTCCGAAAGCGAATTCTTCATCGCGTCGATGCTGGTAAGGATGCCCACCAGCGCAAACAGCCCAATGCTCAGAATGAGGGCCGTGAGGACGGTGCGCAGCAAATTGGCGCGGATGGAGCGAAAGGCTTCGCGGACGTTTTCGAAAGGGCTCATGGCGATTTTTTTGCAGTAGGTGTTGGGCATCTGTCATCCTGAGCGCAGCGAAGGACCTTATCACGCTCGAACGACGGTTGTTCTAACCAGATAAGGTCCTTCGCTGCGCTCAGGATGACAGGCGGAGCTTGGGATAACAGGCGAGCCAAAAGCTCACCGCTGGCAACAGCAACGCCCAAAGTTCGGCGGCCGGCGCTTAACTTGAACCACCGCCGCCGCAACCTCGTTGCTTCGGCAGGTTTCTTTTGCTAAAATCCTATGCTCTTCAAGCGTTTTCTCTTATTTCTGCTGATAACCGGCGCTGGCCTGGCCGCGCCGCTGGCCGCCCGCGCCAACCACGTGTTCATCCCGATGGATAACACCCAGAAAGAGTGCCTCAAAGCCTACGGCGTGGCCTTCTGGCTGCTCCAGCGCGAGGTGCCCGTCGACTGGCTGCTGAACTACCGGGGCGGCTCCTTCGCCTTCGAAACCAGCTCGGCGGCCGAGAACGAGCTGGCCGTGCGCGGCGTCACGTTCCAGGTCATCAGCGAGGCGCAGTACACCGGCATTCTGCAGGAAATAGCCGACCCCAACGCCAACATGGACGTGATGAAGCTGGAGAAGGTGCCGAAAATTGCGGTGTACACGCCCAAAGGCAAACAGCCCTGGGACGACGCCGTGACCATGGTGCTCACCTACGCCGAAATCCCCTACACCCAGCTGTATGACGACGAAGTGCTGAAGGGCGAACTGCCGAAGTACGACTGGCTGCACCTGCACCACGAGGATTTCACGGGCGAGTACGGCAAGTTCTACGCTACTTACCGCAACTACCCCTGGTACCAGCAGCAGGTGCGCGACGCCGAAGCCGCCGCCAAGCGCAACGGCTTCAACAAAGTGAGTGTGATGAAGGGCGCCGTGGCCACCAAAATGCAGGAATTCATCGCCGGCGGCGGTTTCCTGTTCGCCATGTGCTCGGCTACGGACTCCTACGACATTGCCCTGGCCGGCCTGGGCATCGACATGGTGGAAAGCATGTACGACGGCGACCCGGCAGACCCGGCCGCGCAGTCGAAGCTCAACTTCAACCGCTGCCTGGCCTTCCAGAATTTCCAGCTGGAGCGCAACCCCCTTCAGTACGAATACTCCAACATCGACATGGACCCTCGCGAGCGGGGATTAGGCGAACAGAACGACTACTTCCAGCTCTTCACCTACTCGGCCAAGTACGACCCGGTGCCCACTATGCTCACCCAGAACCACGAGAAAACCATCCACGGCTTCATGGGCCAGACCACGGCTTTCCGCAAAAGCCTCATCAAGTCCGACGTGGTGGTGATGGGCGACACCAAGCAAACCGGCGAGGCCCGCTACATCCACGGCAGCCTGGGCAAGGGCACCTGGACGTTCTACGGCGGCCACGACCCCGAGGACTACCAGCACCTCGTGGGCGAAGAGCCTACCGACCTGGCCCTGCACCCCAACTCGCCCGGTTATCGCCTCATTCTGAACAACATCCTGTTCCCGGCGGCCAAAAAGAAGAAGCAGAAAACCTAAGCCGGCCCCAATTATCACGAAAAGCTTCCCTTGCCCCGGGGAGGCTTTTTTTATGGCCCATGCTGCTGGTCCGCCGCCGGCAGCCGTTGGCTGGGAAAAGCCTGCCGCTCACCGTTTTTTATGCCATTCCGGCTTAGCTCTGGCTAATTTTAGATTCCACATTTGAATCCCGCCTTTATGCTGATTCGGTTGCGCTTGCTTCTACTGCTTTTGGCCGGTTTGCCGGTCGCTCAGGTTCAGGCTCAAACAACCAGCGCGGCCCTGGCCGACACGGCCGCCGTCCGGCCCCATTCCCTGGCCGGCACCAAAAAGGCCGCTTTGCTGCGCGTAGCCGTGCCGTCGGTGCTGATTGGGGTGGGCGTGCTGGCCCACAGCCCCAAAATCAACCAGACCATGTGCCAGGCCAAGCAGGACCTGCAGGCCGAAACGCAGGAGCTGTTTCGCGGCTTCAATTCTTACGGCGTTGATGATTACACCCGCCACGTGCCTTTGGCCATGGCCTACGGCATGATGGCCACCGGCCACAAAGGCGAGCGCACCGCCGTGGGCTTCACTCTAATTTACCTGGTAGCCCACGAGCTGGACGAAGGCGTGGTGAGCCACCTCAAGCGCTACACCGCCGAACCTCGTCCCTACAACCCGCAGGATTTGAGCTCTTTCCCGTCGTCGCATACCTCACAAGCCTTCCTCACGGCCACGCTGCTGCACGAGCAGTACGGCCGCCAGTACCCCTGGCTGAGCGTGAGCGGCTACGCGGTAGCCACCGCCACCGGCGCCATGCGCGTGATGGGCAACAAGCACTGGGTGACCGATGTATTCGCCGGCGCGGCCATCGGCTTTCTCTCGGCCGAAACGGTGTGGCACGCCTACCCGGCCCTTACCAAGCTGCTGCCGCAGAAAGTGGCCCACAAACTGCTGCTGGTGCCCAGCTACACCCCGGCCGGTGGAGCGGGTTTTGCCATGGGCGTACAGCTGTAGGAGAACGATTTTTCTGGAACGTCCTGCTGAGGGCGGTCGAAGCATCTCGCGTGCTGAAGTAATCCAATCGTAGGATATGCTTTTGCACGCGAGATGCTTCGACCGCCCTCAGCAGGATGTTCTTTTTGCATCATTCCGACTCCGAAGCCCGTTAGCAGGTACAAACCGGCCCCGCGCCATCATGCGGCGCCCCAACCCCTGCCCGCATGGAGGACCTGAATCAATCCAACTACTCGCTTTCGGCCAGCCGGCCCGAGGAAGAACCCACCGAAGAGTTTAGCAACCCGCTGCCCCGCGCCGTGCTGCGCATGAACAGCCACGTGCTGCTCGACGGGGAGTGGAGCTTCGCCCATGATGTAGAGGACAAAGGGCTGGAGGAAGATTGGGCCTTGGAGCACACCTACGCCCACAAGGCCCAGTGGCCCGGCTCGGTGGAAGCCCACCTGGCCGAGGTGCGCGGCCAGCACGACGGCGCCACCTGGCACGACAAAATCGTGGTGTGGTACGAGCGCGAGTTCACCCTGCCCGAAATAGCCGAGCCTCAGCCCCGCTCGCTCATTCAGCTCACATTTGGGGCCTGCGGCTACGAGACGCGGGTGTGGCTGAACGGTAAGCTACTGAAAACCATCGAGGGCGAAGAGGTGCATTATGGCGAGTACACCTCGTTCAGCTACGAGCTGGATGCGGAAAACCTGCACCTAGTGAACCGCCTTACTGTCCGCATCGTGGACACGATGGATGCCGAAACCCCGCGCGGCAAGCAGGAATCGCACGTGTACAAGCGCGGCGGCATCTGGTACCAGACCTACACCGGGGCCGTGCGCAGCGTGTGGCTCGAAACCGTGGAGCGCAACCGCCTGCGCTCCCGCGTGGGCGTGGTGAGCGTGGTGGAGGACCAGCTGGTGCGCTTCAACCTTACGTTGCGTATTCACGACGCAGGCGACTATGTCATCCGCCTGCAGGTGTTCGACCCCACCACCACCGACCGCACCACGCCCCTGGCCTCGTCGGATTTTCCGGTGCACCTGGAGCCCGGGCAGTGGCAGCAGCGCGTGGTGCTGGAAGTGCCCGGCGCCGAGTTGTGGAGCCCCGAGGCCCCGAACCGCTACCGCTTGGTGGCCCAGCTCATCGACCACGACGGCTACGCCGCGCCCATCGAAACGCTGTTTGGGCTGCGCAAGGTGGAGTCACGCGGGCGGTTTGTGTACTTGAATAACCAGCCGACTTACCTCGACGGCATTCTCTACCAGCCGGGCACGGCCACGCTGGAAGAGATGCAGCGCCATATGCACGCCATGAAGGCGCTGGGCTGCAACTTGGTACGCGTGCACATCGCGGGCGTCGACCCGCGCATCTACAACCTGGCCGACGAGCTGGGCCTGTTGCTGTGGGTGGAAGTGCCCAGCCCGCACAGCTCCACTGCGCGCAGCCGCGAAAACCATCGCGCCGAGCTGCTGCGCCTCGTCACGCTGAGCGAAACGCACCCCAGCATCATCATCTGGAGCCTCTACAATGAGGACTGGGGCGCCCAAGACATTGCCACTAACCCCGAAACCCGGAAGTACATCATCGAAACCTACCAGTTCATGCAAATTGCCTACCCGCAGTTTCTAGTGGTGGACAATGACGGCTGGCACCACGTGTCGTATACCGGTCGCCTGAAATCAGACCTGCTCACAGCCCACCTCTACACGCCCGACTTGGAGCGGTGGAAAGAGCTGCTTGACCGGCTGGTGGGCGGCGAGATGGAGGGCACCGCCGCCTTCCCGCTCGTGGTGGGCGACCCGTTCTTCTATCGCCGTCAGGTGCCGCTGGTGGTGAGCGAGTGGGGCGGCTTCGGCTTCTCCGACTACGGCGGACCCGCCGACGCCGAAGCCCGCACCAATAGCATCCGCGCCTTCAAGCAGGAACTGCGCCAGCGCCCCATTGCCGGCGATGTGTACACCCAAGCCACCAACATCGAAGACGAGCGCAACGGCCTCATCGACCCGCATACCGGCGAACTCAGCGTGCCCGCCGGCCTGCTGGCCTCGCGGCTGATGGAGCGGCTGGATTAAGCTCCCCGCACGTTTCAGGCGGGGCGCACGGATGGCACTTTCAGCGTGGCCGTGGTCGACCAGTCGGTAGGTTGAGCGGTGCTGCTTATTTGCAAATTGATGAGGGCTGAGCTTCGCACGGTGCTGCTCATCGAGGCGGGCCGCACCTGTAGGCGGGCGGTTTCGAGTGGCTGATGCCGCACAAAGACTTTGGCGGCACGGGGCACCACAAGCTTCACCAGAACAATGGCCTCATCGTGGTCGGAGCTCTCGGAAAAGCCGCATACTTCTACATTGGTGGCACGAAATGCATGGTCGAGGTTTGACATAGCAAAGAGGTGGTAAGCGTAATATTTTGGGAAGGCGTGAGTTGGTAAATATGGGGGTAATTCATCAAATCCTCATCAAAAAAATTCACCGCTCGAAGGTCTTTTCATTCCTGTTAAAACCGCATTTTCAGCGGGCTCGAACCGGCCCGCCGCTTCCGGGGTTATCTTTGCATTCCGCCTCTCCGGCGCTTAGCCTGCCCCATGACCATTACTAAAGAAGCCGTTCTCAAAGCCCTGAGCTACGTGGAAGAGCCCGACCTGGGCCAGGACCTCGTCACGCTCAACATGATTGAGAACATCGAAATAACCGGCCTCACTGTCGCGTTTACCGTGGTGCTCACCACACCCGCCTGCCCGCTCAAGCAGCTCATTCACGACGCCTGCGAGCGTGCCATCCACACGATGGTGAACAAGGAAGCCAACGTGGTGATTACCATGACCTCGCGCGTGACCACCGGCCGCCACAACCGCGGCGACCTATTGCCCGGCGTGAAAAACATTATCGCCATTGCCTCGGGCAAAGGCGGCGTGGGCAAAAGCACCGTAACGGCCAACCTGGCCGTAGCCCTGGCCGCCACCGGCGCCAAAGTGGGCCTGGTTGATGCTGACATTTCCGGCCCGAGCATGCCCGTCATGTTCAACGTGGAGAACGAGGCCCCGCACGTTTTTCAGGGTCCGAACGGCAAGAACCTCATTCAGCCCATCGAGAAATACGGCGTAAAGCTGATGAGCATCGGTTTCCTGGCACCGGCCGAATCGGCCATTGTGTGGCGCGGGCCGATGGCTTCGTCGGCCCTCAAGCAGTTCATCACGGAAGTGGATTGGGGCGAGCTGGATTACCTGCTACTTGACCTGCCGCCCGGCACGTCCGACATCCACCTCACCCTGGTGCAGACGGTCCCTGTGACCGGCGCCGTCATCGTGACCACGCCGCAGAAAGTGGCGCTGGCCGATGCGCAGAAGGGTTTGCAGATGTTCCGGCAGCCGCAAATCAACGTGCCAGTGCTGGGCGTGGTAGAAAACATGGCTTGGTTTACGCCGGCCGAGCTGCCCGAAAGCAAGTACTTTATTTTTGGCGAAGGCGGTGGCCAGCGCCTCGCCACGCAGCACGACGTGCCGCTGCTGGGCCAGCTGCCGCTGGTGCAAAGCATCCGCGAAAACGGCGACCAGGGCCAGCCGGCTGTGCTCGACCCGAAATCCGCCGTGGGCATGCTTTTCGCCGATTTGGCCGAAGCCGTGGCCCGGCAAGTCAGTATCCGCAACAACGTGGCGCCCAAAACGGCCGTCGTGCAGATGAACCCCTAACCTACCCGTGGAAAACGCAACCCCCACCCTTGCCTTCGACCATCCGCTGATGCCCCGCATCGAGGCGGCCCTCGACACCCTGCGCCCCTACCTGGCCACCGACGGCGGCAACGTACGCGTGGCCAACATCACGCCCGAAGGCGTGCTCCAGCTGCAATGGGAGGGCGCCTGCGGGGCCTGCCCCATGTCGCCGATGACGCGCGCCGGCTTGGAAGACACTGTGAAGAAGGCCGTGCCCGAAATCACGGCCGTGGAAGCGCGGTAGTTCTTCGTTTTTGACTAGAAAATCCGAACGTCATGCTGAGCGTAGCCGAAGCATCTCGCGTGTGGTAGTAACTCAATTGAGTGATTTACTATTGCGGTAGAGATGCTTCGACTACGCTCAGCATGACGTTCTGTTTTGCCCTCACTTCCTTTCTTTTTCCCCTAACGTCCCCGCCCTTCTCTCCATATGGCCACCTCGCCCAACTCGCCCGCCCTTCGCTCCTGGATTGATATTCGCCCCGACAACGACTTTCCCATCCAGAACCTCCCGTTTGGGGTGTTTGAAACTGAGGAGCGAGGCACCCGCCTGGGTGTGGCTATTGGCGGCTACGTGCTCGATTTGTACGCGGCCAGCCAGTACGGCTTTTTTGAGGACCTGACCGAGTTGGGCGACGCCCAGCCCAAGGTGTTTCGCCGCCGCTCGCTCAATGCCTTTCTGCGGCTGGGACGGCCGGCGTGGCGGGCCGTGCGCCAGCGCGTGAGCGAGCTGCTGCGCCATGATGAGTCCCGCCTGCGCGACCACGAAGAAGCCGTGCGCGCCTGCTTGCTCCGCCAAACCGAGGTGCGGATGCTGCGCCCCGTGAAGCCCGCCAACTACACTGATTTCTACAGCAGCATCGAGCACGCCACTAACGTGGGCACGATGTTCCGCGACCCGGCCAACGCCCTGCTGCCCAACTGGCGCCACATTCCCATCGGCTACCATGGCCGCACCAGCAGCATCGTGGTGTCGGGCACCGATATTCGCCGGCCCAACGGCCAGCGCAAGGCGCCCGATGAAGCGGCGCCCAGCTTCGGCCCCAGCCGCCAGCTCGATTTTGAATTGGAAATGGCCTTCGTGGTGGGCACCGGCACCGAGCTGGGCAGCACCGTGCCCATTGCCGAGGCCGAGGAGCACATTTTCGGCCTCTGCCTGTTCAACGACTGGAGCGCGCGCGACCTGCAAAGCTGGGAGTATGTGCCGCTGGGGCCGTTTCTGGGCAAAAACTTCGGCAGCAGCGTGGCGCCCTGGGTGGTCACGCTCGACGCGCTGGAGCCTTTCCGCATCGCCGGCCCCACGCAGGAGCCCGCGCCTCTGTCCTACCTCAGCCAGAGCGGCGCGCACAACTTCGACGTGCACCTTGAAGTGGCCCTCACGCCTGCCGGCGGCGCCGAAACCACCATTAGCCGCGCCAATTTCGGCCTCATGTACTGGAGCATGGCCCAGCAGCTCACCCACCACGCCTCCAACGGCTGCAACCTCGAAGCCGGCGACCTCTACGCCTCGGGCACCATCTCGGGCCCCACGCCCGACTCGCTCGGCTCGATGCTGGAGCTGGCCTGGCGCGGCACCCGCCCCGTGCCCTTGGCCGACGGCTCAGAGCGCAAGTTCCTGCTCGATGGCGACACGGTAACCATGCGCGGCTTTGCCGAAAAGGACGGCGTGCGGATTGGCTTTGGCGAGGTGCGCGGCACGGTGCTGCCCGCTAACAGCTAACGTGACTCATTTCAAGGTTTGAGCACCTTATTCATCAACTATAATACTGGGCTCATTTCTTTCATTTCTCAATAGTAAACCTGTTAAGCAATGTTTAAAATTGAGGATGCAATGCACGCCGAACTTCAGCCGGAGGATTTTCCTTCTTTTACAGCTGCTGCCAACGAGTTGAAAAGAAGAGCTGCTATTTCTTGGGATGAAGAGCCCAATAAGTGTCCTTGTTCAAACTGGCGCAACTGTAGTAGAAACTATCAGATAGTAGAATACGACACTACCCAGGAGCGTTGGGTAGAGCTTCAACGAATTGATTTTTTGACAGTATCTGCTTCAGGGGTTGAATGGGTGTCTCCAGCTCTTTGACTAATGCATTCGGTCGTCGCGCACCGGCAGATTGGTCACAATTTCGCCTTCGATAACTAGCAATTCCTGCAGGCGCTCGTCTACCAGCTTGGGGTCGCAATATTCCTTGGCCAGGTCCACGTAGCTCACGAAATGCGCGGCTTCCGACACCATCAACTCGTAGTAGAACTTGCTTAGCTCCTGGTCGGCGATGTTTTGCCAGAGCAGCTTGAACCGCTCGCAGCTGCGGGCTTCGATGAGGGCCGATACAAGGAGTTGGTCCATGAGCTGGCGCTCGCGGGCACCGCCTTTGCGCACGTGGGCTAGTAGCTGCACCACGTACTCGTCTTTGCGGGGGCGGCCCAGCGCATAGCCGCGCTTGCGCAGCTCCAGCAGCACGCGCTCGAAGTGGCTCCACTCCTCGGCCACGAGGTCGGTCAGCTCGTCCACCAGCCGGGTTTTCTCGGGGTAGTGAATAATCATGCTGATGCCGGTGCTGGCGGCTTTTTGCTCGCACCAAGCGTGGTCGACCAAAATATCCTCGATGTTTTTTTCGGCAATATTCACCCAGCGCGGGTCGGTGTTCAGCTTGAGCTTCAGAATGGTTTTCTCTTTCATGTGCTGATTTCTAGTTGAAGAAATTCCACCGCACCCCGAACTGAAAGCGCCGCGGGTAGCCCGTATAAAAGGGCGTGGTGAAATAGCCGTTCGAAATGATGCCCTGGTTGATGTAGGCCATTTTCAGGAACACCGAAACCGCTTTGATATCGGCCGAGAAAAACACGTCGGCCACGGCGTGATTGGTGATGGTGAAATGGTCTTGCTGGTAGAACTGCTGGGTGCTGGGGCTGTAGTCGAACGCCCGGTAGCGGGATTGGTAATACACCTGAATACCGGTCTGGGTGAACATGGCTTTGCGAAAAATATAGCTTTCGTAGAACACCCGCGAGTTGGTCACCAGATTCGGAATGCGGATGCCGTTCACGTCGCCGCCCCGCGTGTAGGTGGCCTGGTTGTCGAAGCCCACCCGCCCGAAATGCACCTGGTGCCGGGCGTGCACAATCTGCAGGTCTTTGGCCGCGGTTTCTTGTTCGGGCATGCCCGCCGTGTTGTAATACACCAGGTTGGCGAGATTAACCAGGCTGGCGCTGCCCTCAAAATGCTGCTGCGTGAAGCGCCCAAAATCGGGCAGGCGGAAGCGCAGGCGGCCGGTGAGCTGGGTGCTGCTGGTGTTGCTGAATTCGGTAGCCGTGCCGGGCAGGTGATGCCATTCGTAGTTGTTGCCCACCAACTCCTGCTGCGTGAGCGTGGGCGAATACGACGAGCGCAACGCCTCCACCGACAGCGGCCCCGTGCGCACCGAGGCCCGCAGCCAGTACTCGTCAAACAGCTTGTACTCGCCGGCCGCCTCCACGGCGTAAATCTTGTGGTAGTTGAAGGCCACCGTGCCGCCCACAAACGCCTGGGTAAACGTGCGGGTGGGCGCGCCCTGCACCAGCGAGTCGCCGGTAGTGGCGCGCACGGGCCGGAACTGGTTCACGTAAAGCGTTTTGGTGGCCAGGCTGGCGTTGCGCAGGCGGCCGTAGAGACGGTATTCCACTACGTCGGTGCGGCCCAGCACGCCGAACGTGTTTTCCACCTGCCGAAACTCGGCCCGGTCGAGAATGGCGGTGGTGTTGCGCAGCACGCGCGGGTAAAAGAGCACCCGCGGGTAGTACACCTCGGCCGAGTTGAGGCGCTGCAGGGCCTGGTCGGAGTAGCTGTTGTACTGGCGCTTGGCGTCGAAGGTGTGGTACACGGTGAGGCCCCGGCCCAACAGGCGGTAGGTTTGGGTGAAGTACAGCTCGTCGCGGTGCTCGGTATTGATGGCCTTCGTCAGGTACACGCGCTCGGCGCCGTAGTTGAACAGCTGGTTCGGCGCGATGGTCACGGAGTCCGTTCCTCCATCTGGCAGCTCCCGGGTTCTGACCGGCCAGATACCGCCCTGCTCCACGCCGCTGTGCCGGGCATTGCCAATGTTGAACAGCAAGTGGTACCGCTCGCTCTCGGATTGCAGGCGGCCGTACAGCATCAGATTGGAGTGCTCCACCAGGCCCTTGCCGAAACCCGCGCCACTGGTGGCCAATACTTTATTCGAGGCAATGCGCTCGTAGTTGAAGCCCACGCTGAAGTTTTTCTTCAGGCTACGGCTGTAGTTGAACTCAAAAACCTGCTCGCCGGCGCCGGACTGAATGTACCGGAAAAACGAGAACGGCGAGCGGGAGTCGTAGTACGGCACCTGGCTGGCATCGTGGGCGTATTTGTTGAACACGTCGCGCCCGAAGCGGGCGCCCAGCTGCAGGTTGGGCTGGTAGAGCAGCGGGCGCGAGGCCGTGCCCACGGCCCCCAAATCCTGCTGAAACGTGGTGTCGTGCATCCAAAACCGGTCCTGCGGGAAGTGCGTGAGCGTGGTATCGAGCGGAGTGCCGCCGGTGGAGTCGCGCAGCACCTCGGCTTCGTAGATGACGCGGGTAGTTTTCGGGCCGTACACCACCTTGGTGGAGTCGTCGAGCACCTGCGCGCGGGCGGCGGGCGCGGCCAGCCCCATCAGCAGCAACAAAGCCAGCAGCCGCGGCCAGCATCTTAATATTCCTCGTTGTGGGGGCTTCAATCAGGTAGCGGATGCGCCGGAGCCCGGCAGGGTTAAAATCAAATCAGGGAGCAATGGCGCGCTTTCCGGGCAGCATCTGCCGCAATGCTGCGGCACCCGTTCCCAGAAACGCCACCCGCACCGGAATGGTATAGATGGAAAGCCCCGCCAGCGCAGGCCGTAATTCGGCCGCTTGCAGGCGCGTGGCGTCCTTTTCCGTTGTAAAAATAGGCCAGCCCGGCTGCCAATGCTGCCGCAGGGCCACAAAGTCGGTGGGCTGGAAGACGTGGTGGTCGGCGAAATGCGCGTGGTAGCGCAGGTCGTAGCCCTGAGAGTCAAGGTATTCGCGTAGCGGCCCCGACTGCGCAATGCCGGTGAGCAGCAGCGCTGGCCCCGGCGTTGGCAAAGGCGATGCGCCAGGCATTACCTCATTCCCATTGGTTTCAGGCAGCGTCACCAGGGCTTGGGGCGCACCATAGTCATACCCCGAAAACAGCACCGGCACGGCTGCGCGGCTGTAGCGGCCAATGCGCTGCCTGATGACCTCCCGCGCGGTTTCGGTCAGGCCAACGGGGCATTTAGTAACGATGACGACATCGGCCCGGCGGGCGCCGCTACGGCTTTCGCGCAGGCGGCCAGCCGGCAGCACAAAGTCCTCATAAAATGGCCGGGCATATTCGGTCAGCAGCACGTTGAGCGTGGGGCGCACAGCACGGTGCTGGTAGGCATCGTCGAGCACGATAATCGTGATTTCGGGATGCGTTTCTACCAAGAGCCGAACGCCCAGACCCCGCTTTTCAGCCACCGCCACGGCCACCGCTTGCCCCGCGAAATGCCCGAAGTATTGCCACGGCTCGTCGCCCACCGTTGCGGCCGAATCAGCGGGGCCGGCCAGGCGCGGGCCGGTGGTTTGGCGGCCGTAGCCCCGGCTCAGGATGGCCGGGCGGTGGCCCTGGCGCAGCAATTCTTCCACCAGCCAGATGACGTGCGGGGTTTTGCCGGTGCCGCCCACCCGCAGGTTGCCCACGCCCAGCAAGGGCACGGCGAAGGCTTCCGATTTCTTCCAGCCTCGGTCATACAACCAGTTGCGCACGGCCATCACGCCGGCGTAGAGCCAGGAAAACGGTAGCAGCAAAATCACCAGCAAACGGCCCATACGCCCCCAAAAGTACGGCAGCTTTGGCCGGCGCCCGGCGCGTACTTTTGGCTTATGTCTACCCTGGCCGACCGTCTGCTGCATTTCCTGACCACCTTTCCCCTGCCCCCGGCCCTGCCCGCCGGCGTCGAAGCCCACAGCCCCTTCCGCGAGCCGCCGGTGCGGGAGTTGCTCACGCGCTTTGCCCAACGATATTACGCCGACAACCAGCCCCGCGTGGCCCTGCTGGGCATCAACCCCGGCCGGCTGGGCATGGGCCGCACTGGCGTCGCCTTCACCGACCCCGCCGCGCTGGCTGAGCACTGCGGCATTGCCAACGACCTCCCGCGCGGCCGGCCAGAAACCTCCACCCAATTCGTATACAAGGTCATCAACGCCATGGGCGGCTCGGCCGAGTTCTACCAGCATTTCTACGTCAGCTCGCTCTACCCGCTGGTGCTGCTGAAAAACGGCCTGAACTACAACTATTACGACTCACCCGCCTTAGTCAAAGCCCTGTGGCCGGATATCCAGCTTTCCCTGCGCCAGCAAGTGGAAGAGCTGGGCCTGCGCCGCGACGTGGCCGTGAGCCTGGGCAAGCGCAACGGCGAGTTTTTCAAGCGCCTGAACACCGAGTTGGGCCTGTTCGATGAAATTATCGTGCTCGACCACCCGCGCTACCTCATGCAATACCGCAGCCGCGACGAAGCCGCCAACGTAGCGAAGTACGTGGAGACGCTGGGCGGACTTCTTTCTGAACGGACTTCTTTCTGAATAAAAACAGAACGTCATGCAGTGCGCAGCGAAGCATCTTTACTGCAACAGTAAATAATTGCGTTGCGCGGTAGAGATGCTTCGCTGCGCTCTGCATGACGGCCATTACCAAATTTTCACACCATGCCCACCGTTCAAGACCTCGCCCGCCTGCTCGAAGCCGCCGCGCCCCTCGCCTACCAGGAAAGCTACGATAACGCCGGCCTGCAGTGCGGGAGCCCGCAGGCCGAAATCACCGGCGTGCTCATCACCCTCGACTGCACGCCCGCCGTGGTGGCCGAGGCCGTGCGGCGCGGCTGCAACGTGGTGGTGGCCCACCATCCGGTCATTTTCAGGCCGCTCAAGCGCCTCACCGGCGCCAACGAAGTCGAGCAAACCATCATCGCCGCCCTCAAAAACGATGTGGCCATCTACGCCGCCCACACCAACCTCGACAACGTGCGCGGCGGCGTGAACGACAAACTGGCCGAGAAATTAGGCCTACTGAAAACCCGCGTGCTGGCTCCGCAAAGCGGAATTTTAGCCCGCCTCAGCATTTACGTGCCCAACCGGCCCGAAGACCAGCAGGCCGACGTAGCCGGCCGCGTGCTGGCGGCCCTCTACGCTGCCGGCGCCGGCCAGATTGGCCAGTATTCGGCCTGCAGCTTTCAGGCCGAGGGCACGGGCACCTTCACCCCCGGCACGGGCACGCAGCCTGCCATTGGTGCCCAGCACCAGCCCGAAACTGTGTCCGAAAAGCGGCTCGAAGTGCTGCTGCCCCTGCATCGGCAAGCGGCCGTGCTGCGCGCTTTGCGTGCCGCGCATCCTTATGAAGAAGTTGCTTATGAATTGATTAAACTGGAAAACGTGCACCAGGAGGTGGGCGCCGGTATGGTTGGCGAATTGCCGGAAGCGTTGGAGCCGGCCGCGTTTCGGCAGCTGCTGAAGCAGCAGCTGCTAGTGCCAGTGGTGCGCCACACGGCATTTGAAAAGCCCATCAAAACCGTGGCCATTTGTGGCGGGGCGGGGGCTTTCCTGATTAGCGCGGCGCGGGCCAGCGGGACCGACGCCTACGTGACCGGCGACGTGAAATACCACGAGTTTTTTGGGGCCGAGGGGCAGCTCATGCTCTGCGACGTGGGCCATTTTGAGAGCGAACAGTTCACCAGTGAGGTGTTTCGGGATTTGCTAACGGCCGGATTTGGACGTACTTTTGCGGTCTTAATCGCTGAAACCCCTACGAACCCCGTTCAATATGACTGCTAAAAGTGCCGCCGTGGCTCCCGCCGACGTTCCCGTAGCCGCCAAGCTCGAAGCCCTGCTCACCCTGCAGCACCTCGACTCGCAGCTCGACGAAATCCGGCGCGTGCGCGGTGATTTGCCCGAGGAAGTGCGGGATTTGGAAGACGAAATCGCGGGCTACGAAGTGCGCGTAAAGAAGTTCGACGAAGACATTCAGGGCCTCAACGACTTCATCAAGAGCCGCAAGCAGGCCAGCAAGGACGCCGAGTCGCTCATCAAAAAGTATGATGAGCAGCAGCAGAACGTGCGCAACAACCGCGAGTTCGAGGCCATTGCCAAGGAAATTGAGCTGCAGCGCCTGGAAATCCAGATTGCCGATAAGAAAATCAAGGAAGCCCAGTACCAGATTGACGTGAAGAATGCCGAAATCAGCGGCACCAAGTCGAAGCTGGACGAGCGCCGCAAGGACCTCGACAACAAAAAGTCGGAGCTAGACACCATCGTGGGCGAGAACGAGGAGGAAGAGCGCACCATCATGACCCAGCGCGAGGAAGCCACCAAGCCGGTGGAAGACCGCCTGCTGACGGCCTACACCCGCATCCGCGGCAACGTGCGCAACGGCCTGGCCGTGGTGCTGGTGCGCCGCGACGCCTGCGGCGGCTGCTTCAACACGGTGCCGCCCCAGCGCCAGGCCGACATTATCTCGCACAAAAAAATCATCGTGTGCGAGCACTGCGGCCGCATCCTGGCCGACGTGGAAGCCCGCATTTCCTAAGCTCGGCTGACCGGAAACTCAGAAATCTGATTTACTGATTGAAAGCGTAGAAAAGGAACGGCCCGGTGTCGTTCCTTTTTTCATTTAAACTCTTGCATGGCGTCTCTGGCCAACGTTTTCCGCTGTTTGGTACCGGCGCGCGCTTTGGCGGCGCGGCGGGCGGGCCGGGTGGCGGGTTGGCTGCTATTTCTGAGCTGCGCCGCCGACACCGCACCCGCAGCCGGCGGCGCTAGGCAGCCCACCGAAACCGTAGCAGCTTCGGGCGAGCTTACGCCCAACTGCCGCCGCGCCTACGCTGAGGTGCTGAAGCTGCGGCTGGGGCCGGCCCGTGAGTTGCTACGGCCCGATCTGGCGGGCACGCCCGCCGCGCCCGCCCCCCTGCTGGTGGCCAACTGTGTCGACTTTGCCGACCTGCTCCTGAACCAGGACGCCGCCCGCTACGAGGCCATAGCCAGCGCCCAAGAAGCCCGGTTAGCCGCCCTGGACAAGGCGCCGGCCAGCGTCCTGCGCGACTACGCCCGCGCCGAAATGACCTTGCATCTCGGGCTGAGTCAGTTGCTGTTCAAGCACGTGGTGATGGGCGGCTACCATTTGCGCAGCGGCTACCGCCAGATGCAGGATGTGGTGAAGCACTACCCAGCGTTTCTGCCGGCACGCAAGACACTGGGCATCTACCAGTTTGCAGTAGGCTCTTTGCCCGAGGGCTACCACTGGCTGCTGAGCTTGCTGGGCCTGACGGCCAGTTCCGGCGAGGGCCTGAAAAACTTGGCCCTGGCGGCCGCCCAGCCCCACGACTTCCAAATCGAAAGCCAGATTTTTTTCAGCCTGATTCGGGAGAGCTACTACAAAAAGCCCGAGGAAGCCCTGCGCCTGGCTGAGCGCCTGCACGCCCAGCAGCCCGACAACCTGCTGTTTTCCTACCTGCTCATCAGCATCAACAAGCGCCAGCACCACGGCGAGGCCGCCCTGGCCGCCTACCGCGCCCGGCCCACCGGCCCCGGCTACGCGCCCGTGCCCTACCTGCGCCACATGGCCGCCGACCTGCTGCTCTACAAAGGCGACTACGACGATTCGGAGCGCGAAAACCTGGCGTTTCTGCGCGAGTACAAAGGTCTGCACTACCGCAAGGACGCGGCGTTTAAGCTCTACCTGGCCGCGTGGCTGGGCGGGGCGCCGGCGGCTACCGTGGCCCGCTACCGCGCCCAGATTAACCAGCCCGGCCCCACCGACGTGGAGGAAGACAACTACGCCCAGCACTACTACCACGAAGCCGTGGCCCTGAACCCCGTCCTCACCCGCGCCCGCCTGCAAACCGATGGCGGCTACAACCAGCAGGCCCTGGCCACCTTGCGCGGCTTCCACAGCACGCCCACCACGCTCTGGCGCGACCGGATTGAGGAGCCCTACCGCCGGGCCCGCGCCTTCCAGGGCCTGGGCCGGCTCGATTCGGCCTGGTTTTACTTCGAACGCACCCAAACCGTGGCCGGCCCCAAAGCGCCGTACTACTTTGCGGCCCAGGCGGCCCTACAGCAAGGCTACCTGGCCCAGGAAGCCGGCAAGAAAGCCCAGGCGCGGTTCTACTTCGAAAAAGCCCTGCACTACCCCTGGCACGAATACAAAAACAGCACCGACGCCAAAGCCACGCTGGCCCTGCGCGAGTTGAAATAAGCGGACTGCTTGGTAAGTATTGATTAATTGAACGTTGCGCGGTGACTTCGAACCCTCTGGTTATTCCCCTTGCCGAACTGCCCGCCGACTTTCGGGTGCGGGCCCTGCACTGGGGCGCGCAGTTTGCGCACTGCGCCTACTTCGAGCACAACGACCTGACCTACCCGCAAGGGCCATTCCGGCGCCTGCTGGCGGTGGCGCCGGCGGGCGCAGCAACCGTCAATTCGCTCAGTGAGCTGGCGTATGCAGAGGCGCCGGAATTGCGCTGCGGGTTCATCGGCTACGACGTTAAGAATGATATTGAGGCGCTGTCGAGTCAGAACTTCAACGGGATGGGCTGGCCGCAGCTGGCCTTTTTCACTCCGCGAACCTGGCTGATTTGGCAGCTTGAATCAGTTGAAATTCACGGCTTAACCGCGAATGTATTAAACCAGATTCTAGCTTTTCCCATTCCGTCTGCTGCGGCGCCACAGGTGCCCGAGCTGCGGCCCCGCATGCCCAGTGCGGACTACCTGCGCGCCGTCGAAGCCATTCGGACCGACATCCTCAACGGCGAAGTGTACGAACTGAATCTGTGCCAGGAATTCTACGCCGAACGGGTGGCCCTGCAGCCCGTCGATGTGTTCTGGCGGCTGATGGAAGCCTCGCCTGCCCCCTTCGCGGGCTTCGTGCGTTGGCACGAGCAGTTTTTGCTCTGCGCCTCGCCCGAGCGGTTTCTGGCGCGGCAAGGTTCGCGCATCAGCTCGCAGCCCATCAAGGGCACCATCCGGCGCGGCAGCACGCCGGCTGAGGACGCCGAGCAGCGCGCGCAACTGCTGCACGACGAAAAGGAGCGCGCCGAAAACCTCATGATTGTGGACCTGGTGCGCAACGACCTCGCCCGCCTAGCTCAAACCGGCACCGTGCGCGTGCCCGAGCTGTTTGGCCTCTACCCTTTCCGGCACCTCTGGCAAATGATTTCCACCGTGGAAGCCGACCTACCTCCCGGCGTGAAAATGCCCGAAATACTGCGCGCCACCTTCCCGATGGGCTCGATGACGGGCGCGCCAAAAATCCGGGCCATGCAGCTCATCGAGCACTACGAAACCACCCGGCGCGGCCTTTACAGCGGCAGCATCGGTTACGTGTGGCCCAACGGCGATTTCGATTTCAACGTCGTCATCCGCTCGCTCCAGTACCGGCAGGATACCGGCTACCTCAGCTTCGAGGTCGGCTCGGCCATCACCTACGACTCCGACCCGGAGCGTGAATACGACGAATGCCTGCTGAAAGCCAGGGCGTTGCTGGAAGTACTGGGGGCGAGGGTTGGGGAATGAGGACGTCATGCAGAGCGCAGCGAAGCATCTTTACCGCAAGAGTAATTTGATTTACTGCTGCGGTAAAGATGCTTCGCTGCGCTCTGCATGACGTCCTCAATAACATAGCGTCCCTGCCATTCTGTCATTTTACGGCCGGCTGCCGTATCTTTGTCCTCCGCCGAAAAGCGTTTAGAATATGGCCCAGCCCCTGTTAACCTTAGATTTTTTAGATAAAGCCGCTCCCACCGCCGAGGCGACGCCCAGCGGCGACGTGCGCGTGACCGCCGCTACCCGCACCGGCCGCCAGCGCAAGCTCTACATTGAGAGCTACGGCTGCCAGATGAATTTCTCGGACTCGGAAATCGTGACGAGCATACTGTTTGATGAGGGCTTCGATACCACCGACGACCTCGCCAATGCCGACCTCGTGCTGCTCAACACCTGCTCCATCCGCGAGAAGGCCGAGCAGACGGTGCGCATGCGCCTCAAGCAGATTAACTCGCACAAAAAGCGCAAGCCCGGCATGCTCGTGGGCGTGCTCGGCTGCATGGCCGAGCGGCTGAAAAGCAAGTTTCTGGAGGAAGAGAAAATCGTGGACCTCGTGGTGGGCCCCGACGCCTACCGCGACCTGCCCGGCCTCATCAGCCAGGTCGATGGCGGCCAGAAGGGCGTGAACGTGCTGCTGAGCCGCGAGGAAACCTACGCCGACATCACGCCCGTGCGCCTGAACTCGAACGGCGTGATGGCCTTCATCAGCATCATGCGCGGCTGCGACAACATGTGCTCGTTCTGCGTGGTGCCCTTCACCCGCGGCCGCGAGCGCAGCCGCGACGCCCACAGCATCATTCAGGAAGCCAGCGCCCTGGTAGCGGCCGGCTACAGGGAAGTGACCCTGCTGGGCCAGAACGTGGACTCCTACAAATGGGCCTCGGCCGACGGCCTGGAGCACGTCAACTTCGCCCAGCTGCTGGAGCGCGTGGCCCTCATCAGCCCAGAGCTTAGGGTGCGCTTCTCCACCTCGCACCCTAAGGACATCACCGACGAGGTGCTGCACACCATGGCGCGCCACCACAACATCTGCAAGTACATCCACCTGCCGGCCCAGAGCGGCAACTCGCGCGTGCTGGCCCTCATGAACCGCACTTACGACCGGCCCTGGTACGAGGAGCGGGTGCGCGCCATCCGCCGGATTTTGGGCGAAGACTGCGCCATCTCGACCGATATGATTGCCGGTTTCTGCTCCGAAACCGAGGAGGAGCACCAGGATTCGCTCAGCCTGCTCGACTTGGTGCAGTACGACATGGCCTACAACTTCTTCTACTCGGAGCGCCCCGGCACGCTGGCCGCCCGCAAGCTCGAAGACGACATTCCGCTGGAAACCAAGAAGCGCCGCCTGCAGGAAATCATTGATTTGCAGCAGCTGCACGCCCGCGCCCGCTACGCCCGCATGGTGGGCCGGGTGCATCAGGTGCTGGTGGAAGGCCCCTCCAAACGCTCGGCCGAGCACCTGAGTGGCCGCAACGACCAGAACCAGGTCGTCATCTTCCCCAAGGGTAACGCCCGGAAAGGCGACTACGTGAACGTGCTGGCTACCAGTACCACAGGCGCGGCGCTGCTGGGCGAGATGGTGTAGAGACGCGCCGCGGCGGGTTCGGCGGCCTCGCCGATTGCCAGGCTTAAGGGGCACCATCCCCGAAAGTACGCGCCCTAGTGCGCTCTTACCGTTTTATTCCATTCTGACTTCCCTTTGACACCTTCCGAAATCCAATCCATCAAGCTCCGGTTCGGCATCATCGGCAACGCGCCGGCGCTGAACTACGCCATTCAGGTGGCCGCCCAGGTGGCACCCACCGACATGACGGTGCTCATCACCGGCGAAAGCGGGTCGGGCAAGGAGTCGTTTTCCAAGATTATCCACGCCCTCTCGCCGCGTAAGCACGGGCAGTTCATTGCCATCAACTGCGGCGCCATTCCCGAAGGCACCATTGATTCGGAGCTATTTGGCCACGAAAAGGGCTCCTTCACCGGCGCCAACGAGGCCCGCAAGGGCTACTTCGAGGTGACTAACGGCGGCACCATTTTCCTCGATGAGATTGGGGAAATGCCGCTGGGCACGCAGGCCCGCCTGCTGCGCGTGCTCGAGAACGGCGAGTTTATTCGGGTGGGCAGCAGCAAGGTGCAAAAAACCGACGTGCGCGTGGTGGCCGCCACCAACGTGAACCTGCTCGACCGCGTGCAGGCCGGCACCTTCCGCGAAGACCTGTACTACCGACTGAACACGGTGCCCATCACAGTGCCGCCGCTGCGCGAGCGCGGCGAGGACATCTACCTGCTGTTCCGCAAATTTGCTTCCGATTCGGCGGAGCGCTACCGCAGCCGGCCCATCACGCTGCTACCCGATGCGGTGCAGGCGCTAACCCGCTTCCGCTTCCCCGGCAACATCCGCCAGCTCAAGAATATCGCGGAGCAGATTTCGGTGCTCGAAACCGAGCGCGAGCTGGACGCCCGCCGGCTAGCCCCCTACCTGCCGCAGGACCAGACCAGCCGCCTGCCTATGCTGCTAGGCGGCCCCGGCGCCCCCGACGGGGCCACGGCCGGCTACTCGGAGCGCGACTTGCTCTATAAAATCCTGTTCGACATGCGCCGCGACATGACGGACCTCAAGAAAATGGTGCTGGAACTGGCCACCGGCCAGCGCCCCCAAGAGGCCCAGGAGCTGCTGCGCCAAAACAGCCACCTCTTCAGCAATACCGGCCCGGCCAGCGCGTTTGAGGGCGGCCCGGGCGCGGAATACTTCCTGCCGCCCGCCCCCAGCACCTACAACAACGAGCCCGCCACCGGCTACGACGACGAAGCCCCGGTGGAAGACATTCCGCACGAAACCGAGGAAGAAACGCTTTCGCTCGATGTGAAGGAGCGCGAGATGATTCTCAAGGCCCTGAAGAAGCACAACAACAAGCGCAAGTACGCCGCCCACGATTTGGGCATCTCAGAGCGCACGCTCTACCGCAAACTCAAGCAATATGACCTGGAGCAAGTTTGATTTAGCTATTGGCTTTAAGCTGCTGGCTGTTGGCTTTTTCTCTCTTTTTAGCCGCCGCGCTATCAGCTATCAGCTATTGGCTATAAGCTTAATGACCAGCGGCTGTGGCATCTACTCCTTCAATGGCACCAACATTGACCCGGCGGTGCGCACTATTTCCATTTCCACGATTCAGAACAACTCCCCGACGGGCCCGGCTTTTTTGACGCAGCGCTTCACCGAGGATTTGAAGGACTATTTCCAGCGCAATACCAACCTGAAGTTGGTGCCGCGCGACGGCGACCTGCAGTTTGATGGCAACATTGTGGCTTATGATTTTGCCCCGGCATCCATCCAACAGGTGAACGGGGTAAGCCAGGCCGGCTCCAACCGCCTCACCATTCAGGTTAAAATCCGCTTCACCAACACCAAGGACGACAAGCAGAGCTTCGAGCAGATATTCCAAAACTTCGACGACTACGCCGCCGACCGCAACATCGCCACCATCAACAGCGACCCAAACACCGTGCGTACGACCACGACCAAAATCATCACCGATATTTTCAATAAATCGGTGGCTAACTGGTAGGCGCCAAGAGCGGTGATTTTGATAAAACACAAACGTTGAAGGCCTTGCCATTGACCGTTGGCTTCGCCCTAGGCTGCTGGCAAAAAAACAGGTGGAGATTTGCGTAAATTGACGTAATGTTGCGCCCCCATTCTTCCGTCGACCCGATGGAATTGAAGTAGTTATTCGTTCGCTGCTGCCTTTCTTAAGTCATTTTACGCTCGTGACCCGCGCCACGCTTTTACAGGTTCTTGCCCGCCCCACGGCCCTTGGCCCGGCGGAAGTGCGCGAACTGGAGCAGTTGGCCCAGGCCTTTCCCTATTGCCAGACGGCCCACTTGCTGCTGGCCAAAGCCGCCCACGACCACGGCACCATGCTGGCCGGCCAGCGCCTGCGCCGCGCCGCTACCTACGCTGCCGACCGCACCCTGCTGCGCCGCCTGATTGAGGAAGTAGAGCCGGCCCCCGTCGCGCCGCCCGTTGAGGACACTTGGGAGAAAATGGACATTGCCCTTCCTACCGAGCTACAGCCAACGGAAGCGCTGGTACCCATGGCATTGGTTGCGGCACCGACGCCGCCGACCGAAACCTTTCCGGTGGTTGAAGCACCCGCGGAAGCAGCCCCTGAAGTGCCGCCTTTGGCTCCGGTAGCTGAAGTGGCTCCAGCTACTCCAGAACCAGCGCTTGTTCCGGAGCCGGCGCCAGTATTGACTGCGCCAGTGCCTTCCCCCATCCAGGAAATTACTGAGCCGGTGGCGATTGCGCTGCCCCCGGCACAGGCGCCAACAGAGGTTTCGGTAATTGACGTGCCCGCCGCTGCAGTGACTCCTGCCGTTGAAACCGAGCCTGATGCGGCACCAGAAGCTGAAGCGGCGACTGACTTGGTAATTACAACTGCGACACAGTTTGAGCCGGAAACTGAGGGAAAGCCAGCACTCGCGTTAGCGGCCACTGGGGCCAATGATGCCGCTGTTTCACCGGTGTTAATAGACCGGGAAGGCGTGGATATTCCCGCCACTTCGCCAGCCTTACCTGGCTCAATTCCGCTGATTCCGGAAGCCGCGCCCGAAGACGAACCGGACTTGCCCGCGCAGGCACCGGCCATCCGCCCGCCCGTGGAAGCGGGCGAAGCGCGCTTTGAATTTGGCCTGTCCGAACCGCCGCCCACCCCGCCGACGTACGAGTTGCCGGGGCTGGTGGATGAGTGGGCCGCTGCCGCCGTCACCCTCAGTTTGGGTGGCCCGGAGCCGGCGGCCGGCTTCCCGGCGCTGGGTTCCGGGGCCTTGCCCGCGCCGCCAGTTCTCACACCGGCCGCCTTTATCGGCGACGCGACCGTCGGCTATGGCTTCGGCGAAAGCAGCCGACTGGGCTTTTCCATGCAACTGCTGGACCTGCTGACCGATAAAGCGGAAAAAGACGCGGTACTCGCAACTGCCGTCCCCCCCGCGGCTCCCCTGCCGCCCGCCGGTGCCTTCTTCGAGCCTGACCAACTGCTACTCGACCACTGGGCCACGCACCGCCCACCGGCCCCGGTTTTGCCTTCTTCGGTCGACCTTATCAACAACTTCCTCAAGCGCCAGCCGCGCCTCACCCGGCCGGGCATGCTGCCGCCCGCGCCCGGCGGCCAAACCGACCTCAGCGTGCGCAGCACCCGCGCCGAACCCGATTTGGTGTCCGAAAACCTTGCCCGCATCTTCGTGCGCCAGGGCAAAACTGCCCGGGCCATTGAGATTTATGAGAAATTAATGGTGAAACAGCCGGAAAAAATGGCGTACTTTGCGGCCCAAATACAATCTTTGCAACCTTCGGCGTAGTTCGCCTTTCTTCTTTTTGATTCCATGTATATCGCCGTCATCGTTCTGATTCTTGTTGTGTGCTTCCTGCTGGCTCTCGTAGTGCTGGCCCAAAATCCCAAGGGCGGCGGAATTTCCAGCCAGTTCAGCGCCGGCGGCGCGGCCAGTATGATGGGTGTGAAGCGCACCGGCGACTTGCTCGAAAAGCTGACCTGGGGCTTCGCCATTGGCTTGGTGGTGCTGTCGCTCGGTACACACATGCTCACCGGCACCACCGCCGGCCCCGCGCGCAGCGTGAACCAGCAGCGCGCCCTCGAAACCAAACTGCCCGCTCCCGCCCCAGCCCCGAACTCATCCGCTCCGGCTACATCGGCCCCGGCCGGCACCAGCACGGCCCCGGCAGCCGAGCCTGTCGCTCCCGCTACTCCCGGCAAATAAACTGCTGCGCTAACCCCGCTACCGTTTCCAAAAGCCGGTTGCTTCCCTCGCGAAGCAACCGGCTTTTTCCATTCAGGTCTGGTGGCACTATCGGTTTTTTGGCAACTTTGCGCCCGTGATGGCGGCCCCGGTTCGCTTCTCTGCCACTGCAGCTGCCCAGATTCTGCCCATTTTGTCAGGTTTGGCGGGCTGGCACGGGAAATGAGACAGGGCCGGGCACGTAGTTTTTAACCTTAATTCAACCCAAATACACCCAAAATGGCACTTAGCATGAAACCGCTGGCCGACCGCGTTATTGTTCGCGCCGCCGCCGCCGAGGAGAAAACCAAATCCGGCATCATCATCCCCGATACGGCCAAGGAAAAGCCCCAGCGCGGCGAAGTAGTGGCCGTGGGCGAAGGCAAAACCGCCGACAGCGGCTCGCTCATCAAGCCCCAGGTGGCCGTGGGCGACCAGGTGCTCTACGGCAAGTACGCCGGCACCGAAATCACCGTCGACGGCGAGGACCTGCTCATCATGCGCGAGTCGGACATTTTCGCTGTGCTCTAAGCCACAGGCTTGGTCCCGCGAAAATTCATAACTCATAATTCATAACTCATAATTCTTCCCAACGTGGCTAAGAACATCCAATTCGACACCGAAGGCCGCGCCCGCTTGCAGGCCGGTGTGAACAAACTGGCGAACGCCGTGAAAGTGACCCTCGGCCCCAAAGGCCGCAACGTCATCATCGACAAGAAATTCGGCGCACCCTCGATTACCAAGGACGGCGTGACCGTGGCCAAGGAAATTGAGCTGCGCGACCCCATCGAAAACATGGGCGCTCAGCTCGTGAAAGAAGTGGCGTCGAAAACGGCCGACCAGGCTGGCGACGGCACCACCACCGCCACCGTACTGGCCCAGGCCATCTACACCGCTGGCTCGAAAAACGTGGCCGCCGGGGCCAACCCGATGGACCTGAAGCGCGGCATCGACAAGGCGGTTATCGCCGTGGTGGCCAACCTGAAATCGCAGTCGAAGAAAATCGAGAACAACTCGGAAATCGCCCAGGTGGGCACAATTTCAGCCAATAACGACGCGGAAATCGGCAAAATGATTGCCGATGCCATGGACAAAGTTGGTAAAGAAGGCGTCATCACGGTGGAAGAAGCCCGTGGTACCGAAACCGAAGTGAAGACGGTGGAAGGCATGCAGTTTGACCGCGGCTACCTCTCCCCTTACTTCGTGACCAATCCCGAGAAAATGGAGGTTGAGTTCGACTCGCCCTACGTTCTCATCTACGACAAGAAGGTGAGCACCATGAAAGAGCTCCTGCCCGTGCTGGAGCAGGTGCTGCAAACCGGCAAGCCCCTCGTCATCATCTCGGAAGACGTGGACGGTGAGGCCCTCGCTACCCTAGTGGTGAACAAGCTGCGCGGCTCGCTGAAAATTGCCGCCGTGAAGGCTCCTGGCTTCGGCGACCGCCGCAAGGCCATGCTGGAAGACATCGCCACCCTCACGGGCGGTACCGTTATCAGCGAAGAGCAAGGCTACAAGCTCGAAAACGCGACCCTGGAATACCTGGGCACGGCCGAGAAAATCATCATCGACAAAGACAACACGACCATCGTGAACGGCAAAGGCTCGAAGGACGCTATCAGCGGCCGCATCAGCCAGATTAAAGCCCAGATGGAAACCACCACGTCGGACTACGACAAGGAGAAACTGCAGGAGCGCCTCGCTAAGTTGAGCGGTGGCGTGGCTATTCTCTACATCGGCGCTTCGACTGAAGTGGAAATGAAAGAGAAGAAAGACCGGGTTGACGATGCCCTGCACGCCACCCGCGCCGCCGTTGAGGAAGGCGTGGTGCCCGGCGGCGGCGTGGCCCTGGTACGTGCCATTGAGGCCCTCGAAGCTGTGGACACCCACAATGCCGACGAGCGCACCGGCGTGAACATCATCCGCACGGCCCTGGAGGCTCCCCTCCGCACCATCGTGGCCAACGCCGGCGGCGAAGGCTCGGTAGTGGTGCAGAAAGTGCGCGAAGGCAAAGGCGACTACGGCTACAACGCCCGCGAAGACCGTTACGAAAACCTGGTAGCCGCTGGCATCATCGACCCCACCAAGGTGACCCGTCTGGCCCTCGAAAATGCTGCTTCCATCGCCGGCCTGCTGCTGACGACCGAAGCCGTGATTTCGGACGAGCCCGAGCCCAAAGAAGCTGGCCATAGCCACGGCGACGGCGGCATGGGTGGTATGGGTGGCATGGGCGGCATGATGTAATCGACCGCCGATTATAACGGATTTGACGGATTACGTAGATTCGTTGTAGCCCAAGAGAAAGCCCCGCTGGCAGTGCCAGCGGGGCTTTTTTTATGGATTTCAATTGGACTATTCTGTCGGACCATCCTTAGTTTTTACAAATGCCAACGCCACAATGAAGGCAACAGCCGTACCCAAGCCAATCCAGTTATAGTGAAGCGCCTGGCACAAATCGCGGCCATCAACCACGGAAATGCAGTCGTTGTCTTCCATTTCGTACTTGAGGCTGACCATCGTATTGATGATGCCCAACCCACAAAACAGAAACACCAGTGCGCCCAGAGCCTGTAAGAAACGATGGAGCGTGAGCGGAATGAGCGGCTTCAAAATCATGGTCTAAGATAAAGCAAAAGCCCCCGACACTAGTGCATCGGGGGCTTTTACTATAGGGTTGTCAGGGCTTTAAGCTGCCACAACGGGAGCTACATTGGCATCGGGCTCGTCGGCCATCATTTTGGTCAGCTTGCGGTAGATGAGCAACAGCAGGAACGCCGTGGCTCCGCAGAGCACCACAAACACCATGAAGAACTCATAGAGTCCGGTAATCTCAAAGCCCAGGAAGTGCGGGGCGGGTTTGCCCGGCTCGGGGTAGAGTGCGCCCAGCGTGCCGGAGAATTTGTTGCCCGTGGCAATAGCCAGAAACCATACGGCCATCATCAGCGAAGCCACGCGCACGGGAGCCAGTTTGTTTACCAACGCCAGGCCGATGGGCGACAGGCACAGCTCGCCGAAGGTGTGCAGCAGGTACATAGCCGTGAGCCAGAACATGCTCACTTTGGTGTCGGCCGTTACGCCTTTCACGCCAAAGGCAATGACCAGATAGCCCACGGCCAGCAGGGCCAGGCCGTAGGCCATTTTGAGAGGCGAGGACGGCTCTTTGCCGCGCTTGCTCAGCCACGTCCAGAGCACGGCAAACACCGGGGCGAAGATGATGATGCCGAAGGGGTTGATGGTTTGGAAGAAGGACGCCGGCACCAGGAAGCTGCCCAGCTGGCGGTCGGTCTGTTTGTCGGCAAAGGTGGTGAGGGAGTTGCCGGCCTGCTCGAAAGCGGCCCAGAAGAAAATCACGAAGAAGCCGAGAATGAGCACCACGTTGATTTTGCGGCGCTCGACGGGCGTGAGGGATTTATCGGAAAGCACGGCGATGGGCACCACCACCATGGCCGAGTAAATCAGCGAATCGATAATTTTCTGGTCGAGCACCACGAAGTAGAGCAGGGCAAATACCCCGGCGAACAGGGCCACCAGCAGCAGGTTCTTGCGGGTGTTGCCAGCCGATTCGCTGGCCGTTTGCACGGCCCGAAGCTCGGGGCGGGCGCCCAGGGGCGTGCCGTCGGCATTCACGATGAAGCGGCCCTTCAGAAATTCAAACGTGATGGTGCCCAGCAGCATGCCGATGCCCGCCAGCAGGAAGCCCCACTTGAAATCGGCCGGCCGGCCGGTGTCGCCGAAGTAGCCGCACACGATGGGCGCGAAGGTGGCGCCCAAGTTGATACCCATGTAAAAGATGGTGTAGGCCACGTCGATGCGGCGGTCACGCGGCGGGTAGAGGTTGCCCACCATGCTGGAAATGTTCGGCTTGAAGAAGCCGTTGCCGAAGATGAGCAGCGCCAGTCCGACGTAGAAAGCCATGTGGGCAAAGCTGGCGTTCTGGTAGGAGCTGGCCGAGGCAAACAGCACAAACTGCCCCAGCGCCATCATCAGCCCGCCCACCATAATCGAGCGGCGGTTGCCCCAGTACCGGTCAGCAATGTAGCCGCCCAGCAGCGGCGTCAGGTACACCAGGCCGAGGTAGGAGCCGTACAGGTTGGAGGAATCGGCCTCACTGAACAGCAGGGCCTTCACCATGTACAGCTTCATGATGGCGCGCATGCCGTAGAACGAAAAACGCTCCCACATTTCGGTGGTGAACAGCACGTACAAGCCCTTGGGGTGGCTTGTCGATTCCGCAGCGAGCGGTTGCTCGGTCTGAGCAGAGATGGTTTGCATAGAAAAAACGAGGGTGAGAAATGAGTTGATGGCGGGGGAAATCGGCCCGGCTGCGCGTGTCGTGCATTGCGGGCACGGTAAATCTAGGAAAGTTTCGGCATTGTGAAGGTTTTGCGGTAGGTCAGCCAACACGCCGTCTGTCATCCTGAGCGCAGCGCAGGACCTTATCACCGCTGCTGTCGTAAGTAGTCACTGCAAGTCGTTTATTGGTAATAAGGTCCTTCGCTGCGCTCAGGATGACACTGAAGCGTCTCCTTTCACCGCTTTGCAAGCTGATTCGCTCCGGTAAGCCTTTGCACGGTAGGCAGCCGGCGCCAGCCCGGTTTGCTTGCGGAAAAACCGGGTGAAATACCCAGGGTCGACGAACTGCAGCTCGTAGGCGATTTCGGCCACCGAGAGCGAGGTATATAAAAGGTAGTTGTGGGCCTTGCGAATGGTGTGGGCCTGCACAATCTGCTGGGCGGTTTTCCCCTTCACGGCCTGGCAGATGCGGTTGAGGTGCACCTGCGTAATCTTGAGTTCCTGGGCAAACTGCGAAATCTTCTTCTCGAAGGGTGCGGCGCGCTCAATGGCTTTCTGGAACTCGCGGAAGTAGTGCAGGGCACGGTTGGGGCTCTCCTGCTTGCGGCGGTTGTGCTGCAGCAGGCGAAAGATTTTCACAAACAGCAGCTTGAAGTAGCCATTCAGCGCCAGCTGCTTGCCGGGCAGTTCGGAGTAGATTTCCTGGTGAATCCGCATTTCCAAATCCAGCAAATCGCCAAAAGTGACTTCGGTACTGAAATCGGACAAAATGTGCAGGGAGTTGAGCTCGACCAGCACGCCCGGCGTGGCCTGCAGAATGGTGTCGAGCAAGGCTTCAGAGAGGGTGAGCGTGCGGCCCTTCACCTGCGGGCTGAAGGTGAAGCCATGCACTGTATTGGCCGGAATGATGACCAGGCAGGGCGTGCGCAGCGGCACCGGCTCGGGCGCCTCGAAGGACGCACGGCCGGCTTCGAGGAAGAACAGTTGGAACAGGTTTTCGTGCAAATGCGGCTTGAGTCCCCAGTCGGTGGACCGGGGGCGGGGGGCGATGAGCTGGCTTTGCAGGTAGTCGTGCGACAACTGGGCCTTGCTGTCGCCGTAGATTCCGTTGTAGCGGGCAATGTTGGTAGCCATGAGCGTGCAGATTGGTAGGGACAAAGCAAACCACTTGCGGGCTAGGTGTCGAATTTTTCCTATTCCTACCGCCCTGTTTTGCCGTATGTGTGATTCAAATGTAAAGCCGGGAAGCGGGATGGTTTAATTTGTCCCGTTAAAGAAAGCAATTGTTTCACTCCCGGCCGGCCCGCCATTTCTACCTTTGTATCCTCAGCCACGAGAACTCCCACCCAACACTTTCATCATCATGCAAGCATCCACCAATCCTGCCACCGACACCCACAATCGTTTGCAGCCGTTGGGCTTCAACGAAACGGCTACCGTTCACCTTAATTTAACGCCTGCCGCGCTCGTGGAGCACGCTTTGCGTAACGGCGAAGGCCACCTTACTGATGCCGGCGCACTGATGGCCGACACCGGCAAATTCACCGGCCGCTCGCCCAAGGACCGGTTTGTGGTGAAGGACGAAAACACCGAAAACAGCGTGTGGTGGGGCGACATCAACATCCCCTTCGCCCCCGAGAAATTCGACCAGCTGCACCAGAAAATGGTGGCCTACCTGGCCGACAAGGAGCTGTACGTGCGCGAAGCCTACGCTGGCGCCAACCCCGACTACCAGCTCAAGCTGCGCGTGGTGAACGAGCAGGCCTGGCACAACCTGTTCTGCTACAACATGTTCCTGCGCCCCGAAGAAGGCGCCGACACCAGTTGGACGCCCGACTTCAGCATCATCTGCGCCCCCGGCTTCGAGGCCGACCCGGCCGTGGATGGCACCCGCCAGCCCAACTTCGCCATCATCAACTTCACCAAGAAGATGATTCTGATTGGCGGCACGGGCTACGCCGGCGAGATGAAAAAAGGCATTTTCGGCGTGCTGAACTACCTGCTGCCCCACGAGCACAACACCCTGAGCATGCACTGCTCGGCCAATGTGGGCAAGGACGGCGACACGGCCATCTTCTTCGGCCTCTCGGGCACCGGTAAAACGACACTCTCGGCTGACCCCAACCGCGGCCTCATCGGCGACGACGAGCACGGCTGGACGCCCAATGAAGGCATCTTCAACTTTGAAGGCGGCTGCTACGCCAAGGTCATCGACCTGAGCAAGGAGAAGGAGCCCGAGATTTACGACGCCATCCGGTTCGGCTCCATCGTAGAGAACACGCGCTTCATCCCCGGCACCCACACCGTGGACTACGCCAACAAGTCGGTGACCGAAAACACGCGCACCGCCTACCCCATCAACTTCATTCCGAACGCCATTGAGCCCGGCGTGGCCGATGCGCCGAAGAACATTTTCTTCCTCACGGCCGATGCTTTTGGCGTGATTCCGCCCATCAGCAAGCTCGACAAGTCGCACGCCATGTACCTGTTCATGTCGGGCTACACGGCCAAGGTGGCCGGCACCGAAATGGGCGTAACCGAGCCACAGACTACGTTTTCGGCGTGCTTCGGCGCGGTGTTCCTGCCGCTGCACCCCACCAAATACGCTGAGATGTTGGGCCAGAAGATGGACGAAAATCCCGACATCAACGTGTGGCTCATCAACACGGGCTGGACCGGCGGCAGCTATGGCACCGGCCACCGTATGAAGCTGCCCTACACCCGCGCCATGATTACGGCCGCGCTCGAAGGCAAGCTCGACGACGTGAAATACCGCAAACACCCCATCTTCGGCATGGAAGTGCCCGGCGCGGTGCCCGGCGTACCCGCCGAAATCCTGGACCCGCGCAATACCTGGGCCGACAAGGAAGCCTACGACAAAACCGCGTCGGACCTGGCCGAGAAGTTTGTCGAAAACTTCAAGAAGTACGCCGAGTTTGCCAACGAGGAAATCCTGGCCGGCGCGCCCCGCGTGGCGGTCGAAGCGTAAGGTTCCCGAGCAGTTCACTCACCAAAAAGCCCCGTCGGTTGCAGCCGACGGGGCTTTTGTGCGTTTTGATACTTAGCCACGCTGGTCTACCAACCCTTTGATAAGTAGCGCAATGCCTGCAATTGCTAAGCCAGTGAATACTACATAACTGCCATTGCCAAGTGCCCAATAAGTGAGCAAACCGTAGGCTAGGGTACCAGCTAGGAAAACGATACCAACTATGCGATAGATATTCGCTGACTTCTGAGTTTTCTTCCTTTGCTGCTGCTTGATGAACACATAATCCTCTAAGTAGGACTCGCCAAATTCTTTTGCCGACTCGCCAGCACCTTCCCGCTTCAGCATCGCAATAACCTCTTCTTTATGCCGACCACGCGCATACATATAAATGGCTTCGCGCTTGGCGTATTGTTCGCGGTAGTTCATTTCGGTGAGCGCAGGCGGTATAATTAATGTAGACAAAGTAATCGACTGTACCCGAACTTCGCGCCATGCTCACCTGCTTCGCGCCCGACCTCACGCCTGCCCAAACCACCTACCAGCTGTCCGAGGAGGAAAGCAAGCACGCCGTGCGGGTGCTGCGCCTCGCGGCCGGCGATGCGGTGGCATTGATTGATGGCCGTGGCGGCCTTTATACCGCCGAAATCGCCGAGGCCAACCCCAAGCGCTGCCAGCTCCGCATCACCCACCACGAAACCGTGGCGCCCCGCTCCTACTTCACCCACGTGGCCGTGGCCCCCACCAAAAACCTCGACCGCATGGAGTGGTTCGTGGAAAAAGCCGTGGAAGTGGGCGTCGAGCGCATCAGCTTTCTGCGCTGCGCCCGCTCTGAGCGCCGCGAACTGAAGCTGGAGCGGCTGGAGAAAATTGCTATCAGCGCGCTCAAGCAGTCGGGCCAGGCGTGGCTGCCGCAGATGGACGAGTTGCAGGATTTCGGGGCTTTCGTGGACGGCGTAGCGCCCGAAACTACCTTCATCGCGCACCTGGAGGAAGGCGAGCGCACGGCCCTGACGCAAGTGGCTGGCGCGGGGCCGGGCTGCTGCGTGCTCATCGGGCCGGAAGGCGATTTTACGCCGCAGGAAATTGCGCTGGCGCTTGCAAAAGGCATTCGGCCCGTCACGCTGGGCGCCTCGCGCTTACGCACCGAAACAGCGGCGCTGGCGGCGGTATTCACAGCGCAAATTGTGCGAGCATAGCCATTGGTAAAAGTTATTTAGCTACCACTACCACATGTTTAACTGAAATAACAAAACCGGTATTAGCACAGGAATTAGTTATCAAACGGTATTTGAGCACTCACAATTTCATTCGGCGGAATTCGTAATCTACATCATTATTATCCCCTGCCAAATACTTTGTTTTCAGACCTTCGATTGCAGCATCGGTCACTTGGTCGCCTAGCAGACGCTCAGTTTCAATAAGTTCATGAACAACGTATTGACTGAAGTCTGTAAAGACTTTGGCCTTCTTAATGGGGTCATGAGAAAATAAGTATATGGCATTCGTTTTACTGTCGAAGCATAGCGGGTCATTCCCCGGACTTTCAGCAAATACTACCATAGAATTAATTTCGGACGGTTGAAAGTGCAACGGCACGAAGCTCCAATTGGTGGCAGATAGGTATTCGAATTCAGCAACCGGCTTCAGACTGTACATGAAATCGGAATCAGAAGTAGCACCAAAATGCTCATAATATTCTCGCATTTCTCCAGGTAACCGGATGCCCAGCTTCTCCTCCGCTTTTTGAATATTGTAAAGGCTTTCGCCCTGACAAGTAATACCATAGCTTTCCAAATAAGCTTGAAGTTTTGCTATCCAGTCAGGCTCGCCAATTTTGAGAATAGCAGGTGTGAAAAAGGTATTCATATTTGTAAATTATTCACTTGTTTAATTCTGTTCAACGCTGGATATAAGAGGTTCATTCTCCCACCAAGGCCGACTCATCGGCCTGCGAATCAGCAGCGGCCTGCGCTTCCAAAGCCGCAGCGGCTTTCGCCAGCTTCTTTTTGCGCCAGGGGGCGTCCTGCTCCCAGTCGCCGGCCATGAGGCAGCCGTAGGGCCGGATTTCGTCGATGACGGTGGCCAGGTTGAAATCGGTGATTTGCTGCTTCACGTCCTCGGCGTCTTTGTAGGCACTGGGCAGCTCGGAAATATCGATGCGGTTGAAGAAAAAGCGGGCGTCGATGCCCTGGGTTTCTTCGGCAAAAATCTCCTCGTTGGTTTGGCCGATTTTGCTGTATTTGTGACGGGTGCGGCTCAGGTTGCGGCCCGCGCCATGCGGAGCGAAACCCAGGTTACTGGCCGTGGTGGGGCCTTCCACGATGAGGATGGGCTGGGCCATGTTGAGCGGAATGATGCGCGGGCCGGTGATGTCGGGCAGGAACTTGGGGTCAAGCGGCGTGGCGCCCTTGGCGTGGTAATACACGTCGCCGTCGCGGAACACGAAATTGTGCTCGTTCCAGTAGCGCTGCTGCACGGTTGCTTCCAGCTTTTCGGCAATGGCATCGTGCAGCACCAGGTGGTTTTGCTTGGTCCAGCTGCGCACGGTTTGGAGGGCATTCCAGTAGTTCACGCCTTCCGGCGTCTCACTCGGAATCCAGGCGTTGGCCGGGTCGGTGTCGGGCGAAATTTCGCGGCGGAAAAACTCGGCCACTTTCATCCCGTTGCCATACAGCACCGCGCCCACGCCGCGCGAGCCGTGGTGCGTCACCAGCACGGTGTCGCCGGTGTTGCGCGACACGCCCACGTACAGAAAGTGGTTGCCGTCGCCCTGCGTGCCTAGGTGCTCGCGGGCCATTTTCAGGCTGCGCGCCGAATTCAGAAACGGGTTGGCTTCCATTTCCGCCAGAATGCCGGGCGGCAGGGCAAACTGCTGTTCGGGCTCGCGGCCGCCGGGGCCGAAATGGGTGATGCCCTGCGCCATATCCAGCACCGTTTTGGGGTCCACTTTGCCCAAATTGGTCAGCATCACGGAGCAGCAGATGTCGGCCGAGTGCATGCCGGGATGAATAGCTTGGCGCGCCGCCACCACCCCGCCCACCGGAATGGTGCCCAGCGGGCCAGCCGGGCAGGCATCGGGCATAATAGCTCCGGCCACCACCGTGGGCGTGCGCATGAGCAGGTCCATCGACTGCTTCACGTAGTCGATATTGCCCTGCTCCACGGCCGTGGCGGCGCGAATATTTTCGTGGTACGGCACCGGCCGGGCCTGCAACGGCAGCACCGGCGCCGGCTTCACGGCGTCGAGGTAAGCGTGCAGCGCTTCGCCTTCCAAGGCGTTGGCATTGATGTGTTCCAACGCTTCCTTGAACCATTTGCCGGGCTTTAGGCCCAGGTCCAGCAAGTCTTTGCCCGTCACCATTGATTGAGGGAGTTTATAGGTAAGCGAATCGATTGTGGCTGCTGAGGTGTCCTCCCAGCGCCTGGCCGGCGCGGGGTGCGCCGACGGCCAGCTATTGGGCCGTGGGCTCGTAGTAGGAAAGGTAAGATTCTTGCTCGAACTCCCGGAAATAAAACAACTCGAACGCAATGTGCGTCAGCATTCGGATAACGCCGCCAATTTCGGCCTCCGTCGCCAACGGCTGGAAGGCCATCAGCTTGTCGCCCTGGTCGTAGAAATGAAACCCTAGGCGCTGAAAGCCCCGAATTCTCTTTTTTGGCAGTCCGTATTTTTTTCGATGCCGCTTGATTTCGGGGAAGGTGATGATGAGCGTGCGGCGGGTCAGTCGGAACGTGCAGTACAATTGTTCGCGCTGGCTGAAATGCAGGGTAAACCCCGTTATCCGGCCGCCCAGCAGCTTGCGCAACGCCTCGGCAATGGCAGTGGTTTGGGGACGCGGGCTGCGGGCCTGCGCCTGCCATTCGGCCAGCTTTTTCTGTTCGCTGGCTATCCAGTCGGCGAGATATGGCCGCTCCTGCTGCGGCTCCCGCTGCATCATTTGCTCCAGCGACTCGATGTGCCGGATAGATGCCTTTTGTTCATCGTGGTGGCTGTCCCGCAGGTTATATAAGGTTTGCAGCTGCCGGTTCACCCCAAAAAGGCCTTTTGTGAAGCGCTTGGCCATGCCGTAATCGGCTTCCTCCACGCATTCCTGCACCTGCGCGCTCAACATGTCGCGTTCGGCCTCGTAGTGGGCAATGAGCTGATTTAGCTTGCGGCTCATGGCGCGGCTTGCTGGGGGTTCGACGGGCCGGCAAACTACAACCAGGCGCGGTTTCCGCCCTCATCCGGTAGCCTTACTCCTGCGGCTCGACGTGAATGAGCACGTGGCCGAGCTGCGGCAACTGCTCCCGCAACCTATCCTGCAGCCGGTGTGCGATTTCGTGGCCGTCACGCACGCTGATGTCGCCGCTCACCAGGGCGTGCAGGTCGACGTGGTATTGCATGCCGGCTTTGCGCACGAAGCATTTTTCGGTGCCCCGCACGCCCGCCACCGTCAGGGCCACCCGGCGGATATCGGCCACTAGGTCGTCGTGCACGTTTTCGTCCAGGATTTCGCCCAGCGCGGGCCGGAAAATCCGGTAGCTGTTGTAGATAATGAGGCCGGCGGCAAACAGCGCGGCCCAGTCGTCGGCGGCTTCGTAGCCCGGGCCCATGAGCAGGGCGAAGGAAATGCCCACAAACGCCGCCACCGACGTGATGGCGTCGCTGCGGTGGTGCCAGGCGTCGGCTTTCAGCGAAGAGCTGTTGGTTTCCTCGGCCTTGCGCATCACCGTGCGAAACGACAGCTCTTTCCACGCGATGATGCCGCCCAGCACCAACAGCGTCCAGGCCTTGGGCAGAGCGTGCGGCGTGCCAATGTTCTGGATGCTTTCGTAGCCGATGAGCGTGGCCGAGGCCATCAGAAACCCCACCACCAGAAAGGTCACCAACGGCTCGATGCGGCCGTGGCCGTAGGGGTGGTTGGCGTCGGCCGGCCGGTTGGCGTACTTAATACCCAGCAGCACCAGAAACGACGAAAAGATATCCGCCGTCGACTCAATGGCATCGGCCACCAGCGCGTACGAATTACCAAAATAGCCGGCCACGCCTTTCAGCAAGGCCAACGCCGTATTGCCGATGATGCTGAAATACGTGGCCTTGACGGCAGTTTCCTCGTGCGTCATGGAAAGGGTATAACTGGCACAATGTAGCGCGAACTTTGTAGCTCGCGTGGCAGAACATTACCCGAACGGCGCAGGTACGCGAACTACAAAGTTCGCATTACGGCCCCCAAATCAAGAATTGCGGCCTACTTCAAATAGTAAGCCCGCACCAGTTTCATGGCTTCGGTGGGGTTCTCGGCGCACTCGCGGCAGAAGGTGCCGATGCCATTCACCGGGCCTTCGTATTCCCAGGCAAAGGTTTTGGGCTTGCTGCTGGATGAGTCGCTTACTTTCAGCCGGGTACCGCTGGGGATGATGGTGAAGGTGCGATTGGGGGAAAGCTTCACCGCGAAGCTGGCGCCGTTGGCGCTGCCCGTCCGCGCCAGGTAGGTGCCTTTGGTTTCGGTGCGCTCTTTGCCGTAGTTATAGTAGATTTCGGCTCGCTTGCCGTCTTTTACCCAGAAGCTGAGGTGCTCATAAGCGGCGGTGCCGGGCTCGCCGAAGGAATAAACGGCCACTTTGGATTGGGCAAGGGCAGCGGGGCTGGCCAGCAGCGCCACTGCCAGCAGGCAGAGGAGGCTTTTCATGGTTGAGGGTTTCGAAGCAATGGAGGAGCTTGGCTTACTAAATAAGCTCGCCAAATGTTGCCCCGCCCCTCAGGCCCGGCGCATGAACTGCCGGATGGCCGCCAGGTGCGCCAGCAGTACCAGCGGCACCACCACGGCCGGCAGCAGATTGAACGGGAAGCGCAGAATGGCCACGTTGGGCTGCTCGAAGGCCAAACGCTGAAAGGGCCCGGGCACCGAAAGCAAGGCATTCGCCACAATATTCAGCAGCAGCCCCAGGCAAATAAAATTCCAGACCAGCAGACCCACCCGGCCCGGCACCTGCCTGGTAAATACCAGAAAATAAACCAGCGGCGCGCTCAGGCCGGACAGAATATCCCAGTTGCGGCCCGCAAACGTCATCAGCTCGGGCACCGCCCGCTGCGCAAACAACCCAAACAGCACCAGCTCCACCGGGATTCGCACGGCGTGTAGCAGCGTGAGCATCTTCAGGTCGAGCCCATTGAGGTAGCGCCGGCCCCGCGCCGTGGCGAAAAGCAGCCCAATCAGCAGCACCGGGGGCCCCACCAGCCCCAGCGCGTGGGGCGGCACCGTGTTGGTGATGGCGTAAAAGCCGCGCAGCGCCACCGTGCTTTGCAACGCCAGCCAGCCCAGCAGCACGCCCAGCGTCAGGCGGGAATAGTGGGCGGCGCGCCAGAACAAAGCAACGGCGATGAGCACGACGAGGCCAAAGGCAAAACCGAGGGAGGCGGGGACGTTTTCCATGGTGCGGCAAGGTTTGGTGATGACCCCGCAAAGGAACCGGAGCGGCCCCGGCGTCTGCTTGCCAAATGGCAGGAAATCATTCAGTCCCGGCCGCTTTTGCCCCGGCCCGAATCCGGCTCAGCGACGTATCCGTGACGCCCAGGTAGGAGGCCACGTGCTTCACCGGGGCGTGCCGCAGCACTTCGGGCGCGGTTTTCAGCAGTTGCTCGTAGCGCTCGGTGGCCGAGGTGGTAATCATGGCCAGCATCCGGCTTTTGAGGGTGGCAAAGCCGTGCACCAGCACCGAGCGGCCAAACTCCCGAAACTCGGGGCGGGCATGAAACAAGGCGTTGAGCTGCTGAAACGTGATAAACCAGCCGGTACAATCGGTCAGGGCCTGGATGTTTTCCTGCGAGGGCGCGCGGGTGAAAAAGGACGACACCTCGAACACCACCTGCCCGGCCGGGTAAAACGCGGTGGTGACGTCGTGGCCGGCCGGGTCGCAGGCAAAGGCGCGCAGCAGGCCGTGGTCGAGGAAAAAGTACGCGTCGCTCACCCGGCCCTCGCGGAGCAGGAAATCGTGCCGGGCCAGGGCTTTGGGGCTGAACTGGCTGGCGATTTCGGCCGCCTGCACCGCCCCGATAATGCCCCGGGATTGCAGGAATTGGGTTAATTTCTCTTGCGACATCGGATGTTCATGGTGGGCGGCGAGGCACTAAAACTACTGCACCGGGCCGCATCCGTCGCGGACCGGCGTAGCGACTGTGGCCCCGGCCGCTTCCCGGGTTCCGGCGCGGCCCGTGCCCTGAACTTTCCCGCGCGGCCCTTACTTTACAGCACGGGCCGAGTCGATGCGTTCGGCCACCGTTTCTTATGCTCAAACACCTGCTGCTTTCCGCCGCCCTCCTGTTCTCGCTCACGGCCGCCAGCCCCACCTACAGCTTCAAAGTAGCCAAGCTGCACTACGGCGGCGGGGGCGACTGGTACGCCAACAAAACCTCGCTGCCCAACCTCATCAGCTTCTGCAACCAGGCGCTGAAAACCAACATCGCGCCCGACGAAGCCACCGTGGAACTCGACGCCCCCGAGCTCCTCACCTACCCCTTCGTGCACATGACCGGGCACGGCAACGTCAATTTCACCGCCGCCGAGGCCCGCAACCTGCGCCGCTACCTCACCGGCGGCGGCTTCCTGCACATCGACGACAATTACGGCCTCGACAAATTCATCCGGCCCGAAATGAAGAAGGTATTTCCCGAGCTGGAATTCGTGGAGCTGCCCTTCTCGCATCCCATCTACCACCAGAAATACCAATTTCCCAAGGGCTTGCCCAAGGTGCACGAGCACGACGGCAAACGCCCCCAGGGCTTCGGCCTGGTGTACAAAGGGCGCCTGGTGTGCTTCTACAGCTTCGAGTGCGACCTCGGCAACGGCTGGGAAGACGTGGGCACCTACCCCGAAGACTCCCCCGCCACCCACGACGCCGCCCTGCGCATGGGCGCCAACCTCGTGGCCTACGCCCTCACGCAGGACTAAACACGGATTTTCGGACCGGCCGGCCGGCGCGTTTTGCCAAGCGGCGAACCACCCCAAAAAGTGCGCCACCACCTGGGCAAAGGTGACTCAGGCGCCACTGGCGGGCGTGGCTCATCGGGCGAAGCCGCATTTTGGGCCTGCATCAGCAGCACCTTTTTATAAAATTCATCGTCGGAGAGCACCGCTCCGTGGCCGGCCGGCCGTGGGGGCCGTTCCTGGCGTTCGCGCGCCGTGGTGGCCCGCGCCTTTTTCCATAGTCCGAAGACCAGGGCGCCCAGCCCCAGGAGAATCAACAGCAGCAGTTCAAGCTTTCCCATTATTCCCTCAAGATACAGCAGATAGGTAGCGCGAAATTTTAGTTCGCATCCCGGAAGGAGCAATTGGCGCGAGGACGCGAACTGAAGGTTCGCGCTACGCCGCTACCGCACGCCTTTCTCGGGGAAGCGGCCGGTGATGGTGCGGTAAAAAGCTTTGATTTTGGCTTCGTCGGCTTCGTAATTGCCGGTGGGCCACACGGCCTCGCCGATGCCGGCTTCCTTTTTGGCATAATCGAGGTAGCCCAGGCGAATGGGTACCTGCGCGCCCAGCGCGGCGAAATAGTAGCCCTTCCGCCAGCGCGGCTGGTAGGCGCGCGTGCCTTCCGGGGTGATGAGAATGACCAGCTCGTCGTGCTCATTGAAGAGCTTCACCATGCCATCAACGAGGCTGTTGTTGCGGCTGCGGTCCACGGCCAGGCCGCCGATGGCCTTCACCAGCCAGCCTAGGGCAAAGTTTTCGGTCCACTCCTTTTTCACGGTGAAGCGCACGGGCACGCCCATTAGGTAGAACGCGGCCCGGGCCAGGATGATGTCCCAGTTGCTGGTGTGTGGCGCCGCAATCATCATGCTCTTCTTGATTTCGGGGTTGTGGATTTCGCCCAAATGCCAGCCCGCTACTTTGAAAACGAGCGTGGCCATGGCGTGCCAGAAGGGAGATTTTTCGCGGGGAGTCATGCAGGAAACCAGAAGTAAAGCGCCATCGCGCGGGAAAACAATGTTGGCCGCCGCTGGCGGCGTTTCAACTACAAAAATGGGCCGCTTACTATAATGCAGCACCAGGCCCGTGGCTTAGGCCGCTACAGCAGCGCCTGGATGGCATCGGCCCGCGCCAGCGTGTAACGGTAGCCAATTTCGAACAGCTCGGCGCCGCTTTTGTAGCTCAGGGGGCGGTAGTGGCGCAGGTCGGGCGGCTCCAGCAGCAGGTCGCACTGGGCTTTGCGGCTGGTGGTGTTGGCGTTGATGGCCAGGTGTAACGTCCGCTCGATGAGCCGCCGGAAGTTGGGAATGCGGGCCTCGGAGTTGATGGGGTTGCAGTTCACGCCCACCACGCGCAGGCCCTCGTGTCCCAGCAGCGGCTCCACGGGCAGGTTGTTGAGCAGGCCGCCGTCTACCAATTGCCGGCCCTGGTACTCCACTGGCCGGTACACGATGGGCACTGCCGATGACGCCAGCAGCGGCAGCAGCAACGGCCCCGAGCTGAAATACACCGACTCGCCCGCCATCAAATCCGTGGCCACCAGCGTGAGCGGCCGCCGCAAATCCTCAAAATTGACCGTGCTGCCCAGATGCCGGGCCAGCAGCTGCGCGACGGCATCGAGATGCAGCAGGCCATGCCGGCTGAAGGCCGGCCGCGTGAGGCGCACCACGTTGGTTTCCTGCAGCAGCCGCAGTATCTCCCTGGGCGGAAAGCCCGCCGCGTAAAACACGCCCGCAATGGCCCCGGAGCTCACGCCCGCCAGCCGCGCCACGGGCAGTTGCAGCTCATCCAACGCGGCCAGCACGCCCAAATGCGCAATCCCACGCGCCCCACCTCCCGATAAGGCAAGGCCTAGCTGGCGGGTTTGTGGATTGGTGGGTTGGTGAGTAGGCTGCACGGGTGTTTCTATCGGGTTTCATCCTTGTACGGTCGTTTCCTACAATCCACCAACCCGTCAATCCATCAATCCGCCAACTCACAAATCCGCCAGCCGCAGGGTTTCGGCTAGGCGCACGCCCTTGTCGGTGTGCTGCACGGTGCAGGCTTCGTTCGTGGGGTCGTGCTCCAGCAGCAGCACCCAGTTTTCGTCGGCGGCCCGGCGCAGCACGGCTTCCTTTTCGGTCATCGTCACGAGCGGGCGCATGTCGTAGCTCATCACGTAAGGCAGCGGAATATGGGCGGCGCTGGGCAGCAAATCGGCCATAAAGGCCAGCGTGCGGCCCTTATACTCCAGCAGCGGCACCATCATTTTCTCGGTGTGGCCGTCGGCCAGGATAATTTCGCGCAGCTGCGGCAGCGCATCGGGCACGCCCTTTTGCAGGTCGATAAATTTCAAATGCCCGCTTTCCTGAATCGGCAGAATATTTTCTTTCAAAAAGCTGGCCTTCTCGCGCGGATTGGGCGTCACGGCCCAGTCCCAATGCGCCTCGTTGCTCCAATACGTCGCGTTCGGAAACGCCAGTTGCAACACGCCATCGGGCCGCCGCTGCACCGAACCACCGCAGTGGTCGAAGTGCAAATGCGTCAGAAACACATCGGTGATGTCAGCACTGGTGAGGCCCAGCTTGCGCAACGATTTCTCCAGCGTGTCCTCGCCGTGCAGGTAGAAATGGCCCCGAAACTTCTCGTCCTGCTTCTCGCCAATGCCGTTGTCGATGAGCAGCAGCCGGCCGCCGTCCTCCACCAGCAGACAGCGCATCGCCCAGGTACACATGTTGTTGGCATCGGATGGGTTGAGCTTTTGCCACATGCTTTTGGGCACCACGCCAAACATAGCGCCGCCATCAAGCTTGAACAAGCCGGTGTCGAGGGTGTGGATTTTCATGTTTTTCTTGTCATCCTGAGCACAGCGAAGGACCTTCTCCCGCTTGCTCTGCCATTGAGTTGATACCCTGATAATTGCAAGCGGGAGAAGGTCTTCGCTACGCTCAGGATGACAAAAGACTATTCGACTACGACTCCCATTGCCGAAAACTTATCAATACGCTGCGAAATCCGGTCTTCGGCCGGCACGGCGGCCAGTTCCTTCAGCGTCTTGAGCAGCGTGGCTTTCAGGGTTTCAATCATCACCTCGGGCGCCGTGTGGGCGCCACCCAGCGGTTCTTTCACAATACCGTCCACGAGGCCCGCGTTTTTCATGTCAATGGCCGTCAGCTTCAGGGCTTCAGCGGCCTGTTCCTTATAATCCCACGAGCGCCACAGAATGCTGCTGCACGACTCCGGCGAAATCACCGAATACCAGGTATTTTCCAGCATCAGCACCCGGTCGCCGATGGCGATGCCCAGCGCGCCACCGCTCGCGCCCTCGCCGATGATGACGCACACCACCGGCACTTTCAGCATAAACATTTCCTTCAGGTTGCGGGCGATGGCCTCGCCCTGCCCCCGCTCCTCGGCCTCCAGGCCGGGAAAAGCGCCGGGCGTGTCAATCAGCGTCACCACCGGCACGTTGAATTTTTCGGCCAGCTTCATCAGGCGCAGGGCCTTGCGGTAGCCTTCGGGATTGGGCATGCCGAAGTTGCGGTACTGGCGTTGCTTGGTGTTGTGGCCCTTTTGCTGGCCGATGAACATGACCGTTTGCCCACCTATCTCGCCGAAGCCGCCCACCATGGCTTTGTCGTCGCCTACAGTACGGTCGCCATGCAGCTCCACAAACTTGTCGGCCATGCCCTCAATGTAGTCCAAGGTATAGGGCCGTTCGGGGTGGCGCGAGAGCTGCACTCGCTGCCAGCGGGTGAGGTTGGCGTAGGTTTCCTTTTTAAGGTCTTTGATGCGTTTTTCCAGCGCGGCTACGGCCGCACCCACTTCCACGTCGCTGTCGGCGGCGAGTTTCTGCATTTCAAGAAGCTTGCCTTCGAGGGCAGCAATGGGTTGTTCAAAATCGAGGAGCATGGCGCGGCGAGTGCTTGGCAAGTGAGTGGGAAGGCGAAAATAGTGGTCGAAAGCGTCCTGAACGGGACTTGTGCCCGTTCAGGACGCCTCCAAATACCGTTTGCACGGCGGTTGACAAAGGTAAAACATCCACCGTTGCGACACGGCGCAAAAATTAATGTTCCTGAGAAACAACCCCAAAGCTTCCTGATTGCCGTTTTTTCAAAGAAATATTGGCCCCAGGTTTGCGGGGCGCAGTTTTCTTGCCCTACCTTTGTAACACCAAAACGGAAAAGCACACGGCTTCTCCACCAAAGCAAACGGTTTGGTAGTTCAGTTGGTTAGAATGCCGCCCTGTCACGGCGGAGGTCGCGGGTTCGAGTCCCGTCCAGACCGCAAAGGAATAGTACAATTCCTAGTTACCGTTTGCAGAAAAAGCCTCATAATCAGTCGATTATGAGGCTTTTTTGATTTTAACTTTTTGTACAATACCGAATTGTAGCGCGATTTGTAACGCATTTGCCTCCTTCTCTTCTGCCTCAGTCTGTACCTAAACATGGAGAATTCAGCTCAGCAACCGCCTAAAGATAAGTCTGTTTCGAAGGAGGAGGCGCTCTTTACCCTGCCTCAGCGGATAACGGAACTGGTGGAGACTGAATCAGATAGAGGGTCCATCCTCATCTTGGGGGCCTACATAGATGAGATACTGGGCTTGCTGATTTCTGCAGCTTGTGTTTCAGACTCTTTGGGAGACGGCATATTGAAACACGGGCATCCAGCTGGCACATTCGATTCAAGATTGCTCATTGCACAGGCATTCGGACTTATTCACGACGAGGATGTGAAAGGTCTGCGCATCATTCAGAAGATTCGCAACAAAGCCGCCCATTTTGACCGTTCAGGTCGAGGGTTCGACGTTTTGTTTGACTCCCCAGCTACAGCCGACCAAGTTGTGGAGCTCAGCCTATTATTCTATGAGAAGCTGACAGACCGCAGCTCACTTGCCGTGAGGCACAGCTTCGTCGAATCCGCTCGAAACGTTGCGCAACGCCTTCTACTACGGAGGCCAGACATCAAGCGGCCCGCCCCGTTGAAATCAACGCAAGAATTAATTACGACGGCACTCTCGCTTAACGAGGATACGCCACTAGTTGAGCTTATTGATAAATTGCGGGAGTTGAAAGACAGCCCTGAAGGTAAGGCAATGTACCAAGGCTTCGTCCATACGATTAGTAAGATGGTCCTGAATAGCCAAACTTCAGCAGATGGCAACGGCCTGCCAGACGAAATGATACTGGCAGTTTCGGATATGATGTCACGACCATTCAATTTCCCTTTAGGTCCGGACAACGATAAAGAGGCAGGATTTGACCAATCGGAAGACGATTCAGACCAAGCCTGACACTCCTAGTTCCAGGTTTGGCCATTTATGAGTGCGACCACAGTTGTATGGGACAGGTTATATGAGGCGGCGACTGAACGCATAGACTCACCGGCTGCTACCCGTTGCCTGACGTTGGCGACCTGCTCGGCAGTCAGCTTACTCTTTCCTACGGCATTAATACGAGTAATTGGCGCCAGTTCTCGGCCGGTCACCTTGGCCCAAGTCCGACCAGCTTTGATTTTACTGACTACTTCCCGACTAACGCCGTACGTTTCGGCCACCTCGCCATTTGCCTTGCCTTCGCGCAAGAGCGCGTCGATTCCGAGCACTATCGTTTTGGTAAGGTCTGTGCGAGCATGGCTTTCACCTACTGCTAGCATATTATTTTGGGCCGCGTGAACGGCGTTGCCTTTGACGGTGGTCCACTCCAGGTTGGCGAAGTAGTTATTGTCTCGACTGCCGTCAATGTGGTTAACGATGTCACAGCCCGCTGGCTTTGGGCAGAACGCAGCGGCTACTAGGCGGTGAACCTGCTTCGCTATCCCGCGCATGGACACGTTCACGTACCCATCCTTCTTGTAAGTGGCAATCGACGAATCGCCATTTTTAATATTGCCATGGTTGCTCACCTGCACCCCTGCGAATCCCTCGCAGTCCTTCCATATCTCGGTTTGTGTTTCCATGCCATTATACTTGGACGGACCCTAAAAGTCTGTCCAGTACGCCAATTATGTGGACGCTGAAGTGGGCTAAGGTGAATCGATGGGTAAGCACGGGTAGATTTTAGTCCATCATAAGAGGGGATGAGACAGAGAGATGTGAAGCGGGTGAGTATAGTCTCTGTGTATGCTAAGCTGGCATCAGGACTAAACACTCCGTCCATCCTAGGAACAAAAGCTACACAGATAATGGTAGCATAGAGCCTCCTCCCTCTCTCGCGTAGTGGCTGGTGGGTTTATTCGGCTCTCAGCCTTTCCAACCGTTCTACGATTCTTAATGCCAACTGAATAGCGTCGGCTCCATAGTGAAACCGTCGGTGGCAATTAGGGCAGATTGCCACGGCGTTGGTCACGGTATCGCTTCCCCCATCGGCTAGTGGTTTGACATGGTGTACCTCAAGAAATGGTGTTCCATCTTCCTGCACGAATGGCGCAGGCTGCCCGCAGTTCTCGCAATGTCCGTCCGCGACCATTAACACCCACGCTTTAACTGAGGAGTCACGTACGAAACTCTCTACTGTGGCGGTTATCCGCGTCGGCCGTTGTTTGCCCACAGGCGCGTTTAGAATTCCGAGTGCTGGTAATTCACGCATAGACCTCTCTTTATGCTTGAGGTCGGCGGTGGGCTTGGTATCGCTGAAATACCCTCTCGCTTCAATAATCTGCTTTATGACTGTTTCATCAGTTCCACCTGTGTAGCTGATAAAAGAGAAATTGGGCAGTGTGGGCAAGCCCATTCGACTCAGCACATAGGAGATGTTACGAAATCGGTAGTTAAAGGCAGCAACTGAGCGGCCGTGACGATGAGAAAGCTCCCTGAAAACAGGTTGCTTGATGTCACTACCTCCACCCTTTATCTGCTCGAACAAGGCCATATAAGCTTCTACGGCGATTTCTACCTCTTCGGAGCGCCATTTGTTGTCAGGCATAATGCGGGGATATTGTGAGGCTATAAAGAAAGTAGAACAGTCTTGTAAGATGAAATCTATACTGACAATGGTGATAAGTTTCCTTCTTTGCTACGACAGGGTTTAAGGGTTGGGCGTTGAACTTTGTAAGAAAAAGAGTAGGTTTGGTAATCGCATATTGGGAGTCACGCACTCCATAACTACCCTCACAATTTCTCACACTACCAATGATTAAGCCAGAAGCCAGTAGAATTCATTTTGACGTCCGCCCAGATGAACAAGTTTTAGCCCGTCATTTAGAAGAAGCATTTGATGTGACTCATGGTGCACACCTTGGCGGTGGTAGGTCTATCTGGGTAATTGACCCTAAGCCACAAGTTCGCGAACGCTTTGGTTTGCAGTTGGAAGTACTTGCTCTGTATTCGCCCCATAAAATAACAGACGCGAGAACGTTAACTGCCATTGACCAAACATTGAGGGACCCCGATTATAAACACAGAATAGACAATGTACTATTTCTACTAATCCACGCTGGAGATGTAGAGGCAACAAAAATTTTAGCTAAAAGTGACGTTGATAAGATAATCATTCCGATTCATGTAGATGAGCTTCTGAACCCAGCACGAGGCAGCGTTTTCTTAAGACAAAAAATAGCTTCGCATACAGGTGAAGTGGACTTATTTGGCAAATCTTCACCTATTTCATCTGATAAATATTTTTTTGGCAGAGATGATTTAGTTCAGACGCTGATAGCACGAATCACATCTCATCATGAGACAGGGGGGCTATTTGGATTGCGTAAAACGGGGAAAACTTCAGTTCTAAAGGCCATTCAACGGCGAGTAGCAGATAGAGCAATCATAGCCGAGTATATGGATTGTTCTAATCCCGGAGTGCATTCTGCTCGATGGTGGGACTTGCTTGAAGAGATTGTTGGGCGTTTGAGCCAAGAGATAAAAAGAAGAGAAGGCAAGGACCAGAGGGCGAGGTTAAACTATACGCAAAGCAATGCCGGACTAAGATTTTCATCAGATATAAAACTTCTAATAGGAGATAGCAGCACAGAACAGGTAATACTGATTTTTGACGAAATAGAATATATTACTCCAAATATTGCTGGCGCGCTTGGCCAGCATTGGGATGATGATTTTGTCCCGTTTTGGCAGTCCATTCGTTCAGTACACCAAGAGTTAGATGGCAAACTTTCATTCATTGTAGCTGGCGTTAACCCAGCATGCGTACAGGAGCCACGTATTGGGGAAACGCCTAATCCAATTTTCCAACTTGCACAGCCCGAATTTTTAGCTCCATTTAATACAAAAGCTATCCGCGAGATGGTGCGTACGCTAGGCAAATACGCTGGTCTAAAGTTTGATGAAGATGTTTATCAGTACCTTCAAAGTTCATATGGAGGACACCCATTTTTGACTCGCATCGCGTGTAGCGAAGTGTGGCGTGCAACTGATAGGACTAGTGTCATAGAATCTACACGGGTCACCATTGCAGATTTTGAAAAAAGAAAACCGGAAATCAGAGCACGTCTATCTCAACCAATACGAGATATACTTTTGTCCTTAGTGTGGTGGTATCCAGAAGAGTACGAATTACTTCAAATTCTTGCATCGGGGGATGACGATTTTTTCAGAGACTATTTGGCAAACAGCACAACATCTGTAGTTCGCTTTGCGCAATATGGAATATTATCTTCTGACCTAGACGGCCAATTTGCTATCGCAGACTTGAGAGACTTTCTGAATAAGTATGGAGAAGAATACAAAAAGTCAATATCCAACTTTATGCGCGGCGATATGCCTCCAGAACTACTGCCTGAAGTACCAGATTTGGATGTTTTGGCTGACTTATTTAAAAAGAAATGTGATGTCGAAATCCAATTGCGACAAGCGATTATAATTTATCTCGGCATATTGTGCAACTGGGATAACGGCAAGATAGCCGAGCACATGGGCAAAGCATTAACAGGAAAAAGGGAAAGAACGAACCCAGAGCATCTATTTATTGGCCGTCGTCCGCAAGACGTAATTAACGAACTCTTCACGGTCGATTTGAAATCTATAATTATTCATAACTGGTCTACTTTTGCACCTTTGTTCGAGAGCAATAAAAGCCGTTTTGAGATGAATATGGATACTATTAACCGTGCTCGCAGAGTTGATGCGCACACAAAACCGGTATCAAAGAAAGAGGCGGAGGAGTTTAATAACAGCTATCAATGGATGCTAAATCGGCTATCTAAAGTACCAAGCTTTTCCAAATAATCGCCATCAAAAACAGATGGCAGTCCGCATCGCAATTAAACTTTATATAAATTAGAACTTATCTTCTCAATAGAAACAGGATATGGAACCCAAAATATACATCTCATACAGTTGGTTTCCAGACGACTTAAATATCGCCAATACAATTGATAAAGACTGGCAGGCGATTGGAATTAAGTTGATTCGTGATATAAGGGATGTGGAATTCAAAGATTCCCTCAAAGAATTTATGCGTAGTATGCCCACCGGGGACTACGTTCTGCTCATCATAAGCAAAGGGTATCTGGAATCTAAAAACTGTATGTACGAAGCCTTAGAGCTTTTTAAAGAACCCGCATTCAAAGACAAGATTTTACCAATCATAGCTCCCAATGCTAATATTCATTCTGCTTTAGGCAAGTTGCATTATATTAAATATTGGGACGGCAAAATAAATGAATTGAATAATGAGTTAAAGCAACTAGGCGGTCTAGCTAATTTGCAAAGCATTCATGAAGAACTGGACCATTTCAGCAAAATCAGAGCATCAATTGCGGATTTCAGCAGTTCTCTCAGCGACATGAGGGGAGCCACCTGGCCTGACATTAAGGAGAAGAACTATGCTGAAATATTCAAACACATTGGTTATAGCATAGATAAGACGGCTGTACTTGAGGAATGCATTCGTATTCTTGATTTGGTTAATGAAGAAGAGCAAGAATTAGCTTTAGACGCTCTTAAAGAGAGATACCCCACAAATGCTAATGTGTGGTTCTCTGAGTCTACGCTATTTTATGAGAGAAAAAAATACAAGAAGGCTCATAAAAGCTTACTGAAATCAATTGAACTGGACAATAAAGCGTGGTCGGCTTATACCAATCTGGCAATTTTACAGGGAGAACATTTGAACGATATTGAAGGAGGAAAAAATAGTTTAATGCACGCATTAGAATTATCTCCAAACAATTGGGAAATCTATTATTTCACCGGATTGTACTTGGCACAACATTATAAAGATTATCAAGGGGCAAAGGAAAACTACGAGAAATCTATATTAATCAACCCTATTTTCTTAGATACACATTATAATCTTGCGCTTATATTATGCGAAAAACTGAATGATAACGAATCAGCTAGAATTCACTTCGAGCAATGCTTATCTATTGACCCTAATTATACCAACGCACATGTTGACTTGGCAATTATATTAGGCGAAGCATTTAATGACCCAGAAAGTGGAAAACAACATTTTTTGCGATGTTTAGAAATTGAACCTAATCACATAGGTGCTCATACTAATCTTGCAATTTTTTTGATAAGGCACTTCAAGGATTACGATGGGGCGATATTTCATTTTGAGCGAGCATTGAAAATCGACCCAGATGACGCTTATGCAAACAGTAATTATGCAAATTTACTGATTGAGAAATTTTCCGACTACGATGGTGCTAGAAGGCATTATGAGAAAGCCATAAAAGCAAATCCAAAGTATTCGAATGCACACTACAACCTTGGACGTTTGCTAAGCGATAAAATAAATGATTACGAAATGGCGAAACACCATTTTGAGGAGCACTTAAAACTCGAGCCAAATGATTTCGAGGCTAATAATAAGATAGCTATTTTTCTTATTAAGCACTACAAAGAATATAAAGAAGCAAGGAGACTTTTTGAGCATAATATAGAAATCAATCCGGATAGTGCATCGGCTCAATTGAACTTAGCACATTTGATATTTCGCTATTTTGCTGACACTGCACAAGCACAACCGCATTACATTAAAGCATGTGAGTTGAATCCAAGTTATAAGTCTACAGAGTTAGATACATTGTTCGGCTTATAGTTAAGCTTGTACCCACAAACGGAGCCGCTCCCTGATTCGAGCGGTATTTCTGTGCCCTCCCTAATTCAATAAATAGAGTAGGTGGAGAGCCACAAAACGGCTCCACCTGCTTTTAAATGGATTCGTTTGATGAACTATACAACCCAGAACCGGCCACCCCTAAACTTGGACGGCCAACTATGTACAGCGAGGAACTGGCGCTAAAGCTGGTAGAATACCTGTACGAGGGACGTGGGCTGCGCTGGATTAGCCGCCAGCCCGGAATGCCTTCCCCTGTCACCATCACGCGCTGGAAGGCCACTATTCCTGCGTTGGCGGTGGTCTAAAGGGTAGTGATTGCCGTATACGCTACTATGATATTGACTACTCAATTGTGCGGGCGTTGCGG
>NZ_JAUQSX010000001.1 GCF_030581005.1 Hymenobacter mellowenesis | reverse complement strand
AAACTCCCCTGGAGATGAGATTTCCCAATGGAAGGCCCGTCGGAGATGACGACGTGGATAGGCGGCAGGTGAACAAGCGGAAACGCAATAGCTGAGCCGTACTAAGTGGCCGAGGGCTTCTGGTAAGTCCGCAAGGGCAGCGTCAAGCGCGCGCCATACGTTTCGTTTTTGTCCCCTTACGTCGAGTTATTGAGTTGTTGCACGAACACGCAGCAACCCGCCAGCAATGGTGGCTTTAGCCCGGGTGTTCACCTCTTCCCATTCCGAACAGAGCCGTTAAGCCCCGGTGCGCCTATGGTACTGCCTTCACCGGTGGGAGAGTCGGTCGCCGCCAACCTTACACAAGGAAATCCCCCTTTTGGATGCTTTCACCAGCAATCAAGAGGGGGATTTTTCTTTTAAAATGATTTGTACTAATAGACAATGCCGCCCACAGATTATCTGTGAGTGGCATTGTCTATCGTATCCGGGGGTTATCGACCCATCCAACCACCGTCGACGGTGAGTAAGGTGCCGTGTACGTAGTCGGCTGCGGAGGAAGCTAGAAAAACGGTGGGGCCTTTGAAATCGTTGACGTGGCCCCAGCGGCCAGCTGGGATGCGGGCTAGGATAGTGGTAGAACGTTCGGGGTCTTGGCGTAGGGCTTCGGTGTTGTCGGTGGCGATGTAGCCGGGGGCGATGGCGTTGACGTTCACGCCACGACCGGCCCATTCGTTGGCTAAGGCTTTTACCAATGAGGCAATCGCGCCTTTGCTGGCCGCATAGCCAGGGACGTTGATGCCGCCTTGGAAAGACATGAGTGATGCTGTGAAGATGATTTTTCCGGCGCCTTGGGTTAGCATCTGGCTGCCGATGGCGCGTGCCAGGCGGAAAGGAGTGTCGAGGTTGATGGCTAGGACTTCGTCCCACGGTTCATCGCTATGTTCGGCGGCGGGGGCGCGACGGATGGTGCCGGCGTTGTTTATCAGGATGTCGACGCGGGGGAAGTCGTGCTGGACTTGGGTGATGAATGCATCTACCGAATCGCGCTGGCTGAAATCGGCTTGGTAGGCACTGAAATTGCGGCCTAGGGCGCGGACTTGCTGCTCGGTTTCGCTGCCGCTGAGGGCTAGGGTGGCCGATACGCCGATGATGTCGGCGCCGGCTTCGGCGAGGCCCAGGGCCATAGCTTGGCCGATGCCTTTGTTGCAGCCGGTGACTAGTGCGACTTTGCCGGTGAGGTCAAAAAGGGGAGTCATAGCTATCGAATAAAACGAGAAGGGGATGGATTGCCGGGTGAGGCTAGTTTTTAAGCAACTTGGCTAATTCTTTTTGGGTGATGCGGAGGACGGTGCCGTGGCGGGTGCCTTTGGGGAAGTTGAGGCGGTCGGAGACGTCGGTCCAGTGCTCCAGGTCAGTGGATGAGACGGCGCCGTATTTGTGCTCGGTGTATTTGTCGAAATACACCAGCCATTCGCTGCCTAGCTGGATGGCGGTGGGGCCTTCGGCCCAGTACTTGCCGGTGATGGGGGCGGAGGGTGGGCCGTAGGGGCCGGTGGGCTGGTCGGCGAAGGCGACGCGGAGGTTTTTTTGGACGGGTTGGCGGGTTTCGTCTTTTAGGAACATGACGAAGCGCTTGCCGGCGGGCTGGATGGTGGCGTCGATGACGTTGAAGCCTTGGTCGTAGAGGATTTGGGCGGGGGAGTAGGTTTTGAAGTTTTTGGTGGTGACGTAGTAGATGCGGTGGTTGTTGCCGCCTTCGAGGGTGGTTTCGCCCTGAGGGAAGCGGCCGGGGATGGTGGTGGCCCAGTATATCAGGTACTGGCGGTTTAGGGCGTCGTAGGTGATTTCCGGGGCCCAGCAGTTTTTGGCGGTGGGTTCGGCAGCCATGACGGGGACGTTTTGCTGCTCGGTCCAGTGGATAAGGTCGGGGGAGCTGGCGTAGCCGATGCCGCGCTCGTGCCAGCTGGTGGTCCATACCATGTGGAAAAGGCCGTCGTGGCCGCGGATGATGCAGGGGTCGCGCATAAGCTTGTCGGTGCTCACGGTGGGCTTCAGGAAGGACTGGTCATTGCGCAGGGCAGTCCATTTGTAGCCGTCGGGGCTGCTGGCCAGGTGCAGGCCGTCTTCGCCATTGCCCCGAAAGGAGGCGAAGAGCAGGACTTCGTTTTTGCGGAGCGGCTTTTGGGCCTGAGCGGGTTGGGCGGCGGCTACACAGAGACTCAGGCCGCAGGCAGTGGCAGCTAGCTTGTTGAGGAAAAACATTGCGAGGGATTTTATAGCGCGTGGTCGGTCTTCACATCCTGGCCCGACCAGATGCGGCGGGCGGTCCAGTCCTGCGCGGAAGCGGCCCAGAAGGGCGCACTGGCGGGCAGGCCCAGCGGCAGGAAGGCCGTGGTGCACAAATAAAGGCTGCCCGTGGAGATGTAGCCTTCGCCGATGCTGGGTTGGTGGCCGCAGAGGCCGATTTGCAGCCATCCCTGGGCATCGAAGGTGCCTTTGGGTTCCAGGGTGCGGCGGATGACGGCGGTGAGGGCGCTACGGACCTGGCCGGCGGGCAACTCGGCGGGCAGCAGGTTTTGGAGGCTGACTTGGGCGAGGTGCTGGAAGGCGCCGCAACGGTAGGCGAGGGAGCGGCCGAAGGCGGCAAAGGAGCCGTCGGGGCCGATGAGGCGCTCCTGGACGGCGGCGTAGCGTTGGGCGCGGGTTTGGAGGCGCTGGAGCAGGTCTTTGCTTTCCTTGCCGGCGGCTACCAGCGTGGCTACGAGGTCGAGCAGCATGGGCTGGATGACGTAGCTGTTGTAGTAGTCCCAGTGGAAATCGGGGCCGTCGCCGTAGGTGCCGTCGCCTTTGTACCAGGTTTGGTGTTCTTTGATGGCGTAATCCATCCGCATGAGGTCGGCGCTGCCGGTGAATTTGAGCAGGGCGGCTTCGATGATGCCACTGAAGAGCAGCCAGTTGCTGTACACGGGCTTGATGACGCGGCTGCTTTGCAGGGCTTGAATCAGCTGGGGCTTGGTGGCTTCGGGTAGCTTTTCCCAGAGCTGTTGGGGCGCCCGCAGCAGGGCGTGCGCCAGGAAAGCGGCATCGACCACGGGCTGACCGCCCTGGTTGAAGTTCAGGAAGCCGGGCGACTGCGGGTTCACGGCGTGGGCAATGGCCTGGCGGGCCTGCTCAGCGCAGCGCTGTTGGGGGGCCTGCTCGGCGGTGGGCACTTCGGCCAGCTCCAGCCAGGGGGCCAGGCCGGCCAGGGTGCGGCCTAGGGCTTCGAGGTGCGTGACCTTGCGGCGGCCGTCCTGCTGGCCGGCGGCGGCTTCGACGGGCATGGCCGTTTTTAGGGTGCCAGCGGCCCCGGCGGCCAGTACGGGTCCGACGATGCGCAGCAGGGTGCTGACCCAGTACTCGCGGTCGGAAACGGGCTTGGCGGGGACGTTGGGCAATGCCTCACTCGCTGCGGGGGCAGCGGTAGCGGGCAGGGCCAGCGCGGAGAGGCCGGCTCCAACGCCGGCGATGAATGAGCGGCGCTCCATGCGCTACTTCAGCTTCAATTTCATCACCTCGGAGCCGGCCAGCAGGTAGGCGCCGGTGCCGTACACTTCCCAACTGTCGGCCGAGAAGTCGCGGCGCGGGTCGGCGCCAATGGGCTGCACCCAGCCCACTTTGCCGTCGGCGCCGACTACTTTATCGAGGGCCAGCCAGGCTTTTTGCACGGCGGGGAGGTAGGTGGCGCGGTCAAGGATGCCGTTGTTGATGCCCCAGGCCATGGCGTAAGTGTCGAAGCCAGAGCCGGAGGTTTCGCCGCCGGGGTAGGCGGCGGGGTCGAGGAGGCTGGAGCGCCAGAGGCCGTCGGGCTGTTGGAGCCTGACGAGGCTGGCGCTCATTTCCCTGAGAATGTTGATGTAGAAGGGGCGCGTGGGGTGGTTGGGGGGCAATTCCTGCAGAATCTGGACGAGGCCGCCCATCACCCAGCCATTGCCGCGGCTCCAGAAAATGGGCTGGCCGTTGCTTTCCTTCTTGGTTTTGCCTTCGTTAGCGACGTTCCAGAGGTAGCTGGCGTCGCGCGTGAACAGGTGCTGCTGTTGGTTGTAGAGCCGGCGGTAGGTTTGCGCGTAGAGGGTATCGCTGAAGCTGAGGTACTGGGGTTGGTTTTCCAGCATTCCCAGCTTCACGAGCACGGGCGGGCCCATGAAGAGGGCATCGCACCACCACCAAGTGATGCCGTTGTGCTGCACCTCGGGGCCGGGCACGGTGCGCAGCTTTTCGACCACGGCCAGGGTGGGCTCCAGCATGCGCCGGTCTTTTTTGAGGCGGTAGAGGTTGAGGTAGGTCTGGCAGATGGCGATGTCGTCGGCGTGGTCGTAGCGGCGGTCGGGGCGCCACTGGGTGCGGGTGCCCATGGCCATCAGGGAATCCAGAATTAGCCGGGATTTGGTGGCTTGGTAGGCGGCGAATACGCCGGAGTAGAAGGCGCCGTTGGTCCAGTCCGTGACTTTGTGCTTCGGGTGCGCCAGCTGCCACTGGGTGGCTTTCAGCATCTGTTTCTTGATGTATTTCGGCTTGAAAACGGCCTGGTCGGCTTTGGTTAGCGTCTGGGCGGGGGCGCTGGGGGCGAGGCCGAGCGTCAGCAGCAGGCCGCAGGTTAGCGGACGAAGGGCACGAACGAGAAAGGACATACGGGAGGGTGGGAAGTAAAGGAGATTAAAAATCGAGGGCAGAAACCCCTCAACCTGAAATTTGGGTAACCTACCGCAATATTAGGTTTTTACGGCGTAGGCGGCCGGGGGCATTTTCAGAGATTGAGCGGGCCATTTTTGATGCGCGGCCGAACTGGCCGCGCCAGACGGCGCGGCTGGGCAGGCGCAAGCGCTATTTCTCCTCCACTATCTGTACGCCCCAGGCGCTCAGCGTCAGGGGCTGACCTTTTGCGACGGTGGTGCCGCTCAGCAGCTCCCGGCCGGCGGCGTGCGGGTAAGTCACGGTGGCGGGCTGGGCGGCGTAGTTGAAGTAGTAATGCACTGGGCGGCCCTGCTGGTTGCGGCCGGCGCGGGTGATGAGCGGGAAGGCCAACTCTTGGTCGGCGCTCCAGAGGCCGGCTTTGCGCACGGCGTCGGTCACCAGCTTTTCCACCACGGGGTCGGAGGTGTGGCAGCCCACGTAGGTGGCCAGGCCCTTGCCGTAGTGGTTTTCGGTGATGGCGGCGTAGCAGCCCCACACCGGGTGGTCGTAGCGGGCCAGCACCGTGGCGGTGGTGGGCGTCAGAAATTCCATCCAGCGGTCCACTTTGTTGTCGTTTTCGCTTACCTGGAAGGGGTTGCCCTGCAAACTCACGCCCACGGGCACGGTGAATTCCTGGTAGGTCACGCCGCAGGCCCGGCTCAAGCCGCCGGGCTGCGCGGTGTGGCGCACCTGCACGTTTTCGTCGGAAAAGCCGCTGCGGTAGGTGGTGAGCAGGTGGCCGCCCTGCTGCACGTAGCGGTCCAGGCGTTCGAGCAGGCGGTTGGGCGCGGCGTAGAGCATGGGCACGATGAGCAGGGCGTACTGGTCGAGGCTGGGGCTGCTGGGGTCCACGAGGTCGCAGCCCACGTTGTGGCGGTAGAGCGGGTCGTAGAACGAGCGCAGCACCGAGTTGTAATCCAGGCCGTTGTTGAACCAGCCTTCGGCCGTGAGGGCTTCGTTGCTGAAAAGCACGGCCACCTTGTTGGTCTTTTTCAGGCTGAGGAGCTGGGGGCTGAGACGGGCGAAATCGCGACCGATGGTTTTAGCTTCCTCGTACAGGTAGTTGGGCTGCAGGTCGTGGCTGAGCAGGCCCTTCCAGTAGGTTTCGGCCGAGTTGTGGATGCTGCCCCAGTGCCAGTACTCCACTAAGTTGGCCCCCGAGGCCAGATGGCTGAAGGCCTGCTGCCGCAGCTGGCCGGGGTAGGGCGTCCACTGCGGGAAACCCTGGGCCTCGGTTTCGAGCACCAAGTAGTTCTGCCCGCCCTTCATGCCGCGGGTCAGGTCGCCGCCGAAGGAAATTTCGGTGCCCGTGAGCTGGCTCTGACTGGGGTGGTAGATGTCGACCCCGGCCACATCCAGGGCCTTGGCTGCGGCGAAGTGGTCCACATCGGGCTGAATGCCGAACGAGTAGCCGCGCCAGCCCAGGTCGAAGTTCTGGGTGATGAACTGGTTTGGCTTTTTGTATTCGCGCACGATGCCCGCCTGCCAGGCCAGAAACTCGGTGACCAGCTGGCGCTGAAACCGCGCAAACTCGCTGCCCTGGCTGGCGTTGATGGTGCCCACCATCGACGGAAAATCTTCCCAGCTATTGATGCGGTTGCTCCAGTAGTCGAGCCCGTAGGCCTTGTTCATGGCGTCGAGCGACGCGAATTTCTTTTGCATGTACTGCACGAACAGCGCCTGTACGCCCGGCCCGGCCGTGCCGTAGGCCTTGGTTTCGTTATCGACCTGGTAGCCGATGATGGCCGGATGGTTCTTGACGTGGCCCAGCAGCGCCCGAATCACGGCCTCGCAGTGGCGGCGGTAGTCGGGGTTGGTGATGTCCATGTTTTGGCGCGAGCCGTACTGGTTGGCGCCCCGGCTGGTGGTGGCCAGCACGGCCGGGTACTTGCGCGCCAGCCAGGTCGGGATGGCGTAGGTGGGCGTGCCGATGATGACATGGATGCCGCCCTTGTGCATGGCATCGAGCACCCGGTCGACGTGCGAGAAATCGAACACGCCCTTCTGCGGCTCCAGCGTGCTCCACGTCGATTCGGCAATGCGCACCACGTTGATGCCGGCTGCTTTCATCATCGCCACGTCCTTGTCGAGCCGCTCGTAGGGCATGTACTCGTCGTAGTAGGCCACGCCGTAGAGCAGCTTGTCGGGCTTAGGAATCTGGGCAGCGGCGTGGCCCAGCGAGAGGGCTAAAAGGAGGAGCGAGAGGAAGCGTTTGGGCGAAATCAAAGCTTAGAAGGCAGGAGAAGGGCCGGCAATGGCGTCAATGGATGTCCCTGCAATACTAGCGCGCGGCTTACTGGCTGGATGGGGGCGTTTTCGAGGAATGCAGGGGCCATTTTGGGCGATGGTTGGCGTTCGAAGTAGGGGCGGGGCTTGCCCCCGCCCGGCCGTTGGCACGGAATCGTTGGCACGGTGCAGGCGCCCGGGCGGGGGCAAGCCCCGCCCCTACTCCGCCACTCCGGCCACCTCCCGGCCCGGCCGGTGCTGCTTGGCGTACTCGGAGGGCGAGACGTTGTAGATTTTCTGAAAGGCCTTGCGGAAGTACTTGGCGTCCTCGATGCCCACTTCAAACGCCACTTCCGACACGCGCATCTGCGTCTGGGCCAGGAGCTGGGCGGCGCGCTTCATGCGCACGTCGCGGATGAATTCCACGGCCGTCTGGCCGGTGATGCTCTTGATGCGGCGGTAGAACACCGACTGGCTCATGGCCATTTCCTTCACCAGCACCTGCACGCTGAACTCCGAGTTGTCGAGGTTGCGCTCCACCACGGCCATGGCGCTTTCCAGGAACTGCCGGTCGGCGTCGGCCACCACTATTTCGTTGGGTTCGAGCAGGATGTGGCGCTGGTAGTACTCGTGCAGCTTGCGGCGGTTGCGGAGCAGCGCGTCGGCTTTGGCCTGGAGCAGGGTGGGGTTGAAGGGCTTGCTCATGTACTCGTCGGCGCCCATGCCGGTGCCTTCGAGCTCGTGGGTCTCTGCTGTGCGGGCCGTGAGCAGCAGCACCGGAATGTGGGCCGTTTTGGGGTGCTGCTTGATTTTCTGGCACAGCTCCAGGCCGTCGGAGCGCGGCATCATCACGTCCGAGATGACGAGGTCGGGCAGCTGGGCCAGGGCTTTTTCCCAGCCTTCGAGGCCGTCTTCGGCCGTCACAACTTCGTAATCAGCCGCGAACAGTTGCTGAATGTACTGGCGTACCTCGTCGTGGTCTTCCACCACCAGCAGGCGCGGCTGGCGCGCTGCGGCTGGCTCAGTAGCGGCGGGCGCAGCAGCAGCAAAAGATTCAGCGTCAACAAGCTCCGGTTCAGTGGTGTCTGGCTCCGGTGCTTCAGGTGTGGTTTCAATCACCCCTTCCGACATCGGCTCTTCTTCTTGAATATCATCAGGTTGCAGATGCTGGCGGCCGAAGGGCAGGCGCAGCTCAAACGTGGTGCCCAGCCCCTCGCCGCTGGTGGCCGTGAGCCGGCCGCCGTGCCGCTCGGCAAACTGCCGGGCCAGCGCCAAGCCGATGCCCGTGCCCGTCATGCGCAGCGTATTGGTGTGCGAGGCTTGGTAGTAAGGGTCGAAAATTCGCTCAATCTCGTGGTACTTGATGCCCACGCCGTTGTCGGTCACGGTCACTTTCAGGTAGTTGCCGGTGAGCTTGCCGTTCTGGTACACGGCCTCGCCGCCGGGATTGCCCACGGGCGTGGCCAGCAGTTCCACGCGGCCATTGGGGCGGGTGTACTTGAAGGCGTTGGCCAGCAGGTTGGTGAGGATGATTTCGAGCTTGCTGCGGTCGAAATACAGGCGCACGGGCTCGTTGGGCAGGTCGAGCACGTACTTCACGCCGCGCTCCTGGGCCTTGAGGGTGAAAGCGGGGTAGATGTCGGTGATGAAGGCCACGGCATCGCCGGGGGCGGCGCGCAGGGGCACGTGGCCGGTTTCCACCTTGCGGAAGTCCAGCAGCTGATTCACCAGGTCTAGCAGCTTGCGCGTCTGCTTATGCATCAGGCCCACTTTTTCGTGCAGGCCCGCCACCGGCCCGGGGCTGTTGATGATTTCCTCCATCGGCCCGAGAATGAGGGTGAGCGGCGTGCGCAGCTCGTGGCTCACGTTGGTGAAAAAGCCCAGCTTGAGGCCGGTGAGCTCCTTTTCCTTCTCGGTCTGGAACTGCTCCAGTGCTACTCGGTTTTTCAGCCGCTGCTGGGCCATCTCGATGCGGCGATACAGGGCTACCGCGCCCAGCAGCACCAGAGCATAAAGACCGTAGGCCCAGCCGGTTTTGTACCAGGGCGCGCGAACATCGAAGCGCACGGTGGCGGCCTTTTTCGACCAGGCGCCCTCGCCGTTGCTGGCCTTCACCTCGAAAGTATACTGGCCCGGTGGCAGGTTGGCGAAGCTGGCCGTGCGCTGGCCGGGGGCCGGGTACACCCAGTTTTCGTTGTAGCCCACGAGGCGGTAGGCGTAGCGGTTTTTCTGCGGGTTGGCGTAGTTCAGGCCCACGAATTCGACCGAAAAGTCATTTTCCGAAGCCTTAATGGTCACCGTCTGGGGGCGCGAGAGGGGCCGGGGCAGCACCACGCGGCCGTTCAGCGTCTGGCCCACGGCCACGGGCTGGTTGGCAATGCGCAGGCCGGTGAGCTGCACCACCGGCGGGTAGGGGTTGGGCTGGATGGCGTGCGGCTGGAAGTAGCTGATGCCGTTGATGCCCCCGAAATACAGGGTGCCGTCCTGGGCGCGGGCAGCGGCCCCAATCTTGAAAGCGTTGCTTTGCAGGCCATCGGCCACGTCGTAGCGCAGGTACTGGCGGGTGGCCGGCGTGTAGCGGTAGAGGCCGGTGCCGCCAATCCAGAGGTGGCCCTCGTCATCGGCCAGAATGCTTTCCACGTCGCTCTCGGGCAGGTACTTGGCCAGGCTGTGAATGGTTTCGTTGCCGCGCGCATCAGTCGTCAGTTGGTGCAAACCGCCGCCGATGGTGCCAATCCAGAGCGTGCCCTGGTCGTCGAGCAGCAGGGGCCACACGTAGTTCACGCGCAGGCCGTCGGGCGCGCCGGCGGTTTGCCTGAACTGCTTGAGCACGATGAGCGAATCGGCGGTGACGCGCAGCTTGAGCAGGCCCGCGTCGGTGGTGCTGGCCCAGAGCACGTCGTGCCGCCGGTCGTAGAGCAGGTTGGTGAAGCGGTTGGTGGGCAAGGCGCTGTTGTCTTTGCGGAAGGTGCCCAGGAACTGGCCGTCGGCACTCAGGCGCAGCAGGCCGGTGTTGAAATTGGCCACCCACAGCGTACCAAACCGGTCTTCGGCCAGGCTCTCGATGCTAAAGCTGCGCAGGTCGGGGCCGCCGGGCAGCTGTTCGTAAGTCGTCAGGGTTTCGCGGCCGTTGGCGCGGGTGAGGCGGCTGAGGCCGGAGCTGCGCGTGCCGAACCACAGCGCGCCGTTGCGGCTCTGGAAAATGGTCGACACGTCGACGCCGCGCGTGGCGCCGGCCCACTGCTGGTTCAGGTAGCTGTGCGTGACTTTATGGGCCAGGTCGTAGCCGTACACGCCGTTGCGCGTGCCCGACCACAGCGTATTCGTCCCCTCTTCCTTATAAACCGTGTTCACGTAGTTGTTGGCCAGCGTGGAGCTGCCCGACAACTGCTGGCGCAGCCGCCCAAAGGGCTTCTGGCGCAGGTCGACCTGATTGAGGCCGCCGGCCGAGGCGCAGAGCCACATAATCTGGTTGCGGTCTTCAAAAATCTGGTGCACCCGCTCCGAGTTGATGCCGAAGGGCTCGTTGTCCTGCGGCAGCAGCAGGGTGGGGGTGGGGCGCAACGGCGGCGCTACGCCGGTCACGGCGCCCGCCTCCCACACGTACAGGCCGTAGATGGTGCCCACCCAGAGCCGTCCAAACGAATCCATTTGGATGGCTTGCAGCTGCGGGTAGGTTTGGGGCTGCGGGTGGGCTTGCAGCTGGCGCACGGTGCGGCGGTTGGCCGCGCTCACCCACCACACCTGCTGGTCGGTGCCCACCCAGAGGTCGCCACGGCGGTCGAGGTGCAGCACGCGCACCGTCTGGGTGAGGTCGGTGGGCTCGGCGCGCAGGTCGGGGCTTTCGGGGCGCACCACGCGCAGGCCGGCGTTGTAGGTACCAATCCAGACCTTGCCCTCGGCGTCGGTGGCCAGGCTGCTCACCTGGTAGTTGGCGGGAAGCGGCTTGCCGGGGGGCGGCACCTGGCGCAGGCTGCTGAGGCGGCCCTGCCCGTCGAAGCTGAGCACGAACAGGCCTTCAACCGCCGTGCCTACCCACAGGCGGCCCTGCTTGTCCGAAGTCAGTGCGTTGACACTGGCCTGGCTCAGGCGCTGCATCAGGGGGCGGTAGGGGGCAGGCACCTGCTGCTCGTCGTAGCTGAGCAGGCGGTCGGCGGCGGCATCGTAGAGGCCCAGGCCGGCGCGCTCGGTGCCGGCCCAGAGGCGGCCGTCGGGCGCCACGTGCAGGGTCTTGAAGCGGTTGGCCGAGATGCCGTTGCGCGGGTTGATGGGCAGGGTGTACTGCTTGAGGCCGTAGCCGTCGTAGCGGTCGAGGCCGCGGTTGGTGCCCACCCAGATGAAGCCGGCCGGGTCCTGGGCCACGGCCATGGCGTCGGAGTGCGAAAGGCCTTGGTCGACGGTGAGGTGCTCGAAGCGGAACTGGCTGGGGGCGGTGTCCTGGGCCCGCGCGGCGGGGCCGGACAGCCACAGCAAAATGACGAAAAGAAGGGCCCACTTGGGGGCGAGAAATGCCTGCACGTTGGATGGGATGGGGCGGGAATGCAGCGGAGCGGAGAAGGGCAGTGGCAACGAAAAACCGGCCCGGCCGGGTTCCGAAAAGCCTCGGCCGACGGGCCTGAACCCGGGGCAATGGTCCGGTTTCGGCGGCCACCAAGGGCCGGGTTGCTATGCAAGGTAGGGTTATTTGGCGGGGCTGGCAAAGGCCCCGCGTGCGGGCGCGTAACGGCCACATTTGCTGCGCGAAAGGGAAGGGAGTTTTTCAACAAGGATGCCAATTTCACCCGCTCTTTTAACGAAAATGCCCCCCTTTTTCCGTGCAACCGGCCGGTAGCTTTGTCCTGTCAATATTCCCTCAGTGCTTTAAAAAGCGGCTATTGTGAAATGCTGACGAGTCGCTCTGTCTAGCCCTAAGCGCCGGATACCTGCTGTTCCCACCCACGTCCCAGCTTACCCCCTTCTATGAGAAAACCTGTACCCTCCCCGGGACTACCGCGGCTGCTGTTGCTGGCCGCCGGCCTCACCGGCACCCACGCCGCGCTGGCCCAAACGTTGCCCACCGAAATTGCCCCGCCGCCCGCCGTCACCACCCCTGCGGCGCCCGAGCCCGAGCCGGTCAGCACGATGTTCATCCCGTCGGTAACCGACGAAAACACCGAGCCGCTCCGGGGCGTGAAGGTGGCCAACGCCAGCGGCTCGCTCTCGGCCGTCACCGACTCGGTGGGGCAGGTGCGAATGGACGCGCCGCAGGGCGAGGTGCTTATTCTGAGCATCGACGGCTCGGAGGTGCGGCGCTTTGTGGTGGGCACCAGCCTGCGGCCCATCATCCTGCTCGACACCAAGCACCCGGCGGTGGCCCGCCTCAAGCCGGTGCAGCTGCTCAACAGCACGGCCATCCGGCCTGATTTGACGGCCGCTTCTACACAAACGATTTACTACAACGACCTGCAGAAGCTGCCGGTCACGTCCTTCCTCACGGCCCTCACCGGCCGCGTGGCGGGCCTGCAAACGTTCTCGTTCTCGGGCCAGCCCGGCAACGACATCGTGGGCGCCTCGCTGCTGGGCCAGAGCCCGACGGTGGTGATTGACGGCATCGTGCGGCCGATTTACGCCTTCGATTTGGAAGAAATTGAATCGGTAACGGTGCTGAAGGACGCGCTGAGCTCGGCCATGCTGGGCGTGCGCAACTCCAACGCCGGCGTGCTGAACGTGACCACCCGGCGCGGCACGCCCGGCCAGCCGCGCATCTCGTTCACGGTGCAGTCGGCCATTCAGCAGCCCTTGAAATTGCCGCAGGCGCTGGATTCCTATAATTACGCCACGCTCTACAACGAGGCGCGGGTGAACGACGGCCTGGCGCCGCTCTACACCGCCCGCGACCTGGAGCTGTACCAGAACGGGCAGGACCCCATCGGCCACCCCAACGTGAACTGGCGCGACCAGGTGCTCAAGAAGTCGTCGCAGCTGAACCGCTATACCTTCAGCGCCAGCGGCGGCAATAAGTACGCCAAGTACTTCGTGTCGGTGGAGCACCTGAATCAGTCGGGCCTGCTGAAAACCAGCGACATCAACAAGTATAATACCAGCAACGACTACAAGAGCTACACGTTGCGCTCGAACGTGGACTTGCAGCTCAATAAGAAGCTCTCGGCCGGTGTGCACCTGCTCGGGCGCATTCTCGATTCCAACGACTCGGGCGCGGGCATCAGCAGCGTGCTGAGCTCCATCGTGAACACGCCGGCCAACGCCTACCCCGTGTACAACGCCAACGGCAGCTACGGCGGCACCCAGCAATTTCAGAACAACATTCAGGCTCAGGCCATTGGCTCGGGCTACCGCGAGAACTACCGGCGCGACGTCATCGCCGACTTCTACCTCAAGCGCAGCCTTGATGAGCTGACGCCCGGCCTGTGGGCCCGCGCCACGGGCTCGTACTACGCCAGCTTGTCGGAAAACATTGCCCGCAACAAGGCCTACGCCACCTTCCTGCAAACCACGCCGGCCACCGGCGAGCCCACCTACCAGCAGTTCGGCGCCAACGGCGACCAGGCCAACGGCAACGGCATCGCCAACCAGAACAACACCACCTACCTGGAAGCCGCCCTGGGCTACGACCGGCAGCTGGGCGCCCACGGCCTCAACGCCATCGTGCTGGGCAGCCGCCAGGCTTTCACCCAGGATTCGGACCTGCCCTACACCACGCAGGGCATTTCGGGCCGGGCCTCCTATAACTACCAGGGCAAGTACGTGGCCGAGTTCGCCTTCGGGCTGAACGGCACCAACCGCTTCCCCGATGACGGCGCCTTCCGCTACGGCTTCTTCCCGGCCGGCGGCCTGGCCTGGAACATCTCGCGCGAGGACTTTATGAAGTCGCAGCAGTGGCTGTCGTACCTGAAGCTGTACGGCTCCTACGGCCTGACCGGCAACGACGTGCCGAGCTACTTCACCTACCTGCAAACCTACTTTGATACCTCGGGGCCGTACTTCGGCACCAGCGCCGGGCAGGCCAGCGGCATCAGCGAGCAAGTGCTGGCCAACGTGAACCGCACCTGGGAAAAAGCCCAGAAGCTGAGCGTGGGCGTGCAGGGCGCCGTGCTCGACAACCACCTGGGCTTCACGCTGGAGTATTACAACTCGAAGTACTACGACCTGCTCCAGCAGCGCGGGCTCAGCACCAGCCTCATCGGCCAGCAGTATCCCGACGAGAACATCGGCCAGAACCGCAACTACGGTTTCACCGGCCAGCTCACCTACCAGCAGTCGTTTGGCAAGCTGAGCCTGCTGATGGCCGGCAACGTGGGCGTGCAGCAGTCGAAAGTGCTGTTTGCCGACGAGGTGTACCGGCCCTATCCTTGGATGCGGCGCACCGGCCAGCGCATCGGCCAGAGCTTCGGCTACATCGCCGACGGCTTGTTCCAGAGCGCGGCCGAAATTGCCGGCAGCGCCACCACGGTGGGCTACCGCCCCCAGCCCGGCGACATCAAGTACAAGGACCTGAACGGCGACGGCGTGATTGACCAGCTCGACCAGGCCGTGATTGGCAACACCCAGCCCACGGTGCCATTTGGCGCCAGCCTGAGCCTGCGCTACGGCTCGTTCGACTTCTCGGTGCTGGCCCAGGGCGTGCTCAACCGCACGGTGTACTTGTCGGGCGGCAGCGAGTACGCCTTCCAGAACGGCGGCTTCGGCGGCGCCTTCGAGCAGCACCTCGACCGCTGGACGCCCGACAACCCCAACGCCACCTACCCGCGCCTGGGCCTGGGCGCCAACCCCAACAACCAGGCCGTTTCCAGCTACTGGGTGCACGACAACAACTACCTGCGCATCAAGAACGTGGAGCTGGGCTACACCCTGCCGCTGGGCCTCAGCAGCAAGGCCCGCCTGCAGAGCGTGCGCCTGTTTGCCAGTGCCACCAACCTGCTCACCTTCAGCCAGTACGACCGCATCGACCCGGAGGTGTTCAACAACGCCTACCCGCAGCAGCGCCTGCTCAACCTCGGCCTCAACATCAAGCTGTAATTCCCACCCCCGCTGCTTTTCGCCATGCTTAAGAAACTGAGAACCCCGTTTGTTGCCCTGCTGCTGGCCCTGAGTGCCACGGCGTGCAAAGACGTCGAAACCGAGCCGCGCTACCTCATCGAGGACGACTTCATGTGGGACGAGGCCGACCGCAACGCCACCCTGGCCGGCTGGTACCTCAACGACATTTACAACTACCTGCCCGGCGGCTTCAACCGCATCGCGGCCGGCTTCAACAGCGGCAGCGGCACTTCCGACGGCGACGTGCTGGAAGCCGGCGCCGGCGACGCCGTGCCCTCGCGCCTGGCGCGGCCCGTGGAGTGGTACACCAACGGCACGATAAGCGTGGTGAACAACCCCGACACCTACTGGGCCAGCAGCTACGCCGGCATCCGCCGCGTGAATATTTTCCTGGCCAACATCGACCGCGTGCCGGCCACCGCCGCCACGCTGGTGTTCTGGAAAGCCGAGGCCCGCTTCATCCGGGCCATGCTCTACTTCGAGCTGGTGAAGCGCTACGGCGGCGTGCCGCTCATTGCCGACAAGGTGTTTACGCTGGAAGACAACCTGGCCCTGCCGCGCAACAACTACGCCGAGTGCGTGGAGTACATCGTGAGCGAGTGCGACGCCATCAAGGGCCAGCTGCGCACGGAAAGCGCCATTTCGGACGCCGACTGGGGCCGCATTCCGCGCGGCGCGGCCATTGCCCTCAAGAGCCGCATTTTGCTGTACGCCGCCAGCCCGCTCTTCAACGGCGGCGGGGCCAGCGGCGCGGGCGCCCTGCAAGGCTACCCGAGCTACGATGCCAGCCGTTGGCAGCGGGCGCTTGATGCGTCGCAGGAGCTGATTAACCTGAACTACTACGCGCTGCTCACGTCCACGTCGGCGGCGCCGGCGGCGTTCAACAACGTGTTTACCACGAAGAAGAGCACCGAAATTATTCTGGCCAAGCAGTCGGCCAACAGCTCGATGCTGGAAGCGCTGAACGCTCCTATCGGCTACACGGCGCCCACGGCCAGCCTGGGCCTCACCAGCCCCAGCCAGAGCTTCGTGGATGCGTTTCCGACGCTGACCGGCCTGGATATCAACGCCGCCGGCTCGGGCTACAATGCCCAGAACCCCTACGCCAACCGCGACCCGCGCCTGCTGGCCTCGGTATTTACCAACGGCGTGACTACCGGCACCACCACCGTGGGCAGCCGCTGGCTGAGCCGCAACGTGGAAACCTTTGAGGGCGGCCGCGACCGGCCTGGCGGCAACGCCGTGCAAACCCGCACCGGCTACTACCTGCGCAAGTTCCTGCCCGACCTGTCGGCCGCCTCGGCCTACACCAACGTGAGCCACAACTTCCCGATTTTCCGCTACGCCGAAACCCGCCTCAACGCCGCCGAAGCCCTCAACGAGCTGGGCCGCACCGAGGAGGCCGTGACGCACATCATCGCGTTGCGGCAGCGGGCCGGCATCACGGCGGGCACGCCGGCGCGCTACGGCATTGCGGTGGGCATCACGCAGGCGGCGGCCCGCGATTTGATTCGCAACGAGCGCCGCATCGAGCTGGGCTTTGAGGAGCACCGCTTCTGGGACGTGCGCCGCTGGAAAATTGCCGAGAACGTGCTGAGCGGGCCCATCACCGGCGTGCGCATCGTGCGCGGCGGCACGGCGCCGAACTACACCTATACCTACACTTACCCGCAGGTGACGACCATGGTGTTTCAGCCCAAGCTCTACTACATGCCCCTGCCCTACGACGAGGTGACCAAGAACACGAACCTCTCGCAGAACCCGGGCTGGTAGGCTGCCGCAAACCACCGTCAGGCTGACTAAAAGAACGGTCATGCTGAGCGTAGCCGAAGCATCTCTACCGCGCAACGCAATTCAATCGACAGGATTTACTACTGCGGTAAAGATGCTTCGACTGCGCTCAGCATGACGTTCTTTTTCAGCTTGCCCGCCTTTTTTTAAGCCAGCCCAGCGGCTTTCCCAACAACTTCAAATTCCCACCTTATATGAAAAACTTCTTACTCTTATTAGTACTGCTGCTGAGCACGGCCAGCCAGCTGGCTTTTGGCCAGGCCCGGGTGGTGACCGGCACGGTGCGCGATGCGCAGGGCGCGGTGCCCGGCGTGTCGGTTTATGAAAAAGACATGACCTCCAACGGCGTTTCGACCGACCTGGATGGCGGCTTTAAGCTGACGCTCAAGGGCAACGGCGTGCTGGTGTTCCGGGCCGTGAACTACAAGCTGACGGAGGTGCAGGTGGGCACGCGCACCAGCATCAGCGTGAAGCTGGAGTCGGCCGACCAGAGCCTTGATGAGGTGACGGTGGTGGGCTACGGCGAGCAGAAGAAAATTACCCAGACCGGCTCGGTGAGCCAGGTGAGCGGCAAGGACATCCGCGAAAACCCTTCGGCCAGCTTGCAGAACACGCTGGTGGGCCGCCTGCCGGGCTTCTTCTCGCAGCAGGCTTCGGGCCGGCCCGGCGCCGACGGCGCGGCCTTCTTCATCCGCGGCATCAGCAGCTACAACGGCAACTCGCAGCCGCTCATCATCGTGGACGACATTCAGTACAGCTACGACCAGTTTGCCCGCATCGACCCGAACGAGATTGAAAGCCTGTCCATTCTGAAAGACGCGGCCACCACGGCCATCTACGGCGTGCGCGGGGCCAACGGCGTGGTGGTGGTGACCACCCGGCGCGGCAAAACCGGCCCGCCCCAGATTTCGGCCCGCGTGGAGGGCAGCCTGCAGCAACCCACCAAAATCACGAAGTACCTCGACTCGTACCAGACGGCCTCGCTCTACAACCAGGCCCAGATTAACGACAACGCGGCCAGCCCGTCGCCCACGTTCACGCCGCGCTTCTCGGCGCTTGATTTGCAGAAATTCCAGGACGGCTCCGACCCCTACGGCCACCCCAACGTGAACTGGCGCAAGGAGCTGTTCAAGGAATTCAGCCAGCAGTACCGCGCCAACCTCGACCTGTCGGGCGGCACGGACCGGGTGAAGTACTTCGTGAACGTGGGCTACCTGTTCCAGAACGGCATGGTGAAGGACTTCGGCAGCGCCGAGGGCGTGAACAACAACTACTACCATAAGCGCTACAACTACCGCTCGAACCTCGACGTGAACGTGGCCAAGGGCCTCAACGCCCGCATCGACCTCTACGGCAACTTCGGCGAGGTGAACACGCCGCAGCTGGGCAGCCCCTTCGGCTACAACGACCTGTTCTACGACTACAGCAGCTTCCTCACGCTGGCGCCCTTCGCATACCCCATCTACAACCCCGACGGCTCGTTCGGCTACAGCAAATGGTCGCGCGATGTGGTGGGCACCAGCTACAACGTGAACAACGTGGTGGGCCGCCTCACCAACTACGGCTACTCGCGCAGCAACGAGAACAACATCAACAGCGTGCTCTCCCTGAAGCAGGATTTGGGCGTGTACGCCAGCGCTTTGCAGGGCCTGACGGCCACGGGCCTGGTGTCGTACACGTCGAACTACGTGTACAGCCGCAGCAACATCCGCGACGCTTTCCCCTCGTTCATCTACGACCCCACCAAGGCCGGCGACGACCCCACCGCCTACGAGGCCCGCGACCCCAACCTGTACCGCACCCGCCGCTTCTTCCTGGGCTACAACGGCGGCAGCACCTCGCGCACCGTGAACCTGCAGGCCATTCTGAACTACGACCGCACCTTTGGCAAGCACCACGTGTCGGGCCTGGCGCTGTACAACCGCAACTCGGTGACGGCCCAGAACAACAACAATATCTACAACTTCATCCCGAACAACTTCCTCGGCTACTCGGGCCGCCTGGGCTACGACTACGACGCCCGCTACCTGTTCCAGATTAACGTGGGCTACAACGGCTCCGACCGCTTCAGCGCCGACAACCGCTACGGCCTGTTCCCGGCCGTGTCGGCGGGCTGGAACATCGCCGAAGAAACCTTCTTCAAAACCGCCCTGCCCGTGTTCGACCTGCTGAAGCTGCGCGGCTCCTACGGCCTGGTGGGCAACGACGCCCTGGGCTCGAGCTACAGCTACTACTACCAGCAGAACTACGCCAACAGCAACGGCGTGAGCCAGCCCAACTTCGGCATCAACAGCACGCCCGTGACGGGCATTGCCGAAGGCACCCTGGCCAACAACAGCGTGACCTGGGAAAAGGAAAAGAAGCTCGACGTGGCCCTGGAATTCCGGCTGCTGAAAAACAGCGTGTCGGGCAGCGTGGACCTTTTCCGCAACGAGCGGTACGACATCCTCACCACCCGCGGCACGGTGTCGGGCATCTTCGGCCAGGGCCTGCCCCCGGTCAACCTGGGCCGCGTGCGCAACGAGGGCTACGAGCTGGAGCTGGGCTACCAGAGCCCCATCTCGAAGGACTTCTCCTACTTCCTGAAAGCCAACTACTCGGTGGCCAAAAATACCATCCTGTTTCAGGACGAGCCCAACAACCAGTATTCCTACCAGAACTTCACCGGCAACAGCATCGGCCAGCAGCGGGTGTACGAATTCCTGGGCTTCTACACCCAGGCCGACATTGCCGACTCCAAAGTAGCCAAGCCGGCCGTGGCCGTGCAGCCCGGCGACCTGAAATACAAGGACCTGAACGGCGACGGCATCATCAACGAGTTCGACCGCGCCGTGACCGGCTTCCCCGGCCTGCCCAACACCACCTTCGGCGTGAACCTGGGCATTCGCTACAAGGGCTTCAGCATCAGCGCGCTGTTCCAGGGCTCGCGCAACTTCAACGTGGCCGCCGCCTCGGAGGCCATCCGCGCCTTCAGCTCGAACCTGACCCAGGTGCACACCAAGGCCTGGACGCCGGAGCTGGGCGACAACGCCGCCTACCCGCGCCTGACGCTGCTCGGCGGCATCAGCGACCCGGTGGCCAACCCCTCCACCTTCTGGCAGATTTCGGGCGACTTCGTGCGCCTCAAAAACGCCCAGGTCAACTACGACCTGCCTTCGGAATTCACCCGCAAGCTGGGCATTCCCTCGGCCCGCATCTACGCCAACGGCTCGAACATCCTGACCTGGACCGTGGCCGACAAGCTCTACGATTTCGACCCCGAAATATCCCTCAACACCCAGCGCCTGATTTATCCGCCCCAGCGCATCTACAACCTGGGCCTGAGCGTGACCTTCTAAGGTGGATTTGTGGATTGGTGGAATGGTGGGTTTTGATTTTTTAGCGGCGTCACTTGCGCCAATTGAACAGAAAACCCATCAATCCGCTAATCCACCACCCCACCAATCCGCCACTTCCCACCCGAACTTCTTATGAAAAAGCTACTTGTATTTCTGATGGCCGCCGGGGCTCTGACCACGGCGTGTAAGAAAGACGACTTCCTGGAGCCCAAAACCAGCGCCCTCACCGAGGACACGGTTTTCGGCGACAGCACCCGCACGATGGCCTTCCTGGCGCGCATCTACGGCGACATCGGCTACACCTTCAACAAAGGCCGCTGGTCGTCGCACGGCAACACCGAACAGGTGACCGACGACGCCGAGTACCTGTACTCGGGCGGCGGCCAGAGCGCCGTGCAGCTCTACAGCGGCAGCCTGAGCCCGCTCACCTTTTATGGCAACGTGCCCAGCAACGACTTCTGGCAGGTGCCGTGGGATAACATCCGCCGCGTGAACCTGCTCATGAGCGAGCTGCCGCGCACGCCCTTGTCCAAAGCCAAGCAGGCCCGCATGGTAGCCGAGGCGCGCTTTCTGCGCGCCTGGTACTACCACTGCCTGCTCTCGCACTACGGCGGCGTGCCCATCATCAACGACCAGGTGTTCGGGCTCGAAGACTTCATCAACCTGCCCCGCACCTCCTACGCCGACTGCGTGACCTACCTCATTCAGGAGCTCGACGCCGTGGCCGCTGTGCTGCCCGACGTGAACGGCTACCCGGCCGCCGACTACGGCCGCGTGACCCGCGGCGCCGCCCTCGGCCTCAAAAGCCGCCTGCTGCTGTATGCCGCCAGCCCGCTCTTCAACGGCGGCGCCGAAACCAGCGACGCCAGCCTAGCCTCGGTGGTGAGCTACCCCAGCGCCAGCGTGGCCCGCTGGCAGGCCGCCGCCGATGCCGCCGCCGCCCTCATGACCGGCCCCGACGCCAAGTACGCCCTGAACGTGGACAACACCACGGCCCCCGGCTACGGCTTCTACAACGTGTTTTTGCTGCGCCAGAACACCGAGTACATATTCTTCGTGAACCGGGCGCCGAACCGCGACATGGAGGTATTCTACAACCCGCCGTCGCGCGGGGGGCAGACGAACTCGACGCCCACCCAGAATCTGGTCGACGCCTTCCCGATGAAGAACGGCCTGCCCATTTCCGCCGCCGGCTCGGGCTACGTGGCCACCAACCCCTACGCCAACCGCGACCCGCGCTTCTACAACTCCATCCTATATAACAGCACCGCCCAGACGCCCTGCCGCTATTTCCTGACGACGGCTAACGCTCAGTCCGAGGTGTTTACCTACGAAGGCGCGGCTTCCGACGGCATCAACATTTCCAACTCCTCGACCGGCTACTTCAGCCGCAAGATGTGCGACGTGAACATTGCCGCCAACAGCGGCACCAACACCCAGCGCGGCTGGCCGCTGATGCGCTACGCCGAAATCCTGCTCAACTACGCCGAGGCCATCAACGAGGCCGGCCAGCCCGCCCTGGCCTACCCGGCCCTGATTCAGCTGCGCACCCGCGCCGGCATCGAGCCCGGCACCAACGGCCAGTACGGCCTCACGCCCGGCCTGAGCCAGGCCCAGATGCGCGACCTCATCCGCAACGAGCGCCGCGTGGAGCTGGCCAACGAAGACCACCGCTGGAACGACATCCGCCGCTGGAAAATCGCCATGGTGACCAACAACGCCTTCAACAACCGCATGCGCATCGTGCGGGCCGGCACCTCGCCCAACTTCACGTATACCTACAACGTGGTGCCCACCATCCGCCGCCACAACTTCCGCCCCGAGATGTACCTGCTGCCCATTCCGGACTCGGAAATCCGCAAGGTGCCGTTGATGCGCCAGAACCCGGGCTGGTAGGGTTGGCTAGGCTTTGTTCTGGCGGGCGCCTCACCCCCTGGCCCCCTCTCCCTAGGGAGAGGGAGCACCGGTTTTGCTCGTTTTAAAATCGTCAGGCTCCCCTCTCCCTGAGGAGAGGGGTCGGGGGTGAGGCGCCACATAGAACGAAGCTCGTAAGACGCTCCGCACGAGATTCAGAATTGATTTTCTGAACGGCAAAAAAACAGTTGATTATCCGATTTATGTCCGCTGCCTATATCCCTTTCCGCCGCCACCTGCTGCCCCTGCTGCTGGCCGGCGGCCTGGCCCTACCCGCCGCGCAGGCCGCGCCGCCCACCCACACCTTCGCGCTGGGCACCGAGCAGTTTTTGCTCGATGGCCAGCCGTTTCAGATGATTTCGGGCGAGCTGCACTACCCGCGCATTCCGCGCGAGGCCTGGCGCCAGCGCCTGAAAATGGCCAAGGCCATGGGCCTGAACACGGTGGGCACCTACGTGTTCTGGAATGCCCACGAGCCCCAGCCAGGCCAGTACGATTTCAGTGGTAACAACGACGTGGCTGCCTTCGTGAAAATGGCCCAGGAAGAAGGCCTGTGGGTGGTATTGCGCCCCAGCCCCTACGTGTGCGCCGAGTGGGAATTCGGCGGCTACCCCTACTGGCTTCAGAACGTGCCCGGCCTGAAAGTGCGCAGCCAGGAGCCGCAGTACGTGGCTGCCTACCGCCGCTACCTGCAGGCCGTGGCCAAGCAGCTGGCCCCGCTGCAAGTCAACCACGGTGGCCCCATCCTGATGGTGCAGGTCGAAAACGAGTACGGCTCCTACGGCGCGGACAAGGCTTATCTGGCCTCGAATAAAAAGATGTTTGAGGACGTGGGCTTCGACGGCCTGCTCTACACCTGCGACCCCGTGCGCGACGTGGCCGCCGGCCACCTCGACGGCCTGCTGCCGGCCGTGAACGGCACCGATAAGCCCAGCCAGATTCGGAAGCTGGTGCAGGCCAACCACGGCGGTAAGGGCCCCTACTATGTGGCCGAGTGGTACCCCGCGTGGTTCGACTGGTGGGGCACCAAGCACCACACCGTGCCGGCCCGCAACTACACGCCGGGGCTGGATTCGGTGCTGCGCGCGGGCATGAGCATCAACATGTACATGTTCCACGGCGGCACCACCCGCGGCTTTATGAACGGGGCCAACTACAAGGGCGACTCCTCGCACTACGAGCCCCAAATCAGCTCCTACGACTACGACGCGCCCCTCGACGAAGCCGGCAACGCCACGCCCAAGTTCCGGGCCTTCCGCGAGGTGATTGCCAAATACCGACCTGCCGGGCAGCCCTTGCCAGCCGTGCCCGCCGCCAAGCCCAGCGCCGCGCTGCCCACCCTCACGCTCAACGCCAGCGCCGGCCTGCTCGACCGCCTGCCCGCGCCGGTGGCCAGCGCCACGCCGCTCACCTTCGAGGCCCTGAAACAGGCCTACGGCTTCGTGCTCTACCGCGCCACGGTGCCGGGCGGCGGCACCAAAAAACTCAAAATCACCGACCTGCGCGACTACGCCGTGGTGCTGGTGAACGGCAAGCGCGTGGGCACCCTCGACCGCCGCCTGCGCCAGGATGCGATGGACGTAGCCCTACCCGCAGGCCAGGTGCAGCTCGATATTCTGGTGGAAAACCTGGGCCGCGTCAACTTTGGCGAGTACCTGCTCCAGAACACCAAGGGCATCACCAAAAGCGTGAGCCTAAATGGGCAGGAAGTGAAAAGCTGGAAGCAGTATGGGTTGCCAATGGAGCAGGCCCCCCAATTGGTAAAGGCCGACCGCGCGAATGCGGACAGTACGCCCGCCGTGCGCTACTCCACCTTCACCCTCGCCCAACCTGTTGATACCTACCTCGACATGCGACAGTGGGGCAAAGGCGTGGTGTGGCTGAACGGCCACAATCTGGGCCGCTACTGGGCCATCGGCCCGCAGCAAACCCTGTACGTGCCCGCCGAGTGGCTGAAAAAAGGCTCGAACAACATCACCGTGTTGGAATTGCTCAAGCCCGAGCAAACCAAGCTGCCCTTCCTCGACCACGCCATCCTGAACGACCTGCAGCCGGGCGCGGCGGCGGCCAACGACTGATTTCCGCTCATGAAAAAGACTTACCTGGCCGCAGCCCTGCTGGCACTGGCCGCCGCGGCCCAGGCGCAGCCGCAAAAGCGCACGGCTTTCGAGCCTGGCAAAACCTGGCCCGATAACAAAGGCACCCACCTCAACGCCCACGGCGGCGGCGTGCTCTACGACCAGGGCCGCTACTATTTGTTCGGCGAGCACAAAATTGCGGGCGGCAAGGGCAACAGCGCCCAGGTGGGCGTGCACTGCTATTCCTCTACCGACCTTTACAACTGGACCGACGAAGGCATTGCCCTGACGGTGGCGCCCGCCGGCTCGGGTTCCGAAATCGAGCAGGGCAGCATCATCGAGCGGCCCAAGGTGGTGTTCAATCAGAAGACCGGGAAGTACGTGATGTGGTTCCACCTGGAGCTGAAGGGCAAGGGCTACGAGGCCGCCCGCACGGCCGTGGCGGTGAGCGACCGGGCCACCGGCCCGTATGCCTACGTGAAGTCGTACCGGCCCGGGGTGGGGCAGTGGCCGTTGGGTTTTCAGGAAGCCTGGAAAAAGCCCGTGCCCGGCGAGAAAGACCTGAAATGGTGGACGCCCGACTGGACCAAGGCCGTGGCCGAGGGCCTGTTCATCCGGCGCGATTTCGCGCCCGGCCAGATGGCCCGCGATATGACCGTGTTCGTGGACGACGACGGCACGGCCTACAACATCCACTCCTCCGAAGACAACCTGACCCTGCACGTGGCCGAGCTAACGCCCGATTACCAGGGCTTCACCGGCCGCTGGAACACCATTGCGCCGGCTGGCCACAACGAGGCGCCGGCCCTGTGCAAGCGCAACGGCAAGTACTACCTCATCACCTCGGGCTGCACCGGCTGGGAGCCCAACGCGGCGCGCTCCTTCGTGGCCTCCTCCATCTGGGGGCCGTGGACGGCGCTCGAAAACCCTGCCACCGGCCCGCAGGCCAATATCACCTACAACTCGCAGAGCACCTACATCCTGCCCGTGGCCGGCCGCCAGGATGCCTTCATCTTCCTGGCCGACCGCTGGACGCCGAAAAACCCCATCGACGGCGGCTACATCTGGCTGCCGCTTAGCTTCGAGGGCGACCAGCCCCGCCTGCAGTGGGCCGACCGCTGGGACCTGGGCGTGTTCGATGCGGCCAAAGCCAAGGCAGCGGCTAATTGAACCAGTACCCCGAAGCTCCGCTTCGGCCCGCGTCCGCATCGTTCAACGAGCCGAAGCTGGAGCTTCGGGGTACTGGTTCAACCCTCAACAAATGCACCGCTCCGGTCAGGCCATCCGGGCTTCGCGCCCGGTACAGTGAGTGAGCCGGCGCCGCCCCACGCGGGCGGTTTGGCCCGAAAGGAGGTGGGACTCTTTGCGGCCACTGGCCGGAGCCGTGCATTTGTAGTGCCGTAGCAATGGGAGAGCCTTGCCTTGTCTGATGGATTGGGGCACTGGCGTGCCCGATGCCATTTTTTCAATATCACAGGTTTGATGAATCATTTACGCGCAAAACTGGCGACGCTGCTGCTGGGCGTTGCCGGCGCTGGTCCGGCTGGTGCCCAGTCGTATACCTGGACCAGCAGTACCGAAGGCCACGAGTGGACGCAGGCCAAAACGAGCTTGCAAAAAACGGCGCCGACGGCGCCCCTGCTCACGGTGAAGGGCGGCGAGAAAATCGTCACCTTCAAGGCCTGGGGCACCTGCTTTAATGAGCTGGGCTGGGACGCCCTGCAGCAGCTGCCGCCGCCGGAGCGGGAGGCCCTGCTGGGCAAGCTCTTCGCGCCGGCCGGGGAGCTGCGCTTTTCCCGCGGCCGCTTCGCCATGAACGCCAACGACTACGCCCGCGCCTGGTACAGCTGCGACGAGGTGGACGGTGACTTCGACCTGAAGCACTTCAACCTCGACCACGACAAGGCTACGCTGATTCCCTACCTCAAGGCCGCCCAGCGCCACAACCCGGCCCTGACGTTCTGGATTTCGCCCTGGTCGCCGCCGTCGTGGATGAAAATCAACCACAGCTACGCCGTGCGCAGCGACGCGAAGTACAACCAGCTCGCGCCCGCCTCCGATGTGGCGCTCTATGAAGGCACGACCGTTAAGGACAAGGGCGTTTTCCCGGAGCGGCTGGCCGCCAACGATTACCTGATTCAGGACCCGCGCTACCTGCGCGCCTACGCCAACTACTTCTGCAAGTTCATTTCGGCTTACAAGGAGCAGGGCATTCCCATCACCACGGCCATGTTCCAGAACGAGGCGTGGAGCTACACCATCTACCCCGGCTGCGCCTGGACGGTGCCGGGCATCGTCCGCTTCAACACCGAGTACCTGGCCCCGGCCCTCCGGGCCCAGCACCCGGCGGTGGACGTGTACCTGGGCACCATCAACACCAACCGCTACGAAACCATCGACCAGGTGCTGGCCGACCCGCGCATGGCGCCGGCCATCAAGGGCGTGGGGCTGCAGTGGGAGGGCGGGCAGCTGCTGGCCCGGCTGCGGGCCAAGTACCCGCAGTACCGCTACATGCAGTCGGAAAGCGAGTGCGGCTGGGGCGCGTTCGACTGGAAGGCGGCCGAGCACACCTTCGGCCTGATGACGCACTACCTCGGCAACGGCTGCGACGAATACACCTTCTGGAATGCCGTGCTGGCCGATGGCGGCGTCAGCCCCTGGGGCTGGAAGCAGAACGCCCTGATTCGGGTCGACTCCAAAACCCGCACCGCCACCTACACCCCCGAGTACTACGCCGCCCGGCACTTCAGCCACTTCATCGGGGCGGGCACCACCATCGTGGCCTTCCGCGAAGGCACCGCCGACCAGCTGCCGGTGCTGGTGGCCGCCACCGCGCCGGACAAGTACGTGGTGGTAGCGGGCAACTTCGGCGCGACGCCCCGCAGCGTGGCCGTGAAGCTGGGCGAGCGGTACCTGAGCGCGACGCTGCCCGCGCACTCTTTCAACACCTTCCAGGCAAAATAGGCCGGGGTAAACGAAGCAATGCCGTGAAAACAGGGTGGCTATTTGCCGAAAATGGCCCCGCCGGCCCCTTCCCGGCGGGGTACCTTTGAAATAACTTCTCTGCTCTGATTACGTGCGCTTTTCCTCGCCTTTCCCACCCGCTCGTTCGTTTTTAGTTGCCGCACTGGCCGGGCTGGCGGTTGGGTCGGCCCATGCCCAGCCCGCCGCGCCGGCTGCCTTCGATACCCACGTAGCCCCGGCTGCCACCAAGCTGCCGCTGTTCGAGGTGCAGCGGCCCGACCGGCAGCTCAGCCCCTTCACCGGCATGACGCGCCGGCACTGGCAGGACGCCGCTCGCTACCTGCTCACGGGCGCCTTCAGCTACGTGCACACGCTGGACGACCCCATGCAGTTCCCCAAGCAGCCCGGCAAAAGCTACCCACGCAACGCCGGTCAGGTGCCCACCGAAAAGCTCGAAGGCCTGTGCCGCACGCTGTTCATGGCCGCGCCGCTGCTCAAGGAAGAGCCGGGCCTGACGCTGAACGGCGTGCGCGTGGGCGACTACTACCGCCACCAGCTGGCCCAGCTGGTGAACCCGGCCAGCCCGAGCTACATCCGGCCCCGCGCCAAGGACGGCGGCCCCAGCCAGATTCTGGTGGAGTTCGGCGGGCTGAGCGTGGCCCTGTTCGCGGCGCCCGAAATCCTGTGGGACCCGCTGCCCGCCGCCACCAAGGAAGCCCTGGCCGCCACCATGCTCAGCTACGGCGACGGGCCCACCGTGCCGCAGAACTGGCGCTACTTCAACATCTTCATTCTGAGCTTTTACAAAAGCCGGGGCTACGCCGTCAATGAGAAGTTGATGGAGGAATACCTGCAAAAGCAGCTGGCCCACTACAAGGGCGAGGGCTGGTACGACGACGCGCCCACCTTCGACTACTACAGCATGTGGGCCTTCCAGATGTATGGCCGGCTGTGGAGCGAGTACTACGGGCGCCAGCACTACCCCGCCGTGGCGGCGCAGCTGGCGGCCAATTTTGCCCCGCTCAAGGATAATTATCCCCGCCAGTTCGGGCGCGACGGCAGCATGATAATGTGGGGCCGCAGCATTAGCTACCGCTTCGCGGCGGCGGTGCCCTTCCCGCTCATGGGCCTGCAGCCTGAGGCCGGCACCAACTTCGGCTGGATGCGGCGCATTGCCTCCGGCTCGGTGCTGCAGTTTTTGCAGAACCCCGACTTTTTGCAGGACAACATCCCCACGCTGGGCTTCTACGGGCCGTTCGAGCCGGCCGTGCAGGCGTACAGCTGCCGGGGCAGCGTGTTCTGGCTGAGCAAGGCCTTTCTGGGCCTGCTGGTGCCGGCCACCAGCCCGTTCTGGACGGCCACCGAGAACGAGGGGCCGTGGGCCAGCGAGATGAAGCCCGGCACGGTGTTCAACCAGTTCGAGCCCGGCCCCAACTTCCTCATCACCAACTACCCCAACAGCGGCACGGCCGAAATCCGCAACGCCCCGCGCCAGCCGGCCAGCGACGCCAACCGCGGCAACGAGAACTACAACCGCTTGAGCTACAACAGCGCCTTCCCCTGGCAGGCCGACGGCCCCCACGGCGAAGTGGCCATGAGCTACGTGGCTCAGGGCAAAGACGGCCAGTGGGAGGCGTTGCGCTTCTACACCTTCCGCCAGTTCGAAAACGGCGTGTACTACCGCGATGCCGAGCTGGAAAAAAACAAGGCCGTGAAGCTGCAGCTGGCCGAAATGCCCCTACCCGACGGCATCCTGCGCGTGGACCAGTGTCAGGCCACCGAGGCCACGCCGCTGCGCCTGGGCCACTACGCCCTGCCCGCCCTCAGCGGCAACATCAAGCGCAGCACCCGCCGCCTGCACGGCCGCGAGGTGCAAATCATCGACAACGGCACCTGGCAGCTGGCCCTGGTATCGCTCAGCGGCTGGGACCGCCTCGAAGACGTGGACGCCACCGGCCTGAACCCCGTGCGCCCCGCCAGCACCGTACTCAACGCCGTGGGTACCGCCCCGGCTGGCGCCCCGCAGCTCTACGCCACGCTGATGCTCTGGAAGAAGTCGGGCCGGAAATGGACCGATGCCGAGCTGGAGCCCGTGAAGCAGGTAGCAACCGATGCCACGGGCGGCGCGGTCGTGACGTTGGCCGACAGCAGTACCCGCATTATCACCTTTAAATCAGTTTCTGATTCAACCAAATAACGAACGTACGGCCTTCAAATCAGCGTGACGCAGGCATACGGGCCTGCTGAGTGAGACCACGCGGCGGCGCACCCAAGCCGCCGTTGGCCGCGAGGAGGTGGGACTTTAAACGGCCACTGATGCGGGGCCGTGCGTTCGTAAGTTTTGAGTAGGGGCGGGGCTCGCCCCCGCCCGGCTATTCGCGCCTTCCCAATGGCATCGTTCAACGTCAGGGCGGAGGCCGGCCCCACCCCCTATATCGTTCTGCCGGCTCATTCAGTCCCAAACCGTTCACATGCAGGCACTGCGCTTTCCCTTCGTTGCCCGGCTGGCCCTTGTAGCTGCTCTGGCCGCCACGCTGCCAGCCGCTGCACAAACCCCGGCTGGCGCGGTGGTCACGGTGCGTATCGACGACACCAAGCCCCAGCAGACCATCGCCCACTTCGGCGCTTCGGATGCCTGGGCCTGCCAGTTTGTGGGCAATTGGCCGGCGGCTAAAAAAGAGGCCATTGCCGACCTGCTGTTCAGCACCGGCACCGGGCCGGGTGGGCAGCCTCGGGGCATCGGGCTGTCGCTGTGGCGCGTGAACCTGGGGGCGGGCAGTGGCCAGCAGGGCGAACAAAGCGGCATCCGGGACGAGTGGCGGCGGGCCGAGTCGTTTCTGAACGCCGATGGGAGCTACGACTGGTCGCGCCAGGCGGGGCAGCAGTGGTTGGTTTATGCGGGCCGCCTGGCGGCGGGGCGTGCGCCGGTTTCTGGGCTTTATGAACAGTCCGCCCGTGGCCTTCACCACCAACGGCAAAGCCTTCGCCACCAACAAGCAGCCCAACCTGGAGCCCGCCCGCTACGACGATTACGCCGCCTATCTGGCCACCGTGCTGGATGGCCTGCGCCAAAAAACTGGCATCGCCCTCGACTACCTCAGCCCCGTGAACGAGCCGCAGTGGGACTGGAGCGACGGCAGCCAAGAGGGCAGCCCCTTCCGCAACGAGCAGGTGGCCGGCATCGCCAAAGCCCTGAGCCGCCAGCTGGTGGCCCACAAGCTGCCCACCCAGATTATAGTGCCCGAAGCCGGCAAGCTCGATTACCTGTATACGACGGCCGACAAGCCGGAGCGCGGCAACCAATTGGCCGCCTTCTGGGCCGACAGCACGGCCGTAACCTACCTCGGCGCCACGCCCCGCGTGGCCCGCATTGCGGCCGGGCACGGCTATTTTACCACTTCGCCTTACGCTTTGGCAGTGGGTGTGCGGCAGAAGCTGGCCGCCAAAGTGCAGGCCCTGCCCAAGCTGGATTTCTGGCAATCAGAATATTGCATCCTCAACGACAACGCGGGCGAAATAAACGGCAATGGCCGCGACTTGGGCATGACGCCGGCGCTGTACGTGGCCCGCGCCATCCACGCCGACCTGGCCGTGGCCAACGCCACCTCCTGGCAGTGGTGGCTGGCCGTGTCGCCCCATGACTACAAAGATGGCCTCGTGTACACCGACAAGAACAAGACCGACGGCCGCTACTACCCCAGCAAGCTGCTGTGGGCCCTGGGCAACTACAGCCGCTACCTGCGGCCGGGCGCCGTGCGTTTTTCGACTAGCCTCGATGCGCCGGCCGCTGGTGCGCTGCTGGTGTCGGCTTATCAGGATGCTAAAGACAAGAATCTGATAACCATCGTAGTAAATGATGCCGACGCGCCCGCCGACCTGCGCCTGGAGCTGGTGAAGCGCCGCCTCGGCGCGGGTCGTACATACGTCACGTCCGCCAACGCCGACCTGCAGCCCGGGCCCGCGGTGGCGGCTGGCCAGGTTTTGCACGTCGCGGCGCGCTCCATCACCACGCTGGTGAGCGAGCTGCGCTAGTTTTGGTTGGCAGCGGACAGCAGGGACTAAAAAACACGCGCAACTGGTATCCACACACTCAAAGCGTTGCTGCCGCAGAAGTACGTCAACCAACTCCATAAAACAGCAACGCTTCGATAAGTCAGGGTGCTGCATTCACAATTTCATGCCTCGTAAACTCCTGACCTTTTTGCTTTTGCTGACGGCCGCGCTGCCCGCCGTGGCGCAGCGAACCAAGGCCCCGGCCTTTCTGCAAAACCCCACCTGGACTTCGGACAACGGCAACGGCACCTTCACCAATCCGCTGTTTTACGACGAGTTTTCGGACCCCGACCTCATTCGCGTCGGCACCGACTACTACCTCACCGGCACCACCATGCACGCCATGCCCGGCCTGCCGGTGCTGCATTCCAAAGACCTGGTGAACTGGACCTTCCTGACCTACGCGGCGGGCACGCTGGATTTCGGCCCCGCCTACCGGCTGGAAGAAGGCAAGAGCATTTACGGGGGCGGTATCTGGGCACCGAGCTTCCGCTACCACAACGGTACGTTCTACATCTTCACCAACGTGAACGGGCGCAAAACCCAGCTCTACACCGCCACCAACCCGCGCGGCCCCTGGACGCACACGGAGTTGAAAAAGTCGTTTCACGACCTCTCGGTGCTGTTTGACGACGACGGCAAAGTGTACGTGGTGTGGGGCTACGAGGACCTGCACCTGGCCGAGCTGACCGACGACCTGACCGACATCCGGCTCGGCTCGGAGCAAATTATTGTGAGTAAAGGTAGCGGAGCAGGGGAGGGCTGCCACTTCTACAAGATTGACGGCAAGTACTACATTACCAGCACCGTGTACGACCCGCTGTGCTACCAGGTGTGCCTGCGAGCCGACAACTCGCGCGGCCCCTATCAGGTGCAGGTGATGAGCGCCGAGGAAAACCTGGGCTTCGGCAGCGGCTACGCGCTGGCCGGCGGCAGCCAGCCACCCTTCAAGCTCAATCCGCCGGTGCCGAACCTGGTGCGCAGCATCACGCTGCACCAGGGCGGCATTGTGCAAACGCCAGCCGGCGAGTGGTGGGGCTGGTCGATGATGGACCACAACTCCGTGGGCCGCCTCACCTGCCTCTCGCCCGTGACCTGGCAGAACGGCTGGCCCTACTTCGGCCTGCCTGGCAACTTCACCCGCACCCCCGTCACCTGGATTAAGCCTAACACCGGCGCCACCGAGGCGCCCCACGCGCCCTACCGCCGCAGCGACGACTTCGCGGCCGCCACCCTGCAGCCCGTGTGGCAGTGGAACCACGCGCCCACCGCCGGCCGGTGGTCGCTGGCCGAGCGCCGGGGCCACCTGCGCCTACATTCGCTGCCCGCGCCCGACTTCTGGCAGGCCCGCAACACCCTGACGCAGCGCGCCATCGGCCCGGAATCGGTGGTGACGACGGAGGTGGATTTGAGCAAGCTGCAGGCCGGCGACGTGGCCGGGCTGGCCCTGCTGAACTGGCCCTACGCCTGGCTGAGCGCGGCCCGCACCGCTACCGGCCTGGAGCTGCGCCAGTACGACCACGTGACCGGCCAGACGGCCCGGCAGCCGCTCGCCGGCGCCCACCTGTGGCTGCGCGCCAGCTGCAACTTCGACACCGAGAAAGCCCGCTTCAGCTACAGCCCCGACGGGCGCACCTTCACCGAGCTGGGCCCGGAATGCACGATGGTGTTTCAGCTGCGCACCTTTCAGGGCGTGCGCTATGGGCTGTTCAATTTTAATACGCTGGGCCAGGCGGGCGGCTACGCCGACTTCAACACCTTCGAGGTGGCCGAGCTGCGGCCGCGCGGCCTCACGCGGCCCATCCCATACGGCCAGGAAATCAAGCTAACGAGCCTGGCCGACAGCGCGGTGCTGGTGAGCTGGAAGAACTTCGTGCGCCCGGTGCCGGCCCGCGACAAGCTGGCCGCCGACGGCCCCACCAACCGCTTTCGGGTGGTGGACCGGGGCCAGGGCCGGGTGGCGCTGCAGTCGGTGGCCACCGGCGGCTGGGTGACGGTGCGCGGCCTGGGCGGCATGGCCGAAGTACGCCTCGAAAAAGAAGCGCAGGGCGACGCCTCCCTGTTTCAGTGGCAGGACATGCAGCGCGGCGACCTGATGCTGCAGTCGCTGCTGACGCACCGCTACCTCTTCGCCGACCCGCACGCGGGCAGCTTGTGCTCGGCTGACGCGCCCGGCACCCGCCCCGACCGCCGCGACGGCGCCTGCTTTGCCTGGGTGGCGCTGCCCTAACTTGTCCGCCTCCTTCGACTATTCATCCTGCTTTCTGACCCAATGCCTGATTTTTCCCTTGGCCGTTTCACGGCCGTTCTTTCCCTAGCCGCCGCGCCGCTGCTGGCCCAGGCCCAAACCGTGCAGCTCACCGTGCAGCCCGGCAACCCGCAGCTTATTATCAGCAAGCACATTCAGGGGCAGTTTGCCGAGCACCTGGGGCGCTGCATCTACGACGGCTTTTGGGTAGATGAGAAGCTGAACGTACCCAAGCAGGGCCGCATTCGGATGGACGTGGTGCAGGCGTTGCAGAAAATCCACGTGCCCAACCTGCGCTGGCCCGGCGGCTGCTTCGCCGATACCTACCACTGGCACGACGGCGTGGGCCCCGCCGCCCAGCGCCCCAAGATGCTGAATCTGTGGTGGGGCAACACCCTGGAAGATAATAGTTTCGGCACGCACGAGTTTCTGGAATTATGTAAGCTGCTCGGCACCGAGCCCTACCTGGCCGCCAACGTGGGCAGCGGCACCGTGCAGGAAATGGCCGGCTGGATGGAATATCTGAACTCGAACGAGGACACGCCCCTGGTGCTGGAGCGCCGCCGAAATGGCCACCCCGAGCCCTACAAGGTGAGCTGGTGGGGCATCGGCAACGAAAGCTGGGGCTGCGGCGGCAACATGACCGCCCAGTACTACACCGACGTGTACAAGCGCTACGCCACCTTCGCCCACGACTACCCCGGCACCAAGCTCAAGCGCATCGTGAGCGGCGCCAACGGCGACGACGCCAACTGGACGGAGACGTGTATGAAAAACATCCCGCTCAACCAGATGTGGGGCCTCACCCTGCACCAGTATACCCTGCCCACCGGCAGCTGGAGCGGCAGCAAGGGCAAGGCCACCGGCTTCGGCGAGGACCAGTACTTCAGCACCCTGCGCAACTGCTTGCGCATGGACGCCATCGTGGCCCGCCACGCAGCCATCATGGACAAGTACGACAAGGACAAGCGCGTGGCCCTGCTGGTGGACGAGTGGGGCGTGTGGACCGATGTGGAGCCCGGCACAAACCCCGGCTTCCTCTACCAGCAAAACTCGCTGCGCGACGCGCTGGTGGCCGGCACTACGCTCAACATCTTCAACAACCACTGCGACCGGGTGAAGGGCGCCAACCTGGCCCAGGCCGTGAACGTGCTGCAGGCCGTCATCCTTACCGACAAGGAAAAGATGCTTCTCACGCCCACCTACCACGTTTTCGACCTCTACCAGGTGCATCAGGACGCCGAGTTTCTGCCCGTGCAGTTCGCCAGTCCCGACTACGTGTTCGGCAACGAAAAAATCCCGGCCCTGAACGCTTCGGCCTCGAAGGACAAAACCGGCGCCGTCCACATTTCCCTCGTCAACCTCGACCCCAACAAGCCCTTGACTCTGGAAACCGCCCTGCCCGGCGTGAGCTGGAAAACCGTGACCGGCCGCGTGCTCACCTCAGCCAAAATCAACGACTACAATACTTTCGACAAGCCCAATGCCGTGGCGCTGGCTGACTTCAAAGGCGCCAAAAAGAAGGGCGACAAGCTGGCCGTGACGCTGCCGGCCAAGTCGGTGGTAGTGCTGGAGTTGAAGTAGGAGGAGCACGGCGGTGCGGCCGGGCGCCTCACCCCCTGACCCCCTCTCCTGAGGGAGAGGGGGCACCGGACTTGCGCGGTTAGGAATCGTTGAACGCACCCCCTCTCCCTGAGGAGAGGGGGCCGGGGGGTGAGGCGCCCGTCAGAGCTACTAGAGTAACTATATGAACATGAGTCTGAAAAACAACTGGCTGGCCTTCCTATTCGCCATCCTGCTCCCCGCCATCGCCGCCGCCCAGCCGGCCCGCCCCGTCCGCCTGCAGGTGCCGCTGGATTCCATTCACCTGAGCGACCCGTTTATTCTGGCCGATAAAAAGACGCACCTCTACTACATGACCGGCACGGGCGGCCTGCTCTGGAAAAGTCGCGATATGAAGCGCTGGGACGGCCCTTACCCAGTGGCTCAGCCCGACCCGGCCTCCTGGATGGGCCCGAAACCCATGATTTGGGCCGCCGAAATCCACCCCTACAAAGGCAGGTATTACTACTTCGCCACCTTCACCAACGAGGCCCTGAAAATCAGCGCCAAGGATGGCCGCCAGCTGGACCGCCGGGCCTGCCACGTGCTGGTGAGCGACCGGCCCGACGGCCCCTATAAGCCCATGCAGGACGCCACCTACCTGCCCGCCAACCGGCTGACGCTGGATGCCACACTGTGGATTGATAAGGACAAGAAGCCCTACTTGGTGTACTGCGACGAGTGGCTGAACGAGATGAACGGTACCGTCGAGAAAATCGCCCTCAAGCCCGACCTGAGCGGCACGACGGGCGAGGCCCAAGTGCTATTCCGCGCCAGCGACTCGCCCTGGAGCCGCGAGGACCCGCGCTCCGGCCCCGTGCGTCCCAATAAAGTGACCGACGGCCCTTACGTTTTCCGCACCGGCACCGGCCGCCTCGGCATGGTCTGGACCAGCTGGATATACGACGTGTACACGCAGGGCGTGGCCTACTCCACCAGTGGCACCCTGGCCGGCCCCTGGACGCAGGAGTCCAACCCCATCACGCCGCCCAACTTCGGCCATGGCATGCTGTTCAAGTCCTTCGAGGGCAAGACGCTGATGGCCATTCACAGCCACCGCAGCGAGGGCGGCCGCTACATCCGGGTGCCTCACTTGTTTGAAGTCGATTTGACCGGCGACAAGCTGGTGGTGGGCAAGGCGTATCGGCCGTGAGGAGAGGGGTGGGGCAGACGAGAGAGGAGAATAACAAGAACGTCATGTCGAGCGCAGCCGAGACATCTCGCGTGCCGAAGTAATCAAACCCGTTTTCACGATTGAGTTACTACCACACGCGAGATGTCTCGGCTGCGCTCGACATGACGTTCTCAGTTCGACATGACGTTCTTATCAGTCTAAAAATCAGGGGGTGAATATGCCCCCTTTTTTTACGTGAAATGACCCCGGTACTGGGCAAGAGGTGAGGGTAGTATTGTCTGGCGAAAGCAAGGCCGGGTTGAAACCGGCGGCCGCCTGACGTTTCCACTTCCACCATTTTTCCCACCCAGCAATGGCAAACCTTTCCCCTGCGCGGGCGCTCTGGCGGCGCCCTGTTTCTCTGTTACTAACCCTAGCCTGGGCCTGGCTAAGCGCCCCGGCCGCCCGGGCCCAGTCGACGGCCAACGACCTGACGGCCGCCTGGCTCGGCACCATCGACCAGGCCAACCTGCAGGTGACCGGCCTGCCCGCCAACGGCCGGGTGGCGCAGCTGCTGTCGGGTGCCCGGGCCTCGGCCGGCGCGAGCATCAAAGTGGTGAATGCGGCCGGCGTGCCGGTGGCCAAGGCCACGGTGCTTGGCAGCGGCCTGAGCGTGCTGGTGACGGCCGCCAGCGGCGCCCAGAAAAGCTACGCCCTGCAAGCCGGCGGCGCGGCCCTGCCGGTGCAAACCATCAGCAACGCGCCGAGCAGCACGCAGACCAGCATCACCAACAGCATCCTGAGCATCAGCGGCAACTCGGAGTACCACATCACGGGCAGCAACCCGCTGCCGGGCACGATGATAGATATGCAGGGCGAGGACGTGTGGCTGTACTTCGAGGGCGTGAAGCCGTCGAAATTCAACCAGCGGCTGCTGGCCCAGGTGACCGTCAACGGGCAGCGCGCGCAACTTGATACCACCGTGCGCCTGGTGCAGTACCTGCAGGGCTGCGTGCTCATCAGCCAGCCCGGCACCTACCAGCCGCTGGAGGCCTTCGCGAGCGCCAACTACGGCGGCAGCTCGATGAAATTCAACCAGTATGACTACTACAAGACGCCGGAGCTGGGCGCGTTCAACGACAACATCGGCTCGTTTAAGCTCAAGAAGGGCTACATGGCCACGTTTGCCGAAAACCAGGACGGCACGGGCTTCAGCAAGGTCTACATCGCACCCGATAACGACGTGACCATCAATACGCTGCCGCTGAGCCTGCAGGGCCGCACCTCCCTGGTGCGCGTGCTACCCTGGCGCTGGGTGAGCAAGAAGGGCTGGTGCAGCGCCCCGCTGCTCGGCGACTCGCTGCATATGACCTGGAACTACAACTGGAACAACAACGGCAACTCGACCCTCGACGCGGAGTACGTGCCCATTCGCCAGACGCAGTACTGGCCGGCCTTCAGCATCACCAACGCCAAGAAGAACGTGACGCACTTCCTGGGCTTCAACGAGCCCAACACGGCGTCGCAGTCCAACATGAGTGTGAACCAGGCCATTGCGGCCTGGCCGGGCCTGATGCAGTCGGGCCTGCGCCTGGGCTCGCCCGCGCCGACGGACGGGGGCGCCAACTGGCTCTACCAGTTCATGGACAAGGCCGACTCGGCCGGCTACCGCGTTGATTTTGTGGCGGTGCACTTCTACCGCGGCTGCCAGACGCCCCAGCAGTTTTATTCCTTCCTGAAAGCCATTTACGACCGCACCAAGCGGCCCATCTGGATTACGGAGTGGAACAACGGGGCCAACTGGACCACCTCGACCGGCTGCCCCAAGCCCACCTACGCCGAGCAGGCGGCCAAGATTCAGGGCTTCGTGACGATGCTCGACACGGCCCGCATTGTGGAGCGCTACTCGCTGTACCAGTGGGTGGAAGACACCCGCAAGCTGTTCGTGAACGACGGCGACCCCACCAGCATCACGCCGGCCGGCATCGTGTACCGCGACAAGATTTCGCCGATGGCCTTCAACCCCAACCTCGTGCCGCCCACCGTGAGCGTGCCCGTGCCCATTCCCTTCCAGCGCGGCAACCTGGTGGTGACGCGCTACGGCAGCGCCACCTGGACCGGCGGCACCGGCGTGACCCTGCCCGCCTTCATCGACGAGGTGGTGCCCATGAACAGCACGCTCTACACGGCGGGGCAGTTTATCCGCAGCGTGACCATCCCGACGGGCAGCTACGGGCCGAATTTCGGCTACGTGGGCTCGGCCATGAAAGCCAACGCCGACGGGGCCATCGGCATCTCGCCCGACCGCACCAAGATGGCCATTTCGGGCTTTAGCTCGGCCACCGGCAACGGCAACGTGAACGGCGGCACCTCGCCCCGCGTGGTGGCCATTCTCGATGCCGAGGGCAACCTCGACACCCGCACCGGCTTCTCGGACGGCAACAGCCAGCCCATGCGCACGGCCACCGTCACGGACAGCGCCACGGTGTACATCGCCTACGGCAACAACAGCTACGGCCTGCGCCACGCCTCGCTGCCCCGCACCCTGACCAGCGTGCCGCAAACCCGCACGGGCGTCACGGTTTTCCCCACCATCAGCCTCAAAAAGCTGGGCGTGTACGAAGGCAGCATGTACTTCACCACCTCCACCGTGCCGGGCGCGTCGTCCACTTCGGGCGGCCCCGTGGCGCCCACTACCACCAAGGTGATGCGCCTCAGCGGCCTGCCGGGCCGGGCCTCCACGCCCGCCACGCTGCCGGGCCTGCCGGCGCCGTCGTCCACGTCGCAGCCGGGCGGCTTCGTCATGTTTGACGTGAACCCCAGCGTGCCGGGCTTCGACCTGTTGTATTACACCGACGACACGCCCACGCCCACGCTCAACAAGTACACCTTCAACGGCACCACCTGGACGGCGCGCGGCACCTACGCCATTACGGGCCTGAACGACAACCTGCTGCGCGACATGACCGGCACGCTGGTGCGCGGCGTGCCCACGCTCTACGGCGTGAGCTACACCTCCATTGTGCGCCTCGAAGACCGGTCCACGACCTACACGCTGGCCAACACGGCCTTCACCAACACGCTGAACGTGACGCAAACGGTGCTGAGAAACAACGCCACCAGCACCACCTACGCCTACCGCGGCATTGCCTTCACGCCCGGTACCCGCGACTCGCTGTATGTGCGCGTGCCCCAGACCATTACGTTCGGCGCCATTTCGGACAAGGCGATGGGCGCGCCCGATTTCTACCCCACCGCTACCAGCACCTCGGGCCTGCAGCTGGGCTACGCGACTTCCGATTTGAACGTGGCCACCGTGAACAACGGCCTCGTGAGCATCGTGGGCCCCGGCACGGCCACCATTACCGTGAGCCAGCTGGGCGACTTCAAGTACCTGGCCGCCGCGCCGGTGTCGCGCACCTTCACCGTGCTCAGCGACCTAACCGTAGTGGCCGGGCAGCAGATGACGATGGCCGCGCCCGCTACCTACGGCAACGTGCTGGTGCAGGGCGAGTTGACCCTGAGCGCCCCGCTCACGGCGGCTGGCACCATCACCGTGGCCGGCGGCGGCATGCTGAGCACCGGCTGCCAGCCCATCACGGGCGCGGCCGATTTTAAAGTGGAAGCCGGCGCCGAATTGCGCGTGTGCGACGCGGCGGGCCTCATGCCCACCGGCACCATGAGCGGCGCGGTGCAAACCACCGGCACCCGCACCTTCAGCCCCGATGCCACCTACGGCTACATGGGCACCCAGGCGCAGCAAACCGGTGCCGGCCTCCCCGCCCAGGTACGCGCCCTGCTGGTGCAAAACCCGGCCGGCGTGGCCCTGAGCGCGCCCCTGCGCGTGGCCCAGCTCGTGCGCCTCACCCAGGGCGACCTCAACCTGGGCAGCCAGCCACTCACACTGCTCTCGGAAGCCAGCGGCACGGCCCTGGTGGACAACACCGGTGGCGTGGTGAACGGCACCGTGACCATGCAGCGCTACCTCGACCCCAGCCTGAACCCCGGCCCCGGCTACCGCCACTACAGCGCCCCGGTGAGCAGCACCACCGTGGCCGACTTGAGCACCAGCACCTTCGCCCCGGCCGTGGCCGGCAGTACGTTCCCCACCGTGTACGGCTACGACCAGAGCCGCCTGACGGCCGCCGCCAACTTCTTCGACCAGGGCTGGGTGGCTCCGGCCTCGCTGAGCACCCCGCTGGCCGTGGGCCAGGGCTACACCGTGAACATCGGCGGCACCGAGCTGGTCGATTTCGTGGGCACGCTCAACAACGGCCCCCTCAATCTGAACCTATCGCGCGGCGTGCCCTCCGAAGCCGGCTGGCAGCTGCTGGGCAACCCCTACCCGGCCCCCCTCGACTGGAGCACCGTGACGGTGCCCGCCGGCCTCGGCAATGCCATGTACGTGTACCAGAGCACCGGCCAGTACGCCGGCAGCTACCGCAGCTTCGCCAACGGCATCGGGCAGTCGCCGCTGATTCCGGCGGGCCAGGGCTTCTTTGTGCGGGTGAGCACGGCGGGCGCCACGCCCACGCTGGCCCTCACCAACGCCAACCGCGTCACCACCTTCGGCGCCCAGCCGGCCATGCAGCGCACCGCCGAAACCCGCCCGCTGGTGCAGCTGCAGCTGAGCGGCACTAATGGCGTGTCCGATGATGCCTACGTGTACTTCGAAGCCGGCGCCACGGCCGCGGCCGATGCCCGCTACGATGCCCACAAGCTGCGCAACGTAGGCCCCAAAGCCCTGAACGTCTTCTCGCTGGCGGCCGGCACCGAGCTGAGCATCAACGGCCTTCCACAGCCGGGCGCGCAAAGCCTGGTAGTGCCGCTGGGCGTGGCCATGCCCCAGGCCGGCACCTACACCCTGCGCGCCGCGCAGCTGCTGAACCAGACCGGTAGCGTATCGCTCCGCGACGCGCTGACCGGCACCGTGACGCCGCTGACGGCCCAGGCCACCTACCGCTTCTCAGTAGCTGCCGGGGCTTCGGCCACGGGTCGTTTCGAGCTGCTGTTTGGTCCGCAACAGGTGCTGAGCACTGCCAGCGCCCTCAGCCAGCAGGTCACGCTTTTCCCCAACCCGGCCCACGGCGAGGTGCAGCTGACCCTGACTTCGGCCCTGCAATCGGAAGTGCTGCAAGCCGAGGTGCTGAATGCGCTGGGCCAAACGGTGCTCACCCGCACGCTGCCGGCCGGCGCGCTTCGCACGCTGCCGCTCGGCGGCCTGGCCACGGGCGTGTACACGGTGCGCATGCTGAGCCGCCAGGGCGTCATCAGCAAGCGCTTGGTGGTGCAATAGCCTTTTAGTAGCTGAGTTATCCCTAAACAGCTGCGGCTGTTTGGGGATAACCAGCCTTTTGCTCATGCTTTTCCCCATTACTATGTTTTGCAATTCACCTTTTGGCCGGCGGGCTTTGCTGGCGGCCGGCCTGTTGCTGGGTGCTGCCACCTTGCCCACCGCCCAGGCGCAGCCCGGCTCCGGCGGGCCCGGGCCCGGTACTCCTACAACGCCAACCAACCCCACCGACGTGCCGCTGGACGGCGGCGCTTCCTTGCTGCTAGCTTCGGGCGTGGGCTACGGCCTGGCCCGGCTGCGGCAGGCGCGGGCCGCGAAGAAGACGGTAGGTGCTTAACTGATAGAACAAGGGCGCTATCATTCAGGGCTGGTTGACTTCGCGTCGGCCAGCCCTTTTTGGTTTTGGGGAGAGCTGCCTGAACGACGTAGGGGCGGGGCTTGCCCCCGCCCGTCGTTGAACGAAATCGTGGACATGGCGCCCGCGTCCGGGCGGGGGTGAGCCCCGCCCCTACGTCGTTCAGGCGGTTTTAATGGATGCCGCCCGAAAACTACCCCTCTATTTACCAAAATGTCCCCCCTGACCGAAAAGCCGCGGCGGTAGTATTGTGCTGCTATTACTGCCCCGTTGATTCTATAAAACAAGCCCTGGCTGCGCACCTCTTTTCCACCCTGTCTATGTCCGTTTTTCAGTACCTGACCGCCGCCGCGCTCCTGACCGGCGGCGCGGCCCTGGCCCAGTCGGCCCCGCCCAACGAGTGGGAAAATCCGCAGGCTGTCGACCAGAATAAGGAGAAAGCCCACGCCAGCTTCATGGTGTATGACAAGGCTGCCGACGTGGCCGCCAACAACTACGCCCGCTCGCCCTACTACCAGAGTCTGAACGGCACCTGGAAATTCAACTACGCGCCCCGGCCCGACCAGCGGCCCACGGATTTCCAGCGGCCGGGCTTCAACGACGCGGGTTGGAAAACCATTGCCGTGCCCTCCAACTGGGAGATGCAGGGCTTTGGCGTGCCCATTTACACCAACATCACCTACCCGTTTCCGCGCAACCAGCCGTTCATCGATGGACGCGACAATCCGGTGGGCACTTACCGGCGCAGCTTCACGGTGCCGGCCGGCTGGGCGGGGCGGGAGGTGCTGCTGAACTTCGGCTCCATCTCGGGCTACGCGGTGGTGTTCGTGAACGGGCAGCGCGTGGGCATGAGCAAGGTGGCCAAGTCGCCGGCCGAGTTCGACATCACGCAGTACCTCAAGCCGGGCGAAAACGCGCTGGCCGTGCAGGTGTTCCGCTGGCACGACGGCTCCTACCTGGAAGACCAGGACTTCTGGCGCGTCTCGGGCCTCGACCGCGACGTGTCGCTCTACAGCCTGCCGAAGCAAACCATTTGGGACTTCTTCGCCCATGCCGACCTCGACCCCAGCTACAAAAACGGCCAGTTTTCGGCCGACGTGACGCTGCGCAACTTCGCTGCAACAGCCACTGCGCCGACTCGCCTCACCGTGGAGGTTTTAGACCCCAACGGCAAAACTGTGTTGCGTCAGCAGCAGTCCGTGCCTTCAATTGTAGGAAATGTCAGCTCGAATGCCAGTGGCACCCAGACGGTGAAGCTGGCCGGCACCATCAAAAACGTGCGGCCCTGGAGCGCCGAAATCCCCACGCTCTACCAGTGCCGCCTCACGCTGGAGGACGCGCAGGGCAAGGCGTTGGCCGTGACGGGCTGCGCGCTGGGCTTCCGCCAGGTTGAAATCAAAAACGCCCAGCTCATGGTGAACGGCGTGCCCGTGGAAGTGCACGGCGTGAACCGCCACGAGTGGGAGCCCACCACGGGCCGCGTGGTGACCGAGGCCGGCATGCGCAAGGATTTGGAGATGATGAAGCGCTTCAACGTCAATGCGGTACGCACCAGTCACTACCCGAACGACGAGCAGTGGTACCGCCTCTGCGATGAGCTGGGTATGTACCTCGTGGACGAGGCCAACATCGAAACCCACGCCTACGGCGCCGAATTGCAGGGCGGTTTCGACAAGAGCAAGCACCCGGCCTACCTGCCCGAGTGGAAGGCCGCTCACCGCGACCGCATCGACCGGCTGGTGGAGCGCGACAAAAACCACCCTTCGGTCATCATCTGGAGCCTGGGCAACGAGTGCGGCAACGGCCCGGTGTTCCACGAAGCCTACACCTGGCTGAAGCAGCGCGACCCCAGCCGCCCCATTTCCTTCGAGCAGGCCGGCGAGGACGTGAACACCGACATCGTGGCCCCGATGTACCCGTGGATGGGCTCGATGAAGAAATACGCCGAGGCCACCGACAAGAAGCGCCCCTACATCATGTGCGAATATGCCCACTCGATGGGCAACGGCCAGGGCAACTTCCAGGAGTACTGGGACTTGATTCGGGCGCACCCGCACATGCAGGGCGGCTTTATTTGGGACTGGGTCGACCAGGGCATCCCGGTGAGCAACTACGGCGCGCCCTTCTGGGCCTACGGCGGCGACCTGGGCGGCTACAACCTGCAAAACGACGAAAACGGCTGCGCCGACGGCCTCGTGACCGCCGACCGCCGGCCCCACCCCGGCCTGTACGAGGTGAAAAAGGTGTATCAAGATATTCGGTTCAGCGCCGCGCAGCCCGCTTCGGGCCGCGTCACGGTGCTCAACGGCTTTTCCTTCAAAAATCTGGATAACTACGCCTTCCGCTGGGAAGTACTGAAAAACGGCGTGGCGGTGAAAACCGGCACTTTCGCCGCCAAGGCATCTCCGCGCCAGCAGCAGGAAGTGAAGCTGGACCTGCCCAAGCTCACGTCGGAGCCCGGCGCCGAATACGTGCTCAACGTCTTCGCCCACACCAAAGCGGCCGAGTCGCTGCTGCCGGCCGGCCACGAGGTGGCCCGCGAGCAGTTCCGCCTCACGCCCGCTGCCGCCTATTTCACGCGCCCAGCGGTGGCTGCCACCGGCCTGCAAATCAAGCGCGAAGGTGATAAGTTAACCTTCACTTCGGGCGAAGTGAGCGGCGAATTCAATACTGCCCAGGGCCGCCTGAGCAACTACCGGCGCGGCAGCAACCAGGTCATCGGCCAGTACCCGGAGCCTTATTTCTGGCGCGCGCCGACTGATAACGACTTCGGCAGCAACATGCCGCAGCGGCTGGGCGTGTGGCGCACGGCCCACGCGGCCCGCAAGGTGCAGCGCGTGACGGTGGGGGAGGAGTCGGCCGCCGGCCTGCCCATTAAGGTCGAGTACCTGCTCACCGACATCAACGTGCCCTATACCGTGGCCTACCTCATCCATCCCGACGGTGCCGTGAACGTAACCGCCTCCATGGACATGACCGGCCGCGACCTGCCCGAGCTGATGCGCTTCGGGATGCGCATGGAACTGCCCGGCCGCTACAGCAACCTCAGCTACTACGGCCGCGGCCCCTGGGAAAACTACCAGGACCGCAACACCGCCACCTTCCTGGGCGTGTTCCGCGACTCGGTGCGCAACCAATACCCGAACGTGTACATCCGCCCGCAGGAGGCTGGCTACCATACCGATGCCCGCTGGCTCGCCCTCACCAACGCCACCGGCCAGGGCCTGCGCATCGAAGGCGCCCAGCCACTCAGCTTTAGCGCCCTCGACGTGCGCACCGAAGAGCTGGACCCCGGCCTTACCAAAAAGCAGCAGCACACCAGCGACGTGAAGCGCCACGACCGGGTATTCCTGAACGTGGACCTGAAGCAGCGCGGCGTGGGCGGCGACAACAGCTGGGGCGCCTACCCCCACGACCAATACCGCCTGCTCGACAAGCAGTACAGCTACAGCTACACCCTGCGGCTGGTGGACGAGAAAGCGCCGCAGGCGGGGGCGGGTATGTAAAAGCGCGGCACTTCGCATCTCGTAGTTGAACGACCGGTACCTTGTCGGTCAGACATCATTTTCAAGGTGATGTCGTTCAACCGCGGGCGCGAAGTGTCGCGTCCCTGCCCTATTCCTGCTCACCGCTAACGACTTCGCCATGCGCCACCACTGGATTCCCTCGCTGCTTCTGACTACTTGTTGCTTGGCTTGGCTACCGAGTATGGCGCAACCAGCAGCAGTAGCGCCCATTGCCCCTAAGTTGGCGACCGTTTTGCCGGATGCTTTAGTGCACCAGAGCGTGGCGGTCACTCCGCAGCCACCGGATGCAAGGCCGGCGCCAGCGGCTGCTATGGTACGCCCGATTGCTGCACCGGGTCCGTTGGCGCTCTTAAATTCTTCGATTGTCATCGACCTTGCTACCCCGGCAATTAACCCGAATGACATTGACAAGCTGAGGATTTACAAAGGCGCCGATGCGCCGCCGCAGTGGCGTCCGCTTGCGACTTATGGCATTATCGATATCACGATGAAACGCAAGGCGAAGCTGAAAGTGACCAGCCGCACTCTCGCCCAGCTTGGGCGTAGCCTGGCCTTATCGGGCACCGTCAGCTACGCAATTAATGGCATGCCGGTGGCCGAAACCAAGCTGCGCATTGCCAACGACGCCATTGCGCGCATCGACATCACACGGGCCGTGGGTTCGAGTTCCGATGTGCTGGTTGATGTTCGGATTACCAACCGTACCCCGCCGCCCCCCGCGCCCGACCCGTCCGGGAAGCCCCGGATTATGATTCGCGGCACGGCCTCGCTCTAAATCACCTACTTACTTGATGCGTCCTTTTCAATTTGCCGGTTGCCTGTTGCTGACGCTCGTAAGCGGCGCCCTTTTTCAATCTAAGACGGCGCAGGCCCAAACGCCCGTCGGCCTGGGCTGGGCGAAGAACAACGTGAACGGCGCGGTGTTCCGCAAAAACTCCGTGGTGACGCAGGGCCGTGACCAATACACCGCCTACTACGACTCGACCGGCTACGTAACGCTGGCCAAGCGCCGCCTGCCCGCCGGCCCCTGGCAGGTGCAGCGCACTGCTTACAAGGGCAATGTAAAGGACGCCCACAATGTCATCAGCCTAATGGCCGACGGCGCGGGCTACCTGCACCTGAGCTTCGACCACCACAACAACCCCCTGCGATACTGCCGCGGCAAAGCGCCCGGCTCGCTCGAAATGGGCCCGCTCGAAGCCATGACCGGCCAGCAGGAGCAGAAGGTGAGCTACCCCGAGTTTCATCGTTTCCCCGGCGGCGACGTGCTGTTTATGTACCGCGACGGCGGTTCCGGCAACGGCAACCTCGTGCTGAACCGCTACGCGGTGAAAACCCGGCAATGGACGCGCCTGCACAGCGTGCTCATCGACGGCGAAGGCAAGCGCAACGCCTACTGGCAGGCCTGCATCGACGCGCGGGGCACCATCCACGTCTCCTGGGTGTGGCGCGAAAGCCCCAACGTGGCGTCCAACCACGACATGGCCTACGCCTGCTCGAAAGATGGCGGCCAAACCTGGCAGCACAGCACCGGCGAAGCCTACCTCCTGCCCATCACCGAAAGCAGCGCCGAGTATGCCGCCCGCATCCCCCAAAACAGCGAGCTGATTAATCAGACGGCCATCACGGCCGACGCGGCGGGCACGCCGTACATCGCCACATATTGGCGGCCGGCCGGCACGCAGGTGCCGCAGTACCAGCTGATATACAAGGACGGCAAAGCGTGGAAAACCGTGCAGGTCAGCCAGCGCACCACGCCGTTCAGCCTGAGCGGGGTGGGCACGAAGAAGATTCCGATTGCGCGCCCGCAGCTGCTGGTTTCGACGCAGAAAGGCCGCACGGCTGCCTATTTGCTCTACCGCGATGCCGAGCGCCAAGACCTCGCCTCCGTGCTGCAATGCCCCGACCTCGCCCAGAACCAGTGGACGCCCGCCGACCTCACCGCCAGCTCCGTGGGCAACTGGGAGCCCAGCTACGACACCGAGCGCTGGAAGTCCGAAGGCATTCTCAGCCTCTTCGTGCAGCGCACCGGCCAAGGCGATGGCGAAACCCTGGAAAACCTGGCCCCGCAGCCCGTGTACATCCTGGAATGGAAGCCTGGCCAACCCGTGCAGCCGGCCAGCATCGGCGCCGTGACCACGCCGGGCGCCCCGGCTGGCGGCGTGAAAAAGGCTAGTGGCGCTCAAGCCGCCGCGCCGTCCTACGACGGTTGGAAACTGGTGTGGGCCGACGAGTTCAACACGCCCGGCGCGCCCGACCCGAAGAGCTGGCAGTTCGAAACCGGCTTCGCCCGCAACCACGAGCTGCAGTGGTACCAGCCCGACAATGCCCGCGTGGAAGGCGGCTACCTCGTCATCGAAGCCCGCCAGGAAACCCGGCCCAACCCCAACTACAAAGCCGGCAGTACCGACTGGCGCACCAGCCGCCCCAGCATCGAGTACACCTCGGCCAGCCTGAACACCCACGGCAGGCAGCAGTGGCAGTACGGCCGCTTCGAGATGCGCGCCCGCATCGACGCCCGCTCCGGCCTGTGGCCCGCCTTCTGGACGCTGGGCGTGGACAAGCCCTGGCCGAGCAACGGCGAAATCGACATCATGGAGTACTACAAAGGCAACCTCCTGGCCAACGTCGCCTCCGGCACCACCCAGCCCTACACCGCCAAATGGCACTCCGAAACCAAGCCCGTCGCCAGCTTCGCCGACCCCGCGTGGAGCCAGAAATTCCATGTCTGGCGCATGGACTGGGACGAGAAAGCCATCCGTCTCTACGTCGACGACCTGCTGCTCAACGAAACCCTGCTCACCAATACTGTGAACCAGGACGGCACCCAGTTCAACCCCATGATGCAGCCGCACTACGTGTTGCTCAATCTCGCCCTGGGCGGCGACAACGGCGGCCCACTCACGGGCACCACCTTCCCCAGCCGCTACGAAATCGACTACGTGCGGGTGTACCAGCGGTGATTTTGGTCATCTTAAGGCAGCTTCGGCAGATGTAGGGGCGGGGCTTGTCCCCGCCCGACTATTGGCGCCGTCTCAACTATTTCGTTCAACGGCCGGGCGGGGGCAAGCCCCGCCCCTACGTCGTTCTCCTGCCCACTGGCGTGAAGCTGGGGGCCCCGTCCGCACAAAAAAAAGGCCCCTGCCAATCGACAGGGGCCTTTTTATACAAAACCAAGCAGAAATTACTTCGCCAGCTTGGCTTTCAAATTCTCGTCCAGCGCGGCCAAGAACTCCTCGGTGTAGAGGTAGTCGCGGCCGTGCTCTACCTTGTTGCCGTGGATGCAGACGGCCAGGTCCTTGGTCATTTTGCCGCTTTCCACGGTTTCGATGCACACCTGCTCCAGCGCCTGGCAGAAGTCGATGAGCTCTTGGTTGCCGTCGAGCTTGCCGCGGAACTCCAGGCCGCGCGTCCAGGCAAAAATCGACGCAATCGGGTTGGTGCTTGTGGGCTTGCCGGCCTGGTGGTCGCGGTAGTGGCGCGTCACGGTGCCGTGGGCGGCTTCGGCCTCCATGGTGCCGCCGTCTGGCGTCACCAGCGTGCTGGTCATCAGGCCGAGCGAGCCGAAGCCCTGGGCCACGGTGTCGGACTGCACGTCGCCGTCGTAGTTTTTGCAGGCCCACACGAAGTTGCCGTTCCACTTCAGCGCCGAGGCCACCATGTCGTCAATCAGCCGGTGCTCGTAGGTGATGCCGGCTTCCTTGAACTTGGCCAGGTAATCGGCTTCGTAAATCTCCTGGAAGATGTCCTTGAAGCGGCCGTCGTATTTCTTCAGGATGGTGTTTTTGGTGCTCAGGTACAGCGGCCAGCCCTTCATCAGGGCTTGGTTGAAGCAGGCGTGGGCGAAGCCGCGAATGCTTTCGTCGGTGTTGTACATGGCCAGGGCCACGCCGTCGGACTTGAAGTTGAACACCTCAAACGACTGCGCCTCGCCGCCGTCTTCGGGCTGGAAGGTGATGGTGAGCTTGCCCTTGCCCTTGGTCACGAAATCCGTGGCGCGGTACTGGTCGCCGAAGGCGTGGCGGCCGATGCAAATCGGGGCCGTCCAGTTAGGCACCAGGCGGGGCACGTTGCTCATCACAATGGGCTCGCGGAACACCGTGCCGTCCAGAATGTTGCGGATGGTGCCGTTCGGCGACTTCCACATCTGCTTGAGGTTGAATTCCTTTACCCGCTCCTCGTCGGGGGTGATGGTGGCGCACTTGATGCCCACGCCGTACTGCTTGATGGCGTTGGCCGCGTCGATGGTCACCTGGTCGTTGGTTTCGTCGCGGTACTCGATGCCCAAGTCGTAGTATTTGATGTCGAGGTCGAGGTAGGGCGTAATCAGCTTGTCCTTGATGAACTTCCAGATGATGCGCGTCATTTCGTCGCCATCGAGCTCCACTACGGGATTGGCTACCTTAATTTTAGTCATTAGTAAGGGCTTGAGTAAGATGTTGTTGGTTGATGCGCAGCCAACGAAACCGGGGCCGGCGGCCGGCTGGCCGCGCCGCCCCCGCTTCATCGTGCGCTCTACAAAACTACAGCGGCCCGTTGCTGCGGCAGCATCGGCGCGCCCGAAGGCCCGAATTTTTCACTTCCGGCCAGCCTTTTTGGCCTCCCGCACCTGCTCGTAAGCCACGCGCTGCAAGGCCACGGCCTGGGCAGGCGCGAGGCCCAGCGCGGAGGCAGACTGCTCGGCGGCGCCCAGCTTGCGCGGGTCCTTGCCCGTGAGCTCGGCGAAGAGCACGCAGGCATTCAGGTAGGCGCCCGAGGCGCTGGGGTGGCGGCCGTCGGGCGCCCAGAGGTTCATTTTGCTGGCGTTGGGCGCGTAGGGGTTGGGCATGGCCGCGCCGCTCTGGATGGCGCGCAGCCAGGCATCGCCGGCCGGGGCCACGCCCGCGATGCGGCCGTCGCCCCGGGCCAGGCCGTAGTAGGCCGCGTGCAGGTCGCGGGTCATCGAATCGAGGGGCTGGCCGGCGTAGGTGGCGCCCGGCGTGTAGGTGAGCTGGGCATTGGCCCAGGTTTGGTAGAGGTAGACTTGGGCGCTGGGGTTGGCCTCGTGCACCGCCTGCTCCATCTTGGTGCCGTAGGTGACGAACCGCTCGGGCTGGCCGCCGTGGCGCGTTGGCAGCGGGCCGGTGCTGTGGTCGTGCATGACTACCACTTCCCACTTGGGCTGTTTGATGACGGCCAGCAGGCTGTCGTAGTGAAACTGCAACGACTGTCCGCTGAGGGCTTCAATATGCACCTCGTAGTTGAGCCCGGCCTCATCGGTCATCTTCTTGAAAATGCCGGGAATGCCGCCCCAGGGCCCGGGCTCGTTCAGGTACTGGCGGTAGCGCTGCCCGTGGCGGTTGGGCGTAAAGTTTTCGTCCGTGACGTTGGCCGCGTTGTAGTTGAGCACGGGAGGCCGGGCGCCGTGGAAAAAGCTGTTGCCCACGAACAGGATGACCGTGGGTTTCCTGGGTGGCTTAGCGGCTTGGGCGGCGGGGGAGAAGAGGGCGCCGGCTAGGAGCAAGAGGATGCGGGGAAGGCGCATAGAGGAATTGAGAACGATGTAGAGACGCAATATTTTGCGTCTCGTCGTTGCGGATGTTGTTTAATCTGCGCGGCCGTGAACGCCGAACGTTATGGTCCCGGTCGTTCAACGACGAGACGCAAGATATTGCGTTTCTGCCTCGTTCAATTGAAATCGAGGTGCTTGTCGAAAAACGGCAGCACGTGCTGGAACATCCGGCCGTCGTGACCCATGATGCGACTACCGTGCGTGCCCTCGTACTCCTCGGCCGTGTGGCGAATGCCGAACGACGAGAGCCACTGGCTAAAGGTGCGGCAGGTGGGCGGAATGTGCCGCACCTCGTCCTGCGCGCCCCAGTCGAAGGCGAGAGCCCGCAGCTGCCGCAGTGCGGCCGTGTGCGTGGGCAGCAAATAAGTGGGCGTGCCGGCCACCCAGCGGGCCAGCGCCGCATCGCGCCGGGCCAGGCTGTCGGCGCCCAATGAGCCGGGCAAGTCAGCCCCGAACAGCGGCGCTTTGGGATTGGGCGAGAAGGCCCGCGACACCGCCACCGTGGACAGTACCGGGTGGCTGCTCAGGGCCTCGGCGGCGCTCGTGGCGCGCAAGGCCTGGGACAGGCCCGGGCCCGGCAGGTAGCTGGGGTGCGGCCCCAGCAGCGCCGGGCTCAGCGCGTAGGCCGCCGCCCAGTTGCCGGGGTATTGTAGTGCCAGCCGCAGCGTGCCGCCGCCGCCCATGGAGTGGCCGGCCAGCCCGCGGCTGCCGGGCCGGGCCAGCGTCCGGAACTGCTTGTCGATGAAGGTAGTCAACTCGCGGGAGGTGAAGTCGCCCCACGGCCCGTTGGTGGCGGAGTTGACGTACCAGCTGCCGCCGAAGCGGGTTTGCTCATTGGGCACCACTACGATGAGCGGGCGGATTTTGCCTTCGGCAATGGCCTGGTCGAGCAGCGGCTTCATGCCGTCTTTGTTGAAAATTAGGCTGTCGTTCCAAGTGAAGCCGTGCAGGTAGTAGAGCACCGGGTAGCGCCGGGCGGGGGTGGCGTCGTAGCCGACGGGCAGGTACACGCTCACGCGGCGGCGCGGGTTTTCGCCGCCGGGGTTGCCGCGTAGCAGCTTGGAGTCGAGGTAGGTGACGACCACGCGGCCAGCCGGCGCGTTGATTTGGGCTTTAAGACCGGGGCTGCTGAGTAGCGTCAGCAGCAGGAGTAGCAACGGTAACGGGTGTTTCATTGGCGCATTTTGGCAGGTTTGGGACAAGCCAGAACGGTCATGCTGAGCGTAGCCGAAGCATCTCTACCGCTTTGTTGCCGGGGTGTCTCACCAAACCCTAGCGACGAAGCTTTTCAGCAGTCATTCGTTGCAGCGAATGGATTACTGCTGCGGTAGAGATGCTTCGGCTGCGCTCAGCATGACGTTCTTTTCTCGTTGTTCTTGTAGATTCTTTCGGAATTTACCTAACACCCTTTTGCAGCTCCGCCTTCAGCGCGGCGATGACGTCCGGGTTCGGCAGGCAATTCTGAAACTTGATGTTTTCCAAAATCTGGGGCAGCTCGGCGGCGTTTTTCACGTCCACGATATAGGGCGGCTTGATGCGTAGCAGGGCCGCAATGGGCTTGTCGTTGAAGCGCTTGTAGGTCCACTGGCACCAGCCGATGCCCACGCTGTTGAGGTTGTGAGCCGCATCGCCCATCCACTGCGCCGAGTTTTCGCCGGTTTCGCCCACCCAGACGGGCACGTTCTGGGTTTCGCGGAAGCGGAGCAGGTTGGCGATGGCGCCGAGCTGGTTGGCGTCGGGGTTGGTGGCGTCCAAGGCGTTGCTGAGTGGGTATTTGGGCAGGATGCTGTAGCGGTGCGAGTTGTACACCAGGTTCTGCTGGTGGGTGAAGGTGCGCTTTTCGATGGCGTTGTAGTTATTGCCGTAGCCGTTGCCTTCGAGCAGCAGCAGGTGCTGGTCGCCCTCGGCGCGCACCGTGTTGATGAGTCGTTCTAGCATGGCCTGAATGGGCGGGTTGCCGCCGGGCACGTTGTTGGGCTCGTTCACGAGGTCGTACATCGCAATGCGGCCGTCGTTCTTGTAGCGACGCGCCAGCGTGGCCCACAGCCCGTTGGTGATATCCTGAAACACGGGCTCTTTCCAAAAATCCAGCGGCTGCAGGGCGTCGGCAATGTTGGAGTCGGTGCCCTGGGCGCCGGGCGCGGCGTGTAAATCCAGCACCACGTAGAGCTTGTTTGCCGCGCACCAATACAGCGTCTTATCAATCAGGCGAATGGCTTCCAGCTGGGCCGGTTTCTGGAAAAGCTGGCCGGCTTGCTGCCACTGCTTCAGCTTAGCCACGTACTCCGCATACGGCACCGTGCCGCGGATGACGCCGTTGCGCACGGCCCGCTGCGGTGGCGTCAGAAACAAGTCGTAGTGTAGCGGCAGCCGGATGCAATTGAAACCTTGCTGCGCAATAAAGTCGATATCCGCCTTCGTGATGAAGTTGGTGCGGTAGCGCTGGTAGAATTTTTCCACCGCCGCGTCGCTCATGCCGGATTGGTAAAGCACCTTTTTCACCGCGCCCTGGGTGCCGCCGTAGCCGGGCTTCATCATGTAGCCTTCCTGCAACAGCCAGCCGCCCAGGTTCATGCCCTGCAGCAGCACCTCGCGGTTCTGGGCGTCCACGATTCTGGGGCCGTCGGCGCGGAGCAGGGGCGTTTGGGCGAGGGCGGGGAGGGCAAGCAGGGCCAGGAAAGCGGCGAGAAGCTTCATGCGCGGGTGAATTGTAGCGTGGACTCTGCGAGTCCGCGCAGGAGTAGGAGGTTCGCCCATGCGCGGACTCGCAGAGTCCACGCTACATTTTGCTAGTTAACAACATAGGTAGCAATGGAATGCGCCGGGCTGGTGGTGGCCGCCGCCTGGCCTTTTATCCAGAGCTGAAACTCCTGGGGCTTGTCGCCGCTGTTCATCACCACCACGGCCAGCTTGCCGTCGGGGTTGCGATAGGCGGTGGCTTGCAGCCAGTCGCGGTTGGTGGTGCTGGCCACGCGCCTGGCGCCTGGGCGGATGAACTTCGAGAAGTGGCCGATGTAGTAGTAGGCGCTGGTGTAGATGAGCTTGCCGGCCTTGGTGTCGCCGATGACGGGGGCGAAGCAGAAGTTGCCCACGTGGTTGGGGCCGCCGGTTTCATCCAGCAGCACGTTCCAGTCGGTCCAGCCCACGGTGCCGGCGTTGAAGTCGCCAATCATCGACTGGCCGTACTTCTCGCCCAGGGCCCAGTCGTCCACTTTGGCCAGGTCGAATTTCTCCTTGCAGCCCTCGGTGAAAATCAGGTTGGTGTTGGGGAAGGCCTCGTGCACGCGGCGCTCGTTATCGAAAAGCATCCCCGAGCCGGTCCAGGTTTCGTACCAGTGGTAGCCGATGCCCCACACGTACTTGGCGGCCTCGGGGTCGTCGAGCACGGTGCTGGCGCGCTGGAACAGCAGGTCGCGGTTGTGGTCCCAGGCGATGAGCTTTTTGCCGCCCAGCCCGCCCTTGGCCAGCGTGGGCCCGAGGTAGCCCTTGATGAAATCCCGCTCGTCCTCGCCGGTGAAGATGCACGACTCCCACTTCTGGGTAGCCATCGGCTCATTCTGCACCGAAAGGCCCCAGATGGGGATGCCCATCTGCTCGTAGGTCTTGATGAACTTCACGTAGTAGTCGGCCCAGGCCTGGCGGTACTGGGGCAGCAGCTTGCCGCCGTGCAGCATCTCGCCGTTGGTTTTCATCCAGCCCGGCGGGCTCCAGGGCGTCACGTACAGCGTGAGCTTGCCGCTGGCCGCCGCCATCACCTGCTTGATGAAGGGAATGCGAAACTGCTCGTCGTGCTTCACGCTGAATGTTTTCAGCGCCGCGTCCTTGTCTTCCACATACGTGTAGCTGCCGCTCGAAAAGTCGGAGCTGTGGATGCTGGTGCGCCCCAGCGTGTAGCCGATGCCCGCCGTGGGGCTGTAGTAGGCCTTCAGAAATTCCTGCTGCTGCGCCTTGGGCAGCTTGGCAAAGGTTTCGGCTGAGGCATCCGTCAGCGCCCCGCCGATGCCCAGCATGGTCTGGAACGTGTGCCCGGGGTCCACAAACACGCACACCTGCGTCTCCAGCGGCTGCGCCGACGGCTGAAAACTCAGCGCCGAGCCGGCCGCCATTCGCTGCGTGGTGCCCTGAGCCGTAGTGAATACCTGCACCTGCTTACCCGCAGCCGAGTAAGCCGTTGATTTGGCCGGGGCTGGTTTGGCAGCGGCTGTTTTGGACGTTTGAGCGGCCACGCCTGCCGCGTGCAGGGCCGTGAGCAACAGGACAGGCAGGACTTTATTGAAAGAAGGCGTCATAGTGGGAATTGGCGCAAGCGCCGAAAAAAGGAAGGATTACAGATGAAAAGCCTGATTGGGAAAAGCGGCATCCTCGTACGGCTTGAGCGGTTGGGCCCGACTCACCGAATCAAACACCAGAGCCTGCGGCTTGGCCGTAACGTAGGCTGGCCACGCCGCGCCGGGGCTGCCGGTGGCAATGAAGCTCACCCAGCGCCGGTGCATCTGCCGCGCCAGCTCCTGGGCCGATGGCACGCCGGCCGCTTTCGGCCCCAGCGAATTCCAGACGAAGCCCAGCTCCTGGGCGTGCACCGGGCCCGCGCCGCCGGGCACGCGGTAGTCGAAGCGGTAGAGCCAAACGGCGTGGCCGGCGCGGGCCAGCGTGCTGACCAGCCGGTACGAGGCCAGGCGGTAGAGGTAGTCGGTGGTGGTGCGCAGCCAGGCCTGGTCGGCAGGCTGGGTGCGGGCGGCTTGCTGATAGGCTTGCCACACGCTGGAGCCATTAGTCCCGAACAAGTTAGTGAGCACCTCCGCATTGGGCTGGCGCAGGGCGGGCCAAAAGCCCATGAACAGGCCGGCTTCGTCGCGGTTGGTGCCTACCAGGGCTCGCAGCGGCGGCCGCTTGCGGGCCAGGTGAGCCAGCGGCTCCTCTGGGATGATGCGCCCATCCCGCACCGGCCCGAACAGCTGCAGGCCATTGGGGCCGGCGGTCATTTGCTGCTGCGCGCGCAGGATGTCGGCCGTGGGCAGCGTCAGGAGCTGTTTGGCCTGGTCGGGGCGCAGGCCCAGGGCGGCCAGCAGGCGGGTGGTTACGGTGGCGGCCGTGGCAGTGTCGCGCACGGCCTGGGTGCCGCCGCTTTCCAGAATGACCTGCTGGAAAAGGCCATCGGCAGCGGGTGTAGCCAGAACCGCACCCAGCAGCTTGGCCCCGGCCGACTCGCCCATTACTGTCACGCGGCCCGGGTCGCCGCCGAAAGCGGCGATGTTGGCGTGCACCCAGCGCAGGGCCGCCACGGCATCGAGCAGGCCCAGGTTGCCGGCCTGGCGGTACTCCGGGCCCAGCAAATTCCCCAGCTGCAAAAAGCCGAAGCTGCCCAGCCGGTAGTTGATACTCACGGCCACAAGGCTGTCGGCCCCGGCAAAATTCTGCCCCGGAAAGTCGTCGCCCGAGCCGCCCGTGAAGCTGCCGCCGTGTACCCACACTACTATGGGCTTGAGGCGGGCGGCGCGTAGCGAGGGCGTCCACACATTTAGCGTGAGACAGTTTTCCTCGCCAGCCGGCGCATTGTTGGTGTTCTGCGGCGCGTGCGGACCGAATGCGGTGGCAGGGCGCACATCGGTCCAAGGCCGCAGCAGCTGGGGCGGCCGGAAACGGGTGGCCCCCACCGGCGCCTCGGCATACGCCACGCCTCGAAACACTAGTGTTCCACGGGCCTCTCGGGTGCCTTGTAGGCGGCCGGCTTGCGTCTGGCAAACAGGCCCGGTGGCGGCGGGTGGCATAAGCTGTTGCCCAGCAGCCAGCAGCGGCGCGCCGCTAGCCAGCACGTAAATTCTTAGCCACCGGAACAAGTCTGACACCATGAAACCAACGGGAAGGAACGGCTGCAACTACCAGACGAAGGTAGCTACGGACCCGCCGTATAGTGAGGTATTGATTAGTTTTCCTTTGTATTGAATATTAAATGGTTGTAGTGTATTGCTGGTGTTCAACACCACCAGCACGCGCTTGCCGTTGGGGGTTTTATAGGCCACGTTAGGCAGGTTGGCGGGCAGGTTGGTGGCCACGCGTACCGAGCCCGGCCGCACAAACTTGCTGGAATGCGCTACCGTGTAGTAGGCCACGTTGCGCGTCACGGTATTGCCCGATATGGTGACGGCGCCCAGGCACTGCGTGCAGCCGCCGGGCGTGTGCGGGCCGTAGTTCTGGTCGTTGGCCAGGTTCCACTCCAGCACGTTGCGGCTCCAGTTGCGCGGCGCCCCAATTTCGAGATTGTTGACGTGGTAGGCCAAGTCGCCGGCGAAGCTGGTGGTGCCGGGCGCCTGCGTCCACTGCTCCGTGAAGTAAATGTTTTTAGTAGGGAAGCTGGTATGCACCCCGTTCAGCGCCCCAATGGTGCCGCCGTAGAGGTGGAAGGCCGAGCCATCGGTGAAGGCACTGGCGGCGGGGTCGCTGAGTACGGTGTTCACGAAGGCTAGCCCGTCGGCGTCGGGGTTGTGGTCGTAGGCAATGATTTTGGTGCTGAGGCCGGCGGTCCGAAAGGCCGGGCCCACGTTGTTTTTGATGAAGGCGGCCTGCTCGGCGCCGGTCATCACCATGCTGGGGTTGTTGCCGCCGTACAGTGGCTCGTTTTGCAACGTCACGGCATCGATGGGAATGCCCTGGGCCTGCATCCCCTGAATGTATTTTACAAAGTACTGGGCATAAGCCGCGTAGTATTGCGGCTGCAGGCTGCCGCCCACGGGGCTGTTGTTCGACTTCATCCAAGAGGGAGCCGTCCAGGGCGAGCCCAGGATTTTAATGGCCGGGTTCACCGCCAGAATCTCCTTCAGCACCGGAATGAAATAGGCCTGGTCGGGCGCCAAACTGAATTGAGCCAGCGTGGGGTCGGGCGTGCCCGAGTCGTCGTAGGTATACACCTGGCTGCTCAAATCCGACGCCCCGATGCTGACACGCAAATAGCTAATGCCCAGCGAGGTGCTGTCGGTGGCAAACAGCTCCTTAATCAGTGCTGCCCGGTTGCTGGCTGCCATCTGGCTCATCACATAAGCGCTGCCGCCGGTGAGGGTATAGCCGAAGCCGTCCATCGTTTGGAAGGTCTGGGTGGTGTCCACCGCAATGGTGGGGTCCGCGTTGGCCACGCCGTTGAAGCTCAGCCCGGTCCGCTGCCGATAGAAGAGGGCCGTTTTATCCGGCGTAGTCAGCCACACGGCTACCTGCGAAGCGCCCGACGTGGTGGGCGGCGTGACGGGCGGCGTCACCGGCGGCGTATCGGGGTTGTCCTTTTTACAGCTGCCGAGCAGCAAGGACAACCCCAGCAGCAGGCCGGCCGGGTAAGAAAAACGGGTGGGAAAGGACCGAGGCATAACAAACGGGGAAAAGAAGGATGGGTAGTGCAGTTTAGAAGCCGTCAGAGCCAGTAGAACGTGTACCCCGAAGCTCTGCTTCGGCGACGTTGAACGATTGTCGCGCGGGCCGAAGCGGAGCTTCGGGGTACACGTTCGGCCGGCTCAAACGGCGCAGGCGTTATTCGACAACTACCCGGTGGCTGCTCTGCTGGCTGCCCACGCGGAGCATCACCACGTAAGGACCAGCCGCCAGCTGGCGCAGGGCCGTGAGCGGCAGCTCGTGCTTGCCGGTGGCCTGGGTAGTGTTCAGCAACGACAGGGCTTTCTGGCCGAGGCTGTTGTATACCTCCACCGTCACGGGCTGGGCGCCGGCGGGCACGGTGTAGGCCAGGCGGCTATCGGCGGCCACGGGGTTAGGGTAGGCCGAGGTTTGCAACTCAGCCGCGGCGTTGCGGCTGGCCAGCACGCCCGTGCCCACCTGATAGGTGTAGAACTGGTTGCCGGCGATGTTGGCGAAGTTGGGGTTGGCGCCCAGCGCGTTAACCTGACCGGCAATCTGCGGCAGCACATCCGACGAGAAGTCGGCGTTGTCGCCCACGTAAGCCACCATCACCCGAATCAGGTTGGTGTTCACGGCTCCACCCAGCACCGACAGCGGGTATTCAATTTCCCAGCCCGTGGTGGTGTTGCTGGCCACGCTGCCCGTGGGGCTGGTTTTGAAGGAAACCTTGGCGCCCACAATGCCGCTGGCGGGGTCCGTCACGGTGAAGGCGTTGCCCTGCTTGTCGGTCGAGCCCAGGTACACGTCGGGCGCCTGGCCGGCGCCGTTGCGCGGCAGGGTGTAGTCAATCTTGCTGTGGTAGGCATTCAGGTCGTTGCCGCCCAGGGGAGAGGCCGTGAGGCGGAAACCGAAATCGGCCTGCATATCCAGCGTGGGCGTGCTGCGGAACTGCGAGCTGTTATCGGAGCCGGCCGGCAGGGCCACGTTGGCCGGCGCACCGGTTTTGTTGGGCATGTCGAGATACATGAGCATGGCGTTGTAGTCCGACTTCTCAGGCGAGGCCACTACCATGATGTTCAGCGTGGTCGACGTGGTGCCCATGTAAATGGACTTCAGGCCGCGGTCGGTGGCCGAGTGCGCGTTGGTGTAGGTGCCCAGCAGCTGGTACTTGCCGGTGCCCGTGCCCACCTCGCCAGCCGATAGGGTGCCATCAACGGTGAACTGGGCCTGCGCCCCCAAGGAGCTGAGCGCCAAGGCGGTGATTGCGGAAAGAGTAAACAGGTTTTTCATGAAAATTTGGTGGGGTTTTAAAAATGAAAAAGGTGACTGAATGACTGATTTTAAAGATATTACCACACGTAAGTGGCCACTGCGCCCGCGGGCAAAGTGGCGGCGGCCGTCCGGCCCTGGTGGCGCAGGCTGAAGGTTTGGGGCGTAGCTTGGTCGTTGAACACCAGCAGCACGTGGCCGCCGGTGGGGGTGCGGTAGGCCACGTTGGGCAGCACGCCCGCGCTGGTCGAGCCCACGCGCACGGCGCCGGGCCGCACAAACTTGCTGCTCTGAGCCACCGTGTAGTAGGCCACGTTGCGCGTCACCACGTCGCCGGCCAAGGTGATGGCGCCCAGGCACTGGTTGCAGCCGCCGGGCGTGTAGGGTTTCTGCTCGGGGTCGGCGGCCAAGTTCCACTCCAGCACAGTGCGGGCCCAGTTGCGCGGCGCCCCGATGAACATGTTCTTGGTGTGCCAGCCCAGGTTGCCTTCAAACTTGGTGCGCGAGCCCACCCACTGCTCCGTGAAGTAGAGGTTTTTGGTGGGGTAGGCGTCGTGCACCTTGCTCAGGGCCTCAATGGGGCCGCCGTAGAGGTGAAAGGCCGAGCCATCCACGTAGGGGTTGGCCTCGGCGTTGCCGAGCACCGTGAGCGGGTACTCGGGCTTGTCGGCGTTGTGGTCGTAGCAAATGATTTTGGTATCGAGCTTGGCCGCCTTGAAGGCCGGCCCCAGGTGCTTGCCGATGAACTCGGCCTGCTGCTCGGCCAGCATCAGCAGGCTGGGGTTGTTGCCGGGGTGCAGCGGCTCGTTCTGCACCGTGATGGCGTCGAGGCGAATGCCCTGGGCCTTCATCCCCTGCAGGTATTTCACGAAATACTGCGCATACGCCGCGTAGTATTCCGGCTTGAGCGAGCCGCCTTTGGTGGCTTCGTTGGTTTTCATCCAGGCCGGCGGGCTCCAGGGCGAACCCAGGAGCTTGATGGCGGGGTTGATGGCCAGAATTTCCTTCAGCACCGGAATGAGGTGCTGCTCGTCGGGCGCCAGGCTGAACCTGGCCAGCGTGGGGTCGGTCTGGCCGGCGGGCAGGTCGTCGTAGCTGAACACCTGCGCATCGAGGTCCGAAGCCCCGATGCTCAGGCGCAAGTAGCTGATGCCGATGGCCTTTTCGCCGGTGCCAAACAGCTCGCGCAGCAGCTCGGCACGCTTGGCCGGGCTCATGGCGTGCAGCAGCTGGGCGCTCCCCCCGGTGAGGCAGTAGCCGAAGCCGTCCATTGTCTGGTAGGTCTGGCTGTCGTCCACCTCAATCACCGCGCCCGTGGCCGCGCCGGCCCCGAAGGCCAGGCCCGCCGGCTGCATTTGTAGCAGCTGCGACTGGTCGGGCGTGGTCACCCAGCTGTCGATGCGGGCGGGGGCACTGGTTTTGGTCGTCGTTTTGGTTTTGACTTTGGTGCTGCGCTGCTGGCCATAACCTGGTAGTACCGCGAGGGCGAACAGGGCACTCAGCCCCCAGCAACGAACAGAAACAGATGGCATTGGCATGGAAAGAGAAAGAGGCATCGGGGGAAGTAGCAAAAAGGGCTGGTCTGGATTCAGGAGCCGGCAAACGCCGGATGAGCCCTCGAACCGAAACCAGCCCTGCTGCTTGGGATTTAAACCGTCATTCTTCGGCTGCGCTCAGCATGACGGTTCTTTCCTCATCAAATCAATAGCGCCCTAGCATGTCGCTCCGGAGCAGAAAACCGGAAACACTGTTCCCACCATTTTTTCCACCCTCCACCCCGAAACGACAGCTTGGCTAGAACCCCGGGTTTTGCTGGGCCTGGGGGTTGGTGTTGAGCTCGGCCAGGGGAATGGGGAAGAGCAGGAAGTTCACGTCGCGGGCCCCGCCCTGGCGGCGGCGCGAGATGATGTCGAGGGCCGTGATGGTGTGCGTGGCCGAGCCATCGGCCAGGGTGTGGCGGGCGTAGCGTACCAAATCCCACCACCGCTCGCCTTCAAAAGCCATTTCCAGGCGGCGCTGGCGGTCAATTTCGGCGCGCAGCGTGGTTTTGGTCGCGGCCTGGGCCGAGGATAGGGTGAGGGCCGTGAGGCCGGCGCGCTGGCGCACCACGTTCAGCTTGTTGAGCACGTCCTGATTGGGGCCGGTTTGCTCGTTGGCGGCTTCGGCGTAGGCCAGGTACACTTCGGCCATGCGCAGCACGTAGTTGTTGTCGACGGAGTTGAAGCCGTTGCCGATGCTGGTCCACTTGAATACGAAGGGGCCCCGGTCGTTGGCGTTGGCACCGCTGGTTTGCGGGTTTTTGGCGTCGAGGTAGCTCACGTGGTCGCGACCAATCAGGCGGCCCGCGCTGTTGAACAGCACGCCGTTGAAGGCCCAGCGGCGGTCGTTCACGGTGTCAGCAAAGGCGATGAGCTCGGCGCTGGGCACGTTGAATTTCGGAAACGAGTACGTGGCGTAGGGCAGGGGCAGCAGCAGGTCGGGCAGGATGTTGCCGCCGTCGGCCGTGCCGGAGTATTGGATTTCGAAGAGCGACTCGGCGCCCTTGTTCTCGGCCGGGAATAGCGACTTGAAGGAGTTGTTCAAGGGCACGTTGCGGGCAATCACCGTTTGGGCGGCGGCCTGCGCGGCGGCCCAGTTGCGGCGCGTGAGCTGCACACGGGCCAGCAGGGCGCTGGCGGCGTTGCGGCCCGCGCGGTTGTTGTTGCTGGCGGGCATGCGTGTGGCGGCAATTTGCAGGTCGCTCACCACCTGGTCGTACACGGCATCGGCCGAAGCGCGGGGCAGGTTGGTTTCCGAGGGCTGGCTGCTTTCGGTGGGCAGCAGGCGCAGCGGCACCCCGCCGAAAGCCCGCACCAGGTTGAAGTAGTTCAGCGCCCGGATGAAGCGGGCCTCGCCCACAATCTGGCTGCGGCGGGCGGTGTCCATCACCACGTTGGGCACGTACTTGATGACGATGTTGGCCCGGTTCACGCCGATATAGGCCTGCCGGAACACGCTGCCCACCTGGCCGGTCGTGGGCGTCCAGGCAATGTTTTGCAGGGCGGCCACGTCGCCGTTGGTGCTGGTCACGTTGTCAGAAGGCGCTTCGCCCATCACAATCAGGTCCTGGCCGTAGGCGCCGGTGTTCTGCAGGGCGTCGTACACGGCCGTGAGGCTCGATTCGGCGTCGTCGGCCGAAGTGAAGAAGTTATTGGGCGTGATGCTGGTGAGGGGCTCTTTCTTCAGAAAGTCGCAGCCGGCCAGCAGCGTCAGGGCACAAAGCGGGAGGATATATAGCTTTTTCATGGGAATTCTAGCGAGTAAAGCGGCTTAGAAAGTGGCGTTGAGCCCCACGGTGTAGGTGCGCGACTGCGGGTATACCCCAAAATCGCGGCCGAAACCGGTGGTCGAGAACGGGTCGGCGCTCACCTCCGGGTCGTAGCCCGAGTATTTGGTCCAGGTCACCAGGTTTTGGGCTGTGCCGTAGATGCGCAGGCTCTTGATGGCCGCACGCTTGGAAATGTCGGCGGGAATGGTGTAGGCCAGGGTCAGGTTCTTGAGGCGCACGTAGGAGCCGTCCTCGATGAAGCGGGTCGACACGCGGTTGTTGCCGGCCGGGTCGTTGGCCACGGCGCGCGGAATGTTGGTGTTGGTGTTTGTAGGCGTCCAGCGGTTCAGCACGGCCGTGCTCTGGTTGAGCGCGGTGGTCTGGCCTTCGGTGATGGTCCGGTTCTGGTTGTAGATGTCGTTGCCGAAGCTGCTCTGGAAGAATACGCTCAACTCGAGGCCTTTGAAGGTGAAGTTGTTGGTGACACCAGCAAATGCCTTAGGATTGGGGTTGCCAATGATAACCCGGTCCTGGTCGTTGATGATTTTGTCGCCGTTCACGTCCTCAAAGCGCAGGTCGCCGGCCTTGGGAGCAATGCTGTTTTGCTTGGGCAGGGCCGCGCCTTCGGCGTCCGACTGCACAATGCCCAGCGCCCGGTAGCCGTAGAACACGCCCAGCGGCTGGCCGGCCTGCTGAATGCTGTAGCCGCCGATGAAGGTGCGCGGCACCTGCTCGCCCTTCTCGTTGGGCAGGGTGCCCAGTTCGAGCACCTTGTTGCGGTTGCCGGTGATGTTGAAGTTCGTCGTCCAGCTAAAGCCCCCGTCGTTGCCCTGCACGTTGGTCGTCACCAAGCCCAATTCCAGGCCCCGGTTCTGAATGCTGCCCACGTTCTGAATCACGTTCAGGTTGCCGGCGCCGGTGCTCTGCGGCAGCGTCACGCCCAGCAGCAGGTCGGTGGTGCGCTTGTCGTAGGCATCCAGGGTGAGGGTGAGGCGGCCGTTGAACATACCAAAGTCGATGCCGCCGTTGAGCTGCCGGGTGGTTTCCCAGCGCACGTCGTTGCCGATGTCGCTCTGGGTAATGCCGCCCAGAATGGCCGAGCCCGTGCCCTGGTAGTTGTTGCCCACCGAGTAGCGCGAGAAGCGCTGGTAGGTGTAGATTTCCTGGTTGCCGTTGGCGCCGTAGCTGGCGCGCAGCTTCAGGTCCGACACCAGGCCGCCCTGCGGGAAGAAGCTTTCCTTCGACACGCGCCAGCCCAAACTCACGGCCGGGAAGTAGCCGAAGCGGTTGGCCCCGCTGAAGCGGCTGCTGGCATCGGCCCGGAAGCTCACCATGGCCAAATACCGCTCGTCGTAGTTGTAGTTGACGCGGCCGAAGTAGCTCAGCAGCGACCATTGGTCGGCGTAGCTACCGGGAATGCCCGACGCCGTAGCGCCGCCGTTCAGGTAGGGCACGGCGTTGGAGGCGAAGCCCCTCGTGCCGGCGCCCGACGTGAACCGGTCCGAAGCCTGCATCGACTGGCCGCCGAGCACCGTGAAGTTGTGCCGGTCGCCGAGGGTTTTGTTATACGTCAGCGTGTTTTCCAGCAGCCAGATAACCTGCTGGTTAGTGGCCGTGTTGGCCGAGCCGCGGGTTTCCGTCGGCGACGACGAGGTGCCGGGGTAGTTGCGGCTATAGAACGTGTTTTCCGTCTGGGTGCGGAAATCCAAGCCCAGCGAGGTCTTGAAGGTCAGGCTTTTGAGAATGTCAAACTCGCCGTACACATTGCCCAGGCTTTGGTACACAATGGCTTGGTTGCTGGTTTCCAGTAGGTTGCCCACCGGGTTGTCGCTTAGCGTGAAGGGGTTGGTGCCGTAGGTGTTGTCGGCGTTGCGCACCGGCACGGTCGGAATCTGCGTTAGCGCCCCCAGCACCGTACCCGAGTTGCCCAGCGCCGATTCCGAACGCACCGAGCCGTTGGTGTGGCTGCGGCTCAGGTTCAGGTTGGTACCCAGCCGGAACCGGTCGGTCACGCGCTGGTCGAGGTTAATCTTGAAGTTGTAACGGTCGAAGCCCGAGTTGATGTTGATGCCGTCCTGCTTGAAATAACCGCCGGCCACATAGTAGCGCGTCTTGTCCGAGCCGCCGCTCACGTTCAGCTGGTAGCTCTGCATATCGGCCGGCCGGAAAATCTCGTCCTGCCAATCGGTGTTGTAAGGCGGCAGGTTATTCAGGTCCGGGAAGCCGGGCGCCTGCCCGGCATTGGTCCGGATGGCGTTGTATTCCTCGGCAAACTGCCGGGCGTTCAGCACATCCAGCTTCTTGCGCAGGTACTGGCGGCCGTAGTACACGCTCAGGCCCACCTGGGCCTGGCCGGCCCGGCCCTTTTTGGTAGTCACCACCACCACGCCGTTGGCGGCGCGCAGGCCGTAAATGGCCGCCGCGGCCCCGTCCTTCAGCACGTCGATGCTCTCGATGTCATTCGGATTCAGGGTGTTGAGCGGGTTCAGGCGCTGGTTGTTGCTGGTGAGTTCCTGCTGGTAATCGGGCAAAATCGGGATGCCGTCAATCACGTACAGCGGCGAAGCGTTGAGGCTCAGCGTGGCATTGCCGCGAATGCGGATGTTGATGCCCGCGCCGGGCGCGCCGCTGGGGGCCGTCACCTGCACGCCGGGCGCCTGGCCCTGCAAGGCCTGGTCGAAACCCGCCACCGGCTGGCGCGCAATGGCCGCCGCCCCCACCGACGACACCGCCGTGGTCAGCTCCTGGCGGCTCTGGGTGCCGTAGCCCACCACCACCACTTCCTTCAGCGACTGCGCATCGTCCTTCAGCTGGATGTTGAAAGTCGTAGTGCTACCTACGGGGATTTCCTGCCGGGCAAAGCCCACCGAGCTGAACACCAGTGTGCTGCCCTCGGGTACGCTCAGCGAAAAGTTGCCGTTGGTGTCCGTCGCCGTGCCAATGCTGGTGCCTTTCACCAGCACCGTCACGCCGGGCAGCGGCTCGCCGGTGCCGCTGGTCACGCGGCCCGACACGGGGATGTCCTGCACCGCGCGGGTCGTGGCACCTGCCGTGGGCGCGGACACGCCAGCGGCGGCCGGGGCCCCGGTAATCACGAAGTAGTTCACGCGCAGCTCTTTGTACTGCAGCGCCACCTGCGGCAGCACCGCCGCCAGCTTGTCGGCCAGCGAGCCGTCGCCGGCCTGGGCCGATACGCGCTTGTTGTCCACCAGCTTGCTTTCGTAGAAGATGGTGGCGTGGTACTCGCTTTCCCACTGCTTGAGCAGCGACTTGAGCAACACCGTTTTCGTATTAGCCGGCGTGTCGGAGGGCGTGTTCTGACGCACCGAGTTCACCGCGAGAAGTTGGGCGTGGGCCGGCGAGGCAAGCAGCTGAAGCGCTGTGACGCCGGCAACCAAACACGCGGGCCGGAAGGCCAGCAAACCCAGGTGGGTAAGGGTTTTGTTCATGATTGGGTGGGAAAAAATGAAAAAAGGTTAGTTCTGTTCGGTCAGCGTCAGGCGGTTGCCCTGCCGCACGGCCCGGATGTGAAAAGTTTCTTCCAGCGACTGCAGCAGCACGTCGAGGTCCTGCACGGGCACGGTGCCCGTAACTTTGCGCTCGTTCAGCTCCGGCGTGGCCACGATGACCTGCAGGCCATAAGTGTCTTCGAGGCGGTTGGCCAGCTCGGCGATGGTGGTGCCGTCGAGCACCAGCATGTTGTCTTTCCAGGAGGCGTAGGGGGCCGTGGGCACGTTGCGGCGGGCCGTCACCTCCAGCTTGGCCGGGGCGGTTTCGCGGGTGTCCACCAGGTCGCCGGGCGCCAGCACCACGTCGGGCTGGCGCTTGTCGTCGAAGCTCACCCGCACCTTGCCCGAGAGCAGCACCACCCGGCCCTGCGTGCGCCGCTGCACCACCGTGAACTTGGTGCCCAGCACTTCCACGCTAAACCCGCCCAACGTGTGCACCACAAAGCGCTGGTTGTCGGCCTGGTGCTGCACCGCGAAGTAGGCTTCGCCATCGAGCCACACCTCGCGGGGCTTGCCGGGCACCCAGGCCGTGGGGTAGCGCAGCGTGGAATGCCCGTTCAGGGTCACGCTGCTGCCGTCGGGCAACTGCAGGGTGCTGGTCTGGCCGTAGGCCGTGGCGTATTCCTGCGGCGCGGCGGCGCGGTGCGAGTACAGCCAGCCACCGCCGGCTAGCAGCGTGCCGGCCACCGCCGCGGCGGCCGCCCAGCGGCGCCACATGGGGGCCACCGTCGGCTCGGCCCGCGGCTCATTTGTTTCGCTCATCAGCATCTGCACGTGCAGGCGCGTCAGCATTTGCTCGTAGTCGGGTTCGTCGGCTAGGCTGATTTCGTCGTTGGCCGCGGCCAGCGTTTCCCAGTGCTCGTGCATCCATTGCTGGGCTTGGGGTTGGTTTTCGGGCTGGCCCAGCCAATGGCGCACGGCCTCGGCCTCGGTGGCGCTGGCTGTGCCCTGCACGTAAGCCGTGAAAGAAGTTTGTGTAATAGCTGTTGGCATAGAGGGCGGGTAAAACAGGCGACTAGGCCCGTTGCGGCCGACGATAAAAGGCGTTGAAGCCGCTGGTATTTGGTTGGCAACGATTGCGGAAAATCCCAAACGTTTGCGGTAATACACCGTGCCCTGCCTTTCCCCCTACACGACTTGTAAATATTTTTTTCGTTGGCCTGTCAGCACGACGTAGGGGCGGGGTCGTACCCGGTAGGGCTTGCCCCCGCCCGGACGTTGCACGGAACCGTTGAAATGGCGCGAACAGCCGGGCGGGGGCAAGCCCCGCCCCTACGTCGTTCATATGAGCCCCAACCTTTCTTCCTAATGCTTTTCTAGCATCCAGGCCAGCAGCATGCCCAGGATGCCGCCGCCATGCAGGCGCAAGTAGCTGCGCATGGTTTTGAGGGCGCGGGCGATGTGCGCCTCCACGGTTTTAACCGACAGACCCTGCATTTCGGCTATTTCGGGGTAGGTGAGGCCCTGCTGCCGGCTCAGCACGAACACCTCGCGCTGCTTGGGTGGCAGCTGCTCCAGGGCGGCCTGGTAGAGGTTTTCCATTTCCTCGTATTCGGCCTCGTTCGTCACGCTCTCGGGGCGGCCGGCGGCTACCTGTCCTTGCAGGCGCAGGTGGTGCTGGTCGCGGCGCAGCTCGTTGAGCACGGCGTGGTGCGCAATGGTGAAAAGGTAACTTTTCAGGGGCTGGTCGTCGCGCACCTGCTCGCGCTTTTCCCAGATTTTGATGAAGCACTCCTGCACGATTTCCTCGGCCACGGGGCGCGACTTCAGGTAGCTGTAGGCAAACCGGTAGACCAACGCGCTGTAGTGACGGAACAGCGCATCAAAGGCCCGCTCGTCGCTCAGCTTGAGCCGCCGCAGGTACTCTAATTCCGAAAAGCCGGACGCTGTTTTCACCGAAATAGAAGGGAACTGAATGGAAAAAGAAAAACGATTTTGCAGCCGAAAAGTAAGGGAAGATACTGCTTTGAAGCGTGAGTATAACCAAGCCGCAAGGGTAGCCCGATGTTTTCGGCCCCGAACGCCGAAGCGTCCGGAACAATGGAAACTTGTGGTACGCGCATCCGGCAGCCACGAGCCCGTGCACTAGCCGTTAGGATGCCGCCAACCAAGCGGCCGGCTGGGTGCCGCAACACGGCCTGGAATGCGCTTAAACGTTGGTTTTGTTTTTTTGGGATGGAAGCAGGGTAGTGGGCGGGCCAGGTGTATTACCCCAAACGTTTGCGACCTTTCGGCCGCGCATACGCCGCAACAGCGTTGCAATGCCCTGAGTTTTCAGGCCCACTATTTCTCCTAACAAGTAAATAAGCCGGGCGGCGGTATGCTGCCACTGCTCGACGCCTGGCTTTCAGAAATGCTATGAAATTTCTTAAACACTTGTTTTGCCTCTTGCTGCTGGCCGCCGCCGGACGTCCGGCCCTCGCCCAAATACCGCAAACCCCACCAGCGCCGCCCGCCCCCAGGCCCGCCGCCGCCGACGCCGAGCACCAGCGGCAGGATTACCAGCTGCGCAACGACTGGGCCAACCTGCAGCGCTACGCCGCCGCCAACCAGCGCCTGCCCGCGCCCGGTGCCGGCCCGGCCCGCGTGGTCATCATCGGCAATTCCATCACCGAAGGTTGGGTGAAAGAAGATTCGGCCTTTTTTGCGGGCAAGCCTTATGCCTACATCGGGCGCGGCATCAGCGGCCAGGCCACGGGCCAGACGCTGGTGCGCTTCCGCCCCGACGTTATCGACCTGAAGCCGGCCGTGGTGGTCATTCTGGTGGGCACCAACGACGTGGCCGAAAACAACGGCCCCTACAACCCGCAGACCACCATGAACAACCTCATGAGCATGGTGGAACTGGCCCAGGTCCACCACATCCGGGTGGTGCTGGGCTCGGTGGCGCCCAGCACCGATTTCTGGTGGCGCAAGGGCCTGAACCCGGCCCCGAAAATCATCGCCTTAAACAAGCTCATCAAAGCCTACGCCGACCAGCACAACTGCGTGTACTACGACATGCATACCGCCCTCACCGACGAGCAGCACGGTCTGAAAAAATCTTACGGCGAAGACGGCGTACACCCCAACCTGGCCGGCTACCGCGTGATGGAGCCATTGCTCAACCAGGCCGTGGCGGCGGCGCTCAAGCGGAAGTAACGCTGCCAGAAGAGGCAGGAAATTGGGCCTGTTTAGCGCCATAAATCGGGGTTTTCCCGGCTATGAACAACTGGTTGTTGGTAAAGCAAAATTTTAGGGCCGTCTAATTTCCGTTGCCGGGCCAAAAGCCACCGTTGGCCGGGTCAGTCAGTGCATTCAGCCAGCGCAGTAGGAAAATGAGATAGGTGCAAGGTTAAATTTATATCGTTCAACAACGGTAGCCTTCACGCCTTTCCCCGCTTGCTTATGCGCTCTTCGTTCCTTCTGGCCGTTTTAGTTACTAGTGCTTTGTTTTGCAACTCCTTCGGTGCTCAGGCACAAGCGGTTTACGCCAGCAGCTCGGCTTACACGCCCCGCCCGGCCGGCAGCCCGCGCGAAGACGGCACTACCCACACCTTCATCGGCCGCGTGGTGAACCCCGACGGCGCCCTGCCCGGCGCGGTGATATCGGTGGTGGGCACCAAGGAAATGGCTGTGAGCAACTCCAACGGCGAATTCAGCCTGCTGCTGCCGGCCACCAACGCCCCCGTGAAGCTCACGGTGAGCTACGCCGGCTTTGCCGACGAAACCGTGTCGGTGCAGCCCGACTCGCCCGACACCACCCTCCGGCTGGCCTCGCCCCAGCCCATCAAAGTAGGCCGCAAGCAGGAACTGAAGGCCTACATGAAAACCGCCCACCGGGAGGCCCGCCGCAGCTTGCGTCGCCTCAAATAAAGATTTATTCCACCGTTCACTCCCACCAGTTACCAGCGCCCCCAGCCAGTATAGGTTGGGGGCGCTTCTGCATTAGGCCCGTGGCAGATGGCTTCGCATTGAGGTCAGGCTGTAGCTTCGCTACCCTGACGGGCATCGGGTGATGCCGTTTTCTTCTCTCGGTGCTATGCAATTGTCTGGGGTGTCATATAAAGGATGGGGCCGGCTGGCTATTGCAGCGCGGGCGCGGCGGTGGAGCTCAGCGCTACTGCTGGCCTGCATGACCTGGCACGCGCAGGCCCAGCCTGCCGCACAACCGGCGGCGGCCGGGGCCATGCTACTGCGGCCCGCGGCCGTGTTCGACGGGCAGGAGTTGCACGCTGGTTGGGCCGTGCTGGTCGAAAACGACCGGATTACGGCAGCGGAGCCGGCTGCGCAAATCAGCCCGCCGGCCGGCGCCCGCACCCTCGACCTGCCCGGCCTCACCCTGCTGCCGGGCCTGATTGAAGGCCACTCGCACCTGCTGCTGCATCCCTACAACGAAACGCCTTGGAACGACCAGGTGCTGCTCGAATCGCAGGCCCTGCGCGTGGCCCGCGCCACCGTGCACGCCCAGCGCACGCTGCTGGCCGGCTTCACCACCGCTCGCGACCTGGGCACCGAGGGCGCTGCCTACGCCGATGTGGGCCTCAAGCAGGCCATTGATAAGGGCATTATTCCCGGCCCGCGCCTGCTGGTGGCCACCCGGGCACTGGTGGCCACGGGCAGTTACGGCCCCAAGCTATCGGTGGACGAGGACGTGCCCCAAGGCGCCCAGGAAGCCGATGGGGTGGACGGCATCATTCGGGCCGTGCGCGAGCAGATGGGCAAAGGCGCCGACGTGGTGAAGGTGTACGCCGACTACCGCTGGGGCCCCAGTGCCAGCCCCCAGCCCACCTTTTCGCTCGAAGAGCTGACCTTGATTGTGCAAACGGCCCGCTCGGCGGGGCGGGGCGTGGTGGCCCACGCCAGCACGCCGGAGGGCATGCGCCGCGCCGTGCTGGCCGGCGTCGAAACCATCGAGCACGGCGACGAAGGCACGCTGGAAGTATTCCAGCTGATGAAAAAACGCGGGGTGGCCCTGTGCCCCACGGTGGCCGCCAGCGATGCCATCGCCCAGTACAAAGGCTGGCATAATGGCCAGGGCCCCCTGCCGCCGCGCCTGCAGCAAAAGCACCTCAGCATGCAGGCCGCCCTGAAAGCGGGTGTGACACTGGCGCTGGGCGGCGATGTGGGCGTATTTGCCCACGGCGACAACGCCCGCGAAATGGAGTTGCTGGTGCGTGACTACGGCCTCACGCCGCTACAAGTGTTGCGCCAGGCCACCAGCGGCAACGCCCAAATCTTCCACCTCGCCGACCGCGGCAGCATCCGCCCCGGCCTGCTAGCCGACCTGGTGGCCGTGGCCGGCGACCCCACGCAGGACGTAGCCGCAGTGCGCCAGGTGCAGCTGGTGATGAAAGGCGGCGTGCTGTACAAGCAGCCTTGAAGACACTTGTGAGTAGCAGATTTGTGCCGAGTGATTGGTACAAAAAAAGCCCAAACCGGTCAGGTTTGGGCTTTAGATTTTTAGAATATGAAGGGCGCTTACAAGCCCAAATATAGGGCATTAACGGACATTAGCTGCCGCTTTATTGCACGCGGCGCACGCTGCTGCCGCCGGAATGCGAAGCATTGGTGACGCGGGCGGCGCCCTTGTAATGCACATCGGAGCCACCCCCCGCGTCGGCCGACAGCTCGCCATCCACAGTCAGGTTTGCGTCGGAGCCACCGCTGGCGCGCACGGTGGCGGTGGTGCTGCGCAGGTCGAATGCGTTGTAGTCGGAGCCCCCGCTGATGTCCACGGTCTGCCGCTCCACGCGGCCGCTCAGGTCGACGTCGCTTCCGCCCGAGGCGGAGCAGGTGAGGGTTTTGGCCGACAGGCTCAGCTTCACATCGGAGCCGCCGCTGGCTTGAATTCGGAAGGCATCGGCGGTGAAGGTGGACTGGCCTTTCGCATCGGCGCCGCCGCTCAGGCTGAGGCCCGTGAGGCGTGGGCAAGTGATGTACACGTTGGCTTTGCGATTGTTGCTGAGCAGGTTTTTCCAGGAAAAGCCCGATTCCCAGCCAATTTTCAGGGTGCCGCCCTCTACTTTGGTCACAAGGTGGGTCTGGGCCTCGTCGGAAGCCTCCACTACCACCGAGGTGCCGACGCCCTGCGTGAGCACCACGTCAATACCGCCGCTGGACTCCACGGCCTGAAAGCTGCCCACCTGGCGGGGCTGCTTCACCTGGGCCTGGGCCGTGCAGGAACAAATGGCGACGGTAGCCGCGACGGCCAGCAAATAAGAAAGGACTTTCATGGCTGCAGATAATGAGGTGAAACGTAGTGGCCGACAGATGCTTGGCGCGCACAGACGGGTGCCTGGCCCGGTACTCATTTGGCTTTGCGAAACAGGTAGCGCGTGGTGAGCACGCCCACTTCCGAAACCGGATAAACGTGGACAAGTTCCCAGCCCGCCGCGGTCAGGGCCTCCAGCTGCTGGGTCACGAGCAAGGCATTGCGCTGGTATTTGTCGAGGTTTTTGCTGGTTGAGAAGCCGCCAAAGTCTTCCAGCTGAATATCCGCCTTGCCTTGGAAAGGCGGAGCCAGCAGGATGTGCGACAGCGCTTTGGCCTGTGACTCAAAGGTGCTCATGGTCATGAATTCATAAGCCCTGGGCGGAGCCGTTTGCGCGTGCGCCGTCAAACTCAGCCCGGCCACCAGGCCGAATAGGACAAAAATCCGGCGTAGTGAGTGCCGCGCAGCCGGCTGAAAGGAAATAAAGGTCATGTGCATAGGGCAGGAAAAATAAAAAAGCCAGGGAAAGCGGCTCGCGCTTTCCCTGGCTAAATCTACTGCCGCCCTGGCAAACGATACTAGTCCCGCTTGCCCTTCAGCATGGTTTTCAGCGCGGCCAGCTCGTCGCGCAGCTTGGCGGCCGTGAGGAAGTCGAGGTCCTTGGCGGCGGCTTCCATCTGCTTCTCGGTGGTTTTGATGAGCTTTTCGAGCTCCGGTCGGGTCATCATGGCCACCACGGGCTCGGCGGCCAGGGCCAGGGCGGCGCCGCCATCGTCGGGGCCGGCGTAGGCCTGGGTGTCGAGCACGCGGTAGTCGGCCAGGTCGGTCTGGCCCATGATTTCGGCGTGGCTCTTGCGCACGGTGCGCGGCGTGATGCCGTGCTCCTGGTTGTAGGCCAGCTGAGTGGCGCGGCGCCGGTTCGTCTCGTCAATGGCCCGTTGCATCGAGCCGGTCATGCGGTCGGCGTACATAATCACCTTGCCGCGGTCGTTTCTGGCGGCGCGGCCCATGGTCTGAATCAGGCTGCGCTGGTCGCGCAGGAAGCCTTCCTTGTCGGCATCGAGAATGGCCACCAGGCTCACCTCGGGCAGGTCGAGGCCTTCGCGCAGCAGGTTCACACCGATGAGCACATCGATTTCGCCCAGCCGCAGCTTGCGCAGGATTTCCACGCGGTCGAGCGTTTTCACGTCGGAGTGCACGTATTCCACCTTAATGCCGAGACGGTCCATGTACTTGCTCAGTTCCTCGGCCATGCGCTTGGTGAGGGTGGTGACGAGCACCCGGTCGCCCATTTTCACGCGGTTGTCCACCTCGTCCAGCAGGTCGTCAACCTGGTTGAGGCTAGGCCGGATGTCGATTTCGGGGTCGAGCAGGCCGGTGGGGCGAATAATCTGCTCCACCACCACGCCGTCGGCCTGAGCCAGCTCGTAGTCAGAAGGCGTGGCCGATACGAACACCGCCTGCCGGTACATGCTTTCGAACTCGTTGAAGGTCAGCGGCCGGTTGTCCAGCGCCGAGGGCAGACGGAAGCCGTACTCAATCAGGGCGGTTTTGCGGCTGCGGTCGCCGCCCCACATGGCCCGGATTTGGGGCATAGTGGCGTGGCTTTCGTCCACCACCAGCAGGTAGTCATCGGGGAAATAATCGAGCAGGCAGAACGGGCGCGAACCTGGCGAACGGCCGTCGAAGTAGCGCGAGTAGTTCTCGATGCCCGAGCAGTAGCCCAGCTCCCGAATCATCTCCAAATCGAACTCGGTGCGCTCCATGATGCGCTTGGCTTCGGCGTCGCGGCCTTCCTTCTCGAAGTAGGCGTGCTGGTGCACCATGTCGTCCTGAATCTGCTTGATGGCCGAATTCAGCGTCTCCTTACCAGTCACGAACAGGTTGGCTGGATAGAGGGCAATACCGTGGGCTTCGTCGCTCAGCTTCTTGCCGCTCACCGGGTCAATCTTGTGGACAGACTCGATTTCATCGCCAAAGAAGTAGACGCGAATGGCGTAGTCGGCATAGGCCGGAAACACATCCACCGTGTCGCCCTTCACTCGAAACGAGCCCCGCGTAAATTCCACCTCGGTGCGCGAATACAGAATCTGCACGAACTGATAGAGCAGGTTATTGCGCGTGTAGCGCATGCCCGGCTTGAGGAAAATGACGTTTTTGGCAAATTCCTCGGGGTTGCCAATGCCGTAGATGCACGACACCGAGGCAATGACAATGACATCGCGCCGGCCCGAGAGCAGGGTGGAGGTGGTGTGCAGCCGCAGCTTCTCGATTTCCTGGTTGATGGCTAGGTCTTTCTCGATGAAAACGTCGGTGCTGGCGATGTAGGCTTCCGGCTGGTAATAGTCGTAGTAGCTGATGTAGTACTCGACGGCGTTGTTCGGGAAAAAGGCCTTGAACTCGCCGTAGAGCTGGGCGGCCAGCGTCTTGTTGTGGCACAGCACCAGGGCCGGCTTGCCGGTTTGGGCAATGACGTTGGCCATGGTGAAGGTTTTGCCGGTGCCGGTGGCGCCCAGCAGCACCTGGGCCGGCTCGCCGTTGTTGACGCCCTCCACGAGCTTGGCAATGGCGGTGGGCTGGTCGCCGGTCGGCTTAAATTCAGAGGTCAGTTGGTACTCCATGCAACGCGAAAGGTAGGCCGAATTGGTCAGCCTACCTTAACCATAACCGAGGAAATAGGGTTTCGCGGGAATTGGGAAAAGTCAGTTGGAAGTGAGCATCAAACAGAACGTCATGCTGAGCGCAGTCGAAGCATCTCTACCTTAATAGTATTCCTTTTGATTGGACTTACTACTGCAGTAGAGATGCTTCGACTGCGCTCAGCATGACGTTCTGTTTGATGCTTTATCCTGAAACCCTACCGCCCGAATTCCATCCCCGCCTCCAGGCCGAAGCTATACGGGCGGCTCTGGGCCAGATAGCTCTGCGCCGGATGGGCATTCATCGGCGTCAAGCCCAGCTCAGCCACCGGGCCGAGAGTGAGGGCCCAACCCGCCGTGGTCGGGCGGAACTGCGCGCCAGCCGCGCCGCGCACGCTGCCCAGCACCCGCCGGTAGGGCCCGGCCGAGAGGACAGAGTACGTTTTGGTAGCTTCCGGCTCACCTTCCACGTCGCTGCGGGCGCCGAGCAGGGCGCTCACCACGCCGCCGAGGCGGCCGTAGAGGCTCCAGCCGCGTTTCACGGGGTTGGAATAGCTCACTTGCAAGGGCACGCTGCCCATGCGGTAGCGGAAGTTGGTGGTCCGCATCTGGCCGTTGGTGAAGGAGCCGAGGTCGTAGAGTTGCTCGCCCACGAAAGACGCGGTAGAAGCCGATTGAGCAGTGGACTGGCTGAATTCCAAGCCCGTGCTTGCCGACCAATGGCCCTTGAGGTGGCGCGTAGCCAGCAGCGCCAGGCGCTGGCTCAGGCCGGGGCGCAGATGCTCACGGTACTGGGCGGCGGCGGCTTCGGTCAGCTTCGGCGAGTCGGGGCCCAGGGCGGGGTTGTAGCCGTATTCGGGCTCGATACCCGCCCGCGAGAAGTTCACATTCGGATTGAAAACCGAAGCCGCGTAGCTCACGCCATAGTTCCACTTACTAAGCTCGGCGGCCAGCGTAGGCTCGGGCAGGGCTACCGTGGCCAAGCCGTTGGGCAGCGCCGCGCCGTTGGTCAGGCTGAGCGTAGCCGGACGGGCGGCGAGGAAACCCACCTGCTGCGGTCCGGCCGACGCCTGCGCCAAACCGGCCGAAGCCGAAGTTGCGCCGGCTACTTCCGTTGCGGCGCCCGCGCTGGTAGCTGCTGCGTCCGAACCAGTGATGCCATCCACCGAAGTAACACCAGCCGGTGCGGTACCGGCGGCAACCAAGCCGGCCTCCGTGGCGCCATTGATGCCAACGGTACCAGCGGCAGACTGCGCGCCGCCTTGCGCGACGATGGCGCTGCGGCTAGCATTCTGAGCAGCAGTAGCATCAGGCGTTGCGCCTGGCGTGGTGCTGTTCCGGCCAGCTTCGGCGCGGGCATCGCGCTCAAAGCCGCCACGCACCGAGGCCGCGCCGAAGCCAGTGCCGGTGGGCGCGGTGTTGGCGGCGTAAGTAGGCGCAGTGTTGCTGGCGCGGCCATTCAGGCCGTTTTCGGAAGCTGCATCAGAGCCAGCAGTGCCGGCTGCGGTGCCGGCCAGTGTGGTGGCGGGGGCCTGAGTTGCTGCACCGTTTAAGCTACCGTTATCAGAAAAGACCCGGCCGGCCGAAGTGGCCGCCGAGCTGCCCAACTGGCCATTGCGCGAAGCGGCTGGGGCCGTCACCGTAGCTACTTCGGCGCCCCGGAAGGCACCGTCGTGCTGGGCCCACCAGCCGGTGCCGGCCAGCGAGGCCAGAAACAGGCTGGCCGCCGCCACCCAACGGGTAGCCACGAGCCGCTTGCGGTAGATTTCGTTCTGCCGAATCAGCAGCGAATTGTCAATCTGGTCCCACAGCATGGGGCGCGGCGGCACGGCGGCCTCCTCGCCCAGGTGGTGGCGAAACAGGTCCTCGAGGCTGCCGGTGGTTTTAGGCGTAGTGTTATCGTCGATAGGATTAGCTGACATGGCGGGTTGGATTGCCGAGGCGTTCCAGTTTAGTTTGTAAGATAACGCGGCCCCGGGAATACTGCGACTTGCTGGTACCCTCGGTGATGCCCAATAATTCGCCGATTTCCTTGTGGGTGTAGCCCTCAATGGCGTAGAGGTTGAAAACCATGCGGTAGCGCGGCGCGAGCTCCTGCACCATGGCCAGCAGCTCCTGGAAATTGTAGTTGCTGAGCGTGAACTCTTCGCTGGCCAGTGTTTCGGGGTATTCGCCGTCGCTCACCGCCACCAGCGAGGCGTTGCGGCGGTGCTGGCGCAGAGCGGCATTAATCATGATGCGGCGAATCCAGAACTCCAGCGGGCACTCGCGGCGGAAGCTGCCCAGCGTGCGAAACACGGTGAGGAAACCCTCCTGCAATACGTCTTCGGCCTCAAAAGTGGTTTGGGCGTAGCGCAGGCACACGGCCATCATTTTGCCGGCGTACTTGTCGTAGAGCAGTTTCTGGGCGAGCTGGCGGCCGCGCAGGCAGCCGTCAATCAGCTCGGCTTCGGTGGGCGGGCTGGTCACGGCCGAGTGGCGGCTGGCGGTGAGGCGCGGCGCCACGGGCGTGGCGGGCTGGTCGGGCAGCACATCGTCGGCACCGAACGCAAACCAGGTCGCGGCGCTCATGCCGGCAGCCGGTAACCCGTGCCGGCGGGGGAGAAGGTAGTAGAGAAGGTCATTTTCTGCAGCATGGAAAGGCGAGTCGAGCCAGGGAAAGCCGGCCCCGCAGGGGGCGTGTTGCAAGGGAGATGCACCCCGCTGCCAAAGGGTTGCAAGCCGGTGAAAAACCTGCTGCAGCATCCACGGAAATAAGGCGACCCACCAATCCATCTTCGAAGATATTTATTTCTCACGCAACAACCCTGGCAACAGTTTCGGAGTTGAGGTTGAACGATGTAGGGACGGGGCCTGCCCCCGTCCGGCCGCCTGCGCTGCCTCAATAATTTCGTTCAACGCCCGTGCGGGGCAAGCCCCGCCCTTACCTCGTTCTAACCTTTTTCAACCACCTTAACCCCTTTTTCATGAAGACCCTTGTGCTGTTTTATTCTACCTATGGCCACGTCTGGAAACTGGCCGAAGCCATTGCCGAAGGCGCCCGCCAGATAGCCGGCAACGAAGTAGTGGTGAAGCGCGTGCCCGAAACGCTGCCCAAAGAAGTGCTGGACCAGACCGGGGCCACCGGCGCCCAGCAGGCCTTTGCCCATGTGCCCGTGGCCACCCCGCAGGAGCTCACAGAATACGACGCCATCCTGTTCGGTACGCCCACGCGCTACGGCAACCTCTGCGGCCAGATGCAGGCTTTCATGGACAGCACCGGCGGCCTCTGGGCCAAGGGCGCACTGGTGGGCAAAGTGGGCGGCGCCTTCGTGAGCACCGCCACCCAGCACGGCGGCCAGGAAACCACGCTGCGCAGCTTCCACACCGTGCTGTTGCACCACGGTTTCGTGATTGTGGGCCTGCCCTACGCTTGGCAGGGCCAGATGGGCCACGAGGAAGTAACCGGCGGCACGCCCTACGGCGCCAGCACCGTGGCCGGCGGCCAGGGCGAGCGCCAGCCCAGCGAAAACGAGTTGGAAGGCGCCCGCTTCCAGGGCCGCCACACCGCCGAAATCGCGCAGAAGCTGGCGGCAAAGTAGTGTGATGCAGCCTTCATTATAAGTGAGTAAAACCAGAATAGCCGCTCCTTTGGGAGCGGCTATTTTCTTGGGTATCATGTGGGAAAGCTGCGGTGCATGAGCGTGCAAAAAGTGCTTTCCTTTTCTTCAAACTAAGAAATTAGTTTTGTAAGTGCGTCTTTTTTAGTGAGTAGTGTAATAAAACGATTGATAGTGCGATATACCTCTGGCTTGGCTGGTACTTTTGTAGCCGGCGCAACGCTTTCCTGCTTTCCACATCTTTCGCCACACCTTCTTTCTGCTGATGAAACACACCTTACTCGGCTTGTCGCTACTGGCGACCTGCGCTAGCTCTGCCTACGCCCAAACGCCCGCGACCGCGCCGGCCACCGCCACTCCCGCCGCCAAACCCGCCGCGCCCAAGCCGCTGGTGCTGCCCGAGGCGCCCAAAGGCACCGGCCGCCTCAACGGCACCGTGCTCGACGGCGCCACCAAAAAGCCCGTGGAGTTTGCCACCGTGGCCCTGCTGCCCACCACCGGCGACACGCCCATCGACGGCACCGTGGCCGATGAAAAAGGGAAGTTTAGCCTGCGCGGGCTGGCCCCGGGCAGCTACCGCCTGCAGCTCAGCTTCCTGGGCTACGCGGCCCTGACGCGCGACGTGACCGTGACCAGTGGCACCACCGACCTGGGCCCGCTCAGCCTCACGGCCAGCGCCCAGCAGCTCGGCGACGTGACCGTGACCGGCGAAAAGGAAACCATCGAGGTGAAGCCTGACCGCATTGTGTACAACGCCGACCGCGACCTGACCAACAAGGGCGGCGTAGCCGCCGATGTGCTGCGCAAAGTGCCGCTGCTGAACGTGGACCTCGACGGCAACGTGCAGCTGCGCGGCTCCTCCAACATTCGGGTGCTCATCAACAACAAGCCCAGCAGCATCCTGGCCGGCAACCTGGCCGACGCCCTCAAGCAGCTGCCCGCCGACCAGATTGCCTCCGTGGAAGTCATCACCACGCCGGGCGCCAAGTACGACGGCGAAGGCACGGCCGGCATTGTGAACATCATTCTGAAAAAGAACAACCTGCAGGGCGTAAATGGCAGCGTGAACGCCGCCGCCGGCAACCGCAGCTCCAACGCCGGGGGCAGCCTCAACGTGCGCCGCGGCAAAGTGGGCGTGAACACCAACCTCAGCAGCTACCTCTACTACAGCCCCAGCGCCAGCACCTCGGAACGCACCAACTTCGGCGGCTCGGCCGATAATGTCATCTCGCGGCTAAACCAGAACGGCAGCGGCGACAACCTGGGCGGCGGCGCCTACGGCCGCATGAGTCTCGACTACGACCCGGCCAAAAACCACAGCCTCACCGTGGGCTTTAGCGGCAGCCTGAACCGCAACCAGAGCGAGAGCCAGCAAACCAACGACCTGCGCGTGTTCAGCGGCCCCACCGCCAGCCAGCTCTTCACCCGCGCCACGGAGAATAACTACAACTCGTCGAGCTACGACCTGAACGGCACCTACACGCGCACCTTCGAGGGCCAGCCCCGCCGCGAGTGGAGCCTGCTGGCCCAGCACTCGCGCAACCGCAACCTGCAGCCCTACGCGCTCAATCAATTCGAAAACCAGTACACGGCCACCGGCCTGCCTAACTACCGCGAGAGCAGCGACAACCTCTCGCGCAACCTCGAAACCACGCTCCAGACCGATTACACGCACCCCATCGGCGACAAGCGCAGCGTGGAAGTGGGCGGCAAGGCCATTCTGCGCCGGGTGCTGAGCGACTACCAGATTCAGACCGCCACTGGCGTGGACGCGCCGTTTGTAGTGGATGCGCGTCGCTCCAACGTGTTCGACTACGACCAGAACGTGGCCGCCGCCTACGCCACCTACGGCTTCCCGCTGGGCAAAAAGCTGAACTCGCGCGTGGGCACCCGCCTGGAGCGCACCGACATCGTGGGCCGCTTCCAGCAGAACGACATCACCCGCTTCACCAGCGGCTACACCAGCCTACTGCCCAACGCCAGCATCAACTACACCCGCAAGCCGGGCAGCAGCATCCGCCTGGCCTACAGCCGCCGCATCCAACGCCCCAACATCTACTACCTGAACCCCTACGAAAACCGCGTCGATAAATTCAACGTGAGCCGCGGCAACCCCGAGCTCGACCCCGAATTCACCGACAGCTACGAGCTGAATTACAGCACCTTCGTGAAAGGCTCGGTGCTCAACTTCTCGCTCTTCACGCGCCAGACCAACAACGCCATCGAAACCGTGCGCACCCAGCGCCTCGATACTACCGTGACCACCTTCGCCAACGTGGCCCGCAACCGCACCTACGGCGCCAGCGTGTTCGGCTCCTTCAAGCCCACCACCAAGTGGGAAATCAGCGGCTCCACCTCATTCAATTACGTGGTGCTGCGCTCCGGCTTCCTCAATACCACCAACGAGGGCCTGATGTACAACTTCAACCTGAATTCAACCTACAAATTCACCAAAACCCTGAGTGCGCAGTTCTACGGCGGCATCAGCTCGTCGCGCGTGCAGCTGCAGGGCCGCTCTTCTGCATGGAACTACTATTCCATGGGCATCAAGAAAACCATTCTGAAAGAGAAGGGCGACCTGACCCTCAACGCCGACAACTTCATCACCGCCCGGCGCGACCTGAACTCTTACGTCACCACGCCCGTCTTCAACCTGGAGCAGCACAACTACATCGCCCTGCGCGGCATCCGCCTGGCGTTCGGCTACCGCTTCGGCAAAATTGAAAATGCACCGCCCAAGCAGCGTCGCAGCATCCGCAACGACGACACCAAAGCCGGCGAAAGCCAGGGCGGCCAGCAGTAGGAGGGAGGCGTAGGCGCCCGCTGCTGTCATTGCGAGCGCAGCGAAGCAATCCGTCCTGTCAAAGCCAGACACGTTCCTTTATCACAAAGCCCCGGTACTGCGCAGTATCGGGGCTTTCGTTTTTTAATCAAGGCTGGTCGCTAAAGAAAGAGACTGGTCTTGACAAGACGGATTAACTACGCTGACCTTCGGTTGCCACGGCCTGCGGCCTCGCAATGACAGATGCTGCCCAGGCGCCTGCCTCATTTCCCATTCCAGATATCCCACGCCGCCTCCGCCTGCAAACACAGCATCTCAAACCCGTTCTTCACCTGCGCCCCGGCCTCCTTGCCTTTGGCCATGAAAAGGGTTTCGGTGGGGTTATACACCAGGTCATATAGGTAGTGCTGCTCCGTCAGCGCCTCGTAAGGCAGCGGCGGGCACTCGTCGGTGCGCGGAAAGGTGCCCAGCGGCGTGGCATTGATGATGAGCGGATGCGCGGCCACCAGCTGCGGCGTCAGGTCGGCGTAGGTGAGGCCGCGGGCCAGCGGGTCGCGGCTCACCAGCCAGTACGCAATGCCCAGCTCCTGCAGCGCCACGCCCACGGCCTTGGACGCGCCGCCGGTGCCCAGCACCAACGCCCGCGCCTCGGGCCGGAGCGGAAAGAACCGGCGCAACGATTCGCGGAAGCCGATGTAGTCGGTGTTGTGGCCGCGCAGATGCCCGTCGGGCGTGCGCTCAATCACATTCACCGCCCCCACGTGGGTGGCCGAGGGCGCGAGCTCATCCAGGTAAAGCATCACCGACTCCTTATAGGGCACTGTCACGTTCAGGCCCACCAGGTTGGGGTGGGTGGCCAGCAGGCCCGGTAGCTCATTCACCGAGGCCAGCTCGAACAAGTCGTACTGATAGTCGCTCAGGCCCAGCGAGTAAAACTTCTGGGTGAAATACGTTTGGGAAAATGAGTGGCTGAGGGTGCGGCCGATAAGCCCGAACTGGCGCATGGAAGGGGATGGAAGGGGAAGAGCTTCAAAAGAACACAAAAAAACGCCCCCAACCTTCCGGCTGGGGGCGTTTTGGCTGAGAAATGACTGCTTACCGTGGGCAAACCCCGGCCGGCCGCTTATTGCACATCGGCCGCAGGCTGGGCGCCAAACTTGCTTTTCAGGAACGACCACAGCGGCGGCAGCACCGAAATCAGGATGATGCCATAAATCACCAGCGTGAAGTTATTCTTTACGAGCGGAATATTGCCAAACAGGTAGCCCGCCAACGTGAGCGAAATCACCCACAGCGCCGCCCCCGCAATGCTGAACGAGGCAAAGTAGCGGTACGTCATGGTGCCCACGCCGGCCACAAAAGGAGCAAACGTGCGCACAATGGGCACGAAGCGCGCCATGATGATGGTTTTGCCGCCGTGCTTGGCATAAAAGGCCTGCGTCTGGTCGAGGTATTTGCGATTCAGGAACTTGTAGTTCTCGCGAAACACGCGCGGCCCCAGATAGTCGCCCACCATATAGTTCAGGTTATCGCCGATGAAGGCCGCCGCGATGAGCAGCGGAATCAGCAGCCAGATGTTGAGCAGCGGGTGGCCGGTTTCGGGGTTGGGCTGGGCGGCCAGCGTGCCGGCCACAAACAGCAGCGAGTCGCCGGGCAGGAAGGGCATCACAATCACCCCGGTTTCGGTGAAGATGATGAGGAACAGAATGAGGTAGGTGAGGTTGCCGTAGTCGTGCACCACGTTCACCAGCGTCTTATCGAGGTGGAGTAAAAGGTCGAAAAAATGTTTGATGAGTTCCATGCCAGGCCTAATGTGAGCCACAAAGAAAACGGGCCGCCGCCAAAGTGGCCGCGCCTAGCCACTATTTCCGGGCGGGGGTAGGGTGGACGGAGTGCCTTCCTTACCTTTGCGCCCCCTTACGCGTTGGCCGGCCGAAGTTTAATTATTTTTTTCTGCCATTTCACTTCTGCCGGAAACGCCTTTCTGCATCGTGCTGGCCTCATTCTACCCAAACCAGGCCGCCGCCAGCGGCGGCTGGTGGCCGCCCGCTCTTCAAAAATGGCATGACCTGTGATAAGCGGCCTCACAACTACTGCCCACCTGTGGCCGGCGTTTCGCTGCCCAGAGACCAATCTACCCGGCTGCCCAAACCTCCACGATTCCTTTGCCGTTGCAGGACGTAGAAAAAAATTTACCTGAATAATGATTGTTTATCAAGGAGGTGATTGGTGGCGGGCCTTGTGGCACTTCCATACTTCCGCCGTCATCCGTCTGTTGCTGAAGCGCGTGGCGCTGGTCGGGCTCTACGGGTCGGCCATCGCCGTGATTAGCATCGACTTCCATACGCTCAACGTCCGCATCGGGCGCGAGTACCTGTCCATTCTGGGCATTTTGCTCAGCTTGCTGCTGGTGTTCCGCACCAACACCGCCTACGACCGGTACTACGAAGGGCGCGGCGTGTGGGGACAGCTCGTGTCGCACTGCCGCGGGCTGGCCATGGAAATGAACGCCCTGCTCCCCCGTGAGGCCAAATCGAGCCGCCGCTACTTTGCCGCCCTCATCTCCAACTTCCCCATTGCCCTCGAAGGCAGCCTGCGCAACCGCGTGCGCTTCGACAAGATGGAGGCTACCCCCGACATCATCGACCGCCTGCAAAAGGCCGAGAGCGTGTGCTCTACCATCATTGCCGTATTGATGGAAAGCGTGGAGCAGCTGCGGCAGGTCCAGATTTTCGACCCCATCCACCTCATCAACATCAAGCAGCACTACCTGGGCATGATGAGCGTGAACGGTACCTGCGAGCGCATCAAGGCCACGCCCATTCCGTATTCCTACAGCTTTTTCATCAAATGCTATATCACCATTTTCATTATGATAATGCCGTTGGTGCTCGTAGATTCGTGCGGCTGGTGGATGGTGCCCATCACCATGATTGGGGCCTACGCCATGCTGGGCCTGGAAATGATTGGCAATGAGATTGAAAACCCCTTTGGCTACGACAGCAACGACTTGCCCATCACACAGCTCTCCAATAAGATTCGGGTGAGCGTGCACGATTTGCTGGGCGTGGAACTGCCCGCTGAGAAAAAAGCGCTGGCCACCATCCCCTACAGCATCGTGCACTAGCTTCTGCCTCTGGTGTTTCGCACACCGGATGGCCTGCTTGACGCAGTGGCTACGCACAACATCCAGGAATCATTATTAATAATGATTTGAACAAAATATTTAACTTTTCCCAAGTTGGGTTACTTTTTTCCCAAACAGGTTTACCTTTTCCCAACTCCTGCGTATATGCGCCTCGTGACGAAACACGGGCTTTTCGTTTCCCTCCTTTTTACATCCAATTCCCAATCCAAATGCAAACTTTAACATTTACTCAGAAGCTGTTGCGACAGCGGCGCTTCCTCAGCTTTTTGCTCCCGCTGTTCGCCATTTTTGTCGGCCTAGGCTCGACGCAAACGGTGCAAGCCGCTGTGACACTAGGCAGTGCACAGGTAATCGTTAACCAAGGCAACGGCAACAATACTTATGCGAAAGCCACTTATGATGGCTCTACGCTAATTGACCAGAAGCCGGGTTCCACCACAGCGCCGAAGTTCGACATCAACACAGGTACGCTTATTTTCAACGGCGGCACCCTGACCACCACCGAAACCGGCACGAGCGTCGTCAACGGTGCTTTTATCGACTACACGATTTATGACCCTAGCTTCAACCCTGTTTCGTCGGGCACTGTTCAACTTGCGCAGACCACTGCAAGCGGAGGCGTACGCACTTTCTCTAACTCTACTGCAGCCACAAGCATCATTCCGCTCATTCAAACGGCCGGTGATGGTTATTCCCTTTCAGTAAGCTACCGCGCTACTTACCGCAACGGTTCCGGCCCGGTACTGACTACTCGCGACGATAACGGCGGTGCGGGCTATACAGCTTTTTTTGATGTGACGGGTACCCGTGCTCCGGCCCCCACGCTTAACCCTGCCAACATTCAGATTGCCTCTGATGGTGGGAATGCAACCTCGTACTACTTCCCGAACACCGGTACCAACCCTCAGTTTCCGGGCTATAATTTCTGCTCCAGCCAGAATGCCGGTGGAACCTCCTGCGCTTTTGACATCAACAACGGACAGCTACGTCTCACGAACACGACGGTGACGACCACCGAAGCGGGTTCTAATACGGTGAGCGGCGTAGTGCTTTATTATCGTGTTCGCTCTACTTCGTCGGGTGGCGGCGCCTTCCAGCCAATCACGCTCTCGCAATCGGGGACTGCCTCGGGCGGTGTTCGGACTTTCATCATCGACCCCAGCAGCCCCAGCAACTCCAACCCGCAACCTAACCTGATAGGTGCATCGGCAGTAACGTCAATTGGCAATTATGCCATTGATATTTACTACCAGGCTAGTGGGGTAAACAGCTCTACGGGTGTTCCTTTCACCGTTACCTATCCGCCTACCGGCTACTCCACTGCTACTTTCACGGTTGGGGGCACTCCCATTGCCGTAACCATCTGGACTGGCGCAGTTAACGACAACTGGTTTGACGCTGGTAACTGGACGAATGGTATTCCCAATCCATCTACGAATGCGCTGATTCGCGACTTGGGCACTGGCAACAGTGTACCCTATCCCAATATCCGCTCGGACTTCCGTTACGAAACGGCGGGCGGGGCGTTGATTTACGATAACAGGGGCTCGGGCCCGGCCCAGACGCTCAATTTTGTGATGGGTGGTAACTCGCAGGCAGCACGTTCTATCGCCCGCTTGGTAGTCGGTCAGTTGCGGGTGTTCGGCACCTTCGACAACACGTACGACAGCTTCATTCAGCGGGAAAACACCATCATGGAGTTCGCGGGGGGCAACCAGAATATTACGGGCGGCTCGTTCGTACGGGTCGACATCTCCGGCGGAGGCACCAAGACACTGCAAGGGGTAATGAACGTTTCGGAAGCGCTCAACTTCATGACGCCGAATGTGTACACTACCGCTGCTAACCCGCTGGCAAATAATCCTTACGTTACGCTGTCGAACAACGCTGGTATTTTGGCTACGGACATCACTCAGCCCGCCACCAACGTCGTTTTCCTGTCTGACCGGGCCTCTACCAACTTCAACAACGGCGCACAGCTGAACGGGGAGAATGACCCTTCTTTCCTGTATGGCTTTGTTCGGACAACCCGTCAGGGGGTATTGGTTGGTGAAACCCGCACGTACGGCAACATCGGTATGACTCTGACATTTACCGGGAATAATAGCCCCGGCAACGTAGAGGTTACCCGCAATACGGTTGAAGCATATTCCCCCGTTAGCGGCCGGTTCGGCATCCGTCGCATCATTGGTGTGCGGCCCAGCGACCAGCAAACGTCCAGTGGTGGCCTCCGGGCAAACATGGTTTTCCGCTACCGCGATGCCGAAACCATGAACCTGAACGGCCCCAACACCAGAACGCCGGGCACTGGCAGCATTCCTGAAGCCAGCCTGATTATTTTCCTTTCGACGAACTCGGGCAACACCTTTGGAGCCATTGGCCGCGACGGTGCGGTTGACCAAACGAATAACACGGTATCCAAGACGGGCGTAACGAACTTCGCTACCTTCACCCTCGGCGACCAAAACAACCCGCTGCCCGTTCGCCTCACGGCGTTCGATGCCAAGCGCTTCGGCAAGAATGCCCTCATCACCTGGCAGACGGCCACCGAATTCAACAGCAAAGGCTACGAAGTGCAGGCTTCGACCAATGGCACCGAGTTTCATACGGTGGCTTATGTGGCCAGCGCCGCTCCTAACTCTACGAAGCTGACCAACTATAGCTACGAAGACAAGACGAGCTACAGCGCCGGCACGGTTTACTACCGCCTGCACCAAATCGACCTCGACGGCAAGGAGGACTATTTCGGTCCCCGCACCGTTAGCTTCGATGGCAAAGCAACGGCTGCTAGCGCAGTGGCTTACCCGAACCCCTACAATGCCAACGACGAGTTGCACATCGCATTGGAGTCGAACGATGCCGGCAAAGGCACACTGCGCATCACCGACATGACCGGCCGTACGGTGCGCGAAGAGTCGATTGAGCTGAACAAAGGCTTGTCCGACATGCCGGTGAACGGTGTGAAAGAATTGAAAGCCGGTGTTTACATGGTGCGCGTGACGCTGCCTTCCGGCGAAACGAAAACCCTGAAAGTGGTGAAGCAATAAGCTTCAGACACAAACACGAAAAAGGCCGGCTCCCGCAAGGGGGCCGGCCTTTTTGCTTGTGGGGGCTAACTGGCCTCCGAACCGTTAGCCAAATCGGAAGCGAATCGCCGGTTTAGCCGCGGGGCATCGACGTGCCCGGCTTGGTGCTCTTGGCAGCCGGGTGGAACATGGGGTCCACGGCGTCCATGTCAAGGAAGTGGGTGAAGGTGTCGCCGCGCAGGCCCAATCGAATGGTTTCGAGGCTCACTACTTCGTTGGGGGCGATGTTGCCCACGTTCACGTTGGAGCCCAGCAGCTTGATGAACCACACCTGCTGGGCCTTCTGCGGGGCCTCCCAGATGATTTTCTCGGCCGGAATCTTGGTCAGGATTTCCTCTACCAGGCCCGAGCGCACCTCGCCGGTGCTGCGGAACAGGCCTACATTGCCGCCCTCGCGGGCCTCACCAATCACCTTGATGGCGCCGGCTTCGAGTTCGGTTTCCATCTGCGAAATCCACTTGTAAGGCGGAATGATTTTTTCGGCGTCCTTCGAGCCCACTTCGCTCAGCACGCGCACGCCCTTGCTCAGCTCGCGGATGTACTCGCACTTGCGGCCGTGGTCGAGGTCGATGCTGCCGTCCGACACCTCGGCGTACTCCATGCCGAACTTGTCGAGCAGACGGCGGTAATCGTCAAACTGGTTGCGGATGATGAAAGCTTCAAACAGCGTGCCGCCGAAATACACCGGAATGCCGGCCGCGCGGTAGATTTCGAGCTTGCGCTGGAGGTTGGGCACCACGTAGGAGGTGGCCCACCCCAGCTTCACCACGTCGGTGTAGGCGCCGCCCACTTCCAGAAAATCTTCCACTTCGCGCAGGCTCATGCCTTTGTCCATCACCATGGTGTAGCCTTGCTCGCGGGGCTTGGCCGTGCGCTCAGGAAGTTGAGAGAGGTCGTAATTCATCAATTTGAGGTGTAAAACAGTTGATTTAGGAGAAAACAGCGGCCGGAAACGGGTGGAGCCGGCAACAAAAAACCGCCCGTTCGCGAGAACGGGCGGTTACAAAAGTAGCGTCTAAGTGAGGGAAATGTTATTTCCGAAACTGCTCAATCAATTTCTTGAGGCCCGGCTGCTCACGCAGTTCCGGGAAATAGTCGAATAGCAGTACGTGTTGCTCGTAGTTGAGCGTGAGGGCCGTTTCGAGGGTGTTGTAGGCCTCGCGCATGCGGCCGTCGGCCAGCAGGTAGGCGCACAGCATATACTGAAAATGCGCCTCCATCGGATGCAGCTCCACGGCGTGGCGCACCAGTTCTACGGCTTCAGAAAAGTGGCCCTGCTCGTAGAGAATGGCGCTCCAGCTCACCCAGCCCTGCACGTCGTCGGGAGCCACTTCAGTGGCTTTCTCGTACGATTCAAGCGCGCTCACCACGTTGCCCACCTGGTTCTCGGCTGCGCCCAGCGCCGACCAGTACTCGCCGCTCTCCGCATACAACTCGGTAGCCTTGCGGAAGTAATGGATGGCCTCAAACCAACGCCCCTGTTCCTGCAGCAGCACACCCTGGCCAAACCACGCCTCGTCCATCTCTGGGTTTAGCTCCAGCGCCTGGCGGTAGTATTTGCGGGCGGGCTCCCACTCGCGTAGCTTCTCGTAGCATTCGCCGATGTTGCACAGGGCCTCATCAGTCGGCTGGCCGGCCGGGTAGGCCTGCTCAAACTCGGCAATGGCCTTCTGGTACTCCTGCTGGCACACAAAGGTGTCAGCCAGCCAGTGGTGGGCGTCGTGGAAATCGGGGCTGATGGTCACGGCGAAATCGAACGCCTCCGCGGCCTTCGTGAAGTCTTCGCGGCGGTACCAGTATTGACCCAGGTTGTACCAAGCCGTGGCCGAGTACGGGTCATCGTCGGTGAAGCGCTTGAAGAACTCCTCATGCTCCTCCAGCCGACCCGTGATGTCGAGGCAGTGCAGGAGCTCTTGCACGCCGGTTTCGTTGTCGGGGTTCAGGCGCAGGCTTTGCTTGTAGTGCTTGGCCGCGCTCTTGAATTTCTGCCAGCTCTGGAAAGCCAGGCCGAGGTTGAAATGAATGTCCTCGCGCTCGGGCTCCTGTTCCAGGCCGGCCCGGAAAAACTCCACCGCCTCGGCAAATTCGCCGCGCTGCGTGCTGATGATGCCGCGCGTCACGGCCACGTCGGCGTTGGTAGGGTCGAGGGCAGCTACGGCGTCAATCTGGCGCTCGGCTTCGGTGTAGTCGCCGCGCATGGCCGTCACCTGAGCGCGGTCAATCAGTAACTCGGTTGAGAAGGGGTATTGACCCAGCGCGGCCTCGCAGGCCTGCAGGGCCTTGTCAAATTCAGCGTTGGTGACGTAATGGTCGATGATGTTCTCGAAGTCCTCCAAGTCGAAGAAAACGGACTCCTGCTGGGCCAGCATGCGCTCGAAGCGGCGCACGGTGTCCAGCACAGCCCGGTGGTTTTCAAAATGTTCGTTCATGCGCATAAAATCGCCGTTAAGTGGATTAATCGGGGTTTTGTGAACGGGCGGCCTGAGCGTCGGATAACAAAAAATAAGCCGCCGGCAAACCGTTGTTCACTCCACTTGCTAGTACTCTGTCAATGATAACAAATATTGAGCAAAACCGTGCAATCCGGCTCTTGCTAAGATACGATAACCGCCGGGGCGCTGGTCGGGTTTTCGCTCAATCCGGCCGCGCACCAGGCCAGTGTCTCGGCTAACGGGCGGAATGTGAGCCCTGTAGCACTTTGGACTTTGCCGTGTGCGTACACCACCGGCCGACGGCCGGCCCGCGCCGTGTCTTTCGTAATGAGCGGCCGCGCACCCGTGAGCACCGCCCGGGCGTGCTCCAGCCGCCAGATGACTTCGGCAGCCCAGTCGGGCACAGCCACCGTGGGCGGGCGGCGCTGCAAAGCCGCCGCCGCCTGCCGGAAAAAGTCGCCGAGCGGCAGGGCTTCGGCGCTCAGAATGTAGCGCTCCCCGCTCACCTCCGGGTGGTCGAGGGCCAGGGCCAGTAGTTGGGCCACCACGTCGCGCACATCCACGAAATTGACTAGCCCGCGGGTGTAGAAGCGGTGTTGCTGGTGGGCGTAGCGCAGCAGGCGGGTGCTGCTGCGGTTCCAGTCGCCCGGCCCCAGCACCACCGACGGATTTACGATGACGGCAGACAAGCCCTCGGCCACGCCTCGCCACACTTCTAACTCGCCGAGGTACTTCGAGGTCGCATAGGCCGGGTGCGCGGCGCCAAGGTCCCAGGTGGCTGCCTCCGTCACGCTCAGCGTTCCGGTAGCCGTGGCAGCGCCCGACGGTGTGCCCAGCGCCGCTACCGACGACACATACGCCAACCGGATGCCCGGCCTCTCCAGACAGGCGTCTACCACGGCGGCCGTGCCTTCCACATTCACCTGCAGCAGCAGGGTTTCGTCCTGCGGGGCGTACGATACCAGCCCAGCACAGTGGAATACGTGCGTCACATCGGGCGTGAGGGCGGCGCGCAGCTGCTCGGTATCCAGCAGGTCGCCGGCTATCCATTCCACACCCGGCGCGGCCGTGGTGGGCACCGCCCCCCGGTGCAGGGCACGCACCGGCAGCCCCCGCTCGCGCAGGGCCCGCAACAGAAAAGAGCCAATGAGGCCCGTGCCGCCGGTAACGAAAACCATAGATTTAATTGTTAGTTGCTCGTTGTCAGTTGCTCGTTGTCAGTTGCTAGGTGTTCAGCAGAGTAGTTAACAGCTAACAACTGACAACCAAAAACAAAGTCATCAGAGCGTATTGTTCAGCAGCGGCATTTTCAGCAGCTTTTCCAGGTAGGGCTGCGGCACGGTACGGCGCAGCAGGGTGTCGGTGTGGCGCAGGTGATGGGTATCAGTACCCACAAAATCAACCAAGCCGCCGTCAATCAGCTGCTCTGCTACTTTCTTAGCGCCCGGCGAGTAGTAGCCCGACAGTGAATTCAGGTTCACTTGCAGGAGCACGTCGTAATCGCGGCGCATCTTCTCAATTTCCGCGAAGCGGCCGTACAGGTAGGTGTAGCGCTCGGGGTGGGCCAGCACCGGCCGGTAGCCCTGCGCTTTCATCTCGAAGATGATTTCGAACAGGTTGAGCGGCTCGTTCATGTACGATGTCTCAAACAGCAAATACCGCTTCTCCCCGCCGAAGGTGAGCATTTCGGTGCCATCGGCCAGCTTTCGGCCCAGGAACTCGTCCAGGTAATACTCGGCCGCACAGTCTAATTCTACATCAGTCAGGCCGGCCTCAGTGGCAGCGTCTCGCAGCAGCTTCAGCGCCGCCCGGATGCCTTCCGGGGTGTTCTTGTAGAAGTCGCCCATGATGTGGGGCGTCATCACCAGCTTGCGAAAGCCCAGCTCGCGCAGGGCCCGTAGCAATTCTACCGAATGCTCCACCGTTTCGGCTCCATCGTCGAGGCCGGGCAGCAGGTGCGAGTGCATGTCGGCCCCCAACGTAGCTAGGGCAGCCACCGGCGGCGCCAGATTGGCGGCCGGCGCGGCCCCGCCAAAAAGCTTTTGCCAGAGCGAAGCCATTTATCTAAAGTGTGTTAGGTGAAAAACTTCTTCAACTTTTGGCCGAAGGTGAGGGGCCGGCTGGATGGCTCTTCGTAATAGCCCTGGCCGTAGCCACCGTAGTTGCCGTAGCCGTAGCCGTAGCCGTAGCCATATCCATAGCCATAGCCCGCGCCAGCCGGTGCATCGTTGAGGATGGTGCACATGTTGGTGAGGTTGTTGCTGCGCATGAGGCGGTTCAGGTTCTTAATGAAGGCCTTACGCGAATAATCAGCCCGCACAATGTAGAGCGGGATATCCGCTTTGCGCATAATTAGGATGCCATCTGTCACCAGACCCACCGGCGGGGTATCAATCAGAATGACGTCATAGGTCCGGTACAGCTCCTGAATCATGGCATCGAACCGGTCGCTCAGAATCAGCTCCGACGGGTTGGGTGGCGTGGGGCCGGCCGAAATGAACTGCAACGAATCAATGGTGGTCGGCTGGATGCATTCCTGCACGCTGTGGCGCTCGATGAGAATGGTGCTTACGCCCTTGGTGTTTTCGGCGCTGAAAGCCAAGTTCACCTTGGGCTTGCGCATGTCCAGGTCAAGGATGACCACCCGCTGCCCCGACAGCGCGATGATGCCGGCCAGGTTCACCGTCACGAACGTTTTGCCTTCGCCCGAAATAGTAGACGTGACCGAAATCATCCGCTTTTTCTTCGAAGAGCTAATAAAATCCAGGTTCGTTCGGATGGAGCGAATGGATTCGGAAATAGCCGATTTGGGGTTTTTGTCCACCACCAGCCGCGAAATCTCCATTCTCTCCTTGTCGTAGGTGGGAATGATGCCCAGCACCGAGGCCTTGGTGCTGCGCTCCAGCTCCCGCACATTCGTCACGGTGTTGTGCATAAAATAGCGCACCGCAATCAGGCCCAGGCCCAGCAGCAGGCCCCCGGCCAGTCCAATGGCGTAGGCTAGCAGCTTGTTGGGGAAGATGGGGGCACCCGGTAAGGAGGCCGGCGACAAAATCGTGAAATCGGCAATGTTGCCGGCCTTTTGAATCTCAAAACCGATTTTCCGCCGAAACAAGTCCTGGTATTGCTGGCCGTATTGCTCCACCGGCCGGCGCAGGCGGTCTTGCTCGGTGGCCTGGGCCGGCTTGTCTTGCAACGATGCATCCAGTTTGCTGCTTTGCTGGTCCAGCAGCCTCATTTGCCGCCGCAGCAGCTTTTCGTCCTGCTGCAGAATGCGCCGGATTTTGTTGCGCGTAAATTCCAGGTTGGCCTGGCGCTGCTGCACGGCCTCTGTCTTGTCGGTGCTGGAGCGGCTGAGCCGGCGCAACTGCCACTGCTGGTCGTTCAATTCATTGAGGCCCGAGGCCAGCTGGGGGTCGTCGAGGCCCGCAATGGCGGGGATGCTCTGCTCCACCCGCTCGTCCTCCGAGGAAGTAATGCTTTCCTCTTTGATGAGCCGGCCGAGTTCGACCAACAGCCCCAACTTTTCATTCAGGGTTTCTTTGTCCAGTTCCAACTTTTCCAGCCGCTGCACAAGGGAACCTGCCTCGGCCGTCACGTCCAGCACCTTGTTTTTTTCCAAAAAGGCTTGCAGGCGAGCCTGGGCTTCCTGCAGTTGCTGCTTGGTGTCGTTGAGGGTTTTGTCCAGAAACTTGGTTTGTTGGTCAACCGACAGGGCCTTCTGGGCCATTTTCGCCTGTTTATAAACCGTGTCAATTTTGTTGACGATGCTCTGGGCCTTGATGGGGGTAAAGTCTTTAAACGAGATGCCAATGGTGTTGGCGTCCGGGTTCACAATTTCTACGGCCAGATTTTTATCCAGATAGGCATTAACGGCCCCCGCGTCCTGAATGGTGAAATGGTAGTCCGAGTCCAGCACCTCCTGGTTTAGTTGGGGGGTGCCATCAATCTGCAGTTGAATGCCGGGCAGATTGATGGGTTGCCCCAACGCGTATTCCTTGCCCGCAGTACTTCCGCTGTTGGCGAACTCTAGTTTAAAGCGCTGAAGACTTGTGAATTTCAGGCTGAATTTCCGGTTGTAAAAGCTAGGGTCGGCAATGGTGTACTTGACGTGGAAGGGAGAAGTGCCGTACAATTCTGTTTCCAGCACGGTGCCTTGCACATAATAATTCACGTCCAGTGCCAGGGAATCCTTTAGGCGCTGGTAAATAACATTGGACTTGATTAATTCTACCTCGCCCGCCAGCTTGCCTCCCCGGCCTTTATCGCCGGCTGGGGCTATCTGTTCGGCAATGCCCATTTCGGTCGCCTGTGCGCGCTCATCAATTCGCAGCAGCGACGACGATTGGTACACCGGCTTGGTATAGCGCAGGTACAGCCAAGAGGCCGTCATGCCCAGCACAATGAGCAGTATCATCCACAACAAGCTGCGGCGGGCCACCAGCACCAGAGTGGTGATATCAAGGCCCGCGGAATCGTCCTCATCAGCATCGTTGAAGGGAGTGGTGGGCGGGGCCACCACTCCCCCCGACGCGTTGCGGATGAGTTCTTCAAGCTCGAGGTTTTCGTTTATAGCCATTGCACTAGAATTGCCAGATTTGCCCGCTCCACAAAGGCGGTATAAGTATACGTGAGACCGGACAACGCAGCGGTTACCGTCTGACTTGAGAAATAATAAAGAACGTAGTCGTCAGCACCACGCTGGTCAGGCTGAGAATCGGACCCGCGTCGGTCAGCGCATCGAGGAATGGTCTCCGAATAGGCTCAATGTAAATCACGTCATTGGGCTCCACCTGCAGATTGGCCCGTCGCATGCCGTCGAGTGTCGATAAGTCGATTTGCTGCACCCGCGGGTTTTTCAAATCGCCGCGAATGATGCGGATGTTATCGGCCCGGCCGCCGTTGCGGTACAGGCCGCCGCTGCCGCCCCCCCCGCCATCGATGCCGCCCGCCAAGGCCAGCACTTCCAGCAGGTTCATGTTATCGTTATTCAGCGCAATAACCTGTCCGCCCACCGACCCCATCACCACAACGCGGTTATTGGTCACGCGCGTCGACACGAAGGCTTGCTTGTAGTATTCATTAAAGCGGATAGCCAGCATGCTATCGGCTTGTAGCAGCGACAGCCCGCTGACGCGAAGGCGGCCTACCAGCGGCAGCGTCACGGTGCCGTCTGCCTGCACCAAAAACTCAGACCCCCCACTGCTGGTACCCGCACCAGCGCCGGTGTTGCGTGTCGGCTGGGCACTACGCCCGGCACCGCCCACCACGCTGCCCCGGCTGGGCAGCCCGCCCGAAGGCGAGCCGAACTGCAGTTCCCCGTTGGGGTCCAGAATGCGTTCGCCTTTGTTGGTGTTCACCCGCACATCCAGGTAATCATTGGGCTGAATGACATAATTGCGCTCGGTCCGATTCACCGCAATGCGCAGCTTGGTGCTGTCGAGCTGGCGTCCTTGGCTGTCGGTGAGGCGAAAAAGGGTCCGCTTTTGATAATACTTCGTGGAGGCACACGACGAAAAAAGCAGCATAGCCGGCAGCGCCAGAAGCCACAGCCGCCCAAAGCGGCAAAGAAGAAATGTCGGCATGAAGGCCAATGAGTGCAGAATCAAATAAAAAAACCGGAAACTCCCGAAGCCCGCAACGGCAGGTTTCCCCCAAAAAGCCTCAAAAGTAACGCTTTTGCCGCGCCCTTTCAACAACAGCTCGTTAGGCTCGCCGTCCGCCCGGCCGTTGCCAACGCCGAAACCCGTACTTTCGCGTAGCCAAAACGAACAGTCGTTCGTTTCGAAATGGCTCATTCGTACGTACTCACAATTCCCACCAACCGTTCCCGTTCTATGGAAGCCGTAGCCACCGAAAACCAGACCATGATTGCGCAAATGGTGCGCGACTTTGGCGCCCAACACATCAAGCCCCACATGATGAGGTGGGATGAAAGCCAGGAGTTTCCCGTCGATGTGTTTCATAAGCTCGGCGAGCTGGGCCTGATGGGCGTGCTGGTGCCCCAGGAGTACGGCGGGGCCGGTTTTGGCTACGTGGAGTACGTTACGGCCATCGCCGAGCTGTCGAAGATTGACGGCAGCATTGGCCTGAGCATGGCCGCTCACAACTCGCTCTGCACCGGTCACATTTTACAGCACGCCTCCGAGGAGCAGAAGCATAAGTACCTGCCCAAGCTGGCCACCGGCGAATGGATTGGCGCCTGGGGTCTCACTGAGCCTAACACCGGCTCCGATGCCGGCAACATGCGCACCACCGCCGTGCTTGACGAGAGCGGCGAAAATTATATTCTCAACGGCGCGAAAAACTTTATCACCCACGGCAAAACCGGCAACGTAGCCGTCGTCATCGCCCGCACCGGCGAGGTGGGCGACTCGCACGGCATGACGGCCTTCATCATCGAGCGCGGCACGCCGGGCTTCGCGGCCGGCCGCAAGGAAGACAAGCTGGGCATGCGCGCTTCCGAAACCACCGAGCTGATTTTCACCGACTGCAAGGTGCCCGTGGGCAATGTGATTGGCAAAGTGGGCGACGGCTTCGTGCAAAGCCTGAAAGTGCTCGACGGCGGCCGCATCAGCATCGCGGCCCTGAGCCTGGGCATTGCGCAGGGCGCCTATGAGGCTGCCCTGCAATACAGTAAGGAGCGCCACCAGTTCAATCAGCCAATCAGCAACTTCCAGGGCATTGCTTTCAAGCTGGCCGATATGGCTACCGAGATTGAGGCCGCCAGCCTGCTCACCTACCGCGCCGCCGCCATGAAGGACGCCGGCCAGAACGTGAACCTGGAATCGGCCATGGCCAAGCTCTACGCCTCGGAAGTGTGCGTGCGCACGGCCAACGAAGGCGTGCAGATTTTCGGCGGCTACGGCTACACCAAAGATTACCCCGCTGAGAAATACTACCGCGACTCCAAGCTCTGCACCATCGGCGAGGGCACCAGCGAAATCCAGAAGCTGGTCATTGCCCGGGTGCTCCTCAAGTAGAACCACCGATTTAACAGATTCTAACGGATTTAACAGATTTTTTGTGGTTCCGCTCGTTTCTGGATTTGGGTTGAAAAGGCCCGAATTAGCGCATGAGGCGCGAAACCACAAAAAAACTGTTAAATCCGTTAGAATCTGTTAAATCTACGGTCTATCTTTGCGGCCCGGTTTACACCGCCCTCTTCTGAAAATCTCCCTCACTCCCTGATATGATTATCGTTCAAATCAAAGACAACGAATCGGTTGACCGCGCTCTGAAGCGCTTCAAAAAGAAATTCGAGCGCACCGGCGTCCTGAAAGAGCTGCGTCGTCGCACGTTCTTCCAGAAGCCCAGCATCACGCAGCGCAAAATGAAGCAGAAGGCAGTTTACAAGCTCGCCACCTACGGCCAGCCCGGCGAATAGTCCGCTGCCGTAAGCCTCGGTTAGCTTTGCTAAAACCGGCTGGCTTGCCCCATTGGGCAGGCCAGCCGGTTTTTTCGCGTCCGTATGGCAACGGTCAGTTGTTAGAAAATAAAAAAGCCCTACATTGGATGCCCGGCCCAACCGCCGGGCATTTTTGCTGTTGGTATGGACGCTTTTCTCGATTTTCTGCGCTTTGAGAAGCGCTACAGCGCGCACACGCTCACCTCGTACCAAACCGACCTCGGCCAGTTTGCCGCCTACCTGAAATCGGCCTACGAGCTAACCGACCCGGCCCAGGCCACGCACCCGCTCATCCGGGGCTGGGTGGTGGAACTGATGCAGCAAAATCTGGACCCGCGCACCGTAAACCGCAAAGTGGCCTGCCTGCGCTCCTACTACAAGTTCCTGCTACGCGCCGGCACCATTGCCAGCAACCCCATGCTGCGCATCAAGGCCCCGAAGATGGCTAAAAAACTGCCCGAGTTCGTGCCTGAAGAAGCGCTGAATGGCTTGCTGAACACGTTCGAGTTCAGCGACGACTTTGTGGGGCAGCGCGACCAGTTGGTGCTGGAAATGCTGTACGGTACTGGCATTCGCCTCTCCGAACTCATTGGCATTCACCCCGACGATGTGAGCCTGGGCGCGGGCACGGTGCGCGTCACGGGCAAGGGCAACAAGCAGCGCATCGTGCCCCTGAACCCCACGCTGAAGCTGGTGATTGAGAAATATCAGGCCCGGCGGGCGCACGAATTTGGCGCCGTTGGTGGCCCGCTGCTGCTCACCGACAAGGGTGACCCGCTGTATGAAAAGCTGGTGTACCGCACCGTGAAGCGGTATTTGAGCCAGATTACGACCTCTGCGGCGCAGCAGCACCCGCACGCGCTGCGGCACGCGTTTGCCACCCACCTGCTGGGCAAGGGCGCCGACCTGAATTCCATCAAGGAATTGCTGGGGCATGCCAGCCTGGCGGCCACGCAGGTGTACACGCACCTGTCCGTCGACCGCCTGAAATCCGTATTTGAACAGGCTCACCCACGGGCCTGAGTTTGCCACACCCTTTTTACCTCTTAATCAACTGCTTTATGAAAGTTCAGATGCATTCGGTGCACTTCGACGCCGACAAAAAATTGCTTGATTTTGTGCAGCAACGCCTCAATAAACTGGAAACTTTTTACGATAAAGTGACCGGCGGCGAAGTAATTATGCGCCTCAACAACAAAGACGGCATTGAGAACAAAACGGTAGAAATTAAGCTGCTGGTGCCCGGCAGCACCCTTTTCAGCACCGAAGACGCCGCTTCGTTTGAAGCCGCCGCCGACGCCGCCGCCGAAAGCCTGCGCCGTCAGATTACCCGTCATAAAGAGAAAACCCTGAGCCATTAATTCTGAGCTCTCTTAGTTCATACAAAAAGCCCCGCCTGAGTAATCAGGCGGGCTTTTCTTTTGTGGTAAGAACGAGAGTTAACCGCTAATTGATTAGAGGCTGAACTCGGCCTTAATCTGGGGCACGTAGTCGAGCTTTTCCCAGGTAAAGGTTTCGAAGGTTTTGGTTTCGCCGCTGGGCATCACCACGTTCACGGTGCCGGGCTGGCGGCCCATGTGGCCGTAGGCGGCGCTTTGGCCGAAGATAGGGTTTTGCAGGCCGAAGCGCTTCACGATGGCGTAGGGGCGCAGGTCGAACAGCTTTTGTACTTTCTGGGCTACTTCGCCGTCGGTGAGGGGCTGGCCGGCGGCAGTTTTCGCGTGGATGGTGCCGTAGGTGGTCACGAACACGCCCACGGGCTGGGCCACGCCGATGGCGTAGGCCACCTGCACCAGCACTTGGTCGGCTACGCCGGCTGCTACCAGGTTTTTGGCGATGTGACGGGCGGCATAAGCGGCCGAGCGGTCCACTTTCGAGGAGTCTTTGCCCGAGAAGGCGCCGCCGCCGTGGGCGCCTTTGCCGCCGTAGGTATCCACAATGATTTTGCGGCCGGTAAGGCCGGAATCGCCGTGCGGGCCGCCGATGACGAACTTGCCCGTGGGGTTGATGTGGTAGGTAATCTGGTCGGTGAACAGGGCCTGCACGTCGGCGCTCAGGCCGGCTTTCACGCGCGGGATGAGAATGCTGAGCACGTCGGCCTTGATTTTATCGAGCATCACGCTTTCCGAGGCATCGAACTCGTCGTGCTGGGTGCTGATGACGATGGTGTCGATGGACTCGGGCTTGTGGTCGTCGGAGTAGCGGATGGTGACCTGGCTTTTGGCGTCGGGGCGCAGGTAGGGCATGTCGCTTTTTTCGCGCCGGATGGCGGCCAGTTCCTGCAACAGGCGGTGCGAAAGGTCGAGGGCCAGCGGCATGTAGTTGGCCGTTTCGTGGCTGGCGTAGCCGAACATCATGCCTTGGTCGCCGGCGCCCTGGTCTTCGTCCTTGGCGCGCTCCACGCCCTGGTTGATGTCGGGCGACTGCTCGTGCAGGCGATTCATCACCTCGCAGGTGTCGGCGTTGAAGAGGTATTCGGGCTTGTCGTAGCCGATGCGGCGGATGGTGGCGCGCACAATGGGCTCGGCATCGACGTGGGCCTTGGACTTGATTTCGCCCGCCACGAGGACAAAATCGGTGGTTACGAGCGTTTCACAGGCTACTTTGGAGGTAGGGTCCTGACGCAAATACTCATCGAGGATGGCGTCGGATATCTGGTCGGCAACTTTATCGGGATGGCCTTCCGAAACCGATTCGGAAGTAAACAGATAGGGCATTGAGTGCGCGAAAAGAGCAAAAGAGAAAAAGAAAGACGCCCGCCCAGCCAGTAGGCGGCGGGCGGGCGCACCGCAAAAGTACGAAAAATCGGGGCATTGGCCGCGGTGAAGCGCACGGGCCGGCGCCGGCGGGGCTGCCTACAGCTGTGCCAGCCGGCCGCCGTCCACGGCCAGGGTGGTGCCGTGGATGAAACTGGCTTCGCCCGATGCCATGAAGGCAATGGCGGCGGCCAGCTCTTCGGGCTGCCCCACGGTGGCTTTGTCGATTTTCTCCCTGCCGCTCTTCACGTTGGGGTTGCTCCAGAGCATGGGCGTGTCCACGGCGCCGGGCGCCACGGCGTTGATGCGGGTGTGGCGAAAATCCAGCTCCAGGCTCATGCCCCGCACAAAGGCTTCGAGGCCGCCCTTGCTGGTGGCGTAGGGCACCACGTTGGCGGTGGTTTGGTGGGCGTGCACCGAGCTGATGGCCACAATGGCGCTGCCCTTGGGCATGTGCGGCAGGCAAAGCTGGGTGAGCTGGGCCAATGAGCGCAGGTTCACCTGCATGAGCAGGTCCCACTGGTCGAGGGTTAGTTTGGTGAGGGGTTCGAAGGTCATCATGGCCGCATCGCACACCAGCACGTCGACGCGCTGGAACTTGGCCAGCACTTTCTTTACGGTGGCTTCAATGGCCTTAGGCTTGGCCAAATCGCAGGCCATGAACACGGCTTTGCCGCCGGCTTTGGTGATGAGGCGCACGGTTTCGGCGCCGTCGGCTTTGTCGCGGCCTAGGGCAACGACCTGGCCGCCCTCGGCCCCGAGGCGCAGGCAGGCCGCCTGGCCGATGCCCGAAGTGCCCCCCGTAACGAGGCATATTTTATCTGTAAAACGCATGCTGAATCAACCGGTTTGAAAGACTTCCGCCGGCTGGCGGAACGGCTGCTTGTACGTCCGGCCGGCGGGCGCGGCTGTGCGGCTCCGAAAAAAAACGGCCCGCCCAGCAAGCCACTTGGCCGGTGCAACCGCCGCCGCCGCGTATTTTGCCGTTCCATTCAATTAGCGGCTGTGCGCAAAACATTAACCAGGCTTTTCTTTCTCGCGCTCGGTCTGAGCGGCGCCGGTGCGGCCCACGGGCAGGTATTCGAACGCGGATTTGTGGTGACGACGGCCGGCGACACGCTGCGCGGCGAAATCGAAAACCGCTTCTGGCAGCAGCCGCCAACCCGCATCGATTTCCGGCCCTCGGCCACCGCGCCCACGCAGGCGCTGGGCCGGGCCGGTGTGCGGGCGTTTGGGCTGGACGGTGGGCGGTATTTCCGTACCGAAGTGGTGCCGCTGGACCGCATGGCCCGCACCCAGGGCACCGACCTGCCTCAGCGCCTGGTGATAAACCCGCGCCCCGACACGCTGCTGGCTGAAGTGCTGGTGGATGGGCCGGCCCCGCTGCTGCGGGCCGTGGTCGACGACGTGACGCACTACTACGTGCAGCGGCCCGGCAAGCCCTTTGAGGAACTGGTGGACCGCAAGTACCTGAGCACCGTGGACGGACGGCAGGGCATTGTGAACGCCAACAACTACAAAGGCCAACTGCTGCTGTATTTCGGCGACTGCCCGGCGGCCACGAGTGCCGTGACCGCAGCGCCCTTCACCGTGGCGGGCCTGACCGGCGTGGTGCAGGCCTTCAACGAGCAATGCAGCCCGGCCCGGCGGCTCGGCGTGAGCTACACCGCACGCACGCACAGCCACCGCGCCTTTGCGTTCAACGGCGGGGTGCTGGCCGGCGTGGGCTACAACCACCTGCAGTTTGGCAGCACGGGCGGGGGCGAAGAAGCGCCGCTGCTCAACAACCTGAACCTCGACGGGCGGGCGCACCTGCTGGGCGGCCTCTACCTCGACGTGCTGATGCCCGGCCGGCGCTGGATGGCGCATTCCGAAGCCGTGTTCAGCGAATACGGCCGGAAGGGCACCTTCGCCCTGGCTGGCGGCGCGGGCTCCTACACGTGGTACGGCACCCGCATCGATGCCCGCCTGGGCGTGCGCAACGCGTTGCTCCAGCGCCCGCAGCGGGAAGTGTTTGTGGGCGGTGGCTTGCTGCTGAACATCACCACTAGCTCGCACTCGCAGGAGCAGTACGGCACTGGCAGCAGCCGGCTCACGCGCACCTTTGTGCTGGTGCCCACGCAGTCGAATTTTATTGGTGGACCGGCTTTCGGTATCGGGCCGTATGTGGAGGCCGGCCTGCGTTGCGGGCGTTTCACATTCAGCCTCGACGCGGCCCTGAACGAAGGCGCCAGCTACACCGACCCACTGACCGTGAAAGAAGCCGACCACGACCCCTCCGACCCACTGGCTACTACTACCTCCTACAACGGCTACAGCTACTCGGGCGTGCAATTAACATACCGGGCGCTGGTGGGCTTCCGCCTCGGGCATCGCCCCGACCAGCAAGCCAAACCGTAGAACGTTGAAGTGGCCGCTAAGCCGGCACCGTGCCGGGCACCACCTTGGTGCACACCAGCACCACGGGCCGGCCGCGCAGGTCGGTGGTGGCGAAGAGGTACACCTCGCCGCCTTCCCGGATGCCGGTGCGACGCCGGAAATCGGCCACCGAATCGGGGAAATTGCGGGTGGTGACGTGGGCGCGGGCTTCCGGGCCGAGGTAGGCTTTAAGGATGGGGCCGTCGGCTTTTTCGGCGGCCAGCACCCGGAAAATGCGGCCCGGGAAGTCCGGCCGTAGCACGTCGGAAGTGTAGAGGTGGCTGTGCTGGTGCAGCTTCAGCAGCTCGAACGCCGTGCCGATGCTGCGGAAAGCGCCCGCCTTTAGCACAGCCGCGTTGGGCTCGTAGAGGTATTGCTGGGCTTCCGCGTAGCGGGGGATGGCGCGGGCCTCGCGGGCGCGATTCAGGCGGAATTCCTGCTGGCTGCCGTCGCGGCGCAGGTTCAGGGCGTAGCGCTCGGGGTCGACGGCCGGCTCCTGGCCCAGCTCGTAGAGCACTTCCTTCACCTCGTTGTCCACGGCCACCACCCAGAGGCGGCGCACGTGGCCCAGGCCCTGCACCGCGTGCTCAATATCGAGCATGGGCGAGGTTTTGAGCAGCACCTTATCGGCCTTGTGCAGCAGTAGGGGGAGCAGCTTCACCACATCGGGCTCGCAGTCGCGCAGCAGGAAAATCTTGCGGGCGGCCGTGTCGCGCCGGGCCGGGTCGAGGTAAAGCCAGTCGTAATGCTGCGAAGTCTCCTTCAGAAATGCCAGCGCCTCGGCGGCGTGCACGTCCACGTTGGTCAGGCCGAGCTGGCCGAAATTGTAGCGCACCACTTCGGCCAGCGCGGGGTTGCGCTCCACGTAGTCGACGTGCGCCACGCGGGCCGCAAATGCCGCCGAATCGGCTCCGAAGCCGCCGGTGAGGTCGGCCAGGCGCTGGCCCTCCACCAGGCTGGCTTTGAAGGCCGCCGTGCGCGCCGACGACGCCTGCTCGACGGAAAGGGCGGGCGGGAAAATCAGGTCGGGGTTGTCAGCCCATTCGGGCAGTTTCACGCGGGCCTTCTGGCGGGCCTGAATCTGGCGCACCAGTTCGGGCACGGGCAGGCCGGGGTGGCGGCGGGCTTGCAGGGCCAGGTGAGCGGGGTCGTCATGTAGGTGCGCGGCCACGTAACGCCGGGCCGCTTCGGGCAGGGGGTAGTCCATTGAAGAAGCCTATACGGGAAAACAAGAGCCAAGTAGCAGGAGCCAAATAGCAAGTAGCAGGAGGCGGGAGGTTTCTGCTATGATGAGCAGCCCCTTGTCTCAATTCTTGCTACTTGCTACTCAATACTTACTACTGCTTAGCGCACCGCCCAGCCTAGGCTGAGTACCGGCTGGCCCGCGGGCGCCAGGCCCAGGCCCACGTTGGTGGGGCGCAGGCGCGGCCACACGCTGCCGTGCGCCGGGCTTCCGTTGTATGAGTCCACGGCGCGTTTGAAATAGGTGTTGGTGTTGCGGTTGATGAACACCGTGGCCAGCAGGCTGGTGGCAAATACGCCCAAGGCCACTTTCTGGGTGTTGTTGAAGTACTGCCGCTCGTCGCCGGCCAGGATTTGCTGGCCCCACAGGCCAAACGAGCCCACGGCCACTATCCGGTCAATCAGAAACGTGGTCTTCTGGCGGCGGTACTGGTCGAGGTAGGCCAGGGCTTCGGGATGGCCGGCCAGGTAGGGGCGCAGCTTCTGGCCGAAGAAGCCGGCCGACTGGTACTGGTCGCCGCCCACGCCGGGGGGCAGGAACTCGAAATTGTGCTGCGGGCCGCCTAGGCCGCGCTCGGCGTCGTCGGGGTGGAGGCGGATGGTGGCGGGCGCCTGTTGCGCCTGCGCGGCGGTAAGCGCCGTAAAAACCAAGGCCATAGCCGCTGCGCCGCGAAGCCGCCGCGGTGCGGCAGTCAACCCATTAAGTTTGTGCATATAACAAAGATAGAATGCGCGCGGAAGGAGAAAATACCCGTGGGCTCTACTTTTTTGCGCCGCTAACTCAACAAACCAGTTAGCGCACACGTTCAGGCCGGGCCGAGCCGTGGTTTTTCAAGCGGCCTGCTTCACCCTTTTTAGCTGCTTTTATTATGCAAACATCCTTCATCCCTCGTGCTTTGCGGGCCTTGGTTCCCGCTACGTTGCTACTGGCTGCCTGCGGCAAATCCGACACGCCGGCGCCCACCCCGGCGCCCGACCAAGGCAAAATAATGGTGGTACACGCCGCTGCCGCGGCCAACTCTACGCCGATAACCGCCTTAGCCAACGACCAACAAATTGGGCAGGTCAACTACGGCCAGAATTCTGCCTATACCGCGGTCAATACCGGGAGCATCGTCGTTAAGGCTAATAATGGCACGGCTCAGCTGTCGAACAAAACAATAACACTTCTGAAAGACCAGAGCTATTCGGTGTTTGCTTATTCACCAGCTGCTACCATCGGCAGCGTCGACCTGCTGCCGGTAGTTGACGACCTGACGGCTCCGGCCTCCGGCACTGCCAAGGTCCGCATTGTCCATCTGGGTGTGGGGGCACCCACGCCGGTTCGTTTGTCGATTCCATCGCCCACGCCCACAGGTAGCCCAACCGACCTGACGCCTGACGTAGCATTTGGCACGGCTTCCGGCTTTGTGGCAGTTAACGCCGGCCCGCTCAATCTGATTGTCACCTCTGGCACGACCACGCGCACGCAGCTAGTTGCTGTGGGCGACGGTTCGGGCGCCGGCACGGGAACAAAGACGTTTGATGCGGGCAAGATTTACACGGTTGTCGTCCGCGGCGTATCGGGCAATGGTGTTCCTGCGGCTCAGCAGATTCAGGGCGTTATTATCACCAATAACTAAGGTTTTACGGCTAGCTTCCGTTTTTCCAAATCAAAAGCCTGCACCTGACCGGTGCAGGCTTTTTCGTTCTTTGGCCCCGAACAAATGCCGTATCTTTGTGGTTGAAAGACGAATCAACAATTCAATCCTATCATGGTGGAAACCACGACGAAAACGTACGTTCCGTACAAAGTAAAGGACATGGGCCTGGCCGAATGGGGCCGCAAGGAAATCCGCCTCGCCGAAGCCGAAATGCCCGGCCTGATGTCGCTGCGTGAGGAGTTTGGCAACAGCCAGCCCTTCAAGGGCGCCCGCATTGCCGGCTGCCTGCACATGACCATCCAAACGGCCGTGCTCATCGAAACCCTACAGGCGCTGGGTGCGGAGGTGACGTGGTCGTCGTGCAACATCTTCTCGACCCAAGACCATGCTGCCGCCGCCATTGCTGCCGCCGGTACCGCCGTCTACGCGTGGAAGGGTTTGAACGAGGAAGAATTCGACTGGTGCATCGAGCAGACGCTGTTCTTCGGTGAAGACCGTCAGCCGCTGAACATGATTCTGGACGACGGCGGCGACCTCACCAACATGGTGCTGGACCGCTATCCCGAGCTGGCCGCTGGCATTAAAGGCGTTTCGGAAGAAACGACGACCGGCGTGCTGCGTCTGTACGAGCGCGTGAAGCAGGGCTCGCTGCCCTTCCCCGCCATCAATGTGAACGACTCGGTGACGAAGTCGAAATTTGACAACAAGTACGGCTGTAAAGAGTCGGCCGTGGACGCCATCCGTCGGGCTACCGACGTGATGATGGCCGGCAAAGTGGCCGTGGTGGCCGGCTACGGCGACGTAGGAAAAGGCACCGCTGCTTCGCTGAGCGGCGCCGGCGCTCGCGTTATCGTGACCGAAATTGACCCCATCTGCGCCCTGCAGGCGGCCATGGACGGCTACGAAGTGAAGAAGATGGAAAACGCCATTCCGCGCGCCGACATCGTCATCACTACCACCGGCAACTGCGACATCATCCGCGAGGAGCATTTCCGCGCGCTGAAGGATAAGGCCATTGTTTGCAACATCGGCCATTTCGATGATGAAATCGACATGGCTTGGCTGAACACCAACTACGGCCACACCAAAGACACGGTGAAGCCCCAGGTGGACCTCTACACCATCGAAGGCAAAGAGGTTATTATCCTCGCCGAAGGCCGCCTCGTGAACCTGGGCTGCGCCACCGGTCACCCCTCGTTCGTGATGTCGAACTCGTTCACCAACCAGACCCTGGCCCAGCTGGAGCTGTGGGAGCGCGCCGACCAGTACGAGAACCAAGTGTACACACTGCCCAAGCACCTCGACGAGAAAGTGGCCCGCCTGCACCTCGCCAAAATCGGCGTAGAGCTGGACGAGCTGAGCCCGAAGCAAGCCGACTACATCAAAGTGCCGGTAGAAGGCCCGTTCAAATCGGACCTGTACCGCTACTAGGAGGCTAGGCTTTCCACGATACTTTAACAAAGAGTCCGTCTGGTACGCCAGACGGACTCTTTTTTTTGCGTCTTCAGCGCAGCGGCTGGTCGGGTTTCATCAGCCCTTCAAATTCTCGGCCGTTGCTGAAAACTGAGGTGCCGAGCAGCAGCCAATGATGGTTCAGCACCGTCCAGTAGTGCAGCCGCGTTCCCTGCTGCTGCAGCAGGCCCAAAGCCGGCTCCCAGTCGTGCCCGAGCATAAAGCCCGAAACGCCGGCGTAGAGGCCATTCGGGGTAAGTGTGCCGCCGGCAGAATCGTACTCGGCCCGCAAGTAGAGCTTGTTGCTGCCGCCGAGGTCGATGGTGTGGCCGGCGCTGGCGTTGGAAACCGGGCCAGACTTTGGTGCTCTGGAAATCAGGTTTTTGGATGGTCCGGCTGGGCTGGTGGGGCGTCGGCTGCACATCAGGAGTAATGCCAGCCCGAAGAGTACGGCCGCGCCCCAGCCCATGTGCCGCCGCACCAGCCCTGCGGCCCGAAACAGAATGTAAATGATGCCCAGTAGCACCAGCATGTTCAGCGCTGACCACAAGATATTCGCCATAAAGTCAGGGGCGTAAACAGCAGTAAGTTCTGTCTACGCTGGCAAGGTAGTGGTTGCGCTCGTGTGCTGTCCCAGCGCCGCCCGCACGGCCGGCGCCACCTGCGTGCCCAGCAGCTCGATGGAGCGCAGCACGCTCTGGTGCGCAATGCCTTCGATGACGAGCTGGGCCAGGAAGCGGGTGTTGTTGAACAGGCGGTGCTGGTAGAGGAGCTTGTCGATGATGTCCTGCGGCGAGCCCACCAGCAGCGGGCCCTGCGGGCCGCAGAGGTAATCGAAGTGGCGGCGGTCCATGGGCGACCAGCCCCGCTCGCGGCCGATGCGGTTCATGAGAGTGGAGTAGGGCGGGAAAAACTCGTCGCGGGCCTGCTCGGCGGTATCGGCCAGGTGCAGGTGGCAGTTGATGGCCAGCTGCAGCGCGGCTACGTCGTGGCCGGCTTTCTGGGCCGATTCGCGGTAGAGCTCGGCAAACGGCACGTACTGCGCCGGCGCCCCGCCCAGGATGGCAATGGTGAGCGGCAGCCCCAACTGCCCGGCCCGAATGACCGAGGCCGGCGTGCCGCCCACCCCAATCCAAACCGGGATTTTGGCCTGGGCCGGGCGCGGGTACACGCCTTTGGCATCAATGGCGGCGCGGTGCTTGCCCTGCCAGGTCACTACTTCGTTGTCGTTGATTTTGAGGAATAACTGCAGCTTCTCGATGAACAGCGCATCGTAGTCCTTCAAGTCCTGCCCGAAGAGCGGAAACGATTCGATGAATGAGCCGCGCCCGGCAATCATCTCGGCCCGGCCGTTGGAAATGAGGTCGACGGTGGCGAAGTTCTGGAAGGTCCGCACCGGGTCGACGGAGCTGAGCACGGTGACGGCGCTGCTGAGGCGGATGCGCTTGGTGACGGCCGCCACGGCCGCCAGTATGACTTCGGGGGCGGAGATGATGAAGTCGGGCCGGTGGTGCTCACCGAGGGCCAGCACGTCGAGGCCGGTTTCATCGGCCAGCTGGCCCATGACCAGCAGTTCCTGCATGCGTTGGGCGGCGGCGTGGTCGTGGCCGGCGAGGTGGGCGGGCGCTACTTCGCCAAATGAACTGATTCCTATTTGCATGGAGCGGGTATCAAGTATAAAGACAGCAAACGAGACGCGCGAACGGGGCGAATTGTTTTGGCGGCGGGGTGGTGGCCTCGTGGGCCGGGCGAAGTAGCTTTGGCGATGCGTAATCTTTACCTTTTAGGACTGTTGGCGGTGGCCGCCCAATCTGCACTGGCCCAGGCGCCTGCCACCGCGGCCGGGAGCCTGGCCCCGCTCACCGTCGATAAAATCATGCGCGAGCCGGCGCAGTGGGTGGGCACCGCGCCGGCCAACATCTACTGGGCCGAGGATGGCCGCCGCATCTATTTCAGCTGGAACCCCACCAAGGACCGGCGCGACTCGCTCTACCAGGTGGCGCCCACGGGCCCGGCCGTGCCGCGCAAAGTGAGCCAGCGCGAGCAGCGGGAACTGCCCGCCAGCACCGGCGCCTACGACGACGCCTACACCCGCAAGGTGTACGAGCGCGAAGGCGACATTTACCTGCTCGACCTCAAAACGCAGAAAATCCGGCGCGTGACGAACACCACCGAGCGCGAAAGCACGCCCGATTTTGCGCGGCAAGGCAAGCTCGTGAGCTACGTGCGCGCTCAAAATCTTTATACCTGGAACCCCGCCACGGGCGAAACCGTGCAGCGCACCGACTTCCGCAAGGGCAGCAAGCCCGCCAGCCCCACGCCCACCGACAAGGCCGAGCGCTACCTGCGCGCCCAGCAGCTGACGCTGTTTGAGGTGGTGCGCCTGCGCGACCAGGACAGGCAGGCCCAGGAGCGCCAGCAAAAAGCCCTGGCCCGGCTGCAGCCCAAAGCCATTTACTTGGGCCTGCAAACCGTGGCCAACCTGCAGCTCAGCCCCGACGGCCGCTACGTGACCTACACCCTGCGGCAGGAGCCCACGGCAGCCAAGGTGGCGCTGGTTCCCAGCTACGTCACGGCCTCGGGCTTCACGGAAGATATTTCGAGCCGCACCAAAGTGGGCGCGCCCCAAACGGCCGAGGAGCTGGGCATCTACGACGTGGCCCGCGACACCACCTTCGTGCTGGGCTACAAGGAATTGAAAGGCCTGGACGAGCTGCCGGCCTACCGCAAAGAATACCAGCTGCCCGCCAAAGCCCCCTTGCCCGCCGACTCGGCCAAGGCCGCCGCCAGCAAAGCCAAAAAGCCCACCCCCGAGCTGCGCCGCGTGCAGCCGTTTGGCCCGTACTGGTCGGCCGATGGGCAGCAGGCGTTTCTGGTGATGCGCACCACCGACAACAAGGACCGGTGGATAGTAGGCCTGGACCCGGCCACCCAAAAAATCAAGCTGCTCGACCGCCAGCACGACGATGCCTGGGTGAACGGCCCGGGCATTGGCTACGCGGCCGGCAGCGTGGGCTGGCTGCCCGACAACCGCCGCGTGTGGTTCCAAAGCGAGGAAACCGGCTACAGCCACCTCTACACCGTGGACGTGACCACCGGCCAGAAAAAAGCCCTCACCAGCGGCAAGTTTGAAATTCAGAGCGCCCAGCTGAGCCGCGACCGCAAAACCTGGTACCTCACCGCCAACGCCACCCACCCCGGCGAACGGCATTTCTACCAGCTGCCCCTAAACGGCGGCGCGCTCCAGCAAATCACCACCCGGCCCGGCGCGCACGAGGTGGCCGTATCGCCCGACGGCCGCACGCTGGCCGTGCGCTACAGCTACACCAACAAGCCCTGGGAACTGTTTGTGATGGCCAACAAGCCCGGGGCCCCGATGCGGCAGCTCACCCACAGCACCACGCCGGAATTTGAGGGCTACCCGTGGCGCGACCCCGAAATCATCACCATCAAAGCCCGCGACGGGGCCGACGTGTACGCCCGCCTCTACCGCCCGGCCAACCCCGTGGCCCAGGGCCCGGCCGTGATATTCGTGCACGGCGCCGGCTATTTGCAGAACGCCCACAAGTGGTGGAGCCAGTACTCGCGCGAGTACATGTTCAACAACCTGCTGGTGGAAAAGGGCTACACCGTGCTCGATATCGACTACCGCGGCTCGGCCGGCTACGGGCGCGACGTGCGCACGGGCATCTACCGCTACATGGGCGGCAAGGACCTCTCGGACCACGTGGACGGCGCCAAGCTGCTGGCCGAGAAGTACGGCGTCAGTCCGCAGCGCATCGGCATCTACGGCGGCTCCTACGGTGGATTTATCACGCTCATGGCCATGTTCACGCAGCCCGAGGTGTTCCGGGCCGGTGCGGCGTTGCGCTCCGTCACGGACTGGGCACACTACAACCACGGCTACACCGATAACATCCTCAACGAGCCCTACAACGACTCCCTGGCCTACGCCCGCTCGTCGCCCATCAACTACGCCAACGGCCTGAAAGGCGCGCTGCTCATGTGCCACGGCATGGTGGACACCAACGTGCATTTCCAGGACATCGTGCGCCTGTCGCAACGCCTCATCGAGCTGAAAAAGGAGAACTGGGAGCTAGCCGTGTACCCCGTCGAAGACCACGGCTTCGTGGAGCCTTCCTCGTGGACCGACGAGTACAAACGCATTCTCAAGCTGTTCGAAACCAACCTCAGGCCCGTCGGGGACCGGGGCGGAGCCGGGCAGTAAGCTCCGGGCACACTCTTCGATTGCATTGCCGGCAAAGCCTTTTGCCGGCGCCCCTATTTAATGGTGGCCGGCCGCTACCTATCGGCTTTTCTTTTTGGGCTTCGTGATTGGGGGCAGATGTGCCAGATAAGGGCGCACATATTGATTCTTGGGAAAGAATTGCAGGGTGCGGCTGCCGTAGTAGCGGCAGATTTCGGGCTCATTCAGGCGGAAATAGCATTCGGTCAGGTAGCCCAAGGCCTGTTCGTAGAGCAGGGGGTTTTGGGTAAGCTCGCTCAGCGATGACGCCCCGATTAGAAAGCGCGCCATGTTGTACGCCGCCGGTTTCCATTGCTCCTGGTCCATTTGCAGGGTGCTGAGTTTCCAATAGGCCTCCAGAAACCAATAGTCGATGGTGGCCATGGAGTCATTTTCACCGTTTTCACGGTCTAAGTCGTTGACCAACTTCTGGTACGCATCAAACGCCTGCGGCTTGGTTGACTCCGTTTGATAAAGCGCCCGGGCGTAGTGAAAAAGCAGGAAGCGGTTTTGGGGCTCGCTGGCGACGGCAAGGCTTAACCCAGCTGCCGCTTCGGCAAAATGGGCTTGGTCATAGGCGGATTTGGTTGCAGAAAGCGCTGGCCCATACACAATCGATTCCGCCGCGGGCAGCGGCTCGGGCTGCATCATGTGCTGACCAGCGGCGGCAATCTGCTTGGCCGAGGCACCGGCAATGGCGCTAGCATGGGCCTTGAGAATGGTGTTTTTGACGTAAGGCAGCACCGCATCTGGGGTCATCAAGTGATACTGCGCATTCCCGGTGGCAGGCAGCAGTAAGCTGAAAATCACAATGAAACCGAGCAGGGTGGTAGCCCGCCGGTGCACGAAACGAAAATTAACGGCTTGCAGAAAAGCATTCATCGCCGGGAAAAAGGAAGCCAATTGAAAAAGAAGTGAGCAAACTACTACCGTCCCTCCGGCGTCACGCCCATGTTGGCGTAGCAGAAGCTCCACACGTCGGCCCATTCATCAATGAGCAGGGCCGTGCTTTTGCCCGCGCCGTGGCCGGCGTTCACATCGATGCGGATGAGGGTGGGATAGGGGCCGGCGTTGGCTGCCTGCAGGGCAGCGGCATACTTGAAGGAGTGCGCGGGCACCACCCGGTCGTCGTGGTCGGCGGTGGTGATGAGCGTGGCGGGGTAGGCAGTGCCGGGCCGTATGTTATGCAATGGCGAAAAGGCCAGCAGGTTGTGAAACTGCGCTTCGTCGTCGGAAGTGCCGTACTCGGGCGCCCAGTTCCAGCCAATGGTGAATTTCTGGTAGCGCAGCATGTCCATCACGCCCACGGCGGGCAGGGCCACACGGCACAGGTCGGGCCGCTGGTTGGCCACGGCGCCCACCAGCAGGCCACCGTTGGAACCGCCTGCGATGGCGAGGTGCTGGGTATCGGTGTAACGGTTCGTCTTCAGGTATTCGGCGGCGGCGATGAAGTCGTCGAAAACGTTCTGCTTGTGCGGCGTCATGCCGGCTTGGTGCCAGGCCTCGCCGTATTCGCCGCCGCCGCGTAGGTTGGCCACGGCCAGGACGCCGCCGTTTTCCAGCCACAGCAGCCGCGCCACCGAGAAGCCGGGCGTCAGGCTCACGTTAAAGCCGCCGTAGGCGTAGAGGTAGGTGGGGTTCTGGCCGTTCAGGGCCACGCCCTGCTTGTGCACGATGAACATCGGAATCAGCGTGCCGTCTTTGCTCGGGTAGAATACCTGCGTGGTGAGATAGTCGGCCGGTTGCACGTCCACCGTCGGCGCCCGGAAAACCGTGCTAACGTTGGTGGCCAGGTCGTAGCGATAAATCGTGGTCGGGTAGGTAAAGGACGTGAAGGCGTAGTACACCGCCGTGGCTTCGCGCCGTCCGCCGAAGCCGCTGGCCGTGCCAATAGCCGGTAGCGCCACCTCGTGCCGGAACTCGCCCGTCTCGGAATATACCTGCACCAGCGAGCGGGCGTCCTGTAGGTAGCCGGCAATGAGGCAGCCGCCAGCCTGCGTCACGCTTTCGAGCTTGTTGGCGGTTTCGGGCAGCACTTCGCGCCAGTTGCTTTCCTGGGGCTGGCTGGGGTCGATGCCGACCACGCGGTAGTTGGGCGCCAGGTAGTTGGTGTAAACCAGCACCTCGCCGCCCACGTTGCCGATGACGGTGTTGTTGAATTTAAAGGACTCAAATAACGTCGTCCAGGCGTCGGCCTGGGCCGCATCGGTGAGGTCGCGCACCAGCAGGCGGTTGCCGTCCGAAATGCCGTCGGTGAGGTAGAGGCACAGAAACCGCTCATCCTCCGTAGCGCCAGCCATGCGAAAGCCCAGCGCCATATCGAGGTTTTCGTACACCAGCTGGTCCTCGGCCTGCGGCGTGTTCAGCTGGTGGAAATAGACTTTGTGAAACTCATTTTTGCCGGAGAGGTCGTTTTCGCCGGGCCGTGGTGCATCGTAGCGGCTGTAATAGAAACCGTTGGCCGTCCACGACGTGCCCGAAACCTTCACCCAATCCAGCGTGTCGGGTAGCAGCTGCTGGGTATTGAGGTCCATGATGCGCACCTTATTCCAGTCGGAGCCGCCGCTGCTGGTGGCGTAGGCCAGGTAGCGGTGGTCGTTGCTGAACTCCATGCCGGCCAGGGCCGTGGTGCCGTCTTCGGAGAATTTGTTGGGGTCGAGTAGCACGCGGGGCACCTCGTCGTCGCGCTGGCGGTACACTACGGCCTGGTTCTGCAACCCGTCGTTTTTAGCAAATACCAGCTCGTCGCCCACCTGCTCGGGCACGCCGTAGCGCTCGTAATTCCAAAGCTTGGTGAGGCGCTCCCGGATTTTATCCCGAAACGGAATCTGGCCCAAGTAGCCAAATGTGGCCTCGTTCTGGGCCGCGACCCAGGCAGCGGTTTCTTCGGAATCGAGGTCTTCGAGCCAGCGGTAGGGGTCGGGGATGGAAGTGCCGAAATAAGTGTCGGTAACGTCGGATTTACGGCTGTTGGGGAGGTTCACGGCGGGAAGTATCGGGGAGTTCGAGGCCGGCTTTGCGGCTGGGCTCGGCGTTTTCGGGGGTGGTGGCTTCGGTGAGAGGCTGGCGGCGCGGCAGGGTGTTGCGCGCGGGTGGCGAGCTGGCCCGGCAGGCGGGCAGCGCTAAAGCTGCCAACAGCACAAATAGGCGAAAGGCAGCTTTCATAGCGGAGGTGAAAATGGTAAAAGGAAGAACGTCATGTCTCGGCAAACCCGATATGACATTCAAAGACTTGCTGTTGAGCACGCCGAGCTACCTAAAGTTACTCCACCTGCGCATTGTCGGCCACTGCTCCGCTCTGCGCAGCACCACCTGCTGCTTCTGTTTCTGGGGCCGCAGCCGGGGCCACAGCGGCGGCTACCAGCTCGGGCAGGTTGGCGCGCAGCCAGCGCAACTCCTCGTCTACGCGCTGGCTCACTAGGCGCTCTACTTCCAGGCGCTGGGCTGGGCTGAGCTGGTCGAGGGCCGGCGTGGGGGCCGCATTTGGGGCATCGGAAGTGGCGGCCAGCACCAACGCCTCGGCCCGTTTTACGCGGGCAATGGAGTCGGCCACGGCGGCGCTGGTTTCGGCGGCGGCAGCCTGGGCGGTGGTGGCGGCCTGCTTGGCAGTGAGGGTCTCGCGGCGCTGCTGGCGTCGCCATTGCCCCAGCGTGACGCGCAGCATGATGTAGAGCACCAAGCTCAAAATGCTCAAAATGAGGGCCAGCGGCGCGGCAAACCGGTAGAGCAGGCTGCCCGGACCCGTGGCGGGCAGGGCCGCGCTGCTGGCGCTGGCGGCATCGCGCTCGGCGGCGGCCTGGGCTTCGGCGGCTTCGGCAGGACCGGGGGCGCCGGGTACGGCCGTGGTGTCGGGCTGTTCGGGGGCCATGGCGGCGGCCACTTCGCCCATGGGCGTGCCGCTTTCCACGTAGTTGGTGAGGGCAGTTTCGAGGGCTTCGACCCGCGCCATGCGGGCAGGGTCTTTGCGGCGGGCCGGCGAGCCTTTCAGCTTGCTCACAATGGCCTTGGCCAAGGCGGCCAGCCGGGCGGGGTTGTCTTTTTTACCCTGGTAAATGGCCCCGCGGCCCTCAATGGGCTGGTAGAGCAGGCTGTACACGCGCAGGCTGTCGGGCCGAATGCTGGCGGCCAGGCCCTGCAGGTTGGCGCCCTCGCAGCGCACGGTGCTTTTGAGGTTGGGCCGGCCGGCGTCGTCGTACACAAAGCGTACCGTAGCGCACCAGATTTGCACCTTGCTCTCGTCGAGCGAGGGCTGTCCCAAGGGCGTTTGGGCCGTTGCCAACAACGGCAGGGCAACAGCAAAAGCAAGCAGTAGGCGGCGGAAAATCATGCGCAGAAAAGTGGTTGAGGACCGAAAAGTACGAAATGCCGGCCCAGCGTCCATCTTCTTCTTAGCTGTAGTCAATTTCCGTGTTATCGCCGATGTTCAGCGAGTGGTTCATGCCCCGGAAGGAGGCGTCGGAACCCACGATGCAGTCGTGCATCACGGCCGAGCGCAGCTCTGAATATGAACCTATGATGGAGTCGGTCAGGATGGTGTGGCTGATGATGGTTTTGTCGCCGATGGCCACGTTGGGGCCGATGATGGACTGCGAAATTTGGCAGCCGCGCCCGATGCTGACCGGCGGAATAATCACCGAATCGGGAAACTCCGAGTAGTCGCGGTGGTCCAGAAACTCGGCCGTGTTCAGCAGGCGGGCGTTGGCTTCAAGCAGGGTTTCCTTGCGGCCGCAGTCAAACCAGTTGTCCACGGGGCAGGTGGTCATCACCTCGCCGTCTTCGATGAGGTGCATCAGCGCGTCGGTGAGCTGGAATTCGCCGTGGGTGCGCACATCGGCCTCGCGCAGCCACTCCAAGGCCTCGGCCAGCTTGTCGGGGTAGGCCAGCTTGTAGAGGCCCACCATGGCGAAGTTCGACTTCGGGATTTTGGGCTTTTCGACCACCTTGCTCACCCGGCCGTCTCGCCCGATGTCGACGATGCCGAAGCGAGTGGGGTCCTTCACCTCCTTCACGGCCAGCACCGAACCGGGCGTGGCCAGCAGGGCGGGTAGGTCCACGTCCACGATGGTGTCGCCGAGCAGAATCAGTACGCCGTCAGGGTCGTTGCGGAACTCGTCGCGGGCTAGCCACAGGGCGTGGCCGAGGCCTTCGCGGGGCTCCTGCACCACGAACTTGGCGTTGAGGTCGGGGTAGTTGCGGCGCACGTAGCGCACGATTTTATCGCCCAGATAGCCCACAATGAACACAAACTCGGTGAGCCCGGCCGTGCGCAGGCGGTCGATGATGTGGCCCAGAATGGTGTTGCCGGCCACCGGTACCAGGCTTTTGGGCTGGGTGTGGGTGTGGGGGCGCAGGCGCGAGCCAATGCCGGCGACGGGAATTACGGCTTTCATTGTAATGAACCGAGGAAGAAACCGATTAAGGAGGAGCGAAGGCAGCCGGAAATGCCCAGCTAAGCAGCAAGCTACAACTACTAGGGCCAAGCTGCGTACTTTGCGCCAAGCCCGGAACCAAACCGGGCCGGCGGCGCCAGGTTTTGGCGCCGCCCAAATACTTGCCCCAACTCACCAATTCACCAACTTCCTAACTCCCCAACATGAAACGCTTTCTTCTGTACTTCGCGGGCCTGGCCCTGTTGCTCACCCAGTCGTCGTGCGGCTATAATGGCATGGTGCAGCGCGACCAGGCTGTGAAGGCCCAGGCCGGCAACGTGCAAAGCGCCTACCAGCGCCGCAACGACCTCATCGGTAACTTGGTGAACACCGTGAAAGGCGCCGCCAAATTCGAGCAGGGCACCCTCACTTCGGTCATCGAGGCCCGCGCCAAGGCCACCAGCGTGCAGCTGAACGCCAACGACCTGACGCCCGAAAACATCAAGAAATTCCAGGAGGCCCAGAGCCAGGTTTCGGCCGGGCTGGGCCGCTTGCTGGCCGTGTCGGAGAATTACCCCGACCTGAAAGCCAACGCCAATTTCCAGGAGCTGCAGGCCCAGATTGAGGGCACCGAAAACCGCATCAACGTGGAGCGCAACAAGTTCAACGCCGTCACCAACGACTACAACACTTTCACCCGCTCCTTCCCCAACAACCTGTTTGCCGGCATGTTCGGCTTCCCGCCCAAGCCCTACTTCGAAGCCGACCCGGCCGCGAGCAAGGCGCCCACGGTGCAGTTTTAGGTTTGATTGATAGCACGTCATGCTGAGCGCAGCCGAAGCATCTCTACCGCGCAAGTAATTAGTTGCTATTGCGGTAGAGATGCTTCGACTGCGCTCAGCATGACGTTCAATGTTCTTTCACTACTAATTCCCACCCATGACTTCCCCTCTCACTCCCGCCCAGGACGCGGCGCTGGTGGCCGCCATTAAGCAGGCCGAGGTCACGACGTCCGGTGAAATCCGGGTGCACCTCGAAGACACCTGCCCCACGCCCGAGCCGCTGGACCGCGCCGCGCAGGTGTTCGGCGAGCTAAACATGCACAAGACGGCCGCCCGCAACGGCGTGCTGTTTTACCTGGCCTGGCAAAGCCGCCAGTTTGCCGTGGTCGGCGATTCGGCCATCAACGCGGCCGTGCCCGACGACTTCTGGGAAACCACCAAGGAAGCCGTGCTGGAGCAGTTTCGGCACGAAAACTACGTGCTGGGCCTAGAGCGCGGCATCAAGATGGTGGGCGAGCAGCTGAAGCGCTACTTCCCCTACAACGCCAGCACCGACCAAAACGAGTTGGACGATTCTATTTCCTTCGGCGGCCAGAAGCCGTCTTCCGACGCATGAAAAATTCCGTGGCTGACGCCCGTTTGTTGACGCCTATTGCTGAGGTGGCGGGCCGGGCGCGCGCGTTGCGGCCTGCGCCGTGTCGTTGGCTGCTGGTGCTGCTGCTAGGCTGGGCCAGCCTCACGGCAGCGGCCCAGTCGCTGCCCCCGCGCCCCAACCCGCCGCGCCTCGTGAACGACCTCGCCGGCCTCATGCAGCCCGGCGAGGCCGACCAGCTGGAGCGCAAGCTGGTGGCCTACGACGACAGCACGTCTTCCCAAATTGCCGTCGTGACAGTGCCCACGCTCGATGGCGACGAGGTAGCCGACTATGCCCAGAAGCTTTACGAAGGCTGGGGCATCGGCCGCAAAGGCAAAAACAACGGCATCCTCATTCTGGTGGCGAAGCAGGAGCACGTGGCCCGCATTCAAACCGGCTACGGCTTGGAAGGCGCCGTACCCGACGCCATTGCCAAGCGCATCATCAGCAACACGCTGGTGCCCGCCTTTAAGCAAAACCAATACTACGCCGGCCTCGACCGGGCCACCGACCAGCTCATCGCCCTCGCCAAAGGCGAATACAAAGCCGACCCGGAGGACGCCCGCCCGCAGCGCACCCGCGACCGTAGTGGCTCCGGCTTCCCCTTCTGGGGCATCATTATCGTTATGGTTATCATCTTCGTTATGTTGCGTAACCGGGGCGGCGGCGGTGGCCGCGGCAACCGGGGCTTCGGCGGCGGCTTCATCCCGCCCATCATCTTCGGTGGCGGCTTTGGCGGCGGAGGTGGCGGTGGCTGGGGAGGCGGCGGCGGCGGTGGGGGCTTCGGCGGCTTCGGCGGCGGCAGTAGCGGCGGCGGCGGTGCCAGCGGCAGCTGGTAGGTTTTATAAAAAGCCAAAAAGAACGTCATGCTGAGCGTAGTCGAAGCATCTCTACCGCGAGAGTAAATCCTTTTGATTGGATTACTGCTGCGGTAGAGATGCTTCGACTACGCTCAGCATGACGTTCTTTTTTTGTGTTCTATGACCCTAATGTTCGCTCTGCACGCCCACCGGGATGGCCACGTTCAGCCGATTTTCAGCTGGGGGCACGGGGCAGGAGTAACCGTGGTTGTAGGCACAGGAGGGATTATAGGCCTTATTAAAATCAATCTGCATCACCGTGGTTCCACGGGGTGGAATGTGTAGGTCGATGTAGCGGCCGCCGCCGTAGCTGCCGCGCCCGTTGGTGAGGTCGGTGAAGGGCAGGAATAGGTAGTCCTCCAGGCCGGGCTGGCCGAGCGGCTCCTGGTCCTGGTACACGCTGAGCCGCTGGGGCTGGCCATTGAGCACGAAGCGCAGTTCTCCGTACTTGCGGTAGGTGGGCCGGCGGGCGGTACTGGTTTTCATAGCGAAGGGCCGGGACGTGGAATCGCGCACGAACGTGGCCGCCACATAGTAGCCGTAGCGGGTGGGGTAGAAGGGCAGGCTGGTGAGGGCCCGCTGCTCAGCCGGCGTTAGGGGCGACTCTTGGGGGTTGTGGAATTCAGCATTCAGGGCCTGCTGGAAGGCCAGCACACTGCGCTGGTGCGCCAGCGAATCGAGGCGGCTGGCGGCAGGTTGGGCCTGAGCCGGGCCTCCTAATAAAGAGGCGAAAATTGCAATAAAAAAGAGTTGCTTCATGGCCTCAAAGCTACTCTGCCACCCGTAGCAAGCCACTGTTTCCAACCTTTTTGGCAAAGGCCAAGTATCAGCTTGTATTCGGCGGTAGTCAGGCCGCGGACAATTTCTTTCACCCTTCTCTTGTCGATGCCATGAATGCTTCCCGCTTAACCCTGTTGTTCTTTTTCTTCGCGCTGGCCACCACGCTCACCGGCTGCGATGCCATTGCCGGTATCTTCAAAGCCGGGGCCTACACGGGCATCATTGCCGTATTTATCGTGGTAGCGCTGTTGTTTTTCATTGTGAATAGAATGCGCGGCCCGCGCCCCTAATTCGGTCCGTCACCCCACAAAAAAGCGCGGCTCCTGCGAAGGGGCCGCGCTTTTTGATTTCAAACCAAGATGTAACGTTATTCGCTGCGCTTGCTGGGCATGGTGCCAATGATATGGTCCCAGAGGGTGCTGCTCACGCCAAAGGCCACCTCATCCTGGCGGTAGTGGTGCTGGCTGTGGTGCGTCCACCACACTTTCAGGAAGTTTTTCGGCGGCGCGTAGGCGTGAATGGCGTAGTGCACAAACAGGTACATGGCGTAGCCAAACGTGAAGCCCGACAGCAGCCCAAACGCATAAGAGCCAAAGCTGAAGCGGAAAATAAAGAACAGCAGCGACGCCATAAACACCGTGATGATGGGCGGCATGGCCAGGCGCGTTTTGTCCTTGGGGTACTCGTGGTGCACGCCGTGCATGGTGTACTGGAACTTGGCCCGGCCCGGCGTGGTGGCCGGAATGTGGTACACATAGCGGTGCACTAGGTACTCTACCAGCGTGAACGCCAGCAGCCCCACCAAAAACAAACCCAGCGCCCCCAGGCCCGACATAAAGCCCCGGGTGAGGCCATAATACATGCTCAAAATGCCCGTGATAGCGAAAATGCCCACCGGCAAGGCAATGTGCGTGTGCGAAAGCCGCTCCAGCAAGGGGTTCTGAAACAGTTGCGCCGAGCCTTTGTGTTTGGGCCGCACCGGGGTGTTGGCGTCAAATGAAGGAGCTGGCTTAACGTCTGGTTCTTCGGTGGATACGGATTGCATAAGGCTAACGAACAACGAACTAATTAAGAAACAAAATTACGACGCGGGCGGCAAAGTGCCGGGCAAGGCAAAACCTGCGCCCGCCAGCTGCGCCACCACGGCCGGCAGCGTACACGCCGCCGAGCAGCGCAGCCGCGCCTGGGCATAAAACTTCATCCGGGCCGTAAGGGTTTCGCGCAGCCACGCTTCGGCCCCGCCCGCGGCGGCCAGCAGCGGGCGTTTGGCCACTTCTTCGGGCGGCAGGCGGGCGGCCAGCACGGCCACCGGCACATCGAGCCAAAGCGTGTGGCCGGCTTGGTTGAGCAAAGCCATATTATCGTGGAAGCAGGGCGTGCCGCCACCGGTGGCCAGCACCAGCGGTGCCCCAACATGCGCCAGCGCCCGGCGCAACACCGCCGATTCTATCTCCCGGAAACCCGCTTCGCCTTCGGTGGCAAAAATTTCGCGCACGCCACGTCCGGTCTGGGATTCAATCGCAATGTCCAAATCCAGAAACGGGCGGTTGAAGTGCGCAGCCAGCTGCCGGCCCAGGGTGGTTTTGCCCGCGCCGGGCAGGCCCACCAGGCTTAGGTGGCCGGAGCCGCCGGGTATCAGGGCGTCGTTGGGGAGGGGAGGGGGCACGGGGAGAGAGGGTGAAAGCACGTCATGCAGAGCGCAGCGAAGCATCTCGCATGTGGTAGTAATCAAGGCCGTTACAACGATTGGATTAGTGGCAGCACGCGAGATGCTTCGCTACGCTCTGCATGACGTGCTTCTATCCGACGCTGCTTCCAGCACCTACCCCAGCTTCACGCGCGGGTCAAGCACGGCGTAGAGCACGTCTACGGCAATGTTTATCAGCACGAACAGGGCCGCTACAAAGAGCGTAGCGCCCATCACCACCGGGAAATCGAGGTTTTCAACGGCGCGCAGCGTCACTGTGCCCAGGCCTTTCCAGTTGAAGATGTATTCGATGAAAAACGCGCCGGCCATGAGCGAGGCCAGCCAGCCCGAAACAGCCGTAACCACCGGGTTCAGGGCATTGCGCAGGGCGTGGTGCAGCACGGTGGCACCGCGGCTCAGGCCCTTGGCGCGGGCCGTGCGGATGTAGTCCTGGCTCAGCACATCGAGCATGCTGGAGCGCGTGAGCTGCGTGATGATGGCCAACGGCCGAATGCCTAGCGCTACGGCCGGTAGCAGCAAATTGCGCAGCACCAGATGCCGCTCCCCCGTGAATGGGTCGGTTTCGTACAGCTGTCCGGTGAGGCTCAGGCCCGTCCAGCGGCTCCAGTAGAAGCCGAACGTGACGGCGATGAGAATGGCCGCTACGAACGACGGCACCGAAATGCCCATCACCGAGGTGCTGACCAACAGCCGGTCCAGCCACGAGTGCGGCCGTAGCGCTGCCGCCACGCCAAACGCCACGCCGCCCACGCTGGCAATGAGCATAGCTGCCAGCGCCAGCCACGCCGTACCGGGGAAGTAATCGAGCAGAATGCGCAGCACGTCCTTGTTGCTCTGGAAGGAGCGGCGCAGGTAAGGCGTTTTCAGCACCAGCGCTTTCGAGCCCAGCGGCAGCACGGCCACGCCGCCGTAGCGGGCCCGGCCGGCTGAGTCGGCCGGGTGCAGGCCGAGCGGGGACACGTCATTCAGGTAGCCGAGCAGGCGGGTGGGCAGGGGCTGGTCGAGGCCGAGGTCGGCGGTGATGGCGGCTTTGGTGGCCAGGTCGGTGCGCTGGCCAGCCAGCAGGGCGGCGGGGTCACCGGGCAGCACGTTGAAGAGCACAAACACCGTGCACGCCACGCCCACCAGCACGAGCAGGCCCTGGCCTAGGCGACGGAGAATGAATGAAATCATAATGACGTAGTGGTGCGTCCGAAAATAAGCGGAACGTTATGCTGAGCGCAGCCGAAGCATCTCTACCGCGAAGAGTAAATCCAATCGAAAGGGATTAGTTGCGCGGGCAAGATGATTCGCTGCGCTCAGCATGACGTTCTACTATTCCTTCAACACCTTCTCTACTTCCCAGAGCGCGGGGAGGTCGTGGTAGTGGTACTTGGCTTTCACCACGCCGTTGTGCAGTACCATGAGGCCGGGGTTGGAGCGAATCATGGATTTGAGCACGGTGGCATCGGCGAAGTAGTAGGGGCCGGCCAGGTTCACGTCGTGGCGGAACGAGTCGAATTTGGCGGCGCTGGTGCTGGTGATGGTGAGGGCCGTGATGCCGCGGCGCGACTTGGCGGCGCCCTCCATCAGCGCGTTGATGGCCTCGAAACGGTCGCGGTCGGTCTTGTTGGTGTTTTGCACGATGAGCACCAGCTTGCTGCCTTTCAGCAGCTCCTGCGTGTAGGAGTTGCCCTGGGCATCGGATACTTCAAAATCGGTGATGACCGGCGTGGATGTTTTCGGATTCAACGACTCCATGGCCTTATATTTCCAAGTGGTGTCGGTGGGGTAGGAGTCGAATTCCTTGGTTTCGCCGTTGCGCGTCATGGTGTAGCGGTACTTGGCGGGCTCGGCGGGCTTCATCAGCTTGCCAATGTCGTTGCCCACTTTGTAAGGCAGGAAATCGAAGTAAGGCAGGTGGCCCAGCGCCCGCACCCCAATGCCAATGGCAATGGCCGTGGCAAACGTCATCACCATAATGCCGAAGGTGCCCTGCACAAACGAGTGGCGCAGGAAGCGTTGGTGCGTGAACACCACAAACCACAGCACCAACAGGAACATGTCCTTGGCAAACGACGTCCAGGGCGTGAGCTTGATGAAATCGCCGAAGCAACCGCAGTCCGTTACTTTATTGAAGGCGGCCGAATAGAACGTGAGGAAGCCGAAGAACGTGAGCAGCCCCAGCAGCACCCACAGCGTGACTTTGAGGTGCCAACGCAGCAGCAGCGCCACACCCAGAATCACTTCCAGCGAGCTGAGCACGATGGACAGCGTACGCGAAATGTTCTTGAACCACAGAAAGAATCCTTCGAGCGCGGGCACCGACACGGCAAACACCTCGAAGTATTCTTCGAGCTTGTAAGCCGTTCCCACCGGGTCGTTCAGCTTGATGAGGCCGGAAAAAATGAAAATGGCGCCCAGCACAAACCAGCACACGCGGGTGACGGTGCGCAACAAGTGAGGGGCCGGGGCAACAGCAGGGGCGGAACTAGTGGGGGACATAAGAACAAAGTAAGCCGGTGGCAAACGCGCGGGCAACGCCCAATGTTTGCATAAAGGTCGGGCCGGAAGTTGAATAGTTGTGCGGACGGTTCGCTCAGCGCGCAGCCGTTCACCTCACCCCCTGACCCCCTCTCCAAAAAAAAAGGGGCACCGGACTTGCTCCTGATGAGCTCAGCCATAAAATTGTCCTCACGAGCCGGTGCCCCCTCTTTTTTGGAGAGGGGGGCAGGTCCCGGCGTCTTGTCGGGAGCTTTACCGCCCCGCCACCACTTCCGCATACCCGCTTCGGGCCAGAAACGCCTTAGCGTCGCGGATGTTAAGGATGTCAGCCAGGGCCTGCTTCTTGTCGGGCTGCTGATTGTAATAGGCCTGCACAATGCGGTAGCCCACGTAGTAGCCCAGGTCGCAGGGTTTCTCGGGGGTTTCCTGTTTGCCGTTGGCCAGCCAATTGTCGGAATTGCTGCCGAGCATTTCCTTCTGAAAATCGGCCCAGAGCTGTTTTTCGTGGGCGTTGCCGTAGGGGTGCAAGCGCGCGTTGGGGTTGTGGCCGGTCACCAGCTCGGCCACGAAATCGGCCATGCCTTCGTTGAGGGCGTAGCTGAGCAGGGTGCCGTCCTGTGGGCCCTGGTTGCGGTGCACCAGCTCGTGCACCATCAGCGAGGGCATCTCCGAAACCGGGGCGCAGCGGTTGCGCTGCACCAGGCTCAGCTCCGAGGTGTTCACGCCGGGGCCGTTGGCAATCTGGTCGGCCCCGATGAGCAGGCCCGCGTCCGATACCGTGCCGCCCGACACCCAGCCGCCAATCACGAAATAAATGTTCTGGAAGCGCAATGCCGGGTACAGCTCCTGAAAATGCCGGAAGGCGGCCACAATCTTCGGCTTCTCGCCGGTAATGGCCATCGTGGTGGCCCGGATGGAGTTGTAATACTGCGGACGCTGCAGAATCCGCTTCGTGAAGAAGGCGTCATCCTTGATTTTGAGGTCGTAATAATCCCGCAGGCCCGCCGAGGCTTTGTTGAAATATTCGCGCCGGAAAATAGCCCGGGCCTGGGCCGTATCGCGCCGGGCGGCGGCGTAGGCGGTCCAGAAGTGGTCGATGTCGGTGGTGGTCAGCTGCACGTCCTCGGGCCGGCGGATGATTTGCTTTTCCTCCAGCCGGCGGGCGCGGGCCAGCAGCCGGGGCCACTGCTTATCGGCGTGCAGCAGGTCGAGGTCGGAATCGGTGCTAATCTGGTGGCTGTCGACGTAGCCCGCGTCGATGGCCTTGCGCAGGTTGGCCAGGGCGTTGGGGGCGTCGCGCTGCAGGCTGTAGTAGCAGGCCATGTTGTAAAAGCTCACCGCCTTGTAGCGCGGCTTAGCCGTGGGCTCCTGCGCCAAGCGCTGGTAGGCGGCAATGGCGGCCGGGTAGTCCTTCTTTTTGCCAGCCTGCTGGGCGATGTTGAGCAGCGAGTCGGCGCGGGAAGTGTTTTGGGCTGCGGCGGTGAAGACTGCGCCGAGGATGAGCAGCAGAAGCAGGAAGGGTTTCATCGGAAAGGAGCGCTGGGTTGGTACTGGTCAGATGCCGACGTCCGGCCGCGCGTTGCCTAAGAGAACGTCATGCTGAGCGCAGTCGAAGCATCTCTACCGGGTAAGTAATCCAATCGAAAGGATTTAGTGCTGCGGTAGAGATGCTTCGACTGCGCTCAGCATGACGTGCTTTCTGGTGGTGCTTTAGCCCCTTACTGCTCCCCGCGCAAAATCAGCGCGAATACGGCGTAGTTCAGCATGTCGCGGTAGCTGCCTTCCACGCTTTCGCTCACCAGCGCGGCCCCGCCAATGTCTTCGAGCTGCTTCACGCGGTGCAGCTTCATTAGTATCAGGTCGGTGATGCTGGATACGCGCATCTGGCGCCAAGCCTCACCGTAGTCGTGGTTTTTGGCCAGCAGCAGGCGGCGGTTTTCGGCGGCTTCGGCGTCGTAGGCTTCGGCCACGGCGTCGGGCGTCATGTCCAGCGACGTTTCCTTGGGCAGGTGCAACTGCATCAGGGCAATGAGGCAGTAGTTGATAATGGCCACGAACTCCTCGTTCACGTCATCGGCCACGAGCTGCACGCCGGTTTCCTGAATGGTGCGGATGCGGTTGGCCTTGATAAAAATCTGGTCCGTAACCGAGGGCAGGCGCAAAATGCGCCACGCCGTGCCGTAGTCGTGGGTTTTGGCCAGAAACAGGGTGCGGCAGCGGGCCAGCAGCAGGTCGTAGTGGTCGGGAGTAGTCAAGTGGTGGGTGAGCGGGTTGGTGGAGTGGCGGGTTATGCGCGTCGCCGCAAGTTCGGGCCGTTGGCCGGATATTGGTGTTTTCGTCGTCTTTTGGTCCGGTCCTATGCTCACCATTTATCCACCAATCCACCAGTCCACCACTTCACTACTCAGCCCCCACGGCCGCCTGCTCAGCCTGGACCGGCCGCAGGTGATGGGCATCCTCAACCTCACGCCCGACTCGTTTTTTGCCGATAGCCGCGTGGCCTCCGAACGCGACTTGCTCGCCCGCGCCGAGGCCATGCTGACGGCCGGCGCCGCCGTGCTCGACCTCGGCGCCTACAGCACCCGCCCCGGCGCCGACGACATTTCCGCCGAAGAAGAAACCCGCCGCCTGCTGCCCGCCATCCAGGCCCTACGCCGCGAATTCCCGCAGGCCTTCCTCTCCGCCGATACCTTCCGGGCCGGCGTGGCCGAAGCCGCCGTGCACGCCGGCGCCGACCTAGTGAACGACGTGGGCGGCGGCACCCTCGACCCGCAAATGTTCAGCACCGTGGGCCGCCTGCGCGCACCCTACGTGCTGATGCACCTGCGCGGCACGCCCCAAACCATGAGCAAGCTCACCCACTACGAAGACGACCTCGTGCTTACGCTGCTGCGCTACTTCCGCGACCGGGTGGCCGCCTTGCGCCAAGCCGGCGTGGTCGACATCGTTCTCGACCCCGGCTTCGGCTTTGCCAAAACCGCCGCCCAGAGCCACGAGCTGCTGCGCCGCCTGCCCGAGCTGCACATGCTGGGCCTGCCGCTGCTGGCCGCGCTGTCGCGGAAGAAGATGGTGTACGGCCCGTTGGGTTTGGGACCTGAAACGGCCCTCAACGGCACCACGGCCCTGCACATGGTGGCCCTGCAGGGCGGCGCCAGCCTGCTACGCGCCCACGACGTGGCCGAAGCCCGGCAAACCATAGAATTATTTGCGCATACCTTTCCAATGGCAGAATAATGGCCGTAATTTGAGGGGCGAAGGGGCTGCCGGTGCAACGGCGGCGCTTTATTATTGTCATCCTGCGTGGCGTTTGTTAGCCCGAGCTTGCGAAGGACCTTTTCACGTTCGCACAGGTAACACTGCAAGCCGTTCTTCGGTGATAAGGCCCTTCGCGGTGCTTAGGATGACAGCCGATTTTTCTTCCTCTTTCCCCAACCGCCATGTCCGGCCCATTCCCCATCAATTTCCTGCATTTCGGCTGGATTGACGCGGCCGATGTGTTGCTGGTGACGGTGCTGCTCTATCAGCTCTACAAGCTGCTGCGCGGCTCGGTGGCCCTGAATGTGGCGCTGGGGCTGGTGTCGTTCTACATCCTGTATCTGCTGGTGAAGGCCACGGGCATGGAGCTGCTCACCAAGATTCTGGGCCAATTTATGAGCGTGGGCGTGCTGGCCAGCATCATCCTGTTTCAGCAGGAAATCCGACGCTTTTTGCTGAACGTGGGCAAGGCCACGGCCCTGGAGCGGGTGCGCGGCTGGAGCTGGGGCCGCCCCACCGAGGCCGCGCCGCTGGCCATCGGCGCCTTCGTGGAAGCCGCCAAAAGCCTCTCCAACAAGTACACCGGCGCCCTCATCTGCTTTGCGCAGGCCTCCGACCTCACGGCCTTTGCCGAATCCGGCGACCGGCTCGATGCCGAAATCAGCAAGCGCCTGCTGCTGTCCATCTTCAACAAAACTTCGCCGTTGCACGACGGCGCCGTCATCATTGCCGGCGGGCGCATTCAGGCCGCGCGCTGCATTCTGCCGGTGAGCGAAAACCCCGACGTGCCCGCCTCGCTGGGCCTGCGCCACCGCGCCGCTATCGGCCTGAGCGAAATCACCGACGCCGTGGTGCTGGTGGTGAGCGAAGAAACCGGCGCCATGAGCCTGGTGCACCACGGCGAGGTGTTCCGCAACCTGGCCACCGCCGAGCTGCGCACCCGCCTCAACGAGTGGCTGCTGAGCAGCGCCGCCAGCCCCGCGGCCACCACCCTCAAGCCGGAAGCGGCCGCCTAGGCCAAGGCCGAAGCAGGAGCGGACGGGGCAGCCGAAGTTCGCATTTTTGAAAACCGGAAGGAGGAAGACGGCCGTTGGCGAATAGCACAGATTCGGTGTGCTGACAGTTCGTAATGCTCAAGATAATCAGCTTGTTGCTTGCCTCGTAGCGTGCTTGAAGGGCATTGCCGGGCAGAGGCCAAATTAGGTTTTTGAGCTTTTTGGCTTTACTTTTCTCAAGACGTTCGGCCCAACGCCTTATTGGACGTGGCTTTTGCGGGCTTCTTTTCGACGCTCGTGGGGGCTGCTGCCCGTCGTCCGGTCACACCCAGGCCGTTGCTTTCCACCATCCGTACAACTTTCGTTTTTCACACCCATTCCCCTTCACCCACCCCGTATTCACTCACTTTTTCCCCATTTTCATGTTCGAAAACTTACTTCGCAAGCCGCAATCCCAGCGGTGCGGAACCCTCGTGGCCGGTAAGCGGCTGGCGCGGGTACTAGGCGTAGGCGCCCTGCTGCTCGGCGGCCTCAGCGCCCGGGCCCAAACGCCCACCACTGTCTTCAGCGAAACGTTTGAAGGCGCCACCAATTCCTTCACCATCGTCAACGGCACCCAGACCAACCAGTGGTATGTGGGCACGCCGGGCGGCAACGGTCCCACCACCGCGGGCACCAAAGCGGCCTTTATCTCGAACGATGCCGGCGTGACCAACGCCTACACCATCACGGCCACCACGCCCGTGGCGACCTCGGTGGTGCACCTGTACCGCGACGTGACCTTCCCGGCCGGGCAATCCATCGTAGACCTGGGCTTCGACTGGAAGGCCGGCGGCGAAAGCACCTACGACTACATCCAGGTGTTTCTGGTGCCCACCACGGTGACGCCCGTGGCCGGCACGCAGCTCGTGAGCGGCACGGCCGGCGCGGTGCAGCTCGGCACCAACCTCAACCTGCAGACCGCCTTCGGGCGCACCACTTTCCAGCTGCCGGGCAACGTAGCCGGCACTACGCAGCGCGTGGTCTTCACCTGGCGCAACGACAACTCGGGCGGCGTGCAGCCACCGGCCACCATCGACAACATCACCTCGACGGCGGCCACGGCCAACCCCATCAGCGGGGCCTACACCATCAACAGCGCGCTGCCCACGGCGGGCACCAACTTCACCAGCTTCACAGATGCGGCCACGCGCCTGAACCGCGACGGCATCAGCGGGCCACTTACCCTCACGGTATCGGGCGGGCCCTACACCGAGCAGTTTTTGCTGAACGAGGTGACCGGCACCAGCGCCACCAATACCATTGTGGTGAACGGCGGCGGACGCACCATTCAGTTTGCCTCGGCCAACTCCAACCAGCGCGCCGTGGTGCAGCTCAACGGCACCGACTACACCACTATCAACAACCTGAACATTGACGCTACCAACGCCGGCACCCCGGGCACCTACGGCTACGGCATCTTGCTGACCAACGCGGCCGACAACGACCGCATCACCAACAACGTGGTGAACGCGGGCCAGGCCAGCACCTCCACTTTCTTCACCGGTATCGCGGTGAACGGCTCGGTGGCGGGCGCGACGACCAGCGGCAACGCGGCCAACAACCTCACCCTGGAGGGCAACACCGTGAACGGCGGCTACTACGGCATCACCCTGATGGGCGTGAGCGCCACATCGCTGAACACGGGCAACATCATCCGCAACAACACCGTGCGGGATTTCTATACCTACGGCATTTATGTGGGTTATCAGGATGGCCTGCGCTTGGTGGGCAACGACATTGCCCGGCCCCTGCGCACTACTGTGGGTACCTTCTACGGCGTTTATTTCAGCGGGGCCTCCATCAATACGGCGGTGGAGAAAAACCGCATCCACGACCCGTTCACGGGTAACCTCACCTCGACGAGCAGCGCGTATTTGTTCTACATCGCCACCAGCACCACGGCCACGGCCGCTACGCCCAACGACTTTGTGAACAACCTGTGCTACAACATGAACGGCAACGGCCTGCTGGCGGCGTTCTACAACACGGGGTCGTCGTTTATTCGGATGTACAACAACACCGTCAGCTGCGACGACCAGGTGGCTTCGACGGCCACTACGTACGGCATCTATAACTCGGGCGCTTCGGCCGACATCAAGAACAACGTGGTGAGCGTCACGCGCGCGGGCACCGGCACCAAGTACGGCCTGTACTTCCTGACCAACATCCCGGCCAGCAACTACAACGACATATATGTGCCCAACGGCAACGTGGGCTACTACACCTCGGCCTACGCCACCCTGACCGCTTGGCAGGCCGCCAGCAACAGCGTGTTCGACCAGAACAGCGTGTCGGTTGACCCCTTGTTCGTAAACCCCGCCTCCGGCAACTTCACGCCCGGCAACGTGGCGCTCAACAACGCGGGCACGCCCCTGACGCGCGTCACCGACGACATCACCGGTGCCACCCGCGGCGCGGCTCCCGACCTGGGCGCCTACGAATTCACGCCGGTGAGCCTCGACGTGGCGCCCGTGAGCCTCGTGGGTCCGGCCACGGCCACGGCCTGCTACAGCACCACCGAGCCCATCACGGTGCAGGTGCGCAACGCCGGCACCGCCGCCCTGAACTTCGCCACCAACGCCCTGACCGTGACCGTGGTGGTGACCCCGCCCACCGGCGCGGCCCAAACCTTCACCACCACCGTGAGCACGGGCACGCTGGCCAGCGGCGCCACCCAGAACATTACGCTGCCCACCACGCTTGACATGTCGGCCCTGGGCACCTACTCCTTCGCCGTGACGGCCACGGCCGTGGGCGACCTCAACACCACCAACAACGTGCTGACGCCAGCTCCCACCCGCACGGTAGTGGCCCCGGTGGCCGGCACGCTCTCGCCGGCCAGCACGAACATCTGCTTCAGCGGCACCGCCGCCTTGTCGCTGGCGGGCGCGGCCAACGGCAACCTGCAGTACCAGAGCAGCAGCAGCGCCACGGGCACCTTCACCGACATTGCCGGGGCTACTTCGGCCACTTACACCACGCCGGTGCTCACCAGCACCACCTACTACCGCGTGCGCATCACCTGCAACAGCAACACGGTGTACAGCAACGTGTCGACCATCACGGTGAACAGCCCGGCCATTACGACGGCGCCTTCGCCGCTGAGCATCTGCGCCGGCGGCACGGCTTCGCTGTCGGCCACGGTGCCCACGGGCATCAACGTGCGCTACTACACGGCCGCCACCGGCGGCACGCTGGTGGGCACCGGCAACCCCTACGTGACGCCGGCCCTCACGGCCAGCACCACCTACTACGCCGAAGCCTTCGCGGGCGGGCAGGAAAACGTGGGCAAGGCTTCAACCACCGGCGCCGACGGCACCAATACGGGCGGCGGGCTTTATTTTACTACCACCGGCCCCACCACCATTGCCAACGTGACGGTGTACCGCACGGCCAACTCGGCGGCCGGCACGGCTACTATCAACCTGCTATCGGGCAGCACCTCCAGCACTACGGGCGCCCTGGCCACCATCACGGTGCCGGTGCCGGCCAACACCACGGCCGCTGTGTCGCCCACCGTGCTCACGCTTAACTTTGCCGTGCCCGCCGCTGGCAACTACACGCTCTACCTGAGCGCGGCCACGCCGAGCTTGGTGCGGGACTACTCGGTTAACGCCGGCATCACCTTCCCCTACGTGTCGCCGAGCGGCACGGTGCGCATCACCGATGGCACCCTGGCCGGCTACTACTATTTCTTCTACAACTGGCAGATTGGCTCGGAGTGCGTGAGCACCGCCGCCCGCACGCCCATTCAGGTGAACGTGACGCCGGGCCTGGTGGCCACGCTGCCAGCTGCGGCCGCTACCATCTGCGGCAGCTCGACCTACGCTCTCACCGGCACCATTGCCGGCACGGCTACGGGCGCTACCTACACCACCAGCGGCACGGGCACGTTCTCGCCCAACGCCACCACGCTGAACGCTACCTACACGCCTTCGGCCGCTGATATTGCCGCCGGCACGGTCACCATCACGCTCACGCCCACCGGCCCGTCCGCGCCCTGCACCCAGACGGCGCGCACGGTGCTCACCCTGACCACGCCTCCGAACAGCTCCTTCAGCTACCCGTCGGGCGTATACTGCACCAACTCGCCCGTGACGGTAGCGCCCATCTTGGCGCCCGGCGCGTCAATCGGTACGTTCTCCGCCTCGGGCGTGGGCCTGCGCATCGACCCCGCTACGGGCGTTATCACGCTGTCCAACACCAACATCGACGGCACGTTCACCATCAGCAACACGGTGACCGGCACGGGCGCTTGCAGCACGGGCTCGTCGTCCACGGCCACGTTCACGGTCATCTTCGGCATCGGCCAGCCCACGCTCACGGCCACCCCGCAAACGGGCGGCGCAGTGCAGCTCAGCACCCCGCCCCTGACGGGCGTGACGTACCAGTTCTACCGCAACACGGGCGGCACGGCTACGGCCGTGGGTGCGCCCACTGCCACTGGCACGCTGCTGCTGAACGCCGGCACGCAAAGCGGCAGCTATACGGTGGTAGCCATTTCGTCGGCGGGCTGCTCGTCGCTGCCCTCGACGGCGGTAACGGCCACCGTGCTGGGCACGCAAACGGCCACCCTCAACGGCGTGAGCCTGCGCGTGTTCCCCAACCCCACGCCCAACGGCCAGCTCACGCTGGAACTGAGCGGCATACACGCCAAGGCTTCGCAGCTCACCGTACTGAACTCACTGGGCCAGCTGGTGCACACCAGCATGCTGCCGGTTGGTACCGGCGCGCTGAACCTGGCGCATCTGGCGGCGGGCGTGTACACGGTGCGGGTGCAAACGGAGCAGGGCGTGCTCACGCAGCGCATCGTGCGCGAGTAGTCGAATTCCCGTTGCATTAGTAGAAAAGCCCCGCTGGCAGCACGCCAGCGGGGCTTTTTTGTGCCCGAAGGTTTTGTTGCAACGGCGGTGCGGTGCAGTGCGCCGGTTGGGATGGTGGGCGAAGGCACGAGAAATACGCCACGGAATTGCGGAAAAAAATAGGGGTCGGTTTATATTTGTTTTTAAAGGCGTTGCAGCCGGAGGCCAACCCGAGGCTTGCGTGCCTGAGCAAAGCGTAGGTCAGCAGTAGCATTCTGACCAGCTGCTGATTAATTTCCCCGGAGCAACCGGAACCAACGCCCACCCCACTGCCAAATTCTGTGTTGCGCCCGGGCCTGGCAGCCCGCCTGCTGTTCTTCTGGTTGCGTTGCCCTCTTCCACCTGGAGGGATTGTTTTTTGCTACCCTTCTTCTTCTCTTATTCAACAACCTTTACCATTCTTTCTTCATGGAGAAAAAATACCTTCGCAAGCAACCGGTCAGGTTGCTCCAGGCCTCGTCGGCGCGTGCGCGCCTGTCGCGGCTATTAGGCGCGGGCCTACTGCTGTTCGGCAGCTTTAGCGCGCAAGCCCAGCTCTCGGGCGCCAAAGCCATTCCGGGCTCGGGCAGTACCGGCTACGCCACGCTGACGGCGGCCATCGCCGACCTGAACGCGCAAGGGGTGGGCCCGGGCGGCGTCACCTTCAACTTAGCGGCGGGCTACACCGAAACCTTTGCCTCGCCCACGGCGGGGTCCATCACGGCCACCGGCACGGCGGCCAACCCCATCGTTTTCCAGAAATCGGGCACCGGCGCCAACCCCACCATCACGGCGGGGGTGGGCACTTCGCCCACGCTGGACGCCATCATCGGCCTGCAGGCGGCCGACTACGTGACCTTCGACGGCCTGACGCTGGTGGACCCGGCGTCCAACGCCAACGTGACCACCCAGATGGAATGGGGCTTTGCGCTGCTGAAAACCACCACGTCGGCCGTGGACGGCTGCCAGAGCGTGGTGATTCGGAACTGCACCATAACGCTGCAAAAGAGCACCGTGACGTCGGGCATCTACTCCAACAGCCACACGGCCACCGCCCTCGCGCAGGTGGTGCCCACCACAGCGGCCGGCACCCACTCGAACAATAAGTTCTACGGCAACACCATCAGCGGCGTCAACAACGGCATTTACGTGGGCGGCTACGCGGCGGCCAGCCCCTACACGTACTACGACCAGAACAACGAGGTCGGCAGCATCGTGAGCGGCACCACGGCCACCGGCAACACCATCACCAACTACGGCACCACCGCCACGGCCTATGGCATCTACGCCATTTACCAGAACGGCCTGAAGGTGCAGGGCAACACCGTAGATTCGGCCCCGACGGGCGCGGCGGCGGGCCCCACCAGCACGCTCTACGGCATCCTGGTGACCACGGGCGGTAATGCCGACCTGCTCGGCAACACCGTGCGCGTGGCCACCAACACCACCACCACGACTACCTACGGCATCCAGAACGGCAGCGGCGGCAACGCCACCAACGGTACGGTCAACATCGCCAACAACAGCCTGACGATGACATCGGCCACGGCCACTACGGCCACGTTTTATGGCCTCTACAACACGGTAGGGGTGGCCAACCTGAACATTTCGGGCAACACCCTCAACAACTGGAGCCGCCCCGCGGCTACCTCGGGCGCCAACTACATGCTGTATGTGAGCACTGGGGCCACCACCACCCAGAACGTGTTCAACAACACGGTCAGCAACTTCAGCACCCCCGGTACGTCGTCGGTGTACAGCATCTACGCCTTCAACAACTCGTCGGCGGCGGTGCAGTTCTACGGCAACACGGTGCAGAACATCAGCACCGACGGCAGCACGCTCTATGGCATGTACCTGAGCGGCGGCGCCACGCTTGATGTGTACCGCAACCGCGTGTCGGGCCTGACGGCCAACGGTACCAGCGGCTTCATCTACGGCATCTACACCTCGGGCACCACCACCAACATCACCAACAACATCGTTGGTGATTTGAACACGCCCGCCGCTTCCAGCACCGCGGCCCTTTCGGGCCTGTACGTGGGCGGCGGCACCACGGTGAATGCCCAATACAACAGCATTTACCTGAATGCCAGCAGCACGGGCGCCAACTTCGGCACCACGGGCATCTACTACACCTCCACGGCCACCACGCTGGTGACGCTGCGCAACAACGTGGTGGTGAACACCTCCACGCCGGCCGGCACGGGCCTCACCGTGGCCCTGCGCCGCACGAGCGGCACCGCGGGCGCCGCGCCCAGCAACCTGGGCACTGCCACCAACAACAACCTGTACTACGCCGGCACGCCCGGCACGGCCAACCTGATTTACGCCGAAGGCACCAGCCCCGTCACGAACGGGCAGCAGACGCTGGCCGATTACAAGGCCTTCGTATCGGGCCGCGACGCCAGCGCCGTGACCGAGAACCCGCCCTTCCTGAGCACCAGCGGCACCAACGCCAACTTCCTGAAGGTAAGCACCACCACTCCCACCCAGATTGAGAGCGGCGGCGCGCCCATCAGCGGCATCACCACCGACTACGCCAACCTCACGCGCAGCACCACCGCCCCCGACCTGGGCGCCTTTGAAGGCACCTACCAGCCGCTCGACCTGACGGGCCCGCTCATCACGGGCGCTACGCTTATCAACACCAACAGCACCGCCAACCGCACGGTAGTCATTACCATTTCGGACCCCAGCGGCGTGGCCACCGGCACCAACGCCCCGCGCCTGTACTACCGCAAGGGCACCTCGGGCGCCTTTGTGTTTGTGAATGCCACCAGCGTGAGCGGCAGCAGCTACACCTTCACCCTGAACTACGCCTTGCTGCCCGGCGGCAGCGTGGCCCAGGGCGACGTGATTCAGTACTACGTGGCGGCCCAGGACCTGGCCACGGCCGGCAACGTGAGCACCAGCCCCGGCGGCGGTAGTGGCGCCACGCCCCCCGGCACCACGGCCCCGGCCAACCCCGGCTCGTTCCAGATTGTGGGCAACATGAGCGGCATCTACTACGTGGGTACCTCCACGCCGCCCGCCGGCACGCCGGCGAGCCGCGTGTATGCTACCCTCACGGCGGCGGCCAACGCCTACAGCATCAATACGCTGGTGGGCGCCACCACGTTCTACCTGCTCGACGCCACCTATTCGACGGCGGAAACCTTCCCCATCATCTTCGGCAATAACCCCACCGCTTCGGCCACGAACACCCTGCTCGTGAGCCCCGCCCCGGGCGTGAGCCCGGTGGTGACGGGCACCAGCGGTGCTCCGGCCGTGGTGCTGCTCAGCAGCGCCCGCTACATCACCCTGGACGGCGCCAACACTACCGGCGGCATCACCCGTAACCTCACGCTGACCAGCACCAACACCGGCGCCAACGCCGTGGTGTGGGTGGGCAGCCAGGGCGCCGGTGCCGGCTCTACCAACATCACCGTGCGCAACCTCAACGTGGTGGGCGGCAGCATGAGCAACACCGCCTCGTTCGGCATCTACGCCTCGGCGGCGCCCTCGGCGGCGGTTTCCGTGCCCAGCACTTCGACCTACGGCGACGACAACGACAACCTCGTGATTCAGAACAACGCCGTGACCACGGCCTACGAAGCCATTTACGCCAAGGCCAACGGCGTGGCTACGTCCTACGACGGCCTGCAGATTGTGGGCAACCGCATCGGGGCCGCCCCCACCACTACGGGCACGGTATCGTCCGATAACGTGATGAACCGCGGCATCGACCTGCAGGGCGCCACCGCGCCGCTGGTGTCGCGCAACACCATTCTGGGCATGGACGCCACGGCTGCTTCCATCAACATTGCCGGCATCGAGCTGAACACCAACGTAACCGACGCCGTGATTTCGCGCAATTCCATTTCGGGCCTGCGCCAGCTGAACACTGGCGGCTGGGGTGCTTATGGCATCAACGTGAACAGCACTACCAACGTGACCAACACAGAAATCTCGAACAACGTGATTTCTGACATTCTAACGGCGGCTTACACCAACAGCACCACCTACAACCCCTTCGGCATTCGCCTGGCGGGCGGCACGGGCATCAAAATCTACTACAATACGGTGGGCTTGTCCGGCTCGTTTACGCCGACCACCAACTACGCCAGCCCGAGCAACATCAGCGCGGGCCTGCTGGTGACCACCACCCTGGCCACGGGCCTGGACGTGCGCAACAACATCTTCGCGAACGCCATCACCACATCGGCCGCCACCAGCACGGTGAAATCCTACAGCGTGTACTACTCGGCCGCCAGCGTGCTGGCCGTGAGCGACTACAACGACTACTACGTGAGCGGGCCCCGGGGCGTGCTGGCCTACGTGGGGGCCGATGCGGCCACCCTGGCCGCCCTGCAAACCGCCACCGGCAAGGACGCGAACTCGATTAGCACGGACCCGATTTTCACGTCGGCCACCAACCTGCTGCCGATTTCGCCGGCCGTGGCCAGCGCCGGTACGCCGCTGCCCATCACGATAGACTTCGCCGGCAATACCCGTTCGACCACGGCCCCCAGCCTTGGGGCTTACCAGTTTGTGCCCCAGGCCGTGGACGTGGCCCCTAGCGCCCTGGTTTCGCCGGCTAACGCAGCTACCTCGACCTGCTTCGGCGCCAACACGCCGGTGACGGTGCAGGTGCGCAACCTCGGCACGAGCGTGCTCAACTTCGCTACTAACCCGCTCACCGTGACGGTGGTCATCAGCGGCCCGAACAGCTCGACGCAGACCCTGACCCAGACCATCAGCGCGGGTACCCTGGCCTCGACGGCCACGCAGGACATCACCCTGACCAGCCTGGCCGACTTCACGGCCCTGGGCAGCTACTCCTTCGCCATCACGGCCACCGTGACCGGCGATGCCAACACCGGCAATAACCTGCTCACGCCTGCGCCCACGCTCAATGTGGCAGCGCCGGTGGGTGGCACTTTGTCGCCGGCTTCGTACTCGCTGTGCGTGAGTGGCACGGCTTCGCTGGCCCTGGCCGGCGCGGCCAATGGCAGCGTGCAACTGCAGAGCAGCAGCAGCGCCACGGGCACCTTCACCGACATTGCCGGGGCTACCTCGGCCACTTACACCACGCCGGTGCTCACCAGCACCACCTACTACCGCGCCAAAGTGAGCTGCGGCATCAACGTAGCGTACAGCAACGTGGCCGTGGTGACGGTGAACAACCCGGTGATTTCGGCGGCGCCCTCGCCGCTGAGCGTGTGCGCCGGCGGCACGGCTTCGCTCTCGGCCACGGTGCCCACGGGCATCAACGTGCGCTACTACACGGCCGCCACCGGCGGCACGCTGGTGGGCACCGGCAACCCGTACGTGACGCCGGCCCTCACGGCCAGCACCACCTACTACGCCGAAGCCTTTGCGGGCAGCCAGGAGAACGTAGGCAAGCCTTCGACGACGGGCACCGACGGCACCAACACGATTGGCGGCCTGTATTTCACGGCCACTGCGCCCACCAGCATCGTGAACGTGACCGTATACCGCACGGCTAACGCCGCCGCGGGCACGGCCACCATCCAACTGCTGAACGGCAGCACCACCACCGGCACGCCGGTAGCCACCGTCACGGTGCCGGTGCCGGCCAACACCACGGCTGCCATTTCGCCCACGGTCCTCACGCTCAACCTGGCCGTGCCGGCCGCTGGCCAGTACACGCTGTACCTGAGCGCTGCCACTCCCAGCCTCATCCGCGACTTCAGCGCCGGGCCTCAGCCCGCCACCACGTTCCCTTACACGTCGCCTAGCGGGGTGATTACCATCACCAGCTCCACGCTGGGCAACGATTACTACTACTTCTTCTACAACTGGCAAGTGGGTTCTGAGTGCGTGAGCACCGCTGCCCGCACGGCCATTCAGGTGAACGTGACGCCGGGCCTGGTGGCCACGCTGGCTTCCAACGCGGCCAGCATCTGCGGCCGTACGCCTTATACGCTGGCCGGCGCCATTGCCGGTACGGCCACGGGCGGCATCTACACCAGCAGCGGCACGGGCACGTTCTCGCCCAGCGCCACGGCCCTCAACGCCACCTACACGCCTTCGGCCGCCGATGTAACGGCCGGCACCGTGACCATCACGCTCACGCCTACCGGCCCGGCCGCGGCCTGCACCCAGACGGCGCGGGCGGTGCTCAGCATCACCACGCCGCCGAACTCCTCGTTCAGCTACCCTGCTGGCGTGTACTGCACCAACTCGCCCGTAACGGTAGCGCCCATCTTGGCGGCCGGCGCGGTGGCGGGCACGTTCACGGCTTCGGGCTTCGGCCTGCGCATTGACGCCACCACCGGCGTCATCACCCTGAACAACACCAACATCGACGGCACGTTCACCATCACCAACACGGTGACGGGCACGGGCGCCTGCAGCACGGGGGCGTCGTCGACGGCCACGTTCAACGTCATCTTCGGCATTGGCCAGCCCACGCTCACGGCCACCGCCCAAACGGGCGGCACGGTGCTGCTGAGCGCCAACCCGGTGTTGTCGGGCGTGACGTACCAGTTCTTCCGCGGCTCGGGTAGCACGGCTACGCCGGTGGGCTCGCCCACCACCACGGGCACGCTGGTGCTGCCGGTGGGCTCGCCATCGGGCACCTACACGGTGCAGGCCACGTCGACCCAGGGTTGCGCGTCCATTCCTTCGGCCGCTGTCAACGTGGTGGTGACCACGGGCACGCAAACGGCCACGCTGGCCGGCGTGAGCCTGCGCGTGTTCCCCAACCCCACGGCCGATGGCCAGCTGAGCATCGAGCTGAGCGGCATCAACGCCAAAGCATCGCAGCTCACGGTGCTAAACGCGCTGGGCCAGGTGGTGCACACTGGCACGGTGGCCGCCGGCACGGCTCAGCTCAAGCTCAGCCAGCTGGCGTCGGGCGTCTACACCTTCCGGGTGCTGACCGAACAGGGTGTCCTCACGCAGCGCGTGGTGCGGCAATAGCCTTCGCGCTTCGGCGCATTGAAAAGCCCCGCTGGCAATGCCAGCGGGGCTTTTTTTGTGGTCTGCCGGTCCGACCGCCCCAGACGGTCCGAGCGGTGCTGAATATTACTTCAGCACCTCCAGCTCCTTGCCCACTTTGGTGAAGGCGGCAATGGCCTTGTCGAGGTGTTCGCGGTTGTGGCCGGCGCTGAGCTGCACCCGGATGCGGGCCTTGCCCTGCGGCACCACGGGGTAGTAGAAGCCCACCACGTAAATGCCCTCCTTGAGCATCCGGGCCGCGAATTCCTGGGCCAGCTTGGCGTCGTAGAGCATGACGGGCACGATGGGGTGCTCGCCGGGCGTGATGTCGAAGCCGGCGGCGGTCATCTTCTCGCGGAAGTACTTGGTGTTTTCTTCGAGCTTGTCGCGCAGCGCGGTGCTTTCGGTCAGCAGCTCCAGCACGCGCAGCGAGGCGCCCACGATGGCGGGCGCCAGCGTGTTCGAGAACAGGTACGGGCGGCTGCGCTGGCGCAGCATGTCGATGATTTCCTTGCGGCCCGAAGTGAAGCCGCCCATGGCCCCGCCCAGGGCCTTGCCCAGCGTGCCGGTGATGATGTCGACGCGGCCCATTACGTTACGGTACTCGTGGGTGCCGCGGCCGGTGCGGCCCAGGAAGCCGCTGCTGTGGCACTCGTCCACCATCACCAGGGCCTGGTACTTATCGGCGAGGTCGCAGATTTTATCGAGCTGCGCGATGGTACCGTCCATCGAAAACGAGCCGTCCGTCACGATGATGCGGTGGCGCGTACCCTTGGCCTGGGCGTCCTGGAGCTGCTTTTCCAGGTCGGCCATGTCGTTGTGGGCGTAGCGGTAGCGCTGGGCCTTGCACAGGCGCACGCCGTCGATGATGCTGGCGTGGTTGAGGGCGTCGGAAATAATGGCGTCCTGCTCGTTGAACAGCGGCTCGAACACCCCGCCGTTGGCATCGAAAGCGGCGGCGTAGAGAATGGTGTCCTCGGTGCCCAGAAACTCGGCCAGCTTGGCTTCCAGCTCCTTGTGGATGTCTTGCGTGCCGCAGATGAAGCGCACCGACGACATGCCGTAGCCGTGGGTATCGATAGCCTCTTTGGCCGCCTTTATGACCTCGGGGTGGGAGCTCAGGCCCAGGTAATTGTTGGCGCAGAAGTTCAGCACTTCGCCGGCTTCGTCGGTTTCAATCTCGGCGCCCTGGGGCGAGGTGATGATGCGCTCCTTCTTGAAAAGGCCGGCGTCCTTGATTTCCTGAAGCTGCTGCGTGAGGTCGGGCTGGAGAGTGGCGTACATAATGGCGGGTTGGTGGAGTGGTGGGATAGTGGATTGAGGACCCAAAGATACCGGGCTGCGCCGGCCGGTGTGGTTGCTCAGCTCAAACGTGTTTGGTTGGGATGCCAACCGGCCGGGTGAAAAGCTGTAACCTTCGCGCGGTAGTATCGTTAAGCTAATTAAATTAGTCTTACTCTTCCAAAAAAATTAGTTATATGAAAATCGCAGTTGACCAGGGCCAGGACAAAGGCTTCCTCCCCGACGGCCGCCACACGGTCGAAATCACCTCCATCGAAGAAGGCACCAGCGAGCACCAGAACGTGCCCTTCTTCGCCGCCCGCATGGAAAGCGAAGACGGCTTCGTGACCCAGCGCTTCTACAATTCCGAAGCTGGCCACCCCATCATCCTCCAACTCTACTCGGCCGTCGGCATCAAGCCCGAAGCTGGCAGAGACCTCGACACCAAGCAGCTGGTGGGCAAACGCCTGTCGGTGGAAGTAAGCGACCATTCCTACGCCGACCCCGCCACCGGCAACGAGCGCAGCGTGCGCCAGGCCACGGGTTTTCGCACGGCGTAACCGGAATCTGGCAATGGCCTGAACCGAATGGAGGTGCAGCAAACTAGCGTTGCTGCACCTCCATTCGGTTCAGGCCATTGCCATTGTGCTGCTCCTTTTTAGTTGGCTATTGCTTAGAAAAAGGACTGAAAAACCTTCTGAATTTGGGGTTGGTGGGCAACCACGCAAAGCGTTGATTGATAACCTCGGCTTTTATGGCCGGTAATACGGATAGCCAATCAATTGCATCGCACAACAATGAGGTAACCAGCAGTTCGCGAGTGTTCGTGAGATGCAGAATTGCATAGCTGTAGTCGGAACTAGCGGTCCGAGTTGTGGCGGGAGTATATTGAACGAGACGTTCGATTTCCACCGCGGCAAAAGTGAAGTTGATTGCCCGATTGGTGTACGTCATCTCGCTTCTCGCCCGGTCGAAGCAAAGGCAAGCCCGGCCGTCCCATTGCCAGTAAGCCCACCACAGACAAATAGCCGGAAAGCAACGCCAAGCCAGTAGCAGTAGCACCGCATCCGCAATGCACGTGAATGCGTCGACTCCCAGCCTGACCGTCATAACCCCCGCTGCCGCCAGCAAAGCCAGGCCATAGAAAGTCTGCAGTAACGTCCACCAGAAGCTCATATCCCGCCACGGTCTGTAGACAAATCGAACCACTGGTTGCGCAAGCTTTTGGGTCTGCCGATACTCACCGATACTGAGCACCAGCGGCAGCACCACGGCCAGCAGCAATAATGCCGCAATGCCTATTTCAGTTTCTGGGCTCATGAACGGAAGGAATCAGGTTTCACAAGCGACTTATCGTCTCCGCCGGCTTGCTATTACACCGCTTATTTTCCGTGCTCCCGCGCCAGAAACGCCTGCACGCCCTTGCGCCCGCTGTCCATTAGCTGCTTTTTCTGAGCATCCGAAATGCGCTTGATTTTTGGGCTGAAATTCAGGAAATCGATATTGATGGTGCGGGCGCGGTCGGCGGGCTGCACGGGGTTGAGGTTTTCGAGGGCCACGGTGTAGAGGGCGGCCAGGTAGGAGTTGAAATCCTGAATGTCGTAGGGGGCGAGCTGCTGGCGGCCGGTGGGGGAGGTGTCGAGCGGAATCTGTTCGGCGCGGTCGAGGCGCAGGCCCAGGGTTTCGGGGTTGTAAACGTGGCCGCGGGCGTCCGTGGGGCCAGTGAATCCGGCGGGCAGGTAGCGCGGGTAGTCGAACAAATCGACGGGGTAGTTGGCCAGCAGGCCGCCATCCACGAGCACCTGCGTGGGCTGGCCGGGGGCCGGGTCGCCGGTCACCACGTTGCCTTGCGCATCGAGCAGCACGGCCCGGAAATAGAGCGGAATGCTCATGCTGATGCGCACGGCATCGGCCACGCGCATGGTGGGGTTGGTTTCGTAGCTGAACACCTGCACGCGCTGCGTGGTCAGATTGGTGCCCGTGGTGTAGAGGTCGCGGAAGCGGCCGGGCTCCTTTTGCGCCAGCTGGTGCAGGCCGGCCAGGGTGAGGTTGGGCTGCTGGGTTTTGCGGGCCACCAGCTCGCTGAGGTAGGTGGCAAACTCATCGCCCCGGTACCAGCCGTACTGCGTGATGAGCCGGTGCGTGCCTCCGAAAAAGATGAACCGGCCGTCATTCAGTCGCTGCACAGGCGTGGCATTCACCACGTCGATAATCTCCTGGGCCGAGTAGCCCACCGCCAGCAGCGCTGCCTGAATAGCCCCCGCCGAGGTGCCGCCCACCCGCCGGATGTCGCGCAGCAGCCCGCGCTGCTCCAGCTCCTGCAAAGCGCCACCGTAGGCAATGCCGCGGATGCCGCCGCCCTCCATCACCAGGTTGCGGTAGCGCGGTGGGGCAGGGGCCGTTTGGGCGCCGGCCGCAGCGCTGCCCAGCAAAGCCGCCCACGTGGCCATCAGGAAAATCAGCCGGCTGTTCATGGGTCCAAAGATATTGCGGGCCGCCCGAGGTGCGGGGCTAGAGCTGTTGGTCGTGCTCCTTGGCGAAGTCGCGCAGCAGCTGGGCCACTTCGGGGCAGGGGGGCGCGGTGAGGCCCACGGCGGCGGGCCGGGGCAGGCATTTAGCTACACTCTCTAAAAAAGCAGCATTGACCGACGCGTAGGCCAGCGGCCAGCGGCCGAAGGCGCGCAGCTCGATGGGGCCGTAGGCGAGCGTGGTCACGTCGTAGTGTCGGGCGTCGTCGTTGATGCGGGCGTAGAGGTCGCTCAGGGCGGGCTCGGGGCCCTCCAGCAGCTGCAAAAACTGCCCTTTGGCATACAGCAGCATGCCGGTGATGCGGGCCTGCTGGTTGTAGAGGCGGGCCTTGCGCACGAGCGTCGTGAGCGTCACTTCGTGCACAGCACGGGAAGCTTCGCTGCGGTAAAGCAGCGAATAGAGGGAGGAGGGTTCAGGCATAGGACAAGGCACCCTGGTAGGGGCGCGCAGGCAACGTGGAAGTTGACAATACGTAGCAAGCCACGCTTGGGCTGCAACGCGCCCGGTATCTTTGTGCCAATTCCCGCCTCCCACCCCACCAATTTGACTTTTCTGATGGCCACAACTCCCGGCGATACTGATACTTCTGTTTTACCCGGCTCGGTGCTGGTCATTGGCGCCTGCGGGCAGCTCGGCTTGGAGCTGGTGGCCGCCCTGCGCCAGCGCTACGCGCCCCACCTAGTGGTAGCCGCCGATGTGCGCCCCCCCAAGAACCCCGAAATGCTGGCCGGCGGCCCCTTCGAGCTGCTCGACGTGCTCGACCGCACCCGCCTCGACAAGCTCATCCGCCAGTACCGCCCCAAACAGATTTACCACCTCGCCGCCCTGCTCTCGGCCACGGCCGAGAAAAACCCGCTCTTCGGCTGGCAGCTGAACATGGACGGCCTGCTCATTGTGCTCGAAGCCGCCGTGGCCCACGGGGTGGCCCAGGTGTACTGGCCTAGCTCCATCGCCGTGTTCGGGCCCGATACGCCGCGCGACCACACCCCGCAGGTCACCATCATGAACCCCAACACGGTGTACGGCATCAGCAAGCTGGCCGGCGAGCAGTGGTGCGAGTGGTACCACCGCAAGCACGGCCTCGACGTGCGCAGCCTGCGCTACCCCGGCCTTATCGGCTACAAGAGCCTGCCCGGCGGCGGCACCACCGACTACGCCGTGGACATTTACCACAAGGCCGTGGCCGGCTCAACCTACGAGTGTTTCCTCGAAGAAGACACGTATTTGCCGATGATGTACATGCCCGACGCCCTCAAGGCCACGCTGGACCTCATGCACGCGCCGGCCGAGCAAATCAAAGTCCGCACCAGCTACAACCTGGGCGCCATGAGCTTCTCGCCGGCCGAAATCACGGCCAGCATCCAGAAGCACATTCCTGGTTTTGAAGTGACTTACAAACCCGACGGCCGCCAGCAAATCGCCAATTCCTGGCCCGCCAGCATCGACGACTCCAAAGCCCGGCAGGACTGGGGCTGGCAGCCCGATTTCGACCTCGACAAGATGACGGCCGACATGCTGCTGCATTTGAAGGAGATGCAGCCGGCGTAAGATAATCAGCGATAATAAAGAACGTCATGCTGAGCGGAGTCGAAGCATCTCTACTGCAGTGCTAAAATTGATTAGTTGTGCAGTAGAGATGCTTCGGCTGCGCTCAGCATGACGTTTAAGTGTAGCGCTAAGCTAAACCCTACTCCACGCGCAAACGGCTGGCGGCTGCGCCGCAGCGCACCACATACAGGCCGGGTGCGAGGCCCGTTACGTCGAGCGTGGTGGCGGTAGCGCGAGCGGGCAGCAATTGGCGCCGCACCTCGCGGCCCACGGCATCGAGCAACTGTACCGGGCGGGCGGTGCTGCTGGCTTCGGGCCAGGCAAGGTGTGCAGCGCCAGTGGCAGGATTGGGGGCCACGGAGAAAGCTTCGGCCGCCGTGGCTGAGGCAGCGTGCGTAGCCAGCACCCCGCTGCTGAGCCGGGCCACGAAGGCCATAGCGTAGTTGCTGTCGCCGGTAAGGGCGGTATTTCCAAAAGCGGCCAAGCCTGTGTAGATGCCGCCCACGGTGGCATTGCCGGCGGCATCGACCACAACCGGGCCGGCCACATCGCTGCCCGTGCCACCGGCGCCCACGGCTTGCAGCCACTGCCCGCTGGGGCTGAGCGTAGCCACAAAGGCATCGTATTGCCCGGCGCTGGTGAGGGTGATATTGCCAAAGCTGGCCGTGAGCGACGGGCTGAACCCGCCATAAGGCCCAAACAGCCCGGTGACAACGGCATTGCCGTCCGCATCGAGGGCGATGGAGCTGGCGATGTCATTGGCCAGGCCGCCGGCGCGTACGGCCTGCGTCCACTGGCCGGAAGCGTCGAGCTTGGCCACGAAAATGTCGTAGCTGCCCACGCTGGTGAGCGTGGTATTGCCAAAGGTGGTGCTTTCGAGCAGGGTGCCCAGCACCGTGATGGTGCCGGTGGCATCCACCACCAAGGCGTTGATGGTGGTGGGCGGGGCATTGCTGCTACGCGACTGCACTGGCGTCACGGCCTGCGTCCACTGCCCGCTGGTAGTGTTCAGGCGGGCCAGAAAAGTGCCTTCGTTGCGGCTGGAAATAAGGGTGGTGCTCCCGAACGTGATGCCGCTGCCGCAATGGCCGACTACGACCACGTTGCCGGCCACATCCAATGCCAGGGCGCTGGGCTGGGCGCCGTAGGGGGGCGGGCCTTGGTTCAGGAGCGTCCAGGTGCCCGTGCCCGGGTTGAGCCGGCCCACGAACAGCTGCATAGTGCCGGCGGGCGCGTTGAAAACGTGGCTGCCCAGGTTGCCGGAGCCAGTGATGGTGCCCAGCACCAGGACATTGCCCGTGCCGTCGAACACCAGGTCCGCCACCTGGTCGGCGTTGGTGCCGCCGGCACGCACAGCCTGCGTCCATTGGCCGGTGGTGCTGAGCGTGGCCACAAAGGCATCGGCGTTGCCGGCGGAGATGAGCGTGAGCGGGCCAAACGCAGCCGTGGCTCCCGTCACCAGGTTGCCAAAGCGGCCACCCACCACGGCGTTGCCGGCGGCGTCCAGCTTCAGGGCGCTCACCAAGTCGTCGCCCGCGCCGCCAGCGCGCACAGCCTGTAGCCATTGGCCAGTGGGGCTGACTTTGGCCACAAAAATATCGTTGTGGCCGGCGCTGGTCAGCGTGGTGGTGCCCAGCGTGAGGGTGCCGTGAAACTGCCCGGCCACGACGGTGTTGCCGGCCGCATCCAGGGCCATGGCCGACACGCCGGAGCTGCCCAGGCCGGCCGGGGCGGCGGGACCGGGCGCTGCTGCCCATTGCCACCTTTGGGCCTGCGCACGGGCCAGGCCGGGCGCCGCCAGCAAGCCAAAACAAAGCAAATGGCGCAAACCCACGGTAAATTTTTTCATGCGGAAGGAGGGCTGAAGTGGAAAAGAGGTCAAGAATTACGAAATTATAACACCTTCGCCGCTACAATCCTGCATCAGCAACGAGCACCAACATGGGCCGTGGCTACGCTTCCGGCGCTCTGGTTGCTGACCGGCTTTTCCAGCCTTTAATTGCCTGCCGCCACCAACTTCTTTTCTTGGGCTGAGCGGCGGCCCTGCTGCCAGAACGCCAGCCCCACCACCAGCCCCAGCGCTCCCTGCAGCGCCACCGTGTGCGGCGCCCCAATATGCCGCGCCAGCCACCCCACCAGCAGCGCGCCCAAGGGCTGAATGCCCTGGAACGCCATCACGTAGTAGCTCAGCACGCGGCCGCGCATGTGGTCGTCTACATTGGTTTGAATGGCCGTGTTGGTGCCCGCAATGAAGAGCATCATGCCTGCCCCGCCCAGCGTGATGAACACCAGCGCCAGCCCCAGGGCCGGGCTGAGCGCAAACGCCAATACGCTGGCACTGAACACCAGCGCCGCGTAGGTGATGAGCTGCGGCCTCCGCGCCTCCGCCGGCTGCCCGGCCAGGTAGAACGCACCGACAAGTGAGCCCAGCCCCGACAAGCTGTTCAGCCAGCCAAAGGTGCCCGCCGCCCCGTGAAACACGTCCTTGGCAAACACCGGCAGCAGCGTGCCAAAAGGCATCACGCAGAAGCTGATGCCCGCCATGAGCGAAATCTGGCGGCGCAAAATGGGGGCCTGCCGCAGGTAAGCCCAGCCCTCGCGCAGGCCCTCCCAGGCGCCGGGGCGGTGCGTGCGTGCCGGACGCGGCGCAATGCGCATGAGCAGCAGCGAGGCCACCACGGCCACGAAGCTCACCGCATTTACCACAAAGCACGGCCCCTCGCCGAAATGCGCCAGCAGCAGCCCTGCCACGGCCGGGCCCACCAGCCGGGCCAGGTTCACCATGGTCGAGTTCAGGGCAATGGCATTGGGCAGGTGGGTGCGGTCGTCCACCAGCTCCACAATGAGCGACTGCCGGGCCGGAATGTCGAACGCATTGATGGTGCCCAGCAGCAAACTCAGGCCCGCCACGGCCCAGGTGGCGTAGTGCCCGCTCAGCACCAGCCAAGCCAGCACGCTAGCCTGCACCAGCGAGGCAATCTGAGTGATGAGCAGCACGCGGTAGCGGCTGTAGCGGTCGGCCACGGTGCCGCTGTAGGGCGAGAGCAGCAGCGTCGGAATCTGCCCGCAAAACGACACCAAGCCCAGCAAAAAGGCGGAGTGCGTGGCCTGGTACACCAGCCAGCCCACGGCCAGCCGCTGCATCCAGGTGCCAATGAGGGAGACAGACTGGCCGGCGTAGTACAGCCGGAAATTGCGGTGTTGCAGCGAGCGGAAAACCTCGGCCACGCGCTAGGCTTTTTGGGCGGCCGAGTCGGCTTGCTCGGCGGCCTTAGCCTCGGCCGCGCGGTTGCCGCCGGGCCGCTGGGGCACGTTGAAGAGCAGCGAGGTAGCCCACGGCACCAGGAAACAGAGCACCGTGAGCACCGTGAGGGCCACGTCGGCGGCTTCGCCTTCCAGGGCCTCGCTCACGGGGTGGCCGGGCAGGAAGTGACTCACCAGCGAGAAAAGCAGCTTGAACCCCAGCAGGGCGATGACCACAAAAGCCGCCGTTTCCAGAAACGGGTACTTGCCCATAAGCAGCACGAAGGCCTGCGCCACCAGCCGCATGGCCAGAATGCCGATGAACACACCCACGCAAATCAGAATCAGGTTGTCGGTGAAGGCCACCACGGCAAACACGTTGTCGATGCTGAAGGCCAGGTCCATCAGCTCAATGAGCGCCACGGTAGCCCAGAACTTTCCAAACAGCCCTAGCGTGTTGCGGTAAATCCAGCTTTTTTCCTTTTCGATTTTCTCCTCGTCGTGCGCCGGGCCGGCCTTGAAATGGTCGTACACCAGGTACAGCAGGTAGAGCCCGCCGAGCGGCTTCAAAAACCAGAACTTGATGAGAAACGATGCGAACAGAATGCACAGCCCCCGGAAAATGTACGCCCCGAAAATGCCATAGCGCAAGGCCTTGTGCCGCTGCTCCTTGGACAGGTCGCCCACCATGGTGGCCAGTACGGCAGCATTGTCCACCGAAAGCAGGCTTTCGATGATGACCAGATTGCCCACGATGGCCAGCGAGGCCAGCGGGTTTTGGATGATTTGCTCGATGTAGTGGTTCACGGCGGAGAAGCTAGGGTAGCTGGGTAACGCGGTAGATTAGGCAAAGATGCCAGAGGTCGTTAAATACAAAAGAACGTCATGCCGAGCGTAGCCGAGGCATCTCGCGTGTGGTAGTAACTCAATCGTTGGAACGGTTTTGATTACTGCCGCACGCGAGATGCTTCGACTACGCTCAGCATGACGTTCTAAATAATCAGAGCGGAATGATGCCCAGCAACAGCGAAGTTACCAGCATCACCAGCACCGTGCCGCCGGCCCACTTCAGCGTGAAGCGCTGATGCGCCCCGATGTCGACGCCCGCCAAACCCACCAGCAAATACGTGGACGGCACCAGCGGACTCAGCAGGTGCACGGGCTGGCCCAGCAGCGAGGCCTTGCCCATGGTGGCCGCCGAAATCCCGAACGCCGAGGCCGCCTTGGTGAAAAACGGCAGGATGCCGAAGTAAAACGCGTCGTTCGACATGAAGAAGGTAAGCGGCGCGCTCACCAGCCCCGTCAGCACCGGGAAGTGCGGCCCCAGCGACTGCGGCACCAGCGCCACGAAGGACTGCGCCATGGCATCGACCATGTGCGTACCGCCGAGGATGCCGGTGAAAATGCCCGCCGCGAACACCATCGCCGCCACCGACAGCGCATTGCCCGCGTGCGCCGCAAACCGCTGCCGCTGCTGCGCCAGGTTCGGGTAATTAAGCACGGCGGCCAGCGCGAAGGCCAGCATAAACAGCACCGGCAGCGGCAGCAGTTCGCGCACCAGCGCCACCATCAGCACGATGGTGAGCAGAGCATTCAGCCACAAAAGCCTGGGCCGGCGCAGGGCTTTTTCTTCGGGCGAAATCTCCAAATCCAGTACTTCGGGCAGCGGCTGGGGCAGCCCGGCGGCGAGGCCGTAAACGACGGCTTTGGTTTCTTTAGCTTCGATAAGATGCTCCAGCCCCAGCCGTTTCCGCTCCTTTTTGCCGAAGCGCCAGGCCACGAAAAACACCCACACCAGCCCCGCGCCCATGGCCGGAATGAGCGGGTTGAACAGCTGCGTGCTGTCGAGGTGGAGCACGCTCATGGCGCGGGCCGTGGGGCCGCCCCAGGGCAGAATGTTCATCACGCCGCCCACCAACATATTCATGCAGGTCAGTATCAAGGGGCTGATGCCCAGGCGGCGGTAGAGCGGCAGCATGGCCGTGACGACGATGATATAAGTCGTGGCCCCGTCGCCGTCCAGCGACACCAGCAGGGCCAGCAGCGCGGTGCCGACGATGATTTTCAGCGGGTCGCCGTGGGCCACGCGCTGGATGCGGTTGATGACCGGGTCGAACAACCCAGCGTCGGTCATCAGCCCGAAGTACATGATGGCGAACACCAGCATGATGCCCGTGGGCGCAATATTCTTGATGCCGTCGAGCATCATCGGCCCCATTTGCCCACCGAAACCGGTGAGCACCGCAAACGCCACCGGCACCAGCAGCAGCGCCGTAATGGCCGAAAGACGGTTCGTCATAATCAGCACCATGAAGGTGAGAATCATGGCAAAGCCAGCGAGTGCGAGCATGGTGGTGGGGTGGTGGGTGAGTGGATTGGTGGGTTAGCGGAACGGGCTGGCGGAATAAAAAGAATGGTCATGCTGAGCGCAGTCGAAGCGTCTCTACCGCTTCGTTGCGCGGCTCACCATCCGCAGGCAACGAATTCGTCCCACCTCATTCGTTGCAGCGAATGATTTACTGCCGCGGTAGAGATGCTTCGGCTGCGCTCAGCATGACCGTTCTTTTTTCAGTAGCACATGCTTTAGCTTGTGCGGCGTTGCACGTTCTGGCGGCTGCACAAGCTAAAGCATGTGCTACTAGAAGCTAAACCGCAGCGCCGTGAAGTAATACGCGCCCATGAAGCCGAACTGCGAGGTGAAGCGCGTGTAGGGGGTCTGGCCCGAGGCGGTGAGGGAGGGGAAGGCGATTTCGTCGGGGTAGACGTTGAAGAGGTTGTTGGCGCCCAGGGTGAGGCCCACGCGGGGCGTGAAGGCGTAGGTGAGCGAGGCGTCGGTGATGACTTTGGCCGAGAAGGTCTGGTCCAACTCGGGGGTACTCTGGATGGCGGTTACTTCGCCGAAGCGGGTGGCGCGCACCAGGCCTTCGATTTTCTTGAAGCGATAGTTGGCCGAGCCGATGAACTTGGAGCGCGGCTGGGCCACTTCAATCAGCCCAATCATCACGCGGTCGACGAGCGGGGTGCCCAGGTTGGCCAGCGAGGCGGGGGTGCGGACTTCGCCCACCACCTTGGTCGAGTTCAGGGCCATGGCCAGGTTGAGGCTCATTTCCTGGTCGCGGTCCATCTTTTTGCGGTAGCTGGCCACCACGTCGAGGCCGCGGGTGCGGGTGTCGAGGGCGTTGGAGAAGAATTGCACCTGGGCGTAGCCTGAGCCGGTGAACACGGGAGCCAAGGCCGGCTTGGAGGCGTCGAGCTGGCCCGAAATCACCACCCGGTCGGTGATGTCAATCTGGTAGGCATCGGCCGTGAACACGAGGTCGGGCGTGACCTGGGCCGTGAAGCCGAGGTTGTAGTCGAGCGTGGTTTCGGCCTTGAGCTGGCCCACGCCCAGCTTCTGCACATAGGGGTTGTCGTTGCGCAGGTGGGCAATGGGGTAGGAATCGAACACGCCGTTGAGCGTCAGCCACTGGGCATCGGCGTAGTTGGAGTAGTAGAGCTGGTGCATCGACGGTGCCCGGAAGCCCCGGTTGAGCGAGCCGCGCACCGAAAACATCTCCGAAAACTTGTAGCGGGTCGAAATCTTGCCGCTCACGTTGGAGCCGAAATCGGAGTAGCGCTCGAAGCGGCCGGCCACGCCCACCAGCCAGTTGTCGGTGATGTCGCTGAGCACGTCCACGTACACGCCCACGTTGTTGCGGGTGCGGGCCACGGCGTTCACGGCCGCGATGCCTTCGCGGCCGCTGCTGCCCACGTCGGGGTTGTTGGTGGTCACGGGGCCTTTTTTCCAGGAGGCTTCGTCGCCGGCCAGCAGCTGGTAGTTTTCCACCCGAAACTCGCCGCCGTAGCTCAGGCTGAACGACTTGAGGCCGCCGATGGCAAAGCCTTTCGACACGTTGACGTTGGCCAGGGCCTGGCCGAACTTGTTGGTACCGGTGTAAAACTCAGTCGGTGAGGCGCTGCCGTACGAGGGGTTCACCGTGTGGTTGGCGTAGGTCTTGATGATGTTCTGGCCGCCGCCGAGGCTGAAATCGAGGTTCCAGCCGCTGGCCGTTTTGCGGCGCAAACCCACCGTGGAGGCCAAATCCTGCACCGTGGCCGGGAATACGGGGTTGTAGCCGTTCGGAAACAGCGAGAGTACCGCCCGCGCCTTGTTGCTCGGGTTGCGGAAGAAGCCGTAGGCCGTCATGTCCTTGTAGGAAATCCCGCCGAAGGAATACAGCCGCCATTTCTCGCCCAGCGCCACCTCGCCGTTATAGAAAAACTGGCCCATCGTGTTGCGGGCCGTGCCATACTTGGTCACGTCGCGGTTGAAATTGTTCTGGGCCACCAGGGCGTCGTCGGTGGCTTTGTCGGAGTTGTACACCCGGCCGGTGTACTCGCCCGAGCGGTCGGTGGGGTCGTTGTGGTGGCCCTGCACGGTCAGGTTCAGGAAGCCGTCGCGCTTACCCACGGGCAGGCCGAAGTTCAGGCCCGTGTCGTAGGTGGCGCCGTCGCCTTTGGCCGTGATGCCGTAGTTGCCGGTCACCACGCCGCCGCGCGGGTTGGATTTGAGCACGATGTTCACGATGCCGGCAATGGCATCGGAGCCGTACTGGGCCGCCGCGCCGTCGCGCAGAATCTCCACCCGCTCGATGGCGGCCGTTGGAATGGCGTTCAAATCGGTGCCCACCGAGCCGCGGCCCACCACGTTGTTCACGTTCAGGGCCGAGGACTGGTGGCGGCGCTTGCCGTTCACGAGCACCAGCGTCTGGTCGGGGCCCAGGCCGCGCAGCGTGGCCGGGTCCACGTACGAAGTCACGTTGCTGATGGCGTGCTTGGTGGAGTTGAACGAGGGCGCCGTGAAGTGAATCATCTGGCCCAATTCGGTCTGGCCGGTTTTGGTGATTTCCTTGGCCGTGAGCACGTCCACGGGCACGGGCAGGTCCACGTTGGTGCGGGCCTCGGAGGCCCGGTTGCCCACCACAATCACGTCGGCGGTGGTGTGGGTGGCGGTTTTCATCGGCACGTCGAGCGTGCTGGCGCCGTTGGGCACGGGCATCTCACGCAGCTCGTAGCCCACGTAGGAAATCACCAGCACGTCACCGTCGTCCACGTCGAGCTTGAAGCTGCCGTTGGCGTCGGTGGTGGTGCCGCGGTTGGTGCCCTTCACCGCCACCGAGGCGAAGGCCAGCGGGCTTTGGTCGTTGCCATCCAGAATGCGGCCGGTGAGCGGCCGGCGTGCCAGCGGGCTGGAATCGTTTGGGGCCGCAGCTACAGCTGTAGCCAGCGAAGCGGCGGTGGCCGGGGCCGTCGCCGCGCAGGCGGCCAGCAGCAGCGCCGCGCCCGCCGTCCGGGCCGAGAGGGGAGAGGAGGGTAGGATTCGCTTCATGGGAATTTTGGGAAAGTGAGAATGAGTTCGTGGTTTAGGGAAGCGAAGTAGCGCGGCGATTTAGAATACATTTGGAAGAAATCGGAATTTTGAAAAATAAGTGAGTGGGGGCTTACTTTCTTGCGTCACCCAACGGTTCACCTCACCCCCTGACCCCCTCTCCTCAGGGAGAGGGGGCACCGGTCTTGCATGGTTGTAGCGTGGACTCTGCGAGTCCGCGCCGGAGCGAACGACTCCCTCTGTTCTAGCAGGCGCGGACTCGCAGAGTCCACGCTACAAATCGTCAGGCTCCCCTCTCCGCGGGGGGGGGGGCTGGGGGTGAGGTTCCGGCATCAGGCGCCGCATCGCTGCTACCTTGCCATTCATTCCCATTCGTTCCCTCATGAAACTGCTGCTCGTTGAAGATGAACCGGCCCTGCTGGCCAGCGTGGTGAGCTACCTGCAGGCCCAGCATTACATCTGCGAAGTGGCCACCAACTACGCCCAGGCGCAGGAAAAAATGCTGCTGCACGATTACGAGTGCATTGTGCTCGACCTCACCCTGCCCGGCGGCGACGGCCTCGACCTGCTGCGCGAGCTGCAAAAGCACCAGAAAGCGGCTGGCGTCATCATCACCAGCGCCCGCGCCGCCGTCGACGACCGCATCACCGGTCTGGAGCTGGGCGCCGACGACTACCTGCCCAAGCCCTTCTACCTGCCCGAGCTCAGCGCCCGCATCGCCGCGCTGGTGCGCCGCCGCCACTACCAGGGCACCAACTTGCTGCAAGCCGGCGAACTAAACGTAGACGTGCCCGCCCGCCGCGCCGCCGTGGCCGGTAAGCCGCTGACGTTGACGCGCACCGAGTTTGACCTGCTGCTGTTGCTGCTGGCGAATCAGGGCCGCGTCATCACCAAAGGCGCCATTGCCGAGCACCTGTCCGGCGACGCCGCCGAGCAGTTCGACACGTTCGAGAATGTGTATGCTCACGTCAAAAACCTCAAGCGCAAGCTCACGGAGGCCGGGGCGCCGAACTATATTCGGATGGTGTACGGGCTGGGGTATCGGTTTGAGCCGAATTGAGCCATTCGGAAAATTCAGAACGTCATGCAGAGCGCAGCGAAGCATCTCGCGTGCCACCACTAATCCACAACAATAGAGTTAGCTGTTGCGGGCAAGATGCTTCGCTGCGCTCTGCATGACGTTCAAGTAAGTCGCGACCATTCATGAAGCTCCTGGCCCGCACCACCGTTTACTTCCTCATCTACGCCAGCGTGGTGGCCGGGGCGGGCACGTTCGTGTACTATGGCTTCATCCGCAAAATCTACTACGCCTACGTCGACCGCACCCTGAGCCGGCGCAAGCTGCGCGTCGACAAGGCCCTGCGCCTGCACCTGCGCACGCCGGCCGACCTGGACTTCTGGCACCGGCTCGACCACAACGTGGAGTTCAAGGCGTTGAAGCGAGGCGGCGGGGCGCCGGTTTTCAGCGTGCGGATGATGTACAACGAGCTCACCGGCAACGTGACGCCCTACCGGCAGCTGGCCGCGCCGGTGATGTTCCAGGGGCGGCCCTACCGGCTGGAGCTGCGCACCACCATGCTCGATAGCCAGGAGTTGCTGGCCCGCATCGTGCAGGCGGGGGCGCTGCTGTTTGGGGCGCTGCTGGTGGGGCTGCTTGTGCTACAACACGTGCTGGCCCGGCGGCTGTGGGCGCCCTTCTACCGCACGTTGGGCGAGCTGCAGCGCTACAAAATCGACCAGCCCGAGCCGGTGCATCTGGCCCCGACGCGCATCCCGGAGTTCAAGGAGCTGAACATGGCGCTGGGCCGCCTGCTCAACCGCAACCAGCGCATCTACCGGCGGCAGCGCGAGTTCACCGAAAACGCGGCCCACGAGCTGCAAACGCCCCTGGCCATTCTGCGCACCAAGCTCGATATGCTGGTGCAGGCCCCCGGCCTCACCGAGGAGCAGGCCGGCCACATCGAGCCGCTGCTGGATGTGACGCAGCGCCTCACCCACCTCAGCCGCAGCCTGCTGCTGCTGGCCCACCTCGACCAGCAGCTGTTCTTTCCCACCGAAACCGTGGACTTGGCCGCCGCCATCCGTACCCAGCTGGGCCACCTGCGCGAGCAGCTGGCGGCCACCAACCTGCGTCTCGAAACCGACTTACTGCCGGCGCTGCCTCTAGCTGCCAACCGCTCGCTGATTGACATTCTGGTGAGCAACCTGCTCAGCAACGCCATCCGTCACAACGTGCCCGGCGGCGAGGTGCGCGTGCAGCTTACGCCGGAGCTGCTGGTGGTCGAAAACACCGGCCGCCCCCGCGCCTTGCCCGCCGACCAACTCTTTGTCCGCTTCCGGCCCGGGCCGGAGCGCCCGCCCGGCAGCGTGGGCCTGGGCCTGGCCATTGCGCGGCAGATTTGCGAAACGTACGGGTTTTTGCTCAGCTACCACTACGAGGAGCCCGGCCGGCATCAGTTGCGGGTGCGGCTGGGGTAATGAGTGCGGCAAATAAAAAAGCACGTCATGTCGAGCGCAGCCGAGACATCTCGCATGGTGTAGTAACTCAATCAATTGGATTACTTCGGCACGCGAGATGTCTCGGCTGCGCTCGACATGACGTTCTAAATCTCTGTCTCCTCATCCAGCAGCCCGCTCATCTCCTCCAGTATCGCCGGCCAGTTTTCTAGGTACAGCATGTGGCCCTGGCCAGGCAGCAGGTGCACCGGGGCGCCGCCCAGCCGCCGGGCCAGGTAGGGGATGTTGCCGGGCGCCCACACGCCATCGGCCTGGCCGTGCCAGAGGCGCACGAGGCAGCGCACGTCCTCGATGCGGAAGCCGGGCGGGCGGCACCAGGCTTGCGCGTCGTCGTACACGCCGCGGCCGTGGTGGGCGAAGCCGGCCACGGCGGCATCGCGCAGCAGGGCGCGGAAGCGGCTGGTCACGCGGGCCTCTTCCCGAAACATGAGGCGGATAAACCAGTCAATCGTGCGGTCGGGGTGAAGCTGCCACTGCCGGCTTAGCCAGAGGAAGGTAGTCCGGTTCAGCCAAGGAAAGCCGATTTGGCCCCAGCGCAGAAATTTCCATAACGGCGAGAGGTGGCGGTAGGCGGCCCGCTCGCCCAGCGGCAGGCAGGTGCTGAGCAGCTGGGCCGCCGCTACCCGCGCCGGGTGCTGCGCCGCCAGCGCCAGCGCGTGCACCCCGCCGACGGACCAACCCATCACGCCCACCGGCTCCCGGATTTCCAGCGCATTGAGCATGGCCACTACGTCATCGGCAAACGAAGGAAACGTGAGCGGCCGGTACACGCTGGACTGGCCGACGCCGGGCCGGTCGGGCGCCAGAACCTGGAGCTGCAACCGGGCCAGCAGCGCCGCATCATCGGGCAGCTCCAGGCCCGAGGAGCCGAAGCCGTGGTGAAACACCACCGCCCGATGCGCGGGGTGGCCGTAGCGCGTCAGGCCCAGGCGGCGGCCGTCGGGCAGGCCGATGGTGAGGGGCATGGGGTGGCCGGCGGTGGGGGAGGGCATGGGGCCGAAAGTAGCGCGAACTTTGTAGTTCACGTCCCCGCGCCGATTCAACGGTTGACGTTCTGACACGCGAACTACAAAGTTCGCGCTACTTTCGGCCCGGCGGTTTATTCCACCACCAGCTTGCCCGTGGCCGCGCCGCAGCGCACCAGGTAAAGGCCCGGCGCCAAACCGGCCACGTCGAGCGCGGCCGAGGTGGCGCGGGCGGGCAGCTCCTGCCGGCGCACTTCGCGGCCCAGGTTATCGAGCACCAGCACGGGGCGCGGGGCGGTGGTGGCTTCGGGCCAGCTCAGGCGCACCTGGGCGGTGGCGGGGCCGTGCCCGGTAGGGTTGGGGGCGAGGGTGAACACCTCGGCCGGGGCGGCGGCGCGGGCGGCCGTGACCAAGCCGCTGAAGCGCGCCACAAAAGAAATGGGGGAGTAATTGCTGGGCGTGAGAGGTGATACCAGCGTATAAGGGCCGAAACGGATACTGGAAGGCTCGAAATCACCAAAAAGAGTTGCCTGGCCTCGGCTGTCGGCGGCCACGCCTGCCAAGCGGGCGAAGCCGGCGTCGGGCACTACGTAAGCCGACAGCCATGTCCCGGCAGGAGTTAGCTGCGCTACGAAACTGTTAGTGCCGCCCGTGGGCGGGGCGTTGCCGCTGAGTGTGGTGGTCCCCAGTGTTGCGCTGGTGCCGTTAAAAGTGCCCAGCACCGTGACGTAGCCCGCGGTATTTACCTGCATCCGGGCCAGGGTTTCGGTGGCGTTGCCCGTGGCGCGAGCCGCCCACGTCCAGGTGCCGGTTGCGTCCAGGGCAGCCACGTAGCCATCGGCCGTGCTGCCCCCGTCGTGGGCGAGGGTGACGCTGCCCAGCACCAAGCCGTTGCTATAATAAGCGCCGCTGACGAGCAAGGAACCCGCGGGCCCGAGCGCGAGGCCGCCCACGGTTTCAATGCCGGCTCCGCCGGTGCTCACCGCCCGCGTCCAGTTGCCGGTTGGGCCGAACGTGGCCACGAAAATGTTGTATAAATTGGATGTTCCCACGGCAAGCAAGCCAAAGCGCATGGTGTAATTAAATGTGCCGGCCACGTGCACGGCCCCGGTAGCATCTACTGCCATGCCGCCCAGGCCGTCGTTGTAAGCGCCTCCGGCCTGCACCAGTTGGGTCCAGATGCCGGCAGAACTCAGGCGGGCCACAAAGACATCGCCGTTTTGGCCAGTGCTCGACGGGGTGCCGGCATTCAGCACCGTAGTGCTGCCGAGCGTGAGCGAAGGGCCACCAAATTCGCCGCCCACCACCAAGTTTCCGCTGCCGTCAAATGCGACTTTCTTCACAAAGTCCCGGTACGTGCGGGCGCCCACCACCTCCGCTTGCGTCCAAGCCCCAGCTGAATTGAGCACCGCCACAAATCCGTCTTCGCCACCCCCGCCGCTGTTGCTCAGGCCAAAGCTGCCAATCTGCAGGGATGAGCCGGTGAAGGAGCCGGCAAGGGCCACGTTGCCGGCTGGGCTCAAAGCAATGTCGTAAACAACCAGCACCAGGCCGGCACCGTCTATTTTCACGGCTTGGGTGCACACTCCCGCACTGTTGTAGCGCGCGACGTACACGCCGTTGACGTTGCCAGTGGTCAGAGTGAAAGTTCCGAGGGTGATGGTGTTGATGAAGCGCCCGCAGACCACAACATTACCCGCGTCATCCGACGCCATCGCCGCCGCCGCCGCCGGACTCGGCCCGCCCAGAACGGTGGCCCACTGCCACGCCGGCTGCGCGCCCACCCGCCCGGCCCCGAGCAGCAACAACAGAAACAGCAGCGCCCGCAGGCAGGGGGTAAAAAGCTTCATAGCAGGCAGAATTTAGGGTAGCCAAAGATATAGCCCGCACCTGCCCGAAGCCAATTCCGTAAGCAAGCCCACTCCCCGCCTCCCATCTTCCCGCCACCCTCCCCATGATAGTCAATTCCACGCCCGCCGGCTGGCAAATCATCTACCAGCAGGCCCACGCCCTGCTGGCCATGCAGCTGGCCTGGCACTGGCCGCCCACCCTGCCCCCCGACCAGTGGGTGGGCCTGCTGGCCGCCGTGTCCCAGCACGACGACGAGCAGGCCGCCTGGCGCGGGCACGGCGGCCACCACGGCCTCACGGCCGCCGGCGCCCCGGCTAACTTCACCCAGAAAGCCTTTTCGATGGAGCAGGCCGCCGGGGTGCTAGCCGCCGCGCGTTTCCAGGGGCGCTGGCGCAGCCTGCTCACCAGCCTACACCTGAGCTGTCTGTACGAAGGCCTGCGGGGCAAAGAGAAAGAAATCGACGGCTTTCTGGATGAGCTCAGGGCCGGCCAGCAGCAGTGGGAGCGGGCGCTCAAAATCACCAAAAAGGAAGCCGACCGGGCCTACACCCTGCTGCACTGGTGCGACCGCCTCTCGCTCATCCTCTGCCGGCACGAAATCCCGGAAATGGGCCGCGCCGTGGAAATTCACCACGGCCCCGACGGCCGCCGCTACGACCTGCGCCAGCCCGCGCGCCCCGTGCTGATAGAGCCCTGGCCGTTTCAGGCCCCCGAATTTGAGGTGAGCGTGGAAGCCAGCGTGCTCACACAGCTGCGGTTCGAGGACGACGCCGAACTGGCCGCCGCCCTGCGCGCCGCGCCCATCGAAACCCTGCGCTGGACGTTGGCAAAGGCCTAAAGCCAGCTATTTAATAACTGTGCGGGTTTCAGGCCGTACTAGAAAGGCGTTTCCACTCCTTTCCCTTCTGCATGCCTACGCACTATAAGCTCTCCGATGTGCTCGCTGTCATTAAGTCCTCGGCGGCCGAATTCAGCACCAACAACTCCTTTCGGCACGCGGCGGCGCTGTCGTACTACACCATTTTTTCGCTGCCACCGCTGCTGCTCATCGTCATCACGCTGGCCAGCACGGTGTACGGCGGCGAGGCCATTAACGGGCAGGTGTACGGGCAACTCAAGGGCATAGTGGGGCCGGAGTCGGCCAAGTTCCTGCAGGACAGCATTGCCAAGTTCACGCTGCAGCAGCGGGGGCCGGTGGCCACTGGCATTGGGGTGGCCACGCTGCTTTTCGCGGCCACCACGTTTTTCGTCACCTTGCAGGAAAGCATCAACGATATCTGGAACCTAAAGGTGAAAACCAACGGCATCGGCATCGGCGACTACATCAAGCAACGCCTCCTCTCGTTCGGGCTGATTCTGAGCGTAGCCCTATTGCTACTTATTTCCTTCGTGGTGAGCGCCGTGCTCAATGCCTTTACCGGCTGGCTACAGGCCCAGATTCCTGAAGTGGGCGTCATCGTCATCAAGCTGGTCGATTTTGCGCTCTCACTGGGCATCACCACGCTGCTGTTTGCCATGGTGTACCGGTTTCTGCCCGATGCCATCATCCGCTGGCGCGACGTGCTGATTGGGGCCTTCATCACGGCCTTGCTGTTTGTGCTGGGCAAGTTTCTCATCGCCTTCTACATCGCTAAGGCTGACCCCGGCTCGGCGTTCGGGGCGGCGGGCTCGGCCATTGTGCTGCTGCTGTGGGTCAACTATTCGTCGCTCATTATCTTCTTCGGGGCCGAGTTTACCCAGGAGTTTGCCGATGCCTTCGGCCAGAAAGTGCAGCCCAAGGCCCATGCCGTGCGCGTGCGCCTGGAGGAAGTGGCCCCTGGCGAGTCGGAAGAGGAAATTGCCACCGGCCGCCCGCGCTCCACGGGCCGCTGGCGGGCATAGGCACCGGCGGGCAATTCGGTGAAAAGTCCTTTGGCAGTGAGTCAGTGGCCGAAAATAAGGCGGTTGGGTTGGGCTATAACGGCTTTTTTCGGGGCGAATTGGCCAACGTTGTGGTCTGGTTGAGGTCCTTTGCGGCAAAATATTGCCTTGCAACTTATAGCGTGCGTGGAGGCATCTTTGGGAAAAATTCCCACTATGCATTCAACCTTACGCACTTTTTTCTGCAGCCTTCCCCTGGCCCTGGCCAGCTTGTCGGCCCTCGCCCAAACGCCCGCCGAGCGGGTCATCATCGTGAGCCCCGTGGTGGGCGAAGTTATCGACGGAGCCGAAAAGGCCCGTTTTGGCCTGTTTCCCTACTATTCGGCCGATAGTTTTCAAGATGCGCGCTTCCTGCGGGCCCTGGCGCCGGACAGCGCCATCACGCTGCGCACCCGCCTGCGCGACGGCCGGCAGGTAGCCAAGCCCTTCACCTTCGCCGAGTTTCAGGCCGCCCACGACCTCATCGAGCGTCGCCAGCGCGAGCTCGACGCCAACCCCCAGCCGGCGGCCGGCACCGCTTCCAGCAGCCAAGGCACGCCCGAGCTGCCGGGCCGCAGCTACAGCATCGAGCTACGCTCGGGCACTACGTTCACGGGCGTGCTGCAAACCACGGCGCCCGATGCGCTGGAGTTCATGACCAAAGACCTGGGCCTGGTGACGGTGCAGCGCAGCAACCTCAAGCGCCTCTCGCTGCTCACCACCGAGCAAGCCGCCAAGGGCTACACCGATGCCGGCAACGGAACGCGCATCTTCTTCGCGCCCACGGCTCGCAACCTCCGCCAGGGCGAAGGCTACCTGCAGGACATCGACATTATCCTGGTGGGCGTTAACTACGGCATTACCGACAATATTTCGGTGGGCGCGCTGGTGCCACTCCTCCCCGGGGTAGGGGGCAATGTGTTTGCCATCACGCCCAAAGTGAGCGGGCAGATATCGGAGAAGTTTAGCATAGGCGCCGGCGCGCTGTACGCGCGGGCTTTCGGCGTGGGCGGCGGCGTGGCCTACGGCGTGGGCACCTACGGCACCGCCGACGACAACGCCACCCTGGGCCTGGGCTACGGCTTTGCCGACGGCAAGGGCGCCAGCAGCAGCCCGGTGCTGCTGCTGGGCGGCGCCAAGCGGCTATCGCGCGGCTTTTCGGTGCTCAACGAAACCTACATTTTCTCGGAAGGCCTTGCGGGCCTGGTGGGTGGGCGCTTGCAGGGCGAGCGGTACGGCGGCAGCCTGGGCTTCCTTTACGGCAGCGGTTACATTGGGGGCATCTACCCCGCCTACCTGGAGCTGACCTACCGCTTCGGTAAGCACAAATAGCGCGCGGTCCAATGGGCGGACTTGCCGGGCTGTGCAACACGCGGGCACGGTTTGGGGTATGAGCCGGTGGGCGTGAGCGGTGCATGTTTACGCCGCACGGTCCTTGTTCAGCCCGGTCTATGTCCAAACTTTTCGTCTGCACGGCACTCCTCGGCCTGCTTGCGGCCCGGCCCGCGGTGCTGCGCGCCCAGCCGGCCGCCCCACGCCCGGCCCCCGGCGACACCACCACCCGCCGGCCCGTGGGCCTGCGCCCCGGCTACGACGACGTGGGCAGCGGCGACCACCTGTTTTTCATGCCCACGGCCCGCAACCTACGCCGCGGCGAAGGCTACGCGCAGGACCTGGAGCTGGCCGTGCTACGCGCCGACTACGGCCTCACCGACCATTTTTCCCTCGGTATTCTGGCTTCGGTCATTCCCGGGCAGGGGCTCGATAACATTGTAGCCCTCACGCCCAAGGTGAGCGTGCCGGTGGCGGGCCGGCTGCGGGTGGGCGCGGGCAGCTTCCTAGTGGGCACGCGCTCGGGCGTGGGCGCCCTCACCTACGCCAACACCACCTACGGCACCGCCGACCACAACATAACCCTGGGCGCGGGCTACGGCGCTACAGGGCAGCGCGGCATCTTCAGCACGCCGCTGGTGATGGTGGGCGGCGCCACCCGGCTGGCCCGGCGCGTGGCCCTCGTGAACGAAACCTATTTCCTCTACGACCGCGCTTTTCTGGATTTGGGCAAGGTGCTGCTGGTGGCCGGCGTGGCGGGCGTGCGCGTGGCGGGGCCGCGCTTTGGCGGCGGGCTGGGCGTGTTCTATGCCCACGGCCAGCTGGAAGACGCTGACTATTTGAACGGTTCGGGCAGCTACGCCTACCCGTTCGGGGAGTTTACGGTGCGGTTTGGGAAGCTGCAGTAGCGGGCGGGTAATGTGTTCATGCCGAAGTAGCAGAGCACCATTGAACGTCATGCTGAGCGCAGTCGAAGCATGACGTGCTTTTTTGTTGTTTCTCAACTTCCCAAGCGGGTTCGATGCTTCGGCTGCGACAAGTTCAGCCGGGCCTTTTGCTCGATTATTTGGCGCCAAACCGTACCTTCCCCGGATGAAAATTCTACCCCTGATTTATGCCTGCGGCCTGCTGGCAATGACTTTGCCCACTCACGCCTTCTCCCATCCGCAAGCCGCGCCGGCCGATACGATAGCGGGCCACAGTCGCATGGTGCGCAAGCTCACCGACGCCATGTGCACGGGCGTTACCAACGACCGCAGCGTCAATTTCGACAAGATGAGCCCGGCCGAGGCCATGCAGTTCACGCAAGGGCTGTTTGTGAAAGCCATGCAGCGCGACAGCGTGGCGTTTATGGGCATGATAACGGCGGCCAGCAAGCAAGGCCAAAGCTCCCAGCAGGTGGGCCAGGCCCTGGGCAAAGACGTGATGATGAACCTGGCCAACAACTGCCCGGCCGCCATGCCCCTGGTGATGCGTCTGAGCCAGACCGAACAGGTGCAGCAGGCCGCCAATGCGAAGCTGCCGACCGTCACCGACGTCGAAAGAAAAACGCTGCAGCCCATGGCCACCCATCTGTGCACCCAGCTCGACGCGGCCAATGCCAAGCAGGCGTTCGACAAAATGCCCACTGCGCAGCGCGCGGCTTTGTTCAATAAGCTGATTGAGCAGGAATTCCTGGCCAACCGCACCAAGCTGCAGGCCTACTACAGCAAGGCCCAGCTCGATGATGCACAGCAGCGCGAAGAAATCGGCAAGAAAATAGCCAGCCTGATGATGACGCAGGGCTCCTGCGCCAAGTATCTGATTGTTATCGGGATGGATATGATGAAGCAGCAGAAGCCGTAGCGGCGCAGCCGCTTACGCCGCGGCTGCGCCTTTTTCCTCCTTCACCGCCAGCTGCCCGCAGGCGGCATCAATGTCCTTGCCGCGCGAGCGGCGGATGTTGGTTTGTACGCCGCGGTCGGCCAGGAATTTGTGGAAGGCGGTGATTTTATCGGCCTCGGCGTTCTGGTAGCTGGCGTTGTCGATGGGATTGTACTCGATGAGATTGATTTTGCAAGGCAGCCACTTGCTGATTTTCAATAGCTCGGCCGCATCGTCCAGCCCGTCGTTGAAACCATCAAACACGATGTATTCATACGTCACTTTGCGGCCGGTTTTCTGGTGGTAATACTGCAGGGCTTCCTTGAGCGCGGCCAGGGAATTGGCCTCGTTGATGGGCATGATTTCGTTGCGCTTGGCGTCCGTCGGGGCGTGCAGCGAAAGGGCCAGATTGGCCTTCACGTCATCGTCAGCCAGCTTTTTAATCATCTTGGCGATGCCGGCCGTGCTGATGGTGATGCGGCGCGGGGCCATGTTCAGGCCATCGGGCGCGGTGATGCGGCGCACGCTTTCCACCACGTTGGCGTAGTTGAGCAGCGGCTCGCCCATGCCCATGTACACGATGTTGGTGAGCGGCGTGCCGTACTGGGCCTCGCACTGCTCCCGAATGCGCACCACCTGGTCGTAAATCTCGGCCGCGTCGAGGTTGCGCTTGCGGTCCATGTAGCCCGTGGCGCAGAACTTACACGTGAGCGAGCAGCCCACCTGCGAGCTGATGCAGGCCGTCATGCGCGTGTCGTGCGGGATGAGCACGCCCTCCACCACGTTGCCGTCGTAGAGCTTGAAAGCCGATTTGATGGTGCCGTCGTTGCTGAGCTGCTTGTTCTGCACCGTCACGCCGTTGATGACGAAATGAGCATCCAGCAGCTCGCGGGTGGCCACCGAGATGTTGTTCATCTCCTCAAACGTGGCGGCGGTGTTTTTCCACAGCCACTCCGTTACCTGCTTGGCACGGAAGGGCTTCTCGCCGTGCTCTACCATAAAGGCCTTGAGCTCGTCGGGCGAGGTTTTGCGGATATCGCGCTTTTTAACAACGGGGGCGAGGGGCAGTTCCAGTAACATAGCACAAAGATACAAGCCAGTAGGGCGTTGGGTTCCCGGGCCATGCAAACGGCGAGCGGCTTAATTTAACTGCATCACCAAATTAACGGCCACGCGTCGGCCGTTTTGAGTACCAGGCTTAAGGCGCGGCAGCTTTTGAGCGGCGGCCACCAGTGCCTGTTCACAAGCTGCGGGCAGCAGTGTTAAGCTCCGGTGTGCGGTTTGGCCCCGGCCGTCGGCTTGTGCTCCTTTGTGCTCGTCCGATGCAGGGGGCAACGCTTGGTTATTGAGGCTTTTTACGTCGTAGATAGTGCCGCTTGGTCCTATCGTGAGGGTCACGAAGACACGGAAATCTGGTGGGGCACACCCACTGGCGGCGCTGGCAGCGTTGAATTCGCGGGATAAGTCTTTGGCTAACTTCTTGGTTCCTTCCTCGCCTTGGTAAAGGGGCATGTGCTCTACGTAGGTGTACACACGAGCAGAATCGGGGGCTGCTGCAGAAGCCACAAGTCCCAGCTGCCTGAACGTGACCGGTATGGTGAAGCGTACCGGCACGGCCTGCCCCGCCTGCCGGCCCGGCTCGAAACGGGGCAGCTGTTTCACCGCCGCCACCACCGCCGAATCGCAGTCGCGCCGGAAGCCCTTGGCCACGGCCACGTCTTCTACCAGCCCACTTGCCGCTACTGTGAAGCTGACGAACACCCGACCCTCGGCCCGCGCGCGCATGGCTTGGTAGGGGTAGCGAACGCGCTGCTGGATATACGTCACAATGGCCAGGCTGCCCCCGCCGCCGTGCAGCTCCGGCATCTGCTCCACAATGGTGTAGACCTTCTCGGCGGGCGGGGCTGCCGGAGCGGTTTGGGCCATAGCGGGCGCAATGAGTAGAAACAGGGCGCTCAGAACCAATGAATAGAGCGTGGGTAGCGGGTTATTCATGCAGCGGGGCTGGGGGTAGAATTTCAAAAATAAGCCTCGGTACGTTTTCGCTGCCGCACCTGCGCCGTCAGGGCCTCGGGCAGCAGGTGTAGCTTATTCGGCGGCGATAGTCGAACCGGGGCAATGCCTCAGGTGAAAAATTCAGGACTTCACCGGCAGCGGCGGGCCCAGCAATTTCATGCCGTGGTCGGTGAACAGCTTTTCGCGCTCGGCCACGCTGAGCGGCGCCTTGCTGCCCGAGCGGGCGCGGAAGAAATCTTCCATCTGGCCGGCGGGCTGCAGGAAATACACCAGCTTGCCGGTGTCGCTGAGCTGCGTCCAGGTGTGGGGCACCTGGCGAGGCAGGAAAATGGTGTCGCCGGCTTTGAGCTGGCGCTGCTCTTCGCCCACCACAAACAGGTAGTCGCCGCTCACCACGTAGAAAACCTCGTCCTGCGCCAGGTGCAGGTGCAGCGACGGGCCGCCCTTGGCCATGCCCGTGTATTCGAACACGGCCAGCGCGCCGCCCGTGTCTTTGCCGGAAATCTTGATGTCGTTGGGGTTCGGGCCCACGAAGGTTTTCTCCTGAAAACGACCCTCGCCTGCGGTCACCGTGAAGCTGCGGGTGGGCGGGGCTGCTGGTTCCGCATTAGCAGTAGGAAAGCCAGTGGGCAGGCCGGTGGCGGCCAAAGCGGCGGCCGGGGCGGCCAGCAGGGTGGTGGCGAGAAAGTGTCGGCGTTGCATAACCAGCGGTTTTTAAGTTGGGAATGCACAAAGGTTCGGCTCAAACGGCTGCGGCTATTGGTAAAAAATGGACGTTTTCAGCTGGCCCAGGTCAGGCTTCTACCAGGCCAAAGGCCCGCTCCGGAGCCCGGTTGTCCTGCTCAAAGAAGGCGCTGGGGCTGCTGCCCGTGAAGGCGCGGTAGTCTTTGGCGAGGTGCTGGTGGTCGTAGTAGCCGCAGGCCAGGGCAATGCTGAGCCAGTCGAGCCCCGGCTGGCTGTTCTTGAGCCGAAAGGCGCGGTCGAAGCGCACGATGCGGGCGTAGAGGGCTGGCCCCACGCCCATGCGCCGGGCAAACTGCCGGTCGAGCTGCCGGGGGCTGAGGCAGGCGTGGCGGGACAGCGCATCGAGTGTAGTGTGGGGCGACGGGTGCAGCAAAAGTTGGCCCACGGCATCGGCCGGATGGGCGGCCGCGCGCACGCGCCGGATGCGGCCCAGCAGAAAGGCTTCAATCAGGGGCAGCATTTCGGGCCAGGCGGCGGCGCTGCTCAGGCGCTCGTTCAGCTGGCGCAGCTCGGCGGCCCACACGGCTTCGGCGTCGATGTAGGTATTAGTGAGTTCGGGCTGCGGAATGCCGGTGAGGCGGTAGAGGGCGCCCGGCTGCAGCACCACCTGCAGGGCCAGAAACTCACGGCCCACGTAGCGGTGGCTCACCACGGCGTGCTGCCCGATGAGCGCCGCGCGCGGCCGGGTGGCTTTGGCCGGGCCGGTGGGGTACGCCACCGCTTCGGCATCGCGCGGGTAGAAGGCCAGGCACTGCTCCGGCCGCGGCGGGTAGGCCTTGAGGGGCAGGGGCACGCCCTTGTCGAATACGAAATGAATGACCTGAATCAGGCGCACGTATTCCCGCAGCGGCGGACTGGGTAAAAAATCCTGGAGCAGCATGGCCGGCGGCTTGGAATAGCTGGTAGTGAAGCACCTAAGCTACGCATTTTCTGCATGCGGCTTTTGCCGTTGGCCGGCGGCGGCTACCGCACCTGCGCCGCCAGCGCCTCGGGCAGCAGGCGCAGCTTGCGGATGTTGTAGTCGAAGCAGAGCATACCGGTTTTGGCGCGGGCTATTTCCCTGCCGGTTTGGTTATGCACCTGGTACACCACGTCGAAACCGTACTTGTTGGCGTCAGCGGCAGCCATTTGGATGTGCAGCACGTCGCCGTGGAAGGCCTCGCCCTTGTACTCCACGGCGGCATCGACCATGATGAGGCCGAGCTTGCTGACGGGGTCGTAGTCATTTTCGAGGCCCAATGAGCGCAGGAACTGCACCCGCGCCTCGTGCAGCAGCCCCAGCAGCGCATCGTTGCCGAGGTGGCCGCCGTAGTTGAGGTCGGTGATGCGCACGGGGATTTGCGTGGTGAAGGAGAAGGTATCGGGCAGGGCTACTTTTACGCGGGGCATGTTTTAATGAGGAATGAAGAATGAGGAATGAAGAATTCGCCGACAAGCCAAAGGTAGAAGTGCGGCGCACCGCCGACGGCTCGGCCACGCTCTACGTACCAGCGCTCGATGAGCACTACCACTCGCGGCACGGCGCCCGGCAGGAATCGGAGCACGTGTTCATTGAGGCCGGCTTGCTGCCGTTGCTGGAAGCCGGCCTGGGCGGCCCCTGCGCCCGGCCGCTGCACCTGCTCGAAGTGGGCCTCGGCACCGGTCTCAACGCCCTGCTAACCCTGGACCGCGCCCACGCCGCCGGCGCCGCCGTAGCTTATGACGCCCTCGAAACCGTGCCCCTCCCGCCCGAGGTGGTAGCCGAGCTGGCCCGCAAATGGACCGCCGATTCGCCCGAAACCGTGCCACTGCTGCAACGGCTACACGCCGCGCCCTGGGTTGAAACCGTGCCGCTGGCCCCCCATTTCTTCCTCACCAAGCTGCCCGAGGCGCTGGAAGATGCCACCCTGCCCGGCGGTTATTACGACCTGATTTATTTCGATGCCTTCGCCCCCGAAAAGCAGCCCGAGCTGTGGACGGAAGCCATTTTCGCCCAGCTCTACGCCGCCGCCGCGCCTGGCGCGGTGCTGGTGAGCTACTGCGCCCAGGGCCAGTTCCGGCGCAACCTGCGCGCCGCCGGCTGGCATACCGAAAAGCTGCCCGGCCCCCCCGGCAAGCGCGAAATGACGCGGGCGCGGAAGGAGGCTGCTGGTTAAAAAAGGACGTCATGCTGAGCGCAGCCGAAGCATCTCTACCGCAGCACTAAATCCAATCAAAAGGAATACTATTGCGGTAGAGATGCTTCGGCTGCGCTCAGCATGACCGTTGTTTATACCCTTCTATTACCCCAACCCACCGCCTTGTCCCGCAAATTTCTCGAAAACGAAAGCCCCGGCTGGGTGGCCGACGGCCTCATCAGCGAGGCGCAGCAGCAACAGCTGCTGGCCCGCTACCCGCCCGAAGCGCAGGCCCTCGGGCTGCTGCCGCTGCTGGGCAGCGTGCTGGTGGGCCTGAGCGCGCTGAGTGTGGTGGCCGCCAACTGGCAGGCGCTGCCCGCCGCGCTGCGGCTGGCGCTGCTGCTGGGCAGCCTGCTGGGCTCCTACGGGGCGGGCGCCTATTTCCTGCGGCGCGGCAATGCCGATTTGGGCCACGGCCTGATGGGGCTGGGCTTGATAGTATTCGGGGCCAGCATCATCCTCGTCAGCCAGCTCTACCAGCTGGTGGGCTACGACGTGAGCGGGCTGCTGGCCTGGGTGGTGGCGGGTACGGCGTTGAGCTACGTGTACGGCTCGCGGCTGCTGGTGCTGCTCACGGTGCTGATTGGGGCGACCGTGCAAACGTATTGCGTGGAGGTGCTGGGCAGCTTCAGCTACGCCACGGCGGGGCTGGTGGCCGTGGGGCTGGGCTACTACTGGTGGCGCCGGCCGGCGGTGGTGAGCAGCTCGGTGCTGGCCATTGGGCTGCTGTGGCAGGCGGGGCTGCTGGTCATCGTGCTTCATGCCAAAATTACCTGGTTCTTTGTGCCGGCCATGGCTATTTACGCAGCCGGCGACTGGCAGGCCAGCCGCCCCGGCGCCCGGGCCCTGCAGGCGCCGCCGCTGGTGGCGGCCTACCTGTTCATGTTCGGGCTGGCCACCTTCGGCGAAACCGACACTTACGCCAACGTGCTGCGGCCGCCGCTGCTGCCCTACCTGGGGGCGTTGGGGACGGTATTTGCGCTGTCGGTGGCCGGCAAGCGGGTGCGCGGCCGAATGAACACGCTGCTCGACTGGCTGCTATTGCTGCCGGGCTTCTACCTGCCGGGCGGGCTGCCGCTGGCCGTGGCCACGCTGGTGGTACTCTACGCCCACGCCGGCTCGGTGCTCGCCCGCGCCCACCGCAACCAAGACTCCGACCAACTCACCCTCGGCGCGGTGCTGTTTGTGGTGGCCACGGCTGTGGCCTACTTCAAGCTGACCTGGGCATTTCTGGATAAGTCGCTTTTCTTCCTGCTCGGCGGCGTGCTGCTGCTCAGCCTGAGCTGGTACCTGCGCCGCCGTAACGCCCAAGCCCTGGCCGCCACCCCGCCGCCCGCAGAATCTGCTGCCGCAAAAGACACTAGCGAGCCAACTCGTAACTCATAATTCAAAACTCATAACTCCAAAGAATGGCCGACCTGCTCACCTGGGCTTCGGACCCGGCCCGCCGCCGGCCGCTGCTGCGCCTGCTGGTGGCCGCGCAGATGCTCTACGTGCTGGGCGTGGCCGGCGCGGGCTACGCCACCACGGCGCTGGGCCAGCACATCGTGCTGGCCACCACGCCCGTCGACCCGCGCGACCTGCTCTCCAACGATTTCGTGCGCCTGCGCTACGCCGTGAGCGAAGCGCCCTTGAGCCAGTGGCACGAGGCCGCGCCGCCGCGCCGCCGCCAGGGCGTGTTCGTGCTGCTGGCCGCCGGGCCCGACAGCCTCAGCACCACCGTGGGCGTGTACTCCAAAGCCCCCATGGCCGGCCCGGGCCAAGCCGTGCTGCGCGCCTGGGTGACGGATGTGTACCGCCATTCGCTGTCGCTGCGCTTCAACCTGGAGCGCTACTACGTGCCCGAAGGCAGCGGCCTGCGCCTCGAAAAAGCCGGGCGACTGCACCCGCTGCGGGTGCACGTCAGCATCGCGCCCTGGGGCCAGGCCCGCATCACCCGGGTGGAGGATGTGGTGGTAGGTAAGAAGTAGTGGATTGACGGAGTGGCGAGCGGCGGCCCTGTCATTGCGAGGCCGCAGGCCGTGGCAACTAAAGGTCAGCGTAGCTAATCCGTCCGTCCTGTTCTCATCGGTTAGGCTTCTGATGTGGCAAAGCCTTTTCAAAATGCAAAGCCCCGGCACTGCGCAGTGCCGGGGCTTTGTGGTGAAAGAAAGGGTCTGGCTTTAACAGGACGGATTAGCTACGCTGACCTTTAGTTGCCACGGCCTGCGGCTTCGCAATGACAATTACTGAATTTTGAACGTCACAGGCACGGTGAACGACACGTTCACCTCGCGGCCGTTCTGCTTGCCGGGTATGAAGCGGGGCAGCGTTTTGATGGCACGCATGGCTTCTTCATCCAGCCCGAAACCGACGCTTTTCACAATTTTCACGTCCGTGATGTCGCCTTTCGAGTTCACCGTGAAGCTTGCGTACACCTTGCCCTCGATGCCTTGGTTCTGGGCGCTGCCGGGGTAGCGGCAGGCTTTCTGAATGGCCGCCACGATGGCGCCCATGCCGCCGCCGCCGGGCAGCTCGGGCATCTGCTCCACGTAGGTGTAGGTGGTGGGCGCCACCACGTCGCTGATGACGTTTTCGCCTTTGCCGGTCTTCAGGTCGTCGAGGTTGGTTTCGGCGCTGGCGCCCTCATCGCCTTTGATGTTGCGCAGGCCGGAGGCTTTGTCCTTGAGTTCGTCCTGTTCGGGTACCTCGCTTTCATCGGGCGCTTTCTTGTCTTCCACCACCACGGGCACCACGTTTTTCACCGTGGGCGGCTGCGGAGGCGGGGGCGTGGAGGGGTGGCTTTCGGCGGGTGGCGGGGGCGTTATCTGGTCGGGCTGCAGCGGTGGGATAATGGGGTTAAGTTCCACTAGCTTCTTCGGGGGCGCCACGGGCAGCTTGTCCTTCAGCCACTGCGCGGCCAGCGGAAACACCAGAATCAGCGCAAAAATGGTGGTGGCAATTATCAGCGCCCGCGTCACGTGGCGTTGGTAGAGGGCGCGGAGCTGGTAGGCCCCGTACTGGCGGTTGCGACCATCGAACACGATGTCGTTGAGGCTGGCCGTGGCCAATTGGGTATTGGTCATCATAACGTTGCGGTTTTAAGAAGGGTGAGGTCGTCGGAGGTGATTTTCACCAGCGCGTATTTCTGCTGGTTCGTGATGTTCATCTCATCGAGAATGTCCACCATGTCCTTGTATTTGGAGTCCTCGGTGGGCTTGATGAGTACCACCAGCCGCCCGCGCTCCTTCTGCCGGTTCAGCAATACCTGCCGAATACCGTCGGCCGAAAAGGTGGTCGTTTTCAGCTCCGGTACCCGCACGGTTTTATCGCCAGGCGCATTCAGGCCGAAGAAATAATGTACTCGGTGGCCCTTGCCGAGGATGATGGTCAGGGCATCATAATCCCGAATGGGCATGTCAGGGCCCTCTTTCTTCACCGGCATCTGCAAGTCCATGGCGTAGGGCTTGGCAAACGTGGTGGTGAGCATGAAAAAGGTGAGCAGCAGAAACGCCAAATCCACCATCGGCGTCATGTCGATGCGGGTCGACATCTTCTTGGCGCGGCGCTTGCCGGCTTTGGTAGGCCCGGCGGCCTGGGGTTGGATTTCGGCCATGAGTTCAGTCCTTTTCAGGTGATTGATACCCGGCCAACGCGCTGCGCTATTGCCTTATTGTAAGGATTTTATCGCAAATATTTAAATTTATGCGCCCACACTAGACCCGCTTTTTCAACGTTTTATCAGGTTGCCCGCGCGGCGGGCTCAGAACCGCCACACCCGCCCCGGCGTGATGTAGGCCGTGAGCGGCACATCGGTGGGCAGCACGTCGGCAATGCGCCGCACGGGCGCCTCGTTCAGCAAATTCAGGCCGATAAGCTGCGTTCCCGGCCGGCACTGCACCAGAAACCGGTCGTAAAACCCGCCGCCGTAGCCCACGCGCTGCCCGCTACGGTCCACGGCCAGCAGCGGCACCAGCACGGCGTCCAGTATTTGCGGGAAGACTTCGGGGGCGGTGATGGGGTGGGGCACGGGCTCGTCAATTCCCCAGCGGTTTTGGGTGAGTTGGGTGTCAGGAAGCAGCTCGTAGTGTTTCAGCGAAACGCCATCCGGCTGCACCACGGGCACGGCCAGCCGCAGGGGCAGCTCCTCGCCCCACACCCAGCGAATAAAAAACCATATGTCGGGCTCATTCCGCTTCAACAGCGGCAGAAACAGGTGCAGCCACTGCCACTGCGCCACCGGAAACTGGCGGAACAGGTTCTCGCGCAGCTTGTCGCTGCGGCGCGCCACTTCGCCGGCATCCAGGGCCAGGCGGCGGGCCAGGGCGGTGCGGCGCAGGTCGGCTTTTCGCATTACATGTCGCGCGCTGGGGTTTCGGCCAGCAACTGCGGCAGCAGGGCAGCAAAGCTGGGACTGAACGGCTGGGCACGGCCGTCTTCGTGGTCGTAAAACACCACCGGGTAATCTGCCGTGGCTTGGTTTGGCCCGGTGTAGAAGCACAGGATGTCGCCGGCTCCGCCATAATTGGCAAAGGGAATGCAACCCGCCCGTAATGCATCGGGCCAGTTTGCCAGCATTTCTTGGCGAAGCAACTGCTGCCATTCGTCTACCGGGTGCGGAAAGAATTCAGCGCCTCCTAGTAACAAATCATAGAAATGCTTATGCTGCAAAAAACGACGATAATCCGCAGGTAGTGGATAGTGAATGGCTGCTTCCAAGCTATCCAACGCTGCATTCGTGACGGTGCTGGGAATGGGTAGCCAGCTTTCATATCCATCCTCAGCATAAGGACAGGGGTGCGAATCCGCCATTGCAGGATGAACCGGCAAGGGTATGCTGTTAAGCTGATGGCTCATCATCCATTGCAGGCAGCGGTCCACTATTTCTAGCATGAAGCGTCTTTTGGTCTATTCCTCCTCCAGCACCACAAACTCCAGCGCCAGCGGCTCAAACGCCTCAATCAGCTGCTCGATGAAGCCGGGGTTATTTATCAGAATGCTGAGCACATTCTCGCTGCGCTCCTGCAGGCCGCCGCCGGGAAACAGCTTTTCCTTGAGTGCCGTGAGCTGGGCGTAGGCGGTTTCGTGCTTGGCTTCGGCGGCTTTGCTCAGGCGCTTTTCGAGGCCGGCGAGGCCACCCGCGGCTTTCTGGGCTTCGGCGGCAACGGTTTTTACGAGGGTGGGGTCGAGGCGCTGGGCCAAGTCCTGTACTTGCTGGAAGGCGGCGGCCAGCGCCTGCTGCTGCGCTGCAAGGCTAATTTCCTCCTGGCCCAGGGCGGCGCCCACCTGCTTCTTGAGCTCCGGCAGTGGGCGGAAAATTTCCCGCGAAGTCAGCCCCAGCTTCTTCAGCTTGCCCGCGTTGGTCCGGCTAATGTATTCGGCCGAGTTGCGGGGCAGCACGATGGGGTAGGGTACCCCAAACGCCGCAAACACGTCTTTCAACTGAAACCAGTACGCCACCTCGGCCCCGCCGCCGATGTAGGCCAGGTTGGGCAGCAGGATTTCCTGGTACACCGGCCGCAGCACCACGTTGGGGCTGAACTGCTCGGGGTGCGTCTGGGCCAGCTCCAGCAGCTCAGCCTGGCTGTGGCACTTGGCCGTGTTGCGGATGGTCACTTCCACGCAGTCGGCACCGCTGGCGTCGGGCTCCAGCCGCTCGCGCTTGCCTTCGTCGGTGATGAAAAACAGGTTGATGGGCCGCGAGTACACCTGCGGCTTGTAGCCGGCGGCCGTGAGGCGGGCGTTGGTGGCCTGCACGGCGGCGTTGGAGGCCTGCTCCCGGATTTCCTTGGTCAGCAGCGGCGCTAGGGCCTGTTTCAGAGCCGGGCGGTCGGCGTCCAGCGTCACCAGTCCAAATTCGCCAAACAGCGCATCGGCTAGCTTGCGGGTGGCTTCGGCCAGATTTTGGGAGGTTGAATACGCCTCGTGAAAAGCCGCCGGCACCTCGGGCGGCAATTGGCTCAGCAGCTGCTCGCTCAGGCCATCGAGCGGCAGCCGGCCCACGGGCCCGCCGGTGCCGGCCGCATCCCACGAGTACGTTTTGCCAAAGAGCGAGAAGTGGTTGATTTCGGCGAAATCATGGTCCTCGGTAGCCATCCAGTACACCGGCACGAAATCGTACTGCGGGTATTTCGCCTTCAACTCGCGGCTCAGCTTAATGGCCGATACGATTTTGTAGATGAAGTAGAGCGGCCCGGTGAGCAGGTTGAGCTGGTGGCCCGTGGTCACAGTGAAGGTGGTGGGCTCGGCTAGCAGCAGCAGGTTGGCTTCAATGGCCGGCTCGGGTTCGGGCGCCAGGCCGTACTGGTCGCGCAGGGCGGCCACCAGGCGTTTGCGGGCTTCGGGCGTGTAGCTGGCCTGCTTTTCTTCTATTTGGGCCGCAAAATTTTCCAGCGAAGGAAAGCGGTTGTAGAACGGCGCCAAAGCGGGTTTCTGGGCCAGATAATCAGTAAGCAGGCCGGAGAAAGCGCCGGTTTCGGCGTAGGGCAGGGTGGTACAGCGAGTGGGCATGGGGGGAATACGAGCGGGGCCGGGTTCGGTGTGAACCTTGGCCAATGGCAAAAGTCCGCACAAAACCCGGCCCCGGCCGAAAAGTTACAACAAGCGGCACAGTACCTGCGCTGTCTACAAAATCCGACGAATCCGTGGTTGGCTACGCCTTCCTTCGGGTCAGACCAAGTGCCCGTACAAATCGAAATCGGAGGCCGAATCAATCTTCACGTTCGCGAAATCGCCGAGGCGCACAAACGTGTCCTTTTCCACCGGCACCAGCACTTCATTGTCCACTTCCGGCGAGTCGAACTCGGTGCGGCCCACGAAGTGGCCGCTTTCCTTGCGGTCGAACAGCACTTTGTATGTCTGGCCCACGCGGGCTTCGTTCAGTTCCATCGAAATGCCCTGCTGCAGTTCCATGATGGCGTCGGCGCGCTCCTGCTTCAGCTCGGCCGGCACGTCATCCACGAGGGTGTGCGAGTGCGTGTTTTCCTCATGTGAGTAGGTGAAGATGCCCAGGCGCTCGAAGCGCGTCTGCTCCACGAAATCATACATCTCCTGGAAATCCTGCTCCGTTTCGCCGGGGTGGCCGGCGATGAGCGTGGTGCGCAGCGCAATGCCCGGCACGCGCTGCCGAATGGTGTCAACCAGCTCGATGGTGCGGCGCTTGGTGATGCCCCGGCGCATGGTCTTCAGCATGTTATCCGAGCCGTGCTGCAAGGGCATGTCGAGGTATTTGCAGATGTTTTCGCGCTCGGCCATCACGTCCAGCGCATCCAGCGGGAACTGCGAGGGGTAGGCGTATTGCAGGCGAATCCAATCGATGCCGTTCACGTCGGACAGGTTGCGGAGCAGGTCGGCCAGCTTGCGCTCGCCATAGTGCTGCAGGCCGTAGTAAGTCAGGTCCTGGGCAATGAGAATCAGTTCCTTGGTGCCCATGCCGGCGAGGCGCTTGGCTTCTTTCACCAGGTCCTCAATGGGCCGGTCGACGTGCTTGCCGCGCATCAGCGGGATGGCGCAGAACGAGCAGGGGCGGTTGCAGCCCTCCGCGATTTTGAAGTAGGCGTAGTGGCGCGGCGTGGTAATCAGGCGCTCACCGATGAGCTCGTGCTTGTAGTCGGCATTGAGCACCTTCAGCATCTGGGGCAGTTCCAGGGTGCCGAAATAGGCGTCCACCTGCGGAATTTCCACTTCCAGCTCGTCCTTGTAGCGCTGTGAGAGGCAGCCCGTTACGTAGAGCTTTTCAAGGCGGCCGGCTTCTTTCTCATCCGCGTAGCGCAGAATGGTGTCGATGCTTTCCTGCTTGGCGTTGTCGATGAAGCCGCAGGTATTGATGATGACGATGTTGGCGTCCGATTTCTCGGCCTCGTGCGTCACATCGAACTGGTTGGCTTGCAATTGGCCCATCAGGACTTCCGAGTCCACGATGTTTTTCGAGCAGCCGAGAGTGATGACGTTTACTTTATTGGTGGTCTGATTTCTAACCTTCATGAATGCGGAATGTGTCGGCTGGCGCGCGGATTAGGCGAGTTTTCGCAGGATAGCGGCGCGGATAATGACTTGAATAAAAACAGGTAATTCGGAATGCAAAATGAACAGGCAGTCCGCTCAGGACGACAAATTTACGACGTAGCCAGTCCCCGCCCACCAGTCAGCACCGCATAAACCCGCGGTAACGCCCAGCGCAGCAGCGCGCCCAGCCCGGCGCTGACGGCCACAATAAGCAGCGGCAACAATAAATAAGTGAGCAAATGGATGTGCGGCACGGTCCGGCCATAGCGCAACGCCAGTTCGGTGGCATAGTTCACCAGCGGCACGTGCAGCACGTAAATCATGAACGAAAAGCCCGTCAGCCAGCGAAACCAGGCTCGGGCCATGCACCAGCGCACCAGCCCGTTCAGCCCAAACCAGGCCACCAGCATGCCGCTGGCCTCGCCCACTTTGTGCAGCGCCAGCATGCTCAGCGCCAACGGCAGCGAAAACGGCGGGCCGACGTGAAACGCCATCCAGGTTTTGAGCGCGCACACGCCCAGCCACAGCCCCGCCAAGGGAAGCAGCCGCAGCCAGTGGGGCGGCGTCAGCACGTCCGCGTTGCGCAACGCCAGCCACACGCCCAGCGCAAAAAACAGCAGCCCTTCGCCCTCCACCAATGGCAGCGGCACCATGAAAAACCACAGCAGCCCCGCCACGCTGAAGTAGATAGCGGGCTTGCGTAAAATAGCCACCCGTAGCCACGGGTACGACAGATTGAACACCAGCAAGCTGCGCAAAAACCACAGCTGAAACGGCGCGGGCTCCACCAGCCAGCGCGTCAGCAGCTCGCCGATGCTGAGCTGGCTAAGCAGCTGCCGGGGCCAGAACGGGCTGATTTCGGCGTCGATAACGGCCTGTTTGGTAATGGGAAACTGCTCCAGCGCCCACAGCGCCGCCAGCCACAGCCCACTCCAGAGCAAGTAGGGGAGGCCCAGCGTGCGCAGGCGCCGCTTCACGCGCTGGCCGTGCGGCGCCGCGCCCTCACGCCAGGCAAAGAGGTAGCCCGAAATGGCAAACAAAATGGGAATGCGGAAGCGCAGCAGCCCATTGGCCAGGATGTATTGCAGCCAGGTGCCCGGCCCCAGCGGCTCCTCCACGGGCGTGAATGGCTGCAAATAGCGCGGGTGCAGGTTGTAGCCGTGCACGTAAATCAGCAGCACCATAGCCACCAGCGACCAAAACCGCAGCTTCTGGCTCAGAAAAGGGTCGAGGCGGGCGGGGAGGAGTAGTGGCTGGGTGGGCATCGTGCCCGCAAGAAGGCAAAAAAGCGGGAAACGGTTGGCCGGTCAGCCCGTTATGTCGCTTGGCGGGCGCCGAAGCATCAACCGCCTTCGCCGGCCGGCGGCGCGGCCGCGAGCCGTTGCATGAGGCCGTTGAACGGGGCGGCGTCGGGGGCAATGGGACGGAAAAAAGCGTCGTCCACCCGCTGCACGATGGTGTAAGCCTGCCGGAGCTGCGCTTCTCCAAAGGAAGTTAGCAGCAACTGCCTGGCGCGGCCATCGCGGGGGTTTTCCAACCGCTCCACCAGGCCTTTGCGGGCTAGGGTTTGCAGCACCTTCGACGTCATCATCTTGTCGGTGTGGGCGTAGTCGGCCAGGCGCTGCTGGGTAACGCTTTCGCCCTGCTGCGTGAGCCAGTACAGGCCTGCCAGCAACGAAAATTGGGTCAACGTCAGCCCAACCGTCCGTAGCTGCTGATTCATGAGCAATTGCCAGCGCATACTCACCTGCCAGAGCAAGTAGCCGTTGTTCTCTTCTGGCTGGCGATAAGCAAAAATGGGAGGAGAAGCCATGAGCAGCAAAGCAAGGGAATATTCACCGACTACCCCTCATCCGCTCAAAAGGTTGGTTAGGCCAGTAATGCCTGACGGATACGCTCAAAGTCATTGGCGGGAATGCCAAAGCAGCCCACCCGAAACGAATACCCCCAGTGCGTTTTATTCTGAATAAACGACAGGTCTTCAAGCAAGGGCTGAATCGGAGCTTCCTGTACCGCTTGGTAGAGCACCTTGCGGCGGAAAGGCTGAAAGTCGGCCGCTACGTGGGCCTGAAATACCTCCTCATCCGCCACCGTGCCCAGGCCAACAAAGAGCTGGCAGGGCTCGGAGCGGCCATACGTCAGCTTGGGTGCGTAGAGGACCACCCGGTCGCCCGGCTGCATCCGGCGCAGCGGCGCGGCCTTGCCGTGGTTGGCTTGCACAATGCCTTGCGCAATGCCCGAAAGGGCATGGTCGCGGGCCGCGACCACCACCCAGTACTGCGGCTGTGTGCTCACGACTGCTTGGTTTCTTGCAGCGTCAGCCAGTAGCCGTCCGGGTCGGCAATGATGGCGGTGTTGCCGAAGGGCGTCGACTGCACGCCCTGAACCAAAGTGGCTTTGCCCGCAATGCGTTGCAGCAAGTCATCGAGGCCAGCAACGGCAAACCACAGGCCCACTCCCCAGCCGAGGTTGGTGGTGGCTTGCAGGTCTACCATGGGCTTGCGAATGGCGAAAGTGGCCCCGCTCTGCGTTTCAAATACGCAGGCATCCGGCGGCGTTTGGGCGGCGGGGCGGAAACCGAGCACTTCGGTGTAAAAATGACGGGAGGCTTCAAGGTCGCTTACCTGAAGCGAAACGAATCCGAGCTGAGTGGCGCTTTGCATGAGTGCTAATTTAGTAGTTGCGACTACTAAATTAAGATTTATTTTTAATTCGCTGTGTGAGCGTAAGAAAAAAATTACAAACCCAACTCGGCTAACACCAGCACTTGTGGCTGCAAGCTGCTGAGTGCTAATTAATCATAAAGCCCAAGCGCAATGAAGCACCTTTCCACGTCCGAACAAATCGTTCTCACGTGAGAAGGTGCTTCACGGTGTTCGGCATGACAGAACCTATTGGTTGCTACAGCGCCTCAAACTGCCGCAGGAAGCGCATGTCGTTTTCCGTGAACAGGCGCAGGTCCTTAATCTGGTACTTGAGCATGGCAATGCGCTCGATGCCCATGCCCCAGGCGTAGCCGGAGTATTTCTCGGGGTCGATGCCCGCGTTTTCGAGCACGGCGGGGTCCACCATGCCGCAGCCGCCGATTTCGACCCAGCCCGAGTACTTGCAGATGTTGCAGCCCGCGCCCTTGCAAATCAGGCAGGTGATGTCGATTTCAGCGCTGGGCTCGGTGAAGGGGAAGAAGCTGGGGCGGAAGCGGATGTTGATGTCGGCCCCAAACAGCTCCTGCACAAAGTAGTACACCGTCTGCTTCAGGTCGGCGAAGCTCACGCCTTCGTCAATGAAAATGCCTTCCACCTGATGAAACATCATATGCGCCCGCGCCGAAATGGCCTCGTTGCGGAACACGCGGCCCGGCATCACGCGGCGGATGGGCAGGGGCTCGGTTTCCATCACGCGCACCTGCACGGTGCTGGTGTGGGTGCGCAGCAAGTGGGGTTGTGGGTTGGCGGGTTGGTGGGTTAGTGCGTTTTCGTCCGAAGAATCCACCAATCCACCACTCCGCGATTCCACAAAAAACGTGTCCTGCATGTCGCGCGCCGGGTGGTTTTCGGGGAAGTTGAGGGCGGTGAAGTTGTGCCAGTCGTCCTCAATTTCGGGGCCCTCGGCCACGGCAAAACCAATGCGGGCGAACACGCGCAGCATCTCCTCGCGCACCAGGCTCAGGGGGTGGCGGGTGCCCAGGGCGTTGGGCACGGGCGGCAGGGTGTAGTCGAAGTCGGGGTTGGCCGGGGCGTTGTCAGCGGCGGCTTCGGCGGCCTGCTGGGCCTCGTCGAAACGGGCCTGGGCCTGCTGCTTCAGGGCGTTGAGCTGCTGGCCTACGGCGCGCTTTTCTTCGTTGGGCACGGTCTTGAGCTGGTCGAACAAATCGGCCAACCGGCCCTTGCGGCCGAGGTAGCTGATGCGAAAAGCATCGAGTTCGGCGGGATTATTCAGTTCGGCTTTCGTAATTTCGGCCGTAAGAGCGGCAATGGATTCCTGCATCATAGGCCGCAAAGTTACGGCAAGGGCCCGGCCCTGGCCGAACGATTCACCAACACATTCAGTTACCGCAATTCCTGATTCACCTTCCTTAAATTTTTTACCATGAAACGTGCGCTATTTTTCTTGCTAATTCTCGGAGGCGTAGCTTCTTCCGCCTCGGCCCAGGCCGGCTGGGACACCCCCGCCAGCGGCTGGGATACGCCCAAGAAAGCTCCCGCCAAGAAAACCACGACTAAAACCAACGCCGCGGCCACCAGCACCAAGGCCACGGCAAGCGGCGGCGCAACCCCCGAAGCCCCTGCCACCGAAGCCGCTCCCTCGCTGGAAGCCGCCGCTGCCGCTGCCCCCGCCGCCGACAAGGGCTTTGGCGGCGCCGGTGCCGCCGCGCCGAGCAGCGCCAGTATTGGCCAAGGCATTTCGGTAGCGCCCGGCTCACCGGTGATGATGCGCGGCGGCCGCAACGTGATGATGGACGACGCCATTGCTGCCCGCGAGCGCCGCCTCAACCGCAAGCCGCGCCGCGAGAAGCCCTGGCCGCCGCGCCCCGCCGCCGAGCCGGCTGCGGTAGCCGCTCCCGCCCCGGCTGCCGCCGCAGCTCCCGAGCCCGCTCCGGCTCCGGCTGAAGCCACGGCCGGCACGGCTGCCACCGCCGCCAAAGGCGGCAGCGCCGACAAAGCTAAAGCACCCGTGAAAGCGGCTCCCAAGAAAAAAGCCCCTGAGCCCCTCGGCTGGTAAGCTGGCGCCGTTTTTCGTCGGCTTTTGAATAGTCCGGCCCGGTTGTTTTCCGCTTTTGCGGCAAGCAGCCGGGCCGTTTGGCGTTGGCGGGGAGCTAAGATGGTTTTTGAACGATGTAAGACCCTGCCCATGCATCGTCCAGATGGTCCTAATGGCATCAGTAAAGGCGAAATCTTTGGCTCATTGGCGTACCAAGCGGCGCAGTTTCGCGTATGCCGAGCACGACGGTACTGCCTGGGAGCGCGCTGCTCTGGGGGCACCTGGCCCGTTATTCTTTCACCCCTTCACCACCCTTTTTATGCTTCGTTCCTTGCTTTCGGCCCTGCTCGCACTAGCCCTTGTTGCTGAAGCGGCGGCCCAGTCGGCACCCGCCACCAAGACTACCACCAAAGCCAAAACCACCAAAACCTCCACCCGGCCCGCTGCCACGCGCAACACCACCATGAAGCCGGCCGCCGCGTCCGCGCCTAATTCCGGCGGCCGCAACGACATTGGCCCCGGCGGAAATGGTGCTGTGGGCTCTACCGAAAGCGCCGATGGCAAAGGTCAGAGCATCTATGCCGCCCCCGGCATGCCCGTCAATGTCGACAACCCCAAGAAGGTGCAGGGCTACAACGGCCCCGCGCCCGCCCGCACCAAAAGCCGCACCACGCTCAGCCCGCGGTAAAACTCCAGAGTTGGTCGAGACAATGACCCGTTTGGTATGCGTTTGCATACCGGGCGGGTCTTTTTTTGGGTTGAAAATGCGCAGAAGGAAAAGTTGGCACGCCTTTGGAATATGTCCATACAGCTACGGTAATCAACTTTTCAACTTCTTCTTTATTCTTTTTCAGCCATGCTTCGTTCGTTCCTCACCCTTGCCCTGTCGATGTTCCTGCTGGCTGAAGCTAGCGCCCAAACCACCCCGGTTGCTTCGACTAAAAAGACCACCAAAGCCGCGAAAGTAGCGGCCCGCCAAGCCAAGAAAGCCCGCCGCGTCGCCGTGAAATCGGCCCCCGTTGCGCCCCTCAACGACGGCTGGCCCCCCATCGAAAACAACACCCAAACCGCCGTGGCCTCGAACGACGGCTGGAACTCGCCCGAATCGGTGCTGCCGGCCAGCACTTCGCGCGGCGAAATCGACAACCAGAACATCTCGGCCGCGCCCGGTATGCCCGTGCACGTTCGCACCAGCAACGGCCTGACGCCCTACAGCGTGCGCCCCGCCCGCAAGCCCGCCGCCACCCAAACCACCCTCGGCAACTAACAACGCCCAACCCGGAGCTTTGCCAAAAAGCCTGACCGGCGGCCCGACTACTTTTGCATCGGCTCCCAATTCATGCCACTATCCGCCCCGGGCAGTTGTGCGTATGAGTGGGAGCCGATTCGCTTTCAGCCCGGCTTCGGCTGAGCTTATTCCGGTTGATTCAGCCCACCCTTTTCCTCAACAATATGATTCGCTACATTTTCGCCGCGCTGGTGTTGCTGGCAGTGGCCGCTACGGACGCCTCGGCGCAGTCGCGCAGCAAAAAACTCACCCCATACTCCACGCGCGGCCCGCGCAAGGTGAAAACGACGGTGAAAATCAATCCCCACACCGGCAAGCCCTACGGCGCCGGCGTGCCCGAAGACATCAAAAACGGCTCGATGTATCTGGCGCCCGCCACGCCCATGCGCCGGCAGGTGGGCTACACTAACAATGGCGGCTACAACGACAACCGTACCCCGCGCCCCCGCTACACCAAGCCCGCCAACAGCTCCCTGAGCCGCGACAGCAACCTGCCCACGACGCCGGCCTCGAAAACCAAAGTGAAAGTGAAGCGGAAGTAGCCGTTAGGCAGAAAATATAAGAACGTCATGCTGAGCGCAGCCGAAGCATCTCCACCGCTGAAGTAATGATTTACTCTCATAGTAGAGATGCTTCGGCTGCGCTCAGCATGACGTTCTTGTTTTCAGACTGAACAAACAAGTCCCCTGTTACTCCGCCTCTATCAGCTCATTCTGCTCCACGGCTTCGTAATACAGCGTGCTGCAATTTTCGGGGCGCAGCACTTCCTGGGCGGCGGCGCGCACGCTGGCCACGGTCACGGCCTGAATGCGGCGGCTTTCCTCATTCACCAGGTTGGCATCGCCCTGCAGCTTGCTATAGGCTAGGTTCAGGGCGCGGTTGAGAAGGTCGATTTCGCCGAAAACCAGGCTGCTTTCAGCCTGGTTTTTTACTTTTTCCAGCTCCTGGGCATCCACATCGGCGGTCAGGAATTCGGCCACCACGGCTTCCACGGCCGCATCGGCTTCCCTGATGTCTACGCCCGCGTTCAGCTTGCCGCTGATGACGAGCAGGCCGGGGTCGAGCGAGCCGGTGAGGGAGGAAGAAATATTATTGAACAAGGCCTGCTCCTTCACCAGCCGCTGGTGCAGGCGGGCCGACTTGCCGTGGCCCAGCATGTCGCTGAGCAAATCCACAGAATGGTACCGCTCATCGCCACGAGCAGGCATGTGGTACACTTTGTAAAGGGCCGACAGCGGCACCGGGGCCGTGGCGGTGCGGTGGCGGGCTTCGGTCTGGACGGGCTCTTTGGGCAGCTGGCGCTGGTAGGCCGGGCCGCCGGGAATGGGCCCGAACCACTTTTCGGCCAGGCGGCGCACGTCGGCCGCGCTGGCCGCGCCGGCCACCACCAGAATGGCGTTCTGGGGCGCGTAGTGCTTCCGGAAAAAGCCGCGCACGTCGTCCATCACCGCATTTTCGATGTGCGAAATCTCCTTGCCGATGGTATTCCACTGGTAGGGGTGGGTGTGGTAAGCCAGGGGCTTGAGCTGCAGCCACACGTCGCCGTAGGGCTGGTTGAGGTAGTTCTGCTTGAACTCCTCTACCACCACTTTACGCTGCACTTCGAGTCCATTCTCGGAGAAAGCCAGGTTCAGCATCCGGTCTGATTCCAGCCAGAAGCCGGTTTCGAGGTTGGCCGCCGGCAGTGAGAGGTAGTAGTTGGTGATGTCGCTGGAGGTGAAGGCGTTGTTCTCGCCGCCCACGCGCTGCAAGGGCTCGTCGTAGCTCGGAATATTAACCGAGCCTGAAAACATCAGGTGCTCAAACAAGTGCGCGAAGCCGGTGTGGCCGGGGTCCTCATCGCGCGAGCCCACGTCGTACATCACGTTGAGCACGGCCATGGGGGTGGAAAAATCTTCGTGGACGATGCAGCGCAGGCCGTTATCGAGGGTGAATTCGGTGAAGTGAATCACGGGAAGTAGCGGGAAAAGGTGAAGGCGAATCAGACGCCAAAGGAACAACAGCCAGCACGGGAAAACCGTTGTCGAATTTGGCAGCTGTTGGGCAAAGTGCCGACTTTTTGGTTCAGAAGCTGGCGCGCACGCCCAGCAGCCAGGTGCGGGGCACGGGGTAGGCATTAGTGTCGTAGCCGGCGGCCAGCAGGGTGGCACCCCCGCTGCTCACGTTGGGGTCGAAGCCGCGGTAGCTGGTGAGCACAAACAGGTTTTGGCCGCCTACCCATACGCTCACAGGGTGGGGGGCACTGGCCGGACGCAGCGCGCAACTGATGGTCAGCTGGCTCAGGCGCAGGTTGGCGGCCGACTGCAGCTGGGCGTCGTCGTAGCGGGCGGGCAGGCTGTTGGCGTAGGCGGCTGGCACATCGGTGTCGTCGTGCGTGCTGGTCCAGCGGTCGAGCAGGCGGGTGGTGCCGTTGGTGTTGCCGGTGGGCAGGTCGAGGCGGGCTAGGGTGGTGTTGAGCAGCTGATGGCCCGCCAGGGCATCGAACTGGGCATCCAGGTCGAAGCGGCTCAGATGCAGCGTTTGCGAAAATGTGAGGGTGCGCGTGGGCAGGGCCGTGCCCTGGTACTGGGCCACATAGGTCGCGTTGTACGGATTAGTGCCCACGGTCTGGTAGCGCAACAGGCCGTTGGCGGGTTGGCCGGTGGCGTCAAATTCGCCCACGCGCAGCAGCGGCAGCCGCTGAAACAGCAGGTAGGGGTGCGGCGTCTCGCCTACCACCAGGCCAGGCACGTCGGCCACGCCCGCAATGGGCGTCACCGACTGCACCTGCTGCTGCTGGAGTGCGGCGGCCACCCGGCTCCGGCCGCTGAGCTTGCCCAACTGCCAATCGCCCGCTACCGTCAGCAGCAGGCCCTGGGTTCGGAGGCTGGCTTCCCGCTCTTCGCGGCTGATGAGCATGCCCGACGGCGCGGGTAAAAGCACCAGCTGCGACACGGCCACGTGGGCCGTGGTGCGCCGGTAGGCCGAAAAATCCAGCAGCACCCGGTCTTCCCACAGGCCTACCCGCATGGCCGCCTCCAGCTGGGTGGTGCGGGAGGGCGCCAGGGTCGGCCCTCGGGGCTGCAGGGTGGTGAGGCCCTGCCCCGGGCTCAGCCGAATAAAATCGGACAGCACCGCGCTGCCCAGGCCCAGGGCCGGCAGGCCGGCGTTGCCGGTCTGGCTTAGGCCAGCCCACACCGTGACCGTGCTCAGCGGGCGTACATCGGCCAGAAAGGCCTCGCGGTGCAGGTGCCAGCGCACTTCTGCCCCGGGCAGCCAGCTGGCCGGCACCGGCGTCGTGGCCGGATAAAGCTGCAGGTTGCGGTTGTCGTCGGCGCGCAGCGAAGCCAGCACTTCGTACCGCTCCCGGTAAGTATAGGTGCTCACCAGCGAGGCGTGCAGCAGCGAATACGTCGTCTGCTCGGCCGTGCTGCCGGCGAAATAACCGGCGTTGTTCTGCTCGCTGCTCAGGGCCCGCTCGTAGCGCTGGTAGCCGGCTGCCGCGGTCAGCAGCAGGTGGTGGTCGTCGAAAGTCTGGTCGTAATCGAACTGGAGCTGGGCCACGGTCACGGCGGCGTCCAGCGCGGTTGTCGTCACGTTGAGCGGGGCCGGCGGTGCGGATGAATTGTCGGGCTTGGTCAAAAAACGGGCCTGGTTGCCGGCCCGCGACTGCTCGCGGCTGGCCATCAGGCGCAGCACGAAGGAAGGCGCCAGCTGGTAGCGGCCCCCGGCCTGGAGCAGCAGGCGCCGCGTGGTGCCATCGGAGCCGGCCTCATTGGCCATGGCCAGCGGGTTGTAGAACGTGTCGGTGCCCGGGTAGCGGTAGTATTCGCCCTGGAAGTAGCTGCCGTCGGGGTTGCGGGCGCGCAGCGTGGGCGGCGCCAGCAAGGCCGCTTCCACGGCGCCCTGGCCCGGCAGGGTTTGGGCAATGTGGGCCGCCGAGGCATTCAGAAACACGCCCAGCCGCTGGCCTACCTGCTGGTCGAGGTTGAGGCGCAGGGCGTAGCGGCGCAGGCCCGAGTGCTGCACCACGCCGCTTTGGTCCAGAAAATCGGCGCTGAGGGCGTAGCGGGTGCTCGGGCTGCTGCCTTCCAAGGTGAGGTGGTGGTTTTGCAGGAAAGCCGGCCGAAACAGCTCGGCTTGCCAGTCGGTGCCCGGGTCGAGCTTGTTTAGCGAAGCCGGGGTTGCGTACGGCGCCTGGCCCGGATAATACCCCGTATTGGTCCAGGCGTTGTTCACCACGGCGGCGTACTGGCTGGCGCTCAGCAAATCGTAGCGCTGGCGCACCTGCTGCACCCCGGCAAAGGCGGCGTAGCGCACGCGCAACGGCTTCTTCTGGCCGGCAAGGCCCCCGCGTTTAGTCACAATTTGGATAACCCCGTTGCTGCCTTGCATGCCGTACCGGGCCGTGCCCACCCCGCCGCTCAGCACCGTAATGCTGGCCACGTCTTCGGGCGCCAGAAACAACAAAGGGTTGGCCCCCGGCTGCGCCGCTTCTGGCCGGGAAAATGTGCTGTAGCCGGCACCAAGGGCCACACCGGGGGCGAAATCGGCATTCAGCGCTGGCACGTTGTCCACCACGTACAGGGGCTGGTCGGTGCCGGCCAGGCTGCTGCCGCCCCGGATGCGGACGGCTGCCCACGCCCCCGGCGCGCCCGAGGTGGGCGTCACCTGCACGCCGGCTGCCTGCGTGAGCAGCGGCTGCACGCTGAGGAAAGTCGGCGGCACCCACTGCGTGGTAATCCGAACAGATACAAGTTCACAAACAAGTTCGCAACTGTAGCAAAACCGAGGCCTCAGTACGGTATCAAGGCGCATTGCCGGCGCCACGGCCAAGGGCACCGGACGGGAAGGCAAAACCTCCACCGGCTGCTGGGCACAGGCGACGGAAGCCGAAGCCAGTAGGAAAGGAATGGATAGAATTCGAATCATAAAACAGCGAAAAGCACTACTGAGAAAACAGATGCCGGCCCCGGCCTGATTGCACAGGCAATTACCGCCGGGGGTTTCGCCATTTCAGTCTGCGGCTGGCGCTCTAGCCTTGCTTCAGCTAGCTTCTACCGGCGCGCTTCCAGCCGCAGCGTCACGCAGGAATCTGTGACCAGCACCACGCTGGTGCGGTACATGCTTTCCCAGGCTCGGCGCGTGGCCGCCCCGCACACCACCACCTCGTGCCCAACCGTGGCTTTACCCAGCTCCCGGTACGGCACGGCCATGATGCGGTGGCCATACTGCAGCTCCGCCGCCCCCTGGTAGAACCACATACTTGGGCTGTAATCAGGTGGATAGCCGATGGAATAGGCTTGCAGGCCGGGCCGGGCCTGCACCTGATGGCGGATATGGGGGCCCAGGCGTAGGGTAGCGGTTTGGTAGCGGGCATCGTAGGTGCGTACCAGCGCCCGGCATTGCGCCCAGTAGGGCAAGGCCGCCACCAACGCCAGGGCTCCCAGCCGGCCGGCCACGCTGCCGGCCTGGGGCTGCTGGGCCAGTAGCGCCCGGGCCGGCAGTAGCAATCCGGCGGCCGCCAGCAAGGCCAGCAGCGGGTATATGGGGGCGTCGTACCAGGGCAAGCGGTTTTGGGTGGCGGCCAAAATCAGGCTGAAGCTGCCGGCTACGCACACCGCCAGCCGGGCCAGCGCCCGGCCGCGGCTGCCGGCGGGCAGTCGCCAGCCCAGCAGCCCGCCCACCAGGGCCGGCACCACCCAAAACATAAACTTGCTCTCTATCAGCGTAGTCAGGTAATAATAGGGCTCGGTGGTGTGGCCTTCCAGCTGGGCCAGGGCGGGGCCGCCCAACTCGTATTGCCACACCGCGTGCAGGTAGCCTGGGCCGGCCAGCTCGCGCACGCCATACCACGCGCCCATGCCCAGCACCAGCGGCAGCAGTGCCAGCCAGGGCGCCGGGCGCCGCAGCCGCTGGCCCTGCCCTAGGGCAAAGGTGGCCAGCAACAGGCCCGGCCCAAACAGCAGCCCGGCCACCCCTTTGGTGAAGGCCGCCAAGAAAAAGAACCCACCCGTGAGCCATGCGTGGCGGTCGCGCCCTTCGGCTAGGTAGCGCAGCCAGCTGAGCGCGCCCAGGGTGGTCCAGAGCGTGAGCAAGGCGTCGAAATCGCCGGAGCGGGCCACGTGGTAGCCCACGTAGCCGGCCGCGGTGAGCAGCACCAGGGCGGCCAGCAGGCCGCCTTCCCAGCCGCCCAGCCAACGCCAGCCGGCCCGGTACACCACCAGCACCGTGGCCAGGCCGGCCAGGGCCGCGGGCAGCCGCAAGCCCAGCTCCGTAGGCCCGAGTAGCTTGAAGCTAATAGCTAAAATCCAAGGCCACAGCGGCGGCTTGCAGTTCCAGAGGTCGGGTTGCTGGAGGGCGTCGCGCAGCACCAGCCACTCGTGGTTGCGCAGAATGTTGAGGGCATTGATGCCCGTGCTGGCCTCGTCCCAGGACTGCACCGGGTGGCTGCCCAGCAGCCAGAACAAGGGTAGGTAGGCCAGCGCGGCCACCAGCAAAGCGCCGGGCCACCAGCGGGAGCGTGGCGGAATCAAGGAATTAACAGGCAATGCGAATGCAGGCAGCAGGGTGGGGTATCGGGCAGCAGGAGCGGCAAAGTACCGACATCCGCCGCTGATTTGCCAGGCCTGGGCTGCCCCGGCCATTGGCCCAACGCTGATTTATTGGCGCTGGTCGGCATCGCCCACCTCACCGCCGAGGCCCCGCGCAGTAGCCCGCCTGGGCAAGCGGGCTACTGCGCGGCCGCCGGGTAAAAAGTAGTGGCGAGGGTGAAACCAAGCCAGGGACTAAAGCCCACATCGCGGCTTTCGGCGGCGACGTGGGCGCCTTGGCTGGTGGTGTAGTAAACCGGGTAGCTGTACTCGTAGGAAGGCGTGAGCGAGGCGCGCAGTCGCAGGCCAAAAGTGGTTTCGTAGCGGTGCCAGGGCGCCAGGCGTACCTCCGCGCCCAGCAGCAGCGCCAGCTCGGCGGCGCGCGGGGAATAGGCGGCATCCGGCGCCGAGCGGAACAGGGCCAGCACCGGCCCGGCGCCCAGCAGCCCGTGCAACACGCTGGCCGGGGTGCCCGTGCGCAAGTAGAGCGGCACGAATAGCCGCCCCTGAAACACGGTTTGCGGATGGTAAACCGGTTCAGGCGTGGCCCGCTGGTACGTCACCTTTACCAGGTTATACTCTATCAGCGCCTCCAGGCCGATGCTGGCCCGGGGCTTAGCCACGTAACGGGTCAGGACCAGGCCCACGGCGGCACTGGGGTAGCTGAAAGTGTCTTCGCCCCTGGCATTGCTGTTGCGATACGGGCCGGTGCTGTAGCCCAGTGCGCCGCGCGCGCCCCAGCCCCATTGCGAAGGCAGCGCGGCGGGCAGCGACTGGCCTGTGGCAGTTTTTGCCGCCAGCAGCCCGAAGCAAAGAACCATTAACGGGCGCATAAACCGAAACGGAAAAGGAAAGACCGATGCTCAAATATAGCCGCCGCCGCGTCCGCTACCTTTGTGCCTCCCAACCCACCCCATTTGCCATGACTCCAGCTGCTGTCGCCCTTCGGTTCGACCGTCAAGACCTCTCTAACGAAACCCTACTGCACCTCTACCAGCACCTGCTGCGCCCGCGGCTGATTGAGGAAAAAATGCTGATTCTGCTGCGCCAGGGCAAAGTAAGTAAGTGGTTTTCGGGCATCGGGCAGGAAGCCATTTCGGTGGGCAGCACGCTGGCGCTGGAATCCGACGAGTACATTCTGCCGCTGCACCGCAACCTGGGCGTGTTCACGGGCCGTGAGGTGCCGCTGGGGCGCCTCTTTGCGCAGTGGCAAGGCAAGCGCACGGGCTATACCAAGGGCCGCGACCGCAGCTTCCACTTCGGTACCAACGAGCACCACATCGTGGGCATGATTTCGCACCTCGGCCCGCAGCTGGCCGTGGCCGGCGGCATTGCCCTAGCCGATTTGCTCGATAAAAAGCCTAAAGTCACGCTGACCTACAGCGGCGACGGCGGCGCTTCCGAAGGTGACTTCCACGAGGCCCTGAACGTGGCCGCCGTGTGGCAGCTGCCCGTCATTTTCATGATTGAAAACAACGGCTACGGCCTCAGCACGCCTAGCAACGAGCAGTTCCGCTTCAAGTCCTTCGTCGACAAAGGCCCCGCCTATGGTATGGAAGCCGTGCAGGTCGACGGCAACAACGTGCTGGAAGTGTACACCACCGTAAAGCGCCTGGCCGAGGACCTGCGCGAAAACCCGCGCCCGGTGCTCGTCGAAGCCCTCACGTTCCGCATGCGCGGCCACGAGGAAGCCAGCGGCACCAAGTACGTGCCCCAGAGCCTGATGGAAGAATGGGCCGCCAAAGACCCGGTCGAAAACTACGAAAAATGGCTGCTGGCCGAAGGCATCCTCACCGAAACCGCCCGCCACAGCATCCGCGAAACCATCAAAGCCGCCATCGAGGCCGGCCTGCAGGAAGCCGATGCGGTGCCCATGCCCACAGCCGACATTCAGGAGGAAATAGCGGATATGTACCAGCCCTTCGAAGCGCCCGTGACGGACGCGCCAGCGGGTAGCGCCGCGCCCGAAAAGCGCTTCATCGACGCCATTTCTGAAGGGATGAAGCAGAGCATGGAGCGCTACCCCGACCTCGTGCTCATGGGCCAGGACATTGCCGACTACGGCGGGGTGTTTAAAATCACGGAAGGCTTCGTGGCGGCGTTTGGCAAGGCGCGGGTGCGGAATACGCCGCTCTGCGAGTCAGCCATTGTGGGCATTGGCCTGGGCCTGAGCATTAAGAAGAAGAAAAGCATGGTCGAGATGCAGTTCGCCGATTTCGTGACTTGCGGCTTCAACCAGATTGTGAACAACCTAGCCAAGAGCCACTACCGCTGGGGCCAGAACGCCGACGTCGTTATTCGCATGCCCACCGGCGCGGGCTCGGCGGCCGGCCCGTTCCACTCGCAGAGCAACGAGGCCTGGTTCACGCACGTGCCCGGCCTGAAAGTGGTGTACCCCAGCAACCCGCACGACGCCAAGGGCCTGCTCTGCGCCGCCTTCGAAGACCCCAATCCGGTGCTGTATTTCGAGCACAAAATGCTTTACCGCAGCATGTCGGGCCCGGTGCCGGCGGCCTACTACACCACGCCCATCGGCCAGGCCGCGCTGGCGGCCGAGGGCAATGAGCTGAGCATCATCACCTACGGCATGGGCGTGCGCTGGGCCCTCGACGTGTGCCAGGACCTGGGCGTGTCGGCCGACGTGCTCGACCTGCGCACCCTGCTGCCCTGGGACCAAGAAGCGGTGCGCCGCACCGTACTCAAAAACGGCCGCGTCCTCATCCTGCACGAAGACACGATGACCGGCGGCATCGGCGGCGAAATCGCGGCTTGGATAGGGGAGAACTGCTTCGAGCACCTCGACGCGCCGGTGCGCCGCGTGGCCTCGCTCGATACGGCCATTCCGTTCGCGCCGCCGCTGGAAGCGGCCTTCCTGCCCCAGCAGCGGCTGCGCGAGCAGGTGCAGGCCCTGCGCAATTATTAAGCAATAAGACCGTCATGTCGAGCTTACCGAGAATGTCATGTCGAGCGCAGCCGAGACATCTCGCGTGCCGAAGTAATTCAATTGACAGAGTTTACTACCATAAGCGAGATGTCTCGACTGCACTCGACATGACGTTCCTCTTGCCCGCTACCTAAGAGTGGCGCGATTTTAGCGCGGACACGCCGTACTTTGTCTTCTGCTTCCTTCCTGATTTTGTCCGTCTTACGGTGATATATCGTATACCTTCCGTTGTTCTCCGGTGCTTGCTGGGCGTATGGCTGCTGAGCAGTTGCACGCTCTACCACAAGGTGTTCCATCCCTACCGTCTGCCCACGCCCAAGCCTTCGCCCGAGTACATCGCCCAGCAGAAGGCCAAGAAGGAAAAAGAAAAGAAGATGCTGGCGTTCCAGCACGACACGGAGAAGAATGCCAAGAAGGGCGGCTCCGACGCGGAAGAAGCCGCTACCGATGTGTCAACACCTAGCGGTGGCACCATCACGGCCCCGACAGAGGCGGCAGCGGCCCGCACCCTGCCCGAAAAGTCGACCGTGCGCTACGATAAAAAGGGGCTCATGAAAAAGCCCAAGCTCAAGCGCCGCAAGGTGAATAAGCAAACCAAGTCGTTCCATCCCTGGCAATCTATCCGTAACTTCTTCAAGTATGGCCTCCATAAGAAACCTGATTACGAGCATGGTGCCTCACCAAAAGCTCCTAAAGAAGAAGCAGCGCCCGATGCCGCGCCTGATGGCGGCGGCAAGCCCTAGCGTCGCCTGGCTGGTGCTGGCCGTTGCGCTGTGTCTGGGCAGCGAGACCGCGCAGGCCCAAATTGTGGACGCCAAGCCGGCCCAGGTGAAGGCCGCCAACCGCCGCGCCCTGCGCGAGGCCAGGCGCACCGATTCGCCCTTTAAGGAAAGCCACCTCGATGTGACGGCCGAGCAGCTCAAGCGCGGCAAAAGCACGCAGCCCCAAACCGAGACGAGCCGCGACGTGAACTACAAAAAAGGCACTGCGCCTAACGTGAAGCCCGCTGGCCTGCTGGGCCTGCGCCGCGACAAAACCACCACCCTCGTGCGCAAGGAAAAGCGCCAGCGCAACCGCATGGCCAGCCGCAACGACGAAAAAAAATGACCGGCCCCGTGGGAATCAACTAGCTCCAAAACTGTTGTAGTCTTTCGGAGCGTCCGCCGGCTGCCCTGGGCAAGCCGGTGCGGCCTTTGCATCATTCGCTATTTATCCAGCATTTCCCATGTCCACCCCCTGGCTTCCGCTCACCCAACCCGAACAGCTCATCGACCTGGCCCAGGCCTCGCACGAGCAGCCGGTTCTTATTTTCAAGCACAGCACCACCTGCTCCATCAGCGCGGCGGCCAAGGGCAAGATTGAGCGCCAGTGGGCCGACAGCGGCCTCGACCTGCCCATCTACTACCTCGATTTGCTGCGCTTCCGCCCCCTCTCGGCCCAGATTGCCGAGCAATTCGGTGTGCGCCACGAGTCGCCGCAACTGCTGCTCATCAAAGACGGCGAATGCACCTACGACGCCTCGCACATGGGCATCCGCCTGAGCGACGTGCAGGCGGTGGTTAAGTAGGATGGACAGTTAGAAAGCAAAAAAAGAACGTCATGCTGAGCGAAGTCGAAGCATCTCTACCGCGCAACTAATCAGTTTTAGTATTGCGGTAGAGATGCTTCGACTTCGCTCAGCATGACGATACCATCAAAAAATCATTTCTCTCTACCGATACTCAAACACTACGTTCTGCTTGATGTCCGGGTGCAGGCTCAAGGCCACGGGGCAGGTGAGAGCGGCGCGCTCCAGCACGGTGCGGTCGGCGGGGGCGAGGGCGGCGGGCAGTTCAAACGTCACGTCGATTTGGGCGATGCGGCGCGGCGGCTCCGGGCTCATGTGCTTCGTCACGGCCCAGGTGGTGCCCACCAGGTCCCAGGCGTGGCGCTCGGCTACGATGCCCATGATTGTCATCATGCACGAGCCCAGCGCGGCGCTCACCAGGTCGGTGGGCGAAAACGCTTCGCCCCGGCCGTGGTTGTCCACGGGCGCGTCGGTTTGAATAAGGGTGCCGGAAGCGACGTGCGTGGCTTCGGTGCGGAGGTGGCCGGCGTAGCGGGCGGTGGCGGTGTTCATCAAGTCAGCGAGTTACCTTTACCAAGTAGTTTCTTCTTTCGCTAAATTACGTATTATGCCGTGCGCCGCTCCGGTGGCGCCGGCAACGGCTCTTTTTCGGTTGATTTATGCTTCCTTCCTTTTCCCGTTATCTTGGCTTACTGGCGGCTGTCGGCCTGGCCACGGCTGCCCAGGCGCAGGACCGCCCCGCGCGCCCCGTAGCTCCTGCATCGCGCCCGGCTCCGACGGCATCCGAAACGCCGGCTCAGGCGCCCACGCGCCCCGCGCCGGTGCCCGATGCACCGTCCGATGAGCAGTCGTACAGCAAGGAGTTCGTCTACGGCATCAACTTCAACACCCAGGGCGGCCTGCTCGGGGGCGCTTCCATCCGTTCCACCCGCGTGCTCGACGACCGGCTGCTGCGCTTTTGGAGCCTAGAGGGAGTGATGCTGAAAAACGCGAAAGAGGAGCGCATCAACACCGTCGTGGGCGGCAGCTACATCGACCGCAAAACCAACTACGCGTTTGTGCTGCGCCCGTCCATTGGCATGCAGCGCATCCTGTTCCGCAAAGCCGCCGATGCCGGCGTGCAGGTGAACGGCCTGCTGAGCGTGGGGCCGTCCATCGGCCTGCTCATGCCCTACTACATCAGCTACGACTACACGGCGGCGCGCACGCAGGTCATCAACGTGGCCAGCGACGAAATCGTGAACGAGCAGTACGACCCGCTCAAGCATACCTCCCCGGGAGCCATTCTCGACCACGGCCCGCTCTTCAGCGGCATCAGCGACACCAAGGTGGTGCCGGGCTTCCACGTGCGCGGCGGCCTGAGCTTCGAGTATGGCCGCTACCGCGACGCCGTGACCGGCCTGGAAGTGGGCGTGCTGGTGGAGGCCTTCACCAAGCGTATGGTCATCCTCAGCCCTTACAGCCGCCCCGAAGACCAGGCTGTCAACCGCCAGTTCTTCCCCTCCGTGTACCTCACGCTGTATTTCGGGCACCGCTCGTAGCGCGCCAGCCCCGGTGATGGCTTGATAGTGAACAGCTAAGGGGCCGTGCCCCATCCGGCACGAACGGCTGCGCCCAGGCGCAGCCGTTCGTGCTTATTTTTGTGTAGCCGTTTGGTTGAAACGTTTTGGCGGCGAATTGCTTTTGCATAGGGTTGATGTGCTCCGTCAACTGCTAATCGATAACTGAAGATGATTGACTTGCCCGTTATTCAGCCCGAAACGGCTGCCCCCGCTCGCCCCCGCAAGCCCGACTGGCTGCGCGTGAAGCTGCCCGTGGGCGAAGAATACGCCGCCGTGCGCCGCCTCGTGGATGAGCACAAGCTGCACACCATCTGCGAAAGCGGCAACTGCCCCAACATGGGCGAGTGCTGGGGCGCTGGCACGGCCACGTTCATGATTCTGGGCAACATCTGCACCCGCTCGTGCTCGTTTTGCGCCGTGGCCACCGGCCGCCCCACCGAGTACGACCTCGACGAGCCCCGCCGCGTGGCCGAAGCCATTGCCCTCATGAAAGTGAAGCACGCCGTCATCACTTCGGTGAACCGCGACGAGCTCAAGGACCGCGGCGCCAGCGTGTGGCGCGAAACCGTGGTGCTCACCAAGCAGCTCTCGCCCGGCACCACCATCGAAACCCTGATTCCGGACGTGAAAGCCAACTGGGACGCGCTGGAGGTGATGATTTCGGGCGGCCAGGAAGTGATTTCGCACAACATCGAAACCGTGGGCAGCCTCTACCGCCTCGTGCGCCCCCAGGCCCGCTACGACCGCAGCCTGGAGCAAATCCGCCGCACCAAGCAGGCCGGCCACCGCACCAAATCTGGCATAATGCTGGGCCTGGGCGAGAAGGCCGACGAGCTGTATCAGGCCATGGATGACCTCGTGGCCAACGGCCTCGACATCCTCACCCTCGGCCAGTACCTGCAGCCCACCAAGCGCCACCTCGACGTGGCCGAGTTCATCACCCCCGACCAATTTGCCCACTACCGCGAAGAAGGCTTGAAGCGGGGCCTCAAATACGTGGAAAGCGGCCCGCTGGTGCGCAGCTCCTACCACGCTGAGCGCCACGTGAACGTGCCGGTATAAATTTGCTGTACATTAGGCCGAAAAATTGATTTATGGCCTTTTTTACTGCTGCTGGCCGCTTGCGGCGCCGGGATTATTTTCTGCGGGTAGTTGCGCTCTATGCCCTGGGAATTGGCGTTTACGCCATTCCCGGACTGCTCTACGCGGCCGAAGTACCTGGTATGGTTGGCCTGGCGGTTTTTGTGGCCCTGCTGGCCGTGGTTTACCTCTGCATCATTCAGGCCTTGCTGCGATTGCACGACCTGAATTTGCGAGGCTGGTGGTTTTTGATAGCCTTTCTGCCCATTGTGAGCTACATACTGGGCGCCGGAATGCAGTTTGTGCAGGGCACCATCGGGCCGAATCGGTTCGGCCTCGACCCCAAGCGCCCGACCCTGTTGCCTCCTCTGGTCGCACCTCTTGAAACCGATGAAGCTGACAATGAGCCCACGCCTTCGCCGCTGACATAAGCGAAAGGCCCCTTCGGAAACGGAGGGACCTTTTTTTGCTCGTCAGTAGCTGCAACGGGGTACAACCCCGCACCGGCTCCGTTTCGAATCCAAAGCAGGAGATTCACTGAGCCACCAGCTTTGATTTGGCTTCAAGTTGAGCCTGCCGGGTTTCCAGGTAGGTGGCCAGGTTGTCGTTGTTCACGAATAGAAGCCGAACGGCATTTTGCGGGCTTGCCAGCGCAGCATTGCGCTGGGCGGCTTGTATCAGACGTCGGCTCTGGCGCCCCATAAACCGGCTCCACTGAATAATGACGGTGTGCTTGGTTAGGGGCTGGGCCGGCAGGGGCTGGCCATTGGGCTGCCGCAGATAGGTCAGGTATTCGGAGAGGGGCAGGGCCGTGTCGATAGGGGCCTGGGGCTTGGGTGGAAACTGGTTGAGCCCGCCGGCGGCGTTCCAGGCAAGGTTGGGGAAGCCCCCGGCGTAGCAGTTGATATAAAACGACTGCAACCGGCCCGCCCGGTCGTAGTAAGCCGCCTGCAACGGCTGGTAGTGATTCTTAGCCGCTACAGAATCGTGCTGGTGCAGGTGCGAAAGAAAGGTCCGGTAGCTGGTATCCAGCACGAAAACCTGATGGGCCGGAATGCCATAGCGGCCGGCCAACTTTTGCAACTCAACCGGCGGTACGGCCCGCAGTCCATGCATGCCATACAAACTTTGAAATACCGTCTGGCAGCTGCTTACGCTTAGCAAGCAGCTCAGCATCCTAAAAATGAGTTTGAAACGCCGGGCCATAAAAAAAGTCTCTTCCGCAAAGGAAGAGACTTTTTCGAGGTAACTGGTGGCAACGCGCCACTGTCTTAATTAGCGACGGGCGTTGTTGTCCTGCGGTGGGTAGGTGCTCAGGATGCCGTTCACGATGCGGTGGGTTTCGGCTTCGTCAATCGTATTCTGATTCACCTGGGCCTGGCCGGTGCCGCGCCACGCCAACTCCTTGCGGCGGGCGTCGATGATGTCAATCACCACGGTGCCGGCTTTGTACTGCGTCACGGGTGAGTAGGCACGGCCGTAGTAGCCATAGCCATACCCGTAGGGATAGCCGAGGCCGTTGTAGTAGGGCGAAACCTGCTGCTTATCTTCTACGCGGGCACTGTAGGCCACGTAGATATCGGGCGCGGTGGTTACTTCGGTCAGGCCCTTGGCCGTCATCTCGGCCGCCACGGAGGCACGCATGCGCTTGTCGAGAAAGGACTCATAGCCTTTGGCCGGGCCGCCTTCCGCGTCGCGGGGCTGCTGCGGGTACCAGGCCCAGGTTTTGAAAGCACGGAAGTTAACAGCGTGGTCGAAGTCGTTGGTAACGCCCACGCGGGCGGCCGGGGTGCAGGCGCTGGGGCCGAGCAGCAAGGCAATGGCGGCCACGGCTAAACCAATAGGACGGGCCAGGGAACGGGTGAGGCGGTTCATAAATGCGGGTGTAATACGAAATTGGGAAGAGCGGAAACGGCTGCGGCAGAAGCCCGTTGGGCCGTTATCGTGAGCTAGTAGACTAACGAAAAACCGAACGCTGTCGTTCACATTTTAGTCGAATGAAGCTTGGGTTTGAGCGATGAATTTCCGGCTGTCCAGAATTGAGATAACCGGATTTTGTCCTACCTTACCCCCAAATTCCCATTCTTTCGTTCCTGCTCCGTCGATGAAAAATACTGTCTTGTTGGTTTTGGCTAGCGCCGGTTTATTCTCTGCCTGCACTTCCTCGCGCGACGAGCTCCGGCGCACGGCGCCCAACACGGTGCCCGTGCCGCACAATACCATCGTAGACTGCCCCGTGTACGATGGCATGACCAAAACTTCCAACATCCTCGTGCAAACCACCTCCGGCAACACCGTGCAGGTGCTCGATACCATCAACGCCTACTTCGTGCGCGTGCGCCTCGAAAAAGCGGGCTTAGTCCAAACCGGCTACATGGACCGCCGCTGCTTCGGCGAACGGGGCGATAAATAAAAACTGACTCGTCCGTCATTGCGAGGGCGCAGCCCGTGGCAACCGAAGGACAGCGAAGCCAATCCGTCCTGTCAAAACCAGATGTGTCCTTTTACCAGAAAGCCCCGGCACTGCGCAGTGCCGGGGCTTTCTGTTTTGAAAAGACTTTGTCACATTACTAAGCGAGTCGCTGAGAATAGGACTTATTGCCGCGCTCCATCTCTGCTTAATGCGCAGAATGTTTCGCTCGCAATGACAGATGATTAATACGACGGCCCTTTGTCGGCCTGCACCAGGCTTTCTTCCTGGTCGGCGTACTGCTCGATGGGCGTGCAGCTGCAAATGAGGTTACGGTCGCCGTAGGCCGAGTCGATGCGGCTCACGCTGGGCCAGAACTTGTTGGCGCGCACGTACTCCATGGGGTACACGGCCTGCTCGCGGGTGTAGGGGCGGGTCCACTCGTGCACCAGCACGGTGGCGGCAGTGTGCGGAGCGTGCTTGAGCACATTCTCCTTGGCGTCAGCCTTTCCTGATTCCACGGCCGCGATTTCCTTGCGGATGGAAATCATGGCGTCGCAGAAGCGGTCCAGCTCATCCTTGCTTTCGCTTTCGGTGGGCTCCACCATCAGCGTGCCGGCTACAGGGAAGCTCACGGTGGGGGCGTGGAAGCCGTAGTCCATCAGGCGCTTTGCAATGTCTTCCACCTCAATGCCGGCCTTTTTGAACTGGCGGCACTCCAGAATCATTTCGTGGGCGCAGCGGCCGTTGCTGCCCGAGTACAGCACCGGGTAGTGCTCCTCCAGGCGGGCTTTGATGTAGTTGGCGTTCAGGATGGCAATTTCCGTGGCGCGTTTCAGGCCGTCGCCGCCCATCATCGAAATGTAGGCGTAGCTGATGGGCAGGATGCTGGCCGAACCCCACGGCGCGGCCGAAACCGAGCCGGCGTCGCGGCCCTCGACGGGCACCACGGCGTGGCCGGGCAGGTAGGGCACCAGGTCTTCCACCACGCCGATGGGGCCCACGCCAGGGCCGCCGCCGCCGTGCGGGATGCAGAAGGTTTTGTGCAGGTTGAGGTGGCACACGTCGGCGCCGATGTTGGCGGGCGAGGTGAGGCCCACCTGGGCGTTCATATTGGCGCCGTCCATATACACGCGGCCGCCGTGGTTGTGGATGGTTTGGCAGATATCGACGATGGTTTCCTCGTACACGCCGTGCGTGCTGGGGTAGGTCACCATGAGGCAACTCAGGTTGGCGGCGTGCTTCTCGGCCTGGGCCTTGAGGTCGGCCACGTCGATGTTGCCGTCTTCGGTGCTCTTCACCACCACCACCTGCATCCCGGCCATCACGGCCGAAGCGGGGTTGGTGCCGTGGGCCGAGGCCGGAATCAGGGCCACGGTGCGGTGGTGGTCGCCGCGCGCATCGTGGTAGCCCTTTATGGCCAGCAGGCCGGCGTACTCGCCCTGCGCGCCCGAGTTGGGCTGCAGGCTCACGGCCGCGAAGCCGGTCACCTCGCACAGCCAGTGCTGCAAATCGGAGAAAATCTGCTGGTAGCCCTGGGCCTGCTCGATGGGCGCGAAGGGGTGCAGGCCGCCGATTTCGGCCCAGGTCACCGGAATCATCTCGGCGGTGGCGTTGAGCTTCATGGTGCACGAGCCCAGCGGAATCATGCTGTGGGCCAGGCTCAGGTCCTTGTTTTCGAGCTGCTTCATGTAGCGCAGCATCTCGTGCTCGGCGTGGTGCGTGTTGAAGACGGGGTGCGTGAGGTACTCGCTGGTCCGCACCAAGCCGGTGGGCCAGGTCAGCTCCACTTCGGCGGGCAGCTCCACGGCGTCGGCTTCCTGGCCCAGCACTTTGGCAAACACATCCAGAATGTCGTTTACGTCGTGCAGCTCGGTGTTCTGGTTGAGCGAAATGCCTACGCGCACCTCATCGAAGTAACGGAAATTGAGGCGGGCGGCTTCTGCTTCCTTGCGCAGGGCCTGCGCCAGCTCGGCGCTTTCCAAGCGCAGGTTCAGGGTGTCGAAATAGTTTTCGTTGGTCTGCTCGATGCCCAGCTTTTTGAGGCCGGCGGCCAGGGTTTGGGCCAGCACATGGGTGTTGGCGGCAAACTGCTGGATGCGCTGCGGGCCGTGGTACACGGCGTACATGCCGGCCAGCACGCTCAGCAGCACCTGGGCGGTGCAGATGTTGCTCGTAGCTTTTTCGCGGCGGATGTGCTGCTCACGGGTTTGCAGGGCCATGCGGTAGGCCTTGTTGCCAGCGGCGTCGATACTCTGGCCGATGAGGCGGCCGGGAATCACGCGCTTGAACTGCTCTTTGCAGGCGAAGAAGCCGGCGTGCGGGCCGCCGTAGCCCATCGGCACGCCGAAGCGCTGGGAGTTGCCCACGCACACATCGGCGCCCAATTCACCGGGCGAGGTGAGCAGCGTGAGGGCCAGCAAATCGGCGCCCATCACCACGAAAACGTTGTTTTTCTGGGCTTGCACGATGAAGTCTTTGTAGTCGAACACCTCGCCGTCGGCGGCGGGATACTGCACCATGGCGCCGAAGAAGCCTTCGCCGCTGAGGTCAATCTGGCGGTGGTCGCCAACTACCAGCTCGATGCCGACGGGCGTGGCGCGGGTGCGCAGCAGGTCGATGGTCTGGGGCAGCACCTGGTCGGACACGAAGTACTGGTGCGCGCCTTTCTTCTTGGTATGGCTGTGCAGCATGTGCATGGCCTCGGCGGCGGCGGTGCCTTCGTCGAGCAGGCTGGCGTTGGCGATTTCGAGGCCGGTGAGGTCAATTACCATGGTCTGGTAGTTGATGAGGGCTTCGAGGCGGCCCTGGGCAATTTCGGCCTGGTAGGGCGTGTAGGCGGTGTACCAGCCCGGATTTTCCAGGATGTTGCGCTGAATGACCGGGGGCAGGGTGGTGTCGTGGTAGCCGAGGCCGATGTAGGATTTGAATACCTGGTTCTGGCTGGCAATCTGCTTGAATTTCGCCAAAAAAGCCCGTTCGCTGAGGGCGGCGGGCAGGTCGAGTGGTTTTTTCAGGCGGATGGCCGGGGGCACGGTTTCGTTGATGAGCTGCTCGATGCTTTCCACGCCGATGGTGCGGAGCATGGCGGCCTGCTCGTCGGCGCCGGGCGCGTTGTGGCGAGCTTCAAAAACGTCGACTAGCTGGAGTTTCAGCGTCATAAGAGCGGAAAATTGGAGGTGGGAAGCCGTTGTGGCGGGGGGAGTTTCAGGTTCAGATTCCTTAACAAAGGTAAGCCCGAAAAGGCCCGACGAACTGAAGGCAAAGGCGTAATTTTGGCGCGTTACTATTCAAAATCGCCTGTCATCCTGAGCGCAGCGAAGGACCTTGTCACGCCAGAAAAGTTAGCAGTAACCCAAATTCGCGCAATCGTGATGAGGTCCTTCGCTGCGCTCAGGATGACAGCCGATTTCACATTCTACCCACCATTACCTCACCCCCTCCTCACCCAATGCAATTCCCACCCATGTCCCTCACCATCGGCCTCATCCGCGAAAGCAAAACCCCACCCGACAAGCGCGTACCGCTCACGCCCAAGAAATGCACCGAAGCGCTGAGCTCGTTTCCTAACCTGCGGCTGGTGGTGCAAAGCAGCGCCGTGCGCAGCTACTCCGACCAGGAGTACCGCGACCTGGGCCTGGAAGTGCGCGACGCCGTGGCCGACTGCGACGTGCTGATGGGGGTGAAGGAAGTGGCCATCGACCAGCTCGTTCCCAATAAAACTTACTTCATGTTTTCGCACACCGTGAAGAAGCAGCCCGCCAACCGCAAGCTGCTGCAGGCCGTGCTTCAACACAACATCACGCTGGTTGATTACGAGTTGCTGACCAACGAGCGCGGCGAGCGCATCGTGGCTTTCGGACGCTACGCCGGCATTGTGGGCGCCTACAACGCCCTGCTCACCTACGGGCGCAAGCACGGCCTGTATGACCTGAAGCCGGCCTACGAGTGCGTGGACATGGACGACATGCAGGAGGAATTTTTCAAAGTGAAGAAGCTGCCGCCCATCAAGATGGTGGTCACCGGCTCGGGCCGGGTGGCGCAGGGCGCGCTGGAGGTGCTCGACCGCATGGGCATTCGGCGCGTGAGTGTGTACGACTACCTCTACCTCACGTTCAACGAGCCGGTGTACACGCAGCTGCGCAGCTCCGACTACAACCGCCGCCGCGACGGCCGCGTGTGGGATACCCAGAATTTCCATCAGGAGCCGGAGGCTTACGAGTCCACGTTCGGCAACTTTCTGCCCGTTACGGACCTGCTCATTGCCTGCGCCTACTGGCACCCGGCGGCGCCCCGGCTGTTTGAGGAAGCGGACACCCAGCGCCCCGACTTCCGCATCAACACCATTGCCGACGTGACCTGCGACGTGGACGGCTCCATTCCCACCACTAAGCGCAGCAGCTCCATCGCCGAGCCTGCCTTCGACTACAACCCCGCCACCGGCGAGCTGGAGCCGCCCTATTCTCGGCCGACAAACATCACCGTGATGGCCGTGGACAACCTCCCCTGCGAGCTGCCCCGCAACGCCAGCCGCGACTTCGGCCGCCAGCTGCTCGACAACGTGCTGCCCCACCTGCTGGGCTCCGATGCCGAAGGCGTGATTGCGCGCGCTACCATTGCCAAGGGCGGCCAGCTCACGGAACGGTACGCATATTTGGCTGACTATGTGGCGGATGGCAATGCCGCGCCCGTGGCCTGAAGCTCGTAGGTTCTGGCAGGTATGCTTCGCCCTCGGCGGGCTTATTCCACGGCTATGCGCCGCGTCACGAAACCGTCGGCGTATTGCACCCGCAGCACGTAAGCGCCGGTTTGCAGCCGTGCGACATCAAGCGCCAATTCGGGTTGGCCGACGGCCCGTGCCAGCACCACGCGGCCCAGGGCATCGAGCAGTTCTACGCGTTGGGGCCGGCTCGCCGCATCGAGGGCAAGGTGCAGTTGGCCGTGGGCGGGCACGGGCCAGGCTCGCGTAGACGCCATAAGCTGCTGGCTGCTCACCTTTAGTACATTGCCGTCGAGCAGCCGCACGAGGCCGATGATGGTTTGCCCCCCGACACTCAGGAAACTACCCGCTACCATGATGGCCCCGTCGGCTTGCACCAGAATACGTTTCACCGCAGTAGTCGGGCCATTGGCTGGCAGAAAACTGGCGTCGGGGGCCAGCGTGCTCAGCACGCGGCTGAGGCCCGGCTGCGAGGTGGGCAGCGTCGTGCGGGTTCCCAATAGCACGCGGCCATTGGGCTGTACGGCCAAGCTGCTGGTGTTGGCAAAAGACAGGTTTTGGACGGTGCCAGCTGTGCCACCATTGGGCAATAGATGGTTGAGGCTTGCGCCCGTAATAAATGGAGACGTGTCGGTGTAGAAGTAGCTGGTGTAATACAGGTCGCCATTGAGGTCCTGGCCAATGGCCGTCACCACGGGCCCACCGCCCAGGCCGGTGTTCAGGCTGAAAACTGCGGTGAAAGAAGGGTCGAGGGCCCCGCTTGGAAGGAGTCGAAAAACGCAGGAGCCACTGCCGAAACGGGACCCGTTCACATTGTAAAATCCGGCTACCACCAGCTTGCCATTGGGCTGCACCACCAAGTCGCTGGCATTATAGCGTGGAAAATTGAGGTCGGCCTGGCCCGTGGTGCCATCCAGCGAGCGAAGCCAGTCTTCGCTGGTGGTGGTGCCCGTCAGCTGCGTAGTGCCGGCCGCGAATACCCGGCCACTTGGCAACACCGCCACCCGGTTAATCGAGCCAATTGCAAATGGCGGCGCAAACGCGGCATCGAGGGTGCCGTTGGGCAGCAGGCGAGCCAGGCCTGCCCGGCTTGCGCCCGCAATATTCTGAAAATCACCGCCCACCAGTACTTTGCCATCGGGCTGCACCAGCACGGCTCGAACTTCGCGGTCAGGGCCGGCTGCGGCCGGCCAGGTGGCATCGGGCACACCCGTAGCGCTTAGCTTGGCTAGATTTGTGCGGGCCACGCCGTTTATCTGCGTGAAATTGCCCCCCACAATGTAACCGCCGCCGGGCAGCTGCACGACGTCGTTAATCTGCCCTGGGACGTTAAACGACGCGCCAATTTGGTAGATAAGGGTGGCTTGAAACCCCGGGTCGGGTGCCTGGGCCCACGCTGCTTGTTGGGTGAGTAGCACCAATATCCCCAACAAGCCATACCACCAGCGTAAAGAGTTTGCCTGCATAAAATCCAGCGTTAAGTACAACTGCCGAATAAGCAAGAATAAAGCCTGTTTTTAGAAACAGCGTTGTAACAAGCAGTGCATCAACAAAAAAGCCCCTTCTGAAACCAGAAGGGGCTTTTTGTGACGAAGCGGCCGTGTGTGGAGCTGGAAGGCGCGGTTACTTCATCGGGGAAATGCGGAAATTAGAAGGTCTTGTTGAACCAAGCTTTGATGTCGTCCACAGCGTGGCCGGTTTTCTCCTGCAGCTTGCCGAACCACTCGTCCTGCTTGCCTTCCTGGTAGTCGAGGTCATCGTCGGTGAGGTTGCCCCACTTCTGTTTGGCTTCGCCTTTAATTTGGTTCCAGTTGCCGCGGGCGCGCAGCTCGGTGCCGCTCTCCGACGCCGTAGCGTTGTCGGTTTTTTCGTTGAACCAGTTTTTGATGCTATCGATGGTTTCGCCGGTTTTCTCTTGCAGGCGGCCAAACCATTCGTCTTGTTTGCCTTCGTGGTAGGTCAGGTCGTCGTCGGTCAGGTTGGCCCATTTCTGTTTGGCTTCGCCTTTCAGCTGGTCCCAGTTGCCTTTTGCCCGCAGTTCCGTGCTGTCGCCGATGTTATTGTTGTTCAAGTCCATGATTGAAAGGGTGGGAAGGAAATGTGAAAAGAAAAGGTGATTTGTGAGCTTGTACGCGGCGCTGCACGGCCGTGTTTATCGTCTCGTCCCGAATGCCCGAATTTTGCACCAGCCGCCGTGTTTCTGCCCAAGAGGCTAAAACGCAAAAAGCCCCGCCATGCGAATGGCGGGGCTTTTCAGTCGCTGAATGATTCAGCTTACTTCTGAGGGGTGGCGGGCGTTTCTTCAATCACGCCGTTGGCGGGCGTGTTGCGCACCACGGCGGTGTCGCCGGGTTCGCGGGCCATGTCAGCTTTAACGGTGTCAACGGCACCTTCCACGGCGTCGCCAGTGGCGGTGGCAGCGTTTTCGGTAGCGGTGGCCGCCTCATCGGCTTTTTTCTCGGAGCACGAAGCGAAGGTGAACGTGCCCAGGGCAGCCACCAGCAGCAAGGTTTTGAAGGAAGTCTTCATGTGATGATAAGGAAAGGAATGATTGAAAAATGTACCCTTTATCGGGCAGGAAGCAAAAGGTAACCCGGCAAAATGCTGCGGCCGAGCTTATCGAGGGGCTGTAAGCGGGAGCGAAGGGGAGAGTAAGACCGTCAGGCAGAGCGCCGCGCGGCATCTTGGCCTCGGAAGTAAATAATTGTCATTGGGATGCTACGCGGTGCTCTGCCTGACGCCCTTTTTTATATCCTGCTTCTCTTAACGCCACAACCGCGCGGGCGCCGTAATTTGGCCGCATGGACGACTTGCGCACGACGCTTCTCACGCTGGCCCCCGACGAGCGCCGCGACTTTGGCGTGTTCATTCAGCGGCAGCGCCGCAAGGCCGCCGGCCGGCAGGATTCGCGCCTCTACGAGCTGCTGGTGCAGGCCAAAGAACTTAAGCCCGAGCAGCTCATCGCCAAGCTCTACCCCGACGAGCCCAACCCCGTGGCCTACTACGCGCTGCGCAAGCGCCTGCTGCGCCACCTCACCGATTTCCTGCTGCTGCGCCAGCGCCAGCTCGATACCACAGCCGCCGCCTCGGTGCGCGGGCAGCTCACCCTGGCCCAGTACCTGTTCGAAGCCGGCATTCCGCGCCTGGCCTGGAGTACACTGCGCAAAGCCGAAAAGCTGGCGCGCGAAAACGAGCAGTACGAGCCCCTGAATGCGGTGTACAACCTCCAGATTCAGCACGCGGGCTCGCCCCACGCCGTGCCGCTCGACGAAATACTGCCCCGCTACCGTGCCAATAAGAAGGCCGCCGACGAGGAAGAGCGCGCCAATATTGCCGACAGCCTGCTGCGCCAGCGCCTGCGTGAGTCGCGGGCCCGGGGCCGCGCCACCGTGGCCGTGGATGGCATTTTGCAGCAGATTCTGGCCGAGTACGACCTACAGGAAGCCTTCGCCCGCTCGCCCTCGCTGCTGAGCCGGCTTATGTCCATTGCCCGCAACGCCATGCTGGTGCGGCGCGATTTCACCTCCTTCGCACCCTTCATCGAACGCTGCTACAACCTCATGGAGCGGCGCCACGGCTTCGCGCCGGCGCAGCGCGGGCACCAGCTGCGGCTGCTCTACATGCTGGCGCACGCACTCTACCGCTCGCGCCGCTTCGCCGAGTCGGTGGCGTATCTGGAGAAGGGGCAGGCGCTGATTGCGGCCGGCCCGGCCCGGCAGTTTGGCGAGCTGGTGCCGCGCTTCACCTTCCTGCTGGCGGCCAACTACGCCTTTCTGCACCGCAACGCCGAAAGCATTGCCCTGCTTGAAAGTGCCCTGCGCGGCGCCAAGCCGCTGGCCGCCGCCGACGACCTCACGGCCCGCTTCCAGCTCTCGTTCCACTACTTCGCCGAGGGTAAATTTGCCAAAGCCAACCAAAGCATGCTCAGCCTCAACCGCACCGACCATTGGCTGGAGCAGCACCTGGGCTTGGAATGGATGGTGAACCGCAACATCGGCGAGCTGCTCATCCAGTTCGAAATGGGCAACCAGGAGCTGGCCCTCACCCGCCTGCGTGCCATTGAGCGGGCCCTACGCGAACAGTTTCCGGCCGTGCCCGCCACCGACGAAGCGCCCGCTGTGCCCGTGGGCGGCCCCTACCAGGCCGTGCTGCTCTACCTAAGCCTGGTGCGCGAAGTGGTGGAAGACCCCGCCGCCGCCCGCCGGCCGGAGTTCACCGACCGGGTGTGGCGCATGCCCAATTTCCTCTCTTCGGAGCGCGAGGACCTGCAGGTACTCAGCTTCTACGCCTGGCTGCGCGCCCAGACGCTGGGCCGGCCCTACTATGACGTGCTGCTGGAGCTGGCGTATGCGTGAGGGCGAGACTAACAACACCGTCATGCTGAGCGCAGCCGAAGCATCTCGCGTGTGGTAGTAACTCAATCGCAAGAAAAGAATTACTACCACACGCAAGATGCTTCGACTGCGCTCAGCATGACGTTCAGACAATCATGCACAAAAGAGGCCCGAACACAGCTGCATTCGGGCCTTTTTGCAATATTCTACAGCAGCCTACTTTTTGGCGGCTTCCTTCACGTTGGCTTTGGTTTGTTCGGCCGAGCGTTCGGCGGCATCGCCGAGGGCCTTCATTTTGGCTTCCAGCTTATTGCCAGCGGCGTCGAGCTTTTCACCGGCCGCATTCATTTTGGCGTCCAGCTTTTCGCCGGCGGCCTCCAGCTTGGCATCGGCTTTGGCAGCGGCGGCGTCGATTTTGGCGCCGGCCTCGGCGGCCGAGCCGGCGGGGGCGGTGCTGTCGGTCGTTACGGTGGTGGTCGTGGTGCCGTCGGCAGCGGTGGTCGTCTCGGCGGTTTTGGTTTCGCAGGCCGTGGCGGTGAGAGCCACGGCAGCAGCCATGAACAGGGATTTCAGCGACATTTTCATGATGAAATAAAGTGGCGGTAAATGGATGAGCTTAATAAAAAGTGGCGGCAAAAGGTAACCCGGCTCGCCGGCCCGGGGCGCAAATCGGCAACCGTGGCCGGGCTAACTTTTTAGCCGCCGCCCTAGTATAGCCCCTTACGCATTCTCTCTTTTTCGCATTCTCATGGACTCAACCGCCAACATCCCGCAAACGCCCGCCACTCCCGAAGTGCCCATGGCCGTGAGCGACCAACAGAATTCCGCGCTGCTCGACGATACCCTCACTTTCCTCACCGCCAGCACGCCCACCAATTCCGGCCCCCAAGGCTTGGCCGAAGTAGAGCGGTGGCAGGCGGTGTTGGCTTCCTCTGAGCGGCCGGGCCTCGCCAAAATCAAGCAGGAGCTCAACCAACTCAACGAGCTGCTGACCGATTCCAAAACCCCCGCCCACGACATTGCCGAACTCCTCGCCAGCCTCGGCGCTGAAACTGCCAAGGTGGCCGAAGATGCCGGCGGCGACTATAGCAGTCCCCTCACCAATCTGAGCAAGCTGCTCATCAAAGCCGGCAATACGCTCTCGAAGTAAGCCGGCGGCTTGCAGCCTCCTTAACCATTGTAGCGCGAACTTTGTAGTTCGCGTCGCCACGCTGCCCGGAAAATTCCGGCAGCCCGTGGCCGACGCGAACTACAAAGTCCGCGCTATTGCTTTTTTATGTCCCAGCTAACCCCAGCCGACCTGCTGCCCTACGACCCGTTCGACGGCATGCGCTTCGGCCCCGAAACCTGCTTCCTCAGCGGCCAGCCCGTCGGCCCCGCCGATACCGTGCCCGTGTTCGCCGAGTGGCTGCAAAACAGCTACAACCTGGCCGAGCGCCCCATTCAGCTCCTCGACCAGCGCACGGTTCTCATGAAGGATTTGCGCTTGCCCGCCAGCCCCGCTGCCCGCCAGCGCATTGAAGAACTGGAGAGCAGGGTAGAAGCCGCCGCCGCGCAAGGCCCCGCCGCCCTGCGCGCCCTCGGTGACGACACGGTGTTCCTCTGGCTGGGCAAAATGTTCTACGGCATCTTCATCACCGAACTGCTGAACGAATTTGAGCCCCTAATAAAGCCCAAGTACCCGCTGGCCGAAAACGCCGCGCTGGTGCGCCGCTTCCAGGCGTTTTTTCAGCTGCTACAGGGCCTGCGCGTACCCACCGAGTACGCCGACTTCGTGCCTGGCTCCGTGTTCGTGCTCGAAGCCGACCCCACCGAGGACATCACACCCTTCGAATACGACGATGACCTGAACACGCTCGTTTTCAGTATCAAGCTCGATAAAGCGGTACTGGTAGCCTGTCTGGTCGATATCGGCCTCGTGGGCCAGGCCATGCGCAAGGTCTACGCTGACGCCCAGCGCCCGCTGCACCCCGTCCAAATTGCCGAGTTCAAGGCCCGCGTGTACTACGCCGCCCACCTGCTGCACGTCGTGCCCGACGTATACCCGCGCCACCCGCGCCCCGGCGACACGAAAATCGTCTTCGATGCCCTCATCGACGACGTCACCGGTGCCATCTTCAACCCCTGGGAAAACAGCGCCTACACCCAAACCCTGGCCGAAATGTGGCAGCGCTGGGGCATCAGCCTCGCCGACTTAGTAGCCAAACCTGCCGAGCCGCTAAGCTTGCTCTACAACCCCGACGGCACCCCGCGCGAGCTGAAGCACTGGCCTGCAACTATTCAGTAAAAACCGAGGAACGTCCTGCCGAACGCCCTCGAACCACTGCACCGCGCCGCCGTAGCTCCCCTCTCCTGTGGAGAGGGGCCGGGGGTGAGGTTCCGGCGTCAGGCGGCGCGTTGTACGAAGTTAAAATATGCTCCGGTTATCCTCTCACCTCCGCACCGCGCTGATTCTGTTGCTGCTCCTGCCGCTAAATGGCTGCATCCGGCTGCTGCTCAAGCCCGGCCGGGAATTTGAAAAATACACGCCACCACCCGCACCCGATTACGCGCAGGCCAGCAGCTGGGCCGCCCTGCCCACCCAACGCGACTCGGCCGATGCCGTGCCCCAGCATTCTACGTTGCGCGACCAGCAGGCCAATGCCGCTATCGATGTGTTTTTCGTGCATCCCACCACCTACTACTCGCCCCGGCACTGGAACGCCGACGTGCGCAAAAAGTGGCTGAACAAGTACACCGACCGCACCACCATCAAGCAGCAGGCCAGCGTGTTCAATGCCACCGGCCGCATCTACGCGCCGCGCTACCGTCAGGCCACCCTCTTCTCCTTCCTCGACAAAGAACCCAATGGCGAGAAAGCCCTGGAGCTGGCCTATTCCGATGTGCGCTCCGCCTTCCAATACTACCTCGCGCACTACAACCAGGGCCGCCCGTTCATCATCGCCAGCCACAGCCAGGGCACCGACCACGCCACGCGCCTGCTCCACGAGTTTTTCGACAAAGACACCAAGCTGCGCCGCCAACTCGTAGCCGCCTACCTCATCGGCTTCCAGGTGAAACCCAACGAATTCCTCACCATTAAACCCTGCCCCGACTCGCTGGCCACCGACTGCTTCGTCGCCTACAACACCTCCGATGCCGGCCACGAGTCGCCCATGTTCCAGCCCAGCATCGCCGTCAACCCCCTCACCTGGACGCTCGATTCCACTCTAGCCCCGGCCAGCCTCAACCGCGGCGCGGTCAGCATCCGCTTCCGGCACGTCCACCCCAACTTCACCGATGCCCAGATTCACCACGGCCAGCTCTGGGTGCACGCGCCCCGCTTCCGGGGCTTCCCGCACTTCCCGCCCTCCGGCAAGAAGAAGCTGCGCTACTCCCGCCACATCGCCGATTATGCGCTGTTTTACATGAACATCCGCGAGAACTCTAAGGCGCGGGTGCGGGCGTGGTTGAAGCGTCATCCGGAATAGAATCAGGCTGATTTCAGAAGCTTTATTACATCATGAACCAGTGAGGGATATTTTTCTGGCACAAATGAATCGCAGAAATCTTCGTAACCAATCGCGAAATATTCATCGTGCCAGTTATTCCAACCTTCAAAATTTTTGGCGGAGTGCATAGCCAAATCATGGAGTAAATCGGACAACCCGGCGATGTATGCCATTATCTCATCGTGGTTTAGCAGTGGAAACCACGGGTTGATAGTTTCTTGAGATGCTCGGTGGCTTAAGTTGCGAATGTCAACCAAACCCACATAGAGCACTCTGCGATAAATAGCTTCTTTTTCTTGGGTCATAACCACAAAGAAAAGCCCCACTGGCACGATGCCAGCGGGGCTTTCAATTTAGCTAAAAACGGCAATTAAGCGCCGATAGCCACGCGCTTGAAGTCCGTTACGGTCATGCCTTTCGACTTGCTGTCGAGCAACTGGGCGATGGTCATCGAGCCGTCTTTCACGAACTCTTGGTTCAGCAGGGTCTGCTCTTTGTAGAACTTGTTCAGCTTGCCCTGGGCAATTTTCTCCAGCATGGCCTCGGGCTTGCCTTCGGCACGCGCCTGCTCTTTGCCGATTTCAATTTCGCGCTCCACCGTAGCCGAGTCCACACCGTCTTTGTCAACGGCAACGGGCTTCATGGCCACGATTTGCATGGCCACGTCGCGGCCCACGGCAGCAGCGTCGGCCGAACCTACGTTCTTCAGGCCCACGAGCACACCTTTCTTGCTGTCGGAGTGGATGTACGAAGCCACTTTCTCGGCGGTCAGCGTTACGTAAGTCAGGTCCAGCTTCTCGCCGATTTTGCCGGTCAGGTCGGTGATGTGCTCCTGAATGGTCAGGCCATCGTCCTCTTTCACGGACAGCAGCTCCTCTTTGGTCGCAGCGTTAGTGCGCACAGCGGCATCCAGGATGCGCTGCACCAGCTCGCGGAAGTTTGCCACTTTGGCTACCGATTCGGTTTCGCAGGCCAGGGCCACCAGCTTGCCGTTGGTGCCGTCCTCGCTCACGTTCACGGCCACGAAGCCTTCCGACGTTTCGTTCTCGGCGCGCTTGTCAGCGATTTTCTGACCGGCCTTGCGCAGAATGTCGCGGGCAGCTTCGAAGTCGCCATCGGCTTCGGTCAGGGCTTTTTTGCAATCCATCATGCCGGCACCGGTCATGGTGCGGAGCTTGTTTACGTCTGCGGCGGTAATAGCGGCCATTGGAAGTAGCGCGGACTTTTAGTCCGCGAATTAAGTGAATGGTTGTTTTTTGAGAAAAGTCGCGGACTAAAAGTCCGCGCTACGAAAAGAAAAAGGGAACCTCCGGAGCCTAGACTACTCGAAGGTTCCCTTTTTTCAAAGAGCTCGGAAGGGACTATTCTTCGTCAGCAGCCGTTTTTTCAGCAATGGCAGCCTCGTCGGCTTCCTTGCGGTCGGCGTCTTCTTTGTCAACTTTGCGCTCCGACAGGCCGTCTTCGATTGCCTTGCCAATCACGCTCACGATGAGCTGAATCGACTTCGAGGCATCGTCGTTGGCAGGAATCGGGAACTGCACCAACTCGGGATTCGAGTTGGTATCGCAGATAGCGAATACCGGGATACCCAGTTTGTGGGCTTCTTTCACGGCGATGTGCTCGCGCTTCACGTCCACTACGAACAGGGCAGCGGGCAGACGGCCGAGGTCGGCGATGCCGCCGAGCACGCGGTCGAGCTTCTCGCGCTCGCGCTGCATCATCAGCTTCTCGCGCTTAGCCAGTGCCGCGTAAGCGGTGTTCTCTTTCACCATCTTGTCGATGGTGGCCATCTTCTTCAGGCTCTTGCGAACCGTGGCGAAGTTGGTGAGCATGCCGCCCAACCACCGGTCGGTCACGAAAGGCATTTTCAAACGCTCGGCTTCCGTCGTAACGATTTCCTGCGCCTGCTTTTTCGTGGCTACGAACATGATTTTGCGGCCGCTTTTCGCAATGTTGCGAATAGCCTGGGCTGCGTAATCAAGCGAAACCAACGTTTTGTTGAGGTCGATGATGTGGATGCCGTTCTTCTCCATGAAGATGTACGGCGCCATTTTGGGGTCCCACTTGCGGGTGAGGTGACCAAAGTGGGCACCTGCGTCGAGCAGGTCCTTATAAGTCGTCTGAGCCATGATGTATTTCCTCCTGGATTAGCGTTTCGAGAACTGGAACGAACGACGAGCCTTGCGCTTGCCGAATTTCTTGCGTTCCACCATGCGCGGGTCGCGGGTCATGAAACCTTCCTTCTTCAAAGCCGGACGGGTTTCTTCGTTGTCGCTAACCAGAGCCTTGGTGATAGCCAAACGGATAGCCTCGGCCTGAGCCGAAATGCCGCCGCCGCGCACGTTCACCTTGATGTCGTACTGGCCGACTTGCTCGAGGATTGCCAGGGGTTGGTTCACTACGTTCTCCAGCAACTCGTTGCTGAAGTACGATTTCATGTCCCGGTCATTGATAGTGATATTCCCTTGCCCGGCCTGCATGTAGATGCGGGCCACCGAGGTTTTTCTTCTACCAGAGGTGTTGGTAATTGCCATTAGGTTAAAAAAATGTGAAAATGTGCTGAATGTGGAAAATGTGAGAAATGAAGAGGTAGAGAAAATCTCCACATTTTCACATCAAACCACATTTTTCACATTCAAAAGAATTACAGGTTTTTCAGTTCGATGGCCACGGGCTGCTGGGCCTCGTGGGGGTGCTGGTCGCCGGCGTACACGTACAGGTTGCGGTACTGAGCGGCGCCGAGGCGGTTGCCTTGCAGCATGCCTTTCACGGCGTGCTCAATCACGCGGCGCGAGTCGCGCTCCATTTGCTCGCGCACGGTGCGACGCTTCTGGCCGCCGGGATAGCCCGAGTGGGTGATGTAGACCTTCTCGGTCATTTTTTTGCCCGTCACGCGCAGGTTGTCAGCGTTGATAACGATGACGTTGTCGCCGCAATCCGCGTTGGGGGTGAACGAAGGCTTGTGCTTGCCACGCAGGATGTTGGCAATTTGGCTGGCAACGCGGCCCAGCGGGGCCACGCTGGCGTCTACGATAACCCAGCTCTTCTGGGCGTTGGCCTTATTGACGTGGGTCGTCTTGAAGCTCAGGTGGTCCATGAGTCGAAAAAAAGGTATGCTAAACTATTGAATAAGAGAGCGGAGCCGCTAGGGCTCCGGGAAAAACGGACACAAAGGTACTGATTTGTCGCGAAATAGGCAAACGTAGTTGAGTAGTTTTTCTTGGATTCGCTTTCCTCCGGTCCAATCATGAATACCGATAAATGGCAATGCTTGGCTTGAGGGCGTACTTTTGAAGCTTATTGTCGCTTATGAATCCTTCGGCTGCTTTTCCCGATACAACTGCTTCCGACCGCCGTGCGCGGCTGCTCTTAGCGGTATTGTTCCTGATTTCGGTAGTCATGGCCTTCATCACCAAAGGCACTTACGACTCGGGCGACAGCGTGAAGCACTACCTGTTTGCACACTACGCGTTTCAGTACCCGCTCAACTATTTCGATTCGTGGGCCAAGCCGCTGTTTACGCTGCTCTCGTCAGGGCCGGCGCAGGCGGGGTTCATCGGCATGAAGCTGTTCCAATGCATGGTGGTGGCCGTTTCGGCCTGGTGCGCCTACGTGATTGCGCGGGCGTTGCGGCTGCCGGCGCCGGAGCTGGCGGTGCTGTTCTGCTACGCCGCGCCCGATTATTTCCTCATCCAATTCTCCGGCCTCACCGAGCCGCTGTTCGGGCTGATACTCGTGGCCTCCGTGGCGCTGGCCATGACGGGCCGGCCAGGCTGGTCGGCGGCGCTGATTTCGTTTCTGCCCTTCGTGCGCTCCGAGGGCTTTATCCTGATTGGCATCTGGGTGGTGTACTTAGCCTGGGAGCGGCAGTGGCGCTATTTGCCGCTGGTGGTGCTGGGCTACGTGCTGTTCAGCGCGGCCGGCGCCATTGTATTGGGTGAACTTGGTTGGGTATTTGGCCACAACCCGTACGCCACCGTTTCGGTGTATGGGCACGGCGACTGGCCGCATTTTGTGGCCAGTCTGCCGGGCTTGCTGGGCTGGGTGCTGTCGGTGCTGGTGGCGGTGGGCGGGGTGTGCATGCTGCGCGACTGCCTGCGGCCGGCGCGGCGCCGGGAGCCTTTATTCGTTGCCGAACTGCTGCTGGTGTACGGCAGCGCCACCGTATTTATTGCCGCGCACACCATTTTCTGGGCGAAAGGCTTGTTCAATTCCTTCGGCCTGACCCGCGTGCTAGACGTGACGACACCGCTATTTGCCCTGGTGGCGCTTCGGGGGCTGACCAATCTGGCCCTGCTTGGGCGCAGCCCGCTGGCCCGGCGGCGCATTCAAATCGGCTTTGCGGTGGCGGTGGTGCTTTTCCTCTTTACCGGCGCGCGCAATGCTTTCCGCTGGAAGCGCGACTTCACCGTGCCCCCCGACCAGTTGGTGGTGGACCAGGCGGCTGCCTGGCTGCGCCAGACCGGCGACCTGGCCGCCCGGCCCATGGCATACGAGTTTCCCTACGTGTCTGTCGCCACGGGCAACGACCCTTTTACTGCCCGCACTCACCCCGGCATTACGCTAAATAACAACAGCCAAGTCGAGTCGCTACCCGTAGGCACGCTGCTGATATGGGACGACTGGTTTGCCCGCACCGAAGGCCGCGTGCAATTGGCCACCATGCGCGCCGATGCCCACTTCCGCGAACTGTGGCAAACGGCGATGCCCCGCCACCCCGAGCACCCCGAACGCGACACCACGCGCATCGTCATCTTCGAGCGGGTGCGGTAGCGTTCAGCTTACAGGTTCTGCCGCAGGGCTTCCACCAAAACCCGGAAATCCTTTGGATAAGGCGCTTCGACGGAAATTTCTTCACCGTTCAGGCCCGTGAACTGCAGCTTGAGGGCGTGCAGGGCGAAGCGCTTGATGAACGGCTGCTCTTCCTCGCCTTCCTTCATGTTGAACTTCTTCTTCAGCGAAGACAGGTAGAAGTCCTCCCCGCCGTAGTCCTTGTCGCCCACGATGGGGGCCTGCAGGTACATGAGGTGCAGGCGAATCTGGTGCATGCGGCCTGTCACGGGCTCGCACAGCATGAGGGCGTGGCGCTTGAAGGTTTCGAGGGTGGTGAAGTGCGTTTCGGCCGGCTTGCCTTTGTAGGCGAGGCGGGCTTTGCCGCGGCTGGTGGTTTCGATGTTGCGCTCCACCACTTCGTCCTGTAGCTGCGGGGTTCCCCACACCACGGCGTGGTACTGCTTTTTCACCTCGCGGTTTTCGAACTGCATGGCGAGGTGGCGGTAGGCGGCCGGGTTTTTGGCGAAGGCCAGCGCGCCGCTGGTTTCGCGGTCGAGGCGGTGGGCGGCTTGGATGTCGTCGTGGTGCTGGCGGGCCAGGCGTAGCATGTTGGGCGCGCCGCCCACCCGCTCGTCGAGCGTGGCCAGAAACGGCGGCTTGTTGACAACGAGGTAGTCGTCGTTTTCGAAAATAACGAGGTCGGAGAAATTCGGAAGCTTCATAGGAAGCGGCAAAGGTACGGCCCCGGGTGCGCTATCAATTTTCGTTCTGGGCTTTAGGGAAGCATCGTAATTTCCTTGGTTACCGCATTTATTTTGAAAACACGCAGCTTGTTGTCGTCAAAAAAGCTCACAAAGCGGCATTCCATCCAGTCATCCTCAAAGCCCTGATGCAGCCCGTCCGTCCACCAAATATTATCGGGTGCATTGAGCAAGGTCACTTCAAAATGCTGGTCGATATCGTAAACCGTAATGCCGCATCCAGCTACAATGATGTAGTTATTTGAACCCAGAATGATGGCAGAAGCAGGGTCGCCGTAGTGCCACGCAACGGATAAATCTGATTCCTCAAAGTCACTGAGGGTTCGGCAAGTGGCCTTGGACTTCAGATAAACGCTTTCGTGTAAAGAATAAACCTTGTAATCAGCATTCTCTGCTAAGTGCTTAATCATGTGCTATTAATTTTCAGCGCCAGTAAAATACAACCTCTTTATTCTGGAGCTTCTAGTTGCTCACCGGGCTCCCGCCTTTTGGCTTGCTCAGCTTGAATTCCAGTGTAGTGCCCTCGCCCACGGTGCTTTTGACTTTGATGGTGGACTTGTGCGCCTCCACGATGTGCTTGCTGATGGCTAAGCCCAGCCCCGAGCCGCCCGACTCACGCGAACGGCTCTTGTCGATGCGGTAAAAGCGCTCAAAAATGCGGTTCTGGTGCTCGGGTGCGATGCCGCTGCCGTCGTCGCGCACGGCAATGCGAACGGAGGTTTTGCCCTCGACCAGCGACACCACCACGCGGCCATTGTCGCGGCCATACTTGATGGCGTTGTCAATCAGATTGACCAGTACTTGGCGGATGCGGTTGCGGTCGGCCACCACCAGCAGGCCGGTTTCGGGCAGGGTGGGCGGGAATAGCTCGACGGTGGTGCCGCGCCGGGCGGCCTGCTGCTCCAACAGCTCGAAAATGTCGAGCACTAGGGCCACCAAATCGAAGCGCTGGCGGCGCATGCGGACCACGCCTTTTTCGAGCTGCGCGATGGTGACCAGGTCCTGCACGAGGGCGTCGAGGGTATCGAGGCTGGCGGCGGCTTTGCGCAGGAACTTGCGGCGGGTGGCCAGGTCGATGTCGTCGTCCTCGTCGTCGAGAATGGTGTGCACAAAACCCTGGGCGGCGAAAAGCGGTGTCTTTAATTCGTGCGAGACGTCGGCCAGAAACTCGCGGCGCAAGGCCTGCAGGCGCACCAACTCATCGAGTTCCTGCTGGCGGCGCTCGGCCATGAGCAGGATTTCGTCGCGCACGCGCTTCACGGGCTCGGGCCGGAACAGGAACTTGCTGCTGAGCTTCTTGAACTCCTTGCGTTTGATGTGCTCCAAACCCGCGTAGATGCCGTTGATTTCCTTGAAAATCAGCGCTTCAAACGATAAGTATATCAGCAAAAAGCACGCCGCCACCGTGACGCCTGCCGCCAGAAACGCCTCCCGGAACGGCAGCGTGGGGCCGATGCGAGCATACGTAGTGAGCACGCCCGCCACCAGCAGCGCAATGAGAATGGCAATGGTGCGAGAGGAGAGGTTCATAACAACGGTAAGTAATTAAAAAAGCACGTCATGCAGAGCGCAGCGAAGCATCTTGCGTGCAATAGTAAATAATTACCGGTGGCGGGCAAGATGCTTCGCTGCGCTCTGCATGACGTGCTTTTGGCAGCACCTTATCCCCAATCAGTCCACGTTGAACTTGTAGCCCACGCCCTTGATGGTCTGGATGTGATGGTCGCCCACCTTTTCGCGCACTTTGCGCACGTGCACGTCCACGGTGCGGGCCAGCACGAAGACGTCGTTGCCCCAGATATTCTTGAGCAGTTCTTCGCGATTGAAGACCTTGTGGGGGGTGGCCGCCAGGAAGGCCAGCAACTCGAATTCCTTTTTGGGTAGGGTGATTTTTTTGCCGTCCTGGTACACGGCAAAGGCCGTGCGGTCGATGCGCAGGCCGTTGATGTCGATGGCATCGACGGCGCCGTGGGGGTCTTGGTCGCGGCGCTTCACGGCGGCCAGGCGGCCGAGCAGGGCGCGCGGCTTGATGGGCTTGGCGATGAAGTCGTCGGCGCCGGCCTCGAAGGCGGCCACTTCGGAAAACTCCTCAGCGCGGGCCGTCAGGAACAGGATGTAGGTGTCCTTGAACTTGGGCTGCTCGCGCAGCAAGCGGCAGGTGGCAATGCCGTCGAGGTGGGGCATCATCACGTCGAGCAGGATGATGTCGGGGTTGAAGTCGGCGGCGATTTCCAGGGCCTTGCGGCCGTCGCCGGCCGAGGCGGTTTGGTAGCCCTCTTTCTTGAGGTTGAACTCCAGCAGCTCGACAATGTCCGGGTCGTCATCGACCACGAGAATCTTGTACACGGCGGATTTGGGAGTACTCACGGCGTAACGGGCTTAAGTGAAGCAATGGTTGCGGCTACAAAAGTACCGCCCGCCGCGGCGTGCCCCATGTTACGATTATGTGACGAAGGCCCGCCTGCACCCAAAACGCGCTGACTTCCAGTCCCCAAGCTGCTACGATGCCGCGCTGTCATCCGGGGCCTGCGGCTTCAGGCTGAGGGCAATGCTGTAGAACACGTTCAGAAATGCGTAGAGCATGGCGTGAATGGCCCACACGTGCCGGCTGATGGCGGGCGAATATTTCAGCACCAGGTTGCTGGTCAGGAAAATCAGCAGATTGCCCGAGAAGTACAACAGCAGGCCGGTCGAAGCCCAGAACATGGGGTCGCGCTCCAGGTGTCGCGTCACGACCTGGCGGGTGATTTCGCGGCGGAAATAGTAGAATACAAACGTCAGCACCGCCACGCCTTCGATGAAATGCTGCATCGGGCTGAACTCCGCGGTGTCGAGCCGCGGGCGGTAGGTGAGGGCCGTGCCTAACAGAAACACCGCCACCATGGCCGGAATAAAGCGGCTGATGGCCAGCTCGCGCAAGCTGTGGCGGTACATGAGCGCCAGCAGGGTGAATTCGATGGCCGTGTCGATGGGAAACAGAAACAGGTTGGGCCGGTGCTGCCGTTGCAGCGTCATGGCCACGGCCGTCATTACCAGCGCCAGCAGCGTGAGCACCACCAGGTAGCGCATGGCGCGGTCGAGCCGGCGGTACCGAACTACCCCAATAAGCCCGGCAACAGCCAAAGGAACCGCCGAGAAATCGATAATAAATTTTTCAACGGCCAGCCACATATCCACAAATATTAGTTGCCCAGCCCGATAATTCGCGCCGAAATACGGCACCTCTTCGGCCTCATTGCCGATAATACGTTCTTCCCAATAGCTAATTCACCAAATTAAGCCGCGATTTCAGGCCCTGATAGCGCACCATGTCCACCTTCACGGTGCCCACAAACATCTCGGCCTGAAACAGCACCGGAATCTTGTTGCGGTCGTCGGAGAAATACACCGAAATGGCGTTTTCGCCCCGAAACAGCTTGTTGTTGGGCATTTTGGGCACCAGCTTGAAGGCGCGCACGTCGCCGGCTTTGGTTTCCACCACTTCGCGGCCCTTAAACACTACTTCCAGCATAAAATTGTCGCCGTCGAAGTAGCCCGGCACGCGCACCACGTCGCCCACCTTCATGCGGTCGAAATTCAGGGTGCGCAGGTAGTAGAAGCCGCTCACCAGCTCCAGGGTATTGTTGGCCACCTTCACGGTGGTGCGGGCGTTTTCGTGGGTGTGGTCGGTCACCTCGGCCATGTCGTGGAGGTGGTCGAAGTCCACGGTTTCGCGCTTGCGGTAGTTCTTCTCGGCAATCTCGCGCTGGGCCCGCAGGGGCAGAATGCTGGTGGTGTCGATGAGCGCGCGCCATTGGTCGCGGATGCGCAGGAAGTAATCGAATGAGCCGGTGGTTTTGCCGCTCACCGAGGCCTTGTAGCAGGGGCGGCCATTGAAGCGCTCTAAGCTGCCGGAGGTTTCCACAGTGGCCTCGCCGCCGTTGATGAGGCCGTAATGCACCGTGTATTTGATGACCTCGCCGCGCCCGAAGCTGGACTGCGGAATGCTGCGCACGGCATCGCCGGGGCCCAGGGGCAACTGCGCAGCGGCTAATACTAACAAGATAGCGGGGGTAAGAAAAAGCCAGCGGCGGTTCATAAAGGAGTAATAAATAGAAGCGAACCAGCTTTAGACAAACGCAATGCCAGCCCGTAGCAATATCAAATATACGGACGTAAAAAAGCCCGCTGCGGATTGCAACGGGCTTTCAGTTTTACGGGTTTCGCCGCGACTACAGCGTGTCTTCGCCGTCGTCGGCGATGCTCATGTCCACGGGGATGACGTCTTCGTCGCCCTTGGCCATGGTGCGGATTTTGTCCTCAATTTCGGCGGCCAGCTCGGGGTTGTCGAGCAGCAGCGTCTTCACGGCTTCGCGGCCCTGGCCGATTTTGGTGTCGCCGTAGTTGAACCACGAGCCCGACTTGCCGATGATGCCCATGTCGACGCCAAGGTCCACAATCTCGCCGACTTTCGAAATGCCCTGGCCGTAGATGATGTCGAACTCCACCACTTTGAAAGGCGGCGCTACTTTGTTCTTCACCACCTTCACCTTGGTGCGGTTGCCGGTCACGTTGTCCTTGTCTTCCTTGATTTGGCCGATACGACGGATGTCGAGGCGTACGGAAGCGTAGAATTTCAGGGCGTTACCACCGGTAGTGGTTTCGGGCGAGCCGAACATCACGCCGATTTTTTCGCGCAGCTGGTTGATGAACACGCAGCAGCAGCCCGTCTTGTTGATGGTGCCGGTGAGCTTGCGCAGGGCCTGGCTCATGAGGCGGGCGTGCAGGCCCACTTTCGAGTCGCCCATGTCGCCTTCGAGTTCACCTTTCGGCACGAGGGCGGCCACGGAGTCAATCACGATGATGTCGATGGCACCCGACGAAATCAGCTGGTCGGCGATTTCGAGGGCTTGTTCGCCGTTATCGGGCTGGGCAATGAGCAGGTTGCTGGTGTCGATGCCCAACTTCTCGGCGTACGACTTGTCGAAGGCGTGCTCGGCGTCGATGAACGCGGCCATGCCACCTTTCTTCTGCGCTTCGGCAATCATGTGCATCGTCAGCGTCGTCTTACCCGACGATTCCGGGCCGTAGATTTCAATCACGCGGCCGCGGGGCACACCGCCAATGCCGAGGGCAATATCCAGCGAAAGCGAACCCGTGCTGATGCTCGGAATGTCGCCCACCTTGTTGTCGGAGAGCTTCATCACGGTGCCTTTGCCGTAGGCTTTGTCCAGCTTGTCCAGCGTGAGCTGGAGGGCTTTCATCTTTTCGGCGGCGGTGTTCACTTCGCCCTTCTCTGCTTTTTCGGCTTTCGGGGCCGCTTTGGTAGCTAGTGCCATGTGGGGGTGTTTAAGAAAAACGGGTTAGGTTTGGTAAAGTTAACGGTTTTGGCCGGGTCGCAATCGAATAAATCTATTCTTTAGCAAAAGCCCCGAATGGGCTGTTTTGCGGCGGCTTTTTCTAACAGAAAGACCAGTGGTTTGGTGCCGTTGAAAGGCGAAATATATGCGGATTTATCTAAAAATATTAGTTGGCCTTGTGGCTCTGCTAATTAGAGTGGGAGAAGCGCGGGCACAACTCGACAACAAGGCATTTATTCATCCATATCCAGGTATTACACCACTTGTTTTTGGGGTGGAAGTGGATAACCCAAGCCAGCAGGGAATCCAAAGATTGGATTCTGTCAACAGGCTTTGGCAGAAGCGGAAGTCTGAAGAAGTCTACGAAGCGGGCGACCTGCGCCTTTCGCTCAATGCCTTCGTTTTCTTCAAAGACAACGAATACTTCAACAAGATTATCGACGGCTACACGCTCTACGGCACGCAACTGAACCCACAGCTGGTGTACTACCCCAGCAAAAACCTGCGGCTCGAAGGTGGCGTGTTTCTGTGGAAAGACTTCGGCAACCCGGTGCTGAAGGCGGTGCGGCCCACTTTCCGGGCCACCTGGACGCACGGCAAGCAACAGATGGTATTCGGCAACATCCGGGCGAACCTGCACCACAACTACATCGAGCCGATGTTCAATTTCGAGCGGGTGATGCTAAACCCGCTGGAAGAAGGCATTCAGACCATCTACCGCGGCAAGCGCTTTTTTCTGGACCAGTGGGTGGACTGGCAGCGCCAGCAATACCGCTACAGCAACTACCAGGAGGAAGTAGCTGGCGGCCTGAGCACCAGCTACCGCACCAGCCGCGACGGCAGCCGCTGGACCACCACCGTGCCGTTTCAGTTCACGGCCATCCACCACGGCGGCCAGATTGACACGCTTGACAAACCCTTGCAAACGGTGTTCAACGGTGCTTTGGGCCTCGAAACGCGCTACCAGCTGCAAAGCCCCACCGTGCGCGCCGTGCGCTTCCAGGGTTACGTGCTGGGCTACCAGGACTATTCCTTCACCCGTGGCCAATTTCCCTTCCGCAACGGCTGGGGGCTGTACCTGAACGGCACCGTCGAAACCCGCTTTCTGGACGTGATGGTGAGCTACTGGCAGGGCCAGCGCTTCCTCTCGCCGCTCGGGGGCGACTTCTACCAGAGCGCCTCGCGCACCGTCTCGGACCCCGGGTTTCTGGACCCCAAGCGCAAGATTATCATGGTGCGCCTGATGCGCGACGTCCGCATTGCTGACGCGGCCGCCATCACGGCGCGGGTTGAGCCGGTGTACGACCTCAACAGCAAAGCCCTGGATTATTCGCTGGCCCTGTACTTCAACTTCCGGCAGGAATGGTTGCTGGGCAATATCGGCAAGCGCGCGCGGGTAGGGCAGTAGGCTGGTAGCATTAGCTTTGGTTTGAACATCGTTGAACGGCACACCGGCAAGCACAAGCGAAAGCCTACGCTACATCCGCACCAGCCAGAAACGGCGGATTTGACTCATGGCGTCGGAGTTGCGGAACCAGACCGGGCGCTTGGGCGGTGGCTCGGGCTGGAAGCCAATGGCGCGGGCCACGGCCTGGCCCCGTTCGTTGCTCAGGAAGCAGCGCACCAGCAGGCGCTGGCTGCCCACGGGTCCAAAGCCAAATTCGGTCACGGCCGTCAGGGCCTCGCGGGCGTAGCCCTGGCCCTCGGCGGCAGCTGCCAGGTAGTAGCCAATTTCAGCCTGGCCTTTCTGCTGGGGCATGAGGCAGATGTCGCCAATGTATTCGCCCGCCGCGCGATGCCAGATGCCGAACACGTAGAAGCGTCCCGTGCGCCAGTCGTCGGCAAATGCGCTCAGGGCCGCGTCGGCATCGGCCAGGCAGCGCACGGCCTGCAGGCGGTCGGGAAAGGACGGCTGGAAGCGCGGTCGGTCGGCGTGCAGCAGTTCGAAAAAAGCCGCGGCGTCGGCTGGCTCGTAGGGGCGCAGGCACAGGCGTTCAGTGTAGAGCGGGGCGCGGGGCAGCATGGCGTCGAAATACGGCAAAAGCACCGCCAGGGGATGTACGGTCTGAAAAATAAAAAGGCCGCTACTGAACCCAGAAGCGGCCTTTTTAAAAAAAAACTCAAGCGGCTATTTGTTCTCGCCCACGTATTGGCTCGGGCTGCCCAGCGACTGCTGGGTGCGCATCACGTTCACCTGCCGGGCGGCTTCGTTGAAGAATTCGAGGCGGCGAATGAGCATTTCCTTGGCCAGCACCCGGCCTTCGGGCGTGCGCATGGTAGCGCGCTTGTCGGCCAGCACGTGCTGCATGGCAGCCAGCGTCTGGCCCTCGTGCTTCATGAACTGCTGCTGAAACTCGGCCAAGCGGGCCACACCGCTGGCGGTGAGGGTAAAGTTCTCGCCGGCGGCCTGGTTCAGCACTTCGCAAAGGACGTAAACCTCAATGGGCAGGCTGGTTTCGAGGGCCGTGGTGCGCAGGTCGAGGCCGGCGGCCAGGGCGTCGAGGATAATGCGCACGTTGCGCTCAAATTGCTGATAGTAGGCTTGGGCTTCCATGTTGGTATTGGGGCAGGCAGTCGATTAGGATACAAAGAACGTCATGCTGAGCGAAGCCGAAGCATCTCTACCGCTATAGTAAATGAATACTTGCGCGGTAGAGATGCTTCGGCTTCGCTCAGCATGACGTTCTTTTTATTTCTACAACAACTCTTTCACAATCTGCTCCACGCCGATGCCTTCGGCTTCGGCCTTGAAATTGCGCACGAGGCGGTGGCGCAATATCGGCACGGCCACGGCGCGCACGTCCTCAATGTCGGGCGAATACTTGCCGTTGAGCAGGGCGTTGCATTTGGCGCCCACAATGAGATGCTGCGAGGCGCGCGGCCCGGCGCCCCACTCCAGCAGCTGGTTGGTGCGGGCGTGGGCGCGTTCGGAGTTGGGGCGGGTTTTGTGCACGAGGCCCACCGCGTATTCCACCACGTTGTCGGCCACCGGCACGCGGCGCACCAGCTCCTGGAAGGCTTGAATATCGGCGGCGTGTAGCACCTTGTTTACCGTGTTTTTGATATTCGAAGTCGTTTGCTTCACGATGTTCAGCTCCTCGGCATAGGTAGGGTAGCCCAGTTCGATGTTGAACATGAACCGGTCGAGCTGCGCCTCGGGCAAGGGGTAGGTGCCTTCCTGCTCAATGGGATTCTGGGTGGCCAGCACGAAGAAGGGGCGGCTGAGCGGGTAGCGCTGCCCGGCCACCGTCACGGCGTATTCCTGCATGCTTTCGAGCAGGGCGGCCTGGGTTTTGGGCGGCGTCCGGTTGATTTCGTCGGCCAAGATGATATTGGCGAAAATGGGGCCTTTCACGAAGTGAAAATCCCGCTGCTGGTTCATCGTCTCGGAGCCCACGATGTCGCTGGGCATCAGGTCCGGCGTGAACTGGATGCGGTTGAACGACAAATCCAGCGAGTCGGCTATGGTCTGAATCAGCAGGGTTTTGGCCAGGCCGGGCACGCCCACCAGCAGGCTGTGGCCCTGCGAAAACACGGCCGTGAGTACCAGCCGCACCACCTCGTCCTGCCCCACAATGACTTTGCCGATTTCCTGGCGCAGCTTCTGGAAGGAGGTTGCCAGGGCGTCGGCGGCTTCTTTGTCGTTTTGGAATTGAGCCATTGATAGAAATGAGCTAAGCTAAAAAAACTGTCATCCTGAGCGTAGCGAAGGACCTTATCAAGCGAGAACGGTTTTCGTTCAATGGTGATAAGGTCCTTCGCTACGCTCAGGATGACAAAGAAAGGTTGCTACCGGTTGTCCGTCGATTCCAGCACCTTGCACTGGGCGTATTCCGGCGCCACTTCCAGGTACACACTGCCGCGGTTCTTGGCAAACCACTCATCCAGCGCTTTGTTGCGCTTCTCGTTGAGGGCGGCGGCGGCAATTTTCTGGTAGTCCTGCTCCAGGTTGGCCTGATGGGGCGGCGTGTTCGATTTCAGGTACAGGATGCGCATGGCGTCCTTGCCGTCGTCGGTGCGGTAGGGCATCGGCGGGGTGATGTGGCCCACCTTCATGGTGTCGATAACGAAGAAGATGGCCGGGTCGAGCTTGTCGAGGGGCAGGCGCGAGCCACCGTCCTGGCGGTTGGCCAGCAGGCCGCCGTTGGTGCTACTCTGCTTGTCGGAGGAATTATCCTTGGCCGCTTTAGCAAAGCTGATGCTGTCAGTCAAAATCTGGCGGCGCAGCCGAACCAGCTGCTTGGCCGAGGCGCTGGCATCGGCCGCGCCGGTTTCGGGCTTGAGCAGGATGTGGCGCGTCGAATACGTGTTGCCCTTGCGCTCAATGAACTGAATGAGGTGGAAGCCGAACTGCGACTGCACCACCGGCGACAGCTGCCCCGGCTCCAATTTCATCGAAGCTGCTTCGTATTCCGGCACCAACTCGCCGCGCTTGAAGAAGCCCAGATAGCCGCCTTCCTTTGCCGAGCCCGGGTCTTCGGAATACTGCTTGGCCAGCGTGGCAAAGTCGGCCCCAGCCAGCACCTGCGCCCGAATGTCGTTTAGCTTGGCCATAGCGGCCTGCTTGGCCTTGTCATTCACCTGCGCCGGAATCACAATCTGGCCCACTTCCACCTCGGTGCTGAAGTAGGGCAGGCTGTCTTTAGGCACGCGGCTGAAGTACTGGGCCACTTCGCGAGGCGTCACCGCCACCTTGCCGGTGATGGTTTCCTGCATTTTCTGCTGGGTGAGCTGGTCTTTAATCTGGGGCCGCAGGTCGTCCTTCAGCGCCTTGATGGGCTTGTTGTACTGCTCCTCCAAGCGTTTTTCCGAGCCGATTTGCTGCACGAAATAGGCCATGCGGCGGTCTACTTCGTTGTTCACCGTCTTGTCTTCTACCACCACCGAGTCAGTTTCGGCCTTGGCCAGCATCAACTTGTTCAGCACGAGGCTTTGCAGGATTTTGCACTTCAAATCGGGCGGCAGGGGTTTGCCGGCCGCGCGGGCCACCTCCTGGGCGTAGATGAGCTCTACGTCGGAACGCAGCACAATCTGGTTGTCCACCTTCACCACAATGCCGTCGAGCAGCTCCTGCCCTTTAGGCCGGGTGATGCCCAACTGGGCTTTGGAGGCGGGCGCCAAGCCCATTATCAGCAACAACGTAAGCAGGGCCGACGCCGCGGCGCGATTCACTTTAACAAGCATAAATCAAATAAGTAAAGCCCAACGGCCAGTTTGCCGGGGCCTGAGCCACACCCACGCCTAACACGCAAACGGGCGCACAAATTTCACGATAAATCCGCGGGCGGACAAAAACAAGGAGCCGCGGCGGGCTCTGAGGGTTGCAGAGGCACAAATAGAACGTCATGCCGAGCGCAGCAAAGCATCTTTACCGCTGTTTACTGCCGCGGTAAAGATGCTTCGCTGCGCTCGGCATGACGAGCGTTTACTTCGTGATGAGTTTGCTCACCTCGGCCTCGTTCACCTTCACGGGGCGAGCGGCGCGCATCTGCGCAATCCACTCTTTTTCCAGGTAGGTCTGGTAGTCGCTGGTGGCTTGGCCACGGGCTTCGGCCAGTGTTTTGGGACCGGCGGGCAGCGTTTTGTCGATGGTAACGGCGTAGTAGCGGCCGTCTTTCTGCACATTATAGGTGCCGGGGCCCTTGCTCAGCAGCTCGTCCATCACCTTGTTATCGCCCTTCTGGAAAATACGCTGGCTGATTTGCACCGACAGCGGGTTCTGCTCATTCAGCTCGCTCTCGATGGCCGCCGGGTTGGCGCTTACCAAGGCCACTTGCACCGATTCCGTGCCCGGGGCTTTGGCCACGGTTTTGCTGATGCGGCGGGCCGAGATAGTACCCCGCCGACGCAGGTAGCTGGCCACTGAATCGGCGCGGGCGCTAGCCAGGCTGGCCTTTTCGTCCTTTTTCACGCGGCCGGTCAGGGTCACGCGCGAGAGCGTATCCTGCAACATCGTCTTAATCAAGTCTTGCAAAGCAATGCCCCCAATTTTGCTGGGCACGGCCGAACCCGGACGAATAGCAATGGCTTTGGGCACGTTCTTCGTCACAGGGAAACGGCCGGCTTTCAGCTCTTTCTGCACGCGGGTGAGCAGGGCGGGCGTAGCGGCGCTCACCACGGTGCCTTGCACGCGCTGGTCCCACTGGTACTTGGCCTGGTTGGCGGCGAAGTACTTTTTCAGGCCCACGGTGTCCTCAATGGCCTTGCTCCACACCTTTTCGTCCATCAGTTGGAAGAGCAAGATGCCGTCGCGGTACTCCTTCACCAGCATGCGGTAGTCCTCGTACTTGGTGTCGAGGCTGTTTTTCTCGAAGTCGGTCAGGCTTTGCTCCACATACTGGTCGTAGAGCTGCTGCATGGCGAAGCTGGGCTGCGCGCCGATGCGGGGCCGCTGGTTTTGCTGCGCGAAGGTCAGGAAATCCTTCACCGTGTAGGGCTTGCCCTTGATGGTGAATAGGGCCGAATTGTCGGTCACGGCGTTTTTGGTGGGCTTGCCGGTAGCGGCGGTCGGGGCCACGTACTTGTAGCGGCCGGCTACCAGGGCCGTATCAGCTTTGCTGAAGGCGTAGGTTTTCGCGGCGGGCACTTCCGCAAACTGGTCTTCCTGGCGTATGCGCTTCAGAAAAGCGGCTTTGTTCAGCTCCGAGCGCGAGTCTTTGGCCACTTTGCTTTTCAGGCCGGGCTCCAAGTCGGCAAACTTGGCCAGCGGCTGCTTCTCAATCAGCTTGATGACGTGCCAGCCGTAGGGCGTTTGCACGGGCGCCGAGATGTCGCCAGGCTTTTGCAGCTTGAAGGCCACTTCCTCGAACGAAGGAATCATGCGGCCAGTGCCGAAGGGCGGCAGCTCGCCGCCGTTGGCGGCCGAGCCGGCGTCTTCCGAGAACTGGGCCACGAGTTTGTCCCAGTTTTCACCCTTTTTCAGGCGGCTGTACAGCTCGTCAATTTTCTTCTTGGCGGTGATGGAGTCAGGTTTCGGAGCGTTGGCGTTCATCCGAATCATGAGGTGGGCCACCTTGATTTCGCCCTGCGCGGCGCGCTTGTCGTTCACCTTGATGAGGTGGTAGCCGAAACGCGTGCGAATGGGCTGCGAAATCTGCCCCACGGGCGTTTTGTAGGCCGCCGACTCAAACGGGTAAACCATTTGCATGGCCGTGAAGTAGCCCAGCTTGCCGCCGTTCTCCTTGGCCGAAGGGTCTTCGCTGTTGGCGCGGGCCAGCTGGCCGAAGTCTTCGCCCGCCAGCGCCTGCTGGCGCAGCTTGACAACTTTCTGATAAGCCGTCAGGGTGTCCTGCGGGGTAGCATCGGGGGCCACCCGGATGAGGATGTGCGAGGCGTTCACCTCCTGGCTCATGCGGTCGTAGGCCTCGCGCACCAACTGGTCGGTCACACTCTTCTCGGTGAGGTAGGGCTGGGCCAGTTGCTGGCGGTAGCCGTCGAGCTCGCGCTTGAAGGCCTGGGTGGTATCGAGGCCGCGCTGCTCGGCTTCCAGTACCTTCAGCCGGAAGTTGGTGTAGAGGTCGAGGTAGTCGTTGACGCTCTGGCGGGTGCCGTAGTCGGGCGCCGAGCTGTTGTTTTTGCGGTACACGTAGGCAAACTCGTTGGCCGGTACCGGGTAGGTGCCCAGCGTCTCGACCACGGGCCCGGTGGCAGTAGAAGCCACAGCGGCCGTAGCGGCCGGTTTGGAGGTCTGGCAGCCAGCCAGCAGCGTGACGACGGCCGCGCCGGCGTACAGAATGCGTTTGTGCATATATAAAGTAGGAGAAAACAAAAACGTCGGCGGGAAAGAAGTCAGCCGCGCGGGCATAAAATTACCGGTGCGAAATTAACTAATTTCCGGACGGAAAGAAAGGCGACCGTTGGTGAGGGGACAGTGAAAAGCAAAACGGTCAGGCTGAGCGCAGCCGAATCATCTCTACCGCGCCAGTAATTGATTACTGGCGCGGTAGAGATGATTCGGCTGCGCTCAGCCTGACCGTTCTTTAATTACCGCCTTACTAAGCCAGATGCTTGCTCAGGTGGCACACCGTATGGTTGCCGCGGGTGAAAAATTCCACCCTGTCCATGAGCCGGTTCACCAGGGCCATGCCCATGCCGCCCTTGCGGCCTTCTTTGATGTATGCCCGCAAATCGGGCGACTGGTGCTCGCCGGGCAGGTAAATGGTATCGCCGTGGTCGGCAATTTCTACATTCAACTCCTGCTTCTCAAAGGCCAGCTCCAGGTCCAGAAACTGGGTTTCATCCTCCCCGTTGGCATGGATGATGAAATTAGCCACTACCTCGTCAATGGCCAGCACTACCTGATTAATCGTGATTTCGGGCAGACTGAGGCCGGTGAGGTAGTTCCGCACAAAGTCCCGCACCTCTTGAAGGTGGCTGCGGGAGCAGGCAATGCGGAGGGAAGACTTCACGTTGGGAGTGTTGAATGTTGAGGGTCGAATGTTGAATGAATAGTTGCGTAAAACACGAGCCAAAGCCCCTATCAACTCACCATTCAACTCTCAACACTCAAAACTTAAATTTAGGCTGCTTCGGCTTCGGTGGCGCTGGGCACGATGGTCATCAGCGCATCCAGGCCCAGGATTTCGAACACGTTGAACACTTTTTCCTGCATGTTGAAGAACACCAGCTTCACGTTGGCATCCTGAAAACGCTGCAGATGCGAAATAAATACGCCCAGACCCGCCGAGGAGATGTAGCTCAGCTTGGCACAGTCAATCAGTACCTTGCGGTAGTTGAGAATGTCGGGTTTGGCCAGCTCGGTGTCGAGGACAATGGCGGAGCTGGCGTCGAGCTCGCCGTCGAGCAGGAGGGTAAGCGTATCAGCGGAGGGTTGGGCAGTTACTTTCATAATGAGGTCGATACGTCAGGCCAACGGCAGGGGTTGGGCCGACTTGAATTTAATGACCAGCAGGGTCTGGTCATCGTGAATCGGATGCCCGTGCGTGAAGCTGTTAAGGTCGTCGAGGATGAAGCTTTTGATGTCCTCGGCTTCCTGGAAATAACTTTCTTCGAGGCGCAGCTTCAGCCGGTCCTCGCCGTATTCCTCGGTGCCGTCGCCGCCGCGCGCTTCTACGATGCCGTCGGTATAAATCACCATCACGTCGCCGGGGCTGTAATCGTAAAACTGGTTTTTGATGTGCTTCTCGTAGCTCTCGTTGCGGATGATGCCCAGCCCGAGCCCCTGCGACTCGAAGTAGAACACCTCCTCGCGCATGGCGTGGTAGTAGAGCGTGTGGCAGTGGCCAGCGCGGGCAAACACAAATCCACCCTGCTCATAATCAATGATGTAAAGCGAGGAGGTGATGAACGATGACTTCTCCAGGCAGTGGGTGAGGGCCATGTTGGCCTGGGCCATAAAGCGGCTGGGCACCGGGAATTTGTCGCGCTCATTCTTCGCCAGCGGGTTTTCCTGCATCAGCGAATGAAAGATGCCTTTCATCTGGGCCATGTGGAAGGCAGCCGTGACGCCTTTGCCGCTCACGTCGCCAATGATGACGGCCAGCCGCCGGCCCGGCAGGTGCAGGAAATCGTAGAAATCGCCGCCCACTTCCTTGGCCGCCAGCGAGTGCGAGCTGATGTCGAACCAGTTGTCCGTCGGCAGGTTTTTGGGAATGAGGCTGTCCTGCACCTGGGAGGCAATTTTCAGCTCTTCCTGGGTGCGCTGGTTGGCCAGCGAGGTTTGCACCAGCTCCAGGTTTTCGATGCTGAGCACGGCCTGGCTGGTGAAGGTTTGCAGGATGCTCAGGTCGGCGCGGTCGAAGGTGTGGGGTTTCACCTTCAGCAAGTAAAGGGTGCCGTAGCTGAAGTGCAGGCCTCGCAACGGCAACTCAATAAGCGAGCGAAACGCGGGCAGCGCCTTGGCAAAGCCCGGGCGCAGGTGCAGGTCGTTGGTCAGGTAGTCGCCTTCAGGGGCGGGGTGGGCCTGCAGACCGGTCCGCAACGCCTCGGCCTGGGCTGCGGTGATGCCGTGGTACTGGCTGGTGCCGGCCCCTTCAAAGCCCGGGTGGGTGGGGTCGAGGTCGAGCCAGGCGGCATCGGCGTGCACGGTTTGCACAGCGGCTTCCAGCAAAATGCGGTACACTTCGGCCGACGTATGGCCGCGCTGCACCAGCTGCGCGAGGCGCTGCAGGCTTTGGATTTCGTCGTGCCGGGGCGCGGAAGCGGGCTCGACACGACGAAAATAGAGGCGAACCAATACCACCAGGGTCCCCACATCGGCCAGCAGCAGCAGCCAGCTGGCCCACGGCGTGTCCGTGCCGGGCGCCGACACCAGGCCGCCGATGGCCAGTGCGCCACTCAGCAGAACCAGCAGAAAACCAAGGTATAGTAGCGGATGACGCACAGACAGAACGTAGGAATAGAAATTATACCAGCCCGCCGCGTCCTGGCCGGGCGCTCAACCGGCGTGCAAGATACAAGTAGCGGCCCGAAAAGGACTCACGCGGCGAGTACGTAAAAAAGCGGGCAGCGCCGGCTCTCGCCCAGCGCTGCCCGCGGCAAACTACGCAGCCCGCCGAAAGTTAGCGGCTCGAATAATTCGGGGCCTCGCGGGTAATCTGCACGTCGTGCGGGTGGCTTTCGCGCAGGCCCGCGCCGGTGATGCGGACAAACTGCGCCGCCTGTAGGGCCTCGATGTTGGCGGCGCCCACGTAGCCCATGCCGGCGCGCAGCCCGCCCGCCAACTGGTAAATCACCTCCGATACATTGCCTTTGAACGGCACGCGGCCCACAATGCCCTCGGGCACGAGCTTCTTCACATCGTCCTCGGCGTCCTGGAAGTACCGGTCCTTGCTGCCATCCTCCATGGCCTCCACCGAGCCCATGCCGCGGTAGGACTTGTACTTGCGGCCTTCGTAAATAATCAGGTCGCCAGGAGCTTCCTCGGTGCCAGCCAGCAGCGAGCCCACCATCACGGCGGCGGCGCCGCCGGCCAGGGCCTTCACCAAGTCGCCGGAGAACTTGATGCCGCCGTCGGCCACCAGCGTCACGCCGGTGCCGGCGAGGCCCTTGGCGGCTTCGAGCACGGCCGAGAGCTGCGGCACCCCAATGCCGGCAATGATGCGCGTGGTGCATATGGAGCCGGGCCCGACACCCACTTTCACGCAGTCAGCCCCGGCGTCGGCCAGGGCTTTGGCGCCAGCGGCCGTGGCCACGTTGCCGGCCATCACGTCGAGGTTAGGGTAGGCGGCTTTGATGGCGCGGACGGCGTCCATTACGCCTTTGGAGTGGCCGTGGGCGGTGTCGAGGCTTACGATATCCACGCCGGCTTCGACCAAAGCGGCCACGCGCTGAAGCAGGTCGGGCGTGACGCCCACGGCAGCGCCGACGCGCAGGCGGCCCAACTGGTCCTTGCTGGCGTGCGGGGCGCGTCGGCGCTTGCGGATGTCCTTATATGTCATCAGGCCGGCGAGTCGGCCTTCGCTATCTACCAGCGGTAGCTTGTCTACTTTGCTATCGGTGAGCAGTTCTTCGGCCGCGGCCTGGTCGATGCCGGCGGGGGCCGTCACGAGGCGGGAAAGGGGCACCATCACCGTGGTTACAGGCTGGCTCATGTCTTTCTCGAAGCGCAGGTCGCGGCTGGTGAGAATGCCTTCGAGCTTGTGATTTTCACTTACCACCGGAATGCCGCCGATGTTGTGCTTGCGCATGAGCTGGCGGGCATCGGCCAGGGTGGCGGTGGGCGGCAGGGTGAAGGGGTCTTGAATCAGGGCCGACTCGCTGCGCTTCACGCGGCGCACCTGCTCGGCCTGCGCCTTGATGGACATATTCTTATGAATGATGCCCAGGCCGCCTTCCTGCGCCAGCGCGATGGCCATGTCCGACTCCGTGACGGTGTCCATGGCCGCCGAAATCAGCGGGGTTTGCAGCCGGATGTTGTTAGTGAGGCGGGTGCCGGTGTCGCAGTCGCGGGGCAAAACCTCGGAGTACGCCGGCAGCAGCAGTACGTCGTCGTAGGTGAGGGCCTCGAAGGCAATTTTTGGGGTTGCGGAGTCCGCCATGGCAAAAGGGGTTGGGGGTTGTAACCTTTTGCCGGACGAAGTTACGGCGGGAAGTTGGGTTAGACCCCGTTTTCCCGCCGCTTAGTCGTTATTCTTTGGTGAATTTGCCGGTGCCCACCGCGCCGCCGGCCGTGAGGCGCGAGAGGTACAGGCCCGCCGCCAGCCGACTCACGTCCACGTGCTGGCCGTTGCGCACGCGGGTGCGCAACACGGCCCGGCCCCGCGCATCGGTTATTTCGAGCTGGGCTTCCTCGATGAGATTAGTGGGTAGCGACACGCGCAACTCGCGGGCCGTCGGGTTGGGATAGAGGTTGACGCTCAGCGTCTGGACCGGGCGCGCCGCGGTGGTCGTGGTGGGCGCGTAGAGCCAGGAGTAGGCGGCCGGGAACTCGCGCCGCCAGAACCATTCGGCGTGCTGGCCGTCGGCGCGGGTATTGAAGTTGAGGTTGGCGGTGGGCACACCGCCGCGCTGCAGCGAGTCGCGCAGGGCCTGCATCTGGGGCACCATGGTGGTGCTTTCGGTGGTGCCGCTCACGAAGTAAAAGCGGGTGTTGGGGTTGGCCGGGTGCTGGTGGGCGTAAGTGGCCAGCTGCTGATACGCAAACCAGTAAGCGGGCGAAAAGGACGCCACTTTGCTAAACACCGATGGGTGGCGCAAAGCCGCGTAGGTGGAAATGAGCCCGCCCATACTGGAGCCGCCGATGCCGGTGTTCTCGCGGCCCGGCAGGGTGCGGTAATTGGTGTCGATGTAGGGCTTGAGGGTTTGCACCAGAAAATCGAGGTACAAGTCGCCTTGGCCGCCGCCGTAGGCCGGGTTGTTCCAGGGCGAGTATTCGTCGAGGCGGTTGGGGCCGTTGTCGACGGCCACCACGATGCAGCCGGTGGGGTCTTGACCGCTGGCCGCCAGTTGGTTCAGGGCCTCGTCCACGCCCCACTCGCCGGCAAAAGCAGTGGCGGCATCGAACACGTTCTGGCCATCCTGCAAGTAGAGCACCGGGTAGCGGCGGCCGCTGCTGGCGTAGCCGGGCGGCAAATACAGCCACACGCGCCGGGTGCGGCCCAGCTGCGGCATGGCAAACGTGGTCGAAATCACGCTCACGTTGGCCGCGGCCGTGGAGGTGCCCGTGCCGGGCGAGCCGCCGGCCAGGTCTTCCCAGTTCAGCACCGTGGCCAGCACGGTGGCCGCGCTGCTGCCGAAGGTATAGGTGCGGTTGGGCACGGAGCCGTTGGAGGCGTTGGTTTCGACGGCGGCCCAGGAGCCGCGCGTAAACTTGTATTCCATGGTACCAGTGGCGGCGGGCAGCGTAATCTGGTAGCTGCCGTCGGGGTTGCGGGTGAGGGCATGGGCGGCGCTGCCAGGGTTCCAGCTATTGAAAGTGCCCGCGATGTAGAGGGTGGCGTTGGCCGGCGTGTTGGCCGGCACGGCCGTGATTCGGAAGGTGACCTGGGCTTGGGCAGCGAAGCCGAGGAGCGCCAATAGCAGCGAGAAAAGCTTTCTCATGGGAAGTGGGTGGGAGTGGGAAGGATGAGCGGATTGGGGCGGCGAAGGTACGGTGGGCGTTTTGGTGGTGGTGTGTCGTCTGTGTGGTGGGGTGCCGTCTGTCATCCTGAGCGCAGCGAAGGACCTTCTCACGGCCGCACAGTTCAGGCGTGATAAGGTCCTTCGCTGGGCTCAGGGTGACAGACGATTCTGCGGTTCACAAACAATTCACAGTCCCAACCCGTCTTAGCACCTACCATTTTAATAACCGACTTTCTATGTCTGATTCAACTGCCAAAACCTGGTTCATTACCGGCGCCTCGTCCGGCTTTGGCGAAGCCCTGGCCGACTACGTGCTCGAAAAAGGCGACCGGGTGGCCGCCACCTTCCGCAAGCCCGAGCAAGCCGACGAGTTCACCAAAAAAGCCGACGGCCGCACCCTCGGCCTGGTCTGCGACGTGACCGACGAAGCCACCGTCAAAACCGCCATTGCCGACGCCATTGCCAAGTTCAGCCAGCTCGACGTCATCGTGAACAACGCCGGATACGGCTCCATGGGCAGCATCGAGGAAGTGCCGGCCGAGGAGGTGCAGCGCCAGTTCGATGTGAACGTGTTCGGCGCGCTGCACGTGCTGCGGGCCGTGCTGCCGCAGCTGCGCAAGCAGCGGAGCGGCCACGTGCTCAACATTACCAGCATCGGCGGACTGAAAACCTTTCCCGGCGTGGGCATCTACAACGCTTCAAAATTTGCCTTGGAGGCCATTGGCGAGAGCCTGAGCCAGCAGGTGGGCCCGCTCGGCATCAAAGTGACTAATATCGAGCCCAGCGGCTTCCGCACGAAGTGGGCGGGCGAGTCGGCCACTATTGCCAACACCAAGATTGCCGATTACGAAGCCACGGTGGGCGAAAACCTGCGCGGCATCCAGGGCTACAGCGGCCGCCAGCCCGGCGACCCCGTACGCGCCGCCAAAGCCATGTACGACGTGGTGCAGCTGGAGAACCCGCCGTTGCACCTGCCGCTGGGCAAAGCGGCCGTGAAGGGCGCGCGGGAGAAGTTCGCCGGTATCGCGAAGGAGCTGGAGCAGTATGCCGAAGTAGGCGACGCGGCCGATTTTCCGGCCGGGGAGTAGGTGACGCATGAGGTAGGGGCGGGGCTTGCCCCCGCCCGGTCGTTGAACGGAATCGTTGAGGCGGTGCAGACGACCGGGCGGGGGCAAGCCCCGCCCCTACGCTCTGTATAACCATTTTTTAACACCACTCTGCTTATCGCCCGGCGTATCTTCGCCCCATGCCGCATTCCACCAACGACCACCGCGCCGCTTCCTGGGAAGACTTGCAGCGGCTGCTGTTTCAGGATACTTGGGACGGGCGCATCGGGCGGTTTCGGTCGCCGTTTGTGTACCGGGGCAGCCGCTCGCGGCATTATTTGCTCAATACCAGCCTGCAGCGCCTCGGCGGCGAATACCAGAACCTGGAGCACCACCTGCTGCGCAACTTCCGCAAATACGCCCGCGACACGCCCATGCCCGTGGTGGGCGCCAGCACCTGGGACTGGCTGGCCCTGGCTCAGCACCACGGCCTGCCCACGCGCCTGCTCGACTGGACGTACTCGCCCTACGTGGCCCTGCACTTCGCCACCGACGACCTCGACGCCTACCACGAAGACGGCATTGTGTGGGCCCTGAACTACGTGAAAGCCGCCGAGCACCTGCCCGAACGCCTCCGCCAGGCCCTGCGCCACGAAGGCTCCAACGTTTTCACCTCCGAGCTGCTCCAACCCGAAAGCAGCAGCCTCGATGAACTCGAAGAGCTGCAGGCTGAGCCCTACGTGCTGTTTCTGGAACCGCCCAGCCTCGACGCGCGCATCGTGCACCAGTACGCGCTTTTTTCGCTGATGAACACGGCCGAAAGCGTGCTTCACGATTGGCTGGCCGCTCGCCCCGAGCTGTATTTCCGCATCATCATCCCCGCCGAGCTGAAGTGGGAAGTGCGCGATAAGCTCGACCAGGCCAATATCACCGAGCGGGTGTTGCTGCCGGGCCTCGGCGGCCTCAGCCGCTGGCTGCATCGCCACTACTCGCCCCGGACGGATGGCCGTAGCTTCTTGGATGAGAACGAGATGCGGTGATTGGATGGATTGGTTGAAGCAATATAGAACGTCATGTCGAGCGCAGCCGAGACATCTCGCGTGCCGAAGTAATCAAAACCGATTCAACGATTGAGTTACTACCACACGCGAGATGTCTCGGCTGCGCTCGACATGACGTTCTGTTTTTCACCATTCCACCGCTCCACAACCCCACCATTTACTGCCCCAGTCGCCTCTTGGTGAGCTTGGTCGGAATGTGTTCCATCGGCTTATCCGGCCAAGGATGGCGGGGGTAGCGCCCTTTCAAATCCTTGCGCACCTCAAAATAGCCTTTCTCCCAAAAGCTCCGCAGGTCGCGCGTCACTTGCGCTGGCCGCCCGCCGGGTGACAGCAGATGCAGCAGCAGCGGCACCCTGCCGGCGGCCACGGTAGGCGTTTCGGTCAGGCCAAATAGCTCCTGGAGCTTCACGGCCAGTACTGGCGCGGCGGGGTCGCTATAATCGAGGGTGATGTGCGAGCCGCTGGGCACTTCGAGCGCGGCAGGGGCGAGGCGGTCGAGCTCCTGGCGCTGGGCCCAGCCGCCGGGCAGGCGGGCCAGCAGCAGCTCGTAGAGGTCGAGGCGCTGCACTTGGTCGAGGGTTTTGAGGCCGGTGAGGTGTGGGCCCAGCCAGTCGGCCAGTTCCTGCGTCAGCGTGGCATCGTCAAAAGCCGGCCACGTTGTAGTTGTCAGTTGTTCGTTGTCAGTTGTTAGGTTGGTTCCAAGAGCCGGGAAGTGCTGCCGCAGAAACTCCAGCCGCTGCTGCAGCTGGCGGGCGGCGGGCGTCCAGTTCAGCTTGCTCACGCCGGCTTCCTGCAAATAATTGAGCAGGGCCCGCGCCACTAGCGCCGCATCGGGCTGGCCGATGACTTTTTCATCGAGCAGCAACGCCCCCAGGCGGCGCACGCGGCGGCCGGTCACGCGCTGGGTGGCGGCGTCGTAGCGCACTTCATCGGTGGTCGTAATCTGGTCGGCGAAGGCCAGCTCCAGCTCATCCTGCCCCAGCGGCGCGGCCAGCGTGGCGCGCGGCGCCGAGGCCGTGCCCGCCAAGTGCGCCACGGCGAAAAAAGTGGCTTGCGGGTCTACATCGGTCGTGTTCAAACCTACGCGCTGGCCCGTCACGAGGCGCAGGCGGTCGTGGGTTTCGCGTTGGGCCAGCCGGTCGGGATAGGCCAAGGCGGTGAGCAGGCCCACGGGTGGTTGAGCGGCTTGGTGGGTTGGTGGGTTGGCGGATTTGCCCAGGCGGCCGGTGAGGTTGCGGGCCACGTCGCGCACGCGCTGCAAGGTGGCGTGGTGCAGGGCCAGGCCCGGCAGCGGCGGCCGGCCGCTGGCCAGCGCTTCGAGGCGCAAGCGCAGGTCGGGCGGAGCGGGGCGGGTGTCGGTGGGGGCAGCCCAGCGCAGTAAGTCCCGCTCGGCCAGCAGTGCCGCCAACGAAGCCGCCGCCGCACTGTGGCCGAGCTCCTGCCCGCGCACCACTAGGTGCCCCAGGCGCGGCGGCAAACCCAGCGCCGCCAGCTGACGGCCGTGGGGCGTAGGTTTTAGGGCAGGAGGGTATGGGGGTAGGAGGGCAGGAGTTGCGATGGGAGAATCAGATGGTATCAACCCTTGCCCTCTTACCCCCTTACCCTCATGCCCTACCACCGCGCCCAATCGAATCAATAATTCCCGCGCCTGCCCATAAGCAGCGGCGGGCGGCACATCCAGCCAGCGCAGGCTGGTGGGCTCGGCGGCACCCCAGAGGGCCAGCTCCAAGGCCAGGCTGCTGAGGTCGGCGGTTTGGATTTCGGGGGGGCGGTGGGCGGGCAGGTTGTGGTGCTCGGCTTCGGTCCAGAGGCGGTAGCAGGTGCCGGGCGCGAGGCGGCCGGCGCGGCCCCGGCGCTGGTCGGCGGCGGCGCGGGCCACGGGCACGGTTTCGAGGGTGGTGAAGCCGGTGCGCGGCACGAAGCGCGGCACCCGCGCAAAGCCGCCGTCAATCACCACCCGCACGCCCTCAATGGTGAGGCTGGTTTCGGCAATGCTGGTGGCCAGAATGACCTTGCGGCGGCCCGCCTTCGAGGGGCGCAACGCGGCGTCTTGGGTTTCGAGCGGCAGCTCGCCGTGCAGCAGGTGCAGGTCGATGTTATCTGGCAATGATTCGAGCTTGCGGGCGCTGCGCTGCAAATCGCCCACGCCGGGCAGAAAAACCAGGATATCGCCCTCAGCATGCGTGTTTAGCGCAGCGCGCACCTGGGCTGGCACCAGCTCGGCTAGCCGCTCATTGGGCTTGCTGGGCAGGCTCGACGCGCGGCGCGGGTCGAGGTAATGCGTGTCAATCGGAAACAAAAAACCTGCCGACGATACCACCGGCGCCGGCAGCCATTGCCCCAGACGCTGGGCTTCCAGCGTGGCGCTCATTATGAGAATGCGCAGCTCGGGCCGCAGCACCGCCTGCGCATCTAGCGCTAGGGCCAGGCCCAAATCCGCGTTCAGACTCCGCTCGTGGAATTCGTCAAACACAAGCGCCGCCACGCCTTCTAGCGCTGGGTCGTCCTGAATCATGCGCGTGAGAATGCCCTCGGTGATGACTTCCACGCGGGTTTCCTTGCTCACCTTGCTGTCGAGCCGCACGCGGTAACCGATGGTGCGGCCTACGGGCTCGCCCAGCAGTTGGGCCAGGCGGGCGGCGGCTCCGCGCACAGCCAGCTGGCGTGGCTCCAATACCAAAATTTTATCCTCGGGCGCGCGCCAATCGGCGGCCAAGAGCTCCAGCGGCACCACGGTAGTTTTGCCGGCGCCGGGCGGCGCTTCTAGCACTACGCGGGCGTGGGCGGCCAGGGCGGCCCGCAGCTCGGGCAGCGCCGCGATGATGGGCAGGTCGGGAAGCGGCGGTAGGGTGAAGGCGTTGGGCATCGGGCCAAAATTACGGCCTGATGCGGGGCGGCCAGGCATTCGGCAAAACGGCGCTAAGTTTGGCGTGTCACCGTATGATTTTCAGTTCGTCACGCTCTTTATGTCCACCACATCACTGCCTGCCACCGCTGACGCCTTGGCCTACCTGCCCGCCATGCGGCATTTCCTGGCCGAAATCGGCATCCCAACCCAAGAAACGGAGTTGACTGCCGACACCTTCCTGCCGGGCATTCTCATCGAAGGGGGCGGCCTGCTGATTGACCCCGCCAAGCTGCTCTATCCCGGCGACATCCTGCACGAGGCCGGCCACCTGGCCGTGACGCCCACCGCCGAGCGCGCCCAGCTGGCAGGCAACGTGATGGCCGGCAAGCCCGAGCAGCACGGCACCGATGGCGACGAAATTGTGGCCATGCTGTGGTCGTACGCGGCCGCACAGGCCATTGGAGTGCCGCCCGAAATCGTGTTTCACCCCGCTGGCTACCGCGGCAGCAGCCAGTGGATTCTAGATAACTTCCGCCATGGCATCTACTCCGGCCTGCCCCTGCTGGTCTGGATGGGCCTGACCACCAACGAAGAATTTCCTCGCATGACGCGCTGGCTGCGCGAATAAACCCTGGCTATACCCGCTGCATGGGCCACAGCTCCACGCTCACCGGGCCGCCCGCGTGCAGCAGCGGCGCGCCGGCCGGCGTGGGCAGGCCGTGGCTTTCTATTAGGGTTGATTCGTAGTGCAGCACCTGCGCCGAACTCAGCGGCCAGGGCTGGTGGGCCACCCGGCCCCGGTAGAGCTTGGTTTGAGCCTTGTTGCTGGCATAGAGGGCGTAGCGCTCGGTGAGAAAAAACGCCAGCGAGCCGGGCTCGGCGGGCGGCAGGGGCGCGCCGATTTTCCAGGTGGCGCGGAACTGCGCGGCCGGCGCCCCGCCGTGCGTGCGCCGGGCTGTGAACTGCCGCAGCTGCGCGCCCGGGCTTTCCATGTGCATAGTGGCCCGCAGGTAGGGCAAGTGGAAAAAGGTGCGCGCCACCCACACCGCCAGCGGACTGGTGGCATCGAGCGAGAAAAACCATACGCCGGGCACGCCGTCGAGGTGCACGTAGGTGCGTACATTCAGTTCCAGAAACTCATCGGTGCCGCGCACCGGCGGGCTCACCCGCGTCCGCACCTTGGCCATCTGAAACGGCACCACGGCCAGCCAGGCCATGCCGTCGTGCGTGTCGATGCGCAGGCGCGGCGGCAGGTGGGGCTGTAGCAGCTCAGCCGGCACCGGCCAGTGCATAAACAGCAGGTCGCGCCACTCCTGCCGGAGCAGGGGCGTGCCCATCGGCCGCTCGCGCAGAGCCAGCCGGTCGGCCAGCGTGGGGGCGTTGGGGTCGGCTGGCGCGGGCGGGGCAAATGCGAAATCAGGCATGGGTAGAAGCAAGGTGTGCCCCTACAACGGATTTTGGCCCCAAACGATTGGGAAAACGGAAGTTGATTGAATGCTGTGCTGTAGTAGAACTGCTGAAAAAGTCGTCATGTCTCGGCAAGCTCGACATGACGACTTTTAAAACACAGCTTTAACAAACTCAGTACGTTGGAAAAGCCGCATCCACCTGCTCGGCCCAGGCGGCCACTCCGCCGCGCAGGTTCAGCACGTTGGTGCGGCCCAGGCGGTGGCGCAGGTAGCCGGCCGCCTGGCCGGAACGCACGCCGTGGTGGCAAATAACTACCACGGGGCCTTCCGTGCGGATTTCGTCGGTGCGGCGCGTCAGCTCGCCTAGCGGCAATAGCTGGCTGCCGGGCAGGTGGCAGTAGTCAAATTCTTCGGGTTCGCGCACGTCAATGAGCTGCAGGTCGTGGCCGGCTTGCAGGCGGCGGTGCAGTTCTGCGGGGCTGATTTCGAGGGAGGCGCTTTCCATTAGTAGAGTGTCTTGAAGGCGCAAAAGTAGGGGCGGGGCTACCTTGCGGCTCCGCTTTTCCTGTTGCCGTGGCTGCCTTGTACCTCTTCGACTTCCTGACCGCCGTCGCGGCTGCCATCAAATCGTCCAGCCCGCTGGAAGTGGCCGGCGTGCTCACCGGCGCGGCCTGCGTGTGGCTGGCGGCTCGCAATTCCATCTGGAATTTTCCCGTCGGCATTCTCAACGGCGCGCTCTATACCGTTGTGTTTTGGCGGAGCAACCTCTATTCCGATACGGGTTTGCAGCTGGCTTTCATCGCCTTACTGGTATACGGCTGGGTGAAATGGCTGCGCGGCACCGCCGCTGCCGACGCCGCTCCGCTGCCCATCACGCACACGCCCCGGCGGGTGGCGGCCTGGCTCATAGGGGCAGGCCTGCTGTACGCGCTGGGCATGGGCTATTTTCTTTCAACCCGGCCCACTGCCGCGCTGCCGTATTGGGACAGCACAACCACGGCCATCAGCTTGGCGGCGCAGCTGCTCCTTTCGCGCCGCCATATCGAAAACTGGCTGCTTTGGATTGGCGTCGATGTGGCCTACGTGGGCATGTATTGGCACCGCCACCTCTATCTCACCAGCGGCCTTTATGCCGTGTTTCTGGGGCTGGCAGCTTACGGCTACTGGCAATGGCGGCGCGAGCTGGCCGCGCCGGCCCAGGCGGTCACGCACTAATATTTAGGCGATTAAGGCGGTACATGCCTATAAAGTCATGGCGATGTGCAATCTTTGGCTGACTGTGTAGCCCGGAGGCACCCCCGTTAGTCCACCCCCTAACGTCTCTGCGCGGCTGCCCTAGCCCCTTTCCACCCCCGTTTTCTGCCACCCCTCCTTTGCTACGCATTTCCCTGACCGGCCCCGAATCTACGGGCAAAACGACGTTGGCTGCCCAGCTGGCGACGCACTACGGCACGTCCTTCGCCCCCGAGTACGCCCGCGAATACCTGGCCGAATCCGGCCCGCGCTACACGCTCGAAGACCTCGAAGAAATTGCCCGCGGCCAGCTGCAGGCCGAGGCCACGGCCGAAGCCAGCGCGCGCGACATCGTGTTCAGCGACACCGACTTGCTGGTGATTAAAATCTGGGCCGAGCACTCCTTCGGCATCTGCCCGGAGTGGATACTGCACCGCATCGACCAGCAGCAATACGACCTGGTGCTGCTCATGGGCGTGGACCTGCCCTGGCAGCCCGACCCGCTGCGCGAGCACCCGCACCTGCGCCAGCAGTTCTACGACCTCTACCTGCGCGAATTGCGGGAACGGATGTCCAACTTTGCCGAAATTTCCGGCGATGCCGACCGCCGCTTTGCCCAGGCCTGTTTTCTGGTCGATGAGCTGTTGCAAAGCGCCAGGCCGGCCGCCCTTTTGGAAGAACCCACCATGCCCAACACCTCCACCCCCTACACCCTGCAAAACCCGACCTGCCGGGCCACCTTCGCGGCACACGGCGCCGAGCTCACCAGCCTCGTCACGCTTGCCGACAACCTCGAATACGTGTGGCCCGGCGACCCGGCGGTGTGGGCCCGGCACGCGCCGGTGCTCTTCCCGCTGGTGGGCCGCCTGCCCAATGACGTGTACCACTACGAGGGCCGCGACTACAAGCTGCCACAGCACGGCTTCGCCCGCGACCAGGAGTTTGCCGTGCTGCGCCACGATGCCACGGAGCTGGCGTTCCGCCTGCAACACGATGAAACGACCCAAACCATTTTCCCCTTCGCCTTCGAGCTGACCATTACCTACACCCTGCGCGGCACGCAGCTCACCGTGCGCTGGGACGTGCGCAACCCCGCCGCTGACCAGCCGCTGCTCTTCAGCATTGGCGGACATCCGGCCGTGCGCTGCCCCCTGCTGCCGGATGAAAAATTCGAGGACTACTATTTCGAGTTCGACCACCCCGTCACGCTGGAGCGCCATCTGCTGCAGGGCGGCCTGCTCACCGGCGCCACCGCCCCCGTGCTCAGCGACGCGCGGGAGCTGCCGCTGAGCTACGAGTTGTTTGCCGATGACGCACTGGTGTTCAAGCACTATGATTTCACCAGCCTCACACTGCGCTCGCGCAAGTCGGCGCATTTCGCGCGCTTCCGCTTCGATGGCTTTCCCTATCTCGGCCTCTGGACCAAAGGCCCCGGCGCCGGCTTCGTGTGCGTTGAGCCCTGGCACGGCATCGCCAGCCCCACCGGCGAGCCCGGCGAGCTGCGCGACAAAGAAGGCATCCTGACGCTGGAGCCGGGCGAGGTGTTCTCGGCCGCCTTCAGCATTGAGGTGGGATAGATTGGTTGTCAGTTGCTTGTTGTCAGTTGTCAGATGTTTAGCAGGGTAGTCAAAAAACTAACAACTGACAACTAACAACTAACAACGAACCAATGTCCGACCCGTTGACTATCCAGCCCATCGCGCCCGAGGCTACCTACGCCCTGCGCCACAAGGTGCTGTGGCCCGACAAGCCGCTGGCCTACGTAATGATTGCCGAAGACGCGGCCGGCCACCATTTCGGCGCTTTCCAGAACGGCGAGCTTGTGGCCGTCATCTCCCTGTTTGTGACGGGCGCGGAAGCCCGGTTCCGCAAGATTGCCGCCCGGCCCGACTGCCAGCGGCAGGGCATTGGCAGCCAGTTGCTGCGCCACGTTTTTGAAGAAGCCCAGCGGCTGGGTGCCACCCGCATCTGGTGCGACGCGCGGCAGGACAGCGCGGCTTTCTATGCCCGGTTTGGGATGCAGCCCGAGGGTGAAATATTCTACAAAGGGCCCGTGGCCTACGTGCGCATGGCGTGCGCGCTGTAGACCACGGGCCCTTCGAAATTAACTAAAATGAAGCCTCAGACGCCGATGCGGCGGCGGTTGTATTCGGGTTCCCAGTCGTTGATGGGGCGCGAAATGCCGGGCGGCAGGTCCAGGTCGGGCAGGCCGGGGTCGTGGGGTTCGCCGCCGTCGTCGTCGCCATCGGAGGGCGGGGGCGGGGGCAGCACGCGCCGACGGCCCGGCATGGCCAGCACAAACAGGAAGAAGGCGCAGAAAGCAACGGCGTAGACGAGGCTGAACATGGCGAAGGCAGCTAAAACGGTGCGGAAACCTGAAACGCAGGTTCCGGGCGCGGCGTTGCGCCGCCCGACGTCCCTAAATTAACTGACGGTCAGCAAACGTGTACGCTTCGGGCCCGGGAATAATAAAAAAATGATGCCCGGCGCCCAGGGTGCTACCTTTGCGGCATGTTTAGGGGTGCTGGTGTCGTGTGCGACATTGGCTGAGATGATACCCATCGAACCTGAACCGGGTAATGCCGGCGCAGGGAACAAACAATCCGCGGACGTTTCCGCTGCCGCTCCGACCCCTGGGGCGACGGCGCGTTCCATTTTTTTACGCCAAAATCTTTTTGAAAACTGTACTTCTCGCGGTAGCCGCCTTCTTTGGGCTGGCCGCCGCGCCGGCATGGGCGCAAGGCCCCGTGTCCGGCACCATCACCGATGCCCGCACGGGGGAGGCGCTGCCCGGCGCCACCATTTTGCTCGACGGCGCCGCCAGCGGCACCACCGATGCCACCGGCACCTTCAATATTTCGACCGTGCCGGCCGGCGCGCACGAAATCCGCATCACGTTTTTGGGTTATGACGCGCTGGTGCGCCCGCTGCAGGGGCAGGCAGCCGAGCAACGGCTGAGCGCGAAGCTTACGCCCGCCACCTTGTTCACCGGCGAGGCTCTCGTGACGGCCAGCCGCGCCAACGACCGCACGGCCATGGCCTACACCAACCTCGGCAAGGAGGATTTGGCCAAGCGCAACTTCGGCCAGGACCTGCCTTATCTGCTCGACCAGACGCCTTCGGTGGTGGTGAATTCCGATGCCGGGGCGGGCGTGGGCTACACCGATATCCGGATTCGGGGCACGAGCAACACGGGCATCAACATGACCATCAACGGAGTGCCGCTGAACGACCCAGAATCGCGCGGCTCGTTTCTGGTGAATTTGCCGGATTTGGCGTCGTCCATCAACAGCCTGCAGGTGCAGCGCGGCGTGGGCACCAGCCAGAACGGCGGCGCGGCCTTCGGGGCCAGCATCAACATCAGTACGCTCGATAACCGCCGCGAGGCCTACGCCGAAACCCAGAACACCTACGGCTCCTTCCGGACCTGGAAAAACAACGTGTCGTTCGGCACGGGGCTTATCAACGGCCATTTCACGGTGGACGGCCGCCTCTCGCGCATCCGCACCGATGGCTACATGAACCGGGCAGCGTCGGATTTGAAGTCATACTATTTCGCCGCCGGCTACCAAGTCAAGAACACGCTGCTGAAATTCATCACCTTCTCGGGCCGCGAAAAAACCTACCAGGCCTGGAACGGCGTGCCCGAGCCGGCCCTCACCGGCGACCGCGCCCGGCTCCAGACCTTCATCGACAACGGCGAGCTGAGCGCCGCCGACGCGGCCCGCGTGCTGACGGAAGGCCGCCGCTACAGCTATTACACCTACGACAACCAGACCGACAACTACCAGCAGAACCACTACCAGCTGCACCTCTCGCAGGGCCTGGGCCCGAACTGGAATCTAGGCGCGGCGCTGCACCTCACCCGCGGCTTCGGCTACTACGAGAGCTACCGCACGCGCCGCAAGTTTGTGGACTACGGCCTGGCCAACGTGATGATTGGCAACCAGACCATTACCCGCACCAACCTCATCGACCAGAAATGGCTCGATAACTACTTCTACGGCGGCACCTTTGCCCTCAACTACCAGCCGCGCGCCGGCAAGCTGCAAGCCACGCTGGGCGGCGCCTGGAACCAGTTCGACAACGACCACTACGGCGAAATTATCTGGGCGCAGTACGCGGCCAACCTCCAGCCGCGCCAGCGCTACTACTTCAACAACGCCACCAAGACGGACTACAACGCCTACGCCCGCGCCACCTGGCAGGTGCTGGACAAGCTGGGCGTGTACGCCGACGTGCAGGTGCGCCACATCAACTACCGCATCGATGGCCTGGAGGACGACCAGAACGACGTGACCACCCGCGCCAGCTACACCTTCTTCAACCCCAAGGCCGGAGCCACGTTGGAGCTGAGCCCCGGCCAGCAGCTCTACGCCAGCTTCGCGGTGGGCCAGCGCGAGCCCGTGCGCGCCGACTTCACCGACCGGCCCGCCGGCGACCAGACCGCCAAAGCCGAGCGGCTGGAGGACTGGGAAGGCGGCTACCGCTTCAGCCGAACGGGCCTGACCAGCCTGGGCCCCATCACCGCGCTGCGCCTGGAGGCCAACGGCTTCTACATGAACTACCACAACCAGCTGGTGGCCACCGGCCAGCTCAACGACGTGGGCGCGGCCCTGCGCACCAACGTGGCCCGCAGCTACCGGCGCGGCGCGGAGCTGACGGCCTTCGCGTCGGCCAACGACAAAATCAGCCTCAGCAGCACGCTCACGCTGAGCCAGAACCGCATCCGGGATTACCAGGACGTGGTGTATGATGCCAACTACGCGCCCGTGGTGGCGGCCCCGCGCACGTCCACCATTTCCTACTCGCCCGCCGTGGTGTCGGCGCACACGCTGGAAGGCCAGCCGCTGAAAGGCCTGCGCCTGGCGCTACTGCTCAAAACCGTGAGCCGCCAGTACCTCGACAACTCCCAGAACGAAGCCCGCAGCATCCGGCCCTACGAAACCCTGGATTTCCGCCTGCGCTACGCCCTGCACCCGTCTTTCATGAAGGAAATCGAGCTGGGCCTGCTCGTGAACAACGTGCTCAACCGCGAGTACGTGGCCAACGGCTACACCTACAGCTACGTGGGCGCCAGCGGCAGCCAGGAAACCTTCAACTGGTTTTTCCCGCAGGCCACGCGCAATTATCTGGCCTCGGTGGGGCTGAAATTCTGACCACGGATTCGCTCGAATTTTTCGGATTGCACGGATTTTGTGGATGATTAACTTTAAAACAACAGCAAAAAAGGCCATCCCCACGGATGGCCTTTTTTGTTTGATTTACTAAATGATTATCGAATTGCAGCGCCGTCCATAAAATCCGTGCAATCCGAAAAATCCGAGCGAATCCGTGGTCAGATAATCAGCCGCACGCCGCCCAGCTCCGACACCTGGTAGGGAAACCGGTCGCCGGGCGAGCCGATGAACATGAAGTTTTTGGGGATGTTCCACTTCGCCGACAGCTCCTCAATCAGGTCCGGGCCGAAGTGGCCTTCCATCGTCACCAGCTCCACCTCAATCTGCTCGTAAGCCCGGTCCAGCACCCGAATATCGTTGAGCAGCTCCTCGGGGTATTTCTCGCCGTCTTTGAGTAAAGTGACGATTTTCAGGCGGTTGGTGAACTCGTTTTCCACCACGTAGGTCATCACCTTATTGAGGTTGGCCACGTTGTCGCCCTTCGTGAAAAACACGAACTCTTGCTGGGCCAGCTCCCGCAGTTGCCGCCGCACCTTGAGGCGCGCCAGCCGCGACACCCGCGGCAGGTGCCGCGCCAGCGAATCGACGGCCGACAAGGCTAGGTTCAGAATGGCCGTCCGGTTGAGCATAATGCTCACGATGGCCATGGCCGGCAGGAAATATTCGAGGAACACAATCAGGTATTCGGGGTGAATCTGCACGTTGCCAAACAGGGCTATCAGCACGCCCAGCATGGCCAGCGTCACCGTGAGCACGCCCGCGTACACTGGGCGCGGCAAGTTGGGCCGCTTGCCTTTGAGCAGGAAATTGCCGAGGGCAAAAAAGGCCATTACCGACAAAAACGAGATGGTATAGACGCCCGCCAGCGGCCCCAGTTGCCCGTTGGTGATAAGCAGTACCGACACGCACAGACCAAAAAAGGTAGTGAGAATGAAGTAGTTGCTGCCCCGCTTATTCTCACGCAGGAAAAACTGCGGCAGAATGCGGTCCAGCGTCATGCGCTTCATCAGCCCGCTCACGCCCACGAAGGAGGTGAGCACAGCCCCGCTGAGCACGGCCACCGCGTTGATGGAAATAACGGTGCCCAGCCACGGCCCGCCCGTGACCGTGCCCAGGTGCGAGAGCAGCGTTTCGGTGTGCTGGCCCACTTCCACCAGCGGCAGCACGGCCACGGCCAGAAACGCAATGAGCGGATTAAACACCGTGACCACCACCCACATGTTGCGCAGCGTTTTCTGGAACACGCCCCGGGCCTGCTCCTCCACGAAGTTGGCCGAGCTTTCAAACCCCGAAATGCCCAGCATGGCCGCGCTGAACCCGAAAAACAGCGCGTTCAGGATGCTGCCGCCCTTCACGGGCAGCGCAAAGTTGAGCGAGAGGTTGTGCAGGCCGTGGGTAGCCAGGTACCAGCCCGCCACGCCCACCAGCAGCGTGAGCGAAGCCAAGTGGACGATGAAAATAACCACCGCCACGATGGCCGACTCCGACATGCCCAAAATGGTGAGCGCCAGAAACAGCGCCAACAGCCCCATGGTGGCCCCGATGATGGGCAGCCCGTGCCACAGCGTGTGCAAATAATGCATGGCCTCGTTGGCCGAAAGCACCGCCGTGGCCATGTACGACAGGATGGTGAGGCAGGCCGCCAGCGCGGCGTTGCGCTTGCTGGTGGTGTTCAGCAGCACGTTGTAGGCGCCGCCATTCAGGGGCAGGGCGCCCACCACTTCGCCGTAGATTTTGCGGAACAGAAACAGCACCGCGCCCACCACCAGCAGGGCCAGCCAGGCATATTGCCCGGCGTAGGAAATAGCCAGCGCCGACACGTAGAGGCACGACGAGGAAATGTCGTTTCCGCAAATGGCGGTGGCTTCCAGCTCGTTGAGCTTGGGGGCGTGGTGGGTGGGAGGCCCGGCGGGGGTGGACATGAGGGTAAGATGAATTTTTGGCAAGCATACGGCTTTATGCGCCAAATGGAGAGGCCGCCCCCGCCAGACTATTGAAATTGAGCAGGCAAGCGGCTGATTGTTGGGCCGCGGCTGCAACCACGCCTGCGCCCCGGCTGTTACCTTTGCGCCCACACTCCCACCCAATCATTCCCCTTAAACGCCCGCCCCATGTCTTCCGAAGCCGACGTTCTCTCCCCCCAGTCGAAAGCCCACACCGCCCAGAAAGGCAGCACCAACGCCAACGGCTTCACCGATTATTTCGACCTCGACGGCCTGCTGACCGAGGAGCACCTGCTCATCCGCCAGTCCATCCGCGACTTCGTTAAGAAGGAAATCAACCCCAACATCGAAAAGTGGGCCCAGGACGCGCACTTTCCTTCGGAAATCGTGCGCAAGTTTGGCGACGTAGGCGCCTTCGGCCCCACCATTCCGGCCGAGTACGGCGGCGGCGGCCTCGACTACATCAGCTACGGCCTGATTATGCAGGAAATTGAGCGCGGCGACTCCGGCATGCGCTCCACGGCCTCGGTGCAGGGCTCGCTGGTGATGTTCCCCATCTACCAGTACGGTTCCGAAGAGCAGCGCAAGAAGTACCTGCCCAAGCTGGCCTCCGGCGAGTGGCTGGGCTGCTTCGGCCTGACGGAGCCCGACCACGGCTCGAACCCCGGTGGTATGACCACCAACCTCAAGGACATGGGCGACCATTACCTGCTGAACGGCGCCAAGCTCTGGATTTCGAACTCGCCCGAATGCCAGGTGGCCGTGGTATGGGCCAAAAACGAGCAGGGCCGCATCAAAGGCGTCATCGTGGAGCGCGGCATGGAAGGCTTCAGCACCCCCGAAATTCACAACAAGTGGAGCCTGCGCGCCTCCTGCACCGGCGAACTGGTGTTTGAGGACGTGAAAATCCCCAAAGAGAACATCCTGCCCAACGTTGACGGCCTCAAAGGTCCGCTTTCCTGCCTCGATTCGGCCCGCTTCGGCATCGCCTGGGGCGCCATCGGCGCGGCCATCGACTGCTACGAGTCGGCCCTGAAATACTCCCTGCAGCGCGAACAGTTCGGCAAGCCCATCGCCAGCTTCCAGCTCCAGCAGAAGAAGCTGGCCGAGATGATTACCGAAATCACCAAAGCCCAGCTCATGGCCTGGCGCCTGGGCGTGCTCAAAAACGAAGGTAAAGCCACCAGCGCCCAGATTTCGATGGCCAAGCGCAACTCCGTGGACATGGCCCTGCACGTGGCCCGCGAGGCGCGCCAGATTCACGGCGGCATGGGCATCACCGGCGAGTACCCCATCATGCGCCACATGATGAACTTGGAGTCGGTGATTACCTACGAGGGCACGCACGACATTCACCTGCTCATCACGGGCGCAGATATCACGGGTATTCAGGCGTTTAAATAAAAGCCATTTATCTAGCTACAGAAGGGCCGTTCTATACATAGAGCGGCCTTTTTGCGTTAGACCTGCCGATGAAAAAGGTTATCTGGTTTCTAGTGTGGCTTTTGCCACAGGCAATTCCTAGCCGTGCCCAGTCGGCCGCCGAGAAGCTGAGGTACCAGCTGGCCGAGTCCATCCTCAAGGAGTTTCCGGCCCCATTTGCCTATGCGAAGCGAACTTCCGACGGCAAGTACCACCGGCAGCCCCCGATGGCCACCGATACCCCCACCGTGCGGCTCCTGTTGCTGGACCGTCCGTATTCCACCGATGCCGACTACGAAATCGTGCTGGCCGGCGAGGGAACCCCGGCGCAGGCCCAGGCCCGGAAGTATTTTTCCACAGCCGATATCGCCTATATGCGTCAGCAGCTGCCTGCCAGCAAGCGTTTTAAATTCGAGCAAGCCAGAATCCGTGAGCCCGGCGTCCGGGTCATTTCGCTTGATACCTTAATGGCCATGAACAAAAGGCTGGGCTGGCGAGCCCGTATTCTGGCCCGCGATTCCCTGTTCCAGCGGTTCGGCAGCGACCGGACTTTCGCCATCGGCGGAATTTTATTTTCGAAGAACCACCAACGGGCCTTGGTAAACGTGGGCGGCGAAGGGTGGGAAGCCTGCGTCTACACCAAAGTGGGAACAGGCTGGCGGAGGGAGGCCACCTTGATTATGGTTGAGTATTGACAAGGCGACCGTTTCCGGGCCAAACAAAAAGCTTTAGCGCCGCTCCATCATGTACACCGTTTCGGTGGTGGCACCCACGCCCACGGTGCTCTGGGCCACGCTCACCAGCCGCCAGCCCTGGGTAGCTAGCTTATTTACTTGCAGCAGCTCGGCGTGGTGCAGGGCCACGGCTACGTCGGTGGTGCTACGGTCGGAGCTGGCTTTGACGTTGGTGAGGCGCTGCACTTGTTGCTTGCCGTCGGGCTGAATGGTAACGATTTCGGGCACGTACGACTCATTGCCGGGGCGGCCGCTGCCCACCACCATCAGGTAGCCCGTGGGCACGGGGGCCGTGTTGGGGTAAAAGGCCCAGGAGCCGGCCACGGCCAGCGCTATCGCGACGGAGAGAGCTACTTTTTTCATACAGTTTGCCGGAATGAAATGTGGAATGTGGGCGCAACATACTTAAGCTGTGGGCAAGAAGCTGGCCGTACCAGCACTGGCCGCTATCAAAACCCGTCCTCTGTGCCGTAATTTGGCCCCATGATGAAAATCGTCCCTGCGTCCGAACCCCTCGTGCTGCTCGAATGCCTCGTGGCCGGCACCTCGCACCGCCCCAACCTGGAGAAGTACGAGCCCAAGCTCACGGTGGGCCAGGCCCTGCACCTGAGCCGCGAAGCTGATAACCACTACGACGACTGGGCCGTGCAGGTGCACACCGCCCCCGCCACCGACCCTGCCAACGTGTGGCTTGGCTACCTGCCCGAGGGCCGCAACGAAACCGTGGCCCGGCTGCTCGACGCCGGCAAGCACCTCTCGGCCCGCCTCAACCACAAATCCTGGGAAACCGACTGGCTGCATCTCGACATTGAAGTGCTGCTGCACGAGTAGGCGCGGAGAAAAAGGGGAAAAAGAACGTCATGCAGAGCGGAGCATCTTGCCCGTAGTCGCTAATTAGTTGAAGCATGCGAGATGCTTCGCTCCGCTCTGCATGACGTCCCAGATAATTCTAATGTCGTGGAGCTTTTTTGCTCGTAACTTAGTTACTCATACGCTTAGCAAGCGCCGACCAATCATTTTAGCAATATCATTATGCGCGAAGCCTATCTCACCGGCGGAACCGACGGATTCGATGCCACCGACAAGGACATCGACAAAGCCCTCCGCCCGCTCAGTTTCGACGATTTCACGGGCCAGGACAAGATTCTGGAAAACCTGAAAGTGTTCGTGGCCGCCGCCAAGCAGCGCGGCGACGCCCTCGACCACGTGCTGCTGCACGGCCCTCCCGGCCTGGGCAAAACCACCCTCTCGCACATCATCGCCAACGAGTTGGGCTCGGGCATCAAGATGACCAGCGGCCCGGTGCTGGATAAGCCCTCCGACCTGGCTGGCCTGCTCACCAACCTAGAGCCGCACGACGTGCTGTTCATCGATGAAATCCACCGCCTCAACCCCGTGGTGGAAGAGTACCTGTACTCGGCGATGGAGGACTACCGCATCGACATCATGCTCGATTCGGGCCCCAACGCCCGCTCGGTGCAGATTTCGCTTTCGCCCTTCACCCTCGTGGGCGCTACCACGCGCTCGGGCATGCTCACGGCGCCGCTGCGGGCCCGCTTCGGCATCTCGGCTCGTTTGGAGTATTATGATTCCAAGCTGCTGACCACCATCGTGCAGCGCTCGGCTGAAATTTTGGGCACGCCCATCCATGAGGATGCGGCTTTTGAAATTGCCCGCCGCTCGCGCGGTACGCCTCGTATTGCCAACAACCTGCTGCGCCGCACCCGCGACTTCGCTCAAATTAAAGGCGACGGCACCATCACGGTCGATATCGCGCAGTTTGCTTTGAATGCCTTGGACGTGGACGCCCGCGGCCTCGACGACATGGATAAGCGCATTCTGACCACCATCATCGACAAGTTCAAGGGCGGCCCGGTGGGTATCAGCACCATCGCCACGGCTTGCGGCGAGGAGGGCGAAACCATCGAGGAAGTGTACGAGCCTTTCCTGATTCAAGAAGGCTACATCAAGCGCACCTCGCGCGGCCGCGAGGCCACCGAGGCCGCGTACCAGCACCTGGGTCGCCTGCTGCCGAACCACTTGCGTGGTAACAACGGCGTGAGTTTGTTCGACGAAATAACGTCGTAATGTAGCGTGGACTCTGCGAGTCCTCGCTTTGTTCACACGATGCTACACCTGCGCGGACTCGCAGAGTCCACGCTACACCACGGAACGCGCCGCCCCCAGCGGCGCGTTTCCTGTTTCTTTGCAGCTCAGTTTCGCTTTATTGCCCATGCTTCCTCCCTCACAGTGGGCTCCCTTTATCAAGCGCCGTGCGGCGGAGCTGGGCTTCATGGCCTGCGGCATTTCAAAGGCTGAATTCTTGGAAGAAGAAGCTCCGCGCCTCGAAACCTGGCTCACGCGCCGCATGAACGGCAAGATGGGCTACATGGAAAACCACTTTGACAAGCGCCTCGACCCGCGTCTGCTGGTGGACGGCGCTAAATCGGTGATTTCGCTGCTGCTCAACTACTACCCCGCGCCCGAAACCCAGCAGCCCGACGACACCCTCAAAATCAGTAAATACGCTTACGGTCGCGACTACCACTTCGTCATCAAAGACAAGCTGAAAACGCTGCTGGCCGACATGGAAGCCGAAATTGGTGCCATAGGCGGGCGTTGTTTTGTGGACTCCGCACCGGTGCTGGACAAGGCCTGGGCGAAGAAATCGGGCCTCGGCTGGGTGGGTAAAAATTCCAATCTGATAACGCCGGGCACGGGCTCTTTCTACTTCATCGCCGAGCTGATTGTGGACGTGGAACTGCCCGCCGACGGTCCCATCCGAGACTACTGCGGCACCTGCACCAAGTGCGTGGATGCCTGCCCCACCCAAGCCATCACCGAGCCCTACGTGGTGGACGGCAGCAAGTGCATCAGCTACTTCACCATTGAGCTCAAGGACCAGATTCCGACCGAAGTGGCCGGGCAGTTCGGCAACTGGGTATTTGGGTGCGACATCTGCCAGGACGTATGCCCTTGGAACCGCTTCTCTAAGCCGCACAATGAGCCGCAGTTCAACCCCGCGCCTGGCCTCAAAGACCTGACGCCTGGCGACTGGCGCGAAATCACCCACGAATTATTTACGGAGCTGTTCCGGCAGTCGGCCGTGAAGCGCACGGGCTACGAAGGGCTGAAACGCAACATCCGGTTTGTGACGGAAGGCCAGGAGGCCCTGCCACCCGCCAACGACTAGCCGACGCCGGCCACGGGAAAATCATCCCGGAAACGGCCGAACACACGCTTCAGCACGTGCCGGTATACCCGGGAAAACTGCTGGTAGCACCAGCTGCGGAAATCCGCCAACTCGGCCGGGAGCACCATGTTAAGAGCTTTGCGCAGTTCTTTCTCGAACAGCGCTTTGTTGAAGCTGACTTTTGTCAGAATAATTTTCACATATTCTAGCATCGGGTGGAGTACAAGGGCAGTGAAAAATGGGTGGAAACAGCGAACTCGCGATAAGAACAAGCTTGCCCGCCTTGATGATAGGAAAGGTACAATATATGGGAAGCCGAACGCAATCAGCAGAATGGTTCTAGGCTTTGGCAGGAGGCTTAATACGCGAAAAGAGCGGCCAGGGCCGCTCTTTTCGGGGGGAATGCCAAAATTTTGTATTCTCCTATATGACCTTGTTTAGAAGAATAAATTGAGTGCTGCCTGAGCCACCGCGCTGGTGATGGGCTCATCAAAAGCCTCAGCCAAAGCCGGGTCCTGAATGGCCGTATTGTCGCGCACCAGGAAGATGCTGGCCGTAGGCAAGGTAGCAGTGGTCGATACGGGTTGGGCCACGTTGGCCTCGCCGCCGGTGGCGGCCGTGGTGAGGGCCTGGGCCGCGGCGGGCCGCGCAATGGCCGTGTCTTTTTCGCTGGGCCAGTTGCTCACCGTGGCGCCGCGGCTGCGGCGCAGCCCGCGCACGTGGGCCGAGTGCTGGGCTTCCACGCTTTGCATGCGCAGCACGGCCCCGTTCAGGCGGTAATCGGAGAGGACGTTGAAGACGTGGTTTTTATAGAGCCGGACGCCAAAGTCCTCAATCTGCTGCGCCAGGGCCAGAAAATTGTCGTAGTTGGTGAAAACGGCCGGGAAAAGCTCCGGGTTGGCCGTCACGTTGCGCCGGCCGCTGAAGTCGAAAGTGGGCGTGGCCGGCACCACGCTGCCCGCGCCCTGCAAAGTCTGCGTCAGGAACGTGATGTGCTGGGTTTGGTGAGCCAGCAGGCGCTGGAAATCGGCGGTTTGGGCGGCCGGAATCAGGCCGGTGGCGGCCAGGGCCTGGGTGTAGAGGGCGGCTTGCAGGCGCTCGAGCTGCAGGAGTTGCAGCACGGCGTCCTGGGTCGAGTCCTGGGTGGCGGCGGTGGCCGGCAGGGCGCTTAGTGCGAGCGGCAGCGCGGCAGCGGCAGCCCGGCCCAGCTGCGCCAGCACGGCACGGCGCGGCGCGGCCGAAGTAGAGGCCGGCGTGGCGGCCAAATGGTCAAGCAAGGATATCAGCTTCATGCGAAAACCGGCGGGGCGGCTGTAGAAATAACGGGTAAGGCCGCGGCAATTAGCCGTTGGCGGTGCACAAGCCCGGGTCGGTGCTGGGGTTGGTGTCGGGGCAGGTGATGGACAGCACGTACGGCGCCAGGAACGGAGCCAGCGCTGCGAGCACCTCGGTAGGCGTTTTGGTGATGAGCTGACCGGTGCTGTTCACCACCGTGCTGTCGGCAAACGAGCCGGGCGTGAGTAAATCGCGAACGGTAGCCGCGTGCCGGGCCTGCACCGTCGACATCTTGAGCAGCAGCGTGCGGGCGTAGCTGTTTGAGGTGGTGAAGAACGGCACAATCACCGGATAGGCCGCCGCCGCCAAGTCTTCAAGCTGCAGGGCGGCCGCCAGCACCCCGGCCCGCGACGTGAGCGTGAACCGCGTGAGGATGAAGGCAAAATCCGAAGGGAAAAGGGCCTTGGCGCGGGTGGGGTCAATGAGATATTTCAGCGTTTCGCGGTGCACCACTTCGTGGTCGCGCATATCGGCAAAAATGGCCCGTTCGGCGGCCGGCAGGTCACCGGGAGGCGAGTCGACCACCTTCTGATAGGTGGTGGATTTGGCCAGCGACAGCAGGTACGCGTAGTACAGCATGCCCTGGTTGCCCTGGGGCAGCAAAATCTGGTTGGTGTCGACGGTCGGCGTGGGGGTGGAGGAGGTGTCGCAGCCCGCTACCACTAGGGCAGCCGAAGCCGCCGATGCGGCCGAAACCTGCAAAAACAAGCGTCGCCCCAGCGACTGCTCCCGCCAGGCGGGCAAATGAGAGTGGTCAGACATTCGTAAAATATTCAAGCCAGCCCGCCAACCCGATAAGCCGGGCCCCAGCCATTACAAAGGTACTCCCTGCCCGTCCAATGGTTGCAAAGCCCCCACAACAAAGCCGGCCCCGCGCAAGCAGAACCGGCTCCATAAGCTGAATTGGGCCGAAAAAGTGTCCTGTTAGCTGGTTTATGCCAACAAGCCGCCCGCCCGCGAAGCGTCCACCACCTCGGCGGGTTGCAGTACCTGGTCGAAAGCCGCTGCCGCATCGGCTGCGCTATAAACGGCCGGAGCCGTGGTAATGCCCGTAGTGAGCGGCACGGTGCCTATCACGGTGCTGGATTCGGCAGGGCTGGCAGTGCTATAGGCCGGAATGCCAAACGCGCCCCCGGCGGTGGTTACCTGCGTGCTGGTGGTCCCGGTCACGCCGCTGGTATAGGTCGGGTCCGTGGCCAGGTCGTCGGCACTGTTCACCCAGGGCAGCTGGCCGCGCATGAGGCGAATGTGCGCCGCGTGGCGGGCTTCTACGGAGTGAATCTGGAGTGCCGTGGTGAGCAAGGTGGTGCCCACGAGCTCGGCCGCGCGGCCCTTGTAGGCCCGCACGCCGGTGTCTTCCAGCAGCTGGGCTACGCGCAGTTGCCCGGCGTAGGTGCTCGGAAAGGCCGACGGCTTGAAGCGAATGCCCGTGGTGGCTGTGCCCGTGACGGGCGTGCCGCCCGCCGCCTGAATGGTGCGCGTGAGCAGGGCCACATGAGCGTCTTCGTGCTTTTTGATTTGGGTGATGGCGGCCGTGGCCGTGGCATTGGGCAGGGTGCCGGCGGCCAGAAACAGCCGGTAGAAGTCGGCTTCGAGCAGCTCCAGGGTCAGGGCGTAGTTCAGCACATCCACGGGCGTGGAGGTGGTGCCGGCGTAGGCTTTCTGAAACAGCGCGCCCAGAAACAGCGGCGTAGCGGCCAGCGCCGAGCGTTTGGCCACCGAGCCCAGTGAGCTGAACACCGCGCGCCGCGAATCGAAACGGTCCAGCACGTCGGGGTCTACGGCCGCCAGCTGGTCAATAATCTGAAAAAAATTCATGATGCGAAGAATGACGAAGGGAGGAAAACGGGCTACTTGCCCACGCTGCTGGCGTCCAGCTTCTCGGTGATGAAGGGCTGGGCGGCGGCGATGACGTCGGTGGGTGTCATCTGCTTGTCGAGGCCGGTGGCGTCCACCTGGTTGTCGTCGGCAAATGAGCCCGGTGACAGCAGGTCGCGGATGAGGGCGGCGTGGCGGGCCTCCACCGACACAATCTGGCCGGCAATAGTGAGGTAGGTCTGCGATTTCAGCAGCACGCCCGCGCCGTTGTAGGCGGCCACGCCCAGGTCTTCAAACGTTTTGGCGGCGTTCAGCACACTGGCCCGGCTGCTGAAGTTGATGCTGGTAAAAATGGGTGTGAGCGTGGGCAGCAGCGAGCCGCCCGCGCCGGAAATGGCGGTTTTCAGAAAGTCGCGGTGAATGGCTTCGTGGGTGGCAATCTGGGTGAAGTAGGCCAGCTCGCCGGACAGAAAATCGGCGGCCGGCGTTTTCACCACCTGCGCATAAAAGGCGGCTTCGAGCTGCTCCAGCGCATACGCGTAGTTGAGCATGCCCACATCGCCGGTGCCAAGGCTAATGCTGCTGACCGGGACAATGGCCGCCGGGTCGCTGTCTTTGGAGCAGCCGGCCAGCGCGAGGGCCGTAGCTCCCGCCGTGGCGCCGGCATATTGGAAAAACGAGCGCCGCTTGATGGGCGTGTGCAGCGGCTGAAGAGTATCAGACATGAAAAAACAAAATATGAGGCTGGGCACCCGCCCAAGCCTTGCTACAACAAGCAAGAGCCCACGCAAGGCCCGGAGGTTGTACGGTTGAACAAGTAAAAGTAACGGCCCGGCAACGGAAGTCGCTCGTCGGGACCGCAACAGCTACCCAACAGGCGCCGCGCTGGCTGCCTGGCGGGCACAAAAAAAGGGCCGACCCGCAGGTCAGCCCTTTTCATTGGCAAATTACGTGGCAGAGCCGAAAGGCTACGCCAGGAAGGTGCTGCCGTTCACTACAAAGGTGCGGGCGATGGTTTTTACCGTCGTCACGTCGAGGGCCTCATCAAAAGCCTCCGTGATAGCCACAGCGAAGGCGGCCGCCGACAGGCCGGTGGTGTTGGGCAAACCAGTCAGGTTCGTACCGCCTTGGGTGGTGTTGCTTTCGGCATCAAACGTCACGTTCGTAGGGGCGTTGGTGTTGTTGCCCGCGCCGTAGATAGGAGCCGTCTGGGTAGGCGAAGCACCACCGTTGTCGGTACCGGAAATCCAGCTTTTGGGGGCAGCGTTGTAAGGTGCCACCGGCACGCCTTGCGAGGCAGCATTATTGTTGGGGCCGGCGCGGCGCATGGCGCGCAGACGAGAAGCGTGGCGGGCTTCCACCGAGTGAATGTTGAGGGCCGCCGTGAGCACAGTTTTGTTGCTCATCAACAGCGCTGCGCCGCCTTTGTAGGCACGCACGCCGGTATCTTCCAGCGACTGGGCCACAGCGAGGTAGGTGGCCGGGTTGGTGAATACGTCGGCAAATGGGCCGCCAGCGGAACCCTTGCCGCCGGTGAAGTCGAACGTAGCAGTGGTGGGGGCCGCAATAGCCGCCGTGCCCAGCACCCCGCGCAGGAAGGTTACGTGGTTGGCCTCATCGATTCTGATGAGTTCCAGCGCCGCCTTATTGGTCGCGCTGAGGCCACTCTGCAAGGTAGTAGAAGCCTGGCCGGCGTTGTAGAAATACGATTCCAGGTACTCCAGGCTCAGAGCGAAGTTGAGCACATCGTTCACCGTAGCGCCCACTGGCGTCTGGGCATACGCTTTATTGAAAATGGCACCCAGCGCCAGCGGCACGGCAGCCGCCGTGAGCTTCTGGCCGAGACCGGTCATGTGCTTGAAAATGCTGCGACGCGAGTCGAGGCGGTCGTACACTTCCGGGTCCACTTTCTCGATTTCCGAGATGATTTGGAAAAAATTCATGGCGAAGAGAATTCAGAGTTGAAGAGAAAGGGATATTATTTCAGGCCCGAAACGTTGAGCTTGGAGCCTTCGGCCAGGAAAGTGTTGGCCACGGCCACTACTTCGGACGGCGTCTTCGAGCGCTCCTGGCTGGAGCCGCTGGAACCGGCCCCGCCGGCGCTGGCGCTGTTGTTGGCGCTGCTGATGGTCACGACGTCGTTGCCTACGAACGAGCCTTCCATCACCAAGTCGCGGATGATGGCGGCGTGGCGTGCTTCCACCGATACGATTTTGCCGGCCAGCGTGAGGTACAGCGGCGAGCTGATGTACTGGCCCGCGCCGTTGTAAGCCGCTACGCCGAGGTCTTCGAACGCCATGGCAGTGCCCAGCACGCTGGTGCGGCTGTTGAAGTCAATTTTGGAGAAGTCCGGCGTCAGGCTGTCGCTGATGCGGCCGCTCGTGATGGCCGCCTTGAAGAATTCGCGGTGAATAACTTCGTGGTAGTAGAGGTCGTCCAGAATCTGCTTCTCGGCGCTGGCAGAGCCCAGGCCGGTGTAGTAGGTGCCGGTGCGCAGGCGGGTGTAGAAACCGGCTTCGAGTTGCTCCAGCGCATAGGCGTAGTTCAGCACGCCGGTATCACCCGAGCCCACATTGATGAGGTTATCAGAAGTAACAGGGTCGTTGTCTTTCGAGCAGCCGGCCATCACCAGGGCCGTAGCACCTGCCGTGGCGCCGGCATACATGAAGAAGGAGCGACGCTTAATGGGCGTGTACAGCGGCTGGGCGAACGAAGCATCGTCGGAGCCACGGGGCTGGAGATTGTCGGACATGGTGAAAATAGGTTAGGTGAAAAAAACGATTTGGTGGGAAAAGGCAATAAGAATCCGCACGGCGCCGAAGAGCCATTTTTTGGAGAATTAAGCCAGCATTGTTGAGGTGTTGTGTGGGCAGATACGGCAACAGGGAGTATGAAGGATTCATAAAACCCAAATTTTGTGTTGCGAATGCTGTAAAAGTTGATTATATCAGGATTGACAGCATTGCTAAAAAGTGGGGATTCCGTTGCTGAGGGCTACTTTTAAGGTCTGCTAAAGCGCCGGCAACTATGCGAATACTTTTTAGGCAAATGCTGTGGCTCTGGTGGCTGGTGGGGGCGGCAGCGGCCGCCGCGCAGCCCGCTGCCCCCGCCACTAGCCCGTCCAAGCCCGCCAGCACCGCGCCGGCCGACGTGGCCCTGGTTCCGGGCCCGGCTGCGCTGCCCGTCACGGGCGTTTTCACGCTGGCGTTCCGGCTGCGAGGCGGCACCCTGGAAAAATATTCCGAATTCCCCGAGCTGGAAGGCTTCAAAAAAACCGGCAAAACCCGCACCAATACCACGCGCACGGTGCAGGGCCGGCGCTTCGTGGATGTGACCATCACGCAGCGCTACGTGCCCTACGGCGAAGGCGATGTCGTCATCAAACCCTTCCAAATCACGGTGAACGGAGTGGTGCTGCGCGGCGGCGGCAACACCGTGCACGTGGGCCCGGCCCCGGTGCCCAACCCCGGCACCCTCACCAAGCCGGCCAACCCCACCGCGCCCCTGCAAGCCGTGGCCGACCTCGACAAGATGTTTGGCAAGCCCAAGGCCGTGCTCTACCAGGACGTGCCCGACCACGCCTTTCTGGCGGTGGTGGCCGAGCAGCCGCGCGTGTTTGTGGGCGAAGGCGTGCGCGTGGGCCTGTATTTCTACCTCAAGCCCGAAGACCAGGCCCTGCTGGCCTTTCACGATTTCAACGACCAGCTGCCGCCGCTGCTGCACGAGCTGCACCAGCCTACGGCATGGCAGGAGCCCGGCCCAGAAGCCAGCGTTACGCCCGATACCGTGCGCCACCTGGGCCAGAAATACCTGCGCTTCCGGCTGGCCGAAAATATTTATTATCCGCTCACGGCCCAGCCTCTGCGCTTCCCGCCCCTGGCCCTGACGATGGTGAAATTCAAAGTGCTGAAAAAGCCCGAGCCGGGCCAGGACAACCGCCTGGCGGGTTACAAAACCTACTACGCGCCGGGCGTGGCGGTGCAGGTGCGGGCCTTGCCGCAGGCGGCTCGACAGGGCGCGGTGGCAGTGGGTTCGTTTGAGGTGCGGGAGGCCATCAGCCGCACCCAATTTCGGGTGGGCGAGTCGTTCACTTACTCATTCGGGGTAGAGGGCCGCGGCAACCTGGCGGCCGTGCTGGCACCCGCGTGGCCCACCCGCCCGGGGCTGGAAGTGTTTGGCTCCGAGGTGAAAGAAGAACCCGTGCCGGGCGGCGGGCGCAAAATGTTTCGCTACCGGCTGGTGGCGCGCCGCCCGGGCGTGCTGCCGCTCGACAGCCTCATCAGCCTGGTGGTTTTCAACCCAACTAAGGCGCGCTACGACACGCTCCGGCCCGAAGTGCGCCCCGATGTGCGCGGCGTGGTGGCGGCCCCCGCCCCCTTGCCCAGGCCCGAGGACGACCCCTTCTACGGCCCCGCGCTGGCCAGTGCCGACGACACCCTGCAGTCGATGGACGTGTACCGCGACGTGCGCCGCTACGCCGACTGGCTGCTCATCGGGCTGGCCGGGGTGGCGGCCTTCGGCTGGTGGCGGGCGGGGCAGCGGGCGTAGTTTTGGGGCCAGTGCTGGGGAGAAAAAACGTCATGCAGAGCGTAGCGAAGCATCTCGCCAGTGGCAGCAATTAATTCTGTGACGCGAACGATAATAATTATTGTGGCGGGCAAGATGCTTCGCTACGCTCTGCATGACGTTCTTTTTTAATCATTAAAACTATGTCCAACACCTTCGGCTCCCTCTTTCGCATCACCACCTTTGGCGAGTCGCACGGGGCGGGCATCGGCGTGACTATCGACGGCTGCCCGGCCGGTGTGGCCGTGGAGGCCGCGCAGATTCAGGCGGCGCTGGACCGGCGCCGACCCGGCCAGTCTGACCTCACCACGCCGCGCAAGGAGGCTGATACCGTCCAGATTCAGTCGGGCCTGTTTGAGGGCTTTACCACCGGCACGCCCATCAGCCTGTTCATCCCGAACGCTGACCAGCGCTCCGACGACTACTCGCACATTGCCCACGCCTACCGCGCCAGCCACGCCGACTACACCTACGACGTGAAATACGGCCGGCGCGACTACCGCGGCGGCGGCCGCAGCTCGGCCCGCGAAACGGCTGCCCGCGTGGCGGCCGGCGCCGTGGCCATGCAGCTGCTGGCGCATTTCGGGGTCGAAATTGCCGCCTACGTGTCGGCCGTGGGTGAGGTAGAAGTGCCTCTGGAGTATCAGGAGCTGGACTTAAGCCTCATCGACAGCAACCCCGTGCGCTGCCCGCACCCCGAAACGGCCGCGCTGATGGAGGCCCGCATCCGGGCGGCCCAGGCGGCGCGCGATACGGTGGGCGGCGTGATTACGGGCGTAGCGCGCCATGTGCCCGCCGGGCTGGGCGAGCCCGTGTTCGACAAGCTGCCGGCCGTGCTGGGACACGCCTTGCTCAGCATCAATGCGGTGAAAGGGTTTGAATTCGGCTCCGGGTTTGAAGGCACGAAGCTGCCCGGCTCGGTGCACAACGACGAATTTTACACCGACGAAACCGGCGCCGTGCGCACCCGCACCAACCACAGCGGCGGCAGCCAGGGCGGCATCAGCAACGGCCAGGACATTTATTTCCGCGTCGCCTTCAAGCCAGTGGCTACGCTGCTCCAGCCCCAGCAAACCATCAACGACCAGGGCGAGGCCGTGACGCTGGTGGGCCGCGGCCGCCACGATGCCTGCGTGCTGCCCCGCGCCGTGCCCATCGTAGAAGCCATGACGCAGCTGGTGCTGGCCGATTTGCTGCTGCGGGCCCGCTCCAACCGGCTTTAACGCTTCACAATCACAAATTCGACGCGGCGATTGCGGGCTTTGTTGGCCTCAGTGTCGTTGGCCGCCACGGGCCGCGAGCCCCCGTAGCCCCGGGTGCTGAGGCGAGCGGGCGCAATTTTTTGCCGCACTAGATAGGCCTTCACCGCCTGGGTGCGCTGCTCGCTGAGCACCTGGTTGGGCTTGGGGTCCTTGGCGTCGCCGGTGTTGTCGGTATGGCCGTCGAGGCGGATTTCCAGGCCCGGGTGCTCGGTCAGCGTCTGGGCCAGGCGGTTGAGCTCGGGGAAGGAAGCTGGCAGCAATTCGGCCTTGCCGCGCACGAAAAACAGGTTGTTCAGGGCAATGTGTTCTTCGGCTGCGGCCGCGATGGCCACGGGCGGCGCCACGGCCACACCACTCAACTGCCGGGGCACGGCGGCAGCGGCGGGGCGGGCAACTTGCAGGGCCGTCGCTTTGGCGGCCAGTGCTTCGGTGGGCGCCGTCAGGGGCATGAGGTACAGGTCCTGGGTTACCTGGCCGTATTTCGTGGCCGTAGTCAGGTTCAGGCTTTCATTCACCGACAGGTAGCCGGGGGCCGTGGCGCGCAGGCCGTACTGCTGCCCGGCCGGCAGGGTGGCTTCGAACGAGCCGGCCACGGCGGGCAGCACCACGCCGGCCTCGGTGCCGGTGGGCAGCTGCTCGTAGCGCACCTCGGCCGTGGTAATGGCTTGGCCCGTGCGGGCGTCGAGCACCCGGCCGCGCACCAGCACGGCGGGGGCCGGCTTGAGCGCCGCTGGCAGCACCACCCGAAAGATATCGCCCAGGTGCCCCGGTCCGGTATCGCTCACCAAATAGGCCACGTCGCCGGCGGCGGAGGTGGAATAATAGCTGTCGCCCAGCGGCGTGTTGATGCTTGGTCCCAGGTTCAGCGGCTCGCTCCACCGGGTCCAGGTATCATCGAGGCGGGTGCTCATAAAAATGTCGAGCCCTCCGTAGCCGGGGTGGCCATCCGAGGCGAAATAGAGGGTTTTGCCATCGGGAGCCAGAAAAGGGGATACCTCTCGGGCGGGCGTATTGATGGGGGCAGGCAGCAGGGCCGGGGCCGACCAGGAACCGTCCGGCTGACGCCGGCAGAGGTAAAGGTCGGTGTTGCCGAGTGCCGTGGTGAGAGACGCCGAGCGTAGCAGGATGGTGCCGCTGGCATCGAGGCAATACGTCGAGTTGCGCCGCGCAAAGTCCGGCCGGTAGCCGGTGCCTTCGGGCAGGGCCTCGGGGACGGTCCAGGTACCATCGGGGAGGTGGCGGGTGCGCGACAAGCCCGGGCCCAGCAGATTGCCGTCCGGTCCGTAGCGGTTGTTGATGAGCAGCGTTTGGCCATCGGGCGACACGTGCTGGGGGTAGTCCGAAGCGGCTGTATTGATGGGTGGCCCCAGCGCCTGTACGTGTCCCCAGCTGCCATCGGAGTTGCGTTCGGCCACGTAGACGTCGGAGTTGAAGGCTATGGCATCGTCGAGGGCGTTGTAATTGCCCATCACCCGCGAGAAATACAGGAACCGCCCGTCGGCCGAAACCAGCGGAGTCACTTCATAGCGCTCCGTGTTCAGGCTGGGGGCCTCCAGGCGTTCGCGCTTCAGAGTAGCGGGCAGGCCCGGGGCCAGCCGAATGGGGTGGTGGTGCCAGAGGCGCAGGCGGCGCAGGGTCACGGCGCCCCCGGATTCCACCGTCAGGCCGAAGTCCGGGCCGGGCGGGTTGGGCCAGGGCTGCCGCAGCACTTGGTGGCCATCTACCCAATACGTTACCTCGGCTCCCGCGCGGGCAATGCGGATGGTGTGCCAATCGGCTGGGGCTACGGCAGTGGGGAGGGGCATGGTGGCCAGCATGGTCCAGGCGCCGGCTTGCAAGCGAAATACCGTCGCGGTAGGAGCCGCCAGCGCGAGGTTCAACTGCGTGGTAGTGAGTTGCTCGGCCGTGCCCACGCGCTGCCCACCCCAATACACGCCAAAACTTCCCTGGCCGCGCAACTCACCCTCTATCACAAAGTCCTGCTGCTGGTTCAGGGCCGGTCCGTAGGGCTCAATGGGAATGTTGCTGAAAGTAGTGCCGAGGGATTGGAAGGAATAGCCAGTCGCGGTTATCTCCCCCACCAGGTTGGGGATGCGGCCCACCCAGTAGTGGCGGGCCTGCTGAAACGTCTCATCCATGAGCAAATCAGGCGGCAGCTGCTGGCCCCGGCTCTCGGCCGGATTCAGCAGCGCCAAACCGATTAGTAGCGCGGGCGCCAAGTATTTCATGCTGCTTAGTAGTAGGGAGAAAGTCGTGTTATCGGCCCGAGCCAGCGGTTTCGATGCGGCGGTTCGGCCCGCCGGCAAGGTAGGGCCGGGGTGGGCCGGCGCGCCATCCGTGCCAGCGCGTATTTTTCTGGGCCGGGGCAATCAATGTAGCTACATTTGCAACCTCCGATGCCCCGACGCGGTTGTACCTTTGCCGCTGCAAACGCGTCAAGCTTCCCCCTTGATTTTAAGCCCCCCAGCCATGTCTGTTTCCATCTATGCCGAAGCTTCTCCCAACCCGGAGAGCATGAAATTTGTGCTCAACAACAACCTGCTGGTTGATGGCGTGAGCGTGGATTACCCCAACCTCGAAGCCGCCGCCAACTCGCCGCTGGCGCAGGAGCTGTTTAACTTCGACTACGTGGGCCGCGTGTTCATCGCCCAGAACTTCGTGACCGTGACCAAAACGCAGCCCGACCTGGGCTGGACGCAGTTGATTCCCGAGCTGCGCCAGTTTCTGAAAGGCTACGTGGAGGCCGGCGGCCCCATCTTCACCGTCGACCCCGCCGCTGAGCAGAAAGCTGCCCAGGCCGCCGTGGCCGGCGACCCCACCCAGCAGGAAGGCCAGATTGCCCAGAAAGTCATCGACCTGCTCGACAACTACGTGCGCCCCGCCGTGGAACAGGACGGCGGCAACATCACCTTCAAAAGCTACCACGAAGGCATCGTGACCGTGAACCTGCAGGGCTCGTGCTCCGGCTGCCCCTCGGCCACCGTCACGCTGAAATCGGGCATCGAAAACCTGCTCAAGCGCATGGTGCCCGAGGTGCAAAGCGTCGTGGCCGAAGGTATTTTGGTGTAACCAAAAACGCCGGTCATTGCGAGCGGAGCGAAGCAATCCGTCCTGTTCTCAGCGACAAACATTCTAATGTGAGAAAGCCCCGGCACTGCGCAGCGCCGGGGCTTTTTGTGTTTTGAAAGGGCTCATCACAACTCAGGGCTGGTCGCGTCAGAGAGGACGGATTGCCGCGTTTCGCTACGCTCAACTCGCAATGACAGGCGCCCTCCTTACAACTGCGACTTGATAGTGAAATTCCGCGCCACGGTGAAGCCGAAATAGATGTCGCCTTTGAAGAAATTGCCTTCGGTTTGGGGCACGAAGAACTTCTCGGTCATGCCCTTGGAGTTGGTGACGTGGAGTTGGAACACGTGGCCGCCGGTTTCGATGTCGACGCCCAGGCCGAGGGCGTTATGGAAATTATCGGCCACGTAGCCGGGCAATACATAGAAATAGTCGGCGGTGAGGGCTACGCGCTTGGTCAGCTTCTGGCGCAGGCCCGCCCCGATGGAATACACATCGTTCTGCATGCCGGCCAGCGCCACGTAGTTGCGGTGGATAAGCGTGGGCATGAGCTGCACCGACAGGTTGGAGTTGAACTTGCGGGCGATGAGCACTTGGTAAGCATAGTCCAGCCGCGAGCCCACTCTGCGCTCTGAGGTATTGGCCACTTCGTTGAATTTGAGCGTGGTGATGGCCGACGACGCAAACAGGGTGACCGAAACCGGCACCGGCCGCGCGCCGCTGGTTTGGCGCAGGGCGCGGTATTTCAGGAAGCCGTCGAAGGTTTTCTCCTGCGAGCTGCGGCCCACGCCCACGGCCAGCCGGTCGCTCAGGCCGTACTCGAAGCTGAGGCGCAGTTCGGCATTGTCGAGGCCAAAAAACTCGTAAGCGCCGCTGTTGAGCGTGCCGAAGCGGTGCTGAATGAGGAAGGCCAGCGTGCCGTGCCCGGGCGTTTCGACGGACTGGGCATTGATGATGTGCGTGCCCTTGAACGTGGCGGCCACCGGCTCGCGCTTGGTCGAATCGGTGGTTTGTTTTTCGAGGTCGCGCAGCAAATCGGTTTGGGCGCGGGCGGGGCTGGTCAGTGCCAGCAGGCCGACCAGCAGCAGGCCTGCAAAGCAAAAATTAGTGTAAAAGTGACGGCGCATAAAAAGAGGAAATAGGCGGGAGGTTTGGTTAATGGGCCGGCGTGACGGCGCCCACGGCACCTGGGGCGGCGTCGCAGGCGAGAGCCACGCGCACGGTCACGATTTTGGCGATGTTGTTGCGCACGAGCAGCGGAATCTCGATGTTGTAGTCGGCCGTAGCCACCGGAAACACGGCGAATGCCAGCAACTGGCCGCCCTTCAATTCCACGCTGGCGGGCGCCTGAATGTGGTGCTTCACGCCGTGCAGGGTCAGGTCGCCTTCCACCTGCACGTTGTGCGGGCCGGCAGTGGCCAGCGTGGCCGCGTCGAAGCTCACGAAGCGGCCCGAGAAAGTGGCTTTCGGAAATTTATCCGACTCCATATAGTTCTCGTTGAAGTGTTCCTGCATCAGCGTGCGCTTGAACACGAAGCCCTTGATGGGCACCGAAAAAGCCAGCTGGCCGGCCGCAAAATCGAGTACGGCGGCCACCTGCTGGTTTTTTGCCTCGATGTCCTCGATGGGGCTGGCCGAAAAAAACGATACCTGCCCCGTTTTCGTCATGAACCTGCTTTGCGCGTGCGACTGGCTCAGGGCCGAGAGCGAAAAGAGCGCAAGCAGCAAAAAGGAAGGGCGTTTCATAGCAGAAAGAAGGTTAATTGTTGGGCTTGCCGGCTGCTATCCATTTCTCGATGCGCTGGATGTCGCATTCCGAAAGCATGTCGCGGCCCTGCGGCATGGCAATGGCGTTGGGAGCGTGCCGGATGCTGCCGATGATTTTGGCGGGCGAGAAGTAGCGGTTGATGGCGGCGTAGTCGCCAAAATTATTGCCGCTGCCTTTTGTCGTGTACACGGTGGTGCCGTGGCATTCGCGGCAGTGGGCGTCGAAAATGGGCGAGATGACGGCGCTGTAGGTCACGTTTTCGCTCGGCACGTCGCAGGCCGGCGCGGGCTCGCCGTGCGAGTAGGAGCAACCGGCCGCCAGGCCGAGCGCGAGGAGCGAGGCGCCCGCCAGCACGGGCCGCAGCAATGCAGAAAAAGAGTAGTTGACGGCCATACCGAACAGCATCAGAAGAAAAGAAAAAGAGAAGTCCGCTTGCGCTTGAAAACGGAAAGCTACGACGCGCGGCGGGCCTTTGCGCGCCTGCCTAAAACCCGTACTTCACCCCCAGAAACACGCCGGCACTGGTCAGCTTCACTTTGCCCGCGCCCACGCCGCCCAGTGGAACCTTGAAGTAGGGTTCGCCCTGCAGGCGCCAATGCCGCCCCAGGCTGCGCTCGTAGCCGGCCGACAGATTGAGGACGCTGAACAAGTGGTGGTTGGCGTTGACCAAGCCCGGCATGTCCCAGGGTTTGTAAACGCCGCCTTCCAGGTATTCATAGTTGTAGTTTTCGCGCTGCATGAAGAAGGACGACAAGCCCGCCGCGCCAAACCAGCGGGCGTTGTTCCGCACCAAGGCATCGTAGCGCAGGTTCAGCGGCACGTCGAGCACGGTGCATTTGCCTTCCACCCAGGTGATGTCGCGGGTTTGGGCCCGGGGGTAATTGGTCCAATCGTAGTCTTCGCGCCGGGCGTAATATTCTTTGTTGGCCCGCAGCAGGCCGGTGCTGATGCGCAGGCGGTTGGTGAGCTGGTATTCCAGCGTCAGGCCCAGGTTCAGGAGCGGCCGCTCCACGCTGGCAAACCGCACAGTGCTCACGTCGGGTGCTCCCACCAACCCAACAAAGAAGCGCGGCTGACGTGCCGCCAGCGCCGACGGCACCCCGGCGCCCGGGGCCAGCGGCATCGGCAGCGCATTCGTGGCTGCCAGCAGTACGTTCACCGCAACCGGTGCCAACGGCGCGTTATCGGTTTCAGGCGAAGAATCCGGGTTCTGGTCGGAGGCTGTCATTGCTACCGGCGCAGAGGAGGCGGCCGGCGCGCCCGCATTGCCAATGGCAAGCGTGGACTTGCTGCCTTCAGAACGTGAAGCAGCATCGTTGCGCTGAGTAAATGGAGCAGCATTGCGGCTGCGCGGCCTATTCTCAGCCAGGGCAGCGGGGCTGACAAATGCTGATGCGCTGGAAAGACGCGCTGGGAATTTTGCTTCAGCTGGCTTGGAGCGGCCCCGCCGTTCGGGCGTTGCTGCCGGAGCAAAAGCCAATTGCCGCTGGGCTTGCTGGCGGTTTTCTGCCAGCTGCGGGCTTTGCTGCGTGCGCTTTGGAACAACCACTGCGGCCAATAAATCCCGGGTTGCCGGCGCCGGATTCCGCACTGCCGGAGTCGTGCTCTTTGGCGAAAGCTCAGTCGAAGTCGTGGCCTTTGGCTCGTCTGCCGCCGCTGTCGCAGCCGCTACCGGGCCTTTTGCAGTTGGCGAAACGGCCGCAGCTCCCGAGGCTGCAACTGGAGCAACCGGAGCCAGCCGGTGGGCGCGCACAGTAGAGCCGGTGGGCGAAAATGCCGGCGAAGGCGTTGCCGAATGCTCGGTGGCTGTAGCAGCGGCCGTGGCTGGCGCGGTGGCCAAGCCAGCGGGCTTCCAAAGCAGCCAACCTAAACCCACAAAGGCCACAATAAGCACTTCGAGCGCGACAAAGCGCCACAGCTTGCGGCGCACAGTGCGCGCCACTTCTTCTTTGTCCAATTGGGTTTCCAGGCGCAGCCAGGCGTCCAGCGGGAAGGGCGCGGGCTCCGGCTCCGGCGGGTTTAGCCGTTGGAATGCGTTATCAATATCGTTATCCGACCACATAGCGGGCTGTTGAAATAGAAGTCATTTGGGCCAGCATGACGCGTAAATGGGCACGGGCCTTGAATAGATTGGACTTGGAAGTCCCCACCGAAATGCGCAGCTGCTCAGCAATTTCCTCGTGGCCAAAGCCATCAATCACCGCCAGGTTGAACACCGCCCGGTAGGCCGGCGGCAGGCGCTGCACCAGGCCCAGCAGCTCGTCGTAGCTCAGGGTGTCGAGGGGCGTGGCGGCCTGGTCGGCCTGGTTCAGGGTCACGTCGTCGAGCTCCTGCTGGTGCTGGTGGCGCTCGTTGGCGCGGTAGTGGTCGATGGCCGTGTGAATCATGATGCGCTTGAGCCAGCCCCGGAACGAGCCCGCCACGTCCTCGGGGTGGCGGGTGGCATCGAAACGGTACAAGTCGCGGAATACTTTCAGAAAGCCGTCGTTGGCCGCTTCCAGGGCTTGGTCCCGGTCGCGGGCGTAGCGCAGGCAAATGCCCATCGCAAACCCGTGGAACTGCCCGTACAGCCGGCGCTGGGCCACGCGGTCCTGCCGTTGGCAGGCGGCCAGCAGCTCCGGCAGCGTCGGGGGGGCAGAAGAAGAGGAGGAGAGGTGCAGCATACGCAGCAGTTGGGAGGGCTTCACTAGACCACTCGGAAGTTAAGCAAAATCGGTTGCCTGTCTATGAATAATGGAAGCAAAACGGCACCAAGCCACTGCCGGCGGGAACTGCGGTGGCGGGCGGCATAGGTAAGTGAGTCAGTGGCTTCCGGGCCTTACCTTTCGCCCCCATGCATTTCTTCCCATGAAACATTCGTTACTTCCCGCTACCGCTTTTCTCCTTCTCACCACGGCGGCTTGGGCGCAGGCGCCCAGCGTCACGGCCCTGAGCCCTGGCAGCAACGCGCCTGCCGCGCCGCCCACGGCGCCCGTGCGCGTCACGTTCTCGCAGCCCATGAGCGCGGGCGGGGCAGGGCTGGCCGTGTTTGGCGCGCTGCACGGCGGGCGGCTGAGCGGACCAACGGCCGCCAGCGGCAACGCCCTTTCCTTCCAGGCCGCGCGGAGTTTCCAGCCCGGCGAAACCGTGTCCGTTACCATTCCCGCGGCGGTGCAGAGCAGCGCGGGCATCGCGCTGGGCAATCCCAAAGTGTTTCAATTCACGGCGGCGGCCACCGGCGGCACGGGTACTTTCGGGCCGGGCGGCATGGTGCCCTCCGGCACCAATTACACCGGCAACGTGGTGGGCGATGTGGACGGCGACGGCGACCTCGACCTGGTGATGGCCAACTTCGACTACAACCCTGGCACCGTGGATGTGCGCCTCAACAACGGCAGCGGCCTCTACTCGGCCGGCGCCGGGGCCACCGTGGGCGGCTTCACCGGTGCCCTGAGCCTGGCCGATGTCGACAACGACGGCGACCTCGACCTGCTGGCCTGCAACGGCAGCGTGAGCGTGCGGCTCAACAACGGCCAGGGCGTGTTCAGCGGCAGCACCACGGTGGCCATCAGTGCCGCCCATGTTATCGCGGCCGACCTCGACGGCGACGGCGACCTCGACCTGGCCGCCGCCGGCCTGGTGGCCAACGTGGGCACCGTCAGCGTGGCGCTGAATGCGGGCGGCAGTTTCGGGCCGGCCACCGTGATAAACACGAATAACCGGTCGACCACCGCGCTGGCCGTGGGCGACATGGACAACGACGGCGACCTGGACGTGCTGAGCGAAGGCACCAACGCCAACGTAGCCATTCGCCTCAACAACGGCGATGGCACGTTTGCCGCCACTCCGTTGTCGGTGCCCGTCAACCAAACCACCCTGCGCGACGTGCTGGTGGCCGATGTGGACAACGACGGCGACCTCGACGTGCTGGCGGCGGACCTCGGGTTCGACATCAGCGTTTGCCTCAACAACGGCGCCGGAAGCTTCGGTTCTTACACGATGCTGCCCATGGGCGGCAGCCCGAGCTACCTGAGCCTGGCCGATGTGGAGGGCGACGGCGACCTCGATATGGTGGCGGCCACTCTCGCGGCCGGCACGGTCAACATCCGGCTCTATCTCAACAACGGACTGGGGACGTTTACTGCGGGCAACAACCTGCCAGTAGGGCCGGCAACGGACCTTTCGGGCCTGGACGTGGCCGACGCTGACGGGGACGGCGACTTGGATTTGCTGGTGGTATTGGGGCGCTTCGGCGTCAAAATACTATTGAATGCGAACAGCCTCACGCCCAGCCCCGCGCTGACGGTTACCGCCCTCGCCCCGGCCCGCAATGCCCCCAGCGCTCCGCGCAACAGCCGCGTGGCCGTGACGTTCAATCAGACTCCCAGCAACACCCCGGCCACCCGCAACGCGCTGCAAGTAACCGGCGCCCAGCGCGGGCGGCTGGCCGGCGCCGCCACCCTGGCCGGCGCCACCCTCAGCCTGGCCCCGGCCAGCCGTTTCTTTGCCGGCGAGCGGGTGGCCGTGAGTGTGACCCGGGCGGTGCAAAGCGGAGCCGCGTTTCAGGCCGCGCCGCAGGTGTACCAGTTCACAGCCGCCGTGGGCGGCGGCACGGCCACGTTTGGCGGCGGGGGCGAGGTAAGTAACTACAGCACCCAGGTATTTCCTGCCGACGTGGACAACGACGGCGACCTGGATATCGTGACTTCCGGGGGAGTGAGCGTGAACAGCGGCAACGGCACGTTCGCCCGCACGCCCACTTATTTCCCAAGTCGGGCCGAGGCCTCCGGCCTGGTTGTGGCCGATGTGGACGGCGACGGCGACCTCGACATTGTGTCGAGTAACGGCTACGGTGGCGCAACCGGCCAGCCCGGCACCATTTGCGCGACGCTCAACAACGGCAACGGCACGTTCGGGGCCCTGCGCTCCTCGCCGGTGGGCCGGTCGGCCATGTGGCTGGTGGTGGGCGATGTGGACGGCGACGGCTTGCCCGACGCCGTCACCGCCAACGATTATAACCAGGTCGGCATAGCGTTGGGCGCGGGCAATGGCACGTTCGGCGCTGTCAGAAACCTGGTGGTGGGCTTTGCCGCCACGCAGCTGCACCTGGTCGACGTGGACAACGACGGCGACCTGGACCTGATGCTCAGCAACAGCACGCTGTTCACGCTGAGCCTTAACGACGGTTTCGGTGCTTTTGGCGCGCCCATCACCGTGCCAGCCACCACGGGCGGCCTGCTGGTCATGGCCGACATTGACAACGACGGCGACCTGGACCTGCTCACGGCCAGCACTCAGCTGGTGAACATCATGCGCAACAACGGCAGCGGCGTTTTCACCAGCAGCTCCTCGTTTTCGCTGGTCAATAACGGTCTTAGCCCTCAATTCGTCGGCCTCGTGGCGGGCGATGTGGACGGCGACGGCGACCTGGATTTGATAGCTGCCGGGGGCGGCGGCTCGTATTCCGCCGTCATGGCCGTGCGGCTCAACAACGGCACCGGCACCTTCAGCCCCGGCACCGACTTCCTGCTGGGTTCCAACATCACCTGGCCTTCGCCCCAGGCCCTGGCCGACCTGGACGGCGACGGCGACCTCGACCTGATGGCTTCGACGTGGGCTTCGGGCCTGGCCGTGCGCTTCAACCTAGGCACGCCCACCGCCGCCCGCCCGGCTACCGGCCCCGCCATCGGGCTTTATCCCAATCCCGCGCACGATGTGCTCAACATCTCGTTGCCCTTTGATGCCGCTTCGGGCGGCCCCGGCCAAGTGGCGTCCTCCGTCGAACTGCTGAACACGCTGGGGCAGGTGATGAGCCGCGCCCCGCTTCGCTCCGCCGGGCAAGCGGCCGTGGCTGCGCTGCCCGTAAACCAGCTGGCCCGGGGCCTCTATCTGGTGCGGGTTCGTACCAGCAGCGGGGCCACGCTCACGAAGACTGTCGAAATCAATTAGCCCTGCCCTTATCGGTAGCATCCGCCGAATGCCCTGGCTACTCACAAACAAAAAAGGCCGCTCAGTTGAGCGGCCTTTTTTGCTGGAGCAGAAGCTTGGCGCTTCTGCTAAAGTTGGTGCTACACGTTGGCCGTGCTCAGCTTGGGCGCGTCGCCGGGAAGGCCGGTTACGTCCTCACCAGCGGCTTTGCGCTCCCGCTCCTCTTTCTTGCCGTAGGTGTCGAGGATAATCGGGGTGGCGATGAACAGCGACGAGTACGTGCCGAAAATCACGCCGATAATCATGGCGAAGGAGAACGAGCGGAGGGTTTCGCCACCGAACACGTACATCACGAACACCACCAGAAACACCGTGGTGAACGTAATCATGGTGCGCGAGAAGGTCGAGTTCAAGGCCGGGTTCACCACTTGGGCGAAGGTCAGCTTGGGGTTTTCGCGCAGGTACTCGCGAATCCGGTCGTAGATAACCACCGTGTCGTTCATCGAGAAGCCGATAACCGTGAGCAGCGCAGCCACGAAAATCTGGTCCATCTCGTAGTTTAGGCCGAAGAGACGGGCAATGGGGAAAGCCGCAATCACGAGCAGGGCATCGTGGAACAGCGCCACTACCGCAGCCATCGAGTACTGCCACTTCTCGAAGCGGAACAGCACGTACACGAAGATGCCCAGCAATGTGAGGCCCAGCGACAGCACCGAGGTGCGCTTGATGTCGTCGGCGATGGTGGCACCCACTTTCGAGGTCGATTTGATAACCGGCGCGTCGGCGCTATAGGCCGCCAGGCCCTGGTTGAGGGCGGCCACTACTTTGGCGTCGGCGGCGGGGCTCTCGTCCTCAGCCAGGTAGCCGGTGGTGATGCGCAGGCGGTCGGGCGAGCCGTACTGCTTCACTTCGAGGCCGGCGTCCTGGAACGAGGGACGGATTTTGTCGGCCACGTCAGAAGCGACCATCGTCTTGTTGAAATCAACTACGTAGGCGCGGCCCCCTTTGAAGTCCACGCCCAGGTTCGGGCCGCCCTGGTAAGCCATCAGGCCGAAGCCGATGAGGATGAACACGGCCGAGAAGGTGTAGGCCATCTTGCGCTTGCCCACGATGTCGAAGTTCAGGTTCTTGAACAGGTTGCGCGAAATGGCGGTGCTGAACGTCATCGGGTGGTTCTCGTTGCCCTTCACCATCCATTCGATGATGAGGCGCGACACGAACACGGCCGACAGGAACGAGGTGAGCACGCCAATACCCAGCGTCACGGCGAAGCTTTGCACCGGGCCTGTGCCGAAGAAGCCGAGAATCACGGCAATCAGCATGGTGGTCACGTTCGAGTCGAAAATGGCCGAGAAAGCGCGCGAATAGCCTTTGTTGATGGCGTCGGGGAGGCTCAGGCCGTGGTCCAGCTCTTCCCGAATCCGTTCGAAAATCAGTACGTTGGCATCCACCGAAGTACCCATCACCAGAATCAGACCGGCGATGCCGGGCAGCGTGAGGGCCGTGCCGAACTGGGCGAGCACGCCCAGAATCAGGAAGATGTTGAAGAGCAGCGCGATGTCGGCCACGATGCCGGCGCGGCCGTAGTAGAAGGCCATAAAGAGCATGATAATCACCACACCGGCCAGCGACGAGTACAGGCCCTGGTTGATGGCTTCCTGGCCCAGCGAGGGGCCTACCACGGCTTCTTCCACGATGCGGGTAGGAGCGGGGAGCTTACCAGCCTTCAGGCTGTTGGCCATATCCTGGGTTTCTTCAATCTGGAAGTCGCCCGTGATGCTGGTGCCGCCGCCCGTGATTTCGTTCTGCACCACCGGCGCCGAGATGACGTAGTCGTCGAGCACCATGGCCACCTGCTTGCCGATGTTGGCAGCCGTCATTTTAGCCCACTTGCGCGAGCCGGCGGGGGTCATGTTCATCAGCACTTCGGGCTGGCCGGCCTGGCCGATGTCGGCGCGGGCATCGCTCACCAGCTCGCCGCTGATGGGGGGCACGCCGTCGCGGGTTTTGCGCACCGGAATCAGCTCCAGGTACTCCTGCTTCTCAATGGTTTTGGGTTTGTTGAGCCAGGTCAGAGCCAGGGTGGGGGGCAGCACAGCTTTGGCTTCGGGTGAGCGCAGGATTTTGTTCATCGCCGAGGTGTCGCGCAGGTTCACGCCCAGGCGGCCGGGCATGGTGAAGAGCTTGGCGAGCACGCCGGGCTTGTTGGCCGAAGCCGAATCAGCGGCGGTTTTACCAGCCTTGTTTTTCTTGGCGAGCTGAGCAGCAAGCGAGGTCGAGTCGCCGGCAGCGGCGGCAGTGGCCGTGGTGTCGGTGGTAGCGGCGGCGGTGGCGGGAGCGTCTTTGGCAGCGGCCTGCTTGGCCGAAAGCTGCTGGTCGAGGGTCACGAGGTAGGGGCCGATTTCGTTCTGGTTCCATACTTCCCAGAACTCCAGCTTGGCTTGGCCTTGCAGCAGCTTGCGCACGCGGTCGGGGTTATCCACGCCGGGCAACTCGATTTGCAGGCGGCCGGTGCCTTTCACGCGCTGGATGCTGGGCTGGTTCACGCCAAACTTGTCGACGCGGGTGCGCAGGATGTTGAACGAGCGGTCGATGGCTTCTTCCACTTCCTTGTCGATGGCGCCAATCACCTTCTCGTTCGAAGAGTTGATGTCGATGTTGCGGCTCTTGTTGGTGGTGTTGGCGAAGATGGTGGCCAGCGGCTTGCTGGGCGCCAGGCGCTGGTAGGCCTGGGCAAACAGCGCCGTGAAGGGCGTGCTGGAGTTCACCTTCTGGGCTTCCTGGGCGTCGGCCAAGGCCTTGTTGAAGGCGGGGTCTTTGCTGTTGCCGCTCATGGCGCGCACAATTTCCACCGGCGATACTTCCAGCGTCACGTGCATGCCGCCTTTCAGGTCAAGGCCGAGGCCGAGCTCGCTCTGGCGCACTTCACGGTAGGTGAAAGGGCCGAACACTGGCGCCCGCCACACCGAGTCGAGGTAGTGCTGGCGCTGCCCTTCGTCGAGCTTGCCGTTTTTGGTGGCATAGGCCACCGCCTTCTGCTGCACCCCGCGCGAGACGTAGGTGAAGAACAGGAAATACGCGCACAACGCCGTGACGACGAGAGTGAGCGCAATGATTAATCCTTTGTTACGCATTTTGAGTCATTTAACATTTAACAATTATCATTTAACAGTTCAAACCGGGAACATCTAACAGCAGCATTCTGCACCCCGTAGTCAGGGTGTTAAATGATAAATGTTAAATGTTAAATGACCCTAAGGGGCCTGCGGCGACAAGGCCACGGCCAGCAGCCGCGCCCGAAACACCTCACCCGCCCGGATGCCGGCGCGCAGGCGCGGCACGGCCAGGGCCCGGCGCAGGGTGGGCAGCCAGGTGGCGGCCAGCGCCGGCAGCGGCAGCCAGGCCGTGGCCGGCGGGGCCACGAAATGCTTCAGCGAAGCCGTGGCTTCGAGCATCACCTTCTGCTTCACCACTGTGGCGCGCACGAACCGCGCTTCGCCTTTGCCCACGGGGCGCAGCACGCTCACGGCGCGCTGGTTCAGGCCCAGCACCAGCAGCACCGTGGCGGCGAGCAGGGCAAAGCGGAGCGAGAACCAAAAACGGGAGAGCAGAGCCAGCATGGGTATGTACGGGGTCTGCAAAGATACCATTTTGAGGGGAATGCGGGCAAGGGGCACTCTGCATCCTAGAAAAAGCCGCTCGCAGGCGTATAAATGAGGCTTGCCCCCCTGTGCGGCCGTTGTGCAAGCAGCCGCTACCGGCCGGTGGCTTGCGGCGGGCATACCCACCGCGACAGGCGCTGGCCCCGCCGCACGGTCAACTCCACCGAATGGGCGCGCTTGCTGATAGAGTCGCCGACGTGCAGATACTGATTCAGGCTGCTGCTATCCTGCTGGAATGGCGCCTGGTCCGGGGACGGCGCGAAGGCACCGAAGTCATACCGGGTGTCCGTCTGGCCGTTCAGGAAAAAGAAATGGGATTTCTGCACGTGGAATACCCCGCTGATGCGGCCTTTCAGCGCCGTATCCGTGGCCACTTCCAAGCGCGGGAAACGTTGCCGCAGGCCGTATGAAACCCCGAAGTAAGCCAGCAGCGCCACCACGCCCAGCGCCAGAATAAGTTTGGTCGACATGGCAGCAATATAGCGTCGGGTTACTTCAGCGCCTCAAACGTGTATTGCGCATCGGCCCAGAAGGCATCGAGGGCGATGATGCGCGGCTTGAAGAACGAAATCAGCTTCGGCCAGTCGTCGCGGTTGAAGATGTTGACGGGGCTTAGCTCCTGGTAGATGCAGCTCAGCGGCAGGCCTTGGGCATCGAGGGCCTCGGGCTCCCAAATCCATTGTTCGCCCAGCGTTTCGTGCAGCAGCGTTTTCAGCTCTAAAAATTGCTCCCAGAACAGCTCCCGGATGCCGGCGTCCGGGTGGTTCAGCTCGATGGCGATTTTGGCCTGTCGGTTGTCGGCCTGCATCCGGAAATACAGGTGCTTGAAGCCCGTCTTGTAGTTAATCCAGTTCGTGGTTTCGCCCTCGGCCGAGGGCACGGGCGCCATATACTGCCCAAAGGCCGTCCAGAACGCCTGCCGCAGCTGAGTAGCTTCTGCTTTGCTATACATTTTTTTAGGGTAGGAGGGTAAGGGGGCAGGAGGAGAGGAGTTATTACCACAATAATAATGACTCCTCCCCTCCTGCCCCCTTACCCTCCTATCCTAAAAACTACAGCGGCGTGGCCCACCAGCCGGCCTCGTTGCTCTGAATGGCCACGCCGCCGGCGTTGTGGTAGTATTCCTGCACGCACTCCTTGAAGCCGGCGTTGTTGGTGCTGGCGAAGCACACGGCGTGGTCGGCGGTGGGCAGCGGGCCGGTGTGCATGGCAAATACGCTGCCGCGCTCGGCCTTGGTGATGATGAGGTAGGTGGTGTCGTTGAGCTTGCCTAGGTTGGCGTCGAAGGCTTGGCCGTAGGCGTCGTCAGGCGTCACCACTACGTGGTAGGCGTCGTTGCCGGCCGGGTGTTGTAAAATGCCGGCCTGGCCGTTTTTATCGCAGCTAATCAGCCCCAGCAGGCCGGCCGAAACCACGGTGAAAGTGGCCAGGCGAGAGAAGAGTAAACGTGTGCGTTTCATAAGCAGCAAAGCAAAAAACTATCTGAACCGGATGAAAGCGAAGCAGCGCGACCCCGTTGGCCGGCGCCCGGCTGTTCGTAATTCCAGGTCCAAGATAATCTGTTTTTACTTCAATACGGACGAAAGGGCCAAAAAAATGCACGTCCCGCCGGGCAAAACCCGTTAGTCGGGACGTGCTAAAAAGGGCCTGATTGCCGCGTACGAAGGCTTATTGCTCCGTCGCCGCCACCTTGCTCTGCAGGAAGCCCACCAACACTTCCAGCCCCTTCTCGAAGTGGCGGTTGTTGGGAATCACAATGTCGGCGTAGTGCTTGTAGGGCGCAATGAACTGCTCGTAGGTGGGCGCCACGTGATGGGTGTAGCGGTACAGCACATCGGCCAGGTCGTAGCCCCGCTCGTCGCGGTCCCGGATGATGCGGCGGTGCAGCTTCACGTGCTCCTGGGCGTCGATGTACACCTTGAGGTCGAGCAGCTCGGCGATTTCCTTGAAGTGAAACACGAAAATGCCCTCCACCACCACAATGGGCGCCGGCCGAAACACCAGCTCCTGGGGCGTCGCGGCCGCGTTGTTGAAGGTGTACTCCTTGCGCCGCACCTCGTGGCCCTGGCTGATGCGCAGCACGTCGTTGGCATACGCCGCGGCATCGATGCTGGCGGGCAAGTCGAAGTTTTCCACGCCCTGGTCGTCGCGCATTTGCTTTTCGCGCGGGTGATAATAATTGTCCTGCGAGATGAGGCAAATCTGCTCCTCGGGAAACGAAGCCAGAAGCCGGCGCAGAAACGTGGTTTTACCAGAAGCGCTGCCGCCGGTGATGCCAATTAGATACGGGGTGTGCATAGCAGGCAAAGGTAACGCTTCGCTTAATTAGAAAGGAAAAAAGAACGTCATGCTCATCTGGCGTCCGCGCAGCCGAAGCATCTCTCCCGCGCAACTAAATGATTTCAGTATTGAGGTAAAGATGCTTCGGCTACGCTCGGCATGACGTTCTTCTAGTTGTTCCAAACAGAATTACTCCGCCTTATTACTCCGCCTTCAAAAACGCCAGCAGGCCCGCCACGGCCCGCGCCCGGTGGCTGATGCGGTTTTTCTCGGTGCCGCTCATTTCGGCAAACGTGCGGCCGTCGCCCTCCGTGGGCACAAACACGGGGTCGTAGCCGAAGCCGCCCGCGCCCCGGCCTTCCTCGCTGATGTGGCCCAGCACCTCGCCCGCAAACTCGTGCGTGCGGCCATCGGCCCGGGCCAGGGCCACCACCGTGCGGAACCGGGCCGAGCGGTCGGGAGCGTCCTGCAGCTCCTGCAGCAGCTTGGCCACGTTGTCTTCGGCCAGCCGCTGGGGGCCGGCGTAGCGGGCCGAGTACACGCCGGGCGCGCCGCCCAGGGCCGTCACTTCCAGGCCGGTATCATCGGCGAAGCAGTCCACGCCGTAGTGCTGGCGCACATATTCGGCTTTCTGGCGGGCGTTGCCCTCCAGGGTGTCCTGGGTTTCGGGCAGTTCCTCGTGGCAGCCGATGTCGGCCAGGCTCAGCAGGGAGAGGCCGGCGGGCAGCAGCGGCCGGATTTCATCGAGCTTGTGGGCGTTGTTGGAGGCGAAGCAGAGCTGGGTGGGGGCGGGCATGAAGGAAGGCGTGGGTTGAAAGAAGCGCAAAATTGACAAAGCACAAAAGAACGTCATGCAGAGCGCAGCGAAGCATCTTGCCCGCAGTCATTAAACCCAATCATTGGAAAAAGGAATGGTAGTAGCGGGCAAGATGCTTCGCTGCGCTCTGCATGACGTTCTTTCAACAAAAACGTTCTTGCTACAGTCGGCCTCTTACCGAAACATCGACTTGATGGTGCCCCAGGAGCGTTGCACGCTGCTGGGGGTGCCGGCCAGCACCGTGAGGAAACTCTGGTCGCCGGCGGGGCTGTGGATGGTGAGGCGGTAGGTGAAGGGGCCGCCTAGCTGGGCCGGCGTGGACGCGCCGCCAGTAGGAGCGGTGCGGAAGACGTTGGTATCGTAGTACGTGTAGCGGCGCTGGCCGTTGGGCATCACGCTGCCGACGGCGGTGTAGCTGGTCTCGGTAGCGCCCTTGCGGGCCAAGTCGAAGCCGGTGACGTCGGTTTCGCTGGTCACTTCCCAGTCGATGCGGATGCGCGAGCTGTCGTAGGCGGCGCTGAACAGGCTGAGCGAGGCAGCCACGGCCACCACGGCGCTCCACAGCACCAGCAGCAGCACGGCGGGGCCGGCACGGCGAATCAAGCGGCGAACGAGTATGGGTTTCATCACGCGCAACGAAGCGGCCCCGAGTGCGGGCCGGATTCAAATGTACAAACCTTTTCGGAAAGCCAACAAGCCCACGTTCAGGACTTGCGGCCGCGCGCTCTGCGGAAAATATTGGGCCGGAGGTTGGGTATTTCGGAGCTAAGCTGTACTTTTGCAGTCCCTTCCGCAAAATCGGCAGGGTTCAACCGGTAAAACCGACCTCTCGATATGAAAAAGGACACCCACCCCGAGTACCAGGAAGTCGTATTCCAGGACTCTTCTTCGGACTTTAAGTTCATCACGCGCTCCACGATGAAGCCGACCGACACCATCACGATGGAAGACGGCAAAACCTACCCGCTGGTGAAAATCGAAGTTAGCTCCGCTTCGCACCCCTTCTACACGGGCAAAAACATGTTCATCGACACGGCCGGCCGCGTGGAGAAATTCCGCAGCCGCTATGCCAAGAAAGAGCAGAACAGCGCCAACAAAGAATAGCTTTATTCGAGCTGTTAGCCATTGGTTGCTAGCCGTTAGCTTTTTGAAGACTCCTTCCGGCATCGCCGGGAGGAGTTTTTTTATGGCCCGTGGCCAAAGCCGCCGCCGTAAATTTGCCCTTCCTCATAGAAGCTAACAGCTAACGGCTATTAGCTAATAGCTCCAAAAGAATGCACGTTCTCCTCTTCGACGACCCGGCCATTCGGCCCCACTTGCTGCCGTTCACCTTCACGCGGCCGGTGGCGGCGCTGCGCTGCGGCATCCTCACGCTGGCCGAGAAGTGGCAGCATCGGCTCGGGGTCGAAACCGTGGGCTACCTCACGCAGCCGTATCTGCAGGCCAAGTTTCCGGCGGGCGACGTGAGTGGAGCGGCTCTCATTATTAACGGCGCCGTGTGCCCCGACGATTTGCTGACGCGTCAGGTGCAGGCCCTACAGCCCGGCCAGGCCCTGTACTGCGACGAGCTGCTGGTAGCCGCCCACGTGGCCGACGCCTCGCTGGTGGCCGAGCTCATTCAGGACGGCATCCCCGAAACCCGGCAGGTGGCCGAGCCCGTGACGGTGATTGACCGGCCGTGGCAGCTGTTTCTGCGCAACGGCGTGGAAATCCGCCGCGACTTCGCCCTGCTCACCAAAGGCCGCACCTCGCAGCCGGTGGGCGACGCGCACACCATTGTGTATGGCGCCGAAAACATCTTTATCGAAGAAGGCGTGAAAATTCGCGCGGCCATTTTAAATGCGGAAGACGGCCCGATTTACCTGGGCAAAAATTCGCAGGTGCACGAAGGCGCCATCATCAAAGGCCCGCTGGCCTTGTGCGAAGGCTCGCACATCAACGCGGGCGCCAAGATGCGCGGCGACAACACGGTGGGCCCGTTCTCGAAGGTGGGCGGCGAAGTGGGCAACAGCATCCTGCTGGGCTACAGCAACAAGGGCCACGACGGCTACCTCGGCAACTCCGTCATCGGCGAGTGGTGCAACCTGGGGGCCGACACCAACACCTCGAACCTTAAAAACAACTACGCGCCCGTCAAAATCTGGAGCCACATCGCCAAGCGCTTCGTCGACACCGGCCAGACCTTCTGCGGCCTGATGATGGGCGACCACAGCAAGGCCGGCATCAACACCATGTTCAATACGGGTACCGTGGTGGGCGTAGGGGCCAATATTTTCGGCGCCGGCTTCCCGCGTACCTTTATCCCAAGCTTCAGCTGGGGCGGCGCGGCCGGCTTCGAAACCTTCAAGCTGCCCAAAGCCAACGAGGTGGCCGAGCGTGTGATGGCCCGCCGCACCCTGCCGTATGACGCGGTAGAACAGGGGATTATGAAGGCGGTGTTTGAGGCGACGGAGGAGGACCGGATTTGGGAGAAGTCGAAAGGATAGTAATGCAACTCTCCGGAAACAATCGTCATTCGTTCCTACTAGCAATTCATCAATCAATTGAGGAAGAGGCGGCTGGCAGTGCCAAAGAATTGTTGCAAGGCCAAGTCAACGAGCCAGCCTATCCACCGAATGGCGGATTTACTACTGAAGAAGAAGGGGCGCTGAAGCTGCTCCAGAATAATGAGGTGCTTCAGTCGGCTGTGCGCAAGGTGCTGGCAGATTGTGCCGCCGGAGTTGTTTTCAATTTGTTGAATCTGATTGACGGAACCAGCGACCCTGAACACGGCGACTGGACCGGGGTGATGCTGGTTGACAAGCCGAGGAACAACGAAGAGTACCGGGAACTCCTCCACGATGATTTCTTTGAGGCCTATTGGAATTGGCGCGAAACCCGACCCGATAAAACCTGGTGCCTGGACACCTTCTCCGAATAATGACCTTCGCTGCAATTCCCAACCAAACCGCCGTCAAACAACTCCTGCGTCAGTCGGTGCAGCGGCAGCACGTGGCGCACGCCCAGCTTTTCCGGGGGCAGGAGGGCGGCGCGGCGCTGGCCCTGGCCCTGGCCTACGCGCAGTTTCTGAACTGCGAGGCCCGCGCCGCCGATGCCGACGACAGCTGCGGCCACTGCCCCGCCTGCACCAAAATAGCCAAGCTGGCCCACCCCGACCTGAACTTCATTATGCCCGTGACCACCACCAAATCGGTGGCCAAGGACGCAGTGAGCAGCAAGTTCATGGCCGAGTGGCGCACTTTCGTGCTCGACAACCCCTACCAAGGCCTCAATGACTGGATGCAGCACATCGGGGCTGAAAACAAGCAGGGCAATATCAGCAAAGACGAGGCCGTGCAGATTCTGAAGCTGGTGAGCCTTAAAGCCTTCGAGGCCCGCTTCAAAATCGTGATTCTCTGGCTGCCCGAGCTCATGCACCCGGCCGCCGCCAACGCCGTGCTCAAGCTGCTGGAAGAGCCGCCGCCCGCCACCATCTTCCTGCTGGTGAGCCACGCGCCCGAGCAGCTGCTGCCCACCATCATCAGCCGGGTGCAGCCGGTGGTGGTGCGCCCATTTTCGGAGGACGACATTACGGCCTACCTGCGCGATGCCTACCACGTGCCCGAGGTGAAAGCCCGCCAGGTGGCCCAGCTGGCCGAAGGCAGCCTGGGCGCCGCCATCGCCAGCCGCGACGCCAACGCCGACCACGACTATTTCGAGTTCTTCGTGAAGTGGATGCGGCAGTCCTACAGCCAGAAAGCGGCCGATATTCTCAAGCACAGCGACGAGTTTCAGAAGCTGGGCCGCGAGAACCAGAAGGAGTTGCTGAGCTATTCGCTGGGCTTGCTGCGCAAGGTGCTGCTATTCGGCATCGACCCTAAGTTCATCCCCCATCTGCCCGCCGCCGAGCAGGATTTCGTCACCAAATTCTCCAAGCTGGTCACCCCCCGCAACGCCGACCTGCTCACCAAAGAACTCACCGACGCCCACTACCACATCGAACGTAACGCCAACGCCAAAATGGTGTTCGTGGACAGCTCGCTGCGGATGGGCGGCTTTCTGAGGGTTTGAGTGAATAAGAAAGCACCAGTCATGCTGAGCGCAGTCGAAGCATCTCTACCGCAATAGTAAATGAGTTGCGTTGCGCGGTAGAGATGCTTCGACTGCGCTCAGCATGACGTTTTAAATAATAACTGCCTGTTAAATGAAAATCCGCCTCGCCACCCGCGCCAGCCGCCTCGCCCTGTGGCAAACCGAACACGTGGCCGCCCTGCTGCAGCAAGCCGGTTTTGAAACCGAAATCGTGCCCATGCAAACCACCGGCGACGCCGTGCAGGACCGCAGCCTGGCCAAAATCGGCTCCAAAGGCGTATTCACCGAAGAGCTGGAAAATAGCCTGCTGCGCGGCGAAACCCACTTGGCCGTGCACTCGGCCAAGGATGTGCAAAGCAGCATCCCGCGCGAGCTGGAGCTGCTGGCCTTTCTGGAGCGCGAGCAGGTGAACGACGTGGTGCTGAGCTTCGACGAACAGTTTTCGCTTGATAAACCCGGCATTGTGCTGGGCACCAGCAGCACCCGCCGCAAGGCCCAGCTGCGCCGCTTCTACCCCCACGCCGACACCGCCGAAGCCCGCGGCAACCTCCAAACCCGCCTGCGCAAGCTCGAAGAAGGTCAGTTCGACGCTCTGGTGCTGGCCTACGCCGGCGTGCACCGCATGGGCTACGAGCACCTCGTGCGCCACACGCTGCCGGCCCACCAGTTTGTGCCCGCCACCGGTCAGGGCAGCATCGCCATCGAATGTGCTGCCGACTTGGATGAAGACCTGAAAGCCCGCCTTAAAGCTGCCCTCGACCACCCCGCCACTCACACCTGCCTGCTGGCTGAGCGTGCCTTCCTGCACACCATGGAAGGCGGGTGCAGCATTCCGTCGTTCGCCCTGGCTACGCTGGAAAGCGGCCATCTGCGCCTGCACGGCGGCCTCATCAGCCTCAGCGGCGAGGAATACGTGGAGGAAATCCAGACCACCGGCACTTCCACCGAGGCCGGCGCCCACGCGCTGGGCGTGGCCGTGGCCGATGCCGTGCTCGGGCGCGGCGGGCGCGAAATCCTGGCCAGCATCCGCGAGCACCGGGGCTAAGTCGGAGGAATAGGGTGCCTGTTGCATCCGGCCTGGTTTCGGCCTGCGGGGGGCAGAGCGGGCCGGTTACTTGTCCGGCGAATTGGAACCGCGGCCAACCAGCGCGTAGAGCAGCAGTGCCACCACGGCGCCGCTCGTGTCGGCCAGCATGTCCTTCTGTGCGTCCCAGATGTCGCCCTGGCTGCCCAGGAAGGCCGCGCCGGCCGCGCCACCGGCTTTCGCGGCGTATATCCACTCAATAATTTCGTAGGTCATGGCCACCGTGGCAATGGCAAACAGCGGAAACAGGTACGAAACCAACCGGTTGCGGATGGTGCCCAGCCGGTCGGTTAGCTCGATGATGGGGTAGGCGTAGAAGCCCACCGAGAAGTGCGCCACCCGGTCGTACATGTTGCGCTTGAAGCCAAACAAGTCGTTGAACCAGGCAAACGGCACCTTCTCAAAGGTGTAGTACCCGCCAATGGTGTGCATGAATAGCAGCACACTCATCAGCGCGTAGGCCAGGTTCGAAAACCGAATGCCGCGCAGGTAAAGCATCGTCAGCGTGGCGGCAATGGCCACAATGGGCAGGTTCTCGGCCACCCAGGTGCCGCGCTCGGCCGGGTTGATGGCGCACACGGCAAACAGCAGCACGTAAGCCGCCAGCAGCAGCCCGGGAAACAAATGGCCGGTGGCGGGCGCCGGCCGGGTGGGGGCCGAAACAGTAGGAGAAGTAAACATCAGCAAGTGAGAAAGAATGAGTGCCGCCATACGCACCAGCCAGCCCGTGCGTTGGCTGTGAGCATAGCCCGGTAGCGGCCCGACGCCGGGCGCGTGTATTTTTGCAGCTCATCTGCCCCTTTTCGCATATCATGACTCAGAAATTTCACCGCGCCCTCTGCGGCCTGCTGGCGCTGCTGTGGCTGGCCGGCCCAGCCGCCGCCAAACCCGGCAAACCCAAAAAGAGCGGCAAAGACGAGGTCGTCACCATCACCACACCGCAGGGCGTTATCCGGCTCATTCTTTTCGATGACACGCCGCTGCACAAAGCCAACTTCCTGAAAAAAGCGCAGAGCGGCTTCTACAATGGCACCACCTTCCACCGCGTCATTGAGAACTTCATGATTCAGGGCGGCGACGCCAACTCCAAGGACGCCGACCCAACCAACGACGGCCAGGGCCAGCCCAACGAGGCATCCATCCCGGCCGAGCTGGTGGGCCACCAGCACAACTACGGCGCCTTGGCGGCTGCCCGCATGGGCGGCCCGGCCGGCACACCCAGCAGCGGCAGCCAATTCTACCTGGTTGAAAACCACGACGGCACTCATTTCCTCGACGGTCAGTACACCGTGTTCGGCCAAGCCATTCAGGGCCTCGACGTCATCGACAAAATTGCCAAGCTGCCCAAAGACCCGCGCGACCGGCCACTGGCTGATTCCAAAATGACCGTGAAAGTGGAAAAGCTCAAACGCAAAAAAATCACCAAGCTCTACGGCTATTCATTTAACAGTTAACATTTATCATTTAACAAGCGCGTGCGTTTGCAGTCAAGGGCACGTACGGGCCGGGCAATTTCAGTCGAATTGTTAAATGATAAATGTTAATTGTTAAATGAAAATTCTCCTCACCGGTTCCAACGGCCTGCTGGGGCAGAAGCTGGTGGCGCTGCTGCACCAAAAGCCCAACGTAATCCTGGTAGCCACCTCGCGCGGCGCCAACAAGCTGGCTGGCCTATACCCCGACCTGCGCTTCGTGCCGCTCGACGTGGCCGATGCCACCCAGGTGCAGCAGGTCCTTGCGCAGGAGCAGCCCACCCATGTTATTCACACCGCTGCCCTCACCAATGTGGACGAGTGCGAACTGAACCACGAAGCCTGCTGGCAGCAAAATGTGACGGCCGTCGGGCATCTGGTCGAAGCCTGCGCCGCGCGCAATATTCACCTCACCCACCTCAGCACCGACTTCATTTTCAGTGGCGAAGCGGGCCCGCTGGCCGAAGACGCCAAGCCCGGCCCCGTCAACTTGTACGGCGAAAGCAAGCTAGCTGCTGAGCAATTGGTGCAGGCCAGCACCGGCCGCTGGGCCATCGCCCGCACCGTGCTGGTCTACGGCGTGGCCCACGAATACGGCCGCACCAACATCGTGCTGTGGGTGCGCGACTCCCTGCGCGCTGGCAAAGCCATCAAGGTAGTGGCCGACCAGTGGCGCACGCCCACCCTGGCCGAAGACCTGGCCGAAGGCTGCTGGCTGCTGGCCGCTCACGCCGCTCAGGGCATCTACCACCTCAGCGGGGCCGACATGCTCACGCCCCACGCCATGGCCCTGCAGGTGGCCGACTATTTCGGGCTCGATAAAACGCTGATTGAGAAGGTCGACGCCAGCACGTTTTCGCAGCCGGCCCGGCGGCCCGCCCGCACCGGCTTCCGCATCGACAAGGCCCGGCATGAGTTGGGCTATGCGCCCTGTTCTTTCACCGAAGGCATTGCCATCATTGGCCAGCAAAGCGAAAACGGGCAATAAAAAAACCCGCCGGGGTAGACGGCGGGTTAAAACTCGTCAGGGGTAGCCAGCGAGCGGTAGAGGCGAAATGTGGGTAGAAATGGAGTAGCGTATTATACCAAATGCGACGTGGTTAATAAGTAATGGTTAATCGACTGGATATGAGATTTAATAGCTAAGTAGAAAGGAAGACTCAGGACTGAGGCCACACACCTACCAGCAGGCCACCAACCAGCACGGCCGTGCGGCCCAATAGGGCTGCTTCGCCCAAAGCACGGGGCACTACCATGCCATCGGGCGTCACGAAATCGATGCCTACCGAAACCGGCTTGACGGCATGGGAGGAGGGTTTCGGGCGGCGAGGCGAGCTCAGCGAAGGGTAAATGAGGAGATACATGGGCGGGTAGGTAGAAAAAATGAGCAGATATTGCTTGGAGCCGAAATGGCATTTCCCAAAAGCAATACAATGTTACAGCTCCATTTTACCCTAAAAAAGGACACAACAGGTAAGATTGAGACATCCACTAAAATGCGTTTTAATCAATTTAGTGTAATGGAATGTCGGTATAAATCAATTAATCTGAAAAGTGGCTCAGGTGTTTGTTTAATTAATAAACTGAATATCAAATGAATAATGAAATTGTGACTTGACGAATTGCTGTTTTATTTCTTCAAAAAAAACCTGATTTGCGACATCGGTAATATTCAACGCACGCAATGCCTTCCACATATTTTTTTGCTCTTTGGGGCCACTGGTACGGTTGAAAATGCGTGGGTCTTATTTTCTTGAATTAGTCAGTTTTTGTAAGCTTAAAATGGTGATTATTAGCATTGTTGATGGAAATGCGAAAAGCCACCAGGCGGAAGACTCCTGCCGGTAAGAAGCCATCAGGCGGCCCCAGCTGGCCACCTCCGGCGGCAGGCCAATGCCCAAAAAAGACAGGGTACTTTCCAGCCCCAACAGCCGCGCCAGGCTAAGCGGAAACAATGTGTATAAAGGCCTGATAGCATGTGGAATAGCGTGCTTCAGCCAAATGCGCCACGCTGGCACACCGGCAGCCTGAGCGGCCTCCACAAAAGGCAGCGTGCGGATGCGCAGCATCTGTGCGCGAACCAGGCGAGCGGGCGTGGCCCACGACGTAACGGTGAGCAATACCAGCAAGCCAGGGGCCGAAATGCTCCCCGCACTGGCCGCTAGTGCCACCACCAACACCAGCCGCGGAACGGTGTCGAGCGCGGTTGCGCCCCCTCTAACCAATGCATCCAGCGGCAGGCGGAAGGCAAGCTTCCTGCGGCGGATGCCGCCCGTTGCCACGCCCACGAGGCCCAGCGCGCCAGCTACGCCGCCCAGCCAGGGCGCGGGCAGCCGCAATACCCACCACACACTCCCGGCCACCACAGCCCCATACGAAATGTCGACCCGGGCCCGATTGCCCCAAAAGCCCGCCGCACTGCCCAGCAGCGCCCCAATGATGGCCGCCAGCAGCGCCGCTGGCAAAGTAAGAAACACCGCTGTGCGCGTGCCAAAAACCAGCAGGGTAAGTACATCGCGCCCCTGAGCATCGGTGCCGAGCCAGTGTTGGCCGGGAGCCAGCGGGGCCTGGGCAATATGCGCCAGGTCGGGTACATGAGGCGGGTAGGGCAGTGGCAGCACGGGCGCCACAACCGCCACCAGCACCAGCAGGCCTAGCCACGCCACAGCCCATTTGGGCGGGCCAAATAACGACTGTGACGCTAGCGCTGCCACCGGATGCGAGGGTCGGCCCATAAGGAAAGAAGGTCCGTGAGGAGCAGGGCCAGCAGCCGTGCCGCGCCAATGAGCAGCACGCCGCCCACCAGCACGGGGAAATCGCGCGCGGCGGCGGCTTCGGCCAGCAAGCGGCCCATGCCGGGCAAGGCAAATGCAACTTCCACCACCACGGCGCCGGCCACCAGGGCCGGGAGCAATTCGGCCAGCTGGGCCAGCGACGGCAGCAGGGCATTGCGCAGCGCATGGTGGCGAATAACGGCGCGCTCGGCCAGGCCTTTGGCGCGGGCCGTGGTGGCATAGCCGGCGCCAAGCTCCTGCTCCAGCGCGGCGGTAAGCTGCAGCGTGAGCTCAGGGAGGGCGCTAAGCGTGAGGGCTGCCACCGGCAAGGTCATGTGCCACAAATAAAAAGGAAGCTGTTCGCCGACGCCCATTTCAGCGTCAACGGCCTGGTCGAGGCCGTAGCTGGGAAACCAGACCAACATTGCTGGATTGGCAAAAAACAGCAGCAGCCCCAGCGCAATAACAAAAAGGGGCAGCGCCTGCAGGGCCACCAGCGCGCCCCGCACCGGCCGGTGCCAGCCCGGGCGCGCCGCCAGGCGCTGGGCCAGCACCAGCGCCAGCAGCACAGCCAGCGTGGCGGCCGTGCCCGTAAGCGGCAGCGTGAAAAGCAGCGCCTGCAGCAGGCGGGAGCCCACGCTCTCGCCCGTGCGATAGGAAGTGCCGAACTCCCCCTGCAGTAGGCCAACGAGCCAGCGGTGGTATTGGTTGGGCAGCCCGTTCCAGTGCCACTGGCCCGCCGTGGCGGACGTTGGGCGATGCGTGCCGACGTAGAAAAGCGGAATATCAAGCCCCAGACGGTGCCGGGTGGCCAGGTCGAGGGTTTGCCGCGCGGCAAGGGTGGACGCGCGGCCAGTGGTGCGCAACTCGGCCAGGTCGGGCTGGGCCAGTTCCACGGCCGTATCGCCTTCGAGGTGGCTCAGCAAAAACACCCCCGATGCCAGCGCCCATACCGCCAGCGCCGTCCGCAGCAGCCGCCAGAGAAATAGCCGGCCCATGCGTTAGGGTGCAGTGGGAGGAGCAGCCGCTTCGCCGATGGCCATGGCCGCAAAGCCCGGTTTTAGACTGGTCGGGTGCAGGCCGGTCAGCCGTTTTTGCGCCGCAATGTGGTTCGACAGGAAGAAGAGGGGCAACAAGGGCATTTCCTGCTGCATCAGCCCCTGGAAGCGCCGCAATAGCTGCGCGCGGCGCGGCGCGGTGTTCGCCGCCGCAATGGCGGCAATCAACTGGTCGCTCTCGGGCGTGCTGAAGCCAGTGTTATTGCCCGCGCCAATGGCTTGCGAATGCAGAAAAGGCGTAAAATTGAACATGAACGGATTGCCGCGCAGGGCCCGCACGTACACGTCGAACTCGCCATTACGCAGGGCCATGCTGAACGCGCCCGACTCGGTGGGCTGCAAGCTCACGGGCACTCCAATGCTGGCCGCCGCCGCCTGAAATTGCAGCGCAATTGTCGCAAACAGCTGTTCGTCGGTCCGGTAGCGCATCACCAGGCGCAACTGCTGAGGGCCCTGGGAACTGTTGCGCCGCCAGCCGGCTTCGGTGGTGGCCCCGCGCTGCCAGCCGGCGCGGCGCAACAGCGCCACGGCGCCGGCGGGGTCGAAAGGCACCGGGGCCAGGCTGTCGTTGTAATTCAGCCGGTCGGCGGGGTTGAGGAGGCCCACCGTGCGTTGGCCTTCGCCCAACTCACTGCCCTGCAGAATGCCCGCCGCATCGAAGCAGCGGCCCAGGGCCTGCCGCGTCAGGGCATCGGACAAGGCCGGCCGGCGGGTATTGAAGCCCACCGTGACGACGTCGTAGGATGCCGTGGTGTAAAAATTTAGGTTCGCGCGCGTGGCCGGCGCCTTGCGCAGGCGCGTGAACTCACGCGTGGGCATTTGCGGAAAAACGTCGATGTCACCCCGCTGCAAGGCCAGCGAGGCCGTGGCCGCGTCGGGAATAATGGCGTATTCGAGCTGTGCGGGGCGGGCCTGCAGCACAAAAGGCCGGTGGGGCACTCGGTCGGCCCACCAATGGGGCTTCCGCGCAAAGCGGAGGTATCGGTCTTTTTCCCACTTCACCAGTTGGTAGGGGCCGCAGCCGGGCAGGCGGGCGGGCGTTTGGCCGGGGGCCGCGGCGGCGTAGCGCCGGGACAGGGCTTCCAGCACCGCATTGGGCGGCGCCGAAGCCGGGCGCTGTTGTAGCGCCGCCAGCGAGAAGGCCCTCAATTCCCCTTTGGGGTCGAGCGCGGCTTCGGGCAGGATAAAAAAATCGCCGGACGCCTGCACGTATTCCACCGCCTGGCTGGTGCACACGAAGCTGAAACGCCGCGGATTGCGGGGGTCAATCAGCACCTCCCGAATGAAGCGGTACTGGCCACCGGGGCCCGCGTTGGGCAGCCCGGGACAAAACATCAGCTTGAGCGTGAACGCCACGTCGGTGGCCAGCACCGGCCGGCCGGTGTCCCAGGCGGCCTCGGGCCGGATGGTGTATTGCAGCCGCATGAGCGAATCGCCGAATAGCTGCACGGTGGGCAGGGCTTCAGCCAGTGCCGGGGCAAACTGGTTGGTGGTAAAATCGGCCTGCAGCAGGCTGCAGTTTAATAGATTGATGGCGTCGATGGCCGTCTGGTTGGCCATGACCATCGGGTCCAGGTTTTCCGGGTCGTGCGCCCAGCGGATTTTGATGGGCGCCTCAGCGCGGCGCTTGGCCGTGCAACCCTGTAGCAGCAAGGCGATTGCAAGACAGAGACGGGCTCCAGCCAGGAAATTTTGCCTCACGCGATACATTCAGACTATATTAGCCTTGCTACAGTGAGCAGGCAATATAGGCACTAAACGGCAGTGCGTTATTTGGCAACGATGTCGCCGGCCCAGCCGCCCGTGCCGCCTGCGGCTGCAATGTCGCCAGCCCAACCGCCCGTGCCGCCAGCAATGTCGCCGGCCCAGCCGCCCGTGCCGCCCACAGTTGCGAGGTCGCCGGCCCAGCCGCCGGTGCCGCCGGTGATGTCGCCAGCCCAGCCGCCCGTGCCGCCATATACATCCGTGTCATCGCCGTCACCGTCGCCGTCGCCGTCGCCCGGGGTGATGTCGCCGGCCCAGCCGCCCGTGCCGCCCAGATTGGTTGCGGTGGTTACGTTCGTGGTGGTAGTCAGAGCCGCATCCGAAGGGGCGGGGGCGCAGAGGCTAGCAACTTGAAACAGGGCGATGGTGAGGAGATTCAGCACGGTGGTTAAGACTTAGAATGTGTGTCAGCTATTTGAACAACACAAAGTTGGGGCTCGCCAGAACCGTGCAAAAGGACATTTTTGCCCTAAAGTTGACTTGTATCCAAATTATAAATAAGTTGACTAAAAAAAGAAAAAATATAGTAAGGTGTCTTCCCTGTTTTTAAATAAACTTTTTTTTGGTGGATATTCAGAAAAATCACTCAATTTGTGACCTCTGAGCGTTAAACCAGCCATAAATATTCACAATACAAATATTGCCGGACGCTTGCACGGAAAAAAGGAAAGAATCTGCGTTTTTGTGACGTCGGTTTTGAGCGTCTGTTTCGAATGAAAAGCCTGTTTCCACGCCATTAGTGCATATTTTAGATGAATGAAATTGCAAATTTGGCGCGAATTGTGACATCGCGTAGCCTGAACTCTTTGCCGGTATTGGACCTGAATAGCCGCCAACCGAACAAGGAGAACCTGTTTGTCAAGACCCTGGCCAAGACGCCTGATGCCACCCAGTTGCAGGTGGTGAAGGCATTGTATGGCAAGGCCACGACGGCCAACGTGCGGGCGCTGCAAAAGCTGCAGTCGCGGGTGCGCAGCAAATTGCTCAACCAGCTCTACTTTCTGGACCATTCGGATTCCCGGCACCTGGTGTCGCGCCGGTACGAGCTGGAGTGCCTGGACATGCTCCACAAGGTGAGTATTTTGTATGCGGAGCGCGAGTACAATCTCTCGGAGCGGTTGCTGCAACGCTGCCTGGCCCTAGCCGAAAAAGGCGAATTCACGCAGTATGCCGTGTTATGTGCCCGCATGCTGCGCAACCTGCACGCCGAAAAGCGCGATGCCATTCCCTATAAGAAGGCGGTGAAGGTGCTGGCGCACGTGCAACAGGTGCTGGCCCTGGAAGACGAAGCCGAGCAGCTGTACACGGCCACCCAACTGGCCCTGAGCGGTACCGTGGCCGCGCGCCGGGCCGTGCTGGCCGTGCTGCCCGACCGCATTGCCCAGCTGGAAGCCCTGCATCGCAAGGCCCGCAGCTTCACTACTTATAATGTGGTGTACCGGGCGCGGCTGGCCTACGAAGAGCTGCAGGGCAATTTCCAGGAGATGATTCGGGTGACGGCGGCGGCTTCGCGCCGCCTAAAGGAGGGTAAGCTGAACGAGCGGCGCTTCGATTTGCGCTTCAACCACTTCGTGAGCATTTATGCTTACCTGCGCAGCCGGCAGCCGGTGCAGGGCCTGCGGCTGGCCGAGGAATACACCCGGGATTTTCACCCGTCGTCCAACAACTGGTTTTATTTTCAGGAGCACCATGTGCTGCTGGCGCTGCACGCCGAACAATACGAGCGGGCCCAGCAGCTGATGGAAGTCATTACCAAAAACCCCGCCTACCTCATCCAGCGCGAGGCGGCGCTGCAGCGCTGGGACTTGTACCGGGCTTATATTGACTTTGTGCTGCCGCCGCCGCGCCCTTCGGTGGCCCGGCAGCGCCAAATGGCCCAGTGGGTGCTGCAACTCCCGGAATACAGCCGCGATAAGCGGGGGCACAACGTGGCCATTCTGGTGCTGCAGCTACTGCACTTCCTGCGCGAGCGCAACCTCGAAGCCGTGCTTATGCGCCTGGAACGCCTGCGCAAGTACCAGCAGCGGCACCTGTACGAGCCCACTACGGTGCGTAGCCGGCTGTTTTTGCGCCTGCTGCAGGTGATTGTGGAAAAGAACTTTGATGCAACCAAGGCGGCGGAGCGCGGCAAGGTGCTGCTGCAACAGCTGCACGACACGGCCCCGCCCGGCGAGGCTTTTGCGGAAGTGGAGATTATCCCCTACGAGCACCTTTGGGAGCTGGTGTTGACGCTGCTGCGAGAGGGCGCGCCGATGGCGAGTGAATAAGAGGAGAGGAATTGACTGAAAGAAGAACGTCATGCTGAGCGTAGCCGAAGCATCTTTACCGCCATTCAAAAATGAATTAGTTGCGCGGTAGAGATGCTTCGGCTACGCTCAGCATGACGACTTCACGTCTGCTTTTTTTCTCTGCTCTTCCCCGCTACGGTTCCACCACGATTTGGCGCGACACGCAGTAGCTCTGGATGCAGGCCTGTGAGCCGTAGCCGCGCATGTTGAAACGCACGGCGTAGGTGCCGGGGCGGCGGAAAGTGTGCTCGGCGGTGCGGCCTTTGAAGGTGGTACCGTCGCGGAAGTCCCACACGTACTGCACGTTCTGGCAGTTGAGCAGCTGGGCTTCGGGCGAGGCAAAGGAAACCGGCTGGCCCACGCGCACGCGGGTGGTGGAGGCCGTGAAATCGACCACGTCCTGTTGCACGAGGTTGATGGGGATGTATTTCTGGCCGGTGCGCACCTCGCCGGTTTTGTCTACTATCACATCGAGCTGCACCACATAGTTTTTGCGCTCCTTATAGCAGTGCGTGATGGTGGTGCCGGTGAGGGTGGTGCCGTCGCCCATCAGCCATCGGTAGGTGAAGGGGCCGGCGGCTTCGTCGATGGAACCGCGGCCGTCGAGGTCGACGCAGAGCATGCGGGGCAGGGGCGGCCCACAGCTTACGCTGGTGGTGTCGCCAGCCTGCTGGGCGCGGGCGGCGGCGCTTATTAAGAGGAGGAAAAAAGCAGAAACAGCAAAAATGCCGCGGCCGGGTGCAAGTTGGAAGCGCATGCGAAGAGGAAAAGCGGGAAAGTGAAACGCGGCTTGCGTGCGCGGTTTAAAACTTGTTGAGGCGCTGCATCACGTCGCGCAAGTACGTCTGGCCCACGGGAATCTGCTTGCTGTCCACGGTCAACATGTTGTCTTCCAGGGCCTGAATGTACTGGACGTTGACAATGAACGAGCGGTGCACCCGCACGAACAGCTTGCTCGGAAACTTCTCTTCCACACCCTTCATAGTGCTGTACACGATGAGCTTGCTGTGGCCGGTGATGATGTGCACGTAGTCGCCGAGGGCTTCCACGTAGCGCACATCGGCGAAGGTGACGCGCACCAGCTTGTTGTCGACTTTCACAAACGTGAACGCGGCATTGGGCGCCGGGGCTTCGATGGCGTCGGCGTCGGCCGGATGCTGGCGCTCCGCGATTTCCAGGGCTTTCTGGGACGCTTGCAGGAAGCGGGCGTAGCTCACGGGCTTCACCAGGTAGTCGACCACGGCGTGCTCGAAGGCCTGCACCGCGTAGTCTTTGCTGCTGGTGATGAGCACCACCAGCGGCGGGTTTTGCAGGGTGCGCAGCAACTCAATGCCCGACATGAGGGGCATTTCCACGTCCAGAAACAGCAGGTCGATGGGCTGGGTGCGCAGGGCTTCGGCCGCTTCGACGGGGTTGGTGTAGCTGCCGGTGGCCGAGAGGAAAGGCGTGTTGTTGATGCAGTTGAGCACCACTTGCACCGACAGCGGGTCGTCGTCGACAACCAAACAACTTAGTACAGAAGTAGACATAGCAGCGAAAAGGTAGGCGTAAGGAAAAACGAAAGTAACCTGTGCGATTGGTTTTTAAGCCGATGCCCGGGCTTCAAGCTGCGGATATAGCTCAGCCAGCTGCTGGCGGATGGCATCGACCAGCGGCTCGCAGTAGGCATGAGCGGGGTGCCGGGCGGCGCGCTCCAGTTCATCGAGCTGGGTATGCAGCACCGGCACGCCGAAGTAGGCCACCTGGCCCTTGAGCTTGTGGGCCGTGCCGGCCAGCGCCGCCGGGTTGTCGACGCAGTTGGCGGCCAGCAGGGCCTCTAGGGCCGGCGCTTCGGTCAGGAAAGTGCCTACAATCTGGCGCAGGAAGCCTTCGTTGCCACCGGCCAGCTCTTCGAGCAGGTGCCAGTCGGGTTTTAGGGAAGGGTGAAGAGGAGAGAAGGGCTGATGTTCGGAGCCGCTTCCTGCCTTTTCCGCTTTTCCCTCTTCCCTCTTCCCACCTCCCTTTCTTCCTGTGAAGTGCGCCAGGCGCGCATACAGCACGGCCGGCTCGAAGGGCTTGGCGAGGGTGTCGTTCATGCCGGCGGCCAGGGCCAATACCCGGTCTTCGGGCAGCACCGAGGCGGTGAGGCCGATGATGGGGAACTGGCTGGCATCCGGGAATAAGGCGCGCAGGCGGCGGGCGGCCTCGTAGCCGTCCATTTCAGGCATTTGCACGTCCATCAGCACGGCGTCGAAAGGCACGGGGTCGGTGGCGGCGGCTTCCACGGCCAGGCGGCCGTTTTCGGCGATGACGACCTGCACGTTCCAGGCTTCCAGGGTTTTGCGGGCCACCAGTTGGTTGAGGGCGTTGTCTTCGGCCACCAGCACGCGCAGAGCGGGCTCGAAGGGCGCGAGCAGGCCGGCGTGGGCTTCGGGCTGGGCGGCGCTGGCGTCGGCCACTTCGTAGGGCAGCTCGAAGAAAAACTCCGAGCCCTGGCCTTCTTCGCTGCTCACGCCCAACTGGCCGCCGTGCAGCTGCACGAGGTTGCGGGCAATGCTCAGGCCCAGGCCCGTGCCGCCGAACTCGCGCGTGGTGGAGGTGTTGGCCTGCGAGAAGTCCTCGAAAATGGCCCCCAGCTTGTCCTGCGGAATGCCAATGCCAGTGTCGCGCACCGCGAAACGAACGAGGGAATGGGCTGGTTTGGAAGCAGTTTCGGGCGAAAGCACGGTTTGCACTGTTACCGTCACACCGCCCTGGCGGGTGAACTTGATGGCGTTGCCGACCAAGTTGACCAAGATTTGGTTCAGGCGTACCGGGTCGCCGAGCACGGCAGCGGGCACGTTGTCGGCTACGTTGATTTGCAGGGCCAGCCCCTTGCTTTCGGTGGCAAACTTGAACATGGCCCCGAGGCGCCGCACGGCTTCGGGCAGGCGGAAGGGCACTTGCTCTAGCGAGAGCTTGCCGGCTTCCATCTTGGAGCTGTCGAGAATGTCGTTGATGATGACCAGCAGGTTTTGCGACGACGACTCGATGGCCGTGAGGTACTCGGCCTGCTCGGTGTTGGGGTGGGTGGCCTGCAGCAGGTTGGTGAGGCCAATGACGGCGTTCATCGGCGTGCGGATTTCGTGGCTCATATTGGCCAGAAACTGCGCTTTGGCCCGGCGCGAGGCCTCGGCCGCATCGCGGGCTACCACCAAATCGGCGTTGATATCCTCAATCTGGGCTTTTTGCTGGCGCAGCTCGGCGGTGCGCTCGCGCACGGTGCGTTCCAGCACGTACTGCGTGCGGCGCAGGGCGCGCTCCCGGAATCGAACCAACCCAAAAACCACGGCCCCACCAATCAGCAGCGCGAACGTGGCAAACCACCAGGTGCGCCAAAACGGCGTGGCAATGCCGAAGCTGGAGGCCACTACTCTGCTCCACGGGCCGGCGCTGCCGCGGCGCACCCGCGCCTGCAACTCGTAGCGGCCGGCGTCGAGGCCCGGAAACTGGGCTTCGCCGGCGGGGCTGGGGCGGCTCCACTCGTCGGACAGCCCGCGCAGGCGGAACTGGTACTGCAGCGGCGCGCCAGCCGTGAGGCTGATGCCCTCAAACGCAAACGTGACGCGGTGCCGCGTGGCCGAAAGCTGGCCCAGCGCCTGCACGGGGCGCGCTTCGCCGTCCACCTCGGCCCCGGTAAGCGCCAGGCCGGGCGGCTGGGCCGTGAGCTGGCGCAGGCCGGCCGTGAGGTCGAGGCGGAGCAGGCCGGCGCGGGTGCTGAGCCAAGCCACCGTGGGGCGGCCGGCGCGGTGGGCCAGCGCGGCCGGGCCCAGGCAGTCGCGCACCAGCGGGTTGTCGGGCGCGGCGAGGGGCGAAAACTGCTGGGTGCGGGCGTGCAGTACCGTGAGGGCCTGCTGGTGCACCAGCAGCAGGCGCGGCGCGGGGCCGGGCAGCGGCAGCAGGCCGTAGATATAATCAGAAGGCAGTTGGGCGCCCGTAAATTGTTCCCATTGGCCGGCGGGCAGGTGGCAAAACAGCCCCTGGCCCTCGGTGCCCACCCAGAGGCGGCCGTCGGCATCTTGGGCGAAGCTGCTCACGTCGATACCTTTTTTGGTGAGGCGGGCGTAGGCGAAGGAGTTGGTGCGGGGCTCAAAGGTGGCCAGCCCGGTGTCGTGGGTGCCAATCCAGACGCGCCCGTCGTGGTCGGCCAGCAGGGCTGTGATGGTGTTGTGCAGCAAGCCCTCGGCGGTGGTGAAATGGCGGACAGGCCGGGCCGCATCGGTGGGTATGTTGTAAAGGCCATCAACGGCGGTGCCCACCCACAGGCCGGTGCCGGGCGCATAGGCGAGGGCGGTGATGCTCAACTGAGCATTGCCGAGCAAGCCGGCAATTGCCTGCGGAATGAGCCCCGGTTGGATTGCCGTGAAAAGGCCCGCCGTGGTTCCCATCCAAAACCCATCGCCCAAGGCCACCGGGCGCGGCAGCAGTGCCTGTACGGAATGGCCAGCCAGGTCAGGAGCCACAAAGTTGCCATCCCGAACGCGCACCGGCCGATTAAGCGACAACTGAAAAAAGCGGTTGCCGCCAAAAGCTGCCCAGGCTTCCTCGGTTGCTTTGGCGCCGGTAGTGGCAAGGGCAGGCAGCTGGCCCGCCGCGCCGCTTGGGTAAGGCTCCAGCCGCAAATGCCGGTCGGAATGCCGCAGCAGGCCCTGGCCGGCGGTGCCCAGCCAGGTGTTGCCTTCGCGGTCGGGCAGCAGGCAAATGGGCACGGTGCCTTCGGCCAACACGATGTGGTACCGGCGCAGGTAGCGGCCAATCGCGGCCGTATCGACGGGTGGCGCGCCGTCGGCGTGCAGGTGCAGGGCGGCGGGCACGGCGGCCAGCTTGGCCGGCTCGAAGCGGCCGGCTGCGTCTTTCCTAACCGAAATACCGCCTTCGGCATGGCCCACCCACAGCCGGCCAGTGGCCGGCTCTTCGCGCAGCGACACCACGAAATCTTCGGCCAGCCCGTCTTTTTTGGTGAACGTGACGAAGCGCGTGCCGTCGTAGCGCACCAGCCCCTCGCCGGTGCCCAGCCAGAGGTAGCCCTGCTGGTCCTGCAGCAGCGCATAAATGAAGGACGGTTGCAGGCCCTCGGCCGGCCCAAACGGCTGCAAGAAAACCCGCTGAGCCCGCGCCGGCCGCGTGAGCAGCAACAGCCCGCTCAGCAGCGCCAGCAACAGCAGCCCCAACCGGCGCCGATAGATAAAGTGAAGTAAAAGTTTCAAGCCGAAAAAGCTGCCCAATGGTTTAGCTGCGCAAGGTAAATGCAGGGGCCGGGCCAGACGCCAACTTTCCGATTATCAAAGCGCCCCGCCCGGCCAATGTGGCCTTTTACCCGACCGCGCAGTTTTTCGGTAGCGCGGACTTTGTAGTCCGCAACTGCATCCACTTGCGGACTACAAAGTCCGCGCTACTTAGCCGTCACCTTAAACTCGGTACGGCGGTTGAGCTGGCGGTTGCCTTTGCTGGTGTTGGGCACTTCGGGACGGGTTTCGCCGTAGCCGGCGGCCGTGAGACGGGCACCGGAGATGCCGTGCTGCGTCAGATACGCCACCACGGCCTGGGCGCGGCGCTGGCTCAGGTCCTGGTTCATGGCGGCTTCGCCCACGTCGTCGGTGTGGCCGGCCATTTCCAGCTGGAGGGCGGGCGTTTCGGTGAGGAGCTTTTGCAGGCGCTCCAGCTCGGCGGTGCTTTCGGGGCGCAGGGTGGCCTTGCCGGTGTCGAAGAAAATGTTGCGCAGCACGATGGTGGTGCCCACTTCCAGCTTCTTCAGGGGAATGTCTTTGATGACTTCGGCGAAGGCGGCGCCGGCGGGCAGGTCGAAGTTTTCGGAGTGAAACAGGTAGCCGTCCTGCCGCACCACGATGCCGTAGTTGGTGCCCGAGGGCAAACTCACGAGGTAGCGGCCCGAGGTGGCGTTGCTGCGGAAGGTGGCAATGGTCTGGCCGCTGGTGTTGTCGATGAGGTCGATGGCGGCGTCGAGCGGCTGCTGGCTGGCGGCATCGGTCACGGTGCCTTTGAGGATGGTGACTTGGGCGGTGGCCACGGCCACGGCGGGCGCCAGCACGGTTTGCTTCACCGGCGCCAGGCGCGAGGCCAGCAGCTGGTCTTCCTGGCTGAGCACGGGCGGTTTTTCGGGGCCGAGGAAGGTGATGCGGTAGATGTCCTTGGCCCCCAGACCGCCGGGCCGGTCGCTGCTGTAGTAGCCGTGCCGCCCCGAGGCCGATGTCACAAAAAACACGTCGTCGTCGGGCGTATTGATGGGCCAGCCCAGGTTCTCGGGCTCGCTCCACTTGCCGTTCTCGAACACCGATTTGAAGATGTCGTAGCCGCCCATCGAGTTGTGGCCTTCGGAGGAAAAGTACAGCGTCTTGCCATCGGGGGCCATAAAAACGCCCTCCTCGCCCGCGCCCGTGTTGATGGTCGGGCCCAGGTTCACGGGCTGGTTGCGGCCTTCCATGTCTACTTTATAGATATCGGAGCCGCCCAGGCTGCCCTCTGTCCGGTCGCTCACGAAGTACAGCCAGCGCCCGTCAGGCGAGTAGCTGGCCGATGTTTCGTGGCTTCGGGTATTGATGCGCGAGCCGAGCTGCTTGGGCTTGGTCCAGGTGGTGCCGGTAAGGTTAGCTTCGAGCAGGTCGCCGCCGTTGGTGCCCACGTACACGAGCATGCGCTGGCCATCGGGCGCCAAGCCCACGGTGGCGTTGTGGTCGTCGGTGTTCACGGGCGCGCCCAGGTTGGCGGCACGGCTCCACTTTTTGCCCTGCCAGGAGGCCTGGTAGATGTCCTCGAAGTAGCCGTTGCCCTCCGGGTCCTTCTTCCCGCCAACCGAGCCCGCCCGGCGCGAGGTAATCAGAATGGTCGACTCATCGGCCGACACTACCGGGCCGTAGTCTGAATCCGGCGAGTTCAGCTCCGGCCCGGCATTGTCGATAAATACACGGGTGGGGTGGGCGGCCAGCAGCTGGCCGTTGCGGCACTGCTGCACGTAGCGCTGCAAGTCGGTGGCCGTGATGGTTTCGGCGTCGCCGTTGCGGGTGTTGCCACCAACGGGCTGGGCCTGCTGGTACTCGGCTAGGGCCTCGCGCCACTTGCCGCTCAGGTGCAGGGCCCGGGCCAGCAGGAAATGCGTGCGCGCATCAGCCGTGGCATCCAGCCTGGCCGCCTTTTGCAGGTAGGGGAGGGCGGCGGTTTTGGTGGGCGAGTGCAAGTAGCAGTCGCCGATTTTCACGTTCAGGGCCGCATTGTTGGGGTTGAACTGCTGGGCGGCCAGGTAGTGCGGCAGGGCGGCGGCGTAGCGCGGCGGGTCGGCGCGGTATTCGGTGTCGCCGTCCTTCAGCTCGCGGTTGGCTTCGCGCAGGCCGTCCTTGTTGTCGCTGAAGTTGTCTTTGGTGAAGGCGACGCTCTGGGCGGCGGCGGGCAGGGCGACGCTGAGTAGGAGCAGGAGGAATAGGCGGAAAGGCATGGTAAATACGTATTGATTGTTCTGATGCGAGGCGCGGGCTGCTTGTAGCGTGGACTCTGCGAGTCCGTGCATTGCTGGGGTCGTTCGCCTGGGCGCGGACTCGCAGAGTCCACGCTACACGGCGCTCGGCTTACTCTGCCGCCTCGCCCACGCAGCCGGCCGCCGCCGCATACTGGTTGCCCACCGTGAGGCCCAGCTCAGCGGCCCGACGCCAGTCCTGGCAGGCTTCGTCGGCCTGGCGGAGCATTTCGCGGGCGTGGCCGCGGTTGAGGTAGGCCTCGGCGTAGTCGGGTTTTAGCTGGATGGCCTGGCTGGCGTCGGAAGCCGCGTCGGCGTACTTTTCCTGCTTGAGCAGGGCGGCGGCGCGGTTGTTCCAGGCGTAGGCGTACTTCGGGTCGAGCTGCAGGGCCTGGCCGAAATCGGCAATGGCGCCGGCGTAGTCCTTATTTTCGAAGCGGGCGCTGCCGCGGTTGGTGTAGGCCAGGGCGTTGTCGGTTTTCTTCGCTAGGTAAGCGTCGTAGTCTTTCAGGGCCTGGGGCAGCTGGCCGGTGCGGCGCTCGGCGGCGGCGCGATTGAGCAGGGCGGGCAGCAGGTCGGGCTGCAGGGCCAGGGCCTGGGTGTAGTCCTGCGCGGCGGCGGCAAAGTTGCCGAGCTTCTGCTGGGCGCTGGCGCGGTCGTGGTAGGCGTAAGCTAGCTTGGGGTCGGCCTTTAGGGCACCGTCGAAATCGTCGCGGGCGGCCTGGTAATCGCCTTTTTCGAAGCGCAGCACGCCGCGGTTGTACCAGGCGGGGGCGTAGTCGGGCTTGGCCTTCACGGCTTCGGAGTAGTCGGTTTCGGCCTCCGCGAGGCGGTTCTGGGCTTCCTGGGCGCGGGCGCGGCCGAAGTAGCTGGCGTAGCTGCCGGGCTCCAGCTTCAGGGCCTGGTCGTAATCGGCCTGGGCTTGGGGGTAGTCTTTCAGCTCGAAGCGGGTGGCGGCGCGGTTGGTATAGGCAGCCGCAAAATCGGGCTTGGCGGCAATGGCCTGGTCGAAGCTTTGCAGCGCGGCCGGGTAGCGCTGGGCCTGGAAGCTGGCCAAGCCGGCATTATAGGCTTTTTCGGCCAGCTGCGGGCCGGGCAGGGTGCTGGCCCGCACGGTATCGACCTCCTGAGCGCGACTGGCAAACGGCAGGCCCAGTAACACGAGAAAAAGTAGAGTATTTTGCATCATAGCCAGCTGATGATTAGAATAGAGGGCGTAGAAAGCGAAGATATTGGATTTTGGACGATGAAGGGCAATGTGAATGTTGGAACGACGTAGGGGAGGGGCTTGCCCCCGCCCGGTCATTGAACAACACCGTTGAAGCGGCGCGACCACCCGGGCGGGGGCAGGCCCCGCCCCTACATCGTGCTGATTATTCCCAGCCAGCGCGTAGATTTGGCCCATAAACTTTAGGGGTGCTTCGCTTCGGCGCGGCTGAGATAATACCCTTGGAACCTGATTCCGGCTAATACCGGCGAAGGGAAAAGTACTGGTCCGCTCGCGGCTGCCCATGGGGTAGTCCGTCGTCGGCACCCCTATTGTTTATGGACTGATTTCACTGCCACCTGCCCCGGTTGCCATGATTTGCTACGTAAACAATTCGCCCCAGGAAACTCCCGATTCTCAGACGCTCACGCAGCTGCTCGCCGGCCTCGCGCTGGCCGGGCAGCGCGGCCTCGCCGTGGCCGTGAACGACGAAGTGGTGCCCCGCGCTGCCTGGGAGGCGCATGAGTTGCGTGAGCACGACCGGGTCACGATTATTCGCGCCACGCAGGGCGGGTAGGGCCTTTCGTTGTCAGTTGCTGGTTGTCAGTTGTCAGGCCTTTCAGGGATGCAGCGACAGTCAACTTTCTGACAGCCGATGTCTAACAACTGACAACCAACAACTGACAACTAACCCAGTTATGAAAAAGAAAGACCAGGCCCCGCAGCAGACGCTGGTGGAGCGCCAGCCGCTCACCGGCTCCCGCAAAATCTACGTGCCCGGCAAGCTGCACCCCGAAATCCGGGTGGCCATGCGCGAAATCGCCCTGGCCGACACCGAGCGCAAGTTCGATTTCGGCTTCCCATCGGAGCAGAACGCGCCCGTGACGGTATACGACACCAGCGGCCCCTACACCGACCCCAATGTTGAAATCGACCTGAAAAAGGGCCTGCCCCGCCTGCGCCAGCAATGGATTCTCGGCCGCGGCGACGTGGAGCAGCTCACCGGCACCACCTCCGAGTACGGCCAGCAGCGCGCCGCCGATGCCGGCCTCGACCACCTGCGCTTCGAGCACATCGCGGCCCCGTTGCGCGCCAAACCGGGTTACAATGTGAGCCAGATGCACTACGCCAAAAAGGGCATTATCACGCCCGAGATGGAGTACATCGCCATCCGCGAAAACCAGCGCTTCGACGAGCTGCCCGCCGATGACCCGTTGCGCACGCAGCACCGCGGCCACAGTTTCGGGGCTAACACGCCGGAAGGCCACATCACGGCCGAATTTGTGCGCCAGGAAGTGGCTGCCGGCCGCGCCGTGATTCCCAGCAACATTAACCACCCGGAGAGCGAGCCCATGATTATCGGGCGCAATTTCCTGGTGAAAATCAACACCAACATTGGTAATTCGGCCGTTACGTCATCCATTGAGGAAGAAGTAGATAAGGCCGTGTGGAGCTGCCGCTGGGGCGGCGACACGCTGATGGATTTGAGCACCGGCAAGAACATCCACGAAACCCGCGAGTGGATTATCCGCAACTGCCCGGTACCGGTGGGCACGGTGCCGATTTACCAGGCGCTGGAAAAGGTGAACGGCAAGGCCGAGGACCTGACCTGGGAGCTGTTTCGCGACACGCTCATTGAACAGGCCGAGCAGGGCGTCGACTACTTCACCATCCACGCCGGGGTGCTGCTGCGCTACGTGCCGATGACGGCCAAGCGCGTGACGGGCATCGTGTCGCGCGGCGGCTCCATTATGGCCAAATGGTGCCTGGCGCACCACAAGGAGAGCTTTCTGTACACGCACTTCGAGGAAATCTGCGAAATCATGAAGGCCTACGACGTGGCCTTCTCGCTGGGCGACGGCCTGCGCCCCGGCTCCATTGCCGATGCCAACGACGAAGCGCAGTTTGCCGAGCTGGAAACCCTGGGCGAACTCACCAAAATTGCCTGGAAACACGACGTGCAGGTGATGATTGAGGGCCCCGGCCACGTGCCCATGCACCTCATCAAGGAAAACATGGACAAGCAGCTGAAGGAGTGCCACGAGGCGCCTTTCTACACGCTGGGGCCGCTCACGACGGACATCGCGCCGGGCTACGACCACATTACCTCGGCCATCGGCGCGGCCATGATTGGCTGGTTTGGCACGGCCATGCTGTGCTACGTGACGCCCAAGGAGCACCTCGGCCTGCCCAACAAGCAGGACGTGAAGGACGGCGTTATTGCCTACAAAATCGCCGCCCACGCCGCCGATTTGGCCAAAGGCCACCCCGGCGCGCAGTACCGCGACAACGCCCTTAGCAAGGCCCGCTTCGAGTTCCGTTGGGAAGACCAGTTCAACCTCAGCCTCGACCCCGACACGGCCCGCGAATACCACGACGAAACCCTGCCCGCCGAGGGCGCCAAAGTGGCCCACTTCTGCTCGATGTGCGGGCCGCACTTCTGCTCGATGAAAATCACCCAGGAAGTGCGCGACTACGCGGCGGCCCAGGACCTGACCGCCAGTGAGGTGCTGGCGAAAGGGCTGGTGGAAAAGTCGCGGGAGTTTGTGGAAAAAGGTAGTGAGATTTATTTCTAGAAACGATGTAGCGTGGACTCTGCGAGTCCGCGTGTGAACGAACATCTTTCCGTCAAACGCGGACTCGCAGAGTCCACGCTACATTCAACCCCATGTCCCAATCCTTCCGCCCCTACGCCCTCAGCATTGCCGGCTTCGACCCCAGCGCGGGCGCCGGCCTGCTCGCCGACGTGAAAACGTTCGAGGGCCACGGCGTGTATGGGCTGGGCGTGTGCACGGCCCTCACCGTGCAAAATGACGTGTCGTTTGAGCGCGTGAACTGGGTGCCAGCGGCGGAAATCCGGGAGCAGATTCGGGTGCTATTTGCCCGTTTCAAAGTCGATTTTATCAAAGTCGGCTTGGTCGAGAGCCTGCCGCAGCTGCTGGAGCTGGTAGGCTGGCTGAAGATGCAGAACCCAAAGCTGCAAATCGTGTGGGACCCGGTGCTCAAGGCCTCGGCCGGCTACGAGTTCCACCGCCGAACCGACCGCCAGCTGATGCAGGCCCTATGCGCCGAAATGGCCCTCGTGACCCCCAACAAGCCCGAAATGCTGCGCATGTGGCCCAGTGAAGCATCGGCCGAAGTCGCGGCGCAAGTCGTGAGCAACTTCTGCCCGGTGCTGCTGAAAGGAGGCCACGACACCGGCGAATTATCGACTGATGTACTCTATACCCGCGGCAAATGGGACTCGTTTTCGGTGGCGCGGCTGGCGCACGGCGAGAAGCACGGCAGCGGCTGTGTACTCTCGGCCGCGGTACTGGCCAATCTGGCCAAGGGCGAAACGCTGGTCGATGCCTGCGAGGCCGCCAAGGACTATACCACCGAATTTCTGGCTAGCAACGACACACTGCTGGGCTACCATTCGAAAAGCTAATCCATTATGAAAATCAACGCGCTTCACTACATCACCACCAGCGCCGAAGCGGCCGAGTTGGCCTGCCAGGGCGGGGTGCACTGGGTGCAATTGCGGGTGAAAAACCAGCCGCCGGCCATCTGGAAGCAGCTGGCGCTTGATACGCTGGCCGTTGCCCACCGCTACGGCGCCACGCTCATCATCAACGACAACCCCGCGCTGGCCCGGGAAATCGGGGCCGACGGCGTGCACTTGGGCCAGCAAGACCTGCCGCCCGCCGAGGCCTGCGAAATGCTGGGCCCGAAAGCCATCATCGGCGGCACGGCCAACACCTTTGCCGACGTGCAGCACTTGGCCGCGGCCGGCGTCGATTACGTGGGGCTGGGGCCCTTTCGCTTCACGAGCACCAAGGAGAAATTGAGCCCGATTCTGGGCCTTGCGGGCTACACCGAAATCATGCGGCAGTGCCAGGCGGCCGGCATCACGGTGCCGGTTATCGGCATTGGCGGCATTGCTTTGGAGGACGTGGCCGCGCTGTTGGCGACAGGGCTGCACGGCGTGGCGGTATCCGGCGCCATTGGCGGGGCGGAAAATCCAACGGAAGCTGCGCGTCTGTTCGTCAGTGAATTACCCGCTGTAAAACCTGTTTAATTATTATGTTAAACAAGAATTTGGTCATTGCTGACCGCACATTTAGCTCCCGACTGTTTACCGGCACGGGCAAATTTAGCTCGTCGGAGCTCATGGAAGAAGCGCTTTTAGCGTCGGGCTCTGAATTGGTGACGGTGGCCCTGAAGAGGGTGGACGTGGCCGCCGTGGAGGATGACATCCTGCGCCACCTGTCGCATCCGCAATTCAGCCTGCTGCCCAATACCTCCGGCGTGCGCACTGCCCGGGAGGCCGTTTTTGCCGCTCAACTGGCCCGCGAGGCCTTGAAAACCAATTGGCTCAAGCTCGAAATCCACCCCGACCCCAAGTACCTGCTGCCTGACCCCATCGAAACCCTGAAAGCGGCCGAGGAGCTGGTGAAGCTGGGTTTCGTGGTGCTGCCCTACATCCACGCCGACCCGGTGCTTTGCAAGCGCCTGGAGGAAGTGGGCGTGGCGGCTGTGATGCCGCTAGGCTCACCCATCGGCTCGAATAAGGGCCTGCTGACGCGCGAATTCTTAGAAATCATCATCGGCCAAAGCAAGGTGCCGGTGGTGGTGGATGCCGGCATCGGCGCGCCCTCGCATGCGGCGGCGGCCCTGGAAATGGGCGCCGATGCTGTGCTGGTGAACACGGCCATTGCCGTGGCCGGCAACCCGGTGGCCATGGCTACCGCCTTCAAGATGGCCGTGGAGGCCGGCCGAATGGCCTATGAGGCGCGGCTGGCCGCGCCGGTGGCGCACGCCGGGGCAGTGGCCAGCTCGCCGCTCACGGCGTTCCTGGATATGTAGATTTTAGTTGTCAGTTGCTCGTTGTCAGTTGTTAGTATCCGACAGCTGTTCGAAAGAGCTAACAACTGACAACGGGCAACTGACAACTAATTATGAGCTTCCAACCCATCTTCGAAGCCCAGCCCTGGGACGACGTCAAGGCCAGCATCTACGCCAAGACTGCTGCCGACGTGGAGCGTGCCCTGGCCGCGCCGCGCCGCACGCTGGAGGATTTCAAGGCGCTGATTTCGCCCGCCGCCGCGCCGTATCTGGAGCAGATGGCGCAACTGAGCCACCGGCTTACACGCAAGCGGTTCGGCAACACGGTGCAGCTGTACGCGCCCCTGTACCTGAGCAACGAGTGCCAGAATATCTGCACTTACTGCGGTTTCAGCCTCGATAATAAGATTGCACGGCGCACCCTGAGCAGCGTGGAAATGCTACAGGAAGCGGCCGTGCTCAAGGACTGGGGCTACGACCATGTGCTGCTGGTGACGGGCGAGGCCAACGTGACGGTAGGCGTGGATTACCTCGAAAAGGCCCTGCGCACGCTGCGGCCGCACTTCGCGCATCTTTCCCTGGAAGTGCAGCCGCTCGACCAGGCCGACTACGAGCGGCTGATTCCCGAGGGTCTGAACACGGTGCTGGTGTACCAGGAAACCTACCACCGCGACGACTACAAAAAGCACCACCCCAAGGGCAAAAAGTCGAACTTCAACTACCGCCTCGATACGCCCGACCGGCTGGGCCGCGCCGGCATCCACAAGATGGGGCTGGGCGTGCTCATCGGGCTGGAAGACTGGCGGACGGACTGCTTTTACACGGCGCTGCACCTTGATTACCTGGAACGCACTTACTGGCAAACCAAGTACAGCCTATCGTTTCCGCGCCTGCGGCCGGCCGAGGGCTTGCTCCAGCCCAAAGTGGAGATGAGCGACCGGGAGTTAGTGCAGCTGATTTGCGCCTACCGGCTGCTGAACGAGGAGGTAGAGCTATCGATTTCGACCCGCGAAAGCCCGGTTTTCCGCGACCATGTGGTGAAGCTGGGCATCACCAGCATCAGCGCGGGCTCGAAGACCAACCCGGGTGGCTACGCGGTGGCGCCGGAGTCGCTGGAGCAGTTCGAGATTTCGGACGAGCGCAGCCCCGCCGAGATTGCCGCCATGCTGCGCCGTCAGGGCTACGAACCGGTGTGGAAGGACTGGGATGCCACGTTGGTGGGGCCGAGCCGCTAGAAAAAGGCCGTCATGCAGAGCGCAGCGAAGCATCTCGCTTGGGGTAGTAACTCAATCGTTGAAAAACAGTTTAGTGTTGGCAGGCGAGATGCTTCGCTACGCTCTGCATGACGTTCAATTTTCATCCTGATGATTCCTGCCGACCTCCCGCTTTCCTCCGCCGAAACCAACCGCTACAGCCGCCACCTGCTGCTGCCCGAAATTGGCCTGGCGGGCCAGCAGCGCCTGAAAACGGCCCGCGTGTTGGTGGTGGGCTGCGGCGGCCTGGGCTGCCCGGTGCTGCAGTACCTGGCCGCCGCCGGCGTGGGCACGCTGGGCCTGCTCGATTTCGACACCGTGGACGACAGCAACCTGCAGCGCCAGGTGCTCTACGCCACCGCCGACGTGGGCCGGCCCAAAGCCGTGGCAGCCGCCGAAAAATTGGCGGCGCAAAACCCATTCATCATGCTGCAAACGCACCAAACGCTGCTGTCGCGCGACAACGTGTTGACGCTGTTTGCCGGCTACGACATCGTGGTGGATTGTTCCGACAACTTCGCCACACGCTACCTCGTGAATGATGCCTGCGTCATCCTCGGTAAGCCGTTGGTGTTTGGGGCCATTTTCAAGTTTGAGGGGCAGGTGTCGGTTTTCAATTACCAAAACGGCCCCACCTACCGCTGCCTCTACCCAGAGCCGCCCGCGCCGGGCGACGCCCCTAGCTGCGCCGAAATCGGCGTGCTGGGGGTGCTGCCGGGCCTAGTGGGCACCATGCAGGCAACGGAAGCGCTGAAAATTATTCTGGAGCTGGGCGAGGTGCTGAGCGGCCGCCTGCTGCTGGTCGATGCCCTGGGCATGCGCTTCCAAAGCATCAAGTTCCGGGCGGTGGCGGCCCACCAGCAGCTCACCGAATTGGCACCCGACTACGCGGCATTTTGCGGCGAGGCGCCAATGGCCGCCGCGCCGCAACGCGCCCCCGAAATCTCGGCCGACGACCTGAAGGCCTGGCAGCAAAGCGGCCGGCCGCTGCAGCTGCTCGATGTGCGGGAGCCGCATGAGGCGGCCCGGCACAACATTGGCGGCGTGCTGATTCCGCTGGGACAGCTAGGGGAAAAGCTCGGTGAGCTCTCGCCTGAAGTGCCGGTGGTGGTGCATTGTGCCGGCGGCACGCGCAGCCAGAAAGCCGCGCAGCAGCTATTTGCGCAAGGCTTCCGGGAGGTGTATTCGCTCCGCAACGGCTTGGCCGATTACTAGCCCACCACGGCTTGCAGCGCGCGGAAAGCAGCCACCGGGTTGGTGCTTTGCCACACGGCACCCAGCACGGCGGCGCCCGCAAATCCGGCTTGCTGCACAGCGGCCAGTCGGTGCGCCTCAATGCCACCCAGTGCCAGCACCTGCGGCACGTAGCCGGCCCGCCGCCTCAACTGCCGAAGTGCCTCAGCCACTGTGGATAACTCGAAGCCGGCCATGTAGTTGCTCTTGCTGAGGCTATCGAAAACCGGGCTCAGGAACACGTAGTCGTACTTTCGGCGGTGCTGGCGGATTTCGGCCAGCGTGTGGAAAGAGGTGGATAACTTCTGGCCGGTGGCTAGTTTAGGCCGGCTGGTCAGGGCCTTACGAGCGGTAGTGGTGAGGTGCAGGCCGCCGAGCTTCATGCCCGAAACCAGGGCCGGATGCCCGTGCAGCACCAGCCGCGCGCGGTAGCGGGCCGGCAGTTGCGCAATCAAATCAGCCATTTGCGGCTCGCTGAAAGCGGGCTTGCGCAGGTGCAGACGGGAGAGGCCGGCGGCCAGCATTTCGCTCATCAGCGCGGCTTCTTGCGCTACCGCTTCGGGCGACGAAATGACGATGAGCTGCACGGCGGTGAGTGGGAGAAATTAGGGTCGGTTAACAGCTCAGGTGTTTTTGAACGGTCATGTCGAGCTTGCCGAGACTCTCGCGTGGGGTAGTGATTCTTTCTTGCGATTGAATCACTACCCCACGCGAGAGTCTCGGCAAGCTCGACATGACGTTCTATGTGCTTTGATGAATTCCTACACCGCTTCGGCCTCGCCGGGCGCGGGCCAGTTGGCCAGCAGCGCCAGAATGTGGTCGAGCCGGGCCTGCTTGGGGGCGGCGCGCCGGGCAATGGCCGTGGGTGTCCAGAAATGGTGGCCGGCCAGAAACCGGGCCTGCAGCTGAAACCAAGCGTACTCGTCGGCGATGAGCTGGCGGGCCGTGAGCTCGTCGAAAAGGCTGGTAGAAATGGGCACGAAATCGGGCCGGCCAAGGTAGTCGAGGTCGGCGTCGCAGAGAATTTCTTCGAGGTGGTTTTGTGGCTCCTGCGGGTATTTGGTGGCCGTAATTAGGCCGCAGATTTGCGCAATTTGCGCGTCGGAATAATCAAAATCCGGCAGGGTGGCGCGGGCCAGCGCGCTGCCTTCGTCCTCGTGGCCCTGGTAGCTGCTCAGGAAGCCGGCGTCGTGGTAGAGGGCGGCGGTGCGCAGCAGGGCCAGCGCTTCGGGGTCGGTGATGCCCTCGGCGGCGGCCAGCTCCAGGGCCACTTCGGCCACGTCGAGGGTGTGGTGCAGGCCATGGTAATAGAGCGTGGGGGAGAGGCCGCGCCGCAGCTCGTTCACGATAAAATTTTCGGCGGCCTGAAGATTCATAAGGTAGGGACTACGGGCGGCGGGGGCTGGCAGGCGGGCAAAGCAAGCAGGTAAAATTGAAAACAGAAAATCAAGCGCTTACCGGGCGCGGGCCGGCCCTACAATTATGGCCCCGGTTGTGGCGGTTGCGAAGGAAATATTTCATCTTTACGGCATGGAAATGGCGGCATGCACCCGAACCTGGCAAAACGGCGGATTAAAAAGCCCGGCCCGTGCCGTATTTTCCATGCTTTACGCTTAGGTTCTACCGATGAGATGGATTGTTATGGTGCTGGCAATGTGGGCGCTGAGCGGACCCTTGCAGGCCCGGCAGCGCTACTGGGACGCGGACTACGATTCGCTGGCCCGCACGTTGCCCCGGCAAACGGCTGACTCGGCCCGGCTGCGCACCATCGTTCACCTGCTCGACCTGCGCCCCACCAATGCCGAGGCCCGGCCCCTGCTCGGCCAGCTGCTCGTCCTCAACCAGCGCCTGCAAACCCTGGACGACGCGCCCTACCGCCGCCTGCGGGCCGGCCTCTTGCTCTGGGACCGGAGCTCGCCCGCGGCCCTGGACACCATGAAGGCGGCCATAAACGAGTTTGACCGCGTGGGCCGCCCCATTCCCTGGCTGCTGATAAACCTGGTGAGCCTGTACAACCAGCAGAACGACATGGCGGCCCGGAAGAAATACTACGAGGAAAAGCTGACCTACTACCGGCTGCACAACGCCACCGAAAATATCACGGCTTGTTACATTTCGCAGGGTGCCTACTACCGGCGCATGGGCGACTACAACCGGGCCATCAACAGCACCCTGCGCGCGGCCGATACGGCCCTGCTATTCAGCAATAAGCTGCACATCAACGAGATAATTGTGACCGGTGGGCTGTATGCCGACTGGGGCAACAATGCCAAGGCCGTGCAATACCTGAGCCAGGCCCAGGCCATGCCCGAGTTTCGGCGGGTGCAGGGCACCAACCGGGTGTTCACGTTTCTGGCCCTATCGAAACTGTTTGGGCAGCAAAAGCGCTACCCGGCGGCGCTGCGCTCGGCCGATTCGGCCCTGGCTGCCCACGTTTCGGACCCCAGCGAGCAGCAGGTGGACCGCGCCTGTGCCCTGGTGCAAAAGGCGGCCGTACTGCTGCAAATGCGCGCCATCGACCAGGCCGCGCCGCTGTTGCAGCGGGCGCAGCAGCTCGATGATTCGTTGGATTTGCCCATGTCCAGCGGGCCCGGCGAGTTTGAGATTGACGCGACCCTGGCCCAGTACTACGTGGCCAAGGGCGACTACCAGCGCGCCGAGAAGCACTGGCTGCTGGCTTACCGCAAGGCCACGGCGGCGCGGCTCGACCGCCTGCGCCCGAAATACCTGCAGCAGCTGGCCGCCTTCTACGACGCCCGGGGCCAGATGGTGGAGGCCCAGCGCTACTCGCGCGCCTACATTGCCCTGGCCGATACCTTTCGCACGGCGCAGGCCGCCTTCAACGTGGCCCAGTACGAGGGCGAGCGCATCGAGCAGGCCCAGAATAGCCAGATAAATAACCTGCGCCAGGCCCAGGCCGTGCAGGCCGTACGCCTACGCCTCGGCAACCGCCTGCTGCTGGGCGCGCTGCTGGCCGTGCTGCTGGTGTCGGGGCTGGGCGTGTTTATCTACCGGCAGCTGCGCGTGAACCGGCGCAACCTGGCCCAGCTCCGCCAAACGCAGTCGCAGCTGGTGCAGGCCGAGAAAATGGCTTTCCTCGGCGAGCTCACGGCCGGCATTGCCCACGAGCTGCAAAACCCGCTCAATTTCATGAAGAACTTCGCCGAAGTCAGCTCCGACCTCGTGGAGGGCATGCACGGCGAAGGCGCCGCCCGCTCGGCCGATTTGGAACAGGAAATTCTGAGCGGCCTCAAGCAGAACCTCCAGCAAATCAGCCAGCACGGACAGCGGGCGTCGTCCATCATCAAGGGCATGCTGGAGCACTCGCGCAGCGGCACCGGCCGGCGCGAGCCCAGCGACCTCAACGCCTTGGCAGAGGAAAGCCTGACGCTGGCCTATCAGGGCCTGCGGGTTGATGACAAAAGCTTTGAAGCCACGCTGGACAAAGAATTTGACCCCCGAATAGGCGCCGTGGCCGTGGTGACGCAGGACATAGGCCGCGTGCTGCTCAACCTGTGCACCAACGCCCTGCACGCCGTGCGCCAGCGCCAGCACGAAGCCCGCTCCGGCGCGGCCTACGTGCCCACCGTGCTGGTGAGCACGCGCCGCCCGGCCGGCCGCACCGTCGAAATCCGGGTGAAGGACAACGGCACGGGTATGTCGGCGGCCGTACAGGCCAAAATCTTCGAGCCCTTCTTCACCACCAAGCCCGCCGGCCAGGGCACCGGCCTGGGCCTCTCGCTGAGCTACGACATCGTGACGAAAGGCCACGGCGGCACCCTCACCGTGGAAAGCCGCGAGGGCGAAGGCACCGAATTCCTCATTGTGCTGCCCGCCTAAAGGCCATCCCGGATGGCGAATTGCCGTTCCGGCGAAGGAGGCATCGGGGTAAAGCTCCCTGGCAGACAGCTCTCAGATACCTCTTTCGTTGGAACGACAATTCGCTATTCGGCCAGCCGCTGCGCCCGCGGCAGCATAGCGGTTCGGCTATTGCTGAGTAACATTGCCGCACACATTGCCGGGCCCGGCCCCGGCGGGCAGCTGCTCCCCCCTCACTCATGGCTCACTACTCGGGTTTAGGCGATATTTTTTTCACGGCTCCGGTGGCCTTCGGGATAGTGGGCGCCCTGCGCAAGTTCCTGGACCTGCCCAAGCGCCTGCCGCGCTGGAACCCGTTGCTGACCTGGATTTGGGTGCCGGTGCTGGTGCTGTACCTGGCCGCCCAGGCGTTCGATTTCTGGAGCCCCAAGCTCGGCGATGCGTATTGGCTGCTGGTGCTGGGCATGGTGATGGCCGTGCTGCTGGCCGTGCGCGACTACCGCCCGGCCCGCTCGCTGCTGCTGGCCATGGGGCCGTTGGTGCTGTACAAGCTGGTGGAATACGTGCTGGAAACGCCGCAGGGCAAGGTTCCCAAGCAATACGACTCGGCGCTGGATACCACGCAGGCCTTTGTCATCATCTGGCTGGTCACCTTCATTCTCATTGCCCGCAACCAGAAGAAAACCCTGGAAAAAGAGCGCCTGCTGCGCGAGGAAGAAGAAAAAGCCAAGCGCCTCATCGAGGCCCAGAACGCGCAGTTGGAGCACTTGGTGGCCGAGCGCACCGCCGCCCTCACCAACCAGGCCGAGGAGCTGCGCGCCGCCCTTACGGAGCTGCGCACCACCCAGGCCCAGCTCATTCAGAGCGAGAAAATGGCCAGCCTGGGCGAACTCACGGCCGGCATTGCCCACGAAATCCAGAACCCGCTCAATTTCGTCAACAATTTCGCCGAAGTCTCGGCCGAGCTGGTGACCGAGCTGGAGGAGGAGCGCGAAAAGCCGGCCCGCGACCTGGAGCTGGAAGCCGACCTGCTGGCCGACCTCAAGCAAAACCTGCAGAAAATCCATCAGCACGGCGGGCGCGCCGCCAGCATCGTGCGCGGCATGCTGGAGCACTCGCGCGCCAGCTCCGGCGAACGGGTGCCCACCGACCTCAACCAGCTGGCCGACGAGTACCTGCGCCTGGCCTACCACGGCCTGCGCGCCAAGGACAAGACCTTCAACGCCACCCTCAAGCCCGATTTCGACCCCGCCCTGCCGCCCGTCGAAGTCATTGCCCAGGACCTGGGCCGGGTGCTGCTCAACCTGCTCACCAACGCCTTCTACGCCGTGAAGCAGCGCCAGCAGCGCGCCGAGCCCGGCTACGCGCCCACCGTGAGCGTGAGCACCCGGCGCGTGGGTGAGGAAGTGGAAATCCGGGTGAAGGACAACGGCACGGGCATGCCCGAGAGCGTGCAGGCCAAAATCTTCCAGCCCTTTTTCACCACCAAGCCCACGGGCGAGGGCACGGGCCTGGGCTTGTCGCTGAGCTACGACATCATCACCCAGGGCCACGGCGGCACGCTGGCCGTGGAAAGCCGCGAGGGCGAAGGCACCGAGTTTGTCATTTGCTTGCCGCTCTAATCGCCAATTTTACTGGAATTAATTCCATTCGCGCGAAGAAGACGTTTTCTGCGCGCCGCCTGCCGCTGCCCATGCGCTTCTTGTTATTGCTCGCGGCCCTGGGGCTGCTTTTCGGCATTGCCACGGCCGCGCCATTGCCCGCCGATACGGCCGCCGTACGCGTCGACCACCTGCCCGCCACGGGCCTGACGCTGGAAAAAGGCTGGCGCTACCACGCCGGCGACGACCCCGCCTGGGCCCGCCCCGGCTTCGACGACCGCGCCTGGGACACGCTCAACCCCGCCCGGCCGCGGCGCGAGCTGCCGGCTGTGCTGGGCACGGGCATCAGCTGGCTGCGGTTGAGCTTCCACCTCGCCGACAGCCTGCGTGCGCGGGCCGTGCTCCTGCAGGCGTCCGGCTACGGGGCTTGGGAAATTTACCTCGACGGACGGCTGGTGCAGCGTGCGGGCACCGTGCAAGCCCACCCCACCGACGTGCGCAACCCCGACCAGCCCCAGACGGCCGGGGTGCCCGCGGGCACCGTCGGCGGGCAGGTGCTGGCCATCCGCTTCGCCCCCTGGCAGTCGCCGCTGCTGCGGGTAGCCCCGGACCGGCAGCTGCTGAGCGTGCTGCTGTGCGGCGCGGCGCAGGTGCGGCAGCAGGAGTCGGTTCGGCTGGCGAAGGTGGTTGTATTCAGTGTGTTGTCGGGCGTATTTGGCCTGCTCGCCGTATTGCACCTGGCGTTTTTTCGCTACTACCCGGCCCAGCGGGCCAACCTCTACTTCGCCTTTTTTGCTCTGGCTATGACGCTGCTCAGCCTCAACGTGCTGAGCCGTCAGGCCCTGGCTTTCTCTGGCCCGGTGGCCGCGCTGCTGCAACAATTAGCCGGGGGCCCGTTGATGCTGGGCGCTTACTTGTGGGCGGTGCGGGCCCTCTATGCCTTGTTTGGCTTCCGGCCCGGCTGGCTCTATAAGGGGTTGTGGACGGGGTTTTGGGTGACGGCTGCCATCCAGCTATACGATGCGGCCTACGCCGCACCGCTCCTGGTCATCCTACTCGTGGTGGCCATTGCCGAGTTGCTGCGCCTGACGAGGCACGCCCTGCGGCGGCGGCAGCGCGGCGTTTGGCTTATCGGGGTGGGGTTTGGCGTGGTACTGCTGCTGCTGCTGTTCATCGCGTTCAACATCGCCACCAACCTGCTAAAAATCTCGGGTCCATCCTCAGCCTCCGAAGACAGCGTTACGATACTAATTCGCTTGCTGCTGTACCTGGCCCCGGCGCTGGGCATCAGCCTGTATCTGGCCCGCGAGTTTGCCCTCGATGCCGAGCTGCTGCAAGTCAAGCTCAGCGAAGTGGAGCGCCTATCGGCCCAAACCCTAGCCCAGGAGCAGGAGAAGCAAGCCCTGCTGGCCGCGCAAAATGGAACCCTCGAAACCCAGGTGGCCCAGCGCACCGGCGAACTGCAACGCTCCCTGATGGACCTGCGCGCCACCCAAGCCCAACTCATTCAGAAGGAGAAGATGGCCAGCCTGGGTGAGCTCACGGCCGGCATCGCCCACGAAATTCAGAACCCCTTGAATTTCGTCAACAACTTTTCGGAGGTGAGTACCGAGCTGATGGCCGAGTTGCAGGAAGCGCAGGCGGCCGGCGACGCGGAAGAAGTGGCGGCGTTGGCGGAGGACGTGACGCAGAACCTGGGCAAAATCAGCCACCACGGGCGCCGGGCGGCGGCCATCGTCAAGGGCATGCTGGAGCACTCGCGCACGAGCACCGGCGAGCGGGCGCCCACCGACCTGAACCAGCTCTGCGACGAGTACCTGCGCCTGGCCTACCAGGGCCTGCGCGCCAAGGACAAGTCCTTTAATGCCGCGCTGGAGACGGACTTCGCTCCCGGCTTAGCGCCGGTGTCGGTGGTGGGGGCCGACGTGGGGCGGGTGCTGCTCAACCTGTTCGGCAACGCCTTTTATGCCGTGCAGCAGCGCCAGCAAATCGGCGAGGCCGGCTATGCGCCCACTGTAAGCGTGAGCACCCGGCGCGTGGGTGAGGAGGTAGAAATCCGGGTGCGCGACAACGGCGTGGGCATCCCCGACGGCATCAAGGCCAAAATCTTCCAGCCCTTCTTTACCACCAAGCCCACGGGCGAGGGCACGGGTCTGGGCCTCTCCCTGAGCCACGACATCATCGCCCAGGGCCACGGCGGGCGGCTTGCGGTAGCGTCTCAGGCAGGGAAATTCACCGAGTTTCTGATTAGCTTGCCACTTAATTAAGCAGGTCTTTTTCAGGGTAACTTATCGGTTCGCTTGCCTGTTGAGGTGCTGGCCGGTCAATTCCGCAACGCATTCGTGGCCAGCGGGCAATTTGGCCGTTTTTGATTGGAAAAACAGCCGGTAGCCTGCCGTCTGCCAAGGCAGCTGGGCGGCGCGGTGCGAGCCCGGTGGTGCTTCTCAGATTTGGAATCTGCTTGTCCTTTGTCAGCGTTCAATCGTCGTTTCTTGCACAACCTATTTACGCCCTTTTCTGCAACATTGCCTAAGTCTGGCTGGCTGCGTCTGGTGCTGGCGTGCTGCCTGCTGCTGGGGCCGGGCCGGGTTTGGGCGCGCGCCCTGCCCGTGCAGGCGCCGCGGCCCGCCCAAAGCCGGGCCGTCGACAGCCTGCGCCACCTGCTGTCGCTGCCCCAAACCAACTACGACCAGGTGCTGCTGCTCTGCCAGCTCAGCGACCAGCTCTGGACGCAGCGCACCGATTCGGCGGCCGTGTACGCCTTCAAAGCCCTGAACCTGGCCCGGCGCATCGGCTACCGCCACGGCGAAGGCGAGGCCCTCAACCGCCTGGGCGCCGCCCTGCGCGAAAGCAACCTGGCCCGCGCCTTGGAAGTGTTTCAGAAGTCGCTGCGCATTGCCGAAACTACCCACGACCGCGCCCTGGCCGCCCAGAACCTGCGCAGCATCGGCATCATCTACGTGTATTTGCGCGACCAGCGCCAGGGGCTGTCCTACTATTTCCGGGCCCTGCGCCTGGGCGAAGAGCTGGGCGACGACCGCCGCGTGGTCATCGAGCTCAGCAACATCGGGCTGGCCTACGACCTGTTCAATCAGCTCGATTCGGCCCGTATTTTCCAGGAGCGCGCCTACACCCTGGCCCGGCGCCTGCACACGCCCACCAACTACATCCTCTACGGCCTCGGCAACGTGGCCCGTAAGCAGGGGCGCACGGCCCAGGCCAAGGCGTTTTACCGGGCCAGTATCATCGAGTCGAAGCAGGTGCAGCACCTGCGCAGCCTCAACTTTTCCTACGTGGGCCTGGCCACCCTTTACCAGCAGCAAGGCCAGGCCGATTCGAGCATTTATTACGCCCGCCTGGGCTACCAGGCCGCTCAAACCAACGGATTTCTGCGCGGCGTGCTCAATGCCAGTACCTTGCTCACGCAGGATTTCAAAGCCCGCAACAACGCCGACAGCGCCCTCAAGTACCAGAGCCTGAAGATAATTATGCAGGACACGCTGTTCGGTCAGGAGAAGGTGATGCGCCTGCAAAGCCTCAACTACCGCGAGCAGCAGCGCACCCAGGAAGCCGCCGCCGCCCAGGCCGCCCTCAAGGCCCGCTACCGCACCTATGCGTTGGTGGCGGGCGTGGTGGCGCTGCTGGCGCTGGCGCTGCTGCTGGGCCGCCACGCCCGCCAGCAGGAGCGCGCCCGCGAAGCTCTCGAACAATCGTTGGCCGAGCTCAAAACCGCCCAGGACCAGTTGGTGCAGCGCGAGAAAATGGCTTTTCTGGGCGAGCTCACGGCCGGCATTGCCCACGAGCTGCAAAACCCGCTCAACTTTGTGAAGAACTTCGCCGAGGTGAGCACCGACCTCGTGGACGAAATCACCGGCGAGCACCGCGACCCCGCCCGCAATACCGGTCTGGAGCAGGAAATCCTGGCCGGCCTAAAGCAGAATCTGCAGAAAATCAGCCAGCACGGCCAGCGCGCTACGTCCATCATCAAGGGCATGCTGGAGCATTCGCGCAGCGGCACCAGCCAGCGCGTGCCCACCGACCTCAACGCCCTGGTGGACGAAAGCCTGCGCCTGGCCTACCAGGGCCTGCGCACCAAGGACAAAGACTTTAGCGCCGAGCTCGACACGCAGCTCGCGACTGCGCTGCCGCCGGTGCCGGCCGTGTCGCAGGACTTGGGCCGCGTGCTCATCAATTTGTTTACCAACGCCTTCCACGCCGTGCAGCAGCGCCAGCGGCAAGCCGACGACCCCGCCTACCAGCCCCGGGTGAGCGTGACCACCCGGGCCGTACCGGGCAGCGTCGAAATCCGGGTGCGCGACAACGGCGTGGGCATTCCCGACGGCATCAAGGCCAAAATCTTCCAGCCCTTCTTCACCACCAAGCCCGTGGGCGAGGGCACGGGCCTGGGCCTCTCGCTGAGCCACGACATCGTGACCACCGGCCACGGCGGCACCCTCACGGTGGAAAGCCAGGAGGACCAGGGCACCGAATTTGTGGTGACACTGCCGGCCTAAGCGGCCCTGGCTTTACCTTTGGCTTCCTCAAATCCGATAAAAAAATCTGCCCATGCAAATCTTGGTGGTCGACGATGAAACCGATGTGCGCGACCTGTTTCAGCAGCGCTTCCGGCGCGAAATCCGCAGCGGCGAATGGACCTTCAGCTTCGCGTTTTCGGGCGAGGAGGCGCTGGAATACCTGCGCGCCCACCATTCCGAGGTGCTCATAATCCTCTCCGACATCAACATGCCCGGCATGAGCGGACTCGATTTGCTGAGCCACGTGAAGGAGGAGTTTGAGATGCCGCCCACCACCATGATGATGATTACGGCCTACGGCGACGACGACAGCTACCGCAAAGCCATGGCGCTGGGAGCCAACGATTTTCTGACCAAGCCGGTGGATTTTGCCGTACTCAAAGAAAAATTAGCACATTTGCTGCCGTCGTAAACGTCGCCTGTAGCTTTGTAAACGGTCATGCAGAGCGTAGCGAAGCATCTCGCTCGGGATAGTAATTTCAATCGTTGAGAAAAGATTAGTGGTAGCATGCGAGATGCTTCGCTGCGCTCTGCATGACGTTCTCGCTGCGTAATAATACGTTCTACTACAATCAGTTCTATGAAAACAAAAATTCTGGTGGTCGACGACGAAACCGACCTGGAACTGCTGATTAAACAGAAATTCAGACGCAAGATTCGGGAGCAGGCCTACGAGTTTGTTTTCGCCACCAACGGCGAGGAAGCCCTCTCGCGCATCATCGAGCACCCGGACACGGACATCATCCTCTCCGACATCAACATGCCGGTGATGGACGGCCTGACGCTGCTCACGCATACCCACTCGGAGCACCCGGCCATGAAAACGGTCATTGTGTCGGCCTACGGCGACTTGGGCAACCTGCGCACCGCCATGAACCGCGGTGCCTTCGATTTCGTGGTGAAGCCCGTGGACTTTGCCGATTTGGAAGTCACCATTGAGAAAACCGCCGACCAGGTGCGCCAGCTGCGCGACACGCTGCGCGCCATCCAGGAAAACAACATCCTGAAGATGTACGTGGACGAAACGGTGCTCAACTTTATGACCCGGCCCGACTTCGAAAACCGCCTGCTGGCTTCCGAAACCGTGGAAGCCACCGTGGTTTTTCTCGACATCTGCGGCTTCACGGCCCTGGCCGAAAAGCTGGCGCCCACCGACGTGGTGAGTTTGCTCAATACCTATTTCGACCTGATTGTGCAGGAAGTCATTGCGCAGGGCGGCCACGTCGATAAGTTCATGGGCGATGCCGTGATGGCCGTTTTCCGCGGCGAGCACCACCTCGACCGGGCCATCGACGCCGCCCTCTCGGCCCGCGCTGCCCTGGCTGATAACCAAACCCCGCTGCCCGCCGGATTCGACTACCGCCCCGAGGTAAGCATCGGCGTGAACACCGGCGAAGTGGTGTCCGGTAATATCGGCTCGGCCTCCCTCAAACGCCTGGACTACACCGTTATCGGCGACGTGGTAAATATGTCGCAGCGTCTGCAATCAGCTGCCAAAGCCGGCCAGATTATCATCAGCGAAGCCGTGTACGAGCGCGTGAAAGAGTCGTTCCACTGCCAGTTTGTGAGCGAAGTGACGCTGAAGAACAAGGCCCTGCCGGTGAAGATTTACGAAGTGATGGAGTAAACTGTAGCGTGGACTCTGTGAGTCCGCGTTTTGCTAGTTGCGGGCGGCGCGTTCAGGCGCGGACTCACAGAGTCCACGCTACGGCTATTTACCCCGCCAACTCCCGCATCTTCTCGTTCTGGGTGCGGATGCGCTGGCAGAGCATGCGCAGGATGTTGCGCAGCACCTCGGCGCGCTCCTCCATCACGTCGTAGAAATCTTCCTGGTCGATGCGGAAGGCCAGTACCTGGCTTAGGGCCGACGCGGACGCCGAACGGGGCTCGGCATCAAGCAGGGCCAGCTCGCCGAAGAAGTCGCCGGGGCCGAAGGTGGCCAGCTGCTGCTCGCCGTTGAAGATGCCCACCTGCCCGTCGTGCAGGATGAAGAGCGAGGTGCCAATGTCGCCTTTGGCAAAAATCTCCTCGCCCTCGTGGAACGTCACCTCATTCATGATGGGCACGATGCTGCTGAGCACGTTTTCGGGCGTGTGGGCAAATAGCGTGGTGCTTTTGAGCACCACCACGCGCTCCAGGGCGGATACGCGGGTTTCGGAAGTGGCAGCGTGGCTCATGGGAGAGGGCGGAAGAAGCGAAATGGATAGCGGCCGGCCGGTATGGGCGGCCAGGGCATGGCCCGCCAGCTGCGCGCTTTCCAGCAGCAGCGCATTGGGCGAGTGGAGGTAGGGGCGGAGCAGGGCCTCGGCGTCGGGCTCGGTGGGCTGCCAGTGGCGCAGGGCCACGCTCAGCGTCCAGGTGGTGAAGGCGGCCTGGCCGCGGCGGAGCAGCAGGGTGGGCAGCGGCTCGTCGGCGGCGGGCACGGGCGGGACCGGCGCGGCCGTGATGACGGCGCTGCCGGCGGCGGCGGCGTTGCCGGCCGGGAGCAAAACGTGCGCGCGGGAGGCGGCCGCGCCGGTGGTGGTGAGGGCGGTGAAAACGCGGGCTTTTTCGGCCACCGGGCTGTCGTCGAGCAGGGTTTGCAGGCCCTGGTACAGCGCGCGCGGAATCAGGTTGTCGAGGATTTCGAGGGCGTTGGCTTGGCGTTCGCGCGCGGCGTGGGCCACGTTGCGCTGGGCCGTGGCCACCAGCTCGGCATCGTAGAGTTGGGCCAGTAGGCCAAAAATGCGCTGGTGCAGCAGGTCAAACTCGTAGAGCACGGCCGCGTGCAGGTCCGCGGGCTGGGTGGCCACAAGGCCGCGCAGCAGTTGCGCCGCCAAGCCAAATTCTTCGTGTAGCAACCGCTCAAAAAGCGAGATTTCGGTGGAATGGGCCGGAAACCGACGCAACGCCCGCAGCGCCACCAACCGGGAAAACAGGTTGGGCCGCTGCGCCAGCTCGATGAGGGCGGCGCGACTAGCCGGGGCATCCAAGCGCTCAAGCACCGTGGTGAGGCGGTGGGTAATGGCATTGCCGGGGTCGCGCAGCAGGGCTTCGCGCACCAGCGGCACCACGGCGGGGCCCAGCGCCACCAGGCTGTCGGCGGCGGGCTGCCAGCGCTGCTTGTCGCCGAGCGAATGCAGTAAGTAATGCGCCAAAGCGGTGTGCCCCACGGTGCCAATGGCCGTGAGGGCGGCTTGGGCTTCGGCCGCATCGGAGCTCCGCAGGCTGCGCTCCACCAGCTCGATTTGCACATCGAGCGGGAAGAAAGCCAGCAGCGCCAGCGCCGCGTGGTGGGTGGCCGGGGTGGCGGCCAGCGCCCGCAGGTTGGCGCGGGCGGCGGCATGCTGTGGGGCGGTTTCGAGGCTGCCGCGCAGGGCGCCCTGGCGGGTGGGCAGGTCGGGGCTTTCGAGCAGGGCGGTGAGCGTGGGCACGTCGGGCGCGGCGGCGGCGAACTCGCGGGCGGCGGCTTCGCGCACGGCGGGAGCGGGGTCGTGATGAGCCAGCTGCTGCAGGGTGTCGAGGGGCAGGGGGCGTACTTCGGGCGTGGCCAGCAGCGCCAGGCGTACCCGCTCGTCGGGGTGCTGGAGTAGGGCTGGGGCGTGGTTGGCCAGCGCGTGGGGCTCGTGCCGGTGCAGCCAGCTCATGGCGTTCAGGACCTCTAATGGGTGGGCGCTTTGCAGGTGGCCGAGCACCACCTGGCGGGCGGCATCGGGCAGGGCCAGCTCGGCGGTTTCGGCGAAGCGGCGGCCCAGTCCTTCCTTCAGTTCGGCCAAATAGCTGCGATAGGTGCGGGCCAGAAACAGCAGCGCCAGCAGCAGCAGGGCGCCCATCCAGATGAATGGTGCCGCCCCGCTCAGCCAGTCGGCGTAGCGGAAGGTGAAGAACAATAGGCCCGTGAGGCCCATGCCCAGCGGCTCGTAAAAACCCTTGGCCAGCGTGTGGGCGGCCAGCCGCTGCTGCGGGGCCAGGGGCTGAAACAGCACCAGAAATACGGGGTCGAACACGGTGCGGCGCAGCACTTCCAGCAGCAGGTAGAGCCCGCAATAGAAGGCCAACTGGCCGGTTTGGGAGTACGCGCCCGTGGCCTGTAGGCCGCCAAAAATGGTGAGGGCCGCCAGCGCCACCACCGGCAGCAGCCGCAGCGACCACTGCACCCCGTAGCGCTCCAAGGCCTGCCGGCTCACCAGCAGCTTGAAAAACATGGCGGCCAGGTAGGTGCCGCCCAGCACCCAGCCCACCGAGCGCATCACGTCTTCGGAAGCGTGAAACTTCTGCTTCACGTTGAGGAAAAACATGTACTCGACGCCCGTGAGCACGGCCCCGATGGCCAGCAAGCTCAGGCACATGCTCAGCACAAGCTCGCTGCCGCCGAAGAGCTGCCGGGCCAACTGGCCCGGCGCCCGCTGCGGCCGGCGCACTGGCCGGGCGGCGGCCTCCACCACATGTGAGCCCAGGGTGGCGCGCAGGGCAAACAGTGCCGCCAGGTACGCCGCAAACGACACGCCCAGCAGCATAGGCAGCTGGGCATCGCCGTGTATAAGGGCGGCCAGCATCGCGCCCAAAGCCTTGGCCGGCATGTCGCCCGAACTGATGACGCTGAACAGGCGCTTGCTCTGCCGCACATCAAACACCACGGCCGACACGCCCCAAAACTCCAGATTGGTAAGTAGATAAATAACCCGGTAGCCCGCCATGATGGCCACGGCCGCCGCCACCGAATGCCCAAATACCACCAGCGCGCCCACCACGCCGGTGAGGGCCACCACAGCCAGTAGCACGCGCACCGCCAGCGTTTTCAGCAGCAGATGGTGCTCGAAGTAGGTGTAAATTTTTCCCACGGCCATCATGGCGGCGGCGCCGGCCAGGTAGCCCAGGGGCAGGCTCAGCTCGGGCTCGTGTTCGAGCAGCAGCACGTTGGCCGACACGTACACCAGAATGGAGCCAATGCCGAGCAGAAAATTATGCAGCAAAAACAGTCCCACCGTGCGGGTTTCGCTGGCTTTGATGCCGAACAGACGTTGGAGAGAAGTAGCCGAAAGCATGCGCAACAGGAAGCCGGCGCCACGGGGCGCGGTCGTTGCCAAAGATACGGGCGGGGAGAAGCTGTACTGAGCCGTCGGCTTAGAATGGAATAAAATAGAAGGTCATGCTGAGCGTAGTCGAAGCATCTCGCATGTATTGCTAATCCTTTTCAACGATTGGATTACTACCACACGCGAGATGCTTCGGCTACGCTCAGCATGACCTTCTATTAGGGTTGTTGTCAACCCGGCCCCTGCTTCTAATACACCTTGAGCGGCCGGCTGAAGCTGTTGTTGCTTTCCAGCCACTCGCTGATGGTGTTGCGGCCATCGACCACGGCGCCGACGGTGACGGTGCCGCTGGCGGCGGGCTTCCAAGTGTTGGTGGTGGCGGGTAGCAGGCGTGCCTGGCCGGGCAGCAGCGGCTGCTGCAGGCCTTTGAGGCTGCCTACGTTGGCTTTGTCGATGGTGAAATTCACCCCCAACTGGCTGCCGGTAGCCACCGGCGCGGTGCCCATGTTCTTTACCATGGCGTAAAAGGTCACGGCCTGGCCGGGGCGCGGGTAGCGCGGCACGGTGAACACCTGCGTTACCTTCAAATCAGGTTTGCCGGCGCCAGCTTGTAGCGTGAAGGCGCCGCCCAGGGGCAGCTTATCCGAGGCGCTGCCCATGTTGAAGGTGTAGGCGCCGGGGTGCACTTCGTAGGCTTTGGTTTGCTCGTTCCAGAAATAAAAGTCTTCGGCCGAAAGGGTGAACGTGACCGTTTTCTTCTGCTTCGGGGCCAGGTTGATGCGCTCGAAGCCTTTGAGCTGCTTCACCGGCATGGGCACCTTGGAGGACTTGTCGCTGAGGTAGAGTTGTACCACTTCGTCGCCGGTCATGGTGCCCGTATTCGTCACGTCCACGCTGATGGTGACGGGTGCGCCGACGGCCACGGGGCCCTTGGGCTTTTGGAGGTTGCTGTATTGGAACGTGGTGTAGCTCAGACCTGCCCCGAAGGCGAATTCCGGCTTCATGTCTTTCTGGTCGTACATGCGGTAGCCAACGGCGTTGGCGTCGCGCAGGTCGTCGCTCCAGGCGGGGAGCTGGCTGTCGCCGGTGGGCATGCTCACGGGCATACGGCCGGCGGGGTTGTAGTCGCCGAGTAGCACGTCGGCCAGCGCGGTGCCGGCTTCCTGGCCGGCGTAGAAGCTGTAAACGAGCCCCTTCATGCGGGGCAGGCTTTCGTGCAGCGCCACCACGCCGCCGCTTTGCACCACCACCACCACGTTGGGGTTGGCCTTGGCCAAAGCTATAATGAGGGCCTGCTGCTGGCCGGGCAACGTGACGGAGTTGTTGGTGCGGTCGTGGCCCGAATTATATTGCTCGCCCTCCTGGGTGCTGTCGAGGCCGGCGGCAAAAATGACGACGTCCGATTTCCGGGCCAGTTCGCGCGCCATTCTGAAGCCTGATGTGTCGGCGCTGTTCATGTCGCAGCCTTTCAGGAAGGCGATTTTATCGACGCCGAGCTTGGTTTCCAAGCCCTGTTTCAAACTCACGGAGTAAGGCGGGCTGGTTTCGGAGCTGCCGAAGCAGTTCAGGTTTCCTTTGTCGGCGTTGGGGCCGATGAGGGCAATACGCTTCACCGCCGCCTTTTTCAAAGGCAGGATATTGCCCGCGTTCTTGAGCAGAATGATGGATTCGCAGGCCGCCTGCTGGTTGAGTTTAGTGTGGGCCGGTGTGTTAGCGTCAGCCGGGGTGCCTTTCGGATAATAATCGAGTAGGCCGGCCATTATTTTGGTCCGCAGCACATTGCGCACGGCCGCGTCGATGGCCGTCATCGGCACGGCGCCGCTGGCCACCAGGCCTGGCAGGTCCTTCAGGTAGTCGTCGGAGCCCATGCACACGTCGTTGCCGGCCAAAATGGCCTTCTTCGTGTCGTGCACCGCGTCCCAGTCCGACACCACGTAGAACGGGAAGCCCCACCGCTCGCGCAGCACTGTGTTGAGCAGGTAGGGGCTTTCTGCCGCGTGTTCGCCGTTGATGAGGTTGTAGGCCGACATCACGCTCAGTACCGCACCCTCCTGCACTACCGTGCGGAAGTGGTAGCCGTAGTGCTCCATCACGCCGCGGTCGGTGAACAGCTCGTTGCGCGAGTGGCGCGTGGCCTGCTTGCCCTCAATCATGAAGTGCTTCACGGTGGCCATCACCGGCGTTTTCTGGATGCCCTTGGCTACATGCGACTGTACCTGGCCAATCAGATATGGGTCTTCGCCGCCGCTCTCGGCGCTGCGGCCGCCGCGCGGGTCCTGCGTCAAATCGATGCACGGGCCCAGCTGCTGTTGCTTGCCAAAAGCCCAGAATTCCTCGCCCATGGCCTGGCCCACCCGCTCGGCTAGGCCGCTGTTCCAGGTCGAAACCATGCCCATGCCCGTGGGCCAGGCAATAGCTTTCTGGAAGCGTACGCCGTGGGGGCCGTCGTCCATCACAAAGCCCGGGATTTTGAGCCGTGCGTTGTCGGGCGTGGTCATGAAGCTGTTTTTGGTCAGCTGGGCCAGCTTTTCCTCGGTACTCATGGCTTTAAGCAGGGAATCGACGCGCAGCTCCAGGCCCAGACGCTGGGCCGTGGCGGCGGAGCTGGCGCCTAGCATCAGAGCACAGGCCACAGCCAGCCGCCGGATAATAGAAGAAGTTTTGCTCATATAAAAGAGAGGATTCGGAAGCAATGAAGCGGCAGGTACAGTTGCCGCAGAAGGAACGGGCCGGGCTGGCGCCTCACCAAAAGCGCCAGCGGGCCCGTTCCTTCACGATGACGCCGGCTTGTCCATTAGCGCGGCATCGGCAACACCGGGCGGAGTCTCACCAATCCGTCGGCGTAAGGGGGGGGGATAGTCGGGGTAAGAACGGTTATGAGAGGCCGTCATGCTGAGCGCAGCCGAAGCATCTCTACCGCGCAACTAATCAATGCCGACTGCAACGAAGCGGTAGAGATGCTTCGGCTGCGCTCAGCATGACGGCCTTTTTCGACCATTATTAGTTCTTTTTTATCGCATAAAACCGCACGTAGTCCACCACCATCTGCTGGGGGAAGGCGGCCTCGTCGATGCCTTTCTGGCCACCCCACTCGCCACCTACGGCCACGTTCAGCAGCAGGTGGAAGGGCTTGTCCCAGGGCCAGGCTTCCCAGCCGGTGCGCTCGTTGCGGGTGGCGAAGTACAGCTCGCCGTCGACGTCGGCGGTGATGGTTTCCGGCGTCCACTCAATGGCGTAGGTGTGGAAGGCGGTGGTGGCATCGGGTAGCTTGGTGATGCCGGTTTTCTGGTTGTTGATGCGGAAGTAGTAAGCCTTGCAGTGCGTGGTAGCGTGTATCACGTTGGGGTCGTAGCCCACGTGCTCCATGATGTCGATTTCACCGTTGTCGGGCCAGCCTTTGTTGCCGTAGGTGTTTTGGTCGGGCAGCATCCAGATGGCGGGCCAGGTGCCACGCCCGGCCGGAATTTTGGCCCGCACCTCGATGCGGCCATAGGTCTGGCTGCCGCCCGGGCCGCGCGACAGCAGGCGGGCCGAGGTGTACGGGTTGGCCGCTACCAGCGCCTCCTTGCGGGCTTCCACTATCAGGTGGCCGCCCTCCACGCGGGCGTTCTGAAGGCGCCGCCGGGTGTAGTACTGCTCTTCTTTGTTGCCCCAGCCGCTGCCGCCCACATCGTAGGTCCACTTGGTCGAGTCAGGCAGGCCGGTGTAGTTGAACTCGTCGCTCCACACCAGCTTGGTGAAGGTATAGCGCGGCTTGGCGGGCGGCGCGGCGGCTGGCGGGTCGGCGTGGCCCAGCAGCATTAGGCCGGTAAAAAGAATGGAAATCATAGCGAAAAGAAAAGGCTAAGTCAGAACGTGTATCCCGAAGCGCTGCTTCGGCTCGCGCTGCAAATCGCCGGGAGGCTTTCGTTCTGGTTTCGTGCCACGCACCAAAGCAGCGCTTCGGGGCACACGTTCTGCCATCGGGGGCAGCCACGCCCGGCCTGTCCGAGCCGAGCGCAGCCGCCGCCCTATCCGGCGGGTCAGAATTCCCACCAAGTCCCGACCGGAGTAGCAGCGAGCAAGCCGATAGGCCTGCTCAGTTGTATTGGTAAAACCGCACGTATTCCACTTCCATCTGCTGCGGGAAGACGGTCGTGGCGTCGGGGTTGCCGTCGAAATTGCCGCCCACGGCCACGTTCAAAATCGTGAAAAACTGGCTGTTGAACGGGTTGGGACTGGCCCCGCCGTTGTTGAAGACGTAGTACTGCTGGCCATCAATGAAGAAGCGCAACAGGTCCTTGCTGCGCACCAGCGAGTAGGTGTGGAAGGCGTCGGACAGGTCGGCGGGCTGGGCTTGGGTGATGCCCGACTGGCCGTGGGCGCCCTGCGCATTCTGGTAGTGCATGGTGCTGAGCAGCTCGCGGGGCGTGCTGCCACGCAGCTCCATGATGTCGATTTCGCCGCAGCGGGGCCAGGGGTTCTGGTCGATGTCGGCCCCCAGCATCCAGATGGCGGGCCACACGCCCTTGCCCTTGGGCACTTTGGCGCGCACGTCGAGGCGGCCGTACTGTAAAGTTTTCCGGCCCTTGGTCAGGATGCGGCCCGAGGTGTAGGCGTTGCCGGTGGGCGTGGTTTTGATGGCCTTAATCACCAGGTTGCCGCCGCTCAGGTACACGTTGTCGGTCGAGTTGGTATAGGTTTCGAGCTCGTTGTTGCCCCAGCCGCCGCCGCCCAGGTCATAGGTCCACTTGCTAAGGTCTAAGGAGTTGCCGTCGAACTCGTCGCCCCATACCAGGGTATTGTAGTCGGCGTAATTGCGCTGCTCCTCGTTGACGACGGGCACCACCGGCGGGGCCGGCGGAATCACTTTTGCGGCTTCTTTGGTGCAGCCCGCCAGGCTCAGGGCCAGCCAAAGGCTGGCCCCGGCCCACGGCCGACCAGTAGAATAGCGCCGGGAAAAATTCATAAGCAGGAAATGAGGAAAGGTATCGGTTAAAGTAAGGGTAAGGCGTTATTTCACCACCAGCTTCATGTCGAACACTACGCCGGCGGCCGTGCTGCCGGCCCGCAGCACCATGTTGGTGTTGGTGATGGACAGAATGCGGTAGGTGAAGCCGGGCGCATCCGTCACGCCGATAAACGGCGCGGGCGTGGCGCTGGCCAGGGTAATCTGGGCCACGCCCGCGCCGGTGGCGTCGCCGAAGGTGAAGGGCGTGGTCACGTTGCGCGGGGCCTGGCAGCCGCCAGTGGCGCCGGCCACAAAGGTCTGGCCCTTGGCATCGTAGGTAAACACGTTGGCGTTGCTGAACGTGTACTCGTCGTCGGCCTGGCAGGCGGGCAGGCCGCCGGGTGCGGGGTTGCCGCCGTAGTAGCTCACCGGGTCGGCGTCGGAGGGGCCCACGGTGATGGGGGCCACCACCGTGTTGTCCAGCTTCCAGGTGCGCGACGAGCCGTTGGTGAGCAGTTGCTTCACGATGTTCAGCGAGGAGGGAATCACCACGTCTTTGGGCGCGGAGAAAGTTTGGCCGCCGCGGCCGTCGGTGATGAGTTGGGCCTTGAAGGTGCCGCCTTTGGAGTACACGTGCGTCACGGTCTGGCCCGTGGCCACCGAGCCGGTGCCGTTGGTGCCGGTGCCGTCGCCAAACTCCCAGTGGTAGAGGAAGACGTCGGGATTAGGCGCGGCCGTGAAGGTGACTTCGGTGGTCAGGCCCACGGTGCGCGAGGTGGTGGTGAAGGTGCCCGCCGGCACGGGGTCGCCCAGGGTGCCGGTGTCTTTTTTGTCGCAGGCGGCCAGTAGCAGGGCGCCGCCCAGCAGCAGCAGCGCCACGTTGTTTCGGAGGTTTTTCATATCAGGTTCAAGCTGAGAAACGGTGGGAGGAGCAGCCTAGTAGCCGGGGTTCTGCTTCAGGCCAGGGTTGGCGTCCAGTTCCGATTGCGGAATGGGCAGCACCAGGTTGGTTTGGGTCGGGATGCCGCGGTCGAAGCCTTTGTTGAGCGAGCGCAGGTACAGGGCCTGCTCGGTCATGCGCGAAATCAGCTTGCCCTTGCGCTTCAAATCAAACCAACGGTCCATCTCGAAGGCCAGCTCATAAAGGCGTTCGCGCAGCACGGCGTCGTCGAAGTTGGGCGTGCTGGCCGTCAGGTCGCGGGCCGTGGAGGGCGTGTTGATGGGCAGGCCAAAGGCCCGGCGCCGCACCTTGTTGATGGCTTCGAGCCCCTCCGCGGTCGGGCCCACGGCCTCGGCCAGAATCAGGTAGATTTCGCCCAGACGCAGCACCTTCATGTTCAGCGGCGAGTCCCAGATGTTGGTGTTCACCTTGCCCACAAACCACTTTTTGCAGTTGTAGTCGCCCAGCGGCGAGCCGGCCACCGGCTTGGTGGTGGCAGTGGTGCCGTCGGGGTACACGTCGCCGGGCACGAAAATGGTGGCGGCCTTGCGGGTGTCGCCAGCCTCGTAGCCGTTCACGAAATCAATTTCCGGGATGTTGAAGCCGTAGCCGCTGCCCGGCGTCAGGTTTTTGCCGCGCGGCCCGAAGAATTCGTTGGCCGCCGAACCGGCCTGGTTGCGGGTGTAGCCGTAGTTCTCGGTGTTTTTCCCGCTGATGAACTGCACCTCAAACAACGACTCCGAACCGTTGTCATTCGACACCTTAAAAATGTCAGCGTAGTTGGGGTACAGGGTTTTGCCCGAGTTGGCAATCACGTCGCGGGCACGCTGGGCGGCTTCCGATTTCTTGCCTTCGGTGATGTAGACCTTGGCCAGCAGCCCGGCAGCGGCCCACTTGGTGGCCCGGCCCAGGTCGTCGCCGGTGTAGGAGCCGTCGAGGTTGCCGTAGGCGTCAATCAAATCCTGCTCAATCTGCTTGTACACGTCGGCCACCGGCGTGCGCGCAATGTTGACTTCGGCCGGGCTGGTCGGAGGCTTGGTAAATAGCGGCACGTCGCCGTACACCCGCACGAGGTCGAAGTAGTACTTGGCGCGCAGAAACTGGGCCTCGCCCAGGCAGCGGCGCTGAATGGCGGGGTCAATGTTCGTGATGCCGGGCACCTTCTGCAGCACCAGGTTAGCGCGCTGAATGCCGATGAAGCTGCCGCCCCACAGGCGGTTCACAATCGTGTTGGTAGCCGGAATGGAAAACCTCTCCAACTGCTTGTACTCAATGCCGTCGTTGCCGTCGTCGGCCCCCGTGCCCGACACGTCGGCCATGATGTCGATGGCCCATAGGGCCGCGTTGTATTGGCCTTCCTTGGTCAGCTCGCTGTAGGCCGAGTTCACGGCCTGAATGGCGTCGGTCTGGGTCTGGTAAAAGTTAACGTCCGTCACCTGGTCGGTGGGGGCTTCGGCCAGGAACTTCTCGCCGCAGCCCGCCGAAAACAGGCCCAGCGACAACAGAAAAACGCCGCAGGTAAATTTCGAAATAGTCATGATTGCTAGGTGGGAATTAAGTAAGTATTTAGTATCGAGTAATAAGTAGTAAGACAATGGTAGATAGATGCTTATTGTGCTGTCCCGTGTCTCACTACTTGCTACTTATTACTTACTACTTGGTGTGAGGATTAGAACCCAATGTTGAGGCCGCCCATGAAGACGCGCGTCTGCGGATAGATGCCCAGGTCGATGCCGCTGGCGCTCACCTCGGGGTCGTAGCCGGTGTATTTGGTCAAGGTCAGCAGGTTCTGAGCGGTGAAGTACACGCGAATCTGGCTGGCCGAAATGCGGCTCATCACGCTGCGCGGCAGGGTGTAGCCGAAAGTCAGGTTCTTGAGGCGCACGTAGGAACCGTCCTCCACGTAGTGCGACGACACGCGCAGGTTGTTGTTCGGGTCGCCATTGATGGCGCGGGGCACGTCGTTGCTGGTGCCCGCGCCGGTCCAGCGGTTCAGCAGGCGCGTGGTGCCGTTGGTGGTGCCGTACAAGGCCCCTTCCGTGATGTAGCGGTTGAGATTGTACACGTCGTTACCCTGAATGCCCTGAATGAAGAAGCTCAGGTCGAAGCCTTTGTAGGCGAGTGTGTTGGTGAGGCCGAACGAGAAGTTCGGGTTCGGGTTGCCGATGAACGTCCGGTCCTTGTCGGTGATGGTGCCGTCGCCGTTCAGGTCCTTGAACTTGATGTCGCCGGGGGCCGTGCCGCCCTGCTGGTAGTAGTCGGCCTTGGCCGGGCCGGTCTTCGCAGCGTTGTTCAGGGTCGTCAGCTCTTCCTGGGTCTGAATCAGGCCATCGGCCACGTAGCCGTAGAACGCCCCAAACGGCTGGCCCACATCGTAGCGCACCACGCTGCCGCTTAGGTAGCCGGCCCCGTTATACGGAATGCCCAGGCCCAGTGACTCCAAGCGGGTTTTGAAAGCCGATACGTTCAGCGTGGTCGACCAGTTCAGCGCCCCGTCGGCGCCCGCGAAGTTGTGCGAAGTCAGGGCCACGTCCACGCCGCGGTTGTATGCCGAGGCCGCGTTGCGGTCCACCGACTGATAAGTGCCCGACACCAGCGACACCGGTACCGGCGCAATCAGGTTGGGCGAATTGCGGCTGTAGAGGTCGATGCTGGCCTCGAAGCGGTTGTCGAGGAAGCCGAAGTCCAGGCCGACGTTGGTCTGGTTGTTTTTCTCCCAGCGCAGGTCCGGGTTGGCCAGGCGAATGGGCGCCGCGCCCACGTTCAAAGCACCGTCGGGCCCGAAGGGATAGGAGCTGCCGAAGTTGATGTTGTACAGGTAGGCGAAGCGACCGGCGTTCAGCTCGTTGCCCACCTGCCCATAGCCCACGCGCAGCTTCAGGTTGCTAATGGTGTGGTTGCCCTTCAAAAATTCCTCTTCCGAAATGCGCCAGCCGGCCGAAGCTCCCGGGAAGAAGCCAAACTTTTGGCCCGGCTGAAAGCGCGAAGAACCATCGTAGCGGGCCGTGGCCTGGAAGATGTACTTGCCGCCAAATTCGTAGTTCACCCGGCCAAAATAGCTGGCCAGGCGCCGCGACGGGTCGATGGCGCCCGCATTGGAAACCAGCGTGTTGATGGGCCCCGCGTTAATCACCTGCAGGTCGTTGCGCAGGTACTGCGAGCGGTAGGCCTCCACATTGCTGTAGTTGAACTCCTGCGCCGACTGGCCCACCAGGAAAGTCAGCTGGTGCTTGCCGCCGAACAGGTGGTCGTAGGTAGCCGTGTTCTCAATCAGGTAGCTGGGCGCGTAGCTGGCCGTGGCCGAGGCGCCCGCCGTGAGGTAGGCCGGCCGGGTGGTGTAGCCCGCTAGCTCCGGCGCCTTGGGCGCGAAGCTGTTGAAGTTGTCAAAGATGAAATCGACGCCCACGTTGGTGCGAAACTTCAGCCCCTTCAGCGGCTCCAATTCGGCGTAGAACGTGGTGATGGCGCGGTTGCGGGTAAACTTCTGGTTGTTGCGCAGCGAGGTGGCCAGCGGGTTTTCTTCCGTGAAGTTGTCGTGCTCACTATCAGGCTGGTACCAGAAGCCGTCGGGGCGGTAGGCCTGCACCGTGGGCGGCATGCGCAGCAGTTGCTGCACGGCGCCGTATTCGCCGCTGTTGCTCGTCACCTGCCGGTCGTTCAGATGCGTGAGCGAGATGCTGTTGCCGATTTTCAGCATCTTGCCCACCTGCACGTCGCCGTTGGCCCGCAGTGTGAAGCGCTCAAAATTCGAGCCCACAATGATGCCGTCCTGCTGGAAATACGTGCCCGACAGCGCGAAGCGGGCCTTTTCGCTGCCCCCCGTGGCGCCCAGCGAGTAGTTCTGAATTTTGGCCTGCCGGAACACCAGGTCCTGCCAGTCGGTGCCTTCGCCCAGCGCGGCCGGGTCGCGCAGCTTGTCGAGCGCAATGGGTTTGCCGGCCGCAATGCGGCTTTCGTTATTGATGACAGCGTACTCCTGGGCGTTCAGCAGGTCCAGCTTGCGGGCCAGCCGCTGCACGCCCCGGTAGCCATCCAGGTTGACGGTGGCCTTGCCGGCCTTGCCCCGCTTGGTGGTGATGATGACCACCCCGTTGGCCGCCCGCACGCCGTAGATGGCCGTGGCTGAGGCATCCTTCAGAATGTCAATGGTTTCAATGTCATTTGGGCTGATGGCGTTCAGCTGGTTGTCGCCGCCGTCGGGCAGCGGGAAGCCGTCCACCACGTACAGCGGGTTGTTGTTGCCGGCCGAGGTGATGCCGCGCACCCGCACCGACGTGCCCGCTGCCCCGCCCGGTGCCCCGCCGTTGGAGGTAATCGTGACGCCCGCCACCTTGCCCTGAATGGCCTGGGTCACGTCCGGCACCGGCTGCCGCACAATGTCGGCCGCCCCCACCGAAGAGATGGCGCCCGTCACACTCCCGCGCTCCTGAGTGCCGTAGCCCACCACCACCACTTCGCTCAGCTTCTGGGCATCTTCGCGCAGGCTCACGCTCACGGCACCGGCGTTGGCGGCCGTCAGCACCACCGTTTGGGTAGTGTAGCCCACAAAGCTGAACACCAGCGTGCTGCCCTCGGGCGCCGTCAGGCTGAAAGCCCCGTCGGAGTTGGTGCTCGTGCCGATTGTGGTGCCGCGCACCAGCACCGTCACGCCGGGAATGCCGGCGCCGTCGGGCCCGGTCACGCGCCCGCTCACGGGCACATCGGCCACGGGCTGGGTCAGGGGCCGGGCGGCGGCCACGGCCGGCGCGCTCGTGGCCAGCGCGGGCACACCGCAAGCCAGCATCACCGCAGTGCGGCCGAGCAGCGCATTCTTGTAAACGTCTCGCTTCATAGTGAGTTTTCTGAAGTGGGTGGGAAAATGCTGAAAATCAAAAGGTAAATCGCAGAAAAACAGGTTGGTGTAATTGGCTAATCAGTAGAGCCCGATGCCGCCCGGGCCTCCGCCGCGGCTGCTTTGCCCGCGTAGCGGAACCGGGCCATCTGCGAGCCCACCCGCAGCGTGTACCAGCCGTCCTCCAACTGGGGCCGGCCCTGCCCGTCGGGGTAGCTCAGGTCGCGCAGCGGGTCGATGGTAAAAGCCATTTCGCGCGCCTGCCCAGCCGCAAAAGGTTGTTTTTCAAAGTGCTTGAGCAGGCGTACCGGCCGCGCAATACGGCCCACCTCGTCGGTGAGAAACCACAGCACCGCTTCCTGCCCGGCGCGCGGGCCGGTGTTGGCCACGCGTACCGTGGCGCGCAGCTTGCCAGCGAGGCCGGTCAGCACCGAGTCGCTCAGCGTCAGCCCCGAATAGGTGTAAGACGTGTAGCTCAGCCCCTCGCCAAACTCAGTAAGCATGGCGGCCTTGTATTTCGGTCCAAACTGCCCAAAGCCCGCATCAAAGTCGTTCAAGTCGAGGCTGTTCTCGTTGTTATCGTGGTGATAGTTGCTGACGTGCCCGGCAAATTGCGGGTATGTGAAAGGCAGCTTCCCGCTGGGATTGGTCCGTCCGCTGATGACTTCGGCCAGCGCCGTGCCGCCGCCATACCCCGGCAGCCCCGCCCAGATGATAGCCGCGCTACTTCCCGCCACGCTCCGAATAATACTTGGCCGCCCCCCAATGACGATTAGCACGGTAGGCTTGCCGCTGGCCTGAGCAGCCCGCGCCAGCACCTGTTGGTCCTCGGGCAAGGTCAGGTCCGACGTGTTGCCCAGCCCTTCGGTGTAAGGCCGTTCGCCCAGCGCCAGCACCACTGCATCGGCTCGTTTGGCCGCAGCTGCAACGTTGGCTGACAGCAGTTTGCCCGTAGTGTTTCGGTAGGGCAGCGTTTCGATGATGACGCCAGGGTACTCTTTGCGCAGGGCCTCTACCAGCGTAGGCACGTCCTTGGGGTAAGCTTCTTCGGGGCGGCCCTGCCAGGCCAGCGTCCAGCCGCCGCACAGGTTGGCGCGCGAGTCGGCCGACGGTCCCAGCACCAGTAGGCGCTTCACGCGGGCCAGAGCCAGCGGCAGCACGTTGTTCTGGTTTTTAAGCAACACCAGCGACTCCCGGGCCGCCGCCACGGCCTGGGCGCGCAGGACCGGGTCGCCTACGCGGGCCAGCCGGTCGGCGCGCGGCATGGGGTTCTCGAAGAGGCCAATTTCGTCCTTCATCTGCAGCACCCGCCCGGCCGACAGTTCGATGCGCGCCGGCGTCAGCCGCCCTTCCTGCACCAGCTCCTTCACGAAGCGGCAGAAATTGGTGTTGTAAGGCGTCATGGCCACGTCGATGCCTGCATCCAAGGCCATCCAAGTAGCTTCTTTCTCATTTGGGGCAATTTTCTGCACCTTCACCAAGCGGTTGATGTCCTCCCAGTCGGTCACCACCACGCCTTCGAAACCCATCTGCCGCCGCAGCAGGTCGGTGAGAATAGCGCGCGAAGCATGCACGGCCTCGCCGTTAATCTCCCCGGAGTTCACCATCACACTCTTAACGCCCGAATCGATTGCGGCCTGAAACGAAGGCCGGAAGAATTCCTGCAGCCGCTGGTCAGGAATCAGCGCGTTGTTGCGGTCCCAGCCATTGCGAGGGTCCGAGTAGCCGATGAAGTGCTTAGCGCAGGCCGCTACCTTGTAGGGGCTTATCTCGCTGTTGGTCTGCATTTCCCGCACGAATGCCGCGCCCATTGTAGCCGCCACCAGCGGGTCTTCGCCGTAGGTTTCGTACAGGCGGGGCCAGTAGATGTTCACTCCCAAATCCAGGTTGGGGGCGAATATCCACCGGTGGCCCAGGTCGGCCGATTCCAGCACCGTGGCGCGGGCCGTAAGGCGGGCCAGCTCAGGGTTGAAAGTGGCACCCAGGTTGAGATTGTGCGGGAAGATGGCTGTGCCGCTCACGTAGCTGGCCCCGTGCACATGGTCGATGCCGTAAATCATGGGGATGTGCAGCCGCGACTCGCGCAGGGCAATGCGCTGCAGCGCCGCGCAGTAGCGCACCCATTGGGCCGCTGGCACGGCTTCCCCGTTGATAAACGAGCCAATATGAAAATCCCGGACTAAGGCTGCCGCTTTTGCCGAGTCGAGCAATACATCCTTGTTGTCGCCCGTCGTGTTTATCGCCGAAAGGTTGAGCTGGGTCATCTGCCCAATTTTCTCCTCCAGTGTCATCTGCGTCAACAACTGCTGCACCCGCGGGCTAAACGTGGGCGTTTCGGCATCAACACTCACTTGAGCTGCAGGGCTTGCAACTGACGCGACGGCCGCAGTAGGCACCGCGCCGCGTTGGCAGGCAGCCAGTAGCGGGAGCACGAGCGCCAGTTTCCGGTAGCTTGATGAACACGAATTAATGCTCGCTACAATGCGGAGACAACCAGCCGAAAAGACGTTCAGAAAAGAGCGAAACACGGACATCAGGTGGGATGAGATGTCCAAATGTATAGGTGTGTGTCTGGCAAACGCAAGCCTAAAAAATGCCCTAGTGCGCTGTTTTTGCCCTTTTTTCGGCTAAGGCGCCAGGCGCTTATACGCTTGCTGCACACGTAGGAAATCTGTATTCAGCCCTGAGTCGCTCCGTGGCTGCCATTTCATATTTTGAGTAGCAAGGCTAAAAAACAACGAAAAAAAATAGCCCGAACTGAAAAAAAATATGTTTGCAGTCCTCGGCAGAACCAATCCCTTCGATTTATGGATTAAATGTCCGCTAAAGCCCTTTAGCTAATTATTGCACGTCTGCAAACGTTGCCGGATTATATAAGGTGGTTCATTCACCGGTTTCGGCTGCTTCCGCTTCCACCATTTCTACCTCAACAGTAGCATCCAGTAGTACGTGGGTCCACGCTTCGCCTTCCTGGTAGTCGCTGGCCTGGCGGCGCCGCTGGAGCGCTGCCAACACTTTTTGCGCAAAAGCCCAGCCGGTGGCCTGACGAAGTTCCAGCACTCTCGCCAATTCCGAAGAGGAGTAGCTGCCCTTGTGAGCATGCAGCAGGAACACGGCATACATCGCTTTCACAATGGAGAATTTGCACTTTTGCAATAAGGTGCCCGCCGTGGCCGACTCCACGTAACGGCAGCGCGTGCAGCGGCGGGCGTGTGGCTCGCGGGCTTCGCAGCTTTTTTCATGGCCGCATTTGCGGCAACGGTAGCCGCCCTGCGCCCATTTCAGGTCGGCCAGGTAACGGAGGCAGGCGTCTTTGTCGGGGTAAATCTGGCTGAATTCGCCAAAGTCAACTTCCCGGGCCTCGATGCGGGCGGCTTTTTCGGCGTGTAAGTCGCGGCTGAGGTCGTTGTTCAGCTTCTCGATGGCAGCCGACTGCAGGGCCAGCAATCCATTGGCTTCCAGTAGCTCCCGGTTCTGGGTCGCCACGGTTTCGTTCTGGCGGCGCAATTCAGCCGTGCGCTGGGCCACCAGGGCCTCCAACTCGGTATTGAGCCGGTCTTTGAGCTCTTGGTTTTCGCGCATCTGCTCCACCAGACGGTCCTGGGCCTGGTGCTTTTTGCGGAGCTGCTTCAGCAGGCGGTGCTGGGTGAGCAGGGTGGTGTCCATCAGGCCCTTCAGCTTTTCGCCCAGCGCATAGCTCAGAATAACTACCTCGGCCACAAAGGCCGCATACAGGCTATACACCGTGTACGCGTTGTTATAAAAATCAATACCCAGCTTGCGCATGATGAGGAACGTGAGGCTGCTGGCTACCAGCGCCTGGGCCAGAAGCAGGTAGCGCGCCGGCCGCAGCCCGTTGCGATAGGCACAAAAGGCCGAGTAATAGAGCAGCCCGTAAGGCAGCAAGTACAGCCAGAAACTAAAACCGGAGTGGACCACTGCCACATCAAGCACCAGCAGGACCGTGCTCAGCCCCACCACCCAGCGTCCCAGACGGTGCAAAGCTGGCAGGCGCGAGGCCATATCCAGAAAGCCGCTGGCGTACACGGCAAATGTGATGAGCAGCAGCACCGGCGCTACCGCCCCAATAAAGTGGTTGAACCGCGGCCAGTCCGACCAGAGGTACTGGAAGCCCAGCCCGTCCTCGGTGAGGAACAGCAGCGTGCCGCTGAGCACATACAGCACATAGGACAAGTAGGTCTGCTCCTTCAAAAAGAAAAAGAGTATCAGGTTGTATAACAACATGATAATCAAAATTCCATAGAATATTCCCAATAGCCAGTACTGCGCCGACAGCTCCGGTATAAGCCCGGCGCTGCTGTGCAGCATAGCCCGGAAGCTGGTGCGGGTGTCGGAGTGCAGGCGCAGGTAGTATGTCGCCGTTTGGCCGGGCCGGGGCGGAATGTCGAAAAGAAAGTTCTTATAAGGATGCGGGCGCGTGGCAAATGGCAGGTTGGCACCCGTCACCACGCTGTCGTAGCCGGCAGTTAGGCCGGGCTGGGGCCGGAAAAACACGGCCTGTCCAATGTGCGAGTCGTACAGCTCCAGGTACCAGGCCGCCGTTTCGGTGGTGGCATGACGCACCGTAAGGCGCAGCCAGTAGGTACTGTGCGTGCGGTTGATATTGGGCGGATGCCCCGAGCCCCGCATCTGCACGAAGCGCTGGCTCCAGGCCGGTGATTGCACGTCGGCTATGGTGAGCAGGCCGGATGGGTCTTCCAGCATGCTGTAGTAGTTCTCATCGAGATACAGGGCCGGCTGTGATGGATTCACGACCAGCGTGTCTTCGGGCGCCGCCAAGGTCGGCAGACTTAGCCCCAGCAGGCTAGCTAACAGCAGGCCCGTGCCCAGTACTAGCTGCATCAGCGTCCTTCCAACCGCTTCGTGCCGGCCCCGACGCCCGCCAAACTTATGTGATTGTGGCATAGGGAGCTAAAATACGAAAAGCCCACCGGCTTTGAACCAGTGGGCTTAGCGAGGGCTTACTCACCCAAAAACTACAGTCGGAACTGGGCGCCTACTTTGATACCAAAGTCGTTGGTGCCGGGTACGTTGCGGTAGGTAAGGCGGTGAATAAAATCGACCCGAATGAATTTGAAGATGTTTTCGATGCCGTAGCCCACTTCCACATAAGGCGTCGAAATGTTGCCGGGCAGGTCGGGGTTGTCGCCATTGGCGCGGCGGCTGCGGTCCGAGAGCTTGCCGTAGAGCACGTTGCTGGTGGCCACCAGGCGCCAGTTGAGCGCCCGGATGCCGGGGATGGCGTTCACCAGCAAGCCTTCAAAATGGTGGTCGAGGCGCAGCGTGGCCGAACGGTCTGTGACGAACTCGAAGTAGTTCATCAGGTTGAAGGCGTTGGCGTTGTAGAACGGCGTCTGGTTGCCAAGCGGGGTTTTGAGGATGAAATAGGGCAGGGCCGAGGGAATGTAGTTGGCCTCGGCGCGGTAGGTGAGGCGGCCCAGTTGGCCCACCGACACGCTGTGCGCAACCGACAGGTTGAACTTGTGGTACATGAAGTCGCCCTTGTTCCAGTCGATGGCGCCCAGCGTGTAGCGGAAGCCAAACACCGGCAAGCGCTTCAGGCCCACGGCCCGGCGGCGGTTTTCGCTCTGCACCAGGTTTTCATCGGGGGCGTAGCGCCACTCCGATACCATCTCACTCAGGTGCAGAATGTTGGATTTCGGGTCATTGTCGACGGCGGGCATGCCGGGGGCGGGGCGCGACCGGATGGTGAACAGCGGGTTGATGCTCTGGTAGCGCGCGGTGAGGGTCTGGGTGAAGCCGTGGAACAGGTCGCGCTGCACGCTCAGGGCCGTGAGGTCGCGCATCACGGGCAGGCCCTGGCGGAAGCGGCCCCAGCGCGAGGCGGCCACAAACAGGTTGTTGTTGTCCAGAAAGTCGTTGTCGAGCAGCGCGGCCTGCTCCACATCGTGCCGGAACTCGCCGGTGAATACCGTCCAGTGGCGGCGCTCGGCGATGAAGCTGGTCCGCACGCCGTACTTAAACTTCTCGTCCTTGGTGCCATAGGCCACGTAGGCCTGCGTCACCCAGTTGCGGCTGATGTCGGGCGTGGTGCGGAAGCCGAACCGGAAGCGGTTGCCCTCGAAGTCGTTGTGGGCATAGATGTTGGCGATGGGGCCGATGTCGAGCTTGCCCACGCGCTTGTAGCCATTCACCAGCAAATCAACCCAGTCGAGCACGTTGCGCACCGAAGGCAGCTGCTTGGCCGAATCGAGCACGGCAAACGTCTGGCGCTCCGAGAGGCTGAGGGTATCGGGCCGGTGCTGGTCGAAGTACCCACTGGCACCGCCCTGGGGCAAGCCACTGATAAGGCTACTAACGCCCTGGTCGGCCGGTTCCATGAGCGACGACACAATGGGCTGGTCGTAAAAGCCCGTCTCGGTGTGCGCCTGGTTGCGCACGAAGTTGCTGTTCACCGTGGTGAAGCGCACCAGCATGGCGGCCTGCTTCTCGTAGGGGCGCACGCTCAGCAGCAGCTTGGTCCGTACCGGCAGGCCCGCGCCATCGCCGGGCGAGGTGAGGTCCTGATAAATACGCAGGTCGCTCACAAAGTTGATGTTAGCCTCGGGGCTGGCTACGAGGTCGGCACGGCGCAGTGCATAGCCCTCCTGGGTAATCCAGATGGTGCCTTTGAAGGCCAAATCGTGGCTGCGCTTAGGCGTCACGGCAATCTTGTAGCACCAGTCTTTGCCCACAAACACGGAGTCCTGCAACTCGTACTCGTAGGTGAGGCGGCCGCCTTCGGCAATGGGCGAGATGAAGTCCTTGCCCAGCACGTTCTGCCAGTTGGGGTAGAAGTCGAAATTCTGGAAGTTTGAACCCAGCATTTGCGAAAGCACCGAGCCTTCGCGCGGGCCGGCGCCACGCATCTGCTTGTGCAGCAAGTCTTCGCGGCGGCGCAGAGGCGAGTATTTTTGGTACACCCGCGAGCCCACTTCCGAAGCAAAAACGGGCAGGGGCGCATCGGTGTCGGACGCTGCGGCCGCGCCTTGGCGCACGGCCAGCGCCCGAATGTCTTTGATGACCTTGCGATTGGACAAGCTCTTGGGCAAGTCAATCAGGCTGGTTTCGATGCGGTTGTAAGAGTCGAACTCGGCGGCCGTGAGGGCTGCGCGCTCGTTCTGGGGCTTGTGCTTCTGCACTTCGCGCAGGATGCGGAAAGCCGGGTTTTCGGGCTGGCGCGACGATACGAATACCTCGCCCAAGGTGACGCCGCCGGTCTTCATCCGAAACAGCACCGTTTGCGTGGCGGCGTTGGTGAGCTTGCGCCGCTGCGTGGCAAAGCCCATGGCCGAAGCGGCAATGGAGTCGGGCGAGCCAGCTACGGTCAGCTTGAACTTGCCGTCGGCATCGGCCGTGACGCCGGCGCTGGTTTTGGGCACAAAGATGGACGCGAACGGCACGGGCTCGCCGTTGACGGCTTCCACCACTTGGCCGCTGATAATGATACGCTGGGCTGCGGCTGGAAATACCAAAAGGCACACCAGGAGCAACGGAGCAAGGAATTTCATAGAAAGTAATAAAGAGCCAAATACCAGAACGAGTAGTAGTCTCGCAATTTACGCAAAGCATGGGTGGCTCCCAACTAGTTCCGCAGCGAATGCATAAAAAAAACGGGTGAACGATTAAACCCGCTGGCTGAACTGCTGTCGGGGCACCCCAAACAAAACGGCCGCAGATAGTGAGTGCTTCCTCACTATCTGCGGCCGTTTGTTAAAATGTTGCGCCAAGATGGGGGCGGGGCGCCGAAATGCGTTTGCGCGCCGTTAGCGGATGACGATGGCGCCACTGCCGCTGGTGGCTTTGCGCTGCTGGCCCGCCGACAGCAAGCTGCGACTCGAGCCAAACGCGAAGCCGGGCGAGCTCGCGCTCAGGCCCGTAATGTTGCCGCCGCCCGCCGCCACGATGTTGCCACCGCCGGCCGCCACAATATTGCCGCCGCCCGCCGCCACCACATTAGCCCCGCCCGGCGCGATGACGTTGCCGCCGGAATTGACCACCGAAACGGCCGAAACCTGGTTGCCGGTCAGCACGGCCATAGCAAAATTGCCGTTGGAAAGCGGCGCATAACCCACGCGGGTACCGCTCTGCAAAAACTGCTTCACGTAGCCCAGTAGCTCGTCGTAGTTGCCCCAGCTGCCGTTGTTGTACAGTTTAGTGTTGCATTCGCACACATCGGCCTGGCCCACGGGGGCGCGGTTGGCGGCTTGCTGGTAGGCTTTGGCAATCCACGGGTCGCGGCATTGGGCCGAAGCCGCGAGGGGCCGGCCGGCCAGCGCCAGCAGCACACAGAACGTGAGAGCAGTGAGAATTTTGGACATAATGAGATAAGTGAAAGGTGGGAAATGAACGCCGGAAACCGCTGCCACAGCGGGAGCGGTCGTTTCCGGTAGTCGCCAAGCTAGTGGCCTCTTTCGGGCCAGCCAACGCGCGTCTATCAGCCTTTCTAAAAAGTCGACGGGCCGTGCCGGGTATCGGCGAAGGCGCGCCTACCTTTCAATCTCACTATTTAGTCAAGACCCATAAATGGGTCGCTTTCTGGCTCCGCCAGCCAGACTTCCGTACCAGCCGGCACTTCTATCGGCGCGCTGAAATCGAGCAATAAGCCCCGCGAAGGGACTACTTCGCCGAGCCGGCTTATCTCTTCCACGGTGGCCATGCCGGGGTAGCGGGCGCCGTCGGGCAGTATTGCTTCAACAGCTAAGGCCGTGTGCAATTCATGGTTCGCTAATGCGAGCGCCGGGCCATCGGGCAGGGCCAACAGGCCGAGACCGGGCAGGGGCCAAGCCTGGGCCACGCGCAACAGCAGCACCGCAGGCGCCGCCACTACACTTCTACTTTGAGCGTGGCCGGCGCTTTCGTCACCTCAAACAGCTCGCCGTGGGGCACGATGGTAATCTGGCCGTACTCCTGCAACAGCATTTTGTAGGCGTCGGCCACGGGGCGCGGCTTGCGGTCAAGGTCGAACAGGCCGCAGGGGTTCACGGTGCCCACTTTGCGCTCGAGGCCTTTGTCCCAATCCACTTGGTCGATGAGCGAATACCAGGTGAAGCCGAGCACTGGTACGCCCTCCTTGCGCATGCGCAAGATGTTGACCCACTGCTTCCACAGCCAGGTGGAGGCCTCTTTGGCATCCAGCACATTGGTTTCGGTGTGCATCACCGGCTTTTTGTAGCGCAGGTAATAGTCGCGGGTGATGTTGTACCAGCCCAATACGTCCATGCTGGTGCAGATTTCGCCGTTCGGCAGCATGATTTTTTCGTTGCGCCCGTAGTAATCGTTGCCCATCACCTGGTAGCCGGGCGGCTCGCCGGCCATGAACCAATCGTACTCGCGCCGCGTCAGGCCGTTGTCGTAGAGGTAGTTGAGGACGTCGCCCTCCGGGTGATGGCCGTAGAGCAAGTCGAGCGACACGAAGCGCAGCTTGTTCTCCATCTGCACTTCGTAGGTGTGCTCGGCGCGCAGCTCGTGGGTGAACTCGGCCGACTCGCTCTGCACAATGATGCAGTCGGGCCGGTGCTTGGCAATTTTCTGCGTGCCCATGATGCTGGCCGCCACCAAGTGCTTTATGGCCGTCACAAACGCCTTGTCTGACTTCAGCTGCTCATTCCAGATGCCGTCCTTGGCGCTCATCTTGGCCGTCACGTAAATCTCGTTCACCGGCGTGTAGTAGCGCACCCAGGGGTAGCGCTGCACCACCGCCTCGCAGTAGGCCGCGAAGTGCACCGGCAGTTCAGGGTTCTGGAAATTGCCGATGAAATCGGGCACGCCAAAATGCATCAAATCCAGAATTGGGGTGATGCCCAGGCGCTGGATTTCGGCCATCGCCTTATCGGCAAATTCCCAGTCGTATTTATCGGGGCTGAGCTGAATTTTATAGTAGGGCAGGCCGTAGCGCAGCACCTTCAGGCCCATTTCCTTCACCAGGGCCAGGTCTTGCTTGTAGCGGTTGTAGTGGTCGCATTCGGTCAGCAGGTCGCGGCGGGTTTTGCCGTTATCGATGGTGGGGTAGCTGCACTCGATGCCGGTGGCAAACATGAAGTTGTTGGGCAGGCCGGTGGGCAGGCCGTTGCCGTTATGGCCGCGCGCGCCGCCGTATTCGTCGCCCTCGTAGTTGCCGTTGCCGAAATGGTCGTGAATTTCCGTGAGAAAGGATTTCATGAATTGGTTTTTTAGAACGTCATGCTGAGCGCAGCCGAAGCATCTCGTGTGGGGTAGTAATTCAATCGTGAGAACATCATTGATTAGTGGTGGCACGCGAGATGCTTCGGCTGCGCTCAGCATGACGTTCTTGTTTCATGGTTCTAAGCGTCCCGGCGCTGTTGCTGCTCCAGAAACTTATCAGCCGTGCGCAGGCTCAAGGCCATGATGGTCAGAGCCGGGTTCACACTCAGGGCGCTGGGGAAGGTCGAGTTGTCGGAGATGTAGAGGTTGGGCACGTCGAAGGCCCGGCCTTTGGCGTCCACCACGGCGTCGTCGCCGCTGCGGCCCATACGGGCCGTGCCGATGACGTGCGCGTAGCGCTGAAACGCCCAGATGTCGGTAGCACCGGCCGCTTCCCAAATGCCGCGCATAATTTTCTCGGCATGGGCGTTCATGCGCTGCTCGTTTTCCTGGGCTGTGAAGTGCAGGCGCGGTTTGGGCAGGCCCCGGGCGTCCTTTTCCTCGGCCAATTCCATGAAATTGTCGGCGTGCGGCAGGCAGTCGCCGAGGATGTTGATGCCGGCAATGTGGTTGTACTGGCGCATGTAGTCGCGCAGGGGCTGGCCCCAGAGCTTGCGGCCCCGCGCCACCTGCCCGGCAAACGTGACGGGCATCACGCCAATGCTTTGCAGCAGGTAGCCGCCCGCGAAATCGGCATCCTGTGGCCGGTGCGTGTCTTGCGAAATCAGGCCGCCGGGAATGCCCTTATTGGGCCGCACCTCGTCGGCAAACGTGCCCCACACCTGCAGGCCGGGGTGGGCCATCAGGTTGCGGCCCACCTGCCCACTGGTCAGCGCCAATTCGTTGAGCAGCAGCAGGCGCGGCGTTTCCACCGAGCCGCCGCAGAGGAACAGGTGGCGGCAGCGCTGGCGTTTCCGCTCGCCGTTCTGGGTATACACCACGCCGGTGATGTGGCCCCGCGCATCGCGCTCAATCTCGGTTACGAAGCTATTGGGCCGGATGTCGGCCCCGTGCTTCACGGCCAGCGGAATGAAGGTGACGTCCATGCTGGCCTTGGCGCCGTTGGAGCAGCCGGCCTGGCAGAAGCCGCGGTTGGTGCAGGCTTCGCGCCAGCCAATGCCTTCCTGGTAGTAGCGGGCCGACAGCGCCGCATTAGCCGCCGGCGAGGTGCGGATACCCAGTTTCTCGGCGCCGCGCACCATCAGTTGGGCGGCGCTGTTGAGCGGCAGCGGGGCCAGCGGGTAGCCCTTGCGGCGAGCCGGCCCCCACGGGTAAGGCGTAGGGCCCGAAATGCCCAGAAACTGCTCTATCTCCTCATAATAAGGTTCCAGTTCCTCGTAGCTCAGCGGCCAGTCCTCGCCCTTGCCAAAGTCGCGCTGCAAGTGCAGGTCGTCGGGCAGGGGGCGGGGCGTGTAGGCGGTATAGTGCAGCGTGGAGCCGCCCACGCCCGTGCCAGAGTTGTTCTTGCCCATAGCCAGCGGGTCGTGGCCGGCGGCCAACCGCTCATCATTCCAAAACAGGAAGTCCTGGGCTTTCTCGTCGGTAGCGAAGTCCTTTTCGGGATTGTGCCAGGGGCCGGCTTCCAGGGCCACTACCTTCAGGCCGGCCATGGCCAGGCGGGCCAGCAGCGGCGCGCCGCCCGCGCCCAGCCCAATCACCACGCAATCCACCGCATCGGCTTCGGGTGCAATGGCTTGCGGCTTTTCCTGGGGTGTGTCGGCGGCTACCGGCGCGGTGGCAGCGGGCTCATCGGCCAGCAGGGCGCGCAGCAGTGGGTCCTGTATTTCAGGCTTGACGGGGTTGAGGACGCCTTCTTCGAGAACTTCTTCGTCGGGCATTTTTGCAATGGGTGAATGAGTGATTGGGTGAATGGGTGAATGAGGCAGTGGAGCGAATGGGCGCAGGACCAAAGTCATTCACCCATTCACCCATTCACTCATTCACCCATTGCCACTTCCCGGTCTTCTTTTTCGTTGAGGCCGATTTTCGTCCAGGCGGGCAGGTCGGCCATGCCCACGTAGCCGATTTCTTCCTGGGCCAGCGGGTGGGCATAGTAAGTTTCTGTCAGCTCGGCTAGCAGCTCCTCGAAGAAGCGGCCGGCGTCCAGCGTGGCCCAGGTGGCGCCGGGCGGGTGGCCATCGGCCAGCGTCCGCAACACGGCATCCTGTTGGACAGCTTTCAGACCAATAAAATCAGCTTGGAACATAGCCTGCGCAATTTCCTGGATGCCGCCGAGGCCCAGGCGGTAGGCCTCGCGGTCGGGCGGCAGAGCGTCGTAGCGCCAGCCGTCGGCGCGGCCTTCGGCCAGGCGCTGGTCCACGGCCGGAGCCAGCGGGATGGGCTCGTCGGCGCGGTCGGGCTGGGGAAACAGGCGGGCGGCCACGGCTTCGAGCAGGGCGTAGGTTTCGGGGGCTAGCAGCTGGGGTGCGTAGGTGGCGGGCGCATCGAGCCGGGCTTGCAGGGCAGCGCGGGTGGCTTCGGAAACGTGCGCAGTATTGAGGAGGGCGCGCACGGTGCCGCTGGGGTATTCGGGAACGGGCATATAAAGGGCTTGGGCTGATGGCCGCGCCGCGGGAAATGGCTCAGCTAATAATTCCTTACGAGGGAAGGCCGGGTAAAGGGTGCAGGTTTTGGGGGATATTTCTTAAACAAAACCCACAAAAAAGCAGCCGACTTGGAGCCGGCTGCTTTCCTGAAAGAGCCTATTCTGGAAGCGGATGCTACATGAGCATGACGTTCTGTTGCTTTGTTTAACAGCTTCAATAAACCGAAGCAATTGGACTTACTTAAACAAAGCCAGGGCTTTGATAAAGGTTTGCGACACGCCCCAGGCCAGGGGCAGGCCCACCACCAGCCAGGCCAGCACCACCGAGCCGCCGGTGCCGGTATCGGCGGTGGCGGGTGCCGGGGCAGAGGAATTAGGTTGCGAAGTCATAAGTAGTTCGATTTATAGATTGGAAGACTGAGACTTAGTGCGCGCCGGGCTCTACTGTGACCGGGCCTTTTTCGTGGTACCGCTCGTTCACGGCCGTCACGATGATGTTGGCGATGAAGCCTACCACCAGCAGGCCGGCCATAGTGTAAAACACCGTTTGATAAGCCGCCGCGCCGGTAAAGCCTTCGGCCTTGCGGCTGTCGGAGAGGTAGTGCACGATGAGCGGGCCCAGCACCCCAGCCGTACTCCAGGCCGTGAGCAGGCGGCCGTGGATGGCGCCCACCTGGAACTTGCCAAAAAGGTCGGACAAATACGCCGGCGCCGTGGCAAAGCCGCCGCCGTACATGCTGATAATCACGCAGGCCACTACCACAAACAAGGTGAGTTGCAGGTTGTGGCCCAGCGTCGGAATCAGGGCGTACAGCAGAATGCCCAGGCCGAAATAGATGGCATACGCCACCTTCCGACCCAGCTTATCCGACGCCGACGACCAAAAGAAGCGCCCCAGCAAATTGAACAAGCTGAGCAAGCCCACAAAGCCGGCCGCCGCCGCTGCCGTTACGCCCTTGCCCGCGCCCATGGCCGTGTCCGAAAACGTCTCCTGAATGAGCGGCGAGGCCGTTTCGAGCACGCCGATGCCGGCCGTCACGTTGCAGAGCAGCACCACCCACAGCATCCAGAACTGCGGCGTTTTGATGGCGTTGTCGGCCGATACGTTGGCCGTGGTGATGAGGTCGTTGTGCTCGGTGCTGGGCACGTAGCCGGCCGGCTTCCAGTCATCGGCCGGCACCCGAATGGTCCAGACGCCGAACTGCATAAAAATCAAATAGATGATGCCCATCACGATGAACGTGGGGGCCACGCCCAGCGGGGCCGAATCCTTGAAGTGCGTCATCAGGTTGTTGGCCAGCGGCGAGCCAATCATGGCGCCGCCCCCAAAACCCATGATGGCCATGCCCGTGGCCACGCCCTTACGGTCGGGAAACCACTTGATGAGCGTGCTCACCGGCGAAATGTAGCCAATGCCCAGCCCGATGCCGCCCACAAAACCATACCCGAAATACAGCAGCCAGATGTTGTGCAGATGCACGCCCAGCGAGGCAATGAGAAAGCCGCCCCCAAAGCACAGCGACGACGCCAGCATGGCCTTTCGCGGCCCCACGCGCTCCAGCCACTTCCCGAAAATGGCCGCCGAAAGCCCCAGCAGCACAATGGCGATGGAAAACGTAATGCCGATTTGCAGCGGCGTCCAGTCGTCGGCCGCGGGCTTGGCCACGTCGAGGCTACGCAAGGCGCCCAGCGGCTTGTTGAACACGCTGAACGCGTAGGCCTGCCCAATAGCAAGGTGAATGGCCAGCGCGGCCGGCGGCACCAGCCAGCGGTTGTAGTTGGGGCCTGCCACGGTGCGGCTGCGGTCGAGCAGCGAAGAGGAATTGTCGGCCATAAGGGCTGGGAATGGAGGTGAAAGAAGCGTGAGGCGCTGGCTGTCAGCGCCAGCAGGTTGCGTGCGGGGCGTAGCAGCGGGTATAGGGTAACCGGCGGCTTGACAAGTTGATTATTGGGCTGCCGGAAAATTCAGTGAACTGGTGTAGAGTTTTTCATTGAGAATAAAAAAAGGCCGTCATGCTGAGCGCAGCCGAAGCATCTCTACCGCATTAGCAATTCAATCGACATGGATTAGTTGCGCAGTAGAGATGCTTCGGCTGCGCTCAGCATGACGGCCTTTTTCATCGCTACAGAACAAAGCGCTACTCGTCGCTGCTGAGCTTGCCGCCGGTCACGTGCACGAGGCTGCCGGTCATGAACGAGCCGTCCTGCGAGGCCAGCAGCACGTAGGCGGGCGCCAGTTCTTCGGGCTGGCCGGGGCGCTTGAGGGCGACTTCGTGGCCGAACTTGGCGATTTCCGCCCGCGGCATGGTGCCGGGGATGTTGGGCGTCCAGACCGGCCCCGGCACCACGCAGTTTACCCGAATGCCTTTCTCGCCCAGGTACAGCGCCAGCGACTTTGTAAGGGCATGAATGCCAGCCTTCGAGCACGAATAATCGACCAGAATGGGAATGCCCGTGATGCCCACAATGCTGCCCGTATTGATGATGCAGTCGTCCTTCTTCAAATGAGGAATTACGGCCTGCGCCATCCAGATGTAGCCCAGGATATTGGTGTCGAACGTGCGGCGGATTTGCTCTTCGGGAATCTCCTCAAACTTCTCCTGGCTGTTCTGGAAGGCCGCGTTATTCACCAGAATATTCAGCCCGCCCAGCTCGGCCAGGGTGCGGCGCACGGCCTGCTTGCACTGCTCCGGGTCGCGCACGTCGAGCTGCAGCAGCAGGCACTTGCGCTTCTCGCGCTCCACCAGCTGCTTGGTTTTTTCGGCGTCTTCCACGTTTTCGTTGAAGACCACGGCCACGTGGGCGCCCTCCTTGGCGAAGGCAATGGCCACGGACCGGCCAATGCCCGAGTCGGCCCCGGTAATGATGGCCACCTTGTCTTGAAGCTTACCGGCGGCCTTGTAGTTGGCTAGGTCCGAGTCAGGTTGCAGCTTCATGTCGGCTTGTTTGGCCGGATAGGGCAGCTTTTGGGCGGCGGCCTTCATGTCTTTGGCCGTGGGGCGGCGCTCGGCTTTGGCGGGGGCGGCTTTGGCCGCAGCGGCCGGTTTTTTGGTGGCGGGCTTGGCGGTGGCAGGTTTTTTGGTGGGCATGGCTGGAAGAAATAAGTTGCCCTGCATTACGCGAAAACCCTGGGAAAGGCTATCGGCCGATTCCTTTGCCGGGCGGCTACTGCGCCGCAGCGTCGGGGTATTGGGGTGGGCGCTCGGTGGGCGGGCGGCGCTGGCGGTAGCGGCGGTAGGCTTCGGCGGTAGCCCACATGGCCGCCAGCGGGCCCAGGAAATACAGCCACAAACCCGCCGCCTCACCGGAAGCCACGGCGGTGCCCAGCGTGCGGGCCGGGTTCAGGCTCATGCCCGACAGCGGCGACTCCACCACCACAAACACCGCCAGCAGCAGGCCGGCCAGTGCGCCTGTCCACTTTTTGCCCTGGGCCGAGTGCAGCGAACCCAACAGCCCCAGCATTAGCAAGCCCGAAATAAGCATTTCGGCCCCCAGTGCCAGCGCCCAGCCGTGGGTGGCATCGATGGGCTGAGTGGTATTGTGGTGAATGAGATGATGGCCAAACCACGGCGCCAGCGCCCACACCACGCCAAAGCCCGCCACCAGCGCCCCCACAAACTGCGCCAGCACATACCACAGCGCATCGGCCGTGCCGATGTGCCCCAGCTGCCAGAAGCCCAGCGTCACGGCCGGGTTGAAGTGAGCGCCCGAGCGTTTGCCCCAAGGCGAGTAGGCCATGACGACAATCAGCAGCCCTACCACCAGCCCCACGCCCACGCGCTGCACCCACTCCTGCGGCCCCAGTGCCCGCGCCGCAGCGGAGTCTGGGTGGTGAAATACCACCGCGGCCAAACTTGAAACCGTGAGAAAGGCCATCGGCCCACCGGCTTCCACCAGGTAGTGGCGCCAGTTTTGGCGCAGGGCCTGGGTCATGCGGGTGGCAAAAGCCATAGGATTAGGTCGGTCGGTACGCTGCTGCAACGTAGAAACCCGCGGCGGGTTGGCCGCGGGGCAGCATTGGCTCGGGCCCGGAGTTTGTTGTGAAAGCCATAGCGCCCGTCACGCTGAGCTTGTCGAAGCATCTCCACTGCGCAAGTAATTATTTGCTGCTGCGGTAAAGACGCTTCGACGAGCTCAGCGTGACGGGCGTTATATCTAGCCTCAAAGGCGGCGCAGGGCTACCCGGCGGTTGCGGGGGCGCTGGGCGGGGTCGGCGTTGTCGGCCACGGGCTGGGTGCCGCCGTAGCCCACGGGGCGCAGCTGTCCGGCTGCCACGCCGTGGGCCGTGAGGTAGAGGCACACCACCTCGGCGCGCTGCTGCGAAAGCTGGCGGTTCAGCTCGGCATTGCCCACGTTGTCGGTGTGGCCCTGTACCTCGAAGCGCAACTCGGGCTGGGCGTGCAGGGCAGCCGCCAGCCCGTCGAGGGCGGTGCGCACGGCCGGCAGCAGCCGCGCCTGGCCCTGGTCGAAATACAGGTCGGGCAATGTCACGGCCTCGCCCACGGCGAGGTTGGCCAGGCGCGCCGTGCGGTCAGAATCGGCTAAAACCAACGGCTTAGCTGCCGCGGGTATGATTGTTGGGGCTACTTTGGCAGGCGGCGGCATTTTGACTACCGGACGCGGAGGACGGAGGGTTCGGACGCGCGGCGCCGGGGTTGGAGCAGGCGTGATGGGCTGGGGCTTCTTTGCTGCCAGGGCGGGAGGGGCGGCCGGAGCAGGCGCTGGCGCTGGGGGGGGAGGACTCGCGCGCTTTGCTACCGGCCTGGGGTTATTCCTGAATAAGTAGGCGGTAGAAATGGGCCGGGGGCCAGGCTTTTCGGCGGCAACGCCCCAAAGGTTTCGCCAGGAAGAGGACGCTGCCGTGAGCGAAGCCGGCAGCTCCCAGGTGACAAAAACGCGGGTATCGAAGCTGTATTGGCAATAATCGACCCGCAGGCGGTACGGCTCGCCGGCCCGGAGCTCCACCGTGGCGGTGTAGTTGCTTTGGACCTGGCCCCGCCACTCGTTGAGCAGCATTCGGTCGTTCAGCCACAGCCGAATGCCGTCGTCGACGGTCACATGGAAAATGTATTTGCCGCTGGCCGGCGGCACCAGCCAGCCCGTCCAGCGCACCGAAAATTGCTCCGCCGGGAGCCCCGGCGCGGGCGGCTGCTGGCCCCAGTTGAAATTAATGGTGGCATCACGCCGGGTCAGAACGAATTTTTCAAAATCCGTGCCTTCGTAGTAGTCGCCGCGCAAGCCGTTGCCGGCGGGTTGTGCCTGAGCATGCGCAGCAAGTGTTGCCAGCAGCAGGGGCAACAGCGCCAGCAGTTGCCGGAGGCCGCGACGGTTAGTGAGCCATTTCATGCCTTGAATAACGACTCCTGCAAGGAATAAAGTATTCGCGGCCGGCAAGCCAATCAGCCGCCACCAGAAAGTAGCTCAACCATAAGCCTGCATGTAGGCGGGCGCTTTGCCGCTACCACAGCTCCGTCAGGCGGAGGTCGTCGATGTACACCGGGCCTTCCGAATTGGCTGCCAGCTCGATGGTCAGCTCGCTGTCGGGGCTGGTGTTGTTCGGCAAGTCAACGTCGAGGCTGATGTGTTTCCAGGCCTGATAAGGGCCGGCATCGGCGGCAAACATCGATTGCTGCAAGGCCGGGGCCGCGGTGCCAGGGTTGCGGATGGACAAAACCACGGCGGCATCAGCTCCAAAGTCCGGCGCCCAGGCCCACGCGCTCAGCGTGAATCGGCGCGGCCGGTGGTCGCTCAGCTGCCCCAGCCGGACGTGGTAGAGCCGGGCCCGCCGGTGCTGGCCATCGACGCGCATGGCAAACCGGCCGGTGTGCGCTTTTTCGGTCGTCATGGCCGGAGCCGGAGCCTTGTGTCGCTCAAACCCGGTGTACACCAGCAGGTGTTGCGCCACATCGGCGCGGCCGTCGCGCGGGTGGCAGCCTGCCACCCCCAACAGCCCGCCCAATGCCGCTAGCAGCCCGATTTTACAAGAATTATTCATTGCTCACACGCTAACAAAGTCACGATGCTTACCAGGGCTGCCGGTGGTTGCGCCGCCGCAAAACCACGGCTGGCTGCTGCCCCACCAGCTCGAAGCCCGCGGCCAGCGCGGCGTGCTGCGGGGCCAGGCGCGCATACACGGCCGGTGCCATTATCAGGTAATCGAGGTGGTCGATGGCCATGCGCTTCAGTAGGGCATCGGCCGTTACCTGCGCCGTGTCGGGGGCTTGCCATATCTGGCCGCGGCGGTCAAAGTAGACCGGGCCCAGGTTGGGGGCCGGTTCGTTGAACAACAGAATGGTGGCCGTGGCAGGCACGTGCAGGCGGGCCAGCTCGGCCGCGCCGCCGCGCATCCAGAGGTGCCCGTAGGGGGTGAAGGGCGGGTAGTCGTCGCTCATGCGGCGGTGCAGGTGCTTGTAGGCGCGCACCAACGAGAAAACCACCAGCACCGCCAGCCCCAAGCGCATGATGCGGCCCACCGTGCCCTGGTAGCGGCCCAGGTTCAGCAGGGCCAGCAGCAGCAGCAAAATGGCCGGCGGAAACAGCGAGCAAATCATATAGTAGTCGTGGTCGCGAAACTGCGCGCCCATGAGCTGCACAAACAGCCCTGCCACGGCCAGCGCGGCCAGTAGCAGCAGCGTCAGGGGCAGGTAGTGGCGCAGGTTGCGCCGCGCAAAAACCACCAGCAGCCCCCCCGCTATGCCCAGGGCCGCATATTGCCACAGGGCCGCGTACTGGCCAGACCACATGTTGTGCACGTTTCGTACCACCTCGTGCCGCGTCTGCGGGTCGGTTATGGGCCGGGCTTCGGCCAGAAACATGGAGGACTGGTACGTGGCGTTCAGGTATTGTGTGCGGAAATAAACCCCAGCAATTGCCCCCAGCACCCCCAGCGCCACCCCCAAAAAGTAGAGCCGTTGGCGAAAGCTGAGCAGGTCGGGATATAAAAAGCACCACAGCGAAGTGATGCCCAGCACCGCCCCCAGGTGTAGCAGCACGGTGGTTTTGATAAGCGCCGCCAGCCCCAGTACCAGCAGCGCCGTCAGCAGGTCGGCAAATTGGCGCCGGTCCATAAACCGCAGCCAATAGTAATAGCCAATAAAGCTAAGGCTGAGGCTAAAAGGGTCGGGCAAGGTGCTGACGGCGTAGAAGCCAAAAGCCGGCGAAACCAGCAGAAAAACGCCCGGCACCAGCCCGGCCACAAAGTTGCCGGTGCGCTCATACACCAACCGGAACAGGTAGAAGAATCCCAGCAGCACCATGGCCACATCCAGCAGCCGGAAAAGAATGCCAATATTTTCGCGCCCAAACACCAAGCCGCCCAAAGCGGCGAGGTAGGCCTGCAGCGGGAATTCGACCCCGGTGATGCCGCCGATGGAGGACAGGTTGGAGGTGCGGGGCGTGAAAAACTGAAAACCGTAGTCGTAGAAATTGATGGCCAACGCCAGGCGGTCGGCCTGCGCCCAGGCATGAATGCCGTCGGGCAGCTTGGCCAGGTAAGGCACGTACAGAATAGCCCCGGTCACCAAAAAAAACAGGCCCGCTGCAGCATGGTAAGGGCTTAGCCGAAGCCGTTGCTTCAGTGCGATAAAAACCCCCATTCAAAACAAATTAACGGTAATCGGATGCTCAGCATACCGTCAAAAGTACGGCAAAAGCCGGCAGCGCCGGCCGCTACTTAAACTCGTTCCCGCAATGGAAACAGTGGAAGCGGTTGCCCCGCACCGGGTAACGCAGCAGCACCGACAGCAGCCCCGACCACAGCCCGTAGGTGTTGCGCGTGGCCGGCCCCCACGCCACGTTCGACGACCCGCAGCGCGGGCACCGGGGCGTCACGGGGTCGGGCGCATCGGCCGCGAAGGAGGCCACATCGGGCTCAGTAGATGGTGGCACCGGCTCGTGGTGCAAAATCTCCAGCGCCTTCTCCGCATCGCGCCGCATCACATAAAGCCGCACGCCGCCCGTGATGGGACTGTAGAGCGGCAGCAGCGACACCAGATTCTCATTGCTCAGAAAGCACGGGATGTCCGCCGCCTCCAGCCGGGTGCGGGCCAAGTTGGCGGCCATCGGCTCGTAAAACGACTCGAGGAAAACAACGGAATCGGGGTTTTCCATGCGGAAAGGGCTGTGGCTGTCTGAGGTCAAAAAGGAAAAAGCACGTCATGCCGAGCGCAGCGAAGCATCTTTACTGCGATAGTAAATGAATTGCGTTGCGCGGTAAAGATGCTTCGCTGCGCTCGGCATGACGTGCTTTTTCACACAGCCTTCTACCTACCAATCTTAACTTTATTTCCCTTGTTGCTTGGTAGCCTCGCTAATGCCCGAGGCCGTGTGGCCGGCCTGCAGCGTCACCCATTCGGCCTGGCGGGCCCGGATGGCCACTTCGTAGCGGGCCGGCATGTCGAGCCGAATCTGCTTGAGCTGGTCGTTCAGGCGCTGGTACACGGCGCGAGCGTAGTCCCAGTCGCGGTCGGTCCAGGTGGCGCGCTCGGTGCGGGCCGTCCGGATAAATTGGGCGTAAGCGTTGGGCAGGTCGGCCGGGGTCAGGGCATTCACCTGGCCCGAATAGGGGCCCAGCAGCTTGGTTTCCATGGCAATTTGCTGGCGCGGGTCGAGGGGGCGCGAGCGGCGGGCGCGGTTGGCGGCGTCGTAGCGGGCCGTGGCCTTGCCTACGTTGGCAATTTTGCGGGTAGCTTTTCCGGCCAGGGTATCGAGCTCGCGGCCGGCGTTGCGGGCGGCGGCGCGGCGCTCGTTGGGCGTCGAGTCGCAGCCCGTAAGCAGGGCGGCGGCCAGCGCCAGGCCCGAAAACAACCGCACGCCGCGGCTAGCGGCAAACCCTTCAAATTGGTGATTCATAGCAAGCCATTAAAAGTAGCAGGACGGGCCGAAAGCAGCCCGCCGCCTTCTACGGCTGCGCCAGGCGAAAGGTCAGCGTCAGCTCGTACTCGGCGGCCACGGCATGGCTACCCACCCGGGCCGGAATCCACTCGTTGGGAATGGTGCGCGCCACGCGCAGGGCTTCCTGGTCGCAGCCGCCCCCGATGCTGCGCAGCACCCGGTGCCCGCTGGTGCGCCCCAGCGTATCGACGGCAAACCCGACCGTCACCTGGCCCTGAATGTTGCGTTCCTGGGCCTGCAGCGGGTACTGCAGCTGGGTGGTGTACACGGCCAGGGCCGGGTCGCCGCCGATGAACAGCGGCGGGCGGTCCACGGCGTGGCGCTGCCACTGGCCGGGCGTCGCCTCAATGTTGTAAATGAACTCGCCGCTGGGCCGGAAGTACAGCAGTTCGTTGGTGGAGTGGTCGTAGCGCTGCACCACCACCCGCTCTTTCGAGGCCGTGTAGCCGTAGTATTCCCACACGCCCACTTTGGTGCGCCGGTCCAACTGGCCACTTTCCCATTTGGTGGTGTGCAGCTTTTGCGCATTAGCCGTCAGCGTCAACGATAGCAGGATAAGCTGGCAAAACGTGTAAATATAATTATTCATAGTAGCACGGGTATTGAAGAATGAGAAATTGCCGGTGGTGCGGTCCCAAACGTTTGCTGGAGCCTAAGGTAGCAAAATCTTCTTCTTTTCCGATGTTACTATTCCAGCCCGCCGCCGTCGGCTAGGCGTTCACGCAGGTGGAGCTGCTGCTCCTGCAGGCCCGCCATGTGCGGGCAAACGGCTGACAACCGGTTTAGTACCCGCAGGGCGTGCCCGAGGTCGCCCAGCTGGCGCAGGATGCTGGCCTGCCCCCACAGCGCCCCAAAGTGCCGGGGCTCGCGCCGCAGCGTCTCGGCAATATCAAGCAGCGACGCCCGGTATTCGCCCCGCAGATAGTAGGCCGTGGCGCGCTTATTCCAAGCCTCGGCAAACTCCGGCTTGAGTTGAATTATTCGGGTAAAATGTTTAATGGCCAGCGTGTGGTCTTCGGCTTGCAAAGCGCGCATGCCAGCTTCCAACTCTTTGTCGATGGCTACGTCGCCGCTCGTCAGCCATACCTGCCAGATGCCGCTTTGCAAGGCTTCAATCTCGGCCGGCGCCGTGGCCGTGCGCAACTGGGCAAACAGGTCGTCGAGCATTTTCTAGAAGGGATTGATAGAATAAATCAAAAAAAGAACGTCATGCTGAGCGCAGCTGAAGCATCTCTACCGCAATAGTATATAGTTACTTATGTGGTAGAGATGCTTCGGCTGCGCTCAGCATGACGTTCTGCGTTACGTTTTACTACCGACGTTTGATTCGACCTAAAACAGCTCCGCGGCTACGCGCCGGATGCTTTCCGACTTGCCCATGCTGTAGTAGTGCAGGCAGGGCACGCCGTGGGCCATCAGTTCGCGGCTCTGGTTGAGGCACCACTCGATGCCGATGGCGCGGGCGGCTTCGTTGTCGCGGCACTGGCTCACGGCTTCCACCAGCGGCTCGGGCAGGTTGAGGTAGAAGGAGCGGGGCAGCATCGAGAGCTGGCTCTTGGTGGTGAGCGGCTTGAGGCCCGGAATGATGGGCACGTGGATACCGGCCGCCCGGCACAGCTTCTCAAAACGAAAAAACTCCTCGTTGTCGAAGAACATCTGCGTCACGATGTAGTCGGCGCCGCGGTCCACCTTGTGCTTGAGGTAGCGGATGTCGGCGTTGTAGTTAGGCGCTTCGAAGTGCTTTTCGGGGTAGCCGGCCGTGCCGATGCAGAAGTTGGTGGCCCAGGTATCGTCCTGTTCCTCGTCCAGATACTCGCCCTTGTTTAGGTTGGCCACCTGGCCGATGAGGTCGCAGGCGTAGGCGTGGCCGTCGGGCTCGGGTTTGAAGACGCCTTCCGATTTGATGGGGTCGCCGCGCAGGGCCAGAATGGAGTCGATGCCCAGGAAATGCAGGTCGATGAGGGCATTCTCGGTTTCTTCCTTCGTGAAGCCGCCGCAGATAAGGTGCGGCACGGTGTCCACATCGAACCGGTTTTTGATGGCCGCGCAGATGCCCACGGTGCCGGGGCGGCGGCGCACGGTTTTTTTCTCCAGCAGGCCGTTGGGGTGGTGGCGGTACACGTACTCCTCGCGGTGGTAGGTCACGTCGATGAACGGCGGCTTGAACTCCATCAGCGGCTCGATATTCGAAAAGAGCGTGTGGATGTTTTCGCCCTTTTTGGGCGGCAGCACCTCAAAGGAGAAGAGGGTTTTGCCGTTGGCGCGGGCGAGGTGGTCGGTAACTCTCATATAGGTAGCGTGGACTCTGCGAGTCCGCGCATGGAAGCGTGAGGGCAATAATTGAGGTTGGTGCAGGCGCGGACTCGCAGAGTCCACGCTACGTTACTTCGGCTCGTAGTTCAGGTTGGGCATTAGCCAGCGCTCCAACTCGGCCAGCGGCATGTGCTTCCGTTGGGCGATGTCGGCCACCTGGTCTACGCCAATGCGGCCGAGGCCGAAATACCGCGAACCCGGGTGGGCATAGTACATGCCGCTTACCGAGGAGGCCGGGTACATGGCCAGGTTTTCGGTGAGGGTGATGCCGGTTTTGCCCTCCGCATCCAGCAGTTGGAAAAGGGTGATTTTCTCGGTGTGGTCGGGGCAGCCGGGGTAGCCGGGCGCCGGGCGCACGCCGCGGTATTTCTCCTGCACGAGGTCTTCGTTGGTGAGGTGCTCGTCGGGCGCGTAGCCCCAGAACTCGCGGCGCACCCGCTCGTGCAGGCGCTCGGCGAAGGCTTCGGCCAGGCGGTCGGCCAGGGCCTTCACCATGATGCTGGAGTAGTCGTCGTGGTCGGCTTCGTACTGCTCAATGAGCTTTTCGATGCCAATGCCGGCCGTGACGGCGAACCCGCCCAAGTAGTCGGCGCGGCCCGATTCTTTCGGGGCCAGGAAATCGGAGAAGGCGATATTGGGGATTTTCGGCCCCTTCTCGCCCTGCTGGCGCAGCGTGAAAAACTCAGTAGCTACGGACTCGCGCGAGTCGTCGGCGTAGATTTCGATGGTGTCGTAATCCTTGGTATTGGCTGGCCAGAAGCCCAGCACCGCGCGAGCCGTGAGCAGCTTCCCGTCGATAATGCGCGTGAGCATGGCCTGGGCGTCGGCAAACAATTTGGTAGCGGCTTCGCCCAGCGTTTCATCTTCCAGAATGCGCGGGTAGCGCCCCTTCAGCTCCCAGGTGTGGAAGAAAGGCGTCCAGTCGATGTACTGAGCCAACTCCGCGAGGTCGTAGTCTTCGAGCACTTTAGTGCCGAGGAAGCTGGGCTTGGTAATCGAAACCGTGTGCCAGTTCGACTTAAAGCCGTTGGCGCGGGCGGCTTCAATTGTCAGGTAGCTTTTGTCGCGCTGGCGGCTGGCGTAGTCGGCGCGCAGGGCGGCGTAGTCGTCGGCCACGGTCTGGGCGTAGGCCCGTTCGCCTGAGCCGAGCAGGCCGGCCGCCACGCCCACCGAGCGCGAGGCATCATTCACATGCACCACCGCGCCGCTGTAGGAGGGCGCGATTTTCACGGCTGTATGCAGGCGTGAGGTGGTGGCGCCGCCGATGAGCAGGGGGATTTTCAGGCCGCGCTTTTCCATGGCCTGGGCCACGTACACCATCTCATCAAGCGAGGGCGTGATGAGGCCGGAAAGTCCAATCACGTCCACCTGCTGCTTCTGGGCTTCGTCCAGAATGCGTTCCAGCGGCACCATCACGCCGAGGTCGATGATGTCGAAATTATTGCAGGCCAGCACTACGCCCACAATGTTCTTGCCGATGTCGTGCACGTCGCCTTTCACCGTCGCCATCAGGATTTTGCCGGCCGTCTGGCGGTCCGAGCCCTGCTTGTCGGCCAAGAGGTAGGGCTCTAAGTAAGCCACGGCCTTCTTCATCACGCGGGCCGATTTCACTACCTGCGGCAGAAACATCTTGCCGGCCCCAAACAGGTCGCCCACCACGTTCATCCCGGCCATCAGCGGGCCCTCAATCACCTCCAGCGGCCGCCCAACTTGCTGGCGCACTTCTTCGGTGTCCTCGTCGATGAACTCGGTGATGCCCTTCACCAGCGCGTGTTGCAGGCGGTCCCACACGGGGAGGCTGCGCCACTCGTCGGCTTTCACTTCGGCCTTGTCTTTCTGCTTCACCGTGTCGGCAAATTCCACGAGGCGCTCGGTGGCATCGGCGCGGCGGTTGAGTAGCACGTCTTCGGCCAGTTCGAGCAGGTTGGGCTCGATTTCATCGTACACGCCCAACTGGCCGGGGTTTACGATACCCATGTCCAGGCCGGCTTTAATGGCGTGGTAGAGGAAGGCCGTGTGCATAGCCTCGCGCACCACGTCGTTGCCGCGGAACGAGAACGAAATATTCGAAATGCCGCCGCTGGTGAGCGCGCCGGGCAGATTATGCTTAATCCAGCGCACGGCTTCGATAAAGTCGAGCGCGTAGTTGCGGTGCTCGTCCATGCCCGTGCCCACGGTCAGGATGTTGGGGTCGAAAATGATGTCGGATGGGTCGAAACCCACTTCCTTGGTCAGGATATTGTAGCTGCGCTGGCAGATTTCGATGCGGCGTTCCAGGGAGTCGGCCTGGCCGTTTTCGTCGAAGGCCATCACCACCACGGCCGCGCCGTACTGGCGCACTGTGTGGGCCCGCTCGCGGAATGCCGCCTCGCCCTCTTTCAGCGAAATCGAGTTCACGATGCTCTTGCCCTGCACGCATTTCAGGCCGGCTTCGAGCACACTCCACTTCGAGGAGTCAATCATCACCGGCACTCGGGCAATATCGGGTTCCGAGGCGATGAGGTGCAGGAACGTCGTCATCACCTGCTCCGAATCGAGCATACCCTCATCCATGTTGATGTCGAGCACCTGCGCACCTTCCTCCACCTGCAGGCGGGCCACGGCCAGCGCTTCCTCATAGGCGCCGGTGCGAATGAGACGGGCGAAAGCGCGCGAACCGGTCACGTTGCAGCGCTCGCCCACGTTCACGAACAGGCTTTCCTCTTTGATGGTAAACGGTTCCAGCCCGCTCAGACGCGTGGTGGCCGGCACTTCGGTGGGCAGCTGGCGGGGCTGATATTTCTCGGCCAACTTGCTCAGCTCGGCAATGTGCTGGGGCGTGGTGCCACAACAGCCGCCCACCACCGTCACGATGCCTTCCTTTAGGTATTCCTCCACCAGCGCGGCGAATTCCTGCGCTGATTCGTCGTAGCCGCCAAAAGCATTGGGCAGGCCGGCGTTGGGGTAGGCCGAGATGTGGACGTCGGAAATGCGGCTCAGCTCCTGCACGTACTGGCGAAGCTGGTCGGCCCCGAGGGCGCAGTTCAGGCCCACGCTCAGCAATGGCAGGTGGCGAATACTGTTCCAGAAGGCCTCCACCGTCTGGCCGCTCAGCGTGCGGCCCGAGGCGTCGGTAATCGTGCCCGAAATCATGATGGGCACCACGCGGCCTCTCTCGTCGAAGAACTTCTGCACGGCGTAGAGGGCCGCTTTGGCGTTCAGCGTGTCGAAGATGGTTTCGATGAGTAGCGTGTCCACGCCGCCGTCCACGAGGCCGCGCACCTGCTCCAGGTAGGCGGTGGCCAGCTCATCGAAGGTCACGGCGCGGAAGCCGGGCCGGTTCACATCGGGCGAGAGCGAGGCGGTGCGATTGGTGGGGCCCACTGCGCCGGCCACGAAGCGCGGTCGCTCGGGCGTACTGTACTCGTCGGCGGCCTCGCGGGCCAGGCGGGCTGATTCGTAGTTCAGCTCGTACACCACGTGCTCCAGGCCGTAGTCGGCCTGCGCAATGGTGGTGCCGCTGAAGGTATTGGTTTCCACCATATCGGCCCCGGCGGCGAAGTATTCGGCGTGGATGCCCTTAATGATGTCGGGCCGCGTGATGCTCAGCAGGTCGTTGTTGCCGCGCAGGGGCTTGGGGTGGTCGGCAAAGCGAGTGCCCCGGAAATCCTCCTCGGTCAGCGGATGGTGCTGAATCATGGTGCCCATCGCGCCGTCGAGAATGAGCAGGCGCTGGCGGAGCAGCTCGGGAAGAGGAGAAGGGGCGGCGAGGGTGGCAGTGGACATTTCTTATCTGGGGCGAATAGCTACGTAAGCGCGTATCCAGAAAGAAACCCAGGCGCGGGCGCACGGTTCCGGCTGTCATCTTCTTTCACCAAAAAAAACGCGGTGAAACGGGAGTTGGCACCTACTCGTGGTAGGTTGCCAAGACGTCATCGGGCCCGGTCCCTCGGTCTTTCTGGATAGCAGCGTAAGGCGAAGATACAACGCAACCACAAAAACGGCTCTGCGCCGGGCCGGGGCCGAAAAAGTGCGGCCCCGGCCCGCGCCAGGTGAGGCGCGGGCCGGGGCCGGCTGGCGTAGCGAAAAGAACGGAAGCTAATCTTTCTTCACGCAGTTTGGGACGGTTTTGCCGTCCTTTTTCTTGGTGCCATCCTGCTCGTAGCCTTTCCAGCAGGGGTCTTTTTTGGCGGTGCTTGCTTTTTTCGTCGGCATAATCGGGATGGGTTGCGGTGAGAAAAAAGACGGTGGCCAATGCGCCGGGCCACCCTCCACACTCAGCCGCTGGCGCTGCGACTCCCGCGGGTTTACGCAGCCTTTTCCCCGAGGTTTTGAAACCTTTTGGCTTACAATGCCCATGCTGGCCATACTGAACCTGCTGCAAACACCGCCGGCTCGGGCGGCAGCTCCAGAAACGCAGTGGCGCCCACCAGCCCCATCATATCGCCGGAGCCGCCCACACGGAGCGGGGTAGCTAGGTGGCGGCCGTCGGTATCCACAGTCAGGCGCACGGGCACAAAGTGCGTTAGTTGGGGTTTGAACTGAATATCCACCGTGAGCATGGCCGGTTGAGGCGCTTCGATAGCGGCGACGGTTTCGGGCGCGCCTTCGGGCTGCTGCACAGCGCGCAGCCAGGGCCGCACGTAGCGGCAGGCCGTGATGAAGGTAGAAACCGGGTTGCCAGGCAGCCCGAACACCACCGGGCCATTGGCCCGCGCCCCAAACCAGAGCGGCTTGCCCGGTCGCTGCTGCACTTCGTGGAAAATTTCTTCGACGTGCAACTCGCGCAGCAGGCCGGGCAGGTGGTCGGCGCGGCCCTTGCTCACGGCTCCGCTCAGCACCACGGCATCGAAGCCCGCCCCGAGGATTTTGGCGAGGCCGTCGCGCAGCTCATCCAGCGAGTCGGAGAGGTGAAACAGCGACACATCGGCGCCCGCCTGCGCAAACAGGGCCTGCAGCGCATACACGTTGGACCGCCGAATCTGGTGCGCCAGGGGCGTTTCCTGAATGCCCACCAACTCATCGCCGGTGCTCACCACGGCTACGCGGGCGTTGCGCGTTACCTGCATTTCGGCGGCGCCCACAGTAGCGGCCACGGCCAGCTCGGCGGGGCCGAGGCGGGTGCCGGCCGGTAACAGCGCATCGCCCGCGTGGCGGTCAGCGGCCTGGTGGTGGATGTTGACGCCGGGCGCCTCGGGCGGCGGAATCTGAATGCTGGCGCGGTTATCGGCCAGCAAAATGTCCTCGTAGCGAATAACCACATCGGTACCGGCGGGCAGTACCGCGCCGGTCATCACCTCCACCGCCTGGCCCGGGCTGAGCAGCGGGCGGGGCGGGGCCCCGGCATACTGCGCGTGCTGAATGTCGAACGCTGTCTGGCCGCCGGCCCAGGCAGCGTGGGCCACCGCAATGCCGTCCATGGCCACCCGGTTGAAGGGCGGGAAGTCGCGGTCAGCTGTCAGCGTTTCGGCCAGCATGCGCCCGGCGGCGTGGGGCAGGGCCACGGTTTCGGGCAGCAGCGGGCGGGCAGTGGCGAGGACGCGGGCGGTGGCTTCGGCGGGAGTGAGCATGGGGCGGATTTGTGGCAGTGTGGAGTATTGGGAGGTCAAAGAAAACAGAACGTCATGCTGAGCGTAGCCGAAGCATCTCTATCGTGTAGGTAATCAATGCGATTGGGTTACTACTGCGGTGGAGATGCTTCGACTGCGCTCAGCATGACGTTCTGGATGGTTTTGTGTCGGCTCTACGGAATCAGCCGGTCTTCGCGCAGCTTGGCAAATAAATCAAAAAACGAATCTTCCGTCGATTGAAACACGGTGAAGCCCCGTTTGCGACTGTTGGCCATATCGGTCATCACTTCAATGGGCCGGCCCAGGTCCAAATCGGTGTGCCAGGGCGAAGCCAGGCGGCTCAACTCGGTTTCGGCCAAGCCATGCTTGGTGGCGATTTCGCGCCACAAGTCGGCATCGCCCGCCATCTCGGCTTCCAAAGGATGAATGCTGCCATCGAAGCCCACGGCTTCCACGCCAAACCATTCGGCCAGGCGGCCCCACAGCTGGCTCCAACGGAAAATGTCGCCATTCACCACGTTGTAGGCTTCGTTGCGAGCGGCGTCGGTAGTGGCAGCCCACAATAGCTGCTTGGCAATGACACGGGCATCGGTCACGTCCGAAAGGCCTTCCCATTGCGCTTTCGAGCCGGGCCAGCGGAATGGTCGACCAGTGGCTTTGCAAATGCTGGCGTACACGGCCAGCGTGGTGCCTAGGTTCATGAGGTTGCCCACGGCCTTGCCGATGATGGTGTGCGGCCGGTGGATGCTCCAGGTGAAGCCGTCGCGCGCAGCGGCGGCATACACTTCGTCTTCCTGGGCGTAGTAAAAGTTGTCGAGCGCCAGCCGGGGCTGGCTTTCGCGCAACGGCGTGGGCGGGGCCACGCCGCCGCTCACGTAGGCTTCAAACGGTCCGAGGTAGTGCTTCAGGCCGGTAACGAGGGCCACGTGCTGCACCGAGTGCTTTGGGCCTAGCACGGCCAGCAGGTTGCGCACCATGGCACTATTCACGCGGATGTTTTCGGCCTCGGTGTCGTTGCGCATCCAGCTGGTAATGAACACATGCGTAGGCTTGATGTCGGCCAGGACCGTTTCGAGGCTAGCCACATCCATGAGGTCGGCGGCTACGGGCTGCAGGCCGGCGATGTCGGTGCCGGGGCGGCGGGCTAGGCCGTAGGTGGTCCAGTTGTTGGCCAGCAGCTCCTGGGCCAAGTTGCTGCCGATGATGCCACTGGCACCCACGACTAATGCGGTATTGCTCATAAAAATCAGGGGAAAGGAAACGGCTCGGACGAGCCGGCGCGGCGAAATTCGCCGGAACTGCCGGGGATGTTTGGCCCGGCGGTGGGTAGAAAACGGGTGGCGGGCCCAATAGTTTGCGGCAAAACAATGAGCGTAGCGCGGACTTTGTAGTCCGCGAGTCAGACGTGAGTCGGAAGCGTTAAAACATTGCGCAACGAAACAGCGCACTCGCGGACTACAAAGTCCGCGCTGCAAATTGCCCAACGATTAGACGCAATTATGCGTCTCTACAGCCCTATGCTCACCAAAAACTTCACCCACGTTAACGCCGCCAATCAGCCCACGATGGTGGATGTCGGCCAGAAAACGCCCACCCGCCGCGTGGCCCGCGCCCACTGCCGCGTGGTGCTGGGCGAGGAGCTGCTGAGCCGTGTGCAGGCTGGCGAAATGCCTTCGCACAAAGGGCCAGTTATCCACACGGCCATCTTGGCGGGCATCATGGGCGCCAAAAAAACGGCCGACCTCATCCCCCTCTGCCATCCGCTGGGACTCGATGATTGCAGCATCACCATCGAGCCCGACGGCCCCGCCGCCCTGCGCGTGGTGTGCACCGCCGTGGTCACGGGCCGCACCGGTGTGGAGATGGAGGCCCTGACCGGCGCTACCGTGGCCGCCCTCACCATCTACGACATGTGCAAGGCTTTTTCGCACGACATTTCTATTGAAAGCGTCCAGCTTATCGAGAAAACCGGCGGCAAAAAGGACTTTCATCGGCCCGAAAATTCGTAAATTCCGACATGGAAAACCCGGCAAACTCAACCATAAAACGCTTCAAGCACGCCGCCCTTACCCGCCCCGACGTGGGCGAATTTGGCAGGGCAGAGCTGGCCATTCTGGGCGCGCCCTGCGGCGATATTCAAACACTGGTGGCCCGCCTACTGCCGCACCTCGCCCCGCAACTGCGCGTGGCCTACGTGGATGCCGACCACGCCGCCGACGACTCCGCCGCCGCTGAAGAAACATCAGTTGCTCCCGCCAAACCGGTGCCCTACGTAGCCGAAAACGGCCTTTCGGCCGAGCTGGTTGATAAAATAAAGTACCGCCAGCTTAACCTTACGCGGGCGCTGGACCGCTTCTCGCAGCCCGAATTATTGGCCCACGAAAGCGTGGTACTGGTGAATGGCAACCACTTCCGCGCCCGCCAGCAGGTCGTCATCGTCGACCCGCGCAAGCCGCTGGATAAGAAGCTCGACCGCCTCACCGACGTACGCCTGATTCTGCTGGCCGAGGGCCAGACGGAGCTGCCAGGCGTGCTCACCGAGCACCTTAGCGCCGCGCCGCTGCCGCCCGTGCTGCCCTTCAACGACACGGCTAAAATTGCCGCTTTCATCCGGCAATGGTACCAGCTAGCGGTGCCGGTGCTGCGCGGCCTCGTGCTGGCCGGCGGCCGCAGCGAGCGTATGCAAACCGACAAGGGTGCGCTGCACTACCACGGCCTCGACCAGCGCCAGCACACTGCCGCGCTGCTCAGCGAGTTCTGCCCTGACGTGCGCGTTTCCGTCCGCCCCGACCAGGCGGTCGACCTGCCCGCTGGCCTCACGGCGCTGCCCGATACGTTCCTGGGCCTGGGCCCGCTGGGCGGCATCCTCTCCGCCTTCCAGGCCGACCCGAATGCGGCGTGGCTGGTGCTGGCCTGCGACTTGCCCTTCCTCACCCGCGACACGCTGGAATACCTGGTGAGCAACCGCCAGCCGGCGCGTATGGCCACGTCGTTTCGTAGCCCGTGGGATGAGTTTCCGGAGCCGCTGGTGAGCATCTGGGAGCCGCGCAGCTACGGGCAGCTGCTGCGGTTTCTGAGTATGGGCTACTCTTGCCCGCGCAAGGCGCTTATCAACTCCGATATTGAGCTGCTGGCCCCGCCCGCGCCCGGCGAGTTGCGCAATGTGAACACGCCGGAGGAGCGCGCCGCCGCCGAGCAGGAACTGGAGCCGCGCCGGTAGCTTTTATCAGGAGCCGCTTGGGTGTTATGCAGAGCGCAGCGAAGCATCTTTACCTCGATAGTAATCCAATCAATTGAGTTACTATCGAGGTAAAGATGCTTCGCTGCGCTCTGCACGATGTTCTGGTGTTAGCCATAACCGGAGGAAAACCACGGCCGCCTGCCACCTTGCAGCCGCGTTCAGCCTCTCTACTTCTGATGAAACACTTCTGCTTATTCTTGGCACTGCTGCTGGCCGTGCGCACGGCCGCCCCGGCCCAAACCACCCCTGCGCCGAACTTGGATTTCGAGCGCATCGACCGCCAGACCGGCCGGCTCGCTGATTGGTGGGCGCAGCCCAACGGAGTCTACGAGATGGCCGCCGACTCGGTGGTGCGCCACCAGGGCCAGTACTCGCTGCGCATCCGGTCGGCGAACAAGAAGCCGGACAGCAAGGAGTTCGGAGTGGCTACGCTGCGGATTCCGGCCAGCTTTCGGGGCAAAATCATCAAGCTCACGGGCTTTATGAAAACCGAAAACATCCGGGGCAGCTACGCCGGCCTCTGGATGCGGGTGGACGGCGACCAGGAAACCATTGACTTCCAGAATACCAGCAAGCTCAACGTGCAAGGCACCACCGACTGGACGCCTTACACCATCGATCTCAGCTTGGGCACCGAAGCCCGGGCGGTGCTGCTCGGCGGCCTCACGCCCGGCACCGGCACGCTGTGGCTCGACGACTTTGTGCTGACCGTGGACGGCCAGCCACTCTCCCAAGCCCCGGCCCAGGTAATTAAGCAATACAAGGCCGCGCAGGACACCGCTTTCCGGCGCCGCTCCGGCATCGCGCTCGATAACCTGAGCCCGGCCCAAATCGAAAACCTGGCCGTGCTGGGCCGGGTCTGGGGCTTCGTGAAATACTACCACCCGGCCGTGGCCCGCGGCGACTACAACTGGGACGCCGAACTGCTCCGCGTGTTGCCCCGGGTGCTCAGCAGCCCCGGCGCGCCGGCCCGCAACGCGGTGCTGAGTGCCTGGCTCGCTGGCCTCGGGCCGGTGCCGGCCTGCACCACCTGCCGCGAGCCCGGCGGCGATACCATCCGCCTCCGGCCCGACCTGGCCTGGCTCACCGACGAAAAGACGCTGGGCCCCGCCCTGAGCCGGCAGCTGGAATACCTGCGCCTCAACCGCAACCAAGGGCCGCACTACTACGTGCGCGCTGCCCAGGCCGGCAACCCTGTTTTCCGGCACGAGCAAGCCTATGCCCACACCGCCATTCCCGATGCCGGTCTGCGCCTGCTGGCCCTGTACCGCTACTGGAACATGGTGCAGTATTTCTTCCCCTACCGCTACGCCATCGGCGAGGATTGGAAGCAGATTTTACCCGAGTTTATTCCTCAATTCGCCACCGCCACCACCGCCGAAAACTACCACCTGGCGGCCCTGCGCCTCATTGCCCGCGTGCACGATACGCACGCCAACATCTACGGCGACAAGGTATTAGATAATTACTTCGGCCTGCTCCGCCCGGCCGTGCAGGTGCGTTTCGTGGAAGGCCAGGCCGTGGTAACTGCCTACTACGACGCCAAGCTGGGCCCCGCCACCGGCCTGCGCCCCGGCGACGTGCTGCTGAAAGTAGACGGCAACGACGTGGCCGATTTCGTGCAGGCCCGCCGGGAACTCACGCCCGCTTCCAACGAGCCCACCCAAATGCGCAACATCGCCCGCGAGATGCTGCTCAGCCACGCCCCGCACCTGGCCCTGACGGTGCGCCGCGAGGGCAAGCTGCGCACATTTCGGGTGGACTGCTACCCGGCTCGCGAACTGCGCAACATGGCCATCGAATCGGGCACGCCCGACCCACAGGCCCCGGCCTGGCGCCTGCTGCCCGACAATATCGGCCTGCTCACCATTGGCACGCTGCGCAAAAGCCAAGTTCCGGACATTATGCAGGCTGCCCAACGCACCAAAGGCCTCATCATCGACCTGCGCAACTACCCCGCCGACTTCGTGATATTCGATGTGGCGCAGTACCTAATGCCCCAAAAAACCGTTTTTGTAAAGTTCAGTGGCCCCCGGCTCACTTACCCGGGCCTGTTCCCGATAGTGACGCCGGAGTTGGTGTCGGCCAGTCCGGGCACGCCCTACGCCGGCAAGGTTGTGATTTTGGTGAATGAGCTGACGCAGAGCAGCGCCGAGTACCACGCCATGGCCTTCCGCGCCGCGCCGCGGGCCGTGGTAGTGGGCAGCACCACGGCCGGGGCCGACGGCAACGTGTCCAGCATCACGCTGCCCGGCAACATTTCCACCACAATAACCGGCCTGGGCGTGTACTACCCCGACGGCCGCGAAACCCAGCGCGTCGGCATCGTGCCCGACGTGGTGGTGACGCCTACCATCGAGGGCATTCGCGCCGGGCGCGACGAGGTGCTGGAACGCGCCGTGCAACTGATTGAAACCCGGTAGCTTGCTACCAACTGCACCAGGCGGTGGACTTTGTGCAGGCCCAAAATAGCCGTTCTGCCGACGGTTATTTTTTGTGCCTGCGTTCCAGATAATTATTCGGGCAATGGGCGTTGGGAGCCTGCGTTGGCACGTTTTTGAATAATGAGCCCGCGTTACGCTTTACCAACCAACCTTATTTCTTTATGAAAAAGACTGCAATCGTAGCCGCCGCGCTTCTGGCCGTGGCCGCTGTTTCTTCGGCGCAGGCGCAGGACGTGCGCTTTGGCCTGCGCGCCGGCGCCAACTATTCCAACCTGGCTGGCGACGTCAAAAACGAAGCGACCTACAACAACAAAGTCGGCTTCCTGGGCGGCGTGATGGTGAACGTGCCCGTCACCAGCGACGGATTTTTCTCAGTGCAGCCCGAGGTGCTCTACTCGCAAAAAGGCTTCGAAAACAAACCCACCGAGTACACCAGCCTGCTCGGCACCAAGCAGAAGCGCGAAGGCCAGGTGAACTACAACTACCTCGACGTGCCGGTGCTGCTGAAAATCAACGCCGGCGGCTTTATTGCCGAAGCCGGCCCGCAATACTCCTACCTCATCAGCGCCAACGACGAAACAAAAGTCACCACCACCTCGGCCCTGAACGGCACGCCCACCACCACCGAATCGCAGAACAAGCGCAACGTGAGCGGCCTCAACCGCAACGAGCTGGGCTACCTGGCCGGCATCGGCTACCAGGCCGACAACGGCCTGAGCCTGAACCTGCGCTACACCGGCGCCTTCAGCGACTTCGTGAAATCCGACAACGGCAACTATTTCAACGGCGACCTGAAAAACGCCCGCCACTCCGCGTTTCAATTATCGTTGGGGTATCTGATTGCGGGCAAGTAAGCTGAAATCAAACAAAACGTCATGCTGAGCGCAGCCGAAGCATCTCTACCGCAGCAGTAATTATTTGCGTTGCGCGGTAGAGATGCTTCGGCTGCGCTCAGCATGACGTTTTGTTTGAACGCAATTCGCACACAAAAGCCATTACGGATGTGCCGCCACCCATTCGGTCCCATCCTCGTACTCCTCGCGTTTCCAGATGGTGACCACCTGCTTCAGCGTGTCGATGATGAACTGGCAGGCGGCAAAGCTCTCGGCGCGGTGCGGCGTAGCCACTGCTACCACCACGGCCACATCGCCCAGTTCCAGCGTGCCTTTGCGGTGCACCACGGCTACTTCCTGCAGCATGGGCCATTTTTCGTAGGCTTGGGCTACCACGTGGTTCAGCTGCGTGAGGGCCATGCTGTCGTAGGATTCGTAGTGCAGGCGCCGCACCGGCCGCCCGCCCGACTGGTTGCGCACCGTGCCGATAAAGGAGTTGACCGCCCCAGCGGCATCCGTTTGCACAGCCGCGAGAGCGGCGGCAATATCAATGGGCTGGTCGGTGATGGAAAGGGTAGGAGTCATACTTGTAGCGTGGACTCTGCGAGTCCGCGCATGGATGGGTTCGAATGGATATGCTTGCTCAACTGCGCTCAACTGCGCTCAACTGCGCGGACTCGCAGAGTCCACGCTACGGAAAATCACCCTCCAGCCACGGGCGGAATCAGGGCAATTTCGTCCACCGTATGCAGGGGCGTATCAGCGCTGGCGTATTCGTTGTTCACGGCTACGGCACAGCTGCGTAGTTCGCCCAGCGCAGGGTATTGTTTGCGCATTTCGGCCAGCAGCTCGCCCACATTGGTAGGGGCGGGGGCCGGCAATTCGATGATGGACGTGCCCACGATGTCGCGGGTGATGCCGAAGAGGGCGACTTTTAAGGACATATCTTTCGACGTAAATTTTGGGGCGAAAACCGGCCGCTGGCGGTGCTTTGGGTTATGGTCTGAACACCTTACCGGCCTCCGGGGTTTACCGCAGGCCGGCCGTCTTACGTACAGCCGGGCAAAATTGGTGATAAACGTGCTTCCATCTCTCCTCGCCCCAGCCGCTCCGGCCATTTCGCCGCTCTACGACCAGCACGGCCGCCCGCTGGAATACCTGCGCCTGGCCGTGACGGACCGCTGCAACCTGCGCTGCTTCTACTGCATGCCCGAAGAAGGCATCAAGTACATGCCCAAGCACGAGCTGCTGAGCTACGAAGAGATGCTGCGCCTCACCGGCCTGCTGGCAGGCCTGGGGGTGCGCAAGGTGCGCCTCACCGGCGGCGAGCCCTTCGTGCGGCGCGACCTGGTGCCCTTCATGGAGCGCCTGGCTGAGCTGCCCGGCATCGACGATATCAGCCTGACCACCAACGGCGTGCTCACCGCGCCGCACGTGCCCGCCCTGGCTCGCCTGGGCGTGAAAGCCGTGAATCTCAGCCTCGACACGCTGGACCGCGAGCGGTTTTTTCAAATCACTCGCCGCGACGAGCTGCCCAAGGTGCTGGAAACCTTTCACGCCCTGCTCGATGCCGGTATTCAGGTGAAAATCAACGCCGTGGTGATGGACGGCCAGAACATCGACGCCCTCGTGCCGCTGGCCAGCCTCAGCCGCGACCTGCCTGTCGACGTGCGCTTTATCGAAGAAATGCCCTTCAACGGCGGCAGCCACGAAGCCGGCCCCGCCTCGCTGCCCTGGAACCACGTTCGCATCCGTCAGCACCTGGAAGACCATTTCGGTGCGCTCCTGCCCGTCAGTATGGCGGCCGGGGCCACGGCTTCGGAGTACCGCGTTGCCGGGCACCAAGGCACGGTGGGCATCATCGCGGCATACTCGCGCACCTTCTGCGGCACCTGCAACCGCCTGCGCCTCACGGCCGAGGGCGGCATCAAAACCTGCCTTTACGACCAGGGCGTGCTCGATACCCGCGCCTTGCTGCGCGGCGGCAAGTCCGACGAGGAAATCGTGGCCGCCCTCTCGGCCGCCTTCCGCCACCGCGCCGCCAACGGCTTCGAGGCCGAGCGGCAGCGGCCCCTGCACCAACTCAGCTTCGAGAGCATGGCCACGATTGGGGGGTAAGGAGGCGTAAGCCGCTAAATCGTGTACCCCGAGGCTCGGCTTCGGCTCGTGGAACGATGCCGGCGTGAACCAAAGCACAGCTTCGACTTGTGCAACGAGTTGGCTAGGCTACCTTGGCCGCGCGGGAAGCAAATGCCTCTCCTGAGACGGCTAGCAGCTTATGAAAGTGGTACTGATTATTGTCGGAATCGTGGCAGCGCTGTACGTGGTACTATGCGCGGTGCTCTACTTTAAGCAGGAAAGCCTGCTGTTTTCCCCCAGCCGGCTGCCAGCCGATTATCGGTTCCAGTTTCCAGGCCGGTTTGAGGAGCGATGGACGAAAATGGCAGATGGTACCCGGCTGCATGGCCTGCTTTTCCATGCGCCCAATGCGAAAGGCCTGGTGTTTTACCTGCACGGCAACGGCGGCGACGTGAGCAGCTGGGCCACCGCCGCGCCCGTCTACACCCGCCTGGGCTACGATGCGTTCTTCCTCGACTATCGCGGCTACGGCAAAAGCGAAGGCCGCATCACCAGCCAGCAGCAGCTGCTAAGCGACGTGCAAACGGCTTACCGCCAGCTTCTCCCCGAATACCCCGAAAGCCGCACGGTCATCCTGGGCTACTCCGTGGGCACGGGCCTGGCAACCTGGCTAGCCGCTCACGAGCATCCCCGAATGCTTATTCTGCAGGCGCCCTATTTCAGCATGCGCGACCTGGCCAAGCGGCTCTACCCGTTTGTGCCGGGCTTTCTGGTGCGCTACCCGCTGCCCACCAACGAATTGATAACCAAAGTGCAAGCGCCCGTCGTGCTCTTTCATGGCGACCACGACGAGGTGATTTACTACCAGTCGTCGGTTCGGCTGAAAGCGCTGCTCAAGCCTGCCGACCGGCTGGTGCTGCTGCCCGGCGCGGGCCACAATGGCATGACTGATAACCCCTATTATCAGCGCGAACTGGCCAGAATATTGTAATAATTTTCCATAGGTGAGGAGCCTGCGAAAATAATTTTAGACAAGCATAATGAGCCTGGTTGGGCTTGTTGCGCGCTTTATTGATATGCTCCTGTCAGTGAAAGTTTGGGGTTTATATGTTTTATTAAATAAGTCATAAATATTAAAAAGTCAATCATAAGAAAATAAGAGTGTTAAAATGGATTGAAACATTATATTTGCTACTTATTAGTGTATCTGAGATTATAGAATATGGCCGAATTGTACAATTTAGAATCCCTGCCTTCTTCCGTTAGCATTCGGCCTGAAATGGCCAGTGAGTTGGCGGCGGCCCAGCAAATTGCCGAACTGCGCCGGGAACTTGCCGGCGCCCAGGCGGCGCTGCGCTGCGCCGAGCAGCGTTTGGCCGACCAGAAGGAATATTACCAGGCCGTGCTCGACCACCTGAAGGTGAACGTGGCCGTGTTCGACACCGAGCACCGGTTTCAGGTGGTCAACGCCAAGTCCTTCAGCAACCCGGAATTGCGGGAGTGGGTCATCGGCAAAACCAACGACGAATACTGCGCGCACCGGGGCGTGGCGCCCGAAATTGGTGCCACCCGCCGCCGGCTGCTGGCTCAGGTGATTGAAACCGGCGCTGAAACCAGCTGGGAAGAAACGCTGCAAACAGCCGACGGCCCGTGCCAACTGCTGCGCTATTACGTGCCCGTGCTGGATGCCGCCGGGGCGGTGCGCATGGTGGTGGGCACCGGCACCGACATCACCAAGCGCCGGCTGGCCGAGCAGAAGCTGGAAGAGCAGCGCGAATTCTTCGAGTTCACGCTCAACCACATACCCAGCGACATCGGCGTGTTCGACGCCCAGGGCCGCTACCTGTTCGTGAACGCCAACGGCATCAAAGACCCTAACAAGCGGGCCTGGGTGTTAGGCAAAGACAACTTTGAATACTGCGCCGAGTACGGCTACCCCCAGACGCTGGCCGAGGAGCGGCAGGAGCGTCTGCACGAGGCCTTCCGCGAGCGGCGGTTGGTGACGTTTGAAGAGGCGTTTGACCGGCCCGAGGGCATCCGGCACCAGATGCGCTGTCTGCAGCCGGTGTTTAATCCGGACGGCTCGCCGCGCATGGTGGTGGCCTACGGGCTCGACATCACGGAGCGGGTGGCCACCGAGCGTGCCCTGCGCCACGCCAAGCTGGCGGCCGAAAGTGCGGTGCGGGCCCGCGAGCTGTTTCTGGCCAACATGAGCCACGAAATCCGCACGCCCATGAACGCCATTCTGGGCATGAGCCAACTGCTGGCCAAAACGCCGCTGGCGCCCGACCAGGACAGCTACCGCCAGGCCATCACCACGTCGGCCGAGCATTTGCTGGTGATTATCAACGACATTCTGGACTTGTCGAAGCTCGAAGCCGGCAAGATGGCGCTGGAGCATGTCGGTTTCACGCCGGTGCATTTGCTGGCCGAAATCGAGCAAACCCTGCACTATAAAGCCGAGGAAAAAAGCCTGCGCCTGCTCACGCGCGTGGATGCCGCGGTGCCGCGCGTACTGCTCGGCGACCCCTACCGCATCCGGCAGGTGCTGCTGAACCTGGCCGGCAACGCCATCAAGTTTACCGAGGCCGGGTACGTGTCCATCACCTGCACCTACGCGCCCGACCCGGACGGCAAAGGCGGCGAAGTGGTGTTCCGCGTGGCCGATACCGGCATCGGCATCGAGCCGGAATACGTGCAGAACATCTTCAATGAGTTCAGCCAGGCCGATTCGTCGGTGACGCGCAAGTTTGGTGGTACGGGCCTGGGTTTGAGCATTTGCCGCAACTTGCTCAAGCTCATGGGCAGCGACGTGCAGCTCGAAAGCGAGCTGAACAAGGGCACTGTGATGTACTTCGGCTTGCGCCTGCCCTTGGGCACGCCCGAAGACCTGGCGCCCAAAAACGTGCTGCCGCCCGACAACTCGGTGCGCCGCCACCTGCGCAATAAGCAAGTGCTGCTGGTGGAAGACAACCGCTTCAACCGCCAGATTGCCAAGACCTTCCTCACCCACGCCCATGTGCAGGTGACCGAGGCCGAGCACGGCGCCATGGCCGTAGAGCTGGCCCAGCATACCCGCTTCGACCTGATTCTGATGGACATCCAGATGCCGGTGATGGATGGCTACGCGGCCACGGCGCTGCTGCGCCAGCAGCTGGGCCTCACCACGCCCATCATCGCCCTCACGGCCAACGCCGTGAAAGGCGAGCGCGAAAAATGCCTCGCCGCGGGCATGGACAGCTACCTGGCTAAGCCGTTCAAGGAAGAAGAGCTGCTGAAAGTGGTGAGCGAGTGGGCCTTGCCGCCGGGCTCGCTCCCGGCAACGGAGCCGGCCGGCGCCGATGATGCACCCGTGTTCCTGCTGGCCCCGGCCCCGCCGGTGGAAGTGCCCGCCGGCCGGCTCTATGCGGTCGACGAGCTGCTGTCAGTAGGCCAGGGCGACTCCGAGTTTGTCGCCTTCATGCTGGAAACCTTTGTAGAAAGCTGCGAGGAAGCCATTCTGAACCTGCGCCAGGGCCTGGACCAGGCCGACCTGACTTTGCTGAAAACCACGGCCCACACCCTGCTGCCCAACTTGGTACACCTGCGGGCGCAGCACTTGCTGCCGCCCGTGGATGCGCTTGACAAATGGGAGGGCAGTTTCCGGTCCGATGAACTGCAGCTGCTGGTGAATACCATCACAATGCTGCTGCGCGACATCATCACGCAGATAAAGCTCGATACCATTGCCTGAGTTGGTGTCGTCTCTGAACGGCGTAGGGGCGGGGCTTGCCCCCGCCCGGTCGACCGCAACGGCTCAACGATTCCGTTCAACGACCGGGCGGGGGCAAGCCCCGCCCCTACGCCGTTCAATAGGCGTGGTGAGCTTCACGATGGTGTAAAGTGGTGTTAGCTAGACTGATAAATGTGGATTTTGTAGTGAAATCGTTTGCTGAAAGCAGCGCCTCACTTTGGCTGCTCGGGCAACTTCTCGCGCCGCGCGGGCGTTGGGGGAGCTTGTATTTTTGCTGAGCGCACGCGCCGGGCTGGTCCCGCTGTGGGCTGCGTGAGGACCTGTGCTTATGATTTCGTTGACTGTATCAGCCCGCCCGATTTCCCGGACGGCGCACCGCGTGGCCGTTGGGGCATTGTTTTTTTTGCTGGGATTGTGCTTCGCTACTTGGGCCTCGCGGATTCCCAGCATTCAGCAGCGCATGGGCATTTCGGAAGCCGGACTGGGCGGCGTGCTGCTGTCCATTCCGCTGGGGCAACTGCTTACGCTGCCGCTGGCTGGCTGGCTGGTGGCCCGGCAGGGCAGCCGCAAGGTGGTGCTGTGGGGCGTAGTGCTCTATGCCACCGCGCTGCTGGGCCTGGGCTGGGCCGAGAATCTGTATCAGCTGATTCCCTGTCTGGTGCTGTTCGGGGTGGGCGGCAACCTCACCAATATCTCAGTAAATACCCAGGCCGTGGGCGTGGAGCGGCTCTATAAGCACAAGCCCATTATGGCTTCCTTCCACGGGCTGTGGAGTCTGGCTGGTTTTGTGGCGGCGGCCATTGGCACGTTCATGATTGGGCACGCCATCACGCCGGGCGTGCATTTCATCCTCATTGCTGCGTTCATCGTCACCGGCATGCTGGTGAGCGCCGGCTCCACCGTGCGCCAGGACAGCGGCGTCGACCCCGACCAGCCCATCTTCGTGAAGCCTGATAAGGAACTGCTGGGCCTGGGCGCCATTGCCTTCTGCGCACTTATCTGCGAGGGGGCGATGTTCGACTGGAGCGGGGTGTATTTCAAGAAGGTCATTCAGGCTGATAAGGACTGGGTGGGCGCGGGCTACACTGCATTCATGAGCACCATGGCGCTGGGCCGCTTCGGGGCCGACTGGCTGGCCGAGCGCCTCGGGCCACGCCGTGTTATTCAACTCTGCGGCCTGCTCACGGCCACGGGCCTGAGCATTGCCGTGACCTTGCCCACGCTGCCCACGGCGCTGCTGGGCTTTTTGCTGGTGGGCTTTGGCACGTCGGCGGTGGTGCCGCTGGTGTACTCGGCGGCGGGCAGGTCCGCGCACATGTCGGCGGGCATGGCGCTGGCGGCGGTGTCCACCATCGGCTTCTTCGGGTTTTTGCTGGGGCCGCCGATTATCGGCTTCGTGGCGGGCGCCACGAGCTTGCGGGTGTCGTTTGCGTTTATTGCTTTTATGGGGCTATGCGTGTCGGCGGTGGCGAGTCGGGTGCGGGTGTAGGATTCGGGAAGTAAGGAAGGTGGGAGGCAGAACGTCATGCAGAGCGCAGCGAAGCATCTCGCTCGGGGCAGAAACCCTTTTCTTGCGATTGAGTTACTACCCCACGCGAGATGCTTCGCTGCGCTCTGCATGACACGCTGTTTTTCGTTCTACGCTTTCTTTCCTATTCCCAAGCCCTGATGCCCGAAAACCCCACTGCTACCAAATACACCTGGAACGACATGCCCGTCGAACCGGTGACCGACCAGCTTTCGCGCCGCCTCATCACCGGCGACAAGATGATGTTGGCCCACGTCTACCTCAAAAAGGGCTGCATTGTGCCCCTGCACCAGCACGAAAACGAGCAGATTACTTACATCCTAGAAGGGGCTCTACGCTTCTGGATTGGTTCCGAAGACGCCGAGCCCATTGTGGTGGGTGTGGGCGAGGTGTTGCACATTCCCGGCAACGTCCCGCACAAAGCCGAGGCTATTGAGGACACGCTCGACGTGGATATTTTCAGCCCGCCCCGCCAGGACTGGCTCGATAAATCGGACGACTACCTGCGCCAGAAATAACCCGCCTATGGACCTCGGATTGAAAGGAAAAGTTGCCTTGGTGGCCGCCGCCAGCAAGGGCCTGGGCCGCGCCGTGGCCGAAGAACTGGCCGCCGAAGGTGCGTCACTCGTCATCTGCGCCCGTGGCGATAAAGCCCTGCAAGAAGCCCGCGCCGCCTTTGAAACTACCTACGGCGTGCCCGTGCTGGCCCTGGCGGCCGACGTGGCCAACCCCGCCGACGTGGCCCGGGTGGTGCAGGCCGCGCAGGAGCGTTTCGGCCGCATCGACATCCTCGTCACCAACACCGGCGGGCCGCCCGCCGGCACCTTCGACACGCTGAGCGCCGAGCAGTGGCAGGCCGCCACGCAACTGCTCCTCACCAGCGTGGTAGAGCTGACGCGCGCCGTGCTGCCCGGCATGAAGGCGCGCGGCTGGGGCCGCATCCTCAACATCACCTCCATCTCGGTGAAGCAGCCGGTGGAAAACCTGATGCTCTCCAACAGCCTGCGCGCCGCCGTGACGGGCATGGCCCGCACCCTGGCCACGGAAGTGGCGGCGCAGGGCATCACCGTGAATAACATTTTGCCCGGCTACACGCGCACCGAGCGGGTAGTAGGCCTGGCCGATGCCACGGCTGCCAAAGAAGGCATTTCGGCTGCCGACGCCACCGCCCGCTGGGAAAGCCAGATTCCGATGCGCCGGCTGGGCGAGCCCCGCGAGTTTGCCGCGCTGGCGGCGTTTCTGTGCTCGGAGCGGGCCAGCTACATCACCGGCACGTCGGTGCCAGTGGATGGAGGGTGGATTCGGGGGTTGTTTTAGGTGCTGGTTGTAAATGTTAAAGGTTATGCAGAGCGTAGTGAAGCATCTTGCGCGTAATCACTAATTATTAACGTTTTCACGATTGAGTGACTACCCCACGCGAGATGTCGCTACGCTCTGCATGACGTTCTTTCTGCTGCTAAAGGAATTCACCTTCGCCCGCGCCGTACCTTCGCCGCGTTGGTTCTCGGTTTGATTTCCTTCAATCAGCGGACGGTTTTTCACCCGGGCTTCGGCCGGGGTAAAAATGAAAAGGGAATCGGGTGCAACTCCCGAACAGACGCGCTACTGTGAGTTTCCCGGCCCCGAAAGCGGCCGGAGCCGGTGGCCCCGGATATGCCCATTGGCTCTTTGAAAAGGCCGAGAAGGGCGGGGCTCACCCGAAATAAGTCAGGAGACCTGCCGGCCGCCGAGTGATGCTGCCCTCGCGCTTTGGGGCTGGCATCGGCGGTGCTGTGCCGCCGCGCCTGGGCGCGGCCGGGAGGGCGTGCGTCGGTGGTGGCTTTGATGAAAAAAGGGCTTGAAGGCAAACGGAGGCCGTTTATCACCCCTTTTTTTCTGTTGCTCATGCTCCTCGCCGACCGCATTGCCCGCGCCGAAACGCGCATTTTCAAAGCCGTATTTCCCAACACCACCAACCACTACGATACGCTTTTCGGCGGCACCACGCTGCTGCTCATGGACGAAGTGGCCTTCATCGCCGCCACCCGTTTCTCGCGCCTCAAAATGGTGACGGTTTCCTCCGAGCGGGTCGACTTCACCCACCCCATTCCCGGCGGCTCCCTGGTCGAGCTGGTGGCCAATATCGAGCACGTGGGCCGCACCAGCCTCAAAGTGCGCGTCGAATTATTCGTGGAGCAGATGTATTCCGAGGACCGCCATAAAGCGGTGACCGGCCTGTTCACCTTCGTGGCCGTGGACGAGCACAAGCAGCCCGTCCGCATTCTGGCCGAGGAACCGGCTGCCGTGTCGGCCCCGGCAGCCCAGGCGTGAGCGCGCCACGCCAGCCGTAGCATGAGCTTTTACGTTCGCGTCCCCGCGCCGCCAGCAGTCGTTTGGGGGCGCGAACTAAACGTTCGCGCTGCTTCGCTAGTGCTTGCCCAGCCCCACCCAGCCGCGCTGCATGGCGTAGTAAATGGCCGTGCCCACCACCAGCCCCACCAGGTAGCCATACGGCAGCCCGGCGCAGAGCAGGCCCACCAGCAGCGCCACCAGCAAATCGGCGCGGTTGGCGCTCACGTCGCGCAGCAGTGTGGCCAACGATAGGGCCTCAAACAGCAGCAGCACGCCCAGCACCGGCAACGGGAAAATCTGGACCACGTCGGCGAAGCCTTGGCTGAAAAACAGCCCCATCACCAGGAAAATGCTGCCATAAATAACCACCGAACCACCCGTGCGCGCCCCAAACGCGTAGTGCCCCACCATGCCGCCCGAGCCGTGGCACACCGGAAAGCCCCCGAAAAACGGGTTCACCAGGTTCATCAGCGCGTAGGTAAAGCTGATTTTCTTAATCGTAAGCGGCGCCCGCTCAGGGAATAAGTCCTGGGCCACCTGCTTGGTGGCCAGAATGGAGTTGCCGAGCGACAGTGGAATCTGGGGCAGTGCCAGCAGCACGGCGCCGGTGAGGATGTCGGCCGTTTCGGGCAGGTGCCAAGTCGGTAGGTGCAGGCCCACGGCCTTCTGCGCCGTGGCAAAATCGAGCTTGAACACCAGCGCGTACGCCACGCCCAGCGCAATGACGACCAGCGCCGCCGGCCAGCGCCGGTTGCCAAACAGCACTACCGTGACCGCAAACGCCACTGCCGCCAGCGCGTAGCCCGCCGCGCCATCCGAGCCCACATACTTGGTGAGCGCCAGCGTGGCCAACTGCAAGGCCAGCCCAAACTGAATGCCGCGCACCACGGCCTTGGGCACCAGCCGCGCCAGCCCATCAATGAGCCCGGTGATGGACAGAAAAAACATGCTGATGCCAATGGCCAGCCCCCCACCGAAAATGACGCGCCCGGGGATTTTCTGGGCAATGACCAGCGCCGCGAAAGCTTTGAGCGGCTGCACCGGCATGGGCATGCGGTACCACAGCCCGGTGAACACCTGCATCAGCCCGAACAGAATGAGCACGCTCGCGCTGTCGATGCCCGAGGCGGCAATGACGCCAATGAGCAGCGGCAGGTCAGTGCCGAGGTCGCCAAACGCCCCGGCCACCTCGTTGCGGTCGAAGCGAATGGGCGGGCGGGTAGGGGCGGGCGGTAAGGGTTGGGTAAGTGTCATGAAAAGCGGTTAGGGGCACAAAGGTGCGGCTGGACGCAGTAGACCGTCATGCAGAGCGCAGCGAAGCATCTTGCCCGCAGCAAGTAATTCAATCGCCAGAAAACGGATTAGCGGTGGCGGGCAAGATGCTTCGCTGCGCTCTGCATGACGGTCTATTTCTTATTCTTCAGCAAACGGGCCACTTCGCTGGCCTGTTCGGCCGCCTCGCCCAGGTATTCGCCACTGGTATAGCCTTTGCGGAAGCGCAGCGGTTTCAGCCGCCGGCCCAGCACTTCCACGGCCCGCTCGTGGTCGAGGGCGTCCTCGGTGTGGGCCAGGAAAATGGTGGCCACGCCGTTGCCAATGAAGTTGGTGATGCTACGCGCCTCCGACATAAACCGGTCCACGCCCAGCAGAAGGGCCAGGCCCTCCACCGGAATCACTTTCATGGCCGTGAGCGTGCTGGCCAGCACCACGAAGCCGCTGCCCGCCACGCCTGCCGCGCCCTTGCTGGTCACCATCAGAATCCCCATCATGGTCAGAATCTGGGCCCCGGAAAGCTCAATGTGGAACACCTGGGCCAGAAACAGGGTCGAGAGCGAGAGGTAGATGGTGGTGCCATCCAGGTTGAAGGAATAGCCCGTGGGCACCACTAGCCCCACCACCGGCTGCGCGCAGCCCATGCCCTCCAGCTTCTCCATGAGGCCCGGCAGGCCAGCTTCGGACGAGGACGTGCCCAGCACAATCAGCAACTCGGCCTTGATGTATTTCAAAAACGACCACATGCCGATGTTGCAATAGCGCAAAATGGCCCCCAGCACCAGAAAAACAAACAAACCCATGGTGATATACACCGTCACCATCAGCTTGCCCAGCGGCAGCAAAGTAGCAATGCCGTACTTACCAATGGTGAAAGCCATGCCGCCAAACGCCCCGATGGGTGCCAGCAACATCACCAGGTGCAGGCCGCGGAATACGTATTTCGAGCATTCCTTCAGGAAGTGAATAATGGGCTTGCGGCCGGCGTATTTGCTGAGAATGATGCCCAGAATGATGGCCACGATGAGCACCTGCAGCGTCAGGTTATCGGCCAGAAAGTGGCCCCAGGAGAACTCCGTGGCGCGTTTCGTGAACTCGCCCACCTTGCCCGTATCGAGCTTGCCGGTGCTCACGCCCGCGCCCGGCCGCACCAGCGCCGCCACCCCCACGCCAATGAGTAGCGCCAGCGTGGTCACAATCTCGAAGTACAGCAGCGCCTTACCCCCAATGCGCCCCACCTTTTTCAAGTCGCCCATCGTGCTGATACCGAGTGTGATGGTGAGGAAAATAATCGGGTTGATAAACAGCTTCACCACGTTGATGAAGTACTTGCCCAGCGGCTCCATTTGCACGGCCGTGGCGGGTGCGAAGTGGCCCAGCAGCGCCCCGGCCACAATGGCCAGCAGCACCCAGAAAGTGAGGTTGCGGGTGATTTTCTTCAGTTTCATGGGCAGCGGGTGGGGTAGAATTGAATCACAAGAACGTCATGCAGAGCGCCACAAGAACGTCATGTCGAGCTTGCCGAGACATCTCGCGTGCCGCCACTAATCCTTTTTGTTTGCCGATTGGTTTACTGAAAGCACGCGAGATGTCTCGGCTGCGCTCGACATGACCGTTCCAATAACCCCACAATGGACCCTGCCATCCTGCTCCCCGCCGCCAGCTACGAATTCGTCACCATCCAAAAGGTGAGTGGCGCCGGCCCGCCCGTGTCGGCCTCCGACCAGCTTGCCGCTGAAGAGCCACTGGAAATCCGCGTGGGCTACGAAACCGACGGCCAGCACCAGCACCGCACCCTCTCCGTGACCATGCGCACACCCGGCCACGACGAGGAGCTAGCCGCCGGCTTCCTGCTCACCGAAGGCCTCATCCACGATAAAGCTGACCTGCTCGGTATCATTCCCTGCCCCGATGTCAAGAAAGTCGAAGAAGCCGGGAACGTCGTTCGGGCCGAGCTGGCGGCGCATGTAAAAGTCGATTTTGCGGCCATGGAACGGCATTTCTACACCAGCTCCAGCTGCGGGGTGTGCGGCAAAACCAGCATCGATGCCGTGCGCACGGCCTCCTGCCCGGTGCTGCCCGCCGCCGGCCCGCACCTCAGCGCCGCCGTGGTGCACCAGTTGCCCCAGAAACTGCGCGCCGCCCAAGCCGGCTTCGAGCAAACCGGCGGGCAGCACGCCTCGGCCCTGTTTTCGCCCGAAGGCGAACTGCTGCTGCTGCGCGAAGACGTGGGCCGCCACAACGCCCTCGACAAGGTGATTGGGGCCGCGCTACTGGCAGGCTGGCTGCCCCTGCACCAGCACGTGCTGCTGGTGAGCGGCCGTGTCAGCTTCGAGCTGGTGCAGAAAGCGGCGGCAGCCGGTATCGGGATTCTGGCAGCCGTGGGCGCCCCCAGCAGCCTGGCCATTCAGGCCGCCGAAAGCTTCGGCATGACGGTGCTGGGCTTCGTGCGCCAGGAGCGGTTCAACATCTATAGCCACGGCTGGCGGGTGCTGGCCTGATGCATGGAGCCCGCTGCGGGCTCCGGCGTTGCGATGATAATTAAGTACAACGGCCTCCTGTGCCTTACGTTAAACTACTCTCTCCCATTCCCACCCGCCTCATGAAACTCCGCATCGAAGACGACACCCTGCGCCTGCGCCTGGCCCAAAGTGAGCTGGACGAATTTGCCTCAACCGGCCGCGTGGAAGGGGCCGTGCATTTCGGCTTAGGCCCCGACCAGCGCCTGACCTACGCCCTGGAGCGCGGCTCCGAGCGCCCCCAAACCATGCCCAACGACGAGCCCGTGCAAGTTCACTACGAGCCCGGCGCCCTCACTGTGCTGGTGCCCTTCACCTTAGCCAAGGAGTGGGTAGAAACCGACCAGACCGGCTTTTCGCACAGCCTGCCGCTGGCTGAAAACCAGCACCTGCGCATTCTGGTTGAGAAAGACCTGGACTGCCGCCACTAGCGCATTCGGCACCCGTCAAATCTATAAAAATCCCACCTTTCTGTTCCGATGAGCTCCATGGAAGATTCCCCCAAAACGGACCCCAGCAAAGCTGGTAAGACTCACCAGCAAGGTGCTGAGGATAACGCCCCGAAGAGCGGCGAGCGCCCCGACCAAGGGAAGGCTCCCGCGCCCGACCACTACCGTTCCGACCCCAACCGAACCCACGTGCACGCCCACATCCCCGCCCCCGACGTGGCCAACGCCAAATACGAGCACCCCATTCTGGCTCAGCCGCCCGAAGCCCTCACCGGCCTGCGCCTGGAAGGCCGCGAAAAGATAGCCGCCGGAGTCACGGCCGTCATCAAATCCATGCAGTTCAGCTGGACCGAGGGCGGTGTGGGGCGCGGCACCAAGGCCCTGCTCGGCCTCAACCAGAAGGACGGTTTCGACTGCTCCAGCTGCGCCTGGCCCGACCCCGACGAGCACCGCTCGGTGGCCGAATTCTGTGAAAATGGGGCCAAAGCCACAGCGTCGGATGCCGACGACAAGGCCGCCGGACCCGAGTTTTTCGCCAGACACAGCCTCGCTGAGCTCTCGCGCATGACCGACCGCGACCAGAACAACGCCGGCCGCCTCACGCACCCCATGGTGAAGCGTCCCGGCGACAACCACTACTCGCCCATTGCCTGGCCCGATGCCTTCGACATCATCGCCAAGGAGCTGAACGCGCTGGAATCGCCCGATGAGGCCGTGTTCTACACCTCCGGCAAGGTGCCGAACGAGCCGGCCTTCCTGTTCCAGCTTTTCGCCCGCGAGTTCGGCACCAACAACCTGCCCGACTGCTCCAACATGTGCCACGAAAGCAGCGGCTCGGCCCTGAGCCCCACGCTGGGCCTGGGCAAAGGCTCCGTGACCCTCAACGACTTGCACGAGGCCGAAGTCATCCTCATCATCGGCCAGAACCCGGGCACCAACCACCCGCGCATGCTCACGGCCCTGCAAAAAGCCAAGCGCAACGGCGCCAAAATCATCGCCGTGAATCCGCTGATTGAAGCCGGCCTCGTCGCCTTCAAAAACCCGCAAGATTTCATGAACCCGCTCCGCGCCCTCGGCGCGCTCATGGGCGACGGTACCCCGCTCACCGACGTGTTTCTGCAAGTGAAAGTGGACGGCGACATGGCCCTGCTGCGCGGCATCATGAAGCACCTGTTCGAAGCCGAGGATATGAACCCCGGCCAGGTAGTCGATAAGAAATTTGTCGACGAATTCACCGTGGGCTTCGCTGATTTTGAGCAGAATATCCGCAACACCAGCTGGGAGGAAATCGAGGAAATCAGCGGCATCAGCCGCGCCCAACTGCTCGAAGCCGCCAATCTCATTGCCCACAAGCAGAAGATTATCACCTGCTGGGCCATGGGCGTTACGCAGCAGCGCCAGGGCGTGCAGACCATCCAGGAAATCGTGAACCTGCAGCTCATGAAGGGCGCCATTGGCAAGCCGGGCGCCGGCACTTGCCCGGTGCGCGGCCACTCCAACGTGCAGGGCGACCGCACCATGGGCATCTGGGAGCGCATGCCGAAGACTTTCCTGGACGCGTTGCAGAAGGAGTTCAACTTCACGCCGCCCACCAAGGATGGGTTCGATGTGGTGGAATCCATCAAGGCCATGCACCTGGGCCATACCAAGGTGTACTTCGGCCTCGGCGGCAACCTGCTGGCCGCCGGCCCCGATACCGAGCTCATCGCCGAAGCCATGCGCCGGCAGAAGCTGACCGTATTTGTGGGCACCAAGCTCAATCGCGGCCACCTCACCACCGGCGAAACCAGCCTGTTGCTGCCCACCTTCGCCCACGTCGATATCGACATGCAGAAGTCTGGTCATCAGATGACTTCGTGCGAAAACTCGATGGGCGTGGTGAGCCAGAACAAGGGCATTCTGGTGCCGCTGGCCGGCGACCAGCTCAGCGAAGTGGCCATCATCAGCGGCATGGCCATTGCCACCCTCGGCGACAAAACCAAAACCGACTGGGTGGCCATGACAGAGAATTACGACGTTATCCGCGACCACATTGCGCGCGTCATCCCCGGCTTCGAGAACTTCAACGAGAAGCTGCGCAAGCCCGGCGGCTTCTACCTGCCCAACGGCCCGCGCGAGCGCAAGTTCACCACACCCGACGGCAAGGCCCACTTCTCCAAAACCACGCTGGAAAAGTACGAAGTAGCTCCCGACCAGCTCATTCTGATGACGGTGCGCTCGCACGACCAGTTCAACACGACCATCTACGAGTACAACGACCGGTATCGCGGCATCCACGGCGAGCGCCGCGTGCTGTTCATGAACCCAGCCGATATGGCCTCGCGCGGCCTCAAGGCCAAAGACCTCATCGACATCACCAGCCACTACAAGGGCGAGGAGCGCCGGGTAGAAAAATTCGTGGCCGTGCCCTACGACATTCCGAAAGGCAACGTCTGCGCCTACTTCCCGGAGGCCAACCCGCTGGTACCCATCGGCTCTGTGGCCAAAATCAGCAACACGCCCACCTCGAAATACGTGGTGGTGACGGTGGTGCCCACGGCCGTGAACAACGACCTGCGCATTAAGGAACGCGAGAAAATGATGGAGCAGGCGTAAGTGCGCCGTCTGTTATTGCGAGGACGCAGCCCGTGGCAACCGGAGGACGGCGTAGCTAATACGTCCTGTTCTCATCGACTAGCTTTCTAATATAAAGTCAATAAAAAGCCCCGGCACTGTGCAGTGCCGAGGCTTTTTGCGTGATGAATGTCGCTTATTCGCGCACCAGCTTCAGGGTTTGCTGGTGATTGCCTTGCTGCACGCGCAGCACGTACACGCCGGTGGCCAAGTCGGGGCCGTCCAGTGGCAGAGTGGTAGTGCCGATGGGCAGGGCTACCTGCTGCTGGCGCAGCTGCCGGCCCAACGCATCGGTGAGTAGCAGCGTGGCCGGGCCGGACTCGCCGGTTCGGATGGTTAGCCTGACAGCGCCCTTCGAGGGGTTGGGAGCCGCCTGCACCGCGAAACCGGCCAGCAGCGGCACCTGCAGCGTGCGCACCGGCGAGAAGCTTTCGGTGCCGTCCTGGTCTACCTGCCGCAGGCGGTAGTACACTTGTTCGGCCGCGTAGCGGGCCAGATTTTTATCCACGAAGCTGTAGGTCTGGCGCTGGCTGCTGGTGCCGTGGCCGGCCACCCGGCCCAGCTGCTGGAAAGCCTGGCCATCGAGGCTGCTTTCCACAGTGAAGTAGGCGTTGTTTTTCTCCGAGGCCGTGGCCCAGCGCAGGAGGCCGTCGGCTTCCTGCCGCTCGGCCGTGAATTCGGCCAGCTCGACGGGCAGCGGGGCGGTTGAGCTGCCTAGCGTCCAGACCGAAAAGTCGGCGATGCCGGTTTTGCTTACGGTGCTGCCGCTGGCCGTGGTGCCGCGCTGCAAAATCCAGGGCGTGGTGCCGCTGGCGGATTTAAACAAGGCTAAGTTAGCCACCGGAATGCCGTTGAGCTCGTGAGCGAAGTAGCTGAAGGACAAGGCCACGTTCAGGCCGGAGTTAGTGGTCGGGCGAATATCGAACGACCGCAGAATGCTCTTGCTAGTGCCCGCGCCCGTCAGCACCGCTCCGGTGGTGCGCACCACCAGCGTGCTGCCGGGAGCCACGGAGCCGGTAGCTGGCAGCAGCGTGAGGCCCAGGCCGCCAAAGTCTTCGGCAGTGCCAGCGGCCAGCGGGCGAGTGGCCGACACAGTGCCCGTCACGTAGCTGGCATCGGTTTCGGCCAAGGTGGCCGCGCTGCCCAAAACCACTTTATAAGTTGTCGTGGTCAGCAGTGTGCCGCTGGTCAGGGTCAAGGTCGTGCCAATGGGCAGGTCGCGGGTCAGCGTCACGCTGCCACTGGCTTTGTTCACTTGCAGCTGGGCAATGCTGGTGCTGCTGCCCAGCGTTTGGGCCGCAGTGCCGCTGAGGACAAGGGTGCCGTTGAGGGTGGTCGTGCCGCTGTTGTTGGCGAAGTTGCCGTTCACCTGCAGCGTGGCGAGGTGGGACAGGGTGAGTGTGGCGCCGTTGTCGATGGTCAGGCTGGCCACGGTGGTGGTGGTGCCGTTGGGCAGGCTGGGGTAGTTATTTTTCCCCGCCGGCAGCACCGCGCCGACGGTGGCGCTGGGGGCCAGGCCGTAGTCCCAGTTGCGGCAGTCGGCCCAGTCGGTGCCGGCGCTGCCGTTCCAAGTGGTGTTGGCCTGCGCCGGCGGGCTGACGGTGACCGTGGCTACGGCTGTGCCTACACCCGTGCCCGCCGTTGCGGTGAACAACACCAAGTTGTCGCCGGTGTCGGTGCACGTGTAGCTGAGCTGCGATTGTGGCGCGCCATATACGGCCTGCACCACCAGTCGCTTCGGAACGCCACCGCAAGGGTCCGGGCTGAAATTAAAGTTGTTGGCCACGATGCTGCCCGAGTTTTTATTTAGCAAAATCGACTCCATCACCGACTGACTGACGGGCGCGTGGCAGCTGCTGGCGGTGTAGGTGCCGTTGGCGTTGCGGGTGGGCGTGCCGTAGCTGGCAAACGTAACGGCCGTGAACACCTGCCCCGTCGGGGCCGTCAGGGTCAGGGTGCCCCCTTCCGTCACCACGGCGGTCATGATTCTCTGGACGCCTACCGTCAGCGACGTGCACGAGCTGCTGCTGCCGTTGTTGAGCTGCGCGGCCGTGACGGTGGCCGTGCCGGCCGCCCCCAGCGTGGCGCTCACGTTCTGTGCCACCGCCGTCACGGCGCAACGGGTAGTCACCGTAATGGCATTCGACGGCGTGCCCTGGCCCTGGGGCACCAGGCTGGTTTTTTCGGCCCGCAACCGGTAGTAGTACGCCGTGTTGGGGCTTAGGCCAGTGAGCGCCTTGCTTAGCGTGCCGCCCGCCACGGCGAAGGGCGACCCGCTGACCATCGCCGTGAAGGCGCTATTGGTGGCCACATCAAGCAGGTAGCTGCCAGCCGAGCCCACCGCCGGGGCCGTCCAGTTGGCCGTGAAGCCCGTGCTTCCCAGGCCCGTGGCGGCCGTGGCCGTGGGCATCACCAGCGCGTAGCTTTCCACCCAGTTCGAGGCGGTGCCGGTGAGGTCGGCATTAGTCACGGTGCCGGCGTAGGCGCTGGCCGTTTGGTCGAAGAGAATGTTCTGGCCGGTGTTGGTGCCGCCAGGCGTGCCTTGGTCGAAGTTGAAATAGGCCGTCAGGCTGGCCGGTGCGGCGCTGGCGGTGCTTTGCATATCAGCCCGAATATTCGCCGCCGTGAGCACCGTGCTGTAGAAGCGCAACTCGTCGAGGCGTCCGCTGAAGTAGCCGCCCGCCCCGCTCTGGATGGCGCCCAGCCGCAGCGTGGGCGAATTGCGCGCGCCCGTGCCAGCTCCCGTACCCGAGGCATCGAGCACGCCATCTACGTACAGCTGCAGGGTAGCGCCCTGGCGCGTGGCGGCCAGGTGGTGCCAGCGCCCGTCGTTGATGTTGGTGCTGGAAATGATGGTGTAGTCGGCGCTGCCGGCGTTGCCCAGGCCGAAGGCGGCCTTGCTGCCCAGCAGCGTCAGGCCCAGGTCGTTGGTGGCGCCGCCCACTTCGCCATCCACCAGGCCCACGCCCTGCCACCAGCTGGTGCCGGTGCCGCCGGTCTGGGTGGTATTCACCCACGTTTCGATGGTGAAATCGTTGCTCACCAGCAGCGGCAAACTCACGTAGTCGTCGGTGCCGTCGAAGGCCAGGGCGTTGCCCGGCGGCGTGGCCGCCACCACGGCCAGGGCGGTGGAATTGGCCGTGCCCAGCGGGGTAATGAGGGTGGTGGTGCCGCTGGAAGCCGCCGTGAGCGGCACCCGGAACGTGGCCGAGGTCGAGGTGTTATTGAGGATGGCCGCGGCGGGCACGGCCACGCCGTTCACCGTCAGGCCCGAGATGTTGAACAGGTTGGTGCCCGTCACGGTCACGGCCTGGCCGGCGGTGCCGGGGTTGGGGCTGAAGCTGGCGATGCTGGGCGGCGCGGGCGCCAGCAGGAAAGTGGGCTGATTGTAGCTGTCGGCCACGGCGTTGCTGGCGTCGAGCAGCTTCACTTGCTGCGGGCCGCCGCAGCCGCTCATCACCTTGATGTCGTCGAGGTACCAGCCGGTATAGCCGTAGTCGACGCCCCGATACCGTTTGCCCGTCAGCAACTGAAACCGGATGAGAATGCTGCGCCCGCTAAACGACGACAAGTCGATGACCGAGGGGCGGTACAATTCGGCCGAAGGGCCCGCGTCGGCGCCGCCGAAGCAGGCCACGTTGGGGCGCGGCACGTTGGCGTTGCTGTTCATGAACACCATGTTGTAGCCGCCCTGCACGAAATACGCGCCCGCGTCCTGCCAGGTCGCGCCGTTATCGGTCGAGATGCCGACCAAGCCACCGTCGAGCGCCCGGTTGGTGTCGTAGTACAGCAGGTGGTCATAGTGGTAAAACGAGAGTATCGTTTCCGGCCCCGGCGTGAAGGCTGCCGAAGTGAGCGTGTAGTTCTGGTTGAGGGTCAGGCCCGGGGCTTTCCAGGCGGCTGCACCGGCGTGGGCCTCGGCCGCGGTGGAAGTAGTCCAACCGCCGCTGCCGCTCACCACGGCGGCCGTCAGGCCGGTTTGGTTGGCGTCGCGGTCGTCGTTCACGGGCAGGGCTACGGCGCAGCCCTTGCCAGTAGCCGTTTGGGCCTGAATGCGGTAAATGCGCTGCTGACCGGCCGTGAAGGTCTGGTTGGCAAAGCTGACTGTGTTGTTGGCCCCCAGGGTGCCGCCCGAGCTGCCGAGGTACTGCAAATCGGCCGGCAGCTGATTGGAAATGGTGTAGGTGCTCTGCGACGTGGGGCACTCGCAGGTGGCCGCCAGGGTAATGTCGAACTGGCTGCCGACCACGGGCGTGGTGTTTCGGCGCAGCGTCACGGCGGGCAGGTCGTAGGCCGGGGTTTGGTCGGTGGCGCTGTTCGAAGAGCCCTCGCGGGCGCTGTAGCCCATGCCACGCCGGGCAAAAGCCCCCCAGATGGCGCAGTGGTAGCGCCCGTTATACAGCAGCGAGTCGGCCGCCAGAATGGCGTCGCGGCTGTCGAGGAAGCCAGGCTGGCAGGGCTGCAGCTTCAGGCCCTGCATCACCAGCTGCAGGGCCACGGCGTTGCCGCCGGTGCTGGTGCCGTTGTAGAGGTTGGGCTCGATGCGGTTTTGCTGCTGGATGATGTTCCAGGTCATGTCCCAGAGCGTGACGGCCCAGATTTCGCCGATGTCGTGCACCTCCGGGCTGGTGGCCATGTTGGCGTAGGTGAGCGGGTTCACGCTCATGTCGGTGCTGTAGGGGTATCGCCGGATGGTGCCTCCGTTGGCTCCCAGGCCCGCCACGTAGCCGCCCTCGCCCCGCCGCAGGGGGCCGTCGGTGATTTGGACCGAGGTCCAGTCGGTGGTCATCATCAGGGCGATGTAGTCGCTCCAGCCCTCGCCGGCCTCTTCGGCATTGTAGAGGCAGCTAGTGTTGGTGCCGCCGCCGGTGAGGCGGTTGCTCACGCCGTGGCCAAACTCGTGGGCCACGATGCCGTTGTCGTAGGCGCAGTCAATCTTAGGCCCCTGCGTGCCGGTGGCTTTGGGCAGCGTCACCCGCAAGTCGTTGGCCACTTGGCCAGCCAGCAACGCGCCATCGGCTCTCGACACCATCACAGCCGGAATGGTGATGGTGTTGTCGGAACCGGTTAGCTGGTAAGGCACGTAGCTGCTGCTGCTGACCATAATGACTGCAATGGCCCCGGCCGTCTGCGCATTTTTAATTTTAGCAACCGAGGTAACGCTCCCGCACGAGCCCAGCTGAATAAAGGCGATTTTGCCCGCCAGCGGGGTGCCCGTCGCCGCCGCGCAGGCCAGGCTGGTGGCCAGCGAGGTAGCCCCGGGATAAAATGCTACTGAACCCGAAATCGGCCCCAGGGTGGCGAGGCTGTTGTTGGCGCTCACCGCGGCCTCCACAGCGTTGTAGGAACCCGCCACGCTGGCCGGCGCATCCACTTTGATGGTGAGAGGCGGCGGCGGCGCGGCCCACAGGTACATCTGCATGTGCCCGTTGATGCCATCGGGCGGGGTGCTGAAGTTTGCGTTGTCGGTGCCGCTGCCGTCCTGGGCTTCGGCCAGCACGTAGTCGCTGCCCACGCCGCCCCGGCCCAGGTTATCGGTCTGGAAGTTGCCGGTGGCTTCCGTCAGGCCGTACTGGTACAGCACGTCGTGGAGGATGTTGTTCCAGTAAAACAGGTTCACGGTGCCGGCGATGCGGTTCTGGCTGGTGGTCGGCACTTTGGTAAAGTCCGGGGCCAGCCCGAAAGTCAGGTTGCCGCCCGCGCTGGTACCCGGCGCGAAGCGGCCCGGCTTGTCCTGGTTGAGGCTGTCGTCGTAGGCCCACACGTTGTTGCCGCGCGTATCGGTGTAGTTGGTGGTGCCGTCGAAGTGCCAGCCGTGGGTGGTGGCCGCGTTGCCGATGCCCGCCTTCTGCCAGGGGTTGCTCTCCATGCGCAGGGTGCCCACGGTCGGGTTTTCGCGCGGGTAGGGCACCACGTTGTAGCGGGCCGGCGTCACGGCCTGGGTGCGTTGCGGGCCGGCGGGGCGCTGCCGGGCCATCGGCTGAACAAGGCGTTGCGGCTGAACGGCCGCGCCGGTCCGGGCGGCCGGCCGCGCCGCCGCTTCGTGCACCGTCCAATTGTCCTTCTCCAGCACCTGGCCAGTGAGGGCATCCACTCGGATGTTAAACCAGTCGGCCGAAGCGCGCACGTCCACGTTCACGTTCCAAGCCAGGTGGGGCTGCCCTTGGCTCATCGCCCACACCAGCCGCACCACCAGGGGCCGACGCGCCACCCCGCCCGAGGCGAAGCTCTGCTGCTGGTCGGGGCCGCTGGGGCTGCCCTGGGGCGTGGGCCGCTCGCCGCTGGCGTCGGGCAGCGTGGCTACCGCCGCGGCCACGGCCGCCGCCGCCGTCACCTTGGGCGTGGCCGAAAGCTTATCAAACACCACTGCCGGCAAGAAGCGCCCGGCGTGGTGGCGCAGCTTGCCATCCTTGAAAACCAACGTCACCACCTGGTTATACACCGGAATACCGGCGCGCAGCTGCTGGGCGTAGGCATACAGCAGCCCCGAAGGCTCCACGTAGGCCTTGGTAATGCGCAGTTCGGCCGGGGCCACGGTGGTGCCGGCCCATTGGGCCTGGGTGCGCAGGGCCAGCTCGGTGGCCTGCTGTGCGGTTTCTGTTTGAGCCCGGGCAGGCTGCCAGGCGGCAGGCAGCAACAGGGCCAGCAGCAATAGCAGAAAACAGTAGTTTTTTATCATCTTTCAGAAGCATTAGCCAAAGGCAGCCCTATGGAACTACAAATTTCCCCCGCGCGCCGAAGCGGTTACAAGCCGGAGGCCTACCGCATTTGCGGTAGGCCTCCGGCTTTTTTGGGTCTTTGTGTCCCAAAAGGTTGTTTACAAACTCAAGGTGCCCGCAAAGCCGCCCCGCAATACGACTGAAAAAGAAATGCCCTGACTTTGGAAGGTCAGGGCATTTGAATACGGGTTTAGACTCGGAGCTTAAACGGCTTCGCTCGTCTTCTCCAGGTCGAATAGTTCGCCCAGCAGCTCCACCAGCTGGCCGCCGTCGTCGCGGCGGCAGGCGGCTTTGAGCTGGAGCACATGCTGCTTGAGAATCTTCTGCATCAGCGAGCGGGTGGCGTCGTCGAGAAGCTTGCTTTCGGCGGGGGTGGCTTTTTTCTGGAAGCGGTCCAGCTCTTCCTGGCGCAACTGCTCCAGGCTGGCCTTCATTTTCTGGATGAGGGGCGACACCATCATTTCCTTGGCCCAATCGTTGAGGCCGGCAATGCTTTCGCCGATGATGGCGCGCACCTGCGGCACGGCCGCCAGGCGGGTTTGCAGCGCGGCTGATGCCTTGCTCTGAATGGCGTCGATGTTATACACCAGCACGCCGGGCACCTGCTCCACATCGGCGGCAATGCTGCGGGGCACACTCAGGTCGATGAAGAACTTGAAGCTGAGCACGTCGAGGTGCTGCACCAGCTCTTTGGTAAAGAACGGCTCGGCGCGGTTGATGGAGGAAATGATGACGTCAGCTTCCTTGAGGGCGGGCACGAGGTTTTCAAACTCCACGATGCGCATGTTGCACTCGGCGGCCAGCTCTTCGGCCTTGGCGCGGGTGCGGTTGCAGAGGGTGACTTCACCAAAGGCCTTGCTGGCGGCCAGATGGCGGCATACATCAGCCCCGATTTCGCCCAGGCCCACCACCAATACCTTGGGGTTGGCCACGTCGGCGGTCAGCTCTTCCACCAGCTCCAGGGCGGCGTAGCTTATCGACGCAGCGCCGTCGCGGAAGCTGGTTTCGGTTTGCACGCGCTTGTTGGTGAAGAAAACCGTGTGCAGCAGGCGGTGCAGGAAAGGGCCGGCGGCGTCGGCATCGGCCGACCACTGGTAGGCCGTTTTCACTTGGTTGCTGATTTGCAGGTCGCCCACCACTTGGGCGTCGAGGCCCATGGCGACTTCGAAAAGGTGTTGCACGGCCGCGTCGGCGGTGGGCAGCAGGTCGAAGTAGGGGAGGAACTGGCCGATGTCGGCGCGGCCTTTGAGGCTGCCCAGCGCGAGGATGATTTCGCGGCTGCGGTCGTCCTCGGCGGCGTAGTACACCTCGGTGCGGTTGCAGGTGCTCAGTACAAGCAGGTCGGTGAGGGCCAGCTCATTGTGCAGCGTATTCAGGAAGCGGCGGCAAGCGGCCTCGTCCAGCGAAAGCAGCTCGCGGATGGCAAGCGGGGCTTTCTTAAAGGAGAGGCTGACGGCCTTGAACGGATGCGACATAGAGTAAATCGGTACGAAACCGGGCTGCAAAATTACGGCAGGAATCGGCAAGTATGAAACATGCATACCAAACCCGAGGTTCGACGTCAAACCAATAAGCTGCCGCGGGCATACCTGCCACTCGTAGCCGCGAGCGTAAACCGTTGCCTGGCCGCATTTTCTTGTGGCGATGCTCAGCTTAATTTGGTCAGCTTTTGATTGTGGCTTCCGGGATAGTGTGCTACGCGCCGCCTTCAGTCGCGGCGGCGCCTTTCATGCCCGGAGGTTTCAGTTGAAAGCCGTGCGGGGCTGGAAAAGAGGCTGAACCTGGTCCCGCGTGTTGACTCGCTCCTGCGGGGTTCGCATTTCGAGCAGGCATCACCCGGTATCGGTTCAACCAGCGCAGGTAGTTGCTTGAGCAAGCGAAAATGGACGTCTGGAGCAGCTCGCTCGGGGTGCCGTACGCGCTGGCCGGGCCGTGGCTTAAGCGCTGGCAGTTCGACTATTATCGCTAACGCCAACCTGGCCGCTACCACCCCGCCCCGGTGGGCACCAGGCCCCGCGAAGGGCCCGCGAAGGGCCCGCGTACCTTTGCGGCATGCATCCTAAATTCCCACCCACTGCCGATTTAGCACCCAACGCGCGCCCCACGGGCGCAGCCGACGAATCGGCTTCCCTCGAAGCTACTGAGGCACTGGCCCCGGCCGCGCCGGCCGCCACCACGCCCGTGGCCTGGGCGCTGCTCATCATTCTGGCCTGCATCTGGGGCACGTCTTTTATCCTGATGAAGAAGGGGCTGGTGGTGTTTTCGGCGCTGGAGCTGGGCGCCATTCGGGTGAGCGTGGCGGCGTTGCTGCTGCTGCCGTTTGCGTTGCGGCACGTGGGCAGCGTGGAACGCAGCCGCTTCAAGTGGCTGGCATTGAGCGGGGTGGTGGGTACGCTCATTCCGGCGTTTCTTTTTGCGTATGCCGAAACCAAGCTGGCCTCAGGGCTGGCAGGCGTGCTCAATGCCCTCACGGCGGTGTTTGTGCTGCTGGTGGGGGCGCTGCTGTTTGGGCAGCGGCTCACGGGGGCTCGGGTGCTGGGCATCGGGCTGGGCTTGGCGGGCACGGTGGTGATGCTACAGCTGGGCGGCAGCGGCGGCGACGCGACGCCCGCCGGCGAGGGCAACGCATGGTACGGCCTCTACATTCTGGCTGCCACCATCGGCTACGGCCTGAGTGTGAACGTGATAAAGTATCGGTTGAGCGGCCTCACGCCGGTGGCCGTCACCTCCGTGCTGCTCATGCTCATTGGCGGACCGGCGCTGGCTTTCCTGCTGCTGGCTACTGATTTCGTGCACAAGCTTAGCACTACGCCCGGCGCCTGGACGGCCTTCGGCTACATCGCCCTGCTGGCCACCATGAGCACGGCCGTAGCCATGGTGTTGTTCAACAAGCTCATTCAGCAATCCACGGCCCTGTTTGCCTCATCAAGCACCTACCTCATTCCCATTGTGGCATTGGCGCTGGGCGCGCTCGATGGCGAGGCGTTCAACATCTGGCACTTCGTGGGCATGGTCGTCATTCTGGGCGGCGTGCTCATTATCCACCGGGCTAAGTAGGGGAGGAGCAGGTGGAGGCGGGAAAAAACGTCATGCAGAGCGCAGCGAAGCATCTCGCGTGTACTGTGTACGTGTATTATGTAATTACTTGAAGCACGCGAGATGCTTCGCTGCGCTCTGCATGACGTGCTTTTTTATATCCCATCAAAACGCTACCGCTACGCCCAGCTGCCCCCAGCGGTGCGAGCGGCTCCCCTCGAATTCCGGCGCCACCCAGGTGGCTGTGGCACTAAAGCTGAGCTCGCCGTGGCTAAGTACCACACCGCCGGAGCTGCGCAAAACGGCCCGACGCACTGCGCTGGCGGCCAGCGTGTACGGGTCGTTGTTGGCGAAGAGCGTGCCCTGCAGCGTGGCATCGTAGCCAATAAGCCGGCCAGCTAAGAGGGCTTCGCCATAAAGCTGCCAGCGCGGCGAGCGGTCGAGCGGATTTGAGGTGGCGAAGGAAGGCCGGAACTGCCCGGCACGCAGCCGCAGTCCCGTGCTGCCATAGGTGTAGAGCGTGCCCAACGACGCCTCCGCGTCGGCCAGCCATTCGGCGTTGCGGCCTATGGCCCACACCTGCTTCTCAAACACCACACGGTAGCCGATGATGGGCGCGTTGCGAACCTGGAAGTCCCAGCCGCGCGGCTCTGCGTTGCCCGTGACGCGGTGGATGGCCGTTTGCAATTCCTTTCCGCCCGCGGCCGGACCAATGAAGCCGATTTCCAGCGCCGTGGTCAGGCGCTGGCGCCGGACGGGCTGGGTACTGATTCGGAAAAACGACCCGTACAAATACGCCGCATACGGCCGGTCACCGACGCGAATAAACGCGTCCTGAATGCGCAGGGGCGTAAATCCATCGTAGCGCAGGGTGAGGCCGTGCTGCTGCGTGCTGCCCGCTGGGCCAGCCGCCAGCAGGTGCCGCACCGGCAGCCGGGCCAGGGCTGGGTGCACCAGTGTGAGCGTCATGCCCTGCGTGAAATAATAGTCGGTGCGGAAAAACAGGTCGTTGGCGTAGGTATAGCGCAGCAGCCGAACGGGGCTCAGCGGGCGCAGCGTATCGGCCGGCGCGGGGGCGGCATCCGCCAACCGGGGCAGCCACGATAGAAGCACAAGGAACAGCAGGCGCATAAGTGGCCGGAGGTACGCGCTGGCCGGCGGAAGGGATTGGGGTTAACGCCGTTTGGGAAATCTTTAGAACGTCATGACGAGAGAATGTCATGACGTTCTACTCAACATGACGTTCTAAAGGATTTCGTTGGTTCAGCCGCTAACCTCCTCATTCACATAAGGCCACTCCTGAAATCGGCCGGGCAGCCCGGCAGCGCGGGCGTTGCCGCGCACGTAGGCCAGCAGGCGCGTGAGCTCGTCCTCGTCCTGCACGGCGTATTCGAGCCAGCCCACCTGCCAGAACTCGGCTTCGGGCGGCAGCTTGGGGCGCACCAGGCGGCGGCAGGCGGTACCGGTGCGCAGGTGCAGCAGGTCGACGGCCTTTGCGAAAGACAGACCACTGCCCGCCGGCAGGTGCAGCACCAGATGGGCGTGGTTGGGCAATACGGCAAAGCCGTGCACCACAGAGCCGGTTTCTTCCAGCATCATGATTTCGCCGGCCAGCACCTCGGCCATCTGCTCGTTTTCGAAATAAGCCGGCCCGACGGCAGCGCGGTCGAGCACGGCATCGAACCGGGCAAAAAACTGCTTCTCGGCACGGCGATGGTCGGTGCCGGCGGTCTGGGCCGCGCGCCGCGCGGCCTGCAGCTCGCGGCCGGTGGCGGCCCCGATGGTGCCGTGCAGGCGGAAGGTGAGCAGGGAAGTTTCGCCGGGAGCCATGGCCGCGCAGGAACAGAATGAGAGGAAGCAAACTAGCCGGCCGAAGGTAGCGCTTAACGCCTCCTGCCGGCCCGGGCCTGACGCCGCAACGCCCGGCGTTGGGGCGACAGTGGCTTAATTGGCATCCGAATGGGCCCGGAGCGGCCCCGATGCCTGCCCTCTCTACTCCGCTACAATCCGGCCCGGCCGGCCTTTCCTTCTGCACCTTCTCCCATGCACACCCTGCTCATCGACGACGATGAAATCGCCCTTTTTCTGACCGAACGCCTGCTTCGGCGCGAAGATTTCTCCGACGATATTGCCGCGTTTGGCAGCGGGGCCGAAGCCCTGGCGTTTCTGCGGAAAGCTCCCATCGAAGAGCTGCCCCGCGTCATCTTTCTCGACCTGAACATGCCCGGCATGGACGGCTGGGAGCTGCTCGAAGCGCTGCAGCCGCTGCAGGCCCGGCTGCGCGGGCGCTGCCACATCTACATTCTCACCTCGTCGCTGGCCTACGCCGACGCGGCCCGGGGCCAGGCCAGCGGCCTCGTGGCCGGCCTCATTCGCAAGCCCATCGACCGGGACCAGATTCTGGCCGTGCGCGCCCAGCTGGCACCCGAGACGGACCCGGAATAAAAACGGGCAGCGGGCTATTCGGCCAGCGAAGCGGTGGGAGAGGGAAGCTGAATATAAAAAGTAGTGCCGTGTTGCTCAGTGCTTTCAACCCAGATGCGGCCGTGGTGCAGGCGCACAATGGTTTGGATGATGTGCATGCCGAGGCCGGTGGTTTTCTCGCCGCGCAAGCCCGGGCGACGTGCCTTAGTAAAGCGGTCGAAGAGCACGGGCAGCAGCGCGGGCGGAATGCCGATGCCGTCGTCGGCCACGGTCACGAGCACGTGCTGGGGTTGCTGTTCCACGCGCACCGTGATGCGGCCGCCCTCGCGGGTGAACTTGATGGCGTTGGACATCAGGTTGTTGATAACCTGCAGGAACTTGTTATTGTCGATTTCGACAAACAGCGTGGCCTGCGCGGGTTCGAAATGGAAGTGCTTGGCCACCAGGCGCTCGCCCTGCTGGTAGGTTTCCACCACCTGGCGCAGGGCCAGCACCAGGTCCACGCGCGTGCGCTTCAGCTCCACGCTGGCCGAGTCCATGAACTCGCCGTCCACGAAGTCGCGGATGAGGTTCACGCTGTCGCGGCAGGTGTCGCGCATCAGGCCCAGCATTTTCTGCACCTGCGGGTCGTTCAGCGGCTGGGTTTTCTCGCCGATGTACTCGGCCAGCTGCTGGAGCATGTTGAAGGGCCCGGCCAGGTCGTGCGACAGAATTTCCAGCGTGGTGTTCTTCTTGGCCATGTACTTATCGGCGTTGCGGATGTACTCCTGGTCCACGGTCACGTCGTCCACGGTGCCGGACAGCAGCACTTGGCCGTCGGCCGTGGCCGAGCGGTGGGCCCGCACGCACAGCCAGCGCAGAGGCGTATCGGGGCGGGGCTGCACGCGCAGCAGCAAGTCGTCGTGGAGCTGGCCGTCGGCCAGGTCGGCGAAGCATTTGCGGGCGTAGGCCTGGTCCTCGGCGGGCAGGTAGCTCAGGAGAAGCGGGAGGTCGGCGGGGGCGTTTTCGCGCCGGTGGCCGGGGAACAGTGTTTCGTAGGCCGCGCTCACGTACAGCAGCCGGCCGGTGCTCACATTGTAGATAAAGGAGGCGTGTTGGCTGCCTTCGAGTAGGTAGTGAAACGGTTCGGGAGGCGCCAGCATGGGAGGGGAAAGAGAGAGAAAAGTAGTGGGCTACGAAAAGTTTAGCAGATGGTATTTAAATAAGGTTTTCTGAATATAGTAGAATAAATTCAAAAAAGCATGCCTGCGGCCGACAGTCGGCCGGGCCCGGAGGAAACCATCAATCCGGCAAATTACGGCCAGCAAAAAGGGCCGCCGACGGAAATTCGCCGCGGCCCTTTTACCGTAAACGTAAAAAAGCATGGTTGAGGCTTGGGGCGCCAAGGTAGTGCCGGCCCGGCGGGCAGCTCAGCGCTTGAGAATGTTGCGAATGCCACCGGCGGGGTGGCGCACGTCGCCCGCGTAGCGCGGAATGACGTGCAGGCTGGCGTGGCCCATGCGCTGCCCGGCCGCCGCCCCGATGTTGAGGCCCACCGTGAAGCCGGCCGGGGCGTAGCGGTTGGTAAGCATCCGCTGGGCCTGGCCGGCTAGCCGCCAGCAGTCCTGCTGGTCGGCCAGGGGCAGGTCGAAAAAATTGGCGACGTGGGCCTTCGGCAAAATGAGGGCGTGGCCCTTGCTGACCGGATAGCCGTCGAGTACGGCGTAGCTACGGGCAGTTTCGGAGAGCAGGCGCAGCGTGGGGCGGGGCGCGCAAAACGGGCAGGCGCTGGCCGGGTGCGCTACCTGCGTGTAGTGCTGATACTCGTAAAACTCGGTATTCTCGTTGCGGAAAATCGACGCAAAGGGCAGCGTTACGGCGCACTGGTACACGGGCTTTTTATGCACGTAGTGCTGTCGGAAGCCGTCCTGCGCGATGTCGCGCCGCACCGCGAAGTAGGCCCGCCCGCCGGGCTTGAGCAGCCGCGCCACATCCATGAGCACGGCCGTTTGCTCGTCGGCAAAAAGCACGTTGAGCACGTAGAAGCACACGATGGTATCAAACTTCCGGGCCGGGCTTTCCGGGAAATAATGCGGGTCGTAGCCCTGCACGTCGAGACCCCGGCTGCGCAGATACTCCACGTCGCGCCCGTAGCCGCAGCCATAGTCCAGCACCGCGCCGCGCAGCAGGCCGCGCCCATGCAGCATCCGCACGGGCAGCGAGGGGGCGTCGCGCTCTTTGGCGGTGAGGTAGCTGTGCGGGTTCTGCGGATTCATGCCCAAATAAACAGCGCGTTACCGCAAGTTGCGCTACCCCCCGCCGTAGCGAAAAGGGTGGGCAAAGCCCATGTTGCGCGCCGTTTGGTGCTGGGGCTGAATCTGCTGGCTTAGCCGCTCCTCAAACCAGGCGGCCGGCTGCTGCTGGATGTCCTTCACGCTTTGCGCAAAAAGCAGGTGGTATTCTTCGAGCAGCCGATAGTGCCCCTGCCCGGCGTGAAACTGAAACGCCGCGCTTTGCCACTGCACGAATGGCCCCAGGTAGCGCTCCAAATCGGGCAGCGCGTTATTCTTGGCCGAATTGACCGTTTTGGAGGTTGGAATCAGATTCCAAAGCTGGTTGTGGGCCACGTAAGACCACGGCAAAAAATGGTCGATGCTCAGCGTGGCCGTCGTGAGCGGCTGCCCCGAATAGATGCACCGAAAATCGGGCGTGGCGGCCAGGAAGCTGCCCCAGTAGCCGGTAGCGGTTTTCAGGTTGCGGTCGGCAGCGGTGGGGCGGCGCAGCTTTTCGGAGAGCCCAATCACGTTGGGGTTATTCTTTTGCAGAAAGCGCAGCAAATGCCACTGCGTAAAGGCGCGCAAAATACCCTGGTGCTCCTGCAAATAGGCCAGCCACTCGGGATGCAGTTCGATGGCCTCGCGCCCCAGTCGGTAGGGCGCGGCGGAGCTGAACTGCGATAGCTCGGCAATGCGTTTGTCAACCTTCGCTTCGGGCACGCCACTCAGCTCGGCTTTGAGAAATGGCCGGATGAATCGGCTGGGCACGTAGCGCAGCAAGCCTATCACCTTCTGCCCCACCGTCGCCAGCGCGTCGCCCCCCAGCCCTGCTTGCAGCTGCTCGAACAAAGGCCGGGCGGTGGGCCGGTTGTCTACTTGCATGTGCGCCGACACAAAGTCGGCAATCAGCTTAAAGCCATCATCCACGCCAAACGACAGCTTATAGTAATCAAGCGGATACCACACGTTGGCCACCATGCGCAGCGCCAGGCTGCGCAGCGCAATGCGCGGCTGCCCCGTTTCAGCCAGCTCATCCAGAATGGCCAGAAACCAGTAAAATTTATAGGAGTTGGTGGTGCTGGCAAAAACGGCCGACAAGTCGGCGACGCTCAGACGGGGGCTGGCGGGTAATTCCATCAAAAGAAGGCGTTAGCGGGCTTAAATAAAGCACGACGCGCAGCCAATACCTTCCTCATCATCCAGCGTATCGAGTAGGAAGGGGCTAGCGGCAGTAGTCGTTTTGCGCTGCTTCTTTAGTGCGTCCAGCTTGATTTGCCGGATACGCTCGGGCTTAATCAGTTCGGTTAGCGATTCTTCCATCCAGGTGTAGCCGTCTTTTTCGTAGGCCATTGCTTGGGCAAATTTTTCGGGGTGCTGCTCGTAGAGCCACACCCATTCTATTTTTTGCTGGAAGAAGCAAAAGTAGCAGCCCGAGCGGCTGCGGGCGTACTCGCCCGTTTGGCCATCTACCTCAAAGGTGCGCTTCTCGTAGTAGGCCGGCACGCCCACCCCGCTTTCGCGCAGCAGCCGAAAAATGTCTTCCCGAATCAGGTTCTCATCGTTGTCGAGCAGGGCAAAATCGGGGGCCTGCGCGAGTGGGTAGGCCGTGTCGCGCAGCAGCTGAAACACCACTTGGTTGAACAGCTTCACGTCGGCCGCGAGCAGGGCATTCAGCTTCTGCGGGCGCGTAAAGCTGCGGCTCACGGGCGCTTCGGCGAGGGCGAGCAGGCGGGCGCGGGCGGCCGGCTCGCTCAGCTCGGCGTAGAGGCCGCGCAGGCGGGGCAGGGCGTCGGGCTGCAACACCCGCTGCACCACGTCTTCGCTCCACATGTTGCGCCGAAACGGGAAGATGGACTGAATGTTGGGCTTGCGCGAGATATAGCCCTCGCGGTCCTCATCGCCCCGGATGCCCACGTAGGATACCACCGGGTCGGTACCCACGTAGCGCTCAAACGGCTCGAGCTTCAGCTTCTTGGTGCACCACCGGGCGCTCGACGAGGGCAGGTAGCCGCCGTACACCTGCACGAAGTGGTCGAACGAGTCTTCGGGGCTGCCCGTCACTGCATCGAGGTGGGTTATCTTCTGCCCCAGGTAGTTTTCGAGGTTGCTGATGAGGGTATAGGTTTCCGGTAGCTCCTTACCCGTGTCGCAGAAATAGTAATCCATTTCCAGCTCGGGGTGACGGTGGCGCAGGTAGATGGCCAGCGCGGCGCTGTCTTTGCCGCCCGAGATGCCCAGGACGTGGCGAATAGTCGTACTCATGGCATCAGGTTTTCGGCCAGTAAGGTACCCAGCACGCGCTTGCTCTGCTCTTTATTGGTAGCTAAAAGCTGGCGCAATTCCTTTTCCAACGCCTGCGTCTGCTTGCGCGCCGATTTGGGAGCCCGAATATTCCGCACCATTCCGGGCTGTCCAAACTGCGCCACGCGCACCTGATAAAATTCTTCGGTGCTGGGGTTGATGGCCGCCGTGGTCGGGTCGCAGAAGTTATCCAGCTCATGCACCGACTGCTGAAACTTCTCCTGAAACCGCGTTTCGTCGGCATCGGTGAAATAGGTCAGGCTTTTGCTCAACAGGGCATTGGCCATCGAGTTTAACCAAGCATCCCGGTCATCGAGCCGCGACATCAGGCGCTGTTGAAACTGTCGCAGCCCTTCCGGCAGCTGCGCCGGGCTCAGGCTCCGAAACCGGTACTGCAACTGCCGCTTGTACTGCGCAAAATCGGGCTCGGTGGCGGCCACCTCGCGGGCAATAAACTCTTCGAGGCGCTGCAACAGCGTGGGGTAGGCCTGCCGCAGCCGGGCAATGGCATCTTGCAGGGTGCTCACGTAGCGCTCGCGCATGGCCGCGTCGCGCTGTAGCTCCAGTCGGTTGAAGCCCAGCGCGCCCGGAAATTGCTCGAAAAAGGCCGCTTCGGGGTCTTTGGCCGTGGCAATGGTTTCGCGCAGCCGCTGCGTGGTGGCCGAGAGCTTACTCGTTTTCTTGGCGTAGGCCGGTAGCTGCTTGTAAAAGGACAGGAACGGCTTGATGGACTCAATAAAGCTCACGTTCGACATCTGCTCGGCGGGCGCGAGCTGCAATAGCTCGCGGTACTCGTTGAACAGGGCCAGCTTTTCGGGCAGCAGCGAAAACGCCTTGATGGTGTACAGCGACGGGTTTTTGGTGAACAAGTCCACCACGTCGGGCGTGAGGTCGGGAATGTAGCGGCCCTGCTCGCCGTAGAGCGCAAACTCGTGGCGCTTCATAAACAGGAACGTGGGCACCCAAAAATCGACAAATCCCTGCTTAAGCTTAAAGGGCTTGGCCGTGAGGTCGTCCATCAGCTCGCGCACCTTGAGGTGGCCGTCCTGCGAGCGCTGCAAGAATGCCTCCGATGCTTCCCACAGCGGCAGAAACGTAGCATCGGTGGGCGCGGTGAGGGTGTACTCGCCGCCGAGCACGCGGTGCATCCCGGTTTCGCGCAGCAGCGAGAGGTAGATGGTTTTTTCGGGCGGGTAGTTTTTGGCCGGAAAATCGAGCTCGGCGTACTGCCACTTCTCAAACAAGGCCCGGATGTAGTTCTTGCGCGCCGTGAGGATGGGCACCGACAGGTTGGTGCGGTTCACCAATTCGCTGCGGTAGATGGGCGTGGCCGTATACACCTCGCGGGCAATGGCCGAGAGGCAGCGGTTGAATGCCCGGCGGCCCGTAAACTCGGTGTTCGCCTCGCCGTTGAAAAACCAGGTAATATTGCCATCGGGCGCGTACAGGCTGTCGAGCACGTAGTGGCGCAGCAGCGCCTCTTGGTGCTCCAGGATGCCGTCGAGCTCGCGCTTGGCTACCCGGTCATTCAGATTCTGCTCGCGCACCTTAGCCACCTTGTCAATCTCCCGGATGAGGCGCTTTATCTCGCCCGAGCGCCGGTAGATGCCGTAGAGCGTGGCCGAGCGCCGCTCGCCTACCTGCTGCCGCAGCGTATCCTCAGTGATGCTGTCCGAAAAAATGAGGTTGATGAATCCGTCCACCTCGCCTTCCGGCTCATCCAGCAGCACGTAGTCCGTCATGCGCACCTGAAAGATGCGCGGCGTACCCACCTCAAACGACGCCTGTTTGGCCGGAATGTAGGGGAAGTCGAAGAAGCCGCTCAGCCGCGTAGCCACATCCGTAACCTGCTCCACGAGCGTGCCGGCCTCGTCGATGGCCAGCTCAATATCAAGCGCTGTGCCCTCAAACAGGATGTAGCTATTTTTGTGGGCCACGAAGCGCACGATTTGCTGCGTTTGCAGCACCCGTAGCGCCGGGGCCACCGAGGGCACGCCCAGGCTCGTCTGCGCGTACACTTCTAAAAACTCGGCGCTGATTTCGGCCCCGGCCGGCGCGAAAATGGTCAGCAAGCCAATGGTTTTGACCAACTGCCGGGCCGCGTCGAGGTCAACCTGCGTCTCAAAATGCTTGCTGAGCCGGTCGAGCGAATCGCGAATAATGGCCCACTGCGCAAAGTTGGGGTTGAAGCGCGAGGTGAGCAGGGCGTAGTAGTGGTAGCTGAGGTAGTCGTAAACCCGGCTCACGCTGTAGTAGGTGCCGGCCTCGGCGCTCTGCTCCAGACCCAGGTAGTCGCCAGCCCGCAAAAAGGTAAAGAGCGAGCGCTCGTTTTGACCATAGCGTTGCAGGGCCTGCACCAGTACGGCGGCCGACAGCAGGTCGAGCGGCCACAGCCGCCGCTGCATCTCGGCCGTGAAGTAGTCGCGCAGCGGAAACACCTGCGCCCGCGCAATGACCGCGAGCAGGCGCTCGTTGGTGGCGGGGTCGGGGGCAGTGGGCTGCCCGGCGGCGGCGAGCTGCTCGGCGGCCAGGGCCAGCAGTTGCTCCACCGGCTCGTTGAAGGTCAATTCCTTGAGGCGGCCCTTCACCTTTTCCCACTCCAGGCGCTGCGGGCGGCTCAGGCCCACGGCGTAAGCGCTCACATCTTGGTGGGCGGTGCTGAGCAGCAGTACGTCCTTGGTGGTGTCGTTGGCAAACTCGGCCAATTCCTGAATGAAGTACAGCTCCTGCTCGGGATTTTCGCGGGCCGCGTATTCCAGAAATTTCCCAAACTCGTCAATGACCAGCACGAGCACGCCCGGCGCGTGGGCGCGGTAGTGCGCCTCAATGCCGGCCAGAATGGCGGCCGTGGGCGTATCGGCCGCGCCACCGGCCACGAAGCGCTGCGCAAACGCCTCGCGCAACGACATGTACTGTCCCACAAACTGCTCGAACCGCACCGGCCGGCTCGCGAGCGGGTCTTTGTCGGCCGTAAAATAGGCGTGCTGCCCAGTCAGGTTTTGATGGAAAGCCCACAGAAAGGCCGACTTGCCGGTGCCGTAGGCGCCGACGATATTAAAGCAGTGCGTGCCGGTTCGGTAGTTGTTGGCCAGCTGCTTATACACGAGCTGCGCGTTGGGCGTGGGCAGGTAGTTGAGCGGCTGCGCCGCGTCGCGCACGATATTAACGGAAGGACTGAACACGAGGTAAACTAGAAAATCAGATGGGTGGTATCGAATCAGTAAGCCGCCGCTATTTGCGGCCCGTAGTGCTCCTGCATAATGGATGCTACATCGAGCAGCTCGCGCTTGAGCGTCAGCACGCGGTTGCCGGCCGTGCTTGAATAGATGATGGCATTCGGATACCGGGCCATCATCTCCTCAATTTTGGTAAACAGCCCGGCCGAATTGAGCGCGAATACCAACCCCGGCGAGTCGGGGGCCACCTCCAGGTCGTTGAAGCTGATGTTGTCGCTCCAATCGGGGTGCTCCAGTATCACGCGTAGTACCACCGGCCAGGGCAGCTCGGGGCGCTCCAGGTTTTCGATGTGGTAGCGGGCCGTGCCCTCGTCGTCGTGGCTGATGGTGAGCAGGCCCAGATCTTGCAGCAGGCCCGTCGATTCCTCTTCAATGTCGAGCTTGCCCGCGCGGTCGCTTTTGCCCGAAGGGGCGTAGCTGCGCAATAACACGGTCAGGTCCGAATCGAGCGTGTTTTCGTTGATGGCGTAGCCACGCTCGGCGCACTTGCGCACGATGAATTGGCGTAGCTGCGCCCGGTTGAAGGAGAAGCCCTCCTTGCGCAATTCGTTGAATACAAAATGGTAGAGCGAGGCGCGGCCGGTACGCACCAGCAAGTAGTGCAGATACCACACGGTGGCTTCATCTTCCACGTAGGGGTCGCGGCCGCCGATGGCGGCCAATAACTCGTGGGCCACGGGCAGCAGTTCGTCGTTCTCGTTGGCCAGCCCAAAGGCCCGCAGCCAGTACCGAATGGCGGTGACCATGTTCTTGCCCACCCCGAGCCGCACCACCGCGTCGGCGTCGTTGAAGCCGCCGTTGGCTTGCGCAAAGTCATAGCCTTTTTTCAGCCAGCTTGTGCGGCACAGAAAGGTGTCGTGGCCCTGAAACGTTAAGCGGGAAGTAAGCATAGCAAGCGGTTTTTCTGCTAAGGTACGCCGCGCGCTGGGGGCATCCGAACCCGGAAAACCGTTGTATTTGCTAACCGCTTGAGCCTAAAAAGGCCAGGTTTTTTCGAATTGGTCTAGCCCTCAAACAGGGCTAGGTACTCGCTGAATACGAACAGCCGGTTGCGCTTGTAGCCAGTCATTTCGCGCAGAATTCCCAGGCTTTCAAGGTCGGCAAGCAGCTTATTGGTAGAAGTGGGCGAGCCGCCGAGGGCGGCCGTCACGTCGCGGGCCGACAGCACCGGCCGCTGATAAAACAGCTGCAACAGCTGCTGCGCCTGCGGAATGCGCCGGCCCAGCGGATGAATGCGCTCGCCCTCTACCTGCTGCTTAAGCGCCAGCACCTGCTTGAGCGTCGTGAGGGCCTGCGTGCAGGTTTCGGCCACCGCCACCAGGAAAAAGCGCAGCCACTGATTCAAGTTGTTATGCGTCCGCACGCCCGTCAGGTTGTCGTAGTAGAGGGGCTTGTTCTTTTCCAGAAAGTCGGATAGATAAAGCACCGGCCGGCGCAAAATGCCGTTGCTGACGAGGTAGAGCGTGATGAGCAGACGACCCAGGCGGCCGTTACCATCCAAAAACGGGTGAATGGTTTCAAACTGATAGTGCGCGATGGCGATTTTGATGAGGTGCGGCACACGCGCGTCGGTGTTGTGCAGAAAAGCCTCCAGGTCGCCCATCAGGGCCTGTACATCCAGGTGGTGCGGCGGCACAAAGGCCGCGTCGCGCAGCGACGCGCCGCCAATCCAGTTTTGGCTCGTGCGAAACTCGCCGGGGTTCTTGTGCTGACCGCGCACGCCCTGCATCAGCTGCTGATGCGTGTGGCGCAGCAGGCGCAGCGAGAGCGGCAGTTTTTCCAGCTCCGCGATGGCTCCGTTCATGGCTTCGATGTAGTTATGCACCTCGTCCCAGTCGTCGCGGCGCTCGGGTTGCAGGTCTTCCTTACGCATTAGCGCCTCGTCCATCGCCGTTTTGGTGCCCTCGATGCGGCTCGACTGCGTGGCTTCCTTCACCACATGCATCTGAATGAACAGGTCGATGCTCGGGGCCAGCTCCGAGTAGGTATTCAGCTCGCCCAGCTTTAGCGTGGCTTCTTCGAGCAGCATATTCAGCTCGGGGTCGGCCCACGTAAGCGTGTGGTTAATCGGATGCGGCTGAAAGCTTTTGTAGCCCACCTGCGGCTGCCAGAAGCCCGCCCGAAATTCCTTTAAGTCCATGAGATAGTCCCGGCTTGATTGATAACGCAAAGATGGAATATAAAAACCCATAATCCACTTTAGGTACCTAAAGTGGATTATGGGTTTTTATATTCCATCTTTCACCGGCTTGCAACTGCCTAGCGGGCCGTCTGGTTCAGCTTGGAGTTTTTATATCCGTAGCCAAAATATACGGCCAGCCCAATCAGCAGCCACACAAAAAACAGGGTCCAGTTGCTGATGCCCAGCTCGGTCATCAGGTACAGGTTGATGAGCAGGCCCAGCGTGGGCAGCAGCGACAGCTTCTTGCGAAACGACAAGATGCTCAGCGCGATGCAGAACAGGAAAAACACCAGCGTCGGAATCTGGTGGGCGAAGCCGCCCGTCACCTTGCCGCTCACGGCATCGGTGAGCAGCCAGCCGTGCGCCCCGCTCACGTCGAGCATGAACTCGTGGTTGCTGGCCGCGTTATAGCGCACCACCAGGAAGGCGCCCAAGGCCAGAATGAGCGGCACCAGCCATTGGCCGTTGATGTAGGGCACCTTGAAGCGGGCCTCGGAGCGGCCGTAGGGGTCGATGATGAGAATGCCGCCGCACACCAGCGCAAACGCGAACAGCGTGCCGATGCTGGTGAGGTCGACCACCAAATCCATGTTCAGCACCAGCGCCGGCACCGCCACAAAAAAGCCCGTGACAATGGTGCTGAACGACGGCGTGTGGAAGCGCGGGTGAATGCGCGAAAAGATGGACGGCAGCAGCCCGTCGCGGCTCATTGTGAGCCAGATGCGCGGCTGGCCCAGCTGAAACACCAGCAGCACCGAGGCCATGGCAAACACCGCACTCACCGCCACCAGGCCCGAGAGACGCGGCAAACCCACCTTGGCAAACACAAAGGAAAGCGGGTCGCCTACGCCCAGCTCCTTATAGCTCACCATGCCCGTAAGCACCAGCGTAATAATGACATACAGCACCGTGCAGATGATGAGGGCGTACATCATGGCCTTGGGCAGGTCGCGCTGTGGGTTCTTGCATTCCTCGGCCGTGGTCGAGATGGCATCGAAGCCGATGTAGGCGAAGAAAACGGCCGACACGCCCTTGAGCACGCCGCTCACGCCGTTAGGGGCGAAGGGCGTCCAGTTGGCGGGCTGCACGTAGAACGCGCCCACCGCAATGACGATGAAGACGATAATCAACTTCAGCAAAACCAGCAGGTTGGAGGCGTTTTTGCTCTCCTTGATGCCCACGTACACCAGCGCCGTGATGAGGACGGTGATGACGAAGGCCGGCAAATCCATCACCATGTGCAGGCCGCCGAACAGCGCGGGCGCCTGCGTCCAGGCCTTGTAGCCATCGAGCTGCGCGGGCGACACGGCGGCCAGCGCTTCCGTCAGCGACTTGCCCTGCTCGGTGAGGGCCGTGACGGCCGCATAGCCGGCGTGGCCCGTCTGGGTGCCCATTGTGAGCCAGAGCGGTAGGTGAATTCCAATACCATCAAGTAAACCAGTGAAGTAGTCGGACCAGGAAATGGCTACCACGATGTTACCCACCGCGTATTCCATAATCAATGCCCAGCCAATAATCCAGGCCGCCAGCTCGCCGAAGGAGGCGTAAGCATAGGTGTAAGCCGAGCCACTGACCGGGATGGTGGCCGCGAACTGCGCGTAGCAAAGCGCCGAAAACGCGCAGGCCACCGCCGTGAACACAAACAGCAGCGACACGGCTGGGCCGCCGTCCAGACTAGCCTTGCCGATGGTGCTGAAAATGCCGGCCCCAATGATGGCCGCGATGCCCAGCGCCGTGAGGTCGCGCACGGTGAGGTGACGCTCCAGGCCGCCGGCGGCGCCGTGGCCCTCGTGGTCGGCGGGGGGATTCTGGAGGATGGCCGCAATGGTTTTGCGGCGGAAAAGTGATTTGTCGGAACGCATGAAAGGTAAGCGGGGCGGGTTTGAAGGGCAAAAGATAGCGCCCCGGCGCGGGTTATCGGCCCGCCGCCCGCCCGCGCCTTACCAGTATGTCGGGTTCAGAAGGCCTTGCAGCAAGGCCCCGCCCACGTTCAGCACGGCCGAGCTACGGCCTACCTGCATCGGAATTCCAACCGAAAAAGCGCCCAGCCCACCGTAGCTGCCGTAGGGCAGCGCCCCATACGGCGCATTGCGCACCGCCAGCGGCGCAAATCCCGCATTGGCGGGCAGGCCGGCCGCATCGAGCCCGGTGAGCGCACCGGTGCCGTAGGTGGGCACGCGGTAGGGCGCAAAACTGTATTGCACGTAGGGCCGGGCCCGGCCGCCCGTGCGGCTGCCCAACTGGTAGCGCAGAAACGGCTGCACGCCGTAGCCGTAGCTGCTCGTAGCGGGCAGGGGTAAGTAGGTGCCCACCACGTAAGTGCCCGTCAGGAAATGGCCTCTGCCAGGCGGCGCCGGAGCCGGCACTTCCAGCCCGACGGCATTGGCCGCGCCCGTTTGAGCGTGGCCGATGGCCGGGAGCGCCAGAAGCGCCAGCGGGGCAAAGCGAGACAAGACAAGCATGGCCGGACGATGAGGTGGAGAAGAGAACCCCAAGGTACTGAATTTTACGAAGCTGCCAGACCAAAAAAGGTGACAAGGGATATGAATAAAATAAATATAAAGTTGAATATTTATGCTGTGGTGGTCGCGTTGCAGCGGTAGCAGGCTTGTCATTTCTTTCGCCCAATCTGACTTATGAAACCGTTCGTTTTTATGTGGCTAGTGGCGAGCACCGCCATGGCCTGCGACAGTCCTGCCGCCACCCAGGCCACCGCCGAGCCCGCGCGGCTGGCCCCGGCCGTACCAAATCAGCCCGATGCTATGAACCCCGCTACGCCACCGCCGCCCGCGCCCTACACGGTGCGCGGCATCATCGACCCGGGCCTGCACAACATGGTGGCCTTTGCCATCAAGGTGCCGCGGGGCTGGCAGTTCCGGCAGCAATTCACCCGCAAGTGGAACGGCGCGCAGCCGGTCAATCAGATATCGCTGAAGCTGCTGGCGCCGGGGGGCGCCCAACAGGTTGATTTCCTGCCCGAGCGGCCATACTATTATCAGGACGGGCCCACCTCGCGGAGCCTGCGCCAGCAGGCCATTTCGATGGGCATGCCCATGCCGCAACACGACGAGTACGAACTGGCGCCCATGACGCCGCTGCTCTACATCCGGCAGGTGCTGCTGCCCAACCTGGCCCGGCAGGGCCTGACCATCCAGCCTACCGGCTCGCAAGAGCAGCCGGCGCATGCCACCGGTGCCGGCGCCACATCGGCCACCGGCTACGTGGATGGCCGCCTGCCCAACGGCCGCATGGCGCGGGTGGAAGTGGTGCTGAACACGCAGGCCCGCAACATGAACGGGGAGGTATACTACAACTGGGCCGCGCTGCCGTCGATAACCCAGGCCAGCGCGGGCGAGCTGGCCGCTGCCTATGGCCAGACCCAGGCGGCGCGCAAGTCGTTCAGCATCAATCCGGCCTGGCAACGGGAGACGCAGCAGCTCAGCCAGCAAGGGCAGGCCAGCAACCAGCGCATCACGCAGCAGGACCAGAAAGCCTACGAGGCTTTTCAGCGGCACGAGCAGCAGCTCAACGAGGGCATGGCGGCCGACCGGGACCGGTCGCAGCGGCAAATTGCCGAGGGCCGGGGCGACGTGCTCAGCGGCAAAGCCCGCTACGACAACACGGCCACCGGCGAGCGGTACCGCGTCGATGACCGGTACAACCACGTGTACCAGGACCGCAACGGCGCCTTGCACGGCAGCAGCGTGCCGCTCGATGCCGCCGCCCTCAACTGGCAGGAGCTGCAGCGGGTAGAAATGAGCGGCTACTGATTATTAGCCGGCGGCGTGTGCAAAGCGGGCCGGGCCGGCATCAGCCTTGATGTCGCCCTGCACGCTTTGCTTATGGCCCGTAACATTTCTCTTCAGATTCCGCAGCCCTGCTCCGAAAGCTGGGCTGCCATGACGCCCACCGCCCAGGGCCGCCACTGCGCCGCCTGCCAGCAAACGGTGGTCGACTTCACCCTGAAAACCGATGCCGAAATCCTGGCCCTGCTGGCCGATGCCGCGGGCAGCCGCACCTGCGGCCGTTTCGCGGCGGGGCAGCTCGGGCGACCGTTGCAGCGCGCCGCCCCGGCTGCCCCAATGCCGGCGCGCTGGCGCACCTGGCTGGCGGCCGCGGCGGCTTTGTGGGCCGTGCGCGAGGGCGTGGGAACGGCGGCCAAAGCGCAGGTGCCTACGGAAGTGCGCAAGCTGAGCAAAGTGGCTTTGCGCCCCGAGGAGGTGCGGGCCGAGCGCAAGCCGGAGAAGGAAGACGCATTGCCGGCGCCTTGGGTGTTGAAGGGAATGGTACAGGATTCAGTTACGCGCGAGGGGCTGCCGGGCGTGACCGTATTGATTAAAGGCACCACGACAGGAACTTCGACCGATGCCAGCGGCCAGTTCAGCCTGACGGTACCGGCTGAAAACAGGTTGACTGGATTGGTACAGCTGCAAATTACCTATCTCGGCTACGTAACCGAAGAGAGGCTAATAAGTGCCAACGCTCCAGTTGCGCCTGTGCTACTAAGAGCTGATGTGAAGGGCTTGATGGAAGTGGTTGTTGCGGGTGGGGTGCACCTGTCGCGCCCGTGGCCGTGGCACCCGCGCAGCTTCCTCTACTGGGGCAAATACTGGCTTACGCGCCCCTTCCGGCGCGGTTAAGCCGCCAAAAACACTACATTAGCCGCATGACTTCCAGCCAAGCCCCCCGCATTCCGCAGCCCTGCCCCGAAAGCTGGGCCGCCATGACGCCCACTGCCCAAGGCCGCCACTGCGCCGTGTGCGCCACCGAAGTGGTCGATTTCACTCGCATGAGCGAAGCCGAGGTGCTGGCGTTTCTGGCGGCGCGCTCCGGCCAGCGGGTGTGTGGGCTGATGGCTGCCCCGCTCACGCCCCGGCCCGCCGCGCGGCTGCAGGGCCCCCGGCGCTGGCTGTGGGCCGCGCTGGCGTTGCTGGGCTGGCACCCGGTAGCCTCCTGCGCCAGCAAGCCGCCCCAGGCCCCGCCCCCCACGCCCACCGCCGCCGTGGCCGACCCGGCCGCGTCGCAGAAATCCATTGTCATCCGCGGGCAGGTGCTAGATGGCGAGAAAGGGCCCGGCGTGGCGGGCGCCTTCGTCTTCATCAACAAAACCGAATACGGCGCGACCACCGACGAAAACGGCCGCTTCGAGCTGGTGCTGGCCTCCAGCTGGGCGCCCGTGAAGGCCGGCGCCCTCACCCTACACGTGCAGGGAAACCCGTTCGAACTCAAGCCCCAGGACGTGCCCGTGAACGTGCGGACGGCCGTGCAGCCCATCGAACTCAAAATCAAGCTGCAGTCGACCGAGGGGCGCGGCCACATCATGGGCCGCATGGTGCCGCCCGTGCCGCCCATGACGCCGCCGCGGGGCTAGCGGAAAGCCACCGTGGAGCGAAATGAGGCGCTGGGTTGGTTGCTTAAAACTGGTAGTCGAGAGATAGCAGCCCGAAAGCCATGGAGCCGGGACTGAACCCCAGGTACCAACCAAAATCGGGCCCCAGAAAGCTGGATTCTAACCGGTAAATGCTGGAATCGAAGTCGGGCTGGGGGCGTGGGTTGCCCCGGTAGCCGAGCAGGGCGTTGACGAGCAAGTGGCTTTTGGTGGCTTTGCGCACCAGGTAGCGCCGGTACCCCAGCCCGATGCCGCCGCCCATGCTCACGGCCTGGTACCGGTATTCGGTGTACTGTTTGGTCTTGATGTTGACCAAGTCCGCCGTCTGTTCAACATGGAGCAGGCTGAGTTGGCAATGGAAGTACAGGCCCGTGGGAAACGGCCGTTTCACGAAGTAGCGGTAGTAAACCGTTGCTTGCGGGCCTTTGTAGCCCTCAATTACGCCGTAGTGGTAGCTGCCCAGCAGGCCCACCGCGCTGTGCGGGCCCACGCCCCGCTCGTAGCCCAACTGCGTTTTGTAGAACAGCTCGGCGGGCGAAAGCGAGACAATGTTGCGACCAACGGATGCTGGCGGCTCCCTCGGAGCCTGGGCGTGGCTGGCGTGCGCGTAGCCCGTTGAGAGCAATAGCAGCGCCGCGCGCCAGAACAACAGAGGGTAGCGTGCTTTCATGGCCTGAACTACGGAAATATTTCTCCAGCTTTCCAACACATAAATCAGCCAATGAGGACTTTGCGCAAGTGCCCTTGCGAGACACGAAGTGGCGCGCAGGTGCCTGGCCTGCACTTTTGAGGTGAATAAAAAGGACTTTAGTGAAATTTCTCCCGGCCTCCTTTTTTTCCCGGGCCAACGTGGTGCCACTTTTCGCCAGCCGCGGCGGCCGTAGGCGTTGTGTGGAATTTGGAATTGCGCGCGTGCTTATTGACTCACCATTAAGGCCTTGCCGCCTATATTTGGCGCATGCCCGAAACGACTATTCACCTCCCCAGCCCCTGCCCGGAAAGCTGGGCCGCCATGACGCCCACGGCCACCGGCCGCCACTGCGCCAGCTGCCAGGAAACCGTGGTGGACTTCACTCGCATGAGCGAGGCCGAGGTAGTGACGTTTCTGCGGCAATACCCAGCCGTGAGCTGCGGCCGGTTTCGGAACGACCAACTCGACCGGCCTTTGCGGGCGCCGGCCCGGGCCGTGGGCGGCTGGCGGCGCTGGTGGGGCGCCACGCTGGCGCTGCTGGGCCTGGGGGCGCTGGCCGGGCCGCAGGCGCGCGGGCAGGCCGCGCCCCCGGCATACTGGGGCGGGCCACTGCCAAAAAATATGACGCCGCCAGCCAATGCGGGCGCGGCATCGGCCGAACGCCCCGACTCGGTGGCCCGCGCCCAACCAGCGGTGGCGAACGATATCGCTGCACTAACCATTCGGGGCGTGGTGTATAATGCCCATGGCAAGCCCCAGGCGGGCGTTACCGTGAGTTTGTGGTCGGCTATGTCCGGTGATTTTGACACCACCACCGATGACCAGGGAAGGTTTCAATTGGTAGTGCCTGCTGCCGCGCTCGGCGACGAGCCGAACGTGGGGGCTTATCACTGGAAGGAGGTGGGCTGGTATTACCAGATGGCCAGTGCGGCCGTCGACCCAACCGGCCAGAAGCCGAGCCTGCTTTACCTGAAAAACCATTTGAAAAGAAAGGTGCATTCGGCAGGCAAATTCCGCTAGCCCCGGCTTGTACCAAACCTTTCTGCCCCAAAAAGCCTTCTCAAGGGGTATGAAATTCCTGCGTTTCGCCCTGCTGCTCACGGTTGCCACTGCCTGTTCCATCCTCAAGCCCACCACTAAAAACGACCTTTTTCCTGGCCGCGCCCAGCTGCCCCAGGAAGAAGCACCGCACGTGAATAACTCGCTGGAATGGTGGTATTTCACGGGCCACCTCAAGGACGTGAAAACGGGTGAAACCTTCGGCGTGGAATACGTTTTCTTCCACTTCAACCCCAGCGGCAAGCAAGACCAGCAGATGGTGCACTTCGCCCTCACCGACCCGCAAACCCAACAGTTTCGTTACGACTATTACCTCGGCAAGCTGCCCCAGCCGCTCACGGCCACCTTGCCGCTTAGCCTGGCCCAGCCCAAAGCCGCCCAAACCTGGACGATGACCGGCCAGGAGGGCACCTACCAGCTGCAAGCCCGCATGACCAACCACGCCGGCCAGGCCATCAGCCTGCGCACCACGCCCACCAAGCCCGTGCTGCTACACGGCGGCACCGGCTACGAGCAGTACGGCCCCGTGGCCCAGGCCGGCTACTACAGCTACCCGCGCCTGGCCACCACCGGCACCATCGAAGTAGCCGGCAAAACGCACGAAGTGACTGGCGAGCTGTGGTACGACCGCCAGTGGAACTGCGGCGGCGTGAACAAGAAAAACGTGGCCTGGGACTGGCTCAGCCTGCAGCTCGACGAGCCCCGCGAGGAACTGATGCTCTACACCGTGCACGACACCCAGACCGGCCAGCACATCGGCGGCGGCTCGCACTTCGGCGCCAAGGGCGAGAACCTGCACCTCGCCGAAGCCGATTTCAAGCTGGAGCCCCTCACGTACTGGACCAGCCCCGTTTCAAAGAAAAAATACCCCGCCACCTGGCACATCAGCGTGCCCAGCAAGGGCTACGAGCTGACCGTGACGCCGTTGGTGCCTAACCAGGAACTGAACCTGCGCGTCTTCAAAGTGCTGAACCTGCGCTATTGGGAAGGCATGTGCCGCGTGACGGGCACCCACAACGGCCAGCCCGTGACGGGGAATGCGTATGTGGAAATCACGAACCGTTAGTCATTTAACATTTATCAATTAACATTTAACAGCCGTTCTGTCGGACCAATTGGGGCCAGCAGAACGGCTGTTAAATGTTAATTGATAAATGTTAAATGAAATCACTGGTTCAGCACGACCCGGAAGGTGGTGCCGCGGCCCATCTCGCTCCACTTCACGAAGAGCTGGCCCTCGTGGTAGTTCTCGATGATGCGCTTGGCTAGGGCCAGGCCCAGGCCCCAGCCGCGCTTCTTGGTGGTGAAGCCGGGCATGAACACGCTTTCCATCTTGTTTTTGGGGATGCCCTTGCCGGTGTCGGTGATGTCGACGGCCACCTGGCGGGGCGGGGCGCCGCGCCGGTACCAAGTGCGGCGCGTACGCACCCGCCGCAGGTGCAACGTGATGGAGCCGCGGCCGTCCATGGCATCGACGGCGTTTTTGCAGATGTTTTCGATGACCCAATCAAACAGCGGCACGTTGATGCGGGCGGGCGTGTCCATCGGCAGGTCGGATTCAATCTTGAAGATGACTTTTTTCGACACCCGGCTTTGCAGGTACTCGATGGCGTTGCGGGTGGTCTGGAACAGGTTTTCGTCCTTCAGTACCGGCACGGAGCCGATGTTGCTGAACCGCTCGGTGATGATTTCCAGGCGCCGGATGTCCTTGCCCAGCTCCTCCACAATGGGCTCGTTTTTGAAGCGGTCGGAGTCGCGCAGGTAGTTCTGCCAGCCCACGAGGCTGCTGAGCGGCGTCCCCAGCTGGTGAGCCGTTTCTTTAGCCAAGCCCACCCACACGCGGTTTTGCTCGGCCCGGCGCGAGGAGCTGAACGCGAAGTAGGCAATGACGGCCAGGCAGCCGATGACCACCAACTGCACCAGCGGGTAGGTGCGCAGCTGCCGCAGCAGCTGCGAGTCGCGGTAGAAAATGTAGTTGCGCGCCCCGGCCCCCAGCTCCACCACAATGGGCGGGTGCAGCAGCTTCATCTTGGCCAGCTCCTGCTGCAGCACGGCCATCGAATCGGCTTCGGGCAGGTGCGGCGGCATGTCGATGTTCTTGGCGCTGACAACGTTGGTGCCGTCGGTGAGGATGACCGGAATAGTGGTATTGCCGTTGATTATTTGGTCGAAAATGAACGGGTTGATGGTTTCCGAATTAACGGTGAATTGCTGGGCCTTGGCGTAGAGCTGAATCTGCTGCTGCTCGCGCTCGGCCACCCGTTTCACCAGCCAATTGGTGTAGATGACGGTGGCCGCGCCGATGAGCAGCGCCAGCACCGCAATCAGGATTTTGATGCGGGTTTTCTTTTCGTAAATCGGAATCATCAACAGGGTTTCAATTGGAATAAATAGCACGTCATGCTGAGCGCAGCCGAAGCATCTCTACCGCAGTAGTAACTCAATGGTTGGTTTACTATTGCGGTAGAGATGCTTCGGCTGCGCTCAGCATGACGTGCTACGAGGACGTTCTATCACCCCACCAGCACGGCGTCGCTGTTGGCAATTTCCTGCAGAATCTCATACACTTCGGCCGGCGTGCCCACATCCACCAGGCGGGTGCGCCAGGCCTTGGCGCCCTCCAGGCCGCGGAAATAGTGCGCGTAGTGCCGGCGCATTTCGAAAACGCCCACTTTCGGGCCTTTCCACTCCACGCTGCGGTCGAAGTGCATCTGGCACATGGCCACGCGCTCTTCCAGCGTGGGCGGGGCCAGGTGCTGGCCGGTGGCCACGTAGTGCTTCACCTCGCGGAAAATCCAGGGGTAGCCGATGCTGGCCCGGCCTATCATCACGCCATCCACGCCGTAGCGGTTTTTGTATTCGAGGGCTTTTTCGGGCGAGGTGATGTCGCCGTTGCCGAAGATGGGGATTTTGATGCGCGGGTTGTTTTTGATGCTGGCGATGAGGCGCCAGTCGGCCTCGCCCTTGTAGAGCTGGGCGCGGGTGCGGCCGTGCACGGTGAGGGCCTGAATGCCGACGTCCTGCAGGCGCTCGGCCACCTCTTCCACGTTTTTGGTGCCCTCGTCCCAGCCCAGGCGGGTTTTCACGGTCACGGGCAGGTGGGTGCTTCGGACCACGGCGGCCGTCATGGCCACCATTTTGGGAATGTCCTGAAGCAGGGCGGCGCCGGCGCCGCGGCAGGCCACCTGCTTCACCGGGCAGCCGTAGTTGATGTCGATGAGGTCGGGGCCGGCTTCGGTGCTGATGGCCGCGCACTCGCCCATCGTTTCCACGTCGGAGCCGAAGAGCTGGATGCCGATGGGCCGCTCGTAGTCGAACACGTCGAGCTTCTTGCGGCTCTTGGCGGCGGCCCGGATGAGGCCTTCCGAGGAAATAAACTCGGTGTACATCAAGTCGGCCCCGTTGGCCTTGCACACGGCGCGGAAGGGCGGGTCGCTCACGTCCTCCATGGGCGCGAGGAGCAGGGGGAAGTCGGGGAGGGAGATGTTGGGACCGATGTTGACCACGGGGGATATCGAATTATGGTATTCAGAACGTCATGCTGAGCGCAGCCGAAGCATCTCTACCGCGCAACTAACCAAGCCAATTGGATTTACTATTGCGGTAGAGATGCTTCGGCTGCGCTCAGCATGACGTTCTGATGTGACGTGCTATTCAAGCCTAAGTTAAAAACTGCGGTAAATTTACGCCCTTCCCAACTTGCACCCCGCTATGAAAGGTTTCCTGCCCCGCACGCTGCACCCCGGCCTGCAGATACTGCTGCTGCTGGGTTTCATGGCTTTGGCCCTCTGCGTGGCCTATGCCGTGATTTTTGCCTGGGGCATGGGCGGCTTCGGGCTGTCGGTGGGCGAGCTGATGGCGGCCCTGCAAAACCCCGCCGGTTCGCCCGCCGGCTGGGGCGTCATGATGATGGTGCAGGGCGTGACGCTGGGGCTGGTGTTTGGCGGGGGCGCGCTGGCGCTGGCTTCGGCGCTGGGCTACGGCTGGGCCGCGTATTTCAGCCCGCGCCGGCTGGGGGCGGGCTGGTGGCTGCTGGCGGCGGGCGCGCTCATGCTCGTCCTCATGCCACTGATGTCCGTCGTCATTGCCTGGAACGCGGGAGCGCACTTCCCCGGTTTCCTGCACGATTTTGAGGGCTGGGCCCGCGCCAGCGAAGACCGCGCCGCCGTGCTTACCAAGTTCCTCACCCGGTTCAATTCCGGGACGCGGTTTGCGGTGGCCGTGGTGGTGGTGGCGCTGGTGCCGGCCGTGGCCGAGGAACTGGTGTTTCGGGGCGTGATTCAGAAAAACCTGGTGCGCTGGTTTTCGCCGCATGTGGGCGTGTGGCTGGCGGCGGCCATTTTCTCGGCCATTCACGTGCAGTTTTTCGGGTTTGTGCCGCGCTTTCTGCTGGGTTTGGTGCTGGGCTACCTGTACCTCTGGAGCGGCAATATTCTGGTGAGTATGGCGGCCCACTTCACCCAAAACGCCTTCCAGCTGCTGCTGGTGTACCTCACGCAACGCGGCCAGTTCGGCTGGGGCTTCGACCCTGATTCCAACGAAGCGCTGCCGTGGTGGCTGGTGCTGCCCTCGGGCCTGCTCACGGCGGCCCTGCTCTACGTGCTGAGCCAGCGCATGGCAGCGGCCCCGGCCCCGCCCACCCAAATGCTCACCCTCAGCAGCGAGGGGGTGAAAAGAACGGTGTAGAGACGCATACTTGCGTCTCGTCGTTGAACGATAAACACCTTGAATGACCCTAGCCGCACAGATTGAACAACATCAACAACGACGAGACGCAAGTATGCGTCTCTACATCCCTTTCCACCTTGCCTGACTCTACACCTCCGATTCCCACCGAAACCTCCGCCGAAAAAGGCGGCCCCAGCAACCTGCAACTGCGCCTACTCTGGGGCATCATCGGGGCCGCGCTGCTGCTGGGTAGCGTCTGGTTCAGCCCCGTCACGTTCGGGCTGTTTTTCGCCGCCGTGCAGGCCGTGATGCTCTGGGAGTTCTACCGCATGATGCGGGCGGGCGGCTACGCGCCGGCTACGTGGATTGGGGTGGTAATGGGCACGACAACCTTTTTGGTTACCTGCTCAACCCAAGTTTATTCCTCAATGAAAGATGAATTGGGAGAGCTGTGGGGCGTTTCCGTATTTGGGGTCGTAGTCTTTTTTCTATTGGTGCTGCCAATCCTATTGATAATTCGTGAAATGTTGGTTTGGCCTAAATTCAAACAGCCTTTCGTAAATATTGCTACAGTGATTGGGGGACTGCTATACATCAGCTTTCCAATGACTATGCTGGTGTTCATATCACTCAGTAAGGCCAATACCTACGACTACCGCCGCATCTTCGGCCTGCTCTTTCTCATTTGGGCTTCCGACATTGGTGCCTACGCCGTGGGCCGGGCCATCGGCAAGCACAAGCTGGCCCCTAAAATCTCGCCCGGCAAAACCTGGGAGGGCTGGGCCGGTGGCTTCGCGATGACCTTACTGGTGGGCTGGGCCATCGGCTTCATGCTGCCCGACATGCCGCTCACGCACCGCCTTGTGGCGGCCGGCGTGGTGGCCGTGTTCGCGCCGCTTGGCGATTTGGCCGAGTCCATGCTCAAGCGCAGTGTGGGGGTGAAGGATTCGGGCAGCATCATGCCCGGCCACGGCGGCCTGCTCGATAGGTTCGATGCGTTTCTGCTGGTGCTGCCGGTGCTAGCGCTGCTGCAACTGCTGGCAGAGTAGGGCAAGGTGAAACCATAGAAAAAGCCCCGCGGCCTGATTGGCGGCGGGGCTTTTTCTATGGAATGTGCAGAGCAGTATCGGAGTCTTTGCTGACCTTTAACGGCGTAGGGGCGGGGCTTGCCCCCGCCTGGTCGTTGAACGGTAGTCATTGCATCGGCGCCGGTATCCGGACGGCGCGAGCGTCCGGGCAGGGGCAGGCCCCGCCTCTACGTCGTTCTACTCCACCACCAGCTTCTTCACCACCGTGCCCAGGTCCGTGGTCAGGCGCATGGAGTACACGCCAGCGGCCACCTCGCTGAGCGGTAGCGCGTGCACGGCCACCCCGGCGGGCAGCACCTGCTGGCGCACCACGCGGCCCAGGGCATCGACCAGCGCCACCGTCACGGGCTGGCGGCTCAAACCCAGCGGTAGCTCGATGTTTACCTGCTTGGTGGCGGGGTTGGGGTACAGGGCCACTTGTTGGGCTAGGCCGGCTGGCGCGGTAGCCAGCACTTGCAGCGCACCAAACACCAACTCAAAGCGCGTGGTGTTGAGTGCCGCCGCATTGGCTACGGTGAAGCGGTAGCTGGGCTGCTGGCGCAGGTCGGTGAGAGTGCCGAGCTGCAGGTCGCGCAGGTACACAGGTACGGTGCTCAGATTCAGCATTTCGCCCACATTGAAAGTGTAAATCCCCGCGGCCGGCACGCCCACGGCCAGCGGTACCACGCGCACGGCCACGCCCAACTCGGGCTGGCCGTCGATGCTGAATTGATGGCTGCTCTGGCTGGTGGCCAGGTTGAGGCCCGAGGGGTTTGGCAGCTTCTCGGCATCGAAGGAACGGTCGAAGCCGCTGGTGGCGCCGCGCTCGAAGTACACCGTGGCCTCATCGGCCAGTGGGCTGCCGGCACCTTGCAGAGTGAGGCGCAGCAGCGGCCGGGTTTCGGCGGTGCTGCGCTGGAAGGTGGTGCCGTTGGCCGCCGTCAGGCGCTGGCTGTTGCGGAAGGTGAGCGTGGCCGAACTCTGCCCGGCCGCCACGCGGGCGAAAAAGCCCTGGCCCACCGGCAGCACCGAATTGCCCACGCGGTTGACGTAGCTGCGGTACTGGCCCGCGTACTGCCCGGTGCTGGCATAGACGTAAATGGCGTCGTCGAGGCCCGCGCGGTCGGCCGCATCTACCAAAGAGTAGTCGAGCGGGGCAGGGTAGGGGTTGCCCACCAGCTGCCAGCCGCCATCGGTATAGGTAGGGCGGCTGCTCGTGAGGGCCAGCGTGAGCGGGCCATCGTTGAGCGCGCCCCGAAAATCGACCAGCTCCCCGGCCCCGATGTTCACAGTGTAGCCCCGGCCCACGGTCAGCGCATCGGTGGTGGCGCTTGACGAGAAAAAGCCTTTGTCAAAGGAAGTTGTGGCGTTGGTCAGAGCCAACCGGCTGTCGTCGTAGCCGTACACCGTGGGGAAGGGCGTGATGCTGTTGGGCACAGCAGCCGAGTTGTAGGCCGCATTCAGCACCGGCGCGAAGCCGCCGCCCTGGGCTGCCGTGTTTAGGTCAGCCACGGTGGTGTTGCTCACCGGCGAGGAATAATGGCGGTAGCCCAAGCCCGGGTTCAAGCTGGGGTCAATGGCGCGCTGCACCGTTACGACGCCATTGACCAAGCCGCCGCTGTTCACCACCAGTCCGTCATTAGCCACACCGCCGCTCACGCTGGAAAGCAGCGTCAGCCGCTGGCCGTTCGTGGTCAGGTTGCCCAGCAACGTGAGGGCGCCCTGGAAGCTGGTGGGTGTGCCCAAGCTGGCCCCGGCGGCGCCAATGCTCAAGCCCTGCACCCGCAGCGGGCTGCTGCCGCCCAGCACCTGGCTGGCGCTGCCGGTGGTGGCCAGCGTGCCGCCGGTAGCCGTCCAGGTGCCGTTGTTGGTCAAATTGCCCGTTAAACTCAGGGTGCCGCCGCTCTGCGTGAGCGAGGCGCCGCTACTCACCACTAGGGCGCGGGCTACAGCCGTGCCGGTGCTCAGTACCGGGAAGCGCGTAACGGCCACGCTCGGAACGAGGGCATCGAGGGTGGCCACCGGCACGCCGCCGGTCCAGTTGCCGGCCGTCAGCCAGTCGGTGCCGGCCGCGCCGGTCCACAGGTTGGCGTACTCGTAGGCGCCCAAGTCGGGGGCGCTGCCGGTGTAGGTGAAGTTGGTGGGGTAGTTGGCCATGGTGCCCGCGTCGATGAGGGCGCTATTGCCCGCCAGGCGCAATGTCTGGATGATGGGCAGGCTGCCGTCGGCCTGGCGCGGGGCCCGCAGCAGGGTGGTATCAATGCTAAGAAAGTCGCTGCTACTCACCGTCACGCCCACGCCGTTGGGCGCGAAGGTGTTATGGTCGACGGTGCTGGTGGTGGCGTCGCAATTGGTGAGGTCGGCGCCTGCTATGGCCGGGCTGTAGCTGATGTTGTTCTGCACAATGTGGCCGTAGCCGGGCACGTCAGTGTTCGTCGCCAGGCTGGCATTGCCGCGGTTCAGCATGTTGTAGTTGGCGCTGCTCGAACCACTGCCGTTGCGGTAGGCCGTGTTGTCGACAAAGGTGAGCCCGCCCAGGTGGTGGTTGGCGTAGAACCCGTTCGCCTTGTTGCGCACCGACACGCAGCCCTGCACCACGTTGCGCGGAATGGGGTTGGGCACGCTGGGGTTGGCCCCCACGCCGTAGCCGCCTGCCTTGAAGCCGTTGCCATCGCCGCGGCTCACGAATTTCGGCGTGTACCCGTTGTAGAAAGCCCAGCAGTTCTCAAACGTGACGGCCGCGTTGTTCGAGATGCAGTCGAAGCCGTCGTCGCTGTTTTGCCAGGCGCGGCAGCCGCGAAACACGTTGCCGGTATAAGTAATCTGGTTCACGTGAGCCCCGAAGCCGTCGACGTTGCCGCCGTTGGCCGTGCCGGTGGAGTTGGGCGCGTTCACGTTGTCGTTGTTGCGGTAGGCGTCGCAGTTCAGCACCAGGGTATTGCCCCCGCGCGTCATGTAGAAGCCGATGGCCTGCCCGTCGTGCATGCTCAGCCGCTCGAAGATGTTGTTGCCGGTCGCCCCGCTCTGCGACACGCAGATAGACAGCGTATTAACAGTAGAGCTCACCAGGGGCACTCGCAGCCCCACTATTTCCAGCCCGCGAATGTGGATGTAGCCGCCCGTCACCTCAAACGCGCTGAGGCGGTAGGGGGGCGGGTTCGGGGCCCCGGCGTTGGTGGCGTTGGGGTCGACGTTGGCGTAGTTGAACACCGGCTGCTCGCCGGGGTAGGCCCAGTAATTGACGCGTTTGCCGGCTACGCCGCTGATGTTCAGGAGCGTGATGTAGGCGTAGTTGCCGTTGGCAACGGTCGAATAACCGGCTATGTGCGAGTTCTGCATCATGTACGTGCCGCCGCGGATATACACCGTGTCGCCGGTGCTGATGGTCGTGGTAGAAACGGGCGTAGAATTGGCCAGCATCACCGCCTGCGCCCGCTGAACGGTGAGAAAGGGCGACGTAATCGTGCCGGGGTTGGTGTCGCTGCCCGTCGGGGCCACGTAAAACTTGGTGGCGAATGCCGGGCCGCAGCTCAGGGCCAGCAGCAGGGCCAGAAGGTAATGTTTAACCATAAGGATGTGGGAATTAAAGTTTGGGATGAACTTACATGGGCTGTTTCCCGGCACTCTCCTGCACCGTCAGGCCCGAACAATATTTTGGCGCTGATAATGTGCGCGGTAGCCGAAAGCAACGGGCTTATAATCAACAGAAAATTGCCTTGTGCGTTGAAACATTATTCTGATTGTCAATTATTTGAAGTAGGCGCGTTGTGCCGGTTGCAACTTCGTGCCGGCGGCCTTCGGTTGCGTGGACATATCCCCAAACGTTTGCAGGGAATTCCTTCATCCTCCCGACAAAAGCAATACCTTTGCGGCCCTAAAACGTATCCATCATCCCACCCAACGCTTCTCAAACCAACCCCCCTTCCGCATGGCAGCCCACACTGTGTATAAAGAGCCCGCGCCCTTAATGGACCGCGAAAACCCGCTCGAATCGATGATGTCGCGCTTCAACATCGCGGCCGAAATCCTTGGCCTTGATGACGAAACCTACAACGTGCTCAAAGCGCCCGACAAACAGGTTATCGTCAACATTCCGGTGACGATGGACGACGGCAAGATTCACGTTTTTGAAGGCTACCGCGTCATTCACAATACCATTCTGGGCCCGAGCAAGGGCGGCATCCGCTACGATAAGAACGTGCACCTCGACGAGGTGAAGGCCCTCGCGGCCTGGATGACCTGGAAGTGCGCGGTGGTCGACATCCCCTACGGCGGCGCCAAGGGCGGCATCATCTGCGACCCCACCACCATGAGCGCCGGCGAAATTGAGCGCATGACGCGCGGCTACACGCTGGCCCTGAAAGACATTTTCGGCCCCGACCGCGACATTCCGGCCCCCGACATGGGCACCGGTCCCCGCGAAATGGCGTGGCTGATGGACGAATTCTCGAAAACCAACGGCATGACCTCGCCCGCTGTAGTGACCGGTAAGCCGCTGGTGATGGGCGGCTCGCTGGGCCGCACCGAGGCCACCGGCCGCGGCGTGATGGTGTCGGCCCTGGCCGCCCTCAAGAAGCTCGGCTTGAAGCCGACGGAAGTATCGGCCGCCGTGCAGGGCTTCGGCAACGTGGGCTCTTGGGCGGCGGTGCTGTTGCACCAGCAAGGCGTAAAAATCAAGGCGGTGTCGGACATTTCCGGCGCTTACTGGAACGAGGATGGCATCAACATCGACGAGGCCATTGCCTACAAAAACGCGCACAACGGCCGCCTTGAAGGCTTCAGCGGCGCCACGCCGATGAACCCCGACGACCTGCTGACCTCGGCCGTAGACGTGCTGGTGCCCGCTGCCGTGGAAGACGTCATCACCGAGCACAACGCCCACGACATCAAGGCTAAGCTCATCGTGGAGGGTGCCAACGGCCCCACCTCGGCCTCGGCCGACCCGATTATCAACGAGAAGGGCATCATGGTGGTGCCGGACATCTTGGCCAACTCGGGCGGCGTCACGGTGTCGTACTTCGAGTGGGTGCAGAACAAGCAGGGCTTCAAGTGGACGCTGGAAATGGTGACCGAGCGCGCCGACCGCATCATGTCCGACGCCTTCGAGAAAGTGTACCAGACCAGCCAGAAGTATAAAATCCCGATGCGCATCGCGGCCTACGTGGTGGCCATCGACAAAGTAGCCCAGACCTACAAGTACCGCGGCGGCTTCTAAGGACCGCGGATTTAGCGGATTTAACGGATTTTTGTGGTTCGGCTCATGATGGGTCGCCCGCTTCCAACCGTTTTTAAAATCCTGACGTAATTGCTTATGAAAAGGCACGGGCCATAAGGTTCGTGCCTTTTTGGTTTTCCTGCCGACCTTTGTTTGCCGGAATTCACCCCGACCCCTCATCTTAGCGGCTGTTCGGAACCACAAAGAATCTGCTCAATCCGTTAAAATCTGTTCAATCCGCGGTTCATGAAAATACATAAAGAAGGACGACGCATTCTGTTCGTCACGCTGCTGATTTTGCTGACGCTCAACCTGCTGATGTTCTATTTCAACAAAGGCAATGTGCTGGTGAACCGCTTGTTTGCGGGCGCCACGGTCATCATCTTTTTGCTGATTCTACAGTTTTTCCGGAGCCCGTTCCGGCACATGTTCACCCACGAAGACCTGCTGATTGCGCCGGCCGACGGCAAGGTGGTGGTGATTGAAAACGTGTTTGAGCCCGAGTATTTTGAGGACGAGCGCAAGCAAATCAGCATTTTCATGTCGCCCATCAACGTGCACGTGACGCGCAACCCGATTTCGGGCCTCGTGAAATACTTCAAGTACCACCCCGGCAACTACCTCGTGGCCTGGCACCCCAAAAGCAGCACCCAAAACGAGCGTACCACCGTGGTGGTGGAGTCGGATGCCGGCCCGCTGGTGCTTTTCCGGCAAATTGCCGGGGCCATGGCCCGCCGTATTGTGTGGTACGTGAACGAGGGCGACGAAGTGAGCCAGGGCGAGGAGTTCGGCTTCATCAAATTCGGCTCGCGCGTGGATGTGTTCGTGCCGCTCGATACCGAAGTGAAAGTGGAGCTGGGCCAGAAAGTGAAGGGCGGCGAAACCGTCATTTGCCAGCTGAAAGTGGGGTAAATTCAGGCGCCCAATTCCTGCCACATTATAAGAAGCCCGGCCGCTCTGGTCGGGCTTCTTGCTTTTGGGCCATGCCTCAGTCGGGCAATACCAGCGCCTGAATCATCGGGTTTTCGGGGCCGTGGCCGGGCCGCATCACCGGGAAGCGGTGCCAACCCCGCCCGGCGGTGTACGACCAGGCGAGCGGCTCCTGCTCCTCGGTGCCTTCCAGAAACTGCCCGTACCAGATGTAGGTCTTTTTCGTCTTATCGGCTTTGTTCGTCACCTCGTATTCGCAGAGGTATTTGGCGTCGGTGAATACCCATTCCATGGCCACGTAGAAGCCGGTGGCGGGCAGCCGCAGGTTGCGGGCGCGCAGGTCGACGGTGTGCCAGCCAGTTTTGCGAGTGGCCGCCGTGAGCAAGGTGCTATTGAGCAGGTCGGTGCCGGGCGCGCCATCGGGTCCGTCGGCGGCGTAGAGGCGCACCCGAAACGGAGCCGTGTTGCGCAGCTTGTGGTCGCAGGGGCCCAGCGCCGCCACCAGGCCGTTGTCCATGTAGAAGCCGACGGACTGGAAATAGCCGGGCGCCGTCGCCGGGAAGAAGCGGGCTATCTGGTGGCCGCCGCGCCGGGCTGCCTCGCCCGAGGAGCTGAACCGCAGTGAATGGCTGCTGCCGGTAGCCCCCAGCAGCACGGGCGTGCTTGGGGCGGGCCGCACCTGCACCTCGGCCAGGGCCACGGGCGCGGCGCTGAGCACCAGTTGAACGGGCCCGCTGCCGGGCACAGGCACACGGCGCCGGCTATAGCCGAGGGCCGATACGGTCAGGGAATCGGTAGCCACGGGCGCGGCGGACAGCTCCAGGGAGAAGCGCCCCTGTAAATCGGCTTGCACCCCGGCTTTTTGGGTGAGCAACTCGACCACAGCGAAGGGCACCGGCTGCGCCGTGGTGGCGTCCGTCACCACGCCGGTGAGCGGCGCCTGCTGGGCCCGGGCTGCCATGGGCAGCAGGGCCAACAGAAAACAACGGTTGAAATAGGGGATGGGCAAAGGTGAAAGAAGCTCAGGATGGAGCAGAGCTGCGGAAAGGAGAAACCAGGTCGATTTTTGGTTGCAAGTGCCTCCGCGCTGCCTTGGAAATGGGCATCGGAAAGTCAGGCAAAAAAAGGCCGTCATGCAGAGCGCAGCGAAGCATCTCGCGTGCAATTACTAATCATTGACATTGTCACGATTAAGTTACTACCACACGCGAGATGCTTCGCTGCGCTCTGCATGACGACCTTTTTTGCCTGGTCTATTGGATATAAGGCATTATACCAAGACGTGCGGCACAAATTCTGACAGGTTGGTGATGAGTCCCACGTCGCGGCGGAAGCCGAGGGCGCAGGCCTCGCCGGCCCAGAACACGCCGGCCTGGTAGCGGCGGCCCTGCGCGTCGGTGGGTAGCTCGGCCCAGCGCTGGTAGAGTTGGGGCTGCTGGCCGAACTCGCCGGGCACCTCGGCGCCGGGGCGGCCATCGGGCTGGATTTCGGTCACGTTCTGGCCTTCGCGGCCCAGCAGGGGCTTGCGCACGTGGTGGCCGGGCAGCGGGCTCAGGCTGGCTTCGAGCAGTAGCGGGTGGTGCGGAAACGTGTCCCAGAGGTGCGCCAGTAGGGCTTTGCTCTGGAAAAGGAGGGTGTAGGCGGGGTTGGCCGTCAGCACGTCGCGGGTGAGCTGCAGGTGCACGAGGTCGGCGGTGAGGTCGGGTTCTTCTTCGGCCAAAATTTCCCAGGGCACCAGCTTGAACAGGAAGTCGAACCGTTGCCACTCGCCGGGCACCGATTCGGCCCATACGCCCCGGTCTTCGCCCGCCACCGAAACCGTCATCGCATCCACGGGGCAAATGAAAACGTCGGCAAAGCCGGCCGCGCGGGCGGCCTCGGCCAGCACGGCGCAGTTGGCTTCGTCCTCGGCGCTGCCGGGCAGGTGCACGAGTAGGAGGGTGGCTTGCCGGTCGTGGTTGAGGGCGCGCCAGTGGCGGAACTGGTCCTCCAGGCACTCAAACAGGCCGTTGGCCTGCCGGTCATCGTCCGACTGGCCGGCGGCTACCAGGCTGGCCCACTGCACCACGGCGGTTTCGGGCAGGCTGGTGGCGGTATCGGCGTTGAATTCCAGCAGCTTGGGGCCCTCGGCGGTGAGAGCCAGGTCGAAGCGGCCGTAGAGGTGCCAGTGCCGTTCGTCGTTCCAGGAGTGGCGCACAGCTTCCCACAGGTTGGCCGGAATGGCCAGCTTTTGCAGCAGCTCATCGGGGATGGGGTCGGGGATGGACTCCACCAGCATGTCGTAAAGTGTGTCGGCGGCCTGGAGCAGGGTTTCGGCCTCGGCTTCGGTAAGCTGCACGGCTTCGCGGGCCACGTAGTGCTGGCAGGCATCTTCAATGGCCCAGTCCCAGCCCAGTGTCCGCACGGCCGGGGCCACGTCGCCGGAAAGGGGGAGGAGGTTTATTGTCATTTAACAATTAACATTTATCATTTAACAATTCGGTCAGGAAATCAAATAGTGTGTAGGTGAGAGTGTTAAATGTTAATTGATAAATGTTAAATGAAAATTACCCCCCAAAGCCCCGGAAGCCGCCGCGGCTGCCGAAGCCGCTGCTGCGGCCGGACGGCGCGCTGCTGCGAAAGCTGGGCCGCGGCGCGCTACGCATCGTGGAGCGGCTTTCCTGAATGCCCGCCGTGGGGGAAGCGTTGCGGCCCGTGAAGCCGCGCCCGAAGAAGCCGCGGCCGTTTTGGCGCTCGTTGGTGATGCTGTTGCGCCAGCCCTGGTTTTGCTGCATCACGCCGGGGTTGGCGTAGTAGGCGGGGTTGGGCGTCATGTAGCGGCCGGCCATGTAGCCGATGCTGCTCCACATCAGCACGTTCATCAGGCCGTTGCCCTGGGCCCGGTTTTCGGGGTTTTGGCGACTGTAGTCCTGCATCTGGCGTTGCAGGGCCTGGCCTTGCAGGGTGTCGGTTTTGCCATCGGCGTGGTGCAGAATGGCGGCCACTTCCTCCTTGCCGGCCGGGCGCTCGGCCGTAATTTTCCATTCGCCGGGCGTCACTTCGGTCATTTCCGTGATGACGCCCTGGCTGTAGGTTTCGCCGCCCCAGCTGCCCTCGGCGCCGTTGTCGTCGGTGCGGGCGTTGTCGTTGGAACAGGCGGGCAGGGCCAGGCCGAGGCTGCTGGCGGCGGCGAGCAGCAGCACGTTGCGTCGCCAGTCGCCGAGGAGGTGGAAGTGCTTTTTCATAGAGTGGGCAAAGAATGAATGGCCCCTCTCAGGCCAATGAGAAGGTTTAAGTGGAGCAGCCTGCTAAACGAAGCAGAGCTTGCTGGATGGCAGTGCGGATGAATCTTCTTGGCTTTTTACTGCAACTCTGCCAATGAGAACTCAAAAGTTTGGGCGTTGGTAGTGGACGCTACGATGTATTCGTGGTCGGTTTGAATCCGTATCCGTACGGCATCAAAATCCTGCGGATTCTTCAAATCAACCACGAGGAGGCGGGCCAGCTTCTTCAGGCGGCTGGCAAGCGTATCGGGCTCGGTGGGTTGCCGCTTGGGGTTTAGCAGTAACAAATCAAGATACGTGCGCGTGGAGTCATTCGCCGTGGCGCGCTCAGTGCTCAGGCTTACTGTTTCGGCTTCAAAAGCGAGGGTTTGCGCATTGAAAACGTCGTCGTTGGCATGTTTGAAATCAGCGCCGGGAGCAAATTCCATGTTGCACGAAGCCACCAAACCGCTGAGTAGCACGAGCAACACCCCGGTCAGCAAACGAGACATCATAGGGAGCCTGAGCACGCAAGCCAGCTTTAGAACCACTGCCCCGCCAGCTGCATTAGCTGCTCCAGCGCCTGCTGGTCGTCGGCGTCGAAATCGTTGAGCTGGTCGCTGTCCACATCGAGCACGGCCACAACCTGGCCGTTTTTGAGGATGGGCACCACGATTTCCGACTTCGACTCCGAGCTGCAGGCGATGTGGCCGGGAAAGGCTTCCACGTCGGGCACGAGCAGGGTTTTGGCCCGCGCCCAGCTGGCGCCGCACACGCCCTTGCCGTGCCGGATGCGCGTGCAGGCAATGGGCCCCTGGAATGGGCCCAGCACCAGCTCATCGCCTTTCACGAGGTAAAAACCCACCCAGAAAAACCCGAAAGCCTGCCGCAGCGCCGCCGCCGTATTGGCCAGGTTGGCGGTTAGGTCGGGTTCGCCGGTGGTGAGGGCTTCGATTTGGGGCAGCAGCTGCCGGTACTGTTCGGCTTTGGTGAGGGTGGTGTCGAGGGCGAGGGTTTCGGCCATGATGGGTTTTAGTTGTTGGTTGCTCACGGACGCCTGTCATCCTGAGCTTGCGAAGGACCTTATCGCACGTGGGTAATTTGAATTACAGCGAGCTGCGCTCAAATGTGATAAGGTGCTTCGCAAGCTCAGGATGACAGGCGTCGAAGAAGAATTACTCGTTCACGTACCGGAACAGCTTATCCGGCCCAACGTTTTCGGTGCTGCGCAAGCCGCCGAAGCCGATGCGTGGCGCGGCAATGCCCTGCCCCAGCTTCATGGGCGACCGGAACACCCGGATTTCGTCCCACAGGCCCGCGTTCAGCAGCGCGTTGAGCACTGTGGGGCCGCCCTCCACCAGCACCGACTGCACCTGACGCTCATACAGGTCGGCCAATACCTGCGGGATGAGGTCGTCGGCTTCGGAGAGGTGCACCAGGTCGAGGTTGGCCTTGTGGTAGGGCTGGCGGTAGGTGTAGATAAGGGTGGGCTGCGAGCCGTCGAGCAGGTGGTGGGTGGGCGGCAAGCTCAGGTTTTTGTCGATGACAAGGCGCGTGGGCTGCTGGCCAGGCCAGTCGCGCACGCTCAGGCGCGGGTTGTCGTGCAGGGCCGTGCGGGTGCCCACCAGAATGGCCTGCTCCTCGGCCCGCCACTGATGGGTGAGCAGGCCCGCCTGCGGCCCGCTGATTTGAACCGGCTGGAAGTAGCGCCCGGCCAAAAAACCGTCGGCCGTTTCGGCCCATTTCAGCACCAGATGAGGCCGCTTTTTCTCGTGAAACGTGAAGAAGCGTCGGTTCAGCCAGCGGCCTTCCTCGGCCAGCAGGCCAGTTTCGACGTGTACGCCGGCGGCGCGCAGCTTCTCCAAGCCGCGGCCCGCCACCAGCGGAAACGGGTCGTCGTTGCAAATCACCACCTCGGGCACGCCCCGGGCAATGAGCAGGTCGGCGCAGGGCGGCGTTTTGCCGTGGTGGGCGCAAGGCTCTAGCGTCACGTACACGCGGCTTTGCTTTAATAATTCCTGGTCGGCCACGGCGGCCAGGGCGTTTACTTCGGCGTGGGGGCCGCCGTACTGCTGGTGCCAGCCCTCGCCGATGATGCGGCCCTGGTGCGTCACCACGCAGCCCACCAACGGGTTGGGACGGGCATGGCCCATGCCGAGCTGCGCCAACTCCAGGGCGCGGCGCATGAAAGGGACGTCTTCGGTTTTCATGAGTGTGAAGGTAGGGCCCGTGCCGTAGCTACGCCATGGGCCTACATTTGTTCCGATGACCACGCGCCAGTTCACCACCGACTTTGCTAAGGCCCTTCAGCCCCACTACCCCGAGCGTGAGGCCCAGGCCATTGCCGCGCTGGTGGTGGAGCACCTGCTTGGTATCGATTCCCTGCAGCGCATGATGGACGCCCAGGAGGCCGTGCCCGCCGCCGCCGAGGCCGCCCGGCCCGCGCTGCTGGCCCGCCTGCTGGCCCACGAACCCGTGCAATACGTGCTGGGCACCGCCTACTTCGCCGACATGGAGCTGGAGGTGACACCCGCTACGCTCATTCCGCGCCCCGAAACTGAGGAGCTGGTGCACCTCATCACGCAGGAACAGAAAGGCCGCGCCGGCCTGCGCCTGCTCGACGTGGGCACTGGCTCGGGCTGCCTGGCGCTGGCGCTGGCCCGCGCGCTGCCCGGCGCCGAGGTGCTGGCCGTGGATATTTCGGCCGATGCGCTGGCCGTGGCCCGCCGCAACGCCGCCCGCTATGCCCCGGCCGTGGCCTTTCAAAAGGTTGATATTTTGCAGACGCTGCCCGCCGGCCTGCCGCCCGGCACCCTCGATATGCTGGTGAGCAACCCGCCCTACGTGCGCGAAAGCGAACGAACGGAGATGCGCGAAAACGTGCTGGCCTGGGAGCCCGCCACCGCCCTCTTCGTGCCCGACGAAGACCCGCTGCTCTTTTACCGCCGCCTGGCCGAGGTGGGCCGAGGGCTGCTGCGTGCTGGTGGGGCTATTTATTTGGAAATCAACGAAGCACTGGGTGCGGAAACGGCTGCTCTGTTGATGCCCGCTGATTTTGAGAACGTGTGCGTGGTGCCCGATATGTTCGGGAAGGCGCGGATGGTGCGCGGCACCCGGCGGTAGGCCACCCGGGATGCCCGGCCGCAGGGACACTACAACGTGGTTAAAATAAGCGCAGCGACTGTGCGTTTACGGCTAGCCCTGCCTGTAGCACGAGCGCACACCCTTCACGCCGTTACCTTTGCACCATGCGCTTTCGCTTTCTGATGCTGTTCTGCCTGCCCGTGCTGCTGGGGGCTTGTTCTAAAACCAGCCGGCCCGTGCAGCTCGACTTCGTGGGCTCCTCCACGCTCACGTCCGGCAACAAAACGGTGGCGGCCAACGACACCCTCACCACGCGCATTTATGCCGTGGGCAACCAAGACTCGCTGCGCCGCCTGCGCGTGGAAGTAGCGTACAGTCCCGGACTTAGCCCCATCAATTACCCCACGCCGGTATCGAGCTTCGACCCCGGGAACGCCCCGGAAGGCGAGACCATCGTGTACCTCGATACCCTCGTCAAGCCGATTTATACCGGTAGCCGGCCCCCGGATGGCGGCGAGTATTTATTCAACAATGCCTTTGTGGCGCGCGCCACTTCGGGCACCGAGCAGTGGCAATACACCATCACCGACAAGAAAAGCGAAACCGCCAGCCGGGCCCTGCGCCTCACGGTGCGCAAAGCCGACTCGGCGGCCGTGTACCACAGCTATACCGCGCTGCTGCGCCCCGTGCCCCGCAACCGCACAGCGAACGACGCCGGGCTGCTGCGCGCCACCCGCCGCGTCTACCTGAACCTGCGCACCGGCCTGCAGCTGCCCAAATACGCCGTGGTGAACAACCTGGCCACCGTGCAAAGCAACCAGCTGCTGGTGGACCTGATATGCACTAGCACTGACGGGACCTCCGTGCGTCTGAGCTCCCCCACCGACACGGTTAATGTGAAGCTGAATGATGGGCAGTGGCCCCGAAGCCACCGCAACGCCACCGTGCTGCGCGCCACCCGCCTCAACGAAACCGATTTTGCCAACACCACCACCGTGGTGGGCATCAACAACGCTTTCACTGCCAGCACGCCATTCACCAGCGCCTCCAGCACGGGCATTTTGGCCAAAAATCAGGTCGTGGCTTTTCAAGTGACTGAAAAAGGGACGACGCATACCGGCCTGCTGCTGGTGAGCAACCTGGTGCTGGGCACCACCCCCGTGCTCACCTGCTCGGTGAAGGTGACGAAGTAAAGCAGGCCCGCAAGTCCATAAAAAAGGCGCCACTCATGCGAGGGCGCCTTTTTTATTGCGGCCTAGCCACTTGAACGACATCAGAACGTGATGCCGGCCGTGACGCTGGTGGTGAAGCGCGTGTTGTTCACTTTGATGGTGGGCTGCAGGCCGGCCAGGGTGTAGGGCGTGTAGATTTGGTTGAAAGTGGTGTACACTCCGGCGGCATCAATGAAGAAGTTGCCTTCCCGCAGGCCTAGGCCGGCGGTATAGAAATTCTGGGCCCGCTCGTTGCTGGCATCGGCCGTGTAGGGGTCGCCGTAGCGGGCGTAGCCCAGCCGCACCCGGAACACATCGAACCTGCCCTCGGCGCCAAAGCGCAGGTTGACGGTGTTCTTGTACAGGGTCTGGATGTCGTTATTTTCCTGCGTGAAAGCGTAGTTGTCGCCGTTGGCATTTTGGGGGTCGTTGCGCAGGCGGGCCTGGCCGTAGCCCACGTACTCCACATCGCCCGTCAGGAAACCGTGCTTGCCCAGCGTGTAAGCCACGCCGCCATTGGCCCGGAAGGGCGTGGTCATGGAATAGGCATAGTCGTTGGGCAGGGCATCCACCGACGTCACGCCCACGATGTCGGACGGAATGCTCCCGGCCGGCACCGAAGTCGAAACCACGTCGGTGCCTTGGGTGCTGAAGTCGGTGGTGAACTGGGCGTTGTAGGTGTCGGTAAACCGCATGAACGTGGGTGTCTGCACAGAAGCCCCGATGCGCAAGGCGTCGGTAGCCCGGAAAATAGCGCCGAGGCGAGCGTTGAAGCCGCTGCCTTTCACGTCGCGCGTTTCGTGCAGGGTGTAATTGTTGAGGTGGGTGGCCGTGGAGTTGTCCGACTCGGTGAAATCTTTCGTCTGGTGGTAGTTTGAGCTCACAATTCCCACCCCAATGCCCAGGTAGAGCCGGTCGCGGTAGCTGGCGCCGCAGCCCAGGTCGAACTGCGAAACGGAGCCCCGCGTGGTGATGTATTCCGACTGCCCGATGGGCCCGCGCAACGCCGTGGACGCAAACGCGGAATCGACGCCGCCGCGGGTTTTCACAATGCGCGTGAGGTAGGCGCCGTAAGCCAGCGGGTCGAGGCCGTAGCTGCCGGTGGTGCTGTAGTCGCCGGACCGGGCCTGGCGGCGAATTTCATCGAAGTAGCTCTGCCCGGCTTCGCCCCGCAGCGAGGCCAGATAAGACTGGTCGGCGCTGGTATAGTTGCGGCCGTTCACGCTGCGGTCGTTGAGCGTGGTGCTGTAGCGCGAGGCGGTGTTGAAATCAGCCACGCGGGTGAAGCCCAACGCGAACGAGCCGCCCCGCCAGTTGGTGCTCAGGTCGCCGTCGGGCCGGCGGTTGGTGAGCACCAGGCCGGTGCTGGCAATATGGAAGCTGTTTTTATCCTCGCTCACGGCGGCGGCCGAACTGCCATCGGGGCGGGCGTCGCTGCTGCCGATGCCGATGCCCGGCGTGATGTGCAGCTCCGATTTCTGGTAGAGGCCCAGCCCGGCCGGGTTGCTGGTGAGGTTGCCGAAATCGGCCCCCACCGCCACATTGGCGCCCCCGATGCCTTGGGTGCGGGCCGTACCGCCAAATTGCAGACGAGAATAGCGCAGGGCATCGCTGGGGCCCTGGGCAAAGGCGTGGCCGGCCTGCCCTGCTACGAGGGCCAGGCTAAGCCATAATATCCGTTTTTTCATGGGGTGGGAAGAAAAAGAGCCGGCCGTTCGGCCGGCTCGCTGGGAAAGTATTTTGCAGAAACCTTAGGGTCAAAATTTACTCGCCGCGGCCGCGGCTGTGGCCGCCGCCACCACCCCCGCCACCGCCACCCCCGCCCGACGGGGCCGAGTACGACGGCTGGCTAGGCTGGCTGAAGGTGCGTTGCTCCTGGCGCGGCTGCTCGTAGCTGCGCTGCTGCGGCTGCTCAAAGCTGCGCTGCTGCGGCTGCTCAAAGCTGCGCTGCTGTTGGGGCTGCTCAAAGCTGCGCTGAGCTTCCCGGTAGATGCGGCGCTGGGGCTGCTCAGCCGCCTGGGTGCCGGCGTTAGTGGGCTGCTCAACAGGGGCACTGCGGAAGAACCCACCGCGGCGGCGTTCCATGTCTTGCTGCTGTGGTGCGGCCTCGGGCTGCATCTGGCCGGGCTGGGGCTGGGCGCTCACGTCGGCATTGCGCCAGCGGCCCCGGGCGTTATTGCGCGTGTCCAGGTTCTGGACGGGGCTGAGGTCGGGCTGGGCCGGCTGGATAGTGGTGCCAGCCGACTGGTCCATGTTGCGGTATTCTGGCCGACGGGAGCCGTCCATCCGCTGCGGGCGGTTGTAGCCACCAATGGGCTGCTCTGCCGTGTTGGGCGTGGCGGCAGCGGCGTCGGTGCGCCCGCGGCCGCGCTCCAGCATCACGCCGTCGCCCGATTGCATCGTGCCATTCGTACCGCCCGGCTGGGCCACCATCTCGCTGCGGACCCGGCCGCCACCCGACGTCATGGGCATAGGCGTGGAGCCACCGCCACTGCTCACGCCGCCCGACGATACGCGGCCATCCGTGCTGCGGTCGTTGCGGTGGCCCGAGGTGCGGCCCCGGCCGTTGCCATTGTCGTAAGAGCTGTTGCCGTATCCATAGCCGTAGTTGCCACCGTAGCCGCCGCCGTAGTAGCTGTTGCCGTAGTAGCCGCCCCGGCCATAATAGCCGCCGTATAAGGGCCCGCCATAGTAGTAGGGCGAGTAGAAGGGGTCGTAGAAACCGCCGTACCCACCATAGCCATACCCGTAGGGCGCGTAGCCGTAGCCAAAGGGCGAGTAGCCGCCATAGCCGTACGAGCGGCCGTAGCCAAACCCAAAGCTTATGCTGATGCCCGACCGGTAGCCATAGCCAAATGGGCTATAGAAAGGGCTATAAAACGAGCTGTAGAACGGGTCGTAGAAACCTCCACCGTAAGCGTAGGGCGAATAGCCGTAGCCACCGGCATAGCTGAGGGTGGTGTAGGGGCTATACGGACTGTAGTAGCTCAGGCCCGGGCTGGTGGGCACCCCCTTCATGTAGGTATAAGTATTGTCGTAGTACTGGTCGGAACCGGTGCCTTGATTGGTCGATGACCGGGCCGGGCTGCCGTTGTAGTCGGGGTTGGCGGCTTCGTCGGTGCTGGCCGGAACCGGCGCAGCGGCCACCACGGCCGTGGTGCGGTCCTTGGAGGAATAATAGACCCCGTCGTCTTCCGACGTGGCGAGGCCCGCGGTGCTCGCGCAGCCGCCCAGCGCGAGCAGGGCCATGGCGGGCAACAAAGCGGTGAGCGAATTTTTCATAACGAAGGGCGAAAAGAGTGGGACAGCGTGCAGTAAAGTAACAACGCAAATAGTGGAAGGCGGATGAAGGAGGCAATGGGTCGAAACCCACTAACAAACAAGCAGAAAGCGCTGCGAAAGTTATCAGGCCTTGCGCGCCTGCCCGCAAGGGCCGGCCGCACGCCGCTGGGAAGGTCCGCGCATTACTAACGTAATTTGGCACCGAAACGGTGCCGCTCAGTCAATTCAAATGTTGTACCAGAGTTGGGAACTTTTTCGATTACCCCTAAGATGCCTTCCATGAGCAAAAAGTTGCCTACCCGCCAAGAAGATTACTCTCTCTGGTACAATGAGTTAGTGAAGCGTGCTGGCCTGGCCGAAAATTCGGCCGTGCGCGGTTGCATGGTTATCAAGCCCTACGGCTACGCCATTTGGGAAAAAATGCAGCGCCAGTTGGACGATATGTTCAAGCGCACTGGCCATGAAAACGCCTACTTCCCGCTTTTCGTACCCAAAAGCCTGTTCGAGGCCGAGGAGAAAAACGCCGAAGGCTTCGCCAAAGAGTGCGCCGTAGTAACCCACTACCGCCTCCAGACCGACCCCGACAAGCCGGGCAAGCTGCGTGTCGACCCCAATGCCAAGCTCGAAGAAGAGCTGGTGGTGCGCCCCACCTCGGAGGCCATCATCTGGAGCACCTACAAGAACTGGGTGCAGAGCTACCGCGACCTGCCGCTGCTCATCAACCAGTGGGCCAACGTGGTGCGCTGGGAAATGCGCACCCGCCTGTTTCTGCGCACCGCCGAGTTTCTGTGGCAGGAAGGGCACACCGCCCACGCCACCGCCGAGGAAGCCGTGGCCGAAACCCGCCAGATGCTCGACGTGTACGCCGAGTTTGCCGAGGAGCACATGGCCCTGCCGGTAGTGAAGGGCGTGAAAACGCCCAACGAGCGGTTCGCCGGCGCCGAGGACACGTATTGCATTGAGGCGCTGATGCAGGATGGCAAGGCCCTGCAGGCCGGCACCAGCCACTTCCTGGGCCAGAACTTCGCCAAGGCCTTTGATGTGCAGTTTGCCAACAAAGAAGGCGTGCGGGAGCACGTGTGGGGCACCAGCTGGGGCGTGAGCACCCGCCTGATGGGCGCCCTCGTGATGGCCCACTCCGACGACGAAGGCCTAGTGCTGCCGCCCAAGCTGGCCCCCATCCAGTGCGTCATCGTGCCCGTGTACAAAACCGGCGAGCTCGACGCGCTGCTGGAGCGCATCCGGCCCATTCAGCAGGGACTCATCGCGCGCGGCATTTCGGTGAAGCTGGACGCCCGCGACACCGAGCGCCCCGGCTTCAAGTTTGCCGAGTGGGAGTTGAAGGGCGTGCCCGTGCGCCTGGCAATCGGTGCGCGCGACCTTGATGCCGGCACCGTGGAAGTGGTGCGCCGCGACACCAAGGAAAAAATGAGCTTGCCCCTGGCCGACATCGTGGCCAGCGTCGACCAACTGCTCATCGACATCCAAACCAACATCTACGCCAAGGCCCGCAAGTTCCGCGACACAAACACCACCCGCGTGGACAGCTACGACGAGTTCAAGCGCATGCTGGACGAGGAGCCCGGCTTCCTGCTGGCCCACTACGACGGAACCTCCGAAACCGAGGAGCGAATCAAGGACGAAACCAAAGCCACCGTGCGCTGCCTGGCCCTGGCCGAGCCCGACGAGGAAGGCGTGTGCATGGTGACGGGCAAGCCCAGCGCCCGCCGCGCCTACTTCGCCCGCGCTTATTAGGGATTCCAACTGCTGCTACTGCATGACACAGTAGCAGCAGCAACGAGTGACTGGTCGGCCTTGATTTTATGGAAGCCGCAGCGCAACGACATACTCAAAACGAGTTTGTCGTTGCGCTGCGGCTTTATTGTTTGCAGCTATTGCAGGAAGCTAACTACCAGTAAATAATTTCTTAAGGCCTGTAAATTGTTCAGATTCAGATAAATTATTTGATTTTTCTAGTATGAATATTATATGTTCTAATTATCTTTGAATATGAATCGGCCGCGCGGTTGCGCGGTCACTACACTCTTCACTCTTCCCAGCTATGCGTCACATTCTTTTCGCCCTACTTTTTTTAATGGCTGGCTCCGCCTATGCCCAGACTTCCATCACCATTCCCAGCAAAGCCGCCGGCAAACTTGAAAAACTACTCAAGCAGACGCAGGATGCCGTGGTGGTTGGCAAGAAAGCGGCCATTCTGCCAGTAGAAGCCCGCCCAATGACCAGCCGCGTATTGGCGCAGTCAACTTCTGATTTCCTGGCTCTTGCCTCGCGCACTAATCCCACCAAAGAAGCTTTCCTGCAAAGCCTTGATGCCGGCCTGAGCCGCATCAATCCAATGATGAAAACGCTGGAAGACCGCCAGCAAGTGGCCTCCTTCTACCAAGACCTGCTCGACCTCGTGGGCATTGAAAGTTCCGAAGGCCGCCTCACGACCTTCGTCGAAGCCGAGGCTACTGCTAAGAAATAGCGCCCCCCCGGCCCGCAACAAAAAGCCCCGGCACCAATTGGTACCGGGGCTTTTGCTTTTCGACAGACCAGGAATTACTTCTTGGTAATTGTGAACTCCACGCGGCGGTTGCGGGAGCGGGTTTCCTCCTGGTCGTTGCTGGCGATGGGCTTGGTGCCGCCGAAGCCCTCGGTGGTGATGCGGCCGCCGTTGATGCCGTGGGCCACGAGGTACTTCTTCACCTCGTTCACGCGGTCCTGGCTGAGCTTGAGGTTCAGGGCGGGGTCGCCTTGGTTGTCGGTGTGGCCCGCAATCTTGATTTCCACCGTGGGGTAGTCTTTCATGATGCGGATGAGTCGCAGCAATTCGGGGTAGGAACTGGTGTTGAGGTAGTACTTGCTTTGCTGGAAGAAGATGTTGTTCAGTTTCACGGTCTGGCCCACGTCGAAGGGCACGAGGAACAGGTCCTGCTTCTGCTCGGAATATTTGTCCTTGGCCGTCACGTCGAGGTTGGCGTTTTCGGCGATGTAGCCTTTGGCCTCAGCGCGCATGCCGTACTGCACGCCGCTAGGCAGCACAATCGTATAGGAGCCGTCGCGCGGGTCGGTTTCAGTCACGCCGATTTCCTCGCCCGTGAGCAGGTTTTCGTAGTGAATAATGGCCCGGATGGGCTTTTTGGTGTTCACGTCGAGCACCTGGCCGGTCACCAGCGTCACCACTTCGGGCTGGAAGGCGGGGGCCAGCGAGATACGGAAAATGTCCTTCGAGCCGTCCACGCCGTTGCGCGACGACACCAGGTAAGCGTCCTGGCCGGCGGCCGAAATGGTGTAGTAGGCGTCGAAATCGGGCGAGTTCACCACCGGGCCCAGGTTGCGGGGCGTGCTCCAGTTGGTCCAGGTATCGTCCAGGCGCTTGGTGTAGAAAATGTCGGACTTGCCATAGCCGCCGCGGCCATCGCTGGCGAAGTACAAGGTCTTCTCATCAGCTGCCAGGAAGGGTGCGAAGTCCGAGCCTGTGGTATTGATGTTGCGGCCCAGGTTGAGCGGCTTGGTCCACTCGGTCTGTTTTTTTACCGTGGCCACGCCCTCGGGCAGCTTGTCGACTTTGGGGAAGCTCACGTACAAATCTTGGCCGCCGGCGCCGTCGGTGCGCTCCACGGCCATCAGCAGGGCCTTGCCGGAAGTGGCCAGGAAGCCGTCGATATGCTCGGGGTCTTTATTGTAGTAGTCGTCAATTTCCACCTTCAGGGGCTTGGTCCAGCCGCCGGGGGTGTACTTGCTCATGCTGAAGCCTTTGGGCTGCATCAGGCCGTCTTCGTACACGCCGATGAGCAGGGCCGACTTGCCGTTGGCCGACACCGAGGCGAGGCCGTTGGGGTCTTCAGGGGTGTTGCTGGGTTCGGTCATGTTCTTGGCTGGGCCCCAGGTTTTGTTGCGGCCCGACACCAGTTTCGAGTACCAGATGTCCTGCGGGTCGCGGGCGCCGCCCACGTTGCCTGGGTGGTTCTGGCGGGCGAAGTAGAGGGTGCGGCCGTCGGGCGAAATCACGGGGTGGGTGTCGACGTAGCGCGTGTTGATGTTCGGGCCGAGGCTCACCAGCGAAGAGTCGAATTGCGTCGACTTCACGGCATCGGGGCCTTTGGGAGCGGTGAAATCCTGCTTCACCATGGTCGAGGCTACGTCGGCCACGCCGATGGCGTCAATCTGGTTCACGCCTTCCACCTTGGCGGTGTTCATGTACACCTTCACGCCCAGCGTGCGGTAGTCGGCCACTGGAAACCGGATTTCCAGCGTGCGGAAGGTTTCGGGCAGCGGGCCGGGGTTGGCGTTGGCGTACACCTCGTGGGCCACGCCCTTGGTGTCAATCACCTCGACTTTGGTGATGGAGCCGGGGTTGAAGTTCTCCACGATGGTGACCTGCTGGGCCGCGATGGAGCGGGCAAAGCGCACTTCGATGAACTCATTGGGCCCCTCTTTGCGCGGAATCCAGGCGTCGTTGCTGATTTGGCCCAGCGGCAGGGCGTTGGGCACGCCCAGCACCTGGTTGGGGGAGAAGGGGTCTTTGCCCTCCGACTTGTAGGACGATACCGCGACGAGGCGGGCGGCCCACTGCACGTGCTGGGCCAGGGCCGGGGCCGCCGAGAGCAGTAGCGCCGCGGGCACCGCCAGTAGTGAGTTTCGGATAAGATAATTATTCATAGTAATGACCGAATGAAAACGTAGCAACAGCGGTAAGTCCGGCAAATAACGGCAATTGCAACGGAATGGCGAAGTGATTTACGGAAGCTAACCTAATGAAAAAGATTTGCGAAGCCTCCCAAACGAATGTATTACCTTCCCGAAACCGTTCCGCGAGCCAACATTTCGCGGGGCGCTGAAGCGTGATAATTCAGGGTTTTTCGGTGCTTGAACGGGGGAGAGGGGCGGATTTCTGGCCCTTGATTCGGGGCACCGTGGCCGGGCTGATTTTATTGTTTTTCCTAGTGTCGGGCCGGCGCGCCACAGCCCAGGTACTGGTGGGCGCCACGCCGTTTGGGCCGGTGTTCAGCGGCTTGCGGCCGGCCGGGGTCGATACGGCGCTGTTTCTGGTGGCGCAGGCGCGGCGGGTGGGCGTGAGCACCTTCGTGCAAACCAGCCGGGCGCTGGGCTACCTGCGCCTGGGGCCGCGCCAGCAGCTGCGCTACCGCGTGGGAAGCGACTGGATTTACGACTCGCGCGGCACGCCGCCCTTCGTGCGGCAGGACTACGGCGCCGACGTGGCCCACGTCTTCACCCTCGACGCGGCCAACCACTGGCAGGTGGGCCAGCAGCTGCACTACGACCAGAGCCGCGCCAACAACACCCGCACCGGCCTGTGGCTGGGCCGCGTGGGCTACCAGCGCCGCCTGCGGCCGGCCAGCCCCGTCGACACCCTGAGCCAACTGCACCTCACGGCCCTGGGCGGCCTGGCCACCGACCGCCGCAACGGCCGCGACGACGCCGGCGTGGCCTACGGCTTCGATGCCGCCGCGCTGTATTTCCTGAACGGCATGGCCGCGCCGCCGCTGGCCGTGCGCGTGCTGGGTACTCGCTCACGGCTGGGGCCGCGCACCATGCAGCGGCTGGTGGCCGAGGCCGCCGGTGAGCAGGTGTTTATGGAAAACGCGCCGCTGCTGGTGCAGGGCCGCTTGGGCTACCGCACCAACCGCGCCGAGGACTACCTGCTGGGCTCGGTGCAGCGCATTCAGTCCGACACGGTGCTGGCGCAGGCCGGCGCTACCTACAAGGTGAACGAGTACGCCACGCTGCGCTCCGACAACAGTATGCTACTGCCCACGCGGGCCTTTCTGTACCGGCGGCTGAGCGAGGGGGCCGATACGCTGCAGAACGTCGGCTACCGCCAGCGCGAGCTGGATACGCGGCAGGAGCTGCGCTTTGCCCGGCCCAAGCTGCAGGCATCTGTCACGTTCAACTACCGCGAGCGGACCCGGGCCTACTACCTCGACAACTCCCGCAACCTGAGTGCCGCGCGGCTGGTCACCGCCCTGGCCCGCGAGCAGGTGAAGGACATCACCGAGCAAACCACCCTCTGGCAGGGCAACCTAACCTGGCTGCCCACCGCCCGCCATGCGCTGGCCCTGCTGGGCACCGCCCAACTGCTGCGCGTGGACGCCCCCAGCAAAGACAACCAGCAAACCCGCGACGAAGCCCAGCACCTGCTGCGCCTGACCTGGACGGGCCGCTGGGCCGGGGCCTTCCGCACCACACTGGGCGTGGCCGGCGAGTACCGCCAGACGGTGTTCATCCGCTCCGGCCTCAGCGCCGAGAATTATACCGACCACTTGCTGCACTGGGAGCCGGGCTTTACCTGGGCGCCGGGCAAGTGGAGCATCCGCTCCAACTACCACCTCTGGGTGAGCTACCAGGTGCGCGACCAGGCCACCGAGCAGCTGCGCAACCGCGCCAGCCGCGTGCTGGAGCAAACCCAGGGCCTCACCTACCAGCTGCGGCCCCGCCTGCTGCTGCTGGCCGACTATGTGCGCCGCGAAAACCGCGTGGGCCAGCTCGACTGGTCCCGCTTCCGCGAAAGTCCGCTCGATACCAGCGTGACGCACGACCTCAACATTGGGGCGCGCCAGAGCTGGGCCGGGCCGCGCGGCAGCACCAGCCTGCGCCTGGGCTACCGCCTGCTGGAGCAGCGCAACTACGGCCGTGCCGCCCTGCTGCCCGACGCCTCGGCCGCGAATCCCGCCGTGAGCCTCATCTACCTGCACAACATCACCCGGCAGCAGGGGCCGGAGGTGGCCATCGAGCGCCGGGCCACGGCCGGCTTCAACCTCACGGCCAGCCTGTGGCTGCAATGGATGCGGACCTACTCGACCTACACCCTGGGCCGGGGCGCCTTCATTGGCACCAGCTACTCAGCCCTGGATTTGGACCGCGAGACGGAGCGGGTGCTGCCCTATTTTGAGGTGACGGCGGAGTGGCGCGTGGGCAAGTAGCGCGAACTTTCAGTTCGCGTCCCCGCGTCGGTGGGTGGTCGTTCGGGTGTCGCGTGGGGACGCGAACTGAAAGTTCGCGCTACGGATTTTCCGGCCAGTAGGTGTGCGGCCACTCTTACCAATTGGCGGCTAGTCCTGCTTTCACTGGGTTGTTCACGACATAGGCAATGATGCGCGTCATTTCCTCGGGGCTGCGGATGAGGTGGTCATAGGTTTCGCGCTGCCAGAACTGCCCCGTGCGCCCCAGCAGTTGGTTGGCCTGCTGGGCCGTATAGCCTTTCAGATGTTGGAGAGTTTTTAGTAATGGCGGGGCTTCATCGGGCAACGAAACCACCAGATGCACATGGTTTGGCATCAGGCAATAGCAAACGAGGGTGTAGGCATTGCCATGGTAATGGCGAAGTGCCGTGCCCACCATAGCGGCGACAGCTGGATTGCGAAGCCAGACAGGCCCGTGGTGCCCGGCATCAAGTAGCGCATCGAACCGGCCGAAATACCGGCGTTGTCAGGCATAAGAAGTTTCGGCGGTCTTGGCGTCTTCAGCATCGGTGCGGCTAAACTGTGCCCGCAGCTGCATTACCTGTGCGGCTGGCAGTGAATCAGCCCGCCGGAAGGTGAGAAAAATATCGGACCCAGGCGGAAGGCGGTGCGGCAGGTTGCGCTCATAATGTATCGGGTCACCCATGCCGTTAAGGTAGTAGCGCGAACTTTCAGTCCGCGTTTCCGCGCCGGTAGATAATCGTCCGGCGGTCGTGCAGGTATCGCGTGGGGACGCGAACTAAAAGTTCGCGCTACTAAGCTGAGCGCCGACCTGCAGGCCGCCGCGCAGGCCCTGGGCGGCAGCGTGGTGGCCCGCGAAGGTTAGGGCGCCACCGGCCAAACCCTCACCCGCTCCAAAAAGGACGTGCTACGCGCCATGCGCGTGTTTGTGCAGCACACCAACGCCGCGAAGCTGGTGCCCACCTACCTCGAGCACCCCGAGAAGCTCAAGGAACTGCTGCCCCAGGGCCTGATGCACCTCACCGACGCCAATACCACCGACCTGCCCGTGCGCTTCGAGGCCTTCGCCCAAGCCCTCAGTGCCCACGCCGCTGCCTTGGGCGCCGACCTGGGCCAGGATGCCAACGCCCTGCTGGCCGAGCTCACGGCCGCCACCACCGCCAAAGACGCCGGTCTGAAAGTGGCCAAGGAAACCATTGGCGCCCTGGGCGGGCAATGGGCGCAGGCCACCCGGCTGCTGTGGCAGGTGCATTGCACCGCGCTGGGGGCCTTCTGGGAACACCCCGCGCAGGCCGAGGCCTACTTCAATTACGGCCTGCTGCCCAACCGCACCGGCGGCAAGGCCAAGCCCGCCGCGGCAGCCACCAAGCCCTAACTCCCGAAAACTTCCGCCGCATGCGGCGAAGGATATACCCGGTGTGCCCACCTGACTAACCGCATGCGGCGGTCCAGGTGGGCACAGTGCTTGGGTGGCTCACCGCATGCGGTGATGGATGTAGGAGGTATGCCGAGGTATCCCGCCGCATGCGGCGGTGGGGGTGGGCGGTGTGCTGGGGTGGCTTGCCGCATGCGGCGAAGCGGGTGGGTGGCGCGGGCGGGTGCTCTGCTCTAACGGCATCTCAATGGCGCGGGCGGGGCGCCCCACCCGCGCCGTTAGCATGCCGGCCGGGGGGTGAGGCGTCCCGCCCGCGCCGTTAGTGCCCCAGCCTCCGCCCCCCTACGCCGCCACCCGCCCCGGCAGCCCTTCCAGCAGGGCCGTGAGTTCCGCGATGAAACCCTCCGTGGCCGCCTGCCGCCCGGCAGCGGTGGCTTCGGTGGCTTCCAGCGTTTCCAGGTACGGGGCCACGCGGGCGGCGCCCAGTAGGCGCAGCGAGGGGCGCAGGCGGTGGGCCACGGCGCCGGCAGTGGGCCAGTCGCCAGCCGCCAGGGCGGCCCGCAACTCCTCGATGCTGGCGGGCGTGTTGGTATGAAACGAAAGCAGGATGCGGTTCATGAAGGCCACGCTGCCGTGGGCCGTTTCGTGCAGCAGGGCCAGGTTATAGAGCTCGGCCGGGGCGGGGGCGGCTGGTGCGGGGGCGGGAGCAGGCTCGGGAGCAGGCGTGGGGGCAGGCTCGGGGGCCGGGGGCGGGGTTGGGGCCGCCTCGGCGGACTTTTTGCCCAGCAGGGGGGCGCTGCCGCCGGCCATCAGCGAGGCTAGCTTGCTGAGCAGCTCGGCCTCGTCGAAGGGCTTGGGCAGGGTGTCGTTCATGCCGGCGGCGGCGTACTTCTCGGCATCGGCCCGGAAGGCGTTGGCCGTGAGGGCCAGAATGGGCGTGGCCGCCTTGGTGGGGTCGGCGTGGGCCCGGATGCGGGCGGTGGCTTCCAGCCCGTTCATGCCCGGCATCTGAATGTCCATGAGCACCACGTCGTAGCGGTGCAGCTCGAACTGCTCCAGGGCCTCGATGCCGCTGGCCGCCTCGTCGACGAGCACGCCGTGGCCTTCGAGCAGCAGCTGGGCCACTTCGCGGTTCACGGGGTTGTCTTCCACCAGCAGCACGCGGGCGCCGCGCACGGCCGCTTCCTGCACCGGCGCGCGCGGGGCCAGGGCCGCCGCCCGGGCCTCGGGGCTGGCCTTGGGCAGGGTGGTGACGAAGGAGAAGGAACTGCCCTTGCCCACCTCGCTCTGCACCGTGAGCTTGCCGCCCATCTGCTGCACCAGCGCCCGGCTGATGCTCAGGCCCAGCCCGGTGCCGCCAAACTGCCGGGTGGTGTCGGCGTAGGCCTGGGTGAACTCCTGGAAGATGGTTTCGAGCTTGTCGGGCGCGATGCCGATACCCGTGTCCGTCACCCGAAACTCGGTGGTGAGCGTGTCGGCGGTTTCGCTCACAAAATGGCCGCCCACCGTGATGGTGCCGCCCATGGGCGTGAACTTGATGGCGTTCGAGAGCAGGTTGATGAGCACCTGGTTCAGCCGGTAGGAGTCGCCCAGCACCCAGGGGTGGGGGCAGGAGTCGCGCAGCAGCGTGCCCACCACCCGGATGCCTTTTTCCTGGGCCTGAATGGCCAGCGGCTGCCCGGCGTGGGCCATCGAGTCGCAGAGGTTGAAGGCCGACTTCTCGAGCTCCAGCTTGCCGGAGGTGATTTTGGCCATGTCGAGCACGTCGTTCACCACGTTGAGCAAGTGGCGGCCCGAGTGCTGAATGATGGCCGCGTAGTTGAGCTGCTGCTCGTTGAGGCCGGTTTTGGCCAGCAGGCTGGTCATGCCCAGCACCCCGTTCAGGGGCGTGCGGATTTCGTGGCTCATGTTGGCCAGGAAGTTTTCGCGGGCCGTGGCGGCGGCTTCGGCCGCGTGCTGGGCCTGCTTAAGGGCCGTGATGTCGGTGCTCACGCCCAGCACCTGGGCGGTGCCGTCGGCCAGCACCAGGGGGCAGCGCACGGTTTGGTACCAGCGCAGCGTGCCGTCGGCCAGCTTCATCGACATCTGGGTGGTGAGCGGCTGGCCGGTGCGCAGCACCTTCTGGTCGGCCTCCACGGCCACCTGAATTTCCTCCTTGTTCATGGCCGCCTCCATCGACGGGGCCCCCGCCACTTCGGCAATGTGGCGGCGCTGGGTTTTCATCTCGGCGTTCTCAAACACGGTACGGCCCTGGGCGTCGCGCACCCAAATCAGGTTGGGGTTGAGGTCGAGCACGAGGTTGGTAAAGGTCTGCTGGGCCTTGATTTCGGCCTCGCTCTGCTGCATGCGCGCTTCGGCCTGCCGCCGCACGGTGATGTCGAGGCCGTAGCACAGCACCTCGCGCAGCTCCCCCCCGGGCCCGAACACGGGCTGGTAGTAGCACAGCCAGTACAGCTGTATCTCGTTGTCGGGGCCGGGCCAGCGCTCTTCCCAGCTCACCCGCTCGCGGCTCTGCACGGCCCGCTCAAACAGGCGGCGGCGGCGCATCACCAGGGCGGTGGGCAGGCCCTGGCGGGCCGCGTGGTCGGCAAACGACTGGCCGATGCGTGCCCGGCGCTTCACCGGGTCGGGCTCGGCGTAGGGGTTGATGTAGCGGTAGCGCTGGTCGGGGTCGAGCACGGTCACCACGGCCGGCAGGTGGGCCAGCATGGTTTCGTAGAATTCGCGCTGCTCACCGTTGTCCTGCTCGGCCTGCCGCTGGGCCGTCACGTCGGTGAGGTAGAGCAGGGCCGTCTGGTCTTCCACCAGCGGCACCGTGTAAATCAGAAAATACTGCCCGTTGGCCACCACTTCGCCCTGGCTCACCTCGCCGGTGCGCAGGGCCTGCGTGGCCGCGTGCACCAACTGGGGCCGCACCCGCGAGGGGCCCGCCGTGCGCAGCTCCTGGGCCAGCGCCTCGGCCGCGTTGTTGGCAAACAGCAGCTGGCCCGTCGCATCGACCCGCAGGATGGGGTTGGGGTTGAGCAGCGGAATCTGGCTCTGGGCCTGCAGGCGCACCAGGTCCGCCTCGGCCCGCTCGCGGCGGGCGCGCTCGGCCAAGAGTAGTTGCTGGAGCTCAGTCGTATCGGTGGGCAGGGTGTCGGCGGACAGGGCGTTGGTTTTCACCCTGTAAATAACGGGAGGCCCGGCTTAAGGAATTATGAAGAAGGGATGAGGCATGAAAGACGGTTGTCGAAGAACGCCTGTCATCCTGAGCGTAGCGAAGGACCTTATCAAGCACGAACAAGTCGTTCAAGCGTGATAAGGTCCTTCGCTGCGCTCAGGATGACAGGCGTCTTACATTTCGCTCTCCACCCTACAGCTCCTTGCGCAGCCGGGCCACCGGAATGTTGAGCTGCTCGCGGTACTTGGCCACCGTGCGGCGGGCAATGTTGTAGCCGCGGGCGTTGAGCATCTTTTCCAGCTTGTCGTCGCTGAGGGGCCGCTCCTTGCTCTCCTTGCCGATGAGGTCTTTCAGAATGCTTTTCACCTCGCGGCTGCTGGCGTCCTCGCCCGAGTCGGTGGCAATGCCTTCGGAGAAGAAGTACTTGAGCGGGTAGATGCCGAACTCGGTCTGGATGGATTTCGAGTTGGCCACGCGGCTCACCGTCGAGATGTCCATGCTAATCATCTGGGCAATGTCTTTCAAAATCATCGGCTTGAGCTTGCCCTCGTCGCCTTCCATGAAAAACTCGCGCTGCAGTTCCACTATGGCGTTCATGGTGCGCAGCAGCGTGTTCTGCCGCTGCCGAATGGCGTCGATAAACCACTTGGCCGAGTCGAGCTTCTGCTTCACGAAGGTCACGGCCTCCTTCATCTTGGTGTCCTTCTTGGCGGCCTTGTCGTAGGTCCGGAACATCTCGGTGTAGGCTGGGCTCACGCGCAGCTCGGGGGCGTTGCGGGCGTTCAGGGTCAGGTTGAGCACGCCGTTGTCGTTCGTCAGAATGAAGTCCGGCATCAGGTACTGCGTCTTGCCCAGGCCGGTGGGGCCGCTGCCGCCCGGCTTGGGGTTCAGCTTCAGAATCACGCTGATGGCCTCCTTCAGCTCGTCATCTTCCAAGTCCAGCTTTTGCTGAATGCGCGGGTAGTGCTTCTTGCTGAACTCCTCAAACGTGTCGGTCAGAATGCGCTCGGCGTTGTTCGTGGCCTCGTCCTGCGGGCGGCGCTCCAGCTGCAGCAGCAGGCACTCGGGCAGGTCGCGCGCGGCAATGCCGGGCGGGTCGAACTGCTGCACCACGCGCAGCACGGCCACAATTTCGGGCACTGTCACTTCCAGGTTCTGGCTAAAGGCCAGGTCGTTGGCAATGGCCGCCAAATCGCGCCGAATGTAGCCGTCGCCGTCAATCGAGCCGATGAGCTGCTGGCCGATGGCCTCCTGCCGCTCGTCGAGGTTGGCAAAGTGCAGCTGGTCGAGCAGCGAGTCGAGCAGCGAGCCGCTGGTGTCGGCCAGCGGGGTGTCGCGCTCCTCCTCCTCGCCGGGGCCGTCGCCCTGCATCTTGTAGCCCGCTATTTCGTCGTCGTTGAGGTAGTCGCTCAGGTCGAGGTCGGTGTTGTCGGCGTTGGCATCGGTGTCGGCGGGGCCTTCATCCTTGGGCGCCAGGTCAGGCTCGGGCATCTCGTCCGACATCTCCGAGTCGTTGCCGCTGCGGTCGTCAAAGTCCTCGTCCAGGGTGTTTTCGTCGTTGTCGAGGCTGGCGTCCGGGTCGTCGGAGTCGTCGCTGTCGTCATCGTCGCGCTCCAGGTCCTCGGCGTCGTCGGGTTCGTCTTCCTCCAGCGCCGGGTTCACCTCCATTTCCTCTTTGATGCGCGTCTCCAGTTCCGCCGTTGGGATTTGCAGCAGCTTGATGAACTGAATCTGCTGCGGACTAAGCTTTTGCGAGAGGAGCTGTTTAAGGTCGAGGCGTTGCATAATGACGAAAGTACGGAAAGGACCAGCCGACAGTCCGTTTTACTAACCTTTGGCATGAAAAGTTGATGTAGCGTGGACTCTGTGAGTCCGCGCCCGGACGGGTCGGCACCAAGCCTCTGCAATGCGCGGACTCGCAGAGTCCACGCTATGGCTCTACCTTTGCCCTCTTACAATCCGCTTCCCCCGCAAGTTATGTCCCTCAAACGGTCCACCGTCAAAGAACTTCTGGCCAGCCAGGACCTCGACCGCGAAGTCCTCGTCAAAGGCTGGGTTCGCTCCCGCCGCGGCAACAAATACGTGCAGTTCATCATCGTAAATGACGGCTCCACCATCCACACCATCCAGGCCGTGGCTGCCGCCGAGAATTTCCCCGAGGAAACCCTCAAGGACGTGAGCAACGGCGCGGCCGTGGCCATTCGGGGCACGCTAGTGGCTTCGCAGGGCAAAGGCCAGGCCGTAGAGATTCAAGCCACCGAAGTCACCGTGCTGGGCGCCGCCGATGCCGAGGCCTACCCGCTGCAAAAGAAAGCCACCTCGCTGGAGCACCTGCGCGACATTGCCCACCTGCGCCCCCGCACCAACACCTTTGGCGCGGTGCTGCGCGTGCGCCACGCGCTGGCCTTCGCCATCCACGACTACTTCAACCGGAACGGCTTTTTCTACGTCCACACGCCCATCATCACCGGTTCCGACGCCGAAGGTGCGGGCCAGATGTTCCGCGTCACCACGCTGCCGCCCGAGCACCCGCCCCGCACCGAAGACGGCTCCGTGGACTTCACGCAGGACTTTTTCGGCAAGCAAACCAACCTCACCGTGAGCGGACAGCTTGAGGGTGAATTGGCGGCCATGGCCCTGGGCAGCATCTACACCTTCGGCCCCACCTTCCGGGCTGAGAACTCCAACACCGCCCGCCACCTGGCCGAGTTCTGGATGATTGAGCCTGAAGTGGCCTTCAACGAGCTCGAAGAAAACATGGACCTGGCTGAGGATTTCCTCCAAAGCCTGGTGCGCTACGCCTTGGCCAACTGCGCCGACGACCTCGCCTTCCTCAATGAGCAGTACGACAAGGAGCTGCTCACCCGCCTCAACTTCGTGGTCGATAACGCCTTCCAGCGCCTCACCTACACCGAGGCCGTCGAAATCCTAAAATCGGCGAAGCAGAAATTCGAATTCCCCGTCGACTGGGGCACCGATTTGCAGTCGGAGCACGAGCGGTACTTGGTGGAGAAGCACTTCAAGAAGCCCGTCATTCTCACCAACTACCCGAAGGAAATCAAGGCCTTCTACATGAAGCTGGACGACGACGGCCGCACCGTGCGCGCCATGGACGTGCTGTTTCCCGGTATCGGCGAAATCATCGGTGGCTCGCAACGCGAGGAAGATTACACCAAGCTCACCACGCGCATGGCCGAAATGCACGTGCCCGCCGAAGACCTCGACTGGTACCTCGACACCCGCCGCTTCGGCACCGCGCCGCACGCCGGCTTCGGCCTGGGCTTCGAGCGCCTCGTGCTGTTCGTGACCGGTATGAGCAACATCCGCGACGTGATTCCCTTCCCGCGCTACCCCAAAAACGCGGCGTTTTAAGCCAGCCTGCAGGTATAAAAAAACCGACCTTTTCAGGTCGGTTTTTTTATGCTATTACCTGAGCGTTTAGTCGCGCCGGCCGCGGCTGTGGCCATTGCCCCGGCCGTGGCCCTGGTCATTATCGTGGCGTCCTTCGCGGTAGCCTTCGCGGTAAAGCTTTTTGGCCTGGCCGGGCGGCAAGCCCCGGTTCACTATCACGGGGCGGGGCTGCACCACCACCACGCGGCGCGGGTACCGGTCGCGGTGGGCGCCCACGTACACCCACGGCTGGCGGCCGCGGTAGTCGAGCACCACCGGGTGGAAGGCGTAAGGGTCGTAGCCGTTCAGGGCCGGCAGGGCCACCCACTGGCCATTCTGAAACACGATGTACTGCTGGGCATATAGGTCGTAGTACCCGTCAATCTCGGGGATGTAGTAGAACTGCGTGCCCTGTGGCACGGGCGGCCCCCAGGCCGGCGGCGCGGTGTTGATGTTCACGTTGACCTGCGCGTGGGCGGCGGGCGCCAGCGCCCCGATGAGCGCGCAAAGTAGCGCCGTGCAGAAGGTTTTAGGAAGCAAGTTCATAGCTTGATTGAATTAAGTGACGGCAACGCATTGGCAAGCGCGATGCCAAACTGTGGACCACCAAAAAGCCCCGCCAATGTAGCGGGGCTTCGTGCTGACGGTTGCGGCAATTAGTGCTTGCCGTGCCCATGGCCTTTGCCACCGCCCATTTTCTTGGCCTGGCCGGGGGGCAGGCCACCATTGCTGGGGTTGGCGGGGTAGCCCATCTTTTTGGCTTGGCCGGGTGGCAGCGCGCCGTTGCTGGGGTTGCCGCCGCGGTAGGTCCAGGGCGAGTTGCCGCGGTAATCGATGTATTGCGGGTGGAAGTTGCGCGGGTCGTAGCCCTGCAGCCGCTCCACCCGTACCCAGTTGCCGTTGCGCAGCACGATGTAGCGTCGGGCCGGCACATCGTAATAACCGTTGATTTCGGGCACGTAGTAGTATTGCGCATCGGCCGGGGCGCCCACCACCACCGGCGGCGCCGTGTTGATGTTGACGTTAATCTGGGCCTGCGCTGCTGGCGCGGCGGCCAGTATAACGCCTCCAAGCAGGACGGCGCAAAACAAGTTGGGAATCAGTTTCATGGGCGGGAGCATCAAGTTAAAAAAATACACCCGGCGCCGCGCGGGCCGCACCGGGTGCCTTATACTGCATTCGTAGTGGGCAGGTTGAACGACAACTCGGCCCGCTGGCTTAGCCACGGCTGCGGCTGTGGCCACCGCCGTTACCACCACGCCCGCCGCCGTTGTAGCCGCCGTTGTAGCCGCCGTTGTAGCCGCCGGGCTGGCCCTGGCCGCCGTGGTTGCCCTGGTTCTGGCCCGGGCCGGGATTGTAACCGCCCTGCGGCTGCGGCTGCGATTGGGGCTGAGGCTGCTGGTTGCCGCGCGGCGGATTGTTGTAGCCCCCGCCGGGATACTGGCCGCCGCCGCGGTTGTCGTTGCCACGGTAGCCGTCGCGGCCGTTGTAGCTGCGGCCGTTGGAGTACGCGGTGCCCGGGCGGTTGTAGCCGCCGTAACCATTGTAGCCACCGCTGTAGCCATAGCCGCTATAGTAGCCGCCGCGGCTGGGGCCGTAGTTACGGTAGGGCTGGTAGGCGTAGCGCTGGCGGTAGTAGTCGACGCGCAGCCAAGGCTGGGGGCCGCGGTAGTCCACAATTACCGGGTGGAACTGGTAGGGGTCGTAGCCGTAGAGCTGCGGCAGCGGCACCCAGTAGCCGTCCTGAAAAACGATGTATTGTTGGTTGTAGAGGTCGTAGTACCCATCAATTTCGGGGATGTAGTAATACTGCGTGCCGTAAGGGACCTGCGGGCCCCAGGCCGGTGCGCCGATATTAATATTCACCCCCACCTGCGCCTGGGCGGCCGGCGTGGCCAACAGGGCAAACGCGCCCACCAGGGCCGCGCCAAAAAATCTTGCGAGGGGTTTCATGAGAATGGATTGAATGAAGAAGTGGAACAGGCCCCTAACGGCGCTGCAACTCAATAGGTGCAAGGCAAGTGCCAAGGTGCCCGGCGAAGTAGCCTCAGCCCGAAAAAACATCGCCCAACTCTCACAAATCGTCGCCCATTGGTTTTCTGTCCGAAAGCCGGGGACAAATGAGGGCCGCTTGCTGTTGTGCACCGACGCCCCCGGCCCTGCGCCGGCTAACGCAACTGGCAAATATGCCTTTCGCATTAGCCTTCGGGGGCGCTTCTACGTACCTTTACGCACTTATTCGCTGCGTTCCTGAATGGCCAAAAAATCAACTGCTACCCCGGCTGCTAAAGCTTCCAACCAAAGGTCGGCGTCGGCCAAAGCACCGAAAACCGCCGCTGCTCCGCTGAAAAAGCAACTGGCCGGCACCCTCACCGAACCGGCAGCTGCGGCGGCCACCCAGCCCAATTTGGCCAGCGTGGCCGTGGCCCTCCAGCATCAGACGCCCGAGACGCTGCCGCCCCCCGCGCCCCACGACGCGGCCCACCAGTCGCAGCACTTGGAAGCCCAGTACATTGAAGTGTACGGCGCGCGCGAGCACAACCTGAAAAACGTGAGTGTGCAGATTCCGCGCAACCGCTTGGTGGTGTTCACGGGCATCTCGGGTTCGGGCAAGTCGAGCTTGGCCTTCGATACCATTTATGCCGAGGGACAGCGGCGCTACATGGAGACGTTTTCGGCCTACGCCCGCAGCTTCATGGGCGGGCTGGAGCGGCCCGACGTGGACAAGATTGAGGGCCTGTCACCGGTTATCAGCATCGAGCAGAAGACGACCTCGCGCAACCCGCGCTCCACGGTGGGCACCATCACGGAGATTTACGATTTCCTGCGCCTGCTGTATGCGCGTACCGCTGAGGCTTTCAGCTACGCCACGGGTAAGAAGATGATTCGGCAATCTGATGACCAGATTATCAACTACATAATCAAGCACTCCGACGGCAAGAAGCTGGTGGTGCTGGCGCCTGTGGTGAAGGGTCGCAAAGGCCACTATCGCGAAGATTTTCAGAAGATTGCCAAGCTGGGTTTCACCAAAGTGCGCGTCGACGGCGAAATCCTCGACATCACGCCCAAGATGCAGGTGGACCGCTACAAAATCCACGACATCGAAATCGTAATTGACCGCCTGCTGGTGAAGGAGGAGGACCGATTCCGCCTCTCGGGCTCGGTGCAGAACGCCCTCACGCACGGCAAAGGCACCATGCTGGTACTCGACCCCGACGCCAAAAAGGCCGCGCCGCAGTTCTTCTCGCGCTTCCTGATGGACCCGACGACGGGCATCGCATACGACGACCCGGCACCGAACACATTCTCCTTTAATTCGCCCTACGGTGCCTGCCCCACCTGCAACGGCTTGGGCGAAGTGCAGGAAATCACCGAGGAAGCCGTGTTGCCCGACCGCAAGCTGAGCATCAGCCGGGGCGGCATCGCGCCGCTGGGCGAGTACCGCGACATCTGGATTTTTCAGCAACTGCAGCTCATTCTCAAGAAGAACAAGGCCACGCTGAACACGCCGATTGACAAGCTGCCCGAGGAACTGCTGAAGCGCCTGCTGCACGGTATCTCGGAAGATGAGGCCGATAGCGGCAAGGGCATGTATTCGGAGCCGTTCGAGGGCATTATTCCCTTCCTGCGCCGGCAGATGGATTCCGAGTCGGACAACATCCGTGAGTGGATTGCGCAGTACGCGCAGGCCCAGCCCTGCCCCGAGTGCCAGGGCTACCGCCTCAAGAAGGAAAGCCTGCACTTCAAAATGGACGGCAAGCACATCGGCGAGCTGTCGGTAATGGATTTGAACGAGTTGGCCGGCTGGTTTGAAGGCTTGGAAGACCGGCTGACCGACCGTCAGAACGTCATCGCCCGCGAGCTGCTCAAGGAAATCCGCAAGCGCATCGGCTTCCTCTTGGAAGTGGGGCTCGACTACCTGAACCTGCACCGCCCGGTGCGCACGCTAAGCGGCGGCGAAAGCCAGCGCATCCGCCTCGCTACCCAGATTGGCACCCAACTCGTGGGCGTGCTCTACATCATGGACGAGCCCAGCATCGGCCTGCACCAGCGCGACAACGAGCGGCTCATCAAGGCCCTGCAGCACCTGCGCGACATCGGCAACTCGGTGATTGTGGTGGAGCACGACAAGGACATGATTCTCAACGCCGACCATGTGCTGGATATTGGCCCTGGCGCGGGCATTCACGGCGGGCACATCGTGGCCTCGGGCACGCCGCAGGAAATTTTCAACTCCGGCTCGCTCACCTCGCAGTACCTCAGCGGGCAGAAGCACATCGAACTGCAGAAAAAGAAGCGCAAGGGCGAAGGCACCGAGCTGGTGCTGAAAGGCGCGAAGGGCAACAACCTGAAAAACGTGACCCTGAAGGTGCCGCTGGGCAAGCTGGTGGCCGTGACGGGCGTATCGGGCTCGGGCAAAAGCACGCTCATCCACGACACGCTGTACCCGATTCTCAACCAGCACTTCTTCAACGCCAAAAAGGAGCCGCTGGCTTATGGCAGCATCGAGGGGCTGGACTTGGTGGACAAGGTGATTGAGGTCGACCAGTCGCCCATCGGCCGCACGCCGCGCTCGAACCCGGCCACTTATACGGGTGTATTCACCGAAATCCGCCAGTTGTTTGGCGAGATGGCGGAGGCGAAAATCCGCGGCTACGGCCCGGGCCGCTTCTCCTTCAACGTGAAGGGCGGACGCTGCGAAACCTGCGAGGGCGCCGGCATCCGCACCATTGAGATGAACTTTCTGCCCGACGTACACGTGCCCTGCGAAACCTGCAAAGGCCGCCGCTACAACCGCGAAACGCTGGAAGTGCGCTTCAAAGGCAAATCCATCACCGACATCCTCGACATGACCGTGGAAAAGGCCGTGGAGTTCTTCGAGTTTCAGCCCCGCATCCTGCGCAAAATCAAGACGCTGAACGAGGTAGGCCTGGGCTACCTCACGCTGGGCCAGCAGGCCACCACGCTTTCGGGCGGCGAGGCCCAGCGTGTGAAGCTCGCCACCGAACTCAGCAAAAAGGACACCGGCAAGACCTTCTACATCCTCGACGAGCCCACCACCGGCCTGCACTTCGAGGATATCAACCACCTCGCCGACGTACTGCAGAAGCTGGCCGACAAAGGCAATACCGTCCTCATCATCGAGCACAACCTCGACCTGATAAAGGTGGCCGACCATGTTATCGACATTGGCCCTGAGGGCGGCGCGGGCGGCGGCACCATCGTGGCCCAGGGCACGCCCGAGCAGGTAGCCAAGGCTGGCAAGGGCCACACCGCCCGTTTCCTGGCCGAGGAATTGCGCACGAGCAAGTACGCCACAGTATAGCAATAGTTGAATATTTGCGAAAGAGGCCGGAAAAATTTATTTTTCCGGCCTCTTTTCATTTTTGCTCATGCGCGCCCTTGTACTGATTCCGCTGCTGGCCCTGAGCGCCGGCATCCCGCCCAAAGCACCCGCAGCGGGCACGCTGTTCAAAGCCAAAATTCTCAACGGCATGAAGGGCGACAGCCTGAGCTTCGTGCTGGCGCCCGACGGCAAAACCGTGCGCAACCTAACCTTCAAAGGCTACTGGCGCTGCGACGGCAAGCTGGAGCAGCAGCGCGCCGCCGACCCCACCAAAGGCACCTACGCCGTGCGCAACGGCACCATCTCGGGCCGCCTCTGCGAGCCGCCGAACGGCGGAGCCACGGCGTGGTGCTTCGATTTCGGCGGGCAGATTACCGGCAAAACCGCCAAGGGCCGCTTCCGCATGAACATCAACGCCCTGCGCTGCGATTCCTACGAGCTGCAGTGGGAAGGCGTGGCTGTGGGACCGGCCAGGAAGTAGGCCGCCTTACGAGTGCTGCCGCGCCGCCCCGGTCTGGGCGTGGTGTTGTTCCAGGCGCTGGTGCCGCCGGCGCAACAGCAGCGCCAGCAGCGGGAACACTACCGCCGGCACCATGCGCAGCGTCCAAGGCTGTACGAAGAACGACAGCACGATGCTGAGCCCAAACACGATGGGCGACGTGAGGGGCCGCATCAGGTCGAGGTCGGGATGGGTGCGCTCGTGGGCGGCCGTAACGCCGGGGCTCGGGTGGCGCAGGTAGTTTTGCAGCTGCGCCTGCATCAGCCCCGTGGCAATGATGTTGATGCTGTAGATAATCCAGGGCGTGCGCAGCATGGCGTACTCGCTCTGATATGCCGTGGTGAAGGGCATGAGCACAATGCAGAGCAAAAACAGCATGTTCAGCCAAATCAGCTTGTTATCCAGGTGCCGCACGAAGCGGAAGATGCGGTGGTGCGCCACCCAATAAATAGCAATGATGAAGAAGCTGATGAAGAAACCCACCAGCTTGGGAATCAGCCGCAGGAAGCCGTGCCAGGCCTCAGGCTCGGTGCGGTGTTCCAGCTCCGGCACCTTCAGCTCAATCACCAGCAGCGTGATGGCGATGGCAAATACGGCATCGGTGAACAGAATCAGGCGTTCCAGCTGAAACGCCTCGCGGTTGTGTTGGGCTTTTTCGTTGCCGTCCATGATACAGAGCCAACCCAAAGGCCAGCGCTGCAATATTAGGATTGTAGTCAACGAAAAACGCCGCCCGGTTTCCCGAAGCGGCGTTTTAAGTGGATGAAGCGTCGGAAAACCGGGGCTTACATCTTCATGTCCGAACCCTTTTTGGCCATGCCCAGGTGCATTTGCACCACGGGCAGCGTCTTGCCGATGAAGGCTTTCAGGTCGGCGTCGTTGGTCATTTTCTCGTGGGCCATCATGGTGTTGGCCGTTTTCTGGTGGTCGTCCTGCATCTGGGTCAGGTACTTGGCTTCGAAGTCTTTGCCCGAAAGCTTTTCCATCGCCGGGGCCATAGCCTTGTGCTCGGCGTCCATGTCGGTGGGCAGGGTGATGCCTTTTTTGGCGGCAATCTTTTTCAGGTCAGCCGTCGATTTGGTGTGGTCGGCAATCATCTTGTCGGCCATTTCCTTGGCCATGCCGGTCACGCCCTTGGCCAGCGCCATTTTGCTCTGCTGAATCTCATTCTGGTCGCTGTGGGCGGCCGTCATCATGAATTCGTTGTCGTCTTTGTGAGGGCCGGTGGGGCCGTTGGGGTCGCCCATGGCCGTGCCGCTGCCCGTGGCGGTGGTGTCGCGCATGCCGTCCATGGCCGTGGTGTCGGCTCCGGCGGCGGGTGTATTGGCCATGTTGCTGTCGGTGCTGCTTTCAGCGGTTTTGTTGGCGTCGCCGCAGGACGTGAGGCAAAGGCAGGCCGCGGCCAGCAGGGGAAGAAGGGTACGTTTCATGAAAAATAACGGAAAGGATGGAATGATGTCTACCAGCAGTACGGGGGAATTGCCGCACGGAGTTGCGCTACCATCTGTTTTTGTTTCAGACATTTAGTTAAAGCTGAGCAGTTGATTGTCAATAAAAAAGCCGGCCCGCTCCGATAAAGAGCAGGCCGGCTTGGCGTAATGCATGCAGACGCAGGAGGCTACTTCGCGGCATCCACGGCCACCTTCATTTTGGTCACCATGTCGAGGTGCATTTTCAGCATCGGGACGGTTTTGGCGGCGAAGGCTTTGATGTCGGGGTCAGAGGCTTTGATGGAGGCGTCGGTGTATTCCTTCACGTCTTCCTCGTGGTCCTTGAGCATCTCCTTCATGTACTCCTGGTCCATCTTCACGCCTTTTTCCTCCACCACGTCCTTCAGCACTTTGGCGTGCTCGTCGCCGAGGGTGGTGGGCAGGGTGATGTTCTTTTTAGCGGCCAGGGCCATCAGCTCGGCGTTGCCTTTGGTGTGGTCGTCCACCATTTGCTGGGCGTATTTCTTGGCCTCCGGCGTGATGGCGCGGGCCAGCACCTGCTTGCCCATCTCCACTTCTAGCATACCGCCGCTGGCCGCCTTGGTCAGGAATTCGGAGTCGTAGTCCATGCCTCTTTCTTCGGCTTTGCCCACAGCGTTATCGGCCGTGGCGCTGTCGGCTTTTGCTTCGTTGGTTTTCTGCGCCTCCTTCACGGAGTCGTTGGAGTTGCAGCTGGCGGCCGCGAAAAGCATAGTGGCAGCGCTGAGCAGGGCGATGAAAGAGCGTTTCATGGGAAAAAATAGGGTTGGTGAAAAGCTAAAATTCAAATAGTCGTATGAAAAATTGCTGAAGCGGACTGCCAGCTACGGCAGCTTATCGGCCGCGTCGGCGGCTTCTTTTGCGGCGTCTAGCTGCTCATCAATCGGCGTGTAGTACTTGGCGGCCAGCGCGCGGATGTCGCCGTCGTAGGCATCGTCCTTCATGTCGTCGAAGGCATCTTCGTCCTGCTTCTGGATTTTCACGAGCAAAGCCATCACGCGCTTGTCGAGTTGGCTGCCGGTTTGGGTGCTGGCTTCGTGATAGGCGCTCTGCTCGTCGTCGCCGAGCGCCGAGGGCACGGCCAGCTGCTTGGCGGCGGCCAGGCTGCGCAAGGAGGTCAGTAGTTCGAGGCGGCTTTGCACCGCTGCCGCGCCGAAGGCGCGCACGGCCGGCGCCGTGGCCCGCGTCTGGGCCAGCTTGCCCAACTCTACTTCCAGCAGGGCGTTGCTGGTGGCCCGCACCAGGAATTCGGCGTCGGCTTCCTGCTTTTTGGTGATGTCGGCATCCGCAATTTTGTGCTCGTTCAGAGCCGTGGCGTCTTTCACGGCGTCGGAGCTTCCGCCCTCATTAGAAGAGCACGCCACCGCCAGTGGCAGTGCCGCCAGGCCCAGCAACAGCCTCCGCACCGGAAGCAAAATATTCAGCGAAAGGCGCATGGCGAGTGGTGTTGTAAAAGATGTATGAGATGAGTTGGCCCGCTATACGCGGGCTCGGGTAGCAGGTTTTTCAATGATTTAGGCATTTTTTTGAAACCGTGTTAAACCTGAACCGGGGAGTTGCTTCCAACCGGCCACAAACGCAGTTCGTCTTTCAGTATCTTTATATTCATTCCCACCTTTTTCGCCATGCGTACTTTTTCGCTCCGCTCCCTGACTCTGGCCTGCCTGGCCAGCGGCCTGCTGCTCACCACCGCCTGCAACCGGAAAAACGATGAAGTCGCCCCCGACGACATCACCACCGCCGAAGACCGCAGCGAGGACAACATCGAAACCGCCATCAGCACCGACGCCATGAACATGGCCGGCCCGGCCGAGTTCTCCTCGACCAGCCCCGCTTTTGCCAGCACAACGGCCGATTTCCAAGCCCGTTTCGGGACCTGCGCCACCCGCACCTACGACGCGCAGAACCGCGTCCTCATCATCGATTTCGGCCCTACCAATTGCCTGTGCCCCGACGGCCGCTACCGCCGCGGCCAGATTCGGGTGGCTTTCACCACCGATGTGCTCAAGCGCCGCGCCGGTGCCGTGGTCACGCGCACCAACTACTTCGTGAACGACAACCAGCACACCGCCACCCGCACCTTCACCGACCTGGGCCAGGGCTCGTTCTCCGTCGATGTGACCAACGCCAGCATCATCCGGGCCAACAACGGCGGCACCCACTCCTGGACCGCCAGCTGGACCTTCAACCAGACCGCCGGCTATGCCACACCCCAGTTTTCGGATGATGTGTTCAGCGTGACCGGCGCTTCAGCCGGTACCAACCGCAAAGGCGTGAGCTACACCACCGCCGTCCAGTCGCCCCTTATCAAGCGCGGCGACTGCTTCAAATACTTCGTGCAGGGCACTATCAGCATCAGCAATTCCAACAACAAAACCATGGTGCTGGACTATGGCAACGGCGCTTGCGACAACACCGCCACCGTTTCCATCAACGGCCGCACCCGCACCATCACGCTTCGCTAGTTGCTTAGGGCTTCGGCCCATCTGTCTTCTGCTGCAAACAAAAGAGCCGTCCTTGCTGGGACGGCTCTTTTCATTCACGGTAAGTGCTAGCTTAGGAAATAGCCAGCAGCGTTTTATTTCCCCGTAAATACCGGCTTGCGCTTTTCGCTGAACGCCTGCACGCCTTCCAGATAGTCCGCTGATTCGCCGGCAATCTGCTGGCAATGGGCTTCGTAGTCCAGCATCTCGTCCAGGGTGGCCGCGCCGGCCTTGTTCAGCATCTGCTTGATGAGGCCGATAGATTTGGTGGGCGCTGAAGCGTAGCGGGCGGCTAGCGCATACGTCGCTTCATCGAGTTGTTCCGCTGGCACCACCTGGTTCACCAGGCCCAGCCGCAAGGCCTCCGCCGCCGGCACTTTCGAGCCCAGGCTGCACAGCTCAAACGCCTTGAGCGTGCCAACCAGCCGCGGCAAGAACCACGACGAGCCCGAATCTGGCACCAGCCCGATGTTGATAAACACCTCAATCAGAGAGGCCTCGCTGCTGGCGATAATGGCATCGCAGGCCAGCGCCAGCGAGCAGCCCGCCCCCGCCGCCACGCCGTTGAGGCGCCCGATAATGGGCTTCGGCAGCCCGCGCATGGCCCGGATGATGGGGTTGTAGCGCTGGTGCAGCGAGTCGTAAAAGGAGCGGGGCTTGCCCTCGGCCGCGGCCGCCTCCTGCGCCGCCTTCAGGTCCTGGCCCGAGCAAAAGGCCCGGCCGGCGCCCGTGAGCACCACGGCCCGCACGGTGGCATCGCGCGCCACCTGCTTCAGGGCGTCCTGCAGTTCGTAGCTCATAGGGTCGTTGAAGGCGTTGAACACCTCCGGGCGGTTCAGGGTGATGGTGGCCACGCCGTCGGGGCGCAGGTCGTAGAGCAGGCTGATGTATTCCATTTGGTGGAGTGGTGGGTTTGCGGATTGGTGAATTAAACGAAGCGCAAGAACGTCATGCAGAGCGCAGCGAAGCATCTTTACCGCTCAATGCATTCATTTACTATTGCGGTAAAGATGCTTCGCTGCGCTCTGCTTGACGTTCTTTTTTTGTGCCCGCCAGCCCGCAAATACACCAACCCACTACCCCACCAATCCGCCAAGCAGCGCCTCCGCCACCACCAAGTCCTCCGGCGTCGTGATTTTCAGGTTGCGGTAGTCGCCGTCCACTAGCTGCACGCGGCACAAGTCATCCACCACCGTGGCATCATCGGTAAACGAAGCCAGCTCCGGCATGGCGTAGGCGCGGCGCAGCAGGTCGATTTCAAACGTCTGGGGCGTCTGCATCAAACGCAGGCGGCTGCGATTCTGGGCCGCCGAGCCATGCTGCGACACCAGCCGCACCGAATCCTTGGGCAGCACGGCGGCGGCGGCGGCGGCGTGGGTAGCGGCGGCGGCATAGGTGCGCTCCACCACCTGGCGCGATACCAGCGGCCGCACGCCGTCGTGCACGGCCACCAGGCCTTCGGCGTGCGCACCCAGCGCGGCCAGGCCGGCTTTCACCGAAGCCCAACGCGTGGCGCCCCCCGCCACCAGCCGGTGCGGAATATCCACGCTGAACTGCGCGCACAGCCCTTGCCAGATGTCCAGCTGGTCGGCGGGCAGCACCAGCACAATTTCCCGCACGCCCAGCGCCGGTTCGGCAAAGCGGCGCAACGTGTGCAGCAGCACGGGCTCGCCGCGCAGCAGCAGAAACTGTTTGGGCCGGTCGGCGCCCATGCGGGTGCCGCTGCCGCCGGCCACCAAAATGGCCAGCCGGGGTGCGTGGGGACTGGGGAGCCCGGGCGCTTGCCGGGGAAGGTTAGGGGTTTTCATTGGCGCGAAGTTCTGGATAAAAAAGAACGCCGGAACTCCTGCGAAGGAATTCCGGCGTTCTCAAAAGCTCGTGGCTTGAATCCTTAAAGAATCAGCATCGCGTCGCCGTAGCTGAAGAACTTATACTTCTCGGCAATGGCCTGCTTGTAGGCTTCCATCAGCAGCGGGTAGCCAGCAAAGGCCGCTGCCAGCATGATGAGCGTGCTCTCCGGCATGTGCAGGTTGGTGAGCATGCAGTTGGCGATTTTGAAATCGTGGGGCGGGAAGATGAACCGGTCAATCCAGCCCTGGGTGGGCTTCATGCGGGCATTAGCCGACACCGACGCCTCCATGGCGCGGATGGTGGTGGTGCCCACGGCGCACACCTTCTTCTTGGCATCGAGGGCCTTATTCACCACTTCGCAGGCCGGGGCCGTCACGATGAAGTTCTCGGAGTCCATCTTGTGCTTGGTCAGGTCTTCCACGTCCACCGTGCGGAAAGTGCCCAGGCCCACGTGCAGCGTCACAAACGCCGGCTCCACGCCCTTGATTTCCATGCGCTTCATCACCTCGCGGGTGAAGTGCAGGCCGGCCGACGGAGCCGCCACTGCGCCAATGTGCTCGGCGTAGATGGTCTGGTACCGCTCCTTATCGGCGGGCTCGGTTTCGCGGTTGATAACCTCTTTCGGAATCGGGGTTTCGCCCAGCTCGTAGAGCGCCTTGCGGAACTCCTCGTCGGTGCCATCGAACAGGAATTTGATGGTGCGGCCGCGCGAAGTCGTGTTGTCAATGACCTCGGCCACCATGTCTGACTCGCCGAAGTAGAGCTTGTTGCCAACGCGGATTTTGCGGGCGGGGTCCACCAGCACGTCCCACAGGCGCAACTCCTTATTCAGCTCGCGGAGCAGGAAAACCTCAATTTTAGCGCCGGTTTTTTCTTTGTTGCCGTAGAGGCGGGCTGGGAACACCTTGGTGTCGTTGAACACCAAAACGTCGCCCTCGTTGAAATAATCGAGAATATCTTTAAAGTTGCGGTGCTCAATTTGGCCGGTGGCGCGGTGCACCACCATCAGGCGGCTTTCGTCGCGGTTGCGGGCCGGGTGCATGGCCACCAGCTCCTCGGGGAGTTCGAACTTGAACTCATGCAATTTCATCGCCATAGGGCAGGATTGGGGGAATATACGGAATTTTGGGGAGGCAAAAGTACGGCTTTTTCCGAGAATATTCTTTTTTTCCTGAATACCCGGCAGCGGGGCGTGCTTTCATCATCAGCAACTTCCCCGCCGTTTCCCGTCTTTTGAACTTGTAAACAAGCTTTACGAGAAACTGCCGCCGTCGGCAAAAGTTATCCGGTGCACTTTTGCAGGTGCCACCGGCATACTGCCGCTCTTTTCTGCATCTCACCCTTTCCCAATGCTCACGCTCCGTCTCGTCTTCGAAAGCTTTCGCTTTGCCCTCGATGCCCTCAAGGCCAATTTGTTGCGCACGATACTGTCGCTGCTGGGCGTCACGGTGGGCATTTTTTCCATCATCGCCGTCTTCACCGTCGTCGATTCGCTGGAAAGCAACATCCGCAGCAGCCTCGATTTTGTGGGCGACAAAATTATTTACGTCCAGAAATGGCCGTTTATTTTTTCGCCCGACTCACCCTGGTGGAAATACTTCAACCGGCCCAACCCCACGCCGCGCGAATTCCAGCAGCTGCGCCGGCAGCTCGGGCCGAATAATAAAGGCGTGGCCATGTTCGCCGCCAACAGCGGCAATACGCTCAAGTCCGGCTCCAACTCAGTGGCCGACTGCGTATTGCAGGGCGTAACCTACGATTTTCGCATCGTGAGCAACGTGCCGCTCAAGGAAGGCCGCTATTTCACCACGCAGGAGATGGACGCGGGCCGGCCGGTGGCCATCATCGGCGCTACCATTGCCGAAAACCTGTTTCCCAGCGGCAGCGCCCTGGGCCAGGAGTTCAAGGCGCGTGGCCGCACGTTCACCGTCATCGGCGTGATGGAAAAGGAAGGCAAAAAGCTGCTCACCATTTCGAGCAATGACGCCAACTGCATCATCCCATTCAGTTTGTTCGCCAAGCTCCTCTCCGTGAGTACCACGGGCAAGGGCGGCGGCCCCAGCGTGTCCATTGCCGTGAAGGGCCGCGACGAGGACGCGGGCCTGCTCGATTTGGAGTATGAAATGCAGGGTGTGATGCGCAACATTCGCGGCCTCAAACCCCGCGAGGAAGACAACTTCGCCCTGAACCGGCCCGAAATGATTGCCTCCGTGATTGGTACCCTCTTCAGCCGCATTGGCGTCATCGGGGCCATGATTGGCGGCCTGGCCACGCTGGTGGGTGGCTTTGGCATCGCCAACATCATGTTCGTGTCGGTGCGAGAGCGCACCAATATCATCGGGATTCAGAAGTCGCTAGGGGCCAAGAACTTCTTTATTCTGTTTCAATTCCTGTTCGAAGCTATTTGCCTGTGTCTGATTGGCGGCGGGGCCGGCATTTTCCTGGTCTGGCTCGTCACTACCATTCCGCAGGATGCCCTGCCGCTCACTATGACGACGGCGCGCATCGTGCTGGGGCTGCTCATCTCGGTGGCCATTGGGGTAGTGGCCGGCATCGTGCCGGCGGCCGTGGCCGCCAATCTGGACCCGGTGATTGCCATTCGGGCGAAGTAAGGGTTTTGTTCTAGCGGGCGCCTTACCCCCTGCCCCCATCTCCTTGGGGAGAGGGGACACCGGTTTTGCGCGGAACTGAATCGGCTGGCTCCCCTCTTCTGGGGAGAGGGGACGGGGGTGAGGTTTCGGCGTAAGGTGACTGCGGGCAAGATGCTTCGCTGCGCTCGGCATGACGTTCTTTATTTGTGGCGCTTTAACTGCACCATCCCAACAACGAGGCGCAATTATGCGTCTCTACGGCACAACCATTTCTCCATTTGATGGCGCTTCCTTCTTTTTTGAGCTACGAATTTCTGGGTAACTCCCTGGGCCAATACCTGCTGGCGGCCTTCATTCTGCTGGTGGGCGCGGCGTTGCGGCGGCTGCTGTCGCGGCTGCTGAGTGCCGTGCTTTTCCGCCTCACCAAACGCTACACGGCCGGCGTGAGCGAGCAGGAACTGCACGACTCGCTCATTCAACCGTTGTCGGTGCTGCTGCTGCTGGCCACGGTGTACCTGGCGTTTGGCGTGTTGCGCTACCCCTTGCCGCCCGATGCCGTGCCGGGCATCGAGCCTTGGCCCAAGGTGGCGCTGCTTCGCATCTTTCTGCTGGGTATTATCCTCACCATTACCTGGGTGGTGCTGCGGCTGGTCGATTTTGCTCTACTAGTGGTGCAGCGCCGCAACGAATTGCGCCAAACCGCCGGCGCCACGCGGCTCGACAATCAGTTTCTGCCCTTCGCCAAAGATTTGCTAAAGGTGCTCATCATCATCATCGGTCTGCTGGTGGTGCTAGGCGAGGTGTTCAACGTGAATGTGACGGCCCTGATTGGCGGCCTGGGCATTGGTGGGCTGGCCGTGGCTTTCGCAGCCAAGGAAAGCCTCGAAAATCTCATCGCCTCGTTCACCATCTTCCTCGACCAACCCTTCGGCGTGGGCGACCTCGTGACGGCCGGCGACGTGAGCGGTACGGTAGAGAAAATTGGCTTCCGCAGCACCCGCCTGCGCACCGCCGAGAAAAGCTACGTGACCGTGCCCAACAAAAGCATGATTGACAAGCCCCTGGATAACCTTTCGCTGCGCACCTCGCGCCGCGTGGGGTTCACGCTCATCTTCGACCAGAAAACCACCAGCGTCCAGCTCCACGACATCATTGCTGGCGCGATAACGGCCATGCAGGCCCACCCGCTCGTGACGCAGGACGTGCAGATGAAATTCAATGCTCTCACGCCCGCCGGCCGCGAGGTCACCGTGCAGTACTTCGTGGACACCACCAGCTACGACGAATACCTCGACGTGAAAGAAGACCTCAACTACCGAATTGTGGAAGTAGTGGAGCAGCATGGCGGCACATTTGCGGGCACGCCGGTGGTGGCACCACCTGTGGCCGGAAAAGTTTGAATAACATTTACAAAGAAAAAGGCCACTCAATCGAGTGGCCTTTTTCTTTGTAAATGTTGGGCTCTAATAGCCTAGCGGTTACCACCAAACAGGCCGCCGAGCATACCACCCAAGCTGCTGCCGCCAAGCAAGCCGCCCAAGCCGCCGCCGCCCGCGCTGGCCGGCTGCGAGTTGGGCCGCCCGCCCAGGCCGCCGAGAATGGACATCATCGAACCCAAGCCGCCACTGCCGATGGCCGAGCCCTGCTGCGGCAAGTCGGCCTGCGAATTGCCGCCGCCCATGAGGCCGCCCAGCATACCGCCGCCGAGCAAGCCGCCTAGCATGCCACCCAGGCCGCTGTGCGCTGCGCCGCCAAGCAGGCCGCCCAGGCTACCGCCGCCACCGAGGCCGCCCAGCAGGCCACCGCCGCTGCTTTGGTTGCCGTAGCCCTGGTTCTGGCTGCCGCCGCTCATCACGCGCGAAATCACCATGGGCGCCACCACGCCGAGCAGGCCGGCCATGAGGGCATTTTTGGGAATGCCCACGCTGGACAGCTTGTCGCCAATGCGGCTGAAGAAGCCTTCTTTGGCCGGGTCCTGCGGGTCGTGGGCCACGGTAGCGGCCTGGTCGACCACGGTTTCCAAGGCTTGTTTCTGCTCCGGGTTGATGCCGAGGTACTGCGACATTTTGCCAATCATGGCTTCCTCGTCGTTAGCGTAAGCGCCATCGGCGCGGGCGAAGCTGATGAGGTCGGTGACGAGCGAGAAGCGTAGGTCGCTGCCTTTGAGGGCGTCGAGGTTTTGCTGGATGGTTTGGTTGTTGGCATCCGAAGCGGCGGCCAGCACCTGTTGCGTGGCGCCGCCCGAGAGGCCGGCCTGCTGCGCCAGCGCCTGCAGAAACTGGGTTTCGGCGCCCGAGGCCTGGCGGTCGGCGGTGGCGAGGCTGGCAATGGCGCTCAGGTAAGCGGTTTTTTCGGCTTCGGAATAGTTCTGGAGGAGTTGCGCGTCCATAGGAAGGGAAAGGTTGGGTGAGTGGAAATGTTTGGGGGCTTAACGGGAGACGCCCGAATACGTTGCTTGCCGGCAAACCGGGAGGCAGACGAATTTTTTAAGCGAAGACCGTAAATTTTCTGGCCCTGAAAATGAAGTTATTGCCGCGTGAGAGCCGCTTTTGACAGAAAAATCTGGCGCTTAAATCAGCATTTTGTTTGGCGCTTCCAAAAACACCTCCCATCTTTGCAATCCCAAACGGGAACAACACCACGGGGGATTAGCTCAGCTGGTTCAGAGCATCTGCCTTACAAGCAGAGGGTCACTGGTTCGAACCCAGTATCCCCCACACTGAAAGACAGCCACTTAGGCATCACGCTTGGTGGCTGTTTTCTTTTTAATACCGGAATAATTGATGCCGGTTTTATTAGCTTGGGAGGTTAGCTCAGTTGGTTCAGAGCGCTGCTTTCACACAGCAGAGGTCGAAGGTTCGAGCCCTTTACTTCCCACATTGCTTAACAGCCGCCTAGCTTCATTGCTGAGCGGCTGTTTTGCTTTTGAGAAATTAGGGGAAATCAGGAAAAGGCAGCTTTGGGTTGATTGGATAGCCTTTTCGACCGAAAGAAGGCGGTGGCCGTAGACTGTTTTACCTTTGCCCGCTCATGTTTCGCTTGCTACCCGCCACCATTCGCCTCACTGCCTCGGCCTTGCTGGTCGTGTTTCTGAGCGCGCTGCTGGGGCCGGCGGTGGCGCTGGCGGAACTGCTGCCCCACCGCGCGGTCGGCGAGCACCTGCACCTGCCCAACATGCCGCAGGCGCATCATCACCACGATGATGACCACGACCAGAACCGCGACGACGACCATTACCAGGACCACCACGCTCCGGTAGCTCAGCACTCGTCGAGCCCGCACCACGGCCACCACGCCTGCACCGGCGACGACGACCAGTCCCTCACCGGCCTCGCCCCGCTGCTCAAGCTGCTCGGCGACTACCCGGCGCCCGCTGTGCTGGCCCTGCCGCCCGTGCAGGATTTCGCCTTCCGGCCGTTTCAGGCCTGGGACCGGCAGCAAGCCGTGGCCCTGGTGCCACCTGAGCACCTCAAACCCAAAATTCCCGACCTGCGAATCTTCATTGGTTCTCTGGTAATCTGATGCTTCGCGCCCGATAAGGTCCGCGCTGGAACGGCTGTGCCGTGCCCGGCGCGGACTTTTTGCGTACTGCGTCCGGCCGCGTTCCCCCGTCTTTTTCTGGTTTGTCTCCCTTCCCGTTCAGCAGCTCATGCTCGACCGCATTATTTACTTTTCCATCACCCACAAGCTGCTCATTGGCCTGCTCACGCTGGCGCTGGTGGCGTGGGGCGGCTACTCGGTGGCCAATCTGCCCATCGATGCCGTGCCCGACATCACCAACAACCAAGTGCAGGTCATCACCCAGACGCCGTCGCTCGGCGCGCCCGATGTGGAGCGGTTGGTTACGTTTCCCATTGAGCAGGCTATTGCTACCATTCCCGATGTGGAAGAGGTGCGTTCTTTCTCCCGGTTCGGCCTGTCGGTGGTCACCATCGTGTTTCCCGACGGTGTGGACGTGTACTGGGCGCGCCAGCAGGTGAGTGAGCGGCTAAAGGACGCTGAGCAGCAGATTCCGGCCGGCGCCGGCACGCCCGAACTGGCCCCGCTCACGACGGGCCTCGGCGAAATCTACCAGTATGTGCTGCATCCCAAGCCGGGCTACGAGCACAAGTATTCGGCCACCGAGCTGCGCACGCTGCAGGACTGGCTGGTGCGCCGGCAGCTGCTGGGCACGCCCGGTGTGGCCGACGTGAGCAGCTTCGGCGGCTACGTGAAGCAATACGAGGTGGGCCTTGACCCCGAGCGCCTGCGCAGCCTGAACGTGACGGTGGCCGACGTCTTCAACGCTCTCGAAAAGAACAACCAAAACACCGGCGGGGCCTACATCGACAAAAATCCCGCGGCCTATTTCATTCGCACCGAAGGCCTGGCTGGCTCGCTCGAAGACGTGGGCCGCATGGTGGTGCGGGCGCCCACCGGCGCCACCGGCGTGCCCGTGCTGGTACGCGACGTGGCCCAGGTGCGCCTCGGCCACGCCGTGCGCTACGGCCTGATGACCCGCAACCAGGAGGGCGAAGCGGTGGGCGCGCTGGTGCTTATGCTGAAGGGCGCCAATTCCTCGGCCGTCATCAAGGCCGTGAAGCAGCGCATGGCCACCATCCAGAAAACGCTGCCTGAAGGCGTGGTTATCGAACCGTTTCTGGACCGCACCAAGCTGGTGGACCAGGCCATTGGCACCGTGACCAAGAACCTGGCTGAAGGCGCGCTGATTGTGATTTTCGTGCTGGTGCTGTTTCTGGGCAACTGGCGCGCCGGGCTGGTGGTGGCCTCGGTGATACCGCTGGCCATGTTTTTTGCCATTGGCATGATGCGGCTGTTTGGCGTTTCGGGCAATTTGCTCTCGCTGGGAGCTATTGACTTTGGGCTGATTGTGGACGGCGCCGTCATTATTGTGGAAGCCATTGTGCACCGGCTGGCGGGGCTGCAGCGCCCGGCGGAAGCGGCGGAACTTTCCCGCCCCGACATGGACGACGAAGTGTACCACGCGGCCAGCAAAATCCGCTCCTCGGCGGCGTTTGGCGAGATTATTATCCTGATTGTGTACCTGCCGCTGCTGGCACTGGGCGGTATCGAGGGCAAGATGTTTCGGCCCATGGCCCAGACGGTGGCCTTCGCCATCCTCGGCGCTTTCCTGCTCTCGCTCACCTACGTGCCCATGATGTCGGCGCTGGCCCTGAGCCGCCGCACCGACCGCCACGGCTTTTCGGACAAGATACTGGGCCGGCTGGCCCTGCGCTACCAGCGCGTGGTGGCGTGGGCGCTGGGGGCTAAAACGCTGATTATTGGCACGGCACTGGCGTTGCTGGTGGGCACTGCGTTGCTGTTTCGCACGCTGGGCGGCGAGTTTATTCCCACCCTGGAAGAGGGCGACTTTGCTGTGGAAACCCGCGTGCTGCCCGGTTCCTCCATCAGCTACACGGCCGAGAAGGCCCAGCAGGCGGCCGGGCTGCTACTCAAAAACTTCCCCGAAGTGAAAGAGGTGGTGGCCAAAGTGGGCTCCTCGGAAATTCCGACCGACCCCATGCCACCGGAAGCCTGCGACCTGATTATCGTGCTCAAAGACAAGAAGGACTGGACCTCGGCCGACAGCCGCGAGGGCTTGGTAGAGAAGATGTCAGCCCGGCTCAGCACTATTCCCGGCGTCACATTTGGCTTCCAGCAGCCCATTCAGATGCGCTTTAATGAGCTGATTTCGGGTGCCAAGCAGGACGTGGTGATTAAGATTTTTGGCGAGGACCTGCAGCAGCTCGACGACTACGCCGGGCAAGTGGGGGAGTTGGTGAAGGGCCTGCCCGGCGCCACCGACCTCTACGTGGAGCGCGCCACCGGCCAAACCCAGATTGTAGCCCAGCTCGACCGCGACAAGCTGGCCCAATACGGCCTCTCGGTAGATGATGTGAACCGCACCGTGCAAACAGCTTTCGCGGGCCAGGTAGCGGGCCAGATTTTCGAGAAAGAGCGCCGGTTCGACCTCGTGGTGCGCCTTAAGGAAAGCTACCGTCAGGACATCAGCAACCTGCGCCAGCTGTTCGTGGCCACCCCCGACGGCCGGCAGATTCCGCTGGAGCAGGTGGCCAAAGTCGCCTTTGTTTCGGGCCCCAGCCAGATTCAGCGCGACGATGCCAAGCGCCGCATCATCGTGGGCTTCAACGTGCGGGGGCGCGACGTGGAAAGCCTCGTGAAGCAAGTGCAGCAGCGCTTGGCGCAACGCGTGAAGTTCGCGCCTGGCTACTACGCCACGTACGGCGGGCAGTTTGAGAACCTGCAGTCGGCCCGCGACCGGCTGCTGATTGCCGTGCCGGTGGCGCTGCTGCTCATCTTTTTGCTGCTCTATGCCACATTCAATTCCGTAGCCCAGTCGGTGATGATTTTCACGGCTATTCCGCTCTCGGCTATTGGCGGGGTGCTGGCGCTGTGGCTGCGCGGCATGCCGTTCAGCATCTCGGCGGGCGTGGGTTTCATTGCGCTGTTTGGCGTGGCCGTGCTCAACGGCATTGTGCTCATCGGCTACTTCAACCAGCTCAAAGAAGAAGGCGTGACTGACCTGCGCGCCCGCATTCTGGAGGGCACTCACGTGCGTCTGCGCCCGGTACTGATGACGGCCACCGTGGCCTCGCTGGGCTTTTTGCCGATGGCGCTGTCGAACTCGGCTGGGGGCGAAGTGCAGAAGCCACTGGCCACGGTGGTCATCGGCGGGCTGGTGACAGCCACACTGCTCACGCTGCTGGTGCTGCCCGTGCTCTACTACCTCGAAGAAATGTGGAGCGCCCGCCGCGCCGCGCGCAAGCACGAAACCGACGCCCCAGCAACTGCCGGAACGCCAGCCACCAGCCTGCCGGCTGCGGGCCTCTTGCTACTGGCTCTAGGGACTGGCCTGCTACCCGGCCGGGCCCGCGCCCAGCAGCCCGGCACGCCCGCCGATGGCGCCCTCAACGCCACCCAGGCCGTGGACGCGGCCCTCGGCCAAAGCGGCACCGTGCTCGGGGCTGAGCAGCAGCTTGCTGCCCAGCAGGCGGCCGTGCGCGCGGCGCGCGACATTGGCCGCACCACCGTGCAGGGCAGCTACGGCCAGTACAACTCGGCGCAGAACGACAACCTGTTCAGCATCACCCAGCCGCTGGCCTGGCCGGGCTACTACCGCACGCTCTCGGCCCTGGCCCGGGCGCAGGTGGCCACCAAGGAGCAGCAGCTGGCCCTGGCCCGCGCCGATGTGCGCCGCCAAGTGCGCCTGCAGTACGAAGCCGCCGTGCACGCCCGCCACCGTTTGCGCACTTTGCGCGCTCAGGACAGCCTCTACACTGAATTTGTGCGGGCCGCCCAGCTGCGCTTCCGCACCGGCGAAACCGACCGCCTCGAAGTGGCCACCGCGCTGGTGCAGCAGGGCGAAACCCGCATCCGCTTAACGCAGGCCCGCGCCGAATACCAGGTGGCAGTCCGGCAGCTGCAGGCTCTGCTCCAACGCCGGCAGCCCGTGGCGGTAGCCGACAGCACAATGGTGCCCCTCGCTCCCAAAGTTGCTATCTCACCCGGCGATACGGCCATCTTCGCCCGCAGCCTGCTGGCCCAGGTGCTGCGCCAGCAAGTGGCCGTGGCCCAGGCCGAAACCCGCGTGACGCAGGCCCAGGGCAAGCCCGGGCTGAGCGTGGGCTATTTCAATCAGTCAATAATAGGACCCCAGGTAGTGGACGGTACCACCCGCACCTACGGGGCCGGCGACCGGTTTCAGGGCGTGCAGGCTACCGTGGCGGTGCCCCTCATTCAGGGTCCGCAACGGGCCCGTGTGGACGCCGCCCGGCTGCAGGAAAAAGTGGCCCAAACCGGCCTGAGCCGCTACCAGGCCGAGCTGGCCGGCAAGGTAGAGGAGCTGCTCACTCAACGCGCCGAGCAGCAGCAGCGCCTGCAGTTTTACCAGCAAACGGGCCTGCCGCAGGCGGCCGTTATCACCCGCGTGGCCACCAAGGCCTTTAAAGCCGGCGAAAACGGCTACACCGAATACCTGCTCAACCTCGACCGCGCCCTGCGCCTGCGAACCGACTATCTGGACGCGCTGCTGCAACACAACCAGACGGTAATCGAGCTGGACTATTTGTTGAGCGCGGAGTAGCTGGTATTGAATGACTTATCCAATGCATCATATCATGCAGAGCCTTCTTCGCATAAAGTAGAATTTCTGCATGCCGTTTTTGATTCTTCGAATGAAACCCCTGTTCTATAAATCCGCCGCCTTGGTTCTATTTCTGCTAGCTGCAGGCTGTTCGGGTAAAACCGAACCCGTTGAAACAGCCGAAACTCCGGCCGCAACCAAAGCCGAGGGCCCCGCCGTACCCGCCGACCACGTCACCCTCACGCCCGATGAGCAGCAGCTAGCTGGCGTGCGAACCGGCCCGCTTACGGAGCGTGTGCTAGGCGGCGGGCTCAAGGCCAACGGCGTACTCGACGTGCCGCCCGACCAGCTTGTGTCCATCAGCGCGCCGCTGGGGGGCATTGTGGAGGCCACTTCGCTGCTCCAGGGCTCGCGGGTGCGCAAGGGGCAGGTGCTGGCCATCATCCGCAACCCGGAGTTTATTCAGCTGCAGCAGAGCTACCTCGAAACTCAAAGCCAGCTCACGTTCGCCAAGGCCGAGCTGGAACGCCAGCGCGAACTGGTGCGCGAGGAAGTGGCCCCGGCCAAAAACCTGCAGCGCGCCCAGGCCGAGTACGGCGCCCTGCAAGCCCAGGCTGCCGGCCAGCTGGCGCGCCTGCGCCTGGCGGGCTTGCCCGTCGGCCGCCGGCCCTTCGTGAGCACGGCCACGCTGCGCGCGCCTAAGGCTGCCTTCGTCAAAGCCGTAAACGTGACCGTGGGCCAGAGTGTGACGCCCACCGATGCGCTGTTTCAACTAGTCGACCCCGACCACCTGCACGTGGAACTCACCGTGTTTGAAAAGGACGTGCCGCTGCTCAAAAAAAACCAACGCATCCGGTTCACGCTGCCCAACGATAGCAGCGCCGAGCGCACCGCCCGCGTCTATCTCATCGGCCGCACGGTGGATGAGCAGCAGCGCACGGTGCGCGTGCACGGCCACCTCGACCAGGAAAACGACCCCGCGCTGCTGCCCGGCATGTTCGTGCGCGCCGTGGTAGAAACCACGAACCGCCGGGTGTTGGCCCTGCCCGACAAGGCCGTGGTGGACTACGAAGGCAAGCAATACGTATTCCGGCAAGAGCCCTCCACGGCCGGCAAGCAGGTTTTCAAAATAATTGAAGTGCGCCGTGGCGAGCAGGCCGACGGCTACAGCGAGGTGTTCATTCCCGGCCGCGCCGCCGCCGATTCCACGGCCCGCTACGTGACCGAAGGTGCGTATTCGCTGCTGAGCAAGCTGAAGAATGCCGGTGAGGAATAACGGTTAGGCAGGACTCCAGCCCGTCATATCGAGCTTGCCGAGACATGACGGGCTGGAGTCCTGCATGACGAAGGGCCGTGCTGGCGCGCGGTCTGGCGGGCAGCCGGTCATTGTCCAGCTACATCGTCCAACTACTTCGGCAAACCCTTACTTTTGAGTTGGCCCCGTTAGCGGCCTGCTTTATTTGGTGAAGAGGTTTTTTATCATTTGCGGTTTGCTGCTCAGTAGTTTGCTAGCCTGCGCGGGCGAGCAGGCCAGCACAACCGACAGCCTGCTGACGGAGCTGAACCAGGCGCTGGCCCACAAAAAAGAATACGACGGGCAACGCCTGAACCGCATTGCGGTGCTCACCGCCGATTTTGCTGCCTTGGAAGCCAACGACAATGCCCGCTTCGGTTTGGCCCTTCGCATCTACGATGAGTACAAGGCTTTTAAGTACGATTCGGCCTTTGTGTATTGTCAGAAAATCAGGCAGTTGGCTAAGAAGCTCCGCAGCCCTGAGAAGCTGGAGGTGGCCAAGCTCAAGCTGGCCTTCGTGCTGCTGTCGTCGGGCCTGTTCAAGGAAACGTTTGAAACGCTCGACAGCATCAATGCGCGCCGCCTGACGCTGCCTGACAAGCAGAGCCTGTACTTCCTGAAAGCTCGGGCTTATAGTGACTTGGGTAATTTCAACCAGGACCAAACCTACCGCCCGGCTTACTACGCCAAGGCCCTGGCCTACGCCGACACGGCCCTGCAGTTCTGCCGCCCGGGTTCCTATGAGTGCCTGGAAGTGCAGGAATTCCGGGCGCTGAAAAACGCCGACTTGACCGCGGCGGCGGCGGTATACCGCCAGATTTTGCGGCTGCCGCGTCTCACGCTGCACCAGCTGGCCGTGAGCGCCAGCACCACTTCCTACCTCTACGAGCAGGCCGGCCAGCCCGAAAAAGCCTTTGAGCTGCTGCTTGTTTCGGCCATTGCCGACGTGAAGACGGCCACCAAGGAAACCACGGCCATCTTCAAGCTTTCGGACTACTGCTACCGGCAGGGCGACCTCAAGAACGCCTACACGTTCATTAGGGAAGCCCGCGAAAACGCCACGTTTTACAAGGCCCGCCAGCGGCAGATTGAAATCAGCCACGTCTCGTCCATCATCGAAGGGCAGAAAATCAACATCATCGAGAACCAGCGCAAGTCGCTGAGAACCTACGCTATTGTCATGACGCTGCTGGCCGGCGTGGTCATCGCCTTCGCGGTGGTGAGCTGGCGGGCGCTACGCAAGCTGCGCCGGGCCGACCAGTTGATTTTCGCTGCTAACCGGGAGCTACAGGCCCGCAACGACGAGCTGCACCAACTCAACAGCGGCCTCAACGAAGCCAATACGATTAAGGAAGAATACATTGGCTACTACTTCCACAACAACTCGCAGTACATCGACAAGCTCGAAACACTCAAGAAGCGCGTGGAAGCCCTGCTCAGCAGCAAGCAGTACGCCGGCCTGCAGAAGCTGGTCGATGGCGTCAACATCAAGACCGAGCGCAACGAACTGCTGAAGGGCTTCGACACGGTTTTCCTGCGGCTGTTTCCCAATTTCATTGCGCAGTTCAACACCCTGTTTCGGGAGGAGGACCGCCTGACGCTGGCCGACGACCAACTCCTGACCACAGAGGTCCGCATCTTCGCCCTCATCCGGCTGGGTATCGATGACAGCGAGCAAATCAGCCGCATGCTGGGCTATTCCATCAACACGATTTACACCTACAAGACCCGGGTGAAGAACCGTTCGCTGGTGCCCAACGAAGAATTTGAAGCCCGCATTCTGGCCATCGAAGCCGTGTAGCGGAGCTAGGTGAGTGGCCCCTTAGACCGGCGCTGGCTGGGCTGCGCCAAGGCCCGGAGAACCCATGGGAATCGGGATAATAAAAGGGCTGCGGTCCCTTTTTTGTTGGTGATTCGTGCTGAATCAGACAATATTTATCCTATACTTTGAGTGTAGATTTTATACTTAAAATATTGTAAAACAGTTTATTGAATTGAGAAAGGGTTAATATTTTTCATACTTGGGTTTGATAAATTCCGGCTGGCTGGGGTGCGGGGTAGTTTTGGTCACTTTCTCCTCCAAAACGACTGCGACAACGCGGCGCTGGGCCCGGCTCAGTTGGCGCGGCGCGGCGGATGCAAGGGCCTTTTCAATTCCCACTTTTCCCTTTTCCTATGTTAACATCTTTTACCCCTCGGGGCGCCTGGCGCCTGCTGGGGCTGGCCGTAGCCGCGCTCGGCCTGACCACCACGGCGCACGCCCAAACCCGTGTGCTGTTTGTGGGCAACAGCTTCACGCACGGCCAATACACGCCGGTGCTCTACTACAATTCCGGGGCCGTCACGGACCTTAATTATAACCTGCCCGCCGGCGACCCGCGTGCCCACGACGCCGGCATGACGCCCGCTTTTGGCGGCGTGCCTGGCATCTTTAAGAAGTTCACGGTGCAGGCCGGCCTGAACTATAACGTGCAGACCGAGGCCGTGAGCGGCAAGTCGCTGCAGTTTCATTACACCAGCGCGCTGTCGGTCATAGCGCAGCCGGGCTGGGACAAGGTGGTGCTGCAGGAGCAGAGCACCCGGCCCGTGCCCAACGCCCGCGGTGGCAACCGCGCCCTGTTTTACAGCTACGCCGACCTGCTGGAGCAGGCCATCCACACGGCCAGCCCCGCCGCGCAGGTGTACCTCTACGAAACCTGGGGCCGCCCCGATTTCACCTATCCCACCGGCCAGCCTTACACGGGTTTCCCCATCGATACAATGACGGCCGACCTGCACAAGGGCTATTATCAGGAATTCGCTTCTAATCGCCGTTTTGCGGCCGTGGCCTCGGTGGGTGATGCTTGGCTGCGCGCCATCACAAATGGCGTGGCTACCCGCAATCCGTACTCGCCCGACCCCACCAAGGTAAACCTTTGGAACGTGGACTACGTGCACCCCAGCATTACGGGCAGCTATTTGAGCGCGCTGGTGCTGTTTTATCAGCTCACGAATGTGGACCCGCGCACCTTGGGCGCCACCGAGCAGGCGGCGGCCGACCTGGGCATTACGCCCACCCAGGCAGTGGCCCTGCAGCAGGTTGCTTATCAGCAGGTTTCATCGCCGACCAATGCCACGGCCTTCACACCGGGCAACATCGCCACGGTGCGGGTGGGCGACGGCTCGGCCACGCTCACCACGGCCGCCACGCCCGAGTTTGTGGACGAGTACACGCTAAGCGGCACGCTGGTGCGCAGCATTGCCCTGCCCACGGCCGACAACGGCACCGTGCGGGCCTTCACCAACAGCGGTACCGCCACTTCCGACAACATCACCCGCACGGCCGACGGCCGCTACCTGCTGCTGACTGGCTACAACGCCGTGCCCGGCACCGCCGGCATCGTGACGAGCACCAACAGCGGCACCACCAACAACCGTCTGGTGGCGCGCATCAGCGCCGATGGCAGCGTGGACACCAACACCCGAATCAACGACGCCTTTTCGGGCTCCAACATCCGCACGGCGGTAAGCACCGACGGCAGCGCGTTCTACGTGTCGGGCGGCAACAGCGGCATCCGCTACGTGCCCTTCGGCAACACCGGCACCACCACGGCGCTGAGCGGCGGCACGGTGGTGAACTTTCGTATTCTGGGTATTGCCGACGGCAACCTCTACGCCACCTCGGCCGCCAATTCCAACTACGGCCTGAACCAGATTGGCACCGGCCTTCCCACGACGGCCGGCGCGGCCGTGACGCTGCTGCCGGGCTTCCCCACGGCCAGCGGCCCCAGCCCCTACGGTTTCTATTTCGCCGACCCAAGCAGCACTGTGCCGGGCCTCGACGTGGTGTACGTGACCGACGACGCCAGCACCGGCGGCATCCAGAAGTGGAGCCTGGTGGGCAGCACCTGGACGCTGAACGGCACCATCGGCGGCTCTTCCACGGCGCTGCTGCGCGGCCTCACCGGCCAGCGCGTGGGCACGGCGGTGCAGCTGATTGCCAGCGGTGGGGGAGGACTTTATTCCGTGACCGACCAGGCCGGCTACAACGCGGCGCCCAGCACGACCACGCTGCCCGCGCCTTTCGTGCCGCTGGCGGCCAATACCTCGTTCCGGGGCGTGGCATTTGCGCCGGTAGCCACGGCGCTGGCCACCACTAAATCGGCCGTTGCGCCCGAAGTAGCGGTGTATCCCAACCCCGCCACCGACCAGTTCACGGTGCAGCTGGGTGGGCTGGCCGGGCCTGCAGGCACTGTGCGTGCCACACTGCTCAATATGCTGGGCCAGGTAGTGGCTGAGCAAATAGGCACGGGCAGCAGCTTCACGTTTGGACTGGCTGATGTAGCCAATGGCGTGTATATGCTGCGTCTGCAAACGGCCGCCGGTGTAAGCAGCCGCCGGGTGGAAGTGCGGCGGTAATAACAGATTTTATTCTCCATAGCAAACGATGGCGCGGGGAGCGCTCCGTGCCATCGTTCAATAATTTAAACCGCTTATTTTAGATAACCAACCCTTAGGTGCCCCTTCTGCCAACATAGGCTTTGGTGCTGCCCGATATTTACCTTATGAGAAAAATTCTGCTGGCAATTTGCCTGCTCCCGGCCGGATTCCGCGCCAGCGCCCAAACTACGACGCCTCTGAGTGCCCATCTCGAAAAAGTCAGCCTGACGGTGGCGCTGGGCGCCGACGGCCGCCCCGCCTACGCCGTGGCCTACGGCGCCAAAACGGTGGTGCAGCCCTCGCGGCTGGGTTTGAGCTTTGCCGACGGCAAGGGCTTTGACGGCCCGCTGGTGCTGGCGGGCAGCGAAACAAAGGACGTAGACGAAACCTGGACGCCGGTGTGGGGCGAGGTGAAAACCATCCGCAACCACTACCAGCAGCTCACGGTGCACCTGCGCCAGCCGGCCGCCCCGGGCCGGACGCTGGACGTGGTGTTCCGCGTGTTTGCCGATGGCGTGGGCTTCCGCTACGAGTTTCCGCGGCAGCCGCGCCTGCAGTACTTCACGGTGCAGGACGAGCACACCGAGTTCAACCTGCCGGCCAACCACAAGGCCTTCTGGATTCCGGGCGACTACGACTCCAACGAGTACGCCTACACCACCAGCCGTCTGAGCGAGGTGAATACCACGCCCATCGAGGCCATTCAGCTGAAGTCTGACCCCAAGCGGGTGCAAACGCCGCTGATGCTGAAAGCTGATAACGGACTGTACATCAATATTCACGAGGCGGCGCTGGTGAACTACCCGGCCCTGTTTCTAAACGTGGACACCAAGACCTTCAGCCTCAGCAGCCAACTCGTGCCCGATGCCACCGGCACCGGCGCCAAGGCCTATCTGCAGGCGCCGGAGCACACGCCCTGGCGCACCATCGTGGTGGCCGACAACGCCCCGGCCGTGCTGGCCAGCAAGCTCATTCTGAACCTGAACGAGCCCAGCAAAGTAGCCGAAACCGGCTGGATTCAGCCCCAGAAATTTGTGGGTGTGTGGTGGGAGATGCACGTGAACCGCGCCAGCTGGAACTACGCCGACACCAGCAACATCAAGCTGGCCGGCACCAACTGGAACGCCCTGAAAAACAACGGCCACCACGGCGCCAACACCGCCAACGTGAAGCGCTACATCGACTTCGCGGCCGCGCACCACATCCCTGGCGTGCTGGTGGAAGGCTGGAACGTGGGCTGGGAGGACTGGGCCAATAACTGGAAGGAGGAGGTGTTCGACTTCGTGACGCCCTACCCCGATTTCGACGTGGACGAGCTGCAGCGCTACGCCGCCAGCAAGGGCGTTAAGCTCATCATGCACCACGAAACCAGCAGCTCCGTCACCAACTACGAGCGGCGCCAGGATGCCGCCTACCGCTTTATGAAGCAGCACGGCTACGACGCCGTGAAAACCGGCTACGTGGGCCGCATCATCCCGCGCGGCGAGCACCACGACGGGCAGTGGATGGTGAACCACTACGTGCACACCGCCCAACTCACGGCCGACAGCCGCATCATGGTCGACATGCACGAGGCCGTGCGGCCCACCGGCCTGCATCGCACCTACCCCAACTGGCTGGCCAACGAGGCCGCCCGCGGCAACGAGTTTAACGCTTGGAGCAGCGGCAACCCGCCCGAGCACGAAACCATTCTGCCCTTCACCCGCCTCATGGGCGGCCCGATGGACTACACGCCTGGCATCTTTCAAATCAAGCTCGACGACTGGAACCCCGCCCGCAACCAGGGCAAGCAGGTGCACACCACCCTGGCCAAGCAACTGGCCCTGTACGTGACCATGTACTCGCCCCTGCAAATGGCCGCCGACCTGCCCGAAGCCTACAACCAGCACCTCGACGCCTTCCAGTTCATCGAAGACGTGGCCGTGGACTGGGACGATACCCGCATCCTAGCCGCCGAACCCGGCGACTACCTCACCACCGTGCGCCGGGCTAAGGGCCGGGACGAGTGGTACCTCGGCAGCATCACCGACGAAAATGCCCGCCAGCAGCCCATCAAGCTGGACTTTTTAACGCCCGGCCAGCGTTACGAGGCCATTATTTACGCCGACGGCCCGGGCGCCGACTGGCAGAAAAACCCCATGGCCTACCGCATCACCAAGCAGGTGGTAACCAGCAAATCGGCGCTTCGGCTGCAACTGGCGCCGGGTGGCGGCGCGGCCGTCAGCTTCAAACCGGTCCGGAAATAATTCTCCGCCCGCTCATTCATCCCCGCTTATCTAATCTTTTCGAAATGTCTGTTTTCCACATTTTACGCGCGAATACGCTGGTGCTGTTGGCTGCCGTGGGCCTGATGTCGGCCTGCAACAAGGACACGACGCCGCCCGTCCCCGTCACGCCGCCCATCACCTCCACGCCCACGCCGCCGCAGTACGGCACGCCCTTCGCCGGGGTGCCCAACCGCGAGGATGCGGTGATTTATCAGGTCAACATGCGGGCTTTTAGCCAAGCTGGCAATTTTGCCGGCGTACTGGCCCGGCTCGATTCCATCAAGGCCGTGGGAACGAACGTGCTGTACCTGATGCCGATATACCCGGTGGGACAGGCGGTGGGTTCGTATCCGTCGTATAACTCGCCCTACGCCGTGAAGGACTACCGCGCCGTGAACGCCGAATTCGGCACCCTCGCCGACCTGCGCACGCTGGTGGACGCGGCCCACGCCCGCGGCATGGCCGTGATGCTGGACTGGGTGGCCAACCACACCAGCTGGGACAATCCCTGGATAACCGCCCATCCGGACTGGTATAAGGCTAACGCGGCCGGCAACATCGCGGCCGTGTCCAACAACGGCACAACCTACAACGACGTGGCTCAGCTCGATTTCACCAACGCTTACCTGCGGGCCGAGATGATTTCGGCCATCAAGTCGTGGGTGTTCACGGCCAACGTGGACGGTTTCCGCTTCGACTACGCCGACTTCCAGCCCAACGACTTCTGGAAGCAGGCCATCGACACGCTGCGCAATGTGAAGACGCACAAGCTGCTCCTGCTGGCCGAAGCCACCCGCAGCGCCAACTTCGCCTCGGGCTTCGACTACAACTTTGGCTTCAATTTCTACGGCGGCATCCGCGGCGTGTACATCAGCAACGGCCCGGCCACCAACTTCGACGCCCTCAATGCCAGCGAATACGTGGGCGCCACGGGCACGCAGCAAGTGGTGCGCTACATCACCAACCACGACGCGAACGACTCTGACGGTACGCCGGTCACGCAGTTCGGTGGCAAGGCGGGGGCCATGTCGGCCTTCGTGATAACGGCCCTCTACAAGGGCGTGCCCATGATTTACAACGGCCAGGAAGCCGGCATGACGGCAAAAATTCCGTTCCCCTTCACCTCCGTGAAAGTGCAGTGGGGCGTGAACCCTGACGTGAAGCGCGCCTACCAGCAGCTCATGGCTGCCCGCGCCGCCAGCCCGGCCCTGCGCTCCGGCACGCCCACCGCCTACAGCACCGCCAACGTGTGCGCCTTCACCAAAACCGCCGGCTCCGAGCAGGCCTTCGTGCTGGCCAACGTGCGCAATTCGGTGCAGACCTTCACCGTGCCCGCCGCCCTGGCCAACACGAGTTGGACCAACGCCCTGCAAGGCGGCACCTACGCCGTGGGCGCCACCATCTCGCTGCCGGCCTACGGCTATCTGGTGCTGAAGAAGTAAGGAACTTCCAGAGTCATTAGAGAACAAACAGAACGGTCCTGCTGAGCGCAGACGAAGCATCTCTACCGCAGGAGTAATCCATCTACTCTCGCGGTAAAAATGCTTCGGCTACGCTCAGCAGGACCGTTCTGTTTGTTCCGTATCTAATTTCTACGAAAACCCCAGCACCGGGTGCGGCTGATATGGCTCCTCTAGCCGCTTGATTTCCTCCGCGCTGAGCTTCACATCCACCGCCGCCACGGCGTCTTCGAGGTGACCCGGCTTGCTGGCGCCCACGATGGGTGCTGTGATGGCCGGTTTGCTTAGCATCCAGGCCAGGGCAATCTGGGCGTTGGGCAGGCCGTGTTCCTGGGCAATTTCCGTCACGCGGTCGGCCACCGCGAAGTCGTCGTCGCGGCCGTAGAGGCTTTTGCCGAAAGCGTCGGTTTTGGCGCGCTCGGTTTCGTTGCGCTCCTTGCCACGGCCACCCGTGAGCAGCCCCCGCGCCAGCGGCGACCACGGAATGACACCTATTTTCTGGTCCTCGCACAGCGGCAGCATTTCGCGCTCCTCCTCGCGGTACACCAGATTGTAGTGCGGCTGCATGCTCACGAAGCGCGTCCAGTTGTGCTTATCAGCCAAATAAAGAGCCTGCGCAAACTGCCAAGCAAACATCGACGACGCCCCGATATAGCGCGCCTTGCCGGCCTTCACTACGTCGTGCAGTGCCTCCAGCGTCTCCTCAATGGGCGTATGGTAGTCCCAACGATGAATCTGGTACAGGTCCACGTAATCGGTGCCCAACCGCTTCAGGCTGGCATCGATGGCGCTCATGATGTGCTTGCGCGAGAGGCCCTTGTCATTCGGGCCGGGGCCCATGGCGTTGAATACTTTGGTGGCCAGCACCACCTCGTCGCGCTTGGCGAAGTCGCGTAGGGCCCGGCCCACCACTTCCTCGCTGGCGCCGTTGCTATACACGTCGGCCGTGTCGAAAAAATTGATGCCCAGCTCCAGCGCCTTCTGAATGAAGGGACGGCTTTGGTCTTCTTTCAAGGCCCAGGGCCAGCGCTCGGTGGGCGTGCCATAGGTCATGGTGCCCAGACAGATGCGCGAAACCTGCAGGCCGGTATTGCCCAAACGGGTGTATTCCATAAAAAGGGGAGAAAACCGGCTAATAGCCGGGTAGTTGTTTGATGTCGAAAGAATCTGATTTCAACTCCAAAATCGTAGGTGAGGTTTTGTGCGGCCCGCCCGGTTGTTCCATTTAGCAGAACCGATACGATGTGTTTATGTTTTGCACTATACCTGGTTTTGGCATGAACATATATTTTCTTTTAAATTAGAAAAATTCCATTCATTAAATTTGTTGTTGTTATCAAATAAAAGCTTCATATTGGTAATGATTAGGGTTTTTTAGTAGAAAAGCCTTTCTTGTTCATCTCGCCTTTCTTTAGAAAATTATCGATTAAATTATATACGAACTCGCTCATGACAAATTTCTACCAGTTGTGCCGTTCCCTGCGTTTAGTAGGAGCGGGGGTTCTTTGTTTTTTTTCGGTGAGCAACGCTCTGGCTCAGGCGCCGGTCACGGCTGCATGGCCATCGGCCGCCGATACCGTGCGTGCCATGCCCGATGTGGCCCTCGACGACGTGCTGGTGGCCCCGGCGGCCGTCGATACCAAAGAATGGCTGCTGCTCAACGCCGACATCCAGACCGAACTCGATGGCGCGGTACACAACCTCTACAACTTCAAGTTCGACCAGGCCGAGCGGCAGTTTCGGTCGTTGCGGCGGCGCTACCCCCAGCACCCCATGCCTTATTTCCTGCTGGGCCTGAGCACCTGGTGGAAAATCATGCCCAGCAACACTTTCAACCAGCAGTACGACAAGACCTTCTTCGCCTACATGGACACGGCCACCACCAAAGCCCAGAAGCTCTACGACGCCGACCACAACAACTACGAAGCCAGCTTCTTCCTGTCGGCCGCTTATGGTTTCGACGCCCGCCTGCACGCCGAGCGCCACGACTGGCGCAAGGCCACCGTGAGCAGCAAGCGCGCCCTGGCCTACCTGCAAAAAAGCCGCGAAGCCAACGGCCTCAGCCCCGAATTCGTGTTCGGCGAAGGCTTGTTCAACTACTACGCCGTCTGGATTGCCGACGAATACCGCTGGCTGCGCCCGGTGCTCTGGTTCTTTCCCAAAGGCGACCGCAGCACCGGCCTGGCCCAACTGGAACAAGTGGCCCAGCACGGCTTCTACACAGCGGCCGAGGCCCGGTTTTTCCGCATGCGCATCCTGGGCAGCGCCCGCGAAAATAACACCGCCGCCGCCCTCACCGCCGCCCGCGACCTCACTCGCGATTTCCCCGACAATAGCTGCTTCCAGCGCGCCCGCGCCCAAAACGCATTTGCCGAGGGCGAGCTGACCGAATGCGAACGCACCAGCCGCGACATCCTAGCCAAAATCAACAAGGGCCTGCCCGGCTACGAAGGCTTTAGCGGCCGTGCAGCGTCCTATTACCTGGGCTACGTGGAGCAGCACCGGCACAACAACCCCGCCGCCGCGCAGGACTTCTACCAGCGCTGCCTGGTGTTCTGCGAAGCCGTGGGCCAGACCAAGGGCGGCTACTACCTGTTTGCGGCGGCTGGGCTGGGCCGGTTGGCGGCGCAGGCCAGCAACCGGCCGCTGGCCCGCCGCTACTTCCAGGTGGTGGTGGAGCAGGCCGAACGCAAGTCAGACCTGTACCAGGAAGCCAACCGCTACCTGCGCAAATCGGCCCCCACCAAAGGCTCCGCATCCCTCGAAGCAGTCGCAACCAACTGAGCGTCGGGCTTCCGGCCAAGAATATAGCGGCCCGCTGGCATTGCGCCAGTGGGCCTTTGCTTTGTTAAGCAACGGGCTGGTTTGGTTGACGTTGGCCCAGCTTCAGGTCAACCCTTTGAGCGGAGCTGTCGTTAAAGCCAACTCACAGCCAGTAATTGATTTATGCCGGCTCAATGTTCTTCTAACTTCTCCATCCTATGAAAAAGCAACTTTTTCTGGCTCTATTGTTCGCCACAGCGGGCTATTCGGCCAGCGCCCAAACCAGCACCACCACCACCACTACGCGCCAAACTACGGTAACACCCGCCACCCCGGCGTATCCGGCCACGCCGGTCCAAACGCCCGCTTCATCGACCACCACTGAGTCGACCACTACGACGGTAGAGCCTTCCTCCAACACTGTCGTCGCCCCAACCACCATTGTGCCGAGCGACACGAAAATCAAAGGCAAGCGCAACGGCAAAACCAAAGTGAAGCCCAAAGATTAGCCATTAGAAGTCTTCGGTGACCACAAAAAAGGCCGACCCTAAGCAATTAAGGTCGGCCTTTTTTTGCATTGCCTCTGAAGTACATATCTGGGTCAACTGTCGCGATTGTTGAATTGTAATGCGCTGGCAACCCATATTCTCAACCCGTTTTCAGCGGGCAGACCAAATCGATTCAGACTCTATTTGCTTAGTAATAAGCAACATCAATACAAAACATATATCTGACTTCAAATTCTCCTTTTCAAATATTTTATGAGATTTTTTAATATGATAGGTAAATTAATTATTTTTTTTAGTACATTTATTTTAATAATAAGTGAATTGCCTCGGGCGGCAACGAGTACCATGTGAGAACCAACCTTCAGCGCTATGAGCTACAACTTGCCCTTCTATTCATCGGCGGCAGAAAATTCTGCTGCTGAGATTTACCACACGCATCCAGAGTGTCGGATAGCCCAACGAATAGCCCCGGGCAGCCGAATAAGTGGCACCGGCGATGGCCGCAAAGAATGCCCTTTTTGCTTTGTGCTGGGCCAGTTTCGCTCCAATAAGTTTGTGGATATGCCCGGCACCCCAATTCCGGCCGGTAGCCAAGCGTCTGCGCAGCCTGGCTTTGCCACTGCGGCGCATAGCGGAAATGCACTAGTGCAGTAAGGCAGCCGGACTCCTGATAGGCGGGCAGATGCTAAGCGGCAACTGAACCGTTTCTTTGCAGCGGTTTCCGGTTTGGAGCCACGCAGTTGCGTGGCCAGGCCGCAGGCCGCTGCCTTACTATGCTGCTCGAAGTTGCTGATGCCCGCCTGGCGCGGGAGTTTATTGAATTGCCGGCCCGCCTGCACGCGGCCGTGCCGAACTACATCGGCCCGCTGGAAAACGAAGTGGAAGCGGTGTTCGACCCCGCCAAAAACCCGAAGTTCAAAAACGGCGAGTGCGCACGATGGGTGCTCACCGACGCCAGCGGCCAGACCGTGGGGCGCGTGGCTGCCTTCCTGAACCGCGACGCGGTGGACGTGAAAAATGCTGACCTGCCTACCGGTGGCATGGGCTTTTTCGAGTGCATCGACGACCAGGCGGCAGCTAACCAGCTGTTTGAGGCGGCCCGGCAGTGGCTGGCGGCCCGGGGCATGCAGGCCATGGACGGCCCCATCAATTTTGGCGAGCGGGACCGGTTCTGGGGCCTGCTCATTGATGGCTACGACCTGGAGCCGAACTACGGCATGTTCTGGCACCCGGCGTATTACCGGCCGCTGTTTGAGAATTATGGTTTTGAGCTTTATTTCAAGCAATACACCTGCTACCGCACCACGGCGGCCGAACTGCATCCCAGCTTTGCGAAGCGGGCCGAGGAGCACGCCGACACCTACCGCTTTGCCCACGCCCGCAAGCAGGACGCCGAGAAGCTGGCGCAGGATTTCCACCACGTGTACAACCTGGCCTGGGCCAAGCACTCGGGGGTGAAGCCGATGACGCTGGACGAGGCGCGCAAAATTGTGAAGGAAATGAAGCCCGTGGTGGACGAGCGCCTGCTCTGGTTTGCCTACCACGGCGAGGAGCCGGTGGCCTTTTTCATCAGCCTGCCCGAACTGAACCAGATTTTCAAGCACGTGGGCCGGCGCCTGAACCTGCTGGGCAAGCTGCGCTTTTTGTGGGAGCAGCGGCGCTACATGCAGCGGCGCGACAAGAAGCTGTTTGGCATCATCTACGGTGTGGTGCCCGAGCACCAGGGCAAGGGCGTGGACGCTGCCATGCTAGTGTATGCCCGGCAGGCGTTTATCGACGCGGGTTACGCCGACATTGAAATGAACTGGATTGGCGATTTCAACCCGCGCATGCTGGTGACCACCCGTTCCATTGGCGCCAAGATTCTGAAAACGCACGCCACGTACCGGTTCCTGTTCGACCGGAACCGGCCGTTTGAGCGGATGCCGATAATTCGGTAGCCGCCTGTCATTGCGAGGAGGCACGACGAAGCAATCCGTCCTGTTCTCAGCGACCAACCAAGTAATGTGACAATCCCAACAAAAAGCCCCGGCACTGCGCAGTGCCGGGGCTTTCTGGTAAAAGAGCGTGTCTGGTTTTAACAGGACGGATTGCTTCGGCTTCGCCTCGCAATGACAGCGGAAACCTAGAAGGGATACCCAATGGCCAGGTTGAAGCGGCCGGTTTTGCTGTCGGGTGTGCCGTATCCGGCTTGCAAGGGCAGGGCGTAATCGAAGCGGATGACGAAGAACTGCACGTCGATGCGCAGGCCCGCGCCGTAGCCGATGGCCAGCTGCTTGAGGAAGGTATTGGCTTTGAACTCGCCGCCGGGGCGGTCGGGGTCGGGGGTGGCCAGCCAGATATTGCCGGCATCCATGAACACGGCGCCCTTCACGTAGGGAATCAAATCTTGGCGGTATTCCACGTTGCCTTCGAGGCGGATGTCGCCCACCTGGTCGTAGAACTGGTTGAGGGTTTGCTCGCCGGGGGCGGGCTTGTAGGTGCCGGGGCCGATGCCGCGGGCCGCGAAGGCGCGCACGCTGTTGGGCCCGCCGATGCCGTACTGCTTGGGGTAGGGGAGCACCACGGAGTTGCCGTAGGGCATGCCGATGCCGGCCTGCAGGCGCGCCACGATGCGGTTGCCGGACGTCGGGTTCGGGCTGATGCGGTAGTACTCGCGCAGCTCCAAATCAAACTTCAGGTATTGGCTGAACTGCTGGCCCAGCACGGTGTAGCCCCGGTCGGGCAGGCTGCGGGTTTGGCCGGCGGCCTGGCTGATGAGGCTGGCCAGGTTGCCGCTGCCCTCTACCTGCCCACTGAAATAAATCTGCTGGCGGCGCTGCTCCAGCACCTGCTGGTTGTAGGTGTAGCGGTAGGAGCTGGCCAGAATGAACTGCTGCTCGAAGGCGCTGCGCAGGTAGCGCCGCGTCTTTAGCAAGTCGCTGAAAGCCCGGGTGGTATCGGCCAGCCGCACGTAGGTGATGTCGATGGGCCGGATTTCCTGCTCGTTGGTAATCTTCGTTTTGAATGTGTAGCCGTAGTTCAGGTTGAAAAAGTCTTCCCGGAAGTAGCCGGCGCGCGTCACGGTGCGGTAGCCGGCCCCGATGGTGGTGCGCGGCTGAAAGTCGGAATTGGGCAGCTTAATGTCAAACAGTGGCAGGTGCGGCACCACGAGGCGTGGGAACACCAGCTGCGCGTTCAAACCCAGCTCGTAGCTGGTGAGGCCGAGGCCACCGCTACCGTTGCCGGTCTGGGTTTCGGTACTGGCCACGGCGTTGACGAGCAGCTGCTCGCCGCCGCGCAGGGCCGAGCGGTTACGAAACGACACCGTGAGGCCCGGCCCCGTGAAGCCGTTGCTCTTGCTCACCAGCTGCAAATCGGCCCGCAGGCTTTTCTTCTTAAGCTGGGTCATCAGCACGTCGGCGTCGAGGCGGGCGCGGCCGGCCGAGTCGCCCGCTGCCGACGGCTTGAGGCGGATTTCCACGAACTTAAACGTGTTCAGACTCATCAGGCGGCTGATGGTCTGGTCGCGGCGCTTGCGGCGGTACAGGCTGTCGGGGTAGAGGAAGGTGGCGTTGGTAATGGCCTTGGCCTTGAACACCTTCTCGTCGGGATAGTACTCGTATTTCTTGTACATCATTGGCTGCCGCGTGGTGGTGTCGGTCAGCACGTAGTTGGTATTCAAACGAATACGGTCGAGCCAATAGGGTTTGGTGGCTTTGTTGGGGGCCGTGGCCTTCACCCGCAGGTACACGTTGATTTTGTCGTTCAGCGTGCTATCTACCTGAAACAGGATGTAGTCGGGGTTGAAGTAGAAGTAGCCGTTGTTCTTCAGCTCGTTATCGATGCGGACTCGCTCGGCAATGAATGTGTTGAGGTTGTAGGCGTCGCCCACTTTGAGCAGACTGCCCGCCTGCGTAGCCCGGATATCCTTGTCAACCAGCGTGTCGCGGTCGGGAAAGTGGATTTCTTGGATGGTGTACACCCGGCCCGTGTTGGCCGTGTAGTCGACCTGCGCGGTCTTTTCCTGGGTTTTCACCTCGTTGGTCACCGTGCCCTTGAAGAAGCCGTTGTTGTAGAGCCGGTTGGTGATGAGGCCGCTGGTGGCGCTGATTTTCACGTCCTTCAGCAGCACCGGCGCCTCGCCAAACTTGTCGGCCAGAAAATGGCCAAAACCCTTGGTCTTGCCCTCGCCCAGGTGCCAGAAATACAGCTTCGGCCGCAACCCCAGAAACGACGCGTTGGGCTTGGGCCGCAGCACCGATTCCAACTCGGTTTGCAGCGCCGACTCGTTGGGTATTTTCTCCGGCGACTTAATGATGACCTTGCTGCCGGTGTACAGCTTCTGGCCCTCGGGCACGTATTTCAGGCCCGAGCAGGCGCTTAGCAGAATGAAGAATGAGGACTGAAGAATGAGCAATGGCCACCGGCGCATTCCTACATTCTTCAGTCCTGTTTGCACGTGCGTCATATCGAATTCTTCACTCTTCATTATTCATTCCTCATTAAGCGCAGCGTTCTAGCGTAACGTGTCGGCTTTGGCCGTGGGCTGGTTTTGCACCGAATCTTTCTCGGCTTTCTTCTCGGCCTTCACCTCTTTGCGCTCGGCCTTGCGGTCAGCTTTCACTTGTTTCGGCACTTTTGAAAACAGGTCTTTCAAATCCTGGTAGTCGCGCTGGAACACCAGGCCTGCGCCCGTGCGCACAATCTGGCCGTCGATGTCCTCGTAGCCGTTCTGGCGGAATACGCGCACCCGGAGGCGGCCGTCGGCCAGCACGCGGTATTCCAAACTCACGTCGCCGGCCAGGTTGCTGGTGCTGCTCTGGCCCGAGGTGGTCTGGGTGCCCGAGCCGCCGCTCAGGTTGATGTCGGTGCCCACGCGCACCGTGAGGCGGTTGTTGAGCAGCTGGCGGCGCACGGCCACGTTGAGGTCGGTGCGGCTGCGGGCCTCGCCGGTGCTGTAGTCGGCTTGGTTGGTCACGCCCAGGTCGAGGCCCAGGCCGGAGAGGTACTTGTCGGTGAGGTTGGTGAGCTGGTCGGTGAGCACGGCGCTGGCGCTGCCGCGCAGCTGGGTGGCCACGATGCCCTCACCGCTGCTGGTCTGGAAGGGGTTCTGGGCCACAAACCGGCCCAGAATCAGCAGCGAAAACACCTGCTTGCTGAGCTCCGAGGTCTGGCTGGGCTGGCGCAGTTGGGCCAGCTTGGTGTCCACCTGCCCGTTGAGGGCGCCGCGCTGGGCTTCGGGCAGCGTGATGTCGAAGCCGATGGTGGGCTTGCTGAGCTGGTCGGTCACCTTCAGCAGTACGTTGAAGGGCAGCCGGTTTCGGGCAATGGTGTTGCTGGTCTGGTCGTCAAGGCCCTGGCCGGCCAGCAGTTCGGCCGGCGCGGCCTGCACTTTATAAATGGCGGTGATGTCGAGCGCCGCGTTGTAAGGGTCGCCGTCCCAAGTGATGGACGAGCCGCGGGCAATGATGAAATCGCGCTGGGCCAGGTCGTAGAGCGACATGTGGTACTGCCCGCGGGCCACGTCCAGCCGGCCGCTGAGCGTGATGGTACCATCCGGCGCAATGTTGGTGTTGAGCGTGCCGGCGGCCCGCACCTTCAGGTTGTCGCCGCTGGCCGGGTCGATGACGATGGTAAAGGGCGTGCGGTTGGTGATGGTGACCACGGCCGTGATGTCGTAGCCCGTGGCGTTCACCTTGGTGGTATCCACCACGGGTTTGCGGGCCAGCATAGTATCGAGCGGGGCGCTCTTGTCGATGAATTCAACGATGCCCGTGCGCTCCTGGGTGGTAGGCGTGGCCGCCGGCGACTCCACCGTGAGGTTGGAGCCATCGACAACGGTCACGCGGGTATCAATTTTGATGAGTTCCACCGGCCCGGTCAGGCGCGTTTCCGAATCGAGCACCAAGCGGCCGTAGAACAGCTCGTTGTTCTCGCGGGTGCTGCGCACGGCCATGAAGTTTTTGGTCGTGGCGCGCATGTCGAAGGAATAATTGACGAAATCCTTGCTCAGCAGGTAGCCGTTGATGACAGCCTTGTTCGAGGCCGAATCCAGCACCGTGAAATTGTTGAAAGCAATACCCCGGTCATCAAACGTGAGCGCCTGGTTGGGCAGGCGGAAGGGCGAGCCCAGCTGCGGCACAATGAACCCAGCGTCATCCGACGTATTGAGCGTGCCGCGCACGACGGGGGCGGAGGGCGCGCCCGTCACCGTCAGTTGCCCACGTATGTAGCCGGTGGCGTTGCGCACCTGACCCACCGAAAACGGCTCGACTAGTTTCAGGTTGAGGCGGTTAGCGTCCACGGTCAGGTTGAGCGGGGTGGGGCTGGTGGCCAGGTAGGTGCCTGTGACGTGCACGTCGTTGCCGGCGCCGCCCACGGTGCCGACTGCCCCGCCGGTCAGGCGCGCGTCGATGTCGTAGCGGCCCGCGCTGGGGTTGGTGGCATTGAAGGCGATGTCGCCGATGGACGCTTTTTGGAACACCAGGTTTTTGATGGTGGCATCAGCCGTGAAGGCTTGGTTAGGCTTGCCCAGATTGTCGATGCGGGCCGTGCCGTTGAGCTGCCCGGCCACCAGCGAATCCTGCTGCTGCACAATTTTGGCCAACTCGGCCAGCTCAAAATTGGTGAACGTGACGCCCAGCGGCGAAGTGGGCACCTGCGGGTTCTGGCTTTGCAGGGCCAGGGTGCTGCGGCCGTTGGTCAGGTTCAGACCGTCGGCCACCACGGCGCCGCTGGGGTAGTAGCGCACATAGTTGTTGGCGCCGGCCGTCCAGTTTTCATAGTTGATAACCTGCTCCGGCGCGGCCTGAAACTCATACACTACGCTGCTGTTTTTGCCGCCGCCCTGCACCAGGGCCTGCAGCGTACCGGCCACCGCCAGCCGCTCCCGGTTGGCCGAGTCGCCGAGGATGGCCACGCGGGTGAACAGCTTGTTATTGGCCACGTTGCCCACAATGCTGGGGCGCCGCAGCCGCAGCGTGGTATCCTGCGCGGCCTGGGCCAGGCGCAGGCCGTATTCCAGCTTGGCGGGGTCGGAGTCCACGTTCAGGCGCAGCGAATCGAGGCGGTAGTTGTTGTACTGAATGAGCGGGATGCTGGTGTTGGCCGTGAGACGGGCGGCCTGCCGGGAGTAGTCGCCGGCCAGCGTGAAGGGCGAAATCTTCTTCAGGCCCGGCACCAGCTTGGTGGCCAGCTTGGGGTCTTTCAGCTTGAGTGAGTACGTGAAGTGCCGGTCGGCCGCGCTGGGCAAGTATTTCACGCCGGGCACGTCGAAGTAGCGGTCCAGGTGCTGCTGCAGCTCGGTCGCAATATCGCCGAGGTGGACGTTGCCATCGAGGTTCACGTTGGCAATATCGGAGGTGATATCGGCGGTGGTGCGGGTGGCCGTCTGCACGATGCGGCCGTTGAGCGAGTCGAGCGGGAAGGGCTGATTGTCGCGCACAATCACGATGTTGCGGCCGCTGAAGGTGCCGTTCAGCGTATTCAGGCTGGAGCCGCGCAGGTTGGCCACCAGGTTGCCCTGCACGCGCAGGTCGCCGCCGGTGTAGAAGCCCAGCGCCGTGAGGTTGGCGCCGCGCAGGTTCAGCTTCGTGACTTCGTAGGTGGGGTTGCGGGCGTCGCGCAGGTTCACCACGGCCGTCAGGTCGAGGTTCAGGTTAGGGTCGCTTTTGCTGCTGGCGTTGATGACGTAGCGGTTGCGGTCGAGGTCGACTGTCGCGGCCACGCCTTTATAGGTATAGCCGTTGTAGCGGGCGCTCTGCACGTTGGCGCGCACCTGGCCCACCAGCGTGCCGGGGTCTTTCAGGTCGCCGGTGGCGTTGATGCGGCCCGTAGCTGTGACGCGCCCGATGGTGGGGTCTTTCAGCAGCTTGCCAAAGTCGAACCCGCCCACCGCGAAGGTGCCCACCAGCGGCTGCCGCCCGTTGGCCTGCGCCGCGCCTAGCCGCCCGCTAAACGCCAGGTTGCCGTAGGAGCTGCGTAGCTTCAGATTCGTATCAAACGCCAGCGTGGTGGGCCGGCCCTTGAAGGTGCCGCTCACCGCCAGCGTGGGCGGAATGCTGATGTTGTTCGGAATGCTGCCCTTGGGCGCGAGGCTGAGAATGTCGGCCCGCGTGGTATGAAAATCCTGAATGTCGAGGTCGGCATACAGCCGCGCATCGGTGTTGGGCAGGCCCTGAATCCGGCCGCGCCGGGCCTTGAGCACCGTGTTACGCAGGCCCACAAACTCCAGGTTGCGCACCGTGAAGTCGCCCACGCGCCCGGCAATCTGTCCGTTAAGCAGCACGCTCTGATTAGGGCCGGTATTGAAAGGCGAAGTGCCGGCCAAACCCGGCGCCAGGTACAGAATGTCGCGGAAGCCGAGCCGCACGTCGCGCAAGTCACCTTCAATCTTCAGATTTGGCAGCTTTTTGGTGTCGCCCAGCGCGGCCAGGCTTTCGTATCCTATTGCCAGCGTGCGCCGGATGCGGGTGTGCGGCGTGATTAAGTCGAGGCTGTCGAGGCGAATCTGCACCGAGTCGTACACCACATTGGCCTTCCACTTGTCGACCCGGAAACCGCTTTTCTCCTGCCCGGCCAGGTTGTCAACCTTGCCCGTGGTGCGGTTTTCCGAATAGCTCAGGTCGCGCGTGTTCAGCACGAGGTTGGTGAAGTCGAGGTGATTGTAGTCGAGCGCCGGAATGCGCGTGCGCTGCTGAGGCTGATTGAAGTTGTCGAACTTCACGGCCAGCCCGCTGATGTCGGATTGGTCGAGCAGCACGCGCCAGCCGGGCGCGGCGGCGGTTTGGCCGGTGGCGGCTTTGGCCTTGTCAGTAGCTTCGTCGAGCTTGCGCACGGCTTCGGCGGGGTTCACCACGCGCTGCTCCACGGGCACCTGCTCGTTTTGGGCGTAGGCAAAGGTGGTGTTCTTGAGGGTGAGCTTACCCAGACGCACGCGCTGCGCCTGCAGGTCGATGTCCTTGGCGGTGATATCGGCCAGGCCGATTTTCGTATTGATGTACTGCGCCGCCGGGTCGTTCTTGTACGTGAACTGCACGCTGTCGAGCGTGGCGCGGTTCAGGCCCAGCTGCAGGGTGAGCGGCTCGGTGGGGCCAGGGTTTTCCACTTCCGGCGCCGTTTTCGTCTGCGTGATGCTGATGGCCGAGCGGCGCAGGGCGGCGTTATCCACCTTATAGATGGAGTTGTCCACGTCGACCTCGTCCATATTGGCCGTGAACTCGCCGATGCGGGCCCGGATGTCGGAGCCGGTAATCTGGTCGTTTTGGGTGAAGTAGATGTTGGTGAGGCGGGCCTTGCCGATGTCGTATTTCAGGGCTGAAGCCGTGGTGTCGACCGGCGCGGTGGGGTCGGTGAAGGCCGCGATGATGAAGTCGTAGTTGTTCGCCGAATCGGGCTCGGTGCGGGTAAGACGCACGCGGCCGTCGTTCAATTCCACGTTCGAAATATTGACCTGGCTATGCAGCAGGGCCCAGATATCGAGGTCGACGCCGAGGTGGCCCACCGACAGCAGCGTGTCGCGCTTCTGGTCTTCGAGGTACACACCGTCGAGGTTGATGGCGTGGCGGAAATCCGTCCGAAACTTGCCGATGCGAACCTCCGTGTTCAGCTTGCCACGTAAATAATTCTCGGCTTTCTTCGCCACAAAATCCTGTCCGGCATTGGTTTGCAGGTATACCACCACCGCAATAGCGAGCAGCAACACGAGGGCAATTAACCCCAACAATCCGTAAAGGGCACGACGCAGAAAAGTGGACAAAGCAGGACGGGATTAGCAGCAACACAAAGCAGGGCAGCCCTTCCAAACGCAAAAACGTATGCCGGGGTTGGAAACTAGGGCTACGCTTCACGAAGAAGACAGCCGAAGCACTAAAGAAGCCAACCCGGCAAAACCCGGCAAGCAACACTTGTCGGCGCATCTCTGCCGCTCCGTTAGTTCAATCGATTGCACAAAAGCGGCAGTTCTCGTTCAACATCCGCCGCCGGATGAGCTTTCATTCCTTACTTCTCATGAAGACGGGCCTTATCTTTCGACCCGAAATCCCACCAAGTCCCCATGACAATACGTTTTTCTCTTCCCTATCGCACGGTGCTGGGCCAGCGGCTGGCCGTATGCGGCTCGCGCCCGGAGCTGGGCAACTGGCAGCTGGCCGGAGCCGCCCTGATGCACTACGACGAAGCCACCACCTGCTGGCACCTCGACCTGGAAGTGCCCGATGCCGCCGGTGTCCTTGCTTATAAGTACGTGCTGCTCGACACCAACACTGGCGGCCAGCATTGGGAATACGGCCCCAATCGCAGCCTGACTTACGACCCCGCCCGCGCCCAGGCCGTGCGCCTGGCCGACTATTGGCGCGCCCCCGCTCAGCCCGAAAACGAGTTGCTAACGGCCGCCTTCACCAAGGCCCTGTTCCGCCGCCCCGGCCGGGCCACTCTGCCGGAAGCCCCGTCCCCCAAAGCCAAAAAAGCCTCCGTCAAAGGCTCTAAGGCTGCTAAAACCGCAGCTGAAGCAGCGCCTGAACTTGCCAGCCACTCGCAAGCCGCCGCAGCCGGCGAAACCGCGTTCCGGCTCGTCGCGCCCCGCGTGGCGCCGCACCTCGGCCTGTGCATCCTGGGCTCCGACCCGGCGCTGGGCGCCTGGGACAACACCAAGGGCCTTGTGTTGTCCGATGCTGATTACCCGACCTGGACCGGCCGCGTGAAGCTGCAAAACCCCGGCGAGGACTGCCATTACAAGTATGCCATGTGGGACGCCGCCGCCGGCCACGCCCTCGACATGGAAGGCGGCGAAAACCGCGTAGTGCCCGCCACCCAAGACCGCACCGCCGCCCGCGTCTTCAACGACGAAGCGTACCAGCACGCCACGGCCTGGCGCGGGGCCGGCGTGGCGCTGCCCGTGTTTGCCATGCGCTCCGAAAATGGCCTTGGGGTGGGAGAGTTCTCCGATTTGAAGCTGCTGACCGACTGGGCCGTTCAAACCGGCCTGCAGCTGATTCAGATTCTGCCCATTAACGATACCACGGCCACCCACACCTGGGTCGATTCGTACCCGTACGCGGCCATTTCGGTGTTTGCCCTGCACCCGCAGTTTATCCACCTCGAAGGCATTGCCGCGCTCAAGGACAAGAAAGCCGCCAAGGAGCTGGCCCAGCTCAAGCAAGAGTTCAACGCCAAGGATTTCGTGGACTATGAGCCAGTGATGAACGCCAAATGGAAGTTTCTGAAGCTGCTTTATAAGCAGGAAAAGCAGCATTTCCTGGCTGATGTCGGCTACCGCGCCTTCTACGCCAGTCAGGCCGAGTGGCTGGTGCCCTACGCCGTCTTCTCCGCGCTACGCGACCGGTTCGGCACTGCTGATTTCCAGCAGTGGCCCGCCGAGTTCCGCCGCCCGCAAAACCTGGAGGCCCTCACCGCCGAAACCGCGCCCGACTACGACGAATACGGCCTGTTCTTCTTCGTGCAGTATCACCTCGACAAGCAGCTGCTGGCCGCCGTCGATTACGCCCGTTCGCGCGGCGTAGTGCTGAAGGGCGACCTCCCCATTGGCATCTACCGCCACTCGGTCGACGCTTGGACGCAACCCGAGCTTTACCACATGGACAGCCAAGCCGGCGCCCCACCGGATGATTTCTCCACCACCGGCCAGAACTGGCGTTTCCCTACCTACAACTGGGAGCGCATGGCCGAGGACGATTACAAGTGGTGGAAGCAGCGCATGGGTCACCTGGCCCGCTACTTCGATACCCTGCGCATCGACCACATCCTGGGCTTCTTCCGCATCTGGGAGATGCCCATTGAGTCGGTAGAGGGCCTGCTGGGCCACTTTTCGCCCGCTCTGCCCATGCACCGCCACGAGATTGAGCACCGCCTCGGCTGGTTCGATTACTCACGCCTGTGCGAGCCCTATATCCGCTGGCACATGCTCCAGGACATCTTCCAGGGCGAAGCCCAGCAGGTGTTCGACGAGTACATGTACGACGCCAGCTACGGCCGCATTCACCTGAAAGAAGAGGTGGATAATCAGCGTAAGATTGAAGCCTACATCGCCCAAAAGATTGCCGACTACCCCGAGCACACCGATTATTTCCAGTGGCTGCAAACCGGTCTGTTCAAGCTGGTGAACGAGGTGCTGTTTGTGCCAGCCGGCAACGACTTCTACCACCCGCGCATCACGCTCAACAAGAGCTACTCCTTCCGCGAGCTGGACTCCGACGAAGACCGCCGCCGCCTCTACGACGACATCTACATCGACTTCTTCTTCCGCCGACACGAGGAATTCTGGCGCCAGCAGGGCTTGGTGAAGCTGCCGCCCGTGCGCTACGCCACTGACATGCTCATCTGCGGCGAAGACCTGGGCATGGTGCCCGCCTCGGTGCCCGGCGTGATGAAGGAACTCGGGATTCTGGGCCTCAACATCCAGCGCATGCCATCGAACCCCGCCACCGAGTTCGGCCACCCCGACGCCGCGCCCTACCTGAGCGTGGTCACGACCAGCAGCCACGACATGAGCACCATCCGCGGCTGGTGGGAGGAGGACCGGGTGCGCACCCAGCGCTTCTTCGAAACCATGCTGGGCCACTGGCGCGAGGTGGCGCCGTTCTACTGCGAGCCCTGGGTGGCGCGCGAAATCCTGGTGCAGCACCTGCACTCGCCAGCTATGTGGGCCATTTTCCCGCTGCAGGATATGTTGGCCATCGACAGCCACCTGCGCCGCGCCAACCCCCACGACGAGCAAATCAACGTGCCCAGCAACCCTACGCACTTCTGGAAGTATCGCCTGCACCTGCCGCTTGAGGAACTGGTAGATGCCGTGGGCTTCAACGAGCCGCTGCGGGCACTGGTGGCGGCCAGCGGCCGCGGGTAAACGGAGACAGCTCCGCTAGCTAGGGAGCCTAATTGCCAAGGGCGAATCATCATTCATTGATGGTTCGCCTTTTTTATTAGCACAGCTCAGGGATTGTCAAGTGGTTTTATGATTTTTACTGGTTAAGCAATTTTGCTTAGAATTTTCATAGTTATAAAAGGAGTTTTTCAAATTATAATTAAAATCAACTCGGGCGACAGTTGATTCTATGCCTCTAAAGCAGATAATTACAGGCCTCATTGGGGCTTATTAATAATTTTATCAATGTATTGACGAGATTTTCAGAATGTGCGTTACAATTTATTTATTGTAAAAATACATAATCATTAAACAGAGTGTATTTACTTTGTGCAATAAACGTCCTCATATGCGTTGGCCGTTGATTAATGTGATTTTGTATTTTAATTAGTATCCTTTGAATTGGGCTGAAGAATTGTTCAGCAGCTTGGCTTCAGTGAATAACCGTTCGGTCAGTCACAAGCTGGTGCGCAAATGGACACGATGCGCCACGCTCAGTTCCCGGCCGTGCGTCCATTCTCAATGCAACGGGCCCTTGAGGGCATAAAAGCCAATACGCTGCTGTAGAAGCCAGTCTACCCCTTCATTCAGCCATTAAAACGCGAACATCTCACTTATAAATTTTTACAATGAACATACCCTTACGATTGAAAACTAGCTTTTTAGCCGTTGTGGCGGTGCTGGGCTCGGCGGCCAGTGTGTTGGCCGAAGGTTCGAAGCAGCTTACCCCCAACACCAATCCGAGCGTGGCGCTGACGGACCCGGCCAACACTCGTTCGGGCTACCTATCGCACGATGACAACTCGCCGGCCGCCGTGTCGCTGGGCTTCCTGAAGCCCTCGACCTGGGTAGGGCCCGGTGGCGACGCGTTTTCGGAAGACTACCGCCTCTACGTGCACCTCGAACCCAACGAAGTGCTTTACTATGGCGTGCACCGTAACATTCGCACCGGCGCCGCAGCCGCTGTGGTCCAGTCCGACCTTATTCTGACCCTGCGCTACGGGTCCGGAGCGGGCAACGTGGTCCAGACCACTACGCTGGCGCGCAACACGGCCAGTACCAACCAGGCGCTGCTGCTGGCGCAGAACGGCGTCATCAACACGGCCGCCGAAGCCTTGGCCGGGCCGCAGCCCAACGCGGGCGGCTACGCCCCGCTGGTGTACACCAACACGACGGGCGCCGCCCTCGAATTCTACATCGAGTTCACCCAAGTGGGCGAAAGCGGCATGACGGAAGAAAATAAGCGTTCCGAATACGACTTCTGGGACTTCACGGTGCGCAGCGGCGGCGTGGAAAAGCCCGGGCGCTTGTACAGCAAGTACTGGGCTTTCTCGGCGGGGTCCTCGGTGGGCTCGAGCGATACTTTCCAGAACCGCTTGTCGGCTACGTTCAACCTCTTTCCTATGGTGGAGAGCCGCAAAACGCCGGGCCAGTACTACGTGAAGCAGGTGGAGCTGGCGGGCATGCGGCCGCTGTCGTTCTACTACGTGAGCAACGAGTTCGGCTCGACCTTTAACCCGGCGACCCGCAACACGGTGCAGACGCGCCAGCGCAGCCAAACCAGCCGCACCAGCTACGCGCAGTACCCCAACTTCGTGAACAGCCCCGACGAATCCGTCTGGCCCAGCGCGGCCATTCCCACGGTAAGCACCAGCGCCGCCACCTTCTGCAACAACGGCGTGACGCAGGTGGCCTTCACCACGCGTAGCGACGAAACGGGCGCTTTCGACATTTTGATTGACCTAAACGGCAACGGCATCAACGATGGCGTGGACGTGCTGCTGCAGCAGCAGGTGGCCGGGGGCACCATCAACACCATTGTGTGGAACGGCCGCAACAAGAGCAACGTCGTGGTGAACCCGACCGGCCAAACCATCAAGTACAACTTCATCAGCAAAGGCGCCACCATCAATTTCCCGGTGTTCGACGCCGAGGGCAACCCCGACGGCTTCCGGGTGCGCAACGCCCGTTCCGGCAACGCGACGTATGACTTGTTGTATTGGGACGATACCAACCTGACCAATTTTACTAATAAGGGTGTGCAACTCTCGGGCGTGGACTCGACGCCGGGCGTGCACATCTGGGGCACAGCCAACAATGAGGGCGACACCTACACCGTGAACAGTTGGACCTACGGCTTCACCGTGTTTCAGGGGGCCAAAACCTTTGTGTACACCACCGCCTGCGACAACGACGGTGACGGCGTGGACGACCTGGTGGACATCGACGACGACAACGACGGCATCCTCGACGCTATAGAATCGTTTTCGCCGGTGGGCCTGGCCTCCAACGACGGCTCGTACGTGGACCCCAGCGCATTCGTCGGGACGGCGGGTGTGCCTGTTTTCCTCAATCCGGGCTACTACCACCCCGTGCTTGGTGCTTACCGCGACGTCAACAACGACGGCATCAACGACATATACGACACGGACATGGACGGCATTCCGAACCACTTGGACCTCGACGCCGACGGCGATGGCCTGACCGATGCCTTTGAGGCTAACGGCAACGCCAACCCGACCTATACCTACGGTCCGGTGACGACCACCGTCAGAGGCACGGTCTACATTCACGAAAGCCACTTCGACGCGACCCTGGGCCGCTACACGACCACCGCTGCTGCCGCTGCTACGGCTTCGGGCGAACAGGCGGGGGTTGGTTCCAACGGCATGCCCGACGCCGTAGAAAGCTCGGTTGTGTATGGCACCACGGGCAATGGCGCCAACACGCGCTTGACGACCACCGAATCGGGAGTTAACAATAAATACACGGCCCTGACGGCCGATGCCGACGGCGACCTGCGCACCAGCGGCAGCTTCACCAGCCGCGCCTACAACTACCTCGACCTCGATTCCGACAACGACGGCATCACCGACAACCGCGAAGCCCAAACCACGGCCGCTTACCGCGCCCCCAGCGGCGTGGATACCGACCAGGACGGCATCGACAATACCTACGACCCGACGCCCGGCACCGGCCAAACCCTCGGCGTGGCCCTAACCACCGTGGCCAACACCGACGGCGACGCAACGGCTGACCTCTTCGACACGGATTCGGACAACGACAACGCTTCCCGGTCGGCCATGGCCATTTCCCGGCAAACGGCCGACTGGAGCGAGGGCTTCGACACCAACGGCAACGGCTTTGCCGGCGACGAGCTCGTGGCCAAGGCCCGTGCCTTTGCGGCCGCCAACCCGGAAATGGCTTCTTACTATGCTGTGACCGGCCCGGGCGGCTCCACCACGGCTTCGCCCTTCCTGATGGTGAGCAAGACGGTAGCCGGCGACAAAATCCCCGCCTTCCTCGACCCCGCTTCGTCCTACTACCACGATGACAACTTCAACGGCTTGGTTGATTTGTTCGACCCCGCGTACGGCGGCTCTCCTTCCTTGGCCCCGCGCAACGGCACGGGCCAGCCCGATGCCAACTTCCGCAATACGGCTGTGTCTACGCCTCTGCCGGTGGAGCTGACGGTCTTCACGGCCAAAGCCGTGGACGCCGACGCCCTGCTGACCTGGACCACGGCTTCGGAGAAGAATAACGACCATTTCGTCATCGAGCGTTCTTTCGACAGCCGCACGTTTAGCGCCGTGGGCACCGTGCGCGGCCAGGGCAGCACCACCCGCGCCACCGAGTACCGCTTCACCGATGCAGGCGTGGCCCGCTTGGCGCCCGGCACGGCCTACTACCGTCTGCAGCAGGTCGATGCCGACGGCACTGCTTCCTACGGTCCCGTCCGCCAGGTACTGTTTGGCACGGATAAGGCGGCGGTATTCATTTACCCGAACCCAAGCATGGAAAACAACGCGACACTGGACCTCCGCGGCCTAGCCGCTGGCACCTACCAGGTGCAGGTTCTCGACCTGACCGGCCGCGTGTTGCGCACGCAGCAGGCCGGTGCCGAGGCTGCCGTGCTCAACCTGCAGGGCTTGGCGCAAGGCTCTTACATGGTGCTGGTACAGGGCACCGGCGTTAGCCAGGCCCTCAAGCTCATCCGCCGCTAACAACCAAAGCAGCTGGCGCCTCGCTAGCGGCAGTTCTATCATAACTCAAGAAAAGCCCCGTCGGTATCCGGCGGGGCTTTTTTGATTTTGGAGCGTGGCCAGTGGCTACCAAGACAGTCGCTACTGGGAGCCCTGCCTAGGCAGCGCTAAATAAGATAACAAATAATTTATTTAAGTTTTAATATTAATCTGGTTATATATTGCGTACTTGCCCGTTGGTCAGTGACTTAACCATTAGAATAATTATTTTTGCCGAGAAGTGTCGACGCTTCTACAATTGGAGCCAACGGTTTATTAGATTGTGCTTTAGGTTTGGTAAGATTCATATTATTTCCTGTCTTTTTTAACTGAAACAATCTGCCGGAGCAAGCACCGGACTGGAATATAGAAATGGTAAGCAGCCTTCTCATTCATCCCCGCATTCGATGCATCTACCGACTGAGCGGCTTGGTTAAACGAAAAAGGCACCCCTTACAAAGGGCCAAAATTTAGTTTTGTAGCTGAATCATGCCCTTTTATAAGCTTGGGCCTCACTCCATCGAAGCAACACTTTTTAATTTTTTCACTTCTTTCCAACACGTAAGTTTTATGAGAGCATCCTTACGAAATGTGGCAGTCCCTCCCAATCGACGGGGCAGTCACACCACTAGGAAGCCGGCGTTGCAGCGCTGGCGCTTGGCGCTGCTAGCGCTATTGGCCACGTTCAGCCATGCGGCGCTGGCGCAAACGCCTGCGCTGGAGTTCGCGGCCAGCGCGGACAATCCAACTGGCAATGGTATTACCACAGGCAATCAGGTTATTACCTTTCAAAACAACATTGATAACCCCAACGGCAATACGTTTGCCGCCTACGTGCCTATCACCACGGCCACGTTCTCGCTGAGCAACCAGCAGTACACGGGCGTATCAACCGCTCGCATGAGCACGGGCACGGGGGTTGCCTTTGGTGCCAATGGGGGCACTGGAGGCATTGCTGCCGTTGCCGATGAGGTTTTCCCGCTAATGAACGATGTCGGCGGTTCGGTTGATGGCAACTACACGTCCGTATCGGGGGGAACTGACGGCATTTCGATAAATGCTAACCGCAGCGTGAGCATGCTGATGACTGCCCACGCGTTGGCCTACAATGCCAGTAGGAATCCGCGTTACCAGTATGCGGATTTGACCATCACCTTCAACCAGCCCGTTTCCAACCCGGTGTTGCACATCACCGGCATGGGCGGAACCTACGATGGCGGAAACAACGGTCTTCTGGGCTTTGCTGTTGACCTGGACCTGCTAACTGCGGGCGTGACGTTGTCGAAGTTGGACGGCCCGAATGAGTTTATCGTGACGAACGGCAACACGCGGATTCGCAACAACGCCACCGTCACCAAGGGTTTCATCAATGCGACCACCGGCTCGGGGGGCGCGAGCGGCTCGGTGTTGGTGAACACCACTGTCCCCATTACCAGTGTGTCTTTCCGGCTTTACCTGATTAATGACGGTAACGGCTCCCGGTGGCACCCACAGCCTGGCACCGCCGATGACAACATTCACGTGGGCGAAAAATGGCTGATGGGCGTATCGCAGCTGGCACCGGCCAGTGGCTCGGTGACCGGCTACGTGTTTGAAGACGTGAACTACGGCGGGGGCGTCGGCCGCAGCCTGGCCGCCTCGGGCGGAGTGGCCCGGCCCAATGCCCGCGTGGAACTCTACACGCCAGGAGGCGTCTATTTGGCGGCTACTACCACCGACGCCAATGGCCAGTACGCTTTCAGCGGCATCACCGCCGCGGGCAATTACACGGTGCGGGTAGTGAACAACACCGTCACCAGTTCGCGCGCCGGCTACACTTCGGCCCTGATACCTGTGCAAACCTACAACGGCGCCGGCACCGCTGTGGGCGGCGCCGACCCAAACAAGTACGACGCCGGCAACGGCACCACCGGCACCACCCTCGTTAGCCTGAACACGGCCAACACCATCGCCGAAAGCCAGGCCACGGTGGCTCTCAATGCAAACAGCACCGTTACGGGGCCGGACTTTGGCTTCAACTTCGATACCGTGGTGAACCCCAAGGACGTAGCCACCGTGACCGGCAACAACGCCCAGGGCACGCTGCGCCAGTTCATCATCAACTCGAACGCCCTGACGGGCTCCAACCTGTTGGCGCAGGCCGGCTTCTTCACCAACGCCGAGAACCTGGCCACGGGCTCGACCGCCGCCGGCCTGGCCGGCGTACCGCTGCCCGCCGGGCGCGAGACGAGCATTTTTATGATTCCGGCCTCGCTGCTCACCAACGGGGTGGCCGCCATCAACACGGCCGCCGTGCTGCCGCAAATAAACGGGGCCAACGTGGCCATCAACGGCGCGACCCAGACTTACAACATCGGCAACACTAACGACCGCCTGCTGGGCGCCGGCGGTAACGTGGGCACGGTCCCGGCCATCCTGAGCCGCCTCAACGGCCCCGAAGTGCAGCTGAAAGGCACGCGCACCGGCACCGGCCTGGAGTTTATAGCTGGGGCCACCAACGCCACCGTGCGCGGCTTGAGCATTTATGGCTACCAGAACCAGATTGGCGTGGCGGCGGACGTGAGCAACACGACCATCGCGCAAAACGTCATCGGCACCACGGCCATCAGCTTCTCCGACCCCGGCATGAACGTGCGCGGGACCGAGCAGGGCATTTACCTCAACAACTCCGACAACGGCACGGTGCGCAACAACCTCATCGGGTACAACGGCGGCATGGGCATCTGGGTATTTGGCAGCGGCAACGGGGCCAATGGCAACTCCATCGTTAACAACGAGCTGCGCGGCAATGCCCAAGAAGTGCTGGTGGGTAACTTCCCCACCGAGGGCCTGGTGTTTGACGGGCTGGAGCTGCAAGGCAACAGCACGGGCAACACCGTTTTGAACAACCTGATTACGGAAAGCCTGGGCCATGGCATCGACTCGTTCGGCAACGACGGCGTGGGTGGCAATACCATCACCGGCAACACCATCAGCAACAACGGCACGGGTGTGACCAGCAACCGCGGCGTGGAAGGCTCGGGCATCCGCATGTACGGCGCCACCAACACGACCACCATCTCCAACAACGTGCTGAGCGGCAACAACGGCTCGGGCGTGCTGGTGGAAGCGGGCGCTAACCTGGTGACCATTACGCAGAACTCGACCTTTGGCAACACCCGCCTGGGCATCGACATCCTGACCACGGCCGAGGGCAACGTGGCCGCTACCACCTACAACGGCGCTACCGGCACGGCCTCCAACGTGAGCATCAACGACAACGGCGACGGCGACACGGGCGGCAACGGCGTGCTCAACTTCCCGGTGATTACCACCGCCTCCGTGACGAGCAACGGCCTGCTGGTGCAGGGCTTTGCCCGCCCCGGCTCCATCATCGAATTCTTCACGGCCGACGGCACGGCCAACAGCGTGACGGCTAACCAAGGCTTTGGCCAGGGCCGCACCTACTTGGGCAGCGCCACCGAAGGCAGCGCCGCCGACCTTGATGGCGGCACCGGCACCTATACCAACCCGGTGAACGGCCTGAACCAAGGCACCGACAACACCAACCGCTTCTCGTTCCTCATTCCGCTGACCACGCCGCCGGCGGTGGGCTCAGCCCTGACCAGCACGGCCACGGTAGGCAATTCCACGTCCGAATTTTCGGGCAACGCTCCCGTATTGTCGGCCCTGACGGGCTACGTGTTTGAAGACGTGAATTACGGCGGCGGCGCCGGCCGGCCCCGCACGGCCACTGGCGCCGTGGGCCGCCCAGGTGCCAAGGTAGAACTCTACAACAGCAGCAACGCGCTGGTGGCCACGGCCATCACCGACGCCAACGGCCAGTACGCCTTCAACGCGCCGGTGGGTACCAACTACACGGTGCGCGTGGTAAACAGCTCGGTGATTTCGAGCCGTACGGGCGCCACTTTCACGGGCTCGGCCACGGCCGGCTACACCAGCACCCAGGTAGCGGTGCAAACCTACAACGGCACGACGACCGCCGTGGGCGGCTTCAACCCGACCTTTACCGACGCGGCCGCCAACTCCGGTACGCAGTCGCTCCTGGACCTGCGCACCGGCACGGTGACGACCGAGAGCGTGGCCACGACATCGGTGGTGACTGGCGGCACCAACGCCGGCCCCGACTTTGGCTTCAACTTCGACGTGGTGGTGAACCGCAACGACGCGGGCCAGGGCTCGCTGCGCCAGTTCATCAACAACGCCAACGCGCTGGGCGACGAAGCTTCGCTGACCCAGGCGGGCTTCTACACCAACGCCCAGGACCTGGCCACCGGCTCGACGGCCGCGGGCCGTGCCGGCGTGGCCCTGCCCACGGGCGTTGAAACGAGTATTTTCATGATTCCGGCCGCTAACCTGGCCGGCGGCGTGGCCACCATTACGCCCGCCACCTTCCTGCCGCAGATTACGGGCCCGAACACGGCCATCAACGGCGCGACCCAGACCTACAACATCGGCAACACTAACGACGTGCTGCTGGGCGCGGGCGGCACCGTGGGCACGGGCGCAACGGCCCTGAGCCGACTCAACGGCCCCGAGGTGCAGCTGGTGGGCAGCACCGGTGTGGCCTACGGTCTCATCGTGTCCGGCGCGGGCAGCCAGGTGCGCGGCATGGCGGTTTATGGCTTCGGCAACGAAACCGACAGCAACAACGGCGCGAACATCATCACCTCCGTCAATAACGTAACCATCGCCCAAAACGTGGTGGGCGCGACGGCCACCGCGTTTGGTGTGCCGCCCACGGCCACCAACGCCGACAACGTGCGCTTGGCGGGCGGCACGGCCGGCATCGTGGTGAGCAACAACCTGATTGGCTTCGCCAACGGCAAGGGCATCGCCATCAATGGCGGTGTGACCAACGTGAGCGTGACGGGCAACGAAGTGCGCGGCAACTCCCGCACTCGCGACAACCTCGACGGCCTCGACATCCAGGGCAGCAACGCCACGGTGACCAGCAACCTGTTTGCCGATAACTCGGCGCAGGGCATCGACAGCTACCGCTCGGCCGGTGGCAACACCATCACCGGCAACACGGTGACCAACAACGGCCGCGGCAACGCCGCCAGCCAGAACGCCTCCGAGCCCCAGGGTGTTCGCATCTACGGCGCGAATAACAGCATCAGCCAGAACGTTATTTCCAGCAACTACGGCTCGGGCATCACGCTGATTGGCAACGCCGGCGCTTCGCCGGTGACGAACACGCTCATCAGCCAGAACTCGATTTTTAACAACGGCAACGTGACCTCGCTCAACGGGCTGACCGCCTCGGGGGCCATCGGCATCGACCTGGGCGTGGACGGCAACAATGAGGCGACGGGCACCTCGCCCTACGTGACGCTGAACAATGCCAACGGCACCACCGGCGCCAACGGCCTAGTGAACTACCCAATTCTGCGCTCGGCCACCATCGTGGGCAGCAACCTGGTGCTGCGCGGCTACGCTAAGGCTGGCGCCACTATCGAGCTATTTACCGCCCAGGCCAACCCGGCCACCCCTAACGCTACGGGCGCTAACTTCGGCCAGGGCCGCGCGTTCCTGACGACGGTGGTTGAAGGCGTGGCCGATGCCGACGGCGGCACCAGCAACTACTCGGGCAACATCAACGGCTTTGCGCAGGGCTCCGACACGGGTGTGAACAACTTCACCTTCACCATTCCGCTGAGCAGCCTGCCCGGCGTGAGCAACGGCACGCTGCTGACCAGCACGGCCACGCTCGTGAGCGGTGCCAACAGCAGCACGTCGGAATTCTCGGGCAACGTGGCCGTGAACCTGGGCCCGGTGCCCAACACGCTCACCAACGTTAACATTCCGAGCAACAACGGCGCCACCGTGCTCAATCCCAACCTGAGCAGCTCGGTATCGGGCACGCTCCCGAATGGCACGGCCAACGCCATTCAGTACTACACCATCACGTCGCTGCCCGCCACGGGCACGCTGACTTACAACGGCACGGTGCTGACGGCGGCCAACATTGCCGCCACGCAGATTACCCCGGCCCTGCTGGGTACCCTGACCTACACGCCCACCTTCGGAGTGTCGGGCACGGTGAGCTTCACCTACACCTCGACCGACGGCAACAACGTGACGAGCGCCACCAACAACAACGGCGGCACCATCACCAACGGCCCGGCTACCTACACCATTCCGGTGGTGGACGTGGCCGACGTGACGACGGTGGTGACCGGCCCGGCTACGCAGAGCGCCGGCCAGCCTTCGGGCACCTACCTGGCCAGCTTCACCAACAACGGCCCCAACACGGCCGCCGGCGTGACGCAGAAAGTGACGCTGCCCGCGGGCGCTTCGCTGAGCGGCCAGCAGCAGTCCGACCTAGTGGCCGCCTACCCCGGCACCACCATCAGCGGCAACGTGATTTACTTCACCGGTGCGCCGGTGTCGTTAGCCAGCGGCGCTACCAACTCCTATAGCTTCGCTTACACCGCGCCCGCTACCACAGGCAGCACTACGCTGACCAGCAACGTGACCACCACCACCAGCCAAGGCACGGTGACGGCGGCGCCCGACTTCTTCAACCTGCCTATTACTGTGAACAGCGTGGCCGATGTAGTGGCCACGATTTCGGGCAACGGCCCGCGCAACGCCGGCGCTACCGCCACGTTCACGGCTACCTTCACCAACAACGGTGCCCAGACAGCTGCTAACGTGGTGCCCACCATCCAGCTGCCGGCTGGCCTGAGCAACGTGAGCATCACACCGCCCACGGGCTTGTCGTTCACCTACAACTCGTCCACGGGCCTGGTGACCTTCACGACCACGCCGACCGGCGGCACCATTGCCTCGCTGGCTCCCGGCGCGGGCAATGCCCTCACGGCCACCATTACCTACACCCAGCCCACGGGGGCGGTGACGGCTACGGCGGCCATCAGCACCACTTCGAACCAAGCCGGCCTCACGGCCAACGACCAGCAGTCGGCTACCATCAATGCCAGCACGGTGTTTGACGTAGCGACCACCCTGAGCGGCCCGACGACGGCCACGGCCGGCACCCAAGTGGCCTACAACGTGACCACCTCGAACAACGGCCCATCGGCCGCTGCTAACGTGGTGCAGACCATCACGCTGCCGGCTGGTGCTACCAACGTCTTCGTGACGGGCAATGCTACCATCAGCGGCAGCACGGTGACCTTCCCGACCATCGCCTCGCTGGCTTCGGGCCAGACGGTGAACAACACGGTGAGCTTCACGGCTCCGAGCGCCAACTACTCAGTGATGGCCAGCGTGACGCCTTCGACGACCGGCGGCGACACCGACGGCACCAACAACTCGCGCACGGTATCGGCTACGGTAGCAGCTCCGCCGGTAGCCACCACGTTTGCCAACGCCTTCGTAACGGTGGGCGTGGCCACCACGGCCGCTCCCGGCACGCCCGTAACGAGCGTGGACGCGGGTACGTCGGTCACCTTCACGGTGACGGAAGGCAACAACGGCCGCGACGCTGCCACGGGGGTGGTAACGCGCGTGGCCATTCCCACGAACCTGCCCATCACGGGCACCAATGCCCTGAAGATTGGCTTGAACGGCGCTACGCCTGCGGCGCCCACCAGCGTTTCGGGCACCCAGGCCACCTATGGCTCGGGCACGACGGCCATCACCTACGATTCGAGCACGGGCATTGTGACCTCGGGCACCACGACCACGCAGGCCACGGGCTCGGCCAACTACCAGACCTATGCGCTGGTGTTCAACGCCCCGACTTCGGGCGTGGTGACGGCCACGGCTGACGTGTCGACCACGACCATCGACAACGTGCTGGCCAACAACCTGGCCACTGCCCAAGTGACGGTGAACCCCGCCCTGACCGACGTGGCCACCAAGATGACCGGCCCCGCTTCGGCCACGGCTGGCCAGTTGCTGAGCTACACCGTGACGACGACCAACAACGGCCCCGCCCCCGCCAACAGCGTGGTGCAACTGGCCAACATCCCGGCCGGCCTGCCCGTGTCGGGCGCCAACGCTGTGCAAATCAACGGCGCGGCTCCGACCTCGGTAGCTACCGTGGCCGGCGTGACGACCGCCACCTATGGTAGCGGCACCTCGGCTATCACCTATAACCAGAACACGGGCCTCGTGACCTTCGCCAGCATTGATTCGCAGGCGGCCGGCAACACGGTGAGTAACACCATTGCCTACTACGCTCCGGCCAACGGCAATACCAATCTGACCAACACGGCCGAAGTGAGCACCAGCTCGCCGGAAGGCATCACGACCAACAACGCCGACGGCGTGGCCACCGCGCTGACGCCCGTGGCCGACCTGCAGGTGGCCATTCTGGGCCCGACCTCGGCCGTGCAGGGTGGAGGCATCACCTACACCGTGGTGACGACCAACAACGGCCCCAGCGTGGCTGGTACCGTGACTACTACCGTGCAACTGCCTGCCGGCCTGAGCGGCGTGGTGGTACGCGACGTGAACGGCTTGGTACTGACCAACAGCACCACGTCGGGCTATAACGCTGCCGATGGTGTGGTGCGCTTCACCGCGCAAACCAACCAAGCGCCCGGTACGCTGGATGCCAGCATCGGCTCCATCACCTTCGATGTTCCGGCCAACACCAACCTGATTCAGCCGACGGCAACGGTGGCTGTGACCGGCAGCGTGGTCGACCAGGTGGAACGCAACAACACCGCCACCCTGGCCACGGCCATCAAGCCGGCCACCTCGACGCTGATTGACATGGGCACCAGTGTAAGCGTAACCGTCCCGTCGGCCAACCCCGCTACGGTGGCCGTTGGCACCGCCGTAACGTTCTCGGTGAACACGCGCAACAACACTGCCAACACCACCGCTACCAATGTGGTGCAAACCCTGGAGCTGGTTGCCGGCCTGCCCGTAACCGGCACCAACGCGGTGCTGGTGAACGGCGCCGCCCCCACCAGTGTGAACACGACGACGGGCGTAGCCACCTACGCCGGCGGTACTACCTACGACCCCGCCACGGGCTTGGTGACGTTCGCCTACGCGACGTTCCCCACGGGCCTGCAGACGAACACCGTGACGGTGATTGCGCCCGGCGCTACGCCGCTGGTGGCTACCGCTGTGGTACGGGCCGACCAGTCGGAACCGGCTGGCAGCACCGCCAACAACACTGCCGTGCGGGCCCAGCTCGTGACGCTGACCCCGGACGTGGCCACGGCCATCACCGGCCCCAGCCAGACGATTGCCGGCGCGCCGGTGAGCTACACCGTGGTGACGAGCGTGGCGGGCCTCTCGGCCGTGAGTGGCGCAACCCAGACGGTGCAGCTGCCCGCTGGTGTGACGTCCTACTCGCTGAACGGCGGTGCCCCGGTGACGGTGGCTTCGGGTGCAACCATCAGCATCCCGGTGCCCGGTACCATCAACCCCGGCGCCGCCAACGCGGTATCGAATGTCATCAGCTTCGCGGCTCCCTCGGCGGCGTTCAACGTGACGGGTTTCGCTACGGCCACCGGCGACGCCGGCAACACGGGCAACAACACCGCGACGCAAGCCACGACCATCATCAACAAGGCCCCCATTGCGGCCAACGTGGTGAACACCCGTCAGGCGCCTCAGAGCAACTCGGCCAATACCGGTCAGCTGTTCATCTCGTCCCTGAGCGCCGCCGACCCTGAGGGCAACGCCATCACCTACACGGTGACGAAAGCCCCCGACGCGACGCAAGGCCGCCTTTACTACAACAACGCCGGTACCTACACGCTGGTGGCCGATGGCCAGACGCTGACGCCCACTCAGGCCACCACGCTGCGCTTCGACCCAACGCCGGGCTTCGTCGGCAACGCCCCGTTCCAGTACACGGCTACCGACGCCCTAGGCGCGGTGTCGAACACGGCCATCTACCTGGTGCCCGTGGGCTCGGATAACGCCGCTGTGTACACGGCCACGCCGACGAAAGGAGGCAACAGCAACCAGTACGCCAACGGCGATGTGCTGGCCTACGGCATCGACCCGAACGGCGCGGCTTACAACACGGCCGGACTGATTTACTCCACCACCGGCGGCGTGCCTGCCACCGGCACCGGCACCGTGAGCAACGGCATCTCGTTCGGCAAGCTGAGCGTGGCCGACTCGACCACGCTGGCCGGCCTCGGCATCCGCTATACTTCGGGCACGGGCCTGTTCACGGTTGTGGACCGCACCAAGCTGCCCCGCGCCGGCCGCTCTACCACGGTGAGCATCACCACGGTGGACCTGTTCGGTGGCATCACGGTGCAGAACTTCACGGTGGCCACGGGCAACAACCCGCTGCCGGTTGAGCTGACCGACTTCACGGCCACGGCGGTGAAGAACGTGGACGCCGCCCTTGTGTGGCGCACGGCTTCGGAGAAGAACAACGACCACTTCGACGTGGAGCGCAGCCTCAACGGCACGGACTTCGTGAAAATCGGCCAGGTGCGCGGGCAGGGCAACGCCTCGACCCCGACCGACTACAACCTGACCGACGCCGGCATCGGCCGCAAAACCACGGGCTTGGTGTACTACCGCCTCAAGCAAGTGGACGTGGACGGCACGGCTACCTACTCGCTGGTGCGCACCGTGACCTTCACGGCTACCGCCACCGCCGAGCCGGCCATCAGTCTGTTCCCGAACCCGGCCACTTCGACCACGCAGCTTGACCTGACCACCCTGCCCGCCGGCACTTACCAGGTGAGCGTGCTGGACGCCGCGGGCCGCGTAGTGCTGAGCGTGAAGCGTGAAGCCGGCATCGCCCAAGCCCTGGACGTGAACACCATCGCCAGCGGTACCTACATGGTGCTGGTGCGTGGCCAGAACAACGGCCAGGTCATCAACCTCACCAAGCGCCTCATCAAAGAATAAGGCAGCTTCCGGCCCGGCCGGTGATTCAATAAAAAACCCTCCCCACGCCGGGGAGGGTTTTTTTGTGCTCGTTTTTGCGGCGCCGGCCATAACCTGGGCGCCGTGCGGGCAGTTACAGCCCCCGACGTTCTTTCTTCTAAAGTTGATGCAATACGATGTCCTGATTATTGGCGCGGGCAGCGCCGGGCTCTCGGCGGCTCTCACGCTGGGGCGCTGCCTGCGCAAGGTGCTGCTGGCCGACGGTGGCCGCCCCCGCAACGAATGCTCGCCAGGCGTGCACGGCTTCCTCACCCGCGACGGCGTAGCCCCGGCCGAGCTGCTGCGCCTGGGCCACGAGCAACTGCGCCCCTACGATACCGTGGAGGTGCAGTGCCTGCGCATCGAAACCATCAGGCCGCAGGCGGGCGGCTTCGCGGCCACTGGCCGGGGCACCGCCGATGATGCGCCCGTGACCCTCACGTCCCGGCGCGTGTTACTGGCCACGGGCGTGACCGACGTACTGCCGCCGCTGCCGGGTTTCCGCGAGTTGTGGGGCATAGGGGTGCTGCACTGCCCGTATTGCCACGGCTGGGAGGTGCGCGGCCAGCCCCTGGCCGTGTATGGCCAAGGCCGTACCGTGACGGGCCTGGCCCTGCTGGTGAGCCGCTGGAGCCCCGATATTGTGGTGCTGACCGACGGCCCCGGCCACCTCACGCCCAACGCCCGCCGCCGCCTGCGCCGCCAGAAAATCAGCATCCGCGAAGAGCCCATTGCCCGGCTCATCGGCTCGCCGAAGCGGGAGCTGCAGGGCATTGAGTTTGAAGACGGTAGCCGACTGGAGCGGGCCGCCCTGTTTTTGCACGCGCCGCAGCTGCAGCGCAGCGCCCTGGCCGCCGATGCGGGCGCCCGCCTCACCAGCAAAGGCGCTGTGTGGGTCGATGCCGGGATGGAAACGTCCATTCCGCGCCTCTATGCCGCTGGCGATACCACGCCCGGTACTCAGCAAGCCCTGCTGGCCGCCGCCGATGGCAACCGCGCCGCCATCCTCATCAACGAAAGCCTGACGCGGGAAGAATGCCCGAAGTAACTCCCGACCAAATCTGAGCTAACCAAAACGGTCATGCTGAGCGCAGCCGAAGCATCTCTACCGCGCAAGTAATTAGGTTTACTGCTGCGGTAGAGATGCTTCGGCTGCGCTCAGCATGACCGTTTCTATGTTGGCCCGAATGCCGATTTCTACTTCGCCAGCTGCCCCAGCACCAGCAGGGCGGCGCGGGCGCGGGTTTTCACGGTAGCCAGCGGAATACCGAGCTGCTCGGCGGCTTCTACCTGGGTGCAGCCACCGAAATAGAGCAGGTCGATGACCTCGCGCTGCCGGGGCTTGAGGCGCAGCACCAGCTCGCGCAGCCCGATGTGCTCGGGGTTGAACGACACGGGGGCCGAGGCTTGCTGGGCGCTGCCTACTTCCAACGATTTATTGGCGCTGTGGAAGCGGTGCCGTGGGCTGCGCAGGGCATCGATGGCCTGGTTGCAGCACACCCGTACCATCCAGGTGAAGAGGCGGCCACGGCCGGGGTCGTAGCGGGCAATGCTGAGCCACACCTTCAATAACCCTTCCTGCAGCACATCCTGCGCCAGGTCTTCGTCGCGCACGAGGCGGAGAATGACGACGAGCAGGTTGCGCGAATAATGGTCATGGAGTAATCGTAGAGCCTGTTCGTCGCGGGCCAAGAGACGCTGCACCAGCGCTTCTTCGTCCGTCGCCGTCAGCAGCGCCAGAGTTGATTTCATGGATGGATGGAGACTGCCGCCCACCGGTAGACGGTGCGCAGCAGGGATTGTAATAAAGAGACAGTGAACCAGGATAGTAGTACGGGCTTATTGCAGATAAAGGCGGCGTAAGAAGTACGTAATTTATTTAAGGAATAATATGGCTGCCCTGAGCCGGGCTGCTGAATGAAAACAGGTAGTTGGGGCGCACTTACGGAAAAAAAATGGGCGCCGGTTTGCCTGGCTGCGAAAAAGCTTGATGCCGGTTGGCCAGGCGGGGCAGCCGGCGCTGGTTGGCCAAGGGCCACGCCCCGGCAGAGCGGCCGTGACGGCGGCCTTTATCGGTAGTCGTCCAGTGCTGCCGAACGCCTCGATTTTTGGGAAAGCGGCAAACAACCCGGCACTGGTTGCGCTTATTCAGGCTCGCCGCGGCCCTGGCGCCGGCGCTACTAGTTTTGTTTATGCCTCACACCATCATTGCCCTGCACTGCTGGGCCAGCGCGGGCCGCGAGTACGACCTGCTGCGCCCGCTGCTGCCCGCCGCCGCCACGCTGCTCACCCCCGACCTGCCCGGCTTCGGCGCGCAGCCGGTGCCGCCGGGGTTCGACTATTCGGTACTTGCTTACGCCGACTGGATTGCTGCCTTCATTGAGCAGCACGGAGCGGGCGAGTTCACGCTCATTGGCCACAGCATGAGCGGCAAAATGGCGCTGGCCCTAGCGGCGCGGCAGCCGGCGGGCCTGCGCCGGCTGGTGCTGCTCTCGCCCTCGCCGCCCGCCGGCGAGCCCATGACCGAGCAAGACCGCGCCGCTTCATTGGCCGCTTACGGCAAGCCCGAGGAGGCTGAAAAGACCTTCCGCAAAATCACCTGCCAGCCCTTGGCGCCTGAACTGCGCGCCCACGTCATCGCCGACAACCTGCGGAGCACCCAGCCCGCCTGGGACATCTGGCTGGAGCACGGCACCCGCGAGGACATCACCCGCCTGATGCCGCAGCTGGCGGTGCCCTGCCACCTGCTGGTGGGCGAGGGCGACCAAGCCATCACGCCCGCCAGCCAGCGCACGCTCACGCTGCCGCTGCTGCCGGCCGGCACGCCCTTCACTGTGGTGCCCGGCGCCGGCCACCTGCTGCCGTTGGAAGCCGCGCAGGCGGTGGCCGATGCGGTGCAGGGGTAGGAAGACAGAAAGGAAAAGCCAAAAAAGAACGTCATGTCGAGTTTGCCGAGACATGACGTTCTACAACTTCCCAATGCTACCCCGTTCCTATTCCAGCGCGCGGCTGCGGAACAGCAGGAAGCCCAGGTGCCCATACACGCCAAACCGCTCCGAAGGGTCGTCGTAGAAGCGGGCGTGCAGGGCCAGCGGGCCCACCGGCGTCTGGAAAATGAGGCCCGTGCTGGCGGTCACGCGCGGCCGGTCGAAGCCCGATTGACGCACGGCTTCCTGCAGGTTGCCTTGCTTGAGGGGCTGGCCGTTCACGTGCACGTACACTTCGGTGCGCCACTCCAGCTTCTTCAGGAAGGGCTGGTTGTAGCGCAGGCCCACGGCCGCGTAGCGCGACGAGCGGTAGGCATCCATAAATAGCGTGCGCGAGTCGGGCAGCGGGGCAAACACCGGCGACGTGGTTTGCGACGAGCGGTAGTTCGAGAACGTGCCCTGCGAACTCACCATCAGCTCGCCAAAATAGCCCCAGGCGTGGCGGTCAGCCTTCAGCCCGAAGTACCGCTCCACCGTGGCCCGGAACTGCAGCCACTCGCGGTGGCTGGTGCTGGCCAGCTGCTGGGCCGTGGAGCCGGGCGTGTACGTCGACTCGCCCGTCACACCGCGCAGCGTGTACACGTAGCGGTGGCCGCTGGTGGCGTACTGCTTGCGGTTGAGGGTGTTGCGGGCCAACCGCAGGGCGGCCGTGGCGCCCCGGAATACGGTGGCATCGAGCACGTCGGCCGAATTGATTTCCTTGGAATTGGTGTACTCGTCCTTGGTCACGAAGGTGGCGACATCGAGCAGGAAGCGGCTGCGGTAGGTGGGGCTGATGCCGAACTGCCCGCCCAGCTTGGTATCCTGCTGCCGCACCTGGGTGTTGATAACGTCGCGCCCGAGTACGCCGCCCGTATTCTGGAAATCCCACTGGTTATAGGTGATTTCGGGCTCGAAAAAATAGGCGTACTTGGCGGGAATGTTGACGCGGAACGAGCCGTGCGCGCCGTTGTAGAAGCGGCCCAGGCTCACATCGGCCGAGGCCGTGTAGAGCAGCCGGCGCAGGTAGCGGTATTCGATGCCGAAATACAGGTTGTCGATGGGCCGGTTTGAGAGCACGAAGCCTACCTCGGTGCTCACGTTGTTGTTGCGCTGGGCGTCCACGCTGAACACGTAGCCCTGCCGTGCCGCATCGTAGCGAATGCGCGGGTAAATGTTCTTGAAATAGTCGTCCGACGCCAGCCGGTAGTAGCCTTCCTCAATATCGTCGAGCGAATACTCGCGGCCGGATTTGCGGAAAAAGCGCGCCGCGTACTCGTTCTGGTCGGGCCGCAGGCCGTTCACTTTCACGTCGATGAAGCGCGGCTTGGGCGCCAGGCCCTGGAAAGCCAGCCGCCGCTTCTGCAAATCGGTCGAGTCGACGCGGCGGCTGATGCGGGCCTTAATCTTGGCCATGCTGCGCAGGGCGGCCGTGTCGCCTTCGGCAATGAAGTCCTTCACGCGGTCAAAATCGCCCACGCCCATGCCATCGAGGTCGGGCTGAATGTAGATGCCGTTTTTGCCCACGCTGCTCGTGTCGGCCACGCTTGTGCCCAGAAAAGCCACCGTGCTGCCCAGCAGCTGGTCGTCGTTTTTGGGATACTTTTTCATGGCCACATCGCCCACGTTTACCCCGATGATGATGTCGGGGGCGAAGGTTTTTTTCATGGTGCCGGTAGGGAAGTTGTCGTACACCGCGCCGTCGTAGTAGTACTTGCCGTCGAGGTTGCGAATAGGCCGAAACGCCAGCGGAAACGACATCGAGTTGCGAATGGCGTCCGACAGCGAGCCCGATTTCTGCTCCACTACCTGCCGCGTAAACACCTCCGAGGCCATGCAGCGGAAGGGCACAAACAGCTTGTCGAAATTGTAGCCGCTGCTGGCCGAGGCCGGCGCCAGCAGGCGGGCCAGGGCCAGGTTCAGGTTCAGGTCGTTCACCAGGTTGGTGCTCACCCGCGCCTTAAAGGTCGAGTCGATGGCAATGCCGAGCCGCAGCGCCGAAGGTGAAGGCTCAGCGGTGAGGAAATTGAACGTTTTACTCTCCAAGGGCTTGCCCGAAGTCCAGCGCTGAAACTCCGGGCTGAGCACTACCTGCTCAATCTCCTCGGGCGAGTAGCCGGCCGCGTACATGCCGCCCACCACGGCGCCCATGCTCGTGCCCACGATGTAGTCGATGGGAATGTGGTTTTTCTCCAACTGCTTGAGTACGCCAATGTGGGCCAGGCCCTTGGCCCCACCACCGCTGAGCACGAGGCCCACCTTCTGGGCCTGGGCCGAAAACACAAAAACACCTGCCAGCAGCAGCGCCAGCAGCATCCGGGAGCAGAAATGAACCATAAAATGCAGAAAAAGGGCATGGCCCAGAGCCGTGCCATTGCCGCTGGTACGCCGCGCCGGCCTCCTAGGTTTTTATCGGCCGAAAGCTAAAAAATGACTGGCCGAAACCTGAACGACGTAGGGGCAGGGCTTGCCCCCGCCCGAACGTTGAACGACATCGCTGCAGTTGCGCGCACATCCAGGCGGGGGCAAGCCCCGCCCCTACATCATTCTGGCTCTAAACCGGAAAGCCCAGCGTGACACGCAGCCGTCCCGCCTCCTCGGCCAGCGCCAGCTTCAAGCCCAAACCCTGCGCCAGCCGGCCGGCTATCCACAGGCCCAGGCCGGTGCCGGGCGCCAGCGGGTCGGCTTGGTACCAGGCGGTGGTTAGTTGGGCCAGGCGCTCTCCCAGCGGGGCTGCCAACTCGTTTTCAATGCTGACCACGGGGCCCTGGCCCGCGGCGGCCTGCAGGCGTAGCACCACGCCGGTGCCGGGCCGGGCGTGCTTGCGGGCGTTGTCGAGCAGGTTCAGTAGGAGCGTGGTGAGCTGGTCGACATCGGTTTCCACCGTGGCTTGCGCGGCATCGGTTTCCTCCGTGGGCAGCTCAATGGTGAGGGTGCGGTCGGCCGCCCGGAAGCGCGGCAGCTCTCGGTCGGCCAGCGCTAGCAGCAGCTCATCAAGGGCCACAGGGCGGCGGGCGGCGGGCGGAGCGGCCCCATTGCCCAGCCGGCCCACCAGCAGAAAATCGTCCACGAGGCGGCCCAGGCGGGCCAGCTCGGCATCGTGGCCGGCCAGAGCGGCGCGGGTGGCGGGCGGCAGGCTATGGTCGCGCCCGCTTACGTCGAGGCCGGTTTGCAGCGTGGCCAGGGGCGTGCGCAGCTCGTGGGCGGCAGCGGCCAGGAAGTTGGCCTGGGCCGTAGCCTGGCCGCGCAGTCGGGCCAACAGCTGGTTCAGGGTTTCGGCCAGTTCCTGCACTTCGTCGCCGGTGTCGGGCACGGGCAGGGGCGCAATGTCCTGGGCCTGCTGAATGCGGCGGGCCTGCGCGGCCATGCGCCGCAGAGGCCGCAGCACCACGCCCGCCACCAGCAGCGCCAGCGCCCCGGCCAAGCCCGCACTACCCAGCAGCCCCAGCCACAGCGTGCGTTGCACCCGCGCCAGGGCTTTTTCGAGGGGCGCGGCGGGGTGGGCCAGCCAGAGCGTGAGACGGCCAGTGGGCTCGGCGTAGTCGGCACCGGGGCCGGGTGGGGCGGCCAGGCGGGCCACGGCCACCACGCGGCCGTGCTGCAATTTGTGGCCGGGAGTGCCGGGCCGGGGCAGGCCGGCTGTGTCGTGGGCTGGCCAGCGGGCCGAGCGGAACAGCTCGCGGGCCGGCTGGCCCGGCTCCTCAAACACCAGGCGCATGGTTTCGCCGGTTTGGTCGGGCAGGGGCAGGGTGGGCTGCGGGTCGAGGCTGACGCGGGCCAGCAGCTGGCTGGCCCGCAGGCGCAGGCGGTCGTCGTCGGCGCGGGCCAGCAGGCGGCCCAGGCTGCGGTACTGGTAGCTGCCCGCCGCCAGCGTGGCCAGCCCAAACACCAGCCCGAACACCAGCAGCAATTGCCCGCGCAGGCCCAGGCGGAAACGGCGGTTTTTGGCGGGTGGGGTGGGGAAGGGAATAATAGAGGAGTCCATGATTAAAAGAACGTCATGCTGAGCGCAGCCGAAGCATCTCGCGTGCTTCTACTAATCAATGACGTTGCAACGATTGAGTTACTACCACACGCGAGATGCTTCGCTGCGCTTAGCATGACGTTTCTCTTAACCCTACATCACCCCGCTGCACCCGGCTCGCGCAGCCGATAGCCCTGCCCAATCACCGTTTCCAACAGCGCCGGCGCGGGCGCAAAATCCCGGTCCAGCTTGCGGCGCAGCTGCGAGATGTGCACCTCAATCACGTTCGAGCCCATGTCGTAGTCCACGTCCCACACCTTTTCGGCGAGGCGGGTTTTGCTCACCACGCGGCCGGCGTTGCGCAGCAGCAGCTCCAGCACTGCAAACTCCCGGTTGGTAAGATTCAACGTTTTGCCCGCCCGCGTCACCACCCGGCCCAGCGGGTCGAGCACGAGGTCGGCCAGGCGCAGGGCGTCGGCGCCAGCCGGCCCGGCGGTTTTGCGACCGATAATGTGCAGCCGGGCCAACAGCTCGTCGAAAGCAAAGGGCTTGCGCAGGTAGTCCACGGCCCCGGCTTCGAGGCCCTTCACCACGTGCTGCGTGTCGGTGAGGGCGCTGAGAATGATGACGGGCGTCTGAATCCCGAACTCGCGCAGGTTGCGCAGCACGTCGAGGCCGCTCTGACCGGGCAGCATCAGGTCGAGCAGCACGGCGTCGTAGGGCGTGGTGGCGGCTTGCTCCAGGCCCTCGGGGCCGGTGGTGGCCACGTCGGCCACGTGCCCGGCCTGCGTGAGGCCCTGCTGAATGAAGCCCGCCAGTCGGGCTTCGTCTTCGACGATGAGAATGCGCATGAAGGGAGATACGTAGCGTGGACTCTGCGAGTCCGCGCCTGGATGAACGAACGAAACCATACGGGCGCGGACTCGCAGAGTCCACGCTACGAAAAAACGGCGCGAAGTTTTGCTCCGCGCCGTTTACTCTCTTTAACCAAACTACCGCACTAGGTACTTCACGCCGCCCAGCGCCAGCGTCTGGGCGTGCACTACGCGCGGGGCGCTGGTGCCGGCCACGCGGGCCTCACCGGCCTGAGCGGTGCGCAGGTTGCCGGTGGCTTCCACGGCAGCGCCCACGGTCAGCTTGTCGCCGAGCTGCTCCAGGGCCGAGGGCGGTAGCTGCACCACGGTCTGGTCGCTCAGCACCACGCCCCGGACGCGGCCTTTGGGGTCGCGCCGCAGCTCCTTGATGGTGCCTTTGGCGGTGGCGGTTTCCGGCGTGGGCGGGGTGGTGGGGCGCACGGGCGGCGCGTCGTTGACGGTCTGGCTGCCGCTGGTCAGGCTCACGAAGCGGAAGTGGCTGCGACCGTCGGGGCCGGTGTGGCGCACGCCGCTCACCGTCACGGCGTTGCCGGCTTTGGCGGCGGCCTGCAGCTGCTGGCCCAGGTGGCGCGGGAAACGCACGGTATCCACGGCGCCGCTGGCGGGCTTCAGGATGAAGGCGTCGTACACCTGGTCGTCGTTGTTAGCCAGGTAGCTGCTCAGGGTGCCGCGCACGTCGGTGATGGTTTGCAGGCCGCCGCGCTCACCGCCCGGGCCGGGGCCGCGCTCGCCGCGGGGGCCGCCTTTGGGGCCGTGTTCGCCGCGGGGGCCACGGGGGCCGCCGGGGCCTTCCGGGCCGTCACCTTCGGCGGGCGGCGGCGGTGGAGTGGCTAGGTTGCCGGCCGTGGCTTTGGCCGATTTCGAAGTTTTGGTTTTGATTTTGGTCGTGGTCTGGGCATCGGCTTGGATGTGGCCGGCGAGCAGGGCGGCGGCCAGCAGGGCTACCGAATAAAAGGGCTTGTTCATGGGAATTATAAAGTTGGGGTTGAAAAGATGAATCGTTGGTGTCGGCGAGCTCCGGTTGCTCTTCCGACGATACAAAATTTCTACCGCGCCCTGAACCCGGGCTGAAGGCCACATTAATTTTTCTTCAGGTGTTTCAACCGCCGCTCAGCTACGCCGAAAACCAATGCTGAGAAATGCTTAACAAGCTGATTATTTAGTTTCTATATTGCTGGCAGGCTGCCGCGCCACGGCGGCCCCGATTCTTGCAAGGCTCATGAAAAACAACTACTGGCTACTCATTATCCTTTTTGCCTTCACGGCCCAGGGCCAAAACTTCCGCCCGTTCCGGCCGGGCCATTCCTACGAATTCAGCCAAGTAGGGAGCGATTCGCTCTACTCGTTTCGACTGGAGCGAAACGTTGACATTACAAGTGGCGACTCGGCGTATTCCTTTAACTACCGCGTTGGGCCCAACGTGGGGGCGTCGAGCCGCGCCAACTGCACCACCTGCCGCTACTCCGATAATCTTTTCGGCGGAGCCATGTGGGTCAGCAGTGCCAGCACCACGCAGGTCAAATATCTGCTGGTGTTTGGCGACTATTGGCTTACCAGCACTTCCTACCTGAAAATATTTGAACTCCGCCCCCGCGCCCCGCTCAATCAGCCGTGGACGCTGGACGTGTCGGCGGGCGGCGAAACGGCCCGCGTCACGGCGCGCGGCCTGGCCACGGTGCTGGGGCAAGTCGATTCGGTGGTAACCATCACCTCATCTGCCGGCAAAGTGTGGCGGCTTAGCAAGAAAAACGGGTTGATTGAAGGGCCTTCGCTGCGCGATGCGCGGCTGCGGGCCGCCAGCCGGGTGCGGCAGTTGGTGCTGAGCGCGGTGCTCAGCCGCCGCCTAGGCACCGCGCAGCTCACGCCCCAGGCCATCTATAATTTTCAGCCCGGCGATACATTCTGGTACAACAGCCACGAGTTCAATCTCAACACCCCCACGCCTTCGCCCGTCATCTACAATTATAATTACGTGGATAGCGTGCTCACGCGGACGGTCAGCCGCACGGGCGATACGCTGACTTATCGCATCTGGCACTGCGCCCCCACCCGGCAGACTTATGGCCAGGTTACTACCTTGGTCGTCTCCAGCCAGACGATGCCTCACCTTGCCTACGGTACCGGTGAATACGTGCCCGACGGGCCGCGGCTGCGCACCGGCGGGGTGCTGCGCGATGCCAGTCGCTCGGCGTAGTGGAACCAGCGAACTGTCTGGCGTTATGATGGCCGCTATAGTTGGAGTGGTGGCAGTTTCAGCACTCCGCCCAACGACTCGGTATGCCTGCAAAGGCCAATTGCCGACGGTACGCTATTTGAAACCTATGCCGCCGGGCTGGGGCAAACCAATAGCTCTTCCCAAAACACCAGTTGCTGCTCGCAGGGCACCGATTTGATTGGCTACCGGAAGGGCGCCGAAACCTGGGGCCAAACGCCGCGCCTGACTTGCCGGCCCCTGGCTACAATTGCCAGCCGCCCAGCCGCCACCACGGCGGCGTTTCCCAACCCGTTTGGGTCCGAATTGTCGGTTGCTTTCATCCTAGTGCATTCCCAAACGGTGGCCCTCACGCTGCACGACGGCCTGGGCCGCGCGGTGCTGGCCCGGCCGGCGGCGCCCCTGCCGGCCGGCCAGCAGCAAGTAGCACTGCCTACCGCCGGCCTGCCCGTGGGCGTGTACAGCCTGCACCTGCGCTTTGTGGGCGAAGGCCGCACCGAAGTGCTACGGGTGGTAAAAACGCAGTAGCCGGGCGCGCTTTTACCACTTCTTGAAAATGACGTACACCGCCGCCACCAGTAGCACGAAGCCGGCCACATGGTTCCAGCCCAGCTTGTCGGTTTTGAAGATGAACACCGCGCACAGCGTGAACACCGTGAGCGTAATCACCTCCTGAATGACCTTGAGCTGAAACAGGCTGAACGGCCCGCCGTTTTCCACAAAGCCCAGCCGGTTGGCCGGCACCTGGAAAATGTACTCGAACAACGCCAGTCCCCAGCTCACCATGATGACGCCAAAAATGCCCAATTTGGCAAACCAGGCCATTTTTTTGAACAAATGCAGGTGCCCGTACCAGGCAAACGTCATGAACAGGTTGGAAATGGTGAGGAGCAGGAGGGAGTAAACGCCTTTCATGAAAAGGGAAGGAATTTCGAAGAGAATAAGAACGTCATGCTGAGCTTGTCGAATCATCTCTACTGCTGAAGTAACTCAATCGTTGCAACAAAGCGGTAGAGATGCTTCGACAAAGCGGACGCCAGATGAGCATGACGTTCTTATTCCTCCTTCCTCACCGCTACTCATCGTGCCCCGGCGCCGACACGGCGGGCTTCACGGCCAGCTCTTTGGTTTCACGCTCCAAGCGCAGCTGTTCTTTCTCCGATGGCGTGCGGGGCAGTTGGCTGAGGTCGGGTGAGCCACCATCGACCCAGCAGGTAAACCAGAAATCGCCGATGAGCGAGGCCGCGTAGCGCATCTGCCGCTCCACCTGGCCGTTGAGCTTGGCGTGGTAGGCCCGGCTGAACTCGCGCGAGTAGGCCCGTACGGTATTATTACCGCGCTGCTCGTAGCCGTATTTCTGGTCGCCCGACATCTGGCCCGTGAGCTGCCGCTCGAACAGCAGCACTGAATCGACGGCCGCGTGCGAGCGGATAACGGCCGCCCAAATGGCGTTGGTGGGGTTATCGATGTATTCGGCCTTGCCCGTGAACAGGTCGTAGTCGGCGCTCAGCAGCTCGGGCAGCCGCGACTCCCACAGCCCGTGAATGCCGCGCTGGCCCGTGAGCTGGCCGTTGTAGTTCTTGGTGGTGTGCAGCGGCACGCAGGCATCGGCCACGTAGTGCCCCAGGTCGGCCGAAAGGCTGAGAATGCGGTCGGTATCCTTGGCCTTGAAGGCGGCCGTAAGCTTGTTTTTCATGGCCACCACGTTCCAGGGCACAATGCCGTGGCGTTGCAGCGAGTCCTCGCCGTAGCGGGCCACGGCGTCGGCGTACTTGCGCGGCAGCTTGTACTCGGCGCTGTCGCCGTAGCGGTCCACGTCGAGGAAGTGCTTGGGGGCCTCGTCGGGCACCACCGTGCGGCGCGAGTCGGGCCGGGTGGCGTTCACCGTCAGGTAGTCGATATTGGCCTTGTAAAAGCCAATCATACCCGGCGGCAAGGTGTACACCGCCAACCGGTTGAGCAGCCGGTGGCCGAAAAACCCCCACGCCTGCGCCCGGTGGGCAATGAAAAGCAGAGGCGCACAAATGAGCAGTAGGTAACCGTATTTTTTCACGGCTAACAAGATACGGACTTGGCTGTGTAATTCATTAAAAACGGTCATGCTGAGCGTAGCTGAAGCAGCTCTACCGCGCAAGTAATTAATTACTTCTGCACGCGAGATGCTTCGGCTGCGCTCAGCATGACGTTCTATTCTTTCGCTCTGCTAGCACAATTACCGCCGCTTGCCGTCGCCGGCAAACTTCATGCGGTAGTCGTGCTTCACGTCGCCCTTGCTGATGCGGGCCAGCTTGCCCTTCAGCAGCTGCTTCTTGAAACCCGAAAGCTTGTCGGTGAAAAGGATGCCCTCCAGGTGGTCGTATTCGTGCTGAATGACCCGGGCAGCCATATCCGAAAAAGCCTCCTCGTGCACCTGTCGGTTTTCGTCCTCATAGCGTAGCACAATGTCGGCGTGGCGCGTCACCAGCTCGCGCACCCCGGGAATGCTCAGGCAGCCTTCCTCGAAGCCCCACTGCTCGCCGGTTTCGCTCACCATCTGCGGGTTGATGAAGGCACGCTTGATGCCGGCCTCGGGCACTTCGCCTTCTTCCAGCTCGGCCAGGTCTTCTTCGTCGAGCTCCACCATAGGGGTCGTATCAATCACGAACAACCGAACGGCCTTGCCAATCTGGGGCGCCGCCAACCCCACGCCGTTGGCCGAATACATGGTTTCGTACATGTCGGCAATCAGCTTCTGCAACTCGGCGGCGGGCAGGTCGGCGGGCAGGTTCTTGGCTTTGGTTTTCAGCACGGGGTCGCCGATGGCGACAATGGAGTAAATCATGGTAAAAGGGACTATATGGCTGTCATGCAGAGCGCAGCGAAGCATCTTGCCCGCAGTCACTAATCAATGTTGCTGCAACGAAGCGGGCAAGATGCTTCGCTGCGCTCTGCATGACGCTTTTTTTAATAACTAAACAGGTTACACTTCCCGCATCAGCGGCGATTCAAGAAAAGACTGGAGAATAATAGTGGCGCTGATGCGGTCCACGGTGGCTTTGTCGCGGCGGGCCTTTTGGCCGAGGCCGCCGGCCAGCATGGTGGCGTGGGCCATGCGCGAGGTAAACCGCTCGTCGAGCTCGTGAATGGGCAGTTCGGGCAGGGCGCGGCGCAGGGTGCGCAGCAGGCCTACCACGGCGCTGGTCACGTCGGTGGGCTCGTTGAGCAGGGTGCGCGGCATGCCCACCACAATGGCCCGCAGCGGTTCGCGCTGGTGGTAGGCTTGCACGTAGGCCACCAAATCCTTGCTGTGAATGGTTTCCAGCGGCGAGGCAATCATGCACAGCGGGTCGGTCACGGCGAGGCCCACGCGCTTGTTTCCGTAGTCGATGGCGAGGATGCGGGGCATGGGCGGGCAGGGGAAAAGAAAGTCGGGCGGCCGATGCCCAACGGAGCGCAAAGGTACTGCGGCTCCGCGGTGCTTGCCGCCACCCACTCGGCCGGCTCAGGACCGGCGTTGGAGTGAGTACTGGCAAACGCGATAGGCAGCGGGCTTAAATTATTAGCCATAGTATCGGCTCGAATAGCCCCTTCCCCATCACCCTGTTTCTGGCGCAACTCCCCACCATGAAAACTGCTTTACTGCCGCTGCCCACCTACGGACTGTCCCTGCACACCTAGGCAACGTGGCCGGGCCGCTGGTCGTTTTTGTGCCCGGCAATCTGCTGCGAGCTCTGGCCTTGTAATACCTGGTCGAGCACCTGCCGCTAGCGGGCGCTCAGGGGCGGCTGGGCGGTGGGGGGTACCAACTCATCGAGTCACTGCTGCAGCTCGGGGTGGGTGCCGTGGAAGGACACGTCGTCGGGGCGCTTGTGGTGGCTGATGTTGGTGAAGGTGCTGCCGGCTACGGTGGGCGTACCATCGGGGCCGAAGTCGAGCGAAAAGTTGTGGCGCAGCACGCGCAGGTGTTGGCCGGTCTGGTGGCGCAGGCGGTAGTCGGCGGTGAAGACGTGGCCTGCCCCAGCAAAGGGGCGTCGTCGGGGTGCACGCGGCTGTAGAGCCAGGCCAGGATGAAATCGGCGGGCGGGCAGCCCAGCAGCGCCTGCACCCCCGGGCTTACAAAGACGTGCTCCAGCACCTGCAGGTCGAGAACGAGCATGAATTGGTTTTGGAGCAGGTACTGGGCCATGCGGCGGCCCGCTTCGGCGGCGGTGGGCAGGGCCACCGGGGTGCTGCCGGCATGAATCTGCTGCTAGGCGCTTTGCACTTGTTGAAGCGCGGCGGTGATGGTGGCGGGCATAAGCAAATGGAATAAGCGACCAGAGGTCGAGTGGTAGAATTCCAGATTATCAACCTTGCGCCCATCGGTCGCGGTCGGAGAAGACAATAACCGGCCGCAACGTGGGCCAGCGAACGGGGCTTTGCGCAGCTGCAATTTCCAGGGAAACCAAAGGAAATATAGCAGGTGGCCAGCAGCAGGCCTTCGCTTAGGAAGTGATGGCAAGGACAAATGACCGTTTTGTCGGGGATGATTTTGTTTTTAAAGACTGCCTCGTGCCTCTCTATATAAGCTTGGTTTTTAAGTACGTGACTGAAGTGTATGGCTGAAGAGGATGCCTGATTCAGCGGGAGCGCAGCGAGCTACTCCAGCCGGCTGGAATAGTGAGGAAATGATAAGCAATATTTAATAGTGAGTATTGTAAATATTGAATGGATTTTCAATCTTTGCATCGCAAAATTTTGAATAATAGTTAGAACAAATTGAATCCTGGCTGAAAGGCGAGTTGGGACTTCCATGCCCTTTCCTTCAGAAACCATTTTCAACCGTCTGTTTCCTTTTTCACTTTTTTCCAGATAACATGAAAAACCTATTCGCCACATTCTTCTTCGTACTGGCCGTGGCCGCCTCCCAACTGGCCCAGGCCCAAACCATCCGCCGCGTCAACAACACCGGCGTCGCCGTGAGCGGCGTCAACGTGTACTCCTCCCTGCAGGCGGCCCACGACGCGGCCAGTTCGGGCGACATCATTTACCTGGAGCCCAGCGGAATTTCCTACGGCGCCCTGACCTGTATCCGCCCGCTCACCATTATCGGCAACGGCTACTACCTGACCCAAAATACGGGCTTGCAGCTCGATACGCGGGAGTCGATAGCCGACGCGATAACGTTTGCTGCTGGCAGCGCGGGCTCGCGCATCACGGGTTGCACCCTCAATACCAGCATGAATATTGCGGCCAGCAACGTTACGGTGGAGCGCAACCGCTTCGCCAGTGGCTACTGCTACATTGGCTACAATCCTTCGATAGGCTCGGTGGGGGTGAGCGGCATTATTTTCCGCCAGAATATTGTGGAGAATGGGTATAGCGTCTCGCTATATCCCGGCTCTACAGCGGGCACGGCGGTTAGTAATGTCAACATTACCAACAACATTCTTACCGGGGGTATCACCTCATCGGGCCAATACACCCGCATGAGCAATATTCTCATTTCTAATAACGTCATCGGAACCCTGGCCGGCACCAGCCAATACGGCATTGATGTGGACAACGCCGTTATCAAGAACAACATCATGACCTACACCGGCGCGGGCAACAACTTCACGCCGCGCAACAACGCCTACAGCTACAACATCGCCGGCAATGCGGAGTTTGGCACGGCCAACGGCAACCAGCAGAACGTGACGCCGGGCAACCTGTTTGTGGGCGGCACGGCCTCGACGGACGGCGCGTTTCAGCTGCGCACGACCAGCCCGGCCATTGGCACGGGCGAGAGCGGAGTGGACGTGGGCGCGTTTGGCGGGGCGCTGCCCTACCGCCTCTCGGGCATTCCGAACGTGCCCACCATTTACCAGTACAACCAGTCGGTGTCGGGCAACAGCCTGAACGCCACCATCAGCACGCGCTCCAATAACTAAATGGAAAGGCGCCCTTTGCGGGGTGTTTTTTCACGTCTGTATATGGACTTGCTGCGCTTGATACGGCACACCGGGCTAGGCCTGGCGATGCTGCTGCTATTGGCAGTAGGGGCGCTTTTTTCGCCTCTGCACGCCCAAGTTTCTTACGATTTCACCCGGGTAGAATACTTCTTCGACGCGGACCCCGGCCAGGGTCAGGGCACGACCGTGCCCCTGCCCAACAACCCGGGCACCACGCTGAGCAACCTGAGCTTCACGGCCAGCCTCGCGCCGCTGACCCCGGGATTCCACAGCCTGTTTATCCGCTCGCGGGCCGCTACCGGCTTCTGGAGCCAGACCTACCGCCGGATTCTCTACAAAGAGGCGGCGACCAGCACCGCCCCGCCGCCCAACCTGGCCGGGGCCGAATACTTCATCGACGCCGACCCGGGCTACGGCGCGGGCACGGCCGTCAGCATCACGGGCAGCAGCTCGAACGCGGCCGGCGTGGCCTTCACCGTTGGGCTGGGTAGTGTGACGGAGGGTTTTCATTCGCTGAGCGTGCGCTCGCGCGATGCAAACGGACGCTGGAGCCAGACTTACCGCCAGATTTTCTACGTGGAGCCCACTACCACTACCGCGCCGCCCGCCCGTTTGGCGGCCGTGGAGTATTTCGTGGATACCGACCCCGGCTACGGCCAGGGCACGAGCGCGCCCATCACGGGCGGCGGCACCAACGCCACGGGCGTGAGCTTCACGGTGGGCCTGGGCGCGCTGCCGGTGGGCTTCCATACCTTGTTTTACCGGGTGCGCGACGTGGCCGGCAAGTGGAGCCAGACCCAGAACCGGATTTTTTACGTGGACGACCTCACGGTGGCCACCGCGCCCAACATCAACAAGGCCGAGTATTACTTCGATACCGACCCCGGCTACGGCGCGGGCGTGAACGTGCCCATTGCCACGCCGGCCACCAACCTTACCAACCTCAACCTACTGGCCGACGCCAGCGGCCTGAGCAGCGGCCAGCACCGCCTGTTTGTGCGGACCCGCGACGCCAACGGCGGCTGGAGTCAGGTGCTGAGCCGCGCCTTTGCCAAGAGCGGCTGCAACAACTCGCCCAACTACGCCGCCAACCAGCCCACGACCAGCTACACAGGCAACGGCATTACAGCCACCGCCGTGGAGCAGATGTTCAACGGTGCGGCGGTGACGGGCGGCTCCTCGACCTTCTTCAATAACTACTACGCCCAGGTTGACCTGGGTGCCAGCACGCTGCGCACCGTTTCGGAAGTGCAGCTGGCCCTGCAGAACGTGAACGGCACGGCCGTGAGCTACACGCTAACCACCGAAGCGTCGGGCAACCTGAACACCTGGAGCACCATCGACACCTATACCGCCACGCTGCCTGCCAACCAAACCACGCCCACCAACATTGTGCGGACCCTGGCCACGGTGCAGAACAACGTGCGCGGGATACGTCTGCGGCTCACGCTGCCCACCCTGGCGCAGGGCATCCGCCTGACGAATGCTGGGGTGTACTTCTTCCCGACCACCTGCCCGGTGCCGGTGATTACCAACTTCACGCCCGCCACCGGCCCGGCCGGCACAGTGGTGACCATCACGGGCACCGATTTGGGGGGCGCCACGGCCGTGACCTTCAACGGCACGCCCGCCGGGCCGATTACCAATAACACGAGCACCGGCCTGACGGTAGCGGCCCCGGCCGGGGGCACCGATGGGCAGATTTGCGTGACCACGGCGGGCGGCACGGCCTGCTCGGGCGCCAGCTACCTGTACCCGGCGACTATTGCGACGGGCACGATTTCGCCCAGCTCGTATTGCACCGGCAACACCCTGACGGTGCCGTTCAGCACGAATACTTCGCGCTTCGCGACGGGCAACACCTATAACTTCCAGCTTTCAGATGCCAGCGGGGTGTTCGCGGCCAACGCGCCGCTGCTGGGTACGCTGCAAAGCAGCAACGCCACGGGTGGCGTGCTCACGGGCTCCATTCCGCAGGCCACGCCGGCCGGCAGCGGCTACCGCGTGCGCGTGGTGGCCTCGAACCCGGCCGTGACCGGTACCGACAACGGCGCGAACCTCACCATCGGCACCACGCCGGTGAGCCAGGCCACCGGCCCGGCCTCGGTGGCCAACGGTGCGCCCATCGCGCTGAGCGTAACGCCGACCTACTCCGGCGCGACTTACAGCTGGAGCGGGCCGGGCGGCTTTAGCTCGACGCTGGCCAACCCCACCACCAGCACCACCACGGCCGGCACGGCCCGCTACTTCGTGACCGTGACGCTGGGCAGTTGCTCGTCCAGCAGCTTCGTGGACGTGACGGTGCAGCCCTCGACGGACCCAATTCTGACCATGAGCACGTTTGGCGGCTCGTTGTGCCTGGGCGCTTCGCGCACCGTCAGCTTTGCGGTGTCGGGCAACCCGTATCCGGCCGGCAACACCATTACGGCGCAGCTGTCGGACGCCTCTGGTTCGTTTGTCTCGTCCGTTAACATTGGCTCGACGAGCTTTAGCGGGCAGGGCAATGGCGCGCTCACGGCTACTATTCCGGCCAGCGCCACGGCCGGCACGGGCTACCGCATCCGCGTGATTAGCTCGAACCCGGTCATTACCAGCAACGACAACGGCTCGAACCTCACGCTGAATGCCCTGCCGACGGTGACGGTGAGCAGCAACTCGCCGGTGGCGCAGGGCGGCACCATCATCCTGAATGGCGGCCCCGCCGTGACCGGCAACTCCTACGTCTGGACCGTGGCCTACACCGGCGGCGGCTCGGCCACGGTGGGCACCACCCAGAACCTGACTTTGACCAACGCCCAGCCCAGCCAGTCGGGCAATTACACGCTCACCATCACCAACGCGGCGGGCTGCTCGGCCTCGGCCAGCACGCCCGTAACGGTGAACGCCGCTGCACCCGTGACCACGCTCACGCTCAATCCGCTGGCCGGCCCGCTCTGCGCGGGCACGGGCTATACGCTGAGCTACACGGCCGGTGGGCCCAGCTTCAATGCGGGCAATACCATCACGGCGCAATTGTCGGACGCCTCTGGCTCGTTTGCCGCGCCCGTCAGCATTGGCTCGGTGAACACCACAGCGGCCACCAACGGCACGCTGGGCGTCACGATTCCGGCCTCGGCCAGCGGTACCGGCTACCGCATTCGCCTGCAAAGCTCCAGCCCGGCTATTACCAGCAACGACAACGGCTCCAGCCTGACCATCACCAACCTGAGCACGGTTTCGGCCGGTTCCAACTCGCCGGTGGCCTCGGGCAACACCATTACCCTCACCGCTACCGGCATCAGCGGCGCCACCTACGCCTGGACCGGCCCGAACGGCTACACCTCTTCCGGCCCCAACCAGAACATCGGCAGCGCCACGACGGCTAACAGCGGCACGTATTCGGTGACGGTGTCGCTGAACGGCTGCTCGACCACGGTGAGCACCACGGTGGTGGTGAACCCGCCCGTGGTAGTGGCCAGTATTCAAACCAGCAGCCTGGCCAGTGGCTATTGCGCGGGCTCGGCGCTGAGCGTGTCGTTTACGGCCAACGGCTTCACGGCCGGTAATGTCTTCACGGCGCAGCTCTCGAATGCCAGTGGCTCGTTTGCCAGCCCGGTAGCTATTGGCACCTTGAGCGGCACGGCATCGGCCACCATTGCGGCCGTTATTCCGGCCGGTACCGCACCGGGTGCGGGCTACCGCATCCGGGTGGTGGGCAGCCAGCCCGCCACGGTGGGCGCCGATAATGGCGCGGACATTCTCATTGGCGCGGCCAATGCCTACACTTGGCTGGGCGCCGTGAATACGAGCTGGAGCAACGCCGCCAACTGGAGCTGCAACGCCGTGCCCACGGCCGCTACCAACGTCACCATTCCGGCTGGCCTGAGCCTGTACCCCGTAGCTGGCGCGGGCAGCACCGCCCAAAACCTGACCATCGCCAGCGGCGCGTCGCTGACGCTGAGCGGGCAGTTCGTACTCACTGGTAACTTGACCAACAACGGCACGTTTGCCCCCGGCACCAGCGCTTTCGTGTGCGGCGGCACCACTGCCCAAACGCTGGGCGGCAGCGGCACGCTGCGCTTTTACGACCTGACTATCAACAACGCGGCGGGCGCCACACTGACCAGCGCGGCCGGCGTGCAGCACGTCCTCACGCTCACAGCCGGCAATCTGGCTTCGGGCAATAACCTCACGCTGCTCTCCGATGCCAGCGGCACGGCCATGGTGGTGAACCCCGCCGGCGGGGGCGTCGTCACGGGCCGCGCCACCATGGAACGCTTCATTATGGGCGCGGGCACGGCGGGCTACCGGCACTACTCGTCGCCGATGCAAACCGGCACGGCCACCGTGCAGGAGTTTGCCGACGACGTGCCCAACTTCAACGTGAACCCGGCCTACAACACGCAGGGCAACACGGTGACGCCGTTCCCGACGTTGTTTCAGTACAACGAAGCCCGCCTGACGGTTGCCCTGCCCACCTTCGACCAGGGCTGGATGGTGCCCGCCGCCACCGACATCCTGACGCCCGGCCGGGGCTACTCGGCCCAAACCGCGCCCGGCACGGTGGTGGATGTGAGCGGTACGCTGGCCAGCGCCAGCGTGAGCTACCCGCTCAGCCGTGGCCCGTTGGCCGAGGCCGGCTGGCACCTGCTCGGCAACCCCTTCCCCTCGCCCCTTGACTGGGACCAGGTGCCCGCCGTGGCGGGTATCAACCAGGCGCTGTATGTGTTTGTGCCTTCAGGACCGTATTCGGGCACCTACCGCTCCTACGTGGGCGGCATTGGGCAGAATGGAGGCACCAAGGACCTGGCCGCCATGCAGGGCTTCTTCGTGCGGGCCACCTCCGGGGCGGGTGCTACCCTGACTTTGCCAGCCAGCGCCCGCCCCAGCGCCTACCTCAACCCCGGCTTCAACCGCACGACTACTTCGACTACCCACCCCCTGGTGCGCCTGCAAGCCCAGAGCGCCAGCGGCCCCGCCGATGAAACCGTGCTGTACTTCGACCCGGCCGCCACCCCGGCTTTCGACGCCGCGCTTGATGCCTACAAGGTGCAACTCAACGGCAATGGCGCGCCCTCGCTCTGGAGCGTGGCCGGAGCCGATGGCTTGTCCATCAATGCCTTGCCGAGCTTGGCCGCCGGGCCCAGCATCCCGCTGGGCGTGCGCGTAGGCCAGGCCGGCAGCCACACACTGGAAGCCACCGAGCTGCTCAACCTGCCCCCCGGCACCGAAGTCTGGCTCGAAGACCGGGAGCTGGGCACGCGCCAAAACCTGACGCTGACTCCCACCTACGCCTTCACCATGAGCCCCAGCTACACCGGCCAGCGCTTCTACCTCTGGCTGCAAGCCAGCAGCGTGTTGGGCACGGCCACCGGGGGCCTGCAAGCCACCACCCACCTCTATCCGAACCCCACCACCGGCGCCGCTACGCTGGAAATGGCCGGCCTGACGGGCACGGGCGCCGTGCAGCTGGAAGTGCTGAACGCCCTCGGCCAAGTGTTGCTGAAGCGGAGCGCCCAGCCCCGCGCCGGCATCCTGCGCGAGCAACTCGACCTCACGGGTCTGGCCACGGGCGTGTATTCGGTTCGCATTTTCACCGCGCAGGGCGTGCTCACCCGCAAACTGACGCTCAACTAACACGCCATGAAAGACATTTCATCTTCGCTCTCGTGTCCCCGGCCCCACGCCGGGGACACCACGTCGCTCACGCGGCGGCTTGGTTTCGTTGTTCTATTCGGCTTGGGCGTGTTGGCCAGCCCGTCGGCCGGGGCGCAGCCGACTTCGGGTGGCCCCGGGCCCGGCACGCCACCGCCCGCTGCCTCCGATGTGCCGCTCGACGGTGGCGCCTCGTTGCTGCTGGCTGGCGGCCTGGGCTACGCGCTGCGGCGGCTGCGCCGCGCCCGTAAGCCGTAAGCACCGGTGCTTGATTACCGGAAAAGGGTTGGCCCGCTGCAAGGGGCCAACCCTTTTTCTGTTTTGGAATGGATGCGCTGAACAGTGTAGAAATGGATGCGTTGAACAGTGTGGAGGCGAGGTCGTACCCGGTAGGGCTTGCCCCCGCCCGGCCATTTGCGTCTTTTGTGCAACAACCGATAAGCCTTGCCCTGCAATATTGGGTCGGCAACTTCCAAACCGCAGAAACGCAGCTCCGGTAGGGGGTAAATCCAAAGCTCGACCGTGTCCGTATCCACCTTCCACTGTGCTTCATCTTGGTATCGAAAAAGAATCCGTTGAGCGACAATTTCAGCAAGCTCATCGAAGGTGCTTTATCTGTATATTAGCAAAATTATACTTTTGCAATGCGATTTATAAGCTGTTTAGCTAGGTGATTAATTGCAATATGCCGCTATAGAGTGCGGATTTTTGCTTTTTGGGAGTAGGATTTTGTATTTATTAAATAAATTCACCTTATTCGAAACAATAAGGTTTGGAGCTAAGAAAATTTCAATAGTTTTGACCCACACTATTCTATACTTTATTCCAGCACTTCTATACTTTACATGTCTATTTTGCCGCCCGATTCTTTAGAGAAATCCCGGCCCGTCGCGAAAAAGTGGCGGGCCGGGCTGCGGCAAATTCTGATGCTGAGCCTGGCTCTGGGCTGCGGCGTGCTGGTGGCCAATAACCCCTTTCGACCCTCATCCGAAAACCCCGACGCCACCGCCCGCGGCTACCTGCGCTTCAAGGAAATCCTGAGCTACGTCGACCGCGACTACGCCGATTCTGTAGACACTGAAGGACTGGCTGACTACGCCGTGGTGCAGATGCTGGAAAAGCTCGACCCGCACTCCGTCTACATCCCGGCCCGCGACCGGGAAAAAACCGATTCCTTCCTGCAGAGCGACTACGATGGCGTGGGCATCGAATTCAACGTTTTCCGCGACACCATGACGGTGGTAGCCCCGCTCAGCGGCGGCCCAGCCGAGCAGGCCGGCGTGCAGCCCGGCGACCAGATTCTGAGCATTGCCGGCAAGCGGGTGTCGGGCGCCCACCTCAGCACCCCACGCCTCAGCGAGCTGCTGCGCGGCCCGCGCGGCAGCAGCCTCATCCTGGAACTGCGCCGCCGGCACCTGGCCCAGCCGCTGCGCCTGAGCATTGCCCGCAGCCGCATTGCCAATTCCTCAATTGACGCGGCTTATCTGGTAGATGAGCAGACCGGCTACATCAAGGTGAGCCGCTTTGCCTCGAATACCTACGACGAGTTCAGAGCCGCGCTGGTCGATTTGCGCCGGCAGGGCCTCACGCGCCTCGTGCTCGACCTGCGCGGCAACCCCGGCGGCTACCTCGACCGCGCCACCCGCCTGGCCGATGAATTCATTGGGGGCTCGCGCAAAATCGTGTACACCGACGGCAAGGGCGAGCAATATGACTCGCAGACCTATGCCAAAGTAGCCGGCGAATTTGAGGAGGGCGCCCTGGTGGTGCTCGTGGACGAAGGCAGTGCCTCGGCTGCCGAGGTGGTAGCCGGGGCCCTGCAGGACCACGACAGGGCCATCTTGGTGGGCCGGCGCACCTTCGGCAAGGGGCTCGTGCAGCAGCCCATCTCGCTGAGCGACGGTGGCGAGCTGCGCCTCACCATTGCCCGCTACTACACGCCCGCCGGCCGCTCCATCCAGAAGCCCTACGGCGCCAACTACGCCGAATACAGCGCCGATGTAGCCAATCGCGCCGCCCGCGGCGAGCTGCAATCGGCCGACAGCGTCCGTTTCGCCAAAGAGCTGAAATTCCGCACCGACCACGGCCGGGTGGTGTATGGCGGCGGCGGCATCATGCCCGACGTATTCGTGCCGCGCGACTCGGTGGCGCACTCGGCCTACTACACCCGCCTGCTGGCCCACGGCGTGGCCCGCGCCTTCGCCCTGAACTTCTACCAGAGCCACAAGGCCGAGCTGGAAGGCCTGCGCTTCGAGCAGTTCAACGCCACCTTCCGCATCTCCGACGTGCAGCTGGCGAGCCTGGCCGCTCAAGCCGCTCAGGACGGCGTGAAGGCCGACCCGGCTACCGTGCGCCGCTGCGCGCCGCTGTTGCGCAACCAGCTCAAGGCATACATCGCCCGCAGTGCCTACGGCCTGGTGCCCTACTACACCGTGCTGCGCGAGCAGGATGCTGAGCTGCAAAGCGCCCTGCACGCTGTGAGCGACAGCTCGGCCCAATTGGCGCTGCTGGGGAAGTAGGGGAGGGCTCGTCGTCATTGCGAGGCGAAGCGTTTGTCATTGCGAGGCCGCAGGCCGTGGCAACCGAAGGTCAGCGTAGCTAATCCGTCCTGTTCTCAGCGACTAACCTAATAATGTGACAAAGCCTTATTCGAAACAGAAAGACTCGATATTGCGCAGTACAGGTACTTTCTGGTAGAAGGAAGTGTCTGGCTTTGACAGGACGTATTGCGTCGCTACGCTCGCAATGACAGACGCTCCGCCTCGCAATGACAAGCGGTACTCGTAACTTCACGGGCCCTAACCACCCCTGAAATCCCACCCCGAACCATGTCGCATTACCATCGCCTCGGCCAGATTCCGCTCAAGCGCCACACCCAGTTCCGGCAGCCTGATGGCTCCCTATATTCGGAGCAATTGGTGGGCACGCTGGGTTTTCACGGCGTGTCGTCGCTGCTCTACCACGTGCACCCGCCTACGCAGATTAAGCACGTGGGCGAGCCCCGGCCCTTCGCGCCCAAGCTGCTGAAGGACCGGCCGCTACAGCCTGAGCACCTGCGCACGCTGGCCCAAACCACCACCGGCGGCGACTACCTCACCGCCCGCCAAACGCTGCTCGGCAATGCCGACGTGACGATGAGCATCTGCAATCCCACGGAAAAGCAGATGAGCTACTACTACAAGAACGCCCAGGCCGACGAGGTGATTTTCGTGCACGAAGGCCGCGGCGAGCTCTGGAGCCAGATGGGCAAGGTGGCCTTCGAGCCCGGCGACTACGTGGTGGTGCCGCGCACGGTCATTCACCAGCTGCATTTTGAGGAAGGGCCGGTGCGGCTGATGATTGTGGAGTCGTTCAGCCCCGTGGAAACGGTGCGGCGCTACCGCAACCACTTCGGCCAGCTGCTGGAGCACTCGCCCTACTGCGAGCGCGACATGCGCCCACCGAGCGAGCTGATTACCGGCGATTTTCCGGAAGGGGATTACTTGGTGCAGGTCAAGAAAGAAGGCCTGATGCACCAGCTCACCTACGCTCACTGCCCGTTCGACGTGGTGGGCTGGGACGGGTACTTTTACCCCTACGCCTTCAGCATCCACGATTTTGAGCCTATTACAGGGCGCCTGCACCAGCCGCCGCCCGTGCACCAGACGTTTGAGGGGCATAACTACGTGATTTGCTCCTTCGTGCCGCGCCTGTTCGACTACCATCCGCTCAGCATTCCGGCACCCTACAACCACTCCAACGTCGATTCTGACGAGGTGCTGTACTACGTGGCCGGCAATTTCATGTCGCGCAAGGGCGTCGATTTGGCGTCCTTCACCTGGCACCCCACGGGGCTGCCCCACGGCCCGCACCCGGGCACGGTGGAGGCCAGCCTCGGCAAGAAGGAAACCCACGAGCTGGCCGTAATGGTCGACACTTTCCGCCCCCTCTACCTCACCGAAACCGCCCTGCCCTACGTGGACGCTCGCTACCCCATGAGCTGGAATCCCGGCTTCGTGCCCGACCCGCCCCGCTCGGCCGATATGATGGATTAACGGCCAGCCGGCGGAACTTCCGGCCCATTGCTTGTCGTATAGATAGCCAACTCACTTTATAGACCATGAAAAAAATCCTCCTCCTGGCACCGCTGCTGCTGTTTCTGGCCGTTGTGGGCTGTAAAAAAGTTGACCAGCTGCTGACCTTCACGGTCGATACGTCGCAGAGTGTGGTCATTCCGGGTTACTTCGTCAATGCCCAGCTGCCAGCCGTGACGGTAACCACAAATTCGGCCGATTCCTTCAAGAACAACAAGACCTCGAAAGACAAGGTCAAGGACGTATACCTCGACCAGATGGTGCTGACCGTGACCAACCCGGCCAACTCCAACTTCGACTTTCTCAACAAGCTAGATGTGTTCATCAATACGCCCAACACCAACAATAAGATTCTGCTGGCCAGCATCACCAACGTGCCCCGGGGCGTGAACACTATCAAGCTGACGCCCACCACGGCCCGTCTTGATGAGTACCTGAAAGCTGATACTTACCAGCTCACGGTGAATGCCACGCTGAACGGTTTCAACGCCAACGACTTTACGGTGCGCTCCGACGCCCGCTTCAAAGTAACGGCTGACCCGCTGTAGGGTATGTCTGGATTGCATCAACAAAAAAAGCCGGCCTGTGAGGGCCGGCTTTTTTTGTGGTTATGAATTGTTCTGAACGTCATGCAGAGCGCAGCGAAGCATCTCGCGTGTGGTAGTAAATGAATCGAAAGGATTACTGCTGCACGCGAGATGCTTCGCTGCGCTCTGCATGACGTTCTTTTTACAACGGCATGCGCGCTACTTCACCACCGCAATGCGGTTGTAGTGGTCCATCATCTTGGCGATGTCGGCAGGGCGGGTGTAGTCGAGGTGCTGGGCGGTGGCGAAGCTGCGCACATCCTTGGCCCGGCTGCCGAAGAGGCGCAGCACCGCCGATTCGGTGGGTTCGAGGGGGCGCAGGGGCTCGCTGCCCGAGGTGCCGGGGCCGGCCAGCAGGGTGCCTACCAGCGGGCGCTTGCTGGTCGGCGCGTCGTCGGCGGGCGCGTAGAGCCAGGCCAGCAGCAGCGGGCTGGCGTCGGTGGCGGTGATGACTTCCACGTATTCGCGGCGGGTGCCGTCGCTGCCTTCCTTCACGAGGCGCGAGCGGAAGCGGCGCTGGGGCGCGGCTGGGTCGCCGGGCTCGCCGAGGTCGAAGCCGCGCAGGCTACCGGCGGGCCACAGGTGCGTCGATTCGAGGTCGATGGAGTCCTGGGCTTCGAGCAGGTGCAGGCCGGCGTGGTAGCGCAGGCCGGGCACCAGCAAGGTGCGGCCATCGGCGGTGCGCAACGAGCCCAGCTGAAAAGCCGGGCCGCCCACAAACCCACCGGTTTGCTGCTTGAGCGAAGCCCGGTAGCCTTCTGCGGCCGGGCCGGTGTTGGCTTGCTGGTAGGCCACGCGGGCGTCGGCCACATCGCGCGAGGTTTGGGCGGCGGCAGTTCCCGCGCCCGCTATGGCCAGGAAAAAGGCGAATAAGTAAACAGTAGTTTTCACAAATAATGACAGCAAAAGAAAGGCTAAAAACGGGCACGAATTTACAACATTATCGGCGGCGATAATGCAGGCAATGGCCCGGCGAGCGGCACCTTACCAGCTGAATTTCACGTGCTCAGCTTACGGATATGGCTATTTGCCTTGCTGGTTGTAGTATTCCACCATGCGCAGCACCTGGGCCAGGTCGGTGTAGGCGAGGTGCTCCTTGGCGGCGTAGGCCTCGACCTGCGCGGCGCGGGTGCCAAACAGCCGCGATATCTCCTTGCGGTTGAGCGCTACCGGCCGCAGCGGCTGCTGCGGCATGGCCGCCGAACCGGCCAGCACCACTTGGCCGATTTCGGTACGGGCCGGGCGGGTTTCGGTGTGCAGAATGGGGTCCATCACGGCGTCGTCGTGCACGTAGTGGTGCAGCACGGCCAGGATGAGGAAGGCATCGTCGTCGGCCGTCAGCACTTCCACGAAGTTGCGTTCGGTGCCGCTGTTGCGCACCATGAAGGTGCGGAAATGCCGCTCATTGGCCCCGCGGCCCATGAAAAAGCCGTCGAGGCTGCCGGGCGGCCACACGTGGCTGCCGGTCGAGTCGCGTACTTCGAGCAGGTGCAGGGCCACGTTGTACCTCATGGCCGGCACCCGCACGCGGCGCTTGTTGGGCAGCACCAGCACGCCGGGCTGCTCGATGCTGACGAGGTAGGCTTCCGGGGCGTTGATGAGGTCTTTGCGCATGCGCTCCAGCGCGCCCGGCGAGTTGGCCTGCTGGTAAAGCCCGAGCGCTACTTCGCCAAGGTCGCGCGAGTACGTAGGCTGGGCTTGGGCCGGATTCATCAGCCCGCTGATGGCCAGCGCCAGTCCGGCGAGGAGGAGAGTAATGGGTAGCTTCATGGAAAGGAGTTTTAGCTATCGACAGAACGTGTGCCCCGAAGCTCCGCGTTGGCCCGTGCGAACAATTCAGATGCGGGCCAAAGCAAAGCTTCGGGGTACTCGTGCCTAGCGGTTGCGGCCGTACTGCTCGTGGCTGCTCACCCAGTCGGAGCTGGAAATGGCGGCGCCCAGGCTCAGCTCTCCTGCCAAAACCACGCCAGCTACGATTTCGGCGAACTTGCGCACCGTGCCGCGGCCCACGCAGCCCAGCATCTGCAGGCTCTCATTCTGGGTGGCCAGGCCCGTGCCGCCGCCGTGGGTGGCCACAATGAGCGAGGGAATGGTGATGCTGATGTAGAGGTCGCCCTCCTTGGTCACCTCCGAGTACAGGATGCCGGCGCTGGATTCGCTCACGTTGGCTACGTCCTGGCCGGTGGCAATGAACATGGCCGTAATGCCGTTGGCCGAGTGCGCGCCGTTGTTGTTGGCGCCCGAGATGAAGGCGCCCACGTTGCTCACCTGGCCGTGGTAGGCCAACTGCTCGGGCGTCACGCGCATGCGCTGCATCAGCACGTCGCGCTTCACCACGGCTTCGGCCACCACGCGCTTGCCGCGGGTACGCATCACGTTGATTTGCGAGGCCTTTTTGTCGGTGGCGAAGTTCGATTCGAGGTAGAAATGCTCGATTTTCGGGCCCTTGTAATTCTCCAGAATCCAGGAGCAGGCGGCGAAGGTGGCGCGGCCCACCATGTTCTGCCCCGCGGCGTCGCCGGTGCTGAAGTTGAAGCGCAGGTAGGCAAACTTATTGCTCAGGTACGTGTCGATGTACTGCAGCTTGGCCACGCTGGAGGTGCTTTCGGCCTGCGGCCGAATCTGGTCGATGGTGTCTTCCACCCACTTGCCGAAGTCGCGCGCCCCGCGCGCGTCCTCAAACACGAACACCGGCGCCCGCTGCATAGCGTCGCCCACCACGGTGCATTTCACGCCGCCGCACAGGTTCAGCACCTGCATGCCGCGGTTGTAGCTGGCCACCAAGGTGCCCTCGGTGGTGGCCATTGGAATCAGGAAATCGCCCTGGGCGTGCTCACCGTTCACCGTCAGCGGGCCGGCCAAACCCACCGGAATCTGGGCCACGCCCATGAAATGCTCGCAGTTGCCCTGCAGCATGTGGGCATCGAAGGAGTAGTGCTTGAGGTGCTTGAACTGCTTGCCCGAAAACTCCTCGGCGAAGCGCTGGCGGGCCGCAATGGCGGCGTCGGAATAGTCGTCTTCCTCCGAGCGCGGGATGCGCGGCTTGTGGTTGGCGGCGCTCACAATGGCGTCTTCCACCTCCACGTGCAGGTCGCCGAAGGCATCGCTCGAAAACCAGGCCTGCACGGCGTGCATGCCCTCGGGCAGGGCTGGCGTGTCGAGGCGGATGGTGAGGGAGCGGCCCACCGGCAGGTCGATGGCCTGGCCGTCGGCATCAATCTGGCTGGCGGGGCGCTGCTCGCCGTCGCCGAGGTCGACCATTATTTTATCGGCCGGAATCACCACGTCGCCAATCTGCACCTGCTTGAAGCCGGTGACTTTCACGTTGTCGAGCCGGTTTTTGATGCTGAAGGCCACGCCCGCGTTGTCGGGCAGGTTGTGCAGGCTGCCGCGCGTGTAGAGCAGCTTGAGAAGCATGGGGCTGGGAGTGAAAACCATCGGAGCGGTGGGATTGAGGAGATGAATGGATGAGGTGTGCCGGAAAGTGAAGGTGGCAATATTTGGCCGCAATGTCCAAATATTGCCCAAATCCTACTGCCAGCAAAAGGTAATGGGCATTCGAAAGCTAACGCTTACCGCGCGACCCTGCTGGCGGCCGGGCGTGAAGCGCGGCAGCGCCCGCACCGCATGCACGACGGCCGAGTCGACCCGGGCATCGATGCTTTTGTGAATGCGCACATTCCGCACCTGGCCGGCCTCCGTCACCGTAAATCCGACCACCACCCGGCTGCTTTCCGGATAATTCCCGTGAAAAAGCGGAATGCGAATGCCCTTCTGAATAAGCGTCACCATAGCCGCATTGCCCCCACCGCCGGGTGGCTCCGGCATTTGCTCCACGTAGGTGTACACTTTGGTCACCGATGGGGAAGTGGAAAATGCGGCTTTAGAAGTCTGTCCCCGGGCCAATCCGGTAGCCAAAGCGGCCGCGAGCAGGATGAGCCATCGGTGTGTCATGGTTGCCTGGGGAGAGGAGCGAAGGGGCTTTGATTATTCTATCTTAAATGTAATCGGGACGGTGAAGCTCACCGCTACCGCTTCGCCCTGGTGCCGGCCGGGCGTGAAAGCCGGCAGCACCTGAACGACGCGCAGGGCTTCAGCATCCAGCAACGGGTCTAGGCCTTTCACGATGCGGGCCTCGCGCACCACTCCGTCTTTGCCCACGATGAAGCTGGCGTAAACCCGGCCTTCTACATCAGCTTTAAGCGCTTGGGGATACCGCACGCGCTGCTGAATGTGGTCCACAATGGCCTTGATACCCCCGCCACCGGGCAACTCAGGCATTTGCTCCACGAAGGTGTACACCTCGTTGCCGGTGGGGACGGGCGGGTTTGTTTCCGAAAAAGGCAATATGTCGCCACTGATTTCCATCTCTCTTTCATGAATGGCTTCGGATGGAAGCTGCCCCTTTAGCCGGCTCTTTTGCGAAGGCTTCTTAGCCCCAGTCGCGTGCTTGTTGTGAGGCGTGGTCGGCCTGGGCGGCACCGGCCGCCGCACCTGCGCCAGGGCCTCCCGGGCCGTGAGGCCCTGGCCTACCACCAGCACCAAGGCCATGAGAAACCAGCGCAGCCGTTGCGGCAGTTTAGGTCGTTGCACCTGTGCCTTCCTGAACCGGCCGCACACCCGCCCATCGGGCGAGGCGGCGCGGGCGGCGGCCAGGTCGGCCACGGGGTCGGTACTTTGGCTGAAGTCCTGCACTACGCGCTGGCACTGGCTGCAGAAATGGCCCGCCGGATGGGGCGTAAATGCTGCCGGGCTCACCGAACAGGGCGTGAGAGCGGCGCGAAAGGTGGGGAGCAGGAGCATGGCTGGGATAGTAGGGTGATTCTGGGGATTTGTCCGGTGCAGACAGCAGACAGCCGGCAGCCCACACCGGGCAAATCCCAGCTAACGTTTTGGTGCGGACAGCCCTTCCCCGCTGGGGCTCAGGTTTAATGGTCTATGGTTTGAGCTATTTCAGCTTAAAAGTAACCGGCACGACCATGTCCACTGCCACGGATTTGCCGTTTTGCCGGCCCGGTTTAAAGTTGGGCATGATGCGCAGCACCCGCAACACTTCCGCGTCGAAGAGCGGCTGCAGACTTTTTACGATTTTCGGATGGCACACCCGGCCACTTGCGTCCACGGTGAATGAGGCAAAGACCCGGCCCTGGGCCTGAACGATTTTCCCGTCTTGCCGGGGCCAGACCACCTGTTGTTGAATATAATTAACCACCTCCCTATTGCCGCCGCCCCGAAAAGAGGGCATTTCCTCGATGACGGCGCCATAAACCTGGTTTAAGTGTTGCGCCGATTCAGCGGAATCGCGTTTGACGGCGGCCAGCCGCTCGCTCCGGTTTTTTGCAATTTCCTGGGTGTAATCAATTCCCCGCCGCACCTGCGCCAGCGCCTCCCGCGCGCTCAGCCCCTGGGCCAGCACCAGCCCCAGCGCCACCAGAAACCAGCGCAGCCGTTGTGTCAGCTTCGGGGGCGGCGGGGCCTGCACCTGCGCCGCCCCAAACCGGCCGCACACCCGCCCGTCGGGCGAGGCGGCGCGGGCGGCGGCCAGGTCGGCCAGGGGGTCGGTACTATGGCTGAAATCCTGCACCACGCGCTGGCACTGGCTGCAAAAATGGCCCGTCGGATGCGCAGCAAAGGCGGCCCTATCGACGGGGCAAGGATTCAGCGCGGCATTGAAAGTGGGTAATTGCAGGAACATAGAAAAGCATGTTGTGTGCCAGTATTGGGGCCACCTCAAACGAGCACAGCCAGTGGGCTAACGCTGGCAGCCGGCCATTTAGCGCGCGAGTGGTGTGGCTAAGTTCGGACGGTTAAGGTATTTAGCGGGGCTGGCCGTCGGCCGGGGCCGAAACGGGACGCCGTTCACAATCTGTTCACCCAGCCGGCGCGTAGTTTGCTCTTTAAAAACACCTGCGCGCTGCCCCGGTTACTACCCGCTACGTAGCTTCCGAAACTGCTGCCAACGGGCAGGGGCGACGTCCCACGTATTACCTTTGCGTGTCGGCCGGAACCCCTGCCGGCCGCCTTTATTCTGCTATGGCTTTATCTGCTGACTACCCTCGCTTCACCCTCGGCAACGCCCTCACGGCCGAGCAACGGGCTTTTTTTGCTAAATACGGCTTCCTTCATTTCCGCCCTTTCGCCTCGCCCGAATACGTTCAGCAAATCCTGAAAGCCACCCAGGACGTGCAAGCCAAATGGCTGGCTGAGGGTGTGGAGAAAGTGAATGGCGTACCCATCAAGTACGGCCACGACGTGGACGGCTCGCGCATTGTGCAGCGCTTCGCGTTTGCCTCGCAGCATCATCCCGTGCTGCACGAACTGCTGCAAGACAAGCGGTTCGAAGCCCTGTTTCCGCTGCTCGAAGCCGAAGGCGGCCGGGTAGGGGAGAACGAAAAAGACGGCCTCGTGGTGAACCACTACGTGAACGTGGAAGGCTCCGAATTCAGCCAGATGGGCTGGCACACCGACTCGCTGCGCGACGTGTTCTACGGCAAGCGCATCGGGCCCATGCTCAACGTGGGCCTGCACCTCGACGGCACCAAGGCCACCAACGGCGGCCTGCGCGTGATACCCGGCACCCACCGCCAGGGCCTGCACAAGATGCTGTTTCGCAAGAAATACTACAAGGACGTTTTCTACGACCCCAACGAGCTGGCCATCGAAACCGAGCCCGGCGACCTCACCGTGCACGACGGCCGCATGTGGCACCGCGTGGCCCAATCGCCGCTACTGGGCGCCGAAAGCCGCCGCCGGGTGATGTACGTTCCCATCATCTCGGGCAAGTACCAGCCCAAGCGCGAGGACAGCCCCACGCCGTTCTACCTGCGCTTTCTGCACTTGGTGAAGTAGTGGATTGGTGAGTGGGACCGCCCGTCATGCAGAGCGCAGCGAAGCATCTTTACCGCAGCAGTAATCCAATCGGCAGAAGTTAGTATCGAGGTAAAGATGCTTCGCTGCGCTCTGCAGGACGTTCTAATTTCAAAAGCATGTACGCACTCGTAACTGGCGCTTCGCGCGGCATTGGCCGGGCCATTGCCCTTCAACTGGCCCGGCGCGGCTACGACCTGCTGCTGGTAGCGCGGTCCGAAGACCTGCTTACGGCCCTGGCCGAAGAACTCAGTCAGAAACACCAGCGCCAAGCCCGCCTGCTGGCCCTCGACCTAGCCGCTCCCGGCGCTGCCGAAACCGTGTCCACCTGGGCCACCCAGCAAACCGACCAGTTGGCCGTGCTGGTCAACAATGCCGGCTACGGCCTATGGGGGCGCTTCGAGCAGCTGAGTTTAAGTGAGCAGCAGAACATGCTGCAGCTGAACATGGCCCTGCCCGTGGCCCTCACCCACGCCTTGTTGCCCACGCTGCACAAGGCCCCCAAAGCCTACATCCTGAACGTGGCCAGCACCGCCGCCTACCAGGCCGTGCCTTCGCTCTCGCTCTACGCGGCCAGCAAGGCGTTTTTGCTGAGCTTCAGCCGCGGCCTGCGCTATGAACTAAAGACCAGCAATATCTCGGTCACCTGCCTGAGCCCCGGCGCCACCACCACCAGCTTTGCCGACCGCGCCGGCATGGGCGCCGAGCTGCAGGCCACCGCCAACAAAGTATCGATGACGCCCGAGGCCGTGGCCGAAGCCGCCGTGACCGGCCTGCTGGCTGGCGAGGCCGAAATCATCCCGGGCGTACTCAACAAGGTATCGGCCGGCCTCACCAGCGTGGTGCCCAAGGGCATTGTGGAGAAAATAGCGGCCGGGATTTACGAGAAGTATCTATAAAGCTTGGCTGTTGTTTCGACCGCAACCTGATAGAATTAAAAGCCCCGAATCTGAGTGGATTCGGTGCTTTTGCTTGCTGAATCAGGACGGTTTTTGGGGATGCCAACGGGTTTACGAAACTCATCTACTTGCCGCGTTTTGTAAACGTTGATTCGTGGATGAGTTTCGTAAACTCGCCAGGTGTCCCGATAGCGTGGAGGCGTCCGGTGGCGGGCTATCATTGGTAGTTCAACTCAATGAGCAAATAGAAGGAAGGTAGCCCGGTAGTTGTTGCCCGTCGCTCTATCTTCGTTGGGTCATCAGGTGTTTTGTCGGGATTTTGGAATTGAAACGCCTTTTTTAACTTGGGCCGTCGCCGGTTATTTTTCCTGCCAAAACTGGCACAAAAGTCTTACTCCACTTTTTTCCTGCCGTCCATGACTGGTTTTTCTTCCCTCCGCCGCGCACTGAGCTTGGTTGGCAGCGCATTGTTGGTGACTATTCGCGCGATTAACTGGTGCTTTTTCAGTCAGTTGCCCTAAAATAACTTTTAGTTACCGGGTTCGTCACGCTGCGGGCCGATTTGCGCCATGTGCTGGACATGTCCTTGCGCGGGCAGAATAAGAAAATCCACGGCCTTAAAGCAGTGCTGGGAGGTTAAAAAAGAAGTAGACCGCTCTGCTTACGAAAACGGTAGTATTCTAAAAAGGCGTTCAAATTACTCCCTAAGAAAAGGCCCCGAAAATCACGTTTTCGAGACCTTCAGATGTATCGCGAAAAGTGTTCAAAGCAAGAACAGATTACCGAACGGCGGACTGTTGCTTCGTGACTCGCCCCGCCAGCCAGTAGGCCAGCCAGGCAAACAGCGGCGCGGCTAGTACGTCGTACGAGTAATGCACGCGCTGCACCAGCACCAGCAGGCCCACGGCCACGCTCATCAGGCCCAGCACCCAGCGCCAGCGTTGGCCCCGGCCCACCAAGGTCAGGAGCACCATGGTGGCGGTGTGGCCCGAGAAAAATAGGTCGCGCACGATGGGCTGGGTCGTCACCTCAAAAATGCGGTCCATTACCGGGTCGTGCAGTAAGACCAGCGTGGTGGGCGGCTCCAGCGGCAGCAGCCACAGCGTGAGCATCCGCAAGAGTTGGAGGAAATAATAGGCCCACAGTGCCTGTAGCAGCCGTTGGGGCCGGGGCAGCAGGTACACCAGCGTGCCCGCGATGGCTCCGTAAATGAGCGCGAACGTAGGCACCGATACGTCGTGTACCGGCAGCAGGGCCAGCAGCGGGTCGGCCAGCCGCTGGCCCGGCCGCGCCTGAATGAAATGGTAGAACCCCGGCACCACCGGCAGCAGGCCCAGCAGCAGCAGCAGCACCAGCCCCAAGCGCAGCCGGAAGCCGGGCCGGGCCCAGGCAGCCGGCCAGCGCTCCGTTTCCGGAGTGGCGGCCGGCCGCCCGGTTTCCAGGATGGTGGGTGGAGTAAGTTCGAGCGGTTTGGGAAGGCTGGCCACGATGGAAAGACAGTCGGCTAATGAGCCGGCCGGGAAGAAGGAGCGCGCAAAAATACGCCACCGGCCGAACCGCCGCGCGCCGGCTGACAGCCAGCGCGTAACATTGCGGGCCGCCTAAAGCGGACTGCCACGTCATTTCCCTCGCCCCGAATCCTATGCGTCATCTCATTACCCCAATTTGCGCCGCGGTGGCCCTGGCCCTCGCTACCCCCGCCGCCCACGCCCAGAACGCAGCCCTCGATGCCCGCATTGCCCAGCTAGCCACGCAGGAAGAAGCCAAGGTCATTGCCTGGCGGCGCGACATCCACGAGCACCCCGAGCTGGGCAACCAGGAAACCCGCACCGCCGCCCTCGTGGCCGCTCACCTCAAAAAGCTGGGCCTGGAAGTGCAAACCGGCGTGGGCCGCACCGGCGTGGTGGGCATCCTGCGTGGGGGCAAGCCCGGCCCCGTGGTGGCCCTGCGCGCCGACATGGACGGCCTGCCCCTCACCGAAGCCAACGACCTGCCCTTCGCCTCCAAAGTGAAAACTACCTACCTGGGCCAGCCCGTGGGCGTGATGCACGCCTGCGGCCACGACACCCACGTGGCCATGCTCATGGGCGCCGCCGAGGTGCTCAGCCAGGTGAAGGCCGACCTGCCCGGTACCGTCAAATTCATCTTCCAGCCCGCTGAGGAAGGCTCCCTGCCCGGCGTGGAAGGCGGCGCCAAGCTCATGGTGAAGGAAGGCGTGCTCGACAAGCCCAAAGTAGATGCTGTGTTCGGCGTGCACATCAACTCCAAAACCGAAGTGGGCAACCTGAACTACCGCCCCGGCGGCGAAATGGCGTCTTCCGACCGGTTTACCATCAAAGTGCACGGCAAAGGTGCCCACGGCGCCTATCCCTGGAACAGCGTGGACCCCGTGGTGACGGCCGCCCAAATCATCATGGGCCTGCAAACCATCGTGAGCCGCGAGGTGAAGCTGATTGACGACGCGGCCGTGGTGACGGTGGGCACCATCAACGGCGGGGTGCGCTACAACGTCATCCCGCCCGATGTGGAAATGAGCGGCACCATTCGGGCTCTCAACCCCGAGGTGCAGAAGCAAATCTGGGCCAGCATCCGCCGCATTGCCACCAACATTGCCGAAAGCGCCGGGGCCACCGCCGAGGTCAGCATCGACCCCTACGTGCCCGTGACCATCAACAGCCCCGCCCTCACGGCCCAGATGCTGCCCACGCTGCAAGCCGTGGCCGGAAACGCCAACGTGCACGAAATAAAAGCGGTGACCGGCGCCGAAGACTTCTCCTTTTATCAGGAAAAAGTGCCCGGTCTGTTCCTCTTCGTGGGCGGGATGGGCAAAGGGCAGGACCCGGCCACCGCCGCCGACCATCACACGGCCGGCTTCCGCATCGACGAGAGCGGCCTGACGCTGGGCGTGAAAACCCTGGCCACGCTGGCCGCCGACTACCTCACCGCTAATCCTGCCAAGCAAAAATAGGCCCATAGGTGGCAATTCAGGATAAAGGAATATTTCAATTTGGCTGAGTGCAACTTCATCTTCAAAATCTGTGTAAAATTTTGGCTTTAATATTAAAACTATTAATCGGGAACGATTGCGGAATGAAATAATGACTAGGTTGCGGCGGTAAAAGCACGAAATATTGTAAATCGTGCTAAGTCGTTCCCACCACAATTTTCATTATTTGCATGAGAAAACAATACTCAGCTGTAGCACTTACCCTGCTCAGTGCCATGGCCGCTACTTCGGCCCAAGCGCAGGATGCCGCGCGCATTCAAAACAAAGTTTTGGGCAATGACAAGCAGCCCGTACTGGTGCAGTTCAGCCCGGAAGGCAAAGCCGCCTACCGCGGCGTGAGCGGCGACCAGGTGCTGCGCCAGCAGCTGGCCCTCACCAACGCCGACGAGATGCGCGTGGCCCGCACCGAAACCGACCAGCTCGGCTTCACTCACCAGAAATTTGCCCAGTACTATCAGGGCATCCGCGTAGAGCACGCCGACTACACGGTGCACGCCAAGGGCGGCACGGTAGAGAGCATCAGCGGCGATTTTGAGAAGATTTCGGGCCTGAACACCACGCCCGGCCTCACCGCGAGCACGGCCCTCGGCCGGGCCATGGCCCACGTGGGTGCCACCAAATACATGTGGCAGACCAAAGAGGCCAACGCCGCCGACTTCGCCCCGCACGGCGAGTTGGTTATTGTGCGCGACATGCGCCAGAGCGCCGAAACCGGCCCGCTGGTGCTGGCCTGGAAGTTCAACGTGTACGCTGCGCAGCCCATCAGCCGCTCCTACGTGTACGTGGATGCCCGCACCGGCGACGTGGTGTTGCAGGACAACATCATCAAGCACGCAGCGGCCACCGGCACCTTCGCCACGGCCTATAGCGGCACCCGCTCCTTTGCCGATGGCACCACCACGGGCGGGTACTACCTGCGCGAAACCACCCGCGGCCAGGGCATCCAGACCTTCAACTGCAAAAAGGGCAACAGCTACACCTCGGCCACCGACTTCATCGACGCCGATAACAGCTGGACCGAATACAACAACGCCAACTTCGACAACGTGGCCGGCGATGCCCACGTGGGCGCCCAGGCCACCTACGACTACTGGAAGAACGTGCACGGCCGCAACAGCTACGACAACGCGGGCGCCATCATCAAAAGCTACGTGCACTTCGACGACGTGCCCGGCGGGGCCGGCTACGAGAATGCCTACTGGGACGGCGTGCGCATGACCTACGGCGACGGCGCCACGCGCTTCCGCCCGCTGACGGCGCTGGACGTGTGCGGCCACGAAATCGGCCACGCCGTGTGCGAAAAGACGGCTAACCTGACCTACGCCAACGAGTCGGGCGCCATGAACGAAGGCCTGTCCGACATCTGGGGCGCCTCGATTGAGGCCTATGCGGTGGCCAGCCTGGGCTTCACCTCGGGCGGCGTGAAAGCGAAATCGACCTGGCTTATTGGCGAGGAAATCGACAAGCAGCAGGCCGCTTTGCGCTCGATGAGCGACCCCAAGTCGCTGGGCCAGCCGGCTTACTACAAGGGCCAGTACTGGGTAGCTACTACTTCGTCGCCTTCGAATGCCAACGACCAGGGCGGCGTGCACACCAATTCGGGCGTGCTCAACCACTGGTACTACATCCTGGCCGTGGGCAAAACGGGTACCAACGAAGGTGGCAACACCTACAGCGTAACCGGCGTGGGCCTCGACGCCGCCGCCAAAATCACCTTCCGCATGGAAAGCGTGTACATGACGGCCAGCTCGACCTATGCCCAGGCCCGAACCTACGCCATTCAGGCCGCCACGGACCTCTACGGCGCCGGCTCGGCCCAGGTAACGGCCACCACCAACGCCTGGTTTGCCGTGGGTGTGGGCGCAGCGGCGGGCGGCACCACACCTCCTCCTGCCACCACGTATTGCACCATCAAGGGCAACAGCCAGTCGTATGAGTGGATTGACCTCGTGCAGCTGGGCAGCATCAACCGCGCTTCCTCGAAAGATGGCGGCTACTACAACGGCACCGCGCTGAGCACCAGCGTAGCCGCCGGCTCGGCTCAGACGGTATACTTCTCGGCCGGCTTCACCAGCACCGCCTACACCGAGTACTGGAAGGTGTACATCGACTACAATAAAAACGGCGTGTTCACCGATGCCGGCGAGCTGGTGGTGAGCGGCAGCAGCGCCAGCACCGGCACCCTGAGCGGCGCCTTCACCGTGCCCACCACGGCCCGCAACGGCGCCACGGTGATGCGCGTGATAATGAGCGACAACTCGGCCACTACCAGCTGCGGCACCTTCAGCTACGGCGAAGCCGAGGACTACACCCTCAACATCACGGGCGGCGCGGCCCTCACGCCCACCACCCTCACCGGCGACGCCACGCCCCTCGGCAACGAGCTGGCCCGCACCCTGGAGCTGTACCCCAACCCGGCTACCGACGCCCTGCGCTTGGTGCTGCCCGGCAATGCTGAAGTAACGGCCGTAACGGTGAGCGACGTGCGCGGCGCCCGCATGGCCGGCACCACGCTCAGCAACGGCATCCTCAACATCAGCGGCTTGGCCAAGGGCATGTACACCATCAGCGTGAGCGACGGGCAGAAAGTGTTCCACCAACGCTTCGTGAAAGAATAACTTTTCTTTCGAGGTTATAAAAAAGGCCCGTCAGCATTGCTGGCGGGCCTTTTTGTTGTTTTCTCAGAAATTTTCCGGAACGTTATGCAGAGCGCAGCGAAGCATAACGTTCCAAAATGCATTAAAACCTACTTCAACGAATAGTCCAGCTTCAGCATCACGGTGCCGAAGCCGTCGTTGCCGCGCGAGGCGCCGCCCAGCTTCAGGCTGATGTCGTCGAGCTGGTCGGTGTTCGTGAAGTAGTAGTTGGCTTCCACGTTGGCGCTCAGCCGGTCGATGAGGCGCACGCTGAAGCCGCCGCCCACTGGCGCCACGCCGGCCAGGAAGGGGTAATCGTTGCGTTCGGGGGCCAGGTACACCGTCCCGTCGGTGGGGCGCGCGGTGCCCAGGTAGGAGCGCGGGTCATAGAGCAGGAGGCCGGCGCCGCCCTGCACGTACACCTGAAAAATGGGTGCCTCGGCCATCGACGATGCAAACACCGACTCATCGGGCAGCAGGTCGAAGCGCAGGAACACCGTGCCCAGGCCGTTGCGGCTGGTGAAGGCCAAGCCGCGCTCCTTAGCTTTGTCGCGGGCGCCCAGCTTCACGTAGCTCACCTCGCTGCCCAGGTGCAGGTGCGGCGTGAGGCGGTAGCGCACGCCGGCACTCACGGCCGGCCCAAAAAAGTTGTCGCCGGGGCTGTTGCCCAGGTCGCCATTATAGAGGCCCGTGCCCCCGCCGAGCGTGACGTGCAGCGGCCCCCGGTAGTAGGGCCGGCCCTGCCGGTTGTAGTGGCGCACCGAGTAATGATATTGGGCGTGAGCCGACTGGCTGCTGAACAAGCCAGCCGCCAGCACGCCCAGAAGGATGGAGCGGAACCGCATGCTGTGGGGAAAAGAATGATGAAACTGCATTTGATACGAGCCGCAACGCCGGAACTACCGGAATCCGTCTGCCCGGCCCGGGTTTATTTGAAGATACCCTGCGGGTCGGGCAGCTTGGTGAGCAAGTCGCCGATGAGGTTGAAATCGAGGCTGCTCACGCTGGCGTTTTGGCCTTTGTGCACGGCGGCCCAGGCTTCGGCGTACTTTTCCTGGTAGTAGTAGCCACGGGCCAGCTGCTGCCAGCCTTCGGCGTTGGCGGGGTCGGCGGCGGTGGCGCGCTGTAGCAGGTCTATGCCCGTGGTGAGGTCTTTTTTCTTCTTGGTCTGGTTGTAGCGCAGCAGGTAGCTGGTGCCCAGGTCGCTCAGCATGGCCGAGTTGGTGGGCGCCAGGGCCAGGCCTTGGCTGAGGATGGCAATGGCGGCGTCGGGGGTGGGCTGGCTGCTGGCCACGATGCCGAGCCCGCGGTAAGCTTCGGCGTTTTTGGGGTCGAGCAGCCAGGCCACGTTGAAGCGGTACACGGCCGTGTCGGGCTGGCGCTCGCGCAGATATTCGTAGCCTTTGGTGGTGAAAAACGCGCTGGCCTCAGCCGTGGAGCCAAAGCTGGCCGCAATGGCCTTGAGCTGGGCCGCGCCGATAATCTGGGTGGCCTGGGCCGGGCTGAGGCCGCCGAACATGGGCTGCAGGCGGGCGGGGCGGCCCGGCTGTGTGGGCGTAGTGGCTAGGCTGCCGTCGGCGTTGGCAGCCGAGGTTTTGCCCCGGCGCTGGGCCTGCGCTGGGGCAGCCTGCAACAGCCCCAGCAGCAGCACAGCCGCCAGCACCGGCGAAATCGTTTTGAGCGAAGCGGAAATAAACACGTTGAAAATAAAATTAATGAGTAACCCCGGCCACCATTAAAATGGGCCAGACGCGGTTTCTGACAAAGATAAAGCCAAGCGCCGCACGCAGGCCGCCGGGCCATCCGCGGGGCACCGGGCAAACTGCCACCGCCGGCCGGGCGTAGGTGAGGCGCGTCGCGGCCGGTTGTCGGGCTGGCGGCTTTCTCATTCTTGCTTCCTTCTATGCGCCGTTTCCTATTGTTGGCTCCTGTAGCCGTGTTGCTAACGGCCGTGGTTGTCGTCCTCGCCACCGAGTATGCGATGGCCCGGCCCAGCCACCGGGCCAAAAACGTGACCTATGTGGCCAGCTCCGCCCCCGATTTCGACAAGGAGCGCCACATCCTGGACGTGTACTCGCCCAAAAAAGCGGCGCCCAACGCGGCCGGCTACCCGGTGGTGCTGTTCATCCACGGCGGCAGCTGGACCAGCGGCAACAAGAACATCTACACCTTCATCGGCCGGCGGCTGGCCAAGCAGGGCGTGGTGGCCGTGGTGATTAACTACCGCCTGGCGCCGCCCGTGCACGTGCCCGAGCAAGCCGCCGACTGCGCCCGCGCCCTGGCCTGGACGGTGCAGCACATCCAGCAATACGGTGGCGACCCGGCCCGCGTCTTCGTCATGGGCCATTCGGCCGGCGGCGGCCTGGCCGCCCTGCTGGCCACCGACGACGCCCTGCTGGCCGCCAATGGCTTGCCGAAAAACCCAGTGCGCGGGGCCATCATGGACGACCCGGCGGGACTGGATATGTACCGCTACCTCACGGAAATGACCTACGAAGGCGACGCCCAGTATAAAGTCCCGTTCGGCAACGACCCGGCGGTATGGAAGGAAATGTCGGCCATTTACAAGATTCGGCCGGGCATTCCGCCCTTCCTGTTCTACATCGGCGGCGAGACGTACCCGAGCATCAGTGGCAGCTCGGGGCGCTTCCGTGACAAGCTGAAGGCCATTGGGCAGCCGGCGCCTTACAACATCATTCCGGGCCGGCACCACATTCCCATGGTGCTGCAGCTGTACTGGCAGCACAACGTGATTTATCAGGGCGTGCTGAAGATGGTGGGGGCTTGAGGTGAAATGGAGCGGTGGAAAAAGACCGTCATGCCGAGCGCAGCGAAGCATCTTGCCCGCAGCAAGTAATCCAATCGAGAGGATTTACTGGTGGCAGGCAAGATGCTTCGCTGCGCTTGGCATGACGGTCTACAATCAAGCACGTTACCCAAACAACCCGCCCTGCCGCACCGGCTGCTCAAATTCCAGCAGCCACTTTTTGCGGTGCATGCCTCCGGCGTAGCCCGTGAGGCTGCCGTCGGCCCCGATGATGCGGTGGCAGGGCCACACAATGGCCAGCGGGTTCTGGCCATTGGCCGCGCCCACGGCCCGCACTGATTTAGGGTTGTTCAGCAGCTTCGCTACGTCGAGGTAAGAAGCCGTGCGGCCGTATGGAATGCCGGTGAGCACCTGCCACACCTGTCGCTGAAAGTCGGTGCCGAAATCGGGCGCGTAAGTGAGGTCGAACACACGCAGCTCGCGGCCGAAGTAGGCCAGCAGCTGCTCGTGGGCCGGGCGCAGGCACTCCGCAACGTTAGCAGCAGCCGTTGCCTCCGCGGCTTCATCCAGAAACGTAACGGCGCTTAGGCCCGCATCGGAGCCGGTGAGAGCTAGCAGTCCGAGGGGGGTGAGGAGCGTGGCAGTGGCGGCGTTCATGCGGGCAAAATTATTGTAGCGCGAACTTTCAGTTCGCGTCCCCGCGCCGTTCGAATTGCCTTGACGGCACGGGAATACGAACTGAAAGTTCGCGCTACAGCAGTTCCGGCAACTGGGGCAACAGCACCCGGCGGCGCGGCGGCTTAGCGGCGCTCACCACGGCCTGGGCTTGGAGCAGTGCCTCGGCGCTGGGCTGGTGCAGCACGCGGGCGGGGCCGGGCTGCGAAAGGTCGGCATCCCAGAGGCCGGACTGGTGCCATTCGTGGGTGTGGTCCCAATCGGGCCGGTCGATGAGCGGGTAGATGCAGACGCCCTGCAGCGGCAGGCCTTTGCGCAGCACCTGGGCGCACTCGTCGGCAATCATGCGCCACCAGATGGGCCGGTCCACGCCGGGGTGGCTGGTTTCGGTGATGGCGAAGGGGCGGCCGTAGCGCTGGTAGGCCTTGCGCAGCAGCTTGTGCAGCGGCACCCAGCGCGGGTCCATCTGCACGTCGTTCCAGCCCAGCTTCTGGTAGGGATGCAGCTGCCACTGGTTGTCGTAATAGTAATTGAAGCCCACGATGTCGAGCAGCTCGGGGCTGCCGCCCAGCTCGGGGCACAGCCGGCCGCAGAGGATGTCGGTGGCCTGAAACTGGTTTTCGTGCGATTCGCGGGCTTCGCGGCGGTGCTGGGGCCAGGGGTTGGGCGGGGGCACAATGCTGATGAGCGGCTCGGTGGTGAGCAGGCGGATGCTGGGGTCGGCCTCGCGCAGAGCGTAGCTGCCCTCGATGTAGGCGCGCATCAGGCCGTATTTCACGCGCCAGCCCTGGCCGTGGCAGTAGGGTGTGGTGCCGTTGGCGTCGCCGCCCAGCCACGAGATGAAGCTCACCTCGTTGATGGGCGTGACGATGAGCACATCATCGGGCCGTTGGGAGCGGTAGAAATCCACGAAGGCGCGGCAAAGCGCGGCAAAGCGCCGGGCAAACATGGGGTGCAGCGGCGTCAGGTCGTCGGGGTAGCCGAAGTGGCACAGGTCCCAGATTTGTTGCACGCCGTGGCGTTTGCCAGCGTCCAGCATCATCTGCACGGTGCTGAAATCGTATTGATAAGGCGTTTTCTCAATCATCGCCCAGCGAATGCCCTCGCGCACGGTGCCGATGTTGAAGGGTTTTTGCGCCGCATAATCTTCGTCAATAAGCTGCAAATGGCCGGTCAGGGGCAGGAAATCGACGCGGTTGCCGAAGGCGTTGAGCTGGTCGGTGCATTCGTAGCCGCCCCACCAAAAGGACTGAAAAGGATTGGAATCGGAAGTAAGAATGGTCATAGCTCGGAAACAGGTTAATAGGCGAATGCCCGCGTCCGCTGGTTGGGCGGGCGCGGGCAAGGGTAGTAGTTAAACCGGAAAAACGCGGTTAGGGTTAAGGTCGAGGTTATCGGAACGGAGCCAGAACGTCATTGGAACGTCATGCAGAGCGCAGCGAAGCATCTCGCTCGGGGCAGTAAGTCAGAATTACTGGTGGCGGGCAAGATGCTTCGCTGCGCTCTGCATGACGTTCCTTTCAGCTAAACCTTTCTTACTTCCCGCCCGTTGGGGCGGCCTGCACCAAGTTCTTCGCCTCGATGAAAATGCGCTGCACTTCGGGGTGCTCCTGGCGGATGGCGTCCTGCAGCTCCTCCACGGCGGCGGCCACCTGGGTCGAGCTCAGGTTGTCGGCAAAATCCACGTCGAGGGCCATAATGACGTCATTCGGGCCTAGGTACATGGTGAGGGGTGAGCGGATGTCGCGCACCTGCGGCTGGTCGCGGGCAATGCGCTCCAAGTTGGCCAGGGTGGGGGCGTCGACGCCAGTGCCGACGAGCAGGCCCTTGGTGCGGCCCACCAGAAACACGGCCACCAACATCAGCAACAGCCCGATGGCGATGGAGGCGCCGCCGTCGAAATACGGATTATTCAGCAAGTGCCCCAGAAACACGCCCAGGCCGGCTACTGCCAACCCGACCAGAGCGGCCAGGTTTTCCATCACCGATGCGAATACGGCCGGGTCGCGGCTGGTTTTCAGCATCTTCACGAAGCCGGTGTTGCCGTCGGCCTGGGCCAGCAGGGCCTTCACGGAGAGGTAGAACGCAATGCCTTCAAACAGGAAGGAGAGGCCCAGCACCACGTAGTTCCAGCCCGCGTCCTCGATGGGTTCGGGGTGCTGAATGTGCTTGATACCCTCGTAAAACGACATGCCGCCGCCGATGGCGAAAATCAGCACTGCCACAATCAAACCCCAGAAATACAGTTCTTTGCTGTGGCCGAAGGGGTGCTCGGCGTCGGGCGGGCGCTGGCTCTGGGCGGTGCCGTAGAGCAGCAGGCCGCTGTTGCCGGTATCCACCAGCGAGTGAATACCTTCCGAGAGCATGGCCGACGAGCCGGTGAAATACGCCGCCACGAACTTGCTGATGGCAATGGCGACGTTGGCGGCAATGCCACCATAAAGGGAAAGTTTAGAAGCGTTAGCGTTGGCCATGCGGCGGGGTATTGGGGAATATTAGAAGGTTCAAAGAACGTCATGCAGAGCGCAGCGAAGCATCTCGCGTGCCACCACTAATCCTGTCTAATGAGTTAGTGGTGGCACGCGAGATGCTTCGCTGCGCTCTGCATGACGTTCCGTTATGGATTCGTTGCCGCCCGGCTCGACAGCGACTTGGCTTCGATAAAGATGCGCTTCATTTCCGGGTACTTGGCCCGGATGTCGTCCTGCATTTTATCGATGGCCAGCTCTATCTCATTGGCCGCCAGTTTTGAAGAAAACTCCACGTCGAGGGCCAGAATCACATCGGCCGGGCCGAGGTAGGAGGTGAGAGGCGGGCCCACCTGCTCAACGTTGGGCTGGGCTTTCACCAGCGCCTCAATGGCGTCCATGGTTTCGTCGTCGACGCCGGTGCCCACCAGCAGGCGCTTGGTTTTGTAGATGAGAAACAGCGCCACGCATACCAGCAGCACGCCAATGGCGATGGAAGCCGAGCCGTCGAGGTAAGGATTGTTGAGCAAATGGCCGAAGTACACGCCGGCCAGCGCGATGACCAAACCCAGCAGCGCGGCCAGGTCTTCGAGCAGAATGGCAAACACCGACGGGTCTTTGCTACGCCGCAGCGTGTCCCAGAAACCGGCCTCGCCCCGGTCGGCGTTGAAGGCCTTGAATGCCAGGAAGCAGGAAATGCCTTCGAACAGCAGCGACAAGCCCAGCACCCAGTAGTTCCAGGTGGGGTCGGTGATGGGGGCGGGGTGCTTGAGGTGCTCCACGCCCTCGTAAAACGACATGCCGCCGCCCACCGAAAACACCAGAATAGCCACAATCAGCGCCCAGAAATACAGCTCCTTGCTGCGTCCGAAGGGGTGGCGCTTGTCGGCCGGCTTCTCGGCCTGCTTCACGCCGTGCAGGATGAGCAGGCCGTTGCCGCTGTCGACCAGCGAGTGAATGCCCTCCGAGAGCATGGCCGACGAGCCGGTGAAATACGCTGCCACAAATTTGCTGGCCGCAATGGCCACGTTGGCCGCGATGGCCCCGTAAATGGCCAGCTTGGAAGAACCCGGTGAACTCATGGCGAGGCTTACGCGGTGGATTAGGTTGGCGTTGGGGTTGTAGCGTGGACTCTGCGAGTTCGCGCCGGGTCCAACTTTCTGGAATACGTTCTGGAATGCGCGGACTCGCAGAGTCCACGCTACAGCGGTACTGCTTGCCCGGTGTGCCCGGTGAGCGACGAGGCCTCGATGAAAATCTTGCTGAACTCCGGGTATTGAGCTTTAATAGCGGTTTGCAGGCGTTGCACGGCTTCCTCCACTTCCACGGCCGTGAGATGGTCGTGAAACGCGATGTCGAGGGCAAGAATGCCGTCGGCCGGGCCCAGGTACATGGTGAGGGGCGCGCGGAGCTGGCTCACGGCGGCATCCTGGCGGGCCAGGGCTTCGAGGCGGCCCAGCACCTCGGGGCTGGCGCCTTCGCCCACCAGCAGGCCTTTCGACTCTTTCAGCATGAACATGGCCATGCCCACCAGCAGCGCGCCGATGGTCATCGAAGCCGCGCCGTCGAGGTACAGATTATTCAGCAAGTGGCCGAAGAAAATGCCGGCCAGCGCAATCACCAGGCCCACCAGCGCGGCCAGGTCTTCGAGCAAAATAGCGAATACCGCCGGGTCGCGGCTGGTGCGCAGGGCCTGCCAGAAACCCTGGTCGCCCTGCGTCTTGCGGAACTCGCGGTAGGCCAGCGTGCACGCCACGCCCTCGAACACGATGGCCAGCCCCAGCACCCAGTAGTTCCACGTCGGGTCGGTGAGCGGGGCGGGGTTGCGGATGTACTGGTAGCCCTTGTAGAGCGACATGCCGCCGCCCACGGCAAAGATTAAAACGGCCACAATCACCGTCCAGAAGTAGATTTCCTTGCTGTAGCCGAAGGGGTGGCGCGCATCGGCAGGCCGGGCGCTGCGGTTCATGCCGAAGAGGATGAGCATGCCATTACCGCTGTCCACCAGCGAGTGAATGCCCTCCGACATCATGGCCGCGCTGCCGGTGAAGGCCGCCGCCACAAACTTAGAAACGGCAATGGCCAGATTGGCCCCGATAGCGCCGTAAACCACGATTTTGGAAGAGCTGCCCGCCATGGAATTTTGATGAAGATTGGATGAAGTGTCGGCCGGGCTTACGGGGCGGCGGCGGCAGGGGTTGGTATGTAGCGTGGACTCTGCGAGTCCGCGCCCAACAGAACGTTCGCCCAGGCGCGGACTCGCAGAGTCCACGCTACAGCGCGCGGCGGTACTTTCGCCCCATGTCCGCACCCACTTTGCAGCGCCGCCTTGGCCTGGTTCAGGCCACCGCCCTCAACATGATTGACATGGTGGGCATTGGCCCCTTTGTCACCCTGCCGCTCGTGATGGGCTTCATGGGACCCAACTTCCTGCTGGCCTGGCTGGTGGGCGCCGCCCTAGCCTCCGTCGACGGCCTTATCTGGAGCGAGTTGGGCGCGGCCTACCCCGAAGCCGGCGGCAGCTACCGCTTCCTCAAGCTGGCCTACGGCGAGCAAAAGTGGGGCCGCTACATGTCGTTCCTTTACGTGTGGCAGACGCTCATTCAGTCGCCGCTGGTGCTTGCCTCGGGCGCCATCGGCTTCGCTCAGTACTTCGGCTACCTCGTGCCAATGACCGAGTGGTGGCAGCCCAAAGCCGTGGCCGGCGGCGTGGTATTGCTGCTGATTGTGCTGCTCTACCGCCGTATCGAGGACATCGGTAAGCTGGGCGTAGCCCTTTGGGTGGGCGTACTAAGCCTCATGGGCTGGCTGATTTTTGGCGGCCTCACGCACCCCAACCACCACGTCGACATCTTCCCGGCGGGCGGCTTCCCTGCCTTGCCCGGCCTGCTGATTTCCGTAGCCATGGGCCAGGCCGCCGTCAAAACCATCTATTCCTACCTCGGCTATTACAACGTGTGCCACCTTGGCGCCGAAATCAAAGGCCCGGAAAAGGTGATTCCGCGCAGCATCTTCCTCAGCATCCTGGGCATCGCGGCGCTCTACCTGTTGCTCAACTGGAGCGTGGGCACGGTCATTCCCTGGCAGGAAGTGCAGGGCTGGCAGGCCAGCGCCGGCGACAAGTCGCAGTTCATCGTGAGCGTATTCGTGGAGCGGCTCTACGGGCCGGCCGCTGCCACGGTGGCCACGGGCATGGTACTGCTGGTGGCGTTTGCCTCGCTGTTTGCGGTGCTGCTGGGCTATTCGCGCATCCCCTACGCGGCGGCGGCCGACGGCGAGTTTCTGCCCGTGTTCGGCAAGCTGCATCCCACCAAGCAGTTTCCCTACGTGTCTCTGCTGCTGCTGGGCGGCGTGGGCTTCGTGTTCAGCTTGCTGTTCCGGCTGGGCGAGGTGATTTCGGCCATTCTGGCCATGCGGATTCTGGTGCAGTTTGTGGGGCAGGCCGTGGGGCTGGTGCTGCTGCGGCGGCGGCGCGGCACGGCGGCCCTGCCGTTCAAAATGCCGCTCTACCCGCTGCCCGTCGTCCTTGCCATCATCGTATGGCTGTTCGTGTTCGTGGGCATCGCGCCGGTTGAGGTGACGTGGGGCGGCGTGCACTTCAAGCTCTACTTCCAGCTGGCCGCGCTGGGCATGATGGGCCTGGGCACCGTGGCCTTCCTGCTCTGGAGCCGGCGGCTGGGGCGGTGGCCGTTTGTGCGGTAAGCGAAGTTAATAGTCTTCAGCTTCTGTTCCATCCCAATAGCCCCAAGTCGTAATATCCTTTGGTTCGTCAAAATCGCCCCAGAATTCTATGTGTTTCGGCTTTTTTGTTGGTTGACTATCAAGAGGATAACGCAAGTTGAATTCATGCGCAAAGTAAGTAAGCAAGTCATATCCATAGTAGATGGTGTCGTAGCCGCGGACTGAGAAAACCGGGTTGCCCGCTTCGTGGGGCAGTTCGGGTAAATATCGATGGCCATAAATGGGAATGAGTTGTGGGCAACCGGATAAATGTTGCCGTGCTATTTCTTCTCTCTGTTCCTTATCGGAAGGCCGGCTGCCCCACTCCGGCCGCCAGAAAGTCCCCTCTCTCACATCGAATAAAAGCTCATTCTTTGGCTGATGTATGCGCTTAATTATTTTGCGGGCAATGCCCATACTGCGGATTCCCCGACGCCAGGGTACAAATTCCTTACTCGTGGGCAGTGCTGCTTGCAGAAACGCTCGTAGGTCAGGTGGGAAACAGAAGCTAAAGGTTTGCTCTATCTGTTGCACCTCCACAGTAGTAAGCCCAGCGTCAAATTGTACGCCGTTTGCTTTTAGGCAATCTATTACATAGGAAATATGGTCTTGATTCATCAGCTAAATCCAGCTAAATTCTCTCTTTTGGTGTCATAAAGCCGACAGCCACTGCTTGTAGCAAAAGAAGCCTTACCCCAGCCACCACCCCAGCCCGCCCGCCACCAGCGCCCCGGTCAGGGTGTTGAGGAAGTTTACCGCGTTGTTGCCCAGCCAGCCGCGCCGCTCCAGCGTGGCACCCAGCACCGAATCCAGCAGGTTGCCGGCCGTGCCCGCCACCAGCAGCCACCCACACGCCGGCCCCCAGCCAAAGCCGAGGCCGTAAGCCGCCGCCAGCACCGCCGTGCCCGCCAGCCCCAGTAGGGTGCCTTCCAGGCTCACCACGCCGTTGAGGCCGCGCGCGTCGGGCCGCAGCGTGAGGATGTTGTAGTAGCGCCGGCCGTACACGTTGCCCAGCTCGGAGGAAAGCGTGTCGGCCGTGGCGGCGGCGAAGCTGCCAGCCAGCATCAGGCCGGCTAGCGGCGCGGCGGGCGCGTATTGCCACGCCAATAGGCCCAGCAGGCCCGCCACCCCGGCATTGGCCACCACCTGGCCGGCGGTGCGGCGGCCCTTGTTTTCCTCGGCCAAGCCCAGGCGGCGCTTGTCGGCCACGCGCCAGCTGGAGGCCGCCGTGCCCAGCCCGAAAAACAACGTCAACAGCGCCAGCCCGCCAAAGCCGCTACCGAGATAAATCAGCAGACCCAGCGCCCCGCCCGTCACGGCGGCGGCCGTGGTCAGCTTGCCCGCGCGTACGCTGTAGAGCATGCCAAAGCTCAATAACACCGCCACCAAACCCAGCCGCAGCAAATCCATCAGGCCAACCGCTTCTCGTAGCAAAAGAACCGTAGCCCCGGCCGGAACGCCAGCGTAATCTCGCCCGCAAAGCGGTAGCCCAGCTTCGGGAACAGCCGCTGCGTGGCCGCGTTTTCGGAGTTGGTATCGACGCGCAACACGCGTAATCCTTCCGCTACGGCCTGCTTTTCGGCCTGCTCCATGAGGGCCAGGGCCACGCCCCGGCCCTGCGCGGCCGGGTCTACGGCCAGGCGGTGCGTCACCAGGGCCGGCTCGCTCACGTCCCAGTCGGCTTGGGCGTATTCGGCGTCCTGGTCTTGCGTAAGGGCGGCCACGCCGGCTATGGCGCCCTCCAACTCCACCACCCAGAGGTGTTTTTGCTCGATATCCGCCCTGAAAACTTCCGCATTCGGGTAGTCGGCCGACCATTGGAAGTTGCCGCTGGCCTGCATCAGCGGCACCACGCGCCGCACCAGACCGAGGATGGCGGGAATGTCGTCAGGGGTGGCGCGGCGGGTTACGAGCATTGTACGAAGTGGTAAAGCGAGAATTTGAGTAAACAACCTTGAAAAAGAACGTCATGCTCATCTGGCATCCGCGCAGCCGAAGCATCTCTATCGCAGCAGTAATCCAATTAGCAGGATTAAGTATTACGGTAGAGATGCTTCGGCTACGCGGACGCCAGATGAGCATGACGCCTGGTTTTCTTATCTAAAACATCTTATCCGCGGCGCAGCACCGCCGCCGCTTCCTTGGCAAAATACGTCAAAATCGCATCGGCCCCGGCGCGCTTGATGCTCGTGAGCACCTCCATCATTGTGCGCTCGCCATCGACCCAACCGTTCTGGGCGGCGGCTTTTATCATGGCGTACTCGCCGCTCACATTGTAGGCCGTCACGGGCAGGTGGGTGCGGTTTTTCACTTCCCGAATGATGTCGAGGTAGCTCAGCGCCGGCTTAATCATCACCATGTCGGCGCCTTCGGTCTCGTCCAGCGCCAGCTCACGCAGGGCTTCGAGGCGGTTGGCGGGGTTCATCTGGTAGCTTTTTTTGTCGCCTTTCTTCGGCGCCGACGACAGCGCATCCCGGAACGGCCCATAGAACGCCGATGCATACTTGGCCGTGTAGCTCATGATGCTGACGTGCGAAAAACCGTTCTCGTCCAGCACCCGCCGAATCCAGGCCACGCGGCCGTCCATCATGTCGCTGGGCCCGATGATGTCGGCGCCGGCGCGGGCCTGCGCCAGGGCCATATGGCCCAGTACTTCCAGGCTGGGGTCATTGAGGATTTCGCCCGAATCGGGGTCCACTACGCCGTCGTGGCCGTCGGAACTGTAGGGGTCCATGGCCACATCGGTCATGATGACGACCTCCGGAAACTGGCGCTTGATGTCGGCCACGGCTTTCAGGTAGAGGCCGTCCATGTTGGCGCTTTCGCGGGCCATCGGGTCCTTCAGCACCTCGTTGATGTTGGGGAAGGGCGCGAAGGCTTTCACGCCCAACTCCACGCACTGCCCGATTTCATCAATCACTCGGTCGGCCGTGAAGCGCATGATGCCGGGCATCGACTTGATTTCCTCGGTCTGATTCTGGCCTTCGGTGATGAAGACGGGGTAGATAAAATCGTGGGCGGTGAGGCGGGTTTCCTGCACCATGTCGCGAATGACGGCGGATTTGCGGTTGCGGCGGGGGCGGTGAGTTGGGAGCATAAAGGGGGAGAACAGTGATAATTAAACCAAAAAATGCTTGTCTGTTAGCGAGCAATTTGGAGCTTTACAGTAGAAGAACGGTGATGTGGTGAACTTCTTCGTTTGTCAGAGGTGCCCGGACTCAATCAGGAAATAAAGCAACGACAGCAGGCCGATGCCCAATCCGACCAAGACCACGGGCACTGAAGCAATGAACCAGCCGACCAACAAGACAATCAGGCCGAGGCAAATACCCAAAAAGCAGATGCCGAACGTTTCCCATCCGTGGTCGTAGTCATTGGCCGGGGCCACTTGCGAGCGGACAGTTGAAACAGCGCGAACACGAATTTTGCTTAAAATCTTCGTGGAATACCCAACTGAGTGCCTCGGCGGCAAGAAGAACGACTTCGCGGGTTTCTCAAGCCTTGGCAGAACGGCATTTGCGGCAGGAAGCTTGCGGCCGTCGCCCCGCCGACGCTTGGAATTCTCTGCTTTCGGAAACACCAGTGGCAAGGTGCTCGGCGCGGATTGGCTCACCGGTTGGCAAACAGCGTGCGGACCCGGAACTGGCTGAACACTAAACGCTACCCGTTCCGCCCGGCATCCGGCCTGCAACCCAGTCACGAGCAATAACAATGCTTTTTGGCGGCAGGTTGGGAGCATCAGGAACGAGTTTGCCTGCGTTTTTTGGAGTCGTTGACAATCAAAATAACGAACCCAATCAGCAAAGTGACGGCACCTAGAATAAGGAGCATGCTGCCGAAATAAGCCTGCCCTAAGCTCTGCCCAAGCGAAGCGCCAGCCCTAACGCCCGTAACAGCTGCGTTTCTCAAGAGAAAGCCTCCTAGTAATTCCGCGGTTCCGAAGGCGAGCAACCCAAACCCTGCCGTTTTTCCGGGAGGCGTGTGCTCACTGCGCCAGCCCTGGCGCCACCGCTGCTTGGCCGAATCGGCAGGTGGCAAGCGAACGCAGAAGCCCGCTGGCGCCTCCCGCCGGGACACCCCCAAGGCCTGTCGCCTAGCGTAGCTGGTGGCGAGGCGCCGCCGTTGGCCGCCGAACCAGTGGGCGCTTGCAGGGACGGGCTGTCGCGTTGGGCGCGTCGCTTGTGGAACTGCCTGCATCCCGGCGGGGAGCACTGTAGCACCCGGTGAAGCCAACGATGCCACGCATTGGGTATGGTGAAACGGGAACGCGGAACGGGCGCCCTGACACCCGCCCAACGCGCCCGCCACGGTTGCCAGCAGTCTGTAATAGCGCAGTTTATTCATTGGGAGAACGCGAGTTGCGGGGCAAAAGCAGGCAATTCCCCGCAAAGTTCGTCCCAAACCCCAAACTACCTGCCAAACGGGTCGATGTACGCCACCAGCACCGCTAGCGCCGCCAGTCCCGCCAGGATGCCCCACACCAGCCCGCCGCCGCTCAGCAGCAACCCTACCAAGGCAATGGGCAGCACCACAAGGCCCAGCACGCCCAGCACGGTGGTGCCCAGGCCGGCCTCAGCCGTGGCGTGTGGGCGCGTCAGCCACGGCCGACGCTGCACGGCCGAAGCGCGTTTTGCAACGGAAGCAACCCCAGCCGCTTTTGTTTCGGGAGCTACAGCAGTTTCCATCACTAAATTCGGTTGAGCAAGATGCGGCCGCTGGGAGGGCAAGCGCATTGCCTGAGGCGAAGCAGCGCGCGACAGTGAAGCAGGCTTTTCTCGCGCCGAATCAGGAACTGAAGCCGCCGAAACGGCCGGCCCGGCCACCGGAGACACGCGCCCGGCTACCGGCTGGAACGAGAAGCTGGCCCGGCTGCTCTGGCAGCCACTGGCCAGCCCGGAAAAGGCCAGCAGCGCAATCAGCGCACGAGAAGAAAACAAGCGAAAACGCGTAGCAAGAGGCATAGAAGAAGCCGAATGAAGAACCTGAACTGTGCTCTACGAATCTGCGGCAGTTTCCGCTACCCGGCGGCCAGCTTTTGCGCCGCGCGCCAGCCGGTGCCCGCGCCCAGGGCCACGCCCATGCCGTTGCAGCGCACGGCGGCCAGCACGCCCGGCCTAACCCAATCGATGATAGGCGCCAGCGCCGGCCCGAAGCCCATTACCCCGCTCCAACGGTAGTCGACGCGGGGCCGCCGGCCGGGCACGATGACATCGTGCAGCAGGTTTTCCAGATAAGCCTGCACAGCGTTGGTGAGGCCGGGCGTGGTGGTGGCTTCGGCCTCGAAATCGAGGTTGCGGCCCCCGCCCAGCAGGATGCGGCAGTCGGCCAGCTGGCGGAAATAGGCGTAGCCGTGGTCGTAGTGAAACGTGCCAGGCAAGTGCACATCGGGCAGCGGTTCCGTCACCAGCACCTGCCCGCGGCCGGGGGTCACGGCCAGCTCCGGCAGCAGCTCGGTGGCGAAAGCATTGGTGGCCAGCAGCACTTGCCCGGCTTCCACTACCGCGCCGTTGGCGAGGTGCAGGCGCGCCCCGGCGGCCGTGGTTTCCAAGGTTTCCACGGCGCAATTAGTGAGCACGGGCACATCGGCGGCCCACACGCGGGCCAGCAGGGAGCGCATCATACGGCCGGCGTCGAGGCTGCCTTCGTGTTCGTTCTTCAGCAACGTATCCACGCCGCGAAACCCAAAGCGCCTCGCCTCCGCGCTGGCATCCCGAAACGTAACGGCATGACCTACCACCGGCGCCAGCAGCCGGTTGAAATAACCGATTTTCTCGCGGCACTCCGCTGCCAAAGCCGATTCCTCGTGCCGAAATAACTCATAGCCACCCACCGGCCGGTAGTCCAGCTCGGCATCGCCCAACAGCTCGCGCAGCCGCGCCAAGCCCTCCCAGCGCGCCGCCACCACCGCCTGCAAATCGCCCCGTTTTTCCTGCTCCATCAATTCCGAAATCGACCCAAAGCAGGCAAACCCGGCGTTTTTGGTACTGGCGCCGCTGGGCAGGGCGCCGCGCTCAAGCACCACCACGCGCCACGCGGGCCGTAGTTGCTTCAAATAGCGCGCCGCCGTCAGCCCCACCAGCCCTGCGCCAATGACTGCCACATCGGCCGAGCCGAAAAAGGATTGGTGCTCCCAGTAAGAAAGGTTGGGTTCAGACATGGAGCAAATAAAACGCCTGTCATCCTGAGCGCAGCGAAGGACCTTCTCACGATTGAATTGCTTGTCCAGGCGTGAGAAGGTCCTTCGCTGCGCTCAGGATGACAGACGATTCAAAGAATAACTTAAAACGCCAGAATCACCTCCTCAATCACGTCGCAGGCGGCATTCAATTGCTCTTCCGTAATCACCAGCGGCGGGGCGAAGCGGATGATGTCGCCGTGCGTGGGCTTGGCCAGCACGCCGTGCTCCATCAGCGTCACGCACACGTCCCAGGCCGTGCGGCCGTCGTCGGTGGGATTGATAACCACCGCGTTGAGCAGGCCCTTGCCGCGCACCAGGTCCACCAGCTCGGGGCGCTTGGCCTGCACCTGGCGCATGCGCTCGCGGAAGATTTCGCCCAGCGCGAAGGCTTTATCGGCCAGCTTTTCGTCCATCAGCACGTCCAGCGCGGCGCGCATCACGGCGCAGGCCAGCGGGTTGCCGCCAAACGTAGAGCCGTGCTGCCCCGGCTGAATGGTGAGCATGATAATGTCATTTGCCAGCACCGCCGATACCGGCATTACGCCGCCGCTCAACGCCTTGCCCAAAATAAGAATATCGGGGTCCACGCCCTCGTAATCACACGCCAGCATGCGGCCCGTGCGACACAGCCCGGTCTGAATTTCATCGGCAATAAACAGCACATTATGTGCCTGGCAAATGGCCGCCGCCTTCTTCAAGTACCCTTCCGACGGCACCATCACACCCGCTTCGCCCTGAATGGGCTCGACCAAAAACGCGCACACATGCGGCTCTTTCACCGCCTCCTCCAGCGCCTCCAAATCTTCATACGGCACCACTTGGTAGCCCGGCATGTAGGGCCCGAAACCGCCCGTGCTGTCGCCGTCGGTGCTGAAGGAAATGATGCCCGTGGTGCGCCCGTGAAAGTTATGCTCGGCCACGATGATGCGGGCCATGTTTGGGGCGATGCCCTTCTCCTGGTAGCCCCACTTGCGGGCCAGCTTCAGGGCCGTTTCCACAGCTTCGGCGCCGGAGTTCATCAACAGCGCTTTGTCGTAGCCAAACAGCTCGCACAGTTGCTTCTCAGCCGCGCCCAGCTGGTCATTAAAAAAGGCCCGCGACGTGAGCGTGAGCTGCTGCGCCTGCTTGGTGAGTGCCCCGATGATGCGCGGGTGGCAATGCCCCTGGTTAACAGCCGAGTATGCTGAAAGAAAGTCGAAATACTGCTTGCCGTCCACATCCCACAGCAGGGGGCCTTCGCCGCGGCTCAGCACCACGGGCAGCGGGTGGTAGTTGTGGGCGCCGTACTGGTCTTCGAGTTGCATCAGCTGCTCGGCGCGGGCGCTGGTAGCGGTGGGGGAGGCGGAGGTATTCATAAGTCGGTGGGAACGGGAAATGAGTCCACGAACTTACGTTTTTTCGGCCATCAGGGCCGAAAGCATTGCACAGTATTTGAATTTATAGAAACGGTCATGCTGAGCTTGTCGAAGCATCTCTGCCGCAGCAGTAAATGAATTGCTTGCGCGGTAGAGATGCTTCGACAAGCTCAGCATGACCGTCCATAAAACAGCTTTTTATTTAAATGTCCTGACCGTTTCCTAGCGAAAGGGCAGGTTTTCCATTTGCCGCGAGGTATCAATGTATCGGCCCACATAATTTCCCTCCTCGCGGCCGCTAGCGCGCAACAGCGTCCAGTCCACCACGGCGGTTTCGGGGAAGCTCACCGGCACCGGCTCGGTGGCGCTGGCTGAGTTCTTGGCGTCGGGCAGCAGAAGCGCTTGCACAGTACTGCCGTGCCAGCCCAGCACCCGTGCCGAAACCTGCCGAAAGCTGGTGTCCGTCGCAATGACCCGCACCGAGAGCAGAAACTGGTCGCCGGAAGGCAGGCCGGCCAGAAAGCGCTTTTTCGCCTGGGGCAGCGTCCGCAGGGCCTCGCGCATGGGGTCGGCCAGGGCGGTTTCATCGCGGGTCAGGGCCGGCCGCACACTGGCCGGGGCCGTGTCGGCGGTCAGCACCACCGGCGTGGTGCCCTGCGCATAAACCAATTCGGCTAGGCTCGAAAACCCGGCGAGGCCAGCCAGCAGCAACAGGCGAAAAGGTGCTTTCATGGGAAATAGTTGAAGATTAACAATAGCAAGGTACCACGCAAATTTCTTCCAACAGCCGCCGCCGTAACTTTGATGCACCGATGCCCCCAGCCCAGCCCCAGCCGCTCCAGCCCGGCGATTTCTACTATACGCCCGAGGGTTACCTTGTCTTCACCGAGCAGTACCACCTTCGCCGGGGCAGCTGCTGCCGGAGCGGCTGCCGCCACTGTCCCTGGAAATTTCGGCCCAAAGCAGCCACTGGAGGGGCATCCGACGGGAAATAGGGCGGGGTGTTTGGTGAATGCCAGACTTTTGCCGATATTTGCGGCCCGTTTCCCTGCTTTGTATAAAATTTAACCCTCCGATATCATGGCCCGTGTTTGTGATTTGACCGGCAAGCGTACCCGCGTTGGTAACAACGTTTCGCACGCTAACAACAAGACCAAGCGCAAGTTCTATCCGAACCTGCAGAAAAAGCGCTTCTACATCCCCGAGCAAGACGCCTGGGTGACGCTGAAAGTAGCTACCTCCACCATCCGCACCATCAACAAGAACGGCATCATGGCCACCTTGAAGAAGGCCAAGGAGCAGGGCTTCATCGTTTACTAGAATTTTCAGTATTGAGTGCTGACTAGCAAGCAATAAGCGCCACCAAAGGCAGCTTATTGCTGAATATTCACTACTTGCTACCTAAAGCCAGCGCCGCTGCGGTTGTCTCTCAGGCAATCGCAGCGGCGCTGGCTTTGTCTGTTGGCGGCTATCTTGCCTTATCGCCGGATTCTTTTTGCCCAGCCTGATTTTATGCTGCCTCAATTTTACCCCCGATTTATGGTGCCACGGCCGTGGCAGCGCGTTTCACAGATGATTTTAGTGAGCTGGCTGGGGCTGGCCGGCTTCGGGGCCGCCGCGCAGGCGCCCACGTCCATTCCGGAGCCGATGGTGGACGCTGCGGCGCCCGCTCGGCCCACCGATTTCCTTTCGCCGGCCTTCCACAAGCAGCGCCGCGAGCTGTTGCGGGCCCAGTTGCCGCCCAATAGCGTGGCCGTGGTGTTTGCCGCGCCCGTCCGCAACCGGGCCAACGACGTGGACTACGTCTACCACCAAAACCCCGATTTCCACTACCTCACCGGTTACGAGGAGCCCGACGCCGTGCTGCTGCTCTTCAAGGAGCCGCGCACCGTGGGTGGCCAGCCGGGCATTACCGAGGCCTTGTTCACCCAGCCCCGCGACCCGGCGCGCGAGTCTTGGACTGGCCGCCGGTTGGGCGCTGCCGGCGCCAAAGGGCAACTGGCCCTGCAATACACGGCCGACAACAAGGACTTCGCCGCTGCCGGCCTCAAGTGGGCCGATTTTGACAAAGTGCTTTTCGACCACCTGCCCGCCGATACGCGCGACGACGCCCGCAACCCCGCCGACCTGCACAACCTGGTGGCCACCTTCCGCCAGCAGGCCGGCCTGCCCGCTGACTACAGCGCGGACGTGAGCGAATGGGAAAATGCTGTTCGGCGCTTCGGGCTCACCCGCTCCAAAGGTTTTGCCGAGTATTTGAGCAGCCAAGTAAAGGAAAGCCCCGCCCTGGGAAAGTCCCCGCTGATTCGCGACTACATCGCCGCCACCACCGATGCCGCCCGCAAAGCCGCCATCGCCGCCCATCCGCCCGGCCGCCTCGACGACGCCACGCTGGGCGAAAAGCTCGGCGACCTGCGCGCCATCAAAACGCCCGAGGAACTGGTGCTGCTGCGCCGGGCCATCCGCATCAGCGCCCAAGGCCAGCGCGAAGTGCTGAAGCTGCTGCGCCCCGACATGGGCGAAATGGATGTGCAGGGCCTGCACGAGTATGTGTACCGCCGCTACGGCGCAGAGTTCCAGGGCTACCCCAGCATCGTGGGCGGCGGGGCCAACGGCTGTATTCTGCATTACGAAACCAACGACCGCCAGCGCCTCGACAACGACCTCGTGCTCATGGACTGCGGTGCCGAATACCACGGCTACTCGGCCGACGTGACGCGCACCGCGCCGCCCTCCGGCACCTTCAGCCCCGCCCAGCGCCAGATTTACGAGCTGGTGCTGGCTGCCCAGGAAGCCGGCTTTGCCGCCTGCCGCCCCGGCGCCGACTTCGACGCCCCCAACAAAGCCACCCAGGACGTGGTAGCCGCCGGCCTGCAAAAGCTCGGCATTATCAAAAAGAAAGACGAATTCAGCCGCTACTACCCGCACGGCGCCAGCCACTACCTCGGCCTCGATGTGCACGACAGCGGCAGCTACGGCCCGCTGCAGGTCGGCAACGTCATTACCGTCGAGCCCGGCATCTACATCCCCGCCGGCTCGCCTTGCGACCCCAAGTGGTGGAACATTGGCGTCCGCATCGAAGACGACGCCCTGATTACGCCCACCGGCTACGAAAACCTGTCGGCCGAAGCCCCCCGCACCGTAGCCGATATCGAAAAGCTCATGGCCGAGCCCAGCGCGTTGGAGGGGTTTAAGCTGCCGGATTTGAAGTAATAGTGGGCTTTCGGTCTTAAGACGCAGAACGTCATGCTGAGCACAGCCAAAGCACCTCGCGTGTGGTAGTAATCCTTTTCCTGTGATTGAATTCGCTGCTGCGGTAGAGATGCTTCGACTGCGCTCAGCATGACGTTTTCCCAGCTGTTTGTGGCTCCGTTCTGCTTCGCCGACTGAAAGTTGCGTTAAGTTGCTTTGGCATTTCCAAAAATCCCCGTACCTTTGCAGTCCTAAATTTAAAAACACACACCCCCGTCGAGATGGCCAAGAAAGGAAACCGGGTGCAGGTTATCATGGAATGCACCGAGCATAAAACCTCGGGGATGCCGGGCACCTCGCGCTACATCACCACCAAGAACCGCAAGAACACCCCTGAGCGCATCGAGTTGAAGAAATTCAACCCCATCCTCAAGAAAATGACCGTTCACAAGGAAATTAAATAACCTGAACAATGGCTAAGAAAGTAGTTGCTACGCTGAAAACCACCGAGAACGCCAAGAACTGGGCGAAGGTGATTCGGGCTGTGAAATCGGAGAAAACCGGTGCTTACACCTTCAAAGAAGAAATGGTGCTCCTCGACAAAGTGCAGGAATACCTCGCTACCGGCAACAAATAGTTGCAGGCTGCCATAGCTTTGTAAAAGTTAAAAAAGTCCCACCTTCGTGGGACTTTTTGCGTGTTATACCCCTTGTCATGCTGACTTTTGTCATGCTGACGCCGAAAACGCTTATCACGGCGGCTTTCAGTAGAGTTACCAATCCGAGCAGGGCGAACGTGATAAGTTGCTTCGCAAGCTCAGCATGACAGAACCCCCATGGGCCTCTTCGATTTTTTTAAAAAGGATAAAGAAACCCCCGCCCAGCAGGCCTCACTGGACGCGGGCCTGGAAAAAACCAAAACCAACTTCTTCGAGCAGCTGAGCAAGGCCGTGGTGGGCAAAAGCACCGTGGACGAAGCCGTGCTCGACGACCTGGAAAGCCTGTTGGTGCACGCCGATGTGGGCATCGAAACCACGGTGAAGGTTATCGACCGCATCGAGGCCCGCGTGGCCCGCGACAAATACGTGAGCACCGGCGAGCTGGACCGCATCCTGCGCGAGGAAATCGCAGCGCTGCTGGAGGACAATAAATCGGGCTCCACGGCCGTGCTGGACAGTGCGGGCAGCACCGGGCAGCCATACGTTATCATGGTGGTGGGCGTGAATGGCGTGGGCAAAACCACGACCATCGGCAAGCTGGCCCACCGCTTCCACTCGGCCGGCAAAAAAGTGGTGCTGGGCGCCGCCGATACCTTCCGGGCCGCGGCCGTGGACCAGCTCATCATCTGGGGGCAGCGCGTGGGCGTGCCCGTGGTGAGCCACGGCATGAACACCGACCCCGCTTCGGTGGCCTTTGACGCCGTGAAAAAAGGCGTAGAAATGGGCGCTGATGTCGTCATTATCGACACGGCCGGCCGCCTGCACAACAAGGTGAACCTGATGAACGAACTGAGCAAAATCAAGCGCGTGATGCAGAAGATGATTCCCGACGCCCCGCACGAGGTGCTGCTGGTACTCGACGGTAGCACGGGTCAGAATGCCTTCATGCAAGCCAAGGAGTTCACCAAAGCCACTGAGGTAACGGCCCTGGCCATCACCAAGCTCGATGGCACGGCCCGCGGCGGCGTGGTCATTGGCATCTCGGACCAGTTCAGCATTCCGGTGCGCTACATCGGGGTAGGGGAGAAGATGACCGATTTACAGCTTTTCGACCGGCACACTTACGTCAATTCGCTGTTTAAAAAATAAACGCTACCGGTTGGCGTTTGCTGTATAAGCCACTTCGAGCGCCGAACTATTGGTGCTTGAAGTGGCTTATCGTTTTCCTGCTTAAATTAAACCTTATGAGCTGCTATTCCTGGATTCTCCCTGCCGCTGGTATTGCCTTAGCGCTGGCCAGCTGCGGTAGCAAAAACGACGACCAGCCGGCCATTCCCTATGCGCCGGTCAACCTGAGCATCAACCTCACCACGCAGGAATACAGCCGCCTGCGCGTCGACAATGGTGCCGTGACACTGCCTGTGAAAGGCCCCGCTGGCGACGGAGGCGTGAAGGGCGTGATTGTGGTGCGGCAAAATGCGAATTCTTATCTGGCCTTTGAGCGCAACTGCCCTTACCAGCCCTATAACGCCTGCGCTACGGTGACTTTAGACCGCAATTCACGCCTGTTTATGCGCGATTCGTGCTGCAATTCCCAATTTAATTTACAGGGCCAAATCACCGGTGGACCGGCCCCACGGCCGCTCAAGCAGTACAGTGTCAGCCAACAAGGCTCCCAACTCAATATTACAAACTGAGCGTCATTGGAAATTTTAAGAAAAAAAGTTGCAGTCGGCTTGCTTATCTTCAAAAGACGTTTGTAGATTTGCACTCCGAAACAACAACAACCGGGTTTCGGACTAGAAAAAGCTTCCTTAGCTCAGCCGGTTAGAGCATCTGACTGTTAATCAGAGGGTCCCTGGTTCGAGCCCAGGAGGGAGCGCTAAAAGGCCACTTACGATATCGTGAGTGGCCTTTTTAATTATTGCCCCCGGTTTTATCCGCAGTATAGGTGCGAGTCATTCGGCATCAAATTACTTGGAGCGAATGGCGGCGCGGCACTTGGTTTAGTGAATGTAAAGGTGGTTTGACTTTATGCTATATTTCAACAGCATGACCGGACCATTTCCCAACCAAGGACGACTACAAAATAGCAGCGCATTACCCAAACGCTTGTAAACTTATTGAGCGTGTATGACTTATGTCTGGTTTATTGAGTAAAATAAGCCACTATGTCACGTGGCACCTGCTCACGCTATATACCGCAGCTTCTTCAGCTTGGCCAAGCTAAGAAAGGAATATCCGACCAACTGGGCCACTTCTACTTAAGATGCTCCAGCCACTAAGTGCCCAGCGGTTGGCTGTCGGGAGCCGCGCCGGTGGCTGGGGGCAGCGGCTGGCAGGGGGGCTGGTCGGGGGCGGTGAAATTGGGGCCGCTGTCGGCGTGATAGGCGCGGGTGGCTACTCGGCGCTTCAGGTGGCCTAGCACGTGACGTGGTAAGCACCACGGGCCTTTTTTTGAGCAACTGGCGCTTTTATACGGGCCGGCCGGCGGCATGCTGGCCTTGAAAAGTGGGCGCGGTGTCGCTCACGGCCAAAGCCGAAATCATGAGGGAAACGGTTGGGGTTTGGGCCTGAGCAGCCAGGGTGCTGAGCAGCAATAAGCTGGGCATGTATTGCCGTTTTTTCGTAGCCGAAGTCAGCTAAAAGCCCACGCCAACCAGCGCGGCGCTCTACCAGATGCGCCGGCTCGTTCATCGCTACAACCCGTCTTTTCCCGCTGCGGGCCGACGTATACAAGATACCGTTAGCATACCTCGTCGTTCGCCACCTTTTTCGGACTAGGTGTAAGCACTTGCCAGCTGCCGCGTCTAGTCCTCTGGCACTCATCTTCAAATTCTTATTTCCCATTATATGGCACGCTCCCTAGTTATCCTGTTGCCCGTGCTCATCGTTGCGGCGGGCCTAGCTGAATCGAACACCCCAGCCGCCGGGCGTGTGCCGGTGGTGGTCGAGTTGTTCACCTCCGAAGGCTGCTCGTCCTGCCCAGCAGCCGATGCGGCCCTGCGCGAGTTGGAAACCGCCCAATCGGTGACCGGCGTGGAAGTTATCGCCCTGGGCCAGCACGTCGACTACTGGAATCGCCTGGGCTGGAAAGACCCGTTTTCCGCGCCCCAGTTCACCGAGCGCCAGCGCTGGTACGCGCAGGGCTTCAAGACGGGCAGCTACACGCCCCAGGCCGTCGTAAATGGCCGCTATGAGTTCGTGGGCAACCAGCGCAGCACCCTGGCCGAAACCGTCGCGAAAGCCGCCCAGGTGCCCAGGGCCACCGTCACGCTGGCCGCGTCCGCTCCCGGCATGCTGCGAGTCAGCGTGGGACAGCTGCCTGCTGGCACTCCGGCCGCCCGCGTCGAGCTGGCACTCACCGAAACCGGCCTTTCCAGCCAGGTAGGGCGGGGCGAAAACTCGGGGCGCCTATTGCGTCACGCGGCGGTGGTACGCGCCTGGCGCACGCTAGGCAGCGTAGGCGCCGATGGCACATTCACCGCGACCGCGCCGCTCAACCTGGATGCCGCCTGGAAAACCGCGAATCTGCGGGCGGTGGTGCTGGTGCAGGAAACCGGCTCGCACCACGTGGTGGGCGTGGCCAGCCTGCCGCTGGCCGCGGCTACTTCCGCGGCCAATTAGCCCCTTTCGTCGCGTTCAGCAACTTCCTCCCGCTCCGGGCGGGAAGTCAGTTTTGGCGCGGGCTGGTCGAGGGTTTCGCGCATGAAGCTCACTTTCAGGTGTTCATAGAGCGAGTGCGGGTCGATGAGCGAGGCTACGGCCTGCGCCATCATCCCGCTGAGCAAGAGTTGAAAGATGGCCGAGTGGCGGTCCGTCATTTCCAGTACCAGGATGGCGGCCGTGAAGGGCGAGCGCACCACGCCCGTCAGGAAGCTGACCATGCTCACCAGAATCAGCAGGTTGCGGTCTTCGAGGGGCACCGCGCCCAGCCGGCACAGGCCGTCGCCCAGGATGGCCCCGGCGCTGAGCGAGGTGGCAAACACGCCGCCCGCCCCGCCGCCGCTGTAGCTCAGAGCCATGCCCGCGAAGCGCGCCGGAAACAGGTACCAGGGCGTTTGGCTATCGTTGGCAAACAGCAGCCGGTTGATAATGGGCTTGCCCGTGCCCACGCCCTCCTGGCCCACCAGGTAGGCCAGCCCGGCCATCAGCAGGCCGCAGGCCAGCACCCAGCCCGCCTGCTGGCCGAAGCTGGCGAAACGCTTGCGGTAAGCGCCCAGCCACAGCAGCGTTTTGGCAAACAACGCTCCGGCCAGGCCGCATACCACGGCCACCAGTACCACCGTGGCCAGAATCCAGCCCACGTGGGCCGTCACCTTCGGGAAGCCCAGGTAGAGGTAGGGGCCCAGGAAGGCCTGGGCCGTGAGCCCGGCGATGATGACGGCCGAAAACACGGCCATCCGAAAGCGGGCCATGTGCATCTGGGTCAGCTCTTCGACCACGAATACGATGCCGCCCAGCGGGGTATTGAACGCCGCTGCCAGGCCGGCCGCGCCGCCCGTGACCAGGGCAATCTGGCGCGAGAGCTGCGGCCAGCCCGCCGGCTGTAGGCGGTTGATGGCCCGGAAAATGGCCGCTGAAATCTGGATGGTCGGCCCCTCGCGGCCAATGACGCCGCCGCCCAGCAGCAGGGCCACGCTGCTCAGTACCTTCATGATGGCCACGCGCAAGCTCAACAGATAGCCCACGCGGTGGTGCTGGCTGGGGGTCGATAGCTCGATGCCGGCCATCACCTGCGGAATGCCGCTGCCCCGCGCCGCCGGAGCCAACTGCTGCACCAGCACCCACGACACCAGAAAGGCCAGCGGCGTGAGCCCGAACGCCAGCAGCGGCTGGTGGCGCAGCCAGGCAAAGCTCAGCTGCTCGGCCCAGGCAAACAGCCGCTCGTAGACCACGGCCACCCCGCCCACCACCACCGACGCAAACCAGAACGGGAAGCTCTGCAAAATCAGCCGGCGCACCCGGTCGGTGTAGAGCCGACGGAGCAGGCGCTGGTCGAGCCAGGCGAGGAAGCGGGTGTAGCGGGAGGGCGAATCAGGCATTCAGGGGAATTTCGGTTGCAGGGACGCCAGAGTTTGGCGGCGGAGCCATTCCCTTGCAAGGTCGGCACTTTTAGGTGGGGGTTTGGTGAAAAGCGGGCCCCTAATTGAGCTCTCGCCTGCGCCGGGCACGGTAGTTGGTACTGCTGCCGTTGCCCCCGATGCGTGGCTTTTTCCTTGTTGGCTGGTGCTACTGGCCGGGCTGGCGGTGAGCCGGCCGTGGCCCAAACGCAGCTTCAACTTTTAATTGGAAACCAAGCTTCAGGCAGCCGTGCGGATGAAAATCCATTTTCCAGCCTTCGTAAATTTTCGTTACCCAAATACCCCCAAGAGCCTCCGCACCGCTGAGGCTTTTCGTTTCTCAAGCTGCGGCGGGTTGTTTGATTCGGGCTGTGAATGGGGCGAATTAGCAAAAGCAGTCCGGCTCCGTTCTTGAGAAAAAAGGTAGCCCGTTTTCTATTCACAATACCGGGGCCACCGAGGCACCTGCGTACCTGCATAACCTTTACTGTCGGGATTTCGTACGAGCCCGGTTATCTCTATTACGACTATTCTAAATGTCTTACTCCCATCTGGAGCCGCCCAATGAACAGGCCCGGCTCCTGATTATTCGGAAGTACCACGTTCCAACCGCCTTTCAAGAGCCCATCTTTCAGGAGTTGACCACGCTGGCCGCCCACATCTTTGGGTTGCCGGTTGCTTTTCTGTCGCTCGTCGACGGTGCGCAGGTAGATTTTCCGGCCACGCACGGCGTGCCGGACCTGCGGGTACTGCCCCGCGAGGCGGCGCTTTGCTCCATGGCGGTGCACCAACACGCCACGGTGGTGCTCAACGACATCAGTCAGGGCAGCGATTCGCCGCACTGGCAAACGGCGCAACGGTTTCGGATGGAGTTTTATGCGGGCGCGCCCCTGCTCATCGAGCAGCACTATGCTGTCGGGGTCATGTGTTTGAGCGACAATCAGTCGCGGGCCTTTACCAGCCAGGAAGAAGCTGTGCTGAATGAGCTGGCCGCCATTGCCAGCCAGGCCATCACCACGCGGTGGCAATACGTAACCGAAGCGGCAGGCGCACCCCGCTGGCCGGCCGTGCAACAATTGGCCATCGAGGACATCAACCTTTTGCGGGCTCTTATTCGCCGCCTGCGCGCCCAGTTTGCCGATGCCGCCCTCCACGTCGTGCAGCGGCGCCTGGTGAACTTGCGGGAAACCGTCGCCGGACTATCGGCGCTGCTGCCATCGGCGAGTATCCCGGTGCGCCCTCCGCTTGGCGCCTGAACTTGGTGGGGCGGGAGCGCCCTGCCTGGCGGGCGCCGCGGGTGATGGCTGCCTGACGGGTAATTTTGTTTGATTGTGAGCGTACTTCCGGCTCATTAGTATGTAGCCCGCTGCGGTAGCGGCTGCGGGTGTTCCGGCGCGAAGCCAACTTTCTTATGCTGAATCCCTCTGCGCCGGGGCTGCCGGCCGATGTGGCCCATCCCACCGGGCTGCTGCACACGTTGCTCACCATGTCCCTGACGGCCGTGGCCGTCCTGCGGCCGCTCTACGAGGCCGAAACGGCCGTCATCCGGGATTTTGCCTGGGTGCACCTCAACCCGGCCGGCCAGCAGATGCTCCAGCAACCGGCGGTGCCGGCCGCCTCGCTGCTCACGCTCTTTCCCACCGCGCAGGCCGATGGCGTATTTGCCAAGTGCTGCCAGGCCTTTGAAACGGGCGAGCTGCAGCGCAACCAGACCTACTACCGGGCCGATGGCCTTGACGGCTACTTTGTGCTCGTGGCCCAGCGCTACGAAAACCTGCTGGTCGTCAACTTCACTGATACTGCCAACTTTCCCCGCACCGACGCCGAAGAAGCCCTGCGCCAGAGCCAGGCCCGCGAGCAGCAAGCCCGGGCCGCGGCCGAGCGGGAGCGGGCTGACCTGGTGCGGGTGTTTGAACAGGCCTCGGTCGCCATTGGCTTGTTTCGTGGGCCCCATCACCTCGTCGAACTGGCCAATGAGGAAATTGGCCATATCCTGAATCGCCCGGCCGCTCAACTGGTCGGCCACCCCATTTTTGATGCGGCCCCCGACCTACGCGAACAAGGATTAGAGGCGCTGATGGACAGCACCTTCCGGGAGGGTACTCCCCACGACTTGCGCGCCGTGCCCGTGCTGATTGCGCGCACCGGCAGCCAGCGGCCTACCCAAGGCTACTTCAACATCATCTACCGGCCCCAATACGACGAGCACGGGCAACGCAGCGGGGTGGTTTGCCTGGCGACGGAAGTCACGGACCAGGTGCTGGCCCGCCAGCAGGTAGACCAGCTCAACCAGGAACTCGAAGCCCGCGTGCAGGAGCGGGCGGCCCAGCTGGCTGAGCAGCAGAACCTGCTGCACCAGATACTGCGCCAGTTGCCTGCCTTTGTGGCCACGCTCAGCGGCCCCGAGCACCGCTTTTCCTTCGCCAACGACCTCTACCAGCAACTCGTGGCCGGGCGGGCCACGCTGGGCGCGTCCGTGGCCGAAGCCCTGCCCGAGGTGGTCGAGCAGGGCTTTATCCAGGTGCTCGACCAGGTCTACGCCACCGGCCAGCCCTACCTGGGCCGCGAGGTGGCCGTCATTCTGCACCCGCCGGGCCAGCCCACGGCCCAGCACTACCTCGACCTGACCTACCAGCCCCTGACCGATGGGCAGGGGCGCGTGCAGGGCATCCTGGTCTTTGCCGTGGACGTGACCGCGCAGGTGCGCACCCGCCGCCAGGCCGAAACGCTGCAGGCCGCCATGCTGGCCGTGGCCCAGCGCAAGGCCCAGGAGCGGCAAGACCTCTACCAGGTATTCGAGCAGGCCCCGGTGGCCGTGGTGCTGCTGCGCGAGCCCGACCACCGCATCGACTACTTCAACCCGGCCTTCACGGAGCTGTTTCCCCCCGAGCCGGGCCACGACGTCCAGCGCGGCCTGACGCTGCCCCAGGCCTACCCACAGCTCCAACTGGCGAGCCTGGTCCAGCTGCTGGACCGCGTCTTCCGCACCGGCGAGCCGCAGGTGGTGCTGGACATGCCCCTGGCCGACTGGCAGCCCGGCAGCCCGCGCTTCGTGACGTTTTCCTACCAGCCCTACCGCGAGGAGGGGCGCATTGCCGGCGTGGCCGCCTTTCTCTACGACGTCACGGAGCAGGTGCTGACCCGCCGCCGGGTGGAGGAAGCCGCCACCGAGCTGCGCCTGCTCACGGCCCACGCCTCCGCGTTTCTCTTTCGTACCGACGCGGCCGGCCACCTGGTGTACCTCAACGACTCGTTCTTTGCCTGGACGGGCCTGGAGGCCAGTGCGCTGGCCACGCTCGATGAAGCCTGGGCCGCCGTGCATCCCGACGACCTGGCCGTGCAGCAGCCCCGCTTCGCGGCGGCCGTGGCGGCCGGCCAGCCGTGGCAGAGCACTCCCTACCGCTTTCGCCGCCACGACGGCCACTACCGCTGGATGCTCAGCCGCAGCCAGCCCATCGCGGGGGCCGACGGCCAGCTGAGCGGGTCGGCCGGCCTCACGTTTGACGTCCATGAGCAGGTGGAGCTTCAGCGCCAGCTGGAGCGCACCAATGCCGACCTCGACACCTTCGTCTACACCGCCTCGCACGACCTGAAGGCCCCTATCGCCAACATCGAGGGCCTGCTCGACGTGCTGAGCGAGTACCTGCCCCCCGACGACCAGGAGCCGATGGTGCCCCAGCTGATGAAGCGGGTGCGCGGGGCCATCGCCCGCTTCCAGCAGACGGTGGGCCACCTCACCGACGTGTCGTACCTGCAGCCCCAAACCGGCCCGGCGCCGGAAGAAGTGGACGTGGCCCGCATCATCGAGGACGTGCGCCAGGACTTGCTGCCCCTGCTGGAAGGCACCCAGGCCCGCCTGCTGCTGGAAGTGGCCGACTGCCCGCCCGTTCGCTTCGCCGCCAAAGACCTGCGCAGCATTGTCTACAACCTGCTCAGCAACGCGGTGAAGTACCGCGCCCCCGACCGCGCGCCCGTGGTGCACCTGCGCACGCGCTGCACCGCCCACCAGCTGGTGCTCGAAGTGCAGGACAACGGCCTGGGCCTGGACGCGGCCCAGCAGGGCAAGCTCTTCCAGATGTTCAAGCGCCTGCACACCCACGTCGAAGGCTCGGGCGTGGGCCTCTACATGATTAAGCGCTTGATTGAGAATGCCGGGGGCACCATTGCCGTCCAGAGTCAGTTAGGCGTGGGCTCCACCTTCACCGTCACGCTGCCGCAAGCCGGGTACAACGCCTTATAAAATAAATGAATAAGCTTCCGCATATCCTGCTCGTCGACGACGACGATACCACCAATTTCCTCAACGAGCTGCTCTTCAAAAAGCTCAACGTCACCGACCACGTCCGCACCGCCTATACCGGCGAAGAGGCCCTGCAGCTGCTCACCCAGGACCCGCCCTACGAGCCGACCCTGCTCATGCTCGACGTGAACATGCCCGGCATGGGCGGCATCGAGTTCCTGAATGCCTACCAGCGCCTGCCCCAGGCCCAGCAGGACGCCACGGTCATCGTCATGCTCACCACCTCCATGGATGCCCGGGACCTGGCCCGCCTGAACGACCTGCCCATCGCCGGCCTCATCAGCAAGCCGCTCAACCGCGAGAAAATCGAAACGCTGCTCCAGCTCCACTTTCAGCTGCAACTGCCGTCGGGCGAGTAGGCCGCGGGCAAACTGAGTTGGCCTCAAGTCGAAGCGGGCGTTCAACTAGCGGAGCAGCGGGAAAATCATCGGCAAAAAATAGGGTTGGGAGGCTTCAGTGGCCGATGTCGGCGCCGCATCTTGCAGGGCCACGCGCAGCGCGGGCAGCTCTTTGGGAAACTGAATTTCGGTGATGTCGGCCGGCAGGCTTATTTCGGTGGCAGCCATAAGCGTGTTTTCACCCGCATCATCGTCCGGCTGCGCAGCTCCAGCACGCTGCGCAAATGCTGTCGCGCCGCCGGCCCGATGCCAGCCATACGCTGGCCATCGCGGCGGCGGCCCGCAGCAGCTGGGGCAATACGTACAAAAACTGGGTCCAATGCGTGTGCGCGACGGTCGTAAAATACTGAAGAATAACGGATAGTGAACTAAGCAGCAGGCCCGGCAGCCGGCGCAGCGGCGCTTTCGGTTTTCAGCCAGTTGGCGGCTTTTTCCAGGTCATCAAACACGCGCACCACCAGGTAGTGCTCCAGGTCGCGCAACACTTCTTCGGTGTGCAGGCGGCGGGCTTGGCTGGAGCTGGGCAGCACGGCGTAGCGAATGATGGGCGGCGGCGGCGGCACGGCCTGGGGTAGCCATTCGGTCAGGAGCCACTCGCGGTCGGGGGCCGCAAAGGCCGAGGGCATGGCGCGGTGGTCGGCCAGAATGCCGGGCAGCGCGTGGCGGCTGAGCAGGTTGGCGGCGTGCACGTACAGGGCCCGCAACTCGGGGCTGCTCATCGGCTCGCCCGAAAAATGCAGGTAGGCGAAAGACTCGGGCACGAAGAGCACCGAGCCCACGGCGTTGGAAAAATAGAGTTGGGTGGGAAGCACAAGAAATGGGTTAGTACATAAAAATGAGAAGCCTGAAACCGGGGTATCTATCCCCGGTTCAGCCAGCTCAGCAGTTGCTTTAACGTAAGCCCCTGCACCACGGCCGAAAACAGCACCACGGCAAACGTCATGGGCACAAATACCTCCGGGTGCAGCGCCGGGGGCAAACCCAGCGCCAGGGCCAGTGAGATGCCGCCCCGCAGTCCGCCCCAGCTCAGAATGGCCAGCGTGCGGGCCGGCAGCTGCTTGGAGAGCCCCAGCAAGCGTGTGGGCACGGCCAGCGCTACGTAGCGCACCAGCAGCGCCAGCACCGCTGCCGCCAGCCCCAGGCCGAGGTAGAACGGGCTGAACCCCACCACCACCAGCTCCAGCCCCATGAGCACGAAGAGCACGGCATTCAACACCTCGTCCAGCGCCTCCCAGAACTTCTCCAGGTAGTCGCGCGTGGTGTCCGACACGGCCTCGCTGCGGCTCACGTTGCCGATGATAAGGCCCGCCACCACCATGGCCAGCGGCCCCGACACGTGCAGAGCGTGGCACAGCGCGTAACCGCCCATCACCAGGGCCAGCGTCAGAATTACCTCGGTCTGGAAGTGGTCGATGGTTTTAATTAGCCGGTAGCCCAAGTAGCCTAGCGCCGCGCCAGCCAGCAGCCCGCCCCCGGCTTCCTGCAAGAGCAGCAGCCCCACCGAGCCCGCCGTGGGCGCGCTGCCGGGCGTGGCAATTTCGAGCAGTGTCACGAACACGACCACCCCAAAACCGTCGTTGAACAGCGACTCGCCGGCCAGGTTGGTTTCAATCTTGGGGTCGAGGTCGGTGGTTTTCAGAATACCGAGCACGGCAATGGGGTCGGTGGGCGCGATGAGGGCCCCAAACAGCAGGCACGGCAGCAGCGCCAGTGGCGCGCCCGCCAAGTGCAGCAGGCAGTAAGTGCCCAGCCCCACCAGGCCCGTGGCCAGCAGCACGCCCAGCGTGGAATACGCCGCGATGCTGCGCCAGACGGCTTTTAGCGCTTCTGCCCGCACGTGCAGCGAGCCGGCAAAGAGCAAAAAGCTCAGCACCGAGCCCATCAGAAACTCGGTGAAATCGAACTGCACCAGTGTGGCCTTCACTTGCGCCGCGAAGCCCGGCACCACCTGGCCCACGGCCAGCACCCCCATCGCGGCCACTACACCCAGCAATAAAAACATAATACCCGCCGGCTGACGCAAAAAGCGGGCATTCAGGTAAGAAAACAGGCCCGCCAAGGTGAGCAGCGCGGCCAGAAAGGAGAATAAACTCATCCCTGCCTAACGTTGAACCAAGAAAGTGAGTTGGAAACTTGGCGCAACAACAGCAATGCTATCAAAGAGCACGTTGCTTGTGTTACACGACTCTGCTCCAACTCGGGCCACCAGTACACGGCCATCCGCTTCAAAGGCCTGATTGCCAGAAAACACGGGGCACTGCAAGCAGAAGCCGGCGCGGCAACGGCTACGATAATGCCCACGCCGAATCTTTCCGGAACCGATTCAAAGCCGAGCTACCCGACGGCGGCTACTTCCCCGTCCTCGCCGAGGCCAGGCTCGAAATCAGCCGCCCCATCGCCTGTTACAACGCGGAGCGGCAGTATTCTTCACCCGGCTATCTTGCCCTCAGCCGCTTCGAAACTCAACTCCAAACCAAGTCCCAGTTGTGTCCGGCTTAGCCAGACCGCCTTGCTATTGAAAGAAAATTGAAATCCGCATCCTGCTTTCTGACCGTACTTTGCTGCAATGAGACTGTGGCGCTTACTGCTGGGGATATTGGCGCTGCTGCTGCCGGGCTGGGCCGCAGCCCAAACCATGCCCGCTGCCGGCTGGCAGGCCGAGCCCGCCCTGGGCCGCCTGATGCTGCGCCGCCTGGCCCAGACGCCCGACGGCATGCTCTGGGCCGGCACCGACGAAGGCGTGTACCGCTTCGACGGCAGCCAGGCCATACCTCTCAACGCCCTGCGGCGCGGCGGCCCGGCCCTGCCCCCGGTGCCCTGCAATGCCCTGCTGGCCACTCCCGACGGCTGCCTCTGGCTGGGCACCGACAACGGCCTCTACCACTTTTCGCCCACCGGCACACTTAGGCGGCTTCCGCTTCCCGCCAGCGGCAGCCAAGCGGTGCCGGCCCTGGCGCTGGCTGCCGACGGCCGCCGGGTGTGGGTGGGCCAGGGCGGCACCGCCGTGCAGTCCTACACGCTGGCCGGGCAGCCCACCGGCCCGGTGCTGCCCGGCATGCCCGGCCTCAGCAGCGTGCTGCCCGCCCCCGATGGCAGCCTCTGGCTCAGCGGCGATGGCACCCGGCACCTGGCCGCTACGGGCCGGGTGCTGGGGGCCTGGGCCCACACCGGCCGCACGCTCCGGCCGGTGCTCGACCCCGCCGGCCACCCCTGGCTGCTCAGCGACCAGGCGGCGTACCGGGCCGGGGCCGGCGGGCGGCTGGAGGAGGTGCTGCGCTGGGAGCAGCCCGGCACCGGGCAGCCCGTGGAAGTGGTGCCCACAGCCGGCGCGCCCACCCTGCTCAGCCAGGGGGCGGTGCGCCAGCTGGCCTGGACGCCCGGCCCCGCCCCGCGCCCCCGCGTGCGCTTCGCCCTGGCCCTGCCGCCCTGGCCCACGGCCAACTGGAGCGGCCGCCTCTGGGCCGACCACGCCGGCCACTGGTGGGTGTTCGACACGGGCACGCGCGGGTGCTGGCAGCGCGAGGCCGCGCCGGTGTTCATCCGGGCGCTGGCGGGGCCGGGCGGGCGGCCCTACAGCGTGCGGGCCAGCGTGCGCCTGCCCGACGGCCGCCTGCTGGTGAGCAGCTACGAAACCGGTCTGCTCACCCAGGCCGCCGACTCGCCGCTGGCCCCGCTACGACGCTGGGCGGCCGCCATGCTGCCCACCGGCAACGCACCCGTGCTGCTGGCCGTGCTGCCCGGCCCGCGCGGGCCGGGCAGCGACTGGCTGGCGGCGGGGGCCTTCCCTTTCCTGCGCTTCAACCCCCGCACGGGCCGGTTTCAGAAACTGCCCGTGGCCGGCCAAACCGCCACCGACATCGGCCTGCGCACCCTGGTGCTTGACAGCGCCAGCGGGCGGGTGTGGGCCGGCACCCAGCAGGGTCTTTATTATTACGACCCCGCTGCCCAGGCCTACCGGCCCTACGCGCCGACGGGCCGGCCGCCGCTGGCCGGGCGAGTTATCGAGGACATCCGGCCCGATGGGCGGGGGCACCTGTGGCTGGCCACGCCCGAAGGCGTGGAGCACCTCACGCTGGCCACCGGGGCACGGGAAGTGTACGGCCCCGCCGCGCCCGTGCCGCGCCGGGCGGCCGTGGAGGGCGCCCGCTGCCTCTACCTGGCCCCCGATGGCCGCCTGTGGGTGGGCACGCGCACCCACGGGCTGGCGGTGGTGGAGGCCGATGGCCGCATCCGGGCCGCCCTGACGCCGAGCCAGGGGCTGCCTAGTGCCTCGGTGGCCAGCATATTACCAGGGCCGGGGGGCTTTCTGTGGCTGGGCACTTACCAGGGGCTGGTGCGCTACCAGCCGGCCACGGGGCAGCTGCTGGTATTCACCACGGCCCATGGGCTGGTGTCAGACGAGTTCAACGCCAACGCGGCCTGCTTAGACCCGCGCGACGGCTCGCTGCTGCTGGGCGGGGTGGCCGGGCTGCACCGCATTGTGCCCGGCCAGGTGCCCGCGCCGCCCGCCGCCCGGCCCCGCCTGCTGCTCACGGCCCTCACGGCCCTCAGCGCCTCGGCCGAGGCCAGCCGCACGCGCTACCTGCTGGGCACTGACGCGCCGCCCGCCCTGCGCCTGGCCCCCGAGCAGCCGCTCATCGACCTGCACCTGGCTCTGGCCAACAGCGCCGACGGCCGCCGGGCCCGCTTCGCCTACCGGGTGCGCGGCTGGCTGGCCGACCGCTGGCTGGGCCTGGGCACCACGCCCCGCCTGCGCCTGCAGGGGCTGCCGCCGGGCCAGTACACCGTGGAGATAAAAGCCGCCACAAGCCAGGGCGTGGCGGCCGCCAACATCCTGCGCCTGCCCCTGACGGTGAGCACGCCCTGGTGGAACCGCCCCGTGACCTGGGTGCTGGCCGCGCTGGCCGCCAGCGCCGCCGTGTATGGCTGGCAGCGGGGCCGCCTGCGCCAGCTGCGCCGCGAAAATGCCCTGCGCGCCCGCCTCGCCGCCGACCTGCACGACGAGGTGGGCACCTTGCTCACCCGCGTGACCATGCAGGCCGAGCTGCTGCGCGAGCTGGAACAGGGCCCCGCCCTCCGCCTCACGGCCCTAGCCGAAGACAGCCGCGCCGCCGCCAGCACCGTGCGCGACATCATCTGGAGCGTGGACGCGGAGGCCGACACCCTGGCCGCCCTCGTCGACCGCATTCGCGACCACGTGGCTGCCACGGCCCGCGCCACCGGCCGCGACGTGGAGTTCGACGGCGACGGCTTGCCGGCCGACGGCACCCGGGCCCTGCCCCCGGCCGTGCGCCAGCACACCTACCGCATTTACCAGGAAGCCCTCACCAACGCTCTCAAGTACTCGCCGCCCGGCAGCCTCATCGTGGTAGGCCTGCGCCTGACCGCGCTGCTGGAGTTGACGGTGACCAACGAAGTTGATGCAACCCTGCCCAGCTCCCGCGCCGGCCAGGGCCTGCGCAACCTGCGCCAGCGCGCCGACCTGCTCCGCGCCGAGCTGGCCGCCGGCCCCGTGCCCGGCGGCTGGCAGGTGCGCCTGCGCGTGCTGGTGTAGGCCGGATGGCCTTTCTACAAATCTCCCTTAGCGGCGCGGGCCAGCAGCTCGCCGCGCGAGCGTACTTGGAGCTTGCCGTAGAGGCGCTTGACGTAGGTATGCACGGTTTCGGGCGAGAGGGTGAGGCGGGCGGCTACCTGCTTCTCGCTGAGGCCATCCACCAGCAGCTGCATCACCTCCTGCTCGCGGGCCGAGAGCAGCTCGGGCTGCTGGCTGGGGGCGGGCTGGAAGTGGAGCAGCGCCTTGCGGGCCACCGAGGGCGAGAGGGCCGCGCCGCCAGCCAGCACATCGAGAATGGCTTGCTTGTACTGGGGCAGGCTGGTGGCGTTTTTGATGACGTAGCCCGTGGCCCCGGCCCGTAGCGCCTGGTAGATGCGGTCGGGGTCGTCGTGCATGGTTTGCAGGATGACGTCGGTGCCGGGCAGGCGCTTGCGCAGCTCGGGCAGGGCCTGCAGGCCGGTCTGGCCGGGCAGGCTCACGTCGAGCAGGATGACGCGCGGCACGAGGCTCAGCTCCAATTCCTCCCATAATTCTTCGACGGAGCCCACCACGATGGGGCAGCTGAACTCGGGCTGATGGCAGAGGTACTCGCGGAGCAGCTCGCGCACGCGGGCATCGTCTTCGACGATGGCCAGGGCGACGGGAAAGATGGGATGGGCGGAAACAGGCATAAGGGGCAGCAAAGGTGCGGCCGGCCGGTGGGTTTGGCGCGGCGGCGCTGTCCCCTGATTAGGGTACAAGGCCGGTGCGGGGCAGCGGGGTGGCGGGGCGGAGTTTTGCGGGAGCCAAAACGCTACGCCCTGCCTTATGCAAACTCCTACTCCTTCTTTGCCCCAACGGCTGCCGGCCGTGCTGCTTTTGTTACTGCTGCTGCTGACTAGCGCGGCGGCCTGGGCCCAGCCCAGTGTCACCGGCTTCTCGCCCACGAGCGGGGCCTCGGGCAGCAGTGTTGTCATCACGGGCAGCGGCTTCACGGGCGCTACCAGCGTGCGCTTCGGCGAGCTGTCGGCGGTGTTCACCGTCAATTCGGCTACCCAGATTACGGCCACCGTGCCGCGCGCGGCCTCCACGCAACTCATCAACGTGACGACCAGCGCCGGCTACGGGTTGTCGGCGTCGGCCTTTGCGGTGACGCGGGGTAGTAGCGTGAGCTACTCGCTGGTAGCCAACAACTTTGCCGGGGTGAGCGGCGGCAACGTCGCGCCGGCGGTGGCCGACCTTGACGGCGACGGCCGCCTCGACCTGCTGGTGGGGGAGCTCGACGGCACCATCGGCCGCTACGAGCAAACTGCCGTCAACGGCTCGGTCTTTAGCTTCTTGGGTTTGCTGAACACGGGCTCGGCCACCATCGACATGGGTATACAGGCCACGGTGGCCATCGTGGACCTGGAGGGCAACGGGCGCTACAACCTGGTGCTGGGGCGCGGCGACGGCACGGTGAGCGAGTACGAGCAGACGAGCGTGGGGGCGGCCACCTTCGGCTTTGTGCAGGATAACCTGTCGGGCATCTCGACCCCCAGCAATACGGCTACCAGCATGACCGACCTCGACGGCGACGGCTACCTGGAGCTGCTGGTGGGCAAGGGCGACGGCATTACCAGCCATTCTGAGCAGAGACTTGGTAATATAAACACTGACGTATTTGACCGCGTTGATACCAACTTCAACCAGCTGCAGCTGAGTGGCAACGCGGCGCCGTTTTGCGTGGACTTGGACGGCAACGGGCGCATCGACATTCTGATGGGCGTGAGCACGGGCGCCATCTACCGCTACGAGCAGAACGCGGTCGGTAGCTTCACTGTCAGCCAGCTATCGAGCAATTTCAATAGTATTTCGGCGGGCAACAACGCCAAGCCCTGTGTGACGGACATCGACGGCGACGGCCTGCTGGACTTGCTGGTGGGCCGGAGCGACGGCACCATCTCGCGCTATGAGCAGGCGGGCACTGTGCCGGCGCCCACCATCACGAGCTTCACGCCCACGAGCGGGCCGGTGGGCACTACCGTGACGGTGACGGGCACTAACCTGGGCGGGGCCTCGGCGGTGACGGTGAACGGTACGGCGGGCACCATCACGGGCACGCCCACGGCCACTAGCTTCACCTTCACGGTGGGCAGCGGCAGCGGCACCGGCCCCATCGGCGTGACCACGCCCGGCGGCTCGGCCAGCAGCAGCGGCAGCTTTACGGTGGGGAGCAACACCGCGCCCACCGACATCAGCCTGAGCAACGCCAGCGTGGCCGAAAACCAGCCGCTGAACACCACGGTGGGCAGCTTCAGCACCACCGACGCGCAGGGCGGCACCTTTACCTACACCTTCGCCGTGGGCGGGGCCGACAACGGTTCGTTCAACATCTCAGGCACCGCCCTGACGACCAACGGGTCGTTTGACTTTGAGACGAAAAGCAGCTACAGCGTCAAAATCCGCAGCACCGACGCGGGCGGGCTATTTTTTGAGAAAACCTTCACCATCAGCGTGACCGATGTGGCCGAAGTGCCGACGGTCACGAGCTTCACGCCCACCAGCGGGACGGTGGGCACGAGCGGCATCGTCATCACCGGCAGCAACTTCACCAGCGCGGGGGCGGTAACGGTGCGCTTCAACGGCACCACGGCCACCACCGTGACGGTGAACAGCAACTCGCAGCTAACGGCCACCGTGCCGGCCGGGGCCACCACGGGTACCATCTCGGTGCAGAATGCCGACGGCACGGGCACCAGCACCGGCAGCTTCACGGTGACGACGCTGGCCACCGTGACCACGGCCACGCCCACCACCGTGACAGCTAGCAGCGCTGTGCTGGGTGGCAGCGTGACGTCGGGCACGGCCCTGACCGAGCGCGGCGTGGTGTACGTGGCCGGCAACGGCACGCCCACCACCAGCGACACCAAGGCGCTGACGGGCACCAGCACCGGCAGCTTTTCGGGCACGGTGAGCGGACTGGCGGGCAATACGCTGTACTCGGTGCGGGCCTACGCCACCAACGGCGCGGGCACGGCCTACGGGGCGGTGCAAACCTTCACCACCGGCAACAACCCGCCCGTAGCCGGCGACGACAGCTACACCGTGGCTGAGGACAGCGGGGCCAATGCCTTCAGCGTGCTGGGCAACGACACCGACCCCGACGCTGGCACCACCCTGAGGATTACGGGCGTGACGCAGCCGGCCAATGGCTCGGTGACGTTTACCGGCACCGGCGTCAGCTTCACGCCGACGCTCAACTTCAACGGCACCACCAGCTTCACCTACAACATTTCGGACGGCGACGGCGGCACCGACACCGGCACCGTGACGGTGACCGTGACGGCCGTGAACGACGCGCCGGTAGTGACGGTGCCGGGCACCCAGTCGACACCCGAGGACACACACCTCGCCTTCAGCAGCGGGGCCGGCAACGCCATCACCGTGAGCGACGTGGACGCGGGCAGCGGGCAGCTGGAAATCTACCTGGGGGCTACCCAGGGCGCCGTTTCGCTGAGTTCTTTTTCGGGCCTGACCTTCACGGCCGGCGACGGCACGGCCGACGCGAGCATGACCTTCCGGGGCACGCTCAGCAGCATCAACGCGGCGCTCAACAACATGGCCTTCTACCCCAATACCGGCTACAGCGGGGCAGCGGCCCTGCAGGTGCAGGCCAACGACCTGGGCAACACCGGCAGCGGCGGGGCCAAGTCGGACAGCAAGACGGTGACCATCAACGTGACGGCCGTGAACGACGCGCCGGTGCTGGTAGCCAGCAGCGGCAGCACGGCCTTCACGGCGGGCAGCGGCGCGGTGGCGGTGGATGGCGGCCTGACGGCCAGCGACAGCGACAACACCACGCTGGCCTCGGGCACGGTGAGCGTGACCACCGGCTTCGTGAGCGGGCAGGACGTGCTGGCCTTCAGCAACACCAGCAGCGCCACGTTTGGCAACATCGCGGGCAGCTACGCCAGCGGCACGGGCGTGCTGACGCTGACCAGCAGCGGGGCCACGGCCACGGTGGCGCAGTGGCAGGCCGCCCTGCGGGCCATCACCTACAACAATACCAGCACCCCGCCCACCGGCACCAGCCGGGTGGTGAGCTTCCGGGTGAATGACGGGACGACCAACAGCAACACCGTCACCAAAACCATTACCCTGACGGTGCCTGCGCCGGTGGTGAGCAGCCTCACGCCCAGCAGCGGGCCGGTGGGCACCAGCGTGGTGGTGGCGGGCAGCAACTTCACGGGGGCTACGGCCGTGAGCTTCAACGGCACGGCGGCCAGCAGCTACGTGGTGAACTCCGGCAGCCAGATTACGGCCGTGGTGGCGGCGGGCACCACCACCGGCCCCTTCACGGTGACCACGCCCTACGGCGTGAGCAACAACAACGGCACCTTCACCGTCACGGCGGCCACCACCAGCACCACGCTGACGAGCAGCGCCAACCCATCGGTATTCGGGCAGAGCGTGACCTTCACGGCCACGGTGACGAACACCAACGGCAGCGCCACGCCCACGGGCACCGTCACTTTTAAGGACGGCGCTACGACCATCGGCACGGGCACGCTGAACGGCAGCGGGGTGGCGACTTTCAGCACCAGCACCCTGAGCGTAGCTACGCACACCATTTCGGCGGTGTATGGCGCGGCGACGGGCTTCAGCGCCAGCACCTCGGGTAACCTGAGCCAAGTGGTAAACGCGGCCGGCACCACTACCACGCTCACCAGCAGCGCCAATCCGTCGGTGTTCGGGCAGGGCATTTACCTGAACGCCTCGGTGAGCACCGTGGCGCCCGGCTCGGGCATTGCCACGGGTACGGTGACGTTCAAGGAAGGCGCTACCACGCTGGGTACGGTGGCGGTAGCGGCCAGCGGCAACGCCTCGCTGCTCATCAGCACGCTGAGCGTGGGCAGCCACGCCATCGTGGCCACCTACGCGGCCACTACCAACTACGGAGCCAGCACCAGCAACACGCTCACGCAGGTGGTCAACAACGCCGCCACCAGCACTACGCTCAGCAGCAGCGCCAACCCCTCGACCTTCGGGCAGAGCGTGACCTTCACGGCCACGGTGGCGGTGACTTCGCCCGGCGCGGGCACCGTAGCGGGCACGGTCACCTTTAAGGACGGCAGCACCACGCTGGGCACCGGCACCATCAGCGGGAGCACGGCCACGTTCAATACCAGCGCGTTGTCGCAGGGCAGCCACTCGATTACGGCCGTGTATGGCGGCACTACGGGCCTGGCCGCCAGCACCAGCGCCGTGCTCACGCAGGTGGTGAACGCGCCGCCGGCCCCGGCCATCACCAGCCTCTCGCCCACCAGCGGGCCGGTGGGCACCAGCGTCACCATCAGCGGCAGCAACCTGGCCGGGACCACCAGCGTCAGCTTCGACGGGGTGGCGCAAACTACCATCACCGGAAATACGGGCACCAGCCTGACGGTGAACGTGCCGGCCGGGGTAGCCCTCGGCGCCACCGACGTCGTGGTGACCACGCCCAGCGGCAGTTCCAACACCTCAACCTTTACCGTGACGCCGCCCGCGCCGGTAGTCACCAGCGTGGCCGCGCCGGCCAACGGCACCTACCGCATTGGTCAGTTCGTGACCTTCTTAGTAAGCTTCGACCAGCCCGTGACGGTGAGCACGGCCGGCGGCACGCCCGTCATCCTCATGACAGTAGGCAGCACCCCCCGCGGCGTCACTTACCTCAGCGGCAGCAATACGAATACGCTCACCTTCCGCTACCTCGTGCAGGCCGGCGACCTGGACACCGACGGTGTGACGCTGGGCAACAGCATTGCCCCCAACAACGGCACCCTGCGCAACGCCACCGGCACCGACGTGGTGCCCACACTCAACAACGTGTCGCCGCTAACCGGCGTGCTCGTGGACGGCGTGGCCCCCACGGCCACCGTGGCGACCACCGGGGCCAACCCCACCAGCAGCAGCCTGATTCCCATTACCATCACCTTCTCGGAGGCGGTGACGGGCCTGACGGCCGCCAACATCGTGGTAACCAACGGCACGAAGGGCACGCTCAGCGGCAGCGGCACCACCTACACCCTGAACGTGACGGCCACCGCCAGCGGGGCGGTGACGGTGCAGGTGAACGCCAGCGCCGCCCAGGACGCGGCCGGCAACCCCAACGCGGCGTCGAACACGCTGAGCGTGACCTATAACCCGCCGCCCGTGTCCATCGCCAGCTTCACGCCCACCAACGGCTCGGTGGGCACGGTGGTGACGATTACCGGCAGCGGCTTCACCGGCGCCACGGCCGTGACCATCAACAACGTAGCCGTGGCCAGCTATACCGTGGACTCGAACACCCAGATTACGGCCACGGTCAGCGCCAGCAACACCACGGGCCTTATCCGGGTGACCACCGGCGCGGGCACGGGCACCAGCAGCACCAACTTCGTGGTGGGGCCGGCCATTACGGGCGTCACGGCCACCAGCAACGGCACTTACCGGGTCGGACAGACGCTGACGTTCTCCGTGGCCTTCAGCCAGGCTGTGACGGTGGTCACCACCGGCGGCACGCCCACGGTGGCCCTGACGGTGGGCAGCACCGTGCGCAACGTGCCCTACGCCAGCGGTAGCGGCAGCAGCACGCTGCAATTCCGCTACGTCATCGTGGCCGGCGACCTCGACACCGACGGCGTGACGCTGAGCGGCACCGGCATCGACCTCAACGGCGGCACCATCCGCAACAGCAGCGGCGTGAACGCCGACCTCGACTTCGACAACGTGGCCGACACCAGCGGCCTGCTCGTGGATGGCGTGGCCCCCACGGTGGCCATTTCGAGCCCGGCGGGCAGCAGCACGCCTACCTCGCCCATCCCGGTCACCATCAGCTTCTCAGAGCCGGTAACGAACTTCACCACGGCCGGCATCACAGTGACCAACGGCAGCAAGGGCACGCTGAGTGGCAGCGGCACTACGTACACCATCAACATCACACCCACGGCCGCAGGCGCGGTGACGGTGAACGTGGCTGCCAACTCAGCCCAGGACGCGGCCACCAACGGCAACGTGGCCGCCCCGCAGTTCAGCATCACCTACGCCCCGCTGCCCACTATCACCAACTTTTCGCCCGCGAACGGGCCGGTGGGCACCAGCGTGACCATCACGGGTACCAACTTCACGGGCGCCACGGCCGTGGCCTTTAACGGCCTGGCCGCCGCCAGCTTCACGGTGAACTCGGCCACCAGCATCACGGCCGTGGTGCCGGTGGGCGTAACGGCGGGCAAAATCAGCGTGACCACGCCCAGCGGTACAGTTCTCAGCCCCAGCAACTTCCTGCCCACGGCTCCGGCCGTGCTCAGCGTGGCGGTGCCGGCCAACGACACCTACGGCGTGGGGCAGAACCTCGATTTCAGCGTGCTGTATGACCAGGTGGTGAACGTGACGGGCAGCCCCTACCTGACGCTGACAGTGGGCAGCACCGCCCGCAACGTGGCCTACGTGAGCGGCAGCGGCAGCCGCACGCTGCTGTTCCGCTACGTGGTGGCCGCCGGCGAAACCGATAATAACGGCGTCGCGCTGGGCGGCAGCATCAACCCCGGCACCGGCACCATCCGCAACGCCGGCAACTCATCTGCCACCTTCACCCTCAACAGCGTAGCCCCAACCACCGGCGTGCTCGTGGACGGCGTGGTGCCCACCGTGGCCCTGAGCAGCACCGCCACCAGCCCCACCAACACCAGCCCGATTCCGCTCACCATCACCTTCTCGGAGCCCGTAACGGGCCTGACGCTGGCCGCCTTGACGGTAACCAACGGCACGGCCAGCAACCTGGGCGGCAGCGGCCGCACCTACACGGTAGACATCACGCCCGCCGCCGACGGCGCGGTAACGGTGAACCTGCCCGCCGCCTCGGCCCAGGACGTGGCCGGCAACGACAACACCGCCGCCCCGCAGTTCAGCATCACCTACGCCGCGCCGACGGTGCTCATCAGCACCCTATCGCCCAACAGCGGGCCGGTGGGCACCAGCGTCACCATCGGCGGCAGCAACTTCACCGGGGCCACCAGCGTGACGTTTAACGGCACGACGGCTGCGTTCACGGTGGTGAGCAATACCCAGATTACCACCACCGTGCCGGCCGGCGCCAGCACCGGCAACGTGGTGGTGACGGCCCCCATCGGCACCAGCAACGGCGTGAATTTCACCGTGACCCTGCCCGCCACCACCACCACGCTCACCAGCAGCCTGAACCCGGCCGTCACCGGCCAGACGGTCACCTTCACGGCTACCGTGACGACCGCGGCGGGCACCCCCACGGGCACCGTCACGTTCAGCGACAACGGCACCCCGCTGGGTACGGGCACCCTCAACGGCAGTGGCGTGGCCACCTTCAGCACCAGTTCGCTGGCGGGGGGCAGCCACCCGATTACGGCCGTGTACGGCGGCTCGGGCAGCCTGGCGGGCAGCACCTCGGCCACGCTCACGCAGGTGGTGAACGCCCCGGCCGGCCCTACTATTACCACCCTCACGCCTAACAGCGGCGCGGTGGGCACCAGCGTTACCATCGCGGGCTCCAACCTGGGCGGGGCCACCAGCGTGAGCTTCAACGGCACCGACCAGACCACCATCACCGCCAACTCGGCCACCAGCCTGACGGTGGCCGTGCCGGCCGGCGCCACCACTGGCCTCGTGACCGTGACCACGCCCAACGGCGTCAGCAACGGCCTGACGTTTACGGTAGTGAATACGGCTCCCACCGTCACCAGCCTCAGCGCCGCGGCTGAATTGCCGGGTATGCCGGTGGTCATCACCGGCACGGGCTTTACGAGCGGCAGCACGGTGAGCTTCGGCGGCACGGCGGCGAGCAGCGTCACGTTCACTTCGGCTACTTCGCTCACGGCCGTGGTGCCGGCGGGCGCGACCGTGGGCAGCAGCCCCATTGTGGTGACCACCAACGGCACCAGCAGCACCAGCGCCCCGGCTTTCAGCGTGCTGAAAGTGTACGATGCCGTGGCCAGTTGCCTGAGCACTGTGCCCTACGCTACCACCGGCGACGGAGCCTGGCACTACCTGCTGGCCAGCAACGGCCAGGTGGTAGCCGCCCTGCAGGACACCCGCGCCGCTCTGGGCAGCGTGAGCCTCGATTTCCTGACCACCGGCACCGCCGGCGCGGTGCGCCAGGACGCCCGCGGCCACGCTTACCTCGACCGCAACTGGCACCTGACGGCCACCAATTCTACGTTCACCGGCAGCAGCGTCAACGTGCGCTTCTACGGCCTCGTGAGCGAGTTTACTCGCCTGCAGGCCGCCGATGCCAGCGTGACTTACGCCACCCTGAAAGCAACCCAGTACAGCGGCCCCAACGAGGACTGCCAACTCGGCAACAACAACAGCGCCGCTGGCGAAGCCCGCACCTTGTCCCTGACCGCCAGCACGCCCGGCAACGGCGTGGCCTGGTTCGTGGCCGAGGCCAGCGTGCCCGACCATTTCTCCGAGTTCTACCTCACCGGCAGCAGCACCCCGCTGCCCGTCGAGCTCACCGCCTTCACGGCCGAAGCCGAGGGCGCTGCGGTCCGGCTGAGCTGGCGCACGGCCTCCGAGAAAAACAGTGCCCTTTTCGAAATCGAGCGCAGCCTGGATGGCAAAGCCTTTGCCCGCATTGGCGAAGTGGCGGCGCAGGGCAGCAAAACCAGCCTGACGGACTACACCTTCCGCGACGGCCAAACCCCCAAGTCGCCGACCCTCGTTTACTACCGCCTGCGCCAGGTAGACCTGGACGGCACCGCCAGCTACTCGCTGGTGCGCGCCGTGACGGTGGGCCCGGCCGCGCTGGCCCTGTACCCCAACCCGGCGCACGGCGGCCCGGCCACGCTCACGGGCGCGGCGCCCGGCACCACCGTGGCGGTGTTCGACGCCGTGGGCCGCCTGGTAACCCAGGCCACTGCCGAAGCCGATGGCACGGCCCGCTTGAGCTTGCCCACCGGGCTGGCCACGGGCGTGTACGTGGTGCGCGGCGGCAACCACACCCTCCGCTTGGTAGTGGAGTAGCAACCCTGCGCTCTTTGTTCCCTAATCAGGGGACAAGGAGCGCAGGGAATGCGTGAACCAAGCCACGGTTTTTGCAGCGCTACCTTGCATCCCAATACTGCTTTTTCGTCATTTTATCCTTAGCCATGAAGTTACGCTTACCCTTGCTGGCCGCTGTGGCCGCGCTTCCCTTTGCCGCGCAGGCCCAGAACATAGGCATTGGCACCACCACGCCCAATGCCAAAGCCGCCCTCGAAATCTCGGCTACGAATAAGGGCCTGCTCATTCCGCGCCTCACGCAGGCCCAACGCACGGGTATTACAGCGCCCCCCGATGGCCTGATGGTGTTCCAAACCGATAACACCACCGGCTTCTGGTACGCCTTCGGGGGCAGCTGGGTGAACATTCCCAACGCCAACACGGCCACGCCCACCGGCACGGCCGGCGGCGTGCTGAGCGGCACCTATCCCAACCCCGGCCTGGCCAACAATGCAGTGACCAACGCTGCCGTGGCCGACGATGCCATTGGCATTGCGGAGCTCTCGGCCACGGGTACGGCCAGCGCCACCACCTTTCTGCGTGGCGACAACACCTGGGCCGTGCCCGCCGGTGGCACTCCCACCGGCACGGCCGGCGGCGACCTCACCGGCACCTACCCCAACCCCACGGTGGCCGCCAGCGCCATCACCAGCACCAAGCTGGCCGATGACGCGGTGACGATTCCCAAGCTCTCGGCCACGGGTACGGCCAGCGCCACTACTTACCTGCGCGGCGACAACACCTGGGCCACCATCCCCAGCAGCAACGGCTGGAGCCTGAGTGGCAATACGCTGGACGGTACCCAGTTTATTGGCAGTCTCAACAACGAGGACTTCGTCGTGAGGCGCAACAACGCCGAAGCCTTCCGGGTGTACAGTAACGGGCGGGTGTCGCTGGGCAACAATACACCCAGCGCCTCGTCAGTGCTGTTGGGCTTCAACGCGGGCGTGGGGCTGACCACGGCCGTGTATAACGTCGTCATCGGGGCGCGGGCGGGCGAGGCTATTAACAACAGTGCCAGTACGTTCATCGGCTACGGAGCGGGCCAGAGTACCACCGGCGGCAGCAACACCCTGCTGGGCTACTACGCCGGCAATAAGCTGACCACCGGCACCAACAACGTGTTTATCGGCAACCAGACGGCCTACAACGCCAACATCTCCATCACCGGCATCAATAACATTGCCATCGGCACCAGCAGCGGCTCCAGCCTGACCAGCAACACCAACAACATCCTGCTTGGCGGCAACGCGCAGGCCGATGCCGGGCTCTACGATGCCTACGCCATTGGCAACAATGCCAGCGTGAGCCAAGCCAACTCGCTGGTCATCGGCAACGAACGCGGCACCAACGATGCGGTGAGCGTGGGCATTGGCACGGCCACGCCCAACAGCACGCTGCAAGTCAACGGCACCTTCGCCGTGGGCGTGGTCAACGGCTTCGGCGGCGGCACCAGCGGCGGCGCCAACTCCATCGACCAGGGCACCACCCAGGCTACCACCATCATTGGCGGCTACTATGGCCTGACGCCAACCGGCACCAGCAACCAGTACTACCTGCTACCCAACCCCACCAGATGCCCCGGCCGGATTTACTACCTCCGCAACAACAGCGCGGGCACCAGCGCTTTCCTGCTCACAACGGGGGGCAGCATCTACGGAGCCAGTAGCAGCAGCGCCGTGCCGAGCAGCACGGGCTACGAGCTGCGGCCCAACGCGGCTTCCAAAACCGTCGTTGCCATCTCGGACGGCATCAACTGGACCGTCGGCTACCTTAATTAGGCCATGCTTCGTTCCGCCCCCGTCGAGCGTCCCAGCCCACTACCGTAGTCCCTGCTTTTCATGAAGTACCTGCTTACTCTCACACTCCTGCTGGGCGGTGCCAGTGCCACCCAGGCCCAGGACCTGACCAACAACGGCGCCACCCTGACCCTGGCCAATGGCGCCGTGCTGTCGGTCGTGGGCTCGCTCAGCAATAACAGCGGCACCCTCGACCTGAGCAGCGGGGCCAATGAGCTCTACGTGGGCGGCAACCTGCTGAACGCCGCCGGAGCCACCCTCACGCCCGGTACCGCCAGCACCGTCACCCTCAACGGAGCCGCCGCTCAGCAGCTCAGCCTCAACGGGGCCGGGCTGGCCAACCTCACCGTGAACAACACCGGCGGCGGCGTGGCCCTGCCCGCGGGCAGCAACGCCGATGTGGCCGGCACCCTCACGCTGAGCATCGGCATGCTCACCACCGACCCCGCCGCCACCCTGCGGCTGCTGAACGGGGCCACCATTGCCGGCGAAACCAGCACCCGCTACGTGGCCGGCAACCTGGCCGCCGTGAAAGCCAGCGTGCCGGGCGGAGCCACCACCGCCTTCCCCAACGGCCTCGCCATCACCCCGGGCGCCACCCTCACCAACCTGACTGCCATCCGCACGGCCGGCCTCAACACCGCGCAGGTCAGCTACGGCACCAACGCCAGCGGCACCAATGCGGGTATTGACCAAATCTGGCGAACTTCGGCGCCGCTTACCAACGCCAGCGTGCAACTCAGTTGGCTGTCGGCCAACGACAACGGCCTCAACAACCTGAACAACAGCCAGGCGTGGGCGCGCTCGGCGGCGCCGGTGGCCGGTTCCGGTTGGGCCCGCATCAGCGCTTCGCAGAATGCGAACGGCTCCCGCACCGTAACCGGGACGGTGCCAGCCAGTGCCAGCTTTTCCTTTTTCACAGTGAGCATTGCTGCTGCGCCTTTGCCCGTGACTTTGGTTGATTTCACGGCGCAGGCCGAAGGCCCGGCCGCCGTGCGCCTGCGCTGGGCCACGGCTTCAGAACTCAACAACGCGGGCTTCGTGGTGGAGCGCAGTCTGGATGGGCGGGCATTTGCAGCCATTGGCACGGTGCCGGGCGCGGGCACTAGCAGTGCCCCGCTGTTCTACACCTTGCTTGATGCCGAGCTGCCCAGCCACCAGGGCACGCTTTACTACCGCCTGCGGCAGGTAGACTTCGATGGCACGGCTAGCTATTCGCCCGTGCGCACGGTGCGGGTGGGCGGCCCGGCCGCGCTGGCCCTGTTCCCCAACCCGACCACCCGCGCAACCACACTCATGGGCACTGCGCCCGGTCAGGGAGTGCAGGTGTTCGATGCTCTGGGCCGCGAGGTGCTGGCCGCCACGGCCGACGCGGCAGGCACGGCCGCGCTGGCGCTGCCCGCCGGACTGCCTACCGGCGTGTACGTGGTGCGCGCGGGCAGCCAGGCGCTGCGTTTGACGGTGGAATGAGCAAAATAACTGTTCAATTGCAACCCGGGATGCAAACCAGATTGATACCCCATGAAGTAGCCGGAGCGGCTACGCGGCCGGGGCCATCGGGGCCGGCGCTACGGGCGCGGCTTTCCCGCTATACGCCAAGCGGAGCAGGCTGGGCAGCACCACCAGCAGCAAGGGCAGCGCCAACAGCAGCCCGCCAATGACGGCAATGGCCAGGGGCTGGTGCAGCTGCGCACCGGCCCCAATGCCCAGCGCCAGCGGCAGCAGCGCCGCGATGGCGGCCAGGGCTGTCATCAGCTTGGGGCGCAGGCGGGCTGCAATGGCGTAGCCAATAGCCTGCTCCACGGGCGCTTCCTCGCGGGCTTCGTTGAACTGCTGGAAGGTGAAAATGGCATTCTCGCCGATGATGCCCACCACCATGATGAGGCCGGTGTAGGAGCCCACGTTCAGCGGTGTGTTGGTGAGGAACAGGGCCAGGCTGCCACCGGCGGGGCCCAGCACGGCCACCAGCAGAATAAGCCCGGCCGCTTTCAAATCCCGAAACAGAAATAGGCCCACGGCAAACACCAGCAGGCAAGCCGTGCCCAGAATGGTGAGCAGCTCCTGAAACGACTGCTGCTGCTCGGCATACGAGCCGCCGTACTGGATGAAATAGCCGGGCGGCAGGGGCACTTCCTTCTCCAGCTTCTGGCGGATTTCGGCCATGGCGCTGCCCAGGTCGCGGTTGTCGAGGCGGGCCGTGACGGCCGTCATGGCCTGTAGGTTTTCGCGCTCCAGCTCGGCCTCGCTGGGCGTCACGCGCACGGTGGCCAGCTCGTCGAGGCGGCGGCGCTGGCCGTTGGGCAGGAACACGGTCTCGGCCTGCATTTGGGCCAGGTTGGCCTGGGCGGCGCCCGGGTAGCGCAGGCGGATATTGAGCAACTGCTCGCCTTCGAGCACATTGCCGGCCGTGGTGCCCTGGAGCTGGGTTTGGAGCTGGGTCTGGAAATCGAGGGCGGTGAGTCCGTATTGGGCCAGGCGGCGCGGGTCGGGGCGCACGTCCACGCTGGGGCCCATGCGCACGATGCCGTTGAAGACGTCGGCGGTGCCGGCCACTTTTTCTACCACGGCCGTCACCTGGTTGGCCAGGGCGTAGCGCTTGGTGGCGTCGGGGCCGAAGACCTTGATTTCGATGGGCTGCACGGTGCTCATGAGGTCGCCCAGCATGTCGCCGATAACTTGGCCGAAGTCGATGGTGAGGGCCGGCTGGGTGCTTTCGATGCGCTCCCGAATGTCGGCAATGACGTCTTCGGTGCTGCGCTTGCGGTCGGTTTTGAGGCGGATGAGGTAATCGCCGCTGTTGGGTTCGGTGATGAAAAAGCCCATTTGGGTGCCCGTGCGGCGCGAGTAGCTCGCTACCTCGGGCACTTTCACAATCAGCTTTTCGGCCTGGCGCAGCATACGGTCGGTTTCCTCCAGGCTGGTGCCGGGCGGCGAGGTATAGTCGAGCACGATGGCGCCCTCGTCCATGTCGGGCAAAAAGCCGGTGGCCAGGCGCGGGATGATGAGCACCATACTGCCCACCAGCACTAGGATGCCGACAATGGAATAAGCCGGATGCCGGATAACGGCGCGCACCCACGGGATTTCGTGGTGGTTGGAATCCGTTTTGGCGGCGCCCTTCGCGCCAACCTCACCCCCTGACCCCCTCTCCAAAAAAGAGGGGGCACCTGACTTGCTCCTAACGATTCCTTCAGCATAATCGTCCTCATGGACCGGTGCCCCCTCTTTTTTGGAGAGGGGGTCAGGGGGTGAGGTCGACGCCTGCCGGACCCTACCGCTCAGCAGCAGATAAATCACCGGCAACCCCAGCCACGCCACGAAGAACGAGCACAGCAGCGCCACCACCATCGTGGTAGCCAGCACCTTAAAATAGGCCCCGGCCACGCCGCCCAGCAGGGCGAAGGGCAGGAAAATTACAATCGTAGAAAGCGAAGAGCCGATGAGCGCGGGCAGCAAATGGCCCACCGAGCGCCGCACCACCTCGCCGGGTGAGGCCTCGGGGTGGTCCTCGCCCACGCGGTGCAGCTGCTCCACCATCACCACGGCATCGTCAATCATCAGGCCGATGGCGGCGGCGATGGCGCCCAGCGTCATGATGTTGAACGAGTAGCCCAGGCCGAAATACAGGACTGCAATGGTGAGCGCCAGCGCCACCGGAATGGCCCCCAGAATGGTCAGCGTGGCCTTCCAGGAGCGCAGAAACAGCGCCGTCACCACCAGCGCCAGCGCCAGGCCAATCCACAGCGCATCCTGCACCGAGCGGACCACTTCGGACACGAAATCGGCCTGGTCGTAGTATGGGGCCAGACGCACGCCTTTGGGCAGCCCGGCCTTGAGGGCCGCCACCTTGGCCCGCACGCCGTCTGACACGAGCACCACGTTGGCATCGGGCTGGCGCAGGATGGACACGAGCACGGCGTCGTTGCCGTTGGCGTTGATGCGGGTGTATTCCTGCTGCTCGCCCAGGCCCACGGTGGCTACGTCGGCCAGGCGCACGATGCGGCGGCCGTCGTTGCGCAGCACGATGTTTTCGAGGTCTTCCTTTTGCTCGATGGTGGCGTCCGTGACGGTGAGGTAGAGGCGGCGGTAGTCGCTCAGGTAGCCGTTGCTCTGCACGAAGTTGGTGGCGTTGAGGGCCGTAGCCACGTCGTCGGGGCCCAGGCCGAGGGCGGCCAGCTGGTCGGGAAGCAGCTGCACCTGGTATTCCTTGGTGCGCCCGCCCTGAATTTCCACCGACGAAACACCTTCCACCTGCGAGATAAACGGCTTGATGGTGTAAAGCGCCAGCTTGCGCAGCTCCAGCGCCGACTTGCCCGGGGCTTCCAGCGTGTAGCCCATCACCGGCAGAATGGCCGGGTTCATGCGCTCGACGGAGATGTTGGCGGTGGGCGGCAGGTCGGCCCGAATCTGGTTCAGGCGCGACTCAATCAGGCTTTGGCTTTTGGCCACGTCCACATTCCACTCCAGGAAGGCCGAGATTTCGCAGCTGCCGCGGCTGGTGGTGCTGCGCAGCAATTTCAGCCCCGGCACGCGCTTCATGGCGTCTTCCATGGGCTTGGTCACGGTCACCATCATGCGGTCGACGGGCACCAGCCCGTTTTCGGCAATCACCTTCACCTTCGGAAACGTTACCTCCGGAAACAGGGCCACGTTGATGCGCCGGTAGGCCACCGTGCCCAGTGCCAGGGCCAGCGCCAGCAGCACCGCAATGGGCGCCTTGTAAGCTTGAAAAGGGGAGAGGCGAGTGGGCATTTGAGGAGAATTCTTGATTTCTAAGAACGTCATGTTCTAAGAACGTCATGCAGAGCGCAGCGAAGCATCTTGCCCGCAGTCACTAAATCATGTTGTCTCAGCGATTAGATTACTGGTGGCGGGCAAGATGCTTCGCTGCGCTCTGCATGACCGTTCTTGTTTGTTCGTTTCGGGTCGCTGCAATGGCTACTCCGGCTCCGCCGCCGCCGGCCGGGTCACCTTCACGGCCGCCGTGTCGTCCAGCCCGAAGTTGCCGCTGAGCAGAATCTTGTCCTTGGGGGAGAAGCGGGGCTGCTTGATTTCGATGTGGTCCTTTTCCTGGGCGCCAACGGTCACGGGCACCTTCACGGCGGTGGAATCATTGAGCAAGCGCATTACCCAGAACTCGGTTTGCGTCTCATCCGTGAGCACGGCGCCGCGCGGCAGGGTGCTGGCCAGGTGCGGCGCCGTCCGGTCAATTTCGACCTGCACGGCCAGGTTTTCGGGCAAATCCGGCACCGCGCCGGTGGGCCGGATGGTGTAGCGCTGGGTCTGAATGCTGACATCGGCCGTGGGCAGCACCTCGGCCACGCGGCCATTGAGCACGCGGCCATCGGGCAGGAAAATGCGGCAGCTCTGGCCGGTGTGCACGTAGCGCAACTGCGTCACCGGCACATCGAGCACGAAGCCGAAGCGGCTCTTGTCGTAGGTGAGGCCCAACTGCTCGCCGTCCTGCACGTAGTCGCCAGCCAGCTTGTCCACCGTAGCCAAAATGCCCGAGCGGGCCGATTTTATCGGAATAATGCCGCTAAATTTCAGGCGGGGGTCGCCGGTGAGCTTGTCGAGGTGCAGAGTTTTCGACTCCTTGGTTTGGATGGTGAACACCGTCTGGCCGGGGCGCACCTGCTGGCCTACCACCGGCGTAGGCGTCAGCACGTAGCCCGTGGTGGTGGCCCGTAGCGCATCCTTGGCCGGGAAGGCCGACACGGCGCTCAGCCGCAGCACGTCCGTGAGCGTATCCGTCTGCACCGTGCCGATGGTGACGAGGGCGCGGGGCTTCACGGCGGCTTCTTCCTCGTCGGCGGCCGGGGCATCTGCTTCGGCCGCGGCCGGGTCTTTCGAGCCGCAGGCGGCGAGGCTGGTGAGGGCCAGAAGGAAAAAGAGGCGGTGGGGGAGATTCATGAAAGCAAGTAGAAAAATGTAGCGTGGACTCTGCGAGTCCGCGAGCGAGCGCAGCGAGCAACGTCGTTGGAGTAAGCCGCGTGGTTCGTCCGGCTCGCTGCGCTCGCTCGCGGACTCGCAGAGTCCACGCTACTGCTCGGCTAGGTAATCCAACGCAAAACGGCTGCGGAGCTGCTCGGTTTGGGCTTGCGTCAGGCTGAATTGCAGGGTGCGGTAGCTGGTCACCAGGTTCAGGTAGTCGAGAATGGCCACGTCGCCGGTGGCCAGCTGCTGCCGGGCGGCGCCCACTAGCGCATCGGCCACCCGCACCTGCTCCCGGATGCGGGCCAGCAGCGCGTCCGACGCCCGAATCAGTCCTTCCAACTGCTCATATTGCTGCCGCCGCTGCACCGTGATGAACTGCCGGTAGCCGCGCCGGCTCTGCTCGCTCAGCTCGATGCGCTGGTACTGCAGCTGGCGCTGGTGCCCGTCAAAAATCGGCACTGCAATCTGCAAACCGCCCCCAATACCCACGCTGTGCGCCAGCGCCACGGGCAGGTACGACGACGACTGCAAACCCGCATCCACCACCGCGCTGAGCTTGGGCCGGTAGGTGGCATCAATGGCCTGGCGGTCGAGCCGCAGACGTAGGCTGTCGAGGGTATATTGGCGCTGAGCAGGGGCCAGCAGGCCGGCCAGCGGGCGGTGCGTGGGCGGCGAGGGCGTTTCGATGGTGACCAAAGCCGTGTCGGCCACGCCGGCCAGGGCGCGCAGGGTGCCCAGCTCGCGGCGGTAAGCCAGCCGGTCCTGCTCCACGGTCACTTCCTGGGTGCGCACCGAGAGGTAGAAGCTCAGGTACTGCGTCTGCTTGAAAATGCCGGCGTTCACCAGTTGGCGCAACTGGGCGTCCTGCTGGCGCAGCACGGTGAGCAGCGAACGGCTAAAAGTGAGCTGGGTTTCGGCGGCGTAGGCCGTCAGAAATTGGTCGGTGATGCTGCGGCGCAGGTCTAGGGCTGAAAGGCGGCCGGTGTTGCGCAGCACCGCGCCCTGGCTGGCCAGAATCTGGTAGTCGGTTTGCAGCTGAAACCGGTTGAGAATGGGCTTGGTGGCCTGGGCGATGGCGGCGTAGTTGCCGCCGTTGGTCACGGCGTTGTCGTAGCCCACCACGCTTTCGCCCCGGCTGTTCGTGATGGACGGGTAGTAGAGCGCCGAGCCGATGCCGGCCACCTGCACGCCGTTCTGGCGGGCCCGCACGAGGCTGTCGATGCGGTTCTGGCCGAGCTGGTTGGCGTTCTCGCGCAGCAGCGGGCTGTTTTGGCGGGCCACCCGCAGGAAGTCATCGAGCCGGCGCGGGCTGGCTGGCGGCGTAAGCGTTGGGGCCGAATTGAGCACCGCCGGCGCGCCGGGCTGCTGGCCCCGGGCGGGCACGGCGGCGCCTAGCGGCAACAGCAAGGCGATATAAAGCAGGGTTGAACGCAAAGCACTTGAGGTCAAGTGAAGGATGGGGCAAAGCTCCCGGAGGATTCTGGGGAAATTCTGGGTTGGCCGAATGGGGCGCTGCGAAGCCGTATGAAGCGTCGACAGTCCGTCATGCACATGCAGCAGATAGAACGTCATGCAGAGCGGAGCGAAGCATCTCGCGTGCCGAAGTAATTCTGACGATTGGATTGCCGAGGTAATTCTGACGATTGGATTGCTACCACACACGCGAGATGCTTCGCGGCGCTCTGCATGACGGCCAAACGACTTTCCAAATAGCTTTAATATCAGCAACCGATGCCCTGGTTCCGGCTGCTCCCTCGCCTGTACGCCGTATCGACCGGCCTCGTTTTTGCCGGTTGGCGCTGGCGGCGGCTCCAGATTTGCTCCAGATTTTCTTTTCTACTTGCCGGTCTTGCGGCAAGCTGCCGGAGTTGCCCTTTTCCTTTCTATGCTGTGAAAATTCTAATTGTTGAAGACGAAGCGCCGTTGCGCACCACCTTGCTGGAGTTTCTGCGGCACGACGGCTACGTGTGCGAAGTTGCCGAGAACTACGCGCAGGCCCATGAAAAAATCAAGCTCTACCAATACGACTGCGTGCTGGTCGACCTCACGCTGCCCGACGGCTCGGGCCTGGATTTGGTGCGCACGCTCAAGGCCGATAAATCCATTGCCGGTGTGCTCATTATTTCGGCCCGCGGCTCGCTCGACGACAAGGTGCAGGGCCTGGAGCTGGGCGCCGACGACTACCTGCAAAAGCCCTTTCACCTGGCCGAGCTGAATGCGCGGCTGCGCGCCATCATCCGGCGGCGGCAGTTCCAGGGGCAGCGCCACATCGCCTTCCGCGACCTGACCATCTTCCCCGACCAGAGCTTGGTGTTGGTGAAGGACCAGCCCCTCACGCTCACCCGGCGCGAGTACGACCTGCTGCTTTTCCTGCTGGCCAACCCCAACCGCGTGCTCACCAAGGAAGCCATTGCCGAGCACATCTGGGGCGACGACGCCGACATGGCCGACTCGTTCGACTTCATTTACACGCACTTCAAAAACCTGCGCAAAAAGCTGCAGGAACACGGCGCCGACAACTACATTCGCACCATCTACGGCCTGGGCTACAAGCTCGAAACCGCGTGAAGCTTCTTGCCCGCACCAACCGCTACTACCTGGGCCTGAGCGCCCTGCTTTTCGTGCTGGGCACGGGCTTGCTCTACGGCGGCCTGCAATACGCCCTGGCCCACGAGGTGGACGAGCAGCTGCAGCAGCAGCGCGTCTACCTCACCGAGCGCATCCGGGCGACGGGCGCGCTGCCCACCATTACTATGCCGCAGGAGCTGACCATCGACGGCCCCACCCGGTCCGAAAGCCTGCGCGACACCATCATCTTCGACACCATCGAGCACGAGGCGGTGCCGTTTCGCGTCATCTCGTTTCCGGTGGCGGTGCGGGGGCAGCCGCACTGGCTCACGCTGCGCAAGTCCTTGCTCGAAACCGAGGACATTCTCAAGGTCATCCTCATGGTAATGCTGGCGGTGATGACGCTGCTCTTCGGCAGCCTGCTGCTGCTGAACCAGTGGCTTTCGCGCTGGCTGTGGGCGCCGTTTCGGCGCACGCTCAAGGCCCTGCGCGGCTACCAGCTGCAGCAGCCGCAGTCGCTGGAGCTGCCCGAAACGCCCATCGACGAGTTCAGCGAATTGAACCAGGCCGTGGCCCAGCTCACCCAGCGCGTAGCCGCCGACTACCGCGCCCTCAAGGAATTTACCGAAAACGCGGCCCACGAAACCCAGACCCCGCTGGCCATCATGCAGGCCCAGCTGGAGCAGCTGGTGCAGGACCCCGAGCTGCCCGAGCGCACCCTGGCCGCCGTGCAGGACGTGTACCGCGCCGCCCGGCGCCTCTCGCGCCTGCACCAAGCCCTCACGCTGCTCAGCAAGATTGAAAACCGGCAGTTTGGCAGCGACGGCCGCCCCGTGCAGCTGGACGGCGTGGTGCAGGAAAAGCTGCGCCAGCTCCAGGATTTTATGGAAGCCAAAGCGGTGAACCCGCAGGTGGACCCACTGCCGCCCGTGGCGCTGGTGATGCACCCGGCGCTGGCCGAGTCGCTGGTGGGCAACCTGCTGCAGAACGCGGTGAAGCACAACGTGCAGGGCGGCCAGCTACAGGTGCGCCTCACGGCCGCCGCCCTGGAAATCACCAACACCGGCCCCGAACTACGCACCGACCCCATGCTGCTGCTCGGCCGCTTCCGCAAGCACAACGCCGCCTCCGACTCGCCCGGCCTGGGCCTGTCCATCGCGGAGCAAATCTGCACCTACTACGGCTTCCGGCTGACGTATGCGTACGCGCCGGTCGGCAGCCTGCACACGCTGCGGGTGACGTTTTAGCGCTGGTGGTTGGTTGAAACAGCGTAAGCAGCACGGTCATGTCGAGCTTGCCGAGACATCTCGCGTGAGGTAGTAACTCAATCGTTGAATCGATTTTGATTATTTCGGCACACGAGATGTCTCGGCTGCGCTCGACATGACGTGCTGACTGTTTGAATGACTTTCTAAACGGCTCTATTGGTTAATCCGGCCAAAGCGCATTCAACGCTCCTGCCGAAAAAAGCGGCCATACAGAATAGCGCCAGATTCGGCCGATAGGTTTGCGGGGTACTTCAACCAACCAAACCGCGCAAACTCCATGAAAACCTTGCTGATGCTCGCCGTGGCGGCCCTGCTCGCCGAGAAGGCCCAGGCCCAGAAAGTACCCGCCGCCCAAGTGCCCGCCGCTGCCAAAGCTGCCTTCAAAGCCAAGTTCCCGGCGGTGAAAACCGTGGCTTGGGAAAAGGAAGGGGCCGACTACGAAGCCGGCTTCAAGCAGAATGGCCAGACCATGTCGGCCGTGATTACGCCCGCCGGCGTGTGGCAGGAAACCGAAACCGACATGAAAGCCGCTCAGCTGCCCGCCGCCGTGCGCGCCACCCTGGCTCGCGACTACAAAACTTACCAAGTGAAGGAAGCCGCCACCATCGTGAAAGCCGACGGCCGCACCGTGTACGAAGCTGAAGTGAGCAAAGCCGGCAAGTCGCAGGACGTGCTGTTCACGGCCGACGGCAAGGTGGTTGCCCAATAAAACTAGGATTGAAAAAGAGTGTCCTGCCGGCCACCCTGGTCGGCAGGACTTTTACTGAAAGAACGTTGGATGCGGGTGGTGTTTGTATTAATAATCAGGAGAATGTTGCGAAAAAATGTGCTGTCCCGGTTGGGGCTTTTGGTGGGTTTGCTAGTGGGATTTGGGCTGGCGGCGCAGGCCCAGCCGGGCACGGTGCGCGGCACCTTGCAGGAGGCGGGCACCAATCAGCCAATCTCCTTTGCCAGCGTGGTGGTGCTGCGCAGTGCCGATTCGACCTTCGTGGCCGGCGCCCAGGCCAGCGAGGCGGGCGCGTTCGAGCTGGCGCAACTGCCGCTGGGCCAGTACGTGCTGCGGGCCACGGCCGTGGGCTACCGCACCGGCCGGCGCATCATCAGCCTCACGGCCGGCGCCCCCGTGCTGGCGCTGGGCACCCTGAAGCTGCGCACCGCCGCCACCCAGCTCAATGACGTGGTGGTGACGGCCGAGCGGGCCGTGGTGACGGGCGGCCTCGACAAAAAAGTCATCGACGTGAGCAAGGACCTGACCGTGAGCGGCGGCACGGCCATCGACGTGCTGCAAAACGTGCCCTCCGTGACCGTGGACCAGACCGGCGCGGTGAGCATTCGCGGCTCCGGCGGCGTCACCATTTTCATCGATGGCAAGCCCACCGGCACCACGCTCGACCAGATTCCGGCCAGCAGCATCCAAAGCGTGGAAGTGGTGACCAACCCCTCGGCGCGCTATGACGCCAGTGGCGCGGGTGGCATCCTCAACATCATCCTCAAGAAAGAACAGCGCGACGGCCTCAACGGGCAGGCCACGGCCCTGGTGGGCACCGGCGACAAGTACAACACGGCCCTGAGCCTGAACTACCGCAAAGGCAACCTCAACTGGTTCGGCTCCTACGATTTCCGCCGCGACAGCCGCCGCATCAACGGCACCCTGGACCAGACCACCCGCGCCGGCACCGACAACCTGGTGCTGCACCAGGACCGCGCCGGCACCAACCTGCAAACCTCCCACGCCGCCCGCCTGGGCTTCGACTACGCCCTCACGCCGGAGCAAACCCTCACGCTGGCCGTGCAGCCGCGCTTCAACCCGCTGGCCAACGACGAAACCCTGGATTCGCGGCAGGTGAACGCGGCCCTGGGCGACCAAGTGGTGCCGGCCGGCACCAGCCGCCGCCGCAACGTCGGCACCGGCACCTACCGCTCGGCCGACGTGACTGCCGACTACCGCCGCATCTGGGAGCAGCACAAGGGCCGCGAGCTGACAGCCAGCGCCGTATACACGCCCCTGCTGGCCGACAACGACGTGGCTTCCAATATCCTGTACGCCGATACCCGGCTGGTGCAGCAACAACAGCGCACCACCACCCGCACCCAGCAGGGCACGGCCCAAATCGACTACGTGCACCCGCTGGGCGAGAAAAGCCGCTTCGAGGTGGGGGCGCGCAGCAGCCTGCGGCAGTACGATATCGACTACCATTTCAGCAGCACGCCCGCTCTGGGCTTCGACCCCTCGAACCGCTTCGTTTACAACCAGTACGTGCAGGCGGCCTACGGCATTTATGCCGGGGCGAAAGGCAAATTCAGCTACCAGGCCGGCCTACGCGCCGAGCAAACCAACCTCGACGGCAACCAGGTGGCTACCAGCGAAAAATTCACCCAGCAGTATCTGGCCCTCTTTCCCAGCGCGGTGCTGGCGTATGATTTGCCCCACGAGCAGCGCGTGCAGCTGAGCTACTCCAAGCGCATCCAGCGGCCCGACGCCAGCGAGCTGAACCCCTTCACCGACCGCTCCGACCAGCTCAACCTCGTGACCGGCAACCCGCAACTGCTGCCCGAATACGTGCATTCGGTGGAGCTGGGCCACGAAATCAGCTTCGCCAACGGCCGCAGCCTGAACACCACGGGCTTCTACCGCGCCGAAACCAACACGGCCCAAGGCTTCCGCCGCGTCATCACCGACCCGCTCACCGGCAACCTCGTCACGAGCACCACCCGCCAAAACCTGGGCACCGAAACCACCTACGGCCTCGAAATCGTGGCCGCCAGCCCCCTCACCGCTTGGTGGAAGGCCAACGCCACGGCCTCCACCTTCCGTCGGCTCATCGTGGGCGCTTCGGTCGATGGCACGCCCATCAACACGGTCAGCCAGGTTTTCACCACGCGGCTCAACAACGTGTTCACGCTCGGCAAGCGGCTGGATGCGCAGCTGGCGCTGAACTACCGCTCGCCCATCAATTCGGCCCAAGGCACGCGCAGCGGCAATTTCAACGTCGACTTCGCCACCAAATACAACGTGCTGGGCGACCGGGGCACCATCACGCTGCGGGTGGCCGACGTGTTCAACACCCTGCACTTCGATTTCACGGCCTACGGGGCCGATTTGGCCACGGCCAGCCACTTCAAGCGCGAGTCGCGCATTGCCTTCCTGGGATTCACCTACCGTTTCGGCCAGAACCGCAACGCCAAACCGGACAAGAAGCAGCGGGACGACGAAGGCGGCGGCTTCGAATAAAGAGCATCGTGGGCATGACTTCGCTCTTCAACCACCTGCTGCACAAGCTGCTGGCGCACCGTCGGCACCTGCTCTGGTTGCTGCTCCTGGGCGTGGTGTTGCCGTGGGCTGTTTTCCTCAAAGCCAGCTCCGAAATTGAAGAAGGCGAAGGCTTCTACGGCGACCTGCAGATTCTGCGCTGGGCCCACGCGCACGCACGGCCGGCGCTCGATTCGCTCAGCCTGTTCTTCACCACCATCGGCGGGCCCGTGCCGATGACGGTATTCGCCGGGCTATTCACCGGCGGGCTGGTGTGGCGTCGGCACTACCGTTACGCCGGGTTTTTCGGGCTGGCCGTGGGCGGGGCCGCCGCCCTCAACCTGCTGGCCAAGGCCCTGTTGGGGCGGCCCCGGCCGGCGTTCTGGGTGTCGTTGGCGCCGGAAACGTCCTACAGCTTTCCCAGTGGGCACGCCATGGGCTCGGCCGCGGTGGTGCTGGCGCTGGGCCTGCTGCTGGCCCGGCGGCGCTGGCGGGTGTGGCTGCCGGGGGGGCTGTTCGTGCTGGGCGTGGGCTTTTCGCGGGTGTACCTAGGCGTGCATTACCCCAGCGACGTGCTTTCGGGCTGGATAGCGGCGCTGGGCTGGGTCACGGGCGTGTACGTGCTGCTGCCGCCCACCCGGCCACTAACCTAAATCTGCACAGAATTGGCCGGTAGCTTCCCGACCAGATTGACCTCGCTACTTCCCGCCACAGCTATTTCTTGATGAAGACGCCTCCTTTTTTTCGCCACACCCAGCACGTCACGGGCATCATGGCCCCCGCGCCGGAGCCTGTGCGCTACCCGTTTCACGACAACGACGCGTGCCCCGAAGGCCAGACCGTGAAAAGCAGCGGCGAATGGCAATACTACGAGCCCCATCAAATAGCCGAAACGCGCCCCCGCTGCCCCCTGTGCATCGCCCTGAACCGCGAGGGCAAGTAAGAAAGGGTCAGAGGTGACAAGCAAACAGAACGTCATGCTGAGCGCAGCCGAAGCATCTCGCGTGCCGAAGTAATCATTTACTCGCACGGTAAAGATGCTTCGCTACGCTCAGCATGACGTTCTATTTTTACTACAACTGCTTTCGCCGCATTTCTTACTTCCCGTATTCCAGTACCCGGAACGTGCCGGGCACAATGCTGGGGCGTGGTTTCGGGTTCTCGGCCGTAGGGGCGGGGGCGGGGCCGTAGTCGGCCGTGCAGGTGAAGAGGTGGTGGGTTTTCGGGTCCAGCGCAATGGTGCGGGCCCCGCGCGCCGTGGGCACGTCGCCCACCACGCGGTACTTCGTAGGCGAGTCCTGGTGAATGACCGTGAACGTGCCCGAGGCGCCGTTCGACGTCACCACATTACCCGTTGTCGGGTCGAATACGGCGCCGTCGGCGCCCCGGCCGATGGGCAGCACGGCCACCTGCTGGCCGGTTTTGCTGTCCGTCACCACCAGCTTCTCATTAGCGCAGGCGCTGAACAGGCGGTTGGTTTTGGGGTCGTAGCCGAGGCCGGTGGGCTCTTCGCCGGGCGCCAGGCGGCTGCGTCGGCGCACGGCTAGGGTTTTGGCGTCGAAGGCGATGACTTCACCCTTGTCTTCGAGGTTGACGAAAATGGTGCCTTTGCCGTCGGTGGCGGGAGCTTCCACGTCGCCGCCCAGCTCGGCGGTGCCTACCACGGCGCCGGTGGCGGCGTCAAGCACGGTGCTTTTGCCGCCGTCGTTGCTGAAGAGAAACACGCGCTTCGAGAAGGCGTCGTAAAACAGCGCGTCGGGCTTGGGGCCAGTGGGGATGGGCGCGCCGATGGGCTTGAGCGTTTTCAGGTCGAACACCACGCAGGTGTTGGTGCGCCCGCAGGTGATGTAGCCACGCCCGGCGGCGGGCACCACCTCGATGCCGTGCACGCCGGGCGTGTCGGGGATGGTGCCGATGACCTTGCGCGTCTTCAAATCGACCACTTCCACCTGCCGGCCGTGCGACACGTAGAGCCGCTCACCAGCGGGGTCCACGCTCAGGTAGTCCCAGCCTCCCTCGCCGCCAATGGTAATGGTGCTGAGCAGGCGATAGGGCGCGGCCTGCTGGGCTTGGGCAGCGCCAGCGCCAAGGGCGAATGCGCCCGCAAGGAGAAGCTTCTTCATGGAATAGTGAGTAGGGAAGTAGATTGTCAGACCCGCATATGGCATCCGGAACCGGCCCGGAGCCTGCGAAAGACGGTCGGGACGGACATCTGCGCGCCGGGCTGAAGCATCGTGATGTCGCGCCACCCGCCGCTCCGGCCATCCCGCCGGCAAGCTGATGCGCAAACGTAGCGGGCAATTCTGGCGCAAATCTGGCCGACAGCTGCCACCACTCCCAACGCAAAACCGGTTGACTCAGCCCCTGAGGGCCTGAATCAACCGGCACATAGAAAGCCCCGACTTTTGCCTGCTCGTTATCCTACGCAATCTGCCTGATGCGCGGAACAATCAGGCTGGCAGTTACTTCGCTTTAGCAGCGGAATCCTGGCGCAACAGCGGCGCCACGCGGATGCCGAGCAATTCGGTGGCTTGCAGCACTTTTTCGTGCGGCAGCACGGCCACGTCCATCTGGAAGGTGACGCGGGAAATGCCGCCCAGCGCCTCGCTGTGCCGCAGAATCTTGGCGGCTACTTCCTCGGGGCTGCCCACCAGCAGCGCCCCCAGCGGGCCGGCCTGCGCCTCCACATGGGCCCGCGTGGGCGGAAAGCCGCCCCGCTCACGGGCGCGCTGGCCGAAGGTCTGGATGTAGCCGGGCGCGAAATCGTCCAGGGCTTCTTCGGTAGAAGGGGCCACGTAGCCTAGGGAGTGCAGGCCCACTTTGAGCTGCTCGGGCGCGTGCCCGGCCCGGCGGCCGGCTTCGCGGTAGAGGTCGACCAGCGGCCGGAAGCGGTGGGTGTCGCCCCCGATGATGGCCACCATCAGCGGCAGGCCCAGCGCGCCGGCCCGCACAAACGACTCGGGCGTGCCGCCCACCCCCAGCCAGATGGGCAATTGCGCCTGCGCCGGGCGCGGGTACACGCCCTGGCCCGTCAGGGCCGGCCGGAACCGGCCCTGCCAGCTGATTTTTTCGGTGTCTCGAATGGCCAGCAGCAGCTCCAGCTTCTCGGCAAACAACTCGTCGTAGTCATTCAGGCTGTAGCCGAAAAGTGGGAAGGCTTCGGTGGAGGAGCCCCGGCCCACTACCATTTCGGCCCGGCCCTGCGCGATGAGGTCCAGGGTGGCAAACTCCTGAAACACGCGCACCGGGTCGGCCGCCGAGAGCACCGTGACGGCGCTGGTGAGGCGAATGCGCTTGGTGCGGGCCGCGGCGGCGGCCAATATCACGGCCGTGGCCGAGTCGAGGTATTCGGCCCGGTGGTGCTCGCCGATGCCGAACACGTCGAGCCCGACCTGGTCGGCCCGCTCGATGCGCTCCAGCAGCAGGCGCATGGCCTCAGTGCCGCTGAGGTGGTCGCCGCCGTTTTGCAACAGGTGCGACGCAAAACTATCAATTCCAATTTCCATCTTGAGGTTTTTAAAGGGCTGTTTGTAGGACTGGCCTCGGGGGCGCTTAGCGGGTGGCCACGCCGTTGACTTTGGCGATGACGTTGAAAATCAGTGAAAAATTGTCGTCAACGGCCTTGTCGGCCGCCGCCCCGAACAGCGTCGAGCCAAACGTGACGTCGTATTTCGTGCGGTCGATACTGGCCGTGCCCGAAGCGGCGGCCACCCCGTCTTTCACGCCCACTTTGGCGGGGAAGCTGATGGGGTTGGTTTTACCCTTAATGGTCAGGTTGCCGGTGATGGTGGCGTTGTTGCCGGCGGCGCTGCCTTTCAGCGGCTTGATGTTGGTGATGACGAAGGTGGCGGTGGGGTTTTTCTCTACGCCAAAGAAGTCATCAGATTTCAGGTGACCAACGAGTTTGGCGTTGTAGTCGGCGTCCGTGAGGTCGGTGTTCTTGATGGAGGTCATGTCCACGACGAACGTGCCGCCCACCAGCTGGCTGCCTCTTACCTGAACCGAGCCATCTTTGAAACCGACGGTGCCACTGTGCTGGCCATCAATTTTCTTGCCCGTCCAGCCGAGCGAGCTCAGTTGAGGCTGCACTTTGTAAGTTTCAACGGCGGGGTTGGTGGGCTTGCTGGTGGCCGGGCCATTAGCAGCTTGAACAGGGCCCGACAGAATGGTAGCGGCAAATAGCAGGGGAGAGAGGAGCTTTTTCATGGTTTTTGAAGGTGTGATAACGCAGGATGCAAAACGTGAAATAGATGGGCGATAATGGCTACCACCCGTATTCAAATGTACATACATTTAATGTATGTACATCGTTCGAATGATAAATGTTTTTTGAATTCAGTGCGCAGTTGAATTCTTTAGGTTGAGCCGAATGTGAGATAGGAATGGTGCTAAGGCACTTGAGCAGGCTAGTGCCGGCCCCTGGCGCAGCATTGAGCGCACGAAGCGGCGGGCCAGGCGATGGAAAAAGCGGAGTAGACGAATGAGAGCGCGGCGGCTCAGTAGGCTTTTGGCTTTGGTGAAAAGCACGGATTACCGGCTGCCAGGCATCGCACCTGGCAGCCGGCAGTCAAGTGACGGACCCACCATCTTTTCAACAAGCGCGCATGCAGGCAACGGTACAAAACCCCAGCCTTGCCTAACCCAAGCATGAAAAGCCGCCTTAAATTTCTCCACCTCGCCACCGCAGGCAACCCGCCACCATCGCCATTCCAGCCAGCAGACTTTAACCCAACTATGAGTAGAAAAATATTTATTTTTCTACATGAAACCAGTCAATGTCCGCGTTGCCGGCATCGTTGAACTTCGCCGTGCGTGAGCATAACAAGCCCATTTTAGCCCCAATCCATTTCCCTTCGCGGGCCCTGAATTCGGCGCCCAGCGGCTGAAAACCCTGGTTATCGAAGCTGTAGCTGAACTGGCACATGGCGCCGGCCCGCACGGCCACGCGCAGGTAGAGAGGCTGGCCGGCGCGGGCCGCGGGTACTTCCACGGCGGGCGTCGCGGTTTCGGCGGTGCCTTTGTCGGCGTCCTTGCATACGCTTTGGCTGAGCAGCAGCTTGCCGCCCTGGTTGCTGAGGGCAATGTAGGCGTAATCGAGCCCCATCATCAGCAAAGCCACTTTTTCGCCCTCCACCCGGGGGCTGAAGGTGAGCTTGGCCGTGGCCGTGAACACCTCTGCGGGCAGCTTTTGCAGCAGCAGGTTGGGCACTTGCCAGAGGTTCTTATACGCCTCGGGCAGCGGCACCGAGTAAAGGCGCAGGTAGCCGGCCGCCGGGTTGAGGTAGGCCCAGTAATCCTGCGGGTTGGCGTGCCACTGCCACTGCCGGCCCAGCGGCACACGGCCAAAATCGTCGGAAGTGGGCGGCGTGGCCAGCGGCTGGGCCGGGCTCTTGATGCGCGGCTTGCGGTAGTTGAGCACCGGCTGGCCCTTGCCGTCGCCGTCCGGGTCTTCGCCGATGACAGGCCAGTCGTTTTTCCAAACCATGGGCTGCAGGTGCACCACCCGGCCATAAGCGCCCTGGTCCTGAAAATGCAGAAACCAGTCCTCGCCCGCGTCGGTATCTACCCAGGCGCCCTGGTGCGGGCCGTTAATGGGCGTTTTACCCTGGTCCATCACAATTTTCTCCTCGTAGGGCCCGTACACGCTTTTTGAGCGCAGCACCAACTGCCAGCCCGTGGGCACGCCGCCAGCCGGCGCGAAAATGTAGTAGTAGCCGTTGCGCTTATAGAATTTGGGCCCTTCCAGCGTGGGATGGCCGGCGTGCCCATCAAACACCAGCACGTCGTCGCCAATCAGGCGCAGGCCGCTGGGCGCCATCGGGCTTACGGCCAGCACGGTTTTGATGCCCGCGCGCGAGCCTGCGAAGCCGTGCACGAGGTAGGCCCGGCCGTCGGCGTCCCAGAGCGGGCAGGGGTCAATCCAGCCCCGGGCCTCCTTCACGCACACCGGCGTCGACCACGGCCCGGCCGGGTTCCGGGCCTTGGTCACGAAAATGCCCAGGTCCGGGTCGGGGTAGTAGATGTAGAATTCCTGGTTGTGGTAGCGGATGGCCGGGGCCCACACGCCGTTGCCGTGCTGGGGCTCGCGGTAGCGCGCCAGCGGCGGCTGCGCCCCGAACACGTTGCCGATGATGGTCCAGTTCACCAGGTCTTTGGAGTGCAGAATCGGCAGACCCGGCACGCAGTTGAAGCTGGAGGACGTCAGGTAAAAGTCGCTGCCGACGCGCACCACGTCGGGGTCAGAATAGTCGGCATAGAGCACCGGGTTTTTGTAGCGGCCGTTGCCCAAATCGGGCACCCACACTTTGGAGAGGGCAGCGCTGGGCGTTTGGGCCGGGGCCGGCGGCAGCACCAGCAAAAGCAGGCCCGCCAGCAGGCCAATAAAAGGCCGGAAGCGGCCGATGGAGCGTTGTTTCATAGATGGAGTGAAGGTCGGGCAGAACGGTGAATTACCCGCCTGCTCGCCGGAAATATGCCGGATTACCGGAAATTAGTCCCACCTTTCAGTTGTTCAACTGCCCCAGTTTTGCTTTTTATGATGAACCGCTTGTTTGCCAGCACCATCGGGCTGGGCCTGCTGCTGCTGAGCGCCTTCGCGCCGGCGCCGGGCAAAATCACCGTTTACCTCATCGGCGATTCCACCATGTCCATCAAAGAGGTGAAAAACTACCCCGAAACCGGCTGGGGCATGCCCTTCGTCAACTTTTTCGACGAAACCGTGACCGTCGACAACCGCGCCCAGAACGGCCGCAGCACCAAAAGCTTCCTGGCCGAAAACCGCTGGCAGCCCGTAGCCAGTGCCCTCAAGGCCGGCGACTACGTCTTCATTCAGTTCGGACACAACGACGAGGTGCCCACCAAGAAAACCTACACCACCGAAGCCGAATTCAAAGCCAACCTCGTCCGTTACGTCACCGAAACCCGGGCCAAAAAGGCGCTGCCGGTGCTCATCACGCCCGTGGCGCGCCGCAAGTTCGACGCATCCGGCCAGGTCGAGGGCACCCACAATGTCTATTCCGAAATCGTGCGCGTCACGGCCCGGGAGCAGCAGGTGCCCCTCATCGACCTCGACCGCGAAAGCCAGGCGCTGCTCCAGCAATTGGGCGTCGAAAATTCCCGCCTGCTATTCAACCAACTAGCCCCCGGTGAGCACCCCAACTACCCCGACGGCAAGGAAGACAACACCCATTTCAACGAACTGGGCGCCCGCAAAATGGCCCAAATCGTGCTGGCTGATATCCGCACCCTGAAATTAGAATTGGCTGACCGAATTGTGCACCGCGCCGCCGCCAAGACGGTGGACCCGCAGGCGCGGTAGTCCCAACCGGTCACTGCCAGAACGGTCATGCTGAGCGCAGCCGAAGCATCTCTACCGCGAGAGTAAATGAATTACTTGCGCGGTAGAGATGCTTCGGCTGCGCTCAGCATGACCGTTCCCTTGTTCAATCTTTGCCTAAACTCAACCCGCTACTTCAGCACTGTGCTGCGGTGATTGAGGCGGATAACCTGGCCTTGCTTCTTGCCGTGCTGCTTGAACTTGGCACCGGGCAGGGGCGCCAGCACCAAGCGCGGCAGGGTGCAGTCGTCGAGCGGTACTTCGATGAGGCCGTAGCCGGCGGCCTGCACGTCCAGAATCTGGCCCTCGTACACTGGGTCGGTGAGTTGGAAACGGCCTTCCGAATCCGTCACATAGGTTTCGTGGGTGCCTTTGATGAGCAGAGTGGCGCCGATGAGGGGCTTGCCGTTGGGGTCGTAGACGGTGCCCATGAGCGGGGCGCAAGCCAGGCGCGGGCGGGCGGGGGCCGCACGTTCGGGCCGGGCCGAAAGAGCAATGCGCTCCGGCGAATTGCCCGGATTGGCTACCCGCGAATCGGCTTGCTGGGCCGAGGCCGAATGCGCTCCACTAAGGGTTGCTGCTGCGAAAAGGAGAAAAAAAAGACGCATAGAAACTGAGTGAGAGAGGGAGACAGAAGCGCCAGCGGATACCGGGTGGAACTGGCAATTCCTTAACATGCAACCACCTGTGAGAAGTTGCTTAGCCCAGCTAGAATCCACGCAATCGATGGCGTTAGCCTGGCTCGGTTTTTATTCGGCAGCGGTGCCGGGTTTTCACCCGGTTTTCACTGCCGAACCTCTAAGTTGCAACTTAAAACCGATAACATGCTATCCTTTTTCAAAGATTTTTTTTCAGTGGCGGTTTTCCGGCCTGTATTTGGGGCGTTGGGTCTGGGCCTGCTGGCGGCGGGGCCGGGCCAAGCGCAGGGCCTGCCGGCCTTTCCGGGGGCCGAGGGCGCGGGGCGTTTCACCACCGGCGGGCGGGGCACGGCGGCGGTGCCGACGACGGTGCTGGAAGTCACCAACCTGCTCGACGACGGCCAGCCCGGCAGCCTGCGCTATGCCGTGCAGCTGAACGCGGCGAAGGCCCCGGCGCGCACCATTGTGTTTCGGGTGTCGGGCACCATTCACTTGGTTTCGCCGCTCACCATCAGCAAGGCCAATACCACCATTGCGGGCCAGACGGCGCCCGGCGACGGCATTTGCCTGGCCGATTTTCCGGTATCGGTGAAGGCGAATAACGTCATCGTGCGCTTCATCCGGTTTCGGATGGGCGACAAAAACCAGAACCAAGGCTTCGTGGATGGGGCCGGGGGCGACGATGCCTTCGGCGGCCTGCGCAACAACCACCTCATCATCGACCACTGCTCGATGAGCTGGAGCACCGACGAGGCTTTGAGCGTGTACGAAGGCGACAGCACCACGCTGCAGTGGAACATCATGGCCGAGCCGCTGAACTACTCCTACCACTACGAAAAAGGGGATACCGATTTTGAGCGGCACGGCTTCGGGGGCATCTGGGGCGGGCAGCACTCCTCGTTTCACCACAACCTGTTTGCGCACTGCAAAAACCGCACGCCGCGCTTCAACGGCAGCCGCTACACCCACCCGGCGGGTTTTGAGAATTGCGATTTCAGCAACAACGTCATCTACAACTGGGGCGAAAACAACGTGTACGCCGGCGAAGGCGGCAACTACAACATCGTGAACAACTACTACAAGCCAGGGCCCAGCACCAGCCCCAAAGTGAAGACCCAAGTGCTGAATCCCTACAAAATCGACAAGGAAAAAGGCCGCCTGCCCTACGGTAAGTTCTACCTCATGGGCAACTACGTGGACGGCGCCCCCGCCGTGACGGCCCACAACTGGCGCGGCGTGGTGATGAACGGCGGCACCGCGGCCGACACAGCGCAGGCCAAAGTCACCACGCCTTTTGCCCTGGGCGCCTTCACCCTACAGCCCGCCCGGGCGGCCTACGAAGCGGTGCTGCAGGGCGTGGGCGCCATCCGGCCCGTGCGCGATACGCTGGACCAGCGCATCATTCGGGAGGTGCGCACGGGCACGGGCACCGTCATCGACGTGCAGGGCCACTACCCCCACGGCACGCCCTACAGCGTGAGCCAGCGCGCCTGGCCGGTGCTGAAAACCGCCCCCGCTCCGGCCGATGCCGACCACGACGGCATGCCCGATGCCTGGGAAAAAGCCCACGGCCTCAACCCCCAAAACGCCACCGACCGTGCCCTGGCCGCCGCCAACGGCTATACCAACCTGGAGAATTACCTGAACAGCTTAGTGCCGGGGACGCCCGAAAGCAAGAAATAAACAGAACGTCAGGTCGAGCTGGCCGAGACAGCTCGACCTGACGTTCTTCTTTTCCCAGCTTCCCAACTCTTTACCGCCTTACGCTGGCAGCGTGGCAATCTCGCAGAACACGAGACGATTGCCGAAGGGGTCGACGACTTCCATTTCCAGCACCCGGCTGTTCCAGTAGGCGGGCTGGACGGTGGGGCGGCGGAGGTTTTTGCTGAGCAGCTGGTGGTGGAAGGCAAGGATGCCCTGTATTTCGGCTCGGGCCTTGGCGCCGGCCGGCACATCGTCGGCCAGGGCATTGAGATGGAGGATGATTTCGCCCCGCGATACCTGCACGTAAACCGGTTTTTTGTCGTGCTCTTCCTGCCAGTCGATGCGAAAGCCTAACCAGTTGATGTAGAATTCAATGGCTTTCGCATAATCTAAAATCGTGAAAACCGGGGTTACCATAAATGCGGGCAGCAGCATGCTTGGACAGTGGCGTAAAGAATGGCTCTGGGTATAATGCTGTTAAATCACGGTAAGGTAAAGGGTAATGACGGGCTTTCTGCAAGCGGCTGCCTGAATTATTGTCGGAAAGGCATTACCCGATGTTCACGGGCTACATTTAGCGCTATGATTTCTTTCGCCGAATACGACCAGCTCGACGGCCTGGCCATGGCCCACCTGCTGCGCACCGGCCAGCTCACGGCCGCTGACTTGTGTGCCGCCGCCATTGCCCGCGCCGAAGCCGTGAACCCGCGCATTAATGCCGTGGTGCATCCGTTGTATGCGGCGGCGCGGGCGCGGGCCGGGGCCGGGCTGCCAGCCGGGTCGTTTGGCGGGGTGCCTTTTTTGCTGAAAGACTTCGGGGCGCAATACGCCGGGGCGCCGCACACGGCGGGCAGCCGGGCGCTGCGCGGCTTCGTGCCGAAGGAAGATGCCGAGCTGGTGCGCCGCTGGCAGGCCGCCGGCCTCAACATCCTGGGCAAAACCAACACGCCCGAGTTTGCCCTCATGGGCGTGACCGAGCCCCTGCTGCACGGCCCCACCCGCAACCCCTGGAACCTAGGCCACACACCCGGCGGCAGCAGCGGCGGCGCGGCTGCGGCCGTGGCGGCGGGCCTGGTGCCGGTGGCCGGAGCCGGCGATGGGGGCGGCTCCATAAGGATTCCGGCGGCGTGCTGCGGGCTGTTTGGGCTCAAGCCGAGCCGGGGCCGCGTACCCACCGGCCCAGAACAGGGCGAGAAGTGGCAGGGCGCCGCCGTGGAGCACGTCCTCAGCCGCTCGGTGCGCGACAGCGCGGCGCTGCTCGACGCTACCTGCGGGCCCGACGCGGGCGCCCCCTACTTCCTGCCCAACCCGGCACGGCCGTATCTGGAAGAAGTGGGCCGCGAGCCCGGCTGCCTTCGCATTGCCTTCAGCCTGGGCCACCCGCTGGGCAGTGCCCTGCACTTGGAATGCGCCACGGCCGTGCGCGACGCCGCTCAGTTGCTCGAAAGTCTGGGGCACGAGGTGGAAGAAGTGCCGCTGCCCTTCGATGGCCGGGCCGTGGCGTCGGCTTTTCTGATGCTGTATTTTGGCGAAACCGGGGCCAGTATTGCGGCGCTCAGCAAGCACCTGGGTCGCCCCGCCCGGCCCGCCGATGTGGAGCCCACCACCTGGCTGCTGGGCCTGCTGGGCCGCACCTACACCGCCGCCGACTTCGCCGCCGCCCGCCACACCTGGAACGACAGCGCCCGCCGCATGGGCCGCTTCCACCAAACCTACGACCTGCTCCTGACGCCCACCCTGGCCACGCCGCCCGTGCGCATCGGCGAGCTGCAGCCCAAGCCGCTGGAGCAAAAGCTGCTGAAACTGGTGAATACCTTCGGCCTCGGCGGGCTCATTCGCCGCTCGGGCATCGTGGAAAAATTGGCCGAGCAAAGCCTCGAAAAAACGCCCTATACCCAGGTGGCCAACCTCACGGGCCAGCCTGCCATGTCGGTGCCCCTGCACTGGACGGCCGACGGGCTGCCCTGCGGTGTGCAGTTCATTGCTCAGTTGGGGGCCGAGGACGTGCTGTTCCGGCTGGCCGGGCAGTTGGAGCAGGCCCGGCCTTGGTTTGGCCGGCGGCCGGCGCTGGCGGGGTAGGCACGGGGTATAAGAACGGTCATGCTGCGCGCTGCATGACCGTTCTAGGGTCTGTGGACAGTTGGCTGGAAATCCCATTTAGAACGTCATGCTGAGCGCAGCCGAAGCATCTCTACCGCGCGAGTAATCCAATTGCTCCACAACGAAGCGGTAGAGATGCTTCGACAAGCTCAGCATGACGTTCCTTTTTCTCACTGTCCACACAGCCTAAATGAGTTTGGCTAATTCAAGCAACAACTCAATCGAGCTGCTTGAACAGGCCCTGGCCGGTGCTGGAGTTCTCCCACTGCTGCGTTGAAACGTGCTGGTGGGCGTTGGCTGGGGCCACGGAGTCGCGTAGGGCAAGCGTCGCGCTGGCATCGTTCAGGCTGCCGCGCAATGGGTTGGTCATGCGGTACTGCACGCTGTCGGGCGTGACGCGGGTAACTTCAATCAGGCTGTATTGCCGGCCGTCGTCGGTCACGTTGAAGCGGTAGCGGCTGCCGACGGCCACGGTGCTGGCGGCTGTATTGGTGGCGGCGTCAGGCCGAGTAGTTGATTTGCCAAATAAGCTCATCACCAGGCCCAAAGCTACCACCGCCCCGAAGAGCAGCAGCAGGGCAAAATGCGTCAGGGGCGTGCGCGCCTGCTGCTGCACGGCTTGCACGGGGGCGCGGTAGCTGGCCGGCATTTCGCGTGTAGTGAGGGCCTGCTTGCAGTGCTGGCATACCGTGATGCTGGTTTTGCTGATGGGAAAGGCCGGTATCCAGAACAGATGCACGTAGCGCGAAAACACGGCGCAGGTGAGGGCCTCGGGCGTGTGGCAGTTGGCGCAGGCCAAGCCGGGCAGGGGCGCGGTGGCAATGGTGGCGTTGCGGGTTCCGAATAAAAACAGCATGGTAGCGGGAAGGAGGTTCTGGAGTGGAAGGCGGCCTCACATCCGAGCAAAGCTAGCAACAACAAGCCCCGGCTGCACGGGCAGCTGGGGCTTCTTTATCGATTGCGAAAAGACCCGTGCGAATCGGCTATTTATCGAACACCTCGTTCAGCATGCCGGCCAGCCGGATGCCGGCTTTGAGAATCTGGTCCTCCACGGTGGGGCCGAAGGTGGGGTAGAAGTGCCAGTCGAACTTGGGGTTGGTAGCGGCGGCAGCGTAGGCCGGCGGGCATAGTTGGTACGACTCGAAGAGCCAGGCCGTGGGGTCGCTTTTCTGCCAGTCCTTGATTTGGGCGGGGGTGGCGCGGTCGTAGGCGGCCGTCATTTCGGTGAAGGTGAAGCCAGGATATTCCACCAGGTCGCCGTCCCAGATGCTGTGTAGGTTGGTGTCGCGCCCGCGCCAGCTCACCATGATGCTGTTGCCGCCCTTGTCTTCGAGGTGGCCCAGGTGCAGGGGCTGGTGCACGTCGCCCACCAGGTGAATGAGGAACTTGAGGGCAATGCGCTTCTCGTCGGCGGTTTTCTTGGGGTCTTTCAGGTCCTGGCGCATTTGCAGCAGGGCGGCGTAGGCGTTGGTGGGCAGGGCCGGGGCGGGCTGCACGGTGGCCTTGAGCTGGGTGGTGAAGGCGGTGTAGTCGAGCCCGGTGGGCACGTTCACGTAGTGCCAAGGCGCCGTGTCCTTGAACTGCGGGTCGTTGCGCAGCTCATCAGCCCAGGTGCTGACCAGCGGCATGGTTTCGCGGCCCAGAATACGGGCCACTTCGCGCTTGGCCGTGCCGGAAAGGTGGTTTTCGGCAATGCGCGCCACGGCCCGGTGGCCGAGCACGCCCCAGGCCAGCAGGCTGTACGGGGCGCAGGAAAGGACGAGCAGCGCAACGAGTTTTCGGAACATCGGGGAGTTGAAATAAGAATGAAGCAGCCCCGCAACGCGCCGGGCCAAACCGCAAAGCTAACAGGTGCCGACACCTCATTCGAAAGCGGTGAGGAGTTGTCAGCGCTGTCACGAAGGAAAGAATGTCATGTCGAGCTTACCGAGACATCTCGCGTGGGGTAGTAACTCCATCGTAAAAACGAGTTTGATTACTTCGGCACGCGAGATGTCTCGGCAAGCTCGACATGACGTTCTTTGGTTTCCCGCCTCCCTATTATTCCACCCTTCCCGCCGTCCTATGCCATACCAAAACCCCGTCATCGACGACAATTTCCCGGACCCCACAATCATCCGCGCCGCCGATGGCTGGCACTACGCCTACGGCACCCAAACCAAGCGCGCCGGCGTCATCATCAACCTGCAGGTGGCCCGCTCCCGCGACCTAGTTCAATGGGAATATCTTGGTGAAGGCTTGCCCAAAAAGCCCGATTGGGCCCGCGAGAGCCAGAAAATATGGGCGCCGCACGTGAGCGAGCACGGCGGCCGCTATTACCTCTACTACTCCACCCGGCCCGATGGCGCCGACTTTTTCAGCTTGGCCGTAGCCGTTGCCGAACAGCCCGCCGGCCCGTTTGTGGACAGTGGTCAGCCCATGCTGCCCGGCCCCGGCTTCACCTGTATCGACCCCATGGCCTACGACGACCCCGCCACCGGGCAGCGGCTACTGTACTGGGGCTCGGGCTTCGGGCCCATCTGGGTGCGCGAATTGGCCGAAGACCGGCTCAGTTTCCGGTCTGGCAGCGTGGCGCAGGCCGTGGTGCAGCCCAGCCAGAGCGACGACCCCGACGACTACCACCGCCTCATCGAAGGTGCCTGGGTGCACCACCACGAGGGCTGGTACTACCTCTTTTTTTCGGGCGACAACTGCTGCGGGCCGCACGCCCACTACGCCGTGCTGGTGGCCCGCGCCCGCCACGCCACCGGTCCTTTTGAAACCTACGCCGCTGCCACGGCCAACCCCCACGCCGCCCTGCTGGCCGCCAACGAACACTGGCGTGCCCCCGGCCACAACTGCGTGGTGACCGATGCCGCCGGCCACGACTGGCTGGCCTGCCATGCCATCGACCCGCGCCAGCCCACCTTCGACGCCATCGACGACTCCGAAGGTTACTCGCGCCGCGTGCTGCTACTCGACCGGCTGACCTACGCCGACGGCTGGCCCGTGGTGGCCGGCGGCTCGCCCTCGTGGGGGCCGCAGCCCGCGCCGACGGCGGGCTAAACCCGGGGCGCTGGCGGCTGTCTGTAGAGCGTGGGCGGGAATTGGGCGTTTTGGGGCGCGCTACCCGCCGGGTCGTTTTTAGCTTTGACTGCATGAGTCTACTCTACCCTGATTTCCAAGGTCGTGGCTGCCGGTGGGGCTTCTTGCTGGGGCTGGTTCTGGCCGGCCCGGTGGCGGCCCAGCAGCCGGCGGCCGCCCCGCCCCGCGATTCGGTGGCCGACGGGCCGCCCTGCCCGCCGCCCGCGCCGGCTCCGCGCCGGGTGGGCTTCGTGTTTTCGCTCGACAACCGCGAGTCGTTTCTGCACTCGTCGGCCGTGAGCATCATTGGGCTGAACGCGGGCGTGGTGCTGCCCGGCCACCGCTGGCGCCTGGGACTGGGCGCCTACACCCTGAGCCGCGACTACGCTAACCTCTACACTTACCAATACAAAAACGGCAAGCGCACCAAGAAAATCGCCGATGTGCTCACCCCGCAGCTCAGCCTCACCTACCTCACACCCAACATCAGCTACGTATTCACGCCGCGCCGCTGGCTGGAAATCAGCTTTCCGCTGGAGGCCGGGCTGGGCCGCAGCCACTACTCCGAAACCGACCAAAACGGCCGCGTTACCACCGAATCCTACGGCCTGTTCGTGCCCGTAGAAGCGGGCCTGAGCGTGCTGTTCAAGCCCACGCGCTGGGTGGGCGTGAGCGGCAGCGTGGGCTACCGCAAGTCGGTGTTTGAGGTTGATTACAAGGACGATTTCGACGGCATGTACTTCAGCTATCGGCTCAACGTGTTTGTGGGCGCCATCTGGCGCGACTGGCGCCGCTACCGGCAAACCCGGCATTCGGCACCCGACCCGGCGCCGGCCCCGCGCGGCAATTAAAAGAGTCCGGCGCCCCGGGTTTGCCGTATCTTGGTTGCCCTAGCTTCTCTGCTTCGCCTATGCTGCTTTCGTTACCGTTTTTTCGAGTTTTGAGCCGCCGCCTGGTGCCCGCGCTGGCCCTGCTGGCGGCCAGCGCCGGGGCCAGCTGGGCTCAGGCGCCCGCGCCGGAGCTGCACTGTCTCATGGCGCCCGTCGAGCCCGCCCAGCGCGCTCGGCAGGCCGCCTTGGTAGTCGAAGCCCAAGTGCTCGATGCCCAAGGGTTTTGGAACGCCGGCCACACGCGCCTGTTCACGCGGCACCGGCTGCGGGTGTTTTCGCTGCTAAAAGGCCAGGTGGCCGACACCACCGGCCTCATGCTCGTCACCGAAGGCGGCCGGCTCGGGCTCGACCAGCAGGTGCTCACCAATACGCTGGCGCTGGCTCCCGGCCAGCAGGGCGTGTTTTTCCTGACGCCCGCGCCCTGGCCGGGCCTGCCCGCCGGCGCCGCCTACACGCCCTACGCCAGCCAGCAGGGCTTCATCGAATTCAACACCACCGAGCGCATCGCCACCGAGCCATTTCGCACCTACCCGGCGCTGGATGCCGCGTTTTTTAAGGAAATCACCAGCCTCACCGGTCAGCCCCGCCAACTGCTGCACGCCAACCCGGCCTTGGCACCGGCCACCATTCCGGTGCGGCGCACCACGGCGGCCACCATTAGCAGCTTCTCGCCCCAGAGACTGCCGGCGGGCGCGGGCGCGGTGCTCACCATCGTCGGCGACGGCTTTGGCAGCAGCCGGGGCACTGGCTTTGTCGATTTTCGCAACGCCGACGACGGCGGCAGCACCCGCGTGAAGGCGCGTGAAGCCGACTACCTGAGCTGGACCAATAACCGCATCGAAGTGCGCGTACCTTCGGCGGCCAGCGGCGGCTCGCCCATCAGCGGAGGCCACCCGGCTGGCTCGGGCACCGTCCGCGTCACCACCGCCGACCAGTCGGTGGTGGAAAGCGCCGGTGCTGTTACCATCATTTACGCGCTTTCGAACGTGGAAAGCACCGACGGCACCCTTCTCCAGCGGCCCAACCACATTGCCCTCAATGCCAGCGGCGGCATCAGCTTCCGCTTCGGCCCCAATTTCACGGCCAATGCCGCTGCCTCGGCCGCCTGGCAGCGGGCCCTGGCCACCTGGCGCTGCCAGACGGGCATGAACTGGGATGTGGCCGCCACTAACGCCACCAACGCCATTGCTGACGACGGCCAGAACGTGGTGGCCTTCGACGCCGGCGCCGAGCTGCCGGCCCTGGTGCTGGGCCGCACCACCAGCTACTACCGAGGCTGCTACGCGCCCAGCGGCGAGGTGGTGTTCTGGGTGAAGGAAATCGACATGCAGTTCGACGACGGGGCCACGTTTCAGTTTGGGCCCGCGTTTGCAATTGGCGTCCTGGGCCAGATTGATTTTGAAACGGTGGCCGTGCACGAGCTGGGCCATGCCCAGCAGCTCACCCACCTCATCCTGCCCGGCGCCGTGATGCATTACGCTGTGGCCCGCGGCCAGAATACCCGCGCCCTCAACACGAATAGCGACGTGGCCGGAGGGCGGCAGGTGCTGCGGGTGCGCAGCTTCCGCCAGCTTGGGTGCGGCGGCCCGGCGCTGCTGCCCGCGCCGCTCACCAGCTTTGCGGCGCAGTATGCCGCCGGCACGGGCACCACCCTCACCTGGGCCACGCGCGACGAGTGTTTCCTGAGCAGCTTCGTGGTGGAGCGCAGCCTCAGCGGCGATACCCTGGCCTGGACGCGGCTGGCCACCGTCGCGCCCAGGCCGCCCGACGCCCAGTACCAGTACGTGGATGCGCAAGCGCCCGGTGGCCTGCACTACTACCGCCTGCGCCTGCTGCGCCCCGACGGCTCGCTCGACAACGTGGCGCCTGCCCTCGTCACCTCCGAGGGCGCAAGTGCCACGGCCTCCATCTTCCCCAACCCCGTGACTGGCGATGTGCTGCGCCTGCAATACCCCACCGCCGCCGACGGCACGGTAGTTTTCCGCATCTACGACCGGCTGGGCCGCCGCCTGCGCACCACCTCCGTCGCCCTCACCACCGGCCTGAACGTAGTGCCCCTCAGCCTGACCAATCTGATTCCCGGCCTCTATATCCTGCGCTGGCAGGATGCGCAGGGCCGAACCGGCAGCCGCAAGTTTGTGCGGTATTGAGTGGCAAGGCGGGGGTAACCCAATAAAAAGAACGTCATGCTGAGCGAAGTCGAAGCATCTCGCGTGTGGTAGCAACTCAATCGTGAAAACAGATTTGATTACTTCAGCACGCGAGATACTTCGATTTCGCTCAGCATGACGTTCTTTTTATTGGGTCAATTGCCCCTGTCAGCCCTACAAATTCCGCTCTACCCGCGGCGTGGCTGCCACAGCTGCCGCTGGTGCTACGGCGTAGCTGGCCAGCTGGGCCTCGTCGAGGTTGCCGTTGAACCAGTCCTGCTCAATGGTAGCGCCCAGCTTTTGGTAGAAGCCAATGGCGGGCTCGTTCCAGTTCAGCACCTGCCACTTCAGGCGCACGGCGCCGGTGGTGCGGGCCTCGGCCACCACGGCATCGAAGAGCAGCCGGCCCAGGCCGCCGCGCCGGGCCGTTTCCGTCACCACCAAGTCTTCCAGGTACAGCATTCGGCCTTTCCAGGTCGAGTACGCGGTGTAGAACAGGGCTAGGCCGATGATGTCGGCGGCTTCGTTTTCGAGCACGAAAAACCCGAAGATGGGCGTCGGCCCAAATCCGTCGCGCTGCATGGCCATCAGCGTGTTGGTCACGGCCTCGGGCGCGCGCTCGTACAGTGCCAGTTCGTGAATGAGGCCCAGCACCTGGGGTAAATCGGCTTCGACGCCGCGGCGGAGCTTGTAGTTTTCAGTAGCCAAGGGGCAATGGGCAAAGGGTGAAACGAAAAGGGCCGGCAACAAAAATGAGCAACGAAAAACGCCGAAACCGGCATCATTCATTGCTCATTCGGTAGCAGCAAATGGCCAGATTACATCTGGGGCTGCATCTTTTTGATGTCTTCGGTGGCATTCACCGAATTCAGCTCGCGGAACTGCTCGGGCTGCTTGGCACCTTTGGTGGTGTCGGGGGCAGCGGGCAGGGGCGGCAATTCGGTGGTGGCAATATCGTCATCGCCTTCCGTGGCCGAAGGACCGCAGGACGGCAGCGTGAACGACAGCAGGGCAGCGGCCAGCAGGCCGGGGAGGAGCGTTTTTTTCATGTGTGGGGAAACGAATGCGGGCGCAAGTTACGCACGGAGTGCGGCTTGCCATACGGAAATATCAGACTCGTGGCGGCCACAACGGTCAGTTGAAACCCCGCGTACCTTTGCCCACCCATGCCCGTTCCGCTTTCCGTCGTCATCATCACCTTCAACGAAGAAGCCAACATTGCCCGCTGCCTCCAGGCGCTGGCCGACGTGGCCGACGACGTGCTGGTGGTCGATTCCTTCTCTACCGACGCCACTGTGGCCATCTGCCGGCAGCACGGCGCCCGCGTCATCCAGCACGCCTTTGCCGGCTACGTGGAGCAGAAAAACTACGCCACCAGCCAGGCCGAATTCGACTATGTTTTGCAGCTTGATGCCGACGAGGTGCTGACCGAGGAACTGCGCCAATCCATCCGCGCGGCCAAGCAGAACTGGCAGCACGCCGCCTACAGCCTAGCCCGCCTCACCAACTACTGCGGCCACTGGGTGCGCCACGGCGGCTGGTACCCCGACCGCAAGCTGCGCCTCTATGACCGCCGCCTGGGCCGCTGGACCGGCGTGCTGCTGCACGAGAAATTTGAGGTTGACGCCGGCCAAACCACCGCCCCCCTCGCCGGCGACGCCCTGCACTACAGCTACCACAGCATCGCGCAGCACGTCAGCCAGCTCAACAAGTTCACCAGCATCACGGCCCAGGAGCTGGCCCTGCGCGGCAAAACGCAGGTCGGCCTGTTTCACCTGCTGTTCAAGCCACTCTGGAAATTCGTGCACGGCTACGTGTTCCGCCTCGGCTTTCTCGATGGCTTCGCGGGCCTGTGCATTGCCGGCATCTCGGCTTGGGGCGTGTTCCTGAAATTTGCCAAGCTGAAAACCCGCACGGAACACGCCGAAGCATGAGCCCCGAAGCGCCCCGCACCTTCCTCATTTCCCGCACCGATGCCATCGGCGACGTGGTGCTGACCCTGCCCGTGGCCGGGCAGCTCAAGCAGCTGTTTCCGGGCTGCCGGGTGGTACTCATCGGCCGCACTTACACCGCGCCCGTAGCCGCCGCCTGCCCGTGGGTCGATGATTTTCTGAACCTAGATGAGCTGTTGAAGCTGCCGGAGCCGGAGCAAGTCGCCGCGTTGCGCCGCCACAAAGCCGAGGCCATCATCCACGTTTTTCCTAACAAAACCCTCGCCCGCCTCGCCCAAAAGGCCCGCATTCCCGTCCGCATCGGCACGCGCAACCGCTGGCAGCACTGGCTCACCTGCAACCGGCTGGTGGCCCTCAGCCGCCGCCACTCGCCCCTACACGAGGCCCAACTGAACCTCCAGCTGCTCCAGCCACTGGGTTACACCGCCACGCCGCCGCTGAGCGAAGTAGCCAAGCTGGTGCGCCTGCAAGCCACTGAGACGCTGGGGCAGCAATGGCAACAGTTGCTCCAGCAGCGCCAGTCTGGCCAGCTCAACGTCATCCTGCACCCGCGCAGCCGGGGCAGCGCCCGCGAATGGGGCCTCGATAATTTCGCCCGCCTCGCCCAGTTGCTGCACCAGGCCGGCCACCGCGTCTTCATCACCGGCACCGCGGCAGAAGGGGAGGAGCTGGCCGACTGGCTCCACCAAAACGCCGCCTTCCTCGCCGCCGACCTCACCGGCCAGCTCAGCCTGCCGCAGTTCCTGGCCTTCATCGCCGCCGCCGATGGCCTCGTAGCGGGCAGCACCGGCCCCTTGCACCTGGCCGCCGCGCTGGGCCGCCACGCGTTGGGCCTTTACCCGCCCATCCGGCCCATGCACCCGGGGCGCTGGGCGCCGCTGGGGCCGCACGCCGGCTTCATGGTGTTCGATAAACCCAACTGCGACGACTGCCGCCAGCAGCCCGCCGCCTGCGCCTGCATCCGGGCCATTGAGGCGGCAACGGTAGCAGCGCAAATAGTAGCTTGGCCACCCCTGCCCGTCGAATAATTGTGGCTATCTGTTGATATAGCCGGGCCGATTCATCGGGTTAGTTTGTTAGTTACGGGCCGCTTTGCAACCTAGCGGGCGTTGCAATCCGTACATCGGACGAAGCTTAGCCCGCTGCTTGGTGCGTTTTAAGGTGTTTTTAACACGCGATAACGCGCTTTGGTGGGTAGCTTCGCCTTGGCGTGAAGCAACCCGGCCACCCATTTTCTCCGAGTTGCTGATTGCGCCGATTTTGTCCTAATTCCCTATTCTTTCGTAGGTTTCGACCTGCAATTTCCCCCGCCCACCTGTATGAGCGATTCTCCCGAACGGGTTAAACTGAGCAAAGAGGAAAAAGACCGCCGCTTTCAGGCCGAGCTCATGCCCGTGCTCGACCCGCTCTACAACTTTGCCTACCGGCTCACCCTCGACGAGGACGATGCCAACGACCTCGTGCAGGAAACCTACCTGAAAGCGTACCGCTTTTTCGAGTATTTCGAGCCCGGCACCAACGCCAAGGCGTGGCTTTTTCGCATTCTCAAGAATTCGTTCATCAACGACTTCCGCAAGAAGAGCAAGCAGCCTGCCAAGGTCGATTACAGCGAGATTGAGGGCTACTATAACCCTGATGACGTAGAAGCCGAAGGTGAAATCGGCGCCTCGTCGTCCGACATGCGCCAGCAGTCGGCCCGCGACCTGATTGGCGACGAAGTGGCCAGCGCTCTAAATTCTTTGCCGGTTGATTTCCGCACCGTCATCATCCTCTGTGACCTCGAAGGCTTCACCTACGAGGAAATGGCTAAAGTGCTTGATATTCCGATTGGTACGGTACGCTCGCGCCTGCACCGGGCTCGCAATTTCCTCAAGGATAAACTGGAGAAATACGCCCAATCAATGGGATATGGCAATGATGCAATTGATGACGAAACGGAACTAACCGACTCCGAAAATAATTAACCTCCCCGACAAGAGCACGCAGCTGGCGGCTCGCTCGCATTTCGTTGGCTTTCACTCCTTTCCCGGCTTTTCAATTATGACCCCATCCGCTACTACTAAAACCAATACGTCGGCCCCCGTTGCTGCTACCCCCGATAACGGCCCCGACTGTGAACGCGTGAATACTGTACTTGACCAACTCATCGAAGGCCAGCCCCTGACGATGGAAGAGGAGGATTACCTCATCGACCATGCCAACGACTGCTCGCCTTGCTTCGACGACATCGAGAAGCAGCGCATCTTCATCTCCTTCCTGAAGCAGCGTGTGCCCTCCCCGTCGACTCCCTCCACCCTGCACAACTCCATTTTGGCCCGTGTAGGAGCCGTATTGGCCTAATACCGGGTTCGGCGGCTTAGCTTTGCGCGATGCAAGGCAAAATCATTGTGTTTTCGGCGCCCTCGGGCGCGGGCAAAACCACCATTGTGCACCGGCTCATGGAGCGGGTGCCGGCGCTGAGCTTTTCCATTTCGGCCTGTACGCGCGACCGCCGCGGCCGGGCCGAGGAGAATGGCAAGGACTACTATTTCATCACGGCAGATGAATTCCAGGACAAGATTCGTCGCGACGAATTTGTAGAGTGGGAGGAAGTCTACGAGGGTGCCTTCTACGGCACGCTCAAGTCGGAAATCGAACGCATCTGGGAAAGCGGCAAGCACGCCATTCTGGATGTGGACGTGAAAGGTGGCCTCAGCATCAAGGACTTCTACAAGGACCGCGCGCTGGCCATTTTTGTCCGCCCGCCGTCCATTGAAGTTCTGGAACAGCGCCTGCAGGCCCGCGCCACCGATTCACAATCCAGCATTTCCTCGCGGGTGTACAAGGCCAAGTTCGAGCTGGCGTTTGAAGACCGGTTCGACGTAACCGTCGTCAACGACAATCTTGACGAAGCCAGCGACCAGGCCGAAAAGCTCGTGCGCGACTTCATTAGCGCCGAGCCCGCCGTGGTATGAGCGGCCGGCGAATAGGTCTGCTCTTCGGCTCGTTCAATCCCATCCACATCGGTCATCTCATCCTGGCCGAGCATTTCGCCACGCGCACCGATTTGGCCGAAGTCTGGCTCGTCGTCACGCCCCACAACCCTTTCAAGCAGGCCGCCGACCTGCTGCCCGACACCCAGCGCCTGCGTATGGTAGAGCTGGCCCTGGCCGGCAACCCGCGCCTCCGCGCCGAAGCCATCGAGTTCAGCCTGCCGCGTCCCAGCTACACCATCGCCACCCTCGACGCTCTGCGTGAGCAGCATCTAGCGCACGATTTTGTGCTCCTCATGGGCTCCGATAATTTGCCCGGCCTGCCGCGCTGGCAGGAAGCTCAGCGCCTGCTGGCCGAAGTCGACATCTACGTATATCCGCGCCCCGGCACCCCGCTGCCCCACTTGGCCGCCTTCCCCCGCGTGCAGATGATGACCGCGCCGCTACTCGACATTTCAGCCACCTACATCCGCGAGAGCCTGCGCGCCGGCCGTAGCATCCGCTACCTGGTGCCCGCCGCCGTCGAAGCCGAGTTGCTGAAATAGAACAACACTGCGAGCCACTGCATTTTCTCTGCGAATACTGCGGGAAATAGCACCCACAAAAAAGCCCGACGATAACTCGCCGGGCTTTTTCGTAGAAGACAAATGACCAAATCAGATGGTCATAATCTCCGATTCCTTCTTGCCAAGGGCCTTTTCTACCTCCGCAATGTAAGTGTCGGTGGTTTTCTGCACCTTTTCCTCGGCCAGCTTCACGGCATCTTCCGAAGCGCCTTCTTTCAGCAGCTTGCGCAAGGCCTCGTTCACATCCTTGCGGATGGCACGCACGCGCACCTTGCCGGTTTCCGATTCGTTCTTAGCCTGCTTCACCAGGTCGCGGCGGCGCTCCTCGGTCATGGCCGGAATGTTGAGGCGCACGCCTTCGGCATCCGACACCGGGCTCAGACCCAAGTCGCTGTTGCGAATGGCCTTGGTCACCTCGCTAATCATGTTTTTCTCCCAAGGCTTGATGAACAGCGAGCGGGCATCCGGCGTCGAGACGTTCGCAATCTGCGCGATAGGCGTGGGCGTGCCGTAATAATCCACCCGAATGCCGTCGAGCATGGCCGGCGAGGCCTTGCCGGCCCGGATGCGGCTCATTTCCACGTTCACGTGGGCGAGGGCTTTGCTCATCGACTCCGCGAGCTCATCAAGGTAAAACTGAATTTCTTCGTCCATTTTGGTAAGTTGTCGGTTGATAGTTGGCTGTTGTCAGACCCTGCTATCAGTGTGGTTTCGCAATGCAAACTAACAACTGACAACAAGCAACTGACAACTAAAAATTAGGCTTGTTCCGGCTGATTGCCCACCAAGGGTTGTAGCAGGCTTTGCTTGGGGGCAAGGGCCGGCTTGCGGCCGTCGCGCTTGCCGCCGTCGTTTACCAGCGTGCCCATGGCTTCGCCGTTCAGCAAACGCTCCAGGTTGCCCTGCGTGTTCATATCGAATACGATGATGGGCAGATTATTCTCCTTGCACAGCGTGAAAGCAGTCATGTCCATCACGTTCAAATTCTTGCTCAGCACCTCATCAAACGTGATTTGGTCGAAGCGCGTGGCTGTGGGGTCTTTCTCCGGGTCGGCCGTGTAGATGCCGTCCACGCGCGTGCCTTTCAGCACCACGTCGGCCTCAATCTCGATGGCCCGCAGCGACGCGGCCGAGTCGGTGGTGAAATACGGCGAGCCGATGCCCGCCCCGAAAATCACCACGCGGCCCTTTTCCAGGTGCCGCACCGCGCGCCGCCGGATATACGGCTCGCACACCCGCTGAATGGTGAGGCCGGAGAGCAGGCGCGTACTCACTTCCAGCTTTTCAAGGGCGCTTTGCAGGGCCATGGAGTTGATGACCGTGGCCAGCATGCCCATGTAGTCGCCCTGCACGCGGTCAAGGCCAAAGGCTTCGGCCTCCACGCCGCGGTAGATGTTGCCACCGCCAATTACCACGGCTACTTGCACGCCGGTAGCAGCTACGGATTTAATTTCAGAGGCGTACTGCATCAGCCGCTCGGCGTCGATGCCGTACTGCTGCTGGCCCATCAGCGCTTCGCCGCTGAGCTTGAGAAGGATGCGGTTATATTTCAAGTCGAAAAGGTTGAGAATGTCAGACGAATGAATAACGGCGGGCTAGGCAAACTGCACCAGCACCTGGCCTTTTTGCACGTTGTCGCGCAAGTTAATTTTGATGGAGCCCACGGTGCCATCGGCGGGTGCTTTCAGGATATTCTCCATTTTCATGGCTTCCAGCACCAGCAGCGGGTCGCCTTTGAGCACGGCCTGGCCGGGCTCCACCCGAATGTCTACGATAAGCCCGGGCATGGGGGCTTTCAGTTCGTTTACTTTCGCAGCGATGGCGTCGCTCATACCGAGGCGTTCGAGCAACAGGTCGAACCGGTCTTTGGCGTTGAGCTCCACGCGCTGACCGTTGATTTTGAGCGCGATGCTTTTAGTGGCATAGTCGGCCGAAACAACTTCGGCGTTGTAGGAGCGACCTTCGTGCAGTACATGAAAGCGGCCTTCGCCCAAATCGACTAAGTCCCAGGCAAAAGGCTCGCCGTTGAGCGTAACCGTGTCGGCGGCGCGGTAGTCAACTTCCCAGAGTTGACCAGGGCCAGTGCTGATTTGAAGCATCTGAAGCGAATAGGGTGGGAGGAAAGCTGGGGTTAAAGGTAGCCCAAATCTCAAATTAATTCAGAAATTGACGCGTTTTTCGCCCGTTCTTGTTGGCATGAAGTATCTGGTTCCGGGCCTTACTAGCCTGCTGTTGTTTGTGCACCTGCTGGCGGCCGCCCAAGCCACCAAGCCGCGCGCTGGCAAGCCCGCTCCCAAAGCGACGGTGCAAAAAAAAACAGCACCCGCGGCTGCCCCCGCGCCCGCGCCGGCCGGTCTCGTGGTGCCGTCGTGGCTGCCGGCCGAGGCGCCGCTACAGCCCGCTGCCACCATCCTCACCGATGTAATCGACACGAAGCTCGACGTGCGCTTCGACTATAAGAAGCAGTACCTGCTGGGTACGGCCATCCTCACGCTCCGCTCGCATTTCTACCCACAATCGGAAGTGGTACTCGATGCCAAGGGCTTCGATATTCAAAAAATCGAGTTGGTAGGAGAGAAGAAGAACCGCAGCCTTAACTACAATTACAACCGCCGCAAGCTCGTCATCGCCCTCGACCAGCCCTACCCGCGCAGCACGCCCTACCAGTTGCGCATTGTGTACGTGGCCAAGCCTAACGAACTCCCCCTAGGAGGTTCCGCTGCCATCACATCCGATAAAGGCTTGTACTTCGTCAACCCGCTGGGCACCGAGAAAAACAAGCCCCGTCAAATCTGGACCCAGGGCGAGACCGAAGCCAGCTCCTGCTGGTTCCCCACCATCGACAAGCCCAACCAGCGCATGACCCAGGAAATCAGCCTGACGGTTGAAAAGCAGTTCAAAACGCTGTCCAACGGCACCCTGACCTCCTCCCGCGTCAACGCCGACGGTACTCGCACCGATACCTGGAAGCTCACCCAGCCTCACGCGCCTTACCTGGCCACGATGGTGGTGGGCGACTTCGCCGTGGTGAACGACTCCTGGCACGGCAAGCCCGTCGACTACTACGTGGAGCCGCAGTATGCCGGCACCGCCCGCGCCATCTTTGGCCACACGCCCGAAATGCTGGATTTCTTCTCCAAGAAGCTGGGCGTAGAGTATCCTTGGGAGAAATACGCCCAGGTAGCCGTGCGCGACTACGTGAGCGGCGCCATGGAAAACACCACCGCCACTACCCACGGCAGCACCATCCAGGCCACCCGGCGCGAGCTGCTCGACGCCAACTACCAGACCGCCGAGACGGTCATCGCCCACGAGCTGTTCCACCACTGGTTCGGCGACTACGTGACCTGCGAAAGCTGGTCCAACCTGCCCCTGAACGAATCCTTCGCCGACTACTCCGAATACCTCTGGGCCGAGTACAAATACGGCGCCGACGAAGCCAGCCTGGTCCAGGAAATCAAGCTCAATAACTACCTCGAAGAAGCCACTGCTAAGCGCGAACCCCTCATCCGCTACCGCTATGTCAACCGCGAGGACATGTTCGACCGCCACTCCTACGATAAGGGCGGCCGCGTGCTCCACATGCTCCGCAAATACGTGGGCGATGACGCCTTCTTCACCGCGCTCAACCGCTACCTCACCCAGAACAAGCTGTCAGCAGTAGAAGTCTCGAAGTTGCGCACCGCATTCGAAGAAACCACCGGCGAGGACCTGACCTGGTTTTTCAACCAATGGTTTATGCAGCGCGGCCACCCGGAGCTACGCATCACCCACAGCTACGCCAACGGCCAGGTAAGTCTGCACGTGCAGCAAATCCAGGACACCTTGTTCCAGCCCGTGTACCGCCTGCCCGTCAGCGTAGCTGTCTGGACCAACGGCAACCAGCCCACCGAGCACCGCATCACCGTCACCAAAGCCGACCAGACGTTTCAGCTACCCGCTGGCCAAAAACCGGTCTTGGTCAAATTCGATAGCGAAAACCAGCTCTTGGCCCAAATCGACGAAGACCGCAGCCAAGACGAACTGGTGTTTCAGTTCTACCACGCCAAAACTTACCAGCAGAAATCCGAAGTGATGGAGCTGCTCCAAAACAAAACCGCCGACCTAGCCGTGAGCAGCCTGCTCCGCAACGCCATGAACGACAAGTTCTGGCAGGTCCGCCGCCTCGCCCTCGACCACCTCCGCCGCTACCGCGGCCCCGAGCCCGAAGGCATGCGCAAGGACATCCAGCGCCTCGCCACCACCGACCGCAACTCCCGCGTCCGCGCCCAGGCCATCGCCACCCTCGCCACCTTCCCCGACGGCAGCTATGGCCCCATCTACGGCGCCGCCATCGCCGACAGCTCCGCCCTTGTCGCCGCCGCCGCCATCAAGGTACTCGCCAAAAAGCCCGAGCCCAGCACCCGCCAGCAGGTCGCCTCCATCGACAACACCCCGAGTAGCCCGCTCATCGTCGCCATCGCCGACTACTACGCCCTCAACGGCGGCCTCGACCAGTACCAGTGGTTCCTGCGCCGCCTTCCCGACGTGGCCGATGCTGACCTCTACGCCTACTTCCAGTCCTTCGGCACGCTCATGACCCACATCCCACCCGTGGAGCGCGACAAAGGCCTCAAAATCCTGGAAGATTACGCCCGCAACGCCCCGCGCTACGAAATCCGCCTGGGCGCCTACCACGGCCTCGCCCTGCTGCTCCCATCCATGCCAAACCTCAAGGCGGTACTGCAAAACATCCGCGAGAAGGAAACCGACGACCGGCTCAAAGCATTTTATAACCTTATGTAAAAGCCAGTTCCGACATTCTCCGGAAAAAAGAACAACCTTTTTTTACAGCAATGCTTGCCTTGTGTCGAAAAACCTCTAATTTTGCAGCTCCTTACGAAACACTACTGGTTCAGCAGTCAGCAAATAGAAAGGGAAACGCCTCTCGGCAATCGGCCAAGAAGCACCAAAACTGGGGGTATCGCATAGCGGCAATTGCGGGTGACTGTAACTCACCTCCTTCGGGTTCATAGGTTCGAGTCCTGTTACCCCCACTTTTTTACAAGATGCCATCTGCGGGAGTAGCTCAGTTGGTAGAGCGGCAGCCTTCCAAGCTGCAGGTCGCGGGTTCGAACCTCGTCTCCCGCTCATTTTTCAGAATAAGCCGTTTTAGCTCAGTGGTAGAGCACTTCCTTGGTAAGGAAGAGGTCATGGGTTCAAATCCCATAAATGGCTCAGATTACATTACAAGTCCAGCGGTCGGCGCAAGCCGGCCGCCGGCACGGTTCTCTCAGGCAAGCGACGCACAGTTTTCTATTACAGTAGGGGCTGAGTCTCGCTTTCTTCGTGTACGGTCCGTTTTTACCTCAAATTCACTTCACCACCTCTTTTTTTACTCTTTACAATGGCTAAAGAAAATTTCGACCGGTCCAAGCCGCACGTAAACATCGGTACCATCGGCCACGTCGACCACGGCAAGACCACCCTGACCGCTGCTATCACCATGGTGCTGGCAAACCAGGGCCTGGCCGAAAAGCGTGACTTCTCTTCGATTGACAATGCTCCCGAAGAAAAAGAGCGTGGTATCACCATCAACACCGCTCACGTAGAGTACTCCACCAAAAACCGTCACTACGCCCACGTTGACTGCCCCGGTCACGCTGACTACGTGAAGAACATGGTAACGGGTGCTGCCCAGATGGACGGCGCTATCCTCGTGGTAGCTGCTACCGACGGCCCGATGCCCCAGACCCGTGAGCACATCCTGCTCGCCCGTCAGGTAGGTGTTCCCCAACTGGTGGTGTTCATGAACAAAGTGGACATGGTGGATGACCCCGAGCTCCTCGAGCTGGTGGAAATGGAAATCCGCGAACTCCTCTCGTTCTACGACTTCGATGGCGACAACATTCCGGTTATCCAGGGTTCGGCCCTCGGCGGCCTGAACGGCGATGCCAACTGGGTTCCCAAAATCAACGAGCTGATGGACGCGGTTGACTCGTTCATTCCGATTCCCGCTCGTCTGACCGACCTGCCCTTCCTGATGCCTGTTGAGGACGTGTTCTCGATTACCGGCCGTGGCACTGTGGCCACCGGTCGTATCGAGCGCGGCATCATCAACTCGGGTGAGCAAGTTGACATCCTGGGCATGGGCGCTGCTGCCGGCCTGAAGTCGACGGTGACGGGTGTGGAAATGTTCCGCAAAATCCTCGACCGTGGCGAAGCTGGTGACAACGTAGGTCTGCTGCTCCGCGGTATTGAAAAAGAAGCCATCCGTCGCGGCATGGTTATCTGCAAGCCCGGTTCGGTAACTCCTCACCAGAAGTTCAAGGCTGAGGTGTACGTTCTCTCGAAAGAGGAAGGCGGCCGCCACACCCCGTTCTTCAACAACTACCGTCCGCAGTTCTACCTGCGTACCACCGACGTTACCGGCATCATCTCCCTCCCCGAGGGCGTTGAAATGGTAATGCCCGGCGACAACATCACCATCACCGTTGAGCTCATCAACAAGGTGGCAATGGAGAAAGGCCTCCGTTTCGCTATCCGTGAGGGTGGCCGTACGGTAGGTGCCGGTCAGGTAACCGAAGTTCTCGACTAAGCTCCGGCTTAACAGTAAAAAAAGCCGCTCTCGAAACCTCGGGAGCGGCTTTTTTACGCTGAAACAGAAGCGAGTATTTGTTTTCTCTTCTGTTTCTCTTACCTTTGCACTCCCTTTAGCGAAATGCGTTACCGGGATGTGTCTTTACACGAGTGTAGTTCAAGGGTAGAATAGAGGTCTCCAAAACCTTTGATGGGAGTTCGAATCTCTCCACTCGTGCAATCTGGGCCAGTTGGTCCGCTCCATGTTATTTCAGCGGCAACGCTGTTTTTCCCATCACAATGGACAAACTGAGCAATTATTTCCGCACCACCATCGAAGAGATGCGCTACAACGTGACGTGGCCCTCGACGACGGAACTGCAAAAAAGCGCCGGCCTGGTGCTGATTGGTTCGCTCGTGTTTGCCATCGTCGTGGGCGTCATGGATGTCAGCTTTGAGTCGGTACTTAAAGCGTTTTACAACTCGTTTCGCTAGTCAGCAATCAAGATGGGCGAATTGAAATGGTACGTGGTGCGCTCCGTGAGCGGCCAAGAAAAGAAAGCCAAGAATTATCTCGAAACGGAGCTCGGTCGGCACAACCTGACCGAGCTTGTTCCGCAGGTACTGATTCCGGTAGAGAAGGTGTTTGAGATGCGCAACGGTAAGAAGCGCGTCCGCGAGCGGAACCTCTACCCCGGTTACATCATCATCCACGCCGACCTCGGCCACGGTGAAGTTGACCACATCATCACCAGCACGCCCGGTGTGATTGGTTTTCTCGGCGACAAAGACAAGAAGGACGCAACGAACAACAAACCCGTTCCGCTGCACATTTCGGAAGTCAACCGCATCCTCGGCATCGTGGATGAAGCCGAGCAGCAGGCTGACGCGACGCTCGACAAGCCATACGTAGTGGGCGAACTCGTGAAAGTGGTGGACGGCCCGTTCAACGGCTTCTCCGGCAACGTGGATGAGGTATTTGAAGAGCGTAAGAAGCTGAACGTAGTCGTGAAAATCTTCGGCCGCTCGCAGCCGGTAGAATTGAGCTACACCCAAGTAGAAAAAGAGGTTTAACCTCATCGGTTATACCACGCCGGCTAATTGCTCCGGGTCGGCGGGGCTTCCAAACAGGAGTTTACTAAACTGAGGCAAGCGCGAGTTACGACGCAGGAGCCACAGCCAAACCAATCAAATGGCCAAAGAAATCAGAGGTTATCTGCGTCTGCAGATAAAGGGAGGCGCCGCGAACCCTTCGCCGCCGGTAGGACCTGCACTTGGTAGCAAAGGCTTGAACATCATGGAGTTTTGCAAGCAGTTCAATGCTCGCACCCAAGATAAAGCCGGCCAAGTTTGTCCTGTACTCATCACCATGTACACCGACAAGTCGTTCGACTTCGTGGTGAAGACGGCACCGGCTCCGGTGCTGCTCATGGAAGCTGCTAAGTTGCAGAGCGGTTCGAAAGAGCCGAACCGTAACAAAGTGGGCTCCGTGACGTGGGACCAGGTGCGTACCATTGCCGAAACCAAAATGCCTGACTTGAACGCTTTCCAAGTGGAAGCCGCTATGAAGCAGGTGGCCGGCACGGCTCGCAGCATGGGCATTACCATCAAGGGCGATTCTCCTTTTGCTGAATAATTAAACGGAGAAAAGAACAGATGGCACAAGTAAGCAAAAAGCGCAAGGAAGCCCTTGCCAAACACGACCTGACGCAAGTGCGCAGCCTCGTGGAAGCCGCAATCGTGGTGAAGGACATTACCTACACCAAATTCGATGCTTCGGTAGATATTGACGTTCGCCTCGGCGTGGACCCCCGCAAAGCGGACCAGATGGTTCGTGGCGTGGCCACCCTGCCCCACGGTACCGGCAAAACCGTTCGCGTTCTGGCCCTGGTTACTCCTGACAAGGAGGCCGAAGCTCTGGCCGCCGGCGCCGACTTCGTGGGTCTGGACGACTATATTGCCAAAATCGAGAAAGGCTGGACCGACATCGACGTAATCATCACCATGCCCGCCGTAATGGCGAAGGTAGGTCGTCTGGGCCGTGTGCTCGGTCCCCGTGGTCTGATGCCGAACCCGAAGTCGGGCACCGTAACGACCGACGTAGCCAAGGCTGTGCAGGAAGTGAAAGCTGGTAAAATCGACTTCAAAGTTGACAAAACCGGTATCATTCACTGCTCGGTTGGTAAAGTATCGTTCGACCCGAAGATGCTGGCCGAAAACGCCCTGGAGGTAATCCAGACGTTGGGTCGCCTGAAGCCTTCGTCTTCGAAAGGTACCTACATCAAGAGCATCACGCTCTCGAGCACGATGTCGCCCGCCGTTCCGGTTGACAGCCAAGTAAATTCCGCTAGCTAATTAAACCAACCAAACATGACTCGGGAAGAAAAACAAGCCCTCGTGGATGAGTTGAGCGGAAAAATGCAATCGCACAACTCGTTCTACATCGTCGATGCTTCGGTGATGTCGGTAGCGAAAATCAACGACTTCCGTCGTCTGGCGTTCAACCGCGGCCTGGAATACAAGGTGTACAAAAACACCTTCATCCGCAAGGCACTGGATACGCTCGGCCACGACACGTCGGAAATGGATGCCGCGCTGAAAGGCCAGTCGGGCGTGTTGTTCTCCACGGAGAGCGGCTCGGCTCCTGCCAAGATGCTGCGTGACTTCTATAAGGCCCAGGCGTACCCCCGCGGTGCCACGCCGAAGCCCGTGCTGAAAGGCGCTTATGTGGATGCCAGCATCTACATCGGTTCCGACCAGCTCGAAGGTCTCACAACCATCAAAGGCAAACAGGAACTGCTCGGTGAACTCATCGGCCTGCTCCAGTCGCCTGCCAAAAACGTTATCTCGGCTCTTCAGAGCGGTGGTAACAAGCTGGCCGGAATCCTCAAAACCCTCAGCGAGAAAGAGGCCGCTTAGTCAGCTGCTTTTTCGCCCTCCAATCAAAATTTTCAACAACACATTTTTTTAACAATCTACAGAAATGGCAGATTTGAAAGCATTCGCTGAGCAGCTTGTAAACCTGACGGTGAAAGAAGTAAACGAGTTGGCAACCATCCTGAAGGACGAGTACGGCATCGAGCCCGCTGCTGCTGCTCCTGTAATGATGGCCGGTGGTGGCGCTGCTGCCGCTGACGAGGCTCCCGAGGAGAAGACGTCGTTTGACGTTATCCTGAAGGCTGCCGGTGGTGCTAAACTGGCTGTGGTGAAACTGGTGAAAGACCTGACCGGTCTGGGCCTGAAAGAAGCCAAAGAACTGGTTGACGGTGCTCCCAAGCCCCTGAAAGAAGGCGTAACCAAAGACGAGGCTGAGTCGCTGAAAAAGCAGCTCGAGGAAGCCGGTGCTGAAGTAGAAGTTAAGTAGTTTCTGCTCCTGAAGCATCTCCGGACCCGCTTCGAATAAGGATTAGACCTGGCAACTTAGCCAGGTCTTTTCCTGTTTGTAGCGTGTCAACCGCGCGAGCTACCCGGTTCGCGCTTTTGCTATGTCAGCTAACCATCTTGTTGCAGAGGTGGTTAGGGAGTGCACCGCACCGCTGACGGGCCGCCACCCCGGCCTCCTTTATTACGCTTCTGTGTCCATCTTTTAATCCCCATCGCATTGGCTACACCGAAAGCAAAGACGGCCGCCCTGAAGAAAACGGCCGCCGAGCGAATCAATTTCGCCAAGATTAAGAAGGTTATCGAGTACCCGGACTTCCTCGACGTGCAAGTGCGCTCGTTCCAGGAATTCTTTCAGTTGGAAACCGCTGCCGAGCGTCGTTCTAACGAAGGATTGTTCAAAGTGTTCGCCGAGAACTTCCCGATTTCGGACTCGCGCGAAAACTTCGTGCTCAACTTTATCGATTACCACGTCGACCCGCCGAAATATTCGGTTGACGAGTGCATCGACCGTGGTTTGACTTATTCGGTTCCGCTGAAAGCCAAGCTGCGTTTGATTTGCAATGATAAGGACAACGAGGATTTCGAGACGATTGAGCAGGAGGTGTTCCTCGGGAACATCCCTTACATGACCGTAAAGGGCTCGTTTGTTATCAACGGCGCTGAGCGCGTTATCGTATCGCAGCTGCACCGCTCACCGGGCGTGTTCTTCGCCCAGAGCAAGCACACGAACGGTACCAAGCTGTATTCGGCCCGGATTATTCCGTTCAAAGGTTCGTGGATTGAATTTGCCACGGACGTGAACAACGTGATGTACGCGTACATCGACCGGAAGAAGAAATTCCCGGTGACGACGCTGTTGCGCGCCATCGGCTACGGCACGGACAAAGACATTCTCGACCTGTTCGGTTTGTCGGAGGAAGTGAAGTCCGACAAGAAAAACCTCAAGAAAGCCGTTGGTCGCAAGCTGGCTGCCCGGGTGCTCCGCACTTGGACGGAAGACTTCGTGGACGAGGACACCGGCGAAGTGGTATCGATTGACCGCAACGAAGTGTTGCTGGAGCGCGATGCTACCATTGAGGAAGCGGATATCGACGTGATTCTGGAGGCCGGCGCGAAGTCGGTTATTCTGCACCGCGAGAATGTGAACATTGCGGATTTCGCAATCATTTACAATACGCTGCAGAAGGACAACTCCAACTCGGAGAAGGAGGCTGTAGAGCAGATTTACCGTCAGCTCCGGAACACGGAGGCTCCTGATGAAGAAACCGCTCGTGACATCATCCAGAAGCTGTTTTTCTCGGACAAGCGCTACGACCTCGGCGAGGTGGGCCGCTACCGGATTAACAAGAAGCTCCAGATTGGCATGGACCAGGAGTCACGGGTGCTGACCAATGAGGACATTGTGCTCATCGTGAAGTACCTGATTGGTCTGAGCAACTCGAAGGCCATTGTCGATGACATTGACCACTTGAGCAACCGTCGCGTGCGTACTGTGGGCGAGCAGCTTTACGCCCAGTTCGGCGTGGGCCTGGCCCGGATGGCACGTACCATTAAGGAGCGCATGAACGTGCGGGACAACGAGGACTTCAAGCCGGTGGACTTGATTAACGCCCGGACGTTGTCCAGCGTAATTAACTCGTTCTTCGGTACGAACCAGCTGTCGCAGTTCATGGACCAGACGAACCCGCTGGCCGAGGTGACGCACAAACGTCGCGTATCGGCACTCGGGCCGGGAGGTTTGTCGCGTGAGCGCGCTGGCTTCGAGGTACGTGACGTTCACTACACGCACTACGGCCGTCTTTGCACCATCGAAACGCCGGAGGGACCTAACATTGGTCTCATTTCGTCGCTGTGCGTGCACGCTCGCGTGAATGCCATGGGCTTCATCGAAACGCCTTACCGCGACGTGAAAGGCGGCAAGGTGGACATGAGCGCCAACGTGAAATTCCTGACCGCTGAGGAAGAGGACACCCACCACATCGCGCAGGCCAACTCCCTGCTGGATGAAGGCGGCAACCTGACCCAGGAGCTGGTGAAAGGCCGTTTTGAAGGTGACTTCCCGGTGGTGAACCCGTCGGAATACTCCTACATGGACGTGGCCCCGAACCAGATTGTATCGGTAGCTGCTTCGCTGATTCCGTTCCTGGAGCACGATGACGCCAACCGTGCACTGATGGGCTCGAACATGCAGCGCCAGGCGGTGCCGCTGCTCCGTCCCGAGGCTCCGATTGTGGGCACGGGTCTGGAAGGCCGCATTGCCAGCGACTCGCGCACGCTGATTATGGCCGAAGGCGAGGGCGTGATTGACTTCGTGGACGCCAACAAAATTGTGGTGAAGTACGACCTCACGGAGGACGACATCATGGTAAGCTTCGATGCCGAGCGTATTACGTACGACCTCATCAAGTTCCGTCGCACCAACCAGGACACCTGCCTCAACCTGACGCCGCTCGTGAAGCGCGGCGAGCGGGTGACCAAAGGCCAGGCGCTCTGCGAAGGCTACGGCACCAACCAGGGCGAACTTGCCTTGGGCCGCAACATGCAGGTGGCGTTTATGCCGTGGCAGGGCTACAACTTCGAGGATGCCATCGTCATCTCGGAGCGCGTGGTTCGCGACGACATCTTTACCTCGATTCACATTGAGGAGTTTGAGCTGGAAGTGCGCGAGACCAAGCGTGGCGAAGAAGAGCTGACCTCGGAGATTCCGAACGTGAGCGAAGAAGCCGTGCGCAACCTCGACGACAACGGCATCATCCGCCTCGGCGCGGAGGTGAAGGAAGGCGATATCCTGATTGGTAAAATCACGCCGAAAGGCGAGACGGACCCGACCCCGGAAGAGAAGCTGCTCCGCGCCATCTTCGGCGACAAGGCCGGCGATGTGAAGGATGCTTCCCTCAAAGCGCCGCCCTCCTTGCAGGGTGTGGTTATCGGTACCAAGCTGTTCTCGCGTCCTAAGAAAGACAAAAACCTCCGGGCCAAGTCGAAGAAGGAAGTGGAAGACTTGAAGGCGACCTACGCGCAGGAACTGCGTGGCGTGAAAGCCATCATGATTGACAAGCTGGTGCAGTTGCTGGAAGGCAAAACGTCGCAGGGCATCAAACACCGCTTCGGTGAGGAGATGATTGCCAAGGGCGTGAAGTTCAACCGCAAGAACATCAACGAGGGCATGTTCCCCGAGAAGAACCCTTATAAGGATGAGAGCAACTACGCCGTTCCGGAAGAAGTGAACCTGTTTAAGGACCTGATTCTGGAAGGCTGGACGGCTGATGCCCGCGTGAATGGCTTGGTGCTGGAGCTGGTGCGTAACTACGCCAAGCGCCGCAACACCATCACCGCGAAATTCAAGCGTCAGCGTTTCACCCTGGAAGTGGGCGACGAACTGCCTGCCGGCATCGTGCAGCTTGCCAAAGTGTACATCGCCAAGAAGCGCAAGCTGAAGGTGGGTGATAAAATGGCCGGCCGCCACGGTAACAAGGGTGTGGTAGCCCGCATCGTGCGCGATGAGGACATGCCCTTCCTGCCCGACGGCACGCCGATGGACATCGTGCTGAATCCGCTCGGTGTACCAAGCCGCATGAACATCGGTCAGATTTACGAGACCGTACTGGGCTGGGCTGGTCTGAAAATGGGTCGTACCTATGCTACCCCGATTTTCGACGGTGCTACCGAGGACGAAGTTGCTCGTGAGTTGACCGAAGCCGGTCTGCCGGACTGGGGTCGTGCTTATCTGCACGATGGCTTGAGCGGCGACCGCTTCGACCAGCCGGTAACCGTGGGCGTGATTTACATGCTCAAACTGGGTCACTTGGTGGATGACAAGATGCACGCTCGTTCCATCGGGCCGTACTCGCTCATCACGCAGCAGCCGCTGGGTGGTAAGGCACAGTTCGGTGGCCAGCGCTTCGGCGAGATGGAAGTATGGGCACTGGAGGCCTTTGGTGCTTCCAACGTGCTGCAGGAAATCCTGACCGTGAAATCGGATGACGTGGTGGGCCGCGCGAAAGCGTACGAAGCCATTGTAAAAGGCGATATTCTGCCCAAGCCGAACATCCCCGAGTCGTTCAACGTGTTGCTCCACGAACTCCGTGGTCTGGCACTCGAAATCACGATGGAATAGTGAATTGCTGCAGTTGCGGCCGGGGCGAAAGTCTCGGCCGCAACTCGCGGTTTGTCTGCCGGCAGGCAACAGGAGGCGCTAATTGAGCGACCTTGGTAACGAAAGGTGAGAAAACGCTTCGGTGAAAGAAGCTGGGGAAGCTGTTTCGAGATATGGTCAGTTCAGCATCAAAGCTCCCTAAGCGACTTAATCGAAGGCCTTCCCGCCGTTCTGCTCCGCCATCAGATTTAATAAATAGACCTTTTGAAAGTGCCTTTGCTCAACATACCTATCTGTTCCGCAAAGGCACTTTTCTAAGAGTCAAACTGTTTGGAACTCTTGCATTCTTCTGGCGAAGAATGAGGCGTCAAACAGCTCAAAGCCAACAGCTATCAGCTTAAAACCAATCAAATGGCTTTCGCAAAAAACAAGAAAATAGTTCAGGACTTCTCCAAAGTCACTATTTCGCTGGCCTCGCCCGAAGCAATTCTGGAGCGCAGCACCGGCGAAGTCGTGAAGCCTGAAACCATCAACTACCGCACGTACAAGCCCGAGATGGGTGGCTTGTTCTGCGAACGGATTTTCGGTCCGGTGAAGGACTGGGAATGCCACTGCGGTAAGTACAAGCGCATCCGCTACAAGGGCATCATCTGCGACCGTTGCGGCGTGGAGGTGACCGAGAAGAAGGTGCGTCGTGAGCGCATGGGCCACATCGAACTGGTGGTGCCCGTTGCTCACATCTGGTACTTCAAGTCGCTCCCCAACAAAATCGGCTACCTGCTGGGCCTGCCCACCAAGAAGCTCGACCAGATTATTTATTACGAGCGGTACGTCGTGGTTCAGCCCGGTTCGCTGGCGGAAGAAGGCGTGCAAGTGCTCGACTTCCTCACTGAGGACGAATATCTGGACATCATCGACAAACTCCCCCGGGAGAACCAGATGCTGCCCAACGAGGACCCCAACAAGTTCATCGCCCGCATGGGTGCCGATGCCCTGCATATGCTGCTGGAGCGCATCAACCTGGACGAGTTGAGCTACTCGCTGCGTGACTCCGCTGCCCACGAAACTTCGCAGCAGCGTAAGGCGGAAGCCCTGAAGCGTCTGCGCGTAGTGGAAGCTTTCCGTGACGCCGCTACCCGCGTGGAGAACAAGCCCGAGTGGATGGTTATCCGCATGGTGCCGGTTATTCCCCCGGAACTGCGCCCGCTGGTTCCGCTCGACGGTGGCCGTTTCGCCACTTCCGACTTGAACGACCTGTACCGCCGCGTCATCATCCGCAACAACCGCCTCAAGCGCCTGATTGAAATCAAAGCGCCCGAGGTGATTCTGCGGAACGAGAAGCGGATGCTGCAGGAAGCTGTTGACTCGCTGTTCGACAACTCGCGTAAGGTGAACGCCGTGCGCGCCGAAGGCAACCGTGCCCTGAAGTCGCTGTCCGACATGCTGAAAGGCAAGCAGGGCCGCTTCCGTCAGAACCTGCTCGGTAAGCGTGTCGATTACTCGGGTCGTTCGGTAATCGTCGTTGGTCCGGAGCTGAAGCTGCACGAGTGCGGTCTGCCCAAGAATATGGCGGCCGAGCTGTTCAAGCCGTTCATTATCCGCAAGCTCATCGAGCGCGGCATCGTGAAGACGGTGAAATCGGCGAAGAAGATTGTCGACCGCAAGGACGCCGTGGTGTGGGATATTCTGGAAAATGTGCTGAAAGGCCACCCAGTGTTGCTCAACCGGGCTCCTACGCTTCACCGTCTGGGCATCCAGGCGTTCCAGCCGCGCCTCATCGAAGGCAAGGCTATCCAGCTGCACCCCCTCGTTTGTACGGCCTTCAACGCTGACTTTGACGGTGACCAGATGGCTGTGCACGTGCCCCTCGGCCCGGCCGCTATTCTGGAAGCCTCCATGCTCATGCTGGCCTCGCACAACATCCTGAACCCCGCCAACGGCGCGCCCATCGCGGTACCGTCGCAGGACATGGTTCTCGGTCTGTACTATGTAACCAAGGGCAAGCGCAGCACTGAAAACGAGAAGATTGTCGGTGAAGACCGGGTTTTCTACTCGGACGAAGAGGTTGTGATTGCCATCAACGAAGGCCAGCTTTCTAAGCACGCTTTCATTAAGGTGCGGACGCAGATTCGTGACGAAAACGACGACTTGGTAACCAAAATCGTGGATACCGTTGCTGGCCGCGTGCTGTTCAACCAGCTCGTACCGGAGGAAGTAGGTTTCGTGGACGAACTGCTGACGAAGAAGAAGCTTCAGCAAATCATCTCGACGGTATTTAAGCGCACGGGCATGGCTCGTACCGCTCAATTCCTGGATGACATCAAGACCCTTGGTTTCCAGTCGGCCTACAAAGGCGGCTTGAGCATGGGTCTGGGCGACATCAACATCCCGAAAGAGAAGGACGAACTGGTGCTGCAAGCCCAGAACGACGTGAAAGCCGTAACCCAGAACTACCAGATGGGTCTGATTACGGACAATGAGCGTTACAACCAGGTTATCGACATCTGGACGCGCATCAACAACCAGATTACGGAAACGTTGATGGGCCGTCTGGAGAAGGAGAACCAGGGCTTCAACTCCATCTACATGATGATGCACTCGGGAGCCCGTGGCTCGCGCGAGCAGATTCGTCAGCTGGGTGGGATGCGTGGCCTGATGGCCAAGCCCCAGAAGTCGTTGCAAGGCTCGATTGGCGAAATTATCGAAAACCCGATTCTGTCGAACTTCAAAGAAGGCCTCGACGTAATCGAGTACTTCATCTCGACCCATGGTGCCCGTAAAGGTCTGGCTGATACGGCTCTGAAGACGGCTGACGCCGGCTACCTGACCCGTCGTCTGGTAGACGTTTCGCAGGACGTAATCGTGAACGAGCCGGACTGCGGTACGCTGCGCGGTATCGAAACCTTCGCGTTGAAAGACAACGAGGACATCGTGGAGCCGCTGGCCGAACGTATCTTGGGCCGCGTGACGGTGCACGATATCATCGACCCGCTGACCGGCGACGTTATCCTGACTTCGGGTTCCGAAATCAAGGAAGACACGACCCGCCGCATCGATGCCACGAGCATTGAATCGGTGGAAATCCGTTCGGTGCTGACGTGCGAAAGCAAGCGCGGCATCTGCGCCAAGTGCTACGGCCGTAACCTGGCTTCGGGCCGCATGGTGCAGCGTGGCGAGGCCGTGGGTGTTATCGCCGCCCAGTCGATTGGTGAGCCCGGCACGCAGCTGACCCTGCGTACCTTCCACGTAGGTGGTACGGCTTCCAACATCGCCGTCGAGTCGAACATCAAAGCCAAATTCGCTGGTGTGGTGGAATTCGAAGACGTTCGTACCGTAGCTACCACCGATGCCGAAGGGCGGAAGGGTGCTGTGGTAATGGGCCGCTCGGGCGAAATCCGCATCGTGGAGAAAGGCACCGGCCGCGTCTTCACTTCCAACCACGTTCCCTACGGCTCTTTCATGCTGGTAGAGGAAGGTCAGGAAGTGGAAAAAGGCACCGAGCTGAACACCTGGGACCCCTACAACGCCGTTATTCTGGCCGAGTTTGATGGTACGGTGCAGTTCGACGCCATCACCGAAGGCGTTACCTACCGTGAGGAGTCGGACGAACAGACCGGTCACCGCGAGAAGGTCATCATCGAATCGAAGGCCAAGGACCAGAACCCGTCCATCATCATTCGCCCCGGCAAAAAGGGCGATGCCGAAGGCCAGAAGGCTTACAGCATCCCGGTAGGCTCGCACTTGAACGTCGAGAACAACGAGAAAATCACGGCAGGTCACATCCTCGCCAAGATTCCTCGCTCGGTGGGCAAGACCCGCGACATCACCGGTGGTCTGCCGCGTGTAACGGAGCTTTTCGAAGCCCGAAACCCGTCGAACCCCGCCGTGGTATCGGAAATCGACGGCGTAGTAACCTACGGCACCGTGAAACGCGGTAACCGTGAAATCTACGTGGAGTCGAAAGACGGTGTGAAGAAGAAGTACATGGTGCCGCTGTCGAAGCACATTCTGGTGCAGGACAACGACTTCATCCGCGCCGGCATGCCGCTGTCGGATGGTGCCATCACGCCTTCGGACATCCTGAGCATTCAGGGCCCCGGCGCCGTGCAGGAGTACCTCGTGAACGAGATTCAGGAAGTGTACCGTTTGCAAGGTGTGAAAATCAACGATAAGCACATCGAGGTGGTCGTTCGCCAGATGATGCAGAAAGTCGTGATTCTGGATGCCGGTGACACGTCGTTCCTCGAAAACCAGGTGATTGATAAAATCATCTTCATGGCCGAGAACGACATGATTATCGACATGAAAGTGGTGACCGAAGCCGGTGACTCGACCAACCTGAAGCCCGGCCAGATTGTGACGGCTCGTCGCCTCCGTGACGAGAACAGCAGCCTGAAACGTCGCGACCTTACCCTCGTGCAAGTGCGCGACGCGCAGCCTTCGGTTTCGCGCCCCACGCTGCAAGGCATCACGCAGGCCTCGCTGGGCACGCAGTCGTTCATCTCGGCCGCATCCTTCCAGGAGACGACCAAGGTGTTGAGCGAAGCCGCCATCCGTGGCAAGGCCGACCAGCTGTTGGGCTTGAAAGAGAACGTAATCGTCGGTCACCTCATCCCGGCCGGTACTGGCTTGCGCGAGTACACGCGTCAGGTAGTAGGCTCAAAAGAGGAGATGGAAGCTGCCCAAGCCGCCCAGGCAGCCGAAGCGGCCGTTCCCGCCAAGCGCCCCAGCCGTGCTGGCAAGCGCGAAGTGTCGGCTGAGTAATCCGCCGTAGGTTTGTAATGGAAAAGCCGACTGGGGTATCCCGGTCGGCTTTTTCTGTTTCTTTGTCGGAATGAACATTTGGAAGAAGACTCGTTACATTGCGCTTTTAGTCTGTGCAGTTTGGTTGATTATGCTGCAAATCGTGTTTTGCGTATTCAGTATTACCAATGCTCACACTAATCCTACTCCTTTAGATTCTGTTGATTTACTCGGGTACATTGCGTCCCTTCTGACAGTCATCGTGTCGCTTTTCACCATCTCTGCAAGCAAAAGCAAACTCAAACAATTGAGAGTAGAGAGTACAGATTGATTTACCATGCAACCAACCGACCAAAACCCGGACCCCAACGCCATCAACATCGAGCTTTCCGAAGCCATGGCCGAGGGCGAATATGCCAACCTCGCCATGATTGCGCACAGCAACAGCGAATTTGTGATTGACTTCATCCGCATGATGCCCGGCCTGCCCAAGGCCAAGGTGAAGGCGCGCATCGTCGTCACGCCCGAGCACGCCAAGCGCCTGCTGCAAGCCCTCACCGAAAACATCGAGCGGTTTGAAGCCGCTTTCGGCACCATCAAGATGCAGAGCGAAGCCCCCAGCTACCCGATGAACTTCGGCGGCGCGGTAGGGGAGGCGTAAGCTGAACCAAGGGCTCTAGCTGCGAAAGCGTCTTCATTTCGGTGAGGACGCTTTTGCGTTTTTAGCCTAAATGGGGTGTCCTGAAAATTAACATCCTCACGCTGTTTGCTATTGCGGCGAAATAAACTTACCTTTGCAAGCCAAATTTTAGGGGCAAACGGCTCCAAACCAACCATTCTCTAAATGCCAACCATTAACCAACTCGTACGGAAAGGCCGTGAGGCTTTGACTACCAAGTCGAAGTCGCCCGCCCTTGATTCGTGCCCGCAGCGTCGGGGCGTGTGCACCCGTGTGTACACCACCACGCCTAAGAAGCCGAACTCGGCTATGCGCAAAGTGGCCCGTGTGCGCCTTACCAACGGTAAGGAAGTAAACGCATACATCCCCGGTGAAGGCCACAACCTCCAGGAACACAGCATCGTGCTGATTCGTGGCGGCCGGGTTAAAGACTTGCCAGGTGTTCGCTACCACATCATCCGTGGCGCCCTGGACACCGCCGGTGTAAGCGGCCGCACGCAGCGCCGCTCGAAGTACGGTGCCAAGCGTCCGAAGCCGGGTCAACCCGCAGCAGCAGCTGGCAAGGGTGGCAAAGGCGCACCTGCTAAAAAGAAATAAATAGAATTAGTAGCGAGTAGTAAGTATTGAGTAGCAGGCTAGTCCTGCTGCTTGCTACTCAATACTTACTACTACATACTTACTACTATCATGAGAAAGTCAAAACCGAAGAAGCGCATCTTGCTGCCGGACCCTAAGTACAAGGAGACGCTGGTAACCCGTTTCGTGAACTACATGATGTACGACGGCAAGAAAAACCTGGCGTACACCATCTTCTATGACGCCTGCGACCTCGTGGAGCAGCGCACCAAGGAGAGCGGCCTCGAAATGTGGCGCAAAGCGTTGAACAACGTGATGCCCACCGTGGAAGTGAAAAGCCGCCGCGTAGGTGGTGCCACCTTCCAGGTTCCGATTGAAGTGCGCGCCGACCGCCGCATTTCGGTGGGTGCCAAGTGGATGATTCAGTACGCCCGTCGTCGTGGTGAGAAGACCATGAAGGACAAGCTGGCTGGCGAAATCATCGCTGCCGCCAAAGGCGAAGGTGCTGCCGTTAAGAAGAAAGACGACACCCACCGCATGGCTGAGGCCAACAAGGCCTTCTCGCACTTCCGTTTCTAAACTGGAAATTTGGGTTTGGGGTCTTAGGGACTTGGATTTATTTGACGGACTGTTCTGTTAAACGACCCAAGACCTGAGACCCCAAATTTTAAGCCTTAACCAACATCATGGCCGTTAACAAAGAACTTTACTACCTCCGCAACATCGGGATTATGGCGCACATCGACGCCGGTAAGACCACGACGTCGGAGCGTATTCTGTATTACACGGGTAAAACCCACAAAATCGGGGAAGTGCACGACGGTGCCGCCACGATGGACTGGATGGAGCAGGAGCAGGAGCGCGGCATCACGATTACTTCGGCTGCCACCACCACGTTCTGGAACTACCCCACCGATATCAAAGGTGACCCCACCGCTGATACCAAGCAGTACAAAATCAACCTGATTGACACCCCCGGCCACGTTGACTTCACGGTAGAAGTAGAACGTTCGCTGCGCGTGCTCGACGGTGCCGTGGCCCTGTTCTGCGCCGTTTCGGGCGTGGAGCCGCAGTCGGAAACCGTATGGCGTCAGGCGGACAAATACAAAGTGCCCCGCATCTGCTTCGTCAACAAGATGGACCGGGCCGGCGCTGACTTCTTCAAAGCCGTAAATGAAATCAAGGAGAAACTGGGCGCAAACCCCATTCCCCTGCAGATTCCGATTGGTGCCGAAGAAACCTTCAAAGGCGTAGTTGACCTGCTGACTGGCAAAGCCATCGTGTGGGACGACAAAACCGAAGGCAAATCGTACGACGAAATCCCCGTTCCCGAGGACCTCGTTGAGACGGTAGCTGAGTGGCGTCAGAAGCTCATTGAGAGCGTAGCCGAGTATGATGACGCGTTGCTGGAGAAATTCTTCGACAACCCCGATTCCATCACGAAAGAGGAAATGATGGTCGTTATCCGCCAAGCGGTTATCGACATGAAGTTCTCGCCCGTGCTCTGCGGTTCGGCCTTCAAGAACAAGGGTGTACAAACGATGCTGGATGCCGTTATGGCTTACCTGCCGTCGCCCCTCGACATGCCCGCCATCATCGGTACCAACCCCGATAGCGGTGAGGAGATGGAGCGTCACCCCGACAACTCGGAGCCCTTCACCGCCCTGGCGTTCAAAATTGCTACCGACCCGTTCGTAGGCCGTCTGTGCTTCTTCCGCTGCTACAGCGGCGTGCTGGACTCGGGTTCGTACGTGCTGAACAACCGCACCGGCAAGAAGGAGCGTATCTCGCGCCTCATGCAGATGCACTCCAACAAGCAGAACCCCATCGACAAGATTCAGGCCGGTGACATTGCTGCAGGTGTTGGTTTCAAAGACATCAAAACCGGTGATACGCTGACCGACGAGAAGAACCCGATGGTTCTGGAGTCGATGAGCTTCCCCGAGCCGGTAATTGGTTACGCCATCGAGCCAAAAACGCAGGCTGACGTCGACAAAATGGGCATGGCCATCGCCAAGCTCATCGAGGAAGACCCCACGCTGCGTGTGAACACGGACGAGGAAACCGGCCAGACCATCCTCCGCGGCATGGGCGAGCTTCACCTTGAAATCATCATCGACCGCATGCGTCGGGAGTTCAAAGTGGAAATCAACCAGGGTGCCCCGCAGGTGGCCTACAAGGAGATTCTCACCAAGGTGGTTGACCACCGCGAGACGTACAAGAAGCAGACTGGTGGCCGCGGTAAATTCGGCGACATCGTTTTCGAACTCGGCCCGAAAGAGCTGGAGCCCGAAAAACCCGGTCTGGAGTTCGATAACGCCATCGTAGGCGGTGTTATTCCCCGCGAATTCATCCAGCCCATCCAGAAAGGTTTCGAAGAAGCCATGAAGCGTGGCCCGCTGGCCGGCTTCCCGCTCGAAACCATGAAAGTGCGTCTGTACCACGGTTCGTTCCACGACGTTGACTCGGACGCCCTGTCGTTCGAACTCGCCGCCCGTGACGGCTTCCGTGAGGCAGCCAAGAAGGCTGGTCCGAAGTTGCTGGAGCCCATCATGGCCGTTGAAGTAGTTTGCCCCGACGAGTACACGGGTCCCGTAACCGGTGACTTGAACCGTCGTCGTGGTCTGATGAAAGGCATGGACACCAAAGCCGGTGCCCAGGTTATCAAGGCCGATGTTCCGCTGTCGGAGCTGTTCGGTTACGTAACCGCGCTCCGTACGATTTCGTCGGGTCGTGCTTCGGCTTCGCTCACGTTCTCGCACTACGAGCAAGTGCCGACGAACCTGGCCGATGCCATCGTTGCCAAAACCAAAGGAGGTAAATAGTTGCTAGTTTTTAGTTGTCAGTTGTTAGAAAAAGCTCGCGCTTAAGACTAACAACTGACAACCAGCAACGAACAACTAAACAATCAAAGCTTTTCAAAACGGAGGCAATCGGCTTCCACCAATCACAATGAACCAGAAAATTCGCATTAAGCTGAAAAGCTACGACCACAACCTCGTAGACAAATCGGCCGAGAAAATCGTGAAAGCTGTGAAGGCCACCGGTGCCATCGTTAGCGGCCCGATTCCTTTGCCGACCCAAAAGGAGAAGTTCACCGTGCTGCGCTCGCCCCACGTGAACAAGAAGAGCCGGGAGCAGTTCCAGCTTTGCACCTACAAGCGTCTCGTGGACATCTTTTCGACCTCGTCGAAGACCGTTGATGCCCTGATGAAGCTGGAATTGCCCAGCGGCGTTGACGTAGAAATCAAAGTCTGAGGCACCGATTTCAGTCCTAATTGAGTTAAAGCCCCACCGCAATTCGTTGCGGTGGGGCTTTTTCTTTGGAACTTGCGCGGCCACTACTGATTATTCATGCTTGCTGTCTTTTCTCTTGAGCGATTACACCGTTCTGCCTTCTTCTTCTGTGTATGCATTATCATCAGCATTTTCCTGGCCAATTGGCTGCGGGTAGCGCTGGGAATTGCTATGGGAGGATTGGCCGTGACCGGGGTGGTTTACGCCTTGGTGCATAAGCGCATTGCCAATCTGAAGCTCTGGCCAGTGTTCGGAAGTATCGCCTTGGTATATGCGTTGCACCTAGCGGCGGGTATTCACACCGAGCCAGCCAACATGGACGAATACCGGTTCGACCTGGGAATGCAGCTGCCTTTCCTGATGCTACCGCTGGCATTCTGGCTTCTGCCACCACTTCCGGGACGATACTTACGCTGGCTATGGTTGCTGCTGATTGCAGTGACCGCCCTGGCCGCAGTGGGCGCCACCATCAACTATGCGTTGCACGCGGCTGAAATCAACGAGAGCTATTACCGCTCGAAAGTGATGCCGACCGAGCCCGACCACATCCGCTTCAGCTTGTTGATTACACTTGCCATCGCAGCTGGGGTGACATTGCTGGAGCATAAGGCGGTGAGGTTAGCGTGGCGGCCCTGGATGATAGGGATTATAATAGGGCTGGTCCTATTCCTGCACTTACTGGCCGTACGTAGCGGCGAAATGACTTTTTACGCACTGGCCGGTCTAGCAGTGCTGTGGCTAGTGCTCCGCAAGCAACAGTGGAAGCGGGCTGGAATATTAGCAGCTGCTCTGTTCTTATTGCCGGTCTTCAGCTACGTGGCTTTCCCTACTTTTCGGAATAAGATATCGAATACGAAGACTGACGTGACCGTAGCTCGTCAGAAGACCAGCGACGAAGGCAAGAAATTCTCTATATCCGGTCGCCTCTATTCCTACAAAGCCGCGCTGAGCGTTTGGGAAGACAACAAGCTATTCGGCGTAGGCAAGCCGGATTTGGAGAGCGAAATGGCCATTCGCTACGCCGAGACTTATCCCGAGATGACCAGTGAATACTACATTCTGCCGCACAATCAGTACCTATATAATTTGGCCGCTTACGGTATTGTAGGGTTATTAGTCTTTTGCTGGGCAATGTTCTACCCTGCGTGGTGGGCCCGACGCAAATGTGCACCATTGCTATTGGCCCAGTACGTGAGCATTGCCTTGTCGTTTTTGGTCGAATACACGCTGGAAACACAGATTGGCCTCGCCTTCGTGGTGTTCTTCCTGCTGCTCGCGCTACAGGGCTCGCTACCCAGCGATGACCCCGACCCGACCTGGCGCCCCGCTTAGCGCCCCGAAGCCAGAAGGGTAGGAGAGGCCGCCTTTTCCGGAGCTAACAGCCTCACTGAGAAAATATTTCTACACTCGGTTGTGATTCCCGAGCCTTTTTTCCTATCTTTGCACTCCCTTAGCGAAAACGGCACTCGGTCGTTTTCTTTTTGTGTCATTTAATCATTAACAGAATGCCTGGCATCATCGGTAAAAAAATCGGTATGACAAGCCTCTTCACTCCGGACGGGAAAAACATTCCCTGCACGCTCATCGAAGCGGGTCCGTGCGTAGTGACGCAGGTTAAGACTATCGCGAATGACGGTTACACCGCCATTCAAATTGGGTACGGCGAGAAAAAAGAGAAGAACACCACCAAAGCTTTGGTTGGTCACTTCAAAAAAGCCGGTACGACCCCCAAGAAAAAATTGGTTGAATTCCGCCTCGACGCCGAATCGACCTACGCCGCTGGCGCAACCATCGACGCTACCCTCTTCGAGGAAGGCGAGTTTGTTGACGTTGTAGGCACTTCTAAAGGCAAGGGTTTCCAGGGCGTTGTAAAGCGTTACAACTTCCAGGGTGTTGGTGGCCAGACCCACGGCCAGCACAACCGCCTGCGTCACCCCGGTTCTATCGGTGCGTGCTCCTGGCCTTCGCGCGTATTCAAAGGAATGCGCATGGGTGGCCGCATGGGCAACGACCGCGTGAAAGTGCAGAACCTGAAGGTGATGCGCGTAGTAGGCGACAAGAACCTGATTCTGGTGAGCGGCTCGATTCCCGGCGCGAAGAATTCTTACGTGGTAATCGAGAAATAGACTAGTACGATGGAACTCGCAGTATATAACCTCAAAGGCGAAGACACCGGCCGCAAAGTGACCCTGTCTGACGCCATCTTCGGTCTCGAAGTAAACGAGCACGTGATGTACCTGGACGTGAAGCAGTACCTGGCCAACCAGCGCCAGGGTACGCACAAGTCCAAGCAGCGCAACGAGGTGCACGGCACCACGAAGAAACTGAAGAAACAAAAAGGTACGGGCGGCGCCCGCGCCGGCAGCATGAAGTCGGGTGTGTTCGTTGGTGGTGGCCGGATGTTCGGTCCGCAACCCCGCGACTACAGCTTCAAGCTGAACAAGAAGACCAAGCGCGTAGCTCGTTTGTCGGCTCTGTCGAGCCTGGCGAAGGATGGCAAAATCTCCGTTGTGGAGAACATTGCCATGTCGGCTCCCCGCACCAAGGACTTCGTTGCCATCCTGGACGGCCTCAAGCTGACCAACGGCAAAAAGACCATGCTTGTAACCGGCGAGGTGAACAAGAACGTCATCCTCAGCGCCCGCAACCTGCAGAAAGTGAAAGTGTCGACGCCCATCGGCCTCAACACCCACGACCTGCTGAACACGGACACGCTCCTGATTTCGGAAGACGGCATGGCTTCATTGGTTGAACTCTATAGCACCGCCGAATAATGAGCACGCTGAAACGCCCCATCGTTACCGAAAAGGCCACCGGCCTCAACGAGAAAGGTCGCTACACTTTCGAAGTGGAGCGCACCGCCAACAAAGTGCAAATCAAGAAGGACATCGAAACGCTGTACGGCGTGACGATTACCAACATCAACACGATGCGCACCATTGGCAAAATGAAGTCGAAAGGCACCAAAGGCGGCCAGGTTTCCGGTCGTCGCGCCCACGGCAAGAAAGCCATTGTGACCGTGAAAGAAGGCGATGTAATCGACTTCTACGGCAACCTCTAGGCCGACCAAGCTTCGCCTCAAATTTTTCGCCGCAAAAGCACAACTAGCTAGTAATGGCACTTAAAAAACTCAGACCAACAACCCCAGGGCAGCGCTTCCGCGTTGCGCCGGCGTTCGACGAGATTACGACGTCGACCCCGGAGAAGTCTTTGATGACTTCCCTCTCCAAATCGGGTGGCCGGAACTCTTCCGGTAAAATGTCTAACCGCTACATCGGCGGTGGTCATAAAACCCAGTACCGCATCGTGGACTTCAAGCGCGACAAAGCCGGTGTTCCGGCCGTCGTGAAGTCCATCGAGTACGACCCCAACCGCACTGCGCGCATCGCCTTGGTAAACTATGCCGATGGTGAGAAGCGTTACATCATCGCTCCCGCCGGCATGACGGTAGGCGCGAAGATTGTGTCGGGTCCTGGCGTCGCTCCCGAAGTAGGCAATACGTTGCCGCTGCGCGAGATTCCCCTCGGTACCATCCTCCATAACATCGAATTGCAGCCCGGTCAGGGCGCCGCAATGGCTCGCTCGGCCGGTACCTACGCCCAAATCGTAGCCCGCGAAGAGAAGTATGCCACGCTGAAATTGCCTTCCGGCGAGATGCGCATGGTGCTCGTTACCTGCATGGCCACCGTTGGTACCGTATCGAACGGCGACCACATGAACACCGTGATGGGTAAAGCTGGGCGGAACCGGTGGGCTGGTCGTCGTCCCCGCGTTCGTGGTGTGGTGATGAACCCTGTTGACCACCCCATGGGTGGTGGCGAAGGCAAATCGTCGGGTGGTCACCCGCGGAGCCGCAACGGCATTTTGGCTAAGGGCCAGAAGACCCGTAACAAGAACAAGTATTCGGAGAACCTGATTGTGAGCCGCAAAGGCAAGAAGTAATATATGGCACGTTCACTCAAAAAAGGGCCGTACATTGACTTCCGGCTGGAAAAGAAAGTCATGGCACTCGAAACGGCTGGTAAGAAATCGGTGGTGAAGACCTGGTCGCGCCGCTCGATGATTTCCCCGGATTTCGTTGGCCACACGTTCGCTGTTCACAACGGCAATAAGTTCATCCCGGTGTATGTGACCGAGAACATGGTAGGGCACAAGTTGGGCGAATTTGCCCCGACGCGTAACTTCCGTGGTCACGTCGCCAAAAAAGATAAAGGCAAGCGCTAAGATGGAAGCAGTAGCAAAACTCCGCAATGTGCCGACCTCGCCTCGTAAGATGCGACTGGTGGCCGACCTCGTGCGCGGCAAGAAAGTGACCCAGGCCCTCGGCCTGTTGCGCTTCGAAGCCAACATCGGCGCCGAGAAGATTGAGAAACTGCTCCTTTCGGCCTTGGCCAACTGGCAGCAGCACAACGAAGAAGAGCGGATTGAGGATGCAAACCTCTACATCAGCGAAATCTTCGTGGACGAAGGACGCCAGCTGAAGCGCCTGCGCCCCGCCCCTCAGGGCCGTGGTCACCGCATCCGCAAGCGCAGCAACCACGTGACGCTGAAAATCGACACGAAAGTGGAGAAGCTCGGCAGCAAAGGCGCTAAAGCAGCCGCCACTACCGAAAACCCTAAGGCCGACGCCAAATCCTAATTTAGTATGGGACAGAAAGTAAATCCGGTTGGCTTCCGCTTGGGAGTTATCAAAGGCTGGGACTCCAACTGGTACGGCGGCAAGGACTTCGCCGAGAAATTGGTGGAGGACGAGAAAATCCGCAAGTACATCAACGCGCGCATTCAGAAAGGCGGCATCAGCCGCATTGTGATTGAGCGCACCCTGAAGCGCATCACCATCACCATCAACACGGCCCGTCCGGGTGTGGTGATTGGCAAAGGCGGCCAGGAAGTGGACAAGATTAAGGACGAGCTGAAGCAAATCACCAGCAAAGACGTTCAAATCAACATCTTCGAAATTAAGCGTCCGGAGTTGGATGCCAAGCTGGTAGGCGAGAGCATCGCCCAGCAGCTGGCCGCTCGTATCTCCTTCCGTCGCGCCATGAAAATGTCGATTCAAGCTGCCATGCGTGTTGGTGCCGAAGGCATCAAGATTCAGTGCGGTGGCCGTCTCGGCGGTGCAGAGATTGCCCGTTCGGAGCAGTACAAAGAAGGTCGTACGCCGCTGCACACGCTGCGCGCCGATATCGACTACGCTTTGTCGGAAGCTCAGACCGTGTATGGTAAAATCGGCATCAAGGTGTGGGTAATGCGCGGTGAGGTGTTCGGCAAGCCCGACCTCTCGCCGAACCAGCAGCTCACCAACCCCGGTGGTGGCGAAGGTGGCGGTGGTCGTCGTGACGACCGTGGCCCCCGCGGCGAGCGTCGCGAAGGCGACCGTGGCCCGCGTCGTGACGGTGGTGCCGGTCGTGGCAACGCTGGCGGTGGCGACCGCGCCCCCCGTGGCGCTGGCGACAACGCCGGTCCCCGTCGCAACGGCCCCGCCCAAGGCGGTGGCGCTGCCGGCGGTGCCGCTCGCGGCCCGCGTCGCTAGAACAAAGCCAAGTCATTTCGCTTCGTTTGCCGCTTTCCGGTGAACGAAGCGAAATGTTCGGCTATTCGCCCCTCTCTCTTACAGAACACTCTCTTTTATTAAAATCAAATGTTACAACCGAAAAGGACCAAGTATCGCAAGATGCAAAAGGGTCGCGTAACAGGCCTCGCCTACCGCGGCAGCTCCATAGACTTCGGTTCGTTCGCTATCAAGTCGCTGGAAGTGTCTTGGATTACGGCTCGCCAAATTGAGGCTGCTCGTATTGCCATGACCCGCGCCATGAAACGCGAAGGGCAAGTATGGATTCGCATTTTCCCCGACAAGCCGATTACCAAGAAGCCCGCTGAGGTGCGCATGGGTAAAGGCAAAGGCTCGCCCGAGTATTGGGTGGCCTGCGTGAAGCCCGGCCAAATCATGTTCGAGTCGGACGGGGTTTCGCTGGAAGTAGCTAAAGAATCGCTGCGTCTGGCGGCTCAGAAGCTCCCCGTAAAAACTTCATTCGTGGTTCGCCGCGACTATACGGACGCTGCTTAAGTCATGAAGAACAAGACCGACCTCAAAGGCCTTTCCGCAGAAGCGCTGAAAGAGCAAATCAAAACCGAGCAGGCTCAGGGCCAGCAGCTGCGTTTCGCCCACGCGATTTCGCCCCTGGAAAACCCCGCCCGCCTCAAGGCCAACCGTAAAAACGTCGCCCGCTTGCTCACCGAGCAGACTCGTCGGAACAACGAGCAGGCCTCTAACCCCGCTTAATTCCGATGGCAACCGACGTAACAACCCAAGACCAAGCCGTAGCTGAAGACTCGCGCAACATGCGCAAGGAAATCACCGGCACGGTAACGAGCTCGAAGATGGACAAGTCCATCACCGTGGCTGTGGTGCAGAAACAAAAGCACCCCAAGTACGGCAAGTTCGTGACCAAAACCACGAAATTCCACGCCCACGACGAGAAAAACGAGTGCGGCGAAGGCGACACGGTGCGCATCATGAGCACCCGTCCGCTGAGCAAGACCAAGCGGTGGCGCTTGGTTGAAATTGTTGAACGCGCTAAATAATCTGAACCGATGATACAGCAAGAATCCCGCCTGACGGTGGCCGACAATAGCGGCGCCAAGGAAGTCCTCTGCATCCGCGTTTTGGGTGGCACGGGCAAGAAATACGCCAGCGTTGGCGACAAGATTGTGGTAGCCATCAAGTCGGCTATCCCTTCGGGCAACGCCAAGAAAGGCACCGTGAGCAAGGCCGTCGTGGTACGTGTGAAGAAGGAAGTGCGCCGCAAAGACGGGTCGTACATCCGCTTCGACGACAACGCCGCCGTGTTGCTCAACAACAACGACGAGCCCCGCGGCACGCGCATCTTCGGCCCAGTGGCCCGCGAGCTGCGTGAGCGTCAGTTCATGAAAATCGTATCCCTAGCCCCCGAAGTACTCTAAGCCATGGCTATCAGAAAAGCAGACCCCGTGCAGCTGCACGTAAAGTCGGGCGATACCGTGAAGGTGATTGCTGGCGACGAAAAGGGTAAAACCGGCGTTATCAAGTCGGTGAACCGGGTGACTCAGCGCGTAACCGTTGAGGGCCTGAACCTGGTGACGAAACACAACAAGCCGAGCGCCAAATCGCCCCAGGGCGGCATCACCAAGATGGAGGCGCCCATGCACGTGAGCAACGTGCAGGCTATCAACCCCACCACCGGTGAGCGGGTACGTAAAGGTGCCGCCGCGGCCGCAGCTCCGGCTGCTGCTCCGGCCAAAGCCAAGCGTACCTCTGCCAAAACGGCTTAAGCAGCCCCCACCATCATGGCCCGTCTCAAAGACATTTATAAAAAAGACGTCGTACCCGCGCTCCAGGAGAAATTCCAGTTCAAGAGCATCATGCAGGTACCCCGTATCACCAAAATCTGCATCAACCGCGGCATTGGCGCGGCGGTAGCCGATAAGAAATTGGTTGACAACGGCGTGGAAGAACTGACGGTTATCACCGGCCAGAAAGCCATTGCCACCATCGCCAAGAAATCGGTGTCGAACTTTAAGCTCCGTGAAGGCATGCCCATCGGTGCGAAAGTGACGCTGCGTGGCGAGAAAATGTACGAGTTCATGGACCGTCTCTTGACGGTGGCCCTGCCCCGCGTACGTGACTTCAAAGGCATCAACGACAAAGGGTTCGATGGTCGTGGCAACTACACGCTCGGCGTGAAGGAGCAAATCATCTTCCCCGAAATCTCGATTGATAAAATCAAAGGCATCTCGGGCATGGACATCACGTTCGTGACCACCGCCGAGAACGACGAGCAGAGCTACGAGCTGCTGAAAGCGTTCGGTATGCCTTTCGCCAACGCTAAAAAAGACGCTTAATCTTCCGAACTCATGGCTAAAGAATCCATCAAAGCACGGGAGCGCAAGCGCATTGCCACCGTGGCCCGCTACGCTGAGAAGCGCAAGGCTCTGAAAGCTGCCGGCGACTACGAAGGTCTCGACAAGCTGCCCAAAAACGCTTCGCCCGTGCGCCTGCACAACCGCGACATGATTGACGGCCGCCCCCGCGGCTACATGCGCAAGTTTGGCATCAGCCGCGTGCGTTTCCGCGAAATGGCTCTGGCCGGGAAAATTCCCGGTGTGACCAAGTCGAGCTGGTAAGCTTCGATTTTCGCAATAAAGTTTTAATTCCCAAGTTGAGGTTTCTGACCTTAGCTTGGGAATTTTGCTTTTATGCTATAGCTGTCGAGATGAAAAATATCAATTCAATCTACTGCATTACAACCGCGTTGTTGATTGGATGCGGACATAAGAACCCAGCGAATATTAGGCAACGAATCAAGGGCGAGTGGCGTCGAGATAAAGCGCCCAATGATTCGACAATCATAATTGGCGAATACAGCAAGAGGCCACAACCAGACTTTGTAGTTTGGAATCATTATACCACTTACTACTCTGAATTCAACAAAACGAGAGATACCCTCGAAATGCGTCAAGGATGCATGCACTATCGGATGCCCATTTCATATTACCCTCAAGGGGATAGTCTTATGATAGGGTTATTCGGAAAGATGAGCAGAGTAATTGGCAGCAGATACAATTCTCCGGTAAATAAGAATTGAGGAAAGATAGCTAGATATTGCAGTTACTTAATGAATATCTTGAGCCTCGCGCCCCTCCGAGTTTCTTCAGCTGTGCGCCGAGCGGGTGGGGGAGGGGCGAGGAAAAAGTGCAGATATATAGGTAAGCCGTACTATTTGGCTTGTTGGTGCGTTAGAGCAACCCTTGTTGCTGCGGCGTTGCCGTGGCTATTGTCTCACCCGCTCTTCAATCGGAACCCATGCGGATACCCTTCTTCCAGCCCAAACGCGTTACCCCCAACCCCGCGCCCAAGCCGCCCAAAACCAAAACCCGGGAGTGGGCCGACTCCCTCATTTTCGCCATTGTGGCCGCCACGCTGCTCCGCTGGTCGGCGGTGGGGGCCTACACCATTCCCTCCGAAAGCATGGAGGGAACCCTGCTGGTGGGCGACTACCTCATGGTGAGCAAGCTGCACTACGGCCCCATTACGCCCCAAACGCCGCTACAGGTACCCCTCACGCACCAAACCCTGTGGGAGCATGGCCCGCAGAGCTACTCCGACCTCATCCAACTGCCAACCTATCGTTTCCCGGGTTTCAGCTCGGTGAAGCGCAACGACGTAGTGGTATTTCACGTGCCGCACGAGCAGCAGCGCCCTGCTGATGTGCGCACCAACCTCATCAAGCGCTGCATCGCGGTGGGGGGCGACACGCTGAGCATCCGCCGCGGCCAGGTGTTTCTTAACGGACAGCCCGGCGCGGTAGCCGGCCGTCCGCAAACCACCTATTTCCTGGAAGTGCCTGCGCCTAACGATGAAATTGTGGCGGCGCTGCATGCCCAGGGCGTGGTCGACTACCGCGAGCCCGATGGCGTGCCCCGCGCCATCATCAACCCTGAAACGGGCAAGCCCGGCTTCGTCATCAGCTGCCCGGCCGAGGTGGCCGCTTACTTTCGTCGGCAGCCCTACACGAAGTCACTGAAGGTGGTGCAGTACCCCCTGCAGCTGTTCCCCGACGTGGCCGACTTCGATGTATCGCAAGCCGCCAGTGCCACTCCCCGCCGCTGGCAGCTCGACGACTACGGCCCGTTGCCCGTGCCAAAGAAAGGCCAGACCATCACCCTCACGCCCGCCAACGCGGCCATCTATTATAAAATCGTGTCGCAATACGAGCACAACTCTGGCATCACCTGGCAGGATGGCATGATACAACAAAACGGCCAGCCCCTCACCCGCTACACCATCAAGCAGAACTACTACTTCATGATGGGCGACAACCGGCACAACTCCGAAGACTCCCGCTTCTGGGGTTTTGTGCCGGAGGACCATATCGTGGGCAAAGCCGTGTTCACGTGGCTGTCACTCGACCCCAATGCGGATGTGCTGCACAAGGTCCGGTGGAGCCGGCTGTTCCGACCCATTGAGTAACCGCGCCTCGCATCGCAGGCCACCAGAAAATTGGAGTAAGTGAAACAAATGGGGTTGTTCCGGTATTCGGAGCAACCCCATTTGCCGTTATAGCCTACGCCAGCTCCCGCGCTGGTTCATGTTATTAATCCCTCACAACCTATTATGGAATCACCAACCACCACCGGCTGGATTGGCCTGGGCAACATGGGCAAGCCCATGGCCCGCCGCCTGCTCGCCGCCGGCCTCCCCGTTATCGCCTACAACCGCAGCCCCGCTAAGGCCGAAGCCCTGCGCGCCGAGGGCGCCACAGTCGCGCCCACGCCCGCCGCCGTGCTCGATGCCGCGCAGGTCGTTTTCCTCATGGTGTCGGATGACCAAGCCACCCGGGAGCTATTCACCGGGGAGCACGGCCTGTTGCAGTCGTCTACTACCGGTAAGCTCGTTGTCAACATGAGTACCGTCTCGCCCGGTATCAGCCAAGAGATGGCCGAACTAAGCCGCGCCCACGGCCACGAGTACCTCGATGCCCCCGTATCCGGCAGCGTGAAGCAGGCTGAAACCGGCCAACTCGCCATCATGGTCGGCGGCGATGAAGCTGCTTTCAAGCAAGCGCAGCCCTTGTTCGCACACCTCGGCAAGCTGGCCCTGCGCGTGGGCCCCACCGGCGCGGGCAACAATGCCAAGCTCGCCATGAACACCCTGCTCGGCTTCCAGGCCCAAGGTTTGGCCGAAGCCGTCCTGTTCGCCCAGCAGCACGGGCTGCAAACGGCCGACTTGCTCGAACTCATCAAAAGCAGCGCCCTCGCCAGCGTCTTCCTCAACCTCAAGGGCGACGCCATTCTCAACGAGAACTATCAGGCCGCCTTCGCCCTCAAGCTGCTCGCCAAAGACTTGCGCCTAGCCAAAGCCGAAGGCTCGGATACCCCACTGGCCAATGTGGTTCACCAGACCTTTCAGGAGGCAGAGACTACGCATGGCGACGAGGACGTGATTGCCATTCTCAAGCACCTGAAGCAGCAATAGCGCTTCCCCCGATTCGGTCGTTTTGGAGGCACGGCTGTCCAATAGTCAAGAATATTTCTGTCAAGCACTTGCAAAAGCCCCTGAAAGCCTGCTACCTTTGCACTCCCAAAACCTGAGGCTTGCCTCAAAACCATTTGGCAGGTTGCCAAAAGAAACCATTGGCCGGACCGTCGCCGGACGTGCCAAGTAGTCTTAACCGAAATTTCGTTGGTCCCGTTGGGCACCCGGCGAAATTTTCTTATCTTTGCGCTCCGAAAAAAGCGGACGTATTTAAAAAATAATGAACACTGACCCCATTGCCGACTACCTGACCCGGGTACGCAACGCCATCAAGGCGAACCACCGGGTGGTAGAAATCCCGGCCAGCAACATCAAAAAGGAAATCACGAAAGTGTTGTACCACAAAGGGTACATCCAGTCGTACCGTTTTGATGATTCGTCGGTTCAGGGCACCATCAAAATCGCCCTGAAGTACAACCCCACCACGAAGGCCCCCGCCATCACCAAGCTGCAGCGCGTTTCGACGCCCGGCTTGCGTCAGTACGTGGCCGCCGACAACCTGCCCCGCGTCCTCAGCGGCCTGGGTGTCGCCATCATCTCGACCTCGAAAGGCGTGATGACGGAGAAAGAGTGCAAAACCGAGAACGTGGGCGGCGAGGTGCTGTGCTACGTGTACTAGTCCGGAACCGCTTTAGCAAATTCAATTATGTCACGTATTGGTAAACTGCCGATTTCCGTCCCCGCCGGGGTCGCTATTTCGGTCGACAAAGACAACGCGGTGACGGTGAAAGGCCCCAAAGGCTCGCTCACTACGCAAGTAGACCGCGACATCACCGTAGCCATCGAAGACGGTACCCTCACCGTAACCCGCCCCACCGAGCAGAAGCGCCACAAGGCCATGCACGGCCTCTACCGCTCGCTCATCAACAACATGGTGACCGGTGTTAGCGCTGGTTTCGAGAAGAAACTTGAACTCGTGGGCGTAGGTTACAAAGCCTCGCTCGTGGGCAGCACGCTGGAACTGGCCCTCGGCTACTCGCACAACGTGTACATCGCCCTCCCCGGCGAAGTATCCGCTACCGCGGTAACCGAAAAGGGTAAGAACCCGATTGTGACGCTCAACAGCATCGACAATCAGCTGCTGGGCCAGGTGGCCGCCAAAATTCGTTCGCTGCGCAAAGTGGAGCCCTACAAAGGCAAAGGTGTGCGCTTCGTGGGCGAGATTATCCGTCGCAAAGCTGGTAAAACGGCCTCTAAATAAATTCGCATCATGGCATTTGATAAAGCAACTCGCCGCAAGCGGATTCAGCGCATCATCCGCACGAAAGTGTCCGGCACCTCGGAGCGTCCGCGCCTGTCGGTGTTCCGCAGCAACACGGGCATTTATGCTCAGATTATCGACGACACGACCGGCCGCACCCTGGCTGCCGCTACGTCGAAAAAAGTAACCGCCGAAGGTGGCAACGGTGTGGCCCTGGCCGCTGCCGTAGGCCGCCAGGTAGCCGCGGTTGCCCTGGAGAAAGGCATCACGAAAGTGGTGTTCGACCGCTCGGGTTACCTCTACCACGGTCGCGTAAAATCATTGGCTGAAGGTGCTCGCGAAGGCGGCCTCAATTTCTAAACTATCATGGCGCAAGAACGCGACAACAATCGTCCTGGCGGAGACCGTCAGCGCAGCAACGACCGCGACCGGAACAAGGACAACTCCCGCATGGGTGCTGACTCCGACTTCAAAGAAAAAGTAGTAGCCATCAACCGCGTAGCGAAGGTGGTGAAAGGCGGTCGCCGCTTTAGCTTCTCTGCCATCGTGGTAGTGGGCGACGGCAACGGCAACGTAGGCTACGGCCTCGGCAAAGCCAACGAAGTAACCGACGCCATTGCCAAAGGCATTGACGACGCCAAGAAGAACGTGGTGAAAGTGCCTATGTACAAGCACACCGTTCCTCACCTCATGGAAGGCCGCTACGGCGGTGGTTTCGTGCTCATCCAGCCGGCTGCTGCCGGTACGGGTGTAATCGCCGGCGGTGCTATGCGCGCCGTGTTCGAGAGCGCCGGTATCAAGGATGTGCTGGCGAAGTCGAAAGGCTCGTCGAACCCTCACAACGTGGTAAAAGCTACGTTTGCAGCCCTCGCCAAAATGCGCGACCCGTTGCAAATCGCTCAAGCCCGTGGTATTTCTTTGGCCCGCGTTTTTAACGGTTAATTGACATGGCACAAATTCAAGTAAAGCTCGTGCGCAGCGCCATTGACCGCCCCGAGCGTCAGAAGCGCACCGTTCAGTCCCTCGGCCTGAACAAACTCAACAGCACCGCTACCCACGAATCGAACCCGTCCATCCTGGGCATGGTGAAGAGCGTGCAGCACCTGCTCCAAGTAACCGAACTGTAAGACTATTATCGTCATGCTTAATCTCAGCAATCTATCGCCCGCCTACGGCTCGACTAAAAACGAGAAGCGGATTGGCCGGGGCGAAGGCTCCACGCGCGGTGGCACGTCGACCCGTGGTCACAAAGGCGCCAAGTCGCGTTCGGGCTACAAGCGCAAGTCCGGCTTCGAAGGTGGCCAGATGCCCCTCCAGCGCCGTGTGCCCAAGTTCGGCTTCACGAACATCAACCGCGTCGAGTACAAAGCCATCAACCTCGATGTGCTCGCTGGCCTCCTCGAGAAGAACAGCGCCACCACCCTGGATGCCGCTTACTTCGTGGCCGCCGGTCTGGTTTCGAAAAATGCCAAAATCAAAGTTCTCGGCCGCGGCGAAATCGCCACTGCTGTAGAAGTTCATGCTCACGCCTTCTCGAAATCGGCTGTTGAAGCCATCGAGAAAGCTGGCGGCAAAGCGGTAACGCTCTAATAGCTACCTTCGGCAATGAATAAGTTTATCGAGTCGATAAAAAACATTTTTGCGATTGAGGATTTGCGTACGCGAATCCTCAATACGCTTTTCTTCATTGCCATCTATCGCCTAGGCGTTTACGTGGTGTTGCCGGGCGTTGACCCCACGCAGCTCAAGACCGGCGCCCAAGGCTTGTTTGGCATTCTGGATACGCTGCTCGGCGGTGCATTCAGCCACGCGTCCATCTTCGCGCTGGGCATCATGCCGTACATCTCGGCGTCGATTGTGTTGCAGCTGCTCACCATCGCCGTGCCCTACTTCCAGAAGCTCCAGAAGGAAGGCGAGTCGGGACGTAAGAAAATCAACCAGTACACCCGGATTCTCACGATTCCGATTGTATTGGCCCAATCAGTTGGCTTCATCGCCACGATTAACGCCGAAGCCATCATCAACCCCGGCACGTTCTTCACCGTCTCGACCATGATTATCATCACGGCCGGCACGTTGTTCTGCATGTGGCTGGGCGAGAAAATCACGGACAAAGGCATCGGCAACGGTATCTCCATGATTATCATGATTGGTATCGTGTCGCGTCTCCCCGGTGCCATCATCGGTGAGGCAGCTGCCAAAGGCGTGAACAAATCCCTCATCTTCCTGCTGGAAATGGTGGTGCTGTTCCTCGTGGTCATGGCGGTTATCGTGCTCACGCAAGCTGTTCGCCGCATTGCGGTGCAGTACGCCAAGCAAGTAGGTGGCACTACGCAGCTGGATGCCCAGCGTCAGTTCATTCCCCTCAAGGTGAATGCGGCCGGCGTAATGCCCATCATCTTCGCACAGTCGCTGATGTTCGTACCCGCCATCGTGGCATCGGTATGGCAGAACCAGAGTGATACCGCCAGCTACATCGGCGTTAAGTTCTCGGACTATACCTCGTGGCAGTACAACCTGACCTTCGGCTTGCTGATTATCATCTTCACCTACTTCTACACGGCCATCAGCGTTAACCCTAACCAGATTGCTGATGACCTGAAGCGGAGCGGTGGTTTCGTGCCCGGCGTAAAACCTGGCCGCGATACCTCGGAATACATCGATGAAATCCTGACGCGCATCACCCTGCCGGGTGCCGTGGCGCTGGCCCTCATCGCCATCTTCCCCGCGCTGGCTTTGTTACTGGGTGTTACGCGTCCGTTCTCGGCTTTCTATGGCGGCACGTCGCTCATCATCATGGTGGGTGTGGTGCTTGACACGGTGAACCAGGTGCAGAGCTACTTGTTGATGCAGCACTACGACGGCATGATGAAATCGGGTAAGCTGCGCGGTCGCACGGCCCAGCCCATTTCCATCGCCTCGTAACCAAGCAATGGCAAAAGGTCCGATACAATACAAAACCGAAGAAGAGATTGACCTCATGCGGGCGAGCGGCCAACTGCTTGCCCGGGCTCACGGCGAAGTCGCGAGTCTCATCAAGGAAGGAGTGACGACGCGGCAGCTCGATAAGCGTGCGGAAGAATTCATTCGAGACAATGGAGGCATTCCTTCTTTCAAAGGTTTATACGATTTTCCCTACAGCCTGTGCCTCTCGCCGAACGCGGTGGTGGTGCACGGGTTCGCCACCGATGAGCCGCTGAAAAGTGGTGACATCATCTCGGTGGACTGCGGGGTGTTGCTGAATGGCTACCATTCAGATAGTGCTTACACCTACCCAATCGGGGAGGTGGCGCCGGAAGTGCTGACGCTGCTCAAGGAGACGAAAGCGGCGCTGTATAAAGGCATCGAACAAGCCGTGAGCGGCAACCGCGTGGGCGACATCAGCCACGCCATCCAGAACCATGTGGGCCCGTTGGGCTACGGGGTGGTGCGCGAGCTGGTAGGTCACGGAGTTGGCGCGAAGCTGCACGAAAGCCCCGATGTGCCGAACTACGGCAAGCGGGGTTCCGGGCCGCTCTTGCAAACGGGGTTGGTCATCGCGATTGAGCCGATGGTGAACTTAGGCAAGAAAGACGTGGTGCAGGAAGCGGATGGTTGGACCATCCGCACCAAGGACCGCAAGCCCTCGGCGCACTTCGAGCACACCGTAGTAGTTAGAAAAGAAAAGGCGGAGATTCTCACCTCCTTTGAATACATCGAAAAAGCATTGCAGCAGTAGCCCTTATGGCAAAACAAGCCTCGATTGAGCAGGACGGAACCATCCTGGAAGCCCTTTCTAACGCCATGTTCCGCGTGGAATTGGAGAACGGTCACCAGCTGATTGCCCACATTTCGGGCAAGATGCGGATGCACTACATCAAGATTCTGCCCGGCGACAAGGTGAAACTGGAAATGTCGCCCTACGACTTGTCGAAGGGCCGGATTAAGTATCGTTATAAATAAACCCGTTTCCCTTCACAGGTCATGAAAGTAAAAACCTCGGTGAAAAAGCGTAGCGTGGACTGCAAACTGGTCCGCCGTAATGGCAAGCTCTACGTCATCAACAAGAAAAACCCGCGTTTCAAGCAGCGTCAGGGTTAATTCAATTTTTAGAACCCCGGAACCTTGGGTACTGGGTCGTTGGTTGTTAGCCTTCGGCCCGCCTTCCAAGTAGTTGCCGGGTTTCTGTCCGCAAACACATAACCACACACAATGGCTCGTATCGCAGGGGTTGATATCCCGGACAACAAGCGCGGCGAAATTTCGCTGACTTACATTTTCGGCATTGGCCGGAGCAACGCCAGCAAGATTCTGGTAAAAGCTGGCGTCGACGTCAACAAGAAGGTGAAGGACTGGACCGACGAGGAGTCGGGTGCCGTCCGCGCCATCATTGCCGCCGAGCACAAGACTGAAGGCGTGCTGCGCTCGGAAGTAACGACGAACATCAAGCGTTTGATGGACATCGGTTGCTACCGTGGTCTGCGTCACCGCAAAGGTCTGCCGGTTCGTGGTCAGCGCACCAAGAACAACTCGCGTACCCGCAAGGGCAAGCGCAAAACGGTGGCCGGCAAGAAGAAGGCAACCAAATAAATTCACACGGGAATCGGCGCTGGCTCTGGCGGGTAATTTACTCGCGCAGCCAGCGCCAACACCTCCCGCATTTTTTGCGATAACCAAATGGCACAAAAAAGAAAAGACAAAGCCAAGAAGCGCGTTGTCGTGGTGGAGCAGGTGGGCCAGGTACACATTCGTGCCTCGTTCAACAACATCATCATCTCCATCACCAACAACAACGGTCAAGTTATTTCGTGGGCTTCGGCCGGCAAAATGGGCTTCCGTGGTTCGAAGAAAAACACGCCCTACGCCGCTCAAATGGCGATGAGCGACTGCGGCAAAGTGGCTCACGACCTGGGCATGCGCAAAGCCGAAGTATTCGTTAAAGGTCCAGGCTCGGGCCGTGAGTCGGCCATCCGCGCCCTCGGCAACGTGGGCATTGAGGTGACCACCATCCGCGACGTAACGCCGCTGCCGCACAACGGCTGCCGCCCCCCCAAGCGTCGTCGCGTTTAGTTTTCCACTTCAGAAATTAGATTACAATGGCACGTTATACCGGCCCTACCTCAAAAATTGCCCGTCGCTTCAACGAGCCGATTTTCGGCCCGAGCAAAGCGCTCAACAAAAAAGCCTATCCTCCGGGCCAGCACGGCCGCGGCCGTCGCAAGAAGCAGTCGGAGTACGCTGTCCAGCTGATGGAGAAGCAGAAGGTGAAGTACATGTACGGCATGTTGGAGAAGCAATTCGAAAACCTGTTCCACAAAGCAGCAGCGCTCCCCGGCATCACCGGTGACAACCTGCTCGCCCTGCTGGAAGCCCGTCTGGACAACGCCGTGTACCGTTTGGGCATTGCCTCGACGCGTCGCGCTGCCCGCCAGCTCGTTGGTCACAAGCACATCACCGTGAACGGTGAAGTGGTGAACATCCCTTCGTACCACTTGCGTCCCGGCGACATTGTGGCCGTGCGTGAGAAGTCGAAGTCGCTGGAAGCCATCACCACGAGCCTGTCGGTTCGCAACTCGCGCCAGTTCTCGTGGCTGGAGTGGGACGGCAAGGAGTTGGCTGGCAAGTTCCTCAACGCCCCCGCCCGTGAGCTGATTCCGGAGAAAATCACCGAGCAGCTCATCGTCGAACTGTATTCGAAGTAAGTAACGCTACTGGTAGCGGCCCGGCAGTTTGTCGGGCCGCACTTGTGCTTATACTTCACCAATTTTTTTCAAATTTTTTACGCCCCACATATGTCAATCTTAGCTTTTCAGATGCCGGAGAAAGTGGTGATGGAGAAATCCGACGACTTCACCGGGACGTTTGAATTTAAGCCGCTCGAGAAGGGCTACGGCGTCACCATCGGCAATGCGCTGCGTCGCATTCTGTTGTCGTCGCTGGAGGGTTTCGCCATCACGTCGGTGCGCACCAACAGCGTGCTGCACGAGTTTTCGACCATCGAAGGGGTGATTGAGGACATGTCCGAAATCATCCTGAACCTGAAAATGGTTCGCTTCAAGAAGGTGAGCGACGCCATCTCGGATAAAATTACGGTGCGCGTGAAAGGCCAGGATACCTTTTCGGGCGCTGATATTGCCAAGTTCGCCAGCGGCTTCGAAGTACTGAACCCCGACCACGTGATTGCCCACCTCGACCCTAGCGTAGAGCTGGAGTTGGAGCTGACGATTGCCCGGGGCCGTGGCTACGTGCCCGCCGACGAGAACAAGCCGGCTGACCAGGTTTTCGGTCAGATTGCCATCGATGCTATCTACACGCCCATCAAGAACGTGAAGTACAGCATCGAGAACACCCGCGTGGAGCAGAAGACCGACTATGAGAAGCTCGTTATCGAGATTCAGACCGACGGTTCGATTCACCCGGAGGAAGCATTGAAAGGTGCGGCCAACATCCTCATTCAGCACTTCATGCTGTTCTCGGACAACACGATGACCCTCGAAGGTCCGCGCGTGACCGAAGACGAGCCGATTGACGAGGAAACCATGCAGATGCGCAAGATGCTCAAGACTCCGCTGGAGGACATGGAGCTCAGCGTACGCGCCAAGAACTGCCTCAAGGCTGCCGACATCAAGACGATGGGCGAGCTGGTGCAGCTCGAAATTGCCGACATGATGAAGTTCCGCAACTTCGGCAAGAAGAGCCTGACCGAGCTGGAAAACCTCGTGGAAGAGCGTGGTCTGGAGTTCGGCATGGACCTGGGCAAGTATCGCCTGGACGAAGACTAGAATATCGATTAAAGATGTGCTGATTGGCTGGACTTGTCCGGCGGGTTAGCACATCTTCTTTTTTATCCATTTACTATTTCACCAGTGTGCCCAAGGGGCAGCGGTTCTAATGAGGCCTCAGAGGCCCGCCGTGGTCGCCGCCCGCAAGCACACATTTTTTCAAACGACCGATGCGTCACGGAAGAAAAATCAACCACCTGGGCCGGACCACCGCCCACCGCCACGCCATGTTGTCGAACATGGCTTCGTCGCTCATCCTGCACAAGCGTCTGACGACGACTGTGGCCAAAGCCAAAGCCCTGCGCAAGTACGTGGAGCCGATGCTGACCAAGTCGAAGGAAGACACGACGCACTCGCGCCGCATGGTGTTCGCCGCTCTGCAGGACAAAGAGTCGATTAAGGAGCTGTTTGGCAACATTTCGGGCAAAATTGCTAACCGTCCCGGTGGCTATACCCGCATCCTGAAGCTGAGCGATACCCGTCTGGGCGACAACGCCGAGATGTGCATCATCGAGCTGGTGGACTTCAACGAGACCCTGATTGAGTCGAAGCAGGCGGCTGCTGATAAGGCTGCTGCTGGCACTACCCGTCGTTCGCGTCGTGGTGGTAAGAAAGCTGCTGGCGATGCCGCTGCTACTACTTCGGCTACCGAAGTGAAAGGCGAAGCTGTTGCTCCTAACGCAGTAGTTGAGCAGTCGGCTCCGGCTGACACGGCTACCGAAACTGTTAAGGACGGCGAGAGCCGCGAAGAAGCTAAGGCTGACGAAGCTGGTGCTTAATTCGTAGCAATTGCTATTGATAGAAAAGGGACGCTCCGTGAGGGGCGTCCCTTTTTTTGTTTATTTATCGCTTCGTTTTAGCTTGTCATTTCAATGAACCATGCTTTCAATCAAAACAGCGGTTTTAGCAGTAACATGTGCTGCAATGCTGCATTCGTGTCAGGTGAACCCTCGATTTAGCAAGCTCTCCAAGAAAGAACAAGCGGAGTTGCAACCTGCTGCTTTGCCTGATTCCGGTAAGCCGGAGCAAGCAACCACGGGTGAAGGAGGGATTGCGGCCGGAGCGCAGGTCTTTAAGGTGGACGCGGCGGGTATCCAACGATTGGTAGGGGAGAAGGACATCACGCATGTTTATATCTACGGGAGCTTTTGCAAGCCTTGCGTAGCGGAAATGCCTGTTATCATGCGCATGCATGAGGCACAGCCAGCAGTGGGGCTAGTGATGGTGACGCCGGAAAGTTGGGTCGAACTCAATCAGGTGAAACGGTTCTTGGTTGCTCGCCAAGTTGTGTTTCCGACCTACATACTCGATATGGAGAAGTACGGAGATGAGTTCACGGGCATCAAGCGTTATTCTAAGCTGCTGAATGAACTGTACCCGGGTTATACTGGTCCGACAGGGTTTCCTACGCACTTGCTGCTGAACCGGCAGCATAAGGTGCTGTATGCGACGGCTGGCGCGGGGCACTTCAACGCCAGCGTGCTGGATTCGGTGTTACGGTCAAACCGTTGATGCTGCGGTTAAGTGCGGCAATTGGGAACCAGGGGCGTAAGTTTGCGCCGAACTAATCTCACTTAAGTTATGAGCTTCATCTCGCAAATTCACGCTCGCCAGATTTTTGATTCCCGCGGTAATCCGACCGTGGAAGTGGACGTAACGCTTGATTCGGGCGTGGTAGGCCGCGCCGCCGTTCCTTCGGGCGCCAGCACGGGCAAACACGAGGCTGTAGAGCTGCGCGACGACGACAAGTCGATGTACATGGGCAAGGGTGTGCTGAAGGCTGTAGAGAACGTCAATTCTCGCATTGCCGAGGAATTGGTGGGCTTCTCGGTGTATGAGCAGGCACTGCTCGACAAGATTATGCTGGAAATGGACGGTACGCCTAATAAGGCGAACCTGGGTGCTAACGCCATCCTAGGCGTGAGCCTGGCAGCGGCCCGTGCGGCAGCGCAGGATGCTGGGATGCCGCTGTATCGCTACGTGGGCGGGGTAGGGGCAGCCACACTGCCGGTGCCGATGATGAACATCCTAAACGGTGGTTCGCACGCCGATAACTCGATTGACTTCCAGGAATTCATGATTATGCCCACGGGCGCGTCTTCTTTTTCGGAAGCGCTGCGTTGGGGCACGGAAATTTTCCACCACCTGAAGAACGTGCTCAAGAAGCAAGGCTTCAGCACCAACGTGGGCGATGAAGGCGGTTTTGCTCCGAACATTAAGTCGAACGAAGACGCTATTAAAATTGTGTTGCAGGCCATTGAAACGGCCGGTTACCGGCCTGGCGAGGACGTGTTCATTGCCATGGATGCGGCCGTTTCGGAATTCTACGAGGATGGCGTGTACCACTTCAAGAAGAGCACTGGCGACAAGCTGACTTCGAGCCAGATGGTGGACTACTGGGCCGATTGGGTGAAGAAATATCCCATCATCAGCCTGGAAGACGGCATGGACGAGGACGACTGGAGCGGCTGGAAATCCCTCACCGAGCGTGTGGGCAAGCAGACCCAACTGGTGGGCGACGACTTGTTTGTGACCAACGTGGACCGTTTGCAGCGCGGCATTGACGAAGGCATTGCCAACGCCATTCTCATCAAGGTGAATCAGATTGGTACGCTAACCGAAACTATCAACGCCGTGAACCTGGGCCGCCGCAATGGTTACAAGTCGGTGATGAGCCACCGCTCGGGTGAGACGGAGGACAGCACAATTGCGGATTTGGCCGTGGCGCTGAACACCGGCCAGATTAAGACGGGCTCGGCGTCGCGCTCGGACCGGATGGCCAAGTACAACCAGCTGCTCCGCATTGAGGAGGAGCTGGGCGAGGTGGCTTACTTCCCTGGTAAAAAGATGTAACCATTCTGATGGTTAGTTGAATAAAAGGCCAATTTCGTTAGCACGGAATTGGCCTTTTGTATTACCTTTATCCCCGATGAATCTACCTCATTTCATTAGCCCGGTACTCCGGGTGGCCCGCAGTTTCTACTTTCTCACCGGCATGGGCTTTCTGGTCTGGATGCTGGTCTTCGATGCAAACGATTTGGGCAAGCAGTTCGACATCTACCGCAAGTGGCAGGAGCTACGTAGTGAGAAGCAGTATTACCTCGACAACATTGAGGTGGTGAAAAAAGAGCGGGCCGAACTAATGAGCTCGCCGGCGTTGCTCGAAAAATTTGCGCGGGAAAAATACCTCATGAAACGTCCTGGTGAGGACGTATTCGTGCTGGTGCCCCAAAATGACAACTAACGACTGACTTAGTGCCCGACGTGGCTGGCAGCTTTTTTGCTGTGAGCGCGCCGGGATTTTTTTGTCCTTCAAAACAATATTCATTCCTTTTTATCAACAAATTTTCACATGAAACAAACCTACCCTCTGCTGTTTCAAGGCAAATTATGGCTGGCGCTGATGGCCGCCATTCTGTGGTGGAGCCAGGCGGCTAACGCCCAGACCTACAACCTGCCCACCACCGGCATTACGTCGGTAACCACCTGTTCCGGCACGCTTTACGATGACGGCGGCCCCTCGGGCAACTACGCGTTGAACGCCTACGGCGGCACGACGCTGACGCCTTCAACTGCTGGTAACAAGATTCGCCTGCAGTTCTCGACTTTCAACATCGACCCTTACTACGATGTGGTGCGGATATACGACGGCAGCTCGACCTCGGCGCCGCTGATTGGCGAGTACTCCAACTACAATCTGCCCCCGGCTTCGGTGTACGCGACCAACTCGGCGGGCACGCTCACCGTGCTGTTGCAGAGCGACAGCTACTATAGCTACAGCGGCTTCGCGGCTTCGATTGCCTGTGTGACGACCGTGCCGCTCGCAGATTTGGCCGTGCAGGGCGCTTCGGTGAGCCCGCTGAGTACGGTGGCCGGCAACTCGGTTTCGCTGAGCTGCTCCATCTACAACATTGGCGCGAACACGGCGGCCAGCAGCAACGTGGGCTACTACTTCTCAACTGATGCCACGCTGGATGCCAGCGACGTTCTACTGAATTATACGACGGGCTACGCGCTGAACTCGGGCGTGTCGAGCACGCGCTACGCCACGGCGACCATTCCGGCCACGGCCACCCCGGGCAACTACTACATCCTGTTTGTGGGCGACTACCTGAACCAGGTGACGGAAAGCAACGAGAACAACAACGTGGCTTCGGTGAACGTGACGGTGGTGGCGCCGAGCATTGACCTGACCATTGTGCAGCCATCGGTTTCGCCGCTGAACACGGCGGTGGGCACGCCCATCAACATGAACTGCTACATTCTGAACTCGGGCAACGCGGTGGCGCCCAGCAGCAGCGTGGGCTTCTACATTTCGACCGACCAAACACTGGATGCCAGCGACATTCTGTTGACTTCGCAGTACGGTGGCGCGCTGACGACGACGTATTCGTCGTCGCGCTACGGCACGGCGGCTATTCCGACGGGCCTCACGCCCGGCACATACTACATCCTGTTTGCGGCCGATTACCAAAACCAGGTTAGCGAGACCAACGAAACCAACAACGTGGCTTCGGTAGCTATTACGGTGGCACCTCCTGGTGTCGACTTGGTGGTGCAGCAAGAGACGTTGTACCCCAGCTCCAGTGCTGCCGGTGGCACCACGCAGGCTTCGGCCTCGATATATAACCAGGGCAACGTGACGGCAACGAGCAGCAACATGGGTTTCTACCTCTCGACCAACACCACGTTTGACGCCAACGACGTGCTGCTGTACACGGCCTCGGGTAGCGCGCTGGGCTCCAACCTTTCGTCGTACCGTTCGGGCTACCTAACCATTCCGGTGGGCACCACGCCCGGTAGCTATTACATTCTATTTGTGGCCGACCCCACCAATGTGGTGAGCGAAACCAACGAAACCAACAACGTGCGCAGCGTGGCCTTCACGGTGATTGCGCCTTCGATTGACTTGTCAGTGTCGTCGGCTTACGTGTCGCCGAGCACCGTGGCGTCGGGCGGCACGGCCACTGCCTCGGCCTACCTATACAACCAAGGCAATGCGCCGGCCACTCCGGCCAACATGAGCTTCTACCTGTCGACGAACACCACGTTCGACGCCAGCGACGTGCTGGTGGGCAGCCAGAACTCCACCACCCTGGCTGGCGGCAATTACGTCAGCATCTATTCCACCGTCACGGTGCCGGCCGCAACGGCCACGGGCACTTACTACCTGCTGTTTGTGGCCGACCCCACCAACCTGGTGACGGAAACTAACGAGAACAACAACGTCGCCTACACGACCCTGACGGTAACCGCCCCGGGCATCGACCTGCAGGTGAGCCAGGCGTACGCGACGCCGTATACGGTAGGTGTAGGCGGCTCGCTCAGCATGTCTTCGTACATCTACAACACTGGCACGCTCTCATCGCCGAGCAGCACGATGGGTTACTATTTGTCGACCAATGCCGTGCTGGACGCCAGCGACGTGCTGCTGACCACGGTAGCCGGCACCTCCCTCGGGGCCAACCTGAGCGCCTACCGCACGGCCACGAGCACCATTCCGGCGGGCACGGCGCCCGGCTACTACTACGTATTGTTTGTGGCTGACCCCGCCAACGCGGTGAGCGAAACCAACGAAAACAACAACGTGGCCTATACCACGATTCAGGTAACGGTACCGTCCATCGACCTGCAGATTACACAGCTGTACCTGGGCGCGACTTCGGTATCGCCCGGCGGCACGCTGGCGGTTTCGTCCTACGTTTACAACGCGGGCAACACTAGTTCGCCGAGCAGCAACGCGGGCTATTACCTTTCGACCAATACCACGCTGGACGCCAGCGACGTGCTGCTGACCACCACCACCGGCGGCGCACTGGGCAGCTACCAGTACTTGTCCTCGGCCGCCACGGTGACGATTCCGACCGGCACCACGGCGGGCAACTACTACATGCTGGCCGTGGCCGACCCTACCAACGTGGTGAGCGAAACCAACGAAACCAACAACGTGGCCTACTACCAGTTCACAGTAACGGGGCCGTTTACGGGCACGGTGGTGCCCTTCACCGGCACGGCTACGGTTACGACCTGCAACACAACGGTGTACGACCACGGCGGTTTCGGCAACTATTCGGACAACGCCAACGGTACCCTCGTTATCAACCCCGGCACGACGGGCAGCCGCGTACAGCTCACCTTCAACTCGTTTGCCGTTGAAACCTGCTGCGATGCTCTGCGCATTTATGACGGCCCGAACACCCAGTCGCCTTTGCTGGCCACGCTGACCTACCTGCCTTCGCTGCCCATTCAGGCCAGTGCCACCAACACGTCGGGCGCCCTGACGCTGGTGTTTACGAGCGACGGCAGCGTGACGGCTTCGGGCTTTGATGCCGCCGTGACGTGCGTGAACGCGCCCACGGTATCGCCCGACCTGCTGCTGACCCAGATTGGCGCTTCGCCTTCGTCGGTGCCCGCCGGCGGCAACTTGTCGCTGAGCGCCACGATTCAGAACCAGGGGGTGGGTTCGGCCGCTACGTCGGCCGTGGGCTACTACCTCTCCACCAATCAGACGCTGGATGCCAGCGACGTGCTGCTGGGCACCAGCGCCGGCACGGCCCTCGCCTCGGGCGCCAGCGCCAACCGCCAACTGACGGCTCCTGTACCGGCTAACACGGCGGTAGGTGCCTACTACGTCCTCTTCGTGGCCGACCCGCTGAACGTGGAAACGGAAACCAACGAAACCAACAACGTGGCTGCCCTGGCCGTGACGGTAACCCGTGGCACTGCTACCCGCGACCAGACCACTGGCTACACCGTGGCCGTAGCACCGAACCCCGTAGTGAGCGGCAACGCCCTGCGCGTGCAGCTGAGCGGCGCTGGCAACAGCGGCGCGGCTTCGATTGACCTCTACAATGCCCTGGGCCAGCGCGTGCTGACGCAGGCCATGCAGTTGGGGGCCGGCCGTGCTAATCAGGCCGAATTGCCGACCCACGGCTTGGCTACGGGTGTGTACACCCTGCGCCTCACCGGCAGCGGCCTGAGCGTGACGCGCCGCGTAGTGATTGAATAAATGCAGTAGCTGAAACCAGTGCCGACGGCTCTGGAACGAAGGCGGCAGGCCCAGCGTAACAGCCGGACCGGCCGCCTTCGCTTATTTTGGGCCATGGTAGAGATGATGCGCCATTGGCCTGTGTTGATGCTAATGGCCGCGGGAACAGTCCTGCCTCTGGGCAGAACGCCGCCAATGCAGGCCGAGCGGCGGCCCGGCCAGGCGCAGGCGGCCGGCCTGTTTCTGCGGGCAGTGCTGCACGCCGACTACCCGGCCGCTTATGCCCGGCTGGCACCAGAAGTGCGCCAGGGACTCACCCTGGCTCGCTTTGCGGCGGCGGCCCGGCCACTTTGGAAGAGCGGCCAGCGCCACGGAAGCGGTATTGAGCTCTACAAGCTGGGCGTGCGCTTGGGCGACCGGGGCGGCTCCCGCCTGTTCTACTCATTCTCCTTTGCGGCCGATTCGGTGGCTAAAAGCCCATCTGAGCTGCTGGAAGTGACTTTCCGGGACACTGCATCGCGGGCCGTGCTGGGCTTCAGCCTGCGCACCCCGGCCAAAGCAGCCAGCAGTCGGCCACCACTTCCGCGAAGTGGAACCAAGTAGGAGGCCGCTCAGCCTATAGCTTTGGCTACTGGCAGCAGACTTGTCAGGCGTGCGTGTCCAGCGCCGGCTCGGGTTTGCCCATGGCGGCGGGAGCTACGGGCATGGCTGCCCGCGCGTAATGGCGCTGCAGGCCCACGGCCAGCCAAAATAACACGATGACCCGGGGTTCCTGCCAGAAGTCCTGTGTGAAGGAGTGCAGCAGGAAAAACAGCAAATAGGCCGTGAAGCCCACCTGCGCCGGCGTTTGCTCCCACCGAAACACCCATTTCAGTTGGCGCACCAGCAGGTAGCCGAGCAGCAACAGGCCCGACAGCAGGCCCAGCGCGCCAGCCTCGGCCAGCCAGTCGAGGTAAAGGTTGTGGGCGTTCATGCGCCGCAGGGTGGGGGTGTAGTTGGGGTGGGCCGGGTCGTGGCGCACAAACTCCAGGTAACGGTCGGGGAAGGTGCCGGGGCCTACGCCCACCACCGGCTCCTGCTGGAACAGGTCGAGGCTGAACACCCAGCGGCTCATGCGTTCGGCGTTCGACTCGTTAGCCGAGGAGAAGTCGCTCACCGAGCCCAATTCATGCAGCAGGTTGGTTTTGGTAGCCGTGGGCGGGTGCGGGTGCGCAATATTAATAACCTGCCAGGCACTGAGCACTAGGCAACTGGCCACCGCCCATGGCAACAGCAGCCGCACGCCCGCCTCGCGCCCCGAAAACGCCAGCAGCAACAGCGCCTGCGCCAGCAGCGAGATATAGGACGCCCGCGAGTACGAGAACGCCACCACCATCAGCACGCCCGTGAGCAGAATGGTGACTAGGAACCGCCCGCGCTGGTTTTGTGCCCGCGGGTGGTAGAGCAGCACCATGTTGAGCAGCAGAATGAGCGGCTCCAGCACCACCGTGAGGTTGGTGTGGCCGTGCTCCAAAAAAGGGCGCGCTACGAAATACGAAAACGTGTAGGAGATGCCGGTACTTGCGTGCCGTAGCAAGGCATAGGCCGCCAGCAGGCTGGTGCCCAGCGCCAGCGCCCCCAGGGCCCGGAACCACTCAGTACGCTCCAGTCGCAGCACCCGCTGCACCCCGTAGCCGAAACCCGTATAGAGTAATATCGTGGCGAAGTACTTGGCCGACACCAGCACATCACCCGAAAAAACCGTGGACAAAAACAACGCCCCTACGTGCAGCCCGATGAGCTTGTCGAGGCGCCGGGCAGTGCGGGGCCAGGCCACCCAGCCGGCCAGCAACCCCACTATCAAAATGCCCACCGTGAGGGCCATGAGGGGCTCCGAAGCCAGCAGCAGCCCGAAATGCCAACGCGGCGAAAACCAGGCTACCGACAGCGGCACGCTGGCCAGCGCCACGTAAAACAGTCCCAACAACAGGCTCCGAAAACGCGAAGGAGTCATGCAGAAAAAGAAAATGCACCGCCGCCCGGTGCAATGAAGCCCGTCGGCACTACCCGATTTCTTTGCCCGCCATGGCCTGCTGAATGGAGATGTTCATCACCCGCTCGGCGTAGGGCCGCGTCAGCTCGTCCAGCTCGTCCATGGCTTTGAGAATGGGGTCGCGGTCGGTGCCGGCCAGGGCGGTGCGCACGTTAGCCACTTGGGCTTCGGTATCGGCCAGCTCAGTTTCAGTAAGGTGCTGGCGGTTTTTGCGGGTAAAGTTGTCGACTTGGTAGAGCAACTGCTCGGCGGCCGTGCGGGCTTCGATGAGCAGGCGGGCGGCCACATCGTCTTTGGCGTTCACCAGCGAATCCATCAGCATCTGCTCCACTTGCTCGTCGGTGAGGCCGTACTGGGGCTTGATTTCGACCTGCTGGCGCGTATTCGAGCGCAGCTCAACGGCTTCTACTTTCAGAATGCCGTCGGCATTGAGCAGGAAATTGACATCGACTTTGGGCAGGCCCGCCGGCATGGCCGGCAGGCCGGTTAGCACAAACTCGCCCAGCTTGCGGTTCTGGCTCACGAGGTCGCGTTCGCCCTGATACACGGCGATTTTGAGGTTCACCTGCCCGTCCACGCTGGTGGTGTACTGGCGGCCGGCTTTGGTCGGAATCTTGGAATTGCGCGGAATGATGGGGTCGAGCAGGCCGCCCAGCGTTTCGATGCCCAGCGTGAGCGGCGTCACATCCAGCAGCAGTACATCGCGCCGGTTGCCGGCCAGAATATCGGCCTGAATGGCGGCGCCCAGCGCCACCACCTCGTCGGGGTTCAGCGAGTTGTTGGCCGGCTGGCCGAAGAACTCACTCACCGCCTCGTACACCAGCGGCACGCGCGTAGAGCCGCCCACCAGCAGCACGGCGTCAAGCACCGTGTCGAGCTTGGCGTCGGCCACGGCCTGGCGGCAGGCCGCGATGGTGCGGTCTACCAGCGGGCGAATGAGGTCGTTGAACTGGGCACGGGTGAGCGCGACGGTGGTGTTCTGGCCCGCCTCGTCGGTCAGGTGCGTGGTGAAGTCGTCGTGCTGGCTCAGGTATTTCTTGGCCATCTCGGCCGCCAGGCGCAGCTGCTGCTGCAGGTGCGGATTGGTGTGGAAGGTTTCGGGCAGGTCGAACGTGGCCGTCCAGTGGTCCACCACGGCGCGGTCTAGGTCGTCGCCGCCCAGGTAGGTATCGCCATTGGTGCTCAGCACCTCAAAAATGCCCTGCTGAATGCGCAGAATGCTGATGTCGAAGGTGCCGCCGCCAAGGTCGTACACAGCCACGGTCTTCTCCTCGTCGGGGTCGAGGCCGATGCCGTAGGCCAGCGCGGCGGCCGTGGGCTCGTTCACGATGCGAAGCACTTCCAGACCCGCCAAGCGGCCGGCGTCGCGGGTGGCCTGGCGCTGCGAGTCGTTGAAGTAAGCCGGCACGGTGATGACGGCGCGGTTGACGGGCGTTTTGAGGGCATGCTCGGCGCGGGCGCGCAGCTCCTTCAGAATATCGGCCGACAGCTCGATGGGCGAGTAGAACCGGTCGCCAACCCGGATTTTTACCAAGCCTTCCGAATTGTCGTCGATGACTTTGTAGCCGAGCTGGGTGGCGTGCTGGCCGAGGTCGCGGTAGCTTTTGCCCAGCAGGCGCTTCACCGAATAGATGGTGCGCTGCGGGTCGGTGAGCAGAAACTCGCGGGCTTCAGTGCCGATGACGGGCTCGGCCCCATCGGCCGGGAAATGCACCACCGAGGGCACGATGGTGCCGCGGCCCAGGTCGTTGATGGCCATGGGCTGGCGGGTTTCGGGGTGCACGTAGGCCACTAGGCTGTTAGTGGTGCCCAGGTCGATGCCCACAATGATTTCTTCTTGCTGAAGGCTGCCGGTGGCAAGGTTGATAGCGACTGTAGCCATTTATCGGGGAGGGGCCGGCGTGTCCGTCGGCCCGGAGTAATAATAAAATAACGCCGAATAGCGCGGTACAAAAGTAGCCCCTAAACCAGCGCGGCCCCGAAATGATGCAGAACCGACGGCCGTGGTTCGCCAAAGCCCGAATTTTATTTGGCTATTTTATAAAAGTTCCAAACCGAAACGATTGTTGGGGACGTAAGGAGAGAAGAATACCACATAACTGCCGGGAAGCTAATTATCTGGGTGCTCCGGCAACCAGTGTTCAGCTACCGTATTGCCACCTTTTTTTCCACCATAACCCGTTCTTTTACATGAAAAACCTGCTTACTCGTCCTCTACTTCCTGTTGCTCTGCTCGCAACCGCGGTAGGAGGGATACTGGCCATCAGTGGCCAGCACAATACGCTGGAGGCCTCGAGCCACCGCGAAGCCCCGCTCATCGCTGACGACCCGCTGGCCGACAACACCGACCTCTACGTGTTCCGTTCGCCCGACGCCCCGAACAATGACGGCAACGCCACGGCCACCATCATTGCCAACTACATCCCGTTCGAGTTGCCGCAGGGCGGCCCCAACTTCAACTCGTTTGGTGAGAACATCCGCTACGAGATTCACGTCAAAAACAACCCTGCCACGACGGGCGACGACATCACATACCGCTTCACGTTTACCCGCACCAACCAGGCCCCGACGACCTTCTTCCGGGTACGGCTGGGCCAGGAAAACCTGAAGACCACCTATATGCTTGAGCAAAGCCTAGCTGGCGGTGCTTTTACCACCCTGGTGACAGCCGGACAGGTGCCTGCCCCTAACATTGGGCCGCGGTCTATCACCAGCACGCCGGCTGGTCTGGGCCAAACCAATTATCAAACCTATCTGGAAAGCACTGTTCAACAAGTGGCAACTACTGGGGGCAACATGCAGGTATACTGCGGTCCTTCCGACGATGCCTTCTTTACAGACCTGGGCGCTATTTTCGACCTGGGTGCGGTGCGTTCGCCCGGTGGCGCCCGCGATGGCTTGGCCCGTAAGAACGTGCACAGCATTGTGATGAAGATTCCGGTGGCCGCTCTGGTCCGTACCGGCACTCCGGCTCTCACGGCCACCACCAACCCCTTGGCGGGCACTACTTCGCCGGCCTCGCCCGTGTCGCCCTACACCATTGGTGTGTGGGCTTCGGCCAGCCGCCTGTCGCTGCGCACCATCAATACCGACGGTACGCAGACCCAAACCGGTACTTACGTGCAGGTATCGCGCATTGGTATGCCCCTGACCAACGAGGTAGTGCAGCCCGTGGGCATGAAGGATGCCTGGAACAACGACACGCCGTATGGCGTGGCAACGCCGGCCGCTGGCTCGCGCCAAGCCATGTTTGAGGCCAACCTGAAAAACCCCGAACTGGGGTTGTACATGGCCGATAACGTGCCCGTGAACGGCGCGGCTCCTAAGCCGGCCAACCAAACGTACTACGGCGAAGCCATTCAAGGTCCGGTCGGTCCGACCCGCGGCCTGGGCTTGTTGCGTATCCAAACCAAGTCGCTGGCCGGCCTGCTGCCTGCGCCTTTGGCTGGTGGCTTCGACTTCCGGAACGGTGCTCCCGGTCTGGCTCCGATTTTCGGCAACGCGCTGACGAACGGTACGGCCCTGGCTCCTGTGGCGCAGGGTGGATTTGGCGAAGTGCTGCTGAATGGCGGCGTAAGCGGTTCGCCGCGCTCGGTTGACTTGCTGCCCATCTTCCACACCGGCGTACCCAACCTGCCCCCCTACCAGTTGGCCACCGGCAAAACCGGCAACAACCCGCTGACGGCTGGCAAGCCTTTTGTGAACAACTTCCTGCCCACCTTCGGCGACATGCTGCGCATCAACTTGGCGGTGCCCCCCACGTCGCGCACTTCGGCCGACTTTAGCTCGGAAGGCCTGCTCGCCGCTGCCGTACTGGGCCTCACCGATGCCCGTTACACCGCCAGCGGTGCCAACTACATCGCCATCCCGAACATGGACGGCTTCCCGAACGGCCGTCGCCTCGAAGATGACGTCACCCGGATTGAACTGCAAGCTGTGGGTGGTGCCGTACTGGCCGCCATCGGCCTGTGGTACGACGACTACACGGTGGGTACTTCGCCCTCGCCCCTCACTACGCAACTGACCAACGTGGTGGGTTTCACTACCAATGTGGAGCGCAACGACACGACCTTCCGCACGACTTTCCCGTTTGTGCAGACGCCCTGGAGCGGTACCACCGCCCAGCGCGTGGCCCTCGCTCAGCGCTCGTCCAACCTCGGCCTCTCGCCCAACCTGACCGTGGCTCAGGCCTACCCGAACCCTTTCATCGGCACCACCACGCTGCACTTCGAGTTGCCTGCTAAAGGCACGATGAGCGTTGTTATCAGCGATGTGACCGGCCGCCGGGTAGCCACCATTGCCAAGGACAAAACCTTTGCCCAAGGCGTGAACGAGTTGACCTGGAACCCGGGCCGCGATGTGGCCGCCGGCCAGTACATCGCCACTCTTTACAGCGGCCAGACGGTCGTGCAATCCATCCGCATCGAACGTCAATAACCGACCTTAGTGCCTGAATGAAGAGCCGTCGTTGGGCCCGCATGGGACTGGCGGCGGCTCTCTTTTAATTCAGAACTTTAGGTATTTCGTAGTCAGTAATCAAGCTCAGTCAAAGCTGCCGAGCTGTTATTCTTAGTTTGATTGATGACTGCCAAATACCAACTATCTTGATAAAAACTTCTGCTTTGAAAAAGTATCTATACCCAGCTTTACTAGTGGTTTTCGGCCTGCTGGCCGCCGCTATTTTTGTTTTTAAGAAACCTGCCCCGCGCACGCCGGAGCTGAAAATGCGCCACGGCGACCTGGCCGCTGGCGGCGAATGGCTGAACACCAAGGCCGCCATTGAGGGCTTGCTGGCCAAATTGCGCACCAACCCCAACGACCAGAAAAGCCGCCTGCTGCTGGCCCAGGCCTACATGCAGGAAGCCCGCGTGACCGGCGACCACCCCTACTACGACGGTGCCGCCATGGGCCTGCTGGAAGAAGTGGTGCAGGCCGAGCCCGAAAACTTCGAGGCCCTGTGCTGCAAGGCTTCGCTGTGCCTCACGCAGCACCATTTTGCTCAGGGCCTGGGCATTGCCCAGCAAGCCCAGAAAATCAACCCCAATAGTGGCTTCGTGTACGGCCTGCTGACCGATGCCAACGTGGAGATGGGCCACTACGACGAGGCCGTGAAAATGGCCGATAAGATGAATGCCCTACGCCCCGATTTGGCTTCATACGCCCGCGCCAGCTACCTGCGCGAGATTTATGGCGATGTGCCGGGCGCCATTCAGGCCATGGACATGGCCGCTAAGGCCGGTTACATTGGCCTGGAGCAAACCGAGTGGACGCGCGTGGCCCTGGGCCACCTCTACGAAGTGAGCGGCGACACGGCCAGCGCCCACGGCCACTACCTGATGGCGCTGGCCGCCCGCCCCGGCTATGCTTACGCGCTGGCCGGCCTGGGCCGCATTGCCGCCGCCCGCAAAGACTACGCGACGGCCATCAAATACTACCAGCAGGCGCGCGTGACGGTGAAGGATTATGCTTTTACGGATGAGCTGACCGACCTGTACCGCCTCAACGGCCAGCCCGCCGAGTCGAAAAAAATGGCTGCCGAGTCCATCGACATGCTGGCCAGCGCCGCCCAGGAAGCCGACGACAACGAGCAGATGGGCCACTACGCCGACCGCGAGTTGGCCTACGCCTACCTCAAAACCAACGAGCTGGACAAGGCCCTGGAGCACGCCAAAATTGAGTACGACCGCCGGCCTGACAACATCGACGTGAACGAAACCATGGCCTGGGTGCTCTATAAGCGTGGCCAGTATGCCGACGCCCAGAAGTATATGCAGGTGGCCCGCCGCACCGGCTCGAAGAACCCCGTGCTGCTGTGCCGCGCCGGCCTTATTCTGACCAAGCTGGGCAAAACGACCGAAGGCCAGGCCCTCATCGAAAGCTCGCTGAAAACGGCTCCCTACCTGAACCCTGACGTGGAAGCAGAAGGCAAGAAGCTGCTGGCTGCCCGGTAGCGTTGTAGCGTGGACTCTGCGAGTCCGTGCCTGTGTGACCGTTCTGCAACGAGCGGACTCGCAGAGTCCGCGCTACATTGCGCCGAAACCGCTTTCCATGAAACCACCCACATTGCTTGCTGAAATACGCCTGCCGCGCCGTGCCTTGGTGCTGCTGCCGCTACTGGCGTTGCTAGCTACGCCGGCCGCCGCGCACGTCCTCAACACGGACCTGAGCAAGCTTTCGCGGACGGAGATTTTCTGGACCTACCTGCAGCTGGGCTTCACGCACATCATTCCGCTGGGGTTCGACCACATCCTATTCATCATCAGCCTCTACATTCTGGAGCCGCGCCTCAAGCCCGTACTCATGCAGGCCACGGCTTTCACCGTGGCGCATTCCATCACGCTAGGGCTGGCCATGTACGGGCTGATTTCGCCGCCCTCGGCCGTAATTGAGCCCATTATTGCGCTGTCCATTCTGTTTGTGGCCATCGAAAACATCATTACCGACAAGCTGAACCCGTGGCGCCTGCTCATTGTGTTCGGCTTCGGGCTGGTGCACGGCATGGGGTTCGCTTCGGCGCTCACGGGGCTGGGGCTGCCGCAGAAAGACTATTTCGGCTCGCTCATTTCCTTCAACGTGGGCGTGGAGCTGGGCCAGGTTTCGGTGATTTTGCTGTGCTGGGCGCTGGTGGGCCGCTGGGCCGCCGGCAGAAGCTGGTACAAGCAGCGCGTGGTGGTGCCGGTGTCGGTGGTCATCGGGCTGGTGGCAGCGTACTGGACCGTTGAGCGCGTGTTTTTTGCTTGAGCCAGCCAGATGAGCATGACGTTCTGAAAAAAAATACCCCTTACACCCAATTGCATCGTAGATACCGCAACCGCCGCCGCTTATGTCCCGCCAACTCCTCACGCTGCTGCTGCTGCTCAACTATCTGCTGGTAGTTGGTGCCGGCCTCGTGGAGCGACCGGCGCGGCCCATCACCCGGCCTTTTGCCTACGTGCACAGCCCCGATTGCCAGCTGAAGCACACCCTGCGCCTGGCCTGCTTTGATGATTGCAATGGCGTGCAGTACACCGTAAAGAAAGCAGGCGAGCGCCTGCCGCTACAGCAGTTGCTCAACTCCTTCAAAGGGTTGGATACGCATTGCCTTTCTGAAGTGCGGGTGGCGTTTGTCCGGCCGGTTTTTATTGCTTTGGAATCCCGGCTGGGGGCCCGTATAGTGGCCGTGCCCGTCGGGTACCGGGGCCAGATTGAGTTGCCGCCCCGTCGGGGATAAGTTGATTTCGGGCCTGTTTGCTTTCAGTTTGAATCCAAACGGGGCCACTGCGCACGGCTGCTAGCAAGCAGCCGCGCCGATTCATCTTATCCAATCATCCGACGCTGCCTGCCGGGCCGTGGGGCCCGGGCGCGTTCAACTCCCATTCCCATGATTTTCCGGGCCAATTCCCTCCAACCCGTAGCGGCTGCTGCGGGCATTACCTCTCGTGTGCAACTGCCGGCCGCTGGCCGCCTTGCCGCCAATCCATTAGGGCTGAATGGCCGCCAAGTCCTGCCCACCGAAGCCATTACGCGCAACCAGGCGCGTGGCCACATGGGCCAGCAACGCACCCAGCACCAGGTGCAGTGCCGGGCCAACTGCATGAGCAAAGCCAACTTCTAATCCGAACGAGCGGCTTCGCTCCGGCGGGGCCGCTCATCTTTCTTCTGCATCACATGAAACAACTCTCTACTGTTCTTATTGCTTTGCTCATGGCAATTTGCGGGCTGACACCAACCGCTGCCGCCCAAACTACCGCCACCCTGCGCGGCACCGTGGCCGATTCCCTGTCCGGCCTGCCGGTGGCGGGCGTGAGCGTGGGCCTGCAGGGCCAGCCCGGCGGCACCGCCACCGATGCGCTCGGGCAGTTCCGTCTCGGCGGCATTGCGCCCGGCACGTATTTGCTGCGCATCGGCGCCTTGGGCTACCGCGCCCAAACCATGCCCGTAGTCCTGGCTGCCGGCGAAACCCGCAGCCTGAAGCTGACCGCCGCTGCTACCACCCTCAACCTCTCGGAAGTGACTGTGAGCCAGCCGCGCGACCCCAACCAGAGCCTGGCCGCCATCTCGCACATTGACCAGCTGCTGCGGCCCGTGAACTCGGCCCAGGACCTGCTGCGGCTGGTGCCGGGTTTGTTCATCGCGCAACACGCGGGCGGCGGCAAGGCCGAGCAGATTTTTCTGCGCGGCTTCGACTGCGACCACGGCACCGATTTCGCGGTGAGCATTGACGGGCTGCCGGTGAACATGGTGAGCCACGCCCACGGCCAGGGCTACGCCGATTTCCACTTCGTGATACCCGAAACGGTGGAGCAGCTCAAGGTGTACAAAGGCCCCTACACGGCCCGCTTTGGCGATTTTGCTACGGCCGGCGCGGGTGAGTTCACCACCAAAACCAGCTTAGAGCACAGCCAGGTGAAGCTGGAGTTGGGCCAGTTCGACACCCGCCGGGCCTTGGTGATGCTGGACCTGCTGGGTACCAGCCGCCACCTGCTCAGCAAGCGCCCCGAAAGCGCCTACGTGGCGGCCGAGTACAACTTCACCAACTCCTACTTCGACAACCCGCAGCATTTCAAGCGCTTCAATGGCTTGGCCAAATACACCGGCCAGCTGTCGGAAAAAACCTCGCTCACGCTGCTGGGCTCGCATTTCACCTCGCGCTGGGATGCCAGCGGGCAAATTCCCGAGCGCGCCGTGCGCGACGGCAGTATCTCGCGCTACGGCAGCATCGACCCCAGCGAGGGCGGCAACACCAGCCGCACCAATGCCTCCGTCGTCCTCACCACCGCACTGCCGCACGACGCGGTGCTGCGCCAACAGGCCTACTACTCGAAGTACGATTTCAGCCTGTTTTCCAACTTCACGTTCTTCCTGCGCGACCCGGTGAACGGCGACGAAATCGAGCAGACCGACGACCGCCACCTCTTCGGCTATACTGCCACCTACGACCGCGACGACCAGCTTGGCGCCCGCCAACTGCACAGCACGCTGGGCGTGGGCACCCGCAACGATTTCTCCAACCTGGGCCTCTACACGGCCGTGCGGCGCCGGATTCTCGGCACCACCACCCAGGGCAAGTTGTTCGAGCAAAATATCAACGCCTACCTCGACGAAACCCTGAGCCTCACCGACCGCCTCACGGTGAACGCCGCCCTGCGGGCCGATTTCTTCACCTTCGATTTCCGGGGCACCGCAACCAACGAAGACAGCCGGCAGCTGGAGCCGCTGCGGGGCCGCGTCAGCCACGCGCGCGTCTCGCCCAAGCTCAACCTGTATTACCAGCTCACGCCCGCCGTGCAGCTGTTTGCGCGCTCGGGCTTCGGCTTCCATTCGAATGATGCGCGGGGCGTAATTCGCGACGCCAACGCCAACGTGCTGCCCCGCGCCATCGGCTCGGAGGTGGGCAGTACCTTCAAGCCCCTGCCCAGCCTGGTGGTGAATGCGGCGCTCTGGAGCCTGCATTTGCAGGATGAACTGGTGTATGTGGGCGACGAGGCCGTGGTGGAGAGCACCGGCCCCACCCAGCGCTACGGCCTGGATTTGTCGGTGCGCTACCAGCTCAGCCGCCGCCTGTTTCTCGACGGCGACTTCAACTACAACCACGGCCGCCAGCTCGACGCGCCCGCCGAGGCCAACTACATCCCGCTCGCGCCCACCTTCACTAGCACCGGCGGCCTCAGCTACAAGGCACCCCGGGGCCTGGGCGGCAGCCTGCGCTACCGCCATATCGACAACCGGCCCGCCAACGACGACGGCAGCATCACGGCCCGCGGTTACTTCCTCTTCGATGCCGTGCTGGCTTACACCACGCCCCGCTTCCAAATCGGGGCCACCGCCGAAAACCTGCTCAATGTGGAATGGAACCAGGCCCAGTTTGCCACCGAAACCCGCCTGCGCACCGAAACCGACCCGGTCGATGAGCTGCATTTCACGCCTGGCACGCCGTTTTATGCGAAGCTGAACGTGAGCGTGTTCTTTTAAAGGGAAGCGGAGGTTTGCAAAGGGTCAATCAGGTGCATCTTCGCTTGGCGAATGCACTTGATTGACCCTTTCCTATGCCAAAACATTACTTGTTGTTTCTACCGGGGCTGTTAGCGGCCGTTGGCAGTCTGGCCCAAACGCCTCAGCAAACCGTGAAGCCACCGCTCACCAACGTCACGGTGTACCTGAACGGTACAGCGCTGGAACACCGGGGCAAGGTCACCCTATTAGCCGGACTGAACCGCATCATCGTCAATAATTTGTCGCCGCGCATGAAGTCCGAAACCCTGGAGGTGCGCCTGGGCGATGAGGCCGAGCTGCTTTCGGTGAGCGACGACGACGACGAAGCCAAGGCGCCCGCCCCGACGCCCCTCTACCAAACGGCCGCCGACAGCCTCAGCCGGGCCGAGGCCGAATTGCTCACCATCGACGGCGAACTGCAGGGCCTGCAACAGGAAAAAGCGTTTTTGCTGGCCAATCAGGCGCTGCCTTCGGGCACGCAGGCCAATTGGAGCACCGAGGTGCAGAAAGGGGCCACGCTCATGCGCACCCGCCTGCCGGTCATTCAGCAGGAAACCAACCGCTTGCAAAGCCGACAGCAGGCGTTGCGCGGCCAGGTCAGCCAGCTTCGGCCACGGGCGAACGAAACCACTTACGGCGACTGGCAGGTGCTGCTGGTGCGGGCTGCCCGCCCCGTGACGGTACCCCTGACAATGACGTACTACGTTTCGAGCCGCATGCCGTGGCGGCCGAAGCTGGACATTCGGGCCAATGCCACGGGCCGGGAGCTGGCCTTCATCACGCACGGGTTCCTGCGCAACCAATCGGGGCTGCCGTGGCAGCAGGTGCGCCTCGTGCTGATGCGCCACGCGCAAAGCGAGGACCTCACGCGCCCCAACCTGGAGCCCTGGGCATTGGATTTTGACGGCGGCGACCACACCGGGGAGGGCCGGGTCGACGAGTTTGTGGTGAAAGGCACTGCCAAGGGCCGCCCCATTGAAGCGGCGCAGAGCACGCGCTACGAAGTGCCGGAACTGGTAACACTGGCGCCCTACAAGTCCCGGGAGCTGACGCTGCCGCCGGCCAACCTGACGGGCCGCCCCGAGTACCTGGCCATCCCGCGCTTGTCGGACAAGGTGTTTTTGCAGGCCAAAGTGTCGGGCTGGGAAGGTTTGCAGCTGCCCGATGAAGCCCGGGTGTACCACCAGGGCATGTACGTGGGCGATACCGAGCTCAACGACCGGGCCTACAACGACTCGCTGGAAGTGGTATTGGGCCACGATGAGCAGCTGGTAGTAGGCCGGGCCAAGCTTGAGGATTTCAGCAGCAACGCCCCGCTCAGCGACAAGCGCCGCGTGCGCCTCACCTACGAGCTCAACGTGCGCAACCGCCACCCCGAAACCGTGCGCCTGCGCTTGCTCGACCAGATTCCGATTTCCGAAGAGAAAGAAATCAGTGTGAAAGTGCTCGAAACCAGCGGGGCCGAGCTGGACGCTCTCTCCGGCAAGCTAACGTGGCTGCTCACCCTGAACTCCGGCGAGAACAAGCGCGTGCGCTTCACCTTTCAGGTCGATTATCCAAAGGACAAAAAGGTGGAAATCATCAACCATCAGGTTCGGATTTCAAATCCCAAATTCCGGTAATCACGGCTGCCAATGCCCAAGCAAAAGGCCCGTCTGCAAACGCAGACGGGCCTTTCAAATTAAGAGCTATAACGAAGTCAATACCCTTCTTTACTGCACTGCCACCTTCTGGCTCACATGGAACTCCGGCACGCTCAACTGGTAAATCCCCGTCGGTAGCGCCTTTTTCACGCCCAGCCGCAGCTCGTTGGTGCCGTTGTAGAGGCGCACAGTTTCCTGGTGCACCAGGCGGCCCATCAGGTCGTGCAGCTGCAGGGTGGCGGTCTGCTCGCGGTTGGCCGAAATCACCACGTCGATGCGGTCGGCGGCGGTGGGGTTGGGGTACACCATAATTTCGGCGGTGGCCGACTCGGCCTTGGTGGCCAGTACGTTGGCCTCGCGGCGGCCGGTCATGGCGCCGGTCACCACGGTGGGGGCGGTGTAAGTCACTTTCACAAAGGCGCCCTGGGCGGGGTTGGCGGTGCTGGCGTTTTTGGCCTTGAGGGTGTACCAGCCTTCGGCGGTGGGCGTGTAGGTGCCCGTGAGGGTGCCGGTGCCGGTCTGGCTGCTCACCACCGTGCCGGCGCTGTTGAGCACGGCTACTGTTAGGCTGCGGGTAGCGTCGGTGGGGTAGAGGTTGTAGGTAATGCTCTTGTTGGCCGCGCCGTAGATGCGGCCGGCCGTGCGGTAGGCCGTGGAGCTGGCGGGTAGGGCGCCGCCCTGCATCAGGCTGCGGCTGTCGGCGTCGCCGAGGTCGTTGGCCAGCTCCCATTCCTGGGTGGTGGCGCGGCCGGTTTTGGTGTAGTTGGTGGTGGCGTTCACGGGCGCCCACACCGAGTAGCCGCGCCGGCCACCGGCGGCCGTGCCGTTGCAGGGCGGCGTGTTGATGGCCACGGTTTGCGAGCCGCTCACCGTCACGGTGGCCGTGCCGTTGGCGCCGGAATAGTCCTTGAGCACGGTGCCGGGGGCGAAATCGCAGCTTACCGTGCTGTTTTGCCAAGTACTGAAATTGTCGTTGATGCCGATGATGGCCTTCGTGCTACGCTCAATCACCAGGTGGTCGGCGGCCTGCCAGCGCACCTTGTAGGCGCCGTCCTTGAAGCGCAAGTTCTGGTGGCACCAAATCAGGTTTTCCAGGTCGCCACGCACGGGCAGGTCGGTGGTGCTTTTGGGGCTGTGCGAGTAGCGCTTGCCGGTGCTGCCCAGGTTGAACAGGTCCTCGAAGAAAATCTGGGGCGAGCCGTCCACCGCCAAAGCCGCCGCGTAGGTGGCCGACAGGCGCGGGTCGAACGGGTCGATGTGCGGGGCCAGCTCCGAGCCGGTGTTCCAGCCGGTGTAGTTGCCGTTGGCATCGGTCTGGGGCCGGAAGGTGTCGTGGTTGTTCACGAAGGGCACCGTGCGGTGCACGTAGGTGCCGTTGGTGAGTACCACGCGGGTGCCCTGCTGGTAGCTGGGCAAGGTGCCGATATCGAAGTTGCCGCCGCCGCTCACGATGCTGTAGAGGCCGTTGCGCAAGGAGAAATCGAAGGTGCCGGCGCGGCTCTGCACGTTGCTCACCCAGCCGTCCATCTGGCTGCTGGAGCCCACCCATTCGCCCACGGCAAACATGGTGGCGCCGCCGTTAGCCCAGCCCGCGTTGCTTTGCAGGTTATAGAGGAAGTCCTCGCACGCGAAGTCCGGGAAGTGCTTCACCGCATCGAGCCGCACGCCATCGAACCCGACCTGCTTCTTGTACCAAATCAGCCATTCGCGCTGCTTGTTGCGCATGTAGTCGGCACTCTGGGCGGGGTTGAAGGTGGCGTTGGAGCTTTGGCCGTACGAGCCGTTGTAGTAGCTCACGTCGGGGCCGAAATACACCGCGTTCCAGTCGCCGCTGGTGGAGTTGTTGCCGGGGTTGGGGTTGAAGTTTTGCCAGTTTTTCGAGAATCGGCCGCTCCGGGCCAGGTAGTTGGCCGCCGTTTCATCAGTAGCCGACGAGTTGTAGCTCACGTAACGGAAGTTCTTGTACTTGCTGGTCGCATTGTCCTCCCAGGCATTGGGGTCCTGCCCGCCCTGTCCGCTGGCCGAGCCCGCGCCGTCGTTGTGGTTCAGCACAATGTCCTGCACCACGTCGATGCCGTTGGCGTGCAGAATGGCCACGCCGCGCAGCAGCTCGTCCTTGTTGCCCACGCGGGTGTTCAGGAAGCCTTTCTGGTACTTGTCGCCCAGGTCGTAGTTGTCGAAAGGCGAGTAGCCGTTGCCCTGGTTGGGGCCTTTCACGTTCGGCGGCATCCATACGGCGTCGATGCCCATGGCTTTCAGGCGGGGGGCCAGGTCAGCAATGTAGTTGGCCCAGCCGTTGGGATAGTTCGAGTTCCAGTAGTCCCACCAGAAGCCTTGCAGCACCACCTGTTGGGCCTTGGCGGTATGGTTGCCGGCGCCCAGCAGCGCCATAGCCAGCGCCAGCGTAAGCCGGAATCGTTTGCGGAACGGAAAATGAGGAGAAAAGTGCATCATGCGTGGGAATTTGGGGGTTGTGGAAAAGAGTGAAGGATGGCAGGAGCGTCAAGTTCATCCAGGCCGTGAACGCACTACTGCCGATTTGGTAGCTGCCAAGGTAGGCGGGTTTTCGTCAGCCTTGAAAGGAAGCCAAAATCTTGTACGTGGCTGTGGTTGAACTTTTTAAATAATAATTATTGCGATGTGCAAACGAATGCACAAAGGCATGTGCATTCGTTTGCGCAATTGACACTGTTCACCCGTTTTAGTGAAAAAATCGATGAGCCTGTGATTCAGTCGGAACGGCCGGCATCCACCACTCCATTCACTTGCTTTTCCGCCCCAGCAATTGGAGGACAGCCGCCAGCGGCCGTAACTTTCGGGCTATGGTGGGGCCAACTGAAATGAACAGAAACCGGGCAAAAGGATTGGGCTCGCGAAGCCTCAGCAGTCTGGCTGCCGCCACGCTGCTGCTGGCCGGCTGCCAGTTGCGCGCCGATGAGCTGCGGAGCACGGCCGCGCCGCGCCTGCCGGCCACCGCAGTTGCAGCCGCGGCTACTGATACTGCTGCCCCCCGCCGCCCTACGGCCCCGGTACCCGATTCGCTGCGCCTCACGGCCGTGGCCGCCACGCCCGGCGTGCCCGATACCCTGCGCCAGGCCATTCGGCAACTGCACGCGGCCCTTGGCCCGGCTGCCGCTGAGCTGCGCCCCGAGGTGCTGGAGCAGGCCTGTGTGGGCTACCTCACGCTGCACCCCACCGGCCGCATCGAGCGGGCCGGCCTGCTGGCCGTGGCCGACATGGACCTGCCCAACACCACCGAACGCCTCTGGGTCATTGATTTGAAGGCGGCCAAAGTGCTGCACCGCAGCTACGTGGCCCATGGCGAAGGCTCGGGCCATCTGCGCGCCCGCCGCTTTTCCAACGAGGAAAAGTCGGCCTGTACTTCACTGGGCTTCTACCGCACGGCCGGCACCTACGACGGCATCCATGGCTACTCGCGCCGCATCGAGGGACTGGATAAAGGCCAGAACGGCAATGCGTTCGACCGCTACGTGGTGCTGCACGCGGCCGATTATGCCAGCCCCAAGTATATTGAAAAGTACGGCCACCTGGGCTACAGCCGCGGCTGTCCGGCCCTGCCGCCCGAGCAGTTCAAAGACATCATCGCCACCATGCGGGTGGGCAGCATGATGCTGCTCAGCGGCCCCGGCATCAAGTCGCGCTGGCTGGATGGGCCGGCGGCCGGGCGGCGCTTCGTGCAGCGCGGCTGGCGGTAGGGCAGGGGCCCAAGAATAGCGGATTGGAATTATTTGGTGAGCGGAAACGTTTAGACCTCGCCCATCAGGGCGCCGCACACGTATAAGTCTCTAAACCAGTTGAAGCTTATTTCAAGGGCCGAAACAGCGGTTTATCCACCAGCAATTCTTTCACTATCATGCACCAGACCAGCATAGTTCAGCGGAAACGGAAATCCTTGCGTCGTCAGCGCCTGGCCCGTCGGGTGTTGCCTTTCTTGGCCTCGTTGTTTCTGGCCACGCCGATGGCTGGCCCGGTAACCAAGTCGATGGCTGGCAACTCGCGCAGCGAGATGCAGAACATCAAGCTTGCTTTCTCGCCCCAGGCGCAGTTCGACCAGACCCTGCGCGCCACCTACACCGCCCTCGGGGCGGAGCAGGAAGGCCTGCGCTTCGAAACCTTCGCCAAGGCCATGACCGGCTACCTCAACCTGCGCCAGGCCGGCAAGCTGGCTGAGGATAAGCAGACCCTGACGGTGGTTGACTTCGACCTGCCCAGCACCGAAAAGCGCCTGTGGGTACTTGATTTAGCCAAAAACGAAATCCTGTTCCATACCCTCGTAGCCCACGGCCACAACTCTGGTGAGAACGAAGCCACCAACTTCTCCAACACCGACCAGAGCAACATGAGCAGCCTAGGCTTCTATGCCACGGGCAGCGAGTATGAGGGCAAGCACGGCCACTCCCTGCGCCTGCAAGGGCTGGATGAAGGCTTCAACACTAACGCCGCCGCTCGCTCGGTAGTAATGCACGGCGCCGACTACGTGAGCGAAGACTTCATCAAGCAGAACGGCCGCCTGGGCCGCAGCCTCGGCTGCCCGGCCCTGCCCATGGACCAGTACGCGCAGATTATTGATGCTGTGAACGGCGGCACCTGCTTGTTCCTGAATAAGTCGGACGCTGGGTATTCTTCGCAGTACCTGAACCAGGACGTGGCCATTGCCGCATTGGTGCCTTCTGCAATGGCGTCGGCTACGCATACTTCGTAGAATTTCAAGGAATTAGTATAATTTGCACGGCGCGGCCGGGCTGCTCAATAATGGGCAGGCCGGCCGCGTTGTTGCATCATGACACACCGCTACTTCCGTTTCCTTCCGGGCCTGCTCATCCTGCAATTGGCGGCTTGCTCAACCGACCAGCCGTCTGAGCGCAGCGCTGCTCGCCACCAGTCGACGCCCAAGCCAGCAGTTACGGCTGCTGATGCGGTGGCCGCTACGTCAGCCTCCGCAGGCACTGGGGCGGTGCCCGGCCCGGCGGCGGCGCCCGCCGCTGAAATGCCGGTTGCTGTGGGGCGGCAAATGGTCGGCCCGCCCGCCTCTCCGTCCAGGAAGACCCCGCGCCCGCTGGCTTATCATTCGGCAAAACTGCCCAAGGCACGGCCCACAACCTTTGCCAATGCCGTTGTCGACACGGCCGCTGATGAGTTGGAAGGCATTGATGCGCTTGGGCTGCCAGCGCCCTCTTTGCCCGATGGCCTGAACAGTTTTCTGCTTTCCGGCCTGCCGCCTGTGCAGGAATTCACCGTGCGGCCGGGCCGCGATACACTTTTGATAGGCCGACAGGGCACCCAGCTGCACGTGCCGGCCGATGCCTGGGACGTGCCGGCTTTAAGTGGGCCGGTTCGGGTGCAGCTGCGGGAGTTTTATTCGATTGCCGACATGGTGCTGGCCGGGCTGGGCACTACCGCCAACCGGGACTTGCTCGAAACTGGGGGCATGTTGCATGTGGCGGCCACCAGCGAAACAGGAAAGCCGGTGGCGTTGCGCCAGGGGCAGCGGCTGGGGCTGCGGATGCCCACGCCGGCAATCAAGCCCGATATGCGCTTGTTTCGGGGCGAAACGGTGGGGCGCCGCTCGCCCAATTGGGTGCTCGACTCGCTGGCCCACGATGCCACGGCGGCCAGCAGCCGACACGCTTCGGCCACTAGAAGGCGCCGGCGGGAGAAATACGACCGCAGCCGCCGCATACCCAAAGACCAATGGCCGGTATATTCCCTGGGTAGCAAGCGCCTGAATCGCGCCATTCTGGAGGGCACGCGCTATCAAACCAGCACCGTGGCCCGGCTGCGCCGCGGACGTGCCCAATCCGACGAGGAACGCGCGGCCGTGAAAAGCTACAACCGCAAGGCCCGGAGCAGTGGCGCCGGCAAGCTCCGGCGGTACGCCGCCGTGGAGTTTGTGGTGGATACCACCGGCCGGGTGCTGAGCCCCAAAGTGCGACCCGGCTGCGACGCCGACCTGGCCGCCCCGGTGCTGGCGGTAGTTGCCAAACTGCAAGCCTGGAAGCCCGCCCGCTACGCGCAGTGGGAGCCCGGTAAAAACGGCCGGGGCGGTCAGCTGCGCTGGAAGCTGAAGCCCGCCATGGGGCTGGTGGAAGTAGGTATCACGCCGGCCGGCACCATTCTGGTGAGCCCGACCTGGGACGCCAATGCTACAATGGGCCTGCTAATGACCCAGCAGGCGGCCCGGCAGAGAGCTATTTACCTGGCCAAGGTAGAAGCCCAGGTGGCCCGGCGCGACAGTATTCTGCGCAGCGGCGGGCAGCTCTCGGCGACCGACCTGGCTGGGCCCACGGCCGAGAGCCTGTTTTATGAATTTGGCAGCGCTGGGCTGGGCTGGGTCAACTGCGACCGGTTTGTTGAGTCGCGCCAGCCGTTGGTGCGGTTTGCCGTGAAAGCGCCGGTGCGGAATGCCCAGGTGATGCTGGTGTTTCGGGAGATGCGCTGCATGGTGGCTGGTGCCGCCGGGCCCGGTGCCGCCAGTATCTTGTTTGACAAGCTGCCCAGTGGGGCCAATGTCACCATTGTCGCCATCCGCTGGGAGGAGGGGAAAGCGCTGCTGGCCACGCTGCCCACCACCGTATCGGCCCGCCCTTACGTAGCGGCGCTCGATTATCGGCCCGTTACGATGGTGGAGCTGCAACAGGCACTGGCGCGCCTCTAATCGGGCTAGGACGCCGGAGCGTAAGCTGTGAGATTAAGATTTTGACATTGGGCTAACCCTGGCCTGAAGAGGAGAGTATTAAGCCCGCAACCTCGACACTGCGGGTCAGCCAGGCGGTAGGGTAAGCAGCAAAATTCCTTACCCCTTACTCCTGGCCCGGTGGGGCCAACGCATCTCATGGCTCATTCTGCCTCCGTGGCCGGCAAGCGGCGCAGCATCCGCGCGTTGGCGCCGCTGAATCTGTTTCTAGCCGACGTGCGCGACGGCGTGGGGCCGTACCTGGCCATTTACCTGCTTTCGGTGCGGCACTGGCAGCCGGGCAGCATCGGGCTGGCCATGGCGCTGCCCGGGCTGGTGGCGGTGCTGCTTCAGACGCCCGCCGGCTCATTGGTCGACACCTCCACACACAAGCGGCGGCTGCTGGTGCTGGCCTCGGTGGTGGTGGCGGTGAGCTGCGTGGCGGCCGTCACGTTCGTGTCGCCGCCCGTCATTTATGCCACCCAGATGCTGACCGGGGCAGCCACCACCATTTATGCGCCGGTGGTGGCGGCCATCACGCTGGGGCTGGTGGGGCACCGCCGCTTCGCCCAGCAAACCGGCCGCAACGAGGCCTGGAACCACGGCGGCAACGTGCTGGCGGCCGTACTGGCCGGCCTCATCGGCTACTACTGGCGCTACGAGGGCATCTTCTACCTCGTGGCCGTGATGTGCGCCTTGGGCTGCTGGTCGGCCCTGCGCATCAACCCCGAGGACATTGATAACGACCTTGCCCGCGGCCAAGGCGCCGACAATCCGAAAACGGACGAAATCGAAACCGCGAAGGATGGGCCTGCCGCCAAAGACGCAGCAGCCCCGAAAGAAGCTGTTGCAGCTACAGATGCTTCTGTCGCCGAAAATTCGTCCAGTTCTAAGCCGGTAGAAAATGAAAAGGCCGGCGAAAAGGACGGTGGTCAAACCGCCGGCTTCCGGCAAGTGCTGGCCGACCCGCGCATTTTGCGCTTCGCCATTGCGGTGGTCCTGTTTCACTTTGCCAACGCGGCCATGCTGCCGCTGGTGGGCCAGAAGCTGGCCCTGAGCAACCAGAAAGCTTCGGCACTATTTATGTCGGCCTGCATCATCGTGGCGCAGCTGGTAATGATTCCGGTGGCCGCCTGGGTGAGCCGGCGCGCGCCCGATGCGGGCCGCAAGCCGGTATTTCTGCTGGCATTTGCGGTGCTGCCGGTGCGCGGCGTGCTCTACACGCTCAGCAGCAACGCCTATTTCCTGGTGGGCGTGCAAGTTCTCGACGGGCTGGCGGGCGGCATCTTCGGCGTCATCAGCGTGATTATGATAGCCGACCTCACGCGGGGCACCGGGCGTTTCAATTTCGTGCAGGGCGCCATTGCCACGGCGCTGGGCATTGGTGCTTCGCTGAGCACGGTGGGGGCGGGGTATCTGGTGCAGCACTTCGGCTACCGGGTGGGCTTCCTAGCCTTGGCGGCTGTGGCGGCGGTGGCGCTGGCGTTTTTCTGGTTTTTTGTAGAAGAATCGAACCCGGCAAAAAACGAAGCAATAAAAGGCGAATTACAGGCGGTGTAGGGGAGGGGCTGGCCCCCGCCCGTCTTTGAACGAAATCGGTGAGTAGGGCACGCCCGGCGAGCGGGGGAAGGCCCCGCCCCTATAGCTTCACGCCAAACTTGGCGCCCACGCCTTCCAAATCCTTCACCACGGCATCGAGCAGCGGAATGCCTTCCAGCAGCCGGTGCGCGGCCATCTCCCGCTCCGGGTCGCCGGGAATGAGGACCTTTTTGCCTTCCACCGCCTGGGCGCTGCGGAAGGTCGAAATCCAGTTGTCCATGTGCGCTTTGAACTCGTCGGCTGGCCGAAACGCATCGACGCGCATGGCCCCGAAGAAGTGGCCGAGGCCCTGTCCCACGGGGTTGGCCGAGGGCTGGAGAAACGCTACGAAAGGCGGCACCCACGGCCCGTAGTTGGCACCGGACAGAACGGCCGAGAAAATATCGACCACTGCGCCCAGGCCGTAGCCTTTGTGCGAACCGGTGGCCCCGCCGAGGGGCAGCAGCGCGCCACCGTTCTTCACGGCGTTGGCATCGGTGCTGGACTGGCCGTCGGCGGTTTGGGCCCAGCCTTCGGGTAGGGGGAGGCCTTTGCGTTGGGCGATTTCGAGTTTGCCGTTAGCGGCAGTGGTGGTGGCCATGTCGAGCACGAAATCGGGCTGCTCGCCGGCGGGTACGGCCACGGCAATGGGGTTGGTACCGAGCAATCTATCCAGCGAATACGTGGGCGCTACCAGCGGCGAGGCGTTGGTCATGGCAATGCCCATCATGTCGTGCGCCAGGGGTAGCATGGCGTGGTAGCCGGCAATGCCGAAATGGTTGGAGTTCTTCACCGAAACCCAGCCGGTGCCCACCTGTCGGGCCTTCTCCATGGCCACGCGCATGGCCTTGGGGCCTACCACGAGGCCGAGGCCGCCGTCACCGTCCACTACGGCAGTGCTGGGGGTTTCATACGTCACGCCCACGCGGGGCGTCGCGTTGATACGGCCGGCTTCCCACAGCCGCACGTAGCCCACGAGGCGGGCCACCCCGTGCGAGTCCACGCCGCGCAGGTCGGCCGAAAGCAGGGTTTCGGTGGCGAGGGTGGCGTCTTCGTCGGAGCAGCCGATGTTGCGGAAAACGGCTTCGGTGAAGGTGAAAAGTTGGCTATAGGAGAACGTGGGCATGGGGCGAAATTACGCTCTACCCGTCAACCTCATCCCCTGACCCCCTCTCCTGCGGAGAGGGGGTCAGGGGATGCTCCTGATTATTTTAATTGATTCGTCTTCACGAGCAGGTGTCCCCTCTCCGCAGGAGAGGGGGCAGGGGGTGAGGTTGACGCCAGGGTCGTTACTGCTGCTGCTGCGCCCAGGTTACGTACTTCCGGTAGGAGTTCACCGGCGCCACTGGCTCCTGCGCCTCGCGCACGTACACGGGCTCATCTTCGGAGGCTTGGCCGGCTTTGCGGGGCGTACCGTTTTCGATGTGAACAGATACCGTGAGCGTATGCGCGCCCGTACCCTTATAAGTGCCTTTGATGGGCGTGCAATCAGCAAAATTGCGGCCGATGGCCATGCGCACGTGGCCGTCGTTCACGATGGTGTTGTTGGTGGGGTCAAGGCCGAGCCAGCCGTAAAAGGGAATGTAGGCTTCCACCCAGGCGTGGGTGGCGCCGGCCCCGCGCACGCCCTCTTCCTTGGGGCACACGTAGCCGCTCACGTAGCGCGCCGGAATGCCGATGAGGCGCAGCATGAACAACAGCAAATGCGCGAAGTCCTGGCACACGCCGGCTTTCAGGCGCCAGATTTCCTCGGTGGGCGTTTCCACGCTGGTCACGCCCTGCTCGTAGGCCAGGGTGGCATTCACGTATTCGGAGAGCACGAGGGCGTTTTTCAGCGGCTTGTCGTCGCCGCTGATGATGCCGGCCAGCACGGCCCGGATTTCCTCGTGCAGCGCGGAGGTGTGCGGGTCCAGAAAATCCATGAAAGCCACGTCGTGCCGGATGCTGGTCAGGTGCTGCCACTGCTGCTCGGCCGTTTCCTCGTCCATCGGAAACTGAATAGGCGTGGTCACCACGTCCACATTCGACTCAATCACCAGCTCCGTGTGCGGCTTGATGAGGGTGAACACGCCCACCTGATTGCCGAAATAATCGGTGAAAAACGCGGTTTCAGGGTTGAGGGAGATGGTGACGGTTTGGTTCTTTACTTCCAGCCGGTCGTCTTCCAGTGGGTAAATCATCAGCTGGTTGGCGCAGTCGATGACCGGGGCGGCGTAGGCGTAGCGCGTGAGGTGCTTGATTTTATAGGAAGGCATGGGGCGGGGTAGGCGAATAATAAAATTGGGCGTCATGCAGAGCGTAGCGAAGCATCTTTACCGCGCAACGCGATTCAATTATCATGATTAGTGGTGGCAGTAAAGATGCTTCGCTGCGCTCTGCATGACGGTCTAGCTATTACCGAAATAATGCGTGTTCAGCGCCGTAGTCACGTCCAGCAGTTCGTTGCGGGTCTGGCGGAGGAAGTTGGCGAGGGCGGGCGCATCATCGGCGGGGAGGGTGCTGTAGGCCACACTGTTGCGCGCCTTGCCGATGAGGAAGTGCAGGTGGTCATAGCTCTCGGGCAGGCTGTCGTCGCGCAGACGCTCGCAATAGTGTTGCAGCTGGCTGAGGCTGTAGGCCAGCGAGTGCGGGAAATTCTCGGCGTAGATAAACAGCTCCAGCACGTTTTCGGGCGCGATGACGCCCTTGTAAGTTTTGGTGTAGAGCTCGAAGCCGAACGATGAGTACAGCAGGTAGCGCAGGGCCGACGTGGCCGCGTGTGGCTCCGTGGCCGAGGAAAACGCCTCTTGCTTGAGGCGCAGGATGTCGATGGTTTGCAGGGCGCGCTCCATGAATTTGCCCAGCTTGAGGAAGACGTAGCCTTCATCGCGCGGCATGGTTTGCTGCACCGTGCCGCCGAACAGCAGGCCCTGCCGCAGCAGCAGGTCGATGCCCGAAACGGGGTCTTCGTGCTGCACCTGGCGCGCCAGTTCTTCTTGCCGGATGACGTGGTAGTAGTCGTTCAAACACAGCCACACTTCCTTGGTGATGTGGTCCTGTACGGCGCGGGCGTTTTCGCGGCCCTGAACGATGTTGGTGTAGGCCGAAACGCCGTTTTCCCGGTCGAAAATGAGGTGGCCGAGCACCTGCGCTGTATCGGCGGCCGTGGCTGTTATTTCGGCCTCTGTCAGGTCACCGTAGGTGTGGAGCAGGGGCGTCCAGCCGCCGAACGACTGCTCATCCTGCGAGGCGATGTAATTGATACGCAGCACTTGCAGCATGGCCTGGGTGCGTTCGAGGTAGCGGGCCAGCCAATAAATAGTATCTGCGACGCGGCTTAGCATGAGGTGGGGTGAGAGGGGGAAGGGGAATAGGAGGGGAGATGGGTAGGAGAGGGAAAAGAACGTCATGCTGAGCGCAGCCGAAGCATCTCTACTGCGCAACTAATCCAAGCCGTTACAACGAAGCGGTAGAGATGCTTCGGCTGCGCTCAGCATGACGGCCCAATAGCATCGCGCTTGCACCGTAACCAAAAGAACCCATCCGAATCGAGCCTGTCGAAGCATTCCGAAGCGAAACCACTTCTATTCTAACCGAAGCCCGGAAATGCTTCGACAAGCTCAGAATAACGGATGGAAACAAGGTCATTGAAACTCCGGCCCCAGCACCCAGGTGTCTTTGCTGCCGCCGCCCTGCGAGGAATTCACCACCAGCGAGCCCTCGCGCAGAGCCACCCGCGTGAGGCCGCCCGGCACAATGTCAATCCCCGACGGCCCGTAGAGCGCAAACGGCCGCAAATCGACCCGGCGCGGCTGCAATACGCCATCAATATAGCAGGGTGTCGACGAGAGGCTGATGATGGGCTGGGCAATGAAGCTGCGCGGGTCCTGCGTGATGGCGGTGCGGAATTCGGCCATCTGCTCCTCCGTGGCAGCGCTGCCGATGAGCATGCCGTAACCGCCCGATTCGTTGGTTTTCTTGATGACCATCTTCGCCATGTTGTCGAACACGTGCTGGCGCTGGTCGGCATCGTCGAGGCGCAGGGTGGGCACGTTTTTCAGGATGGGCTCCTCGTTGAGGTAGTAGCGAATCATGTCGGGCACGTAGCAATACACGGCCTTGTCGTCGGCCACGCCGTTGCCCATGGCGTTCACGATGGCCACGTTGCCCTTGCGGTAGGCCCAGTACAGGCCCGACACGCCCAACGCGCTATCGGGCCGGAACACCAGCGGGTCGATGTACTCGTCATCGACGCGGCGATAAATCACGTCCACGCGCTGCAGGCCCTTGGTGGTTTTCATGTACACGAAGTGGTTGTGCACGATGAGGTCGCGGCTTTCGACCAGCCGGATGCCCATGAGGCGGGCTAGGGCGCTGTGCTCGAAATAGGCCGAGTTGTAGATGCCCGGCGAGAGCAGCACCACGGTGGCCTCGCTGGCCTGCCGGCTGCCCAGCGCCAGCAGGTTGCGAAACAGCAAATCGGGGTAGTCCTTCACCGGTTGCACGTGGCTTTTGGGCAGCACGTCGGGGAAAATGCGGTAGGTAATGCTGCGGTTTTCGAGCATGTACGACACGCCGGAGGGCGTGCGCAGGTTGTCTTCGAGCACGTACAGCTCGCCGTCGTTGTCGCGGATAAGGTCGACGCCCGCGATATGCGTGTAGATGTCGTGCGGCACGTCCACGTTCACCATCTCGCGCAGAAACTGCGGGCACGAGTACACCAGCGCCGCCGGCACGATGCCGTCTTTGATGATGAACTGCTGGTGGTAAATGTCCTTCAGGAAGATGTTGAGCGCCTTGAGCCGTTGCTTGATGCCAGCCTCGATGCGGACCCACTCGCGGTGGGTGATGATGCGCGGGATGATGTCAAACGGGAAGATTTTCTCGATGCCCTCGCCGCTGTTGTACACCGTGAAGGTGACGCCCTGGCTCAGAAACAGCTTTTTGGCCAGCTCGGCCTTGCGCGTCATTTCGGGACCGGCCAGCTTTTCAATGGCCGCCACGAAGTGCCGGTACTCGGGCCGCACGTCCTGCGAATGGAACATTTCGTCCCACACATCGGCCTGGCCCGGGTAAGAGTTGAGTAGCGGATTTTCAGGCATAGCCTTTCTATAAAAGGTCGAAATCAGGAATATTGATGTAATAAACGACAGAGTGCCTTAAAATCAGCAGGCCTTTACTAATAAAATAATTAGTTGGAATGAAAGTAGGGGTAAATATTTCAAGCCGGAGAAACAGTTCTCATCTATGGTGAGGATATCGCCGTACTACCAGACCTCTCCGCCCGTCCGAACGATGAAGCTTTTCACCTGCACGCACTGTGGCCAAGTGCTCTACTTCGAAAACAACCGCTGCGAAAAGTGCGGCTACTCTTTGGGATTCGAAACCCGGCAACTTGAGTTGCTGCCGCTGCTGGCCCAGGCCGACGACACGTTCTGTCTATTCGGTGCTGGGCCCGCTTCAGCTACTTACCGCTACTGCCAGAACCACGCCGACGCTAATTGCAACTGGCTGGTGCCCACTGGCAGCCCCACGCCGTTCTGCACCGCCTGCGCTCTCAACCGCACCATCCCCGACCTCGGCAACACCGCTTACCGGCTGCGCTGGCAAGCCCTCGAAGCCGCCAAGCGCCGGCTGGTGTACACGCTACTGCGCATGGGCCTGCCCGTGGTGAGTAAGGTAACTGATTCCGAAAACGGCCTGGCCTTCGACTTCAAAGCCGATACCGGCCCCAACGAAACCGACAAGGTGCTGACCGGCCACGCCAACGGCCTCATCACCATCAACATTGCCGAAGCCGACGACATCGAGCGCGAACAGGCCCGCCGCGCCATGGCCGAAACCTACCGCACGCTGCTGGGCCACTTCCGCCACGAAGTGGGCCACTACTACTGGAACCTTCTGATTGACAACACCCCGAATTTGGCCGAATACCGCCAGATTTTCGGCGATGAGCGGCAGGACTACGCCGCGGCCCTGCAACAGCACTACGCCGACGGCCCGCGCCCCGACTGGCCACAGCACTACATCAGCGCCTACGCCAGCAGCCATCCTTGGGAAGACTGGGCCGAAACCTGGGCCCACTACCTGCACATCCTCGACACGCTGCAAACCGCCCACGCCTTCGGCCTCGCCGTGAACCCCGAGGGAGCCGGTGACGCGCAGCTCCTGCGCGCCACCATCAGCGAAGAGCCCTACGAGCAAGCCGATTTCAACCGGCTCATGGAACAGTGGCTGCCGCTCACCTTCGCCATGAACAGCCTGAACCGCAGCATGGGCCAGCCCGATTCCTACCCCTTCATCATCCGGCCCGAAGTGGTGCGGAAAATGGCATTTATCCACCAGGTATGCCGAAACGCCGCCGCCTGGCGGCTGTCAAATCCAGGCTAATCCAGCTTATGCAACCGGCGTAGCAGCTCGTGGTGGTAGGTTTCGCCCACCGGCAGCAGCTGTTCGCCCACTTGCACCAGGTTGCGCGTTGGGTCGAAGCGTTCGAGGTAGTCGAGGTTGATGTGGTAGCTGCGCTGAATCTGCACGAACCGGTCGGGGGGCAGGTGGCGCATCACGTCGCGCAGGGGCATTCGCACCGTCACCACCCGCCCGGCCAGCACCAAGCGGCATACCTTGTTGTCGGCCTCCACGCTTTGAATCTCGCTCACGCGGATTTTCTCCAGCAGGCCATTTTCCTTGATAAACAGCGAATCCGGGGTCTTTGCCGACGCTTGAGAAGCTGGGGTGGCCGGGGCGCTAGCCACCGGCGCCGCGCCCGAGAAGCTGTCGATGGCCAGCGCCATAGCCCGTTGCAAGGCCCCAAACGCCACGGGTTTAATGAGGTAGGCCGCCGGGCCCAGCGGCCGGGCGCGGGCAAACGCCTCGTCGTCGGCCCGGGAGGTCAGGAAAATCAGCGAGACGGGGCGCAACTCGCGCAGCTGGGCGGCCAGCTCGATACCATCCACCGCGCCGCGCAGGTGCACATCGAGCAGCACTAGGTCAACGGCCTCGGTGCGAAACAGCGAGAGAGCCGTGCGCGCGTCCGTGGCCGGGCCGATGAACTCGCAGCCCAGGTCTTGCAGGTAAAGCTCCAGCTGGTCGGCGTAAATCGGCTCGTCTTCCACCACCAGCACGCGAATAGCTAAATCGGCCATAGGTTTTTCAGGTTTCTGCCGAAAAGTACGCAGCCCGAACGAGTAGGGGCGGGGCCTGCCCCCACCCGCCGGGCGCGCCGCCTCACCGGTTTTGTTCAATGCCGGGCGCGCCGCCTCACCGATTTTGTTCAAAGCCAAGCGCGCCGCCTCAATGATTTCGTTCAACGCCGGGCGGAGGCAGGCCCCGCCCCTACACCGCCTCTCCCGCCAGGTGAGGCACCTTCATACCCACCGCCACGCTCCCCGCCGCCGGCAGCTTCAACATTACCGTAGTGCCCCGCCCCGGCGCGCTCTCCAAACCCAGCTGCCCGCCCTGGGCGCGGGCAAACGACTGACTCAGGCGCCAGCCCAGGCCGGTGGGACTGCGCCGACCGGCCGGCAGGGCCAGGGGCGCCTCGGCCAGCAGGCGCTGCACCTGCCCGGCGTCCATGCCCGTGCCGGTATCGCGCACGCTCAGCACTAGCTGGCCGGGCTGGCTGGCGCGGGCGTCGAGGGTAATGGTGCCGCCCGGCGGCGTAGCGCGCAGGGCGTTACTGATGAGGTTGCGCAGGATGGTATGCGTCATGTTGCGGTCGGCGAGGAGGTGGCCGGCGGCTTCGGGTGCCACGAGGAGCTGCACGCCGCCGGCTTCGGCACCGGGCTGGTAGAGCTCGGCAGCTTCGGCCAGCAGGGCGGCGGCGGCCAGTGGCTCGGGCTGGGGCGTGAGTTCGCCGCGCTGGGTGAGGGCCCAGCTCAGCAGGTTGTCGAGGAGGCCGCGCAGGCCCTCGGCGGCCTGGCGCATGCGCTCACCCAGGCCCAGCAGGCGGACGGTGTCGTGGCGCTCCACGTAGCGCTTCAGCAGGTCGGCCAGGGCGGTGAAGGCGACGACGGGGCTGCGCAAATCGTGGGCAATGAGGGCGTATAGGCGGTCCTGCTCGGTGCGGGTGGCCTGCAGCTCGGCGTTCTGATTGGCCAGCAGCGCCCGGCTCAGGCGCAGGCGCCAGGCCAGCAGGCCGGCCACGCCCAAGCCGCCGGCCACGGCTAGCAACAAGCCCCCCAGCAGCCACAGGTACTGTCGCTGCCGGGCGGCCTGCTGCTGCTGGTGCCGGGTGCGCTGGGTGAGCTCGCGCACGCGGCTTTGCTGCCGCTCGGTGTCGAACTGTACGCGCAGGCGGGCCAGGGTTTCGCGCCGTTCGGCCGACTGCAGGCTGTCGAGCAAAGCCTGACCAGTGTGGGCCAGCCGATAGGCGGCCAGGCCCTGCCCGGTTTCGGCCAGGGCGGCGGCCAGCAGCTGGTCGCCCTGGGCTTCGAGGCCGGTGGCTTTGAGCTGGCGGGCCCAGGCCACGGCGGGGCGGAGCAGGGCTTCGGCCTCGGCGGGGCGGTGGCGGGCCAGCAGCACTTCGGCCAGGCCAAGGCGGGTTTCGGTCTGGCCGAATCGGTCGCCGAAGCGCTGGTAGAGCCGCAGCGACTCGTGAAAGCAATATTCGGCCGAATCATATTGCCGGTGCAGGGCGTGCACCTTGCCCATGTCGGCGAAGCAGGAAGCCAGGTTGGTATCGGGCGGCAGGCGGCGGAAGGTGGCCAGGGTCCGGCGGGTGTAGGTGGTGCAGAGGCGGTCGATGGAGTCGGGAGCGGGCTGGCCGGAGCGCAGCCAGCCGTAGTAGAGCGAGGCCAGGCTGTACTGGCTCAGACCCTGGTCGGTGAGCGAGACCGGGCGGTGGCGCTGCAGGTGGGCCAGGGCCAGGCGGCCGTACTTCTCGCCTTCGGCAAAATCCTGTTGCTGAATGGCCACCCGGCTCAGGCCCAGCAGGGCCAGCATGAGTTGGCGGTCGGCCCGGGGCGTGGCTTCGGCGCGGCGCACGGCCTGCTGGTAGTAGCGGATGGCGGCCAGCTCATCGTGCTGCAGGAAGGCGGCCCGGGCCAGGGCGTTGAGCAGGTACACTTCGCCCAGGCCGAAGCGCAGCTGCCGGGCCAGCGTCAGGCCCTGCTGCCCGTAGGCGAGGGCCTGGGCCACGTTATGAGTGCTGGTTTGCCAGCACAAGTGATTGAGCAGCAGCACGCGGTTGGTGTCGGGCGGCGTGGTGGCCAAACGCTGCTGCAGGCTGTCGATGGACGCCTGGGCCCCGGCTCCGAAGGGCAGCAACAGCAGAAACAAGAGGCGAAAGAAGCGCACAGACAAAGCGAAACAGACAGGATTACCCAAGATACGGTGGCGGGGCCGAAAACCCTGAATTGGGGCGCCTGCCCGGCTTGGTAGCAGCCGGTTGCGCCGGATTGGGCTTTAAAGCGAACTCGCACTCCAAAAATCCGGACTCGCACCCGAAACCGCCGGACTCGCGCCGGGGCGGTTTTAGCGGTATTGGGGCAAGGCTACCTTGTGCGGCAAGAGCGCCCGTCGCAACCGCTCCTGCGGGTGTTTGCACGCAGGGCACAGCGGTTGCTGGTCAGCGTTTTATTCGCTTCAAAATCCTTCATTCTTTTTCCTATGTCTGAAACAACTACGATGATGCCCCGCCCGGCCCGCTGGTACCGCCTGGGCGGCGCGCTGCTGGCGTTGCTGCTGAGCGGCCCGGCGGCCCTGGCCCAACTCAGCGGCGCCTACACCATCAACAGCGCCCTGCCTACGGGCGGCACCAACTACGCCAGCTTCGGGGCGGCGGCTACGGCCCTGACCACCAGCGGCGTGAGCGGCCCCGTGACCTTTGCGGTGAGCGGCGGGCCCTACACCGAGCAGCTGAAGCTGCCGGCCATCACGGGCAGCAGCGCCACCAACCGGGTGACGTTCAACGGCAATGGCCGCACCCTGCAGTTTACGCCCACCGTGGCGGCCGAGCCGGCCGTGGTGATACTAAACGGAGCCGACTTCATCACCCTGAACAACCTGAACGTGACGGCCCTTACCGGCACCACGGCCAGCTGGGGCGTGCAGCTGGTGAACAACGCCGACAATAACGTGGTGAGCAACTGCACCGTGACTGCCGGCATAGCCTTCAACTGCGCCGGCATCGTGTCGGGGGCTTCCACCACCAGCATCACCGGGGCCGGCGCCACGGCCAACCAGAACGTGACCATCAGCGGCAATACGGTGCAGGGCGGCTACTACGGCATTGTGGCCATGGGCAACACGGCCGCTGCGCCCACGCCGGGCGTGGTCATCAGCAACAACACGGTGCGCGACTTTTACCAGTACGGCCTGTACGCGGGCTACCTCGACGCGCCGCAGCTGACCGGCAACGAGGCCACGCGGCCTACGGCCACGTCGGTGACGACTTACTACGGCATCTACCTCACCACCGGCGTGAGCGGCGCAGCCGTGGAGCGCAACCGCCTGCACGGCGCCTACGCGGCGGGCACCGGCGGCACGTCGTACGGCATCTACGTGGGCACGGGCACGGCGGCCACGGCCACCAGCCCCAACTACATCATCAACAATCTGGTGTACGACATTTCCAGCTCGGGCGCGGTGTACGGGATTCAAAACAACAGCTCGGCCTACACGCGCTACTACCACAACACCATCGACATCAACGACCCCAGCAGCACGTCCATCAACAGCTCGTATGGCTTCTACCAGCTGCTGGGCCCGAACGTGGAATTCCTGAACAACATCGTGCGGGTGAACCGGGGCGGGGGCATGCCGCAGTACGCCGTGTTCCTGTCCACGGGCACCACGGGCTCGACCGTGTGCAACTACAACGACTTGAGCGGGCAGGGCGCCAACTTCATCACGGGTTCTTATGTGCTGACCAACTACATCAGCTTCGCCGCTTGGCGCACCGCCAACAACGCCGCCTTCGACCAGAACAGCACCAATGCCGAACCCGGCTTCGAGAATGTGACCGCCGGCAACCTGCGCCCCACCGCCAGCCCCCTCGATGGCAAGGCCACCCCGCTCACCCGCGTGCCGCAGGATTTCACGGGCACTGCCCGCGCCGCCGCGCCCGACCTGGGCGCCTACGAGTTTACGCCGCCGGCTTTTGATGTGGCTGTGCTGAGCATTGATGCGCCCACCTCGCCAGTGGTAGCGGGTGCGCGGCCGGTGGTGGCCACCGTGCTCAACAACGGCAGCACCACGCTGACGTCGGTGCGCCTTCAGTACGTGCTGAACGGCGGCCCGCCCGTGGCCCAGACCTTCACCCTAAGCGGCCTGGGCCCTGCTGCCACCCAAAGCCTCACCTTCACCACGCCGGCCACGCTGCTGGCCGGCTCCGATACCCTGACCGTGACGTCCAGCCTGCCCAACGGCCAGCCCGACGCCAACGCTACCAACAACGCCCGCACCACGGTGCTCTACACCGCCCTGCGCGGCACTTACACCATCAACCAGCAGCAGCCTGCCAGCGCCACCAACTTCGCCAGCTTCGGGGCGGCGGCGGCGGCCCTGAACGGCGGCGGCGTGGCCGGCCCCGTGCGCCTGAACGTGCTCAACGGTCCCTACACCGGCCCGTTTATTCTGGGTGTGATACCCGGCGTGAGCGCCACCGACACCGTGGTGGTGGATGGCGGCGCTAATAAGCAGACCCTGACCTACAACGGCACGGTGGTGCAGTCGGCGGCCATTTCGCTGCTCGACACCGACTACGTAACGCTGCAGAACCTCACCATCGACGCCACGGGTGGAGTTGCCCCGGGCGTGAGCTACGGTACGGGCGTGCAGCTGCAGGGAGCGGCCGAAAACAACCGCATTGCGTCCTGCGTGATACTGACCTCCTTGTCCACCACCTCGGGCGGCTGCGTGGGCATTCTGACAGCAGCGGGCAATTCCAGCACGTTGGTGCCGCCCGGCAACGCCAACAACCTGCGGGTGGAGCGCAACCTCATCAGCGGCGGCTACAACGGTGTAGTGCTGGTGGGCTACACCAGCGGCAGCCGGGCCACCGGCCAGCGCGTGACCAACAACGAGGTGCGCGACTTTTACATGCGCGGTATTGACGTGGAAACCTGCACCGGCGCGCGGGTGACGGGCAACAACGTGCACCGCCTGAACCGCTCGGTGACCACCACCTTCTACGGCATTTACGCCTACAACAACCTGTCGTCGGTTGTCGAAAGCAACCGCATCCACGACTCCTTCACGGGGGCACCCACGGGCGGTGCGGGCGCCAGCGCCTACGGCATTTACTACACTTCGAACAGCGGCACGCTGGGGACGGAAAACGAGGTGGTGAACAACGTGATGTACAACTTCACCGGCACGGGCGTCGACTACGGCATTTACAATTCGAGCACCGGCTACACGCGCTACTACCACAACACCGTGTCGCTCGACAACGCGGCCTATACCGGCACGTCGGCTTGCTACGCCTTTTATCAGACGGGCGTGGCCAATTTTATTGACTTCCGCAATAACCTGCTGAGCGTGACCCGCGGCGGTACCGGCAACAAGTACGCGCTGTACTTCGGGGCCCCTACTTCTGCCATCACCTCCGACTACAACAACCTATACGTGACCGGCACCAACGGCTACACGGGCTACTACAACAGCAACCAGGTGACCCTAGTCAACTGGCGCGCCGTGAACAGCGCCGCCTACGACCAAAACAGCGTGGCCCTGGCCCCGCAGTTTGCCAGTGTGGCCACCGGCGACCTGCGGCCCCTGAACGCGGCCCTCGACGGCACCGGCACCGGCGCACTGCTGGCCCGCGTGCCGCGCGACATCGTGGGCACGCTGCGGCCGGCCTTGCCCGACCCGGGCGCCTACGAGTTGACCGTAGTGCCCAACGACGTGGCCGTGCTGAGCATCAACGCGCCCGCCACGCCGGCCGTGCTCGGCACCAACCCCGTCACGGTGACTATTCGCAACGACGGCACGGCCCCGCTCACGTCCGTCACGCTGAGCTACGCGGTGAACAACGGTGCCACGCCCGCCACCAACTCGCAAACCTTCACGGGCCTGAACCTGGCCTACCGCGCCACCCAGCAGCTGACGTTCACCACGCCCATCGCCCTCACGCAGGCCGGCACCTACACCCTCAGCGTGACCGGCAGCCTGCCCAACGGCCAGCCCGACGGCAACGCCGCCAACAACACCCAGACCATCACCTTCGACCAGCTCACCCCGGCCTACGACGAGCCCTGCGGCGCCATCGCCCTCACCGGCCAAATCACCGCTTCCAACGTGAACTGCACCACCAGCACCATCGGCGGCATCGTGAACACGCTGCCCACCTGCTCGAATGCGCAGCTGCCCAAGGACGCCTGGTTTACCTGGACGCCCGCCGTGAGCAACCCCACGCTCTACTTCAGCGGCAACGCGGCCGGGCTGGTGCGCGTGTTCACGGCCACCACGTGCTCCACCGGTTTCGTGCAGGTGGCCTGCCGCGCCAGCGCGGGCGCCAACACCAGCCTGGGCAACGTGGCCCTGACGGGCCTCACCGCCGGCCAGCGCTACTACCTGGCCGTGAGCGGCTACGCCAGCAACGACCCCACCGGCTCCTTCACCGTTGGCCTCGTGCCGCTCGGCACCCGCCCGCAAACCAACGCCGCCGCCCTCACGGTATTCCCCAACCCCACGGCCACCGGCGCCTTCACCCTGCGCCTGTCGGGCCTCGACGCCCGCGCCGGCCGCCTGCAGCTGCTCAACGCCCTGGGCCAGGTGGTGCGCGCCCAGGCGCTGACCACCGCGACGGAGCAGCAGGTGAGCACCCGCGACTTAGCCCCGGGCCTCTACACCCTGCTGGTGCAGGCCGGCGCCGAAACGCTGACCCGCAAAGTGGTGGTGGAATAAAAAAACGACGTAGGGGCGGGGCTTGCCCCCGCCCGACCGTTGAACGATTCTGTTGGAACGGCGCGAATAGCCGGGCGGGGGCAAGCCCCCCTTACGTCGTTCAGGCGTACACCGATTTTAAGCAAACAGGAGGCATTTCCCACTGGGAAATGCCTCCTGTCCTAATTATGGAGTGACCAGCCTTACAGCCCCAGCATTTCCGCCAGTACGCCTTCCTTCAGGGCATAAGCCGAGGTGCGAATGCGCGTGATTTCCGTGATGCCCAGCACGTAATCAACGAGCACGGCGGCCACCACCAGCATGTCGGCCCGCATGGGCAGAATGCCCGGAATGGCCACGCGCTGCTCGTGGTTGCCGCTCAGCAGGTGGCGGTAGCTTTCCTGAAAGCTGCTTAGGGCCAGTTCGGTGCTGGGCGACAGGTTGGCTTCGGTGCGCAATTCGCCCAGCTGCATGTCGGCCAGGCTGTCGAAACTGCCGGAGGCGCCCACCAAGCTCACCGGCTGGTAGCGCCGCACGGCTTCGAGGAGCGGTTCCAGCACGGTGCCGAAGTACTGCTGCTCGGCCTCGACGGCGGCGGCCGGAAACACGCCGCTGGGGTCGGGGAAGAACTTATCCAGCAAACGCTGGGCGCCGATTTCAAAGCTTTGCTTCCAGAAAATGGTGGCCTGGTTGGCAATGATGAACTCCACGGAGCCGCCGCCGATGTCCATTATCAGGTGGTGCTCCTGGCCCAAATCCACGGCCTGGCGCACGCCCTCGCAGATGAGCTCAGCCTCCCGCTCGCCGGGAATGACGTTGACCTGAATGCCGGTTTGCTCAAAAATGTCGCGCACCAAATCGGGGCCGTTTTTGGTCACGCGCATGGCGCTGGTGGCCGTAGCGCGTACTTCCTGGGCCTGGTGCAATTCTATTTCTTCCTTGAAGCCGGCCAACGTGTGCAGAGCCCGCGCATAAGCGTCGGGCGCGATGATGCCTTTGCTGATGCCACCTTCGCCGAGGCGCACGCCCACTTTGGTGCGCAGCAGCACCAGCGGCTTGTTGCCGGGCGTGGTGGCCATCTCCACAATGAGCAGGTGAAACGTGTTGGTGCCCATGTCGATGAGGGCGACGCGGCGATGGGCGTGCGGTTTGTGCATGAAGTAGCGCGGACTTTTAGTCCGCGAGTTTAGCGAAGCAGTGGTGCAATACGGCTGATAGTGTGACGCGGACTAAAAGTCCCCGCCGGGTACGACTGCGCTACGTGGCAAACCGGCAGAACGTGCCCAGCGGCAATTTCCGCTGCCCGGCATCGTGCAGGTAAATCTCGCCCAGCTCACGCACAACCTTCTCGCCGGGGAAAATGGCTGTCGTCAGGTTGTCGAGAATCAGGGCTGAGAAGCCCAGCGAATACAGATTGACCACGAAGAAATGGTCTTCCGGGTCGAGGAGCTGTTGGCTGAGTTTGAGCATCTCGTTGAGCTCGTCTTCGAGCTGCCATTTCTCGCCGTTGGGGCCGCGGCCGTAGGCGGGCGGGTCGAGGATGAGGCCCTGGTACTTGCTGCCGCGCTTCACTTCGCGCCGCACGTACTTCATGGCGTCTTCCACCAGCCAGCGCACGCCGTCGAGCTGGCTGGCTTCCATGTTGTCGCGGGCCCAGAAATTCACCTGCTTCACCGAATCGAGGTGGGTCACGTCGGCCCCGGCGGCGCGGGCGGCCAGCGTGGCGGCGCCGGTGTAGGCAAACAGGTTGAGCACGCGCGGCAATTTGGCGCGGCGCTTCCGGGTTTGGTTGTAGATGAACTGCCAGTTGGGGTCCTGCTCCGGAAACAGCCCGACGTGCTTGAACGACGACAGGCCCAGGCGGAATTTCAGCTTCAACCCGTCGGGCCGCTCGTAGGCGATGACCCACTGCTCGGGCATGCTGGGCTTGAGGCGCCACTGGCCTTTTTCAGTGGAGCCGGGGGCGCGGGCGAAGGCGGCATCGGCCTTTTCCCATTCTTTGAGCGGCAGGTGCGGGTCCCAGATGGCCTGCGGCTCGGGACGCGCCAGCACGTACTTGCCGAAGCGTTCGAGCTTCTGGAAATTGCCGGAATCAATCAGCTCGTAGTCGGGCCAGGGCGAGGTGGTGAGGAAGTCGTACATAAGCAGGCCGCAAAGGTAGGGGCGGGGCCCGGTAGGGCGAGGCGGCATGGCCGTCGCCGACAGGGCAGGACGCTTGGGCAATGGCGCTGGTCCGAAGCCTTTCACACAAGGCGGCCGTATGCTGATTACAGCGTGCCATTATTCGCTTTTCCATCATGCCCGAAATTCCTCGCCTGCTCGACCAGCTTCGCCGTGCTTTCGACGGTGAGCCGTGGTGTGGCCCGTCATTAATGACCAATCTGAAAGGTGTAACCGCTACTCAGGCGGCCCAATACCCCATCGAAAACGCCCACAGTATTTGGGAAATCGTGGTTCACGTCGCGGGTTGGTCGGAAGTAGTTCGGCGGCGCATTGCCGAGAACCAGCCGCTGCAAGCCGGCGACGCCGAGGACTGGCCGCCGCAGCCCGAGCAGCTCACCGAAGCCAACTGGCAGGCTGCCCGCGCCACCCTGCACACGGCCCACGAGCAGCTGCTGGCCTTCGTCGCAACCCTGCCCGAAGCGGAGCTGGACCGTACCATCGGCGCCACGTTCGAGCCGCCGCAGGGCGACAGCTACACCGCGTACCAGATGCTGCACGGCGTGGCCCAGCACTACCTCTACCATGCCGGGCAGGTTGTGTTGCTGCGCAAGCGGCTGCAATAGCCGGGCGGCATTTTAGGCAGTTGCGAATGCAGTGGTCCGGCCGGCTGGGCTGCTTGGAAAGGCAGGCAGCCCTGTTCATCGAACCACCGACGCCCACCGGCCAGCCGGATACTAGCTTTACCGGATGCAAACAGCTTTTCCCTGGAAACCCTTCATCCTGGCCTTCATGCTGCTGCTGAATGCCTGCTCCTCGCCGGGGCAGGAAGTGGGCGCGCCGCCGGCCGTGCAGGATTCTACCTTCGGGCCGCTCACGCCGCGCCGCGTTGTCTCAACCGAAGCGCTGCAGCGCGGCCGTGTGCTCGACCGCAACGACTCCGTGCTGGTGGCCACCCGCCCCGTCTACCTGCTGGCGCTGCCCACGCGCCCGCCCCTCGATTCCCTCAAGCTCAACCGCCTGCTGGGCTGGCGCGACAGTGCATTGTGGCGCCGCATCGAAGCCGCCCTGCCCTACGAAGGCGCCCGCCCTAAAGGCGGCGTGAAGCTGCTGCTGACCAACGCTGAGGCCAAAAAAATCCAGGATAACCAGGCCGACTGGCCCATGCTCAAGCTAGAGCAGCGCACCCTGCGCAGCTACACCACCAGCACCGGCGCGCCCATCCTCGGCTACGCCTATGCCAATGCCCAGGCGTTTCTGAATCTGGCGCAGCGCCAGCAGCGTGGTCGTTTTTACCGCCTGCGCAACGGCGGCATCGAGAGCTACTACAACGGCCTCCTCACCGGCCACCGAGGCTACGCACACCCGCTCTTAGATACGCTGGGCCAGCCCCATGGCTCCTGGGCTGCCGATACGGCCTTCCAGCAAGGCCAGGACCTGCACCTGAGCATCGACGCCAAGCTGCAGGCCTACGCCGAAAGCCTGCTGGCCGGCCGCAAAGGCTACCTCGTGGCCCTCGACCCGCGCACCGGCGAGGTGCTGGCGGCGGTGTCGGCGCCCACGTTCGCGCCCGGCGCCCTCACCGCGCCTGACCGCTCCGGTACGCGCCACAAGCTGCTTGAAAATGAGGACATGCCCCTGCTCAACCGCTCGGCCACGCTGGCCAACCCGCCCGGCTCGGTGTTCAAGCTCGTGAACGCGGCCGTGGCGTTGCAGCTCGGGGCCATCAAGCCCACCACCGGGTTTCGGTGCGACCAGTCGCTCATCAACTGTGTGCACCACCACCCGCAGGCCCGCAACCTCAGCATGGCCCTGCAATACAGCTGCAACCCCTATTTCTACCAAGCGATACGCAAGCTCATCGAGCACGTGCCCGACAGCCTCGTGGCCGACACAACCACCGCCCGCCACCGCAACCTCGCCGCCTGGCAGCACTATGCCAAATCCTTCGGCCTCGACACCTTGCTTGGTGTCGATTTGCCCCGCGAACAAGCCGGATTCCTGCCCACGCCCGCCTTCTACGACAAGGCCCGGCGCACCCGCTACTGGAAGTTTCGCTCCATCTATTCCCTCAGCGTCGGCCAGGGCGAAATCAACCTCACCGGCCTGCAAATGGCCAATATGATGGCCATCATCGCCAACCGGGGCTGGTACTACACCCCGCATTTCGTGCGTAGCATCGGCGAGAATGGCCCGCTGTCGCGCTTCACCGAAAAGCACCACACCCTCATCGACAGCGCCAACTTCGAGGCACTCATCCCCGGCATGATAGCCGTGATGCAGCGCGGCGGCACGGCCGCCACTTCCAATCTGGCCGACGTAGGCATCACCGTGGCTGGCAAAACCGGCACCGTGCAAAATGACGAGGGCGACGACCACGCCACCTTTGTCGGCTTCGCCCCCGCCGACAATCCCAAAATCGCCATCGCCGTCTACCTCGAAAACGCCGGTTTCGGAGCCACCGCCGCTGCCCCGGCCGCCGTGCTGGTCATCGAGAAATACCTGCGCGGCTACATCGCCCCGAAGCGTAAGAACTCGGAACGGCGCATGAAATACCGCGGGCTGGCGTATGAGCGGGAGCACCGGTAGAGGCAAGGTACAGCCGAAAAAAGAACGTCATGCAGAGCGCAGCGAAGCATCTCGCGTGGGGTAGTAACTCAAACGTCAGAATCAGTGGTCGCACGCGAGATGCTTCGCTGCGCTCTGCATGACGGTCCCTAATCTTTCATCGCAGGGCTACTTTTGCAAGCGTTAAACACCACTCAAATGCAATTCCATAAATACCAAGGCACCGGCAACGACTTCGTCATCATCGACGACCGCGCCCGCCAGTTCGACGAAACCGACCAAGCCCGCATTGCCCACCTCTGCCACCGCCGCTTTGGCATCGGGGCCGATGGGCTGATGCTGCTGCGCAACAAGGAAGGTTTCGACTTCGAAATGGTGTATTTCAACGCCGACGGCCTGCCCAGCTCCATGTGCGGCAACGGCGGCCGCTGCCTCGTGGCCTTCGCCAAGTTCCTCGGCGTGATTCAGGACCAGGCCCATTTCCTGGCCGTGGATGGCCCCCACGACGCCCGCGTGGAGCCCGACGGCACCGTACGCCTGCGCATGATTGACGTAAACGCCCCCGTCGAAGCCGAAGTAGGGGAGGAGGGCGACGTGTTTCTGCACACCGGCTCGCCCCACCACGTCCACTTCCTCGACGCCGAAGAGCACCCCACGCTGGCCGAATTCGACGTGTACGGCACCGGCCACGACATTCGCTATGACCAGGCCTACGACCCTGCTGGCACCAACGTCAACTTCGTGGAAATCCCCGCCGACCCCGCCCACCCCTGGCCCGTGCGCACCTACGAGCGCGGCGTCGAAAACGAAACCTTCTCCTGCGGCACCGGCGTCACGGCCGTGGCCCTGGCCGCCTCGCAGCGCGGCGCCGCCTCGCCCGTGCGCCTGAGCACGCCCGGCGGCGAGCTGGCCGTGTCGTTTGAGCCGCGGGCCGATGGCGGCTTTAAGAACGTATGGCTGAGCGGGCCAGCGGTGCGGGTGTTTTCAGGGCAGATTTAACGTTTTCTGCTTCTGCCCGCCGCTATTCGGCATTAGGTCCTTGCAGGCGGTTGGCATCGTCGTTGAGGGGCAAGACGCCGGACAGGCGGCCTTGCATCTTGCGTAGCCAGTGCTGGCCCAGCGCGGGACAGGCGGCCAGCTCCGCTACCAGGGCGCGGTTGTGGCGCTGCTCGTACTTGGCGCTGTTGGCGCGCGCCACGGTCCATTCGGGATAAGGGCGTTCCAGCAATTCCAGGCTGCTGGTGGGCTGGATATGGCCGGGCCTGAGCACGCGCATGTACCAGCCGGTGAAACCGGTTTCCTGCAGCCACTGCGAAAGCAGCGGTGCCTGCCAGCGGCGGGCAATTTTCCAGCAAGGCGAGCGGGGTTGCGAAACCTGCACGGTGGCCTCCCCGAACTGGAAAATGTCGCCGATGCAAACGTCCGATTCCGTCCATGGGCCGGCCAAAGTCAGGTTTTCTCCGAAGCTGCCTGCTGGCATGGCCTGGCCCAGTTGCGCGCTCCAGTGTGCATAATGCACTCCTGGATAAACGCACAGGGCTTGGTCGGGGCCGCCATGATTGCGCAAGTCGGCTTGCTCGTCACCGTCAATGTTCAATTCCGACAACCAGTGCGGTGCGGTTATTGGCTCCTTCAGCAGGGCGGTGGTCCAGGCCCGGTGCAGCGGGTTTGGGGCATCGGGCTCGCCCAAGGTGCGCGGGCGGCCCACTTGCAGCGAAGCCAGCGGCAGGGTGAGCAGGGGAGTGGCCATGTCGTTCAAATAGAAAGGATTCGTGTACCAACGCGGAAAGAGGCCATTAAAGTACTGCTCCCATGCAATGGTTGCTGCTGCTGCGGGCGAAACGCCGCTTGCTTTCAGCGCCCTTTGGTTAATTCGTGCAATGGCGCGCTTCGCCAACCAGCTTCGCATTTGTACCAGACGAGTTTCTTTCAAATTTCTATTTTCCCAATGCCGGCTTCTCGTCTTATTCACCTCCGCGCCCTCGAACCCACCGACCTCGACTTCCTCTACGCGCTGGAGAATGACCGTGACATCTGGGGGGTGTCGGACACCTTGGCGCCCGTGTCGCGGCATGAGTTGCGAGAGTACTTGGTCCATGCGGCTGCGGATATATACGTAGTGCGCCAGCTGCGGCAGGTGATTACTACTGAAATTGGCCAGATTCCGGTCGGCGTAATCGACCTTTTTGAGTACGACCCGTTGCACCAGCGGGCCGGTGTAGGCATCACCATTCTGGCCAGCGAGCGGCGCCACGGCTACGCCCGGCAGGCCCTCGGGCTGCTGAAAAAATACGCCCGCGAAGTACTGCGGCTGCACCAGTTGTATGCCACTGTCGGGGCCAGTAACGGGGCCAGTATGAGGCTGTTTCAGGCGGCGGGATTCCGACGCGTGGGCACACGGCGGCAGTGGCTGCGCACCCCCAGCGGCTGGGCCGATGCCGTGGAATGGCAGTGCTTGCTAGGGGATGAAGGCAACGAATAAGAACGGGATTTTAATAATGTATACTTGTTTATATACTTATTGCTACCCAATCTAGCCGATAAGCTCAACCATATCCTTCGGCCCGGCGGCTGCGTATAGAGTGGCAAGCGCCCCGGTTACTATCCGATTATTACCCCGGAGCGGCGCGAAACTCCTTTTTCCTGCCAGTTTTCATGCCCCCTTCATCGACGGTGGAAGTGCCTTTGCGTGCCTCTGCCACCGCTGCCCGGCCCAGCGCATCAGCCGCCGAAACCACTTCTCCCTATACCCTGCTCGACCTGGTTTGCTTTGCGCATTTGCATTGGGACTTTGTGTGGCAGCGGCCCCAGCATTTACTTTCCCGCTTCGCCCAGCATGGCCGCGTGTTCTACGTGGAAGATGCGTTTTACCACAACGACGACCTCATCGAGCCGCACGTTGAAATCAAACTTCGGGACAATGGGGTGAAGGTGGTGGTGGTGCACTTGCCCCAGCGCCTGCGCTCCGATGAAAGCGCCGCCGACCAGGCCCAATTCGAAGTGCTCAGCCATTATTTCAATGAGCAGGGCGTTCGGGATTACATTTTCTGGTACTACACGCCGATGGCTCTCGGCAAGTCGCGCCAGTTCACGCCCAAGCTCACCGTGTACGACTGCATGGACGAGCTGGCCGCCTTCAAATTCGCGCCGCCCGAGCTGAAAAAACGCGAGCTGGAACTGTTCGAGAAAGCCGACCTTGTGTTCACCGGCGGCCACACGCTCTACGAATCGAAGCGCGAGCAGCACAACGACGCGCACCCTTTCCCGAGCAGCATCGACAAGGCCCATTTCGGCCAGGCCCGCGGCCCGCTGGCCGAGCCCGCCGACCAGGCCAAGATTGCGCACCCGCGCATCGGCTTCTTCGGCGTGGTGGATGAGCGGCTCGATATTGAGTTGCTCCGCGAACTATCGCAGCAGCATCCAGAGTGGCAGTTTGTCATCATCGGGCCAGTGGTGAAAATTGACCCGGCTACGCTACCGCGCACGGCCAACGTACATTACCTCGGCGGCAAAGACTACAAGGAACTGCCGGCCTACTTAAAGGGTTGGGATGTGGCGACGCTCTTGTTTGCTGACAACGAAAGCACCAAGTTCATCTCGCCCACCAAAACCCCCGAATACCTCGCTGCCGGCAACCCCGTGGTGAGCACGCCCATCCGCGACGTGGTGCGCCCTTACGGCGACCTCAACCTTGTCCAGATTGCCGATAATGCCGCCGATTTCGGCAAGGCCATCGAGAAGGCCCTCACCCAGCGCGAAGATGCCGACTGGCGGAAGCGCACCGATGATTACCTGGCCACCATATCGTGGGACCAGACCTGGCAGCAAATGGTGGACTTGATGCAGGCCCGCCTCCACGCCAAAAAAGACGACGCGGCCACCACCACACAGGCCCACGCGCCGCTGATGGCCCCCAAAGTGTCGGAAGTGACGCTGCCGCCCATCACGCCCGCTTCGTAGCCGGACGCCGGTTTGTTCATGCTGGCTACAGGTAGTCAGTTTCTTATTGCCTCATTCCCTCCCGATAGTCCATTCCTTACCACATTCCATACCCTACGCACCATGTTTGATTACCTCATCGTTGGGGCCGGTTTTGCCGGCAGCGTGCTTGCCGAACGGCTGGCCACCCGCAGCAACAAAAAAGTCCTCATCATCGACAAGCGCAGTCACATCGGTGGCAACGCCTACGACCATTACAACGAGGACGGCATCATGGTGCACAAGTACGGTCCGCACATCTTCCATACTAACTCGAAGGACGTATTCGACTACCTCGGCAACTTCACCGACTGGCGTCCCTACGAGCACCGCGTGCTCGCCTCGGTTGATGGCCAGATGGTGCCCATGCCCATCAATCTCGACACCATCAACAAGCTCTATGGCCTGAACCTGACCAGCTTTGAGGTAGAGGAATTCTTCGCCTCGGTGGCCGAACCGGTGGACGTTATCCGCACGTCGGAAGATGTGGTGGTGAGCAAGGTGGGCCGCGAGCTGTACAACAAGTTCTTCAAGAACTACACCAACAAGCAGTGGGGCCTCGACCCCTCGCAGCTCGATAAATCGGTGACCTCGCGCGTGCCTACCCGCACCAACCGCGACGACCGGTACTTCACCGATACCTACCAGGCCATGCCCCTGCACGGCTACACCCGCATGTTCGAGAAGATGCTCGACCACCCGAACATCAAGGTGATGCTGAACACAGATTACCACGAAATCATGGATTTCATTCCGTTCAAGGAAATGATTTTCACCGGCCCCGTAGACGAGTATTTCGACTTCAAGTTCGGCAAGCTGCCCTACCGCTCGCTGGAGTTCAAGCACGAGACGCTGAGCAAGGAAAAGCACCTCGCCGCGCCGGTGGTGAACTACCCCAACGACAACCTCTACACGCGCATCACCGAGTTTAAGGCCCTCACCGGCCAGGAGCACCCCAAAACGGCCCTCGTGTACGAGTACCCGCAGGCCGAGGGCGACCCGTACTACCCCATCCCGATGCCGGAAAACGCCGAGCTGTACAACAAGTACAAGAAGCTGGCCGACGAGACGCCCAACGTGCATTTCGTGGGCCGCCTCGCTACCTACAAGTACTACAACATGGACCAGGTAGTGGCCCAGGCCCTGACGCTCTACAAAAAGCTGACGGAGAAGGAAAACGCCGCCAAGCCGGCGCTACCCGCCATTTCGGGCAGCACCGCGCTGGTAGAAAAGCTCATCAGCCGCTCGCCGAAACAGGAGTAGCCCGTAGCGTGGACTCTGCGAGTCCGCACCTCGCCGCGAAGCGGCGAATGCAGGCCCGCAAAACGCCTGCACAACCATCATAACAATTATTCGCTGCTACGCACCGAGGCGCGGACTCACAGAGTCCACGCTACAGAAAAAGCCCCGCCAATTTGGCGGGGCTTTTCGTTTTGGGACGGTTTTAGCGGAAGGCTGCGTAAATTTGAGGTGCGCCCAAGGCGCTTATTCGCTAAAAGACTACCTAATGTTAGATTTTCTCGGCAAAACCATCGCCAAAATCTTTGGCTCCAAAGCTGAAAAGGACCTCAAGGATGTAGTGCCCTATGTGGCCCTCATCAACGCCGAATATGCCAAACTGGCCGGCCTGACCGATGACCAGCTGCGCGAGCAGACCGATATTGTCCGGGCCCGCATTGCCGAGCGCCTGGCCAGCCTCGATGGCCAGATTGGCGGGTTGCACCAGCAAATCGACACCCAGCCGCAGTTGGATGTGGCGCAGAAGGAGGTTTTGTTCGAGCAAATCGATGCCCTGGAAAAGCAGCGCAATAAAGACCTCGAAGCCGTGCTGCTGGAGGTGCTGCCCAACGCCTTCGCTATCGTGAAGGAAACGGCCCGCCGCTACAAGGAAAACGGCCAGCTGGTGGTAACCGCCAACGACCGGGACCGCGAATACGCCGCCACGCACGCCAACGTGACCTTCGAGGGCGATAAAGCCATCTGGAGCAACAAGTGGACGGCGGCCGGCGCCGAAATCACCTGGGACATGGTGCACTACGACGTGCAGCTCATCGGCGGCGTGGTGCTGCATCAGGGCAAGATTTCGGAAATGGCCACGGGCGAGGGCAAGACGCTGGTTTCGACCCTGCCGTCGTTCCTGAATGCGCTGTCGAAGCGCGGCGTGCACCTCGTGACGGTGAACGACTACCTGGCCAAGCGTGACTCCGAGTGGAACGCGCCCCTGTTCGAGTTCCACGGCATCACGGTGGACTGCATCGACAAACACCAGCCCAACACGCCGGAGCGCCGCGCCGCCTACCAGGCTGATATCACCTACGGCACCAACAACGAATTCGGCTTCGACTACCTGCGCGACAACATGGCGCGCGACCCCGAGGAGCTGGTGCAGCGCAAGCACCACTACGCCATGGTGGACGAAGTGGACTCCGTGCTGATTGACGATGCGCGGACGCCGCTCATCATCTCCGGCCCGGTGCCGCGCGGCGACGTGCACGAGTTCTACCAGCTCAAGCCGCGCATCCAGCGCCTGGTGGACGAGCAGAAGAAAATCGTGCAGAACTACCTCGTGCAGGCCCGCAAGCTCATCGCCGAAGGCAAAACCGGCGTGGAAGAAGGCGACAAAAACGGCGAGGGCGGACTGATGCTGTTCCGCGCCCACCGCGGCCTGCCCAAGAGCAAGCCCCTCATCAAGTTCCTGAGCGAAAGCGGCAACCGTGCCGTGCTCCAGGCCACCGAAAACCACTACCTGGCCGACAACTCGCGCCAGATGCCCAAGGCCGACGAGCCGCTGTTCTTCACCATCGACGAGAAGAACAACCAGATTGAGCTGACTGAAAAAGGCATCGATTTGATTACGGCCCAGGGCGAAGACCCGCAGCTGTTCATCATGCCCGACATCGGGATGGGCATTGCCGACATTGAGAAAAACGCCGCGCTTTCGGCCGAAGAGAAGCTCCAGCAAAAGGAAAAGCTGATGAGCGACTACAATGAGAAAAGCGAGCGGGTGCACACCGTGAACCAGCTCCTGAAAGCCTACACGCTGTTCGAGAAAGACGACCAGTACATCCTGAGCGAGGACGGCAAGGTGAAAATCGTGGATGAGCAGACCGGCCGCGTGATGGAAGGCCGCCGCTACTCCGATGGCCTGCACCAGGCCATCGAGGCCAAGGAAAATGTGCGCGTGGAAGACGCCACCCAGACCTACGCCACCGTGACGCTGCAGAACTACTTCCGCATGTACCACAAGCTGGGCGGCATGACCGGCACGGCCGAAACTGAAGCCGGCGAGTTCTGGGAAATCTACAAGCTCGACGTGGTGGTGATTCCCACCAACCGCGCCATCAGCCGCAAAGACTCCGACGACCAGGTGTACAAGACGGTGCGCGAGAAATACAACGCCGTGGCCCTGGAAATCCAGAAGCTGGTGGAAGCCGGCCGCCCAGTGCTGGTAGGTACTACTTCGGTTGAAATTTCCGAGCTGGTGTCGCGCATGCTGAAGCTGCGCGGCATCCAGCACCAAGTGCTCAACGCCAAGCAGAACCAGCGCGAGGCCGAGATTGTGGCCGCCGCCGGCTACCCCGGCACCGTAACCATTGCCACCAACATGGCCGGCCGCGGTACCGACATCAAGCTGCGCGAAACGTCGAAAGACGCCGGCGGCCTGGCCATCATCGGCACCGAGCGCCACGAAAGCCGCCGCGTCGACCGCCAGCTGCGGGGCCGCGCCGGCCGCCAGGGCGACCCGGGCACCTCGCAGTTCTTCGTGTCGCTGGAAGACAACCTGATGCGCCTGTTCGGCTCCGACCGGATTGCGAAGCTGATGGACCGCATGGGCATGGAAGAGGGCGAAGTGATTCAGCACTCGATGATTACCAACTCCATTGAGCGCGCCCAGAAGAAGGTGGAGGAAAACAACTTCGGCACCCGCAAGCGCCTGCTGGAATACGACGACGTGATGAACGCCCAGCGCGAAGTGGTGTACAAGCGCCGCCGCAACGCCCTGCACGGCGACCGCATGGAGGTCGATATCCTCAACATGATTTACGACGTGAGCGAGGATATCGCCGCAGGCCACAAAATCACGGGCGACTTTGAGGATTTCAAGCTCAACATCATTAAGGTTTTCGGCTACGACACCTTCCTGACGCAGCAGGACCTCACCGGCCTGCAGTTGCCGGCCCTCACCCAGAAGCTGTACGACGAGGCCCTAGGCTACTTCCAGAGCAAGAACGAGCACATTGCTACGAACTCGCTGCCGCTCATCAACGACCTGCTGAGTCAGAACGCGCCCTACGAGAACATCGCCGTGCCCTTCACCGATGGCAAGAAGCAGGTGCAGGCCATTGCCAACCTGCGTCGCGCCCAGGCCACCGGCGGCCACGACATCCTGCGCCAGATGGAGAAAGTAGTGGTGCTGAGCGTGATTGACACGGCCTGGACCCAACACTTGCGCCAGATGGACGACCTGAAGCAGGTGGTGCAAAACGCGGTGTACGAGCAGAAAGACCCGCTCTTGGTATACAAGTTCGAGAGCTTCGAGCTGTTCAAGCGCATGATTGCGAAGGTGAACGAGGAAACGACCAGCTTCCTTTTCCACGCCGACGTGCCGGTGCAGCAGGGCGCCGTGGGCACCAACGAGGAGCAGGACTACTACCTCGAAGACGAAGAGCAGCACACCAACTTCACCGTGGAGCACGAGAGCAACCTCGACTCGCTCGGCGCCGGCCCCGAGGACATGGGCCCCGACTACCAGACGCCCCAGGCCGCCGAGAAGCAGGTACCCGTGCGCAGCCAGAAAGTGGCCAACCGCAACGACAAGGTGAACGTGCAGTACATGGACGGCACCGTGAAGCGCGACGTGAAATACAAATCAGTAGAGCAGGACGTGGAAAGCGGCCGCGCCGTGCTGGTGGATTAAGCTGCGGCTTCGATGGAAAATGGGAACGCCCCGGCCGGATGGTCGGGGCGTTTTCATTCGAGAGAAACGTCTTTGCACAAAAACTGTCTCTGCCAATGCACGCACCAAGAAGGCTGGCGCTCGAGGCGGGGGCTGTGAAAGGGTTAGCCCGGTCTGGCATCAACTGCGAGGCTAGCCGGGTGGGCGGTCCCACGCGCTTTCATTCTATTTATTGCCTATTTTGTCAAAGTTTTAAGCAACTTGTCTATGCGTCTCATTTTTACTTTCATGTGTTTGCTGCTGGCCGCTGCGGTGGCTTCGGCCCAAGGGTCGATGTGGCGTTCGGCGGTGGCGCCGGGCATGAGCGCGTCGGCCGCTTATTCGTCCACGGTTATTGCTTCGGCGGTAGATGCGGCGGGCTATGTGTACCAAGCGGGGCAATTTTCGGGCGGCATCACCTTTGGTGGTACTACGCTCACCAGCGCCGGCAGCACCGACGTGTTTGTGGTGAAATGGAACCCCAACACGGCCAGCGTGGTGTGGGTGCAGCAAGCGGGTGGGCCCGGTCGCGACGCAGTGAATGGCCTAGCGCTGAACGGCAGCAGCGTATACGTGGTGGGGACGTATCAGAACACGGCCACTTTCGGGTCCCTGTCGGTGGCCGGCGCGGGCGCAGACGATGGATTCGTGGCCAAGCTTAACGACACCGGTCCGGCCGCCTCTTTTTATTGGGTGCAGGCCATCCGTAGCCCCGATGCTGAGGCCGCTACGGCTGTGGCGGTGGTGGGCAGTGCAGTGTACGTGACCGGGAATTTCAACAATACCATTGCCTTGGGCAGCAATAATCTCGCTACGGCCGGCGGGGTCGATGCGTTCGTGGAGAGGCTTAACGATAACGGCAGCGCACCCGCCGTGGCGTGGGCAGTGCGGGGCGGTGGCGCGGGGCTGGACGCCCCCTTTGGCTTGGCCTTGAACGGCACCAGCGTGTACATAAGTGGCTATTTTACGGGTCTTGCCGAAACCTTTGGCGCCACCACCTTGGCTTCGGCGGGCAGCTACGACGTGTTCGTGGCCAAGCTCACCGACGCAGGAACCTCGGCTGCTTTTGGCTGGGCCCTGCGGGCTGGCGGCACCGGCGATGACTTGTCATACGGCCTAGTGGCTAACGGCTCGGACCTCTACTTGGCGGGCGGTTTTGGGGGGGGCACGGCCGCTTTTGGCGCCACCACGCTTACCAACGCCAGCAGCCCCATCACCTTCACCGACGGCTTCGTGGCCAAGCTGACGGACGGGGGAAGCGGCGGCTCCTTTGTGTGGGCCAAATCGATAGGCGGTGCCGCCGGTGACTTGGCCGTGGGCCTCACCTACCAAACGGGCCACGTGTACGTCACGGGCTATTTCGCGGGCAGTGCGGCCATATTCGGCACGCATAGCCTGGCCTCGGCTGGCGGTAAGGATGTGTTTTTAGCCGGCTTGCTCGACCTGGGAAGCGCGGCGCAAGTACAATTGGCTGAACGTGCCGGCAGCGCCGGCGACGACCAAGGATTTTCAGTACAGGCGGTGGGAAATTTGCTCTACGTGAGCGGCGTGGCCTTAGTGCCGGCCGCTTTTGGGGCTTACGCGCTAGCCGGGCCAGTGGGCACGCCGGAAGGCTTTGTGGCCACGGTATACGCGGTACCCACTGGGGTGGCACCCGGGGCGGGGCCGGCCGTGGCTTTCGGCCTCTTTCCCAACCCCGCCCACGGCCGCGCCACCGTGCAGCTGCCGCCCGGCGCCGGCCCGGCCACCCTCACCGTGCTCGACGCCTTGGGCCGCGCCCTGCGTACCCAAACGGCCACTGGTTCAAAAGCCGAGTTGGACCTGATTGGGCTCGTGCCCGGCCTCCACGCCGTGCGCGTGGCGACCGGCGGCGGCACTGCCACCCAAAAGCTGGTGGTGGAGTAAGCTCATCTGAACCCATTGAGTAGATTATCCGAAGCCCCGCCCGCAAGGTGGGGCTTCTTTGCTTTTGGCGGGTGGTTAAACCCGTCGCCGCCGGGGCGGTCCATCGGAACAGCGCGGCCGGGCCGCCCTTTTTACTGTTCCAACTCTCCGTCATTCGATGAAAAAAATGTCTACGCTCCTGCGAAGCTTCCTGCTCAATGGCCTCTTATTGGGCAGCGGCCTCGCTCGCGCCCAGGCCCCCGCCTGGCAAAGCGCGGTGCCCGTGGCCTCGGCCGCCAACGGCGCCTATACCGTGACGGCCACCGCCCCCGACGCCACCGGCGCCAATGTGTACGTGGCCGGCTCCTTCACCGGCACGGTGGCCCTGGGCAGCTCTTTGCTCACCAGCTACGGCCTCGCCGATGCATTTGTGGGCAAGTGGAACGTGGCCAGCCGCAGCTTTGCCTGGGTGCAGCGCATGGGCGGGGCAGCCAACGACCAGGCCCTGGCGCTGGGTGTGAGCGGTGCCAACGTGTACGTGGCCGGCGTATTTGCCAACGCGGCCAACTTCGGCGGCACCACCGTGAGCACCAACGGCGCGGCCGATGGCTACGTGGCCAAATTTGTGGACGCGGGCACCAGCGCCGGCGTGGCCTGGGTGCAGGCCACCGGCGGGGCCAACGAAGACCGCGCCACCGCCGTGGCCGTGAGCGGGACCAGCGTGTACGTGGCCGGCACCTTCCGCAGCCCTAGCATGGCGCTGGGCAGCATCACGCTCAACAACCCCACCGCCACCGGCGGCACGGCGGGCCTGGCCCACTGCTTCGTGGCGAAGCTGGCCGACGCCGGCACCCGCAGCACCTTTGGCTGGGCGCGGGCCAACGGCGGCAACGCTGGCGACGACCAGGTGGCCGCGCTGGCCGTGAGCGGGACCAACGTGTACATGGCCGGCGATTTCGTGGGCAACATTCCCTTCGGCACCACCACGCTCAGCAGCAACGGCGGGCGCGATGCCTACGTGGCCAAGCTGGTGGATGGCGGCACCAACACCGCCTTCGCCTGGGCCAAAAATGCCGGCAGCACCGGCCCCGACCAGGCCACCGCGCTGGCCGTGAGCGGCAGCAATGTGTACGTGGCCGGCAGCTTCAGCGGGCTGGCCGTCTTCGATGCCCTGGGTTTGGTGAGCGCCGGGACTGTTAATGCCTTCGTGGCCCGCCTGACGGATGCCGGCCTGAGCAGCGCCTTCACCTGGGCCCAGCAGGCCGGCGGCACGGCTTCGGACCAAGCCACCGCGCTGGCCGTGAGCGGCAGCAGCGTGTACATGGCCGGCGCTTTTTCGAGCCCCACGGCGGCGTTTGGGAGCATCGTTCTAAACAATACTTCGCCCGGTGGGCGCGCCACCGATGTGTTTGTGGCCCGTCTGACCGACACCGGCACCATTGGCAACTACGTGTGGGCGCAGCAGGCCGGAGGCGCCGGCAACGACCAGGCCGGCGGCCTGTCTCTGGCGGGCACCACGCTCTATGTGAGCGGCAGCGCAGTGCCCCCGGCCACTTTCGGCAGCGTGGTTATTCCCAGCGGCACGGCCACTACGGTCGGTTTTCTGGCGTCGCTGGCTGCGGCGCCGCTGGCCACCCGGGCGGCCGAACTGGGCGGGATTGAATTATTTCCCAGTCCGGCCCATGCCACGGCCACGGTGCGGGCGCCCGTTGGGGCGGTACTCACCGTGCTCGACGCGCTGGGTCGCCCCGTGCGTACCTGCCCAGCTACTGCCAGCCCCACCACCGTGCTGAACCTCACCGGCCTGGCCCCCGGCGTCTACGCCGTTCGCATTAGCGCCGGGGCCCGCACGGCCACCGGGCGCTTGGTGGTAGAGTAGGGGCGCCTGGAACGGTGAAAAAAGGGCCCGCTGCATCTGCAGCGGGCCCTTTTTGTCACTGGCAAGTTGGTAGCCGGGAAGCGATGGTTGCCAATGCGGAAAAAGCTACTGCCGGGGCGGGCGGTGGGCGTGGTCCTGGCTGTCGGCCAGCCAGAGGCGGGCGGCGGCTTCGTCGGAGAAGAAGTAGGGGTAGAACTCGTGCTCGGCCTGCTGGCGCAGCAGGGTTTCGGTGCCAATGCTCTCGATTTCGGTCCGGTGGCTTTCATCGGCCACGCAGGCCATGAACACCGGCGAACTCAGTACCGACACCACCTGCTGGGCCAGCAGGCCGCCTAGCCACTCCAGCAGCAGGGGCGAATAAGCTTGTTGGGCGCGCATATCCAGCAGCCAGAACCGGCAGCGGTTGTGGTGCAGGGCGGCCGTCAGCAGCTCTTCCTGCGGGGGCAGCAGGCTGCGGTCGGGCACGTTGGCCATCCAGCGGCCCACCAGCAGGTTAGAGACGGGCTCGTAGGTGAGGGCAAAAACATCGGAGAAAACGTCGTTCATAGCAGGGGTTGATGAAGCAAAAGGCCGCGAGGTCGAAGCAAATTCGGCGGGTAGCCGATGGCGCAAGGCCGCGCCGCCGGAAATGGTTCAGTCCCGATGGCCGGGGGCGGCGCCCGGCCCGCCGAACCCGCTACCTTTGCGGGCATGAACCTCGCCGCCCGCCTCGACCACACCCTGCTGCGCCCCGACTGCACGGAGGCCGAAATCATTCAGCTCTGCGAGGAGGCCGTGGCCCACGGCTTCGCCAGTGTATGCGTGCCGCCCTGCTACGTGGCCCTGGCCGCCGCCAAGCTAGAAGGCACGCCCGTGCCGGTGGGCACGGTCATCGGGTTTCCGCTGGGCTACGCGGCTTCGAGCGTCAAGTTCAAGGAAGCCGAGGTGGCCTTGTATGACGGAGCCCATGAGCTGGACATGGTGATGAATATTTCGGCCCTGAAATCGGGTAAGACGGCCGCTATTCAGGACGAAATCCTGGACCTTGCCGACCTCTGCCACGTGCACCAGGCCCTGCTCAAGGTCATCATCGAAACCGCTTTGCTCACCGATGAGGAAATCGAGCTGGCCTGCCAGCTCTGCGTGGCTGGCGAGGCCGACTTCGTGAAAACCTCTACCGGCTTTGCCAGCCGGGGCGCTTCGGTGGCCGACATCGAGCTGATGCGCCGCGTGCTGCCCGAAACCATGCGGATTAAAGCCTCGGGCGGCATCCGCACCCGGGCGGCAGCCGAGGCCCTGGTGGCCGCCGGCGCCGACCGCCTCGGCTCGTCCAATAGTGTGGCCCTGATTGCTGAAGACCATGACCCGACCGTTGCTTAAGGTGCTGCTTTTTCCCGCGTTGCTCTCGTTGGTGGCTTGCGCCAGCACCGCCCAGCAGGCCCCGCAGGCCAGCGCCCCGCCCGATACCACCCGCAAGCCCGTGGCCACAGCCGCCCCAGCCCCCGCCCCCCTGCCCGCTGAGGACGTGACGCGGTACCGCCCCGTGTTTGCGGCGCCCAAGCCGCTGCCCGCCACGGCCGCCCCCGCCGCGCCCAAAACCGCCGTGGCGCCCACCGCCCACGTCAACCCCCAGGTGGAGCAGCGCCTACGCGACCAGGCCTACACCAACCAGAACGTGAAGTATGCCCAGGGCTACCGCATTCTGGTGTACCTCGGCCTGGAGCGCGACAAGGTGATGGCCATCCGGCGCACCATCATCGGCCGCTACCCCGACGAGACGGACTACATCGTGTTCAAGTCGCCGGTCTACCGCCTCTACATCGGCGACTACCTCACCAAGCTCGACGCCGCCCGCGGCCTGGCCCGCCTGCGCGGCCTCACGCCCAAGCTGGAGCTGGAACCCACCCAGGTGTTGCTAAACAAGAACCCGTAGGGGAGGAGGCGCGCGGGGACGTGTGGGTAAAAGAACGTCATGTTGAGCGCAGCGAAGCATCTTTACCGCTTCGTTGCTTCGATTGGTTTAGTATCGAGGTAAAGATGCTTCGCTGCGCTCAGCATGACGGCCTGATTTCACCGTTCTATTTATACCATCCTTGCCTCGCTATGCCCATGTCCGCTCTCATTCCCCGCATCCAAGCCCTCGCTACCCAGTACGCGGCCGATACCGTGGCCATTCGGCGCCACCTGCACGCCCACCCGGAGCTGTCGTTTGAAGAAACCAACACCGCCGCCTTTGTCACGCAGGAGCTGCAGAAGCTGGGCCTCACGCCCCAGCCCATCGCCAATACCGGCGTGGTGGCCCTGATTGAAGGCCAACCCGGCGGCCCCACCATCGCGCTGCGGGCCGACATGGACGCACTGCCCATTCAGGAAGCCAGCGACGTGCCTTATCGCTCAACCAACCCCGGCGTGATGCACGCCTGCGGCCACGACGTGCACACAGCCTCGCTGCTGGGCGCCGCGCGCATTTTGAACGAGCTGAAAGGCGAGTTTAAAGGCACCGTGAAGCTGATGTTTCAGCCGGGTGAGGAGCGGCTGCCGGGCGGCGCGTCGCTGATGATAAAGGAAGGCGTGCTCGAAAATCCGGCCGTGGGCCACGTGCTGGGGCAGCACGTATTCCCGCACTTGCCGGCCGGCAAAATTGGCCTGCGCCCTGGCCGCTACATGGCCAGTACCGATGAACTGTACCTCACCATCAAAGGCAAAGGCGGCCACGGCGCCATGCCCGAAATGAACCTCGACCCCGTGCTGGTGGCCGCGCACATCATTGTGGCCGCCCAGCAGGTGGTGAGCCGCCGCGCCAACCCCAAGATTCCCTCGGTGCTCAGCTTCGGCAAGGTCATCGCCAACGGCGCCACCAACGTCATTCCCAACGAGGTGTACATTGAGGGCACTTTCCGCACCCTCAACGAGGAGTGGCGCGCCGAAGCCCACCAGCACTTGCGCAAGCTGTGCGAGGGCCTGGCCGAGAGCATGGGCGCCGTGTGCGAGCTCGAAATCCGCCACGGCTACCCGTACCTGGAAAACGAGCCCGCGCTCACCGCCCGCGTGCGCGCCGCCGCCGAAGCCTACCTCGGCCCCGAAAACGTGGTGGAACTCGACCAGTGGATGGCCGCCGAGGACTTCGCCTATTTCTCGCAGGCGGCCCCAGCGTGTTTCTACCGCCTCGGCACGCGGCACGAAGACGGCCGCTTTGCCGCCTCGGTGCACACCCCCACCTTCGACATCGACGAGCAGGCCCTCACCACTGGCCCCGGCCTGATGGCCTGGCTGGCCGTGCAGGAGCTGGCCGGGAAGTAGGAGAGGGAGCACAGACCGTCGCGTCGGGCGCAGCCGAGACCTTTCGCTTGGGGTAGTGACTTAATCGATTGAATTAGTCAGGCCCGCGAGACGTATCGGCTGCGCCCGACGTGACGGTCTGTTTCTGAACAGCCTCAATAGCTATTCATAACTTGCGTGTCTTTCCACGCTTGTTGCTAATTTTCAGGATGAAAAAAACGCTTCTCTTCGCACTCACCTTTGGGGCGCTGGCAGCCTATCCCGCCGCCGCCCAAACCCGCCGCGCAGTAATGGACTACCAGCTATGGGCCAACCTGCAGGGCGAAATGGCCCTGAAAAACGGTGACTATCTGCTGCTGGAACTGCACGGCGAAAAAACTCCTGCCTACAACAAATACGCGGGCACCGACCGGTTCCTCGGCTTCGACCAGCGGGCGGTATCCTTATCCTACGAGCATTTCTGGAGCGACAAGTGGAGCGGCGGCGGCGGCCTGCAATACCAGCCCAGTTCCGATTTAAAAGTGCTAACGCCCGAGCTGCGGCTGCGGCACCGGAGCAATATCGGGCCGCTCACGTTTGGGCAACGCCTGAGTGCCTACCGCGCTTTCCCGCTTGTGAAAGAGCGTTACTACACGCCGGTTGCCCAGAACTACGCCAGCCTGCGCGTCGATTTGGAGAAGGTATTTCCGGTCGGGGCCAACGGCTTTGCCCTGCGTCCGCGCCTCAGCTACGAAGCCGTTACCAACGTGCGCTTCCAGAAGGCCGCGACCGATGCCGACCAGCGCACCATTCAGTACACCAGCCTACGGGCCGAAGTGGGCTGCCGCGTCGGCAACCATTTCGACTTCACGCCCTGGTTTGCCTACACCACGTCCTACTACTTCACCCTGCCCCAGTACAGCGCCATCAGCGGAACGCCCACCTCCGACCCCGGCCGGCTCAACCTCGTGACGCCCGTCATCGGGTTGGATGCGCGTTTCACCCTCTTCGCCGGCAAAACGGTGTTCGAGCGCCGTCAGCTGCCCACGCAGCACTAGTACCGCTGCCGTTTCAGCTGTTTGTTGACAAATTGTCGGGCGTCGGAATGCCGATTTTTAGGGCTTAAAGCTGCTGGGAGTGGGCTTTGTGCGAAAAAATGGGCGCAGCATCGTTCACAGATATTGTTAAAATAAGACAAATTGTCGGGCAGTTGCTTGAAAACTGGTTTGGTATAAAATTTAAGGAAAGCAGGTGTGCCGCGCATCGGCAACCAGTCTTTTACTTAAGTATTATCTCCCTCACCCATGGCAACTCTGCTGTATAATAATCGCCCTTCCCTCCGCCCCAACCGCGCCCTGAGCGCCATGCTGGCCGACATGCTGCAGGCCCCGCAAACGGCCCTGGCCCAACCCGCGCCGGCCTTCGCGCCGGCCGCCGACATTCTCGAAACTGCCAACGGCTTTGAGTTGCACCTGGCCCTGCCCGGTCTGAAAAAGGAGGCGGTGAACATTGAATTTCACGACGGCCAGCTGGTGATTTCCGGCGAGCGCGCCAACCCCGCCGCAGCCGCCAAAGAAGCCACTGCTACCGCTACCGAGGCCAATACCGACGAGAACCAACCCGCCGTGGTAGCCCCCGAGGCGCCCAAGTTCCGCCGCCTCGAAACCAACTATGGTACCTTCTCCCGCAGCTTCCGCCTGCCCGACACGGTGAACGTGAAGGCCATTGGCGCCGAGCTGACCGACGGCATCCTGCGCGTCACGCTGCCCTTCGACACCGACAAGGTGACCAAGCAGCACATTGAAATCCGCTAAGTGCGGGCCGTTTAAGTAAAAAAGGCACCCCTCGGGGTGCCTTTTTTGCAGCTTCGTGTGTTACGAATTCAAGCAACCCCATCTGGCCTGTTTTCTGCTAAAAGCAACCATGAGACGCTAAAGCGAATCTTTCCAGCGTTGGTAGCAAAAACGCCGGAATTTCTCATCCGGTTTTCATGCTCGCCACGTTAAATTAGTTGCTTCATTACCTGGTTTCACCCTTTTTTCAATTTTTCCTTACCCCATGCAAGCAAAACAAATGATGCTCGGCCTGCTCGGTTCCGCCATTCTGGGCGGCGGCGTGGCCGTGGGGGGGTACAAGCTGCTGGAGCCCGCCCAAGTGGCGCCCCAGGCGGTAGCGGCCAACCCCCAGGTGCGTTATACGTCCGAAATGCGGAGCACGCCCTACACCGTGCCCGAAGGCCTGAACTTCGTGGCCGCCGCCGCCGCCGTGACCCCGGCCGTGGTACACGTAATGACCGAATACGCCGCCGCGCCCGTGGACCGGCAGCGCCAGCAAATGGACCCCTTCCTGCGCCAGTTCTTCGGCGACCAATTCGACCAGTTTCAGCAGCAGCCGCAGGGCGGGGGCCAGGGCTCCGGCTCGGGCGTCATCATCGCCGCCAACGGCTACATCGTGACCAACAACCACGTCATCGACAAAGCCTCGAAAATTGAGGTGGTGCTCGACGACAAGCGCAAGTTCGACGCCGAATTAGTAGGCGCCGACCCTAACACCGACTTGGCCGTGCTCAAGGTGAAAGCCGACAACCTGCCCTTCGTGAAGTACGGCAACTCCGACGACGTGAAGGTGGGCCAGTGGGTACTCGCCGTGGGTAACCCCTTCAACCTGAATTCGACCGTGACGGCCGGCATCATTTCGGCCAAAGGCCGGAACATTGACATCCTGCGCCGCAAGGACAACATGGGCATCGAGTCGTTCATCCAGACCGACGCCGTGGTGAACCCTGGCAACTCGGGCGGCGCCCTCGTCAACCTCAACGGCGACCTCATCGGCATCAACTCGGCCATTGCTTCGCACACGGGCTCGTTCGAGGGCTATGCCTTCGCCATTCCCAGCTCACTGGCCAGCAAAGTGGTCGATGACCTGCTGAAGTATAAAGTGGTGCAGCGCGCCCTGCTCGGCGTCAGCATTCGCGAAGTAGATGCCAAGCTGGCGTCGGAGAAAAAGCTCAACACCCTGAACGGCGTGTACGTGGAGGGCCTGAGCGAAAGCAGCGCCGCCGCCGCCGCTGGCCTGAAAACGGGCGACATTATCACTCAAATCAACGGCGTGAACGTGAACACCTCCTCGCAGCTGCAGGAGCAAGTAGCCCGCTTCCGCCCTGGCGACAAGATTAAGGTAAGCTACACGCGCGGCGGCAGCGCCGGTCTGGCCGAAGCCACGCTGCGCAACTCGACCGGCACTACCGCCGTGGTGCGCGAAGACGCCGTGGCCGCTATCAAGTACGAAGGCGCTACCATTGCCGCTGTGCCGGCCCGCGACCTGGCCAAACTCGGCCTAGAAGGCGGCGCTAAGATTTCGGGCATCAAGGGCAGCAATTTCCGTGAAACCGGCATGGCCGACGGCTTCATTATCACCCACATCGATAAGAATGAGGTGACCAAGCCATCGGATGTGAAAAACATTCTCGACCAAGCCCGCAACGGTTCCGGGGTGCTGATAAAAGGCGTCTATCCGGACGGCCGCAAGGCGTACTATCCCATCGGCGCCGAATAACATCTTTCTGCGTTGAAAAAGCCCCTGCCGAATAGGCAGGGGCTTTTTTTTGCACTCAGACAGGACACTTTTTTTGACTGAGTATTGGCTAAGATTATTAGGGAAAATTTATTTAGCAAAACCCGTCGAAAAGATTGAATTATGGGTATAACTTCGGCAAAAATACTGCTGACTGACTGGCAATTTACTTGGCAAAGCTGAGTCTGGTTGCCAGTTTTATCCGTAAGTAGCAGTCCCAACTTGGGAAGTTTTGCTTCCGGTTTGAACGGTAAACGGTCCAGCTTGTTTGCCAATACATGCGCATGGAAAACGTCATTAACACCCTGTACATCCAGAATTTCAAGTCGATTCGGAGCGCTGTGCTACATCCGCGGCGCGTCAACCTCATCATTGGTATGCCCAATGTGGGAAAATCGACGGTGCTGGAAGCCATGAGCCTGCTGGGTGGTTTACCGTTCGAAAAGAAGAAGAAATTCCTGAGCAGCTTTGTGCGCTACGAGAAGCCGGCGCACCTCTTCCACGACGGGGTAATGACGCACCCCATTCGCGTGGAAACCGACCGCGACGTGTGCCTGCTGGGGCACGAACCCAAGAACAAACGTTTCCGGTACGGCGTGTTTAGCCAAGCCGTGTACCGCCTGTTGCGCGCCCAGCTGGGCTTGCCGCTGCTGGAAGGCCGCAACAAAACCCGAACTGCCGACGATTCGCGGTTGCTTGAGCGGCTCTACCCGCACTTGTCCACGGCTTCGCCCTTGCCCGAGCCCGGGTTTCTCTACACCGAGTTCGACCGGCACGGCCTGATGGACCAGCCCGGCGAGGACGGCCATTTTGTGGCATCGAGCCCGTCCTGGCAGCCGCGGGCGGTGAAATCGTACCGCTACAAGTCGGGGGTGCACATCGACCGCCGCTACGCCGATGCCTCCCTGCGGCCGCCGCACGGCAACAACCTGGTGCAGGTGCTGGAACAGCACGCCGATTTGCGCCAGGAGTTCGCTGGCCTCTTCGCCGAGCGCGGCCTGCGCATGCGCGTGCGCCCCGACACCGGCCGGTTTGAGGTGATGAAGGAAATCGACGGCCTCAGCTTCGCCTATCCATATTCGAGCAGCGGCGACACGCTGCAGCGCTACGGCTTTTACCTGGCGGCTATGGAATCGAACCGCAACACGGTGATTTTGCTGGAGGAGCCGGAGGCGCACTCGTACCCATTGTATGTGTCGCAGCTGGCCGAGCGCATCGCTACGCAGCAAGACAACCAGTTTTTTGTGACCACTCATAGCCCGCACTTCTTCAGCGAAGTGCTGGAAAACATGGTGCCCTACGAAAATCGGGTGCCCGAACTAGCGGTGTTTTTGGCCTACTACAAAGATTTTCAAACCAAAGTCCGGCAGCTTTCCGACGAGGAAGTACGCGGCCTGCGGCGCGACAGCCTGGATGTTTTCAACAACCTGGGCGACCTAGAGCAGGAGCGCGTGGCCCTGCGGAAAGTGGGCTAACAGGTATTTAAGGCCCAGATTGGAGCTCTTTCCTGGGTTTAGGAAAGAGCTTTTTTATGGGTAATCAGTGATGTGCGGGTCGGCCAGATGACGGCCGGGCCGGTTTAACCTCGTCTTTCGCCTAGCGTATAAGAGGGCTATTCGCCAACCTTTTCCTGCCTGTGTCGACATTTCCCACCCATGCATTCTCGCTTGAATACCGGCCCGACTTAGGGGTGCTTATTGGCCGATGGCTGCAGGCCATGCCGCCGCCCGAGGTACAGGGCACCTACCAGGCCATGCTGGCGGCAGCCAAGGAGCACGGCAACTGCCGATTTTGGCTGCTGGACTTGCGCCGCCGCCCCTTGGATGGGCCCGACCTGAACGAGTGGTTTCGCGACCAATTTTCGCCGCAGGTAACGGCCGAATTGGGCGGGCCGCTGTTCACGGCCTACCTGTCGGGGCCGCACCAGCGGCAGGCGGCCGAAAGCGAAGAGATGGAAGAGCGCATGCGCCAGGCCGCCGCCATTGACTCGTACCCGCTTTTTTACGACAACGAAGCCGAGGCCATGAACTGGCTGCACGACCAGCAGGAGCGAGCCGGCATGCTGCCAGCCGATGAGGATGAAAACAGCCCCCGCTAACGGCCTTACCGAAGCAACTACGGATAGGGATTTGAGGAAGCGAATGACGGCTTCGTTCGTCGGCAAACCGTAGCTTTGCCACTGCATCATCCCACCCCCAATTCAGATATGAAGCAGGCCCTCGAAGAAGCCACCGCGCCCGACGTCACCGTGGCGCACCCGCATGAAGACCCCCACGGCATCCAGGACGTGCTGCGCCAGCTGGGCGTAGAAGCCGAAAACGCCGCCTACAGCACCGGCCGCACCTGGGGCGGCAGCGCCAACGCTGAGCGCCGCGTCATCAACGCCCCCGCCGACGGCCGCCGCATTGCCAGCGTGGCCTTTGCCACCGCTGACGACTACGAAACCGTTATTAAAACCGCGCAGGAAGCTTTCCAGACCTGGCGCCATGTGCCGGCGCCCAAGCGGGGCGAAATTGTGCGCCAGATTGGCAACAAGCTGCGCGAATACAAGGAGCCGCTGGGCAAGCTGGTGAGTGCCGAGATGGGCAAAATCCTGCAGGAAGGCCTCGGCGAAGTGCAGGAGATGATTGACATCTGCGACTTCGCGGTGGGCCTCTCGCGCCAGCTGCACGGCTTCACCATGCACTCGGAGCGGCCCGCGCACCGCATGTACGACCAGTACCACCCGCTGGGCCTGGTGGGCATCATCTCGGCCTTCAACTTCCCAGTGGCTGTATGGAGCTGGAACGCCATGCTGGCCGCCGTGTGCGGCGACGTGAGCATCTGGAAACCCTCCGAAAAGACGCCCCTCACGGCCGTGGCCGTTCAGCACATCATCAAGGACGTGCTGGCCGAAAACGACATTCCCGAGGGCGTGTTTAGCGTGATTATCGGCGGCGCCAGCATTGGCGCGGCCATGGCTGCCGACCGGCGCGTGCCGCTGGTGTCGGCCACGGGCAGCACCCGCATGGGCCGCAAGGTAGGCGAAGTGGTCGGCGCCCGCTTGGGCCGCGCCCTGCTGGAGCTGGGCGGCAACAACGCCATCATCGTGACCAAAAACGCTGACCTCGACATTGCCATCCGGGCCATTGTGTTTGGGGCGGTGGGCACGGCCGGGCAGCGCTGCACCAGCACGCGCCGCGTCATCATTGAAGACAGCGTGTTTGAGGAAGTGAAAAACCGCCTGCTGGCCACTTACCCGAAGCTGCCCATCGGCCACCCGCTAAAGGAAGGCACGCTGGTAGGCCCCCTCATTGATGCCGACGCGGTGAAAATGTTTACCGAAGCCCTCTCCAAGGTGCAGGCCGAAGGCGGCAAGCTGCTCACCGGCGGCCAGGTGCTGAGCGGCGCCGAGCTGCACGGCGGCCACTACGTGCAACCCGCGCTGGTGGAAGTAGAAAACCACTATCACACGGTGCAGGAAGAGACGTTTGCGCCCATTCTCTATCTCATCAAGTACAGCGGCGACGTGCAGAACGCCATCGACCTGCAGAACGACGTGCGCCAAGGCTTGTCCAGCAGCATCTTCACCCTGAACATGCGCGAGGCCGAAGCCTTCCTGGCCGCCGCCGGCTCCGACTGTGGCATTGCCAACGTGAACATCGGCACGAGCGGGGCCGAAATCGGGGGGGCCTTTGGGGGCGAAAAAGAAACCGGCGGCGGCCGCGAGTCCGGCTCCGACGCATGGAAAGTGTACATGCGCCGCCAGACGAATACCATCAATTATAGCACCGAGCTACCACTGGCACAGGGTATTAAGTTTGATATCTAATCGGCTTGTCATGGCATTGAAAAAGGCCGCTCGGGAAACCGGGCGGCCTTTTTCGTGCGGGAAGATGGTCCGTTTCGTTCTGGCGTGGCGCCTCACCACCTGACCCTCGGTTCGCTTGAAGCGCGAAGCCTCAGGGAGAGGGGGCACCGGACTAGCTGCTGACGAATGAAGCCAGACTCCCCTCTCTCTGAGGAGAGGGGCCGGGGGTGAGGCGCCACGCTAGAAAAACCTACTCCTGCTTCTTCTTGAAATCGCCCCGCGAAAAGTGCTTTTCGATGAGGCAGTACATCATGATGAAAAAGTAGCGGCTGCCCATCTCCTTGATTTTGAGCTTGCTCTCGCCGTATTTGCGGTTGGTCCAGGAGTTCGGCACCACGGCGTAGGAGTAGCCGCGCACGATGGCCTTAAGCGGCAGCTCCAGCGTGAGGTTGAAGTGGGGGGAGAGGAAGGGCTTGAGGCCTTCCATGGTGTGGCGCCGGTAGAGCTTGAAGGCGTTGGTGCAGTCGTTGTACTTCAGCCCGAACACCGTTTTCACGATGGCGTTGGCCACGCGGTTGATGACCTTTTTGTGGGGCGGGTAGTCAATCACGCGCCCGCCCTTGCCCCAGCGCGAGCCGAATACGCAGTCGTAGCCTTCCTGCATCTTGCGGTAGTAGCGTATCAGGTCGGCGGGGTCGTCGCTGAGGTCGGCCATCATCACGGCCACGCAGTCGCCGCGGTAGCGTTCGAGGCCGTAGCGCACGGCGTAGCCGAAGCCGTTGGGGCCGGCGTTGGTGTAGTGCACCAGCGTAGGGATTTCGCGGGCCAGCTCCTCCAGCCGGGCCAGGGTGCCGTCCTTGGAGTTGTCGTTGGTGACGACGATTTCGTGGGCAATGCCCTCGGCCAGCAGCGCGGCGTGCAGCGTGCGCAGCGTTTCGCCGATGCTGTCTTCCTCGTTGTAGGCCGGGATGACCACGCTCAGCAGCGGGGCCGCCGCTGGCACGGCCGGGGGCGTGGGTTCACTCATGCCGAGGGGGCGGGTTGGCGCTGGCGCAGCTCGTTGAAAATCTGGTTCAGGGTGGGCGTCAGGCCGTACTCGAACTGCCAGCCGGGGTAGTGCTCCTGGAAGCGGCGCACGTCCGACACGTACCAAATGTGGTCGCCCACGCGGTTTTGCTCCGAGTAGGAGTAGCTCATCTTGTTGCCCGTGATGGTTTCGCACAGCGCAATGGCTTCCTGCATCGAGCAGTTGGCGAAGCGCCCGCCGCCGGCGTTATACACCTCGCCGCCGGTGCGCGGCTGCTGGTAGAAGTGCCAGAACATGTTCACCAGGTCGTGCGAGTGGATGTTGTCGCGCACCTGCTTGCCCTTGTAGCCAAACACCGTGTAGTGCTGCCCGGTGATGGCGCACTTCATCAGGTACGACAGGAAGCCGTGCAGCTGCGCGCCCGAGTGGCGCGGCCCCGTGAGGCAGCCCCCGCGGAACACGGCCGTCTTCATGCCGAAGTAGCGGCCGTATTCCTGCACCAGCACGTCGGCCGCCACCTTGCTGGCCCCGAAGAGCGAGTGCGTGGTGTGGTCGATGCTCATCTTCTCGTCGATGCCGTGGGCAAAGTAGGGGTGGCTTTCGTCGATTTCCCAGCGGGTTTCCAGCTCCACCAGCGGCAGCAGGTTGGGGTTGTCGCCGTACACCTTGTTGGTGGACGTGAAGATGAACACGGCCTCCGGGCAGTGCTGGCGCGTCATTTCCAGCATATTAAGCGTGCCGTTGGCGTTCACCGTGAAGTCGGTGAAGGGCTCGCGGGCGGCCCAGTCGTGGCTGGGCTGCGCGGCCGTGTGCACCACCAGCGCGATGTCGGTGCCGTACTCCTGAAAAATGGCTTTCAGCGCCTCCTGGTCGCGGATGTCGGCGGCGTAGTGGCGGTAGTTGTCGAAGGTGGTTTGCAGGCGGGCGCGGTTCCAGTCGGTGGAGGCCTGCTCCCCGAAAAAGTAGCTCCGCATGTTGTTGTCGATGCCGACGATGATATCAAATTTATCGGCAAAGAATTCCACGGCTTCGCTGCCAATCAGGCCACCGGCCCCGGTAATCAGTGCTATTTTCATGGGTGTCTTGTTGGAAAGGGCTTAGCCTAGAATGGGTTTGAGCTGCGCCTCATTGGCGCGCAGCCAGTTGTACACGTCGGTCACGATTTGCTCGGCCGAGCGTTGGGGCGTCCAGCCGGTAAGTTCGGTGACGCGGGAGTTGTCGGTGAGGTAGAGCTGGATGTCGGCCTGCCGGTTTTCGACCTGCGAGCTGATGGGCACAGTATGGCCCGTCACGCGCTGGCAAATGGCCGTCAGCTCCTGCAAACTCACGCTAATGTCGCGCCCGCCGCCCACGTTCAGCGTCTGCCCGCTCACCTGGTCGAGGTTTTCGAGTTGGTATTTCACGAGGTCGAACAGGTCGTCAACGTGCAGAATATCGCGCACCTGCTTCCCCGTGCCGCCGAAGCCGAAGTAGCCCAGCGGCTGCTGCCAGAAGTGGCGCGCCACCCACAGCACCACCACGCCTTGGTCGACCTTGCCCATCTGCCAGGGACCGGTGAGCACGCCGCAGCGGTTAATCACCGTGCGCATATTGTAGAAGTGGTGGTACTCCTGAATCAGGTATTCGGAGCACAGCTTGGTGGCGCCGTAGAGCGAGCGGTAGCCTTCCAGGGGAAAATCTTCGGCCAGCCCGCGCGGCGAGATGCCGGCAATGGGCTGCTCCGGGCTCACCTCGAAGCGGGTTTCGGCCTCCACGGTCTGGATTTTGTCGATTTGGTTAATCGGGTAAATCCGGCTGGTGGATAGGAACACGAAGGCCGCGTTGTGCTGGCGGGCGTAGTTCAGGCAATTCACTGTGCCCGATAAGTTCGTGTTAATCAAATAATCCGGCGCCGAGGTGAGGCCTGCTAATACCGAGGGTTCGGCCGAGGCTTCGATGACGGCCTCGACGGCCGGCAAGGCGTCGAAATCCTCCTTGTTGCGGATGTCGCCGTGGACGAACTCAATGCCCGCTTCGCGCAGGCGCGGCAGGTTCAGCTCGGAGCCCCGGCGCTTGAGGTTGTCGAGGGCGAAGATGCGGCACTCGGGATAGGCTTCGCGGAAGCGCAGGGCCAGGGCCGAGCCCACAAAACCCGCGCCGCCGGTAATTAATAAGGATTTTACAGACATCGGGAAAGACTAGGCGGTAAAATTAGGAATAAAATAGCGGCAGGAAGCAGCTTTCCCTAAACTCAATTTCGGGCTGTTGGCTGGCCCCCGGCCGGCACCCGTCGGCTAAAGCGGGGCAATGCGCCGGGGCCTACTGCGGGTCGTAGCGCACATCGCCGTGGCCTTTGTACACCAGCCCGCTGGCGTCCGTCACCACGTAGTAGAGCCGGTATAGCTCGCGGGGGCTCAGGCCGGCCTGGGTGTAGCTGAACTCCGCCGAAAGCCCGTTGGCCGTCAGGGGCAAGGGGCCAAAGCGGACCATGGATTGATACTGGCGGTTGACCAACACGCCCCGCACGGTGAACGGGCCAGCGCTGCCGCTGCTGCCGTTGCGGGGCCATACGGACCATTTGGCCCGCCCACTTCTCGTAGGATTGGGATATACCGTCGTTTCGCCAAATAAGGCGGTGCGTTGCGCGCCGTTCAGGTCCACGTTCACGTCGGCGAACAGGGCGCGTTCCTGCTTGTTCCAGGTGGCGTCCGTGGTCCAGTCGGTGTAGTCGTGCGGGCCGACAGGGAAGTTGTTCACTTCGCGGTAGGTAATGCCCTCGCCTTCGCCAAAGTCGACAATGGGGTTGGTGTCGGAGGTGCTGCAGCTCCACAGCGACAAGGTGGGCAACAGCAGTAGCAGCGGAATGAAGCGACGGCGCATGAGAATGGAAGAAGGCACGGTTAGGTGTCAAAGGTAAAGAACCAGTAAATTGCACTGCGTCCCCAACCGCCCGCGGCCGGCCTGCAACCCTGCGGGCCGGGCTGGGGTCCTTCACTCGCTTAAGCATTTCAAACCCCGCCTTTCGCTGCCCATGGAAGCCGCCGTTGCCTACGTTGACATCAATGCGCCCCTAGTGGAGCGCTGCCGCCTGAACGACCGCCAGGCCCAGGCCGAAATTTACCGGCGCTACGCCAAGGCCATGTTCAACGCGGCCCTGCGCATCACCGGCGACTACGCCGAGGCCGAAGATGTGCTCCAGGAGTCGTTTCTGAGCGCGTTCCGGGAGTTGAGCAGCTACAAGGGCGATTCCTCGTTTGGAGCTTGGCTGAAGCGCATTGTCGTCAACAAAAGCATCAACTGCCTGCGGCAGCGGCGTTTGGCGCTGGTGCCGCTGGGCGAGCAACACCACGAAGAGCCCGCCGAAACCAGCAGCCTCTCGCCCGACGACGATGCCGACACCCACTACCGGGCCGACGTGCTGCGGCGCTGCATTCAGGAGCTGCCCGATGGCTACCGCGTGGTGCTGAGCCTGTATCTGCTCGAAGGTTACGACCATCTGGAAATTGCCGGCATCCTGGGCATTTCCGAATCCACTTCCAAGTCGCAGTACAGCCGGGCCCGGGTGCGCCTGCGCGAGCTGGCCGCCCAGCGCGGCCTGAGTTAAACCATTACCCTTATCCATTCATTACGTTAACGTATTTCCACCCTACTCTTCATCCTTATTTCGCCTGGCTGCGGCCCCACCCATTATATCCCCGCCGCCCCCTGAAACCTGGAAGAACCGTGCGTCTGTAACCCTTTCATGAACACGAATAAGCCGAATTCTTTAGAAAACTTCGTCGAGCGGCACCGCGCCGATTTCGACACCCACGAGCCGCGCCCCGACCTCTGGGCCGCGCTGGAACAGCAGCTTGCCGAGCCTGTAGCGGCGCCCACCATGCGCCTGGCCACGGAGCCTGCCGCGCCCAAAGTGGCCGCGGCTCCCGCCAGCTGGTTGCAGCGCTACGGCGTGGCGGCGGCGCTGGCCCTACTGGTGTTTGCCGCCGGCGCCAGCGAAGCCTGGAAATCGAATCACTCCACTGCAGATGTTGTAGCCGTTGCCGCCCCGGCAAGCGCCAATAATTCAAGTCTGAACACCCAGGATGACGCCGCGCTGTACCAGGACGGCAACCCGCTGGCCATCTCGGCCGCCGAGCGCAGCTCCGGCGCCGACAGCCAGCTGGTGCGGGCCGTGCGCGGCATGGAAACCTACTACACCAGCCAGCTGGCCCGCCGCCAGCACGAACTGAGTGCGGTGACCGGCCCCGGCATGGCCAGCATGACGGCCGACTGGCAGCGCGAACTCGTGTCGCTCGATTCGAGCTACCGCCAGCTCAAAGCCGAGCTGCTGAACCACCCGCAGCCCGACGCCGTGCTCACGGCCATGAACCGCAACCTGCAGGTGCGCCTCGACATCCTTGACCAGCAATTGCACCTGCGCGCCACCACCGCGCCGGAAGAGCGCAACACCACCAGCTCCTTCGTGCTGGCTGATAGCCGGCGTCAGGCCGAATGAGCAAGCTAAATAATGGCCCGGTCCGCCGGGCTGGAGCTTTGCTGCTGGTGGTAGTGGCCGCGCTGCTGGGCTTGTTGCCCGGGCAGGCACGGGCCAGCCGGGTAGTGGTAGTCACGCCGTTGAGTGTCGGCCCCGAGCCCATATTCAACGCTTTCGCGGCCGAAGAATCGGCCGCTGCCCGGCAGCAAAACCCGGTGGCTGAGCAGCCCAATGGAGAAGCGGGCATCTTGCAGGCCGAGCAGCGGCGGCGCCTGAGCCGCAGCTACAGCGTGCCCAAAACCGGCCGCCCCTTCTCGCTCGAAACGCGTTACGGCCGGGTGCAGGTCAACACCTGGAGCAAGCACGAAATCAAGGTAGAGGCCGAACTGGTGGCCCGCTCCGAAACCGAAGCCGGCGCCCGCCTGGTGCTGGATGCGCTGGGCGTGCAGTGGCTGGACTACGACGCCCGCACCGGCGGCGTGGCCGTGAGCACGCAGTTTGGCCCCGCCCTGCGCGGGCGCCCGGGCGGCTGCCGCTACGAGGTGAACTACGTGGTGTGGCTGCCCCGCACCACGGCCCTGCAGGTGCACAACAACTTCGGTGAAGTCAACATAGCCGGCGACCTGAGCGGCCCCACCGAGCTGGCCGTGGACTACGGCACCCTGCGCGCCGGCCGCCTCGACGGGCCGCGCAACCTGCTGCGCATCGGCAACGGCGACTGCACCGTGGCCTTCGCCGGCCGCGCCAGCATCGATGCCAGCTACGCCCGCCTGCGCCTCGACGAAGGCACCACCGTGGATTTGCGCAATAATTTCTCCGATATCGACATCGGCACCGTGCAGGACCTGACGGTGCACAGCAAGTACGGCGACGTGGCCCTGGGTACCGTGCGCAACCTGCGCGGTTCGTCGGGCTACTCGCGCTTTACGATTGATAAACTGAGCGAAGGCCTTGACATGGCCCTACGCTACTGCCCCGATTTTGTGGTGCGCGACATGGGCGCCAACTTCCGCCAGGTGAACCTCGACGGTGGTTTCAGCACTATCCGGCTGGGCTTTGCCGAGGCCCCAGGCTTCCGCTTCGACGTGAGTACCGAGCAAGGGCAGCTTTTGGTGGATAAGAACTTCGTGCGCGTATTGTCGCAGGAAAACGGCCCGCAGACCAGCGACGTACTAGGCGTGTTTGGGGGCGCCGTGCCGGCCCACAATGCCGGGAATGTCAATATCAAAGTGCGGTATGGGACCGTGCGGTTTGTGAAGTAGGGCAGGGCTTCGTTCTCACGGGCGCCTCACCCCCTGACCCCCTCTCCTCAGGGAGAGGGGGCACCGGTCTTGCGCGTGCAGCTTCAGCTTGTGCGGTGTTATGCAGCTCCGGCACAAGCTAAAGCAAGTGCTATAGGAATCGTCAGGCTCCCCTCTCCTTTGGGAGAAGGGCCGGGGGTGAGGCGCCACGTTTGAACGAAGCGCGCGCCGTCCAGTTCCACGGCCTTACCTTGCCCCGTGCTTCGTATCCTGCTCTTTTGCCTGCTGGCCGGCCCCGCGCTGGCCCAAACCGCGCCCGCCGTGCCCGCCGCTTTCACTTCCAACCTGAAAACCTACGCCCTGCGCCTGCGGCCCGGCGACGACCTGCGCCAAAGCCTCACCGCGTTTGTCAAGGCCAACAATATCCGAGCGGGCGCGCTGGTGACGTGCGTGGGCAGCCTCACGGTGGCTACGCTGCGGCTGGCCAACCAGGAAGGGCCCAGCGTGTACCGGGGCCACTTCGAGATTGTGTCGCTGGTGGGCACGCTGTCCACCAATGGCTCGCACGTCCATATATCCGTGGCCGATAGCACGGGCCGCACCATCGGCGGGCATTTGCTCGATGGCTGCCGGGTGTACACCACGGCCGAAATCGTGCTGAGCGAGCTGCCGGAACTGGAGTTTCGGCGCGAAACCGATGCCACATTCGGGTATCAGGAGCTGACGGTTTATCCGGCCGCGAAGGCTGAGCCGGGGCCGGTTTCGACGCCGCCGAAAAAAAATCAGCCCAAGGCCAAGAAATAGATGAACTGAACATGAAGGGATAGCCGCAGATGATTATCATTGTGGCACTGTAGGCACCGCTGCTACGGCCAGCGGCCGGGAAGTGGCCTTCTCTGTTTCCTTCCCTTGTTCGTTATGTCTACTGTTATCCGCGGTGCCTCGGTGGCGCTGCTTGTGGCTGCCCCGCTGCTGGGCCTGAGCCAGCAAACCCCCACTGCCTGGCCCAAGCCCGGCCAGCTCATCAAAGAAGGCGTGGCCCTGCACGACAAGGAGGACTATGCCGGAGCCATTGCCAAGTACCGAGCCGTGACGCCCGGCGACTCGTCCTACGCCACCGCCCAAAGCGAGCTGGCCCTGAGTTTGAGCGCGGCCGGCAAGCACGAGGACGCCGTGGCCGCCGCCCGGCGCGCCATCGCCCTCCAGCCCTTCGAGCCCCAGACCTACAACACGCTGGCCAGCGCCCAGGAAGAACTGAAGCAACTGGACGCCGCCCGCGCCACCTACCAGCAGGGCCTGCGCCTGTTCCCCTACAGCCAGAGCCTGTACTACAACTTGGGGGTGATGGAATTTGGCCAGCACGACCGGGTGGCCCCGGCCCTGGCCAATCTGGAGCACAGCATCGAGCTGCGCCCACTGCATCCTAATTCGCACCGGCTGCTGGGCTCGCTGGCCGCCGAACAGGGCCAAACTTCGCACGCGCTGATAAGCTGGCTCACCTTCCTGGCCCTGGCCGACGACGGCACCACCAGCCACAGCATCCTGGTGAATGCCGAGCGCCTTTCCAAGGGCGAACCCACAGTGCGGGATCAGGACAAGGAGAAGCCGCTGGCGCCCAACGATGCCTTTGCCGAGCTCGACCAATTGTTGGAAAGCAAAATTGCTCTGCAGAAGAGCTACGAAAGCAAGGTGAAATTTCCGGCAGCGGTGGTGAAGCAAACCCAGCTGCTGGTGGAGAAATTTCCGGTAGATGGGCCGGCCACCGACTTCTGGATTCGGGCCTACGGGCCGATGGTGAAGGCCTTGCGCGAGGGCGACAACCTGACGACGTTCACCTACCTCATCCTGCAGTCGGCCGACGATAAAAAGGCGACGCAGTGGGTGAAATCGAACAAAAGCAAGGTGGAGGCCATGCTAAAAACCGTGCTGGAGCCGCTAATGAACCTGCGCGGCCAGCAGCAGGTGGTGGGTGGCCCGGCCGGCCAGCGCCTCAAGGGCTGGTTCAGCGACGGCAAGCCAGAGGGGCTGGGCGCGGGCCGCAACGAGAAGGACAAATTCATCCACGAAGCCGGGGAGTGGATTTCGCTCAGCAACCAGGGCTCGATTGATGCCGTGGGGCGCTACAACGCGGCTGGGGAGCGCATCGGGCTGTGGAAAGTGCTGCGGCCCGATGGCACCGTGGAGAAGACCTTCCTCTACAACGATAAGGGCGAGCGCGAGGGCCTGGCCCACGAGTTTCATGCCAATGGCCAGCCGTCGCTGGATATCCCATACCGGGCCGATAAGGTGGAGGGCACCCTGAAAGCGTACAACGAGTGCGGCGCCCGCATCGGCAGCCGCACCTTCAAGGCCGGCAACCTGGATGGGCCCTACGCCACCTACTACGACACCGGCCAGCTGCACCTGCGTGCTACGCTGCACGACGACAAAGTGGACGGCCTGGAGGAAGGCTTCTACCCGGACGGCACGCCCGAATACACCACCATGCTGGTGAAAGGCGTGAAGCAAGGCCCCTTCTTCACCTACTACCCCGATAAAACGCCGGAGAATAAAGGCACCAACGACAAGGACGAGCACGACGGCGACTACACCGAATACCACCCCAACGGCACCGTGAGCGAGCAGGGCCGCTACACCCACGGCAAGCGGGTGGGCACCTGGCGCACCTTCCATGCCAATGGCAAGCCCAGCGTGGAGGAAACCTACGACGACACCGGCGAGCGCCAGGGCACCCACCGCAGCTTCGACGACACCGGCCACCTTTTTGCCGAAACCGAGTACACCCACGGCCGCATCACCCGCCTGCGCTACTTCGATGCGGGCAACAAGCTCGTGCTCGACCAGCCCGTGAAAAAGGGTCGCGTGGCCGTGCAAACCCTCAATGCCAAGGGCCAGAAAGCCGCCACCGGCACGCTCGTGGACGGGCAGCTGGCCGGCGAGTGGAAGTGGTTTTACGCCGACGGCGGGGTGAAGGAAGTGGCTCACTACGACGACAAAGGCGTCAAGAACGGCGCTTCCGAACTTTATTACCACGGCGGGCAGCTGCAGCGCCGCCTGCAATACGGGCCCGATGGGCAGGAAAACGGCTATTTCGAGCAGTTTTACCAGGATGGGCAGCCCTCGGGCACCGGGTACTACCTGGCCGGCCAGCGCCACGGCGCCTGGAAGGACTACTACGCCGATGGCCGCGTGAGCGAGGAGTACGAGTATTTCAAAGGCGAAGTGAACGGCCTTTCGCGCAGCTACGAGCCGGACGGCAAGGTGACGCAGGAGCGGCTAACCGAGTTTGGCACCCTGCGCCGCGTCGTATCCTTCGATTCCACGGGCAAGGAACTGAGCCGCGTGGAGCTGAAGCCCGACAGCAAGGACCTGGACCTGAGCTACCCGAACGGCAAGAAATACTACCATGCCGCCATGACGTGCTACAGCGGCAACGGCGTGGCCCTGTCGTACCGGCCCGACGGCAGCACCGAATCGACCCTGACGCAGGTGGACGGCCGCCGCCACGGCCCCTACAAACTCCTGTTTGCCAACGGCAAGCCCGAGCGCGCGGGCGAATACCGCAACGGACGGCAGGAAGGGGAATGGCTCACCTACTACGAAAACGGCCAGCTGAACCGCAAGGGCCGCTACCGCGCCGGCGACGAGGAAGGCGAGTGGACGTTTTACTTTCCCAACGGCCAGGTGGCCTTCGTGGAGCACTACGAGGGCGGCGAACTGCACGGCTCCAGCCGCCGCTTCAACCCGGCCGGTGAGCTGGTGGTGGAAAAGATATACGACTACGGCCAGCTGGTGAGCTTCCGTGGGCCGGGCGAGGGCGCAGCCCTGCAGCCGCTGCCCAACCAGACCGGCCCCGTGGCCGTGGCCTTCGCCAACGGCAAGCCCGCCGCCGCCGAAACCTTCGACCACAACCTGACCACCGGCACCTCCACTTACTACTACGCCTCGGGCGAGGTCTTCCGGCGCTCCAGCTACGTGAAAGGGCTGCGCTCGGGGTTGCTGGAAAGCTTCTACCCCGGCGGCAAGCGCATGGAAGAGGAGCAGTACCTGCACGGCCAGCTACACGGCCGCTGCCGCTACTACCGCCCCGACGGCACCCTGGAGCGCGAGGAAACTTACCGCAGCGGCGAGCGGCGCGGCCCCACTACTTACTTCGACGCCAGTGGTAAGCCCCAGCGCACCGAGGTGTACTGGAACCAGATGGTGTACGCCACGAAGTAAAGCCCACTGTGGAAAACAGCTCAGCCGACTTCAGAAACGCTGAATGATAACACTTTTTAGCCGGCCGCTTTGTACATTGTGAGGCTTTTCTATAGCTCTGATTTTAAGCCATTCATTAGATGTATTCTCCCAAACTATTCTTCTCGCTGCTTCTGCTGATTGGTTGGTCCGCCCGCGCCCAGGCGCCCAGCCAGCAGGTAGCCGAGCTGAAAAAGCAGTATCCCGGCGAGAAGGCCGTGTACCTGGAAATGCGCCAGGACCTGACCGTCGAAATCCGCAACGACTCGGTGCAGGTGCTGGCCCGGCACCACGCCGATATGCTGCACCTGGATGAGCAGTCGGGCATGTACGCCGACGACCGGGTGTTCAGCTCGCACTTCAACCGCCTGCAGAAGCTGGAGGCCCGCACCATGGTGCCCAACGGCGAGAAGTTCAAGACGGTGAAGGTGACCGAGTTCAAGGACAAGTTCGAGATTCAGTCGGGCGTGTTTTTCGACGACACGCGCTCCACCTCGTTCTCGTTTCCGAACGTGACGCCCGGCGCCCGCACCATCACCGACTACACCGTGCGCCACGTGGACGCGCGCTTCGTGATGCCTTTTTTCGTGGGTTCCTACGTGCCCGTGAAGCACGCCGAGCTCACCATCACGGCCCCTAAGGGCGTGGTGATTGGTTACAAGACGTTTCACGCCGAAAACACGCCCATTAAGTACACCAAAGAGGAAAAAGGTAATAACGTGGTGTACCGCTGGACGGCCGACAACCTGCCCAGCCCGCCCCGCGAGGAAGACGGCCCCGAGGCCAGCTACTACCTGCCGCACCTCGTTTTCTTCGTGCAGGAAGCCAACGTGAACGGCCAGACGCGCAAGCTGCTGGCCGGCGTGCCGGAGCTCTACACGATGTACGCCGACTTCGTGCGCCGCATCGACCGGCAGCCCAGCCCCGGCCTGCAGCACCGCGTCGATTCGCTGGTGGCCGGCGCCAAAACCGAGGAGGAAAAGGTGCGCCGCATCTACTACTGGGTGCAGGACAACGTGAAGTACATCGCCTTTGAGCAGGGCCTGCGCGGCTTTATTCCGCACGATGCGGGCCTGGTGTATGCCCGCCGCTACGGCGACTGCAAGGACATGGCCAACCTCACCAACGACATGCTGCACCTAGCCGGCGTGAAAAACGCCTACCTGACCTGGGTGGGCACCCGCGACCTGCCCTATAAGTACGCCGAGCTAGCCACGCCCGGCGTCGATAACCACATGATTGCCACCTACGAGCCCAAGCCGGGCCAGTACGTTTTCCTGGATGCCACCAGCAAGCACACGCCCTACGGCATGCCCTCGGCCATGATTCAGGGCAAAGAAGGCCTGCTCGGTATCGACCCTAAGAACAGCCTCGTGGTGCCCATTCCGACGATGGACAAAGCCCGCAGCGGTTTCGATGATGCCTCGGTGCTGACGCTGGACGGCACCACCCTGCGCGGCACCGGCAAGCTCAGCCTGGCCGGCTACACCAAAGTCAACCACAGCTACGGCCTCGACGGTCTCGACCGTACAGCCGAGCCCAAGTACATCAAGGCACTGCTGGAGCGCGGCAACAACAAGTTCTTCGTCGACAAATACAGCATCGCCAACCTCGACGCCCGCGACCAGCCGCTGAGCATCAGCTACGACTACCGCCTGCAGGACTATGTGCAAAAAGTGGACGACGAAGTGTACGTGAACCTGAGCCTGGAGCGCCCCTACGCCACCGACCGCATCGACTCGACCACGCGCAAGCTGCCGCGCTACAACGAATTTGCCCACACCGACCACACCCGCACCGAACTGGTGGTGCCCGCCGGCTACGAGGTGAGCTACCTGCCGCCCACCGTGCAGGCCCAGGGCGACGCCCTCGGCTTCAAGGTGAGCTACGAGCGCCAGGGCGACAAAATCATCCAGGACCGCGAGGTGTACGTGAACTACCTGCTGCTCCAGCCCAGGCAGTTCGGCAACTGGAACGCCGTGGTGGGCAAGCTCGGCAATGCCTACCGCGAGGTGGTGATTTTGAAGAAGAAAAAGACCTAGTAGAACGGTCATGCAGAGCGCAGCGAAGCATCTCGCGTGCTTTAGCTAACTCAATCGATTGAATTACTCCTGCATGCGAGATGCTTCGCTGCGCTCTGCATGACCGTTCTTAATTACTTGCTACTGAACACCGACTTCTGAATATGCGCCCCTTCCTCCTCGTCTTCTTTCTGCTGATTTTCACCGCTTCGGCCTTCGGCCAAACTCTGCCGCCCGACCTCATACACGCCGGCTACAACTGGGACGTGGCCCGCAAGCAGCGCCTGCCGATTTCCAAAGAGGAGGCCGAGCTGCCAGCCATCATCCTGCGCGATTTCACGAGCATTGAGTACTACTACGACAAGGCGCGCAAGGACATGCGCCTGTTTGCCACCGAACACCGCATTGTGCGGGTGAACTCGTCGGACGGCATCGAGCGCTTCAACAAGATTGTGGTGCCGGTGCTGGAAACTGGCGCGCCGGTAGATATCAAGGCCCGCACCATCAGCCCGCGTGGCGAGGTGCACGAGGTGAAAGCCGCCGACATGAAGGAACTGAAGGACCAAGAGGGTGGCCGCGGCTTTCGCGTGTTTGCCGTGGATGGCGTGGAAAAGGGCAGCGAGGTGGAATACTTCTACACCCGCGAGCGGCGCTTCAACCACTTTGGCAGCGAGGTGCTGCAAACCGACATCGCGGCCCGCGACGTGGTGTTTGAGCTAATTTCGCCCGAGGCGCTGACCTTCGAAGCCCACGTCTACAACGGCCCGGCCGTGAAGCCCGATACCACCATGACCGGCCACCGCGCCCTGCGCCTGAGCCTGAAATCGGTGCCGGGCCTGCGCGACGAAGCCTTTGCCAACGTGCCCGCCCAGCGCATGCGCGTGGAATACAAGCTGGCCTATATTGCCAGCAAGGGCCAGGTGCGCCAGTTCACCTGGGCCGACGCCAGCCAGTACCTCTACCGCAACATGACCGAGCTGGGCAAGGACGACGTGAAGGCCGTGGCCAAGGTGCTGGCCGCCGCCAAGCTGCCCACCAGCGGCCCGCTGCCCGAGCGCATCATGGCCGCCGAAAACTACGTGAAGCTCAATTTCAACCTCGAAGAAGGCGCCAGCTCGGCGCTGAGCCAGGTAGTGGCCACCCACAACGCCCCCGAAGCCGGTTTCACCCACCTACTGGCCGCCATCTACCGCACGCTGGGCATCGATTTTGAGGTGGTGGTGACGAGCGGGCGCGAGGCTGCGCCCTTCGACGGCAGCTTCGATACCTGGAACTACCTCGACCATTTCGCGCTGTATTTCCCCGCCACCGGGCAGTACCTTGCCCCCGGCCGCCCCGAGTACCGCTACGGCATGCTGCCCGCCGACTGGACGGCCGGCTCCGGCTTGTTCATCAAAGGCGTGAAGCTGGGCAACATCGAGTCGGCGGTGGGCAAGGTGAAGGAAATTCCGGCCCTGACGGCCGAGCAGAGCCCGCAGAACATCGACGCCACGGTGATTTTCGCGCCCGATTTGAGCAGCAGCACCGTGCAGCTGCGCCAGACCATGGGCGGCTACCCGGCCCTGCAAATCCAGCCCTTCTGGGCCCTGATTCCGGAAGCCAAGCGCACCGAAATCATGCAGCAGCTGCAAAAAGGCGTGGTGGCCGACGCCACCAATTTCCAGAAAATGACCGTGCGCAACGTGGAGCGAGGCATCAGCCCCCTCGAAAAGCCCTTCATCATCGAAGGCCAGCTCGATTCGCCTTCGCTGCTCGACAAGGCCGGCCCGCGCTACCTCTTCAAAATCGGCACCCTGCTGGGCCCGCAAACCGAGCTTTACCAGAAAGAGGAACGGCAGTTCGACGTGGAAAACGACAACAACCGCCGCTACCTGCGCACCATCCGTTTCGACGTGCCGGCCGGCTACACCGTGCGCAACCTCAACGACCTGAACGTGGACGTGAAAGCCGGCGCCGACGCCGCCAAGCCCGACTACGACTTCCATTCCTCCTACGTGCAGCAGGGCCAGACTGTGACGGTGACAGTGGACGAAAACTACCGCCAAATTCGTTGGCCCAAAGCCGACTTCGAAGCCTTCCGCGCCGTGGTAAACGCCTCGGCCAACTGGAACAAGGTGGTGCTAGTGCTGGATAAGAAAAGCTAGCCGCCTGCGCCGGACTGGTTAAAAAAAGAACGTCATGCTGAGCGAAGTCGAAGCATCTCGCGTGTGGTAGTAAACCAATCGATTGAATTACTACCACACGCGAGATGCTTCGACTTCGCTCAGCATGACGTTCTTTAAGCCAATTAACTTGAAACCATGCCCACCACCGCCGATTCCCCGCAAGCCGCCGCCTTCCGCCGCCAGGTCCTCAACCCGCTGAAGCTGCGGCTCTTCCTGCTGCAAAAGCTGCCCATGGCCTGGCTGGCGGGCCTGCGCCTCACGGCACTCACACCGGAAGCGGCCACCGTCACCATCCGCTACAAGTACCTCACCCAAAACCCGTTTCGTAGCCTGTACTTCGCCTGTCTGGCGATGGCGGCGGAACTGGCCAGCGGCATTCAGGCCATGATGCACGTGCAGGCCGGCGGGCCGGTTTCGATGCTGGTGGTGAGCATTCAGGGCGACTTCACCAAGAAAGCGGTGGGCCTGATTTCCTTCAACTGCCCCGACGGCCCGCGCATTGCCCAGGCCGTAGCCGAGAGCCGCGCCACCGGCGAAGGCCGTACCGTGGAATGCACCAGCACCGGCGTGGACGAGGCCGGCGACGTGGTGGCTGTGTTCCGGCTCACCTGGTCGTTTCGGGCAAAGCGTTAAATTGTCATTGCGGGCGCAGCGAAGCAATCCGTCCTGTTCTCAGCGACCAGCCTCCTAATGTGACAAAGCCCTGACGATGCACACGTACTACGTCTACCTGCTTACCAATGCCAATCATGCCGTCCTTTATGTCGGCGTTACCAACGATTTAGCCCGGCGCGTCTCAGAACACAAGGCCGCTGTACACGAAGGCTTACTAAGAAGTACAACGTGCACAAGCTGGTGCATTTCGAAACCTACTGGACAATTGTTGACGCCATAGCGCGGGAGAAGCTGATTAAAGCTGGTTCTCGGGCTAAGAAGCTGGCGTTGATAAATGCGAGTAATCCGGCTTGGGAGGAATTGACAGGGTAAAAGGGCTTGTCACATTAGAAGGCTAGTCGCTGAGAACAGGACGGATTGCCGCGGGCTGCGCCCTCGCAATGACAGACGGCGCACTCACGCTGTCCCACTTACTCCCGCTCCGACGGAATCACATCCACCAGCCCGTCCTCGCTCACCACGATGGCGATGCACGGGTACTCCGAGCTTTCCACGTAGCGCAGGGCCGAGTTGTAGCGGGCACCGCGGGCGCCGTCGCCGCGGCCCGAGGCGCGGCCGTCCAGAATTACGCCGATGGAGTAGCAGTAGCCCTCGGGGTCGAGCAGCACGGCGCCGTCGATGCTGGTGACGAGCTGGGTGATGAGCGGCGTGAGCGGCACCGGCTCAATCAAAGTACATTGGAGCTTGAGGCGGTCGGCTTCGGCCAGCGCCTCGGTGGTGATGACGAGCAGCGTGCCGTGCTTCTGGCGGCTGGCTTCGAGCACTACATCCCAGAGGCGCTCCACCTTGGTGGGGTCGGTGAGGGCGAAGGTGCGCTTGAGGGCCTTGCGGAATCCGGTGCGGTTGAGGCGCGTGTGGGGCAGGCCGGGCAGGCCGTAGTGCGAGCGCAGCAACACTTGGCCGGCGTGCTGCAGCTCCCAGGCGTAGTGTGTCACGAAATTGATGACGAACAGGTCTTCGCGCTCGCCGTCGTAGGGGCCCACCTGGCGGCCCAGGGCGTACACGCTGTCGCCATCGGCCAGTAGGTGCACGTCGGGCGTGGTCATCTCCAGCAGCTTGCGCACGGCGCGGAAGTCGGTGAGGGCCGTGGGGCAGGTGAGGGCAAAAATTTCTTCCAGATTAGGATGGCCGCGGCGGGCCAGCAGCAGCTTGCCCACGCCCTCAGCGCCCTCGTAGCGCAGGCTGCTGATGGTGTTGCAGGTACTGAACAGCTGCGTCACGGCCGGGTCGAGGCCCAGGGCCTGGGCGGGCGTGTCCATCAGGGCCCGGCCGGCGCTGCGCAGCAGTTCCTCGCTCTCGCGGGGCCGCACGAAAATGCCCATGCCGGCCGCGGCGTCCTTCAGCGCCTTCACGGTTTCGTCGTTGAAGCGGTACATGGCCGCCACCAGCAGCGAGGGCGCCAGCGGCCGGCCACTGGTGTAAAAGCGGTGGGGCCGCAGCGACGGGTAGGCCCGCAGCGGCTTGCGCTGCAGGCGCAGCACCGTCACCACGTAGTGGCCGTGCATCTCCACGGGCCAGCCGGCAAAATGCTGGTGCGGCGCGTGCTCGTCGAGCTGGTCCAAGGTTTCCTGCACGGCATCGCGAATGCCCAGCACCTCATGCTTGCGTCGCACCATATCGGCGGGCACCTCATCGCTTTCCACGTAGGGGCGGGGCGAGGTGAGCTGAATGACCTTGCCGCGCGCCACGGCCCCGTCGAACGGCTCGCTGGGCAGGCCGCAGTCGTCGGGTTCCAAGCAGCGGGCGCACTGGGTGGGGTCGGTGGGCAGAGCCAGTAGCAGCACAAAAGGCTTCAGGTCATCGTCGAGAAAATCGAAGAGGTCGTTGGCCAGCGCCTGGGTGGCTTGGTGGTAGCGGATTTGATGGGCCCAGAGCAGGGTGGGCGAGGTGGCGAGGATGAGGGAGGGAATCATATAGCGCTATAACAAACGACTGGCAAAAACCTCCCGCTTCCGGATGCCTACGCGGGACGAAGCGGAGTTTCGCGGCACTCGTGCCGGCCGAAACCCTTTTCTCCCGAACGCCGCAAAGCCAAGGCCTACAACTGAAACAAGACGGGCAGCAGCATCTTTTGCTTTATGGGCTTGCCCTGAAACATGGCGGGCTCCCACTTAGGCGCGGCTTTGATGAGGCGCAGGGCTTCCTCATCCAGGCCCGAGCCCATCTTGCGGGCCACGCGCACATCGGTCAGGCTGCCGTCGGGCTGCACCATAAATTCCACCATCACCTTGCCCTGAATCTTACGCTGTTTGGCCAGCAAAGGGTACTTCTGGTTTTTCTCAATCCAGTCGAAAAAGGCCTGGGTGCCGCCCACGGGCTGGGTGGGGCGGTCGGGGGCCACCACGGGCCGCACGTTGGGGTTGGCCGAGGCCGCAATGTCGGCGGCCGAGGTGAGGATGGGCCGCTCCTTACCGGCCGCGCCCACCGTGACGGTGCTGCCCGGCGACATTACGAACGAAACGGGCACCACCACGCGCTGGCGCACGATTTCGTTGCGGTGGTGGCGCGCCGGCGTCCATTTTGGGGCACTTTTAATGAGGCGAATGGCCTCGGCGTCCAGCTCCGGCGAGAGCGGGGTTTCCACCTTCACGTCGTTCACGGTGCCGGTTTTCTCCACGATGAAGCTCACCTTCACCGTGCCCTGGATGCCTTTCTGCATGGCACTGGCGGGGTATTTCTGGTGGTCGGCCAGGAACTGGGCGTAGCGCTCGGTGCCGCCGATGGGCACGGCCGGCTGGGCCACCGAGTCGTACACGGTGCCACTGGAGGGCTTGGGCGGCATCTTGAGCTTTTGGGCCTGGGCGCTGAAGCCGATGAAACAGGTGAGCAGTAGAGCGGGCAGGATTTTCATGCGAATAGCTGGATAATTTCGTCGGAGATGCGTGCAAATAACGGCATTCAGAACACAGCCTACTGAAAAAACCTTGCCAGCCGGAGCCATTAAATAAGCTGACGTGCGGCCCGGCGTTTTACTTTCGTCCCGTCGCACCTCATTTTACTTTCCGCATGGCCGAGTCCCCCTCCACCTCCCGCGCCCCCGAGCCCGTGGGTGCCTACCCCTACACCCGCCGCGTGGGCAACCTGCTGTTCCTGTCGGGCGTGGGCCCGCGGCAGCGCGGCCAGAACGGCATTCCCGGCGTCGAGGTCGACGAGGACGGTAACGTGCTGCAATACGACTTCGAAAGCCAGTGCCACGCCGTGTTTCAGAACGTGCGCTACATTCTGGAAGAAGCTGGTGCCAAATGGGATGATTTGGTGGACGTCACCGTGTTTCTCACCAACATGAAGGACGATTTCCCGGTGTATAACCGCCTCTACGCCGAGTACTTCGCCTCGGCCCAGCCCTGCCGCACCACCCTCGAAATCAACTGCCTGCCCACGCCCATTGCCATCGAGCTGAAGTGCATTGCGGCCCTGCCGAATTAACCGGACTTTAATTCCGGAACGCAACCACAGGCTTCCTTTTCAGGTTTAGGTAGGCAATGTACATTCGTAAAAACCTCCGTTGGAACGTCGTTTGGCGGCTCACCTGGCGCAGCCTGCTGCTGTTCACCGTTTACAACACCCTGATTTGCCTGCTCTACGGGCCGCTCAATGTGCATTTCCTCGACATTCCGTGGCAGCCGGTGGCGCTGCTGGGTACGGCCGTGGCGTTCTACATCGGGTTTAAGAGCAACGGCTCCTACGACCGGTTCTGGGAAGGCCGGCAGCTGTGGGGCAGCATCGTGAACACCAGCCGCGTCTGGGCCATTCGGGTGTTCGATTTCGTGGACCCCGACAGCGCCGCGAAGTCCGAAATGGCCGTGCTGCACCGCCGCCTGGCTTACCGGCAGGTGGCGTGGTGCAATGCCCTGCGCCTGCACCTACGCCGCCAAACCGCCGAGCTCTGGGACACCGAAGTGGCGCCCTTCCTGCCCGTCGATGAAGCCATTCAGGCCAAGGCCCTCAGCAACCCGCCCACCCACCTGCTGCGCCGCCAAAGCATCGAGCTGCGCGAGCTGTCCGACCGCGGCCTGCTCACCGAGTTCCGCCAGGTGGCCCTGATGCAGACCATTCAGGACCTGTTCAACGCGCAGGGCGGCTGCGAGCGCATCAAAAACACGCCTTTTCCGCGTCAGTTTGCGTTTTTTAGCTTTGCTTTTGTCTGGATATTCGCCGCCATTCTGCCCCTGGGCCTGGTGGAGGAGTTCGACCACCGCGTGGCCCTGGGCCAGTACCACGTCTGGCTGATGGTGCCGTTTTCGGTGCTGGTGTCGTGGGTGTTCAACGTCATCGAAGTGGTGGGCCACACCAGCGAAAACCCCTTCGAAAACGACATCTACGACGTGCCGATGACGACCATCTGCCGCAGCATCGAAATCGACATCCGCGAGCTGCTGCAGGAAACCGAGCTACCTGCCAAGATTGAAGCCGTGGACGACGTGCTGTATTAAGGGCGTTGGTTGGTGGTAAAAAAACAAAAAGGCCGTCATGCTGAGCGCAGCATGACGGCCTTTCTATTGCTGCCCCGTGCCTTAGCAAGACACGGGGCAACGACCTTACTTCACCACTTCAATCCAGGTTTTGTGCAGCTGCTGGCGGCCGGCGCAGTCGGCGTATTCTACCTGGTAGTAGTACATGCCGGCGCTGTTGTCTTCGGCTTTCCAGCCCTTGGCGGCGTCATAGCCTTCGTACACCTTGCGGCCCCAGCGGTTGAACACGCGGATGTGGTAGCCCGTCACGTCGCTGATGGTGAGCTTCAACTCATCGTTCTTGGTGTCGCCGTTAGGCGTGAGCACGTTGGGGAAAGTGGGCAGCGCGTCGCTTTTCACAGTGAGGGCGGCCGTGGCCGTGGCCGGGCAGGCGCCGCTGCTGGTGTAGCTCACGGTGTAGTTGCCGGCCGTGGAGCTGCCCAGGTCGATGGCGCCCGTGCTGGGGTTGAGCGACAGCCCGGCTGTGCTCGTGAACGTGCCACCCTGCGGCGAGAAGGTGGGCGCGCCGGTGGTGCCCACGCGGCAGAACGAGGAGCCTGGGTAAGCCAGCGCGGCCACCGTGCGCACCAGCGTGATGGACGTGGAGGCCACCGCCTGGCAGGAGTTCGGAATGGTGTAGGTCACGGTGTAGGTGCCGGGCGTGGAGGTGGACAGGTTCACGGCGCCGGTGGCAGCGTCGAGCACCAGGCCCGTGGTGCTCGTGAATATGCCGCCCGTGGGGGTAAAGGACGTGGGCAGCGCCGTTTGGGTGGGGCCGCCGGCATTGCCCTGGCAGAAGGGGCCGGCCGCGTAGGTCACCGTGGCCACGGTGGGGGGCACGGTCACGTTTACTACCGTCGAGTTGCTCGACTGCAAGCGGCAGGTCACCACGGCCCGGTACTGGGTGCTCACGGTGGGGCGCACCGTGAAGAAGGTAGTAGTAGCGCCCGCAATGTCGGTAAACGTAGTGCCGCCATTGGTCGAAGCCTGCCACTGGTAGGTGATGCCGCCCGTGGCCGAAGCGCCCGTGAGGCCCAGCACCACCGGCAGGCCGGGGCACACCGTAGCGGGGCTGGCCACGGCTGTGCCGCCGGTGGGTACGCCCAGGCAGTTCGAGCCCAGGCTGATGCCCATTACGTTAAGCACCGGGTCGGTGGAGGTTTTTGTCACGCTCACGCTTTGTACCGAGCGGCTGTAATTGCTCACGCTCAGCGTCAGCCGCACTTCGTAGATGCGCGGGTCGTTGGCCGGGTTGTCAATCACGTCATCGGGCCGGTTCACGCGGCTACCCACGATGATGGCCGGCGTGATGGTGCCCCCGAACCAGTCCGGTACCACGATGTTGTTGAACGTCTGGCTGGTACCATCGGTGAAGGTGACCACGAAGGTTTTTCCAACGGTGTTGCCGTTGCCTTCGGTGGCCAGCACCATCACCTCGCTGCAGGGCTGCGGGTTGGTGAGGGTGAGGGTGCCGGAACTGGCGCCGTCGATGCGCAGCGAGTTATTGCCGGTGAACGGGCCCATTTGGTAGGTGAGGCCCGGCGTGCTGATACTGGTGATGAGGCCCGACGGCGGCAGGGCGCGGGTGGGGCGCTGGCCCGAGGGGTTCACAAAGTTGGTGGTGGCAAAGCACCAGCGTACCGCCGAGTTGCCGCGGTCCACGGTGTTGGTAGTTTGGCTGGCCACGGTGCCGGCACCTTCGGCCACCACGTCGGCAGTGTAGCCGGTCACGGCCGCGGGCACATACACGGTTTGCGCCCGAGCGGTGCGCAATGCCCCCGCGCCCAGCAGGGCTAAAAGGAAGGCCAGATGCGTAATTTTTGTTCTCATTGGGTGATGAGGGGGTGAAAAAATGAAGGGGTGGTGAAGAAAAGGTGTTGAAAAGTTGCTTACTGCGGGCAAATTAGCCACAATAAACGTTTAAGCAGCGACAATTTTCATGCCTGCATTCGGATTCTGCTAGGGTGGAGCTTGCGAACGGGATATTTTTTTCTGCGGCCCGCCGTCTTTCGCCGGGCGTTATGGCCTCCAAGCTGGTGAAAAGTCGTTTTTGGAGGCTTGGCTGGTGAGCTCAGCCGCAAACCCTTACCGGGCCGGCCCCCAAAAAGAAACTCCCCTTTCCCTGCGCCATGCCCAACCGGCGCCCAGTTCGGCCCACGCCACCGCCGCGTCGGGGCGGGGCACGGAGGCTTTCCCCCGGCAAACTGGCCGGGACTGGGCCGGAGTGGCCGGGAAAGGAGAAGCCCGTCAGAGCCACCGTTTTCAGGCCCGCTAATTCTATACAAATACTTGCTTATTTTTGGTAATGAACCACCGCTTCCGGCTGCTAACCTGGCTGCTACGCCCCCAGCCGCTGCTGTATCTGCTGCTGCTGGGCTGCCTGTGGGGCAGCTGCAAGCACAACCCACCCGAGCCGCCTGCGCCGGAAGTAAACATCAGCCCGCTGCCCGCGCTGGCAGCCCGCGACGCGGTCCTGTATGAGGTGTTCGTGCCCGATTTCAGCGCCGCCGGCACCTTTGATGGGATGCTACCCCGGCTCGATTCACTGCAAAAGCTGGGCGTGAACACGCTTTGGCTGATGCCGCTGCACCCCACGCACGGCTCCCCCTATGCCGTGGACGCCTACGCCGCCGTGAACCGCGAGCTGGGCGACCTGGCCGCCTTCGACCGGCTGGTGGCCGCCGCCCACCAGCGCGGCCTGCGCGTGCTGCTCGACTGGGTGGCCAACCACACCTCGTACTACCACCCCTGGATTCAGCAGCACCCCGACTGGTATACCCGCGACGCCAGCGGCCAGATTGTGCACCCCAACCCGCAGTGGACCGACGTGGCCGACCTTAACTACAGCCGCCCCGAACTGCGCCAAGCCATGACGGCCGCCATGAAAACCTGGGTGACCGGGCACGCCATCGACGGGTTCCGCTGCGACGCGGCTGACCTTGTGCCCGACGACTACTGGCAGGCCGCCATCGCGGAGCTGCGCCAGGCCAACCCCAACCTGTTTTTCCTGGCCGAAGGCAGCCAGACCAGCCACTACGCCGCCGGCTTTCAGCTCACCTTCGGCTGGAATTTTTATAATGCCCTGCAGCGCGTGGTCATCAACCAGGCCCCGGCAGCTGCGCTGGCCGCTGCCCACAGCACCGAACTGCAAAATGTGCCCGCCGGCAGCTACCGCCTGCGCTTCACCACCAACCACGATGAGGTGCAGGCCGGCGCACCCGCCGCGCGCTTCGGCAGCGAAGCTGCCGCCCGCGCCGCCTACGTGGCCACGCTGGCTTTCGGCGCCGCGCCGCTCATCTACAACGGCCAGGAGGCCGGCGACCCGGCCCAGCTCAACAGCCCCAGCCGCACACCCATTCGCTGGAGTAATGACCCCACGGCGGGCACTTTCTACCGCGGCTTGCTGGCGGTGTACAACGCCCAGCCGGCCTTGCGCTCCGGGCCGGCCGAGTATTTCGACCAGGCGCCCGGCGCCGTGGTAGTGCGCCACCGCTTAGGCGCGCAGGAAGTGCTGGTGCTGGTGAATCTGCGCAACAGCGCCGTCTCGGTGCCGCTACCCGCCGCGCTGCAAGGCGCAGGCTGGACCAATGCGCTAACCAAAACGGCCGTGGGCAGCCCCGCCGCCGTGCCGCTGGCCGCCTATGGCTACGCAGTGTGGCAGCGCTAAACCCAACCGCCAACTTCAGGGCGCCTGGCAACTACGGCGGGCCTTGTGCGTAATTTTGGCGTGATGAAAGCCTTATTATCTGCCTGGAATCGGGGGCGTCGCGGCGCGTGGGTAGCCGTGCTGGCGTTGGCCCTGCCCGCCTGCCAGACCAACCAGCAACGCCTTGCCCAACTCGAAGCTACCCAGCAGCAGCAAGCCCGTGAGCTGGCCACCCTGCGCCAGCAGCTAGCCGAAAAAGAGGAAGAAGTTGCCCAGCTCGAAACCTGCGTCGACGACCTGGAAAGCGCCGTGTATGAGGACGAAGGCGACTCCGCGGCTTATGACGACGAGGACGGGCGGCCGAACACGACGACGCTGTAGGGCCGGGGCAAACAGCTGGGTATCGTCTGTCATCCTGAGCATTCTGCGAATCAAGCAGAGACGAAGGACCTTATCGCGCCTGTGTCGAATGAAGAACTGTGGATTGTTCTCGCTTGGTTAGGTCCTTCGTCTCTGCTTGATTCGCAGAATGCTCAGGATGACAGACGATACCCAACTATCAACCCATTTGCCCCGGCTTCCCGTTTATTCGCAGCCAGTCCGCCGCTTCTCCGAATGAACACCTACTCCCGCCGCCTTCGCTATTTCCTGTCCGGGCAGCATTTTTCCGATGGGGTCCGCACCACGGTTTCCATCCTGCTGCCGGCGTTGCTGCTGGCTCAGTGGGGGCATTTCGACCTTGGCCTTACCATCTCGACCGGAGCCGTGTGCGTGAGCGTGACCGACACGCCCGGCCCCGCCGCCCACCGTCGCAACGGCATGCTGGCCGCCCTGGCCCTGGTGGTGGTCACGTCCCTGCTCACTAGCGTGGCCGCCCTCAACATCTGGACGCTGGCCCTGGAAATCGGGGTACTCAGCTTCGGGCTGACCATGCTGCTTGTCTGGGGCGCGCGGGCCGGGGCCGTGGGCACCGCCGGCCTGCTCAATGTGGTGCTGCTGCTGGCCCACCCGCCCACGCTGGCCATGGCGCTGCCCCACGCGGGCCTGCTGCTGCTGGGCGGCCTCTGGTACGCGGGCCTGGCCATGGTGGCCTACCAGGTGCTGCCCTACCGGCCCGCGCAGCAAGCGTTGGGCGAGAGCATTCACGCCTTGGCTCGCTTTCTGGAGCTAAAAGCCACTTTCTACAACCCCGCCACGGCCCTGGATGACGACTACCGCGCCTTGGTGGCCCAGCAGGTGGTGGTGAATGAAAAGCAGGAGGCCGCGCGCGACATCATGTTCCGCACCCGCCAGATTGTGAACGAAACCACCAGTACCGGCCGCCGCCTGGTGCTCACCTTCGTCGAAACCGTAGACTTGTACGAGCGGGTGACGGCCGGCTACTACGACTACGCGGCCGTGCGCGCCAGCTTTGGCCGGAGCGGGGTGCTGCCCTACATTTCCACCCTCATCCGCCACATCGCCACCGAGCTCGACCACCTCGGCGTGGCCATTCAGGCCAACCGCCCCTACGACGGCCCGGGCCCCGACCTCAGCGACGAATGGATGCGCCTGCAGGCGCGCATCAGCACCCTCGACAACGAGGCCGAGGGCAACAAGCGGGTGCTGAAGAAAATCTTGGTCAACCTGCGCGACATCATCCGGCGCGTGGGCAACATCCGCCGCTATTTCGATGAAAGCCTGACGTCGGCCGACGTGCCCAGCCGCGCCGCCGAGCACACCCGTTTCGTGGCCCACCAGGAAATCGAAACCCAGGCCCTGAGCCAGAATTTCACGCTGAAATCGGGCGTGTTCCGCCACTCCGTGCGCATGACATTGGCCTGCCTCACGGCCTTTGGCATCGCCGAGGGCCTCTGGCACGGCCAGCACAACTACTGGATTCTGATGACCGTCACCATCATGCTCAAGCCCGGCTTCAGCCTCACGCGCCAGCGCAACCAGGAGCGCATCATCGGCACGCTGGCGGGCGGGGCGCTGGGGGCCGCCATCCTCTGGCTGCTGCCCTGGACGGAGGTGCGCTTCGGCGTACTGGTGGTATTTATGGTGCTGGCCTACAGCTTCCAGCGCACGGTGTACCTGGCCACGGTTGTTTTCCTCACGGCCTATTTGCTCATCATGTTCAGCTTCCTGGGGCTGAACTACATCGGCGTGGCCGAGGAGCGAATTACGGATACGCTAATTGGCTGCGCCATTGCGTTTTCGGCGGGATATTTCCTGTTTCCGCGCTGGGAATCGGAGCAACTCACCGACTATATGGCCGCCGCCCTGCGCGCCAACCTGGCCTACCTGCGCCAGCTGGCCAACCGCTTGGCCGGCCGCCCGCTGCCGCCGCACGAGTACCGCCTGCTGCGCAAAGACGTGTACGTAAGCGGAGCCAACCTCGCAGCCGCCTTTCAGCGCATGCTCACCGAGCCCAAAAGCAAGCAGCACCGCCCCACCGAAACCCACGAATTTGTGGTGCTGAACCACATTCTTTCCTCCAACATTGCCGCCCTCACCGGCACCCTCCGCGAGGCCGCGCCCGCCGTGCCGCCCTTCGCCGCCGAGGGCCGCCGCGCCCTCACCAGCGCCGCCGCTGCCCTCCAGAAAAGTATAAGCTGCATTGCGCCCGCCACCCCCGAGCCCAGCCCCGAGTTGCTGCCCACCGCCCCCGAAGTGCCCGCCGATGCCGACGACAGGTCGCTGCTAGAGCAACTCACGTTTCTGCAGAAAGTGAGCGGGGACATTGGAAAGATTACGGAGGTGCTGGTGAAGTAGGGGACTTTCGCCGGGCGCAACCCAGAAAGAACGTTATGTCGAGCTTGCCGAGACATCTCGCGTGGGGTAGTAAATCCTGCCGATTGGATTACTTCGGCACGCGAGATGTCTCGGCTGCGCTCGACATGACGTTCTTTTTATTACACTCAACCCTCAGCACGGCAAGCTCACCACCACCCGCGTGCCCACTTCCGGCGTTTCGATGCGAACGCTGCCGCTCAGGTAGGCGGCGCGGGTGCGCACCCCGCGCAGGCCGATGCCGGTGGTGGGGGAGTCCTCGCCGCGCCCGAAGCCGCGGCCGTCGTCCTGCACGCAGATTTCGAGGGCGGCCAGGCGGCGGCGCAGCTGCACCTGCACGTGCTGGGCCTGGGCGTGGCGCACGGCGTTGTTGAGCAGCTCGGCCACGATGCGGTAGGCGGCCGACTGCACGGCGGAGGGCAGGTGGTCGAGGTCGCCGTCGAACTGGGTGGCCACATGCGGCGTGCCGTTGAGGTTGAAGGCGTCGCAGAGGGCCGCCACGGAGGTGCTGAGGCGGTTGGTGCCCGGCGCGGTGGGCAGCAGCGCGTGGCTGAGCTGGCGCACCTGCCCGTAGAGCTGGCCCAGAATTTCCTCGGTGAGCAGGCCGATGGTGGCGGCGTTGGGGGCGGCGGCCAGGGCGTCGCGCACGGCGTTGCTTTGCCAGGCCATGTGCAGGGCGGCCAGGTTGGGGCCCAGGGCATCGTGCAGCTCGCGGGCCAGCTGTTCACGCTCGGCATCCTGGGCGGCGATGAGGCGGGCGCCTTCGTCGTTGCGCTGCTGCAGGCGCCGGATGCGCAGCTGGGCGTTCTGGCGCAGCGTGTGGCGGAAGCGGCCGGTGAGTAGGGCGCTCAGCACCAGCAGCTCGGCAAAAAGGCCCCACGCCAGTGTATTGGGGTAGATGGGATTGAAGCTGCTCAAGCCTAAGTGGTTCAGCCAGAAAATGCCGTAGCCCACGAAAAAGAACAGGTAAGTCAGCGCATAATAGGCCGCCAGCCGCCGCCGGTGCCGGGTCAGAAACGCCGTTATCAGCGTCACCCAGCCGTAGCCGAACACCAGCACCATGAGCATTTCACGGCCGAAGTTCAGGGCTTCCACCAGCGGCAGGCTGTGGCGCACGGCCCACGGAAACAGCACCGCATACCCCGCCACCAGCCCCACGGCCCCGCCCGCCAGCCAGGTGCCGGCCCGGTAGAGCCGCCGCCGCTTAGGCAGCCGCAGAAACAGCAGCATGATGCGAATGCCCGCCGCCCCGGCCAGAATCATGAAGTTATACTGCCCCACCGACCACAGCAGCTGGTAGAGCCAAGTGGGCAGCAGCATGGCGTCCAGCCCGTCTTCCATCATCAAAAACAGCGTCACGGCCACCACGTAGGCCACGTACCAGAGGTGAATCCGGTCGCGCAGAAAGGCAAATAGCACGAGGTTGAACAAGGCGCTGCTCAGGTAGAAGCCCAGCAGCCACACCCAGTGCCGCTCAAACGGAAAGCCCATTTCCCAGGCCAGAAAATGCTCAGTGGTTTCGATGTAGGTGGGCAAATACACGCCGCCGGTGTGCACGTCAATCCGGAGCAGCAGCACCGCCGCCTCGCCCGCGTCCAGCTCGAACGGAAAGCTGAGCGAGCGGGCCGGAAACTGCCGGTCGGCCGCCGACACCCACGAGCTGGCCGCGCCGATGCGGGTGTATGTCGTTTCGCCCGGGCGGCGGCAGTACAGCGCGGCACTGTCGGCGAAGTTGAAAATGCCCCACACGAAGCGCAGGCGCCGGGCCTCGGTGTTGCGCACCGGCAGGCGCAGCCACACGCGCTGGTGCAGCAGGCCCAGATTGAGGGTTTTGTGCCAGGGGCCGGGGCGGAAGCGGCCGGCGCGCCACTGGGCTTCGGCCTGCTCCGGGCCGGGCGCGATGCCGAAGGGCTCGGTGTAGTAGCGGTAGGCTTCGGAGAGGTGCGGGCCTTCGGGGTCCTTCAGCAGCAGCGTGTCGCGGAGGAGGTGCGGGGCCTCCGCCCAGGCGGTGCCGGCCGCCCACAGCATGAGCACGACAAATAGGCAAAACCGCATAGGCAGATAATTAAAGGCTGCTGAGCCGGCAAATAGCAATTAATTCATCAAAAAATCATTTTCGAGTGGCAGGTATTCTAGAAGGTTGCCAGCACGTCATGCAGAGCGCAGCGAAGCATCTTTACCGCAGCAGTAAATCCAATCGACCGGATTTACTACTGCGGTAAAGATGCTTCGCTGCGCTCTGCATGACCGTTTTTGATTGTCTTAAATAGCTTCGAAGCAAGAAAACCGGGCCTATGCCTGCGCCCGCACGCCGTGCAGCGTCTGCGACAGTCGCTGGAGCTTCTCTTCCAGTTCGGCGGCAGCCTGTTCGCACACGGTTTCAATCTTCAGAAACAGGCGGTGGACCTCGGCCAGATTTGCGGCGGTGGCCCCGGTGCCGTCGGCATCGGCCAGTAGCAGGCCGGCCAGGGCCTGCAATGCCTTGGCGTTGTCCTCGAATTTGGGGTTGATGCCCATGGTGGCAAAAGTGGGAATGATGGAGTGCGTGGCCGATTTCAGGGCCCGCCACTCGTTTTCTTCAATGGCCTTTTTCATGGTTTGCACCAGCGGCGGAATCTCCTGCAAATACAGGTATATCATCTCGGCCATGCGCGCGTCGGTCTTCGTGACGCGGCGCAGGTACTCGAAGTTGACGCAGGTGCGCGGGGCGGCCACCACGGCCTCGATGGCTTCCACCACCGCTTCTTTCTCGTAGCCCGAGCTTTTCAGGTACTTGATGATTTTGCCGTAGAGCAGCTTGTCGTCGATGGGTTTGGAGATGTAGTCGTTCATGCCCACGGCCTTGCATTTCTCCACGTCCACGGTGGTCACGTCGGCCGTGAGGGCGATGATGGGCACCGTGGACTGCAGCACCGTGCGGATGTGGTGGGTGGCCTCGAAGCCGTTCATGACGGGCATCTGCAGGTCCATCAGCACGATGTCGAAGTGGGTGGTGGCCATTTTCTCGATGGCAATCTGCCCGTTGCCGGCCACTTCCATCGCAAAGCCAAAATCCTCCAGCAAGGTCTTCATCAGCAGCTGGTTGAGGGCAATGTCTTCCACCACCAGGATGCGGACGTCCTTGAAGCCGGCTTCCAGCTCCACGGTCATGTTCGATTCCGCGTCGGCCTTTTCCAGGGTTTTGTTGAAGCTCAAAATGAAGCTGAACGTGGAGCCCTGGCCCACCTTGCTTTTCACGCTGATGGTGCCGCCCTGCGGCTCCACCAGGTTTTTCACGATGGCCAGGCCCAGGCCCGTGCCGCCGTACAGGCGGCTGGTGTCGCTGGTGGCCTGCTGAAACGTGTCGAACACCGTGCCCAGCTTGGCCTGCTCGATGCCGATGCCGGTATCGGTCACGGCAAACTCCAGGATGACCTTCTCCGCGTCCTGCACCAGCATGCGCACGCCCACCGTGATGCTGCCTTCGCTGGTGAATTTCACCGCGTTGCTCACCAGGTTCAGAATAATCTGGTGCAGGCGCACGGGGTCGCCCACCACCACTTCCGGAATTTTCTCGTCGTATTCCATCACCAATTCCAGGTTTTTTTCCTGAATCTTGGTTTCGAACAAGTGCACCATGGCCGCCACCGAGGCCGAGAGCTTGAACGGAATCTGCTCGAACGTCATGCGGCCGGCGTCCACCTTGGCCAGGTCCAGAATGTCGTTGATGAGCACAATCAGCGTGTCACCGCTCAGCTTGATGGCCGTCAGGTATTCCTGCTGCTTGTCGGTGAGCTCCGTTTTCAGCACCACCTTCGTGAAGCCGATGATGGCGTTCATGGGCGTGCGGATTTCGTGGCTCATGTTGCTGAGAAACTGCTGCTTGGCCTTCACGGCGTCCACGGCCGTTTGGGTGGCGCTTTCGGCCTTGGCCTGGGCTTCCTCGGCCAGCACGGTGGCGCGCTCGGCGGCTATTTTGGCCTCGGTCAGCTCGGTGGCGATGCGCTTCTGGTCGGTCACATCGCGCGCCACGATGACCACGCCCAGCACGTGCCCCTCGTCGTTCTTGTACACCGAGCCGTTGAACAGCACGTCGGTCAGCTTGCCGTTTTTGTGGCGCAGCGTGAGGGGCGAATCGGCCACGGTGCCCTTGGCAAACACCTCCTGGTACACTTCGCGGGCCATCTGCGGCTCGGTGAAATAGGCGAAGAAATCGGAGCCAATCAGCTGCTCGCGCTCAATGCCGGTGATGTACACCGTGGCCGAGTTCATGTCCGTAATCTTGCCCTCGGGGCTGATGGTTACCAGCGGGTCGCGGCTGGCCTCAATTAGGCTGCGGGCGTAGTTGGCAATGCGCAGCTCGGCCGCGCGCTTCACCTTCTCGTCGTTCTGAAACGCCAATTCCTTATTGGCAATCACCAGCTCGGCCGCCCGCTTCTCCTTCTCGTCGTTTTGGAACGCCAGCTCGATGTTGGCAATGCCCAATTCAGCCGCGCGCTTCTCCTTCTCGTCGTTCTGGAAGGCCAATTCGGTGTTGGCAATGCTCAGTTCCTGTGCCCGTTTCTCCTTCTCATCATTCTGAAATGCGAGTTCGGTGTTCGCCACACTCAATTCCTGCGCCCGCTTTTCCTTCTCGTCGTTCTGGAACGCCAATTCGGTGTTCGCCACACTCAATTCCTGCGCCCGCTTTTCCTTCTCATCATTCTGAAACGCGAGTTCGGTATTGGCCACGCTCAATTCCTGGGCCCGCTTTTCCTTCTCATTGTTCTGAAACGCCAGCTCCTCGTTGGCCACGCTCAGCTCCTGGGCGCGCTTCTCCTTCTCGTCGTTCTGGAACGCCAGCTCGGTGTTGGCCACGCCCAGTTCCTGGGCGCGCTTCTCCTTCTCATCATTCTGAAAGGCTAGCTCCGTGTTGGCAATGCTGAGCTCGGCGGCCCGCTTCTCTTTCTCGTCGTTCTGGAAGGCCAGCTCCTTGTTGGCAATCACCAGCTCGGCGGCGCGCTTCTCCTTCTCATCGTTCTGGAAGGCCAGCTCTTCGTTGGCAATGCTCAACTCGTCGGCCCGTTTCTCCTTCTCGTTGTGCTGAAAAGCCAGCTCCTTGTTGGCCAGGCTGAGCTCGTCGGCCCAGTTTTTTTCGGCCACTTCGCGGGCCACCAGCACGGCGCCCAGCACCTGGCCCAGCTCGTCCTTGTTCACGGTCCCGTCCAGCAGCACTTCGGCCAGGGTGCCGGTGGCGTGGCGCAGCGTGCAGGGCACGTTGGTCATCTCCTGGTGGTCGAGCACCGCGCGGTACACCGCCCGCACCGCCGCCGGCTCGGTGAAGTAGCCAAAGAAATCGGAGCCCATCAGGGCCTCGCGGCTGGCGCCGGTCAGCTTCACGGCCGCCTCGTTGGTGTCGATGATGTGTCCCCGCAAATCCACGGTGACCAGTAAATCCTGGCTGGCTTCAATCAGCTGGCGGTAACGCTTTTCGCTTTCCTTCATGGGGTGGACTGGCCCAGAAGGCAAGTTGCTTTTATTGATAATGCGGTGGACTGGTTTGGCGGCAGAGCAAAAAGGCGTCCATATCCTGAAAACCCCGGTATACCACAGGCAGCTATGAGATGAATCCTAAATAATTGTTTTTCAGAAAAATAGCCGTCATCTAAGGTAGCTGTTTTTAGCTGGCCCACGCCTGCCATAGCCGGCTTTGCGCACGGTCGCACCGTCATCGGCCTGATGGTTAATCCCGTCCGAAATCAGATTAATCCGGGCAAGCTGTCCGGCCCGCGGAAAACCGCGCATCTCAAAAAGCCAACAGCCCGTTTGGCGTGGCCAAACGGGCTGTTGCAATCCTGCTACCGGGCGCTACTTCGCCGCCGGCCCGCCGGGCTTGAGCGTGCGACCCAGCCAATCGAAAAACACGCGCTGCCACAGAATGGCGTTTTGCGGCTTGAGTATCCAGTGGCCCTCGTTGGGGAAGTAGAGGAAGCGGCTGGGAATGCCGCGCAGCTGCGCCGTGCCAAAGGCCTCCATGCCCTGCCCCTCGGGCACCCGGAAGTCCTTGCCGCCGTGGATGACGAGCATGGGCGTGTCCCAGTTTTTGGCAAACATTTGCGGGTTGAACTCGGTGTAGGATTTCGTGGGGTTGGCGTCCCAGGGCGCGCCGCCCATGTCGTGTTTGGCGAAAAACATTTCCTCAGTGCTGGGGTACCAGCTGGTGAGGTTGTAGAGGCCGCAGTGGGCAATGAAAGTTTTAAAGCGGCCTTCGTGTTTGCCGGCCAGGTAGTACACCGAGTAGCCGCCGTAGGAGGCGCCTACGCAGCCGCGCCGGTCCTTGTCCACGTAGGGCTCCTTGCTCACGTCGTCGATGGCCGCGAGGTAGTCCTGAATAGGCTGGCCGCCCCAATCGCCCGAAATGGCGTCGTTCCACTGGCGGCCGAAGCCGGGCAGGCCGCGCCGGTTGGGCGCCACCACGATGTAGCCGTTGGCCGCCATCAGCTGGAAGTTCCAGCGGTAGCTCTGGCTTTGGGTGATGGGGCTTTGCGGGCCGCCCTGGCAATAGAGCAGCGTGGGGTACTTCTTGCTGGCGTCGAAATCGGGCGGGTAAATGACGTACACCTGCATCTGCTTGCCGTCGGTGGTGGTCACGCGGCGGTCTTCCACCCGGCCCATCTTAATGCCGGCCAGCTCCTGCTGGTTGATGGTGGTAAGCGGGGTTTCCCGGCCGGTTTTCAGGTCGAGCCGCACGATATCGGCGAAGGTGCTGAGCGTGGTGCGGTTGGCCACGGCTTGGTCTTTCCCGACTAATTCAAACGAGTTGTAGTTCTGCGCGCCAACCGTCAGTTGACGGATTTTGCCGCCCTTGCTGGGTACTGCAAATAACTGCTCGGTGCCTTCCACCACGCTCAGGAAGTAGATGGTTTTGCCGTCGGCGCTCCAGCGCACGTTGGCCGCGCTCAGCTCCGAGCCCTTGGTGATGTCCTCGCGCTTTTTGCTGGCGAAATCATACACCATGATGCCGTTGCGGTCACTCTCGAAGCCCGGCGTGGCCATGCTCAGCCAGGCCACCATCCGGCCGTCGGGCGAGAAGGTGGGCTCGGTGTCGTAGCCGCCCAGGCCCTCGCTCAGGTTCACGGTTTGCTGGTTGTGGATGTCGTAGAGGTAGATGTCGGAGTTGGTGCTTTCGGCCTCGGCCTTGCCCGTGAGCTTGCGGCTGGTGTAGGCCAGGCGGTAGCCATCGGGCGAGAAAGCCAGCTGCTCCGAGCCGCCGTCGGGCATCAGGGGCGAGTCGAACTTCTCGCCGGCCATCACGTCCTTGCCGTAGCCGGTGGGCCGGCCGTCGGCCCCGAGGGGCTGGAAGAAAACGTGGCTGGCCAGGTGGTCGTCCCACACGTTCCAGTGGCGGTAGTTCAGGTCGTCGATGATTTTGGCGTCGGCCTTGGGCAGGTCCGGGAACATATCCAGCGTGCCCGGGCTCGATTTCACGTCCTGAGTATAGAGGATAAAATTGGCCTTGGGCGCGTATTTCAGGTTACTCAGGCCCTGGTCGGGGAAGTCGCTGAGCCTGGTTTTGCCGCTGCCGTCGGCACTCATCACATACAGCTGGTCGTTACCGCCTTCGCCCGAAATGAAGGTGAGCTTGCCATCGGGCCGCCAGTTCAGGGTATTTTCCGAGCCGGGTGTGTCGGTGAGTTTCCGGGCCGGGCCGCCGGCCACGGGCACCGTCCAGATGTCGGCGTTGCCTTTGTTGTCGGCCAGGCTGTATTTGGTGACGGTATAGGCAACGGTTTTGCCGTCGGGCGACACCTGCATTTCGCCCAGGCGGCCCAGCTGCCAGAGCTTTTCGGGCGTGAGCACGCCGGACGGTGGGGGAGGGGTTTGGGCGGCTGCCGCGAGTGGGAGCAGGGCCAGCGCGCCAAGAAAGAGCTTGTTCATGCCCGAAAATTACGGGCCGCCGGCCGATGAAAGGCGTAGCTGCCGTTCAGCCACAAAAAAGCCCCGCCGGACTTAACCGGTGGGGCTCTTCAAGTGGCATTACGAACCACGGGGCTGCGCATAGGCGCACTCAATAGCTACTTGCTGTTCTTTTTACGGCCCGAGCCGCCGGGAAGTTTCCCGCCGCCGTCCTGTTTGTTCACTGTGGCCCAGGCGCGGGCTTCGGCTTCTTCCTCGGGCACGCCCTTCTTCTCGTAGCTTTCCTCGATGTGCTCTGCCTGGCGTTTCTGCTTGTCGGTGTACTTCGACTTATCTCCCTGTGACATGGCGGTGATGAATGAAAAGTGGAAAGGAAACGGCCCGCGGCGCCGGGCCACGGCTGGTTTTACGCCGCCGGCCGCCGGGGAGTTAGGTGGAGCTTACTATCTTCGCCCCGGTTCTGGCCATTCAAAAATCAATTCATGCGCCACGTCGCCGACATTCCGCACCCCGCCGTCAAAATCACGCTGCTGGCCTGGAACGGCAAGTTTCTGCTCAAGCTGGAGCAGGGCAACCTCGAACAAACCTATAAAGTGGCCGAGCTCGACCTGCTCACCGGCTCCGACGCCGAAGCCCGCGAATTGCTCGACGACGAGTTCCTGGCCGCCGCCATTGCCCGCTTCCAGGCCATGCGCGCCGACCTGCAGGCCGCCTTCGACCGCCACGAGCTGCGCTAGCCGCGCCATCCCTCACCTCACCTTTCTCATGCAAAAAATCTATTTCCTCCTGCTGCTGCTAGCCGGCTGGCTGGCGCCCGCCCTGGCCTCGGCCCAGCTCTACGACGTGCGCCCCGGCGAAGTCAACTACAACAAGAAGTCCCGCCCGGCCCTTAAGGTGCAGGTCGATGGCAAGGCCACTGACGTGCGCGAGTTTCTGCAGGACTGGATGAAGTCGAGCTACAACGTGAAGTTCAAGACCGGCGGCGTGCTGGGCATGGGCAAAAGCGACGTGCTCATGGCCAAGCAAACGCCCGCCAGCACGGTTTCGGGCAAGCTCGTCGACCTCTACGCCACCATCGTGGCGCCGTCGGACTCGGTGGCGGAAGTCATGATTTTCGGTGGGTTCGACGACAACACGTTCTTCGACCCCAGCAGCACCAAAACCGAGTACGAAGCCCTGCGCGCCATGACGCAGAACTTCGCCGGCGCCGTGCGCCTCAAGGCCTACCGCGACATGATAGCCGAGGCTGAGAAGAAGCTCAAGGCCACCGAAAAGGAGAAAGAACGCCTCGAAAAAGAGCAGGCCGCCCTCAAAAGCAACACCGACGCCAACCTGGCCCGCATCGAAGAGCTAAAGAAAAAGAACATCGAAAACCTGGTGCAGTCGCGCGCCGACTCGGCCGCGCAAGTCAAAAACAAGGTGCTGCTCGACGACAGCCGCCTGCGCCTGCAGCGCCGCCGCGACCGTCTCTCGGCCCTCGACCGCAAAAACTAGCCCCACCGCCGGCCGTATTCTGGTAATGGACAACCCCAATTCCTCGCCCCTCGACACCCTGCGCCAGCTAAAGGAAATGCTCGATGCCGGCGCCCTCACGCCCACCGAGTTCGAAGCCCTGAAGCAGCGCCTGGTGTTTCACGACGGCGCCGCGTCGGCGGCCCCCGCCACGTCGGCGCCAGCCGCCGCCGTGCCCGAGGCGCCTGTCGTGCTGCCGCCCGCGCCGGCCCTGGAAACGCCCTCGCCCATGTTTGAGGACCTCGGGACGGCGGTGCCGCCCACCGCACTACCCACTTCCGGCTACTCCGCACCGCTCGCCGACAGCGAGCCCGAACCCGAAGAGCCGGCCTTCATTCCACCCGCCGTGCGCCGCGCCCTCGAAGCCGACAGCCCGCCCGCTGCGCCCCCGCTGCCGCCGCCCGCCGTGCCATCGCCAGGACTAGCCGCGGCCGACGCGGGCTACGTGGCCGATGAATTCCCGGAAGGCACCGCGCCGGCCGCCCGCAGCCCGCTGGCACTGATTTTATCGATTGGGGGCCTGCTGGCCTTGCTCGGGCTGGTGCTCTACCTTTCGCTCAACCGCCAGCCGTCGGAGCGCCTGTCCAGCACCAGCCTCACGCCCGCCGACACCCTGGCCGCGCCCATCGAAACCGGTCCCCAGGCCGAGCAGATGCCCCAGCCCGTGGCCGCCCCCGAAACCATCCGCCTGGCGCCCACCAACCCCGCCCCGGCGCTGCCCTCGCGCTCGGAGATGGAGCAGAAAGCCGCCGCCGTGCGCGACTCGGCCGTTCAGGCTCCCGCAGCTGTTTCGGATTCGGCTGCCCGTCAGTAGTTCCTGGTTTCTACTGTCTGGGTTGATTCGATTTGCGTCAACGTGCGCATCAGCCGGCCGTATGTAAAGCCCCAACCTGTCCGGTTGGGGCTTTTTGCTTTCCTTTCCACCCCATCTGTTTTTTCATGTTTGCTTATCGCATCACCACCATCGGGAGCGCCGCCGCGCTGGCCGTCGCCGGCCTGCTGAGCGGCTGTTCGTCGCCTTCCAATAACGCCGATACCGCGGCCACCGCCGATTCTTCGGTTGCGACCGACGCTGCCCGGGCCGGTACTGCCGCTGGCGCGCCCGCCAACTCGCCCCTGCAAGTGGTGGCCGAATTCAACGACCCGCAAATGGTGGGCGTGGCCGTGGCCCCCGGCGGGCAGGTGTTCGCTTGCTTCCCGCGCTGGGACTGGAATCCGTCCTTCCCCATCGCCAAAGTGGGCCCCAACAACACCCTCACGCCCTATCCCAACGCCGGCTGGTGCACCTGGAACGACTCCGTGAAGTCGGAGCCGCTCAAGCACTGGATTTGCCCGCAAAGCGTGTTCGCCGATAAATCGGGCATGGTCTGGGTGCTCGACCCCGCCTCGCCCGGCTTGAAATTCACCGTGCCCGGCGGCCCCAAGCTGGTCAAAACCGACCCCAAAACCGGCCAAGTGCTGCTCACCATTCCTTTCTCCGAAATCGTGGCCCCGCGCAAGTCCTACCTCAACGACGTGCGCATCGACCTGCAGAACAACTACGCCTACATGACCGAATCGGGCCTGGGCGCGCTGGTAGTTACCGATTTGAAAACCCTGAAATCGCGCCGCCTGCTGGCCAGCCATCCATCTACCAAAGCCGTGAAGGGCCTCGTCATCAAAGCCGAAGGCCACCCCATGCTCGACCTGCAGGGCAAACCTGCTCAGTTCAACGCCGACGGCATCGCTCTGAGCACCGACAACGCCTACCTCTACTACTGCCCGCTCACCGGCCACACCCTCTACCGCATCAAAACCGCCGCCCTGCGCGACGCCGCCCTCACCGAAGCCCAACTCGGCCAGCAGGTTGAAACCGTGGGTGAAATCCCCGGCACCGATGGCCTCGAAATCGACGCGGCCAACAACGTGTACCTCACATCTTTCGAGAACAGCGCCCTCATGCGCCGCACCCCGGCCGGTAAAATCGAAACGCTGGTAAAGGACTCACGCCTGCAGTGGCCCGATACCTACAGCTTCGGCGCCGACGGCATGCTCTACGTCACCAATTCGGCCATTCACAAAACCCCCAACTGGAACAAGGGCGTGGGCCAGCCCCGCGAGCCCTTCCGCATCTTCAAGATGGCCCTACCCAGGTAGCAGGTAAAGAGGTTGCTCAATCAAACAAAAAGCCGCGCCATTATTGGCGCGGCTTTTTGTTTGGCTAACGATAAAGCTAAGATAATGCGAGCTCGGGCACTGCGGTCAGCGGGATGCTACCTTCTGAATCTTAACGCCCTTGGTGAAAATGTCGAGCTTTTCGCTCGGGTGCGCCAGGATGTCCATGCAGTGGCGGTGGCGGCGGTTCATGGTATCGTGCACCGTGTACACGCCATCGAGTTTGGGCGAGATGCCGCGCACCCGCACCTTGTCGCCGTAGTTGAAGTGGCCGCCCCAAGGCTTCAGCAGGTCCCTGGAAAGGGCCATCCAGCGCTTTTTGGTGCCAAAATGCCGCTTAATGCGGGAGTTATCGGCCGTAACGAAGGGCTCATTGTCGGTCTGGCCGGGCACTGCTTCATATATGGTGGCCGTCACGGTGTAGGTAAGACGGTGGGCCACCATCTTTTTGGCTTTGGTAGCGCTGGTTTTGGCAGTGCGGCGGCTGGTGCCCCGCGACCCAATAAAGGCGCGCATACCAGAAGCTTCCGCGAGCGGCGCGGCGCTGAAAAGAGGGGATATAAGCGTAGTAATTGCTAAAAACGCTTCTATAAATAACCTTGCATTGTGCATCTATTAGGAGTTCATAAGGCCGCCATTCCAGCCCGGCGGTATAGGCAAGCCCTTGCTTTTTAGGCAAAGACGGAAAAGTAAAACGGCAGAAGGGGGGCATAAGTTTGCTAAAAATAAATTATCCAATTGCTAACGGCCTTAGAGCGTCTGTAGCGAAGGATATAGTAAAAACTTTATAGAAAAAGCGAGGATGCACTTGGCGCTTCATTCATTTTATCAGGTATGGTAAGCACCGGCCATGTCCGCCGCGAAACCAGCCTATGGGTAAGCACAACTGCAGACATCCCGCGAAATTTGATAAATTGACCACGAAAGACACTTGCTCAATCAGTTATGGTGTGAATATATCTGATTGATTTGCAAGTTTATTCGCGAAACCGAATGTAAGTTTTTAGCTGTGTATGAAGCTAGTTACATTTGTGCAGCCTTACCCAAGCTCCTTTATCCATGGACGCATACTCGTATATCGCCAACGCCGACGCGGCGGCCATCGAAACCCTGTACCAAGCCTACCAGCAGAATCCGGAATCGGTTGATTTTGGCTGGCGCAAGTTTTTTGAGGGTTTCGATTTCTCGCAGCAATTCCCCGAAGGCGCCTCCGTGCTGCCCGGCGTGGCCGCTCCCGCCAATGGCGCGGCTTCCACTAACGGCGCTGCCACCAAAGCAGCCCCCGCCGCTCCGCAGGCCGACGACTACGGTGTGCTCAACACCCCGGCCTCGACCAACAATGCTCCCGCCGGCCTGAGCAGCGGCGAAGTATCGGCCGACAAAGAGACGGCCGTGCGCAACCTCATTCACGCCTTCCGAAGCCGCGGCCACCTGCGCGCCAAAACCAACCCGGTGCGCGAGCGCAAAGACCGCAAGCCCCGCCTCGACCTTGCCGATTTCGGCTTGGGCGAAGCTGACTTGGATACGGTATTTAAGAACGGTGAGGTGCTGGGCCTCGGCGGCCAAGCCAAGCTGCGCGACATCGTGGCGGCCCTGGAGAAAATTTATACCGGCGCAATCGGTTTCGAATACATGTACATCCGCGACCCGCAGGTGCTGGACTGGTTCCGCGCCAAAGTGGAGAAGGACTCGCTGGCTTTCAACCCCGGCGTGGAGTACAAGAAGCGCATTCTGAAGAAACTGAACGAGGCTGTGGTGTTTGAGAACTTTCTGCACACCAAGTTTTTGGGGCAGAAGCGCTTCTCGCTCGAAGGCGGCGAAACGACCATTCCGGCGCTCGATGCCATCATCGGCAAGGGCGCGGAGTTGGGCGTGAAGGAAGTGATGATTGGCATGGCCCACCGCGGCCGTCTCAACGTGCTGGCCAACATCATGGGTAAGACATATGAGCAGATTTTCAGCGAGTTCGAAGGCACGGCCGTGCCTGACCTGACGATGGGCGACGGCGACGTGAAGTACCACATGGGCTACTCGTCGGAAGTGGAAGCCAGCGGCGGCCAGAAAGTCAACCTAAAACTGGCCCCCAACCCCTCGCACCTAGAGGCGGTGAACCCGGTGGTGGAAGGCTTCGTGCGGGCTAAAATCGAGCACCAGTACGGCGGCGACTACCACCAGATTCTGCCCATCCTCATCCACGGCGACGCGGCTTTGGCCGGCCAGGGTATTGGCTACGAGCTGACGCAGATGTCGCAGCTCGAAGGCTACAAGACGGGCGGCACCATTCACTTCGTGATTAACAACCAAGTGGGTTTCACGACGGATTTTGAAGATGCCCGCTCGTCGATTTACTCGACGGACCTCGCCAAAATCATCGATGCGCCGGTGGTGCACGTGAACGGCGACGACCCCGAAGCCGTGGTATTTGCCGTGCAGCTGGCCACCGAATACCGCCAGCAGTTTCATGCCGATATCTTCATTGACATGGTGTGCTACCGCCGCCACGGCCACAACGAGTCGGACGAGCCCAAATTCACCCAGCCCACGCTCTACAACATCATCTCGAAGCACCAGAACCCGCGCGAGGTGTACAACGCCATGCTGGTGCAACGCGGCGACGTGGACGCCGAGCTGGCGGCCCAGATGGACAAGGACTTCCGTGACATGCTCCAGGCCCGCCTGGATATGGTGAAGCAGAAAGCGCTGCCTTATAAGTATCAGGCCCTGGAAAACGAGTGGCGCAGCCTGCGCCGCAGCACGCCGGAAGACTTCGAGCAGTCGCCCGAAACCGGCATCTCGGCCGAGGTGGTGGAGAAGGTGGCCAAGGCGCTGACCACGATTCCCGAAGGCTTCAAGCCAATCAAGCAGATTGATAACCTGCTGAAGGAGCGCCGCAAGATGTTCTACGAAACCCGCGTGCTGAACTGGGCCGCCGGCGAACTGCTGGCTTACGGCTCGCTGCTGAGCGAAAAGCACATTGTGCGCGTGAGTGGCCAGGACGTGCAGCGCGGCACGTTCTCGCACCGCCACGCGGTGCTGCACGATGCCGAAACATCGGCGCCGTACAACTCGCTCAACTTCATGGAGGGCGAAAATGAGAAGCTGAGCATCTACAACTCGCTGCTGAGCGAGTACGCAGTGCTGGGCTTCGAATTCGGCTACGGCATGGCCAACCCCACGGCGCTGGTGATTTGGGAAGCCCAGTTCGGCGACTTCGCCAACGGCGCCCAGACCATGATTGACCAGTTCGTGGTGAGCTCCGAGAGCAAGTGGCAGCGCATGAACGGCCTCGTGATGCAGCTGCCCCACGGCTACGAAGGCCAGGGCCCGGAGCACTCCAACGCCCGCCCCGAGCGGTTCCTGCAGCTCGCGGCCGAGAACAACATCGTGGTGACCAACATCACCACGCCGGCCAACTTCTTCCACGCCCTGCGCCGCCAGCTCACGTGGAGCTTCCGCAAGCCGCTGGTGGTGATGTCGCCGAAGTCGATGCTGCGCCATCCGCTGTGCGTGTCGCCGGTGGAAGAGTTCACCAGCGGCCGCTTCCGCGAGGTGCTGGGCGATGATTTTGCCGAAGCCAAAAAGGTGAAGCGCGTGCTGCTGTGCTCGGGCAAAGTGTATTACGACCTGTTGGAAGAGCAGCGCAATTCCGACCGCAAGGACGTGGCCATCGTGCGCCTGGAGCAGCTGCACCCCTTCCCCAAAAAGCAGCTTGATGCCGAGCTGGCCAAGTACGGCAAGGCCAAAATCTACTGGGTGCAGGAAGAGCCGGAGAACATGGGCTACTGGAACTTCATGCTGCGCTACATGCGCCGTGAATTGGAGGACGTCATTGCCCGCAAGGCGTCGGCCTCGCCGGCCACGGGCTACAATAAAATCCACGTGAAGGAGCAGAAGGACCTGGTGGCCCGCGCCTTCGACAAACCCAAAGAAGCCGTGGCCGACAACAACATCGAAGCCACCGCCGAAATCGCCAAAAAGCAGGACTAGCGTTTCTTCTTTGCGATAAGCGAAGCGTCCTTTTTCCGCATATATATAATGGGCCGTGCTGCCCAACCTTCTCAAAACTTCTCTTTCCGCCACCTAGCTCTATGGCCCTCGAAATCAAAATTCCCGCCGTTGGCGAATCCATCACCGAAGTCACCATTGCGAAGTGGCTCAAAAAAGACGGCGACGCCGTGAAGCGCGACGAGGTTATCGCCGAGCTCGAATCGGATAAAGCCACGTTTGAGCTGCCCGCCGAGGCCGACGGCGTGCTGAAAATCCGCGTGGCGGAAGGCGAAACCATCGGCATCGGTACTGTAATCGCCGATTTGGACGGTACCGCTGGTGCTGCTCCCGCGCCGGCCGCGGCTCCGGCCGCTCCCGAAGCTGCTGCGCCGGCTGCCGCGCCCGCCGCCGACCCCATCGCCAAGGGTGAAGAAAACCCCGCCGCCAGCGACCAAGCCGGCTACGGTGGCAAGCCGGAAGGTGGTGCTGCTCCGGCCGCTCCCGCTGCTGTCGCCTCAGCCGCTCCCGCCGCTGGCGGCGGTGGCTCGGTCGAAATGAAAATTCCCGCCGTAGGCGAATCCATCACGGAGGTGACGGTGGCCAAGTGGCTGAAAGAAGACGGCGCCCAGGTGAGCCGCGACGAGGTGATTGCCGAACTGGAATCGGACAAAGCCACCTTCGAGCTGCCCGCCGAAGCCGCCGGCACCTTGCGCCACGCCGTGAAGGAAGGCGAAACCATCAGCATCGGCGCCGTGATTGCGCGCATCGAAGGCGGTAGCGGCGCGGCGGCTGCGGCTCCGGTTGCCGCAATGGCCACGGCTCCCGCCGCTGGCGGCGCGGCCACTTATGCCACGGGTGTGCCCTCGCCGGCCGCTGGCAAGATTCTGGATGAGAAAGGCATTGCGGCTGGTGACGTGGCCGGTACCGGCCGCGACGGTCGCATCACAAAGGAAGACGCCCAGAACGCCCAGGCCAAGCCGGCCGCTCCGGCTCCAGCTGCTGCCCCGGCCGCCGCTGCTCCTGCGGCAGCTCCCGCCGCCGCACCGACTGCCGGTGGCAGCCGCGAAGTGCGCCGCGAGCGCATGAGCAACCTGCGCAAAACGGTGGCCCGACGCCTCGTGACGGTGAAGAACGAGACGGCTATGCTCACCACGTTCAACGAGGTGAACATGCAGCCCATCATGGACCTGCGCAACAAGTTCAAAGACAAGTTCAAGGAGAAAAACGGCGTGGGCCTCGGCTTCATGTCCTTCTTCACCAAAGCGGTGTGCATTGCCCTGAAAGAGTGGCCCGCCGTGAACGCCCAGATTGACGGCACCGACATCGTGTACTCCGACTTTGCCGACATCAGCATCGCCGTTTCGGCCCCGAAAGGGCTGGTGGTGCCCGTGATTCGCAACGCCGAGCAGCTGAGCTTCGAGGGCATCGAGAAGGAAGTGGTGCGCCTGGCTGGCCTGGCCCGCGACAACAAGCTCACCATCGAGCAGATGAGCGGTGGCACGTTCACCATCACCAACGGTGGCGTGTTCGGCTCCATGCTCAGCACGCCCATCATCAACGCGCCGCAGTCGGCCATTTTGGGCATGCACAACATCATTCAGCGCCCCATCGCCGAAAACGGCCAAGTGGTGATTCGCCCCATGATGTACCTGGCCCTGAGCTACGACCACCGCATCATTGACGGGCGCGAGTCGGTTTCGTTCCTGGTGCGGGTGAAGGAGTTGCTCGAAGACCCGACGCGCATGATGTTCGGAGTATAATTCCTGATTTAGGATTTTTAAAAGGCCGATTCCCGAATGGGGAATCGGCCTTTTTCATTTTTGGACGTTGGAATAACTATTTTGCTCGATGAAACGGGTAAAATGCACGTTGAAAAAATATTATGCTTGTTATCTATTTAAGCCCTCTATTATCTTTGACCCAACTTAAGGGGCGTAAAAATTATATTTTATGGGAAAATTCATTACTCCGACGTGCCAGGACTGCCCCCATCGCAAAGGGCCGCTGATGGGCTGCTGCCAATTAGAAGAATTGGACTTTATTGCGGGAAATAAGATTTCCCAGAGCTACCAGAAGGGCCAGCGAATTTTCCACGAAGGCAGCCCGGCGCTCGGCCTGCATTGCGTGAGCCAGGGCAAAATCAAAGTGACCAAGGCCAGCGGCGACGGCAAAGAGCAAATTGTGCGGCTGGCCAAAGACGGCGACATGCTGGGCTTCCAGTCGGTGCTGACCGAAACGCGCTACACCACCTCGGCCGTGGCGCTCGAAGACTGCGTGGTGTGCTTCATTCCGCGCGCCGACTTTTTCCGGGTGTGGCAGTCGAACGTGCAGTTCTCGACCTCGCTCATGCAAATGATGGCCAAAGCCCTCGGCGCGGCCGAAGTGCAGATGCTGCACCTCGCCTACAAGCCCGTGCGCGAGCGGCTGGCCGAGGCCCTGCTACTGCTCTACCACACCTTCCGCGAGGATGATACCTTGCCCTTCAGCATGTCCGTTTCGCGCGAAGACCTGGCCTCGCTGGTGGGCACGGCCAAGGAAACGGCCACGCGGCTGCTGTCTGATTTCAAAGAAGCGGGCATTATAGCCACCCGGGGCAGTCAGGTCACGATTCTGAAGCCGAACAGCCTCAGCGAAATCGCGTCGCTCTACGACTAAGGCCAAGCGCGGCGGCCATTCTTAATCACTTGCGGGCTATTGCAGCGCTGCCGCTACGCCGGCAGTGGAACCGGTTTTATGCGTCTGAAGGAAACGGTTGGTGAATAAATAATTATTGAATAAGTTATAAAATTGAATGAAACGGAAATACGTATTTAGTCGCGTTTCGGTTTGCAGTTTGACTTAAATCATTGTCAAAAATGACGGATGTCATTTTTAAAGGGGTAGGGTGGGACGGAGCTTTGTAATATAAATTAAGTGCTGGATATTTATAGTAAAGCGCAATAAATGTGCACGATAACATACCAAATTATCAAGTCTATTTATAATGAATGTGTCTGTTGCTGCCGACGTGCCACTGAGAAAACGCATCGGGAGTGCGCGAATTATTGAAGGGAGCCAAGCAATCGCCGCTTCTGAAATCAACCTGTCTAAAATTCAAAAAGTAATTAATCGGGCACTCGTCGATTTGCCCGCTCTCACGACGATTGCCGTGGTGGAGGTGACGACAGCCAACTGCCTGGCTCACTTCAGCCGCTCGCGGGGTTTCGACCCCGTGGCCACGGCCGCCCACCACGCCGAAACGGTGCGCCAGCAGCAACAGGCTCTGGCCACGTTGCCGAAGCGCGGCGAACGCCTCGAAGACATCCTTATCCCGCTACGAAAACAACTGCATCTCATTCGTTTATCTAAAAACGGCCAGTGGTTCGTGTACCTGGCCGTGAAGGCGCAGGACACCAGTTTGGCCCTGGCCCGCGAAGTATTGAAATCAATCATTTTTTAACAACTCATCCACCCCAAACCCTTCATTTTTTTACTCTTACCCTTATCATGGCTTACTCAACGAATTCCCCCGCTGGCAAAGTAGTACAAGACGTATTGAACGATTTGCCGGGTCTGGTGGCCGTGGCGGTGGTCGACATCACCTCGGGCATGGCCCTGGCGTCGCACTCCAACTCGCCCGCTCTGAACCCCGAGACGGCCGCCGCTTACAACACCGAAGTGGTGAAGCAGAAGCAGAAAGCCATGTCGGCCCTGAAGCTGACCGGCGAGAACATCGAGGACATCCTCATCACCCTCACCAACCAGTTTCACCTCATCAAGCTGGCCGGCAACAAGTTTATCTACCTGGTGGTGAACTCGCGCGAAACCAACCTGGCCATTGCCCGGGAAGTGCTGCGCAGCAGCGCCGACAACCTGAACTAGCTCTGACAACGGCGGCCCGGTGGCCGCCGGCCCCACACACCGCTGCCGCGCCCGGTCTGCCCCCGGGCGCGGCACCAGCCGGGACTACCCACCCCGCGCCCCATGAAAATCCCTTTTCTCAAGCAGTTGCAGCGCCTGGCGGGCCCGATGGCCCACGAAGTGGAATTGTTGGCCCCTACCGGTCCGGCCAGCGCTGCTATTGAACGCGCCATACGGCACCTGCTGGCCGATTTGCCCGACCTGCTGATGGGGGCCGTGGTGGAAGTGGCCACCGGCAAGCCCCTGGCCACCTACACCACCGACCGTGACCTGCGGCCCGGGCCCGTAGTGGGCTTCAACGCCGAAGCGGTGCGGCAGGTGCAGGCGGCGGTGCGGGCCCAGGGCACGCCCGGCGAGCGAGTGGAAGAAATGCTGTTTACGCTGCCGTCGCAGCTGCATTTGCTGCGGCTGGAAACCACGGGGCGCTGGTTTATCTACCTGGCGGTGGAAACGCGCGACACCAACCTGGCCATTGCCCGCGAGGTGATGCGCGGCGCCATTGCGCTGCTTGACGCGGGGTAGGAGGGAGCCGTAGTTAGGCCCGTGGCTGGCCGGTAAGCCACATTATTTCTTTTCTCACCCTTTTTTTCTGTCATCCAAATGAAGCTGACCGCTACCCCATTTGACGCGCAGACGGGCGAATTGCTGCCCGTTTACCGCGACGCCTACCTGCGCGGCGACCTGGCCCGTTCCTCGGCCCGCGCCGTGGAAGACTACCTGCGCAAGGACGCCACCCAGGCCCACACCACCGTCACCCGTTGGCACGAAATGTCGACCAGCGAAGCCGAAGCCGCGGCCCCCACCACCTGGGTGCAAAAGCAGATGCTGTTCATCCGCGAGCAGCCGCAGCGCTTCCGCCGCCGGGCGTTCTCAATGGTGGGCGCCGCCGCGCTGGTGGCCGGCGTATCGATGGCCGGCACCCGCCTGCCCTCGCACAACGCGCCGGCCGTGCCGGTGTCATTGCCCGAAATGACGGCCCTGGCCACCGCCAGCACCGCCGCCGCTGAGGCCGCCGCTACCGCCAATGCCAACCGCATGGTGACGGTGAGTGGCCGCATTGTGGACGAAGCCGGCCAGCCGCTGGTGGGCGCCACCGTGCTGCGCAAAGGCACCGCCCAAGGCGTGAGCACCGATGCCAACGGCAACTACAGCCTGCGCATGCCCGCCGGCACGGCCGCCACCACCACTCTGCAGTACGGCTACGCCGGCTACCACGACCAGGAGCTGAAGGCGACCGACGCCTCGGCCCAGGGCGTGACTCTGCAGCCCCGCGTCGCCAAGCGCAAGCACTGGCTGTTTTTTTAAATAGACCTTAAGCAGCAAGAGCCAAGTAGCAGGACTCAGGACAAAGCATTGATTGTCGAAATCCAGTACTCTTACTACTTGCTCCCAACTACCTGCTACTTAATTCTATCTACTTACTAGTTGCCGGCCCGCGTGGCCCTATCGTAGTGAAAGCGAGGACCTACCGTAAGCACGTTGCGAATAAGCTCAAAGAATCTTCTTTATCTAACCCCCTTCCTTTAGCCGAAATGGCCTACTCCAAAAATAGTCCTGCCGGCAAGGCAGTCGACGGAATTATCAACGATTTGCCGAGCCTGGTGGCGGTGGCCGTGGTCGACATCACCTCGGGCATGGCCCTGGCCTCGCACTCGAATTCGCCGTCCCTGAACCCGGAAACGGCTGCGGCCTACAACACCGAAGTGGTGAAGCAGAAGCAGAAAGCCATGTCGGCCCTGAAGCTAACGGGGGAAAAGATTGAGGACATTCTCATCACGCTGACCAACCAGTTTCACCTACTGAAGCTGAACAATGCCGGCAACAAGTTCATCTACCTGGTGGTGAATTCGCGCGAAACCAACCTGGCCATTGCCCGGGAGGTGCTGCGTACCCACGCCGACGAAATCAACTAAGCAAGGCATTTTGCCATTCAAAAAGGCCCGTCCAATTTTGGACGGGCCTTTTTTTGTGTGTTTCCGGAACGTCATGCAGAGCGCAGCGAAGCATCTTTATCGCGATAGTAAATATGATTACTGCTGCGGTAAAGATGCTTCGCTGCGCTCTGCATGACGGTCTGGTTTACTCCGGCGCCACGTGCGGTTCCTCATCCTCAGCCGTGAAATCAGGCAGAGAGAAATCCTCTTCGGGTTCGGCCTCAATAGACGCAAAGCGGGCTTTGAAGCGGGCGTAGAGCGCATTCATGCCAAGTAGGAGCAGGCCCATGAGGATGAAGACAATGGCCCGCGTAATGGTGCCGCTCCGGCTGAGGTCGAAGAACACCAAGCGCACCAGGCAGGCCATCAGGCCGGCCAGCGAAATGTAGCGTAAGTCCTGCCGGCGCAGCAGCAGGCTGGTGCTGAACACGGCCACCACTTCCAGCATCAGCAGCACGGTGAGCACCGAACGGTCGAAGGACTGGATGAGTAGCAGCGCGAGCGCCAGGAAAGCGGGGTAGAGCAGCCAGGCTTCGAGGGCGCGGTGCGGCGTGCGGGCCAGGATGTCCCAGGCCGGCGAGAGGCCCCGGAAGGCCTTTTCGCCCTGCGTGAGCGCCTGCCACACGTAGCCAAACAGCAATACGACGGCCGTCGTGATTTCCCACCACTCGGCGCTGAGCAGTTGGTCGGGGTCGAGGTGAATCAGGCTCACCGCACCGGCCGTGCCGGCCGCCAGCCAGTAATACAGGCGGCCGTATACCCCCAGCCGGCGGAAGCGTTTCGGCAGGCGGGCAGCTACTGAACCCAAGCCCAGCGCCGCGCTGGCCCACAGCAGCGGCAGCCAGAAAGTGCGGACGTTATGCCCCAGCGTGGCCGTGCCGAACAGCAGGGCCGCTTCGGCCAGCCACGGGTGCAGCCGCCGCCAGGAGTTGTAGATGGGCGCCGTGGCCGGCGGCCGTACGGAAGCCCAGCCCGCCAGCACCGCGAAGAGCAGCGCGGCCGTGAGGTATTCGGCCGGCTGGCCGAAAAAACTTTCATCCCGCGCCAGCAGCCACATGTGCGTGAGCAGGCCGCCGCTGAGCAGCCAGTAGCCGAGATGCAGCAGGTAGCGGTCGGGCTGGCCGGCGCTGCGCACGGCGGTCGCATCGGGCAGAGCACGCCGCCAGAGTTGGGCCGCCGCGAGGGCTGTGGCTGCCATGCCCAGCAGGCCCAGCGAGAAGTAGGCCACGTGCCCGGCCGGCACCGCTGCCACCAGCGTCACTACCCCGTGGACGCCGAGCAGATACACCCAAGGCCAGCGCACGAACCGCTCGCCCGCCGCCCACCACGAGGTGCGTAGGCCCGCCACTGGCACGGCCAGCGTGGGCAGCAGGTAGAGCAGCACGTAGCCCGGACTGTACACCTGGCCGGCAGCCGGTGCCAGCACATGGCCCCATTGCAGCGTGAGGTAACCCACGCCGGCCAGCACCAGCCCGGCCCAAACGCCCGGCAAGTTCATCCGTGAACGCAGCCAAAGCAGGCTGCCCAGCAGGCCCACCGTGGCCCAGGCCGCCCACGGCAGCTCGTACACCAACGTGCCCGCCCCCAGCAGCAGCCAGCCCATGGCGAGGCCCAGCACCGAAAGCTGCCAAGTGCCGCCGAGGCGCAGGGTGCCGTATTCTTCGGCTCCGGCGGTGCGGGGCAAGAACTGCCGGCGGGCCTGGTAGGCCACCGTGAGTAGGCCTGCGCCCGCCAGCAGGCCAGCACGGGGCAGGGCGCCCAGCGTGCCGGGCCAGAGGCTGTGCACCAGCAGCGGCAGCAGCAGCGCCTGCAGCACCAGCAGGTAGGTTTGGGTGTGGAGCAGGCCGTCTTCGTCGCGCCCCGTGAGGAGCAGGGCCACCAGTAGGTTTTCGGCATAGAGCACGGTGAGTACCGCCGGCCAGCTCAGGCCAATTTCGTGCAGGCCGAAGACTGTCAGCACTGCGAAGTATTGGCCCAGTACCAGTTGCTGGCGCCGCACCCAAACAGGCAGCACACCACTGGCGCGGACCCAGGCTGCCAGCGCCACCGAAGCACCTGCCAGTACCAGCAGGGCCGTTAGGAGAAGAAGTGTCGGCGCATTGTGCCAGGCAAACAGTGCCCGGGCCAGCCATACGCCGGTGCCCGCCTGGAGCAAGCCTGCCAACGCGGCAAAGCCACCCAGCACTTCGAACACAGACCGGCCAATTTCCGGCTGATTGGATTGAGGGGCGGTGGATGCGGAACTGAATTGCCGGTAGGTGAGCTGAGCGAATATGATGCCGATCCAGCCGGCCAGCGCCAACACCACGGCATCGCGGTAAAGCACAGCGGCGGTTGGAATGCCCTCCTGGCTCCCTACTAGCAACAGCAGGCCTGTGCCCGAGAAAAAGGCGCCACCCAGCGTGAGGTGGTAGAGCAGCATTTCGCGCCGACGAGCGGTGAACAGGGCCACGCCCAGGTTTTCGAAATAGAGCAGGCCCAGCACCAGCGGCCAGCTCAAGCCGGTTTCGTGCAGGCCCAGCACGGCCAACCCGGCAAAAAGCTGCGTCAATACCAATTGCTGCTGGCGCACCCAGCCGGGCACTCCTTGCGCCGTGCGCACCCATACCGACAGGCCAAGCGAGACGGCCGCCAGCCCCAGCAGCGCCCCGATGAGTAGCCACACCGGTACCGGCTGCCAGCCGAAAAGCACACGCGCCAGCAACGCGCCGGCGCCCACCTGCAACAAGCCGGCGAGGCCTGCCACGCCATTCAGCAAGGTGGTGGTAAGCTGGCCAGCGGCAATTGCGGTTTCGGCAGCTTGGCCGCCTTTGGCCGATGCTGAACGCAGGCGGTGGACAAGCGCCAGGAAGGCGATGCCCGCCCAGCCCGCCAGAGCCAGCCAAAGTGCATCGCGGTAGAGGACGGCCGGCACGCCGAAGCTGTTTTTGCTGACAGCCACCAGTAGTAAGCTGCCCCCCGACAAATAGCCGCCGATAAGGCTGATGCGGTGCAACAGGTTTTCGTGCTGCCGGGCCGTTATCCAGGCCACCAGCAGGTTTTCGAGATAGAGTAAAAGCAAAACGGCAGGCCAGCCGAGGTTCATTTCGTGTAAGCCAACTACTGCCAGCAATGCGAAAAACTGCCCCAAAATCAACTGCTGCTGCCGCACCCAGGCAGCGGATTGCTGCCCGGTGCGCAGCCACGCGGCCAAACCGACGGAAATGGCCGCCAAGGCCGCCAACGCCACCAGCAGCAAGCCAACGGGCACACCCTGCCAGGCAAACAGTGCCCGCGCCAGCACTAGTCCGGCGCCCACTTGCAGCACGCCCGACAAGCCAGCCAAACCACTCAGATAGTCCTGCTCCGTTTTGCGGAAAACAACTTCATGGGTTGATTTCGAATCGGCCAAACCAGCCAGCAATTGCTGCGCCCGATTGATGAAAAATAAGCCAGCCCAACCGGTCAGGGCCAGCACCAGCGCGTCGCGGTACAGCACCGGCGGGTGGCTGTGGCCGGCCTGCATGCCGGCTACGGCCAACAAACTTACCGCTGTCAGGTAAGCGCCCTTGAGCGTGACGTGATACAGTAGCTTCTCGCGCTGCTGGGCCAGCAGCAGGGCCGCCAGCAGGTTTTCGGCGTAGAGAATGCCCAGCACGACGGGCCAGTTCAGGCCCATTTCGTGCAGCCCGAATACGGCCAGCACGGCAAAGAATTGGCCCAGAAGTAACTGTTGCTGCCGCACCCAGCCGGGCGCCAGCTTGGCGGTCCGAACCCAGAAAGCCAGGCCCACGGAAACGGCCGCCAGCCCTGCAAGCGCTCCAATGAGCAGAGACGCCGGTTGGGTGGCGTAGCCAAACAGCACCCGCGCCAGCAACAGGCCCGCGCCGGCTTGTAGCAGCCCGGCCAGGCCCGCGAAGCCGCTTATCAGGTCGTGATGCGCTTTGTTTCGGCCATCAGAAGTCGTAGCCAACAAAGGCTGGCGGTAAATCAGCTGCGCGAACGCCAGTCCGGCCCAGCCAGCCAGGGCCAGCACTAAGGCGTCGCGGTAGAGCATGAGCGGCGGGTTGCCCGCGCGGCTTGCCGCTACCAGCAGCAGGCCCACGCCGGCCAGGCTGGCCCCGGCCAGCGCCACGCGGTACACCAGCGCCTCCCGCTGCCGGGCCATGATGAGCGTAATCAGCAGCGACTCCAGCAGCATAAACAGCAGGATGACCGGCGGCGTGGCGTGCCAGCCTTGCAGCGAAAAGGCCGTGGCCAAAGCCAAAATCAGCGAGATGATGGTATCGGTCTGGAACAGCCAGCCGATGCCCAGCCGCTTGGCCTGTCGCCCGGCCCAGTGCGTGAGCAGCGCGCCCAGCGCCAGCGGAATGGTTTTCCAGATGGAGCCCGTGCTGTGCAGGTACAGGCTGATGCCCAGCGTGGTCCAGTTCAGCACGTGGGCCGTGAAAAGCAGGGGCTCGAACCGGCGCTTGGCGTACACGCTGCGGTATTGCACCACGGCCGCCGCCGCGCCCACCAGCAGCACCAGGCCCATGGCCGTGAGGCGTAGCGTATTCGGAATAGCGCCCGCCTGCTGGTGCCAGTAAAGGTGAAACGCAAAGAAGCTGGCGATGCTAAGCAGCAGCTGGTACTTCCACAGCTGCCGGTAGGTGATGGCGATGCTGAATGCCGTGACGCCCGCCGCCGCCGCCAGCGTGAGGGCCGTGGGCGGCAGTACCGCCAGCGCCACCAGACTCAGCACACCGTGTAGCGTGGCCACCGCCTCGCGGCTGGACCGCCAGGCCAGGTACAGGTTGGCACTCACCCCGGCCAGCAGCAATAGGTAATTGAAGGGCGGCACGGCCCAGCGCAAACCCGCAATGCTGACCGACCCCACGCAGGCAAACAGAAAAATGGCCGCCGCACTGCTCAGCAGCCAGGCATTGAGCTGCTGCGCAAACGCTTTGTTGCGCAGCCCAAACCGCGCCCCCAGCAAGCCCGCCGCAAACCCGCAAATCAGCAGAAACCGATACGGCGGCGCCAGCCGCAGCGCCGCGTAGATGCCCAGGAAACCCACGCCCGTGACGAGCACCACGGCCCCGAGAATGCCGGTCCAGTTTTCGAGCAGGATGGTGGCGGCCTTGTCCCACCAGCTGGGGCCGGCGGGCACCGGTGCGGGCATAGGCCGGCGCGGCGGGGGCGGCGTGGGGGGCACCACGGGCGGGCGTTGGGCGGGCGTTGGAGCGGGGGCCGCCACGGGCCGCGGAACCGGAGCCGCTGTCGGCGCAGGAGTTGGCGCGGGCGCAGGAGTTGGCACCGAAGCCGGCTGTTCAACTACTGGCGGAGGCGGAAGTGCGGCCACAGGATGCACTACCGGAACTGGCGGCGTGGACACTGGCGGCACTGGCACCGGAGCCGCTGGAGCAACCGGTTTGGTTTCTACCACCGGAACTACCACCGGAACCGGAGCTACCACTGGCGTCAGAGTAACCAGCTGTGGCGCTTCAGTGACCGGGGCAATAGCTGGCGTGGCAGCGGGCGTAACGACCGGCGCAGGTGCTGACGGTACCACCGCAGGTACTGTCGGAATCACGGGTACAGGCGCTACTACTGGCGCTTCGACCGGCGGCGCTGTTGCTGGCGCAACAACGACGGGCGGCGCAACTGGGAAAGCCGCTGCCTTTGTTACGGCCACCGCCGAGGGCGCAGCCAAGGGTGCAGCTGCTGTCACGGGCGCCGTGGCGGGCGCGCTGGGCGGAGCCGCCAGGCCGGCATCGCGCAGTACGGCCAGCTGGTCGCGCAGGCGATGGAGCTCGGCCCGCATTTCTTCCTGAATTTTATGACGCCGGTCCAGTTCGGCTTGCATCGCCGCCAGCTTCTTGGGCAAATCCCAGAGCCGGGCGATGAGGACGACGGCGATGATAAAGGCAACCACGGATGCTTCCATGCGCAGGGCAGGTTTACGGTGTGGATGAAAGCCCGCCAGGCGCGGGCCGATGCCGTCGGAGCAAGAGGTAAAGCTGGGCGGGGCGTTGCAGCGTTTGGGGAACGAATGTTTTTTTAAGCAGCCGATGACCTTGGCGTGCCCGACACCGTTAAACTGCGCACACCCATATTTTAGTATGAAATCATCCAAATCTTTGGCTCGCCGTTCGCGCCCGGCCAAATTCTGGCCCGCTATGGGCTTTGCCACCCTGGCTGGCATGCGCAGCATGAGCGCGCCCGCGTTTCTGAGCCACTATCTGTCGCGCCAGCCCAGCAGCGGCTTGGCCGGCTCCTCGTTGCGCCTTTTGCAAAAGCCCTTCACCGCCGGCCTGCTCAAAGCCGCGGCCGCCGGCGAAATGGTGGGCGACAAGCTCCCCAACGCCCCCGACCGCATTGCCCTGCCCGTACTCACGGGCCGACTGCTGTCGGGCGCACTGGTGGGGGCGGCCTGGTACCGCTCGCGCCACGGCAGCGCGCTGGGCGGTGGGCTGCTAGGCGCGGCCGTGGCGGTGGCCTCCACCTTCGTGAGCTACGCCTTGCGCACGGGCATCAGTGAGAAATCGGGTGTGCCCAGCGCGTTGGTGGGCGTGGGTGAGGATGCGCTGGTGCTGGCTGGGGGCAAGGCTCTCATTGGTGCCCAGCGCCCGGCGGCCAGCGAATGGCACCCGATGTAGCGCAACGTAGCGTGGACGCTGCGAGTCCGCGTTTACCAGCTGCTAGTTGAACAGCGCCAGAACGTCGGGGAAACGCGTACTCGCAGCGTCCACGCTACAGCAGCGACAGCGGATTCGGGTTCATGCGGTGCTCAAACATGGCCCCGATGCTCTGCGCCCGCAGCTTGGCATCGTCGGCTTTCGGGCCGGCGAACAGCTCGTCGACGCTAGCCCGAAACAACACCAGCCACTGCTGGAAATGCTCGGGTTTGATGGGCAGCGGGAAATGCCGGGCCATCGGCCGGCCCTTGTAGCGGCTGGTGCCCAGCAGCACGCTGCTCCAGAAATCGTACATGGTGGGCAGGTGGTGCGCCCAATCCACCTGCGCCACGTCGTTGAAAATCGGGCGCAGCAGCGCGTCCTCGTTCACGCGGCCGTAGAATGTGTCTACCAGCCGGACGATGTCGGCTTCGGTTTCTAGGTCGGGGAGGGCAGTAGGAGCATTCATCGCAGGTTGTTAAAAGGCGTTTGGAGGAAAGAATGTCATGCTGAGCGCAGTCGAAGCATCTCTACCGCAGTGGTAATCCTCCAATCGCATGATTTAGTTGTGCGGTAGAGATGCTTCGACTGCGCTCAGCATGACGTTCGTTTAATTCTTGACTGAAACCCGCCGCCCGCCCAGCACCACCAGCACCACGGCCAGCACAATGAGCGCGGCCCCGCCCAGCATCTGCGGGTTCAGCACCTCGCCGGCGAAGGCCCAGCCCAGCAGCACGGCGACTACCGGGTTTACGAAAGCATATGTGCCCGCCAGCGCTGGCTCCACCACGCGCAGCAGCCAGATGTAGGCCGTGAACGCCACGATGGACCCGAACGTGACCAGATACGCGTACGCCCACCACGACTTGGCCGTGATTTGCGCAAATTCAAACCCCGTGGCTTCACCCTTCAGCAAGCCTACCACCAGCATGGCCGCGCCGCCACATAGCATCTGCATGCCGCCCGAGAGGAAGGGCGAGTCCGCTGGCCGGTGGTTTTTGGCATACAGCGAGCCGATGGACCACACCAACGAGGCCAGCAGCACCGCAAACACGCCCAGGCCGGTGTGGCCGGGCTGCTTCACCGCGCCGCCGGTGGTGTGGGCCACCAGCAAGTACATGCCCGCCATGCCGGCGCCCAGCCCCAGCGTCACCCACTTGGTGGGGCGGGGCGAAATGCCGCTGGCCCACCCCAGCACCGCCAGAAACATGGGCACCGTGGCCACCAGCAACGCCGTAATGCTGCTGGGCAAGTACACCACGCCCAAGGTGGTGCCGCCGTTGCCGAACCCCAGCAAACAAACGCCAATGATGGCCGCATAGCCCCAACCCCGCCACGTGGGTGCCGGCTCGCCCTGCCAGCGCATGTAGGCGTAGAGCAGCCCGCCCGCCAGCCCGTAGCGCGTGCCGGCCATGAGCAGCGGCGGCATAGTGGCCACGGCAAACTTCATCACCACATAAGTAGAGCCCCAGATGAGGTAAACCAGCGCAAAGGCCGTAAGCAGCGCGGCCCGCGAAGGCGCGGCCGGAGTGGAATCAGACATGGAAATCGAAAGGGATGGCTGCAAAACTACGGCTGCTGACAAGGGCAGTGTTTTGAATTCTATAAAGGGGCATGCTGAGCGGAGGCGCAGCCGCAGTCGAAGCATCTCTACCGCTTCGTTGCAATAGTCTTGACTAGTTGCACGGTAGAGATGCTTCGACTGCGCGGACGCCAGATGAGCATGACGCCCCTCATGCCTCTCCTTGATTATCGGCTGGGCGCTTATTTCTGCCGTCCGTTGTTGCTTTGTGTCATGAAGAAGAACCTCCTTTGGGTGCTGCTGTTGCTGGCCGGCGCGCTGCACCCGGCCGCCGCGCAGCTCCTGCAGCCCAAGCCCGCCTTCACCCGCGCCGATACGCTGCGTGGCAGCCTCACCACGCCGCTGCGCACCTGCTACGACCTCAACTACTACCACCTCGACGTGAAGCTGGACCCGGCCCAGCGCTTCATCAGCGGCTCCAACCTCTTCCGCTTCACCGCCACGCAGGATTTTACGCGCCTGCAATTCGACCTGTTTGCCAATCTGAAAGTGGAAAAGGTGCTCTACAAAGGCAAGGACGTGCCCTTCACCCGCGAGGCCAACGCCGTATTCGTCACCTTCCCGAAGGCCATTGCCAAAGGCAGCCGCGACGAGTTCACGGTATTCTATTCCGGCAACCCCACGGTGGCCAAAAAAGCGCCCTGGGATGGCGGCATGGTCTTCACCCAGGACGCCGCCGGCAAGCCTTGGGTAGCTACGGCCTGCCAAGGCACGGGCGCCAGCATCTGGTGGCCCACCAAGGACCAGCAGGCCGATGAGGTAGACTCCATGCTCATCAGCATCAGCGTGCCCACGGGCCTGAAGGACGTTTCCAACGGCCGCCTGCGCAAAACGACCAAGCTGAAAGACGGTTACACCCGCTTCGACTGGGCCGTGCGCAACCCCATCAACAACTACGATGTGGCCCTGAACGTGGGCGACTACCAGCACTTTTCGGATTCGTACCAAGGCGAAAAAGGGCTTTTGACGCTGGATTATTGGGTATTGCCCGAAAACGTGGCCAAAGCCAAAACCCAGTTCGCCGCCAACGTGAAGCCCATGCTCAAGAGCATGGAACACTGGTTCGGCCCCTACCCATGGTACCAGGACGGCTACAAGCTGGTGGACGCGCCGCACCTCGGCATGGAGCACCAGAGCGCCGTGGCCTACGGCAACAAGTACCAGAACGGCTACCTCGGCCGCGACCGCAGCAACACCGGCTGGGGCGCGAAATGGGACTTCATCATCATCCACGAAAGCGGGCACGAGTGGTTCGGCAACAACATCACCACCAAGGATATTGCCGATATGTGGGTGCACGAAGGCTTTACCTGTTACTCCGAAGCCCTGTTCGTAGAAACGCAATTTGGCAAAACTGCCGGCCAGGAATACATCCACGGCCAGCGCCGCAACATCCAGAACGACGGCCCCATCATCGGCCCCTACGGCGTGAACCAGGAAGGCTCGGGCGACATGTACGACAAGGGTAGCAACCTGCTGAACATGCTGCGCACCATCCTCAACAACGACGAAAAGTGGCGCCAGATGCTGCGCGGCCTGTCCAGTGCTTTCTACCACCAAACCGTCACCGGCCAGCAGGTTATCGACTACATCAACCGCGAAAGCGGCCGGGATTTTACCAAAATATTCGACCAGTACCTGCGCCACGCCAGCCTGCCCATTCTCGAAATCCGCTTTGAAGACGGCAAAACCCTGGCCCGCTGGGTGAGCGAAGTAGATAAATTCGATATGCCCGTGCGCGTGCGGCTGAAAGGCGGCGAGTACCGGTTTATCACGCCCACTACCCGCTTTGCACCTATTGCCGAGCTGGCCGGCGCTACGAAGGAAACGCTGGATGTGGACACGTTTAACTTCTACATCGGCGTGCTGGTTGATTAGCTGTAGCGTGGACTCTGAGAGTCCGCGCCCGGGCGAGACGGCACTGGCGATGCGCGGACTCACAGAGTCCACGCTACAAAAAACCGCCTCACCCGCCGCCGCTGTGCCGTACCTTCGCCCGAGCGTACAATCATCGAATACTTCCTCATGAATCAATACGACGTCACCGTCATCGGCTCCGGCCCGGGCGGCTATGTAGCAGCCATCCGCTGCGCCCAGTTGGGTCTCAAAACGGCCCTCATCGAGAAATACCCCACCCTGGGCGGCACCTGCCTCAACGTGGGCTGCATCCCCAGCAAGGCCCTGCTCGACTCGTCCGAGCACTACCACAACGCCCATTCGGTGTTTGCCGAGCACGGCATCGGCCTCGACAACCTGACCGTCGACATGAACCGCATGATTGACCGCAAGGCCGGCGTGGTGAAGGCCAACGTGGACGGCATCGCCTATCTGATGAAGAAAAACAAAATCGACGTCCTCACCGGCGTGGGTTCTTTTGTTGACAAAACGCACATCAGCATCGCGCCCACCGAAGGCGGCGAGGCGCAGCAGATTGAAACCAAAAACGTCATCATCGCCACCGGCTCCAAGCCCACGGTGCTGCCGTTCATCGCCCAGGACAAGGAGCGCATCATCACCAGCACCGAGGCCCTGAACATCCGCGAAGTGCCCCGGCACATGATGGTGATTGGCGGCGGCGTGATTGGCCTCGAAATGGCCTCCGTCTACGCCCGCCTCGGGGCGAAAGTGTCGGTGATTGAGTACCTGGATTCGCTCATCCCGACCATGGACCGCGGCCTGGGCAAGGAGCTGAAGCGCGTGCTGGGCAAAATCGGCATCGAGTTTTTCCTGAGCCACAAAGTGACCGGCGCCACCCGCGAGGGCGACAGCGTGACTGTGACCGCCACTAACCCGAAAGGGGAGGAGGTGAAATTTGAGGGCGACTACTGCCTCGTGGCCGTGGGCCGCGTGCCCTACACCGCCGGCCTCAACCTGGAGGCTGCGGGCGTGGAGATGGAAGAGCGCGGCCGCATCAAGGTCGATGCCCACCTGCAAACCAACGTGCCCGGCATCTACGCCATCGGCGACGTGGTGCGCGGCGCCATGCTGGCCCACAAGGCCGAGGAAGAAGGCGTTTTCGTGGCCGAAACCATCGTGGGCCAGAAGCCGCACATCAACTACCTGCTCATCCCCGGCGTGGTGTACACCTGGCCCGAAGTGGCGGGCGTGGGCTACACCGAAGAGCAACTCAAGGAGCAGGGCAAGGCCTACAAAGTGGGCTCGTTCCCCTTCAAAGCCAGCGGCCGCGCCCGCGCCAGCGGCGACACCGACGGCTTCGTGAAGGTGCTGGCCGACAAAACCACCGACGAAATCCTGGGCGTGCATATGATTGGCCCGCGCATCGCCGACCTCATCGCCGAAGCCGTGACCGCCATGGAGTTCCGCGCCTCCGCCGAGGACGTGGCCCGCATGAGCCACTCGCACCCCACCTACGCCGAGGCCATGAAAGAAGCCTGCCTGGCGGCTACGGAGAACCGCGCCATTCACATGTAATCCGAAAAGCTGCGGCTATTATGTGGCTTTTTGACACTGCCCGGTACGGCCGCTTCCTGATGGGAGCGGCCGTATTGCTTTCGCTGCTGGCTTGCGAACAGAAGCGACCCCGTACGATAGAGCAAGTCGTCGCTGCGGCTAAAACAAGCCCGCTGGCCGACAGCCTACGGCAAAGGCAAGCGCTAGCGAAACCGCCACACGCAACTCTTAAAACAATAGTCCCGCCTGGGGCTGCTCCTACAGAAGACTCGGTGCGCGCCTACATAGGAGGGCGGCCCATGCAATACCGTGTCGTGCCAGCAGCTGACATGCCCGGTTATGGAGTTGGCGCGGACACTGTTTTGGGTAAATTATTGGTTATGATGGAGTTGGATGAGCGCCAGCACCTTCTTTATCCAATAGGGCCGTTGGCGGGAGACTGGATAGATGTACGTTTGGAACAAGTAGGCGAATTGAACCTTAAGGAAGCTGATATTGTGGTAGATACGGTGCGATTGGAAGGCTCGCTGAAGGCAGCTTTACGTGTCAGTGCTCAAGGGCACCAAGGATTCTGGGGAGGTAGTGTAGATACTCGTTGTATGCAGTTGCTTGATGTTAGCGTCCCGCCGACATTACTGCTGAAGGTGGAAAATGTTAATTTAGACGCGAGCTATGGGCGAACAGACCAAACAACATACGATGATGACGCACGGGGACTTGAAGCACGGGAGCAGAACGTGAAATTCCGGGATGGAGTAGTGCTTATAAGTGCGCCGTATCAGCGCACAACGGAAGGCCACCGGCGCGAACGGGTGAGTGTAATCCATCCACTTCCAAGAACCATGCTGCCTGCCGGCCGCTATCAGTACCGTGAAGGGCACTTGGTGCGGGTGGGGAAGTAACTACTGAAACGAGAAGCGGCTGAAGCTACGGGAGCTTCAGCCGCTTTTGCGTTAATAAACCGCCCCAATCGACTCAAGTCCCCGCCGTATTGGGCCGGGTCAGGTCCAGCACGTCGCCAATGCCGTGCTCATCGAATTTGTCCAGCAGCGCATCCACGCCCTGCTCCATTTTCAGGTCCATTTCCTCGCGGTAGATGGGGTAGAGGGTGTAGAACTGCACCGTCTTGTCAGAGCTGATTTCCAGCGTCTGAAACTCCTCGGGCAAACTCAGCGCCGTGAGCAGGAGCATGCAGCCCAGCTCGGTTTCGTCGGAAAAGGGCTCGGCGTTTTCGCCGTTGGGGATGGTGTGGCCGAAGCCCAGCCAGGTGTGGTACTCGTGCGGCAGGCGGGCCAGTATTTTCAGCCAGCGGATGGGCCAGTACACGTTTTCGTCCTCGAAGACCTCGGCGATGTCGGCCGGGTCGTCGGGGATGTTCCAGGTGCTGGGCAGCAGGATGCACAGCTCGGCGAAGCGCGGGGCGTCGTCGGCGCTGGCTTCGGGCGGCACGTTCATGGGCCGGTCGCTCATGCCCGAGGTGATGAGGGCGTAGAACGGGAAGTCGGCGCTGGGCGCCACCACATGCACGTCGAGGTGCACCTTGTCGGAAATGATTTCGTGGTACACGCCCTTCACCGGCCCCAGGTGGCGCTCGATATGGTCGGAAATGGCCGAAATGGTGACGTCGTCGCCACTGGCCAGCTCAAACGGCGCGGGCTCCACGTCCTCGTAGCGGTAGATGGGCGCGCCCGAAGGCGACAGTTCCGGCTCGTCGTCCGGGCCGGGGCGGGTGGGGGAGGTGGGCGTGTCTGACATGGTTGGCTGTACGGGCGCGGTCGTGGGTTGGGTTGCAGGACTGAAGTAGGGGCGGGGCTTGCCCCCGCCCGGTCGTTGAATTGAATCGTTGGCACAGCGCAGCCGACCGGGCGGGGACAAGCCCCGCCCCTACGTCGTCCTACCCCGGCGTGTAGCTAAAGTCGCTGGTGGTGGTGCCGGTGGCCTGGCTGCGGGCTTCCTTATACAGCGTATCGATGGCCAGACCGGCGGCCAGCAGCAGGGCGGCGGTGGCGGGCTGCGCGCTGCCCCGGTCGGTGAGGGAAATCAGGTAGTTGTCGGCGTTGGTGAACAGCTCCCGGCCGATGCCGGCCCATTTCTTCGTTACCAGCCCCAGCGCCTGCCCGCCGGCGTCGAGGAAGCGGAAATCCCAGCCAATCCAGTTGCCCTTGATGTCGGCCACCCGGATGCCGCGGGCATCATAGACGTGGAAGCCGCCGCCCAGAGTCAGAATCTTGCTTTCGAAGTAGCCCAGCAGCTCACCCTGGCCGTCGTAGATGCGGATTTTGGAGCGCAGGAAGCGCCAGCCGCGCTCCAAGCGCAGCATGGGCGCGTCGTCGGACAGGCGGCGCACCACCACGGTGGTGGGCATGCGGTGCTTTTGCAGCAGCAGGCGCGTCAGGTTCACCCAGATGGGATTTTCCTCGGTGGCGTAGCCCAGGTGCTCCTGGGTTTCGGCGTCGAGAATGTCGAAGGTGTCTTTGAGCTTCAGGAACCCAATGTGCTCGCGCACGAAGTAAGCGTGGCGGTTGAAAAACGAGGCGTTACCCATCAGAATCGGAAGAATGGTGCGGCTGTTTCTACGGCGGCCCGGCGGTAGTGGCCGTGGTGAGGACTGCGGCCGGCGCAGGCAAGGAGCGTGGCGCTGGTTTGATTTGCTTAATTTTGATTATGCCCATTCCCCGCCTGACGCCCGCCTCAGCCACTACCGAAGCCCCCGCCGCCGGCCAGCTGCCGGCCATCGTCGCCGCCGACTGCTTCAACGTGTACGCCCGCGAGCAGTTCAGCACGCGCAAGCTGGTGTTTGGGCGGCGCGACTACTACAAGATTTCGCTGCTCACCGGCAGCAGCCGCTACAACTACGCCACCCGCGGCGTGCTCATCGACCGGCCCGCGCTGGTGTTTTCCAACCCGCTCATTCCCTATTCCTGGGAGCCCGTTTCGGAAGAGCAGGGCGGCTACCTGTGCATGTTCACCGAGGAATTCCTCATCGTGAACGACCGCGCCGCCAGCCTGCAGGAGTCGCCGCTGTTTCGGCTCGGCTCCGACCCGGTGTACCTGGTCGATGAAACGCAGTATGATGACCTGAGCTACTTCTTCCGCAAAATGTTGCAGGAGCTGAATTCAAGCTACGTTTTCCAGCAGGAGGTGCTGCGCAACTACCTGAACCTGCTCATCCACGAAGCCCTGAAGCTGCAGCCGCAGGCCTCCTACTACCAGCACCCCAACGCCGCCACGCGCATCGCCACGCTGTTTCAGGGGCTGCTGGAGCGGCAGTTTCCCATCGACTCGCCCACCCACGGCCTGAAGCTGCGCACGCCCGCCGACTTCGCCCGCCAGCTCTCGGTGCACGTCAACCACCTGAACCGGGCCGTGCACAAGCTCACCGGCAAAACCACCTCCGCGCACATCGCCGAGCGCCTGATTCGCGAGGCCCGGGCCCTGCTGCAGCACACGAGCTGGAGCACCGCCGAAATTGCCTACAGCCTCGGCTTCGAGTACCCCACCTATTTCAACAACTTCTTCAAGAAGCAAACCGGCACCACGCCCTCGGCCCATCGGGCGCTGGTGAGCCCGGCCCCGCCGCTGGTTTGAATTTCTTACAATTTCGTTTGAATCTCGTTATGGCTCCGCAGGCGGCCGGGGGACTTTTGTGCTGTTCAATTAACGCAACCACTCCTCCCCATGAAGTACGTCCTCATCACCGGTGCCAACAAAAGCATTGGCTTCGAAACCGCCCGCCAGCTGCTCCAGCACGGCTACTACGTGTACCTCGGCAGCCGCCGCCTCGAAAACGGCCAGCAGGCCGTGGCCCAATTGCAGGCCGAAGGCCTCACCCAGGTCGAGCCCATTCAGCTCGATGTCACCGATGCCGCTTCGGTAGCCGCCGCCCGGCAGGCCATCGGCCAGAAAACCGCCGTCCTCGACGTGCTCATCAACAACGCCGGCATCAGCGGGGGCGGCGTGCCCCAGACCGCCATCGGCACCGACGTGGCCACGTTCAGGGAAGTGTACGACACCAACGTTTTCGGCGTGGTGCAGCTGACGCAGGCCTTCCTGGACCTGCTGCGGCAGTCGCCCGCGCCCCGCATCGTGAACGTGACCTCGGGCCTGGGCTCGGTGAGTTTGAGCGCCGACCCCACCTGGAAATACTACGCCGTGAAGACGGCCGCCTACGGCTCATCGAAAGCCGCCCTCAACATGTACACCATCGTGCTGGCCTACGAGCTGCGCGACACCCCCTTCAAAGTGAACGCCGTGGACCCCGGCTACACCGCCACCGATTTCAACCACCACAGCGGCCCCGGCACCGTGCCCGATGCGGCCGCCCGCGTCGTAAAAGCCGCCCTGCTGCCGGCGGATGGCCCCACCGGCCAGTTTTTCAGCGACGACAACGCGCCGGAAACGGGCATCAGCCCCTGGTAGCAACCGCCCCGCGGCGTCTTGCGTCCGGCCGCCGCGGTGTTACTTTGGGTCATGCCCACGCTACTTCTCGACCAGCAAGTCCCCGTTTATTCCCTGGAATCACAAGGGTCAGCCAACGGCTTGTTCCAGCTGGCGCGAGCAGAGGGCCAGCAGCCCGCCTTCCGGCAAAACATGCTGCAGCCGCACCGCAAGGACTATTACCACTTGGTGTTCGTGCAGCGCGGCGGCAGCCGGCACTGGGTGGACATGACGCCCTACATGCTCAAGGAAAATGCGCTGTACTTCTCGGCCCCCGGCCAGCTGCAGCTCAAGGAAAAGCTAGCGCCGCTGTGGGGCGTGAGCGTGGCATTTACGCGCGAGTTTCTGGCCCTACAGCCAAACGAGGCGCTGGCGCAGCTGCCGCTGCTGCGCAACCCCCAGAATGGCCACGAACTGCTCCTCACGCCCGCCGACGTGGCCTTTGTGGAAGACACCCTGGCCCGGCTCGAAGCCGAGTACCATCGGCCCGGCGAGTGGCAGCAGCCCATGCTCACGGCCCATCTCACTGTGCTGCTCACTTACCTCAGCCGGCTCTACACCGAGCAGTTTCCGGGCAACGAGCCCTCGGCCGACCAGCTGCTGCTCCGGAAATACCGGGCCCGGATTGAGGCGCATTTCCGCGAGCGGCACGAGGTGGGCGCGTATGCCGCCCTGCTGCACATCTCGGCCGGGCACCTGAGCGAGGTGGTGAAGGCCCAGAGCGGCAAGCCGGCCATTGCCCACATCCAGGAGCGGCTGGTGCTGGAGGCCCGGCGCCTGCTGTTCCATACGCCGCAGTCGGTGAAGGAAATTGCCTACGACCTGGGCTTTGCCGATGCGTCCTACTTCAGCCGCTTCTTCAAGCGCGAAACCGGCCTCACCCCAGCCGAGTACCGCGCCGGCAGCCGCGAAATGTACCCGTGATGCCGCCAAATGTGCCGTAATGGCGCTACTGGGGCCCGGTAGTTTTGTGGTGTTCAATAAGCAACACCATTCCCCATGAAGAAAGCCCTGATTACCGGCGCCAACAAAAGCATCGGTTTTGAAGCCGCCCGGCTGCTCCTGCAGCACGGCTACTACGTGTACCTCGGCAGCCGCGACCCCGAAAACGGCCGGCAAGCCGTGGCCCAGCTCCACGCCGAAGGCCTGACCCAGGTGGAACCCGTGCAACTCGACGTGGCCGACCCCGCCTCCGTGCAGGCCGCCCGCGCGGCCATCGGCCAGAAAACCAACGTCCTCGATGTGCTCATTAACAACGCCGGCATCAACGGCGGCATGCCGCAGTCGGCCCTCACCGCCGAACCCAGCCAGTTTCAAAAGGTGTTCGATACCAATTTCTTCGGCATGATAGCCGTCACGCAGGCTTTCCTCGACCTGCTGCGGCAGTCGCCGGCGCCCCGCATCGTGAACGTGAGCTCGGCCCAGGGCTCGCTCACCCTGCACAGTGACCCGGTGCACGGCTATAAGTATTACAACCACAAAGCGGCCGTGTACCACTCCTCCAAGTCGGCACTCAACATGTACACCATCAACCTGGCCTACGAACTGCGCGACACGCCCTTCAAAGTGAACGCCGTGGACCCCGGCTTCGTCGCCACCGATTTCAACGGCCACCGCGGCACCGGCACCGTGCAGGAAGCCGGCGCCCGCGTCGTGAAATACGCCCTCATTGGCGCCGACGGCCCCACCGGCAAGTTCGTGAGCGAGGAATACAACCCGGCCACCGGCGAGATTCCCTGGTAGCCACCGCCCCGCCCGGCGGCCGAAAGCACAAGAGGCTGAAGCTACGGGAGCCTCAGCCTCTTTTTTGTGGTTACGATTAGGTTTGGCTTTGTATAAAGTTATATTGCTTGCATTATCTTATTATTATGATTTCTCTTCTGTTGCAGCTGTCTTTTATTGTTATACGTATCTTTTCTTTGGTGTATTCTTCTATCAAAAGGTCGTCATCAGCTAATTTGATTTTGAAAGGTTTAATTGCGCCCTGGGTAATCACATTATCTGATTTACGGGGTGATATTGCGATATAAGTTATAGCCGATAATAAACCAAAAAGAAAGAGAGCTATAGCAAATTTGTTTGCCCAGATAGAAGTTTTATTTCTTATTGCTATTTGATTATTTAATACATTGTTAATATATGAATTAAGTGTAAGAATACTCATTAGTGCACAAAGGATGAATGCGCACAAAGCAATTTCAAAAGCTGGTTCATTATGAATGAAATTGCTTGAATTGTGATACGTAATTAACCCTGCGCTACTGGCTAATGCTATAGTTGTGTAAAGCTTTAACGATTCCGTATTTAGGTCTAAAGCTTTTTTTTCAAAATCGCTAGCATTGTCTGCTTTTTGAGTATTGTTATTCTCGGTTTCGGTGGGGGGAGTCATTTTTATCGGGAACAAGGATGGATTGAGCATCCACCACCTTTAGATTTTAATTCCTTTTGGGCGAATACAATATCTTGACGGGTAACTACGTCGTTGTTGAAAGTGTGTTGAAGTAAAATATTTGCAAATTGTCGAGCCAGCGAATGCAATATTATTCTTTGATATCTTTCTTCTAAATGTCTATTTTTGCTCGAATTTATGCTTCTGTTTACTGATGACAATATACCTTCAAAATCAAACTGTTCATCAAAAAATATAGTGTCTATATTTTGTGTATGTTTTGATTCCATCCATTCAGATAAGAAAGAACTTCTGAGGATTTTAATTATTTCGATGTATTCCATTTTTGTGTTGATGTTATTTGATTCGTAATTCAAATATAAGATTCATATGAATAAATACTAAGCTTATTTTTGTATATGAGACAAATAAATGAATGTAAGTAGCTGAAAGAAAGTCTATCCATATTGTTCATATGATTAATCAACAGTATGTTGCGTGTTGTGTCTGCCCGATAAATCTCCAAGACTTCTACGGTTTTTGATTAGAAGTACCAAAATGTATAATTGGTAGCTCGCATGAGCAATACTCATAGTTTGTGTGATAACATGACTAGAAAGACGATACGATTGCACAATATAGTAATACCGAAGTCACTCACAGCTTCCCCAGCCCCGCCAGCGGCTTCCCGATGCTCGCCAACGGCTTCCGGACCACAAACCTTTCCTTCCCGACGCCCGCCAACCGCTTCGGGACCACAAACCTTGGCCTCCGGGGCCTCGCCAAACGCTTCCGGATGCCTGCCAAACGCTTCCGGATGCCCGCCAACCGCTTCCGGATGCCCGCCAACCGCTTCCGGATAACAAACCTTCCAGCCGGAGCACAAACCCTCCCTCAGTGGTCGTAGCTCACGACGCGGGTGATTTTCCAGGTGCCGGCCTGCTGCTGCCACACCATCACGAATTTGGAGTTGCCGCAGTCGTTGCGGCCGTTTTCGACGTGGCAGAAGCGTTGCGTGGCAATGTGCATGGCCCCGTAGCCTTTCACGGGGTACACTTCCAGGGTGCCGGGTACGAGGGTGCGGGTGATGTCGGGGCTTTGGGCGAAGAGGCGGGCGAAGCTTTCTTTGGTCTGGGTGAAGTTGCTCAGGCCGCCTTTGTCGTGGTAAAACTCCACATTGTCGGCAAAGTAGGCCATGAGTTTGTTCACGTCGTGGGCATTGAAGGCGGCAAACATTTCCGTATCCAGCCGGGCCACCGTTTGGTAAAGCTCATCCTTCATGGCGGGTTTCGGGGCCGCCGCCGGTGGTGGGCTGGCCGGCCCGGCTGTGCGCGGCGTGCTTTGGGCGCGGGCGCCGGTAAGGGCCGAAAGCAAGAGGAGCAGGGCGAGGATGCAACGCATAACAAGGGCGATAAAGTGAAACAGGTTGAATTAGCCTCGCAAGCTGCCAGCCCGATGTAGCGACGCATATTTGCGGCTCGTCGTTGAACAGCATCGGCCAACGACGAAACGCAAATATGCGTCTCTACCGCAGAATGAATCTTCTGCCCAATCGACTCCCTCCATGCCCAGCCCCGACGCCCACCCCCAGTTCCAGCCCGCCAGTCGCGCCGAGTGGCGGCAGTGGCTGGCCGCGCACCACGCCAGCACCCCCGGCGTGTGGCTGGTGTACTGCAAAAAAGCCAGCGGCCTGCCCAGCCTCAGCTACGCCGAAGCCGTGGAAGAAGCCCTCTGCTTCGGCTGGATAGACTCGCACCCCCGCAAACTCGACGCCGACCGCTCGCAGCAGCTCTACACGCCGCGCCGGCCCCGCAGCGGCTGGAGCCGGGTGAACAAGGAGCGGCTGGAGCGCCTCGACGCCGCCGGTCAGCTCATGCCCGCCGGCCGCGCCGCCATTGCCCGCGCCCGGCAAAACGGCGCCTGGGAAAGCCTCGATGCCGCCGAAGCCGGCCTCGTACCCAATGACTTAGCCGCCGCCCTGGCGGCTGACGAAGCCGCCGCCGGGCACTTCGCCACCTTCGCGCCCTCGGCCCGCAAGGCCATCCTGACCTGGGTGCTGGCCGCCAAACAGCCCGAAACCCGCGCCCGCCGCGTGGCCGAAACGGTGCGAATGGCGGCCCTGGGCAAGCGGGCGAATGTTGATAAGGGGTAGGGGATAGGCGGATGAAAGGAACGTTCTGCTGAGCGCGGACGGGTTACCTCACCCCCTGACCCCCTCTCCCCAGGAGAGGGGGCACCGGTCTTGTTCCAAATGCAAATCGTCAGGCTCCCCTCTCCTGAGGCTTCGCGCTTCAAGCGAACCGGGGCCGGGGGTGAGGTTTTCGGCGTCAGGCGCCCCGCCCTTCCCATCTTTGCCCCATGCTTTCCGAACCCACCTACCTCACGGCCCGCATGGCGGCGCCCATGGTCGAAGCCCACTTTGCGCGGCACCGGGCGGCCAGCCTGGAAAACGAAAAACGCCTCGCCTCGCCGCCCGAAGCGCAGTGGGTGGAGGCCGTGATTGACGTGGCGTTCTGGGCCAGCCTGCTGCGCGAGGAAGGGCACCCGCCGCGCATCTCGCTGGCGCTGCTGCCGCTGGAGCAGGCCCGGCAGCCGCTGGTGCTGGGCCAGAAGCGCCGCCTCACGCCCGCCAACCTGCTCAAGCTGGCGCCCGCCGTGGAGCAGCCCGGCCTGCACCTGGGCGTGTGGCACGACGCCGACGGCCTCTACGTGTGGGGCACGGCCACGCGGGTGCCGCCGCTCTGCTTCGTGCTCGAAGTGGTGGAGCCCGGCCTGCTGGTGGTGAAGCACCGCCGCGCCGGCGGCTTCGGCAAGTTCGTGAACGTGGCCGTGCTGCGCGGCGACCACCTGCAGCTCATCGACGAAGCCCACGGCGGCCTGAGCGACTGCGCGGCCCTGCGCGCCTTTCTGCCCGGCCGCCACCTGCCCGCGCCCGACACCGGCGAAACCGACAACGTGCTGCTGGAGCTGGCCGCCGCCATGCGTGCCCACGGCCGCGGCGGCCTGGTGCTGGTGGTGCCGCCCGGTTCGGAGCGGTGGCAGCAGTCCATCGTGCAGCCCCTGAACTACCCCGTGGCCCCGGCCTACACCGGCATCCGGGCCGTGCAGCGGCCGGGGCAGTCGCGGCGCAAGTGGCAGGCCAGCTTGCGGCGCAACATTGGCATCGTGGGCGGCTTCACGGCCGTGGATGGGGCCACCGTCATCACCCGCGAGTACACGCTGCTGGCCTTCGGGGCCAAAGTAGCGCGGGCCGACACCAGCACGCCCGTCGAGACGATGGTGCTCACCGAGCCCGTGGTGGGCAGCGAGCCCCGGCACCTGCACCCGGCCCGCAACGGCGGCACCCGCCACCTGGCCGCCGCCCAGTTCGTGCACGACCAGCGCGATGCCATCGCCCTGGTGGCCTCGGTCGATGGGTTTTTCACGGTCTTCGCGTGGTCCGATGATTTGCAGCAAGTGCATGCCCACCGGATTGACGTATTGCTGCTGTGAGCAGATTGAAGGAGGTGAACAGCCGGAAAAACGTCATGCTGAGCGAAGTCGAAGCATCTCGCGTGTGGTAGTAAACCAATCGTGAAGGAGACGCAAGCGAGATGCCTCGGTCCTCTGCCTGATGCGCAGCATGCCCGGCATGACGGGCTGTTATCTGGGCTGCTTCTTTGGCTGGGGCACGGTAGCTTCGTGCGCTACTCTTCCATCCAAAAAACCGCGATGCCCTATTCACTACGCCCTTGCCTGCTTGCCTGGCTGTTTTTGTTGCTGGCCGGGCCGGCCATGAGCCAAACCACCGCGCCAGCCGCCGCGCTGGCCCAGGCCGCCAGGCTGGAGGCGGAGAAAAAATACGAATCGGCCTACCAGCTTCTCGACAAAGCCGACCCCAAAAACCAGCAGCCCGAGGTAGTGCTCCAAAAGGAAAAGCTGCTGCTCCGGTACTACCTCGTGGCCATCAACTTCCAGGCCTTCGGGCTGAAGGACCTGGCGCCCGGCGAAACCGTGGAGCAGCTGCGCGGCAAGGAAGGCCAGTACAGCACCCACCTGCTCGACATTCCGAAGACACTGACGCAGCTGCAGAAGCGCTTCCCGCAGGACTACCGCCTCAGCCAGGGCCTCGGCGACTATTACTACCGGGCCGTGCTCTGCCACTGCGGCGAGCAGGACAAATCTGAAGCCCAGCTCCTCGACCTCGTGATTGCACACTACGGCCAGGCTCACGCGCACCAGCTCGGCGATTTCATGACCTACTACGCCGTGGGCTACGCGCACCTGGCGCAGGGGCGGGCCCAGCCCAGCGTCGCGCCGTTCGAGAAGTCCATTGCCCTGAACGCGCAGTACCCCGATTCGCCCTACAACCTGGCCTATGCCCTCATGCTGCTCAAGGAGCCCGCCCGGGCCATTCCCTACGCGCAAACGTCGTTGCGGCTCTACGCCGACCCCGAAATGAAGGCCGATGCTGCCCGCATGCTCGGCACGCTCTACCAGCGCACCCAGCAGCCCGCCGAAGCCAAAAAAGCCCTCCTGCAAAGCCTGGACCTGCAGCCGCAGCACTACGCCACCCTGCGCAACCTGCTGGAGCTGGCCGTAAACACCCACGCCCCGGACGCCCCCGCCTGGGCCGCCCGGCTCTACCAACTCAATCCGGCCGATGACCAGATGTTTTCCGACATCATGGACATCTACCAGGCCCAGAACCAGTGGGCCGAAGCCGAGGCCTTTTTCAGCAGCCAGCTGCCCAAGGCCCCAGCCAAGCCCAGCGCGCAGGGCCTGCTGCATTTCTACGTGGCCATCCTCAACATGCAGCTCCAGCGCCCGCAGCTGGCCCGGCCCCACTTTCTGGCCGCCCAGCGCGAGCTGAAAAAAGTGGCGAAACCGGATAACCCGATGTTTCAGCTGATTGACAAAGGCCTGGCCGAGAGCAAACCCTAAGCAGGGACGCCCCTGTCTGGAAGCAGCCAACGAGCGCGGCCAGGCGGAACCACCAAAAAGAAATCGGCAACATTCTGGTCGCGGCTTGCGAATACCTCAGTTCGCCGGCCGCGCAAGTGCCCCGGTATGCCTCCGCACCACCGCCATGGCCTTTCCGCTACAATTTTTCCTCGAAACTGTTGTTTTACCCCACCTTCTTATGGCCAAAGACAAAAACAAGAAGCACAAGAAAGACGACGTTTCGGGAGATATTCTGGATGTTGCCGCCTTGTCCATCAAGAAGTTTCGGAAGGTGACCAAGGAAATCGGCAAGCTCAGCACCGGCCAGAAGCTGGTGGGCGGCATTGCGCTGGTGGCCGCCGGCCTCGCCTACCTGGCCGCCCAGGACACGCCCGAAGCGCCTGACGCCGCGCCCGAATCTGACCAGCCGGGGCCACTCAAACGTTTGGCCGCCAGTTTCTCCGGAGAAACGGAAGAAGGCCCGGTCCACCGCAAATCCCGCAAAACCCCCAAAGTCAAACCAGCCCCCGGCGTTGACTTTTAAACTAAACGCCTGGAATTCTTCCAGTGCGTCTGCTTCCTCCAACCCAACCAGGCATCATGAAAAAGACCAAGAAAAACAAAGCCGCCAAAAAAGGCACGCTACTCGGCGGCGCCACCAAGTCGCTGAAGAAACTGGGCAAAGGCAAAACCCTAGGCAAGCTCAGCACCACCCAGAAAGTAGTGGGCGGTGCTGCCCTGGTGGCCTTGGGCCTGAGCTACCTCTCCAAGCGCCGCGCCGCCAAGGCAATCGACGCCACGCCGCCCGTCACCAGCGCCACCTCCGACGCGCTGGCCGCTGAAGAAAGCCTGGCCGCCATGGACAGCAACGCTTAGATTGGATTTAGAACGTCGTGCGCAGCGCAGCATCCCGCATGAGATAAGTGCCTCAATCGTCTGTCATCCTGAACGCAGCGAAGGACCTTATTACGGCTAAACTATTAACAGTAATTCAGACGATAGCAAATGTGATAAGGTCCTTCGCTGCGCTCAGGATGACAGACGATTGAGGCATTACCAAAAGAAAAAAGGCTGACGCTCCCAGAGCGTCAGCCTTTTTTCGTGTTCTCGAAGTTCGTTACTCGGCAGCGGGGGCAGCGGGGGCAGCCGGGGCGGCGGGCGGCGTGGGGCTGCCCAGGCGCACGCGCACGGCGTTAGGGCCTTTGGGGCCCATTTCTACCTCAAACGTCACCTTGTCATTCTCGTTGATGGTGATGCCACCCAGCGCGTTGGCGTGCACGAAAATGCTTTCCTGGCTCTGCGCGTCGCGGATGAAGCCGTAGCCCTTCGAGCTGTTGAAGAACGTGACGGAGCCGGAGCGCATCGTGTCCTCGGGCTCCCGGTCTTCCTGCTTAGCCACGCTGATGCGGATGTCCTCGTCCTTGATGACGCGCTTCTTGGTGGGGTCGGGCGGGGTGGAGGTAATGTTGCCGTTTTCGTCAACGTAGGCAAACATTTCTTCCAGCGCTACGCCAGATTTGGCGTTGGCCTGCCGCTCTGCTTTGCGCTCCTCTTTTTCGGTTTTCTTCTTGGCGCGCTTTTTCTCGTTGTCTTTCTTACCAAATGTCTCTTGAGACCTACCCATAGTATTTGTTTTGTTGCTGATTCGTTGGTGCGGCGGGGCTTGGTGGGGGAAAGGCGGCCCCGCTGCGGAGTGGATTATCACGAAGATACGCAATATTCGGAGCCTTTCCGCGGGGCTTAGTCGCGGGCCTCGCTCCAGCGCGTTTTTCGCCAGGCTTCCCGCTGCTGCGGCTTGAGGAAAGTCCAGGCCACGAGGCGGCTTTTCTTCTGGCCCTGTGCCATTTCGATGGTGCGCACGTCGGTGGCGCCGGCCGTTTGCAGGGCGCGGTACACGCCGGGCAGCGTTTCTTTTTTCGACACCAGCGAGGTGTACCAGTAGGCCGAAGTAGGCCGCCGCCCGCTCTCCTGCACCATGCGCCGGATGAAGCCGGCCTCGCCACCCTCGCACCACAACTCGTTGTTCTGACCGCCGAAGTTGAGCGTGGGGCGCGGGCCGCGCCGGGTGCCCAGGGCGGCAGTTTTGCGCTGGGTGCCGGCCGCCGCCTCGGCCGCCGAGGCGTGAAAGGGCGGGTTGCACATCGTCATATCGAACACCTCGCCGGCCTGAATGAGGCCGTCGAAAATGCGGGTGCGGGCCGGCTGCAGGCGGGCCTCGATGGCGCCGGCCAGGCTGGGGTTGGCGGCCTCAATCTGCTGGGCGGCGCGCACGGCTACGCCGTCCACGTCGGAGCCCACGAAGTGCCAGCCGTATGCGCGCCGGCCGATGATGGGGTAGATGCAGTTGGCCCCCACGCCCACGTCGAGCACGGTGATATCTTCGCCGGGCGGCAGGGCGCCGCCGTTGCTCTCGGCCAACAAATCGGCCAGATAGTGCACGTAATCGGCCCGGCCGGGGATGGGCGGGCACAGGTAGCCGCGCGGAATGTCCCAGTGTTCGATGCCGTAGAATTGCTTCAGCAGGGCCCGGTTGAGGGCTTTCACGGCGGCCGGGTCGGCAAAATCAATCGACAGGTTGCCGAATTTATTGGTTTGCACGAAAGCCTTCAGTTCTGGGCTGATTGTGCTCAGCTGCGGGAAATCGTAGGGCGCGCGGTGCGGGTTGCGCGGGTGCAGCTGCTCCTTTTCGGGAGCGGGCGGGGCGGGTGGTTGTTTCATGGGCCGGTAGCGTTGGCGACAAAGGTACCAGCCCTGGCGCCGGCCGCCGGCAGGCAAAGCCGGTGGCAGCCCGGCCTGCCCGGCGGGCGCGGGTTAATCGACGCCGTCGTATTCCTGGCGGCCCTGCCGGGTGCTCACAAAGCTGAGCCAGGGCCGGGGCTTGAATGTTGACCCCTGAAGGCCGCACCGCAAGTAATACTCTTTGCCCGGCTCCACTTCCAGCGTGAGGGGTTTGCCGCCGTTTTCGGTCCATAAGGTGACCGCGCCCGGCTTGGTGAGCCGGATGATGGACCGGCTGCCGAAGCGGGCCTGATACACCACGGAGTCGTTCAGGCGCACGTCGTAGGTCAGGGCCGTGGCCCCCAGGCTGGTGGGCCGGTACACGTAAAGCAAGGCGTAGGGCGTACCCGCCGGCAGCCGGGGCTTCTCATCGGCCGCCCGCTGGCGGCTGATGTCGGCTTGCACGGCGGCCAGGTCCGGGGCGTAAAACACTTCGCCCGTAATCTGATAGCAGGTGCTGGCCATGCTCGGAGGCCGCAGCTCGGTTAGCTTGAGCACGTTGCCCCCGGCCTGGCGGGCCTGGCGCAGGGCCTCGCTCATCATGCGGTCCAAGCCGCAGTTCAGCGTCGTGCCCGACTCGCCCACGAACACATTGGCTACCAGCGCGCACCCGTTGGGGCTGTACTCGTCCACATCCAGCACCAGTACCGGGGCATCGGGCGCCAGGGCGGCCACGGCCGGCCCGTTCAGCTGGGTAATTATTCGGGGAGCGCAGCTACTCAGCAGCAGGGCCGCGGCGGCCACCAGCACACAGGGTTTCATGGAGCGAAAATAGCAGGCAAATGCACACCAGCCGCCAGAAGCTGATGTTGTGCTGCTAATTGCTTATAATCAATAAGCTGAACCAACGTGCTCAGGTAGTTTTGTACAGATACCAGCCGTCGCCCAGCGGCTTGAGCACGATGAGGCGTTCGGGCGTCATGGCCGGTAGCTGGGCGCGGTCGGCCTGGTAGAGCAGGCCCACCGTGCTGTTCACCTTGCCGCCGATGACAAACTCCAGGCAACTCGCGCAGCCGGTTTCGCGGCGCGTCACGCGGCTCAGAAACAGCTTGCGGAGCAGGGCGTGCACGGCGGGGTTGGCATTGGCAGCTTTTTCGCCGACGGCCGCGCTGTCGGTGGTGAAATAGTTGCCGGCCTGCACCAGGCGCAGCATCTTGCGGAAATCGGCCCGGTTTTTCCGGAAGTGGGCGGCAATGTCGGCGTCGGCGGCGGTCCACAGGCGCAGGTTGCCCACGGTGAAGGCGTGGCTGGCGTCGGGGTGCTTGCGGTCGTAGTCGGCCACTTCGGCGGGCGGCAGGTTCGAGAGCAGCTCCACCATGGGCGGCCCGAGGTGCGTCATGGCCAGGTTGCGGATGGCCTGCAGCTTCCAGGCGTCGCCTTCTTTGGCGAAGTGGAGGTAGAAGTCGCGGTGCTCGGCGGGGCCCCGCAGTTCCACGGCCACCACGGCGGTGCTGTCGCCCTGCGCCACCAGCTGGCAGGTGCGCTGCAGCTGCGGCGGAATCTGCTGGCCCAAAGTTTCGCGCTTGGCCTGGCCGGCGGCCTCGCAGCAGAGGTAGTCCTTCATCTCGGCCCAGCCCGTGGGCGCCACAAACTGCTCGGCAATCTGGAGCGGCGCAAGGGTCGGGGCCGTCGCGGCCGCAGCCGGCAGCCACAGGCAAAGGAGCAGAAGCAAGTATTTCATTCGGAAGCTAACGGCAAAACAGCCGGGTTAAATTCCGGGATGCCCGCGCAATATGGGGACCAGGCGCGTTTCTTTGCCGCATGAAGCGTTGGCGGTTTCGGTTTGGGCTAGGGGTGCTGATGCTGCTGATGGCCGCCGGGCTGGCCGCCCAAACGCCGCCGCTCACCCACCAGCAGTACCTGGAGGATTTCGATTTTTTCTGGGAAACCGTCCGGGATAACTACGGCTACTTCAACCACAAGCAAACCGACTGGCCGCGGGTGCGCGCCATCTACCGGGCCCAAGCCGATACTGTGCGCAGCCGCCGCGCCTTCGTGCGGCTGCTCGAAAACGCCCTGGCCGAACTCTACGACAACCACGCCAGCCTGAACACCAACCGGCTCGACTCGCGCCGCCTCGTGCCTACCGGCACCGACGTGTGGGCCACCTTCGTGAACGGCCAAGCCGTGGTGCAGCAAGTGAGGGCCAGCTACGGAGCCGCGAAAGTGGGCGTGCAGACCGGCGCCGTCATCGAGGCAGTGAACGGGGTGCCCATGGCCGAAGCCCTGCGCCCCTGGCTGGCCCAGACCCTGCGCCAACCCGACCCCGCCGCCCGCGATTTTGCCCTGGGCCAGCTGCTGGCCGGCGACCACATCGCGCCGCGCGTGTGGACCGTGCGCCTGGGCACCCGCACCTTCACCGCCCAGCCCGACGTACCCGCGCCGCTGCTCGAAACCTCACTTTACAAGGACTTACTGGAAGTGAAACGCTTGGGCAATAAAGGCACTATTGGCTACATCAAAATCAACAACAGTCTGGGCGACAATCGCCTCATCGCCAAATTCGACAGTACCCTGACGGCGCTCAAAGGTACCGAAAGCCTCATCCTCGACCTGCGCGAAACGCCCAGCGGCGGCAATACCACCGTGGCCCGCGCCATCATGGGGCGCTTCATCGAGAAGGAAATGCCCTACCAGCGCCACGAACTGCCCAACGAGGAAGATGAAACCCGCATCCCGCGCCGCTGGCTGGAGCTGGTGTCCCCGCGTGGCCCGCGCTATACCAAGCCGCTGGTAGTGTTGGTGGGCCGCTGGACGGGCAGCATGGGCGAGGGCCTGACCATCGGCTTCGACGCCCTGCATCGCGCTACCGTGGTCGGCACCGAAATGGCCCGGCTCCGAGGCGCCATTTATTCCTACAAAATGCCGCATTCCGGCATCGGGTTCAGCTTTCCCGTCGAACGTCTTTACCACGTCAACGGCCAGCCCCGCGAAGCCTACCAGCCGCCCGTGTTCGTGGATTTGACGAAAACCGGCCCACAGTCGGCTGCCAAAACCGACTCCGTTTTGCAGGCTGCGCTGGACGTGCTACAGAAAATGAAGTAAGGGCAGGCCCTACCGGGTACGACCCTGCCCCTACAACTGCTAACGGGGACGGTTGGAGCCTTTGCGGGCGCTGCCTTTGCTGCCGGCCGCCGGGCGGCTGCCGAGGCTGCCGCTTTTTGGTCGGGCGGGGCCGCCGGGGCCGGCGCTTTTGGGCCGCTGGGGCGATGGGGCCGAACTCTTGGGACGGGCTGAGCCGCTGGGGCCGGCCTTGGCGGGGCGCTTGCTGCCGGGCGTGATTTTGCCGGTGGCGGGGTCTTTTTCGGGGCGCGGGCCCCACCAGCCGGTGCCCGAGGGGTTGAACATGGACGGCGGGCCCGGCTTGCGCGGCTTGGGTTTGCCGGGCTGGCCGGCCGGGGTATCGGCCGAATCTGTGATGGTTCTGCGGGCCGGGGCCTTGCGGCTGCGGCCGCCGGAAGCTTCTTCGGTGCCGCTCGATTTTGCCACCATTTTCATGATGCCGGCCAACTCCTCGGGCGTCAGCTCGCGCCAGTCGCCTACGGGCAGGCCTTTCACGGTCACGTTCATGATGCGGACGCGCTCCAGCTTCACCACTTCGTAGCCGAAATGCTCCACCATGCGCCGAATCTGGCGGTTGAGCCCCTGCACCAGCGTGATGCGGAAAATGTAGGGCGTTTCCTTTTGGATGAGGCACTTTTTGGTGACGGTGCCCAGCATGGGGATGCCGTTGGCCATTTCGTCGAGCATGCGGTCGGTGAGAATGCGGTCCACCGTCACCACATATTCCTTTTCGTGCTGGTTGCCGGCCCGCAGAATCTTGTTCACGATGTCGCCGTCGCTGGTCAGAAAAATCAGGCCCGACGAGTCCTTGTCTAAGCGTCCGATGGGGAAGACGCGGGCGGCGTGGTTCACGTAGTCCACGATGTTGCCGCGCACGCCCGGCTCCGAGGTGCTCGTCACACCCACCGGCTTGTTAAAAGCCAGGTACACCGCGTCTTCGGCCTGCTTGGGCTCTAGCTTGTGGCCGTTCACGCTCACCCGGTCGCGCGGGCCCACTTGGTCGCCCACCTTGGCGGGCTTGCCGTTGAGCAACACCATGCCCTGCTCGATGTAGCGGTCGGCCTCGCGGCGCGAGCACAGGCCGCTTTCGCTGATGAATTTGTTGAGGCGGGTGGCGGAACTGGACGGCATAACGGGCGGCGGGAAGTGGGAAAAGAAACGCAGCAGCTAAAGCAACGAGCGTATCGGAAGGTGCAAAGGTATGCCCGGACGCTAGCGGCGCATCACCGATTCCGTTCAACGACCGGGCGGGGCAAGCCCTACCGGGTACGACCCCGCCCCTACGTCGCTCAACCCTTATTCGTCGGTATAAGCGTCGCCGCCGATAAAAATCAGCTCATTCGACGGCCGGGCCGGCGTGCCCGCCGCGCCGATGGCGAACGACTTGCGCACGGTGCGGCCGTCGGCATACGTGAGGGTGAGGGTGTGGCCCTGCAGGCGGTAGGTACCGTCGGCGCTGCGGCGGCTGCCGCCCGCGGCGTTGGCGGTAACCACGCCACCGTCGGCGCCCTCGCTGAAATGGCTGCCGTCGACAAAGGTGAGCTTGGAAATGACCAGCGACGTGGCGCCGCCCACGCTGCCGCCGCTGCTGTTTTTGTAGGTCCGCTTGAGCGGCACAGCGCCCGCCGCATAGGCCGGAAACCAGCTGCCCGTGCCCAGCGTGTAATCGTTCGATTGGTTTTTGTAGTTGGTGAGGACCACGCTGCTGCCGCTTTTGCGCCAGGTGCCCCAGGCGGCGGGGCGCCTGGCCCGGTCGGCGGCGGGGCTGAGGGTTTCCAAGGGCGCCTCGCCCACGTCGCAGTATTGCCCGTTGGCCAGCAACGCCACCGGCTCGAAGGTGATGCCGCCGTAGGCGTCGCCCACGGAGCGGAAAAACCATTGCGCTCCGGCCGCCGCGCCCGTGCCCGTAGCGGCGGCTGGTGCCGTCGAAGTTGTGACCGGAGCTGTCGTGCCAGGCGTTGCGGCCGGTGCTTTGGCACTGGCCGCGCTATTGCCAGCCCCGCGCTTCACGAAGCCGTTTTCGGTCAGGGTCAGCGCGTTTACGTCAACTTTGAACAGCTTCTTGAGCTGGGCCGCCACGCCCTGCCGGAACGCCGGGAGGCTGGCCGGCTGGCCCTGTGCGCCCACGTATATCAGCGCCGTTTGCAGCTTCAAAAACTCGCCCAGCTCGGCCGTGGTGCTGGCCGGGCGGCCGTTCAGGGCGCGGGCCGCCGCCGGGGCATACTGCGTCCGCACGGCGCCCGCCAGCCGGGGCGGCAGCAAGGCGCCGCCCGGCACCTCGCCGTGGGCCACCCGGTAGGTGCTCACTAGGTAGGCCGCGAAGGCATCGGCCACGTCGTTTTCCCGCAGCCCCGAACCCTGGATGGCCTTCGCGTAGAGCGGCGCGTAATCGGCCTCGCCGCCGGGGCCAAACGCGGCGGGCAGCTTGGCCGCCAGGGTCGGGTTGCTGGCTTTGAGGCGCCGGGCCTGCGCGTCCACGGCCTTGCGGCGGGCATCGAGGGTGGGCGTGTAGGAGAGGCGGGTGGCGCTGGCCGACGTGGAAGCCTTGCCGCCTTTGCCGTTGGCGGAGGCCATCACGGCGGCATTGTTGATGTTGGTGAGGCTGGTATTGAGGGCGCTGCTCGTGAAATTGTCCATTATCACCTCCACGGATTGGGCCCGGGCGGCGGGCGCGGCCAGCAGCAAGCCGGCCACGGCGCAGCAGTTAGGAATGTATTTCATAAGTATTTAACAATGAAAAACATATAGGCTTTTGAGGAGCCCCACCCAACTGCGCGATGGTTGGCCGGATGGGCCCGCGTTGACCGCGTTGAGAAGCTGCTGGCATGCATTCTAACCACCACCCGCCTGCCGGGACAGTCATAAGATTACGGGCTTTAGGGCAGAGGGTTAGCAAAATCACTGCTTATAACCCGGGCGGCTTACGCCCGTTAGCGAGGTATTCCTAACCACAACCCCTGCGTTCGCGCATTTCGCTGATGTCTGATAAACCCACCATTTTCCCGCCCCAAAGCCAGGACGCGGGCGCCGGCAAACCCGGCCTCGAATACAAGATGACCCCCGAACCCGAATACCTCCGCGAAGGCTACAAGGGCGCCGACAAGCTGAAGGGCAAAGTAGCCCTCATCACGGGCGGCGACTCCGGTATCGGGCGCGCCGTGGCCGTGCACTTCGCCGTCGAAGGCGCCGACGTGGCCATTTGCTACTTCCCCACCGAGCAGCAGGACGCCGAAAAGGTGCAGGAGCTGGTGCAGGCCCGCGGCCGCCGCTGCCTGCTGCTGCCCGGCGACCTGAAATCGCCCGCTTTCTGCCAGGAAATCGTGGACCGCACCGTGGCCGAGTTGGGAGGACTCAACATTCTGGTGAACAACGCCGCCGAGCAAAACTGGCACGACTCGCTAGAGGATATCAAAGATGAGGAGCTGGACAGCATCTTCAATCTGAACATCATTGCCATGTTCCGCATCTCGCGGGCCGCGCTCAAGCACCTTACCGAAGGCGACTCCATCATCAACACCGCTTCGGTGAACGGCTTCAAGGGCAACGAGATGCTGCTCGACTACACGTCCACCAAGGGAGCCATCACGGCCTTTACGCGGGCACTGTCGCTGCAGCTCATCAAGAAAGGCATTCGGGTGAATTCGGTGGCGCCGGGGCCCATCTGGACGCCGTTTATCACGGGTGTGGGCTTGCTGAAACTGCCGCTGTTTGGGCACGACGTGCCCATGGGCCGCGCCGGCCAGCCATCGGAAGTGGCGCCGGCATATGTGTTTCTGGCGTCGGAGGATGCCTCCTATTTCTCGGGCCAGACCCTGCACCCCAACGGCGGCTCGGTGGTGAACGCCTAGCCTCACCGCGCCGATTGGCACAAGTGCCCCGAAATTTCATTTCGGCCCGCCGAAACGAGTCGTTCGCCCGGGCCGAAATGAAATTTCGGGGTGCTCGTCCTTTGCAGGAATAACCCCGCCCCAAGCGCTACCGTATCAGCCCCTAAAAATGGCTACATGGTCGTTTACAATTTCTCAACCGCATCCCATGAACACGAAACTGCTCGGCCTGCTGGCCGCCGCCTCGCTGGCCACCGCCTCTTGCCAACAAGATAAAAAGGTGGAAACCACCACCACGACCACCCCCGAAACCACCACTACGGCCACCACGACCACCACCACCACCGTGGACACCGTGGCCCTGCACGACGACGCCCGCCGCATGGCTGCCCGCGTGGCCGAAGACCTCAAGCTGACCGACCCGACCGTGACGACGCGCATCGAGCGCACCTACTACACCCGCGGCCGCCGTCTGAACGAGCTCGAAACCCAGTACGCCAACGATACCACCGGCCGCAACGCCGCCATCCGCCAAGCCAATGACCTGGCCGACGAGCAAATCCGGACCGACCTCAACAGCCCCGATTACTACAATACCTATTCCTCGAACCGCGCCAACTACGGTGACGGCCCCTACTCGCTGGCCCCCGTGGCCGTGACGACGACCACTACGACCACCCGCCGCACCGGCAGCGGCAGCGTGGGCCAGGGCTCGGGCGTGAAGAAAATGGAGCGCGAAAACGACGGCGACCACAAAGTGAAATATGAAAACGGCGCCAAAATCAAGCGCGACGACGACGGTTCGGTGAAAATCAAGCGTGCCGACGGCACGAAGATTAAAATCGACGAAAACGGCAACCGCACCGTGAAAAAGGGCTTGTTTAAATAAGCCTTCGCTAAAGCAAAAAAGCCCGCTCCTGGTCAGGAGCGGGCTTTTTTATTGGGTTATATTCTACCAGTGCAGCGACCACGAGGCGCCGGTGAAGGGGCCGTAGGTGTAGGGCGAAAAACGGCCCTGCCGGAACCACGGCCGGGGCTTGCGCGGCGGGGCCATGCCGGTGCCGTTGGCCGCCGCGCCAGTGGAGGTGGCCTCGACGCGGGTGCGGCCGTTGCGCACGGCAATTTTGGCGAAGGCGTAGCCCAGGGCGATGCCAATGGGGTAGTCGGAGGCCCAGTGCACGCCGTTGTTGAGCATGGAATAGCCCAGCAGGCCCATCAGCGAGTAACCCACGGGGCGGATGAAACGGTACTCGGGGTAGTTGTCGGCGATGACCGTGACCGTGGCCATGGCCGTGGCCAGGTGGCCGGTGGGGAAGGCGTCGTAGTTGGGCACGAAGCTCTGGTAGCGGCTGTACGAGGGGAACAGGTGCCACTCGCCGCGGTCCTGAGTGGCCACGTAGGGGCTCTGGCGGCCGGTGAGGCGCTTGAGCGTCTGGACGACGAGGCCGGTGGTGAGAATGGCCTCGCCGAGCTGGCTGGAGGTTTGCAGGGCGCGGTTGTCTTTCTTGATGCCGCCGTAAATCCAGAAGCTGCTGGCCACGGTGAGGTGCGTCCAGCCGTCGCCGAGGAAGTAGAACGTGCTGTTGAGGTTGTCGGGCACGTTAAACTCGAAGGGCAGGTTGGCCGAGCCCACGCGGAAAGGAATGTAGACCAGGGTTTTCTGGGTGCTGGCCGCCTTCAGGCCGATGAACTTGCCAAAGTCCTGGCTCCAGTCGATGATGGCCTGGTCGGCCACCCACAGCGCTACAGAGGCCGTGGCCAGGCCGATGAACGTCTCCTTGTTTTCCTTGCGGAAGATGTAGCCGGGCGCCTGGCCCAGGTCGCGCGGGATGTGCAGGAGCCAGCGGAAGGGCTTAGTGTTTTCGTAGTGCCACGTCACGCCGGGCGCCACGGTGTAGTCGCTGATGCGGCCATCGGCGCCGCGCGGATGGATGTGGACCAGCGAATCGGCAGGAGCGGTTTTGGCGGAAGCGGGCCGCGCTTGGATGGTGTCGGAAGCTGTTGGAATTGCCAACGAATCGGCGGCGAGGCCGGTAGAATCCGAGGCAGTAGAAGTGAAATTAGCGGTGTGAGCGGAGCTACTGGCGGCAAAACTCAAACTAAAAAACAGCGCAACGAACAGCCGCAGGGCGCGGCAAGGGTAATAAGAGTTCACGAAAAGAGGAATAGCTAAATAACGCGGTGCGGCCTCGCGGCAGGGGTGGGGCGAGGGGGCACCAAATGGGAAAACGGGCAAGCTGTGGCTCGCATAACGGACCACAAAGGTAACACCGGCGTCACGTTGGGCTAACCGCCGGGGCACCGGCTTGCGCTGACGGATGGCGGCACCGGATATTTTAGGCAAGCCGCGTATCTTTCTGCGAGCCCTGACCGGCGCCGGTCTGCTGCGCGTATTATCTGCTCCTCTCAGCTTATCCCACCTCATGCCCGAAACCGCTGCCGCGCCCCTCGAAGGCCTTGTTTCGCCCGCCACGGCCATTGCCGCCAACCGCTACGGGGCCGCGTTTGAGGCCTTGCGCCAGCGCACGCCGGCCCTGCGCCAGGAAGACGTGGCTGCGCGCCGCGCCCGCCTGCAAAAGCTCAGCAACTGGCTGCACGCGCACCGCGCCGACATTCAACAGGCTCTGCTGGCCGACTTCCGCAAGCCCGCCGCCGAAACGGATTTGACGGAAATCTGGACTTCGCTGGTTGAGCTCAAGCACACGATGAGCCACCTGAAAAAGTGGATGGCGCCGCGCCGGGTGGCCGCGCCCCTGGCCTTGCTGGGCACCCGCGCCTGGGTGCAGGTCGAGCCCAAGGGCGTGGTGCTCATCATCGCGCCCTGGAACTACCCGTTCTACCTGGCCGTGGGCCCGCTGATTTCGGCCATTGCCGCCGGCAATGCCGTGGTGATAAAGCCGGCCGAGCAGACGCCCGCTACCTCGGCGCTGCTTCAGAAGCTGTGCGAAGACCTGTTCCGGCCCGACGAGGTGCTGCTGCTACAGGGAGACAAGGAAACCGCTACCGAGCTGCTGAAGCTGCCCTGGGACCATATTTTCTTCACCGGCAGCCCCGAGGTGGGCAAGATTGTGATGCGCGCCGCTGCTGAGCACCTCTGCGGCCTCACGCTGGAGCTGGGCGGCAAAAACCCCGCCGTGGTGGACGAAACCGCCAACCTGCGCGACGCGGCCGAGAAAATCGTGTGGGGCAAGTTCCTCAACAACGGCCAGACCTGTGTGGCCCCCGATTACTTACTGGTGCAGGAAAGCGTACAGCCCGCCTTGCTCACCGAGCTCACGGCCGCCATTCAGCGGGCCTACAACCCCGCCGGGGCCGGCATCGAGCGCTCTGAGTCGCTGGCTCGCATCGTGAACCAGCACCACTTCGCCCGCCTCGCCGGCCTGCTCGAAGACGCCCAGACCCGTGGCGCCACCGTGGCTGCCGGCGGCACCGTCGATGCTCTGCAGAACTACATCGAGCCCACCCTCCTGACCAACGTGCCAGCCGGCGCCCGCGTGCTGGAAGAGGAGATTTTCGGCCCGCTGCTGCCCGTGCTCACCTTCAAGACCCTGCCCGAAATGACGGCCTACATCAACGCCCGCCTTAAGCCGCTGGCCCAGTACGTGTTCAGCCGCAGCGCCGACAACCGTCGCTACCTGCTCGAAAACGTGTCGGCCGGCGGCGCGGGCGTGAACGAAACGGTGCTGCACTTCGCCCACCCCGAGCTGCCCACCGGCGGCGTGGGCAACTCGGGCCTCGGTAAGGCGCACGGACACTCCGGCTTCCTGGCCTTCAGCAACGAGAAGGGTGTGCTGCGGCAGCGCGTAGGCTTCACCGGCATCAAGGCCATGTACCCGCCATACACGGGCCGGGTGCAGAAGCTGATTGGGCTGCTGGTGAAGTATTTGTAGCGGTTGGGCGCACACAGTTTGTAGGGAACGCCATGCCCGAACGTCATGCTGAGCTTGTCGAAGCATCTCTACCGCAATAGTAGATGGATTGCTTACCCGGTAGAGATGCTTCGACAAGCTCAGCATGACCAGTGCCTCTATGCGTGTCAAGGGGTTACTTTCTGGGCTAAAGCAGCATGAAAGCCCATGACAACCACACAACGCTTGCGCGGCTGGGGCCTGGGGGCCGCCGGCCTGTTGCTGACCGCCTGCGACGACGGCCTCGAAGTGCGCTTCGCACAGCCATTTCCGGCGGAAGCGGCTGATATGGCGGCTTTTCCGGCCCGGCATCAAGGCGTGTACACCGCCGCCGATTCGGGCAAGTCGTTGTGCATCGGCCGCACGGCGGTGTGGCGGCAGGAGCTGCAGCAGGGGCTGGGCCGCCGCCGGGAAGTTGATTCGCTCCTGGGCCACCATTTGCGGGCCGATACCACGTACGAGCAAGGCGGGCACCTGCACTACGTGCACCTGCTGGGCCGCGACTCGGTGCGCGACAGCTGGCTGTGGACCGATACCGTTTTCACGCTTGCGGGCTCGGGCCCGGGGGTACTGCGTCGGTTTCAAGGCCGCTACTACCTCAACACGCCCAACGACAGCGGGGATAAATGGTGCGTGCAGCGCCTCGAAATCGAGGGCAAGGACTTACGCTGGCAAACCTTCGGCACCGACACCCTGCGCCTGCTGGCCCTGGACCCGGCCACCGTGCGCTACCACCGCGAAAACGGCCGCCTGACTTCCTTTCAACTAGTGCCCGCCACCGCCCAGCAAACGCGCCGCCTGGGCCGCTACGAGGGCTTATGGGACACTCAGGAAGCGTACCGACGCCGCTATTAGTTACACGTTATTTCTGTCGCTGCTGCATCTCAGCGGCTATTTTCTGCTGGGTGGCCCGGGTTTGCAGCTGTTTGAACTTGGCGGGGCCCACTACGGCGCTTAGCTCGCGTTGCGACTTGGTGTTGATGCGCTTGAGCTCGGCCAGCAGCTGCGGCGATTTGGGGGCGAATTTTTCCTTGGCGGCGTTCGACTCGCTGAGTGTGCCGTTGAGGATGATGCGGATGCGGCTGGTTTGGTCGGGGGTGAGCTTGAGCTCGGTGCCCATCACGTCGGCCAGGTCGCGGGCGGCGGTGGGCGGCGCGGGCGAGTCGGCGGTGCGCACGGTTTCGACCACCGGCGCGGGCTTGTCGCGATGGAAAATAGAACAGCTGGCGGCGGTCAGGCTCAGGGACAGCAGCAGGGAAAGACGGGAAGCGCGCATAAGGAATCACTGGTTTTAGCCAGCAGGAAGCTTATACGGACTTGTTCCGCCAAACAGCTAGTTTGGGCCCAGCGTGGGCCTTTGCGGGCTGGCTTTGCCAAAGGCGCGTGGCGAGCCATCGGGGTTGTAATTGAGCAGCAACTGGCGTTCGGTTTTGTTGCGGCGCTTATTGAACTTGTCAAGCTCATGGCGGCGGAGCACGGAGTCGGCTTTGTTGTTGGCTACTATTTCAATCTGTTGATAAGCTTGCTGGCGGGCCCGGCCGTGCAGTTGTTTCGCCGCCAGGGTTCGGCATTGCTCCCGGCGCACTACACTGGCCCGAAGCTCGGCGCGGCGCGCAATGCTCATGCTGTTCAGCATTCCGCGTACGCCACCGCCACAATTGCCAAACAAGAGCACCGCCAGCAGCGGCAGCAACAGCAGATAGGGCAGGGCCGGGCGTTTCATCAACCCAAACATAGCATGTCATCAGCTAATTAGCTTCTTGCCGAAACACCGTCAGAATTGGCATGCCATCGACTTGAATATGATGCACGGGCTTGCCAAACCGGGCCTCATAGGGCCAGGGGTGCCAGCGGTAGATGCCCAGAAAATACCGGGCCTGCGCGTGGGGCACGAAGCGCAGCCGGGCGCTGGCCGCCGTGGGCAGCAGCAGGGCGTTGTTGTGCAGCACATCGCGCTGCGTGAGCGTGTCGCTGACGGCCACGGTGGCGCTGGCATCGTGAGTTAGCACCCAGCTCAGGCCCTGCCGGGCCGAGATGCCCCAGTAGTCGCGCTCGAACAGCCGGGCCGCCACCGGGCCGGGCAGGAAGCTGAAATACACGTACTGATGCGGATGGTCGAGTACCTGCCGGTAGGCGGTGTGGGCCACGCCCAGGGCCAGCAGCGCACCCGCCGCCGTGCCCAGCCGCCGGTGCGCTGAGGCCGCCGGGGCCGCCCGCCAAGCCTGCACGCCCGCCCGCAGGCCCCGCACCGCCAGCAGCAGAAAGGCCGGGTAGATGAAATAAACGTGCCGCCAGCCGTCGTACACCACCGAGTTCATGGCCACAATGAGCACCAGTGGCCCCACGCACCAGGCCCCAAAAAGCAGGTCGCGCCGGCCGGCCGTGCGGCGCAGCAGCGCCAGCGGCTGCCGTACTAATTCGCGCAGCACCCCGGTGGCGCCGGCCACAAACAGCACCGAATAGGCCACGGGCGTTGTAATGAGCAGCCACACCGGCAGGTAATGCCACGGCAACTCCCGGCACGAGCGTAGCTGGCCCAGGTAAAATACCCGCATGGTTTGGCGGAAGTAGCGGAAATTTCCGAAGCACTCCCACAAACGCGCTATTGGCGCCTCCCACAAATAGGGCCAAAACAGCACCACCAACGCCATAGTGGCCGCCCCGCACAGCCCCAGCGTCCGCAGCAGGGCCGCCCGGCGCAGGGGCCGCGCCCATGTTTCCAGCGCCACAAAAGCCACCGTGAGCACCGGCAGCAGCAGGCCCATAATCCGCACATCGGTGGCCAGGGCCATCACCAACGCGTGCAGCACGGCCCGACCCGTCGTAGGCCGGCGCAGCAGCTGTGTAAGCGTGAATCCGCCCAGCACGAACAGGTTCATGAATACCAAGTCCTTATGGTTGTAAAAAGCTTCAGCGAAAATGCGGGGCGAAAGCACCAGCGCCGCCGCACCCGCCAAGCCCCAGCGCCAGCTGCCAAACCGCTCGGCGCCCAGCCGGAACAGGGCCCACGCGCCCGCCACAAACGTGGCGAATACCAGCAAGTGTCGCATCCAGTAGGCGCCCGGCAGGTCGTGTGGGTAGAAAATTTCTTCCAGCGCCGCCAAGGGCATCGTGAAAGCCACGCCGTGGTCGGCCTCGCGGTAGGTGCGCAGCTCGGGCAGGTGGGCCAGGTGTTCGGTGCGGAGCAGGCCCGGGGCCAGGCGCTGGGCCACGTAGCGCAGGCTGATGTAACCGCCCTCGCGGTCGGTTGGCTCGTCCCAGCCCATGCCGTAGCTGCTGGTGAGCAGCAAGCCGAGCAGCAACAGGCCGCCAAAAAATAAGGTTGTAATCAGCCGGCGCGAGGCGCGGAAATTCTCAGGTAGTAGTCGCAGCATGGTGGCCCAAAGTCGAGGCCAAAGGTAGCGGGCGGCGGGAGGGATGCTCGGCGGCTTTCATTCCCTGTGCCGTGAAGTGGGCCAGGGCCATGATGGTGAGCATGGGGTTGACGCCGCTGCAGGCGGGGAAGGCCGAGCCGTCGGCCACGAAGAGGTTCTGCACCTCTACGGTTTCGCCGTTGAGCTTGAGGGGGTGGGTGGCGGCGTCGCCGCCCATGCGGCAGGTGCTCATCTGGTGGGCGCTGTAGAGGCCGAACTGATTGGGCTTCCAGCTTAGGTGCGGCAGCTGGTCGAGCACTTCGGGGTTTTGAAGCGCGCCGTCTTTCGTCTCCAAAGTGGGCAGCGTGTTGTGGGGCAGGTACACTTTCTCAGCCCCGGCGGCAATGTGGATTTGGGCAGCGGCGCGCACGCCCTCCAGCATGTTGGCGCGGTCAAAATCGGACAGCGTGTAGTCAATCAGCGGGGAGCCGTTTTTGTCGATGCTCACCCGGCCGCCGTCGCGGTCGCGGGTCAGGACGATGAACGAGCCCAGGTGGCTGGCGTCGCGCAGCAGCTCGTGGTGCTGGCGGCCTGAGCGCCAGGGCAGTACCATGCTCAGCAGGCCGGGGTGGGTGGGGGGCGTTTCGAGCTTGGCGCCGAAGTTGGTGCCGTGCAGCTGGGTGTAATTGTCGTTGACCACGCTCATGCTGGGGCCGTGCCAGGAGTTCATAGCCTGCGGGTAGCGGGCGCCCACCACCACCGTGGGGTGCAGGTGCAAGTGGCGGCCCAGGTGCGGGTGCTTCAGGCCGGAGCGCAGCAGCAGCGCGGGCGTCTGGATGGCCCCGCCGGCCACCACCACGCGCTTCGCACGCACGATAATCTGGATTTGGCGGCCGTCCGCCGTGGTGTGCAGGGCCTCCGCGCCGGTGGCGCGGCTCTGGCTGATGGTGACTTTAGCCACTTTGGTATCGGCCAGAATGCGGGCGCCGTGCTCGAAAGCGGTGAGCAGATAGGTGTTCAGCGTGCCCTGCTTGATGCCGTGGGCGTCGCCCAGCGTGGTATAGCCCAGGCTGCGGAAGTGGCTATCGGAGTCGGTCAGGCCCTTTTCGTTGCGCGGAATCAGCTTCACTTCCTGGCCCAGCTTGGTCGAGCCATCCCAAAGGGCCTGGTTCTGGCCGTTGTGGCGGGTGTAGTTGGTGTTCACGCCGATGGTGCGGGCCACGGCATTGAGGCTTTCCTTGAATTCGAGGGTGGTGAAGTGGGGCGCGGCATGCTCGCGGGCCCATTCCTGCAGCACATAATCGGGGGTGCGGAAGGCGCCGGCCCAGTTCACGGTAGTCCCGCCGCCCAGGCAAGCGCCAGCCAGGATGCCGATGCTGCCATCCTGGGTGCAGAGCGTGCCCTTGGCGTCGTAGAGCGTACCCAGCATATCCACTTCGCGCTGGGTGAAGTCGCAGCCGTGGCAGTAGGGGCCTTTTTCGAGCACCAGCACATCAAACCCGGCCTCGGCCAACTCGCCAGCCACCACGCCGCCGCCCGCGCCGCTGCCGATTACCAGCACGTCGCAATCATAATTCGTAGCCGCAGTAGGCTTGAGCGTACGGATGGGCTTGGGCGAATCCACGGGCTTTTCATCAGGTCCGGGGTAGCCCAGGAAGCCCCAGGCGGCCGGCACCTCGGCCATGCTGCCGCCGTAGTACAGCAGCGTGCACAGCTTGCGCAGCGCCTGAAAACCCTTGCGCAGCTGCGGCACGTTGCTGGCGGCCCAGCTTTGCAGCAGCTGCTCGCGGTGCGCCGCGTCGAGCTTGCGGAAGGGCTTCAGCGGGCCAAACCACGTCAAACCCAGCAGCGGTTTCTCCAGCAAATCCAGGAGCTGGCCGAACTCGTTCTGCGCACCCTCAGGCTGCTCCCGGATAGCGGCTTCCAGCTTCTCCAGGTTCACGCCCTGGGAGCCGGATGGGCTGCCATCGGGCAGGGTGGGAATGAAGGTGTCGGCGAGGACTTGGAGGACGAGGGAGCGGGCGGGCGTGAGCGAGAACATGCGGCGGGAATTTGGGTGGTAAAAGATAGGCAATTTTCCGCAAAGTGTTAGGCGTGCCGAGCATATTGAGGGTGGTAGGGCGCGGCTTCATGCCCTCCACGCCAACCTCACCCCCTGACCCCCTCTCCAAAAAATAGGGGGCACTGGAAATGGACGGATTGTAGCGTGGACTCTGCGAGTCCGCGCATAGTTGGGCGCGGTAGGTCGTTCGCCTAGGCGCGGACTCGCAGAGTCCACGCTACGAATTCGTCAGGCTCTCCTCTCTTTTGGAGAGGGGCCGGGGGTGAGGTCCCGACGTCAGGCGGCGCGGACAAGATGCTTCGCTACCCTCTGCATCACGTTCTGCTTGCCGACCTTTGCCCCAGACAACCCCCGCACCCCATGCCCAAGCTCATCCAAACGCCCGAAACCACCTACCGCGTCCACTTCCAGGACTGCGACATGCTGGGCCACCTCAACAACGCCCGCTACTTCGACTACTTCCTCAACGCCCGCGAGGACCACACCACCGAGCATTACCAGCTCAACATGGGTGAAATTGCCCGCGAGCAAAAGGCCGGCTGGGTCATCACCAAGCACCACATCAGCTACCTCAAGCCGGCGCGGCAGGGCGCGCGGGTGCGCATCCTGAGCCAGCTCATCCACTTCGACAACTCCAACCTGGTGCTCGAAATGCAGATGCGCAGCGACGACGGCCTGCGCCTGCTGGCCCTGCTGTGGTCGGAAATGACCTTCGTGAGCATGCCCGCCGGCACCCGTACCGACCACTCCAACGCCATGATGGACCTGCTCGAACAGCTCGACGTGGACGCCGTGAACTACGACCCCGACGGCTTTGATGAGCGGGTGAAGGAGGTGCGCCAGCAGCTGAAGAAGCAGCGGCGCAACGCGGGAAGCGACGAATAAAAGAACGTCATGCTGAGCGCAGCCGAAGCATCTCTACCGCGAGAGTAAATAACGAGAGTAAATAATTACTTCCCCGGTAGAGATGCTTCGGCTGCGCTCAGCATGACGTTCTGTTTTTATGCTAACAGCCCTTTTTGACCCTAATTGAACGAGTAGCGCAGGCCCACCTGGCCCTGCCAGCGCGAGCTGATGGGGTCGGTTTGCCAGGGCGTGCTGGTGGGGTTTTTGAATTGATAGACCGGCCGGTTGTTGTCGATGCGTAGGAAATCGAGCAGGGCGTAACCGGAGTTGTTGATGTTGGGCACGAAGTACTGGCGGCCCCAGTCGTTGTTGAGCAGGTTGCCGAGGTTGAGCACGTCGAGGGTGATTTCGAGGCGCTGGGTGCCGGCCTGGGTGAGGGGCAGCTTGGCGGTGAGGCGCAGGTCGAGCTGCTGCGTCCAGGGGGTGCGGGCGGCGTTGCGCTCGGCGTAGCTGCCGCGGCGGGCGGCCAGGTAGGGGTCGTTGGCGATGTAGGCGTCGAGCTGGGCGTACTGCTGGTCGGCCGAGACGGGCGCGGCGCCCGTGATGTCGGCCAGCACGATGTCGTCGCGGGTGCGGGGCACGAACAGCAGGTCGTTTTTGGCCGAGCCGTCGCGGTTCACGTCGCCTTCGTACACGAAGGAAAACGGGCTGCCCGAGCGGGCAATGTACACCAGGCTGGCGCCGAGGTTCACCTTCTTCACGTTCAGGTTGTAGTACACGTTGCCGATGAACTTGTGGCGCAGGTCGAAGTTGCTGTAGGCCAGGGCCGGCGAGTTGGCCACCAGCGCCTGGTTCCACTCGTAGTTGGCGGCCGGCGACACGCGGACGCCGTTCACGATGTCCTTGCTCTGGCCGTAGCTGTAGCCGGCGGTGGCCTCCAGGCGGTTCTGGATGCGCTTATTGAGCGTGAACGTGGCGTTGTAGTTGTAACCCTGGTTGGTGTTGCTCATCACAAATACGTTGGTGAAGGCGGGGTCAATCTTGGCCGCGTTGCCGGTATTGGTGAAGTAGGGCCGGTTGTCGGCGCCGGCGAAGATCGACTTGACGTCCTTGAAATTGATGGACTGAAACAGCATGCCCGTCACCACTTTCGAGTACAGCCCCTCGGCCGTGAAGGTGAAATCATGCGGCAGCTTCACATCAAAGGCCAGCGTTGATTTCCAGTCGCGCGGCAGCTTGAAGTCGTTGTCAATCAGGTTGATTTCGGCAATACCGGGCTGCACCGATTGCAGCGCCGACAGGTCCTCGGCAATGCGCAGCACGCCGGTGGGGCGGTAGTCGATGTTGTTGTAGCGATTGCCGGAGATGTAGTGCGCGTAGGCGTACCACACAAACGGAATCCGGCCCGTGAACAGGCCCGAGCCGCCACGCACCTGCATCGTGCCGGCCTCGTTCAGCTGGTAGTTGAAGCTTAGGCGCGGATTAAACTGCGGCACGCCGCCGAACTTGTTCTGATACTGGGCAAACTCCGGATTCCTGAACACGGCCGCGTTCACGGGCACCTTGTCGGGGTGCAGCTGCATGTCGAGGCGCAGGCCCAGCTGCACGTTCAGGCGGTTGGTCACGCGGTAGTCGTCCTGGGCGTAGGCGCTGAGCAGCAGCACCCGGTAGTCGGCCGAGGGTTCGTTTTTGTTGAAGGCCGCGTCGTTGTTTTCGGTGTTGTACACGCCGCGCACGCGGTTGGGCCGGCTGGCCAGGAAAGCATCCACCGACGAGTACTGCCAGCGCCCGTTGAATGCCGTCAGGAAGCGGTATTCGATGTTATTCAACTCGTTCGAGGTGCCGAAGGTGAGCGTGTGCTTGTCCTTGAAAATCGTCAGGTTGTCGGTCAGCTGCGTGGTGCTCAGGCTGGAGCCGTAGATAGCCGCCTCGCGGTAGGTGCCGGCGTAGATGATGGTGGAGGCGTTGTAGTTGATTTCGAGGTGCGGAAACAGCCGGTTTTCGTAGCTGCGGTTCTCGTTCACGGTGTTGAAACCGACAATCAGCTGATTGGAAACCTGGTTGCTGAAGGTGCTTTTCAGCTCGGCCACCAGGCTGTTGGTGCGGCTGTTGTGCCGGAAGCCCTGGTTGCCGTAGTTGAGCACCGTGGGCGAGCGTTCGAGGTTGTCGGCGAAGCCGGTCACGTAGTTGTCGCGCAGCGTGAGGCGGTGCCGGTCGGAGAGGTTGTAGTCGAGGCGGAGCAGGAATTTGTCGCTGTTGCGCTTGATGGCCGCGTCGCCAAACGTGCCCGGGTCGTAGCCGTACTGCGTTTTCAGGAAGTCGCTCACCTGCTGGGCCACCGCCAGCGGCACGCCCGCGCCGGGCTGGCCGGGCGCGAACGACACCGGCTCCTCGCGGCGCTGCAGCTCGTAGTTGCCGAAGAAAAACAGCTTGTTTTTGATAATCGGCCCGCCCAGGCTGGCGCCCGACTGGATGTCGTAGTAGTTCTCGATGGGCGTTTTCAGCCCGTCCACGCTCTTGCCCGTGATAAGCTGGTTGCGGCCGTAGCTGTACACGCTGCCCGCCAGCCGGTTGGTGCCGCCCTTGGTCACGGCGTTGATGTTGGCCCCCGTGAAGTTGCCCAGCGTGACGTTGAAGGGCGACAGCACCACCGAAATTTCATCAATGGCATCGAGCGAAATGGGCTGCGTGCCCGCCAGCGCGCCCGGCGTGCCGGCCGCCACCGTGCCCGCCGCCCCGCTGGCCGGCTCCTGAAACCCCAGCACGTCGTTGGTGGCCATGCCGTCGATGCTCAGGTTGTTGAACCGGTAATTGGCCCCGCCGAAGGAGTTTTTGTTGCCTTGCGGCATCAGCTTGGTGAGGTCGCCGAGGCTGCGGTTCACGGTGGGCGTGTTCTGAATGGCCGTCTGGCCCAGGTGGTAGGCCTGGCCGTTTTTGTCGGTCGTGAAGGGGTCGCTCTTGTTGGCCGTCACCTGCACGCCGGCTAGCTCGGTGCTGGCTTCGCGCAGCGTGAAGGTCTGGCGCGCCACCTTTCCCAGGCTCAGAAACACGCCCTCCTGGGTTTGCGGCGCGTAGCCCACGAAGCTCACCTGCACCTGATAGGGGCCGCCTGGCTTGAGGTTGTTGAGCAAAAACTTCCCACTGGCGTCCGACTGCGTGCCGCTGCGGGTGCCCGTCGGCACGTGCGTCAGCACCACCGTGGCGCCGGGAATGCCCTCGCCCTGCTGGCCCGTCACCTGGCCCTCGAAGGCGCTGGTGGTTTGCTGGGCGAAGGTGAGGAAGGGAAGGAGGTAGGTGAGGAGGAAGAGGAGAGGTTTGGTCATATGGGGAAGGCTTTTTGAGTCGTAATTATTCTGGCATTCATGCAGAGCAGAGTAGAGGATATCGTTCGCGCCGCCGGGCGTCCACCTCACCCCCTGACCCCCTCCAAAAAAGAGGGGGCACCGGAAATGCACGGACTGTAGCGTGGACTCTGCGAGTCCGCGCATGGTTGGGCGCGGTAGGTCGTTCGCTCAGGCGCGGACTCGCAGAGTCCACGCTACGAATTCGTCAGGCTCCCCTCTCTTTTGGAGAGAGGTCGGGGGTGAGGTCCCGGCGTCAGGCGCTACCGGCCCAGCGTGTGAAAAACGAAATAGAACCCCGCGCTCAGCAGCGCCGCCACCGGCAGCGTGAGCAGCCACGACAAGCCGATTTTGGCGATTTCGCGCGAATTGGCCGTGCCATTCACCAAGCCGATGCCGTAGATGCTGCCCACCGAAACGTGCGTCGTGGACACCGGCAAACCCAGCTTGCTGGCAAAAATCACGAGCAGGCTCGTCACCATGTTGGCCGTGAAGCCCTGGCCGTGGTTGAGCTTGGAAATCTTCTTGCTCATGGTGTCGGCCACTTTTCGGGCGTTCAGCCAGCCGCCGATGGCCATGGCTACGGCCAGGATGAGTACGTTCACGGGCATGGCGAAAAACTTGCACAGCAGCAGCAGGCCCACCAGCTTGGGCGTGTCGTTGAGGCCGCGGGCGAAGCTCATGGCGGCGGCGCTGAAGTAGTGCAGGTTGTTGATGAGCGGCTGAAATTTTAGGCCGATGAAACTGCCCTGGTAGCGGCTCTGGCACTCGGCCTCGGTGCCGATGCCGGCTTGCAGCGTGGGCAGCGCCGTGAAGGCGGCCGTGGGCGCGGCGGCCACCGGCACCCAGGAATCGCCCACGCACACGCACGATTCTTCGGTGATGCCCGCCGCCCGGCGGCCCCGGTGAAACAGCACGTACACCAGGCTGCCCACGCCCACGGCCAGCACCGGGCCCAGAATGAGCGGCAGGAAAAACGTGCTGCCCAGCTTGCCGAAATTCACCGCCGTGCCCACCGCCACCAGGCCGGCGCCCACCAGCGCACCCACCAGCCCGTGGGTGGTCGAAACCGGGAAGCCAAACCGCGTGGCCAGCAGCACCGTGACGCCCGCCGCCAGCGCCACCGACAGCGTGAAATCAACCGACCCGATAATCTCATCCGGCACCAGCCCTTTGCCGGAGAAGTTCTTAATCAGCTCCTCGGCAAAGAAATACGAGCACACCGAACCGGCAAACGTGGCCACCGTGGCCAGCACCAGGGCCGGGCGGTAGGCCAGCGTGCCGCTGCCCCAGAGCGTGGCCACGCCCTTGAAATTGTCGTTGGCGCCGTTGGAGTACGTGAGCAGCAGCACCGCCAGAAACAGGAAAAGTAGGAGCATAGAGTCGCGTGAAGGTGAGCAAGCAAAAGCCCCGCGCTGACCGGCAGCGCGGGGCTTTGCTACGCAACCTACGAAGGGGTTTTCGCAGTTGGTTTGGCTGATGTTAAGAAAATGTTACCCGCCGGCCAATCAACAGCAGATGAGCGGGTGAAGCGGGCCTAGCGTTGTGACCAGGCGTTGTCCTTCTCGTTGGCATCCATGAAGATGCCGCCGTCCAGGCGCACTGATTTCGCGGCTTTGGGCAGGATAATAACAGCTTGCCGCTGGTTGGCCTGCCACACGGCGGGCGACTGGTGCAACGTGGCCTTGCTGCCGTCGGCATACTCCACCACCACGTCGAAGGGCACGGCGAAGCCGCCGATGTTCTGCACCGTCACGGTGTTGCCGCTGGTCGTCACGGCCAGGTCGATGTAGTTGTTGGTGAAGAACCAGTTGTTGAAAAACCAATTCAAATCCTGGCCGCTGGCGCTGCTCATCGAGTTGAAATAATCCCACGGAATGGGGTGCTTGCCGTGCCAGCGGTCCATGTACTCGTGCAGGCTTTTCTTGAACAGCGCATCGCCGAGCATATCCTTGAGGGCGAAGTAGCTGAGCGAGGGCTTGCCGTAGGCGTTGTTGCCGTAGCCGGCCTTCAGCTCGCTGCTGGGCGTGATGATGGGCAGGTCCTGGGTGGTGCTGCGGTCGTTAATCCAGCGGCTGACGCGGAACTGCTTGTAGAACTTGTCGGCCGTTTCGGCGCCGTTTTCGGCGGTGTTGATGAGGCGCTCGAACGTGGTGGCCCAGCCCTCGTCCATGTAGGCGTAGCGGCTCTCGTTGATGCCCATGTAGAAGGGAAACCAGGTGTGGGCGATTTCGTGGTCCTGCACGAACTGCGCGAATTTGGGGTCCTTCTGCGGGCTGTCGTTCACCATCATCGGGTATTCCATGTCGGCAAAGCCCTGGAAGGCCGTCATTTTGGGAAACGGATACGCCACGCCGGGCCAGTTATTGGGGTTCGAAAACCAGCCCAGCGCAAACTGGGCGTTTTTCACCGACTCCCGGAAATCCACCGTCGAATCCGCATACGCAGCCTGCACGCTGGCGCGGCGCTTGGCCTTGGCATCCACAATCACGCTGGCAGCGTCCCACACGTAATGGTCGCTCAGCCCCACAGTCATGTCCGAAATGTCGCGCGCGGTCCACACCCAGGTGTTCATCGGCTGCTGGGCGGTGATGTTTTTCTTGGCCAAATCGGCGGCGGTGGCGATGTGCAGCACCTTGTCGCTGGTCATCGACTGCTTGAGGCGCTTGGCGGCGTCCTTTTGCAGTACCTGGTCGGGGTTTTGCAGCGTGCCGGTGGCCCATACGATGTAGTTGGCCGGCGCTTTCACGCGCAGGGTGTAATCGTTGAAGTCGTTGTAAAACTCCTTGCTGTCCACGAAGGGCAGTCGGTCCCAGCCGGCGTAATCATCATACACGGCAATACGCGGGTAGAAGTAGGCCAGGAAGTAAGTGGTGGGGTCAATCATGCCCTCACGGCCGCTTTCCTTGGAAATCGGAAAGTGCCAGGCCACGGCAAATTTCACCGAGTCGTGCGGGGCCAGCGGGCGCGGCAGGCGCACGCCCGGCGCGGTGCCCAGGTTCTGCGGCAGCGGGCGCGACTGCCCCGCCACCAGAAACGTGTCAATCACCACGCCCGAGGTGAGGTAGTCGGCCGCCGCATCGCCGTCGCGGCTGGCGCCGGGCTTGTGGATGTTCTGGATGATGCGCAGCACCACCTGGCGCAGCGTGTCGGGGCTGTTGTTGAAGTAGGTGATGGTTTCGCGGCCGCGAATGTCGCGGGCCGGCGGCGCGGCCTGCACGGTGATGTCGTAGCGGGCGCGGTTTTGCCAGTACTTGGGGCCGGGGCGGCCGTCGGGGCTGCGGGTACCTTTGGCGAAGGCGGCCTTGATGTCGCGCGGCATGTAGAGCGGCGTGGTTTGCGCGGCGGCCGTGTCGGCCAGGCCGGCGAGCAGGAGGAAGGTCAGCAGGGGTTTAATCATAGCAGAGACAGACGGAAGGAGAGGGGCGGGCGTTGCACGTAGCACACGGAACCGCGCCAGTGTGCCGGAACCGTGCAACGAAGTACAAGCTAAAGCATGTGCTACAAATATTCCGGCCCGTCGATGCAATGCTCCTGTTAAACGGCAGAATGCCCGGCTGCATCTTTTGCCGAAATCCGGGCCCGTCTTTCCGGCCGTTCGGCGCGTACTTTTCCGGTCTAAAGCTCCTGTATGCCCGTTCCAAATCCCTTGCCGGCTTCCGCAAAATTGCCCCTGACCTGCCTGCTGCTCTGGCTGCTGGCCGTGGCCCCGGCCCGGGCCCAGAGCACCGTCGTCAAAGAAGACACGATGGCCGTGGATACCACCGTGGCCCGCGACGATTCTTACCGCCTCGAAGTGGGCTACACCACGCTCAGCAGCATTTCGGGGCAGGTGCGTAAGGTGTTCGACACGCGCGGCCTGGCCGAGGACCTGCCCGACGTGGTGGAAAACCTCAAGGCCATTCAGTACACCCTCAAGCAGAAGGGACAGGTGGTCGACATCAAGCAGCTGCAGATGTGCCAGCTCATGCTCACCACCCTGCAGGACGAGCTGGCCGACTGGCGCACCGAGCTGGCCGAAGCCCACCAGCAGCTGGGCGCCATGCAGGCCCGGCTCAAAACCATTGCCCCGCCGCCCCCGCGCGTCCCGCGCCCCGATGCCACTACCCTGGCCCTAGAACGCTCCGACTCGGCCCTGCTGGCGCGGCAGCAGCGCATTGGCGGGCTGCTGGCCAAGCGGTTTCTCAAAGTGAAGCAGCTGCAGACGCAGGTGGCCGCCAGCTACATCCAGGGCATGGAGCTGCAGGACGAGGTGGGCGACCAGCTGCGCCGCTACAGCCGCACCAACGCCAAGCTCAACTACCCGCCCCTCTGGGAGGCCCAGTCGGCCCCGCCGAAGCTGCCGGCCGACCCCAAGGCCCGCAAGGCCGGCCAGTACCGCCGCGAAATCATCAACTTCTACTTCGTGCACAACTGGGACAACTGGGCCTACATGGCCCTCATCGGCCTGGTGTTCTACGGCTGGGTGTCGTTCAACTACCGCCGGGCCCGGAAGCAGGAGTTGGTCATCGCCGAGCCCTTTCACTACCTGCGGCCGGGGCCGGTGGCGGCCACGCTGGTGGTGATGTTCAGCCTGGCGCCGGCCCTGGAGCTGCACCCGCCGCCCGTGTACCTGGCGCTGCTGCAGCTGCTGCTGTTGGTGGCGCTCACGGCGGTGTTTGCGAGGAGTTGGCCGCGGCGGCTGTTTCTGTATTGGCTGGGGCTGGTGGCGTTTTTCGTGGGCCTGAGCGTGGCCAACGCCAACGCCACCACCGGCCTGCTGGCCCGCTGGGGCTTGCTGGGCCTCAACGCGCTGGCCGTGGGCGTGGGCGTGCTGCTGCTGCTGCGCCTGCGCGAAACCCTGGCTCAGATGCGGTTCCTGATTCCGGTGGCCTGGCTGTTCATCGGGCTCAACGGCCTGGCCATGGTCTGCAACGTGGTGGGTCGACTGAGCCTGGCCAAGATGTTCAGCACGGCGGCCATTTTCGGGCTCACGCAGGGCATCGGGCTGGCGGTTTTCATCGAGCTGTTCACCGAAGCCTTCCACCTGCAAATCCTGTGCAGCCGGGGCAGCGAGGGCGGCACGGCGGCCTTCGACTACGACAAAATCGAGCCCCAGCTCATGTGCCTGCTCACGGTGCTGGCCGGCGCGCTCTGGCTGGTGGTCTTCACCTCGAACCTGAACGTGTACAACGCCATCTACGGCTTCTTCGACCACGCCCTCACGGCGCCGCACACCATCGGCAGCACCGTTTTCACGTTTGGCAACATCCTGCTTTTCTTCCTGATTCTCTACATTTCCACCCTGTTGCAGCGCTACATCGGCTACTTCTTCGGCGAGGTGGGCGACGACGATTCCGACTCGCGCCGCCGGGGCTCGTGGCTGGTGGCGCTGCGGTTGCTGCTGGTGCTGGTGGGCTTCGCGCTGGCCACCGCCGCCACGGGCCTGCCGCTGAGCAAAATCGCCATCGTGTTCGGCGCGCTCAGCGTGGGCATCGGCCTGGGTTTGCAGAGCATCGTCAACAACCTGGTGTCGGGCATTATCCTGATTTTTGAGCGGCCTTTCCATGTCGGCGATTTCATCGAAGTAGCCGGCAAATCGGGCCGCGTGCAGGACATCGGCATCCGCTCCAGTAAGCTCACGTCCGTCACGGGCTCCGAAATCATCGTGCCCAACGGCGACCTGCTCTCCAACCACGTCATCAACTGGACGCGCACCAACGACCACATCCGCGTCGACCTCGTGCTGAAAATGACCTCCGCCACCGACGACCTGCAAACCAACCTGGCCCAAGCCCGCGCGCTCATCCAGGAGGAAATCAAAACCAGCCCCTACACCCTGCACAACCTGCCGCCCGAAATCCTGCTCAGCAGCATCAACGGCCAGGTGTACGAGCTCAAAGTGCTGTTCTGGATTACCAACATCCGCCAGGAGCAGCTCACCAAAAGCGAAATTCTGGCCGGGATTTACCGGCGCTTCACGGCGGAGGGGTTGACGTTGAGCTAGGGGCGGCAAATAGGGGCTCATAGTGTAGCTTGCTTCTTCTTGAAAGCACCGTGCTTCCAGGAAGAAGCCTTCATGAGGAAAAAACGGATTCGTGGTTTTCGTCGGCACCTGCAGCAGCACCAGCAGCGGGCAGCTGTGTTGGCATTGCCCAATATGACGCGAATAGCGCAGGACCAGTACGACACGCAAAAGCTGGGGCTAACACCCTGGCTCGTGAGTGACAAGCCTCCACTTGCCATTCGGAAGCTGTGGCTAGGCAAATTGGTTGCTGATTTCAAGCAATGGCAGGTGCAATTGCGGCAGCATTATCCGACCTTCTATCTGGCCGTGTGGCTGTTTGAACCTGCTTTTGGCGAATCGGAATTAGTGGCCGCCATTTGTGAGCGAACCCCTCGATATGAAACAGCATTTGGCGAAGCACTAGCGTTACCGCTGCCCGTTGAGTACCAGATGGTGGCGGGCATTGATGAGCTGCAATGGAGCGCCAGGAAAAGAATTGACATTTTCTGGCCAGAGGATTTTGCAGAGCTGGGCCAGTGGGCTTCCCGCAAGCCGCATTGGCCTATCGAATCACCAACCGGCGAGGCTTGCGTGGCCGTGCAAACTGGTCTGGTATGGGTGGGACAAGCCAGCTAGAGAATGAAAGGACCGGTTTTTATTGTCATTCTCGCTTGGGGTCTACTTCTACTCCTCAGTGCCTGCCAGCGGCCCGATGACGCCGTAGTCACCATCAGAAACCTGCAGTACCACCGCACACCCGCCCAATTGGCCCAGGGCCAGCTCACGCCCACGCTGCGCGATGCCGACTACCAGCTGGCATCCGATATGGCCATGCTCAGCGCCATCGTGTACTCAGGTGTGAAGACAACCACCCACCGGCCCGACTACCGCCAGGACACCGCCAAGTACGCCGTGGAGCGCTACGAGCTGGCCCGGCGCGGCTGGCGGCCATTTTCGTTCACGTATCCGTTAGCTGCCGCGCCAGGCCAAAAAATGCTGGGCGGCATGGTGTACGACGTGTGGGTGCAGGCGCGCCCCGGCGCCCGGCCGCTGGCGGTGCTGGTGTTTCGGGGCACCAACTACCTGGAGTTTGCCGACTGAGTGGCCAATACCCGACCCGTCACCAACTGGCCCGGCCTCTGGGACCAGTACGAACAGGCCCGCGCCCTCACGCCCGCCGTGGTGGCGCGTCTCGATTCAGCCTATGGCGGGCGGGCGCGCATTTTCGCGGTGGGCCATTCGCTGGGTGGCGGGCTGGCCCAGCACGCCGGCTACACCTGTCCGCGCATCGAAAAGGTGTTCGCCTTCAACTCCTCGCCGCTCACAGGCTACTTCGATTTGGCCCGAAAGGAGCGGCTGTTTCACGGCAGCCGGCGCCGCACCTTTCTCATCTATGAGAGCTACGAGGTGCTGGCTCTGTTTCGGGCTGTGCCATCGTATCTGGACCGCTTTCGCAACCTGGACATCGTGGTGGTGCGCTACAACTTCACCACCGGCCTCGATTCGCCCTCGCCCTTCCGGCAGCACGCCATGCAGCGGCTGGTGGCGGGGCTGGATGCGCAGAAATAAAAAAAAGAGGCCGGCCGTGGGAGCGACCAGCCTCGGGCTCAACAGCACGGTTCAACTTCACAGTTTGGGGTGTAGCGCGGACTTTGTAGTCCGCGTCCCCACGCCATTGGGGCAGTTCTAAATAGCGCAAGGACGCGGACTACAAAGTCCGCGCTACAAACCCCTAATTCTTCAACAGCAGCTGCGACTGCGTGAACGTGCCCGCCAGGTTAGCCACCTTCACGGTGGTCACGTAGCTGCCGGCGGCCAGCGCCGACACGTCCAAATCAATCATCTTTTCGCCGGCGCTCAGCGTGCCCAGCACCTGCCGGAGCACCTGCTGCCCGGTCATCGACACCACCGTCACCTGCACTTCGGAGGGCGTGCGCAGCACCACCGGAATCCGGGTCAGGTCGCTGGCCGGGTTCGGGAAGTTCTGCCGAATCTGGAACTGGGTTTCGGCCGCGGCGCTCTTGGTAGCCAGCGCCGTGGACGAGATGAAGGCGTCCCAGTTGAGCACGTAGCCCGCCGCCACGCTGCCCGTGATGGTGCTCATCTCGGTGGCCGTGCCGTCCGAAAACACGTTGTCGCTGGCGTTGTAGGTGTAGCCGCTCATGCCCTTGGTGTAGCCCATGGCCGTGGCCGCGTTCACCGTCACCACGGCGCTGGTGGCGCTTTCCGGGAAGGCAATCTGGGAGATGAGCAGGCTGGTGCCGCTGGCCGTGTAGATGTGCACGTGGATGTGCGTGGCCCGGCCCGAATACCAGCCGGGGAAGATGCTGGTGAAGCTCACCAGGCCGTTGGCATTGGTCACCTGGCGGCCGCGCAGGAAGTCCTGGGTGGTATAGTTGGTTTGCTGCATCTGCGTGCCGCCGTACTGCGAGTAGTTGCCGTCCTTGTCGCAGTGCCAGATGTCGACGAGCAGGCCGGCCACGGCGGCGCAGTTGCTCAGCACGTTTTTCACCGCGATGTTAATGGTGAATGGCACACCCGTGCGCGTGCCGATGATGTTGTTGCGCACGTAGCTGGCGGGGTTGATGGTGGGGAAGGGGCCGGCTGTTTCGGTGCTGGCCACGGTGCAGGCCTCGGCCTCGCTGCCGCCCAGCAGCGAGGGGCCCACCACCGCCATGCCCAGGAAGCCAAAGCTCTTTTTCAGGAAGTCAATTCGGTTCATAAGCGGAAAAGTTTAAGCATGCGTTGGGTTAAAATTTTAAAAATCTGTTTGTCAGGTCATGCTGAGCGCAGTCGAAGCATCTCTACCGCTTCGGCTGACGTGACACCTCACGGGACCCCTCCGGGGCGGCCCCTCTCCCAAGGGAGAGGGGAGCCAGAGGAGATATTGGCGCATTCTGAACTTTGCTCAGCTTGACGCGCCAAACTCCAGGTAAAGCAAAATGGCCGTTTCAGACAGGGCCTCGAATTCTATTTCAGCAGTTTCCCAGAGCAGCAGCGCGTCGCGGTGCTCGGCCAGCCGGTCTTCAATTTCGAACGAGCCGTTGAGGACGTAGCACAGCGAAAAGCCACCCAGGCCGAGGGCCGGGATATGTCCCTTCACCCGGCTGTCGTACAAGCCCACCCGCACCGGCAGGGCTGGATTGTCAGGCGCCACCAGCACGTTTTTCTCTGTCAGCGGCAATTGAAACTCCTGCACCACGGCCGCGGCGGCCGATGGCACCGGCGCCTGTATCAGCAGAATATTGACCGTTTCTTTCTCGAAAGGGTTGGTCAGCACGAGCGAACCGGCTTCCGCGGCCGGCACCGTGTAGAGGTAGCCCGGCAGCAAAGCCGTTTCCACCGTCTGGGCCGTGGTGAGCAGGGCCCCGCCCACAATGGGCAGCACAAGCAGTTGGCCGGTCAGGCCCGTCGCATCCATCTGCACTGAAGCGCCGGGCCGAATGAAAATATCATCGAGCCGCGCCGGCTGCTCGAAGCTGGTCCGGTACGTCTGCCCGCCTTCCGCTTGGATAACGGTGCGGCGGTCGGCCTTCAGAAACCGGGATTTGTAAACGGGTAGGGGAGCGGTAGTCATCGAAATTTACGCAGCCTTGAGATGGGCAACCAATTGTGTTTCAAAAATCCGCCGTGTCTTGAAACTGCGCCACCCACAATCGACGGTTGGCGCCCTGCACTCGCCCAACGGCGCGCCTGCCCCCGCAACCTCCCCCCGAACCCGGCTCACCAAAAAGCCCCGCCTGGCACGCCGGACGGGGCTTCTGCGCCGAAAGCCGGCCCGGCTACTCCAGCGTCACGCGCTGCGTCACGGCCGGGCTGGCATCGGCCTTCACACTGAGCAGGTAGACGCCGGCCGCCAGGCCGCCGATGGGCACCTCAGTGGCTTGGCCGCGGAACGAGGCCGTGCGCACCGCCTGGCCCAGGCTGTTGCGCAGCGTGTAGGTGGCGGCCACGGCGGGGCTGGCCAGCTGCACCTGCAGCAGCTGCCCGCCAATGAGCGGGTTGGGGTAGACCGAGAACGCCCGGGCTGCCGCCGCGGCTTTGGTGCCGCTCACGGTGGTGTAGGTGCCGAAGAAGTTGCCGCCGTAGTCGCGGGCGTGGTCGCGCCACACGGTGTGGTAGTGGATGCCGGACAGCACCACGCCGTTCTGGCAAATGAACTCAATCCAGACCGTGGGACCGTCGATGCGCACGTAGTCGCCGTTGGTGGTGAGGTTGCCGGTGCCGGCGTAGGCAATGTAGGTGCCGGCCAGCTCGTTGGTGTAGGTGGTCATCAGGCTGGCGGCGGTGGCATCGTCGGAATCCTGCACCCAGGGGCGCATGGCTTCCGTCACCAGCGCCTGCTGGGCGGCCGTGAGCGTGTTCACGGCCAGGCCCACTTTGGTGGCCGGAAACTGGCCGTTGCCGTTCGGCCCGAGCACCACGTCGTTGAAGCTCTGGCTGAGGCGGGCCGTGGTTTTCTGGGCGGCGGTGAGGCCGTTGAGCATGGCCAGCATGGCCGAGCCCTCGTTCGACATGGGCGCGCAGGCCGTGCCAGTGGCAAACACGTTGCTGTTGGGCGTGCTGAACGTGAGCGGCTCGGTGCCCTCAAACTTGGGCGAGGCGCCCTTTACCTGCCCATTGCCATACGTGATGTTGGTGGCCAGGTGGTGGCCGCCAAACTGCAGCTGCCAGGTGCCGGTGAGCGAGGGCGTACCCAGAAACGCAATCAGGTACACCCCGCTGCCGTAGGCTGCGCCGCCGCCGTTGGCCGCGAGGTAGTCGTCAGCCGCGCGGAGCTGCTGAATCTCGTTGTAGCCGTCGCCGCTCACGGTGCCCGTGGCTGCCTGCACTACGGCCAGCGCAGCCGTCTGCTGGGCCGCCGTTAGGGCGTCGAGGCGCAGGCCAATACGGTTGGTGGAATTCACCGGCAGATTTGACCACTTTGTGACTGTGGTCGAATTATACGCCTGCAACAGCGTGGCCTGCTGCGCGGTGCTGAGCGTGGCAATGAAGGCGTTAGCGGCATTCACCACGTCGCTCACCGCCGCCGTGGACTTTGTGCTTTTCAGGCCTTTGAGGGCCGCCAGCTTGTTCGTAGCGGCCGGCGCGGCCATCGCCGTGTAGCTGAGCGGGGATGCCGGCTCAAAGAAATCCGCAACCCAATCGTAGGCCGAAAAGGCGAGCAGCATAGGCGCTGCGAGGATGAATTTATTCATGATAAGGGGTGGGTAAAAGATGGAACATGCAGAGTTGGAATGATTAAAAGGAAGGCATCGAACGCGCCTTTTGCTGACGCCAGAAGCTGACGACGGCCACCATCGCCAGCGCCGCCAGCAGCCAGGGCGCATGCTGGGCCACCCGCGCCACTAGTGCGGTGAGCGGGTTGGCTTGGGCCGAAATGCGCTCCACCAGCCAGCCCAGCGCGGCCACGGCCGCTACTACCGCCCCCGCCACCCGCACGGCGGCGTAGCCGGGCGTCTGGCTCAGCAGCAGCAGCCACGGCACCGTGAGGGCGATGACGAACAGCTGCATCAGTTCGATGCCGATATTGAAACCCAGGATGCTGAGCGCCATGGGGCCGGCGGGCAGGTGCAGTTCGGCCAGCGTGCTGGCAAAGGCCAGCCCGTGCACCAGCCCGAAGCCCGCCGCCACCCAGCCCTCGCGCCCCGGAAACAGCGGCCGCACCGCGTGCCCCGCCGATACCAGAATGGACACCGCAATGAGCGTCTCGACCGGCTGCGCTGGCAGCCGCAGCCACCCCAGCGCCCCCGCCAGCAGCGTGACGGAATGGCCCAGCGTGAAGGCCGACACCACCCGCAGCAGCCGCCCCAGCGCGTAGCGCACCCCGCCGAAACGGCCCCAGCGCCGGGCCTTGGTGAGCAGCAGCGGCGCCGGCAGCAGCAGCACCAGCAGAAACAACAGATGGTCGGTGCCCTCGGCGATGTGGCGCGCGCCCAGCGCCACCATGCCCCGGAAGCCGGCCCACCACCCACCGCCCGCCTGACTGATGAACAGCGGCGGAATCACGTTATTCACCACGTCGAGCCGAATCACGCCCACGTCAATCGGTTGCTCGGCGCCCACGCGGCCCACCTCCCAGTCGCGCCGCACCGACACCAGCGCCACGTGCGTCACCAGTTGGTGCACTATCACGTCGTACCTGAAGGCAAAGGCGCGGGCCGTGGCGCCGGCCGGCGGCGTGAGCCACAGCTGGGCCGTGAGCTCTTGGTAGGGGCCGGTATCGGTTTGTTCGGCGCTGCCAATGCGCAGCTCGCGCACGGCCACGGCCCAGGGCTGGCCGTCGGGCGTTTCGGGGCGCACGTGCTGCTGGATGTAGGCGCGCAGCTCGGGGCCGAGGCGCTGCACCAGCGTTTCGGGGTGTTCGGTAATGTTGTGGCCGAAGGCAATTTCCAGCTGGCCCAACGGCAGCTGCACTTCGGCCGCTACGCCGCCGGGGTGCAGGTCGAGCAGCACCACCGAGTTGGGCATGGGGTGCGCCCGGGCCGCCGGGCTGCTCAATAATAGCAGTAGTAAAGCCGCCAGAAAAAATGGCCGCAAACTGCGGCGCAACTGGCAGGAGGAGAAGAGTAGCAGCATAAGGCAGAAAGGCAGGAGCTGGATAGTTGCCCAAAAATGCCCGCCGATGCCCGGTGCCGAAAACGCACTCGGCGGTTGGCGCCTTCGCACCGACCAGTGGCGGGGTGCGGCCGACTATTGTTTGGCAGCCTCGCTGTTTCTGCGCTTCGGGCCAACGTTTTGTCAGGGCCGGCTAAGTACCAGCCGCTTCACTTCAGGGGATTCAAGAGAGGAAAATAACTTGCCGCGACACCACCCGTAATAGAGGGTTGCTCAATACTACCCTTCACGGAGGCCCCAGACGGCCCGGCCTGCTGCTGTTTTCCTATGATTCACATTGTTTACATGAGCCGGGCCGTGCGCCCGCTGTCTGACCAGGACTTGCAGGAATTGCTCGACCAGTGCCGGCGCGACAACGCCGCGCGCGACGTCACGGGCGTGCTTTTCTACAGCCACGGCAACATCGCGCAGCTCATTGAGGGCGAGGCGGAAGTGCTGGAGCCGCTGTTCGATGTCATTTCCCGCGACGGCCGCCACTCCAACGTCGTCAAGCTGGTCGACAAGCCCATCACGGAGCGCAGCTTCGCCGACTGGTCCATGGCCTTCCATCCCCTCGAGCCCGGCGGGTTTGAGGCCCTGCAGGGCTTTCTGCTGCCGCAGCACCTGCCGCCGCCGCCCAGCTCCCTCAGCATTGCCGACGCCATGCTGGTCGATTTGGTGAAGCTGGCCGTGTTTGGCGCCGATGCAACCCCGGCCGCGCCCGAGCCCGAGCATGCGTAAAACCTCGCCAGTAAGCCGGCTAATACGCCTCACAACCGGGCCGGCTGGCGCTGCCCTGCCCGCACTTCTGCCTACCTTTGAGCATGCGTGAGCAACAACTTCGCGACATCCTGGGACACATGCCCGCCGGGGTGGCCACCTTGCAAGGGCAGGAATTGCGCTACGGATTTGTGAATGAGGCCATGCGCGCCGTGCTCGGCGCGGCCGTGGAGGAAGGCGATGCCGTGGCCGAGCACCCGGGCACCATCCCGGCCGATTTGCTGGAGGTGATGCGGCAAGTGTACGACGCCGGGCGGCCCTATGTGGCCAAGGCTTACAGCCTGCCCCTGCCCGCGACCGACGGCGGCCCGTCCACGCCGCGCTACTTCGACATTGCCCTGGAGCCCGTGCGCGAAGGCAATGGCCCCGTGAGCGGCCTGCTGCTTTTTGCCGTGGACGTGACCGTGCAGGAAGAGGCCCGGCAGCGGGCGCACCACCTGTCCATCGAAACCCGGCGCCTCGACACCCGCCTGCGGGTGCTGACGGAAACCGTGCCCCAAATCACTTTCACCGTCGATGCCGCCGGCAAGTTCGAGTACGTGAGCCCGCAGTGGTACTACTTTACCGGCCAGCCCCCTACGGCCGATTTGAACGCCATCTGGCCCCTGCTCATTCACCCCGACGACCGCCTGCGCGTGCTCTACCAGGCCGACACGGCCCGCACCAGCGGCGTGGGCTGGAGCTATGAGTACCGTCTGCGCCGCCACGACGGCCAGTACCGCTGGATGCTGAGCCGCGCCCTGCCCGAGCTGCACGCCCCCGACCAGGCCGTGTTCTGGCACGGTGCCCTTACCGAAGTGCACGACCAGCGCGAGCTGGCCGACGCCCTGCGCCGCGGCGAGGCCGAGCTGCGCTTCCTGGCCGACAGCATCCCGGAGCTCATCTGGACGGCCACGGCCGAGGGCTTTATCGATTACTACAACCATTACACTGGCGAGTATTCGGGCCTGACTAAGGAAGAGCTGGGGCCCACCGGCTGGATAAACCTGCTGGAACCCAGCGAGCAGGCCGGCGCTGCCCGTCGCTGGGTGCAGAGCATTGCCACCGGCCAGCCCTACGAGGGCCTGTTCCGCATGCGCCGGCACGACGGGCGCTACCGCTGGCACATCATCCGGGCGCGGCAGCTGACGGACGAGCGCGGCCCGCGCTGGTTTGGCACCTGCACCGACGTGGACGACCAGTACCGCCTGCGCGAGGTACTCCAGACGCAGTACGATGAGTTGGCCCGCACCAACCGCGACCTCGACACCTTCGTCTACACCGCCTCGCACGACCTCAAGCAGCCCGTGCTCAACCTGCGCGGCCTGTTCGATGAGCTACGCCGCACGGCCACTTTCAACGACCCCGAGGAGGGCGAAATTATCGGTATGGTGGATGAAGCGCTGGGCCAGCTCGACGCCACGCTACAGGACCTGGCCGCCACCGTGCAGGAGCAGCGCGGCCTCTCGGCGCCGGTGGAGGCGCTGGATTTGCGCAGCGTGGCCGACGAGGTGCTGCTGGGCCTGCGCGCCCAGGTGCAGGAGTCAGAAGCCACCGTCAGCCTCGATTTCGCGGCCGCGCCCACGCTCACTTACGGCCGCGCCAACCTGCGTTCCATCCTGCACAACCTGCTCAGCAACGCCCTCAAGTTTGCCGACCCCGCCCGGCCGCTGCACCTGCAGGTGCGCAGCTTCCTTTCCGAAGCCGGCCAGCCCGTGCTCACCGTGCAGGACAACGGCCTGGGCATGGAGCTGCCGGGCCGCCCGGCGCCGGTGTTCCAGCCGTTTGCGCGCCAGCACCCGCACATTGCCGGCGCTGGCGTGGGCATGTACCTCGTGCAGCGTATCGTGGCCAGCCGCGGCGGCCACCTCGAAGTAAGCAGCACCGTGGGCGAAGGCACAACATTTACCATTCACTGGTTCGAGGACTAAGCCGTTTGAGCCAGCAAAACGAGTACCCCAAAGCGCGACTTCGGCTCGTTGAACGATGCTGACGCGAGCCGAAGCCGCGCTTTGGGATACTCGTTCTACTGGCTCCAATGCCCGAATTTTGATTAACCCACGGCCCGGAACGGGCGTAAGAACGAAGCCGGACTTGCTCCGGCTTTCTTTTTTACCTCCTTTCCAAATACCATGAGTCTTTTCAGCAGCGACAAACTCAAAGGCAAGAAAATTGCCATCATCGCCACCGACGGCTTCGAGCAGGCCGAACTCGACGAACCCAAAAAATACCTCGAAGGCGAGGGCGCCGAAACCCACGTCATCTCCCTCAAAAGCGGCTCCATCAAAGGCTGGGACGGCCCGAACAAGGACTGGGGCGACAAAGTCGACGTCGACAAAGTCATCACCGAGGTGAAGCCTGCCGACTACGACGCCCTGGTGCTGCCCGGCGGCCAGATGAACCCCGACATCCTGCGCGTCAACAAAGACGTGGTGGCTTTCGTGAAAGAATTTGCTGGCTCGGGCAAGGTGCTGGCCGCCATCTGCCACGGCCCCTGGCTGCTGGTGGAGGCCGATGTGGTGCGCGGCAAGCGCGTCACGAGCTGGCCCAGCGTGCATACCGACCTCAAAAACGCTGGCGCCCACTGGGAAGACTCCGAAGTGGTGTGCGACCACGGCCTCATCACCAGCCGCAAGCCCGAAGATATCCCCGCCTTCAACAAGAAAATCGTGGAAGAAATGCTGGAACCGCAGCACGGCGGCCACAATTAAGCACGAACTGGTTGGGGGCTATGTCATTGCGAGGGCGCAGCCCGTGGCAATTCGTCCTCTCAATGCGACAAACATCCTGTCAAAACCAGACCCGCTCTTTTACCAGAAAGCCCCGGTACCGCAGTGGTGCCGGGGCTTTCTGGTAAAAGAGCGGGTCTGGTTTTGACAGGACGGATTGCTTCGCTGCACTCGCAATGACAGTTTTGGTCCTAATTCTGGGTGCTAATCCACTTGTAGATATCGGCCGGAGTATCGGGGTTGAAGGCGGCCGAGGCGGCATCGGCAGGCGAGTCGCTGGCGAACTGCAGGGCGTGGTTGAGATTGGGGTAGCGCAGCTCGACCACGCGGGCGTTGCTGCGCAGGCCTTTTTTGAGCGAAGCGAGATTAGCGTTGGCGTTCACCTGCTGGTCGGCTTCGCCCTGCAGCAGCAGCACCGGGCATTTCACGGCGGGCAGTTCGGGCTGCGGGTCGAAGCTGAGGTAGCTGCGGTAGGCGGGCGTGGTGAGGGTTTGCACGCTGGTTTGCAGGTCGGTGGGCGCAATGCCGGGGTAGCGCTGGCGCAGCATGTTGCCCAGAATGGCCTGGGCCTGGCTGTTGTCGGGGGTTTGGCGCACGATTTCCAGCATGGCCCGCTGCTGCTTGATGAGGCCTTCCTCGTCGCGGCGCATGGCGGCTTTCTGGCGCAGGCGCTGCTGGTCGAGGTAGGTTTGCACCTGGGCGGCGTTGGAGCCTTTGAGGCGCATTTTGGCGGCCTCCTGCTCGGCGGCCACCATGTCGAGGCGGTACTTGCGGGCCCGTTGGGCATCGGTCGAGTCGTTGCCGAGCACCTTGCCGTACATGGCCGGCTGGGTGGCCAGCACCTCGCGGCCCGGTAGCCCGGCGGCGGCCATAGCCACCACAAACGTGGGCGCCAGCGGCTGCGCGCCGGCCAGCAGGGCCACGTTGGCCCCCTCGCCGTGGCCAATCAGGCCGAGGCGTGTCACGTCGACCTGGGGCCGGGTGCGCAGGTAGTTGAGGGCCGCAATGGCATCGGCCGAGCGTTCGGCCAGCGTCGTGGTTGCGGCCGAGCCGCCGGAGCCGCCCTGGCCCCGCTCGTGCAGCCGCAGCACCACCACGCCCTGGCTCACCAGGTAGTCGGCCAGGGTGTTAAGGAGCTGGTTGTCGGGCGAATTGGGGTTGCTGGCGTTCACGCCGCGCTCGGGCAGCAGCACCGCCGCCGGGAAGGGCCCCTGGCCGGTGGGCAGGCGCAGAATGCCGTTGAGGCGCACGCCACCGGCGGGGCTGGTCACGGCCACCGCCTCGGCGCGGTCAAGGATGCCGGCTGAAAATCCCAAAAAGGGAGCCAACGATAGAAAGCAACTGAAAGCGAGGGTAAAAAGACGCATATGGTTCCTGATAAGTGCTGAGCGGCGGGTGACAATCATCGGCCGGTGCCCGTAGCAGGAGTACCCAAAATTCATCTATTAGCATGATTACTAAAAGATAAATCAGTTGAACCCGACTCTTTAACCGACTTACTGGCAAAAATGCTCGGTGAAAGAAACGGTATTTTCCTCAAATTGGATTTAGTTCCCAAATTGAGATTTAACCTTCTGATTGGTTTGCTATCAGATAAGCGGAATCCAGGCCCGGCCCTGCCAGTGCAGCAGGCTCCACACCACTGCATCGAACACCAGCAGAAAGCCGCCCTGCACCCACAGCGCCCCGCCGAAACCGTGCAGGCGCGGCGCGTTGGCCTGCCCCAGCACGGCGGCCAGCGCCCGCAGGTAAAACCCCGTCATGAGGTAGGCCACATCGAGGCCGGTGTTGAGCAGGAAAAGGTTTTCGTTGTGCAACTGCTCGGCCACCAACTCGGCCAGCCGCAGGCCCGGCGGCGAGGTGAAGCGCAGTCGCAGAATGCCCCAGCAGGCCAGCACGGTGTTCACCAAGCCCCAGCCCACGTTCATGCCGTGGAAGTAGTAGGGCGCAAAGCGGCGGTCGGCCTGCCGGAGTAGGGTGCCGCCCACCAGCAGGTTGAGCAGGGCCCAGGCGGCCAGCACGGCCAGGGCCCGGCCCAGCAGCATTTCGCGGGCGTGGTCCAGCGCCGCTACGTCGAGCATCGGCAATTAGTGTTTAAAGCCCAGCCCCACGTATAGCTGGAAAACCTGGTTGCGGATGTTGTTGTCGCCAATCGCCGCGCCTGTGGCCGTATTGTAGCGCACCACGGTGCCGTCTTTGTAGAGTTTGCCCAGGCTCCAGTCGTAGCGGGCGCCCACTTTGGCGAAGCCCAGGCGGGCCTCCGCGCCGGCAATGGCGCCGTAGTCAAGGCTGTTGAAGCCGTTGTCGCCGATGCTCACGGTGGCGCCGTCGTTGCGCACGTTGGTGAGTAGCGACACCTGCGGCCCTACGTGAATGCTGAGCGTTTCGGTGAGGTTGCCCACGAAGAGAATGGGCAGCTCCAGGTAGTCGAGGCGGGTGTCGCGGGCGGCGGTGCCGAGGTAGTCGGTGCGGTAGCCCTTGCGCGAGTACAGCAGCTCCACCATGAGTGAGGCGAAGTTGTTGAAACCGAACTGCCCATACACGCCGGCGTGAAAATCCTTGAGGTTGTCGCGGTTGGTGAACAGGCTGGCGCCTGTGCCCTGGATGCTGGCCAGGTTGTAGCCGCCCTTGATGCCGAAGCCGGTATTGCGCGACTCGGTGCCGTCGGTGGCCGAGTAGTCGGCCGACGAGCCCACGCCGGGGCCTTGCTGGGCGTGCGCGGCCGGGGCCAGGGCCAGGCCCAGTGCTAAGGTGAATAAGGCTGTTTTCATGATGAAAAACAATGAAATGGAGTGCTTGCAGAAAACGGACACCTGCGGCCAAGGTTGCCTCAGCCGGCCGTGCCAGGCCCGCAGGCCCAAAAAAAAGAGGCCCGAAGGCCTCTTTTGTAGCAGTTTGGCAGCAGCGCCGCTTATTGCGTGAAGCCGATGCCCACGTACACCTGCAGCATGTTGTTGTAGAGCTTGCTGTTGACAAACTGCGCGCCGGCCGTTGAGACTTTGCTGGGGCCATCTTCAAAAATTTTGCCCAGAAACAGGTTGTAACGGGCGCCAATGCGGGCCGGGCCGATGCGGGCTTCGAGGCCAGCCACGCCGCCGTAATCAAACGAGTTGAAGCCGTTGTCTTTGGCATCGAGGGTTTGCTCGTCTTTGCGGATGTTGGTGAGCAGCGAGGCCTGCGGCCCGATGTGGAAGCTCAGGTGGTCGGTGAAGTTGCCCACGTACATCACGGGCAGCATCACGTAGTCCATGCGGTAGCGCTGGCGGGCGCCGCTGGTGCCAGTGTTGGCTTCAAAGCCCTGGCGCGAATAGAGCAGCTCGGCCTGGATGGACGAGAAATCGTCAAAACCAAACTGGCCGTAAACGCCGGCGTGGAAGTCGCTGCGGGCCTGGCGGTCAATGCCTTTCACGTCGTCGCCGCGCAGGCCATTGAGGTTGTAGCCGCCCTTGACGCCGAAGCCGGTGTTGCCCGACTCCGTAACCGCGCCACCGGTGTAGTCTTTTGAAGACTGGGAGCCGCCAGGGGCAGCTTGCGCGAAAGCAGCCGGCGCAGAAGCCACGGCGAGCAGAAGAAACAGAAAAATCTTTTTCATGGGTGAAAGAAGGTAAGGTAATGAGGCCAATGGCCCGGGAAGATTACTATTCCCGTTTGCCCCTATACTTTCCCGGGCCCAGAAAGTTGCCCACACGCCGGAAGAGCGACGAAAAAAAGCCGACTGAACTGGTGCGCCAAGCGCGGGCGCGTGCTACCTTTGGGGCCGCTCCGCCGCCAGCGCGGAGCTTTTTCCGGGGTGTTAGCTCAGTTGGTTCAGAGCGCCACCCTGACACGGTGGAGGTCGTTGGTTCGAGCCCAATACGCCTCACGGAAATGCCCCTTACGATATCGTAAGGGGTATTTTTAATATTCCGCACCCACAAAAGCAACCAGCCGGATAGAATCTTGGCCCCAAAAATTCATTTTTTGCGGCTTCGATGGCCTTGCCGGATTCCGCCACGGCCAAACTTACCAACTCATGCCTGGGACGACGGCAGTGTCACGGTGACGGTGGCGATGCCGCACGTGCCGAGTGCCGGCCGGCTTCTTCGTTGAGGTGAACTACGATGTGGGCGGCCTGGTGCAGCTGCACTGGCAAGCGCCCACCAAAACCGTGCGCTGGTGCGGCTGGCTGCTGGTGCGACGGGGCGAGGTGAACCAGCACTATGCCGTGTACTGGCTTGGGCCGCCGTACTCGGATTGCCATTTCAAGGCGAAACTGCGACCCATCGGCCACCAAGGCTAGCAATCTCCCTTTAATTATTAGGGTCTGGATGACAGCTGTTTTAATTGCCCAAACAACTCTCCTGTGATAGCGCCGCTGCCCGCGAAACGTGGGAAAATTATTCCGCCCAAGCGGCGCGGCGGCACAATCGGGTGGGTTCGGTTGCCGGGCAACTGCTAGCCCTGCTACCTTGGGGCTACTATCGGACCTGGCCGCTCCCCAGGCTGCCTCATCCGTCGTCATTTCCAGCTATTCCCACCATGCAATCTGCGGTTTCCGCCTCCGGCCTCTCTGCTCAAACCAAGGTGCCTTTCACCGAGAAGAAGTACATGCCGACGCTGGTCTTTGTGTCGTCATTGTTCATGCTCTGGGGCATTGCCATTACCATGGGCGACGTGCTCAACAAGCACTTCCAGAACGTGTTGCACGTGAGCAAGGCCGATTCGGGGCTGGTGCAGTTTTCCATTTTCGGGGCGTATGCCGTGATGGGCATCCCGGCGGGCGTGTTCATGAAGCGCTTCGGCTACAAAAACGGCGTGCTGCTGGGATTGGGGCTGTATGCGCTGGGCGCGTTCCTGTTTGTACCGGCCGCCAATGCCAGCTCGTTCGGGTTTTTCCGGGGCGCGCTGTTTGTGCTGGCCTGCGGGCTGGCCACTTTGGAAGCCGTGGCGCACCCCTTCATGGCCGCCCTGGGCAACCAGCACACCAGCGACCAGCGCGTGAATTTCGGGCAGTCCTTCAACGGCCTCGGCGCGGTGGTAGGGCCGCTGTTGGGTAGCTACTTCATCCTCAACGGCGCCCACGCCAGCGGCGACCTTAGCTCGGTCAAGTCCCTCTACATCGCCATTGGCAGCGTGATTGCGGCCATTGGAGTGGCTTTTTCCTTCATCAAAGTGCCCGCGTTGCAGGATGCCCATGCTCCCGCCGTGCCCGCCGAAACCGAAGCCGGCTTCTACACCGGCACCGCCGATACAGCCGCCCCGCTGGCCCAATCCAAGGGCGTGTTGCGGCACGCGCATTTCCGCTGGGCCTGGCTGGCGCAGTTTCTCAACTGCGCGGCGCAGGGCGGCACCTGGGCCTATTTCATCAACTACGGCGTCGAGAAAATGAACTTCTCCGATGCCACGGCGGCCGGCTACTTCTCGCTGTTCATGGTGATGATGATGAGCGGGCGCTTCGTGGGCACCTTCCTCATGCGCTACATCGCGCCGAGCAAGCTGCTGGCGGCCTTCGCGCTGGGCAATGTACTCATGTGCCTCATCGTGGCCCAAAGCTGGGGCTGGCCCTCCTTCATCGCCTTACTGCTGATTAATTTCTTCTTCAGCATCATGTTCCCTACCATCTTCTCGCTGGGCATCAAGGACCTGGGCCCGCAAACGCAGCAGGCCTCGTCCATCCTGGTGATGGCCGTGGCCGGTGGCGCCATTTTCCCCTACCTCATGGGCAAAATCGCCAACCACGACATCGCCGCGGCTTACTACCTGCCCATCATCTGCTACGCCTACATTGCGCTGTTTGGCGCCCGGCTCTACCGGGTGCGGGCCTAAGGCATCAAATCCATTGTTGCTACGCGCATCTGCGGCAGCAGTTTCCTTCAGCAAAAAGCCCTGCCAGTGAATACTAGGCAGGGCTTTTCCGTCAATAACTAGCTGTCAATTCAACGGCTACACCAGCTTGTCGGGCGTGATGGGCAGCTCGCGCACGCGCTTGCCGGTGGCGTTGAACACGGCGTTGGCAATGGCGGGCGCCACGCCGATGGTGGCAATTTCGCCGATGCCTTTCGTGCCCAGCGCGTTCACGTACGGGTCGGGCTGATTCACGAAGGCCACCTGGATGTCGGGCGCGTCGGCGTGCACGGGCACGTGGTAGTCGGCCAGGTCTTTGGTCACGTAGCGGCCGAACCGGTCGTCGATGATGGCGTGCTCCATCAGGGCCATGCCAATGCCACCCACGGCGCCGCCCTTCATCTGGTTGCCAGCGGTTTTCTCGTTGATGATGGTGCCCGCGTCGGCGCAGCTCACCAGCTTGCTCACCCGCACCTCACCGGTGAGCACGTGCACCCGCACCTGCGCAAAATGCACCGAAAACGAGTACATCGAATACTTCTGGCCGTTCTCGCCATTAGGCTTCGACTGCACCGTCACGGCCGTGCCGCCGGCCTGCTTCACCAGGTCGGCGTAGCTGGCGCGGGCCGTGTCGTTGCCGCTCAGCGTGAGGTGGTCGTCGGCAAAAATGACGTCTTCCTTTTTCGCCGAAGCAAAGGCCGCGTTGCCGGCGCCGGCCAGCTCGCGCAGCTTGTCTTTCAAAGCCAGGCAAACTTCCTGCACGGCCGGGCCTACCGTATTCACAATAGCCGAGCCGCCCTGGGTGGGCGCCTGGGCAAAGTCGGAATTGCCCCACTCGAACCGGATTTTAGCGGGGGCCAGACCTAGCGTGTCGGCGGCAATCTGAGTCATGGCCGTGCCGGTGCCGGGGCCGATGTCCGTCACGGCGCTTTGCAGCAGCACGGTGCCGTTGGGCAGCAGCCGGGCGCTGGCTTTGGACGAGCCCCGGTGCGCCCCGAAGGTACCCACGCCCATGCCGTAGCCCACCAGCCAGTCGCCGTCGCGCACGGCGCCGGGCGCCAGCTGGCGCTGGTTCCAGCCCACGCGCTCGGCGCCCAGCCGGTAGCATTCCTTCAGAAACTTGCTGCTCCAGGGCTTGCCGGTTTCGGGGTCCTGCTCGGTGTAGTTGCGCAGGCGAAATTCCAGCGGGTCGAGCTTGAGCAGGTAAGCCATTTCGTCCATGGCCGATTCCAGGGCGAAGGCGCCGGTGGCCTCGCCGGGCCCGCGCATCCAGATGGGCGAGCCCACGTTGAGGGCCGCCAAGCGGTAGCGCGTGGTCAGGTTCGGCGACTGGTACATCATGCGCGTCTGCGCCAAAGTCGATTCGGTGAACTCCTCATAGGTCGAGGTTTGGCCAATGCTTTCGTGGGTGATGGCCGTGATTTTGCCGTCGGCCGTGGCGCTCATCCTCACTTTCTGCCAGGTGTGGGGCCGGTAGCCCACCATCGTAAACATTTGTTCGCGGGTGAGCATCAGCTTAACCGGCCGGTTCGCCACCTTAGCCGCGATGATGGCCGCCGACTCGTGCGGCCAGCTGTGTAGGGCGTTGCCAAACGCACCGCCCACGAAGGTGGCAATCACCTTCACGTTCTCCTCGGGTAGGCCCCATTCCTTGGCAAAATCGCGCCGGGTGGCCATGGTGCCCTGCGTCTTGTCGTAGAGCGTCAGCCGGTCGGGCGCCTCCCAGTGCGCCGTAATGGCCTGCAATTCCATGGGGTGGTGCACCTCAGTCGGAATCACATACTCCTGCTCCAACTTGATGGCGCCCGTTTTGTAGGCATCGGCCTGGCCGCGCTGGTAATCGTTCATCGGCGACTTCGGGTTTTTCTTCGCAGAAGTAGGCAGGAAGGCCTGCGCCTTGCCGGCTTCCAGGTTGGTCTGGTGCTTCTCGGGCGCGTACTGGCCCTTCACCAGCCGGGCGGCGTAGCGGGCGCGCTCCAGCGTGTCGGCCACCACCACGGCAATGGGCTGGTCGTTGAAGCGAATCTGGTCGTCGGTGAAAATGCGCAGGGCGCTGCCCGTGGTCTGGGGCTGCGAGGGGTCTTTGCCCGTGGGCTTGCTGCCCGGCGTCTGGGGTGCGTTCAGGTGCGTCACCACGGCCAGCACGCCCGGCGCCCCGGCGGCGGCCTTGGTGTCGATGCCCGTAAGGCGGCCCTTGGCAATGGTGCTGCCCACCAGCACGGCGTATACGAGACCGGGCAGCTCGTACTCGGCCGAGTAGGTGGCCGCGCCGGTCACTTTCTGGCGGCCGTCCACCCGGTTCATGGGCTTGCCGATGTGCTTTTCAGGAGTTTTCATATGGGAAAGGATGTAGCGTGGACTCTGTGAGTCCGCGCCGGGGCGAACGTTCTGCAACGCGCGGACTCGCAGAGTCCACGCTACAACGACCTAAGCCGCCGCGGCGGTTTTCAGGGCCTGCACAATGGCATTGGGGCCAAGCCGCAGCTTGTATTCGTTATGCTTGAAAGCCTTTGCGCCCTGCATGGCCACGGCCGCCGCCCGCTGGAACGCGGCTTCCGTGGCGGGCTGGCCCACCAGCGCCTGCTCAGCGGCGGCGAGGCGCCAGGGCTTGTGGGCCACGCCGCCCATGGCCAGCCGCGCCGCTTTGATGGTGTTGCCATCAAGGTCCAACGCCGCCGCTACTGATAGCAGCGCGAAGGCGTAGCTGGCCCGCTCGCGCACTTTCTGGTAATGCACATGGCGGGTGAAAGGGCTGTCCGGGATTTCCACGGCCGTAATCAACTCGCTGGGCTCCAGGTTGGTGTCGCGCTCGGGCGTGGTGCCGGGCAGGCGGTGGAAGTCGGCGAAGGCCAGTTTCCGGTCGCCTTTGGGGCCGCTGAGCAGCACGGTGGCATCGAGGGCGACGAGGGCCACGCTCATGTCGGAGGGGTGCACGGCAATGCACTTATCCGAAAAGCCGAAGATGGCGTGCATGCGGTTGATGCCTTCCAGCGCGCCGCAGCCGGAGCCAGGCTGGCGCTTGTTGCAGGGCATCGCGACGTCGTAGAAATAGGCGCAGCGGGTGCGCTGCAGCATGTTGCCGCCCACGGTGGCCATGTTGCGCAGCTGCGGGCTGGCGCCGGCGTTGAGGGCCAGGGCCAGCAGCGGGTGCTTCTCGCGCACCAGCCGGTCGTCGGCCACGGCCGAGTTCAGGGCCAGCGCACCGATGCGCAGGCCGGTGCCGACGCGCTCAATCTGGCGCAACGGCAGGCGGTTGATGTCGACCAGCTTTTGCGGGGTCATCACGCCGCGCTTCATCAAATCCACGAGGTTGGTGCCGCCGGCAATGAAGGCGGCGTTGGCGTCCTTGGCAACGGCGTCGATGGCGGCCTGCGCCTTGGTGGGGCGCACGTATTGGAACTGGTTCATACTTTTTGCCCTCCCTGCTTCACGTCCTGAATGGCGGCCACAATGTTGCTGTAGGCGCCGCAGCGGCAGATGTTGCCGCTCATGTACTCCCGGATTTCATCGGCCGAGCCGGCGTGGCCCTCGCGCACGCAGGCCACGGCGCTCATTATCTGGCCCGGCGTGCAGTAGCCGCACTGGAAGCCGTCGTGCTTCACAAACGCCTCCTGCATGGGGTGCAGCTTGTCGCCATCGGCCAGGCCCTCGATGGTCGTGATTTCCTGCCCGTCGTGCATCACTGCGAAGCTCAGGCAGGAGTTCACGCGCTGGCCTTCCACGTGCACGGTGCAGGCGCCGCACTGGCCGTAGTCGCAGCCCTTTTTGGTGCCGTTCAGGTGCAGGTTTTCGCGTAGCAAATCCAGCAGGGTGGTGCGCGGCTCCACCGAGAGCTTGTATTTCTTGCCGTTCACTTTCAGGCTCAGCGGCACTTTCTCGATGGATTCGGCCACCCGCTCGTCGAGCTTGGCCTCAGCGGCCGATACTACCGGGGCCGGCACCAGGGCCAGCGCCGTGAGCAGCGACGACTGCTTGAGGAAGGTGCGCCGGTTTTCGTTGTGGTTGGCCGGTACGTCCGGCTCGGGGTTTGCTGCCATAGGAAGGAGATAGACGAGCTTAAAAAGAAAGGAGGCCAAGGGCTGGTCGGAAAGCAACCACTCAACCCGCTTCAAGTTATGAAAAGTCTACGGCAACGCGGCCGCCGCGCACCAGCTACGGCAGGCGCCGGGCCCTAATACGCCCGGCACAGCATGTCGGCGTACTCGTTGGGCAGGGGCGAGGCCTCCACGGCCCGCGCCGCCTGCTCCACGTCGTACTCCACCCGAACCAGTTCCGAGCGCACGCTGGCGGGGTCGGTTAGCCGGGTGTTCTCATCGAGGTGCAGCAACTGGTAGGCGGCGCGCGGGTCGCCGTCCTTGGGCTTGCCCACCGAGCCGATGTTGAGGGCGTGGCGGTAGCGGGTTTCGCCCGCGTGCTCGTAGGCGAAGGTGCGGTGGAAGGGCTTGTGGGTGTGGCCAAACAGCAGGATATCGGCGCGGGCCTCGGCCAGCACCCGCAGGAAACTGGCCTCGGGCCGGTCCTCAAACAGGTACTCGTTGATTTTGCGGGGCGAACCGTGCACCATCAGCAGGCTCAGCGTGCAGGGCTCGTCCTCAAAATCGAGGCGCATATGCTTGGGCAGCAGGCGCAGATAACGGCGTTCATCGTCACCCACCACGGCATTGGTGTAGGCAATACTTTGGGCGCCGAGGGCTTTGTCTGCGTCGGTTTTGTAGGCGCAGCCGCAGTTGCTGCTGGCCAGCCCGATGCCCTGGTCATAGTTGCCGGCCAGGGTGGGAATGCCGCGGCGGCGCACCTCGTTCACCACCTCGTTGGGCCAGGGCGCGTAGCCCACCAGGTCGCCGAGGCAGAAAATCATATCGGGCCGGCGCTGCTCCATATCGCCCAGCACGGCTTGCAAGGCCGGCAGGTTGCCGTGCACGTCGGAGAAAAAGGCAATGGTCATGGCGCGAAAGAACGACTGGTGGTTAATCTAGCAGCACCCGCCGCTGGGTGTGCAGCCGGCCACTTGTAGTTGGGGCAGGGCAAACTGGCCGGCCGGAACGCCGCAGGCGTCCTGGGCCAGGCAGGCCGTTTGCTTGGTGGTGAGCACGAAATGCTGACCATCAAAACGCAGTCCGAACTTGCCGATGGTGGCCTGCTGGTATTCCACCTCAATGTTCAGGTCCTCGCGGCCCAGAATTTTCTCCGACAGCTTCAGGATGTGCAGAAACTTCTGCGGGGCCAGCCGGTGGTCGTAGTCGCCGGCCTCCCAGAGCTGGAAGTTGGCCACCGTTTCGCGCCGCTCCACGCCGCCGCAATCGATGAAATGCTTGCTCACCAGCCCCACTTCCGTCACGTGGAAATGGGAGGGAAGAAAGCTGCCGTCGGGCAGCTGGAAGTTGACGGCATCCAGGCCCGCCAGGGCCTGCTTCATTTCCGAAATTTTCATGGCTGGAGTGGTTTTGGTTGAATGAAAAGTTTAGCAGGCGCAGGCGTCATCCGGCCCGCAGGCCGTGCCAGCGCTGGCCTCCGCGAAAAAGGCGCTGAACTGCTGCTGCACCTGCCGCAGCAGCGCGGTATTGAGGCAGTAGCACACCGTGAGCCCGTCAATCTCACCGCGAATCAAGTCTAGTGCCTTCAGCTCCTGCAGGTGCTGCGACACAGTGGTGCGCGAGAGCGGCAGCTCGGCCGCGATGTCGCCGGAGATGCAGGTTTTCTTGCTCGCCAGCAGCTGAATAATGGCCACCCGCGCGGGGTGCGCCAGGGCCTTGGCCACGCGGGCCAGCTGCTGCTGCCCGGCGGTGAAGGCAGCGGTTTTGGCGTAGGTCATAACGTTGGAAGCGAGGTGAGCGCAGCGAATCGGGCCGAAGTGAAGCCGCTGAATGAATTATGACGTAAATATACGACATACAATGACGTAAACTTGCGACATAGCTCGGCCTTTTTGACGCCCTCCCCCAATGCCTGCTCCAAAGGCAACCCCAGCGCGGCTGCTGTTGGCTGGCCTCCGCTCCCGATTATATCATTTGGTGCAAGTGGTTTAGCCCGGTTTTCGGGCTTATCTTAAGCAGGCTGAGAAAGTGGTTAATGCAGTGCCAGAAGTGGCCAATGCCGTGGCGATGGCCGTGTCCGGTGCCCGCTACCTTTGTGTTTCGTTTGCAGGTGCCTGTCGTGCCCTGTCGCTGCGCCCCTTCCTCCCACCCGCGCCGCAGCTCCATTCTTCTTCAGGGTAGTGTCAGCAATGGAGGCCCCGGATGGGGCTGCCCTGATTTCACGTTAAATACTCATTCTATGTACATTCCATATGTTTGGCAGCTCACGGCCGAAGACGGCCAGCGCGCCCTGCGGTACCTCAAAGTGTACCTGCTTCGCCGAATCCCCCACGTTCATTTTTACACGAAAGCCTGGTCCTGATAAACCAGGCTTTTTCGTAATCCTGCGCCCGGCCGCCGGCCCGTTTCGCCGCTGGCAATTCTTCTACACTTATCCTTTCCCGCATGACGTTTATCTCATTGCTGGGCCTGCTGGCGGCCTTTTTTACCACGGCTGCCTACATCCCGCAGGCCTACAAAACCATCACCACGCGCTCCACCGCCAGCCTGTCGCTGCCCACCTACCTGATGCTGTTTGTGGGCACGCTGCTGTGGGTGGGCTACGCCCTGTCTATCCATAACCTGCCGGTGCTCATTGCCAACGGCATCACGGCCGTGCTAGCCGGCATCATTCTCGCCCTGAAGCTGCTAAGCAAGCCGGAAGAAGCGCCGGCTAAATGATTGGGGCAGTTTGAGGGGCACATAGAACGACCCCGTCTTACATCGTTTTATATGCTATCTGGCTTCTGGCCCGTTGGCGGCCGGTGGTAGTCCGAGGGCCGCTGGCCAGTGAGCTTGCGGAAGGTGCGGTTGAAGTGCGAGAGGTTGTTGAAGCCCGTGGCGAAGCCAACCCCGGCCACCGGCCGGCCCTGCAATAGTAACAGCCGGGCCTGGCTGATGCGGTATTCCTGCAGCAGGGTGGTGAGGGTCTGGCCGGTCATTTTCTTGAGGTAGCGGCAAAAGGCGGGCACGGTCAGGAAGGTGAGGGCGGCCATCTGCTGCACGGTGATGGGCTCGGCAAAGTGCTGCTCGATGTGCGCGTACACGCGCTGGAGGCGCTGCTGGTCCCGGGCCTGCGCGGCGGATAGGCCCAGGTCGGCGTGCAGCTCGGTGGCGTCGGGGGCGGCGGCCAGCTGGTAGAGCACCTGCAGCAGCGTGAGCAGCCGCGTGGGGGGCGGCTGCGTCAGCATCTGGTGCAGCGCCGGGCCCACCGCCGCGCGCGTGGCCGCCCCAAAGGTGAGCCCCTGCCGCGACCGCCGGAACAGCTCCCGCACGGCCGCCAGCTCGGGCCGCTCCAGGAAGTTTTCGCCCATAAAATCTTCGCGCAGCTGCAACACCACCTGCTCGAAGGCCCCTTCCTGCTCGTAGCTGAAGCTTAGGTGCGGCAGATTGGGGCCGATGAACACCAGCTCGCCGCCGGCGTAGTGCGAGGCGTGCTGGCCGATGTGCCGCCGCCCGCTGCCCCGCGGGATGTACACCAGCTCATACTCGGGGTGGTAGTGCCACACAATGCTCCGGTCGCGCGCCTGGGTGTAGTGGCGTAGCGTGAAGGAGTTGCCCGGCGTGGGCTGAATGGGCTCAAATTCCAGTTTCATGGCCGGAGCGGCGGGGGTATCTGCACGAGGTAGGGGCGGGGGCGTACCCGGCAGGGCTCGCCCTCGCCCGCCGTTGAACGGAATCGTTGAAGCAGCGGAGGCATCCGGCGTGAACAGGCCTTGCCGGCTATGACCTCGCTTCTGCGAAACTGCCGTAAGATAAAGCCCCGGCCGGCCACCACAGCGCTTATTTCGTTAGCTGCCCGATGCTGTCCATTGCCTTCGCCCCCAATTACGCCCACGCCCTGCCCGCCGGCCACCGCTTCCCCATGCTCAAGTACGAGCTGCTGCCCGAGCAGCTCCTGCACGAAGGCACCGCCACGCCGGCCGATTTCTTCGTGGCCCAGCCCCCGCCCGATGAGGACATTTTGCGCGTGCACGATGCCGGCTACTACCAGCGCCTACGCCTCGGCCAGCTCAGCCGGCAGGAGGAGCGGGCCACCGGCTTCCCATGGTCGCCGGAGCTGTTTGAGCGCGAAATCACCATCCTGGGCGGCACCATTGAGTGCGCCCGCCGGGCCCTCGCGCACGGCGTGGCCTTCAATATCGCGGGCGGCACGCACCACGCCTTCCGCGACCGGGGCGAGGGCTTTTGCCTGCTGAATGACCAGGCCGCCGCGGCTGCGTGGCTGCTCGCCCACGGCCACGCCCGTCAGGTCCTCATCGTCGACCTCGATGTGCACCAGGGCAACGGCACGGCCGCCATTTTCCGGGACGAGCCGCGCGTGTTCACCTTCTCTATGCACGGGGCCCGCAACTACCCCGCCCGCAAAGAGCAGTCCGACCTCGACCTCCCCCTGCCCGACGGCACCGACGACACCCAGTATCTGAAGCTGCTGAGTGACACGCTCTCGCGCCTGCTAACCGACGTGCGCCCCAATTTTGTGTTCTACCTCGCTGGCGTCGACGTGCTGGCCACCGACAAGCTGGGCCACCTCGCCCTCACCCGCGAAGGCTGCCGCCGGCGCGATGAGCTCGTGCTTGGCGCCTGCCACCAGCACCAGCTGCCCGTAGTGGTGTGCATGGGCGGCGGCTACTCTGAGCGCATCGCCGACATCGTGGAGGCGCACGCTAACACGTTTCGGGTGGCGGCAGGTTTGTGGGGCTGAACGTCATGCGGCGCGCAGCGAAGCATCTCGCGTGTGGTAGTAATCCAATCGTCAGAATTAATTCGGCACGCGAAATGCTTTGCTGCGCGCTGCATGACGTCCTGGTTATTTCAGCAGCACCAGCTGCCACCGAAACGCCCAGCGCCAGCGCAGCTCGTAGCGCCGGATGCCAGCCTGGGACAGCAGCGCGACCCAGTCTTCACGCCGAAACGCGCGGGCCACCGACAGCGGCGCGTCGTGCCGCACCAAGTAGGAGCCGCCCAGCAGCCGCGTCAGCCACTTGATGCTGTGATAAGCCAGCCAGTGCCGATGCAGGTCGTTGATGACGACGGCCACCTGCGCCTGTTGCTGCCATTGCCGCAGCAGTGTCACCAGCTCCTCGTCGCTGAAATGATGGCAAAACAGGCTGCACGTCAGCACATCGTAGGGTTGGGACTGAAACCCGGGCGAGAAAATATCGAACTGCCGGTAATTAATTTCAGGAAAAGCCTGGCTTTTATCGGCCGCGTATTCCAGCATGAATTCGTTGGCGTCGATGCCAGTCAACTCTACCGCCACGCCTTTTTTGCGGGCCCAGCGGGCTATCTGGCGCAGTGTGTCGCCGCCGCCGCTGCCCAGGTCGGCCACGCGCAGGGGCCGCCCAGCCGGGAAGTAGGGCCGCAACCGGCTAAGCGCATCCAGCACCGGCGCGTAGCCGCCCAGCCAGGTATTGATGGTTTCCAGCTCATCCAGGTTCTGGCGCAGGGCGTCGGAGGCCAGCGTCAGGTCGTCCATCAACTCCGGGCCGGAAGCTCTTTCATTTAACATCTATCAATTAACATTTAGCAGTTCTGATTGAGCCGCAACGTCCGAAGGAGTTTCCGCTAATGCTGTATTGGCTTCAGCCTTGGATTCCTGCTTGTTAAATGTTGAATGATAATTGTTAAATGAAACCTCCAGCAGCATGGCCTCCATCGTCAGGCCCGGGCCGAAGGCGAAGCTGAGCACCGGCGCGCCGTGGTCGGCGGGCGTGGCGGCGGCCAGCACGTCGCGCAGCACAAACAGCACCGTGGCCGACGACATGTTGCCGTAGTCGCGCAGCACGCGGTAGGCGTGGCGGTTGTCGTCGCGGGTCAGGCCCAGCTCGGTTTCGATGGTTTCGAGAATCTTGCGCCCGCCGGGATGGATGGCGAAGTGCCGTACGTCGCCCAGCTGCACCGGCAGGCTTTCCAGCAGCCCATCGGTCAGCTTGCGGATGCCGCGCTGAATGAGCTTGGGCACGTAGCTGCTCAGCGTCATCTCAAACCCGAAATCGTTGATGTGCCAGGCCATGTCGTCGTGGCCGTCGGGCTCCAGGCCGCAATGGAAGCCCTGCAGGGCCAGGCTGGGCGCCTCGTTGGGCAGCGGCACGGCCTGCACCAAGCAGGCGGCCGCGCCGTCGCCAAACAGCGCGTTGCTCACCAGATGGTCTTCCTCCCGGCTTTTCTGGAAGTGCAGCGTGCACAGCTCCACGCTCACGATGAGCACACGGGCGTTGGCATCGGCCTGGCAAAAGGCGTCGGCTAGCTTCACGGCGTTCACGGCCGCGTAGCAGCCCATAAAGTTCACGCAGGTGCGGCGCACGTCATTCCGCAAGCCCAGGGCCTGCACCAGCTCAATGTCCAGCCCCGGCGCGTACATGCCCGTGCAGCTCACTGTTACGAGGTGCGTGATGCTGCCCACGACCACATCCGGCACTTGTTTCAGGCTGTTGCGCACGGCTTCCACGGCCAGCGGCAGGGCCTCGCGGCGGTACACGGCCATGCGCTGGCCCACGGTTGGGAAGGGCTCCAGGTCGGGCGTGTTCGGGAAAAACGTGTAGTCGCCGTTGGTGCGGCCGTAATCGGGCAGCACCGAGTAGCGGTGTTCGATGCCCGACACGCGGTACAGTGCCCGCAGCTTGCGCGTGTCGGCCTCGCCAAAGCCCAGCGCCCCGGCCATAAACTCGGCTATCTGCGGCTGGGCGATGCGGTGGACAGGATTGGCGGTGCCAATGGCACCTAAGTAACTCGGCATGCCGAAAAAAATTACGGGCGAAAGGGGAGGGCCGCCGCCCGGAAAAGGTTTCCGCGCCTTGGCAAGCCCTATTTACGGGAGAACAACTGGTTTTGCGCGCCGCCGGATTAAAATCGGGTTAATAACTTTTTGGCGTGGCTGAGCAAGTAGTAAGAATCAAGTAGTAAGTAACAAGCAGCGAATAGAATTTACGTCTTAATTAACCAAGCTCTTACCACTTGTTACTCACTACTTACTACTTAAAATTTCAGAATTCCGCGCCGTGGGTGCGCTGCATCAGCGCCTGCACCGCGCCGGGCCAGTGGCGCAGGCCGCCCACCACCAACTCGCTCAGCACCGGCCCGCCAAATAGACGCTGCACCGCCCGCCCCACCCGCAGCCGCGCCCCAAACTGCGCCTGCCAGGCCCGCGCATAGGCTGTTTCCATGCCCGCCCGCGTGGTTTTTCGGGTCAGGAAGTCGTGCGTCGCCGCTGCTGCCAGCGCCGCGCCATGCAGGGCCATGGCCATGCCGTTGCCGCACAGCGGCGTGATAAGGCCAGCCGCGTCGCCCACCATCAAAATATGCTGCTCCACGGGCTGCTTCGGCGCGAAGGAAATCTCATTAATTACCTCCGGCTGCGGATACAGCACCTCGGCCGCGCCCAGAATCTCGCGCAGTCGCGGGTTCTTGGCTAAAACCTCGGCTTCCATGGCCGGGATGGTGCCGTGGCGGCGCAGGTTTTCGCGGGTGGTGAGGTAGCAGAAGCACAGCTTGTCGGCCTCAATGGCCGAGATGCCCGCGTAGCCGTCGGCGAAGTTGTGCAGCGCAATCACGTCGCGCGCAAAGCCGGGCAGGCGCAGGTGGTATTTAACGCCCAGATAGGGCGAGCGTTGCCCAAAAAAACCGCGCTGCAGCTGCCGGTCGAGGTTGGCACGCTTGCCGTAGGTGCCCAGCACCACGCGCGCCGTCAATTGCCGGCCGTCGGCCAGCGACACCACGTGCTGGTCGGCGGCGGCGTCGAAGGCCACGTCGGTCACCGTGCTTTTCAAATAGAAGGTCACGCCCCGCGCCACGGCCAGTTGGTACAGAAAATCATCCAACACGAAGCGGCTCACGCCAAAACCGCCCAAATCGAGCGGCGCCGTGAGGGTGCGCCCGCCCGGCGACGAGAGCAGAAACTGCGTGATGGCGGCTGGCCCCAGCGCCGCCGGGTCGGCCCCGAGGCGGCGCAGGTAGGGCAGCACTTCGTTGCTCACGTACTCGCCGCACACCTTATGGAAGGGGTACTGCTTGCGCTCCACCAGGGCCACGCGGTGGCCGCGCTGGGCCAGGTCCAAGGCGGCCGCCAAGCCGGCCAGGCCACCGCCAATCAGGGTAATATCCACTTAGTTGGTCGGCAAAAGAAGAACTGTGGAAGTGAAAACGCCGTACTTCATCGAGGTTTCGGTATATTACAAGTGGCCCGACAAATTAACCGCCGTATCTTTGTCCAACTAAAATCAACACTTTTCGTTATTCCTTCTACGCTCTGCGTTCCTTTCCCCACCCGCTAACTATACTATGATGCAACGCTACTTTCTGTCCCTGTTACTATGTGCCTGCCTGAGCATTGGCTCCATGCTCGGCTCTCTGCCCAACGCGGCTGCGGCCACCATGCACCGCCCTGGCCAGCAAGGCAGCAAGCCCGGCGCCGACGAGAAAACCCTGGTGGTGTACCCCAACCCCAGCACCGGCATCGTGCACCTCACCATCAATAACCTGCAGGGCAAAAAAGTCGAGCTGAGCGTACTCAACGTTATCGGCTCGGTGATGTACCGCGAAACGCTGACGGAGCTCAACGACCGGTACACCAAAATGCTTGACCTGAGCAAGTTCACCAACGGCCTCTACTACGTGCGCCTCGAGTCGGACAACACCAGCCAGATGTGCAAGCTGGTCATTCGCTAACAACCTGTTTTGCCGGCTCGCCGGCTTTGCAAAAGCAACAAAAAAAGCAGCTTTCGGGCTGCTTTTTTTATTTATCACAAGGTCAACAGAAGGGAAGCTACTTCACCCGAACCGGTTCGGGAACGAGCATTTCTTTTACATCCGCAACGGTGCTGTAAGCGAGGATGGCCGTGATGACGAGGAGGCCGAGCATGAACAAGAACATAAATAAGACGAAAAAGCGGGTGGATGAGAAGCCGCTCCGGTCGGGGAGCTGCCGTTGCGTATTCAACCCCAAATAGCCGGGGCAGGTTTCAACAAGATTTGGGCATTTTGGCTGAAGTGGCGGGGCCAGCCGGGGTGCCGGTGCGGCGCCTAGGCTTGCTCCGGAAACTCGGCGCGCAGGCCGGCCATCACCTCCTCGGTCACGGCGCGCACCTGGGCAATCTGGCGGGCCGCCTGTGCGGGGGCGGGGGGCGCCTCGCCATAGCTCTCAATCTCGCGGATGACGTGGCGCAGGCTTTCCACACCCAGGCCATCGAGCGAGCTTTTGAGGTGGTGAGCGGCGTCGCCCACGGCTTCCCAGTCGGGCTTGACCAGGGCCTCGTCGAGGGCGGTGAGGATGGCGGGCGTGGTTTCGATGAACGCCCAGGCCAGGCGGCGCACAATGGTTTCGTCGTTGCGCACCAGCTGGCGCACATTGCTCAGGTCGTAAAGGGGTTTTGCAGAAGGCATGGCGTGAGAAGTATGGTAAGTGACGGTTGGTTCGGCGGCGGCGTGGCGGGCCAGCACGGCGCGCATGGTTTCGAGGAGCTGTTCTTCGCGGTAGGGTTTGGAAAGGTAGCCGTCGAAGCCGCCGGCCATCAGGCGTTCGGCCTCGCCGGCCTGGGCGCGGGCCGTGAGGGCAATGATGGGCGTGGCGGCGCGGGCGGCATCGGGGTGCTGGCGCAGGGCGCGGGCGGTGGTTTCGCCGTCCATGCCGGGCATCTGGATGTCCATCAGCACAAGGTCGAAGGGACGGTGTTCAAAGAGCTGAATGGCCGCCGGGCCGCTGGCGGCGGTGGTCACCTGCCAGCCCCAGTTGCGGAGCACAGTTTCGGCCAGCAAGCTGTTCACCAAGTTGTCTTCCACGAGCAGGATGCGGCCGGCTTCGGCTTCGGAGGGCGGCGCAGTGGTGGGCGCGGGCGGCGGGGCCACTTCCGGCACCTGCGGCAGCGCCAGCGTGAAGGCGAAGGTGCTGCCCTGGTTTAGCAGGCTGCTCACGCGCAGGGTGCCGCCCATCAGGCGTACCAAGCCTTCGGAAATGCTCAGGCCCAGGCCCGAGCCGCCGTATTCGCGGTCGGTGCTGGCGGCGGCCTGGGCAAAGGGCTCGAATATTTTGTCCAGGGTTTCGGGAGCAATGCCCACGCCGGTATCGCTCACCATGAACTGCAGCCACACCGTATCGGCGGGCTCGGCGTGCTGCCGGGGGGCGGGCACCAGGCGGCAGCGCAGGCGCACCTGCCCGGTTTCGGTGAACTTGATGGCGTTGCTGACCAGGTTGAGCAGCACTTGCCGCAGCCGGTGGGCATCGCCGAGCACCTCGGGCAGCCGGGCGGGCTTGTCGATGCGCAGGCGCAGGCCTTTTTCGCGGGCCCGGGGCCGCAACAGGGCCGCGCAGCCGCTCAGCAGCGTGGCGGGGTTGAAGGGCGTGGTTTCGGGCTGCAGCTTGCCTGCGCCGAGGCGGGCGGTGGTCAGCACGTCGTTCAGCACCGTGAGCAAGTGCTCGGCCGACTCGCCCAGCAGCCGCAGGTAGTCGTGCTGGCTGCGGCTGAGCGTGGTTTTCGACAAGACCCCGGTCAGACCCAGAATGCCGTGCAGCGGCGTGCGGATTTCGTGGCTCATGTTGGCCAGGAAGTCTTCCTTGGCCTGCACGTCCACCTGGGCATCGCCAATGGCTTTTTCCAGCGCCTGCTGGGTGCGCTTCAGTTCGGTGATGTTGCTATCCAGGCCCAGCACCTGGGCCGTGCCGTCGTCGCGCACAAACAGGCGCTTCACGCTGCTGAACCACGAAACGGTACCATCAAGGTCGGTGTACGATTCCTCGATGGTCATGTCCTGCCCGGTGGCCAGCACCTGCCGGTCCTGCTCAATGTAGCGGGCCGTGTCGCCGCTGTTGAGCATGACCGGCAGGTTGGCTGCTTCAAAGCGCACCAGTTCTTCGGGCGTCAGGCCATAGAGGGCGCCCATGGCGCGGTTGGCCAGCAGGTAGTTGCCGTGGCCGTCTTTGAGGTAGATGGGGTGGGGCAGCGCGTCAATGACCTGCCGGAACAGGCGGTGCTGCTCGGCCAAGCGGGCGGTGGCGGCGCGGCGGTGGGCATCGGTGGTGCGCCGGTCGGTGATATCCTCGGCCACCCCGATGATGCTGGTCACCTCGCCGTTGGCGGCCCGCCCAAACGGCGTGTGGGTGCTGCGCAGCCACCGCACCGACCCATTGCGGTGGTGTGCGCCATATTCCAGAGTCAGCATTTCGCCGTCGGGCAGCCGCGCCACCTCGGCCCAGTGGGTGCGCAGCCGTTCCTGCTCTTCGGCCGAAAGCAGGCCGGGCAGCAGGGTGCCCTGCGGAAAAGCCAGCAGCTCCTCGCTGGAATAGCCCAGCACCAGCTCGATGCGGCGGTTGGCGTAGATGTTGCGGTCCTGCTGCAGGTCGTAGATGTAAATCAGGTTCGGCACCAAATCCACCACTTGGCGCAGCAGGTGGCGGTTGTGGCGCAGTTCCTCCACGGCGGCCCGGTGGCGCGTCACGTCCTCGGCACTGCCCATTATCTCCCGGATGTCGCCGTGGGTGCCCCGCGCGCTGGCTTGCAGGCGCAGGCGCAGCCAGCGCCAGCTGCCGTCGCGGTGCCGCATGCGGCAGTCCCAGGTCAGCGGCCGCTGGGTGCCGAGCAGCGCGCGCAGGTCGCTGAGCTGCGCCTGCATCAGCGAATCGGGGTGCAGCATCGTCACGCTCAGGCGCGCGCCCAAGGCCAGCAGTTCCCGGGCCGAGTAGCCCAGCACGGTTTGGCAATACTGGTTGCAGTGCAGCAGCTGGCGGCGCTGCAGGTCGTAGCTGAACAGGATGAGCGGCACCTTGTCGGCCAAGCCGTTGCCGAAGGCCGGCGGCTCGGCGCTTGGCTGGGTGGCGCCCGCCAGGCGGGCCGCCCGCTCTGCCGCCCGCCAGTTACTGGGCACGGCCTTTCGGCGGGCCAGGCGGGGAGAGCGGGAACGACGCATCATGGGAAGAAGGCTAGGCAGAAGAACGCCGGGACAAGGTAGCAAAGCCCAAGGCTTCGCATCAGCTTACGTGTAAATCCTGCTGCTGTATCATTCGGTAAATGGTCGATTTGCCGATGCGCAACCGGGCGGCCACGGCCAGCACGTCGCCTTCCATCTCATCGAGGCAGTTTTGCACAATGGCCGTGGTTTGCTCGCGCAGCGAAAGCTGGCTGCCCGGGCCGATGGTGGTGCGGCCCGCGCGCAGGGGCAGGTCGTCGCCCTCAATCAGCTCGCCGTCGGCCAGCACGGTGGCCAGCTCCACCACGGCCTTGAGCTCGCGCACGTTGCCAGGGAAGGGGTGGGCCTTGAGGCAGTCGCGGGCGCCGTCGGTGAGCAGGCGCGGCGGCAGGTTGTTCTGGGCGCAGAAGTCGCGCACAAACACTTCGGCCAGCAGCAGCACGTCGTTGCCACGCAGGCGCAGCGGCGGCAGGGCAATGGGCAGGCCCAGCAGGCGGTAGTACAGGTCTTCGCGGAAGCGGCCGGCCTGCACCTCGGCCAGCAGGTCGCGATGAGTGGCCACTATCAGGCGCACATCGAAGGCCACGGCCTGGTTGCCGCCCACGCGCGTCACCTCGCGCTCCTGCAGCACGCGCAGCAGCTTGGCCTGCAGGCTCAGGTCGAGGTCGGCGATTTCGTCCAGAAAGAGGGTGCCGCCGTTGGCTTCTTCCAGGCGGCCCACCCGGCGCGCCACGGCGCCCGTGAAAGCGCCCTTTTCGTGCCCAAACAGCTCGCTTTCCACCAGCTCGCGCGGAATGGCCGCCATGTTGACGGCCACAAACGGCAGCGCCGCCCGCGTCGACTGAAAGTGAATGGCCTTGGCCACCAGCTCTTTGCCAGTGCCGGTTTCGCCGCTCACGCTCACCGTGATGGTGGTGCGGGCTGCTTTGGCAATGAGCGTGTGCACCTGCTGAATGGACGCGTGCTCGCCCAGAATGGCCTGCCCCGCGCCGTAGCGGGCCCCAATCTGCTGGCGGAGCTGGCTGTTTTCGCGGCGCAGGCGGGCCTGTTGCTCCACTTTGCCCACAATGTTCCACAGGCGGTCCAAGGTGTTTTCGTCCTTCACCAGGTAGTCATAAGCGCCCTGGCGCAGCATGCTCACGGCGGTGCCCACATCTTCCTGCCCCGACACGACGAGCACCTCGGTGCCGGGCAGGCGCTCCTTTATCTGGCGCAGCACCTGCTCGCCCTTGGCGTCGGGCAGGGAATAGTCGAGGGTGATAAAATCCGGCTTTTCGTCCAGATGGTCGAGGCAGGCGCGGGCCGTGGTAAAGCGCTGCACGCTGTGGTTGGGGTTTTGGCTCAGCCGGTACACGAGCAGTTCGCCATACCATTCGTTGTCTTCAATGACAAAAATCCTGAAGGGTAGAGTCGAGGTCATGGGAATGAAAGCTAAAAAGGGCCAAACAAGATATTCTTATAAAGAAATCGCACCCGGGATTTTCAGGTGATTGATACATTGGAAAAATTATAATCGTAAAAATACGTATGAATTCTGGAAAAGGGTAAAATATCGTCAAAATGGGGCATATACGAAGTGGATTGCCTATCGGATTGCCTGACTTCAATTACGCATTTCTCAAATTAGGAACATATTCCACGAATGGGACAATTTAAGATTGTGGCGGAATTTATATCTGATTGACTCTTAGTCAGACAACCCGTTCGGCACGGCATGGCCACGGAATTGCATCAAGATGGCTGGCACTACGCCAAAGGCCAAACTATTTTTTAGATAATCTAATGCAAACCGCTACTCCTACTTCCGTCTTTTGCGCCCGCTTGCTGCGGGCCTGGCTGGTTCCAGCCCTCGTTCTTCTATTGGTTGCTTCGGGGGGAAGCAGCTACGCCCAGGCCTTGCCCGCGTATTATTCCACTACCGGGCCAACCAACCCGGTCACTACCGGGGGCACCGTTACGGCCGGCGTGAATGCCGGGGCGGGTGTGCTCAGCGCCTTTGCCACGGTGCAGGTGAGCGGCGCATCGGTGGCCGGCTCGCCGGTGTCGGCGCGCTTCGGTCTGAGCGGTGAAGCCCCGGCGGGCTACCGCGCGGGCGTGGTGCTGGCCAACACCAGCGGCACCCTGAGCCTGACGGCGCTGGGGGCGGTCCGGCTTCGCACCTACTTGGGCGGCGCGGTGCGCGAAACCCGGCTGGTACGCGCCGATGTGCTGGAAGCTTCGCTGGGAGGCAACAGCCAGCCCACGCAGTTAGAATTTACCAGCACCCTCTCGTTTGATGCCGTCGAATTTGAAGTGCTTTCCGTCGCGAGCCTCAACCGCAGCTTCAATGTATTCTATGCTTACGGTGTGCGGCCGGGCGTTCAGACCCGCGGCAATGGCTACCTGTCGCGCTTCCCCCAACCCACGGCGGGGGTTGAATACCGCACCTCCGTGGCCACTGGCCCGTTCGTGGCCCTTTGCCTGAACACCGATGTGACAAACGCCGAGCAGGTGGCAGACGCTAGCCTGACCAATTTTGCCACCTTGCGCAGCACCGCGACGGTGGCCTGCAACCCAGCCATCTACGCCAAGCTGGCCGGGGTGCCCGCAGGAGGCACCACGGGCAGCTACTACGCCGGCTTCGTAATTGGCCAGAGCAGCCTGCTTGACGTGAGCGTGCTGAGCGGCCTGGAAATCAGCACCTACCTCGGCAACACGCTGGTTGAAACGCGCTCGGGCCTCAATCTGCTCAATCTGAACTTGTTGTCCAGCAATAAGGCCCTGGTGTCGTTCAAGACGGACGCTAGCAAGCGTTTCGACGGGGTGCGAATCGCGCGCACGGGCTTGCTGCAATCCATCGACCTCACCGCGCTCGACGACCTAGAGGTGTATTACGCCTTTGGCCTGGAGCCGCAGGCCATTGAAGGAATCAACCCGATACTGTCCAATTTTACGAACCCGCTGCCCAACGATGCCTACAGCAACAGCCCCCCGCAGCAAGTGAGCGTAGATGTAAACGTGACGACTGCCTTGGCCACCGTCCGGCTGAACGGCCAGCTGCTGGAAATTTCGCGCGTGGTCAACCCACAGCTGGCCGCCGACAATACCGTTCCGACCAGCGCAACTACCACCAACTATGCCGAGCTCAATACGTTGGGCGTCAACTTGGGCTCGCTCGGTTTGGGCGGGGTCGTTACGCTGGTCACGCCTCTTACCACGCAAGCCACGGCCAGCCTGAAGCTGAAGCTGAACGGCACCGGCAAAGCTGGCAACCGGGTAGGCTTTGCCGTGGGCCAGGGCGGCGGCCTGCTGGACCTGACGGCGCTGCAACGGCTGACAATTGCCACCTACGACGCGGACAACAAGCTTATCGAAACCAAAACAGGCGCCTCGCTGCTCGGGGTCACGCTGCTAGGCACCACCGACATCAATCGTATTTCCTTCCTGGCCTCGCGCGATTTCACGTATGCCGAAATCACGGTGACCAGTGCCGCCAGCGTGCTCTCTAATACCCGCGTGTATTACGCCTTTGCCGAGGACGTGCCGCTGCTCTCGCTGGCCGCCCCGCTGCCCGTGGAGCTCACGGCCTTCAACGCCAAGTGGAACAACGGCGCGGCCGACCTGACCTGGACCACCGCCTCGGAAAAAAACAGCAGCCACTTTGTGGTGGAGCGCGCCACGGGCGCCGAAAGCCCTTTTGAGGCCGTGGGCCAGGTAGCCGCCGCCGGCAACAGCACTCAGGCCCTGGCCTACAAGCTGCGCGATGCCGAAGCCGGTGCCTTGGGCGCCAGCGTGCTCTACTACCGTCTGCGCCAGGTCGACCGCGATGGCGCTACTGTTTTCTCGCCGGTGGTGGCGCTGGCCGTGGGCCAGCCCTTGGCAGCCGCGCCGCAGCTGCAGGTGTACCCCAACCCCGCCGTCGATGCCCAGGCCGTGCTGGTGCGTTGCCCCAACCTGCCCGCCACCGGCGGCCTAGTGCAGGCCTATTCGCAACTGGGGCAGCTTGTGGGCCAGGTATCTGTATCGGCCACGGGCGAAGCGGTGCAACTGCCCACGCTGAAGCCCGGCCTCTACCACGTAGTGCTGCGCGACGCGGCTGGCCAAGCCCTGGCCACGCAGCGGCTGGTGGTCGGCAACCGCTAGTTCCACCTTCCCTTTCTGCAAACAAAAAGCCCTGCCGACATCGTCGGCAGGGCTTTTTGTTTGCCATGAAAGTGGCGCGCTATGGCCGGCTTAGCGCACCGCGCTACGTAGCAAACGCACGCTCTGGCTGCCATCGGCAGAGCGGGCCAGGTAGAGGCCAGTGGGCAGGTTGGCGGCCGGCTGCCAGCGCACGGCGCCGTTGGGCTGGCTCTGCACCGTGGCCACGGCGCGGCCCAGGTAGTCGCTGATGGTGAGGAACTGCACGCCCGGCGTGCTCAGCTGAAAGTGCACCTCGTCGGTGAAGGGGTTGGGGTAGGCGGCAATGGAGGCGGCCGTTTTGGCGCGGGCGGCCAGCGTCGAGCTGGCCGCCGATACGCGGAAGGTGAGCGTCTTCGTGTCCATGCCTTTGATGGGGCAGGCGTTGTCTTCGGCCGTCACGGCCACGCGGTAGAGGCCGGGTGCGGTGCTGGCGGCCGGCGTGAAGGTGAGGCGGGCCTGGCCGTTGCCCAGGCTTTGCAGGCTGGCGCCGGGCACGGCGTTGTAGTCGAGGGTGAGGGCCAGGGATTGGCCGGCGTTGCGGTCGGTAGCATCAATGACCACCGACACCGACTGGCCCGCCACCACCGGAATGGTTTGGCTCAGGGCCTGCACCGTGCTGCTCGTGCCCGACTGCACGGCTACCTGCGGGCCCACCACCGGCATGAGGTTGGTGCCGCAGTCGTACACCATAAAGTAGAGCTCGCGGCGCATGGTGCCCACCAGCACGTAGCTGCCGCCGATGCGGCGGTACTCGCTGATTTTGACGGAAGCGGCGTACTTGTTGTCGCCATTGGCGCTGTTGGTGTTCAGGTAGCGGCCCGGCTGCAGGGAAATGTTGCCCGTGCGGGCATCAAAGCTGAAGCGCGTAACGCCCGTTTTCATCGGGCAGGTGCCTATGGTATCAACATCAACAAAAATGGGGAGTGTCGCGCTATAATAGGGAATGAACAGGGGCTGGTAGAAGCACGTGGGGTTGATAGGGACAGGGGCGTTGGCGGAAGAAGGATAATTCGTAAAGTTGACAGGCGAGCTGCAGGCCTGCAGCGGCGTTTCCAGCGAGTACACCAGCGAGTCGCCGTCGGTATCGAACGCATTGTTGCTCAACGTGGTGAGCTGATGCACGGGCACGAAGAAAGCCGGTTGCACACTGGCCACCGGCGAATTATTGATAATGGGCGTGCCTGCAGTGCCCGCCTGCGGCAGCAGGTTGTTCAGCGTTGCTTCGAAATACAGGTCGCCGGCGTTGTAGATGTTGGCGGTGCTGGGCCGGGCGCTCTGAGACGTGCTCAATGTCCACTGCGCGGCGGGGGGCAGGGTCACGGTTGCGGTGAACGTGTACGCTTCGGTGTTGGTAACGGTGCCGTTGCAGACGCCCGTAAGCGTGGCGCAGTACTGGCGCGCCGGTATGGGCAGCCCCACTTGCGTGAAGGGGGTCGTGATGCTGGCCGGAGCGTTGCAGCCGCCCGAGCGGCACTCCAGCGTGAAGGGAGACAGGGAGATGCCCGAGCAGTCGCGGAAAACGTGCAGCGTAACCAGATAGCGGTTGTTGCCCAACGAGGCATATGTCAGGTCGCCGCCCTGCATGTGGGAAGCCGCGGCGGGCTTGACGAAGAACAAGCCCAGCAGGGCCAATATCAAGGAGAGGTGTAAGCGTTTGTTCATGTGCAAAAAGGGTGAAAGAGTGAAAAAAGAGGTACGACGAGCCGTTAAATGTTCAGACCGGGTAATGTACGAAAAGGCTTCCGGCCTGAAATAAATAATGTGTTTAGGCATCAAGTATCATTCCATGAAACTGATAATCAATGCCCAAATCTTGTGCTCTTATTAGCTGGAAGAATGGTAACCAAGCCGTAACATTGCGGCGGTAGCATCAGCATTCCGGCGCCGGAATTTTGCGGCCACCATATCCCATCTCACCCCCAATCTTTTTATGAAGCAAGCATTTTTACGCATTGGCAGCCTGGCGCTGCTCACGGCCCTGGCCGTTTCCTGCTCGCGCACCGAGCAAGTGGCCCCCAGCCAGGACCCCACCGCCGCCACCGTGAACCAGGACGCCACGCGCGACAACAACCTGGCCATGGGCAACCCCAGCGGCGCCGTGACCGACGCCACGAACTACCCCAACAACTACCTGATGACCAAAACCCAGTACAGCCTCTCGTATAGCCGCGACAAGGGCAAGCCGAACTGGGTGAGCTGGCACCTGAGCAGCGCTTGGCTGGGCAGCACCGCCCGCCAGGACAATTTCGCGTCCGATGGCGCGCTGCCCAGCGGTTGGTTCCGGGCCACCAGCAGCAGCTACACCGGCTCGGGCTTCGACCGCGGCCACAACTGCCCCTCAGCCGACCGCACCGGCTCGGTGGCCGACAACTCGGCCACGTTCCTGATGACGAACATGATGCCCCAGGCCGCCAACAACAACCAGCAAACCTGGGCCAACCTGGAGAACTACGAGCGCACCCTCGTGGGCCAGGGCTACGAGCTGTACGTCATCTGCGGCAGCTACGGCACCGGCGGCACCGGCGTGAACGGCTACGCCACCACCATCGCCAGCGGCAACATCACGGTGCCCGCCCGCTGCTGGAAAGTGGTGGTGGTGCTGCCCGAAGGCAGCTCCGACGCCAGCCGCGTGACCACCAGCACGCGCATCATCGCCATCGACACGCCCAACACCACCAGCATCAGCTCCAGCTGGGGTTCGTACCGCACCACGGTGGACGCCATCGAGCAGGCCACGGGCTACAACATCCTCTCGGCCGTGAACAGCACCGTGCAGGCCACCATCGAGTCGAAAGTAGACACCGGCCCGACGAGCTGATATTGCGTTTGCTACCGGCGTTTGGGTTGATTTATTACGCTTGTAATAAGGATGCCCGCCGGAAATTAAAAAGGCCGTGAAATACAGCGTATTTCACGGCCTTTTTGCTGCCTGCTACATGCGGCCAGAGGCTGCATCTCAGAGCTGAACAGCTAAAGTTACGGAGGCTTGTGCTTGCAAAGCAATATGTTAGGGAAAGTCAAAAAAATTTTCCGAAGGGAAAAAGCTCCGAAAAGTGCGTCGGTTAGCTAGTTACGACGGAAATGAAAGCCGAAAAAAAGGCGGAATAAAAAGTTAATATTAACGGGTGTTGACTGGCCATAATGCTTCCTTAATTTTGCAGTGTGCTTCACCCCAATAACCAATTGATGAAGTGCGGAACGCTCGGCTACGACGCTCCGCAGCGAGACCGGAAGGTCTTGTCGCCCGCCGGGTTTGCCGATTTTTTTACGGCCTTTTCTGGTTTTTGCCCCGTTGCCGTTCCGGTTTTCCGAAACGGTTTTTTTGTGTCTAATCCGGCCGCAATGCCACCGCTTCCCCTGTAGCCATTTCGTTTTTCGGAGTGGCTTTTTTTCTGCCTAAAAAACCGAGTCGGACCGCGCCTTTGGGCGCTTGCCCAAGTCCGAGCTGACAACGGACAACCAGCAATTATTTTCTCCGCTGTGCTAACTTATAGTAGTGAAGCCAGCTGTCGGCATCGCGCCTGGCAACTGACAACCAACAACAGACACCCCCTCATATGAAACTCGGCGCTATTACCTTACAGAATGCCGTGTGCCTGGCGGCCGCGCCCTGGGACCTCGCTGGGGAAGGCTACGAGCAGCTGGGCGCGATTTTCACCAAAACCGTGACCATGGAGCCCCGCGCCGGCCTGCCCGGCGACGAAGGCATCCTGCAGGTGGCCGACCAAACCCTGCTCAACCGCACCGACCTGCGCACCGAAGGCGCCGAAGGGCTGGTGCAGGAGCACCTGCCGCGCCTGCGCCGCTTCGGCGTGCCGGTGTTTGTGAGCATCACCGCGCCGGGCGTGCCCGGCTTCCGCAAGATTGCGCGCTACCTGCAGCGCGAGGCCGGCGAGCAGATTGCGGGCCTCGAAGTGTACATCACCACGCCCCCCGGCGGTTCCGGCGCCGATGTGACGGCCCGCTTCGTGCGCGAGGCTACCGAGGCCGTGCGCAACGAACTGCGCGCCGACGCCGCCGTGGTGGTGAAGCTGCCGCCGTGGCCCGAGCACATCCGGAGCCTGGCCCTAGGCGCGCAAGAAGGCGGCGCCACCGCCCTGGCCGCCACCAACACCCTAAAAGTGCTCCACCTGCCCGCCGACCGCGCCGCCGCGCCGCTGGTGGGCGGCCTCTCGGGCGAGGCGCTGCGGCCGCTGGCCCTGCGCTGCGTGTGGGAGTTGGCCAATGACGAGAAACTGACGCTCCCCATCTTCGGCACGGGCGGCATTTTCACCCTTCGCGACGTGCAGGACTACCTGCGCGTGGGCGCCCAGGCCGTGCAAGTGGCCAGCGGCGAATGGCTGTCGCCGGGCCTCACGGCCCGGCTGGCCTCGGAGGTGGTGCTTAGTATGTAAACAGCCCGTCATGTCGAGCGCAGCCAAGACATCTCGCGTGCTTCAACTAATCCTTTTCGACGATTGAGTTACTACCCCACGCGAGATGTCTCGGCTACGCTCGACATGACGGTCTAAATAGATTTCCTCCTTACTCTTCCTCCCCAAAATCCCACCCAAACCCTCTTCGCGCTTCGCCATGCAAAAGCTCCTCACCCGCGTCGAAACTGCTAATTCCTTACTGTGCGTGGGCCTCGACCCCACCGGCGATGACGCCGCCGCCACCCAGCGGCTGCGCGAAGTCATTGCCGAAACCGCGCCCTACGCGGCCGCTTTCAAACCCAACCTCGCCTTCTTTCTGAGCCGTGAAAACGGCGTGGCGATGCTGCAGGAAACCGTGCGTAGCATTCCGAAGGACATTCCGGTTATCCTGGATGGCAAATTCGGCGACATTGCCAACACGGCTGAGCAGTACGCCCGCTTTGCTTATGACATTGTGGGGGCCGACGCCGTGACGGTGAACCCCTACATGGGCGACGATACCATCCGGCCGTTTGCGCGGCCCGGCAAGATGGTGTTTTCGCTCGCCAAAACCTCCAACAAACCCCTCCACGGCCTGCAGGACGCCGCTATGACGCGCGGTGGCTCCATCAGCGACTGGGCGGCCCGGCTGGCCAAGCTGATGGACGAGGAGCTGACCGAGTCGACCATCGGGCTGGTGGTGGGCGCCACCGAGCCGGCCGCTGTGGCCAAAGTCCGCGCCGCCTGCCCGGAGCAGTGGTTTCTGGTGCCGGGCATCGGCGCGCAGGGCGGCGACCTGGCCGCCACGCTCCGCGCCGGCCTGCGCAAAGACGGCAGCGGCCTGCTGATTAACTCCTCGCGGGGCATCTGGCAGGCGAAGGATGCGGGCGCCGCCGCCCGCGAATTGCAAGCACAAATCAACGAATTCCGGGTCGTGACGAGCCCGGCCCACGCCTGAACCAAAAAGCCGCTTTACCGCGGCTTTTTGCATGTTACCCTTTCTGAATCAAATGACTGAAGCCACCGAAACCCAAACGCCCATTGCCCTCGACGCCGAGCTGCTGACCGAGCAGCTGCAACGGGAAGACGCTCTGCTGCGCGGACACTTCCGGCTGTCGTCGGGCCTGCACTCCGATACCTATGTGCAGTGCGCCCGCTTCCTGCGCCGCCCGGAGTTGGCTGCGCCGGCCGCTGCCGCGCTAGCAGGCCAGATTCAGGCCGCCGGCCTGCAGCCCGATGTGGTGGTAGGCCCCGCCATGGGCGGCGTGGTGATTGGCTACGAGTTGGCCCGGCAGCTGGGCGTGCCCGGCATCTTCACCGAGCGCGACGCCGACGGGCAGATGACCCTGCGGCGCGGCTTCACCATCGAGCCGGGCGAGCGAGTTGTTATCGCCGAAGACGTGGTGACGACCGGCAAAAGCACGCTGGAAGTGGCCAAGGTGCTGCGAGAAATGGGCGCGGAAGTGCTGGCCGTGGCCTCGCTGATTGACCGCACTGGCGGAAAAGGGGGGCTGGATTTCCCGCATTTTGCGCTTTTACAGGTACAAGCCGCGACCTTTGCGCCCGAGAGTTGCCCCCTGTGCGCCGCCGGCGTGCCGGTGGTGAAGCCCGGCAGCCGGCCGGAGAAAGCGTTTTGAGGTTAGGTCCTGTCTCAGCTTGAACGTCATGCTGAGCGAAGTCGAAGCATCTCTACTGCTTCGTTGTGATAGTAACTAATTAGTTGTGCAGTAGAAATGCTTCGGCTTCGCTCAGCATGACGTTCTGATATCCTCGATGTCCGATACCAATCCCAACACTGCCCAGGCAACCCACACCATCCAGCTCACGCTGAAAGCCGGCCAGCACGACGGCGACGGCCAGCGCGTGGCCGAAGCCGCCGCCCGCCACCTCGGCCTGGCCACCGGCCGCGTGCGCAGCGCCGCCCTCTACACCGTGCGCTACCCGCTGAGCGAAACCCAGCTGCGTGACTTCGCCACCCGCTGCCTCGCCGACCCGGTGCTGCACGACGTGCGCCTGAACGAGCTGACCGGCGCGGCCGAATTTGCTACTTACATCCTAGTGGCCCGCCGCCCCGGCGTGACCGACGACGAAGGTACCTCGGCCCAGAATGCCCTCGCCGACCTGCTGAACGAGCCGCTGGACGTGCACACCCAGCACATTTTCAGCAAGAAGCTCTACCTGCTCGAAAACGACCTGCCCGAAACCGACCTGCGCCGCATTGCGGAGGAGCTGCTCGGCAACAAGCTCATCAACTGGCTCGAAGTGGGCCGCGTGGCCGACGGCATCCGCGACTACACGCCGCGCCCCGGCGGCGGTGCTGAAGCCATTACGGAGGTTGTTTCGCTGACGGGCCTGAGCGGCGCGGAGCTGTTACAGCTCTCGAAAGAGAACATCTACGCGCTGAACCTGGAGGAAATGCGCGCCGTGCGCGACTACTTCGCCGCTGTTGAGACGCAGGAGGAGCGGAAGTCAGCCGGCCTGCCCGCCGACCCTACTGATTGCGAGTTGGAAATCATTGCTCAGACCTGGTCGGAACACTGCAAGCACAAGGAATTCGCGGCCGTCATCAACTACAAGGACACCGAGACGGGCGAGGAAAAGCAGATTGACTCGCTCTTCAAAACCTACATCAAAAACGCCACTTCGGAAGTCGACCGGCAATTGCGCGCCAACGGCAACGACTGGCTGATTAAGGTGTTTTCGGACAACGCCGGCGCGGTGCGCATCAACCCCGATTCGCTGTTTGTCTGGAAGGTGGAAACGCACAACTCGCCTAGTGCCATCGACCCGTACGGCGGGGCCATTACGGGCATTCTGGGCAACAACCGCGACCCGCTGGCTACTGGCATCGGGGGCGCGCGGCTGCTGTTCAATACCAACGTGCTGTGCTTCGGCAACCCCGAATTTGACGGGCAACTGCTGACCGGGCAGCTGCACCCGCGCCGCATTCTGGAAGGCGTGCGCAAGGGCATCGAGGACGGCGGCAACAAGTCGGGCGTGCCCACGGTGAACGGCGCCATTGTGTTCGATGACCGGTACGCCGGCAAGCCGCTGGTGTACTGCGGCACCGGCGCGGTGATGCCCATGCAATTCGCCGGGCTGGACTCGTGGGAAAAGAAGATTGATGCCGGCGACCGCATCATCATGGCCGGCGGCCGGGTGGGCAAGGATGGCATCCACGGCGCGACGTTTTCGAGCATCGAACTGGATGAAACCGCGCCCGCCACGGCCGTGCAAATCGGCTCGCCCATCACCCAGAAGCTGGCGATGGATTTCCTGCTGCTGGCGGCCCGCCGCGGCCTGCTGAAATGCAGCACCGACAACGGCGCGGGCGGCCTCTCGTCGTCCGTGGGCGAGCTGGCGGGCATCTCGGGCGGTGCGGTGGTGGAGCTAGAGCGCGTGCCGCTGAAGTATCCCGGCCTGCGGCCTTGGGAGATTTTCGTGAGCGAGTCGCAAGAACGGTTTACGCTGGTGGTGGAGCCGGGCAAAATGGCCGAAATCACGGCCCTGGGCCAGGAAATGGAAGTGGAGCTGACTGATATAGGCTACTTCACTTCGGATGGTTTTCTGGACGTGCGCTTCGATGGGGCGCCGGTGGCGCGGCTGAATATGGAGTTTCTGCACGAAGGCGTGCCGCGCAAAATCCTGGAAGCGGAGTGGACCAAACCCGCTGCTGCTGAGCCGGAAATTCCAACTGCAACTGACTACACCGAGACGCTGACGCAGCTGCTGGGCTCGCTCAATATCTGCTCGCGGGAATCGGTGATTCGGCAGTACGACCACGAGGTGAAGGGCCGCACGATTGTGAAGCCGTTGATGGGTGCGACGGGCCAGGCCCCGCAGGACGCGGCCGTGGTGCGCTTCAATTTCGAGAGCTGGGAAGGCGTGGCCGTGAGCAACGGCATCCTGCCGCGCTACGGCGATTTGGACGCGTATGATATGTCGGCCGGCTCGTTTGATGAGGCGGTGCGCCAGATTATTGCGGTAGGAGGGAAGCTGCCGAACCTGACGCCCGGCGACGGGATTTTCTGGTCGGTGAACGACAATTTCTGCGTGCCCGACTCAGTGTACGACCCCGCCAGCAACCCCGATGGCAAGCAGAAGCTGGCCAAGCTGGTGCGCATGTGTGAGGCCCTGCGCGACGCCACCGCCGCTTACTGCATCCCGCTCACCAGCGGCAAGGACTCGATGAAAAACGACTTCAAGGCCGACGGCGTGAAGATTTCGGTGCCCCCCACCGTGCTCTACTCGATGACGGCCAAGATGGAAGACGTGCGCCGCGCCGTGACCTCTGATTTCAAGCAGGCTGACGACGTGGTGTACCTCCTCGGCGAAACCCACGACGAACTGGGCGGCTCCGAGTTCTACGCCCTGCATGGCCAGTTCGGCGCCAATGTGCCCAAGGTTGACTTCGCTAAGGCCAAGGCGCTCTACACCCTCATCGGCCAGGCCAACGACCAAAACCTCATCCAATCCTGCCACGACCTGAGCGACGGCGGCCTCGCCGTAGCGCTGGCTGAAACAACGTTTGGCTACGGCTACGGCGCGATGGTGGAGCTGCCCGAAACGGGCCTGCCGCTGGCCACGCAGCTGTTCTCGGAGTCGCACTCGCGCTTCCTAGCCACGGTGGCGCCGGAAGATGTGGTGGCGTTCGAGCAACTGCTCGGCGAGCGCGCCACGCGCCTTGGCATCGTGACGGCGGATGGCGAGCTGACTGTGCGCCACGCGGGCAAAACGGTGATTTCGGCGAATACCACTGCCCTGCGCGCCGCCTGGACCAACGGACCTGTAAATCACCTGCTTGGCGTGTTCTCGAACGATAACCTCAGCCATTCCAATTCGCTCTAAAAGCACAAGACCCTTTTCCATTGGCCCAAAAGACTTTTGAAATGGTACAAGACTCGGCTCAAGGAGCACATAAAGTTCAATTGGAGGCACAAGCCGACGCTTCGGGTTCGGCCGGCACGGTGCGGGCGCTGATTCTGACCGGCTTCGGTATCAACTGCGAAGAAGAGTTTGCCGCCGCCTACCGCTTGGCTGGCGCGGACGCCACCATTGTGCACCTCAACCAGGTGCTGCACGGGCAGGTGAGCATCCACGATTTCGACGTGCTGAATTTCCCCGGCGGCTTCTCCTTCGGCGACGACCTCGGCTCGGGCGTGGTGCTGGCCAACAAGCTGCGCTACCGCCAAACCAGCACCGACGGCCGTACGCTGCTCGACGACATCAAGCAGTTCATCGCCGATGGCAAGTTTGTGCTCGGCATCTGCAACGGCTTCCAGGTGCTGGTGAAGCTGGGCCTGCTGCCCAACCTGGGCGGCGACGTGACCCCCGAAGTGACCCTGACCCACAACGCCAGCGGCCGCTACGAAGACCGGTGGGTAACGCTCCGCGTGAACCCCGCCTCGAACACGCCCTTCCTCAAAGGCATTGATAAGCTGGAGGTGCCCGTGCGCCACGGCGAAGGCCGGTTGGTTATTCCAAATGACGCCACCCGCGCCGCCATCGAAGCAGCCGGCCTCAACTGCCTGAGCTACATCGACGCCAACGGCGACGGCACCAGCGAATACCCCCACAACCCCAACGGCGCGGACCTGAACTGCGCCGGCCTCACCGACCCCACCGGCCAGGTTTTCGGCCTCATGCCGCACCCCGAGGCTTTTTTGGCCGCTTACAACCACCCCGACTGGGCCCGCCGCCGCCGGCAGAACCCGGGCGCAAGCGAGGAAGGGGAGGGGCTGCAGATTTTCAAGAACATTGTCGCTCACATCACCCAAAAAAGTGCTTCTGCGGCTCCGGCTGTGCAACTCGCCAACCAAAACTAGCCTCCCAGAAACGTAGCTAATGAACACCCTCACCCACTTCGCTTCTCCTCAGCTCCCGCTGCTTCACCGCGGCAAAGTGCGCGACAGCCTCCGCGCGCCCGGCGGCGACCGCCTCATCATCGTGACGGACCGCCTCTCGGCGTTCGACAGCGTGCTCGAAACGGCCATTCCGCACAAAGGCGCGGTGCTGAACGGCCTAGCGAACTTCTGGTTTGAAAAGACGTCGCACATCATCCCGAACCACGTTATCAAACTCGTCGACGCCAACGCCATGCTGGTGAAGGAGGCCAAGCCCATCAAGGTGGAAATGGTGGTGCGCCAGTACCTGACGGGCTCGATGTGGCGCGGCTACCAGGCCGGTCAGCGCACGTTCTCGGGCGTGACCGTGCCCGATGGGCTGACGAAGAACCAAGCCTTCCCGCAGGCCATCGTGACGCCGACGACGAAAGAGGAATCGGACCGCGAAATCACCCCTGAAAACCTGGTGAGCGAAGGCTGGGTGACCAAGGAGCTGTACGACCAAATGGCCGTGAAGGCCCAGATGCTGTTTGCCGTGGGCTCGCGCCTGCTGGCCGAGAAAGGCATTATTCTGGTGGATACCAAGTACGAGTTTGGCGTGCTGAACGGCCAGCTGATTCTTATCGACGAGATGCACACGCCCGACTCGTCGCGTTTCTGGAGCACCGAGGACTACGCCCGGAACCCCGAAACGGCCGAGCAAATGGATAAGGAGTACGTTCGCCAGTGGCTCATTGCCAACAAAAAGGACGGCCAGTACCCCCGCGCCCTCACGCCCAAAGTAACCCAGGAAGCCAGCCGCCGCTACCTCGACATCTACGAGCGCATCGTGGGCGAGCCCTTGCCCACTGCCGAAACCGGCGCCGCCGACGCGCCCCACACCGGCCGCCAAGATACCCGCGCCCGCATGCAGGCCAACCTCGTGCAGGCCGGCCTGATGAAGGATGCCTGGGTGAACATCGTGCTGGACTCGCCGGCCGACAAAGAGCACGCTGAGAAAATTCGCCAGCAACTGGAGGGCTACGACGTCTTCACGCAGCTGCGCGTGACCTCGGCCCACAAAAACGGCGAAGCCATTGCCGGCATGGCCGAAATCTGGAACAACAGCATCGAGCCCGGCGTCATCATCGCCGTAGCCGGTCTGAGCAACGGCCTCGGCGGCGCGCTGGCGGCCAACGTGAACGTGCCCGTAATTTCGTGCCCGCCCTACAAGGACTACGTCGAGCTGGCCATGAACCTGAACTCGTCGGTCATCATGCCCAGCGGCACGCCCAACCTCACCGTGGTGCGCCCCGACAACGCCGCCCAAGCCGCCCTCCGCGCCCTGAATATCCCTCGTCTGCGCGAGCGGCTGAGCAAGGACATCCTCGCCACCAAAGCCAAGCTGAAAGCCGCCGACGAAGAGCTGCAGGTGCTCTAGCAACTGTTATGACGGAACCGCAAGCACGAGAGCTTATCGAAAATTACCTCGAAGGATATAATCTATTCGATGTGGCTGGTATGCTCTCGTGCATGCATCCGGAAGTAGTATTTGAAAATATTACGGATGGCGTCGTAACGCTTCGAACCGATGGGAAAGAGGCTTTCGAAGCACAAGCAACCCAGGCAATCGAATTTTTCATGGAAAGGAATCAGCATATTAAGTCTTTTCATTTCGGGACTGACCGCGCTGACGTTGGCATTGAGTATTTTGCCATTAGCGCTATCGACTGGCCTAACGGTGTGAAAGCGGGTACTATCCTGCAACTCACTGGCCAATCCATTTTCACCTTTCGCGACGGGCGCATTGCCTCTATTCAAGACATTAGCTAAGCGCCTGTCTTACCCAGTATGAACGCATCGAATAAAACCCTTCTCCTCCTCGGTTCCGGCGCGCGCGAGCACGCCCTGGCCGAAAAGCTGACCCGCGACGGGGCCACGGTGCACGTGCTGCCCGGTAACGCCGGCATCCCCAATAGCCACCCCGAGGTGAACCCGCTGGATTTTGAGGCCGTGCGCGCCTTTGCGCAAGCCCACGATTCCAGGCTGGTTGTGGTGGGGCCGGAGGCGCCGCTGGCGGCCGGTATCACTGATTTTTTTGCGGGTTCCGATATCCAGGTTTTTGGCCCAACCCGTTCGGCGGCGCGGCTGGAAAGCTCGAAGGTGTGGAGCAAGGAATTCATGCGCCGCCACGGCGTGGCCACAGCGCAGGCCTGGCCGTTTCGGAGCGACAACATTGCCGCCGCCCGGGCCAAAGCAGCCGAGCTGGGCGGGCACGTAGTGGTGAAGTACGATGGGCTGGCCGCTGGTAAAGGCGTGTACGTGTGCTCGTCGCCGGAAGAAGCCGAAGCGGCTTTCGATGACCTGCAAACGAGCTATTCGGGCTGGTTTTCCTTCCTGCTGGAAGAAAAGCTGACCGGCCCCGAAATCAGCATCATTGGCCTCACCGATGGGCACGTCATCCGCCTGCTGGCCACTTCGCAGGACCACAAGCAGCTGCTGGCCGGCGACCAGGGGCCCAACACCGGCGGCATGGGCGCCTACTGCCCCGTGCCCTTCGCCGATGCCAACGTGCTGGCTGCCATCCGCCGCGACATCGTGGACCCCACCCTGCGCGGCCTGCAAAACGAGCAGTTCGAATTCCGGGGCTTCCTCTACTTCGGCGTCATGCTCACGCCCACCGGCCCCAAGCTGCTGGAATACAACGTGCGCCTCGGCGACCCTGAAGCCGAAGTCCTGCTGCCCGCGCTGGACAGCAGCCTGCTCACGCTGATAGAAGCTGCCCTCAATGGCAGCCTCGCTCAGCAGGGCGTGAAGCAGCGCCCCGGCGCGTTCGTGGGCGTGGTGCTGGCCTCGGGCGGCTACCCGGCTCCCAAGTTCCCCACTGGCTTTTCCATCACCGGCCTCGACAACCTGCCAGCTGGTGTGCGGGCTTACCACGGGGCCACCAAGCAGAACGAGGCCGGCCAGTTGGTAACCAACGGCGGCCGTGTCCTCGTCCTCTCTGCCCACGGCCATGATTTGGAGGAAGCCACCGCCCGCGCCTACGAAGCCTGCGCCCGCGTCACGTTTGAGGGCGCATACTTCCGGCCCGACATTGCCCAGCGCCCCGCGCCGGTGCTCACCGCCGCTGTTGTAAATTGAGACCAGAAGCGCAACTCAAACTCATGAAGCTCCTCGACTCCTTTGAGCAATTTCGGCTGGCTCCCCTCTCCGCGGGAGAGGGGCCGGAGGGGAGGCGGGCTCGCCTGGCCATCCTGCTCTCGGGCCGGGGCTCCAACATGCTGGCGCTGCTGGAAGCCACCAAAACCGGCATTCTGAAGAACCTGGCCGAAGTGGTGGTGGTGTTCAGCAACAAGCCCGATGCCTTTGGCCTCGAAGCCGCTGCCGCCCTGGGCTGTCCGGTGGCCTCGCTGCCCAGCCAGGGCCGCAAGCGCGAAGCCTTTGATGCTGATGCCGCAGCGCTGCTCCAGCAGTACCAGCCCGATTTGGTGGTGCTGGCGGGCTACATGCGGATTATCTCGCCGGCCTTTATTCAGCCGTTTGCGGGCCGCATCGTCAACATCCATCCGGCCGACACTCATCAGCACCAGGGTTTGCACGCCTACGAATGGGCCTTCGACAACAAGCTGCCCGAAACCAAAATCACCGTGCATCTGGTTGACGAAGGCCTCGATACCGGCCCCATCCTCGCGCAGCAAACCGTGGATTTGCGTGGGGCTGATACGCTGGAAGAAGTTGAGCGGCGCGGTTTGGCCGTGGAGCACGAGTTGTACGCACGGACGCTGGCCGAATTAATTAAAAGCAAACAGAACGTCATGTCGAGCGCAGCCGAGACATCTCGCTCGGATGAGTAACTCAACCGTTTAACGGCGCAAGCGAGATGTCTCGGCTGCGCTCGACATGACCGTTTTTATAAGACACTAAAATCACCCCATCCCATGTGCGGAATAGTAGGTTTTCACGGTCCCGATAACGTCGTAGGCGACATGATAATTGGCCTCACCGCCCTCCAGCATCGGGGGCAGGATGCGGCCGGTATCGCCACGTTCGACGACTCGTTTCACCTCTGCAAGGGCCAGGGCCTCGTCAACGACGTCTTCAAGCCCAAGCACGTGAAGAAGCTGAAGGGCAACATCGGCATCGGGCACGTGCGCTACACCACTCAGGGCGCGAATGACTCCGACTTGGCGCAGCCTTTCACCACCAGCTACCCCTTCGGGCTGGCGATGGTGCACAACGGCAACGTCATCAACTTCCGCGACGTGGCCAAGCGCTTGCACGAGAAGTACCACGTGCTGCCCAAAACCACCAACGACCTGGAGCTCATCATGTACACCTTCGCCTCGGAGCTGCGCGTGAAAGACCTGGACCACATTTCGGTGGTGGATATTTTCGATGCCGTCGAAACCACCCAGGAGCTGGTGGAAGGCGCTTACGCCACCATCACCGTCATTGCCGGCCACGGCCTGCTGGCGTTTACCGACCCGCTAGGCATTCGGCCGCTGGCGCTGGGGCGGCGCGAAACGCCGAATGGCCCGGTCTATGCCTTCGTGTCGGAAAGCACGTGCTTCGATTACCTGGATTTTGAATTCATTGAAAACGTGGGCCCCGGCCAGGCCATTTTTATCGACAACAACTACCAGGTGCACCGCAAAAACCAGCACGCGCTGCCCAAGAATTTCTGCGTGTTCGAGCAGATTTACTTTGCCCGCGAAGACTCCGTCATTCACGGCCGGCTGGTGGCGCGGGAGCGGGTGCGGCTGGGCAAAATCATCGCCCGCAAGTTGGTAGATGCCGGTTTGAAGCCCGATATGGTGATTGATGTGCCGTCGTCGGGCTACTTCTCGGCTTCCGGTTTGGCCGAGGCCATTGGGGTGCCGTACCGCCGGGCGCTGGTGAAAAACAACCACATGGGCCGTTCCTTCATCGTGCCCACCCAGGCCGGGCGCGAGGACGTGGTGAAGAAAAAGCTCAACCCCATCCGTGAATTTGTAGAAGGCAAAAAGGTGGCCGTGGTCGACGACAGCATCGTGCGCGGCACCACGTCGCGCCGCATCGTGCGGCTACTGCGCGAGGCCGGCGCGGCGGAGGTTTACTTCATTTCGAGCGCGCCGCCCATCGTGTCGCCCTGCATCTACGGCATCGACATGGCCATGAGCACCGAGCTGATTGCGGCCAACTACACGGAGGACGAAATCTGCCGCTACATCGAGGCCGATAAGGTGATTTATCAGGACTTGCAGGACTTGTACGAACTGTTCTCGGAGGAGCGCGGCCACGGCGGCAGCTGCTTCGCCTGCTTCTCGGGCAAGTATCCGACGGGCGACGTGACGCACTACCTGCGCCACATCCAGGAGGAGCGCGCCAGCCACCGCGGCGATAAAAAGAAGAAGGACAAGAAGTCGGTGAGCGCGAAAGCGCCCGAGCCGACGGAGCACTAGAAACTTATGAAGCTGTCATTCCTGCTTATTGGGCTGAGCCTTGCGTTTTGCGCACATGCGCAGGAAAGCGCTTTGCCTAATAAGCTGGTTGCAGTGGAATCACCACCTAGTATAGAAAATGCTTTGCGTGGCATGGCAAATCCTCATTATGTGGTGTTAAAGCACGTGACTCCTGTATATTATCAAGCCGCTGATACCGTCAATGGGCGCTTCGCTCTTAAGCTGCCTCCCGGCACCAAAATCTACATCAGGGACTGGGTGCCCGGTGGTTTATTAATTGATTTTGGACTAGTAGGTGAGCGTTATTACCTGCCGGAAAAATCAGTAAAAGGTCTTCAAACAATGGTTGAGATTTAGAGCCTCGACCCAATTCCATTTCACTAGCCAATCCGCACCGCCGTGGCTCCCCTCTCCATCGGAGAGGAGCCGGGGGTGAGGCCCCCCGCATGAGCAATACCACCGAAAACCCCGCCGGCTACTCCATCGAAGAAGGCAATGCCGCCTCGCGCAACGCCTACAACTGGTCGAAAAAAACCTTCCAGAATCGCGCGGGCAAGCCCGGCGAGCCCGCCCAGGACCTCGACGGTGGCTTCTCCAACGAAATTCGCTTCGGCGCGGAGCGGATAGGCATCAGCTCCGACGGCATCGGGACCAAGATTGAAGTGGCCGAGCGCCTGAACAAGTACGACACCCTCGGCTACGACCTCATTGCCATGACGGCCGACGACCTCATTGCCGCCGGTTTCGTGCCCACCAACCTCTCCAACATCATCGACGTGAACCACCTCGACTACGACGTGGTGGACCAGATGATGCGCGGCCTGCACGATGCCGCCAACTTTGCCCAAGTAGCCATCACGGGCGGCGAAATCGCGGAGCTGGGCAATCGCATCGGCGGCTGGCCGGGCGCGAAAATGAACTTCAACTGGTGCTCCACGGCCATCGGCGTGCTGCACCCCAGCCTGGCCCAGCCGCTGAGCGGCAAAACCGCCCGGGCCGGCCACGTGGTGGTGGCCCTGCGCTCGCCCTCGTTCCGTTCCAACGGCTACTCGCTGGCCCGCAAAACCCTGCAAAAGGTATTCGGCGATAACTGGCACGAGGCCACCTACGACGGCACCGATGCCGACCAGCACGCTACCTGGGGCGAAGCCATGCTCGCGCCTTCGCTCATCTATTCGCCCGGCGTGGCGGCCCTGCTCGATGCCGGTTTGCCGCTGCATGGCGTGGCCCACATCACGGGCGGCGGTGTGGCCGATAACTTCTCGCGGGTGCTCAAAAACGGCCTCGGCGCGGTGCTGGATAATCTTTTCGAACCCCTGCCCGCCATGCAGCGCCTCTGCGAAATCGGCGGCATTGATGCCGAAACGGCCTACCTTTACTGGAACATGGGCACCGGCATGCTCGTCGTGACGGAAGAAGCCAGCGCCGCGGCCGTGGTGGCTTCGCTGCAAGCCAGCGGCTACGATGCGCAGGTAGCCGGCCATCTCACGGCCGAGAGTGGCGTGAAGTTGCGCGTGGGCGCGGGCGAGCTGCGCTACGCATAAGAAGAGCTGCTCCAAAAAAGCACGATGTTTGCACAGCCCGATACCAGGCGGGCAGTTCGGCCCGTTATGCGCTGGCAATAATCACTCGGCATGAAAGCTCAACGAATCCTGAACGGGGCGGCATTGGTATTCGGCTTGCTGGGCGTGTATTTCAAGCTCAATTGGTGGTACGGAGCTAATGCGCTGATGCTGGCCGGCTTCGGGGCCTTGCTGGTGTCGGTGCTGGGGTTCACGGCCCGCGCCAATGCCGAGGCCGGCACCTCCGATGCTCTGAATTACGTGATGATAGCCACGCTCACGGTGGGCATTTTGGGCGTGGTTTTCCGGGTGATGCACTGGCCCGGCTACGCCCTGCTGGTGGTGGCGTCGGATGTGCTGCTGCTGGCGCTGGCCATCATGCTCATTGCCTCCCGCAACCGGGTGGTGTCGCATCAGTTCGTCACGGTGCTGGCCATCTTTTTCGCGCTCGTGGTGGCGTTGCTGACATTCGCCTCGGGCCAACGCAGCGCTACGCCCCATGCCCGGCCGGTGGCTTTGGAAGAAAGCTGGCCGGAATTTGATTAAGCTTGCGGCTTGCCAACCTTCGCTCATGATAGCCCGCTCCGCCGCCTTGCAGCTGGCCCAAACGCAACTCGACTCGTGGGAATACAACGAGGCCGGTGATTCCTTGATGCTGTTGGCGCACGAAACCGAGGAAACGCCTTATGCCTGGGTGGTTTACTACACCTCCAGGCGCTGGTACGAAACCCGGAATAACCGGTACGCTATAGCTGGCGCTGGGCCATTTATCGTGGCGAAGCATACCGGCCGCGTCACTCAATATTCGTCGGCCTACAGCACGGAAGCGGCGTTGGAAAAATACGAGGAAGAGCAACAGCTCTACGGCCTGCGGGTAACGGCTGACCTGAGTAGCACGCGCACCCGGCTGCTGCTCAAGAAACTATTGTCACTATCGAATCAGGAGCTGTTGCTGCTCATTCGCGAGCCGGGCGCCTGGGCCGCACGGGGCGGCCAGCAACGGTTGCAGGAGTTGCGCCTGGCGTTGCTCAGCGAAGGAGTGGCTGCCGAAGTACTCTCGTGCTTTCCTGCATAGTTGAGCCGCTTCTTTGGCTCTCGCTGGCGCGCCAGTGGGGCATGGAGCAGTTAAACCTCCCGCTGACAGCCGTTATCGGCAGCCACAATTCACCTTTTGCATGTTCGACTTTATCCTGCTCATGTGCCTCATCAGCATGCTGGTGGGGCTGCCGCTGCTCTTCACGGGGGTGAGAGTGTGGTGCACGAACACGGAGAAAAGCTGGCTGGTTAGAGGCTTTGCGGCGTTGTTTGTAGCGTTTGCAACGCTGCTGTTGGGGCTGTCCGTCGTGCTATTTGTTGGCTGGTGGGTCGATTAGCGCCGATGCTACGCCCCGCGCACCGGCTTCTTCTCCAGAATAAGCTCCGTGCGGTACTCGCACAGCGTTTTTTCGAGGCCCACGGGGAAGATGTGCGGGTTGAGGAAGCGGCGGATGCTGGGGTCGAGGCTTTGCACTTCGCGCTGGGCGTGGGCGCGGCTTTCGGCCAGCGTGGGCAGCTCCAGCACCCGCTTGCCGGCGCGGAAAACCGGCTCCAGCAGCTCGCGGAACTTGGTTTCGGGCTTGATGGCGAGACGGCGCGTGAGGTCGGCGGGGTCGATGAGGGTGAGCTGGTCGGGGAGGGGCGCGGCGGTGTTGTAGAGCATGTCGGCGCGGGGCTTGCCATACTCGTTCAGGTAGCGGCGCACCTGCAGGATGCCCGGAATACTGGTTTTGGCCACTTGCTCGGAGAGCTTGATGGTGAAATCCCAGCCCGAGTCGTCGGCCTTGCGCAGGGCGGCCAGCTTATACACGCCCCCGAGGGCCGCCTGGTTGTAGGCCGTCACGAGCTGCGTGCCCACGCCCCAGGTGTCGATGCGCGCGCCTTGCTGCTTGAGGCTGGTGATAAGGTTTTCCTCTAAATCGTTGCTGGCCACGATGCGCGTTTCCGTAAAGCCGGCCTCGTCGAGCACCGCCCGCGCCTCGCGGCTGAGATAGGCGAGGTCGCCCGAATCGAGCCGGATGCCGGCCAGTTCGTGTCCCTTAGCCCGCATCTCGCGCGCCACCTGAATGGCCCGGCGCACGCCCTCAATGGTATCGTAGGTATCGACCAGAAACACCGAGTCGTCGGGGAACGCCTGCGCGTAAGCCGAAAACGCCTGGGTTTCGTCACCAAACGACATCACCCAGCTGTGCGCGTGCGTGCCTCGCACCGGAATGCCGTAGCGCTGCCCCGCCAGCACGTTGCTGGTGGCATCAGCCCCGCCCAGATAGGCTGCGCGGCTGGCCCCCAGGCCGCCATCGAAGCCCTGGGCGCGGCGCAGGCCAAACTCCAGAATCTGGTCCGTTGGGCCAGTGGCTTCGCGAATGCGGGCCGCTTTGGTGGCAATCAGAGTCTGAAAATTGACCAGCGTGAGCAGGGCCGTTTCCAGCAGCTGGGCTTGCAGCAGCGGCCCGCGCACCCGAATCAGCGGCTCGTTGCCGAACACCACGGTACCCTCGGCCACGGCATCGATGTCGCAGGTGAATTTCAGCTGGCGCAGGTATTCCAGAAACTCGGCTGGAAACATCACGCCGCCCTTGCTGCCGCGCAGGCTGCCCAAATAAGCGAGGTCATCGTCCGAAAAGTGCAGGTTTTCGACCCAGTCCACGGCCAGCGCTAGGCCGGCCGCCACCGCGTAGCCGCCCGCGAAAGGCGCCTTGCGGAAGTAGAGATGAAACACCGCCTCGCGGTCCTGCATGCCCTGCTGCCAGTAGCCGTAGGCCATGGTGAGTTGATACAAGTCGGTGACGAGGGCAAGGGAGGGCGCGTAGAGGCCGGAAAGGGGAGCTGCGTTCATACCACGAAATAACAGCCGGACGAGGGGTTTTGCTTTTTTAGGCTGGGAGCGACGGTCCGCCCGGCCCTACCTTGGCGGCCCCATGAGCCAGAAACCCACCCCTGCCCCCGCCACCACCCCCGAAAAAACGCCCGCCGAGCTGGTCCGCTCGCTCGACGTGCGCTGGCGGCTGGGACTGGCGCTGCTGGTGGGCGGCCTAGCCGCCTGGCTGCTCCCGCACGCCCTGGCCCCCTGGATAGCGCCGGCCGAAATCAGCCCGCTGGCCCGCACCGTCATGGGCTGGGTCGGGTTCGGGGCGGCCGATTTGGTGCAGGCGCTGGTGGGCATGTGGGAGGCCGATACCGAGGACATTCGCTGCGTGGCCGGCACCGAAGACCTGCCCCGCACCCTGGGTTTTGTGCTGGTGCTGGTGGCCGCTCTGGCGAGCCTGGGCGCGGTGGTAGGCCTGCTGCGCGGGCTCGATAAGCTGCCGGCCCACGTGTGCACGTTGCACGTGCTGCTCAGCGTGGCGGCTGTGGTGCTGGCCTGGCTGCTGGTGCACCTGGTATTCACGTTGCGCTACGCCCACACCTACTACGACCAAGACCGAGAAACCGGCCGCGACGTCGGCGGCCTCGTCTTTCCCGACGACCAAAACGACCCTGCCAAGCCCAAACTCAAACCCAACTACCTCGATTTCGCCTACTTCTCCTTCGTCATCGGCATGACAGCCCAAACCGCCGACATCGCCATTGCCAACCGCGAGCTGCGCGGCGTGGCGCTGCTGCACGGCTGCGTGTCGTTTCTGTTCAACACCGTCATCGTGGCCCTCACCATCGGCACCGTAGGCGGCCTGCTTTAGTCATTTAACAGTTATCAATGAACATTTAACAGTCGTTCAACGAGCCCAGTGGCGCAGATTGAACGACTGTTAAATATTCATTGATAACTGTTAAATGACTACGAAATCAGTCCCCGGCCCACGGCCAGCTTGATAAGGGCGGCCGTATTCTTGGCCTGGGTTTTGGCGATGATGTTCTGGCGGTGGGTTTCGATGGTACGCTTGCTGGTGAAGAGCTTGTCGGCGATTTCGCCGTTGGTCAGGCCCTCGGCAATGAGCTTGAGCACTTCCAGCTCGCGAGCTGTGAGGTCGGCCCCAGCGTGGCTGCTGATTTCGTCGGGCAGGGTGCTGCCCGAGTTGGCCACGGCTTTGTACAGCATGTTGAGCCCGATTTCGGTGCACAGAAACGGGTTGCCGGCCGCCACCGTCCGAATGGCGTACATGATTTCGTTGATGGCCGCGTTTTTGAGCACGTAGCCCAGGGCGCCGGCTTCCAGCATGCGGGCCACGTAATTTTCGTGGTCGAGCATGGTGAGCACCAGCACGTGCACCTCCGGAAAGCGCTGGCGCAGCTCGGGCATGGTGGCAAAGCCGTCGAGCACGGGCATCTGCACATCCATCAGCACCACGTCGGCGCGGGTGGTTTCGAGGATGGTCAGCACCTCAGCGCCGTTGCTGGCCTCGCCCACCACCTCCAGGTCAGGAGCGGTGGACAGCAAGGCCCGGATGCCGTCGCGCAGAATGGTGTGGTCGTCGGCTAGTAAGATGCGGGTCATAGCGGGGGAAGGGGTGGAAATGTCGAAACGGGCGGCGGCGCGCAAGGTTGGGGTGAACCCTGTATACGCAAAGTCAGGCTCCGTATTTGTACCAAATCGGCCCGTCCCGCCCGGGTATTTGAAGGGATTTATACGGCTTTTGATACGGAGCTTAGGGTTGAGCTTGCGGGTACTTGTACTTTCGGGGTGCTAAAAATCGTTTTTTGAATTTTTTAGTAGAAAAACGGTTTACTTTCGACCCTTGCCTTTGCTTCTTTTTTCTACATCAACATCATGATTCGCCTGCTCCTCTCCGACGGCCATTCGCCCACCCGCGAAGCGTTGCGCCTCGGTTTGGCGGCGGCGCCTGGCTTGGCCGTGGTGGGCGAGGCCGGCACCGGCGACGAGCTGCTGGCCCAGCTGAGTGCCGCCACGCCCACCGTCGTGCTCCTCGACCTAAACCTGCCCGGCCCCGATGCGCTGGCCCTGCTGCCCGCCCTGCGCGGCCAATACCCCCTGCTGCGGGTGCTGGCGCGCGGCGAGCTCACCAACGAAAACTACGTGGCCCGCGCCTTCGACCTGGGCGCCCACGGCTACATCCTGAAAAGCGCCCAGCCCACCGAGTTGGTGCACGGCCTGGGCACCGTGGCTTCGGGGCGGCCCTTTTTGTGTTCGGCCATCGGGCTGGCGCTGCTGGCCCGGTACTACTCCGGCGCACCCGCCGATGGCGACGCCGCCCGCGTGGCCCTCGGCCTGAGCAAGCGCGAAATGGAGGTGCTGTGTCTGGTGGCCGCCGGCCTCACCAACGCCGAAATTGCCCTCAAGCTCTTTACCAGCAAGCGCACCGTCGAAACCCACCGCCAGAACATCATGGACAAGACCCAGTCGCGCAACACGGCCGCCCTCATCCGGCTGGCCGCCAGCCAGGGCCTACTCCCGGAATAGCGGTGTATGACTGCTTGAGTGAATTGAAAAAGACCGTCATGTCGAGCTTGCCGAAACATCTCGCGTACTGAGGTAAATCCCTTCGATTGGATTACTTCGGCACGCGAGATGTCTCGGCAAGCTTGCCATGACGGTCTTTTTGCTCTCACTTTCTCCCTTCTCCGTTACTCACTGCCCTTGTCGTCTGCCGTCGGCTGGGCGTGGCCCTGGGCGGCGATGATGAACTCGGCCAGCTCGCGAAAACAGCCGTGCCCCCCGAAAGCCTGGCAATGAAAATCGGCGGCGGCCCGGGCGAAGGACGTGGCATCGCCGGGGCAAGCCGAGAAGCCCACCATGCCCAAAATTTCGAGGTCATTGGTGTCGTCGCCGATGAAGGCAATTTCGTCGGCGCGCAGGCCCGTGCGGGCCATAATTTTGTGCAGGCAGGCCGGCTTGTCCTTGATGCCGAGGTGCAGCTCCTCGATGCGCAGCTTGGCCGCCCGGGTGCGCACCGACGGCGACACCTCGCCCGTGATGATGCCCGTGGCAATGCCCTGGTTGCGCAGCCGCTCCACGCCCATGCCGTCGCGGATGTTGAAACGCTTCATTTCCTCGCCGCGCTCGGAGTAATACACGCCGCCGTCGGTGAGCACGCCGTCGCAATCGGTGAGCACGAGGCGGATGCGGCGGGCGCGGGCGGTGAGGTCGGCTAGTTTCATAAAAGCAAGAAAAATGAATTCAACGGAAAGCCCCCAAATATTTGAGCAAGGGCCAATGTAACCGCAAGAACGGCACGGCCGCGCAAACGAAATTGAATTGGAATTGTGATTATCCCGGAGTTGCTATCTTAGTCCTAGATAAGTCATTACCCTTGTATATTATGAAGAATTCCTTGACACTTATAGCGCTATTGGCCCTGGGACTGCCTTTTGGGGGCTGGGGCCAGGCCCGGCAGGCGGTGATTGATGCGGAAAATTCATTTGCGGCCCAGGCTACGCAGGCGGGCACCAAAGCCGCCTTTTTGGCTTTTAGCGCGCCCACAGGCTTTGTGGCCGAAGGCGGCAAGCTGATGAATGCCCAAGAGGTGTGGCAGGCCCGCCCGGCCCAACCCACCACTCGTCTGACGTGGTACCCCGTGCTGGCCGACGTGGCCCAGTCGGGCGACGTGGGCTACACCACCGGCCCGTGGACGCAACTAAAAGACGGCCAGCCCCAAACCGCCGGCGAGTACGTGACCGTGTGGCGCAAACAGCCCGACGGCACCTGGAAATTTGCCGTGGACATGGGCATCGAGCGCATTGGCGCGGCGCCGGCCAAGCCCGCTACGGTGCCCCAGCCGCGCCTGCAGGCAGCCGTGGCCACGCCCAGCATGGCCCCGTCGGGCATTATCCTCGACGTGGACCGCAAGTTTGCCACGGCCGAATTGTCCAAGCCCGGTGCCAGCTACGAGCAGTCGCTGAGTGCCGAAGCCCGCCTCTACCGCCCCGGCCTCTCCATGATGCAGGGCGCCGCCGCCGTGGCCAATATGAAAAACCTGGGCGACAGCTACATTTTTGCCCCCACCACCGGCTACCTGGCCGCCGCCGGCGACCTGGGCTACGTGGTGGGCGACCTGCGCCGTATTGCCACCGCCAAGCACCCCGAGGAAAAGGGCAGCTACTTGCGCATTTGGCGGCGTGAAGCCGTGGCCGGCTGGCGCCTGGTGCTGGAGATTTTCAACTTTGCGCCCGTGCCCGTGACTACCGCCGGGGCATCCAGCGGCGCCGCCGGGCAGTCGCCCCTGAAGCGGCCGCAGTAACCCCAAGCGGTTTCCTAAGAAATTGAAAAAGCCCCCGCTGCTGCTGTAGCGGGGGCTTTTGACTGTTGGGGGTTCAAAGGAGTAGCGACGTTGCATGCCGCTTATGCGCGGGCTGGCGGCCACGCAGCCGCCGGCCCGCGCTTGGCGTTGAGAGGGCTGTTTGCTGACGATTATTATAGTTTATAAAGGTGCAAGGGCCGGTTTGATGTCAGATTTTAAAGGGTAAAAAACCGCCTTTTTTCCGGTGACTGACGTAATCTTGCCTTGCGAGCCAGGCCCAGTCCCTCGCTGCCTTGCATGAATCCATCAATACCTATTCCGGCGCAGTGGCCCGACCGCTACGGCGACGAGCTTTTCCGCTTTGCCCTCAGCCGCGTGAGCGATACCGACGCGGCCGAAGAGCTGGTGCAGGAAACCTTCCTCAGCGCCCTCGACGGCCTCGCCACCTTCCGGGCCGAGGCGTCGGAACGGACGTGGCTGTTCGTCATTCTGCGCCGCAAAATCATCGACCATTACCGCCGTCAGGCCCGCACCAACCAGGTCAGCCTCGACGAGCTGAGCGACGGGGGAGCAATGGATGCTGACTTTTTCAATTCCGAAAACGGGCATTGGACCGGCGCGCAAGCTCCCGCCAGCTGGCTAAATGCCGACGCGGCACTGGAGCAGCAAGAACTGCACGAAATAATCCGGCGCTGCCAGCAGCGGTTGCCCGCGCAGCAGGAAGCGGTGTTCGTGATGCGCTTCGTGGAGGAATTATCGGCCGAGGAAATTTGTCAGGAACTGGGCCTCACCGCGTCCAACTACTGGGTGATTGTGCACCGGGCCAAGCTCCAGCTACGCCGCTGCCTCGAAAAACACGGCTTAGGTAAGAATTAACTGTTTGTGATGCTACGACTTATCAATTGCCGAAACGCCACCGTGTTGCTCGACCAACGTCCCGACCGCGCGCTGCCGTGGGGCCCGCGCGCCAGCCTGTGGCTGCACCTGCGCTACTGCCCCTACTGCAACCGCTACGCCAAGCAAACGGTGCTCATGGCCGAATGGGCCCGGGCCGCGGCCGCCAGTCGGGCTAGTTCCGGCGGCGCATTGTCGGAAGCTGCCAAGGAACGGATGCGGGCGCGGCTGGCGCCTACGGGCGCGTAGGCGTTTGTCATTGCGAGGCCGCAGGCCGTGGCACCCGAAGGTCAGCGTAACCTGTTCTCAACGACTAGCCTAATAGTGTGACACTTCCTTTTACCAGAAAGCCCCGGCACTGCGCAGTGCCGGGGCTTTCTGGTAAAAGGAAGTGTCTGGTTTCGATAGGACGGATTAGCTACGCTGACCTTCGGGTGCCACGGCCTGCGGCCTCGCAATGACAAACGCCTACGCGCCCGTAGGCGCCAGGCGCACTACTAGCCCGTCGGTGCGCGGCGTAAGGCGGATTTGGCAGCTGAGGCGGGAGCCTTCGTGCACCACGGGCAGGGTTTCGAGCATGTCGAGCTCGGCGTCTTCGGGCTCGGGGAGGGCGGGGCCAGCCAGCACCTCCACGTGGCAGGTGGCGCAGAGGGCCATGCCGCCGCAGGTGGCCATGATGTCGTAGCCGCTGGCTTTCAGCAGCTCCATCAGGCTCAGGCCCATGTCGGTGGGGCCGATTAGCTCGGTGCGTTGGCCGGGGGCGTCTTCGACGTAAATGCGGATATCTTCAGTCATAGGTGGGTTCAGTGAGAGTGACAAAAGAACGTCATGCTGAGCGCAGCCGGAGCATCTACCGCGATAGTAAATAGATTACTTGTGCGGTAGAGATGCTTCGGCTGCGCTCAGCATGACGTGCTGCTTTGTCAGATTACATGCTGGGTGCCCCGTTCACGGTGGTGTATTTCAGCGTGTATTTTTTGTCGGGGAAAATGTATTTGAAGGCGCCCTGGCACATGAGCGCGGCCTCGTGGAAGCCGCAGAGGATGAGCTTGAGCTTGCCAGGGTACGTGTTGATGTCGCCGATAGCAAACACGCCGGGCAGCGAGGTGCTGTAGTCGAGCGTATCCACTTTCACGGCGTCATTCTCGATTTCCAGACCCCACTCGCCAATGGGGCCGAGCTTGGGCGTGAGGCCGAAAAGCGGAATGAAGCAGTCGAGCGGGACGGTTTCGGCCTCGCCATTATTGCCGGTGATGGTCACCTCTTTCAGTTCGCCGTTGCCGTGCAGGTGCGTCACGTTGGAGCTGAGCACGAGCTTTATTTTGCCGGCTTCGTGCAGCTTCTGCACTTTCTCGGCCGAGTCGGCGGCGCCGCGGAAGGTGGTGCCGCGGTGCACCAGCGTCACATCCGAAGCCACGTTAGCAAGGAAGTTGGTCCAGTCGAGGGCCGAGTCGCCGCCGCCGGCGATGACAATTTTCTTATCGCGGAAGTGCTCGGGGTCGCGCACCATGTAGTGCACGCCCTTGCCGCCTTCAAACTGAGTCAGGTTTTCTACAGCCGGCTTACGCGGCTCGAAGGAGCCCAGGCCGCCGGCAATGGCCACGGCTTTGCAGTGGATTTCGGTGCCGTCGGTGGTGAAGAGCTGGAACGAGCCATCGTCGAGCTTCTCGAATTTCTCCACCCGTTCGCCCAGCGTGAAGGTGGGGTGGAAGGGCTCAATCTGCTTCATCAGATTGTCGACCAAATCGCCGGCCAGCACCTCGGGAAAGCCCGGAATGTCGTAAATCGGCTTCTTCGGGTAAATCTCGGAGAGCTGCCCGCCGGGCTGCGGCAGGGCATCAACAACGTGGCAGCGGAGCTTGAGCAAGCCCGCCTCAAATACTGCAAACAGACCGACCGGGCCGGCTCCGATAATGCAGATATCGGTGGAAATGGGAGTGGACATAAGGGTAAAAAGTGCCTTTAACCGGGCGTCGGCTTTGAAGCGGCCACAACGTAGGAGGCCGTTGGCGCAAAGGTACGGGGCAGGGTTGGGGCCGCCAACGCGGCCCCGGCTTATCCCGGCTTATAACAGCGCCGCCGCCGGAATCGTTGGCGATGGAAGGCCCAAAAAGGAAGTATTGGCCGGCGTCAGGCGGCCGTGCCGGCGCTGAGCGGCAAGGCGTCGAGAAACTGCGTGGCGTCCCAGATATCAAGGAAATATTCCACGGGCATGGCCTGGCGGGTGGTCACAGCGTCGGTGTGGCGGCGGGTGGCGCGGCCGGGCACGTGCACCTCGGCCACCAGTTGCACGCCGCTTTGCACGATGAGCTGCTCGACGGCCTGAAACCCGCTGAGCAGGGCGGCCCCGTTTTCGCTCACCACCTGCATGTCGGTGAGGATGCAGAACCCGGGCCGGACCTCGGCCAGGGCCGCTTGCCAGTCGGCGCGGTAGTGCGGCAGGGCCGTGGCCGTCCGCATCTGCGCGAAATTCTGGTAGAAAACCCGATTCCGGGCCCGGTCAACCGTAATTTGATATTCGGCGCGGAAAGCAATGAGGTGCATAGCGGCACGGAATCTGAAAAGACCAACAGCACAGTTCTCCGGCAATATTACTAACTAGTCCGGCTTAAAACGTGTTTTTGGGCCTTGTCAATGAGCAGGCCGTTGCCGCAAACAGGCGTAAAACAATGATTTATAGTGATAAATAAAGGAGTTTAATGAAAGCGTTTTTGATGGCAGTTAGTAATCGGTTGGCACTGTGCGGCCTGGCTGCGGCGGGCTTTTAAAAATTGATTCCGGTGCGGCACTGACCGTACTACGAGCGCCGGAGGCGCGTTTAAACAGTTGTGGTTTCGGCCGTAGGGCATTTCGTTGCGTAATGCCTATACTTCGGCCCAAAACCTTGCCCAGCGCTTACTCAATGCCAATATCCAAACCTGCGGCTCTGCCCGCATTGCGTTTTTTTCGTGGTTTCCGGCTGGCCGGCGTGCTGGCGGGAGCCATTGCCTTGCTGACCGGCTGCAACTCGGAGCCTGCCGAAACCGTGGCCACCAAGCCGGCCAAAGGGGCCAAGCCCGCTACTGAAGCGCCCGCCTCCACCGAAGCCGCGCCGCTACACGTCAGCGTTTTTCTGGAATATTCGGGCGGCATGAAAGGCTTCGTGCCGCGCGGCGGTGCCGACAAGCCAGCTACTGAGTTCCAGAAGCGCATCGGCGCGCTCATCACCGAAACGCAGGTGAACGGGGCCGTGGCCGAGCGCAAGTACTACCTCTGCGAAAACGCCGCGCCGCGCCCCGTGAAGTTCGAGGAGCTGCGCGACGTGGTGCAGGGCGAGGTAAGCCAGGCCGCCCTCGGCACCGAGCTGCCGCAGATGCTGGAAGGCATCCTCAACCGCCCCAAAGCGGGGGAGGAGGTGAGCGTGGTTATTTCGGACTTCATTTATGGCCCGGCGCGCAAGTCGGATTTTTCGCAGCTGCCCAATCTCATTCGCACATCCATCGCGCCCGTGAGCCGGCAGCAGCTGGCCGTGGCGGTGTTCGGTGAGACCTCGCGCTTCTACGGCAGCTACTTCCCCGCCGTGAAAACGCCGGTGCAAAAGCGCACGCTCAATGGCGAGAAAGTGCCTTACTACGTGTGGGTGATTGGGCCGCCCGCCCAGGTGGCGCGCTACGCGGCCGAGGTGTTCCGAAATGCGCCGGCCCAGCAGGCATTTTTTGGGTTGAAAACGGCCACGCCGGCCTTCGCGCCGCTGCTTACCAAGCTCACTGACCCGAAATTAAAGTCGAGCGGCGGCACCGTCTACGCCGAAAACAACGGCCTGACCCTGAACCCCTCCGACGACCCGGTGGACTTTTCGGTAGGGCTTGATTTGAAGGAATTGCCCGCCGCCTGGCAGCAGCCAGCGTTTTTGGCCCAACATCTGCAAGTGCGCCTACCCAACGGCCAGGCCAGCCTGCTGCCCAACTCGGTGCGCCCGCTCACCGACGAAGAGCAGAGCGGCCAGCCCGTGCTCGCGCCCTACACCCACGTGGCGCGCCTGCGGGTGAGCAAGCTGGCGGCCCCCACCGCCACGCTCACCCTGAGCTTGCCCGCCCCGGAAACGCCGGACTGGGTTTCGGCCTGGAGCACGGCTAACGATAACACGCCGGCCCCGCGCACGTTCGGCCTCGACCAGCTTCTGGCTGGCGTCCGGCAGTCGTATCCAACCACCTTGCCGGCCGTATTCACGGTTCAGCTTCCGCTCAAAAATGACAAGTAACCCTGCCCTTTTTTCAACCTATGCAAACCTTCTTCACCAGCCTATACTCGGCTCTGATTTCCATCTTCCAAAGCCAACGCCCGGCCGATTACGGCCTTTATAAAACGGACTTGTTTTCGCTGGTGGGCTGGAGTACGCTGGGCGTGAGCCTGCTGCTGGTGCTGGCGTTTTATTACGTGTTCAATTCAGCCCTGCGCACCGGCATGTTCCGCACGCCGCACTGGGCCGCCACGCTGGCGCTGGCCGCCGGCCTGGGCGTGTTTCTGGCCAATAGCCTCAGCAAAGGCCACGGCGCGGAAGTGACCAGCTACCTGGGCTATTTCATGGTGGTGAACATGATTGTGGCGGCGCTGTGGTTTTTTCTCTTTTCGGTGCTGCTGAAGCGCTGGAGCACGTACGCGCGCACCACGCCGTTTGTAGGGCCGTTTTAACGGTTGACCTCACCCCCGGCCCCTCTCCTCGGGGAGAGGGGAGCCTAATGATTTTCAGGCGGGAATTTTAAAAAGTATCTACAGAAACGACTTCGCCCGCGCGGCCGTAGCTCCCCTCTCCTGGGGAGAGGGGCCGGGGATGAGGTTTTCACGTCAGAACAAGCTATGTCCAAACTATTCATCTTCGCCGTGGGCGGCACCGGGGCACGCGTGCTGCGCTCCCTCACCATGCTGCTGGCCTCGGGCGTGCGCATTCCGAACTGCGACCAACTTGTGCCCGTCCTCATCGACCCCGACACCCAGAACGGCGACGTGACGCGGACCGTGGCCCTGCTCAAGCGCTACGCCCGCATCCACGAAGCCCTGTACGGCGATGGCCTAAAGGAGAAATCCGGCTTCTTCAGCCAGCCCATGAACACGCTGGCCCACCTCAACACCAGCGGCGGGGGCGAGGAGCTGCGCGACTCGTTCGTGTACGACTTCGGCGGCATCAGTCAACCCTTCCGCGACTACCTGAAATACAACGACCTCTCCGTGGAAACGCAAGGCCTGGTCGATTTGCTATTCACGCAGGACAGCCTCGCGGCCAACCTCGACGTGGGTTTCCGGGGCTCGCCCAATGTGGGTTCGGTGGTACTCAATGCGGTGGTACAGAGCAAGGAAATGCGCTACCTCGCCCAGAGCCTGCAGGACGGCGACCGGGCGTTTTTCATCAGCTCGATTTTTGGCGGGACGGGCGCGGCCGGCTTCCCGCTGCTGGTGAAAAACCTGCGCGACGCTAACTCCCCGCTGGCCCACCCCGAAATCCGCCGCCGCCTCAAAGCCGGCGCGCTGGTGATGCTGCCCTATTTTAAGCTGCAGGACCCCTCGGCCGACGAGAAAGCCGGTGGCCAGGATTTTATTGATTCCAACACCTTCATAACGAAAACGAAAACGGCCCTCTCATACTACGCCGACAACCTGCAAGGGCTGGAAGCCATGTACTACCTCGGCGACCAGCCCGGCCAGCCGCTGGCCAACCACCCCGGCCGCGCCGAGCAGCGCAACCAAGCCCATTTGCTCGAAATGCTGGGCGCGCTCTCCATCCAGCACTTCATGGAAGTGCCCGACAACCAGCTCGACGCCAACCAGCCCCTCCACCACGAATACGGTCTGAAGTCCGACAGTACCGACATCGACTTCGGCCAGCTGCCCAGCGACATGCGCCAGGAAGTGGCCCGCCCGCTCATCCAGCTGCACTACTTCGCCCGCTACTTCCTCAAGCACACGCCCGAGGATGCCAAAGCGCCCTACTACGAGGCTGGCGACCTCTCGGCCCAGTTGCGCAACAACCGCGCCCTGCGCGAGCTGACCGACTTTTTCGGCGAGTACAACGAGTGGCTGCGCGAGCTGGGCGTGAATCAGCGCCGCTACACCGCCATCCGCGCCGACGAGATGGATTTCAACAAAATGGTAACCGATAAAACGGTTGAAACTGGCATTTTCAGCAAAGGCATCACGCCCGGCTTCTTCCGCGATGAGCTGACGAAAGCGGTGGGCAAGGCTACGCTGAGCAACCCGACGGAGAATGAGGCACTGCGCTGGGTAGTGAAGGCCTTTGAGGAAGCGACGGGCGAGATTCTGGACAAGAAGCTGCAATACTCCTAACGTCAACCTCACCCCCTGACCCCCTCTCCAAAAAAGAGGGGGCACCGGACAAGAATTAAGATGCCTGAAAAGGCACAATCAATAAACTTAGCAAATACCTGACGTCAGCGCATTGCCGGTGCCCCCTCTTTTTTGGAGAGGGGGTCAGGGGGTGAGGTTGACGTGAGGCCGAAAACAACCTTCATGGCTAAAATCCTGCGTTTGCACGATACCGGCTCCAGCACCCACGAGGGCTGGGGGCCGACTGGTAAAATTGGCCCCCACGAAGTGGAGCGCCTGCTCGACCCGCAAGGCGGCCGCGCCGCCAAGGTGGCGGTTTCGATTCCCTCGCCTTTCGCCCGCATGCACTTGGTGGAGACGGCCTTGCGTTTCGTGACGCAAGGCGGTGCGGCTCAGGATTCGGTGTACCACCAGCTGGTGAGCCACTTCTGGGACGTGTGGGAAATGGTGTTCAACTTCCACCAGCGCAAGCTGGCCAGCCAGCGGCTGCAAATCCGGGCCTGGCGCAAGGACGAGGAGTTGGCCAACCTGCGAGCCAACCCTGCCACCCGCCCGCTGGCCGATGTGCTGGCCCTGTACCTCGATGGCCGCTTCGCGAAGCTGACCGAGATGCACCTCATCTACTTCCCTGGGGCCAATGGCGTGCCGCAGCTTATCGGTGGCACCTCGCCGCTCACGCTTTTTTTTCCGGCCCCGAATGTAAAGCCGCTGCCGGTGCAGCGCCCGCAGGGTGGGGGCTATTATTTTGATAACCAATACGTGCCGCTGGCCAACCGCGAAGCCGCCTTCCGCGACTACGTGTACCAGGAGTTTGTGGGCGACCCGGCCCTGACGGCCATGGCCCCGTTGGTGCGCGACACGCTGGACCGCGGCATGCTGCAAAAGTGGGCTATGGACGGCACCGCTAGTCTCAGCAATTTCCCGGTACTGACCGACGCCTCGAACAACCAAATTGACGTAGCCGGCGTGCTGCTGCGCGTGCGGCCTGATGAAGGCACCGTGCGCGGCTCCGACCTGTTCATCCGACCCACGCGGGCGGGGGTGGCGGGGCCGCTGCCCATTGTGCTGCGCCCGGGCCTCAAGGCTGTGGGCAAGAAGTACTACAACGAGACGCTGTTTGCTGACAGCGGGGCCACCGTGCCAGCTTCCGATGCCCGGCCGCTGAAAGAGCGCACGCTGCCCGGCCCGGAATTGCCGTACCCGTACTTGACGGTGAACGACTTGCTGGAAGAAACCCTGCTGGCCGTGCCGTATGAGGTGGATGAGACAAAGTTCTTCAGTGGCAACCTGAAAATTGCGCCCGGCTTCCGGCCTAGCAACTGGCCGCTGCTGCCCATCAAGCCGGCTTATTTCGACTATTTCACGCAGCAGGATTTGGCCGAGCACCTCACGCTGGAGCTGGAATCGGCCTGCATTCGAGTGCGGCTGCGGGTACCGGTGAGCGGCGGCGACTACGTAGACTACGAGCGCGCTTACTACGACAACCCGCAAGGGGAGGGCGTGGGCCGCCTGCGCGTGACCAACGTGGCGCTGTCGGTGTTTCCCTTCGTGAAAGTGGCCGACGCGCCGCAGTACAACGACTTCTACAAAGTCATGCTGGTGGATGCCAACAACATCGACCCCAGCATGGTGACCAAGAAAGTCGACCTAAAATTCTGGGCTAACGGTCACCAGCTCAGCGACACCGGCACCGACCAGAGCGCCACCCGCTACGAGCGCACACCCAAAACCAGCCAGGACGAAGGCAGCACCTACTACGAGGTACGCGGCACACATTTCGACTATCTCGAAGTGCTGAATCCGGCCCCGGCCGAGGGCCGCGCGCTCATCATCCCGCGCTGGCCCGAAGTGCGCCAGGGCACCAAGGAGTACCGTTTCGCCATCGACTTCGGTACCACAAACACCCACGTCGCCATGCAGGACAGCCCCGGCCAGGAGCCCAAGCCGTTCAGCTTCGGCCTAGCCGACTCGCCCGTGGCGCTGCTGAAAAAATCCACCGCCGAGCCCGACCGCAGCGTGTACGAGCGCCTGTACCGCGGCATCGACGATGACCCGGCCAACTTCGTGCAAATCAAGCGCTGGCAGCAGTACCAGGAGCGCGAGTTCGTGCCGCCGATTATTGGCGCCGACAGCTCGCCCTACGCCTTTCCGGCCCGCACCGCTACTTATGAGGCGGCCAACTACGCCACCCAGGAGCTGAGTGTGCTGGGCAACATCAACGTGGCCTTCGGCATTATCACCGAGGAGCAGCGCCGGCCGAATTATCACACCAATCTGAAGTGGGATAATTCGCTGAACATTGCCAATACCAACCGCGTGCGGGCGTTTTTCAAGGAAATCCTGCTGCTGTGCCGCGCCAAAGTAGCCCTAAACGGCGGCAACCTTGCGGCCACGCAAATCACTTGGTTTGCCCCGCTGAGCTTCTCGACTTACCAGCGCAACCTGTACCAGCGCGAGTGGGACACGCTGTTCCACGACGTGTTCAAGACGACCAACTCCATGCCCTGTATGGTCGAGTCGACGGCGCCGTACTACTACCTCACCCGCCGCAACATCGTGACGCTGGGGCCGGGCGAAAACGCCGCCTTCATCGACATCGGCGGCGGCACCACCGACGTGCTGCTTTATGCTGACCGCAAGCCGGTACTGAGCACTTCGTTTCGCTTCGCCGGTAATGATTTGTGGGGCGATGGTGGGGCCGAAGTGCGCGGCTCAAAGGACAATGGCTTGGTGCGTTTCGGCGTGGCCGGGGTGCAGAGCGCGGTGCTGAGCCCCGCCGCCCGCCGGGCCCGCGAATACGTGCTGGTGGCTGAAAGCACCGATAATTTCGGCTCGGAGGATGTAGCCAGCTTCCTGTTCAACTACGACCAGCTGCTGGGCTTCAGCGAGCGGCTGCTGCGGGCCGAGCACCTGCGGGTGCTGTTCTACCTGCACTTCGGCGCGCTGATTTACCACGTGGCGCAGGTGACGGTGGCCAACGGCCAGCAGCTGCCGCGCTACCTGTGCTTCACCGGGCGCGGCAGCCTCTACGTGCGGCTGCTGGCGGCGGGGGCCAACCTGCAGCCGGTGGAAAAGCTGGCCCGCCTCATCATGGAAAAAGCCACTGGCCAGCCCGTGCCAGCCGATTTCCGCATCAAGCTGGCCGACGACCCCAAGCAAACCACCGCCAACGGTGGCGTGCTCGCCACCGGCCAGATTCCGCAGGACCCGCCCATGGTGCGCCCCGTGGGCACGCTGCCCGACCCCGAGAACCCGCAAGCCGACAAAGGCGAACACCACCTCGAAGCCACGGCCGTAACCGATGAAATCAAGCAGGCCGTCATGGCCAACGCTCGCGCCTGCCTCAAGCTGCTGCTCGAAGACCCGGAGCTGAAGCGTGTGCAGGCCGACCTGGGCGTGAAAAATGACCCCGGTCTGGTGATGAACACGCTGGAGCGCAGTCTCGGCGACTCCTTCAACCTCTACCGCCAGCAGTACGCCGATGTGCTGCGCGACGGCGACACGATTCCCGAAACGCTGTTCTTCCTGCCGTTCAAAAACGCCCTGTATGAGCTATCCAAGGTGCTTCATGACGCGCAGCCGCTCAATTAACGGCGCGGCGCGGCGCCCGTTCCGGCCGGCCGGCTGCTCCCGTTGGGGCGGCCGGCCGTTGCTACTTCTTCTGCTGCTGGGGCTGCTGAGCGGCAGTCCGGCGGCGTGGGCCCAGCCGCCGGCCGGTGCGGCAGCGCTTGGCACCGCTGCTGATTCTGCTGCTGCACCAGTTGCCAGGCCCGCATCGAATGGCACGCTGGTGTGGGCCGTATTGGGCGGCGTGGCCATCGGCGCGCTGGGCGTATGGCTGTGGACGCGGCGCTCGGCCGGCAAAAGCGGAGCGGAAAATGTGCTGCCTGAGCCGGCGCGGCCAGCGCCTGCTGAGCCGGTGCGGAAAAAGCCGGCGGCGCAAAACGTGTACAAGTCCTCGCCGGATGCTCCCGCCATTCCTGCCAAAAATCCCGCGCCCCCGGTGGTACCCACCGCGCCCGCGCCGGCCGAGAATCCCGGTAAGGGCGTGTCGTTTCAGTCGATGCGCGAGGTGCAGGGCACGAAACCCAAGCCCGCCAACCGGCCAGCCGGCAAAGACAAGAAGTCGAAGCCCAATTTCAATTCCCGCCCCCCGTCGGCTGATAAGGCCGATGCCTGGCCAACAATAGCTCCCCGTCCTTCCGCTATGAACCCAACGATTCCCACGCCACCCACCGGCCCCGAACAGCCCCTGGAGCCCGGCCAAACCATCGAGTGGGCCGCGCCCACGTCCACGCCGCCCGCCATTCAGGAGCTGATTGAAGCCAGCGCGCCGGAGGCTACCGGCGTACCCGCCGAAACGTCGGCCGCTGCCGAAGCGGCTGTTGCTCCCAATAACGGCCCGCTGCACTACTACGCCCCGGCCCCCGATGTGCCCAGCATCGAGCACCGCAAGCTCAGTCCCAACCCGCTGCCGCAGATGCCGCTGCTCATCACGCTGCCACATTCGGAGGCCACCACGGCGCAATTCTCGTTCAGCCCGCAGGCCGACCAGTCGCGCATCATCGGCAATGGCGTGCGGGAGCTGAAGGAGTTTTTCCAGTTTGAGCTGCCGCCCACGGAGCAGTTCACGACCATCAAAAACCTGACAGCCGGCAAGCTGGAGCGGCGCGACGACGCCTGGCACGTGGTGCAGAAGGCGAGCATTGCACTGAGCTAAGCAGGCGCCAACCTCACCCCCTGACCCCCTCTCCAAAAAAGAGGGGGCACCGGTCTTGCTCCTGGCGAGTTTGACCATGAAATCGTCTTCACGAGCCGGTGCCCCCTCTTTTTTGGAAAGGGGTCAGGGGGTGAGGTGGACGTGAGGGCGGTACCTTCGGCCGTTATCCGTAAAAGCAGCTATGCTCTTAATCGAAATCCTTCTTATCCTGGCGCTGGTGGCGTGGCAGGCGGTGGTGTTCCTCCGCAACCGCCAGCTCATCGGGCGCATTCTGGGCATGTACCCGGTGGCGGGCGCGGTGGCCGTGCAGCCCATCGCCTACACCGCCGCGCAGCCCGAGAAAAACTTCGACGTGCAGTACGATGCCCTCATCACGAACGGGGCTTCGTCGGAATTCGGCCAAATCATCGCCGATACCAACGAGTACCTGCTGAACAACCGGGGCGCGGCCGCCGATTTTGGCATTTTGAAAGACATTTCCGAGCGCCACGCTGAGGCACTGGATGACGAGATTCAGGCCCAGATTACCACGCCGCTGTACCTGGGGCTGCTGGGCACCTTCACCGGGGCCATTATCGGACTGGTGGCGCTGGTAGGCAACCCGTTTGCCGACGCGGCGGCCAATCCGAACACCGATACTTCGTTCAGCAACGGCGACGTGCAGCATTTCCTCGGCGGGGTGCTCATCGCCATGATTGGCAGCCTGTTCGGCCTGGCGTTTACGCTGGCCGGCAACCAGCTGCTGAAGCAGGCCCGCGCCGTGCGCGACCGCAACAAAAACGCCTACTACACCTTCCTGCAAAAGGCCCTGCTGCCCAAGCTGAACTCCGACATGCAGGCCGGTATGAGCAACCTGAAAGCGGTGCTGGACTCGTTCAACGCCGAGTTTTTCAGCCAGATTCAGAACGACTTCTTCAGCAAGATTCACGAGTTCACGCCGCTCATCGCCAGCATCACCGAGAACGTGAGCGTGCAGAAGCGCTTCTTAGAGCAACTGGAGAAAATCGGCTACTCGGAGTTGGCCAATGCCACTATCAAAGTGTTTGACCGGGTGGATGAAAGCGCCCAGACGTTCGAGAAATTCCTGGGCTACCAGCAGGCGCTGAATACCACCGTGGTGCATAGCAACGAGGCGGCCCAGACCATTGGCTCGCTCCTCAACCGCCTCACCGCCCTGGAGCAGGGCCTCGCCAGCGTGCCGCAATACCTGCAGCAGCACGATGATGCGCTACGCCAGCAGGTGGCCTTCTTCAGCCAGCACGGCAAGCTGCTGGTCGATTTGGGCGCGCAAATCCGACAGGGCGTGAGCGAGGGCGTGCACCGGATGGACGCCGAGCTCGACGGCCGCCTGCAGGAACTACAGAAGGAAGCCAGCGCCGCCCACGAGCAGTGGCAGCAGCACTTCCGCCGCCTGAACCAGGACAATATCTACCAGAAAATTACCGAGTACCTCAACCCCTTCACCCAGCTCCCGGCCCAGCAAAAAGACCTCAACATGCTGCAGGAGCGCCAGGCCAACCTGGCTGCGCAAGCCATGCAGCGCATGGAAGCCCGCCTGCTGGCCGATGCCCAGCTACAGCAGCAACTCTTGCAACAGGTGGACCGGACCAACAAGGTGCTGGAGGAAATCACGAAGCCGAACTGGTTCCAGCGCACGATTTTGGGGAAGAAATAAAGTTGCTACTGAAGGTGAACGGTCATGCCTATCTAGCGTCCACGCAGCCGAAGCATCTCGCGTGCCACCAGTAATTCAATCGTTGAACACAAGAATTATTACTACAAGCGAGATGCTTCGGCTGCGCTCAGCATGACGTTCTGATATGAAAGAAAGCAAGGACTTTTTCTGGCCCAGCTACGTGGACCTCATGACGGCCTTGTTCCTCATCATGCTCGTGCTGTTCGTGCTGGGATTCAAGCGGGCCAACGACAAGCAGCGCGACAACGAGCGCTTGATTTCGGAGCTGAAGGTGCAGGTGCAGGAAAAGCGCAAGCTCGACGAAATCAAAGCTGCCCTCAAGCGGCTCGAAAGCAATTATTTCGAGTACAACGCTACCTACAAGCGCTACGAACTGAAGTTCCCGGTCACGTTCGCACCCAAGAGCGACGTGCTGCCCTACGAGGCCCAAACGCCGCTCGTGAAAGCCGGCCGCTTCCTGCTCAGCGAGATGCAGTCCATCAAAAACGACGACAACGTGCAGTACCTCATTGTGGTGGAGGGCCGCGCTGCCAAAGACCTGCGCTACCCCGCCAACGACCCGCACAACCTCGACGGTCCCGCCGTGCGCCAGCTCAGCTACAGCCGCGCCCTGAGCGTAATTCGCCTCTGGGAGCAAGCCGGCCTGCGTTTCCCCGCCAACCTGGAAGTGGTGGCCGCCGGCAGCGGCTTCCGCGGCGCCGGCCGCTACACCGGCAGCCAGGAGGCGCTCAATAAGCGCTTCATTATCCAGATTCAGCCCAAGATTGGCTCGATTGGGAAATAGAATAGTGGGAGAACGAACGTCATGCCGAGCGCAGCCGAGGCATCTCGCGTGTGGTGGTAAATCAATCGGTCCACGATTTTGATTGCTACCATACGCGAGATGCCTCGGCTGCGCTCGGCATGACCATTTAGACTACATCGTCCTAGCCGCGCAGAACTTCCTCAATTCCGGCCAGCTCCTCTGCGCTAAAAGCCAGGTTCTCCAGGCAGCGCAGCGAGTCGTCGAGTTGCTCGGGCTTGCTGGCGCCGATGAGGACGGACGTGACCCGCTCGTCTTTCAGCAGCCAGGAAAGGGCCATTTGGGCGAGGCTTTGGTTGCGTGTTATTGCCAGTTCATTGAGGTGGCGGACTTGCGAGAGGCGTTCGGGCGTGAGGTTGCTTTCTTTCAGGAAGCCCACGCCTTTGGCTACGCGGGAGTCTTCCGGGATGCCGTTCAGGTATTTGTTGGTCAATAAACCCTGGGCCAGCGGTGAGAAGGGAATGCAGCCTACGCCTTCCTCGCCCAGCAAATCAAGCAGGCCGCCTTCTACCCAGCGCTCAAACATGGAGTATTTGGGCTGATGGATGAGGCAGGGCGTACCCAACTCGCGCAAAATGCGGAAGGCTTCGGCTGCCTCGGCGGGGCGGTAGTTGCTCAGGCCCACGTACAGGGCTTTGCCCTGGCGCACCAGTAGGTCGAGCGCGGCCATGGTTTCGGCCAAGGGCGTGTTGGGGTCGGGGCGGTGGTGGTAGAAGATGTCGACGTACTCCAGGCCCATGCGCTTCAGGCTTTGGTCGAGGCTGGAAACCAGGTATTTCTTGGAGCCCCAGTCGCCGTAGGGGCCGTCCCACATGGTGTAACCGGCCTTGCTGGAAATGATGAGCTCGTCGCGGTGAGCTGCAAAATCTTCGCGCAGAATGCGGCCGAAATTTGTTTCGGCCGAGCCGGGGGGCGGGCCGTAGTTGTTGGCCAAGTCGAAGTGCGTGATGCCCCGGTCGAAGGCGCGGCGCAGGATGGCACGGCCGTTTTCGAGCACGTCCACGCCGCCGAAGTTGTGCCATAGGCCGAGCGAGAGGGCCGGCAGTTTCAGGCCGCTGCGGCCGCAGCGGCGGTAGGTCATTTCCTGGTAGCGGGTAGGGTTGGGCTGGTAGGGCATGAGGGCGGAATGGGAAATAGCGTAATAAAAGAACGTCATGCTGAGCAAAGTCGAAGCATCTCGCGTGCAGTAGTAAATCCTGTCGATTGGATTACTACCACACGCGAGATGCTTCGACTTCGCTTAGCATGACGTTCTTTTTTCTTCAGCAGGCCTAATAGCGGCGGTTGATGCAGTTCAGGTCCTCAAAGGCCTGCTTGAGGCGCGCCACGAAGGTTTCTTCGCCTTTGCGCAGCCACACGCGCGGGTCGTAGTACTTCTTGTTGGGCGAATCGGCGCCGGTGGGATTGCCAATCTGGCCCTGCAGGAAGCCTTCGTTCTTCACGTAGTAGTCCTTGATGCCTTCCCAGAACGCCCACTGCAGGTCGGTGTCGATGTTCATCTTGATGGCGCCGTAGCTGATGGCTTCGCGGATTTCCTCCTGCGACGAGCCCGAGCCGCCGTGGAACACGAAGTCGATGGGCAGGGTCTCCTGGATGTTGTGCTTCTGGCGCAGGAACTCCTGCGAGTTGTGCAGAATCTTGGGCTGCAGCTTCACGTTGCCGGGCTTGTACACGCCATGCACGTTGCCGAACGCGGCCGCGATGGTGAAGCGCGGGCTGATTTCGCTCAGCTGCTCGTAGGCGTAAGCCACTTCCTCGGGCTGGGTGTAGAGCTTGCTGGAATCCACGTCGGAGTTGTCGACGCCGTCTTCTTCGCCGCCGGTCACGCCCAGCTCAATCTCCAGCGTCATGCCGATTTTGGCCATGCGCTCGAGGTAGCGCTTGCAGATTTCGATGTTTTCCTCAATCGGCTCTTCCGACAAGTCGAGCATGTGCGAGCTGTAGAGCGGCTGGCCGTGCTGGGCGTAGTACTTCTCGCCGGCTTCAAGCAGGCCGTCAATCCAGGGCAGGAGTTTTTTGGCGGCGTGGTCGGTGTGCAGCACTACGGGCACGTCGTAGAGGGCGGCCATCTGGTGCACATGGTAAGCGCCCGAAATGCCGCCCGCGATGCTGGCCTGCTGCTTGTCGTTGGGCACCGATTTGCCGGCGAAGAACTGCGCGCCGCCGTTTGAGAACTGAATCATCACCGGCGAGTTCACCGCCTTGGCGGTTTCGAGCACGCCGTTCACGGTGTTGGTGCCGGTCACGTTCACGGCGGGCAGGGCGTAGCCGTTGGCCTTGGCATTTTTGAAGAGGGCCTGCACTTCGTCGCCGTGCAGCACGCCGGCGCGCAGGCCGGTAAGGGTTTGGTCAGCCATAAAATGGAATTGGTGCGGCGGGGCCGCGGTGGGAAGTGAAAGCAGCAGAACGGGCGGGCCGCCCGGGCGGCGGCTCCGGCAGCGAAAGTACGGCCGCCGCCGCCTAACCTGAAAGACCCCGCCCTCCCGAGTTAACACCGCCATCGATTAATCCCCAAAAAAAGGCTGGCCGTTGCAGCGGCCAGCCTTCGGAAGGAGCGTCACTTCACCTCCTGCTCCTATTCGGCCGTCATCAGCATTCGTTGGCGGTATACGCCGTGGCGGGTGGTCACTTCGAGTTGGTAGGTGTAATCGCCGGCGGCCAAGCCCATGCCGTCGAGGTTGAGCTTGATGCTTTGGGCGCCGGCGTGGCGGCTTTTGCGCACTACGCCGGCCATTTTGCGGCCCATTAGGTCGAAGAGGTCGAGGCGTACGTCGGCCGCGACATTCAGCGTGAAGGGCACGGTGGTTTCGCGCACGAAGGGGTTGGGGTAGTTCTGGCCCAGGGTGAACTGCCCGCCGTTCTCGCGGGTGTGGCCATCGTGCACGCCCAGGCCAGTGGCTGAGGCGTGCGCAGGTACATCGGGCGAAACAGCGCAGCCACTGTTTAAAAGGTCAATTGCCGAGTAAGAATTACGGTTGGAGTCGGGCATGGGCCGAACAGACAAATGTCAGGAATGAGAAAGCACCGGCCGGCTTCGCAGCGAAAGATACCCACGGCCTTAACGGAAAGCAAATATTGAATTCTTGCAGTAGAGGATGGACGTTTTATCGATGACATGGTTTAAAGTGCCGATAAAGGGAGGAATTATGCGTCCGAAGGAGCGCAATGGGGCGGTGCAAGGCCTTTTGGCCCCGCCCGCCGGTCCCGGCCGGGGCCAAAAGGCGGGCTGGTCGGTGCGGGCGGGCCGCTGGTCGATTGCGCGGGGCATTGGCGGCGGCGCCCCGCACTTTTGCTTTGGTCGGCCGGGTTCTGCACCGCCGCGCCGCCATCCCAGGTTTCACCCTTTTTGCCCTTATCCCATGCATCGTTATCAGGAAGACGAGTTTGATTCCCAACTCCGTGCCGTGCTCAAAGCCGACGAGTTTGCCAAGTTCCGGGCCAAGCGCGCCGCCCAGAAGCGGGCCTTCCGGCCCGGCCGCCGCCCCAATAAGTAAGGCCGGTTGCGGCGCTGGTGGCCAGTTGGTTGCTGTGATTACAGCAGTCCGTCATGTCTCGGCAAGCCTGACATGACGGACTGCCTGGCCTGGCTAACCTACGACCCCGCCCCTGCGTCGTTCTACAGGCGCTTGAGGCCGGCGGTGGCCGCCGCATCGCCGGGGCGGATGAGCAGGGCCTTGGTGTAGAGGGCGCGGGCTTCGGCTTTCTTGCCGAGGTTGAGGTAGGACCAGGCCAGCGAGATGTTGGAATCGTAGTCGAAGGGGTAGAGGTTCACCACGCGCTCGAAGTAGCGGGCGGCCTGGGCGTAGGCTTTGCGGTTGAGGTAGATAACGCCAATCCAGTAGTTGGCCTGGGTGTTCTGCGCGTCGATTTTAAGAATGTCGGCATAGAGGTTTAGCATTTTCTCCACCTGGCCCAGCGCGTTCAGGGGCTTCACCAGGCCAAACTTGGGCTCCAGGGCGTAGGGGCGCTGCTCCACGGCTTTCTGGTAGTGGGCGGCGGCGGCCGTGTAGTTTTTGGCCAGGAAATAGAGCCAGCCCAGGCGCAGGTTCTGCTCGTAGGTACCGGTGTAAATGGCCTTGAGCGGCGCGATGGCGTCGGCGTAGTCGGCCTTGGCTTCGGCGGCGTAGCTGCTGGCAAAGGCGGGGGCCTGGTCGGCCTGGGCCCAGGCCGTGGCCGGGGCGGCACACACCAACGCGGCGGAAAAGGTCAGCTTTACCAGGTCCATGCGAGGGCGGTGGTTAGGGAGGTCAAAGTGTAGGGGTTGCCGTTGATGGCATCGCGCCGCTGCTCGGCGCCGAGGCTGAGGCGCAGCAGCAGCGGGCGGCTCAGCAAAATAAGCAGACTGGCGCTGCCGCGCTGCCGCACGGCATCGAAAAGGTTGTAGACGTAGGTGCCGTCGAGCTCGGCCAGCACGGGCACTTGGCCCAGGCCGCCGTAGGCCTCGGCCCACACGCGGCGGTGCAGCCGGCCGCCCACGCCCAGCACGCCGTTGGGATAAGAGCGGCCGCCGGAGCGCACCACGCTGGCCCGCCCGAAACCATACAGACGCAGGTTGCCCAGCGGGTACACGGTCAGGCGCAGGTCGGCCTGCTGGCGAGCCGTGTCGGTGAGGGTACCGAAGTAGTAGCCGGCCTGGGCCGTCCAGTAGGGGCGGGCGTAGGCCAGCGCGGCGTAGCCCAGGCGGTCGGGGGCCAGCTCCTGTCGGCCAAAGTCGCTGCTGAGCGAGTGGTAGGCCGCCAGCGCGCGCCAGCGCGGGGCCAGCTGCACGCCCAGCAGCGCGTGGTACTGGTTCTGGCGCACGCCGTAGCGCTCCCCAAAGCGGGGCCGGCGCGGGTCGGGCAGTTCAATTTCCTGGCCGAAGTGGCTCACGTTCTGGGTCAGGGTCAGGCGCGGGCCGAGGCGGCTGCTCAGGCCCAGGCGCACGTATCCGGCCCCGCCGCGGTGCTGGTTGCTGGTGTGCTGGCCACTGGCTTCCAGCTCCACGCGCGTGACGGCCCGGAAGCCCACCAGGTGCAGCGGCCGGCGCAGCGAGTCGGGCAGGGCGCGGGCCAGCAGGGCGGCCGGGCCGGGCTGGTTCAGCTCGAGGTAGGCCAGGGCGAGGCCGTAGCGGGCGGTGGTGTCGAGCGGGTTTTCGCGCAGGGCGCGACCGTAGTGGCGCAGGGCCAGGGCCGGGCGGTCCTGGGCCAGGGCAGCCTGCCCCAGGCGGCGGCGCAGGGCCGGGTAGTCGGTGCCCAGGGCCAACGCGGCGCGGCCTACGGAGTCCAGCTCGGCCCAGCGGTACTGGGTGGCGAGGGCCTGGGTGAGGCTGTCGGCGTAGGCGAAGTTGAGGAGCTGCTGCCCGTGGGCCGGGGCGAGGCAGAGCAGCAGGCATGCCAGCAGCAGCGGCAGGAACAGGCAGGAACCGGCGGTCCGGTCCGACCGGTTGTCGGCCGAACGAACCCCGCCGTGCAGATGACAACTGGTCGGACCGCCTGGGACGGTCGGACCGGGAGGAAAGTGGCAGGTGAACGGAGTTGGTTTTCTGTTCATGCCGTGGCCAAGGAAAAAGTCAGATTCAGCGCCTCGCCCGGGCGGTGCACGCGCAGGGCAGTTAGGGTGCCGTCTTCCACCAGCAATTCGGCAGCCTGGATTTCGTGCTCCTGGCCAAACCAGGCCACGGCCACGCGGCTGCGCAGGCACACAGCGCGCCCCGGCCAGCCGGCTGGGCCGCTGGGCTCTTCTTCGAGCTGGAAAGTGGGCCGCACGAAGCGGTAGAACGGCGCCAGTACATCCTGCACCCAGGCCAGCACGGGGTTCTTCACCACGGTCAGAGGAAGGGCATCGTACACCACCTGGCCCGGCAGGCTGGCCAGCGGCACCCGGTAGGCCGCCTGGTAGAAACGGTAGAGCCAGGAGTCTTCGGCCCCGTAGAAGGCCGTGAAGTAGAACACCGAGGCATCGCCGCCAAAATAGGCCACCGCGCCCGTGGCGTGGCAGCGCAGGTAAGGCAGGTTGTAGGCATCAGTGAAAACTTCCCAGCGCTGGGCCGGGCTGTCGGGGGCATCGGCCGCGCGCACGGCCAGCGCGTAGCCAGGCGGGAAACGTAGCGCCTGGCTTAGGGAGCGGTTGAAGGCGGGCGGGCGCACGGTTTCGCCCGCCATGGGCACAGCGAAGTGGCGCAGTTGCGGCGTTTTCGCCCCGTTGACTGTGCTATCCGATGGCCTGGACAGCGTCTCCCGCTCGATGGACACGTCTTCCCTCTTTAAGGAAGGCATAACCATTGAGAGGGAAGGCTTATCCATTGAGAGAGAAAGCACATCCATTGAATCGGATTTGGCCTTCCAAGGTTCGGCCACGAAGTAAGCTAGCGGGTACACTAGCGTCTTCGAGCCCACGTAGGGCGTGGTCTGCACCTGGAAATGCAGGTGTGGCTCGGGCGAGCGGCCCGAGTTGCCGCAGGTGCCGATGATTTCGCCGCGGCTCACGAAGTCGCCAATTTTCACCGGCACTGAGTGGGCGCGCAGGTGCGAGAGCTGCGAGTACAGGCCGGGCGCGTGGCGCAGCACCACGGTGTTGCCCCAGTTCTGGGCTAGGTTCACTTCGCCCACGGCGTTGTCTTCAATGTGCTGAATGACTTCCTCTACCACACCGTCGGCGGGGGCCAGCACGGGCTTGTTATAGGCGTAGAAATCCGAAGGCGAGAGGCCGGCGCCCTGGTAGGTGCGGCCGTCGGCGTCCACGATGGCGAAGTCCAGCGCCTGGGCCCAGTCCCCGAGGTGGGTGGGGCCGCCGTCGGCGTAGCCCTGGGTGCAGGTCCAGGCGCCTAAGAAGGGTAGGGTGAGGGACACCGCGCCCGGGGCGGGCAGCCGTTCGCGGTCAGTGGCGTAGGCGTAGAGGTTGCGCTCGGGCGAGTAGCGCTGCACCGGCGTGAGCACGAGGCTCGGGCCGGGCCGCTCGCGCAGCAGCAGCACATACAGGAAGAGCAGCGCCGTGCCGCAGTAGGGCAGCGAGAGCGCCGGCAGGCCCAGCCGGTCGAGCAGCGCCGTGCCGGCCGCCAGCAGCAACACCGTCACCAGCACGCTGCCCAGCGCCCATCCGTAGCTGGCCGGCGAAGGAATCACAAACACGCTGCCCACCGCAATGGCTGCCACGATGTAGTTGGCCCCCAGGTTGTATTCGTTGATGCCGCCTGTGGCTGGCCCCGTTAGCACGCTCAAGCCATAAGCTCCCAAAAACGCCAGCCCCGACAGCGAAAACGCAATGCGCGAGTGCCACAACAGCCCGCCGGCGACCAGCAGCCCGGCGGCGGCGCTGTCCTGAAACAGCACCGAGCCCAGGGCCCGCAGGTAGGTGGCCAGCAGCGGCGGCCAGGGCCAGTCGCCCACCCATTGGGCCACCGCCACCAGGCGCGGGCCGCCCAGGGCGTACACTTCATTAAGCCAGTAGAGGCTGCCCTCGCCAGCCGGCAGGTGCAGCAGCGGGTCGCCGCCCAGCAGCAGCAGCCACACTGTGCCCACAAAGGGCAACGACAGAAACGGCAGCCCCCGGCCCCCCAGCCAGCCGCCCAGGGCCACGCTCAGCAGCAGGGCCACGCCGGCGCCCACCACCACCAGCCCCGCCAGCGCCCACCCCGCCGGGTAGAACGAGGCCAGCGCCAGCCCGGTGAGCAGGGCGTTGAAGCTGTAGGCGCCGCGGTCCGTCCACTCCCGGTTGAAGCCCGCCGCCCGGGCCCCGGCCACCGCCAGCGCCGCGCTGGCCAGCCCCGCCACCCCGGCTGCCGGGTGGCTGAACGAAACCAGCAGCAGCACCCACGCAAAGCCCCGGTGCTGCGAGAAGAACAGCATGGCGTAGCTATGCAGCACGGCGCGGAAGAAGGAGGAGGTGGAAGAACTATTTGTCATTGCGAGTGAAGCGCAGCGGAACGCGGCAAACGAAGTTCAGCGTAGCTAATCCGTCGTATAAACGCGACCAACCTGATAAACTCAGACGGCTTTCAATTGGGAGATGTACTTGGATTAGGAGGTATGCTTGGACGAGTTGGGGAGAAGAGAATTTAGAGGTCAAGGAAGCTGGTCGCGACGAGAGGACAGATTAGCTACGCTGAACTTCGTTTGCCGCGTTGAGCTGCGCTCCACTCGCAATGACAGACGAGGCAAGAGGCACGAGTTACAACAAATGCGCCGGCACCGCTTCCAACTGCTGCAAATATTCCAGCGTTTCGGCGGCCCGGATTACGTGTGGCTGGCCGGCCTGGTCGATGAGCACCACGTTGGGGCGCAGGTTGATGAACTGCTGCCACTGGCTCATGTTGTAGGCGCCCACCTTGTGCACCACCACGATATCGCCGGGCGCGAGCAGGGGCAGGGCGATGCTCTCGCGCAGCATGTCGATGTTCATGCACAGCGGGCCGTAGAGCACGGTGGGCTCGGCAGCGGTGGAAAACTCGCGGGTGGGGCTGATGTGGTGGTCGTACCAGAAGGAGGTGAAGAGCAGGTTCACGCCAAAGTCGAGGATGGTGGCGCGGCGGCCGTCGGCCAGGCGCTTGTTGGCCAGCACCGTGCCGATGAGCGAGCCCGCCTCATCCACCAGCGCGCGGCCGGCTTCGAGCACCAGCAGCGGCAGTTCATCGGGCGGGAAGCCGGCGCCCAGCAGTGCCCCGGCCACGGCTTCGGCGTAGTCGTCCAGGGGCGGCACGGTGTCGGTGGCGGGCAGGTAGGCGCCCTTCAGCGTGTTGGTCGAAGGGAAACCGCCCCCCAGGTCCAGGTAGTGCACGGCCGTGTGCAGCTCCTGCGCGCAACGCCGGGCCAGCGCCGCCAGCTTGGTGGCTGCCGCGCCGTAGGCCGCCGGCTGCAGCACGTAGGTGCCAATGTGGCAGTGCAGCCCCACCAGCGCCAGCCGCCCCGAGCACGCCACGCGGCCCAGCGCCTGCCAGGCTTCGCCGTTCTCCAGGTTGAAGCCGAACCGGTCCCACTGCGGCACAATGCCGGCATCAAGGTTCACGCGCAACGCCACGCGGGGACGGCGGGCGCGGCCGGCAGCCACGTCCAGCAGCAGGTGCAGCTCGTCGGCATTATCCAAGTGAATAACGGCATCGACCTCGCAGGCGCGCTCCAAATCGGCCCGCCGCTTGCCGGGGCCATTGAAGAGAATGTGCGGGCCGGGCACGCCGTTGCCCAAGGCCTTTTCCAGCTCCATACCGCTCACCACCTCGGCCCAGGCTCCTTCCTGATGAAACACTCGACACACCGCGTTCAAATAGTTCGTCTTGTACGACCATGCCAGCTGCACCCGCGGGTAGCGCGTGCCGAAGGCCCGCACCGCCGCTTGGTAGCTGCGGCGCAGCTGCCGCTCGCTCAGCACAAACAGGGGCGAGCCGAACCGCGCCACCAGTTCCGCCACCGCCACGCCATCGAGGGCCGTCACGGCCCGGGCCCCGGCGCGCGGCCCAAACTTATTGGGCATGCCGGCCGTGAGCTTGCGGAGGGTGGGGCGTTCGTAGGGGAGTTTCATGGGTGGGATTTTAAGAACGTCATGCTTCGCTGCGCTCTGCATGACGTTCTTTTGATGGCGTTCAACCGGCTCAAAGTTCGCCCAGCGCGGCCACTTGCTGGAACTGGGTGTGGTCGGTAATCAGGTCCCAGGCATAGCGCACGAACATCTTGCCCACAGCGTAACCATCCATCATCGGCACCGGCAGGTCCAGCGCTAGGCGCAGCAAGGCGGCGGGCTGGTTCTGGCCGGCGGCGGCCGTCAGGTATATCCAGGCCGGGAAGCGCGGGTTGATTTCCATGATGAACAGCTCGCCAGTGGCCGCGCGCATGATTTCCAGCTCGAAGCCGCCGCGCCACTTCGTGGCTTCGGCGAAGCGGCGGGCCAGGGCCAGCAGGGCCTCGTCTTCGAGGGTGATGCCGGCCCAGGCCTTGCCCTTGTCGGTGATGGTGAGCTTGCGCATGGGCACCACGCTCAAGGCGCGCCCGTGGCCGTCGCCCAGCCCTGCGATGTTGATTTCCTGCCCCGCCACAAATTGCTGCGCGATGAGCGGCACGCCCCATTGCCCGGCCAGCCGCCCAAACGCCTGCTCGGCCTGCACTAGCGAGTGTACCACGGCGGCGTCGTAATAGCGGCCCTTCAGCACCAGCGGCCAGCCTAGTTCCTCGGCGGCGGCCAGCAGCTCCCCGGCGTGGAGCAGCGGGCGACTGGCCGGCACATGTAGCCCGTGCGCCGCCCCGAAAGCGGGCAGGTTGAGCTTGTCGCGGGCCTCCAGCTGGGCCAGCGTGGGCAGAAACGTGCGGATGCCCAGCGCCCGCAGCTGCGGCTCCAGCTTGATGAAGTTGAACAGCTCGGCGTCGAAATTGGGGATGAGCACGGCCACGTCTTCTTGCTCCTTGATGTACTGGAGCCGTTCGAGCAGCGCCGCCGTGCCGGCCGAGGGGTAGGGCAGCTGGTAGGTGCGGTCCACCATGTCGCGCAGGTAGATGCCCGGCTCCAGCGCCTCGTAGCTCAGCCCGATGACGCGCAGGTCGAAGTCCACCGTTTCGCGCAGGGCGCGGATGACGGCCACGCCCGGCCCGGGGCTGTCGGTGGCGTTGAGGCCGGTCACGGCCACGGTCAGGCGCGGGCGGGTAGCGGAAAGAAGCACGGTGGGTTAGTCTAGCAGATTGAATTCACGCAACTGGGCCAGCAGGTCGTCCCAGTCCTTTTCGAGCTGGCCGGGGGCCACGTCGTAGTGCTCCAGGATGTCGGCCTTGATGGCGGCGGCCTCCTGCCCGGCCTTGGTGCGCGCCAGGATGTCGGCCGCCAGCGGGTTGGCCGCGAACGAGTCGCCGGTAGCGGGGTTGAAGACAAACCCGGCTTCGCTGGTGGCAATGTTCTTTTTGAGCTTCATGGAGGGGAGACGGGGAGGAAGAAGCAGTTGAAATTGGGTTCTAAAAGGCCGTCATGCTGAGCGTAGCCGAAGCATCTCTACCGCTCCGTTACAACGGAATTGGTTAGTTACGCAGTAGAGATGCTTCGGCTACGCTCAGCATGACGTTCTCATTCACTGTGCTAAATAGCGGCTTCCACTCCTTACGGCACCACCTCCACCCAGCCCTTAAATTTACGGCCGTCGGTGTAGGTGACGAGGTAGTAGTACATCCCGCCCGTCCCGGCGCCGCTCCAGCGGAAGTCGCGCGCCTCCGACTCGTACACCTTCTGCCCCCAGCGCGAGAAGATTTTGATGGCCGCAAATTTACGGTCGCAGAAATCCACCGGCAGGCTGGGCATCCTGAACTCGTCGTTCACGCCGTCGGCGTTGGGCGTGATGATGTTGGGCGGAATGAACGTTTGCGTCTCGCCCGCCGGCACCACCTCAAAGCGCACCAGGCGCTCCTGCGGCACGGGCACGCAGGGCCCGGTTTCGGCCAGCCCAAAGCGCACCAGCAGGCCACCGCCCTCGCCGGCTGCCGCCACCGCCGTGCACGTCGGCTCCCAGCTGAAGGTGCCGCTGGCCTGCCCCGTGCCGTTTTGGGCGGCAAACTGCATGCCCACGGCGCCCAGGTCGAAGCCCACGCCGGTGGCCGTCATCGTCAGGGCGTCGCGGTCGGCGTCGGTGCCGGCCAGGGTGGCGGTGTAGCGCTGGCCGATGACAACGCGCACCACGGCGGGCGCCTGGTCCGACACGGGCAGCGGCGCCGGCGGCAAGGTGCTGGTGAGCACCGGCGCCGCGTTGGGCGCCAGCGCGGCCGTGAAGGCCACCCGCACGGTATCATGCTTGGGCAGGCTGCAGCCGTTGTCGGCCACAATGATGTCGAGCAAATACACCTTGCCCTTGGTGTCGGTGCAGGCCGGGAAGCAGAGCGTGGCCGTGAGCGTATCGGCGGCGGTGCGGACCGTGCCGCTGGTGCTGGTGGTGAAGGCCACGGCCGGCGTGGTGAAATTCACCGGGCGGGCGCTCATGCTGAGCACCGAGTTGGGGTCGGCATCGGTGTAGCGAATGGTGAGGCAACGGTTGCCACCGGGCAACAGGCGCAGCGTGTCGCGGCCCGGGCGGTAGGTGACGAGGCTGCCGGCGGCGCGCACTTGGGCTTTGGGCGCCACGTTGGTGGGGCAGGCCAGCACGTAGAGCTGGAAGTCGCGGCGCGTTTCGCCAATTTTCACGCCCCGGCGGTATTCCGAGCAGCGCACCCCGAACACGAACAAGCCCAGGTTGCTGGGCCGCACCGTGAGGCGGCCGGTACGCGCGTTGATGCCCAGGGTGGGCGCGCCCGGAATCTGGTTGGCGGTGCCCAGGCCCGCGTTCCAGGTGATAGTGGAGTAGGGGGCCGGGCTGGGCGTGGGGGCGGTGTTGCCCACGGCGGCCGTGGCGTGGCCATTGAGGGGCGTCACCATGTCGTAGGCCAGCGAGTCGCCGTCCACGTCCTGCCCGCCGAAATCGTAGTAAAACAGCTCGTTACGGCAGGCATAATCGCCCAGGGGCGGGAAAATGCGGGGCGTCGAGTCGATGAAAGCCGCGCCCGCGCGCACCACGGCCGGAAACTCCAGGTAAAAGGTTTGGGCCGCGCCGCCGGGGTTCACAATGTTGCTGATGGTGATGTTGCGGCAGCAGCGCTCCACGGCCACGTAGTAGCCGGTGGCGTTGGTGTAGGTGGCAGCATCGAGGGTAATGTCTTTGGCATACACCAGCTTGCGAGTGCTCAGCCCCCCCACCGAACAGACTGGGTTGGTATACTGCACGAAGGTGTTGCTGGTGAGCGGCAGCACCACGTTGGCCATGCGCTGGTTGGTGCCTTTGGCAAAAATGCCGGCCGTCAGTTCCTGGTCGAGGGCGTTGGGGTCGCCGTTGATGGCGTCGAAATACAGGTTGAGCGTGAGGGCGTAGGTGCTGCCGGACTTGTGCTGCAAATCCAGCTCGCCGCCCACGATGTGCGTGGCCGAAGCCCCCAGCGGCGCCAGCAGCAGCCCCAGCAACAGCCACGGAGAAGAACACAGAGCCGTCCAGAAACGCTTCATAGTGAGATAGTAGTAAATGTTCGATATTGAGTAGTAAGATGTTGTTTCAAATAGTGCCGCTTTAAAGAGTCGCCTGTTACGGAAGGTTAATTTACTCAAAATCAATGCAAAATTCACGTCTTACCCAATGCCGGGCCCCGCTCCGAAGAGCCGGGCCCGGCCGGGTAGAACAAACCTTCCGCGGCTTAGCCGGCCCCGCCCGACGAGCTGCTGCTCGTGGTGGTGGGCGGGGTAGTGGTAGTCGGCGTGGTCGGCGTGGTGGTTTTCTTGTTCTGGCAACCGCCGCTGGGGCTCACGTTGTCTTTCTCGCAGCCCGAGAAACTGCTCATGGAGCAAATCAGCGCGGCAGCGCTGACAATGCGAAGAATGGAAGTGGTACGCATAAAACTAAATGGGAAAAAGGGTGAAAAAAATGAATTGGGTTGAAGGGAAGGCGGGGAAGGTGGGAAGAGGAGGAGGTGGGAAGGTGTGGAGAGGGAAGAAGGAACGTCATGCTGAGCGCAGCCGAAGCATCTCTACCGCTTTGTTGCAGTCGGCATTAGTTAGTTCTGAGGTAGAGATGCTTCGGCTGCGCTCAGCATGACGTCCTTTTCCGGCATCTCATCTCCCCCTCTCACAAATTGCCTCCTACGGGCAGGCCGCTGGGCACGCTGACGGGCACGGTGCGGTCGTAGCTGGCGGCGGTGAGCGACTGCAGGAAAGCGATGATGTTGGCCGGGTTGGCCACGCGGCCCGGAAACAGCGGGTCGCGCTGGGCCACGCTCACGTGCGGATTGAGGGAAGGGGCCTGGCCGCCGCGGCCGGGGTCGTAGAAGTTCAGCACAGCCTGCAGGTTGGCCAGGGTGCCATCGTGCATGTAGGGTGCCGTGAGGGCCACGTTGCGCAGGCTGGGCGTGCGGAAGGCGTAGGTGCCGTTCAGGCCCGAATCGGAGGTGGGGTTCTTGGGGTTGTCGGCCACGCCCAGCACGTGGGTTTTGTAGTCGCTCAGCATGGGGCCGCTGTGGCATTTGGCGCAGCCGCTGGTCACGAAATCATTCAAACCCTGCACCTGCTGGGACGTGAGGGCCGACGTTTCGCCGCGCTTGTAGCGGTCGAAGGGCGAATCAGTTGCCACCAGCGTGCGCTCGAAGCAGGCCAGGGCCTTGCCGATATTGACGCTATTAACCGGCGCCGTCTCCGCAAACGCGGCGCTGAACATAGCCGCGTACGCCGGAATCCGCCGCAGCCGCGCCACCACCGAATCGAGGGCCACGCCCTCGGCGTACTGGTGCCCGCGCATCTCCTCCAGCGTGGCCACGGGCAGCAGCGACTGCGCCTCTAGCGACTGCGCCCGCATGTCCCAGAACATGGCAGCCGTGGTGGGGTCACAGCTGCCGTCGGCGTGCAGGCCGTTGAAGGCGGCGTTGAGCACCGTGGGCGAGTTGCGCTTCACGAAGGGAATGTCATTCGGCGCGCGGAAGCGGCGGCTAGTGCCCAGTCCCTGGCCGTTGGCCCCGATGCTCAGGTCCACGGCGTCGGCGTAGCCGTTGGCGGGGTGGTGACAGCTGGCGCAGCTCACGTCCTTGCCTCCGGACAGCACGGGGTCCCAATACAGAGCGCGGCCGAGGGCAATTTTCGCGGGGCTGCCGGGGTTGTTGGCCGGGGCGGGCGCCACCAGCGGCAGGGCCGCGAGGTCGGCCAGGTCGGCGGCGTTGGGGTCGGCGGCTTGCTTCTGGCAGGCCACTACGATAAGCAGCACGGCGGCCGCCAGCATCGATGCAACCCGGGGAAGTATAGAAGCGGCCATAGCGGAGCGGGAAGTGGAAGGCGGGGAGGGAACCGTTGGACTCGTTACTTCAAATTTGCTTGCGTGATAGGAGGCATTCCAACTGCAATCGGCGAGTTGCGGGGCGGCGTCGCCGAGTTGGCAGTTTGATTGGGTAAGTCCGGCCCCCGGTCTTTCAGCCGCCGCTGATGTGAGGGCCGGCGCCCCAAACCGCCGACTAGCCGACGAACCCGCCCGGCTGGCCGATACCACCCAGTGCGCCATAGGCGCCGGTTGTAGCTTGCGGCGGTGAAAAGGCTGCTTCACTGGTTCGTTCCGACGGGGCGCCTCACCCCCTGACCCCCTCTCTTCAGGGAGAGGGGGCACCAGTTATGCTTCTGACGGCTGGCTCCCCTCTCCTTTGGTTTTGCGCTTCAAGCGAACCGGGCCGGGGGTGAGGCGCCACACAGGCGAAGAAGTAGAGAGCCTAACTCAACCCTCAGCACTCAACCCTTTTTAAATGCCCTTACCACTACTCCGCTCTGCTTCCACGCTGCTGCTGCACGCCCTGGTGTGGGGCTTGGTAATGGTGCTGCTCTGGGCCCAACAGCCCGACTACCCCGGCCCGAAGCCCACCGAGTTCTGGCTGACGCAGGCCGTGGTGCTGGGCCTGTTGGTGGGCGTGTTCTACCTGAATGTGGCCTGGGCCGCGCCGCGCCTGCTCTACGGCGGCAAGTGGTGGGCCTATGTGGGGCTGAACGCGGCCTTGGTGCTGGCGGTGCTGGCCATCCACCAGCAGGTCGAAACCCGGCTGGACGTGCCCGAGCTGGTGGCCACCGCCCGCGAAGCGGTGCTGAACCCGCCCAACCCATGGTCGGGCCCGCGCCCGCACCCGCAGCTGGGGCCCGAGGAAGGCCGGCCGCTGTTCAACAGCGGCGTGCTGCTCATCACGCTCATGGTGCTGGGCATTGCCACCAGCCTGGCGGCCATGCAAAAGGGCCAGCGCGATGCCGAAAGCCGCCTGGAGCTGGAGCGCCGCCAGGTAGCCACCGAACTGAGCCTGCTGAAGGCCCAAATTAACCCGCACTTCTTCTTCAACACCCTCAACAACATCTACGCCCTCACGCTGCTCAACGCCGACCAGGCCCGCGCCGCCCTGCACCGTCTCTCGCGCATGATGCGCTACGTGCTGTACGAGTCGCCGGCCGGCCATACGCGCCTGAGCCAGGAAATCGATTTTTTGCAGGACTATATCGACCTCATGCACCTGCGCCTTACCAACAAGGTGCAGGTGCAATTTGAGCGGCCCGACCCGCTCAGCCCCGACCCGTTCATTGCGCCCATGCTGTTTCAGCCCTTCGTCGAAAACGCCTTCAAGCACGGCGTGAGCGCCACCTCGCCCAGCCGCATAAGCATTGCGCTGCGCCAGCCCACGGCCCACACCGTGGAGCTGTGCGTGCGCAACACCGTGTTTCCCGACCGGCCCGACGAGGCCGACGACGACGAGCCCGGCGGCATCGGCCTGGTGAACACCCAGCGCCGCCTCGATTTGCTTTACCCCCAGCAGCACACCATCCACGTCGTGCCCCGCACGGCCTCCAACGAGTACGAAGTATGTCTCCAGCTGAATCTGTAACCCCGCTTGTCATCAACTGCATGGCCGTCGACGACGAGCCGCTGGCCCTGGGCCTGGTCTGCTCCTTCATTGAGCAAACGCCGTTTCTGCGCCTCGTTGGCCGCCACGAAAGCGCCGTGGCCGCCCTCAAAGCCCTGCATGAGCAGCCCGAAATCCAGCTGCTGTTTCTCGACATCAAGATGCCCGACCTCAGCGGCCTGGAGCTGGCCCGGGTGCTGCAGCGCGGCCCGCGCGTCATCTTCACCACCGCCTTCAACCAATATGCGCTCGAAGGCTTCCGCGTCGATGCGCTCGACTACCTGCTCAAGCCCTTCAACTACGAGGAGTTTCTGCGCGCCGCCCTCAAGGCCAAAACCTACTTCGAGCTGAAGCAAACCCAGGCCGCCAACGCCGCCGCGCCCGCCCCCGTCGCCCCGGAGCCCGAGCAAGACCACATTTACCTCAAAGTGGAATACCAACTGGTGCGCGTGGCCCTGGCCGACATCGTGTATGTGGAGGGCCTCAAGGACTACGTGAAGGTGCACCTGGCCAGCCAGACGCGGCCGCTGCTCTCGCTCACCAGCCTGCGCAGCATGGAGGAAAAGCTGACCGCCAGCAAGTTTCTGCGCATCCACCGCAGCTATATCGTGGGCTTAGGGCACATCCAGGCCGTGGGACGCGGCACGGTGCAGATTGCCGGCGAAACCCTGCCCGTGAGCGACGGCTACCGGGAGGCCTTCGACCAGTTTTTCAGCCGCTGGAAATAATTGCCGAGGGGCGCAACCGAAAGCCGAAAAATTCACTCAGGCTTAATAAATATCCGAGTATCTTGCCGTGTCTATGAGCGAGTCTGAGCCCAATTATTTCGACACCGACGGCCGCCCCGAGCCGGCCCGCGATGCCAGTGCCGACGCCGAGCGCAAGCTCAAGGTGTGGGCTGTGCTCAACGCCGTGGAGCAGGGCCTCATGGATGCCGACGAAGCCTGCGCCGCCTACGGCATCAGCGCCGGCGAAATGGACGAGCACCGCGCCGGCTGGCTAGATTTTGAGGCGGGGAGCCGGTAGGAACGTGCCGGCGGGGAACCTCACCCCCTGACCCCCTCTCCAAAAGAGAGGGGGCACCGGCCATGCGCGGACTGTAGCGTGGACTCTGCGAGTCCGCGCATGGCAGAACGTTCGCCCCGGTGCGGACTCGCAGAGTCCACGCTACAACTCGTCAGGCTCCTCTCTCTTTTGGAGAGGGGCCGGGGGTGAGGTTCCCCAGTCGCGCCGCCGCGCATTTCCTACCGATTACCTTTACCAGGTTATCCCCTTTTTCATGCAGGAAAATACTCTGTCCAGGCCGGCCGCACTGCCTCAGCTGCCCAAATCGCCCACCGGCATCGAGGGGCTCGATGAAATCACCGAAGGCGGGCTGCCGAAGGGCCGGCCCACACTCATCTGCGGCAGCGCGGGCTGCGGCAAAACGCTGATGGGCATTGAGTTCCTGGTGCGCGGCATTCAGGAATTCGATGAGCCGGGCGTGCTTATGGCCTTTGAGGAAACCGGCGAAGAGCTGGCCGCCAACGTGGCCTCGCTGGGCTTCGACCTCAAGGACCTGCAGGAGCGCAAGATGCTGCGCGTCGACCACGTGCACGTCGACCGCTCCGAGATTGAGGAAACCGGCGAGTACGACTTGGAGGGCTTGTTCATCCGGCTGGGCTACGCCATCGACTCCATCGGGGCCAAGCGCGTGGTGCTCGACACCATCGAGTCGCTGTTTTCGGGCTTCCCCAACCAGGGCGTGCTGCGCTCCGAAATCCGCCGCCTGTTCCGCTGGCTCAAGGACCGGGGCGTGACCACCGTCATCACCGCCGAGCGCGGCGACGGCACGCTGACTCGTCAGGGGCTGGAAGAGTACGTGTCGGACTGCGTGATTCTGCTCGACAACCGTGTGATTGACCAGATTACCACCCGGCGGCTGCGCATTGTGAAGTACCGCGGCAGCACCCACGGCACCAACGAATACCCTTACCTGATAACCGAGGACGGCATTTCGGTGCTGCCCGTGACGTCGCTACGCCTGGAGCACGAAGTGTCGAACAACATCGTGTCGTCGGGCATTCCGGCGCTGGACGAGATGTTTGGCCGGCGCGGGTTTTACCAGGGCAGCAGCGTGCTCATCACCGGCACGGCCGGCACGGCCAAAACTACGCTGGCCTCGGCCTTTGCCGAAAAAATCTGCCAGCAGGGCCAGCGCTGCCTGTTTTTTGCGTTTGAAGAATCGCCGCAGCAGCTCATCCGCAACATGGGCTCGGTGGGCATCGACCTGCAAACCCACGTGCGCGAAAACCGCCTGCGCATCGAGGCCTCGCGCCCCACGCTCAACGGCCTGGAGCAGCACCTTGTCACGCTGCACCGGCTGGTGAAGGAGTTCCGGCCCGACGCCGTGGTCATCGACCCTATCACCAACCTCATCACCGTCGGCAACGTGTCGGAGGTGCGCAGCATGCTCACCCGGCTCATCGATTTTCTGAAGGTGAGTGGCATCACGGCCTTCTTCACGGCGCTGGTGAACGGCGGCGCGGGCCGGGCCGAAATGACGGAGGAAGGCGTGTCGTCGCTGGTCGATACCTGGATTTCGGTGCGCGACCTGGAGGGCATCGGCGAGCGCAACCGCGGCCTGAGCATCCTCAAATCGCGCGGCATGGCCCATTCCAACCAGGTGCGCGAGTTCATCGTGACCGACCACGGCATTGAGTTGCTCGACGTGGTGCTGGGCCCGACGGGCATCGTGACCGGCGCCGGCCGCCTCACCCAGCAGCTCGAAGAGCACGCCCAGACCCTGGCCGTGCAGCAGGAAGCCGAGCGCCGCGACCGGGAGCTGGAGCGCCGCCGCCGCATGCTCGAAGCCAACATCGCCAACCTGCGCACCGAGTTCGAGAGCGTGGAAGAAGAGCTGCGCCAAATCAGCACCCACGAGCAAAGCCGCCAGCAGGCCCTGACCACGGGCAAGCAGCGCATCACGGCGGCCAACCCCCCGGCCCAAACCGCACCCACCCCCGAAAGCGGCCAATAAGGTCAATTATTACGTTACGTACCGCAACGGTGTCGCCCCGCTCGCGCGCTCCCCACTCTTTCCATGGCAGAAGATTTTAACGACCCCCTCGACACCGAGACCTGGGAGCTGCGCTTGTACGTAGCCGGCCAGACGCCCAAGTCGGTGACGGCCGTGGCCAACCTGCGCAAGTACTGTGAGCAACACCTCAAAGGGCGCTACAAACTGGAGGTGGTCGACCTGCTGGTGAACCCGCAGCTGGCCGAGGGCGACCAGATTCTGGCCATTCCCACGCTGGTGCGCAAGGTGCCCGAGCCCATCCGCAAAATCATCGGCGACCTCTCGAACGAGGAGAAGGTGCTGGTGGGGCTCGACGTGCGCCCAATAATCAGCAAATAGCCCGGCCATGGAACCCGAACCATTTCCGGATTTTCTGGACCCGACGCCCGCCGACAACGGCCCCGAGTACGTGCTACACCTCTACATCACGGGGGCCACGGTGAACTCGACGCGCGCCGTGCGCAACATCAAGGACATCTGCGAGCAGTACCTGAAAGGGCGCTACGAGCTGCTGATTGTGGATATTTTTCAGCAGCCCGAGCTGGCTCAGCAGGAAGACCTCATCGGCGTGCCCACCCTCATCAAGCTGAAGCCCGGCCTGGTGCGCCGCCTGGTGGGCGACCTTTCCGACCGCGAACGGGTGCTCAAAGCCCTGGGCCTTAACGCTGCCGACGGCGCGCCCGGCCATGAGTGAAGCCCCGCTGCCCACCGCCGCCGAGCTGGCCCGCGCCAACGAGGAGCTGCGCTACCAGCTGGAGGAAGCGCACGACCTCATCCACGCCATCCGGACCGGGGCCGTGGACGCGCTGGCCGTGCAGGGCACCGAGGGGCCGCGCATTTTCACGCTGCAAGGGGCCGACCAGGGCTACCGCACCCTCATTGAACAGATGAACGAGGGCGCCCTGCTGCTGAGCGAAGACGCCACTGTGCTCTACTGCAACGCCTGCCTGGCCGGCCTGCTCGAATGCGACCTGAGCGAGGTGATGGGCAGCGCATTTGAAACCTTTGTGCCGCTGGCGTTTCAGGAGTACTGGGCCGGGCTGCTGCTGAAAGGCTGGGAAGGCAAGAGCAAGGGCGAGCTGCCGCTGCAAACGCGTAGCGGGGCGCTGGTGCCGTTTTCGGTGAGCATGAATGTGCTGAGCTTCAACGAGACGCCCACCCTGGCGGTGATAGTGACGGACCTCTCGGCCCGGCGCGAAATCACGGCCATTCGGGCGCAGGTGGCCGAGCAAAACGCCCTGCTCGACCGCACCAACGCCGAGCTGAAGCGCGAAGAAGCCGCCCGCCTGGCCGGCGAGCGCGCCGCCGCCGAAGCCAGCCGCATGCTCGAAGGCATTTCGCAGATTGCCTGGACCGTGAGCCCGACCGGCGCCAACACCTACCGCAACCGCCGCTGGTACGACTACATTGGGCAGGCGCCCGGCGAAGGTCCCGGCATCGGCCGCGCCTGGCGTGAACGCCTGCACCCCGACGACGCCGCTGCCACCCTGGCCCGCTGGGACGAAAGCCTGCGCACCGGCGCCCCGTACGAGGTGGAATGCCGCCTGCGCGACGGCGCCGGCGGCTACCGCTGGATGCTGGGCCGGGCCCAGCCCTCGCGCAACGAACAGGGCGAAATCGTGCAGTGGATTGGCACTTACACCGACATCCACGAGCACAAGCTGGCCCTGGAGCGCATCGACCAGGGCCAGCGCGAACTGCGCGACAACAACGACCAGCTCACCCGCGTGAACGTGGATTTGGACAACTTCATTTACACCGCCAGCCACGACCTGAAGGCGCCCATCAGCAACATCGAGGGCCTGCTTGATGCCCTGCTGGCCGAGCTGCCCCCCGAGGCCAGCCAGCACGAGCCCGTGCAGCCCATTCTGGCCCTCATGCACGACTCGGTGAACCGCTTCAAGCGCACCATCGAGCAACTGACCGACGTGAGCAAGCTGCAAAAAGAGCACGGCCTGCCCACCGAGCCCGTGGACCTGGCCGCCGTGGTGCGCAACGTGCGCCTCGACCTGGAACCGCTCATCCAAAGCTCCGGCGCCCAGCTGGAGGTGGATGTGGACGCCGCGCCCAATGTCATGTTTTCGGAGAAAAACCTGCGCTCCGTGGTGTTCAACCTGCTCTCGAACGCCCTCAAATACCGCGCGCCCGACCGGGTGCCCCAAGTGCGCCTGCGCGCACGCCCCGAGGGTGACGCCGTGGTGCTGGAAGTGCAGGACAACGGCCTGGGCCTCGACGCGGCCAATAAGCAGAAGCTGTTCGGCATGTTTCAGCGCTTTCACGACCACGTGGAGGGCTCGGGCATTGGCCTGTATATGGTGAAGAAGATGGTGGAAAATGCCGGCGGGCGCATCACGGTGAAGAGCGAACTGGGGCAGGGCTCTACTTTTCTGGTGTACTTTAGCCGGTAGGCCACCCTCACTTGCGTCCTGCTTCGGGGCGGCCGTGGCCCGTTGCTGATTCCCATGCAAAAGCTCACCTGCGCCCTGCTCGTCGACGACGACCAGACAACCAACTACCTCAACCAGTTATTAATTAAGCGGTTGAATATTACGGACAATCTGCTCGTGGCACTCAACGGCCAGGAAGCGCTGGAACTGGTGAAAATCCATTGCCAGATGGCCACGCCCGACTGCCCCGCCCTGATACTGCTGGACGTGAAGATGCCGGTGATGGACGGCTTTCAGTTTCTGACGGCTTACAACGAGCTGCCGCTGCCGGAAAAAGAATCCATCATCATCGTTATGCTCACCACCTCGCTGCATCCGCAGGACGTGGACCGCGTGCAAAGCCTCAACATTGGCGGCTTCCTCAACAAGCCCCTGACCAAGGAAAAGCTGAACGACGTGCTGAAAAACCATTTCAACCGCCATTTGCCGGAGTAAACCCCATGCTACGCCTCGTCCGCACCACTTCCGACAACGCTGATTTCCGGGCGCTCGTGCAGTTGCTCGACCAGGATTTGGCCCACCGCGACGGGGCCGAGCACGCCTTCTACGCGCAGTTCAACAAGATTGACAAAATCAACCACGCCGTGGTGGCTTACCAAGATGACGAACCCGTAGGCTGCGGCGCCATCAAGGAATTCGACGCCAATCAAATGGAGGTCAAGCGCATGTTTGTGCAACCGGCGCACCGTGGCACGGGCGTGGCCCCCGCCTTGTTGGCCGAACTGGAGGGCTGGGCGCGCGAGCTGGGCTACGCCGCCTGCGTACTCGAAACCGGCAAAAAGCAGCCAGAGGCTATTCGGCTTTATCAAAAAAGCGGCTACGATTTCACGCCGAACTACGGGCAGTACATCGGCGTGGATAATAGCGTGTGCTTGCGCAAGGCGCTTTAGCAGAACGACGTAGGGGCGGGGCTTGCCCCTGCCCCTACGTTGAACGGAATCGTTGTAATGGCGTAGGCGCCCGGGCGGGGGCAAGCCCCGCCCCTACGTCGTTTACTATCTTCTCACCGCACCACGCTTTCCTGCGAGCGGTGCAAGGACGAGTTGCGAATCACCAGCTCGGGCTTGAGGATGAGGTGGGGCGGCGTGTAGGCCGGGCCGCGCTTGAGCAGCTGCAGAAACAGGCGCACGGCAGTTTCGCCCATCTGCTCGGGGCGCTGGTCGATGACGGTGATTTGCGGTTGCGTCATGGCTGTGAAGGGGTCGTTGCTGAAGCAGGCGATGGCCAGGTCCTGCGGCACGCGGCGGCCCTGGTCGCGCAGCACCTCCATGGCGCCCACCGTGGGGATGGCGTAGGCCGCAAACACGGCGTCGAGGCCGGCATTGAGGGCCAGCAGGTGCTGCATGCCCAGGCGGCCGGCCTCGTGGGTGAGGGCCGGCAGAGAGTAGGTCCATTCCTCTTCGTAGTTGAGGCCGTGGGCGCGCAGGGCTTCGCGGTAGCCCAGGTAGCGGTTGCGGCTGGTGTTGAGGTGCTGTGGACCGGCCAGGTGGGCAATGCGCGTGCAGCCCTGCGCAATGAGGTGGGCCACGGCCCGGTAGGCGCCCTGGAAGTCATCGAGAATCACGGCCATGCTGTGGGGCAGCTCGGGTACGCGGTCGAAAAACACCAGCGGAATACCCTGGCGCCGCACCTGCTCGAAGTGCTGGGTTTCGAGGTGCGTGGTGGCCGATACGGAGATGAGAATGCCTTCGACCTGTGCATCGAGGAAGGTTTCGATGTTGCGCTGCTCGCGCTGCACGTCTTCGTTGCTCTGGCACATGAGCACGTTAAAGCCTTCGCGGGTGGCCACTTTTTCGATGCCGTTCATCACGGCCGGAAAAAAATAACCCTTGATGTGGGGCACAATCACGCCCAGCGTCTTGCTGTGGCCTTTGCGCAGGGCGGCGGCCAGCTGGTTGGGGCGGTAGCTGAGCTGCTGGGCCAGCTCGCGCACCCGCTGCTTGGTACTTTCGCTGATGTCCTTATGGTCGGCCAGCGCCCGCGAAACCGTTGAAATGGAAAGGTTAAGCTGCTGGGCTAAGTCGCGGATGGAAGTTTGTTGTTTTTTAGCGGCCATGGGGCAAGGGCGTAAGGAAAGCAGAAAGGAGGTACGGAGCTGGTGTTACCGTGAGGGCACAAATTCCTCCAAAGTACCCCCGAAAACCGGGCCGGCAAGCTCATGGGTAGCGCACGCGTGGCCGCTGTGGCGGTAGAGGCGTTGGTTTCGGCCGGGAGCCGCGCGCTCACGTAAGCAGAAGGGAGGCCGGGCCGGCAAGTCTGGCCGGGTTTCTACCTTTGCGCCCCTTAAGCCTGCAAAGCCCCTTAAATGAGTGAAAAAGTAAAAAAGCGCACGCTGATTAGCGACATCGCCAGCCATCTGGGGGTTTCCATTGCCACGGTGTCGCTGGTGCTGAATGGCAAGGCCAAGCAGAGCCGCATCAGCGACGCCGTGGCCGCTCGGGTACTGGCCTACGTGCAGGAGGTGGGCTACAAGCCCAACCAACTGGCCAAAAGCCTGCGCACGGGCAAAACCCACGTCATCGGGCTGGTGGTGGAAGACATTGCCAACCCGTTCTTCTCCACCGTGGCCGCCCTTATCGAGCGGCAGGCTTTCGAGCGCGGCTACCGCATCATTTACTGCAGCACCAACAACGACCCCGCCCGCGCCCGGGAACTGATTTCCATGTTTCAGGAGCGGCACGTCGATGGCTACTTGGTGGTGCCCGCCGAAGGCATTGAGGAGCAGATAGCTGAGATTATGCAGGAAAAAACCCCTTTGGTGGTTTTCGACCGCTACCTGCCGGAGCTGGCCACCAACTACGTGGTGGTAGACGGCGCCCAGGGCACCCACGCCGCCGCACGACACCTGCTGGAGCAGGGCTTTTCCAACCTTGCCTTTGTTACAACCAGCTCGGCCCAAACGCAAATGCAGGCGCGCCTGGACGGCTACCGGCAGGCCATGCAGGAGCACGGGCTGCCCGAAACCGTGAAGCAGGTGGCCGTAGGCCAGGATGCCGAAACCGTCATCACCGACATTCTGTCGTTCATCCGCGACAACCGGCAGTGCGACGCCATTATCTTCTCCACCAACTACCTCAGCATCTACGGCCTCGAAGCCATCGGCCGCCTGGGCCTGCGCATTCCCGACGATTTGGCCATGGTTTCCTACGACGACCACGACCTGTTCCGGCTCTACACGCCGGCCATCACGGTGATTGCGCAGCCGGTGGAAGCCATTGCCAAAAACGTCATCGACATCCTGCTGGAGGAGCTGAAAAACTGCGCCGGTGAAGCGCCGCGGCCCGTGCAGCAGGTGCTACTGCCGCCCACGCTGGTGGTGCGTCAGTCGTCGCTGCGCCAGCCGGCAGGGGCGGCCAGGAAGGCACGCAAGCAGGAAGCCGCGAGCTAGAAGCCGTCAGCCCGACGTAGGGGCGGGGCTTGCCCCCGCCCGTCGTTGAACGGCATCATTGCGACGGCGCAGGCGTCCGGGCGGGGGCAAGCCCCGCCCCTACATCGGGCTGCTACTCTTGATTTTTCTTTTTCACCATCGTCAAAATCGTGGCTACGGCCACGGTTTCGCCGGTTTGGTCGGTCACTTCCACGTACCAGCGCACGATGCCCTTGGCCACGTCGGTTTCGTCGCGCTTTTCCTGGCCAATTTTCTCTTTCACCGTCAGCGTCACGCCGATGGTGGTGCCGGGGTACACGGGCTTGGTGAAGCGGCACTCGTCGAGGCCGTAGTTGAGCAGCACGGGGCCTTTGCGTGGGTCGACGAACATGCCGGCGGCCTTGCTCAAGATGTAGTAGCCGTGGGCCACCCGGCCCGTGAAGAGCGTGCCTTCCAAGGAAGTAGCGTCGACGTGGGCGTAGAAATTATCGCCCGACACCTGGGCGAAAGCGCTGATGTCGGCCTCCGTCACGGTGTGCCTGTGCGTGGTGTAGGTCTGGCCGATTTCCAGCTCCTCGAAGTAGTGCTGGAAGGGGTGCTTGTCCTTTTCAATCTGCTTCGCCTTGGGCTGATACACTTCCGTGATGGCCGTAATCATGCTGGGCGAGCCTTGCAGGGCCACACGCTGCATAAAGTGCTCCACTCCGCGCATGCCGCCCATTTCCTGACCGCCGCCCGCCCGGCCCGGCCCGCCGTGGATGAGCAGGGGCAGGGGCGAGCCGTGGCCGGTGCTTTCCTTGGCCATTTCCTCGTTGATGACCAGAATGCGGCCGTGGTTGGTGGCCGCGCCCAGCACGAAATCCTGGGCCGTGCGCGGGTCGTTGGTGGCAATGGAGCACACCAGTGAACCCTTGCCCATGTTCACGAGCTGCACTGCTTCTTCGGTGTCGTGGTAGGGCATGAGGGTGGCCACGGGGCCGAAGGCTTCAATTTCATGCGAGTCGAGGTGCTTGAAGGGCTCCCTGTTGAGCAGCAGAATGGGCGAGCAGAAGGCACCTTTGTCGGCGTGGGCGCCGCGGTCCTGGCCCAGTAATTCCACGTTGTCCAGGTCGCCGTACACGATGGGCGTGTTTTTGGCGAGGTGCGTTACCTGCTCGCGCAGGCGCTGCAGCTGCTCGCGGCCGGCTAGCGCGCCCATGCGCACGCCCTCGGCCAGCGGGTGGCCGATGGTGGTTTGCTTCAGGAGCTTGCCCAGCGCAATCTGCACGTCTTCCAGCACGTCTTCGGGCACCAGAATGCGGCGGATGGCCGTGCATTTCTGGCCCGACTTGCCGGTCATTTCCTTGCGCACTTCCTTCACAAACAAGTCGAACTCCGGCGTGCCCGGCTTGGCATCCAGGCCCAGTACGGCGGCGTTCAGCGAGTCGGCTTCCATGGTGAAGGGCACGGCCTCGCTGAGGATGCGCGGGTGGGCGCGCAGCTTGCGCCCGGTAGCGGCCGAGCCGGTGAAGGTCACCACGTCCTGGTAGGTCACGTGGTCGAGCAGGCCCTCGCCGGTGCCTACCACCAGCTGTAGCGCGCCTTCGGGCAGGATGCCGGAGGCGATGATTTCGCGCACCACCGCCTCGGTGAGGTAGGCCGAGGGCACGGCGGGCTTCACCACGGCGGGCATGCCGGCCAGCAGGTTCACCGCAATTTTTTCGAGCATGCCCCACACCGGGAAGTTGTAGGCGTTGATGTGCACGGCCACGCCCTCGCGCGGCACCATCAGGTGCTGGGCCATGAAGGTGCCTCCCTTGCTCAGCCCCACCGGCTCGCCCTCCACATAGAAAGGCTTGTCGGGAAACTTGCGACGCAGCGAAGCATTGGCAAACAGGTTGCCGATGCCGCCCTCAATGTCGACCCACGAATCGGCGCGGGTGGCGCCGGAGCGGTAGCTCAGCTCGTAGAAAATTTCCTTTTTCTCCAGCAGGTGGAAAGCCAGCGCCTTGAGCATGCGGCCGCGCTCGTGAAACGTCATGCGGCGCAGCTTGGGGTTGCCCACGCGGCGGCCGTAGTCGAGGATGGCTTCGAAGTCGAAGCCGCCGGTGTTGGCCAGGGCAATGACTTCGCCGGTGCTGGCGTCAAGGAGTTCCTGCGGGGCGGTGGCGCCGGGCGTCCAGCGGCCGAGGGTGTAGTTTTCGAGGGTGGGCGTCATGGGTGGGAGGGGAGTGGGGGAGAGAAGTGAGTAAAAAGAACGTCATGCTGAGCTTGTCGAAGCATCTCTACCGCTTCGTTGCAAGCGTGACGCCTCACCCCCGGCCTCTCTCCCAAGGGAGAGGGGAGCCGAGCGGAGCAGGCAAGATTCTCAGCATGAAACAGTTTTTTTAGTTCAGTCAAACTTTCAGAAGCTGCGCCGCAAAGTTAGGTTCCCTGCCGGGCCCGTGCGGGTACTTTGGGCGGCGCTACGCTACTTGCCGTTCCATTCCATTTGCGGCCCCTTCGTCCTTCTTCAACTGCTATGACTCTGCATCGTTTCCTGTTGGCCGGCAGCCTGCTTTTCGCCAGCCAAAGCCTTTTTGCCCAAGTCACGCCAGCCACTCCAGCTGCGCCCGCCAAAATAGAAACCTTCCTGGTACCCATCCGCCTCACGGTGACGCCCGACGGCACCGGCGACTACCGCACCGTGCAGGAGGCCGTGCTGGCCGTGCGCGATTTCATGCAGGTGACGGCCACCATCTTCATCAAAAACGGTACCTACAAAGAGAAGCTGTTGGTGCCCTCACAGAAAACCAACATCACGCTGCTGGGCGAAAGCCGCGAGGGCGTCGTCATCACTTTTGGCGACTACTCCGGCGATGCCGCCAAGCACAGCACCTACAGCTCGTCCACGGTGCGGGTGCAGGCCAACGACTTCACGGCTGAAAACATCACCTTCGAGAATTCAGCTGGGCCGGTGGGGCAGGCCGTGGCGCTGCACGTGGAGGGCGACCGCGCCACCTTCCGCCACTGCCGCATGCTCGGCAACCAGGACACCCTGTTTCCGGCCGTGGAAAACAGCCGGCAGTACTACCAGGACTGCTACATCGAAGGCACCACCGATTTCATTTTCGGTGGTAGCACGGCCGTGTTCGACCATTGCATCATCTTCAGCAAGTCGAATTCCTACATCACGGCGGCCTCTACTTCGCCGCGCCAGCAGTTCGGTTTCGTGTTCCTCAACTGCACGCTCACGGCCGCGCCGGCGGCTACCAAGGTGTACCTCGGCCGGCCCTGGCGCCCGCACTCCAACACGGTTTTTCTCAACACTGATATGGGAGACCACATCACCTCTGCCGGCTGGGACAACTGGCACGCGCCCACCAACGAGCAGACGGCTTATTATGCCGAATTCAACTCCCGCGGCCCCGGCGCCAACGCCGCCGGCCGCGTGAAATGGGCGCATCAGCTCACGGCTAAACAGGCCCGGAAATACATGCTGGAAAGGATTTTTGGCAGCTCGCAGGCTTGGCTGCCCGCTCAGCAATAGCTTTTCATTACAAACGAGAGAAGCCCCGGCGCAGCGCTGCGCCGGGGCTTCTCTCGTTTCTCTGATAGTAACATCAGAGCAGTTTTGGCTTCAGAACGACGTAGGGGCGGGGCTTGCCCCCGCCCGGACACTAGCGTCGTTTCAACGATTCCGTTCAGAGACGGGCGGGGGCAAGCCCCGCCCCTACGTCGGCCGCACTACGGAAGGAACCTTACGGCACCAGCAGGTAGTAGAGCAGGTAGCAAATGGCTCCGCCAGCAATGCCCACCACCACGCCCCGCACCCGCTTATTTTTCAAGAAAAACAGCATGGCCAACCCGCTGAGCGACACCACAACCAAGAAAACGGCCGAGATGTCAATCAGCCAGCTCCAGCCCGGGCCGCTGTCGCGGCCCTTGTGCAGGTCGTTGAGCACGGCCACCCAGCCCAGGCGCAGCTCCGTGAGCTTGAAGGTGCCGGTGGCGCGGTCGATGAAGGCATCGGCGCTGTAGCCGGGGCCTTTGAAGGACACGGAGCACTGGTCGTCTTCCACCAGGAAGTCGCTCAAGGCGCCCTTGACGGCGTATTTGCCACGCAACAGTTCCACGATTTCCAGCTTGCGGATGCGGGCGGTGTCGGGTGCGTTCACCCAGGCCACGGGCAGGGTACCGGTGCGCTTGCTCTCAGCCTGCTGTCTGTCGAACCACTCGGCGTGGTTGAGGGTGAGGCCCGTGACGGAGAAGAACAGCACCACGAAGAAGCTGAGCATCGACAGGTACAGGTGCAGCCAGCGCGACCACGCGGCCCCGCGCTTTTTCCAGACCTGCTTGGCAGGCTTGCCGGGGGCGCCAGCGGCTGGTTTCAGTGGCGCCGGGCTACTTGTCATCGGCCTTTTTGCGGAAGTCCACCGACGCCGATGCTACCTCGGTGTTGGGCGGCAACTCAAAATGCTGAGGCTTCTTTTTGGCCACGTTGAGTTCCTGCTTCAGCATCTGGTGGGTGCCGTGCTCGCGCGCTACTTCGACGAATAGCGTGTAATTGCCGTTCTGGGGCACCGGGTTGCCTTTGTCGTCCTTGCCGTCCCATTTCAGGGTGTACTTGCCCGGCGAGCGGGTAGCGCTGGCGGTGGAGCTGAGGGTGCTGTTGGCGGCCGCGAACTGGTCGTAATAGGTGGCGTACCAGAAGCGCATGTCATCCAGCCAGCGGGGCTTGTTGTACCACAGCGCAATCTGGCGCACGGGCTGCTTCTTTTCATCCACCACCCACACGGCCACGAAGGGCCGGTGCACGCGCACGCCCTCAATGGTGGCCAGCTCTAGGTTGATGGCTACTTCGTAGGCCGGGTCCCAGGGCTTGTCTTTGGTCGGGGCGGCCGGTTTTTCGGCGGCCGGTTTCGTGGCGGGCCGTGCCAGCTTGCGCCAGCCGGCACTTTCCAGCCGGCGGCCGTCGGCGGTGAGGAGCATGAACTCGGCGCCGGGCACGGCGGCTACCAGCGCCTGGCCTTCGGTGGTGGGCAGCACGTTCAGGGCGGTGGCCAGGGCGCCGGCGTCCGTCGCCTTATCGGCCACCACGGTGGCGCTGATGACCTCGCTGGCCGGGCGGCCGGTGCGTGGGTCGATGATGTGCGAGTACCAGCGGCCACCGATGAGCTCGCCGCGGCGGTAGTTGCCGCTGGTGGCAATGGTTTTGCCGCTCACCTGCAGCTGGGCCACGGGCAGGTCGTTTTCGGCATCGGCCCGCGGGTTGCTCACGTTGATTTGCTCGGTGTGCTCGCCCCGGACCAGAATGTCGCCGCCGATGTTCACCACCAGGCCGCTCACGCCGGGCGTGGCCAGCGCGGCATCCGCAGCCTTGTTCATGATGTAGCTTTTGGCGAAGGAGTTCAGCATCAGCGGCGCGTCGCTGGTGCGCTGGACGGTGTGGGTTTGGGCATTGAGCACGTAATGCTGCTGGTGCACGGTGGCCACGGCGGCGGCAATTTCGGCGGCCGTGGGCTGCCGGTTCTGCTTCGCGGCCTCGCGCCAGAGCTGGCCCACGGTTTCGGCCGAGGCGTCCAGGGCGCCGTCGCTTTTCAAACGCCATTGCTCAAATAGCGCCAGCACCTCGTACAGCTCCGGCGACACGGCCAGCGGCGTTTTGCCGGCCCGCATCCAGCGGCTGAACTCGCTGCTGGCATCGTAGCCGCTGAGGATTTTATTGAGCCGGTCCACCTCGTGCAGGGCGGCGCTTTCGGCCTGGGCGGCGTGCTGTTCGGCATCGGCGTCAATCTTGATTTCGAGGGACGTGCCCAGCACATTCTCGTAGTCTGAAACGTAGAGCTTGGGGGCATTGCTGGCCTTGTGGGGCAGAAACGCAACGCTGGCGGCCACAGCCAGCGGAAACAGAGAGCCGACTACGCGGTCTGAAAGCAGGTTTATCATCTTGAAAAATCAGGCGATTGAAAACGGGGTCCGGCGGCTTCGGGCCATCCCGGTCGCCAAGAACTCAGCGGTTGAGGACATCAACCCCGTCGCTAAATAACGTGCCAATCAGCCCGTGTAAAAGCCCGGCCACGCGGCCATCGGCAGCGAGGCGCGGTTTATCGGCCAACGGTTGCACTTTGCCGCCCGGCCGGCTTGATAGGTCTCCCGAAGTAATGGGCGAGGCCATTTTGGGTGTGTATGTCATCCTGAACGCAGTGAAGGACCTTATCACCGTTGAACAACTGCTGTTCCGACGTGATAAGGTCCTTCGCTGCGCTCAGGATGACAACGATTTCGACTCTCCAACCAGCCTGTGCTGTCTATTTGCCCGCTTCCACCACGCTGATGGCGTAGCCGCCGCCGGGCGCGCAGTACTGCGCCAGCTTGCTCTTGCGCGTTACCGGCATTTTGCGGATGGCGTAGGCCTGCGGATTCTTCTCGTAGTGGGCGTCCTTGGCGTCGGCGTAGATGGTAGCCACGTACTTTTTGCCGGGCTCCAGGAAGTTGAAATTGATGTTGGAGGTGCGGCCGTTTTCGTCATTGGTGCTGCCGATGAACCAGCTGCTCTTGCCCTTGGCCTTGCGGGCGATGGTGATGTAGTCGCCGGGCTCGGCTTCGAGCACGTGGGACTCGTCCCAGTCCACGGCCACGTCCTTGATGAACTGGAAGGCGTCGAGGTGCTCGTTGTAGTGCTCAATCATGTCAGCCGCCATTTGCAGGGGCGAGTACATGGTCACGTACAGGGCCAGCTGGCGGGCCAGGGTGCTGTGCACGAAGGACTTGTTGGCCGGATTGAAGGTGCTGATGCGCGTCTGGAAAATGCCGGGCGTGTAGTCCATCGGCCCGCCGATGAGGCGGGTGAAGGGCAGGATGGTGGTGTGGTCGGCGTTGTTGCCGCCGAACGACTCGTACTCCGTGCCGCGGGCCGCTTCGTTGCCAATCAGGTTGGGGTAGGTGCGGGCCAGACCGGTGGGGCGCACGGCCTCGTGGCCGTTCACCATGATGCGGTGCTCGGCGGCTTTTTCCAGCACGTACTGGTAGTGGTTGTTCAGCCACTGGTCGTAGTGGTGATGGCCCAGGGGCAGCACGTCGCCCACGTAGCCGGTTTTCACGGCGTCGTAGCCGTATTTGTTCATGAAGTCGAAAGCCGCATCCAGGTGCCGCTCGTAGTTGCGCACCGAGCCCGAGGTTTCGTGGTGCATAATCATCTTCACGCCCTTGCCGGCGGCGTACTGCTGCAGCCCGGCCACGTCGAAATCGGGGTAGGGCGTCACGAAGTCGAACACGTAGTCCTTGTGCTTGCCGAACCAGTCTTCCCAGCCGGTGTTCCAGCCCTCCACCAGCACCGCGTCGAAGCCGTGCTTGGCGGCGAAGTCGATGTATTCCTTCACGTGGGCGGTGTTGGCGCCGTGCGTGCCGTTGGGCTTCACGGTTTTGTAGTCGATGGAGTCGAGCTTGATGTTGTCCTGGTTGGTGTACGACCACGTGCTTTTGCCCGTAATCATCTCCCACCACACGCCCACGTACTTCAACGGCTTAATCCAGCCCGTGTCCTTGAATTTGGTGGGCTCGTTGAGGTTCAGCACCAGCTTCGATTCCAGAATGTCGCCGGCCCGGTCGCTCACAATCACCGTGCGCCAGGGCGAGTTGGCCGGCGTCTGAATCAGGCCCTTGTCGCCCACCGCGTCGGGCGTGAGGTGCGATTCGAGTACAAAATTCTTGTCGTCCAGCTCCAGGTGCATGCAGGAATAGTCAATCAGGGCCGCCTCGTGGATGTTGATGTACAGCCCGTCCTGGCTTTTGAGCATGAGCGGCGTCTGCACGCCGGTGGGGGAGAAGGGCGTCTGCGAGGCGTTGCCGGTCACGGCCGCCTTCATGCGCCCGCGCACCTCCGAGAGCTTCGACGTGACGGTGCTGTACTCCTGCGTGTCGTAGTCGCCGGGCAGCCAGAAGGCCTTGTGGTCGCCAGCCAGGGCAAACTGCGTGCGCTCTTCCTTGATGGTGAAATAGTCGAGCTTGGGCTGGCGCGGAAACTCGTAGCGGAAGCCCAGCCCGTCGTCAAACACCCGAAACCGCACCCGGATGCTGCGGTCGGTGGCGGCCTGCCGGAGTGTCACGGCCAGCTCGTTGTAGTGGTTGCGGATGGTTTTCACCTCGCCCCATACCGGCGTCCAGGTTTCGTCGAAGCTGCGCTGCTTGCTCTCGGCCACGGCAAAGCCGCTGGTGAGGGCCGTGGCGTTTTTCAAATCCAGCCCCAGCTTGCTGGTTTTGATGACGTCGCGGCCCTTGTAGGTGAGGCGATAGGTGGGCACGCCGTCGCTTTGCAGGGCAAACGTCAGCTTCAGCTGGCCGTTGGGCGACTTAATATCTTCGGCCCGGGCGGCCTGCCACAGCAGGCACAAACCAAAAAACAGGAGGGCGCGGGCCGATTTCGGAAGCGAAATGCGGCCTGCAAGCGAGCGGTGGGAATACATAGGAGGACGGGTTGTGAAAACGTTTGCACAAAGTTCCCGTTTCTTCTGAGAAAAGCAAGTGCCGCCCGCAAAGAGTCCGTGGTGTTCAGTGGGAAACAGGGTGGCAGAATGGATTGAATAAAAGCACATCCTGTCGGGGCCGCTGCGACATCCCGGGTTTAAACCGGAACGACGTAGGGGCGGGGCTTGCCCCCGCCCGGCTATTCGCAACGTGGCAACGGTTCTGTTCAACGCCCGGGCGGGGGCAAGCCCCGCCCCTACGTCGTTCAGATACCCACCAAATTGAATGCAATTCAGGCCACCGGCAGCGTGAAGTGGAACGCGCTGCCGCTGCCCAACTCACTCTCCACCCACAGCCGGCCGCCCTGCGCGGTGATGAACTCGCGGGCAATGCTCAGGCCCAGGCCCGAGCCGCCGCGGTAGCCGGCCTGGTTGGGCACCTGGGCGAAGCGCTGGAAAATGCGGTCGTGGTGCTTGGCCGCAATGCCGGGGCCGTGGTCCTGCACGCTCACCTGCACCTGGGGGCCGGCCAGCGCGGCGCGCACCGTGAGCGTTTCGCCGGCCGGCGAGTAGCGGATGGCGTTGGCCAGTAGGTTGATGAGCACCCAGGTGGTTTTTTCCACGTCGGCGCGCACGGCGGGGAGTGTTTCGGGCAGCTGCAGGTCGAGGCGCAGGCGCTTGTCGTCGAGCTGGGCCTGCACGGTGGCGGTGGCGTAGCGCACCACGTCGGCCAGGTCGGTGGCGCGCACATCGAGCTGGATGCCCGCGCCGGAGTCGAGGCGCGACACGTCGAGCAGCTCGCCCACCATGCGCTGCAGGCGCTGGGTTTCCTGCCGCACGCTTTGCGTCACGCGCTGGCGCTCCTCGGCGGGCAGGCGCTCGTCCTGCAACAGGCGCAAGTTGAGGTTCATGCTGGAAAGCGGCGTTTTGAGCTCGTGTGACACCGTGGCCAGGAAGTTCGATTTCACCTGGTCGAGCTTCTTGAAATCGGACACGTTGCGCAGCGTGAGGATGTGGCCTACGAACTCAGTCTTCGCCGTGGCTTCGTTGAAGGACACCAAATCCTGCACCGCCAGCTGGTAAAAGGCTTCCTCGCCGCGCTGGCTGATGTGCAGCAGCGGCGCATCGGCCACGGCGGCCTCGCGGTTGGGGGCGTCGAGGGGCCGGAGCATGGCTTGCAGCAGGTCGTTTTCGAGGCGTACGGTAGCGGCGGGGCGGCCCAGCAGCTTTTCAGCCGGCAGGCCCAGCAGCTCGCACAGCACGGGGTTGGCCAGCAGAATGGTGCGGTGCTCATCGAGCAGCAGCAGGCCCTCGTCCAGGGTGTTTACGATGCTGGCGGCGCGGTTGCGCTCGGTGATGAGCTCGGCAGCGGTGGAGGTGCGGTACTCGCGCAACTGGCTCAGCATGCGGTTGAAGGCGCGGGCCACCTGGCCGAATTCGTCGTGGCTTTCCTGCGGAATACTGGCCGAGAAGTCGCGCTCGGTGGCGTGGTCGAGAGCGGCGGTGAGCTTGCGCAGGGGCTGCACGGCGGCTTCGGGCACGCTGCTGGCCAGGGCCAGGGCCAGCAGCCCGGCCAGCGTAGCGAAGAGAATCAGGTTGCGGTTGGCCTGGTCGGCGCGCAGGTTGGCGGCTTCGGTTTTGCGGTTCAGGGCGTCGGTGTTCAGGGCCATCATCTGGTAGGTGAGGCCACCCAACTGGTAGGCTTCGGCACTGATGCCCAGCGGGCTGGACTGGCCGGCCGCCGCGGCGCGCCGGGCCAGCTGCTGGTGCTGCTGGTGCTGCTGCAGCTGCTGCGTCAGGCGCTGCAAGTCGTTCACCACCTGCTGCTCGCCGGGTTCGGTCACGTTGCGGGACTCCGCGCGCAGGGCAGCCGTGAAGGCGGCGGTGCCGGCCGTATCGGCCAGCGGCTGGCGCGCCAGCTGGTCGAGGCTGCGCAGCATGCGCAGACCCAGCTCCACCGAATATAAATTGGCCTTCAGTACATCGCGCGAGCTGCGGTCGAGCTGGCGCAGCGAGTAGTAGGCGTAGCCCCCGATGCTGAGCACCAGCAGCAGCATGGCCAGGAAGCCGGTGGTGATTTTGGTTTTGAGGTTCATGGGGGTTTGATTGGCTTTCAACGGCCATTTGAACGTCATGCAGCGCGCAGCGAAGCATCTTTACCGCTTCGTTGTTTCGGTTGAATTGCTATTGCGGTAAAGATGCTTCGCTGCGCGCTGCATGACGTTCTGGTTTCGTTCAGAACATTCAATACGTCACCAGAAAAATATCCAGGTCGTCGCCGGAGCGGGCCACGGCGCGCACCAGGTTTTGGGTGACGCTGCGCCGGCTGACTTGCTCCCACCAGCTTTTTTCGCGCGTCACGCCGCACACGAGCAGCGTGGCGTGCTTCTCGCGCGCCACCCGCCGGATGGCGCCCACCACGTCGGCGTCCTTCACCCGCAGAATCTGGGCGCCCAGTTCGGTGGCCAGCTGCAGATTGCCGAGCAGGTGGCGCTGGGCGGCCAGGTTGATGCGGTCGGCCGCTTCGGGTGGCGTCTGCACGTAGAGCACGTACCAAGCCGCCACGGAAAGCCGGTCGGCCAGGCGCGAGGTTTTGCGGATGATTTCGCGGGCCGCCGCGCTGTTGGAGTTGATGCAGGCCAGCAGGTGGTCGGTGTTGCGGCGCTCGGGGGCCACGGCCGCGGCCCCGCCGGCTTCCGACTCAATCTGGCGGCCCAGCAGCAGGGCCACCTCGCGCACGGCCAGCTGGCGCAGCTGTAGCAGGTTGTCGGGTCGGAAGAAGCTGGCCAGCGCGGTGGGTACCTTCTGCGGGTCGTAAATCTTGCCTTCCTGCAGGCGGGCGCGCAGCTCGTCCACGGTCAGGTCCACGTTCACCACTTCGTCGGCCAGCTTGAGTACTTGGTCGGGCACGCGCTCGGTCACGTCGATGCCCGTGATTTTGAGCACCTGCTCGTGCAGGCTTTCCAGGTGCTGCACGTTCACGGCCGTGAGCACCGAGATGCCGGCTTTCACCAGCTCCTCCACGTCCTGCCAGCGCTTGTCGTGGGCCGAGCCGGGTACATTGGTGTGGGCCAACTCATCGACTACCACCACCGCCGGGCGCCGCTGCAGAATGGCCGCCACGTCCATCTCGGGCAGGGCGCGGCCTTTGTAAAACAGCGTTTTGCGCGGCACCGTGGGCAGGTCGCGCACCTGGGCTTCGGTTTCGGGGCGGCCGTGGGTTTCCACGTAGCCCAGCACCACGTCCACGCCGTGGCGGCGCAGGTCGTGGGCTTCCTGCAGCAGGCGGTAGGTTTTGCCCACGCCGGCGGCCAGGCCCAGATACACCTTCAGCCGCCCGCGCCGCCGCTGCTGCACCAGGCGCAGAAACCGTTCGGCGGATTGGTCGCGGGCGTCGTCGGTGGGCGAGGGGTTCATGGGGGGGATTTTGAACGTCATGCTGAGCGCAGTCGAAGCATCTCTACCGCTTCGTTGGCTCAATTGAATTCTCCTTCAGTAGAGATACTTCAACTGCGCTCGGCATGACGTTCTTTGATGGTTCAGCCGTCCTCTAAAACGACAGCGCCAGACTCGTCGTCACATTCCCGTAGCTGCGGTTGTCGGCATTATCAGCGCGGGCGAATACGCCCCGCATCCCGTTCAAATACCGTCCTTCGACCCGAAACACCACGTTGGCGGCCGGCGCGTAATCGAGGTTGAGGGAGCCGCCGGCCACGCGGAAATCCTGGTCCAGCGCCCCGGGCATGATGCTGCGGATGATGACGCCGCGCTCGGCGTAGTAGTACTCGCCGCGGAGCGTAGCCGAGAGCTCATCGGCCAGCTTCTGCTTAATGAAAATGGCCCCCGTGTGCCAGGTATCGTACCGCTCCCGGCCCGCGCCGCGCTGCTTGCCCACGTCGAACACCAGCGCAAGACTGGTGCGCTCGGAGGCAGCGTAGCTGATGTAGAAATCGTGGAAAAAGCGTCGCCGAATCAGCGAATCCTGCGGCTGCTCGTTGCCATAAAAGGTGCTGCTGTTAATGAGCAGCTTATCCGTGGGTTTCCACTGAAGCTGGGTGCCCAGGGCCTTGGCCTGGTTGGTTTCGCGGATGTTCTGCCAGCCGTTCAGCACCAGCCCGGCCAGCGTCAGCTTCGGGCTCACTTCGTAGGTGAAGCGCGCCCCGCTTTCGTAGTAGGGCGAGTTTTCGGCCATGATGGAGCGCGTCAACGTCCAGTTGTCCTTCGAGATGGCCGACTCAAACCCAATGTGCGAGCCGAAGATGCCTATATCCAGCCAGGCTTTTTTAAAGGGCCGTAAGCCGGCGTAGGCCTCGTACACGTGTTTCAAAACCGGGTCTTCGGCCGCATAGTTGGCCGACACGTAGGTGCCGGCGTGCAGGCCCAGCGCGCCGCGCACTTTTCCATCATCGTAGCGCAGGCCGATGAGAGCCTGGTTGATGGTGAACTCGTTCTGGCGGCCGTGCGAGTAGAGGAAGCCCTGCCGGTCGTTGCCATTGGCGTGGTTGAAATCGTAGCCATAGTAGGCATCTACGAAGCCATAGGTGCTGAGCGGGCCGGGCGCCGGGGCCGGCGGGACCGGGGCGGCCAGGTCGGGGGTGGCGGGGGGAGTGGTTTGGGCCAGCGCAACGCTTGTGCTCAGGGCAACGAGGGCGGGCATCAGCAGGTGTTTCATGGAAAGCCGGCGGGCAATGGGCGCCGCCAAAAGAATAAGAAAAGGAAGTACGCCAGCCAGCGCGGCGCGGTCAATAAATCGTTGGGTAAGCCCGGCCATTACAGGCCCGACAGTTTGTCCAAAGCTAAGTTGAGCTCCAGCACGTTCACCGTGGCCGGCCCGAAAAACCACACCAGCGGCTCCTTTACGTGGGCCGCCACCAGGGCGCGCACCCGCGCCGGGGCCAGGCCGCGCCGCCGGGCCACGCGCTCCACCTGGGCGTAGGCGCCTTCCGGCGAGAGGTGCGGGTCGAGCCCCGAGCCGCTGGCCGTCACCAGTTCGGCCGGTACCTGGCCGGCGGCCACGGCGGGGTTCTGCTGGAGGAAGGCACCCACGCGGGTCTGCACTTCTTGAAGGTATTCGGGGTTGCTGGGGCCTTTGTTGGAGCCGGCCGAACCGGCGGCATTATAGCCCACGGCCGAAGGGCGGGTGTTGAAATACTCGGGCCGGTCGAATTTTTGCCCGACCTGCGCGAAGCCGACCACGCGGCCCTTGTAGCTGACCTGCACGCCCTCGCCGTGGCCGGGCGCCAGCCGCGCCGCGCCCCACACCAGGGCCGGATACACGCCGCAACACAGCACCAACAAAGCCAGCGACAAACGAAAAGCGGGAAACAAATAGGTTTTCATGGGTTTGATTTAGTTTTTTGAACGTCATGCAGAGCGCAGCGAAGCATCTCGCGTGCTGCCACTAATCCTTGACGATTGGGTTTACTTTCAGCTCGCGAGATGCTTCGCTGCGCTCTGCATGACGGCCATCCGTCATCCGCCAAGCTTACCACACCAGCCCCACCAGCAGGTCGATGACCTTAATTCCGATAAAGGGCACTACCATGCCGCCCAGGCCATAAATAAGCAGGTTGCGGCGCAGCAGGGCCGAGGCGCCCACCGGCTTGTAGGCCACCCCGCGCAGGGCCAGCGGCACCAGCGCCGGAATGATGAGGGCGTTGAAAATAACTGCCGACAGAATGGCCGACTGCGGCGAGTGCAGCCCCATAATATTGAGCGCGCCCAGGGCCGGAATGGCCACCATGAACAGCGCCGGCACGATGGCGAAGTACTTGGCCACGTCGTTGGCGATGGAAAACGTGGTGAGCGTGCCGCGCGTCATGAGCAGCTGCTTGCCGATTTCCACCACCTCAATCAGCTTGGTGGGGTCGTTGTCGAGGTCCACCATGTTGCCGGCTTCCTTGGCGGCCTGGGTGCCCGAGTTCATGGCCACGCCCACGTCGGCCTGGGCCAGGGCGGGGGCGTCGTTGGTGCCGTCGCCCATCATGGCCACCAGCTTGCCGGCCTGCTGCTCGGCGCGGATGTACTGCATCTTGTCCTCGGGCTTGGCTTCGGCAATGAAGTCGTCGACGCCGGCTTTCTCGGCAATGAATTTGGCCGTGAGCGGGTTGTCGCCGGTCACCATCACCGTCTTGATGCCCATGGCCCGCAGCCGCTCAAACCGCTCCTGAATGCCGGGCTTGATGATGTCCTGCAACTCCACCACGCCCAGCACCCGGTCGTTTTCGCTCAGCACCAGCGGCGTGCCGCCGTTTTTGGCCACGGTTTGCACCCGCTCGGCCACTTCGGCGGGGTAGGCCTGGCCGGCGGCCTCGGCCAGGCGGCGCATGGCATCGGCCGCGCCCTTGCGGAGGCGGGTGCCGCCGGCCAGCGTCACGCCTGAGCTACGGGTTTCGGCCGTGAACTTGATAAGCTCGGCGCCCGCCAGACGGCTTTGCAGCTGCGCGGGGTCTACTTTATTGTCGCGGGCCAGCTCCACGATGCTTTTGCCCTCGGGCGTTTCGTCGGTGAGGGAGCTGACGGTGGCTTGCTCGACGAAGGCCTGCATGGCCACGCCCGGCGCGGGCCAGAAGTGCGTGGCCTTGCGGTTGCCGATGGTGATGGTGCCGGTTTTGTCGAGCAACAAAACGTCGATGTCGCCGGCCGTTTCCACGGCCTTGCCGCTCTTGGTGATGACGTTGGCCCGCAGCGCCCGGTCCATGCCCGCGATGCCGATGGCCGAGAGCAGCCCGCCAATGGTGGTCGGAATCAAACACACAAACAGGGCAATGAACGAGGCCACCGCAATAGGCGTGTGGGCGTAGGCCGCGAAGGGCTGCAAGGTCACGCACACAATCACAAACACCAGCGTGAAACCGGCCAGCAGGATGGTGAGGGCAATTTCATTCGGCGTTTTCTGCCGCGCCGCGCCTTCTACCAGCGCAATCATCTTGTCGAGAAACGACTCGCCGGGCGCCGTGGTCACCTGCACCACGATGCGGTCGGAAAGCACCTTCGTGCCCCCGGTCACGGAGGATTTGTCGCCGCCGGCCTCCCGAATCACCGGGGCCGACTCGCCCGTAATGGCCGACTCATCAATCGTAGCCAGCCCTTCAATAATCTCGCCATCAGTCGGGATAATCTCCCCGGCCTCCACCACGAACACCTGCCCTTTCTGCAATTGGGCTGAGGAAACAGCCACCATTTTGCCATCATCGAGGCGCACGTTGGCGGGCGTGTCCTGGCGGGTTTTGCGCAGCGAATCGGCCTGGGCTTTGCCGCGGGCTTCGGCAATGGCCTCGGCGAAGTTGGCGAAGAGGAGCGTCAGAAACAGCACCCCGAACACCGTGAAATTGTAGCCGAAGCTGCCCTGCGCCGCATCGGGCCGAAACAGCAGGCCGATGGTGACGAAAAACATCACCGCCGTCCCGATTTCCACGGTGAACATCACCGGGTTGCGGAACATGGTGCGCGGGTCGAGCTTGACGAAGGCCTGGCCGACGGCTTCGCGGACCAGCGCGGGTTGAAATAAGGATTGGGATTTCATTGTTTCGTTTGTCATCCTGAGCGCAGCGAAGGACCTTATCATGTCCGTGCCGCAAGAATTAGTAATGCCGATGAACGCAACCGTGATAAGGTCCTTCGCTGCGCTCAGGATGACAGGATATAAGGTTAGTACAGCGTGAAATGCTCGGCCAGCGGACCCAGCGCCAGGGCCGGGAAAAAGGCCAGCGCCGCGATAATCCAAATCACGAAAAACACCATCACGCCGAAGGTGGCCGTGTCGAGGCGCAGGGTGCCGGCGCTTTCGGGGATGTATTTCTTGCGGGCCAGCAAGCCGGCAATGGCTACCGGCCCGATGATGGGCAGGAAGCGCGCCAGCAGCATCACCACGCCGGTGCTCAGGTTCCACCAGGGCGTGTTGTCGCCCAGGCCTTCGAAGCCCGAGCCGTTGTTGGCCGCCGACGACGTGAACTCATACAGCATCTCCGAGAAGCCGTGGAAGCCGGGGTTGGCCAGCCAGCCGGCGTATTCGGTGGGGTGCCCGGCGTAGAGGTGGGCCGACATCGCCGTGCCGGCCAGAATCAGCAGCGGGTGCAGCAGAGCCACGATGAGGGCGATTTTCATCTCCCGCGCCTCAATCTTTTTGCCCAGCAGCTCCGGCGTGCGCCCCACCATCAGCCCCGAAATGAACACGGCAATGACCACGAACACGAAGAAGTTGAGAAAGCCCACGCCCACGCCGCCGTAAAAGGCGTTGGTCATCATGCCCAGCAGCTCGCACATCCCCGACACCGGCATGTGCGAATCGTGCATCGAGTTCACCGACCCGCAGGAAATCACCGTGTTCGTAATGCCCCAGTAAGCCGAAGCCGCCGCGCCGAAGCGCATTTCCTTGCCCTCCAAGGCGCCCAGCGTTTGGTTGGTGCCGAGGTGGGCCAGGGCGGGGTTGCCGTGCATCTCGTAGTACACCGTGGGCGCCAGTAGCAGCAGGAAGCCCGCCGTCATCACACCCAGCACCATGTAGGAAAGCTTGGGGCGCTTCAGATAATACCCCAGCGCAAACACCATGGCCAGCGGAATGAGCACCAGCGCAACGTTTTCCACCGCGTTGGTCAGGTAGGTCGGGTTTTCGAGCGGGTGGGCCGAGTTGGCCCCGAAAAAGCCCCCGCCGTTCGTGCCCAGCTCCTTGATGGCCACCATGGCGGCGGCCGGCCCCCGGCTCACCTGCACCGAGTCGCCCTGCACCGTCACCACGGCCGCCTTGCCAGCATACGTCATGGGCGTGCCCTGGAAGGCCAGCACCAGCGCCACGGCCAGCGAAAGCGGCAGCAGCACCCGCGTGAGGCTGTGCACAAAGTACACGTAGAAGTTGCCCAGCCGCTCGGCGCTGCGCTCGCGCAGGGCGTTGAACACCACCACGCAGGCCGCCATGCCGGTAGCCGCCGTCACAAATTGCAGAAACATCACCACCACCGTTTGGGAGAGGTAGCTCATGCCCGTTTCGCCGGAGTAGTGCTGCAAATTGCAGTTCACCAGAAAGGAAATGGCCGTATTAAACGCCAGGTCGGGCGTCATCGAGGGGTTGCCGTCGGGGTTGAGCGGCAGGCTGCCCTGGGTGCACAGCACCAGCATGGCCCAGAAAAACCACAGCAGGTTGATGGTGAGCAGGGCGCGCAAATGCTGCTGCCAGGTCATTTCCTGGCGGGCGTCGATGCCGCCCAGGCGGTAGAGACCGCGCTCCAGCGGCCCCAGGAAATCCGACCACGACCGGTCGCCGCTATACACCACGGCCAGGTAGCGCCCCAGCGGCAGGGCCAGCAGCACCGTACTCAAAAAAATGACGGCAATGCCGATAAGTTCAGTATTCATGGGTTTAGAAGCGTTCGGGGCGCAGCAGCACGTAGCCGAGATAGGCAAACGTGCCCAGCGCCAGCCCAAAAAGGATGGTCATCATGAGAAAGCGGGGTTAAATGCGGTCGAAAAACCCAATGGCCTTGTAGCAGAGCCAGAAGCCGGCCGCGCCCAAAGCCACGAGCAGCGGCGTCATCAATAAATCAGGCATAGGGGAGGGGATTAAGTGCGCAAAACCTGCGTGCCATCCCCAGGGCAAATCCGGCCCCGAAAGCCTTGTTTTTGATTTGTTAGACTGATAAACGACTGACGTGAAGCGTAATAATTTTTCGCCTGTCTGTGTGCTATCGGGCGCGACGGTCCGCGTACCCTAGCGTTTCGCTAGGGCGATTTGCAAAACGCTAGGGGTAGCGCGAATTTTCAGTTCGCGCTACGGTCCACCGCGCACAAAAAAGCCCCGCCGATAGGGGCGGGGCAGTGGGGCTGCGGCAGTAGGGAAGCGCCTACAACTGATACTCCTGCAGCTTGCGATACAGCGTCGTCAGGGCCACGCCCAGCACCCGGGCGGTTTCGGTTTTGTTGCCGGCGGTTTCCAGCAGCACGCGCTGGATGTGGCGCTTCTCCACGTTGCGGAGGCTGCGCTCGTCTTCGGGGCTGGCGGGCTGGTCGGCGCTTTGCAGGGCGGCTATCTGCAGCTCGATGGGCAGCAGCTCGGGCGTCAGGGGCTCGTCGGGCGGGGTGAGGATGGAGGCGCGCTCCAGCACGTTGCGCAGCTCGCGCACGTTGCCGGGCCAAGGGTAGCGCTCCAACACGAGCAAGGCCTCGGGGGTGAGCTCCAGCGGGCGGCGGCGCAGCTTGGTGGCAAACTGCTGCAGGAAAAACCGCGTCAGCGGGGCCACGTCGGTGGGGCGGGCGCTGAGCGGGGGCACCCGCACTTCCACCACCGAGAGCCGGTAGTACAAATCGGCCCGAAAATGGCCCTGGGCGGCTTCCTGGCGCAGGTTGCGGTTGGTGGCTGCTACCAGGCGCACGTCCACGCGGCGCGGCTTGGTGTCGCCGAGGCGCATGAATTCTTGGGTTTCGAGTACGCGCAGCAGCTTGGCTTGCAGGGTGATGTCGAGCTCGCCGATTTCGTCAAGAAACAGCGTGCCGCCGCTGGCTTCTTCCAGCAGGCCCTTCTTGTCGGTTTGGGCCCCGGTGAAGGCGCCTTTTTTGTAGCCCAGCAGCTCTGATTCGAGCAAATCCTTGGGGAAAGCGCCGCAGTTGAGGGCCACAAACGGCTTAGTCCGGCGCAGCGAGGCCTGGTGAATGGCCTGGGCGAACAGCTCCTTGCCCGCGCCGGTGGGGCCTTCGAGCAGCACGGTAGCATCAGTGGCCGCCACCTGGCGGGCTACCTGCTTGGCCTGCTCCAGCGCCGGCGAGTGCCCAATCATCGACTCAAAGGTGTGCCGGGCGCCCACTTTCTGCTCCAGCTCGTGCACGCGGCGCTGCAGGCGGGCCTTGTCGGCAGCGCGGTCCACCACCACCAGCAGCTGGTCGTCGGAATCGCCCTTGGTGAGGTAATCGAAGGCGCCTTCCTTCATGGCCCGCACGCTGTCGGGGATGCGGCCGTAGGCGGTGAGCAGGATGACTTCGGCCAGCGGCGCCCGCTGCTGGTAGCGGGCCAGCAGGTCGAGGCCGTGGCCGTCGGGCAGCTTCACGTCGCTCAGCACCACCAGCACCTCGTCGGCGTGCTGCTGCAGGGTTTCGAGGCCGCGGCGGGCGTCAGGAGCTTGCAGTACGGTGTAGCCTTCCAGCTCCAGCAGGCGCGCCACGGCCTGGCGCAGCGCGGTTTCGTCGTCGATGAGCAGCAGGGTTCCGGTAGGCATGCAAGGGGGATTTTTGGCAAAGATGCCGCATTTCAGCCCTAATGTCTTTTCGGCCTGAGTAGCTACGCCTCCCGGCGGCTACCCAATCTATTGCTGCCTAAAGAGTGGCCGTAGAAGCCCGCGCCACCAGCTCCGATTTCAGCACCATACTGTGGGCGGGCAGCACGGGCTTGTGCTTGATAATGGACTGGAACAGGATGCGCGCCGCTTCTTTGCCGATGGCGTAGGCGGGCTGAGTGATGGTGGTGAGGCTGGGCGCCAGCAGGGATGCCGTTTCCATGTTGGAAAACCCCACGATTTTAATATCCTGCGGAATGGCGCGCCCCAACTGCTGGCAGGCCTGGTAGCTGCTCAACGCCAAGCGCTCGACGGAGGCAAAGATGCCGTCGATATCGGGCCGCTGCTGAAGTAAGTTCTTGATTTTGCGCAGGCTGTCGGCGTTCGAGCCGCTGCCGTTGAGCACCAGGCCCGCGTCGTAAGGAATGCGGTGGTCGTGCAGGGCGGCCATATAGCCGTGCAGGCGTTTATTGCCGATGGAAAGTGTGCCCGACACCTGCAAATGCGCGATGGTCCGGCTGCCGGCCCGCAGTAAGTGCTCGGTGGCCTGGTAGCTGCTGGTGTAGTCGTCGGTGGTGACGGTGGCCGTGTTCAGGCTGTCGCTCACCCGGTCGAAAAGCACAAGCGGCAGGCCCCGCTGCCGCAGCTTTTCGAGATGGGCCACGCTGCGGGTGCCGCTGGCCAGGGCCATGAGCACCCCATCGACGCGGCCACCGGTGAGGTACTTGGCTACGGCTTTTTCCTGCTCACCGCTGTCGTGGGTGAGGTAGATGAGCACATGGTAGCCATTCTGCTGGGCCACTTCCTCGATGCCATTGATGGCCAGCGAAAAGAAATGGTTGTCGACCTGCGGCAGCACTACGCCAATGGTTTTGGTCACGTTGTTGCGCAGGCTGCCGGCAAACGGGTTGGGTTGGTAATTGAGCTGGCGGGCCACGGTCTGCACCCGCTCGCGGGTGGCGGTGCTGATTTCGTAGCTGTCGCGCATAGCCCGCGACACCGTGGACGACGACAGGCCAAGCTCGCCAGCCAGCTGTTTTAGATTGACAAAGCTCATGGGCGGGTGGGTTTTTGAATCAGAAGCAGGCGGGAGATGCTGGCTGAGCCGTCGCTTTTCCCCGGCCGACATCAATAGCCGACCCCTACAAAATTCCACGTGCCACGCGCCCATATCCTGCTCATTTATTACACAGGCTGTTCACAAGAAGATTTTTATTTAATAGACTAATTTTTAATTTGTTATAAATAAAAAAACCGACCTGTATAACAACTCGGTTTCGTTTTTATAACAGGGCTTTTGAGTTTGTTTCAGGATGTGGCCGATACGTGCAGGGCCCGGAATTCGGATGGTGACAACTGGTAGCGCGCCCGGAAGCTGGTGGAGAAATAGGAAGGAGAGGAGAAGCCCAGTTCATAGGCTACATCCGATACAGTGCGCTGCTCATCCAGCAGTAGGTCGCGTGCTTTGGTCAGGCGCAGGCTCTGGATAAAATCGGTGACGCCGGTGCCCAGCACGGCCTTCACTTTGCGGTAAAGCTGCATGCGCGAGATGCCCAAGGCGCGGGCTACGTCTTCCACGCTCAGGTCGGTTTTGGTGAGGTTGGCCTCCACCACGGCCGTGAGGTCGAGGAGAAATTTCTGGTCGGGGCTGGCGGGCGCGACCGTGGCGGTGTCCAAGCTAAGCTCGCGGCGGAAGTGCGCCCGCTGCCGGGCGCGGTTGGCCAGCAGGGTGCGCACGCTTTCCAGCAGAAAAGTGGGGTTGAAGGGTTTGGTAAGGTAGAGGTCGGCGCCGGCCTGCACGCCTTCCAGCTGCTGCTCCGCCGCTGAGCGGGCCGTGAGCAGGATGACCGGAATGTGGGACGTGCGCCAATCGGCCCGCAGCTGCGCCACCACTTCCAGCCCGCCCAGGCCGGGCATCATCACGTCGCACACTATCAGGTCCGGAATCAGCTCCGTGGCCAGCCGGAAACCGCTGTGGCCGTCGGTGGCGCTTTGCACCCGGAAATCGCCGCGCAGCTTGCGGGCCACAAAGTCGTTCACTTCGGCGTTGTCCTCAATCACCAGCACCAGCGTTTCGCTGGCCGTTTCGGAGGCAGCCACCAAGACTTCGGTTCCAAAATCGGCCGGCAGCGGCTCTGGCTCATCCAGAGAAATGGCGGGCAGCTGCATCGCACCACTGGCGCGTAGCTCCTCCGGCAATTCGCACGGTACCGCCACCGTAAACGTGCTGCCCTGGCCCGGCTGACTGCTGAGCGTGAGCTGCCCTTGGTGCAGCCGCACCAGCCCGTGCGCCAGCGCCAGGCCCATGCCCGAGCCCTTGGCCACCGCGCCCTGCTCGCCCTGATAAAACCACTCAAAAACGTGTGCCCGGTCCTGCGCACTGATGCCAGGACCGGTGTCAGCCACGCTCAGGCGCCAGGCGCGGCCATCCTCAGCGGCTTGCAGGCTCACGGTAATCTGACCCTGCTCGGGGGTGAATTTCAGGGCGTTGGACAGCAGATTGAGAAAGACTTTGTCCAGCAGATTGGCGTCGAACCAGGCGTGCAGTTCCGGCTCGGCCGCCACGAAGCGCAGCTGCACGCCGCGCAGTCGAGCCGGCTTCTCGAAGGCTTCCACGATGTCGCGCACGAAATCCACCAGGTCGCTTTCGGTGGCGCGCACGGCCATTTTGCCCACCTCAATTTTGCGGAAATCCAGCAGCTGGTTCACCAGTTGTAGCAGCCGTTGGGTGTTGCGCTGCACCAGCGCCAAATCCTGCCGCTGCGCCCCCGACAGCTCCGAACTGCTTCCGAGCAATTCCTCCACCGGCCCCATAATGAGCGTGAGCGGCGTGCGCAGCTCGTGCGAGAAATTGGTGAAAAAGCGCAGCTTGGCCTCGGTGTCGGCGCGGGCCTGCTCGGCCAGAGCCTGAATCTGGTTGCGCTGCTGGCTGATTTCCTCATTCTGAACCAGCAGCTGGCGGTTGATTTTATCGTTTTCGGCGTTTTGTAACACCAGCTGGTGGTTGATGAGGCGGTTTTTGCGGGCCGAGCGCCAGGCCACCGCGCCCAGCGCTAGGGCCCCAAGCAGGGTGGCCAGCAGGCCATAGAGCACGGTGCGCTGGCTGGCGTAGGTGGCGCGCAGGCCCTGCAGCAGTCCGTGCTGCTGTTCGATGTCTTTTTGCTGGGTGAGGATTTTCTCGCGCTGCTGCATCATCATCCGCACGTTGGTCGAGTCGATGACCACCGTACTCAGCTGATTTTCGCGCTTAAAGGGCTGGTGGTTCAGAATGCGCAGGGCCGTGCGAATGGCATCCTCCCCGGCCGGCGAATACAGCAGCGAGGCCTTGAATACGCCCTTGTCGACCAAATCCAGCGCCAGCCCATCAACGCCAATGATGCCCACCTTCTGGCTGAGGCCAAGCTGCTGAAGCACTTCGGCGGCGCTGCGGCCCATGTTGTCGTTGTGGGCGAAGATGAGCGCGGCCTCCGGATGCGCCAGCAGCGCGGCTTTCAGCGGCGCTTTCAAGGTCGTGATGTTCCAGTTGCCAGTCACCTCGGCCGCCACGTGCATGTTGGGGTAGGCCACCATGCCTTGAGCGAAACCCTGGTGCCGCCCCGCAGTGGCCGATGACTTCCGCGCTCCAGTCAGCTCAATCACGCTGCCGTGCTCGTGCAACAGACTGGCGGCGTAGCGCGCGGCTGTCTGGCCCACTTCCACGTTGTCGCCGCCCACGTAGGCCGTGAACTCTTGCGAAGTAATGCGGCGGTCGAGCAGCAGCACCGGAATGCCCGTTTCGTAAGCTGCTTCCACGGCCGGCGTCACGGGGCCGGGCTCGTAGGGCGACACAATCAGTAGGTCGATGCCGCCGGCCAGCAACTCTTTGATTTGCTGGGCCTGGCGCTGGCTATTGTCCTTGGCATCCAGCATGCGCAGCTGCACTTCGGGATGGAAGCTCAGCTCGCGCTTCATGCCATCCAGCACCGCCTGCCGCCAGATGCCTTGCGTGCTGCACTGCGAAAAACCGATGCGGTAGGCGCGCGGCCGGGCTGGCTCAGCGCAGCTGCTGAGCAGCGCTACCAGCGGCCACAGCCACGCCCATACTCGAAAGCCAATCCTACTAATCACGGGTAATCCTGAAAATGCCGGGGCGAAACGGGCAGCCTGGCTTACCCAAATATACGGCTTGCTGCGACCGGGCTGGCCCAGGCCCGAAGCCGGCGGCACCCGTCCGGGCCATGCCGTGCCGCGCAGTTGCCACTGCTTGCCGCAGAACTGCCCCGGCTTTTGCAACAGCTATTTCATTAGTTTGAGTGTAAATAGCTGATTTGCAAACTATTAAAAGCAAATTTTACGTAAACGATTCCGTAAAAAAACGTTTTTTGCGAGCCGCTTGGGGGATTTGAGGTTCTTTATTTACTGAATAAATGAGCCCTCACTCACTTTAATAATCCCACCTATTATGCGAAAACTTTGTCTCATTTTTGGGCTACTGGCGTTCCTGGGAACGTTTGTGGCGCAAGCCCAAACCCGGCAAGTGACCGGGCGGGTCCTCAACGCGACGGATAAAACGCCCCTGCCCGGCGTGTCGGTGCTGCTGAAAGGCACCACCACGGGCAGTAGCACCAACGCGGCCGGCGAGTTCGAGCTAAATGCCCCGGCAACTGGCGGCACGCTCGTGTTTTCGTTCGTGGGCTTCGAATCGTTTGAGCAGCCCATCGGTACCTCCACTTCCTTCAATGTGCAGCTGAAAGAGCAGGCCCAGGACCTCAACGAGGTGGTGGTGGTGGGCTACGGCACGCAGCGCAAGCGCGACATCACCGGCGCGGTGGCCTCCATTTCGGCCGAGCAGGTTGCCGAAACGCCCATCGCCCGCGCCGACCAGATTTTGCAGGGCCGCGTGAGCGGCGTGCAGGTGACGCAAACCAACTCGGAGCCGGGCGGCAACGTGTCCATCCGCATCCGGGGCACCAACTCCATCAACACCGGCAACGAGCCGCTGTTTGTGGTGGACGGCTTTCCCGGCGCCGGCGACCTTAACTCCATCAACCCGAGCGACATCGAGAGCGTGGAGATTCTGAAAGATGCTTCGGCCACTGCTATTTACGGCTCGCGCGGGGCCAACGGCGTGGTGCTCATCACCACCAAAAAGGGCAAAGTGGGCAAAGGCACCATCAACCTGGAAGCCTACACCGGCGTGCAGATTGTGCGGCACAAGTACGAGCTGATGAACGCCAAGGAGTTTGCGCAGTACCTCAACGAGGTGAATCCCGGCACCGGCGTGGGCGCTATTCCGGCGCCCTACCGCCAAGGCCAGATTGACTCCCTGGGCGAGGGCACCGACTGGCAGTCGGCCATCCTGCGGCCGGCCCGCATGAGCAACTACCAACTGGCCTTCAACGGCGGCACTGAGGAAACGCGCTACAACCTGAGCTTTAACTATTTCGACCAGGAAGGCATTGTGCTGAACTCGGGCTTCCAGCGCGCCACGGTGCGCCTGAACCTGAACCGCAAAATCAGCCGCAAGCTGAGCTTTGACTTTTCGAGCCAGCTGGCGGGCACCTTCGAGCAGCGGGCCTTCGCCAACTCCTCGGGCGGCAGCAACGGCGGCGTCATCCTCGATGCCCTGCGCTTCAGCCCCATCAACCCGGTGCGCGACGCGGCCGGTAACTACACTTACTCCAACACGCCGCTGCCCTACGTGGAGGACGTGGGCAACCCAGTGGCCTACGCCGAAAAAGCCAAGGACCACCGCACCACCGCCCGCGGCCTGTTCAACGTGGCTGGCAACTACGAAATCCTGCCCGGCCTGACGCTGCGCATCACCGGCGGCCTGGACTACAATAACAACCAGCTCGACGCCTACCGGCCGTCGGACATCTACCTGGGCCGCCTCACCAACGGTTCGGCCAACCGCGTGCAAACCAACCGCTACAGCTGGCTGAACGAAAACACGCTGACCTACGACAAGAAGCTGAACGAGAACAACTTCCTGAACGTGGTGGTGGGCGTGACCGAGCAGCAGTTCTACGGCAACGACTTCAGCGCCACGGCCAACGGCTTCTTTACCAACACGCTGGGCTCCGATAACCTGGCGCTGGGCTCCAACATCCAAACGCCGAACTCGGGCAAGTTCACCAACTCGCTGGCCTCGTACTTCGGCCGCGTCAACTACCGGCTGTTCGAGCGCTACCTGTTCACGGCCACGCTACGGGCCGACGGCTCGTCGCGCTTCGGCAAGAACAACAAGTGGGGTTATTTCCCGTCGGCAGCCTTTGCCTACCGGCTGATTGACGAGAAGTTTATGTCGGACTTCACGGCGTTGAGCGACCTGAAGCTGCGCGTGGGCTTCGGCATCACCGGCAACCAGGAAATCAACAACTACCAGTCGCTGGCGCGCTACGACGTGGGTTCCTACGCCTCGGGCAGCACCCGCCTGGTGGGCCTGGTGCCGGCCAACATCCTGAACCCCGACCTGCGCTGGGAATCGACGGCTGCCACCAACGTGGGCATCGATGCCGCGTTTCTGCAAAACCGCATCACCTTCACGGCCGATGCTTACTATAAGAAAACGAGCGACTTGCTGCTGCGCGTGGCCACGCCCCGCACCACTGGCTACGGCGACATTCTGCTGAATGCCGGCAGCGTGGAAAACAAGGGCCTGGAGTTTGCCCTCAACACCACCAACTTCGACAGCAAAGCCTTTGGCTGGAAAACCAACCTCAATATTTCGATGAACCGCAACAAGGTGCTCGACCTGTACAGCGTGGACGAATTGCCGGTGGGCGCCTCCAGCTCCAGCCTCTTTGTGGGCGCGGGCCTGGGCCAGACCAGCATCCTGCGCGAAGGCGAGCCCATCGGCTCGTTCTACGGCTACCAGTTCGACGGCATCTGGCAGTCGGCCGACGAAATTGCGGCCAGCGGCGCCAAATCGACCACGCTGCGCCCCGGCGACCCGCGCTATATCGACCAGAACGGCGACGGCTTCATCACGGCCGCCGACCGGGTTATCATCGGCCGGGCCCAGCCCGATTTCATTTATGGCGTCACCAACAACTTCACCAAGGGCGGCTTCAGCCTGAGTATTTTCATTCAGGGCGTGCAGGGCACCGACGTGCTGAACCTGAACCGCTACGAGCTGGAATCGGGCGTGAACAGCACCAACAAGCTCAAAACCGTGGTGGACCGCTGGACGCCCACCAACCCCAGCAACACCATTCCGCGGGCCGGCAGCACGCTGCGCCGCAGCACCGGCATCGTGAGCGACGTGGTAGAGGACGGCAGCTTCGTGCGCCTCAAAACCGTGACGCTGGGCTACAACCTGCCCAAGTTCAGCAAAGCCGTGAAATCGGCCAGCGTGTACATCACCGCCCAAAACCTGGTGACGCTGACCAAATACACCGGCTTCGACCCCGAGGTAAACTCCTTCGGCCGCGACAACCTGAGCCTGAATACCGATTACAATGCCTACCCCAGCACCCGCACGTTCATCGCCGGGCTGAAGATTGGTTTCTAGAACATTAAATCGATAGAACGTCATTAGAAAGAACGTCATGCTGAGCGCAGCCGAAGCATCTCGCGTGCAACAGTAATCAAAACCGCCACAACGAAGCGGTAGAGATGCTTCGACTTCGCTCAGCATGACCGTGCTGGTGTTGTTCATCAACCCTCCGAACTCATCCCATGAAAAAGAATATCCTGTTCCTGAGCTTGCTGACCTTGGGCCTGAGCTCCTGCGAGAAATTTCTGGAAGAAAAGCCCTACGACTTCCTCGCCGCCGAAAACTTTTACCAGAATGAGGGCGACGCGGTGGCCGGCCTCAACGGCGTGTTCAACGCCCTGCTGCCCCAGACGTACTACGGCCGCACCGGCTGGCAAATCACCGAGCTGCCGGCCGAGCTGATTCGGGTGGGCAACGCCAGCGACGAGCGCGCCCAGCTCTCGCGCTTCACCTTCACGCCCACCAACACCGAAATCAACAGCTGGTGGACCAACTCGTACCGGATGATAAACCGGGCCAACGACGTGATTGAGAAGGTGCCCGCCATCAACATGGACGCGGCCAAAAAGGCCAACATCATCGGCAATGCCCGCTTCCTGCGCGCCCAGGGCTACTTCGATTTGGTGCGCTGCTTCGGCGACGTGCCCCTGGTGACGGCCACCGTGAAGGGCCCCAACGACGAGCTGCGGCCGTCGCGCACGCCGCTGGCCCAGGTGTACAACCAGATTATCGAGGACCTGCAATTTGCCGAAGCCAACTGCTACGCCGAAAACCAGATTCCGGCCGGTGAGAAAGGGCGCGTGTCGAGAGGGGCTGCGGCGGCCGTGCTGGCCAAGGTGTACATCACCCGCGCCACCACCAGCGCCGCCCTGGCCACCGACAACCAGAACGGCCTCGATGCCTGCAACCGCGTGATTGGCTCGGGCTTATACAGCCTGCTGCCGGTGTACGGCGACGTTTTCAACCCCGATAAGGAGAACGGGGCGGAGCACATCTTTAGCATCCAATTTGACCTGCCGCCGAATACGGGCAACATCATCGTGCGGCAGTTTTTGCCCTCGCAGTTGGCTGGTTTGGGCACTTTTACGGTGGAAGACAGCCTCGTGCGCGCCTACCGCACCACCGACGTGCGCCGGGCCTGGAACATCAGCAACCAGGCCGGCACCACCACGCTGGCTCGCTACTATTTCAACAAGTTTCGGGACGACAAGCGCATCGTGAACGACTCGCGCTGCAACTACCTCGTGACGCGCTATGCTGACATTCTGCTGCTGCAATCGGAAGCCCGCAACAACCTCAATCCCAACGACCCGCTGAAATACCAGGGCTACAACCTGGTGCGCCAGCGCGCCGGCATCGCGCAGTGGGCCAGCACTCGCGTCACCACCAAAGACGCTTTTGTGGACATGCTGGTGCGGGAGCGCGGCTGGGAGCTGGTGCAGGAAGGCCACCGCTGGTTCGACCTCGTGCGCCTCGGCCGCCTGCAGGAGCGGGAGCGTGCCATCTTCAACCGCGTGGTGGACAACAAGTACCTGCTGTTCCCCATCCCGCAGCCCGAGCTGATTCTCAACCCGAACCTGACCCAGAACCCGGGCTATAACTAACGGCGCGAACTGTAGCGTGGACTCTGCGAGTCCGCGCATTGCAGAACGTTCGCCCCGGCGCGGACTCGCAGAATCCACGCTACAGCTCGCCTTATTAGCGAACCATTCATTATCAGTTTATTATTCATGCGATTTGTCCTTCTTTTCCTAATGCTGTGGTGGGCAATGAGCGCGCCGGCGCCGGCAGCTGCAACTGCCGCGCCGGCCGCGTTCATTTTGCTCGACCCTGCCGCCCTGGCCGCCTACAAAACGGCCTACAAAGCCGGCCACCAGCCCGAAGTCACCCGCGTGCAGGAGCTGCTGAGCGAGGCCAACGCCGCCCTCAAGCGCGGGCCTTACACCATCACCACCAAGCCCCAAACGCCCCCCAGCGGCGACAAGCACGACTACATCTCGCAGGCTCCGTACTGGTGGCCCGACCCCACGAAGCCCGACGGCAAGCCCTATATCCAAAAGGACGGGTTGCGTAACCCCGAGTCGGAGGCCATGAAGGACAGCGACACCATGAGCAAGCTGTGCGCCGACGTGCAGAAGCTGGGGCTGGCCTACTACTTCTCGGGTAACGAAGACTACGCCCGCCAGGCCACGCGCCTGCTGCGGGTGTTTTTCTTGGACCCCGCCACCCGCATGAACCCCAACCTGAACTTCGGGCAGGGCATTCCTGGCATCAATAATGGGCGCAACTTCGGCATTATTGAAACGCGCCATCTGGTGAATATTCCGGAGGCGCTGGCTTTGATGAATGGCAGCCCGAGCGTGGACGCGGCTGTGGTAGGAGGGGTGCAAGCTTGGTTTAAGGACTTCACCACCTGGCTCACAACCAGCCCGGTGGCTCTACCCGAAGGCGCGGCCAAGAATAATCACGGCACGTTCTACGACACGCAGGTGGTGGATTTTGCCCTTTTCACTGGCAACACGGCCCTGGCCAAAACCACTCTGCAGCAGCAAACCTGGCTCCGCGTGCCCGTGCAGTTCCAACCCGACGGCGCGCAGCCGCTGGAGCTGGCCCGCACCCGCCCCTGGAATTACACCAGCATGAACATGCAGGGCTGGGCCCGCCTGGCCCTGATGGCCCCGCACGTCGGCCTCGACCTCTGGCACTACGCCACGCCCGACGGCCGCGGCCTGCGCGCTGGCGTGGAGTGGTTTCGGCCCTACCTGCTGGGCCAGAAAAAGATGGATAAAGCCGACGCCGCCGGCACCTCCAACACCCTGGCCCTGGACGTGTATGAGCAGGCCAGCCGCGCCTACCCCGACCTGAAAGCCGCCGCCGTTTTCGCGCAGCATCCTGATTTCAAACCCGTGCCCTGGGCGTACTGATGATGAAGCAATTCCTGTATATCACGGCCGCTTTGCTTGGGCCCGCACTGGGGCCGTTGCAGGCCCAAAAGAAGCAGCCTGCCAAACTGCCCGTCAGCAAGCAGCTGGCCGTGCCCGTAGCCACTGTGGTGGCCCGCGCCGAAGCCCAGTACGCCGCCTACCTGCGCCGCTACCCCGATAGCACCCAGCACCCGCGTAGCACCGAGAACGACGGCCGCCTCGTGCGCACCACCTCGCGAAACTGGACCAGCGGTTTCTTTGCCGGCAACCTGTGGTACCTGGCGCGCCTGAGCGGGCAGCCGCAGTGGCCGCGCCGCGCCGCGGCCTTCACCGAAACCCTGGATGCCGAGAAGAACGTGACCACCACCCACGACCTGGGCTTCATCCTGAACAACTCTTACGGACAGGGCTACGCCGTCACGAAAAACCCGAAGTACCGCGCCGTGCTGCTGCAAGCCGCTGCCACACTGGCCAAGCGCTTTAATCCTAAAGTTGGGGCCATCCGTTCCTGGGACCACCACGCCGAGGTGTGGAGCTACCCCGTCATCGTGGATAACCTGCTGAACCTGGAGCTGCTCTTCGCCGCCTCCCGCCTCAGCGGCGACACCGCCTACGCGCACATTGCCAAAACCCACGCAGCCACCGATTTGAAGTACCGCTTCCGGCCGGATTTTAGCACCTACCACGTCCTGAATTTTGACCCCGCCACTGGCAAACTGCTCACGGCCGTGACGCACCAGGGCTTTGCCGATAATTCCTGCTGGGCGCGGGGCCAGGCCTGGGCCATCTACGGCTACACCATGGTGTACCGCGAAACTAAGGACCCCAAATTCCTGGCCGCTGCCCAGCACGCAGCCGACTATTTCCTGGCCCAAACGGCCAAAATTCCTGACCGCATTCCCTACTGGGACTTCAACGCGCCCGACATCCCCAAGGCGCCGCGCGATGCCTCAGCCGCCGCGGCTGCCGCCTCCGGCCTGCTGGAACTTAGTAAGTACGCGCCCCCAAAAAACAACTACTACGCTGCCGCTACGGCCATCCTGGCCAGTTTGAGTGCGCCCCAATACCTCGCAGCGGCCGGCACCAACAACTTCTTTCTGCTGAAGCACAGCACCGGCAACAAGCCGGCCAACTCCGAAATCGACGTTCCGCTCGTGTACGCCGACTATTATTTCCTCGAAGCCCTATGGCGCTATCAGAATTACGCTCAGTTGACGCTCAACTAGCCCCCGCGGCCAGCCCTTTTTCCCTCGAAAACAAGGTTATTGTCGTAACCGGCGGCACCGGCATCCTCGGCGAGGCCTTCCTGGCCGGCATCGTGGAAGCGGGCGGTACGGTGGGCATCCTGGGCCGCAACGCCGCCGTGGCCGAAGCCCGCGCCGCCGCCATCAACGAGCAGGGCGGCCGGGCCCTGGCGCTGGTGGCCGACGTACTGAACGAAGAAGAACTGCGCCTGGCCTGCGACCTCATACTAAGCACCTTCGGCCGCATCGATGGCTTGGTGAACGCAGCCGGCGGCAACGCGCCCGATGGCGTGCTGGCCCCCGATACCGACGTGTTCAAGATGGACCTGGCCGGCATGCGCCGCGTGATGGACCTCAACGTGTGGGGCACGCTGCTGCCCACCCAGGTATTCGGGCCGGCCCTGGCCGAAGCGGGCGCGGGCAGCATCGTCAACATCTCGTCCATGAACTCGAAGCGCGCCATCACCAAAGTGCTGGGCTACAACATGGGCAAGTCCGCCGTGGACTGCTACAACCAGTGGTTCGCGGTGGAAATGGCCAACCGCTACGGCGACCGCCTGCGCATGAACGCGCTGGCCCCCGGCTTCTTCCTCACCGAGCAAAACCGCAGCCTGCTCACCACGCCCGAAGGCGGCTTCACGCCGCGCGGCGAGCTGGTGATTCGCCAAACGCCCTTCAAGCGCTTCGGCCAGCCCGACGAGCTGAAAGGTGCCCTCGTCTGGCTGCTGAGCGACGCTTCTCGGTTCGTGACCGGCTCCATGATTTGCGTGGACGGCGGTTTTTCCATCTTCGGCGGCGTGTGATGTGGACTATGAAGGCAAGTTCTTTTTGGCGCAACGGCGGAACCTCACCCCCGGCCCCTCTCCCGCAGAGAGGGGAGCCTGACGACTTTAAAAGCCGTCTAGTGGAGTTTCGCAAATCTCACGCAAATCGTCAGGCTCCCCTCTCCGCGGGAGAGGGGCCGGGGGTGAGGTTCCGCCGTTGCGCCGTCTACATACTGCTGCTGCTCAGCTTCAGCAGCAACATCCCAGTTTTCGCGCAGCAGCAAACCCGCCTGAACGCCGGCTGGGAATTCGTGCGCCAGGACCTGGGCGGCGTGTGGGAAGCCGTGCGGCCCGTGACGGCCGGCAACCCCGAAAGCGTGCCGCTCTGGGAGCCTGCGACGCTGCCGCATTGCTTCAACGCCCGCGACGCCGTGGACCCCGACGCGAACTACTACCAGGGCCCCGGCTGGTACCGCACGCAGCTCACCATCCAGAACCCCTACGCCAACGGCCGCACGCTGCTACACTTCGAGGGGGCGGGCCAGAAAACTCGGGTATTTATCCACACCACCGAAGTCGGCAGCCACGTCGGCGGCTACGATGAGTGGACCGTGGACATCACTCAGGCCGTGGCCGATTTTCAGAAAACCGACGCTTTCAAAACCCAGTTCAAGGGCAAAATTCCGCTCTCCATTCGCTGCGACAACTCGCGGGATTTGGAGATGATGCCCTCCGACTTGTCAGATTTCAACATCTACGGTGGTCTCTACCGGTACTTGAACCTCGTGTACGAGCCAGCCGTTTCGCTGGAGCGCATAGCGGCAAAAGCGGAAGTTGATGCCGCTGGAAAGCTTGGCACGCTGACGCTAAAAGGTGTTTTTCGGGAGCCTTTGGCTGACGGAAATGAGTTGGTGAATGTCCAGCTGCTCGACCCCAAGGGCAAAGTAGTAGCGAAGGCCCAAGCCAGCATTGCCATAAAAACCGGTGAGTTGGACCTGGCCAGTTTCAGGCTAAAAGCCCCGCGCCTCTGGGCACCAGAGCACCCGGAGCTCTACACTTTGGAAGTGACGACGGGCAGCGGCCCCGGGCAGTTTAAGCACCGCGAAAAAATCGGCTTCCGGCACATCGAATTCGTGGAGCACGGCCCGTTCCGGCTGAACGGCCAGCGCCTACTGCTGCGCGGCACCCACCGCCACGAAGACCACGCCGGCGTGGCCGCCGCCATGACCGAGCCCCAGATTCGGCAGGAAATGCGGCTGATGAAAAGCATGGGTGTCAACTTCATCCGCCTGGGCCATTACCAGCAGTCGCGCATCGTGCTGAACCTCTGCGACTCGCTGGGCATCGTGGTGTGGGAGGAAATTCCCTGGTGTCGGGGCGGGCTGGGCGGCGAAATCTACCAGGCGCAGGGCCGCCGCATGCTCACCAACATGGTGCAGCAGCACTACAACCACCCGGCCGTCATCATCTGGGGGCTGGGCAACGAAAACGATTGGCCCGGTGACTTCCCGGAGTTCGACAAGGAGAAAATTCGCACCTATATGAAGTCGCTCAATGACCTGGCGCACCAGCTCGACCCGGCGCGCTACACCGCCATTCGCCGCTGCGACTTCTGCAAGGACATTCCGGATGTGTACTCGCCCTCCATCTGGGCCGGTTGGTACCGGGGCATTTACACCGATTACAAGGAGGTAACGGAGCAGGAGTTCAAGTCCGTGAAGCGCTTCCTGCACGTGGAATGGGGCGGCGACAGCCACGCCGGCCGCCACTCCGAAAACCCCGACAACGCCTTAGCCAAAATCAGCCGCGGCCAGGGCGCCGACGAGCGCGCCGGTGACGCCAGCCTGTTCGGCGGCAGCGCCCGCGTTTCGAAGGACGGCGACTGGAGCGAAAGCTACCTCTGCAACCTCGTCGACTGGCACCTCAAGGAGCAGGAAACCATGCCCTGGCTGAGCGGCGCGGCCTACTGGCCGTTCAAGGATTTCAGCACGCCCGTGCGCCCCGACAACCCCATTCCCTACATGAACCAAAAGGGCGTGGTGGAGCGCGATTTCACGCCCAAAGAGGCCTTCTACGTCTTCCAGTCGTACTGGACCACCGCGCCGATGGTGCACATCTACGGCCACTCCTGGCCCGTGCGCTGGGGCGAGGCCGGCGAGCAGAAGATGGTGAAGGTGTACTCCAATGCCGCCGCCGTGGAGCTGTTTGTGAATGGCCAGAGCCAGGGTGTAAAAAAGCGCAACAGCCAGGATTTTCCCGCCGCCGGCCTGCGCTGGCTCGTGAAGTTGAACGAAGGTGAAAACACCTTCCGCGCCGTGGCCCGCCAGGGCAAAACCACCGTGCAGGACGAAATAACCCAGCGCTACCAAACCACCAAATGGGGCAAGCCTGCCAAGCTCACCCTCACCAAAACCACCGAAACCAGCGGCCTCGCCACCATCGAAGCAAAGCTGTTCGACGCCCAAGGTGTGCAGTGCCTGGATGCCGCCAGCTGGCTGCGTTTCGGACTGACTGGCGACGGTGTGTTGCTCGACAACCTGGGCACCAGCAGCGGCTCGCGCAAGGTGCAGGCCTACAACGGCCGCGCCATTATCCGGGTCCGCACCAACGGCCGGCACAGCGTCGCCAGCGTGGCTTCGGAGGGCATGGAAACGGTGTTTTTGAACCTGTAGAACTGTAGCGTGGACTCTGCGAGTCCGCGCCCGGGCGAACAGGCTCGGGCAATGCGCGGACTCGCAGAGTCCACGCTACAATCGCCAAAATTTTCTCATGTGGTTTCTGCGTTCTAACAGTTGTTAACTCATTAAAAACGAGTGTGTAGCATGCGTTATTTTTCGCAAACGATTCCGTAAATAAAGCCTGCTTTTGAGGTGCTTATCGGTCTTTGATGATTCTACTTTTATGCCGCTCCCCGACGATGGCCTAAGTCGCGAAGCTGCCTGATAATCATTGTTTCCATCCGTCAATTCCCACAGAAGCTCATGACCCATTTTGCCTCGCTACCCCGCTTTGCCCGTCTGGGCTTTGCTGCCGCCATCACCCTGTTCAGCAGCTGCCAGAAAGAGTCCGTCGCCACGCCCGACACCACCACGGCCAGCACCGCCGATTCGACGATTACCACCTTCCGCCACCCCGGCGTGGTGGTGAGCACCGCCAGCCTCAACCTGGTGGCCGGGCAAGCCAACGCCGGCGATGCTACCCGCACCGCTGGCTACAACAAGGTGGTCGATTACATGAACCAATACGCGGTGCCGACCAATTTTCCCGCCGTGGTGTACGTGGTGGGCAGCGGCGGCAGCCCCTCCGAAGACCAGATTCGGCGCGACTGCATCCTGGCCTACGCCTGCGCCCTGCGCTGGGTGAAAACCGGCAGCACCACCTACGCCAACCAAGCCAAGCAGATTCTGAACGGCTACGCCTACAACTTCCAGCGCTACTCCACCTCGCCCAAGCCCGACGGCAGCCCCACTGAGTTCCGCCAGACCTACCTGGAGGCGGCCTGGGTGGCGCCCACCTTCGTAGCGGCGGGCGAAATTATCCGCTACCACCAAGTGAACGGCGCGGGTGCGGGCTGGTCGGCCACCGACGTGGCCAAGTTCTCGGACTTCCTCAACAACCTGAAAAACAACTACGTGAACAACGTGCCCGGCGCCATCAGCGACACCAACAACTGGCAGGCCTCGTACTGCTACGCCAAAATGGCGCTGGGCGTGTGGTTCAACAGCACGGCGGTGTACGATTCGGGCTACGACTACCTGCTGCAAATCATGCCGCAGTTGGTGTATTCCGACGGGGCCATCAAGGAGCAGCGCGACCGCGACTGCGTGCACCCGCAATACACCCTCACGGCCATGACCTACGCCGCCGAAACAGCCCGCATCCAAGGCAACAATGCCCTCTACGAAGCCAACGGCCAGCTCATCAAAAACGGCTGGAACAAGTACGAGGATGCCGCCGCTGGCAACTACTCGCGCAACTGCAGCGGCAGCCAGATTTTCCCCGGCATCGAAACCGCTTACAACTACTACGGCACCAGCAAGCTAGCCTCCCTGCGCGACCGCCAGGACCCCTACGGGGTGTCGGGCGACAAGACCTTTCTGGGTTTCACTTCCTTCACGCACCGCAGCATCGGCACCGTGCGCTAACGTAGCGTGGACGCTGCGAGTCCGCGCCTGAAGGAACGTCATGCAGAGCGTAGCGAAGCATCTCGGGTGCAGGAGTAATCAAAGCCGTTTTCACGATTGAGTTACTACCACACGCGAGATGCTTCGCTGCGCTCTGCATGACGTTTTATGGTGCGTAAGTTTATAAATCCAGTCTATGCTGCTCCGCATAACCGCCTTACTGCTAGTCCTCCTCACGGCCGCGCCCGCCACCCGCTCAGCCTCGCCACCCGCCAGCAAGCTTCGGCAGGAGGCCATCCGCACCCTGAGCCCCTACGTGCTGAAAGAAGCGGCTTGGGCCTTGCAGCAAGTGCCCATTACGGTCACGGCCAGCGTCTCCCCGCGCAGTGCGGGCGGCCCGCACGATTTCTTTTCCGAAGGCGACTACTGGTGGCCCGACCCGCAAAACCCTAGTGGTCCCTACATCCAGAAAGACGGCCTCACCAACCCTGACAATTTCACGGCCCACCGCCTGGCTATGATTCGCTTCAGCCGCGTCATCGGCGCGCTGGCTTCGGCCTATAAGCTGACGGGCGACGAGAAGTACGTGCGCCACGCGCTACTGCACCTGCGCGCCTGGTTCACCGCTTCGCAAACGCTGATGAACCCGTCGCTGCTCTACGCGCAGGCCATTTCGGGCAAATTCACGGGGCGCGGCATTGGCATCATCGACACCATTCAGCTGATGGAAGTGGCGCAGGGCGTGCTGGTGATGCAAGGGGCCAAAAGCTTCGGCAAAGACGACCTGGCCGGCATCAAAAGCTGGTTTGGCCAGTACCTGACCTGGCTCACCACCCATCCCAATGCGAAAGAGGAAATGAACGCCGCCAACAACCACGGCACCTGCTGGACCATGCAGGTGGCGGCCTTCGCCCGCCTCACCGCCAACCAAGAGCTATTGGCCCTGTGCCGCACCCGCTACAAAACGGTGCACCTGCCCACCCAAATGGCGCCCGATGGCAGCTTCCCGCTCGAAACCAAGCGCACCAAGCCCTACGGCTACTCGCTCTTCAACCTCGATGCCATGACCATGCTCTGCCAAATCCTGAGCACGCCCACCGACAACCTCTGGACTTACCAGACGCCCGATGGGCGTGGCATCCGAAAAGGCATCGAATTCCTGTACCCGTTTGTAAAGGATAAGAACGCCTGGCCCTTCCCCAAGGATGTAATGTATTGGGAAAACTGGCCCGTGGCGCAGCCCTTCCTGGTTTTCGGCGCGGTGCAGTTCCAAAACCCGGCCTGGCTCGGCACCTGGCAGAGCCTCGACCACGCGCCCGAGGTGCCCGAAGTGGTGCGCAACCTGCCCGTGCGCAACCCCCTTATCTGGCTGAACTGAGGCGGAATGCCGACTCTGCTTCAATGCAGTTTTAAAACGAGCATTCTAACAGGAGCCGCAATTTGGAGCACTTCGGCCAAGCTCGACTGCTTGATGGCTTCTGAAATGCTGCCGCTGACTATTCAATCGGTGCCTTCGGAGTGGCCGCATCAAGCGCAGCACTTGTTGCTGAAAAGCAAGCGTGTCCGGGTGCTGCACCAGCAGCCAGAAATGTAGGCGCTTGTTTTGCCTACTTGCCGCACGTCTGAGTACCGTAATGGCGCACAGTTTTTTATAGAAGATACTGATAGCGGGCGAAATTTTTCTTTTTTACCTGTGCCAAATCCCGGCCTGCACTGTCGGGCTGCTGGGTGAACATGCGCTGCATGGCCACTCAGCGGGATTGGTCTTGAACAAGCAGGCACTCCCAGAAGCTAAAGCAAGGCCTACCACAAACTATCGGCGGAGAAGACAACGATGCCGGACCACACCACCAAGCCAACCAATACCAGGGCCGTCGTCAGCAGCCCGTGCCGCAGGGCTTGGCGCCAGGAGCCACGGGGCGCAAGCGCGGCGCGCGCTTGCAGGGCGCCGCCCGCCAGCCCCAACGCCAGGACCCACAGTAAAAGAAGCGGCAGCAGAAACATCCCCGCAAGCTACTGGAATTCTTCCGCTTGCCTTCTCACCCCTTTTGCGGAACACCAGCCATTCGCTCGGCCTCGCGCGTGGCTGCCCAATCCCTCTTGCTGCTTCTAGCTGCTTCTAGACTTTAGAGGCCCTGCCGTTTCAAGGGGCCGTCGTGCCGCAGTGGTTCAACAGCCATTCAGTAGCAGTGCTTTCTGGCTGAGCAAAATTCACGCAGCCAGCCTGCTACGCCCGCGTTGCCTACCTTTGAGAAGAAACCGCTATTGCCCACTGATTTCACTTATCGGCCTCCTCTTGTCATCTTTCTTTACCCTTTTGCATGCGTAATTCTTTTGTGCAACGGCTGGTGCTCAGCAGCAGCCTCCTTCTCTTGCTCACGGCCGGGGCCCAGCCCGCCGTGGCCCAGGAGGCCACCATCTCCGACCTGGGCTCGGCCTACTACCGGGGCTTTCGTACCGTGGAGGGGCAGCTGTATTTCATGTTGCGGCAGGAACGCAACGTCTACGACCTGTTTCACCTGGAAATCTACGGCCGCGACCTGCAGAAAAAAGGCACTACCGACCTGCGCCTAGGCCGGGGCTGGTTCCAGGGCGATGCCCGCATGGTGGGCGACCAGGCCGTGTTTTACTTTTTCACGGGCAAAGAAGGCCTGCTGCTGACCGTCGATGCCTCGGGCCAGAAGTTCAAGGAAATTCGCTTCCCGGCCAATGACGTGCTGGTGAGCCAGGCCGTCATTGCGCCGGCCGGCGGCGGGGATTTTTACCTGGCCTACCCCTTCGACCCCGGCAAGACGGGCTACGTGGTGGCCCGCTACGGCCCCGACCTGAGCGTGAAGTGGAAAAAGGACTACGCGCCCGAAAAAGGCAAGTACCGCGTGCGCTTCGTGCAGGCCGATGCCGCCACCGTGTACGTGGTAGCCGACCACACCAAGGGCACCTACGAGGTGGTCACCCTGGACGGGGCCACCGGCGCCGAGAAATTCCACCAGGACCTGCCCGCCGAGGCCACGCCCCTCACACCCACCTTCGCCGGCCTCAGCTCGGCCGGGCACCTGCTGCTCACGGGCAGCTACGCCGAGCCCGCGCAGAAGACGCCGGTGGTGTCCGTTGCGTCTGCTTCCGCGCCCCGGCCCGGCGGCCTGTTCGTGCTGGCCATGGGCCCGGATGGCAAACCGGATTTCCTGACCCGCATGAGCTACGCCAAAGACTTGGCCGGCAAGCTCAACACCCATTCCACGCTGCAGCAGTTCACCGTGGGCGAGACGCCGGGCGTGAAAGTGCACGCGCTGCTGCCCCGGCCGGGCGGCGGCTATGCACTCATGGGCGAGACGTTCAAGAATTTCAGCTTCACAGATACCCAGTACGAGGCCGCTGGCGGGGTGCGGGCGCCGGGCCTGAACGGGGTGGCGGGCGGCCCCGGCCCGCTGCGGCGCGACATCCTCGATTTGGTGGTGTTTCAGTTCACGCCGCAGGGCCAGCTGGAGTCGGTGCGGCGCATTCCCAAGCCCTACAAGATTTACAACGACCAAGCCATGGGCGGCGGCAACACGGAGTTCAACAACACGGCGGTGTACGCCTACCGCTTCCTCTACCAGCGCGACCCCGCCCAGCTGCCCGAGCTCGTGTTGTTCAACTGGCACCAGAACTTGCTGTATGTGAACAGCGTGAAGCCGGCCACCGACGCGCGCGACAATCTATTCACCCGCCGCTACCTCGACCAGCCCGCGCTGCCCGCCGGGCCCGACCGGGGCGAGCTCACCGCCCGCACCTACTCGAACGAGATGGCCGGTTCCATCGATTACGCGCCCGCCGCGCTGTTTTTCGACGAAGTGCTGCCGCACGCGCCCGGCAAATTCCTCTATACCCACTTCGACCCCGCCACGTCGCGCCTGCACCTGCAGGTGATGGACGTGCCGGGAGGCAGCAACTAGTTATGAACGGCAACCATTTACTTTCCGGTATCGCGCATTTACGCATGAGAATTCATCCCCTTTTGGCCCTTCTCCTCCTGCCCGCGCTGGGCTGGGCCCAGCAGCCCCTGCAGGAAATCCGGGGCGTGGCGCAGCTGCCGCAGGTGCTGCCGCTCGACGACCACGGCTACGCCATTCTGTACCGCAGCGAAGCGGGCGAAGACGACCAGGACATTTTCGCCCTGCGCCTGCTCGACCCGGCCCTGAAGGTGCGCCACCAGTACGCGCTGCCCGTGCCGGTGGGCGCGGCCCCGCTGCCGCGCCTGCAGGGCAAAACCACGTTTGCCCTGCCTTATCACAACCAGAACACGGCTGGCCTTTCGCTCTACACCTTCAACCCCCAGACCGGGGCCCAGCTCCGCCGCGACCTGGTGGCGGCGCCCGACCGCCGGCGCGTGCCCGCCGGCACGCCCCTGCTGGCCATGACGCCCACCGAAGGCTATTGCATTGTGCAGCCCTTCCGCCACGACACGGCGGGCTACGCCGTGACCATGCTCGACCCTAGCCTCAAAACGCAGTGGTCGCGGATGTACTTCCCAGCCGATTTGCGCCAGCACCAGCCCCTGCAAGTGGCGGTGAGCAAAGACCTCATCACCCTGGTGCTTTCCGATTCTTACCTTCTCAATCCGAATACCCCCAAGCAACGCAGCGTCACCGACCTGTCGGTGCTGGGCCTGGACCGGGCCACGGGCAAGGTGCTCTTCCGCACCCCCGTGCGCCAGGACAAGCTGGTGTTGATGCCCACGCAACTGCTGCCGCTGTCGGATGGCCGCGTGGTCGGCGCCGGCCTGTACGCGCAGCCCCAGGCCACCCGGCCCGACAGTGTGCTCGGGGTGTTTATGACCACCTACCGGGCCGACGGGCAGGCGGGCGCTCCCACGCTCACCCCCTGGGCCGACCTGGCCGCCGCCACCGGCGAGCCCGCGCTGGGCCGCCGCCTCTACGAAGGCAAAGGCAGCTTCCGGTTGCTGGAGCTGCTCAGCACCACGGGGGCCGACGCGCAGCTAGTGAGCGAATACAGCGGCGCGCAACCGGGCCCGTTCGTGGTCATGGGCTACCCCACTGCGGGCGCCTACCCCGTGGCGCGCACGTTCAAAACCACCCGAACCCCCGCCGAGCAGCGCCTGACCAGCTACCGCAGCGTGGTGAGCCGGCAGGGCGAGCCCACGTTGGTGTACACGGGCGTGGAAGGCAACCAGGCCTATGCCTACGCCACCGTGCTGGCCAACACGCCCGCCCGCACCGCCACCCGCGCGCTCACCGAAACCGAAAAACTGCCCGAGCTCCCGGCCTACGCCGCCGCCCCGCCCATGGCCACCAGCCCGGCCGTGGACCGGCTAACGGGTCGGCTCGCGGCGCTGCAGCAGAAACTCAACACCGGCGTGGAAGCCGTCAACAAGGTTGTGAACGGCGAACAGGCTCCCCCAACCGTTTACTACCAGCCCGACCAGCTGGCGAATTTTGTGGTGGGGCCGCGGGGCCAGGTACTGGTGTACCGCTACGAGGCCAGCCGCAAGATGCTGCGCTACCAATTGCAGCCGCTGAAGTAAACAGGGCCGTTTCTGAGAGAATTGGCGCCCCCGGCTCCTCGGCGGAGCTGCGTTGTTCGCTACGGCGCACCTGGTGTTGCCGGCCGGCCTGCCGCCGGGGGTGTACCTGGTGCGCAGCGGTAGCCAGGCCGTACGCTTGGGGGTAGAATAACCCCGTACCAAAAAGCTCCGGCATCGCATGCCGGAGCTTTTCTGGTTATCAAAGCCTGTGCAGGAAATGAGTGGCGGGTAGGTGTTACGCCGTAGCTGTGCCTCCAATGGAGAGTTAGCCGGTTTGCCACTTGGGAAATGTGATGCAGCTCCGCCAGAGTGGAGCTGCCTCGCACCAGCGCGCGCCAGTTGCGCGCGCCGGCTGATTTGTGGGCTGATGTCCAGCCGACGCCTCGGATACAGAAAAGCAGGTAAATACCAAGGATAGTTAGCGAGTTAATCCACCTATTCCGGCAATCAGCCCCACCACGAAGCCCCCGATGGTAGCCAGGCCCGAAACTAAGAACAATAGTATCAGCGGAAGCGTTTTGCCGGCTGTCGAGGGCATAATGCGCAGCTTGTCGCCGAGGTGAAACTGGGCCGTGTAGGGGTTGATGAGTTCGTATTCCCCCGGCACCTCGGCCACGAAGTCGGCAATTCGCTGGGTGGTGTCTCCACCCATGTTGGTGCGTTTGGCCCAGTTCCAGAAGCTGGGCCGCAACCGCTGCACCGGCCCGTCGGGCAGCAGCCGCACCCGGATTTCAACGTCGGGCAGGGTAAAGTACTGGCCCCACTTACCGGGGCGGGTGCAGGCCAGCTCGTAAGTGCCCGCCGCCGTGAGCGTGAAGCAAAACGTGTCTTCGGCCGCCGGAAAGGCAAAGGCATTGGCCGACGGGTCGAATAGCCGGGTGGCCCAGCCAATGGCCCGCCCCAGCCCGTAGATGCCGAGCACAAAAGCCGCCCCGCAGGGCCAGGCCACCCAAACGGGTAAAGTAGGGTCAGGCATAGTATATTATTTCTTCTATTCTTTTTATTCGGCTTCTACGGTGAGCTGGCCCTGCCTGACGGGCTCGATGCGAGCCCGGTAGCGGCGGCCGGCAACGGCAAAAGCGGCCACTCCGCCCTGGGCGGCATCTACGGCGAGGTACTGCGCGTCGGCTGCTACGGTGCGGTAGCGGGGGCTGCTATCGAAGATTTCGAGGGTGAAAACGAGCTGTGGCGGTTGGCCCGTGGCCGTGCGGATACCCACGTAGTGCAGGGTGAAATGCGTTTCGGTCACAGCGCCGTACTGCAACCCGGCGTGGCGGTAATCGGCGGGCTGGCTCAGCGTGGCGGGATTTTGGGTGTTTTCGGCCCGGCTGAGGTCCCAGTAGACGGGGGCATGGTGCGGGGCCGCCGCAAAGCCCGGCTGCCGTTGCGCCTGTGTTCGTGATTCCTGGGTTTCGCGCAGCAGGCCAGCCAGTTGGAAAGTGCTGAATTCCTCGGGTGGAAACCACAGCGGCTCCGATACGCCCGTGCGCCGCCGCAGTTCGTGTCCGGCCGGCACGCCCTGCTGCAGAATGGCCTGCTGGTTGAACGAGGCGAGGTAACGCCCGGCGGAGTTGTTAGCCGTGAAATAAGCTGGCGTCGCTGGCTGCGGCTGCGTGGAGGTACCCAGCTGGGCCACAAACAGCACCTCCTGAAACTCGTTCACCCCATAAAAATAGTCGCCCACATCCACGAAGCGCCCCGGCTCATACAGTGCCACCGGCCGCAGCCCCGGTAGGTTGGCACCGGCTAATTCCTGGCTGAAATGGAGCAGATTGGCTTGCACATTGGCGGCTTTGAGGGCGGCTTCGTGCTGCAGGAAATGGCGCAAATACGTGAAGTGCTGCGCCAGCGTCACCGGCTCGCGCTGGAGGCTACGCATGGTTTGACGCAGGAGCTTTTCGGCGGCGGCGCGCGACATTTCCCGGTCATCCACGCTCAGAAACAACCGGGTGTGCTGGGCGGGGTCGGTCAGAATCATGTGCATTTCGTGAAACGATTTCACGGAAAACCAGCCCGGCGCGGTGCGGGCTTCTTCGGTGAAGTATAGGCCGGCGCCCGCTGGGGCGGCCCGGGCGTAGGTGGCTTCGCGCTGGCCGTCGTAGTGGTAATGCTGCTGCGCGATGGCGTGGAAGTAGGCCGGGTCGGGGGCTTCGGTTAGCGGCACATCGTCGGCGTAGAGCGTGACGCGCAGCAGCACTGGCACCTCGCGGCCGCCCAAGCCCTGGGAGTCGTGGCTGGGCAGGTAATACGTCAGGTGGTCGGCCGATACCAGCGGGCGCAGGTAGGGCTGGCGCCGACGGCGCCGGGCTGGGGGCAAGTGCTGGTCCGGCGTATCGTCGAGGTGGAAGGAGGCCGGCAGCTCCAGCGTGGCCAGCCCGTCCAGGTCAACGGGCCGCGTGGGGCTGCCCGACCCGAACAAGCGGCTCAGTAGCATAAGGAAAACGGAAAATAGCGCGCTGCTAAAAAGGCTTTTCATGAGAAGGCCGAGCCGCTGCCAACCACAACTCGCTAAACCAAACGGTAATGTAGTACAGCGCTAATTTAGAACTACCTATACTTCCTGCCAACATGCCCCGTAGCGTCACCGGCCGGCGGCCCGCTGCGTACAACCGGTAGCCCATCATTTCGCTATAACTGCATGTCTGCTTCCACCCCGCTCCCCGCTGGCCTGTCCGAACCTATCCCGTTCTACGTTACGCCCTACTACAACTCCGAAGGGCCCGAAATCAACGTAGGGCCGCTTAGCCAGGCGCTGCTTTCTGCCACGCCTGCTACCATCGGTGCCATTGCCGAGGGCCTGCGCCCGGCGCTACCCTACCAGCCGGCCGTGGTGCTGTTTGTGCTGGCCGTGCGGCTGTTTGACCTGGGCCAGCACGACGAGGGCCTGTACTGGTTTTATCAGGCGCAGTACCGCGCCCGGCTCCTGCACCGCGTGCTCGATTCCGAACAGATTGGCCAAATGTTCGACCCGGCTTTTGAGTTGGAAAGCGCCCACGGCGCGTTTATGGAGTTGGCCGGGCCGTACTTCAACGGCTACGCCGGCTGCTCGCAGGCGCGGTGGCTGGGCGTCATTGCCCGCGTGCAGGCCGACAACCAAACGGCGCCCGACTTCTCCCTCATCTACCCCGATTTAGCCCTGCGTCCCGCCGCGGAGTGGCCCGTCCTCAACCAGCAGGTGAATGAGGGCCTGAGCCAGCTGGCCGAAGCCCTGCGCGAGGGCTGGGACGAAATGCAGGCCCAACGCCGCGCCAACGGCACGCACGAGCGGTTCTGCACCGAGTAGTTTCCATCGACCCTTCCTGTTTCAAACTTCAATCCACTACCCTATGACCCGCGACGATTTGCTGCGCACCTGCACCTGGGACCAATACGACTTCGCCAACATCACCGTCGAATCCGCTCTGTTTGGCGGCCCGGTCCAGGTGCAGTTCCGGCCCGAATTCGACTCGGGCCGCGTCATTACCGAGCGCATGGTGGCTGTGCTGAACGACTTTCTGGCCCTTTCGCCGGCGGAACTGCCCACCATCAAGCAATTGCTGTGGGCCGATTGCCTGGATGATTTCGACAACATCAACTACGGCTTTGGCCCCGATACCGGCGAACCCGAGCTAGTGGTCAACCAACGCGAATTCGGCATCTACTCGGCCGAGGATGCCTACGCGCAGAGCAACTTGACTTGCGTGTCCATCCCAGAGGAGCCCACGGCGCGCCACCGCTATGGGTCTATCGATTTTGAGCCGACGTGGGCCAGCCACGGGTGCAGCATTATTATGAAAGACGGCCAGCTTATAGGCTCCTATTCCAACGACTGGCATTTCAGTAAGTACGAAGACGACGAAGAAGCCCCGGCGGCGTGAAACCGGCGCGGCTAGGTGCCTAGCGCAAAAGCGGCATCCGCCATTCGCACCACATAGGGGCCATTTTCGGGGTAGTAGTCGGGGTAGCTGCCCAGGTGGCCGGGCTGGCCTCCGTGCTTCGCCAGACACGCGGCCACGAGGGCCGCAAGGGCGTGGGCATTGGTATAGCGCAATGGCTGGCCGCCGACGCCCTGCCGGCCGTTGCTGAAAAACAGCATCAGGTTGACGTGCGGAGGAATTTCGTAATCCAGGTAGTAAAGCACGTCCAGGTTCGCGGCCTGGCAGAGCTGGTTCAGGTCGGTGATAAACGCGGATTTGTGCGCCAGGAGCAGGTGGCAATCGAGCCGCAGGGACAGGGTTTCGGCCCCGTACCGGCCGGGCGCGGAGCTGACGGCTTGCAGCAGGCCTCCGCTCAAAGGCTGCGTTGCATCTTCTGCCGGTGTGGTTAGGCGGATGAATTGGGCCCCGGCCGGCAGGGGTTCGGTGGCCAGGGCGGCGTGCTGCCGGCGTAGTGCCTTTTCCAACTCGCCCGCTACGAAGAAGGCATAATCGGACAGGCTGTAGCCGCCCACGGTCAGGCGCAGGAATTGCCCGTGCACTTCACCAAACAGGCGCACCTCGGGATGCCGGGCGGCCACGGCGCGCACTTCGGCCAGCAGGGCCGCCGGGTCGGGTGCCTGCACGGTGGCGGTTAGCTCCGCCGGGCCATCGGCGTGCCCGCCCAGACCTGCCCGAAAAGTGAAAAAATCGAATTGGTAGAGGCCCTCCGGGAAGTAGCGGTACCAATAGACGCCGAGGAGCATAGGGGGCTGACTGGTTCGTTTGAAGAGGTTTGGGCAGGAATGGCTGGGCTCCTGGGCCAGACTCAGAGCTGGCGCAGGATGGTGGTGTCAGTGATTTTGTCGTCGTCCATCAGCAGCGCGGCTTTGCTGAGGATGATGGACAGCACGGCGTCGCCCTCGAAGGGCAGGAAGACGGCGCTCTCGCCCATGGTTTTGCTGGAGCGGTCGGGCACGATGCACAGGTACTGGTCGTTGGGCTCCATGAGGATGTTGCCCGAGCCGAGGTGGATTTTGTAGGTGTGGCGGTGGCCCTTCACCACCAGGAAATTGCCCTTGATTTCGCTCACCTTGCCGATTTTCAGGCGGGGCACCAGCCGTTCCAGGGCCAGCTTGCGCGACTTGGCCACCTCGCTCAGGTCGCCGAAGCTGTAGCTTTCCCAATAGTTGCGGAACTGGGCCAGGCCGCCATTGTCGCGCCACTGCGGGTCGTTGCCCACCGAGGCCACGCCCACGAACAAATCCACGTCGCGCATCACCTCCGAAAAAGCCAGCGGCGGGATTTCGGGCAGCGGCACGGGCGCGTCGTTGCGCGTGAAGCGCACCTGGTCGGTGCTCACGTAGTTGTAGATGCCGGTGTCGTTCCACTCGCCGTCGGCGTACACTTCGCTCACCCAGTACTCGGCCGTGAGGCCGTGGGCGGGCAGGGGCAGGCTGGCAATTTCGGAATCATAGCCCTTGTCGTAGGCCCCGAGCAGGCGATAGCGCCAGCCGCGCAGCTTGGCCAGGGAGTTGAACTGGTGCTGCTTAAGAATGTGCGCGGCCATGCGGTTGGAGTAGGTAGCGGTGCGCTCCTCGGGCGGCGTGAGCAGGTACACCTCCCGGAAAGCCTGCTTCAGCGGCTGCCGCAGCTGATGCTTTTCCAGCAGCGCGCGCCAGGCCAGCACCTCGGCGGCCGTGGCCAGCACGGGGTGCCAGAGTTGCAATTGCGTCTCGGCGTCGGGGGCGGGCACGGGCTGGCCGTGGGCATCCTGCCAGGCGTTATCGATGTAAAGCGCATCCTGGAAGGTGCCATCGGGCCGGTGCAGGCGCCAGATGAGGCGGCGGGCCAACTCGCTCATCAGCCCGTGGTCGAAATAATACTGCGCAAACCACGGCCACGGCATCCGGCGTTCCTCCACGAAGCTGCGGTCGAGGCGGTCACGCTGGGCGGTGTAGGTTTGCTGGGCCTGGGTTTGGGCGGCTTTCAGTTCCTTTAGCTCGTCGGCGTGGGTGGCTTTGAGGGCCGTAGGGGCGCTTTTGAGCGGTTTGCCGGCCTTTTGCCACTGCACATCGGATTTGCCGTCGGCGAGGGTGAGCGTGGCGCTGTAGTCGCTCAGTTCTTCCACCAACCGGCCATTTTCGAGTCCGAAGTCCGGCACGGCCATGTCCTCAATCTCGGCCGGACTCACGCCCATCTTTTCCGATTCCTGGGCGATGTAGCGGGCGATGAGCTCCTGTGTATTGGTCTGGCGGATTTTGCTGCGCACCCGCGCCAGGGCCGCCACGCCGGGCAGCCCGTTTTGCGACAGCGCCAGCAGGCAGGCATTGCCCAGCCCGGCGGCCAGCGGCCCCTTGCCTGGAATTTTGCGGAAGCACTTGGCTGCCACCGAAGTCAGCAGTTGCAGCAGGGCCGGGTCGCCCAGCGGCTGCAGAGTCCAGATAAGGCCCTTGGCCACCGTGGCATTGGACTCGGTCACGAAGTCCCAGGTAGAATAATGGTAGTCCCGGCCGCTGTCGTAGGTAATTACGTGCTGCTTTTCCGTCACCGGAATGTCGGCCACGATTTGCAGCCAAGCGCGGCCCTGCTCGCGCACGGCATCGGGGCCGATGGCGGCCGTGGCGGCGTCCAATTCTTTGCGCAGCTTGGCGGTGGGCTGGCCGGCGGTGGCTTTTTGCCAAAGCTGCAACAGGCCCAGCCAGGTGGCACTGCGCGGGTCGGCACGGTCGAGGCCGGCCACGAACTGGCTGAGGGCCTGGCCCAGCGGGTCGTTCTCGGCAAATACTACGATGGGCAAAGCGTCATCGCCGGCAGCCTGGCCCAGCAATTCCTGGATTTTGAGGTGGATTTTAAGATTATCGCCGGTTTGCCCGGCGCTGAGGTCGCGCAGCTGCCTGAGAAACGCCAGCATCGGCTCGCCCAGCGGCTCGCGCTTGGCTAGCTTAGCTACCTGACTGAGCGTTAGCAGTAGCGGGAAGGGGTAGACGTGCAGCGACACCTCATCCGGCTTACTGAAATCGAGCCCGTAGCTGGCGAACATCCGCAGGTAATCGGCTTCCGTGAGGGTGAGCGTGGTGCGCAGCAGGGCCGTGAGCACCTCGGCCAGGCCCCAGCGGAGCTGGTAGTTGTCGTCGCGGGTCACGCGGTTGATGGCCGGCACCAAGGCCAGCACCAGCCGGCTTTGGTAGGCCGGGTCCTGCGCCCGAATGGCTTGGTAGGCGGGCAACTCGTTGAGCTTGGTGCCGTAGGTTTTGGCCAGCAACTGGGGCAGCAGCTCGGTCAGAATGGGTTTCATTTCCACCGCTTCGGCGCTGGTATCTTCCAGAATGGCGGGGCGAATGGGGTCGGTTTTCGTAGCGGGCATGGCGGCAGCGGGTGGATTAAACAAAGCCAAAAAACGGTCGAGCAGTCCCATATAGCCGGGCTCAGCCGCCCACCAGCGGGGTGAGTTTCAGGAAGCTGGCGGTGGCGCCGCTGCCCAGCCACACTTCCTCGTCCAGGCTGTCCACCTGCCGGTCGTTCACGAGCACGAAAAAGCCGTTTCGCTGAAACGCTTCGAGGGCGCGGTACACCTGCTGCTCGGCGTCGATGAGCTTCTGGGGCCGCAGGCGGTAGCCGTTGAGCACTTTTTCCGATTCGGTGGGCTGCACCAGGCCCTGGAACACGCCGCTCTGGCGCTCGTTGTAGGCGGCCGCCTCGTCGTGCACGCGGCGGGCAATCAACTCGCGCACGGTGAGCATTTCCTGATTTATTTCCAGTTCCAGCCGGTGCAGGATGCTGCCGCTGGCGTTTTCGTCGAGAATGGTGAGCAGGGGCATAAGCAGAATTGGAAAGAATGGATTACATCAGTTATCCCGAAGGTCAAGCCGAGGCCGGCTGGCGTTATTGACTGGCAAAATCAGTCGCTGACGCCGCCCGGAGCTGCCGCGTAGCGGCGGCACCCCGGTAAATGGCGATACCCAGAAACAGACGTACCACCAGGCCGCCCGTGCCCTGGCCGCTGCCCAGCAGCATCACGCCATCGAGCACCAGCAGGCCCAGGGCCACGTAAAACGCCCAGGCCGCTTGGCGGTACTTGCCCAGCCAGCCCAGGCCGGCATATACCAAGCCTTCGGCCAGGGTGCCCCAGCCGAACCCTAAAGTCAGGAGGAATTCGACCTGCCCCAGCAGCGCCGCCGCCGACAGTAGCACATTGAGGCCCGCGATGAACATGATGGACCCAAAAGCAATGTTAATTTGTGTGAGCGGGTCGTTCACAGTGCCGCCCAGGGGCCGGCCATCCAGTTGAAAGTCGAGGCCCTGCGCGCCGATTTTTTGCTGGAGCCGCACCAGCAGGCGGCGGCCGTCGGGAAGAGTGAACTCGTGCCCGGCTTTCAGCTCGGCGGGAGTGAGTTGACCCAACTCCCGCCCCTGGTAGTCGAGGCGAAAGTTGCGAAAAAACATGCCCCAGCTAGCCGTAACGGCATCGGTGCGGGCAGCGTCGAGGTAATAGGTATTGGTGGGCATCGTGGAGGAAGTATGGTTGAGCTAACGTGCCGGGCCCGGCGGACGTTGCGCGGGCGGCACCCGGCTCGTTATACCTTTACCGCCCAACCCATTGCCCTGGCGTGCTGAGACGAATGCTCTTTTACTGGCTCACGTCCTTTGGCTGCGCCGCGGCGGGCTACGGCTTGCTCTGGTCACTGCTGCCCGGCCACCGCGTATTCGGGGCCCCTTATGGCATGTACCTCTATCATACCGCTCATCCGCTGGCCTACATCGCGCTGTGCTGCGGGGTTTTCGGCCCGCTGGCAGCCGGCGCTACCGATGCGTTCGGGCGGCGCGGGCGCTGGGGGCGGGCAGGGGTGGTGGCGTTGCTCGCGCTGGCCACGGTGGGGCTGAGCGCCCCGCTGGGCGGCATGCTGTGGGAGTGGCACGACATGCGGGCCGGGTATTTCCCCGCCGACTGGGCCCGCGTCCTGTTCCTGAACGGCGCCCGCGACGGCCTAACGGTAGGCTGGTTCATCGTGCTACTCTCGGTGCCCTACAATGTGCTCGGGCTGCTGGTTTGCTATGGGTTGCTGGCCGCCAGGGCCCGTCGCTTTCCGGCGCGTCGCTAGCCCTCAATGAAGTATTGCAGCAGGAATGGCAGAAGCACCAAGCCACTCATCACCACATAAAACCAGCGGCCCGGCTTCCGCCAGATGGCGTTGGCCAACAGCACGGCGGCAAACAGAAGTGCAAACCCCAACTGCCCCAGCAGGAGCCAGTTCAAGGCATCGCCCGCGCCGCCGGGCGCGGGCTGGGCATGATATGCCCGCGCCTCCACAATATACTGAACCCAGCGCCCGGTGTAGATAGCGTAAATGGCCAGGGCCAGCCAATGGGCGCGCCACGCGGGGCGGTTGGGGCGCTCATCCAAGGCCACTGGCGGCGTGGCGCTTCGGACCGGACCGGGCAGGTTTGGCGGTGTTTCCATGGCTCTGTAATACGGCTCGGTTCGTTTGCCAGTCGTCGGTTAAGCGTTGGTCGTCGAGAAAGCCGCCCGCTGCCACCAGCGCAGCACGGCCCGGTCGGCCGGGCGGCCCACTTGGGCTTTCTGGCGCAGAATGGCGGCGGGCGTCAGCAATGGCAGCCCGTGGTGCCAATGGCAGTTGGCCCAGAACTCCGGCCAGCTCAGGAAGTCATTCTCGTAGGCGCAATCCAGCACGGCCCCGGCCTGACGGGCGCGCAGGTAGTATTTGCCCGATAAGTCAGCCGCGGATAGCGGCAGCGTGACCGGCTGCTCCCAGAGCGTGACGCGCCAGCCGCTGGTTTGCAGCCGGTCCGTCAGCGCATTCAGGGAGGCCGGGTCGGGGGGGAGCAGCAGGTCGCAGTCGGCCACCAGGCTGCGGGGCAGGGTGGGGCATTGCTGGCGCAGGGCGAAGGTGCCCAGCCCGCCGAACGGAATGCCGGCCGCTACCAGCAGGTGCAGCGTGCGCAGGTACAGGCGTTCGTGGGCGGCCGTCATGGCTGGGCCAATGCCGGGGCGGCCACGCAGCTCAGCACGCGGCTGTTGGGGTCCCAGTCGCCGGAGAGGGTGCCGTCGGAGTGCAGAATCAGCTTTTGCAGCACGCCGGTGGCGTTGGCGGCTTGCAGGGCGGGGTAGCTGGAGGTTTCAAAAATAACCTCGACGCCCTGCCAACGGTAGTGCTCGTTGTAGTAATAGTAGCCGAAGGTGCTGCCCGCGTACTGCCAGCCGGCGCGCGGGTTTTCCAGCGTGGGCACCACGGCGGCCAGTAGCGGCTCGATGGGCACGCGCTGCTTCTCAATCCATTCGGTGAAAACGTTGGGCAGGTAGCTGCCTTCCAGCCGGCTCAGCTCGCGGAAGACCACCTGGCGCACGCCCAGCCCGGCCGCCCAGGCTAGGTAGCGCTCCACGTCGGGCAGCGTGGCAATACCCAGTTGGGTGAGAATGCAGGAATTTTTGATGGCCAGATGCTGATGCAGCCAGCGCACGGTCCTGGCGTACACGGCGTTTTGGCGCATGGGCTGGTTGCGGTTGAAGCGCATAATCTGCTGGTTCACCGCCTCGTCGTCGTGGCAGCGCGAGAGCTCCAGGCGGCTCAGGCCGAAATCCTGCAGGGCCAGGCCGAGGTCGGGGCTGGCCACGAAACCGCTGCCGTTGGTGTAGAGTACTTTCTCATCGAATACCACGCCCTCGCGTTCTAGCTGGGTGAGGCAGGCCAGCAGCTCGCGCAGCCACTGCGGTTCAGCCGTAGCTTCGAGGCCCGAGAGACTCAGGCCAAGCGGCCTGCCCTGGAACGGGCGCAGCACCTCCCGCAGGCGGGTAAAGTAGGCCGGGTAGTCGTCAATCAGGCGCTTGGCCGTGAGTTGGTGGCCGTCGTAGCGCTGCAGCTCCTCGGAGCAAAACGCGCAGTGAGCCGTGCAGCGCACCGCGTTGGCGAAGGGCGTGAAGGTAAGGCCCGGCCGCAGCCACCATTCCCGCCCGAAGGCCGGCAGTGCCACCGGCGCCACCGGCTCGTAAAGCCGCCACGCCTGCTGCCGGAAGTGCGCCAGCTCGGCTGACGTAGCAGCCACCCGAAACTGGTTTCGTTGAGCAATAGCCATCAAGAATTGCGATTAATCCGTATCTGAGAACGTTCCAAGGTACGTAGTTTGCCCGGCTGCCGGCCGCGTTTATCACGCTGTTTAAAGACCTGCTTTTTTTATGCTTATTCGCTTATTGCCCTTTGGCCTGCTGCTGGGCCTGGCCGCTTGCACCGAAACCACCGACCAGAAAGCCCCCGCTTCCGCTCCCAACGCTAGCCCGGCCGCCGCGCCGCCAGTTGCCCCGGCAGGCCCCCGCACGGCCCAATACGCCGGCGAATACAGCTGGGGTGACCCCAAGCGCAAGCAGGCCGGCGGCAGCCTGACCGTATATCCAGAATCCGATTCGACCGTGCTGGTGTACTTCGACATCAGCAACGGCCCGCCTGCCTTTCACTTGGGGATGCTGCTGCAGCGGGCCGTGGTGCGCGGGGGCGTGGCCCGCTGCGCGTTCAAGGAAGACTACGACGAGAAGGGCTGCCGCCTCGCCATTGCCTTCACCCCGCAGGCCGCCCGCGTGAAGACCGAGCCCGGCTACGGCGAGTGCGGTTTCGGACAGGGCGTTTACGCTGACGAAACCTACCAGCGCACCAGCGCCGCCATCCCGCAGCAGTTCGTCAACGGCGAAGGCACGACTGTGAAATTCAAGGGCCTGGACCCCATAAAATATCAAGCTGGCGAGTAGCAGGCGGTTTCCGACAGCCAGCGCAGGTGTGCGACGAAAGCTGTAAGGTGAGCCCACCGCGTTGCTACGCCAATAATTTCAGGCCTGAACTACCGCTTGCGCCGGCTCAGCCACCAGATGCCGCCGCCCAGCGCGGCCAGCGCACCGGCCACCAGCGCCACTACGGTAACGGGCGGCCCAAACGCCTTGCACGAACAGGTGGAAAATACCGGCTTGCCCGCGATGCGCAGCCGACGGCGGCAAAAGGCACACGGCATCAGATTCGGGTCGACCTGGCCGGGGAGGGGCCATTGGTTGGCAGGAGAAATCATACAGTAGCTGGATGAAAGACGGCGCCGCACGGGCCCCCGCCCTTAGATACCGGAGGGGGCGCAAGGTAACCCGGCGGGGCTGCCGCAACCGATGCGGCGTTTGGGCCGAGCGGGCCTGCTGCCTTCATTCGGCCCCGGTGATTTTTGGCTTCCCGCCGGCCCGGCCGTAGTCCGGGTGATGGCCCATGACGCCAAAACCGGTGCCGGGGTCGTAGAAACCGGCTTCCTGGCCTGCCACCCGGCCGTCGTAGGCCACGTAGCGCACCTCCGTGCCGAGGCTGAAGTGTCGCCGCACGGCGGCCTCATCAAAGTAGCAGTCGAAGTACGTCCAATCTAGCCCCTGGCCGTAGGGGTCGCCGTGGTAGGTGGGGGCAAAGCCCAGGCGCTGCAAGTGCGCAACGAGCTGCTGCAAACCGTTTTCCATTGAGGATAAGCAAGGGTGAGAAGCCGTTGGTGCTGGGTGATGGGCTGATGCAGGCAGCTGCGCAGGCCAGGCGGAATGCCGGTAAATTTCGCAACCCAACCTATTACCACAACGGTATAGCGGTATGCGCGCCACCGGGCAGTTTCGCTTGCCGAAGCCTGCCTTCTCTATTTCGACCCATGACTTTTGACGAAGCGTTTGCGGAAATCCGCCAGTTCTGGCCCGGCGAGATGCCTTTTGCATTTGGCCACGGCGCGGCGGCCGGACGGCTGGCCGCGGAGTTTGGCCGCGAGCTGCCGGCCGACTTGGTGACCTACCTCGATACCATCGCCCCGGCAGAGGAAGTGGATTTCACAACCGTTGGCAACCCGCTTTCCCTCTACGGCCTCGACCGGCTGGGCGTGCGGCAGGACGGCTACAATTGGAACTCCGTGACGAATGAGCCCATTGCCGACTGGCCCGCCGGTTTTTTTATGCTGGGCGACGAAGGGGCCGACCCGGTGCTGCTCGACCTGGACCACCCCGAACGGGGCATCCAGAAGCTACGGCACGGCACGGGCGACTGGGAAACCGGCGACACCGTGGCCGATACCATCGGGCAATTCCTGCTGTGCAGCGCCGCGCTGCACCACGCCTTCGAGGCCTTTGAGACAGACTACATTACTGACGATGAACGCGGGTTCAACCTGGCCCCGCAGGCCGCCGCGTGGCTATTTCCGCGCATGAAAACCTGGGCCGGGCTGTACTACCAGGCCTGGTGCGCGGATTTCGATAACGCCTGAGTTGCCAGCGTAAAAATTGCTTCCCGAACCGTTTTCCGGCAAAAGCAACATTGTCTTTTATCAGAAGCCATCCGGTTGCCCAGAGGCGGCGGCCGAACTGTAGCTTGCTCCTCTTTAATTGCTGCTAATGCCTCGTTATTACCTGTTTTTCTGGTTGGTGTGGGCCAGCTGGCTGAGCGGCTGCCAGTCGCCGGAACCCGCGCCCCGCATCACGGCCGCCAACTACCTCACGGCCATTCCCGACCCCAAAACGCTGGGCGAAGCCTATGTCAGCGACCCCGACGGCGTGCTCCGCCCCGGTACTGCCACCAGCCTCAATGCCCGTCTCGACAGCCTCGACCGCAGCGGCCGGGCGCACATCGATGTGGTGCTGGTGCGTAGCATTGGGGAGGTCGTGCCCAAAACGGCCGCCACAGCGCTGTTCAACAAATGGAAAATTGGCCGCAAGGACACGAACAATGGCCTGCTGATGCTGCTGGTGCTGGACCAGCGCCGCGTGGAGTTCGAAACCGGCTACGGCCTGGAAGCCGACCTGCCCGATATCATTTGCTACCGCATCCAGCAGCGCCACATGGTGGAGCCCGCCCGCGCCGGCGATTACAACCGCGCCGTGCAACAAGGTGTGGCGGCCATCATCGGGCGGCTGCGCCCGGCCGCCGTGCTTCCAAAACCAGAGCTCCGCACGGCCGATGACTCGGCCAAATTCTACGTGGATAGCCTGAAACGGGTGGTAATGGCGCAAAGCGGGCTGGCCGAAGAATCGGATGACCCGCTGGAAACTGCCTTGCCCGGCGAAGACCTGGCCCAAAACTACGCGCCACCCAAATCGGATTTCCCAATCGGCACGCTGGTAGTGGCTTTGCTGGCGCTGGTGCTCTACCTGGTGCTGTGGTACCGTACCACCCAGGGCCTGCGCGGGCGCGGCTGGCTGGTGCTGCTGCCGCTGGGGCTGCTGGCGGGCCTGGTGGTGCCGGCCCTGCAGGATAACCTAAGCACGCTGGGATTTTTGGCCCTGATTTACGGGCTGCCGCTGCTGTATTTGCACGGCTATTTTGGGTGGCAATACCGGCGGGCGCAGCGCCCCGTGGCTCCGGCTGCCCGACCTGACGCCTACGGGCAGCTGCAAGCCGCGCACCGGGGGCTGGGGTTCACGGCGTACCTGTTTCCGGTGGGGCTGGCGCTGTATTGGCCCTGGTACCGTCGGCACCTCACGGCGCTGCGCGACACGCCCTTCGCCTGCCCCGAATGCGGGCAGCCCATGCAAAAGCTCGGCAGCACCGCCGAGAAAAGTCACCTCGCACCCGGCCAGCAGGCGGAGGAAAAATTCCACTCCATAGACTACGACGTGTGGGAATGCGCCAACGGCCACCACCTACCGCTCGCCTACGCCAACCCCGACAGTGAGGCTCGAATTTGCCCCGCCTGCCAGCACCGCACGCTCGGGCCGGGCCGGCTGCGGGTGGAGCAGCGCGCCACCACTACCGCCGAAGGTTGGGGCTGGCGGGTGTCAACCTGCCGTTTCTGTAAGCACGAGGAGAAAACGAAGGAGGTGATTTCGCGCCTGCCTAGCCCGGCCAGCAGCTCTTCTTCCGGTGGTTCGTCGTCGTGGGGGAGTAGCTCGGGCAGCAGCTCGAGTTCCCGCAGCAGCAGTAGCGGCGGCTCATCGGGCGGCGGCGGGGCGGGCAGCAGTTGGTAGGCTGAATGGTGGCTGAATTTAATGAATTAGTGATGCCTATCGAACCCGTCCGTTACCCGTCCATTGAGCTGGTGGAATGCCCCCGGTGCGGCAGCCCCCGCAAGCAGCCGCCAAGCGCCGACTTGTGCCGGTGCGCTGACTGCGGCACGAACTACCACCTCGATTGGGTGGAAGCCGGCGTGCAGGTGCGCCAGCCTACGGCGCCGCGCCCTTCGTCCTCAGCTCATTGGAACTGGCTGCCGCTTAAAGCGTTGCTGCTGGTTGTGGTGGCAATGGCCGTGCTGGTCGGCCTTTCTTTTCTGGTGGCCCCGGCGGGAAGCAAATAGGGCGGCCGGAGCCCTATTCCGTGGTGGGAGCAGCCGTGCTGTGGCCCTGCAGGTTGGCCAGCCGGCCCAGGTGGTCGAAGGTGGCAGTGAGAGTGCCGAAATCCACGGCCGCGCTGACTGCATCAGCGGTTTCGGTGACGGAGTAGCCTTTTTGGGTGAGGTAGTGGATGAAGGCCGGCCGATGGTTCATCTCGAACGTGCTGATGACTTGCGGAAAAGCGTGCGGAATGCGGGCGAAGTCGTTTTTGGGCAGCTGGTCAATCAGCTCGCTTTTCACGGTGACCAGCATCGTGCCCTGGCCGTAGTTGGCCAGGTAGTAGCCGCTGGCCCCAAACATGCCCGAGGCGATGATGCCGATGAGGTGCAGGTCCTTGTCCGTCGCGTCAAACTCGCTGGCAGTGAGCAACTCAATGCCATGCCGTTCGCCGTAGGCCTGCAGCTGCTCGGCCTGCGTGAGCAACCGGGCCGGCAGGTTGGATTGCACGTTGGCCCAGGCCCAGAGCCACGTTTCGGAGGAGTGCGAAAATGTGCCCAGCACCTGCAGCGGAAAGACCAGGTCTGGGCCGAAGGAGATGGTGCCGGCGTCCATGTCGGCGTTCCAGGAACTGTCGCCGATAACCTCGTACAAGTCGTTTTGCTTGTCGTAGGCGATGGCGGCGTAGCGTTCGAGCAACTCTTGCTCGGTATGGGCGGGCGGAAAGTCGGTGGCCATGGGGTAGGTGATGGTACTTAGGCCTTTACCAAGCCGAGGTTTGCAAGGTTGCCGACGCTACCCCAGCCTCGTTGCGCACGCCGGCCAACCCAAGCACCTGAACAGGTCCTCCACTTATCCCCGGCGCGGCTCAAGTCGCTTGCATGGTCGCTGCCGATTTGGTGCTGTAGTTCGCCCATAACCAAACGTTTTGCCCGGGCGTAAGCTTAACAAACCCACCAGCATCACGCATGGAATTACCCCCGGATTTTGACTCCAGTAACTTTTGGGAAGACAGCCCCTTCGCCGCGACCAAGACCGAGCCCCCACCCACCGACGAATTGATTCACGCCCTTGAGACGGAGTTGGGCTACCGACTGCCGGCCTTCTACGTGGCAATGATGCGCGAGCACAACGGCGGCATTCCACACAACAACACTTTTCCCACTACCGAGCCCACTAGCTGGGCCGACGACCATATCGCCATTACTGCCATCTGCGGCATTGGGCGCAGCCAATCCGTCTCATTGGGTGGGCCGCAGGGCAGCCAGTTCATGCTCGATGAGTGGGGCTACCCCAACATCGGCGTGGTGGTCTGCGACTGCCCCTCGGCGGGCCACGATGTGGTGATGCTCGATTACCGCGCCTGCGGCACTCAAGGCGAGCCGGCCGTGGTCCACGTCGACCAAGAAGACGATTACAAAATCACGTTTCTGGCTCCCAACTTCGAAGCCTTTGTGCGCGGGCTGGTGCCCAGCGAGGCTTTTGATGAATAAGTGTCATTGGTATTGATTTATAGCTGGTTGATATGAATTATTTGCTCGCTTGTCTGCTTGGGCTATTGTCATTTAACGCCTCAGCTAACGCCTCAGCTAACGCCTCAGCCCAGGCCCCGCGCGAACCAGTTCCGGCCCTGCCCGCCGCCATTCGCCGCGCATTGCCGGCGGGCTACGCCGTGCTCGATGCCGCCCGGGGCGACCTGAACCGCGACGCGCTGCCCGACTGGCTGGTGGTGCTGCATAAGCCGGATGAGCAGAAAACTTCCGACGTGGTGGACCACCCCACCAAGCGCCCGTTGCTGCTGTTTGTGGGCGGGGCGGGCGGCATCTACACGCTGGCTGCCCGCGCCGACAACGCCGTGTACTGCGTGGATTGCGGCGGCATGATGGGCGACCCCTTCACCGGCCTGACCATTAAGAACGGCTATTTCACGGTGGAACATTACGGCGGCAGCGCCCACCGCTGGACGCGCTACGTGACCTTTCGCTACGACCCAGCCGCCCGCACCTGGCTGCTACACCGCGACGGCAGCGAGCGGTTCCACGCCCTCGACCCCGAGCACGGCACCACCACGGCCACCACCACCAAGGATTTCGGCCGGGTACCGTTGGCAAAGTTCGATATCTACAAAGAATAGCGCCGCCCCATGTCTTGCCCTCATATCAGCCTGAAAATTCTGACCGCGAGCTTGCTGCTGAGCAATGCCGCCTGCCGGCCCGACACCTCGCCGGCCCAGGAAAAGCCGGCCGCCACACCCGCCCCGGCAGCGCCCGCCCCCAGCGCCACCGCCAACCCTGCCGATACGCTGCACCTGCCCGGCGGCCAGGTGGTGCAGCTACATCCAAGCACCGCCGCCGTATTCAACCAGCTGCCCGCCAGTGGCTTGCCAGACCTGCCCAACGACCCCACGGCCGAGCCGCTGGCTGCGGCCCAGGGCAAGGTGCGCCGGCAGGGGCTCGATTTGTTCTTGCCCTCCGCGCAGGGCGGCGAAGTCAAACTATCCTCGACGCCTGATGCCGATTTTACGCTGCAAAATGCTGATGGCGTGAAGTACATGTACTGGGGCACCCTGCCGGCCGCTCATCAGTGGGCGGTGCGGGCCTGGTACTGGGAGTCGTCGGGCACGGTGCTGGTAGACCAGCGCACCGGCCGCCGCCTGGCGCTGATTGGCGACCCCGTGGCCTCGCCCGATGGCCGCCTGGTGCTGCTCACCAGCCCCGGCTTAGGCGGCGGCGAGCAGGCCAATCTGCTTGAGTTGGCCGAGATAGACGCCGCCGGGCCGCGCCTGCGCTGGCGGCGCGAGCCCACCGCCTGGGAGGCCCGGGAAGCCCGCTGGGCCGCTCCCAATCGGGCCATCCTGAAGCTGCGCCACCTCAACGCCCAGGGCGAAATGCCCGACGATGCGCCCGAAACTTACGCCGAGCTAGACATTTCGCGCTGAGTATATTTCTATGCGACTATGCGCGCGCCCTGCTCCTCGGATAACCGTTTGCCGTCCAAATCCGTCGAATAATTTTCAACTCAATCCTCCCACTCATGAAAACGCGCTATTCCCTTTTCCGCATTGTCCTGCTGGCCTTGCTGGCGTCGCCTGCCGCTCAAGCACAGATGTCGCCGGACCTAATTATGGAAAACTATAACAGCAACATCAGCGTCATCACCAACGGAATCATCAATAAATCGATGATGGATAAGGCGATAGAGCGCAACAATGCGGGAAAAAATGCTGGACGCGGCAGCGCGGCCACCCGGCCAGCGGCCAGCACCAGTACCGCCTACACGCCCACGCCCGCCCTGCGCCAGCAAACGGTGCAGACATACGTCGACCGCCTGAAAACCAGCAACCCGGCGGGCGCGCAGGCTATTGCGTCCGTCTTCGGCCCCGGCAAGTACGACTACAGCAAGACCTACCGCGAAATACTGGATGGAACCGGGCTACGCGAAAACGACGCCGCCGATGCGTTGGCCTGTTACATGATAATGGGGTGGGTAGTAATTCATAACGTACAGGATGGCAAGGCCATCACCATCCCAATGGCGCAGGGCGTGCGGGCCCAGGTGGCGCCGTTGCTAGCCGGCAACCCACAGATGCGCACCCGCGCCGCGCAAGTAGGGGAGGAGCTGAAGCTGCAAACGGTGATAGTGCAGGGCGGTTGGCAGGCGGCCATAAAGGAAGGCAAGCTGGCGGCTTACCAGCAGGGCATCGGCAACCTGTTCAAAACGCAGTATGGCATGGACATGAGCCAGTTCAAGCTCACCAGCCAGGGCTTTGCCAGGAAGTAGCGTGGGCAGCTAACTATTACCAGCCGAAGAGGTTCGCAACCGCTTGCGGACGTTGCTGCGCACCCGGCAATTGCTGCATATTGAGCCGGCTAAGCTCCCGGCTGCCTCGCAACTACTTGCGCACATTGGCGGCGACCCACACAATTTTCGGCTGAAAACCTATCTCTGCATCCGCCCCGGGCAATTGACCCGGGTGGCCCGGCCGGCTGAGTTGCCTTCCATCGGGTTCGGCTACATTCGCACCCAGGCCCCGCCTCCCTGCCCGATGATGACGAACTGGCCGCCATTGCCCCCAGACTGCAAGCGCTGTGCGAGCAACTCCAGCACCAGTTCGATGTTATGGTGTCGCTGTGCTTTAACATCAGCACTGGTGGTTTCGACAAGTCGAGCGTGCTCACCCTCACGAACTGCGGCTGGAGCACGCCCAGCGCCATCACGGCCGCCTTCGGCCTGTGGAACAAGCTTGCCAACCCCAAAACCAATCAGCTGCGCGTGAGCCAGGGCCTGCCTCGGCGCCGGCGAGGTATTCTTGTACGTGCAAGTATGAGAAAACCCCTGTTACTTGCCCTGTTCACGCTGAGCACGCCGGTGGCCCTCGACTCGCTGACCAACCTGCCGTCCTGCTTGGTGCCGGCGCTGGCGGGCAGTACCCCATGCCAGAAGCGACAGTGGCAGAGGGCTCAGGCCGCCAACCTGTCCCGTACCGGCGTGCTGCCCACCAAGCTCAAAAACAGCAGCCTGGCCATGGCGCCCAGTGCGGTGGCCACTACCGTTACGCGGCCCTGCACACCGGTGGCCACGGGTGCCGGCAACGCCACCGGCAATATCAAGGCCGGCCAGCGCAGTAGTACCCCGCTATTGGCAACGGCGCCCACGCGGAGCTAACCACCAAAGCGGCCTGCGGTACTGGTGGCTACTGGTGCCGGTTGTCGGGCTGCTCCGGTGAAAACGTCGCTCGTTGGTCGGGCTGTTGGGTTAACAAGGGTTAGCGATGCAACCAAATTTACGAAACTCATCCCCGCCGGGTGTTCATTAAACGTTGATTCGTAGCCGAGTTTCTTAACCCCGGCTATGCTCAATCCGCCTGTTGACCACCTTTTGTTGAGGTGCTGAAGCAGTTCAGGAAATGGAGTCTTATTTTCATGCTCTGTTTCTCCCTATCTCGTTTATGCACCTCCAGCCTTGCTACGGCCTTCTTTGCTTACCTCTGGGGTGGGTAGTCACCTCATGCGGTGGCAACGCGATGCACTACGACGCGGCCACGCACGCCCTGGCGACGTGCAACGGGGCCACGCTGACCAGTGTGTATGTCGCCGGAACGGACGGAAAAGACTTTTACCACCTTAAAAAACGTCCCGGGACTGCGGGCACCGCGCACCTCCGGTTGGACCAATTGGGGGAGAGCTACGTCGTGAGCGGATGGGATTCTCGCGTGCGCCCCGCTGGCGTGCGGTTGCGCCCAAATACGTCTTACCGCGTCCGTAACGTATCAAATGGGGATGCGGCGGCTTCCGACGTTTTGGTCAAAACGGCTTCCGATAGTCTCATTAACGAGGGCAGCCCGGCCGCTTGCCGGTAAGCAGTGCCACGCGAGGGCTAGTTCACTCAAACGGTCTGACCAATAAGAACAAGTCAAAAGGTGAACGGGGTTTGCGCGGCTTCGTAACTTTCGGGGCCCTGAAAGATGGTGCCTCTCCGTTGCCTAGCGTCGAGGGTTACCTCCGTGACACTATCCCACCACGACCGGGTCCAGATTCCGGTTGCCCCGGGCCGGGGCGGACCGTACTCGTTGTGGAACGAGGGGTCGCCATAGGGAGAAGCGGGACCGGGACTGACACGGCCGCTGTACTCCTCAAAGAACACCCATTGGGGTCGGTAGAGCTTGATGCACGTTGTTGTGATATTAGTGAACCCGCCGGTGTCTTGCACGAACTCCAGGCTGAGGTGAGCGTCGCGATAACAACGCGTCCCCGGCCCCGCCAACAGGAATAAGAACGCAGCGCAGGGCACGACTGATGCCTGCACCGTCGTCAGGAAGCGGCCCCAAACTGGCACCAAGTCGAGTTTCCGCCGCAGGCCGGCGGCCAAGCCGCTGGCCAGGAGCACCGCCAGCCACAACCAAGGGTGCCGCAGGCTCCAGCCGGTTGCCCAACTGAGCAGGCAACTGGCCAGTACGATGGCGCTGCTGGTCCCGTGCGCCCAGCGCAACGGCCAGCGCATCTGGTCGGCCCGCAGCCGTGGGGGAAGGGCGCTCAGTAAAAAGAAGTAGAGCGCAACGGCCCCGACCAAACCCAATAGGCTCAGCAGCATAATTGAAACGAAAACACCTTTGAAGTTTAGTGGCTGTTGCAGAAGTAGGCGAGAGGTAAGCGGTATCTTAGGTCTATGCAAGGGCACAAGCAGTTCACCGACAGAGTCGTCCTGCGCTTCCGCTTATCGGAGCGCGTACCGAAGCAGAATCTCTACCGTCGACTAGCGGAGCTAGTCGACTGGAACTTTCTCTACCAGCAGACCCAAGCGCTGTATAGCCACACGGGCCAGCCCTCGCTCGACCCGGTGGTCTTCTTCAAGCTGATGCTGGTTGGCCGGTTGGAAAACTTGGTCAGCGACCGGCGCCTGGTCGAGCACTGCAGCTTACGGCTCGACATTCTCTACTTTTTGGGCTAT
>NZ_JAUQSX010000019.1 GCF_030581005.1 Hymenobacter mellowenesis | reverse complement strand
TTCATCGTGCAGGTGTCAGGTAGTGAAAATACGCTTTTCTCTACTCACAACTGGCCTCCTATTTAGGGAAGCGTACAAATTCAATTGCTTTTGCAACACGCTTATATCATAGCCAACGCAGAAACCTTTATGAGAGGCGGCATAATGGGCCCAAAGCAAATGATGGTCATAGCTTTTTGACAGTGAAAATACTCCGAGTTTAACTGTCGAGTCAATCATCTTATCAACCTGACTCAATAGACCTTTAAATGAATCACGGGTCTCCAAATCATTAGACACGCCAAAAATCTTGAATAAGAGGTCAAACTCTTTCTCAAGACCAACTCTATCTGAAATTGCTTCACATGGGTCGTTGAGTGACTCTATGTTTGCCGCCCAAAAATAGTCTTGTTCAAGAGCAACAAGGTCGCGGTCAAATTCGCCACCTCTGTATTTGTAAACCATCATTAGAAATGTAAACCATCATTAGAAATCGACTGAGTTGTATCCTAAACTTAGCACGAAGTCGCTACACAGAAGCCTCCGTTTCTTCTGCGGCGGGGGCAGCGGGCGGGGGGTGGACTACAGATTGTCAATCCAGTTTTCCAGCGGCAGATTTGCCAAGCCGGCGAAATGGCGGGTATTGCGCGTGACGAGCGTGAGGCCGTGAGCCACCGCCGTGCTGCCGATGAGAATATCAAAATCATCAATTGGCCGGCCGCTGCGCCGCAACGCCGATTTCTGGTCGGCGAATATTTCCAGCGCGGGCGCAATAGGCAGCACTTGCTCGGCAAACAACTCCCGAAACTCCGCTACTTGTTGATGCTGGCGCGCCTGCCAAACCGGGGCGCTGTTGGCTGCGCCAAACAGCAGCTCTGCAACGGTGATTTCTGAAATGAAGCATCGCGCCAAACCGATTGCGGCAAGCCGCTCGTTGAGCCGGTATTCTCCTCGTAGAAAGTGGACGCAAATGTTGGTATCGAGCAAATAGCCTGCGCTCATAGCTCAATATCAGGGCGGTTGCTCTGGCGGGATTCCCGCAACATCTTGTTTATTTCATCCCCAGTTTCATCCGACTGCCAAGAGCCAAACAAGGCCATAAATCGACGCTCCCGTTCTTCTAGTGAAATCTTCGCTGCTGGCGAAGCCGTGGCTTTTACGCCAAGTCGCTGCGCCAGACTCAGCAGCAAGTGCAAGTCGGAGTCGTTGGTTGGCTCTAAGATGAGTGTGGTAGTCATAATGGGCAGATGCTGAATGACGAAACGAAACGGTGCTGCTTCTACAGCTAAAGTTACATAGAAGGTTCAGTTTCTTCAGCGGCGGGGGCAGCGGGCAGGGGGCTGCCGTGGGACAGAAGCTGTGGTATCGTTCTAGCGGCGGGGGCGGCGGGCGGGGTGGTGGCCGTTGGAGAGAAGCTCTAGTATCGTTCCAGCGGCGGGGGCGGCAGGCGGGGGGGGGGCTGGGGCCGTTGGCGAGAAGCTGGGGTGTCGTTCTAGCGACGGGGGCGGCGGGCGGGGCGGTGGTAGTGGGTTGGGGCTGCCGTAGGGCTACTGGCTGAGACTTATTTGTCCTGCTAGGTATTCGGTGACCCAATCCTCCAGCACAATGCCTTGCATTTCGGCAAAATGACGGGTGTTGCGCGTGACAAGCGTGAGGTCGTGCGTGAGTGCAGTGCTCCCAATAAGCATGTCGAAATCTCCTTGCAGCCGGCCTATATTCTTCAGGTGTGCTTTCTGTACGGCGTAGGTTTCCAAGGCACTTTCGAAGGTCAGGATACGCCCGCTGAAAAGTTGCTGTAGCTCAGCCAGATTCTGCCGGTTCCTTGGCTGGCGGGTTGGAGCGCTATTAGCAATACCGTAGAGCAATTCCGCAATGGTAATGCTACTGATAAAGCAACGGGGCAACCCTACATTATCAATCTTAGCCGCAAGGTCGAACTGCCCATTGATGAAGTGAATGCAGATATTCGTGTCAAGTAAAAAGCGGCTCATAGATTCACTTCGCGCGGCTCGTCGCGGCGGTCAGCGTAAATCTGGCGCACCATTTCATCCCCACTCACATCCGATTGCCAGCTACCAAATACCTTATACAGCAAGGCCTTTTGCTCGGCTTCGGTTAATTCATCGGTTGCTTCAGCCGCGATAGGGCTGACCTGCGGCTCAGGGCGCAGACGCAAGAAGCGAGCCGTGAGGCCTGGCAAGCTTTGCAGCCGCTGCATAAACGCGGCCGCTTGCTCGTCGGGAAACTCTAATTCGAGGGCAATTTTCATAGGTCTAAGTTACGCAGAAGCTCTAGTTTCTTCAGCGGCGGGGGCAGCGGGCGGGGGGGTTATTTATCCCCGTAGTGGAAGCGGCAGGCAGCAATGCGCAATCCGTCCTCGGCGGCTTTGTACACCAAACGGTGTTCGTGGTTAATGCGGCGCGACCAGTAGCCACGCAGGTCGCCTTTCAGCGCTTCGGGCTTGCCCGTGCCCGCAAAAGGGGTGCGCTGACACTCTTTCAGTAGCGTGTTGATTTTGCGGAGAATGGCGCGGTCCGTTTCCTGCCAATAGAGGTATTGCTCCCAAGCGGCTTCATCCCAAATCAGCCTCATGCGTCGATGAGGTCGTGTTGCACGCCCTTGCCGCTCTCCAATCGCTCAATGGCATCCTTCAGGGTTTTCGCATTGGCTGGATTGCTTAGCAGATACTCCGTTTCGTCCTGCGGCTTGGCTTTCGTGCGAGCCGGCGTGGCTTTCACAAACGGCAGGCTTTGCAGCAACTCCATCATGAAGGCCGCTTTGTTATCAGGAATTTCCAACGTGATTTTCATACTATCCAAAACTACGAAGTTTCCGCTTAGTTCCTGACGCCAGCTTACTGCTACTGTAGAAGCTTGAGTTTCTCTCAGCGGCGGGGGCGGCGGGCGGGGGGTAGTGGGGCTGCCGTGAGGCAGAAGCTGTCGTATCGTTCCAGCGGCGGGGGCAGCGGGCGGGGGGGCCGTTGAGGAGAAGCAGTGGTATCGTTCTAGCGGCGGGGGCAGTGGGCGGGGGGGCCGTTGCGGGGAAGCTGTAGTATCGTTCCAGCGGCGGGGGCGGCGGGCGGGCGTGGTGCCCATCACGCAGGAAAGGAGGTCGAGTTTCCTGATTTGAGTGGCTGTGCAGACGTCCAAGCAACAGGCCCCCGTACGGGTTGAATGGGCTGAATGGGTTAGGCCAGCCGGCGGTGCTGGTTCGCACTGTCGGCGCTGGCCCGCCGAAATAGCAGGCCCGCGCCGGCCCAGAGGGCAGCAAAAGCCGCGTTGGCTCCCAGCACGTTCGCGAGGCCCACCTGAGGTTCGGCGGTCGCACCGGCGGGTTTCCACAGGAAGAGCGCAATCATGGTGACTGCCACGTACGTTAGCGCCGCCGCGAACATGGCGTTCGACATGCCGAGCGGCCGAAAGCGCGCCACAAACGCCCCAATTAGGGCCACCGCGAGCACCGCTACATACAACCCATTGACGGGGTTGTCTTCGCTGCCTACCAGCCCCACCGCCATATTGGCCCACACCAGTAGTAGCCCGGCGGCCACCGCCACGGCCACGGCCAGCCGGTACGCTGTGCTGTTCGCCTTTTGCGCTATCAGTACGAACGTGACGCCCGAACCGAATAGCAGGCCGCCTGCCACCAGAAAATCGAGCCCGGTCCAGTTTACCTCCGTGCTAAACCGCATGGCCACAAAGGGTACCAGCAACAGGAGCGCCGTGGCAATGGCCACAAAAAGGAAGCTTTTGGGAAGGTTCATCACGGTTGAGTTTTGATTGTTAAACGATTAAATAACTGCAAAAAGCGGACACCGAACCCGTCGCCGGACAGCCCCTCCCCTCGGTGGGATGCAGTGAATCGGCACACCACAAAGTAAACAAAAGAACTTTGCATTACAAAGTTTAACAATAATTTATTCCTCAGCGCGGGGCTGGTAGCGACAAGCAGCCGTTCTGCCTGGTCAGAGCCGACGGGCACTGCTTTGAAGAATGTCCGGCATATAATGTCCTGCGAAGGCTCCAAGTGCCCCGCCGACAGTTGCGGAAGCGTGGGTTCTCCGGTGTCGTTGTTGCCAATCGGGGCGGTTTTCCGGGGCAGCCGACAGCCAGCAACAGGCTGCCGAGCAGTATTGAGGCCCTGACTAAAGGGGACGCACCCGAAGCTGGGAGAAGTAGCATGCGTTTCTACGCAAAGGAGCAACTGGATGCAGCAGTACATTGCCTACTGGATGCTCAATTTTTGATAGAAATCAGCTGTTGCCTAAACCCATATTAGTGGGGTGAGAAACGCAAAGCCTAGGTGTCTGTCGCTCCAAGCGGCATTATAACGCGGCTGTGCTACGCTATACTATCTGATTGTGAGACACATTACATAGCAAACAGGCCTTTGGCCAACCCATAATCCGTTGCGGTTATGTCATTGAGCAAACGTTTTTTGTTGAAAATAATGCATCTCACTTGCTGAACAGACGGTAAAATCGTTTTATTTTTGAGGCAAAATTTTCTAACCAACATTTTTCAAAATCCCACACCATGCAAAATTTTACTGTTAAGTTGTGCTTGCTGCTCGCCTTCCTGTTCTCGGCCTCCGTGTCGATGGCACAGATTACGACCGTCGGCATCATCGGTTCCTCCACTGCCAACGGCTGGAACTCCTCGACGGCTATGACCCGGACCACCACCACGGGCAACGACTGGACCATTACGCTGCCGCTGACGGTGGGCGCCGTGAAATTCCGCGCCAACGACGCCTGGACCATCAACTGGGGCGCTAACGCTTTCCCCTCGGGCACGGGCGTGCAAGACGGTGCCGACATTCCCGTTGCGACTGCAGCTCGCTACGTCGTCCGCTTCAACAGCTCCACGGGCGCCTACCAGTTCACGGTGGCAACGACCGCCACCCGCGCCAACAACGACACCGCGCTGAAACTGGCCCTGGCCCCCAACCCCGCCAGCAGCACGGCCCACGTGGCTTACACCCTGCCCGCAGCCGGCACGGCCACCGTGACGCTGCAAAACATGCTGGGCCAAACGGTGCGCCAGTTCGCCCCGGTGAGCCAGGGCGTGGGCGCGCAGGAGCAGTCGGTGTCGCTGAACGGCGTTGCGGCCGGCTTGTACCTGGTGCGTCTCCAAACCGAAAAAGGCGCGCAGACGACCCGTCTGGTGGTCGAATAGCTTTTCCCATTGGGTAATTGCCCCGGCGCGGGCACGAGCTACTGGCTCGTGCCCGCGTTTTTTTTTGCGGGGCAGGCGGCGCATTAGCCGAGCCGTTCGGATTCGTGATGCTGGCAGGTGCTCAAATGGGGCCACATGCCAGGGGAAACAACCGGGCGCTCCCGGAACTTCGTCTGTGTACACAGGTTGCCATAAGAGCAACAGGATTTTGCTTGAAAAGGCTGGTTCTATCCGGCGTTCCTGCTTTTATCCGAGGTCGCGGCGCGCCTGGCAAGACGTTTTAAAGCAGCGGGTTACCCAATTATCAACGCTTGATAATAGAAGAGGGCGGACTTTCGTTGGAAGTGCTTTAACTTGGGTGCCTTCCACTAATTCTTTTCCACGATGCGTCTTTTTCTACCGTCTCTGGGGCCGGCATGCCGCGCTGCCCTGCTGCTGACTGCCTGGCTGGTGCTGGGCCTGAACTCTGCTTCCGCCTCGCACCTGGTGGGCGGGGAGCTGACGTATAAATTCCTGGATGGCAACGGCCCTAGCGACCGGCCCTACCGCTACGAAATAACGGCCCAGATTTATTTCAGCAAGGAAGCCAGCTCGTACGCGCCCGACGGTACGTCTAATATCATCGTTACTTTCTATAACAAGCCCCCTAGACCCGTGCTGGTGGCAACGCTGGACATTCCCCGCAGCAGCTTCGCGGAAATTACGGCGCCCACGCCGCCTGGTTGTTTCCAACAAGAGCCCCGCGTGACGCTGGCCCGCTACGTGGGCATCGTTGAGCTGCCCGTGGTTGCCAACGGCTACATGGCCGTTTTCTCGGCCAGCTCCCGCAGCCCGGGCATTGTGAATTTGCTCGCCCCCCAAAGCGAAACCATGACCCTGACCGTGGACATGACGCCGGGCACGATGCGCAACTCCTCGCCCACGTTTACGGACAGAGCCGTGGTAGCTACCTGCCTCGGCGACAACAGCTTCGTACTCAACAACGCTTACGACGCCGACGGTGACCGCCTGCAGTACCAATTTGCGCAGCCCATGGGTGCCGTGGCCACAAATAGCCTTGGCGCGCCATATATCCGGTACGTTGACTACGCCAGGGGGTATTATTGGAATGCTCCTTTCGGGACTGGGGGCATCAACACCATCGATGCAATTACGGGGCTTGCCCGCTATTACTCCCCTACGCAGGGGACTTTTTTGTTGGCCATCGACGTGCAGGAATATCGCCGCATCAATGGCCAGGAGGTGCTGCTGGGCACCACGCGACGCGACATTCTGCTGGTGGTGCGGGCGTGCGCCGGCGGCGTCAACACCGCGCCGGCTTTCACGCCCGCCAGCGTGGCCCAAACGTATTATCAGGTGCAGGAAGGGCAGTCGCTGGGGTTTGACGTGACGGCCTTCGACACCCCCGGCCAGCCCCTGACCATGAACGTAAGCAGCGCCCTGCTCGACGGCCCGGGCGGCATCGACGCCACGCTCAACGGCCAGGTGGGCGCGGTGGCCGTGGGCCTGCCGGCGGGCCGCGTTGCGGTGGCCGGGGCCGGCACCCTCACGGGAGCCTTCCGGCTGCGGGCGGGCTGCGGGCTGGCCCGGGCCACGCCCTACGACGTGGTGGTGACCGTGACTGACCAAGCCTGCAACAGCCAAAGCGTGGTGGCCGTGTTTCGAATACTGGTGACGCGGCCGGGACTGGCCGTGAGTCTGTCTGGCGAATCGGTGCTGTGCGCCGGTGCCACGGGCACTTACCGCGTGGTGGGGCCGGCGCTCGCGGTCTACAACTGGACCGTGTACGGTGGCCGGCTGGTGGGCCCCACCAATGGCGCTACCGTGCAGGTGAAATGGACCGCCGGCGTGCCGAGCCGGCTCACGCTGCGCGGCACCACGCCCGCCGGCTGCTTCACCGATTCTGTTTCGTACGCCGTGAACGTGAGGCCCGGCCCCGTGGTGACCGGGCCGCTGGTTTACTGCCGCCAGCGCAACACCAACCTGCCGTATCGCATCGAGGGACCGCAGCTGGCCTACCAGTGGAGCATTGCCAACGGCACCATTGTGAGCGGGCAGGGCACCAACGAAGTGCAGGTCGACATTTCCGAAGGCCTCACGGCCACGCTGGAGGTAGCCGGCCCGGGAACCTGCACCCGCGAACTCCGTGTCGGCCCGGATAACACCTGCCTAGCGTTTTTCAACGTCATCACCCCCAACGGTGACCGGCAGAACGACTGGTTTGTGATTGAGAACGTGGAGCGCCACCCCAAAACGGCCCTGACCATTTTCAACCGTTGGGGCCGCCAAATCTATCAATCGGCTGATTACCAAAATACCTTTGGCGGAGAAAACGCCGGCCCGGGCCTGCACTACTACTTCTGCCAGCTGGCCGATGGCACCGTGTACAAGGGCTGGTTTGAAATAATCCGCTGAAAAGGCCCGCCGGCCCGGCAGAAGAACCCTTTTACTATTATGCTCGATTTAGTTATTGATGCCCGCCCCGCCGCCATTATGCCCGGGTTTGCGGTGCAGCGCATCCTCCCCTACCGGCTGCGGCGCATGCTGGGCCCGTTCATTTTCATGGACCACGCCGGGCCGGTGAACGTGGCCCCGGCCCAAATGCATAGCCTCGATGTGCTGCCGCATCCGCACATTGGGCTGAGCACGGTGAGCTACCTGTTTGGCGGGCAGGTGACGCACCGCGACAGCCTGGGCGTGGAGCAAATCATCCGGCCCGGCGAGGTGAACTGGATGACGGCCGGCTCGGGCATTGCCCATTCCGAGCGGTTTGAAGACCCGGCCGCGCTGGCCGGCGGTGCCCTCGAAATGATTCAGACCTGGGTGGCCCTGCCCGAAGCCGACGAGGAACAGGCCCCCACCTTCGCCAACTACCAGCCGCAGGAGCTGCCCATTTTTACCGATACGGGCGTGTGGATGCGCCTGATTGCGGGCGATGCTTTCGGGCTGAAAAACGGTGTGCGGACGCATTCGCCGCTTTTTTATCTGCACGTGGTGCTGCAGGCGGGCGCCCGCTTCGGCCTGCCGCGCGGCTACCCCGAGCGCGGTGCCTACGTGGCCAAAGGCCGCGTGGAAGTGAACGGCCGCGCCTACACGCCGGGCCAGCTGCTGGTTTTCACCCCCGGCCTCGACCCCGTGCTGGTGGCCCTGGAGCCGAGCACGCTGATGCTGCTGGGCGGCGAGCCGCTGGGCGAGCGGTTTATCTGGTGGAATTTTGTGTCGTCGCGCAAGGAACGGATTGAGCAGGCCAAAGCCGATTGGAAAGCCGGTCGCATCGTGCTGCCACCCAACGACAGCGCCGAATTCGTTCCCTTGCCCGACGACCGGACCCGGCCGGCGGGCACGGGTGGCTCGCCCGCGCCGCAGGCGTTGTCTTAAATAGTAGGCAGAACATTTAGAACGTCATCAGAACGTCATGCTGAGCGCAGCCGAAGCATCTCTACCATAGTAGTAAATCAGCTTACTTGCGCGGTAGAGATGCCTCGGCTGCGCTCAGCATGACGTTCTAGATTTTGGGGCTACCATTCTTGGAGAAAAGGCTTCCCAAGCATGCTGGTGCCCAGCGACAAAGGTGCGTAGCGTCTTTCGCAGCGAAGCTCAGCCAAAACAAGCGGGCTGCCGGACCGTTTGGACAAGGCCGGTCGCGCCGTTGGAGCGCCGCGACCAGACTTGCCACCCAAAACCGCGCCGTCATGAGTGACACTTCCCTCGACCAAATCCTTTTTGAAAACCCGTTTGTAGATGAGTTGCGCGGCGAAACCTCCGGCGAAAAAGGCTCGCGGCAGGTGCCGGGCTACTGCTACTCGCGGGTGGAGCCCACGCCGGTGCAGCGCCCGCACCTGCTGGCCTGGTCCGATGAGCTGGGCGATTTTCTGGGCATCACCAAGCCGGCGGAAACCGGCCCGGCGGTAGATACGCTGGCCGGCAACCTTGTTACCGAGAGCATGAAGCCGTTTGCGGCGCGCTACGGCGGGCATCAGTTCGGCAACTGGGCCGGGCAGCTGGGCGACGGCCGGGCCATCTCGCTGGGCCAGGTGCGGGCCGTGGATGGCTCGCGCTGGGAAATTCAGTTGAAAGGCGCGGGCCCCACGCCCTACTCGCGCCGGGCCGACGGGCGGGCGGTGCTGCGCTCCTCGCTACGAGAGTTTCTGTGCAGCGAGGCCATGTACGCGCTGGGCGTGCCCACCACGCGGGCCCTGAGTTTGGTGGGCACCGGCGATGCCGTGGTGCGCGATATGTTCTACGACGGCAATGCGCAGGAGGAGCCGGGCGCCATCGTGGCGCGGGTGGCGCCCACATTTATTCGCTTCGGCAATTTTCAAATCATGGCCGCCCACGGCGAAATCGACAACCTGCGCGCCCTGGCCGACTACACCCTGCGCCACAACTACCCCGAGTTGGGCGCGCCCGGGCCCGAGGCTTACGTGCGCTGGTTTGGGGAAGTGGCCCGGCGCACGGCCGTGATGGTGGCGCACTGGATGAGCGTGGGCTTTGTGCACGGCGTGATGAACACCGACAACATGTCCATCCTCGGCCTCACCATCGACTACGGCCCCTACGGCTGGCTGGAGCCCTACGACCCCGACTGGACGCCCAACACCACCGACTTTGGCTCGCGCCGTTACGCCTTCGGCCAGCAGCCCCGCGTGGCCCTATGGAACCTCATGGCCCTGGCCCAGGCGCTGGGCCCGCTGCTGCCCGATGCCCAGCAGCTGCGCGCCGGCCTCGACGTGTACGCCCGCACCCTGGCCGAAACTCAGCACGAGCTCATGCTACGCAAGCTGGGCCTCACGTCGCAATTTCCCGACGAGGACCGCGCCCTGATGCAGGACTTGCCCCAAGCGTTAATGGAGCCGGAAATAGACATGACGTGGTTTTTCCGGCAGCTCTCGCACCTAGCGCCGGCTTTGCTGGCAGATGCGGGCGATGAGGACGCGCTTTTTGCGGAGCTGATTGCAACGGCGGCCTACTCGGTAGCACCTGATGAAGACCGAAATTTGCTTGGCTGGTTGCGCCGGTACGCGGCGCGGCTGCGGCAGGAACCGGCAGACGCGGACGCTATTCGAGCCGGCATGCTGGCGGCGAATCCGAAATACGTGCTGCGCAACTACCTCGCCCAGCAAGCCATCGAAGCGGCCGAAACCGGCGACCTATCGGCGCTGGAGCGGCTGATGCAGGTGCTTAAAGCCCCGTTTGATGAGCATCCCGAGTACGAAGAGCTGGCGGCCAAGCGGCCGGATTGGGCACGGGATAAGCCGGGAGCTGCCACGCTCTCGTGTAGCTCCTAGAACGATGTAGGAGCGGGGCCTGCCCCCGCCCGGACGATTGCGCCATTCAGCAGGCTTCGTTCAACGGTGGGCGGGGGCAAGCCCCGCCCCTACGTCGTTCTAATATAGAAAAAGCCTGCCGCTCCGATTGGAACGGCAGGCTTTTTTGCAAATCAGCCCGACAGATTTAGTTGGCCTGGTACGGCACTAGGCCCATGTTCTGGAACATGAAGGCCCATTTGTCGGTCTGCTCGCCGATGACCTGGGCGGTGGAGCGGCCGGCGCCGTGGCCGGCTTTGGTTTCGATGCGGATGAGGACGGGCGCCGGGCCCTGCTGGGCATCCTGCAGGCGCTGGCCGAACTTGAAGGAGTGGGCGGGCACCACCCGGTCGTCGTGGTCGGCGGTGGTGACCATTGTGGCCGGGTAGCTGGCCGGTTTGATGGCGTGGTAGGGCGAGTACTTGTAGAGGTACTGGAACATCTCGGGCGAGTCCTGGGCGGTGCCGTAGTCGTAGGCCCATCCTGCCCCGGCCGTGAACTGGTTGTAGCGCAGCATGTCCATCACGCCCACGGCGGGGAAGGCCACTTTGGCCAGGTCGGGGCGCTGGGTGATGGTGGCGCCCACCAGCAGGCCGCCGTTGGAAGCGCCCGAGAGGGCTAGGTGGTCGGTGTCGGTATACTTGTTGGCTTTCAGGTATTCGGCGGCGGCAATGAAGTCGTCGAACACGTTCTGCTTCTGGAGCTTGGTGCCGGCCAGGTGCCACTTTTCGCCGTACTCGCCGCCGCCACGCAGGTTGGCCACGGCGTAGATGCCGCCGTTTTCGAGCAGTACGATGTTGGAGGTGCTGAAGCCGGGCGTCACGCTGCTGTTGAAGCCGCCGTAGGCGTAGAGCAGCGTGGGGTTTTTGCCATTCAGCACGGTGCCTTTTTTGTAGGTGATAATCATCGGCACGCGGGTGCCGTCTTTGGAATTATAGAACACCTGCTTCGACTCAAACTTGCTGGGGTCGAACTGCACGCCGGCCTTCTTGAACACCGTCGATTTGCCAGTGGCGATGTCGTATTTGAAGATGGTGGGCGGGTAGATGTAGGACGTGAAGGTGTAATAGGTTTCCTTCTCCTCCTTCTTGGTGCCGAAGCCGCCGGCCGTGCCCACCGAGGGCAGCGTGATGCTCCGCTCCTTCTTGCCACTCATGTCGTACTGCTCGATGAGAGAGGTGGCGTCCTTAAGATAGTTGGCGAAAATTTTGCCGCCGCCGGTGCTGGCGCCCAGCACGTTCGGGGTTTCGGGAATGAGGTCTTTCCAGTTGGCGGGCTTGGGGTTGGCGGCGTCTACGGTTACCACGCGGTTGTTGGGGGCGTTGTAGTTGGTTTCGAGGTAGAGCTTGCTGCCCACGTTGTCGAGCACGCCCACGTTGCTTTTCTCATTGTCCACCACCTGCACGATGGCGCTGCCCGGCTTGCTCAAATCCTGGATGTAGAGCTCGTTGCCGGTGGTGGTGTTGGCGGCCGAGATAACCAGAAACCGCTCGTCCTCGGTGAGGTAGCCACCGATGTAGCGGCGCGGCGTTTTTTCGCCGCCGAACATCAGCTTGTCGGTGCTTTGCTTGGTGCCCAGCTTGTGGTAGTACAGCTTGTGAATCTGGGTTTTGCCGGCCAGCTGGCTACCGGCGGTGGGCTTGTCGTAGGAGCTGTAGTAAAAGCCGTCGTTGCCGCGCCAGGCCAGGCCCGAGAACTTCACGTCCTTGAGCGTGTCGCCCACCAGGGCTTTGCTGCCGGTGTTCAGCACGATGACCTTGCGCCAGTCGGAGCCGCCTTCCGAAATCTGGTAGGCGGCCAGGCTGCCGTCTTTGGTGAAGTTGATGCCGCCAAGCGAGGTCGTGCCGTCCTTCGAGAACTTGTTGGGGTCGAGGAAGATTTCGGGCGTGCCCGTGGCGCCCAGCTGCCGGTAGAGCACCGACTGGCTTTGCAAGCCGGTGTTCTTGTAGAAATACGTGTACTTGCCCTCCTTGAAGGGCGCGCTGTATTTCTCGTAGTTCCACAGCGTTTCCAGGCGCTTGCGAATGGTTTCACGGAAGGGAATCTGGGCGAGGTAGTTCTGCGTCACCTTGTTCTCGTCCTGCACCCAGCTTTTGGTATCGGCCGCCTGGTCGTTTTCGAGCCAGCGGTAGGGGTCGGGCACTTTGGTGCCGAAGTAGGTGGTGACGGTGTCGACCTTGTGGGGCTGCGGGTAGGGCAGCGTTTTGAGGGGCGTCTGGGCCAGGGCGGGCCAGCTCAGGGCCAAAGCGGCGGCGGTGGCGTAGCGGAATGATTTCATGGGTTGGGAATGAGCATTGAACAGGGCCGGCCGGGCAATGCGCCTGACGACTGGCGTAATTTGGCACCGAAAATCAACATTCACCGACCATCCGGCTCCTTACTGCTCCCTTTCCGCGCGCCTTTGTTCGCTACGGGCCCTTCCTGCTGCTGGTCCTGCTGCTGGCCGACTTCAGCTATTCCTTCTGGCAATACCTGCAGTTTCCGCTCGATGGCGACGTAGCGCCCATTGTATGGCCGGGCGATTCCTACACGCCCGTGCTGCACGACCCGTTTGGGCTACGCGTGCTGCTGCACCATGAAGTGTACGCGGCCCCCAACCGGTTTTTCGCCCACTTCTTTCTACACGAGTATTTCCGGCACGTTCCGCTTTGGCTCCAGGCCTTTTTGTCGCCCATCAACAGCGTTTACGTGGCCTGCGCCCTGGTGAAGCTGGCGGTGCACCTGCTGCTGGTATATGGGCTGGCCGTGGCCGCCAGCAACTGTTCCAATGTGCTGAATTGGCGGTTTTTGTTGGCGGCCGTGCTCACCACGCCGCTGCTGCAGGCGTCGGGCTACTACGGCCAGATGGGCATCGTGGACCAGTCCATTACCTACGCCTGCTTCTACGCCCTGCCCATGAGCTTGCTGCTGGTTTTTTTCCTGCCGTTTGTGCGCGCAGCGCTACACGGCCCGCCGGTGCGACTCTCGTGGCCGAGCTACTTGGCGCTGGCGGCGCTGGCCGTGGTGCTGGCTTTTAATGGCCCCACGGTGGCTGCCACTGCGCTGCTGGTGTGCTCCGGCAGCCTGCCGGTGGCCTGGCACCGGCGCTACGCGGCGCTGCCGACGGCCGGGGCACTGGAGCCGCGGGCGTGGCGGGCGTTTCAAGAAATTTCCCCCGGCTTGTTGTGGCCGTTTGTCTGGATTATCGGGCTCAGCCTGTATTCGATGTACATCGGCCGCAACAATTCAGAAAACCTGTGGGCCACCATCCCGCTGGCTGAGCGCTACATCCGGCTGGCGCAGGGCATGGTTTACCAGCTCGTCGGCAGCGAATTAGTAACGGGCGACTACCGGCTGGCCAGCCGGTTTGGGCTGCCGCTGCTGCTGGGCGCGGTGTTGCTCAATGCGTGGCTGGGGCGGCGCTGGCTGCCCACGCCCCAGCGCGCCACCGTGCTGAGCGCCCTCAAATGGCTGGGTGTGTTTGCGCTGGTGTATTTGCTGCTGCTGCCCTTGGGCGGCTACCGCAGCTACCGGGCCTACGTGGTGCGGCGCGACACCATTTTACCCATCACGCTGGGTTTGGTGGGGCTGTTCACGCTATCAACTTACTGGCTGCTGGTTTACCTGCCGCCGCGCGGCCGGCTGCGGTACGCGGGCGCGGTGCTGGTGCTGCTGGCCGTGTTCACCGTTGCCGACAAGCACCGCATTTCCAACACCAATGCCGGCGAGCGGCGCCTGCTCAGCCTGCTCAGCCAGTCGGAAGCCCCCGTGGTGGCCCTGCCGGCCGACTGCAACCTGATGGACTGGCAGCCCCTCACCGACTACCGCAAGTCGGAGCTCAACAGCCGGCTGTTCCACCATTGGCGCATCACCAAAACCCGCAAGCTGTATTATCAGCGATGAAAAGCCGTTTCGGACTCCGTGCACAGTGCAGCTGAGAGAACGGTCATGTTGAGCGGAGGCTAAGCATCTCTACCGCGCAAGGCAATCCAACCGAAAGGATTTAATCCTACAGTAGAAGCGCTTCGCCTCCGCTCAGCACGACGTTCTTTAATTCTCATCTTACGTCTGCTCCCGGGCTTTAAGGCTGGGGCGGCGTTACTTTGTTGCTTCAAACTGCTGATTTATTCTGCCTGATGCGCGCTTGTTTCACTGCTGCCGGGTTGCTGTTGCTACTGGCTGGCTGTGACCAAAATACTGCCAGCCGGCAAGAAACGGCCATTCGTATCCCCCGGCCGGCGCTGGCCGAGCGGGTGGCTCCCCTTGCTCCCACCCTGCCCGATACGGCCCTTCCCTACCGCAGCCTGCCCAGCTTCGGCGATTCGGTGCAGGCGTCGCTGCTCGTGCGCATCAGCGATGCCGCCTACCGGGTGCAGGTGGCGGCCCGCACCGATAGCGCCCGGCCGTTGCGCCACATTCTGCCGCCCGCACCCAGCGCCGAATCAACTCAGAACGATACCGTGACGGGGTTTGAAGGCTACTACACCTTCCGCCTGCTGCGCACCGATGGCAAAGCCCAGTTTGCGCGGCAGCTGAGAAAAACAAGTTTTTCTGCCGCCATGAGTCCCGACCTGGCGCTGGAAGCCGAGACGATACTGCCGTTTTTTTCGGGCTACCTGCCCGCCTTCAAGGCGCTGGCGTTTGAAATCAGCTTCTACCCGCCCGAAAGCGACGCCGGCGGCCAGGCCCTGCTGCTGCTCGATGCGGCCACGGGCAAGGTGCGGCACCTGGCCCTGGCTCGCTGGACGGGCGGCTGCAACTCGGCCATGGCGCTCTCGGCCGATGGCCGCACCCTGCTCACCAGCAGCGAACTGCTCCAAGCCAACGGCCACGTTACCAACCTCGAAAAACCTGGCCGCGAGGTAATCGGCACCTTGCTCGTGAATAACCAAACGGCACTGGTGGTGTACGGCGCCGGCTACGACCAGCGCGGCCGCGAAGTGCCCCTGCGCGGCCCCAACGCCCAGCTGCTGGACGCCAGCGGCCGCGTGCTCCGGGCTTTCTATCTCGAAAGCATCGACGGCGGCCTGGGCACCCACATGCTCAGCACCTACCTGCGCCAGACGCACGCCCACTACCTTTTCGACGAAACCAACAACCAGCTGGCCGTGGTGCCGCGCGACCACCCCACGCAGCTTCAGATACTAAAGCTGCGCAAGCTTCCCGTGTTCCGGGCCCCGCAGCGGCCCACCGAAGTGCGCTTTTCCTTCGATACCGAGTCGGGCACCAAAGCCACGTTTTACACCGATGTGGCCAACGGGCAGGTGCGCTACAAGCTGCGCAAAACGGCTTACTAGGAGCGTAAGCAGACCGTCATGCTGAGCGCAGCCGAAGCATCTCTACTGCAATAGTAATTCCTGTCGATTGGGATTACTCTCGTGGTAGAGATGCTTCGGCTGCGCTCAGCATGACGGTCTTTTCACTCCAAAACTCAAAAAAACCCGGCTACTTCGCCGCGCTCACGCGCCAGATGCGGTCGGCGGCATCATCGGCTACCAGCAGGGAGCCGTCGGGCAGGGTGGCTACGCCCACGGGGCGGCCGTAGGCGTCTTTTGAGTCGCCCCCGACCAGGAAACCGGTCAGGAAATCTTCCGGCTTGCCGGGCTTGCCGTTCTCGAAGGGCACGAATACCACCTTGTAGCCGGAGAACTGCGAGCGGTTCCAGGAGCCGTGCTCGCCGATGAAAGCGCCGTTGCGGTACTTGGCCGGAAAGGCGTCTTTGTCGTAAAAAGTGAGGCCTAGGGCGGCTACGTGGGCGCCCAGCGGCACGTCGGGCACCAGGGTTTTGCTCACTAGGTCGGGCCGCTCGTTCTTGCGGCGGGGCTCTTCATTCTGGCCGTAGTAGGCGTAGGGCCAGCCGTAGAAGCCGCCCTGCTTCACGCTGGTGAAGTAATCCGGCACCAGCTCATCGCCCAGTTCGTCGCGCTCGTTCACCACAGTCCACAGCTTCTGGGTGCCGGGCTGCCACTGCAGGCCGATGGGGTTGCGCAGGCCGCTGGCGTAGATTTTTTCGCCGGTGCCGTCGGGGTTGATTTCGAGAATGTTGGCCCGGCGCACTTCGTTGGCCGAGCCGTGCTCCTGCACGTTGGAGCCCGAGCCCACCGTCACGTAAATTTTGGAGTTGTCGGCGTTGGCCAGCAGGTTGCGGGTCCAGTGGTTGTTGTAGCCGCCCTTGGGCAGGTCGAGGATGCGCTGGCCGTCGCCGGTAATCTTGGTGGCGCCGGGCTGGTAGGGGAAGCGCAGCACGCCGTCGGTATTGGCCACATAGAAATTGTTGCCAATAATGAGCATGCCGAACGGCTGGCTGAGCCCGTCCACAAAGGTGGTACGCAGGTCGGGCTTGCCGTCTTTGTTGGTGTCGCGCAGGAGCGTGATGCGGTTGGCGCTGTGGTCGCGCAGCGAGCGGGACTTGTCCAGCTTCAGCTCGGCGGCCACTTTTTTGGTCATGGTGGTGGGGATGGTACTGGCTTCGGCCACCAGCACGTCACCATTGGGGGCCACGTACATCCAGCGTGGGCTTTCAAACTTGCCGGCGTATTCCTGCACCGTGAAACCGGCGGGCGCGGTGGGCGTACGGCCGGCGGGCCAGGGCTGTATCTCGACGCGGCGCGTGACCGATTTCGTGACGTAAGGCGCGGGCAGCTTCACCGAATCGGCCACGGGGGTTTCCACGGTTTGGGCCGGCGTATTGGCCTGGGCTTCCTGTTTTTCTTCTTTGCTGGGGCCGCCGCAGCTGGCCAGCAGAGCAAGGCCGGCCAGCAGCCAGCGGGAATTATCGAAGGTCATAAATGGAGGAAATAAATAAGCGCGCAAGGCCGGCCGGGCATCCGGCGGGCCTCCTGATTTTACTTCCCCAACCGGAATTGGTTGCGTACCAGCCGGGCGCCGCCCCGCGCTGCCGCTCAATCAGCCAACAAACTCTGCGCCCGCAGCCAGTCAAAAATCAGCTGGTCGACGGCCGATACCTCGGCCCGGTGTCGGTAGCTCAGCCATACAACCTCTGCGATTTCGGCTGCCGGCTGCAGCTGGCCGGTGTAGCGGGCGTAGTAGCACGTCATGCGCACCAGCACCCCGGCGGGGTGGCCGTGGGCGGGCGCCTCCCAGGTGCCGACGTGCTCCAGGCTGGTAGGGTCGAGGGCCACGGTCAGTTCTTCCCGGATTTCGCGGAGCAGTGTTTGGGCGTCAGTTTCGCCGGGCTCGCGCTTGCCACCGGGGAAGTAGTACCGGTCTTTGCCGTGGCTGCGCGTGCTGAGCACGGTGCCGTTGTGCAGGTGCAGCCAGGCTATTTTGTCGATGACGGGCATGAGTTAATTTTTTGAACCGAGCAGTAGTGGCCTAAAGCAGCTTCTCAGGCCAGCGGCGCGGCCAAGCCCGAAGGTAGCGCCGGGTGCCTTCCGCATCGAAGGTGCCGGACTATGTAGCTAATATTCAGGCAAAAAATGACCCCATTTGTATCCAATAGCCTTTTTCACCCTTTGTATCGCCGGCTCATCTTAGCACACCAACTGCCAGCAGTCGCCGCCGGTGCCGCATCTTTGCCCCATGAAAACCCTGCTCCTGCCCACCAAAACCTACCGCCTCAACGGCCGCCTCTGGCTCGAAAGCGAGGACGGCCGCTTCCTTGGTATCGGCCGGCTGGAGTTGCTGGAGCACATTGCCGCGCTGGGCTCCATCTCGAAGGCGGCGCAGGCCATGGGCATGTCCTACAAGCGGGCCTGGGACTTAGTGAGCTCCCTCAATGCGCAGGCCAGTACACCGCTGGTGGCCACCCAAACCGGCGGCAGCAAAGGTGGCGGAGCCGCTGTGACTGAGGCCGGCCAGGCGGCCATTGCGGAGTTTAAAGCTCTGCAGGCGCGGTTTCAGGAATTCATGGCGCTCGAAACAAACCGGCTGCAGGACCGTTGAGGAAGCCGCGGAGCGTTATATCTTCGCCGACATAACGCCATTCTATTCGCGCCGACTTAATGCTATCTGTTACTGCTGCCGCCTTCCGGCTCTTTCGCTTCTTTCCGGCTCTGGTAGGGCTGCTGTGCCTTTCCGCAACAGCCAATGCCCAAACCACCGCCCCGACCGGGGTGCAGGTAAGCGGGGCCAATCTGGCCCGGCCGGCCCGCCTCAGTCCAGCCGACCTGGCTAGGCTGCCCCGCCTGGAAGTGAGCCGGCCTGACCACGACGGCAAGCCGCACACCTACTCCGGCGCCGCGCTCTACGCCGTTCTCACGGCAGCCGGCGCCGACCTTAGCCCCGCCAAACTGCCCGGCAAAGGCATGGCCCACTACGTGCAAATAAGCGCTGCCGATGGCTACCATGCCGTCTTCGCCCTCGCCGAGCTGAGCCCGGACTTTGCCACGCGCACCGTGCTGCTAGCCGACCGCTGCGATGGCCAGCCCCTGCCTGCTCAAGCCGGCCCCTATCAAATCATCGTGCCCGACGAGAAGAAAATGGGCCGATGCGTGCGCCAGGTGCAAAGCCTGCGCATCGTGCAGGCCAAAAAAATGTAGAAACGCGACACTTCGCATCTCCGGTACCGCGCCGTTCGGGCATCGTCTAACGAGAAGATGCGAAGTGTCGCGTCTCTACAATTCATTCACCACTCCCTTATGCTACCACGCCTACTCAAGGGCGCGCGATTCGCGCTGCTGCCTGCCGGGCTCGTTCCAGCCTTTACCATTCAAGCTCAGACCATTGCCCCGGCTGACACCGCTCGCCAAAACCTCCATCTGGAAGAAGTAGTGGTGTCGGCTTCGCGGGTGGAGGAGAGCTTTCTACAGTCACCGGTGACGGTGGAAAAGCTCAACGCCCGGGCCATACGCCTTACGCCGGCGCCGTCGTTTTTCGACGCCATTGAGCATTTAAAAGGCGTGCAGGTGATTACGCCCAGTCTGGGCTTTAAGGTAATTAATGCCCGCGGGTTCGCCAACACCACCAACGTGCGCTTCTCCCAGCTGGTGGATGGCGTGGACAACCAGGCGCCGCACATTGGCGGACCGATTGGAAATGTGCTGGGACCTAGCGATTTGGACATCAGCGCGGTAGAAATCGTGCCGGGCACGGCCTCGGCGCTCTACGGGCTAAACGCCATCAACGGGCTGGCGAATTTCCAGACGAAAAACCCGTTTAATTCCGAAGGGCTGAGCGTGCGGCAGCAGACGGGCCTCAACCACCTCAACGACCCGAACGTGCGGACGCTGGGCGCGGGCAGCTCGCCGGAGCATATCTACTCAGAAACCAGTGTGCGCTACGCCAAAGTACTGGTGGCCGATAGGTTAGCATTCAAAATCAATGCTACTTACCTGCGGGCCTACGACTGGGTGGCCAACGACCAGACCGACCTCAACCCGACCGGCAACGCCACCACCGGCCTGTTCGGGGCCGACAACCCGGCCGCGGACCAAGTGAACCGCTACGGCAACGAGTCGTCGGACCGGAGTACGCTCACGCTGGGCGGCAAGCAGTATTCGGTGGCCCGCACCGGGTATGATGAACGGGATTTGGTCGATTACAACCTCAAGGTGCTGAAGGCCGACGCGGCCGTGCACTACCGCTTCCGGCCCGGCACGGAGCTGGCCTACACCTACCGCGTGGCTGGGTTCGACAACGTGTACCAGCGCTCGAACCGCTTCCGCCTGCAAGACTACCGCCTGCAGCAGCACGCCCTGGCCCTCACCACGCCCGTGGTGCAGGCCCGCGCCTACCTCACCCGCGAAAACACCGGCCAGAGCTACAACCTGCGCTCGATGGGCGAAAACATCGACCGCAGCTTCAAGCCCGACGCGCAATGGAACGCCGACTACACCAGCGCCTGGAACGGCGCCGTAGCGGCCGGCCAGCCCGTGGCCACGGCCCACGCCACCGCCCGCACCGCTGCCGATGCCGGCCGCCTGCAGCCCGGCACCGCGGCCTTCGACCAGCGCCTGAGCGAGCTGCAGGGCATCAACAACTGGGACCAGGGCGCGGCCCTGCGCGTGCGCGCCGACCTGCTCCACGCCGAAACCCAGGTGAACCTGGCCGAAGCCCTGCGGCGCGGCGGCCACGCCCTGCCCGCCGCCCTCGACTTGCTGGCCGGGGCCGACCACCGCACCTACATCGTCGTGCCCGACGGCAACTATTTCATCAACCCCAACCCCGGCCGCGACCCACTGGCCGACAACCTTACTTACTCGAAAACCGGCGGATTTGTGCAGGCCGGCGGCCGGCTGCTGGCCGATAAGCTGCGCCTCACCGCCACGCTGCGGGCCGATAAGAACGACTACTTCGACACCAAATTCAACCCGCGCCTCACGGCCGTGTTCTCCCCCACGCAGCGGCAGAATTTCCGCCTCAGCTACCAGAGTGGCTACCGTTTCCCGAGCTTATTTGAGGGTTTTTCAAACGTGAACAGCGGGCAGGTGAAGCGCATTGGCGGGCTGCGGGTGATGTCGGACGGGGTGTTTGAAAACAGCTACCTGCGCACCAGCATCGATGCATTCAATACGGCCGTGACGGCCGCCATCAATGCCAATACCTCGGCGGCAACGGCGGCCCAGAAGCGGCAGCAGGCCATTGCCGAAAACCAGGGAATGCTGGTAAAAAACCCGTACACCTACCTCCAGCCGGAGTACATCCGTTCGTTTGAAATTGGCTATAAAGCAGCTTTCGGCAAGGCGGGCCGGCTGGGACTCGACGTGGATTTCTACTCCAACTCCTACCGCGACTTCATTGCCCAGGTCGAAGCCTACGTGCCCCAAACCAGCGCCGGCGCGCCCCTCACTGCCGGCACCGACCTCAACACCATTGCCACGGCCCTGAACGCCCGCACCGGCCAAGCTCGCTACCGCCTCTGGACCAATTCCCGCAGCCAGGTGTATAACTACGGTGGCTCTCTGGGGCTGCGCTACGAAACGGCGCACGGCTACCTCCTCGGGGCTAATACCACCTACGCCCGCCTCGACCGCACCACCAACGGCGACGGCCTGGAAGACGGCTTCAACACCCCGCGCTGGACTTACAACCTGAGCCTGGCCAACGAAAATGCCTACCACCACCTCGGTTTCGGCCTCAACTACCGCTGGCAGCAGGGCTACTATTCCCAAACCTTCCTGGTGAACGGCAACGTGCCCGCCTACGCCACCCTCGATGCCCAGCTGAGCTATGCCGTGCCCGCCGCGCCGGTGCGGCTTAAGCTCGGCGCCAGCAATGTGCTGAACCAATATTATGTGTCCTACCTCGGCGGCCCTAGCGTGGGCGGTCTGTACTACCTGGCAGTCACGTATGCGGTACAGTAGTCAGTTTTGTCATTGCGAGTTGTCATTGCGAGGCAGCCCTGTCATTGCGAAGGCGTAGCCCGTAGCAACCGAAGGACAACGTAGCTAATCCGTCATCTTAACACCAGTCACTTCCTTTTAGCAAAAAGCTCAAATAACACGCAGTATTGGAGCTTCTCACGTTTTAAAACTTTGTCAAATTAATAGGTCTGTCACAGAAAACAAGACGGATTAGCCACGCCGTCCTTCGGTTGCCACAGCATGGGACCTCGCAATTCCAATTCGCGTTAATACATAGACAACAAAAAAAGGCCCGCTCTGATGAGAGCGGGCCTTTTCCTTACTTAACCGTTCCGTTTACTTGCGCTTAACGGGGGCTTTTTTAACCGGAGCCTTCTTGGCCGGGGCCTTCTTCACGGGCGCCTTACCGGCAGTGGGACGGCCTTCCGGCGTTTTCTCCAGCTCCGAGATAGTGGGCGCGGGGCCATACTTCACCTCGGCCGAGTTGGGCTCACCGGTGAGGTAGAGGTCGAATTCCACGCGGCGGTTCAGGGCCTGGCCAGCAGCTTTGGCGTTGTCGGCAATCGGCTTGGTTTCGCCGTAGCCGCGAGATTCGATGCGGTCGGCCGGCACGCCCTGGCTCAGCATGTAGGTGCGGGCCGAAGCAGCGCGATCGTACGAGAGGCGCAGGTTGTAGTCGTCAGCGCCTTTGCTGTCGGTATGGCCCGCAATGCTCATGGTGTAGTCGGGGTATTCCGACATGAGGGCGGCCAGGTCTTTCAGGGTCGGGTACGAGCTGGGCAGCAGCACGGCCTTATTGAATTCAAAGTTGATGAATTTCGTGGCTTCCTGCAGACGCTTTTTGGCTTCAGCTTTAATCTCGGGGCAGCCACGGTTCGAAGCGGGGCCGGCGCGGTCGGGGCAACGGTCCTGGTAGTCGGGCACACCATCGCCGTCGCGGTCAAGCGGGCAGCCGTTGGCATCCACGCGCACACCAGCCGGGGTGCCGGGGCACTTGTCGTTCTGGTCAATCACACCGTCGTTGTCGGCGTCGGGGCAGCCTTTCAGCTCGGCCTTGCCGGGGGTATCGGGGCAGGCGTCTTCGGCATCGGTCACGCCGTCACCGTCGCGGTCGGGGCAGCCTTGCAGGGCGGCTACGCCTTTCACGTCGGGGCACTTGTCCTGGTAGTCGGGCACGCCGTCGCCGTCCTTATCGAGCGGGCAGCCGTTGGGGTCCACAGCCACGCCAGCGGGCGTGCCGGGGCACTTGTCCTTCTTGTCCGAAACACCGTCCTTATCCTCGTCCTTCATCTGGCCGAAGGCCACCGTGATGCCGGCCTGATGACGCAGAAACCGGTCGTTGCGGCTGTCTACTTCGTTCTGTACCACACCGTCCACCTCATCGGTGAAAGGGTAGTAATAGCCCGTCTGCACATCGGCAAACACCGACTCCGAGAGCCGGAAACGCAGGCCCGCCGCGCCAAACACTTCGCCGCGCCGGATTTGGCGGAAGAACGTGGAAGGCGCTGCCTGGCCCAGGGTAGTAGAGCGGCCCGTGCTGTTGGCGATGAACAAACCCGGCCCGGCCATCAAGTAAGGCTGAATGAAAGAATTTTCTTTCAGAATCTTGCCGTTGTTCAGTTTGAGCTTTAGGCCCAAATCAATCATGCCCACGCGGGCTTCGAAATTTTCGCCGGGCTTAATCATCGACGAGAACTTATACGTCTCGTAGTTGCCGAACACGCCCAGGTCGAACGAAGGCGAGAGGTAGCGCGTGATGCCGCCGCCGCCGCCCACTTCAATGTCGACGCCGCTGAGCTTCCAGAAGTCGGTGCCCAGGTTGCCGGTGTACTGCAGCGAGCTGACCCAGCCGCTGATGGCCGTCTTTTTGTCGGCGGTTTGGGCCTGCGCGTGCGGAGCTGCCATGCCAAGCATGACGGCCCCGAGTGCAACACCACGAAGGAGTTGAGGTTTCGAGAGCATATTTTTTAGTGATGATGGGAAAAGAAGCACAAATCCGCATCCGGCCCGCCGGGCCGTTTTGGATGTGCTGCTATACCTTATTCACACGAAAAAGTTGCTCACCGCTTCAGCGCTACTGCTGCTACCAACAAATTAAATATTTAGAAATCAGCCGGTGTCCTCACTTTCAGGTACCGCTTTTCACGGCCCAACGTCACCTGCACAACGCACAAGGCCAGCGCATTTGCGCTGGCCCGGTGATAGCCGAAGACTGGTCGGCACTTACTTTTTTACCCGCGAAAATTTGGCATCCCGGCTGCCTCCACTCACTAATATCTGGTCGGTTTCGGGCAGGTATTTGACAGGGATTTTCTTCACCCCGTTATCAATCATAATGGCCTGGGCCGTGGAATCGTAGATGCCCGTCAGGTCGTTTAGGCCTTCGTGAATAAAGAAATTGTCGCCGGAGCGCTGGATGCGGGTATGCGTCTGGGAATTGGTATCGTCGCTTTTCCACTCGCCCACAAAATGGTCGCGCGGGTTGACGTCCTGCGCCTTAGGCTTGTCGGGGGCGCAAGCGCCTACGGCACCAATCAGCAAAACCATCAGCAGTCGCTCCGTCCAGGTTTTCATATTGCGCACGCTTTTCACAGATTTTTAAGCTTACAGCCGACCAAAGTTCAGGCCCAGAATCAGTACGATGCCGATAACCATCAAAATAAGGTAGGTTTCCACGGCACCCGTTTGCACGTAGCGCAGCAGGGCGCCACCGCCGTTCACGGCGCGGCCAAAAATGCCCACGGCGGGGTTGATGATGCCGTTTTCCACAAACTTGTAGAGGCCCGTCGAGAGCCACATCACCGGCCGCGTAAACAGGGTGTTATACAGCTCATCGATGTAGTACTTGTGGTACACTAGGCTCTCGGGGGCCGAGCGGTGTGCCTCGTCTTCGGCCGGGCGCGTGGCGCGGGCCACGTACATCACGTAGGCCAGGGTGATACCCAGCAGACCAGCGGCCACCGAGGCAATCATGAGCATCAACTCGGTGTGCTCGTCAGGCTTGGCCGAGAAAACTTCCGGCAGCAGGCGCTGTGAGTAGGTGAAAATTGGAGCCAGATATTCGGCCAGGTAGTGGTGCCCGCCGGTAAACATGGGCGCGCCCATAAAGCCGCCCACAGCCGCCAGAATGGCCAGAATGATGAGCGGGAACGTCATCGAAGCCGGCGACTCGTGCAGGTGATGCTTCTGCTCCTCGGTGCCACGGAACTCGCCAAAGAAGGCCAGGAACAGCAGGCGGAACATGTAGAAGGCCGTCAGGAAGGCCGTGAGCAAGCCCATGGCCCACAGCATTTTGTTGTGCTCGAAGGCGTGCGCCAGGATTTCGTCTTTGGAGAAGAAGCCCGAGAACGGCGGAATGCCCGAAATGGCCAGGCAGCCAATGAGGAACGTGAAGAAGGTGATGGGCAGCGCCTTGCGTAGGCCACCCATACGGCGCAGGTCCTGCTCGTTGCTCATAGCGTGAATCACGGAACCGGCCCCGAGGAACATCAGCGCCTTGAAGAAGGCGTGGGTAAGGACGTGAAACAGAGCCGTGGAATAACCCATCACGCCCAGCGCCAGGAACATATAGCCCAGCTGCGAAACCGTGGAGTAAGCCAGCACTTTCTTAATGTCGTTCTGCGCCAAGCCGATGGTGGCGGCAAACAGTGCCGTGGCCGCGCCCACAATGGCCACTACCTGCAGCGTATCGGGCGAGAGGGTGAACAACACGTTGGCCCGCAGCACCATGTAGATGCCGGCCGTCACCATGGTTGCGGCGTGGATGAGGGCCGAAACTGGCGTGGGGCCGGCCATGGCGTCGGGCAGCCAGGTATAAAGCGGCAACTGCGCCGACTTACCCATCGCGCCCACAAACAGCAGCAGCGTGATAGCCGTGCAGATGCCCACGCCATACGTGCCGAACTGGCCTAGCGAGGCCTTTTGGAACACCTCGGCGTACTGGACGGAATTGAAGGTGAGGTAAATCAGAAAGATGCCGAGCAGGAAACCCAAGTCACCGATGCGGTTGATGATGAAGGCTTTTTTGGCGGCGTTGTTGTAGCTGGTGTTCTTGTTCCAGAAGCCAATGAGCAGGTAGGAGCACAAGCCCACGCCTTCCCAACCGATGAAAAGGATGACAAAGTTGGCGCCCATCACCAACAGCAGCATGCTGAAAATGAATAGGTTCAGGAAACTAAAGAACTTGCCCACGTTTTCGTCGTGGTGCATGTAGCCGATACTGTAGACGTGAATCAGGAACCCCACCCCCGTCACCAGCAGCAGCATTATCAGGCTAAGCTGGTCAATCTGGTACTGGAAGGGAATTTGCAGAGAGCCCACCGAAATCCAGTCAAACAGTTGGACGGTGTACTGGTACTGGAAATTTAGGAACAGCATCACCGAAATCAGGAACGAGCCCAGCACGGTGGCACTGCCGATAAGCCCGGCCACGGTGCCAGACAGCTTCTTGTTCAGCAGCCCGTTAATGAGGAAGCCCAGAAAGGGCAGCAGCGGAATGAGAACGTAGAGAAACGTGGAATACGGGGCGTTGGCGCCGGGGAGAACGGTTTCTTGCATTGTACTTGGGGCAATTTGTCATTGCGAGTGGAGCGCAGCGAAACGCGGCAATCCGTCCTCTAACTCTCAGTCACTTTGAGGAGTGACACACTTAGCTGACTTGCCTTTTCGGGGCTTGTCACATGATTAGGCTGGTCGCATTGGGAGGACGGATTGCCGCATTTCGCTGCGCTCCACCCGCAATGACAGACGTCGATTTACCACTTCAACCTGCTAAGTAGGTTGACATCGGTGGTCTGGTAGTTGCGGTAAATCATGACGATGATGCCCAGGCCCACCGAGACTTCGGCGGCGGCCACGGCCATGATGAAGAACACGAAAATCTGCCCGTTGGCATCGGCACGGTAGGCCGAAAAGGCCGTCAGCAGGATATTCACAGCGTTGAGCATGAGCTCAATGCACATGAAAATAATGATGGCGTTGCGCCGCACCAGCACGCCCGTGACGCCAATGGCAAACAGAGCCGAGGCGAAAAACACGTAGTACTGAAGCGGAACGGTCCGAATGACTTCGGGGATGGTTTGGGAAACGGTGGGGTCCATGCGCAAAGAAGCGGCGAAAGGGCTGTGCAGCCGGCCGGCCGGCAAAGGTACCCTGAAAAACGAAAAATCAGGGGTTGATTTTGCGGGGCGCTGTACATACAAGGAACGTCATGCAGAGCGCAGCGAAGCATCTTGCCCGTAGCAAGTAATTCAATCGCCAGGAAAAAGATTGGTGGCGGCGGGCAAGATGCTTCGCTGCGCTCTGCATGACGTTCAACGGCATTTTGATGCCCTCCCAAAAAAACTTAAAGTAATTTCGAAGGGCCCGCGTCTGTTTGTTCAGAATGACAACCATGGCACTTTCGCTCCCCTCCTCCCTTGCGCCAATGACGGCGGCCCAACAGGACCGCCAGATTGCGGACGCCGTGCGCCAGCAACGGCCGCGGCTGCTGCAGTTCATCCGGCGCCGCATCCCCGACGAAGCCGAGGCCGAAGACCTGCTGCAGGACGTTTTCGCCGAGCTCGTGGAAAGCTACCGGCTGCTCAAGCCCGTGGAGCAGGCGGCAGCCTGGCTCTTCCGGGTGGCCCGCAACCGCATCACCGACCTCTACCGCCGCAAGCGGCCGGTGAGCCTTGAAGAAGCCTTCGGCGCGGCCGAAGCCAACGACGACGGCGAAGGCCTCCTGCTGGCCGACCTGCTGCCCGCCGCCGACGACTCGCCCGAAAACCGCCTGCTCCGCGAAACCCTGATGGAAGCGTTGTCGGAAGCGCTGGCCGAACTGCCAGCCGCCCAGCGTGAAGTATTTGTGTGGCACGAACTGGAAGACAAAACCTTCCGCGAGATGGAGGAAGAAACCGACGTGCCGCTCAAAACCCTGATTTCGCGCAAGCACTACGCCGTGCTGCACCTGCGCAAGCGCCTCCAAACACTGTACACCGAATTATTCACCGATTAGTTTTTAAGTTGTTAGTTTCTGGTTATCAGTTGTTAGGCCTAATACCTTTCTCAACACCAGCGGCTAACAACTGACAACCAGCAACTGACAACTACAATATCATGGACCGTAAATTCTGGCTGCTGCGCGGCCTTCGTTTCTTCTTCTTCGCGGCACTGTTTGTGGCCGTGGCCACCTTCGTCACCCAGGCGTTGTGGAACTGGCTGATGCCTTCGCTGTTTCACCTGCCCGTTATCACGTTGGCGCAAACCTTGGGCCTGCTGGTGCTCAGCCGCATTTTGTTTGGGTTCCGGGGTGGGCGGCACGGCGGCTGGGCGGCCAAGAAACGAGCTTGGCAGCAGCGCATGGCCGGCCGCATGGAGCACCTCACCCCCGATGCCCGCGAGAAATTCCGCCAGGAAATGCGCGCCCGCTGCAGCGCCTGGGGCCGCACCGCAGCTAAGCCGGCCGAAGCGCCTATGCAGCAGCCTGCTTAGTAAGCACTTATCATTACCCTCTATAAATAGTTTATTGGCGCGGCTCCTTTTTAGGGGGCCGCGCTTTTTTATGTCAATTTTATTTAGACATTTGCCTAAACATTGAATTGGTTTTATGAATGCGCTCTTCAAAGCCCTGAACGACCCCACGCGGCGCGCCATTCTGGAACGGCTGCGGGCCGGGCCGGCCACCGCCGGGGCCATTGCCGAGCAGTTCCAGTTTTCGGCCCCCACCATCAGCCACCACCTCGACTTGCTGCGCCAGGCCGAGCTTGTGACCAGCCAGAAACAAGGCCAATTCGTGGTCTACACCCTCAACATGACAGTGTTTGACGAGTTGCTGGGCTGGCTCTACCAATTCAAATCCTAACACTTTCCCATTACCCATTTTTGCTTTTCATCCATGAAAAAGAACCTGATTTGGCCGCTACTTACGCTGGTGCTGCTGGTAGTGCCCTCTATGTATCTGGCATTGGTGTGGCAGCAACTGCCGGCCCAGGTGCCCACGCATTTTGATAGCAGCGGACAGGCCGATGGCTACACTGGCCGCGAGCACCTGTGGCTACTTACGCTGGGCCTGCCGCTGGGCGCGGCCGTGCTGCTCAGTGCACTTCCCTACCTCGACCCCAAGCGCCGGCTCGATGGCCGCAACGCCAATTTCCAGAAGCTTCGGCTGGCGGTGGTGGGCCTGCTCAGCGGGCTGGCCTGCTTTAGTCTCTACCTGGGCGTGCATCCCAGCACGCCACCCGCCCAGGGCCTTGCAGTGCTGCTAGGCGTGTTTTTTGGGCTGATGGGCAACTATCTCACCACTGTGCAACCCAACTATTTCGTGGGCATCCGCACGCCTTGGACGCTGGAAAGCCCGGCCGTGTGGGCGCGTACGCACCGCATTGGCGGCATGCTGTTCTGCCTCTCGGGCGTGCAGCTGGTCTTGTTGGCTTTCGTGTTGCCCACGGCCTGGGTGACGCCCGCCGTGCTTGTGCTGATACTTGGCACTGCGGCATTCTGCTATGGATACTCTTATTGGGTTTTCCGGCAGGAGCAAAAGCGGATTGAAATCGTTTAGCAGTTGTAAACTATTGAATGTCACGCTTGCGAGTCCAGAATGATTCTGACCACGTTGGAAGCATTTTGGACTTTTTTCAATTTTCAGATGCTCATTTATTGTTTTAAACTCAGAATTTAAGTAAAAAAAACGGGAGGGAAATTTGTAAAAGTGTTGTAAAATGTTGTACGTTTGCATCATTCAATTAATACTTGTATTAATGCAACACGCCGCCCACCTCCGCTTTTCAACTGTTGTCGTAGCCATTGCCCTGCTACTGACGTCGCTTCCAGGCCGCGCGCAACTGGCTTACAACCACACGCCGCAGCCCGCTGAAACCGCCGTCGATTCTGACCCCGAAGTGGGCAAACCAGCCGTGAAGCCGGCGATGAAAATGGTGCACGGCGTGATTCAAAACGAGCGAGGTGCCCTGCCGGGTGCCACCGTATGGCTGCAGGGCAGCCGCACCATTGCCGTTACCAACGCCGAAGGAGAATTTGAGCTGCAGGTACCGGCCGATGCCCAAACCGTGCAGCTTATCTGCGGCTACGGCGGCTTGCCTGACCAAACGCTGACGTTGGCTCCCGTGCAGGCCATGGGGTCCATCTATTTACTAAAAACCAAGAACGCTACGATGGCCCAAGCCGCTCAATAACGCTTCTGCCGCCGCCAAAAACGGCATTCAAGCACCACCTCCCTTTCTGCATACCCAGTCCCAAACTGAGAACCCCGACCTTTCACGGCCGGGGTTTTTATTTGTTTGCTGGCTTCAAAAAGCAGTCTATTCTACTGGCTAGTAAAAAGGAGGCATTCACCGGCTAATTCCCATCGTTGGACGAAGCCCCAAAAGACCGGGTTGGGTGCAAGTCTACATTTGTATCATTCAACAACGGCGAAACAATCACCGCCCCTTTTTCCTGCTCATGCGCTCCTCTTTTTTCCTGCTCGCCTCTCTCCTGACTTTCGCTGCCAGCCTGACCACTCACTTCGCCCAAGCCCAGGTGTATGCCAGCAACACGGCCTTCGCATCGGCCAGGACGGAACCGACGCCCACCAGCGCCTCGACGGAAAAAGTGGTGCTAGCCGGCAAAATCACCAACCCTGCCGGCCCGCTGCCCGGCGCCGTGGTTATCCTCACCGGCACCAAGCAAATGGCCGTGACCAATGCCGACGGCGAATTTGAATTCACCGTGCCGGCCAATGCCGGCGCCTTGGCCGCCGTGGTCACCTACGCGGGCTACGCCGATGAAAAAATGACGCTCAACGCTAGCTCAGAAGAATCGACGGTGAGCTTGACCAATGCCCGGGTGATTGTGGTGTCGCGCAAGCAGCAGCTCAAGAAGTACCTCAAAACCGCTCAAAAGCAAGTAAAGCGCGACCTGAAGCAGGTGCGCAAAGGCTAATTCCGCCAATTTAACCTCAATGAAAAAGCCCCGACCGGTTGGCCGGGGCTTTTTCGTTGGGCATTACCACCTTTTATGAACGTCATGCTCATCTGGCGTCCGCGTAGCCGAATCATCTCCGTCGTGAGAGTAGATGAATTACTACCACACGCGAGATGCTTCGCTGCGCTCTGCATGACGTCCTTGTTATTACCTGCTTACAGCTTCACCTCCTTGCTGTTGTCCTGCTGCACGCGGTCGACGAACTCGTGGTAGGGGTCGATGGCGACTTTGGCGGGCTCTTTGGCGACGGTGAACTCCAGCTTGTTGGTGCCGGCGTGGAAGCGGCGCTTGGTGAGCAGCAGCGGCGGCACGGGCTTTTTGTCGGGGCCGAGGGCGGGGAAGATGGCCACGGGCAGGTAGTCGTTTTCGGGGCCGGGGCGCTCGGTGCCGAGGCTGTCGGCCACCAGCTTCTTGCTTTGCACGGTCATGCTGACGCGGAACTGGCCGTTGGGCAGCTTCTTCACGGAGGCGTCGGTGAGGCGGTTTTCGTAGAGCGTGATGCGGTCGAACAGGTCCGTGACCATGTTCTGGAGCGAGTCGGGCGTCACTTTGCGGAACTCGGCCACCAGCTGCGGGGCGGTGGAGTAAGGCGCGGTTTCGTACTTGTGCTGCTCCAGGAAGCTGTGCAGGGCCTTGTTCACGTTGGCCTCGCCGATGTAGTCCTGCAGCGCATACATCACCACCGAGCCCTTGCGGTAGTGGATGTAGCCCTGGTTTTCGACCTTGGCCAGCGGCACTTCCTTTTTCTGCTCGAAGGCCCGGCCGTTGAGGTAGCTGTTCAGCTCGTAGTCCAGGAATTTGCCCATGGTGTAGGCGCCGTAGTGATGCTTCATCACCATCAGGGCCGAATATTGGGCCATGGTTTCGATGAGCATGGTGCCGCCCTGCACGTCGGCGCCCACCACCTGATGGCCCCACCACTGGTGCGCCACTTCGTGGGCCGTCACGTAGAAGGGATAGTCCACGTCCTCGGGGTCGTTGGGGTCGACTTTGGCAATGAAGCCGATGCCCTCGGAGAAGGGAATGGTGCCGGCAAAGCTCTGCGCGAAGCTGGCGTACTTCGGAAATTCCAGAATGCGGACTTGTGGGTGCTGGTAGGGCCCGAAGTTCTTCGTATAGTAGGCAAACGACTCCTTTACGGCCTGGGCCATGCGCTTGAGGTTATACTCGTGGCCGGGCTGGTAGTAGATTTCGATGGGCACCACGCGCTGGCCAGCTGAGTCCGTCCACTGGTCTTTATATACCTTATAACGAGCCGAGAGGAAGGTGTAGAAGTTGAGCATGGGCTGCTCCATCTTGTAGTGGAAGTAGCGGCGGTTGCCCGTCGTCCAGTCCTTGAGCAAGCGGCCGGGGGCCACGGCCAGCTGGTCGGCGCTGGTGCTGAGGATGGTTTCGAAGCGAATCCAGTCGGCGTCCTGGGCCAGGCCGGTGTTCTGGCGGGCCTTCATATCGGTGGCGGGGGCCTGGCGGTCTTTGGGCTTGAGGCCGTTGCGCTTGCGCACGTCGTCCTGGCCCAGCTCGCCCTGCTCCTGGTAGCCGATGCCGGGCAGGTAGGAGGCGCTGTTCATGAAGATGCCGTTCTGCACGATGTCGGTGTTGGAGCCGGAGTTGGGGAAGCCCTTTTCACCGAAGTCGAGCACGGCGGTCATTTCCACCGAGTCGCCGGGCGCCAAGGGCTGGGCCAGGCGGTAGAAGCGCAGGTCGACGGTAGTATCATTCAGCACCAGGGTGGCGGGGCGGCCAAGCTCCAGCTTGCGCACCCGCGCCGCCGAGGGCACGTTGACGATGATGGTATCGAGCGGCGTGGCGTGGCGGTTTTTCAGCCAGAAGCTGCCTTCGATGTGGACCTGCCGGGTGGCGGGGTAAAGGTCGGTTTTCAGGTTCACGGCCACGAGGCGGGGCTGGGCCAGGTCTTTATAGCGGCGGTAGGTTTTCTCGTAATTAGCTTGCAGCTTCTCGATTTCCTTGGGCGCGCGGTAGGTGTTTTCGACGTTGGTGTTGTAGAAGATGAAGCTGCCGGCGCCCAGCATCACGAGCAGGCCCAGGGCGAGGGCCGTCCAGGCGGGGCGGCCCCAGCGGCGGCTGGCCTCGGCCCGGCGACGCACGAAGGCCGCATCCGTGCCCCGCACCCAGAAGATGTTGGCCACCAGCGCCAGTAGCAGCGCCCCGGCCGCCCAGTACAGCTTAAACCAGCTGAAACCCGTGACGAAATGGCCATAGCCGTTCATGTCGGAATAGGGCGTGTAGGGGTTGCCGGCGTAGTCGAGCAGCTTGTGGTTGATGCCCAGCTGGCCCTGGAAGATGCTTATCAGGTAGTAGAGCACCATCACGAAGTGGCCCAGGTACTTGTTGTTCACAATCACCTGCACCAGCATGGCCAGCACGCACAGCAGCAGGTAGTCAATGAGCTTGAAGCCGAACAGCGTTTCGATGTACAGCCCGGGCTCGTAGTTGAAATAGCCTTTCACGGTTTGCAGCAGGATGCCGCACACCATCACCACGGCCAGCAGCACCACCTGAATGAGGCCCAGCGCCGAGAGCTTGCTCAGGAAGGGCACCCAGTTGGGCACGGGCAGGGCGTCGGTAATCTGGGCCACCCCGGCGTCGCGCTCCCGCCACACCAGCTCGCCCGAGTAGTAGGTGATGATGATGAGGATGAACAGCGCGAACGTGCCGCTGAGCAGCTCCACCATCTCGTTGGTGACGGGGTAGGTAGCGGTGTCGTAGATTTTGCCCACCTGCCAGCCGCTGACCAGCAGGAAGATGACGCCCGCCGCCACGATGGCCACGAAGTACACGCTGCGCACGATGCCCCGAAACTCCAGCTTGGTGAGGCTCCAGTACTGGCGTAGGTTCATTCCGCGGCTGAAGAGCTGCGTGACGCGCGGCAGCACCAGCCGCCCGCCCATGGGCGCGGCCACCAGCCCATCGGCGAGGGATGCGGCGAGGCGGGCTTTTTTGGAAGGGGCCTTATCGGCGGCGAAGGCCGAGAAGCGGAAGCGCGCGTAGCAGAACGCCAGCAGCGCGGCGGCCACGGCCAGCCAGATGGCCCGGTTCAGCAGGATGTAGTGGCTGAAGGGCGTGAGCTGGGTGTTTTTCTCGGCGGCCGTCCAGTAGCGAGTAGTGTAGTAGCTGGCGCTCGAGCCGAAGGCATCCAGCATGGCGGCGAGATTGATGTTGTCCAAATCGCGCAAAAACGACTGGGCAATGAGGTAGGCCACCAGCAGCAGCACCGAGCCGATGTAGGTGCTCAGGATGTTGCGCGTGAGGGTGGCCAGCGTGAAAAACACGGCGCCCGTCAGCAGCATATTGGGCAGCACAAACACGATGTAAGGCCACACGTAGGTGCTCAGGTGGTTCGGCCCGAACTTGTCGGCCTCCGTGCCCGGCAGCACGCTGCCCAGCCAGGCCCCAATGCCAATACCGCTGAACACCAGCGCACAAATCACAAACGAGCCCCAAAAACGCCCGCCCAAATAGCCGGCCTTGCTGATGGGCTTGGTGTAGAACAGCGAAAACGTGCGGTGCTCAAAGTCCCGGTACACCGGGTTGCCCATGATGGCCGAAGTGATGAGGATGCCAAAGTAGCTGAGCGTGGCAATGGCCCCGGCAATGGAATATGGCGAGTTGACCTTGACATGGCCGCCGTCGCCGCCGATGCTCACGTTGGCGCCGGAGCCGAAAATGCCGCCGGCCGCCGCCGTCAGCAGCGCGCCCATGATGAGCAGCAGGAAGAAATATATCCACGTGGCCGGCCGGCGCAGGCGGTATTTAAGCTCGAAGAGGAAGATGGGGAGGAACATTTGTTAGTATTGAGTACTCAGTAGTGAGTAGTGAGTAGTGAGATTTTTGCTGCGTTTGCTAGGGGCGCAGGCTGTTTTTCAGGCCGTACAGCATCTTTTGCAACTCTACCAACTGCGCCGTGATGGGCTCCACTTCAGCTTCATTCAGATAGAGCAGGCGGCCGGCCAGCAAAAACTGGGTTTCCAACTCGTAGGCCGAGCCCACTGCAATGCCCAGAAACTGCCGGAACTCTCCATTTGAATTGCGCCCGGCTCCCTCCGCAATGTTGGAGGGAATGGAAATCGCCGCTCGCCGCATCTGCGAAATCAGCCCGTACCGCTCAGCATCCGGAAACTGCGCGCACAGCTCATAAGTAGCCTGCGCGATATCCATCGCCTTTTGCCAGACTTTCAGATTTTTGAAGTCGTGCATTTCAGATAGTAGTGAGAAGAAAGTAGTGAGTAGTGAGAAGCAGGTGGCAAGTATTCACTAATCTGTCACTACTAAGTCCTTGCCGCCTGCTTCTCACTACTCACTACTTTCTTCTCACTACTATCTGCGATTTGCGAGAAATACACGTCTTCCAAATCCGGGTTCACTTCCTCGAAGCTAGCATCCGGCCGGCTCTCGCTCAGCACGTGCACCACCGTTTTGCCCGCAAACAGGCGGGAGCTGATGACGTGGTGCTCGGCCTGGGCGGCGGCCACTTCGTCTTTGCTCAGCAGCTTGCGCCACACCTGGCCGCGCAGCTGTTCCACCACCGTGAGTGGGTCGCCGGTGAGGCGCACCTGGCCCTGGCTGATGATGGCCATGTTGCGGCACAAATCGGTGACGTCGCTCACGATGTGCGTGCTCAGGATGATGATGATGTGCTCGCCAATCTCGCTCAGCAGGTTGTGGAAGCGGTTGCGCTCGGCGGGGTCGAGGCCGGCGGTGGGCTCGTCCACGATGATGAGGCGGGGGTTGCCGAGCAGGGCCTGGGCGATGCCGAAACGCTGCTTCATGCCGCCGGAGTAGCCGCCCAGGTTTTTCTTGCGGGCGTTCCAGAGGTTGGTTTGCTGGAGCAGCGCCTCCACCGTTTCCTTGCGTTCCTTGCTGTTGCCGATGCCCTTGAGCACGGCCAGGTGGTCGAGCAATTCCTCGGCGCTCACGCGCGGGTACACACCAAACTCCTGCGGCAGATAGCCCAGGATGCGCCGCACGCCGTCCTTATCCTTCAGCACGTCCAGCTCGTCGAGCATGATGGAGCCGGTGTCGGCGTCCTGCAGCGTGGCAATGGTGCGCATCAGGCTGCTTTTGCCGGCGCCGTTGGGGCCGAGCAGGCCGAACATGCCGGTTGGAATATCAAGACTGACGTTTTTGAGGGCTTGCACCCCGTTGGCGTAGGTTTTGGAAAGGTTGGTAATGGTGAGGGGCATGTGCTTTTTCGCAGAAGGTTATGGATGGTGCAAGGTACTGTTGGCCAGGCAACCGGCAATAGGCGCTGGATTGATGCCGATTTAGGTTTTTGGGTTGCCTGGAATGGCCTGCGCAAAAAAGAACGTCATGCTGAGCGCAGTCGAAGCAGCTCTACCGCGCAACTAAATCCTCTTGAATGGATTACTGCTGCGGTAGAGCTGCTTCGACTGCGCTCAGCATGACGTTCTAAATCAAATAATCACTCCGTCCTCTCCCCTACTGCCCGCCCTGCTTGCCGCCGCCGCCCTTCACGTCGTCGTTCGAGATAGACTTGCGCTGTTTGCCTTGCTGCTCCGTGCCGAAACGGTAGCTGAGGCTGAAGCGGAAGGAGCGCATGTAGCCCCGGTTCTCGTTGGTTTCGCTGAAATAAGGCGTGTCGGTGGTGCTGCGGTAGGTCCAGTAGTTGTTGAAGGGCGAACCGAAATTCAGCACCGCATCGGCTTTGTCTTTCAGGAAGGTCTTTTTCACGCCCATCTGATAGTACAGATTGGCCGCGCCCCGGCCCTGCAGTTCCGGCGAGGGCAGCGAACTGTACACAAAGCCCTGCAGCGTAAATTTCTTGGGCAATTTGTAGGAAGTGTTCAGGTTTAGGCTGGCCGTGAAGCCGCTGCGCTCAATGCCCAGCGCCGGGCTGCGGCGCACGATGTACTGAATATCGGGCCCGCCGCTGATATCCCAGCCCTCGGCCGGCTTGGCCGAGCCGTAGAAATTGAGCTGGTAATAGGCGTTGGAAGCCACGTTGGCAAAGGTCTGCTGCGTGACGCCCACGCGGTCGGTGGGCAGGCGGATGGACTCGATGGCATTGCCCGTGCGCCGCACCGAGCCCGACACGTTGAGCGAGCCGGCCTTGCCGTTAGTGTTGTAGCTCAGCTCGTAAGAGTCGGTCAGCTCGGGGTCGAGGTTGGGGTTGCCGAAGGAAATATTGTTCGGGTCGGAGCGGTCCACGAAGGGGTTGAGGTAGTCGATGTAGGGCCGCGTGATGCGGCGGCTGTAGGCCAAGCGCAGGCTGTTGTTGTCACTGAGGGCGTACTGCGCGTTGCCGTTGGGCAGCAGCGAGAGGTAGCTGCGGGGCGGCACTTCCGAACCCGTGGTGCGGAAATCGGCCGACAGCGCCGTGCGCTCCAGGCGCGAGCCCAGGCTGAGCGTGAATTTCTTGGTGAGCTTGTTGGTGTAGGTGGCGTAGGCCGCCTGCACGTTCTGGTCGTAGCTGAAATCGGTGGCGCGGCGGGCCACGCGGGCAAAATCGGCCTGGCCCAGCACCAGGCTGTCCACGTTGGCCACCGAGCCGGTGCGGCGCCAGATGCTTTTCAGGCCGGTTTCGAGGGTTTGCTTTTCACCGAAAGGCTGCACGAAATCGGTTTGCAGCGTCACCTCGCTGCCCGGGGTGCGGCCCCGGCTGCGCTCGCGGTAGCTGGCCCGGCCGGTTTCCAGGTTCACGTAGGAGTCTTTGTATTGGTCTAAATCGTAGCCGAAGGTGCCGCTGTTGTTGGCGTACTGGCCCAGAATGCTCCACTCGCGGCGGGGCTGGGCAAAGGTTTTGGTGTAGGTGCCCGTCAGCTCGCCATTGATGCCACTGAATACGCTGTTGGTGGTGCGGGTGAACAGCTGGTTGCTCTGCGGCGCGCCGGGCACCACAAAATTATTCAGCAGGTTGCTGAAGTCGTGGCCCGCGTAGCGATTAAACGACGTGGCCAGCGACAAACTTTGCTTGTCATTAATGTCGTAGTCGAGCCCTACCGAGGCGTAGTACCAGCGCCCGCCGTAGTTGCCGGCCCCGCTCTGCACCAGGGTCGAATTGTCCTGCTTGCCAAACCGCATGCGCACCGACTCATTGGGTCCGTACCAGCCGCCCGTGCCGGCCGAGGAGGTGAAGCCCAGCTTCTTGGTTTTGAAGTTGAGCGAGGCGTTGGCGTTCGAGTTGCGGTTGCCGCCCGAGGCGCTCACCCGGCCGTTCAGCTTCTGCGTCGAGCCCTTTTTCAGCACGATGTTGATGATGCCGGCGGTGCCCTCCCCGTCGTATTTGGCCGGCGGCGTGGTAATGATTTCCACGCTCTGAATCTGCTCGGCCGGGATGCCTTTCAGGGCCTCGGCCAGGTTGCTGGCCAGCGTAGGCGAAGGTTTGTTGTTGACGAGCACCTTGAAGTTGCTGGAGCCCCGCATCTTCACGTTGCCGTCGCCATCCACGGCCAGCAGCGGGGCCTTGCGCAGCACATCGGAGGCGGTGCCGCCGGCGTTGGTCACGTCCTGGTCGGCGTTGTACACGATGCGGTCGGGGCGCACTTCTACCACCGGCTTGGTGCCTACCACTACGGCCTCAGCCAGCGCCGTGCCCGCTACGGGCAGTTGGAATGCGGGCACGGCCGTGGCGCCGGCCGTGATGGTTACGTCGCGCGTCTGGGTACCGTAGCCCACGTAGCTCACCCGCAGGCGGGCCGGGCCGGGCGTGAGCTTATTAAGCAAAAACTTGCCGTTGTCGTCGGCCGCCACCCCGGTGATGGGCTTGTCGTTGGGCGCAGGCGGCAGCAGCACCACCGTGGCGTAGGGCACGGGTTCCTTTTTGAGGGAATCGAGCACCATGCCCGTGAGGGAGCCGGTACCAACAACTGCGGGTGGACCGGCGGGTGCTTGGGCCGCCGCTCTAGGGGCAAGACATACCAATCCCGGCAGCGCCAGCAGGGCGCACACACTAAAAGTCTTCATTTGCAGAAAAAAGGTGAGTATGGGAGAACAGATGCGGACCCGGCGGCGGTAGTTGCTTGCGGAGCCAAGTATTTTGGCTGGGGGCACAGCGGGTACCGCCGCCGGAAGCCAAACGTTACAAGCCACCCGAATATTGGTGGGCCACCCGTGAATAAAGGGCGTGGGCAGCCAGGGAGCGGTGGCTGCTGCCGGGCCGGCGGGGGGCGTTGTCGGGTAGTTTTTCATCACGGTCGGGGAGTTGGGGGAAAGACTGTGTCAAAGGTCCTCCCTGGTCCCACGCCCGGCGCTCCAAGCCATAACCTGGCCCGTCTCAACTTATGATTTGGGCCGCATCACCTCACTGGGCGCCTGACCCAGCAGCTTCTTAAATACCCGGTTAAATGTTGATTTTGAGTTGAATCCGCTTTCCAGCGCCACGCCCACCAGCGAGTAATGGCCGAAGCGTGGGTCGGCCAGCTTGCGCTGCGCTTCCTGCACCCGGTAGGTGTTCACGAAGTCGTTGAAGTTCTGCCCGCAGCCCGCGTTGATGACCCGGGACAGCAGCGCCGGGTGGGTGCGCAGGCGGTGGGCCAGCTCCGTCAGCGTTAGTTCAGGCTCCAGCCAGGGCTGTTCGTCGGCCATCAGGCGCAGCAGCTTCTCACGCCACGGCAGCAGCTCCGGGGCCAGCTCCGGCACGGGCGGCGGGGCTTCCTCGGTTGCCGATGCAATAGCGGAAACAGGCGCTTCATCCGGAGCAGCCGGAGTAACCGGTTCGATGGAAGCAACAGCCGCAGCGGCGGGCGGCGAAACGGGCGGGGCGGGCAGCCCCGCTTCCGTTGGCATTTGCGTCCGCGGCGCGGCGCCGAAGCGTAGCGGGCTGGTGGCCGCCGCGTAGTTGGCCTGCAGGCCCACCACAATCAGCCCATAAATCAGCACCCCGCGCAGGGCGAAAAAATACCAGGCATCGTCGTAGCTGAAATCGTAAATCTGATTTAGCGTCGTGAACAACAAACTCAGCAGCAGCACCAAGGCCTGCAGCCCCAGCAGTTGGCGCAGCCCGGCAAAGCGCAGGCGCTCGGGGTCCGAAAAGTTGTCGTCGAGGTAGCGGGCGTAGCGGCGGTAGTCGGCCAGCACGCGCAGGCCATACACCAGCAACAGCACCGAGCCCAGCAGCGCGGCGGGCAAGGCTGTTTCATCAAACAGCGTGGCGGCCCGGCCCTTGGTGCCGAAAAAATCGGGCAGCGGCCGGCCGAGCACGCCGCGCCACCACACCAGGTCATACACCGCCACGGCGGCGAAGGCGGCCCATTCCAGCAGGCCCGGCAGCAGGTGCTTCAGGGCCGGGCGCCAGCGAAAATCCTGATTGGTCAGGCTTTGGAAATACAGGTAATAGGCCCCGCCCAGCACCATGCTGGCCCGCCAGGGCACGTAGAACATGACGGTGGAGTGCCCGTCGTGGCTGTCGAACCAGCCGGCGTAGCCCAGCATCCATTGGCTCACGCTCAGGGTGGGCACCAGGATGAGCAGGGCAAGCAGGGCATCGGCGGGGGCACCGCGCCGCCAAGCCCGGACCAGCAGCCACAGCGTGGCCACCGCGCCCGGCACCACAAAGGGCAGCAGCAATGCGCTATGGGGGCCGTAGTAGAACAACATGGCAGCGAAAATACGGCGCGGGCCGCGCGGTGAGGCCACCGTTTTTAGTTTAGCTTTGGGGTAGACGTTTTTTCGCTGTCCGCGCGCCTGCCATGAACATCCTCCGCCACGTCGACCTCACCCGCGTTTTCTTCATCGACATCGAAACCGTGCCCGGCCACGCCTCGCACGCCGAACTGCCGGCCGCGCACCAGTCCCTCTGGCAAAAGTTCTGCGACAAGCGCCACGCCCGCGAGCTGGCCGAGGGCCAGAGCCACGAAGCGCTTTTCGCCAACGGCGGCCTCTACGCCGAGTTCGGCAAGGTGGTGTGTATTTCGGTGGGCTACTTCCGCCTGCTGCCCGATGAAACACTGGAATTTCGTACCAAGTCCTTCGCCGATGAAGATGAGTGCGCGGTGCTGAGCGGCTTCGCCAGCTTCCTGCAGCGCTACGCTCCCTACGGCCCCAGCCGCTACGCCAAACTCGAAACGGCCCGCCCCGACGGCTACTTCCTGTGCGCCCACAACGGCCGCGAGTTCGACTACGGCTACCTGGGCCGCCGCATGCTCATCTGCGGGCAGGGCATTCCGCCCATGCTCGACGTAGCCGGCCACAAGCCCTGGGACCTGCACCACCTGCTCGACACCATGGACCTCTGGAAGTTCGGCGACAACAAAGGCCACATCACCCTGGCCCTGCTGGCCGGCGTGTTCGGCATCCCCTCACCCAAAGACGACATCGACGGTGCCGACGTGGGCCACACGTATTGGGTGAAAAAGGACCTGGCCCGCATCGTGTCGTATTGCGAAAAGGACATCATCGCCACGGCGCGGGTGTACTTGCACTACACCGGCCAGCAGGAGCTTTGGGAGGATATCACGCTGACGCCCACGCCCTGGCGCGCGGCGCCGGCCATGCGCGTGCTGGCATAGCATGGCTTTCTACTTTCATTGTTTTCCCTTTCCACTATGCGTATTTCATCTACCGGCCTGGCCGCGGCAATGCTCGTCTTAGCTGGCTGCTCCTGCCCCAAAGGCGAACCGCCGCCCCCGCAATTCATGCTGGCCTTCAGCCCCGACACGCTCAGCAGCAGCGGCCTGGGGTTTCGACGGGCCGAAACTCGCTCCGCATACTTGGTTCGCTACGGCGACGAGGCGCTGCAGTCGCTACTCGATACGCTGCGCCAACCCACGCCCGCCACGCTAAAATCGGCCACGGCGCTTTTCCTGGTTTACTACATGAAGGACCAGCCCGCTCAGTTCGCGCTGCCCGCCTTCGTGCGCCAGAACGTGAACGCGCACAGCTTCCGGCTGGTAGTGCCCGCCGCCAACCGCAGCTACGACATCACCAACATCGTGCTGGAACAAACGGCCGGCAGCGGGCGCTGCTCCGTGTCGCACGTCAGCCGCAACGAAGCCCTCGTCAACGGCCAGCGGCGCGACGCTCTCATCCAACCGCCCCAACTCACCAAATAAAAAAGGCCTCCTGCACATAGCAGGAGGCCTTTTTTTAAGCAGCCGAGTGGCGGAATTAGTTACTCAGCGTAGCCAAATCAATCACGAAACGGTACTTCACATCGCCTTTCAGCATGCGCTCGTACGACTCGTTAATGTCCTTGATGTCAATCAGCTCGATGTCGGACATGATGTTGTGCTCGGCGCAGAAGTCCAGCATTTCCTGCGTCTCGGCAATGCCGCCGATGAGCGAGCCGGCAATGCGGCGGCGCTTAGCAATGAGGTTGAAGGCGTGCACCTGCGGGGCCTCGGGCGGCACACCCAGCAGAATCATGGTGCCGTCGCGGCGCAACAGGTTCAGATAAGCGGCCAGGTCGAGCGGGGCCGACACGGTGTTGATGATGAAGTCAAAGGAGTTTCGGGCCGCTTTCAACTGGGCCTCGTCTTTCGTTACCACGAATTTGTGGGCGCCCAGCGCCTTGGCATCGGCTTCTTTGTTGGGTGAAGTGCTGAGCACCGTCACTTCGGCGCCCATGGCGGCGGCCAGCTTCACGGCCATGTGGCCCAGGCCGCCGAGGCCCATTACGCCTACTTTGTGGCCGGGGCCCACGTTCCACTGGCGCAGGGGCGAGTAGGTGGTGATGCCGGCGCAGAGCAGCGGCGCCACGCGGGCCAAATCCAGCTTCTCCGATACTTTGAGGGTATATTTCTCATCCACCACAATCTGGCTGGAATAGCCGCCATAAGTGGGGCGGCCGGTTTCTTTTTCGGTGCCGCCATAGGTGCCCACCATGCCGGTGGTTTCGCAGTACTGCTCCAGGCCTTCCTGGCAGCTGGGGCAAGTGCGGCAGGAGTCGACCATGCAGCCCACGCCGGCCAGGTCGCCTACTTTGAAGTTCTTCACGTGGTCGCCCACTTTGGTCACGCGGCCCACGATTTCGTGGCCCGGCACCATGGGAAAAATGCCGGCGCCCCACTCGTCGCGCACCTGGTGCAGGTCGGAGTGGCACACGCCGCAAAAGGCAATGTCAATCAATACGTCGTGCGGGCCGACTTCGCGGCGCTCAAAATCGAAGGGCGCGAGCGGGACGCTGGGGGCCGGGGCGGCGTAGGCTTTCGTTGGAAGCATCTGGGGTAATTTAGGAATAGTAATGGAAAAATCAGAACGTCATGCTGAGCGTAGTCGAAGCATCTCTACCGCAGTACTAAACCAATCGAAAGGAATAGTATTACGGTAGAGATGCTTCGACTGCGCTCAGCATGACGTTCACGGAGCGCTGATAGAACCGGCCGGCGCGTTCAAAGTTTGCGGCAGCGGCTGGCCAGCCAGCTGCGAAGCCACCAGCTCCCGCATGCGCCGCAACGACTCGCGAGCGAACTTGCGCTGCAGCATCCGCCCGAACAGCTTGAAGCCCAACCAGTAGAATGGGTTGCGAATCTGGCCCGGCTGCGACACGGCGTGGATGCGAAACTGCACCGCCCCGGTCGTGAGGTTTTTATGGATGGTGAAGTCAATCTGGCCGCGCTCGAAGTGGCCTTCGAGGGTGCGGTAGCCGTAGCCCCACACCCGCTCGGGACCGTTGGGCGTGTCGCGGGCTTGTTCATCAGTCACCTCGCTCACGCGCACGCCGAAATAGAAGTTGAACACCAGAAAATGCGCCCGCAGCACCATGATGCGCTTTTCGAGTGGCACCTTGGGGTCGAAGTAGCCGGTGATGAGGTCGGGCGGCGGGAAGGCGTAGCGGCGCAGCACCTCCTGCGCGGCGGCGAAGGAGCCGGCCGCTTCGGGCGGGCCGGGGGCTTCGGCGGGCAGGTCGGTGGCGTAGTCGTCGAGGCGCCAGCCGGTAGCGCTGGTGTACTCGTTCTGGCGCGAGAAATCGTAGTTCACCTTCGCGTCGGCGTAGGCATCGATGCGGGCTTGGTACTGCTCCCAGGCGGCTGGTTTGGCCGAGGCGGGCACGGCGGCAACTTGGTTAGTCATGGCGGGTGTGCTGCACGTGGCCGGCCTCGTCGTGCCGGAAGGTTTCGACGGTGACATCGCCGAGGGCCTGGCCGCCGCTGGCCGCCGCCACGCGCCGGCAGAATTCCGTCCAAGTGGCCTCCTGCATCAGCTTGCCGCCCCCGATGGTGTCGTAGGCGAAGGCCACCAGCCCGTCGCGCGAGCGGGCCGAGGAGCGGATTTCGAAGCGCAGCACGTCGGGCCGGTCATTAAGGTAATGGGTTTCGAAGCGGATGCGGCCGGCCTCGGGGTGGCCTTCGAGGGTGATGAACTCGAACGCCGTGGCGCTCACGTCGGTGACGCGCACGCAGCCGTTCCAGGGGCCCAGGATTTTGATACTGAACTCGTCGCCCGCTTTCAGGTCGTCGGCATCGCCATTTTTCTTCTTGAAATCGGCCAGCGCATCGGGCGAGAAGTGGGGCACGTTGGCCTGTACCGCGGCCATCAGCTGGGCCGGCGTCTGACGCGCCCGCGCCACATCAATAAAATAGCGGCGCTCCAGCAGCGGGCCGGAGCCGGTGGAAGCAGGTTGTTCAGCAGTGGATTCAGACATGGCCAACGAAGAAACGTATGGCCCTCATACGCCCCGCGCCGCCGGAAGATGCTACGGATGGGCTTTGGGGCATCAGAAAACCGGGGTCCCCAAAACTCGCAACTCCTAACTTTTACCTCATAACTAAAAGCAGATGGCTTACTACCGCCCGCCCGGTCCCCCACCCGACCCCGCCCTCGTGCGCAGCCTCACCCAGCAGCAGCACGAGATGCGCCAGCGCGTGCGTCACGAGCCACTGCCGCAGGAGCCACGCCTCATTGCCGGCTGCGACTCGTCGTTTCCCACCCCCGACACCATCCTGTCGGTGTTTGTGGTGCTGAAATTCCCGTCGCTGGAGCTGGTCGAAAAGGTCTACAATTACGGCCCCGTGGATATGCCCTACGTGCCCGGCTTCCTCTCCTTCCGCGAGGCCCCGAATGTCATTCACGCCTTTGCCAAGCTCCAGCATAAGCCCGACGTCATCATGGTCGACGGTCACGGCATCGCGCACCCGCGCCGCATGGGCATTGCCGCGCACCTCGGCGTGCTACTCGACATGCCCACCTTCGGCGTGGCTAAGCAGAAATTGACCGGCATATTTCAGGAGCCCGGCATCGCGCGCGGCAGCATCACGGAGCTGCTTGATGCGAAATCCGGCGAGCTGATTGGCGAAGTCATCCGCAGTAAAGACAAGGTGCTGCCGCTGTTCGTGAGCCCCGGCCACCGCTGCGACCAGGCCACCGCCACGCGCCTCACGCTGGCGTGCCTCAAAGGCTACAAGCTGCCGGAACCCACGCGCCTGGCCGACCATTGGGCGGAGGAATTTAAGAAAGAAGTGCGATAACGAGCCATCCGGCTTGGCACGAGTGCAGGCGGCTAGTGCTGCGGACGAACTGCTATTCAGTTCATTCGCAGCACTATTTTTTTGGCCTATTAATTTTGTTTTTACTATATTAAATATATATTTACTACGCACAATCCTACTTACTTCTGATTTCCATTTTTCCTGCTTTCCCATGAAAAACTTCTTCCTTATTTCAATTCTGTTTATTGCCACCACCTTAGGCGGCCGGGCGCAGCTATTCACCAATGGCTCGATTGCGACCGGGACCACGAGCAAGAGCGGGGTGGCCGCCCCCACCGGCACGCAGTGGAGCGAGGTGCAGAACGACAACGGCAATACCGCCGTGGCCAACACCAATTCGGGCTTCACCGCCAACCAAAGCCTGGGCTACCAGCTGGCCGACGATTTTACGGTGCCGGCCGGGCAGGCCTGGACGGTGAGCAGCTTCAGCTTTTTTGGCTACCAGACCGCCGCCGCCGCCACTCCCTCGCCTTTTTCAGAACTGTATATTCAAGTCTGGAATGGCCAGCCGGGCACGGCCGGGGCCACGGTCATCTTCGGCAACCTGACCACCAACCGGCTGGGCAGCTCGACCGACGCGCTGACCTACCGCATCTTCAACAGCCTCTACCCCACGCCCACGGCCCCGGGCACCACGCGCAAGGTGTGGGAAGTGCAGGCCACCGTTTCGCCCGGCCTCGTGCTGCAGCCCGGCACCTATTGGGTGAGCTGGTCGTCGGCGAACACGGGGGGAGCAACGCACTTTTTCGTGCCCGTGACCACGGTGGGCGCCCGCACCCAAGCCGGTGCCAACGGCCTGCAGGCCACCACTACGTCCGGTACCACCACCTGGGCGGCCCTGACGGATACCGGCACCGGCACGGGGGCCACCACCGTCAACCAGGCCATGGCTTTCCGGGTGTTTGGCACCAGCGCCACCGTGGGCACGAGTACGCCGCTCTTCAATAACGGCGCGACCAGCCTGACGAGCAGCTCCTTCGCCACTACGGCCACGAGCAAGAGCGGGGTGGCCGCCCCCACCGGCACGCAGTGGAGCGAGGCGCAGAACGACAACGGCAACACCGCCGTGGCCAACACCAACGCCGGCTACGCGGCCAGCCCCACCAGCAGCCTGGAACTAGCCGACGACTTCACGGTGCCGGCCGGGCAAGCCTGGACGGTGAGCAGCTTCAGCTTTTTTGGCTACCAGACCGGCGCCGCCGCCACCCCTTCGCCCTTTTCGGCGCTCACCATTCGGGTGTGGCGGGGCCAGCCGGGCACCGCGGGGGCCACGGTTGTATTTGGCGACGCAACCACCAACCGGCTGGGCAGTTCGACCGACGCGCTGACCTACCGCATCTTCAACAGCCTCTACCCCACACCCACGGCCCCGGGCACCACGCGCAAGGTGTGGGAGGTGCAGGCCACCGTCTCGCCCGGCCTGGTGCTGCAGCCCGGCACCTACTGGGTGAGCTGGTCGGCCACGAGCACCGGCACCGGAACGCACTTTTTCGTGCCCGTGACGACCGTGGGCGCCCGCACCCAAGCCGGAGCCAACGCCCTGCAGGGCACCGTTGCCGGCACCACCACCACCTGGGCGGCCCTGACCGACACCGGCACTGGCACGGGGGCCACCACCGTCAACCAAGCCATGGCTTTCAAAGTGTTTGGTACCAGCGGGCCGCTGGCCACGCGCGTGGGCCAACTCGGTCCCGATGGGTTGAACATTGCGGCCAGCCCCGTGCCTGCTTCTGATGCTGTCCACGTCACCATCGAAAACCTGAAGGGCAGCGCCCAGCTGCTGCTCACCGACCTGAGCGGCCGCCTGGTGTGGACGGGCCAACTGCCCGCCGGCCGCCAGGAACTCACCGTACCCGTTTCCGCGCTCACCGTGGGCATCTACCTGCTGGAGGCGCGTACGGCCACCGGCAGCGTGCGCGCCCGCCTGGTAAAAAACTAGCGCAGCCGAACAAAGCAAATCGGTCGGCTCATTCCTCTTTGGATTGAGTTAAAGCAGGAGAGTCGCTGAACGCCGGTTGCAGGGCAGCCAGCGACTCTCCCGCGCCGGTTGGCAGCTTCAGCATCTCAGCGACTGCCCCAAACACAGCTCGTTTGCCCTTCCGCTGCGCCAGCACGCCCACATCGACCGGCAACTGCTGCGACTTGGAAAGCTTTTGCCCGGCATCATTCGTCAGCAGCGGATGGTGATGAAAAGTGATGCGCGAGGTGTTGAAAGCAGCCGTTTCGGAAAGCTGCCCGGCCAGCCATAGCTGCGCGGCCGTGCTGGGCTGCAAGTCCAGCCCGCGGACGATGAGCGTGGTGCCAAGCCGCAGGTCGTCTACTATTGATGCCACCTGATAGGCCACCACGCCGTCTTTTTTGCGAATGACAAAGTCTGGCATCAAGACACCAAGAGGGACGCTGGTTTCACCCTGCCAGGCATCTACAAATTTGATTTCGGTACCGGCCGGCACCAGCGCCCGCCACGCCGCGCCCGGCGTTTCGAGCGAGACAGCTGCCTCGGCGCCGCCGGTACGGGTGCGCTGGCTGGCCCGCACAAGGTCCGGCTGTTGGGCCAGCCGGCGCAGTATGCGGTTGTATTCGAGCAGGTGTAGCAGCTGCGAATGGTGGCGTAGGAAGTCATCGGGGCCGCTGGGGCCGTGGTCGTAGTCGATGCCCAGCCAGTCGATGACGCGGAAGATATTATCCAGATAGGCCGGGCGCAGGCGGGCGCGGTCCAGGTCATCGATGCGCAGGTGCAGCGTGCCGCCGGCCCGGCGCGTGAGCAGCCAGGTGAGCACGAAATTCACGGCGTTGCCGAGGTGCAGAAAGCCGCTGGGCGTGGGCGCCAGGCGCGAAACGGGAGGACGTAGCTCAGGTATCTTCGGGAGCATACGTTTCCTGGGCTACAAGTTCCACGCGGCCTGCTGCAACACCACACGGTAGCCGTCGGGGTCCTCAAAGGTGCGGCCGTGCTGGTCCCAATACAGATTGTAGGACGGCACCGGCGCAAACCCCGCTGCTTCCATGCGCCGCACGGCAGCCTGCCACTCGGCCGCATCGGGCAGGTAAAACACGAGCAGGTTATCGGCCGTGGGGGCGCGGCCCACGACGTGGCCGGGCTGATGCGTGAACTCCAGATGGTAAGGCGCCTGCGGGTGGCCCAGCATCACGCCATCGAAACCATTATGGGCCGTGAAAGAAGCTAATTGCTGTAAGCCGAGGCCGTCGCAGTAAAAACGTAGCAAAGCAGACAGGTTATCGGTGGGCCGGGCCACGCGCAGGATGGGATGGTTCATGTAATTGGGAATCGTTGCGGATTGAGTCAGTTCATTCATTAAACCGGTAACTGGGTAGCAAGTCTAGTTAAATATTCGCTTGTAAAGACCTTTGCGCCGATGACAAACGTGCTACTTACTTGCTGCCTGTTGGGTTTGCTTCTGATGGACAACCCGATTCAGGCCCAGACGTCCGCCCTTTACTTCCCGCCCCTCACCGGCAGTACCTGGGCCACCACCACGCCGGCCAGCCTGGGCTGGTGCCAAACGCCACTCGATTCGCTGCTGGCCTTTGCCGGGCGCAAGGGCAGCAAGTCGTTATTGATACTGAAAGACGGCCGCCTGGTGGTGGAGCAGTATTACGGCAGCTACACCGCCGACTCGGCCTGGTACTGGGCCTCGGCGGGCAAGTCGCTCACGGCCACCCTCGTGGGCTTGGCCCGGCAGGACGGCATCCTGAGCCTCACCGACAGCACCTCCCGCTACCTCGGCCGCTGGACCAGCGCCACCCGCGCCCAGCAGCGCCAGATTCAGCTGCTGCACCAGCTCACGATGACCACCGGGCTCGACGAAACCCCGCCCGCGCCCTGCGACAACGAGAGCACCACGCCCAGCTGCCTGCGCTACCTCGCCCCGCCCGCCACGCGCTGGGCCTACCACACCGGCGCCTACCGCACCCTGCAAGACGTGCTGGTGCAAGCCAGCGGCGCCGCCGCCATCATCCAATACACCAACCAGCGCCTCGGCAACCGCATCGGCATGACCGGCCTGTGGGCCAACGACGTGTTCTACAGCAAAGCCCGCAGCATGGCCCGCTTCGGCCTGTTCATCCTGGCCCGCGGCGCCTGGAACGGCACCCAAATTATGACCGACACCGCCTATTTCCGGCGCATGACTACGCCCAGCCAAACCCTGAACCGCAGCTACGGCTACCTCTGGTGGCTCAATGGCCAGAGCAGCTACCGCCTGCCCCAGTCTCAAATCAATTTCCCGGGCCCGCTCATCCCCGCCGCCCCGGCCGACCTCATTGCCGCCCTCGGCAAAAACGACCAGAAGATTTACGTGGTGCCCAGCCTGGGCCTCGTGGTGGTGCGCCAGGGCCAGTCGGCGGGCCCGCGCACCTTGGCCGCATCGTCTTTCGACAACGAGCTGTGGACGAAAATCATGGCCGTGTTCTGCCGCCCCACCGCCACGGCAGCGGCTGCCGAAGCGGCCGGCTACAGCGCCTTCCCTAACCCCGCCACCGAAACCCTCAGCCTGCGCCAGCCCACCCAAACCGCCGCCGCCGTGCGTTTGCTAGATGCGCTGGGCCGTGAGGTACGGCGCCAGCCGGTAGCTGGAATGGAGGCTTCTGTTTCGGTAGCGGCCTTGGCGCCGGGGCTTTACACCGCGCAATGGATGGACACGGCCGGGCGCGTGTTGATGAGCCGTAAAGTAGCCCGCCAGTAGAACTTGCACAAAAACAGTGCAGCCTTACTAGTCAATGCGTAAGTTTGCGGTCAATTTGCGGGCCGGTTTCCCGGTGCCGCTGCTGCCCTCCTGCTATTGCCGATGCTGACTGCTGTTCTGCTTTTCCTCCCGCTGGCCGCCGCCTTGCTGCTGCTGCTCACCAAGGGAGCCACCGCCCGGGCCCTGGCTCTGGGCGCCTCCATCATCGAATTTGGCCTCGCGGTGTACACCGCCTTCGCCTTCAAAAGCAGCGGCTCGGCCAGCTTCAACCTCAATTACAGCTGGATTCCCTCGGCCGGCATCAACTTCCACCTCGGGCTCGATGGCCTGAGCTTGCTGCTGGTGCTGCTGACCACCTTCTTGGTGCCGCTCATCCTGCTCAGCGCCTTCAAGCGCGACTTCGACAACCCGTCGGCCTTCTACGCCCTCGTGCTGTTCATGCAAACCGGCCTGCTGGGCGTGTTCACCTCGCTCGATGCCTTCTTGTTCTACTTCTTCTGGGAAGTGGCCCTCATTCCGATTTATTTCCTGGCCGGCGCCTGGGGCGGCGAGCGCCGCGTGGCCATCACCCTCAAGTTTTTCCTCTACACCGTCGTCGGCTCGCTGCTGATGCTGGCCGGCTTCGTGTACCTGTACCTACAAACCGGTCCCGCCGCCGGCTCGCTGGCCGCGCACTCGTCGGAGCTCTCGGCCTTCTACAGCCTGAAATTGAGCGCGGCCGAGCAGTCGTGGCTGTTCTGGCTGATTTTTGCGGCCTTCGCCGTGAAGATGCCCATCTTCCCTTTCCACACCTGGCAGCCCGATACTTACACCGAGGCGCCCGCTCCCGCCACCATGCTGCTTTCGGGCATCATGCTGAAAATGGGCATCTACGGCACCATGCGCTGGCTGCTGCCGGTCGTGCCGCTCGGCGTGAGCCAGTGGCAGAAACCGGTTATCATCCTCTCGGTCATCGGTATCATCTACGGCGCCATCATCGCCATTCGGCAGCGTGACGTGAAGCGCCTCATTGCCTACTCCTCGCTCTCGCACGTGGGGCTGATGGCGGCCGGCGTGTTCTCCCTCACCCAAATCGGCCTGCAGGGCGCGGTGGTCCAGATGCTGGCCCACGGCGTAAACGTGGTCGGCATGTTCTTCATCGCCGACGCCATCGAGCGCCGCACCGGCACCCGCTACATCCCGGACCTGGGCGGCCTCACCCGCCGCACGCCCGTTCTCACGGTCTGCTTCCTAGTGATGCTGCTGAGCACGGTGGCCCTGCCGCTCACCGGCGGCTTCGTGGGTGAATTACTGCTGCTAGCGGGCGTGTACCAGTACAACGCCTGGGTAGGTGCCGTGGCCGGCCTCACCATCATTTTCTCGGCCGTGTACCTGCTGCGCATGTTCCAGCGCGTAATGCTCGGCCCGGACTCCTCGTTCTCCGAAACCATCACCGACCTCATCGGCGGCGAGCTGCTGATTCTGGTGCCCCTCATCGCGCTGGTGTTCTGGATTGGCTTGTTCCCGAACTCGTTCCTGCACCTCTCGGAGCCGGCCGTAACGAATATTCTGGCGCTCGTCGGCCGGTAATTCTTACAGGATAATAGGCCAACACCTGTCATCCTGAGCGCAGCGAAGGACCTTCTCACGCCAGCGCAGATTTGAAGTTGTAATTCAACGAAGCGGCCTTGATAAGGTCCTTCGCAAGCTCAGGATGACAGTTTTTCGCTGTTGTTCCGACTCCAAGCAAGCCCATGACCTCCATCATTCTCCTCTCCGTCTTCGGCATCCTCAACCTGTTCCTGGGCTTCCTGCGCTCGAACAAGGTGCTGCTGCCCGGCGCCATGCTGCTGCTGCTGGCCGTGTTCGGGGCCAACTACGCCGACTGGAACGTGGCGCACGAGCCCTACTTCAACCACATGCTGGTGGTGGACAACTACACGGTAGCCTTCACCGGCATCGTGCTGCTCACCACCATTGTGCTGCTGCCCTTCTCGCGCAGTTACGTGACCGCCGGCGAGCCCAACCTTGCTGAATACTACGCCCTGCTGCTTTTCGCATTGGTGGGTGCCATCATGATGATTGGCTACGACCACCTACTTATGCTCTTCGTGGGCATTGAAATCTTGAGTATCAGCATGTACGTGTTGGCCGGCAGCAGCAAGCGCGACTCGCGCAGCAACGAGGCCGCCCTGAAATACTTCCTAATGGGCGCCTTTGCCACCGGCATCCTGCTCTTCGGCATCGCGTTGCTCTACGGTGCCACTGGCACATTTGCCCTCTCGCAACTCGGCGCCGCCGTGGCCGCGCCGGCCAATGCCAGCCTGCAGCCCATGCTCTACATCGGCATTTTGATGATGATTATCGGCATTGGCTTCAAGGTTTCGGCCGCGCCGTTCCACTTCTGGACGCCCGACGTGTACGAGGGCACGCCCACCTTCTTTACCGCCTTCATGAGCACGGTGGTGAAAACGGCTGGTTTCGCTGCCTTCCTCAAGCTGCTGGCGGTGGCCCTGCCTGCCGCCCAGGGCTTCTGGATGCCCACCATTCAGGCCATGTGCGCCCTCACGCTGCTACTCGGCAACGTAGGCGCGGCGGCCCAAACCAGTACCAAACGCATGCTGTCCTACTCCAGCGTGAGCCACGCTGGCTACCTGCTCATCGGCCTCGTGGCCAGCAAAGGCATCCTAAGAGGCGAGGCTGCCAGCGCCATCTTCTTCTACTCACTGGCTTACTCCATTGCCACCGTGGCCGCTTTCGGCGTGCTGAAACTGGTGAGCGACCACCGCCAGAACGACTCCTACAACGGCCTCAACGGCCTGGGCCGCACCAACCCGCTGCTGGCCTTCGTGATGACGGTGGCCATGCTCTCGCTGGCCGGCATTCCGCTCACGGGCGGCTTCTTCGGCAAGTTTTTCCTGCTAGCGGCAGCCGTGGGCCAGGGCTACATCGGGCTGGTGGTATTTGCCGTTATCATGAGCATGGTGGGCCTGTACTACTACCTGCGCCCGCTCATCGCCATGTACCTGCGCCCGGCCGAAGCTGACGCCACGCCGGTGCCGGTCGATGGTATTCAGTCCGCCACGCTGGTGGTGCTGGCGCTGCTCACCATTTTGCTGGGTGTTGCACCGGGTTTCCTGAGCGGGCTGCTGTAATTGCTTCCGCGCTTTATTGAAAACAGAAAAAGCAGTCCATTGGGCTGCTTTTTCTGTTTATTTGGGTTTTTGCACGGCCGGTGTAGGGGCGGCGCCTGCCCCCGCACGTCGTTCACATTACCTCAACAATTTCGTTTACCGGCGGGCGGTTGCAGGCCCCGCCCCTACTTCGACATATTATGCGTCAAGCCTTCCAAATCCTGCTCTTGGCCTGCTACCTGAGTATCGTCAGCAGCTGCGCGGCCCGGCCACCGCGCGAAACCGGCCCCTTCCAATCTTCCGATTTAGTGGAGCTGACCCGGCTCGACCCGACCATCCGGCTGGATATCCGTTACGCCACGAGCCAGAACTTCATGGGTCGGGTGCTCTACCCGCAGGCGAGAGCATTTCTGCAGCGGCCGGCAGCCGAGGCGTTGGTGCAAGTAAATGCGGAGCTGAAACCGCTGGGCTACGGTCTGTTGGTGTTCGACGGCTACCGGCCTTGGCGCATCACCAAGCAGATGTGGGACCACACGCCAGCCGACAAAAAGGAGTTCGTAGCCGACCCACGCAAGGGCTCGCGCCACAACCGCGGCTGTGCCGTGGACCTGAGCTTATTCGACTTGGCCACCGGCCGCGAGGTGGAAATGCCGGGCGCCTATGACGAGATGAGCCCCCGCTCCTACGCAGCCTACGCGGGCGGCACCCCCGCCCAGCGCGCCGCCCGCGACCTACTGCGCGCCCGCATGGAAGCCCACGGCTTCACCGTGCTGCCGGCCGAGTGGTGGCATTATGATTACAAAGACTGGAAGGTGTATCCTATTCAGGATGTGCCGTTTGAGAAGCTGTAGTTTTGAAAATAAAGTGCCCCCGCAACTTAGGCTACGGGGGCGCTTTGGCTACTAAGAAACTTCGTCGAGGCTACGGATTCGTCGACCACATGCCCGCTTCCTTGATGAAGATGCGGCGGTTCAGCTTCAACTGCGACACGATGAATTCGGCCAGGTCTTCGGGCTGCATCACCTTGTCGGGGTTGCCGTCGGTGAGGTTGTTGCCGATGGCCAGGGGCGTGGCCACGGTGCTGGGCGTGAGGGCCGACACGCGGATATTGTGCTTGCGCACTTCCTGCATCAGCGCTTCGGTGAGGCCCATCACGGCGAATTTGGAGGCGCTGTAGGCGCTGCTGCCGGCGGCGGCCCGCTGCCCGGAGGTGGAGGAAATGTTGATGATGTCGCCGGCCTGGCGCTCTATCATGTCGGGCAACACGGCGCGCGTCACGTAGTAGGTACCGAATAGATTGACCTGTACGATTTGCTCCCACTTCTCAGGCTCCATCTCCAGAAACTTAGCGAAGCTGCCGATGCCGGCGTTGTTGATGAGGATGTCGATGGGGCCAAGTTCTTGGTGGATTTTGGCCACGGCCAGGTTCACGGCGGGGCGGTCGGCCACGTCGGCCACGGCAGTGGCTACGGTGCCACCGGCGGCAATGATTTCGGCAGCTACTTCTTGCAGGTCGCTATCGGTGCGGGCCAGCAGGCCCACTTGCACGCCTTCGGCGGCCAGGGCGAGGGCCACGGCGCGGCCAATGCCTTTGCCGGCGCCCGTGACGAGGGCAACTTTTCCTTGCAGGGATTCCATAGTAATTGTAGTGGTGATTGAGGAGGTGCTACAACCGGGGAAACGGGCGGAAGGTTGGCTATCGAACGAGGTAGAGACGCAATATTTTGCGTCTCGTCGTTGAACGACCGGGTCCACACCATTTGACACCGCATGACTGCGCAGTCATAACAACATCAGCAACGACGAGACGCAAAATATTGCGTCTCTACCTCGTTCAACTTCTCCCCCTGCCGTTAGTGCAGCTTCTTCGTGAAGTCGCCGTACATCACCCAGTCTTCCCAGCGGTGGCGGTAGCCAGCCACTTTGCCACGCAGGTATTTTTCAATCATTAACCCCGCAGCGGGAGCGGCGCTGGTACCCCCAAAACCGGAGTTTTCGATGAACACGGCGATGGCAATTTTCGGGTCGTTCACCGGGGCGAAGGCGGCGAAGGTGGCGTGGTCGAAGCCGTGGGGGTTCTGCACAGTGCCGGTTTTGCCGGCCACCGAAATACCCAGCTCGGCCAGCGAGGCTAGGTTGCCGGTGCCGCCGTTGCCGTCCACCACCATCTGCATGCCGGGGATGATGTATTTGAACAGCGTCGTATCGACGGCCGTGTAGTGCTTCTGGCGGAACTGGGGCAGCGGGCCGCCGTTGCCGATGCTGCGCACGAAATGCGGCGTGTAGTACCAGCCGCGGTTGGCGATGGTGGCCAGCACGTTGGCCATTTGCACGCCCGTGATGCCGATTTCGCCTTGCCCGATGCTGAGCGAGTACACGTTGCGGTAGCTCCAGCGGTGTTGGCGGTTTTCCTTCTTGTTGAAGAACTTCTTATCGTAAAACTCCGGCGAGGGAATCAGGCCGCGCTTTTCCTGAAGCATGTCCACGCCCAGCTTCTCACCCAGTCCGAAGGTTTTCACCATTTTCTGCCACTGGCCCAGGCCGATGTGGGTATCCTCGTACTTATTCTTGCCCTGGCCGCGCAGCACGGCCGCCTGCATCACCTGATAGAAATAGGGGTTGCAGCTGTTTTTGATGGCAATGCTCACGTTGGACGGCCGCTCGTGGCGGTGGGTGCAGCGCACCAGCTTCTGGTTGCACTCGAAGCCAGTACCGGGCTGCACCACGCCCAACTGCAGGGCCACCAACTCGTTCACCAGCTTAAACACCGAGCCGGGCGGGTAGGTGGCCATCAGCGGGCGGTCGAAGAGCGGGCGGTCGGGGTTGTTGAGCAGGGCCATGTAGCGGTTGCCCGCGCCCTTGCCGGTCAGCAGGTTGGGGTCGTAGCGCGGCACCGAAACGAAGGCCAGAATTTCGCCCGTCTTGGGGTCGATGGCCACGATGGAACCGCGGCGGTTGGCTAGCAGCTTCTCGCCGTAGGCCTGCAACTCGGCGTCGATGCTCAGGTGCAAGTCCTGCCCGGCCACCGAAAGGGTGTCGAACTCGCCGCCTCGGAACTTGCCTTTCTCGATGCCGCGCACGTTCACCATCTTGTACTGCACACCGCGGCGGCCCATCAGAATAGGCTCGTAATACGACTCCAGGCCCGAAATACCGATATTTTCGCCGGGCTGGTACTTGGCGTATTTCGGCTTTTCGAGCAGCGCTGGCGTGATGGAACCCACGTAGCCCAGGGCGTGGGCCAGGTTGGCCGTGCGGTAGGCCCGGGCCATGCGCGCCTGAATGCGGAAGCCGGGAAAGTCCATCAGGTTGTCCTGAATGATGGCTAGGTCGCGCGTAGTCAGGTTCTGGACAATGGGCGAGGGCTTGTTGCGCGAATATTTTTTGGCCACGCGCAGGCTGTTGCGCAACTCTTCCTGTGGAATTTGCAGCAGCTCGCAGAAGCGGGCCGAGTCGAGTTGCTTCACCTCCCGGGGCACCACCATGAGGTCATACACGGGCTCATTCTGCACCAGCAACTGGTCTTTGCGGTCGTAAATCAGGCCGCGGTAGGGTATCTGCACCAGGCGCTGCAGGGTGTTTTTGTCGGCGGCCAGCTTGTACGTACCGTCCATCACCTGCATGAAAAACAAGCGGGTGAGGAAGATGAGCACCACAATTAAGAAGATGCCCTGGACGACGTATTTACGGCCTTCTAAATATTGCATTTCACTTTATATCGTTGCCCGTCATGTCGAGCTTGCCGAGACATCTCGTGTGCTACCACTAATCCAATGGGTAAAAAGGATTAGTGGTAGCACACGAGATGTCTCGGCAAGCTCGACATGACGTTCTACTAAATAATTTACTCCTAACTCCTCCCCCTTCGCACCGGGAAAAACAGCAGCTGCACGATTAACAACGCCAGCCCGGTAAAGAGTGCGCTCACCAGTATTTTTCCCAGCGTGAGGCCGATGTGGCGGAAGCTGCCCAACTCCAGGATGAAAAACGTGGCGTGGTGCAGCAGCACCAACAGCGTGAGATACACGCCGAACCAATGCCAGCCCATCTGGTGCACGTTCACGGCGTCGGCCGAGTCGTAACCGTCACGCGGGGTGAGCAGGCGCAGCACCCACGGCCGCAGAAAGCCCAGCAGCACCGCCGCCGCCGCGTGCAGCCCGCCCGTGTCGTAGAAAATATCCATCGTGACGCCCATGGCGAAACTCAGCAGCAACTGCACCACAATAGGCGTGCGCAAGGGCAAAAACAACAGGAAGCCCAAGTAGAAAAAGCACCAGCCCAAATCGAACAACACCAGCCGGCTAATGAGCATCACGTGCAGGCCCGCGTAAAGCGCGAAGCGCAGGATTTGAACGAATAGAAACCGTAGGCCACTCATTTGCGCTTCCCTCCTTCCGGCAGCATGCCCGCGCGCGCCTCCACGGTGTCGCGCTCGGCTTTAGGCCGGCTCGTCACCACGTACACGTATTGTAAATTGGAAAAATTGACGCCTAGGCGCACCCGAATGGTCCAGAAGTTCTTGTCCGGTTCTTTCACGAAGGAATCAATGGTACCGATGAAAATACCTTCCGGGAAAATGGCATTGTAGCCCGACGTCACCACTGTGTCCCCTTTCACCAGTTTGGTTTCGCGCAGCACGTTGTCGAGCAGGGCGTGGGTGGGGTCGTCGCCCTGCCACTTGATGGTGCCGAAGGTGCCGTCGCGCTTGATTTTGGAGGCAATGGTGGTTTTGGAGTGCAGCAGGCTGGCCACGGTGGCGTAGTGCTCGGTCACGGCCTGCACGCGGCCGGCCACGCCGCCCGCCGCCACCACGCCCAGGCCGCGCTGCACGCCGTTGGCCGTGCCCACGTTCAGGGTGAAGAAGTTATCCACATTACTGAGGCGGTTGTTGATAACCCGGGCCGGAATCAGGGGGTAACTCGGGTCGCGGGCCGGCAGGCGCTGCTGGCCCAGCAGCAGCGTATCGGGGCGGCTGGCGGGGCGCTGGTAGCGCACCAGCCGGAGCGTGTCGGTGCGGGCTGGCGGAATGGCCACCGAGTCGGCCTCGCGCCGGGCCGTGTCGGGCGGGTAGAGTTGCTGGCGCAGCGCCGCATTTTCGGCCGCTAATTGTTTATTTAAATCGGCCAGATGGAAATAGTCCGTTATATGGGTGCGGCGCTCCAGCACCACGCCCGCGTAGGAATTGGCCGAATTAAAAAACGCCGCCCGCTGGTACGAATTATTGGTTACAAATAAATAGAGGCTTATTATTTCCAATAAGCCAAATACCAGCGCCCCGCGAAAGCGAAATAGGAAAAGAAATAAATTCCGCACGGGGGATTAATTGGATTGAATAAGAACGTCATGCAGAGCGTAGCGAAGCATCTTTACCGCAGCAGTAATTATTTACTATTGAGGTAAAGATGCTTCGCTACGCTCTGCATGACCGTTTTTACACTAATTTCGAATTACGTCAGCAGCACGCCTTTAAAGGCCTGAATGTCCTTAATGGCCTTGCCGGTGCCGCGCACTACGGCGCGCAGCGGGTCTTCGGCAATGTGAATGGGCAGCTTGGTTTTGGCCGCGAGACGCTTGTCGAGCCCGCGCAGCAGGGCGCCGCCGCCGGTGAGGTGAATGCCGTTTTCGTAAATATCGGCCGAGAGTTCAGGCGGCGAAATTTCGAGGGCTTTCAATACGGCCTCTTCGATTTTGGCCACCGATTTATCGAGGGCAATGGCAATTTCCGAGAACGTTACTTTAATAACCTTCGGAATGCCCGTCATCAAATCGCGGCCGCGCACTTCATGGTCGGGCGGCGGCACGTCGAGTTCGGTGAGAGCGGCGCCAACTTCGATTTTGATGCGCTCGGCCGACCGTTCGCCGATGAGCAGGTTGTGCTGCCGACGCATGTAGTCGAGGATGTCCTGGTTGAAAACGTCGCCAGCCGTTTTAATGGACTGGTCGCACACGATGCCCGAGAGGGCGATAACGGCGATTTCGGTGGTGCCGCCGCCGATGTCGATAATCATCGAGCCCACGGGCTGTTCCACGTCGATGCCGATGCCGATGGCGGCGGCCATGGGTTCCTGAATCATCCAGACTTCCTTGGCGCCAGCGTGCTCGGCGGAGTCACGCACGGCGCGTTTCTCTACTTCGGTGATGCCCGAGGGGATGCAGATGACCATGCGGTGCGAGGGCTGAAACAGCCGCGTGCGCGTGTCAATCATCTTAATCATGCCCTTAATCATTTCCTCGGCGGCGTGGAAATCGGCAATTACCCCATCCTTGAGCGGGCGGATGGTGCGGATGTTGTCGTGCGTTTTCTCGTGCATCTGCTGGGCCTGGCGGCCCACGGCGATGACTTTGTTCGTGGTTCGGTCTTTGGCGATGATGCTCGGCTCGTCCACCACGATTTTGTCGTTGTGAATGATGAGCGTATTGGCCGTGCCCAGGTCGATGGCGATGTCGCTGGTCAGGAAATTAAAGAAACCCATTGAGATATATGCAATAAGGCGGAGCTCGGGCCGGTGCTCAAGCAAAATAATGGGCAAAGGTACGGAAGGTTTGGGCGGGGTTGGTGAACGGGATTATGGGATTCTGCCAAGGATGCCGGCCAGTCCCGCCTGTCATTGCGAGGAGGCACGACGAAGCAATCCGTCCTGTCAAAATCAGACACGCCCTTTCGCCACAAAGCCCCGGCACTGCGCAGTACCGGGGCTTTTCAGGTTTTAGAGCTTTAGCCGCGTTGACGTTCGGTTGTCACATTATTAGGCTAGTCGCTGAGAACAGGACGGATTGCTACGGCCTGCGGCCTCGCAATGACAGGCGACTGGCCTGCCCCTAGTGCTTGAAGTGCCGTACGCCCGTCAGCACCATAGCCATGCCCAACTCGTCGCAGGCTTTCACGCTATCGGCATCCTTGATAGAGCCGCCGGGCTGCACCACGGCGCGGATGCCGGCCGCGCCGGCAATTTCCACGCAGTCGGGGAAGGGGAAGAAGGCGTCGGAGGCCATCACGCAGCCGTGCAGGTCGAAACCGAAGGCGCGGGCTTTCTCAATGGCCTGGCGCAGGGCATCGACGCGCGAGGTCTGGCCCACGCCGGAAGCCAGCAGCTGGCCGGCGCGGGCCAGCACGATGGTGTTGCTCTTGGTGTGCTTGCAGATTTTGGCGGCGAAAACAAGGGCCTCCGTTTCTTCAGCTGTGGGGGCCGATTGGGTGACGGTGCGGAAGTCGGCAGCCGCTTCGGTCTGGCGGTCAGCATCCTGCTCGATGATGCCGTTGAGTAGGGTTTTCACCTGCTTCTTCGGAAACTCGACCGGCTTTTGCAGCAGCAGAATCCGGTTTTTCTTGCTCTGGAGCACGGGAAGCGCGTCGGCTGCAAAGCCAGGCGCAATCAGGACTTCGAAAAACAGCTGGTTCAGCTCGGCTGCGGTGGCCGCGTCCACTTCCTTGTTCACGATGATAACGCCGCCGAACGCCGACGTCGGGTCGCAGCTTAGGGCGTTCACGTAGGAGTCGCGGAGCGTGGCGGCCTGGGCCACGCCGCAGGCGTTGGTATGCTTGAGGATGGCGCAGGCGGGCTCGCCGTCGCTGAATTCGGCCATGAGGGCCACGGCGGCGTCTACGTCCACCAGGTTGTTGTAGCTGAGCTGCTTGCCGTGCAGCTGGTCGAATAGGGCCGACAGGTCGCCGTAGAAAGTACCGGCCTGGTGGGGGTTTTCGCCATAGCGCAGGGGCGTGGCGGGCTGGGCGCTGAGGCGCAGGGCCGCGCCGGCCACGGCGGTGTCTTGGCTCACGTATTTGAAAATCTCGGAGTCGTAGTGCGAGGTTGTGGCGAAAGCGGCGGCGGCGTAGTGGCGACGGTCTTCGAGGTCGGTGGCGCCATTCTTGGTGGTCAGCAATTCAGTCACGGCCGCGTACTGGTCGCGGCTGCTGACGACCAGCACGTCGCGGAAGTTTTTGGCGGCGGCGCGCAACAGCGAAATGCCGCCAATGTCGATTTTTTCGATGACGTCCTGTTCTTCGGCACCGCTGGCCACAGTTTCTTCAAACGGATAAAGGTCGACCACCACCAAATCGATGGGTGGGATGCCGTGCTGCTCGGCCTGGGCCAGGTCGCCGTCTTCGTGGCGGCGGTGCAGGATGCCGCCGAACACCTTGGGATGCAGCGTCTTCACGCGGCCGCCGAATACTTCGGGGAAGCCGGTAAGGTCTTCTACGGCGGTTACTTCGGCGCCTTCGTCTTCCAGAAATTTCTGGGTGCCGCCCGTGGAATAAAGCGTCACGCCGTGCTGCCGCAGCAGCTGCACCAGGGGCGCCAGCCGGTCTTTGTGGTACACGGAAAGGAGGGCGGCGCGAATGGGGCGAGACGACATAATAAGGTTGTTTTTGCAGGAAAAAGCACAGCACTATTGCCGCCGCAAAGGTACGCCCCTACCCCCGCGGCATTCCAAAAGCTTTATTACCGAATTGTTAGCCGCGCCTTCGAGAGCTTGACCGATAAGGCTGAATGGGCCGAACACTGCAGCCGCTTATGAAGTATAGAAACTCTCTCCTTCAGCCTATGCCGGCCGCTGACTCCGATTTCGCGCTGCTCTCCACACCACCCGCTTTGATTACAACTGATACACTGGCCCCAGCGGCCTTAACCAACCCCGCCGCAGCGGAAGCCGCCGCCGCCCAGCTGGCGCCGCGCTTATTTGCCCAGGCCGCCGAAACCGATGTAGAAGGCGGTTTTCCCACGCAGGAATTTGATTGGCTGCGAGCGGTGGGCCTGCTCACGGCGGCCTTGCCCGCTACATTGGGCGGCGCCGGGCTCGATACCCCGGCGGCTACGTTGCCGCTGCTGCGGGTGCTGCAGCACATTGGGCGGGGAAACCTGGCGGTGGGGCGCGTGTTTGAAGGGCACACGAATGCGCTGCAGCTTATTCAGCAAATGGGCACGGCCGAGCAAGTGGCGCGCTACGCCGCCGATGCCCGCGCCGGCCGGCTGTTTGGTGTCTGGAATACCGAGATTCCGGCTGATGGTGTGCACCTCGAAGCCCTGCCTAACGGGCGCTACCGCCTGCGCGGGGCCAAAACGTTTGCATCGGGCGCGGGCCATCTGGCGCGGCCGCTTATCACCGGCGCCTTGCCCGATGGGCAGGGCTGGCAGTTGTTCGTGCTGCCCGCCGACAGCCAGCCTCCCGAGTTGGACCGCTCCTTCTGGCGGCCGTTGGGCATGCGGGCCACGGCCAGCTTTCGGGCCGACTTGACCGGGCTGGAAATAGGTCCCGAGGACTTCATCGGTCCGCCCGATGCGTATTACCGGCAGCCGGCATTCAGTGGCGGCGCCATCCGGTTTGCGGCGGTGCAGCTGGGTGGGGCCGAGGCGATTTTCGAAGAAACCCGCCGCTTTCTGCAAAGCCTGGGGCGCATCGACGACCCTTACCAACGCCAGCGCCTCGGCCAAATGGCCCTTGCCCTCGAAAGCGGCCACCAGTGGGTACGCGGGGCCGCCGAACACGCCGCCCGCCCCAACGCCACGGCCGAGGCCGAAGCCACCGTGGCCTATGCCAACATGATGCGCACGGCCATCGAGACCATCTGCCTCGACATGCTGCAGTTGGCCGAGCGCTGCGTGGGCGCCCGCGGCCTGCTCCAGCCCCTTCCCTTCGAGCGCCTGCACCGCGACCTCACCCACTACCTGCGCCAGCCCGCGCCCGACGGCGCGCTGGCCGACGTGGGCCGCTTCGTGCTCGAAGGCAAGACGTTTTAGTTGTTGGTTTTTTGTTGTCAGTTGTTAGCGTTTTCCTTTCCAGCTTTGCTTCCTTTTAATTCTTACCCGATGCGGCCGGGCAGCTTTGCCGCCACGCTGGGCCCCACAGTGGTAATAGCTCCCCACCCCGACGACGAGGCCCTGGGCTGCGGCGGGCTGCTGGCCCTGTTGCGGCAACAAGGCGTGCCGGTAGCGGCCGTGCTGGTGAGCGACGGCTCGATGTCGCACTCAAACTCGCTGTTGTTTTCAGCCCAAGCACGCCGGGCAGTTCGGGAGACGGAGTTCTGCCACGCCCTCACTTTGCTCGGGCTCGATGCCACGGAGCCGCTGCTGCTGGGCCTGCCCGATGGTCGCGTACCCAGCTCAACCACCGAACCCGGCTTTGCCGCTGCCGCCACTCAGCTGCAGGAGTTTCTGGAGCAACATGCGGCAGCTACCGTGCTGGTGCCCTGGCGGCGCGACCCCCACCCCGACCACCGCGCTACCAGCCAACTGGTGGCGGTGGCTCTGGCCGCGATGGATAAGCCACCGCGCCGGCTTGAATACGTGGTGTGGGCCTGGGAACGCGCCGCGCCCGACGACCTGCCCACGGCAGCCGATGGCGTACAGGGGTTTCGCCTAAATATTGAGGCTGGGCTGCGGCAGAAGCAGCGGGCCATTGCGGCGCACCGCTCGCAGGTGGCACCGGGCGTGTTCACCGACGATGCTGACGGTTTTTTATTATCCGAAGAAATGCTGGCGCACTTCGCCACACCGTATGAAGTTTTTTTTGAAGCCGTAGCGCCATGAACGAAAACCAGCCCAACACCCTACCGCCGGAATATTTCGACCACGTGTACCAGGCCAACCGCGACCCGTGGAATTTTGAAACCAGTCCTTATGAGCGCGAGAAATACGCTGCCACACTGGCCGCCCTGCCGCGCCCGCATTACGCCGAAGCGTTTGAAATAGGTTGTTCGCTGGGCGTGCTCACGGCCCAGCTGGCGCCGCGCTGCGCTCACCTGTTGGCCGTGGACGTAAGCGAAGCCGCGCTGACCCAGGCCCGAGCCCGCTGCGCCGAGCTGCCGCAGGTAGAAATTCGTCTGATGCAGGTGCCTAACGAATTTCCCACCCAGAAATTTGACCTGATTTTATTGTCGGAAGTCGGTTATTACTGGTCGCCGAACGACTTGGCCCGCGCAGCCGACCAACTCATTGCTGGCCTACAGCCTGGCGGCCAACTCTTACTGGTGCATTGGACGCCGCCGGTTCACGACTACCCACTCACAGGCGACGACGTGCACGAGTTTTTTCTGGCCAAGGCCACGGAAACTGGTCCCTTGCGGCACCTCACCGGTCAGCGCCACGAAAAGTACCGGCTCGACCTGCTGGAGAAACGCTAAACGGCCACCACGGCCCGCCCCCCCGCTACCAGATGGCTCTGGATGAGCCGCGGCAACAGCAGCAGCGCCCGCGACAGTGGCACCGGAGCCACAGCCAGCGCCGGGCTGTGCGCCAAGGTCCATTCCCAAAGCACCCCAAAAGTGGGCGCCTGCCCCAGCTGGCTCAATACGACCGATTCGGGCAGGCCGAGGCGGGTGACCAGCGCAGCGATTTCGGCGCCCGGGCAGCCGCTCCAGCAGGCGCGCAGCTGGCGACGTAGCTGCCAGCGCCGCGCCAGTTGCACGGGGTTGTCAACGTAAGGCTCACGCTGCTGCTGGCTCATTTTCAACCACTCACTTAGCTGCCACGAAAGGCCGACCTCGACGCGGCCCTCGCGACGGGCGGAAGTGAGCACCTGCACCGTAGGGCTATGGCGCAGCTTCAAGTCGTGCCGCCGCAGGGCCTGACACAGGGCTTCGTCTTCCAGAAAACGGACTTCGGGCAGGCCGCCTACCTGGCGGTAGGCGCGGGCGGTGAGGGCCAGACTGGCCCCAAAATGCTGGTGATGGCGTGGCCACGGGTCAACCGGCGCAGGGTCGAGGAGGCTTTCCAGGCGGGCGCAGAGCAGATGGTAGGCTGCGTCAGCTGTCTGAATACGGCGCAGGGGCTGCAGCGCTGGGCTGCTCATTTCGGTGAGGATGCGGCCGCCCACGGCATCGGCGCCAGCGTCTATTTCGGCCTGGATGGCGGCCAGCCAAGTGGGGGCCACACGGGTGTCGGCATCGGTGCTGGCGATAATGCCATGGCGGCGGCCTACTTGCTCCAGCCGAGCGCAGGCCTCGTCCATGAGCAGGCGGCGGGCCCGGCCCACGTGGGCCTTGGGGGCGGGCAGGCACAGCTCGGCCACGTGCACCATCAGGTGCGGAAAGCGGCGGGCCTGCTGGCGCACCACCGCGGCCGTGTGGTCGGTGCAGTTATTGGCCAGTACAATGACCTCGAAGCTGCCCGCCGGCCAGGGGCGGCCCTGCAAATCGACCTGCGCGGCCAGGGCGGCCAGCGTGGTGGGCAGGTTGGCTACTTCATCTTTGGCCGGGATGATGACGCTGATGCGCAATGCGGGATGGGGCAGGGCAAGCTGCTGTTGCAGCAGGCGGGCGCTACGGCCCTGGAGTGGCAACGGAAACAGCCAGTCGGCCGATTGGGTGGGGTCGGTTGCGGTAGGCTCGCCGGCGGCGAGGAAGCGGGCGGGCGTAGCGTGGTCCATCAAATCGGTGTACGCCGCGCCATGCGAAAGGATAAGGCCCAGCTTGCCGGGCGGATGCAGCGAGGAAGCTTCTCATCAATTCTACTCGCTCAGTATAAATCATTCACCGGCCTTGAATGCAGCGCTTAGCCAGACTGATTTTTCCAGAATAATTCAAATAGCTCATGCCTAGAGCAGCCATTCTACAGCTCTGTAACACACAAAAGCCCCACCCGAATTAACGGGCAGGGCTTTTAATCATTGTTTTTGGTAACCTTAGAAGGCTTCGCCGATGGCGAACAGGATACCGGGCGAGCTGCCGGTGCCGCCGGCATAGTCGAGGCGCAGGTTCACCCGGTCGCGGCGGATGAAATTGAAGCGGATACCGGCGCCGCCAGCGTACTTGGTGTCGCTGAGGGCAAATTTGTCGATGTAGTTGTTTACGTTGCCAACGCCGCCGAAAACGGCCCCGTCAAACCGGCTCAATACGCTGCCGCCATTGGGGAACAGCTTGTGCCGGATTTCGGCCTGGAACATAATCATCTGGCGGTCGCGGAAGCGTTGCTCGTAGATGCCCCGCAGCAAGTTGGCGTTGTTGTAGAGCGTGCCGCCCAGGTTGGCCCCAATGCCGGCCAGCTCGCGAAACGGCACATCGCCGGTGTGGAACTGCCCGAGGAACTGCGCCGCCAGAATGGTGCGGTTGGAGCCCAGGGGCTGGAAGTGGCGGGCATCGAGCTGGTAGCGCACAAAACGATAGTCCGAACCCAGGCCCGTGCCGTTGAAGGTGGCGCCGACATCCAGCAAGTTGCCCTTGAAGGCGGCCAGGGGCACGTCGCGCGTGTCGTAGGAAATGACGGGGCCGAGGCCTGATACGCGGGTGTTCTGCCGTTCGCGCTCGGTCATGCGCGGGTCGGTATAGAAGACATTGGTCCGGGCGCCGTCCACGCTGCTGCCCGGCGCGGTGACTTGCGTGATAGAGGTGAAACGGTATTGCGCGCCGAAAAACAGCTTAGGAGCAATCTGTTTCTGCAAACGCTGGTTGATGATGAAGAGCTTGTAGTCAGTTTCCGACTCAGCGGCGCTGCTAGTGCCGGGGCCCTTGCCGTAGTAGTAAAGCAGAATGTCGTAGGCGCTGATTTCACCATTGAGATATAATTTCTCGCCGGGCGTGTACACGGTGTGTACTAGTTGCAGCAGTGACTGTCCCTTCTGGGTGGTCCAGTACTGCACCCGGGCATTGGAAGGGCGCGTGAGGGTATCCTTGGAGAACCGGCCGCTCAGCAGGGCACCGAGGCCGTAGCCGAGGCCGGTTTCGGCCTGGTAAAACAACACCGGAATGGGCAGCAAACTCAAATTGCCGTCTTTGCCCAATTGCCCGAAGGACTTGGTGCCCATGGCCTGGGCCTGCGCCCGGGTAGCCAGCGGCGCCAAGCCGGAGCGGGGAGCAGTGTCGGTGTAAACGGAATCGGGGGGAGCGGCCGGCTGGGCGGCGGCACTGAAAGCCAGCCCGGTCAGAAGCAGGGCTGCGAGAGAAAAGCGCATAGAGCGGCGGATGAATAACAGATGAATTGCCCTATCAACGGATTCCAGCCCGCTTCGGTTGGAACCCGGCCCATTGGCAGGCTTATTCTTCTATCCGCAACCGCTTTAGCACCTTGCCCCGGCCCACGTGCTCGGCCACCAGCTCGGCGGCATCAGCGGGGCGCACGTTGCCATACACGGTGCCTTCGGGATATACGATGAGGGCGGCGCCAGGGCCCTTTTTGCAGTCACGGCACAGGTCTAGGCAGTCGCAGGTTTGCACCTGGGTGCGCAGCTTGTGGCCGTCGATTACCTGTTTTTTCAAGCCTTGGTGCTTGAGCTCTTTTTTCAGGGCTTTGGCCACGTCCTCCCCTATCCCTGATTTTTGGTTGGTGCACACGAAGAGGCGGCGGGAGGTGCTCATGATAAGAGGGATTTGAAAATGGACCGATTGAATCAAATGGCCGTCATGTCGAGCGCAGCCGAGACATCTCGCGTGCCGCCACTAACTCTTTGAAAGGATTACTTCAGCACGCGAGATGTCTCGGCTGCGCTCGGCATGACATTCTTTTTTCGGCTAAGCTTCCTACAGCGGCCCGTGCCAGTGCCGGTTCTGGAGCTTATACGCGGCCAGTTCGCGGTTCGACCACAGGATTTGGTATATCTGCTGGTCGCGCAGCAGCTGCGGGTCTTTTTCCATGAAGCCGAGCAACTCCTGCAGCAATTCGGCCGCCTCTTCTTTCAGGAAGTAGTACATCCAGTTATCGAGCCGGCGCACGTTCACCAAACCTGCATTCTTCAAGTACGATAATTGCCGGCTGGTTTTGGTCTGGGTGAAATCGAGCACCTGCTCCAAATCGGCCACCACCATTTCCTGGTTGCGCCACAGCAAATGCAGGATGCGGACACGGCTTTCGTCGCCCAACGATTTAAAAAGTTGCTGCCCAAAAGCAACCGTGAAATGTTTCAAGCGCATCTGCTGTCTAGGATGAATGGACGGATGCCCCGTGTTCTTCCGCCCAAAGTTACCATCGGCCCCGCCCCGGGCGCCGTATATTTGCCTACTCGACTCCTGAACATGCCTGATTTCTTGCGCTTTCGTCGCTTTTCCCTCTTTTTTGCCGTGGCCCTGCTGGGCACGCTGCTGCTGGCGGCCCCGTCGGCGTACGCGCAGGGCAAGCGCAAAATCATTCAGTTTACCGGCATTGTGGCCACCGGCGACAGCCTGCTGGGCGTGCCCGGCGCCAGCATCTACGTGCCCCGGGCCGGGCGCGGCACCTCGTCCAACGTCTACGGCTATTTCTCGATGGCCGTGCTGGCCGGCGACAGCATCGTCATCCGCTCGCTGGGCTACGCCAACTACACCGTGGTTATTCCGCCTGACTACCAGCGCCAGAGCTACTCCGTGGTGATTTCGCTGGTGGAAGACGCTACTATGCTGGGCGAAGTGCGCGTGTTTCCCTACACCACCGAGCGCGACTTCAAAAAGGCTTTTCTGGCCTTGCGCCTGCCCACCGAGAAGGGCAGCGCCGCCGCCGACAACCTAAACCAAGAGCTGATGGCGCGCATTTTCCGGACCCAGCCCATGGGGGCGGTGGCCAACTTCCGCCAGACCATGCAAAACCAGCAGTACAACCAGGACGTGCGCGCCGGCTTCGGGCCCAGCACTTACGCCAACAACCCGCTGCTCAACCCCTTCAGCTGGCTGAAGCTGGTGCAGCAGGTGAAAAACGGCGAGTTCAAGAAGAAGTATAACGACGACTAACGCCTCGTAGGCAGCGGGCCTGCGGGCACGAAAAAACAACTTCTGCCCAACATTTGGGGTAAAGCACAGGTTATTACCCGGCTTTACTTCAATTACATGGACACGAATCTTCCCGTTTCGGCGCACCCGCGCGTGGTCATTATTGGCTGCGGTTTTGGGGGCTTGCGCCTGGCCAAGGCCCTGCGCAAGGCGCCGGTGCAAGTGGTGGTCATCGACCGCAACAACTACCACAACTTTCAGCCGTTGCTCTACCAGGTAGCCACCGGCGCCCTGGAGGCCGACAGCATTGCGTATCCGATTCGGAAAATTTTTGCGGGCCAGAAAAACTTCTTCTACCGCATGGCCGACGTGCACAGCGTGGACCCGGCCGCCAATACGGTGATTACCAGCGTGGGCAATATTCGCTACGACTACCTGGTGCTGGCTACCGGCTCGCTCACCAACTTCTTCGGGCTGGAAAGCATTGAGCGCAACGCCATGCAAATCAAGAGCATCCCAAATGCTCTTAACCTGCGCAGCTTCATTTTCCAGAATTTTGAGAAAGCCCTGCTCACAGAAAACCCCGAAGAGCGGCAGGCGCTGCTCAACATCGTGGTAGTGGGCGGCGGGCCCACGGGCGTGGAAATCAGCGGCTCGCTGGCCGAGATGCGCAAGCACGTGCTGCCCAAAGACTACCCAGAGCTGGACCTGCAGCACATGCAGATTTTTCTGGTCGAAGCCGGGCCGGCGCTGCTTGGGCCTATGTCGCCAGCCTCCCAGGCCGATGCCAAGCGCTACCTCGACGAGCTGGGCGTGAAGGTGATGCTGAACACGTCCATCAAAAACTTTGAGGATAACCGGGCTTATTATACTGACAACGAATTTATTGCTACCGAAAACCTGGTGTGGGCCGCTGGTGTGAACGGTGCCGAAGTGCCCGGTCTGCCCGCCGACGTAGTGACCCGCAACAAGCGCATCAACGTGAACCTGTGGAACCAGGTAGAGGGCCTGAATAACGTCTTCGCCATCGGCGATGTGGCCAACATGGTGACCGACGACATGCCCCGCGGCCTGCCCATGCTGGCGCCCGTGGCCCAACAGCACGCCGACCACCTCGCCGCCAACCTGCAACGCCTGTTGCGCGGCGAAACGCCCAAGGATTTCGTGTACAACAACAAGGGCTCGATGGCCATTGTGAGCCGCAACAAGGCCGTGGTGGACCTGCCCAAGAACATCCATTTCAACGGCTTCTTTGGCTGGGCCACCTGGCTTTTTGTGCATCTGATGACGCTGGTAGGCTTCCGCAACAAGGTGGTAGCTTTCATCGACTGGGCCTTTAGCTATTTCAGCACCGACCAGGCCCTGCGCCTCATCATCCGCCCCTTCAGCCGGCGCGATGTGAAGGACGACAAGGGCAAGAAAAGCGCCGAGCACCGCACTGCTACGGCCGAGTATAATCCTACGCCGCCCGCCATTCAGGAGCCGGCGTAGGCGAGTAATTCGTCCGCTTATCCAAAAAAGAACGGTCATGCTGAGCGCAGTTGAAGCATCTCTACCGCAGAAGTAATCCAATCGACAGGATTTACTTCCGCAGTAGAGATGCTTCAACTGCGCTCAGCATGACCGTTCTTTTAGCTGCTTTGATATTCCCTACGCCGCCGGCCCCGCTACCACCGTCTGCATAGCCTCTGGTGCCAAGTATTGCTGCGCCAGCGCTCGTAGCGTTTCGGCGTCGGTGGCTTCAGTTTGCTGCACGAATTCGGTGTAGTAGTCGGCCGGCAGGCCCATAAAAACCAGGTTTTTATACTTGTCGCACTGTTCAAACACCGTGGACAGCTCATTGGCAAACTTGCCGAGAATGTAGTTTTTCACCGTCTCCAACTCATCAGCCGGAATCAGTTCGTCCTGCAGGCGGCGCAACTCCATTTCAATCTCGCTCACGGCGAAGCCAGCACTTTCGCCTTTCACATCGGTGCCGATGACGAGCGACGCGCCTTCCTCGCGCGGGGCCACGCTGGCGTAAATGCCGTAAGTCAGGCCCTTGTCCTCGCGGATGTTGCGCATCAGGCGCGAGCCGAAGTAGCCACCCAGCACGTTCACCAGCAGCTTGAGGCGGTGTGTGTCGGGGTGCGTGGGGCTGGGCCACAGGCGGCCCATGCGGATGGACGCCTGCAGGCTGCCTGCTACCGGCACCTGAGATGGCGTACCCGGCGCAAAACCTGATTGCCCGGCCGCACCCGGCGCCGGCCGGGCCTCCCCTGCTGGCCCCGTGCTGAAGGCATCGGCTACCAGGGCCTGGTCGGTAGCCACATCGCCGCACAGAAAGATTTCAGCGTTGGCCAGCCCGTAGGCCGTCTGGTGGAATGCCCGCGCCTCCTCGGCGGTAAGGGCCTGGTAGGCGTTGGCGTCGAAGGGCCGGCCGTAGGGCGTTTCGGCCCCAAACAGCAGCTCGTTAAAACGCTCCGAAGCCAGGAAGCTGGTTTTCTGACGCTCGACGCGCACGTTCTGAATGGTGCGGGTTTTGAGCTGTTGCAGCTCGTCGGCCGGGAAGGCGGGGTTTTGGAGCACGTCCAGCACCAGCGGCAGCAACGTCGGCAGGTGGCGCGTGAGGCAGTACAGCGTGAGCGTGGAGCGGTCGAAACCGGCGTCGCACTCCAACGAGGCGCCGTAGAAGGCCACTTCGTCGGCAATCTGGCGGGCGGTGCGGGTGGTGGTGCCCTCCAGCAGCATGCGGGCCGTGAGGGAGGCCAAGCCGGGCCGGGGCTCGGCCAGCTTGCCGGCCCGGAACACGGCCTGCAGGCGCACCACCGGCTGGGCGTCGTTGGCCAGCACGTGCAGACGGGCGCCGCTGGGCAGGGCCAGCACCTCGGCGGCGGGCAGCGCCACGCGGGCCAGGGGTTGAACGGGAGGGGCTAGGGTGCGGTCAAGCATTTGCAGGAATCGGAAATCGATGAGAATGAATAGAAAAAGAACGTCATGCTGAGCAAAGTCGAAGCATCTCTACCGCGAGAGTAAATCCATGCGATTGGATTACTACTACGCGCGAGATGCTTCGACTTCGCTCAGCATGACGTTCGGTTTATTACAACCAACCTAGTGGCTTAGTTCGAGGGAACTTCGCCGCTGGTGCCACCGGCACCGTTTTCGTCGAAGGCATCGGCCAGCTTGTTCAGGTTGAAGTGCAGCGACACCCGAATGGTTTGGGCCAGCGGGTTGTTTTGCGAGTTGTTGCCGGTGGGCACCAGGTAGGTGCCGTCGATGCCGAATACCTGGTAGCGCACGCCCAGGCCCAGGCTCACGTATTGGCGGTCGCCTTTGTCGGGGGCCTCGTAGAAATAGCCGCCGCGCGCATACAGCAGGTCGTTGTAGTTGTATTCCAGACCCGTCGAGAGGTTGATTTCGCGCAACTCTTCCTTGAATCCGCCCGGCGCATCGTGAAACGACGAGAAAATGGCACCCACAATGGGCTGGTTATTGCGCTCCACGTTAATGGCTTTGATGCGCGGGTCGTTTTGGCTCACGCCGTCTTCGTAGTACGGCGAGGGCACCAGCAGCTTCGTGGCATCGAATACCAGCGTGATTTTGTTGTACTGGTCGATTTCGCGCGTCAGGGCCGTGCCCAGCTTCAACTGCGTGGGCAGGAAGCTCGGGTTGGTGGGGTCCGAGTAGGTCATCTTGTTACCGATGTTCGAAATCGTGCCCCCGAAGGCCAGGTTATACAGGCCCGTGCCAATGGTCACGTCCTTCGAATAATAGGCGCCCAGGTCGACGGCCACCGACTGGCCGGGCTTGGCATCACTGCTGCCAATGGCCCCGATAAGGTTGGAGCGGATGTAGCGCGCCGAGGCGCCCACGCCGAAGTTATCGGTCAGTTGCAAGCCGTATGATACCGTGAAGGCGTATTCCTTGGGGTTGAAGGAGCCGTTGGGCAGGTTCTGGCCGTCCCGGTAGTCGATGTTGCCCAGGTCGAAGTACATCAGCGAGGCGCCGAAGGCCGAGCGCTGGCCCACCTTGGCGTAGCCCGAGAGGTACGACAAACTCATGTCGTCGGTGATGTTACGCAGCCAGGGCGAGTACGACATCGACACGCCGTATTTATACTGCTGAAAGCCCAGCTTGCCCGGATTGAAATAAGCCGAGTTGGCATCGGGCGACGTGGCCACTCCGGCCTCGCCCATGCCCGAGGCGCGGGCATCGGGGCTGAGCGTAAGAATGGGCACGGCCGTGGTGATGGCGTGGGGGTCGAGCTGGGCGTGGGCCGTGCTGGCCGAAGCCAGCAAGCTGGCAACCAGCGCCAAGCGCGAACGGGAAACGAGTGACTGCATACTGGTGGGAGAAAAGGCCATTGGCGGCCCGGGCGCAAATAAAAGCGGATTAATTGAGGATGACGAGTTTTTCGTACTTCGAAGCCGTGCCGTTGGTGGCCGAACGCACGCTGAGGCGGTAAACGTATACGCCGCGGGCCAGTTGGTCATTGAACTCGTCGCGGCCGTTCCAGGTAATGCTGCTCTGGTGCGATTCCGTGCTCGGCACCGAGGCCGTGAGCGTGCGCACCAACCGGCCCGCCACCGTGAAAATCTGCACCTGCACGTCCAGCATGCCCGACTCGCCCCCAGCTTGGTTGTGGTCGAATAAGAACGTAGTAGCGTTGGCAAACGGATTGGGGTAGTTCAGCACGTGGTCGAGGGCCAACTTCTCGTTGGTGGCTACCACAAACTCAATTTCCTTCTCGGCCGAGTTGTTGTAGGTATCCCAGGCCTTGAGGCGCAACGAGTGCGGACCGGTGGCCAGCCCTTTGAACAGGTTATTGACCTTGCCCGAGCGGAAATCGCCCACGTTGGACACGTAGCTGTCGTTTAGCACCAACTGCCGGCTCACATCGTTGTCGACGGTGGCCGTGATGTCGTGGCCAATGCCGGAACCGGTGGTGTTAATGCCACTTGAGTCGCTCAAAAAAGCCAGCAGCGTGGTGTTGGGGCCCGTGAGGCCGCCGAAGGCAAACGACTCGCTGTCCATATACAGCTTGATTTCGGGCGGGGTGGTATCGAGCACCGCGGTGCTATCGGCACCACCCACACGCTTCAGCTGGTAGCCGTGGGCATCTATGCGGCGGGTGGCGTCGGAAGCATAGAGACTCACTTTGCCCAGGCCCACGTTGTAGTTGATGTCTTTGGGCACCACAAACGAGAGGTTGAACTCGCCGTTCGTCACGTTGGCCTGGCCGCTGTAAATCACGCTTTCCTGAATCACCACCGGCCGCGGTGCATCGGCCGCATACGTGCCCTGCTCGTCGCCGAGGGTCATCACCGTGGTGGGTTTGTCGTAAATCGTCACTTGCGCCCGGCCCGTGAATGCCGTATTCAGCGCGTTGTTGTTCAGCACTTTGCCGTGCAACCGCACACGGGCCAGCGCCTGCATAGTATCGGCCGGCTGCCACTGGCCTCTAACGTTCCGCTCGATATTATCTATCACCACCGTTTGCTGGGGATAGGCCAGCGTCATGCTGGGGTCGGCTAGCAGGGTGTAGTTGCGGCTGTTGAGGTCGTAGGCCGGGCCCGCGCCGTGGTAGTCGTTCTTGCTCCTCATCACGATGGTGCCAATGCTGGGCACCTTGCCGTTGACGGGCTGCAGCACGCGGTTGAAGTAGGCCTGGTTCAGGCCGGCGTTCTGGCCGGCGTCGACCACGCGGGTGGTGGTGAACAGGCCAATGGCGCCGCCCGTGACGTTATCGGTCAGGGCCTGCTCGCCGGCCGAGGTGAAGTCGGGGTTGTCGAAATAGCTGAAATCGCAGGTGCCCGTGGTGAAGAACGTGAAGTTGTTGGGGTTGCGCAGGGCTAGCACCGAGGCGTTAGTCAGAATCTGCTCGTCGGCCCAGCCCTTGGGGCCGCCGTGGCCCAGGTAGTTCACAATCAGCGAGCCCTGCTCAACCGACTGGTCGATGGCCCGCTCGGCATCGGGCGAGCGTTGGCCGGCCGAGAGGGCCACCTGCGGGTAGAGGTCGAGGTAGACCTTGTGCACGTTGTAGACCGGGTAGTCCGCCTTCAGGCTGTTGGCCACGATTTCTGAGCCGCCCCCCACAAACAGGTCGCCTTCGCCATCGTCCGACACCAGCGTGATGCGGTTGCGCCACTTGCCGTACGACTGCGGCGAGTCGTAGGAAATAATCTTGTCGACTACTTGCCGGGCCTGCAGGGTCACATCGGCTGATGTGCCCTGGGGAAGGCGCACCGGCAGGCGGCCCACACCCAGGTCCAGCAGCTCGCTGCTATTGCCTTCAAACCATTCGCCCTCGTCATCGTCGAGCAGGGCGTAGTAGTCGTCCGAAGCGTAGCTCACCCCGCCGTAGAAGGGCGCAAACGACTCCCGCGACTCGTAGGTAGGGACGTAATTCTGGTTGAAGTTATCGTAATCGGCGCTGCTACGGAACGGTACGCGAGCCCCGTTTTTCCACCAATCGGGCTCAAACGCTTTGTCGTTGCTGGGGTCCGACTTGTAGTCGTACGACGCATCGCCGAACAGCAGCAACTCCATCTGCTTGCCGGCCGGCGACCGGTCGTAGAGCTGCTTCACAAAATCGCGGATGGCCGTCACGTCCTGCCCGCCCGAGCCGTACTCGTTGTAAATCTGGGGCGTGGTCACCACCACCGCCTGCAGGCCGTCGTGGGTGCGGCGGTGGTTGGCCAGGCGCTGGGCCTCGTTCAGAAATATCGGGTAGGTCACGATAATCAAATCGGCCGACGCGATGGCGTGCAGGTCCTGGTTGGGCACGCGGCGGAAGTTGCGGGGCTTCTTGGTCAGGTTGCCGTTGGGCAGGAAGGCCACGTACTCGCGCAGCGTATCGGCCGGCGCCACAAAGCTGCCATTACTCAGGGCGTAAGAAGCCGGCCGGCGCGGGTTGGTCACGTCCCACACCACCGCCCCGGTGCTGTTGGCCAGCGTGTACTGGTTGAGGTTGCCAAGCCCGAGGTTGCTCAATGAGCGGAATTCCAGCTGCGCGTCGCTGGTCACGAGGCGCAGCTGGCGCAGGGCATTGATTTCGAAGTAGTCGAGGTAGCCGCTGGCGCCGCCGTCGCCGCTGCTGAATGTGAGGCCTACCCGCAGCTCGTTGCCGGGGCTTGGCAGGGCCAGCGACCAGGTGGTGGTGGCCTTGTTGGCAATGGGCGTGAACGCCTGCGTCTCCAATTCCCGAATCGGCTGTGTGCCCAGGGCTGCGTTGTTCAGCGTCAGCTGGAAAGAGCTGGGTACCACGTTGCTGCTGGCCACCAGCGAGCTGACGACTTTCACAGGCACATTGGCCACCAAATCCGGCGCGTTGAAGGCAAATGTTTGGGTCAGGCCGCCGGGCCGGAAGCCCTCGCCTACCCAGGTGCGCCCCGAACGCAGCAGGTTGGCCATGTCGCGCTCGTGAAAGTCGCGGTGCATGAACGTGGTGATGCTGGCGGGCGTAGCGCCGGCCGCCGGCGGAGTGGCCGGGGCCACGCGCTGGCCGGGTGTATTGTCCACCTTCACGAAGTAGTAGGTGGTGTCGGTATAGATGTTGTTGCGGTGCCGAAACACACCGTCCTGCGCCTGCCAGGTGTGCGGACCCGGCGAGTAAAATAGAAAAAACTCCCCATCGTCGAGCCTGCCGTTTCCGTTGTCGTTGACGAGCATGATTCTATTTTCTGCCAGGTCGTCGGGGCGCCGCACGGCGCTGGCTTGGGGCAAAATCCCCATCGAGTTGCCGTAGAGGTGCAGGTTGTTGGTGTTGAGCGTCTGCGTGTCCAGGCCCATGTCGGCCAGCATGGCTTTGTCGAGCTTGTAGATGCCGCTTTCGGGCACGCCTATTTTGTACCAATCGCCGGTTTGCAGCACCGAATGGCTGGCATAGGTATGAAAACCGGTGCTGCGGTTGGCCGCGCTGCTTTTGCTATCCACCGCATACTGGTAGTCGAACGACACCAGGCGCTCGGGCTGGCCGGTTTGGGGGTTGCGGCGGGCGGGGCGCAAGCTCAAGCGCGTCACCACGAGCTTCATTTCGGTGCCGGAAGACAGGCGCGGGTCGGGGCCAGCGGGCAGCTTGCTCACGTCGAACAGCTTGGCGTCGGCGGCCGAAAAGGGCTCGTACACCAGGTTCAGCAGCTCGCCCTGGCTCACGGCCCCGCCCGTCAGGCGCAGCGTGTACCAGCCCACCTGCTCGTCCAGGCCCATATTGGCTTCGCTGAAGGTGGGCACCTTCTGCTTGCGCACGCTGCGGCTTGGCACTTCGGCATAGCCGCTCCAGCTAATGGTGCCGTGGGTGGTGGTGAGTGCGCCTGACTGGGCGCGCGCCGGGGCCGCCGCTCCTGTCATCAACCCCGCAACTGCAACAAAGAGAAGAAAAAGACGCATATACGCTCTGTTAAAACACTAGTACCTTTTGATGGCCGACCGAACCCTCGCCCGGCAACAGCACGGCCGGGCTTCCGGTTCACCCGCCAGTGCTATCATAACAATCAAATAGTCTATTTATTGCCCTTGGCGCTACGCCCCGCTACGGGCCGCCGACTTCGGCACCGACAATAGCACATAGAGCAGCACCACCAGCGGCACGGCTGCCGCGCCCAGCATCAGCAATAATCCTGCCGTCAGCAATAAAAAGATGAACCGGCGCCGGTTATCGCCCCAGCGCAGGGTCTTGAACTTGAGGGCAAACAACGGCAGCTCGGCCACCAGCAGGCCCGAAAGCAGCACGGCCATGCCCACAAGCACCAACGGATTCAGCACCACGCTGCGCAGCCCGAATTGGTCGTGGGCCAGGATGAGCGGCAGCGAGGCCACCACCAGCGTGCACGCCGGGGTGGGCAGGCCAATGAAGGAATTGGTCTGGCGGGTGTCGTTGTTAAACTTGGCCAGCCGCAAGGCCGAGAAGATGGTGACCAGAAAGCCCACGTAAGGCACATATCCGGCCCAACCTACCAGGTTGTGGAGGCCTGGCTCGGGCGAAATCATGGATTTGTAGAGCAGATGGAAAAGAATAGCGCCCGGCACCACGCCAAACGACACCATGTCAGCCAATGAGTCTAGGTCTTTGCCAATAGCCGACGACACACGCAGGGCCCGGGCCACCAGCCCGTCGGCAAAGTCGGCGGCGGCGGCGGCGGCTACAAACCAAGCCCCCGTTTCCAGCTGACCGGCGAAAATATAGGTAAGCGCCAGACAGCCGCACAGCAGGTTGAGGCAGGTAATGGCGTTGGGCAGGTGTCTTTTCATTTAACAGTTATTCAATTAACATTTAACAATTCTCGACTTTCCAACAAGCTCATTTAGCAGCAATCAGCCAACGCAGGTTCGGGGCCGATGGTCTGTTAAATGATAAATGTTAATTGTTAAATGAGAAACGGGTTGTGGCGGCGCTCCTCGCCGATGGTGGTGGCGGGGCCGTGGCCGGGGTACACCACCGTGTCGTCGGGCAGGGTCAGGAGCTCGGTTTCGATGCTGTGGAGCAGCTCGGCGTGGTTGCCGCCCGGCAGGTCGGTGCGCCCGATGCTGTGCTGAAACAGCACATCGCCGGCCATGAGGGTGGCCGTGGGCGCGTGGTAGAACACCACATGGCCCGGCGCGTGGCCCGGCGCGAAACGCACTTCCAGCTCGGTTTCGCCGAAGCGCACGGGCTGGCCAGCTACCAGCTCGCCGGTGGGTTCGGCCGGCCGGTACTGCGGGAAGCCGTAGTTGGCGGCGTAAGTCGACACGGCGCGCAGGGTGGGCACATCGAGGCGGTGCACCAGAAACGGCGTGCCGGGCCAGGTATCGAGCACGAACTGGGCGCCGAGGACGTGGTCGATGTGGGAGTGGGTGTTGAGCAACAGCACTACCTGCAACTGGTTGGTTTCGATGTAGCTGCGTAGCGCCTGCTGCTCGGCAGCGGTGTAGCAGCCGGCATCCACGATGGCGCACTGCCGGGTGGCGTCGTCAATCAGCAGGTAGGTGTTTTCGGAGAATGGATTGAAGGCAAAGCCGGCAACGGTCATATAAAGGAGGAGATTATAAGCAGTGCGGAAAGGTACGGCGCTGCGCGGAATGAGAAATTGGAAGGAACGTCTTCTGTCATCCTGAGCGCACCGAAGGAGCTTATTACGTCAGAACGACTTGCATAGAGCAACTGTAATAAGGTCCTTCGGTGCGCTCAGGATGACAGAAGACGATTCGCTCAATTTTGCATTAGGCCCCGCATCCTTACCTTGCCGGCCATGACGGACTATGATTTTCTGGTAGTGGGCCACGGCATTGCGGGCGCTACGCTGGCGTATGTGCTGCGCGAGCGGGGCCACCGCGTGCTCGTATTCGACCCCGGCCAAGCCAACTCGGCCTCCAACGTGGCGGCGGGGCTGATGAACCCGGTGGCCGGCAAGCGCTTCGCCCTCACGTGGCGCGCAGCCGAGCTGCTGCCCTTTGCCGGCGCCTTCTACCGCGAGCTGGAGCAGCGCTACAACCAACGCTTTTTCCACGCAACCCCGATTTTCAAGCTCTTCGGCTCCGTGGAGGAGCAGAACGCCGTGCTGGCCCGCAGCGCCGACCAACCCTGGGACGGCTTCGTGGCCGAACTCACTACCACCGACCCTGGCCTGCCCGGCGTGCACGCGCCCTTTGGCGGGGCCTGGCTGCGCGGCGGGGGCCACGTGGCCGTGCGCGAGCTGCTGGCTGCCCTTGCCGCCGAAGGCACCCGCGACGGCTGGCTGCGGGCCGAAGCCTTCGATTGGAATAAAGTAGAAACCGACGTCGACGGCGCCACCTACGCCGGCCGGGTGCGCGCCCGCCACGTCATTTGCTGCGAAGGCGCGGCGGCGGTGCGCAACCCGCATTTCAGCTGGCTGCCCCTTACGCCCAACCAGGGCGAGGTGCTGGACGTGGAATGCGCCGGGCTGGACGAGGCGCAGGTGCTCAACCGGGGTGCCTACGTGGTGCCCATGGGCGCGGGGCGCTTTCGCGTGGGGGCCACCTACCGCTGGCCGCCGTTTGCCGAGGGCATCACGGCCGTGGCCCGCGAGGAGCTAGCGGCCCGCCTCACCGTCGTCACCGACCTGCCGTTTGTGGTGGCGGGGCAGCGGGCGGGCGTGCGGCCCGCCGTGCGCGACCGCCGGCCGCTGCTGGGGCCGCACCCCACGGTGCCTTCGTTAAGCTTCTGCGGCGGCTACGGCTCGAAGGGCGTGATGCTGGCCCCGCGCTTGGCCACGCTGCTGGCCGATTGGCTGGAAAGCGGAGCCGAAATATGGCCCGATGCCAGCCTGCAGCGCTACAACGCCCTGCGGCCGGTTGGCGTAATTTGAGTAGTATTGGGGGCCGGGCGAAAGATGCCGACATTCGGGGCGGCGGATGGGAACAATTTCGCGCTAAATGCCTTTACTTCAACGGACCCAACCGTCCAGCCCGTCGGGCGGAACCTTTCGCCGGCTCCGCGAACTTCTAAGCGTTACCGCGGACTAAAACCCGCCCTTGCTCGTTGCCTTTGCTATGACCATTCCATTATCCACCAAGCGCACGCTGGGCGTTCTGGCGCTGCTGCTGCCCCTCCTCTACTCCCCCGCGGCCCGGGCCCAGACGGCGCAGGAGCCGTTTGGGCGAGTGCGCATCCAGTACAAGCCCTTCAACTGGCAGCAGCTCAGCACCCAGAACTTCAACGTGATGTACTACGAAGGCGGCGAGGCCAGCGCCCGCCGCGCCGCCGAGTACGCCGAAAAGGAGCTGCAGCGCATCACGGCGCTCATCGGCTACTACCCCTACTCGAAGACCACGCTGCTGTTCTATAACTCGGTGGGCGACCTGCGGCAGAGCAACATTGGCCTCACCGCTACCCTGCAGCAAATCAACGGCGGCGAAACCCCGTTGGCCCGCATGAGCAAGGTGCAAATTGCTTTTCAAGGCCAGGAAACCGACTTCAAGCGCGAGCTGAGCACCCAGATAACCCAGGTGCTGCTCAATGATATGATGTACGGCGGCTCCCTCAAGGAGGTGCTGCAAAGCAGCTACCTGCTGCAGCTGCCCGACTGGTTTATCGGGGGCGCGTCGGCCTACGCGGCCGAGGGCTGGAGCGTGGACATGGACGGCTACATGCGCGACATGACCAAGCAGTACCCCACCGGCAACCGCACGGCGCCGTTTTTCCTGCGCAACTCCACGCTGGCCGGCCAGAGCATCTGGAACTATGTGGCCGAGCGCTACGGCTACACCACCATCCAGAACATTCTGAACCTCACGCGCATTACGCGCGACATTGAGGTGGGCATCAGTTCTTCGCTGAACGTGCCGTTTAAGGTGTTTTTGAAGGACTGGCTGACGTACTACCGCGACCAGAACGGCGCCCAGGTTGCTACATTGGTGGAGCCCGACAAGAAGTTCCGGCTGGGCGGCCGCAACCGCCACGCCGATGTATTCTCGCAGCCCATCGTGAGCCCCAACGGCCAGCTGGTGGCTTATGCCCAGAACGAGCAGGGCCGCTACCGCGTGATGGTGATGAACCGCGACGGCTCGCACCGCCGCACCCTGAGCCGCGGCGGCTACAAAACCCCCGACCAGCAGATTGAAACCCGTCTGCCGGTGCTGGCCTGGCGCGGCAACTCGCAGGTGGCGGTGGCCGAAATGAGCCGGGGCAAAATGACCCTGCGCCTGCGCGACGCCGATGGCCGCGGCCTGGTGCGCCGCGTGACCGAAGCCATTCGCTTCTCGCGGCCCGCGTCGCTGTTCGAGCCCTACGACCAGATTCTGAGCATGAGCTATTCGCCCGATGGCAAGGCCTTGGCCTTTAGTGCCGTGCGCAACGGGCAGAACGACATCTACCTCTTACGTGCCGGCAGCCGCCAGGCCGAGCAGCTCACCAACGACTTGTTCGACGACGTGCAGCCGGTGTTCCTGCCCAACGGCCAGGGCATCGTGTTTAGCTCGAACCGCTATTTGGACTCGGCCGGGCGGGCCCGGCCGGCCGCCTTCCAGAACGTGGTGAACAACTACGACCTGTTTGAATACCACCTCGACGGCCGAGAAATCCCAGTGGAAACGCTGGTGAGCACGATTTCGAACGAGACGCGGCCCCGCGCTATTTCAAACGACGAGATTCTGTATCTGGGCGAGGAAAGTGGCGTGCGGGCCATCTACCGCTACTCGCTCAGCACCAAGCAGCGCGGCATTCTCACCAACTGGCTGCCCAACACGCAGGATTTTGACTACAGCGCCATCACAAAAGCGCTGGTGTTTGTAGCGCCTACGCAGTCGCGCGACATTCTCTATCTCTACCCCGAATACCCGCTGCCCGCTACGGCCCTGGCCCTCACCAAAACGGCCCGCCAACAGACTCTGGAAGACCGGTCGGCTCCGCCGCGCACGGTGGCCCCGCCCAAGCCCGCCCCGGCGCCGGCGCCTACTCCTGTCGCGGCCACCGCGTCCGACTCGGCCACCGCGCCGGCTAACGCGCCAGCCAAAACGAAGTCGACCAGCCAGGTGAATACCAGCGACTACCAGTTTGAAGAAGACGAGCCGGCCCAGGCCGCAGCCGTCAAACGGCGGCGCCTGACGCCTACTGCTGCCTCAACGGCGGCAGCGGCGGTGGCGCAAGCCCAACTCGACACGCCCTTGAGCGGGCCGTTTAAGTACGACACCCGCTTCATGGCCGACAACGTATCGACGGCGCTGTATATGGACCCGCTGCTGGGCCTGGGTCTGCAGTTCAAGGCATCGCTGACCGACGTGCTGGAAAACCAGCGCATCGATGCCAGCATCTTTGGTTTGTTCGACCTGCGCACCAGCAACATTCGGGTGGGCTACACCAACCTGACCAAGCGCTACGACTGGGGCGTGGCCTACCAGAAGCAGGCTTATTTCTTCGGCATTGGCTCCTATAACTACCGCTACGGCCGCCACGAAGTAGCCCCCACCATCGCCTACCCGCTCACGCACAACCTGAGCGTGCGCGGCGGCCCCCGCTTCGTGAACATCTCGAGCACGCAGTTGGGCGATGTATCGACCGAAAACGACCAGTCCACCAACTACATCGGCTACAACGGCGAAGTCGTATTCGACAACAGCATCAATACCGGCGTGAATATGGTGGTGGGCACCCGCCTGAAAGCCAGCCTGCTGAGCCTGAACAGCTTGGGCGACAAGAGTCTCAGCTTCAGCAAGTTTGTGATTGATTTGCGGCATTACCAGAAAATCAGCCGCTCCATCATCTGGGCCAACCGGGCCAGCTACGGGCAGTTCTTTGGACCGCGGGACCAGGTATTCCGCATCGGCGGCATGGACAATTGGCTGATTAACGCCGACTACACCGAAGCCCGGTTCCTGCCCAACTACTCGGCCCCCGACCAGGTGCTCAACCAGGATTTCGTGACCAACCTGCGCGGCTTCAACTACAGCGCCCGCAGCGGCCCGCGCTACGTGCTGTTCAACAGCGAGCTGCGCATCCCCATTGTGCAGTATTTCGCACGCCGCCCCATCTACTCGGGCTTCTTCCGCAACCTGCAGCTCACTGGCTTTGCCGATGCGGGCACGGCCTACTCCGGCACTAACCCGTTCGGCGTAGACAACTCGGCCAACACCGTGAACGTGAGCCCGCAGGGCAACTACTTCTCGGCCACGGTGGTCAACTTCCGCAACCCCATGCTCATTGGCTACGGCGTGGGCGCCCGCACCACGCTGCTCGGCTTCTATGGCAAAATGGACGTGGCCTGGGGCCAGGAAGACTACGTGACCAAAGGCCCGAAATTCTACTTCACGCTGGGCTACGATTTCTAGCGGTGAATAAGTAATTAAAGCAGCTAATTAACGACTCTTCTGAAACGCTCCCGGCTTCCTGGCCAGGAGCGTTTTTGTTTTGTGCATCAGGCCGATAATCTGGACTTTCCGTTTATTTGCGCATCGCCAACCCATTTCTTTCCGCTATGAAAAAGCTGCTACTGCTTGCCCTGCTCACGCTGGCCGCCCCCCGGGCTTTTGCGCAATTCCAAACGCCCGGCACCGGCGTGCGCTGGACGCTGGCTCAGTTGGCCGCCGCCACCGGCTCCAACGTGGTGCTCACCAGCCCGGGCACCTATGCGGTGAACGGCAACCTGCGCCTCAGCCCCACCGATACGCTAACCATTAGCGCTAACACCACGCTGCGCCTAGCGGCATCGGCACTGGTGACGGTGGACGGCGTGCTGCTGGTAAACCCACGTGACTCGGTCAAAATCACGGCCCAGGCCAATACGGCGCCGTTTAGTGGGCTCACGTTTTCGGCCACTAGCCAGGGCTCGCGGCTGCGCAAAACCATTGTGGAATACGGCGGCGGCATTCGGATTCTGGACAACGACCTGCTGCTCGATAGCTGCGTGGTGCGCTACCAGGTGTCGCGCATCGGCACCACCAACACCAACAGCGGGGCCATCAGCCCGTCGGGCGGGGCGCCGCGCATACTCAACTGCCGCATCTACAGCAATGCCCGCTCCGGCGTGCTGAGCCCGGCCAACCGCAATACCTCGCCCGTGATTCAGAACTGCGTGTTCCGCGACAACGACACCGAAAACGGCAACTACCCGCAAATTAACCTGGGCATTGGCGGCGCCACGCCCATCGTAGTTGAGCGTTGCCAGGTCATTGGCGGCCTTTACAATATGGCGGGTGGCGTGTCGGTTTCCAACCTGCTGGGCTCGGCGGGCACCACCACGGTACGCATCCGCCAGAACCGTATTGCCAACAACCGCTACGGCGTGGCCCTACTGGGCTCGGGCATCAGCGCAGTCGTCACCCGTAACATTATCGAAAACAACAACATCAATTCCAACGCCAATACCGGCGGCAGCGGCATCAACCTGCAGGGCGGCGCTACGCTCACCGGCGTGGTCAGCCGCAACGTGCTGCGCGGCAACCTTTGGGGCGTGACGGTACTGCGCTCGTCCTCCACAGCGCCCGGCCCTACCATGAGCTTTGGAGATGTGAGCAGCACTGACAGCTTGAACGTGGGCCTCAACCAGCTCTATAACAACGGCAACGGTGGGCAGATTTACGACTTTTACCTGAACGCGCCCGACAACATGCTGGCCCAAAACAACGACTGGGGCACCAATTCGGCCGCCGTGGCCGAAAGCCACATCGTGCATCAGGTGGACCAACCGGCGCTGGGTTTGCTCAATTTCATGCCCATGCGGGCCAGCGCCGTGCTGGCCGCCCGCCCGGCTGGCCTGGCCCTGGAACTGGCCGCTTATCCTAACCCGGCCAGAGGTACGCTCACTCTGCGCCTGCCCACCAGCGCGCCCGCCCGGCTGGGCCTGCGCAACCTGCTGGGCCAAGCCGTGTACGCGGCCGAAGCCACGCCCGCGAGCGGCCAGCTCACCGTGCCGCTGGCCGGCCTCACGCCCGGCCTCTACGTGCTGGTAGTGACGCAGCAAGGCCGAAGCACCAGCGCAAAAGTGACGGTAGGGGAATAATCCAGGGCGGGGCGGGCGTATCTTTGCGGCCCGAAACCGAACCTGCGCCCGTGCCCTTGCTCCGCGAAATTTCCACCCTGCTAGCCAAAGACTTCCGCCTGGAATGGCGGCAGCGCGCGGCGCTGGGCGGGCTGCTGCTCTACGTGGGCAGCACGGTGTTTGTGTGCTTTCTGAGCTTCAGTCTGCGGGGTGGCACGCCCCCGCCGCCAGCTTGGAACGCCCTGCTGTGGGTCATCCTGCTGTTTGCCGCCATCAACGCGGTGGCGAAGGGCTTTATGCAGGAAAGCCCCGGCCAGCGGCTCTACTACTACACGCTGGTGCGGCCCCAGGCCGTTATTCTGGCCAAGATGCTCTACAACGCCCTGCTGCTGACGGTAGTGGCGCTGCTGGGCCTGTTTCTCTACACGGTGTTCCTCGGCAATCCTATTCAGAATCCGGGGCTGTTTGTGGCCAACCTGCTGCTGGGCGCCGTGGGCTTTGCCACCACGCTCACGCTGGTATCGGGCATTGCGGCCAAGGCCGGCGGCAATGGCGCCACGCTTATGGCCGTGCTCGGCTTCCCGATTATGGTACCCATGCTTTTGCTGCTCATCAAGGTGAGCAAGAATGCGCTGGATGGCCTGGACTGGAGCGTGAGCCAGAGCGCGGTGCTCACGCTGGTGGCGCTGAACATGATAGTGGGCGCTACGTCGTACCTGCTGTTTCCTTTTTTGTGGCGCGGCTAATTCGTTATTGATAAATAAATTATGAGTACAGCGGCAATTATCGGAAGTGTATCAGGCGTGGCCATGACGGTGGTGGGCGTCTGGGGTGGGCAATACCTCATCGAGCAGCGCACGGCTGGCGTGGTATGGAAAACCATTACGGCGCTGCTGCTGATAGGCGCCTCGGCGGTGGGCATCCTGATTACGGTGCCGCGCCTGCCCATCGTGAACGAGAGCATCCGGAACCTGTTTTTCCACGTGCCGATGTGGTTTTCCATGATTATGGTACTGCTGGTGTCGGTGTGGTACTCCATTCGCTACCTGCGCGAACCGTCGGAGCGGCTGGACGTGCTGGCCCACGAGTCGGCCAAGTCGGGCATCGTGCTAGGCTTGCTGGGGCTGGCCACTGGCAGCGTGTGGGCCAAATTCACCTGGGGCGCGTGGTGGACGCCCGACCCGCGCCTGAACGGAGCGGCCGTGGCCATGCTCATCTACGGGGCTTACCTGGTGCTGCGTGGCTCGTTTCGCGACGAGCAGCAGCGGGCTCGGGTGTCGGCCATCTACAACATTTTTGCGTTTGCGGCGGCCATTCCGCTGCTGTTTGTGCTGCCGCGCCTGAGCGGCCCCTCGCTGCATCCCGGCCAGACCGGCAACCCCGGCTTCAACCAATACGACCTCGACAACACCATGCGGCAGGTGTTTTACCCCGCCGTTATCGGCTGGATTTTGTTTGCCTTCTGGCTCACCCAGGTCACCAGCCGCTTTGCTTTCCTGAAATTGAAACACGATGAAAATTAAGCTCACACCGCGCTCGGCGGCCCTGTTCCTGCTGTTGCTGACGCTGCTTTTCAACGTCGGCAATGCCTTCGCCCAAGCCGCAACGACCGAGCCCGAGATGGCCGACGGCCTGCGCGCCAACGGAAAAATCTACGTGGTGGTGGCCGTGGTAGTCATCATCGTGGCGGGCCTGCTGGCCTACCTCATCAACCTCGACCGCAAAGTGAGCCGCCTCGAAGAGCAAATAAAGAAGTAGCCGGGCACCCGCTGCCCGTTTGCACTGTTACACCCCGACGAGCACCGCGAGGCTCGGCTAACCCGCTTCGCGCAACTCGTTACAACCCGTGGTTTTATGAAGAAGTCGCACATTTTCATCATGGCCATCATTGCGGTGGCCGCCGCCATCATCCTCAGCACCACCGCCGATGCCAGCGTGTACGTGGGCTTCGGCGAAGCCCGGCAGCGGGCCGCCGAGGGCAACACCACCAAGGTGCACGTGGTGGGCAAGCTCCCGCGCGATGCCCAGAAGCAGCCCATCGGCTTGGAGTACGACCCGATGACGGACCCCAACTACTTCGCCTTCACGCTGGTGGACAGCACGCAAATTGCCCAGCGCGTGGTGTACAACAACCCCAAGCCCCAGGATTTCGACGCTTCCGAGCAGGTTGTCATCACCGGTTGCATGAAAGGCCAGGTATTCATGGCCGACAACATTCTGCTGAAGTGCCCCAGCAAATACGTGAAGAAGGATTTGAACGAGGGCGCTACGGCTTCGGTGAAGTAAAGGGCGTTGCACAGCACTAACGGGACGGCAAAGGCCGTCATGCAGAGCGCAGCGAAGCATCTCGCTTGGAGTAGCAATTCAATCGATTGGTCTACTTCGGTACGCGAGATGCTTCGCTGCGCTCTGCATGACGGCCTTTCTTCAGTCCTGCTTCTATTGCTCTTCGCTGCCTCCGTTTCTCCGGCAGCAGCCCAGGTGCCCAACGATAACATCGAAAATCGCCGCGTGCTGCGGCTGGAGGAAACCATCACCTCCAGCACTACGGGCTGCACCGTGCAACGCAGCTGCGTGGACGAGCGTCTGACCGGCAAGTGCATCGAGTACCACAACGACCAGTGGTTTGAGTTCACGCCCAAAACCTCGGGGCGCTACTTTGTGAATATCGGCGGGCAGCAATGCCGCGACGTGCGCGGCGTGCAGTTGGTGGTGCTCACGGGCACGCCGTGCCAACCGGCTACTTACCGCGTGCTCAGCTGCACCTCACTGGGCACGCAAGATGACGTGTTTGTAACGCTGGATTCGCTGCGGGCCGGCCAGCCCTATTTGCTGGATGTGGATGGGTATTTGAAAGACTTCTGCCAGTTCCGGCTGCAGATGAGCCAGACGGCTGTGGGCATGCCGGTGAGCTATTTCCCGCCCAGCCCTACCCGCCTGCTGCCCACCGACAGCCGCATAGTGGAGCTGAGCTGGACCTTGCCCGACTCGCTGGCCGGCACGCCCGGCTGCCGGGTGATGCGCCGCGAGATTCACCAGTACCGCAGCACCGAGGTACACTACGTGCCCGTGCGCCGCGATACCTACGGCCGCCCCGAAACCACCTACACCGTGGCCGACACGCTACCCGGCCCCGGCATCTACGACTACCAGGTGGTGACCACCCGCGCCGACGCTGGCCCCGCACCCGCCCGCCTGCGCCAGTGGTGGTATGCATTCGGCACGGCGGCCACCATGCCCCTGCCCGGCACCGCACCCCGCCGCGACGTGGTGACCCTGCCCCTGCGCAAATACCCCAACAAGGCCCGCCTGTCGGTGGTCATCACCGACCCGGGTACCGGGCGCGTGCTGCTGGCCCAGCAGCTCATCAACCAGCCTGACAACCCGCGCCAAAGCGAAGTAGCCGTGCGCAAGTGGCAGGACGCCGGTCTGGAAAAAATTGCCGTCGAAATCACCGTTCATCCGCCGCGGGGCGACTTTTTCACCGACCGGTTGTTATTGAAGCTCCCGGCTCCGGCGGCGCGGCCGTAAATTTGCCGGATATTCTTAGCTTATGAACTTATTAGTAGGACAAATCGGCCACCTCAGCGTGATTCTCGCTTTTGCGGCGGCGTTGGTGGCGGCGTATGGCTATTTCCAAGCTTCGCGGGGCCGGGCGCTGGGCGATGAGGACCAGAGCTGGCTGCGGCTGGCGCGGGGCGCATTTTTCGTGCACGGCGCGGCGGTGCTCTCGGTGATTGTGTGCTTGTTCAACATCATTCACGCCCACCGCTATGAGTACTATTACGCCTGGAGCCACAGCTCCAATCACCTGCCGGTACAGTACATGATTTCCTGTTTCTGGGAAGGTCAGGAGGGCTCGTTTCTGCTCTGGATATTCTGGCAGGTGGTGCTGGGCCTGTGCATCATGAAGTTTAACCGCCGCTGGGAAGCCCCGGTGATGGCCGTGTTCAGCGGCGTACAGCTGTTTCTGGTGAGCATGATTCTGGGAGTGGTGCTGGGCGGCGTGAAGGTGGGCTCCTCGCCCTTCATCCTGCTGCGCGAGTTCCTCACCGACCTGCCGGTGTGGAAAATGAACCCCGACTTCGTGCCCAAAGACGGCACTGGCCTCAACGCCCTGCTGCAGAACTACTGGATGGTGATTCACCCGCCCACGCTGTTCCTGGGCTTTGCGCTCACGCTGGTGCCCTTCGCCTTCGCCATTGCGGCCCTCTGGAAGCGCGAGCTGACCAGCTGGGTGAAACCCGCGCTGCCCTGGACGCTCATCGGCGGCGGCGTGCTGGGCGTGGGCGTGGTGATGGGCGCCTACTGGGCCTACGAAACCCTGAACTTCGGCGGCTACTGGAACTGGGACCCCGTCGAAAACGCCGTGTACATTCCCTGGCTGGTGCTGGTGGCCTCGCTGCACGGCTTGGTGCTGTGGCAGAAGCGCCGCACGGGCCTGCGCACCTCGTTTGCGCTGGTGGTGGCCACGTTTGTACTCATTCTTTACGCTACCTTCCTCACCCGCAGCGGCGTGCTGGGCAATGCCTCGGTGCACTCGTTCACGGATTTGGGCCTGAGCGGGCAGCTGCTGATTTACCTGGGCGTGTTTGCGGTGCTGTCCGTGGCGCTGCTGGTTTCGCGCTGGAAGGAGATTCCAATTTCCGAGAAAGAGCTGAACGGCTACAACCCCGAACTGTGGGTGTTTGTGGGCGCTACGGTGCTGTGCCTCGGCGCTTTCCAGGTGCTGTACACCACCAGCATTCCGGTGTATAACGCCTTTATGGGCTTCATCGGCATCAAAACCAACGTGGCCCTGCCGGCCGACCAGATTGCCCACTACTCCAAGTTCCAGCTCTGGATGGGCGTGGTGGTGGCCCTGCTTTCGGGCATCGCCCAGATTATGTGGTGGCAGCGCAACAACAAGGAAACCGTCGTCAACGCCCTCACGGCGCCCACGCTGCTGGCGCTGCTGGGCACGGCCCTCACGGTGCTGCTGGTGCGCTATAATGGCCTGACCATCTCGCCGGCCTACGTGGTGCTCACGCTTGCGGGCCTGTTTGGGGTGCTGGCCAACTTCGGCACCATCTTCAACCTGCTACGCCGCGGGGTGCGCCTCTCGGGCGGCGCGGTGGCCCACTTGGGCATTGCGCTTATGCTGCTGGGCATTCTGGCCTCGGCGGGCTACTCCAATATTATTTCGCGCAACGTGTCGGGCCTGGTTTACTCGCGGGAATTTGCCGAGGACATCAACCGCGACAACGTGCTGCTGTTCCGCAACGAGACCACGCCCATGCAGGGCTACCAGCTCACCTACACCGGCCAGTTTTACGAGGTGCCCGGCGTGCCCGGCTACGTCGACAAGCAGTTCCTCTACCGCACCGACGACGACTACAAGGCCCTGGCCCGCGCCCCCATCGCCGTGGGCGGCAAGACCTACTACAAAACCGGTGATACGGTGGCTATTCTGCCCGAAAACACCTACTACCGCATCAATTACAAGGATGCGAAGTCGGGCGAGCAGTTTGCCCTCTACCCCCGCGCCCAGATAAACGACGAGATGGGCGGCGGCGAAGGCGGCGGCCTGCTGGCCTCGCCGGCCATCAAGAAGTTCTGGGGCCACGACATCTACACCCACGTCAGCTCCGTGCTCGACCCGCGCAAGGAGCGGCCCTGGAGCGAGCCCAAGGAAAGCGTGCTAGCCGTAGGCGACACCATTTTCCTCAACGACTACTTCGCTGTGTTCCGGGCCATTGAGCCGGCCCACGAAACCGCCGGCCTCAACCTGCAAAAAGGCGACCTCGCCCTGCAGGCCGACATGATAGTGCATGGCGAAAAGCGCCAGTACCACGCCCACCCCGTGTTTGTGGTGCGCAACCGCATGGTGGGCCGCGTGGCCGACGAGGTGGAAGACCTCGGCGTGCGCCTCACCCTCAACGCCATCGACCCTACGGCCGGCAAGTTCACCTTCGGCGTGAGCACGACGCAAAAGGACTATGTCATCCTCAAGGCCATGGAAAAGCCCTTTATTAACCTGCTCTGGAGCGGCACGCTGCTCATGGCCCTCGGTTTCGGCCTGAGCGTGCGGCAGCGCGGCGGCCGCGGCGCCGTAGCCCCGGAAACCGAAGCCACTGCCGAAACCGAAGCGTCGGCCGGCAGCCGGGCCGCGCGGCCCCAGCCGGTGAGCTAATCGGTTTGCCTCACCACAAACAGTAAAAGCCCATCCCGCCTTGGCAGGATGGGCTTTTGCATGTACCAGAAGTACATTTCACCTCAACGCGGCATGGTTTAAGCAATACCCAAAGTGCATCGCACCTCGGTACGGTGGACTTCCGGTAGGTGGGGAAGCGCACTGGACCACGGTTCAATACCCTTTTGGTAAGTGGGGAAATGCATCGGACCGTGGTCCAGTGCGGTTTTGGTAGGTGGGGAAGGGCATCGGACGTTGGTCCAATACACTTTCGGTACATGGGTAAGTGCATCGGACCAACGTCCGGTGCGGTTTCGGTAGATGGGGAAGGGCATCGGACCAACGTCCGATGCCCTCTTTATTAGTCGGCAGCCGACCTGGCCGGATATGCCCCGTCGGGCCCAGTCGTCAACAAAAAAGGGCCGCCCAACCGGGCGGCCCTTTTTACCGAAGTGAACCGAAAGCCGCAGCTTACTTCACAATCGCAATCTGCTGCTGGGTGTACTCCTGGCCGTTGCGCACGGTGATGGAGTAGATGCCCGACTGCAGCGACGACAGGTTCACGCTGTTCTGGAAGTTGTCCTTGGCCGTGCCCGTGTACACGCGCTGACCCAGCATGTTGGTCACTTCCACCGCCAGCGCCTGCTTGGCGTTGGCACCGTGGATTTCCAGGTTGAACACGCCCGTGTTCGACGGATTCGGGAACACGCTCACGGCGCGCTTCAGGGCCTCCGACGTGGCCAGCGGGCCGGCCGTAATCGTGAGGTCGTCCACCGCCAAGAAGCCCTGGCTGGCCAAGCTGATGGCGTGGAAGCCCACATAGTAGGTGCCGTTGGCGGGCGTGATGTCGGCCACCACCGGCGTGGTGGTATTGTTGGCCGGACGGTACAGGGTGCTGGTGATGGCCGTGTTGGTGTAGAGGGTGTTGGTCTGAGCCGCTACAGTAGCCGCCGTGCCATACTTCACTTCTAGGCCTTCGGTATAGCCGCTACCGGCACCGCGGAAGTAGAACTGCACGCGGTAGCGCTGCGTGTTGGTCATAACCAGGGCCGGGCTGAAGAACCAGTCATCGGCACCCACCGTGATGTCGGTCGAGTTGTAGGAATACACCATAGCGTTCGGGGCCGAGCGCGCGATGTTGCCCGTGGCCAGGCTGGCATCCACAGTGCCCGTGGCGCGCCAGGTGTAGTTGTCGTTGTTGTTATCCAGCACCGAGATGCCGCAGGGCAGCGGCTGGCCGGCCGTAATCACGTCGAAGTTCTGCGTGTAGGGGTAGGTGCTGATAACCGGCGGCGTGCAGGCCGTGGTGGCGCGCACCGGGCCGGCGTAGGCGCTCTGGTCGGTGGCGCTGCAGATGGTGCGGATGTAGAAGTCGTAGGTCGTGCCGCCCGTCAGGCCGTTCAGCGTGTAGGTGGTGCCGGTGAAGGTGGGCGAGGTGGTGCTGTTGGCGCCGCCGGGCGTGAAGCCCTGCGGGCCGTACACAATCTGGTAGCCCGTGGCCCCAGCCGCACCCGTGAAGCTGAACGAAGCCGAGGTCGACGTCGTGCCGCGGATAATCAGCGCCGTGGGCACGGGGCAGGTAGCGGGCGCTGACGTTTCGGCCTCCAGCATGAAGCGGGAATTGTTAGCGGCCACATCGACGGGAGCACCCGGCGTGGTGATGTTGGCCGAGTAGAACATACCCGTGCGAGCCGGCACCTCTGCCTGGTAAGCCATCGGGTACACGATGTCCGTGGAAGCACCCGCGGGCACTACAATGGCCATCCCAACGAGGAAATCGCCGGTCGGCACGCTGCCCGACAGGTTAAAAGTGTGCAATTGGCCCAGGTCGGCAGTCGTAATGGCATAGTCGGCCGAGCGCGCGATAACGGCACCCGTGGTGGCATTCAGCACCACGCCGAATACGTTGGTATTGCGGGTTACCAGGTTCGGGTCATTGTAGATGAAAGCACGCACGGCCGTCACGTCGCGCGGCGTATTCACCGTGTACTTCACGCAATAAGCGCGGGTGGTGGCTGCCGTACCAGGCGTGATGCCATAAGCGCTGGTCGGGGGTACCCCCGCCGCGATGTGCGAGAAGCGCGTGGCGCTGGTGGCCATGGTCTGGCTCAGCGTGTTGTTGGCAGCCACGTCGTCGTTGGGCAAGGTCACGGTCACGGTGTTGGCCCCCACGTTAGGCAGGCTGATGTTGGTGAAGGTGACAACACCCGTAGCACTCACAGCCAGCGACGTCAGGGTCTGCGTCTGGGTGTAGGTGTTGGCACCGCTGATGGTCAGCGTCACCGTCACCGGTGCCGTAGCGGCCGAAATGCCGGCATTGCGTACCACCGCGCGCAGGCTGAACGGGTTGCCCACCGGCACGGCGATGGAACCGTAGCCCTGAATCTCGTTCACGGCGATGTCGTTGTTGGCCGGAGCCGCCGTGGTGGCGCCGAAAGGAAACTTGTAAACTGTGGTGTTGGTCGGAGTCGTGCTGGTTAGGGCCGCCGTTGGAGGCCCAATAGCTACTACATCGCCCGTGTAATAAGTATTCAGGCGGTTGGGGTCTTCAATCTGCACGCCGAAGGGAAAGAACGGCAGGGTACCGCTCGAAGCCGCCTGGCCCATGCCGATGAGCACGTCGCCGGCCGGCACCGTAGCCGGCGCGGCGAAGGTGAACGTGTGGAAGACGTTAAAGTCGGCTGCCGTGATGGTATAATCGGCCGAACGGGCCAGCACCGCGCCGGTCGTGGCGTTTATCACCACGCCGTACACCCGCTCGCCCACGGAAGTTTTGGCCGTGGCCTGGTTGCCCGCATCGGATAGCAGGGCCGTTACGGCCGTGATACTGCGCGCGGTGTTCAGGGTCATCTTGGTGGCGTAGTAGCCGTCCTCACCCGCTTGGAAGATGTTGTTGCCCGACGTGGCGCCCGGTGTGGCCGCCGAGAACGTCGTGGCGCTGGTTTCCATGGCCTGCGCCAGCGAGTTGTTGTTGTTGGCACCGTCGTTGGGTATCGTGACGGTTATGGTGTTCTGGCCGGCATTGGCCAGCGAGATGCCCGAGAACGTGGCCAGGCCCGAAGCGCCCACGCCCAGCGCCGCCACGTTTTGGGTAGCGGTGTAGGTGTTGGCACCGCTGATGGTCAGCGTTACGGCGGTGGCACCCGTCAGGGCGGTGGTACCGGCGTTGCGCACCACGGCGCGCAGGGTGATGGGGTTGTTGGCCGGCACAATTACCGAGGCGTAGCCCTGAATGGCGGCTACAGCCGCGTCGTTAGCCACCGGAATGGTGAAGCGGTAGGTGCGGCCCGGGTCAGGCAGCTGCGTCACGCGCACGTTATGGCCGTTGGCAGTGTAAGGGCCGGTGATGAACGTGGTGCCCGACCACGGCGTAGCAGAAGCCTTCGTGCCGAGAATCGAGCTCGTAGCGGCATTTCCTTTGATACCTACCACGCAGAACTTGGCGATGTCGGCGCTGGCGGCGCCGGGCGTGGCCGTGCCGTACACGAATTCAATCTGGTTGGTGCTTTCGTAGAGCTTGGCCTGGAAAGAGAAGTTGGCGTACTGCGTACCAATGGCGCCGCGCGCCTTGTCGCTCACGTTTTTCCACTGAATGGTGCACACCTGGTTGGGCGAGGTGCCCGTGGTGGTCACCCGGTACTCGGTGCCCCCGGCCGAGCCGGCGGTCAGGTCCTGGTTGAAGGGCAGAATCAGGTTGGTTTCGGCGCCGTCGATGGGGCCGTTGAGGATGCTCTGGCCGCCGTCGGTGTACTGCGCGCCGGTGGGCGCCGTGCCCCCCAGCTTAATAAAGCCGTTGGTATTGAGCACGAAGTTGGTGAACGTCGCGCCGTTGTACACGAAGTTGAAGCCGATGGGCGTGGCCGCCGAGTTGGCGTCGTCGGTGTTGGCCGTGCTGATGGCCGTGCCGGTGGTGCCCAGGTCGGTGTAGGTACCGGCCGTGTTCGTGACGTTGGCAGCGGCGTAGCCCAGCTGCGCGTGCGCCGAGCCAACGGCTCCAGTCGCGAGCAGCGCGGCCAAGGCCCAGTGCCGCAGGCGCGAGGTTGGCCCCGTGCGGTCGTATTGGTGGTTCATAAAAAAGGGTAAAGTGGGTGAATAAAAAACAGAAGGGGGTGAAACAAAAAGCCTGGCGGCGGGCAGAAAAACCGACCCGCCATTTGCATGGTAGTTTTGAGGGTACAAGTTGCTAATTATTTAGCACAAAAACCTAAGCAGAGGTCCTTTTGCGGCACAATTGCCCGAACTTGATACCAGGCACAGCAGCTATTGCCACCGGCAGGCAGCTCATGTTATATTTTATCTAAAATGCATCCTATTAACTCAATGCTACGCATCGGCCTGCTAGGGGCGGGGCGCGTGGCCAGCCAACTAGGGCCGGCCCTGGCGGCGGCCGGCCACCACGTAGTGTTTGTGTGGAACCGGACCCCGGCCGCGGCCGAAACACTCGCGAAGCGGCTGCCCGGCGCGCAGGTCCTCACCACCCTCACCCCGCCCCTGCCGCCAGCCGATGCATACCTACTGGCCGTGCCCGATGCCGCCGTGGCCCCGCTCCTGGCGTCCATCGCCTGGCCCGCAGGGGCCCTGGTGGCGCATCTGGCCGGGGCCTTGCCGCTGGCCGTTTTCGCCGCGCAGCCCGGCGTGCGCGGCGGCGTTTTTTATCCGCTGCAAACCTTCAGCCCGGGCCGGGCCATCGACTGGCCCACCGTGCCGCTGTGCATTGAGGCCAGCGACCTGGCCGCCGAAACCACCTTACTCGCCCTGGCCGGCAGCCTCAGCCGGCACGTGCTGCGGCTCGATTCGGCCCAGCGGCTGAAGCTCCACGTGGCAGCCGTGTTTGCCAACAATTTCACCAACCACCTGTTGGGCATTGCCGACGCCCTACTGGCCGAGGCTGACCTACCGCCGGAATTGCTGGCGCCACTGGTGCGCGAAACGGTGGATAAGGCCCTGGCCAACCCGCCCTTCGCGGTGCAAACCGGGCCGGCCGTACGGCGTGACGCCCCCACCCTGGCGGCCCACACGGCGGCACTGGCGGGCCATCCGGCCTGGCAGGCGCTGTATGTGCAGCTCACGGCCAGCATTCAGGCCCAGCTGTAGCGCACCTGTAGCGCGAACTTTTAGTTCGCGTAGCAGAACGGTGCCTACGGCGCGGGGACGCGAACTAAAAGTTCGCGCTACTGCCGCAGCTTTGATGCCGGGCGCGGGGGGAGTACCTTTGCGGCTTCAAAAGCTGTGTTTTTTCGACTTATAAGTTTCTCGTTTTGTCTGTTCCTGCCACCACCATCACCTTCCAGTTCAGCGACGGCCAGCCGGCCCAAACCCATGTGGCGGCCGCCGGCGAATCGGTGCTCGACGTGGCCCTGAACAACGGCATCCAGCTCCAGCACAACTGCGGCGGCGTGTGCGGCTGCAGCACCTGCCACATCTACATCAACTCGGGCGGCGACGACCTGCCCGAGATTTCCGACAAGGAAGAAGACTTCATCGACCGCGCCGAAAACCCGCGCATCAACTCCCGCCTGGCCTGCCAGTGCGTGGTGGAGGCCGATATGCAGCTCGCCGTCACCATTCCGCCCCAGCACTTCCTGGGCCACTAGTTTTTTTTTAAATGTGGAAATATGATTGATGTGGAAAGGTGGAAATAGCTTTAGCAAAGCACTGTTTCCCTTACCCATCTTCACATTCTCACATCAACCCACATTTTCACATTTCACCCGTGAACCATTTCGAGCCGCCCATGCACTGGGCCGACCACGAGGATATTGCCATGGCACTCTACGAGAAGTTCGGCGACGACTTCACGGAGGCTAAAATCTACCGCATCCGCTTCACCGAACTGATTGAGTGGGTGCTGAGCCTCGACAACTTCGACGGTACCCGCGAGCAGTCTACCGAAGGCCACCTGGAGCAGATTCAGGCCAAGTGGGTGTACGAGTGGCGCGATAACCAATAGATGGACCACGGTGGATGCCGCCAGGGGCCAACCCCGCGCCGCTTTCCCGCGTAAGCGGCCCTGAAGTGGACGTTGTACATGCCATTTCAGGCATTGCCGCAGCCTTTACCCGGGCAGTTTATCCACCTTCCATTTTTTAGTTTTTTGCATGAAAACCGGCATCATTAAATTTTTCAACGAAGCCAAGGGCTATGGCTTCGTGACCGACGACCAAACGAAAGAAGACTTTTTCGTCCACGTAACGGGCCTGAACGGCGCCACGGTGCAACAAAACGACCGGGTAGAGTTTGAAACGCAGGAAGGCCGCAAAGGCATCAACGCCGTGAACGTTCGCAAAATCTGAGCTAGACTAACAAACACCGGCGGAAATTCCGCCCCGAAAAGCTTCTCCCGTCCCGGAGAAGCTTTTTTGTTGCCCTCCGGCGCGGGCGAGGTGGCGCCGGCCGGCCGGTATCACCGACCTTTGCCCCCCACTGCCGCCGCCCATGAACCCGCCCCCGCCCAAGCTGCCCGCCGCTGCCCTGCCCCCGCCCCCGGCGGAGCGCCTGCGCACGGCCCTGCCCACGCTGGTGCGATGGCCCAACCTGCTGATAATGCTGCTGTGCATGGCCCTGGTGCGGGCGGGGCTGCTGCTACCTGATGCGCCGCTGCGCGAGTCGCTGCTGGACTGGCGCTTCGGGGCGCTGGTGCTGGCGGCGCTGCTGGTGGCGGCGGCCGGCTACATCATCAACGACTATTATGACGTAAAAATAGACGCCATCAACCGGCCCGACCGGCTGGTGGTGGGCCGTGTGGTGAACCGCCGCAAGGCCATGCTGGCCCACATGCTGCTGAGTGGCGCGGGCGTGCTGCTGGCCGGCTGGCTGCACCCGGTGCTGGGGGCCGTCACGCTGGGCACGGCCCTGCTGCTGTGGGGCTATTCGGCGCGCTTCAAGCGGGTGGCGCTGGTGGGCAACGCCAGCATTGCCACGCTCACGGCGGCGCTGGTGCTGCTGCCCGAGCTGCAGTGGCAATTGGCCCGCCACGACAGCCACAGCGTGGTGTGGCCCTACGCGCTGGCCGCCTTCCTGCTCACGATGGTGCGCGAGATTGTGAAAGACGTGGAAGACATGCGCGGCGACGCCCAGCACGGCTGCCGCACGCTGCCGCTGGTGTGGGGCGTGGCCCGCACCAAGTGGGTGACGGGCTTTTTCCTGGCCTGCCTGGCCCTGCTCACGGTGGGCGCCACGGCGCGCTTGTTTGTGAGCGGGCACTGGCCGCTGGGCACCTGGCTGGTGCTGCTGGTGTTGCTGCCCATGGCCCAGCTGGCGCGCCTGCTCATCCGGGCCGACCGGCGGCGGCATTTCCACAAGCTCAGTACGCTGTGTAAGGGTATTATGCTGGCCGGCGTTCTGAGCATGCTGCTGGCGGGCTCGGTATGAGGTTGCCTCGCTGTTTGATAAAGAACGTCATGTCGAGCTTGCCGAGACATCTCGCGTGGGGTAGTAAATCCTGTCGACTGGATTACTTCGGTACGCGAGATGTCTCGGCAAGCTCGACATGACGTTCTACTGTGCTGCGCCAGCCGGTCTGTTAAATGTTAATGGATACCTGTTAAATGAAATACCGTCACCTTTTTTTCGACCTCGACCACACGCTGTGGGACTTCGAGAAGAATGCCAACGAAACGCTGCACACGCTGTACGAGCGTCACGATTTTGCGCGGTTCGGCACTTTTTCGGTGGAGCAGTTCGTCCGGGTGTACAGCGACGTCAACCACGCGCTGTGGCGCATGTATCAGAGTGGCAAAATCCAGCAGCGGCAGCTGCGCGACGTGCGTTTCGCGCGCACACTGGCCAAGCTGGGCGTGGCGGAGGCCGAAACTCCCCCCAATATTTCGGCTGAGTTCACGGATATTCTGCCGCTGAAGTCGGCGGTGTTTCCCTACACGCACGAAGTGCTTGATTACCTGAAGCCGAAATATCGGATGCACCTCATCACGAACGGGTTCAACGATGTGCAGGAAATCAAACTGGCCTCGTCGAATCTGACACACTACTTCGAGTCCGTTATTACCTCCGAGCACAGCGGCCACCTCAAGCCCGACCCGCGCATGTTCCAACATGCGCTGGCGCACACCGGCGCCACGGCCGCCGAAAGCCTGATGATTGGCGACAACCTGGAATGCGACGTGCTGGGCGCCTACAACGCCGGCATCGACCAGGTGTATTTCAACCCCGAAAAGCGTCGGCACTTCGCCCAAACCACGCACGAAATCAGCTGCCTGAGCGAGCTGAAGACGTTTCTTTAACAAGTTAACCGGCAGGCAGTGCTTGCTGCGGGCAGCAGCACGGGGCGAAACTGCGCGCTGGGAAGCGGCAAAAAGCACGAGCAGCCCAGTCGGCAGCCCCGCTGCAGCCGGCGGCCCCTGCACTGCATCTGATAACTGCGAAAACAACCGCTGGCTGGCGAGTATGCCACACGGGTTGGCAGTTCATTGCGAAGGCCGCCAACACCCCTCGACTGGCGGAAACGATTGCACACTCCGAAGTCTCAATAAGGAAGAGCTTGCGGCGCTGGCAAGTGAGCGCCGCAACCGCACAAAAACCAACCTTCCAAGCGGCTGCATACCTCAAAATGGGGATAAGCCGGGCTTGCAGGCTCCCGGCGAATTCGTCATATTTAGGGCATGACTTTACGGTTCTTAAGGTCATAAAAATGACATGAATATGTCATACCGCCGTGTAGAAATCAGCGGTACCTTTACCCGCTCAAGGAACATAATTTCTTGCTTTATTGGCAATTATTCTTTTAACATCATCTAAACCTCTTTTGCGCATGGAAATACTTCCTACTCTTTCAAGCTCCCCGTCATCGGGAGACGCCCGCCCGGCTTCACGCCGCGCCTGGCTAAAAGGCATGGGCGCGCTGCTGGGCACCGGCCTGCTGGCCGCCCCCGCGACCGTGCTGGCCGCTCCCGCTCCGGCCCCGGATGCCGCTGCCCTGGCTGAGGGCGACGAACACATTGGCGTGGTGAAGGTACTGGCCGGCACCACCCTGCCCATAGGCTGGACGCTCTGCGACGGCCGGATGCTGCTGGTAGCCGAACACCCGGCGCTGTTTGCGGTGCTGGGCGCAACCTACGGCGGCGACGGCCACCATACGTTTGCCCTGCCCTACCTGGGCGAGCCAACACCGGGCGGCACGGCCGCCACGCAGCTAGCCATCAAAACCGCCAACGGGCCGGCTACCACCACGGCGCTGGCCGAGCTGCGGATGCGGCACCAGCGCCGGTCGCGGCCGGCTGTGGCTTAAGGGGCACCCTTACGCGCTTCGCTGCTACTCGTTCGTCTTCTTCTTTTCACCTTTTTCCTTTCTCCTTATGTCCGAACCATTTCTCGGTGAAATTCGCATCATGCCCTTTGGCGGCAACACCAACTACGTGCCGCGGGGCTGGGCGCGGTGCAACGGCCAACTGCTGCCAATTGCCCAAAATTCGGCGCTTTACGCCTTGCTCGGGACACAATACGGCGGCGACGGCCGCAGCACCTTTGCTGTTCCTAACCTGAATGGCCGGGTCATCCTTGGGGCCGGGCAGGGAGCGGGCCTGAGCCCCTACCCGCAGGGAACCACCGTCGGGGTCGAGACCGTGACGCTACAGCTGGCCGAAATGCCGGCGCACACGCACGACCTCGGCAACCCGCTGCTACCCGTGAACAGCGCCGCCGCCGGGGTGAATTCACCGGCCGGCGCGTTTTTCGCCAAGGAGCCGGGCAGCGAAGCCTTTGGCACCGGCACCGGCAATGGCCCGATGGCTGCCGGCCTGCTGAGCGGCACGACGAGCCAGGCCGGTGGCAGCCAGTCGCACGAAAACCGCATGCCCTACCTGGGCCTCAACTATTACATCGCCACTCAGGGCGAGTTTCCGCAGCGGCAGTAGTTTGTTTTTCGCCTTTTCCACCTTACAATATCCTCTTCTATGTCAAGCGCTTACATAGGCGAAATTCGCGCCGTTGGGTTTAATTTCCCCCCCGTGGGCTGGGCTACCTGCAACGGGCAGCTCCTGCAAATCAGTGAGTATCAAGTCCTGTTTACCTTGCTGGGCACCACCTACGGCGGCGACGGCGTCACGACGTTCGGCGTGCCCAATATGAGCGGCCGGATAGGCGTGGGAGCGCAGGGAGGCAACTCCGGCCCCGGCCTTTCGAGCTACCCCCTGGGCTCGCTGGGCGGGCAGGAAAACGTGGCACTGACCGTCGCGCAGATGCCCGCGCACGGACACACCTACTCCGGCTCGCTGGGAGCCAGTAACACTGGCACCCTGAGCGACAACCCAAGCGGCCGCCGCCCGGGCGTTCCTGCGGGCAATCCGGCCTATGCGAGCACCTCGCAGGCCGGCCAAAACCTGGCATCCAACGGTTTGACGGCTAGCTTAGCCGCTGCCGGCGCTAGCCAGGCCCACACCAACATGCAACCGTCGCTGGCGCTCAACTTCATTATCGCCACGGACGGCTACTACCCGCCACAGCCCCAGTAGCAGCTGCTGCCCTTGGCTTTTTCTCTCACTCCTTCAACTCTCTGAGTTATTTTATGGACGAACCCTTCATCGGCGAGATTCGCCCTATCTCGTTCAATTACGCCCCTAGGAACTGGGCGTTTTGCAACGGCCAGCTCCTGCCAATCAATCAATACCAGGCGCTGTTTTCGCTGCTGGGAACCACGTTTGGCGGCAACGGCACCACCACCTTCGCACTGCCCGACCTACGCAGCCGCGTGCCGATGGGCGCCGGCCAGCTCCCGGGCGGCACCAACTACTTGCAGGGCCAGGTGAGTGGCAGCGAAAACGTCACGCTTATCCAAACGCAGCTGCCGGCCCACCAGCACACGCTCACGGGCACGCTCCAATCCTCGGACTCGCCGGAAAGCGACGACCCCACCAACAAGCTGCCTGCCCTCGAGGGCCGCGCCCAGTTTACCAACGGTGCCGCTAACGCGCCGATGGGCACCATCTCGGGTACGGCGGGGAATGCCGGGCTCAGCCAGGCGCACAACAACCGCCAGCCCTACGTCGGCATCAACTACGTCATTGCGATTACAGGCATCTATCCGTCGCGCGCCTAAAACCAGGCAGGTAGCCGTTGTTCCGCTCCGCTGCGGCATGGCGGCTATCTGCTTATTTGTTGAACTCCTTACTCCCTTGCCCCATGCGCGTTTCCGTTATCATTAGCAGCCTGCTGGGATGGCCCCTGCTGCACGACCTGCTCAGCCAGGGCGTGGTGGCCGGGGTGGCCGTGCCGGTTACGGGCAGCGAGGAGAACGGGCGCGTAAACGAGGTGCTGGCGCAAGCCGGCCTCACCCCGCACCGGCTGACCCGCAAGGGCCTGGCCGCTGAGCTGGCTGCCTGGATAGCGGCCACGCAGCCCACGGCGGTGCTGGTGCTCACGTTTTCGTGGCGCATTCCGGCCGCCGTGCTGGGGCTTCCCCCCCAGGGCTTCATCAATTTTCACTTCGCGGCGCTGCCCGGCTACCGGGGGCCCGAGCCCACCTTCTGGCAGCTGCGCCACGGCGAGCCCGCCGGCGCGGTTACGGCTCATCGCATGGCCGAGGACTTCGACACCGGCCCGGTGCTGGTGGCCACGCCCGTTCCCATCGGCCCACACGACACGCACGGCTTGCACCGCGCCCAACTGGCCCTGGCGGCCGTGGGCACGGGACGGCAGCTGCTGGCGGGCCTGCGGGGCGAAGCGCCCTTGCTCGAGCAGCCCCAGGACGAGGCCCAGGCCCGCTACTGGCCCCGCCCAACCTTGCCCGACCTGGTACTCGACTGGCAGGAGCCCGCCGAATCCCTGGCTCGCCTGGTGCGGGCCGCCAACCCCTGGAACCGGGGTGCCCTGACTACCCTGCGCGGCCAGCTGCTGCGGGTGCTGAGCCTGAGTCCCCGGCCCGAAACCGTGGAGGCGGCACCCGGCACCATCGTACTGGCAGCCCCCGGCCAAGCGCTACTGGTGGCCTGCGGCGCGGGCCAGGTGGCCCAGCTTGATATGGCCGTGCTCGAGGAGGGCTACTTCACGGGAGGGCAGCTGGCGGGGATGGGCGTGCAGGTGGGCGAAGTACTGGAGCCCTTGGCGGGCCAGTTGCGCGCGGCGCCGGCTTGAAATGATACGTGCGCTGCCGGGCCCGGCGGGCAGCCTGGCCAGCACAGCCACGCACCTGCCAGCGCAGTGCACGCAGGCCTACACTGCGCTGATTGCTAACTGTAATCAACAGTAATTTAAAATTTTACAAATATTTAGCTTTTTTTCATTTTCTTTTTTCTCTCATGAAAAATAATTTTTACCGACTTCTACTGCTGCCCTTGTTGCTGTTGGCAGCCTGGGGAGCCCGGGCGCAGGTCCCTGTGTGGCAGAATGCCTACCCCATACCAGTTACCGGCCCGAGCAGCAACAGTGTCGTGCAGGGCGTGGCTACCAATGCGGCCGGCGACATTTTTATAGCGGGCAGCTTTACGGGCACCGCAACGTTTGGCAGCACTGCCCTGACCAGCACATCGGGCACCGAAGACATGTTCGTGGCCAAGTGGAACGGCACGGCCAACACCTGGGCGTGGGCGGTGAGCGGCGGTGGCGCCGGCACTGACCAAGCCTTCGGGATAGCCGTGAACGGCAACAACGTGTACGTATGCGGGAATTACTCCAACAGCACGGCCACCATCAGCGGCAGCTCGCTGGCCGCTTACAACACCGACGGAACGTTGGACATGTACGTGGCCAAGTACTACGATAACGGCACGAGCGTAACCAGCAAGGGCGCTTTGCGCGGCGGCGGCGCGAGCAGCGACCGGGCCAATGCCATTGCCATCAACAGCAGCACCGGCACGGTGTACGTAACGGGGTATTTAGGAACTGGCGCTGCCACCATCAGCGGCAGCGCGCTGTCGAGTGCGGGAGCGCAGGACATCTTCGTGGCCCGCTACACCGATGCGGCCATGAATGCCAGCTCTAACCTGGCAGAAGGCGGGGCCCTCCGGGCCGGTGGCACCTCAACCGGGGAACAGGGCTATGGCATTGCCGTCAACAGCAGCGGGACCATCTACGTTACCGGGACCTACGGAGCCAACGGGGCCACCTTTAGTAGCGGAACTACGCTGAGCAGCAGCGGCAGCCGGGATATGTTCCTGGCCCGGTACACAGATTCGGGCAGCGCCCTGGCGTTTAGCTCGGTGGTGGCCGCCGGGGGCACCGGTGCGGACTTTGGGTTTGGCATTACTACCAGCGGCACCACGGTGTATGTAGCGGGCTACTACGCTAGCCCTACCATGAGCTTCGGTAACTCGGTATCGCTCACCAACGCGGGGGGCACCACCGGAAGCAACGACATGCTCGTGGTGAAGTACACGGACACGAATGGTACGCTGACGGCCAACAGCGCCGCTGGCAGCACCAACAGTACCGGCGATGACTCTGCTTATGGCGTGGCGGTCGTCGGCACCGCCGTTTACGTGACGGGCAACTATAACACGTCGGCCACCATCAGCGGCACCGCGCTCACGGGGCAGGGCGGCACCGACGGTTTCCTGGCTAAATATACCGACTCGGGCAGCCTGACCCCGAACGGAGCCATCAGCGGCGGCGGCACGGGCTTTGACCAAGGCCGGGCGATAGCCCCGCTCGGCAGCCTGGCGGTGGTAGCCGGCACCGTTGACCCCAGTGCGTCTTCCACGTTCGGCGCTACCACCATTCCTGCCGGGTCGGAGGGTTTCTTCGCCCGGGTGGGCGCGGCCAACACCACCGTCACGTCCATCGTGCCGGCGGCGGCCAACCCCACCAATGCCAGCAGCGTGACATTTACGGTGACGTTTGCGGCCAGCGTGTCGGGTTTGACGACCAGCAACTTCACGACGGCCAACGGCGGCAGCGTGACGGGTAGCGGCGTGACGAGTGTAACGGCCGTTTCGGGCACCGTCTACACCGTGACGGTGAACACGGGCAGCGGCAGCGGCACGCTCGGGCTGACGCTGGCCAACGATACGGGCCTGACGCCCGGCATTTCCAACGAGCCCTTCACGGGCACGCCGCTGTACTCCATCGACAAGACTGCTCCGACAGTGACGGCCTTTACCTCTTCGAACGGGACTAGCGGCAGCACTACTGCCACCACGCCTTTGTCGTATTCGGTGACGTTTTCGGAAAGCGTAACAGGCTTCTCGGCTGCTGACATCACCGTAACCAACGGCACCGTAACCAGCGGCCCCACGGGCAGCAGCAGCGGCCCCTATACCTTCACGGTGACACCCACCACGTCTGGCACGGTGACCAACGTGACCATCGCCGCCAACGTGGTTCAGGATGCGGTCGGCAACGGCAACACAGCCTCTGGCACCTACTCACTAACCTATCAGCAGCCGCTGGTAGCCAACTCGCAGCCCGTGACGGTGCAACTCGATGCCAACGGCAACGGCACACTCGCGGCCAGCGGCGTCAATAACGGCAGCACCGGCCCGGGCACGCTCACCTACACCATCCAGAAAATTGCTTTTGGCTATATTCCGGAGAGCACCACACCGCTTACGCTGACGACGCCCAACGGTGCGAATTTCACCCAAATTCGCTTTGCCAGCTACGGCACGCCCAACAACAACACCAACGGCAACTATAGCCTGGGCCCCTGTAACGCGGCCAACAGCCTGGCGGCCGCGCAAAACGCCTACGTGGGCCGTAGCAGCGGCAGCATGTATGCCAGTAACACGGATACCCGCAACAACCCTGTACTAGGCGACCCCTGCGGCGGCACGCCCAAGTTCTTGGCCGTGCAGGCCGCCTACTCGCCCGATGCCGCCAGCCTGACCTACAACTGCACCGAGGCCGGCAAAACCCAGTACGTGCTGCTGACCGTGAGCAACGGCTCGACCAGCAGCACCTCGGTAGCCCAGGTGACGGTGACTCCGCCGCCCACGGCTACCCTCACCAGTGCAAGCCCCAATCCGGCGACGCCGGGTACGACCGTCACGGTAGGCGGCACCAACCTGAGTGGGCTGACCAGCCTAACGGTGAACGGGGCGACGGCAGCCATCAGCGGCCTGACGAGCACCGGCTTCACGTTCGTGGTGCCCAGCGGGGCAACCCTTGGCAATGGCACTATTTCAGTAACCGCTCCTTGCGCTCAGACGGTAACCCGGGCCTTCGCGGTGCAAGCGCCCACCATCACGCTGGCCCCGGCCGCACTGCCGGACGGCACGGTGGGCACGGCTTACAGCCAGCCCATCGCGGCTTCGGGCGGCACGGCTCCCTACAGCTACGCCATCACGGCCGGCGCGCTGCCGGCGGGCCTGACGCTGGCCAGCAACGGCACGCTCTCGGGCACGCCCACAGCGGGCGGCTCGTTCACCTTCACGGTCACGGCGACGGATGCTTCGACGGGTAGCGGCCCGTACACCGGCTCGCGCAGCTACACGCTCACCATTGCGGCTCCGACCATTACGGTGGCTCCGACTACGCTGCCTAACGGTGCTACCAACACGGCCTACAGCCAGAGCCTCACGGCCGCGGGCGGCACGGCTCCCTACAGCTACGCCATCACGGCCGGCGCGCTGCCGGCGGGCCTGACGCTGGCCAGCAACGGC
>NZ_JAUQSX010000018.1 GCF_030581005.1 Hymenobacter mellowenesis | reverse complement strand
AATCACTGACGATGCACGCGGCCCGTATTAAAATTGTCATCGACAAGCACAACCTCACTCTGAATTAGACCACCGCCAAATTTTTACTAGGCTTGTTATTAGAAATCTCTGCAAAGCAAAGTAACCAAATACTCAAAATGGAGCTTTTCAACGTTTATCCCCTCGTCAACATCACGCCTGTAAAGGCACTCGGCGCCAAGCTGTGGGACGACCAGGGCCAGGAATACCTGGATTTCTACGGCGGCCACGCCGTTATTTCTATCGGCCACAGCCACCCGCACTACGTGCAGCGCCTCACCGAGCAGCTGCAAAACATCGGCTTCTACTCCAACTCGGTGCAGATTCCGATTCAGACGCAGCTGGCGCACAAGTTGGGCCAGGTGTCGGGCTACGAAGACTACGCGCTGTTTCTGTGCAACTCGGGGGCCGAGGCCAACGAGAACGCGCTGAAGCTGGCCTCTTTCCATACTGGAAAAACCCGCGTGGTGGCGTTTAAAGGCGCATTTCACGGCCGCACGAGCGGCGCGGTGGCGGCTACCGACAACCCGAAAATAGTTGCACCCTTCAACGCGAGCCACGCCGTCAGCTTCCTCGAATACGACCTGGCGGCGGTGGAAACCACGCTGCAAGGCGGCGACGTCTGCGCCGTCATCATCGAGCCGATTCAGGGCGTAGGCGGCATCATCATGCCTTCCGATGAATTCCTGCAAGGGCTGGCGGCGCTGTGCAAGCAGTACGGCGTCATCCTGATTGCCGACGAGGTGCAGAGCGGCTACGGCCGCAGCAGCAAGTTTTTCGCGCATCAGCACGCCGGCATCCGGCCCGATATCATTTCCGTGGCCAAGGGCATGGGCAACGGCTTTCCCATCGGCGGCATCCTGATTGCGCCGGAGCTGAAAGCCTCCTACGGCCTGCTGGGCACCACCTTCGGCGGCAACCACTTGGCCTGCGCCGCCGCCCTGGCCGTGCTTGAAGTCATTGAGCAGGAAAACCTGCTGGCCCACGCCGCCGAAATGGGCGAATACCTCCACACCGAGCTGCTGGCCCACGCCGGCGCCGAAGAAATCCGCGGCCGCGGCCTGATGGTGGGCATCAAGTACGATTTCCCCATCAAGGACGTGCGCGACAAGCTGCTGGCGGAATACCACATTTTTGTAGGCAACGCCTCCGACCCCACGGTACTCCGCCTGCTGCCACCGTTGAATATCAGCAAGGTAGAGGTCGACCAGTTCTTGCAGGCGTTGTATGCGCTGACGGAAAATTCGGTAGAAATTATCCAACAAGCCTCGGCTCTTGACTAATTTTTTTGCTGCGGTGCCGCATCTTTGTGGCGCGAAGTCGAATTTGACTTAGGCACCTGCCCCGATGAAACCTTCAACTATGGTCATCATTATCTGCTGCTGCTTGTCGGTCGGATACGGGCTTTATTTGAAATACTTCGTTGGAGCTTACGGGACTTTCAATCGCATAAGCCAGATGAGCCAGGCTAAAAAAGGCATGACGCGGCAGCAGGTTTTGAATGCGCTATCAACGCCTGATTCCACCTATTGGGAAAAATCAAAGGCCGATTCCTTGCTGGTAATGGCCTATGAGCTACCTGATACTGGCGGCAGCCACATACTAGTAAAGCTGCTTAACGACAGCGTACGGTCAGTAAAATATCAACAATAGGAAAAAGGCTGAAGCGCTTCGCATTCAGCCTTTTTTTTAATCTTAATACTACCTTGGAAAATACGAAACAGGTCAAACTCATCCTCGAAGACGGCACCGAAATTGAGGGCACTTCCTTCGGCGCGTTCACCTCATCGGCGGGCGAAGTGGTATTCAGCACGGCCATGACCGGCTACCCCGAAAACCTCACCGACCCGTCCTTCGCCGGCCAGATTCTGGTGCTCACCTATCCCATGGTGGGCAACTACGGCGTGCCCGGCGAAGAGCTGTACGAGTCGATTTCGAAGATTTTCGAGTCCGACAAAATTCACATTGCCGGGCTGGTGGTGAACTACTACTCCGAGGAGCACAGCCACTGGAACGCCGCCAAAAGCCTCGGCGACTGGCTCAAGGAGTACAACATCCCCGGCATCTTCGGCGTCGATACCCGCATGCTCACCAAGAAGCTGCGCGAGAAAGGTGCTATGCTGGGCAAAATCGTGGCCGAAACCGACGTGCCCCTGCACGACCCCAACCTCGACAACCTCGTGGCGCAGGTGAGCCCCCCTGATGTGCAGCACTACGGCCACGGCCAGCACAAAATCGTGCTCGTGGACTGCGGCACCAAAACCAACATCATCCGCTGCTTCCTGGAGCGCGACGTGGAACTGATTCGGGTGCCCTGGGACTACGATTTCACGACCCTCGCCTACGACGGTCTGTTCCTGAGCAACGGCCCCGGCGACCCCAAAATGTGCGAAACCACCATCCAGAACCTCCAGAAAGCCCTGCAACAGGACAAGCCGATTTTCGGCATCTGCCTGGGCAGCCAGCTCATGGGCCTGGCCGCGGGCGGCGACACCTTCAAGCTGAAATACGGCCATCGCAGCCACAACCAGCCCGTGAAACTCACCGGCACCCAGCACTGCTACATCACCAGCCAAAACCACGGCTTCGCGGTCGATACCGAAACGCTGCCCGCCGAGTGGGACATGCTATTCGAGAACCTGAACGACGGGACCTGCGAAGGCATCAAGCACAAAACCAAGCCGTTCTTCTCCACCCAGTTTCACCCCGAAGCCGCCGGCGGCCCGCAGGATACAGAGTTTCTGTTTGATGACTTTTTGAAAGCGGTGGTGGAGTATAAGAACCAATAATTCCGCATTTTAAAAGCTCCCGCATTATCCCAAACCCACCGTTCTCATGCAACCTGAAAGCCGAAGGTTTCAATACTGGGGATATTTACTGGTGGGGGCGCTGGTTTTCGCAGCATATCTTTTTATCAGGACCAAGGGACAGGAAACGGTTCTGAAAGCCGTGCTGGGTGAGCCGGGAAAGCTTGTCAACGAGGCCATGAATTCGGCCCGGGTTTCTCCCCGAATAACCAGCCGAACCGGGAGAATAACCGCCCGGAATTTCAAGGTAGAGAATGACATGAGCGCCACGAAAGACACCCTCATCTTCCGCTTTTTATTGGATGGTGAGCGGGCTGATGCAGCTATAAAAATCTGGATGACCAAACGGCCGTCCGGCAATTGGGAAATCGTGAAAAGCGACACCCTCTTTACTAGGTAGAAACCTATTTCAAGCAAAAACCGGCGGTAGCCGACTTCGCATAAATGCCTTTGAACATGGTCGCACCAGCGGCCTGTTACCCAACCCTTAGAATGAACAAACCCAACAAAGTTCTCATCCTTGGTTCCGGCGCCCTCAAAATTGGCGAGGCCGGGGAGTTCGATTATTCCGGCTCGCAGGCCCTCAAGGCGCTGAAGGAGGAAGGCATCCGCACCATCCTCATCAACCCCAACATTGCCACCGTGCAGACGTCGGACAACATTGCCGATGACGTGTACTTCCTGCCCGTGACGCCCTACTTCGTGGAGGAGGTCATCAAAAAGGAGCAGCCCGATGGCATTCTGGTGGCCTTTGGCGGCCAAACGGCGCTGAACTGCGCCGTGGCCCTGTACCGCGCCGGCGTGTTCGAGAAGTATAACGTGAAGGTGCTGGGCACGCCCGTGCAGAGCATCATCGACACCGAGGACCGGGATATTTTCAAGGAGAAGCTGGAGCAGATTGGCGTGCTCTCGGCCCGCAGCGTGGCCGTGACGACGATGGAAGACGCGCTGGCGGCGGCCGAGAAAATCGGCTTTCCCATCATCGTGCGGGCGGCGTTTGCGCTGGGCGGCCTGGGCAGCGGCTTCGCCAACAACATGGACGAGCTGCGGACGCTGGTCCAAAAATCCTTCACCACTTCCGACCAGATTCTGGTGGAAGAATCGCTGAAAGGCTGGAAGGAAGTGGAGTACGAAGTGGTGCGCGATGCCTATGATAACTGCATCACGGTCTGCAACATGGAGAACTTCGACCCCATCGGTATCCACACCGGTGAGAGCATCGTGGTGGCCCCGTCCCAAACGCTCAGCAACCGCGAGTACCACAAGCTGCGCAGCATCGGTATCAAAACCATTCGCCACCTGGGCATCGTGGGCGAGTGCAACATTCAGTACGCGCTGGACCCCGTTTCGGAGGATTACCGCGTGATTGAGGTGAACGCGCGCCTATCGCGCTCCTCGGCGCTGGCCTCCAAGGCCACGGGCTACCCGCTGGCCTTCGTGGCCGCCAAGCTGAGCCTGGGCTACTCGCTGGCCGAGCTGAAAAACAGCGTGACGCAAACCACGTCGGCCTTCTTCGAGCCGGCGCTCGACTACGTGGTGGTGAAGCTGCCGCGCTGGGATTTGGGCAAGTTTGCGGGCGTTAACCGCCAGATTGGCAGCGCGATGAAGAGCGTGGGCGAGGTGATGGCCATCGGCAAATCGTTCGAGGAAGCCATCCAGAAAGGCCTGCGCATGCTGGACACCGGCAAGCGCGGCTTTGTGGCCAACCGGCCTGAAGACGAGTTGGACCACGCCGCCATCGACCAGCTCCTGAGCGAGCCGAACGAGGAGCGCATCTTCGCCATCAACAGCGCCTTCGAGGCCGGCTACACGCTGGAGCAGGTGCACGAATTGACCAAGATTGACCACTGGTTTTTGCAGCGTCTTTACGGCATTTTCGAGCTGAGCAACCAGCTAGCCGCCGGCCGCAGCGCGGGCCTGGACGGGCTGGAAACCAAGCTGCTGCGCGACGTTAAAAAAGCCGGTTTCTCCGACCAGCAGATTGCCGTGAAGCTGCTGGGCGAAGGCGATGTGAAAGCCGACGAGCTGCTGGTGCGCGCCCGCCGCAAGGCCCTGGGCGTGCTGCCCGTGGTGAAGCAGATTGACACGCTGGCGGCCGAATTCCCGGCTAAAACCAACTACCTCTACACCACTTACCACGGCACCGAAAACGACCTGGCGCGCGAAACCGCGCAGTCGGTGGTGGTGCTGGGCTCAGGCGTGTACCGCATCGGCTCGTCAGTGGAGTTTGACTGGTGCGGCGTGCAGGCCGTGCAAACGGCGGCGGCCGAGGGCTACAAAACCATCATTATCAACTACAACCCCGAAACCGTTTCGACCGACTACGACGTCTCGGACCGGCTGTATTTCGAGGAGCTGAGCTTTGAGCGGGTGATGGACATTCTGGATTTTGAGCAGCCCGGCGGCGTGATTCTGAGCACCGGCGGCCAGATTCCCAACAACCTCGCCACCCGCCTGGCCGATGCCGACGCGCCCATCCTGGGCACCGCCCCGGCCCGCATCGACGAGGCCGAGAACCGCCATAAGTTCAGCAGCATCATGGACGAGCTGGGCATTGCCCAGCCGCGCTGGAAGGAGCTGACCTCGCTGGAAGCCATGCAGGAATTCGTGCGCGAAGTCGGTTTCCCAGTGCTCATCCGGCCGAGCTACGTGCTGTCGGGCGCGGCCATGAACGTGGTTTCCAACAACTTCGAACTGGAAGAATTCCTGAAAACGGCCGCTGATGTCAGCGCTGAATACCCGGTGGTGGTGTCCGAATTCATCCAAGAAGCCAAGGAAATTGAGCTCGATGCGGTGGCCGACCACGGCGATATCGTGAGCTACGCTATTTCCGAGCACGTGGAGTTTGCCGGCGTGCACTCCGGCGACGCCACCATGTACTACCCGCCCCAACGGGTGTACGTGGGCACCATCCGCAAGCTGAAAATCATCGCCGAAAAGATTGCCAAGCGCTACGAAATCAGCGGCCCGTTCAACATCCAGTTCCTGGAAAAAAACGGCGAAATCCGCGTGATTGAGTGCAACATCCGGGCCTCACGTAGCTACCCCTTCGTATCGAAAATCTCGGGTAACAACCTTATCAAAAAGGCCACCCAGGTGCTGCTGGGCAAACACGTAGACCGCGACGAAAGCGAGAGGGTCTACGACCTGCCCTTCGTGGGCGTGAAGGCCCCGCAGTTCTCGTTCACCCGCCTGCCTGGTGCCGACCCGGTGCTGCGCGTCGACATGGTGAGCACCGGCGAAGTTGGCTGCCTGGGCGATACCGCCGAGGAAGCCCTGCTGAAATCGATGCTGAGCGTGGGCTACAAAATCCCCCAGAAATCGGTACTGATTTCTGGCGGCCCCATCATCTCCAAAGTGGCCCTGCTCGCGCCCGCCGCGCTGCTCATCAAAAAGGGGTACACCGTGTACGCTACCCAGGGCACGCACCGCTTCTTCGCCGAAAACGGCATCCCCAGCAGCCTCCTCTTCTGGCCCAATGAGTTGCAAGAGCCCAACGTGCTGACGTATCTAAAAGAAAAGAAAATCGACCTGGTCATTAATATCCCTAAAAACCTGTCGAAAGGCGAGCTGGATAACGACTACAAAATCCGCCGCACGGCCGTGGATTTCGGCGTCGGTTTGCTGACAAATGCGCGGCTGGCGAAGGCGTTTATTCAAGCCTTCTGCACGCTGGAAATGAAGGACTTGAAGATTAAGAGCTGGAACGAGTATAAGGCGATGTAGTCCGGCAGCACAACAGCGAAAGCAACTTTTATATAGAACGTCATGCTGAGCGAAGCCGAAGCATCTCTACTGCGGTAGTAAATCAAATTACTTGCGCGGTAGAGATGCTTCGGCTTCGCTCAGCATGACGTTCTTTTTGACACTGAAACCACATGAAAAAATTCACCTCCTTCGCCGATGCGGGCGACTACAAAGCCCTGTTGCAGCAAGCCCTCGAAATCAAAGCCAACCCTTACGGCTACCAGCACATCGGGCGCAACAAAACCGTCGGCCTCATCTTCTTCAACCCCAGCCTGCGCACCCGCCTCAGCTCCGTGAAAGCAGCCTACAACCTCGGCGCGCAAGCTTGGGTGCTGAACGCCGGGGCCGACTCCTGGACCCTGGAAATGGCCGACGGCGCGGTGATGAACGGCGGCACGCAGGAGCATATCAAGGACGCCATTGCGGTGATGAGCCAGTACTGCGACGTGCTGGGCGTGCGCACCTTCCCCACCCTCAAGGACAAGGCCGAGGACTACGGCGAAGTCGTCTTCAACAAGATTTTGCAGTACGCCACCGTGCCCGTCATCAGCCTGGAAAGCGCCACGCTGCACCCACTGCAGTCCTTTGCCGACCTCATCACGGTGGCCGAAACCAAGCAGAAGGAGCGTGTGAAAGTGGTGCTCACCTGGGCCCCGCACGTGCGCGCCCTGCCCCAGTGCGTGCCCAATTCCTTCTGCGACTGGTTCTCGGAAATCGACTGGGTTGATTTCGTCATCACCCACCCCGAAGGCTACGAGTTGGACCCCAAATTCACCAAAGGCGCCCGCATCGAATACGACCAGAAAAAGGCTCTGGAAGGTGCCGACTACGTGCAGGCCAAAAACTGGAGCAGCTACCTCGACTACGGCCAAGTGCTCGGTAACGACCCCACTTGGATGCTCACCCCTGAACACATGGCCCTGACCGACGGCGCCAAATTCCTGCACTGCCTGCCCGTGCGCCGCAACGTGGAAGTATCCGACGCCGTGCTCGACGCGCCCGGCTCGCTCATCATCCAAGAAGCCGGCAACCGAACTATCTCCATGCAAACGGTGCTACATGAACTATTGAAGTAGCCTTTGCCGCCATCCAATTATCAAAAGGTCTCGCAGCATTGGCATCTGCGGGGCCTTTTGACATTTGACGGATTTTAAAACCAACCGCCCAGAAACTGGCAGCAGCCGGACCAATCAAAACGAAAGCGCCCCATCCTGTTTCCAGAATGGGGCGCTTTGCTGTGATCCCGCTGGAATAGAAACCCGTCAACTCGAACCCAAAAACGAGATTTAAAAGTGGGTCTGCTGGGCTTTTTAACGGGTTTATGTAAAATGTTTGGACCATTTTTGAGATGTTTGGACCACTTCGATTACCTTCGATCCACACCATCACTAACAGACAAACAAGATGGGTAAATTCAGTATCAGTGCCCGGCTAAAGAGCCGTGCCAACGCAGACGGGACGCACCCCGTCCAAGTCACCTACACCTACAACCGGGACACCAAAGAGTACCCAACCGGCATAGCAGTGGACAAAGCCAGTTGGGATTCGGTAAAGAAGCTGGTGGTGGTCCGCACCGACGAAAGCGTTGCGGCGAATCACAAGATTCAGACGGTGCAAGCGCTGCTGTTTTCGGTCGCCTCTGCCCTACCCGAACCAACGCACGAGTTGGTAAAAGCGGGCTACCCTATAGCAGCAGAACGCGCCGTTACAGCGCAGTGGATAGCCGACACACAAGCCGCAATGAAGCGGATCGAAGAATCCGACGGTGCGATTGACGATGTGTTTCAGAGCATCGGCAACATGAACGAAGTGTTGCAGTACGAACGCGCTTCGTTTCGTGATTTGATGAACGAAGGTGCAGCGATTCAAACCCAAGCGAAGAAAAACCGCATCATACAACGGTTGGAAGAAAAAGGCATCTACAAGAGCAATGACAAAGCGCTAGCGGATCGGAAGCTTTTTGACAAGACCTTTGAAAGATTTTTGACTGAATGTGAAGAACTCGTTAGAACTGGCGGGCTAAAAAAAGGGACGCTAACCCAACGAAAGGCGTTGTTCACGAGCCTCAGCAAGTTTTCACAGGCAACGCAGTATCCGTTGTCGCTTGATGGGTTTGATATAAAGTTTTATGCCGCTTATCAACAATGGGCACTGGATATTGAAGGAAATTACGACAACCACTTTGGCGGCTTAATCAAGCGTCTAGTTACGTTTCTTGGTTGGTGTGTTGAAAATGGGATAACCGTTAACCCGATTTTTCGCAGCCGCAAGTTTAAAGTCACTAAAGAAGTTTTCGACGTGGTGTTCCTCAATCAAGAGGAATTGGAATGGTTGGATGAATTTCGGAACCACAAAAACTGCAAGCCAAGCTGGATCCGCATCATTGACATGGCATTGGTGCAAGCTTCCCTAGGCTGCCGATACTCCGACATGGTGGATTCAAGCTGGTATTTTGAGGGCAAATTCATCAAAGGCTATACCCACAAAAACACCAGTTCCTACAAAATACCGCTGGCAACGTCAAAATGGTTTGACATTTTGAGAAAGTCGGAATATCCCAATCGTTCGTTTGCATTGCCGGTGCGACATTCAGAAGCTGTGAAGGTGCTGAGTGAACAGAAGTTCAACAAGTACATCAAAGAATGCTTGAAAGCAATGTATGAAACACACGGCTTACACATACACGAACACGAGATGCTAGCCAAGCTGAAAACGAAACGTGGTGTTGGTAAACCTGAATACGATTATAAGTACAACATGATTTCTTCGCATAGTTTGCGCCGTTCTTTTGTATCAAACATGGTACGGCTCGGCTATAAACAAGAAACGGTAGGCACGATGATTGGCACCAAAGACTTACGCGAACTTGCCAAATACTTTAAAGCAGATGAAGAAATGATTTTGCAGGAAACCGACCGATTACTGAAAGCAAATTAATTTTTGCAAAAAGCTGGTTGGATGGCACTTATGCGGGGCTAAGTTACCATAATATCGACTACAATTGGGCAATAAGAAACCCACTGGCTAACGCCAGTGGGTTTCCTCTATTTCGATCGTCGCCTTACTTACTAGGCAGTCCAATTTCTTTGTAAAGCACTTTAAGAGCATCTTCTACCACATTAAGCAGATCGGACCAACCAGTGAGCGTATCCGACGCATATTCTGACGGTTCCGGTAGCTGGACAATACTTGCTGCTTGAAGTTCTATATGACAAAGCATTGCTAATCGCTCGTCTACAGATTCCAAAACGGACTTGCTTTTATCAGTAAGGAACACTTCGTTCAGTTGCCTAACCTCAGCCAGTTGCTCCCTGAGTTCCAATGCCGAGCCATCTTCCCCATAGAAGGGAGAGAACTCGGCTCCTACTTCTATTGCCATTCTGCCGATACAATACTTTCTGATTTTGGCGAATACTGCTGCAACTTCTTTAAAAGCCGGCAACCTGTTTTGATATAGATATTCGTTCTTCTTAGAGCGTAGCGCTAGAAAATATGTAATCCCACTAGCTGCAAAAGGCGACACAACAGCCAGAATCTTGAATAGGGTTTCGTTTGTCATACCAAAACTTTAAAAAGGCAAGTCATTCTCTTCATCGTACTGATTCATAGACCTCTCTACATCATATCGAAGCCACTTTTCTGATGTAGGCTCGTAACTTTTACCCTTCATGACGAATGATGCCACCGCTTTGTAAACCAAAGACTTTTCGCTTATCGTCAGCTCAATTTGAGTAGTAAAATGATAAGGAAACTCAGTATAACCGGGTGAATAGTTGCTGGTATTCACAGTTCTAGCAACACCATTGTCATATCGCGAAAAATCACTTGATGGTAAACGCGGGTAATAACTTGTTGGCAGGATCAATGTACCATCGAAATTAGCGAAAAGAGACACGTCGCCGTTCTTATACGTGTAGATTGTTTCTTCTTGTGAAACATAAAACAAACCGGGTGCCCGCAATTTTAATTGACCGGGAGACCCTTCGGCATCAAAAATGACATCATTAAATCTAGCAGCGAAACGAAGCATAACATCGCTCCTAATTCCTTCAATGTAATTCAAAATGTGATTATTTAGTCCTATACTCTCTACATTTTCCAATGTCCATACCCAATTGATATGTTCAATAGGTTCTAAATGCGCTTTAATAAAGTCTTCAACGGAAGTGTAATAGAGCACAACTTTATCTTTAAGTGCATTAACCTCATATTCAAGTTCAGGATGAAGCTTATTCTTATCGGTAATATCTGAAAACTCATTTGTATTCTTACTGATGAACACTATTGGATTTAACTCGTCGTACTCATGAGCGATATTCAACACCGATTGCCATAGGATAGCGTCTCGAAATTCCTCCCCTTTCGTGCTAAACGGCTTGATCCTAGCAATCGCTTTCTCAGCCAAGCGGGGAAGGACGCCATCTGGGTATTCTATTATTGAATGATACCCACACAATAAAGTTGCCAACAGATATTCACTATAATCATCGTAAGCTTTGTCAATATCAATAAAATGAGCATTTTCTTTTAGCTCTTTCATTGAATCACCAAAAGGGTCGTAATCGTTGGAAATATATATGTACTTTCCGACCGTACGATTAGCACTAGCTTGTTTGTTTAGCGCATCTTTTAATTCCGATTTATATTTAGCCCTGATTTCGCTCCATACTATTTGAGGAAATACTACTTGACAATCAACAGATTTGTTGATGTAATCTATAAGCGCCTTGTGATATGGCTTATCGAACAGCCAGTTTTCCATTATGATGTTCGTATCTAAAACAATGATCATGGTCGTGTGAAATATAATGATGTATAATTACAGAATGTCGTACTTAGCCAATCTAGTACGCACAGCATTCGCCATCTCAGCATTTAGTGCTAGCATTTGATTCAAGTGGCTAATCGCGTCGTTGACCGTTTCGACTTCAACTGGCTTGTCCACATCAGAGGCTGCATTCATTTTTATTATCAACAAGTTATACGAATACGAAAGTTTATTGTATTCAGTCTCAATTGTACTCAGATCAAAATACAAATCAGAGAAGTTATTCCGCTCCAACGACATTGCCACTACCGCCTTATAGGCAGCATCAAGTCTATCTGTTAAATCTTTGCCATATCTCCCTGCTGTAAGCAAGTCTTGGTATAGCGCAAGCTCAACGTGAATTTTGGTAATCAGAACAGTATTTCTACTTATAAATTCTTGTCCAGCTTCTATCTTTTTAGCAACATATAAGCTCCTTATCGTCAGCTTATGTTCATCTATCTTTTGAGCCTTGTCAATATGCTTACTCCAAATATTGAAAAACCCTGTTGCAACTATGGTCGCTATTGAAGTTCCTGCTACTAACCAGCCACTATCCATGTGTTAAGGTCTTGATGTAAGTGGGCAAGATAGACACACATAACCTATCATTGTCCTATGAGCATGACACTTGCCGAGTTTAGCCCCCTACCCTTACAAGATCAGTTTGTGGCTGTATGGGAGTACGGCACCTACATAGCCACTCGGCATGAAGAGGAAGATACCGTAGGGCTGTGCCACATGAATACCTGCTTCTTCGTGGAACTGTACTACGACAACGAAGTAAACAAGCTGTGTGAGCATCTAACCACCTTCACTGGTGATGATACCGATAGGTTAGAAGACTACGCGTGTTACGTCAAGCTAGATGAGTTTAAGCGACTGTACCCGTATTGATAGCAGCAAGGTACTGTTCACCGGCTTTCTTGTTTAATTCCCTATCAACGGGTAAAAACATTGGCAGCATACCGATGCAATTTTTAACTAAGTATTCACGCAACGTCGCGTAATCATCTTTGCCACTTTCCACGGCTATCAACTTATCCAGCGCGAACAATAAGTACTGTTTGGGATATGGAAGGATTTTCTCAGGAAAGAAGAAATTGCCGTTGTAACTGCTATTTGCCAATGCTTTTCGGTAATCAAATACGAGTTCATTAAAGAATGAATGGCATTCGTATTTATTCAGCTTAGCAACATTACTAGCATTAGGCAACACCATTTTTTCGGCGTCAATACTTGCATAAATGGTCCTGCTATTTGCCTCTATTTCGCGATGCGTGGCATCTATGTGCCTATAGGAATATGAAAACCTAGCATCCCTTTCGTGCATTTCTAGCCACTTACACTCCAATAGAATCTGCTGAAGCGACCTGTAATCACCCTTTTCCTCAGCTTCGATCAGTCTACGCTTACGGTCTCGTAGTTGCGTGTGGTAGGGGCTGCGACGGTTTTTGACGTACCTGAGTACCCCGCTGATAATCACGAGAACCAACAGACCGCCCCAAAAAAGGTAGCCTGCGTTATCATAAACATAGTCCATGCTGAAGTAGCTCTGTTAACGAGCACAAAGCTCAAGGTACACAACAGCATCGTTCTTGCAACGATGTAGGTTGCAATTAAAGCGCTTTGCTCTCAATAGTTGGATTTAGACCGCGCTTGTTAAAAGCCTGTGTGATCAGTGCAACCACTTCGCCAACGTTGTGCGCTTCGCAGATTACAGAATCATGGATGGTGAGCGCAAAGAAGTCTTGCGGCAAGTACTTGCCGGCAAGCTGAGCAATCACGCCGTCGATGATGATCTCGCTTTCCGCCCGCTGCATGTTGATGGCTAGCTGTTGGTAGTTCTTGCGCTTGCATGCCGTGATGAACGTGGCTACCGATGGAAACAGTTTGGAAAACGCGATCCACTCGGGGTAGCGCTTGGCGTGTTTGTTTTCACCATAGAACACCGCTTTGAACACGCGCTTCTTAAGGCCTACCCGGTCTGTGTCTTCTGGTAGCTGTAATGCCTTCATCAGCTCGTCGTACAGGACGCCACGTTCGCAATCGTCTATGTACTTAAGCATACAAGCAGGCATATCACGGTTCTGGTACTCCTTTAACAGCAGCAAACACATGATAAGTGGTTGGCTGTTTTTTACGTCGCTATTCCATAGCTTATTCCCGTTCTCTAAGTAGATGCTTTGGCGGCTGTGTCGGTTCAACGTAGCCACGTTATGGTGTACTCGCTTGCCAGTGGTGTCGCGCTTGATTCTAAAGGCACGATCCTGAATCAAGTGGATTGCGGTGCAGTTGCGCAGCAGTTTGCTTTCTAGCTTGGCATTTGCTTTGGCAATGTTCCTTGCCTCTTTTGCAGTGGCGTTGGCGGGTATGCACTTCCTAGCGTTGAATGCAGCACGAATCAGCCTGCGTGTGGCATCCGTCGCATCAATGCGTACTTCGTGTAGGCACCAGTGAAGAAAGCGGTGCTGAGGCGTGTTTAAATCAAGCTTCTCGTTGTTTCGGATGCGCAGCAACCGCAACCGTTCCTCAAAGACGGTATCAACGATGCCAGTATCTACTATCGGTACGCCAACGTAATCTTCTGTGAGCCGGTACCCTAAGCTTTTTACACCCTTCTTGGCTGCCTCGTCGCACTCGATCACATTGTATTGTAACCAGAAATCAATGATGGCTTTTGCTTTGCGCTTGGTGACATACTCGCTGAACACTTTCTGATTGAGTGGGATGAACTCGTTGTTTTCGTACTTCTGGTTCAGCACCCGCGACATGTGCAGGTAATGGATCAAGTAGTTGTATTTGTCGGTATGTTTTTGCTCGTTCTTCTCTAATAGAGCTTTCGTATCAAAGCCCTGCAAGGCAAATAACCGTTCTGGCTTTACCTCTTTCGGCTTTTTATTTTTCGGCGCAAAAACTTTTTCTATATGTGATATATAATCGTCAAGCAACATTGTTGAGTAGGTGTTTTTTTGAAAGGTGGTTGTTCTTAGCGACCACCTTTTTTATTGTTGTTTAATGAAAGATGCGATTTCATCGACTGGATAAAAGAAACTGGTGGCAATAACGATCGGTGTGATACCGGAGCCTTTCAACAGTTTCCATGCCTTGCTTTTGCACAGGTTATAGTGGCGTTCTATCTCCCTAGCGCCCACGTAAGCGATGCCGTTAATTTCAAAGCTGATGTTCATAATAAATCTGTTGTTTAGAGTATATATAAAGAACAGAACGCTTTGTTTTCTTCTTATTCTAACTTTATGCGATCTTTTTGTTCATGGCTCGTTACGCCCGCCGCTGCCTACCGGCGCGGGCTTACTCCATGCCGTTTGGTTTAGCATTTCCTGCTTTATAGCTTCTTTTCTCTTTCCTTACGCTCCCGCTCAATACCCGTACACGTTTCTATTTCAAATCGCGTCGATTATTAACTATAATAATTTCTAATATTGCTTATATATGCACCCTCACTTTTCACTTTAATGATGGTAGTGCGGGCTAGTAGCCAAGCGCGTCAACCATTCACTTTGGCTTTACCGTAGCAGTTGGATCGGCACCATTGCAACGACGCCGTTCAGCAATTCATGAAAAGTTTTTCGTGGTAATATTAGGAATCTCTAGGATTCGATGCATCCTTTGTCCTGTAATCAATCAACAAACCAATCTAACCTCAAGACACTATGGCATCATTGGACCTATCGCAACTACAAAACATCATCAACAACGCGACCAAGAACGAAACGTTGGTGAGTGAGATTCGCAAAGCAGCCGCACGCGCAACGAAAGCATTGGGCGAATTGAACGCATTGCTTGCTGAGGATTACCAACCAGAAGTAAAGGAGCGCAAACCACGTGCACCGAAGGCACCAAAGGAATTGGGCGAAGTGGATCCTAATTTCCCGTACGGAAAAAAGAAGGACGGTACTCCAAAAGCGAAGTCCGGTCGCAGCAAAGAAGCCGCCGAGTAAATCACCAGCATACTTGGTAGCCCCGTTGATAACTTATCAACGGGGCTTTTTCATGCCTTTTTTTCGCCCCTAAGCGACGTTCACCTTATTCAATGTGTCGTTGCGTTCACCATTACCTTTGAACACCTTGAAAGCCTTAAAAGCGAAGCTTGAAAAACAGCTTGCTTTGTTTCGTTTATTTACTTGTTTACTACTTTTACTAGTTTGCGGGGCTTCACAACTATTGATAATCAATTCGTTGAATGAGTTTCAAGGGTCAAAAATGCCGTTTAGAGGGTTAAAAATGCCGTGAAGAGGGTCACAAATGCCGTCATAATCGAGTTTTGAGGGTCAAAAATGCCGTGAGTAGGGTCACAAATGCCGTGAGCAGGTACACATTTCAAACCTGTATCTTGAAACCCGATATGATTACATGAATTGTTTATAAAGTAATGTCCAGCACAAATCCAACTAAGCCACGAAACGCACACGATTACTATACCACACCACAACAAACCGTGAACGAGTTCTTCACGAAGTTCTGTGAACTGGAACCCGCTTTCATCTTCTCGGACATTGCAGCACTGGATCCCGCAAGCGGAGGGTCAAGCGTTGACGCTATGCCGTATCCTGTCGCCCTAGAGCAGCTTGGCTGCACTCGGATAACAACGTTGGACATACGAGCCGATAGCCGAGCCTCAATCAAAGCAGATTACATCAACTGGATTCCAGAACAACAGTACGACTTGGTGATCACCAATCCGCCGTACCTCATCGCGTTGGAATACATTGCAACGGCGTTGGATGATTGCGTTGATGGTGGTTTCGTGGTGATGCTGCTACGCTTGAATTTCTTTGGTTCAATTGGTCGCCGCGCCTTCTGGAAGGATCACATGCCGCTGTATTGCATCGTTCACGCGCAACGACCAAGATTCAACGGCAAGAGCGATAGCGTTGAATATTGCCACATGGTTTGGAAGAAAGGGTTTAATCCAGACAATACAAAACTGTTCATAGTGTAAAAAATACACAGTTTTGATTCCCGTGAATTGAGCGAGTTTTGCGAAAATAGTTACAAGTTTATTTGGAAATTAAATCTTTCTGTTGTAAACTTTGCATTAGCAAAGCGCCATTACCAATGTCAGTACTATTAACAGAAGAACACTTTGAGGCTTGTGCCTGTATCCAACGCATTGCGCCGAACGTGAGAAACCTACGCATTGACCATGATCCAAAAACCGATGATTACGAACTAATTGGCAGGACGGGCAACGGCGAAGCGTTTCATAAGTATCTGAGAAAAGATGAAGTTGAAATACTCGTTAAGGTCATCCCAACCAATGACGTTGAAAGCATTGATGTAATCTCGCTATTACGGCAATGGAAGATTGAGAAAGTGTTAAATCAACAATAAGTATTAGCGATAATACACAATGTCATTCAACCGGAATGACAAACGTTCTTTGAAGTATTGGTTGCAGCACTGAACAACTTAGAGTAGTTGATCACTATGCCTATTGGTTTATATAATACTGTACACGGTATGATTAACTCTAGTGTACATGGAATAATGTAAATAAAATAAGGACCGCCTAGAGCGGTCTTTTTTTTGCCCATTCAGAAACCAATAAGTATCAAAATATAATCGCAGCAACTTGGTTGACGTTGCTTCTAGCAACCTAACCTATTGTCGTTTGAAAATTGGAGATGCGACAATATTTAAACGAACGACAAAGTAATTTTCCGAACAACTAATAGCAACATGACATAAGGTAAAATCATCTTGTGCTTCGCAGTGCCCCATTGCAGATTGCGCAAAGCAATGATAAATATACTTTGCCAGTAGCTGTGGATCTGTGCTCTGCAATCGCAAGTCGCTGCTCATTCCAACTAGCTCCACATTCTGGTGAGATTTATCGTGGAATAGGCTGTCTCGCTGTTGTAGAACGGCGTTGAACAGAATGGTGCTGGGCAGCATTGCTGCGTCAACCTGCACCAGCTTAGCTTTTGGATTGACCAGTTTGCGTTGATGATTTAGCTCTGCGACATAGGCGACATTCAGCTGAGTGATGTTGCAAGCGGGTACAAACGCTGCCGGTAATGCAATAACCTGTCCCTGTGTCTGCCCCGACGCACACATGGCAAAGAGGCTGATGAGCCAAAGTATGCGAAAATTGCTTTGATTCACAACGCGACAACGCACTTTAGAGGTGCATTCGTGTTGCCAACCGCTTTGCTAGATCTTCAATATCGTTGCGACGAGCCAGTATTGCCATCCAATCTTCTGGGATAGATTGTTCACCGTACACCAGTGCTGCCAACGGACCCACGACCGCTGCGGTCGTATCAGTGTCATTTCCAAGATTAACCGCCGCCAGAACCGTTGTTTCGTACGTTTCTTGACGCAACAGGCACCAGAGCGAGGCTTCGAGGGTGTGGATAACGTAACCACCTGACTCAATCGCGGCTTCAGGAAGCTCAGCGAGTGTTCCATCCAGTACGCGAGAGAAGTAAATGACCTCTTTCTTCAACCGCGTGGTCAGCGAGGCAACGAACGTGCGGCACACTTCGGCGTATGCATCTTGGCACGTCCTGCCGTGCAATAAGTGGTTCGCGATTTCCAGATAAAGACAACACGCAACGATAGATCGGGGGTGACGATGTGTGACACTGACAACCTGCTCTGTCACCTCTTGCCGTTGCAAGGCGTTTCCCTTCTGCCACAGTGGATGCAAGAGCAATGGGATGATTCGCATTAACGCCCCGTTGCCATTATCATATTCTCCACTGCCACCAGCCTGCTCCGGTGGGCAGCCCAACTCAAGCCGCTCAATCGCCGCTCGTGTGGCGATTCCGACATCAAATACAGTTCCGCTGCCCAATAACTAAAATTCAACCACTGAATGAAGCGTTGGCTTAGGTCAGCAGTATCAATTCTTTCCGTCCCCGAAGCAATCAGTGATTCCGCGAGACACGCTGTCATCGAGAAGTCATCGGACCACGTTCCCGGCTTCTGGTTGAAGGTGCCATAACCACGGATACCAATGACAGGATCGCGTTGCCTCTCTTCCCGTTCTTCAAATTCAACCGGAACCCCAATTGAATCCGCAACAGCATGACCTAATAATACACTTCGGTAAGAGTCAATAACATTCATTACTTACAAATATATACTCTAAACATTAAATTATGGCACGTATTGGAACGTACATTGATTCTTCGTTCGCATATTATATACCTAGTAAAATGAACGATGAACCATGCGAAAAAGAAATTTGCACGCTAGTTGAACCGACAACATTAATTAGGATGCTATTCCGACAAAATGGCGACGTACCAAGGGGTTCCAGCGAAATACTGCTGGTGAATAACCTCGACTATGGATGCGAGGTCGGGTTTCGGGGCATACCTCGCATCTCCGTGTTCCTAAACGTGCTTTCTATTATGGAAAACTACATTTTGCCGTATAATAAGGGATATACTTTAGATGTCTTTTTTAACTACTTGCAACACGATCAACTACTCCTAACATGCACTGAGGAACGTTATATACCAAATGGAAATACATACTCCAACATCCTGTCTTTTTTAGAACGAACGCAGGAAAGGTGCTATTAAACAACTTGGAAAACTTGCAAACATTGGTTAATTAAATAGAGGCATTAATATACTTGACCTACTGGCATTATGAAAACATTGCAGTAATGCAAGCCTGAACTCACTACCCTATCCATAATATATAACATTACAAAACAATATTCATTAAATGTCAGGCATATACTTAGACACTTCGTTCGCACATTTTGTGCCGGCTGAAACCACAGGCGAACTAATCGGCAATTTACCAAATGGGCGATTTGACAAAACACCATTAACTTCTGCGTTGCTCGGTCAAAACGGCGAGCTTCCCAGCGGGTCTAGCGAAATCTTACATATTGAGCATCAAAACGGTGCATGGAAGGTGGGCTTTGTCGGCATTCCACGGATCGCTGTATTCCTCAATGTGCTTTCAATAATGGAAAACAACATTCTTCCCCTCTACCCCGGATGCAGGCTAGATGTAGTGTTTAACTTCCTTGATGACAAGCAACTATTGATGACCAGTGTATCAAACCATTATATTCCGAATGGCAACACCTACTCAAATGTGCTGTATTATTTGGAACGCAATCAGGACCAGTGCTATTAATTGAGGCTTATGAATCCTGAAACAATCTAGGATATACTCAATCTATAACCTATCTGCCAGCACTAAAGACAAGTTTCACTAGGAAACTCATGTTGGTGTTATTTGGCGAAAGCAGTTCTTGATATTAACCGCTGGACTGCCGAATGATAGAAGGGCTTTCCACGACGTGTTTTAAAGCCAACATCGTTTAGCTCATCAACAATTTGTTGCAGCGAATGCCCTTTAGCATGCAACAACGCCGTCATCATACCTGCCTGCCTATTCTGAGGGTTTTCCAGCGCATTCCTTCTTCTGACCTCTTCGCCTTTGTTCCTAGCGGCTGTGGTGAGGTTCTGTGGTGATCCAAGCATAGCACCTCGAGCCTTCTTTGCCGCAAGTGCATCCTTTGTGCGCTTGCTAATGGTTTCGCGCTCGTGCTGGGCAATCACGGCAAAAAGACCCACCGTTAACGAATTAGCGTCCGGCATGTCACAACACACGAACGAAACGCCGGCATCACGCAAGGCGAAGATGAAACCAGCATTACGTGAAAGCCGGTCCAGCTTAGCGATTAGCAGGGTCGCATTCTGATTCTGCGCTGCCGCAATGGCTGCGTGGAGTTGTGGACGATGATTCTTCTTCCCACTTTCAACTTCAACAAATTCACCGAGAACATGCGCTTGCTCCTTAACAAAGGAAGTGACTGCGGCTTTCTGCGCATCTAGCCCTAAGCCCGACGCGCCTTGTTTTTGGGTGGAGACTCGGTAGTAAGTAATGAATTTGTTGCGGGGTTCGATCATAGTTAGTGGTAATATTCCGACAAGTTACGAAATCGCGCATTATTTAAACGCTCGTTTGTAAAATGCGCGTATCACACATTAGCTAAATTCCGAACTACTTATAAACCCAAATGAGAGTGCCAGTTTTCAGGTATGGTGTCATTTCAATCATTGCCTTCTTCGACACAGCAGGGCAACCTTCACTACGACCTATTTTTCCAAACCCAAAATACCGAGACTGGTGCAGTACGATGCTACGTGACAACGCATTTGAATTGGTTGCATCTAGCCCTGCTAACCGATAAGCCTTTCCATATTTACCTGAGTATTGCCCAACAATTACATATCGCCCTAGTGAAGTCATATTACTTCCGCTGAGGTTTGAGAAATGGACTGCTAGTTGTCCGCCACTGTTTTTACCGTGCATTACTCGAGTTCTGAATACAACTTCGCTGTTAGCTATGTCCAAAATCTGCATTCTTGGTACACTTGAAGACAACTTCATATTCACTAGCAACACATAATGTTGATTATAAAAGGGATTACTGAAAATCATTTTGCGGGTATCCAAAATAGTTGGATGCTTAGCTATTACTGGAACCCAAAACTTGATTTTATAATACGTCGCAAGCCCAATACAATCAACAATATATGCCAGCACCAATGCTAACAAACAATTACAGATTAATAAGCGCCTTTTGAAAAATAGTCTAAGTGGCATTTGCGCTAATTTAACAAAGTTATTATCAAGGGTTAGTATAGCACCACTTTGTCTTGCCTAACGCAATGTTTACACTTCCAATCTATCATTTGCTAATGTTGAATCTGCTGAACAAAATATCAATTGGGTCGCTCAGGGTACTTTGCATCATCTCCGGCATCAGCAGTCAATTTATTCATCCACAAATACGGTTCGTCTTTTTTGTATTGCTCATAAAGCCAACGACGAAGTGGATACGATTTAGGGTCATATTGTTTTTCAGCAAGAGCAATATCGTAAAATCGTTTCTCCACCAGCGCCTTATATTCAGCACTGTTATTACCAAGACGACTGATAATGTCCTTTGTGGCGTATTCAACTAACACCCTTTTTTCTTCGGCTACGCCACGCAATGCCCAATACAATAACTCTCCACTAACTTGTGGCGAATGAATATCAATCAGTGCTTTAGCCATTTTATCCATAGCAGTTTGCCCGGTGGTCATAATCATTTTAATTGGTGAAACCCCTGTTTCTATGAACGACATTTTTATAATACTTGCCGCTAGGTTAGGATTGAATCGGATTAGATCAGAGATATCTGGTTGCTTCAAAATTCCAGATTTAATCAAGTCGTCGCCGCGCATACCTTCACCATTGATACCCCTGAACTGTTCTTGCAAAAATGATTGCTTGAACTGATTGTCTTTTACAAAGAAATCTGGGTCAAGTGTAGCTCGTCGATTCGCAGTCTCTTTCTGCGTTTTCGCATTAGCCAACTGCATCGCCACTTCACTTTCGCTCACCAGTGCTACTGGCTTCCCCAAAGTATTTGTCGCACTAACGGCTTTGCCATCTGCGAACGTTAACTTGTAGCCTTTCTTGTAGCTAATTATTTCTGAGCTATTCGCAGCGTTAAGCCACGTTCCGGATGGCTTGCCATCCACGTATTGCCCAGAAGCAAATTCCACCTCCGAGTTTCCAAAGACGCGTGCTACTCCTGTTTGATGCCCCTTGGTGTAGGTATAAGTGGCTGAACGCTTGCCCTTACTGTATTCTATCACACTTGTGACGACACCTGAGACGTATAGCGTTTTAGAAATTAGCTCGCTGCCGTTGACGTATATGCTCGTCCACCATCCTTGGGGAAGATCGTTTACGTAAGCGCCGCTGGATTTTACCCTACCCCACCGCTCATTGGTGATTTCGTACGAGTCCCCGTTTTTCTTGCCGTTGACGTAAGTGAATTTCGCTACGGGCGTGCCATCTGTGTAATAACGTAGGTAGGTGCCGTGCTTCTGTCCACTGGCATTCTCCCCCCAGCGTTCCTTAACGACTTTGGTTTCTCGTCCATATTGGTCGACATGATAAGTGCGAGCCGGTGGCGTTGACTGCGCATGAACTGCGCCCTCTCCAAGAAGCAAGGATACGATAATTGCCCCAGCAGGCAAGAGATGAGGCAGGGAAAACGGTTTCTTCATAAGAGCGTGCGGTGATAACTTAGCTTTAGTTTAGCTCGGCTAATATAAGCTTTATTCAATTAAATGGGCGCAATCCTGCCCCCAACACCAGCTTAGAGTTATGGGACCTTGCCTCGGTGAAGAACCCGGCAGGAGTAAAACTATTTGGAAGCCGTTTGCAAAGCCTCCGTGAAGCTAAGGGGTACAGTCAACAGGCATTAGCTGATATTGCCAATGTGGAGAAGTCTACCATCAAAAGGATAGAGCAGGCGCATTACAGCCCCACGCTGGACGTGCTGATTTCTCTAGCGCGAGCATTAGATATCGAACTGAGTGTACTGATGGATGTGCCCAATATTAGCCGCGTCGACTCAGACCTGCGCTAAAACTGGAATACTGCATAAAGAAGCTGCAACAGCTTTCACTTATGCTGGGCGTCCCCACCCCCTAAGTGATAGTTGCTACACAACTGCACATATCACAACAGAACAGCATTTGCATCGCCCCCATGAATGGCGGTCAATGGGAGCGTGTTTTCGTTGCTTCCCCATTACACGGCTGAGTATTCCAGCAAGTGCGCTTCGATTATAATGCGTTGTCCGCTATCGTTGCTTTTCTTGTTTGTGGTATAAAACCCAACGCTGTGTTCGTTAATAGCACCGTTTTCGTAGCAAATCAGTAAATCGTTTCTTTTCGTGGTGGGTATAATCTTGGACGTTACTTTCAATCCAAAATTATCTTCTTCTATTTCTTCCGGTACACCCAGCGGGATTTCGGTACTATCGTGATTCCATAGAAACTTGATGCGGCTTTTGTTCTCGCGAATCGTATTGGCGTACGCACCTTTCTGCAAAATGTCGTTGTGCGAATCTACGTTACTATAAGCGCTTACGTACCTCACGACACGAAGCGGTGTCAATGTATGTTAGCTCAAAAGGAATAGACTTAATAACAAGATGACTTTTCATGTTAATACTTATTTACAAAGTATGCATCATGCTATCACAATCTAATTTTTCCGAATGGGCATAAAAAAAGCCTGCTCAAATGAACAGGCTTTAGAATGCAGCTGAGTCAATGATTAATGCAGACAGGATAATAATAAGACGATTGGAACATAACAGCTAATCACAATTAATCACTTTCGATGATCATGCACCGACCTTTAAGCAGGTCCTTTTCAAATCTTTTAAACTTGTCTGTTTCTGTTCTCCCATCAATATATTTCACTGTCACCCTTCTGCTTCTCTCCGCAATCTTCGGCTCGGAAGCGGTAGAATATCTTGGCATAAGCTCAGTATAGGTCCTAAAAGCCACATCTGTAATATAATCCATAAGTTCTTTGTTAAGAAAAGCTGAATCTACTTTCCCCGAATTAAAACCTTTTAAAGTTGTCAGTATCGATTTAGCTCTATCAAATAATTCAAGAGGTTTTGATTGCTTTCGCATAATTTCCATCTCGAAGTACTCCACAAGTATTAGCTCCGAAACAGGGCGTTCTTTAAAAGTGAAATATTTCTCGCGCATATATTTAATTAATGCTTGAGAATAAGTTAAATCACCTTGTTTCACAGAGTTAAAACCAATAACTGACATATATGAAATGTCCAAAGAATCGACTTCTGGTAAAAAATCAAATTTCAGGATTGCATCCATAATTGGTTTTGCATCCTCAACTTTAATTAATTTTGAATCTTTAAAAACTTTGTAGCTAAACCTAAGCTGCTCTCTTGTCATAGAATCCGCAAACTCTTTAAAGGCAAGCATAAACATTCTATCTCTTGCTATGAGTTGAGCCAGCACAATATCATCCGTAGACTGATCTACTTCTACCTGAAAAGCCTGCATCTTAAGTTCTTCACTTAAAAAGTACTTTATAAGGACAAAAGCATATTCACGGCTAAAGGACAAACACTTAAGAATCAATCCATATGCATTTACATAACCAAAGTAATTTACGACGCCATTAAAATAATCGCGCAATACGACTTTATTATCCACAATAGAATTGACCGTCTCAATGCAAAGTGAGTTGCTTTCCTGTATTGATTGAGATGTGATAGCCATATTGTACAGTACAAATGGCTGGATAGAAGATGGTGCTTGACTAAAAGCAATTTTAAAGGAATCGTGTGCTAGCTGCGGCTCATCATGGTCTTTATAATAGATACCAAAATTGCAGTAAATAGAAAATTTACTGTCTTGATATTCGTCTTTTGACAATTTCACATCGATTGACTCTAGATCTTGAGCAGCGGTGTTGTAAAGATCAAGAATTAATTTTGCCCTTTCCTGCGGTCGCGCAGCGTTATCATCACTTAGAAATCCAGGAGAACTAATCAGGTGAGCCATGCCTAACAGAGAGTTAAAGTAAGGCAAGCTGAGTGACTTAAGAGAAACTATCTTTCTAAATATTATTAACGCTTCGTCATAACGATTTAATTCAACTAGTGCAGATGCGTACAAAAAGAACGACTCGCATTTTAGCAAAAGTGAATTTAACGAGATATTATCACTTACTTCCGTCCCACGTTTTTCAAAGTGGTCTACCAAATTTGCATACTTTTTTATATTAAAGTATGATGTAATGATGCTCTTTTGCAAAAGAACGAACGCGGAGTCATTGGCATATTTATCAATGCTTCCTTCTAGCAATTTAATTACTGTATCAAAATCACCTTTTGCTGAAGCAGACGATACCAGCTCGATCAAATCTTCATCTTCATCAACTTCGGACAACCACTCATTCGATAAAGCTTTATCAATTATTCTATTTTTGATACTCAACTTATCGCCTTCGAAATTTGCACCGGCAATACCTGAAAGGTATAACTGTCTTCTTTGATCTGCCGTTATTAAGGACAATTCTTTATTTTTTAATCGCTTAACAGATTTTGCCATTTCCGAATCTGCTTGAACCATACTACGAATATTGTCAAGGGGAACCCTATCGAAAGTAGTTAGATACATTATACCAACTAATTTATCTATTACCTCAACATCAATAGCTGAATCAATTAATAATATATCTTCAACAGCGGAGCAGATCTCATAGGTCATTCTTGGATTACCATTCGTCCAGTAATAAATCCGTTCTGCAACCTCGTTATCAAGGTTCATATTCGCCTTTCTTAGAAATTCTTGGTATTCTGAGTAACTAAAATCACCAAGAAAAATCTCTTGCCCAATGTTAAAAGGAGAGATTTTAGGATCTTTTATAAGCTTTGACGGCTCACCTACTCCAGAAAGTATGTAATTTAGTTTATGTAATACTGGAAAATTTGTCCTTGAAAAATAAATACTCCGAATTTGTTTAAAAATAATATCTGAGAAAGACACAGTTGTCATAGCGTCAACCTCATCAATGAGTATAATAAGCTTTCCTTTAATGACTTGTAATAGTGATCTCAGCTCGGTTAGATGTTCAACATGATCCACTTCGTCACTCTCTTGACGAGCTTTTTTTATCTTATTATGTATAAAATGAAGTTTTTCGGGGTTAGTTTCAATTGCTAAGTCGATGATATACCGAAAGCATTCACGAGCAGATCTGAATGAATTAGAGAAATCCACATAAACGCAAGCATCGTCTTTACCTATCAATGTAGACTTGGCATTCAAGAGCAAGTTGGTTTTACCCATCTGCCTAGCCACCAAGACATAACCGGGTCTACCTGTATCATTTATGATAAACTCTATGAGTCTATCAGCATCTCTACGGACGTAGAGATGATCAGGAATAATGGTGTAGGATTTAAGCAGCTTGTTGTACATAGCCGAATTTATCTTTAAAATACTTAACTAATGACTCGCTAAAATCTTGACCACTTATTTGCGTAAACAAGATAACATCGCGTAAATTTCTCTTTAAACTTCTTGGATTGTTATCAGATTTATTTATTAAAATATTCTGATACGATGAACTCATTTGACAGCCAATAGATTTCAACATGAGAGTTAAAAGAGCCTGCATCTCACGTTCTGTCCATTCCAGCAATTCTACAAAATGGATCTTTTCATTCATCTTCTCCGCCATTGATGAAGCATATTCTCTTGGATTCCCTATTGACGTAAACGCAAAATTTACATTTGAATCAGGGAAAGCATTTGACATCTTCACGATTAGCGAGAAAACATGTTTAAAAATCTCATTGCGTTCACCATCCAAAGGCATCTCTTCTAGCACGACGCAACAATCGCTAAAATACTTGTTAAGTGTTTCGCAAATTGCATCCATCGATTTCATCAAATTTGATGAATTTGCAACTTTATCACATTTCGCAAATTCAATCAATCTTCCGTGCATGTACTCAAATATTGCAAGCATATCACTAGCATCAGCGCTAGAGAAATCAATGACACACATTTTTTTGTTACTCTGCAACAAATTACGGAATGTCATGCAGGTCTTTCCTAACCCGCTATCACCGAAGGACCAGATGTTAGCGTTATAATCTAGCAGATTCTTGAATAAATAATCCGATTCCCTATTCAAGTAAAAGGCTTCTTTGTTTGTTGAATATGCGTTAAATGTAGAATTAGCAAAAACAACCTGATCAATATCTTGACAGTTATCATTCAGCGATGTGATTGACAGAGGTGTTACCCCTAAATCTCTGAACGTAAATTCATCACTGAAAATATTATGACATAAATCAACGGCTGCTTTTGCAGCAATTTTCTGTCTTTTAGACTTATTCACACTTTTATTACCGTCCGCGTAATCGCATATACCTTTTACAACTAGCCAATCTTTATTATAAGCGTGTGCCACCGAAGCTACCCCCACACCTTCCATTTCACCACCGATTACTGGACTAAATTTAGAAATCAATTGATTTCTAAATTTATCGTCGTCAATCAATTTTTCGCCAGATAAGAGATGACCCGCAATGATTTTTGAGTTATAATTTTTAGTAAGACTGAACTGCCAATTTAACGGACTCGTAAATCTATTAAACAGTAGAACACTGGACATTTGTCTATAACCCCTGCATTGAATCTTACCTGCTTTTATTTTCACATTCTCGTACTGGATCACTAATTCAGAAACTAAAACATCACCTATTCTTTGCGTAGTTTCATCTGCACCGAATGCAATCCCCAACATGATGATCATAGCTGGCTCAACAAACTCGATCGCTTGCTGTACCGTCATCACAGAAGCGGCTGCGCCTGAGCTACCCATTTTGGACTCCACATGGCAAACAGCGTATTTACCGAGCATCCCTATATAGTAGGTATAAAATCTTTTTTGCACAACCAAAATATCTGCAAGGTTTGGTAGCGGCACTATCCTTTCGTGCAAGCAAAGCTTTTCGATTGGAGTGACAGTGACCAAAACAATTGACAATAGATCAATATAGTTGGCAAACTCTTCTTCACTGATGCTTCTAAAATTCATTGGTTTTAACTATATTTTTCCACATCAAAGGCATAAACAATGGCTACTTGCTCTTTGATCGACGCAAAGTCATTCTCACAAATGTACCCCTCCAAGTTGTCACAATCTAAGGTCGAAGGGCACCTTTGCTCAATTACCGGCTTAATAAGCAGCCGTATTCACGCCGTACCCCGAGGTGGCTACCTTTGCCCTAAAATAAGTGGCTAGTGCCATTTTGTTTGTTTGATAGAAAACCCACTGACTTTGTTGGTGGGTTTTTCTTGCCCTTGACTTTAGACATTGCCTAGTTCGTTGCGCTTTTCCAGTTCTTCTTTCGGGCGGAAAACAGTGAAGAATTTCTTGTTCCTGCTGTTGGTGTACTCAATCCGCAGCTCGCGCAATGGTGGGCGGTCCGGTCCGGTTCCGTACATACCGGACCTACCCAGCACCGCATCATAGCCTAACGATTCCCACGGTGCCGTAACCGGATCTTCAAGGTCCAAGCCAAAGCATTCACGGCTGTGCGCCAGAACGGGCTTCAAGTATTCTAGGTAGCAAGCACACTGCGGCGGGTCACAGCTCACCAAGCGCAAGTGATAGGCGTGGTGTTCGCTATTGTTGGTCAGGCGGATTTGGTAGGAATAAATGGGCACCTTCTCATAGCCATCGTTTTCGTCCGTTTCGTATTCCGCTTGTTCCCGCATGCAACCGGCAATGTCGATTTCCAGCTTGGGTTGCGCGTATTTCTTGGACGCCAAGCCAAACACCCACCCGACGCCACTGGTAACGGTTTTGACGATCAGGGACACAAATTCTGCCATATCGCTAAGGTAGCGGAACAAACACTCCAAAACCGGGCGTTGGTCCAAACATTTTTGCCTGTTTGGACCAAACATTTACCACTTTGTTTGGACCGACAAAAAAACAGCAGATGCGTTATGTGATTGATAGACAACAAAAAAGCCACCCCGTTAAGAGTGGCTTTTGTGATCCCGCTGGGATTCGAACCCAGGACCCGTACATTAAAAGTGTACTGCTCTACCAGCTGAGCTACAGAATCGGTACCTTGCACCTTGGAAGGGCGTTTCCTTCTTTGGTGGCACAAAAGTACTATAGCCTCCCGGACTACACAACCCTGACTTTAAAAAAAGTCACTCTCCTTGCCGTGCGAACCCTTTTCCTCTTTCTAATCCTCCTGCCTCTCTGTGGATTGAGTGCAAATTTGCCGGCAAAAAAAAATTACACTTCTGCTGCTTCAACTGCCCCCGGCAGCTTCCAACAGGCTGATTCTCTCTTCGCGGTGGGGCAATACGAGGCCGCTTTACCATTTTATCGGGCGCAGGTGTGGCAGAAACGGCGCGTTTCACCAGAATTGCTCCTTAAAATGGCCTACGCGCAGCAGCAACTGGGGCACTACCCGGCGGCATTGCTGTACCTGAGCCTGGCGCAGGCCCGGCAGCCGCGGGTGCGTACATGGCGCCAGATGGCGGCCGTGGCAGCCCGGCATCGGCTGGTGGGCTACCCGGCCACCTGGCAACAGGAGCTACGGGTGCAGGCCCAGCGCTACTATTATCCCGCGCTGCAACTGCTGCTGGGGGGCGCAGTGGTGGGCGCAATCTGGCTGCTGTGGCGGCGCGGGCAGCGGGGGGCCTGGCTGGGCTATACCATTTACATAGCGCTGCTGGGCGCCTACCTGCACTGGCTGCGGCCGCCACCGGTGGGGCTGGTGGCCCGCTCGGGGGCGGCGCTGATGGCGGGGCCCGGCGCAGGCGCGGCGTGGCTGAGCACAGCCGCCGTGGGCGACCGGCTGCTGGTGCTGGGGCGGCAGGACATCTGGTGCCGGGTGGAATGGCAGCGCAAAACGGCATTCGTGCGGGCCTCGGATTTGCTGGTGGTGGAGTAGGCAGGGGGCGGTACTTTTGTGCCCATGTCTGCACCGCTCACGCTCTCCGGCCTATTTATTTACCCCGTCAAGTCCCTGGGCGGCTATGCCGTGCCCGAGGCTGAAGTGACGGCCCGCGGCCTGCGCCACGACCGCCGCTGGCTGCTGGTAGATGAGCGCAACCGCTTCATGACGCAGCGGCAGCAGCCGGAGCTGGCTCTATTGGCCGTGGCCCCGGCTTATAATGGCTTTCTGATTTCACACCGCCAGCGGCCCGATTTGCTGCCGCTGTTCATCCCCTTTGAAGCCACGCCCGACCGCACGCTGTTTGTGACGGTGTGGGACGATATTCTGTGGGCCTGGCGCGGCACGCCCGAGGCCGACGAGTGGCTGGCGGAAGCGCTGGGGCGCCCTTGCCGATTGGTGTATATGTCGGACATGGTGCGGCGCGACGTTGAGCCTGAACTCAATCCCGAAGGCCAGTTGGTGAGTTTCGCCGATGGCTACCCGTTTCTGCTGGCGGGCGAGGCGGCATTGGCCGATTTGAATACCCGCTTGGCCGAACCTGTATCCATGAACCGCTTCCGGCCCAACCTAGTGTTCGAAGGCGGCGCGGCGTACGAGGACGACGGCTGGGAGCAGTTCCAGATTGGCGAGCTGCCGTTTCGGGCGGTGCGGGGCTGCGGCCGGTGCGTGCTGACAACCATCGACCAGGACACGGCCCAGAAAAGCCCCGTGGGCGACCCACTACGCACCCTGGCCACTTATCGCAAAGCCGAGAACAGCACGCTCTTCGGCCAGAATGTGACCGGGCCCGGCCACGGCCGCCTGCGCGTGGGCGACGCCGTGACGGTGCTCAGCCGCAAATAAGCACGGCCATGCGCCGGCCCGCTTGCGAAGCTGTTTGAATTTGTTGAAACAAGTCGGAACGGGTACTCCGAAACCGTGCTTCGGCGCGCGCAAGACCTTTATTGCGGCACTTGTTCGGGTTTCGTTCGGCCGAAGAACCGCTTCGGGGTACGTTTTTGGCCAATGCAAACACCTTCCAGCAACTCCCGGCGCGCGGGTTGCGTTGGGAAATGCCGCGCCCGCTTTCGGCCGCGCTGTTTGCCCGATGGAACTGAATTACCTGCTTGATTTTATGGCCCGGCTGGCGGCCAACAACACCACGGCCTGGATGGCCGAGCACCGCTCCGACTACCAGCGCGCCCGCGCCGCCTGCACCGAGCTGGTGCGCCAGGTGCTGGCCCGCGTGGCCGCCACCGACCCCGACCTGGCCAACCTGACCACCACCGACGTAATGTTTCGGCTGCACAAAAACGACCGCGCTCACCGCGACCCCGAGCCCTACAAGCGCCGGATGGGCGCCGGCCTCAAGCGGGGCGGGCGCCACGCGCCGCGGGCGGGGTATTTCATCGCCATTCAGCCTGAAGGCAAAAGCTGGCTGGGAGCGGGCACCTTTCACCCCACCCCTGAGCTGCTGGCGGCCATCCGGCAGGAGATTCATTATAGCAGCGACGAGTTTCATCGGCTGCGGCAGGCGCCGGAGCTGTTGCGTTACTTCCCCGATGGGCTGGATACGACGGGGCCGCAGCTGACGCGGCCGCCGCGTGGCTACGCAGCCGACGACCCGGATTTGACCTGGCTGCGGCTGAAGACGTTCGGCGTGGGCCGGTTTTATACCGACGCGGAGGTGCTGGCACCCGATTTTGTGGACCAGTTGGTGGCGGCCATTGGGGCGGCGCGGCCGCTGGTTGATTTTTTCAACGAGGCGCTGCCCGGCGGGGAGTAAGGATTGGGATTGATGAGCAGGCGAATAAACAGAACGTCATGCTGAGCGTAGCCGAAGCATCTCGCGGGCGGTAGCAAATCCTGTCGATTGGATTACTTCAGCACGCGAGATGCTTCGGCTGCGCTCAGCATGACGTTCTTTTCTTGCCCTTACAACGCCCCCCTTTGTTTCTTAAAACAGGCCGAAAAGCGTGTTGTTAATCTTGTCGATGATGGTGCCGAGGTCTTCGGGGTTGCGCACGTAGTCGAGCTCACTCACGTCGACGATGAGGGAGCGGCCGGCGCTGTATTCGCCAATCCACTTCTCGTAGTGCTCGTTGAGGCTTTTGAGGTACTCGATGCTGATGCTGTTTTCGTAGTCGCGGCCGCGCTTCTCAATCTGGCTCACGAGCTTGGGCAGGTCGGCGCGGAGGTAGAGGAGCAAATCGGGCGGCGCCACGAGGTCTACCATCGACTCGAACAGCGCGTAGTAGTTGTTGTAGTCGCGGGTTTCGAGCAGGCCCGACTCGTGCAGGTTGGCGGCGAAGATGTGCGCGTCTTCGTAGATGGTGCGGTCCTGGATGATGCCCCGGCCGGCCTTCTGCAGCTCCTTGATGCGTTGCGTCTGGCGGAAGCGGCCGTTGAGGAAGTACACCTGCAGGTGGAACGCCCAACGGGGCATGTCGTGGTAAAAATCTTTCAGATACGGATTGTCGTCCACATCTTCGAGAAATACTTCCCACCGAAAATGATGGGCCAGCTTGTGGGCCAGGGTGGTTTTACCGGCTCCAATGTTGCCGACGATGGCAATGTGCATGCGCTACGAACGAAAAAGGCGAGTGAAAAGCAGAACCCCAAAGGTAGCAAGGCAGGAGAATTACAAAGCCTTAATTCACTATTAACTATATTTGGGAAACTCTGCGAAATTATTGCAATTTCCTGTCATGCCCACCTCTCCTCCTACCCAACTGCTCAGCCTAACGGATGCCCACGGCTCCCCGCTAGCCGAGTATTTCTACTACCCCGAACAGCGAATATTATACGTGCGCTGGCACGGCCACCTCACGGGGGCTGAGGTTATCAGGGGTGTGCAGCAGGGGGCCCAATGGCGTGAGCAGCTGGACTATCCGCGAATATTGAACGACAAGAGCGACACCAGCGGCGACTGGAGCGACGCCCTGCCCTGGCTGCAGTACGAGTGGCTGCCGCAGGCCGTGAAAGCCGGCGTGCAGGCCATGGCCTACCTGTTTTCGCCCGACCGCGAAAACCAGTTTGCCAGCCACGAGTTCATTGCCGCCTTGCGGCCCCACATTACCATCGAGCAGTTCGACGACCCGGCCGCGGCCATGAAGTGGCTGGTGCAGCAAGGGCCGCGGCAGGACCAAGGCTAGGGCGTGGGGCTTCTGGGTGAATTACAAAAACCGGTCATGCTGAGCGCAGTCGAAGCATCTCTACCGCAGTAGTAAACCCAATCGAAAGGATTAGTTGCGCGGTAGAGATGCTTCGACTGCGCTCAGCATGACCGGTTTTTTGTTTGTTCTCACGAAGTGTTAGTCGAGTTTTTCTTTCACGTCGCGGGCGCCGCGCAGGGTGTGGAACTCGCCCTGGAAGCTGCGGATGCGCAGGCGCTCCTCGAAGGGCAGGTCGGTGCGGACCTGTTCGTAGCGCTGGTTGAGGCGGGTGAGGACCTGGCCGGCGGCGTCCCACTGCGCGTAGCTCCAGGCGCGGCGCTCGTCGCGGGTGGTGGCCATGAACCGCTCGTAGAGGTCGGGCAGCTGGCTGGCGCTGGTCTGGGCCAGGTTCACGTCGGCGTTGAGGAAATGCTGCTGCACAGGGTCGGAAGCGGGCGCGGCGCGGCGGGCAACCGGGAAACTGGCTTGCGTCTGCGGCCGGGCCGAGGGACGGGCACCTGTGAGCTCGCCGCGCCGCAGCAGCTCGGCCTGGGCGGGGTTGGCCTGGGCATGGCCGGCGAAGGGCAGGCCGGAAATCAGCAGAAAAACGAAGGCAGAGGCTTGCATAGAAGAGTCGGTTTTGAAACGGGAATGAAGCTTTTAACGCAAGGAGCGCGCCAACCGTATCAGCGCTGGCGGCCGGTTTCGGTTTTTTCGCCCCAATTTCGTGTTTTGCCGCTTATGACATCTGACGCCCCCCTCGCGCCGACGCGCATCGAGCCCGCCACGCTCCAGGACATTCCCACCATCATGGGCCTCGCCGAAGCCACGTGGGAGCCCACTTACCGCTTCATCATCTCGCGCGAGCAGCTGGAGTATATGTACCGGGTCATTTACACTTCGGCCTCGCTGAAGCGGCAGATGGCGGAGCAGCAGCACTCGTTTCTGCTGGCGTATGTGGAGGGCGAGCCGGCGGGCTTCGCCTCCTTCAGCCCGTTGCCGGCCGGGGAAGACGGCGGCACGGGCTACAAGCTGCACAAGATTTACGTGCTGCCTACCCGGCAGGGCCAGGGCCTGGGCGTGCACCTCATCGAAGCGGTGGAAAACGCGGCCCGCGCCGCCGGCGGCACCTTTCTCGACCTGAACGTGAACCGCTACAACCCCGCCATCGCCTTCTACGAGCGGCGCGGCTTTGCCCGCCAGCGCGAGGTGGACGTGCCCATCGGCCCGTATTTCATGAACGACTACATCATGAGAAAAGAGTTATGAGTTTTGAGGGTTGAATGTTGGGTTGTTGTTCATCTTCCAACCTTCAACATTCAACTTTTAAAACTCCAATGCCTTCCTAAACCAATATTCAACTCTCAAAACTCAACCCTACTAAAATGGCCACCAAACTCACCGTCCTTTCCAATGGCTCCCTCCGCGTGGAGGGCGAAGAAATCGAACTCGTAGATGCCCAAGGCAACGCCTACGGCCTCGGCGGGCGCCAGCGCATCAGCATCTGCCGTTGCGGGCTTTCCAAGCAAAAGCCGTTTTGCGATGGCTCGCACAAAGGCCATTTCGAGCACGATGCCACGGCGTTTGACCTGCCCGCGCCGAAGCCGGCCGTTTAAATAACCTTTTCACCAATAGAAAAGCCCGCTGGCCAATTAGTCCGCGGGCTTTTCTATTGGTGAAAACTCCTCCCCTACTCCACCACCAGGCGCTGTGAGAACTGGCCGCAACGCACCACGTAGGTGCCGGCGGGCAGGCCGCGCAGGTCCACCGTAGCCTCAGAAGCGGCCGGGGCGGGAAACTGCCGCACGGTGCGGCCTTGCACGTCGACCAGCGTAAGGGGCAGGCGGGGGGCGCCGGCGGGCAGATGCAGGGTGGCTGCGCCGTGGGCCGGGTTGGGGAAGAAGGCCGCGAAACCGGCCGGCGCCGTGGCCCGGACTGCCAGTAGCGGCGCGCTGGGGTCGTAGATGGCGAAGCGGGACATGACCTTGCTGCCATCGCCCACGCCCGTGAAAGACCCACCGACGTAGACCTTGCCGCCTGGCCCGATGGTGAGGGCGGTGACCAGGTTGTTGAGCCCGGTGCCGAGCGGGCTCCACGTAGTGCCAGTCCAACGGGCGACGCGGGCCGCTGCGATGCCGTCGAACTGTGTGAAGTTGCCGCCTACGTACACCTCGCCATTGCCGGCCACGCCCAGCGTGTACACCTCGCCATTGGTGCCGGTGGGGGCGCCCGTGCCCAGCGCGCCCCAGGCCGTGCCGTTCCAGCGGGCCACCCGGCTGGCGGGCACGCCTCCGGCCTGCGCGAAGCCGCCGCCCGCATACACCTCGCCGCTGCCAGCCACCGCCAGGGCGTCCACGAAGGCATTGACGCCGTTGGCCGGGCCGGCGCCCAGGGCGCTCCAGGCCGTGCCGTTCCACTTGGCCACGTTGTTGGCGATGATGCCGCTGGCATTGTCGAAAGCACCGCCCACGTACAAATCCCCGTTGCCGGCCAGCGCCAGGGCACTCACAGGGCCATTCACGCCGTTGGGGGTGCCCGTGCCCAGAGGGTTCCAGGCGGTGCCGTTCCAGCGGGCTACGTAGCCAATGCCGGCGTTGCCAGCCTGGGTGAAGGTGCCGCCGGCGTACACATCGCCGTTGCTCGCCACGACCAGCGCATTCACGGAGTTATTCAGGCTGCCAGCTGTGCCCAGGGCGCTCCAAGCCGTACCGTTCCAGCGGGCCACGTAGCTGATGGCGGCGGTGCCAATTTGCGTAAAAATGCCGCCAATGTACACGTCGCCGTTGGCAGCCACGGCCACGGCCCGCACGGTGTTGTTGATGTTGGCAGTGGCGGGGCCTACGTCGCTCCAGGCCGTACCGTTCCACCGGGCTACCCCGCTCACCACGGCGCTGCCGGCCATGCGGAGCTCGCCGGCCGCGTACACGTCGCCGTTGGCAGCAGTCGTTATCGCATTAATGGCGGGGTTGTAGGTGAGGCCGAATACGCCGTTCAGGCCAGTGCTGACGGTGTTCCAGGCCGTGCCGTTCCAGCGAAGCAGGTAGTAAGCGGCCGCGCCGGCAATGGTGTTGGCGCTGGTGCTGGCCGCGTACACGTCGCCGTTGCCAGCCACCGCCAGCGCATTGATGGTGGTGCCGATGGCGTTGGCCGGGGGCGTGCCCACGGCGCTCCAGGCCGTGCCATTCCAGCGGGCCACCCGGCTCACGGTAGCCCCGCCCACCTGCGTGAGGTTGCCGCCGACGTACAAGTCGCCATTGGCGGCCACGCCCATTGTCACCACCGCCGGGGCCGCGTTGGCCACGCCCGTGCCCAAGGCGCTCCAGGCGGTGCCGTTCCAGCGGGCCACGTTGTTGGCGGGCACGGCACCGGCCTGGGTGAAGCTACCGCCCACGTACAGGTCGCCATTGGTGCCAATGGCCAGGGCGAATACGCCGCCGTTGGTGCCGTTGGCCGCGCTGGTGCCGAGGACATTCCAAGCCGTGCCGTTCCAGCGGGCCACGCCGTTGGCCGGCAACCCGCCGGCCTCCGTGAAACTGCCGCCCGCGTACACGTCGCCGTTGGGGGCCACGGCCAGCGCGCTGACGGGGCGCCCGCTCGCGCTGCCCAGGCTGACGCCGGCGCCGAGGGCGCTCCAAGCGGTGCCGTTCCACCGGGCCACGCCATTGGCCGGCAGCCCGCCGGCCTGGGTGATGGTGCCGCCCGCGTACAGGTCGCCGTTGGGCGCCACGGCCAGGGCATAGGCGAAGCCGTCGAGGCCGCCGGTTGGGCCCGTGCCCAAGGGGCTCCACGCGGTGCCGTTCCATTTGGCGATGCCGTCGGCGGGGACGTTGCCAGCCAGACTGAACAAGCCGCTCGCGTACACGTCGCCGTTCGGGGCCACGGCCAGCGTCAGCACCTCGGAGTTGGTGCCATTGGCCGGGCCGGTGCCGAGGGAGCTCCATACCGTGCCGTTCCACTTGGCCACGTAATTGGCCACGATGTTGCCGATGAGCCGGAACGCGCCGCCCACGTAAATGTCGTTGCCAGCCCGCACCACGGTATTCACCCGCCGCTCGGCGCCGTTCAGCCCGAGGCCGTCCTGCCACCGCTCGTCGCCCGTACCGGTGAGGCTGGCCGGACTAAACACCGGCCGCCCATCGGGCGCCGTACTCATCCGAAACCGACGGGCGTCGAACGAACCGTTCACGCCGGGCCGGAGGGTGCCGTCGGGGCTGAGGGCGGCGGCCAGCGGGCGGCCCGTCGGGGCTAGGCCATTGGCCCGTGCCGCGCCACTCAGGCCCAGCCAGCACAGAAACAGGAGCAGCGAAGGCAGTAACTTTTTGGTCATAGGGATTGAAGGAATGAGTCGTCGGCCGTGCGCAATAATGATGCCCGAAGGAGGCCCCCTAAATGACCAACGCCCCCGGCCGGGTGGCCGAAGGCGTTGTTTTTCTGCGGCAATGGCGCCGTTTTTTCTTTGGAGGCGCTGCCGGGGCGGGGCCGTCGTTCCCTTGCGCGCGGGCTTTTTTGGCTGACCGGGTTGGGTTTGCGGTCCGTTGGAAGCGCGCCTTCCTCCGCGCCTACTCCACCACCAGTCGCTGGCTGAATTCGCCGCAACGCACTATGTAGGCGCCGACGGGCAGGCCGCGCAGGTCCAGCACGGCCTCGGCGGTGGCCGGGGCGGGGTAGCGGCGCAGCACCTGGCCCAGCGCATTGGCGAGGGTGAGGGGCAGGCGGGGCGCGCCGGCGGGCAGGCGCAGCGTGGCCGCGCCGTGGGCCGGGTTGGGGAAGAGCTGCGCGGCGGGCGCGGCTTGGGCGGCGGCAGCGGCTAGCGGGGCGTTGGGGTCGTAGATGGCGAAGCGGGACATGAGTTTGCTGGCGTCGCCGGTGGCGGCGAAAGAACCACCCGCGTGCAGCTTGCCCGTGGCCCCAAGGGCCACACTGGACACCGTATTACTCAGTCCCGTGCCTAGGCTACTCCAGGTCGTCCCGTTCCACTTCGCTACGTTATTGGCCGTTCCGGCACCGGCTTGGGCGAAGTTGCCGCCCGCGTAAACATCCCCGTTGCTCGCTACGGTCAATGCACCGACAAAGCCCGTGAAGCCGCCAGAGGTCAGGCCCGTGCCCAGAGGGCTCCAGGTCGTTCCGTTCCATTTGGCAATGGCATTAGCGGCGCCTCCGCCGGCGGCGGTGAACTGCCCGCCTGCGTACACGTCCCCATTGCCCGCTGTTGCCAGGGCCCAAACAGTGGCATTCACGCCTGCGCCCAGGGGGCTCCAGGCCGTCCCGTTCCACTTGGCCACATTAGCAGTGGTCACCCCGCCGGTCTGGGTGAAGGAGCCTCCCGCGTACACGTCGCCATTACTCGCTATTGCCAGGGCATTCACCACGTCGTTTCTATCAGCGAAGCCCGTGCCCAGGGCGCTCCAAACGCTGCCGTTCCATTTGGCCACCCGGTTGGCCGTCACGCCCCCGGCCTGGGTGAAGCGGCCGCCCGCGTACACGTCGCCATTGCCGGCCACGGCCAGGGCCAGCACGGCGCCGGCGGTATTCAGCGGGGCCATGCCCGCGCCCAGCGGGCTCCAGGCGGTGCCGTTCCACTTGGCTACAAAGTAGGCCGCCACGCCGCCGGCTTGGGTGATGTTGCCGCCCACGTACAAATCCCCATTGCTGGCCAGCGCCAGCGCCAGGATATTGCCCAGCGAGCTGCCGTAGGCCGTACCCGTGCCCAGGGGGCTCCAGGCAGTGCCGTTCCACTTGGCGATGTTGTTGGCCGCCACGCTGCCGACCTGGGTGAAGCTGCCGCCCACGTACACGTCGCCGTTGCCAGCCACGGCCACCGCATAAACGCCGCCATACACGCCATTGCCCGTGCCCAGGCCCAGGCTGCTCCAGGCCGTGCCGTTCCACACGGCCATAGCGCTGGCCGGAATCCCGTCGGCTTTGATGAAAAAGCCGCCCGCGTACACGTCCCCATTGCTGGCCAGGACCAGCGCGGAAACCGCGTTGTTCAGGCCCGCGCCCGTGCCCAGCCGGCTCCAGGCCGTACCGTTCCAGCGGGCCACGTAGTTGGCCGCCACTCCGCCGGCTTGGGTAAAGTTGCCGCCCGCGTACACGTCGCCGTTGCCGGCCACGAGGAGCACCCGAACGGGGGCGTCCAGGCCCGTGCCCAGGGGGCTCCAGGCCGTGCCGTTCCACCGGGCCACATTGCTGGCCGCCCCGCCGCCGGCTTGGGTAAAACTGCCGCCCACGTACACGTCCCCACTGCCGGCCACGGCCAGCGTGGAAACCGCGCCGTTTACGCCCGCGCCCAGACCACTCCAGGCGGTGCCGTTCCACTTGGCGATGTTGTTGGCGGCCACGCCGCCGGCCTGGCTGAAGGTGCCGCCCGCGTACACGTCCCCGTTGGCGGCCAGCGCCAGCGCATTGACCTGCTCGTTGCGATTAGTAACGCCCGCGCCCAGGCCCAGGGGGCTCCAAGCCGTCCCGTTCCAGCGGGCGATGTTACTAGCGGGCCCGCCTCCGGCCTGAGCAAAGCGGCCGCCGGCGTACAGGTCGCCATTACCGGCCACCACCAATGCCTGCCCCACGCCGGGCAGGCCGCCGCTGTCGGTCAGGCCCGTGCCCAGGGGGCTCCAGGTCGTCCCGTTCCACTTCGCCACGCCATTGACGGCCACCCCGCCGGCCCGGCTGATTAACCCGCCCACGTACAAATCTCCGTTGCCGGCCAGCGCCAGCGCCGAAACGGTATTATCAACGCCGTTGCCCGGTCCGGTGCCCAGGCTGGTCCACGTTGTCCCGTTCCACTTCGCTACAAAGTTAGCGGCTACCCCGCCTGCATTACTCGTCGCAACGAAGCTAAAACTGCCTCCGATATACATATCGGTTCCGGCCTGCAACACGACATTAACGCTTCCGTCCACGCCATTGGGCAGGCCAAACCCGTCCGCCCACCGCTCATCGCCCGTTCCGGTGGTGCCCGCTGGTCGGAATACGGGCCGTCCGTCGGGCGCGGTGCTCATCCGAAAATTATGGGCATCGAAGGAGCCTTTCACCCCGGCCCGCAGCGTGCCATCGGGGTTCAGCGCGAGGCTTAGGGAGTGGCCGGCGGCGGGCGGGGCAGTAGCGTGAGCCGGGCACGTGAGGCCCAGCGCCAGCAGGAGTAACAACAGGTAGCGTAGTGGTTTTTTCATGCGAAGCGTAGGGGAGACAGGGAAGCGTAAAATCAAAAGTCATAAAAAAATCCCTGACATCCAGTGTCAGGGATTCGAAAGATAATGCCCGGCCCTACGGCTTTTTCGGGTCCGTTTTCGGGCGGTGCCCCCCTACCCCGCAGCCGGCTTGGCGCTGGGGCCCAGCATCACCCACAGGTGCTGGCGCACGAGGTCGCCCATCGAATCGCAGCCGTCGAAGGCCTGGGTGTGGTGGTAGCGGTTGAGCTCGGCTTTGAGCTGTTCGACCTTTTCGGCCGGCGCCAGGTCGTGGGCGCGCATCACGTCAAGCAGGGCTTTTAGGCGGTGGCGCTCGGCGCGGGCGCGGCCGGCCATGAGGGCGCGCTCCTCGGTTTGGTACTGGCGCACGGTTTCGGGCTTGAGCAGGGCGGCGCACATCTCCACCACGGGCGCGTTGTCCTTAAAAGCGCGGGGCAGGTACATGCTGCGGCGGCCCTCGTAGCTCTGCTGGTCGAAGTCGATGGCCCGGACGCGGTACTGCTCGTCCTCGAAGTCGGGCGTCACGGCAATGACGTAGTTGTAGGCGCGCATGTCGCCCAGCAGCCGCACGAAGCAGCGCTCGTTGAATTTCACAAATTCTTTGGCGATGCGCACCTGGTTGAGGTGGGGCCGGGTGAGGTGCTTTTCAATGAAGTCATCGCCGGGAATGCCCACGATGTGCTCCTCAATGAGCGTGTCGCCGCTCACCAGGAAATTGATGGAATTGGGGGAAAGCAGGTGCTCCAATTCTAGCCCGTACAGCCGCGAAGCGTCGGCCTGCTTCACGTAGAAATAGTCGTAGTTGTCGTTGAAGCGGTTCACAATCCGCACCCGAAACGGCCGCGAGTTGCCGAACTCGCAGTAGTCAATCCGGTCGGCCACGAGGTGCTGGGTGAAGGACATATCGCCAGCCGTTTTCAGCTGGGCATACACCTCCGTGAGGCCCGTGCTGAGCTCCTGCATCTCGGGCCCCTCGAAGAAGATGGTTTGCCAAAGCGTGTCCTTGCCGGTGCGGTCAATCAGCGGAAAAGAGTTGCTGAAGCGCCGCAAATCGGCATAGGCCACGGGCAGGGCCACGTCGCGGTCGTAGTCGCGCAGGTACTCGCGCAGGGCCGGCGTGAGCGGGTAGGCGGGCTTTTTGCGGGAGATATCCATGGGTTCAGGGAAGATATAAGTGCTGCACACAAGAACGTCATGCTGAGCGCAGCCGAAGCATCTCTACCACGAAGAGTATTCATTTACTATTGCGGTAGAGATGCTTCGGCTGCGCTCAGCATGACGTTCTTTTAAAAACGGACGGCGCCGCCTTATCCCGCCAGCTCGCTCACCAGCTCTACGTACTGCTGGCGAGCGGCCTCCTGGCTGGTGCCTTTCAGGCCGTTCCAGGCGTCGTATTTGGCAATGGCTTTGAAATCGAAGCCGCCGGGACGGTCGCCGGTCAGGTCGCCTTCGGTGGCTTGCTTATAGAGGGCATAGAGCTGGAGCAGCACCATGTTGCTGGGCTTGGTGGGCAGCTGCTGGGCGCGCTGGCTGGCAGCATCGAATTCTTCTTGTGTGGTCATGCGGTGGTGGGTTGGTGGATGAGTAAGTGAGCTAAAAAGGCCGTCATGCAGAGCGCAGCGAAGTATCTCGCGTGCAATAGTGACTCATTTGATTAGATTACTTCGGCACGCGAGATGCTTCGCTGCGCTCTGCATGACGGGCCTTATGGCCACTAAAATCGGCTCGTCAAGCGTTCTATACAGGCTCGCCAGCCCCCGGGCGACTAGCGCCCGTTGGACGCGCGATAGAGCGTGGTGATGCGAAAGAGGCCGGTTTTGCGGTCGAAATCGACCAGGCTTTGGTCCACGCGCAGGTCGGCGAGGGAGGTCACGAAGGCGGGGTTGCTTACGCTGTAGGCCTCGCGCAGATAGGGCATGGTGAGCGGAAAAATGAGGCCCGTGAGGCCGCGGCTGAAGAAATAGCGCGGGCTTGTGAACGAACCCATGGCGCTGGCGCCGGGCACAAGTAGGTTGGTGCCGTTGCGGTCGTTGCCGGCCATGATGTTGCTGCTGCTGTAGATGCAGAGCGTGTCGGCGTATTCGAGGCGGTACTCGTTGCCACGGAACAGGCGCGTGGTGCGGCCCTTGCCATTCACGAAGCCCCACACGCTGTCGGGGGCAATGCGCAGCTTGGTGGTGCGGGCGCCCTGGGGCACTTCCACCACCACCATTCCGCGCTTATCGGGAAAGAAGGCATCGGTGCCGGCAGGCTGGGGCTGGCGGCGGTGGTAGGCGGCAGCGGTGCGGTAGGCGCCGGGTGGCTGCACCACCACCTGCGCTGCCACTGGCCCGGCCAGCAACGCACTCAAAATCACAATTGAAAAGCTGGAAAAACGCATAAGCAAGGGATGGCAGCCATCGGCCACCAAGCGCAAAGGTAGGCCAGGCGGCAGCTGCTGGTGGGGTTCGGAAACGGCAACGCGAGCGAATGTGCAAACCATTCCCGAACTTTGGGCAGGCCCCGTCTTTTCTGTCCCGCCATCTTTCCCTTTCTCATGAAGAAAATCCTTTTGCCGCTGCTGCTTGCGGCCCTCATGCTTGCCCACGGCACGGCCGGCGCCTGGGGCTTTTTTGGCCACCGCATTATTTCGCAAGTGGCCGTTTATGAGCTGCCGTCTTCGATGCAGGCGTTTTACTACCGGCACATGCCCGAGCTAGTGCACCTGAGCACCGCCCCCGACGAGCGCCGCAACGACGACCCCACCGAGGCGCCGAAGCACTACATCGACATGGACCATTATTCCGAAGACAACCCCTTCGGCAAAATGCCGCGCCAGTACGACAAAGCGGTGGAGAAATTTAAGGCCGACACGCTGAAGAAGTACGGCACCGTGCCGTGGGTGGTGATGGAGATGAAGGACAACCTGACCGAGGCCTTCCGCTCGCGCGACACGGCCGCTATCGTGAAGTACTCGGCCGAGCTGAGCCACTACGTGGGCGATGCCTTCGTGCCGCTGCACACCACCGTGAACTACGACGGCCAGCTCACCGACCAGAAAGGCCTGCACAGCCTCTGGGAAAGCCAGCTGCCCGAGAAATACATCAACGACTACAAGCTCGACGGCGAGCCGGCCAAGTACGTGAAGGACCCGCTGGCGGCCATCTGGGACGTGCTGGCGCAGAGCTACGGCTTCCTGGGCGAGACGTTTGACCGCGCCACCAAGATTGAGAAAGTGATGAAGCCGGAGGTGCGCTTCACGTTCTCGCACAAGTACGGCAAAACCTCGCGCCGCTACTCCGATGCCTTCGCAGCTGAGTACGAGAAGGCCGTGGGCGGCATGGTGGACTACCGCCTCAAAGGCGCGCCCACGCTGGTGTCGTCGCTGTGGCTCACGGCCTGGCAAGACGCCGGCAAGCCCGACCTCAACGCCCTGATGACGCCCAACAAGCCCAGCAAAGACGAAAAAGCCAAGCTCAGCACCGAGCTAACGGCCTGGAAGAAAAACACCCTGGCCCAGGACCAGCTCCTGCTGGCCCAGCAAAAGGTGAAGCGCGTGGAAACCGCCGACCAAATAAAATCGGCTCAGGACATGGAAGCGCCCGCCCCGGCCGATGCCACCGAAGCAGGCGCCGCCCCGGCCGCTGCGCCGGTGGCAGCTCCGGCTGCCACGCCGGCCACCGACAAGGTAAAAATCAAGACCAAAGACAAGGACGGTAGCGAAAAAGTGAAGCTGAAGAGCGAGTAGGCCTCATCACTGCACTTTAATTGCCCCTTTGATAAGCCCGCGCGAGCATCTGCCCGCGCGGGCTTATTTTGTGGAATGAACCGCTTCCTTTTCGCCGGGCTGGCTCTGCTGGCCGCCTGCAACCAGACGCCGCCGCCCACGGCTGCGCCCGCCGCCAAGCCCACCATCCCCGGCCCCGACCTGGCCACGCTGGCCGATAGCACCGCCCCGGCCGCGCTGCTGGCCTACGGCAAGCAATACCCCGGCTCCGAAGTGCTAATTAAGACGCGCCTGGGCAACATCCGGGTGAAGCTCTACGACGACACGCCCATTCACAAGGCCAATTTCCTGCTGCTGGCCCGCAAGGGCGTGTTCGATGAAACCATGTTCAACCGCGTGGTGAAAAACTTCGCGGTGCAGGGCGGCCAGACCTACAACGCCCGCACCATCCGGCTGAAGCGCTACCGGCTGCCGCCCGAGTTCCGGGCCGGGCATTTCCACCGCAAGGGTGCCTTGGGCATGGCCCGCTACGACGACGAGCAGAACCCCGGTCACCTGTCGTCCAACACCGATTTCTACTTTGTGGTGGGCGAAAAGATGGCGCCGTTTCAGTCGCAGGCCATGGCCGGCCGCAAGCTCACGCCCGCCCAAATCAACGCCTACGCCACCGTGGGCGGCGTGCCCTCGCTCGACGGCAAGTACACGGTTTTCGGCGAAGTCATCGAAGGCCAGGACGTGGTGGACAAGATTTCCAACGAGCCCGTGGAGTCGGACAAGTGGCCGGTGAAGGACATTCCTATGAAGGTGGAAGTGGTGAAGTAGAGGTTTCATTCCGCCAGGGAAACGCCTGTCATCCTGAGCGCAGCGAAGGACCTTATCAAGCAAGAACGATTTTTGTTCAGTCGGGATAAGGTCCTTCGCTGCGCTCAGGATGACAGGCGTTTTCTTATCAGCCACAGCCCTCTGTCCATTAAAAAGGCCCGCCCCCATAGGGAGCGGACCTTCTCGTATCGGGCGCGGGAACAGTTTCCCGTGCATGATTCAGGAGTGCTTATGCAAACGTCTTACCAAATTTTGGCGCGGTTCGAAACCGGGCGCACCATCTTGTCGCCGTCTTTGCAGCCGAAGGCCTTGTGGAACTCCGGGAAGTTCTGCAGCGGCCCGATGGTGCGGAACTGGCCCGGCGAGTGCGGGTCGGTTTGCACGAGCTGGCGAGTGGTTTCGGGGCGCTGATTGATGCGCCAGATTTGGGCCCAGCTCAGGAAGAAGCGCTGCTCGGGCGTGAAGCCGTCGATGATTTTACCGGCCTTGGCCTGGGGCGTTTTCATGAAGGCCGCGTAGGCGATGGTGAGGCCGCCGAGGTCGGCCAGGTTTTCGCCCATGGTCAGCTTGCCGTTCACGTGCACCGAGTCGAGCGGCATGAAGGCGTCGTACTGCTTGCCCACCACGTCGGCCTTGGCCATGAATTTTTCGCCGTCTTCCTTGGTCCACCAGTCGCGTAGGTTGCCTTCCGAGTCCACTTTGCGGCCCTGGTCGTCGAAGCCGTGGGTCATTTCATGGCCAATCACGGCGCCGATGCCGCCGTAGTTCACCGCATCATCGGCTTTGGGGTCGTAGAAGGGCGACTGCAGGATGCCGGCCGGGAACACAATCTCGTTCAGGCTGGCGTTGTAGTAGGCATTCACCGTGGGCGGTGTCATGCCCCACACCGTGCGGTCGACGGGCTGGCCGAACTTGCTCAGGTTGTCCATCGTGTTGAACTCCGACACCGCAAACAGGTTGTTGAGGGCGCTTTCGCGGCTGATGCTCAGCTTGGAGTAGTCCTTCCACTTGTCGGGATAGCCGATTTTCACCACGAAGGCGTTGAGCTTTTTCAGGGCTTCGGCCTTGGTGGCGGCGCTCATCCACTCGGTAGCCTGAATGCGCTCGGCGTAGGCCTGGCGCATATTTTCGACCATCAGCTTGGCCTTGGCTTTGGCGGCGGGGCTAAAATCCTGGTCCACGTAAATCTGGCCGAACGCCTCGCCCAGCGCGTTGTCGGTGGCGGCAAAGGCGCGTTTCCAGCGGGCCTGGGGCACCTTGGCGCCCGTGAGCACCTTCGAAAGGCGGAAGCTCTCGTCCACGTACGCCTGGGGCAGCGCCGACGTCACACCCTCCACCAAATGGAAGCGTAGGTATTGCTTCTGGTCGGCCAAGGGCTCGTCCTTAATCATGGCGTTGGCCTCTTTCAGGAACTCGGGCTGGCCCACGATGATGTCCTTGGCACTGCTCAGGCCGCTTTCCTTGAGGCGCAGCGGAATGTCGAGGTTGGGGTAGTCGGCGGCCACCTGGGCCACGGTCATCTTGTTGTAGTTCTTGTCGCGGTCGCGCAGGGCCACCCGGTCGCGGCTGGCCTTGGCCATGCGGGTTTCGAGGCGCGTCACGGCATCGGCGTTACGTTCGGCCGTGGCCTGGTCGTCGCCGAGCAGCTTGAACGTGTTAATCTGGTAGGTGCGGTAAGCAGCTCGAATGGTTTTCGAGCGGGCATCATCCTTCAGGTAGTAGTCGCGGTCGGAGAGCGTGAGGCCGCCCTGGCGCACCTGCACGGCGTACTGCGTGCTGTTTTTGGGGTCCTGGCCCACGCCGAGGCCGTACCAGCCCTTGCCGTAGTTCTTAGGGTCGGCGAGGTAGCGCTGCAGCCCGGCCACGTCCTGAATGGCGTTAATCTTATCCAGGCGCGGCTGCAGGTATTTCAGGCCAGCGCGCTCCACAGCCATGCTGTCCATGGCGGCGGCGTAGAAGTCGCCGACTTTCTGGGCGTTCGAGCCCGGCTTGGCGGTGCGGTCGGCGGCCACTTTCTCCAGAATGCCGTGCACCACGTCGCGGTTGCGGTTACGCAACACATTGAAGCCGCCCCAGCCCGTTTCGGAGGCCGGAATGGGGTTGTTTTTCATCCAGTTGCCGTTGGCAAACCGGTAAAAGTCGTCGCAGGGCGCCACCGTACGGTCGAGGTTGGACAGGGTGATGCCCACGCCTGACTGGCCGGTAGTTGAAACCACCGTTTTGGTTTTGCCCGCACTCGATTTGGTCTTGATTTTTTGGTCCTGGGCCTGGGCCGCTCCGGCCGCCAGCCCGAGCACCGCTGCCGATAAGGCCGCGCGGCGCACAAAGTTTAGTTTAGTCATCTTGAAAAGAAAGGTGGGATAATATTAAGAAGTGCAAGTTACAACCGCTCCTTGCTGTTAAACAACGCAAAAAATTAAGCAGAACAATGCCGGATTGGCAATTGCTACTTCTTTAAAAGCAGAACGTCATGCTGAGCGCAGTCGAAGCATCTCTACCGTAGAAGTAAATAATTACTCTTCGCGGTAGAGATGCTTCGACTGCGTTCAGCATGACGTTCTTTTCAAGTCATGCGTGAGGCTCAGCCTACCAGATTTTCGAGCGGTCGGCGGCGGCGCGCATCATCTTGTTGCCGTCCTTGCAGCCGAAGGCTTTGTAGAACTCCGGCATGTTCATCAGCGGGCCGTTGGTGCGATACATAGCGGGCGAGTGCGGGTCGGTCTGCACCTGCTGGCGGATGTACTCATCGCGCGTGTTGGTGCGCCAAATCTGGCCGTAAGCCAGGAAGAAGCGCTGCTCGGGCGTGAAGCCGTCGATGAGCTTGCCGGCCTTGGCCTGCGGGGTTTTTTCAAAGGCCTGGTAGGCAATAGTGAGGCCGCCGAGGTCGGCCAGGTTCTCGCCCATGGTCAGTTTGCCGTTCACGTGCACCGAATCCAGCGGCGAGAAAGCATCGAACTGCTTGCCTACCACATCGGCTTTGGCGTTGAATTTCTCGGCATCTTCCTTGGTCCACCAGTCTTTCAGGTTGCCTTTGGAGTCGTACTGACGGCCCTGGTCATCAAAGCCGTGGGTCATCTCGTGGCCAATCACGGCGCCAATGCCGCCGTAGTTCACCGCGTCGTCGGCCTTGGCATCAAAGAATGGGGGCTGCAGAATGCCGGCCGGGAACACAATCTCGTTCATCGGCGGGTTGTAGTAGGCGTTCACGGTGGGCGGCGTCATGCCCCACTCGGTGCGGTCAATCGGCTTGCCAAACTTGCTGATTTCCTCTTTGTTGGCCCATTCCTGGGCGGCAAACAGGTTGTTCAGGTAGCTTTCGCGGCTGATGTTCAGGGCCGAATAGTCCTTCCACTTATCGGGGTAGCCAATTTTCACTACAAAGGCGTTCAGCTTGGTCAGGGCCTCCTTTTTGGTGGCGGCGCTCATCCAATCCGTGGCCTGAATGCGCTCGGCGTAAGCCACGCGCAGGTTCTCAATCATCTGCTTGGCGCGTGCCTTGGCGGCGGGCGTAAACGCTTTGTCCACGTAGAGCTGGCCGAAGGCCTCGCCCAGGGCGCGGTCCGTCGAGCCCAGCATGCGCTTCCAGCGGGGCTGCTGCTTTTTGGCGCCGCTCAGCACTTTGCTGAAATTGAAAGCCTCGTCGCCGTAGGCTTTGGGCAGGGCCGCGGTGGCGCTGCTCACCAGGTGCCAGCGCAGGTACTGCTTCTGGTCAGCCAAGGGCTCCTGCTGCAGGGCGGCGCTCACCTCTTTCATAAATTCGGGCTGGCCCACAATCACTTCCTTCGCCGCGCCCAGGCCGCCTTCTTTCAGCATCATGGGCAGGGCCAGGTTGGGGAAGGCGGCATTGGCCTCGGCCACCGTCATCTTATTGTAGTTGGCGTAGGGGTCGCGCAGGTCCACGCGGCTCTTGCTGGCCTTGGCCAAGCGGGTTTCGATGCGCGTGACGGCGGCGGCGTTTTTCTCGGCCGTGGCCTGGTCGTCGCCTAGCATCTTGAAGATGTTGACCTGGTAATTCTGATACGCGGCGCGAATGGCTTTCGAGCGGGCGTCGTCCTTCAGGTAGTAGTCGCGGTCGGGCAACGAGAGGCCGCCCTGGCCGAGGTACACGGCGTACTGGGTGCTGATTTTCTCGTCCTGCCCCACGCCCGAGCCAAACCACACGCTACCAGCATGCGCCTTGGGGTCGGCCAGGAATTTCTGCTCATCGGCCAGGCTGTTGATAGCCATGATGCGGTCGAGGTGCGGCTTGAGGTACTTCAGGCCAGCTTTTTCGATGGCCATCGAGTCCATGGCCGAGGCGTAGAAGTCGCCCACTTTCTGGGCGTTCGAGCCTTTGGCGGCCGTGGGCGCGTTTTTGGCCGCCTGCTCCAGAATGGCGCGCAGGGTGGCGTTGTTGTTGTTGGCCAGCTCGTTGAACGAGCCCCAGCGAGACTCAGCGGCCGGAATCGGGTTGTTTTTCAGCCAGTTGCCCGAAGCGTAATGGAAGAAGTCATCACAGGGCTTCACCGACGGGTCGATGTTGGCGATGGTGATGCCGGTGCCTTTCTGCGCCGACGCCATTTTGGTGGTTTGGGCCGAGGCGCTGGTGGCCACCAGGCTGCCCAGGCCGAGCACGGCCAGGCTAAGCCGCCGCGCAATGGAATTTGAATTCATGAAAAAGATTGGGTTGGGAAATAATGCCGTGAAGTTAGGGACACCGTACCAAAACAGCGGTTGCACGGGGGCTCATAGCGCAAGCGTCTGTCATCCTCATCTGGCGTCCGCGCAGCGAAGGACCTTCTCATACTTGATTGGTATAGTGCTGCCTGTTCAGCCGTGATAAGGTCCTTCGCAAGCTCAGGATGACAGCTGATTTCGCGCCTGCTACCTCACTAGGCCAACCTAGCAGCCGTAACTTGCGTCTTATGCCGCTCTACAACCGCCGCCCCGAGCTTCCGCCCACGCTGCCCCCGCCACCATTGGGCCTGACGGAGCTGCTGGCCCGCGTGCGCCAGGCCCTGCAGCAGCAGCTGGCCGAATCCTACTGGGTGGTGGCCGAAGTGGCCGAGCTGACCGTGCCGCGCTTTGCCGGCGCGCACTGCTACCTCACCCTCACCGAGCAGGGCACCGACAGCCGCGGCATGCCCATGAAGGCCCAGGCCCGCGCCACGCTCTGGAGCCAGCGCTACCAGCAGCTGGCGCCGGCCTTCGAGCGGGCCACCGGCCAGCCGCTGCGCGCCGGCCTTAAGTTGCTGCTGCGCGTGCAGGTGCGCTTCCACGAGCAGTATGGGCTGAGCCTCGACGTGGTGGCCATCGACCCGAGCTACACCGTGGGCGAGCTGGCCCTGCTGCGCCTGAAAACCCTGCGCCTGCTGGAAGAAAAAGGCCTACTGGAGCGCCAGAAGCTACTTACGCTGCCTCTGGCGCCGCAGCGGCTGGCCGTCATCTCCTCCCCCACGGCCGCTGGCTTCCAGGATTTTGTGCAGCAGCTGGATGAGGCCCCGTATGATTTTGCCCTCACTCTATTCCCGGCCATGATGCAAGGCGACGACGCCCCGGCCAGCATCCGGGCGGCGCTGGATGGCGTGCGCGCCCGGCGCAGCCAGTTCGATGCCGTCGTTATTATAAGAGGCGGCGGCGGCCGGGCCGATTTGGTGGCATTTGATGAATATGGGCTGGCGGCGGCTGTGGGCGCGTTTCCGCTGCCGGTGCTCACGGGCATCGGGCACGAGCGCGACGAAGCCGTGGTGGACCTCACCGCTCACCGCGCCCTGAAAACGCCCACCGCCGTAGCCACCTTCCTAGTCGAGCGCCTGGCCCGGCTCAAAGCCGCCATTCTGGGCCTGGGCGAGCAAATAGTGGGCAGCGCCCGCCGCCAACTCAGCCAGCGCCACGCCCGCCTCGACCAACTGGGCAGCCGCAGCCGCTATGCCGCCCACCGCCAGCTCGACGCCGCCCGCGCGGCCCTGCTGGAGCGCACCCGTCAGGCCATTCAGCACCCGCGCGAGCAGCTGCAACAGCTGGAAGCCAGCCTCGGGCGTTTTCGACACCAAGTGCCGCGCGCCGCGCGCCGCGCCCTGGCCCGCGAGCAGCGCGGCCTGCGCCAGCGCGGCCGGGTGCTGCTCAAGCGCTTTGCCCGCCACCACCGGCGCCGGCGCGAAACCCTGCTGCGCCGCCGCTATCAGTTGCAGCTGGCCCTGGAGCGCCACCTGCATCGGGCTGAGCTGCGGCTGCTGCAACTGGCCGCCAACCGCAAGCCGGCCGCTTTTTGAGGCCTAGCTGCCTTATTTCTCATTAGCTACATTTCCCATGCCTGCCCCCCAAAACCTGACCTATCGCGAAGCCATTGAAGAGCTGGAAACCATTCTACGCGCCCTCGAAACCGACGCTGTGGACGTGGACGACCTGACCGCCCGCGTCGAGCGCTCGGCCGAACTTATCCGCTTGTGCCGCCAGAAACTCCGCCACGCAGAAACCTCCCTCGACCGCGTGTTCGACACGCTCGACGACGAGGACGAGGCCGATGAGTTGCCGGAGCAGGAAGACGATGAAGAGGAAGCATCGGCAGATGAGGACGAAGACGACGAGCACGACCACCTGGCCGGCGGGCCGGGCCGGGCCTGGTAAAGAATTTTCTATACCGATATCAATCTTTCAATTAGGACGCTATATTTGACCCTTCCATCCAACCATAACTTCTTTTTGTTCAATTTCTTTTTTTTCAAATTTATGCCCTTTAATGGTAGCGAAGGTAGCCAAATCACCTTATCAAGAGCAATCGAACTAACCACTAATTACCGGGATGCCAACCAGGGCAAAATACTGAGTATCTTCTTGGGCACCAACATTCTAAAGAAGCTACTCGACCAGCCCGAGTCGCAGGGAATCCGCTTCTACTTCGGCCTCGATGGCGAGGCTACTCGCTTGGTGGCGGTGAGCGCCGACCACAATGAAGATGACCTGTTCACCGACGGCTACCTCATTGCCGATGAAGGCAGCTCTGGCCCGCCGCACTCGGGCATGGCCAACGTGCTCAACAGCTAATTCCCCACGGGCCTTTTTCTCCTCCAGCCATGACTCCCGACGAGCTCACTCTATTCACTGACCGCCTGGTGAACCTCAACCAGGCCAGTGTCATCGTGCCCATGATGGTGGTGTGGTGGCGGCGGCGGCATTTCAGCCCGGCCGTGAAGCTGCTGAGCTGGTACGTGTACTTGTCGGCCTTTTGCTCGCTGGGGATAAACTTTCTGTATCCGGCGGTTTTTGCCACCAACTACGGCTTTCTAATTGGGTTCAACGTAGGCAAAACGCTGCTATTCGGGGCGGTTTATTACCAGGTTCTGCATTCGGCGGGAGCGCGCCGGACGGTGCAGATGGCCCTGTTAGGGACAGTGGTGTGCGTTGCCGCAATGTTTGCTCATAGCGCACTGTTAGGCGTTTCCGGCGGCCGGATTATGCAATGTTTGGTGCTGGCCGGGTTTGCCATGCTGTACATGGAGCAAACCCTGAACAGCCCGCCCAAAAAGCACATTATGCAAGACCCTTTCTGGCTGCTGGGCCTGGGGCAGCTTCTGTACTCGGCGGGTACCGTCACCGCTTTCAGCCTGGACTATTTGTCGAAAACCGTTTACGACCAAAACTGGAAGTATCCGGTGGTTGCGCTATTCGGGATGGGGTTCAACTATTTTTTGACCCTAACTTTTCTGCGTGCCAAGCACCGGGACGCGTCCACTACCGCCCCTGTGCCGGCGGAACAGGCGACGCTGGCTACTTCCTGACGGTGTTTTGGACGGCCTGGGCCAGCTACCTGCCCGGCAGTTCGGATGCGGGCAGCGGGTTTCGCTTCCCGTGTTTCGGCAACCTCAACCCTTGCGCCTGCGCTACAAACCCCGGGCATTGGTTTAAGTCCGTCGGTTTGGTGGCTTTTTTCTACTACTTTGCGCTACCTGCTCGCTTCGGAGCTCTCATGTGAATACACTTTTACCGTTGTTGCTACTTACTCCTACATTGCTCTTGCTCGTACTCGGGCTGGTGTGGTTCGTGGTACGCTACCAACGGGGACAGCTGCGCCAGCAGCAGGAACTGGCCCAGGTGCAGGAAGCGGCCCAGCAGCAGGCCCTGGCCGCCGCGCTGGTGGCGCAGGAAGACGAGCGCCAACGCATTGCCGGCGAATTGCACGACGGCGTGGGTACCATTCTGGCGCTGGCCAAGCTGCACTTGTTTGCGCCGGGCAGCCCGCCCTCGCCCGAAGCCAGCGCCCTCATCGACCAGGCCGTGGCCGAAGTGCGCCGCATCTCGCGCAACCTGCAGCCGGCCACGTTGCAGCAGCTGGGCCTGGCCCAAGCGCTGCGCGCGCTGGTGCAGGCCGTGCCCGCCGACCACGGCCCCGAAGTGCGCCTGGAGCAGGAAGGCCAGCTCGGCCGCCTCATTCCGCCGCACGAGCTAATGGTGTACCGCATTGCTCAGGAGCTGCTCACCAACGGCCTGCTGCACGCCCAGGCGCCGCACATTCTGCTGCGGGTGGGCGCTACGCCGGGCCTGCTCACCCTTACTTACTCCGACGACGGCCTGGGCTTCGACCTCGCGGCCCTAGAAGAACTGCCGCCCCCCGGCCCGCACGGCCAGCCCGTGGGCATGGGCCTTATCAACTTACGCAGCCGTGTGGCCGTGCTTGGCGGCCAGCTGCATTATCATTCCGAACCGGGCGTCGGCACACGCGTCGAGGCCATTTTGCCCGTGACGCTGCTGCCTGCCGGCACGCCCACCCCTACTTTCACACTCAACTCATGAACTCCTCTTCTGCATCCGCGGCCGGGGCCGGCGCCGTACGGCTGGCCATCGTTGACGACCACATTCTGTTTCGCAAAGGACTGCGCGCCCTGCTCAGTGGCTACGCGGGCATCGAGGTGGTGTGCGAGGCCGGCAACGGCCAGGAGCTGCTCGAACTCCTCGACCAGGGCAGCCGCCCCAACGTGGTGCTGATGGACATGCAAATGCCCATCCTCGACGGCCTGCAAACCACCCGCCTGCTTCGCACCCAGTTTCCCAACGTGCGCGTGGTCATCATCTCCATGCACGACGACCCATCCCTGGTGAGCACCGTGCTGGCCGAGGGTGCCCACAGCTACCTCGTAAAAAACACCTCGCCCGAAGAAATGCGCAGCGCCGTACTGGCGGCCGCGGCGGCGGGCAGTCGGTAAAACGGCGAATGCGTAAATGAGTAAGGGGGATGTTCGACGGCCGAAAGCCATTGAACATCCCCCTTACTCATTTACGCATTCGCCGTTTTACCGCTAAAGCGTAGCGGAGAGGCCGAGGGTGAAGGTCCGGCCACGGTTGAAGAAAGCCTGTAGCAGGTCGAGGCTGCTGGTGTTGGAGCTCGAACGGTTCGATACGTCGGTGAAGTAGAACTCGTTCAGCACGTTCAGCACCGAGCCTTTGAAGCCAAGGCGCACCCGCTCTTTCAACACGGGCTTGAAATCGTAGCCAAAGTGCAGGTCGAGGTTGCGGGAAGTTGGCAGGCGGTACGAGTCGGTGCTGGTGGTGGGGTCGAGGATAGTTTCGGGGTTGAAGCTGCTGTAGTACTTGGTGAAGAGCAGGAACGAGGGCCGGATGTAGGCGCCCCGGAAAGGCTCGTAGCGCAGGCCTAGCTGAAACTGATTCTGGGCGGCGTCGCCCACGTGCACGTTGTTGAGATACACCGGCTGGTCCTGCTGCCGGCCGGCAATGGGAAAGCCGGCTTCGTCGGTGTAGTTGGCCAGGCCCTTGCCCACCCAGCGCCAATCGCCGAGGGAGATGGCGGCGTTGAGCTGCAAGCGGCGGCTGATTTCCTGCGCGATGCTCAGCTCGACGCCGGCGTGCCGGGCGTCCACGTTGCGCACCGAGGTATAAATTCCATCGGTCGCGTTGTAGGAATTGGTCGATTTGTTGCTCCACAACGTGTAGTAAGCATTCAGGGTCGCTTTCAGGCTGGGGTAGTTGATGCCGTAGCCCACCTCGAAGCTGGTGATGCCCTCGGGGCGCACGTTGGGATAAGCTAGGCCGGAGGTGGTGTACACCTGGTTGAAGAACGGCACCCGGCTGTTGTAGCCCACGTTGGCAAAGAAGTTATCGTGCTCGGTGAAGTTGTAGTTGGCACCCGCCTTCAAGCTGTAGCCCTTGAAACGCGCCCAGTCGGTTTGCACGGGGCTGCCGTCGGCCTGCACTTTCTGGAAGTAGTCGATGCGGCGGTAGCTCACCTGCGACAAGGTGGCGCTCACCACGGCCGAGAGCAGCGGGGTTTTGTACTCGAGCTGCGAGTAGCCGCCCAGCCAGCGCGTGTTGCCGTCGTAGTTGTAGCTGATTTTGTCGCCCACACCGAGCCGGGTGCCGGCGGGCGCGTTGGCGTTGTTGATGGGCGCAGCGTAGTCGGCGCCCAGCAGGTCGCGCACCTCGCGGTAGTGCAGGCCGGTGTAAGTCCGGCCGTCGAGGCCGGCCGAGAGCGTGAGCTTGTCGCTCAGCAGGTAGTCGCCGCCCACCACGAAGCCGTACCAGCGGTGGCTGTTCACGGCGTTGACGAGCATGGCCGTGGCCGCGCGGGGCTGGCCATACAGGGTATCGGCGCGGCCGGTGGTGGGGTTGCGCTGCGTGGGGAAGTTGCGGATGTTGGCGTTGTAGATGCCCTGGAAATCGGTCTGCCCGTTGCGCTGGGTCAGCGTGCTCGAGTTGCCGCTGGTGAGGCCGGTGCTGCCGCCGCCGTTGCCATAGGAGGCGTAGAGCACCGTGGACACGAAGAACCGGTCGTTCACCTGCCACAGGTCGTTGAGGTTAATCTGGGGCTTGTGGTAGAAGTTGGTGCGCTCGTTGAGCACTTCCTGACCGTTGCTGGTTTTCACGCCGTTGTTGAGGGTGTAGCGGTCCAGCGTGCCCCAGTAGGGGTTGTACTGGAAGCCCCGGTCGCCACTTTTTTCCAAACGGGATTCGGGCACGCCCAGTTCGCGGGCTTTTTCGTAAGAATACATGCTCACCGAATAGAACGGAAAGGTGCGCTGCCCGTGCCGCTGCGGCGAGCCCAGGCCCGTGAGCGACAGGCTGTGCTTGCCCACGCGCTTGCTCACGTTGCCGAAATACGTCCAGGCATCGTCGAAAGCCTTATCGACCCAGCCGTCGGAGGTGCGGCGCGAGCCGTACACGGTCACGGCCCAGTCTCCCTTGAGCTGGCCGGAACTGAGCATGAGCGAGTATTTCTGGTAGTTGTTGGAGCCGCCTTCCACGCGGGCCAGCACCGACTTCTTGTCGTCGAAGCCCCGGGTGAGCACGTTGATGCTGCCGCCCACCGACGGCACCGATATTTTGGAGGCCGACAAGCCGCGCTGCACCTGCAGCGACTTGGTGACGTCGCCCAAATCCCAGTTCGACCAGAACACCTGGCCGGTTTCCATGTCGTTCACGGGCACACCGTTGATGAGCACGGCCACGTTGCGCTGGTCGAAGCCGCGCACGTTGATGCGCGAGTCGCCGGTGCCGCCGCCGCCCTGGGTGGCGTACACGCCGGGCGTTTCGTTGAGAATCATCGGCAGGTCGCGGTTCGAAAGGGTTTCGCGCAGCTTCACCTCGTTCACGGCCGAAAAAGCCACCGGCGTGGAACGCTCTTGGGCCTGGCTGGCCACCACCTGCACTTCCTCCAGGCTCGCGTTGTCGGAGCCGAGGGTGAAGGTGACCACCACACTCTGGGTCGAAATCTTCACGGTTTGGGTGTTGGGCTTGTAGCCGATGAAGCTGGCCTGCACGGTGTAGGTGCCGGCCGGCAGGCCGCTGATTTTGTAGCCGCCTTCGGCGTCGGCGCCGCTGCCAGTGTTCTGGCCGTTGCCAGATACCTGCACCGTAGCCCCGGGCAGGGTTTCGCCGGTCACCTTGTCGAGCACGCGCCCTCGGATGGAAAACGTGGTCTGGGCCAGCGCCGGCATGGAAAGCAACACGGCGCAAAAGACAGTAATAAAGTGTTTCATACCTGCTAAAAGGAACCCGGCACGCTCCGGGGACTACAAATATACGGCATGGCCCGGGCCCGGCCGGCGCGCCCGGACTTTACGGCTACATGAAATTCCGGGAAGTCCTTCAGCCTAGCAGCCAGCGCCGGCCGGGCCCACCGGGTCCTTTTTTGGGTCGGCCGGAGGCTGTAGTTTTGGCACATGTCTCGCTTCCTTCCTTTCTGCCTTTTGCTGGCCGGGCTGTTCGGGTCGCCCCGCTCCGGCCGCGCGCAGGCCATGCCCCTCTACATCGATTTGAAAGCTGAAAAGCTGGACGTGCCCGCCGGCCCCTGGCAGGTGACGCGCGTGCTGGACCTGCGCGCCGACCGTAGCCGCCTGGGTCCCGTGCGCCTGGGCCTCGACAACCACGTAGTATCGGCCAACTTCGCGCAGCCGATGGCCGCCGAGCTGCTGCAAGCCATCCAGACGCAAGCGCCGGCGCGCGCCGAGGCCCGTCCGGTGCTCATGCGCGTGTTTGCCCTGGCCCTGAGCGAAGACGTGCGCGCCAGCAGCGAAGCCGCCGAGGCCGAGCTGATTGCCGATTTTCTGGAACCGCTGCCCGACAGCATGTTTCGGGTGCTGCTGCCCGTGGGCGCCGCCACCCGGCGCGCCGGCCTGGAGGTGACCAAGCACCACGCCACCAACCTGGCCCAGGTGCTGCAGGAGGGCCTGCGCCAGCTGGCCGCCCTGCCCGCCGCCCCACCCAACGCCGAAGTCCTGACCCGCGCCGATGCCCTGGCCGGCCGGGGCGGGGCCACCAGCCGGCGCTTTCCCATCCAGCTGGCGGCGCTGCCACAGCGGGGCTTCTACCGCAGCCTGCAGGAGTTTCAGAACAACGCGCCGAGCGAGCCGAAGTACCCGTTTGCCATTGAGCACATCGCGCACACCGGCAAACGCTGGGCCGGCACCGACGAGGTGCAGGCGTTCTACCTGCGCACCGACGCCCGCAACCCCCGCGTGCCGGTGAGTCGCCACGACATCTGGGGCCTGAGCGACGGCAGAGAAGCCCTGATTGTGCACAAAAGCCGCTTCTACAAGCTGCTCCCCACGGCCGATGGCCGCAACTTCACCTTCATTGGCCCACCGCTTTTTGATGAGCAGGCGGCCACCAACATGGCCGTGGCCGCCGTGGCCGGTGGCGCGATAGGCGCGGCCATTGCCGGCGCCGCCCAAGGCGGCGGCACCATGATTCCGTACGAGCTGCACCTGGCCAGCGGCCGCGTACTGCCCATGCCCGAAGCCGGCCACACCGACGCCGACGGCTTCCAGACGGTGCCCGACACGGCGCGCGTGTACGTGTACCGCCGGGTGGAGTCGGCGAAAAACCGGTCGGCCACGCTCAGCATCACCGGCCAGAAACCTTTGATGCTGCAGGCCGGCCAGTGGACCAAGTTAATCTGGACCGACCGCCGCCAGGAACTTGCTCTCTGCGGGCAGGTGGCGGGCGAGCCCAAAGGCTGCCACCAGTTCGTGCCCGATTTCAGCCAGCCCAACTATTTGGAATGCATGGTGCCGGAAGATGGCAGCGCGCCCACCTTCCGCCTGGTGCCGGTGAAGGAAGGCCAGTTTGAGTTGCGGCGCATTCAGCGACTAAGCAAGGCGGGCAGGTGATTCTTTTTCGGCGAGGAAAGAACCGTCATGTCGAGCTTACCGAGACATCTCGCGCGCCGAACCAATCCAATCGACAGGATTTACTACCCCACGCGAGATGTCTCGGCAAGCTCGACATGACGGTTCTTTCCCTAAACTTCTCTACCATTAACTTCCCCTTTCCCAAGTTTTTCGATGCGCTTTCTACTACCTGATTTTATTCGGCAGCGATGCTTGTGGCTGGCGCTGATGGCTTGGGTAGCCGCGGCACCGGCCATAGCCCAAACCGACCACTCGGCCCCGCGCGCCCGGCCGTACTACCTCGACCTTAAGGAGCAGACTATTCGCCTGCCCGTGCGCGATTGGTACGTGGCGCAGGTGCTGGACACCCGGCCGGGCCAAAGCGCCATCGGGGTTATCATCCACGGCATCAGCAACAAGCAGCGGGCCGTGCTTTTTGAGCAGGGCCTGGTGCCCGAGCTCACGGCTTGGATGCAGCAGCAGGCCCCCCGGCAGGCCACCGACCACGCCGTGGTGCTGTGCGTGCGGCAGCTGCGGGTGGGCGAACTGGTGGACGGCAAAAAATGGGGCGGCACGTCGTCGGCCGACCTGATGGCCGACGTGTACGCTGTGCAGCCCGACGGCTACCATTTTGTGCGCCGCGTGGCCGACCGCGTCAGTGCCCCGGGCGTGGGCCTGGACTTTGAGCACTCCGTGCGCCTGGCCACGCTGCTGGGCAACTGCCTGCGCCAGCTCGCGGTGGTCGACTGGGCCGCGGCGGCCAAACGGCCGGTTCGCACCCTGGCCCAGCTGGCCACCGACCAGCCGCAGGCCGTGCGCCCGGCCATTGCGCGGGTGGCCGCGCCGCGCCGAGGCGTATACTTCACAGTCGATGATTTTCTGGCCAACCAACCCGACACCCTCACCCGGCTGCAGCTCGACACCCTGCACGCGGCCACGCTGGCGGCGGGCAGCGCTTCCGAATGGAAGGGCACCATGGTGCTCAAGGTGCACGCCCGCAGCGCAGCCGGCAGCCGGGTGCCCGGGCACGAAGTGTGGGGCTTCTCGGATGGGCGGCAAGCCTACGTGCGGCAGCTCAACTTCTACCGCCCCCTTACCCGGCAGGCCGACTGCTACACCTTCGTCGGAGCGGCGCCGATTGACATGCTGGCCGTGAACCAGCGCAATAAACGGTTGCTCGAAAGCAGCCTAATCGGGGTTGGGCACCTGGGCGGCACCATGAACGATAACACCGGCCAGCCCATGGTGTACTCGCTGGACCTGCATACCGGCCTGGTGGCGCCCTTCCTCACGCCCGGCCAGCCTTTGCGCAAAGACACGGCTTTTGTGTACGTATACCGCCCGGCCAGCGCCCCCGATGCCGTCCAGCGCGTGTTCCTCAACGACCACGAAGTAGGCCAGCTGCGCCCCGGTGAGTACCTGGAGCTGTCCTGGCCGCACTTCGGCCGCCCCATGCGCCTGAGCATGGGCACCTTGGGCGGGCCGGCCACGCTGGCCGTGCCCAGCACCGCCACCGCCAACTACGTGAAGCTGCTCAGCGCCTCGGCCACCAGCCCCTGGCAATGGATGCCCACCCGCCAGGGCGAAGCCGAAGTGGACGCGCTGGAACGGCGGGGCAAGCCGTAGGAACGCCACGCAGCACTACTATCAAGCCAGCTCCACGCTGGGGTCCCAGAACAGCTTCTGAAAATCGACCACCCGGTCTTCCTCCACGCGCACGCCTTCGGCTTCGAGGGCTTCCTGCATGGCGAAGGGCGTGGCGAAATGCATTCGCCCGGTGAGGTGCCCTAGGCGGTTGACCACGCGTTGGGCGGGCACGGGCTGCTCGGCGGTGTGGGCGGCCATCATGGCGTAGCCCACGGTGCGGGCGCCGTGGCGGGCGCCCAGGTAGTGCGCAATAGTGCCGTAGGTGGTGACGCGGCCGGGCGGAATGAGGCGCACGACCTCGTGCACGTCCTGGAAAAAATTACGCGGTTCGGTTGGGTTTTGGGCGGTCGGCTTCATCGGGGCGAAGGTAGTCTCGGTCAGGGTAGCGCCCTTCTACGTCTATTATATGGGCAGCGAAGCAACTTTTCACCCGAATTTTGCCCTATTGCTAGTTCTGGCACTGCCACTCCGCTACCGTATTTCACTAGCGCCGAGCTTGCTACCGAACATCCGCCGCCGCTTGTGCGTTCTTGCCTTCTATGTCTTCTGAAAACCAAACGACTGCCCCGCCCAAAAACTGGGATACCACTTCCACTCCCGCCCCCACTGCTGCGCCACCCTCCGCTCCTGCCCCAACTCCGGAAACACCGCCGAAAGGTAAACGCAGCTGGCTGGGCTGGTTGATAGCAGCCTTGGTTATCGGCGGCATGGTCTGGGCCAAGATGACGTATTTCCCCAGCCCAAACGCGGGCGAAAAAGGTGGTAAAGGTGGCGCGGCCGGCGGTGCCAAGGGCGGCAAAGGTGGGCCTGGCGGCGCGGGCGGCCCCGGCGCCAAAGTGCCCGTGCAGGTGTACGTGGTAGCCGCCACCAAGCTCTCCGACGAAGTGGCCTCGACAGGCTCAGTGATGGCCGACGAGTCGGTGACCATCCAGAGCGAGATTTCAGGCAAAATCACCAGCCTCAACATTCAGGAAGGGAAGGCCGTGCGCAAGGGCCAGCTGCTGTTCACCATCAACGCGGCCGATGTGCAGGCTCAGCTTCAGAAGCAGGAATACAACATCAAGCTCTACCGCGACCAGGAGCAGCGCCAGCGCACGCTGCTGGCCAAGGAATACATCAGCCGGCAGGAATATGAGCAGTCGCAAAACGCCCTGCTCACCTCGCAGGCCGACCTCGCCGCCCTGCGCGTGACCTTGCAAAAAGCCTACGTGCGGGCGCCGTTCGATGGCATTCTGGGCCTACGCAACACCTCGGTGGGCGCCTATGTGTCGCCGGGCACGGCCATCACCACGCTCTCGCGGGTGTCGCCGGTGAAGATTGACTTCAACGTGCCCAGCCGCTTTGCCTCGGCCGTGCGCGTGGGCGACCCGGTGCAGGTGACCGATGAGGCTTCGACCAAGAAAATAGAAGCCAAAGTCTACGCCATCAACCCGCAGATTGACCCCGTGTCGCGCACGCTGCCGGTGCGGGCTATTTACGCTAATAAGAATATGGAGCTGCGCCCCGGCGGTTTCGTGAAGGTGAACCTGGAACTAGGCGAAACTGCCGAGGCCCTGCAGATTCCGACCGAAGCCGTGGTGCCGGTGGCCAGCGGCTACACGGTGTTCACAGTGAAAAACGGCAAGGCCGCCGTTCAACCCGTGAATATTGGCGTGCGCTCGGACAAGGTTATCCAAATTACCAAAGGTCTGGCCGTGGGCGACACGGTTATTCGCACCGGCATTTTGCAGGTGAAAGCCGGTGACCGGGTTTCAATACAGAAATAGTAACGCTGCACGATTGTAGATACGCATACTTGCGTCTCGTCGTCTGTGCCGCCTGAGCGTCATCGTTCAACGACGAGACGCAAGTATGCGTCTCAACCTCGTTCAATCAATAGATTATGAGTCTTTCCTCCGTCAGCATCAACCGGCCGGTGCTCGCCATCGTGATGAGCTTGCTCATTGTGATTTTTGGCGGCATCGGGTTCCGCTCGCTCGCCATCCGCGAGTACCCGAGCGTGGACCCGCCTATTATCACGGTGCAAACCAGCTATACCGGCGCCTCGGCCGACGTGATTCAGAGCCAGATAACCGAGCCGCTCGAAGAGGGCATCAACGGCATCGCGGGCATCCGCAACCTGTCGAGCACCAGCCGCGACGGCGCCAGCACCATCACCGTGGAATTCGACCTCGACGTGGACCTGGAAGCGGCCGCCAACGACGTGCGCGACAAGGTATCAAGCGCGCAGGGCCGCCTGCCGCGCGACGTAGACCCGCCCACCGTGAGCAAGGCCAACGCCGACTCCTCCCCCATCATCCTGAGCTACTTAAGTTCTTCCTCGCGCACGCTGCTGGAGCTGACCGACTACGCCAACAACGTGCTCAAGGAGCGTCTGCAAACCATTCCCGGCGTGAGCGAAATCCGCGTGTGGGGCGAGCGCAAGTACTCCATGCGCCTCTGGCTCGACCCTATCAAGCTGGCCGCGCTGGGCGTGTCGCCGGTGGACGTGCAGCAGGCCCTGGCCCGCGAAAACGTGGAGCTGCCCAGCGGCGCCGTGCAGGGCCAGAGCACCCAGCTCTCGCTGCGTACCATGGGCCGCCTCTCCACCGTAGCGGACTTTAACAACCTGATTATCCGCAACGACCCCACCTCGCTGGTGCGCCTGAGCGACATTGGCTACGCCGAGCTATACCCCGAAAACGACCAGACCATCCTGCGCCGCAACGGCATTCCGATGGTGGGCATCATGGCCATTCCGCAGCCGGGCACCAACCAGATTGCCATCACCGACGAGTTTAACAAGCGGATGAAGCAATATCAGAACGACTTGCCCAAGGACCTGAAGGTGAGCACTGGTTTTGACAACTCGGTGTTTATCCGGGCTTCGATTGCGGAGGTGGAGGACACGATTATTGAGGCCTTCGTGCTGGTGGTGGTCGTGATTTTCCTGTTTCTGCGCGACTGGCGCTCTACTATCATTCCGGTGGTGGCCATTCCGGTGTCGCTCATCGGCATTTTCTTCGTGATGGACTTGATGGGCTTCACCATCAACGTGCTGACGCTGCTGGCCATCGTGCTGGCCATCAGCCTAGTGGTGGATGACGCCATCGTGGTACTGGAAAACATCTACAGTCGAATTGAGGAAGGAGAAAGCCCGATGGAAGCGGCTAAAAATGGCTCGGAGGAAATCCTCATGGCCGTTATTTCGACTACCATCGTGCTGGCGGCGGTGTTTCTGCCGGTGGTGTTTTTGTCGGGTATCACGGGCAAGCTGTTCCGCGAATTCGGCATTGTGCTGGCCGGCTCGGTGCTGATTTCGGCCTTTGTGTCGCTCACGCTCACGCCCATGATGTGCTCGAAGCTGCTGAAGGCGGGCGGCGACCACAACTGGCTGTACCGCAAGACCGAACCCTTCTTCCAGAGCCTCACCAACGGCTACCGCAACGCCCTCATCACCTTCCTTGACCGGCGCTGGCTGGCCTGGGGCCTGGTGGCGATGACGGGTGTGGGCATCTGGTTTTTCATGAAAACGCTGCCCTCGGAGCTGGCTCCGGTGGAAGACCGCAACCGCCTCAGCATCAACGCCACGGCCCCGGAAGGCGCCTCGTTCGAGTACATGGACAACTACATGGGCGAGCTGACCAAAGTACTGACCGACAGCTCCAAGCAGGACGCCGACAATATTCTGACCGTGACTTCGCCCGGCGGCGGCAGCAGCGGCGGCGCGGCCAACTCAGCCATCGCCCGCGTGCTGCTGAAGGACCCCGAGCAGCGCCCGCACTCGCAGCAGCAGTTGGCCGACATTCTGACGGCCACTGTGAAGAAATACACCGGCGCCCGCGTGTCGGTGTCGCAGGACCAGAGCATTAGTTCCGGCGGGGGCGGCGGGCGCGGCGGCAGCCTGCCGGTGGGCTTCGTGGTGCAAACGCAGGATTTTGAGAAGCTGACGGCCGCCGTGCCCAAGTTTCTGGAAGCCGCGCTGGCCGACAAAACCTTCAGCTTCGTGGACGTGAACCTGAAGTTCAACAAGCCCGAGCTGCGCGTGGTGATTGACCGCGAAAAGGCCCAGACGCTGGGGGTGAGCGTGCAGGACATCTCGCAGACGCTACAGGCCGGCCTCAGCGGGCAGCGCTACGGCTACTTCATCCGCAACGGCAAGCAGTACCAGATTATCGGCCAGGTGGCGCGCGAAAACCGCAACCAGCCGCTGGATGTGCGCACGCTGAACGTGAAAAACCGCAGCGGCAAGCTCGTGCAGCTCGACAACGTGATTACGTTGGTGGAGAAGAGCACGCCGCCGCAGCTCTACCGCTTCAACCGCTACAACGCGGCTACGTTCTCGGCATCGCTGGCCAAGGGCAAGACGCTGGGCGAAGGCATCGCCGCCATGCAGGCCATCGCCGACAAGCAGTTGGACGACTCGTTCTCGACGGCCCTCACCGGACAGTCGCGCGACTTTGCCGAAAGCTCCTCCTCGGTGCTGTTCGCTTTCGGGCTGGCGCTGGTGCTGATTTACCTGATTCTGGCCGCGCAGTTCGAGAGCTTCCGCGACCCGGGCATCATTATGATTACGGTGCCGCTGGCCTTGTCGGGCGCGCTGTTCAGCCTCTGGTACTTCAACCAGACCATGAACCTGTTCTCGCAAATCGGCATCATCATGCTGGTGGGTCTGGTGACGAAAAACGGCATTCTCATCGTCGAATTCGCCAACCAGAGTGTGGAGAAAGGCGCCGATTACATGACTGGTTTGATTGAAGGCTCGGCCGCCCGTTTCCGGCCCATTCTGATGACGAGCTTGTGCGCCGTGCTGGGCATTCTGCCCATTGCCATGGCGCAGGGCGCGGGCGCGTTGGGCCGCCGGGCCATGGGCATTGGCGTGGTGGGCGGGCTGCTGTTTGCCACGGGCCTCACGCTGTTTGTGGTGCCGGTGATGTACTCGTATTTCGCCACGGCCAAAAAGCATTCGGCTAAAAAAGCAGCCGTTGAGCCGGAAGCGGTGACGGCTTAATTTAACAGAACGTCATGCAAAGCGCAGCGAAGCATCTCGCGTGCATGACTTGTATCGATTGATTTACTACCCCACGCGAGATGCTTCGCTGCGCTCTGCATGACCACCTTTCGGGGCAGCTATTCCTTCCATGAAATTCCCTTCCTTTCTTTTTCTTTCTCTTTTCCCCTTCGCCGGCTTGGCGCAGCAGCTGCCCGCCACGCGCCCCAACCAGCTGGCGCGGCCGGCCACGGTAGCACCAGCGCCGGGGCTGTCGTTGCAGCAGGCCGTGGCCGAGGCGCTGCAGCACAACTACGGCATTTTGCTTTCTCGAAAAGACGCCCAGATTGCGGAAAACAACGTGACGCGCGGCAACGCCGGCCAGCTGCCCAACATCAACGCCAACCTGACCCGGACATTCAACAACAACAACATTACCTCGACGGTGGGCGACAACGCGCCGCGTGTCATCAACGGCGGCACGTCGAATCTGCTGAACTCGAACGTGACGCTGGGCTGGACGCTGTTCGATGGTTTTGGGATGTTTATCGCCTACGACCGGCTGAAAACCCTGCGCCAGCAGCAGCAGCAAATCACCCGCGCCACGGTGGAGGAAACCGTGGAAACCGTGACCAACGCCTACTACGACGTGGTGCGGCAGGCCGGCAAAATCACCTCGCTGGAAGAGGCCCTGAAAATCGGTCAGGCCCGCATCGACCTCACCCAGGCCCAGGTAGACGTGGGCGTGAGCGCCAAAGTGGAAGTGCTGACCGCCCGCGTGGACTACAACGCCGACCGCAGCCTTTTCCTGCAGCAACAACAGGCCCTGGCAGCTGCCAAAATCACCCTCAACAACTTGTTGGGCCGCGCCCCGCGCCAGGATTTTGAGCCCAGCGACAGCCTGACCGTGACCCGCGACCTGCGCGAGGATGTGGTGACGACCGGCATCAAGGCCAACAACCCGCGCCTGGCCCAGGCCCGCCTGGGCGTGGATGTGGCCACTTACGACCGCCGGCTGGTGACGGCCTCGCGCTTCCCCCAAATCGGGCTGGTGACGGGCTACGGCATCAACCGCAACATCAACAACGCGCAGTTTATCACGCTGCCCACCGGCCCGGTGCTGAGCACGAGCGTCAACAACACAGTGGGCCTGAACTACGGCATCACGGCGTCGGTACCGATTTTCAACGGTTTTAATATCCGCCGCCAGGAGCAAAACGCCCGCGTGGTGGAAGAGCAAAGCAAGCTCAGCCTGGCCCAAACTGACCTGCAGCTCGACGCCGACGCGGCCACCGCTTTTGCGCAGTACCAGAACTTTATCCAACTGCTCGACCTCGAGGAAACCAATATTCAGCTGGCCCGCCAGAACGTGGACATTGCCCTGGAGCGCTACCGCCTGGGCCTGCTCACGCCCCTGGCCCTGCGCGAAGCCCAGCGCAACCAGCTCGACGCCGAAACCCGCCTGCTCGACATCCGCTACTCGGCCAAGCAGGCCGAAATTGCCCTGCGCCGCCTCAGTGGCGACCTGGTGCGCGCCGCCCAATAATGCAGGCGGCGCCCACGACTTCGCGCTTTTCGGTGCCCGCGGTGCCGGCCGTGCTGCTTTCTATTGTGAGCGTGCAGGGCGGGGCGGCCATTGCCAAAGGGCTGTTTCCGGTGCTAGGGGCGGCCGGCACCACCAGTCTGCGCATTGGCTTGTCGGCGCTGGTGCTGCTGGCGGTGGTGCGGCCCCGGCTGGGGCAGTTGCGGGCCGCGCAATGGCGGGCGGTGGCACCCTACGGCCTGGCCCTGGGCGCCATGAACTTTCTGTTTTATTGCGCCCTAGCCCGCATTCCGCTCGGGCTGGCCGTCACGCTGGAATTTGTGGGGCCGCTGGGGCTGGCGCTGGCCGGCTCGCGGCGCTGGACCGACGCTTTGTGGGCCCTGCTGGCGGCGGGCGGCATTGCCCTCATCGCCCCCTGGGGCGGCACCGGCCTCGACCTGCCGGGCATGGCCCTGGCGCTGGCCGCGGGCGGCTGCTGGGCGGTTTATATTGTGCTGGGCCAGCGCACGGCGGCCGTGCTCCCGGGGCCGGTGGCCGTGACGGTGGGCATGCTGTTTGCGGCGCTGCCGGTGCTGCCCTTTGGCGTGGCCAGCGGCAGCTTGCTGGCCCTCACGCCGCACCTGTTGCTGCTGGGCGGGCTGCTGGCGCTGTTCTCCAGCGTGCTGCCTTTCTCGCTCGAAATGCAGGCCATGAAAACGCTGCCCACGCGCACGTTCAGCATTTTGATGAGCCTGGAGCCGGTGGCGGCGGCGCTGTCGGGCTGGCTGCTGCTGGGCGAGCAGTTGACCGTGGGCCAATGGCTGGCCGTGGGTTTCATTGTGGTGGCCAGCGTGGGGGCCACGCTCACGGCTGCGCCGGCGCCCGCGCTGCAAGGCGACTAGCCCAGACGTCGGCGCGTGCTGCTTGTCCTCTGGCAAACATCAAAAAGCCCCGGCACTGCGCAGTGCCGGGGCGTTCTGGTTAAAGGGCGTGTCTGGTTTTGACAGGACGGATTGCTTCGTCGTGCCTCCTCGCAATGACAGGCAAAGCAAGTGACTATTCCTTCACGAAGCGCTTGGTTTCCTTGCTGCCGCTGGTGATAATCTGGTAGTAATAGGTGCCGGCGGGCAGGTCGCTCAGGTTGAGCTGCTGGGTGTGCGGGCCTTTTTCGGCGTTGGGCTCATTCACAAGGGCGCGCAGCTGGTTGCCGTTTTTATCGAGCAGGTTGACGGTAATGGGACCGGCTTTTTTCACCTCGTAGTCGAGCTGGCTGGTGGCGACGGTCGGGTTGGGATAGAAGCTGGTGGCACCGAGGCTGCGCTCGGAGTCTTCTGCTTTGGGCTCCATCAGCAAAAACATGACGGGCCGGAAAACGCGTTGCATTTCGCCAAATCCGCGCATATGGCCGCCGAATTTGGCTAGGTGCTCCTGCTGCTCGGGCGTGGCATTTTTCAGGGCAATGGCTTTGATGTCGGTGGCCCATTTTTCCTTCTGGGGCTGCAACTCTTCGGACAGCTTGGTAAGGATGGCGCTGTATTGCTGGGCCATCTGGGCCACGTTCATCATAATGCCGCGCGTTTCCTTGTGCAGCTGATAGAACTGCTCGCGCTGGGCCTCGGTGAGGGTGGGGCGCTCGCCCTGCGGGGCAGCGGCCGGTATCAGGGCCTGGTGCAGGGCCTGGCCTTTTTCCCGCAACGCTTTGAGCTGGGTGCGGTAGGTGGCAAGCTGGGCGCGGTCGTCGGCAGCAAGCTGTAGCTCCAGTTTCTGGCGCTGCCGGAGCAGCACGGGCTGCACGTTGGCCTCGTAATAGGCTTTTATTTCTCGGCCGCCGGGCCGGCCTTCGTGGGGGTGCCGGCCGCCCCGGGCCACGCCCGCCACACTAGCCAATAGAAACACGAGCAACAGAAGCCCGAAGAGTTTGAGTGAAGGTGCTTTCATAGTAATTCCGGGGGTAAATGGTGGAAGGTCAACAACAAACCCATAGACGCAGCCGGTGCCACAGGGTTTAAACAAGTTATATTTTTTCTGGCTATTTGACATTTAAACTAGCTGTTTGAGAATTTACCAGCCTATCATATCGAGCTTGCCGAGACATCTCGCGTGTGGTAGTAGCTCAATCGTGAAAACGGCTTTGATTACTTCGACACGCGAGATGTCTCGGCAAGCTCGACATGACGTTCCTTTTGCCCGTTTCATTTCTTCCTTGCTCACTCTTCATTCCTCATTAAGCAAAGCGTCATGCCTTACCGCCACACCATCGGCCAGCGTGTCTACGTGTTCGACGACCTGAAAATGCTGCTGGCGCGGGCCTCGCCCCTGCGCTCGGGCGATGTGCTGGCGGGCGTAGCAGCTGCTACTTACGAGGAGCGGGTGGCGGCCCAATATGCCCTGGCTGACGTGCCGCTGCGCGCTTTCCTCAGCGAAGCGTTGGTGCCGTATGAGCAGGACGAGGTGACGCGGCTGATTATCGACACGCACGACCAAGCCGCATTTGCGCCCATCAGTCATTTCACGGTAGGGCAGTTGCGCGACTGGCTGCTGTCGGAGGCGGCCGAGGGGGCGGCCCTACAGGCGCTGGCGCCGGGCCTCACGCCCGAAATGGTGGCAGCCGTGAGCAAGCTGATGCGCAACCAGGAGCTGATTGGCGTGGCCCGGCGCTGCGAAGTCGTCACGCGGTTTCGCAACACGCTGGGGCGGCGCGGGCACTTGGCCACGCGCCTGCAGCCCAACCATCCCACCGACGACCTGCGCGGCATCGCCGCCAGCCTTGTCGATGGCCTGCTGTATGGCAGCGGCGACGCCGTCATCGGCATCAACCCGGCCACCGACAACCCACGGGCCGTGGGCAACCTGCTGCACATGCTGGATGCCGTGCGCGCGCAGTACGAAATTCCGACCCAGACCTGTGTGCTTTGCCACGTCACGACCACGCTGCAGCTCATCGCGCAAGGCGCGCCCGTGGATTTGACGTTCCAGTCCATCGCCGGCACCGAGGCGGCCAACGCCAGTTTCGGCATCAGCCTGAGCCTCTTGCAGGAAGCACACGAGGCCACGCTGGCCCTGCACCGGGGCACGCTGGGCCAGGATGTGATGTATTTTGAAACCGGCCAGGGCAGCGCCCTCTCGGCCAACGCCCACCACGGCCTCGACCAGCAAACCTGCGAGGCGCGGGCCTACGCCGTGGCCCGGCGGTTTCGGCCGCTGCTGGTTAATTCGGTGGTCGGCTTCATCGGCCCGGAGTATTTATACGACGGCAAGCAAATCACGCGGGCGGCGCTGGAAGACCATTTTTGCGCCAAGCTGCTGGGCCTGCCTATGGGCGTGGACGTGTGCTATACCAACCACGCCGAGGCCGACCAGGACGACATGGACAATCTGCTCACGCTACTGGGCGTGGCGGGTTGCAACTTCATCATGGGCATTCCGGGGGCCGACGACATCATGCTCAACTATCAGTCCACCTCCTTCCACGATGCCTTGTACCTGCGGCAGGTGCTGGGTTTGCGCCCGGCGCCGGAGTTCGAGGCGTGGCTGTTGCGGCAGGGAATTTTTGGCGAAGGTGGGCACTTGCGGCCCGCGGCGCAACACCCGCTGCTGGGCCTGGGGTCGTTGCAGAAACCGTCCTAATGCGCCGTAGCTCGAACTTTCAGTTCGTGTCCCCGCGCCTGTCGGCTGTCGTTCTGCGACGCGAACTAAAAGTTGGCGCTATTACCTACTTTCGGCCCCATGACTACCGCCCAGGACCTGATTGAGCAGCTGCACCTGCAGCCCCACCCCGAAGGCGGCTACTACCGCGAAACCTACCGCGCCAGCCTTCACACCACGGCCGAAAGTGGCGCGCGGCGCAACGTGAGCACGGCCATCTACTACCTGCTGGAAAACAACGACCGGTCACATTTCCACCGTATCCAGTCGGACGAGCTGTGGTTTTTTCATCAAGGGCAGCCGCTGGAAGTGCTGCTATTGGAAGACGGCCTCACCACATTCACGCTGGGCCACGAGGTAGGGCGGGGCGAAATGCCGCAGGCTGTGGTGCCGGCCCACACCTGGTTTGGCGCTCGGGTGAAGGGCGGCGTGGGCTTTTCGCTGGTGAGCTGCACGGTGGCGCCGGGCTTCGATTTTGACGATTTTGAGCTGGCCGACCGCACCCGGCTCATCCAGGAGTTTCCGGATCAGGCGGCGATTATTGAACAGTTTACCTAGCGCCGTTCTTGTACATTCCCTTCTCCGCCAATGAGCCCCTCCCCCGACCCCTGGACCGGCTTGCGCGCCTTCACGGCCGCCCGCATTGCGCTGGGCCGCACGGGCACCAGCGTGCCTCTGGCGGAAGCGCTGGCATTCCGGCTGGCCCACGCCCATGCCCGCGATGCCGTGTACTCAGCCCTTGATACAGCCCGGCTGCTGGCCGATTTAGCGGAATTGAAGCTGCCCCTGGGCTCAGTTCACAGCCAGGCCACCAGCCGCGAGGTGTACTTGCAGCGTCCCGACCACGGCCGGGTGCTGGATGCAGCATCGCGGGCGCAGTTGGCCGAAATGGCCTTGGGGGATTGTGAACTAGCCATTGTGCTGGCCGACGGGCTTTCGGCCACGGCCACCAACGACCATGCCATGCCACTATTGCGACTGTTGCTGCCGCAGCTGCAGGAAGCGGGCTTCCGAATAGGGCCGCTGGTGCTGGCCGGGCAGGCCCGCGTGGCGCTGGGCGATGAAATCGGCCACCTGCTGCGGGCGCGGCTGGTACTGGTACTCATCGGCGAGCGGCCGGGCCTGAGCTCGCCCGACAGCCTGGGCGCCTACTTCACCTATGCCCCCCGCCCCGGCCTCACCGACGAGGCCCGCAACTGCGTGTCGAACATCCGGCCAGCCGGGCTGGGCTACAAGCCGGCGGCCGACAAGCTCGCCTTTCTGCTCCGGCAAGCGCTGCGGCGCCAGCTGTCGGGCGTGCAGCTGAAGGACGATTCGGGCCTACTAGCCAGTTGATTTTGCGGGAATTTCAAAGGGGAAAGTCCCGCGCCGACAGTGCATATCCCAATAGCTGTCACCTCTGGCCACTCATTCTGCTTCAATCAGCTTTGTTCTACTGCCGTTTGAAACGTTTGGCGTCCCCAACCTTTTGCTTGCGGTCTGCTTCGCCCCTGTAGCGGCTTCTATTACGCGCGCCGCATTTCTGCTTTTTCTGAGCTGCCATAAAAAAAAGGCCGGCCCCATGAGGCCGGCCTTTTTAAAAGAGGCTTTTGCACTGCCGGTTGGCAGTTATTCTATCACCACTTTGCGAACCAGCGGCGTGCCATTCACATTCAGCCGCAGCGTGTAGACGCCGGCAGCCAGGCCGCGCACGTCGAAGGCAGTGTCGATGGCCTGGCCGGCCGGCGCGCTCAGTGAGCGGGTCAGCACGGTTTGGCCCAGGGAATTGAGCAGCGTGGCCGCCACGGCGGCTTTGTTGCTCAGCACCGGCAGTTGCAGGCGGAACGAACCCGAAGTCGGGTTCGGGAACAGCTGCACCTGTGCGTTCAGGGCCTGGGCAGCTGTGGTAGCCAGCGCATTGGCCGACCGGAACTCAACCGAGAAACGCCCCGTGGCCGAAGTACCAGCCAGCGCGAAGGCGTAGCTGGTGCCAGTGGTCAGCACCGTGCGCGTACCGGTGAGGGCGTCAATCAGCGTGGCCGTACCGGCGAAGTTGGCCAAGTCGGCTGCCTCGAAGCGGTAGCTGCCGGCCTGCGGCACCCGCACCGTGAGGGGCACCAGCACGGCGGCATTGCCCAGCGTGGGCAGGCCGTTGATGGCCAGTTCCTCGCCATTGGCCAGCGAGGCCAGGTTCAGGCCGCTGGGGTTTGCCAGTTTGGCGGCGTCGTATTCGGCATCGCGGCCGGCGGTGGCGCCGGCTTCAAAGTAGATGTAGGCTTCATCGAGGCCGGTGTTGGCGCCGCTCAGCAGTAGCTGCAGTTGCGGGCGGGTGTCGGCCGCGCCGCGCCCGAAGGCCGGCTGCGTGCCGAAAGTCGTGACGCGGTTGGCATTGGTCAGGTTCACACTGCCACTGCTGACCGGCAACTGCAAGCGCACGAAGTAGCCCGAAGCCGTGGGAATGAGAGACGAAGTACCCATGCCGTTAGAGTAGGTGCGGTAGGTGCCGCCATACTGGCCGCTGCTCTGAAATACGTACATGGCTCCGTCCACGCCGGGGCGCTGGCTGGTCGTTACGGTGCTCCAGTCCAGCGGGGCCGGGTAAGGGTTGCCCAGAAATTGCCAGCCCCCGTCGGGGCTAGTACCCCAGTTCAACGTACCCGAGTTCTGGGCGCCGTTGTTTAGCAAGCCCACGAAGTCCACCAGCGCGGTGTTGGGCGCGTTCACGGTATAGCCCCGGTTCACCGTCATGGCACTGCCCGAGGCCGGCACGAACCAACCTTTGTCGAAGCCTACGTAGTTCGAGGTCACGGTGGTCACGCGGCCTTGGTCGTAGCCAAACACGGTGGGGAAAGGCGTGGTCAGGCTCGGCGTGGCCGAGGTATTGTAGTTCGTATTAAACGTCGGCGTGAAGTTGGCCGTGGCCAGGTCGTCCACCGTGGTGTTGCTCACCGGCGCCGAGTAGTGGCGGTAGCCAATGGCATTGGCGCTGTTGATGTAGCGCTGCACGGTGGCCGTGCCGTTCACCACGCTGCCCTGCGTGCCATTGTCGAGCACGGCCGTGCCGGTGGCCGACGAGAGCAGCGTGAACGTCTGGCCGCCCGTGTTCAGGTTGCCCACCTGCAGGGTCACCTGCTGGGACACGAAGAGGGCCTGGCTCAGGGTGAGGCCGGTAGCGTTGTTCACGCCCAAAGCGGCTACTTGCGCGGGCAGGCCCGGCCCCGTCACCTGAGCCGACGTACCGTTGTAGATGTAGGCCGCCCCGGCGTTGTAAGACCGGGTGCCCGACACGCGGATAGCGCCCAGCGCCCCCGTAGTGTAAATACCGGCCTGGTCGCAAATGGCCAGCGCCCCGCCGGCCTGCAGCACGAAGCTGCCCGCGCCCGAGATGGACTGGCAGTTCTGAATCAGCAGGCCGTTGGGCAGCACCGCGAGGGTGCCGGCCACGGTGAGGGCCCCGCTCACGATGGCATTGCCGCCCGGGGCAATGGTCACGTTATTGTAGTTGCCCGAAATGGGCGTGGGGGCCGTGGGCGTGCCGCTGCTCACCGTTAGGTCGGGCAGCGCGGCCGCCTGACCGTTGCCGCTCAGGTTGATGATGTAGGTGCCTTCGTCGCTGTCGTTGTTGTTGATGGTAATCGTGCCGGTGCGGGTGCCCGGCGCTGTAGGCCCAAACACCGCCGACACCGTGGCCGAGTTGCCGGCCGCAATGGTGAAGGGCGTGGCGGGGCCACTGGCGGTAAAGTCGCCGGTAGCAGCCAAGCTGCTAATGGTCAGCGTAGCCGAGCCCGTGTTCTGCACCGTGAAGGAAACCGGGCTGAAACTGCCCACCGTGGTGGTGGGGAAGCCGCTGTAGGTGCTGCCGCTGGCATAAGCCGTGGCGCCCTGCAGCACATCAATTTCCGGCGCGGGCACCGCCGTGCCGTTGCCGGTCAGGTTCACGGTGTAGGTGGCGCCGGTGGTGGCATTCGAGTTAATTACCAGTGTGCCCGTGCGGGTGCCGGTGGCAGTAGGCGTAAAGGTCACGCTCACGGTGGCCGTGCTGCCGGCGCCTATGGTGGTGGGCGCCGTGCCGCTCACGGCAAAGTTGCCGGTGGTGACGATGCTGCTGATGGTGAGCGTGCCGGTGCCGCTGTTGGTCAGCGTGAAGGCTACCGGCGCGCTGGTAGTGGCCAGCGTCTGGCTGCCGAAGCTGTAGGCGGTGCCGCCGCTGGGGTAGCTGGTGGCGCCCTGCGTCACGGCCAGCGTGGGAGCGGGCGCGGCGGCGGTAGTCAGCGTCACGGCCGTCGAGGGCTGGCTGGGGCTCGCAAAACCGGTGTTGCAGTTCGAGGTCACCGTCACCGAGTAGCTGGTACCGGCCGTGAGGCCCGTCAGGCCAACCGGCGAAGCGCCCGTGGCCGTAATGGCCGTGCCGCCGCCCGCCGGCGTTGCCGTCACGGTGAAGGGGCCCGTGCCGTTCGGTCCGGCCGCCACGGTCACGTCGGCCGAGGTCTGGGTGATGTTGCTGAACGTGGGCGTGCCGGGGGCGCTGCACGCCACCGGCGCCGTGTAATCCGAAATCTGCAGGTCATCGACCGAAATCCGGCCGCTGGCGGCTGAGTTGCTGATGCGAATGCGCACCGGCCCGGCAATATTGGCCGTAAAAGTGTACGGTTGAAGGGTATTGGTAACGGCTGTTGTAGGGCTGATATAAGCGGTGTAAGCCGTCGTGCCACCGTTCGATACCGACACCACCAACTGGCCGTTGCTGTCGCCGGAGTAGTTGCCAGCCAGCAACGTGATAGTACCGGCACCATTGGCCTTGTCGAAGTTCATGGTTACCGAGCCCTGGCGAATGCGGGCACTCTTAGCGCCATTCTTCAAGTCATTGTTCGCCGTGCCGAGCAGCGCTTCATCAAAGGTGTAGCTGCCCGTGGCCAGCGTCACCGAGCCTGTTGTATAAGCGCCCTTGGTGCCCATCTCAAACGGCTCGAAGAAGCCCGTGGGCGTCCCCGTTACCGTCAGCGTCTGGGTGCCGCTGGTGCCGCCCGTGGTGGTCACAGCCACCGGGAAAGTGGTGGTGGTAGTCGAAGCCGGCGCCGCTAGGTCCGCCGTCAGCGTGGTGCTGCTGGTCACGTTCGTCGGCACGTTGGCGCCGTTGAAGCTCACAGTGGCCCCACTGATAAAATCGGTGCCCGTGAAGGTCACGGTCGTGGTCTGGCCGGCCGGAATGCTGGTGGGGTTGATGCTGGTCAGCGTCGGGACCGGTGCCTGCGTGTCGAAGGTGATGGCCGGGGTCGAGGTGGCCGTGGTGGTGCCGCCGCAGTTGCTGCTCACCGTCACGGTGTAGGTGGTGTTCGGCGTGAGCCCACTCAGGGCAATGGGCGAAGCCGTACCCGCTTGCGTCAGGGTAGTGCCCCCGGCGGCGGTATAAGTCACGGTGTAGCCGCCCGTGGCGGTAGCGTTGCCAGTGAAGGAAATGCTGGCCGTGGTGGTGCCGATGCTATTGGCCGCCACACCGGTGGGGGCCGTGCAGGGCGTGGCCGGCGTGGTGGCCGTAGCCGCCGTCGAGGTGGGGCTGGTGCCGCCGCCCGTGGCCGCCGTGCAGGTGCCCGTCACGGTCACGGAATAGCTGGTGCTCGGCGCCAGGCCCGAGAGCGTGATGGGTGAGCCGCTGCCCGTAGCCGTCACGGTGGTACCGGTAGCAGGCACCGCCGTCACGGTGTAGGGCCCTACGTTGGTCGCGTTCGGCGTGAAACTAACCACGGTGCTCGTGCTCGTGGTGCCCGAGAAGCTGGGCGTGCCTGGCGCAGCGCAGGTGGCGGGAGCGCTGCAAGGCGCCAGCGTGGTCGACCGGTTGCGCAGCACGGGCGTGCCGTTGGCAAAGTCTGCCGCGTTATCGTTGGAATCCGTACAGCCACTGCCAGCCCTGAAAAGCGCCGTGACCGTGCTGGTGGGGGCCGGGGCGCGGCCGGTGCCTTCGTAGGCGTTGGCCGTGGTGCCGAACCCGACAAAATCAACCAGGGCAGCCGAGGTGGGCGGCGTGGGCCCGCTGTTGATTCCAAGCGCCGTGCTGTTGCTGGTGAGCGCCAACTTGGCCGCGGTGTTCGACAAGCTGCTGCTGCTGGTGGCCGTCACATAGTCGGCTTGCCCCGCACCCGTTCCCTGCAGAATGTCGGCCCCGGCGGTGCCGGCGCTGCCCAGCACCACGGTGTAGAACTGGCCGGGCTGCAGGTTGATGGCCGTACCCGGTGTGGCGGTTATCGCATTCACCGCATAGCTACCCGTCGTGCTTGTGGCGGAAGCATACTGAATGCTGTAGTTGCTGATATCAACCGAAGTCGCTCCGCGGTTGAACAGCTCAACATAATCGCGCTTGTAGGTGGTGCCGGCGGTACCACTGCCACCACCGGCGTATATCTGACTGATTACCACCTGGGCCCGCCCCGCCAGCGGCAGCAGCATCACCAGTAAAGTTAGCAGCCGCGCCCAGCGAAAGGGCTGCCCATTCCTGTAAGTTTGAAACATAAGCGAAAAAGTGAAGGAGTGAAAAGTGAAAATACATTAGATGTACGACCTACTATGTGTTTTTCTACAAGATAATCGGCGCATGGTATCTAATCTTCAAACCTAATTTCTGAAAACACCTAGCCAAGGTAGGCAAAAAATCAGGAGGCCCAAACGGCTCTTGATTAGTTAACATTTTCCTCATTCTGGCAGCATTCAGCGCAGCGCCCGCAGCTGCTCCAGTGCTTCCTGGGTTTCCTTCTCTTTGTCGCCTTCCTTCTCATCTTCCGATTTCGGCTGCTTCGGCGTACTGCCGTAAAAGGCCAGAATGTTTTGCCGAGCGGTTGGGCTCAGGGCCTCAAATTTCTTTTTAGCCAGCTTGCGCACCCACTCGCCATACGTCTCATCGGCCAGGCCATACTCGCCGGCGTGTGTGGGCTTGCCGGTGTCGAAGTCGGAATTGACGAGGGGGAGTGGGGCGGCGGCCGTATCGGCCGGCTGCCGAGCGACGTTGGCGCAGTAGCTGGCCATCACCTTGCGGAAGCTGGCCCGGAAAATCTGCTCGGCCTCGGGCGTGGGCAGCTTGAAGGCGAACGGCTTGAGCGGCCCAATCTTGGGCAGCACCCGAATAAAATACGAGATGATGCGCGCCCCAAAACCCGGTTTCTGGTAGTCATTGCCAAACTCCTTGCGGAAAGCTTTGGGGTGGTTGCGCGCCATGTAGTCGCGGCGCCGGGCGCCGGGGCTCAGCTTCATGATGTCCTTGCGCTTGTAGTGCCAGGCCGCCCGGGCCGCCTGCGGAATCAGCTGGCTCACCGCAAAGCGGAAGCTGGCAATGCTCAGGTCCACGTTCACAATCACCTGGCCCAGCTCCAGGCCATAGGTTTTCAGGAAGGCCCGCTCCAGCGGCGCCTTGCTCACCTTGAAACCGATTTTCTGGTGGTAGTCCTGGCTGTGGTACTTGCCGTTGGCCAGCTGCACCACATCGAAGGAAAATTCCAACTGCCCGTGTTGCACCTTGCCTTGCTCGTAGGTCACTACGTCGCCGTACTTGGCTTTCAGGTCGGGGTACACCAGCGGCACGGCCCGGTTGGTGCCTTCGGAGTGGCCATTGAGGTCGGCCGAATAGTGGGCCAGCGCGCCCAAGGCAAAAGCGTAGTCGTTGCGGTCCTGCGCTTCCAGAATCAGGTTGCGAATAAAATCGCCCGAGCGCACGTAGTGCGTCAGGTTCGTAAACAGCACCGAGCCAAACGGATAGTAGCCCATGTCCTGAATAATGGCCCCGCCGTAGGCATACGCCTTGGCATCAATCAACTCTTCGGGCGTGGTGGTGGGGTAGCGCTTCAGAATGGCCGGCACCAGGCAGCGCTCCCAGGTCGAATCAATGTTGGCCTCGTGCGTCAGCACGGCGTAGCCCGCCGCCGGACGGGCCGAAAAAGCCAGCAGCACCGCTAGCAACAGGAAATAAATGCGGGACATGCAGAAAATAAGTAAGCCCGACGCTGGGAGCTGCCTCGGGGCTCCTGCAACGGCAAACCCCGCCCTTCTGTTTTGTGCCCCAATCCCATCGCCCGGCGCCAAACGCAAACGGCCCACCCAATGGGTGAGCCGCTGCTTGTAGAGAGCGAGGGATTCGAACCCCCGGAGGTTTGACCCTCAACGGTTTTCAAGACCGCCGCAATCGACCACTCTGCCAGCTCTCTGGGTCAATTGTGTTGTTGCGCTGGGTACGTCTGGGTAACAAAAAAGGCTTTTTCCAGCGCAGAAAAAGCCTTTTTGTAGAGAAGGGGGGATTCGAACCCCCGATACCGTTGCCGGTATAACGGTTTTCGAAACCGTCGCATTCGACCACTCTGCCACCTCTCTATACAGGCCCCCGAGTGATTGGGGAGTGCAAAAGTAAAAAGGAAAGCGGAATGAAAAACCCGCTCGGCGAAAAAAAACCAAACTTTTTGCTACGTTCCTGAGTGCCAGCACCTCATTTTTCACCCGTGGCCAAGCGTTGGGCAGCCAGTTGCTCGCGCATCATCTGGCGGCGGCGGCCGGTAATGGCGTCCATGCTCACGTTCACTTCAAAGCCGATAATCAGCGTCATACACACAAATTCGAGCCACACCATGAAGCCGACCAGCGCCCCAATGGAGCCGTAGAACGTGTTGTAGGAGTTGAAAATGCGGACGTAGAGCGTGAAGAGAAACGACACTAGAAAAATGAGCAGCGTGGCCACCACCGCCCCGGCCGAGAGCAGCGGCCACTTGTCGTGCACGGGTGGCACAAAGTAGTAAATCACGCAGGTCGTGCTCAAAAACAGCCCCACCAGCGAGCCATAGCGAATGAGCGTGAGCACCAAATCGGTGAACCGCTCGGGCACTATTTCATAAAAAACCAACCCGTCAATCAGATAGGTGCCAAAGAAAATGCCCGCGATGGCCAGCACCAATATCAGCGACAACACGAAGGTGAGTAGCGTGGCAATCACACGCTTGCGCAAATAGCTGCGGTGCTTAAACCATGGATACTTCTTCTCAAACGCATCGAGCAGCGCCATAATGCCGTTGGAACTGAGTACCAGCGCCGTTACGAAACCGAACGAGAGCAGGCCGCCGTGTGGGATGTTCACAATGTCCTCTATGGTGCTGGCCGTGGCCGCGTACAGCTCGTGGGGCATGAAGTCGGCCAGAAACTGCAGGATGTCCACGTTCAGGTTCGGGACGGGGATGTAGGGAATGAGCGTGAACAGGAAAATAATGGTCGGAAACAGCGCCACCGTGAGGTTGAAGGCCATGTAGGCCGCCCGCTTTTCCAGCGAGTCCAGCCGCAGCTCGTGCAGAATGCGGTCGAGCACGTCGTAGAGGGAGGCGTGGCCGCCGGGCAGCCGCAGCCGCTTCAGGCCCACAATCAGCCGCCGGTAGGTGCGCTGCTTGCGCACATCGGGGAAGCGGGCACGGCTGATGGCGGCGGGGGCTTTCACTATCGAAGGTTGTGGCTTTCAGAACGTCATGTCGAGCGCAGCCGAGACATCTCGCGTGGGGTAGTAACTCAATCAAATGGATTACTTCGGCACGCGAGATGTCTCGGCTGCGCTCGACATGACGTTCTTTTTTATCAATCTACTTCCGAAACGCCGCCGGGGCCGGCGCATCGGGCAGGATGGCGCCGGGCTTGGGCAGCACCGGGCTTTCCAGGTCGTCTTCACTAAAATACGGCGCTAGCTGCTGCTGGATACTTTGCGGGATGGACACCGGCCGGCCGGTAGTGGTTTTCACGAACACCATGAGCGTGTGGCCCTCGGTGAGCAGTTCGTGGGCCTCGTTGTAAATCTCGTATTCGAACAGCACCCGCGTGCCTTCGGGCGGCTGGCGCAGCAGCAGGCGCACGGTCAGCAGGTCGTCGTAGCGCGCCGGGCGGCGGAAGCGGGTGCGCAGCTCTCCTACCGGCATGCCCACGCCGTCGGCCTCCAGCTCCTTGTAGCTGATGCCGAGCTTGCGAAACGCCTCGGTGCGCGCCACTTCAAAGTACGCCGCATAGTTGCCGTGATAGACGTAGCCCATCTGGTCGGTTTCGGCGTAGCGCACGCGGATTTGGATGTCGGATTGGTACATAATTATTGCTGTAATAGAACGTCATACAGAGCGCAGCGAAGCATCTTGCCCGCCGCCGCTATTTCTTTTTCCGACGATTGGGTTTAGTAGTGGCGGGCGAGATGCTTCGCTGCGCTCTGCATGACGTTTTACCGTGGGTTACTTAATACCCTTCCGATTCAGCGCCGCCTGGTAGCGCCGCGCATTCGCAATGTGCTCAGTCTCGTTCGTGGCGAAGGCGTGGTAGCCGCTGAAATCCTCCTTGGCGCAGAAATAGAGGTAGTTGTTGCTTTCCGGCTTCAGCACGGCGTCGATGCTGGCGATGCTGGGCAGGTTGATAGGGCCGGGCGGCAGGCCGGCGTACTTATAGGTATTGTAGGGCGAGTCTTTTTGCAGGTGCACGTTCAGCACGCGCTTGATGGTGAAGTCGTGGTTGGCGTACACCACGGTGGGGTCAGCTTGCAGCTTCATGCCGCGCTTCAACCGATTCAAATACACGCCGGCGATACGTGGCCGCTCGTCGGCGTGCTGCTGCTGCTCGGCTTCCACGATGCTGGCCAAGGTGCTCACCTGGGCGCGGGTGAGGCCCAGCTTCTCACGCTCGGCGTCGCGGGCGGGCGTCCAGAACTGCTCGTAGGACGTTTTCAGGCGCTGCATCAGGCGCTTGGCCGAGGTGTTCCAGTACACGTCGTAGGTGTTCGGAATAAACATCGTGAGCACCGTGGTAGTGTCGAAGCCCAGGCTTTTGGTATAAGCCGGGTCGCGCAGCAGCGAATCGAGCCGCGCGGCGGGCACATCGACCTGGCTGGCAAGCTTGGTCACCAGCTCGTTGCGCAGACGTACGGTATTGAAGGTGAGCTTCACCGGCGACTGGGCCCCGCTCTTAAGCACGTTAATGAGTTGGCGGTTGGTGAAGCCGTCCTTGAGCTCATAGTTGCCGGGCTTGACAGCGCCGGGCTTGTCGTACTTCATCAGCCGGGCCACGAAGTGCAACGAGAGCTTATCCACCACGGCGCCGGTTTTGTCGATAGCCGCGAGGGCCGTCTTCCAAGTCGCGCCGCGCGGAATCACCACGTAGGTGGGCTTGCCCTTGGTTTCGATGTTGGCGGTGAAAAATACCTGATAGAAATAATACGAGAAGCACACCAGCGCGAGCGTGAATACGACGCTGACAGCGCCCCAACGTTTGCGGCGTTTAAGGGCATCGTCGCGGCGTTCGAGGACGGACTTTTGGGCGGGTTTGGCCATGGGGAATAAAGCGGATAGCAAAGGAGCGGCGCCAAAAGTACGAAGGCCGGGAACCCGGGCGCGCACCATTGGCGTAGTTGTTTCGTTTCGGCTAGGCGTAGTACCTTGCCCGCCTCTTCGGCATGGCCGGCCCCGCGCCGCCGCCGGGAGCTGTCCATCGCCGGCTGCGGCTGGCCCTCACGCATTCAATCAACAAACTCTTTTATGCCCGCCACCCTTCTCCGCATTCACCCCGAAAATCCGCCACAAAACCGTATTCAACAAGCAGTTGACGTGTTGCGCAAAGGGGGAGTCATTATTTATCCCACCGATACCGTGTACGGCATCGGCTGCGACGTAACCAATGCCAAGGCCGTGGAAAGAGTGTGCCGCATTAAGGGCATCAACCCCGAAAAGGCCAACCTGAGCTTCATCTGCTACGACCTGTCGCACATTTCCGACTACGCCCACGGCATCAACACCGCGACTTATAAAGTCATCAAGAAGGCCCTACCCGGCCCCTTCACCTTCCTCTTCGAGGCCAGCGCCAACGCCCCCCGCTTCGGCGGCACCAAGCGCAAAACCGTCGGCATCCGCGTGCCCGACAACCAGATTATTCGTCAGCTGGTGAAGGAGTTGGGCAACCCCATCGTGAGCACCTCGGTGCGCGAGAGCGAGGAAACCCTCGAAGAATACGTGACCGACCCGGACCTGATTTACGAAAAGTACCGCCTGCTGGTCGACCTCGTGATTGACGGCGGTTTCGGTGGCAACACCCCCAGCACCATCATCGACTGCACCAACGACGACTTCGAACTGGTGCGCGAAGGCGCCGGCGACATCGAGCCGTATTTGTAGGCTGCAACTAGCTGTTGACGCTTCTAACAAGAACGTCATGCTGAGCGAAGTCGAAGCATCTCTACCGCAGGAGTCAATGAAAACTCGCGCGGTAGAGATGCTTCGACTTCGCTCAGCATGACGTTCTTTTTTGCTTCTAATTGCGCTTGTGCTTCCAGCGCCGGTGCGTCCATAGATACTGCTCGGGCGAGGCGCGCATGTCCGATTCCAGCTGCCGGGCAAAAGCTTCGGTGACGGGAAAGGTGCCGGCCGGCGCGTCTTTCGCCACCCGGCCATCGGGCAATTCGGTGAAGGTGACTTCGTAATAACCGCGCCGCACACGGCAGATACCTACGTAAAGCACCGCGCAATCGAGCTGCACAGCCAAGCGGTCGGCGCTGGTGTAGAAGCTGGTGTCCTGGTGCAGGAAGTTGGTCCAATAGGGTTTGTCTTCAGGGCCGGCGGCTTGGTCGGAAAGCAGGCTGAGGGTGTGGCCCTGGCCGCGGTGGGCCACCAGATAGCGCAGGGTAGCCAGCATGGGCACGGCATCGGCGCCGAGGCGGGTGCGCAGGCGCCGCATGAAGCTTTCGAAAAACAAGTTGTTCAGCGGCTTATACACCCCCGCCGCCCGCCCCGGAAACTCCAGCGCTGCGCCGCTCAGAATCCATTCCCAGTTGCCCATATGCGAGCCCAGCGAGAGCACCAGCCGCTTATCGGCGAAATGGCGCGTCATCAACTCGGGGTTCACGAAGCGCATGCGTTGCCGCAGCTCGTCGGGCGAAATGGCCGCCAGCTTCAAAATCTCGACTACTACCTGCGAAAAATGCCGGTAGAACGCCCGGCCGGTGCGCTCGATTTCAGCCGGGGTTTTCTCTGGAAATGAGTTGCGCAGGTTCTCCGTGACGACGCGCCAACGGTAGCGCACCACGTAAGCCAGCAGGAAATAAATCACGTCCGCAAACAGGTACAGCACCGCCAGCGGCAGATGCGCTAAGCCCAGCAGCAGCCAGCGCAGCGGCTCGAAATACCAGGCATAGGGCCGGCCGGTGCCGGAAGAAGCGCCTTTCGTGGCCATGCCTATCTATCGGCGGGGACACTTACCTGCCCAAACTCTGCCGAGGCACGCTGGCCAATGGCGCGGTGCCCTGCTAGCAGCTTTTTGTTGCCCGGCCCGCCATACACTTCGATGAAGAGCGTAAAAGGCCCATCGGGCAACGGCCCCAGCGGCATCTGGCCCACGATGGTAGTGGGGCGGCCCGACTGCGGGGTGAGGTCGGCGTCAGCATCGGCGGCCGAACCGTCGGGGGTAGTAAGGTGGTAGTGCACGCGCAGGGGCTGGCCCACGGGCGCGTTATGCAGCTCGGTGTAGAAGAACACATTGTCGGCCCCACGGCCGTAGGTGCCGCCCGCCGCGCGGGTGAGGCGGTAACCGCCCCGGGCGAAATTATCGTCGCCCCCGCTCTTGGCGGCCGGACGTGAAAGCAGCACCACATCCGAAATAAACGGCCCGGCCGGCCCTTCCAGCACCAGCGGTTTTTCGACGGTGGTTTCGCCACCTGTGCTGCGGTACTGGTCTTTCACAGTGCCGCGCAGGGTGTATTTGCCATCGGGCAGCAAGATTCTTTTCAGGAAGCTCTGCGGGTTTTTGATAGCAATAGTAGTGTCGTTGAGCACCGGAGGTTTCAGCGTGATGACTTCATGATAAGCCGACGACCCGTCGGCCTTTAGTATATCCAGCGTGACCACGGCCGACGACTGAAAGGCCTTGGGCGCCCGCTGCCGGTACAGCAGCGACTGCGTGGGCACGGTCACATAAATTTCAACCTCCGCGCCTTTTTCCACCCGGTTCAGGTTGCGGAAACGGGCCACATCGAGCAGAATCTGCGGCGGTCCGGCCTGGGCGGCCAGCGCCATGAGGGCGAGCAAAAGGGAAAAGAGGAAGCGCATGGGGCAAAAGTACAGCGGGTGATAGTGAGACATTGAACACAGTTCGTCATGCGGAACGCCGCGAAGCATCTCGCGTGCCGAAGCAATCTATTATTGTACCAGTAAAGCAATGCAAAATTTCACCTCTAACTGCAACCTCAAACGTTTTCAGGGCGCCCAGCTAATCGGCCAATAAGTCAGTCTCTGCAATACCCACTTAGCAGTCTTAGCTTTCTCCATTTAAACCTCTTGATTCAAAGCCGAAGCCAGGCAAACCTAATTTATTAGACAGAATTCTGACGTCACAAATCCGCATCGAACCGGTGCCCCCTCTCTTTTGGATAGGGGGTCAGGGAGTGAGGTCAACGTCTGGTCGATTCCCGTTATTTGCGCCCCATGACTCTCCTCACCGAACTGCACTACCACCCGCCCGCCGCCCTCTTCGCGGCGCTCATAAACGCCGACGGCCTATTAATAGAAGCCCACGAGCACTACCGCAAGCAAACCTACCGCAACCGCTGCCTCATCCGCACCGCTCAAGGCGTGCAGCCCCTCACCGTGCCCGTGCTCGACGGCAACCGGGCCGAAAAAGTGAGCGTCTCGGAAATCGAAATCGACTACCGCCAGAACTGGATTCACCGGCACTGGCGCACCCTTCAAACCGCCTACGGCAACAGCCCGTATTTCGAGTACTACGCCGACTACCTGCACGACATCTACGCCCAAAAGCCCGGCCGGCTTTTCGACCTGAACCTGCAGTTTCTGCAGCTCCTGCTGAAGTGCTTCCGCCTGCCGCTGCCCGTGCAACTTACCACCGAATACCACGCGCACTACCCGGCGCAACCTTCTGCCGAAAATAATAGTCTAAGTACTAGCCCGCCAGCCGTAGCCGACCGCCGCGACTGGCTGACACCCAAAGCCGCCTCCACATCCCCCAAACCTGACACTCCGGCAGCCTCCGCCCTGGTGCGGCCCTATCCGCAGGTGTTTGGCCCAGGTTTTGAGCCCGGCCTGAGTGTGCTGGACCTGCTGTTTTCGCAGGGCCCGGCGGCCGGCCGGTTTTTGCAATAACCCGCAAATTTCAGCCAGCGTTTGAATTACCCGATGTGAACCGTATTTTGGTTCGAACCATCGCCCGAACCGGCTTGTTTTCAAGTCAACCCGGCCCAACCCGTTATCCGTGTTTCACGCCCGACGCGGGGCTTATTTGATTTTTCACTACGTTTATTGGCATGGAAGCTAAATTCTCAAACCGCGTCAAGGAGGTTATTTCCCTCAGCCGGGAGGAAGCCATCCGCCTCGGCCACGACTATATCGGCACCGAGCACCTTTTGCTTGGCATGATTCGCGAAGCCGAAGGCACGGCCCTCGGCCTGCTGCGCAAGTTGGGCGTGAGCATCGACGAGCTTAAATTCTCGCTCGAACAAGCCACGCGCAACACCGCCACGCAGGGCACCAGCATCACCGGCTCGATTCCGCTCACCAAGCAGACCGAGAAGGTGTTGAAAATCACCTACCTTGAAGCCAAGATTTTCAAATCGGAAATCATTGGCACCGAACACCTTCTGTTGTCCATCCTGCGGGACGAAGACAACATTTCTTCCCAAATTCTCAGCAAATTCAACGTGAACTACGAAACTGTGCGCGACTCGCTGGATTACCACGGTAATGCCGGTTCTGCTCCGCAAAACCGTACGCCCGACACGGACGACGACGACAACGACCGCCTCTTTGGGGCCTCGGGCCCTGGTGGTGGCCGCGGCGGCGCCAGTGCCGGTGGCACCACCAAAAAGCCCGGCGAAAAATCGCGCACCCCGGTGCTCGACAATTTCGGCCGCGACCTCACCAAACTCGCTGAGGAAGACAAGCTCGACCCCATTGTGGGCCGCGAAAAGGAAATTGAGCGCGTAGCCCAAATCCTAAGCCGCCGCAAAAAGAACAACCCCATCCTCATCGGTGAGCCCGGCGTGGGCAAAACGGCCATCGCCGAAGGCCTCGCCCTGCGCATCATCCAGAAGAAAGTAAGCCGCGTGCTCTTCAATAAGCGCGTGGTGACGCTGGATTTGGCTTCGCTGGTGGCCGGCACCAAGTACCGCGGCCAGTTCGAGGAACGCATGAAGGCCGTGATGAACGAGCTGGAAAAGTCGCCCGACGTGATTCTGTTCATTGATGAGCTGCACACCATTGTGGGCGCTGGTGGGGCTTCGGGCTCGCTCGATGCTTCGAATATGTTCAAGCCGGCTCTCGCCCGCGGTGAGATTCAATGCATCGGTGCTACCACACTGGACGAGTACCGCCAGTACATCGAGAAAGACGGTGCCCTGGCCCGTCGTTTCCAGATGGTGATGGTGGACCCTACTACGCCCGAGGAAACCATCGAAATCCTGCACAACATCAAGGATAAGTATCAGGACCACCACCACGTGGTGTACACCGACAAGGCCATTGAGCAGTGCGTGATGCTGTCGGACCGCTACATGTCCGACCGTTTCCTGCCGGACAAGGCCATCGACATTCTTGACGAGGCCGGGGCCCGTGTTCACATCAACAACATCGTGGTGCCCGAAGACATTCTCACGCTCGAAGAGCAGATTGAGAACATCAAAGGTGAGAAGAACCGTGTGGTGAAATCGCAGAAATACGAGGAAGCCGCCAAGCTCCGCGACACCGAGAAGAAGCTGCTGGACCAACTCGACACGGCCAAAAAGTCGTGGGAAGAGGAAACCAAGAAGAAGCGCTACACGGTGAAAGAGGAGAACGTGGCCGAGGTTATCGCCATGATGACCGGCATCCCCGTTTCGCGCGTGGCCCAGAACGAAAGCCAGAAACTCCTCAACATGAATGAGGAGCTCCAGGGCAAAGTAATTGGCCAGGACAAAGCCATCAAGCAGCTGGTGAAAGCCATTCAGCGCACCCGCGTGGGCCTGAAAGACCCCAAGAAACCGATTGGCTCATTCGTTTTCCTCGGCCCGACTGGCGTGGGTAAGACGGAGTTGGCCAAGGTGCTGGCTACCTACCTCTTCGACAAAGAAGACGCGCTGGTGCGTGTCGACATGTCGGAGTACATGGAGAAATTTAGCGTGTCGCGCCTGGTGGGCGCGCCTCCCGGCTATGTGGGCTACGAAGAGGGCGGCCAGCTGACGGAAAAAATCCGCCGCAAGCCCTACTCGGTTATCCTGCTCGACGAAATCGAGAAGGCGCACCCAGACGTGTACAACCTGCTCCTGCAAGTGCTGGATGACGGCATTCTGACCGACGGCCTCGGCCGCAAGGTGGATTTCCGAAACACCATCATCATCATGACTTCGAACATCGGGGCGCGTGACTTGCAGGACTTCGGCGCCGGCATCGGCTTCGGCACGAAAGCTCGTCAGGAAAACATGGACGAGCTGACCAAGGGCACCATCACCAACGCCCTGAAGAAGACGTTCTCGCCCGAATTCCTCAACCGTTTGGATGATGTTATCGTCTTCAACTCGCTGGAGAAAAAGGACATCCACAAAATCATCGACATCAGCCTCAGCAAGCTCCTCTCGCGGGTGCAGGCCTTGGGCTACCGTGTCGAGCTGACGGAAGCCGCCAAGGACTTCGTGGCCGATAAAGGTTACGACCCCAAGTACGGTGCCCGTCCGCTGAACCGTGCCATCCAGAAGTACATCGAAGACCCGATTGCCGAGGAAATCCTCAAAGCCCAGGTAGTACACGGCGATGTCATCACCGCCGACTATGCCGAAGGCGCCGAGGAACTGACCTTCGCCGTGAGCAAGAGCGGCGAGGCCCAGAACCTCGCCAGCGATGAGCGTCCGGCTGACAAGCCGGAAGCGCCCGACGCTGACACCAAAAAATAGGTAGCGCGGGCTTCAGCCCGCGGTAAGCAAAAAAAGGCCGGCCTCTTCGCAGAGGCCGGCCTTTTTGCATTAATGCTTCTCAATCAAGCGCAAGGCCTTTATTAACAATGGAATCAGGCCCAATGACACTGTAATGAAAATGCCCACTCGCACATAGTTAAGGTTTCGCCACTGCGCGGCGCGGGCCAGTAAGTCGGGGGCCGTACCGGCATTATTGGCAATCTGTTGAAATTCAATAATGTTGGGAGCGAAATAAGCCAGCGTCCAGGCCCGGGCTGCAAAGTGCACGATAAACAGGAGTAGCAGTCCATTGCGAATCTCGGCTAATTGCCAGCAGAAGGCAATGGCCACCAAGAACGTGATTTCGTGTATGGAGTGCAACGCTATCCAGAAAACCTTGAAATCGAGGCCGAATTTGCCCCGAAAAAGCTGGAAGGAATCGGGCGGGGCCGCCGTCCATTTGGGTACGATGACGGCTGTTTCGAACAGTTGCGCACCGTTCATAAAGAAGTAGGCCAGGGTGGTGATGCCCAGGCAGACAACCGCCCGCAACACGTAGGCTTCGGATAAGGTGTTCATTGGAGAAGGGATTGGAAATGGGACGTTATTGCTGCTGCAATTCCTGGGTGACGCGCTCCATTATCTCGGCGTTGGCCCGCAGGTAGCGCTCTACCGCCGCTACCTCGGCGTCGGTCATAGTGGCAATGAATTGGGCGGTTTTGCTTTGCAAATCAGCGAAGACACTACCAAGCAGCTGCTCCGCCTGGGCCATATTGGGCACAATGACCTGCTTGCGTCGGTCAGTTTGGTCGGCTGTTCTTTTCACCAGCATTTTTTTTTCGAGGCGGTCAATCAGGCCGGTTATCGCGCCCGTGGTGAGCCCGGTCAGACTGGCCCATTTTCCCGCAGTCATTGGCCCGTGCTGCATGAGCAGGCCCAGGTATTTGTGGTCGGCTCCCGACAGTCCGGCTTTTTTGGCAATGGTCGCGTGCATCAGCACAGTCGCATCGGAGTAGCGCCGGGTGAGCTGGCCGACCGTACTCATTTGTTGTGCAGCTTCCTGATTAGGCATAATTATTTTACTTAGCAACTAAGAATATTATTCACAAAGATAAAATAAGCAGTCGATTTGTCAATAGGCAGCGCGTTGCTTTTGGCAGCCTGCCCTTTCCAGAGCGTTAACTACTAGTAAGCCGACTAGCACTTAGTAAGCCGACTAGCACCGATGTCCGCACACACTGTTTATTTCAGCATCATCCTGAAAATCTCAGCGTCCCATAATCTACCCGTAACCTACCTTTGGCCTCCCATCAGCGCGCTTCCCTCCCACCCGCGCGCCAACTCTGACTTATGCCCGACCCACACGCCCACGCGCACCTTTCCAAAACCGAATTGCTGGCCCGCAAAAACGAAGAAGCCCTGCTTGGCGGCGGCCAGGCCCGCATCGATGCCCAGCACAAAAAAGGCAAGCTCACCGCCCGCGAGCGGATTGATTTGCTGATGGATGAAGGTTCCTTTGAAGAAATTGGCAAGTTTGTGATGCACCGGGCCAAAGACTTTGGCCTCGACAAAGAGCATTACCTCGGCGATGGTGTGGTGACGGGCTACGGCACCGTGAATGGCCGGCTGATTTACGTTTTCTCGCAGGACTTCACGGTTTTCGGCGGCTCGCTGAGCGAGACCCACGCCGAGAAAATCGTCAAAATCATGGACCTTGCCATGAAGAACGGCGCGCCGGTTATCGGCCTCAATGACTCGGGCGGCGCCCGTATTCAGGAGGGCGTGGTGAGCCTCGGCGGCTATGCCGACATATTTTATAAGAATACGCTGGCCTCGGGCGTGGTGCCGCAGTTGTCGGCCATTATGGGGCCGTGCGCGGGCGGCGCAGTATACTCGCCGGCCATCACGGACTTCATTCTGATGGTGGAAAACACGAGCTACATGTTCGTGACCGGCCCCAACGTGGTGAAAACCGTGACCCACGAGGAAGTGACCAGCGAGGAGCTGGGCGGCGCCAGCACGCACTCGGCCAAGAGCGGCGTCACGCATTTTTCGTGCGCCAACGAGGTGGTGGCTATCAACCACATCAAGCAGCTGCTGAGCTACATGCCGCAGAACTGCGAGGAAACCGCGCCCAACCAGCCCTACGAAGCCGCTGGCGACGAAAGCCGCACGGTACTCGACAAGCTAATTCCCGAAAATGCCAACCAGCCCTATGACATGCGCGAGGTGATTGAGGGCATTATCGACGAAGGCTCTTTCTTGGAAGTGCACCAGAATTTCGCCGAAAATATTGTGGTCGGTTTTGCGCGGCTGGCGGGCCGCAGCATCGGCATTGTGGGTAACCAGCCGGCCGTGCTGGCCGGCGTGCTCGACATCAACGCCAGCACCAAAGCCGCGCGCTTCGTGCGCTTCTGCGACGCGTTCAATATCCCGCTACTGGTGCTGGAGGACGTGCCCGGCTTCCTGCCCGGCACCGACCAGGAGTGGCGCGGCATCATTACCAACGGCGCCAAACTGCTCTACGCCTTCTGCGAAGCCACTGTGCCGCGCATCACCGTGATTACCCGCAAAGCCTATGGCGGGGCGTATGATGTGATGAATTCCAAGCACATCGGGGCCGATATGAACTACGCCTGGCCCACTGCCGAAATCGCGGTAATGGGGGCCAAAGGCGCGGCTGAAATTATTTTCAAGCGCGAAATTGCCACGGCTGTTAATCCCGAAGCCAAGCTACAGGAGAAGGTGGACGAGTACCAGGAAAAGTTCGCCACGCCCTACCGTGCCGCCCACCGCGGCTTCGTGGACGAGGTAATTTTGCCCTCGCAGACGCGCCAGAAGCTGATTCGTGCCTTCAAGATGCTGGAAAACAAAGTGGATACCATGCCGCGCAAGAAGCACGGCAACATCCCGCTCTAAGCTCAACTTTATGGACTGGCAGGCCACCGGCAACATTATCTCGGGCTTGGGTGTCATCTCCTTGGCGATAGGCCTGCTGCTACGATTTAAGATAGGGCGGTGGCTGCTGGCGGGACTTTGGCTGATACTAACGCTGGGCTCGTTGCTGGGTGGCGACTTGCACGCCTTGGCCGATGGCAACCCGGACATTGACGCCAACCCGCATAAAGCCAGTAACTATTGGCTAATTGGTGGCGGCATCTGCTTATTACTTGGCTTTGCTGCCCGTGCGGTGGCCAGCCGGTCGATTTAACTACTTTCTCTCCCGTTTATGCGCCCTGAATCTTTCGAGTTTCTCCAAAACTACCTCAACAATCCCTCTCCCACCGGCTTCGAAAAAGAAGGCCAGAAACTGTGGCTGGAATACCTCAAGCCCTACATCGACGAATATTTCGTGGATACCTACGGCACGGTGGTGGGCGTGATTAACCCCGAGGCGAAATACAAAGTCGTCATCGAGGCCCACGCCGATGAGATTTCCTACTTCGTGAACTACATCACCAAGGAAGGCTACCTCTACCTGCGCCGCAACGGTGGCTCCGACCCGCTGGTGGCCCCCAGCAAGCGCGTCAATATTTTCGGCGAAAAAGGCATTGTGAAGGGCATCTTCGGCTGGCCGGCTATTCACGTGCGCAAGGTGGAGCAGGACAAGGCGCCGACCATCGAAACCGTATTTCTGGACTGCGGCGCTTCTTCAAAAGAAGAAGTGGAGGAAATGGGCATCCACGTGGGCTCGGTCGTCACGTTCGAGGACGAATTCACGGTGCTGAACGATAAGTTTTACGTTGGCCGCGCGCTCGATAACCGCGTGGGCGGTTTCATGATTGCCGAGGTGGCCCGCATGCTGAAGGAAAACAACAAGAAGCTGCCCTTCGGCCTCTACATCGTAAATGCGGTGCAGGAAGAAATTGGCTTGCGCGGTGCCGAAATGGTAGCCCACCGCATCAATCCCGACGTGGCCATCATCACCGACGTGACGCACGACAGCCAGTCGCCGATGTACGAGAAAAAGACGGCTGGCGACATCAGCTGCGGCAAGGGCCCGGTGATTACCTACGGCCCCGCCGTGCAGAACAACCTGCGCGACCTCATTCTCGACACGGCCAAACAGGCCGACATCCCCTTCCAGCGCGCCGCCGCCACCCGCGCCACCGGCACCGATACCGATGCCTTCGCCTATTCCGGCTCGGGCGTAGCTTCGGCCCTGATTTCATTGCCGCTTAAGTACATGCATACTACCGTGGAAACGGTGCATAAGGATGATGTAGAGAGCGTGACGCGCCTGATTTACGAAACGCTGCTGCGCATCGAAGACGGCCACGACTTCCGTTATTTCTCGTAAGAGTTAGCAGTTTATTTCACACCGCCTGTCATCCTGAGCGGAGCGAAGGACCTTACCGCGTTGAAGCAATTTGCGCAGTCGTGATAAGGTCCTTCGCTCCGCTCAGGATGACAGACGTTTTTACAGAGTCTTGGAACTCCCAATAATTCCTTCCCTTCCGCTCAACGTGACCGACCAGATGGGGCGGCGCGTGGCGGTGCTGTTTCCGCCGCGTCGCATTGTGTCGCTGGTACCGTCCCAAACGGAATTATTGTTTGATTTAGGATTGGCGGACAAGGTTGTCGGCGTCACCAAATTTTGCATTCACCCGGCCGAGGCGCGAACCAAAACCACTGTAATTGGCGGCACGAAAAACTTCGACTTTGAAAAAATAGCCGCGCTGAAACCTGATTTAATCATTGGTAACAAAGAGGAAAATTACCAGGGCGGAATTGAGCAATTAGCGGCCGAATACCCGGTGTGGCTGAGCGACATCAGCAACTTGCCGGAAGCGCTGGATATGATTCGGCGCGTCGGCTTCATCACCGGCGCCAAGGAAAAAGCCGAGGCGCTGGCTACGGAAATTGACGCTTCTTTTGCCGCGCTGGCTATTGCTGCTAACGAGTCCGCGACCGATTCCGTCGCTTATTTCATCTGGCGCAAACCATATATGGTAGCCGCCAGCGGCACTTTTATTGACGACATGCTGCGCCGCGCCGGCTTCACCAATGCCTTTGCCAACCAAGCCCGCTACCCGGAAATAACCGCCGAGCAGCTGGCTGCCGCGGCTCCGCCGCGCATTCTGCTTTCTTCTGAGCCCTACCCGTTCGGCGAAAAACACATAGCTGAATTTCAGGCTATTTGCCCCGCCGCGAAAATCGAAATTGTCGACGGCGAATTATTCAGTTGGTACGGCAGCCGGCTGCGGAAATCGGCGGCCTATTTTAGTCAGCTTCGCTAACAACTACGCCGCGCTGCGCCAGCTCTTTCCAGAATTGCGGGTACGATTTCCTGACCACGCCCGGGTTTTCGATGTGAACCGGGCCAAGCATCGCCAATGGCGCAAAGGCCATGGCCATGCGGTGGTCTTCGTAGGTTTCAACCGTCTGCCCGTCAAGCTGGAAATTCTCGCTCGTTAGGTCAAACACCCCGGGCGCCGTTTCGGCCAGCGTGGCCCCGAATTTTGCCAGCTCGGTTTGCAGCGCCAGAATGCGGTCGGTTTCCTTGATACGAAGGCTGGCCAGGCCGGTGAGGCGTAACGGCACGCCCAAGGCCGCTCCCACCACGGCCACGGTCTGGGCCAGGTCGGGGCAGGTGCGGAAATCGAAAGGCAAGGGCGTTTTCTCGGGATGCTGCAGGCGCCGACGCAGCGCCGGCGTTTGCAGCAGGCGGGCCTGGCCGTTCACGATTTCCGTTTTGACGCCGAAGTGCTGCATGATGCCTACAATGTCGCTATCGCCCTGCAAGGAATTGGGTTGCGGGCGGTCAAGGTTGGGCCTAAACACATCGGGTGTCAGCCGCAGGCCCGGCAGTGTAACCGACGCTCCGGGCGGCGACAAAGCGACTAGCGCATACCAGTAGCTGGCTGCCGACCAGTCCGATTCCACCGTGTAGTTGGTGGGCTGGTATTGGCCCGGCTGCACCGTCAGCACATCGCCTTCGAACGCGACATTCGCGCCGAAAAGCTGCATCAACGCTGCTGTCATGGTAATGTATGGCCGCGAACCGATGGTGCCCGTAAGCGTGAGACGCAGCCCGCCAGCCAGTTGCGGCCCCACCATCAGGAGCGCCGAAATGTACTGACTGCTAATGTCGCCGCGCACCGATAGCGCCGTGGGTTCCGTAGCGTCGGCTGCGGCCGAGAAGCCGCCGAACTCCAGCGGTGGGTACCCTTCCGCGTTCAAATACGAAATGTGGGCGCCTGCTTGTCGCAGCGCCTCAACCAGCACTCCAATGGGCCGTTCCTGCGCGCGCGCGGTGCCCGTGAGGCGCCCGCGCCAGCCAGTCACAGCCAGGTAGGCCGTGAGAAAGCGCATCACCGTGCCGGCGTCTTCGGCGTCGAGTAAATCGGTATTGGGTGCCTCCAGCAGCAGGCGCTGCATGAGCTGCGTGTCGTTGGCATCGGACAGGTTGTCGACCGTGCCGCCGCCGGCCAGGGCTTGCAGAATGAGGGCGCGGTTGGCTTCGCTTTTGGAAGCCGGAAGAATGGCGGTGCCGCGCAGCGGGCCGCCGGGCCAGGAAAGTTGCATGTTTAGTTATCTGTTGTTAGTTGTCCGTTGTTAGTCGACTGACAGTTTGGTAAACAGGCACGAGCCTGTACCCAACAACTGACAACCAACAACCGAAAACCAGCTAGGCCTGTAGCCGATGGTAATACCGCAGCGATTCCGCTATTTCGGCCACCGTCACGGGCTGGTCGTACACGCCGCGGCCGATGCCTTCCAGCAAAGTGCAGTTGATAATGGTACCCGCGTTTTTCTTGTCCTGCAGGGCGAATTCGGCAATGGCCGTCGTCTCCATCAGCACGAAGGACAGCTTATCGAACACCGAAAACACGAAGGTTTCGATTTTGTCCAGTTCCTCGGCGCTCAGCAGGCCGCGCTGCACCGAGAGCCAGCTTTCGCATACCAGGCCGGCGGCCACGGCCTCGCCGTGGAGGGCCTCGCGGCCGGGCTGCAGCAGCAGGTAGCTCTCGAGGGCGTGGCCCACGGTGTGGCCGAAGTTGAGCAGCTTGCGCGGGCCAGCTTCGAGCGGGTCCTGGGCCACGATGCGCTGCTTGAGGGCCACCGACTCGCGGATGATGGGGGTCCAGTCATCGGTGAGCCAGCCCAGGCGGCGGTTGGTATTGAAGGCCTCGGCATCGGCAATGAGCCAGTGCTTGATGACTTCGGCGTAGCCCGATTTCAGCTGGCGCGGGTCGAGGGTTTGCAGGAATTTGGGGTCGATGAACACGGCCGTCGGCGCCTGAAACACGCCCAGCTGGTTTTTGTAGCCCTGAAAATCGATGCCGGTTTTGCCGCCCACGCTGGCATCTACCTGCGCCAGCAGCGTGGTGGGCACCTGCACAAACCGGATGCCCCGCTTGTAGAGCGCCGCCGCGAAACCGCCCAAATCCGTGACCACGCCGCCGCCCAGGTTCACCAGCACGGCGTGCCGGTCGGCGTGCTGGGCAGTGAGTTGGTTCCATACTACTTCGCAGCTGGCCAATGACTTGTAGTCTTCGCCGGCCGGTATTTCGATAAGGCAATAATTGGCCGGCAAATGCGGTTCGAGGAGCGGCAGGCAGGCGCGCACCGTGTGCGAATCGACCAGCACAAACACCCGGCTCACGGCCGGCCGATAGAGTAATTCGGCCAGCGCGGGCAGCGCGGCGGGACCAATGATGACGGAGTTGTCCATGGGGCAAAAGTCAGGATAAATTTTTCAGTTCTTCGGCCGCCGCCAGAGCAACCATTTGGCCGGTGCACTGGTCATGGGGCTAAGTGGGCCGGTGGCGAATGCGCTTCGCCTTCACCCACTGCTTCTACTCATACTCTCTTTCCAACTATGAAACGCACTTTTCGCTTCTACTCCTTTTTTCTGTTCCTGGCCGCCGGCGGATTCGCCGGATGCGCCAAAGGTCCCTTTTCGCCCGAAGACGAAAAAGCCGACCTGCTGGTGGGCCGCTGGCAGCTCACCCAAACCGACGGCGGCCTCACGGGCCTGGTGAGCCAGGCCGACCCGGCCCACCGGCAGGAAATCGTCTTCGATGACAACAAACAAGCGACGTTTTTGGTGAACGGCACCGTCAGCCACAAGGCCCGGTATGCGCTTTTCCAGGCCACCTCCTACCTCAACCGGCGCCCCCAAACTTTCCTGGCCTACGGCCGCCGGAGCGGCACAGAAAAGGAGTTTATCGAGCGGCTCTCGCCCAATCAGCTGGTCATTGTAGAAGACTACACCGATGGCCGGGGCTACTACTACACCCGCCGCTAATACCTTTTCAGCACCTTGTTTATGAGAGAGTTGCGCCAACTAATAATACTGGTCGTGGCCGGCAGCGCAGGCTTGCTTAGCTGCCAGAAAGACGACGCCGGGCCTGTTGCCACCGGCCTCACCGGCACCTGGAAGCTCGTTAAGCGCGACTGCTACTGCGTGCGAGCGCCGGTGCCCGACGAAACCATCACCTTCACGGCCGCCCAGTTTTCGGTGTACGAGAACGGACAGCTTTCAAAGGCGGGCACCTACACCAACACCACGGGCGCGGTGGAATGCGGCAGCAGTAACCGGGTGCCCGTGCTGCAGCTAACCGCCAACCAAGGCAGCTCCCACCTCGCCGTGGTCAGCATCACCAACAAGTCACTCGTGCTCAACTACAAAGCCGACGGCGCCGGCTGCCTCTCCGATTACCCCGTCGATACCTACGAGCGCCTGTAGCGCCCGTGCTACAGGCCCGGTCCGAGGTGGGCCACGCCATCCACCTGCGGGCGACCGTTGAGCACCTCGGTTTGCTTGCGAATGCTCTCGATGTGAATCAGTTTGTAGAGTTCGGCCACGAACTTGTCGTTCACATTCAGCTTGCCAGCCCACTCAGTGCGGGTGTTGAAAATCTCCTGCCAGCGGTCGAATTGCAGGATTTTTACGTTGTTTTCCTTTTTATATTCAGCCAGCTCCTCCACCAGCGCCATGCGGCGGGCCAGTGCTTCCACTATTTCACGGTCGGCCACGTCCATTTTCTGGCGTAGCTCCTCGGCTTTGTTGAGGTAGTCGGCGTTGTTGGAGGAGCGGTAGCGGTACTTCAGCTCGTTCAGGATTTCGCCCAGGCGCTGGGGCGTCACCTGTTGCTCGGCGTCGCTCAGGGCGTGGTCGGGGTCGGGGTGGGTTTCGATGATGAGGCCGTCGTAGTCAAGGTCGAGGGCCTTCTGGGCGATGGGCAGCAGCAAATCGCGCCGCCCGCCGATGTGGCTGGGGTCGCAGATGAGCGGGATGTGCGGGAAGCGCGTTTTCAGTTCGATGGGCAGAATCCACGTCGGCGCGTTGCGGTAGCGGCTGGGCGCAAACGTGCTGAACCCCCTATGGATAGCCGCCAAATCCTGAATCCCGGCCCGTTCCAGGCGCTCCAGCGCGCCGGCCCAGAGGGCCACGTCGGGGTTCACGGGGTTTTTCACCATCACGGGCACGCCGGTGCCGGCCAGCGCATCGGCCAGTTCCTGCACCGCGAAGGGATTCACGGTGGTGCGCGCCCCAATCCAGAGCACGTCGATGCCGTGGGCCAGGGCTTCTTCCACGTGGCGCGGCGTGGCCACTTCAATGGTGGTCGGGATGCCGGTTTCGGCCTTCACACGCTGCAGCCAGGGCAGCGCCACCGCGCCCATGCCCTCGAAGGAGCCCGGCCGGGTGCGCGGCTTCCAGATGCCGGCCCGGAACATGTCAATTTTGCCCAGCGCCTTGAGGCCGTGGGCGGTGGCCATCACCTGCTCTTCGGTTTCGGCCGAGCAGGGGCCGGCAATGAGGATGGGCTGGCCCTTTTGAGCCAACATGCGGGTGAAGAACGTATTAGGAGCGGCAGGCATCGGAAGGGGGCCAAATGAAGCGGATTTGCCGGCAGGGAGCCGAAAAGCCCGACAAACGTAACTCGTTTCAAGGGAACGTTGTTTACAGTTTACCTTCGCCCGCCCTTAGGGTTCTGCTTCTAATCCCCACACCTACCCCACCGCCTATGTCGCCCGCCGCCCCCACCCAAGCCCTGCCCATTTCCTTCGAGGACACCCGCGTGGCCTTCGCCTCCAAGTCTGATGCCCAGCTGCGCAAAGTCTACGCGCTGTTTGCAGCCATGAACAACGGCACGCTGGTAAAAACCGGCAGCGGCCTCATGAAAACGGCACTGAAATGGGGCCTGCCCGGCACGAAATTCCTCATCAAGCACAGCATTTTTGAGCAGTTTTGCGGTGGCGAAACCATTGCCGAATGCCGCCCCGTGACGGCCGAGCTGGGTAAATACAACATCGGCACCATCCTCGACTACTCGGTGGAGGGCGAAGGCAGCGACGCCAGCTACGACCACACCCGCGACGAAGTACTGGCCACCATCGACGAGGCTCACCGCTCCCAGCACATTCCCTTTTCGGTATTCAAAGTAACCGGCGTGGCCGACGTGGCCATTCTGGAGAAAATTCAGGCCGGCCAGTTGCTCACCGCCCACGAGGAAGCCGCCCACACCCGCGCCGTGGCCCGCGTGGAGGCCATTTGCGCCCGCGCCCACCAGCACGGCGTGCGCCTGTTTGTGGATGCCGAGGAAAGCTGGTTTCAGCACACCATCGACCTGCTGGCCTACGACATGATGGCCCGGTACAACCGCGAGAAGGCCATTGTCTGGAACACTTACCAGCTCTACCGCCACGACCGCCTCGACGCCCTGAAAGCCGCCCACGACGCCGCTGCCGAAGCCGGCTATTACCTCGGCGTGAAGCTGGTGCGCGGCGCCTACATGGAGAAAGAAGCCCGCGTGGCCAAGCAGCGCGGCCAGCAAAACCCCATCAACCCCACCAAACAAGCTACCGACGACCTCTACGACGAGTCGCTGCGCTACTGCGTGGAGCACATCGACCGCATCAGCATTTGCGCCGGCACCCACAACGAGGCCAGTTCTTTGCTCCTCACGCAGCTGATGCAGCAGGCGGGCATCGCCCCCTCCGACCCCCGTGTCTGGTTCGCTCAGCTCTACGGCATGAGCGACAACCTTACCTACAACCTGGCCAACGCTGGCTACAACACCGCCAAGTACCTGCCCTACGGCCCGGTAGCCGCCGTGATGCCCTATCTGCTGCGCCGGGCCGATGAAAACACGGCTATTGCCGGCCAGAGCAGCCGCGAATTTTTGTTAATTCTGAAGGAAATCCGTCGTCGGCGCGGGCAATAAAAATTCTTTTTTTCACTGGCCAAAAATTATTGACCATCAAATAGTTATATCAAGTTCGATAATAGCTTTTTTTAGTTTGGAATGATTGTGGCACGGAGCGTGGTGTGGGCAGCTAATATTCGCTAATTTTCAGCCCCCCAAAAGGTTTTTGTTCACTTAAACCCCTGCCATGATTGGTCGCATCCGCACGTATTTGATTCGTTATGCCCGGCTCCAAACCGGTACTGTTAGCTACCTCACCTTGGTGCAGGAAGCCGAATTGGGATTGAATCTGGAGATTTCGCACGAGAAATCGCGGCTGAATGAAATGCTGGCCGAAATCTCCATGACCGAACACGAAGAAGGCCGCCCGCCGCTGAGCTGCCTCGTTAAAGTGCAAGGCTCTAAAGGCCAAGGCGATAATTTCTACAAGCTCTGCGAGAAAATGGGCATGGGCGAGTGGCGCAGCCTCAAGCAGGACGAGGACTTCCTCAAAAACCTTATCCGCGACTGCCGCGAGTTTTGGCGCGACGAGGCCAACTTCCAGAAGTTTGCCTGATTAGAAAAGTGTGAGTTGGTGATAAACACCAGCAAAAAGAACGTCATGCGGAGCTTGCCGAAGCAACTCTACTGGCTAAGTAATTATTTACTAGCGTGGTAGAACTGCATCGGCAAACTCCGCATGACGTTCTTTTCATACTAGGCAGTTCACATGCTTTAGAATGAAGGCAGGAAATGTTGGAAAATAAGCGGGATGTAACCTCTGTTGCAGTAGCCCCGTTAAGAGCTTCAACCAGCCAGGAGGTTGGTTATCCTTTCCACATTTTCATTCCTTCCCTAGCATGAATACCAACGATTCGAACAACCCGCAAAATTCCGGTACTGGCGCAGGCGCTAACTACGGCACCCAAAACACCGGCACCGGTCTGGGCAATAGCACCGGTCTGAGCAACGAAGGCACCAGCTACAACGCTGGCACCGGCTCTACTTCCGGCACGGGTACTTCGTCGGCTTCCGGCGCTTCGCTGGGCAACGTAAACAACTCGGTTGACGGCGACGATTTCAGCGCCACCGCTAAAGGTGCTGCGGTAGCTGGCACGGCTGGTGCCGTGGTAGGCCGCGCCATCGATGGTGTTCAGAACACAGCCGATAGTGCTGCTCATGCCGTAACCGGCGAGCCTTACCGCGATGGTAGCACGATGAGCGGCATGTTCCGCGACCGCAGTAGCGCTGAGAAGGCTTACCAGTCGCTCTCGTCGCGTGGCTACGGCAAAGACGACGTGAACGTGCTGATGTCGGACGACACCCGCAAAACCCACTTCGGCGACGACACTGCACACACCGAACTCGGCGACAAAGCAATGGAAGGTGCCGGCGTAGGCTCGGCCATCGGTGGCACGGCTGGTGCTATCATTGGCGCTATCGCAGCAATTGGCACGTCGGTGGCACTGCCCGGCTTGGGCCTGATTATCGCTGGTCCGTTGGCCGCTGCGCTAGCCGGTGCCGGTGCTGGTGGCCTCACGGGTGGCCTGGTAGGCGCACTGGTGGGCTCGGGCATTCCCGAGGAGCACGCTGCTGAGTACGAAAGCGGCATTAAGGACGGCGGCATTGTGATGGGTGTGAAGCCCCGCAACGCTGAAGATGCCAAGTATTTCGAAGATGAATTCCGTCGCCACAATGGCGATAAGATTTACAAGTATTAAGCTCGTCGCAGGTTCCGGCCTGTTTGTCATGAAAAAAGCCTTTCCCGTCTGGGAAAGGCTTTTTTGTTGCAACCTTCGGCCGGCGAGGGCAGTTCTTAGCAGGTAGTATTCAGGCGCTTCTCCAAACGGGCACTTATTGCCCCGGACGGGGCGTTTCGGAAGCAGGCAAAACTGCCCGGAGGTGTATTGCACCGGCCGTATATTTGAATTTCATCCCGTTTTATTTTTTGCTAATGTCATCCTCCCGCTTGAAGGTCGGCCTGTATGCCTTTTTGGTGACGGCCGTGTTTGTTCTGGCATCTTACCGGCTGTTCCGCCGGGCCGACTCGGCGGTGCCGAGCAAGGACCAGGTGCTGATTGGCCTCATGATGAGTGGCCTCACCTCGCAGCACTACCAACCCGAAAAAGTGGACGACGCCTTCTCGAAGCGCGTTTTCGATCTCTATCTGAAGCGCCTAGACTACCGCAAGCAATTCCTGCTGGCCACGGACGTGGAAGATTTGCGTCGCTACCAGTCCCAAATTGACGACCAGGTGAAGCGCGGCAGCCACGAGTTTCTGGACCTGAGCACCAAGCTCATGGCACAGCGCACCAAGGAGATGCAGGGCCTGTACCGCGAGCTGCTGGCCAAGCCCTTCGACTTCACCACCGACGAATCTTTTCAGTCTGACTTTGAGAAAGCCGCTTTCCCGGCCAACAAAGCGGCCCAGCGCGAGCTGTGGCGCAAGCTGCTGAAGTACGAAACGCTTAGCCGCGTGTCGGAAATGATGGAAGCCCAGGAAAAAGCCAAGGAAGCCAAGCCCACCGGCGCCACTGCCGCGCCCAGCGCCGCCACCCCGGCGGCCCCCACGGCCGCTGAGCCGATGCGGACGCCCGCCCAAATGGAAGCCGAGGCCCGCAAGCGCGTACTGAAATACTACGATGAGCAGTTCGAGGAGCTTGGCGAAACCGACGCCAACGACCGCCTGTCTGACTATGCTAACGCCATTGCCAATACTTACGACCCGCACACGGAGTACTTCGCACCCAAAGCCAAGGAGGATTTCGACTACGAAATGACTGGTCGCTTTGAGGGCATTGGGGCTTCGCTGCGCGAAAAAGACGCCCTGATTTATGTCGACGAAATCATTCCTGGCTCGCCAGCGGCCCGGCAGGGTGAATTAAAAAAGGGCGACGCCCTGCTGCGAGTAGCGCAAGGCGCCGCTGAGCCGGTGAGCATTGAGGGCTGGCACACCATCAAGGCCATCCCGCTGATTAAGGGCAAGAAAGGGTCGGAAGTGCGCCTCACGGTGAAGAAGCCTGACGGCAGCACCAAAATTATTTCCATCATCCGCGACGTAGTGGTGAGTGAGGAGAAGTATGCGCAGTCGTCGGTAATTACCGACAAAGGCCAGAAAATTGGCTACCTGCGCTTGCCCAGCTTCTATGCCGATTTCAGCGACAACGGCGGCCGCAACTCGGCCGACGATGTGCGCAACGAACTCGCCAAGCTGAATGCGGAAGGCGTGAAAGGCGTGATTCTGGACCTGCGCTTCAACGGCGGCGGTTCACTCGGCGATGCCGTGTCGATGGCCGGCCTGTTCGTGGACGCTGGGCCGATAGTGCAGGTGCGCGACGGCCAAGCTCACGCCCAAGTAAAGGTGATGAACGACAACGACCCCCGCGTGCAGTACAGCGGCCCGCTGGTGGTGCTGGTAGACAAGCACAGCGCGTCGGCGTCGGAAATTCTGGCCGCGGCCATGCAGGACTACCACCGCGGCGTCATCATGGGCTCGACCAGCACTTATGGCAAAGGCACTGTGCAGCGCGTATTCGACCTCGACGAAGCTCTGCCGCCCGAGTTGAACAGCGTGAAGCCCATTGGTTCGCTCAAGCTGACCATGCAGAAGTTCTACCGCATAAACGGGGGCTCGACCCAGTTCAAAGGGGTGGCGTCGGACATCGTGCTGCCGGACCTCTACTCCTACCTTGATGATGGCGAAAAGGAATCGGACTACCCATTGAAATGGGATGAGATTCAGCCGGCCCGCTACAAGCCCTGGGGCGATGCGCCCAACATCGAGAAGCTGCGTGCCGCCAGCAAAGCCCGCGTGGCCAACAACGCCAGCTTTCGGGTGATGGATGAGATGGCGAAAAGCATGCGCAAGCGCAAGGACGAAACCACTGTTTCGCTCAAGCTCAGCGCCTACCGGGCCGAGCAGCAGCAGTCGAAAGCCATTTCGGACCGCTACGAAGCCGCTCAGAAATCGACCGTGGCTCTGGCTTTCTCGCCCCTTGCGGCCGATTTGCGGGCGCTGGGCGGCGACACTATTCGCATCAACCGCGCCGCCCGCCTCACCAATGGCCTCAAAAAGGACATTACCATCGGCGAGGCCGTGGCCGTAATCCAGGATGAAATCCAGCAGAAATAGGAAACCGGCTGACAAAAGGCTGGAAATGGTCCCTTAGTAGCTAAGAGAACCTCGTTGAACAAAAGCCCCCGCACCATCTGGCGCGGGGGCTTTTTTCGGCACATTTTTAGAATGACAACCTCACTAGCAAATAGCCATAGTTGCTCGACAGGAAAATATTTTTTGCTTATCTATGTAATTATCTGTTGTACAACACTATTAATCATTAGTAAATTTGACAAAAAAATTAGCAATCGGGCAACTAAAAACAGGCCTGTTGCTGTTTACTTAGCATGACGACTCAAGAGGAAACCCGCATTATTCCGCTCAACCCGCAGGTAGACGCTCCTGCCGATGAGCTTCAGCAGAAATTGGCTGATGAAAACTGGCGCAAGTCAATTCCGGCGCAGGTTTTCCTCAACTATTTCTTTGCCATCAATTACCACATTCAGGAAAACGACGACGTGCTCGGCGGACTGCAGAACCTGCCGTTCTTCCGCAGCCACACGGCGGAGCTGAACGACGCCGACGTAGCCGCCCTCACCAAGCTGCTGCACACCAGCTGGAGCACGGAGTACGCGCTGCGCGCCACGGCCGAGCTGGGCGACGAGAATTTCCTTCGCAACGCGCTGCACTGGACGTTTCCGCAGGCCTACCACGCCATTCAGTCGGGCCTTCATGCTTTCCTGTACACCACGGGCGTGCGCTCGACCAACAGCCAGCTCACGCGCCGCGAGGTGGGCCGGCTGGTGGTGAAGAATGCGTACCCGCGTCCGGTGTCGTTCTATGCCGCCGGTGCTTACGGCGACTTTAGCATTCACCGTTTGCCGCTGGCCGGCTACAAGGCCGGGCTGCACATTGCCAGCAAGGAGATTGACGCCCAGGCCCAGATTGGCCAGTTCCTGCGCACCACGCGCAAGATGAAGGCGCAGTGGACCCGCGCGCAGGTGCAGGCCAACCCCAACACGGCCATCCGCAGTCAGAAAACCGGACGCCCGCTCGATAAGTGGACGGCGGCGCACTGGCAGCAGATTACTTGGCGCCTGGGCTACACCACCATCTTCGACCTGCTGGGCCGCCTGCGCATCTCGGAATCGACCCGCGAGATTGAGCGCTACGTGGAAGCCGACATTGATTTCAGCCTGTTCCACGCCTCGCTGCTCAACATTGTGAGCTACCTCAACGGCGTGCACGAGACCTACGTGGCCAAGGCCCTGGGCCTGGAGCGCTACCGCCAGCTGGTGGCCGAGCTGCCAGTGCACCTGCAGTCGGGCTTTGTGCAAGAGCGTTTGCGCACCCGCGTCGAGCCGGTGCTGGCACCCACGCCGCCGAGTGCCCCGGCTATCAATGCCGAGGCCCCGCAGTACCGCATGGCCGCATAAACCACGGATTCGCTCGGATTTTTCGGATTCCACGGATTTTATGGACGTGAATATTATCATAAAGCCGCTCCGGTTTCGGGGCGGCTTTTTCGTGCCGTACTTTTGCGGTTCACTTTTAATTACTACGCTTCTGCTTGAATCCGCAAGCAGCATGATTTGCCGAAAAAGTCGTCCACTAAATCCGTGGAATCCGAAAAATCCGAGTAAATCCGTGGTCCAGACAAGTTATATGCAACACCTGAGCGAACAAGAAATATTGCGCCGCAACAAGCTGGAAGAGCTGGAAAAGCTGGGCATCGAAGCGTATCCGTCGGAATTATTTGACGTGACGTTTTACGCCAAGGAAATTCATGACAACTACCACCCGGAACTGAATAACTTCCAGGAAGTGACCTTGGCGGGGCGGCTGATGTCGTCGCGCGTGATGGGCAAGGCCTCGTTTGCGGAGCTAATGGACACGTCGGGCCGCATTCAGCTCTATATCAACCGCGACGAAATCTGCCCCGGCGAGGACAAGACGCTGTACAACGTGGTGTTCAAGAAGCTGCTCGATTTGGGCGATTTCATTGGGGTGAAAGGCCACGTGTTCAAAACGCAGGTGGGCGAAACCTCGGTGCACGTGACGGAGCTGAAGCTGCTCTCGAAAGCGCTACGCCCGTTGCCCGTGGTGAAAACCCATAAGGACGAAACCACCGGTGAGGTGACCACCTACGACGCCTTCACCGACCCCGAGCAGCGCTACCGCCAGCGTTACGTGGATTTGGTGGTGAATCCCAGCGTGCGCGACACCTTCATCAAGCGCACGCAGCTGGTGCAGTCGATGCGCAATTTCCTGAACGACAAGGGCTACCTGGAGGTGGAAACCCCGATTCTGCAGCCGCTGTACGGCGGCGCGGCGGCCCGGCCCTTCACCACCCATCACAACACGCTGGACATGACGCTCTACCTGCGCATTGCCAACGAGCTGTACCTTAAGCGCCTGATTGTGGGCGGGTTTGATGGCGTGTACGAGTTTAGCAAGGACTTCCGCAACGAGGGGATGTCGCGCTTCCACAACCCGGAGTTTACCCAGATGGAGCTCTACGTGGCCTACAAGGACTACGCCTGGATGATGGACCTGGTGGAAGAAATGGTGGAGCGCGTGGCCATGGCCTTGCACGGCCAAACCGAAGTGCAGGTGGGCGCAAACGTCATCAACTTCCAGCGGCCCTGGCAGCGCTACACCATGTTTGAGGCTATTGAGAAGTACACCGGCAAGGCCATTGGTGAGATGGACGAGGCGGCCCTGCGCGAAACCGCGCAGGAGCTGAATGTGCACCTCGACCCCAGCATGGGCAAGGCCAAAATCATCGACGAAATCTTCGGTGAGCATGTCGAGCCCAAGCTCATCCAGCCCACGTTCATCACCGATTACCCGGTGGAGATGTCGCCGCTGGCCAAGAAGCACCGCGAGCGGCCCGGCATGGTGGAACGGTTCGAGGCCATCTGCAACGGCAAGGAAATCTGCAACGCCTTCTCCGAGCTCAACGACCCCATCGACCAGCGCCAACGCTTCGAGGACCAGCTAGAGCTGGGCAAGCGCGGCGACACCGAGGCTATGGTGCTCGACGAAGACTTCCTGCGCGCCTTGGAGTATGGCATGCCGCCCACGGCCGGCCTGGGCATCGGCATCGACCGCCTGAGCATGATTATGACCAACTCGCACTCTATTCAGGACGTGCTGTTTTTCCCGCAGATGAAGCCGGAAAACGTGCAGAAAGAGAAGCAGGAGGAGAAATAGTCGCCTGTCATCCTGAGCGGAGCGAAGGACCTTATCACGTCAGAACCAATCGTTCAACCGTGATAAGGTCCTTCGCTCCGCTCAGGATGACAGGCGATGAAAATCGAAAAGCCCCGCACGAAATGTCGTGCGGGGCTTTTCTTTTTACAACCTTCTTACCCTTCAAACCGCTTTTCTTAACAGAAGCTTGCGATGGATTCGTCTGATTTTACTACTGAGTTGTTTGACCAATTTCAGCAGAAGCTCCTACGACCGGCAATTTTACTGATAATATTTTCGGCCTTCTTTCAAGTCGGTTGTGAGAAGTTTTACGGGACGAGCTAGGGGAAGTTACAACGACGGCGAAAATGCCATAATTATGTTTCTTCGGCCTGGGGTGCTACAGCAGCGGCTGGTGGCGGAAGTCGTCACCGCTGCCGTCGTAGTCGGTATCGGCATCCGGGTAGTTGCCGGGCGCATCGAGGCCTTCGAGGAGGCGATTGGCGGCTTGCTTGTCTTCGGGCACAATGGCTTCGGTGTTGGTGTGGCCGGGGGCCTGGCCCTGGGCTTTGGCCAAGGTGTCTTTGAAAAGCTTGCTGAGGTCGTCGCTCCACTTGGAGGCCGTGCGCTTGAGGCCGGAACGGGTTTCGTCGCCAGTTTCGGGGGCCAGCAGCAGGCCAGCCACAATGCCAGCGGTGGCGCCGGCGATGAGCGATAAAATAACTTTGCCTTTGTCGTCTTTCATGGGGTTTGCAAGAAAAGAGGAATACTTAATTGATTGCATAACGCGAAAACCGGCCGCGTTGTTGGGGGCAGCAAAAAGCCCCGCGTCTTACGGCGCGGGGCTTTTTAGCTAATGGCTGAGGAAGACCTACAGGTCATTCAGCATTTTGGTGATTTCGGCTTTGCCTTTGCCAAGCTTGTCTTGCAGCTTGCCTACCAGCTCGTCGCCTTTGCCGTCGGCATAGGTCAGGTCTTCGTCGGTCAGCTGAGCGTACTGCTGCTTCAGCTTGCCTTTTACTTCGTCCCAGTTGCCTTTAATTTTCAGGCTGCTGCCGGGCAGCGTTACGCCGAGGTCTTCGAGCTTGCCGGCATATTCTTTGAATTTAGCTTCGAGGTCGGAGCCCAGTTTCGTAGCCTGCTCGCCGAGCTGGCCGCTGTATTTGGAAGCAACGCCTTTCCAGTTTTCGCGCGTGGCCGAACCTTTGTCGGGAGCTAGCAGCATGCCGGCGATGATGCCAGCGCCTGCACCAGCGAGGGCGGCCAAAAGAATTTTACCGGCGTTGTTTTCTTCTTCGTGGTAAGACATGGTAATGGGTAATGAAGGGTGAATGAGTGAAAGAGGTTTCGAGGAAGCGCGGCCCGAACACAAAATCGAATATTCTGTTTTAGCGCCGCGTTTGGTCTGGCTGCCTATACGAAGGCCATGGCCAGGGGTTGAGCTTAGGAATAAATTTTCCGAAATGGGCCACGTCAAAAGAGCCCTGCCGGGCTCGCCTCGCCCAATTCTGCACCAACAGACGTAGATTCGCCCCTCCCTATGCCCGGCATCATGAAAACGACCGTGTTCCTCTACGCCGCCCTGCTGCTGGCCGCAGCCTGCCAGCGCAACGCCCCGGCCACCGCCGCCAGCGCCGACTGCATCGACCCCGCGAAGGTGAAGCCCGACGGCATCTGCACCATGCAGTATGAGCCCGTGTGCGGCTGCGACGGCAAAACCTATTCCAACCCCTGCGTGGCCGGCAACGCGGGCGTGCGCAGCTTCACCAAAGGCCCCTGCCCCGAGACGCAGCCTAAATAAGCCCCGCTTTCCCGTTGCAAACCGCTTCCGACCGTTACCGCGACTTTTGCCGCACCGCGCCCGACGTGCCGGTGTTTGCGCAGCCGTGGCACCTGGATGCGTGCAGCGGAGGCGGCGCCTGGGACGTGGCGCTGGCTGATGAAAACGGCCGCGTGGTGGCGGCGCTGCCTTATTTCTTCAAGCAGAAGGGGCCGTTTCGCTACGCCACCATGCCGCCGTTCGTGAAGTGGCTGGGGCCGTACGTGCTGCCTGAGTTTCGGGGCGTGCTCAAAAAGGAGCATCTGCTGCTGGAGGAATTGATAAAGCAGTTGCCGACTTTCGCGGCTTTCAAGCAGAATTTCTATCCCACCAATACCAACTGGCTGCCCTTTTATTGGCAGCAATTCCGCCAAACCACCTACTACACCTACCGCCTCAACGGCCTGCACAACCTGGCCCAGCTTGAGGCCGGCATCAACCGCAACATCCGGCGCAACCTGCAGAAGGCGCGCGAGCAGGTGCAGGTGGTGCATAACCTCGGTGCCGAACGGTTTTATGCGCTCAATAAGATGAGCTTCGACCGGCAGGGCCTGCCCATGCCTTATTCCTGGGCGCAGTTCCAGCGGCACGATGCGGCGCTGGCGACCCATGACGCCCGGCAGTTTTTTTTCGCCGTGGATGCGCAGGGGCGGGTGCATTCGGCTTCCTACCTGATTTGGGACCAGCAGGCGGCCTATTACCACTTGGCTGGCGACGACCCGGCTCTGCGCGACAGCGGCGCGGGCATCCTGCTGATTTGGGAGGCCATTCGCTATGCCAGCGAGGTGCTGGGGCTGGCTTGCTTCGACTTTGAGGGCAGCATGCTGCCAGCTGTAGAGCGCATCCGGGTGCAGTTTGGGGCGGTGCAGACGCCGTATTTCTTTGTGTGGAAGTATAATTCTCGTGCTTTTGAGCTGCTGGAGAAGCTTCGGCCGTAGCAGTTGTAATGTATTAAAATTGGTCATGCTGAGTGCAGCCGAAGCATCTCTACCGCCAGACTAACTTTTAGCGTCTGGATTAGTATTGCGGTAGAAATGCTTCGGCTGCGCGGACGCTAGATGAGCATGACGTCCTTTTGGTTCATTCACTTACTCGTTCCTCCTCCTCTCAAATTCATGTCCGAAAAACGCTACGTTCTCAACCCCTCCCCTTTCGTGGTGCCCACCACCGATGGCAAGCTCATTGAAGAGCATGTGGGTGGTGCCAGCACCGGTACCTCGGCCTACAGCCTGGCGCACATGGTGGCCCCACCGCACTGGAGCGAGCCGCACCAGACGCCCAGTTTCGACGAAATCACCATTGTGGTGCGCGGCCGGAAGCGGTTTGAAATCGACGGCGACGTGGTGGAATTGCAGGCCGGGCAGGCTTTGCTGATAAAGGGCGGGGCGCGGGTGCGCTACTCCAACCCGTTTGAGGAAGAGTGCGAATACTGGTCCATCTGCGTGCCGGCCTTCAGCCCGGACACGGTGAACCGCGAAGCCGAATAACCCTCGTATTTCCTGCTAAACCAGTACCTTTCGAGCTATGGACCAACGCATCATCGACCTCTTCGACGAATACACCCACGCCCCGCTGTCCCGTAAGGTTTTCATGGAGCGGCTGGTGAAACTGGCCGGCGGCACCGCCCTGGCCTTTTCGGCGCTCTCGATACTGGAGCCCGGCTACGCGGCCGCCGCCACCGTGGCGCCGGAGGACGACAACCTGGAAACCGAAGAAGTGAGCTGGCCCGGCGACGGCGCCACTGTAAAAGGCTACCTGGTGCATCCGAAAGGCAAGAAAAAGCGCGGTGCTGTGGTGGTCATCCACGAAAACCGGGGCCTGACGCCGCACATCAAGGACGTGACGCGGCGCGTGGCGCAGGCCGGCTACCTGGCGCTGGGCGTGGACGCGCTGAGCGTGGTGGGCGGCACGCCGACTGACGAGGACGAAGGCCGGAAGCTCATCGGCCAGCTCGACCCGCTGAAAAACCTGAACAATTACCTCGCGGCCCTCACCTACCTGCGCGGCCGGCCCGACTGCAACGGCCGCACCGGCGCCGTGGGCTTCTGCTGGGGCGGCGGCCTGGTGAATCAGCTGGCCGTGCACGACCCCAAACTCGATGCCGGTGTGGCCTACTACGGCGCCCAACCCAAGGCCGAGGACGTGCCCAAAATTAAAGCCGCGATGCTGCTACACTACGGCGGGCTCGACACGCGCATCAACGCCGGCATTCCGGCCTACGAGGCGGCCCTGAAAGCGGCCGGCACCAAGTATGAGCTGTACGTGTACGAGGGCGCCAACCACGCCTTCAACAACGACACCTCGCCGGCCCGCTACAACGCCGAAGCCGCCAAGCTGGCCTGGGACCGCACCCTGAAACTATTCAAGGAAAAACTGGGATAGTTGGGCAACCGCAGCGGTTTTAGCGGCATCTTTGTGGTATCGACCGGTACTCATGTCGCGCAAGAAGCTACCCCTTCTCTTCGCTGCCCTGGCATTCAAAGCCACCAGCAGCATGGCCCAAAGCCAATCGGCCCCCAAGGGGCCGCCGGCCATCGACCCTGATTATCAGGAAGTGACGGTGGCCGTGCCCCGCGCCGTGTCGCTGGTGACGGACGTAGCTGCGGCACTATTTTCGCGCAGTTCCGACGGTAAAAGCAAGGTACAGGACATCGTGGACCGCCGCCGTAAACGCTCGGAATCCGGCGACCAGAGCCTGAAAGTGAGCATTCCGAAGAACGGACTGACTCGCACGCTGGGGCTGGTGGAGTAATTTCTATTAGGTGCGAACGGGCGCCTCACCCCCTGACCCCCTCTCCCAAAGGAGAGGGGGCACCGGCTATGCTCCTATCGGAATCGTCAGGCTCCCCTCTCCCTGAGGAGAGGGGCCGGGGGAGAGGCGCCCGTTAGCTCCCTATTGGGGCTCGGCTGGTGCGGGCAGCGGTTTGCGGGGCAGCTTCTGGTCGCGCATGGCGGCGTCGTAGACGAAGCTGGCCACGACCACGGACGCTTGTTTCAGGTCGTCGGCGATGAGGCGGTCGTAGGTATCCTGGTTGGTGTGGTGAGTGGTGGGGAAGTAGTCGAGGCCGTCCTGAATGAACTGGAAGCCGGGCAGGCCCACGGCGTCAAAGGCGATGTGGTCGGTGCTGCCGGTGTTGCGCAGCGTCACGGTGCTGGCGCCGAGGTCGGCGAAGGGCGCGAGCCACTGCTGGAAGATGGGCGCCGCGGCCTCGTTGCCCTGGGCGTAGATGCCCCGGATTTTGCCGGCGCCGTTGTCGAGATTGAAGTAGGCGGCCAGCTTCTCGTGCTCGGGCTTGAGCTGCATGGTGGCGGGGTCGGCGAAGTGGTTTTTCACGTAGCCGCGCGAGCCGTGCAGGCCCTCCTCCTCCTCGCCCCACAGCGCGATGCGGATGGTGCGGCGCGGCTTCAGGCCGCTGGCCTTGAGGATGCGGACGGCCTCCATCATCACGGCGCAGCCGGCGGCATTATCAGTGGCGCCGGTGGCGGCGTGCCAGGAGTCGAGGTGGCCGCCGAGCATGACGACTTCAGATTTCAGCTTTTTGTCGGTGCCGGGGATTTCGGCCACCACGTTGTAGCCTTTCAAGTCCTGGGTCTGGAAGCGGGTTTTAGTTTCCATTTCCACCTCCACCGGCACGCCGGCTTCTACCAGCCGGATGATGCGCAGCTGGTCTTCGGGCGCGGTTTCGATTTCGGGCAGCGCGGGCTTGGCATCGGCCGCGTAGGGCGCGCCGTTGCTGGTGTTGAAGGTGCCGTAGATGCCGCCGCGGGCGCTGAGCACGCCGGCCGCGCCTTCGCTCACCAGCATGTCGGCCAAGGCGGTACGCATGGCCACCATGGCCTTGCGCGAGGCCAGCATGGTGGCATCGGGGGTGGGCCTAGTGGAAGCAGCGGCCGGCTCGGCCATCTTTTTCAAGTCCTCGTCGGAGTAGCGGCGGATGGCGCCTTCGGTGGCGGGCTTAAGGGGCGCGGCCACGCTCATCACCACAATTTTATCGCGCAGCTGACCTTTGTACTGGGCCAGGTCGGCCTCGGTGGCGGCTTTCATCACCACCACTTGCTTGCGCACGGGGCCGGGCGTGCTGGGCGTCCAGGCCTTGGGGATGCCTACCAGGGCGTGGTAGTAAGGCGCCGTCATGGCCACGTACGACTTCTCAATGTCCCAGCCGCGGCCGAAGTCGCCCCAGGCTTCGATGTTGGCGTTGGCAAGGCCGTATTTGGCGAGCTGGGCTTTGGTCCACTCGTTGGCGCGCTTCAGGCCGTCGGAGTTGGCGAGGCGCGGGCCGTTGACGTCGGTAAGGTAAAAGGCGGTTTGCATCACCTGGGAGCGGTTCATGCCTTCGTCACGGATTTTGGCGAGGGCCGCCGCGTCGAGCTTTTCGGCAGTTTGGGCCTGGGCGGGCGCCGCCGTCGCCAGCGTGCCGGCCAGGGTCAGGAGCATCAGTTTGTTCATTGGAAAGGGCTTGAGTGGGCGTTTTTAATTGGCCTAAGGTAAGCAAAACGGGGCGCGGACGACGGCGCGCAGCAGGCCCGAACGGTTTGAAAACCGGCTTTCCGCGCCATTGCACGAGATGCTTTCCGTGGCTCGGTCTGGCAATAGCGCCGGTTGGTCGGCGCTCGGCGCCTACCCGTCCACATCGGCTTTTTTGGCCGCAGTTCGGCCGATGGTTTGCAAATACCCTGGCAGGCTGAGGCGATTCTCACCTCCGGGGCCCGCTGCCTGCAGCCGCCGAGCCCGGCCTTTCTCAACCCCACTCCTCACCTCTCTTCAGCTAGAAACCATGAAAGCTTCCTTGTTTTCCATCATCGCCGCCGCTGCCCTCTTCACTTCCTCCGCCGCTTTCGCCGCCGAGGGGCCTTTCGACCACCGCAACGATGGCCGCGACGACCGCAACAGCAAAGATTTCAACTATGGCTACGACCGTAACCACCGCGTAAGCAATGCCGAAAAAGCCCGCTGGGAAGCCGCCCACCGCAACGATAACCGCCGCGATGACGACCGCCGCAACGACCGCGACGACGACCACTTCGACCGCAACCAGAACTACGGCTTTGAGCGCAACCACCGCGTAACGGCCCAGGAACGTGCCCGCTGGGAAGCCCAGCAGCGCGCTCAGCGCGAAGCCCAAATCCGGGCTCAGCGCGAAGCCCAGCAGCGCGGCCAGCGCCAATACGGCCACCGCTAATCGGCCCGGCCCGGGCTAAAGCCGGAATTGGGCGACGAATCGGGCCTCTTGGTCCAGCTTATTTCCCAGCGCCCGCTTTCGGCCGCACGTTTGCCGTTACCTCTGTAGAATCTTCAGCTGATGTAGCCTCCGACACTCATGTGTCGGGGCCATTCACGCCGGAGTTGCCTCCTTACCACCCACGTTTTCACCATTCACATTCACCCCCCAATCAACGCCATGAAAACCTCCCTCCTTTCCATCCTCGCAGCGGCCAGCCTGATGGCCAGCACCGCCATGGCCGCGCCGACTACGGCCAGCGCTTCTGCCACCATTCAACAGAATCCCTACGACCGGCTGAACGACCGCAACGACAAGGATTTCAACTACGGTTTCGACAAGAAGCACCGCGTGACGCCCGACGAGCGCAAGCGCTGGGAAGAAGCCCACCGCAACGACCGCAAAGAAGACAAGCGCGACCGCAAGGAAGACCGCAAAGACGACAAGCGCGACGAAAAAAACGACCGCAAGTACGACAAGCGCGACGACCGCAACGACAAGGATTTTAACTATGGCTTCGACAAAAAGCACCGCGTGACCAACGAAGAACGCGCCCGCTGGGAAGCCGCCCACCGCAACGACGGCCGCCGCTAAGCCGCGCATCCGTCCGAACTGACACGAAAAGTCCCACTTGATTACTCTCGTCGGGGCTTTCTCGTACAACGTCTTTCCGTTACCTGTTTCTCACCCCCAATCATTTCAACTCTTAACGATGAAAAAGTCCCTGTTGCTCCTGTTGGCCGCCTGCGCCATCACCATTGGCAGCGCTGCTGCCCAAACCACCTCCGGCGATGCCGGCGGTATGCAAGGTGGCATGCAAGGCGGCGGCCGCATGCAAGGCAACCCCGAGGAAATGGCCAAGCGCCAGACCGAGCGCATGACCCAGGAGCTCGGCCTCAGCGCCGACCAGTCGGCCAAAGTGCAGCAAATCATGATGGCCCGCGGCCAGGAAATGCAGGCCATGCGCGGCCAGGCCGGCGGCGACCGCGACAAAATGCGCGAACAGATGCAAGCCAGCCGCACCAAGTACGACGCCCAATTCAAAGAAGTGCTGACCGCCGACCAGTACACCAAATACACCACCATGGAGGCCAACCGCATGAACCGCGGCGGCCGCGGCCCCGGCATGGGTGGCCCCGGAATGGACGGCCGTCCCGTTGATGGCGAGAGCATCGAAAAGATGAAAGCCAAAACCGACGACGGCGAAAAAGTCAAAGTGAAAGGCGACAAGGTGAAAACCAAAGCCGACGGAGTGAAGATGAAAACCGAGAACTAAGCCGGTGAATCTGGCTGAGTCAAGCAAAAGCCCCGGCCGATTGGCCGGGGCTTTTTTGTGGTTTATTGGTAGAGTAGGGGAAAAAGAACGTCATGCTGAGCGTAGCCGAAGCATCTCTACCGCTTTAGTAAATGAATACTTGCGTGGTAGAGATGCTTCGGCTACGCTCAGCATGACCGTTCTATTATTTCCCTACTCATTTATTGCCCTACTCATCCTCACGCCAGCGGCCCCGTCAGCTTATCCGGCGTGATGGGCAACTCGCGCACGCGCCGGCCGGTGGCGTGGTACACGGCGTTGGCCACGGCGGCGGTGAAGCCCACGAGGCCGATTTCGCCCAGGCCTTTGGCGCCGATGGGGTCAAGCACCGGGTCGGGCTCGTTGATGAATTCGACTTCGATGGCGGGTACGTCGGCGTTTGTGGGCAGGTGGTAGTCGGCCAGGTCGTGGTTCACCACGCGGCCGTAGCGGTGGTCGAGGCGGGCTTCTTCGAGCAGGGCGATTCCGATGCCCCACACCACGGCGCCCAGCACTTGGCTGCGGGCGGTTTTGGCGTTGAGCACCCGGCCGGCATCCACCACGCTCACCACGCGGCTCACCCGCACCTCGCGCGTGAGCGGATGCACTCGCACCTCCACGAAATTGGCGCAGAACGACTTACCGATGTAGTTTTTCATCTCCGGCGATTCTTCGGCTTTCTGCGTCACGTCCAGCGCGGGCAGCCCGTGCTGCTTCAGCACCTCGCCGTAGCTCAGGCGCCGGCCGTTCTTTTTGAGAGAAATGACAAAGCCGTTTTCGGCCGATAATTCTTCGGCTTTTACCTTGCCCAGCGCCTTGCCAGGCACGCGCACGGCCAAATCCAGCAGCTGCTTTTTCAGGGCGGCGCACACTTCGTGCACCGCCGTGCCCACCGAGGTGGCCGTGTGCGAGCCGGCCTGCAAGGGCGCCTCCGGCAGCGCCGATTCGCCCAGCTCGAAGCGGATACTAGCGGCGGGCATGCCGCTGGCGTCGGCCGCAATCTGCGTCATGATGGTGGCGGTACCGGGGCCAGTGTCAGCGGTGGCGCTTTGAACCAGCAGGGTGCCGTCGGGCAGCAGGCGGGCGCGGGCGGTGGCGGCGTTGCGCTCCGATTTGTAGATGCCGGTGCTCATGCCCCAACCCACCAGGTAGCCGTCGGCCTGCATGGAGCGCGGCGCGGGCGTCCGCTTGCTCCAGCCGAAGAGCGCGGCGCCGCGCTCGTAGCACTGGCGCAGATGCTTGCTGCTCCAGGGCTTGCCGGAGTCGGGGTCGTGGTCGGCGTAGTTTTTCAGGCGCAAAGCCAGCGGGTCCATTTGCAGGGCCACGGCCAGTTCGTCCATGGCGCTTTCGAGGGCAAAGGAGCCGCTGGTTTCGCCGGGGCCGCGCGTCCAGGCGGGCGTGCTCAGGTCGAGGGGCACGAGGCGGTAGTGGGTGTTGAGGTTGGGCACCGCATAAGCCGTTTTGGTGGGGTGCACGATGCGCTCCACAAACTGCTCGTGGCGCGAGGTGCTCCCATAGGCCCGGTGCGTGAGGCCCACCAGCGTGCCATCGGCCTGGGCGCCGAGGCCGATGCGCTGGATGGACTGCGGCCGGTAGCCCACCTGGTTGAACTCGTGCTCGCGCCGGTTCATGAGATTCACCGGGCGCCCCACCAGCTTGGCCGCCAGAATGGCCGCCACTTCCGGCGGCCAGATGCGCGACGAGCCCCCGAACGCCCCGCCCACAAACTCCGAATGCACCCGCACGCTCTCGGCCGGCAATTGAAACATCCGCATCAAGTCCTGCTGAGCCAGCTTCGGCCCCTGCGTTTTGGTGTACACCGTCAGCTTCTCGCCTTCCCAAAGCGCCACCACGGCGTGCATTTCCATGGGGTGGTGCACCTGCAAAGGTGTGCGGTATTCCTGCTCGATGTGGACCGGGGCCGTTTTGTAGGCGTCGGGCTGGCCGCGCAGGTACTCGCCCTCTTTTTTCGGGGTGAGGTTCTGGGCCAGGCTTTTCGCCAGGTCCGTCTGGTGCGGGGCAGTTTCGTATTCGACCCGAATGAGCGAGGCGGCGTGCTGGGCCTGCTCCAGGGTTTCGGCCACGGCCAGCGCCACGGGCTGGTTGCTGAAATGCAGCTGGTCATCGAAGAAAACCTTGATTTCCTGGCCTTCCACACGCGGGTTTTTGGCAGTTTCGGCGCTCAGGTAGCCGGGCGCTTTGGGCGCGTTCAGGTGCGATACGATGCGGAGCACGCCGGGCGCCTGCTCGGCCGCGGCCACGTCAAGCCGCCGGATGCGGCCCCGGGCAATGGCGCTGCACACCAGCACGCCATGCGCGCAGTCCGGCAGGGCGTACTCGGCCGCGTAGCGGGCCTGGCCGGTCACTTTCTGGCGGCCATCTACGCGGTTGAGTGGCTGGCCGGTGCTGGGCGTTGGGGGCGAAGGGTTTTCCATGGAGTGAGGCAAAAGGCTTTGGCTGTACGACAGCCACAAGCGCGCGTTTCAGCGGCACAGCTCACCACGCGAGGTACACCCGCGCCTTATTGTCACGCGCCAGGGCCTTGGCAGCGAGCGGAAAAGGCCGCTTCCTGCCTAGATTTAGCGAACAATCCCAACCGTCCGGCCGTCATGCTTCCTTCCTCCGATACTAAACCGGTGCCTACGCTCTACGAATGGGCCGGCGGCATGCCCGCTTTCGAAAACCTCACGGCCGCGTTTTACCAGAAAGTGTTTCAGGATGAGCTGCTGGAGCCCATTTTCCGGCACATGGCGCCCAACCATTCGATGCACGTCGCGCATTTTCTGGCCGAGGTATTCGGCGGCCCGGCTCAGTACAGCGCCACCGAAGGCAGCCATTTCCAGATGATTCAAAAGCACTTTTCGCGGCATCTTACCGAACAGCACCGGCGGCGCTGGGTGCACCTGCTGCTGGAAACGGCCGATGAGCTGGCCCTGCCCGACGACCCGGAATTCCGCTCCGCCTTCGTGGCCTACCTGGAGTGGGGCACCCGCATTGCCGTCATCAATTCCAACACCACCGGCGAGGTAGGCGTAGCGACCGACGCCCCCATGCCGCGCTGGGGCTGGGGTGAGCCCGGCGGCCCATACCAGGGCTAATTCAGGGCACTTACGCGGCGGCTAATGCTCCCCGCTGCCGGGCTTCGGCAATGGCCGGGGCGTGGGCAGAGGCCCAGTTGCCAAACTCAATTACGGCGCCCAGTAGGCTTTGGCCCAGCTCCGTGAGGGCGTACTCTACGCGGGGCGGCACCTCGGCATACACCGTGCGCTGCACCAGCCCGTCGGCCTCCAGCGCCCGGAGCGTGACGGTGAGCATTCGCTGCGAAATGCCGTCGATGCGCTTGCGCAACTCGTTGAAGCGCAGGCTGTCGGTGCTGCCCAGGTGCAGAATGGACAGCAAGGACCATTTGTCGCCGAAGCGGTCCAAGATGTCGCGCACGGGGCAGAGGCCGAAGCCGAAGGCCGGCACGGTGATAATTTTTTTGGCGGCAGCCCGAACTTCAGCGGCCTGATTGTCAACAACAGTTACTTCCATGTGCCTTGGGCAGAAATTAATGCCTTCTTGCGCCGGAGCAAAAGGGCCGAATACCTTTGAGTTACCAAAAGTAACCATTGGCCCTTTAACTCCCAACTCTATGATTGCCATCACCGGCGCCACTGGCCACCTCGGCCTCGCCACCACCAAAGCCCTCGCGGCCAAAATTGCTCCTTCCGAAATCGTGGCCGTGGTGCGCGACCCACAAAAGGCCGCCAGCACCCTCCCGCAGGGCATAGTCGTGCGCCAAGGCGACTACAACGACCCCGCCAGCCTGCTAGCGGCCTTCCAGGGCGTCGAAACCGTGCTGCTCATCTCGACCAGCGAGCTGGAATACAACGCCCGGCTGCGTGAGCATAAGAACGTGATTGATGCCGCCCAGCAGGCCGGCGTACGCCACATCGTGTACACCAGCGTGGTCAATCCGTCGCCGGAATCGGCCTTCGGCGCGTCGCCCGGTCACTTTTCCACCGAACAATACCTGAAGGACTCGGGCCTGACGTACACCATTTTCCGCAACACGCTCTACCTCGACATCATCCCGATGCTGGTGGGCGAAGGCACGCTGCCCAGCGGTAAGCTCTACTCCACATTGGGCGACGGTAAGGTGAGCTACGCTCTGCGCGAAGAAATCGGCGAGGCTTTAGCCAATGTACTGGCTTCCAAAGGCCACGACAACCAAACCTACGACATTGCGCCCGGCCCGGCCTATTCCATCCAGGACATTGCCGCCGGCCTGAGCGAAGCCGCCGGCCAACCCGTGGAGTACGTGCCCATCACGGGCGAAGAGCTGGCCGCCACCCTGCGCCAGCACCAGGTGCCCCAGCCCTTCATCGACCTGATGGTGGGCATGACCCAGGCCATGAAAGACAACGAGTTCAACGCTCCCAGCCCCACATTCGAGCAGTTGCTCGGCCGCAAGCCCACGGATTTAAAAACCTACCTGAAGTCGGTTTACGGCAAATAATCCGGCTACTTTGGCAGCGTGAGCAAGCCTCCGGTCAGCGGCCAGTGTGCCGCTGGCCGGAGGCTTTGGCGTGGGGCATTTGCCAACTTCTCCCCCGCATCAATCGTAGGCAGTGTGTTCACCAATCTGGCTATCAGCCTGCTTGCTGTATGAAAATCCTCCCGCTTGTGCTCAGCGGCGCCCTGCTGCTCGGTCCCCTTTTCCGAAGCCACGGCCAGGTTGGCCCGGCCCTCGACATGACGCTGATGACCGGCTGGACCGGCGGCGCAGCCGTGCAATACGACCTGGAAAAACGTGCTGCCGCGGCCAAAGGCGGCAACGCGGTTTCGGCCAAGGCGGCGCCCAGCTATTCCTACCGCCCTTCGCCCGCCATGCGCGAGCAAACCGTGGAGCGGGCCGTGGAGCAGTTGAAGCCGACCAACCCGACCGGCGCCAGTGCGCTGGCGTCAGTATTCGGCCCTGGCAAGTACGATTACGACCAGACCTACGCCGAAATCATCAAAGGCACCGGCCTGCGCGCCACCGATGCCGCCGACGCCATGGCATGCTACCTGCTGATGGGCTACGCCATTGTGCACAACCTGCAGGACGACAAGGCCATCGGCCCGCCCCTGGCGCGGGGCGTCCGCGCGCAGGTGGCCAATATTCTGGCCCAAAACCCCAACTTTAAGCCCGACGACCCGCTCGCCGCGGCCAAATTTGGCGAAGAGCTAAAGTTGCAAACCGTCATTTTACAAGGCGGTTGGCAGTCGGCCGTGAAGCAGAAGGCTTACCCGGCTTACCGCAACACTGTTGCCCAAAACTTCCGCACTGGCTTCGGCCTCGATTTGAGCCAATTGAAGCTCACGACGCAGGGCTTCGCCAAGCGGTAGGGTTAGCTTGACATAGAGGAGAGGAACGTCATGCCCATCTGGCGTCCGCGCAGCCGAAGCATCTTTAGCGCCGGAGCGAGTAAGTACTAATGCGTGCGGGGCGGCTCCGGCGCGCCGACGCCGGGAGGGCCAGGCGGTCCTTCTGGATAGCTTAGA
>NZ_JAUQSX010000017.1 GCF_030581005.1 Hymenobacter mellowenesis | reverse complement strand
ATCTGGGTGGCCGAGTTGACGGTGAACGTCGGGGCCACCGTGCCGTTGAACGTCACCTGCGTGGCGCCCGTGAAGTTGGTGCCGGTCAGGGTTACCACCGTGCCTATCTGACCGTAAGTGGGCGTGAACGAAGTAATGGTCGGGGCCGGAACCACCGTGTATACGGTAGTAGAAGTAGCCGAGCCCGTGGGCACCGTGAGGCCAATGACGCCGGTGGTGGCGCCGGCGGGTACCGTCACCGTAATCTGGGTGGCCGAGTTGACGGTGAACGTCGGGGCCACCGTGCCGTTGAACGTCACCTGCGTGGCGCCCGTGAAGTTAGTACCTGTGATAACCACCGTGCTGCCCACGGCGCCGCTGGCGGGCGTGAAGCTGGTGATGGTGGGCGGAGCCCCTACCACAAACGGCAGCGCCGACGTGGCCGTGCCCTGGGGCGTGGTCACGGTGATGGTGCCGGTGGTAGTGCCGGCGGCCACGGTGGCCGTCAGCTGCGTGGCCGAAACCACCGTGAAGCTAGATGCAGCCGTACCGTTAAAGCTAACAGCCGTGGCGCCCGTGAAATTGGAGCCCAGCACCGTCACCACCGTGCCGGCCAGGCCACCGCCCGGCGTGAAGCTGGTGATGGTGGGGCCAACGGCCGCCGGCGTGATGGTGAAGTTGGTGTTCGAGATGTCGAAGAAATAGTTGTCAGCAGCTTCCACCATGATGCGCGCCTGGGTTTGGGCGGTGGCGGGGCTGGGCGCTACCACAATGGCCGAACCGTTGTTGGGCACGTTGGTGGCAAGCGTGGTCGGGTACGTCAGGCCGCCGTCGAGGCTGAGGCGGATGTTGACCCGGGCGCAGCTCACGGGCGCGGCTACGGTGTTGGCCACGTCCCAGGTCACGGTTTGGGCCGCGCCGCCAATCCAGCTCACGGCCGTGTTGGGGAATTGCACCAAGAAGGGACCGGCGGTGCTGGTCACGCTCATGTTCACCGTCGCGCTGTAGTCCACACCGCCGATGGTGCCTACCGTACCAACATGCTCGTCGCGGGCCGTGCAGCGGAAGTTCAGCGAGCGGGACACCGTGGGCAGGCGCTCACCGATAACGGTGGTGTTGTTCACCAGGTCCGTGATGCGCGGGAAATAACGCGTGCCGCTGGTCAAAGGCACGAACGAGCGGAACAGAGGCACGTTTGAATTGGCCACCTGGGCATCGTTGGGCGCCTGCTGGGGGCCGAGGTCCAGTTCCTCCCACATATAAGTCAGGGCGTCGTTCTCCGCATCGGTAGCCGTAGCCGTCAACTTGAAAGGCGTGCTGATGGGCAGTGTTTTGCCGCTGGCCGGGGCCGTTACCACGGGCGCCGTGTTGCCGGTAGCCGAAGCAGTGCTGCAGGTCGTGCCATCGATGAAGGCGCGCATTTCCTGGTAGTTGCCGGTATGGAAATACGGGTCGGAGTTCGGCTGCAGGTTATTGGCCGCGCCGCAGATGCCCGCGTAGGCCATAATGGTCGAGCCCGAACCGGGCTCCCAAGCCGTATTGGCGTTGCGGTTGCCGCCGCCGCAGCTGCCAGCGTTGCCGTTGAAGGGGTGGTTGCCGCTGAACTGGTGGCCCATTTCGTGCGCCACGTAGTCGATATCGAAGGCATCGCCCACGGGGCTGGCCGAACCGGTGAGCCCGCGAGCCTTGCTGGCGCTGCACACCACACCCAGGCCGGCAACACCGCCGCCGCCCGTACCAACCAAGTGGCCAATGTCGTAGTTGGCCAAGCCGATGACGGCATTGACGTTGGTAATGTTAGCTGCTAGGTCGGCGCTGGTGTTGGCGTAGGGGTCAGTGGCCGCGTTGGTATATATCAGCAAGCTGTTGTTGGCCACCAGCACCAAGCGCACGGCCAACTCTTTTTCGTACACGCCTACCACGCGGTTCACAGTCGTCACGATGGCCGCCTGGGCCAGTGCGACCGTGCCGCCGTGGAAGGTGGTGTATTCGCCGGTGGCCGCTACGGCCAGGCGGTAAGTGCGCAGCTGCGACCCGCTGGCGAGGGTTTTGCCGGCAGTACCGGCGTTGGCAGCCGCTACGCGACCAAGGCTGGCTTGCAACTCGGCTTTCGTGGGCTCGAAGCCGCAGGTCATAGCCGGACCGGCGGCCGTGGCCGTCCGGTTCATGTCTTTGTGATAAAAAGCCAGGTAGTGGCGCGTGTCGGTGCGCGTCACCGGGTCGATGTAGTAGCTCTGGCCGTTGGCGGCGAGCACCTGACCGTGGAAGCCCTGCGGCGTCAGGTCGAGGCGCACCGAAGCCGACGCGTCGTCGAGGCCCACACCGGCGTAGGTTTTAATGCCGGGGTAGCGGGCCGCCAGGGCGGGCTCCATCACCGGGGCCTCGCGCACGGCAAAGCGGCTGGTGCCACCGTTGGGCAGCGGCAGAGCCAGCACCAGCGGAGCGGCACCCACCTGCGTTTCGGCAGGGGCGGTGGCCAGCGCGGAACTCAGGCCGCTCAGGTCCAGCGTCAGGGCCTGAGAGTGGTAAAGGGCAGCCGATAGCGGCGCCACAGCGGCAGCGCTCTTGGCTTCGCCATCGGCCTGGAAGAATTGCGAGCCGACTTGCTGCGCCTGCGCGCCGAGCGAAAGGCCCAGCGACAACAGAAGCATGCCGCCGAAGCGACTGAGGCCCTTGCGCACCCCGGAATGGGTGTCGGGCCGTTGGGGGGCCGGCCGGGACTGGTAACGATGCGTCATCTAGAAAAAGGTATTTGAGGTGGAAGCAGTAAATATAACTTCTACCCCCTATTCCTTAGATGAAAATCGACCAATCACATCCCACAATCGGCCAAGAGCGGCTACTGTTCCGGTTTTTTTATTTCTCCACTGAAACTCCGGCCGCTTCGACAGCAGCCAAAAAATTAATTAAGTTTATATAAAACTAAAAAACATGCAACACATTACCCTATAAGGCAGAATGCATCGCATGTTTTCCACTTTGATAAAAAAGTTGTTTCGCCGCTACCGGGCTTGCAGGTATTTCACCATTAGCTCGGCCGTTTTTTTGGCGGCCTGCTGCTGGCCAAGTTTTTCGCGCAGCTCGGCATAGCCGGTTTTGATGCGGGCCTGGTAGTCGGCGTCGGTGAGCATGGTGCGCAGCTCATCGAGCAGGTTGCGGGCGTTGAAATCATTCTGAATCAACTCCTTCACCACTTCACGGCCCACAATCAGGTTCACCAGCGAAATGTAGGGCACCTTGATGACCATCTTGCCGATGGTGTAGCTGAGCAGGCTGGTGCGGTAGCACACAATCTGGGGCACGTCGAAGAGAGCCGTTTCGAGGGTGGCTGTGCCGCTGGTGACCAGAGCGGCCGTGGCGTGGCTCAGCAGGTCGAAGGTTTGGTCGAAAACGAAGCGGATGCCGTTGCGGTGGAAGTGCTTATAGTAGTTGGGGTCGAGGTTGGTGACGCCCGCCACCACGAACTGATACTCTTGAAAGCCAGGCAGAATGGCAATCATCTCGTGCAGCATTTCTTCGATTTCCTGCTTGCGCGAACCGGGCAGCACGGCAATGATGGGCCGGTCGGGCTCCAAGCGGTTGCGCTCGTAGAAATCGGTGGTGGGCTCGAATTCGGCCACGGCGTCGGCCGTGGGGTTGCCGGTATAGTCCACCTCGTAGCCAAACTTCTGGTAGAACTCCCGCTCGAAGGGCAGAATGGCGAACATCTTGTCGACGTAGGCTTTCACCCGCTCGACGCGGCCTTGGTTCCAGGCCCAGATTTTGGGCGAAATGTAGTAGAACACCTTGATGCCGTGTTCCTTGGCAAATTTGGCCATGCGCAGGTTGAAACCGGCGTAATCGACCAGAATCAGCACATCGGGCTTGTAGGCGAGGATGTCCTGTTGGCACTGCTTCAGGTAGCCGCGGAATTTGAGGATGCTGGTAGCCGCCTCCACAAAGCCCATGATTGCCAGCTCCTTGTAGTGACGCACCAGCTCGCCGCCCTCGGCCTCCATCAGGTCGCCGCCCCAGAAACGGAACTGCGCGGCGGCGTCCTGCTGCTTCAGTTCGCGCATGAGGTGAGCGGCGTGAAAATCGCCCGACCGTTCGCCGGCTATCAGATAGTATTTCATTCTTTCATTTAACAATTATCATTTAACATTTAACATTCAGCCGTCTCCGCATGGGGTATTTTCGGCCGGCGCAAGCGCGGCAATCAACATCTGTTAAATGTTAATTGATAAATGTTAAATGACTTCTAGCCGCCGTAGTATTCCACGAAGTTGCGCGGCGTTTCGTAGAGCTTTACGCAGTGCAGCCGGGCCTGGGTGATGGCGGGCAGCTCGCGCTCCAGAATTTGCCAGAAGGCGATGGCCAGGTTTTCGGTGCTGGCCATCTGGCCGGCCATGAAGGGCACGTCGAGGTTAAGGTTTTTGTGGTCGACCTGCTCGGTGATGTGTTCGCGCAGCAGGTCGGACAAGGCCTTGAGGTCGACCACGAAGCCGGTTTCGGGGTCGGGTTCGCCCTTCACCGTCACGATGAGGTCGTAGTTGTGGCCGTGCCAGTTGGTATTGGCGCAGGGGCCGAACACTTCGCGGTTGCGCTCCTCGCTCCACTTGGGGTTGTAGAGCTTGTGGGCGGCGTTGAAATGTTCCTGGCGGCTGATGTATATCATTCTAGTTGTCAGTTGTTAGTTGTCCGTTGTTAGTCTTAATAGGAGGTCGCATGTTCCTAACAACTGACAACTAACAACCGACAACTAAGTGGTTTTCCGCAGCAAATATACGAAGAAGGGTACCCCGAACAGGGCCGTGACCAAGCCCACCGGCAGCCCGGCCGGCGGGTAGAGCAGCCGGGCCAGCAGGTCGCAGGCCAGCAAAAAGCCCCCGCCCAGCACTGCGCAAAACAGCAGATTGAGCCGGCCCGTGGTGCCCAGCAGCCCGCGCGTGAGGTGCGGCACCAGCAAACCCACGAAGCCCACCGGCCCGCACAGCGCCACCACGCCCCCCGTGAGGCCGGCCGCCAGCCCCACCAGCAACCAGCGCCGCCGCGCCACCGGCAGGCCTAGGGCGGCGGCCCGCTCCTCCCCCAGCAGTAGCAAATTCAGGTCTTTCTGCATGAAGGCCAGCACCACCAGGCTGATGGCCAGCGCCGCCGTCGGGTAGGGCAGCACGCTCCAGCCGGCCCGTTCGAAGCTGCCAAAGGCCCAGAACACCACGCTACGCAGGCTGCCCTCGGGCGAGGCCAGGAAGGTGAGCAGGCTGCCCACGGCCGACGCCAGCGCCCCCACCGCCACGCCCGCCAGCAGCAGCGGCGCCGGCAAAATGCGCCCGCGCCGGGTGCCCAGCGCCACCACCAGCAGCGTGGCCCCAAACGCACCCGCCAGCGCCGCCACCGGCGGCAGATACACGCCCATGACGGTGAGCGAAGGCACCAGCACATAAGAAGCAATGGCGCCCAATGACGCTCCCGAGGCCGTGCCCAGCAGGTACGGGTCGGCCAGCGGGTTAGTGACGAGGGTTTGGAGCAGGTAGCCGCTCACGGCCAGGCTGGCGCCGGCCAGCAGCGCCAGCAGCAGGCGCGGCAGCCGCAGCTGCACCAGCACCAGCTGGGCGGGGTCGGCGGGGTCGTAGTGCCGGAAAGTGTTCAGGATGAAGCTATACGACGTGGTGTAGCTGCCCACCCGCAGGCCCAGCACCAGCAGCACCAGCACCAGAGCCAGGCCGGTTAATAGCCAGAAAAGCGGGCGTTGGGATTTCAAGAAGGAACGGAATGGAAGTACGTCAAGCCGAAGAACGTCGCGGTAAGAACGTCATGTCGAGCTTGCCGAGACATCTTGCGTGGGGTAGTAATTCTTTTGCTGGCGGTTGGATTACTTCGGCACGCGAAATGTCTCGGCGGCGCTCGACATGACGTTCGTTTGACTCCGTAGCAGCCCCTGCAATTCGCGCACCGATTCGACTACGCGCGGCCCCGGCCGTTCCATCAGGTTGCCGGTGATAGCGAAGACGCGGCGGGTTTGGTAGGCCTTGATGCGCTTCAGCTCGGGATAGTTCTTGAAAAAGGTACTATCCAACTTCTCGAAGCTGCCGCCGAGCAGCACGTCGGGGTTCAGCTTGAGGATGTACTCGCGGGTGAGGGCCGGGTAGGGCTGCGGGAAGGTTTCCGTCACAGCGTTTCGCCCGCCGGCGAGGTCAATTTCGTCGGTAAAAAGTGTGTTTTGGCCGTAGCAATAAATAGGGTCCTGCCAGGTGATGGCCAGCACTTTCGGCAGGTTGGTGTTTTCGTGAGCTGGTGGGCTGGCGAGCAATTTGAGGCGTTGACGCAGCGAGTCGGCCACACGGTGGCCTTGCGCTTCGCGGCCGAGCAGGCGGCCCAACTCCTCCAGGCCCGTGAAAACGTCTTCCACCTTGCGGAAACGCATGTAATACACCGGAATGCCCAAGTCCTGTAGGCGCTTGGCGTCGTCGACGGAGGTGATGCCTTCGACGGTGAATACCACGTCGGGCTTCATCGTGACGAGGCGCTCCATGTCGAGCGGGTAGTTGTTGACGACGGGTTTACTCAGTACCGTGGCGGGAAAATTGTCCTGCGGGCAGCGGGCCACGATGGTGGCGGTATCGGCCACGGCGTAAAGCATTTCGGTCATGCTGGGGGCCAGAGCCAGCACGCGGCGCGGGTGCGCGGGCAGCGTGAGGGCGCGGCCCAGGCCATCGTGCACGACCACGGGGGCGGCGGGTTTTGAATCGGACTGGCAACTTGCCAGCCACGCCAGCGGTAAAAGCAGCAACAGAAAACGCATGCGGCAAAGGTAGCCCCGGGAATCAGGCCACGGGGATTCAGTAGAACGTCATGCCGAGCGCAGCGAAGCCTCTTTACCGCGCAACGCAATCCAATCGACAGCATATACCATTGCGGTAAAGAGGCTTCGCTGCGCTCGGCATGACGTTCTTTTTCTAGTCCCCTACCTTTGCCCCGTTCCAAACCCACGCCTCATGATAGTAGTCACCGGCGCGGCCGGCTTCATTGCCAGCTGCCTTGTTTCCCGCCTCAACGCCGCCAATTTCAACGACGTGGTCGTGGTGGATAATTTTTCGGTTGAAAAGAAGCTGCCCAACATCGAGGGCAAAAAGCTGCGCGAGTACGTCGACCGCGAAACGTTTTTCGAGTGGCTCGACGCCAATCACGAGCAGGTGGAGTTCATCTTCCACCTCGGCGCCCGCACCGACACCACGGAGATGGACCCGGCCGTGTTCGACCTGCTCAACCTCAACTATTCCAAGCAGATGTGGCAGGCCTGCGTGAAGTACAACTTGCCGCTGGTGTACGCCTCCTCGGCCGCCACCTACGGCGACGGCACCCTGGGCTACACCGATACCGACGAGGCCCTGTTCCCGCTCTACCGCCCGCTGAACCCCTACGGCGACTCGAAGAACGACTTCGACAACTGGGCGCTGGAGCAGGAAGAAAAGCCGTATTTCTGGGCGGGCCTGAAGTTTTTCAACGTGTACGGCCCCAACGAGTACCACAAGGGCCGCATGGCTTCGGTAATATTCCACGCTTTCCATCAGATTCAGCAGACGGGCTCGATGACGCTGTTCAAGTCGCACAACCCCGACTACACCGACGGCGGCCAGATGCGCGATTTTGTGTACGTGAAGGACGTGGCCGAAGTATGCTTCTTCCTGCTGAACCACCGCACGCACTCCGGCATCTACAACCTGGGCAGCGGCCAGGCCCGCACCTTCCTCGATTTAGCGTTGAACACCTTCCAGGCCCTCGGCCAGCCAGCCGATATTCGCTTTAAGGACACGCCCGAAGACATCCGCGACAAGTACCAGTACTTCACCGAGGCCAATATGGACAAGCTCAAGAGTATTGGCTACGAGCAGCCATTTACGCGGCTGGAAGACGGCATTCAGGACTACGTGCAGAACTACTTGGTGCCGGGCCGGTACATGTAACAACTGTGCTTACCATTGTGCTGAGATATTGAGAATGTCATGCTGAGCGCAGCCGAAGCATCTCTACCGCGCTACTAATCCAGTCGAGAGGATTTACTATTGCGGTAGAGATGCTTCGGCTGCGCTCAGCATGACGTTCCCTAATTCCACTCAAACATTCCCAATTCCGCCCGTGACTCCCTCCGCCCGTCCCGTTATTACCGTTGTGGGCGGCGGCTTCGCGGGCACGGCGCTGGTGCTCCAGCTGCGGCAGCAACCGGCGCTGCGAAACGCTGAAATTCACCTCATTGAGCCGCGGGAGGCACCTGGCCCGGGTCTGGCCTACAGCGCCCGCCGGCCCGAATATCTGCTCAACGTGAGGCCCGGCGCGCTGAGCCTCTACCCCGACGCGCCCAGCCATTTCGCCGATTGGCTAAAAAACCAGCCCGAAAGCGTCGACGGCGTGCCCGATTTCGCACCCCGCACCACCTTCGGCCGCTATCTGCACGAAGAACTGAGCGCGGCGCTGGCGCCCACCGCTGCCGCGCCGCGCATCCTCTGGCACAATACCCGGGCCGTGGCGGCCCCGCTCCTGCCCTCGGGCCAGCGCAAGGTGCTGCTGGCCGACGGCACCGAGTTGCGGAGCGACATCGTGGTGCTGGCCCTGGGCAACTTCCCGCCGCCGCCGCCGGCCGGGCCCGACCACCGCTACCTGCACCACCCCGGCTACCACGCCGACCCCTGGGCCACCGGCAACATCCGCCGCATCGGGCCCGACGACTCGGTGCTGCTCATCGGCTCGGGCCTGACGGCGGTGGACGTGCTGCTGGCTCTGCACCACGACGGCCACCGCGCCTCTGCCACGGTGGTGGCCCGGCACGGCCGCTGGCCCAGCGCCCACGGCCCGGTGGCCGCACCCTACCCCAACTTTTACCCCGAACTGGCGGCCGAAACCACCGTGGCGGGCGTACTGGCCATTTTCAAGCGGCACCTGCGGGCTGCGGCGGCGCAGGGCATTGGCTGGCAGCCAGTGCTGGATTCGCTACGACCGAACCTGGGCCGGATTTGGGCGGCCTGGCCGCTGGCCGAGCAGCAACGCTTCCTGCGGCACCTGGCCGGCTTGTGGGCGGTGGCCCGGCACCGCAGCCCGCCGCAGAACACGGCGGCCCTGGCCCGCCTCACGGCCACCGGGCTGGTGCAGCTGCGCGTGGGCACGGTGCGCGAAATTGTGCCCGAAGGCCCCTTGCTGCGTGTGCGCATCGGCCCGCGAAACGGCGCGGGCGAGTGGCTCACGGCCCAGCACGTGGTGTGCTGCGCCGGCCCGCTGCTCGACTATGGCCGCATTGCCGACCCGCTGGTGATGAGCCTGCGCGACAAAGATCACCTCGCCGCCGACCCGCTGGGCCTGGGCCTGCTCACCGATGAGCACGGCGCGCTGCGCGGCGCCGACGGCCGGGTTTCGGCCACGCTCTTCACCCTCGGCCCCAGCCGGCGGCCGGCGTATTTTGAGTCGACGGCCGTGCCGGAGCTGCGGCAGCAGGCCGCTGAGCTGGCGCGGGAACTGGCGCAAAGAGTAAAGCCGAAGTAACGCCTGCCTCCCCCAGTGCATTAGTGGATAATTAATGCCCTGTTGGGCCTAAGCCAAAGCAAGTAGCACAAAAAAGCCGCTCCCAGATGGAAGCGGCTTCGTGATTTGAAGTCACTTGTATTACGCAGCCAGGGCCGGATACATGGGCAGCACCGGCGCCTCGGTGGTGGGGAAGGCGGGCCGAATGTCGGCCAGGCGGGCGGGCGCGGGGCTGGCGGCAGGCGCGTCGTGGTGGCGCAGGGCGCGCATCAACAGGTAGCGGTATTTTTCGGCGTCGGCCAGCGCTTGCTCAATGGCTTGCACGGCATCGGCGTGAGCCACCACCGGCTGCAATTCACGGCGCGGGCGGCGGGCTTCAAACACATGACCTTCGAGGTATTGGGCGGCAGATTTCATCTGGAAAACGGGCCGGTTGTTTGGTTATCTACGGCTTGCTGTATTAACCAAACAACCGGCCTTTTCATTCCTCAAACGCCTCTTTTCAGTCATATTATTCAATCTGAATACCAGTTACTTATAGCATAGTTTTCAATCCAGAAGTATTAACTGATTTTCAGCACAATTTTACCAAACTGCGCCCCGGCATCCATGCGGCGCAAGGCGGCTTCGCCCTTGGCCAGCGGAAATACTTCATCCACCACTGGCACGATTTGCTTTTCCGACACCAGTGCCAGCATGTCGTCGAAATCTTGTGGCGAGCCCATGGTGGAGCCCAGGATGCTGAGCTGCTTCCAAAAGATTTTGGCGGGCGGCATGTCGGGGATATTGCCCAGCGTGCCACCGTAGAACACAATGCGCCCGCCCGGCGCGGCGGCATCGAGCAGGGCGTTGAAGGCGGCCCCGGCGGCGCTGTCGATGATGACATCGAACGGACCGCCGGCTTGCTGAATGAGGGTTTTCACCCAGTTCTCGGTGTTGTAATTGATGCCCCCTTTGGCGCCCAGTTCCCTGGCTCGGGCAATTTTCTCTTCCGAGCTGGACGTCACCCAAACCTCGGCCCCACGGGCGGCACAGAATTGCGCGGCCAGCAGCGCCACCCCGCCGCCGATGCCCGTCACCAGCACCCGCTCACCGGCCTGCACCTGCGCGCGCGCGAAGGCGGCCCGGTAGGCAGTGAGGCCGCCCAGCGGCAACGCTGCGCCCTGCTCGAAGCTGAGGTGCGCGGGCAGCGGCCGGATGTATTCGGCAGGCAGCGTGATGTACTCGGCAAAGGTGCCGGGGTCGGGCATGCCCAACACTACGAAATCTTTGGCCTGAGATTTAGGGTTGTGCCCCCAGCGCAGGCCGGGATAGATAAGCACGCGGGCGCCCGCGGCGGGCGCATTGGCGGACACGCCGGCGCCGTGAGCAGCTACTTCGCCGGCGCCGTCGGCCCCGAGCGTGCAGGGCAGCTTGATGCCGCCGTACTGGCCCTTCTGAATCCAGACGTCGCGGTGATTAAGGGCAGCGGCGTGGAGCCGGACCAGGATTTCGCCCGGTTCGGGCGTAGGTGTGGGAATTTCGCGGACGGCCGCGGGCTGGTTGATGGCGTCGAGTTGGAGGGCGTGCATGGTTTTGAGTGGAAAGTGGGGAGTGGATAAAAGAACGTCATGCTTCAACTGCGCTCAGCATGACGTTCTTTTATTGCCTTTAGCTATTCGTTTCTTCATGCTTTTTCAGACCGGTAATGACGACCGGGCCAGCCACGAGCAGGCCCGTCACCAGGCCGCCCAGGTGCGCGGCGTTGTCGATGTTGCCGGTAATGCCTGAGAGCAGATTGCTGAGCACCAGGTAGAGTACGAGGCCCAGCATGGCGCGGCGGTCGGATTTATCGAGCACCAGCCGCTTGCCGATGAGCAGTACCAGCAACAGGCCATAAAGGCCGAAGATGGCGCCGCTGGCTCCTACCGAATTCACGCCGTCGGTGTGCCACCACAGGCTGGCTAAGCCACCACCCACACCGCAGGCCAAGTAGCCCAGCAACAAGCGCAGGGGCCCCAGCCGGTCTTCCACCAGCAAGCCCAGCAGCCAGAGCGAGAACATGTTCAGCAGCAGGTGTGTGAGGCCGGCGTGCACAAACAGGCAGGTGAGCAGCCGCCACGGCTGCCCGGGCAGCGTGAGGTCGGAAATATTGGAGCCCCACAGCACCAACTGGTGTCCGGTGGGCTGGGAAGCCGACACGCCGCTGAGCACCATGAGTCCGAAAACCAGCACGTTGAGGTCGAGCAGCAGCGGGGTGGCCCAGAAGCGGCGCGACGGAATGAACAGCCCTTTTAGCAACTGGCCCAGCAGCTGGGGCCAGGTTTCCGGGGCTTCGGCGGGCTGGGGGGGCGCGGGGACGCGCGTGGTATCGGGCAGCAGGTCGCGGCGGCGCAGCTCGGCCACGGCGGCGGCGCCCACGGCGGGCGGATAGCGGGCGGCGTTCTGGGCCAGGTACAGGAGTTCGGCTTCGGGCTTTTGGGCGAAGAGCTGGGCGGCCAGGGCGGCAGTGGAGCCGGGCGGCGGGCCGGCGGGAGGGGTGGCTTCTTCCATCAACTAGAGGCGCGGCAAGGAGCGCGCCAGCCTGTGAGAACCGGCCACTTTGCCAGATGGTTGGGTGTTGGTGGGAAGTACCGGGCGGAACTGTCATCCTGAGCGCAGCGAAGGAGCCTATCACGCTCGAACAACTGGCTCTGACCTAATAAGGTACTTCGCTGCGCTCAGGATGACAGTTCGGCCCAACACTCAATCCCCAAAACCCAACACCTAATACTTCACCGTGAGCACCGTGGCCTTGTACGGCTTGCCGGTGACGGGCGAGGTGGGCAGCACGTCTTTCATCCAGTCCTGCACGTCGGCTTCGCGGGATACCAACTCTTTGTCTTTGAGAAATTGTTTATTGGCCAGCAGGTCCGGGAATTGTTCCAGAATGTGCTGCTGGCTGCTGGCCGTTTCGCGCATGCGCTCGAAGTGGCGGGCCATGTTGGGGCCGAAGCGGTAGCTGTACACGGCGCCCTTGTTGAAATCCGACCAGGTTTGGCGTACCACCAGCGTTTGCTCGGCAAACAGGGGCCCGGCCTTGCCGGCGTGGGCTTGCCCGGTGAGGTATTCGGTTTGCATCTCGGCCGCCCAGAAGCGCCGGGCCAGCTCGCGGAACTGCCGCATGGCTTGGGAGGCCTTTTTTTCGGAAGCCGGAATGGTGGCCAACTGCCGTTCCACCACTGCCGACGTGCTGTAGGTCGGAATGGCGGAAGTGGGCACTTCTATCAGGCGCGGCGGCAGACGGGGCTTGGCCGGCGCGGCCACGGCTTTCACCCCGCCACCGCGCTGCTTTGAGTAGTAAAACCAGCCCACGCCCAGCAGCAGCGCCACCGCCAACAGCACGTTGATAACGCCCAAGCTCCGGCCCGATTCGGCGATGCTGGCCGGGGCGTCGAGGTCGACGGCGAACGGTTCGGTGGGCGGCGCGATTAGTTGGATGCCCCGGCGGCGCAGCTCGCGCTTGGCCGAATCAATCAAATCGGGTTGGTAATACTCGGGGTGCTCGATGAAAAACCGCAGCTCGGCTTCGGTTTTTTGGTGGTAGAAATCAGCAGAATGGTCGGACACGGGGAGCGGACGGCAGGTTGGTGAGCAAATGCCGTAGCAAGATGGCGAACGACGGCCAATTTGCCGCATCCAACCGTGACGCCCCCACGCCGTAAACCCAAACGCAGCGGGGCCTTTCCGTTCGCGCTACGACCATTTCCACATTTCACCTTTCCCTCCCATGCCCGACCCCACGCAGAACCCCACCGACCCGCAGCCCGACCGCGCGCCCGCTAGCGCCACTCCCGACCAAACCTCGGAGCAGGAAGCCACGGTGAACAGCACCCCCGACACCGCCCCCGACGAAAAGCCCAGCACCGGCCCCAACACGCCCAGCAGCACCCAGCAGAACATGGGCGACGGCGCGGGCATTCGCGGCGACTACGGCGACGCCAGCCAGACCAACGGCCTCGAAGGCGGCCCCGATACGCCCGATAACCCCGAAACCGATACGGAGCTGACGGGTTCATAAGCGCATCAAGAATAATAAGAACGGTCATGCTGAGCGCAGCCGAAGCATCTCTACCGCGCAACTAATTTGATTTAGTGCAGCAGTAGAGATGCTTCGGCTGCGCTCAGCATGACGTTCCTTTTTTCAGTCATACCGTTCGCTGCCGCCCCGCCTCGCGGCCCAATGCCGTAATTTGCGCCTTGTATTCGTGTTGCTGAATTTTATTGATGTCCCGTTTCCTCGCTGCTGGCCGCTTCTTTTTTTTCCTGTTGATGATGAGCGGCGGCCTGTTGACGGCCCAAACCGCCTTGGCGCAAGCCGCCGCCGAGCCGGCCGAGGTGCCACCCCCACCCAAGCGCGAGCTGCGCGCCATGTGGATTGCCACCGTCGAAAACATCGACTGGCCCAACCAGCGCGGCGAGAGCCCCGAGCAGTACCGCCGCGAGTACCGCCGCCTGCTCGATGCCGGGCAGCAAGCTGGGCTGAACGCCGTGTTCGTGCAAATCCGGCCCGCTTCGGATGCCTTCTATAAATCGAACCTGGAGCCCTGGAGCAAGTGGCTGACCGGCACCCAGGGCAAAGCCCCGGCCGACGGCGAAGACCCCCTACCTTTCCTCATCACTGAGGCGCACCGGCGCGGCATGGAGTTCCACGCCTGGTTCAACCCCTACCGCGCCAGCATGGACTCGGTGACGCGCCGCCTGGCCCCTACGCACCCGTTTCGGCAGCATCCGGAGTGGTTTCTGCGCTTCACGGGCAAGCTCCTGTATAACCCCGGCCTGCCCGAAGTGCGCGCCCACATCACCCGCGTCATTCTGGACGTGGTGCGGCGCTACGATATTGACGCCGTACACTTCGACGACTATTTCTATCCCTACCCCGAAACCGGCCAGGTGCTGCACGACGAAGCCGCTTTCCGCACCTACAACCCCGACAGCCTGAAGCTGGGCGACTGGCGCCGCCAGAACGTGAATATCCTGATTCGCGACCTGCACGACAGCATTCAGACCGCCAAGCGCTGGGTGAAATTCGGCATCTCGCCGTTTGGCGTGTGGATGAACAAGTCGAAGGACTTCCCGCAGGGCTCCGACACGCGCGCCGGGCAGCCCTCCTACTCGAATTTGTACGCCGATACCCGCCTGTGGCTGGAGAAGGGCTGGATTGACTACATCGTGCCGCAGCTGTACTGGAGCACCAATTTTCGCCTCTGCCCCTACCCCGTACTGGTAGAATGGTGGAGCCGCAACCACTTCGACCGCCACCTCTACATCGGCCACGGCACCTACCGGATGTTCGAAAGCACCCGCTCCGACACCACCTGGCGCAACCCGCGCGAGCTGCCCCGCCAAATCCGCATCAACCGCGCCACCAACGGCGAGGCCATGGGCAGCGTGTTTTTCTCGGCCAAATCGGTGCTGCGCAACCCGCTCCACACCACCGATTCGCTGCGCCAGGATTTGTTCCGCTACCCCGCCCTGGTGCCCGCCATGCCTTGGAAAGACAACGTGCCGCCCCTGCCAGTAGCAGGTCTCACCCTGCGCCGCACCGGCCCCACCGTGACTTTGAGCTGGCAAAGCGGCCCGCCCGCCGCCGACGGCGACGCTGCCACCTACTACGTGCTCTACCGCTTCGGCGCCAACGAGCCCAGCTCGCCCAACGACCCCAGCCGCATTCTGGCCTTGCCGCGCCCCGCGCCCGGTTTCCCCGCCACCTACGTCGACACCACCGCCGTGCCCGGCCAGGCCTACGCCTACTACGTGACAGCCGTGGACCGGCTGCACAACGAGGGCCGGCCCATGCGCGTCATCAGCACGGGCCTGCAGAATGTGGAGCTGGCCGTGGGCCAGTCGCCGGCCGGCACCCGGCCGGTAGCCTCGGCGCCGGTGGCTGCCCCCGCTACCGCCCAGCCCGACCCGCGCTTCAGCTCGCCCACCGGCAGCGAAAGCCCGGACAAGGCCGCGCCGCTCATCAAAGTGAAGGTGAAGGAGAAGCCCAAAAAGCGCGGCTTCTTTGGGCGGCTGTTTGGTGGGAAGTGAAGCCTAGTTATTTGCTTCGGACTTAGCGGGGCTGAGGTCCAACAGAAACTTGCAGCAATTGTAGATGCCTTCGCTATTTTCCATAAAGCACCCCCGATTGACCATATGATACCGGTTTGCCTCGTGTGCTTCGAGCGTATAATTGGCCCCGTCGAAGCAGTCCGATGGCTGGCAGCTAGCCGATTGCCAGAATTTTACCTGGTTTAGCAAGCCGATGAATTGTTGAATTTGGCGCGGGCTCAAAACAGTAGCCTTGTCCGTTATAATCAACGGAGTGCCGGACAATTTTATATAATCCAACCGTTGCACGGCCGAGGTCAGGCGCTCGGTATTGTCTGCCACTTCCTGGCCAGCTTGAATCATTCTTTTCAATTCATTGATGCGCTCGATTTCTGGCTTCGACCACGCTACTACTTGGGCACTAGAAAGCATAGCTTGTGGGTAACGGTTCACGAATCGGGTGTTCAAAACGCCATCTGTTTCGTTCAGCTCCACCGTGAGCAAAACCGGCAACCCAAACGGCGGCGCCCACAGGAACCGGTAGATGGGACGGCCCAGATAATAGTTAGATAGCACCGGCGCCTTAAACCAAAACAGTTCTTTCGATATTAACCCAGACATAAACCTGCAATCGCCTAATCGTTTCGTCCGAGCATCTTGGCTGGTAACTACGCTGGCGCTGGCTGGGAAAAAGCTGGTAGAAGAATCACGAGGGATGCCTTCCGGCGATGAGATACGTGCGTCTTGTGGATAAACAGTTGAAGCTGGCCGTTCAGGCGACGAGCAACTTCCCAACTCGCCAATCGTGCACAGAATGGCAATGACTGTAGCAATGCGAGGCATAAGTATCGAATAAGTTGAACCCATAATGCGGTTTTGAGTCATTTAATACAGAATTATCCTTCTGACCGTTGTCAGCGAGGTTTCACCAATAGTAGTCGAGCGTGCCAATAAAAAAGGCCTTCCCCAATCGAGGAAGGCCTTTTTGCTGTAAAACAGCTTAAGCCGCTACAGCGACCGGTACTCGAACCGGACGCGGGCAGCCACGCCGGCCGCTCCGGGCCGCACGCTCAGAATGCGTAGTAGCATCACCTCGGCGCCGCGCACGCGCACGGCAAACACGTCGTTGACGGCAATGGCGCCCACGTCGGCCACGGTGGTGTTCTGGAAGAGCGTAGTGGCTACCAGGTTGGCGTTGGGCGAGGTGTAGAAGCCGGCGGCTACCTGGGCCGCGGTGGCACGGTAGAAGCGCGTGGTGTTGGCGGCCGAGAGGGTGACGGTGCTGCCCGTGCCGCTCAGAAACAGGTCCTTGGCGGTGGCGGGGTTGGCGGCGGGCTCAATGGTGCCGGTGCGCAGGTTGAACGCCAGCGAGTCGAGCGTCACGTTGGGGCCGCCCGCGATGCGGCCGGTGCGCAGCGTGGCCAGCGGCGTGGGGTTGGTGACGGTGATGGCCGGGGCCGTGATGGTGAGCGTCTGCACGGCCGCATAAGCTTCGAAAATGAAGGTGACGGGCTGGCCGTTGCTGTTGCGCGGAATGGTGGCGTCCACGGTGCGGGTGTTGGCCGCGCCGGTGGTGGGGTTGCGCACCACGCCGGCCCGCACGCGCGGCTGGTTGCCGATGCGGTAGAACGTGGTCAGGCTGTCGATGCCTTTAAATAGCAGGCCCGTGGCCGGCGGCACCGGCACGGCGCCCAGGCCGCCCTTGTTCAGAATGAGCGAATAGCCCACGATGTCGCCCTCGCTCTGGGCCGTGCCCGCGAGGCCGTTGCGGTAGGTGGGCACCGGCGGCACGGTGGCAAACTCCAGCGTGGCCGGCGCGGCAATGGTGTAGGTGAAGCGGCGCAGGCGCGAGCTGCCGTTCTGGAAGTTCAGCGTCACGTCCACGCGCACCAGCAGGCCGTTGGGGCGGTTGGGCACGGTGTAGGGCACGGGCATCACCTGCAGGCCGCCGGTGGTGTTGTAGGTGCCGGCGGCGGGATAAGTGCCAATCGTGGCCGAGTCGAGTTTGGCCACGACCTGGTACACGGTCACGTCGCGCAACTGGTCAGCCTCGGCGTACGATACGAAGAGCGGCACGGCTTCGCCGGGGGCGTAGCGGGCGGCCAGCGCCACGCGGGGCTGGCCCAGGCCCGCAAAGCCGGGCTCGGAATCGATGGTGTAAAAGTTATCGATTTCCTTTTTACAGCTGCCGAGCAGCAGGCCCAGCAGCGGCAAGAGCAGCAGCAGGCGGAAAGAAAAATGCTTCATATAACGGGTTGTTAAAAGTCAGGGGATGGATAGGGTCAGCCGGGGCCGGGTGAACGTCAAGCTATGGAAACATCATGCAGAGCGGAGCGAAGCATCTTTACCGCTTCATGGCAGTAGCATTAATTACCATCGAGGTAAAGATGCTTCGCTGCGCGCTGCATGACATCCCAGCGGCTTAACCGCCAACTTACGGGCGGTCAAACCACAGATTCTTGGTCACGTAGCTGTTGTCGGCAGCCGGGGTGCCAAACGTCAGGCCCTCGGCCGAGTACAGGCCGGCCACGGCGTTGGGGTTCACCTGCAATTCGGTGGCGCCGGGCAGCAGGCGGCGGGGATAGCCGCCCTGCAGGGGCCCCGTGCCGGTGCCCGAGTAGAAGGGATACAGGAAGTTGACGTAGATATTCCGGTCGTAATCCAGGCGGCGCAGGTCCGACCACGAGTCCGGGTTCAGGAACATGGCGATGTATTTCTGCTCCATAATGCTGCGCAGCGTGAGCTGGGCTTCGGTCTGGGGCACGGCGGCGCTGGCCAGGTAGGCATTAATCTGGGCATCGGAAATGAAGGGGAACGTAACGGCCGGGGGCGAGAAGCTGCCGCCCGTGCCCACTTTCCGCATGTGCGCCGTGATGCCGGCCCGCAGCGCGGCCAGGGCCCGGGGCAGGTTGTTGGCCCGGAACGCGGCCTCGGCCTCAATGAACTTCAGCTCGTGGTAGGTGATGGCCTCGTAGTAGCCCAGGTCGCGGGCGTACCAGCCGCCGTAGAAGTCCGTGACGGTGGAGCCGGGCGTGAGGTTGGTGGTGGTGCCGCGGCCGGGGTCGACGCCCGTGCTGGTGGTGGGCACCAGCACGCCAAAGCGCGGGTCGACCACGCCGGGGTAGGTGGTACCGTTGAGGAGCTTCACAACGTTGGAGGAGAAGGTGGCGGTGCCGAAGTTGGCGCGCGTCACCCCAAAAATGCTGGTAGTGTTGGTGAGCGGCGCCACGGCTACCTGGAAGTTAATCTGCGCGTCGTCAGCCGCCGAGGTGAAGGCCTGGTCGCACAACGCCAGCACGGCGGTGGCGCTGTAGCTGGCCTTTTTGGTGAGGTGCTGGGCCTGGCGGGCTTTCAGGGCGTAGGCCAGTCGCAGCCACTTGCTCGGGTCGCCCTTGTACAGAATGTCGCCGCTTTCGCTGGGCGAGGTGCTGTAGAGGGGGCGGAAGTTGGCGCTGGCGGGCTTGGCCATTTCCGCGGCGCCCTCGTCGCAGAGCCGGTTGATGGTGGCGTAAATCTGCTCCTGCGAGTCGTACTTGGGCGTGAAGTTGGCGCCGCCTTGGTAGGCCTCCGTGAAGGGAATGTCGCCCAGCATGTCGGTGGCGTGGGCCAGAATCAGGGCCTGCATGATTTTGCCGGCGCCCACGTAGTACACCGACCCTTCGGCCTCGGCCGCCTTCTGCATCACCGGAATGTTGCCGCCGCTCTGAAAGTAAGAGTAGTTGAAGGTGTTGGTGCTTTGGGCGTTGGTGAAGAAGTACTGGTCGTTGCCGCCGCTGTTGGCAGTGCGGCTCACCACGTACTGCGTGATGTAGGGCGTGCGCAGGGCCGTGAACATCTGCGTCTGGATGCCATTGGAAATGATGCCCGGCAGCAGGAAGTTCGGCGTCGAGACGACGGGGTTGTTGGGGTTGTTGTTCACGTCGAGGAATTTCTCGCACGACGTGAGGGCGGCGGTGCCGAGTAGCAGGCCCAGGCCAAGAATATATCGATTCATATGGTTAGTTGTCAGTTGTGAGGGAATAACTGAGCTAGCAGGCCGTCATGCAGAGCGCAGCGAAGCATCTCGCGTGGGGCAGCAACTCAATCGTAAAGTCATCATGATTAGTCCCAGCAAGCGAGATGCTTCGCTGCGCTCTGCATGACGTTCTTTTCCGGTCAATCATTCCATTAAAAATTCACGCGCAGGGCCATGTCCACGCCGCGGGTGCCGGGCACGTTGCCGTAGTCGAAGCCGGTGGAGCCGCCGCCGCGCACGCCCGCGCCGGCCGCCGACGTTTCGGGGTCGGCGCCGCGGTACTTGGTCAGCAGCACCAGGTTGCGGCCGGTCACGCTCAGCTCGGCGCCTTTGATGAAGCCGGTGCGCGAGAGCAGCGTGGCGGGCAGGGCGTAGCTCAAGGTCACGTAGCGCAGGCGGGCCCACGAGCCGTCCTCGATGAAGGCCGTGCCCGCCGCGCCCAGAATGCTGGTGTAGTAGGTCTGGGTCAGCTCCACGGAGCGGGTGTTTTTGGCATAGGCGGTGGGGTTGCCGGCCGCGTCGCGGGCCGTCACCACCACGCCGTCGAACACCACTTGCTTGTAGCGGTCGGCGGTGCGCTCGGCGGTGCCCACGCGGGTCTGATACCAGTCGTTGCCGTTCACCACCACGCCGCCCACGCGGAAGTCGAGCAACGACGTCAGCGACAGGCCCTTGTAGGTGAAGGTGTTGGTGAGCTGCGTGGTGAAGCGCGGGGCCCGGTTGCCGGCGTAGGTGAAGGCCGAGTTCACCGACGGGTAGCCGGTGGTGGCGTTCACAATCACCTGGTTGTAGAACTCACTGTTGGGGTCGGTCACGCGGGTGAAGTCGGTGGCGCCCAGGCCCGAGATGGGGCGGCCAGGGAAGGAGCCGCCTTCGTGGATGTCGGTGATGAAGGCATCGGACTGGTACACCACCGTGAGCGGGAAGGGAAGCTCTTCCACGCGGTTGGTGTTGTGGTAGAAGTTGGCAATGATGTCCCAGCTGAAGTTTTTGGCCTTGATGGGCGAGCCCGTCAGCGACACTTCTTGGCCCTCGTTGGTGACGATGCCGCCGTTGATGTACTGCAGGATGAAGCCGGCCGACTGGCTCACGCGGGGGGCGATAATCTGGTCCTTGGTGCGCGAGTAGTAGTAGTTGAAGTCCAAGCCCAGGCGGTTTTTGAGGAACTGCAGGTTGATGCCGGCTTCATAAGTGCGGGTATTTTCGGGCCGCAGGTTGGGGTTCGAGCCGAAGAAGTCGTTGCGGAAGCCGCCGCCGATGTAGGTGTTCTGCGTGAGCGGCGCCAGCACGCGGTAGGGCGGCGCGTCCTTGCCCACACCGGCCACCGAGGCCCGGATTTTGCCGTAGTTCAGGATGTTGTTCTGCTCCAGGCCCAGGGCCTTGGTGAACTCGTAGCCCGCCCCAATGGAGCCGTAGAAGAAGCCCTTGCCGAAAATCTTGTTCTCATCGGGCCGCGGCAGGGTCGAAGACTGGTCGTAGCGGCCCTGGAACTCCAGAAACAGCTGGTTGAACAGCGACACGTTCAGACGGGCAAAGTTGCCGATGAGGTGGCGCTTGCTGTCGCGCTGCAGGGCGTTGCGGTTCACCGTGTTGTTGAGGCCGATGAAGTTGGGGTTCTGGAAAATCAGGCCGATGTAGTCCACGGCCTGGTCCATGTTTTCTTCCAGCGTGTTGCCCAGCACCAGCGTGCCGCCCACGTTGTCGCCAAATTCCTTGTTGAAGCTGGCCAGCGTGGTGGCCGTGGTGAGGCGGAACTGGTCCACCGTCTCGGCAATGCCGCCGTTCTGGTTGCCCACCTGCGAGGTGCCCACGGCCCGCACCGACGTGGTGCGCGAGGTGTAGAGGTCGGTGCCCAGGTTGTGGCTCAGCGTCAGCCACGGCGCTACTTTAAAGCTCAGCCGCGCGTTGCCGATGAAGCGGTTGGTGCGGTCGGTCTGGGGGTTGTTGTTCACCGTCCAGTAGGGGTTGTCGGCGTCGGCGTCGGTGCCGTTGCCTACGGCCAGCAGGCGGCGGCGGGTGCCGTCGGGGTTCAGGTAGTTGCGGGCATCGTCATCGCGCGGCCAGTTCAGCAAGCTCAGCAGAAAGCCGCCCGACGAGCCAAACAGGCCCGGCCCCTGAATGGGCCGCTCGCCGCCCGAGGTCAGGTACTGGGCCGAGGCGCTCACCTGCAGGCGCGACGAAATGTCGGCCGTGCCCGAGAGGCGCACCGTGCTTTTGTCGTACTTGCTGCCCGGCGTCACGCCCTGCTGCTGCAGATTGGAGGCCGACACGGCAAAGGTGGTCTTCTCGGAGCCGCCCGACATGTTCAGGAAGTTCTGGAAGGTGTTGCCCTTGCGGAAGAAATTGCCCACGTTGTCGTACACTTCCTCGCCGGGCGCAAAGCGCGGGCCGAACGAGATGCGCGTGGTGGGGTCGGCCAGGCCGCTGCTGCCGCGCTTGTAAAGGCTCTGCATTTTGGGCAGGCGGCTCACCTCGTCCACCGAGTACTGGGTGCGGTAGTTGAGCGTGGTGGTGCCAGCCTTGCCTTTTTTGGTGGTGATGACCACGGCGCCGCCCGCCGCGCGCAGGCCGTAGAGGGCCGCCGCCGCCGGGCCTTTCAGCACCGTAATGCTTTCAATGTCTTCGGGGTTGAGGTCGCCGGCGCGGTTGCTGGCGCCCACCGAGCGGCCCAGCAGGCCGTTGAAAGCCGAGCCGCCGCCCGGGGCGGTGCTTTCCTGAAACGAGCCGTTGTCCATAATCATCCCGTCGATGACGAACAGCGGCTGGTTGTCGCCGTCGAGCGAGGTGCCGCCCCGGATGATGATGCTGGCGCCTTCGCCCGGCGCGCCGCCCGAGGAGGTGATGTTCACGCCCGCGATTTTGCCCTGCAAGGCATTCACCACGTTGGTCTGGCGCGAGTCGATGATGTCCTTGCTCTTCACTTCCTGCACGGCCGTCACCAGCGTGCGCTTCTCCTGCGGAATGCCGTAGGACGTCACCACCACCTCGTCGAGGCCGGTGGTGCTTTCCTTCAGGGCCACGTCCACGGCGCCGTCGGCGGGCACGCTGCGCTCCTGCGAGCCGTAGCCAATGAAGCTAAACACGAGCGTGGCGCCCGGCGCGGCCTGCACCGAGTAGCGGCCGTCGGAGCCGGAAGTGCTGCCGGTGGTGGTGCCCTTCACGAGCACCGTGACGCCGGGCAGCGGGCTCTGGTCGGTGCTGGAGGTGACAATGCCCGACACGGTGCGGGCCGTCGTCTGGGCCCAGCTGGGCGGGGCCAGCAGCACGCCCAGCAAGAGCAGAAATAGCCAGTAGGTTTTTTTCATGAGAATCAGATTTTGGTGGGGGAAAAGCGAATATACCGGCGGCGTATGGCCGCTGCCAGATGAGAGTAAAATGAACTTCATGAACTTGGGGCGTCAAATGTGCGAAATATTCAGGTAATATTCCCCCAAACGTTTGCAGAAAAATCGCATCTTGCAAGCGAAGAAATCGATATGTTGAGTTAGTTGAAACGCCTTAGCCGCCACAGCTCCTTGGGGTTGTGAGGCTTATTTCTTCTGCTTCTGCCTGTTGCCAAATTCCACCTTATCAGCCCACCCATGATTTCACCGCTTGCCACCCTCACCGCCACGGCCGGCGCCCACCTGCCCGTCAGCATTTACCCCGATTCCGAGCTGGCCTCCGCCGCCGTGGCCGGCCAGATTGCCGACCTCATCCGCACCCGCGCCGCCGAGGGCCGCCCCTGCGTGCTGGGCCTGGCCACCGGCTCCTCCCCTACGCGGGTGTATGAGGAGCTGGTGCGCCTGCACCGCGAAGACGGGCTGAGCTTCCAGAACGTCATCAGCTTTAATCTGGATGAGTATTACCCCATGGCACCCGGCTCGCTGCAGAGCTACGTGCGCTTCATGCGCGAATACCTGTTCGACCACGTCGACATCCGGCCCGAAAACGTGCACATCCCCGACGGCACCGTGCCGCCCGAGCAGGTAAATGAATACTGCCGCCGTTATGAGGAGCAAATCAGGGAGGCCGGCGGCATCGACTTGCAGCTGCTGGGCATCGGGCGCACCGGCCACATCGGCTTCAACGAGCCCGGTTCTGGCCCGGCCTCTCGCACCCGGATGATTACCCTGGACCACGTGACGCGGACCGACGCCGCTTCGGACTTCTATGGCGAGGAAAACGTGCCGCGCCGGGCCCTCACCATGGGCGTGGGCACCATTCTCGAAGCCCGTCAGATTGTGCTCATGGCCTGGGGCGAGGGCAAGGCCGCCGTGGTGAAGCGCATGGTGGAAGGCGAAGTAACCGACACGGTGCCGGCCACTTACCTGCAGCGCCACCCGGCCGTGCAGGTGGTGCTGGACGAGGCCGCCGGCGCCGAGCTCACGCCCCGCAAAACGCCCTGGCTGCTGGGCCTGCCCTGCGACTGGCACAACCCCGCCCTGGTGCGCAAGGCCGTGACCTGGCTGGCCCGCACCGTGAGCAAGCCCATTCTGAAACTGACCGACGAGGCCTACAACGAAAACGGCCTCTCGGAATTGCTGGCGCAGTCGGGCCCGGCCTACGACATCAACATTCGGGTCTTCAACGAGCTGCAGCACACCATCACCGGCTGGCCCGGCGGCAAGCCCGACGCCGACGACACCTACCGCCCCGAGCGCGCCGAGCCGTTCCCCAAGCGCGTGCTCATCTTCAGCCCGCACCCGGATGATGACGTGATTTCGATGGGCGGCACCCTGCTGCGGCTCGTGGACCAGGGCCACGAGGTGCACGTGGCCTACCAGACCTCGGGCAACATCGCGGTGTTTGATGACGAGGCCATTCGCTTCGCCGATTTCGTGGCCGACTACGACGAGGCCTTCCACTTTGCCAGTGGCGAGCCGGCCGACAACCTCTACCACCGCGTGGCCGATTTCCTGCGCAATAAGCCGCCGGGCCAGGTCGACAGCGACGAGGTGCAGCAGATAAAGGGCCTCATCCGGCGCGGCGAGGCCAAAAGCGCCCTGCGCTACGCCGGCCTCGACCCCGACGAGCGCGCCCACTTCCAGGACCTGCCCTTTTACGAAACCGGCCGGGTGCGCAAAAAGCCGCTCGGCGACGAGGACATCCGCCTAACGATGGAGCTGCTGAACCGCATTCAGCCCCAGCAGATTTACGCCGCCGGCGACCTTTCGGACCCGCACGGCACGCACCGCGTATGCCTGGGGGCTATTTTCGAGGCCATTCGCCGCCTTAAGGCTTCCGGCACGCCGTGGCTCGACGACTGCTGGGTGTGGCTTTACCGCGGCGCCTGGCAGGAATGGGACATCGACCAGATTGAGATGGCCGTGCCCCTCTCCCCGCAGGAGCTCACGCGCAAGCGCCGCGCCATCTTCAAGCACCAAAGCCAGAAGGACCGGCCTCTCTTCCCCGGCGCCGACCAGCGCGAGTTCTGGCAGCGCAGCGAGGCGCGCAACCGGACCACGGCGAAGATTTACGATGAGCTGGGGCTGCCGGAGTACGAGGGCATTGAAGCCTTCGTGCGCTGGGAGTTCTAGGGCCTTATAGATGGCATAGATGGCGCGGGCCTGTGGCCCGTGCCGACTATTCGCAGGCCTTCGGCCTGCAATCATTGAACGACTGACTATCCAATCGGCGCGGACGGCTGCGGGCCAGAGGCCCGCGAATAGTGGGCACGGGCCACAGGCCCGCGCCATCAGTTTAATCACCATTTCCCACCCCAAACCCCTTTTTTATGCTGCAATCTTACCGAGACAAGCTGGCCCGCCACCTGGGTAGGCTCCTATTCTTCCTCTTGCTGACCGGCCCGCTGCTGGCCCAGGCCCAGGACCGGCGCTACACCCTGCAAGGCCGGGTAGTCGATGCCGCCGGCCAAGGGCTGCCGGGCGCCACGGTGCTGCTGAATGGCACCACGATGGGCGCCTCGACGGGCGCGGACGGCGGTTATTCCCTCACCGCCACGGTGGCGCCGGGCAGCTACACGCTCACCATCTCGCTGGTGGGCTACAAGTCGGAGGCCCGCCCGCTGACGCTGGGCACCGATGAAACCGTGACTACCAACGCGACCCTGGCTGAGGCCCAGCAGAAGCTGGACGAAGTCGTCGTCATCGGCTCGACGGTGACCGTGAACCGGCGCGAGTTGGGCAACGCCATCAGCACCATTCAGGGCGCGGAGCTGACGCAGAGCGGCTCGGGCGGGGCCCTGAACTCGCTGCAGGGCAAGGTGCCCGGCGCCCAGATTACCCAGAACTCGGGCGACCCGGCGGGCTCGATGTCGGTGCGCCTGCGCGGGGTGCACACGCTGGCCGGCAACTCCGACCCGCTGTATGTGATTGACGGCGTGATAGTGAGCAACGCCAGCACCAACGTGTCGCAGCTGGCGCTGAGCAACGACATTGGCGTGGCCAACGCCGGCCAGAACCGCCTGGCCGACCTCAACCCCAACGACATTGCCAGCCTCAACGTCATCAACGGGGCGGCGGCGGCGGCCATCTACGGCTCGCGGGCGGCCAACGGCGTGGTGCTCATCACCACCAAGCGCGGGGCGGCGGGCGCGGCGCGCGTGAGCGTGAGTACCAGCGTGACGATGAACGAATTGCGCAAGTCGGTACCCGTGAACACCTACGGCAAGCAGTTCGGCTTCGCGGGGCTGCGGCTCTACACCATCGGCGGGATTTCGGCGGCCCAGATTGCGGCCAACCCCGGCACCACGACCACGCCCGTTCTCCGCGGCGACCCGGCCAACGCTCCCACACCGCTGGCCAGCAACCTGGTGAATGTGCCGCGCTACAACTACTTCGACCAGATTTTCCGGCGCGGCTACGGCACCGACAACAGCGTGTCCCTATCGGGCGGCTCGGAGCGCACGCAATACTACATCTCGGCGGCCTACCTCCGGAACGAGGGCATCATCAAGGGCACCGATTTCACGCGCTACAACCTGCGGGCGCGGGTCGACCAGCGCCTGACGGACTGGTTTAAGGTGTCGGCCGGGCTGAGCTACATCAACAGTTTTTCCAACGAGAAGGCCAACGGCAACGTGTTCTACAGCCCGATTAACTCGGTGAACATCACCAACAATATCTACGACATCACCCAGCGCGACGCCAGCGGCAACCTGCTGGCCGTGGAGCCCACCCGCGTGAACCCGCTCTCGACCATCGAGGACATGAAGTTTACGCAGGGCGTGAACCGCACCATCGGCGACGTGCAGCTGAACCTGACGCCGTTCAAGGGCTTTTCGCTCGACTATGTGCTTGGCGTTGACGCCTATGGGCAGGTGGGCCAGGGCTACATCCGGCCCTACCCCTACCAGACCACGGCCGGCCTGCCGGCGGCCCGCTACCCGCTGGGCTTCGCTTCCAACGCCAACAACGCCGCCCTGCAGCTGAACTCCGACCTGAACGCGGCCTACGAGCTGTCCTTCACCGAAGACCTGAAGCTGAACCTGCGCGCCGGCTTCAACTACCAGTACAGCCAGCAGGAACTCACCACCACCCAGGGCCAGAACCTGGCGCCGTTCATCACCACCGTGAGCGGGGCCAGCAGCACCACCGTCACCTCGGCTTACAACCTCGACCGCTACTCGCTGAGCGGCTACTACGGGCAGGCCACTCTGGGCTTCCGCAACCTGGCCTTCCTGACGGGGGCGCTGCGGCGCGACCAAGCCACGAAGTTTTCGCCCTCGGAAAACAACCAGCTTTACCCCAAAATCAGCGGCTCGCTGGTGCTGTCGGACCTGGGCTTCTGGCGCGATGCGGCCTATGCCAAATCCTTCAACACGCTGAAGCTGCGCGCCAGCTACGGCGAGGCCGGCAACCTGGTGATTCTGCCTACTTACGGCCGCTTCTACCAGTTCAACCCGGTGGGCTTTCTGGGCAAAAACACGCTCACGCCCAGCACCATCCTGGCCATCCCGGACGTGCGCCCCGAGCGTAACTCGGAGCTGGAATTCGGGGCTGACCTGGGCTTCTTGCAGGACCGGATTGGGCTGGGCATCACGCTTTACGACCAGAAAATCAACGACCTGCTGCTCACCCGCAACCTGGCGCCGTCGTCGGGCGGCTCCACCATTCTCAACAACGTGGGCCGCATGCAAAACCGCGGCGTGGAGCTACAGCTGACGGTGGTGCCCGTGAAAACCGAAAACTTCACCTGGGACGTGACGGCGCTCTACAACCGCAACCGCAACAAGGTGCTGGAACTGCCCGGCACCAACGGCAGCACCCAAACCATCTCGGTGGACAACGTGGCCGGTGCGCCGGTGTATTTGCTGGCCGGGCAGCCGGCGGGCGTGTTCTACGGCTCGGGCTACGCCCGCAACCCCGACGGCTCGCTGCTGCTTACGCCGCAGGGCTTCCCGCAGGACGAGCGCACCAGCGGGCAGGCCGTGGGCGCCACCACCTTCACCCCCGCCCGCGAGGCCAACGGCCAGCCCAGCTACGGCACCGGCACGACCATCGCCAACGTCATCATCGGCGACCCGAACCCGAAATGGACGGGTTCGCTGAGCACCAACCTGACTTACAAGAAGCTGAGCCTGCACCTGCTGACCGACGCCGTGCAGGGCAACAGCGTGTTCAACGCCGACAAACGCACCCGCCAGGGCGTGGGCCTCGGCGACCTGGCCGAAAAAGAGTTGCGCGGCGACTTGCCCCGCGGCTACATCTTCGCCATCTACAACACCCAGGAATTCCGGGTCGACGACGGCTCCTTCGTGAAGCTGCGCGAGGCGGCGCTGAGCTACACGCTGCCCACGTTCAGCAAGTTCATCAGCAACCTGAACGTGTCGCTGGTGGGCCGCAACCTGATTTCGTGGGACAACTACAACGGCTTCGACCCCGAAACCAGCGCCGGCGGCTCCAACGATTTGCTGCGCGCCATCGACTTCGGCAACGTGCCCATTCCGCGCACCTACCAGCTCAAGCTGGCGGCGTCGTTTTAGCCCGTAGCGTGGACTCTGCGAGTCCGTGCCCTCCCGAAATCGTTGAGCAACTCGCTCGGGCGCGGACTCGCAGAGTCCACGCTACATTTCTTCCCAGCCTTCATTCATGTACTCATGAAAAAACATACCCTCCTCGCAGCCCTGCTGGCCCTGTCGCTCGGCAGCTGCAACAAAGAATACCTGAACCCCAGCTCGGCCCTGCAGCCGCAGGTCGTGACCTCGTCCGACGGGCTGATTACGCTCTGCAACGGCCTGCAGTACCGCTACAGCGCGGGCGGCCTGCTCAGCGTCATTTACAACTCGGTGGCGGCCGGCGGCCTGAGCACCAGAGAATTGACCATTCTGAACGTGGGCAACATCGAAGAGTATAACGTGAGCCTGGGCGGCGGCAGCGTCACCAACGCCAACGGCGTGGTGCGCAACCTCTGGACGCAGGCCAACCTGGTGAAAGCCAACGCCGACCTGGTGCTGGCCAACGTGGGTAACGCCCCCGAGGCGGGCACCCGCAGCGGCATTGTGGCCTACGGCAGCATTTTCCGGGCGCTGGCGCTGGGCACGCTGGCGCAGTATTTTGAGCAGGTGCCGCTGGTGGTGCAGGAAAACGCGCCCTTCGTGCCCCGCGTGCAAGCGCTGCAAAACGCCGTGGCCCAGCTCGAAACGGCCGCCACGCAGCTGGCCGCCACGCCCGTTTCGGCCGATTTCAACGCCAAGATTGTGCCCGGCCTCGACCTGCCCAACACCATCCAGGCCCTGATTGCGCGCTACAGCCTCGAAGCCGGCGACTACGACAAGGCCCTGGCCGCCGCCGGCCGTGTCGACCTCACCAAACGCTCCGTCTTCAACTACGACGACAACACCCGCAACCCCATTTTTGAGGTGGCCTTCGGCAACCGCAACGTGTTCGAGCCCTTCAACGCCAACCTGGGCCTGACCGGCGCGCTGGCGCCCGAGGCCGGCGACCGGCGGCTGCCTTTCTACATCCGCACCAACCCCACGGCCACCCAGAACCTGGGCACCGGCTTCTACACGGCCAACAGCGCGCCCATTCCGGTGTACCTCCCGGGCGAAATGCTCCTGATTCGGGCCGAAGCCTACGCCCGCAAAGGCGACCTGCCCAACGCCGTTATCGAGCTGAACCGGGTGCGGACCAGCACGGCCGCCGCTACGTTTGCGGGCACGCTGCCCACCGCGCCCCCCGGCGCCGGGCTGGCACCCTATGCCGGCCCGCTCACCGCCGCCGACATCCTCACCGACATTCTGCGCAACCGCGACATCGAGCTGGCCTTCCAGGGCTTTCGCCTGGCCGACAGCCGCCGCTTCGGCCGCCCCGCCGCCGGCACCACCGGCGCCGAGCGCAACCGCAACTTCTTCCCCTACCCCCGCACCGAGCGCGAAAACAACTCGCAAACACCAACGGACCCGGTGCTATAGGGATTTGATAGTCCGCCTGACGTGGGCGCCTCACCCCCGGCCCCTCTCCCAAAGGAGAGGGGAGCCAGACGATTCACGACTTGTAGCATAACCGGTGCCCCCTCTCCTTTGGGAGAGGGGGTCAGGGGGTGAGGCGCCCACGTCAGGCAGTCCCAAAATGGCGTTCTTGTGCCCTCAAAACTTCCTGATAAACCCATGAACGCCCACCTCGCCCGCCTCTGCCACCTGGCCGCCCAGCCCAGCCGCCGCATCATCGGCCTGATGTCGGGCACCTCGCTCGATGGGCTGGACGTGGCGCTGTGCCGCCTCAGCGGGCACGGCCCCGGCACGCGGCTGGAGCTGGAGCAGTTTCGCACGGTGCCGTATGACGAGGATACCAAGGCCCGCATCCGCCAGGTGTTTGCCCGCGAGCAGGTGAGTTTGGAATACCTCACGCTGCTGAACCCTTGGCTAGGCCAGTTGCACGCCCGCGCCGTGCTGGACTGTTTACAAGAGTGGCACATCAGCCCGGCCGACGTTGACCTCATCGCCAGCCACGGCCAGACCATTTACCACGCCCCGCGCCATCAGCACCAGCGCCCCGGTTTCGCTCTGAATGCCACCCTGCAGCTCGGCGACGGCGACCACGTGGCCGTGGGCACGGGCATCATCACGCTCAGCGACTTCCGCCAGAAGCACATCGCGGCCGGCGGCGAAGGCGCGCCCCTGGCCGCCTACGGCGACTTCCTGCTGCTCAGCAGCCCTGACGAGGAACGGCTACTGCTCAACCTCGGTGGCATCGCCAACTTCACCTACCTACCCCGCAGCGGCGGCGACGCCAGCACCGCCTTCAGCACCGACACCGGCCCTGGCAACACGCTGCTCGACGCGACCGTGCGCGCCCACTTTCCCGAACTGGCCTACGACGAGGACGGCCGACTGTCCCTGGCCGGCCGCGTACATGAGGGCCTGCTCGCGGCCTTGCTCGACCACCCGTTTTTCGCTGCTCCGCTGCCCAAAACCACCGGACCCGAGCTGTTCAGCGCTGCTTATCTGACTGAAGCCCAACGCCGCAGCAATACCGAAACCCTGACGCTGGAAGACACCCTGGCCACGCTGGCCGAACTAAGCGCCGTGGGCGTAGCGCGGGCCGTGCAGGCGGCTTTTGCCGAGCGGCCCGCGCCCACGGCGGTGTACGCCAGCGGCGGCGGCGCCCACAACCCGGCCCTGATGGCGGCGTTGCAGCGGCATTTGCCGGCGGCGCGCTTTGCCAGCACCGATGCGCTGGGCGTGTCGGGCGACGCGAAGGAGGCCATTCTGTTCGCTGTGCTGGCCAATGAGGCCGTGGCGGGCCAGCCGGTAGCTATTGGCGCGGGGCGGCAGCGGGTGCCGGCCGTGGGCATGGGCAAGGTGTCGTTCCCGGGCTGAATAGGCAACCTCTCAACGTCATGCAGAGCGCAGCGAAGCATCTCGCGTGCCGCCACTAATCAATAATTGCTACTCCATGCGAGATGCTTCGCTGCGCTCTGCATGACGTTCTTTCATTCTTCATACTTCCTGCTCCCACCCATGCAACGCACCACCCAAGCCGCCGTCGAAACCACGGGCACGCTGCCGCTAGCCGAGGCCTCGCAGCCGGGCCGCCTCATCAGCCTCGACGTGTTTCGGGGCCTCACCGTGATGGCCATGATTCTGGTGAACAACCCCGGCGACTGGGGCCACATCTACCCGCCGCTGGAGCACGCCGAATGGAACGGCTGCACGCCCACGGACCTGATTTTCCCGTTTTTCCTGTTCATTGTGGGGGTGAGCCTGGTGTATGCGCTCGATGGCATCAAGCAGCGCGGTGGGCCGCAGGGCGCGGTGCTGGGGCGGGTGCTGCGCCGGGCGGGCGTGCTGTTTGGCCTGGGCCTGCTGCTGTCGCTGTATCCGAAATTCAATTTCCCAGTGGTTCGCATCATGGGCGTGCTGCAGCGCATTGCGCTGGTGTTTCTGGGGTGCAGCTTTATCTTTTTGAAAACCAACTGGCGCACGCAGGTGGGGCTGATTATCGGTTTCCTCGTCGGCTACGCGGTGCTGATGCAGCTGGTGCCGGTGCCCGGCTTCGGCCCCGCCAACCTGGAGCCCGCCACCAACCTCGGCGCCTGGCTCGACCGCACCATCTTCACCGAGCCGCACCTCTGGAAGCAAAGCAAGACCTGGGACCCCGAAGGCCTGCTCGGCACCCTACCGGCCCTGGGCACCGGCCTGCTGGGCTGCCTCACCGCCCAATGGCTGCGGCGCAAAGACCAGGAGCCCGCCGCCAAAGTGGCCTGGCTGTTCGTGGCTGCGGGCGGGCTCATCATTCTCGGCCTGTGCTGGGCGCCGTGGTTCCCCATCAACAAAGCCCTGTGGAGCAGTTCCTACGTGCTCTACTGCGGCGGCCTAGCCATGGCGGGCCTGGCGGCGCTCTACTGGATTTGCGATGTGCAAGGCTATCGCGCCTGGACGCGCCCGGCGCTGGTCTACGGCGTCAATGCCATTCTGGTGTTCTGCCTCTCGGCGCTGCTATCGCGCACGTTCGGGCTGTTCAAGCTGGCCCTGCCCGGCGGCAAAACCGGTGGGCTGAAGGAGTGGCTCTACGAATGGGGCATCGCGCCGTTTTTCTCCGACCCGCGCAATGCCTCGCTGGTGGGCGCGGTCACGCTCATCGTCATCTGGTACTTCATTCTGAGCTGGATGTATAAGAAGGGCGTAGTGCTGAAGGTGTGAGCAGTAGACTTGCACACCATACTAGAACGTCATGCTGAGCGCAGCCGAAGTATCTCTACCACAATAGTAAATAATTACTCTCGTGGTTGAGATGCTTCGGCTGCGCTCAGCATGACGTTCTTTAGGTTTTGAAAGACCTATTTACTTCATGAAAATTCTCATCATCGGCGGCGGCAACATGGGCCTCACCTACGCCCGCAGCTTCGTGCGCGCCCACATCACCTCACGGCTCGACCTGCGCCTGCTGGCCCGCTCGCCGGAGCGGGTGCCGGCCCTGGCCGCCCACGAAATCGGCACGGTGTGGGGCTCGCCGGCCGAGTGCGTGCCGGGCGCCAGCATCATCATTCTGGCCGTGAAGCCGCAGGACTCCAAGGCCTTGTTTGAGGTGCTGCGCGACTACGTGCAGCCGCAGCAGGTCATCCTCAGCATCATGGCCGGCGTGCGGATTTCGACCATCCGGGAGGAGTTGGGCACGCCCAAAGTTATTCGGGCCATGCCCAACCTACCCGCCCAGATTGGCATGGGCATGACGGCCTTCACCAGCACCGACGAGGTGACCCGCGCCGAGCTAGTCCAGGTGCAAAACCTACTCAGCACCACCGGCAAAACGGTGTACGTGGAGGAAGAAAGCGCCATTGATGCCAGCACGGCCATCTCGGGCAGCGGCCCGGCTTACGTGTACTACTGCATGGGCGCCCTCATGGACGCGGCCACCCAAATGGGCTTCGCTCCCGCCGAAGCCGAGCTGCTGGTGAGCCAGACCTTCCGCGGCGCCGTGGAGCTGTACTCGCAATCGGGCCTGAGCTGCGAGGACTGGATTGCCAAAGTGGCCTCCAAAGGCGGCACCACCGAGGCGGCGCTCAAAGCCTTCGGCGCGGGCGCCGTGCGCGAAGGCCTCATGGCCGGGGCCGGCGCCGCGCGGGACAGAGCCGAGGAGCTAGGCAAGTAGAAGGCGCTGCATCCGAAGCAGGAACCAAGACTGGTTGCCGCGCCGTAAGCGTATTAGCTTATTGGTGCCACAGGCACCGGCATTTTGCTACCTTCGGATGTCTTTCCCTTCCAACCGAATAATATGCGTCCTCTACCTATTCTGATGCTCGTGCTGCTTGGCAGCCAGGCCGCGCTGGGCCAAGACTACCGAACACCCGCAAGTGGTGGCCCGCCAACCAAAGTGGTGCCCATCGACGTGGCGAAATACATGGCAAACGCGCGGAGTAATCAGCCGGCACCCCCTTCCACCCAGAACCTGGTGAGCCCCTTTGTGCCCAGTGATTACTTGTTCGTTGGCTGGACGCAGGGACTATTGCAGCCTTACGGCAACGGCGCACCGCAGCGGGCCTGGCTGAAATACAATGCCTTCAGCCACCAGCTTATTTCCCGCGCCTATGTGAGGGAAACCGAAGTGGTTAAGGTCGTAGACATGGACCTGTTGCGGGAATTCACCATTGGCGATTCGCTGCTGGGCTTGCGCCTGACGTACCGCCGCTACCTCAACGCGCGCGTGTTGAAAGCGTCGCTCCGCTCGGCTTTTTACGAGGTGCATTACGATGCGGGCAAAACGGCCTTGCTCTGCCAGCGCAGCCACACGCGTGGCCTACCGCAGGCAGGGGCGGGAGGCTTTTCGGGAAGCAAGGACATCTTGTCTTATTTCCTCAAAACTCCCGACAACCGCATTGTGCCCGTCAACCTGCGCCCGGCCGAAGTGTTGGCCGCTTTGGGTGCGCCGCACGCTACCGCTGCCACTACCTACGCCCAGCAGCAGCAGCTCGACCTGCATCGGGAAAACGATGTGGTGCGCCTGCTGGCCTATTGCGATACCCTGTAGCCTACGCCACCGAATACCCCGCGAAGTCCTTCCGCAGCTGCGTTTTCAGAATTTTGCCGGTGGCGGTGTGCGGCAAGGCGTCCACAAACTCCACGGCGTCGGGCTCGCTGAACCGGGCCACTTTGCCCCGGAAGAAGGCCAGCATTTCTTCCTTCGACACGTCCAGCCCCGGCCGGCGCACCACCACCAGCAGCGGCCGCTCGCTCCACTTGGCGCTGGGCACGCCGATGACGGCGGCCTCGGCCACGGCGGGGTGGGCCACGGCCAGATTTTCGAGGTCGATGCTGGAAATCCATTCGCCGCCCGACTTGATAACGTCTTTCGAGCGGTCGGTAATTTGCATGAAGCCATCGGGGGCAATGGTGGCCACGTCGCCGGTGCGGAACCAGCCGTCGGCCGTCATTTCGCCGGGCGTGGGCGCGCGGAAGTAGTCGCGCACCACCCAAGGGCCGCGCACCAGTAGGTCGCCAAAGGCCTCGCCGTCGTGCGGCAGTTCCTGGCCGTCGTCGCCCACAATCTTCATGTCGACCCCAAACACCACCCGTCCCTGCTTGGTCAGGATGGCCGCTTTTTCGTCGGCCGGCAGCGTCAGCTGATTGGCCTTGAGGCGGCTGGCGGTGCCCAGCGGGCTGGTTTCGGTCATGCCCCAGGCGTGGGTGATGGTCACGTTCAGCTCATCCACGAAGGCTTTCATCAGGGCCGGCGGGCAGCTGGAGCCGCCCACCACTGTGCGCCGTAGCGTACTGAACTTCCGGTGGCCTTCGCGCATGAACTGCAAGAGCGCCAGCCAGATGGTGGGCACCCCGGCCGAGAACGTGACGCCCTCGGTTTCCATCAGCTCATACAGGCTGGCGCTGTCCATACCCGCGCCGGGCAGCACCAGCTTGGCGCCGTTGAGCGGGGCCGCGTAGGGCAAGCCCCAGGCGTTGACGTGAAACATGGGCACCACGGGCATAATCACATCCAGGGCCGAGCAGCCCAGCGAATCGGGCAGCGAAATGCCCAGCGCGTGCAGCAGCGTGGAGCGGTGCGAATAGAGCACGCCCTTGGGCTGGTCGGTGGTGCCGGAGGTGTAGCAGAGCGAGCAGGCCGTGTTTTCGTCGAAGCTGGGCCACTCGTAATGGCCGTCTTCAGCTGCAAGCAAGTCCTCGTAGCTGCACAAACCGGGTAGGGCCGACTGCTTGGGCAAATGCTCCGGCCCAGCCATAAGCACCCATTTCTCCACGGTGGGGCACACGGGCGCCAGCCGCTCCACTAAAGGCAAAAAGGTCAGGTCGAAGAACAGCAGCCGGTCCTCGGCGTGGTTGATGATGTAGACGAGCTGCTCCGGAAACAGGCGCGGGTTGATGGTGTGGCACACCGCACCGATGCCCGCCACGCCGTAGTACAGCTCAAAATGCCGGTGCGTGTTCCAAGCCAGGGTACCCACCCGGTCGCCGTTTTCGATGCCGAGCCGGTGCAGGGCTTGGGCCAGCTGCTTGGCGCGGCGGTTGGCATCGGCGTAGGTATAGCGGTGGATGCCGCCCTCAGGCAGCCGCGACACGATTTCGGTATCGGAATGCCACTTGGCGGCGTGCTCGATGATTGTGGCCACGCGCAGCGGCTCGGCCATCATTAGTCCTAACATAAGAGGGCGGGGTGGGAATGAGAGTAGGCCCGTAAGGTAGCAGCATTGGCTGATTAAAACCCGGTTGGGAAATATTTTCGGCAGGCCCAGTTACGTTTTGCGGAGCTTGGCAGTAGACCGTCATGCAGAGCGCAGCGAAGCATCTCGCTTGCCACCACGAATCCATAACGTTGAAACGGCAGACTTACTACCCCACGCGAGATGCTTCGCTGCGCTCTGCATGACGTTCAAATCAACCGGTTTCCGTACCGCCGCTATCTTTCGCTCCATGCGTCTCCCCTACCTCCTTGCCTTGCTGGGCAGCCTGCTCAGCAGCCCGACTTTTGCCCAAACGCCCCTGCAGGTGGGCGACGTTCTGCCCAACTTCATGTTGCCGCGCGTGGTGAACCGCCCGGGCGGCACCTTCGCTTCGGCCGAAGCGAAGGGCAAGGTGCTGGTGCTCGAATTCTGGAGTACCACCTGCAGCCCCTGCATCCCGGCCCTGCAGCGGCTGGCCGACCTGCAACAGCGCCACCTGGCTGATTTGCAGGTGGTGGGCATTTCAACCGATTCGGAAACGCGCCTGCAGAAATTCTTGGCTAAGCGGCCCGTGGCAGTGCCCCTGGCTTCGGCTCCCGACCCGGCGCAGGACCTCAACCGCTGGTTTCCGCACCGGATTATTTCGCACACCGTTGTAGTCGATAAAAACCGGCGCGTGGTGGCCATCACCTCGCCCGAGCAGCTTACCGAGGCGGCGCTGCTGGCCGTGGCCACCGGCCAGCCCGTGCACCTGCGGCCGAAGCAGGACCTGCTCAACACCGACCCGATGAGCTACTTCCCGGTCGATACGGCCACGCGCTACGCCGTGAGCGTGCGGCCCTTCATCCAGGGGCTGCCGGGCATGATGCGCCCCGAGCGCAAGGGCCCGCTGGCTCGGCGGCGCCTCACGGCCATCAACCTCGACTACACTTCCCTCTTTCAATTAGCCTACGAAACCAGCTACTTCCGCATTCAAAACCAAATGCCCGACAGCCTGCGCCAGTACGACGACCTTTCCAAAGTCTGCCTCGATTTCATCGTGCCGCCCGGCCAGGAATCCCACCTGAAACCGCTGCTGCGCGAGGCCCTGCGCCAATACCTGCCGGTGCAGGCCACCTGGGTAACCACCACCAAACCCGCCTACGTGTTGCGCCGCCTAAAGAACGCGCCGTCTCTGCCCGCCTCTACCAAGCCCGAGCAGCTGAGTTTCGGCGGCGGCGAATTTACCATGCAGGGCAGCGCGCTGGAAAGCTTGCGCGCCTACCTCGAAAACGAGCTGCGGCTACCGGTAGTGGACGAAACCGGCCTGACCGGCCTCTACGACGTAGCCTTTGCCACGGAAGGCGCCGACGTAAAAACCTCCCTCACCGCCGCGCTGGCCAAGCTGGGCCTGGAAGTGGCGGCGGCGCCGCGCGAGATTCAGATGCTGCGCCTCGCGCCGGCCACTGCCGGCAAGTAAGAACCTAATAATAAACGTCATGCCGAGCGCAGCCGAGGCATCTCGCGTGCAACAAGTAATCAAACCCGTTTTCACGATTGAATTACTATTGCACGCGAGATGCCTCGGCTGCGCTCGGCATGACGTTTTTTTTTGCAAAAGCCAATAAGTAGGCATTTTCTGCAAAGCTCAGCCTACTTCGCTGCCTCAATAGCCAGCTGCAGCAGCGACGAGCGTACGCTCAGCTCGGTCAATTTATTATTCCGCCGCGTAGGGTGTACGCGGTTGGTGAGCAGAATCACCACCAAATCCTTCTCCGGCTCCACCCAGAAGTAGGTGCCCGTGAAGCCCGTGTGGCCGTAGCTGCGCTGAGAGGCCGATTTGGCCGAGTTCACCGTGGGGTTGGCCGCCGGGCGGTCGAAGGCCAGGGCGCGGCGGTTGTCGGGGCAGAACTGGCAGCGCGTCCACTCGTCCATGATGGTTTTGTCGAACAGCTGCTGGCCGCCGTAGCGCCCGCCCCAGGCGTAGGTCTGGGCCAGCTTGGCCACGTCGTTAGCATCGCCAAACAGACCGGCGTGGCCCGAAAGGCCGCCGAGCAGCGCCGCGCCCTCGTCGTGCACCGTCCCGTGCAGCAGCTGGCGCCGGAAGGCCGAATCGACTTCGGTGGGCACGATGCGCTTCAGCGGAAAGCGGTTGGTGGGCCGGAAGCCCAGCGTGGTGGCGCCCAACGGCCGGTACACCTGCTGCTGCAAAAACGCGTCGAACGTCTGGCCCGTGCGGGCCTTTACTAACTCCGGGTAGAGAATGAACGACAAATCGGAGTACACATACCCGGGCTTTTCATTGAGCGGCGACTCCCCGATTTCCTTGTAAATACGCGCCGGCAAATCCTTGCGCGCCCACAGCCCGGCCGCCGTCGGCAGCGGAAACCGCGCCGACGAATCGGCCCGGAAATAGCGCCGCCGCAGCTCCCCGTTCTTCTTCCGCAGCTCCTGCCAGAACGGAATCCAGGCCTTGAGGCGGGCCTGATGGGCCAGTACGTCGCGCATCTTCAAATCGGCCTTGTTGGTGCCGCGTAGGAAGCTGAAATAGTTACCCATCGCGCTGTCGGGGCTGAACTTGCCCTGGCCCTGCAGCCGCAGCAGCGCCGGCGTGGCGGCCATGAGCTTGGTCATGGAAGCCAGGTCGTAGAGGTCGTCGTTGTGCACCGGACGCGGCACAGTCACTGATTTGTCGGCATCCGCGACTTTGGGCTTTTTCTTAGCATCAATTGTCGCCGCGTCACCGAAGCCCGCATACGTCTGGTTACCATAGCTTTTGCGGAGCACCACTGTGCCGCGCCGGGCAATGAGCACCTGCCCGCCCGGGAAGGCCTGCGCCGCCAGCGCCCGGCCCACGAGGCTGTCGACGCGAGCTTCGAGGCGCGGGTCCATGCTTTCGTCCTCGGGGTTGGCGTAGCGGAGGCGTAAGCCCGGCGCGGTGCGCAGCCCGAAGCCACGCGGGTATCGGTCGCTCACCGTCACGGGCAGCCGGCCGGTGGCCCCGATGCCGCCAAAAATGGCCTGGGCGGCCAGACTTTGGGCATTTTCGCTTTCCTGGTAGGCCAGCACCACGGCGGCGGCACGGTCGAGGTCGCGCACCTTGGCCACGGCGTAGGCCGAGCCGAACACGCTGAGCACCAGCGTTTGCTTCTGGTCGGCCAGCTCGCGCAGCAGCAGGTTGTCTTCGGGGGTGATGCCGAAGCTGGTGGCGGGCAGGCGGCCCAGGCTTTGCAGCCCCACCAGAATGACGTTGTACGGCTTGAGGGCGGCGCGCAGCTTCGTTAATTCATCGAGCGTAGGCGTGGCCGAAATGTGGAAATGCGCGGCCGGCGCGTAGTCGGCCACCGCTTTCTGGAAATCGGTGGTATCGCGCGGCGAGCCGCCCAGCACCAGCGTGGCAATGCGCAGCGTGTCGAGGCGCTGCAGCGGCAGCAGGTTCTTCTGGTTGCGCAGCAGCGTGATGCTCAGCTCGGTGAGGCGGTGGCTGAGGTACTGGGCGTGCGGCGGGTTGAGGTCTTCGTAGAGGTTCTGGAGCTTGATGGGCCGGTAGTGGTTCAGGCCCGACCATTGCTTGAGGGCCAGCACGCGGCGGCAGTGCACGTCGATTTCCTGCTGGGTGAGGCGGCCGCTGTCCACGGCCGCGCGCACCATGCGCAACGCCAGTGGAATGTTCTTGCTGAACTCCAGAATATCGTTGCCGGCCATGATGGCACGCACGTCGGCCTCGCCGGGCGGGAACATGCTGATGACGCCGCGCATATTCATGGCATCGGTGAAAATCAGGCCTTTAAAGCCCATTTCATCGCGCAGCAAATCCGTAATGATGGGCTTCGACAAGGTGCTAGGCCCGCTCACCGTGTCTAAGGCCGGCACGTTGAGGTGGGCCACCATCATGCCGCCCAGCCCGCCGGCCATGAGGCTGCGGAAGGGCGGCAGCTCCAGCGAATCGAGCCGGCGGCGGTCGACGCGCACCGTGGGCAGGGCCAGGTGGGAGTCGGCGTCCACGTCGCCGTGGCCGGGGAAGTGCTTGGCCACGGCCAGAATGCCGGCATCCTGCATGCCGCGCATGTACTGCCGGCCGTCGCGGGCCACGGCCGCCGGGTTTTCGCCCCAGCTCCGGAAGCCGATGACGGGGTTGGCGGGGTTGTTATTGACATCGACCACCGGCGCGAAGTTGACGTGCATGCCCAGGCGCTTGAACTGGTGGGCAATTTCGCGGCCCATGTCGTAGAGCAACGTGGTGTCGGTTTCGCCGCCCAGGCTCATCTGGTACGGGAATTTCACGATGCTGTCGAGGCGCATGCCCACGCCCCATTCGCCGTCCAGGGCCACTAGCAGCGGCACTTTCGATTGGCTCTGGTAGCGGTTCAGCAGCTTGGCCTGCCGCACCGGCCCGCCCTGAAAGAAGATGAGCCCGCCGATGCCGTACTGCTTAATAAGGGCCGAAATCGAGTCCTCATCTACCCGGCGGCGGTTGGAATACGCGGCCACCATGAACAGCTGCGCGGCGCGCTGGTCGGGCGTGAGCGTCCGCATCACGCTATCGACCCAGGGCGAGTGCAGGTAGCGGGTGAAAGCCGGGGCCTTGGCGGCGGAAGGCGCCGTTTTACGGACGGCGGCTTTGGCCGTGGCGCGACGGGCGGCCTCTACGCGGGGAATGGTGGGGCGGCGTACCGGGCCGACTGGCCGGCGCTGAGCCGTGGAGAACAGGGGAAGCGCCAGCAGCGAAAGCAGCAGCAGGAAGGTGGGAATTATTGTGCGCAAGGGAAGGGCGTTTTTTTTACAAAAGTACCGCCTTTCCGCAACGTGCGCCGGGGCGTATGCGGGGACCTACCTGAGCCGATTTTTCCGCAAACCCGTAGTAAGCACCAGAATTAGCCCGTTTATTCACCATTCACTGGTCTTATGCTGCGTCTTCATTCTTCTTTACCAAAGCATCTTTCGGGCATGCTGGCCGCAGTTAGTGCGGCTCTTCTGTTGGGGGCCTGCAGCGGCAACGCGCCGCTGGAACAGTCAAGCGGCGGCTCGGGCCGCTCCACGGCAGTGCAGCTCGACACCACCGCCACCCTGCCCACCGAAAGCTGCCGCCTGCTGACGGCCCGCGAGGTGGGCGACCTCACCGGGCAGGCCGTGCAGCAGCAGGCACAGGGCGAGGGCTGCCGCTTCGTGCAGGCCGACCAGCCCGCCAGCCCCGATGCGGTGGTAGTGGTTTCGTACCGGCCAGCCTCGGCCTTTGCCATTATGCAAACCGGCAACCGCCTGAAGCGGCGCAATATTCTGGCGGTGAATGGCCTGGGGCACGAGGCGTATTATGATGATACCCACGGCGATTTGTACGTGGGACTGCCCGAGCGCACGCTCGTCATCGGCCTGCCGCGGGCCGACCGCAACTACTCGCGCTGGCAGGTGGCCAAGGCGCTGGGCCAGCTGGCCGTGGCGCGCCTGGCGGCCCCGGCAGCCGCGACGCCCGCGCAGTAGCCGGCGGGAGGTGGGAGCGTGTCAGGCGGTTTCGTAGCTTGCGGCACATTCCCATTCCTTATGAAAAAACTTGCCCTTGCTGGCCTTGTCGCTGCGGCGCTCACCACGGCCTGCAACCAAACCAAAACCACCGAAACCACTACAAGCAGCGCCCCCGGCACGGCGGCCCCGGCCGACTCGGCCAAGGGCCTGAACGGCTTGTTTGCCAGCTTCTGGGAGCAGCAGTCGCGGCTCGACCCGCTTTCGGCCACGGCCCAGGGCGACAACCGTTTCAACGACCGCCTGCCCAACGACCAGACCCAGGCCTTCCGGGACACGTTGCGCACTTTTTACCAGGATTATCTGGGGCGGCTGGGCAAGTTCGACCGGGCAGGGCTGGACGAGAACGACAAAATCAGCTACGACATCTTTCAGTATGACCTCAAGCAGCGCGTGGACGGGCTGAAGCTCAACACCTGGATGATGCCGTTTCAGCAGTTCTGGGGGCTGCCCATCAGCATGGGGCAGTTTGGCTCGGGGCAAGGCAATCAGCCGTTTAAGACGGTGCAGGACTACGACAACTGGCTGGGCCGGGTGCGCGGCTTCACGGTGTGGGCCGACTCGGCCATCGGCAACTTCCGGCGCGGCATGAAAGCCGGCGTGGTGCTGCCTCGGGCGCTGGTGGTGAAGATGATTCCGCAGATGCGCGGCGTGCTAGTGAAGGATAGCGCCATGATTTCAGGACGTAAGCCCCTAGTGGTGAGTGACCCCGACAACTCCTTATTTATTAGTCCCATTAAAAGCTTTCCCAAAGAGTTTTCTTATGACGATAAAAAGCGTCTGAGCGATGACTACCGAAAGGCCATCATGACGGAGTTGGTACCAGCATACAGCAAGCTGGCCACCTTTTTACAGAAAGAATACCTGCCCAAATCCCGCGCCACCAGCGGCATCAACGCCGTGCCCGGCGGGCCGGAAATCTACCGCTACTACGCCAGCTACTGGACCACAACCGACAAAACCCCGGCCGAAATCCACGCCCTGGGCCTGCGCGAGGTGGCCCGCCTGCGCGCCGAAATGGAGCGCATGAAAGCCCAATTGGGCTTCAAGGGCACGCTGCGGCAGTTCTTCGAGAGCCTGAAGCACGACCCCAAGGCCATGCCCTTCAAAACGGCCGAGGAAGTGCTGGCGGGCTTCCGCCGCATCCAGGAAACCATCGACCCGAACCTGAAAAAGATGTTCGGCCGCGTGCCCAAGTCGCCGTTTGAGATTCGGCGCACTGAGGCCTTCCGGGAGGCGTCGGCTTCGGCCGAGTACAACCAGGGCTCGCCGGACGGCACGCGGCCGGGCATTTTCTACGTGCCCCTGCCCAAGCCTGCCGAGTACAACGTGACGCAGGGCATGGAGTCGCTGTTTTTGCACGAAGCCATTCCCGGCCACCACTACCAGATTTCGCTGCAGCAGGAAAACACCAGCCTGCCAAAGTTCCGCCAGTTTGCCGGCTACGGCGCCATGACGGAAGGCTGGGCGCTCTACTGCGAAAGCCTGGGTAAGGAGTTGGGCCTCTACAAAGACCCCTACCAGTACGTGGGCGCGCTGAACGACGAGATGCTGCGCGCCGTGCGCCTGGTAGTGGACACCGGCCTGCACACCGGCCAGCTCACCCGCGAGCAGGCCATCGCCTACATGCTCGACAACATGCCCGCCAGCGAGGAAGACGACACCTCGGCCATCGAACGCTACATGGCCATTCCGGGCCAGGCGCTGGCCTACAAAATCGGCCAGCTGAAAATTCAGGAGCTGCGCGCCCGCTACGAAAAGCAGCTGGGCAGCAAGTTCTCCCTCAGCAACTTCCACGACGAGCTGCTGAAGGATGGCGTGATGCCGCTGGCCGTGCTCGAAACCAAGATGGACGCCTGGGCGAAGAGGCAATAGCTGAGCAATGAGAGACGAAAAGTGAGAAATGAGCACGTCATGCTGAGCGCAGCCGAAGCATCTCTACCGCAATACTAAAATTAATTAGTTGCGCGGTAGAGATGCTTCGGCTGCGTTCAGCATGACGTGCTGGATTCAGCAACTGCGCCAAATAGCAAAAACCCCGCGCCGACTGAACCCGGCGCGGGGTTTTTGCTGTATAGAATTGGAATAAATGTAGGCCTATGCGCCAAATCAGCGTAGATTGCCAGCTTATTTAGTTTTTGATGCGGAAGTTGGTTTTTGTTTTGCTGGCGGCATTGGGGCTGCTGGCGCGGCCGGCCGGGGCCCAGGCGCCCCCGGCCAGCCGCGCCAGTGCGGCATCGGTGCTGCTGGCCAATTTGTTTAATACTTATTGGGAAGACCGCGCCCGGCTGTTTCCGCTGGCGGCTATGGCCCAGGGCGACAACCGCTTCAACGACCGCCTGCCCAACGACCAAACCCAGGCCTTCCGCCAGCAGCAGCAGCGCCTCTGCCGCCGCTACCTCAACGACCTGCTCAACATCGACCGGGCCCGCCTCTCGGCCGAGGACAAGCTGAGCTACGACATCTTTCAGTACGAAATGCGGACCCGCCTCGACGGGCTAAAGCTGAACACCTGGATGATGCCGCTGGACCCGTTTTTCAGCGTGCCCAACACGCTGGCCATGCTGGGCACGGGCACCGGCGCGCAGCCCTTCCGCACGGTGCGCGACTACGACAACTGGCTGGCGCGGGTCGACCGCTTTCCGGTGTGGGCCGACTCGGCCATGGCCAATTTCCGGCTGGGCATGAAGGCGGCCGTGGTGCTGCCCCGCGTGGTGGTGCAGCGCATTGTGCCCCAGCTGCAGGCCCAGGTGACTTCCGACGTGATTCGCAGCCCGTTCTACGGGCCGGCCCTGCGCTTTCCGGCCAGCTTTTCCGACGCCGACAAGGTGCGGCTCTCGGCGGCCTACCAGCAGGCCATTGCCACCGACCTGGTGCCCACCTACCGCCGGCTGGCCGACTTTCTGCAGAACGAGTACCTGCCCCAGGCCCGCACCAGCACCGGCCTGAGCGACGTGCCCGGCGGCGCCGAGATGTACCGCTACGACGTGCGCCTGATGACCACCACCGACCGCACGCCCGACGCCATCTACCAAACCGGCCTGGCCGAGGTGAAGCGCATCCGGACCGAGATGGAGGCCATTCGGCGGCGTGTGGGCTACCGGGGCACGCTGGCGGGCTTTTTCACTTACCTGGGCAGCAACCCTCGGTTTATGCCCTACCAAACGCCGGAGCAGGTGCTCGCGGCCTTTCGCAGCATTGAGGCCCGCGTGGCACCCAACCTCACGCGGCTGTTTGGCCGGGTACCCCGGTCGCCGTTCGAGATTCGCGAAACCGAGAAGTTTCGCGAAGCCACGGCCACGGCCGAGTACAACCGCGGGGCGCCGGACGGCTCCCGGCCGGGCATTTTCTACGTGCCCATTGTCGATGCCACCACGTTCAACGTGACGTCGGGCATGGAATCGCTGTTTCTGCACGAAGCCATTCCCGGACACCACTACCAACTCTCTTTGCAGCAGGAAAATACCGCCCTGCCCAAATTCCGCCGCTTTGCCGTGTACCCGGCTTTCAGCGAGGGCTGGGGCTTGTACTGCGAATCGTTGGGCCGGGAGCTGGGCCTCTACGCCGACCCCTACCAGCGCATGGGCGCGCTGGGCGACGAAATGCACCGCGCCCTGCGCCTGGTGGTGGATGTGGGCCTGCACACCAAGGGCATGACGCCCGACCAGGCCGTGGCCTACCTCATGGCCAACGAGCCCATCAGCGAGCAGGCCGCCACCGCCGAAGTGGAGCGCTACCTCGCCCTGCCCGGCCAGGCCCTGGCCTATAAAGTGGGCGCTCTGAAACTGAGCGAGCTGCGCGCCCGCTACGAACAACAGCTGGGGCCGAAATTCAACCTGCGGGCGTTCCACGACGAGATTCTGGCCGGCGGCAGCATGCCGCTGGCCATTCTGGAGCGCCGCATGGATGCCTGGGCCGTGCGCCAGCGCTAGGCCGACTATCGGCTTCGCAACAGCACAGTAAAGAAGGAATCAGGCATGGAAATATCCGACTTACATTGCCGGACAATTCTGATTTTTAGCCAAATTTTCTTTCGAATGATTTCATTCTTTACTTCTGCCCAACGCTGGGCAACCGGGCTGGGCTTGGGTCTTTCGCTGGCCCTGCTCCCTGCTGCCAGCCACGCCCAAACCGCTCCGCCCGTGACCGCGCCGCTCGATATGGCGGCCGTGGACGCCGTGGTGGCCCGCACCCTCAAGGGGTTCGATGTGCCGGGCATTGCCGTGGCCGTGGTGAAGGACGGACAGGTGGTGATGGCCAAGGGCTACGGCGTCAGCTCGCTGGCTACCAAGGCGCCGATGGATGCCAACACGCTGGTCGGCATTGCTTCCAATACCAAGGCCTTCACGGCCGCCGCGCTGGGCTTGCTGGTGGACGAGGGCAAGCTGCGCTGGGACGACAAGGTGACCGACTACATTCCCGAGTTCCGGATGTACGACCCCTACGTAACGGCCGAGTTCACGGTGCGCGATTTGCTGTGCCATCGCAGCGGCCTCGGGCTGGGCGCCGGCGATTTGATGTTCTTTCCGGATTCCAGCAACTTCACCGTCAAGGATGTCATCCATAACCTGCGCTATTTCAAGCCAGTGTCGTCGTTTCGCAGCAAGTTCGATTACGACAACAACCTGTACATCGTGGCGGGCGAAGTAGTGGCGCGCATCGCGGGCCAGCCGTGGGCCGATTTCGTGGAAGCCCGCCTTATCAAGCCGCTGGGTATGACGCGCACCGCCACCGATTTCACACGCCTGCCCGACCCCACCAACGCGATTGATGCCCACGGCCGGGTGGATGGCAAGGTGCAGGTTATTCAGCGCGACCGGGCGGCGGTGGCCGCGCCCTGCGGCGGCATGTACAGCAGCGTGAACGACCTGAGCAAGTGGGCTCTGATGCTGCTGGGCGGGCCCGGCGCCCCCGCGCCGCTGCTGAAACCCCGGACGCAATGGGAGCTGTGGTCGCCGCAAACCATTCTGCCGGTGGGCCCCGGCCCGTCGCCCTACAACACGCACTTTTACGCCTATGGCCTGGGCTGGTTTCTGAACGACGCGCGGGGCTACAAGGTGGTATCGCACACCGGCGGCGAAATTGGCATGGTGACGAAAGTCCAGCTGGTGCCCGAGCTACACCTAGGCATCATCGTGCTCACCAACCAAGAAGAAGGATTGGCTTTCAATGCCATAACGAGTCACATTCTGGACCATTACCTGGGCGTGAGCGGCCAGGACCGGGTGCAGGAAATGCTCGGCTATAAGCAGGCCGGGGCGGCCGAATCGGACAAGGTGCTGGCCGCTGCCTGGAAGCAAGTAGCCGCTGCCCAGAAAGCTGCCCCCAAAAAGCCGGATTACCGCGCCTACGTGGGCCGCTACCACGACACCTGGCTGGGCGACGTGAACGTGTACCAGCAGGGCCCGCAGCTCTGGCTGCGCGCGGTGCGCGCGCCGCGGCTGGTGGGCCAGGTGCTGCCCTACCGCGGCAGCACCTACGTGGTGCGCTGGAAGGCCCGCAGCTTCAACGCCGATGCCTTCGCCACCTTCACCCTCGATGGTGAGGGCCGCGCCTCGGGCCTGAAAATGAAGCCGATTTCGCCCGCCACCGATTTCAGCTACGACTTTCAGGACTTGGATTTGCAGCGGGTGGCCGAGCCGGCTTCGGGTGCGGGCCAGTAAGCCGCCTGGTCTTCATGGGCTTTGCAAGCGGCCGGCTGGGCTGCCGCGCGGACCGCGCCGGCCGGCAAAGCCCCACGCGAAGCAACCGGGTAACGGCAGCAGCGTCTTTCCGGTTGGTGCTACTAAAAAAAAGCCCTGGCAGCGGGGCTTTTTTCTTGCCCGGTGCCGGGCCACGCAAACGCCGAACTGCACTACCTTTCACGTCTGATTTCATTTGAATTCCCGCTTTTTGCTAAATCTTATGCCCAAGTCTGTACCGGCCCTGTTCGCGGCCGCGTTTTTTGTTTCGGCCACTGCCGGGGCGCAGCAGCGACCCGCCCGCACGGCCGAGGACTACGCCCGCGCCGAGCGGTTTATGAGCTACAATACCCAAGCCCTGGTGGACCACAGCGCCGGCCAGCCTAACTGGCTACCCGGCGACCGGTTCTGGTACCGCGTGCTCACGGCTCAGGGCAGCGAGTTCATCCTCGTGGACCCGGCCCGCAAAACCCGCACCGTGGCCTTCGACCAAGCCCGGCTGGCCACGGCGCTGTCGGCGGCCAGCGGCAAAACCTACGAGGCCAGCCGGCTGCCCTTCCGCAGCATTGAGTTTTCGCCCGATGCCAAGGCCATTTCCTTCGCGGCCAGCGGCAAAAGCTGGAAATACGACGTGGTGAGCGGCAAAATCAACCCCGAGACGGCGCCGGCCACCAGCCCGGCCGCCAGCGCCAATACCGCCAACGAAGAGGTATCGCCCAACGGACAGCTGGCCGCCTTCATCAAGGACGACAACCTATGGGTGCGCGACACGAAGACTAACCAAACCACGCAGCTCACCACCGACGGCGCCAAGGACTACGGCTACGCCACCGACAACGCCGGCTGGACGCACAGCGACAAGCCCATCCTGCGCTGGTCGCCGGACTCGCGCAAAATTGCCACCTTCCGGCAGGACCAGCGCAACGTGGGCGACATGTACCTCGTGACCACCAACGTGGGCCATCCAACCCTGAAAAGCTGGAAATACCCGCTGCCCGGCGACAAGGACATTGCCCTGATTGAGCGGGTCGTCATCGAAGTGAACCCGGCCAAAGTGGTGCGTTTCCAGATGGCGCCCGACCCGCACCGCGGCTCCCTCTCGGACGATATTTCGAGCAGCGGCACCTTCGATGATGTGGACTGGAGCCCGGACGGCCGCGAGCTGGCGTTTGTATCGACGTCGCGCGACCATAAGGAGGAGAAAGTGCGGGTGGCCGATGCCGCCACTGGCACAGTGCGCGACGTGTTTACCGAGACGGTAGCCACGCAGTACGAGTCGGGCCAGGGCGCTATCAACTGGCGCTATTTGCCCAAGACCAAGGAAATGGTCTGGTATTCGGAGCGCGACAACTGGGGCCATTTGTACCTGTATGACGCCGGCAGCGGCAAGGTAAAGAACCAGATTACCAAGGGCAATTTTGTGGTGACGCAGCTGCTGAAAGTGGATGAGCAGAAGCGTCAGGCTTATTTTCTGGCCGATGGCCGCGAGGCCGGCAATCCCTACTTCACCCACCTCTACCGCATCGGGCTCGATGGCAAAAACCTCACCCTGCTCACCCCCGAAGCCGGCAACCACCAGGTGATGATGTCGCCCTCGGGCCGGTACTTCGTGGACACCTACTCGCAACCCGACAAGCCGGGCGTGACGGTGCTGCGCAGCGCCGATGGCAAGCTGCTCTCGACGCTGGAGAAAACCGACATCTCGCGCCTCACCGCCACCGGCTGGAAAGCCCCCACGCCCATCACGGTGAAAGCGGCCGACGGCCAGACCGATTTGTACGGGCTGATGTTTACGCCGACGACGCTGAACCCGAGCCAAAAGTATCCGATTATCAATTACATCTACCCCGGCCCGCAGGGCGGTGGCGTGGGCAGCTGGTCGTTTGTGGCCGGGCGGAGCGACCACCAGGCCCTGGCCGAGCTGGGCTTTGTGGTGGTGGTGATTGAGGGCAGCTGCAACCCCCTGCGCAGCAAGAGCTACCACGATGCCTGCTACGGCAACATGGCCGAAAACACGCTCTCGGACCAGATAAGCGGCATGAAGCAGCTGGCGCAGAAATATGCGTACATCGACTTGGACCGGGCCGGCATCTGGGGGCACTCGGGCGGCGGCTACGCCACGGCAGCGGCCATGTTCCGCTACCCGGACTTTTTCAAAGTGGGCATCTCGGAATCGGGCAACCACGAAAACCGCAACTACGAGGACGACTGGGCCGAGCGGTACATCGGCCTGCTCAAAACCAACGCCGACGGCACCACCAACTACGACAATCAGGCCAACGCCCTCTTCGCCAAAAACCTGAAAGGCAAGCTCATGCTGGCCCACGGCCTGATGGACGACAACGTGCCGCCCTACAACACGATGCTGGTGGTGGAAGCCCTCACCAAAGCCAACAAGAGCTACGACCTGGTGGTATTCCCCAACGCCCAGCACGGCTACGGCGCCTACTCGCCCTATATGACGCGCCGCCGCTGGGACTACTTCGTACAAAACCTGGCCGGCGCCGACGCCCCGCACGACTACCAGATGACGCCCAAGCCCGACCCGCGCAACGCCGTGCAATAGGTGAATTAACGATTAGACAGGAAGGATAAAAGGAACGTCATGCTGAGCGAAGCCGAAGCATCTCTACCGCACCAGTAATCCAATCGACAGGGTTTACTATTGCGGTAGAGATGCTTCGACTGCGCTCAGCATGACGTTCTTTCTATGAAAATTCCCCAACCTCAACCACTTCTGCTACTCCGACTTCTCGGGCTGCTCACGCTGCTGCTCCTCCCCTACCTCAGCCCCGCCCAGCGCCGCTTCGAGCTGGCCGACATCAGCCGCGTGGTGAACGTGGGCGACCCGCAGCTTTCGCCCGATGGCAAAAGCATTATGGTGGTCGTGTCGCGCCCCAACCTTGCCGCCAACCGCAGCGAGGCCGAGGTGGTACTGGTGGATGTGGCCAGCGGCCGGCAGCGCGTGCTGGTGGCCGGCCGGCCCACCGTAAAGCAGCCGCGCTGGTCGCCCACCGGCGACCGGGTGGCCTTTCTGGGGCGCACCGGCACGGGCAAGGAGGCGCACACCCAGCTTTTTGTGCAGAACCTGGCATCCGGCGACGTGCGCCAGTTGACGACGGCCGTTGAAAACGTGCAGCTATACAGCTGGAAGCCCGATGGCACGGCCCTCGCCTATTCATCAGCCAATGCGCCGGCCAACGCGGCGGAAGTGGCACGCGGCAACGACAGCTTCGAGGTGGGCAACGGCAGCATGACCGTCACCGCGCCGCCCGCGCCCGACCACCTGTGGCTGGTGTCGGCCACCGATGGGCAGCCGGCCCGCCGCCTCACCAGCGGCCCGCTCAGCCTGCCCGACGACTCCTCCGCTCCCTTCGCTTGGGCGCCCGATGGCCGCACGCTGGCCTGCGTGCTCCGTCCCAGCGCCCAAACCGGCGACCAGGAAACGGCCGTCTACACGCTGGACGTAGCCAGCGGCGCGCTCCGTGAGCTGCCCGGCTCCCCGCACCGCGTCGACCTGCCCGCCTACTCGCCCGATGGCCAGTGGCTGAGCTACCAAACGCCGCGCGAGCCGCCATTTTTTGAGTCGCTGGAATTTGACGTGGTGCCAGTTGCGGGCGGCCCGGCGCGCCACCTCTGCCGGGCGCTTGACCGGAATTTGCAACGGGCAATTTGGAGCCCCGATAGCAAAAGCCTGTTTGTGGGCGGTAATGACGGACCAACGGTTTCCATCTGGCAGCAGGGCCTGGATGGCAAGAGCCGGAAGCTGAACCTAGGGCCGGTGTCGCCGAACGGCAGCTACTGGGTGGAAATGTCAATTGGCAAGCGCAACGCCGTCGCCGTCACGGCCAACGAGCCGGGCCGCCCGGCTGAGCTGTACTACATGGCCTCGCCCACTGCTACCCCGCGCCGCCTCACCGATTTCAACCACGAAACCGCCGCCCTGGCCCTGGGCCGCATGGAAGCCGTGGAATGGCAATCGGACCAGCTTCGGCCCAACGGCATCCTCACCTACCCGCCCGACTTCGACCCCGCCAAGAAATACCCACTGGTGCTGATGATGCACGGCGGGCCTTCCAACGCCTCACGGGCGGCCTTTTACGGGTTCGGGCAGGCGGTGGCGGCGCATGGCTACGTGGTGTTTCAGCCCAACTACCGGGGCTCCGACAACTTGGGCTACGCTTTCCAACGGGCCATTCGGGACGATGCGGGCGCCGGGCCGGGGCGCGATGTGCTGGCAGGCATTGCCGAGCTGGAACGGCGCGGCTGGGTCGATACGAGCCGGATTGCACTGTCGGGGGCCAGCTACGGCGGGTTTATGACGGCCTGGTTGATGGGCGAGCCACGCCGCTGGCGCTGCGCGGTGGCGGGTGCTGCGGTGGTCGATTTGCTTGACAGCTATAATCTGAGCGACAACAATGTATCAAACGCCGGGCACTACGGCCCCTCGCCCTGGCTGAGCGCCGCCAACCTGGAGCACTACCGGGTGCAGTCGCCGCTGGCGCGGGCCACGCGCTGGCGCACGCCCACGCTCATTCTACACAATGTGAACGACTTCCGGGTGCCCATCAGCAACGCCTACAAAATGTACCACGCGCTGAAAGACAACGGCGTACCGGTGCGCTTCATGGCCTTCCCCATCGCCGCCCACGTACCCGGCGACCCCGTGCGCAGCGCCGAGTGGAACCGCCTGTGGCTGGAGTGGCTCGACCGATATCTGGGGCCGGCTACGCCGGGACGCTAAATTTTACTGAACGATGTAGGGGCGGGGCTTGCCCCCGCCCGGTCGTTGGCGCCGTATGAACGGTTTCATTCAATGACGCGGACGCCCGGGCGGGGACAAGCCCCGCCCCTACATCGTTCTTGCTTGCACAGATGAAAAAGCTTCTCCTAACCACCTCCCGCCTCCTACTGGCCGGCCTGACGTTGGCCGCGCCCTTCAGTGCCTCCGCTCAGAAAAAGCCGGCTGCTAAACCTGCCAACGCCGAAAGCGCCATCCGCGAAGCCGACATCAAGCGCGACTTATTTGCGCTGGCTGGCGACCATTTTCGGGGCCGTGAGGGCGGTACGCTCGACGAGCTGAAAGCCTCCGTGTGGCTAGCCGACCAGATTCGGGCCACCGGCATGCTGCCGGCCGGCGATGACGGCACCTACTTTCAGTGGTTTAGTATGCAGCGTACGCGCCTGAGCAAAAGCAGTACGTTGCGCATTGGCAGTCATGAAATTAAACTGAACCAGGATGGCGCCGTGACGGCCCCCACCAACGCCAGCGTAAACGCGCCGCTGGTGTACGTGGGCACCGGCTCGGCGGCGGAATTGGCCAAAGTCGACATCAAAGGCAAGGCCGTGGCAGTGCAGATTGCGGGCGCGCCGACGGACGGCATCAGCTACCGGCGCTACGTGTTTGGCAAGTTCGTGGGGCAGGCCGGCGAGTTGGTGAAGGCCGGCGCCGTGGCCGTGGTGTTCGTGTCGGACCCCAAGCAACAGGCCCTCTACGACCATTGGAGCCACATTTACGAGCGGGGGCGCTACAGCCTGCCGGGCGCGGCCACCACCCAAGTGGTGAGCACGCCGCCGGTGGTGTGGCTGCCCGCCAGCGCCGCCAGCTGGGTGCAGCAGGCTGGCCAGCAGCTCACCGCCGAGCTGAAGGTGGAGAGCTTCCAGTACCCGTCGGTCAACATCGTGGCCAAAATGCCCGGCACCGATGCGCAGCTGAAAAAGGAGTACGTTCTCTTCAGCACCCACCAGGACCACGACGGCGTGCGCGCGCCCGTGGCCGGCGATTCTATCTACAACGGCGCCGACGACAACGCCACCGGCTGCGCGGCCCTGCTGGCCATTATGCGGGCCTTCCGGCAGCAGCCGGGCCGGCGCTCGGCGCTGTTTGTGTATCAGGGTTCGGAAGAGCGGGGGCTGATTGGCTCGACTTATTTTTCGGCCCACCCCACGGTGCCGCAGTCGTCCATTGTGGCGGTTTTGAATGCGGAGATGATGGGCCGCAACGCGCCCGACAGCGCCGCCCTGCTGGGCTCGACGCCGCCGCACATGAATTCGTCGGACCTCGTGCGAACCGCTCTGGCGGCCAACCAGGCCGGCCCTAAGTTCAAACTTGATACCGAGTGGGACAAGCCCACGCATCCCGAGGGCTGGTACTTCCGCTCCGACCATCTGCCGTATGCGCGGCTGGGCATCCCGGCCATCATGTACACCTCGTGGCTGCACGAGGATTACCACACGCCGCGCGACGAGCCTAGCCGCATCAACTACGCCAAGCTCACCCGTATGACCCGCTGGATGTACCTCACCGGCTGGGCCGTGGCCAATCGCACCGCGCCCCCGGCCCGGGAGCCCGGCTTCAAGCTGGAACGGTAGCTTGTAGCGTGGACTCTGCGAGTCCGCGCCTGGCAGAACGTTCACCCCGGCGCGGACTCGCAGAGTCCACGCTACACCCAACCACCGCCCGGCTCGTATGGTAGCGTATGCTGAACCTGACCAACCCCGAACTGGCTTTCGTGCTGGGCCGCCTGCTGATGGGCGTGGCTTTCTTGACCCATTTTCTGGTGCGGCTGCCCAAACTGGCCGCGTTTCAGGCGGGCATGGTGAAGCAATTTGCCAACTCCATGCTGCCCGAGCTGCTGGTGCGGCCGTTTGCGGCAGTGCTGCCCTTTGTGGAAGGCGGCATCGGGCTGCTGCTGATAATCGGGCTGTTTACGCGCCCGGCACTGGCCGCTGCCCTGCTACTAATGACGGCCTTGGTGTTCGGCAGCAGCCTGCTGGAACAGTGGGACACGGTGGGCACGCAGCTGGTGTACGGCCTGTTTCTGTTTGTGCTGGTGCTGCATTGCCAGCACAACCGCCTGTGCCTCGACCGCAGTCCGGCCCGGCCTTAGCCGTCGGCTTTTTACTGGCTGTTGCGAATGAGGGCGGCGTAAAACTGCACCATTTTGGGATAGTGCTGCACGGGCAGGCGCTCGTTGGTGCCGTGCATGCCGTCGATGCCTTCCTGGTTCATTGGCACGGGCAGAAAGCGGTACACGTTTGGGCTGAGGTCGGCGTATTGGCGGGCATCGGTGGCCCCCACCACCACGTAGGGCGCCACAATGGCCTCCGGAAAAACGCTGCGAATGGTGCGGTGCAGCCGCTGAAACGCCGCCGCACCGGGGTCCGATACCGGCGAGGGGGCGTTGGGCCGGCCCACCACTTTCACGGCCACGCGGGCATCGTCGACGATGCGGCGCACTTCGCGCACCACGCCGGCCACTGAGTCGCCGGGCAGCAGGCGGAAGTTGACGGTGGCCGTGGCATCAATGGGCAGCACGTTGTCTTTGGCGCCGGCCCGGAAAATGGTGGCGGCCGTGGTGGTGCGCAGCGTGGCGTTGCCGGAAGCCGTGCCCGCCAGAATTTTCTTGATGAGGGGCGCAAACAGCCAGCGGTTGGCAAACACCACGCGCTGGCCCAGCGGCACCTCCGAGGCCAGGTAGTCGAGCAGGTGGTCATCGCCGCCCTCCAGGCGGGCCGGGAAGGGGTTTTGCTCCAGCTTCACCACGGCGGCCGCCACGATGCCAATGCTCGTTTGGGCCGGCGGCATGGAGGAGTGGCCGCCCTGGCCGGTGGCCGACAGCTCCAGGCTTAGGTAGCCTTTTTCGCTGATGCCCACCAGCGCCACCGCTTTTTTGATGCCGGCCACGCCGTCGGTTTTCACCAGGCCGCCTTCGTCCAGCACGTACTCAGCCTGGGTGCCGCGCTGGCGCAGGGCGGCCGCAATGGTGGCCGCGCCCCGGCGGCCCAGCGTTTCCTCGTCGTGCCCGAACGCCAGCAAGAGCGTGCGCGTGGGCTGGAAACCGGTGCCGAGCAGGTATTCCACGGCTTCGAGCTGGGCTAGCACGCTGGCTTTGTCGTCGAAGGCGCCGCGGCCGTAGAGGTAGCCGCCGGCCTGCACCCCGGCGAAGGGCGGCCGGGTCCACTTGCTTTCGGTGCCGGGCAGCACGGGCACCACGTCGTAGTGGCCCATGAGCAGCACGGGCTTGAGCGCGGCATTGCGGCCGGCCCAGGTGAAGAGCAGGCCGTAGTCGTTGAATTTTTCGAGCTTGAGCTGGGCGAAGACCTTCGGAAACGACTGCCGCAGGTAGCGGCCGAAGCGGCCAAACTGGGCCGTGTCGGTCTGGGCGTAATCGGTCGTTGAAACCGTGGGTATCCGCACGGCACCGGCCAGGCGGGCCAGCGCCGAATCGGCCACGGGCACCGGCGGGGCCGCGGGCACAGCGCCCAGCTGATGCGAGGGCAGGCGCCAAGTATTGATTGCCAAAATCACTATCAGCACCAGCAGCAACACCCCCAACAGTCGTAACAGAAAACGCATATTTTTTCGCAGAAAATCAGGTTAAAAAGACGCGCCAAGGTAGGGCCCAGCAGTCCAATGCCGGGCGCGCCGTCCCACCGGGCCGAACAATCGGGCGCTGCAGCGGTATTGGCCCTGCCGCACCTCCCCCACTCTCCACCTCCCCTCCTTCCCCAATGCGCCACCTCACCGCCGCCGACATTCAGGCTTTCGAAAAAATCTACCGCCTCAACCTCGTCAACGGCCTGCCCGGCTTCAAACCCGCCAACCTGGTGGGCACCGCCGCGCCCGACGGCCGCACCAACCTGGCCGTATTCAGCTCGGCCCTGCACCTGGGCTCCGACCCGGCTTTGCTGGGCATCGTGACGCGCCCCACCACCGTGCCCCGCCACACCTACGCCAACCTCAAAGCCAGCGGCTGCTACACCCTCAACCACGTGCCCGAGGCGCTGGCTGCCCCAGCCCACTACACCTCGGCCAATTTCCCCGACGACGTTTCGGAGTTCGACGCCTGCGGCTTCACGGCTGAGTACCGCGACGGATTCGCCGCGCCCTACGTGGCCGAGAGCCCGCTCAGCATCGGCCTGAAATTACTCGAAGAGCACGCCATCAGCAACGGCACCGTGCTGCTGGTGGGCACCGTGGAGCACGTGTATCTGCGCGACGAGCTGCTGCGGCCCGATGGCACGCTGGACCTAGCCACTGCCGGCACGGCCGCCATTTCGGGCCTTGACGGCTACCACGCCGTGGCCCCGCCGGTGCGCTTCGGCTACGCCCGGCCGGGCCAGCCGCCGGTGCCGCTGTAGCCTCGGCAGTTAAAGTAGCAGCAGAATATCCAGCCCCGGTAGCACTTCATTACTTATCAGCTAGTAGGGCTTAGAGTAGCTTGTTTGGTTGTTCTTGTCCTTTTCAAACCATTCGATACTTTTAAATCGGGCATCACCTTTTATGTTATCATGCAGTCGGGCGGCGGTACCAATAATATCCTTCTCAAATTCCGGCGAAATGCCAAGCACCAGTTCGTGCTTGGCATTTATGTTATAATCAACATTATAAGTAACCGAATTAGCAGCATCATACCAGATATGCACAAAGCTGAATGATTGTCTTTCATCATTGTGAAACTGCACGATTTTATCAGCGAGGTATTCGCTGCTGGTCGAGGATTTCACCTTTGAAATAAGCGCATCAGCCAACTCATTAATGCTTCCGTCAAACGCAAAGCGCAATCTGTCACGAATCAACAGCGGATAAGCTGCCAACGGTTGGTAATCGCAGGAATCGGCCAGCCCATTTTCATAAAGCCGCTTCAGTATTGCTTCGTCGGTGCCCCGGTAGCGAATGGCTCCAATGCACGAGACCCATAGCGCGCATATTGCCTGGTCTAATTCTACTTCATTTTGCGGCTGTTGTTTGAAATAGCACCGGCCATCTGGGGTGTAATCAATCAACGTCGGCGCTTCCGCGTGTGGAGCCCCGCAAATAAGGCAGTCGCCATCGTTATAAAAATCACCTTGTACGGGAAGCCCTTGGTTTTCTATGGTTTTCATCAGTATTACGGCAGTCATTGCCAAGCTATTGCCTCGTAGCTAGAGCGGTTTCGGAATCAGTGTACTTCTTGAACGATGTAGAGGTGAGGGGTGGCCCCGCCCGGTCGTTGAACGGCATCTTTGAAACAGCGCGAAAGCTGGGCGGGGGCAACCGAAGGTCAGCGTAGCTAAGCCCCTCCTCTTTCCGCTGCCCCTGAAACAGTTCTAATTTAACAGTATGCGGTCAATCCGAACGCAAAAAGCCCGCAGCGGGGAAGGCTGCGGGCTTTTTAGAAATTCTCCGAAAAGAAGCGCTATTTTTTCTCCTGGGCCTGCTCGGGCGTGCCCATCTGGCCGCTGGCGTCCTGGCCGCCGGTGGCGCTGGCGCCGGCTGGGGCCGAGTTCAGCTTATCCTGCACAGTGCCGTTTTTGATAGCGGTGGCCGAACCGGTGCCGCTGGCGGGCTCCACGCGCTGCTTGTAGTTGATGCTGTCGCGGTTCACGTCCGAGTTGTGCCAGCCGGGGGTGCCGGTGAAACCGTGTTTGAACTGCTGGTTTTCGCCGGGGCTCCAGCGGTAGTCGCAGGAAGAAAGGGTGGCGGCCAAAGCGGTGCCCAGCAGCAGGGCCAGGGCGGGACGAGAAGAAAGCTTCATGAAGTAGGTCTTGGGATTGGACACACAAAGTACGGGGATTTCACCCGGAAGGCCAACCCAATACCGCCCGGGGCGTTACTTTCGGACGCGGCGCGTGCTGCTCGCCCCACTTCCCGCCCATGCCCGACTCCGATTCCCACTTGCCTTCCCGCTTCCGCCGGGCCCTTGGGGCCGTGAGGCGGGCGGCCCTGCTGCCCGTGCGCGGCGCCAGCTACCTCGTGCGCTCGGGCCAGGCCCACCAGCATTTTTTCCTGCCCGTGCTCAACGGCGCCCTCGGCGACCAACTGGCCGCGCGCTTCGACAAGCGCGCCATCCGGATGAGCTTCCGGCGCGGCGGCCAGGATGTGACCGTGGCCGACCTGCGCCTGAGCGAGCCCCGCCAGAAAACCGTGGTGTTCGTGCACGGCCTGATGGGCGACGAGCTCATCTGGCAAACCGGCTTTCAGGACCCGCCCGGCAGCCGCCGCTACGGCCCGCGCCTGGCCGAGGAGCTGCACTGCCGCGCCCTCTACCTGCGCTTCAATTCCGGCCTGCACCTCTCCGAAAACGGCCGCGAGCTCAACCGCATTCTCACCGAGCTGGTCACGACCTGGCCCGACGCCATCGGCGAGCTGGTGCTGGTGGGCCACAGCATGGGCGGGCTGATTATTCGGAGCGCCGGGTACTACGGTATTCAGTTAATAGTGAAGAGTGAAGAGTTAAGAGTTAATTCAACTGAATCAGCAGCGGCAGAAGAAGGGCAACTCTTAACTCCTAACTCTCAACTCTTAACTCAAAAAGCGCCCTGGCTGGCCCACCTGCGCTCCGTCTTCCTCATTGGCACGCCCAACGACGGTTCGTGGCTGGAGCAGAACTCCCACCTCACGGCGCGGCTGCTGGAGCGCATCAACCTGTTTCCCACGCGCTTTCTGAGCAAGGCGCTGAACCAGCGCAGCAACGGCATCAAGGACCTGCGCTGCTCCATTCTAGTAGACGAGGACTGGCAGGATGCCCACGCCAACGACCTCACGCCGCCGCGCACCGCCGTGCTGCCCCTGCCCGGCGTGCGCTACCACATTCTGATGGGCTCCTGGCTGCGCGCCACGCGGCCCTCGGCCCTGCGCGAGTACTTCGGCGACGGGCTGGTGGGCCACGGCAGCGCCCGCGGCCACGCCACCTTCGGCGACGAGGCGGCCCTGCCGACGGGGGCCAACGTGCGCACCGCCGTGTTCAGCCAGCAGCACCACGGCGGGCTGCTCACGCATCCGGAAGTGTTCCAGTACCTCAAGCAGTGGGCCTGACGCTGCGTTGATGAGTAGTGAGCAAAAGGAATGTCATGCTGAGCGCAGTCGAAGCATCTCTACCGCAGCACTAAATCCTTTCGATTGGATTAGGTTGCGCGGTAGAGATGCTTCGACTGCGCTCGGCATGACGTGCTTTTTAGTCAGTCATCTCTACCCCGCCGCACAAAAAAAACAGGGCCAAATCCGCGAAGGAAATGGCCCTGTTGATGGAAAGGAAGACGTAGCGAATCAGGTAGTGGAGCCGGAGGTCGTCGTGCTCGTAGTGGTGGTACCGGACGTGGTAGTGCCCGAAGTAGTGTTGCCATTGGTGGTGCCGCGCGGGCTGGCGCTGCCGGCCGGAACCCCGTTGATGTCGCTGGCCGAGGTGGTGCCGCCGGTGGTTTTCGGCGTGGTGCCGCCGGACGAATCAACGTTTTCGGAAGCCGTGCAGGCACTGAACACCGTGAGCGACGAGCACAAAAGCGCGGCGGAGAGTACAGAAAGCAATTTGCGTTTCATAAGGAAGAAATGTGAAAAGAAAGCCAAAATAGGCTTTCAGCTATACGGACGTTTCGGGTGCGGGGTGCTCGTATTTGCCCCGCACAAACACGTATTTTTATTACTCCTCGGCTTGTTGCTTCTTGCCGGCGCCCGGTTCCTGGCTTTGGGCCGGCAACTCGCATTCGCACAGCACCTCGCGCGTGGGTTTCGACACCTGATAATCGGGCAGCGACACTTCCTTCATGTACACTATCGACAGGTGGCGGAGCGGAGCGTGGGCCGGGTTTTCGTGCCAGATGCGCAGCAGATAGTTACAGTAGTAGGGCCGCATCCAGGCGTTGTCGACGAAGAGGTAGTTCTCGGAATATTTGCGCCACCGGTCGTTTTTGAACAGCGCCACCACCGATGCCGGCTTGGCGTAGCGCACCGGCGCGCCGGCGCGGTTCAAATCCAATACTTTTCCCGTGGCGGTGGTGCCCTCAAAGATGTACCAACCATCGTCTTTGAACACCACGGGCGCGAACATGCCCCAGTGCTGGTCGATGCGGAAAAGGTAGCCCAGCCAGCGCACCGGGGCCGGCAGCAGCCCGCCCGCCGGACGAAGAACGGCCACGTCATCGAGGTTCCAGAGGCAGACGTAGGCCAGCACCACGGCCACAAACGTGTCGCGCACCGCGCGCGCCAGCCGCTGCCCGCCGGCCGTGGGCTCGCGGGTGCGTTCCAGGCGCAGGCGCCACGGTAGCTGCCACGCGGGCAGGCGGCCTTGCCAGCGCCGCACCCGCGGCGCGTACGGGCTGAAGCGGCCCGTGAGCCAATCCAGCGCCACGGGCGGCAGCAACCCTAGGATGGACGCCCAGTTTATCAGGAAAAACAGGCCTACGTAGAGCGTGAGGCCGATGGTGAGGTGAAACCCAAACAGCACGCCCACCACCAGCAGCCGCCACCACCGCACCCCCACCGGAATGAACAGCGCAAACGGCAGCAGCAGCTCCGTGAAATAGGCCCCAAAGGTGAGGAAACGCAACAAATCGGGGTGCGGGTAGAGCAGCCGGCCGCCGGGCAGCAGCAGCTGGTCGAGGCTGAAGGCGTAGTAGAGCGCGGTACCGTCGCGGGTCCATTCGGCGCCGTTTTTGAGCAAGGCCGTGCACCAGTACAGCAAGGCCAGCTGCACCACGTAGGCCACCGTGGCCGCGCTGAAATAGTCGAACCGTTCCGGGACGGGCTTGTCGCGCGCATCATACGACCAGACGCGGCCCCAGGGCAGGAAAATACCCCAAAACAGCAGCATGCGCAGCAGGTCGTCGCCGCCCTGGCCGATGAGCGTGTTGCGGTTTTGGAGCGACACCAGCAGCACCCACGAAGCCACCGTGGCCAGGCGCGTGTGGTAGCCCAACAGCAGCGCGCCCGCCACCCCGGCCGCCAATAAAAACAGCACGGCCTCGCCCTGCCACAGGCCGGTGGCGGCGTGCAACGAAAACTGGTAGGGCGTCCAGGCGTGCTCCATCAGCGCGGGCACGGGCAGGATGCCCAGGTTGGCGTAGTGGGCTTCGAGGTCGGTGCTACGGATGGCCAAATCGACCAGTATCACGGCGGCCGTGGCCATGCGCAGCAAGGCCAACGCCCGCACATCGAGCACAAAAGGACGCTTCAGCACGCCCCAGAAGCCTGGGTGCTCGTTCAGCATAAGGGGAAGAAGGGAGGAGGAAAGAAAGGGAGGAGGCAGCCTGCTGTACCCCGCGCGGGGGCGCATGGTTGCCCCGGGGCTTACGTCGGCCGGTCAAACACAGATGGCACCTCCGGCGTTATGCCCCAATGCCTCCCTACTCTCCTCCCGATACCATCCTGTTCGACGGCGTGTGCAACCTCTGCAACGGCTTCGTGCAGTTCGTCATTCGCCACGACGCGGCGGGCCGCTTCCGCTTCGCCGCCCTGCAAAGCGAAGCCGGCCGGGCCCTCTTAGCGGCCCACGGCTTGGCGCCCACAAGCCTGGCCACCGACCCCGACTCGGTACTGCTGCTCAGCGGTGGGCAGTTGTATTCGCATTCCGACGCCGTGCTGCGCATTGCGCGCGGCCTAGGCGGCATCTGGCAGGTAGCGGCGCTGGCCAGGGTGCTGCCCCGCGTCTGGCGCGATGCCGCTTACCGCTTCGTGGCCCGGCACCGCTACCGCTGGTTTGGGCGCGAGGAAAGCTGCTGGCTGCCCACGCCGGAACTGAAGGCGCGGTTTCTGTAGAATCATATACTGAACGTCATGCTGAGCGCAGCCGAAGCATCTCTAATGCAGCAGTAAATTGTTTACTTACACGGTAGAGATGCTTCGGCTGCGCTCAGCATGACGTTCAGAAAAATGCACCTACCCCGCTCTATGGTCGCTTCCGCGCAGCCGAGGCGCGCCGCAGTTCCGCCTCGTACACCCGCCGGCCCAGGTCGCGCAGGAAGGGGAAGCCGATGGTGTCGTACTCGTATTTATCATCGTTGAGCACGCCGTCGGCGTTGGTGTACACCACGGCCGCGAGCAAAAACTCGACGCCGTGGGCTTCGTCCTGCACGTAGGCATTGTCGATGAGAAAGCCGTAGGACTGCCCAATTTTATTGAACACCCGCACGCCCGGCGGCAGCGTGGCCTGGCCGCCCCCGCCCAGCAGGTACTTCACGTAGGTAGCGGGGTAGTGGGCCGCGTCGTAGCGCGGGTGCCGGCTGTCAGGCGGCAGCTCCGACATGGCCGCGCGTAGGCGGGCATAATCCTCCGGAGCGAGGCGCAGGCGGCGGGCGGCGGGCACGGTTTCGGGGAATAAAATGGTGCGGAGCAGGCGTTGCTGGTCGGGCAGGGCGAAGGCGTTTTTCTGGCTGAAATCGAGCGGGCCAGCCACCTGCTGGTCGCCTTTGATGTAGGCTTGGCCGATGGCCTCGCCGCGCAGCCCAAGCCGGGGCCAGGGCCCGGCGTAGTAGCCGGCGGGCTGGGCGTAGAGCAGCCGCGTGGCCGCCGTGTCGGCGAAGAAGCGGATGGGGTTGGTGTGGCGGCTGCCGGGCTCCTGGTCGCCCACGGCCAAGCGGTTCACGAGGCGGGTGCGGCGCAGGCCTAGGCGGGCCAGCTCGCGGTTCAGCTCCCCGGGGCCCACGAATTCGTAGAGGCGGTTGTAGGCGTCGTTATCGCTCACGAGCAGCACCTTGCGCACGTAGTTGCCCACGGTGGGCCGGCCACCGGCGGCGCTGGTGTCTCGGAGCACCCGCGTTTGGCCCACGAAGGCCGAGTCCGTCAGCATGGGCACGTCGGGGCTGAGGCCGGGGTGCGCGGCGCCCAGGGCGCGCAGCTTCTGCAGGGCCAGGGCCACGCCGGCCAGCTTCACGGTACTGGCTGGGTAGAAATACTGGCGGGGCCGCACGTGGTAGCGGTAGGTGCGGAAGTGCGGCCGCCCCGCCGCGTCGCGCCGGATGCGGGTGTAGAGGATTTGCAGGCGGTAATAATCGGGGCGGGCCAGCACTCGGCCCAGGCCGGCGCTGTCGTGGCGCAGCACCTGGCGCAGCAGGTTCGGGCGCTGCGCGGCGGCAGGGACGGCCGCGCCCAGCAGGCAACTCAGCAGCAGAAAGGCGGCAGCTTTTCTCATCGACATCAGAAATGCACCTGTTCGGCCCGGCGCAGCCAGTCCTCGTCGATGGTGGCGCCCAGGCCGGGGCCGGTGGGCATCTCAATGAGTCCGCCCGGCCCGTAACGGAAGCCGCCCACCACGGGGTCGTCGGTGAACATGAGCGGGGTATCGAAATCGCAATGGTGAATGGCCGGGTTGCTCAGTGCCAGGTGGGCGGCGGCCGTCATGCCCAGGCGCGATTCGAGAAAGCCACCCACTTGCAGGGTGAGGCCAGCCGCTTCGCCCAGCTTCGCAATCTTCTGAGCCCGGTGAAAGCCGGAGGATTTGCCCAGCTTGATGTTCAGCATCTGGCAGGCCTGCAGCTGAATGAGGCGGGCTGCGTCGTGCTCGTCGCCGCAGCTTTCGTCGGCCATGATGGGGATGGGCGAGGCCGCCCGCACCCGGCTCAGCTCCATGAAATGCTGGCGCAGAATGGGTTCTTCGCAGTGCTCGATGTTGAATTCGGCCAGCGCCTGCAGCACGGCAATGGCATTATCGGCCGTGTGCCAGCCCTGGTTGGCGTCGATGCGCAGCGGGTGCGCGGGGCCGATGCCCGCCCGAATGGCGCGGATGCGGGCCACGTCGTCTTCCAGACTGCCGCCCAGCTTCACCTTGATGGCCGGGAAGCCTTCCTCCTGAAAGCGCACGGCGTCGGCCTGCATCTTGGCGGGCGGGCCGAGGCTCACGGTCATGTCGGTGGTGAGGATTTTGTCGTTTTTCCCGCCCAGGAATTCATACAGCGGCAGGCCCGCGTGCTGGGCCGCCAGGTCGTGCAAGGCAATATCGAAGGCGCTTTTGATGCTGCTGTTGCCATAGATGATGCGGTCCATCTCGGCCAGGTTGCCGGCCAGGTCCAGGGCGTCGCGCCCTTGCAAGGCCGGGGCGAAGTACTGGCCCACGATGAAGCCCGTGTCCACGCTTTCGCCGTTGATGGTGAGGAAGGGGCTGCACTCGCCGTAGCCCACCAGGCCGCTCGTGGTGCGAATGACCACGACAATGTTTTCGACCGCCGTGAGCGGGCCAAGCGAGATGATGAAGGGCTCCTTCAGCGGCACAAGCAGCTTGTAGAGGCTCAGGGATTGGATGGTGGTGCCGGACATGGGGCGAAGAAACAGCGAAAAAAGGACAAGACGCTCTCCCACTGCGCTGTTATGCCGCAGGCCATCCCAGGCGGCTCTGCTGGCGCACGCACCGGCGAGGCCAGCTGAGCTTAGGGACGACGGAAGTACACCGCCTCGTCGGACAATCCGCGGGCAATGGTTTCGAGCAGGGCCCACCCCTCGGCGATAAAGTCAGTGTTCTGGAAGGCTACGTGGCTGAATGCCGAATAAGAAAGCGGGCGCTTATCAAAGAATAAGTAGTAATGGCCCGCAACGCCTGATAGCAAGGCGGCATGCCCCATCACCGTCACCTCAAATGAAGCGTAGCAACTACACCCGTGCAGGGGTTGGGGCTCGGTTGTCAGCTGTAGGGTCGTTTCGTTGCGGGAGCCAAGTACGTAGCCCTGCACCTGCAACACGCGGGCCACACGCTCCAGCAGCACGGCGCCGCTGTCGGGCAGTAGCACGCCGATGACATTGACGCCCTCTTCGTGGGCCGGGGTTTTGTGCGGGGCAAGGTGCTGGGCCCGCGCAGGCAGATACAGGAGAAGCAGAATTACCAACAGCCGTTTCATAGCGGCTAAAGTACCTGCCGGCTGCCGTTTGCAATGCCGCCCGGCGGGGTCGGCAAGCAGCCGCTTTCCTTTGTGAGCAAAGCGGCTGCTGTATCAGCGGGCCAAATTAGTCGGGCAGTAGGCCTCTCGACTGCATTTTGAGCGGAGGTGGTTGCATTGGGTCGGTCCCGGCTTCGCAGTGTACAGGAGATTAATGGCGGACCAAATCAGGGCAACTATTTTCACGCTGAAGCAAACCCGCGCGCCCTTATTTTCGCAGTTGCCGCTGGCCCAACGCGCTCTATTCCACCCCTTCCCAATCCCGCCCATGAATCCTAATCTTACTCCTACGGCGCCGGCCCGGCTGCCCCGCGCCGCCACACCCCGCGTGCAGGCCCTCGATGTGGTGCGGGGCCTGGTGATGGTCATCATGGCCCTCGACCACACCCGCGACTTCTGGAGCCCCTTCCCGGTGCGGCCCGAAGACGTGGCCCACGCCCCGGCGCTGCTGTTTCTCACGCGCTGGGTCACGCACTTTTGCGCGCCCACGTTCGTGTTTTTGTCGGGCTGCAGCGTGTATCTGTACGAGCAGAAACGGCAGGACGGGGCGGCCGTCAGCCGGTTTCTGCTCACGCGGGGGCTGTGGCTCATTTTCATGGAAGTGGTGCTGCTGACTTTCGTGCTCAGCTGGAGCCACGACCTGATTTTGCTCCTAGTGATTTACGTCATCGGGGCGGGCATGGTGCTGCTGGCGGGGCTGCGCTGGCTACCACGCTGGGCGCTGGTGGGCCTCACAGTGGCCATTGTGTTCGGCCACAATCTGATACCCAACATCGCGCCCGTCACGCCGGCCAACGCCGGGTGGGCACTGCTCTGCAACGGGCCATTCGTGCTGCCGATGCTGGGCAAGCCGGCGCTGGTGGGCTATTCGCTGGGGCCGTGGCTGGGGGTGCTGCTGGCCGGCTACCTGCTGGGACCGTGGTTCCGGCTGCCGCTGGCCCAGCGCAACCGGCGCCTGCGCTGGGTCGGAGCCGGGCTGCTGGCCCTGTTCCTGGTGCTGCGGGCCACCAACTGGTACGGCGACCCGCAGCCCTGGAGCGCGCAGCCCCAAGGCCCGTTGCACACGGCGCTCTCGTTTCTCAACGTCACGAAGTCGCCCCCGTCGCTGCTGTTTGTGAGTCTCACGCTGGGCGTGGCGCTGCTGCTGCTCAGCTGGGCCGAAACCGCCACCGGCCGGCTGGTGCAAGTGCTGCGCACATTCGGGCAGGTGCCGTTTTTCTACTACATCGGGCACTTTGCGCTGCTCAGCTTCGCGGCCTGGGTGTGGACGACGGTGGCCTTCGGCCACGCCGTGAACCTGGCTTTTGCCGACGTGAAGGCCTGGCCCGCCGGCTACGTGCCCAGCCTGGGGCGCGCCTACCTGGTGTGGGCCGCCGTGGTGCTGCTGATGTACGGGCCGTGCCGCCGGTACCAGCGTTTCAAGCAAAACCACACGTATTGGTGGCTGTCGTATTTGTAGGCAAGGTGGCGTGGGCGACGGTTGCACGCTTTGGCAGCAACTACTGCAGCTGGCACAGGTTCCTCGCAACGAAACTCATGCCGGGAATGGGCTGCTAAGTAGGGGCTTTTGCAGTTGGTAGGCTACCCGGGCAGCGCACAAGCCTACGCCACGCAACGAACAGCGCCCGAGGCCGGTCAACGCCCTACCACGGCCGGCCGGCCATTTTCCCACTGCTATGCGCGCCTCCTTCTTATCCGTTTCGCTCCTGTTGCTGCTCGGCCTGGCCGCTGGCTGTGGCTCCGATGCCGACTCCGCTACCTCGGGGCTGCTGCTGCCCATCACGCGCTGGCAAACCCTGTCCTACAGTGCGCCGCAGCTCCAAGGCTTCGCCGATGTACGTTTCGCCTCGGCCCAGGTGGGCTGGGCGATTGGCGGCTACGCCTCGGACGCCGCCAGCGTGTACCAGCCCACCCTGCTCAGCACCCGCAACGGCGGCGACACCTGGCAGCAGCTGCCCCTGCGCCCCCTGAGCCCGAACGGCGTCCGGGCCATTTCGCCGGTCAGCGAGCAACTGGTGTATGCGGTGGGTTCCGACCCGGCGGCCTTGGCGGTGGGTGCCCCGCCCACCCCCTCCGGTGGGCAGGTGGTATTCAAGAGCACCAACGGCGGCGGCAGCTGGCAGCCCCTGCCCGGGGCGGGCTACGCGGGCAGTTTCCACCTGCATTTCAGCAGTGAGCAAACGGGCCTGTCCTTTAAAAACAACATCATCCAGCGCACCACCGACGGCGGGGCGTCGTGGACCACCGTGTCGGCCCCAGCCGTGGGCGACTGGCGGCTGGTGGAGTTTCCGGCGGCGGCCGTGGGCTACGTGGGCGGCGGCAGCCTGTCGAGCGGGGTGGCGGGCGGCATATTCAGCCGGGGCGCGCTGGCCAAAACCACCGACCAGGGCGCCAACTGGCAGGTGCTGCCCTGGCCGCATCAGTACATCCAGTCGCTCTCGTTTGTGAGTCCGGCGGTGGGCTTTGCGGCCACCGTCCCCGAGCGCCACCTCTACAAAACCCGGGACGGCGGCAGCACCTGGACCCTCATCAACGACCACCTGCCGGCGGCCAGCAACGGCCACTTCGTCGACGAGCAGCAGGCTTATTTCACCGAGGGCACTGCCATTTACTACACCCGCGACGGCGGCCTTACCTGGCAGCAGCAGTTTCGGGCCACGCCCAACTCGCAATTCCCGGCCACCATCAACAGCCTGGCGGTGCCGGCTGGCCCGGTGGGCTTTGCTGTCACTTCCGACGGGCAGGTTATCCGGGGCACGCGCTAAAGGGCCTCGCGCAGCGCACCCAAAACGCACGCCAGCCGAGGATGGGGCTGATTTCGTAGTTTCGGGGCATGAAAAACCAATTACTTCAGCAATGCATGCTGCTTTGTCTCGTATTAATAAGTCTGCTAGCGCCTGGTCGGAGCAGTGCGGCAGATGTTAAAGACGGTTTTCGGGATGCCCGGCTAGGCGCAAAGCTGACATCCTTCAAAGGAATGATTCTGACGTCGACCTCCGATGGCCAGCAGCTTTACGAACGGGCTTCTGATAACCTGACGATGGGAAAGGGAACGTTGAAAAGCATTATTTACTGCTTTGAGAAGGGCGTGTTGGTAGATATTCACCTGAAGGCGGCCGCCGGCGCGAACGGGAAGGCTATTTCGGAAGAAATAACTTCGGTGCAGGGCGCTCCAACGCAGCAAACTACCATCATGGGTTCCCCCGTGAGATATTGGCGCACGCCTGCCATGCTGCTCACGTATGTAGAAGGCCCACAAATACGCGTTTCTTACGCCCTTTTCTCCAGCCTGAAAAAAGGCAGCTAGCATAGGCCATTAAGAAGTTCAATCGGCTCTTTCTTGAGTGATTCATATTCCTTCCATAATCGCTGATTATTCACGGTCAACACCAGAAAAGGCGTTCATTGAACGCCTTTTCTGGTGTTGACCGTCAGGGGAATTCAACCAGTCCCCGCGCCAGCCCCGTTTCCGGCGTGGCTTTGGTTACTGGGGCGGCGGAGGGAATGCGACCCCAAGGGAGCACCAGCAGCGGCCAGCCCTGCTAGTCCGCAGCCTATGAGTGGTCAGACGCACCTGCCCTGCGCCGCCAAATGGCGCGGCTGGATGGCCGAGGATGAAACAAGGCACCTTATGGGATGACCTGTTATGGTTTTTAGGTGGCTGTATATAGAATGCTGGTTCCTATTTGTGTAGGGTTGCTACCGGAACGTTTGTAATTCTCCCGCCCTTACTGATGGCTTGTTTCTGATAGGTTTTGATAAATTCTTTTGCCTCTGGCATTGTGGTTGGGTAATTCATGTACTGGCCTCCCCACAAGTTTTCGTAAGTATGCTGGTAATAAAATCCATGGTCCACCAGATACTTCGCTACTTCCCACTTGGCGGTTTCACGTTTTTTTGGTGGTCGAAACCGATGTGCCATTATTACCATAGCTTCTCCACAGGAAGGACACTTTGTTGGGCCTATCGACCCATAAGGTGCATTAAAAGCTTGGCGACAGGCAAAGCAAACGTGTTTAGCGCCCATGCGAATCATACTTAAACGGTGACTCTAAATCGTGTTAAACGGGAAAGACATGCAAAAAAGATTGTTCCTGTTTAACGACTTTAAGAAAGTTAAGCAACTGGCGCAACCGCCACTCCTACCTTCTCCGCCACCGGCGGCACCACGCGCACCCGCACCTCACCGAAGCCCACTGGCACCACCAGACTCGGCAGCGTCAAACCAGTTTCCAAAGCAGCTTCCGACACTTCGGCGGTCTGGCCGTCGGTGGTGACTTCGATGGGGCCGGCCACGCCGTGCAGCACCACGCGGTAGGTGGCGTAGCTGGGCGCGTAGTCGCCTTCGATGGCCTGGGTGATGAGCAAATCCGTAGGTGAACCCGCTACGGTGAAGCGGCGCAGGGTGCGCTGGCCTTCCTGGTAGCCGTAGCCTTCGCCGCCGTCGTCGTAGAGCAGGCTTTCGAGGGTGCCGTTTTTGTAGTAGACGTGCAGGGTGAGTTCTTCAATCACCTTTTCGCCCACGTATTGCAGCACGGGCTGCATGGGTAGCACGGCGCCGGCCTTCACGAAGAGCGGGATGCGGGTGAGGTCGGCGGTGGCCCAGACTTCGGCGCCGCCGCTGGTGGGCGCGTCGGTCCAGTAGTAGAACCAGTCGCCGCGGGGCAGGTACATCCAGCGGCCGTCGGCGCCGGGCTGGGTGATGGGGCAGACCAGCAGGTTGTCACCGAGGCCGAATTCGGCCATGCGCAGGTAGGTTTCGGTGTCGTGCTGGTCGAGGAAGGTGAGTGGGCGCAGCATGGGCGTGCCCGCCGTGGCGTACTGCCAGAACGTGGTGTACATGTAGGGCAGCAGGCGGTAGCGCAGCTCGATGAAGTGTCGGGCCAAATCCGTCACCTCGTCGCCGAAGCTCCAGGGCTCCTGGTCGCCGTGGTCGCCGGAGCTGTGGGTGCGGAAGAACGGGTGGAAGGCGCCCAGCGCAATCCAGCGGGCGTAGAGCTCGCCGGTGGGCGAATCGATGAAGCCGCCGATGTCTGAGCCGATGAAGCTGAAGCCCGAGATGCTCAGGCGCTGGCACTGAATGTTGGCCAACCAGAGGTGCTCCCAGGAGGCGATGTTGTCGCCGGTCCAGCCCGAGGAGTAGCGCTGGCCGCCCGAGTAGGTGCTGCGCGTGATGGTGAAGGGCCGGTTGGGGTAGCAGAACTGCTTCACGCCGTCGTTGGTGGCGCGGGCCATCTGCATGCCGTAGATGTTGTGGGCCTTGGCGTGCGAGGCCGGGTGGCCGTCGTAGTCGAAGCGCACGTCGGGCGGAAAGGTGCCCTTCTCGAACACAGCCGGCTCGTTCATGTCGTTCCACACGCCCTTCACGCCGATGTCCTGAATCAATTCCTTGAACAGGCCGGCCCACCATTCCCGCACGCGCGGCGCGGTGAAATCGGGGAAGTTGCACAGGCCGGGCCAGACGGAGCCCTTCATCAGCGGGCCGTCGCCCCGGCGGCAGAAATAGTCGTTTTTGAGGCCTTCCTGGTACACCGGATAGTCCGGGTCAATCTTGATGCCGGGGTCGATGATGACCACCAGTTTGAAGCCGTCCTCGGCCAGCTCCTGCACCAGGCGCTTGGGCTCGGGGAAATGGGCTTTGCTCCAGGTGAAGCAGCGGTAGCCCTCCATGTAGTCGATATCCAGATAGATAGCATCACAGGGAATCTGGCGGTCGCGCAGGCCGCTCGTGATTTCCTTCACGTTGCTTTCCGGGAAGTAGCTCCACTTGCACTGGTGGTAGCCCAGCGTCCAGAGGGGCGGCAGCTCGGGCGGGCAGGTAAGCAGGGTGTACTCCTGGGTCACCTCCATCAGCGTGGGGCCGTAGATGAAGTAGTAGTTCAGCTCGCCGCCCTGGGCCCAGAAGCTGGTCACATCGGCGCGCTCGGCCGCGAAGTCAAAGCTGGCCCGGAAGGTGTTGTCGAAGAAGATGCCGTGCCCGATTTTCTGGTGCAGCACGTGGTAGAACGGGATGTTCTTGTACAGCGGGTCGGAGCCCTTGGTGTAGCCGTAGGTGTCGGAGCCCCAGTTGGTGAAGCGCTTGCCGCGCAGGTTCATGTTGTCGGGCTTATCGCCGAGGCCGTAGTAGTGCACGCCGGGCGGCACCTGCTTGCTCATCTTCACGATGTCGTTGCCCGAGTCGTAGTCGTACTCCCAGTGGAAGCCCTTTTCGTCATCTGAAAGGATGGTGCCGGAGCGGTCGAGCACGCGGGTTTTCAGCGTTTCCTTCTGAATAATGCAGATGAGGCGGGCCGTGGTGAGGCGGTAGTGGTCGGGCTTCTCGCGGAACTCGACGGTGGACGGAGCCAAGCGGCTGGTGGCGTCGGCCGGCACGGCGTAGGAGAAGTCGTTGTTCAGCGGCCCGTCGGTGAGGTAGCGGAAGCGCAGGATTTTGTCCGACAGCACGTGCAGCAGCAGGCGCACGCCGTTCTGGCAGGTGAAGAGGAAGCGGTTGTTATCGAGCTCGTCGGCGCGGAGCACGGCGCCGGGGTATTGCTCCTGGTGGCTTTTGGCCGCCAGGTCGTTCACCATGTAATTATTCTCCTGAATGGTCGTATCCATATACTTATTCTAAGCAAAAGCCAAAAGCCGCGGCCGGGCCGGGCAAAAAAAGACCGGCCCGGCCGGTCGCGCAAAGCGTTAAGCTCGCAAGATACTTTTTTCGGGCAAGCTGCCGCCGAAATTTTCGCCCAGCGCAGATTTTTCGCCGATATATGGGTTGGCGTGCGTAGCATTGGCAACTGATAGCGCGCCGCGCCGCCACCCCCATCCCCACCGGCCCGGTTTCGCCCCCCTCCCGCTGCCCATGACCCCGTCCGATTTTTCTGTTCTGCTGCTCGCTTGGGACGATGCCGACCCCGGCGTGGCCGTGTTCGGCGGGGCGGCCCTGCCCCCCACCCTGCCCCTGGTCTACCACCTGGCGGCTGAGCAGGCCGTGCTGGCCGTGTTTCCGCACCTGCCCGAGGAAACCGCCGCCAAACCAAGCCCCGAATTTGGCGCGGGCGCCACTTCGCCCGGCGTCTTTCCCCCAGCCAGCTTTCCGGCTGAACACGCCCCCGCGCGCCTTGAATCTGCTGTTGCGAACGACCCCGCAGCCCCGACAGAAACGGCCGCAACGGAAGAAACCGAAGCATCCGAAGAAGCCGCTGCCGAGTCAGCCCTCGCCCGCGATACCGTTGGTATCCGGCGCCTTACCGTGGCGGCCAGCGGCACCGCGCCGGCGTTCACCTCCCTGCTGATTGGGCTGGAAAACCGCACCGCCGCTGCCGGCCCGGCCGATGCACCGGCTGATATGAAAGCCGCCCTACCCGGCCTCAAAGCCCCGGCCGCGCCGGCCATTGCGCTGGCCCGCAGCCAGTGGCCCACCGGCGCCCATGCCCCCCGGAACCTGGGGTGGTCGGCCCCGGCCGCGCCCTACCTGGGGACCACTGCGCCGGGCGGTCCGCCGGTGGTGGTGCCCGTGCCGCCGCTCGTGCCCGCGCCCACCGTGCGCGAAGCCGCCGACCTGGCCCAAGCCGCCCTGAGCTGGCCCGCCGGTTTCAGCCCGCTGGCCGGGCCGGTAGCGGCGCAGCTACTGGCCGCATCCTCGGAGGCTGCGGAAGCTGCAAATGAACCTGAAGCGACCCATGATTCGGAGGCGACTGAAGCCGCTGATGCAACGGAGGGGCCAAATCAGGAACCATTTACGGGACCCCAGCCCGCTGTTTTTGAAGAAACGACGGAGGAAGTTGGCGCGGCCGAAGCCAATGACTTATCGGCTCCCGAAGACGATTTGACGCCGGACGCTCCGGCTGAGCCAGCCCCGGCCGCGGAGGCTCTGCCACTTGCCACAGCGGCCGCTTCGGCGCCAGAAGCAGCGCCGGAACCGGGACGCACGGCGCGCACTCCGTCTTTGGATGGCCTGAACTCGCGCATGATTCAGTACGCCCGGCAGGCGGCGCAGCTGGTGCAGGGCCGCTCCGATTTTGGGGTGATTTATGCGCCCAGCTGGCCGGCGTGGCTGGCCGCGCTCGAAATCCGCAACAGCTCGCGCCGGCCACTCGTGCTGTACGCCGCTAGCCTGGCCGCCGACTTTGCCCGCCCCGCCGAGCGCGGCTGGCTGCTGGAAGTGGAGCGCATGACGCTGCGCCGGGCCCACCTCATCCTGGTGCCCACCGAGCATCTGCGCCAGCGGGTGCGCGCCGCCTACGGCACCGATACCGGCGAAGTGCGCGTGGTGCCCGCCGATGACGAGGCGGCCCTGCGGGCCGTGCTACACGAGCTGGCCGCCGGCTGAGCCGGCAGGTAGAGCTGCTCGATGCTCTGGGCCGTGCGCAGGCGGAGCCCTGATACGGCGCGAGGTGCCGGAGTAGCGGCAAAATGTCAGGCAGGGTAGGCTGGTGTAGCGGGAAGTCGAATGAGACGGTTTTTCTCCGCACCAGCTAGCGCCTTTTGGCCTGTCACCAAAATTCCTATCTCCACCTGGTGCGTGGAATGTCGAAATGACGCGCTACCTATTCAGATAGCCTCCAAGTGCCTGCATATTGTTTACTCCGGGCTGCGCGCGAAAATATCCTTGTTATTGCTAGGTTGTTTTGTTTTGTTATGTTTCGTCTGGACTAATTCATTCATCCACACGAATGAAACACTTCTTCTCGTCTATTTTATTACTTTTTTGCGGGCTGTGCGGCTTGGCGGCCGGAGCGCAGTCGCCGGATGCTCCAGTAGCACCGTCCCACACCCAAAACCCTTGCGGTTCGGCGGAAAGCCTGCGCAACATGCTGGAACCAACAGCGGGACAGTCGCGGCTGGGTTTGCATCAACCGGCGCATTACGCTACGCCTGTCTCCCGATAATGTAAACGGTAGCCTGACTGCCATTTCGTGGAGCATTAGCGCGGGCACCCTCGTATCCGGCCAGGGCACTTCCGTTGCGGAGTTTTTGACGGTGCCGGTTGGCGGAGCCCAGACCGATATAACGGCTACGTTTCAGGACACGGGCTGTGGCGGCAGCGGCAGCACGTTGTATCGCGCCCGGACAGCCAACTCCGGCACCACTTACCTGGACAACAACTACAACTGCGGCACAGCTCCGCAGCGTCCTTTTCCTAATCCGGCGGATAAAGTGGTTTTTTTTACCCAATCTGCAGGGCAGCATTACCATCTACAACAGCCAGGGCCAGCCCGTGGCCCGCCACGCGGCGGCAACCAATGGGCTGGAAACCCTGATGGATATTCAATCCTTGCCGAATGGTTTTTACGCAGTAACGGGGCAAAACCTCGACGGACAGCCCCAACGCTACCTGATTCAAATCCAGCATTAATAGCGACTCCCTACATGAAAACTTACTCCGTAACACTCCTGCTGGCCACTTGCCTGCTAAGTGGGCATGCTGTTTTGGCACAGGGCCCCACCATTGACCCCACCTTTCATTCCGGCGAAATTTTCCAGCCCGGCACGGTGGTGCAGGCGGAGCGCTTGGCCGATGGCAGTACCCTGATGCTCGGCCCGTTCAAGCGCATAGCCCATCGCAGCACCAGCGCGTTGGCGCGGCTGCTGCCCGGCGGCATCCAGCCGGATTCGCTTTTCCAGAACAATGTGATGGGTTTGCAAGGGCCGGTTGACCGGTTCGTGTTGTTGTCCAACGGCAAAATATTACTACTCGATGATATTTATTATGGCTCCTCGTCGTCGTCCGCATCCATCACCGTGGGTGGCGTCACCCGGCAGGCCCTGCTCCAGCTCAACGCCGACGGCACCCCCGATGCCGCCTTCGATGCCCAGCTAAACCCGGCCGCCACCCTGATGCAGGCCCTCCCCCAGCCCGATGGCAAAATCCTGCTTCTGGGCTTTCTGCGGCCGGGCGCCGGGCAAAGCGGGCCGGTACTGGTGCGCCTCAACGCCGATGGCAGCCGCGATGCCAGCTTTCAGCCGCCCGCGTTTCTGAATGCGGCCAGCACGTCCAGCTACCCGACCTTCGGCGCCCTGCAGGCCGATGGCAGGATTTTGCTGACGGGACCTTTTGCGCTGGTCGGCGGGCAGCCGCACCAGGGCGTGGTGCGGCTTCTGCCCACCGGTGCCCTCGACGCTACTTTCCAGGGCCAACTGCCCGCCGATGTGACGGCCTACACCCTGGCCGTGCAGCCCGATGGCAAGGCCGTGCTCACCTGTGGCGGGGGCACCTCGGCTTCCCCGCCCCTGCGGCGCCTGCTGCCCGATGGGTCGGCCGATACCAGCTTCCATTACAGCGGGCCGTTGCTCGGATTCGCAGCTTCGTCGCGGGTTCCGCCCGTCGCTCAGCCCGACGGGAAGATATTGGTAGCCACCACCAGCGCCTTTTCCGGCACCACGGTTTACGGGCACGTACTGCGGTTTTTGCCGACGGGTGCCCTCGACTCCGGGTTCGATAATGCGGGGGCCGCCACCGGCCGGACCAACCAACAAATCGGCTACCCGGGCTCTGTGCAGCTGCTGGCCGGCGGCCAGGTGCTGATTACGGCCGGCCGGGCCGGCTATTCGCTGCTGCGCTATGCGCCGCTCGCCACCAGCCTGCCCGTTGGTATGGCTTTGCTGCAAGCCAATGGCAGCCGCGATGCCTCCTTTGCCCCGCTGGTGCAGGACCTAGGGTCGGTGTTCGATTTGGCGTTGCAGCCCGATGGCAAGCTGCTGGTGGGCGGCAGCTTCTCCGAAATCAACGGCGCAGCCGTGCGCAACGTGGCGCGGCTGGAGGCCAATGGCTTAGTTGATGCATCGTTCGGGGCCGCTGCCGATGATGCCGTGTATGCGCTGGCTTTGCAAACCGATGGCAAGGTGCTGCTCGGCGGCGACTTCGACTATCTGAATTCCGCCAGCCAGCCGGCGTTGGGCCGGGTGCTGAGCACCGGCGCGCGCGATGCCAACTTCAGCCCACCCATCCCGGCCCGCACGCTCGCGGCTAGTTCCTCGGTGCAATATCTAGCGCTGCGCACAACCGGAGAAATTATTGCTGCCGGCACCTTTCGCATTCAGCAAGCCGGCTCGTCGGCTTACCGGGTCATGGCCCAGTTTCTGGCGGCCGATGGGCAGGCAGATGGCAGTTTTCAGACGGCCACACCTGCCCCGAACTTTGTGCAGGGCCTGCTGCTGCAGCCGGGCGGCAAGCTGGTGGTGGTGGGCTCGCTGCCATCGGGCAGCAACGCCAGCATCCCGGTATGGCGGCTACTGCCCACGGGGGCACTCGACCCCAGCTTCACCACGCGCAGCTCGGTCACAGGCGATGCCGGCCTGGCCGTCGCCCAGGATGGCACGGGGCGTCTGTACGTCACCGGCACCTTTGATAACCTGGGAGCACCCGGCAACCACTACATGGCCCGTCTGCTGGCCGATGGCCAGCCCGACCCCAGCTTTCAGGTGACGCTGCCCGGCTTGGTGCCTTTGGCTAACACCATTGCTATTCAGCCCAACGGGCGCGTATTGCTGGGTGGGGAATTGTCTTCCACCGCCAGCGCAAATCCCAACCCCGAAGGCACTCTGCGCCTGCTGCCCACCGGCGCGCCCGATAACAGCTACAACCCAGCCGCCGGGCCCGTGGGCGCGGACGTCCGCACCGGCTACGTCCGCCGTCTCCTCATCCAACCCAACGGCGCTATCCTCGCAGCGGGAGGTTTCCCCCAAGTGGGCAGCCTGCCCTTCAACGGGCTGGTGCGCCTGCTCGACGCCAACATGCTGGCGGTGAACCCGGGCCGCGTGGCACCCGCCACCGCCGCCTGGCCCGTGCCGGCCCACGAGGTGCTGCACCTGGCCCTGGACGCGGCCAGCCGCCCCCGGCAGGTCGAGCTGCTCGACGCCCTGGGCCGCGTGGTGCTCAGCCAGGCCGTGGCCGCGCCGGAGCTGAGCTTGCCCACGGCCGGCCTGGCGCCGGGCGTGTACCTGCTGCGCGTGCGCTACGACGTGGGCGGGGCCGTGGGGCGCCGCGTGGTGCTGGAGTAGCGAGGCAAGGCCCGGCTTTAGGGGGTTGGGCTAACGCAGCGGGCCGTCGAATGCGACGGCCCGCTTTTCTTTGCACCAACCCAACCCATTTTGCCCTCCTAAGCCCCCACCCCGTATGCAGCCCGAACACGAATTTGAAGCCACTTTAGAAGCCGATGGCGACACGGGCGGCGTGTTCGTCGTCATCCCGTTTTCGGTGGCCGAGGTGTATGGCAAGCGCGGCCAACTGCCCGTGCACGTCACCTTCGACGGCTACCCCTACCAGGGGAGCGCCGTGCCCCTCGGCGACGGCCACCACCACGCCCTGCTGCTGCTCAAGCAAATCCGTAAGGCCATCGACAAAACCATCGGCGACACCGTGCGCGTGACCATGCGCCACGACACGGCCGTGCGCAAAATGGAAGCCCCCGCCGACCTGGCCGAGCAGCTCGCCGCCAACCCCAAAGCCGCCGCCTATTTCGACAAGCTGGCCTACACCCACCAGCGCGAGTTTGTGCGCTGGCTGGAAGGTGCCAAGCGCCCCGAAACCCGCGCCAAGCGCTTGGCCGATACGCTGGAGCTGCTGGGGCAGGGCCGCAAGCGCCCGTAGCGGGAAGTATTTACTTGTCCATTATATTGAGACGTCGTGTCGAGCGCAGCCGAGACATCTCGCGTGCAACGGTAATCCAATCGTCAGGATTTACTATTGCACGCGAGATGTCTCGGCTGTGCTCGACACGACGTCCTGTTTTTCAACCCAATCTTTCCCGTTGGTTTCCCACCCAACCTTCTCTCCCATGAAAAAACGCTACCTGCTGCCGCTCCTGTTGCTGCCGCTGCTGGCCAATGCCCAAACCGCCAGCATCGACCGCGTGAACCCCACCAACTGGTGGGTAGGCATGAAAAACCCCAACGTGCAGCTCATCGTGCACGGCCCGGGTGCGGGCACCCTGGCTTACACCGTGAATTACCCGGGCGTGAAGCTGGTGAAAACCAGCACCGTGGAGAATCCTAACTACGCCTTTCTCGACCTCACCATTGCCCCCACCGCCAAGCCCGGCCGGGTGCCGCTAGTGGGCAAAAAGGGCACCCAGACGGTGACACAAAGCTGGGAGATAAAGGCCCGCGACAACTCCCCCAAAGGCCAGGGCGTGACCGCCGCTGACTTCATCTACCTGGCCATGCCCGACCGGTTTGCCAACGGCGACCCGGCCAACGACAAGTTCGCCGATATGCGCGACCCGAACATGGACCGCGCCAACCCTTTCTTCCGCCACGGCGGCGACCTGGCCGGCGCGGCCCAGCGCATCCCCTACCTCAAAGACCTGGGCGTAACGGCCGTGTGGTTTACGCCGGTGCTCGAAAACAACCAGCCGCTCACCAACGAGGGCGGCACCATGCGCGCTTCCTACCACGGCTACGGCTTCACCGACCAGTACAACGTGGACAAGCGTTTCGGCGGCAACGCGGCCTATAAAAGCTACGTGCAGCAGGCCCACGCCGCCGGCCTGAAAGTAGTGCAGGACGCCGTGTACAACCACGTGGGCAACACCCACTGGTTCGTGCAGGACCTGCCCATGAAAAGCTGGCTGCACCAGTGGCCCAGCTACACCAACACCACCTACCGCTACAACCCCATCACCGACCCGCACGCGGCCCAGATAGACCGCAAAATCACGCTCGACGGCTGGTTCGTGCCCTTCCTCCCCGACCTCAACCAGCAAAACTCGTACGTAGCCAACTACCTGATTGAAAACGCCATCTGGTGCGTGGAGAACTTTGGCGTGGATGCCTGGCGCGTCGACACCTACCTGTATAACGACCAGCCGTTTATGAACCGCTGCAACGCGGCGCTGCTGGCCGAGTACCCGCGCATTCACCTCTTCGGCGAGTCGGCAGTGACCAACAGCATCGACCAGGCTTATTACACGCGCAGCAAGATTGATTTTCCCTTCAAATCGAACCAGCCCGGCGCGCTCGATTTCGTGCTCGAAGGCGCCATGTTGGCGGGTTTGAAGGACGTGGGCACGCCCGCCGTGGCTGGCTGGAATGGCGGTGCCCAGCACGTCTATCAGTCGCTGGCCCAGGACGTGGTGTACCAGGACCCAACCAAGCTCGTCACCTTCCTCGACAACCACGACCACAACCGCTTCCTGTCCGAAGTCGGCGACGACCTCGACAAGTACAAGATGGGCCTGACCTGGCTGCTCACCACCCGCGGCATTCCGAGCATGTACTACGGCACCGAAATTCTGATGAAGAACTTCAAGGACCCCACCGATGCCGAGGTGCGCAAGGATTTTCCCGGCGGCTGGGCCGGCGACAAGGAAAACAAGTTTGCCGCCGCCGGCCGCTCGGCCCGCGAAAACGAGGCCTTCGACTTCGTGAAGAAGCTGGCTACCTACCGCCGCGACCACAAGGTGCTGCACACCGGCAAGCTGATGCAGTACCTGCCCGAAAACGGCCTCTACGTGTACTTCCGCTACGATGCCACCGGCACCGTGCTGGTGGCCTCCAACACCACCGACAAAGCCGCCAGCCTGCCCACCGCCCGCTTTTCGGAGCGCATGGCGGGCTTCAACAAAGCCCGCAACGTGCTGACGGGCGAGAGCCTGAACAGCCTGGCCACCCTACAGTTGCCGGCCAAAACGGCCGTGGTGCTGGAGCTGCTCAAGTAGCCATTGTTTCCCGGCGCACCGGTGCTGATTTGACTGGCTTTGGGCGCGATGAGTCTTCTAATCCGACGATGCGATGCATGCTTTTTCGGAGCCAGCCGCTCTCACAGCTTTCTGGGAAAGGCCTGTGCCGCGCTACTTTTTATGACCACTGCCCTCAGCCGTACCCAGACGCGCATTTTTGGCGCCTTAGTTATCATGGCCGCAGTGTTTCTGCTGAAAGGCCGCATCTGCCAGTGGCTGCTGGGGCACGGACTCTATACCGCCTATGTGCTGCTGGGCGTCGAATACGGCGTCGACTATCCAGTGCGGGTGAGTAGTGCGGTAATGGACGGCTTGTTTCTATTTGAGCTGATTAATTTCTCGCTGGGCGTGGTGCTTATCAATTCGCTTGAGCAGGCCCAGGGGCCACTGCCCCGGGTGGTCGGGGTGCTCACCTATTTCATTGTGGCCATTTACGTGGTGGCGGTGGCCGTTTCTTTTTTGCCGGCCTTGCTGCCCGGGGGCATCATTGGATAGCCCTTCTCCAAGCAGCCCGCCACACATTTTTTCCTCTATCATTCATTCCCCTCATGTCATTAAAGGCAACTTCTGCTTGGAGCTTGATTTTCCTTATTGGCCCCGTGGCCCACGGCTATGCGCAGGAGGAATACCCCAGCGCAAAGTGCGCGGCGGCGCAACACGTGAAAGCCATTTTCCAGTACGATGTGGACGCCAACCCGGGCGTGGCGCGGCCCACCCGGCGGCTGATTGGGAGCGATTTTTATGACCGCGCCGGCCAACACACGCAGTGGCAACAATACGATGGCCCCGATTCGGCGCAGTATTCGACCCGCACGTTTACGTACGACAGCAAAGGGCACGTGATAAAAATGGTGGACTTATCGGCCGACAAGACCGATGGCACCATCGATTCGGTCAGGACCGATGCCAACGGGTTTGCGACGTATCGGCGCATGGCCCGTCCCTCGGGGCAGGTGCTGATGGAGGCTTTTCTCGCCACGGAGCTCAACCAGCGCCAGCAGCCCGTTAAGTCAACGGTATTCAACAAGCAGAAGCAATTGCAGGGCTACACGCTCTACACCTACAACACCGCCAACCAGCCCGTGCGGGAAGCGAGCTACTCTGCCCAAAACGAGCTGGCGCAGCAGCACACGTCCAGCTACTACCCCACGGGCACACTCAAGACCACAGCCGATATCAGAGGCACCCAGGACACGCTGCTCATCAACCGCTTCACGCCCAATGGCTTGCTAGCGGAAGAAATCCATTTCAGCCAGGAAGCAAAACGCGGCACCGTTGACCACAAAATTGTGCGGAAATACGATGCGCAGCAGCGGGAAATCGAAGAGCTTACGTACTCCGACGCTTTCCTGCCCAACAGCGCGCTGGCGGTGTCGCGCCGCGAGGTGAGCGAGTACGGGACCTCCTGCCTGAAAACCAAGACGCTGATTTACACCACCGCCCCGTTTTCCAAGCAGGAAAAATTGCAGGTGGTTTTTGTCTACCGATACACCTATTATCAGTAGCCCTTGCCACACGCCCGCTGCCCAAGCCGCTGTGGTGCCAGGGCAGCTGCGGCAGCCAAGTTTGCAATGGCCATAGCGCCGTCCCCAACGCCGGCCGCTGTCTCAACGAAGCGACGACTGCGGCCGGCGGCAACTAGTTTAAGTAGGTCGATAAGCGGCAACGGCCTCACAGTTTCCGCTGCCGCCTACGGCCGGCCCAGGCGTACGCGGAACGTGGCGCCCTGGCCGGGCTGGCTAGCCACGCTGATGCTGCCGCCGTGGGCCTGCACAATGCGGTTGACGAGGTAGAGGCCCACGCCCGAGCCCGACGTGTGGGTGTGCAGCCGCCGGAACAAGTGAAACAGCTCGTCGCCGTGCTTCTCCGCATCGAAACCCAGCCCGTTGTCCTGCACCACCAGCACGGGCTGCCCCTCCTCAACCCACACCGAAACGTGAATGCGGGCCGGCCTGGCCGGGTCGGCGTACTTGAGCGAATTGCTGAGCAGGTTGAGCAGGATGGTGCGCAGGTTGGCCCGAGCGAAAGCCACCGTGGGCCGGGCCGCAAAATCGACCGTGATGCGGGCCCGAGCGGCCCGTACCTGGGGTTCGAGCGTGTTCACCACTTCCTCCATGAGGTCGACCAGCGGCACTTCTTCCGATAGCGAGGCTTCGCTGATTTGCTGGGCCTGCCCGAGGGCGGCCAGGTCGTCGATGGTGAGACCGAGCTGCTGCAGGGCGTCCTGAATCAGGGGCACGAGCAGTTCCTGCTCGGCCGGGTCGAGGAAGGTGACGCTGCGGCGCAACTCCTCAAACAGGCCCGCGAGGTTGTTGACGGGCTGCTTGAGGTCGTGGCTGGCGGCGTACACGAAGTTGTCAAGGTCCTGGTTGGTGCGCGTCAGGCGCTCGTTGGCTTGCTTCAGCTCGGTGATGTCGATGGCCGAGCCCACGTAGCCGTACAGGTCGCCGTTGGGGTAGAAGCTGGGCGCGCCCTGGGCCAGCAGCCAGCGGTACTGGCCGTCGTGGCGGCGCATGCGGTGCTCCAGCACGTAAGGGGCGCGGGTTCGGATGGCGGCTTCCAGCGTAGTCTGGGCCCGTTGCCATTCTTCCGGGGTCATGTACGCCGCCCAGCCCGTGGTCACGTACTGCTCCAGGCTCACGCCCACAAAGTCCAGAAAGGCTTGGTTGGCGTAGCGAATGGTGCCGTCCGGATTCACGGCCCACACCTGGTTGGGCGCAACATCGGCCAGAATACGGAAGCGAGCTTCGCTTTCCTGCAGGGCGGCCGTGCGCTCCTGCACCCGGGTTTCCAGCTCCTGGTTCAGCCGCTCCACTTGCTGGCGGGCCCGCACCGCGTCGGTCACGTCGTAGGAGAAATCGAGCACGCCGGTTACCTGCCCCTGGGCGTCGTGCAGGGCCAGAAAAAAGCAGTCGTAGTAGGCCTGTTCCAGCTGGCCGGTGCGCTGAAAATCGACCTGCAGCGGAAACCCGGTGGCCTTGAAGGACTCGCCGGTGCGGTACACCCGTTCGAGAATGTCGAGCACGCCGTGCTCGGCCAGCTCGGGCCACACCGCCCGCATGGGCTGGCCCAGCAGCTCGCGCCCGTTGGCCGCGCGCCGGTAGCTGGGGTTGACGAACGCAACCACTTGGTCGGGGCCCTCGTGCACGGCCACCTGGGCGGGCAGTTGCATCAGCATTTCGTAAAACCGCTGGCGCTGAATTTCGGCCTCGGCGCGGGCGGCTTTTTCGGCGGCCTGGGCTTCGCGCAGGGCCACTTCCACGGGCGAGCGGGGCTGGTCGGCGGTGTCGGTGAAGCTCACCCACAGGCCGTCGCCGGCGCGGCGGGCGGCCAGGCGGTAGTAGTTGTCGTAGCCGTCGAGCTGGTAGTTGATGTTGTATTCGCGCGGCTCGCCGCTCACGTAGGCATCCACGTGGAAGCCGAACGTGCCCTGCTGGCGGCTGTGGGGCCACTGTTGGTTGTGCGTCAGGGTGGGCACCTCGGGCATGCGCATCATGCGCTGGGCCGCCGGGTTGAGGTAGACGAAGGTGAAATCGACAATCTCGCCCGAGCCGGCCGGGTCATAAATCGGCTTATAGTAGATGATGCCCGTCATCGAAACGGCTAGCAGGTCGCCCAGCACGTTTTCGGCATCAAGAGCTCGGAGAGGCGGCGGAACCGGCGTGGGGGGCATAGAACGAAGCAGGCGCGGGGGAAAAAGGGCGTGCCGCCGGTGCACGAAAAAGCGTTGTAGCGCGAAGTTAGGCTTTACAGAACGCTCTTGGCCGCGCTTTTCCAGATAATGAGCAATAGCTGATTATTCCTCCGCTTTGCCCCCGACCAGTGGCACGCAGCACCCACCAAAAGTAGCTCGTCGGGGAAGACATCTGACCTTTTCCACGCTTCGTCAACTTTGGTTAGCAAACCAGTTTGTTGAACTCCATGCGAAATATGAAAGATACCCAGGTACGCCAGCTCATACGGGGAGCCGTTCAAGTAAAGGGTTTCGCTGCATCGATGCTGATGGCTAGTTTCACGGCATGAAACGGCCGGTTGTTTGCGTTGTCGTCAGTCTTTGCCTAGCCAGCTGCGCGCCTGCGGTCCCGTCGCAGACGCCTGCCCTGACGGGCCGGTGGGAGCAAATGGGCGTGCGCACCGTCACTTACGACCCGGCCGGGCGCCTGTTAGCAGACCGGTACGAGGAGAACGTACCAGGCAGCGTTTGGCTGGAGTTGACCGCTGCCGGCACTGTCTACCTCTGGGACCAGGGCTTGGCCAAGCCCACTGCCACCGCGTACACCTACCGGGCCGATACGCTGCACTTCCACGACCAAACCCGAGGCGAAACCCGCCACCCGGTGCTTGTCTTGGGCCCTCACCGCCTGGTCTACCAAACGCATGAGGAAACGGATTCCGGCACGGAAGACCGCACCTTCACGTACCGCCGATAACCGGCTGTGCCTCGCCGCAGGTGCTGTGCAACCAAACAGCCAAACCAGCCAGTTGACGGCTACTTTAGGGACTATGAATTTATTCTTTCCGTTGATTGCAGTGGCGGCACTCCTTGGCGCGGGCCTGCGGTGGCGAACCGGGGCCGCGCGCCACGTCCTGATTGGCGCGTATTCCTATGACATTGCCCTCAAAACGGAGCGTTATCCCGGCGATAGACCCGACGATACGTATTTCGTCGTCACGGGCATCCGCTCCCACCGGGCGTAGTGCGCCGGAATGCGGCTCTTGGTCACCCACCAAGGGGTGGTGCTGAGCAAGAGAAAATACGCCGTTGACGGGTCGCATTTGCTGTTGATGGAACGGCTCCATAATCCCCGAGGGATTCAAGGCGAAGGAGTTCCCGATTCGGTGGTGCGCACCTTCTCCCCAGACCGCACCGGTAAGCTGCAACTCATAGCCTATTGGGTGTACCGGGCAGGCAAGGGTGAAAAAATGCGGCTACTGGACAACCACTGATATTTCCCCAAGCGGTTTACCTAAGGAATTGAGGCACCCTTTTCAAGCTTCCCCACTCCCCTAGCCTCGCGCCAGCACCAGCGCCACCCGGCTCGGCAGGTACAGGCTAAGCTGGTGCTCGTAGGTCTCGTACTCAAACGCCTCGTCGGGCCGGTCGAAACCGCCGAAACGGCCGTTGTCTGATGACAAAACCACGCGGTATTTCCCTTCCTCCGTCACCCAGAAGCGGTAGTCGGTCAGGCTCTTTTCCACATTTAAATTCACGATGAACACCAGGCCGCCGCGCTCGAAGGCCAGCACCTGGTTTTCCTCGTCGTGCTTGAGCAGCGTGGCCGGGCCAGCGGCCAGCAGATGGCGCGCTTTGGCCAGGTGAATCATCGCCTTGTCGAACTCGCCCATTTGGTAGAATTTCAGGTCGGGGTTGTCGCCCAGGCTCCACTGGCGGCGGGCAAACTGGTAGCTCCAGCCGTTGCCCTCGCGGGGGAAATCCACCCATTCGGGGTGGCCGAACTCGTTGCCGATGAAATTGAGGTAGCCCTCACCGCCGGCCGCCAGCGTGAGCAGCCGAATGATTTTGTGCAGCGCCAAGGCCCGCGCCGCGCCGGGGTCACCGTCCGTAACATGCATGTGGGCGTAGATTCCGGCATCGAAGAGCCAGTGCGACAAGGTTTTGTCGCCTACCAACGCCTGGTCGTGGCTTTCGGCGTAGGCAATGGTTTTCTCGCCGGCTCGGCGGTTGGTGAGGGTGTACCACAGCTCGCCGAGGGGCCAATGCTCGTCGGGCGTGTGCTTGAGCAGCTTAATCCAATAGTCCGGAATGCCCATGGCCAGGCGGTAATCGAAGCCCACGCCGCCTTCTTTGATGGGGCGGCACAGGCCCGGCAGGCCGCTCATGTCCTCGGCCACCAGCAAAGCGCCCTTTTTGAACTCGTGGGCCAGCGTGGTGGCCAGTTGCAGGTAAAGAATGGCGTCCTCATCGACGGCCGGGCCGAAGTAATTGTCGTAGCCCACGAAGGCCACGCCCTCGCCGTGGTGGTGGTAGAGCATGCTCGTCACACCGTCGAAGCGGAAGCCGTCGAAGTGAAACTCCTCCAACCAGTAGCGCACGTTGCTCAGCAGAAACTGCTGCACCTCGGGCCGGCCGTAGTCGAACAGCTTGCTGTCCCAGCCGGGGTGGTTGCCGCGCTCGCCTTTGTGGAAGTAGAGGTTGCCCGAGCCGTCAAAATCGGCCAGGCCCTCGGCCTCGTTTTTCACGGCATGCGAATGCACCACATCCAGCAGCACTGCGATGCCGCGCCGGTGGGCCTCATTGATGAGAAACTTCAAATCCTCGGGCGTGCCGAAGCGGGAGCTGGCGGCAAACAAATTGGCCACGTGGTAGCCAAATGAGCCGTAGTACGGGTGCTCCTGCACGGCCATCAGTTGGATAGTGTCGTAGCCGTCGGCCTCGATGCGGGGCAGGATGTTTTCAGCAAACTCGCGGTAGGTGCCCACGCGGCCTTCTTCGGTGGCCATGCCCACGTGCGCCTCGTAAATGAGCGGCTCCTTTACGGCCGTGGCGGGCTTGAACTTCTGGTCGGTCCAGGCAAAGGGCGTTTCGGGGCGCCAGATTTGGCCGGCGAAATCCTTGGTTTCTTCGTCCTGCACGGCGCGGCGCAGGGTGGCGGGCAGGCGGTCTTTGCCCTGGCCATTGGCTGCCACGTGCACCTTGAAGCGGCTGCCGTGGGCAAGGCGCTGGTCGTACTCAGCATCGGGTAAAAACACCTCCCAAACCCCAAAATCCAGCTTTTGCAGCGGGTTGGCGCCCCGGTCCCAACCGTTAAAATCGCCCACCAGCGACAAATAATCGGCCCCCGGCGCCCACTCGCGGTATACCCAGCCGCCGCGGCCGGCATCGTGGTTGAGGCCCAGCTGCTGGTGGGCGGTGGCGTAGTTCAGCAGCGAGCCGTGGTACTGCTCGATTTCCGCCAGGCGGGCCTGCAGTCGGGCCTGCCGTTGACGCAGCACGGGTTCGAACGGGGCCAGCCAGGCGTCGTTTTTAACGAGGGCCAGCGGGGCGGGCTTGCGGACTTTAACGGCGGCGGGAGCGGTGGTTTTCGACTTGGCCATGGAGCAAAAGGTTTAGGTCAAATGTAAGGCGATGAGCCGTTGAATCAGAAATAAGCATCTGATATGGCTTTCATCCGACAACGACTAGCATCCTTCGCGCTGCGCAGGATGACATATAGGAAACAAAGTCCTTCGCGGCGCGCCAGCCAATGGCCGTCGCCAATTGCCCAGCCTTCATCGTCTGCGGCATTGCCTGCTGGCATTAATGCCGTTATTTTGCTCCATGTTGAAACGTTTACTCGCTATTCCGTTGGCGCTGCTGTTGGCTTGTTCGGCCGAGCGGCCCGTCACGTCCACGTCGCGCGCGTTTGAGGGCTCGCTGGGCACGCCCATCCCCAAGGCGGCGGCGCCCAAGCTGGCGCGGTACGCCATGGTGGTGTCGGCGCATCCTGAGGCGTCGCGCATTGGCACTCAGATTCTGCAGCGCGGCGGCAATGCTTACGATGCGGCCGTGGCCGTGCAGTTTGCCTTGGCGGTGGTGCTGCCCGTGGCCGGCAACATTGGCGGCGGCGGCTTCCTGCTTTACCGCGACCGTAACGGCTCGGCCGGCTCGCTCGACTTCCGCGAAACGGCCCCCCAGGCCGCCTCCCGCGACATGTACCTCGACAAAGCCGGCAACGTGGTGCCCGGCCTGAGCACCGCCGGCCCGCTAGCCGTGGGCACGCCCGGCACCGTGGCCGGCATGGCCACGCTGCACAAGCAGCTCGGCAAGCTCTCGTGGCCCACGCTGCTGCAGCCGGCCATTATGTTGGCTACCAAAGGTTTTGCCCTCACCACCAAAGAAGCCGCCGCCCTGAACCGCACGCGCGCTGATTTTGAGAAGTACAACCCCGGCAACCCGCCTGCCTACGTGCGCCCCGGCGGCGGCGAGTGGCAGCCCGGCGACACCCTGCGCCTACCCGAGCTGGCCCGCACCCTCACCCGCATCCGCGACCAAGGCCGCGCCGGCTTCTACCGCGGCGAAACCGCCCGCCTGCTGCTGGCCGAAATGAAGCGCAGCGGCGGCCTCGTGAGCCAAGCCGACCTCGACGGTTACCGCGCCAAGTGGCGCGAGCCCCTGCGCGGCCGCTACCGCGACTACGACGTGATTACGATGCCGCCGCCCAGCTCCGGCGGCGTGGCCTTGCTGCAAATGTTGCAAATGCTGGAGCCCGTCGACCTGGCCCAGGCCGGCTACCACACGCCCCTGGCCGTGCACTACCTCACCGAGGCCGAGCGCCGCGCCTACGCCGACCGCGCCACTTACCTCGGCGACCCGGACTTCGGTTTCGTGCCCACCCAGAAGCTGCTCGACGTGGACTATAACAAGCAGCGGGCCGGCTCCATGCGCCCCAAAGGCCGGGCCTCGGCCAGTTCTGAAGTGACGGCCGGTGCCAGCCTGCCCGGCTACGAAAGCGACCAAACCACTCACTACAGCATCGTCGATGCCCTCGGCAACGCCGTGAGCTGCACCACGACGCTGAATGGCGCCTACGGCAGCAAAGTGGTGGTGCCCGGCGCCGGCTTCATCCTGAATAACGAGATGGACGACTTCTCGGCCAAGGCCGGCGTGCCCAACGCCTACGGCCTGGTGGGCGGCACCGCCAACGCCATCGCGCCCGGCAAGCGCATGCTCAGCAGCATGACGCCCACCATCCTCACCCGCAACGGCCGCGTGGCCCTCGTGACCGGCACACCCGGCGGCAGCACCATCATTACCAGCGTATTGCAAAGCATCATCGGCATTGTAGACTACGGCCTGAACGCCCAGCAGGTCGTCACGGCGCCGCGCCTGCACCACCAGTGGTTGCCCGACGTGCTCGACGTGGAGGCCGGCGCCCTGCTGCCCGCCGCCCAGGACACCCTGCGCGCCCGCGGCTACCATCCCAACCCTCACCTGCCCTGGGGCCGCCTCGACATCATCCACATCCTGCCCGACGGCACCCTGGAAGGCGGCGCCGACCCGCGCGGCGACGACACAGCCCTGGGGTATTAGGAAAGAAAACGAACAAAAAAGAACGTCATGCTGAGCGAAGTCGAAGCATCTCTACCGCGCAACTAATCAATTTTAGTATTGCGGTAGAGATGCTTCGACTTCGCTCAGCATGACGTTCTGGGTCTTAGTTAAGCCCATTCGGCTCAACCAACACGCTACTAGTGAGCAGCCGTAACCGGCACGCGGGCGATGTGGCGCAGGTTGCCGGCGGCGGAAATCAGTTTCTGGCTGATTTCGCGGGCTTTGTCGCCTTCGCCGCTGAAGTTGTGGGTGGTGAGGGCCGACTGCGCGGTGAGCTCGCCGAGGGTCTGGAAGGCTTCGGCCATGCCGGCGGCGTTGTTGCCTTCGATGTGGCGGCGCAGGGTTTGCAGCTCGGCCACGATGGGGCGCAGCACCGGCTGGTCGATGGCGCTCAGGTGATTAATCCAGTTGTCAATCTGGTTGAAGCCCGCGCCCGGGTCGTTCTGAAAACCGTTGCCAATGGCGGCAAACAGGGTTTGGATGCTGGATTCTACTTCGGAAATGAAGCTCATGGAAACGAGAATTGGGGAATGAGAGAATGAACCGGAACCGGCCGACGCGGCGCTGACGCCGCTGGCACGCCGAACTGGCCCGGCAAAAGGGCTTCGTTCGACGCCCAAAGATAACCGGGCGGGCGGCTAGTTTTCCTCGCCCGGATGCAAGGCCTGCACATCGGGATGGTTATAGTTAACCACAATGACGGAAAACGGGTGGGGCTCGCCCTCACGCTTTTCGATGCGGATGGTGCCGGCGTCGCGCAGGTGGTTGAGCAGGTCGCGGCGCTCGTAGTCAGGCAGTTCGGGCAGTTCGTCGGTGAGCAGGCGCATAAACGGGCCCAGCCATAGTTCCGGCACGCGGCGCTGCTGCTTGGCTTCGAGCTTCTGAAACTCGTTGAGAATAAAGGCCAGCGTGCGCCGCTCCACCTCGCGCGCCAACGGGCGAATGGGCGCAAAATCGGGCACTTCCTCGCTGAATCGGGCCGCTACCGGCCGGGCCACAGCGGGCACAATAGGCCTCGGGGCCCCGGCGGCCGGCACTGGCGCCACCTGCGGCCCCTTGAACGTTCCAGCCGCATCGCGGGCAGCAAGGGCAGCGGCCGAGGGCACGCCCACCGTGCCTTGCTCGCGCAGGCGGCGGCTTTCTTCCTGCAGGCGCAGGCGGTCGGCGCGGCGCTTTTCGAGCTGCTCCACACGCTCGGGGCCCAGCAGGTCGCGGGCGTCCATGAACTGAGCGGAGCCGATGTTCTGGAGCAAATCGCCGGATACCGACTCGCGGAAACCGGCCACCAGCACCTGCCGGGCCTGGCGGCGCAGGTGCTGCAGCACCGGGATGTAGTCCCGGTCGCCGGCCACGAGCACGAAGGTACCGATGTCGGGGCGGGTGTACATCACCTCCAGCGCGTCGATGCAAAGCTGCATGTCGGCGGCATTTTTATGGTCGGTGCCCAGCACGTTGCGGGTGCTCACGCCCATCAGGTAAAGGGCGCCCTGGGGGGCGGTGGCGAGGCGCTCGAAGTCGGCGTAGGCGTAGCTGATGAGGGAGTCGAGGCCTTTGCCGCTCAGCTCTTCCCGCAAGGAGCGGATGATGTCGAGGCAGATGTCGTTGAGGTCGGGCGGGTCATGAAAGTGATTCTTGAGAAAATAATAAACATTCTCAAAATCAATGAAAACGGCGGCGTACGGGGACGTGGGCGACTTTGGCGTCATATAGCAAAGGTAATATCTACCAGATTGGGAAAACGTCCCAGGCTGGGCTTTATGGTTCAGCTTACCTGAATATTCTGGCTACAACTGCTGCCTTTAGGAGGCCAGAATCAAGAGAATAGGCTTCGGCTGTAACTTGCCACCACGTGCCACCTCCCACCCGACTCGTCGTTGATGAAAGTTGTTCTACGCGCTTTTGGTTCTGTAGCCGCTCTGGTAGCGGTGTTTCTGGCTCCCGATGCCTACGCCCAGCGCGCCAACGACGGCCAGCCGGCACAGGACCCGTTTGGGCGGCGCGTGCTGCCGGCGCGGGCGGTGCCGGGCGGGCGGTACCGGTCGCATTCGTTCCGCAACGGCATGCTCGTCATCGATGCCACCGACGGCAGTACCATTCGGGTGCGGCCTTGGGACCGGCACGTGGTCAGGGTCGAGTATGCGGCTCCGGACCAGCGTAGCTACCCTGATTCGACGGCCGAACGGGCAGTAGCGGTGATGCAACGGCCCGACACCAGCGCAGTGCCGGGCGCCAACGCCGACAACCTGGACGGCAAAACGCTGGCCCGGCTGGTGCGCAACAGTCGCCAGGAGCTCGTTTTTGCGCTGCCGGGCGCACTTTCCTTCCGGGCCGTCGTGCATAAAAATCCCTTGCGCGTGAGCATTGTGGATGGCGCCGACACGCTGGTATCGGAAGTGAGGGGAGCTTTTCGCCGGATTACCGCCAGGGCTTCCGCCCCGGAAGCGCCCGGGCCGGAGCCCGGCGGTGTGGGCGTCCGCTTCCGCCTCGCGCCGGGCGAGCAGCTGTACGGCACCGGCTCGCGCGCCCTGCCCGTGGACCGGCGCGGCTACCGCCTGGAACTGTACAACCAGGCCCACTATGGCTCACAGAACAATGAGCCCAACCTGAACATCGCCCTGCCTACGGTGCTGAGCAGCCGGGGCTACATGCTGTTTTTCGACAACCACGCGCCCGGCTACCTCGACCTGGGCAAGACCGATAAAAACGTGCTGGAATATGGCGGCGAAGGGCTGACTTCGCTTTCCTATTTCGTGATAACGGGCCGGAACCAGGCCGAAATTCTGGGCCGCTACACCACCCTGACGGGCAGGCAGCCGCTGCCACCGCGCTGGGCGCTGGGCCTCATCCAAAGCCGCTTCGGCTACAAGAGCGACGGGGAGATGCAGAACGTGGCCGCCCGCATGCGCCGCGAAAACTTCCCGCTCGACGCGCTGGTGCTGGACTTGTACTGGTTTGGCGGCACCACGCGGCAGGGCGATTTGAGCTGGGACAAAACCCATTTTCCCGACCCAGCGGGCATGATGAGTAGCCTGAACAAGCAGGGCGTGAAGACGATACTAATCTCGGAACCTTACGTGATGCGGACCTCGCGCAACGACTCGACGGTGCGGACGCGCGGGCTGGTGGGCACCACGGCGGCGGGCCAGCCGTTCACTGTGGCGTCGTTTTGGGCGGGGCCGGCCAACATTCTGGACGTGTTCAGGCCCCGGACGCGCGACTGGCTGTGGGGCTATTACAAGAAGCTGCACGATGAGGGCGCGGCCGGCTGGTGGAGCGACCTCGGCGAGCCCGAAAACCACCCCGCCGCCATGCAGCACGCGCCCGGCCCGGCCCGCGCCGTGCACAACGCCTACGGCCAAAGCTGGGCGGGCATTTTGAGCGAAGGCTACGCCCGGGATTTCCCCGACGAGCGGGTGTTCAACCTGGCCCGCTCGGGCTGGGCAGGCATGCAGCGCAACGCGGTGTTTCCGTGGTCGGGCGACATCAACCGCTCCTGGAGCGGCTTCCAGGCCCAGGTGCCGGTGATGGTAGGCATGGGCCAGGGCGGCGTGGGCTACATGCACTCCGACGCGGGCGGCTTCTGCGTGGGCGGCATCGACCCAGAGCTGTACACGCGCTGGCTGCAGATGGCCAGCCTCTGCCCCATCCTGCGCCCCCACGGCGAGGGCGTGCCGCCGGAGCCTTATTACTACCCCGACCCATACAAAAGCAGCGTGCGCGACGCGGTCCACCTGCGCTACCAGCTGCTGCCGTACCTCTACACGCTGGCCTGGCAGAACACGGCGCGCGGCCTGCCGCTGGTGCGGGCCACCGATTTCAACAGTGGCTATGGGAGAACCCCGCCGCCGCCGCCGTCCAAAGCCGAATACCAGGCGGAAATAAGTACCGACGACGGCTGGGGTCCGCCGAAGGATAGAGAGCGTTTCTATCGGGATGTCGTCACCAGTTCCCCATCCGATTCTCCGCTCAAAACGCTGCCGCCGCCCAACGACCAGTACCTGCTCGGCCCCAACCTGCTGGTGGCGCCCGTGCTTCACCCCAGCCAACGGCGGCGCAACGTGTTGCTGCCCAGCGGCAACTGGATTGACTTTTACACCAACCAGACCTACGCCGGCAACCGCGTGGTGGGCGTGCCCGCGCCGCTGGCCCACACGCCGCTGCTGGTGCGGGGCGGCGCCTTCCTGCCGATGACGGCCTACCGGCCCAGCACCGCGCTCTACCGCCCCGACACCCTGCTACTGCGCTACTACCCCGACCCCAGCATGGAGGAATCGGAATTCACGATGTATGACGACGAAGGGCACTCAGCCCAGGCCCTGACCCGGCGGCAGTACGAAACGCTGACCATGCGTGGCTTCTGCACGCCGGAGCAGACCGACGTGATACTGAGCAGCAACGGCGAATACCCGGGCCAGCCGGTGTTCCGCTACGTGCGGCTGCTGGTGCAGCGCGTAGCCGCGCCGCCCACGGCTATTTATTTCGACGAAAAGCCCGTACCCGCCGAAGGGTTTTCTTACGACCCGGTGAAGCACGAGCTGGAAGTGCATTTCCTGATGAACGCCGGCGTGGACGTGAGCCTGCGCGGCCTGAAAATCCTCCCCGCCACTGCCGCTGATGCGGCCCCCGAAACGCTGACGCTGGAAGGCCCGGACAGCCGCAGCTTCGGGCCCGGCGGCACCACCTTGCGCTACTCCCGGCTGGCCAGCCGCGCGGCCGGGCCCGGCCAGCTGCGCATCCGTAACGCGCAGGGCGCCGTGGTGCGGACGCTGCCGCTGGACGCCGCGCCCGGCCCCCACGCCCTGCCCTGGGACGCCCGCGACGACGCCCTCCGACCCCTGCCGCCCGGCGTGTACGTGGCCGAGGCCGCCGGCCAGCACCAGCGCCTGATTGTGACGCGCTAATTGGTAAATTCGCTTTCGCCCATGGGCTTTCCTAAAAAGCTGCTTTGGTGCCTCTTGTTACTTAGCTACGGCCGGGTAGCGGCCCAGCCCACGGCGCCAGCGGTGGTGCGGGGCCGCGTGCTGCACGCCCGCGACTCCGTGGTGTTTCTGACCCGGCCGCGCAATCTGCTCGACCCTTCGCCTGCGCTGAAACAGGTTCGCCTCAGCCCGCAGGGCGAGTTTCAGTTCGTGCTCGACAGCCTGCCCCGGCCCGTAGCCGCGCAGTGGGGCCTGGGCCGCCCGGAAAAGGTGCGGCACTACACCGACCTGTGGCTGAGCCCCGGCGATACCCTCACGCTAACGGCCGATGCCCGGCATTTCAAAAAAAGCCTGCACTTCACCGGCCGCGGGGCCGCCGTCAACTATTACCGCGCCGCCCAGCGCCGGGCCCGCACCAACAATTTTTACAATGCCCCCGAAGGCCGCCCCGAGCCTCAAAACCCCGCCCGCATGCGCGACCTGGCCGACCGCTACCGCCAGCGCGCCGGGGCCGTGCTGCGCACCGCCGACCTTGCTCACCCACTGCCCCCGGCGCTCCGGCGCCAGGAAGCAGCGGCCATCCGCTACGACTGGGGCCACGCGCTGCTGGCCGCTACCACGGCTTATGAGTACGACAACTGGCCGCAGGGCAGCGTGGTGCGGCGCATGCCCGCCGCCTACTACGGCTTCCTGGCGGAGCTGCCGCTGCCGCAGGATTCGCTGCTGGCGCACCGGGCTTACCGGGAATTTGCGCGCAGCTACGCCACCTATCTGCTGCGTGAGCGGCGGCAGGCGCTGCCGTTTGCCGCCTTCCTGCCCCAGCAGTTTCCGTGGGCTTATGATACTGTGCGGCAGGTACTACCCGCTGGCCCCACTCGCAACTACGTGCTGGCCCAGGTGCTGGACGAGCTGCTGAGGGCCGGCAAACAGAGCGACTTTGGCGCCCGAATGGCCGACTTTCGGGCCTTGGGTGCCCAAGACGACCTATTGTCGGCGCTGAACTGGCGCGCCGCCCGGCTGGCAGAATATCGAGCCGGCCAGCCCGCGCCAGCCTTCGCGATGACCGACCTGAACGGCCGCCCCGTCCGCTGGACCGACCTGCAAGGCAAGCTGGTGTACCTGGACGTGTGGGCGAGCTGGTGCCACCCGTGCCGGGCCGAGGCGCCCGCCCTGCAGGCCTTGCAGGCCCGGTTTGCGGGGCGCGCCGGCCAAGTGGTGTTCCTGAGCTATTCCATTGATGCCAGTGCCGCCGCCTGGCGCCGGGCCGTAGCCGCCGACCACTTGGCCGACGCGTCCAATCAAGTACAGGTGCTGGGCCAGCTGGCCGACCCGGCCCTCCGCCGGCTGTGGGGGCAGCGGGGCGTGCCCCAATATTGGCTAATCGGCCCCGATGGCCTGGTTATCGATTCCAACGCCCCGCGCCCCAGCAACCCGGCCGCCATTGCCACGCTGGAAGCGGCGCTGAAGGAGTTAGCGGCAAAGAAACCGGCGCCTTAGAAGCATTGGCCGTTGGCGAAATTTTCAGTTATTTCCTCTATGCTCCACCCCTCCGCCACACAGCCTTTCAATTCTGCCCGCCTGCATTTCCGCCCTCTCACGGCCGATGACGCGCCAGGCATGTTTGCCCTCGACTCCGACCCGGCCGTGCACCGCTATCTGGGCGGCGTGGGCGGGCAGATGGTAACCAAACTGGCCCAAAGTGCGGCCACCATTGCCTTCATTCGGGCGCAATACGCGGCGGCTGGCATTGGGCGCTGGGCCGTGCTGCTACGCGAAAACGGCGAGTTTATGGGCTGGGCCGGGCTGAAGCTCGTGGCTGGGCCCGTGAACGGCCAGCACGATTTCTACGACCTCGGCTACCGGTTCCGGCCGCCGTTCTGGGGGCAGGGATACGGTTTTGAAGCAGCCCAAGCGTGGCTTGATTATGGATTTCAAACCCTGAAATTGCTCCGTATCTGCGCCTACGCGGATGCCGAAAACATGGGCTCGCGGCGTATTCTGACGAAAATCAGGCTCCGCGAGGGCAATGAGTTTACCGAGGGTAGCACCCGCTGCTTTTGGTACGAGGCGCACAACCCGATAATGGCGGGCATCTCGGGAATGGACGGCTTGGGCTACAGCGGCACGCGCTGAAACGCCAGCCGCACCCGGGGCCCGCCCACCACCATAGGCCCGGCAAATGTGCCGCTGCAAAGGGCGGGCGTTACGCTGTCCACCGTGAGGGTACCCGTGGAGGAGCCGCCGAAAAACGGCCCGCCGTTGGCATTTCCCCCGATGGGGTAGTTGGCCGACTGCACGAACTCATCGAGCTGCACCGGCCCGGTGGAAGTGGGAAAAGTGCTGCCCACGTAGTAGTAGAGCAGTTCCAGCGTGGTGCCATCGGGCAAATTGGACTTCAGCACCAGAATGCGCCGCGCCTGCCCCGAGGTCGAAGGCGGCGGGGTGCTGAGCGAGGCCTGGAAGGTGGACAGCGTGGTGGTCTTGCCTGCTCCGTCGGTATACACTACAGAAGTGGCCGGAACCGGCGGCGCTTCCGGGGCATCTTTAGAACACGCGGCCAGGGCAACGAGCAGCGTCAGAGCAGCAAAGGATTTCATACGCCCAATATACGTCATACGTCCCCGCCGCCCGGCCACCAGCTGCACCAGCAGCACCCAGCCCACGGCAGCGGCCCAGCCGGCCAGCACATCGGAGGGGTTATGCACGCCCAGGTACATGCGCGCCCAACCCACGGCCAGCGCAAACAGCGGCCCCAACACCACGGCCCATGCCCGAAAACGGCTGTGCCAGAGCAGGAAAATAAGCGCCGTGGCAATGGCTGCCGTGTCCATGGCGTGGCCGCTGGGGAAGCTGAGCGTGGTTTCGGGCCGCAGGCTGAGCCAGAGCGTGGGCCGGGGCCGCGCCACCAGCGCCTTGATAACCTGCGTGAGCAGCATGGAGCCGCCGACCGAGAGCGTCCAGACCACCGCCGAATGCCACGCCCGGCGCCGCAGCAGCGCCAGCAGTACCAGCACGCCCAGGCCCACCATGGGCCCGGTATTGCCCACAATAGTGAAGAAAACCGCCAGCGCATCGAGCGCCGGCGTGGCGTGGCGGTGCCAGAACAGTAAAATTGGGGCATCCCAACTGGGCCCACCGGTGCGCACTACGGCCCAGGCCAAGCCGCCGAATAGCGCCCACGCCAGCCCCAGCAGCGCCCGCAGTGTGGGCTTTCGGATGGTGGGCGGCGAAGGTGAAATCATACGTTGTACTGAGTGAACCGAAAAAGACTGGCGACTACTGCGTTGCTCAGCAGCCGTTGCCTGAGCTGTAACGGGCGGGCCCACCGTTTGGATTGGCTTCAATCCCAAGCGAAAGACGTTGGTGCCCGGCCAGACTTCTTCCCGCCCGGTTGCTCACACTGCTTCGGTGCACATCCTGTAGCTTTGGAGCCATGTCCTTTTCATTCTATCGGTTGCTTTTTGCGGTGCTGTCTGCGCTGTTGCTGCCTGCCTGTTCTTCCCAAACCCAGCACCCCATGCACGTTCCCGCTACTGCCGTATCGCAGCTCCAAGCCTTTAAGACCCAGGCCAAATTTGATGCGGATTCCATGTACACCGGGGCCTGGCCGGCGGAAATCCGGCCCGTGCTCAATGCGGTGCTCAACCAGTCGGCCGATGCCTTTATTCGCATCACTGCCGCGCAGCCCACCCAGGAGCAGTACTTGCAGGCCCTGGCGGCCGGCCTGGCTCAAATCGATGCCGACGAACTGGATACCGAAGACCGGGAACGGGTAGCTACCAAATACCAGGAGCTAATGGATATCGTGGGCTTGCCGAGCTCGGAAGGGCAGCTGAACAAGTTTGTTTATGGCGATTTTCTGGGTGGTCTGGTTTCAGAATCTAACTTGCCAAAACAATAGCTGATGACGCAGCCGTAGCCGGACATAGCAGACTGCCTGTCAGCGGCCCAATTATTTTTCCATGATGCTTCACGCCATCTCCTCCCCGTTGCGGGTGCTGCTCCTGCCGCTGCTGCTGCTGAGCGCCTGCCAGTCGGGCACCAAACCCACCGCCGAAACCGGCAAAACGGCCCAGGCGCCGGCCGCAGCGCCCGACTCGTCGGCCTTCACCGTGCGGCATCCGGCCTGGGCCGGCAATGCCACCATCTACCAGGTAAATGTGCGGCAGTACACGCCGGCCGGCACCTTCCGGGCCGCTGAAAAAGACCTGCCGCGCCTGCAGAAAATGGGCGTCGGCATCCTGTGGCTCATGCCCATCAACCCCATCGGCCGCAGCCACCGCAAGGGCACGCTGGGCAGCGCCTACTCCGTGCGCGACTACCGCGCCGTGAACCCCGACCTGGGCACGCTGGCCGACCTGCAGCACTACGTGAGCACGGCCCACGGCCTGGGCATGCACGTCATTCTGGACTGGGTGGCCAACCACACGGCCTGGGACAGCAACCTCACCACCGAGCACCCCGACTGGTACACCCGCGACGCCAAGGGCCAGTTCCGCCCGCCCGTGGCCGACTGGCAGGACGTCATCGACCTCGACTACTCCAAGCCCGCCCTGCGCCAGTACATGACCGAAAGCATGGTGTATTGGGTGAAAACCGCCGGCCTCGACGGATTCCGTTGCGACGTGGCCGGGCTGGTGCCCACCGATTTCTGGAACGACACGCGGGCAGAATTAGAAAAGGTGAAGCCCGTGTTTATGCTGGCCGAATGGGACGAGTTGTTTCCGCCCACCTTCATTTCCCGCAAGGAATTTGACCCCAACACCCGCCTGCTCGAAAAGGCCTTCGACGCCACCTACGCCCTGAGTTTGCACGGCCTGCTCGACAGCATCGGGCGCGGCCAGAAACCCACCGCCGAGCTGGCCCGCTACCTCGCGGCCGAGCGCCGCATGTACCCGCCCGGCGTGAACCTGATGACCTTCACCAGCACCCACGACATCAACGCCTGGGACGGCAGCGAGTACGAGCGCCTCGGCGCCAACGCCCTGCCCGAAGCCGTGCTCACCACCCTCTGGCCCGGCATCCCGATGCTGTATAACGGCCAGGAAGCGGCCATGAAACGCCGCCTGCGCTTCTTCGACAAAGACACCATTCCGTGGAATGGCTACCCGCTGCAGGGTTTCTACACCACGCTGCTGGAGTTGAAGAAGCGGCACCCGGCGCTGCGGAATTTCGACGCGACTTCCACGTTCAAGCTGCTGCCCAGCCCGGCCCGAACAGTAGCGTTTGAGCGCCAGAAAGGCGGGGCCGCCGTGGTGGTGGCCGTGAACCTGAGCGACCAGCCGCAGCAGGTGCAGTTGCCCGCTCCGCCCCTGCCCGACCAGCTTTATCAACGGCTTTTTGCCACCGTCGGCCAGGAAAAGGGTGGTTCTAGCCCTGCCTCGTCCGTGACGCTGTGGCCGCACGGCTACCAGGTGTGGGAACGAAACAGCGGAAAATGAGTAAGTAACGCTGACACCAACCGTTCAGCTGCCCATGCCCCTGCTCGCCGAAACCATTGTTCCCTTTGACTGGCAGCGCCTGCTCTGGACGGCCGATGCCCCGCCCGCTTTCCTGTTTGAAGTCGCCTTTCGCTGCGTGGCGGTGTATTTGCTCACGCTGGCGGCGCTGCGCGTCACGGGCCGGCGCGGGGTGCGGCAGCTTTCGCTGTTCGAGCTGAGCATCATTCTGGCGCTGGGTTCGGCCGCGGGCGACGCCATGTTTTACCAGGATGCCGCCCTCACGCATATCGTGCTGGTGTTTGGGGTGGTGATGCTGCTTTACGTGGTGCTCAACCGCCTCACCGAGCGGTTCCCGCGCTTCAGCGACTGGCTGGAAGGCACGCCGGTAAAGCTCGTGGCCGACGGCGCCATCGTCGACGCCGCCCTGCGCAAGCAGAACCTCACGCACAAGGAGCTGTTCGGCGAGCTGCGGCAGCTGCAGGTCGAGCACCTGGGCCAGGTGCGCCTGGCCTACATCGAAGCCACGGGCCAGGTCAGCGCCTTTTTCTACGAAGACGACGAGGTGCGCCCCGGCCTGTCCATTCTGCCCGAAGACCGGGAAAAAGCCATCAGCCTCATCGAGAAAGAGGGCGCCTACGCCTGCACCGAGTGCGGCAAAGTCGAAACCCTGACGCCCCGGCCCGCCCACGCCTGCCCGGTGTGCCGCTGCAACAAGTGGCTGCCCGCCCGCACGGCCCGCCGCGTGGCGTAGGGCAGTTGCCCGGTTTTCGAACGACGTAGGGGCGGGGCTTGCCCCCGCCCGCCATCCGCGCCGCGTCCACGATTTCGTTCAACGGCGGGCGGGGCAAGCCTCGCCCCTACAGCGTTCGGGCCTGATTTAACTTTTCGGTGCGGCAGCGGGTTGAACTCATTCATCTTTTCCGACTTCTGCATGTCCGAACTCTTCGATACCGAGCAAATCAATCACCTCATCCGCACGCGGCGCAGCACATTCATTCCGCAGTTTGCGCCCGGCCGCGTCATCCCCGATTCGACCGTATGGCAGCTGCTCGAAAACGCCAACTGGGCCCCCAGCCACAAGCAAACCGAGCCCTGGCGCTTCGTGGTTTTCACTGGCGCGGGGCTGCAAAAACTTGCTGATTTCCAGGCCGATTTGTACGAGCGCACCGCCGGCCCGGCCTACAAAGCAGCCAAGCACGCCAACCTGCGCAACAATCCGCCGCAGTGCTCGCACGTCATCGCCATTGCCATGAAGCGCACCGAGCGCCGCTTGCCCGAAATCGAGGAAATTGAAGCCGTGGCCTGCGCCGTGCAAAACCTGCACCTCTCGGCCCACGCCTACGGCCTGGGCGGCTACTGGAGCAGCGGCGGCATCACCTACACCGAGGAGGCCAAGGCCTTTTTCGGACTTGAAACTGACGACCGGCTGCTGGGCTTTTTCCAGCTGGGCTACATCGACGTACCCTCGGCGCCCGGCCAGCGCGGCCCGGTGCAGGCCAAAACCCGCTGGGTGAGCGAGTAGCGTCAAAGTCCGGCCACCTATATTTAGGACCCGGAACCGGCGCCGATGGGCGGTTTGCGCCGTGCAACCGCCGCTGGCTTTCCGGCATCCTATTGCCAACTTATTTTCTGCATCTTAATGAAAAAACTCCTCTACGGCGCGCTGGCGCTGCTGCCCGCCCTGGCCCAGGCGCAGGCCCCGGCCGAAAACTTTGTGGTGAAAGGCACCGTGGGCGCCAAAGCCGGCGTGGCAAAAGCCTATCTGCGCTACGTGAATGCGCAGAAGTGGATGGTCGATTCGGCGGCCGTGAAAAACGGGCATTTCGAGTTCAAAGGCGCGGTGCCCGAGCCGGGACGCGCCTCGCTCATCCTTAGCCACAACGGCACTTCGCTGGCCAAATCGAAGGACGCCACCAAGGATTTTTTCTTTGTGGAGCAAGGCACCATCACCGTCAGCACCCCCGATTCGGCTACGAAAGCCGTGGTGCGCGGCACGCCGCTCAACGACGAAAAAACCAAGCTAACGGCCTCCATGAAGTCGCTGGACGACCGCTACGAGGCCTACATCAAGGAGTACCGCGCCCAGCCCGAGGCCACGCGCAAGGACCCGGCTTACATCAAGCAGCTCGAAGCCAAGCTCGACCCCATCGAGGCCGAGCAGAAGAAGATGCAAACCGCCTACATCAAGGCCCACCCCGACACGCGCTACAGCTTATTTGTGCTGCAGGATGCGAGCGGCTCCGTGCCGGAAGTGGCGTCTTATGCGGCCCTCTACCAGGGCCTGAGCGCCAACCTGCGCAACTCGCCGCGCGGCCAGCGCATCGATGAGCAAATCAAGCGTTTGCAGAAAGTGGCCATCGGCGCCACCGCCCCCGATTTCACCCAGAACACCCCCGACAACGTGCCCGTGAAGCTGAGCAGCCTGCGCGGCAAGTACGTGCTGATTGACTTCTGGGCCAGCTGGTGCGGCCCCTGCCGCCAGGAAAACCCCAACGTGGTGAAGGCCTACAACGCCTTCAAAGACAAAGGCTTCACCATCCTCGGCGTGTCGCTCGACCGCGAGGGCGCCCGCGATGCCTGGATGCGCGCCATCGAGAAAGACGGCCTGGCCTGGACGCAGGTGTCGGACCTGAAATTCTGGAACAACGCCGTGGCCCAGGAATACGGCGTGCAGTCCATCCCGCAGAACTTCCTGCTCGACCCGCAGGGCAAAATCGTGGCCGCCAACCTGCGCGGCGAGGAGCTGCAAAGCACCCTCGGCAAGCTGCTGAACAAGGTGAACTAGCTTTTTGCTTCGCTACTACGTACGCCGCAAATAAGGGCTTTTTCTTTCGGGAAGCAGCGCTGGTTTGCGGCGTTTTTTTGGATGTCATGCAGAGCGCAGCGAAGCATCTCGCTCGGGGCAGTAATCAGTTGCTTAGCTGCGGCACGCGAGATGCTTCGCTACGCTCTGCATGACGTTTTGCGTATTCTACATCCTTATATTCAACGCTCCCATGGACCCCGCTTTCTCCCAGCAGTATGACCTGATTCGCGGGGCGCGCGCGGCACTGCTGCGGTATTGCGCCACGCTCAGCCCGGCGCATTTTGTGGCGCCGGTGGCCGCCTTCAACCATAGCAGCATCCGCGATTTACTGGTGCACGTGGCGGACTGCTACCAAGGTTGGCTGGGCGAGGTGGGGCTGGGCCGGCCGCTGGTGCGCCCGCTGCCGGCCCAGGTGCCGGACGTGGCGGCCGTGCGGGCCTTGTTTGCAAGCGTGGATGCGCTGGTGAGGGAATTCGGGCAGCACTTTGCCGGCCAGTGGCTCATCACGCAGCATTTTGTGTCTGCGCGGCACCCAGCGCCCTTGCGGCTGTCGCCACTGCATTTGTTCACCCACGTCATCACCCACGAGTTTCACCACAAAGGCCAGGCCCTGAGCATGAGCCGGCAGTTGGGCTACGTGCCGGTGGATACCGACGTGATTCGGACGTAGCGCGTTGCTCGGCCTTTGTCTCTCCTTATCCCCAACCTGCTTTCCGTATGCTGCCTCTCCTCGGCCTGCACCACGTGGCCCTCATTTGTGCCGATTACGCGGCGTCGAAACGCTTTTACACCGAGATTCTTGGGCTGGAAATTCTGGACGAAACCTATCGCGCCGCCCGCAATTCGCACAAGCTGGATTTGGCCGTAAACGGGCAGTACGTGTTGGAGTTGTTTTCCTTCCCCCAGCCGCCGCCGCGCCCCAGTTACCCCGAAGCGGCCGGCCTGCGCCACCTGGCCTTCAGCGTGGCCGATGTAGCCGCCGCCATCCGACATATGGAAGCCCACGGCGTGACCTGCGAGCCTGTGCGGGTAGATGAGCTGACGGGCCGCCGCTTCACCTTTTTCGCCGACCCCGACGGGCTGCCGCTGGAATTCTATGAGGTGTAGAGACGTAATAGTTGGAGTCTCGTCGTTGAACGACTTGCGTTGAATTCCCCCACGCGGCGCAGACGACGAGACTCCAACTATTGCGTCTCTGCATCGTTCAACCATCACCAGACGATAACCGCCGGCACCAGGGCCGCGTAGCGAGAAGCTCCACCACGCCCCTCCCGATGCCCGACCACCCGCTTGCCACCCGATTCACCGTGCCCCACCCCGAGTGGGCCGCCCACGCCACCATCTACGAAGTCAACGTTCGGAATTTCACACAAGAGGGCACGTTTCGGGCTTTCGAGGCGCACCTGCCGCGCCTGGCGGCTATGGGCGTGGGCATTGTGTGGCTGATGCCGGTGCATCCCATTGGCGAGGCGGAGCGCAAAGGCACGCTGGGCTCGCCCTATGCCGTGCGCGACTATTTCGGCGTGAACCCGGAATTCGGCACACTGGACGACCTATGCCATCTGGTGAAAACGGCGCATGGACTGGGAATGAAGGTGATACTGGATTGGGTGGCCAACCACACCAGCCGCGACAACGCCCTCATCGCCGAGCATCCCGACTGGTACCAGCACGACGATGCCGGCCAGCTGGTGCCGCCCGTGCCCGACTGGACCGACGTGGTGGCCCTCGACTACACCAACCGCGCCATGCGCCATTACATGACCGGGGCGCTGGCCTGGTGGCTGCGTGAAGCCGACATCGACGGCTACCGCTGCGACGTGGCCGGCCTGGTGCCCACCGATTTCTGGGACGAGGCCCGGCCGGTGCTCGACGCCATCAAGCCAGTATTCATGCTGGCCGAGTGGGACGAGCTCTACCCCTCGGGCGGGCTGACCTGGGAGGAATTCAACTCCGATACCAAGCTACTGGAAAAGGCTTTCAACATGACCTTCGGCCTGCGCCTGCACTACCTGCTCGACCGCATTGCCGAAGGCCACGCCCCGCTGGCCGACATCGACGTGTACCTGGCCGCCGAGCGCGCGAAATACCCGCCCAGCGTGTACCTGATGCACTTCACCAGCAACCACGACGTAAACAGCTGGGACGGCACCGAGTACGAGCGCCTGGGCCCGCTGGCCCTGCCCTTCGCCGTGCTCACGGCCCTGCTGCCGGGCATGCCCATGCTCTACTCGGGCCAGGAAGCGGGCCTGAACCGCCGGCTGGCCTTCTTTGACCGCGACCCGATTGAGTGGAACAACTACCCGCTGCAGGACTTCTATACCCACCTTTTTCAACTCAAAAAAGCGCACCCGGCCCTGCGCAACGGCGACCCGACCAGCCAGTTCCAGCGCTTGCCGGGCCCGCTGGACGTGTATGTTTTCACCCGCAGCAAAGGCGGCGCGGCGGTGCTTTGCGCCGTGAACGTGGCGGCCGAGACGCGCACGCTGTCCGCCGTGGCCGGCCGGTGGCGCGACTTGTTCAGCGGCGAAACGCTGATGCTGAGCGACGGCCAGCCCCTGGAAATCCCGGCCCACGGCTGGCGTGTGCTGGTGGCTGAAACGGCGGTCGGCTAACCTTCGGGGCCACTTTCCGGTTAGCCAAGCTCATTCTTTGAATCTTCTTTCGCTATGCAAACCCGTGAACTGGGCCGCTCCGGCCTGCACATTTCGCCCCTGATGCTGGGCGGCAACGTCTTTGGCTGGACCATCGACGAGGCTACTTCCTTCGCCGTACTCGATGCCTTCGTGGCCAACGGCGGCAACGCCATCGATACCGCCGATGGCTACTCGGTGTGGGTACCGGGCCACGTGGGCGGCGAGTCGGAAACCATCATCGGCAAGTGGCTGCAGCGGCGCGGCCGGCGCGACGACGTCGTCATCGCTACCAAAGTGGGCTGGGAAGTGAATCCCGAGAATAAAGGCCTGAAAAAGGACTACATCCTGCGCGCCGTGGAAGGCTCCCTCAAGCGCCTGCAAACCGATTACATCGACCTCTACCAGTCGCACAAAGACGACGAAACCACCCCAGTGGAGGAAACGCTTGAAGCCTATGCCCAACTGGTGAAAGAAGGCAAAGTGCGCGCCGTTGGGGCTTCCAACTTCACGGCGGCGCGCCTGCAGGAGTCGCTGGCCGCCAGCAAGCAGCACGGTTTTCCGCGCTACGAAACGCTGCAAAACCTTTACAACCTCTACGACCGTGAAGATTTTGAGCAGAACCTTGCGCCGCTGCTGCTCGAAGAAAACATCAGCGCCATTCCGTACTACGGCCTCGCGGCTGGTTTCCTCACCGGCAAGTACCGCGACCAGAACGACCTGCAGAAAAGTCCGCGCGGCGCCGGTGTGGGCCAGAAATACCTGAACGAAAAGGGCCTGGCCCTGCTCACCGCCCTCGACGCCGTGGCCGACCACCAGCAGGCCACGCCCGCCCAGGTGGCCCTGGCCTGGCTGATGCAGGCCCCCGCCGTGACGGCCCCCATCGCCAGCGCCACCAGCGTGGGCCAGGTCACGGAGTTGCTCGAAGCCACCGAGCTGCGTCTGACGGCCGATGACGTGCAGACCCTGCAAGAGACGCAGCCGGTGAAGGCGGAATAGCGTAGGGTTGGTAAAGAAAGAACGTCATGCAGAGCGCAGCGAAGCATCTTTACCGCCACCAGTAATTATTTACTGCCGCGGTAAGGATGCTTCGCTGCGCTCTGCATGACGTTCAAACTTCGCTGCTACTTCCCCACCACATCCACAAATTCGTACTTCCGGACCACTTCCAGCGGCTGGCCGTTGGCTTCGGCGTAGGGGTACACGAAGTAGTTGAGCGGCGGGCCGGCCTGTTTGGGGGCCAGCTCCACGTCGCGGCCGCGGGTGAATTCGACGCGGTTTTCGTCGTGGGCGCCGAAGAAGTAGTTGCGCTTGTCGGGGTTCTTGGCGGCTTCGGAGGCATCGACGGGCACCCAGCCGGTTTCCTTGGTGTAGAACTCGGCCCAGCAGTGGTAGCCTTTAATTTCGCCCTGGCCGCGGTCGGCGGGCAGGGGCAGGCCGATGCTGAAGCGCGCCGGGATGCCCAGGCTGCGGCAATAGCCGATGACGATGGCGTGGAAATCGGTGCAGTTGCCGCGGCGGGCGTCGCAGGCGTAGTAGATGTCGCCGCGGCCCCAGCCCTGGCCGGTTTTGTCGTAGGTGACGGTGCTCACCACGTGCTCGTAGATGGCGCGGGCTTTCTCCAAATCGGTTTTGGCGCCGGCTTTGGCCACCACTTCCTGGGCTTGCTGCTTGATTTTGGCATCAAGCGGCACGAGGCGGTCGGGGGCCAGCCAGCGAGCCAGGTCAGGGTCGGGTTTTTCTCTGGCGACGTAGGCGGTGGGCGTGTTGGCGCGCAGGTTGAGGTGCTCGCGGCGCGTGATTTGGCCCCGCATGGTAACGACCATCGGCGCGGTGGGCATCGTGGTGAGGTGCAGGTAGTACATCTGGTTGCCATAGGCCCCCTTCTCAATCTTGGAATGCGCCTTGCTGTCGAAGGAATGGTTGACGGCCACGGTTAGATTGCCCACCTTCTGCGACCCGTCGGAGTGCGGCATGGGCAGCCACACATCCAGGGTTTTGGTGCCGGGCGGGGGCACGGGCACGGTGGCCGTGACGGTGAGCGCGAAGGTGCGGCTGCGCGGAACAGGCACGGCCGACGCGCCTTCGGAAGCAGCAAAGCCGGACAGCACGGCAGACGTGCCCAGCAGCCCGGTCCAAACGGTCGAGCGGTTCAACAAGGAAAGATTCACAGAAACGGGGCAACAAGTCGCTGCTGGCGGGCGTCAATCGAGCTGGGTAGAAGCCGGAAATTGCTCCTACTCAACGGCCAAGGCCATTAGCCAATGCCCGTTGACGCGGCACTCCGAAAAGCGTCCGCCAGTCGGGGCCAACCAGACCCCAGCAGTGCCCCGAAGGTACGACCCACGGCGCCGTGGCTACTTTCGCGGGCCCAACCCGCCGCTCAATGAAAACTACTGGCCTGCCCGTTCTGGCCCTGGCTTCGTTTCCGCAGGCCCACACGCCTGCGCCGTACTACTGCGAGCGGTTGGAAACGCACGTCGTCCGGTTTCCGCACGTGAATGTGCCGCACGCCCACGATTTCTACCTGCTGCTTTACGTCACGGAGGGCGCGGGCACGCACACCGTCGATTTGGTGACGTATGAATTACGGCCGGGCAGCGTGTTTTTTCTGGCGCCGGGGCAGGTGCATCACTGGAAGCTGGGGCCCGATGCACGGGGGCTGCTGGTGTTTTTCAGCGCTGATTTTTACCTGTTTCGCTACCCCGGCAACGGCCTCTACACCTACCCGTTTTTCGACAGCACGCACCCACCGGTGTGCTACCTGGCGCCGGATGAAACCGAAATAAGAACCGTGTTCGAGCGCCTGCTGGCCGAGTACAATGCATCCCACACCAACCAGGCCGAGGTTTTCCGCAGCTATCTGCACCTGGCCTTGGAGCTGGCCACGCGCCACTACCCGGCCCAGCCGGCGGCCGAAACCAGCGCGGCGTTGCAGCAAATCCGGCAGTTTGGCGCGCTGCTCAACCAGCATTACCGCACCAAGCGCAGCGTGAGCAACTACGCCGAATTGCTGCACCTCTCGGCTAACCACCTCAACGCCCTGTGCCGCCGGGTGCTCAACAAAACGGCCAGCGCGCTCATCCACGAGCGGGTCATCACGGAGGCGCAGCGGCTGCTCAGCCACTCGGCGCTGGGCGTGGCGCAGGTGGCATACGAGTTGGGGTTTGAGGACGCCTCGTACTTCGTGCGCTACTTCCGCAAATACGCCGGCACCACACCGGAGGCGTTTCGGCAGCAGCGTTGATTTGTGCTGTAGGAAGCTGTAATCGGGCTGCAGAGGCGGGCGCGGGGGCCGGTAATTTTGGGGTATCAATGCGGCGGGTGCCGCGCCAGCTAGTCGCGCATGGGCGCGGGCCGCTTTCTCCCGTATAGCTTTTGTTGCCTCATGCATCCCTCCTCCCCCGCCCCGGTCATGACCGAACCCACTGAAACGCCCGAATTTGTCGATTCCACCGCGCTGGCGCTGGCCACGCTGCGCTGCCCACGCTGCCACCAGGGCCGGCTGTTCAGCACCTCGGCCCTGAACGTGACGAAATTTGCCCAAATGCCCGCGCAGTGCCCCGTGTGCGGCCAGAGCTTCGAGCCCGAGCCGGGCTTCTACTTCGGCTCGATGTACATCACCTTCGCCTTCAACGTGGCCACCTTCCTGGTGTTCGGTGTGCTCATTTACTACTTGATGGGCAACCCCGATACATGGGTGTACGTGGCCATCATCACTGGCGTCACGGTATTATTTACGCCGCTCATCCTGCGCTACTCGCGGGCGCTGATGCTGTATTTGTTTGGCGGCGTGCAGTATAACAAGAGTTGGGCGCGGCGGTAGAGACGCATAATTGCGTCTTGTCGTTGAACGACCAGAACCGCACTTGCCCGCTCCCGCCCCAATTAAACAATATTAGCAACGACAAGACGCAATTATGCGTCTCTACATCGTTCAAATAGCAAAAGCCCCGGCCGCTAGCAAAAGCCCCGGCCGCTTCAGTAGCAGCCGGGGCTTTTGATTTCTTAAGCGACACTTTCCCTACCGCAGCACCTGCGCCCGCCACACGTTGTTGCCCGGGTTCACATCGGGCAGCAGCTTGCTGGCGTTGAGGCGCACCAGCGTGAGCGGCGTGGTGGAGTTGTAGCGGAACGTCCAGGTGCCGCCGCGCTGCCAGATTTCGACGGGCAGCTTCACGCGGGTGGTTTTGCCGGAGGTTTCGGTCACGTCGGCCGTCACGGGCATGGCGGCCTGGCCGCGGTTTTCAATGGTAATGAGGGCGCCCTGGGCGGGGTCCTGGTTCACGTAGGTGACGGTGGTCACGGCCTGGTCCAGAATCCAGTTGTTGTACACCCACTCCTTCCAGAACCAGGTCAAATCCTCGCCGCTGGCCTCGTTCATCGTCCGGAAAAAGTCCTTGGGCTGTGGGTGTTTGAAAGCCCAGCGCCGGATGTAGGTGCGGAAAGCGTAGTCGAACCGCTCCGGGCCTAGAATTTCCGAGCGCAGCAAAAACAAGCCGTAGCCCATCTTGCTATACGCCGCGAAGCCCAGGTTCTGGGGCTGCGTCACGTCGGGCACGGTGTAGGGCGGGTCCATGGTGGGGCTGGCGATGGCACGCGCCAGGCCCTGCACCAGGCGGGTGGTGTCGTTCAGCTGCTTGGCGTACTCGCCGTTGTTAAAAGCCGCCGAGGACAGCATGTTGATGAAGGTGTTGAAGCCCTCGTCCATCCACGGGTACTTGCGCTCGTTCGAGCCCACAATCATCGGAAACCAGTTGTGACCGAACTCGTGGTCTGTCACGCTATAAAGGCTGGCTTTTTTGGCCCGCGAGCCGCAAAACACGATGCCCGGGTACTCCATGCCGCCCACCACGCCGGCCACGTTGGTGGCCACCGGGTAGGTGTACTCGTACCACTGCTTCGAGTTGTATTCGATGCTTTTCTTCACGTACTCCGTGCTGCGGCCCCAGGCCGAGTCCTGCGCCACCTCGGCCGGGTAGAGCGACATAGCCAGTGACTTGCGCCCGCTGGGCAGGTTCATCCTAGCCGCGTCCCACACGAAGGCCGCCGAAGCCGCCCAGGCCACGTCGCGCGCCCGCTGGCACTTGAAGTGCCAGGTCAGGCGGCCATTTTTGCCACCGGGGCGCGAGCCGGCCTGCGTCACCTCGTCCACCGAGCGCACGATGACCGTCTGGTCAGAGCCGGCGGCTTTGGCCAGGCGGCTCTGCTGGGCGCTGGTGAGCACCTCGGCGGGGTTTACCAGCTCGCCCGAGCCGCCCACGAGGTAGTTGGCCGGCACGTTCACGGTGTAGTCGAAGTTGCCGTATTCGAGGTAAAACTCGGCCACCATGTAGGGCAGCGTGTTCCAGCCTTCTACATCATCGTACACGGCCATGCGCGGGTACCACTGCGCTATTTCGAAGATTTCGCCGTTCTTGGTTTTCAGGCGGCCCAGGCGGTCGGAGCCGTATTCGGGCACATTAAAGCCGTAGGCGATGTCGATTTTCAGCTTGTCGCCCTGGGGCTTCAGCGCCTCGGGCAGCATGATTTGCACGCGCGTATCCTGCACGCGGTAATTGGCTTTCAGCTTCTTGCCGTGCAGCTCAATGTTCACCGTCTGCAACGAGTCGCCGCCCTGGAAGCCGCGGGCTGAGTTGCCGAAGCGCCCGCCGGCCGGGGCCGTGGCCGCCCCACCGCGCGAGTCGGCACGGTAGAGGTTCTGGTCGAGCTGCAGCCACACGAAGGCCAGCGCGTCGGGCGAGTTGTTGGTGTAGGTGATGCTGGCGGTGGCTGTCACGCGGGCCGCTTTCTCATCGAGACGGGCGTCGATTTTGTAGTCGGCCGCGTTTTGCCAGTACTGGGCGCCGGGCTGGCCACCGGCCGTGCGCGTGGGCGTGCTCAGCTGCTCAATAAAGGAAGGGTTGAACAGCGCGCGGGCATCAAAAGCCGGCCCCGTGGGCACCGGCGGCTGAAACTGCGCCGCCGCCGTGCCCGCCACCAACAGCGCCGCACCCAGCAGAAAAGGAAATTTCATGAAGAAAGGAATGAAATGATAGTAAAAAGCGCGAAAAACGTCTGTTTTCCTGCCAAAGGTAACGGCGCGGCTCCGCCCTACGCCAGCTTTTGACGTACCAGTTCCATCAATCCATTCAAATCGGCTGTCCGCATTTCTTCGGCCTTGATAAAAGGCTTTAGCGCGCCCGTTTCGTCCACGGCAAAAGCGGCCGGCAGCCGGTGTTTCGCCCACGCCGGATAGGCACGGATGAACTCGTCGCGGTGCAGAAAATCCACCGGCACGGGCAGGCTCCTGATGAACTCACGCCAATCCGGCCGCATGCTGGTGGCGCCGTAGGTGACGGCGCAGAGCGCGCAGGCGTAGGTGGCGGGCGAGAGGATTTTGTGGAACGTGTCCTTCAGGCCGGCCAGCAGGCCCGCGTCGGCGTTGTACACGAAAAGCAGGCGCTGGGGCAGCATCAAAGTCAGAAAAATGGCAGAATAAATCCGTGGCGGCTATTTCTCCGCCAGCTGATACGGCACGTAGTTTTCCCACTGCCAGGGCGTGGCCCGGTCGCCGAGCAGCCGTTCCAGCAGGGCTTTGAAGATTTTGTCGGCGTTGGAGCTATTGCCCATCAGCAGTAGGCCCACTTTGCGGTCGCCGAAGACGACGCTGTGGTTTTCCCAGCCATCGTCGTGCCCTTCCTTGAAATACGCCGGGCCATAAGGCGATTCGAACGTGCCCCATCCCAGCCCGTAGCCCAGCCGGATGGCGCGGTTGCTATCGGGCGCGGCCACCGCAGCCAGCGGCCCAAACTGCGCTTTGAACGGAATGCGCACCTGCCGCAGCGTCATCTCCCGCTTGGCGTCTGGGGTGAGGCCCTTGCCCTGCATCACGGCGGCTAGAAAGGCAGCGTAGTCGGCGGGCGTGGTTTCCAGCGAGCCGGCCGCGCCGGCTTTGGTGCGCTTGCGCTTTTCGAAGGGCTGGCCCTGCTCGTCGTAGCCCAGGGCGTAGTTCTGCTCGAAGGCTGGCTGCCACACGTAGCTGGTGCGGCTCATTTTCAGGGGTCCGAACACCCGCGCTTCGCTCAGCTGCACCAGCGTTTGCCCGGTGATGGTTTCGACCACCAGCTGCAGCAGCTGCAGGCCCTCGCCGGAGTAGCCGTAGCGGGCGCCGGGCTCAAATTGAAAGCGCAGCTTTTTATCGGGCGCTATCCAGCGCCAGTTGGGCAGGCCGGTGGTGTGCGTGAGGGCCATGCGGGCCGTGAGGCGCTGCCACCGGTCGTCGCCGGCCAGGTCGCGCCAGGCCTCGTAGTCGGGCAACGGCTTGGGCAGGTAGCCGGCCATTGGCTTGTCTAGGTCGAGGCGCTTTTCCTGCACCAGCTGCATCACGAGGTAAGCAAACACGGCCTTGCTGAGGGAAGCGCCGTACATGGCCGTCTGGGGCTCCAGGGGCGCTTTGGTGGCCAGGTTGCGGTAGCCGTAGGTGTGCAGGTAGCGCACCTTATTATTCTCCAGCAGGGCCACCGCCAGGCCCGGTACCAGAGCCGAATCCATGAGCTGCTGCACGGTCCGGTCGATGTCGGCCGGGCGCAGGGTGCGGCCGTCGAGGGTGTGGAAAGCGGGGGCTTGCTGGGCCAGGGCGGGCGCGGCGGCCAGCGTGAGGGCGAGCAGTGGCAGGCGCATTTTCATGGTTAGTGAATTTCGAGCTTGGCGTAGGCGAAGGTGTTGCCCGGTTTTTTGCCTGTCCACATGCGCTTTTTCAGCAGCAAGGTTGAGTTGGACAGCCAGTGGATTTCGGCCGGCTCCCAAGTGGCTGGGTCAATGGAAGGCTCTAATTTCCAGACCTGCCACCAGCGGCCTTTCTCAAACCGGAATAACTGAATGCTATTGTCGGAAGCCCAATACTCTATACCGGCTGCGACGGCCGCAAAATAGTTAAGGTCGGGCGAGAACACTGGCTCACCATCCAGTTCCAGCTTTTGTCCGCTTCTACCAACGAGTACATTTTTAGACCATTCGTAGTGGTTATGCCGCATCAGGTGAAATTGAAACTGCGGCCAGTACCCTTGATAAGTATATTCTTCCCAATCGGGGTCTTCTTCGTCAACGTCACTGTCCTTAAAAACCACGCTGCCTTTCGCCGCGGGAATTACAATGCGCCTCTTCTGCTTCCTCACCGGAAACGTCATTGTTGGCTTGGTATCAACCGCCGCTTTCAACGCCCCCAGATACGCCGCCCTCGTCAGTGGGCTGAGCGCGACGCGTACTTTCGGCGGGGCACCGGCGGGTAGCTTCAGGAGCAGCGCGAGGAGTACCAGCGGCAAGAGTTTCATAAAATACTTCGGCGGTGAATGCCGCGCCAAGGTAAGGCTGGGCGCATCTTTGCGTCCATGCCCAACGCTACCGCCCCACTCCCCTACCTCGTTTTCGATTTCGACAGCACCTTCACCCAGGTTGAGGGGCTCGATGAGCTGGCCGACATCGCCCTGGCCGGCCGCCCCGACGCGGCCGAGCGCGTGGCCCAAATCCGGGCCCTCACTGACCAGGGCATGGCTGGCGAAATCGGCTTCCAGGAGTCGCTGAGCCGGCGGCTGGCGCTGCTGGGGGCCAACGAGAAGCACCTGGCGCCCCTCATTGCTCGGCTCAAGACCAAGGTAAGCGAGAGTATCCGGCGCAACGGCAACTTCTTTCGGCAGTTTGCCGACCGCATTTACGTGGTGAGCAGCGGCTTCCGCGAGTTCATCGAGCCGGTGGTGGCCGAGTTCGGCATTGCGCCCGAGCATGTGTTGGCCAATACCTTCACCTTCGATGCGGAGGGCAACGTGACGGGCTGCGACCCAGCCAACGTGCTGAGCCGCGACGGCGGCAAAATTCGCCAATTGGTGCTGCTTGATTTGGACGGGCCGGTATACGTGCTCGGCGACGGTTATACCGACTACCAGATTCGCGAAGCCGGGCTGGCCCACCGTTTCTACGCTTACACTGAAAACGTTAGCCGGCCCACCGTGGTGGCGCAGGCCGACGAAGTGCTCCCGACTTTCGACGAGTTTTTGTACCAACTAAAACTTCCCATGACTTTATCATACCCCAAAAACCGCATCAAGGTGCTCCTGCTGGAAAACCCCGATGCCCGCGCCAAAGAGCTTTTCCTCGCCGAAGGCTACCAGGTGGACACCGTGCCCGGCGGCCTCGACGAAGACGAGTTGATTGCGCGCATTGAGGGCGTGAGCATCCTGGGCATCCGCTCGAAAACGCAGGTGACGCAACGCGTGCTCGATGCCGCCAACCGGCTGATTGCCATCGGCGCCTTCTGCATCGGCACCAACCAGATTAACCTGACCGGCGCCATGAAAAAAGGCGTGGCGGTGTTCAACGCGCCGTTCAGCAACACCCGCTCGGTGGTGGAGCTGGCGCTGGGCGAAATCATCGTGCTTGCCCGCCGCATTCCGGAAAAGAACCCCAAGATGCATGCCGGCGAGTGGGACAAGTCGGCCAGCGGCTCGTTCGAGATTCGCGGCAAGACGCTGGGCATCGTGGGCTACGGCAACATCGGTTCGCAGCTGAGCGTGGTGGCCGAGGCCGTGGGCATGAAGGTGGTGTACTTCGACGTGGCCGAAAAGCTGCAGCTCGGCAACGCCGTGAAGTGCCGCACGCTGGAAGAGCTGCTGGCGCAGTCCGACGTGGTGACGCTGCACATCGACGGCCGCGAGGACAACACCAACTACATCGGCGCGGCCGAATTTGCGCTCATGAAAAAGGGCGCCCTGTTCCTCAACAACGCCCGCGGCCACGTGGTGGAAGTGCCCGCCTTAGCCGCCGCCCTGCGCAGCGGCCACCTCGGCGGCGCGGCCGTCGACGTGTTCCCGTATGAGCCAAAGACGAACAACGAGAGCTTCGAAAACGAGCTCCGCGGCCTGCCCAACGTGCTGCTCACGCCCCACATCGGCGGCAGCACGGCCGAGGCCCAGCGCAACATCGCCGAGTTTGTGCCCGAGCGCATCATGCAGTACATCAACACCGGCAACACCCAGCAGTCGGTCAATTTTCCCAACATCCAGCTGCCCGTGCAGCAGGCGCACCGCCTCATCCACATCCACGCCAACGTGCCCGGCGTGCTGGCCAAAATCAACAACGTGCTGGCCGCCCACCACGTCAACATCCTGGGCCAGTACCTGAAAACCAACGAGCACATCGGCTACGTGATTACCGACATCGACCGGCAGTATGACCAGGAAGTAATTCAGGCCCTGCGCGCGGTGGAGCACACCATCAAGTTCCGGGTGCTGTATTAAGGGTGAAGTAAAGGAACGTCATGCTGAGCGCAGCCGAAGCATCTCTACCGCAGCAGTAATCAATTTTACTATTGTGCGGTAGAGATGCTTCGGCTGCGCTCAGCATGACGTTCCTTTGGTGCGGCTGCCGGCTTCATCCACACCTTCTAATTAAAGTATCTGTTTTGATGAAAGCACTGCTCATTCTGGGGTTGGCGCTGTTGCTGGCGGCCGGCGTGTGGTGGACGGGCAAGCGCGGAGCTGGCCCCGGCGCGGCCTTTGCCGAACGGCTCTACCAGAAAGGCGTGCTAAATGCGGCGGGCCGCGCCGAGTTGCTGAGCCGGATGCGCAAGGGCACGTTATCGGTTTGGGAAACAGACTCCACAGGCGAACAAACCGCCCAGGTTCCAACCAATGGCCCGCCCGGCATTCTTGCGTTTTGCGCGGAAGCTTTTCAGAATGAATTCCAGTACCGGACCTTCAATCAGGAGATGCTTTACGAACTGATGGAATTGGCCAACGACTCTGCCGACCAGGCGCCCGGGAAGTCGCGGGTGCGCGTGGTGAGCAAATACGCCGCCACGCTGAAGCGCTTCCACAACGACACCGTGGCTTTTACGCGCTGGTACCGGCAGCAGCTGCCGGCCCGCCTGCGCATCGAGGACGCTATTCGGGCCGAAGACTCGGTGGGTGAAATGGGCTGGACGATTTATCCGCCGCTGTCGGCCATATCGCCGCCGCTCACCCATTGGATTAGCGAGCAGCGCAGCGCGTTTGGCAAAACCCGCACCCGCACGGCGCGCGACTTGTTCGCGCTGGGCCTCATCGAGCAGCCCGTTTACGAGGAGCTGCAGCGCCAGCTGAGAATGGGGCAGCTACGCACAGAAGCCGAAGTGTGCCACACGGCGTCTGAGCTGACGCAGCACCGCGCCACCTACGCCCGTACCAAAGCCGAACAGCTGCGCTGGCTACGGCGCCTGCAGCGGGCCGGCGTGCTGTCGGAAGCCCAGCACCAGCGCCTGGTGCGGAATTATCAGCCCTTTCAACTGTATAAGCCGTTCGATTTGCTGGCGTATTGCGAGCGTGGCCGCATCGTGGACCTGCGGAAGCTGCCGCGCCAGCCGGAGGCGCTTTACCCGGCGCTTTTTGCGCAGCTGCCGGCGTTGCTGCCCGGCTTCCACTACACCAATTTGCGGGTGACGACGAGCATCAAGGACTTTGGGCCAACGTCGCTGGCCCAAAACGTCACGCTCAGTTTCCGCGCCGGTGGCCGGCGTTACGAGGACACGTTTTGGCAAGATTTCATCAACAAAGACGGCACCGACCCCAACCCGCCGCTGGGCGCCCAGGTAAGCGAATATTTCCAGCGCAGCCTCAACCAGTGGCTAGCCGACCAGAATTCGCCTCTGCGCCTCTATCGCGCTTCCACACCCGACGCCCGGTCGGTGTACGGCAACGAGCGGCTGGGCCTGATTGCCATGACCAAAGCGCAACGGGCCTTGTGGGGCCCGGCCTACTATTTTCTGTCCGATGAATCGCACGACAACCGATTCAATTCTACACATATTGAGCAGTTGATAGCCGATTACCGGCAGCTGGGCCTGTTTTCGCAGTTGTCGGCCGCGGAGTTGGTCAAAGGGCGCGAAGCTGCCTTGCGTGGCCACAAAACGAGCTATGCCGCCGTGCTGCTGTGCTTTCCGAATGTCATTCATCCCATCGATTGGGAATCGGCCATATCGCCCGCGCCGTACGCGGCGCGCACCCGGGCGCTGGCGGCCATTTCGCGCGGCGGCTTTGCGCCTACCCACATCCAGGATGGTTTCAACCCAGACTTGCCTGAGGACGCCACTTTTTCCTTCGGCTTCCGGCTGGGCGGGCAGGCGTATGGCATGCGGCTGAAAATCAACTCCGACTGGCTCGACACCGATTTTGTGGACCTCATCAAGCGCGCCCTACGGGAGCAGCACGCGCCCGGCCAGCTCTACGATTGCCTCGGCGGCGAGGGCTACATCTTCCTCACGCCCACGCAGCACGCGCAGCTGAGCGTCACCCAGCCAGAACTGTTCGAGGCGCCGGCCGACAACCTGGAGGAGTAGGCGCTGCTGTTTTCGGAGGTGCCGTCGTAGCTTGCGCTACTACTCATTTTCAGGAAACCGCATCTACCCATGCAGAAAGCGTTGATTCTGGCAGCCGCGCTGCTCGGCACTTGCCCGCTGGCCCAGGCCCAAACCCAGACGCCCGCCGCTTTTGTGCTGCGCGGCACGCTGCCCACCGTGCAGGGCCCGGCCAAAGTCTTCTTGGTGCGCGAAACGCTGGCGGGAAATGCCATCACCGATTCGGCGGCGGTGAAAAAGGGCGAGTTTGTGCTGCGCGGCAACGTGCAGGCGCCCGCCAAGGCCCGGCTGGTGCTGGTGCCGCGCGGTCACAAGCGCCGCCTCTACACCAGGCAGGCCGACAACGCGGTTTTCTACCTCGAAAAAGGCACCACGGTATTCACCTCGCCCGATTCGCTGGCACACGCCGAACTCAGCGGCTCCCTCCTTTCGTCGGAATACCGGGAGCTGACCCGGCCGCTCGACGTGGTGAAACGGCAGCAGGACTCGCTCTACGCGGCGTACCGCAACACCGCGCCCGCCACCCGCGCCACCGCCACCTTCAGCCGGCCCTACAACGCCCGCTACACCGCGCTGCAATCGCAGTCGACGCGCGTTCTGACTGATTTCATCAAGGCCCACCCCAACTCGCTTATCAGCCTGGGGGCGGTGAAAGAAGTGGCCGGTCCCATCCCGACTTACGCCACCGCAGCGCCGCTTTTCGCCCTGCTCGGGCCTGAGGTGCGGCAGCTGCCCGAGGCCGTGTTGTTTGGCCTGGCCCTGCAGCGCCTGCAGTACGTGGCCGTGGGCGCCCGGGCCCCCAATTTCGAGCAGCCCACTGCCGACGGCAAGCGCGTGGCGCTGGCCAGCTACCTCGGCAAGTACGTGCTGGTCGATTTCTGGGCCAGCTGGTGCGGCCCCTGCCGCCGCGAAAACCCCGAGGTGGTGAAGACGTACGAGCAGTTCAAAAACCGCAGCTTCGAGATTCTGGGCGTGAGCATCGACGTGGAAAACGACCGTGCCCAGTGGCTCAAAGCCATTGCCGACGACCACCTCGCCTGGACGCAGGTGTCGGACCTGCGCCGGGGCAACGCCGCCGCCACGCTCTACAGCGTGAACGCCGTGCCCCAGAACTTCCTCATCGACCCCAACGGCATCATCGTGGCTACCAACCTGCACGGCGAGGAGCTGCGCGCCACCCTGGCCCGCCTGCTGCCCCAGCCGTAAGCACGAGTGCCCCGAAGCGGGAGCTTCGGGGCACTCGTGCCAAAATGCCCAACGGCCCCGGCTTCCACATCTGGAAACCGGGGCCGTTGTTTTTAAAATCGGGCCTTATTGACGGGTCACTTTCTGGGTGATGGTGCCGGTGGCGGTGGTGAGGCGCAGCACATACACGCCGGCGGCCAGCTCGGGCAGGGCGCTGAGGGCCTGCGGGGCGGCACCCAGGATGAGCTTGGCAGCGTACACCGGGCGGCCGGTCAGGTTGCTCAGCGACACGGTTACGGCTTGGGGCTCAGCAGTGCCGGGCAGGGCCACGGTGAGGGTTTCGGCAAAGGGGTTGGGGTAGGCGTCCAGGACTTTGGGGGCCGGCGCGGCGGCCGTGCTGCGGGTCAGCGTCACCACCGGCGAGTAGGCCACGGTGCCGTCCAGGTCTACTTGGCGCAGGCGGTAGTAGCGGCGGCTGGCGCTCAGGGCCGGGGCCGAGGCATCGAGGTAGTCGTAGTTGCGAACGGTGGGGTTGTTGCCGGCGGCGGCCAGCTCGCCAATAGCGGCGAACGTACCGCCATCGGCCGAGGCTTCCACCACGAAGCGGGCGCTGTTTGTTTCCTGGGCGGTGCTCCACTTCAACTGATTGCCGGCGCTGGTGGCCTGGCCGGCGAAGGCCGTGAGCACCACCGGCAACGGGGCCGTGAGGGTGGGCAAGGTAGCCGACTGCGCTTGCTCGTAGCGATACACCGTGCCCACGCCGTTGCCCACGAAGAGGTCGAGCAGGCCGTCGCCGTCGTAGTCGGTCACGGCCGGGGCGGCGTAGCCGTCTTTGCTGCTGGGGTTGGTGCCCGAATTGCCCATGTTGATGACGGTGGCGGAAGTGCCATCGGTGCTCAGGTTGCGCACAAAGTTGAAGGTAAGGGCATTGGCAGCTGTTTGGGTGTAGAACTGCACGTTGCCGGTGTAGTTGCCCACCAGCATGTCGAGCTTGCCGTCGCCGTCGTAGTCGGTGATGAGCGGCTTGCTCACAGCGCCGGCATCGACGTCGGCGCCAGTACCCAGCTTCACCGTCGTGGCGGTGGTGAAGCCGGCCGTGGTGTTGCTGGTGCTGGCCAGTTGCTCATAGCGGTTCAGCAGGCCGTTGTTGGAGCCCACCACGATGTCAATCAGGCCGTCGCTGTCGAGGTCACCCACCGTAGGACGGGCGTAAGAGCCGGCATTAGCGGTAGGCGAAGTAGTGGCGCCGTAGGGGTTGTTAAATAAGGTGCTGACGGGGCCCACTTTGAAGGCGTTGGCGCCAGTGCTGGCGGCCTGCTCGTAGATGTACACCTTGCCGGTTTCTTCGCCCACAATGATTTCCTGCAGGCCGTCGCCGTCGAGGTCGCTCACCGTCGGCTTGGCGTAGAGGCCCACGTCCACGGTGCCGCCGGCGGCGAAGGTGATGAGCGTGCCCGTGGTGCTGAAAGGCTGGTTGGTGCCGGTCTGCTCGTAATCCATCATGGTGCCGTCGCCCTGGCCCACCAGCAGCTCCAGCAGGCCGTCTTTGTCGAGGTCGGCGGCCACGGGCGTCGAGTAGGCCCCGGCGGCGGTGGCGCTGGTGGCGTTGGCGCTCAGCTGCGTGTAGTTGCTGCTCGACGAAGCGCGGGTCACGCCCAGCTTGGCGGCGCTCAGGGCGGTACCGGCGGCCGTGGTCAGCCGCACCTTGCCCGTGCCGGCGGCGGCGGGCACGATGAACGTGGCCGTGGTGGCCGGCACCAGGCCCGGCGTGGCGCGCACGGCCAGGCCGTTGAGCAGCACCGAAGTGAAGCCCGTGAGGTTGGTACCGGTGATGGTGACGGTGGTGCCGGGGGCGGCCGTCGTGGGCGTCATGCTGCTGATGGTGGGGGCCTGGGCCAGGGCGGCCACGGGCAGCAGCAGGCCCAGGGTAGCCAGCATCGAGCGGCGGGTGGCAGTCAGGAAATCGGAAGCGAAAGTAAACGTGGACATGGCGTTGGGAGAGTTATTGTCGAGGTGGAGAGCGGTGGGTTTGTGCCGCTGTGGTGATACAAAATTGTTAGGCGTGCCGACCTCTTATTTCCCCTCATCGTTTGACCCGGGTCATTCCTCGTTAAAGCCGGGCAAATTCCCAGCGAATGAAAAAAGGGGCCCGTGAGCCTGATTTTGGCTGTTTTTGGGCTCCACCAGCCTGTTTGGAGCGCCTGCCGTGCCAGACGGACCGTTCACCGGGCGAAGCCGGCGATTGGCGGGTTGTTAAACCCGCTGGCGGGGCCAGGGTCTAGCTTCACGCGCCGCTGCCGGCCGGGCCCCGGGCGCATGCCCAACCGTTGCTGCCCGGGCGGCGGCTTTTCTGCCCTCCTTCCCACCCCCGTTTTATGCCCCGATACCGCTACGCCCTTCTCCTTTCGCTGCTGTTGGCCCTGCCGGGGCTGGCCCGGGCCCAGGTCACGCCCAACGTGAGCAGTTGGGTGGTAAACACTACCGGCGCCACTGGCTTTGGCGGCATCCCGAGCAACGTGCAGCGCGTGCAGTATTCGGCCGGCAATGTGTACGTCACCTGCACCGGCGTGCCGAGCTACACCATCGGCCCCTGGCCGGGCAACCCCAACACGACCACCAACCAGAATTTCGTGTTCAAAATCACGCGCACGCCCACGCCCAACACTGCCACGCCCACCGCCACGCCCCTGGGCCACACCGGCGTCTGGAGCAACGGCGTGAGCATTTTCAACGCCAAAGACGGCATGAGCTACAACAATGCCGGCGTGTGGAACCAGAACGCCATCGTGGTGGAAGGGCCCAGCTTCGATTCCTGTCTCGGCCACCCGGCCCCCAACGGCGAGTACCACCACCACCTCAACCCGCGCTGCCTCTACAACGACCGCGACAGCACGCGCCACTCCCCCATCATCGGCTTCGCCTTCGACGGCTACCCCATTTACGGCGCCTACGGCTACGCCAACACCAACGGCACCGGCGCCATCAAAAGCATGCGCACGTCGTTTCGGCTGCGCAACATCACCACCCGCACCACCCTGCCCGATGGCTCGGCCGCGCCCTCGGCCGGCCCGGCTATCAACGCGGCCAAGCCGCTGGGCTACTACATCGAAGACTTCGAATACGTGGCCGGCCGCGGCGACCTCGACAGCCACAACGGCCGCTTCTGCATCACGCCGGAGTACCCGGCCGGCACCTACGCCTACTTCGTCACCATCAACAGCCAGTATGCTGGCGGCTACCCCTACACGCCCGGCCCCACCTACTACGGCGTCATTCCGGCCGGCGCCACCGGCCCGCAGTCGGGCCACGCCGTGGTGAACGAGCCCGTGACAACCTACGTGGTGACGGCCAACTTCGTGGCCGCTAGCCTGCAGGTGAGCGTGTTTCCCAACCCCGTGAGCGACCGGCTGACCGTGGCGCCCGAAGGCGGCGTAGCCAACGACCTACGCGCCCGCCTATTCAACACGCTGGGCCAGCCCGTGGGCGCGGCGCTGGAGCTGCATCCGTCCGTACCCACCGAGTTTGAGGTGTCCGACCTAGCCGCCGGGGTGTACTTTCTGAAGGTGGAAGGTGCGGGCGTTTCAGCCACCCAAAAAGTGGTGGTGACGCATTAGTTCACAAGCCGCACCTACAGTCGCGCCCGCACCTGCGCCAGCACCCGCTCCACTTCGTTGCGCATGGCGCCGCTTTCGGCTACGTGGTTGTTGTTCATGAATGAGAAAGCCACCAGCCGGCCGCTTTTGGTGCGCAGGTAGCCGCACACATTCAGGTTGTTGCTGAGCGTGCCGGTTTTGCCCCACACCCAGGGGCCGGCGGCGTCGTGGTAGCGTTTGCGCAGGGTGCCCTGGCCGCCACCGGCCGCCAGCAGGCTGAGCAGACGGCGCTCGGGCAGCTCCTGGTGCAGCTTGAGCAACAGGCAGGTGAGGGTGCGGGGCGTGATGAGGTTGAGGCGCGACAGCCCCGAGCCGTCTACCCACACCACCGGGTCGGGCAGGGTGGTGAGCAGGTTTTTGCGGGCGTAACGGATGACGCGGCCGGTGCTGAGCGAGTCGCGCCGGCCGATTTTGGTGCTGCACATCAGCAGCAGCTGTTCAGCCAGGAAGTTGTCGCTCACGCGCAGCATGCGGCGGTAGAGCGAATCGACGCGCAGGCCGTAGAGCGTGCGGATGGAGTCGCCCTGCGCCGGGCGCGGGCGCCAGATGGCGTTGCTGGTGGCCCGGCGCAGGGTATCGCCCAGCAGCCGCAGCATGAGCC
>NZ_JAUQSX010000016.1 GCF_030581005.1 Hymenobacter mellowenesis | reverse complement strand
TTCATCGTGCAGGTGTCAGGTAGTGAAAATACGCTTTTCTCTACTCACAACTGGCCTCCTATTTAGGGAAGCGTACATTCCGACTGTGGCAATTCCTTGATTTGCTTTAAGAGCAATAGCTGAAGAAACGTCTGCACCCACTGTAAAATCAGCATTAATGGAACCTTCTGTTTCTGTGAGTTCTACAGCATGGGCATCATCTTCGTCTGTTGCTACCTCAGAAACGACATTCATCAACTTGCCAATCGAAGCATCAGTGCGGCCAACGCTCATGGCAATTCTCACAGCGGCACCTTGGGCACTATCCACCCAAGGATGGTCTGAAATGGCATAGGTGAGGTAAAGGGGCGGCGTAGCTTCCAGATGCCGCTGAATCAGGCGGCGGTTGAACGTTTGGGTGATGGAATTAGTGGTGATGAAGCCGAAAGATTCAGCCTTGTTTTGCCGGACGATTTCGGCAGCTTTTTCCCACCAATACATGACCAAATCTGCGGATTCAGGCATCTGCGGATTCAGGCACTACGCCTTTGTAGGTTTTGCGCAATGCATCCACGTAGTCACCGCCCAAAGCGCCGCGCATGGCCTTGTCGCCCACGAAAGGAGGGTTGCCAATAATGAAGTCAGCTTCGGGCCAAACCGTCGGCTTCGCGTTTTGGAAGCCTTCGTTATAAGTCAACACCGCGTCCTGCTGGCGGATGTTCTGGTACTCGTCGAGCAGGGGCTCGGCCAGCTGGGTGATGCCGTGAGTGCGCAGGTGCCACTGCAGGTAGCCGATGCGCAGCACCACATGGGCAATGGCGGCGGCGCGCGGGTTCAGCTCCAGGCCCAGCAGCTGCCGGGGACTCACGGTAGTGCCCCCGCCGAGGTCGAGCAGGCCGGTTTGGCCGAAGGCGTTGATGGCGGCCAGCACCTCGCCCTCCAGCCGCTTGAGGTGCTCGAGCGTGACGTAGAGGAAGTTACCGGAGCCGCAGGCGGGGTCGAGGATGCGCAGCGAGGTGAGGCGCGTGAGGAAGCGCACCAGCTCTTGGCGGGCCTCCTTCGGTTGGCCTTCGTCGATGCGGCGGGCGCTGGCGGCCTGGGCGGCCGTCCATTCGCGGCACAGGGGTTCGAGCACGGTGGGCAGCACCAGGCGCTCCACGTAGCGGCGCGGGGTGTAGTGGGCGCCCAGGCTGTGGCGCTCGCGGGGGTCGAGGGCGCGTTCGAGCAGGGTGCCGAAGATGGCGGGCTCCACCTCGGTCCAGTCGGCTTCGGCGGCTTTGAGCAGCAGGGCCATCTGGTCGGGGGTGAGGGGCAGGGCGGTGGCGTCGTGGAAGAGCTTGCCGTTGAAGCGGCGCAGGCGGGCCTTGAGGTCGGGCGAGAAGCCGCCGGTGTCCATGGTGGCCCAGAGGCCACGCAGGGCATCGGGCAGAAACTTGCGCAGCTCGGGCGTGGAGTAGGTACGCAGCATGCTCGTGAAGCTGGCCTTGGGAATGAGCCCCACGTCCTCCGAAAACATCGTGAACAGGCAGCGCATCAGGAACTGGGCCACCACCTCGGGCGCGTGCCCGGCCCGCTCCAACTGGGCACTCACGCCGGCCAGGTAGCCGGCCAGGTAGCCGGCCAGCTCCCGCGTGACGCGGGCGGCGCGGCGGCTGGGGTCCAGCTTGCGGGGCGCCGCCCACACCTGGCGCAGCAGCGCGCGGGTGCCCTCATCGGCCAGGGCAGCCAGCGGCAGCCGGAACCGGGCCTGGTCGGGGAAGGGCACGAAGGAATCGCCGACGCCGGCGAAGTTCGAGTACACGTCGATGCAGTAGCCCACGTCTACCACCAGCACAAACAGGGGCCGGGACTCATCGGGCGGCAGGGCGCGCACGTAGCCCAGCGCCTGCTGGCGGGCCGCTTGCATCATCTGCTCCCACTTTATTGTTCCTCGTTGAGCGTGGCCGAAACGTCGTTTTTCAGAGCTGAGGCCCAGTTCACGCCGGTCGTGCGTCGTGCGTCGTGCGTCGTGCGTCGTGCGTCGTGCGTCGTGCGTCGTGCGTCGTGCGTTATTTTATATCATCATCTAAACCTTCTTTTACGCCATCTACGCCCTGTTTTGTTTCCAAAATAAAGCATCCGCGCTTGTAGAGGTCGATGCGGCCGGTGCTTTTCCTGGCGCCGTCATTGAAAGTTACGGCGCGTTCGAATACATACTGGTCTTGGGTTGGTAAGTCGGTGGTGGGGTTCGGCTTCGACACGCCGATAAGGTCGCACAGGTCTTGTAGGAAGAGGCCGTAGTTGGCGCGCTCGGCGCCGCCGGAGTTGCGCCAGCGGGCGGCGAAGTCGGGGTAAGTCATTATTGGGGTAGAAATTGGGGATGGGAAGATAGGCAGGCGGGGCGGACGGGGCGCCTCACCCCCGGCCCCTCTCCCCAGGGAGAGGGGGGCCAGTCGACTTGTAGCGTGGACTCTGCGAGTCCGCGCCGGGGCGAATGTTCCTGCAGGTTCGGACAAGCGCGAACTCGCAGAGTCCACGCTACAAACCGTGCAGAACCTGTGCCCCCTCTCCCTGGGGAGAGGGGGCTGCCCCGTAGGGGTCACGTGAGGCGCCCGTCAGAAAGACGATAAATCCCCTACCGCACCACCGCCTGCTTGCTGGCCGAGCGGCCGAACTTGGTGGGGAAATACACCAGCTCCGCCTTGGCCGGGTTGATGGTGTAGGTGCCCTTGAAGCGCGGCTGCAGGGCAATGCGGAACTGGTGCCGGCCGATGGGCAGGCGGTCGAGGAAGATGCCGGTTTGGTGGCGCAGGTACTCGCGGTGAGTTTCGAGGCCGTTGGTGGGCGCCGGGTCGCCGTAGGAGCAGCCGGCCGGGATGGGCACTTCCAGCAGCACGTAGCGGGCCTCGGCCTTCACGTCCACGGTCACGAGCAGCTCGGCGGGCTGGCCGGCGCGCAGCGTCACGCGGCTGCCGGCCTGGCCCGCCAGGGCCGTCCGCACCGTGAAGGCGGCCGTGACGGGCGCCGGCGCGGGGTTCCAGTGGCTTTGGTAGGCCGTGGCGTAGAGCGGTAGCAGGCCCTCCTTGCGCAGCGCGAGCGGCCCGCTGCTGCCGGCCAGCTTCGCGGTGAAGGGAAACTGCGTCACGGTCTGACTCAGCCCGCCGCTGAGCTGGGCGCGGGCGAAGGTGGCCGGCCGGCCCGCCGCAAACAGGTCGGGGCCGATGGTTTCGAGGATTTGGGCGGCTTCGTAGGTGCTGGTCCAGTGGCCGCCTTCGCGCAGGTTGAGCAGGCCCACGCGCAGCCGGGCCAGCTCGGCCTCGTGCCCGCCAACGGACCGCAGTGCCCGATACGCCAGCAGCGTGGTGCCCACCCGGTCGCGCAGCAGGTAGCCGTAGTAGGTCGAGGCGTGCAGCGTATCGCCATAAAACACGCCGCCCAGCTGGGTGCTGAGCCGGTAGCGCCGCAGCGTATCGAGCTGGAAGGGCAGGCCGAGCTGCTGGCGCAAGGTCACGAGGGCCAGGTAGCGGTCGAGGGGCTGGCGGCCGGTTTGCAGGCGGTCGAAGCGGGCCACGTAGGTCTTGAAATCGGCCGGTGCGCCCAGGCGGTGTAGCAGCGCCAGCAGGCGAATGAGGTCGTCGGGGGCGCGGTAGTAGCCGTAGTAGCTGGGCAACGGGCGGCCGCGCAGCCGGGCCACCGTGGCGGCTTCACTCAGGTGGTCGTCGAGCTCGCGCAGCAGATAGGCCTGCGTGGCCGCGCGGTCGAAAACCACCTTGTAGCCGGCTTTCTCGGCATCCAGCAAAGCCTCCAGAACGTGCGAGGTGGCCCAGGGGCTCACCGCCGATTCGGCCCAGGTGCCCCACAGGTGCTCGGGCTTATGCTGGCCTGCCAGCAGCTTCTTGATGAGAAAGTTAATGGCCCGGTCGCCCCGAAACGGCAGGCTCTGCACCTCCCGGATGCGGCGCTCCAGCAGCAGCGCCTTCAGCTTGGAGGCGGCCTGCTCGTTGCAGAGGTAGGCGTAGCGCTGCAGGTGCTCGATTTCCGACAGCAGCAGCGGCAGGGCGTCGCTTTCCAGGTGCACCGTCACTTCGCCATAAGCGGGGTTGATGGGCAACTGCACCGTCGTATCGGCGGCGGTGAGGGTGGCGAAGGTACCCACGCGCTCCAGCGTGCCGGCGGGCAGCACGGGCAGGCTGCGCTGCTCGCCGTCTTGGTAGCCGTTGGGCTGAGCGAGGGCGAAGCTGAGCGTGACGGAATCGGGCACCGTGGTGGGGGGCGCGGTGAAGGTGAGCGTGTCGAGGGCCACGGGGCTCACCAGGCGGTTTTGGGTGCGCAGCACCTGCGCGCCGGCCCGGAAAGTGGTGGCTACCTGAGCGGTGTCGAAACCGTAGTTCAGGCTTTTGCCCAGCAGCTGGGTGCGGTCGCCGGCCACCAGGAAGCGGGGCGTGGCCAGCTCGGCCCGCAGCTGCTTGAACGACTTGAGGCGGCCGGTGGCGCGGCCCAGGCGGCCGTGGTCGTCGGAGGCCAGCACGAAGCTGTCCCAGCTGGTCACGTCGTCGGGCAGCACCACCTCGGCGCGGGCCAGGCCCTGGGCATCGGTTTCCAGCAGCGGGTGCCACCAGGCGTAGTCGCGGAAGTGGCGGCGCAGGGCCAGGCGCGGGTCGTCGCCGTTGGCCACGTCGTCGGCAGTGCCTTTGGTAGTAATAATGAGCGCGCCATTGGCGGCCTGGGCGCCGTAGAGGCTGGCCGCTTCTGTCCCCTTTATCACCCGCATGCTGGTGATGCTGGCCGGGTCAATGTCGGACTGCAGGCCATTGAACGGCAGGCCATTGAGCAGGATAAATGGCTGGTTGTTGCCGCTGATGGAAAGGGAGCCGCGAATGGTGATGCGAGCGCCGGAACCTGGCGCGCCCTCGATGATTTGCACGCCGGCCACTTTGCCGGCCAAGCCCCGTAAGGGTGCCGCTGAAACGGTGGAAACGGACCCGGTCACATCCCGCCGTTGCACGGAACCGTAGCCTACCACCACCACTTCACTCAGCTGCTTTACATCGGGGGCAAGCTTGATTACCAGCGTACTTATTCCGCCCACCGGGACATCCTTGGTGGCGTAGCCAATGTAGCTGACGGTCAGCGTGACGCGCCCATCCGGCGGCACCTGCAGCGTGAAGCTGCCATCAGCGCTGGTTGAAATACCGATGGTGCTGCCCTTAATCAGCACCGTCACACCGGGCAGGCCCTCCTCGCTGTCCTGGCCGATGACCTGGCCGCGAATAGTGCGCCAGCCGGGCTGGGGCGTGCGGGGCATTTCGACCCGGATTTCGCGGCGGGCGGGCACGCTGTCGGCCATGGTGATGTGGCCCGTTTTCGGCCGACGCAGCCAGAGCTGCTGGTTGATGCGGCGGCTGAGGCGGCCAGCGGGCACTTGGTCGGTGCGGCGGAGCTGGAAGTAGGTCTGGCCGTTGGGTTGGATGAGGACGTCCTCGGCCGGGGCCAGGCAGGAGCTGTCGGCCAGCAGCACAGCCACGCGGTAGCGGCCCGGCGCCAGCGCATGAATGAGGCCGTAGCCACGCTCCAAACGCAGGAATTTGGGTTGGCTGGGGCGGGTGAGCAGCACGTAGCGCGGCGCGGCCAGCTCCTTGTAGCTGGGGCCGGCATCGGCCGGGCGCGGCGGGAAGCGCAGCTCCAGCCGGCCCTGGCCCAGCGGCGTGGCGTAGGGCACATCGAGCCGGGCGTTGAGGTAGTCGGGCGTGGCGGCGGCCACCCACTCGGGCTTGCGCCGGAAGTCGGCTTCGGTGTAAGCGAAGCCATTCAGCGGTAGCCACTTGCCGTAACTGTTGTAATTGTAGCCGTTGAGCTGGCCCAGCAGGCCCGCATCGAGGCATTGCATTTTCAACAGATTTTGCCCAAACGAATACTTATAAAGCGGCTCAAACAGAAACTTGCGCCGCAGCCCATACGCATCACGCAACAGTACCGAATCGGGCCGGAAGGGGCCGCTGATGAGCGCGCTATTATATCGGCCGCGCGAAAATGGCCTTAGCGCCGGCCCCTGCCGCAGCGTGGCCGCCGCCAGAAACGTGCCATCCAGCACCACCAGGGAGCGTTGCAGGCCCAGCAGCTCGCTGGGCGCCAGCTCCGGGTGCCGTTTTTCCACGCTCAGCTCTGCGCACGGGTGGTTCACGTCGATGCTCAACGTGAGCTTGTGCAGCGGCCGCAGGTACACCTCGCGCAGCGTCACGAAGCGCGTGGCCGTGCGGATGCTGAGGGTATGAAAGCCGCTATCAGCCAGCACGGCATACGGGTCGTTGCGGTTCACGTCGTGGATGTAGCCGGGCTGGCCGTCCACGTACACCGCCACCGGCGGCAGCACCCGCCCCGAATCGACCAGGAAAACCGCCACCTGCGCCAGTCCGCCCGGCGCCGGCCGGTACTCGTGGAACGTACCGCTTTCCGGGTATAGAAACTGGTAAAACGTGAGCGAATCGAGTCCCAGCACGTGCCGCCAGCGCGCCCACAGCAGCAGCTTTTGGGCCGACTTGTTATCAAAGTTTTCCGCCAGTTTAAAACGGCGCAGCGACTGCCGGCCCTGCACCGGCCGGGCCACGCGCAGTTGCGGCAGCGCGGGCGCGGCGGCCTGCTCAAACTTGCTGGTGTAGGCGTAGCTCGTCAGGTCGGCGTGGGGCACGGGGCGGCCCCGCTCGTCGGTCACGGCGTAGCGCAAGCTGATGCGCTGGCCCGGGTAGGCCACGGCCGGCTGCTCGGCATTGATGACGAGCTGCGGCGCGGGCAGCGCCATTGTGAACTCGGCCGAGCGCAGGGCATCGCCCCACCAGTAGTGCAGCGAGGCAAACCACGGCTCCCGGCCGGCGTGCGGAATGGCCAGGCTGAGCGCGTCGGCGTAGCCGCGGTAGCGCAGGCGGTTGCCCTCGTAGAGGTAGTACCAGAAGTGCAGCCCGTGCGGGTTGCTCACGGCCAGCACCAGCGAGTCGGCCCGGCGGTCGGATAGCAGCGTGAGGTCGGCGTTGCTTTGGTTAATGTCCAGGTCGGCGCGGCGGCCCTGCTCGTCGCGCAGCTCGTAGGAGTCGGCGTGGGCGTCCACTTTCAGCACTTGCGGCAGCTGCACCGGTCCCCGAAACAGCCAGCCGCTGCCCAGCTCATTGGCCGTGGAAATGCGGAGCGTAGCCGCGTGCGGCTGGCTTTTGCCCAAATGCCGGTATTCGAGGTGCACCGAGTCGCCGCGCAGCTCGGCGTGCAGTTCGCCGGGGTCATGGCGGAAATCCACGGCGGTGCTTTCGGTGCGGCGCTCGTTGTCGGAGGTCAGCAGGGTGGCCTGCACGTTGTAGCGAAAATCGACGTCGGGCAGCGCGTTGGCGGGCAGGTTGAGGCGGGTTTCGCCCAGCGGGTCCAGCGCCTGGCTGCGGGTCCAGAGCGTGTCGGGCATGAAGAGCTGGCGGCCCGGCAACGCGCCCGGCGCGCCGTAGGGCGTCACGCTCAGCCGCAGGCGGGCATCGAGCAGGTTGAGGTCGTTGGCATCGGTGCCGCGCACGAACACAGCCTGCGGCTGGCCCTGGCGCTGGATTTTTTCGGCCACTCGCAGCGTGTAGTGGCTGTTTTTTAATTCGTAGTCTTCGAGCCGAAACTGGCCGCTGGCCAGCACCTGCCCGCGCTTATCTTTCAACCGGAAGCCCACGTAGGTGTCGGGCCGCAAGCCCAGCGAGTCGCTCAGGGGCAGGGTGTGTTCGTAGCTGCCGGGGCGGCTGGGGCGCAGCAGGGCAATGCGCTTGCCGGCGTCGCTGCCATAGGCACTGCCGCCCAGCCACAGCGTGAGGGGCCGGCGGTAAGGGCGGCCGTTTTTGCGGCGCAGCACGCGGGCCTTCAGGCGCAGGGTATCGCCGGATGGGCGGTAGCGGGGCTGGCTGGTGGCCACGTAGTTGGCCCAGCGGCCTCGCTCTTCGTCTTCGTTTTCGCCCTCATCCCGGCGGTTTTCGCGGCGGCTCTGGCGCTCCTCGCGCACGTCTTCGTTGAAAATGGAACGCAGCAGGCCAATGGGACCGGTCGTCACGCTGCTCGGGTAATGCAGCTCCTGCACCAGCCGCCGCACCGGCCCCGTGAGGTAGCCCAGCGGGAAGCCGTAGAGTACCCGCCAGCCGGCCCGCTTCAGCCAGCGTCCGCGCGGCCGGGCCCGCTGCCCACGGTTCGGAAACGCCTGGTCGAGTGCGTGGAACGTGGTGCGCCCGCTGGCCGTCACGGCCACCAGGCCGGCCCGGCCGCCGCCGGCCTGGCGGTAGGTCTGGGTGGCGGCGTCGAAGGCCAGCGGCTTGCCGCGCAGGGCCACCTGCGCATCGGGCAGCAGCCGGCCCAGCGAGTCGCGCACCACGAGGCTCAAGTCTACCTGGTTGTCCACCACCAGCACTTCGCGGTCGGCTTCGGTGCGGAGCTGGTACACCAGCTGCGGGCCTTCGGTGTGGGCCACCAGGTAGTAGCCCAGCGGCAGCGGGCGCGGCGCGGGCTTGTCGGAAGGAAAGGAATCGACGGCCTGCGTGAAAAACTCGGGCCGCGCCGCGCCCAAGCCGCGCTCGTACAGCAGGCGGGCCTGCTCGTCGCTGATGCGGAACACCTTGGTGAGGTAGCTGGTCTGGCGGGCCTGCGCCACCAGCTGCTGGGCGTGGGCGGGGCGGAGCAACAGCAGAAACAGCGCGGCGAAAAGTAGCAGAAGGCGCATAAGCAGGCGGGGAGAGGTTTCCTATCCGATGCAGGCCCGCCGCCGAATGCACACCGCCGCACGCAAAAAGGCCCGGTCGGAACCGGGCCTTTTGTCTACTTATGCTGAAACCAAATAAATTAGAACGTCATGCTGAGCGCAGCCGAAGCATCTCTGCCGCTTCGTTGTTTCGATTGAGTCAGTATTGCGGTAGAGATGCTTCGGCTGCGCGGACGCCAGATGAGCATGACGTTCCGGGGGATGCGGACTTCTTTAAGTCAGGTGCATCAGATATTCAGCTTCACCAGCTTCATGCCGATTTTCTTTTCCTTCTTCAGGTAGTCCACCAGCATCACGTAGCCGGGCTTGGCGGGGTAGAGGAAGGAGGCGGTGGCATTGCTGGTGCCGTCAATCTTATCGAGCTTGAACTGGCCGTTGTCGCCAAAAGCCACGTTGCCGATAACCTTCTTGGTGGCCTCGCCCTTCTCCTTGTCATAGTTGATGTACACCACGTTGAACTGCGAGTTGGCGTCGTTTTTCTGCGTGAACTGGTAGTCAAACTGGCCCGACTGGCGGAAGTACATGCCCAGCAGGCCGGTGCCCATCAGGCCGGCTCCCGGGGGCACGTAGGCCACGGAGGGGTCTTTGGGGTAGAATTTGATGCTGTTCAGCTTGTACTCGGGGTCGAGGGAGAACACCAGCATGTTGGCGATTTTGCCCTTCGATACCGACGTGCCGCCGCCCAGCGCCGCCATGGCAATGCCCAGGCCGTCGCCCACCACTTTGTACTGTTCGGCCACGATGTAGGTGTTGCCGTTCGAGCCGCGCATGATGGACTGCGTGTAGTTCACGAAGCCGTCTTCCACGCTCTGGCGGGCTTCGGCGGGCAGCGCGGCGGCCACTTCGTTGTGCCAGCCGTAGTTTTTCACCGCCACCGGCTTGCCGGCTTCGCTGAAGCGCTTGATGAAAAAGCCCTGGCTCTTGTTCACAAACGGCTTGTCGTTCAGCTTGTAAAACTCGCCCACGGCGATGAACTCGCGCTTCACCGGGTCGAAGGTGAAGGAGCTGAGCGAGAGCTGCTCGGTGTTGGTGGTTTCCACCGGCATGTCGAACACCTTCTTGCCCGTGGCCGACTCAATGGCCACCATGTAAGCGTTGATTTTCTTCGACATCATGCCGTCGCGGCGCATGATGGTGGCCAGGATGTACTTGTCGGTGGCCTGCGTCATGTTGATGGACTCGTAGAACTTCGACTTGGGGTCGGAGCTCAGGCGCCAGCGCGGGGTCAGCTTGTCGTCGTACATCTGCAGGTTGAAGCCGCGCATCATGCCTTCGTAGCTGTTGCGCACGAAGCCGAAGTTGGGCACCGGAAACAGCGTCAGGCCGCCCATCATGCCGCCGCCGGCCTCCTGGTCGTTGCCCTGCGTGGCAAAAGACTGCTGCATGGCCATCATGTCGGCCTTGTTCAGGTCGCCAATGGCTTTGAAGCCCAGCTTCTTGAGGCTGGTGTCGTAGGTCTCCAGCTCCAGCGTTTTCTCCTTCATGTTGTAGTAGTACATGGCGAAGGCGCTGCCGTTGAAGGCGTTGCGGAGCAGGAAATACTTACCGGCCGGCTTCTGCAAGGTGATATTACTCACCTTGTTGAGGTCCTGGTCGTAGAAATCGAGCAGGTAGTTGTCGTTTTTGCGGTCGGCCTTGTCGCCCTTGGTGTAAGACACGTAGCCTTTCACCTCGTTGCCGGCATACACCGGTTCGATGGCTGTGCGCGACACGCGGGAGATGCCCTCCAGGGTTTGGGTTTGGGCGTGCAGAGCCGCCGAAGCCGCCAGCGTCACAGCGGCCGCCAGCAGGGTGTTTTTAACAAACATGAAAAAAGGGTAAAGGGTGAGAAATAAGCGGAATGGTTAATGAAAATGAATTGTGAATCAGACGGTCATGCAGAGCGCAGCGAAGCATCTCGCGTGTGGTAGTAACTCAATCGATTGGTTTATTTCGGCACGCAAGATGCTTCGCTGCGCTCTGCATGACCGTTCCTTCAATGTAAGAGTTGGTTCTAGCGAATCGACTTCTTGCCCGAAACCACCGGCTTCGGAAACAGCAGCTTGGCAAATTTGCCGTCCTGGTAGCGGCTCTGGTACTGCTGCTTGAGCGTGGCCGCGGTGGGCTCGCCGGCCAGTGCCGCGGCGGCGTAGTTAGCGGCCAAAGCATACTCGTCAGCAGGCACGGCGGGGGCCGCGCCATTCTGGGCGAAGCAGGCCAGCAGGCCCTTGTAGTCGTCGGCTTTCCAGGCGTAGAGCGTAGTCAGCATCTGGTTGAAATTTTCGGGATGGTGCTTCGACACGTTGCCCACCACTTCGTAGAAATCGTGCTTCAGCAGGTGCTCGCGCATCTCAAACAGGCTCAGCGTCACCACCGAGCGCAGGTAGGCATTCTGGGGCTCGTCGTGCAACAGCTGCAAGGCTTCAAACAGCGCATGGTCGTAGCAATCGTAGTCGAACCAGCTTTGCACCGATTCCAGCCGGCTGAGCGACACGATGCGGGCAAACTCCGGCGTGGGGGCCGTGGGGGCGTCGGTAATCTGGCCCTGGGCTAGCTCTTTCAGGTAGCGCATGCGCTTAGCGCAATCGGGGTGGCTTTTGAGGGTGTCGGTGGTTTCGAGCACCGTTTTGGTGGGCGCGGCCACGGTGAAGATGGATTTCGGCTTAGCCGGCGCCTCGGCCAGCGGGTAAGGAAAGTTGGCGCAGCCGAAATACTGGCCGAAAGCCAGCGGCTCGGGCGAGAGCGGCTGGTCGATTTTGTCGAGCAGCTGCAGCACGCGGTAAGCCTGCTTGGTGTCGAAGCTGGTGCGCTTGAGCAGGGCGTAGCCCAATGAATCGGCCTGCTTCTCGTATTTGCGGTGGTGGAAAGTGCTGTTCAGCGACAAGCCCAGCGCCAGCGCCTTCAACTTCGAGCTGATGTTGTACTCATCGGCCACGATGCGCTTCACTTCCTTACGCACCTCCTTACTGTGGATTTTGGTGAGCTGCGACCGCAGGCCGCGCTCCATGTGCGCGCACTGGATGTGGGCCAGCTCGTGGCAGAGCACGTAGGCGAGCTGGCTTTCATTTTCGAGGCGGCCCAGCAGGCCCACGTTCAGCATCACAGTGCTGTTGCCCACGGCGTGGGCGTTGGGCTCGGGGTTGCGGCTGAGCACGAGCTGCACGGCCGCCAGTTGTGGGTTGGCCTTGCGGATTTGCGCGAACACGCCCTGCACGTAGGGGTTCAGCACGGGGTCGACGAGGGCAGAGTAGCGGACGGTGTTATACACGTCGGTGGCCGCTTCCTGCGCGATGCGCTTGTAATGGTCCTTGTACTCGCCGCTCACCGACTTGGGCGTCACGAGGTACTTCTGCACAGCGGCGCGGTGTTCCACGGCCATCTGGTGCACCCGCACGGTATCGGGAGAGTAAAAAGGCAGGTAAGGCGCCTGCTGCGCCAACGCCGGGGTAGCCAGCATGCTGCCCACCAAAGACAGCAAAAACAAGAGACGCATAAAACCGTCGGAGGAATTAGATTTCGGGAAGGTAGACAATCCGTCGAACCAAAGGTAGAGCGACGAATTGCTATAATCCTAGCTGCGCATCTCCGGCGGCAAAAGATTTTTTAGCAGTGGCAGCGGGCGGTTTAAGTAGCTGTGTAGCAGCAGGCGCAAGTCCAGGCGGTCATGCTGAGCGCAGCGAAGCATCTTGCCCGCATAAGTAAATGATTATTGGTGGCGGGTAAGATATTTCGCTGCGCTCAGCATGACGTTCTTTGATAGCTACGACTTCCACCACTCAGCCCGCCGCCACCCGCGCCACCACGGCAAAAAGCGGGTCGGAGCGGCCGGGCGGCAGCGGGCTGCAGTCGAGTAGCTCGATGGCGTGCCAGCCGGCGGCGGCGGTCAGGTATTGGCGCACCAGGGCCAGGTGGCCACGGTCGTCTAGCGCGTGCCAAGCGGCAATGGCTTTGCTGGGAAAGCAGCGGTTGGAAAAGGTGATGACCAGCGGGGCCTCGGGCCGGAGCACGCGGGCCAGCTCGCGCAGCACCGCCACCGGCTGCGTCAGGTAGTCGATGGAGACGCAGATGGCGGCGCCGTCGAATTCATCATCAACGAAAGGCAGAATGGGCTGCTGGTTGAGGTCCTGCACCACGAAGCTGGCCAGGTGCGGATTGGCTTTCAGCTCGGCTTCGTTCATGCCCAGGCCCACCACGCGGCGGTAGGGCACCTCGGGCGGCAGGTGGCTCACCCAGCTGCTCATCAGGTCGAGCAGGGCGCTATCGGGCGGGAAGTACTCGCGGTAGAGCTGCGTGACGGCCGCAATGGCGCGGTCGTCGATGTGCGTCACGAAGCGCGGGTGGTGGTAGAACTCGGCATCAGGCGTTTCGTCCTGGCGGCGGAAAATATTGGCGGGAAGGGCGTCGTTGGGGTTCATGAATTCATCGTACGCAGACGGCGGCCCTGGGTGGGCGCGGCCGCCCAGGGCCGCTTTACGGCAGCGGCCGCCGCGAAACGTACACCACCGCCGGGCGGCCCACCGTGGGGTCGATGGCCTGGCCGGTGCTGGTATCGAAGCGCAGGCCGGAGGCCGCCACATACAGCCGCTGCTGCCCATCGAGGTACAGGCCCTTGAGGTAATGGCTGGCGGGCAGGCGCATCTTGGTTTGTGTGGTGCCGTTCGTCCGCAGCAGGTCGGAGGCAACCACCAGGCGGCTGGTGGAGTTGGCGATGGGCTGGGTATTTTCCTGGGTGCGGTACGTGATACCGGCGGTTTCTACCCGGCCAAAAGGCTGGGCCAGGCGGTGGTATTTCTCGTAGCCCCGGGGCACGGTGTTCACGTAGACCCACGTTTTACCAAGGTCGGTGGTGAAGTAATCAACAAAGGAAGCGTTGTTCTGGCCCTGCGCATCGGTGAAGTAGTTGCTGAGGGCGAAAACCGTGTCGTTGCGCGCTAGAAAACCGTAGGTGGCACTGTAAAAATTCTTCCGCTCCTGCCAGGTCTTGCCTTGGTCGGAAGTAGCGTAAATGTGCGCCTTCGTCGAAACCAGCAGGGTTTTGTCGATGTCGCCCCAAACGGAGTAAGCTTCATCGCCGGAAAAAACAGTCTTGATTTCCAGCTTTATCCAGTCCGGGTCTTCAGCTTCGCGGGGCGTTATCTCGGGGTCTTTTTTCTGGCAGGCCACCGCGAGAAGCCCGGTGGCGAAGAGAAGGAACGAATGTTTCATAGCAAGGGGCTTGGGGGAAGACTGGCTGAAAGGAAAGGCGCTGGCACCAGCGTGTGAGCCGGTAACCACTGACAAGATAGGCGCTATTCCCGAAGAACATCAGCCGGCTGCGGTGCCAGAAATGCCGCCAGGTACGGCGCCGTGCGGCTCTCCTTCACCCGCGCCACTTCGCGCGGCGGCCCGGCAGCCACTACACGCCCGCCGTCCTCGCCCGCGCCGGGGCCGATGTCGATAACCCAATCGGAGCTAGCCACCACGCGCATTTCGTGTTCCACCACGATGACGGTATTGCCGGCTTCCACCAAGCCTTCGAGTTGGAGCATGAGCTTTTCGGTGTCGGAAGGGTGCAGGCCGGTGGTGGGCTCATCGAGCACGTAGAGGGTGTTGCCGCGGCCGATGCGCTGCAACTCGGTGGCGAGCTTGATGCGCTGGGCCTCGCCGCCCGAAAGCTCGGTGGCGGGCTGGCCGAGACGCAGGTAGCCCAGGCCCACTTCGCGCAACACCGTGAGGGCGCGGTGGATAGCCGGCTCGTCGGCGAAGAATTCCCAGGCATCGTCCACGGTCAGGCCCAGCACCTCGGCGATATTCTTTTCGCGATACTGCACTTCGAGGGTTTTGGCGTTGTAGCGGGCGCCGTGGCACACCGGGCAGGGTGCGTACACGCTGGGCAGAAACAGCAATTCCACCATCACGAAGCCTTCGCCAGAGCAATTTTCGCAGCGCCCTTTGGCCACGTTGAAGCTGAAGCGGCCGGCGTCGTAGCGGCGCTTGCGGGCCTCGGGCGTAGCCGCGAACAGCTTGCGCACGTGGTCGAACAGGCCGGTGTAGGTGGCCATGTTGGAGCGCGGCGTGCGGCCAATGGGCTTCTGGTCGACGCGCACCAGCCGCTTGATTTTATCCAGGCCGGCCGTGATGTGGCCGCCGAGCGTGGCCGGCGCGGGGGCGGCCAGCGGGTCGGTTTCCTCTTCTTCGGCCTCGATGGTTTGGCCCAAGCTTTCGGCCACCAGCTCCACCAAAACCTGGCTCACGAGGCTGGACTTGCCCGAGCCCGACACGCCCGTGACGGTGGTGAACACGCCCAGCGGAAATTCCACAGCCAGGTTTTCGAGGTTGTTGCGCGTCACGCCGGCCAGCTTTAGCCAGCCGGTGGGCGTGCGCGGCGGCACGTCGGGCAGGGGCGAAGTATCAAAGAGAAACTGGCGGGTCTGGGAAGCTTCAACACGTTTCAAGCCTTCCGGCGGGCCGCTGTAGAGGATTTCGCCGCCCTTCTCACCGGCGGCCGGTCCCACGTCCACCAGCCAGTCGGCCTGCCGGATGACGTCCAAATCGTGCTCCACCACGAACAGCGAATTACCCGCGCTTTTCAGGCCCGCCAGCGCTTTCAGCAGCGCCTCGGTATCGGCCGGGTGCAGGCCGGCGCTGGGCTCATCGAGCACGTACACCACTCCGAATAGGTTGGAATACAGCTGCGTGGCCAGCCGCAGGCGCTGCAGTTCGCCGGGCGAGAGCGTGGGCGTGCCGCGCTCCAGCGACAGATAGCCCAGGCCCAAATCCAATAGCACCGTCAGGCGCGCCGCCAAATCCTCGGCAATGCGCCGGGCCACGATGGCCTGCTCCGGGTGCTCCTGGTCGTGCTTTTGCTTCCCGGCCTTGCCCGCGGCAAATGGCGCCAGCAGCGCCGCTAGGCGCTTGAGCGGCAGGCGCGACATCTCGGCAATATCCAGCCCGGCGAATTTCACCGACAGCGACTCCCGGCGCAAGCGCTTGCCGTGGCAAGTGGGGCAGTCGGAGCCCAGCATGTACTGGGCCACGCGCTTTTTCATCAGCGCGCTCTGGGTGGTGGCGAAGGTGTGCAGCACGTACTTTTTCACCCCTGTGAAGGTTCCCATGTAATTCGGCGGCTCGCGGCGCTTGATGGCCCGCTGCGTCTGCTCGGGCGAGTAGCCGGGGTACACCGGCAGCACGGGCTGCTCCTCGGTGAAGAGAATCCATTCTCGGTCTTTCTGGGGCAAATCCTGCCAGGGCGTGTCCACGTCGAAGCCCATGCTCACCAGAATGTCGCGCTGGTTCTGGCCGCCCCAGGCCTGGGGCCAGGCCGCAATGGCCCGCTCCCGGATGGTGAGCGTAGGGTCGGGCACCATGCTGGCTTCGGTCACTTCATACACGCGGCCCAGGCCATGGCAGGTGGGGCAGGCACCCTCGGCGGTGTTGGGCGAGAAGGCTTCGGCGTAAATAATGCCCTGCCCGGCCGGGTAGTCGCCGGCACGCGAATACAGCATCCGCACGAGGTTGGAAAGCGTGGTGACCGAGCCCACCGACGAGCGGGTGCTGGGCGCGCCGCGCTGCTGCTGCAGAGCCACGGCCGGCGGTAGCCCTTCAATCGAGGTCACTTCCGGCACCGCCATCTGGTGGAAAAGCCGCCGCGCGTAAGGCGACACCGACTCCAGGTAGCGGCGCTGGGCCTCGGCGTAGAGCGTGCCAAAGGCCAGACTGCTCTTGCCCGAGCCCGACACGCCGGTGAACACCACCAGCGCATCGCGCGGAATGTCGACGTCGACGTTTTTGAGGTTGTGCTCGCGGGCGCCGCGCACGCGCACGAAACCGGTAAAATCAGGGGGAGAGGAGGGAGGCATAGAGGAGGGCCGCTGGGAAACGTTTTAACGCAGCATACGCAGCCCACCGCCGCGCATCCGAAAATGGCCTGCTAAAAGGCCCCAACCCTCCGGCCCGAAACAGGCTGCCCCGAGGAAGATACCCGCCTACGGCTGCTGCCGGAAGCTGCCGCCGCTGAGCTGCAGCCGCAGGCGCTTGGCGCCCGGCTTGCGGCGGTAGCCACTTATGGCCAGCCGGTCTTTGTCGTCAATAATCAATTCGTCATCGTCGAAATCGATGCGCAGGGTTTGCTTGCCGGCCTCGTAGGCCATCGGGGCATTGCAGAGCAGCAGCGCGGACGTTTTGCCGAAAGCAGAGGGCAGCAGCAGGTAATTGCCCTTGAGCTCAAACACAAACGCTTCGGAATTATAACACTGGCTGTCACCTTGTTCCATGCCCAGCAGCAGGTAGAAGATTCGGCCGGCCACGGGCAGCGGGTGAATCTCGTTGAAAAAGCACTCCTCGCGCAGGGCGTAGGCACGCAGCTGGCCCGCCGCGGTTTTCCACTGCACCACGGGCCGGTGAATGGTGCCGCGCGTGCCGCCCGACGAATAGGAAAACGTGTACACCCGCACGCTGGCGGCATCGGCCGGGCCCACCGTCAGGTCCAGCCCCAGGTCCTTGGCCGCCGCAGCCGATACGGCGTGCGCGCCCAAGTAGGCCACCAACTGCCGGGTGGTTTTCGTCAGCAGTTGGTCGATTTCCTCGCTTTCGCCCTCGGTGCTGGCTTCGATGATGGCCAGGTTTTTCTTGAGTTCGGCGGCCGTGGGAATCGTTTTGGCAGCCTGCGCAACCCCCAGCAACGGGGTTGTCAGCCAAGTAGTTGCCAGCAGCAGGCACACAAGGGCTTTAGACATAAAACGCTTCGCGATAAAGTAGAATGGGGCGGCAACAAAGCCGCCGCTAAGCTACCGTCGGCGCTACCAGATTCGTTGGCGGCTGCCGGACGGCGCGCGGCTGGCCACCGCCGGGACATTTCCCCGCACCAGTTGGCTTATCATGCAGCATCCTCTGCGGGCTGCTGCCGCGCCAAACTCGCCGAGTTCATGCAGTAGCGCAGGCCGCCGGGTGCCGGGCCGTCGGCAAATACGTGCCCCAAATGTCCACCGCACACGTTGCAGCGCGCCTCGATGCGCTGCATGTTGAAGCTCTCATCGAAAAAATAGGCAATGGCATTTCGGGCCGCCGGCTGCCGGAAGCTGGGCCAGCCCGAAATGGCGTGGTATTTCTCCTCGGCTTCAAACAGCACCGCGCCGCAGCCAGCGCAGGCGTAGCGGCCGGGCTCGTAGGCGCGGCAGTAGGCGTTGCGGTAGGGCGGCTCAGTGGCGGCTTCGCGCAGCACGCGCAGCCGCTCGGGCGGCAGCAGCGCGGCCCACTCGGCCGCGGTGTGCTGCACGCGCCGGGCGGGCTCGGGGTTGCCATATTTGGCGTAAGCAAGGACGTCTTTCCAGCGCAGCATGCGGCGGTATTTTCAACAACCCGGCGCTTACTGCGCCAGCGACGCCGACGAGTTGGTGGCCGCCGCCGGGGCGTGGGCCAACGGCGCCGGACTGGCCGCGGCCTGCCCGCGCATCAGGCCCAGGTACACCGCCCCCGACACCAGGAAGCCCACGAACCAGGCGTAGTTGTACACGGCCACCAGTCCTGGCCACACCGTGCCCTTCTCCAGTACGCCAATGGCGGTTAGGAAGCCCGGCACGTTGGGCAGAATGCCGATGACGAGGGCCAGCATGGCGGCCGTATTCACGCCGTTGCGGTAGGCGTAGCGTCCGTGGTACTGGTAGAGGTCGGGCACGTCGAGGCGCTGGCGGCGGATGAGGTAGTAGTCCACAATCATGATGCCGCCGATGGGCCCGAGCAGCCCGGAGTAGCCCACCAGCCAGGTGAAGATGTAGCCCGAAGGGTCGGCGATGAGCTTCCAGGGGAAGATGAGCACGCCGATGACGCCGGTGATGTAGCCGCCGGTTTTGAAGCTGATGCGCTCGGGCGAGAAGTTGGCGAAGTCGTTGGCCGGGCTCACGATGTTGGCCGCAATGTTGGTGGCCAGCGTGCTCAGGGCCACGGCCAGCATGGCGAAGCTCACCAGCAGCTTGCTGTTGAACTTGCCGGCCAGCACCACCGGGTCCCAGATGGTTTTGCCGTAGATGACGAACGTGGCCGAGGTCACGACCACGCCCACGAAGGAAAACAGCGTCATCGACGTGGGCAGCCCGATGGCCTGGCCCATCTGCTGGGCGCGCTGGCTGGTAGCGTAGCGTGTGAAATCCGGAATGTTGAGCGAGAGCGTGGCCCAGAAACCCACCATGCCCGTGAGCGAAGGAAAGAAGAAGGCCCAGAACTGCGCGCTATCGGTGAATTTGCTGGGTTGCGCCAGAATGGGTCCCAGCCCATTGCCCGCCGAAATGGCCCACCACAGCAGCGCCAGTGCCGCCACCGGCAGGAAAAACGCCTTGAACACCAACAGCTTCCGAATACTCTCGACGCCCTTGTGCACCACGTACATATTCAGCAGCCAAAACAGGAAAAACAGAATAGCCGGCCCCGTAGCCAGCCCCCAGCTGGTCGGAAACACGGCCGGCAGCGTAGCCAACGACGGCACCCACAGCACTGCCATCTGGTACAAAGCATACCCCCCAATCCAGGTTTGAATCCCGAACCAGCCGCAGGCGATAATGGCCCGGAGCAGCGCCGGCACGTTGGCCCCGCGCACGCCAAAGCTGGCCCGCGCAAACACCGGGAACGGAATGCCATACTGCGCGCCCGCCCGGCCATTCAATAGCATGGGAACCAGGACAATAGTGTTGCCCAGAAAGATGGTGAGCAGGGCTTGCCACCAGTTCATGCCGCCCTCGATGAGCGAGCTGGCCAGCATGTAGGTGGGGATGCACAGGCTCATGCTAATCCAGAGCGCGGCGTAGTTGCCGGTGCCCCAGGTGCGCTCGGCGGGCAGCACGGGCGCCAGGTCGGGACTGGTGAGGCCGGGGGCGGGCGTTTGGGTAGCAGTATTCATGGCGGGGTTTCGGAGAGGAGTTTCCAACAGAAATGACGGGCGGTTAGCGCTGCCCGGCCGCCGCGCGGCGCTGCCGCCGGATGGTTTCGGCCTGGTAGAAAGCGGCTTCGTCGGCGTAGGCGTCCACGGCCCAGGCGGGGCGGTCGCGCACGATGAGCTCGCGCGAGCTTTGGAGCATGGCCCAGGTTTCGGCCGTGCCCAGGGCGCGGGTGGAGTCGGCCAGCAGCGCGGCCTGGCACTGCTGCAGCACCGATTCCTGGTAGGCAATCTGGGGGCCGCCGGGGCCCTTCAGCTTGCTGGCGGGCGTACGCTTCTGGTAGTAGGAGTCGCCGTGGTAGGTGGCGGTGGTCACGTAGCGGTCGGAGCTGGCATCGCGGTGCCGGCGGCCGCTTTCCACGGCAGCATGCATTGCGGCAATCTGGACCGGCCGCACGGCGTTTGAAATCTGGTTGATGAGCTGGACCTGGGCCGAGGCCGAATCAGCCAGGCCCAGCAGAGCCAGCAAGAGTAGCAGGTGTTTCATGCGAAGAAGTGGAATGCGAAACCGCCCCGACAAGGGTTTGCCAAGATACACGGGCTCCCGCAGAAACGCAGCATCGACGCCCGCCCCAGCCGCTTGCCCGTTGCTACACCGGCAGCCGGTACCCTTCCGCCAGCGCGCCGAACTCGGCCACTTGGCGGGCCTGCCAGGCGGCGTCGTGGCCCAGCTCCCGGGCCAGTAGCGCGGCTACCACGGGCGCCGCCCGCCCGGCCGCCGCCGCGTCCAGAAACAGCAGGCGCACGCGCCGGGCCAGCACGTCTTCCACAGTGCGGGCCAGCTCGTGGCGCGCCGCCCACACCACTTCGGCCTGCTGAAATTCCAGCGGCGGGGCCAGTCTTTCGGCCAGGGCCGGGATTTCTGTAATGAGCCGTTGCAGCCCGGCGCAGTCAGAGCCGTAGTGGGCCTGGTGGTTGGTGGGAGGCACGGCATCAGCCCCGCCGGCCCCGTGAATGGGTAGATGCGCGGTGCGGCTGGGCGCAGCCGGCAGCAAGCCCCGGGCAATGGCGTGGTCGATGGCATCCTGGCCCATGCGGCGGTAGGTGGTCCACTTGCCGCCGGTGATGGTGATGAGGCCGCTGGCCGAAGCCACGATTTTATGGCGGCGCGAAACCTCCTTCGTTTTGGCAGTGCCATTGGCCGAAGCCGCCAGCGGGCGCAAACCCACGAACACACTCCGCACATCGGCCCGGGTGGGGGGCTGGGCTAAGTACTGCGCGGCCGTGCGCAGCAGAAAGTCGATTTCGGCTTCCTGCGGCCGAGGTTCCAGGCTGGCGGTGGGCACGGGCGTATCGGTGGTGCCGAGGAGGACGCGGCCCAGCCACGGCACGGCAAATAGCACCCGGCCGTCCTCGGTTTTGGGAATCATGAGGGCCGCGTCGCCGGGCAGAAACGAGCGTTCTAGCACCAGGTGCACGCCCTGGCTGGGCTGCACCAGCGGGCCGGCGCCGGGTTCGTCCAGCCGCCGCACTTCGTCCACAAAAATGCCGGTGGCATTCACCACGGCTTTGGCGCGCAGCTCGTAGGCGCGGCCGGTTTCAAGGTCAGTGGCGCGCACGCCGGCGAGGCGGCCGGCGGCGTCTTTCAGCAGGCCCTGCACGGCGCAGTAGTTGAGGGCCGTGCCGCCGTGGTCGATGACGGTCTGGGCTAGGTTCACAGCCAGGCGGGCGTCGTCGAACTGGCCGTCGTGGTAGAGTACGCCGCCGCGTAGGCCGTCGGGGCGCAGCGTGGGCAGTTGGTGCAACGTTTCGGCCCGGCCGAGGTGGGTGGACGCGCCTAGGCTGAGGCGGCCGGCCAGCAGGTCGTACAGCTTCAGGCCGAAGGTGTAGAACGGGCCGCCCCACCAGTTGTAATTTGGAATAATGAATGCCTGATTCTGGCAGAGGTGCGGCGCGTTTTGCAGCAGCAGGCCGCGCTCGTGCAGGGCCTCGCGCACCAGGCCCACGTCGCCCTGCGCGAGGTAGCGCACGCCGCCGTGCACCAGCTTGGTGCTGCGGCTGCTGGTGCCTTTGGCGAAATCAGCCTGCTCCAGCAGCAGCGTCCGGTAGCCCCGGCTGAGGCCGTCGAGGGCCACGCCCAGCCCCGTCGCGCCCCCGCCGATGACGATTAGGTCCCAATCCGGCGTGGCGGCTAGCTGCTGAAGCAGGGTTGCGCGGGAATAGGGGTTGGGTGAAGGTGGAAGGTGGGACATGGGCGAAGATTTAAACGAAACCAGAACGAAGCCGGAACGTCATGCTGAGCGCGGCTGAAGCATCTCTACTGCAGTAGTATTCCTTTCGATTGAATTGCGTTGCGCAGTAGAAATGCTTCGGCTGCGCTCAGCATGACGTTCTTTCTACTCACCGCTCACTACTCACCGCTCACTATTCATCGCTCACTATTCACCGCAGCAACCCGGCTATCTGCTCCACCAGTACGGGCACGCTCAGGCCACCCATCACCAGCACCACCAGCCAGCCGGCGGCCAGCATCCAGCGCGGGTGGCGGTAGGGGCCCATCAGGCGGCGGCTGGTGGCGGCGATGAGGACGATGGCCAGGGCAATGGGCAGGATGAGGCCATTGACGGCGCCCGCGAAAACTAGCAGCTGCGCCGGCTTGCCCACCAGCACAAACACGCTAGTGGAAAGCACGATGAACACGGAAATGCACACCCGCTCGTGGCGCGCAAATACGGGATGGAATGTCTTGAAAAACGACACCGACGTGTAAGCCGCGCCCACCACTGAGGAAATGGCCGCGCTCCACAAAATCACCCCAAACACCCGAAACCCCACCTCGCCCGCCGCTGCGCGAAACACGCTTGCGGCGGGGTTATCCTTATCCAGCACCGCACCCTGCACCAGCACGCCCACGATGGCCAGAAACAGCACAGAGCGCATGACGGTGGAAATAACGATGCCGCTGAGGGCGCTGCGTGTCACCTGCGGCTGGCTGCCCGGGCCTTTGATGCCCGCATCGAGCAGCCGGTGCGCGCCCGAAAACGTGATGTAGCCGCCCACCGTGCCGCCCACGATGGTAACAATGGCCGCCGCGCTAATCTGTGTGGGCAGTACCGTGTGGTGCAGCGCCTGCAGCAAGGGCGGGTGCGCGCTGACGGCAATGCCCAGGGTGAGCAGAATCTTCACGGTGCCCAGAATCTTGGTGAAGCCGTCGAGCATCTTCCCTACCTCCTGCACCCAAAACAGCAGCAGCGCCACTGCGCAACTTATCAGGGCGCCCTGCTCATAGCTCAGGCCGGTGAGCACATTCAGACCCAGCCCGCAGCCGGCAATGTTGCCGATGTTGAAAGCGAAGCCGCCCAAAATCACCATCGCGGCCAGGAAGTAGCCCAGGCCCGGCAGCAGCTTGTTGGCCAAATCCTGGGCCCGCAGCTCGCTCACCGTGAGAATGCGCCAGGTATTTAGCTGCGCGCCGATATCGAGCAGCACCGAGAGCAGAATGACGAACCCGAAGCTGGTGAGCAGCTGCTGGGTAAACACCGTGGTTTGGGTCAGAAAGCCCGGACCGATGGACGAGTTCGCCATCAGAAACGCCGCGCCGAGCGTGGCCCCGCCCCACCAGCGGGCCTTGGGCAGCGGCCTCATGGGGCCACGGCCGGGCGGGCCGCTTGCAGCTGCACACCGGCGGCGCGCAGCTCGTGGTGCAGGCGCTGGGCAAATTCGAGGGCGTGGGCGCCGTCGCCGTGCAGGCACACGGTATCGGCGCGCAAGGCCACGTCGGGGCCCTGCTGGGAGCGGACCTGGCCGTCCATCACCAGGCGCAGCACCTGGGCAATGGCAGCGGCGGCATCGGTGATGAGGGCGTCGGGCTGGCGGCGCGGGGTGAGGGTGCCGTTGGCCTGGTAGGTGCGGTCGGCAAATACTTCGTGGGCCGTGCGCAGGCCCAGCTTCTCGCCGGCCCGGGTTAGCTCCGAGTTGGCCAGGCCGTAGAGCACCAGCTCAGGGGCGACTTTGTACACGGCTTCAGCAATGGCTTCGGCCAAGGCGGCGTTGGTGGCAGCCATGTTGTAGAGCGCGCCGTGGGGCTTGAGGTGGTGCAGCCGGCCGCCCTCGGCCTTCGCCACGGCATTTAAGGCACCCAACTGGTAGGCCGTCATGTCGAAAGCTTCTTCAGGCGAGATATCCATATTGCGCCTTCCAAAGCCCACCAAATCGGGCAGGCCGGGGTGGGCGCCGAGGGCCACGCCGTGCCGGAGGGCGGCGCGCACGGTTTGCCGCATCACGCCCGGGTCGCCGGCGTGGAAGCCACAGGCAATGTTGGCCGAGGTGATGAAAGGCAGCAGGGCCGCGTCATTGCCCAGGGTCCAGGCACCGAAGCTTTCGCCCATGTCGCAGTTGATATCGATGGTAGGAGTTGGGGGCATAGAGGGAAGATGGGCGGAGTATTCAGAACGTCATGCTGAGCGCAGTCGAAGCATCTCTACCTCAATACTAATCCAATCGGCTCAATGAAGCGGTAGAGATGCTTCGACTGCGCTCAGCATGACGTTCCTAGATTAGCTGCCGAATACAGTTGCAATCCCCCGCCGCAACGCCCGCAGCGCCCGCTCTTGCGCAAGGTACAGCGCCTGCGCCTCGTACAACGACACCTCCTGAAACCACAGCTGCTGCCCCAGCCGCACCTGCGCCAGCGCCGAAAAATCGGCCGAAATCACCTGCGCAATTCGCGGATAGCCACCGGTAGTCTGGTGGTCGGCCATGAGGACGATAGGCTGCCCGCCTGCCGGCACCTGCACTGTGCCAAACGTGACGGCGCTCGACAGCATCTCACCCTTGGTTTGGCGCACCAGCCCTAGCCCCTGCAGACGGTAGCCCATGCGGTCGGCCTCGGGCGTGACGGTGAAGGGCTGCGTCCAAAAAGCACATTGGGTTTCCGGCATGAACTCGCCGTATTCCGGCCCTGCCACGGCTCGGATGGTGGGGTTCGGCTGGGGCGTGGGGCGTAGCGCCGGGCCGGGCGTCCAGGCGGCCTGAGCCCAGGACTGGGAAGCTGCGGTAGTAGCTAAAGCGGCTATCAGTTTCCGGCCCACCGGGGTAGGCGCGCCACAAGGAATTACATCGCCGGACCGCAGCGCGCGGCCGTGCAGCCCGCCGAAGCCGGCCCGCAGGTAAGTGCTGCGGCTGCCCAGCACTGGCGCCACGGCCACCCCGCCCGCCACCGCCAGATAGGCCCGGCTGCCCGCCACCGGCGCTCCAAAAGCCAGTTCGGTGCCGGCCGCCACCCACACGGGCCGGTGTTGGCCCACCGGCCGGCCGTCGAGGGTGGGGGAGAGGTGGGCGCCGGTGAGGGCGATGAGCAGGTCGGCTTCAAACCGAATTTTGGGGCCTAGCAGCGTAATTTCTACGCCCGCGGCATTCTCCGCATTACCCACCAGCAGGTTGGCTACGCGCAGGGCGCGGGCGTCCATGGTGCCGCTCACGATGATGCCGTCCTGCTGGTAGCCGAAGCGGCCGAGGTCCTGCACGGTGGTGAGCAGGCCGGGACGGAGGATGCTAAGACTCATGCCGCTGGAGTTGCTGAAATTCGGCCTCGCTGATGGGCACGAAGCGCAGGTGCTGCCCCGCCTGGAGGCGGCTGGGCTGCGGCCATTCAGGATTAAAAAGCCGGAGCGGCGTGCGACCGATGAGCTGCCAGCCGCCGGGCGTGGGCAGCGAATAGATGCCGGTCTGGGCACCCGCAATGCCCACTGCGCCGGCCGGCACCAGCGGGCGCGGCTGGGTTCGGCGCGGGGTGGCCAGCCGCGCATCAATTCCGCCCAGGTACGGGAAGCCGGGCGCAAAGCCAATCAGGTGCACAAGGTATTCGGGCGCCGAATGTCGGGCAACTACCTCTTCGCTGCTCAGCCCGGTGTGCGTGGCCACTACTGCCAAATCAGGCCCGAACGCGCCCCCGTAGCAGACCGGAATTTCCACCAAAGTCGCCTCCGTAGACACTGCAGTAGCCAGCGCGGCGGGCAGCAGCTGTCGCAGTAATGCCGCCACCCGCTCATAGGGCGGGTAGCGGCCATTGTCGCTCAACTGCCACGGGTCGTAGTATAGGGTGAGGGTGGTGAAGGCGGGCACCAACTCGCGCAGACCCGCAAAGGGCTGCTGCGTGAGGTAGCCGCGCACGGCTTGGATGGCGCAGTGCGTTTTGGGGCTGATGCTGGTGCCGAATTCAAGCACCACGGCCGCGTCGCCCAGCGGAAACAGCCGCACAGAGGCAGGCAGCGTAGGCAGGGGCTCGGGCGTGGGGGACACGGGTTGGCGGTTACTTTTGGGCTCGTTGCACCGAGCTTTTGTCGATGAATTTTAGCTTCCGTAAATATGGCAGAGCCGGTGGGTTTCTGCTGGCGATGCTGGCCGTGGCCTGCCAGCGTACGCCCATTGTTCAGACCGGGCTGCCCGCCGCTGATACCGCTTCGGCGGTACCGCCGCGCCCGCTGCCGCCCGTCGAAAAAGGGGTTTCGGAAACGCTGGCCGTGGCGCGCAAGCAGAACATCAGCGGTGTAGCCTACCAGCTCAGCCTGCATATCCCGGACAAGAAAGCCGACCCCATTGCCGCCGAAGAAACCGTGAGTTTCACGCTGCGCGACAGCCGCGACCCGGTGCAGCTCGATTTCAAAGCGCCCACCGCCAACTTGCACGGCCTAAAGGTGAACGGCCAAATCGTGGCCATCGACCACCGCAACGAGCACCTCGTGCTGCCCGCCGCCACCCTGAAAGCCGGCCGCAACGTGGTCGAAATCAGCCTCGCCGCCGGCGAGCAGTCACTCAACCGCAACGCCGACTACCTCTACACGCTGCTCGTGCCCGACCGCGCCCGCACCGTCGTGCCAGTCTTCGACCAGCCCGATTTGAAGGCCACGTTCAAGCTGTCACTCACGGTTCCGTTAGCGTGGCAGGCCGTGGCCAATGCGCCGGTGCGCGACTCCGCCACAACGTTGGACGGGCGAATACCCGGTTCAAAAACTTACCGATTCGCCACTTCCGACAGCATCAGCACTTACCTGTTTTCCTTCACGGCCGGCAAGTTTACGCGCCTGAGCCGCACGCTGAACGGGCGGCCGATGACGTTGCTGCACCGCGAAACCGACCCGGCCAAGCTGCGCCTGAGCCTCGGCCCCATCTTCCAGCTGCACGCCGATGCGTTGCAGTTTATGGAACAGTACACGGGCATTCCGTACCCGTTTCAAAAGTTCGATTTCACAGCCATTCCCGACTTTCAGTACGGCGGCATGGAGCACGTCGGGGCCATCGATTACAAGGCCTCAACCTTGTTTCTGGACGAGGGCGCGACGCAGGACCAGGTGCTGGCCCGTTCCAATCTGGTTTCGCACGAAACGGCCCATATGTGGTTCGGCGATTTGGTGACCATGCGCTGGTTCAACGACGTGTGGATGAAGGAGGTGTTTGCCAATTTCATGGCCGATAAAATGGTGCCAGAAGAAAAACAGCGGCGTATTGACCCGGAAGAGAATTATTGGCTTGGCAGAGAGTTGAGTTATCGGCCACTACCTCGGCAGTTACAAGACCTTAAATTTGTCGTCGACCACTATCCGGCCGCCTACGGCATCGACCGCACGGCCGGCGCCAACCCCATCCGCCAGCCGCTGGCCAACCTGCAGGACGCGGGCTCGCTCTACGGCAACATCATCTACCACAAAGCGCCCATCATGATGCGCCAGTTGGAGCGCCTGATGGGTCCCGCAGCCTTCCAAGCCGGCCTGCAGGAATACCTGCGCAAATACGCCCACGGCAACGCCACCTGGCCCGACCTCATCGAAATCCTGGATGCCCGCACCCCCGCCGACCTGCAGGCCTGGAACCAAGTGTGGGTGAACCAGCCCGGCCGCCCCCTGTTCAGCTACCGCATCAGCGGTGGCCACGACCAGCGCTACGGCCTGTATGTGACGCAGACGGCCGAGGACGGCTCCGACCGCCTGTGGCCGCAGGAGTTTGAGGTCCTGATTGAATCGGCCAGCGGCGAGCAACAGCAGCTGAGCGTGAAAATGGAGGGGAAAGAAAAGGGCATCCGGATTCCTTTCCTGCCGAAGCGTATTGTGTTCAATTCCACGGGTGTGGGCTACGGCGTGTTTCCGGTGGCGCCGGAGTTGCTCAGCACCGTGACACAGCTGAAAAACCCGGTGACGCGGGCGGCCACCTACGTCAACGTTTATGAGAACATGCTCCGCGGCGAAACGGTCAAGCCGCTGGAACTGCTCACGCGGTACCGCCAGGCCCTCACCCGCGAGCCCGAAGAGCTGAACCTGAAGCTGCTCACGGGCCAGGCCAGCGCCATTTTCTGGCAGTTTCTCACGCCGGCCCAGCGGCAGGCCGTGGGCCCGGGCCTGGAAGCCGACCTGTGGGCCGCGCTGCTGAAAAATCCGGCGGCGAATTCCAAAAAGCAGCTTTTCAAGACTTATCAATCCATTGCCCTCACCAAGCCGGCCCAAACGCGCCTCTACCAAATCTGGCAGTCGCAGCAGGCCACGGCCGGCGTCAAGCTCACCGAGGACGACTACACCGCCCTGGCCCTGGCGCTGGCCGTGCGCGACTATTCGGCCACTACGCCCATTCTGCCCCAGCAGCTGGCCCGCATCAAAAACGTGGACCGCCGCCAGCGACTTGAATTCCTGATGCCCGCCCTCGCGTCCGACGTGGCCACGCGCGACGCCTTTTTTGCCACCCTGAAAGACGAGAAGGGCCGCGAAAAAGAAGCCTGGGTGACGGCAGCGCTGGGCTACCTGCACCATCCGCTGCGCCAGGCCACGTCGGAAAAATACCTGCTCGCCAGCCTCGATTTGCTGGAAGAAATTCAGCTCACGGGCGACATTTTCTTTCCCTATTCGTGGTTGCAGGCCACGCTGGGCAGCTACCAGTCGGCCACGGCCGCCGCCACGGTGCGGGCCTTCCTGGCCGCCCACCCCAGCTACAACCCCCAGCTGCGCGCCAAGCTCCTGCAAGCCGCCGACGACCTGTTTCGGGCCGAAAAGCTGGCGCGGTAGGCCGGCCTGCGCCACTATTCCTCCCCAGCCAATGGCCGCCACCATCCAACGCCTGAAACGCAGCTTTCGGCATTCCATCCGGCTTGGTACCGGCCGTGCCCACCTGCTGGCCTGGGCCCACCCCGAAATCGATTTCTCGCCCTATATCATCGAGGCGGCGCGGAAGAATTTTGCCTACGACGGACAGGCGGAGCCCAGTCGCGCTTCCTACCTCTACGAACTGTACGGCCATTCGGCGCAGCGGGCCCGGATTCGTCGGGCCGTGCTGAAAGCCCTCGCCACCGAGCAGGCTGATACCTGGACGCTGACGCAGCTGTTTGCGCTGGCGCGGCTCTTTGCCCGGCAGGGCGATGCCCAGGCCCGCGCGGCCATTTACCGCCGCTTTCTGAATCGTCCGATTGAGGGCTCCGACTGGGTTGGTGAGCAGGAGATTATCGAGCTGGATGGCCTGGCCGGCCTGCAATACATTGCCCGTAAGTACGGGCGGGCTTTCGCGAAAAACCCCCAGCTGTGGACGGACGACGGGCTCATTCGCTCTTTCCAGGAAATGTACCCGGCCGTGGATGCCTAGGCCGAGCTGCGGCAGCTGGCGACGCACGACGCGGCTGTGCGGCGCTACCTGCAGTTCGTGCAAGCCACGCTCGACCTCCGCGTCGCGCCCGCGCCGCCCGCCGCCGCGTCCAGCCTGGAAAGCCTCCTGCACACCACCAGCCGCGCCTACGGCCGCTTCGCGCTCCGCCGCAAAGCGCTGCAACCACCCGAAATCCAGCAGCTGGCCGAGCGCCTGCTGACGGAGGAAAACCCGGTTGTGCGCCGGAACCTGCTGCACATTTTCACCCGGGTTAAATTCCCGTTGGACTACCGGCCCATTCTGGCGTTGGCGCGTCAGAAAATGACCAGCGGCAACCGCCTCGCCACCGAATACGCCATCGAGGACCTGCAGCACCTGCGTGCGCCCGCCATCCGGGCATTTGCGCTGCAGCGGCTGGCCAGCACTACCCAACCCGGCCGCTACGCCGGCCTGCTGGTGAGCAACTACGAGCCGGGCGATGCCGCGCTGCTCACGGCGCTGGTTGGCCGTTTCCACAACGAGCACACGGTGGAGGCGCTGGCCGTCAGCTGCGTCGATATTTACCGGGCCAACCCCACGCCCGAGTGCGCGGCTCCCTTGCTGGCCCTCTACCACAAAATGAACTGCGGCCTGCACCGGAAAGAGGTGGTGCAGCTGCTCCTCGAAAACGACGTGCTGCCCACCGAAGTGAACGAGGAAATCGCCTTCGACAGCTTTCTTCCAACCCGCCAGCTGCACCGGCCGGCTTAGCCAGCCATTGGGCCCGGGGGTGCCTGGGCTTCGACCAGGCTTTTCTCCAGCACCAGCAGCGTGAGCGGCTGCCGCGGCACGCCGAAGCGCGGGTCGGTGGGAAAGGGCTCGGTGGCGCCGGTGGGGCGGTAGCCCTGGCGCGCGTAGTAGGCCAGAAGCTCGGCCCGCACCGAGATGACGGTCATCTTGCTGGTGGTGCAGCCGTGCTGCCGGCCGTAGTCCTCGGCGGCATGGATGAGGAACTTGCCCACGCCGTTGGTTTGGCGCCCTGGCTCCACGGCCAGCATGCCGAGGTACACCTTCTCGCCCGTGGCGTGGGCGTAGAAGCTGCCCAGCAGCTCATCGTTCGCGCCCAAACACATGAGGATGGCGGCGCCGGGCACGGCCAGCATTTCGCGCAGGCCGTCTTCGTCGATGCGCTGGCCGTCGAGCAGGTGGGCCTCGGTGGTCCAGCCTTGGCGGGAGGCGTCGCCGCGGTAAGCGCGGTTCACGAGGCGGGTGAGGCGGGGCACGTCGGCGGTGGTGGCAGTTGCGAGATACAAGGGAACGGTCATGCGGCGCAGATTCAGAGTATCTAACAGCACTTTTAGCTCAGAGCACTACGGATAAAATGAGCCTTGGATTTTAATTATTTCAATAAAAAAAATAAAATATTGTTTGCAATACATTCAGCCCATCTATATTTGTAAATTGAATTAAAGTAAGTTGAAAAATAACTTTAGTCTTTCTGGCTCTCAAATTCTCATTGCCTGCCATTTTCCCAACTCCTGTATGCAAAAACACTTTTACGCAACATCTGCAACCGTTCCGTTAGCGTCTGCAGTTGCCCCTAGCCATCGGGGCTATGCCGCGCTACGGCTCCTGGTTCTCTGCTTTGTCCTGGCGTTTGGGGCAACCGCGCCCGCGCTGGCCACGCACTTTCGCTACGGCAGCATGACGTGGCGCACGGTGCAAACCGATGCGACCAAGCGCACCGTGCAATTCAAGGTGAGCATGGCTTTCCGGCGGTCTTATTTCGGCACCCCAGCTATTGGCGCCACGGTTAATACCGGTGTTCCGCTGATGTTTGGCCACGCGGCGGTCACGGGCTCGCCCACGTCTGCCACTATCAACCTGACGGTTACGTCGGTTGATGTGACGGCGGATATTCTGTACGGAGAAGCGACTATCACCCACGTTTATCCGGCCAGCATTGCCTACACGGCTTATTTCACGCAATGCTGCCGCATCACGGCGGCGGTCGGCCTGATGAACAATGCGGAGAAAGATTTCACCGTGCGCACGGTGGTGAACGCCGGAACGGGCAACAATTCGCCGGTATCGACGCTGACGCCGATAGTGAATTTGTCGGTGGGGCAAGCGGCGGCATCCTTTCTACTGCCGGCCAGCGACCAGGACGGCGACCCGCTGACGTTCAGCCTGGCTACTGCTGCGGACCTTGCGCTGACAACGGCTACTTTCGTGAATGCACCTGGTCTGGCCGTGAATGCAACGACGGGCAACGTGACGTTCAACACGGTGGGCCTGACCATTGGCAAGCTCTACAACGCGGTTATTAAGGTGAGCGACGGCAAAACCAGCACGCTGGTAGACTTCCTCATCAAGGTAGCGCCCGTGTCGAACGCGCCGATTTTTGACTACAGCGTGACGCCGCCCAATGCCTACGTCTACAAAGTGGCTCCCGGCGACCCCATCGCCTTCACGGTGCGGGCCACCGACAGCGATGCCGGCGATATCGTGACGCTGCAGGCCATTGGCCTGCCCACAAGTGCCATTATGACCCCCGCTCTGCCCGTGAGCGGCAACCCGGTAGCCAGCTCGTTTTCCTGGACGCCCACTACGGCCAACCTGGGCACCACCATTGTGAACTTTGTGGCGCAGGATGCCCAGGGCGTGCAGCGCAACAGCTCGGTCACCATTCGGGTGAGCCAGGACCCCGTGTTCAATGTGCCGCCTACGCCAGCCAATGGCAGCGTATTTCAGGTGACGCCCGGCACAGCGCTGAACTACACCATTCAGGCTTCCGACCCCGACCCAACGGACCGGGTAAGCCTGGTGGGAGCCACGGGCCTGCCCAGTGCCGCGGTTTTCACGCCGGCTCTGCCCACAGCGGCGGCTAACCCGGTCACTACGCAGCTCAACTGGACGCCGGTGCTGGCCGATTGGGGACAACACGCCGCCGTATTCACGGCCCGCGATACCTACGGCGATGAATCGACGCACACCCTGAACCTGATTGTTAACTCGGCACCGTCCTTCATTTCGACGCCCGGCACACTGTCGGTGGTGGCGGGGCAGGTGTTCACCTACGACATCGCGACCACCGACCCCGACCTGCCCTACGGCGACGAGCTGGAAATTGAAACGCCGGTTTTGCCCGCCTGGCTGACGCTGGTAGACAATGGCGACGGCACGGCCACCCTCAGCGGCACGCCCACCGTTGCCGATGCGGGCGTGAACCCGGTTTCGCTGGTGGCGGCTGATATCTACCACCACGGGGCCAGCTACGGCCTTATCCGGCAGTCGTTCGACATCACCGTGATTCCCTGCAACACCCAGCTGAGCGCCACTGGCACCAACGTGGACTGCAACGGCAAGAGCAACGGCAGCATTGCGCTGGCCGTGAGCGGCGGCACCGCCCCCTACAGCTACGCCTGGACCGGCCCGAACGGCTACACCTCGGCCGCCCAAAGCCCCAGCGGCTTGGCCGCCGGCACCTACACGGTGACGACCACCGACGCCAATAACTGCCACGAAACCACTCAAATCACCCTAACTGAGCCGGTGCTGGAGCTGCCGCAAATCAGTTGCGCGGCCAGCGTGGCGGTGGGCAATGACGCCGGCGCCTGCGGGGCGGTGGTGAGCTACGCCGTGCCCCAGGGCACGCACTCCTGCCGCAACGTGACCACGACGCTGACCGCCGGCCTGGCCAGCGGCGCGCTCTTCCCCCTCGGCATTACTACCGTTACCTACACCGCGACCGATGACGCGGGCAACACCGCCGCGTGCAGCTTCACGGTGACCGTGACGGACACGGAAGCGCCCACCATCACGGCTCCTGCTGCGCTCACGGTGAGCACCGATGCCGGCCAGTGCGCCGCTACTGGCGTGGCCCTGGGCCAGGCTACGGCAGCTGATAACTGTGCGGGCGTGACGGTAACCAACAACGCCCCCGCCACTTTCCCCAAGGGCCTGACGACCGTAACCTACACCGCTACCGATGCCGCTGGCCTCACCGCCACCGCCACGCAGGTAGTAACCGTGACCGATACCGAAGCGCCCGTGGTAGTAGCCCCGGCCGCCGTAACGGTATCGGCTGATGCCGGCCAGTGCTCGGCCAGCAACGTAACCCTTGGCACCGCTACCGCCGGCGACAACTGCGCGGGTGTGACGGTAACCAACAATGCCCCTGCCGTATTCCCCAAGGGCACCACCACCGTCCGCTGGACGGCGACGGACGCCACGGGCCTTACCGCTACTGCCACGCAGGTGGTGACGGTGGTTGATGCCGAAAAGCCAACCATCACGGCTCCAGCCGCCCGCAGCGTGAGCACCAACCCTGGCCAGTGCAGCGCTACGCAAGTGGCCCTGGGCACGCCCACGGTAGCCGACAACTGCACTGGCGTGACGGTGGCGAATAACGCCCCCGCCACCTTCCCGAAAGGCACTACCACCGTAACCTGGACGGCTACTGATGCGGCCGGTAACACGGCTAATGCCACGCAAGTAGTGACGGTGAACGATACCGAGCGGCCTGTGCTAGCTGCCTTGGCTAATATCACTGCCAACGCGCCCGCCACGCAGTGCGGCGCCGTGGTGAGCTTCAGCCCCACTGCTACCGACAATTGCGCCGGCGCTACGGTGGTAGCCAGCTCGGCTTCGGGCAGCACCTTCGCCGTGGGCATTACCACCGTGAACGTAACCGCTACCGATGCCAGTGGCAACACCAGCACCGGCAGCTTCACCGTGACGGTGCGCGACGTGACTGCTCCCACGGCCCTCGCCAAAAACGTAACTGTGACGCTGGTTAACGGTGCGGCTTCGGTGACGCCCGCCCAAGTGAACAACGGCAGCGCCGACGCCTGCGGCATCGCCAGCGTGACGCTGAACAAGACGACCTTCACCTGCGCCAACATCGGTGCCAACCCCGTGACCCTGACCGTGACCGACGTGCACGGCCTCGTGAGCACGGCTTCGGCCGTAGTGACGGTGACGGGCACGGTGCCCACGCCCGGCATCACGGTGACACCCGCCGGCAGCGTGTACACCGGCGGTGTGGCCACCAACCTGTACCTGGGCTATGGTGCCCAGAGTGTTACGCTCACGGCAACCGGCGGCGTGAGCTACGCCTGGAGCCCGTCGGCTGGCCTGAGCAACTATAAGGCGGCCAACCCGACGTTCACGGCCAGCACCCCCGGCACCTTCACCTACACGGTGACGGCGACCAATGCCTACGGCTGCACGGCCACCAAAACGGTGACCCTGCGCGTAGTGGACGTGCGTTGCGGCAACAACAACGACAAAGTCATTGTCTGCCACAACGGCCACGAAATCTGCATCTCGCCCAATGCCGTGGACACCCACCTCACCGGCCACACCGGCGACCAGTTGGGCACTTGCTCCAGCGCGGCCCGCGGCGTGGCTGAAGCGGCCTCCGTTGCTGTAGCTGCCAAAAACGAGCTGTCGGCTTTCCCAAATCCGGTGACGGAAAATGCCACCGTGGCTTTCCGCACGGCCCAGGACGGCCCCGCCCAGGTGCTCGTGTACAACGAGCTGGGCCAGCGCGTGGCCACCTTGTTCGACGGTGCCGCTACAGCCGGCCAGCAGTACTCACTCACGCTGAACGGCCAGCGCCTGACTTCCGGCCTGTACGTGTGCCGCTTGGTGACCAACGGCAAAACCGAGACCCTGCGCCTCACCATCGTGCGGTAAGGATTAGGTTTTAGGTTAATGAAAAGCCCCTGTCGGAATTTCCGGCAGGGGCTTTTTTGTGCGGCGATAGATGCTTGGCGGCTGTCATCCTGAGTGCCGCGAAGGACCTTTTCACATTTGAACAGATGGTTCAACCGATAGATGCTTGACAACACTCAGGATGACAGCTACCAAATGCCGCCCCACCTACTTTCGCAGGTACCCGCCCAAATCCGACACGCTGGCAATGCCTAGCGCCTGCGCCTGCTGCCCGCGCATCAGCAGCGCATACGTATTGTTGAAGCCCAGTGGCGCCAGCCACTCCAGCCCGTAGCGCCGCCGGAATTCGGCCCGCACGTAGCCCAGCACCGCCGCCGGGCGCCCGCCCAGCGAGTCGATGACCTGCGGCCGGGGCTGAAGCAGCACCAGCAGGCCAGTGCCGGTGTACTCGGGATAAAGGTCGATGGCGCCGGTGCGCAGGGCCTCGAAGCAGATGCTGGTGGCGCCCAGGCCGGTTTTGATTTCCACAGCCAGGTCGGTCTGGCCCCGGATGAGGGCGGCGTACATCTCGATGAGAATGTATTGCTCAGCAAAAATCTTGGAGCCCAGCCGCACCACGGGCGCGCCGGGCACGGCCGGCCGCGCATCACGCCACAGCCCGCGCCGCCGCAGAAAAGCTTCGGCAATGGCCCTGGGGTCCTGGTGCAGGTAGTCGGCCCGGTAGTTCAGCTCGGTCATGGCCGAGTCGGAAATCTGCCCATCGAGCTGGGCCAGCACCGGGCGCAGCTCGGGGTGTTCGCGCAGCAGGGCGGGGCGCACCACGGGCACGGCGTAGTAGGGCGGAAACACCCGGCGGTCGTCGCGCAGCACGCGCAGGCCGTAGGCCCGGATGCGGCCGTCGGTGCTGTAGCCGTCGATGACGTCAACGTTGGCGCTGTGGGCAGCTTCGTACACCAGCGCGGGGGCCAGCACCACGCTGGGCAGGTGCGTGAGGCCATAGGCCTTGGTGAGGCCGGGCAGACCGTCGGCGCGGCCCACGAATTCGGGGCTGAAGCCGGCCAGCAGCTTGCCCGTGGCCCGGGGCAGCAGGTAGGCGCCGGCCAGCAGCGGCAGCGCCAGCAGCAGCGCCGCGCCGGTTTGGCGCAGCCGCCGGGCGCTGAGCTTCTGCACGCCGCCCAGCAGCGCATCGAAGGCCAGGGCCAGCCCGGCGGCCGGCAGCGCCCCGGCCAGTATCATCACCGGGTTGTTGAGGTTGATGCCGCCGAAGATGAACTCGCCCAGCCCGCCGGCCGCCACGTAGGCCGCCAGCGTGGCCACGCCCACGTTTATTACCGTGGCCGTACGAATGCCGGCCATGAGCACCGGCAGCGCCAGCGGCAATTCCACCTGCCGCAACACTTGCCCGTCGGTGAGGCCCAGGCCGCGGGCGGCTTCCACCATGGCCGGCGGCACGCCCTGAATGCCCGCCAGCGTATTGCGGATGATTGGCAGCAGCGAATACAGAAACAGCGCGAAAATGGCTGGCTTCGGCCCAATGCCCAGCAGCGGAATCAGGAAGCCGAGCAGCGCGATGCTGGGCACCGTCTGGAGCACGCCGGCCAGGCCCAGCACGGCTGGGGCCCAGCGCGGCCGACGCGACAAAAACAGCCCCAGCGGCCCGCCCACCAGCACCGCCAGCAGCAGCGACGCCGCCGTGAGGCCGATGTGTTGCAAGGTTTGCTCGCCCAGTTTCCCCGCCTGCTCGTGCCAGAAAGTGAATAGCGCGCTTAGCGTTTCCATGCGTCCTCCTCTCGTTGCAGGGCTTCGCCAAAAGCGGCCATCAGTTGAGCGACGGTGAATGTATCCGAGCCGTCGGCGGCTGCGCCTGTCAACTGCTCCAGCGCCTCGTGCACGGTGGTGGTTCGATTGGCTTCAGTTAGATTTTCTTCCCCAAAAACGTCGCCCAGCGTGAGGACGCGCAGCTGCAGCGCCAGCCGCTCGGCCGCGAAAAAGAGGCGCACAAAGTCGTTGGCGGGCCGAAAAAGCAGCTCGCGCGGGGTGCCCATCTGCTGCACCCGCCCGGCGTCGAGCAGCAGAATGCGGTCGGCCAGCTCGAAGGCCTCCGTTACGTCGTGCGTCACGAGCACCACGGTTTTGCTCCGCAGCTCGTCCAGCTCCCGAAACTCGCGCCGGATGCTGGCCCGGGTAATGGGGTCGAGGGCGCCAAAAGGCTCATCCATCAGAATGATGGGCGGGTCGGCGGCCAGGGCGCGGGCCAGGCCCACGCGCTGCTGCTGCCCGCCCGAAAGCTGGTGCGGCAGCTGCCCGGCGTAGCGGGCGGGCGGCAGGTGCAGGCGCGTGAGCAGCGCCTCGGTGCGCGCCGCGATGGCGGCCGGGGCGTGGCCCAGCAGCTTGGGCACCACCGCAATATTCTCGGCCACGGTGTAGTGCGGCAGCAAGCCCACCTGCTGAATAACGTAGCCCATGCCGCGCCGCAGGACCTCGGGGCGCTGCGCATGCACGTCGCGCCCGTTGATTTCGACCGTGCCGGCGTCGGGCTCAATCAGGCGGTTGAGCATTTTGAGCAGCGTGGTTTTGCCGCAGCCGCTGGGGCCCAGCAGCACCAGCGTTTCGCCGGCGGCCAGCTCGAAGGACACGTCCTGCACCACGGGCTGGGCGCCGTAGCGTTTGTGGAGGTTCGTGGCGCGGATGGTGGTCATTGGTAGGGGCGGAGAGGTAGAGGAACGTCATGCTGAGCGCAGCGAAGCATCTTTACCGCAATGGTAATCCAATCGAAAGGTTTACTACTACGGTAAAGATGCTTCGCTGCGCTCAGCATGACGTTCCTTTCCTAGCTCCTCACCACAGCCGGATATCCGTCATGCCCGTCGGGATGGGCGGCACGTCGCTGAAACCCAGCACGCACCAGTTGTCCTGCACGCCGAAGGCCCCACCTTCCAGCACGTAGCTCACCCAGCGGGTGATGGTGTGGCCGGTGTACTGCCCGGTTTCGGGCTCGAACTCGCGCAGCAGCAGCTCGTCGCCGATTTGAAAGCCTCGGTCGTTTTCGCGCACGTCGAAGGGCTTGTTGCCGGCCTTCACCGCCGCGAAGCAGGACGGCCAGATTTTCAGCTCGTGGTTTTGGTGCTGCGAGGGGTTGGTGATGTGAAACTGGGGAACGAATTGGTCGGCAAAGGTCAGGTTCGAAGTCATGGGGAAGAGATGTTGAGGAAGGAGCGGCCGGCCGGCGGGCTGCCCGTTGGGGCGGCATCGGAGGCGGGGCTTAGGCTCCCTCGGGTGAAGAGTTGTTTTACTCAAGTTAAGCAAAAAACAAGGCCAAGATGCTTCAACGCCAAGGAAATCAGGAGGGTTCCGGCGCAATTGTCGGCGGGACTCAGGGCCGGGTAGCGCTGATTCGGACCCGTCCAACGGCTCACACAATCGATTGAACGCCCCGCGTTAGAGGCTTTTTATACCGAATTGAGGCTGGCGCCAGCGCCGACGAAGAGCCTGCTGCGGCCAGCCAGCCGACGCGAAAAAATAATAGTGCCGCGCCTGTCATGCCGTTCTTTGGTACCTCACTGCACATGCTATTTATGAAAACGCGTTTCCCGACTCTTGCCCTTTTCAGCCTCCTGCTGGGCGCTGCGGCCCACGCCCAGGCCCCGCTCACCGTGCCCAAGCCCGTGACCGCCGCCCTGGAGCAGGTGCGCCCCGCCGACATCAAAGCCCACATCGCCTACCTGGCCGACGACCGCCTGCAGGGCCGCAAAGCCGGCACGCCCGGCTACCAAATGGCCGTCGACTACGTCACCCAACAGCTCAAAACCCTGGGCGTGCAGCCGGCCGGCGAGGGCGGCACCTACCTCCAGAAAGTGCGCCTGCGCCGCGCCTTCCTGCAACCCGGGGCCACCTTCGAGGCGCACGATGCCCAGGGCGCCGCCCTGCCCCTGGCCGCCGGCCCCGACTACGTGCTCTACCCCAGCCCCGAGCTGCCGGCCACCCGCGTCAGCAGCGCGCCGCTGGCTTTCGCGGGCTTCGGCATCAGCGCCCCCGAGCTGGGCTACGACGACTACGCCGGCCTCGACGTGCGCGGCAAGGTAGTGCTCATCGTGCGCGGCGCGCCCCGCACGTTCGTGTCCACGGTGGCCTCGGCCAGCCAGGATTTGGCCGTGCTGCTCAAAACGGCCGTCGGGCACGGCGCGGTGGGGCTGCTGGTGGCTTCCACCCGCGCCGCCGCGCCGGCCAGCGTCAAGGCCGGCACCTACAGCTTGCTGGGCGCCAATGGCCGGGTGGCGGCCTCGCGCACCTTCGCGCCCGGCAGCCAGCAGCAGCTCTACGGCGCGGTGAATGCCGTGGCGCTCCAGCGGTTGCTGCAAACCTCGGCACTCGATACCACGGCGGTTTTTGCGGCCATTCGGGCCGGCCGGCCGGCCTCGGCCGTGCTCAAAGCCACCATCTCGGCCAGCGCGCAGTCCCGGTATCAGGACCTGGAGAGCTACAACGTGGTGGGCCAGTTTCCCGGCTCCGATGCCAAGCTGAAAAGCGAGTACGTGGTGCATTCGGCCCACCTCGACCACCTCGGCATCACGGCCCCGGTGCGGGGCGACTCCATCAACAACGGCGCCCACGACAATGCCTCGGGTGTGGCCTGCGTGCTCGAAATCGCCAGAATCTACTCCAAGCTCAAGGCGAAGCCCAAGCGCACCATGCTTTTCGTGTTCATGACCGGCGAGGAGCTGGGCCAGTTGGGTTCCACCGCCTTCGCCACCAGCCCCACCGTGCCCAAGGCGAGTATCGTGGCCGACATCAACATGGACATGCCCACCCTCATTGCCCCGCTGCTGAGCGTGGTGGCGCTGGGCGCGCCGCATTCCACCCTCATCGAGCCCGTGAAAAAGGCCTGTGCCTACATGGCCATCGACCTCGAAGACGACCCCGAGCCCGAGCAAAACCGCTTCATCCGCAGCGACCAGTACAGCTTCGTGACGGCCGGTATTCCGGCCCTGCACCTCAAATACGGCAACAAAACCGCCGACGGGAAGAACAACCTCAGCGCCGAAGTGCAGCAGTGGCGCGCCGTGACCTACCACAAGCCGCAGGATGACATCAACGGCCGCTTCGACTTTGACGCTGGCCGCAAGTACGTGCAGCTCTGCTTCCTCATCGGCTACCAGGTGGCGCAGGACGCCACGCGCCAGGCCTGGAACAAGGGCGACTTTTTTGGGGTGCGCTACGGCAAGCGGTAGGCTGGCCGAACGACGGCGCGGCGGGCCGTTTGCCGGCTGGCTATCGGCATCGATTGCGGTAGATTGCGGCTAAAATGACTTAAAAATCAAATGGTTGAGCGGGCGAAAGGCGCGTCTATATTTGCGCGAGCTCATGCCTGGCCCCGTATTGGGCGGCCGTTAGTCTAAAGCTGCGGCCGGAGCTTTTTCCGCGTTTTCAACCCCTAAAATTCCCCATGCGCAACCCCTTGAAATTGAAAGCCCCGGCCTCGGCCCTGGCCGCCTCACTGGCCCTGCTGGCCGCCTGCCAATCCACCGAAACCAAACAGGAAACTACTGCCGCCACTGCCCCCACCGAAACCTCCAAAGCGGACACTGCCGCCGCCAAAAAGTATCTGTCGGAGCCGCTGGTGAAAGAAATTTATACCGCCGACCCCTCGGCGCACGTCTTCAACAACAAAATTTACATCTACCCCTCGCACGACATCGAGGCTGGCATTCCGGAAAACGACAAGGGCGACCATTTCGCCATGAATGACTACCACATTCTGTCGATGGACAGCGTGGGCGGCAAAATCACCGACCACGGCGTGGCCCTGGCCGTGAAGGACATTCCCTGGGCCGGCCGCCAGCTGTGGGCCCCCGACGCGGCTTTCAAAAACGGCACCTACTACCTCTACTTCCCGGTGAAGGACAAGCAGGACGTCTTCCGCATCGGCGTGGCCACCAGCAAGTCGCCCGCCGGCCCCTTCGAGGCCGAGGCCACGCCCATGGCCGGCAGCTTCAGCATCGACCCGGCCGTATTTCAGGACACCGACGGCCAGGCCTACATGTACTTCGGTGGCCTCTGGGGCGGCCAGCTGCAGCGCTGGCAAAAAGGCGCCTACGACGCCAACGCCCCCGAAAAAGAGCCCAACGGCGCCGTGCCCGCCCTCAACGCCCGCGTGGGCAAGCTCAGCGGCGACATGAAGCATTTCGACGGCCCGGTGCGGGAAATCCAAATTCTCGACGAAGCCGGCAAGCCTCTGCTGGCCAGCGACACCAAGCGGCGCTTCTTCGAGGGCGGCTGGCTGCACAAGTACCAGGGCAAGTACTACTTCTCCTACTCCACCGGCGACACGCACCTGCTGGTGTACGCCACCAGCGACAAACCCACCGGCCCCTTCACCTACCAGGGCGTCATCATGGAGCCCGTGCAAGGCTGGACCACCCACCACTCCATCATCGAAAAAAATGGCAAGTGGTACATCTTCTACCACGACACCCAGCTCTCGGGCAAAACCTGGCTGCGCAACATCAAAGTAACCGAGCTCAAGCGCCGGGCCGACGGCGGCATCGAGACGATAGTGCCGTAGCGACTCGCCGGGCGAAACCTCACCCCCGGCCCCTCTCCTGCGGAAAGGGGAGCCTGACGAAACTGACGAAAGCCTCGGTTTAATTTTGAGTCGAGGCTTTTTCATGCAGAATAGAACGTGCTATAACGTCCCGCCGGGGCTCCCCTCTCCGCAGGAGAGGGGCTGGGGGTGAGGTTTCGCCGGGCGAACGACGCGCGCCGAAACTTTCCCCGGCCCTCATTGCTTTAAGCATTCGTATTTTTGCATCCTCACGCGGCCCGGCCGCTTTTTATAAATCATTACGACAATGGCAGTTTATCCCGAATACATGGTGGCGCCCATCCGCCAGGACCTCACCGAGGTTGGTTTTGAGCAGCTGATGACCCCCGAAGAGGTTGATTCCACCTTTGCCTCGAACGAAGGCACCGTGCTGGTAGCCGTGAACTCGGTGTGCGGCTGCGCCGCCGCCAAGGCTCGCCCCGCGCTCAAAATGGCCCTCGCCAGCGCTGAGAAAAAGCCCGGCAAACTCGTAACGGTGTTCGCCGGCATGGAAACCGACGCCGTGGCCAAAATGCGCGAGCACCTGCTCCCGTACCCGCCCTCGTCCCCTTGCATCGCCCTCTTCAAAGACGGCGAGCTGGTGCACATGATTGAGCGCTACCACATCGAAGGCTCCGACGCCATGCGCATCGTGAACAACCTGCAAGGCGCGTTCGAAGAGTACTGCTAACGGTCCTTTCAGCTGATTATAGCTGATTGGTTGCACGAATTTCAAACACAAAAAAGCCGCTTCCATCATGGAAGCGGCTTTTTTGTGTTTGAAAAGTTTATTTAGAATTATTCTAAATAAACTTTGGCGGAATGATTTCCGCGAATACCTTTGCCACTGTTTAGAATAATTCTAAATAAGCAACTCAATGGCTTTCGCTCGTTTCTTCTGCATTTCGTCGCTGTCTGGGCTGGCGCTGCCGGCCTTGGCCCAGCAGCCCACCGACACGCTGCGCCGCCAGCAGCTGGGCGAAGTGGTGGTGACCGCCACGCGCACCGAGCGCAGCATCTCCGAAGTGCCCATTCCGGTGACGGTGGTGGGGGTGAAGCAGATAAAAGCCATGGGCGCGGTGCGGCTGAACGACGTGCTGGGCGAGCAGACCGGCCTGAGCATCGTGGCCGACCACGGCCGCGGCGTGCAGATGCAGGGCCTCAACCCCGAATACACCCTGATTCTGGTGGACGGCGAGCCGCTGATTGGCCGCACGGCCGGCACGCTGGAATTGTCGCGGGTGGCCGTGGGCAACATCCAGCGCGTGGAAATCGTGAAGGGCCCGGCCTCGGCGATGTGGGGCTCGGAGGCGCTGGCGGGCGTGGTCAACATCATCACCCAGAAGCCGCAGGACGGCACCAGCGGCACCCTGCGCCTGCGCTACGGCAGCAACCGCACCGCCGACGTGAGCGCCAGCGTGAACACACAGGGCGAGCGCCTGGGCCTGACCGCGTTTGTGAACCGCTACAGCTCGGCGGGCTACACGCTGCGGCCCGAGAGCGGCACGGCCAGCGTGCCGCCCTTCGCCAACTACACGGCCCAAAGCCGCCTGACCTATAAACTGGGCGAGCGCACCAGGCTGAGCGTGTCGGGCCGCTATTTTACCGAAAGCCAGGCTAGTACCTACCCGGTGGCGGCCGGCACCGGCACCGCCAGCGTGCGCTACGAAAGCCGCCAGCAGGACTACAGCTTCAACCCCGTGCTGACGCACGGCACGGCCAACGGACGGCTGTTTGCCACGGCCCGCTTCTACCTGGCCGGCTACCGCACCCGCGAAAACTACACCTACGCGGCCGACGGCGCGCCCTACGACAACACCTACTTCAACCAGACATTCCTGCGGCCCGAAGTGCAGCTCGACTGGCGGCTGGGCAGCAAGCACACCCTGACCGGCGGCGCGGGCTACATCAACGAAGGCGTGGAGGCTACGCGCTACGATGCCGTGCAGCACATGCAGTCCTACTACGGCTTCGTGCAGGACGACTGGACCCCGCTGCCGGGCCTGAACATCGTGGCCGGCGCGCGCTACGACGGGCATAACCAGTACCCGGGGCAGCTGAGCCCGAAGGCCTCGGCGCGCTACCAGGTGCGGCCGTGGCTGGCGGTGCGCGGCTCGGCCGGGCGGGGCTACCGGGCGCCGGATTTCCGGCAGCTGTATCTGAATTTCTCCAACCCGGTGGTGGGCTACAGCGTGTTTGGTACCCAGGAAGTGCGCGCGCGGCTGGCGGCCCTGGCCGCCGCCGGCCAGCTGGTGCCGGACCCCGCCACGGGCTTGCCGCTCATCAACAACGCGCTGCTGGACCGGGCCAGCAGCCTGCGGCCCGAAAGCTCGGTGGCCTACAACGCCGGCCTGCAGCTTGACCCCACCGACAAGCTCAGCCTCACGGCCAGCTACTTCCGCAACACCCTGCGCGACCTGATTGAAACCACCCCGTTGGCCCAGAAAACCAACGGCCAGTCGGTGTTCACCTACTACAACGTGAGCCAAGCCTACACCCAGGGCGTGGAGGCCGAGGCCGGCTACCAGCTACGGCCGGGCCTGCGCCTGAGTGGCGGCTATCAGTTCCTGCTCGCCAAAGACCAGGCCGTGGAAGCCCGGCTGGCCACCGGCGACGTGTACCGCCGCGACCCCACCACGCTCATCACCGAGCGGGTGAAGGCGGCCGACTACGGCGGGCTCTTCAACCGCTCGAAGCACTCCGGCAACGTGAAGCTGTTCTACGAAAGCCCGGCCAAGGGCCTCACGGCCAGCCTGCGCGGCATCTACCGGGGGCGCTATGGCTTTCAGGATTTGAACGGCAACGCCATTCTGGACACCGACGCCGAATACGTGCGCGGCTACACCCTCTGGAACGTGGCCGCCAGCAAAACCTGGCAGCAGCGCTACACCCTGCAGGTGGGCGTGGACAACGCGCTGGGCTACACCGACCCCGCCTACATCAGTACGCTGCCCGGCCGCCTGCTCTACGCCAGCGTGGAGCTGCGCCTTAGTAAGAAATAAATAACCGAAAACACTGAGCCGTCATGCCGAGCGCAGCCGAGGCATCTCGCGTGTGGTAGTAAACCAATCGAATGAATTGCGCTGCGCAAGCGAGATGCCTCGGCTGCGCTCGGCATGACGGTCTACGAATCCTAAACACCAAATATCCAGCACTTAATTTTCATGAAAACCACTTCCACCTTTGCCCTGCTCGCTCTCGCCATTGGTTTCAGCTCCTGTTCTGATGACAAGGACGAAACTGCGGTGGCACCCGCGCTGCAAGCCACCACGGTGAACAACCTCGCCGCCGGCGTGACCACCGCCAACGGCGGCGGCGGCCAGCCCACGTCGGCCACCAAATACACCTTTTTCAGCTTCGCCAACAACGCCCAGGTAGCCACGGCCGACTCCAACACCACCAAGTGGGACGTGGGCTTCCGGGGCACCACCATCATCATCAACGGCGGCAACAGCGGCCCCGGCCAAGGCGGCGCGCTGGTGCAGTCGGGCCTGTTTGCCGACATTGCCACGGCCCCCGAAACGGGCTTTAAGGTGGATGCCGCCAGCGGCAAAGCCATTACCACGGGCTCGGGCATGGGCTGGTACAACTACGACGGGGCCACCAACATCGTGACGCCCATTGCGGGCAAGGTCATTCTGGTGCGTACGGCCACGGGCAAGTACGCCAAGGTGGAAATCGTGAGCTACTACCAGAACGCCCCTGCCACGCCCACGGCCACCAGCGTGAGCCGCTACTACAGCTTCCGCTACGTGTACCAGCCGGACGGCTCGCGCAATCTGAAGTAGGCCGGGGGTGAGGTTCCACCGTCCGCGCCATTCGCATTTACCCTTTTGTCTTTCTGAGCAATGAAAAATCCCCTGTTAAAATTCTGCCTGCTCCTGCTAGGCGCCCTGCTGAGCATGGGCCTGGCGCAAGCCGCGCCCGCGCCGCGCGTCGTGTCGTTGAGTGGGACGACCAGCGAAATCATCTGTGCGCTGGGGCGGCAGGGCCAGCTGGTAGGCGTGGACGTAACCAGCACATATCCCGCCGCGCTGGAAAAGCTGCCCAAGGTGGGCCATTCGCGCAACATCTCGGCTGAAGGCGTGCTGGCCCTGACGCCTACGCTGGTTATCGGCACCACCGAGTCGCTGAAGCCTGAAGTCGCCGCGCAGCTGAAATCGGCCGGCGTGGCGGTGCAGCTCTTCAAGCAGGACTACTCCGTGGCCGGCACCAAGCAACTGGTGAAAGACGTGGCCGCCGCTTTTGGCGCCACGGCCCAGGTGCCCGCCGTGCTCCAGAAGCTTGATGCGGATTTGGCCCAGGCCCGGAAGCCCGCCAAAGCCCCAAAAGTCCTCTTTATCTACGCCCGGGGCACAGGCACGATGATGGTGGCCGGCACCGGCACCCAGGCCGCGAAGGTCATCCAGCTGGCCGGCGGCCAGAACGCCGTCACCGATTTCGCCGATTTCAAGCCCCTCACCGCCGAAGCCCTGGTGGCCGCCAACCCCGACGTGCTGCTGCTCTTCGACAGCGGCTTGGCCAGCCTGGGCGGCCCGGCCGGCCTCCAGAAAATCCCCGGCATCGCCCAAACCACCGCCGGCAAAACCGGCCGCGTGGTGGAAATGGACGGCCAGTTGCTCACCGGTTTCGGCCCGCGCCTGGGCCAGGCCGTGACGGAACTGGGCCAGAAGCTGAAGTAATAGAACGAGCTATAAGAACGTCATGCTGAGCGCAGCGAAGCATCTCGCGTGCCGCCACTACTCCTTTTTCAACGATTGAGTTACTGCCACACGCGAGATGCTTCGGCTGCGCTCAGCATGACGTTGAAATAAAAACCACATTCATCCCCCAAAATGCCCGCCACCGCCACCCAACCCGTTCTCACCCCGGTAGCGCCGCCGCTGCCCAAGCCCACGCGCCGGCCGCGGCTGGTGCTGCTGGCGCTGGCCGTGTTGCTGGTGGCAGCGGTGCTGCTGGGGGTAGGCATTGGGGCAGTGAGCATCCCGGCGCCGGCGGTGGTGGGCATCTTGCTGGGCAAAATCGGCATCACCGGCTGGGCCTTCGAGCCGCAGCAGGAGGGCGTGCTGATGGCCATTCGGCTGCCGCGGGTAGTGCTGGGGCTGCTGGTGGGCGCGGCGCTGGGCTTGTCGGGCGCGGCCATGCAAGGGCTGTTTCGCAACCCGCTGGCCGACCCTTCGCTGCTGGGCATTTCCTCGGGCGCGTCGTTGGCGGCGGTGGCTACCATTGTGATGGAAGTAAAAATCCTGGCCGCTTTTCCGGCGCTGGCCGGGGCGGCGGGCGCGCTGGGGCCGTACGTGCTGCCACTGGCGGCGTTTGTGGGCGCCAGCCTCATCACGCTTTTCGTGTACCGGGTCTCGCGGGTAGGAGGACGGGTGGCGGTGAGCACCATGCTGTTGGTCGGAGTGGCCACCAATGGCTTGTCGGGCGCGTTCACCGGCCTGTTCACCTACGCCGCTACCGATGAGCAGCTGCGCAACATCACCTTCTGGGGGCTGGGCAGCCTGGGCGGGGCCTCGTGGGCCACGGTGGGCACGCTGCTGCCGTTGCTGGCCGTGCCGCTGCTGTGGCTGCCGCGCCTGGGCAAGCCGCTCAACCTGCTGGCCCTGGGCGAAGACCAGGCCGCTCACCTCGGCCTGCCCGTGGCCCGGCTGAAGTGGCAGCTCGTGACGCTGGCCACGCTGGCCGTGGGCGCCTCGGTGGCGCTGGTGGGCACCATTGGCTTCCTGGGCTTTCTGGTGCCGCACCTGCTGCGGTCCATCGTCGGGCCCGACCACCGATTCGTGCTGCCGGCCTCGGCCTTGGGTGGCGCGCTGGTGCTGGTGCTGGCCGATACGCTTTCGCGCACCGTGGTGGCCCCGGCCGAGCTGCCCATTGGCATCCTCACCGCGCTGCTGGGCGCCCCGGTTTTCCTCTGGATGGTGCTGCGCGAACAACGTAATCTGAGCCGCTGATTAATTGTTTGTAAAGTGATTTTGTGAAAATGTCTCCCGCTGTTATCACCGCCATTGTTCCGCAGCTGCCCAGCACTTGCCTGGAGAGCACCAGCCGGTTTTACCGGCAAAAGCTCGGCTTTCGGGAAGTGGGCCGGTACCCCGATTTGCTTATTCTGAAGTGGGAAGAACAGGAGCTGCAATTCTGGCTGGCCACCGATGCCTCACTGGCCGAAACCAGCTCCTGCTACGTGCGGGTGCGGGGCATTGAAGCGCTCTACAAAGCCTACGCGGCCATCCCCGATTTGCTCCGCGCCGAGCACGCCTTGGCGGTACGGGCCTGGGGCATGAACGAGTTCTACGTCCTCGACCCCGACGGCAACCTGCTCAAGTTTGGCGAGGCGGTGCCGTGGGAGCCGGACGCGGGCAAGCTGCCGGAGATGCCTGGTTTTATATGAATGCTTGGTCGGTCATGCTGAGCGCAGTCGAAGCATCTCTACCGCTTCGTTGAGCCAATTGATTTACTACTGCGATAAAGATGCTTCGACTGCGCTCAGCATGACGTTCTTTTTGTTGAAAACTCCCTTCCCACCATGTTTGAATTCACCAACCTGACCTACAAAATCGGCTCGAAAACCCTGCTGCAACAGGTTTCGGGCTGCGCCCGTCCCGGCGAAATACTGGCCGTGGTGGGAGCCAACGGGGCGGGCAAATCGACGCTGCTGCGCCTGCTCAGCGGCGACCTGAAGCCCAGCGGCGGCGAACTGCTATTCGGCGGTGGGCCGCTGGCGAAGTGGCCGCTGGCCGGGCTGGCGCGGCGGCGGGCGGTGTTGGCGCAGCAGCACTCGCTGGCGCTGGCCTTTGAGGTGCGCGAGCTGGTGCTGCTGGGCCGCTACCCGCACTTCGGCGGCCAGCCCACTGCCCACGACCACGCCGTGGTGGCGGCAGCCCTGGCCGCCGTGGGCCTCGCGCACCTGGCCGAACGCAGCTACCCCACGCTCTCGGGCGGCGAGCAGCAGCGGGCGCAGCTGGCCCGTGTGCTGGCCCAGGTGTGGGAGGCCGAAGCCGGCTTCCTGCTGCTCGACGAGCCCCTCACCGGTCTCGACCTGCGGCACCAGCACCACACCCTAGAGGTGGCCCGCGACCTGGCCCGGCAGCGCGGCTTCGGCGTCATCGCCGTGCTCCACGACCTGAACCTGGCCGCCCAATACGCCGACCAGATTCTCATGCTGCGGCAGGGCCGGCCTGTGGCCTGTGGCCCTGCCAACGAGGTGCTGACCTGCGAAAACATCCACACCGGCTTCGGCCTCGAAGTCGAGCTGCTGGCCCATCCGCGGCTGGGCTGCCCGCTCATCGTGCCCTGCCCGCGCCAGTCCACAGTAGCGTGGACTCTGTGAGTCCGCGTCTCGTTGCCGCGCGGCGAAAGCGGATTCAAATGAATAGCCGCGCAAATAGACTGTAATTATTCGCCGCGCTGCGGCGAAACGCGGACTCACAGAGTCCACGCTACTTTTTCAACTTAACTACTTCTCGTTATGACTCCCGAAACCCTCGTTTCCGACCTCGCCGCCCGCTGGGCCGACTACAAAGAAGCCAACCCCAAAGGCCGCATCCGCGACGCGGCCAAGGCCCTGCAATCCAGCGAGGCCGAGCTGCTGGCCACCCAGGTCACCGGCGAAGCTGATTCCCCGGTGGTATTCCTCACCGGCGACTTCCGCGAGCTGCTGAAAGAGGTGCCCACGCTGGGCCACGTCATGGCCCTGACCCGCAACGACAGCGTGGTACACGAGCGCCAGGGCACCTACCACGACATTTCCTTCCAAGGCCCCATGGGCCTGGTGCTGGGCGAGGACATCGACCTGCGCCTGTTCATGATGCATTGGCAATTTGGCTTCGCCGTGAGCGAAAATGGCCGCCGCAGCCTCCAGTTTTTCGCCGCCGATGGTGAGGCGCTGCATAAAATATACCTCACCGAAACCAGCGACGCGGCGGCCTACGACGCCCTGGTGGCCCGCTACCGCTCGGCCGAGCAGCCCACCACCCTCGCCACCGTGCCCGCCCCGGCCGAAAAGGAGGAAGCCCCCGACGACACCATCGACGTGGCCGGCTTCCAGGCGGCCTGGCGCGGATTGCAGGATACGCACGCCTTCTTCGGCCTGTTGCGCGAGTTCGGCGTGAGCCGGACTCAAGCCCTGCGCCTCGGCCCGCCCGAGCTGCTGCGCAAAGTAGAAAACGATGCCATCGAACGGGCCCTGCGCGCCGCCTCGGCCCAGGAGCAAGCGGTGATGATTTTCGTGGCCAGCCGCGGCTGCATCCAGATTCATACCGGCCTCACGCAGCGCATCGTGCCCACCGGCCCCTGGCTGAACGTGCTCGACCCCGAATTCAACCTTCACTTAAAAGCCGGCGACGTGGCCGAAAGCTGGGTGGTTCAAAAGCCCACCGCCGACAGCGTGGTGACCTCCCTGGAGCTGTTCGACGCGCAGGGCCGCAACCTGCTGCTGCTGTTCGGCAAGCGCAAGCCCGGCATCCCCGAGCAGGAATCGTGGCGCGAACTGGTGGCGGCTTTGTAAGTGGTGAACTTGTGAGGTGTGAGGTGGTGAGTTTGATGTGCTACCTGCACCAGTCGAAATTCTGAACATCAAGCTCACCACCTCACCATTCACACCTCACCTAAATATGTGCCGCTACCTGCACCACAACGACCTGGGCTGCATCTCACGCTGCTCCACGGGCTGCTGCCTGCACCTGTATTTCGGCAACGTGGCCCTAAGCCTGAAACGGGCCGAACTGCCCGAGTGGCGCAGCACCGTGGCCATGCTCTACGAGCGGCACGCCCTTACGCTGCCCGACCCGCTGGCTCGCTGCATCACGCTGCCCGGGCCGGTCAGTTATCAGGCGTTCGTCTTCAACCTCGAAGAGGTTTTTCACCTGCACGACCTGCTGATGAGCGCCAGTCTGTTGCTGGAAGCCGAGGCTTTGCTCGCGCCGGCTGCCTAGCAGAGACTAAGCGGACGGCTTTGATTCGTAGATGGTCGCTCCGCTGGCGGGGCGACCATTTTTTGTGCTGCTTTCTTTCTTTTCGGATTGGTCGGAGGGTTTGGTGGTGGCGATGAGGATGGCGCCGGCCACCATCAGGCCCGCGCCCAGCAGCACCTGCCACGTCAGCTTTTCTTTGAGAAAAAGCGCCGCCAGGAATACCGAAAAGATGAGCGCCGTATTCGTGAGTGGCGACACGCGCGAAGCATCGCCCAACGACAGCGCCCGGAACGTGAGCAGCGACGAACCCGCCGTGAGTACGCCCGCTGCTACCAGGAAAATCCAGCTCCGGCGGTCAATTTTCGTAATTTCGGGCAACAGCCCTTCCCACAGCACCGCTCCCCACGACACCAGAATGATGAGCACGGCCTGAATGGCAAACGCCAGACTGGGCGGCACATTTTTCACCCCTGCTTTCGACAGCGTAACGACGGTAGCCGACACCATCGCCGCTAGCAAAGCAAAAACTATCCACATATATCAACCCTGAAATACCTGCAAAACAGCAGAATAGCTGCACCTGTTAATACCCCATCGGAGGATTATTGTTCAAAGTGCCGGCCATTGCAAAAAAAAGCCGCTTCCTGAGAAGCGGCTTTTCACAATTGTGGGGTGGCAATGGCACCCCGAATCAGGAGCCGCTAGTTGGCTACTTCGCTCAGAAATTTCACGCGCACCAGCCGCAGCTCCTCCTCGGTGAAGTCGTCGCCCAGCTCCTTCATGGCCACGGCAATGTTGTCGGTGCTGGCCGACATGAAGTAGTTGTAAATCTCGTCGCGCACTTCCTCCTCCACCATGTCTTCGAGGTAGTAGTCGATGTTGAGGCGGGTGCCGGAGTAGCAGATGTGCTCGATTTCCTCCATCAGCTCGGCCATCGTGATGCCTTTGGAGGAGGCAATGTCCTCCAGCATCATCTTCTTGTCAATCTGCTGAATGACGTAGATTTTGATTTTCGAGCGGTTCACGGCCGACTTCACCACCACGTCCTCGGCGGTTTCAATGTCGTTGTCTTCCACGTACTTCTTGATGGCGGCTACGAACGGCGCGCCAAACTTCTGGGCCTTGCCCTGGCCCACGCCCGACACGTGCGTGAGGTCGTGCAGCGAAGTGGGGTAGGTGGTGGCCATTTCCTTCAGGCTCGGGTCCTGGAAAAGGACGTAGGGCGGCAGGTTTTTCTGCTTGGCCACCTGCTTGCGCAGCTCCTTGAGCTGCGTGAACAGGGCTTCGTCGTGGCCAGCGGCGTGCTGCACTTCCTCCTTTTCCTCGTCGGCCTTCTGCTCCTCGTCGAAGTTGTGGTCGCGGGTGAGGGTGATGGACGTCGGATTTTCAATGAAATCCATGCCTTTGTCGGTGATGCGGACCAGGCCCAGGCTGTCGATGTCCTTTTCCAGAAAGCCGTTCAGCAGGCACTGGCGCAGCACCGAGTGCCAGAACTGCGCGTCGCCCAGCTCCTTGCCCTGCCCATAAATCGGCAGCGCATTATGCGCATAACTCTCAATGTGCGGGTTCATCAGCCCCAGCAGCACCTGGCCGATGTGGTTGAGATTAAACCGCGCCTCCGTCTGTACCACGGCGCGCAGGGCTAGGCCCACGGCCGCCTCGCCCTCAAACCGCTCCTTGGGGTGCTTGCAGTTGTCGCAGAAGCCGCAGTCTTTCTCCAGTACCTCGCCGAAGTAGTGCAGCAGCTGCCGCCGCCGGCATACCGAGCTTTCGGCGTAGTTTGTCATTTCGGCCAGCAGCTGGTGGGCGTTGTCGCGCTCGGTCACCGGCTTGTCTTTGCTGAATTTTTCCAGCTTCAGAATATCATCGTAGCTGTAGAACATCAGGCAGTTGCCTTCCAGGCCGTCGCGGCCGCCGCGGCCGGTTTCCTGGTAGTAGCCCTCAATGGATTTAGGCGCGTCGTAGTGTACTACGAAGCGCACGTCGGGCTTGTCGATGCCCATGCCAAAGGCGATGGTGGCCACAATCACGTCGCACTCCTCGTTGAGGAAAGCGTCCTGGTTATCAATACGGGTATGCTGGTCGAGGCCGGCGTGGTAGGGGCGGGCGCGCACATCGTTCACGCGCAGCAACTCCGCTATTTCCTCCACCTTCTTGCGGCTCAGGCAGTAAATGATGCCAGCCTTGCCCTTGTGCTGCTTCACGTATTGAATCAGCTGCTTTTTGGTGTTGTGCTTGGCGCGCACCTCGTAGTAGAGGTTGGTGCGGTTGAAGCTGGTTTTGAAGACGCTGGCGTCGTCCATCTGCAGGTTTTTCTGGATGTCCAGCTGCACTTTGGGCGTGGCCGTGGCCGTGAGGGCGATAATCGGCACGTTGCCGCCCAGGTTGTCGATAATTCCCCGAATCTTGCGGTACTCAGGCCGGAAATCGTGGCCCCACTCCGAAATACAGTGGGCCTCGTCGATGGCCACGAAGCTGATGGTCGATTTCAGCAGAAATTCAATGGTGTCGTCCTTGGTAAGGCTTTCTGGGGCCACGTAGAGCAGGCGCACCTCGCCGCTCATCACGTCTTTCTGCACCCGCTTCATCTCGGTTTTGGTCAGGGTCGAATTGTACACCTGGGCATTCACGCCGAAGGCGCCAAGCTGGTCGACCTGGTTCTTCATCAGGGCGATGAGGGGCGAAATAACGATGGCTGTGCCCGGCAGCACCAGCGCCGGCAGCTGGTAGCAGAGGCTCTTGCCCGCCCCCGTGGGCATGATAACGAAGGTGTTGCGCCCCGCCAGAATATTTTGAATAACAGCTTCCTGGGTTCCCCGAAACTGGCCGTAGCCGAATACTTCCTTAAGTGTATGTTTCAAATCGGCCGTCAGGACCGGGGATTCTTGGAGGGCAACTGTTGACATAGTTCGAGAGCTCAAATGAGAGGCGTATGGAAGCGCGGTTCTTAACGAAGATAAGCACGCGTATTGGTTTTTATCGTGAAAAATGGTGTTTTTCTTGAATTGTGGAAAACAATTTTATCACGCCGAATACGCAATAGTTCGCTCAGTAAAAAGCAAATGGCAGACGGACAGCCGTTTTTAAACCAGCTGTGGAATATCAAGCATTTGTTGCTTGAAAAACGATTGTTCAGCCAACGGAATTACCTGTCTGAAGCTTTGGCTTGGCATCCTCGCTCGTGGCTAAGTTTCTATCCCCGAATTTTGCCGGGTCATTTCCCGCTCCGCTTATGTCTGTGCCTTCCGAATCCGCCCATTCTGTTACTGCCGCCACTTCTGCTTCGGTTGATGTGCTGCGAATTGCGCGCCACGTGCTGCACGAGGAAGCCGCTGCATTGCACGACGTGGCCGATGCCATTGCCGCCACGCCCGATTTCGAGCGCTGCGTGCAGGCCATTCTGCAATTGAAGGGCCGCGTGGTGGTCACGGGCATTGGCAAAAGCGCCCACGTAGCGGGCAAGATGGTGGCCACGCTCAATAGCACCGGCACGCCGGCCCTGTTCATGCACGCCGCCGATGCCATTCACGGCGACCTGGGCATGATTCAGCCCGAAGACTTCGTCATCGCCATCAGCAAGAGCGGCGACACGCCCGAAATCAAGGTGCTGGTGCCGCTGCTGCGCCGAAAAGGCGTGCCCCTGGCCGCGTTGGTGAGCCGCGCTGACTCCTACCTGGGCCAGCAGGCCACCTTCATTCTGCACGCCCCCGTGGCCAAGGAGGCCTGCCCCAACAACCTGGCGCCTACCACCAGCACCACCGCCGCTCTGGCCCTGGGCGATGCCCTGGCCGTGTGCCTGCTCGAAAGCCGGCAGTTCACCGCCGCCGACTTTGCCCGCCTGCACCCCGGCGGCACCCTCGGCAAGCGCCTCTACCTGAAAGTGGGCGACCTCAGCCGCCAGAACCAGCGCCCGCAAGTGCTGGAAGATGCGCCGCTAAAGGAGGTATTGCTCGAAATATCGGGCAAACGCCTGGGCGCCACCGCCGTGCTGGCGGCCGATGGCGCGCTGGCCGGCATCATCACTGACGGCGACCTGCGCCGCATGCTGGGCAGCTTTTCGGACCTAGAAAAGCTGCGCGCCCGCGACATTCTCACGCCCCGCCCCGCCACGATTGATATCGAAGATTTTGCTGCCGAAGCCCTGGCCCGCATGCAACAGCGCAACATCACCCAACTGGTGGTGACGGAAGACGGGGCGTTTGCCGGCTTCATTCACCTGCACGATTTGCTGCGCGAGGGGCTGGTGTAGCTGGTGCCTACCGGCTAACAGCCCTTTATGCAGAGCGCAGCGAAGCAGCTCGCGTGCCACCACCGACTTCATTCGATAGAATTAGTGGTGGCACGCGAGCTGCTTCGCTGCGCTCTGCATGAGGTTCCTTTCGCTCACTGCTTGTCCAAATAACTCTGTCGTCGCACGTCCGGCTTCGGCCTTACCTTTGCGGCAATGAATTCCACCTATCTCGTCGTAATGGCTGGCGGCATCGGCAGCCGCTTCTGGCCTTTCAGCCGCACCCACCACCCCAAGCAGTTTCATGACGTTCTGGGCGTTGGGCGCTCCATGCTTCAGCTTACCGTCGACCGGTTTGCCGGCGTGTGCCCCCGCGAAAACGTCTTCGTCGTGACCAACCGCGACTACACCCAACTTGTGCAGGAGCACCTGCCCGACCTGCCCGCCGACCAGATTTTGGGCGAACCCATTGGCCGCAACACGGCCCCCTGCATCGCCTACGCCAGCTACCGCATCACGCAGCGTGACCCGCAGGCTACCATCATCGTGACGCCGGCCGACCACGCCGTGCTGCGTGAGGACGAGTTCCGTCGCCTCATCAGCAAGGCCATCGCCGCGGCCCGGGCCAGCGACGTGCTCATCACGCTCGGCATTCAGCCTTCACGGCCCGATACCGGCTACGGCTACATCCAGTACATGGACGAGCAGAGCCTGCCCGGCGGCGAGCTGCACAAGGTGAAGACCTTCACCGAAAAGCCTAATCTGGAGATTGCGAAGATGTTTGTGGACAGCGGCGACTTCCTCTGGAATTCGGGCCTGTTCGTATGGCGGGCCGATGTCATCATCAACGCTTTCCACCAATACCTGAGCGACATCGCCGAGGTATTTGATGAAGGCGCAGCGGTGTTAGGCACCCCGGCCGAAGAAGATTTCATCGGCGAGGCCTACTCGCGCTGCCGCAACATCAGCATCGACTACGGGGTGATGGAAAAGGCCGATAACGTGTACGTGCTGCCCGCCGATTTCGGCTGGAGCGACGTGGGCACCTGGGATTCGCTGCACCGCATCGGCGAGCACGATGCCCACGGCAACATGGTGAGCGGCGACGTGCTGCTTTACGACACCACCGGCTGCGTCATTAAAACGCCCTCGGAGCGCCTAGTGGTGGTGCAGGGCTTGGAAGACTACATTGTGGCCGAGTACGACAACGTGCTGCTCATCTGCAAGCGCAGCGAGGAACAGCGCGTGAAGGAGTTTGTGGCCGACGTGAAAGCCAAGAAGGGCAGCGGCTACAACTAACCCGCTGCAAAGCCCACTGTAACGGTGAAACCCAGTTCCACCTTTTGCTTGCTCGGCAGCAGCTTGCTGCTAACTGCCAGCGCCCCGCCCAAACCAGCTAATCTGAGTTGGGCCGGGGAAACGGTTATTTTTTCCTTCGCAACCAAAACGGGCAAGACGGCTGCCCTCTGCCGGGGGCCTAAAGGCGCCTACTTGGTGTACCGTTTCGGCACGGCGGCCAACGTGGAGCTGCAATACCCCGCCAAGCTGGACGCCAGCAGCTGGCAGAAGTTCACGTACTGGTCTTACCAGCGGGGAAATCCTTACCTCGGAATCGCCGAGCTAAAATTTCAAAACCAAGGCGTACAATACACGATTTCCGACCATACCTCGGCCCAATACGACAAGCAACACGAGGAAATTTACCCCCGGGCAGTAAGCATCTGGGTGACCGTGAAAGGCAAAGAAGTTAGTGTCGTGGGCAATTCGGATACGGCGGTGGGCGAACTGGATGTTGTGCGTAACGACCACAAAGTGAAGCTAGAGAAGGGCATGGCGGAAGGCTCTGAATAAAGAAAAAGCCCCGGCACTGCGCAGTGCCAGGGCTTTCTAATAAAAGGGCGTTTGTGGTGTTGACAGGACGAATTGCTTCGTCGCCGCTTGATGCGCGGAATGCTCGCAATAACAGGCGGCCCCTTACGCCTGCGCCACCCGCTGCCGGGCCACCTCAAACAGCATGATGCCAGCTGCCACGCCCACGTTCAGGCTTTGAATCTGGCCGGTCATGGGCACTTTCAGCTTCACGTCGGCCAGATTCAGCAGGTCGGGCGAGATGCCGTCTTCTTCCGAGCCCATGAGCACGGCTACGGGACCGGTGAAATCAATTTCGGCGGAACCCACGGCGTCCTCGGCTTTCTCGGTACAGGCCACTACCGTGATGCCCGACTGCTGGAGGAAGCGGATGGTTTCGTGCAGGCTCACCTCGCGGCACACCGGCAGGATGTTGAGCGCGCCGGCCGACGTTTTGAGGGCGTCGCCGTTGATTTGGGCGGCGCCGCGGCTGGGCACCACGATGGCCTGCACGCCCAAACATTCGGCCGTGCGGGCAATGGCGCCGAAGTTGCGCACGTCGGTGATGCGGTCGAGCAGCAGCAGGAAGGGCACTTTGCCTTCCTCAAACAAGCCGGACACGATGTTGTCGAGCGGGGCGTAATCGATGGGCGACACAAAGGCCACGGCGCCCTGGTGGTTTTTGCGGGTCAGGTTGTCGAGCTTCTCCACGGGCACCAACTGTACCTGAATGCCGGCCTCACGAGCGGCGGTGGAGATGTCCGTGACGAGGCTGTTTTTGGTGCCGCGTAGCAGGAAAATCTTTTCCAGCGTGCGGCCCGCGCTCAGCGCTTCCAGAATGGGGCGCAGGCCAAACAGCATGTCGATGCTGGACGCCTGGGCCGGGCGGTTTTCGTAGCGCGGGCGGTCGGAGCCGCTACGCGGGCCGCCTTCGCCGCGCTCGCGGTAGGGGGGGCGGCTGTCGCCGCGCTCGGAGCGGTTTTCGGAGGCGTCGCCCTGGTTGTCGGAGCCGCCGCGGCCGCGGGGGCGGGCGGGGCGGTCGTCAAACTCGCTGCCGCCGCGGTCGGGGCGGAACTGCTTGGGGGTGACGGGCCGGTTGGCACCATCGTAGAAGCGGCGGCCGGCTACCGGGCGGGCAGGGCGTTGGGGGCGTTCGGGCCGGTCAGGGCGGTCGGTGGGGTTCTCCATTTTTCAACGGCGGCATACCAGGGCAGTTCGTACTCAGGTCGGCGCACCAATTCGTAGTAATCAGGGGCAAAGGTACTCGGCCGGGGCCGGAAGCTGTAGGTGACGGGTCCGCCGTCGAGGTTGCCGTCGGGATAATACCACCGCTCCTCGCCATCGAACAGGCGCCGGACGCTGGGCGGCGGCCCCAGCACCACGTAGAGCAGGCCCCTATCTGTAAGCCAGCCGGCCTTGTGGGCAGCAAAAAGCTCGTTGGCCGCTATCACGCGGCCATAGTAGCGCCGAATCAATTCCTTTGCCAGCTTCTGGTTGCCCTTGGCGATGTCGAGCCAGAATTTATCGACGGCGCGCTTGGGGTTGGGCGCGTCGGTGAGCTTCTGGCGCTCCTGGCTGGTGGTGAGGTAGCGCAGCGGCTCAATCAGCTCGGCCGCGGTGGTGAGGTCGGGGTACTGGTTGGCGGCCACCGTCACAGCCAGGGTGCGGGGCACCACGCCGCCGGCCCCGCCTACGCGCAGGGCATACAGGCCGGGCTCCTCAAAGCGCAGGGGCTGCCCGGGCCGGGTGCTGGCCGAGTCGAGCACGGCTAGGGTGCGCGGGCCGGCGGGCATGGCGGCCGGGTTGGTCATGGGGGGCAGGGCGGGGGCGGGGCTCACGGCGTAGCGCTTCCAGCGCACGGGCTGATAGAGGCCGAAGCAGTCGACGCCGAAGGGCTCGCCGGCCTGCACGTAGCGCCGCAGCAGGGGCTGGCCCACCGAATCCACGAGCACGAAGGGGCGGGCCAGCATGGCCTCCGTCAGGCGCAGCCAGGCCGTGGTGGTGGCTTCCTGGTAGTCTTCCTTGGCATCGGGCGGGGCGGTGCTGAGCTGCAGCACGGTGCCGGCTGGCAGCCGGCTCGCGGCTACGCAGAAGCTCAGGCGCACCCCGTCGGGGAAGGGGATGGGGCGCTGCTGGCGGCGGGGCACGCTGTCCTGCCACAGGGGCTGGCGGGCCTCGTAGCTGGGCCAGGCGGTGAGGCGCAGCGGGTGGCCGGGGCCCAGGCGGGCGGGGGCGGGCAGGCGCAGGTAGAAGCGCAGGCTGTCGCCCTCGCGGCGGGTGTCCACGTCGAGGTGCTGCACGTCGCGGTAGAGGCCGGCGTAGTCGGGGCGCGGGGCCAGGGGATGATGGGCCACCCCGGCCGCCAGCGTGGCCCAGAGCCCGAGGCCGATGGCACCTAGGCCGGAAATGCGTTTTAAAGCCATGATGATGCGGGGCGCGGGTAACGGAAGTACCTCAAAGTAGCGGTTTTTCCTGGCAAACGCCCGGAAGTGGCCATTGTTTCAGTTGAACCAGAAAAACGATATTCAATGAAAAGGCCGGCCCGCACTGCGCGGACCGGCCTTTACTCATTTACTCAGTTGCCAACTTACCGCTACCGCGGGTAGTACTGGCTCATCAGCCCATAAGCCTTCTGGCCGCGGGCGCTGTCGCCGCTCATTTCGGCGGCGCGGTACACGCTTTGCAGGCCCAGCAGGTAGCCGCGCATGTCGTCTTCAAACAGGCTGGCGTCGGGCTTGCTGGTGTAGTAGGCCAGCATCTGCGTCGAGCGGGCTGTCATAGTGTCCAAAATCTGGTTGGCTTTGGCTTTCTCGCCGCCGGCCACCAGGGCGGGCACCAGCTGCGGCGAGTAGTAGTCGTAGGGAATGGCCGCATCGGGCATCAGCGCCAGGCACTTGTCGGCCACCTCCTTGGCTTTGGCGGTGTTGCCGGCGGCCAGGTAGGCGTTGGCCAGGCGGGCGAATTTGTCGCGGTAGTTGGCCGGGAAGCGCAGGTTGTTTTCGTCGTAGAAAATGCTGGCGTCGGTCAGGCCGCGGTAGCTGAAGTCCTTCAGCAGACGCTGGTAAGTGAGGTCTTTCTCCACGTAGCCCTCCTCGCCGGAGCGGGGGTCGTAGTTCGGGTCTTTGAGGGGCAGCAGGCGGTAAGCCATGCCTTCGAGCTGGAAGTAAGGCTGCAGGTTCATGTAGTCCTGCGGGGCCACGGTGCTGCTGAAGTAGATGGGGCGCTGCCAGTTGTTGGTGGCAATCATGTCGAGAATCACCAGGTTTTTCTTCTCAATGGCGCGCTTGCCCATGCTCCATTCCATACGGCCCACCAGCTGGTTTTCGCGGTCTTTGGGGATGATACCGAGCTTTTTCACTGCCACCGTGTCAATGGGCAGGAAGAAGTTGGGCGTCGGGAAAGAGTTCATGCTCGGGCCGCCTTCCTGGTACTGCACTTGCAGCAGCGGGTTGTTGGAGTTGATGAGCTGCAGGAATTCCTTCAGGTTCACGCTGGGCACGGCGGGGTTGGCGGCGAAGGGCAGCATGTCGTTGGTGCCTTGGGCGTAGGCCTCGGGACCCATGCTGATGGGGAAGGGCTGCGACTTGTAGGCGCGGCGCTTCATCTGGGCAATGTACCAGTCGGTGTTCAGGTAGCTGAGCACGGCCACGCGCACGTCGGTACGTACGCCTTCCACCTCCTGGGCGTACCAGAGCGGGAAGGTGTCGTTGTCGCCGTTGGTGAACAGGATGGCGTTCGGGGCGCAGGAGTTGAGCAGGTTTTTGGCCGAATCCACCGAGTTGTAGCGGTCGGAGCGGTCGTGGTCGTCCCAACCCTGGGCCACCATAATGCCCGGGATGAGCAGGCCCACCACCAGGGCCAGGCCAGCGCGCAGCCCGTCGTTTTTCACCGCTTTGCCAAACAGCTCGGCCAGCCCCAGTACCCCCAAGCCTATCCAGATGGAGAAGGCAAACGTGGCGCCGGTGAAGGTGTAGTCGCGCTCACGTGGCTCGCGCGGCGGCTGGTTGAGGTAGAACACGATGGCCAGACCCGTCATGATAAAGAGCAGGCCCGTCACCCAGGCGTCTTTGCTGTCGCGGCGGCTCTGGAAAAACAGGCCGATAAGGCCCAGAATGAGCGGCAAAGCCAGGAAGTTGTTGTGCGCCGGGCTCTCGCCGATGCGGGCGGGCAGCCCCGCGCTGGAGCTAAAGGGCGTCACGACGCCGGCCTGCTGAATGTCGGATTCGCGGCCTACGAAGTTCCACATGAAGTAACGCCAGAACATGTGACCCATCTGGTAGCGGAACAAGAAACCCAGGTTCTGGCCCATGGTCGGCTTCACGCCATCCTGAATGTCCACCCACTTTTTGTAGTTGGCAATCTGGTCGGGTTCGTAGCTGTAGATGCGCGGGATGAGCATCTTGTCCTCGTCGGCGTAGGTGTAGTCGGGCTGCGGGGGCAGCTCCTTGTACTTGCCAGTCTTGACATCGCGGGCGTAGCGGGGCGCGCCGGGCTCCTGCCCGTTGGGCTGGGCGTTGAACTGCGGGCCGTAGAGCAGCGGCCGCGAGCCGTACTGCTCCCGCTTGAGGTAGCTCACGAAGCTCAGCACATCCTCGGGGTCGTTTTCGTTGATGGTGGGCTGAAACGAGCTGCGGATGGGCACAATCAGATACGACGAGTAGCCAATCAGAATGAACACGAAGCAGAGCATGGCCGTGTTCAGCAGCTGGCTGCGGCGCTGATAGGAGAGGCGGAAGCCAAACCAAATCAGCCCGATAAACACAATAAGGAAGATGAACAGGCCCGAGTTGAACGGCAGGCCGATGCTGTTCACGAAGAACACCTCGAAGCTGCCCGCCAGCGTGGGCAGGCCCGGAATGATGCCTACCAGAATAGACCCCACGATAATCATGCTCACCACCATCACCATAATGCCGCCCGTGAACGAGGGGTTGGCCGTGCGGCGGTAGTAGTAAATGAAGCCCAGCGCTGGCAGCGTCAGCAGGTTCAACAAGTGCACCCCGATGCTCAGGCCGATGACGTAAGCAATGAGCACAATCCACTTATCAGAATCGGGCTCGTCGGCGTGGCCCTCCCACTTCAGCATCAGCCACACCACGGCCGCCGTGCAAAGGGCCGACATAGCGTACACCTCGCCCTCCACGGCGTTGAACCAGAACGAGTCGGAGAAGGCAAAGGCCAGCGCGCCCACCACGCCCGCGCTCAGAATGAGGAAGGTTTGGCCCTGGCTGGGCTCAATACTTTCGGCCGCCAGGTTGCTGTTGCCCACGGCCTCGCGCAGCACCAGCTTGCGGGCCATGCGGGTGATAATCCAGAATAGAAACAGGACGGTAAAGGCGCTGCTTAGGCCCGACAGGGCGTTGATGAGCACAGCCACCTTCGTCACATCGCCAAACGAAAAGAGCGAGAACAAGCGCCCCAGCAGCAGGAAGGTGGGCGCCCCGGGCGGGTGCGGCACCAGCAGCTTGTAGGAGCAGGCAATGAACTCGCCGCAGTCCCAGAACGAGGCCGTGGGCTCCAGGGTGAGCAGGTAGGTGATGGCGGCAATGGCAAAAACCAGCCAGCCCACGAGGTTATTCAGGCTTTTAAAAGAACGCATACAATCGAATGAGGCACGCAACACCGGCCGCCGACAGGGGTGCGGGGCCGGAAAAAGAAGTTAGTATGGAGTAGCAAGTAGTGAGTAATGAGATAGGTATGCAGCAGGAAGCAAAGCAAGACGTTTGCTTTACTCATGACTCAATACTTATTTCTCACTACTCTCCTAAAGGGCAAAAGTAGGCAACGCAGGGTTGCACATTGCACGAACCCGGGAACCGATTCAGATCAGAAACACAAAAAGCAGCCATTGGCTGCTTTTTGATTCTTGATTCAGGCAAAGAAAGCTCAATTCTGCAAGACGAGTCGCTTCGTGCTCACCACCTTGCCATCAACCAGCAGGCTGTAGACGTACATGCCGGCGTGCAGGTCGCTCAGGTCGAGGGGCAAGCCGGCGGCGGTCAAATCAGGCTTGAGGGCTACGGTGCGGATTTCCTGGCCGATGATGTTGCTCAGGCGTAGCTTGTAGTCGGTACCGGGCTTCTGGTCGAGCTTCACCGTCACCTGGCCGCGGCTGGGGTTGGGGTACACGCTGAGCGTCACACCGGCCGCGACGGGGTCGAGGGTGGCGGTGGTGACGGCTCGCACCGTCAGCACGCCGTACTGGCCCGCGCCGGGGGCGCCATGGGCAGTGCAATGGTAAGGGTACACACCCACGGTGTTGAAGGCGGGCAGCGTAACCGAGCGGCTGCTGGCGTTCATCTGGAAGGTGGCCCAGGCCCCGTTGTCCGACATGGTGGGGTGGCTAGACTGGCCCGCGTAGGTGAACGTCACCACGTCGCCCACGTTGATGGTGCGAATGTCGGCGTCGTTCGAGGTGTTGCCGGGGCCGTGGTAAAAGTTGTCGCCCACCACAATGGTGATGTTAGCGGCCAGCACTGGCGCCAGAGGCATGGCCAGAATGGCGGCCACAGCTAAAATACGAGTAAAGAGTTTCATCAGAGAAAAGCAGAAAATGCGTAAGGTGACGGGGAAGTTACGGGTCTAAAACGGAAATACAAGCACCGTGCCGGGTTGAGTAACCAACGCCGGGCCAGCCGTTTCGGTTTGATGGACTGTCGAAATAGCCAAAAGTTGTTTGGCGTCGGAAACAACTCGGCAAAAAAGGCAGTCCGGTTGCCTCTACTCAAAATTATTTTATCAATAAATTTGAATATACCTGACAGATGTCAAAACGACCGGCAGGGTTGCTACACGTGCCGGATTTCTTGCAAACCGAACCGCCGCAGTTCGCTGCCAATGGCCACCGCCAGCCGGCCGTCTTCCTCCACGCCCACAATCTGGCCAAGCACGGTTTGCCCGTTCACTTCAAAAAAATGGGTTTCCTGGTAGCGGTAGAGCACCCGCAGATAATCCTGCCGCAACTGGTCGGTCTGCCCGGCTCGGAGTTGCAGATAGCGCCGCTCCAGGAATTCGAGCAGGCGGGCGGCCACGATGGCGCGGTTGTACACCCGCCCCGTGAGCTTAGCCAGCGACGTGGCCGTGCGCACAGCAAATTCCTGTTGATTGATATTCAGGCCAATACCAATGATGCTGTATTGAATCTTTGGGCCGCTCAGGGTGTTTTCAATCAGGATGCCACCCACTTTCTGGTCGCCGTAGTAGAGGTCGTTGGGCCATTTCAGGCGCAGCTTGGGGTCGGGTCCGAGCAACTTAGCGGCCCAGTCGTGCACGCCCAGGGCCACAGCCTGGCTGAGCCGAAACTGCTGGGCGGCGGCCAGAAAAGTGGGCTGCCACACCACCGAGAGCATGAGGTTTTCGGCGGGGGCGCCTTCCCACTGGTTGCCACGCTGGCCCCGGCCGGCCGACTGAAAGTCCGTAATGACGGTGCAGCCCTCACTGGCCCGGTTTTGGACAATCAACGCCTGCGCCTCCGAATTGGTGGAGGGGCAGGCCGGCAACCAGATAAGCTGCTGGCCCGTGAACAGGGTTTGAGGGGTGACAACCACGGCCTTCTTTCTCGTTTCGTTAACTTCGTAGACTTTCGGCTGTAAAGCTCACACCTAACACCACAATATGAAAAGCACGTTGGTCCGTCAGGATTCAGACACATTGGCAGATTTAGTCGTTCGCGGCATGCAGGACAAGAAGGCGTCCGACATCGTGGTGCTGAATCTGAAGGAATTAAAAAACGCCGTGGCAGATTATTTCATCATCTGCTCGGCCAACTCCGATACCCAACTCGAAGCCGTAGCCCGCTCGGTGGAAGAAGAAATTGAAAAAGTAACCGGCGAAAGCCCCTGGCAAACCGAAGGCCGCACCAACCGCGAGTGGGTACTGCTCGACTATGTGGACGTGGTGGTGCACGTGTTCCTGCGCGACCGCCGCCGTTTCTACGCGCTCGAAGAGCTGTGGGGCGACGCCGACATCAGCTACATCGAGTCGGAGCCGGCGTAATATAGGCTGGGTTGTCAAATAAAAAAGCACGTCATGCTGAGCGCAGCCGAAGCATCTCTACTGTGATGGTAAATAATTGCATTGCGCGGTAAAGATGCTTCGCTGCGCTCTGCATGACCGTTCTGGCTTGACGTTCTTTTTTCAGCCTGTCCAAAATAAAAACCCTGCCGCTGCGTCTTCTGCATCACCGAACATTTGCTTTCGAGGCGGTGTTAGGCCCGTAGTTATACCAGATTCTAACTAGCTATTTTCATGTCGGATAAAAATCCTAATAACAGCAAGAAAAAGAAGCCCCTGACCCCGGCGCCCAACCCGCGTCCGGGCTTGCAGCTTTGGGTACTGGCCGGCTTGCTGGTGTTCGTGTTCGGGGTGTTTGTGATGGGCAGACTGAACGAACCCGCCAAAATTGACCAGCAGAAATTCGAAACCATGCTCGCCGCTGGCGACGTGAAGGAAATCACCATCATCAGCAACCAGAAGGTGGTGGAGGTGCGCCTCAAGCCCGAGGCTCTGCAAAAAACGGAGTATCGCCAGGAGCTCACGCGCCGCACGCCTTTCGGCACGGCCACCACGGGCTCGCAGTTCTACTTTCCAATAGTGGACGCCAAGGTCTTCAAGGAAGACCTGGACAAGCTGCAGAAAGACGTGCCCGGCGCCCAGCGCCTGGGGCTCAATATTGAGGAGCGCAACAGCCCCGGCGATTACCTCGGCAGCTACGGCCTCATTCTGCTGATGATTGTTGGCTTCTGGTTCGTGATGCGCCGCATGGGCAGCGCCGGCGGCCCCGGCGGCCAGATTTTCAACATTGGCAAAAGCAAAGCGGCACTGTTTGAAGGCGGCGACAAGGTAAAAATTACCTTTAAAGATGTGGCCGGCCTCGAAGAAGCCAAGGAGGAAGTGCAGGAGATTGTGGAGTTCCTCAAGAACCCCAGCAAGTTCACCATCCTCGGCGGCAAGATTCCGAAAGGCGCGCTGCTGGTTGGCCCTCCCGGTACCGGCAAAACCCTGCTGGCCAAAGCCGTAGCTGGCGAAGCTGATGTGCCGTTCTTCTCCCTCTCGGGCTCCGACTTCGTGGAGATGTTCGTGGGTGTGGGCGCGGCCCGGGTGCGCGACCTGTTCAAGCAAGCCAAAGCCAAAGCGCCCTGCATCATCTTCATCGACGAGATTGATGCCGTGGGCCGCAGCCGTTCGCGCGGCTCGGTGCCCGGCGGCAACGACGAGCGCGAAAACACCCTGAACTCGCTGCTGGTGGAAATGGACGGCTTCGGTACTGATTCGGGCGTCATCATCCTGGCCGCCACCAACCGGCCCGATACCTTGGATTCGGCCCTGTTGCGTCCCGGCCGCTTCGACCGTCAAATCAGCATCGACAAGCCGGACATCAACGGCCGTACCGAGATTTTTCAGGTGCACTTGAAGCCCCTGACGCTGGGCCCCGACGTGGACGCCAAGCGTCTCTCGGCTCAGACGCCGGGCTTTGCCGGCGCTGAAATTGCCAACGTCTGCAACGAGGCGGCACTCATTGCGGCCCGTCGTGACAAGAAATTCATCACCGATCAAGACTTCACCGACGCCATCGACCGTGTGATTGGCGGCCTGGAGAAGAAGAACAAAATCATTTCGCCTGGCGAGAAGCGCATCGTGGCCTACCACGAAGCCGGCCACGCCATCGCGGGCTGGTTTCTGGAGCACGTCGACCCGTTGGTGAAGGTGAGCATCGTGCCGCGCGGCGTGGCGGCGCTGGGCTACGCGCAGTACCTGCCGAAAGAGCAGTTCCTCTACAACACCGAGCAGCTGATTGACGAGATGTGCATGGCCCTGGGCGGCCGCGCCGCCGAGGAACTGGTGTTTGGCAAAATATCGACCGGCGCGCTGAGTGACTTGGAGCGCATCACCAAGATGGCCTATAGCATCGTGACGATGTATGGCATGAACGCCAAGCTCGGCAACGTGTCGTTCTACGACTCAAAAGGTCAGAACGAGTACGGCTTCTCGAAGCCTTATTCGGAGGCCACGTCGCAGATGATTGACGAGGAAGTGCGCAGCATCATCGAGCAGGCGTACACCCGCACGAAGGAGTTGCTCACGGAGCGGCGCCACGAGCTGGAAGTAATTGCCAAGGAGCTGTTGGAGAAAGAAGTGCTGCAACAGGAAGACCTAACCCGCCTTGTGGGCCCACGCCCCTTCGACACCCAGACCAACTACCAGGCCCACATGGCCGGCACCGACCGCAGCGAAACTGCCAGCGAGGTGAAAGGCGAACAAGCTGCTGGCGGCAAGCTCGGCAGCGACCTGCCCGACCTGAACCTGCCCGGCATGGACGACAACGGCCGCAACAACGAAGCAGCGTCGCCCAGCGGCAGCGCGGTGGCTGGTTAATTCGATAAAATGTGTTTTGAAGAGCCAGCCCTTTTGCGGGGCTGGCTTTTTTATTTTACCGGTACTTTTGCCCCATGTCCGAATCTTCCCGCGACGCTGTTCTCGCCCGCATCCGTCAGGGGCTGGCGGCTGGCCCGGCGCTGCTGCCGCCGCGCCCCGATTTCACTGTCCCCGTGCACCCGCCGCTGGCCAATGCCGACCTGGTGGTGGCATTTGCCGAGAGCTTCCAGCGCGTAGGCGGCGAGTTTTACTACTGCGAGTCGCTGCCGCACCTGGCGGCGCAGTTGGCGGGATTCCAGAAGCGGCAGCAGGTGGGCGTGCCGTTTGTGTGGGAGCCGGAGATGCAGGCGCTGCTCTATAAAGCCGGCGTGGCATTTCGGGCCGATGAAACGGAGTTTATTGAGAAGGCTGATTTGGGGCTGACGTCCTGCGAGGCGCTGGTGGCGCGCACGGGTAGCGTGCTGGTGTCGGCCGCCACAGCCAGCGGGCGACGGCTCAGTATTTACCCCGACCAGCACTTGGTGCTGGCCCGGCCCAGCCAGGTGGTGGCCGAAATCGGCGACGCGTTGCGGCTGATGCAGGCCCGTTACGGCGCGCAGATGCCTTCGATGGTATCGCTCACCAGCGGCCCCAGCCGCACGGCCGACATTGAGAAAACGCTGGTGCTGGGCGCGCACGGGCCGCGCCGCATTGCGCTGTTTTTGCTGGAAGAAGAGGAATAATGAACAGGCCCCGGCCGTCATGCAGAGCGCAGCGAAGCATCTTTACCGCCATAGTAAATAATTGCGTTGCGCGGTAAAGATGCTTCGCTGCGCTCTGCATGACGTTTTGATTATCACGCTTACCGAATGAAGCAACCCCTTACCCTGCCCGATTTGGCGCTGCCGCCCGGCAAAAAGGTTTATTTCGCCTCCGATTTTCACCTCGGCGCGCCCGATGCGGCGGCTTCGCTGGCGCGGGAGCGGCGCATTGTGCGCTGGTTGGATGAGGTGGCGCCCGATGCGGCGGCCATCTACCTGTTGGGCGATTTGTTCGACTTCTGGTTTGAGTACAAGCACGCTATTCCGCGGGGCTTTATCCGGCTGCAGGGCAAGCTAGCGGAACTGACGGACGCGGGCATGCCCATTACCATCTTCACCGGCAACCATGACATGTGGATGTTCGGCTACTTCACCCAAGAAATGGGCATTCCGGTGCTGCGGCAGGAGATTTCGCAGCGCATCGGCAACCAGTTGTTCCACATCGGGCACGGTGATGGGTTGGGGCCGAAGGACTATAGCTACAAGGCGCTGAAACAGGTGTTCACGTCTGGACTGGCGCAGTGGCTGTTTGCCCGGCTGCATCCCAACTTCGGCATCGGCATGGCCAATAAATGGAGTCGCCGCAGCCGCATGCAGGCCGGCAAAGACGACACCAAGTATTTTGGCGACGAAGAATGGCTGCTCCAATACTGCCGCGAGGTCGAAGCCCGTTCTCACCACGACTACTACGTGTTTGGTCACCGCCACCTGCCGCTCGATGTGGAAGTGGCGCCGGGCAGCCGCTACGTCAATCTGGGCGAATGGGTCAATTATTGCAGCTATGGCGTGTATGATGGCAAGGAACTGGCTTTGCGGCATTTTGAGCAGGAGTGAGGACGGCGCCAGCCGTTCACCTCACCCCCTGACCCCCTCTCCTGAGGAGAGGGGGCACCGGTTCGTAAAGACGATTCTTCCCACTATTTCGTCAGGAGCAAATCCAGTGCCCCCTCTCCGCAGGAGAGGGGGGCAGGGGGTGAGGTTGGCCGTGTGCGCCGTCTTGGCATTAGTTCTAACGCCAGCTCACGCCCAAGTCACCGTCCCTTCCGCCGCCTCTACTGCGCCTGCTTCTCAGCAGGTAGTAGCCCCCATAACCCCCGCGCCCGCGCCCCAGGCCGATGCCAGCGCCGCGCCCACCGCCGCACCCTGGAAGCTACTCCGCGACATCAAGCTCCGCAACCCCGGTGCGGCATCGCTGGACCGGCGTGGGGCGCTATATGTGGCCGATGCCGACAACAACCTGCGCCAGTACGGCCCCGAAGGCCTGCCCCTGAATACCTACGCGCCCACGCAGCCGGGCCACGCCGCCCAGGTGGAAGCCTGGAATGTGACCACCACGCTGGTCTTCAACGATGACCGGCAGCAGCTCATTCTGCTCGATAGGTTCCTCTCGCTCATCAGCGAAGTGCGGCTGGCGGACTTTGTGGACGGCACCATTCGGGCGGCCACGCTGGCGCCCGACAACCGCATCTGGCTGCTTGATGAAAGCAACCTCGTGCTGCGCGCCTTCGACCCCAATACCCAGCGGATGGTGCAGAACACCCCGCTTGACTTGCTGATTGGCCGCTCCCGGCCCGACTTCCGTTTCCTGCGCCAGTATCAGAACAATATTTACCTCGTGGACCGCAGCACGGGCATCTACGTGTTCGACAACCTGGGCAACTACAAGAAAAAACTGCCCTTCACCGGGCTGAGCATGATTGGCTTTCGGGGCGATGAGCTGTATTACCTCGACGCCGGGGCGCTGCACTTTTTCCACCTCTACAACCTGACCGAGCGCCGCGTGGCCCTGCCCGTCGGCCTCGACCCGGCGGCGGTACGCCAAGTGCTGGTGGGCGAAACGTACGCGTATATTTTCACGGCGGCGGGAGTGGCAGTCTATCAGATGCCGTAGGGGTGGCCAATGGTTGAGGCTAGCGGCAGCGACGGCTGAGCCGTAGCAACCTGCATGAGGAGGGGCCGTTAGGAAGTACAGTTCTTCCTTTCCACTTCCAATCCTCTTTTTTATATGAAAGCTCTCCGCATTCACGGTGCCCGCGACGTCCGGGTTGATACCGTCGACGACCCTGAGATTCAGGACTCGCGCGACGCCATTATCCGCGTCACCAGCACGGCCATTTGCGGGTCGGACCTGCACATTTACAACGGCAGCATTCCGCAGCCCCGCCCCATGACGCTCGGCCACGAGTTCATGGGCATTGTGGAGGAAGTGGGCAAGGGCGTGACCAACCTCAAGCGCGGCGACCGGGTAGTGGTGCCCTTTCCTATTGCCTGCGGCCATTGCCTGTTTTGCAACCACGAGCTGCCCGGCCACTGCGAAAACTCCAACCCCGAGCACTACGGCCCCGAGGGCGGCCTGATGACCGAAAAAGGCGGCGCCCTCTTCGGCTACACGGATTTGTATGGCGGCTACGACGGCGGCCAGGCCGAATACGCCCGCGTGCCCTACGCCGACTTCGGTCCCCGCAAAGTGCCGGATAACCTGACCGACGAGCAGGTGCTTTTCCTCACCGATATCTTCCCGACGGGCTACTCCGGCATCGACTGGGCCAACGTGAAGGGCGGCGAAACGGTGGCCATTTTTGGCGCCGGTCCAGTGGGTATCATGGCCGCGAAATCGGCTTGGCTGCGCGGCGCCTCGCGCGTCATGATTATCGATACCCAGCAGTACCGCCTCGACCTGGCCGCCAAAGCCGCCCGTGCCGAAGGCATCCTCTGGGAAAGCCACGACCAGGTGGTGGACGAAATCCGTAGCAAAACCCGTGGCTACGGCGCCGATGTGGTGGTGGAAGCCGTGGGCTTCGAGCCCGACCGCAGCCTCGGCGACCGCGCTAAAGCCGTCATCAACCTCGAAAAAGGTTCCGATAAGGTGCTGCTGGCCTGCATGAGCGCCGTGCGCCGCGGCGGCTTCGTGTCGGTGCTGGGCGTGTATTCCTCGCCCTTCGACAACTTCCCCATTCACCAGTTCTTCGATAAGGGCATCATTATGCAGGCCGGCCAGGCCCCGGCCCACAAGCACATCGACAAGCTGCTGAAGCACGTATCGGACGGCGACGTACGGCTCGATGACATCATCTCGCACCGTCTGCCGCTCTCGCAGGCGCCGCACGGCTACGACATCTTCCGCCACAAAAAGGACAACTGCACCAAGGTGGTGCTCAAGCCCGGCTCGTAAGCGGCTGAGTTGCTTTTGAAGCCAAGAGAAACGCCCCGGCCGGTTTGGTCGGGGCGTTTTCTGTGAGGCTTGAATACCTTTGAGTTGCATCGATTACAAATTTTATGAGCCACTGCCCGAAGCGCTGGTCTTTGCTGGCGCTGCTGTTGCTACCTGAGCTGCTGTGGGCCCAGAGCACCGCCCCGCGCGCGCTGCCCGCTAAGCTCGCTCCCGGCCTGCAAGTCGCTAACCGCAACACCCCGCAAACCGTGCGCGTCCGCGTGGCCGACCCTGCCGCTTTTCGCGCTTGGCTGCATCAGCACCTGCCTAATGCCCAGGTTTCGCAGCCTAGTACCTCGCCCTGCACCCTCACCGTGGCCGGCCTCGATGCCGCCGCGCTGGCCCAGCTAGCCGCCAGCCCGTTGGTTGATTTTGTGGATGTGCCCGACCGCCGGGCCCACGAAGAGCGCCGTCTGAATAATTCCGACTTGTCGGTCAACGGCTTCACCGCTGCCCAGGCCCGCTACCCGCAACTCACCGGGCAGGGCCTCACGGTGTCGGTAAAAGAACAGCCTTTCGACCCCAACGATATTGATTTCAAGGGCCGCGTGGTGGCGGCCGGCGCCTTTCCAGGCCCGGCATCCGACCATGCCACGGCCATGGCCACGCTCGTCGGCGGGGCTGGCAACTCCGACCCGCTGGGCCGCGGCGTGGCCCGCGAAGTGCGCTTGGCCACTTCTGACTTCGCCCGCCTGCTGCCCGACGACGGCCCGCAGCTCGCCCAAGCCGGAATTTCTATCCAAAACCACTCCTACGGCGTTGGTATCGAGAATTACTATGGTGTGGAAGCCCTGGAATACGACCGGCAGTGCCAGCAGTACCCGCAGCTACTGCACGTGTTTTCGTCTGGCAATTCGGGCACGGCGGCCAGCCCCAGCGGTACCTACCAGGGTCTGGCCAGCTGGGCCAACCTCACCGGCCAGTTCAAGATGTCGAAAAACACCCTGAGCGTGGGTGCCACCGAACCCGGCGGCCAGGTGGCAGCCCTGAGCTCGCGCGGCCCCGCCTACGATGGCCGCGTGAAGCCCGAGCTGGTGGCTTACGGCGAAGGCGGCTCCTCCGAGGCCGCCGCGCTGGTATCGGGCCTCGGCGCTTTGGTGCAGCAGGCCCACCGCGACCTGCGCGGCAGCCTGCCGCCCGCCGCCCTCGTGAAAGCCGTGCTGCTCAACAGCGCCGACGACCTCGGCCGCCCCGAAGTCGACTTCATCAACGGCTTTGGCCAGGCCGACGCGGTGGGTGCCCTTGCCACGGTGCGCGAAGGGCGTTTCTTCAATGGCAGCGCTACGCAGGGTTCCGTACAAACATTTGCCATCGTCGTGCCCGCCGGCCAGCAACAGCTCAAAATCACCCTGGCCTGGAGCGACCCCGAAGCGGCTGCCAACGCCAGTCAGGCCTTGGTGAACGACCTCGACCTGGAGCTGTTGGATGGGAATGCCGCCCAGCGCTGGCTGCCGTGGGGCTTGAGCACCGCGCCGCGCGCCGATTCCCTGGCCCTGCCCGCCCGCCGTCGCCCCGACCACCTCAACAACGTGGAACAAATCACGCTGGCCGCGCCCGCGCCGGGCATCTGTTTTCTGAAGGTGCGGGGCTTTGCCGTGCCGCAGGGGCCGCAGGCTTTTAGCCTGGCTTACGAGTACAGCCCCGTAACGCTGGAATGGCACCGCCCGCCCACGCCCGGCAACGTGCCGCCCGGCGCGTCCACCACGCTGCTCTGGCACTGGAATGGCTTTGCTGCCGCCACCGGCCGCCTCGAATACCGCCCGCTGGGCCGCACCCAATGGCGGCTGGTGAGCCCCGCCGTGCCGCTGGCGCCCAACCGCTACGCCTTGGCCGTGCCCGATACCACCGCGCTGGCTCAGTTGCGTTTCGTGGTCGGCAGCCAGAATTTTCCTTCCGATACCTTCGCCATTGCGCCCGCGCTAGCCCTGCGGGTCGGCTACACCTGCCCCGACGAAACCCTGCTGCAATGGCGCCGCGTGCCCGGCGCCACCGGCTACCAGGTGTACCAGTTGGGCGCTATCACGTTGGTGCCATTGGGGCTGCCCGTGGTCGATACGGCCCTGGTTCTCAGCCGCGCCCAAATGGCCCAGACGCGCTACTACGCCGTGGCGCCGCAGCTGCGCGGCACCATAGTGCGGCCCGGCACCACCATCGACTTCGCCACCCAAGGCACGGCGTGCTACTTCCGCTCCTTCCTGCCACGCCAATTGGTCGATGAGACTATTCGGTTCGATGTAGTGCTGGGCACGGTGTTTCGCCTAAAATCGGCCACGCTAGAGCGCCAGCGGCCCGATGGCAGCTTCGAGGCCGTGCAAACCATCAGTCCGGTTGCCAGCCCCACGTTTGCGTTCAGCGACCAGCCGCCGGCCGCCGGCCGCTACCTCTACCGCGTGCGCCTCGACAACGTGGCCGGGCAGCAATTCTACAGCAATACCGAGGAGGCATTCCTGCTCCGCGCCGGCCTCATTCAGGCCTACCCCAACCCCGTGCAAGCCGGCGCCCCGCTCACCGTAGTGGCCAACAGCACGGCCCCCGTCACCATCCGCCTCTACGACATGCTGGGCCGGTTCCAGCGCACAGCCACCGCCGAAGGACTTATCAATTTGATTGAAACCACTGGACTGAAGCCCGGGCTTTACCTGCTACAGGTGCAGCAGGACAACAAATCCGGCCAAACGCTGAAGATTGTTATTCAGTAGGCCCGCCGGATTGGGCTGCGGCCAAACAGCAAAAAGCCCCGACTCGAAGGAGCCGGGGCTTTTTGTTTGAAGCACTAACCGAAGTTAGTAGATGTAGTTCAGGGCCGTGAGGTCATTGCTGGTGAAGGGCCGGTTCACGCCGTTGCCCACGCAGGCAAGCATCCAGGAATTGGGCTCGGCTGCCGAGGGCGTGCCGGGAATGAGAATGGCGCCCACCGAGCTGGCGCCTTCGTTGGAGGCGCTGCCGCCGCAGCTGTAGGCGCGGTTGTAATAGTCGGTGTGGCGCATGCCGATGCAGTGGCCCATCTCGTGGGCCATGATGGTGGCAATGTAGTTAACGTTGGTGCTGTTGATGACATTCGGCACCAGCGTGAAGCCCGGTGCGGGGTTGCCGCCGCTGGGGAAACCGCCCGACTGGCCCAGCACGCCCGTGCCCAGGTTCGACGAGTACTTCACTGGCATCTCGGCCCCCGAGCTCACGCGGCGGAAGGTTACCCGCAGGCCAGCGGCGTTGTAGCGCCGGATGGCCTCGTCGATGGCCGACACATAGGCCGAGGGAAACGAGCTGCTGATGCTCACGGTGAGTACGCGCGGCAGGCTGCCCACCAGGTTGGTGGTGCGGTACTGCTCCTCGCCGCCCACGCGGAGGGTGGAGTAGCCGGGGGCACTGGCCAGCAGCTCATTAGTCAAGAGCATGTCGCCCTCCACCACGTAGCCGCCGTCCACGGCTTTCACGTCGGAGGTGCTGAAACCCAAGGCTTTGATTTGAGCCATGGTATCTTGTGAAACGGCCGCTGGGGCAGCGGCAGCCGTTTCCTCTTTTTTGCTGCACGAGGCAAGGGATAGAGTTGCGCCGGTTAGGGCGAGCAGGGAGAGAAGTTTGAGGTTTTTCATAGAACTTTTTGGGGTGAGGTTTTGGTGAAGAATGGGCGAATATATAGAGAGCCAATTGCGAATCGCATCACGGTTAAGCAGAAATTTTAAAATAATTTTAACATAAACCCATTTTATTGGTATTGCAGAGGCTTTTTTAGGCTTTTTAATTGCGAAAAATGACAAAATTTTATAAGTAGCAGTCTAATAAGTTATTGTAATAATTACACGCTTCACAAAGGCGCAAGAAGCTGTTCGAGGGTAACGAAGCCGGCCGTGCGAGCGGCTTGGTCTTGGCCCAATACCCCGGCGGAAGCGCCTGTGCTATTTGTGTATCTTTGCTAGGAACCGAATTTTCGCGGAAAACCAGGCGCTACTGCCATTTTCCCTCAACTATATAATCTCAGCCTCATGGCTTGCTCAACTTGTTCAACCGGTGGGGGCTGCGGCACCACCAAAGTAGGAGGCTGCGGCTCCAAAGGCGGCTGCAGCTCCGGCGGCTGCACCCGCATGAATGTGTTCGATTGGCTCCAGGACGTGGAGGTGCCCGATTCATTTGCCGGGTTCGACATGGTCGAAGTTCGCTTCAAGGGCGGCCGCAAGGAATTTATGCGCAACGACCTGCGCCTGCCGCTCGTGACCGGCGATGCCGTGGTGGTAGATGCCGCCGGCTCCGGCTGGCACCTAGGCCACGTGTCGCTCAAGGGCGAGCTGGTGCGCCTGCAGATGCGCAAGAAGAAAATCCCCACCGACTCCAAGGAAATCCGCAATATCCTGCGCATTGCTACTCCCGACGACGAGGAGCGTTGGCAGGCCGTGCGCGACCTCGAAACCGGTACCATGTTCCGGGCCCGCGCCGTGGTGAGCGAGCTGCGTCTGCGCATGAAGCTCAGCGACGTGGAGTATCAGGCCGACCGTACCCGCGCCCTGTTCTACTACTCGGCCGAAGACCGGGTGGACTTCCGCGAACTCATCCGCCGCCTGGCCGACGAGTTTCGGGTGCGCGTGGAGATGCGCCAGATTTCGCTGCGGCAGGAAGCCGGCCGCATTGGCGGCCTCGGCATTTGCGGACGTGAGCTGTGCTGCTCGACATGGCTCACGGACTTTAAAACGGTGAGTACCACCGCCGCCCGCTATCAGAACCTGAGCCTCAACCCGCAGAAGCTGGCCGGCCAGTGCGGCCGCCTCAAGTGCTGCCTCAACTATGAGCTGGATGCCTATCTGGATGCGCTGAAGGACATTCCGCAGGTGCAGCGCCCGCTGAAAACCAGCAAGGGCGAAGCCTTTTTGCAGAAAACCGACATCTTCCGCCGCCGCATGTGGTTTGCCTTCAAAGGCGACAACAACTGGGTGATGCTCGACACGGCCCGCGTGAAAGAGCTGCTGGAAATGAACAAGCGCGGCGAAATCATCGAAAGCCTGCTGCCACCCCGCGAGGAAGCGCCCGAGCCCGAAGTTTCGGCCATCGTAGAGGGTTCTTTGGACCGTCTCGACGACAAAATCAAATCGAGCAGCAAGCGCAGCAAACGCAAAAAAGGCAAAGGCGAAAAGGAGGGCGACGCCCCCGAAGCCCGCGCCCCGCGCGAAGGCCGCGAGCCCCGCGCTCCGCGCCCCGAGCGTGAGCCCCGCGCCGCCCAGGAGCCAGGCGCCGAGCAGCCGCGCGAAGCCCGCGAGCCGCGTGAAAACCGGGAGGGCCGCCCACCCCGCGAGGGCCGCGAAGGCCGCGCCCCGCGCGATGGCCGCCGTCCGGCTGGTGCCGCACCCGGCGGCCCGCGCCCACCCGAGCAAATGACCAGTCCCGGCCCCGGCGACGCCGATAATACGGTGCCGGCCCTCGGCGATACGCCCGAGCAGCGCGGCCGCCGCGGTGCCGCCGCCCGCCCCCTCAACCGCCGCGGCGGCCGGGGCCGCGACGGTGCCCCGCGCTCCAATGCTAAAGACGGCGCTGCCCCCACCGGCAGCTCCGAGCCGCGCCCCGAAGGCGGCCGCAACCGTCGTCCCAACGCCGAAGGCGGCGAGTCCCGGCCCCGCCGCGAAGGCTCCGAGCCGCGCGCTGAGGGCAGCGGTGGCGAGCGCCGCGAAGGCCGTGGCGGGCGCAATCGTCGCGGCGGCCGGGGCCCAGCCGGGGAGGGCGGCGCGGCCCCGTCAGCGCCCGCACCGGCGGGTTCGTAGACAGTGGCTTTATTGATTTTGAATGCTCATTCTTCGCATGAACCAGCGTTTTGCCTTCCGGGCGGCCATTGTGGCCGTGCTTCTTTGCGTGCTTTCGGCCTGCGACCCCAACCGGGTGTTCGAGAAGAACATCGACTTCCCGAATAACTCTTGGGACGTGCAGCAGAAGCCCTCTTTCACCTTTGCCATTGAGGACACCACGGCGGTGTACGACGTGCATTTCAACGTGCGCCACGCCTCGGCCTACGGCTACTATAACCTCTACGTGAAGCACACCCTGACCGGTCCCGCCGGCCCGGTGGGCCAGCCGGGCCTGCACCAGATGCTGCTGATGGACCCCAAAACCGGCGAGCCCAAAGGCAGCGGTACCGGCGACATCTACGACATCCAGTTTCTGGCCCTACCCAAGCAGCATTTTGCCAAAGCCGGCAACTACACCCTCACCCTTGAACAATACATGCGCCAGGACCAACTGCCCGGCCTCATGGCCATGGGCGTGGAAGTGACGAAGCACGTGGAGAAGAAGTAGGCCCGGGGTGTAGGCTAGATGTTCAAAACGAAAGAACGTCATGCGGAGCTTGTCGAAGCATCTCTACCGCGCAAGTAATTAAGTTTACTGCTGCGGTAGAGATGCTTCGACAAGCTCCGCATGACGTTCTTTTTGCGCGATTTATAGCGCGATTCAATACCTATTGAATACGGGCGACGTCCACGGCGTTCGGGCCTTTTTTGCCGGCTTTGATGTTGAATTGTACCCGGTCGCCTTCCTGAATTTCGTGGATGAGGCCGGTTTGGTGAACAAAGATTTCTTCTTGGTTATCGTCGGCGACGATGAAGCCGAAGCCTTTGGTGTCGTTGAAAAACTTAACGGTGCCGGTGAGCATGTGCGTGGGGTGATGAGAATGGATGGCCGGTCGAGGAGCCCGACGCTGCGCCGATGGCCCAGCTTGGGCAAAGGTAAAATGGGTACGCTGAACCGCGGCTGCACCGGCGCGTATAGCCAGAGAGTTTATTCCTCACCGATTCCCGCCCCAGCCCTCTCATGGACAACGAGCAATTGAACCTGAACACCGAACCCAACGACATCGCCGGCAACCGCATCGACGGACCGGTGGGCAACACCGCCACGCAGCACACCGCACCGGGCGCCGGGGTGGGCCAGCCTGGCGGGCCGCCCGCGTCGCAAAAAGCTTCCAATGCCACCCCCGATGTGAGCAGCCCGGCCGCGCCCGCGTCGAGCGAGTCGCTGGCCGATTCGGAAACCAGCGTGGGCGAGGGGGCCGTGGAGGCCAACCCGAAGCCGCAGGAAAACAAAGAAGCCGACCCTGCCGACCTGGCACCCGAAGGCGCTTACGGCGGTAATTTCAGCAACAGCACCCAGGACAGCTTCAACGACCAGGCCCGCCGCGATAACCAGGACAGCGCCGCCGCTCGTGGCGAGTTCGGCGCGCAGGGCGAAGGCGGCAACACCCACGGCGGCTTCGGCAACCAGAACCGGCTGGCCGACTACGAGCCCCGCAGCTCGGCCGAAGATAAATACTATGGCGGCCCCGGCGCCCCCGGCCCGCAGGACAATGCCTACCGCGACTACGACGGCCACGACCAGCGCCCCGATGCCCGCACCGAATACGGCTTCGAGGCCGGCAATACCGTTTCGCTGGACCCCAGCGCGAAAACCGCCGACACGAACGACAACGGCTCGCCGAAAGGCACCGACAGCGGCTACGCCAGCGATTACGGCCACACGTCGCTGCGGTCGGCCGCAAGCAGCACCCCGCAAGGCGATGCAGCCGGCCTCGACCGCCGCAACCAGACCGAGGATTACATGCCCGCGCCCGCCAGCCCCGCCAATGCCACCGCCGGCACCGCCAACCCCGAAGCCGGCAGCCAGCACTCCGCCAGTGGCCAGGGCTACGGCGACCGGGGCCGCAACCAGCCCAACGAAACCGCAAACCCCAGCACCGGCGACGCCCGCAACGGCTACAACAGCACCGAGGTCAACAAGGGGGACGAAAACAAGGGAATCGGCTCGAAAGGCGGGTCGTACAACGACCAGTACGACGACAGCCAGCCCAACAGCCGCGCCGGCTCGCCAGCCAAAGGCGAGGAACGCACCGAAGACCGCGCCCAGAACTACGGCCAGGAAGCCCGTCAGGAAAACCGCGCCGGCGAGGACAATGCCGCCGACCACGGCGCCCCCAACCGCAACGCCGGTCGTGACGGCGAAAAGGACGAGTAAGGGCGGTGAATGCCTGAAAAACAGAACGTCATGCTGAGCGTAGCCGAAGCATCTCGCGTGTGGTAGTAACTCAATCGGTCAAAGATTTTGATTACTGCTGCACGCGAGATGCCTCGGCTACGCTCGGCATGACGTTCTGTTTAGGCCGCTACGGCAACCTTTTACCGATGCACCTTTACCTTGATATCGTATTGATAGCGAGGCTGCCCGCCGAGCGGGATGGCGAAGAAAGGGAGGGCCGTATCGTATTGGTCGGTCACGTACATCACCATGTCGTTGGGGGCGGGCTTGGTGGAGGTGAGGCGGAAATCGAGGCTGAGGCCGTGCTCTTTGTCGGCAATGGGCAGGGTGCTGCTGGTCCATTCGCCGTCGCCGCTCATGGCGCCGGGCTGGCCGTTTTTGGCGATGCTGAACACGTTGAGCGTGGCCGCGTTGTCCACGTCAAAGTTGCTTTGCTTGATGCTCACCACCTTGTCGTTCACGAAAGGGTAGAGGTGGACCGTGGTTTTGCTGGCCGTGGCCGGCAGCCGGAAGCAGTACTCGTAAGTAAAAGCGTTGCCTCCCTCCACCGACACATTCGCCGTGGGGCTGGTGCTGAAAAAGTAGCGGTACAGGTTGCCGTCGTTGCCGGTGAGGCCGCGGGCCACCAGCTTAAAGACACGGCCTTTGAATTCGTCGACCTGTTCGCCCTCCAAGGGGTTGAGCGGGCCAAAGGTGTACCACTTGCCATCGTATTTGGCGTCGTTGCCAAAGGTCTGGCTTTTGAGCAGGCGGCCGGTGGGGTTGGGGTTGGTGGGGCGCGGGTCGCGCGCCTGGGGGCCGCTGAAGGTGCTGGGGCCGCCGTAGAGGCTGAACGACGTGGTGGTGTTGGCAGCGCCTTTCAGGTCGTCGTTCTGGCCGCCGCAGTCGGGGTCCCACACGCGGATGTAGACGGGGGTGCGCTGGTTTTCAGGGATGAGAAAGAAGAAGGTCTGGCTGAAATCGTCGTCGCCCCACTGCTTGTCCGACTGCGCGCCGAAAGTGACGAGGCTTTCCACCCGCTCGCCAGGATTGGGCACGGCCTGGGCCCGGGCGCCGGCCAGCGGAGCGGCCAATAATGCCACAAAGGCACTCTGAATTAAAAAACGGTGTTTTCCCATGCAGCCAAGATACCGAACGCCGGCCAATTGCCTCCCTACGGCGGAGGTATTATGCCGACGAGTAGGCGGAATCGGTTGCTAAATTGTATGTTTACGGTTCGTTAGTCCCTGCGCCCATGCCTGCTGCCGTTCGCGCCACCGCTGATTTTTTTGACCAAATAACCAACGACCTGCTCGTTCTGCGCGTGGTGGCGCAGCAGCGTTTTCGCCCCCTGAGCGCCGAGGAACTCAACCGCCGCCCCAGCCCCAGCCGCTGGAGCGCCGGCCAGTGCCTCGAGCACCTCAACATTGTGGGCGGCTACTACTTGCCCAGCATTGCGGCCCGCATTGCCAAGGCCCAGGCCCGGGGCTCGAAGCCCGCGCCGTTTGTGAAGCAGGGCTACATTGGCCGCCGGTTTATTGAGGCCATGCGGGCGCCGGTGAGCGTGAAAGCCTACACCTCGCCCCAGCGCTACGCCCCCACCGGCACCCGGCTGCCGCGCACCGTGGCCGAGGTTTTCAGCCGCCAGATTGACGAGCTTTTGCGCCTCGTGCTGCTGGCCCGCCAGGTAAACGCCAACGCCGTGCGAATCCCCAACGCTATTTTTCCGCTCCTGCTGTTTCGCCTCACCGACCAGCTGGAGTTCATGGTGGTGCACATCCAGCGGCACGTGGCCCAGGCCGAAGCCGTGCTGCAAGGCAATGGTGTGGTGGGGGCCAGCGCTTCGGCGGCGTAGCGCCAGGGCGCTATTTGCCGGATAAAAAGTAAGTGGCCGTGAGCTGCAGGCTGCGAAGCGTGCCGGCTTGGTTGGGCATCTGGTAGCTGGCCGGGTAGTCGGGGTTAACGTTCAGCAGGCCAAAGCTGTAGCCCAGCTGGGCCTGCACAGGGCCCACGCGGTAGCCCACGCCGGCCGCCACGCCCGCATCGAAGCGGCGCGCCATGGCGCTGGCCTCGCTGCTGCCCAGGCCGGTGCCGCCGCTGCCGCCGCCCGTGGAGGTCATGAAATCAGGAAACTCATTGCCGAAGGCGAAGCCCACGGAAGAGCTTTCCGATTCGTTGAACGTGGTGCCGGGCTGGCCGGGGCTGGAGCCGCTGACGCTAATGGTATAGTTGGCTTTGCCGCCCACCCCGACCGCCAGATACGGCCCCGCGAAGAACTGGAGGCCGTGGTCGCCGCCCGGCGTGTACACCACGTTGAGCGGCAGCACCAAGTAGTTGACGCGGCAGGTGGCCGTTATATCCTCGCGCAGCTGGATGCCGAAAAAGTCGGCCGTGACGCTGGCTTGCTGCTTCACGCCCTGCTGCGAAAACAAGAGGGCCGGCTGAAAGGCCCATTTATCCCACTGCATGTTGAGCACCAGGCCAATTTGCGGGGCGACGATGGACGACTTGCTATAGTTGTAGGAAGTGCCCGGGGCGACGGTCGTTTCCAGGGTGTTGAACGTGGCCGTGGCCAGGTTGGCACCCACGCGCGGGCCGAACGTGACTTGCGCTTGCGCCTGCGCGCGCGAAACCAGCCCCGCGAGCAGAAGACCGGAAAAAAGTAGCGTTTTCAGCATAACCAAAATGGTTGGGGTTGGGTAGAAACACGGCTGGCTGTGGCGCTCAGCCGAAGCAAATCTACAGAAGTTTGCGAACCATCATGGGGCGCGAAACGGCGGAGTGCTTCGGCCAGCCGGGCCACTATTATGCTGCGTGTGCAATAAAACCACTTGGGGCATCTTTATAACCTCAACCATGCCTTCGTGCTTGTTCCGGCTTATGCGTTTCCTCCTCTTTGCCTGCCTGCTCCTGACCATGTTTTTCAGCGCCGACTCTGCTTCGCCTCCGCCTACCGGCCCCTACGCGGCGCGCTGGAAGAAAATTGACGCCCTGCTGGCCAAAAACCAAACCGCCACGGCCGCGCCGCTGGTGCAGGCCATCTACCAGCAAGCCAAAAAGGCCGGCGACGACCCCGCCTACGTGCGGGCGCTGCTCTACAAAATCCGGCTGCTGCAAGCCAAAGAGGACGATGCCGAAGAAAAGGCCATTGCCTTACTGGAAAGCGACTTGAAAACAGCCACCTTTCCGGCCCGGCCCATCCTACACTCGCTGCTGGCCGAACTCTACACCAACTACCTCAGCCAGAACCGCTACCGCCTCTACCAGCGCACGGCCGGCGCCCAGCCCACGGCTGACGGCGACCAAAAAATCGCTGACGGCGGCACCGGCCTCGCCACCTGGGACATGGGCCGGCTGGGCACAGCCATTGTGCAGCACTACTACCAATCGGTGGAAGACGAGCCCCAGCGTCAGCTCCAAACCACGTTGGCCCAGCTCGGCGACCTGGCCACGGCCGGCGACGCCGAAGGCCGCGCCCTGCGCCCCACCCTCTACGACCTGCTGGCCCACCGCGCCATTGAGGGCCTGAAGAATCAGGAGCTATACATCACTAAGCCCGAGCAGCAATTCCAACTTACGGAGCCCAAGCTGTTTGGTACCGCGCAGGAATTTGCGGCGCTGAAGCTGACGGCCCCGGCCGGCGACTCGCTCAACGGCCAGTTTCATGCGCTGCGCTTGTTGCAGCGCCTCACGGCCGCACGCCTGCCGCTGGCGGCGCAAAACCCGGCCGCGCTGGCCGACGTGGACCGGAGCCGCCTCGACTACCTGCACAGCATCACCGACAACGGCGCCCTGGACGACCAGTACGAGCCGGCGCTGCTGCGGATGATAGAGGCTTACAAAGACCTGCCAATCAGCACGGAGTTCATGGTTGATTTGGCCGAAACCATCCGTACCAGCCGGCCTAATGAGAGTGGTAACGTGGCCGCGCTGGATTGGGTCAAAAAAGCCGAGGCGCGGTTTCCAAAGTCGCGCGGCGCAGCGCGGGCGCGATTGGTGCGGGAGGAAATTGAAGAGCCGGAAGTGGCCTTTGAAGCGTCCGAAATCGTCGTTCCCAACGAACCCTGGCGGCTGGACCTGAAGGCCCGCAACGTGACCGGGCTGCACGCCTGGGCCTACCGCATTTCGTTGAAAGAGTGGGAGAAATCGAAGCAATACGACGAGAAAAACCGCACCGTAGCGCAACGCTATGCCCGCGCCTTGCGGGCCGCGCCGGCCGCTACCTGGGCGGTGCCCGTGCCCGCGCACCCGCAGGACTATAGGGAGTTGAAATTTCCGGTGGCGGGCGCGGCGCTGCCTGTCGGGTACTATTTGGTCATCATCAGCAACCAAGCCACGAAGCCCACGGAGGCGCGGGCCGGTGCGGTGAGCAGCTATGGCTTTGTGGGGGCGAGCGAGCTGAGCGCGGTAAACCGGCGGGATGGTGCTACAGGAGCTGCTCAGCTGCTGGTGTTGCAACGTCAGAGTGGGCAACCCTTGGCCGGGGTGCAGGCGCAGGCCACTTACCAGTATTACGACCGGAAAACCAATAAGTCGGTGACCAAAGTAGGCGCTGCTACTCAGACAAATGCCACGGGCGAAACAGCCTTACTTAATCCGGAGAACTCGACGGCCGACCCGCTTGACTACAGCAGCCGCATCAGCACCGTGCGTATCTGGCGTGGACGCGATACGCTAAAGCTGACCAACATCAACGGCTACTACCAACTCAGCCGACCCGACCAGGCCCAGCGCCACACCTTCCTCTTCACCGACCGGGCCATTTATCGGCCAGGCCAGACAGTTTATTTCAAAGGCATTCTCACTGAAAGCCGGCGCGGCAAGGCCAGCCTGCTCAAAAAAGAAACCGTGAGCGTGCAGTTGATAGATGTGAACGGCCAGACCGTACAAACGCTGCCCTTCGCCACTTCCGATTTTGGCTCCTTCAATGGCTCGCTGGTGCTGCCCACGGGCCTGCTGAACGGCGAAATGCAGCTGCGCACCGACCACGGCAGCCTCAGCTTCGCGGTGGAAGACTACAAGCGGCCCACCTTCTTGGTAACGCTCGACTCAGTGCCCGGCCGGCCGACGCTGGGCCAGCCGCTCACCATTGGCGGGCGGGCGCGGGCCTACGCCGGGCAGGCCACCGATGGCGCCGCGGTGAGCTACCGCGTGACGCGCCGCGAGCTGTTCCCGTTGTTTTACGGCTACGGTGGGCGCGGGCGCTACCTGCCCGGCGCCAACCGCGGCGGCCAGGAAATTGCCCACGGCACCGCCACCACCGACGCTGAGGGTCGGTTCAGCATCACCTTCACGCCGCCGTTGGTGCCCAAGCCTACCGGCCGCCGCTGGGAACCCGGCTACATGTTCGAAATCACGGCCGACGTGACCGACGCGGCCGGCGAAACCCGCACCGGTACCCGCAGCGTGTCCATCGGCCGCAACCCGCTTAGCCTGCAGCTCACCGGCCCCGAGCTGGCCGACAAGCAGCACCTACCCATCTTCCGCTTGCTGAGCACTAACGCCACCGGCGAGCCGCTGCCCGCCACCGGCACTCTGCGCCTGCTGGCCCGCCGCTACCGCCCCAACCCGCCCGGCGTGCCCGGCCCGGCTCCCGAAACCGAGGACAACGAGGCCCCCGCCGAGCTGGTGAAAACGCTGACCTTTGACACCAAAGCCAGCCCGGTGCTCGACCTACAAGCCGCGCTGGCCGCCCTGCCCACCGGCCGCTACCGCCTCGAAGCCTTCACGGCCGAAACCGACACGGCCCGGCACGATTTCACGCTCTACGATTCGCAGGCGGCCACCATACCCTTCGCTACGCCCGATTGGTTTGTAGAACCAGCTGATACCGTGGCGCCCGGCCAGCCAGCCACCCTGCTGCTGGGTAGCAGCGAAACCGACGCCCGCATCCTGCTGGAAGTGGAGCGCGAAGGCCAGCTGCTGCGCTCCGAATGGCTGACGCTGCGCGCCAACGAGCAGCGCCGCCTGAGCATCGAAAGCGGCCCGATAGCGGCCGTGGGCCCGCTCTACATCCACACGCTGCAAGTACGCGACGGTCGCCTCTACCGCCACGATGCCACCGTGCAGGTGGCCGAGAAGCCCCAGCCGTTGCAACTCAGCATTGCCACCTTCCGCGACAAGCTGCAACCGGGGCAGAAGGAAACCTGGCGCGTGAGCATCCATCAGGCCAACGGCAAAGCGGCCGATGCCGAGCTGCTGGCCACGCTGTATGACCAAAGCTTGGACTTATTCCGGTCCCACAGCTTTATGGGACTGGATTTGGGCCAGGCGTATTATCCAGCGCGGTTTGGGTGGCAGGGGAATTTTGAGGAGGTGAATTCGGACCGACTGTTTGGAGACGGAGTGATGGAATTTGATACGCCGGTTCGTTATCCCATGCTGAAAATATGGGACAGCTATGCGGAAGAAGTGCCTGACCAGGAAGAACTAAAAGAAAAATCGGTGAGCCGAGTGACAGTGCGCGGAAACGCAGTCATGAGAATGGATGCAGATATGATGATGGCGGCCCCAGCACCAATGGCCTCGGCAGCAATGTCTGACAAATCAGTAAGAAGCCAGGGCTCGGGCTATATTAATATGAATCAAGAGTCTGAAGCAGGTCTTGTTAGCCAAGTAAATAAGCCCGACCTCACTGCCGTGCCCACCCGCACCGATTTCCGCGAAACGGCCTTCTGGATGCCTGCTCTGCACACCGACAAGAACGGCGACGTGGTACTCGAATTTCAGATGCCCGAGGCCGTGACGCGCTGGCAGCTGCTGGCCCTGGCCCACGACCAGAACCTGCACAGCGGCCAGCTGGCCCGCCAGCTCGTCACCCAAAAGGAAATCCAGATTACGCCCAACGCGCCGCGCTTCCTGCGGCAGGGCGACACCTTCACCTTCCCCGCCAAGTTCTCGAACCTGACCGACCACGCCACCAGCGGCACCGCCCAACTCTTTCTGCTCGACGCCGCCACCGGCCAGGACCTCACCAGCCAGCTGCTGAAGGGCCCGGCGCAACAGTCTGTATCGGCCGCTGCGCACCAAAGCGCCGCGCTGGGCTGGGAAATCAGTATTCCGAATGACTTCGCGCCGGCCGCGGTGACGTATCGGGTCGTTGTTAGTTCTTCGTTGTCAGTTGTTAGCGCAGGTGACACGAAGAAAGGCAAAAAGAAGAAAGGTCTGACAACTGACAACCAACAACCAACAACTAGCTACTCCGACGGCGAGGAAAACACTCTCCCCGTTCTCCCCAACCGCATTCTGCTCACCGAGAGCCTGCCGCTGCCCATCGTGGGGCCCGGCACGCGCACGTTTGAGCTGAGCAAGCTCACGAGTACCAGCAGCCCCACGCGGCGCAACTACAGCCTAACGCTGGAAATGACGGCCAACCCCGCTTGGTACGCCGTGCAGAGCTTGCCCTACCTGATGGAGTACCCCTACGAGTGCTCCGAGCAAACCTTCAGCCGCCTCTACGCCAACCTGCTGGCCGCCCAGATTCTCAAAGCCAACCCGCGCTTCAAAACCGTGCTGGCCGAGTGGAAGCGCCAGGCGCAAAGCGGCACCGCCGCCCAGAAAAACGCCCTCAGCAGCAAGCTGGCCCAGAACCAGGAGCTGAAAAACCTGCTGCTGCAGGAAACGCCGTGGGTACGCGACGCCCAGGGCGAAACTGAGCGACTGGCCCGCCTCACCGAGCTGTTCGATGAAACCCGCTTGGCCGGCGAAACCAGCCGCGCCCTGCTCAAGCTGCAAAAGATGCAGCTGCCCAGCGGGGCCTTCCCGTGGTTTGAGCGCATGCCCGACGACCGGTACATCACCCAGCTCATCGTGGCCGGCTTCGGCAAGCTGAAAAAGCTGGGTGCCTTTGATGCCAGCCAGGACGCCCGCGCGGGCGATATCCTGGCCAGTGCCGTGGGCTACCTCGAAGCTGGTCTGGCCCGCGACTACGCTGAGCTGCGCCGGCAGAAAGGCGTGAAGCTGGCCGACAACCACCTCGGCGACGAGCAGATTCAGGCCCTCTACGCCCGTAGCTTCTGGCCCCTGCTGCCCGAAACGCCCGCCGCTAAAGCGGCCTTCGCTTACTACCGCGAGCAAGCGGCCAAGTACTGGCCCGCCCAAACGCGCTACCTGCAAGCCCAGATTGCCCTGGCGCTGAACCGCCAAAAGCAAGCCGCGCCCGCCGCCGAAATTCTGCGCGGCCTCTCCGAAAACGCCCTGCACTCGCCCGAATTGGGCATGTACTGGAAGGAAGTACGCGGCGGCTACTACTGGCGCGAAGCCCCCACCGAAACCCAGGCTACCCTCATCGAAGCCTTCGATGAAGTCAAAAACGACCAAAAGTCGGTGGACGAGATGAAGCTCTGGCTGCTCAAGCAGAAGCAGACGCACAGTTGGGAAAGCACCCGCGCCACCGCCGATGCCTGCTATGCCCTGCTGCTGCGCGGCTCCGACTGGCTGATGCCCGCCCAGCCCCTGCAAATCACTGTGGGCGGGCAGCCCATCAAGCCCGAAGCCGCGCAAGCCGGCACCGGCTACTTCAAAACCAGTTGGCCCGCCGCTGAGGTGCAGCCGGTCCAAGGCAAAGTGACGGTGACGAAGCCCGACGCGGGCGTGGCCTGGGGCGCGCTCTACTGGCAGTATTTCGAAGACCTCGACAAGGTGACGGCTGCCGCCACGCCGCTCAGCCTGGAGCGCGAGTTCTACCGCGAAACCCGCACGGCCGGTGGCCCGGTGCTGGAAAAGCTCACGCCCACGTCGCCCCTGAAAATCGGCGATGCGCTGGTGGTGCGCCTCGTGCTCCGCACCGACCGCGCCCTCGAATACGTGCACCTCAAAGACCAGCGCGCAGCCGGCCTGGAGCCCATCGGCCAGACCAGCGGCTACCGCTACCAGAACGGCCTGGGCTACTATGAAAGCCCGCGCGACGCCGCCACCAACTTCTTCCTAAGCGAAATGCCGCGCGGTACCCACGTCTTCGAATACCGCTTGCGGGCCAGTCAGGCCGGCGACTTTTCGGGCGGCCTTAGCCAGGCGCAGTGCCTGTACGCGCCCGAGTTTGGGGCCCATTCGGCCGGGGGGCGGCTGCGGGTGGCGCGGTAGCCGCTCATCGGGGTAAAATAGGCCGCTGGGCCTCAGAAATGGCCTCTATAGCGTTTAAAACCACTTTGGCCTTGCATTTAAACGGGGCAGCGTGTAGATTTGTCTTCTGTTGGATTTATAATATTCGTTCATGAAGCATCTGTTAGTAGTCCTTTTGGCCGTGCTCACGTGGAGCAGTGCCCAAGCCCAAAACGAGAAGCAAACGCCCGTCACGAAGCTCCCCGGCGAAGAAAATCTGAGCCTCCGCGAGCGTGCCGAACGTGATTTTCTGATGCCGGTGCGGCGCAAGAAAATCGTGACCGAGGCCCCCAAAGTTGCCGACGACAATACCGCTGCCCCTGAGTCCGACGCTTCTGCCCACTACTCCGAAGCCACCGACGAATCGGCTGCCGTGACGGCCCGCACCGCCCGCAGCTACGAAGCCAGCCACGCCGAAGCCCGCGCTGCCCGCCGGGCCGCCGCCCGCCGCGAGGAGGCCCGCGCCGAAGCTCGCGCAGAGGCCCGAGCCGAAGCCCGCGCCGAGGCCCGCCGCGCCGCCCGCCACAGCAAGTCGAAGTCGCACAAGTCGTCGTCGCACAGCAGCAAGTCCAGCAAGGCGAAGTCGAAGAAATCTTCTTCGCACAGCAGCAGCAAATCGAAGTCGAGCAAGTCGAAATCCAAAGCCAAATCGGAGTCACATTCGAAGTCGAGCAAGTCGAAGAGCAAGAGCAGCAAAGCCAAGGCTTCGTCCTCATCCAAGAAAAGCGCTTCGCACAAGTCTTCTTCGAAGAAAAGCACCCCTTCCAAGTCGAAGAGCAAATCGAAGAAGCACCGCCGCTAAGCCGGTAGCTCAGGCCGCCAAACAGAAACGCCCGACACTGATGTGTCGGGCGTTTTTTTATTTATGGGGGCGTAAGAACGTCATGTAGAGCCGCGACACTTCGCGTCTTATTGTTCGCGCCATTTGGGTGATGTTCGGGCATAAGCTGTCCAACGACGAGACGCGAAGCGTCGCGTCTCTACACCGTTCTATTGGCACAAACAGGCCCGGCCATCATAGGATAGCCGGGCCTGTTTGTTACTACTGTAATCAGCTTACCGCTTGTTGCGCACGATGAAGTTGTTGAACACCGCCGCCGTGCCTTCGGCGCCCTGGGCTACGAGGGCCACGCGCACGCCGCGGTCCCAAGGCGGAAGGTAGGTGCCGTTGAGGGAGAAGCTTTCGGTGGGCAGGGGCTGCCAGGTGGCGCCATCGGTGCTGTAGGCGAAGCGGTAGCGCTGGCCACCCCACACTTCAAGGCGCAACGTGAGGGTGTCGCAGGGCTCGACAAAGAGCTGAGCCAGGCACTGCTGCTTGCCACTTTTGACGTGCCAGATTTGGACCTGGCCGTTGCCGGCCATCAGGGCCAGGGCATTGTAGGGGTCGCCTACGGCGGCAATGCCGGCGTAGGTATCGACGGGCAGGTTGGCGAAATCGAGGGTAGTGGCAGCCTTGTATGTGGCTACATGGGTGCGCCGGGCCACCAGATTGCCGAGGCGCGAAGAACCGGCGGCGAGATGCAACTGGCCGCCGCGCATGGCGGTGTGCGGCTTGGGCGCCGTGATGGGCCACTGCCATTCGAGGCCGAGCTGGTCGCCCTCGAACTCCTCAGCCACGTTGAGGCGCGTCACGTCAGTGAGGGGGGCGGCCTGAGGGCTGCGGTTCACGAACTCGGGCCACTCCTGGGCGTTCCAGGTGAACTCACTCAGCAGGCCCTGGCGGCCCACGAACTCGTGGCTATCGGCCAAGTAGGCGTGGTGGAGCAGGAACCAGCGGCCATCTAGTTCGGTCACCGTCCCATGGCCGGGGCATTTCCAAACGTTGTTGCGGTCGAGAATGGGGTTTTGCGGGTGCTTTTCCCAGGGGCCGAGCAGCGTGCGCGAGCGGGCCACGCCGGTGGCATAGTTGCAACCCTTGCCGCAGCAGCTGTTGCCAGCATAGAAGTGGTAGAACCAACCGTTGTGGCGCACCAGGGCCGAGCCTTCCACCAGCGGGCCTTCCCATTTCACATCATTGGTAAACAGCTCGGTGGCTTCGCCGATGAGGGCAGTGCGCTCGGGGTTGAGGCGCTGGGCCCAGATGGGGGTTTCCTGCTGGCAGGAGTTGCCGTCTTCCTTCCAGACGAGATAGAGGTCGCCGTGCTCATCGGGCATAGCGAAGCCGTCGATGGAGCCGGCTTCCTGGCCTACCAGGATGCCGTGGTCGCGGTAGGGGCCGGCGGGGTGGTCGGCGCTGGCTACGGCTACGCACAGCATGCCGCCCTGCTTGCTGCGGGCGGTGTAGTACATGAAGGTGCGGCCGTTTTCGTGGTGAAACTCGGGGGCCCAGAAGTTGGAGCTGGCCCAGTCGGGCTGCCGGTCGGGGAAGACGTGGCCGACCAGTTCCCAGTCGAGCAGATTCTTCGAGGAGAAGATGGGGAAGATGGCGCCCCACTCGGCGGTGGTGGCGCTGGCCCAGTAGGTGTCGCCAATTTTGGTGACGGTGGGGTCGGGGAAGTCGCCGGGGAGCACGACGTGGTCGTAGCTGATGCGGGCCGGCAACGTTTGGGGGGCGGCGCCTACGGAAACGGGGGCCAGCGGGGCGGTGAATTCTAGTTCGATGGACACGGTGGGAGGGTGCAAAGAGGATAGAAAAGAAAGCTTTCCCCGTAGGGAACAGCTTTTCATGCTAGCAAGGTAGGCGTTTAATTTAAAATCGGCGTCGAAACAGGAATTTTTTAGGACGAGCCACCTGAAATAATCGGCGAGTGCGTCGTTTCGCTAAGCGAATTAATTACGAATAAACACGTAGGGTATTAATCGACGAATAGCCCTGCGTAATTGAAAAAGGCTATATGCCAGCTTGCTTAAGGTTGGGAAATACGTAAGCAGATTTGGGGCCAGGCTGGCACCTAAAGCAGGGTTAGGAAAGATGAAAATTACATTTTGCAAAGAACGACCAAATTCAATTGTTCTGTATTTGGGCTTTTTGACGAGGGGGTAATGGCGAATAAGGGTAGTTTTTATCGGCTGTAACTTGCGAAATGGAGGGGCTAACCTTCACAAATTGTCAGTTTTCGATGGGTGGGGCTTGGGAATAGGGAACAAGTCGCCTCTAATCCATTAAGACTGCTGAACCTTTCTTGCCAGAGCCGCAGCGTGGATGTTCGTCCGTTGAACCCCGCTATTCCCGCGTCCGAAACTGCACCACGTAAGGCACCAATGGGTGACCATCGAGGGCTTGGAAGCCGCTTTCGAGAGTGAAGCCGTAGGTGCGGCCGGGCTGCAGAGTGACCCGGTAGGTGTAGGATTTGCGGTCGGCGGAAAAACCGGTGCGGCCCGTGACGGGGAACTGGTCTTTGCCGCCGGGGCCGTAGCCGGTGCCCGTGTAGGGCCCCATAGGGGCGGAGAAGGTGAAGCGTAGCTCCTTCACGGAGGCATCGAGCAGGCCGTCGGGTGAGAGGGCGGGCGTCATGCTTACAACGGTAGGGTTGCGGGCGGCGTAGGCGCGCAGCAGCTGGGCGCGGTCCAGCGGCTCCGGGTAGTAGTGGCTGTCGCGCAGCAGGGCTTCCACGGCGGCGCCGGAGCCATAGTCGAGCTCGATGAGGCGCTTGAGGGCGGCGGGTTTGTCTTTGGCTTGCCGGTAGTAGGCCCTTGTGATGGCATAGCCCATGTAATAGCCCAGGTCGGACACGTGGGCGGGGTTGTCGGACTGCTGGTTGTAGAACCAGTTGCCGATGGCGGGCGAGAACATTTCGGCCTTGAACTGCTGCTTGAGCGCGGCCTCGTGGGCGGGGCCGTAGGCCATGTAGGGCTGGGCGGGCACGCGGCCGGTCACGAGCTCAGCCACGAGGTCGCAGGTGCCTTCGTAGAGGGCCAGGCTTAGGAGCGGGTCGCCGGGGAGCTTCTGCTGGGTGTGCACGTATTCGTGCACGTTGGTGAGCACGGCTTTGGGCACGGCATCGCCCTGGTAGCTGCGGGCGAGGGTGGCGCGCAGGCCGGGCGGAAACTCCGAGAGGTCGACGCCCGCCCCGCCCAGGGTGAGTTCGGAGCCGATGAGGACCGCGCCATCCTTGATGGTGCCGCCGGAGCGAAACAGGCCCACGGTGAAGTAGATGGGGGCCGGGCGCAGGGCGGGGTAGAGCTGCCGGAGCTTCGTGAGGTATGGCGCGAGGCCGGTGGCTACGGCCGGGGCCTGCCGCGTGTAGGGCCGCAGCGAATTCCAGAACCGGGGGTAGCGCCGGATGGCGCTGATGTACTCCGGGGCGGTGTAGCGGCGGGCTTCCATCATGCTTTGCTGGCCGGGCGTAGCGTTGGCAATGAAAAGCCGCTGCAGGTACCGAAGCTGCCGGAGGCTGTCGGGGGTGGTGCGGATGCTGTCGTAAGCCGTCCAGAAGTGGTCGAGGTCGGAGTAGAAGACTGGCTGGGCAGTGCTTTGGGCGAAGGCGGGAGCGCCGCCGAATAGGCCCAAGAGGAGCAGACGGTAGAAGCAGGGTTTCATAGCGCGAAGTTGGTTATCCAAACTCAGAGCGTGCCGTGCTTTTAACATTCCCAAATAGGCTGGACGGCAAATGCCCGCATCCTTCAGCTCACGGCCACGGAGGTGGTGGCAGGCAGATTGATGGTGAACGTGGTGCTCACGTCCGGGCTGGATTCCACAGTGATGTGGCCTCTGTGCGTCTTCACGATGTCCTGGCTGATGAACAGGCCCAGGCCGGTGCCTTTGGAAGTGGGCTTGGTGGTGAAGAAGGGCGAAAACAGCTGCTCCCGCTCCACGGCCGAGATGCCCGCGCCATTGTCCTGCACCTGAATTTCGACGCCCGCCTCCTGAAAAACCGTGACCACGGTGAGCGCGGCCCGGAAATCGGGGTTGCGCAAGGCCTTTTCGTGCACGGCGTACATCGCGTTGTTGAGCAGGCTGAACAGAACCGCACTCATCTCCGTGGGCACCATTCGGATGGTCATAGTCTCCAAATTGTCGCCCTTCACCAGCGCTAGCGGAATGGCCCGGTAGGCGTCGTCCAGCTCCTGCCGGTACGCGGCCAGCTGCTCCTCCACAAACGCGTTGGGGTCGGTGTCCACGAACTGGGTGGATTTGGTTTGCAGCAGCTTGTCCATGCTGCGCACGATGCGGGTGAGGCTGGAACCGTGCTGCTTGATTTTGCCGATATTGCTTTCCACCATCTCCAGCAAGGGTACCAGTTCGGCCTGCAGGTGCTCATCGGCGGCGTAGGGCGCGGCAGCGAGCAGTTCGCGGCACTCGGCCAGCAGCTCGGTCGAGACGTCCGAGAAATTGTTGACGTAGCTCAGCGGGTTCAGCAGGCGGTCGACCAAGCCCTTGGTGAGCTGGCCGATGGACGCCAGCTTTTCCTGCCGGATGAGCTGCTCCTGGGTGTCGCGCAGGTCGGCCAGGGTGCGCTGGAGGCCTTCGAGCAACTCGTCGGACTTGCGCTTTTCCACCATCAGCTCGCTGGTGCGGGCTTCGAGCTGCTGGCGGGTGGTTTCCAGGTCGGTCACCATTTTGTTGAAGGCAACGCCCAGCTCGCCAATCTCGTCGTGCGAGTTGCTGGCCACGCGCTGGGTGAGGTCGCCGCGGCCCACTTTGGTGGCGGCGTCGCGCAGCTTGAGCACCGGCACCGAGATGTTGCGGGCCAGCACGAAACCGATGCCGATGCCGATGCTGAACACCAGGAGGCTGAAAAACAGCGAGGTAATGCGAATCTGCCGCTTGCTTTGCACGATTTCGCGGGTGGAGAAGGCCAGCATGATTTCGCCGCTCATCATGGGCGTGCGGAAAGCGGTGCGCTTCACCACCGTGGAGTCGTTGGAAGCGGCCTCGACGTCAATCTTTTTGCGCTCGGGGTAGGTTTTGAATTCCGCGCGCTTGATGCGGAACCGGGTGTGGGTCGCGTTCCAGACGGTGTCGGTCTGGAGCAGGCTCACGAACTGCAGCAGCGGGTCCTTCTTCACGAAGTCCATGGCCGTTTGCACACCCTGGAAGTTCTGCTCGGTCATGGCGATTTTCACGCCCAGCGCCACGGTGTTGGCGTGGTTTTGCACGTCCTTGTTGAAGTTGTTCAGCAGGCTGCGCTCCTGAATGACGGGCAAGTAGAGGAGCACAAAAAACGAGAACAGCAGCACGATGCTCGTCACGGCCAGCCAGATTTTGGTCTTGACCGTGAGGCGCAAGTGACGGCCGATGCGCCGAATGGCCGGATGACGGAAGCTCTGTACCATGGCGGGCCCGCTTAATTTAGGAGCAGAAGGGGTTGGGGCGGTGCTTAAATGGACTTCTTGCCTTCGATGGTGATGGTTTTGCTGCTGGGCACGGGCTGGTTCACCACGCCGATGGCGCCGGCGGTCTGGGCCACGAATTCGGCCAGCTCGGCTTCGGAGTTGAAGAAGTTGGGCGCGTCGGCCTTGCCCTGAAACACGAGGGCCAGCCAGTACTTATTCAGCTCGTTGGCGCTCATGTTGTAGATTTTTCGGCTGGTGCTCTGGCCAATGGGCGTGGTGGTTTTCAGCAGGGCGATGACCACCTTGCTGCCGTCGGGCCAGCGCAGTTTTTCGCCGCGCATGGTAGCCTTCAGCTGGGCCAGCTTCATTTCGCTGGGCACGCCCTTGCCGTTGCCAATAATCACGAGGTTCTGGTCCTGCGCCCAGGCCGGGGCACGGCCCGCCACGAGGAGGAAGAGAAGGAGAAAAAACGTCAGTCGGGAAAGCCAGGCCATGTGCATCACGAGTTAAAAGCCAACGGCGATTTGAAAGGTTACCTTGTCGGCCGTGGGGTACATGTGGCTTTTGGTGCGCTGGTACTCCAGTTTCAGCACGGCCAGGTAGCTCATTTCGTAGCGCAGGCCCCCCACGAAAGACTGGGTTTTGTTGTCCATGAAGTACACCTCCCGGTTCTCGGTGAACCGGATGTCATCGACGCGGACGTAGGGAATAATCTTGTCGGTGAGGCGCAGGCCCGCGTACACGTAGGTGGCCATGGCGCGCTGCGTGCCCAGGCTGTCGGAGCGGTTGTTGACCATGCTGGTTTCGGCCAGCAGCTCAAACTTCTTGGAGAAAACCGAGTCGTTGTAGGCAATGGAGCCCGTCAGGATATCCTGGTTGACGCGGGTGAGGGCCACCGGCGTCAGCCCGCCCCCGTGGTTGTGGGCGGTGCTGCCCTTCGAGATGGCGTCGTGGTAATACGAAGCGCCCAGGCGCATGCCGTCGGTGGGCTTCACGTGCACGGCCAGCGTGAGGGATTTCACGGGGTTGTTGTCCACCACATCCCCCGAGCCGATGCCGTTGCCCACCATGGCGTCGTAGCCGAAGCGCAGGGCGCCCAGGTTCTGGCCCTGCAGGCTCACGCCGGTGGTGTGCAGCGGAATGATGCCCTGGGCAAATAGCAGGGGCCGCTCGATGGTGGGGAAGAAGACCCGGCCGTGGTGGTAGGTGTCGTTCCAGTAGTTGATGGGCGTGTGGTGCTTGCCCAGCAGCACGCTGTGGTTGCCGGCGTAGTTGTATTTGAGGATAATGCGCTCGACGCTGATGTTGAAATCGGTGGGCGAATCGGGCGAAAACTTGAACACGGTTTCGCCCAGAAACGACAGCCGCTCCGTTATCACCGACGTGATAAACAAGTCCTGCTCGCCCAGGCCAAAGCTAACCTTGCCATCCTGATAGTAGGCCAGGGCATCCACGAAGCCCCGGATGTCCGTGCGTTGGGTTTGGGCCCGGGCCCGCGGCGCGGCGCCCAGCAGCAGGCCCAGCAGCAGAATAGCAATGGAGTAATGGGTTGTTTTCATACGCAATACGTCACATTTAGAACAGAGCAGAACCAGAGGTAATTTATTATTCCTTCGCTGGCAGGCACCAAGACAGATGCACTGGTTTGGCGCTGTAAAGGCATTGACGCATGGCGAGGCCAACTTGCCAAAGGTAATTCAATAAAAAATTATTTTAGTGCCAAAAGCCGTTTTAATTGCCAGCGGCACAATCAGCCGACATTACCCAATCCAGTATGGAAACCCTGACTTGCTAAAGGCGGCGTCAGTGCGAATCATCATGGGAAAGAGAGGGCCAGCTAGCATTATTCGGGCCCAATGCGAACCACGAAGGCTACCTGCCGTAAGACAGGGAGTTTTACAATCATCTGTTTTTTAGGATAATGAATTCACCCGAAATAAATCCCAATACGGCCGATAAGGCTACTAACGTGTTCGAACAAGCCACTGGCGCGGCCACCGATACTGCCAACGAACTGCTGGCCCAGGTGCCCGACTCGGTGAAAGAAGCCAGCGACAAGGCCCTTGGCGCGTTCAAGAACCTGACCACGACCCAGAAGGTGGTGGGCGGCGCACTGTTGGCAGCCGGCCTGGCCTACCTGGTAGCTCCCAAGAAAAAGGGCAAAGCCAAACGCAAAGCGGCGGCGCTCGACGAGCTGCTGCTGTTCGTGAACGACCGCATCGAGGGCTACAAGCGGGCCGTGGACGAAACCAAGGACGGCGACCTGCGCGCCTACTACCAGCAGCTGGTGAGCCAGAGCCGGCAGTTTGCCGACGAGCTGAACCGCTACCTGACCCGCGAGGGCGGCGAGCGCGAAACCGGCACCACCTTCAAAGGCAAGCTCTACCGCAAGCTGATGGACGCCCAGGCCGTGGTGACGGCCCGCAACGAAAAGGCCATTCTGGCCGCCAACCTCTACGGCGAGAAGTGGGCCATCAAAGCTTACAAGAAGACGCTGCGCCGCAAGGCCCTGAAAGGCGACATCCGCGATGCGGTGCGCAAGCAGTTTGCCCAGTCGAAGAAGACATATAAGAAGCTGAAGCAACTGGCAGCGCAGCAATAATTGCCGTTGCTGCCGAGTGAGCCCCGCCGGGCCGAACCCTTTGCGGGGACGGGCCGGCGGGGCTTTTTGCGTGAGGAGTATATTGGGCCATCCGCTACAACGGCTACACGCAGGCCCACAAGATTATCAACTCCGGCGGCGGGGGCGGCAAGGAGAAACCGGCTGCGGCGTAGGTTTCGGTAGATTTGGAAACGAAGCCGCCCGCTTCAGGTGGGGGAGCGAGCGGGTTTTTCTATTAAGGGCGGTGTTTGAAATGCTACTTATTGTCGGTTGTTGTGCCGACAATAAGTAGCGTGTTTTGAGGGTGCGGGAACAAACATTAAAAGCATTTGGGCAAGAGGTTCGCCACTGGCGCATTGAGCAACATCTTTCGCAGGAAGAACTGGCTAGCCGGTGCGGCTTTCATCGAACTTACATTGGTCAAATAGAGCGCGGTGAACGAAATCCATCACTGCTTAATATCCTGACTTTGTGCCGGACGTTGGGTGTTTCGTTGCCGAAATTTTTTACCCGTTACGAATCAGCTATTGATACGCCCATTTAATACTTCCGGTGGCGGTGCTAACACCAATCGCAATGGATTGGAATTTGAACGCAGTACGGAATTACGTGATGCATTCTTGGAACATCCACGCTATGCGCTACACGGCGATACCGTGGTGGACCGGGCTACGACGTTGCCGGTGGGCGTATTGTTTGAAAAAAACAAGCTCTACAAAAATCTGCTAGCGGCCCGGGGCATTGATTACACGCAACTGGTAAGCAAGCGGCTATTGCCCGATGGAGCCGTTTTGGTCGGCGGTACGCTGTACATCATCGAGAAGAAATTCCAGGCTGGTTCGGGCTCGGTAGATGAGAAGCTCCAAACCTGCCATTTCAAAAAGCGGCAATACGAGAAGCTAGTGGCCCCGTTGGGCCTGCGCGTAGAATTTTATTACCTGCTGAATGACTGGTTTCGGGACCCGTCTTACCGCGATGTGCTGGAATACATTGAGGAAGTGGGCTGTCGCTATTTCTTCAAGGAAATTCCGCTGGAAGAATTAGGGTTGTGAGTAGTTGCGAGCCAGCGGAATTAGGCAAATTGCGCTTCCGGCGCGGGCACGTAGTTGCTAATCAATAGCTCACTTATTTTGCCTCGGCCCTCTGCTTTGGAATTGATGTGCCGCTTGGCCTGAATTCGCCGGATGGTGAAATCGGCATACAAATCATCAAAATAAGAATCGGCGGCATCGGTGTTTTGCGGGTCCGAGTTGCTCAGGAGCCACTGGTTTCCTCGTGCATCCAGCTCGCGGCAGAAGGTGGCCAACCGCTCCTGCGAGGTGGCATCGAAGGTTTCGGTAGCGTAGGCGTTGAAAGCGGCAGTCTTGCTCAGCGGCTTGTAAGGCGGGTCGAAATAGAAGAAGCTGTTGGCGGGCGCGTGGTCCAGGACCTGCGCAAAATCGCCCTGCAGGATAGTGACGCGGGCCAGCAGCTGGCTATCGGCCAGAATGGTTTGCGGGTGGCAAATAGCCGGCTGTTCGTAGCGCCCAAACGGCACGTTGAACCCGCCTTTGCTATTGACGCGATAGAGGCCATTGAAACAAGTCCGGTTGAGGAATATGAGCACGGCAGTATTGCGCACGGCCTCCAGTGGCCGCGTGTTGAACTCGGCGCGTAGCTCCTCAAAGTAAGCGCGACGGACTATTTCGGAAGGCAGGCGATAGTAAGCCTCTTGGATAGCCATCAGGGCTTTGATTAATTCCTGCGGGCGCTGCTGAACGACCTGATAGGCGGTTGCCAGGTCAGGGTTAATGTCGTTGATAATGGCCTGCCGAATATTGGGATAAGCTTGAAGCATCCAGAACAGCACCGCCCCGCCGCCAATAAATGGCTCGACATAGGTCAGGTTATGCGCATGGCGTAGGCTGTCCGGCAGGGCGGCTTGAATGGCGGGAATCAGCTGACGCTTGCCACCCGCCCATTTTAAAAATGGCTTTGCGCCCTGCATTTCCTCAAACAAGTCCATAGCTCAAAGATACAGGTCAGTGGATGGATTAGTAGACAATAAGTATCTTTTGTTGTTTGAGATACAGCAAGCGTTAGTGTTTACTTGGTCGGCCGTGACCCCATCACAAATACCAACACGCCGCCCTTGGCCACGTCCTGTTGCGCCGGAAACGGCTGCGTGAGCCTTTACGGGTTTGCGCAACTATAATGGTTTCCACGTTCCTTTTTTGAAGTACATGTTGCCAAACTTCGGCTGGTTAAACGCCAAGAAGAACCTCCGCACGTCGCGGTATACGGTGGGGGCGGTGGTTAGCATGTGGTGCGCCGTCACCATGGGCCACTGGACTGCGCCGCCGGGGCCCTAATCGGTGCCGGTGAAACGGGCCATGGGGGCGGAAAAGTCGACGCGGATTTCGGTGATGGCGGCATCGGGTAGGCCGTCGGGGCCGGGGGGAGGCGGATGACGACGGGGCGGGCGGGTTCGGCGGGAGTCTGAACAATGCCGAAGGTAAATAATTGGGAACGTGCGCTTCGGTCTTGCCGTAAGTAGCGGTAAACTCAACCATTACGACCCACTGTCATGAAATTGCCCGAAGCCCTCAACGACGCCGCCGACAAAGCCAAAGACCTGCTCGACGACGCGACTTCCGCCACCTCCGATAAAGCCAAGGACTTGCTCGACAAGGCCGCTGATGTGAAAGACGACCTGCTCGACAAAGCCGCCGACCTGAAAGACGACCTGCTCGATAAGGCCGCTGATGCAAAAGACAGCCTGCTCGACAAGGCCGCCGACGCCAAGAGCAAACTGTTCGACAAAGCCGCCGACGCCAAAGACGCCGTGCTCGACCACACGCCGGACTACGCGAAGAAAGTCGGCGAGAAGCTGGTCGATGCGTTCGAGGACCTGTCCACGACGCAGAAAGTGGTGGTGGCTGCCCTGCTGGCCGCCGGCCTCACGTTCCTGCTCACGCGCAACAAGCGCTAAGGTCGCACGCCGGCAGTGCCGGTGCTTGTTTTTAGGAGCCCCGTCGGGCCGTTTCCAGCAGTGGGGGCGAGCCGGCGGGGCTTCTTTGATTGGGCAAATGCCAACTTGCTTTCAGTAGCGCTGTGTTAATTGTAGAGCGTCGGCCGATGGCGTTACAGCGGTTGCCATTTGCCTTTCTTGAAGTACATATTGCCGAATTTGGGCGAGTTGAACACCAGAATAAAGCTCCATATACTGCGGTACACGGTGGGGTTGGAGGCCAAAACGTGGTGCGTCGGCGCGGGCATGTGAATAAGGAGCCGGGCGGAACCGTAGGGAGCGGAAGTTGAAATACGTCCTTCATACACTGTTGCCGGCCCATCCTTGGGAGTTGAGTAGAAGCGGATGGAATTATCGGGGTTAATGGTGAAGTGGAAGTTGTTGTATTGCCAGTCGGCTTGTTTGCCCGGGAAATAGCTGCGGTCAATGACGTACTCGCCATAGTAGTCTTTCTGCTTGAGAACTTTCTTCTCAAACAGGGGCCGGGCAATGGTTGAGAAAACACCAAGCATTATGACAGAAAGCCAGATGACGCCCAGCGCTTTGCCAAAAAAAGCTTTCCTGGTTAGCGCCCAAACTGCCAGTAGCAATAAAGTCAGCGGGATGAGAAAGAGGCCGGCAAGCATGCTGTATTAGTTGCTAGTAGGGCAATAATTTATTTCCGCGCCGGCCGCGCCCCCATCACAAACACCAGCGTGCCGCCCTTCGCCACGTCTTGCTGCGCCAGAAACGGCTGCGTCAGCTGTTGTCCGCTGAGGGTGACTGCTCTATTTAATGGTAAAGGGAAACCCATTCGAGACTAAGGTGCCGGTAAATGCCTTGCAGATTTGGCCGCCGCAGATGTCATGATGATTTAGATGCAGCTTTAGTCTATATGAGTGGCGAGGGAGTAAAGGACGATTGAAGCTTCGGCTTTTCAACTTCATTGTGAAACTGTAGCTGCTATCGGGCGCTACGGTTACTGTGTTCTTATCAGTGAGAGCAATGTGGTCTAAGTCTGCAACCCACTTGCAGGGAAAATATACGCTTTCCTTCTTGGTCTTCGAATCAAGAAGTTCTACATAAGTTAACCGATGGCAGAAATCTCCGTCTCCTTGAGGCTTCAGGAATGTCCGCGTGGAATCGTCGTTTTGCACCTGACCTGTCAGAGTCAGAAAGCCCTCTTTTGTGTCATAGGCAGCTTTTGTTACTGTTAGGCGAACATTATGCTGTTGTGCTCGCGCCAAATTTGGAATCAGCCACGGCAAGAGTGCTACGAGTAAGTGACGGCATTTCATGGCGCACTATTAATTACTTCCGCGCCGGCCGCGCCCCCATCACAAACACCAGCGTACCGCCTTTCGCCACGTCCTGCTGCGCCAGAAACGGCTGCGTGAGCCGCTGCCCGTTGAGGGTGACTTGCTGCACGTAGACGTTTTTGGGGCTTTGGTTTTTGACCTGGATGGTGAAGGACTGGCCGTTTTCGAGGTGCAGCACGGCGCCGTGCACGAGGGGGCTGCCCAGCGCGTACTGGCCCGAACCGGGGGCGACGGGGTAAAAGCCGAGGGCCGAGAAGAGGTACCAGGCGCTCATCTGGCCGCAGTCGTCGTTGCCGCCAAGGCCGTCGGGGGTGGGGTGGTACTGGCGGGCGAGGATGTTCCGGACCTGGGCCTGGGTTTTCCAGGGCTGGTCGGTGTAGTTGTAGAGGTAGGCGGCGTGGTGGGCGGGCTCGTTGCCGTGCACGTAGCCCCCGATGATGCCCTCGCGGGTGATGTCCTCGGTTTCGGCGAAGAACGAGTCGGGCAGGTGCATGGTGAAGAGCGAATCGAGGTGGGGCACGAAGACGCGGTTGCCGCCCATGAGGGCGATGAGGGCCTTGGGGTCGTGGGGCACGGCGAGGCTGTAGTTCCAGGAGTTGCCCTCGATGAAGCCCTGGCCGTTGGTGCTCAGCACGTCGAATTTCTCGCGGAAGTTGCCGTTGGCCAGACGCGAGCGCATGAAGTTGTGGCGCGCGTCGAACACGTTCTGCCAGAAGCTGGCGCGCTTGCTGAACTCCTTTTCCAGGTCGGCGTGGCCGAGCTTGCGGGCCAGCTGGGCAATGCACCAGTCGTCGTAGGCAAACTCCAGGGTGTTGGAGACGGAGGTGCCGCTGCGCTCGTTGGGCACGTAACCGAGGTCGAGATACTCGCCCAGGCCGTCGTACCAGCGGTGGCGGGCGGTGGCCACGCAGGCGGCCAGGGCCCGCTCGGCCTGCGCGGGCGGCACGGCGCCATTGAGGACGCCATCCGCCACGACCGAAACGCTGTGGTAGCCGCTCATGCACCAGTTTTCGTTGGCGTGGTGGCTCCAGACGGGCAGCATGTGCTCGGCGCTCTGGTCGTAGTGGGCCAACATGGACTGCACCATGTCAGCATTACGCTTGGGTTGGATGAGGTTGAAGAGCGGGTGCAGGGCCCGAAAGGTGTCCCAGAGCGAAAAGGTGGTGTAGTTGGTGAAGCCCTCGGCACGGTGGGTTTGCTGGTCGAGGCCGCGGTACTGGCCGTCGGCGTCCTGGTACACGGTGGGGCTGAGGCAGGCGTGGTAGAGGGCCGTGTAGAAGTTCTCCTTATCAGCCCGGTTGGGCGTTTGGATGGTGATTTTACTCAGCTCCTGCTGCCAGAGCTGCTGGCCGGCGCGGCGGGTCTGGTCGAAGTTCCAGCCGGGCAGTTCGGCGCGCATGTTGGCCACGGCCCCGGCCATGCTCACGGGCGAAAGGGCAAACTTGACTTTGATTTTCTCGCCCGCCACGGTGCTGAAATCAAAGTAGAGACGCAACTGGCGGCCGGCCTGCTCGGGCCAGTTCTTGCTCTGGTCGAAGCGGCCCCAGAAGCCCCGGTAAGTTTCCTTCGCATCGTATTTCTTCGCGCCATAGCTGCGGAAGGGCTTCGAGAACTGCATGGCGAAGTACTCGGTGCGGGTGCGGCCCCAGCCGGTGGTCTGGCGGTACCCGGTCACGAGCGAGTCGTTTTCGATGCGCACGTAACTCCACACGTTCTTATCGGGGTAGTTATAAATGCCGGCCATCATATCGAGGATGACGTGCGCCGGTTCGGTACCCGGAAACGTGTACTGGTGGAAGCCCACGCGGGTGGTGGCGGTGAGCTCGGCGAGGATGTTGTGGTCGTCGAGCTTTACCTTGTAGTAAGCGGGTTCGGCCACCTCGTTCTGGTGCGAGAAGGCGGAGCGGTAGCCGCTCCGGGGCCGGTCGGCGGTGCCGGGGTTGAGCTGCAGCGGGCCGGTGGTGGGCATGATGAGGAAGTCGCCCAAATCGGAGTGCCCCGTCCCACTGAAGTGCGTGTGGCTGAAGCCGACGATGGTTTTGTCGTCGTAGTTATAGCCCGCGCAGTACTTGTAGATGTCGGGGTTGTACTTGCCGTTCTGCTCGTAGCTAATAGTGTCGGTATCGGGCGAGAGCTGCACCATGCCGAAGGGCACGGTGGCACCGGGGTAGGTGTGGCCCATCTTCTGCGTGCCCACCATGGGGTGGGCGTATTGGACGAGGTTTTCGGGCGCGGCAGGGGCTTTTTGGGCGAAGGCGGAAGCTGTGGTGAGCAGCAGCAAAGGCATCAGAAGTTGCTTCATGCAGCAAAGTAGGCAGCGCGGCTAAAAAGGCCGTTTGCCGGCTTACTTTTAACGCGCTGAAATGCCCCCTTTAGCAGCCTTTCTTTCTACACACCTAATGAATACAACTTCTACCAATTGCCGCTGCCGCCTGAACAGCAATCTGTTTCCTGCATTTTCGGCCTGTTGTTCCAAAGCCCGGCGGCTCTGGCTGCGGGCCGGGCTGCTCACCGTTTTATTGGCGCTGCTAACCTTCGTGGCCCAGGCGCAGTTTCCGGGCTTCGACTACGCCACCGCCAGCGGGCCCGTAGACGAATCCAACAACCGCATTGCCGCCGATGCTCAGGGCAATACCTACGTGACGGGCTATTTCCACGACACCACCCACTTTGGCGCCTTCACGCTCACCACGCCCGGCCTGCTGACGACCAACCTGTACGTGGCCAAGTTCGGCCCCACGGGCCAGTGCCTGTGGGCGCAGCAAATCGGCGGCAACACCGGGGCTACCGGCTCCGACATTGCCGTGGACGCGGCCGGCTCAGTGTACCTCACCGGATTCGTGGGCGGTGGCACCCTGTCGTTCGGCACCGTCCGCGTGAGCAGTCCCGCCACCGGCGCCCCATTTGTGGCCAAGCTGGACGGCACCGGCCGCTGGCGCTGGGTGAGCCTGGGCAGCGGTACGCAGGTGGGCATCAGTGCCATTGCGCTTGATGCGCAAGCGGGTGTGTTCATCACGGGGACTTTCAACGGGCCCAGCGCCACGTTTGGCACCACGGTGCTGCCCAACTCCGCCGGGCCGGGGCAGTCCATCCGCAATGTGTTTGTGGCCCGGCTGGATAGCGCCGGCGCTTGGCAATGGGCCAGCTCAGGCGGGCCTCTGGTAGCGGCCATCGACGAAGTGGCCGAAGGCCGGGACGTGGCCGTCGATAACCGGGGCAATGTGTTCATCACCGGGCTCTTTGCCCACACCGTGGCTTTTGGCAACACCAACCTCACCAGCGCGGGCAGCATCGATATTCTGGTCGCCCAGCTCAACGCCACCACCGGGGCCTGGCAGTGGGCCCGCCGGGCCGGTGGGGCCGACGAAGACGCGGGCCTGAGCCTGGCCGCCGATGCCACTGGCCACGCCTGCGTCACGGGCACTTTCTACAGCTCGGGGGCGCAGTTTGGCCCGCTACGCGTAAACCCCAGCTACGGCATGTCCGATGTTTTTGTGGCCCGCCTCGATGGCCGCGGCACTTTTCAGTGGGTGGCCACCGGCGGCGGCACTCAGGAAGATTTCGGCAACGCCATCGTGGTCGATGCCAGCGGCGCCGCCTACGTAGCCGGCCAATACCGCGAGGTGCTGGCGCAGTTCGGGCCGTTCCTGCTACCGCACCAGGGCCTGAGCCTCGGCGTGGTCGATATGTTCGTGGCCAAACTCGACTCCATGGGCACTTACCAGTGGGCCGTGGGCGGCGCCAGCCGCGGCAACGACCACGTGGACGGCCTGGCCCTGGCCGGCCCCACCGACGACGTGGTGCTCAGCGGTTGGTTCGAGAGCGACTCGGCCCGCCTGGGCCTGAACGTGCTGGCCGGCGACTCCAACCGCTGGAACCACTTTATTGCGCGGCTCTCGGCCGGCCCGCCGCTGCTGCGCACCGTGGTGCCGAGCACCGGGGTCACGGGGCAGGTGGTGTCGCTCACCGGGCAGCACCTTTCCAACGTGACGGCCGTGCTGTTCAACGGCGTGCCATCGCCGGCGTTCACCGTCCGCTCCACCTCCCAATTACGGGCTACCGTGCCCGTGGGCGCTGGTTCGGGTACCGTCAGTGTGCGCACCGCTGCCGGCCAGAGCGCCGCGGGCCCTACGTTTCAGGTGCAGGGCCTACCCAGGGTGCTCCCCGCCGAGGCGGCCGTAGATGTATGGCCCAACCCCACGGCCTGGGGCGGGGCGCTGCAGGTGCGGCTGCCCGAAACCATGCGCCTCAGCGGCCCCACGCAGGCGGAACTGCGCAACATCCTCGGCCAGGTGGTGCGGCGCCAGCAGTTTGCGGGGCGCCGCGCCCGGGTGTCGGTGCAGGGCCTCGCGCCGGGCGTGTACCAGTTGGCGCTTTTGCCGGCGGGGCAAGCGGTTGTGCGGTGCCGCGTGGTGGTTGAGTAGGGCTAACTAATCTGACGCATGAACACCTGCCTGCACTGCGGTACCCTCACGGCTAATGCCAAGTATTGCTCCCGGTCTTGCGCTAATCGGGTAAATGGAAGCTTGTTTCCCAGCCGCAAGCGTTTGGCTCGACAATGCAAACATTGTGGCACGGCACTGCAAACCCGCCGAACCACATGCGACAGCTGCAACCCCAGCTTCGTTGATTGGCGACTGGTGCCGCTACAGCAACTCAAAGCGAAGGCGCTGCAGCAATACGCAGCCCAAATCCGCAGCCTAGCGCGGGTGGCCTATCGCAAATCAAGCCAGCCCAAAGCGTGCGCGGTTTGCGGCTATGATACCCATTACGAAGTGTGCCACATCAAGCCCATCAACGAGTTTCTGCCCACCGACTTTGTGGCCGACGTAAACAAGCTGAACAACCTCGTGGCGCTGTGCCCCAATCATCACTGGGAGTTTGACCACGGCTTGCTTTCTATCACTGTTATTCTTGCTGCTACAGCCGTCGAAAGTTTGCCATGCAATCAATAAAAAAACCCGCTTTACGCACTGTAAAGCGGGTTTTCAACCAATGTAGCCGCGACGAGAATCGAACTCATATCAAGCGTTTAGGAAACGCCTATTCTATCCGTTGAACTACGCAGCCGTAGCGCAAAGATAAGAACGGACGCCCCAGCCTACATCTTATACAGCAGCGCGATGCCGAACGAGAGCGCCGTCAGAATCAGGCCCACCATGAAGATGGTGTAGCTGGTGCGCAGCAGCCGGTACTTGCGCGTCAGCACCTCGCCGAGGTAGTAGATGTCGGTCACCATGTTATTGTAGAGCATGTCTTTCGTGCGCATCAGCTCGCGCATGCCGCCCTGGAAGTTGTCGAGATTGAGCTTAGTGAACTGGCCGAAGAACAGCAGGTTGACGCGGCGGTTGGTGGCAATTTCGGGGCTTTTCTTGAGCCACGCAAAGCTCGTCACATCGGGCTGGGCCGAGAGGATGGCCGTGATGACCGAACCCAGGGCCGTCACCAGCAAAATGCTGATGGGAATGCCCAGCACAGGGTTGCCGCTCATCATGGGGCCCAGGGCGCCGGCCTTGCCCATTTTGGCGCCCAGGTAGGTGATGATGACCGACATGAGCACGGCGTTGAGCTGAATCATCATGCTGGCCTTTTTGTCGGCCATGTCGCTCAGCTTCATGTGGTTCGAGTACATGGTGCGGAACATCGTTTCGATGCCCCGCTTGGGCTCGGCGAAGGTGTCGGTCTTCTCCTTGTTCTTTTTCTTGTCCTTCTTCTCGCGCTTTTTCAGCTCGTCACGCTGCTCCTCAATGTTGGCTTTGAAATCCTTTTTGTAGCGCTCCTTGCCGGCGTCGGAGTGGTACTTGTGAGCCAGCATGAAGTTGAGCTGCAGCTCGGCCCACTCGGGGTTGGAGTACGATTTGCCCAGCACCAGCTCCCACTCGGTGCGCAGCAGCTCGGCGCGGGAGCGGAAGTCATCGCGGGCCAGGTTGCTCATGTCGGCATCGACGAGCAGCTTTTGCAGCTCAGTTTCGGGTTTTTCGTCGCGGTGCGTAGCCTTTATCATATCCTGCACCTGCTTGATGCGGTCGGGAGCCAGGCCTTTCTCCGTGAGCCAGGCGCCGGCCCGCTCCATGCTGCGGAACTCGTGGCCGTCGTACACGTCGAGGTAGCCGGCGTCGTGAAACCAGGCGGCCAGCAGCAGCAGCTCGGTGTCGTCGGGGCTAAGGTTGGCGGCGGGGGCCAGGGCGCGGGCTTCCTTCACCACGGCCTCGGTGTGGGCGATGGAGTGGTAGGTGAGCTGGGCCGGCATCTCCTTGGCAAACAGCTCGGTGAGGTAGGTTTCGGCTTCCTTCACCAAAGGTGAGGCTTTGGCTTTGGGCGGCTTGCCGTCGGCCTCGGGCGCGGCCGGTACCGGGGCGCTGGCGGTGCCAGCAGCAGCGGCGGGCACGGCGGTTTCCGCCGGGGCAGGCTGGGCAGGGGCGGGGGCCGTTTCGATGGTTTCGGGGGTACTGTCTTTCATAACTTGCGAGGCGCGGGCCGGCTCATCCGGCAGGCTCGCCGGCTTTCAACGCGAAGCGCCGGGCGTAAGTTAAAAACCCGGCCTTAACCGCACGGCTGTGCTTTGCGTAACGGGCGCTACCGGCCCGTCGGAGCCGGCCATTTATTTATCGTCAACTCCCGGCGTTTGCCCCGGGATTTGGCTCGTACTTCGTTCCATGACCTTACTTCGCCGCCTCACTTTTCTGCTGGCTTGCTGCGTGCCCGTCGGGGCTATTGCGCAGGCCCCCAAGCCGCCCAAGCCGCCCAAAGAAACTCAAAAAGAGATACCCTCGCCCGGCGAATCGGACCAGAACCCGCACAACAGCCGCCCCAACTACCGCAAAACCGGCGTGAACTGGGAGCGCAACACCCCGCCCGATTCGAGCCGCATCCGCTACCGCGTATTCCTGATTGGCGATGTGGGCAACCCCATTCCGACCGAGAAGGGCGGCGAGCCCAGCCTCAACTACCTGCGCCAGCAGATTATGAAGGCCGGCAAAAATAGCACGACCATCTTCCTGGGCGACAACGTGTACAACTACGGCATGCCCGAAGAAGGCGCCTACGACCGGAAAATTGCCGAGAAGCGCCTCACCATGCAGCTCGATATTTTCCGGGGCTACCCCGGCGAGAAGTACATGACGCCCGGCAACCACGACTGGATTCAGGGCAACATCGGCGGCTTGGAGCAGGTGAACCGCGAGCAGGCTTTCGTGGAAAACTACATGATGAAGGACTCGACGGCCTTCAGCTACACCGGCGACTTCTTCGTGCCGCGCGACGGCTGCCCCGGCCCCTTCGAGGTGCGCGTGCAGGACGACCTCGTGCTCATTGCGCTCAACTCGCAGTGGTTTGTGACGCCGCCCGCCAACCGCCCCTCGGGCCGCGACGGCAACTGCGGCGCCGAGAATGAGGACGATGTGTACGCGGCGCTTGAAGAAGTCATTGCCCGCAACAAGGACAAGCACATCATGGTGTTTGCCCACCACCCGCTGTTTTCCGACGGCATTCACGGCGGCTACTTCACGCTGGCCGACCACATTTTCCCGCTCAGCATCGTTTTCAAGTACGCTTTTCTGCCGCTGCCCATTATCGGCTCGATTTACCCGTTCGCCCGCAAGTACGGCGGGATTAACCAGGACATTCCGCACCCGGCCTATCAGGCCTACCGCAAGGGCCTGCTCGATATTTTTGCCCGGCACCCGAACGTGATTTACGCCGCCGGGCACGAGCACAACCTGCAGTACTACAAGGAAGGCAGCACCCACTTCATCGTGAGCGGCTCGGGCTGCAAAACCCAGCACGTGAAGCCCGGCGACGGCGGCGGGGCCATTTTCTCCGACAAAGAGAAGGGCTGGGCCCAGGTGAACTACTACGACGACGGCCAGGTGTGGACCGAATACTTCATCCCGCAGGGCAGCGGCACCACGGCGCGGCGCGTGTTCCGCACGCCGCTCTACGCCAAAACCACGGGCGCCATTGCCACCCAGCCGGCCCAGCCCATTTCTGAAACGGCCCTGACCACCACCAACGGCACGCCCGACGGCAAGAAGCTGCCCGAGACGGAGGACGCCATCAAGCAGAAGAAAGAGGACAAGAAAAAGAAGAAAGAAAAAGACGCCGAGGCCATTGCCAAAGCCCCTATCCCGACCAAGCGCCCGGACTACCGCGACAGCACCGTGACTGTGGCCGTGAAGCCCGAGTACGACAAGCACGGCGGCTTCCACAACTGGCTGCTGGGCGAGCATTACCGCAAGGAGTGGGCCACGCCCGTGAAGTTCCGCGTGCTGGATTTGGCTAATGACAAGGGCGGCCTGATGCCTTACAAAACCGGCGGCGGCAAACAAACCGCCTCGCTGAAAGTGCGCAACGACGCCGGCTACCTCTACACCCTGCGCGGCATCGACAAAGACCCCGCCGCCGTGCTGCCTGAGCAGCTGCGCACCGGCCTGGCCAAGGCCGTGCTGCAGGACCAGATTTCGGCCCAGCACCCGTATGCCTCGTTCGTGCTGCCGCCGCTGGGCACGGCCGCCGGCATTCTGCACACCAACCCCACGCCGGTTTATATTCCGCAGGACCCGCTGCTGGGGCAGTACTACGCGCAGTTTGCCAACCTGCCCGCCGCTTTGGAGGAAGACGCCAAGGACAGCCAGGACAACGTGGCCAGCCTGGGCTTCGCCAAAAACCTGGTGAGCACCGACAAGATGCTCACCCGCCTGATTGACGACAACGACAACCAGGTGGACCAGGTGGCCTTTGCCCGCTCGCGCTTGTTTGACATGTGGATTGGCGACTGGGACCGGCACGAGGACCAGTGGCGCTGGAGCGAGAAAAAAGACAAGGACGGCGACCGAACCTTCACGGCCGTGCCCGAAGACCGGGACATTGCCTTCTTCAAGGGCGACGGCGTGCTTCCCTATCTGATTTCGCGCAAGTTTGCGGTGCGCAACTTTCAGAATTTCGGCTACGACTACGCCGACTTCCGTGGCCTGAACCAGACGGGCATGAGCAACGACCGGGTATTCATGAGCGCCGTGACGCGCGAGCAGTGGATAGCCCAGGCCGACTACATGAAAAGCCACCTCACCGACGAGGTGATTGAGAAGGCCTTCCGCGAGAAGTGGCCCAAGGAGATTTACGACCTGCACGGCAAGGAAATCATTGCCAAACTAAAAAGCCGCCGCGACCTGCTGCCCAAGCTGGCCGGTGACTACGCCGACGTACTGGCCGAAATTGTGGAAGTGCGCGGCTCGAAAAAGCGCGAGAAGTTCATCGTGGAGCGCCTGCCCAACCGCAAAACCCACGTGGTGATGCGCAAAATCAACAAGGAGGGCAAGGTGAGCAAGGTGCTCTACGACCGCACCTTCGACGACGACGTGACCGATGAGGTGCGCCTCTACGGCATCGACGGCAAGGACGTGTACGACGTGCGCGGCGATGTAAATCGCGGCGTGAAGCTGCGCATCATTGCCGGCAAGGGCCGCGACACCATCACCACCCGCGACCACGTGGGCGGCCTGCTTCACAAAACCCAGATTTACGACGCCGACACCGGCAACGTCATCAACCCCAGCTCCGAAGCCCGCCTGCGCCTGGAGCCCGGCTACGAGGTGAGCCGCTACGACTACCCGCACCGCTTCGACCTGAAGGACTACCGCCTCGACTACGTGGGCCCGGCCCTGTACTTCGGGTACAACATTGACGACGGCATCCTGCTGGGCGGCGGCGTGACCTACCGCCACTACGGCTTCCGCCGCGAGCCGTATTCGTGGGAGCAGACCATTGCGGCCAACTTCGCGCCGGCCCGCGAGGCCTTCAACATCCGCTACACGGGGCAGTTTACGCGCATTTTCAAGAAGACGGATTTGCACATCGCGGCCCAGTACTACGGCCCGCAGCTGCTCTACAACTTCTTCGGCATCGGCAACAACACCGCCAACCTGGCTACCGAGGACGAGCAGAAGGGCCGTGTCACGGTGCGCTCCGTGAACAGCGCCTACCGCGTGCGCTTCGAGCGGCTCACCATCGCGCCCACTTTTGAGCGCAAGCTGTTCACCTTCCTCAAGTTCGGCATCGGCCCGCAGTATGACCAGTTCCGCATCGCGAAGGACCCCATCGGCTCGGTTATCAAAGACAGCCTGACCAAGGGCGGCGTGACGACCTATGAAAACCGCCGCTTCGGCATCCGCTCCTCCGATTTCCAGACCAACCAGTACCTCGGCGGGCTGATGTACCTCAACCTCGACGCCAGCTCCTCGGCCAAGAACCCGCGCATCGGCCTGCGCTGGTACAACGAGTTCCAGTACAACTTCCAGCTCAACCAGGAAAGCCTGAGCTTCGGCCGCATCAGCACCGAATTCCGGGCCTACCTCACGCCCAATTTCCCCTTCCACCTCACCTACGCCGGCCGCATCGGCTACCAGCGCAACTTCGGCGACTACCGCTTCTACCAGGCCAACACCCTGGGCGGCACCACCAACCTGCGCGGCTACCGCCGCACCCGCTTCGCCGGCCGCACGGCCGTGTACGCCAACTTCGAGCCGCGTCTGGAGCTGTTTTCCTTCAATGCCTACCTCTTCCCCGGCAAGTTCGGCATCATGGGCCTGGCCGATGTGGGCCGCGTGTACTCCGACAACGACACCGGCGAGTACACCGGCATCAACGCCTTCCACAGCGGCTTCGGCGGCGGCATCTACGTCGACATTCTCAAGGCGGCCGTCATCAACGCTACCTACTCGGTAGGGGAGGAGAAGCTGGTTTTCGTCGGGTTCGACTTCCTGTTCTAAGGCGGCGGCTCGCCTGAAAAAAAAGGTTCGCCCCCAGGCTTTGGCAACTTGCCGAAGCCTGGGGGCGAACCTTTTTTCGGGATGCTAAGCGTGCAGAATTATGGGGCGCTTCGCGGGGGGCAAAGTCGGTTTGGGCCACCTGTAGTCATATTCAATTTTGAAAAAATCAGAATTTGCTCAGAATTATTGAAATGAGTAAGGCAATTTGCCTGATGTAATGTGCGAAATGGCAATCAATAGGTGCAGTTAGCCAAATTTTTTTACTAGATTGGCGCCTCGTAATTCTCATTTATCAACTCCTTTCCCACAACCTATTTCGCACAGCTACATGAAAAAAACTTACCTCTCCGCGCTGGCCCTGCTGGGCAGCGCAAGTCCCTTGCTGGCTCAGAACGTGGCCAGCCGCGCCGCCCAGCCAGTTATTGAAGACATTTCGCCGGTTATCCTGCACCGCTCCTGCGCGTCCAATGACGTGCTCCAGGCCCAAATGGCCGCCGACCCGGCCCTGGCCCAGCGCATGCAGGCCATCGAGGCCCAGACGCAGCGCTTTGTGGCGGCTCGGGCGGCGGCCGCTGCTCAGCAGCGCGCCATAGGCGGCACTACGGGCGGCACCGCGGCGCTGCTCAGCGGCCCGGTCACCATTCCGGTGGTGGTGCACGTGCTTTACAACACGGCTGCCGAAAACATCTCCGACGCCCAAGTGCAGTCGCAGATTGCCGTGCTGAACGAAGACTTCCAGAAGCTTAACGCCGACCGCACCAACACCTACCGGTACTCAGGGCTGGCGGCGGCCGCGCCCGTGCGGTTTGTGCTGGCCCCCAACGGCATCGTGCACAAATCGACCAAAACCCGCTCGTGGAGCACCAACGACGCGGTGAAGAGTTCCAAGCGCGGCGGCGACGATGCCTGGGATACTTCTAAATACCTCAACCTCTGGTCGTGCAACCTGGGCAACGGCCTGCTCGGCTACGCCCAGTTTCCCGGCGGCGCTGCCGCCACCGACGGCGTGGTAATTCTGTACTCGGCTTTCGGTAGCCGCGCCAAGTACCCGGCCGGCACCTACAGCACTCCTTACGACCTGGGCCGCACCGCCACCCACGAAGTGGGCCACTGGATGAACCTGCGCCACATCTGGGGCGACGATAACGGTGCCTGCACCGGCTCCGACCTGGTAGCTGACACTCCCAACCAGGGCGCAGAGAACTACGGCTGCCCGGCCGCTACTAAAGCTTCGTGCAGCAACGGCGGCGACATGTTCATGAACTACATGGATTACACCGACGACCGGTGCATGTTCATGTTCTCGCAGGGCCAGGCCACGCGCATGACTGCCGTATTCGATGCCGGTGGGGCCCGCTCCAGCTTTGCCACCAACAGCGGCGTGCTGCGCCAGGCTGCTACGGCTACCGTCGTAACCATCTTCCCGAACCCCGGCCGCGAAGCCGTGAGCCTGACTGTGCCCGCCGGTGCTGACGCCGCCCGGTACTCGGTGCGCGTGTACGACCTGAGCGGCCACGAAATGCGCCAAGCCCGCTACGACGGCCAAGGCCAACTGCAAATCGAAGCCCTGCCCAAAGGCCTGTACTACATCAGCATCAACGACGGCGTGAACACCTCGCGTCAGCGCTTTGAGAAGGAGTAGACTGGTCAAACTCCATCAGTTTAACTAACGCAACGCCCTGCCCCACCGGCAGGGCGTTGTTGTTTTTCAGGGTTTCGCAAAAGAAAATTTCGGAGTGCAGACTGAGAACAAACGATTGCAGGAGTAGCTGTTAACGAGTTTATTAAAAATTTATATTATTTTTTAATAGTAAAGTAAAAATTGTTGCGAATTATACAGGTTTAGCCCGAATTTTATTGTCATTATTTTAAATAATTTTCAATAGCTTGCCGGCGTAATTTTTTCATAATCACAACATTTTTTACATGAAAACAACTGTTTACGCAGTAGCCCTGGGCTTACTTGGACTGTCGTTGGTCGCTACCCCGGCCCACGCCCAAACGGCCCCGCACCGCACCTGCGCCAGCGACGACGTGCTGAAAGCGCAGCTGGCCGCCGACCCCGCCCTGGCCCAGCGCATGACCACCATCAACCAGCAGGCGTTGCAATACGCGGCGGCCCACGTGGGCACGGCGCAACGTACCTCGGCCATCACGGTCACCATTCCGGTAGTGGTGCACGTGCTGTACAGCACGGCTTCGGAGAACATTTCGGACGCCCAGATTCAGTCGCAGATTGATGTGCTCAACGAGGACTACCACAAACTGAACGCCGACTACACCAAAACCCCCAGCGTCTTCGCCGGGCTGGTGGCCGACGTAGGCATCCAGTTCACGCTGGCCAAGCGCACCCCGAGCGGCGTGGCCACCACCGGCATCGAGCGCAAAAGCAGCACCATCACCACCTGGGGCACGGCCGATAAAATCAAGAAAGCCAGCACCGGCGGCCTCGACGCCTGGAATTCGAGCCAGTACCTCAACCTGTGGGTGGGTACCATCGGGGGCGGCATTCTGGGCTACGCACAGTTCCCGGGCGGCGCGGCCGCTACCGACGGCGTAGTGATTTCGCCCGTGTACTTCGGCCGCACCGGCTCCGTGACGGCGCCCTACAACCTGGGCCGCACCGGCAGCCACGAAGTGGGCCACTGGCTGAACCTGAATCACATCTGGGGCGACGATGGCACGGCCTGCACCGGCACCGACAACGTGAGCGACACCCCCAACCAGGCCGACGAAAACTACGGCAAGCCCACCTTCCCGCAGGTGAGCTGCTCGAACGGCCCGAACGGCGACATGTTCATGAACTACATGGACTACGTGGACGACGCGGCCATGTTCATGTTCTCGACCGGTCAGAGCTCGCGCATGAACGCCTTGTTTGCCAGCGGCGGCGCCCGCGCCAGCCTGCTCACCTCGCAGGGCGGCGTGGCCCCCGGCGGCACCACGCCGCCGCCCACCGTCACCTACTGCACCAGCAAGGGCGGCAGCGTAGCCTACGAGTACGTGGACCTGGTGCAGCTCGGCAGCATCAACCGCAGCTCGGGGGCCGATGGCGGCTACTACAATGGCACGGCGCTGAGTACCAGCCTGGCCGCCGGCTCGGCCCAGACCATCTACTTCTCGGCTGGCTTCGCCGGCACGGCGTATTCGGAGTACGTGAAAGTGTACATCGACTACAACCAGAACGGCGTGTTCACCGACGCCGGTGAACTGGTGGTGAATGCGGCGGCCAGCAGCAGCGCCGCCACCCGCTCGGGCTCCTTCACGGTGCCCACCACGGCCAAAACCGGCGCCACCCGCTTGCGCGTGGTGCTGAGCGACAACAGCGGCACCACCAGCTGCAACAGCTACAGCTACGGCGAAACCGAAGACTATACCGTGAACATCACCGGCGGCACGGCCCGCACCGACGGCACGGCTGTGGTGGCCCGCACCAGTAACGCCAACGCCCTGCCCGACCAGTACACCCTTTTCCCGAACCCGGCCACCGACGTGCTGCGCATTGCCCGCCCGCTGAACGCCGACCCCGAGCAGCCTTTCACCGTGCGCGTGTTCGACCTGCGCGGCGCCGAAATCAAGGGCCTGCGCCTGGAAGACGGCCAGCTGAACGTGGCCGAACTGCGCACCGGCATCTATATGCTAAGCGTGAGCGACGGCAGCCGCACCACGCACCAGCGCTTCGTGAAGCAATAGCCCGCATGTGAAGTGCGGCTTGCGCTTCCCTTCATCACAAAAAGCCCCGGCTGCATGGCCGGGGCTTTTTTGCTTTTGGGCGGGTGGAAGCTGGCATTTGGAAGCGGAGCATAATTTTTCCAAAGAAGCCAGAATCTTTTGATACTTAAGGATTCAACTGAAAATTCATCAAATACTCATCATTTTTTGAATGGACGGGCATTTTATTAAAAATGTATCTGATAGCAGGCAACCTGTATTATTATTAAAATGAGATTAAAACAGGGCTTTATTACGCTTTTGATAATTTTTTTGTAACTATGGTATGCTGATTTGTGGAAATCGCAAAACTTTCCATTGCGGTTTTACAGGCAGCAATGTATTTCTCACTCTCCTTTTTTATATGAACACAAATACTTTGTCGTCAACCAAGACGCCTGCATCGGGACGCCAAATGGCCCGGCGCACCAGCCGCTGGGTAGCGCTGATGGCGCTGATGCTGGCCGGACCAGCGGCCTTCGCGCAGCTGGCCGGTACTTACACCATTAACAGAAACGCCGCGACGGGCGGCACCAACTTCGCCTCCTTCACGGAGGCCGCCACGGCGCTGAATACGTCGGGCATTTCGGCCTCGGTGCGCTTCAATGTGCTCAACGGGCCATACAACGAGCAGTTTTCGCTGGGCCAGGTGGCCGGCGTGAGCGCCACCGACACCATTGTGGTGGACGGCGGCGCCAGCAAGCAGACCCTGACCTACACCGGCGTGGTGGCCCAGCCAGCGGCCGTACTGCTGAATGGCACCGACCGCATCACCCTCCAAAACCTGACCATTGACGCCTCGGCGGGCGCCACCTACGGTATTGGTGTGCTGCTGGTGGGCCAGGCCGACAACAACCGCGTGGCCAACTGCGTGGTGATGGGCCCGGCCGCCGCCACCTCGACCACGGCCGATGCAGCCATTGCGGCCAGCGGCGGCGTGACCTCGGGCACCTCGGCGGGCAATGCCAATAACCTGCGCATCGAGAACAACGTGCTCAGTGGCGGCTACTATGGCGTGATTCTGACCGGCACGAGCGCCACGGCGCGGGCTACCGGCCTGCGGGTGACGGGCAACGAAATCCGCGACTTCTACGGCTATGGCCTGGACGTGGAAAACCACAGTGGGGCGCGCCTCCTCAACAACAACATTCACCGGACGAACCGCACCGGCGTGACGGCCTTCTACGGCGTGTATTTGAACGGCTGCGCGGGCACGGCCGTGGAGCGCAACCGCATCCACGACAGCTTCACGGGCAACCCGGCCAGCACCTCGGCCGCTTACGGCATCTATTTCACGGCTTCGGATGGCACGGCGGGCACCGAGAACGACGCGGTGAACAACCTCGTGTACAACTTCAACGGTGCGGGCACGGAGTACGGCGTTTACAACAGCAGCTCGGACTTTGCCCGCTACTACTACAACACGATTTCGCTGGACAGCCAGGCGGGCACGGGCGCGACCCAAACCACCTACGGCATTTACCAGACCACGCTGGCCACGGGCATCGACATCCGCAACAACGTGGTGAGCGTGACGCGCACCGGCGGCACGGGCGAGAAAAAGGCCCTGGGCTTCAACACGACGACTTCGACCATTAGCTCCAACTACAACGACCTGTACATCGGTACCGGCGCCACCTACTTCACCGGCGCTTACGGCACGGCTGATTTCGTGACGCTGGCCAACTGGCGCACCGCTAACGGCGGCATTTACGACGCCAACAGCGTGCAGGTGAACCCCGAGTTTGTGGGCGCCACGCTGGTGCCTTCGGCCAGTCCGCTCAATGGCACGGCCACGCCGCTGGCCCGCGTGCCGCGCGACTTCACCAACGCCTTGCGCAGCACCACGGCCCCCGATATGGGCGCCTACGAATTCACCCCGGCCAGCAACGACGTGGCCGTGGAAAGCATCGACTCGCCCGCCGCGCCGGTAGCCACCGGCGCCCGCACCGTGACGGTGACCATTCGCAACAATGGCCTGGTGCCGCTGAATACCGTGGTGCTTACCTACACCCTGAACGGCGGCACGCCGGTAGCGCAGACTTTCACGCTGACGCCGGGCCTGGCAGCCGGCGCCACCCGCGCCGTGTCCTTCACCACTCAAGGCACCGTGGTGACCGGCCTCAATACCTTGAGCGTGACGGCCAGCCTGCCCAACGGCAGCACTGACTCCAACCCCGGCAATAACACCCAGACGTCGAGCTTCTACCCGGCGCTGGCCGGCACCTACACCATCAATAAGAACGTAGCGACGGGCGGCACCAACTTCGCCAGCTTCACTGAGGCGGCTACGGTGCTGAACGGGGGCGGCATTTCGGCCTCGGTGCGCTTCAATGTGCTGAACGGGCCATATGCTGAGCAATTTGTGCTGGACCAAGTGGCCGGCGTGAGTGCCACCGACACCATTGTGGTGGACGGCGGCGCCAGCAAACAGACGCTGAGCTACACCGGCACCGTGACCCAGCCGGGCGCGGTGGTCCTGAACGGCACCGACCGCGTGACGCTGCAAAACCTGACCATCGACGCCTCGGCCGGCGCCACGTATGGCGTGGGCGTGCTGCTGGTGGGCCAGGCCAACAACAACCGCGTGGCCAACTGCGTGGTGATGGGCCCCACGGCGGCCACCTCCAGCGTGGCCAACGCGGCCATTGCGGCCAGCGGCGGCGTCACCTCCGCTTCTTCGGCCGGCGACGCCAATAACCTGCGCATCGAGAACAACGTGCTCAGCGGCGGCTACTACGGCGTGGTGCTGACCGGCGCCAGCGCCACGGCCCGCAACTCCGGCATTCGGGTGATGGGCAATGAAATCCGGGATTTCTACCTCTACGGCCTCGACGTAGAGAACCAGAGCGGCGCGCAGCTTATCAACAACAACATCCACCGCACTACCCGCCCCGGGTTGAGCACCTTTTATGGGGTGTACCTGGTGGGCGTGGCGGGCACGGCCGTGGAGCGCAACCGCATCCACGACAGCTTCACGGGCAATACGGCCAGCACCTCGGCCGCCTACGGGCTCTACATCTCAGCCGACGGCACGGCCGGCGCCGAGAATGACATGGTGAACAACCTGGTATACAACTTCAACGGCTCGGGTACGGAATACGGCATCTACAACGTGGGCTCGGACTATGCCCGCTACTACTACAACACGGTGTCGCTGGACAACCAGGCGGCCACCGGCGCCACGCAGTTGACCTACGGCTTCTACCAGACCACGCTGGCGACGGGCATTGATTTTCGCAACAACGTGGTGAGCGTGACGCGCACCGGCGGCACCGGCAGCAAGTACGCGCTGTACTTCAATACCATTACGTCGAGCATCACCTCGAACTACAACGACCTGTACGTGAGCACGGGCGCGCTGTACTTCACCGGCCGCTACACCACCGACTTCGTGACGCTGGCCGACTGGAAAGCCGCCAACGGCAGCGCCTTCGACCAGAACAGCGTGCAGGCAGACCCGCAGTTCCTGAACCTGGCCGCCGGCAACCTGCAACCCACGGCCAGCTCCCTCAATGGGGCGGCCACGCCGCTGGCCCGCGTGCCGCGCGACTTCACCAACGCCCTGCGCAGCACCACGGCCCCCGACCTGGGCGCCTACGAATTCACCCCGGCCACCAACGATGTGGCGGTCGAAACCATCACCTCGCCCGTCGCGCCGGCCACGCCCGGCCCCCGCACCGTGACGGTGACCATCCGCAACAACGGCCAGGTAGCTTTGAGCACCGTGCGTCTGGAATATTCTCTGAATGGCGGCACGGCGGTAACCCAGACCTTCACGCTGAGCCCAGCCATTGCGGCTGGCGCCACCGGCACTGTGTCGTTTACGACGCCGGTGACGCTGGTGAGCGGGGCCAACCAGCTGGCCGTGACGGCGAGCCTGCCCAACGGCACCACCGACGCCAACCCCAACAACAACACCCAGACCGTGACCCTGTACACGGCGCTGGCAGGCACCTACACCATCAACAAGAACGCGGCCACGGGCGGCACCAACTTCGCCAGCTTCACCGAGGCGGCGGCGGCGCTAAACGGCGCCGGCATCGCGGCTTCAGTGCGCTTCAATGTGCTGAATGGGCCCTACACCGAGCAGTTTTCGCTGGGCCAGGTGGCCGGCGTGAGCGCCACCGACACCATTGTGGTGGATGGCGGCGCCAGCAAGCAAACCCTGCGCTACACTGGCGTGGTGGCCCAGCCAGCCGCCGTGCTCCTCAACGGCACCGACCGCCTGACGCTGCAAAACCTGACCATTGACGCCTCGGCGGGCGCCACCTACGGCATTGGCGTGCACCTCGTGGGGCAGGCCAACAACAACCGCGTGGCCAGCTGCGTGGTGATGGGGCCGGCCGCCGCTACGTCGAGCACGGCCAACGCGGCCATTGCGGCCAGCGGCAGCGTGACCTCGGCCACCACGGTGGGCGACGCCAACAGCCTGCGCGTCGAAAACAGCGTGCTCAGCGGCGGCTACTACTGCCTGACGGTGACGGGCGCGAGCACCACAGCCCGCAACACCGGCCTGCGCGTGACCGGCAACGAGGTGCGCGACTTCTACTTCTACGGCATCGATGTGGAAAACCAGAGTGGCGCGCAGGTTATCGGCAACGACGTACACCGCACGACCCGCGCCGTGGTAAGCACCTTCTACGGCGTGTACCTGAACGGCTGCGCGGGCACGGCCGTGGAGCGCAACCGCATCCACGACCCCTACACCGGCGACCCCACCGACACGGGCATCGCCTACGGCCTGTACTTCACGGCCTCGGACGGCGCGGCCGGCACCGAGAACGATGCGGTGAACAACCTCATCTACAACTTCACCGGTTCTGGCACGCAGTACGGCATCTACAACGCCAGCTCGGATTTTGCCCGCTACTACCACAACACGATTTCGCTGGACAACGCCTCGGGCGGCGCTACCCAGACGACCTATGGCTTCTACCAAACCACGGTGGCCACGGGCATTGATTTCCGCAACAATATCGTGAGCGTGACGCGCACCGGCGGCTCGGGGAGCAAATACGCGCTGTACTTCGTGACGACGACTTCGGCCATCACCTCGAACTACAACGACCTGTACGTGGGCACGGCCGGCACCTACTTCACCGGCCGCTACGGCACCGCCAACTTCGCCACCCTGGCCGACTGGCGCACGGCCAACGGCAATGCCTACGACCAGAATAGCGTGGCCGCCGAGCCCCGCTTCGTGAACGTGGCCCAGGGCAACTACCGGCCCACCACGGCCCCGCTCGACGGTGCCGGCACCCCGCTGGCCCGCGTGCCGCGCGACTTTGCTGGCGTGTTGCGCAACTCGCCGCCCGACCTGGGCGCCTACGAGTTTGCTCCCATCACCGACGACGTGGCCCTGGTGAGCATCGACTCGCCCAACACCACGGCCACGCCCGGCGTGAACCCGCTGCGCGTCACCATCCGCAACAACGGCGCGACCACGCTCACCTCGGTGGTGCTCACCTACACCCTGAACACCGGCACACCGGTAGCCCAGACCTTCGCGGGCCTCACGCTGGCGCCCAATGCCACCCAGCAGCTCAGCTTCACGCCGGGCCTGAGCGTGCCCCAGCAGGGCACCAACACCCTGACCGTGAGCGCCAGCCTGCCCAACGGCAACCCCGACGGCAACACCACCAACAACACGCTCACCATCACCTTCGACCAGCCCACCCCGCCCAACGACGAGCCCTGCGGCGCCGTGGCCCTCACCAACGGCACCACCACCAGCAGCAGCAACGCCGGGGCCAGCACCAGCGTGCAGAGCGGCATAAACTTCCCGAACTGCGGCGGCGGCCAGCTGCCCCGCGATGTGTGGTTCACCTTCGCCCCGGCGGCGGCCAGCATGACGCTCACCCTCACCGGTGCCCCCGCCGGCACGGTGCGCGTGTACAGCAGCCCCAGCTGCTCGGCCGGGCCGTTCAACCTGGTGCAGTGCGCAGGCAGCGGCGCCAACAGCACCAGCGTGGGCGCGGTGGCCGTGACCGGCCTCACGCCGGGCCAGACCTACTACATCGCCGTGAGCAACTTCGGCTCTTCGGACCCGGGCGGCTCGTTCACCATCACGCCCACGGTGCTCTCGGGCACCCGCAGCGCCAACAGCACGGCCCTGGCGGTGTACCCCAACCCCAGCGCCACCGGCCAGCTCACGCTGCGCCTGGCCACGGGCACGGCCGGCACCGGCAGCGTGGAGCTGCTCAACGCTCTGGGCCAAGTGGTGAAGCGCCAGCCCCTGGCCGGCACCGGCGAGCAGCAGGTATCGACCCTGGGCCTGGCCGCCGGCCTCTACACCCTGCGCGTGCAAGCCGGCGCCGAGGTGCTGACCCGCAAAGTGGTGCTGCAATAAGCGGCGCTGCGTTGTTCTGAGCTATTCTTTCAAAGTTGAAAAGCCCCGGCCGGTTGGTCGGGGCTTTTTTTATGGGGAGAAAGCGCGAAATCTACAGCGGTGAAGCGTCACCTAAAAAGCCCCTGTCATTCACGTAGCCGAAGCTTCTTGGTTGGTGAAAGGGAGGCGGAGCGCATGATATGGAAAGAGTGGGGGATGATATATGTCCTTTTATTTATTCGCCGTCGCTGGACTCGTTGAACCCGTTGATTAAGCTGCGAATTTCTTGAATGCCGGCTGCCAAATCCGCGCTTGTGCGCCGGGCCGGACGTTTCGTCAGCGCCTATCTTGCGGCCCCATCCTTCCATTCCACCCCATCTCCTCCCAATTTATGAAACGGTTTCTTCTACTGGCCACGCTGGCCGGGACGGCTATCGGTATGCCCACCGCCCAGGCTCAGGGCGTACGCTTCGGGCTCAAAGGCGGTCCTTCCTACACCACGGTCGTGGGCGCGCACGTCGACGGGGCGGCCTACAAGTGGGGCTTCCACGGCGGGGTGCTCGTCAACATTCCGCTCAACGACCGGCTTTCGCTCCAGCCCGAGGTGCTGTATTCGCAGAAAGGCGCCCACGAAGAGAACAGCAGCACCCGCATCCGGCTCAGCTACGTGGACGTGCCCGTGCTGCTGCGCCTGGCCACCGGCGTCGGCGGCCTGTTCGTCGAAGCCGGCCTGCAGGTGGGCTACCTGGCCGGCTCGGAAGCCAGCATCGACACCCGTAAGCCGCTGGCGCGCGTCACCTCCGACTTTGCCGGCAGCTACCCTCCCTTCGACGTGGGGTACGCCGCCGGCTTCGGCTACCAGCTAGCCAATGGGCTGGGCCTGGGCCTGCGCGCCAACGGCGGGCTCCGGCACGTGGTCAAAGGAGCCACGGCCGACGACACGGCCCGCAACTTGGCGTTTCAGCTCTACCTGTCGGCCATGGTGGGCCGGCGCGACTGAGGCCGTCCGGCCCGGTTGGGCAGCCGCGAAAGAAGCCCCGGCTGCGTGTGCGGCCGGGGCTTCTTTTGTTGCTACTATATGAGTACTGTATACTGATTTTCTTCTCGAGGGACAATGTTACCCAGCACGAAGCTGGACTTGCGCAGCCCAGTGGTGGTATGAACTACAGTTTGCTTTACCATCGTGCCACTGCATTCTTGCCCAACGTGCAGCCGCTGAATGGACGGCAGGAGAACATCGAAATAGCGCGCTACAATGCGTCCCTGCCTATTTTCTTCTATTTCAACCACGCCTTTTAAGCTCAAACTAATAACAATGCCAGTGAAGGAAAAAGTGACGGGGGCCTCTTGGGTAAGACGGCCCAACATGCTGCTGAGCGAAACTAGGCGGCTTTTGTCTCCATACCAGGTACGGTAGCTGTGCGCTGGGGTATCCCAACTCATTTCGGCTTCAAGGCCAAAGTTGTGCAAGCCCCGCAGATAGCGCTGCAATGCCACTACGCTGTGATGCCCCACTGCCGAAACCTGGTCGAGTACGGCCACGGGCGCTTCGGCAGCTAACAAGTCGAACGTATGGTCAAGGGTTTGGGTGAGGAGGCTGTAGCCAAACAGGTCGGGGCTGGTTTGGCCGGAAATGAATAGGCGAGTAGAACCCGGTGCCACGCTAGCCAAGCGCAAATCGAGGCGCCGCCGCACATCGGCCTCCAGCATTTTGCTTTGCCGGGTGCCAGCCACGGAGTAACGGGAGATGCGCTGCACGGTATCAGAAAATGAACTGGCGATGACCGCCAGCGCATCCAGGGGCAAGGTGCCCCGGCTGGCCGTTTTACCAACGAGGCGGACTTCAACAATCTCCTTTTCGCGCTGCCGCTGCAATTCGATGATTTCGGCCGTCAGGTTATCGCTGCGCTCTTTGGCCTGCCGGTAAGTGAGGCGATAAAACACGTTGTCCGGCGATTGGTCTGCTAGTAGCTCGTGCTCCTGCGCCTGGGCCAGGGCTGCCTCCCGAAGGGCTTGCAGATGGGCGATGCTGCTCATGCGAAAGGCGCGTTAAAGGGTGAGGGTAAAAATGCCTTTGGGCGTGTTGTCGTGGTTGGTTGCGAACTGCTGGGTCCAGCGGTGGCGTTCGGCGGCGTCGCCGATGTCGGCGTGGTATACGTCGCAGGCGTAGCGGATGCGTAGGCGCTCATTGAGCAAAAAACTGAGGCGTATTTGCTCGGCATGAGCCAGCCGGGCTACTTCCCGGTACGAAAGCAGTACCACGAGGTCAATGTCATTCGGCTCGGGGCAGCGGGTGGTGAACGAGCCGTCGAGCCAGATTTCCATCGTCAGGCCCAGCGCGGCCAGGTCGTGCAGGTAGGCCGCCAGCCGGCCCAGCAGGTAGCGCCGGCCGGGCTGGTATTGAGCCTCGAAGTCATCGACAAAGTAGGCCGCCAGTTCTGCTTCGGTGAGCGGATGGAAGCCGCTGGGCGAAATAGGAGTCCACGAGCGTTTCATAGGCAGATGCAATAACGCAATTTAAAACGCATCAAAGAGAGTTGAACAGTTGCGTTAAGTAGGCTGTAGCCCCCCTGCGCCCTCCGATTCTCCCGCCCCGGCCACCACTCTGGCCGCGGGGGTAGCCGCAGCGCCTGCCCCTCGAAGCGGCGGATGCCGTAGTCGGCCCCGCTGAGCTCGCCTAAATCGTCGGCCACGCGCACGCGGTAGTCGGCGTCAATCCAGCGCAACGGCTACCCCAGCCGCGACAGCAGCTCAAATAGCGGCTGATTGACGTAGTAATGAGACGTTACCTGTTTGTGCTTGGTGAGAATGCCGTCTTTGGCCAGTTGGTTGAGGTAGCTGGCGGCCGTGGGTCGGCTCACGTTCAGCTCCTGCTGCAAGAACTCGATGCGGGTATAGGGATGCCGGAACAGGTTATTGAGCAGGTCCTGGCTGTAGAATTTATAGGGGCGCAGCCGTTCCCGGGTGGCTTGCATAAGCTCGCGCATCTCCCGAATCAGCACGATGCTCTCGCGGGCCGTCTCTTCTACGCCGGTGAGCATGTACAGCAGCCAAGGCTCCCACGCGCCGGTGTCGCGCACGGCTTGCAGGTGGTGGTAGTAGTCGGCTTTGTGGTGCGTAATGAACCGGCTGAGATAGAGCACCGGGATATCGAGCAGGCCTTTCAGCACCAGATACAGAATATTGAGAATCCGCCCCGTGCGTCCGTTGCCATCATAAAACGGGTGGATGCTTTCAAATTGAAAGTGCAGCACGGCCATTTTCACCAAGGGGTCGACATCGTGGAGGGAGTCGCCGTTGAGGTACTGTTCCAGGTTGGCCATTAAGTCCAGGATGACGGTCGAATCTTGCGGCGGGGTGTACACGACTTCGCCGCGTTGGTTCGTGAGCTTGGTGCCGGGCTGCTTGCGGTAGCCTCCCTGGTCGCGCTTTAGTTCTTCCTGTATTTGCGCAATGTGATTGGTGCTTAGGAAGCCGAACTGTTTCACCAGCCTGGTGCCCAGCCGCAGCGCTGACGCGTACCGTTGCACCTCTTTGGCGGCTTGCGTCTCGCCCAGATGCAGTTCGGCGTTATACAGTTCGTCGTGGGTAGTAATGATGTTTTCAATGGCGGAGCTGTCTTTTGCTTCCTGCAAGGGCAGCGTGTCCAGCAGAATGCTCTCGTTGGGAATGGCCGAAACCAAGCCCTTGAGCTCCGCGAGGGCGCTGTGAGCGCCCGGCAGCTTTTTCAATACGGCTCGCGTCTCCAACTCGTCAATGGGCGGGAGCGAAGATGGTTGCCAAATAGCCTGCATTAAGGAGCTGCCAGAGGGATGGGGGCTCCAGCTTTGTAAAGAAACTTGATTTTTCTTTACAAAGGGTCTTGGTATATGTAAAAGAAACTGGTCTTTTCTTTACAGAGGTTGGCTCGTTCTCGCCTGCGCCCTCAGATTCCCCCGCCCCGGCCACTACCCCGGCCGCTGGAGCCACCTCAGCGCCTGCCCCGTGAAGCGGCACACGCCGCCGGTTTCGCGCTACTGCTCCCTCAGTGCAAAAGGCCTTTGAGTTCTTGTTGGACGGCTTTGCCCAGAAAAATTTCGTGGCCAAGCCCCGGCAGTTCGTGCAGGGTGGCCGGGATGCCTTGCCGCTGCAGCCGACGGTAATAATCTTCGGTTAGCCCTTTGGGGGCAATGGAATCGGCGGTGCCCACGAGCAGCGCCACCCGCGTGGTAGCCGGGATGCGGGCCACGACTTGCTCCGGCGACACGCTGGCCACGGGCTGGTCCCAGATGGCCCCGCCGCCGGTGTGGCGTTTCATGTGGGTGCGCCAGGCGGCTACGTTGCAGGGGCAGGCGGCCAGCAGCGCCGCGTCGACCCGGCCGGGGTGGCGGCCGAGCAGGTCGGCCGTGATGGCGGCCCCGCCGGAGTGGCCGGCCACCACCACCCGCCCGGCGTGGTAGCGGGCCCGGAGCGTGTCGAGGGCCGCTGCAATAGCGTCGATGACGGCGGGGGTGTAGTTGTCGCCGGTGGTTTCGCCGCGCTCCCCGTCGGACTGGTGCCCGGCGGGGTCGGTGTAGCCGGGGCGCAGCAGGGCCACGGCCACCACGTCGGCATTGGCCTGGGCGGCCTGCCGGGCCACGGTGTACTGGTATTCGGGCTTGTTGAAGGGGGCGTCGCCGTGCAGCACGAGGAGCAGCGTGGGGTGGGCGCTGCGTTTCGCGCTGGGGTAAACCTGCGCCCATAGCTGGTGGCCGGTAGCCCCCAGCCACTGGCCTGGGCCGGAGGCTTCGGAGGCCGCGCGGGTTTGGTCGGTCTGGGGCTGGCAGCTGGTCAGGGCAAGCGAGGCAAGCAGCGAGGCGCTGGCAGTCAGGAGGCTTCGGTGATTTCGCATGCCGTAAATAACGGTGCTAAGCCCCGCTTGCTCATTGATTTGAGGGACTTGGTTTCGTTGGGCTGCCGGGTTATCCCGCCCCGCCCACCGCCCCGGCCGGCGGGGTAGCTGCAGCTCCTGACCCTCGAAGCGGCGCACGCCGTAGTCGCCGCCGCTGAGTTCGCCGAAGTCGTCAGATAGGCACACACGGTAGTCGGCGTCAATCTAGAATAGGTGGCGGTTGAAGGCGCGGTGCAGGTTGGGGCAGAGGGCGAGGCCGTTCGACATGGTGTCGTCGTGGCTCACGGCCCAGGGCACGATGTGGCAGGCGTCGAGCAGGGGCACGGGGCTGCTGTGGGTGCTGAGCAGCTTGAGGCCCGACACGGCGCAGGTGTATTCGTAAGCTTCGAGCCCCACGCGCTTGAACACGCCGCAGCCGCGCTGCTCCGGCAGCCACTGCCTCTGTAGTCGCGCCAAATTGCCTGTTTACGCGGGAAGTAGGCGCGGTGTCCCGAAAGTATTTAGTTGCGCAAACGATGCCGGCAACGATGCCGGCATCGTTTGCATAAGTTTATAGATGCCCCTTGCTTTTTACATGCTCATTTGCTGAAGCTTAGCGGTAGGTTTGTAGGAACCCGTTCTCCCGGTGGCATTTGCCGCTACCCATCCAAAATTCCCCCTCCTATGAAGCGACTGCTCTCTTTACTCTTGTTGCTGCTGCCGCTGGCGCTGCGCGCTCAGACCGTAAACATCCTCGAATCGACCGGCTGGCTCGAAACGGCTTATGTGCGCTGGCAGCCCCTTGCCACGGCCCAGAGCTACAACGTGTACTACACCGGCGGCGGCCTCGTCAACCAGAAGCTCGACGACCAGCTCATCCGCAACTACGGCGCCTTTTACCGGGCCGATGCCCTGGGCCTGGCGCCCGGCGCCTACACCCTCAAAATAGCGCCCGTGGTGGGCGGGGTAGAGGGCACGGGCACCGTGACCACCTCCCTCACGGTGCGGGCCCAGGACCGGACCGGTTTTGCCTTCAGCAACGGCCGCGTGCCGGGCGCCTACAACGCCAACGGCACTGTGAAAGCCAACGCCGTCATCCTCTACATTACCCAGAACTCCAAAAACACCGTTTCGCTCAACGTGACCGGGGCCACCACCAACCCCTGCGTGGGCCTGCAAACCATTCTCGACGGCTTCAAGAAGGGCCGCGATGCCCGCCCGCTGCTCGTGCGCTTAGTGGGCCAGATTACCGACCCGAGCTACCTGCTGGCCGGCGACCTGGTGATTGAGAACAATAATTTCGCTACCGGAGCCATCACCCTCGAAGGCGTGGGCAACGACGCCGTGGCCGATGGCTGGGGCATTCGCGTGAAAAATGCCTCCAACGTGGAAATTCGCAACATCGGCACGATGAACTGCGACTCCGACGAGGGCGACAACATCGGCCTGCAGCAGGACAACGACTACATCTGGGTGCACAACTCCGACTTTTTCTACGGCCACGCCGGCTCCGACCCCGACCAGGTGAAGGGCGACGGCGCGCTGGACTGCAAACGCTCGACCTACGTCACGTTCTCCTACAACCACTTCTGGGATACGGGCAAGTCGAACCTGCTCGGCCTGAGCGAAAACACCACACAAAACCTGTACATCACCTACCACCACAACTGGTACGACCACTCCGATTCGCGCCACCCGCGGGTGCGTTTCTACTCGGCCCACGTGTTCAACAACTACTACGACGGCAACTCGAAGTACGGCGCCGGCTCCACGGAAGGCTCCTCGGTGTTTATGGAAGGCAATTACTTCCGCAACTGCAAGTACCCGATGCTGACCTCGATGCAGGGCACGGACGTGTTCAACCCCGCCACGCAGACGAACAACTACACCACGATGCCCATCTTCTCGAACGAGGACGGCGGCACCATCAAGGCGTTCGACAACTTCATGACCGGCCAGCTGCGCTTCGTGCCCTACGGCGCCACCGGTTTTCCCCGTTCCACGGTCGACTTTGATGCTTACGTGGTGACCAGCCGCAGCCAGACCATTCCCAGCACCGTGACGTCGGCCTACGGCGCCAACGCCTACAACAACTTCGACACCAACCCGGCCATCATGTACACCTACACGCCCGACAGCCCCACCGCGGGCCGCGATAACGCGGTGCTGTACGCGGGCCGCGTGAAGGGCGGCGACTTCCAGTGGACCTTCAACAACGCCGTGGACGACGCCTCTTCCACCGTGAACACCCCGCTGCAAACGGCGCTGGTGAACTACGCCACCGGCCTGGTGTCGGTGCAGGGCGATGCCGCCGCGCCCCCCGTGACGCCCCCGAATCCCGGCGGCGGCGGTAGCACTTCCGGCATGGTGCACAACTTCACCACGGCCGGCCTCACCAGCACGTTCTACACCATCACCGGCAACCTGTCGACTTCGCAGGGCACGACGACCTACAACGGCCTGACCCTGACGCAGTGCCTGAAACTGGAGTCGTCGACCAACATCGCCTTCACCACCACCGCCAGCGCCACGCTCACGCTGGTGTTCAATACGGCCTTCAGCGGCACGGTTCGCATCGACAACACCAACCAGACGGTGAGCGGCGGCCTGTACACCATGACGCTGCCGGCCGGCGTGCACCAGATTGCCAAAGGCACCACCGCCAACCTCTACTACATGAGCACCGCCTACGCGGGCACCCTGGGCACCCGCGCCCAGCAGGATGAGCTGGCTGTTAAAGTATTCCCGAACCCGGCAGCCGATGAAGTGACAGTGGCCTGGAAGAGTAACCGACCGTTTGCGCTCTACTCCATCACGGGCGCCCTGCTGAAAACCGGCTTCACCAACCAGTCTTTCAACTTGAAAGACGTGAAGCCCGGCTTGTACCTGATTCAGATGCGCGACGAAGACGGCTACCTGCGCACTGGCCGCCTGCTCAAGCAATAAGCCTAAGTGGCCTGAATCAGCAGGCTGCGCACAAGCCCCAGCGGGGCGACACTCGGCCCCCGAGTGTTGCCCCGCTGGGGCTTTGCCGTGCTTTTCGGCCAATAAGTTGTCTTTGGATAACCTTTTCCTAATGCCCGCGGTAAGCCAAACGCCCCTAGCTTCGCCCCCATGAAAACCCTCTATCTCCTCCGCCACGCCAAATCCAGCTGGAGCTTCGACGAGCTCAGCGACCAGGAACGCCCGCTCAACGACCGGGGCCGCGACGACGCACCCGCCATGGGCAAGGCCCTGGCCAAGCGCCGCATCTGCCCCGATGTGGTGGTGAGCTCGCCCGCCGTGCGCGCCATGAGCACGGCCGTGCTGGTAGCCCGCGAAATGCAGTACCCGCACGATAAAATCACGGTGGAGCCCGGCATCTACGGCGCCGATGTGGACGGCCTGCTGGCCATTATCCGCGAGCTGCCCGACGCGGCCGGCTCGGCGCTGCTGGTGGGCCACAACCCGACCATCACCGAAACGGCCAATGCGCTGTCGCCCACGTCGTTCAACGAGATGCCCACGGCCGCCGTGGTCTGCCTGCGTTTCAATACTGAGAAGTGGGAGGAAGTGAGCAAGCAGAACGCCGAGTTTTACTTCTACGACTACCCGAAAAACGGGGAGTAGAGGCTGGCAATCGGACTTAACGAAAAAAGAACGTCATGCTGAGCGCAGTCGAAGCATCTCTACCGTAGAAGCAATTAATTACTTGCGCGGTAGAGATGCTTCGACTGCGCTCAGCATGACGTTCTGTTAATTCATCCAACCACTCCGCCCAACTCAATTGAAAGCCCTATCCCGCGACCTGAGCTGGCTGCGTTTCAACGCCCGCGTGCTGCAGGAGGCCCAGAGCGACAACGTGCCGCTGCTGGAGCGCCTCAAATTCCTGGCTATTTTCAGCAGCAACCTCGACGAGTTTTTCAAGGTGCGGGTGGCCACGCTGCGCCGCCTCACCAAGCTGAAAAAGAAAACCCGCGCCAAGCTGGGTGAAAGCCCCCGCCGCGTGCTGAAAGAGGTGCTGGCCGAAGTGGGCCGCCAGCAAAACGCCTTCGGAGCCACCTTCCGCGAGCAGCTACTGCCGGCTCTGAACGAGCAGCACATCCACCTGCTGAGCGAGGCTGAGCTGACCGACAAGCAGCGCGAATGGACGCTGCGCTACTTCGAGAAAAACGTGCGCGACCTGCTCTCGCCCGTGGTGCTCGATGACACCCTGCACCATTTGTTTCTTAAGGACCAGGCCGTGTACCTCACCTTCTTCCTGCGCCAGCCGCACGACCGCAAATCCAAGCTCGAAGCCGAGCGGGTGCTGACGATGGAGCTGCCCACCAAGCGCCACGGCGGCCGTTTTGTGCGCCTGCCTGACGAAGGCCAGGAGCGCTACGTGCTGTTTCTGGACGACGTTATTCGGGTGGGGGCGGTCGAGCTGTTTCCGGCTTATAAGGAGGTGACGGTGAACGCCATTAAGCTCTCGCGCGATGCCGAGCTGGACATTGAGGAAGAAGTGTCGGGCGACCTGATGGAGAAAATCCGCAGCAGCCTGAGCAAGCGCGCCACCGGCTTCCCGGCCCGCCTCCTCTACGACCCCGAGATGCCCGCCGACGCCCTGCGCGCCATCAAGCAGAAAACCGGCATCACCGACGAGGAGCTGGTGGCCGGCAGCCGCTACCACAACTTCCGCGACTTTTTCGGCTTCCCCGATTTTGGCGAGGCCGATTTCCATTACCCGCCGCGGCCGGCCCTGCCGCACCCCACGCTGCCGCGCACGGGCAGCCTGCTGGCCGCCATCGGGCAGCGCGACCACCTGCTGCACCCGCCCTACCAGAGCTTCGACTACGTGACGCGCCTGCTGCGCGAAGCCGCCGACGACCCCGGCGTGTCCAGCATCAGCATCACGCTCTACCGCGTGGCCAGCAAAAGCGCCGTGGTGAAGGCCCTGCTCAAAGCCGCTAAGCGTGGCAAGCAGGTCACGGCCGTGGTGGAGTTGAAAGCGCGGTTTGACGAGGAGTCAAACCTGTTCTGGGCAGACAAGCTGAAGCGCGCGGGCGCCAACGTCATCTTCACGCCGCCCGAGCTCAAGTGCCACAGCAAGCTGCTGCTCATTGCCCGCCGGGAGGCCGACGACACCGTGCGCCGCTACGGCTACTTCAGCACCGGCAACTTCAACGAAAGCACCGCCGACCTCTACACCGACCACGGCCTCTTCACGGCCGACGAGCGGCTCACGCGCGAGTCGGCGGAGGTGTTCCAGTACTTAGTCGACCAGAGCGTGGTGCCGCAATTGGAATACCTGCTGGTGGCGCCCTTCGGCTTGCGCACGGGCCTCAACGCGCTGATTGACTACGAAATCAAACAAGCCAAAAAAGGCCACGATGCCTACATCATCCTCAAGGTGAACGCCGTGGAAGACGCGGCCATGATTGCCAAACTCTACGAGGCCAGCAAGGCCGGCGTGCGCATCGAACTCATCGTGCGCGGCATTGGCCGCCTGGTGCCCGGCCTGCCCGAGTGCAGCGCCAACATCAGCCAGCGCGGCCTCGTGGACCGCTACCTGGAGCACAGCCGCGTGTACGTATTCGGCCACGGCGGCGAGGAAAAAGTGTACGTCTCGTCGGCCGACTGGATGACCCGCAACCTCGACCGGCGCGTGGAAGTAGCCTTCCCCATCCTCGATGAAAGCCTGCGCGCCGAAGTACGCCACCTGCTCGACTTCCAGCGCCACGACAACGTAAAAGCCCGCGACTTCGACAACAACTTCATTGCCGCCGCCGCCGGCGAAAAGCCCCTGCGCGCCCAGGAAGCCACCTACGCCTGGCTGAAAGGCCTGAAGCGGCGGCAGCAGAAAAAGGTCAGTGCTAAAGCCGGGTAAAAAAGCTCGTCATGCTGAGCGCAGCCGAAGCATCTCTACTGCACAACTAATCAATTTTAGTATTGCGGTAGAGATGTTTCGGCTGCGCTCAGCATGACGGGCTTGAGTGATTCCCTGGTACTACTCCAAAAAACGCCCCCGGGAATATCTTTCCCGGGGGCGTTTGAGGTTTTTACCGAGCGATGCGCTAGTGCCGCAGCACCAGGCGGCGCGTCAGCCACTGGCCCTGGCCCAGGTCGAGGCGCAGTAGGTACACGCCGCTGGGCAGCTCGTGCAGGTCTACAGTCTGGGTGAGCGGGCCGGCGCCGGAGGCGGGCAGCACTACGCGGCCCACTTGCTGGCCCAGCACGTTCAGCACCGTGCCCGTGGTGGCGACGGGGCGGACCGCGCCGGTCAGCGTGAGCGTAACCAGGCCCGTGCTAGGGTTGGGGTAAAGCGAAAGCTCGGCGGTCGGGGCCGCGCCCAGCGTGGCCGAAACCGGGCACGCGACGCTCGTCACAGTGAGCTGCTGGGTGGCCGTGGCCGTGCAGCCCTGGGCGTTGGTGGCGGTGTAGGTGATGGTGTAGGTGCCGGGGCCGGTGGCGGCGGCGCTAAACACACCATTGGACACGCCGGTGCCGCCGTAGGTGCCCCCCGCCGGACTGCCCCCGCTGAGCGTGAGCGGGCTGGCCGTGGCGCACAGCGAGGTAGCGGGCAGCGTAAGCGTGGTGGCGGGCAGGGCGTTCACGGTCACCGTCACAGTGGCCGTGGCGGTGCAGCCGCTGGCGTTGGCCCCAGTCACGGTGTAGGTGGTGGTTTGGGTGGGCGTCACGGTCACGAGCGGGCCGGTGAGCGTCTGGCCGCCGCCCGTCCAGGTGAAGGTGCTGGCCCCGCTGGCCGAGAGCGTGGCCGACTGCCCGGCGCACACCGCCGCCACGCTGGCCCCCGCCGTGATAACCGGCACGGGGTTCACCGTCACCGTCACGGTGGCCGTGCTGGTGCAGCCGCCGGAAGTGGTGCCCGTCACGGTATAAGTCGTAGTTTGAGTTGGGGAAACCGTGACCGTGGCGCCGGTGAGCGTCTGGCCTCCGCCGCTGTAGGTGTAGGTGAGGCCGCCGGTAGCGGTGAGGATGGCGCTTTGCCCGGCGCAGAGCATGGGCTGGCTGGTCGTCACGGCCACGTTGGCGCCGGCCGTAAGTGTGACGGTGGTGGTGGCCACCGCCGAGCAGGTGCCGCCGCTGCCCACCGTGTTGGTGATGGTGTAGGTGCCGGCCGTACTGGCCGTCAGGTCGATGGCGCCGGTGGTGGCGTTCAAACTCAGCCCGGTGGCAGAAGTAAACGTGCCGCTAATGGCTCCGCTGGCCAGCGTGGGCACGGCCGTGCCGCCCCCGAGGCAGTAGGTGGCGTTCGGATACTGGAACGCGGCGCTGGGCGTGGTCGTCAGCGTGACGGTGTTGGTGGCGGTGCTGGCGCAGGGGCCGTTGGTAGTGTACGTCACAGTGTAAGTCCCCGGCGTGGAGGCTGAGGCGTTAATCTGCCCGGTGGTGGCGCTCACAAATACCAGCCCCGCCGGCGCGGCCGTGAAGGTGCCCGCGGCCGTGCCGCTGAGCGTGGGCGTGGGGTTGCCGGCGGCCGTGCACAGCACGGCGGCCCCGTAGCTGAAGCCGGCGTTCTGCGTCGGGTTCACCGTGACCACGACGGTAGCCGTGCTCTGGCAGCCGTTGCGGCTGGCCGTGAGGGTGTAGGTCTGGGTGATGGGCGCGTTGGTGGCGTTGGGCAGCGTCACGGTGGGGTTAGCCACGGTGGCGCTGCTCAGGCCGGTGGTGGGGCTCCACGAATACGTGACGCCCGCCACCGCCGTGGTGCCCAACTGGCCCGGCTGGTTGGGGCACACGCTAATGGCCGGGCCGGGCGTGGCCGTCACGGCCGGGTTCACCGTGACCTGGGTCGTGCTGGTGCTCACGCAGCCTGAGGCCGATACCACCGTGAGCGTATAGGTGGTAGTGCGCGCCGCGTTGGTGGTGTTGGTGGGGGTGAGGGTGGGCTGGGCGGCGCTGGTGTTGCTCAGGCCCGTGCTAGGGCTCCACGAGTAGGTGAGGCCGGCTACGGCGGTCGTGCCCAGCGTGGTGGCCTGCCCCGAGCACAGCACCTGGGCCGGGCCGGCGTTAGCCGTGGGCGGGTTCTCCACGGTCACCGTCACCTGGCTGGTGCTGGTGCAGCCGTTGCTGGTGCCGGTCACGGTGTAGGTGGTGGTTTGGGTGGGCGAGGCAATTGGATTGGCCGCAAACGGGTTGTTCAGCCCCGTGGTGGGCGACCATTGGTAGTTCTGCGCGCCGGTAGCCGCCAGCGTCACCGACGTGCCCGCGCAAATGGACGGCGCGGTCGGGCTCACGCTCACCGTCGGCGTGGCGCGCACGGTCACCGTCACCTGGGCCGTGTTGGTGCAGCCCGCCGCCGAGGTAGCCGTCACAGTGTAGATGGTCGAGGTGGTGGGCGAGGCCACCGGATTAGCAATGGTGCTGCTGCTCAGGCCCGTGCTGGGGCTCCACGAATACGTGGCGCCGCCCGAGGCCGTGAGCTGCACCGACGAGCCCGAGCAGATGGCCGCATTATTAGGCGCGATGTTGACCACCGGCAGCGGGCTCACCGCCACCACCACCTGGGCCGACACCGAGCAGCCGTTGGCCGCCGCCGTCACCGTGTAGGTGCCCGAGCGGTTAGTGCCCACGTTGGCAATGCTGGGGTTGCGCAGCAGCGAGGTGAAGCCCGCCGGCCCGGTCCAGGAGTAGCTGGCGCCGGGCACCAGGCTGGCCGTAAGCAGCAGGTTGTCGCCTACGCACAGCGGCGTGTTGGCGCTGGCCGTGAGCGTGCCCAGGTTGTTCACCGTCAGGTCGGTACCGTTGTCGGTGCCCACGGTGGCCGGGGCCGAGCCCGTCACCCGGATGCGGTAGCCCGAGCCCGCCACCGTGCCGGCCGGAATCACGCCCTGCACGATGCCGTTGGAGGCGCCCGTGAGGCTGCCCAGGGTTACCGGCGCGGTGAATGAGCCGTTGGCGTCCGACAGTTCGGCCGTGAACACGTTGCCGCTGTTAAACGGCCGGTCGACGCTGTAGGGCACCCGCACCGTGGCCCCGGCGCAAAAGCTGGTGCCGCCCTGCACGGCCTGGGTAGTGATGACGTAGGCCCGGGCCGCGCGCGGCCCGGCCAGCAGCAACAAAAGCAGCGCCACCACCCCGGTGGCAGGCCGCAAAGCGAGAAATGGCTTCATGTACTTGTGTGGCATTCTGAGGTGATAAAAAAACCGCCAGAGCAAATGCTGCTCTGGCGGTCTAGATGGGCGTTGAACCGAAAAGTTTAACGCAACCCGCAGAATAAAATCTCAACACTAAGTAAGTATAGTCAATGTTTTACAGTTGGTTGCGTAAATGCACAACATCTCCAATGCAAAACAAAAGCCCTTGCATGAAATCTGCATGAGCACCGACAAAAAAGGCCCGCCTTGCAAGGCGGGCCTCCGAAAAAGATGAGGGCTGGCAGGGCCACCGCGTCCCGCCGTGCTACCGGCGCACGCCCGACTTCTCCAGCAGCTTGCGCGGCGGGGTGATGAACAGTTCCAGGCTGGCATAGGGTGCGCCGTTCAGCTGCGAGTCGATGATTTTTTCGCGGTCGGCGTTGGTGCGGTCGAAGGCGTCGAAGGCATAGTTGTAGCGGTAGCCCGCCTCGGCGCCCATCCAGAGGAAGCTGAGTACCTCGTGCTCCCAGCGGAGGCGGAATTTTACTTCCGTTTCGCGCAGCTCCAGGGTGCTGAGAGTGGCTTTGCTGAGGTCGGGGGTGCCGTCGGCGTTTTTGCGGGTGAGCGGAGCGCGGCTCAGGTTCACGATGTAGTTGTAGCCGTCCACGGTGTAGCCGACGTAGAAAATCGAGTTGTCGTTGGCGTTGTAGCGCAGCGTGACGCGGGCCGGCGCCAGCGCTTCAATGCCCCAGCGGCTGTTGAAGGTGCGGTTGTAAATCACGGCCGGATAAATGCTCAGACGGCCAAACGTGTAGCCGTACTGAAAGCCCACGCCCCACGAGAAATTCGGGCTGCGTTTCCAGCCGTAAATGGCCTCGGCCGAGAAGCGCGAATAGTCGGATTTGGTGAGCTGGTCGGAGGTGTAGTCGCCACTCAATTCGCCCTTGATGCGGGCCAGGTACCAGTGCACATCATCAACCGGCCGGATGACGGCCACCTGCACGGCAGTGCTTTTCAGTCCTTTGTTTTCGATGTTGTCGTAGAGCTCGTAGGTGGTGGGCAAGCTCGCAAACTGAAATTCCTCCCGCTCGTAGCTCAAGCCCACGATGACCTTGAGGTGAGGCCGGTTCCAGGCCGGAATGTAGCCTTTGATGGAAAGCCGGGCGTTTTTGGTGGCCTCGGTGCTGAAATCATTCAGCCCCTGCACCTGTGCCGACGACGACACCCCGAAGCGCGGCATTCGCTCGTAGCGCACAATCAGGCCTTTGCTCGGGCCCATGCCCAGCACCGAAGGGTTGGCAAATATCTGCTTGTCCGTGAGTTGTTTGCCGCCGGCGGCCGAGTCCTGTGCCGTGGGAGCGGCCTTCGGATACACCCGCTCCTGCACCTGCGCCCGCGCCACGTCTGCCGAGCTCCAAATAGCGGCTCCCATCAAGCCAGCGCGTAAAAAAAAGCGATACTGCATAGTCGGGAAAGGCCTTTTATGGACCAGTTTGCTCCCTTACGCGAAAATGCCCGATGCGGCTAACCAGCGGGCCGGCCAAATGAAAATTCCATGAAGGAAACCTGCCGCCTCCTGCTTTCTAAGCGTTGCCACAACGCGGGGAAAAGTCTTCAGCGCGTTCTGCTTAGCAGAAACCGACGCGAGCAGTGCGCAAAAATGCCGGGCCCAACAAGCTGCCTGATGCATTGCGGGAACACAATATGGCCGGTTAGTGTCTAATTGCGTGCAAAAATGATTGGATTACTTTCAGAATTTTGCTGCATTAGCCCCAAATCTGCATGATAAAAACAATATCGAACATTATCCTCCTGGTTGGTTGGGTGCTGGGCGTTGGTAGCCCAACTATCGTTTTTGCGCAGGAACCGGGCCCGGCCCGGCGGGTGACGCTCGACGTGTCGGCGTTTCGTCAGCAGCTGGCGGCCACGCCGGGCGCCAGTGCCCGGCGCGGGCCCGCGCCCACGTTCCGCCTGAGCCTGCCCACGCTGCGCGGCGTCCGGCCCTTCGTGCTCACCGAAAGCTTTGTGCTGCCGGCCGATGATGCGGCGGCCCGGCAGCGCATCCGCACGTTCATCGGGGCCGAGGAAGGAGCGCCCGGCCACCGCGTTTCGGTGGAGCTAACGCCGCGGGCCCTCACGGCGCAGGTGCTGGCCGGGGCCGAATCGGCCAGCCTGCGGCCCGCTGCCGACGGCAGCGG
>NZ_JAUQSX010000015.1 GCF_030581005.1 Hymenobacter mellowenesis | reverse complement strand
CGCCCCCTGAAGGCCGGCGTCTACCTCGTGCGCGTCTCCCTCGACGGCGAAACCTTCACCTCCAAGCTCGCCGTCGAATAACCGCGCCCGGCTAGCCTAACGCCCCCAAAAGCCCCATTCATAATCGAATGGGGCTTTTTTGGCTAAATCGCTGGGAAAACCTGAGTATATTTGCTGAAACACTGAATTTTATGTTTCCAGCTGTGTTCAGGTTTCTAACCCTTTTGACGCTGTTCAAAACTTCACTTTTTACTATGATGAGAAAAAGTTTACCCCTGGTTCTAACCGCCCTTCTGGCCCTGGCCGGCTTTGGCAGCAGTGCTCAAAACCTGACCGGAAACGCCGCCAACTGGTGCGGTTTCAGCGAAGCACAGGAACATTACTTCGCCACCCATCCTGGCGCCCGTGAGGCGCAGGAGGTGCGGGAGCAGCAAATCACCGCGCTGGCCCAGGCCCAGCGGCGCACCAATTATGCTACGGATGTGGTTATTCCGGTGGTGGTGCACATCATCCACGCCGGCGGGGTCGACAACATCAGCGACCGGCAAATTGCCAGTGCCATTGCCCAGTTTAATCTGGACTACCAGAAGCTCAATGCCGATACCACCAGCATCATTCCGTTGTTCCGGCCCATTGCAGCGCCTGTAGGGTTCGAGTTTCGGCTGGCCAAAAAGGACCCGAACGGCAACTGCACCACCGGCATCACCCGCCGCTACGCGCCCAATTTTGTGAACGACGACCGGTCCGGGGCAGTGAAAGCGCTCGACCGTTGGGACACCAGCCGCTACATGAATATCTGGGTGGTGAGCACCATTGCGTCGGGTGGGCAGCCCGGCACCATCATTGGCTATTCCTCATTTCCCGGCGGAGACCCTGCTTTTGATGGCTTTGTGGTTCGCCATGATGCCTTCGGCAACCAGGGCACTGCTCCTCCCAACAGCTCTTCTAACCACGTTTCTACCCACGAAATCGGGCACTACTTTGGTTTGTCGCATACCTGGGGCAACGGCATCGTCGCAACTGATTGCACCGGCACCGACAACGTGGCCGACACGCCGCCCACCAGTGGCACCCAGAGCTGCAACCTGAACTACGCGCCCTGCGGTCCCATTGCCAACGTGCAGAACTTCATGGACTACTCGTTCTGCTTTAACATGTTTACGCAAGGCCAGCGCGACCGCATGCGGGCCAACCTGACCGCCCTGCGCCCCAACCTTAGCACGGCAGCCAACCTGGTGGCCACGGGCACGAACGACGGCTACGTGGCCCCGAACTGCGCCCCCATTGCCGCCTTCGTCGCCACCAGCTCTGCCAACGTGTGCATCAACACGCCGGTGACCTTCCGCGACTACTCGGCCAACTTCACCGCGGCCGGCGGCACACTTTCCTACTCCTGGTCGTTCCCCGGCGGCACGCCCGCCACGGCCACGGGCCAGACGGTGAGCGTGAGCTATGCCAACGCCGGCTTCTACTCCGTGACCGAAACCGTGACCAACAGCGTCGGCAGCTCGACCAGCACCCAGACCAACATCATCCGCGTCGAAGGGCCGTCCGGCGGCGAAACCGCTCCGCTGAACCAGTCCTTTGAGGACCCCAGTTTCCCCGCCCTCTTCGCCAGCCCGACCCTGCGCAACTACGAAACCAACGGCACCACCGCCGCAGGGGCAGCCAGCACCGCCTACGTCTGGCGCCGCCAGACGGCCGTGCCCGCCGCCGACGGCAGCGCCTACCTGAACGTGACCAACCGGACTTACCCGGCCAGCGCGACCACCACCCTCATCACCCCGAACATCAACTTAGCTGGCACGCCCAATGCCATGCTGCGCTTCGCCCGCGCTTACGCCTTGCGCTCCACCGGCGACAATACCCGCCTGGTGGTTTCCTTCAGCTCGGACTGCGGCGAAACCTGGTCGACTATAGCAACCCTGACCGGTGCTACGCTCACCACGCAAGGGCTGACGCCGATTGACGGCTACGCGCCGGCCAGCAGCGCCGAGTGGCAGACGCTGAGCGTGGCCATCCCCGCCCAGTTCCAGGGCTCGGGCCTCTTCAAGGTCCGCTTCCAGCTCGTCAACGGCACCAGCCAGGGCAACACCTTCTTCTTCGACCAGCTGCGCATTACCGGCCCGCTGGCCGCTAAAGCCAGCGCCGGTGCGGCCCGCGGCATTGCCGTGTTCCCCAACCCGCTCACCCGCGAGACGGCCGTGCATGTGGACCTGGACCGCGCCGCCACCGTGCAGGTGAGCCTGACCGATGTGCTCGGCCGTGCCGTAATCAGCCTGCCGGCCAGGGCCTACACCGCCGGGGCGCAAACCGTGGCCCTGAACCCCGCCGGACAGCCGCTGCAAGCCGGGGTGTACCTGGTGCGTGTCAGCCTTGACGGCGAAGTCTTCACCTCCAAGCTGACCGTGGAGTAAAACGTAGTACCGTTATAATTAACCTCAAAAAAGCCTCATTCAAAGTGAATGGGGCTTTTTTCGTGCCCACGGCCCCGCCATTACCTTGTATATTTGCTGAGGCACTGATTTTGAATTCCATTACCACCTCTGGATTTTAAGTTACTTGTTTTTTCCTCTAACTCACCCCCTCATGATGAAAAGAGTTTTACCCTCGGTCCTGACCGCGTTGCTGGCCCTGACTGGCCTGGGCGCCAGTGCTCAGGCCCCGGCCGGCATTTCGCCCAAATGGTGCGGAACCGTTGCGGAGCAGGAACGTTATTTCGCTGCCCATCCCGGCGCCCGCGAAGCTCAGAAAGCGTTCAACGAGCGCATGGAAGCGTTGTCGAGCATGCAGGCGAAGATGCAGCAGCGCACCAACTACGTGACCGACATCACCATTCCGGTGGTGGTGCACGTCATTCACACCGGCGGCACCGACAACATCAGCGACCGGCAGATTAACAGCGCCATCGACCAGCTAAACCTTGATTACCAGAAGCTCAACCCCGATACGGCCGATATCGCGCCGCTGTTCCGGCCCATTGCGGCTTCAGTAGGCTTCCGCTTTCGGCTGGCTAAAAAGGACCCCAACGGCAACTGCACCACGGGTATCACCCGCCACTACCTGCCGAGCGTCGCCACCGACGACGGCACCGGCGCCGTGCAGGCCGTTTCGAACTGGGACCGCAGCCGCTACATGAACATCTGGGTGGTGCGCAGCATTGCCAGCGGCGCCGCCGGCTACGTGAACCCGCCGAACACGCCCACCAACACGCGCGATGGCTTCGTGGTGCTGAGCACTTATTTCGGCACGCAGGGCACGGGCAGCCTCTACGTAGGCCGCGCCGCCACCCACGAAATCGGGCACTACTTCGGCCTGTCGCACACCTGGGGCGCCACCAACCAGCCCGGCACCGGCGACTGCACCGGCACCGACAACATTCCCGATACGCCCACCACGGACGGCATTTACAGCAACTGCAACCTGAACTATGCGCCCTGCGGCCCCGTGGCCAACGTGCAGAACTTCATGGACTATTCGTACTGCTTCCGCATGTTCACCCAGGGCCAGCGCACGTTCATGCGCAACGTGTTGGCCGCCAACCGCTCGGTGTTGACTTCGGCGTCGAACCTGGTGTTTACGGGCACCAACGACGGCTACGTGGCGCCGGACTGCGCCCCCATCGCCGCCTTTGGTATTGCCCCGGGCACGAGTGCCAACGTGTGCGTCAACACGCCGGTGACCCTGCGCGACTACTCGACCAACTTCACGGCCACGGGCGGCACGCTGTCCTACTCCTGGTCCTTCCCCGGCGGCACCCCGGCCACGGCCACGGGCCAGACGGTGAGCGTGAGCTACCCCAACGCCGGGTTCTACTCCGTGACCGAAACCGTGACCAACAGCGTCGGCAGCTCGACCAGCACCCAGACCAACATCATTCGCGTGGAGGGCCCGTCCGGCGGCGAAACCGCCCCGCTGAACCAGTCCTTTGAGGACGCCAACTTCCCCGCCCTTTTCGTTGCCCCCACCCTGCGCAACTATGAAACCAGCGGCACCACGGCTGCCGGCGTGGCCAGCAGCTCGTTTGCGTGGCGCCGCCAGACGGCCGTGCCCGCCGCCGACGGCTCGGCCTACCTGAACGTGACCAATCGCACCTACCCGGCCAGCGCGACTACCACCCTCATCACCCCGAACATCAACCTGTCGGGTATCACCAACGCCACGCTGCGCTTTGCCCGCGCCTACGCCCTGCGCTCAACCGGCGACAATACCCGCTTGGTGGTTTCCTTCAGCTCGGACTGTGGCCAGACCTGGTCAACGGCGGCCACCCTGACCGGCGCCACGCTCACCACGCAGGGGCTGACGCCGATTGACGGCTACGCGCCGGCCAGCAGCGCCGAGTGGCAGACGCTGAGCGTGGCCATCCCCGCCCAGTTCCAGGGCTCGGGCCTCTTCAAGGTCCGCTTCCAGCTCGTCAACGGCACCAGCCAGGGCAACACCTTCTTCTTCGACCAGCTGCGCGTCTCCAACCCGCTCGCCGCCAAGGCCGACGCCGGCGCCGCCCGCGGCATCGCCGTCTTCCCCAACCCGGCCACCAAAGAAACGGCCGTCCACCTGACCCTGGACCGCGCCGCCACCGTGCAGCTGAGCCTGACCGACGTGCTCGGCCGCGCCGTGCTCGTGCTGCCGGCCAAGGCCTGCGCCGCCGGCCCCCAGGCCCTGCCCCTGAACCCGGCCGGACGCCCCCTGAAGGCCGGCGTCTACCTCGTGCGCGTCTCCCTCGACGGCGAAACCTTCACCTCCAAGCTCGCCGTCGAGTAACCGCGCCCGGCTAGCCTAACGCCCCCAAAAGCCCCATTCATTATCGAATGGGGCTTTTTTGGTGAATGCACCTTGGGCTACGACGTACCTTTGGGGCCTGGCCGGGGTTTTCATTTTCCCCTTCGGCCTGGCCTTTTGCCTCCTGAACCTCAACGCCCGCACATGCGCAAGCAAAAACCTGTTGCCGATTCTTTCGTCATCATGACCGAATTGGTCCTGCCCAACGACACCAACACCCTGAACAACCTCATGGGGGGCCGTATGATGCATTTGATGGACATTGCCGCCGCCATCTCGGCCCAGAAGCACTCCAACCGCATTGTGGTCACGGCGTCGGTCGACAACGTCTCGTTTCGCGACAGCATCCGGCTGGGCAACGTGGTGACGCTGCAGGCCCAGGTGACGCGGGCCTTCAGCTCCAGCATGGAAGTGCACATCGACGTATGGGCCGAAGACATTCCGAGCGGCACCAAGCTCAAAACCAACGAGGCCTTCTTCACCTTCGTGGCCGTCGACCAGTCGGGCCGGCCCATCGATGTGCCCGAGGCCGTGCCCACCACCCCCGAGGAAATTGCGCTTTATGAAGGGGCGCTGCGCCGCCGCCAGCTGCGCCTCGTGCTGGCCGGCCGCATGCAGCCCGACGAAGCCAGCGAGCTAAAAGCGCTGTTTGCGCTCGAATAGCGCCGGAAATAAGTTGTATATTTTGCCTCGTTTCCCACTGATGTTCCGCTGCTATGTCTGCTGAAAAACTGGCTTTCCTGCAAAATTTCTACACCGACGTCACGCTCTACGTGCCCGCCGAGCCGGCGGCGGCGGCAGCTCCGGCCGCAGTAGTGGCGCCCAGCGCCCCCGCTACGGCTGCCCAAGCGGCACCGGCACCCACCAACGCCGCGCCTGCCACGCCCCTGGCCGACCGCCTGAACCGGCCGGACAATGCCCCCGCCGCCCGGCCGGGCCTTCCCAAGTCGATTCCGACGGCCAGCCAGGTGCAGCTGGCCGACCGCCTGTCCGGCGCCGCTGCGCCCATGCCAGCCGGCCCGCCCCCGCCGCCTGCCCCGCCCGGCGTGGCCCCGGTGATGCTCACCCCGTTCACGGCCATTGGCAACAACCCGCAAGGCGTGGTGATGCTGTTTCGGTTGCCCAATGAGCAGTTTCAGAAGCTGCACCGCAACGTGTTTCTGAACAAGATGCTGCAGGCCCTGAACATGGTGATGGCCGACGTGATGCTGGTGAACGTGGAGTCGGAGCTGCCCGTGGCTTTGGCCAACCTGCGACAGATGCTGGCGGCCACGCAAATCATCGCCTTCGGCCGAAACCTGCTCGACACCACCGTGCGCAACACCCAGATTTACGAGCCCGTGCTGTTCCCCAACCTCAACCTGGCCTATCTGGCCTCGGCCACCGTCGACTTGGTGGAGTATGATGTGAGCTTGAAAAAGCGCCTCTGGCCGGGCCTACAGCGCATGTTTAGCTAATGAATTTAAATGGCTGACAGCCGGCATCTCCTGATACCAATCAATACTAAAAAGCCCTCAGCCGAATGGCTGAGGGCTTTTTGTTGCGCTGAAGCAGAGCTTCAGTTGTTTCTACTCCACCGTCAGGCGCAGGGCCTGCGTGTTGGTACGCACCACATACACGCCGGTGGACAGGCCCACAGGCAACACCAGCGACGCCCGGCCATCGGCATCGGCCTTGACATTGAGAACGTGGCAACCCACGGCATCAAATACCACTACCGGCGCCCCCGGCTGCGCGCCGGTGAGCGTGGCCGCGGCCCGGGCAGGGTTTGGGAATAGGGACAGGCCGGCGGGCTGGATGGCCCGGTCGACGGACACGGTGCGCACGGGCGAGTAGGCCGCCGTGCCGTCGGAGTCAACTTGCCGCAGGCGGTAGTACACCAGATTGGTGCCGTAGCGGGCAATGGCGGGGTCTACCAACTGGTAATCGTGGTCCGTTTGGCTGCCGCCCGCGCCCGCCACGGTACCGATGCGCCGGAAGGCGCGGCCGTCGGCGCTGGCCTCTACCTCAAACCGGTCGTTGTGCAGCTCCGAGGCCGTGGTCCAGCGCAGCAGCGCGTCGGCGCCCTGCGCCGTGGCGGTGAAAGCCACCAGCGTGACGGGCAACGGGGCGGACGTGCCGCCCAGCGTGAGGCGGCCCAGGGCCACGGTGCTGAACGAGAAGCTGCGCGTGCCACCGCTCACGCTGGCCGGGCCGGCGCCGCCCGTGGCGGCCCAGCTGGCCGAGCCGAGTAGCGCGCGCCAGGCCTGCGTGGTGGTGAAGCTGGCAATGCCGTTGTCGTCGTCGGCCAGCCATTGCAGCGTCACGGCCACGGGGCCAGCGGGCGGCGTGGCGGTTTCCACGGTCCAGATGCGGTCGATGCCCTGGGTGCCGGTGGTGCCCGGGGCATCGGCGCGGCTCACGTTAGTGGTGAGCAGGCCGGCCGTGCGGGTGATGGCAACCGCGCCCAGACCGGTGCGGTCGAGGGCGGCGCCGTGGCCGAAGTCGAGCACGCCCGCGCCGGCGGCCCGCACAATGCGCAGGTTGCCCTGCACGTACTGGCCGGGGGCTTCGCCGCTAAGGGTGGCCCCGTCGGGCAGGGTGAGCGTGGCACCGGCTGCCGTGCGCAACAGGCCGCTTTGCAGAATAAGGGCCGAGTTCACGGTCAGGTTGGTGGGCAGGCTGAGGGTGCGCTGGCCCGCGGCGCCGGTGTTGGCCATCACCAGCGTGCCCACCGTGGCGGCCGGGCCGGGCGTGAGCGTCTGGTTGGCTGCGCCGCTGAACAGCAGCTTGCCACCCGAGGCCAGCGTACCGGCATTGGTCAGGTCGCCGGTGAGCTGCACGGTGCCCAGGTTGCTCAGGGTGCCGCCGGCGTTGTTCTGCACCGCGCCGGCCACGTAGAGCGTGGCCCCGGTTTCGACGGTGATGCTGGCGCCGTCGTTGGTGAGGCCGGTTTGCGCCCAGCCCGTGAGGGCGGACAGCAGCAGGGCGAGGGTAAGACGTTTTTTCATATCGACCAAGGTTCTGAATAAAGTAAGTTCATCGGAGCAGACGCAGGAGTCTGCTCTGGTGCAGCTGTTACCGCTGCGCCTGCCCGCCCCCCGCCTCCAGCCGCCGCAGCCGGGCCTCGAAGGTTTCCATGGTGGCCGTGGCGGTGGCCGCCTGGGCTTTCGCACCGGCGGCTACTCGCGGGTGATAATCCACCACTGCGTGCCGTCGCTTTGCACAGTGATGCTCTTGGTACCCGAGCCAGTGTTACTCAGTGTAATATTGGTGGAGCTGCTGTTGGTGCCCGCGGCGCGGAAGGTACCGGAAATGGTGTTGCTGTAGGCGTTGCCGTTAATGAGGTAATAGAGGCGGCCGGTGTTGGCGGCGCTGGGGGTGGGCAGGCTCACGTTGCCGGTGACGATGACGGTGTAGTCGGTATCGGCGATGGTGCCGCTGCTCAGCGTGCGGATGGGGGCGGCCACCGAGCCGGCCACTTGCAGCGTGCTGGTGGGCGCGCCCGTGCCGATGCCCACGTTGCCGTCGGCGCGCACGGTGAAGTTGGGCGTGAAGGTGCCGGTGGGGATGCCGCCCTCGGTGCTGGTGCCGCTCATGCGGCCCACCGCAAACTTGTCGTTGGCATCGGGCGCGTCGCCCACCACCACGCGCAGCTCGCTCTGGTCGGCGGCCGGGTTCACGCGGTAGATACCCACGGGGTCGGTGTTCACGCCGGGCCCCACCCACTCGATGGCCGGGCCGGTGCCGGTGCCGCCGGTGCCGGTGCCACCGGTTTCGGCCCCGAGGCGCACGTTGCCGCGCACGTCCAGCGCTTGGGTGGCGGGCTGGGCCGCCGTGGTGCCGATGCCCACGCGGCCGGTGCTGGTGATGGCCAGGCCCGTGCTGCCGCCGTTGCCCACCAGCAAGTAGGGGCCCAGGTCGAAGTTGCCACCGGCCGCCGTGGCGGCCGTGGCGGACGGAGCCGGCTGCCAAGTTCCGTAGCCGCTGGCATCCGACGTCAGCACCTTGCCCGCGCCCTGGGTGCCGTCGACGATGCGGATGGCCGAGCTGGCGATGCCGGGGCCCGGGGTCTGGCAGATGCCCACCCAGCGCAGGGGGGCCTTTGGATTGCCAGCCGAGAAAAAGCCCGCCCACCCGCCGGGCCGGTAGGCCGTGGCCCAGATGCCGAAGTCGTTGGCCGTGCTGGTGCCCTCGGGCAGCTTGCCGTAGCCCGAGAGAATGGTGCGCGAGTAGCGGCTCCCGAAATTGCTGCGCGTGATGAGCGCGGCGCTCTGCGTGCCCACGCTGGCGTTGAGCTCTGCCTGGGCGGTGGAGTCGCCCAGGGAGGTGTTCCCGATGCCCAGCAGGCGCTGCTCGTTCAGGTTCAGGGTTTGGGTGGCGGTGTGGTTGCCCAGGTTGTCGGCCCCGAGGCGCACCCAGGTGGTGCCGTCGTAGGCATACAGGCCGGGGGTGCCGTCGATGAGGTAGACGAGCAGGCCCGGCACGGGTGGGGCGGTGGTGCTGGCCGTGAGGGCGTCGCGCTGGGCCGTGGTGAGGCGGGGCAGCAGCAGCCCCTTGCTGGTGCTGCGGATTTCGAGCGCCGCCGAGGCCGCGGGCGTGGTGGTGCCGATGCCCACGGAGCCCGTCTGGGCGTGGGCGAGGCGGGGGGCGGCGGCCAGCAGCGCGAGGGCGGCCAGCGGGGCGAGGAGGTAACGGTTTAGCATAGGGACGGGGAGAAATAGCGGGCGGAGACCTATCGGGGCCTACTCGGCCTGCGTCACGGTGTAGTTGACCGTCACGGCCGTAATGCTCAGCGTGGAGTTGCTGGAGCCGAACGTGGCCCGCAGGCTATACAGGAACGTGTTGTTGTCGATGACCGTAGCCGCCGACGGGGTAATCGTCACCGGGGTCAGGGCCGTGTAGGTGCCCGACGAGGTGAAGGTGGCCAGCGTCGTTTGGGCCCCGCGGTTGGTCACGCGGTTCGCCACCAGACTCAGGGTGATGTAGCTGCTGGCATTGGCCGCCGTTTGGGTGTAATACAGCAGGATGCTGGTAATGACGGCGCCCTGCGGCAGGTGCATGGCCGTGCGCAAGGACCCGGCCTGGTCCACGTACATCTGCTCAAATGTGCCGGGAATGTTCAGCAATTTGGCTGTGGGGGCTGTTCCCCCCTGCACGGCGGCCTGGAAGTCGGACGGACCGTAGGAGGCGGTGTAGGCTTTGGCGGCGGCGTAGGTGTAGGCGTTAGCGGCGGGCAGCTGGGCGTTGCCGGCCGCATCCACGCTCAGGCCGGTGCTGCCGCCGTTGCCCACCAGGGCGTTGGTGCCCAGGTTGAGGGCCTGGGTGGCGGTGTGGTTGCCCAGGTTGTCGCCGGGCACGGTCACGCTGCCGCCGTTGGTGAGGGCCACGGTGGTGCCGCTGATGCTGAGCTGGGGGAAGCTGCCGGCCCCGAGGGTGCCGTTGGCGTCGGTGGTCACGGGCCGGGTGCCGGTGCCGGCTAGGGCGGGCGCCTGCACCTGCCCGGCGGCATTCACCGAGAAGGTGGGCGTGAAGGTGCCCGTGGGGATACCGCCCTCGGTGCTGGTGCCGCCCATGCGGCCCACCACAAACTTGTCGTTGGCGTCGGCCACGTCGCCTACCACCACGCGCAGCTCGCTCTGGTCGGCGGCCGGGTTCAGGCGGTAGATGCCCACCGGGTCGGAAGTCACGCCCGGCCCCACCCACTCGATGGCCTGGCCCGTGCCGGCGTTGCCGCCGTCGGTGCCCAGGCGCACGTTGCCGCGCACGTCCAGCGCCTGGGTGGCGGGCTGGGCCGCCGTGGTGCCGATGCCCACGCGGCCGGCCACGGTGGCATTGCCACCCACGGCGGCGCTGCCGGTCACGGTGGCGCTGCCAGCGGTGAGCAGCCCGCCCACGGTGGCGCTGCCGGCCGTGAGCAGGCCGCCCACCGTGCCGGTGTTGGCCACGTTGAAGCTGGCGGCCTGTGCCGTGGCGGCCTGGTTCTGGATGTATGCCCCACTGCCGGTGGCGGCGGCGTAGTCGGTGCCTGCCACGGCAGCGCTTACCTGGCCGCTGCCGTTGGCTTTGAGTAGGCCGCTCACGGTGCCGGCCCCGCCCTTGGCGGCGGGCACCACGTTGTTATAAGTGGTGGTGGTGCCGCTGCTGGTGATGTCGCCGGTGAGGTTGCCGGCCACGCTGGCCGAGGTTTGGGTGGTGCCGTCGGGGAAGACGAGGCCGTTGCCGGTGCCGGAGATGCGGACGTTGCCGGCCACTTCCAGCTTCTGGCCGGGGCCGGTGGTGCCGATACCCACGTTGCCGGCGCTGGTCAGGGCCAGGCCGGTGCTGCCGCCGCTCACGAGCTGGTAGCCGGCCAGGTCCAGGTTCTGGGTGGCCGTGTGGTTGCCCAGGTTGTCGGCTAGCTGGGAGAGGGTGAGCGTGCCCAGGCTGCCATCGGAGGCTATGCCCACCACCGTGGGGGCCGCCCCGAGGCTGAAGACCTGCAGGGTGCCGCTGCCCAGGTTCGCCACGTAGGCGCGGGTGCCGGCCGCGTTCAGGGCCAGGCTCACCGGGCTACCGCCGGTGGACACGGGGCTGCCCAGCACCACGGGCACGCCGCCCCCGCTCAGGTCGAGGGTTTCGATGGCGTTGCCGGTGGAGACGACGTAGGCCCGGGTGCCGGCCGTGTTCACGGCGATGTCGTAGGGATAGGACGTGCCCACGGGGTTGCCCAGCGGCGCGGGCGTGTTGCCGCTCACGTCGAAAGCCAGCCCCCCGCTGCCATTGGCAAAATACCCCAGGTAGGCGCGGGTGCCCGCCGGGTTCACGGCCAGCGCGCCCGTCGGGTATCTACTGTAGCTGGGGTCGAAGGTGAGGCTGCCCAGGCGCGTGGGCACGCTGCCGCTCACGTCGTAGGTTTCCAGGGTATTGTCGCCCGTGGCGACGTAGGCGCGGGTACCGGCCCCGTTCAGGGCCACACCTACCGCGTCATAGCCCGTGGTGGCGCTGCCCAGCAGCACGGGCGTGCCGCTGCCGCTCACGTCGAAGGCCTGTAGCTGGCCGGCCTGGCTCACCACGTAGGCGCGGGTGCCGGCGGCGTTCAGCGCAAGGTCTTGCGGGGAGGAGGCCGTGGGCGCGGGGCTGCCCAGGGCCACGGGGGTGCTGCCCCCGCTCACGTCGAAGGCCTCCAGGGTGCTGTTGTTGAGGCTGATGGTGTAGGCGCGGGTGCCCGCCGCGTTCACGGCCACAGTGCGCGCGTTGAAACCGATGGTCGCGGGGCTGCCCACGGCCACGGGCGCGCCGCTGCCGCTCACGTCGTAGGCCTGCAGCCGGCCGAAGCCAACGCCGCCGCTGACGACGTTACCGCTCACGTAGGCGCGGGTGCCGGCCCCGTTCACGCCCACGGCCTGCGGCTGGGCAAACGGGGTGGCCACCGTGCCCAGCGACACGGGGGCGGGGGCGGTGCTGGCCAGGGCCTGGCCCTGGATGGGGGCGCTGGCTTGCAGGGTGCCGTCGGGGGCCACGCTCACGAGGCGGCCCTTGCCGGTGCCGGCCAGCGTGTCAATCACCACGCCGCCGCCCACGCGCACGCGCAGGCCGGGGGTACCGCCGCCGGTCAGCTTCTGGCCGTTCAGGTTCAGGGCCTGGGTGGCGGTGTGGTTGCCCAGGTTGTCGCCCGGGCTCAGGCGCAGCCAGGCCGGGGCGGCGGCCGTGCCGGAGTTGTAATAGAAGCCGGCCGGGCTGCCGGTCTGGTACACGAGCAGGCCGGGGGCCGGGCTGGCGATGGCCGCGGCGGCGGCCACGCGCGGCAGCAGCAGCCCCTTGCTGGTGCTCACGATGTCGAGCGCGGCCGAGGCGTCGGGGGCGGTGGTGCCGATGCCGACGCCACCGGTCTGGGCGTGGGCGAGGCGGGGCGCGGCTAGCAGCAGCAGGGCGGCCAGGGGCGTGAGGAGGTAACGGTGGAGCATGAGCAACAAGAGAGAAAACAGGAGAAAGCCCTACCCGCCGTGCAGCGGCCCCGGCCCCGAGGGCTGTCCTCAGGGGCCGGGGCGCCGCCCGCGCGGGGTTGTACCCGGTAGGGTAGCGCGGTGGCCGAAGGGGTTCGGGGTGCCGGGGCGGTGGCCTACCTGCTCCGGCGCTGCAAACCTGGCCCCGCCCCCACCCGCTTTCCTAAAATTGCGCGTAGACAAAGTGTGTACAGCTTTTATAAGCTGCCTGATAACTAGCCCGTTATTTTTCTGCCTGGAGCCTAATTAGAGTATTCGGCGGTCTATTCGTGGGCCGCTGGCTCGTCGGGTGGCGCGGCGGCCGGGGTGCGGCCGGCGGCCAGGTCGGCCGCCGCAATCTTCTTGAAGAGGCGGGTTTTGGCCCGGCGCACACTGGCGGGGTCGATGTTGAGCAGGGCCGCGATTTCCTTCGTGGCCAGGTGGATGTGGAAGTAGCAATACAGCCGCTGCTCGTTGCTGGTCAGGGCCGGGTACTTGGCCTGCAGTTCCTCGAAAAAGCGCGGGTGCACCTGCTCAAAATGCAGCTTGAACCGGCCCCAGTCCTCGTCGAGGTGCAGGTTGGATTGCAGGATGGACTTAATGCCGGCCAGCTCCTTCTGCGGCCCCGGCCCCTGCGCGTTCAGCTCCTGAATCTGCTGCTTGAGCTCGGCCAGCAGGGCGTTTTTCTGCTGCACGTAGAGCGTGGTGCTGGCCAGCTCGCGCTGATTGGCTTCGAGCTGCTGCTGCAAGTCGTGGTTGGCGGCCTTCTGCTGCTGGTGGTCGGCGCTGAGCTGCTCGGTTTCGAGCTCGCGCACTTGCTGGCGCTGCTGCAAGGCCAGCAGCGCCGTCTGGATGTGCTGGTTTTTGAGCACGATTTCGCGGTGGCGCAGCTCCTGCTGCCCGATGTCGAGGGCCAGATGGTCGGCTTCGCGCTCCTTCAGCAGCAGGGTTTGCTGCAGGCTTTGCGAGCGAATGTTCAGGGCCACCGAGAAGCACAGCGCGTGTGCCAGAATGGTCAGGTCGGGCAGCAGCTGGTTGCCGTTGTTGTCGTAGTTCACGAAGGCGTGGTAGCCCGCAATCAGCATAATGAAGAACAGCGGCAGCACGTTGGCCAGCAGAAAGGGCCGGGCCAGCGGCAGCCGCCGCCGGTAGGCCACCACCCCAATGGCCAGCAACAGCCCCACCACGCCCAGCACCAGCAGGTTGTCGTAGGGCAGCGAGTACTGGTTGAGATAAAAGCCACTCAGATTCACCGCCCCCACCACTACCGTGAACGCGCAGTAGCCTCCCAAAGCGTAGCGCAACACGGCATCGAGGCGCGGCAGCCGGGCCGGCAGCAGCAGGTAGGCGCGGGTCATCTGCCCAAACCCGACGAGCATCAGCACCACGCTCAGGTGCATGGCCACGTTGTTGAGGGCATAGGCGTAGCTGCGGCCATCGGGCAGCACCAGCTGGCTGAACACCGGGGCCGGCCACAGCACCTTGAAATACCCCCGAAACGCCGTGACGTAGAGCGCCGCCCCTACCTGCGAGCACAGGTAGAACAGCGTGCTGCGGTCGCGGTAGCGCACGTAGGTGGGCAGGTTGGTGAGCAGCAGCAGCAGCAGCGCCGTGAGCGACACGGCCCAGGCCGTGCGGTAGAAGAGGTCGGTTTGCTGCGCCTCGGCCGCTTTTTTCAGGGTCACCTTCAGGGCAATGGCGGGCAGCAGCGCGGCCTCCTGGTTCAGGGCCACCCGCACGTATACCGTGGTGGTGGTGCGGCCCGCCAGTTGTACCGGAAACCCGCCCTTCACGCGCTGGCTGTCGGCGGGGGCGGCCACGCCCGCCTGGCGGGTGCGCCAGGCCCGGGCATCCTCATCAAAGTAAAAGAGGGTGTTGTCGAGGTTGGGCAGCACCCGCAGCTGGGCGGCCGTGGCGGAGCGGCCGGGGTTGCGCACGGCCAGCCGCAGCCAGTAGCGGCGGCTTTGCGCCGGGCGCAGCGAGTCAGCCGCCGCGAAGGCCAGCGTGGTATCGGCCCGAATCTGGTCCCAGGTGTAATTACGGTCGGGCAGCGCTTCCACGCGCACCACCTCCAGGCCGGGCGGGCTCGCCACGGCCAGCGCGGGCTGCGCCGACAGGCTCGTCGTGCTGGCAAAGAGGCAAAGCAGAAGCGTAAGTAACTTTTGAAGCACAGTAACAGGATAAGTCGGAGCAACTACGAAAGTAGGCGGCCTTCTATCATGTCAGGGTCACAAATAAAAAAAGGTCCTCCCTGCCGGGAGAACCTTTTTCATTGGCCCAAGCAAAACCAATTAATTCACCGGCGTCGTTTTCAGCACTTCGGCCAGCTTGGCGGCCAAAGCTTCGCCGCGCAGGTTCTTGGCAATGATTCTGCCCTGCGGGTCGAGCAGGAACGACTGCGGAATGGACTTCACGCCGTAAGCCGCGCCGGCCACGCTGTTCCAGCCGGCCAAATCCGATACGTGGTGCCAGGTGAGGCCGTCGGAGGCAATAGCCTTCTCCCATTTGCCCTTGTCCTGGTCCAGCGACACAGAGTAAATGGTAAAGCCTTTGCCCTTGTCTTTGAAGGCGTTATAGGCCTTCACCACGTTGGGGTTTTCCTGGCGGCAGGGGCCGCACCAGCTGGCCCAGAAATCAATCAGCACGTACTTGCCGCGCAGGCTGCTCAACGCCAGCTTGGTGCCATCGGGCTGCATCAGGTTGATTTCTGGGGCCTGGGTGCCGGGGGCCGTAGCGCGCAACGGCTCCAAGCGGGCCGTCAGGTCCTTGGTGAAGGGCGAGTTGGGGTTGGCCTTGCGCTGCACGCTGGCAATGGAATCGGCAAAGAGGAAATCGGTTTCCGGGTCGAGAAACGCGCCCACGGCAAAACCGCTCACCACCGCCGCCGGATTGCGCCGGATGAGGCCTTTCACTTTGGCTCCCTTCGCGTCCACAATGGCCATGAACTGCTTCTGGATGGCTTCCATCTCAGCGGTTTTGCCGGCCTGGCCGGCGGTGTTATAGCGCTGCTTCAGGGTTTCCATTTCCTCCTGGCCGCCCATCGAGGTTTGGATGAGCTGGCGCAGAATCTCGGCGTCCTTGCTGCCTTTTACGGTGTAGGTGGCGGGCAGGCTCTTGGCGTCGCCGCTGAGCTGCACATGGGTTTTGTTATCGAGCAACAGCAGCACCTGGTTAGCGTCGTCCACCTTGAGCTGGTAGATGCCCGGCGTGGGCGACAGGCCTTTCAGCGTGAAGTTGCCCGAACCATCCGTTTTGGTCTGGCCTTTCTCCACAAACTGGTTCGACGTCAGCTCCGAAAGGTGTAGCACGGTGCCGGCCGGCGCGTTTTTGAGCTGGCCCGTCACTTCGTAGCCTTCGGCGGCGGAAGCATTCTGGCAGGCGTTGGCGAGGCCTAGCACGGTGGCGGCGATGAAAACTGATTTAATCATAGGATGGAGCATGAGCTTATGCGTAAAAATAGCCAACGCCAGGCAGAAAAGTTATTGTTCCAAAAGCTGGATTAGTGGGTTGGTGGGTTGGTGGATTTTACGTGCTAATCCACCAACCCACCAACCCACTAATCCACCATTTACCCCTCCAGCGCGGTGCGCAGGAGCTGGTTGGCCAGCTTGGGGTCGGCTTTGCCGCCGGTGAGCTTCATCAACTCGCCCATGAACATGCCGGTGAGCGACTTTTTGCCGGCGCGGTACTCGGCCACCTTGGCGGGGTTGCCGGCCACTACCTGTTCCACCAGCGCGGCCAGCTCGCCGCTGTCGGCTTGCTGGAGCAGGCCCAGGCTTTCGGCGGCGCCGGTGGCGTTGGCGGTGGGGTGCTCCAGCAGGTGCGGAAACAGCTGCTTGCTAGCCACCGAGTAGTTCACCTTGCCGGCGTCAATCAGCTCGATGATGCCGGCCAGCTGGGCGGCATCGAGCGGGAAGTCGGCCATGGTGAGGGCGCGCTCGTTGAGGTAGCTTTTCACCGGGCCCATCACCCAGTTGGCGGCGGCTTTGGCGTTGGGCGTGAGGCGCGAAAGGTCATCAAAAAACAGGGCCACTTCCTTCTGGTCAATCAGTACCGAGGCGTCGTAGTCGCTCAAACCCAGCTCGCCCACGAAGCGGGCGTAGAGCTGCTGCGGCAGCGCCGGCAGCTCGGCGGCCACGCGGTGCAGCCACTCGTCCGAAATCACCAGCGGGGGCAGGTCGGGCTCGGGGAAATAGCGGTAGTCGTTGAGGGTTTCCTTGCTGCGCTGGCCGTTGGTGGTGCCACTGGCGGCGTCGAAGCCGCGGGTTTCGCTGTCCACTTCGCCGCCGGCCTCGATGATGGTAATCTGGCGCTCGATTTCGTAGGCAATGGCGCGCTGCACGTTGCGGAAGGAGTTCATGTTCTTCACTTCCACCTTCATGCCGAACTGCGTGGCGCCCTTTTTCATCACCGAAATGTTGGCGTCGCAACGCAGGGAGCCTTCCTCCATGTTGCCGTCGCAGATGCCGAGGTATTCCACCAGCTTCTTGATTTCGGTGAGGTAGGCGTAGGCTTCGTCGCCGGTGCGGATATCGGGCTCGCTCACGATTTCGATGAGCGGCACGCCGGCGCGGTTCAGGTCCACGAGGGTTTCGGTTTCGCCGGCCAGGTGCATCGATTTGCCCGCGTCCTCTTCCATGTGGATGCGGGTGATGCCGATGCGCTTCACGTCCTCGCCCACGCGCACTTCGAGGTGGCCGTCGTGGCAAATCGGAGTTTTGTCCTGCGTAATCTGGTAGCCCTTGGGCAGGTCGGGGTAAAAGTAGTTTTTGCGGGCAAACAGGTTGTCGCGCCGAATCTGGCAGTTGGTGGCCAGGCCCATTTTCATGGCAAATTCCACGGCCGTGCGGTTCACCTTGGGCAAGGTGCCGGGGTGGCCGAGGGTGATAACCGACAGGTTGGTGTTGGGCGCAACGCCGTACTCGTTTTCATCGGCCGAGTACATCTTGCTGTGCGTCAGCAACTGAGCGTGTACTTCGAGGCCGATAACGGGCTGGTATTGGGCAAGGGTGGCTTCGTCCATAACAAGAAAAACGCGGGGTACTAAAAGCTATTCAGCCTTAAAGGTAACGGCTGCGGCCAAGCCAGCCACGCAGGGCCGCTGCCAAAAACCAACCACGCGCCCGCAATACGCCTTTTTTTCGCTCTCCTGGCGCCCGCGCAGCTACCAGCCGCGGCCGGGAGTCCGGGGGTAGTACGGGCCGCCGGCCTGCCGGCCCGGCAGTTCCATGGTGTAGTACACGGGCACGGTGTAGCGGCTCGGCACGGTCTGCCCGTCGCGCCGGGCGGGCACAAACTGCCGCTTGAGCTTGGCCACGGCCCGCAGCGCGGCCTCGTTGAGAAAGGACGCGCCCGATTTCACCACCTTGGCGTTGGCAATGCGGCCGTCTTCGCCCACCAGCAACTCCACATCCACTTCGCGGTGCAGGCCGGCGCGGGCCATGCGGTAGATGTGGACGCTTTCGCGGCGCATGGCGTCCAGCTCCCGGGCATTGAGACGCACGCCCTTGGCCAGCTCTTTGGTGAGCTGGGCCTCACCGCCGGGGTAAAGCGGCAGCTGCTCGTAGATGAAATAAGGCACCGACGCGCCGTTGGGGCCGTAGCAGTTGCCGATGCCGCAACGGCCTTTCTCGTAATGGTCGCGCCGTTTCAGGGTGCCGTCGGGGTAGTAGGTGAGCAGGTCGCCGTCGCGCACGCCGTTGTAAAAATCCTCCTTGGTGCGCATGCGGCCGTCTTCGTACCAGGTGGTGAGGGTGCCATGCACGGTTTGGCGGTAGGCGTTGGCGTAGGGAATGTACTGCCGCAACGCCCCCGACGGGTAAAACACCCGGGTGACGGCCGCCAGACTGTCGCGAAACGTGGTTTCGGCGCAGTAGGCCGCGGTATCGGCCTGGGTGGTGGGCTCAAAATCGAGCGTGTAGAACGTGGCCGGCGGCTGGGGCAAGACCTGCGGCACCGCCTGGGCGCGCCCGGCCAGTGGCAGGCCGACTAAGAGTCCAAAAGAGAGAAAATATGCTTTCACCGAGAAAAACTTTTTTGGCCCCCGCCACGAAAACGCTGCGCGGTTTTGCTGCCTGGAAGTTACGCATCAGCCGCCAACAAGTTTGGGCCGGGCGCGGCCGCTCAGCCACCAAACTCATCGGCCAGGTACGTCAAACTGGGCGATTCATTGTAAGCAGCGGGCAAGTATATGCCGTTGGCGGGCGTGCCCATTATGATGGGCAACGTGTACATCACCGCCACGTTTTCCTCGTCTACCGTGCCGGCAGCCTCAAAGGGCGGTATGTGCTTCAGAGCATCTAGCACGGTTTGGCCCATAGCGGGCGAAGGCGCCTTGAGCACGCTGGCGCCCACTATAGCGGCGCGGGCATTCACCAGCACCTTGATGGTGACAACGCCGTTGTTGTGCTTCACCAGGTACTCGGGCGGCAGCACCGCGGCTTTCTGAATGTCGCTCACTAGGCCGGTAATGCCATTGGGGTACACCGGGGGGGGCTTTTAGGCCTGGCATTCGCGGGGCTGACCGGTGGGCGTGAAGCACTGCTGGCTCACCAGTTTGTCTTGGCTATACACCTTGGTGCGGCTCAGGGTGCCGGTGGCGTCGAAAATCTGCACTTCGCCCTGCCGGTGGCCGCCCACGTATTCTTCGCGCTTGCGCAGCTTGCCGCCCTCGTCGTAGCTCATGGCCACGCCGTGCCGCAGCCCCAGCCCCACGTGCGCCATGGGCACAATGCGCCAGAGCTTGCCCGAAGGGTAATATTCCCGCATGGTCCCGCTCACGCTGTCGCGCAGGGTGACTTCGGCGCGGTGGTCGGCACCTTCCGGCGCCGGCAGCTGCTCGCCGCTCGCCGTGAGGTAGAGGGTGACTTTACGCGGGAAGCCAGTCGGTCCCGACTGGGCCACGCCCGGCTGGGACCATCCCAGGCCAATAACGGCCAGGGCCATTGCTTTCGCCCACCACCTTGGTCTAACTGGCGAGAGTAAGGTTGTTTGGTTAAAACTCATAGGTGAAGCCGGTTAATCGTTCATCACCGGCACGTAGGTGTCCATAAAGGCGGCCGAGGTGCGGTTGTAGGCTTCGTTGAATTTCTGGTTCTGGGTGTTGAAGGTGTTGATGTGGGCGTTGATGGTCTGGGCGTCCACTTTGGTCAGGTGGTCTTTGTTTTTCATCAGCTCGGCCACTTGCACGAATTGCTTGGCGCACATCACCACGTAGAGATTGGCAAAATCGCGGGCGGCGTTGCGGTAGGCCATGTCTTTGCCCCGAAACGCGGGCACGGCCGACAGCTCGGCAGCCGATTTGTCGGCTTCGGCGGCCAGGGTCACGCGGGCGGCTTCAAAGGCGGCGGCGTCCTGGGCATTGAGGGCGTCGGTGAGCTTGGCGCTGGCTTTCTGCACCCGGAAATAGGGCAGAAAAACCTGGTGCTGGTACTTGTTCACGGCCGTCACCTGGCGGGTGTACTCGGCCAGCTTTACCGACTCGCGCGTCGACTCGATGTTCATGCCGAACTGCTTGGCAAAGCGGCGCTGGGCGGCGTTCACGCTGTCGTCGACCACGGCCAGCTTGGCCTCGGCGGCTTCCTGGGCGGCGTAATAGCGTTCCATGGCCTCGAAGCTTTCGGTGCGGGTGGCGGCCAGGGCGTTCACCTGCTTGTAATCGGCTGAGTACACCTCCAGCATGGTTTTGAAGGCTTTCAGGGCCGCCGCGCGCAGCTCGGCGTTGCCTTTGTAGGCGGCGGGCATGCGCTGCACGTTGGCCACGGCCACCTTGTTTTGCTCCACCACTTCGAGGCGGCGGTTTTCAATCTTGCGGTCGTTTTCGCTGTGCGCAGCCTTGCTGATGTAGCGCAGGTTTTTCTTCAGCAGGTCGACCTGCTCGGCTACGATGGCGTTGTTGTAGCTGGCCGGGTCGCTGAAGGTTTGGGCCGCAGCCGGCAAAGCAACGGCAGAAAAAAGGCAGCCAACTACGAATTGGGTAAAAAAGCGCATAAGCGAAACGAACTGAAATGGTGGGAATTGGACGGCTGCAAAGTTGCCAACATGTTTGGATTTTCCAATCGCCGGCCAGCCTTCTTTTCGGCCCCGCCCCTGCCCCCTGCTACTGGATGCGGAACGTGACCGGCACAGTGAACGACACGGCCACCGGCTCGCCGTCTTGCCGGCCCGGCGCGAAGGGCTTGAGCTGCCGCACGGCGCTCATGGCCGCTTCCTGCAACGATTGGTAGGCTCGGGTTAGGCTTTTCGGCACCTCGCCGGGCTTGGGCTCGTTGGGCTTTATGTCCTGCACGAGGCCATCGCGGCCTACCACAAATTTCACCTTCACCACCCCAAACACCCGCTGCTTGAGGGCCTCCACGGGGTAGCGCGTGTTCATCATCACGGCGCGCACCACGGCGGCGTTGTCGCCGGCGCCCTCCGAGTACACGGGCATTTGCTCGTAGGGAAAATAGGCCACTGGCTGGCCGTCGGGCCCGAAGCATTCGCCCGTCACGGGCTGGTCGGGCAGGTGGTGCTCGCGGCGCTTGAGCTGGCCGTCGGGGTAGTGCGTCACCAAATCGCCCACCACTTTTCCGGCCCGAAAAGTGGCCTGGTAGCGCAGCTGGCCATTTCCGTAATACTCGCTCACGGTGCCGTGGCGCAGGTGCTGGCGCACACTGGCAAGCGGCACAAAGGACTTCAGCTTGCCCGACGGCAGATAATACGTGCGCAGGGTGCCGCTCACCGTGTCGCGGTACGCGGTTTCGGTGCGCTCCACGGCCCCGGCTTCCGAAGGCAACTTGTTGCGGTTGGCGTCGAGGTACACGATTTCAACGGGCCGCGCGGCCGGCGCAGGTGGGGCGGCCGGCTGGTCCTGGGCGTGGCTGGCGGCGGCGCGGTTCAGCAGGGCGGCCGTGAGCAATAGGCGGAAGCAGATTTTCATAGGTAGAACGTTAGGAGTAGCAGATGCGGAGAAAAATCAGTTCAATCGGAAATCCGGTTCCTGATTACTCAATGGCAAATGTGACGGGAATGGTGAAGGGCACCGCAATGGGCTGGCCGTCCTGCTGGCCGGGAATGAACGGCTTGAGCCGCTGTACCGACTGCACCACTTGCTCATCGAGCGACGGAAAAACGCCCTGCACCACCTTGATATCGGCCACCTCACCGGTTTTCGTCACGTTGAAGCTCACAAACACGCGGCCGGATTTACCGGCTTTCAGGGCGTCCTTCGGGTACTTCACCCCGCGCTGAATGGCGTACACCACGGCCGCGGTGCCGCCATCGCCGGCCGGATAAACGGGCAGCTTTTCGTATTCAAAAAACGGCACCGGCTGGCCGTCGGCCGCAAAGCACTCGCCGCTCGACACGAAGTAGCTGGTGTAGTGGGCCCGCCGCTTGAGTTGGCCATTGGGGTAATAGAGCCGCATTTCGCCCAGCCGCTGGCCGTGCACATACTCCTCGTGGCTGCGGAGCTGGCCGTTCTCATACCAGTTTTCCGACGCCCCGTTCGGCACGGGCTCGCCTTTCTGGAACTCCACTTCCCGGACGCTCTCACGGCGGCCTTCCAGGCTAAAAATGCGCACCAAGCCTTTGCCGGCATCCAGGTGCTCGGTTTCGCGGCGGTAGGCAGCGCTCTGGGCCGAGGGCAGCACCACGCCGGCCGAGTCCAGGTACTCGGTTTTCACTCCGGCCGCCGATTGCTGGGCCTGGGCGTTGGTAGTAATCAGGGCCAGCAAAGCGGCCGGCACCAGGAAAGAGTAGCTTGATTTCATGAAAGGCAACTGCCGCGTTGCCACGGCTTTATAATGACATTAAACAGGGCAGCTATTCGATGCGAAAGGTGATGGGGACGTTGTAGGAAACCGCTATGGGCTGGCCATCCTGCTGCCCGGGGTGGAAAGGCTTGAGCTGCCGGGCCGCATCGAGGGCGGATTTTTTAATCTCCTGAAAGGCTACGCGCAGGTTGGGCGCAATTTGCTCCGGCAGGGGTTCTTTCTCGATGTGCACCGACCCCACCCGCCCCAGCGCGTCGATGGTGAAACCGATAAAAATGCGGGCATTGAGCGCCGCCCGCAAAGCCGCCTGCGGGTAGGTTATTCGGCGCTGAATGGCCTGCACCACCGCCATGTTGCTGCCATCGCCCTCGGTGTAGACGGGCATGATGCGGTACTCGAAATACGGTACGGGCTGGCCATCGGGCCCGAAGCACTCGCCCGCCGTGCGGGTGCCCTTATTGAACTGGTCGCGGCGGCGCAGCCGCCCGTCGGGGTAGTACACCAGTAGCTCACCGTGCCGCTGGTTGGCCAGATAGCCTTCTTTGGTGTGAAGCTGGCCGGTGTCGTACCAGGTGGTGGTGGCGCCGTGGCGGATTTGCAGGCGCACGTGCCCGTAGGCCGTGATGCGCTGCAGCTTGCCCGCCGCGTCGTACATCCGCACGGTGCCCGCCACGCTGTCGCGGTAAGTGGTTTCCAGCCGGTAGTTGGCGCCCTCGGCCGAGGGAAGCAGGCCATGGTCGGCACTGTAGAACTTGATGGTTTTGGACAGGGGCGCCACGGCTGCCTCCGGCTCCGGTTTTGTTTGGGCAGTGGCTGGCGAGGCCACGAGCAACGCAGCGGGCAGCGCCAGCAGGGCACCCCAAAACTTCAGCATGTGGTAGAAAAGCCGTGCAATACTAAACCGTTAGAATGTGGAAAACGACGGCCGCAGACTTTACTTCAAAGATGGTGAATTTTGATTGATGCTGGTAGTGCTTGCATACAAAAACGGGGCAGAAACACAAAGTATTGCGTCCCTGCCCCGTTCAATAGTCAGCTTCAGCTCAATACGCGCCTACAGCGCGGCCGTCACCGCAGCCTCGGCCTTGGCAATAGCGGCGCCCAGGCCGGCCACATTCTTGCCGCCGGCCGTGGCGAAGAACGGCTGCCCGCCGCCGCCGCCCTGGATTTCCTTGGCCAGCTCGCGCACCAGCGTGCTGGCGTTGAGCTTGCCGGCTTTGGCAATTTCATCGTCCAGCATCACCGCCAGCTGGGGCTTGCCATCGATTTCAGCACCAAGCACGGCCACCAGATTCGGCACCGCTTGGCGCAGGTTGAAAGCCAGGGTTTTCAACGATTCGGCCGAGCTGGCCTGCACTTGCGCAGCCAGGAAGCGCACGCCGTTCAGGTCGCGTACCTGGCTTACCAGCTGGTCTTTCTGCTGGTTGATGCTTTGCTGAGCGAAAGACTCTATCTGCTTGCGCAGACCGGCAGTCTCCTCGTTCTGCTTCTCCAGGCTGGTGATGAGGTGCTGCGGGTTACCCAGCGTCTCGCGCACCTGGGCCAGCAGGTCGAGCTGCGCGTCCACGTAGGCTTCGGCGGCGCCGGCCGTCACGGCCTCGATGCGGCGCACGCCTGCGCCAACGGCGCTTTCGGTTGTGATTTTGAAGTAGCCGATGCTGCCCGTGTTCTGCACGTGCAGGCCACCGCACAGCTCCACCGAGTAGTTGCGGTCGAAGGTAATGACGCGCACAAAGTCACCATACTTCTCGCCAAACAGGGCCATAGCGCCCAGGTTCTTGGCCTCGGCAATGGGCACGTTGCGGCGCTCATCGAGCGGAATCTGCTGGCGGATGCGCTCGTTCACCAAGCGCTCAATCTCGCGCAGCTGCTCGTCGCTCACCTTGGTGAAGTGCGAGAAGTCGAAGCGCAGCAGCTTCTCGTTCACCAGTGAGCCTTTCTGCTGCACGTGGCTGCCCAGGATTTCGCGCAGGGCGGCTTGCAGCAGGTGCGTGGCGGTATGGTTGTTCTTGATGAGGGCGCGGCGGGCGGCATCGGGCCGGGCTGTTAACTCGGCATCCAAGTCCTGCGGCAAGTCCAGGGTAGTGTGAATGATGAGGTCGTTTTCCTTCTTCGTGTCAATCACGCGCACCTTGCTCAGGGGCGATTCCAGGTAGCCGGTATCGCCAATCTGGCCGCCGCTTTCGGCGTAGAACGGAGTTTGGTCGAACACCAGCTGGTACTCGGTTTTACCCTTTTTGTCGATTTTGCGGTAGCGCAGCAGCCGGGCCGTGGCCTCATCCTGGTCGTAACCCACAAACACGTTGGGAGTATCCGTTTCAGTCACGGTCACCCAGTCGCTCTGCTCGGTTTCCTGGGCATTGCGGCTGCGGTTCTTCTGCTGCTCCAGCTCCTTTTTGAAGCCTTCTTCGTCCACCGTCAGGCCCTTTTCGCGGGCGATAAGGGCCGTGAGGTCGAGCGGAAAGCCGAAGGTATCGGACAGCTCAAATGCAGTTTTGCCATCAATCACGCCGCCGTTGGCGCGGGCGCTTTCCTCCAGCGCGTCCAGCCGGCGCAGGCCAGTTTCCAGCGTTTTCAGGAAGGCAATTTCTTCTTCCTCAATTACGCGCTGCACGAAGGCCGTCTGGGCTTTCAGCTCGGGGAAGATGCCAGCCATCTGGTCGGCCAGCACGGGCACCAGCTTATACAGGAAAGGCTGCTTCTGGTTGAGCGACGAAAACGCGTAGCGCACGGCCCGGCGCAGGATGCGGCGGATGACGTAGCCAGCCTTCACGTTGCTGGGCAGCTGGCCGTCGGCAATGGTGAAGGCGATGGTGCGGATGTGGTCGGCGATAACCCGGATGGCGATGTCCGTCTTCTCGTTTTCCGTGGTGGGCTGGTCCGTCACCTTGGCGGGCGCGGTGCCGTGGTACTCCACTCCTACTTCTTTGGCAATGAACTGAATGAGCGGCTGAAACACGTCGGTGTCGTAGTTCGACTTCACGCCCGACACGGCCATCATCAGGCGCTCGAAGCCCATGCCGGTGTCCACGCTCTGCTCGGGCAGCTTGATGAGGGACTTATCGGCCAGGCGCTGGAACTCCATGAACACGTTGTTCCAGATTTCTACCACCTGCGGGTGGTCGGCATTCACCAGTTCGCGACCGGGCTTGGCGGCGCGCTCTTCCTCGGAGCGCAGGTCGATGTGGATTTCGGTGCAGGGGCCGCAGGGGCCGGTGTCGCCCATCTCCCAGAAGTTGTCCTTCTTATTACCGGGCAAAATCCGGTCGTCGGTTGTGTATTGGCGCCACAGGTCCTGGGTTTCGGTGTCGGCGGCGGTGCCGTCCTTCTGGTCGCCCTCGAAATAGGTAACGTAGAGCCGGTCTTTTTCCAGCTTGTACACCTCCGTCAGCAGCTCCCAAGCCCAGGCAATGGCGTCTTTCTTGAAGTAGTCACCGAACGACCAGTTGCCCAGCATTTCGAACATGGTGTGGTGGTAGGTGTCGTAGCCAACTTCTTCCAAGTCGTTGTGCTTGCCGCTCACGCGCAGGCACTTTTGAGTATCGGCAATGCGCTTGTAGGGCGCGGGCTTATTGCCCAGGAAATAGTCTTTGAACGGGGCCATGCCCGAGTTGATGAACAGCAGCGTGGGGTCGTCCTTCACCACAATCGGGGCCGAGGGCACGATGTGGTGGCCTTTGCTGGCGAAGAAATCAAGAAACTGCTGGCGAATAGCGGAAGCGGTGGGGAGTGACATAAGAAAAAAGCGAAACGGCCCGCGCAGTTGGGGCCACGGATGGCACAAAGGTAGCTTTCTGAGCACGATGCACGGCGGAGTTATGCCCCGCTGAGCCCAGTATTCTATCAGGAGATGTTTTCCTGTACGTCATTCTGCATTCAGGATGACGTACAGGAAAACTCATTGACTTTTCAAACCCCTCAAACAGCAAAAAAGGCGGACCAACGGCCCGCCTTTTCAACATTACTGATGGCAATTCCAGCTTATTCCACCACCAGGCGCTTGCTCACGGTGGTGGGGCCAGCCGTCAGGCGCAGCACGTACACGCCGGGGGCCAGGCCGGCCGTAGCCAGCTCGCCCGTGGCCTGGCCACCGCTCACGCGCAGGGCGCGGGCAGCTACTACCACGCGGCCCAGAGCGTCGCGCACCTCGGCCGTGGCCTGTTGGCCGGCCGCTACGGGCAACGTCACCGTCACGCCCGCACCCTGAGCGGCAGGGTTGGGGAACACGGCCACCTGGGCGGCGCTCAGACCCGCCGTGGCGGCCAGGGCATTGGCCGAGGCAAAGGCCAGGGCGTAGCGCGTGTTCAGCCCGGCCGTCAGGCTCAGCGTCGTCGTGGATGTCAGCGCGGTTTGCGTGCCGGTGGTCAGGTCGCGCAGGTAGGCTGTGAGGCCGGCGGGTAAGTTGGCTACGGTGGCAGCCAGCTGGTAGGTGCCGGTGGCCGGTACCTGCAGGCGCAGCGGCAGCACGGTGGCGGCCGTGAGTGCCGGCAGGCCGGCGATGGCCAGCTCCGCGCCCGTGGCGGCTACTGCCGACAGGTTCAGGCCGGTGCTATTGGCCAACTTGGTTGCATCGTATTCGGCATCCATGCCGATGGTGGCGGCTGGGTCGGCGTACACGGTCAGGTCGTCGGCCAGGGTGCCGGCGGCGTTGCCCAGCGTGAGTTGCACCTGCGGGCGCAGGTCGGCGGCGTTGCGGCCGAACACCGGCTGCGGGCCAAAAGTTGTGACGCGGTTGGTGTTGGTCAGCGTCAGTGAGCCGGCCACGCCTTGGGCGGCGGTACGCACGAAAAAGCCCGAGCCGGCCGGCACCAGCGGGTCGCCCTGGTTGAGGGCGGGCAGGTAGGTGCGGTACTGGCCGGTGTAGGGGCCGCTGCTCTGGAACACGTACAGGGCCGCGTTCATGTTCGGGCGGTTAGTCGCAGGCACGGTGCTCCAATCCAGCGGGGCCGGATAGGGGTTGCCCAGCAGCTGCCAGCCGCCGTCGGCGCCGGTGTAGGCCAGGTTGTTCAGGGTCACGTTGCCCGTCGTGGGCGTGCCAGTGAAATCGACCAAGGCCGTGCCCGGCGCGTTCACCGAATAGCCGCGGCCCACGGCCATTGCCTCGGTGCCGGCTTCGGCCGCGCGCCAGCCTTTGTCGAAGGGCGCGTAGTTGTTCACGGCCGTGGCCGTGCGGCTTTCCTCGTAGCTGAACACGGTGGGGAACGGCGTGGTCGTGCCCGGCGTGGCCGAGCCGTTGTAGTTGGCTCCGCCCGTGAAGTCGGGCGTGTAGCCGGCAGTGGCCAGCGTGTTCAGCGTCTCGCCTTGCACCGGTGAGCTGTAGTGGCGGTAGCCGTTGCCGGCCGTGTTGGCGCCGATGTAGCGCTGCATGGTGAACGAAGAGCCCGCCAGCACCGTCACAACGCCTGTGCTCCGGTTTACGACCAGGGCCGTGCCGCTGGCGTTGCTGGGCAACAGCAGCGTTTTGCTGCTAAACACCCGCATGTTGCCGCTGCCGCCCACGGTGAGAACCTGCGTCACACTCACCGAGTTGAGCAAGCTCACGTCGCTGCTGTTGGTGGTCGTCAGGTTGCGCACGGTGGCCGGCAGGGCGTCGCCCGTGCTCTGGGGGGTGGTGCCGTTGTACACGTAGCTGGCGTCGGTGCTGAACGAGCGCGCACCCGTTACCTGCACACTACCCGTAGTGCCGGTGGCGTAGATGCCTTGCGGCGAGCAGATGCCCAGCGTGCCGCCAGCGGCCAGCGTGAAGGTGCCCGGCCCGCTGATGATGGCGCAGCCGTCATTGAGCGTGCCACCGCTTTGCACGGTCAAGGCGCTGTTCACGGTCACGTTGCCGGCGAGCGTGCCGCTGCCGCCGTTTAGCACGGTGATGGAATTGTAGGTGGTGGCCGCAATGGTCTGCCCCGGGGCGCTGATGACCAGGTCGGAGGGCGGCGTGCTGTTCAAGCGCACGCTTACACTCCCGGCGTAGTTCGACGTAATCAAGTCGAGCAAGCCATCGGCGCTCACATCCACCAGGGTTACGAAGGTCGGCCCCCCGTCGGTGGCGAAATCGGCTTTGGTGGCCGAAAAGCTGCCGGCCGCTCCGCTAGCCAGGCGCACACTCGCCGTACTGCCCCCGTCGTTGGCCGACACCAGGTCAGGGCGACCGTCCACGTTCGCGTCCACCACGGACACGCCACTGGGCGCAGCGCCGGTAGCGTAATCGGTTTTAGTGGCGTCGAAGCTGCCGGCCGCCCCGCTGGCCAGGCGCACACTCACCGTATTGCTGCCATTATTCACCGTCACCAAGTCGGGGCGGCCGTCGGCATTCACGTCCGCTACCACCGCGCTGCGCGGGCTGCTGCCACTGGCGTAATCGGTTTTTGTAGCCGAGAAGCTACCGGCGGCCCCGCTGGCCAGGCGCACGCTCACCGTGCCATCCCCTTCGTTGGTGGTAATCAGGTCGGGGCGGCCATCGCCATTCACGTCAGCAGCCAACACGCTGCGCGGGCTGTTGCCACTAACATAGTCGGTTTTAGTGGCGTCGAAGCTACCGGCCGCTCCGCTGGCCAGGCGCACGCTCGCCGTGCCGCTGCCGAAGTTGCTCGTAATCAGGTCGGGGCGGCCGTCGCCGTTCACGTCTACCACACTCAAACCGTAGGTGCCACTGCCACTGGCGTAGCTGGTTCTGGTAGTGGAAAAGCTGCCGGCGGCCCCGCTGGCCAGGCGCACGCTCACCGCACTATCATCGAAATCACTCGTAATCAAGTCAGGTCGGCCGTCGGCATTCACGTCGACCACAGCGATAAGGCGCGCGCCAGAGCCGGCAGCAAAATCGGTTTTGGTGGTGGCAAAGCCGCCGGCGGCCCCGCTGGCTAGGCGCACGCTCACCGTTGAGTTGCCGGCATTAGCCGAAATCAGGTCGGGCCGGCCATCACCGTTCACGTCCACTACGGCAGTACCGAAAGAAGCGGGGCCGGTGGCATAGTCGGTTCTGGTAGCCGAAAAGTTCTGGCCCCAGCCGGCCAGGGGCAACGCCGTGGCCAGCAGCGTGGCCATTCCCAGCGGCCAGTTGCCTCGAGGGGTAATGCGCGGGTAAAGCAATGAGGTCATAAATACTTTTTTCATGGTTGAGACTAATTATTAAGCTAAGCGGGGCTTTATCAAGCCAGGCGGCGGCGCTGGCGCAGGCGCTTGAGGGCATAGCCCACGCCGCCGGCCAGCAGCAGGCTGGCCCCGCCGTCGAGGGGGGTGGCGGTGGGGTCTGCCGCGGGCGAGCCCGGGGCGGGCCCGCCCGAGCTGGGCTGGGCCTGGGCGGCAGCGGCGGCCAGCAGCAAAGCCAGCCCGACCAGGGGCAGGCGGGAGCGCAGCGTGTTGAGCACAGGTATTCGCATAAGTAGGGAAAAATGAGTGGATGAATAATCAAACCCAAATCACGGCCGTGGCACCGCGCTATGCCCAAAAATGTCGTGAGTGGCAGTTGCTGTGGCTCCAGTTGCAACAATATGTGCGTGAGTGGGAAATCAGCCCCTCCCGCCCGCCCACCAAAGAGCCCCCGCCGCCCGCCCCAACGGCCGGCCACGGGGGCTAGAAAAAGAGGTATTGTTGGCTACTCCCCAGCCATTGGCAGCACCAGCCGGGCCACCGTGCCCTGCCCCAACGTGCTTTCCAGCCAGAAAGCCCCCCCCTGCCGCTGGGCCAGCTGGCGCACCAGTGGCAGGCCCAAACCAGTGCCCTGCTGGCCGGCCAGGCGCGGCGCCAGCCCGGTGGCGCTGCCCCCCGATGCCAGGGCGGCCAGTTGCGCGGCGCTCAGGCCGGGCCCGGTATCGGCCACGGAGAGGACCAGGCTGGGAGCGGTGTAGGCTGCGCTTAGGGTGATGGTGGAACCGGGCGGGGCCACCCGCAGGGCATTGCCCAGCAGGTTGCGCAGCTGGGTGAGCACCATGTTGCGGTCGGCCCACAGGGGCGGTAGGCCGGGCGACACGGCCACCTCCACGGCCACTTGCTGGGCGCGGGCGGCCGGGGCGTACAGGGCGGCCGACTCCTGCAGGAGTTCGGCGGCGACCAGAGCTTCGGGGCGGTAGGCCAGGTCGCCGCTCTGGTTGGCGGCCCAGTGCAGCAGGTTGTCGAGCAGGCCGGTGAGCTGCCGGGCGGTGTGGCGCACCTCAGTGGCCAGCTCATCGAGGGCGGCAGGGTCGGCCAGGGCCGGCTGGCGGTAATAGTCGAGCAGCGTGGCCAGGCCTTCGATGGCCGTGAGGGGCCCGCGCAGGTCGTGGCCAATGACGGCGTAGAGCCGGTTCTGGGTGGCGCGGGCAGCCCGTAGGCGGTGGGCCAGCCGGCGCGTCAGCAGCAGGGCGTAGGCCGCGACGGCCAGCAGCAAGGCCAGCAGCGCGGCCCCGGCCCAGGCCAGTTTCTTTTGGTGGCGCTCCTGCACTTCGGCCGCCAGCAGCTCCCGGATGCGAATTTCCTTGAGGCTGGTGCGGTAGCGGGTTTCGGCTTCGGCCACAGCGGCGCGCTGCTGGCGGCCGCGCAGGCTGTCGGCCAGCGCATCGGCGCGCTGCTGCGCCCAGAAGGCGCTGTCGTAGCGGCCCTGCCCTGCGTAGGCCCGGGCCAGGAGGCGCAGGGTCTGGCGCTGGGCCTGCAGTTCGTGGGCCTGGGCTTGCTGCCGGGCCATGGGGCGCAACAGCCCCCGGGCAGCGGCGTAGTCGTGCTGCGACACCCACTCGCGGGCCAGCAGCTGGCCCAGGCGGGTGCGGCGCGTGGGCTCGGGCACCGAGTCGTGGTAGGCCCGGGCGTGGGCAGCGTAGCGGGCGGCGGGGCCGGGCCGGGCGTGGGTGCGCGCCCAGCCGGCTTGCAGCTGGGCCAACTGCGAGGCCAGCGCATAGTAGCCCAGCTCGGCACGGAACTCGGGGCCGGCGGCCGTGCGTAGGCGCAGCAGCAGCGCCGCGGCGGCGGCCAGGGCCGTGGCCGTAGCCGAGTCGCGGGCCTCAAACCGGGCCCGGGCTTCCAGCAGGGCCAGGGTGCTGGCGGGGGCCAGCAGGTCGCGGTCACGAGGGCGGGTGTGCAGGCGACGGCGCATCTCGGCCTGCTCCTCGGTGGCCAGGGCCTGCAGGTGGCGCGCGCGCGCGGGCAGCAGGTGCGGCGCGTAGCCCTGCAGCGTGGTGGCCCACTCCTGCAGGGCACCACCCCAGTCGTAGCGGCGCTGGGTGCGCAGGGCGGCCAGGGCCTGCTCGTAGTGGGCAGCGGCCAGGGCCGGCTCGCCCTGCTCCTGCAAGGCATCGGCAAATAATGTATGCACCCAGGCCAGGCCCCCGAGCTTTTGGGGAGCCGTGTCCGGCGCACACTGGTAAGCGCGGCGGGCTAGGTCGTAGCAACGCAGCGCGTTGGGCAGCTGGTTTTGCGCCTGATGGGCCAGCCCGGCATTGGCGTAATACCCGGCGAGGCTCACCCCGACTGACGAGTTCCGGCCGTCGCTGGGGCGGAAAGCGGCCCGGCCCTCGCACGTGGGAAAAGCCGCGGCCAATACCTGGGCAGCTCCTGTGTACGCCAGGCAGGCACTGTCGTACCGCTGATGGCGCCAGTGCAGCCCGGCCAGGCGGCTGCTGGCATCGGCCAGCTCCAAGGGCAGGGCCGGCCGCAGGGTGGCGCCCAGCCGGGTAGCGGCTCGCAGCGGCACCAGGCCCGAGTCGGGGGTGGCCGAATGGCTCAGGTAAATGCCCAGGCGGCGCAACTGCCGGAAGCGCGATTGGGCGGTGGCCGGCACGGCCAGGGCCGCCCGCAACCGGTGCAGGTCGGCCGCGCGGCCCCGGTCGGGGTCCAGCAGCGGGACGGTCAGCCAGGCTTCGGCGGGTGGGACGGGCGCAGGTTCGGGGTGGCAGGCGCCCAGGGCCAGCGCAAAGGCCATGGCCACGCGGCTCGGCAGGGCGCCCTGGCTGGCGCGGGGTGTTGGTTCGTGTTGTCGGTGTGGCCCTCCGCCCATGCGTGTTCCTCCTGCGGTGTTTCGTCCGGGTTTGTTGCTTGAAGTCGGGGCTGCTAGCCCACCAGCCGCAGGCGGTGCAGCAGCGCGTCGCGGTAGCCGCGGCTGAGCGGCAGCGTGGTATTGGCCACCACCACGGCGGTCTGGCCCTCGTCGATGCTCTCAATGAACGACACGTTCACCAGGTAACCGCGCTGAATTTGAATAAACTGATTGGGGGGCAGCTCCAGGGCCAGCTCGCGCAGGGGCTGCCGGCTGAGGTAGCGCCCGGTGGCCGTCACCAGGGTGCAGTATTTATCGGTGGCCTCCACGTAATGCACGTCGGCCAAGCACACCTTCACCAGGCGGCCCCGGTCGCGCAGAAACAGGCAGTCGCTGAGCAGCACCTGTTTGCTCCAGGGCAGGTTTAGGAGCTCCTCGGAGCCTTCGGGCGGGCCGCTCAGCCCAGCGGGCAGTGCTGCGGGCTGCCCGGCCGCGTAGTTGACCAAGGCCAGCTCCAGGGCATGTTCCAGGGCGGCGGCGTCGTAGGGCTTGAGCAGGTAGGCCGCCGGCCGCGCCTGCTTGGCCCGGCCGAAAGTGGCCTGGTCGGCAAAGGAGGTGAGGAAGATGATGGGCAGCGGCCGAAGGGCCCGCAGCTCCTGCGCCAACTCGATGCCGTCGCGGCTGCCGTCGAGGCCAATGTCGAGCAGGGCCATCTCGACGGGCGGCAGGCTTTCCCGGAACAAGACGAGGGCGTCCTCGGCCGTGGCCGCGGGCCCCACCGGCTCGTACCCCAGCCCACGCACCAGCACCGAAAGCAGGCGGGCGGCCAGGGGTTCGTTTTCGGCCAGCAGCAGTCGGATGGGGGAAGAAACTTTCATGAAGCGAAACGGCAGAAGTAGATACCGCAAATCCGCCTGCAAAGTAGCAGCTTGCGGGCGCACCACGCAAAACTGTCGGCCTCCCCGACGGCTCTTATTTGCTCCAAAACAGACAATCTTTACGATATATTCATCTTGCCCTGTACATGCGCACCCACTTTCTGGCCCTGCTGTTGCTCAGCTTTGGCTTATCGGCTCCCGCCACTCCCCGCCCGCCCCGCCTGGGCAAAGTGCTGGGCGCCGATATCTCCTTCCTGCCTCAACTCGAAGCCCGCGGCATCAAATTTTCGGATAAAGACGTGGAGAAAGACGCCATCCAGATTCTGAAAGACCACGGCTTCAACTACATCCGCCTGCGCATTTTCAATAACCCGGCGGCCGACAGCGGCTACTCGCCCGGCAAGGGCTTCTGCGACCTCGCTCACACCCTGGCCATGGCCAAACGGGTGAAGCAGGCCAACCTGAAGCTGCTGCTCGACTTTCATTACTCCGACACCTGGGCCGACCCGCAAAAGCAGTTCAAGCCGCAGGCCTGGGAAACGCTCAGCGGCGCAGCCCTGGAGCGCGCCGTGCACGACTACACCCGCGAGGTGCTGCAGGCCCTGGCCGCCCAGGGCACCCCGCCCGACATGGTGCAGGTGGGCAACGAAATCAACCACGGCATGATTTGGCCCGACGGCGACGTGCAAAAGGCCGACAGCCTCGCCCGCTTCGACACGCTGGCCGGCCTGGCCAAAGCCGGCGCCCGCGCCGTGCGCGAAACCACGCCCACCGCCCTGGTGATGATGCACATTGCCCTGGGCGGCCAGAACGGCCTTTCGGAACTGTGGCTCGACCGCATGGTGGCGCGCCAGGTGGAGTTCGACGTCATCGGTGAGTCGTATTATCCGAAGTGGCACGGCACCATTCCCGACCTGAAAAACAACCTCACGGCGCTGGCCCGCAAGTACCCGCAGGATATTGTGCTGGTCGAATATTCGGAGCGCAAGCGCGAAGCCAACGACATCGCCTTCAAGCTGCCGCACGGCAAAGGCCGGGGCAGTTTCATCTGGGAACCGCTCAACACCTGGGAATCCATTTTCGACAAACAGGGAAAGGCGAACGACTTGTTGTTAATTTACGACGAAATCAGCCGGAAATACCGCGTCCGTTAGCCTCCCTTCGGCCCCCAACCCATGCCCTATAAAGAGCGCAGCATCGAAAAACAATACTTCACCATTGGCGAAGTGGCCGCCCAGTTCAAGGTGGCCGAGTCGCTGGTGCGCTTCTGGGAAACCGAGTTTGACGAGCTGCGCCCGCGCCGCAGCAAGAAGGGCAACCGCCTCTACACCCCGCAGGACATTGAGGTGTTCCGCACCATTTACCACCTGGTGAAAGAGCGCGGCTACACCATTCCCGGCGCCCGCGACATGCTCAAGCAGAAGGGCCCGCAGCTCAAAGACAAAATTGACGTGGTGCAAAGCCTGGAGAAGGTGCGGGCGTTTCTGATGAGCCTCAAGAAGGAAGTAGACGCGGCGGGCAAGGCCGAACCGGACGCCGCCGAATAGCCCTCTATGCCTGATTCTACCAATTCCGACACCCTTTTCCACGAGCTGGCGCTCACGCTGCTGCCCGGCATCGGCCCGCAGCTCACGCGGCAGCTGATGAGCTACGGCGGTGCGGCCAAAACCGTGCTGATGATGCCGCCCGGCAAGCTGCGCCGCATCCCCGGCGTGGGCGAGGCCACCGTGAAAATGCTCACCGGCCCGGAGCGCGAAAAGGCCTTTCGCAAAGCCGAAGCCGACTTGAAGAAGGCCGAAAAGGACGGTGTGAAAATCATTTTCTACACCAGCAAGCGCTTCCCCAGCCGCCTGAAGCTGATTCCCGACGCCCCGGCCATCCTCTATTACCAAGGCACGGCCGACCTCAACGCCCTCAAAACGGTGGCCCTCGTGGGCACCCGCAAAAACACCGATTACGGCCGCGAGCAAACCGAGCGCATCATTGCGGGGCTGGTGCCGCACCGGCCGCTGGTGGTGAGCGGCCTGGCCTACGGCATCGATATCATTGCCCACCGCGCCGCCCTGCAGGAAGGCCTGGAAACCGTGGGCGTGATGGCCACCGGGCTGGACCGCATCTACCCCCATACCCACCAGAAAACGGCCGAGAAAATGCGCGAGCAGGGCGGCCTGCTCACCGAATTTCCCTTCGGCACGTCGCCTGACCGCTACAACTTCCCGGCCCGCAACCGCATCATCGCCGGCCTGAGCGACGGCACGGTGGTGGTAGAAGCCGCCATCAAAGGCGGCGCGCTGATAACCGCCGAACTGGCCCTGAGCTACGACCGCGACGTGCTGGCCGTGCCCGGCAACCTGGGCTCGGCGGCTTCGGAGGGCTGCAACGCGCTTATCAAGAGCAACCGGGCCGCCATGTACACCGAGCCGCTGGACCTGGAGCAGCTCCTGAACTGGGACGCGGCCCTGCACCAGTCGGGTAAGTTTAAGCCGGTTCCCTCCTACTCGGCCGATGATTTTACGGCCGAGGAGTTTGCCATCATCACCGTGCTGGCCGCCGCTACCGGCCGCGAGCTTCAAATGGACGACATCGCCTGGCAGGCGCAGATTGCCATCTACGCGGTGGCCTCGCTGCTGCTGGGGCTCGAGTTTCGGGGCGTGGTGCGGGCAATGCCGGGGAAGAAGTTTGCGTTGGTGTGAGGCCAGCACGTTTATCCAACCCAACTGCATGCGCGCCCAGATTCAATTAATAGCATTCATACTATTAGCTGGAATTTCGCTGGCTTTTGGTTGGAACATATATAAGGCGCAAATCCGCCAGGAGAAATTGATTGCTGAAGCCTCTGTACTTGGCAATTATATGTCGGCATACAGCCAGCAGTCGGAAAAGGCTGCTGATATTATGAGCCAACGAATTGGCTACCTCGTTTATAAGAACCGGTCTCAAACCCGCGACCAAGCTGTGCTCCATCAGGCGGAGCAGATTGTTGACCGAGCAGATGCTATGGCCGACAGCCTGGGTGGCTTGAGCTTACTCCTGGGGCTCACAGATGCAAGGCCAACTAGCACGCGGATTCCATACCTCACATGCGACTTCCCCAGCGGTTTGGATAACCGAGGACTAAAGTTGCTGGCCCAGCATCTGGACCGTTATGTGGCCTTCATTCGCCGTTATGTTCCGCATGCCCACTCACTGACACGTCCTGCCGAGCCGCTCCTCGAACCTGCTTGTTTCAGCGTTTATTACTTTCAAAATGCCCCTGAAGCAAGTGCCCGGGCCACTTTGGAACGTTTGATAGCCGAGGTGCGCCGCTACGAAGTTGATGCCTTGTCGGTGCAGGCCCAAAAAGTTAGCTCCAATTGCATTTGCTTCGATAGACTGGCCGCGGTGGCCGTTCCTGCTTCCAGCACCATTGAGCCGGGAGGTATTTACGAGGCCCAACTGTTGCTGGCAGAATCTTTCTCTCAGTTCTATTACAAGCAGATGAGCGTGAACGGCCGCAAAGTGCAGCGATTCGAAAACGAGCAAGGTCTTGTCGAAATACCCATTCCGAAGTCAGCCGGCAGCCGCGCCGACACCCTTCGAGCCGAATGGCAGGGCCTTATTCAGGCGCGCCTTTATCCCGCTGATTCCACTTGGCGGTTAACGGTCCCTTTTTGGGTCCTTAATAGGCCCACGCCATGACACGAATCAACTTCTGGCTCTTGGTTGTAGGGTTAATATCTGCTTGCAGTGGCTACAGCTGGATAGAGCAGCAGGCGCAACAGTCGCGGCTGACGGACCAGGTTTTGACGTTGCAGCGAGTGCTGGAAACGGAGAATGCCAAAGCGGCCGTTTACCTGGAAGGCACATTGAAAGGGATTGAAGCCAGTGTTATAAAGAACCAAAAGCAGCCCCAGGAAGTCGCCATCCTGCGCACTTGCCAAACATTGCAGGTTCGAACAGCGGTTCTGCTCGACACCCTGCATCATCTTCGGATACTGGCGTTGAGTCAAGCCGGCATTACGCCTACCTTTCGGTTCCAATCTTCATCTCACGCAATTGACCTATTAAACCAGCCGTTTAGAGTCCGAACTTCCACGAACTTGGCTTTGAAGCAGCAATTCGCGGCTTATCAGGCCGCGCTGCCTGCCCTTTTCAAAGACTCACTTCGGGTAAATCTGTCCCAATTCAATGGTAAGCCCATCATAATTTCACTATCCGCTATTGCCCAGGCGGAGAGCAACTTGCTGAAAGCCGAACAGAAAACACTGCGGCACTTCAGTCACCGGGTTGGGGCAAGAAATACGGCCACCAATCTGATGGCGGTTGCTACTGCAGAGTCCAACGTGGTGCAGTTGGGTGCTACTTATCGGGCGCGGCTGTTTCTGGTAAAACAGTTTCCGCTACCGCGTGGCAATTTCTACATGAAGTGCAACAACCATCCTGTCCAAGTAAACCGGCAGGGTATTGGAAAGGTCCGTTTCCGAGTACCGGTCCGAGTTGGGCCGGCCAGCTGGCGAGGCTCTATTCGGTTCAATGCCAACGGCCGCGACACCACCTTCCAAATCAGTGTGCCCTATCGCGTGGTCCGGCGCTAGCTTTGGCCCATGCTTTTGCTGAACAACGACCTGCTGCCCACCGCCGCCCTGCCCCTGCCCAACCGCGGCCTGGCCTTCAGCGACGGCTTCTTCGAAACCCTGATTTTTGCCAACGGCCGCCTGCGCCTCGCGGCCGACCACCACGCCCGCATGCGGCGGGCCGCCGCCGCGCTCTACCTCGCGCTGCCCGCCGCCCTGGCCACGCCCGAAGTCCTGGAAACCACCCTGGCTCGGCTAGCAGTGGCCAACCACCTACCCACCGCCCGCCTCCGCCTGCAGCAGTGGCGCACCGGCGGCGGCCGCTACACGCCTACCACCGACGCGGCCGAATGGCTGGCCACCGCCGAAGCCTTCGAGCCCGATGACGCTCCCATCGCCAAGGCCGCTTTTGCGCTGGAAACTCATTCCCTTTATTCTCCGCTCAGCTTTTGCAAGGGGCCACAGGCGTGGCTCTACGTGCGCGCCGCCTATGAACGGCAGCGGCGCGGGCTCGATGAGATTATTCTCTGCAATGCCGCCGGATACGTAGCGGAGGCCAGCGCGGCGGCTATTTTTTGGATGAAGAATGATATGCTCTTCACTCCCGGGCTCGAAACGGGCTGCGTGGCGGGCGTGCGCCGGGCACAGGTGCTGCGGGGGGCCCGGGCGGCGGGAATGGAGTGCCGGGAAGGACTTTTTACGAGAGCGGCCCTTTTGGAAGCCGATACCGTTTTCACGGCCAATGTGGCGGCCATTAAATCGGTGTCGCGCATTGAGGATAACGCCTGCGGGAAGCCCAGTGAGACGCTGGTGCAGGTGCTTAAATCGTTATCGTAGCCATAGCTTGCCCAACGAATAAACCACCAGAGTCACTCCGGTACCGGCCATCATAATCAGGCACGTTGCCAATAGGTATTCAATATCCAGAGCCGCTTCCGACCATCCGAAACCATGCAAGCCGGAGTGGCCGTGCATTTTCCAAAGCTCTCCAAAGCTTCTCTGACCCTTCTCGCGTACCCAAAGCCGAAGCCAGCCGGTGAGCAACAACAGCGGATAAAAAACCAGCAGAAGCCCCGTGCGAAGCACCCACAGCACAGCCCCAAACACCCAACTGATAATGGGACCAATAATAAACTCCGCCAGCAGCTCCCCCAGGAAATCAAACATTGGTGGGACCTTGAATATTACACCGCCACCGGCGCTTTGATAGCCGGCCACGGCTCATAATTTACCAGCTCAAAATCTTCGTATTTAAACCCGAAAATATCGGTCACCTCGGGGTTGATGCGCATCTGAGGTAGCAGTCGGGGCTCGCGGGTGAGCTGCAGCTCGGCCTGTTCGAGGTGGTTGCTGTAGAGGTGGGTGTCGCCGCCGGTCCAGATGAATTCGCCGGGCTGCAGGCCCGTCACCTGCGCCACCATGAGGGTGAGCAGCGCGTAGCTGGCAATGTTGAAGGGCACGCCCAGAAACACATCGGCCGAGCGCTGGTAGAGCTGGCAGGAGAGCTTGCCATCGGCTACGTAGAACTGAAACAGGGCGTGGCAGGGCTGTAGTTTCATCTCCGGCAGCTCGGCCACGTTCCAGGCCGAAACGAGGATGCGGCGCGAGTCGGGCTGCGTCTTGAGCTGCTGAATAATCTGCGCAATCTGGTCGATGTGGCCGCCGTGACCGTCGGGCCAGGAGCGCCACTGGTGGCCGTACACGGGGCCGAGGTTGCCGTTTTCATCGGCCCATTCGTCCCAGATTTTCACGCCATGCTCCCGGAGGTAGGCAATGTTGGTATCGCCCTGCAAAAACCACAGCAGCTCGTGGATGATGCTTTTCAGGTGCACCTTCTTGGTCGTCACCAGCGGGAAGCCCTCGGCCAGATTAAACCGCATCTGCGGGCCGAATATGGACACGGTGCCGGTGCCGGTGCGGTCGGTTTTCACGGTGCCAGTATCGAGGATTTGGCGGAGCAGGGCTTGGTATTGGCGCATGGGAATAGGAAGCAAACCGGAGTTCTGTAATCTTGTCTGCCAAATTTAAGAGCCAGCAGGTGGTTGGCGGACAGGCTATGCTTTATCTTATTCCAGCACACTACCTTTCGATGGTGTAGATTCAACCTCTTTCAGAAATGATGAATAGTCGTTACCGACCACTCGTTCCCGCGCTGATTATGGCAATTTGTTGCATCAGCACGCTCATTTTTTGGCTCAAAGGCACCACTAATGAGGCAGGTGCTCCTGTGGATTATGTTTTAAACGCCAAGCATTACGGCGCTTTTGTCGCCACGGGTGCAACGCTTGCTTCCTTCTTTTTTCTGAGGCGCTATTTCAAATATTTCTTTGCCCTGACTTTCCTGCTTGGGGTTCTGGGCCTGATAAACTTTACTTTAAGCGAAGTAAATTTTTACATTGCGTTTGGCTCGCTGCAAATTGGCTCAAGCCCGACTTTAGCAATTATTGGCTTGGTAACCTTTTTTTTATATCCAAAGAGAATTACCACAAAGCTCTCTGCGCTCATCAAGCCATCTGAAGAAAAAATTGCCCGCGCACAGCAGGAAGAAATAGCGGCTTTTAAAGAAAGATTCTCCAAAAAAACGGCCGAAGAACTCAGCCAAATTGTTATGGCCAATGCTTTGGTGCCTTCCGCACTAATAGCCGCACGTGAATTACTAAGGGAAAGCAAATAATTCTCTCTTGTGAAAAAGTCGCTTCGGAAACGAATCGGCTTTTTGTTGCCTACGTTTCTTGTTCGTCCATAAAATCCGAGCAATCCGTGGTCAGGATTTCGCCCGCCACAGGCGCCACCAAGGCAGGTAGGGCTGGTCGTGGTGCTCGTAATGATACCCGAAAAAATAGCAGCTCACAAAGGCCCATAGGTGGTGCCGAAACTGACTGCGCGACTTGTGCGGGTTATCAGCCGCGTGCTCGCCCCGGTGCGGCAGATAGGTGCCGAAGAAAAAAAGCTGGAAAGTGCCCAGCACGGCGGGTATCATCCAGAAGGCAATGACATTGGCCTGCGGAAAAAACAGCTTGAGCACGTTGTACGTCACGGCCATGAGCAGCACTTGCCACCACGTCACGTAGTTCCAGGCGAAGCGCACGAACCAACGCAGGAAGCCCGGGTGGCGGCCGTCGTGGAAATCGGGGTCGTCATCGGTGCCCACGTGGCGGTGGTGGGCGTGGTGCTTGGCCAGCATGCCGGGAAACCAGTTGTAGGCAAACAGCCCGGCGGCCAGGGTGCCCAGCGTATTATTCAGTCGCTTGTTAGGGCTCACCACCCCGTGCATGGCATCGTGCGCGGTGATGAAGAGGCCGGTGTAAAGGTGCGTTTGCAGCAAAGCCAGCAGATACGGCGCGGGCGAATACCAATTTGGCTGGTACCGGGCCAGCAAAAAGCCCAGCAACGCCGCCCATAGTACCACAATCAGTCCGCCAATAGCCAAGCCGGTCGTGCCGACGGGCGCGGGCGCAACGCGCTTGGCTATAGTGGCCGCGGTAGAATTCATGCCTTGCTTATAAAGCCATGAGCCGGTCGCGCACCTGCTCCATCAGCCACATCGGCGTGCTGGTGGCCCCACAAATGCCCACCGACTGCCCCGGCTGGAACCAGGCCGCGTCAATTTCAGCCACGTTGGAGATGAAGTGCGTTTGCGGGTTGGTTTCCTTGCACACCTGGTAAAGCACCTTGCCGTTGGAGCTTTTGGTGCCCGACACAAACACAATCTGGTCGAACTGCGCGGCAAAACGACGCAGGTCTTTGTCGCGGTTGCTCACCTGCCGGCAAATGGTGTCGTTGGCATTCACCTGGTAGCCCCGAGTTTCCAGTTGGTTCTTGATGTTGTAAAAGCTATTGGTGCTCTTGGTAGTCTGGCTGTAGAGGGTGATGTTTTCGGGCAGTTCGTGGCTCAGCAGCTCATCAAGGTTCTCGAAAACCACGGCGTTGCCGCTGGTTTGGCCCAGCAGGCCCAGGACTTCGGCGTGCCCGTGCTTGCCGTAGATGAAGATTTGCTCCTTCTTGTCGTAGCTGGTTTTGATGCGGTTTTGGAGCTTGAGCACCACCGGGCAGCTGGCATCAATCAGCGTGAGGTTATTCTCCATGGCCATCTGGTAGGTGGCCGGTGGCTCGCCGTGGGCGCGGATAAGCACCGCCTCATCGCGCAGCTCGGCCAGCCGCTCGTGGCAGATGATGCGCAGGCCACGGGCCTCCAGGCGCTGCACTTCTTCGTCGTTGTGCACGATATCGCCCAGACAATAGAGGTAGCCCTGCTCGTCGAGCAGGTCTTCGGCCATTTGAATGGCGTAAATCACGCCAAAGCAAAAACCAGAGTTGGGGTCAATTCGGACGCTGAGCGACAGGTTCGGCATAGGACCTCGGTAACCAGCAACCTACCCGCAAGGTTGCGTAAATCGGGCCGGGTAGCCGAAAATACGTTAGCCAGGCCTATTTGAGTTTCGGTTAGGCTAAAATGAGGCACAAGCTTCCGCTTAAAAGGGCCAGGAGCGGCAGCTTATGCTACCCGGATTCTACTCCTTCACTTTGCTCAATTTCTGCGCGTCGTCGTCGCTCACATGGCCACGCCCTACCAGAAAACCGCGCACCGTGCGGAAGGCTTCCGCGTCGAGGCCGGTGCCGGGGTGGTTCAGGGCGGCATTGAGCAGCAGCTCTTTGTCCTCATCCACGTGCTTGCTCAAGCCCAGGAAGGCCGGCAGATTGCTTTCCACTGAAAAGCGCAGGAAGCGGATTTCCGGGTTGCGCGGGTCGAGGCTCACGGCTTGCTCGAAGGTGCGGGCGGCATCCTGCACGTAGGTCAGCTTGTTGAACATCGACGCGTCGCGGGCACGAATGGCTTCGGCGGCAGCTTTGTAGCCCAGCACCAGGGCGTCGCGGTCTTTGTAATCGGCCAGCAGCTTGTAGAATTTTTCCCCGGCCGTTTTGTCGGCGGCGGCTTGCTCGTAGTGGCGGCGCAGGATGGCGGGATGGTAGGGCGACGAAGACACGGCGTTGGGATTAAAGAAGTTGAATGCGGCAGCACAGGCGGCGCGGGGCGCGGCAGCCATAGGAAGCGAATCTTGCGCAAGTGCCTCCATTGGCCGGAAAATGTTGGGCAAATCGGCCGCCGAGGACGACGACCAAGCCACGGACAGCACTGCTAAAAAATGGAACTCAGGAATACGCATATTGGCAAAACTACGGCGTAGGGCCGCTAGTGTTTTGTGCCCAGGCAAAAGCCGGGCCCAAAACCACCCTCAAATGCGCGACAACCGGTAGCGGAAATACGAGCCCAGCAGCAGCAGCAGCTTGGTATTGTCGGGCACCCGCACCCGCTCGCCCAGGATGCGCGCCGCCGGCAGCTTTTTGATTTTGTAGAACAGCTTCAGGTAGTACACATACGCCAGGTACACGCCCAGCTTAGCCGAGCGCGGCAGCTGCTGAATGCCCTCGTAGGAGGCCTCAAAATCGGCCTTGATGTCGGCCTCAATCTCGCTTTTGGTCGCGTCGTTAAACCGCGAATACACCACGCCGGGGAAGTACACGCGGCCCCGGTCCTCGTAATCGGAGCGGATATCGCGCAGGAAATTCACCTTTTGAAACGCCGAACCCAGGCGCCGGGCCGGCTCGCGCAGCCGCTCAAACTGGGCATCGTCGCCGTCGCAAAAAATGCGCAGGCACATCAGCCCCACCACTTCGGCCGAGCCGTAGATGTATTCATTGTACAGGTCGGGGTGGTAGCTCTGGTCCTCCAAATCAAGCGCCATGCTGTGCAGAAACGCCTCGATAAACTCGCGGTCGATGCCGTAGCGCCGCACCACGTCCTGAAAGGCGTGCAGCACCGGGTTGAAGCTCAGGCCGGCATCGAGCGCCTCGTAGGTCTGGCGGCGGAAGTCGGCCAGCAGCGCGGCCTTGTCATGGTCGTGGAAGGTATCCACGATTTCATCGGCCCAGCGCACGAAGCCATACACGGCGTACACCGGCAGGTGCAGCCGCTCATCGAGCGTGCGGATGCCCAGCGTGAACGAGGTGCTATAGCGCCCCGTGATAAGCTTGCTGCACGCCAGGCTGGTATCGGTGAAGAGTTTAACGTGGTCCACTTTGGTTAACTATTAAGAACGTCATGCAGAGCGCAGCGAAGCATCTTTACTGCGCAACGCAATTCAGGCAAATGGATTAGTGCGGTAAAGATGCTTCGCTGCGCTCTGCATGACGGGCTATTTAATTTCCTTAAGCACTTCGCCCGCCACCACCTGGCCCGAAATGAGCGAGGGCGGCACGCCCGGCCCGGGCACGGTAAGCTGGCCCGTGAAATACAAATTTGCCACTTTTTTACTCTTTAGCGTAGGCTTGAGGATGGCGGTCTGTTTCAAGGTGTTGGCCAAGCCGTAAGCGTTGCCCTTGAAGCTGTGGTAGTCGGCCATGAAGTCGCGGTGGGCGTAGCTGCGCTTGAACACCACCGCGTCGCGGATTGTGTGGCCGCAATGCTTTTCCAGCCGGGCCATCAGCAGGTCGTAGTACCGCTCGCGGGTGGCTTCATCGTCGCTCAGGCCGGGCGCCACCGGGATGAGCAGAAACAGGTTTTCCTGGCCTTCGGGGGCAACGGTGGGGTCGGTTTTACTGGGCACGGAGGCGTAGTAGAGCGGGCGCGTGGGCCACTGCGGCTGCTCATAAATCTCGCGGGCATGCTGGTTCAGGTCCTCGTCGAAGAAGAGGTTGTGGTGGCGCAGCTTGTCGAGCTTGCAATTGACGCCGAGGTAGAACAGCAGGCTCGAAGGGGCCATGGTGCGCGAATCCCAATACTGCTCGTCGTAGTGGCGAAATTCCGGCTTGAGTACTTGCTGCTCAATGTGATGGTAATCAGCCCCGGCCACCACGACATCGGCGGCGTGGAAGCCGCTGGCGGTGCGCACGCCGGTGCTGCGGCCGTTTTCCACTACAATTTCCGTCACTTCCTGGTTGTATTCGATGCGCACGCCCAGTTCCTCGGCCAGGTGCACCATGCCTTCCACAATCTTGTGCATGCCGCCTTTGGGGTACCAGGTGCCCAGCGCCAGGTCGGCGTAGTTCATCAGGGAGTAGAGGGCGGGCGTGTTTTCGGACGTGGCGCCGAGGAAGAGGATGGGAAACTCCACCAGCTCCAACAGGCGCGGGTCTTTGAAAAACTTCCGTACGTGCTTGTGCATGCTTTGCAGCACGTCCATCCGCACCATATCCACCAGCAGCTTAGGGTCGGCAAATTCGAAGATGGAACGGCTCGGGGCATACACCAGCCGGTTGATGCCTACTTCGTACTTATATGCTGCCTGCTTGAGAAACTCGTCGAGCCGGGCGGCGCTACCGGGCTCGTAGCGCTCGAACAGGGCGCGCAGCTCACTCATTCGGGCCGGAATATCCACGGCCTCGGGCCCTTTGAAAATCACCTGATACGACGGGTCGAGGCGGATTAATTCGTAATAGTCCGCCACTTTTTTGCCGAAGCGGGCAAAGTATTTCTCGAACACGTCGGGCATCCAGTACCAGCTCGGGCCCATGTCGAAGGTGAAGCCCTGGGCGTGAAAAACCCGCGCCCGCCCGCCGGGGCCTTCGTTCTTTTCGAGGATGGTGACGCGCCAGCCGGCTTGCGCCAGCGTGGTGGCGGCGGCCAGCCCCGCGAAGCCGGCACCAATAACAACAGCAGAACGAGCAGCAGGGGAAGAATTCAACAAACCGGAATACGAGTGAAGATGCCGCAAGCTACAATCCGGCCGAAGACTTTGTTTTAGCCGGCTGCTGCAACCCGATTGCACAAGCTGGAGATTTTCGTCTACGCTTCCTCTATTTCAAAAATCCTTGCAAACACATACAATTACTTTTAATTCAGATAATTATCACATTAAAACAATCATATTAAAAGTCCGTCATACCCAAAAATGAGCTTTACAATGGCAGGGGCATTATCACACCTTTGGAGCATAATAACGCAGCGCCAATACCGCTAACGTTCCCATCTCACCCGCAACGCCTCCACTCATGAAACGCCGTGACTTTCTGTTTCGAACCGCCCTGGGCGCCGGTTTTGCCCTCTTGGGTCAGCTCCGGCAGGCCGCGCAGGCCCGCACGGCCGATGCCGCCGCGCAGGCCCGCTGGGCCGAACTGGTTGACTATGCCCGCTGGTCTCCCTCGCCACACAACGTGCAGCCGTGGAAGCTGCTGGTGCTCAGCAATACCGAAGCGCGCCTCTACTACGAGCCAGCCCGCCTACTGCCCCACACCGACCCTACTTCCTGCTTCACCATCGTTGGACTGGGTATGTTCATCGAGAGCCTGCGCATTGCCGCCGCCCCGCTGGGCTATGGCCTGCAAGTCCGGCACACCAATGAGCCCCGCCTGAACTATGCCGCCAATACGCCGCAGCTGTTCGCCGATTTACGCTTGGAGCCCACGCCCCAAACCGGCCCCGCCTCGGTCTTCGACCGTGAGCTGCTCAAGCAGCGCCGCACCTCGCGTCTGCATTACGACGGCCGCCCCGTCGCCGCCGAGATTCAGCAGCAGCTGGCGAGTCTGGCGGCGGCTCACGGCCACCAGCTCACCTGTTCCAACGATGCGGCGATGGTCGATTTCATCCTCGACCTCAACCGCCAAACGCTCTTCACCGACCTCGATGACGCGCCCGTGCGGCAGGAGTTGGCTGGCCTCATCCGCACGACAACTGATGAAGCGAATACCAAAAAAGATGGTCTCTGGAGCCACTGCATGGGTTTTCCGGGCCGGCTGATGCACAACTTTTTCTTTCATCCCGAGCGGTTTCGTAGCCCGTGGAAGCGGAACGTGCTGGGCAAAGTATACCGCCATTCGATGCACGGCACCAGCACAGTAGCTTGGCTGCAAGGCCGCTTCGAAACCCGCGTCGACTGGCTGCAGGCCGGTACGCTTATGCAGCAGCTGTGGCTGGAAATGACGCGTCACGGTGTGTACCTCCACCCCTTCGGCTCGGTGGTGACCAATGAGGCGGCGCACCGCCAGTTCCTCGAAAAAGTTGGCCACCAGCCTTCGGATGCACCGCTTTGGCTACTGGTGCGCCTGGGCTACAGCACCGAGCCGCCCCGCAGCCTCCGGCTCAACACACAAGACATTTTTCTTACTGCCATTCCTTCCTAAATCATGAAAACCAACCTGAGAACCTATTTCCTGGTCGCCCTGGTGCAAGTGCTGGAAGGCTGGCGCCACCTGCTGGAGCTGCACAACGGCACCATGCTGCTACTGTTTCTGCCCCACATGGAGCGCCTGCGCTGGAATCTGGGCAAGCTGAAGGCACTGGCCGTGTTTGAGGAAGCGCGCCGCCGCACCCCGGCCTACCGGCAGTTTCTGGCCGAGCACCCGTTTGGCCGCATGCGGTTCCGCAGCCTGGTGGTGCCCGATTTGGGCCGCGTGCCGGTGATGGACAAGGAAAACTACGTGAAGCGCTTCGACATCGGGGCGCGCTGCCGGGGCGGGCGCGTACCGAGCCACGGCGTGATTGTGGACGAGTCGTCGGGCAGCAGCGGCGTGCCCACCAACTGGGTGCGCGGCCACGCCGAGCGGCAGGCCAATAAGCGCATGCTCGAATTTGGCCTCACCCGCCTCATTGGTGAGGGCCCGCACTTCATTCTAAATGCGTTTGCCATGGGCCCTTGGGCCACGGGCATCAACATCACCATGGGCCTCACCGACATTTCCATGCTAAAATCGACCGGTCCCGACGTGCCCAAAATCGCCAATACGCTCCGTTTTTTTGGCCCCGGCCACCGCTACCTCGTCCTTGGCTACCCGCCGTTTCTCAAGCTGCTGGTCGATACGGCCGGCATCGACTGGGCCGCGTACGACGTGAGCATGATTTATGGCGGCGAGGGCATCAGCGAGCTGATGCGCGACTACCTGCTGGCCAAGGGCATCCGCCGGGTGTATGGCTCGCTGGGCGCGTCGGATTTGGAGCTGAACATTGCGGCCGAGAATGATTTCACCATTGGCCTGCGCAAGGCGTTGCTGGCCAGCCCGGCGCTGCGCGCCAAGCTGCTTCATTTTCCCGGCGCGGTGCCGGTGGTGTTTCAGTTCAACCCCGCCGACTTCCACCTCGAGACCACCCGCGCCGGCGAGTTGCTGGTCACGCTTTGCCGGCCCAACTACCTGTCGCCCAAAATTCGCTACAACCTGCACGACCGCGCCCAAATCATCCGCTTTCCAGAACTGAAGCGCCTGCTTCGCAGCTGCGGCCTGCGCCCCGAGGATTTCGCCCTCTCCTACTCCGACCTGCCCATTCTGCTACACTACGGCCGCGCCGACATGACCGTGGCCTACTTCGGTTGTAAAGTTTCGCCGCCCGATGTGCAGGAAGCCCTCCTCGGCGTGCCCGAGTTGGCCGAGCGGGTGGCCTCGTTCACGCTCTTCACCAGCGAAGGCCCGCAGGCCGACAAGCAGCTCCGCATCTGCTTCGAGCTGGCCGAGCGCCAGCCCCTGCGCATCCGCAACGACGCCGCGCTGAATGATTTGTTCTTCGAGGAGTTGCGCCGCATCAACCAGGATTTCCGCGAGTCGTGGCGCATGGTGCCCGAAGGCCAAAAACCGCAGGTGGAGTTCTTTGCCTACAAAACCGGGCCGTTTGCGGACGAGGACATTCGCATAAAGCGCCGGTACATTCAAGCGGCGTAGAACCGTAGCGTGGACTCTGCGAGTCCGCGCATGGGCGCGGTTCCTAGCATGCGCGGACTCGCAGAGTCCACGCTACAAAAGCCGAACGCCCGCCGCTTCCAGACTTGGAAACGACGGGCGTTCAATTTCTAACCTTAGAAACCTACTCCTCCACCACGTCGCCGCCGGCGCTGGCTCCTACCGGCGCGTACACTTGCAGGGCCGCTTTCAGGTCCTTGCGGGCGATGTGAATGCGGTTTTTTACGGTGCCAATGGGAATTTGCAGCTTCTCGGCAATTTCCATGTACTTGTAGCCGATGTAGTACATCATGAACGGCGTGCGGTAGTCGGTGCCGAGGCTGGAAATGGCCTCGTTGATGTCGCGCACCACGAAATCGGACGTGGCGCCGTTGTGGGTGATGTAGTTCTGGTCGGTGTTGAAATACTGGAAATACTCCGTGCTGTCAATGTTGGAGCTGCGCTTGGTAATCTTGTTGTAGTTGTTGATGAAGGTGTTGCGCATGATGGTATACAACCACGCCTTCAGGTTGGTACCGGCCTTAAACTTGTCCTTGTTGAGCAGGGCCTTGAGGAGGGTTTCCTGCACTAAATCCTTGGCGTCGTCAGCGTCTCGCGTCAAATTCATGGCGGCGGGCCGGAGCGTCAGCGAAATTTTCTGCACTTGCGAGGTGAATTCGAGCGAGTTCATGCTGTTTAGCTTTTCGTGACCGTTTGTTAAACAAATATACGAGCCCGCCGCAAATTCAGCTAGCCCCGGCCAAACTATTTCGCTCGGCACGCCTACTTCTTTTAAGCCGGCGCGGCAAGGTACACCCGGCCAAGGATTTGCCGGGCTCTTGTTCCGCCTTTGCCCATTATCAAATAATGAAGCTTGCCGACCAAGTACGAGCCATTGTCGCCCGACGGTTTGGGTTGGTGGGCTAAGCGGCCACTGGCTCGGTGGCACTTTCGGCTACCAAGGCCAGAAAGTCCGTCATCAACTCCGGCGAAACGCAGTTTTTGGGCAACACCAGCCCTTCCTGCCGGGCCAGCGGCCCGTAGAGCACCACCAATTTATCGGGGCAACAGGCCGAAAGGGCGTGCGCAAACTCGCCTACCCGGCTGCGCTCCGGCTGGGTGGTGAGCACCGTGGCCAAGGCATCGGGCTGGTAGGTTTCGCACACGGCCGTCAATTCCTCCACTGGCATATTCTGACCCAGATACAGGGTGTGCTGGCCGCGGGCCCGCAACACGTAGTTCATAAATAGCAGCGCCAGCTCGTGCAGCTCATTGGCCGGCAGAAACAGCACCCAGCGCCGGGCCGTGGCGGGCACACAGGGCAAAGAATCGGTGGCGGCCAACATTTTCTGGCGCAGCAAATGGGCCAGCAGGTGTTCCTGCGCCGGATTGACGGTGCCCGCCAGCCACATCAGCCCAATGCGCTGCAGCAGCGGATAGGCCACAAACAACATCATTTTCTCGAAGCCCAGTCGGGCGCTGGCCTCATTCAGCAAGTAGTTCAGGCGCTGCTCGTCGAAGCCGAGCATGGCGGCTAGCAGGGCGTTTACCTGCTGGTGGTAGTCGTGCACGTCGTTGCAACAGGCCAGCACGGCGGCTTGAATTTCGGCATCGCTCAGGCGGGCCACCTGCGAGATGCGCTGGCCCCGGCTGCACAGCGTGGTCACGTTCAGCAGGCGGCGCAGGTCACTCTCGCAATAGGTGCGGATGTTGGTGGCCGTGCGCACGGGCCGCAGCAGGCCGTAGCGCTGCTCCCACATCCGAATGGTGTGCGCCTTAACGCCCGAAAGCTGCTCTAAGTCGCTGATGGAGAAGTGGCCCATTGGGGTTGGTTGGGGTGAGTAGAAGAACGTCATGCTGAGCGAAGCCGAAGCATCTTTACCGCGCAACTAATCCAATTTTAAGAGTTTACTACTGAGGTAAAGATGCTTCACTGCGTTCAGCATGACCTACCTTGTTTTGACTTTTACCGGCTCGATTCTGGGCCTGCTTCCGGGCCAGCTCCAGGTATTTTGGCGATACCCACAGCAGGCCGAATTCGGCCGAGCCGTCGCGGCCGATGGTTTTGTGGTGGGTTTTGTGGGCCATGTTGAGTGCCCGGAGGTAGATATTGTCTGACTTTTTCCAGAAGCGCAGCCGGCCGTGAATCAGCACATCGTGCACGAAAAAATAAACCGTGCCATAGGCCGCAATGCCCACACCCACCCAAAACCACCAACGCCCACCATTATCGCCGGTAATGAAAAGCAAAGCCGAAATAGCGCCGTAAATCAGGAAAAACAAGTCGTTGCGCTCCACCGGGTGCGGGTGCCGTACGTGGTGCGAGCGGTGCAAAAACCACAGCGGCCCGTGCTGCACAAACTTGTGCATGAACCACGCCCAGAATTCCATGAATCCGAAGGTGGCGAGGGTGATGCCAATGGCGGCCAGTGCTGTCATGCGGAAGTAACCCGAACGGGAAAGGGGTTGTTTGGAAATGACGCCGAAACGCCGCTTCGCGCCGGATTAATTCCGTGAACGAAGCGGCGTTATTTAGGTTTAGGGCTACGAATAAATGAATTCTGACTTACCAGCCAATCTTTTCCTTGCTCAGGAAGGCGGCAATGCCGCGGCGGCAGTCGTCGGAGCCGCGGGCTTCGGCGTTGCGCTGGGCGGCGTAGCGCAGGCCTTCCTCGAGGTCCATCTCGGGCAGGCGGGCCAGCATTTCCTTGGTCACCTCCATGCTCTGGGCCGAATTTTCGCGGCACAGGCGCTGGGCGTAAATGCGGACGGTTTCGGCCAATTCTTCTTTGGGGACCATGAAGGTGATAAGGCCCATGTCGAGCACCGTTTGGGCCGAAACGGGGTCGCCGCTGAGCAGCAATTGCTTGGTGCGCGCCTCCCCTATTTTGCGCACCAGAAACACGCTCACTATGGCTGGAAGGAAGCCGATTTTGACCTCCGTGTAGCCAAACTTGGCCTCGGGGACGGCAAACGTCATGTCGCAGATGGCGGCTAGGCCGCAGCCGCCGGCCAGCGCGTGCCCCTGCACCTGGCCAATAACCACTTTTTTGAGGGTATAAATCTGGTGGAATAGCTGCATCAGGTGCGTCGAGTCTTCCAGATTGTCGGTGTAGCCAAAGCCCTGCAGGTCCTGGATGTATGCCAAATCGGCGCCGGCGCAGAACACGTCGCCGGCCGCACGCAATACGACAACTTTCACATGCTCATCGTTTTCAGCAAACTCGAAAGCCTGCTTGAGTTCCGTTACCACATCGGCGTTCAGCGCGTTGCGCTTGTCGGGACGGTTGAGGGTGATGTAGCCGATGCGGTCCTGGGCTTCGTAGCGGATGTAGCGAAGGGCTTCGAGTTCGGGCGTGAGCAGGTTTTCCATGAGGAGCGGGGTCGGCGCGGACGGATGGTTGTAACCAAGACGCCAATCGGGGTGGAATGGTGGCATCCGGCTAGGCAATAAACGGAAAAAAGCGACACTTGGTCGGATGTGCTCGACCAAGCCGGCATCCATGCCGCCCAAATAGCTTGGCTATTAGGCTATACATCGCTCCATCGGCAACTCGGGCCGCATCGGCGGGAGGTTGCCTGAGTAGGGGTTGAATACCGCTTGGACGCACCTCTACAGCGGCGGCGCTATCCGAAAGGCGCCCTGAGCCGTCACGTCCCAGGTGCGGAAGCCGTGGGCGCGCAGGCTGGAATCCTGTCGCGCCACGTACCAGATTTTGCAACTTGAATCGAACACGACCTTCGCCTTGATGCCAAATACAGCCGCCAGCGTTTCGGGTTTCACGTGGGCATTGCGGCGCAGTACTAACACATCAACTGGCACCTGCTGCGTAGCCGAAGGAATGCGACCTGACACGAAGCCTACGCGCAGGCCGCGCCACTGCGCCAGCACTACCGGTCCTGAACGAAAAAACGAATTTTCAGCCGTGCTGTCAGCATCGGTCAGGCGCTGCACCGGCACGGTGGTGCCGCGCCAGCCCACGCTGTAGTGCGTGCGCCGGGCCGCCTTGCGGATGATGCCGGGCAGGAGGCGGTAGGTGCGCTCGGTTTCGTTGAGCGCCACCGAATCGGGGGTAACGAACTCGGCACTCGCGCCCTGCCAGAAACCCACCGCCGAGCGGCGCGGGATGCTGTACACGATGAATTCTTCAGTGGGCGCCACGGCGCGCGCCTCGGCTACGCGGCTGCCGGCGTAACACAGCAGCAGCAGGGCCATGCCACGCAGCCAGCCCAGTTGCCGGGTATTGAGCCAAGCCAGAAAGGTGCCGATGAGGCCAAATATCAGCACCGTTTGCAGGGCCGAAACGTGGATTTCTCGCACGACCCAGCCGGAAAAGTAGCGGCTAATAAGGAAAATGTATTCGTTGAATAGCCAGACCATTTTTTCGAAAACCCAGGCAACGCCTTGGGGAGCCCAATCCAATGCAGCTGAAACCGATGGAAACCAAATACCTGGCCACGCCACCAGGCCTTTCACCAGTAACAGCGCCAGGCCCACGTAAACAGCCGCGCTCGAAATGGGCACGGCCACCAGATTTGAGAACAAAAAGCTGAACGGGAACTGGTGGAAATAATAAAGCCCCAGACCAAACGTGGCTACCTGCGCCGCCAAGGAGAGCGCCACGGCCTGCCACACCTTGTCTAGGAACCAGCCAATTGTCCGCCAAAGCCAGTTTCCGGCCTTCGACTGCCAGGCCCGTTGCCGGGCATAGAAATACTCTTTCACATCCAGCCAGCGGGCAATGCGCGGCTGGATATACACGATGCTCAGCACCGCCAGAAATGAGAGCTGAAAACCCACGTCGGCCACCAGAAACGGGTTCCAGAGTAGCAGGAAAAACGCCGCCACGGCCAGCGTGTTGAAGATAGAGCTTTGCCGCCCCCAGGCCCGGCCGATGATGAGAAACGTAAACATCACCGTGGCCCGCAGCACCGACGCCGACAAGCCCGTGATAAAAGCATAGCCCCAGATAACCGTCAGCCCCAGCAGCGCCGACCACAACCGGAACCCCGGCAGCCGCCCGAAAAGCTTCTGCAGCAACCAGGTCAGCGCCAGATACAATAGGCCCACCTGTAAGCCGCTCACGGCCATAATGTGTGAGGTGCCCGTGCTGCTGTAGGCCTGTTTGGTGTCGGCATCCACGTCGTCCTTGATGCCCAGCACCAGCGCCGAGGCAATGGCGTACTCGCGCTTAGCCTTGATGTATTGGCGAAAAACGCCGTCGAGCTGTTCCGCAAAATTCATACTCAGCGCCACCAGAATATTCGGCGGGTCGGAGCGCAACACTTTATACTGGTCGGGGTGGATGTACTGCTGGTGGTACACTTGCCGATAAGCCAGGTACTGGCGGTAATCAAACTCGCCGGGGTTGAGCGGCGGCTTGCTGGGGTCGGGGTGCCCGCGGATGAGCCAGACCTCGCCGTAGCGCGGTTGAGCGATGCCCGCCACCCGCGGCAGCGACACCCGCACGCCGCCCGTGGACCGCTGCCAGCGCCCGCTCACGCGCACCGATTGTACCCGCAGCGTGGTGGCAAAAGTGGCCTTGCGCACGACAGTGGCCTCGTCCACCACCGCCTGATAGCAATCAATTTTATCGGCAAAGCGAAAAAGATGGTCGGCCCGCCGGCTTTCGGTGGCGCGCTGGGTGAGCGCCGCCCCAAACACCACCACAGCAACCAATGCCACGATGCCGGCCGCGTCGCTCGCAGCCGGTTTCCGCTGACGAATAGCCCAGGTAATGAATATAATGGCCACCACTGCCAGCCCCACGGCCACGGGCCACATTTCCGGCCAGGTTTCGCCCAGATACAAGTAGGCTACAATTCCGCCAATCAGCGCGGGCGTGTAGCGAACGAACGGAAAGGTAGCCCAGGTAATCATTTGCGGCAGAGGCGGAGAGTATATTGAGCTGGCAATGTAGCGGTTTGGTCACAAATCCGCGTAATTACCTCCTCCGCGCTACACCGTAAGCTGCTGGCCTATTCCAGCACCATCTTATAGTGCTGGATATTGGCTTCCTCAAACATTTCCCCTTCCGTTTTGAAGCCGTGACGGGCGTAGAAAGGCACGGCCCGAATCTGGGCATTTAAATACACCGGCGCATCCGGCAGCTCGGCCTGCACGTCGGCCAGCACGGCGTGGAGGAGCGCCGCCCCAATTTCCTGGTTGCGAAAACCTTCCAGCACGGCGAAGCGCTCCAGCTTCACGCCGTTTTCGGTTTCGCGCCAGCGGGCGGCGCCGGCGGGCATGCCATCGGCCGCACGGGCCAGGTAGTGGCGGGCATCGGTGCGGTCGTGCACGTCGTTTTCAAGGGTGGCCGGCACGCCCTGGCCTTCCACGAATACTTTCTCGCGGATGGTGAAGGCGGCGTCGAGGTCGCGCAGGTCGGTGATACGGTAGGCGGTGGCGGACATGGTTGGAGGAATTAAAAAAATGTCATCCTGAGCGCAGAGAAGGACCTTATCACCGATGAACGAAATGTGTTCTGACGTGATAAGGTCCTTCGCTACGCTCAGGATGACAGGTTAAAGAAAGCAGAAATTACATCGCCTGCTCGTGGTTTACGGGCAGTTCGGGTTCTTCCGCCGCCGGGGCATCCGTCAACAGGCCCTGCTCGCGCAGACGGCGTTCGTGGCGCTCGTCGCGGCGCTGGCCGTTGGCGGCGCTTTGCTGGCCCTGGCGCATCTGCTCTTCGTTGTCGAATTTGTCGTAGGCTTCCACGATTTCCTTCACCAGGCGGTGGCGCACCACGTCTTCGGACGTCATTTCCACGTAGCCGATGCCTTGCACATTCTTCAGAATATCCAGCGCCTGCATCAGGCCCGATTTCTGGCGGGTGGGCAGGTCAATCTGGCTGCGGTCGCCGTTCACCATCACCTTGGCCGTCGGGCCCATGCGGGTCAGGAACATCTTCAACTGCGAGGGCGTGGTGTTCTGGGCCTCGTCGAGGAGCACAAAGGCGTTGTTCAGCGTCCGGCCGCGCATGTAGGCCAGCGGGGCGATTTCGATGATTTTATTTTCCTGGTAGAACTTCAGCTTTTCAGCCGGAATCATGTCCTCCAGGGCGTCGTAAATCGGCCGCAGGTAGGGGTCGACCTTCTCCTTCATGTCGCCGGGCAGGAAGCCCAGGCTTTCGCCGGCCTCCACCACGGGGCGCGAGATGATGATTTTCTTCACCTCTTTGTTTTTGAGCGCCCGCACGGCCAGCGCCACCGAAATATAGGTTTTGCCGGTGCCGGCGGGGCCCAGGGTGAAGGTCAAATCGTGGGCCATCACCGTGTCAATCAGCTTTTGCTGGTTGGGCGTTTTGGCTTTGATGACGCCGCCCTTGGCCCCGAACAAGAGCACGTCGGGCGAGGCGGCCAGCACCCGGCCCTCGGCCTCCTCGGAGGTGGCGGAGAGGTACTGGTTCACCGTTTTGTCGGTAATCTGGCCGTACTGGTGGTAGTGCTCGATGAGCGACGACAATAAATCGTTGATACGGGAGATGACTGCCGGCTGGCCCTGAATCTTGATTTCATTGCCGCGGCTGATGATTTTAGAACCCGGGAAAGCGGCGGCTAACTGGCGGATATTCTGATTGTCGGGGCCGAGAAAGTCGACCAGGGACATGTTTTCGAGGGTGATGATTTTTTCGACCAAGGACGGGGAGAGGGGGAAAGAAACGGAGTGAGCAGGCAAAAAGAAACGGGCCTTTCCGCATAAACCGGCTACTTTTGCCCCGGTTCGGGCGGCCCGACAATACTACGAAAAACTACCGAACGCAGGCATGGGCTTGATAACATTGCTGACCGATTTTGGCTACCGCGACCATTACGTGGCGGCGCTGAAAGCGCGACTTCTGCAATTGGCCCCGGCCACCACCGTGGTCGATATCAGCCACGGCGTCGAACCCTTCAACATCGCGCACGCCGTTCACGTTCTCCAATCCGTGTTTCGAGATTTCCCCGAGGGCACGGCGCACGTCATCGGCGTTGATGACCACGGCGCGGGCCCCGAGCCGGGCTGGCAAGTGGCGCGCTTCGAGGGCCACTATTTCCTGGCCGGCGACAACGGCATCCTGGCACTGCTCACCAACAGCGCCCCCGAAGAGCTGGTGGCCCTGCCCGCCGCCGTCACGGCCTCCCCCACCCGCGACGTGCTACTGCCCGCCGCCGTGGCCCTAGCCCAGGGCGAGCCAATGACCTCACTGGGCCCCGTGGTGCAGGATTTCCACCGCCTCAACAACCGGCAGGTGCGCATTCAGGACCACCGCATCACGGGCCACGTGGCCCACGTGGACCACTACGGCAACCTGATTACCAACATTTCCCGCACGGCGGTAGAGGCCGTGGGCCACGGCCGCAAATTCGCCGTGCATTTCGGGCGCGACGTGGTGCGCGAGGTACACCCGCACTTCTCGGCCGCCCCTCCCGGTGAGGCCGTGGCCGTGTTCAACAGCCAGAACTGCCTGTGCCTGGGCATCTGCCAGGGCAACGCTGCGGAGCTGCTGGGCTTGCATTTTGACTCGCAGGTGGACGTGCGGTTTCCGGTGGAGTAGCGCTTTTGTGGTCAGCCAAGCATTAAAAAAAACGTCATGCTGAGCGGAGTCGAAGCATCTCTACCGCGCCAGTAATTCATTTACTATTGCGGTAGAGATGCTTCGACTCCGCTCAGCATGACGTTCTATGTCAGCCAGCTAAGGTAGCCGAAGCCTATTTCAGCGCGCCTTTCAGGTCGCTAACGGCGACGCCTTGGGCCTCTTTAGCTTCGGGAACCACGGCGGCCATGCCGAAGAATTCGTGGGTAGTGCCGTCGTATTTCTTGTAGTTGGTTTTCACGCCGGCGGCGGTCAGCTTGTCGGCCAGGGTTTTGCCTTCGCTCGTGAGCGGGTCGTAGTCGGCGGCGATGATGGTGGTGGGCTCTAGGCCTTTCAGGTTGGCGGCTACGAGGTTGATGCGCGGGTCTTTCAAATCAGCTGCCGTGCGCTGGTAGTTCTTGAAGAACCACTCCATGCCGCCCTTGTTGAGCGGCGCGGTTTCGGTGTTGGCTTGGTACGACGGCGTGTTGGTGTCGGAGCCGGCGATGGGGTACACCAGCACCTGGTACTTGGGCAGGGCCACTTTTTTGTCGCGGGCCATGATGCTCACGTTGCAGGCCAGGTTGCCGCCGGCGCTTTCGCCCACCACGGCAATTTTGTTGGGGTCGCCCTTCATGCTGGCGGCGTTTTTCAGCACGTACTGGTACGCGGCGAAGGAATCGTCGTGGGCGGTCGGGAATTTGTGCTCGGGGCCTTTGCGGTATTCTACCGATACCACGATGGCACCCACCTGCTCGCATAGGGCCTGGGCCGACGCGGCGTAGGTATCATTCGTGGCAATCACCCAGCCGCCGCCGTGGTAGTACACGATAACCGGGAACGGGCCGGCGCCGCCCTTGGGCGTGTAAACACGGGCGCTCACGCCGGGCATCAGCTTCATCGTCATTGTGTCGCAGTTCAGGGGCGGCGCGGGGATGCCGCTCACGCGCATCTGCTTCATGGCGGCGTCGGCGGCGCTGGGCTGCTTGCGGGCCTGGGCGGCGGTGAGCTCGGGGAAGGGCTTGTTGTTGAAGCTCATGAGCTGCTCAATCACGGCCTGCATCTCGGGCTTGATGTTGGGGCCCCAGGCGGGCTTGGCCATGGTGGGCTTCACCTCGCCGGGCGTGCTGGCCATGCCGGCACTGTCGGGCTTGGCGGCCGTGGCGGTGGTGTCGGCCGTGGCGCCTGGGGTAGTGGTTTCGGTGGAGGTAGTGCTGCTGTTGCAGCTGCTCAGGAGCAGGCCGCCGGTGAGTACCGGGGCAATCAGCAGGGCTAACGGGCGGCGGATAGGGTGTTTCATGAACGTAAAAAGAGTGTGATGGTGATTAGCAAAAAATGGATGTTTAACCCTTACGAATCCTTTAATCGGAGGTTGGAATCATTGCATTTTTTCAACCCATTACGCTATATCAAAGCCCGAGGGACTTGTCCGCGAATCGAATTATTTTTACAGATGAGCTTAAATCAAACCCGTTATAAACCAAATATTCCCGCTGACATCGCCTGACGGGATGCAGCAGGAATATGTAATTTAAGCCAGAAGAGGCTGACAACACAAGCTTTACTTGGCCATCGTGGTATCGGTGCCCATACCGGCGCTGTCGGGGCTGGCGGTGGTGGCGGTGCTATCGGAAGCCGCGTTGGTGTCGCTCGAAACCACGGTGGCGGTTTTATCGGCTTCGGTGGCTTTGGGCTCGCTGTTGCAGCTGCTTAGCAGCAAGCCGCCGGCCAGGGCGGGAACCAAAAACCAGGCGGATGCAGCGGAACGAATGAGGGAAGATTTCATGGTAAGTAAACGGTGAATGTGGAATTTGAAAGAACAGTTTTCAGGATGCATAACGGCTGGATGAGCCAATAGTTGGCTATAAGACTGCGATTTAGCGGTCAAGTCGTAGTTGAAAATTCGTTTATCTCAGGTTCCGCAAACCTTTGTGAAGGGGTGTAAACGGCCTTTTGGGGAACTCCTGACGAAGGCTAAGTATTTGTAAATTTGTGGTCCATCCCACCCTGCATTTTATAGTTTAGATGAGAAGACGTTACGCCCTGCTGGCATTGTGGCTGCTGGCTTCGCTGAGCCACTTCCCCGCCGCCGCCCAAACCACCGTGAAGCGCGTGGTGCTGCAAGCTTTTTGGTGGGATTATTACAACGGCAACTATCGCTTTAAATGGGCCGACTACCTGACCGAGCTGGCCCCGCGCCTGAAAAGCATGGGCATTGATGCCGTTTGGATTCCGCCCACGCCCAAAAACAAGAACGCCACCAACGACGTGGGCTACTCGCCTTTCGACCCTTACGACCTGGGCGACAAGTTCCAGAAGGGCGACGTGCGGACCCGCTTCGGCTCGAAGGACGAGTTTCTGCGCATGGTGGCCGTGCTGCACGCCAACGGCATTGAGGTGATTCAGGACGTGGTGCTGAACCACACCGACGGGGCTGGCACGGCCACCGGCGACGGCGGCCAGGACCCCGAGCCCACCTACTCGATGGCCACCAACTCGGGCTACAAAACCTTCCGCTACAGCTCCTTTGCCACCCCGCAGCCCGAAACCGGCGACAACGGCGCCGCCTACGCTGCCCGCCAGGGCCGCTGGCCCAAGAACTACGCCAACTTCCACCCCCACCTGGGCCACAACGATACGGGCAGCGAGATGACGGCGCCCTACTTCGGTCCCGATTTTTGCTACGGCAACGACGGCCTGGGCAGCACCGACGGCTACGGCCCCCTCAGCCCCCAGTACCTGGCCCTCTACCCTGGCGCTTTCAACCCGGCCCAAACCCAAGGCTACAGCCAAACCCAGGCCCGCAACTGGATAGTGTGGATGAAGAAGCAGACCGGCGTCGACGGCTTCCGCTGGGACGCGGTGAAGCACTTCAGCTACAACGCGCAGCAGGATTTGAGCTTCAACCTGAAGTACTACGCTGGCTGGGCCAACGGCGGCGAAAGCATGTTCAACGTGGGCGAATACATCGGCAGCGCCGCCGACGAGGACCGGTACACCAACGACGTGAACGGGCAGAACGGCGGCCAGGATTTCCTGATGGGCACCTTCGATTTTAGTTTGCGCGGGGCCATCTACAACATGGTGAGCGGCAATGGCGGCTATAACCTGGCCGATATTCCGGGCCAGCAGCAGGGCCTGCGCGTAGCCCATTACGCGGCCTCGAACACCTACGTGCACCGCACGGCGCCCTTCGTGAACAACCACGACACCTTCCGGCCCCAGCTCGACGCCAACGGCAACTACACGGGCTGGAACACCGGCCAGGAGCTGGCCGCCCACATCGACCCGTTTGATGTGCGGCTGTCGGCGGCCTACGCGGTGGCCTTTGCCGTGGATGGCAACCCGCACCTGTATTTCGAGGACTTATTCAACGTGGGCAGTACCGGGAAGCGTTACACCCACCTGCCCACCTCCGCCGCCGACCTGCCCGTGCGCGACGACCTGGTGAATCTGCTCTGGTGCCACCAGCACCTTAATTTCAAGAACGGAGCCTACAAAGTGCCCTTTGCCTCCAACGACCATCTAGTGATGGAACGCAGCACCAAGGCGCTGATTGGCATAAACGACAACTATAACACCTGGCAGAACAACACGGTGCGGACCGATTTTGCGGTGGGCACGCAGCTCAAGGACTATTCGGGTGCCAATGGCACGGCCGTGCACACCGTGTTTAGGGGCAACGACGGCAACGCGTACGTCGACGTGAACACGCCGCCCTGTAACGGCACCGCCTTGCTGGGCCGCCGAGGCTACTCGGTGTGGGCGCCGGTGGGCCAGGATAATTCGACTTACAACCCGCCCCGCGCCGCCGAAACCACCCAGGAGTGGGAAATGGCCGACGACCTCGGCGACCTGAACTGCGGCGGCCTGGGCCAGGGCGGCGCCCTGCCCAGCAACTCGACCAACACCCGACTGGCGGGCAAAATCTTCGTCCAGGCCGGCCAGCCGGTCAATTATAGCCTGCTTCCCGAGGCCAGCGGCAACACCCGCAGCCTCACCATTGGGGTGTATGACCTGCGCGGGCAACTGCTGAGCAGCGCCACCGGCACGGCCGCCGCCACTGGCACCTACACCCCTGGCACCACCGGCTGGCTGGCCCTGAAAGTGCGCAACACCACCGCCACCGCGGCCGGCCAGCGCGGCTTCGTGAAAGTGAGCTACACCGCCCCTCTGGCTGTGAATACCCTCACAGCTCCGCTGCCCACCAACCAAGTGGCCATCTGGACCAGCAACGACGCCTCGGCCGACCCCGCCGACTGCCGCAACTGGGAAGCCGGCGTGACGCCCACCGCCAGCACCGACGTGCTGATTCCGGCCGGCACCAGCTTCGCCCCGCAGTTGGGCGCCGGCACCCTCGCCGCGCACGATTTGACGGTGGAAAGTGGCGCCAGCCTCACGCTGGCCGCCGGCACCACCTGGCAGGTGAGCGGCAACGTGACGGCCGCCGGTGCCATCGCCGGCGCAGGCACGCTGGAACTTAACGGCAGCATGGCGCAAACACTTAGCACTGGCAGCAGCGCGGCGCTGGCTATTAACAACCTTAAAATTAACAATGCCGCAGATGTTCGACTGCTCAGTCCCGTGAGCGTGAGTGAGGGGCTGACCTTCACGGCCGGCCACCTAGTGGTTGCTAACCAGAGCCTAACCTTGAGCAGCACCGCCACCATTAGCGGCGCCGATGCCAACCGCTACGTGGTGACGCCTGATGTGGCAGCCAGCGGGGGCTACGTGGCCCGGCCCGTGCCTGCGGGCGGAGCGGCCGTGGTATTTCCGGTGGGCACGGCGGCCTCCTACACGCCGATGACGCTGGCTAATTCGGGCGCCGGCACCACGTTCCAAGTCCGCACTTTCAGCGGGCTGCTGACCAATGGGCGCAGCGGTGCACCCTACGCCCGGCAGGCCGATTTTGTGAACCGCACCTGGGAGGCCACACCGGCCCTGGCCACCGGCCCGGTGATAGATGTGAGCGTGCAGTTCGATGCCGCCGACCAGAACGCCAGCTTCGCGCCCGCCCAGGCCAGCCTGTTCGGCAACGCGGGTACCTCTAGCAGCACCTGGACAGAATTGGGCCGCGTCAGCATCAGTGGCGCGGGGCCTTACGTGGCTACGCGCAGCGGCGTGAATTCCTTCCCGCTGTTTGCCCTTGGCAATGGCGCCGCTCCCCTGCCGGTGACGCTCACGCAGTTTGCCGCTCAACGCACCGGCCTGAACGCCGTGCGGGTGAGTTGGGCCACGGCGCAGGAAAAAAACAATGCTGGTTTCGAAGTTGAGAAATCAATTGATGCCAAAGCATTTAGCCGCGTGGGCACTGTACCGGCCCACGGCGGCAGCCAGCCCGCCACTTATAGCTACCAGGACGCGGACGCAACGACTGCCGCATTCTACCGGTTGCGCCAGCGCGACCTCGACGGCAGCGCGCATTTTAGCGCTGTGGTTTACGTTTCGGCCGCGGCCAGCCCCTACGCGCTGGTGCCCAATCCCAGCCACGGCGAAACGCTGCAGCTGTTAGGCGGGCCGATTTCGAACGAGGACACCCCATTGCGTATTACGCTCAGCAACGTACTCGGGCGCACGCTGTTTGCGCCGGCGCCGGCTTCCCGCATTGCGCTGGCCGAGTCACTCAGCCATGCACTCGGGAGCGCCGCGCCGGGCATCTATCTGCTCACCATCACCGGGCCCGATGGCGCGAGCCAGCGCCTGCGCGTGGTGCGCGATTAAAACCCTGACCGACCTTGGTTGGATTGAATAGAAATCCCCGGCCTCATCTGGCGAGGTCGGGGATTTCTATTTTTGCGGCTTCCAAAAATCAATTTTAGATGCTGATTCGCATTGTACGCATGACGTTTGTGCCGGAGCAGGTGCCTGCGTTTCTCACGCTTTTCCACGCCACCAGGCAGCGCATCCGGCAGCAGCCGGGCTGCCGGCACTTGGAGCTTTGGCAGGATGCTGAGGACCCGCACATCTACTGCACCCACAGCCACTGGGACGACGAGGATGCGCTCAACGATTACCGAAAATCGGCGCTCTTCGGCGAGGTATGGCCGGCGACGAAGAAGCTGTTTGCGGCCCCGCCGGTGGCTTTTTCGTCGCACGTTGTGGCTTGATAAAGCAGGCCGTCATGTCGGGTTTGCCGAGACATGACGTTCTTTTTGCTGCCTCTAGCGCCAGCCGCCGCCCAGCGCGTGGTAAAGGTCGGTGGTGGCTTGCAGCTGCTGCAGGCGGTCGTTGATGCTGCTGAGTTCGGCCGCGAGTAAACTTTGCTGTGAGGTAAGCACGTCGGTATAGTTAGCCGAGCTGTATCGCAATAACTCCTGTGTAAAATCGACGGCCCGGCGCAGAGAGGCCAGCTGGTTGACGCGGATGGCGGCCTTTTCGCCGGCCGTCTGATAGGCAAACAGTGCGTTGGAAACCTCCTGTCCGGCCGTGAGCAGCGTTTGCTGGTAAGTGTAGCGGTACTCTTCCTGCAGGGCCTGGGCATTGCGCAGCCGCGCCCGGTTGAGACCTTGGTTGAAAATGGGCTGAAGCACGCCGCCCACCAAGGTACCAAAAATGGCATTGGGCGAAAACAGGTCGGAGATGGTAGTGTTAGTAAGGCCGCCATTGGCGGTAATGGTGAACGAGGGGTAGAAATAAGCCCGCGCGGCGTTGGTTTGCTCGAAATAAGAACGGTAGGCGGCTTCAGCCTCCTGCACGTCGGGGCGGTTGCGCAGCAACTGGCTGGGCACGCCGGTTTGCAGCAATTCGGGCTGGGCCTGGGCCGCCAGCGTGCTGCGCTCGATAGCCCCCGGCGCGCGGTTGACGAGGATGCTGAGGGTATTTTCCGTTTCGCGGATGCTGCGCTGCAGGTCCGGAATCGACACCTGAGCGGCGTAGAGGTTGGCCTCGCTCTGGGCCACGGCGGCACCGGTTACGATGGCGGCGGTTTTCAGCAACTTGGTCACCTCCACGTCTTTGAGGCGGAACTCGACCGTCTGGCGCGTGATTTCCAGCTGCGCATCGTAGGCCAGCAGCAGGTAATAATTGTTGGCGATGTCGGCCAGCAGCTGGGTTTGCACGGCGCGGCGGTAGGCTTCGCTTTGCATCAAAGCCGCCACGTAGCTGCGCTTGGTGCTGCGCAACTTGCCCCACACATCGGCCTCCCAGCTGGAGCTGAGCGTGAGCAGGTATTGCTCGCTGAAGCGGCTGGTGACAACGGCGCTGGGGTCGGTGGTGCCCGTGCCGCCGGTGCCCGTAGTGCCACCCGTTCCACCAGTCCCGGTACCACCGGTGCCTGTGCCACCGGTACCGCCGGTGCCCGTTCCGCCTGTGCCCGTTGTTCCTGTGCCCGTCACCGTACCCACACCGGTGTTGCCGTTCGACACGCGGGCCACTGTGGCCGTGCCGCGCGCCGACAAGCTGGGTAGAAAAGCTGCCCGGCTCTGCGCCAGGTTGGCCTCGGCTCGCTGAATGCGGGTGAGGGCAATGCGCAAATCCAGGTTCTGGTTGAGGCCTTCTTCGAGCAGCTTTTGCAGCTGGGCATCGGCAAACACGGCGCGCCAAGGCATGGTGGCCACAGAGGTAGTATCGGTGGTGCTCACGCCGCGGTAGAGGTTGGCGGCGGCCTCATCGGGCTTTTTGTAAGGGTGCAGCGTGGCGCACGAGGCCAGCAGCGGCAGCAGCCAGAACCACAGTTTCCGGTGGCGCCCGGGACTGTATTGCGTAAGATTTATTGATTTCGGGTTCAACATGATGCCCTCTATTTTAAGCTTAGAAAAAACGCCGGTTGCCTATCCGGCCGCCGGTGCGGGCTGAGGCGCTGGGGATAGTTTCTCGTCATTGGCCGGTTTGTTTTCCGGCGCTGGTGCCGCCCCTGGTTCTTCCTCCTCACGCTTCATCTGCTCCATTTTTTCCTTGGGCTCGCCGCTAATCCGCTCCTGCAATCCCTCGAAAACCATGTAGAGCACCGGAATCACGAACACGCCCAGCAGGGTGCCGAACAGCATGCCCCCGATGGCCCCAGCCCCGATGGAGCGGTTACCGTTTGCGCCTGCGCCGCTGGCAAACAGCAGCGGCATCAGCCCAAAAATAAAGGCAAACGACGTCATCAAAATAGGCCGCAGGCGCGCTTTGGCGCCCTCCAGGGCCGCATCCTGAATACTCATGCCAGTGAGCCGACGCTCAGCGGCAAACTCCACGATGAGGATGGCATTCTTGGAAAGCAGGCCGATGAGCATAATCACCGAAATCTGGAGGTAGATGTTGTTATCGATGCCGAAAAGCTTGGCAAACACATACGTACCCGTCAGGCCCACGGGCAGCGACAGCAGCACTGCAAATGGCAGCAAGTAACTCTCGTACTGCGCGCTCAACAGCAGGTACACAAAAATCAGACACAGCGCAAACACATAGGTGGCCTGCGAGCCACTGTTCTGCTCCTCCCGGCTCAGGCCCGAAAACTCGTAGCTGTAGCCGGGCGGCAGGCTTTGCTTGGCCACTTCCTCGATGGCCGTGAGGGCCTGGCCCGTGCTGAAGCCCTCATTGGGCGAGCCCTGCACGGCCATGGAGTTGTAGAGGTTGAAGCGGGCCACGCTTTCGGGGCCGTACACGCGCTCCAGGCTCACGAACTCGGTGATGGGCGCCATCACATTGTTGCCGGTGCGCACCTGCACCTTGCCCAATCCGGCAATGTTAGCCCGGTAGTTTGTATCGGCCTGAATGATAACACGGTACTGCTTGCCAAAATCGTTGAAGTTGGACGCGTACAGGCTGCCGTAGTAACCCTGCATAACGGCCAGCACGCCGCTCACGGGCACGCCGGCCTCGGCGCATTTCACAGCGTTTACCGTCATCAAATACTGCGGAAACGTGGGGTTGAAGGAGGTGGTGGCGTACTGGATTTCCTCGCGCTTGGCCAGCGCGGCCAGGAAGCTCTGCGCCACTTTGTAGAACTCGTCCACGCTGTGGGCGCCCCGGTCCTGCAGCTGAAACTCGAATCCGCCGTTCAGTCCGAAGCCCGAGATGGTGGGCAGCGAGGTGAACACCAGCTTGGCGTCGCGGATGTGTGCGGTTTTCTTTTTCATGAGAGCGATGACGTCCTCGTTGCTCACATCCTTGCGGTCGTCCCAGTTTTTGAGGGCGATGATTTCCTGAGCATAAGAGCTGCCCTGGCCCGCCAGGGCGTTCTGGCCCACCGTGCGCAGGGCGTTTTGGACTTGCGGAATGGTGCGGGCCAGGCTGTCCACCTCATCGGCCACGGCGGCGCTGCGTTCCAGCGAAGCGGCCGGCGGCAGGGTGATGTTGACGAAAATCACGCCCATGTCCTCGCGCGGCACGAAGCTCGACGGCGTGTTTTTCATCAACAAAAACAAAGCCCCGCCGAACACGCCCACTGCCACCAGCGCCACCCACTTGCGGGCTGCCAGGAAACCAATAACACCGCTGTATTTTTCTACCAGAGCATCGTAGCCAGCATTGAAGGCGATGCTGAACCGCTTCATCAGGCCGGGCTTTTTATCGGGTTCGGCTGGTGCGCCATTCTTGGATTTGTCTTCCCCGTCCTCACCTTCCTTGGGCTTTTCACCGTCCTTCGCAGCCTCGCCCTCCGTCCCTTTCTGGTGCTCTGGCACCTTGAGAAACAGCGCCGCCAGCGCCGGGCACAGCGTGAGGGCGTTCACGGCCGAAATCAGGATGGCAATGGCCAGCGTAATGCCGAACTGCCGGTAGAAAACGCCCGACGAGCCGGTGATAAACGTGACCGGCAGAAACACCGCCGCCATCACCAGCGTGATGCTCACAATGGCCCCGCTGATTTCGCTCATCGCATCAATGGCCGCCTTGCGCGGCGACTTATAGCCGTTTTCCAGCTTGGCGTGCACGGCCTCCACCACAACAATGGCGTCGTCGACCACAATGCCAATAGCCAGCACCATCGCAAAGAGCGTCAGCAGGTTGATGCTGAATCCGAAAACGTAGAGAAAGAAAAACGTGCCGATGATGGACACCGGCACCGACACGCCGTGAATGATGGTGGACCGGAAATCCTGCAGGAAAATAAAAATCACCAGAAACACCAGCGCGAAGCATTCGAGCAAGGTGTGAATCACCTTATCAATGCTGGCATCCAGGAACTTGTTGATGTCGACTAGCAGTGTGTAATGCACGCCGGAGGGGAAGTCTTTGGCCGCCAGCGCCAGCGCTTTCTTGGAATCCTCGATGACCTGCGAGGCGTTGGAACCCGCCACCTGGTTCACCGATACGCTGACGGAGGGCTTGCCGTTCACCGTGACGCGGGTGTTGTAGGCCTGGGCGCCGAGCTCGATGCGGGCCACGTCCTTGAGGCGCAGAATCTGGCCCTGGGCCTGGTCGCGCAGGATGATGTTGCCGAAGGCTTCCGGCGATTTCAGCTTGCCGCTGTACTTGATGATGTATTGGAACGACTGGTCGCCGTTTTCGCCGAATTTGCCGGGGGCCGCTTCCAGGCTCTGCTGGTTGAGGGCCGTGCTGATGTCGGCCGGCGTGAGGCCGTAGTTGGCCATCACGTCAGGCTTCAGCCAGATGCGCATGGAGTAGGTGCGCTGGCCCGAGGCCGTGGCGTCGCCCACGCCGTTCACCCGCTTGAGCTGCGGGATGATGTTGATTTCGGCGTAGTTCTGCAGGAAAGTCTGGTCGTAGGCCGGGTTGTCGCTGTAGATGGAGGCCGTTATCAGGTTGCTGGTCTGGCGCTTGCGCACCTGCACGCCGGCCTGCGTCACCTCCTGCGGCAGCACGCTGGTGGCGCTGGCCACGCGGTTCTGCACGTTCACGGCGGCCTGGTCGCCGTTGGTGCCCACCTTGAAGTAGACTTGGATGTTGGCGCCGCCTTCGTTGGTGGCCGTCGAGGTCATGTAGGTCATGCCTTCCACGCCGTTGATTTGCTCTTCGAGGGGCACAATCACGCTTTTCTGCACCACGTCGGCGCTGGCCCCGCCGTAGCTGGCCGACACCTGCACCGTGGGCGGCGAAATGTCGGGGTACTGCGCAATGGGCAGCGCATACAGCCCCAGCAAGCCCAGCAGCACAATGAGCACGGAAATTACCGTGGACAAAACCGGCCGCTCAATGAATATTTTCAGCATAATCAGAATTGACTACTTGTCATTTGCGCTTGCGTGAAACCTCACCCCGTCCCATCTCCCTTGGAGAGGGGAGCCGGACGATTGTAGCGTGGACTCTGCGAGTCCGCGCATTGCCCAGATGTTTGCCCAGGCGCGGACTCGCAGAGTCCACGCTACATTGTTCATTTATTCTCGCCGCCGCCCGCCTTATGCTCGGCAAAAACACTGTCGGCGCTTACCGGGCGGGGCTTGATTTGCATGTTGTCCTTGAGGCCGTTTACGCCTTCGAGCACCACCGTCTGACCCGCTTTCAGGCCGGCCTGCACCACGAAAAACTGGCCGTCGGGCGTGGGCACCACGGTTACCTCGGTGTTTTTCACCTTGCCGCCCGCCCCCACCGTGTAGATAAAGCGCTTGCCCTGCAGCTCATAAGTGGCGCTCTGGGGCACGAGCAGCGCCTGGGGCAGCGTGCGCGGCGCCCGCACCGTGCCGCTGCCGCCGTTGCGCAGCAGCCCCTGCGGGTTGGCAAACGAGGCGCGGAAACCGCTGGAACCCGTTTCGGTGTTGATTTGGCCAATGGCCGTTTCGACCCGGCCCTGGCGCGGGTACAGCGTGCCGTCGGCGAGCAGCAGTTGCACTTCGGGCATGCGGGCCAGCTTGTCCTGCAAGGTGTTGCCGGGAATGTCGCGGGTGAAATTGAGCAGGCTTTTCTCGTTGACGGAGAAGTAGGCGTACACATTGGCTATGCCCGTGACGGTGGTGAGCGGGTCGGCCGCCGCGCTGGTCACCAGGCTGCCGATTTTGTTGGGGATGGTGCCCACCACGCCATCCACAGGGCTCAGGATGCGGGTGTAGCCCACGTTGGTACGGGCGTTGGCCAGCGTGGCTTGGGCCTGGGCTAGCGCCGCCTCCTTGGCCTGCAGGTTGTACTGCGCTTCCTTCAGCGCGTAGGGGCTGATAATGTCTTTTTCGACCAGCGGCCGCAGTTTTTCCACGCCCATACGGGCCGTATTCGCATCGGCCACAGCGGTTTTGATGCCCGCCTGGGCCGTGCGCACTTCCTCCTCATACTGCGGCGCGCTGATGTGAAACAGCGGCTGGCCTTTCTTCACGGAAGCGCCTTCGTCGACAAAAATGGCATCCAGAAAGCCGTCCACTTTGGGCCGAATCTCCACGTTTTGCTGGCCTTGAATCGTGGCCGGAAAGTCGTTGTAGAGTACCGTGGAGCGGGGCTGCACGGCCACCACGGCATAGGGGAGGATTTTGGGCGAGCCGCTGTCCTTGCCGTCGGGGCCTTTGCCCCCGCCACCTTTGCCGCCCCCGGCAGCGTCGCCGCCATCATCGCCTTTTTTACCGCCGCAAGCCACCGTACTCAGCAGCAAGCCCAGCAGTACGTATCGTAGCACAGAATATTTTGGACCCAAAGCCACCAGCATTAGAAAAAGAGAAAGAGCCGTATGAGAACAGTTACGAAAGGGTTCGCGCTCAGGGTTGAGGCCGGTGGGAAGATAATCGGCCAACCCGTGCTTTGTGAAGCCGAAACTGCCCAAACCATCGGGCCGCATTGTGGGTAAAAGAGCCCGAGCGCCTCCCTGCTCCCCTACCTTCGTACCATGCCCGACGCCCCCGACTACTTCTCCTTCTACGGCCTGCCCGAATCTTTCCGCCCCGACGAAGCGGCCCTCAAGCGCCTCTACTACGCCAAGAGCCGCGAAACGCACCCCGACTTCCACGCTACTTCCTCGCCCGAGAATCAGGCCGAGATGCTGCGCCAGGCCACTCTCAATACCGATGCCTACCGTACACTTTCAAATGCCGACCACCGCATGGCCTACCTGCTGCGCCAGCACGGCCTACTCGAAGAAGGCAAACAGGAGCAGTTGCCGCCCGATTTCCTGATGGACATGATGGACCTCAATGAGCAACTGATGGAGCTGGAAATGGAACCTGATGCCTCGGCGCAAGCTAAAGTATCCGCCGAAGCGCAGGCCCTGGCCGATACCCTCGACGCCGGCATCGAGCCCGTTCTCGCTGGCTATGAGCAGCTCCCGGCCGACCACCGCCCGGCCGCGCTCCAACAAATCCGCACCTACTACCTAAAAAAGCGCTATCTGTTGCGCATCCAGCAACAGCTAGCTACCTTTGCAGCCCGCTCCTGATACCGGCAGAGCGGAATTGTTCTGAATAAGCATCCTGCCCGGATGGCGGAACCGGTAGACGCGTTGGTCTCAAACACCAATATCGCAAGATGTGCCGGTTCGACTCCGGCTCCGGGTACTTTTTTCCACGATATGAGTGGAAAAACCTCAATAAGGGGCCTACGGCACACGCCGGGGCCCCTTATTTTTTGGTCCTGCGCATACAAATGTTTACAAGTCGTTTACAAAATGTCGGGAACAGCAAAAATCAAGGTGGTGCCCCCCGCGCGGGCCGATGGCACCACGCAGGTGCGGATGCGCGTCATCGTCAACCGGGAAATCGTACCCATCAGTCTTAAAATCACCTGGCCGGCGCTGCTGGTCGACGAAAAAGAGGGCGTGCTGCTCACCAAACTGCCAAAAGCCCAGCAGCCCGAAGGCTATGCTGAGGCGGTGGCGGTGGCCCGGCGCGTGTATGGCCCGAAGTGGGAGCAGCAGGCGGCCGACTATAATCTGGCCATCGGCCAAGCCCTGGCCAAGGCCAACAAAGTATTCGTCGATGCCCGCCTCGGTGGCTACGAGCTGGACAAAACCAAATTCCTGCGCGACTACCAGAGCAGCGGCAGCAAGCTCGACTTCTTGGTATTCATGGAAACCAGCATCACCGAGCGGTGGAACCGGGGCGAAATCAAAAAGAACACGTGGAAAAACCACCGCTCCACGCTGAATGCGCTGAAGGAATTTCGCAAGAAAATACCCTTCAACTCCTTCAATTTTGATTTTCCGGAAGAGTTTGATGGGTGGCTACGGAAGCAGGGCGTGACCGACCTCAATACCCGCTGGGCCCGGCACAAAGATGTGAAGACCTACCTGGCCCGCGCGAAACGCGAGCGGATTGCGTTCGAGCCGCCATATGCCTACTTCAAGGTGCCTATCGGCGAAAGCAGTTGGAAGCCCATGACACCGGGCGAGCTGACTGACTTGGAAGCATACTATAAAATGTGTGCGCCCCGAACGCCCCACCGCCGCATTTTACAGAAGTTTCTCTTCAGCTGCAATTCGTCGCTGCGCCTCAGCGACCTGGTGCACATCGGCCAGGCCAAGCTCACCGACCGCAAGTTGAAGTTCCGGCCGATGAAGGGCCAGGAGAAAACGGGTAAGGAACTGCTGCTACCGCTTACCCGAAAGGCACTGCGCTACCTGCAGGAAGCACAGACAGAGAACGGCACCGAGGGCTTTTTCAACTACGCCGACCAATACGAGAACCGCACCCTCAAAGCCATCGCCGGCGTGCTGGGCATTGAAACGAACCTGCACCATCACGTGGGCCGCGAAACCTTTGCCACCGAGTTCATCCGGCACGGCGGCCGCGTGGAAGTGCTGCAAAAGCTGATGGGCCACACTAAGCTCAGCATGACGATGCGCTACGTGCACGTGGACGAGGACATGAAGCAGGCTGAAATAGACCGCATCGATGCGCTCGATAGTGCTTCGTAGAAGACGAGTTAATCAATTTTATATTAATGTCACTTTTCTTTTAAGGCCTTCAAAGAATTTTTTAACATCGGCAATTTCTACCAACTCCTTTCTAATTAAAGAGCTGATTCTAAGTTTATACCCCCTGAGTTCATTATCATGTTCGATGCCAGCTCTAATAAGTTTCTCAACCTCTAATTTTTGTTCTTGTGCAAATACTTGTCCTTGGACTCCCATGCCATTCACGATTGCTGCCAAGCACATGTGCAACTTATAGAGTTCCGTTAAAATATCATGACTAACCCATAGCGTTTTATCTGAAACTTCTTGAACACGAGTATAAAATGCTTCAAACTCTTCGTCTGACAGGAAGAATTGATACAGTTCCTGCTTAGACCTGCCTACGGATGTTGAAATAAGGACGGGGCTACGTCGATTGAATAATACCATAAAAGACTCTAACTGCTCGTAAGCCAACAGTCTTCGGTCTATCATCCGCTTATAATAATCGTTTTTAAAGTCTGTGTCCTTTCCCTTGAGCGCGACATAAGCTGACATGCTTGCTGCAATCAAGGCCGCAAAAGCTGCTATGCACGCAGCAATTAATGTGAAGTTGGTTCCCATGCCTCTAATTAAGCTAAGAAGCCCCGCTCCTTCTGTGGAACGGGGCTTCTTAGCTTATAAAACGTGGTAACTACGAAAGGACAATCCAGCGGCTTTTGCCATACTTCACTTTGCGCGGGCCCTGCTTGGGGAAGTAGCGGGCCGAATCACCAAGGAAGGGCGCCACCTGAGCAGTCGCCCGGCGGGCCGGCTGCGTGGCCTGCGTCGAATCTGATTGAGGAACGCGTTGGCTGGAGTGGGTGCGCTTCACAGATACTTCGTTACCCGAACGAGTTTTCGAAGATGTGGTGGCAGTGGGCAGGTGAGCACCGAGGAGGGCTAGGCCAGCGAGAGCGAGGAGGTGACGCTTCATAAAAGAATGATGAAAGTGAGGACGTGAATCCGGTTTGGGATTCAAAACTCCTCACCCACCGCCTCGAAGCGAAGGACAGAAAAAAGCCCCTACGCCACCTTGTATTTGCCGACGATGCCTTTGCTCACGCCGAGTTCCAGCGCGATGGCCCGCTCGCTGCGCCCCTCCCCGCTCAGGCGCCGGATTTCCTCGATGACGTTTGGCGCTACGGCTTTGCGGCCGAGCACCGTGCCCTTGGCCACCGTGCGGGCCAGGCCGGCCTTCGTGCGCTCGCTCAGGCGCACCCGCTCCTGCTTGGCCACCACGGCCAGGATGGAAATGACAGCATCTTTGAAAATGCCGGTCGAGTCCAGGTACTGCTCGGTGTAGGACTTGAAGCCCACGCCGTAGCTCTCCAGCAAATTCAGGTGCTGCAGCGTGGGCAGCACGCCCTCGCGGCTGAATCGGTCGAGGCTCCAGAACAGCACCAGGTCAAACTTGCGCTGGTGGGCATCGGCAAACAGCTTCTGGAATTTGGAGCGGTTGGCGGTACCGCCCGATTCTTCCTCGGCATACTCCTTATATATAGACCAGCCCTGCACCTCAGCGTAGCGCCGCAAGTCCGGCAGCTGGTTATCGGTGCTCTGGCCTTTGTCGCGGGTCGATACCCGGGCGTAGATGGCGACTCTCATAATTGACGCAATCGAGCCATGCCCCCGCTGGTGTTGATGCGCGCCACGCGGTACCCATCGCTCACCGCATTCGGCACCCTACGAATTCCATCAATTAAGTCGTGGGCCCACCATTCCCCTCCTTGCTCATCAAAGCGCAGTTCCAGTTTGCCGCGGCCGTGTGCAAGCTCCACCACGTCATGCTCATACACCGTGTCGCCAAGTGCATCCTTGAATGGCGAGCCAATGACGATTTGATGCAATCGTCGAAAATCGGGCTTCTGCAATTCATCGCGCAATCGGTCAATTGGCCCCGGCTGCATTCCAAGAATAGCGGCTAATGTGTTCCAATCAGTGGGTTTGTGCGTCCAGCTTTGCTTGTAAACCATCATTTCCGGGAACGAGAACTTCTTGTCAACATCCCGCCTCAGGTCGCGCCATATTTCCTGCAGGTATTGGCGCATCAGGTCCGGTACCGCGCGGGCCTCGGTATCGACGTGCACCCGGTAGTTCATATTGTACCGCGGGTTATGCCCTTGAAAAATGCACACGAAAGGCGCATCCTTTGGGCTGACAAATTCCACTTGCCAGTCGGCATCGGTAAACGGCTTTAGCTCGGCCTGGTATTCTGCAACGGTTGGGAAAGGAAGTGCTGGCATGAAATACAGTTTTGAAATATCGGTACTGTTGATGTCACGTCGCATTTCCTGCAACTGGCCCAGCGTCAAGTTTGGGTTGTCATCCATACCCGAAAATAGTGCCCATTTAACGGTTCAAAAAAAGACCCTCAAAAACGGCCTTGGCGGGCTCATTTTTGAGGGTCTTTTTTGCGCCCATTAATCAGGCGTTTTCTGGGCGCTACTTCAGCCCGCCACCGCTTTGGGTTTTCTCGATGGTCTCCAGTCCTTTTTTGACTTTGAACAAATCGACGTTCGCATCCAGCTCGCGCTGCCACGTGGTGATTTCGTCGCGGAAGTCCTGGTGGCTATGCACCAGCTGCTGCAGTAGCTCGACCACCGCACCACCACTCAGCTCAACGCCCGGCCCGCTCACCACGCCGGCGCCTCGCTCGACGGTGCGGCCGCCGTCGGCAAAGGCATTGCCCCGGCTGGCAATCTGCGCTTCCAGGTAGCCCATCACGTTGGCCTGCTTGGGGTCGGTGAACAGCCAGTTCGGAATTACCAGTTCGGCACCGGCTTCCCCGATGAGGCCGATTTGGGCGCCGGGCACCACGCCGCCGCCGGCGAAGCTGCCCACCTGGCTGCCGCCGCTGGCCCCGCTGAGCAGGCTGGCAACCGAGGCCAGCGTGAACTGATTCAACCCGCTGTCGGTGCGGCCGCCTTTCTCAAATGCGGATACCTTAATAGTAGAGAGAATGGCGCGGCCGATGGACAGGCCGTTGGCCAGGGCCAGCTGGCTGATGCCGGCGAAGCCCGCCGTGGGGCCGTTGGCCGGGTTCTCGGCCGCGGCTTTGGCGTTGGCCGCGAGTTCGCCCTGCAGGTTGATGCCAATTTCGGCAATCTGGAGGGCTTTCATGGCCTGTTTGAACAGGCCGTAGGCGGTGCTCTGCTGGCTGAGGTTGTCGACGAGGAAGTTCAGCGAGTCGGCCAGCAGCGAGCGGGCCTGGCCCGCCATGGCCAGCTTGAATTTGCGCAGGTCTTCGTCGGTTTTCTTTACGCCCAACGTGTGCTCGGTTTCGCCCTTCAGCAGCGCCGCGCGCACGCGCTTGGCCTCGGCCGTTTCGCTGTTGCCGGCCTCCACCAGCAGGGCCAGCTGGCTTTCCAGGGCGGCCCGCTTCACTTCGTAGATGGCGTCCTGGTAGGCCTGTTCACTCAGCACGCCGTTGGCCACCTTGTTTTCGAGGTAGGCCAGGTACTCCTCATCGGCGGCCGCACTACGGTCGGCCCGTTTCTGGGCTTCCTCCTCGGCTTTCTTGGCGTTCTCCTCCTCCCACTTCGCCGTCAACTCGTCAATCTTGGCCTGCTTGGCCAGCAGCAGGTAGGACGTTTGCTCGGCAATTTGCCCTTCGGAGCCTTTCAGGACGTCGATTTTGCGTTGCGTTTGCAGGTCAAGTTCGGCCAATTCGCGCAGGTGGGCATCCTTAATCGTCGCCACCCGCAAATCCTCAATCGAGTGCTGCAGCGCCAATTCCGCCTTGGCCGCCTCCTCGCGGGCTTTCTTCAAATCGGCCGCGTGCTTTTTGGCATCGGCCAGGCGCGTGGTGGCGGCGGCTTTGTCGGCCGCCTCGCGCTCCTTCCGGGTTTTTTCTTCCCCCTCGAATTGGTCTTTGGCCGCGGCTTCAGCGGCGGCTTTTTCGGCGTCGCGCGTTTCCTTGTTGCGGGCCTGCTCCACGGCCAGGCGGTTCTGGTGGGCGCGCTCCATGGCCGCGTTGTAGGCGGCCGTGTAGGCGTTGCCGCCGTCGCGGCCCAGGTTGCTCAGCGCCTGCTTGGCCCCGCTCCAGTCGCGACTGGCCAGGCGGTCGAACGTTTCCACGAAGCTGTTGGCCCACGACTTCAGGGCCGCCACCGAGCCCTCGGCCACCCACCCAATCTGGCTGATGCCGTCCACGATGTTGTTGATATCGGCGTAGAGCCGCGCCTTGAACGTGGTCCACAGGTTGCCCAGCGCGGTGCCGGTGCCGCTGAAGTGCACGGCCAACTCCTCCTGCTCTGTGGCCAGCCACTTGTTGGCCTCCAGCAGCTCCAGCTGCAGGCGGGTGTAGTCGTTGGTTTTGTCAATCAGCGAATCCATGCCCGCCCCTACCTTATATAGGGACTGCAGATACTTGGTGCCGGCGTCCTCACCCGGGCCGCCGAACACGTCGGCCACCACGGTCTGGAGCTTGCTGGCCGGAATGGCCGTGTTGTTCATGGCCTGGCTCACCTCCTGCAGGGCCTGCTTGGTGGTCATCGAGCCGTCGTTGATGCCCTTGAAAATGCGGTCGGTGAATTTCTTGCCGAACGCGCCGTCCATCGCGTCCGACGTGGCCACCGTCTGCTCCCGAATCCGGAGCCCGAATTCCTTCACCACGTCGGCCCCCTTGTCGGAGAACACGCCCCCCAACTCGGCTTTGGTGAGGTACTCCATCATTTCCGCGGCCGAGTAGCCGGCGGCTTTGAACTGCACCGAGTATTCCTTGATGTTGTCGAGCAGTTCCTCGCTGCGGTTGGCGCCGGCCACGTATCCCTTCTCCATCAAGTCGAACGCCTGTTCGTGGCTGATGCCCATCTGTTTGGCCAGCACGTCCACGCCCTTCAGCGCGTCGGCATACTCCACGCCGAAGGTGGCGCTCAGCGCCCGGGTGCGGGCCGTGAGTGTTTCGAGCATTTCGCCCTGCGCACCGGTGGCCGTGTTCACGGCCGCACGCACCTTGTCCACTTCCTCCACCACCCCCACGAAGGCCTTGGCCCACTCCCAAATCTGCTGAATGGCCAGCAGCGGCAGCAGGGCTTCCATGGCGGCTTTGAAGGCAAACTTCATGAGCCCGCTGGCCGTGGTCACCCCTTCCAGACCCAGCGCAGCCAGGATGGCATTCTTGGGGATTTGCCCCATTTCCTCATTCACCTCACCGAGGCGCTCCCGGACCTGCTGGAGTTCCTGGCTTTTCTTGATGAATTCCTGCGTGCCGGTGGGCAAGTCTTTCAACTCCTTTTCCAGCTGGTTGACGGCTGCCTGAATTTCATTGTAGCTCGCGGCCACCTTCTTGCCGTTCACCACTACCTGGATATTCTCCTGGTTCAGCTTTTCGGCGGCGGCCGCGAGTTGGCGCTGCTCCTCGGCCAGCTCGGCCTCGGTTTTGATGACGGTGCGCATGGCCGCGTTGGTGGCGGTGATGCGCTGCGTGAGCACGGCAAAATCCTGCTGCAGCGCGGCCCGCTTGGGGTTATCGGCGCTGAGGCTGGCCAGCTCTTTTTCCATCAACGAAGCCGCCGTCTTCATCTCGGTGAGCGAAGCGGTTGCCTTTTTGCCGGTGGTCACGGCCTGCTCATTGGCCCGGGCCAGCTCCTCCACGGCGGCGGCGGCGGCCTCGGCCTCCTGCTCCTGTTTGGCCAGGGCATCAGCGGCCGCTTTGGTTTCAGCCGCCAACTCTTCCTGGCTTTTGGCCACGGCCCGGATTTCCTGGTTGGCCGTGCGCAGGCGCCCGTTCAGGCCCTGCAGGTCGGCCAGCAGCGCGGCGCGGCCCGGGTCATCGGCGCCCATCTTCTTCAGCTGGGCCGTCATCACGGCCGCACCGGCCGCCATGTCTTTGATGCTGGCGTTGGCTTCTTGGGCTTTGAGGATTATCTCAACAACCCGCTGTTCTTTATTATCAGCCATTTGGGGTAAAACTTAACTTATAAGTTAATTCCACCGATGCCGCGGATGGATTCGGTGACGCTGCGCAGGGCCAGGCTCACGCGCTGATAGTCGGCCAGCAGCTGGGGCCGGCGCGGGTCGCTGAGCGCACAGGCCTTCAGTTGGATTTCAAGGGCGGCCCGTTGGCCGGCTAGTTGGGAGAGGCTCATTTTAGAGGTTGATTTCCACGGAAGCCGGCAGGGCATCCGTGAGGTTGACGATGGTAGTTTTGCCGTAGTATTCGCTCAGCAGCACGCCGAGGCGCACCGATTGCCGGCCGAGTTCTTTGCTCGACCAGGGCCGCTCCTTACGGCTGTGTTTGTAGAGCTGGCCGCGCTCGTCCCGGATGCGGGCGTAATCGGAGTTGGACTTGCGCACACCGGCGCCCATGCCACGGCCCACGCCCATGTCCACGTACTTGCCGTAGATGGCGTAGGCAATGGTGAGCCGCTGCACATCGTCGCCGGCCCCGCCGATGAGCACGCCCTTCACCGACTCCAGCAGCTCGCCGGTGTCCACGGCTTTGAGCGTGCGCAGCCGCTCGCGCAGGTTGCTGAGCGTGAATTCCAGCCACGATTCAAGGGTGCCGCGCTGCGTGGCCATGTCAGGAGGCTATCTGGTGGTAGGTGACGGTGGCCGCGCTCAGCGCGCCGTCGCCGCCGGCGGTGATGCTGATGCGCTCCCACAGGAATTTGAGGCCCTGCACCAGGTCTTTGCGGGTCGGGTCGAGGCTCAGGAAGTCGGCCACGCTCAGCGGCATGTCGCGCTCCTCGATGCGGGCGGCCGCCCGGAAGTCGAGCCAGGGTTTGTGCCACTGCTGGTAGAGGCCGGCGGGGCCGTCCCAGGCCAGGGCGTACCGGCCCACCGGCAGGTTGGCGTAATCGACCACGCCGCTGCTGGCCAGCGGGTAGAGGGCACCGGTGGAGTCGGCCTGCAGGCCGCGATAGAACAGGAAGCGCAGGTGCTCCAGCCGGTTGTCAACTTGCTCAAAATCGAGGCGGGGGGACTGGCCCGCCTGCCCGGCCGCCGGCACCAGCCAACTGCGGCCGGGGCTCAACGGGTCGGGCTCGCGCACCATGCGCAGCGTGTCGGCTTCGGGCTTGATGCTTTCCTTGGCGCCGCCGATGCGCAGCTCCGGCCAGGGCGCGGCCTTCAGCAGCTCGTCGTTGCCGTCGGGCGCGAAGGCCAGCAGGAAGCCATCGGTGGCGTTGGCCACGTCCTTGAAGTAGGCGCCGGCAGTGCGGCGGGTGGCGGCGGGGGCCGTGGCCACGTCGCGCAGGGCGACGATGCTCACCTGCCGGCGCACCGGGTTGAACACGAAGCCCAGGCAAAAGAGCTGCTGCAGGGCCAGCAGCAAATCGGCGATGCGCACGTTGGGCGCGGCTTCGGCCAACGTGAAGCTCACGGCCGGCTCTGGCCCGGCGGCGCTGTCGAGGGCGCGGGTGGAGTAGAGCACCAGCTGCTGGATTTCGGCGTCGTCGAGCCAGGACCCCCGCACCTCGTAGCCGTACTGGCCCAGGGCGCGGCGCAGCAAGGGCACCACCTTCAGCATGGGGGCAAGGGCGTAGCGGTGCGGCCCGGCGGCGTTGTTGACCGAGGCGGTGGGGGCGCCGGGCGCGAAGTAGTTGACCACGCGGCCCCAATCGGGGTTTTTCTCGCCGTAGAACGTGTTGTTGCGCACCGGGGCCAGCACGTAGTCGTCGGTTTCGGGCGCGGTGGCCACGGCTTCGGGGGCGCTCACCACATCGGGCAGGGTGGCGCCGTCGAGCCGGCTGGCCAGCGCGTCGGCGTCGGCTTCGAACTGGTACACGTATTCGCGCGCCTTGCTGTCGAACTCCTGGTAGCGCAGCGTGCCGCGGCGCCACAGCGTGCCGCCGATGTAGTAGTCGGCCTCCACCACCGGCACCGGGCCGGCCTGCCGGCTCCGGGTGGCGGGGAAGCGCAGCAGGCGCCGGTTGCGGGGCGTGTCGGCAAACGTGTTGGGGTACGAGAGCGTGCCCGGCACCGAGGCGGTGTCGAACAGCGGGCTGCGGATTTCGAGGCCCACCGTGCCGGAGAAGTCCAGCCATTCGTCGGAAACTTTGTAGCCAGTCATTTAGGAGAGCCGGGGCGTGTAGAAGCGTTCGCGGGGCAGCTCGAAATCAAACTCCAGCACCCGGCGCGTGTCGTACTCGTCGAGCGGCGTGTGGGTGCGGTCCTTCACCGTGCCGGCCCGGTAGCGGTCGACGTCGAGCAGCACCACCTTTTCGCTGAGCAGGAAGTCCTGGTCGGCCAGCTGCTGGGCCACGTCGCGCGCGCCGGCGTAGCACTTGAGGGTGGGCAGCTTGGTTTTGCGGGTGATGGCCACGTCGCCATCGAGCGGGTTATAGCCGCTGGCCCGCGCCACCTCTCCGCTGAGGGTGGTGGTGGCGTCCTGCTGCTGGGCCCGGCCCCGGGCGCAGAGCGTGTTGACGCCCCCCAGCGAGTTGGCGTAGTGGAAGTAGCGGCGGGTGGGCACCGCGCGGCGGTCGAGCTCAAAGGTGCGGCGCTCGGTTACGGCCACGTCGTTTTGGTCCTTCACCACCACTTCCCAGGACTGGAGCACCTGGCTGGTCGACTCGTAATCGATAAGGCCCAGCTGCTGGTAGCCCGCCGGCAGGCAGTACACTTCGAACACGCGCACGTCGAACCGGGTGGCCTGCAGCACGTCGGCGGTGCTGCCGTCTTCGAAGAGCAGGCGCAGGCAGTAGCGCAGCTCGGTCACGTCGGCCCGGGGCACCAGGCAGTAGAGGTACTCCGGCTGGTCGGCCAGCACGGCCTTGGTGGCCGGCTCCCACGTCAGGAACGGCAGCTGTCGGGCCTGGTACGACGAAAACCAGGTGGCGCGGGCGGCCTCGGCGAAGTCAAGGCCGCCGCGCAGCAGGTAGTTGTCGTCGAGGGTGACGGCCGCGCCTGGGCCGGCGGTGGTGATTTCGTAGTGGCGCAGGTAGAAGCGGCAGAACAGGCCGGTGGCCGGCGCGATGTAGGGCTGCCGCACGGCCGGCAGGTGGTGGGCCACGTAGGGCTCCAGCAGCTCCTGCACCTCGAAGGTGGTGCGGCCGCCGGCGTCGGCCGGCTGCTCCAGCACCGGGCCCACCCGCTCGAACGCGCCGCTGAGGTAGTCGCGCTCGACGAACACTTCGCAGGCGAAGCGCAGGTCGGGCTTGGTGGTGGGGTCGGCCCGGTAGGCGGCGCCGGCGTCGAGGGCGAGGGGAATGGCGTTGCCGGAAAACCAGTAGCGCAGCAGCTCGAAGCGCAGCGAGGCATCCTGGCTGCAGCCGTTGGCGTCGGTGACGGTGAGCGTGTAGGTGACGGCGCCCACCACGTTGGCCCGGTCGGGCCCGGTGCTGGCGTCGTCCCACAAATACGTGTAGGGCGCCACGCCGCCGGCGACGGTGGACTGCAGGCCGGTGCCCACACGGGCGAGCGTGACCACCAACTGGGGGTTCTGGCCCACGACGACGGTGGCCTCGGCGTAGGCGCCGGTGGCCGTGTCGGTGGTGCGCACGCCGTAGGGGCCGGCGGGCAGGCCGGAGCGGTTGGCCGTGGTCACGCCGTCGTCCCAGAGGTAAGTGTAGGGGCCGCTGGGCTCGGTGGTGCCGTTGGTGATGGTGAGGCCGATGGTGCCGGTGCTGGAGCCGAAGCAGGTGGCCAGCGTGCGGGTGTAGGCGATGAACACCGGCTTGATGGCGTCGAGCTGCTCGACGAGGGCAATGCCGGCGGGGCCACTGGAGCCGGTGAAGTCTTGGGTGCTGGCGTAGGTGGTGCCGGTCACCACCACTTCCCAGAAGGCAGGGTCGGCGGCCGGCCGGCTGAGCAGGCTGTAGCTGCTGGCCTGGCCGGTGTCGGTGAGCTTCTGCTGAATGGCGGCCACCAGCCGGCCCGCCACCACCTGCGCCGTGCCGAAGGGCTGCAGCAGGAAGGATTCCACCACGCCGTTGAGGCGCAGGTACACGTTGTTGAAGGAATTGTTCGACGCGCAGCGCGCCGTGAGGGAAGCAAAACGTTGGCCGGGCATTAGGGGGCGGGGTTGAAGTGGGTGGCGTCGTGCTGCAGGGCCAGGGTGGCCGACTCGGTGAAATCGAACTCAAAGCGGGTGCCGGTAAAGCCGTCGCCCACCGGGCCGATGCTGTCGACGGCCAGGGAGCCGAGGTTGAGCATGCGGCCGGCGCGGCGGCCCACCGGCCCGCGGAAGGCCTCGGCCACGGCGGCCATGAGCTGGTAGCCGATGGTTTGGGTGGCGTCGAGCACCAGGTCGCGGCCGGCCTCGGTGTTCTTGGCTTTGGCCAGCACCATGAAGCCGCCGCGCCGGTGGGCCAGCATGGCGCCGTCGCCCTTGTCTTCGTGCACGGTGTCGTAGGACATGGCCACCACGAAGGGCCGCTCGCCGAAGGAATCCTTCAGCAGCGCGTAAAACGTGGTCAGGTTGACCTGCTTGGCCACCGGGTCGGCCGAGACAATGACCTTGGTAAAAACGCGCTTGCCGTCCACGCGGCAAACGGATTTGTGGCGCTCGGCCAGGTCTTTGAGCAGGGCGGTGTAGTCGGAGTTGTTGAGCATGACGGGGGCTAGTGATTTTGCGAGCGAGATGCTTCGGCGCGCTCCTCGGCCTGCCGGAGCACGCGGTTCATCTCGCGCAGCACGGTGAGCAGGTGCTGGCCGGCGGTGGCGTCGATGCGGTGCACGCCGCCGGCCAGCTCGTGGAGCACGTCGGCCCAGCTGCCGGCGCTGGCCTTGCGATTGTTTTCGCCGGTGAACACGTACTCGAAGCGGGTTTCGAGGGCCTTGCGGCAGCCGCGGTACCAGAGCATGACGGCGTACTTGACGTGGTGCTCCAGCCGGGCCACGTGGCGGGCGCGGGCATCGAGCAGGTTTTCGTTGAAGGGCTCGCGGCGGTCGCCGGCGTAGTCCGGGGCCAGCGGCGCGTAGCCGGCGCGCTGGGGCCGGTAGAGGGTGGCCACCAGGCGGTCAAGCTGGGTTTCGTCGTTGGTCTGCAGGTAGCGCAGGAAGAAGGCGTCGGCGAAGATGAATTCGGCAAAGCTCAGGTTGCGGAAGTTTTCGCGCGGGCCGAAGTAGCGGCAGCCCAGGCCCTGGTACCACTTCAGGTAGGGCAGGTGCGGCAGCAGCTGCTCGGTGAGCGGGGCGAAGTCGGCCGGCTCGCGCAGGAAGCGCACCGGCACCAGGTGGCGCAGCTCGACGCGCTGCACGCCGTTGAGCCGGGCCCACAGGCGGCCGGGCACGCCGAGGATGACGCGGCGGAACGCATCGTCGAGGGCCCGGTCGGAGGCGAAGCCCTGGCCGTGTAGCCGGGTGATTTGCAGCAATTGGCGGCGGCTTAGCTCGTTCCAGGCGCTGGGCACCAGGTAGAGGCGGCGGCCGAATTCCACGTTTAGCATGGCGTTTCGGGGGTGATTTGTCCCGAAATTCCCCTGGCAATGGCCCGTTTGAAAGGACAGGAAAAAGCCCCAGCTTTGCGGCACGTATGCCACAAATCGAACTCAAAACCTCCTACAGCTTCGGCCCGGTCGGCACCCTCATGCTGTACGCGCCGCTACCCGGGCGCACGCTTTATGAAGTGCGCAAGGCGCTGGAGAAGCAGGGAAACGTGACGGTGATATGGCAGGGCGAGCTGGATGCCGTGCGCGAGTACCAGGCCATTCATTGGGTGGACATTCAGCGCACGGTGGCCGGTGGCGGGGCCTTGGGGTGGCGCAACTACCAGGTGTCGCAGGCCAGCGGGTTCGAGGGCTACGACACGGCGGTGGAGTCGCTTTACTCGGCCGTGGTGGCCATGCTGGAAAAGGGGGCCGAAATCGGCGGGGCGAAGGTGCTGGTGGCCCGGAAGTTTGGGCGCTAAAAAAGCCAACGGCGGCGCACCAGCTTATTGAGAATGAGCAGAGCCAGGGCAACCACGACCAGCAGCCACCACCAAGGCAACCCATTTTTGATGGGCGCGGCGGCGGAGCTGCCCGGGCCCACGGCGGCGGCCGTGGCCTTCACTTTGGCGGTGGCCGTGGGCGTGGCCACGTTGTTGTTGCCGGCCTGCATGGTGATGTTCACCGGGCCGGTGAACTTGTACTTGCCGGGCGGCAGGGCCGGCAGCAACAGCGCCGTGCTGTCGGTGGGCACCGTCATGGGGGCGTGCCAGGCCTCGCGGGCGCAGCCGGCCATAATGAGGAGCAGGAGGAGAAAACAGGCTTTCATGGGTTCAGTATTTCGGATTGTCGACCACGTTGGCCACGGCGGCTATCATGCGCTTCAGGCGCCAATTCTCGTACATGCCCTCCCCTTCGCGCTGCAGGGCCCCGCCCCCGCCGGTGTTGCCGCCGATGCAGCGGGCGCTGGGGCCGGTGCCCCAGGCAATGAGCAGCTCCACGTGGCCGATGACAGCGGCGCCCCAGGTGAAGCCCACCACGTCGCCGGGCTGGGGCGGGGGGCGGCTGAGCACCTGCCGGCCGGCCCGCCAAACGGTGTGCACCTTATCGAACCAATCGCGGGCCCGGCCGAAGCGCGGGGCCTTGATGCCGGCCCGGCGGAACTCCACCACCACCGACCAGGAGCACCAGGGCTGGCCCATCTGGCCGCCGGCTTCCTTGATGAGGGCATCGACCTGTGGGCCCCGGTTGGCGCCGCCGTGCTCGCGGATGCGCTGGGCCAGCAGCTTTTGGGCTTCGGCTACGACCCGGGCACGGCCACCATCGCCAGGTAGAGCATGAAGGCGGCCAGGGACAGCAAGAAGCCCAAACAGAGCAAGCAAAAGGATAAACGGACGCATCGCATTAGAAAAATAAATTGGTGGACTTTGCGCCGCTCGGTGAGCTGGGCCAACCGGTTGGGGTAAATGTTGTCTTCCGTAAAAAGCGGCTTCACCAGCGCATCGGTGAGGTTTTCGAACAGCTTGCCCTCCCCTTCCAAACTCTCGGCCTGGTAGAGCTGGAAGCGCGGGAAAAACTTTTCGTAAGCGTAGAGGCCCATGTGCAGCACGCCGCTGAAGAGCAGCGCGGCCAGGCCCAAGGCGTTGAGCAGGTCGGCCCCGAAGCTGCCGGCGGTCGGGTCGTAAAAGCGAATCAGGAAGGGCAGGCCGAGGAAGATGGCGCCGGCCATGAGCAGGCCGGAAGCAGCCCGGCGCAAGTAGTTGGGAATGGGCATCGTTACAGAATTAAGATTTGCGGTTGGGGTCGAGGAGCCACTTCACCAGCAGGTCTTTCACGAAGCCGATGTCGTCGCCGATTTGGTTGAGGCGCTTTTCGGTGGCATCGTCGCGAATGCCGGCCAGCTCCTTCAGGTGCTCGATGTCTCGTTTGTTCTCCTCGCCGAGCTTCAGGGCCTGCTCAACCTTGTTTTTCTGGCCCTGCTCCGACACGATGGTGCGCGAGGAGAAGATGTTGTAGATGGCGGCGATGACGCCGATGGCCGTCACTGCTTTAAAGAAGTATTCCCAGTATGGCCCCATCCTAGAACCCGAAGAAAATCGGCGCCTTGGCGTCGGTGGTGATGTAAGCCAGTTCCGAAGCCGGCGCGTCGTAGGCACTGGAAGCGAAGTAGGTGGCGTATTTCTGGGCCGAGGCCTCGCTGTTGAGCAGCTTGCGCAGTTGGCGCAGGAACCGTTCGCCGTCACGCAGCGCATCGTGCCCCTTGGTTTCGAGGAGTTGCTGCAGGCCCGGGTCCGACTCCTTCGCGTTGGACGCATCCGGGCGGAACACGTTCAGCTCGAAGTTGGCCCCGTTCAGGGCGAAGCTCATTTCCCCGATGGCCGAGCCCATGGTGATATGGGCCAGGGCCGGGCGCAGGTAGTCGGCCACCACGGCCGCGTTTTCGGGGCTGAGCGTGCCGGAGGCGTGCTGCGCCTTCAGCTCGTCGTAGTAGGCCTGGCCGAGCACCGGCACCAGCGCAAACCGCTCCATCTTGCGGTTGATGCTGAGCAGATTCAGGAAGGTGAGCCGCGAGTTGCTGATGTTGTAGTGCTCCGAAAACTGCGCGGCCGTGTTCAGAAACAGGGCCCGGGCGCTGTCGGCCGCGGGCACGCCGTTCCACGTCGGGAAGTCGGTGCGGTGGGCTTCCAGATACGCCAAGGCCTTCTCCAGTTGGTTGAAGCCCTTCGTGGCGCAGCTGGCTTTCAGGGCGTCAATCTGCCACTGAAAGGCCGTTTTCTCGCGTTCGTTGCTGATAATCTGTACGCCGCTGCCGCTGATTTGCAGTTGGGCCAGGTCGGCAAAGCTGAGCATGGCCAGGTTGGCCAAGGCGCTGGTGAGCAGGTAGCGCAGGCGCTCCTGCACCACGTCGCCCTCCGCGGCCACGGTATCGAGCAGGCCGTCGTAAAAAGAGTCACCGAGCAGCGGGCGCAGGTGGTCATCCTCGGCCAGCAGGATATCGGCCTGCAGGCTGAGGAAATAGTCCTGGTCTTCCGTGGAGGCATTGAGCCGCACGTGCGCCCGGAATTGGTCGAGGGTGGTGATGAGGGAGCGCATTACGAGGTCTGTTGCTGGACTTGTTTGCCTTTGTCCATGGTCATGATGAGGGGCTGCTTGAAGCGGAATTCCAGGTTTTCGGGCCAGCCGTTGTAGTCGCGGATGAAGTGCAGCACCTCCAGCACCAGGTCCTGCTCGAAAGTGGAGGTGCTGATGAAGTTGTTGAAGGCCACCCGGGCGTCGGAGCCGGAGCCGGCCCCCATGTTTTTGCCGGGCTGGATGCCCATGAGCGTGGGCGCCACGCCGCCGGCGGTGAAGACGTGCGAGTGGGCTTCCTGCGAATCTTCGTTCAGCAGGCCCTCGCTCATCTTCTTGTCCATGGGCGTCACCTTGAAGGCGGCCACGTCCTCCCCTTTGCTGTTCTGGACGGTGGTGGTCATGAGCGACTTGCCGGCGCCGTTGGAGCCGGTCATCACGTCGCTGAAGGTGGTCAGCTCCTGCTTAATCAGCCGGCGGCGCTCCTCCTCGTCCTTGTCGTCCCAATCCTTGAATTTCCACTTCCAGTATTCGGGGTGCACCTCAATCATCCACTCGATGCTGAGGTACTGCTTCATCAGGTTGCGCTTGAACTCCAGCACGGCCTTGGCCATGTCGAGCCAGCCGGAGCGGCGCACGGTGTTCCAGCTGGCCAGCTGGTATTCCGATTTGTCCGGCGACGGAAACGAAATCGGATAGATGTATTTGAAGCCATCGGTGCGGGCGCGCAGGCCCTCCACGGCGTCGTAGTAGGGGTCGAGCACCGGCACGGTGGTGGTGTACTCGTCATCGTAGCGCCCACCATTCGCCCAGTTGGCGTTGATGTAGAGGCGCTTCATGATGTCGTTGGCCGTCTTCGCCTTGGCGTAGCGGCAGTAGCAGGCGTCCTGCGTCGACACCGACACGATTTGCTTGCGGTCGCGGCTTAGAATCAGCTCCGGGAAGGCTTGGCTGAACACCGAAATGTCCACCAGCGCCTCGATGCCGAACCGCTTCAGGTTGGAACGCCGGATGAACTCCTGCACTTCCGGCAGGCGCACCTGCTTGAACACCTCCTCGCCTTTCTCGTCGAACGTCACCAGCCCGTAGATGAGGCCACCGCCGTACCAAGCCTTAGCCTTCCACTGGAGCATGGTGGCCAGGGAAGTATTTTCCTCCATATCGGCCACCACCTGCTGCGGAAACAGATTGTCTTCGCCCCAAAAGGCCACGTCGGCATTGCCGCCAATAGGTTTCACCAGCGAGTTGGTGGTGGCGGCGCCGGGCGTGGGCCCGGTAGCCGTGCCGAGCTTCACCAGAGCATTGGTGCCCTCGATAAAGCCAAACGAGCCGGATGGATTGATGTATACTGACACGTTAGAGAATGACTTTTTGGCCGTTGAATTCCAGAATGAGGGGGTAGTGCACCTTGCTGTAGTTGCCATTCAGCGTGCTCACCAGGTTGCGGGTCATGTTGTCGTAGTGGTTGGGCTTGCGCACCTGGTGCGCGCTCACCTCCTCACCCCCCTCCTTTGGAGAGGGGGCTTTCGATGAGCCGCGGCCGCTGAGCAGCTGGCCCGCCAGCTCCACGACTTCGCCACCGGTGCCTTTCGACTCGTTGAGCTTCACGAAGCGCAGCGCAAACGGCTCCACCGCCGCGGCCATTTCGGCCAGCACCTGCTTTATCGTTATGACTTTTTTACCTCCCATTGCCCTGCGAAATTCCCGCCGGCCCCTACCGTTTGAAAGGACAGGAAAAAGCCCCTACACCCCTTCAGAAATCACCCGAAAAAACCCGTCTCACACCAATGTGCCCCCACGCGCTGGAATCGCAGATTATGGGCGATTTTTAGAATACTGCGTCTCATTGCGCCGATTTGTACCCCAGCTTGCCCTATCACTTTTTGGCAATTGCCATCGGCAAAAAAGGGGTATATGAATGGGCTGCACCCAAACAAAAAGGCCGTTTCCACTATGGAAACGGCCCTTTAACCTCAATTGCCAGTGTCCAATCAGTTGCTGACCATCACGAAGCCATTCCAGTCGGTCGACGGCTTGAGTATCGTGTCGTCGATGCTGGCCAGGTGCAGGTCGAACGTGTCTGTGTAGTGCGGCGCCTCCTCGCTGGGCACGCTGGCATCCTTCTCGGCATCCTTGTCCTTCTCGATGCCACGTGAGCCTTCCTTGATGGAGGTGAGCTGCATGGCAATGAGCAGGTCCTTGCAGTGGTGCTTGTTGAAGCGGATGCGCCAGCAGTTGGGGTCAATCTCGGCCAGCAGGTCGTGGGCCAGCAGGTAGCGCACCTGGTAGCTGGGAGCACGCCCCAGCTTCTTCACCTCCACCTTCCACTTGGCCTCCCGCAGCAGGCGCACGAACAACTGGTTGTAGGTCTCGGTGCTGTTGCCCACGCGGCTGTTGCCGTACTCGGCATCCTCGATGAACACCACGCGCTTGTTCAGGTGGTAGGCGTAGTAGGTGATGAACTTCTCGGCAATGTGCCGAATCAGCTCCGGGTGCTTGACGTGGTAGGCGTTGAGCATGCGGTACTCGCGCTGCTTGGCGTGCACCTGCGCCACGGTGATGAAGCTGGCCCGGCCGCCCCAGTCGGGCGCAATGCGCAGCGGCAGGGCGCTGTCGCAATCGGCATCCTGCCTACTATCGGGGTACTCCTGCAGGCGAAGCAGGCGCTTCAGGTTGAAGTCCTCCCCGTCGAGGTGGTTGTAGTTGAAGGCCTCGTAGGTATGCTTGGCCAGGTCGAGCGTGGGGTAGAAACCCGCCTCCACGGTCGAGGGCTTCTGGTTGAGCATTTCCACCCGAAACGTGAAATCCGTCAGCGAGCGGCGGGCCTGCTCCAGAAACCGGATGCCCACGTTGGTCAGGTTCTCGAACACGTTGGCCTCGCTGTAGAGCTGGCCGTTCTCGTCGCAGTAGTAGCGCAGCTCCTTGGTGAGTTGCTGGATTTCGAGCCACACCCTGCGGCGGGCCTCGCGGTCCTTGTTGTCGATGTACTTCAGCTGGAGCGTGATGAGCTGCCGGCTGAGCGACTCATAATCCTTGCCGCTGTTCTGGTAGTGCTTGGCGCCCTCCAGCAGCCACTTGCCCTGGTTGCCGTAGGGCATCGAGGTAAAATGAAACACGCCGTGGTGCAGGCGGTGGCCCGCCCACGCCTGGCGTTCGTTGCCGCGGTTGGCCGGCAGCACCTCGTCGTCAAACTTCTCCTTGTTGAGCAGCAGCGACTCGTCGGCCAGGATGCCGTCGAGGTTCAGGCCCCGCGCCGAGCCCCCGCCGCCATCGAGGGAAATCATGTGAAAAACGGTGCCGTTGTAGAACGTGATGGCGTGGTTCCACTTCTGCGGCGTCTCGTAGGGCATGCCAAAGTGCTTCAGCGGCTTCACCCCTATCACGTAGTGAATGCCCTGCACGTAGCCGATGCGGGCCAGGCTGGCAATGGTGGAGGGCAGCGTGCGCGTCAGAATCTGCTCGTAGGTCTGCCCGCACAGGCCCCAGGCGCTGCGCGGCAAATTCTCCACAATCAGGTGCATCAGCCAGGCAATGAGCGACGATTTGCCCGTGGCGCGGCCCCAAATCGAGATGGCCGACATCATCAGCGTCACAATGAAGCGCAGCTGCGGCCGGTTGAAGTGCAGAGGGCTGATTTTGGGCTTGCTCACGACTTTTTCTTCCCTTTCTGCGCGGCCCTGTCCAACAACTCTTCCATCTCCGCCACGCTGGTGGTCATGTTCTCCACCGCCTCGAGCACTTCGGTGTACTCGGTTTCGGGCAGCTCCTCGATGGCGTTGGCGTTGAAGCGCAGCTCCCCGCCGTCGGCCCGGCCCACTTGGATGATGTAGGTGTGGGCCTGGATGGCTTCGCCGTCGAACGTGTTGTCTTCCAGGTTCAAGCCCTCGAACGTGGTCATGTTCTTCAGAATGGCCGCGTAGGCACGCATGTCGTCAATCTTCAGGCACTTATCCAGTCCCTTTAGCGAGTACTCCCACAGCAGCCGGCGCTTGGCATCCTTGCTGGTTTTCACCACATCGCCAAACACCTGCAGGGCCTCGCGCACGATGCGGTAGGCAGTGGCCCGGCTCACGTCGAGCTTCTCCTGCAGCCACTGCGCAGCGGCCAACGGCGATTTGCGCTTCACCATGTAGTGCCAGGCGTCATCGATGCGCGCGCGCCGCTCCAGCTCCTCCTCGGTGAGCAGGGCTTCCACCTCCTCGCTGAGGTAGGAGTAGTAAATGCGGTCAAAGCTGGTGGTGAGTTCGGTGGGCACGATGGCCTGCACCCGGGCCATCACCGATTGGTCTTTACTGGCCATTGGTCGGGTTGAGTAGTTGTTCGACCTGTGCCAGTTCGGCCTCCACGCGCAGCAGGTCATCGGCGCGGTGGGGCTGTTTTTTGAGTTTGCTCGCCTGGCTGCGCAGGTTGTTGCGCTTCTTCACCAGGTCGGCCGGGGCCAGCTGGTCGAGGCCGGGCGCAGGGGCCGGCGCCGGCGGCAGTTCGCCGTGGGCCTCCACGTAGTGGTAAGTCTCCCAATTCGTGTTTAGCTGCCGGCTCAGCGTCATGACGCGCACGGCCATCAGCCGGCGCTCTTCCTCGTCCTTCGCGCCCTCCAGCTGGGCATGCACGCCGGCCCGCTCATCGTAGAGCCCGCGCTGCTCAGCCTTCAGCTCGTCGAGCAGCTCGGTCCCTTTTTCGGCCGAGCTTGTATCCTTTTGCAACGAAAACGTTGCGTTTGGGCTGCTTTCGGGCTCTGAGCTTGTATCCTTTTCGGCAGCCGAAGCATCTATGCTGATAACTGCTAACTGATAACTGATAACTGATAGCTGCCCACTTCCCGCCCGGGCCAGCTTCGTCAGTTCCCACGCCACCGCCTCGCGGTTGTAGCGGGTGGGCCCATCGGCAAAGAGCCGCTTGAGCCGGTCGTTGTCCCCCAGGGCGGCGTAGAGCTGCCGGCCCGCCTCGTAATCACGCTCCGAATCGAGCCATTCTTTTACCGTCATGCCCCGAAATTCCGGCCGGCAATTGCCAGTTGAAAGGACACGAAAAAGCCCCTCGGCAAGGCCAAGGGGCTTTCAGGATTTATCTCATCATGTGGCAGCTATTGCCCCATGAAGTGCAGCAAAGCTACGCCAGATACACCAGCACCTGCTCCACGGTGTCCACCATCACCTTGCCTTCGAATACGGGGGCCGGGCCGCTCCATACGCTCTGGAAAGTAATGGTGCGGCCCTTGCGGTCGCTGGTTTTCTCGCCGCTGGTGCCGGGGGCGCTGGCCATCTTGGCCGGGTAGCCCGGGTGACCGAGGATGCGCACCGTGCCGTCCTGCTCGAAATAGATGAGGTAGAACGACCCGTTTTTGGCCAAACGCACGAAACCATCGGCATTGGCTTTGTTGCCCGGAATCAGGAACTTCAGGCCGTTTTTGAAGCTCATGCCATCGAGCTCGCCTTGCGAGTCGCTCGTGGCCGCGCCGGCTTCCAGCGTGCAATACAGTTGGTGCGCTTTTTTGGTGGGTTTCAGCACCAGATTGCTGGTTACCGTTGCCAGGCTGGCCAGGTCGGTGCCGTCCTCAATCTTCGGAAAGGTGGGGTGCGTCAGCACATCCTTAAAGTCGACGAGGTAAATGTTCTGCTGGATGCCGGCGGTGTTGTCCTGGCCGGCAGTTCCTTCGATGTCTTCGAAATCGAGTGGCATAATGATGTTTACTCTAAGCTAAACCGCTTAGATGGCGAAGGATAGTTTGGAGAAAGTCAGCTCGACATCTTTTGCCAGCTCGGGAGTCTCAGCGGCCGTGGGGCCTTCGAAGCTCTTGTACTCGGTCACCTCGTTGCCGAGGATAGTGGTTTTGCCGGCCTCTGCGAGCACCAGCTTGGGGCCTTTCACGCCGGTGGTGACGTAAACCACGGCCTTGCCCTTTTCGGAGCCGTCCGGAGCCGTCACCACACCCGAAGCGCGGAACACACCCTTGTCCTTCGTTTCCGAAGTGATTTTTACGATAAGTGGCATACTGAATTGAAATGTGCCCGCCTCCCTGAGCAGGGAGGCGGGCGGGTTTCAGGTTAGGCCGTTACCACGGCAGCCTTGCCGTAGTATTCCAGGTTGGCGCCGGCCGGGGCCAGGCCTTCAATGTTGCCGTCGATGACGCCGGCGATAACCATCTGGTTCGTCCAGAAGGCCGGGCCTTCCCACCACTCCATGAACACCTTCACTTTGTAGTCGAGCGACTGCACATCGTTCAAGATGGGCTCGTCGTTCAGGTCGATGAGGCGCAGGAAGTTGGCGTCCGGCGTGGCAAAAATCACGCTGGTGCCGTTCAGCGAAGGCAGGCCGATGAGTTGGCGTTTGCCCACGATGGTCTTCAAGCCGCCTTCCGGCGTGTAGGTGGGGTGCACGCCGTATGTCTTGAAGAAGTTCAGCGCGTACTGGTCGGTGAACGTCTCCGACATGTAGATTTTGTTGATGTCCGACTTCACCTCGATGGGCAACTTCTGCTCGAACTCGTTCACCTGGTCGACGATGTTGGCCAGGGTCACCGGCTCCAGCGGAATCTGATACACCGGGTTCTCGCTGTTCGCGGCCAGGCCTTTGGTGATGATGGTGGCAATGCCGTCCATCGACTTACCGAACGTGCCTTTGTCGTTGGCATCGTACACGCCCTGGCCCAGCAGGTATTCGCGGTCACGCACCACGGCGGGCATGATTTCCTGCTCGATGAGGTACTTCGAGATAGGCATATCAGCGGGCTTTTTGTTCTCCTCGTAGAGGTGAGCCACCCAGCTGGCGTTGATGTCAGCCGGCACAAATTCGTAGTTCACCTTCTGCTGATAGTTCACCAGGGGGTTCACCTTGAACTTTGTCACACCGAGGGGGCTCCACACAGCGGTGAAGCCTTGCACCAGGCGGCCGGTGATGCTTTGCAAGGCCGGAAACTTGCCTTTCACCGACATCACGGTCTTCATGAATTTAGCCGTGAACGACTTTTGAGTCGCCATCTGGCGAATCTCCTTGTTGTTGGTCCGGCTGTAAGCGCCAAGCTCAGCGGCCAGTTGGGTTACGTTAATGCCCATTTGGGATTTTGCAGAAAAAGGGTGAGAAAAAGCGTGTGAGAGGATGTTGATTAGCTCAGCAGAGCCTCAGCATCCTTGTTGTGGTCGGCATTTTTGTCGAACCAGGCGTGTGCCTTGGGGGCATCCTGCTGGTCACCCTCAGCCTTGCCGGCCGTGGTGGGGGCAGCACCACCGAGGGCACCGAGGCGCGTCACCTCAGCCTGCGAGGCCGTCAGCGCCGTGTTGGCGGTGGCCAGGTCGGTGGTCAGCTTGGTTTTGTCGGCCGTCAGCGTGTTCACCGAAGCGGTGAGGGTGGCTACCTGGCCGGCTTTGGCCACGAGGTCGGTGTATTCCGACTGTGTGATGATGGCCGCGTCGGTGATGCCGGCAGCTGCCAGCTCCTCGTTTGCGGCTTTCGTGGTCTCGGCCGTCAGGCCGGTTTGGCCCGAAAGCGCCAATACGGCCGTCAAGGCCGTGGTTTTGTTTTTGTTGCCGAAAAGCGACATGGTTGGGGATTGGGGGTTGGTGGAAGAAAAAGATGAAGCAGTAGTAGAGCCCACCACCGAACCGGCCTCGCCGGCCAGGTCGAAAGCGAGCTGGATGGCATCTTGAAGCGAGCCCACCTGGTCGGCCAGGCCGGCGTCGACGGCGGCCTGGCCCACGAACAGCTTGCCGGTGAGGGTGTCGGGCGTGGCGTTGGGGCGGTATTGTTTGATGGCCGCCACGAACACGTCGTTGAGCGGGTCGAGCATCTGCGAGCGCAGCAGGGCCGGCTTGCCTTTCAAGGCCTCGTCGAACGCCCGCGTTTTTTCGGTTGATTCCGTGGCCGTTACGGTCACTTGCTTCAAGCCCATTTTTTCGAGGTAGCCCGACATGTCGAGGCCGTCCCACTTCGTGCCGATGCTGCCGGTGATGCCGGTTTTGCCCACCACGATTTTATCAGCGCCGCAGCCGCTCCACGCGCCGGCCGAGCACATCATGTCCACGAAGCTCACGAACGGCTTGGTGGTGCCGGCCACGATGTCGGCAAACGACTCCACGCCCATGACGCTGCCGCCGGGCGTGATGAAGTGGCCCACGTGGGCGATGATGTTGGGGTGGGCGTCGGCCTGCTGGATGCGAGCCCCCAGGGTGCGGGTGCCGGGCACGTAGCCGTAATCCCAATCGTAGTCGTCCTCCGGCATCATCACGCCGCGCACCACGGTCACGGCCACCGAGCCGGCGGGCACCTCGTCGAGCGAGCCGTAGCCGCGCAGCTGCACGCTCGTGGCGTCGGCCGAAATGGCAAAGCACGCCGCGGGCTGCAGCGCGCCGTCGGGCCGGGGCTGGCCCGGCGCGGTGCTCGTGGCCGTGAGCAGCTGGGCCAGTTGCGCGAGGAAGCCCGGCACGGCCGAGTCTTCCAACAGGAACTGGCCGCTGAGCGCGGCCGATAAGGGGCTATTGAATCGCATCGTAGGGAATTGGACGATGCAAAACTGCCGGCCCGCCGGCCCGAAGCGAAGGACAGAAAAAAGCCCCGCCGGATGGGGCGGGCGTTGGTCTTACCGGGTATTTCAGGCGTGCACCACGAGCACCTCGGCCGTGCTGGCAGCCACCAGCAGCGAGGCCAGGCCGGTCTGCTGCATGCTGCAGGTGAAGGAGGTGGCCGTTTTGGTGGCCGTGTCGCTGAGCTGCACGTTGAGCAGCGCGGCGCCGCTGGCCTTGGTGAAGAACACGAAGTAGTTGTTGTCGCTGAAGGCCTTGGGCAGCACCACGGGGAAGGTGGCCGGCGTGAGGGCCTGCAACGTCACGCCGGGCGTGTTGATGCTGAAGCGCTGCACCAGGGCCGCCGGCAGCTTGGTGACCACCTCGGCCGCGAGCGTGGCCAGGGCCGTGGCGTTGGTGGCGGCGTTGGCCAGGGCCGTGGTCGCGCTGGCCTGCGCCGCGGCGGCCGCTGCCTGGGCCGTGTCGGCTTTGCTTTGCGCGGTGGCCGCCGCCGCAATGCCCTGCTGGGCGTGGGCCTCAGCGGCGTCGACTTTGGCTTGGGCCGTGGCAATGGCCGCCTCGTCCTTCGTGAGGCGGGCCTCCAGCAGGGCCACGCGGGCGTCGTTCTGCTGCTCGTAGGCCAGCACGGCGGCGTCGGCCAGGTGGTCGGCGGCCTCCTGCGTTTCGAGCTGCTGCACCCGGGCCACCGTCAGCGCGTCGGCGGCGGCATTGGCGTCGAGCTGGGCCTGCGTGGTCACGCCGGCGGCGCGCACCAGCTCGATGCGGGCGCGCAGGGCCACGACTTCCGCGCCGGTGGCGCTGGCCCCTAACGTCAGCTGCTCAATCACCTGCTGCTGCAGGCGGGTGGCTTGCTGTTCGGTGAGCAGGGCGGCCTCCGCCGAATCCATACGCGACTCCACAAAGTCCAGCCGCAGGGCGTTGTTGCGGTTTTGCATGCGCGGCCCAATCGGCGTTTGCTGGCCGGTGATGGCAATGCGCTGCGCCTCCAGCCGCGCGTCGACGCTGGCCATTGGGCCCATTTCCGCGGGCAAGTCCACGGCTTGGGTCAGGGTGTTGAGCAGGAGTTGGTTTTTCAGGCGCATCAAGAGGGCAAATAATTGGCCGGCAGCCAGCGGCAGAGCAGGTAAATCAGCAGGGCGGCCGCAGCGAAAAGCAGCCAGCCGAAGCGGGTGGCGCGCACGGCTAAGGCACGTCGAAGCGGCCCATGGCAATGGCCTGCTGGGCATGGTAGCGCATGAGTTGGCCCATGACGATGGGCTGATTTTCCCGCATTACCTCCATCGCATTGCCCTGCCAGTAGGTGTCTTGGTTGACGCTCAGCGCCACGCAGCGCCGGTAGAAATCTTCCTGCAACTCCTCTTCTCGCATGGGCTTGCCGGTGGCCGGGTCAATGCTCCGGGTGGCCAGAATCGTCAGCCCGTCCGAGCTCACCAGGCAGTTGTTATCGGCTACCAGCGTCACGTCGGGCGCCTTGAACGATTCGAAGCGGTTGCCCAGCTCGTCGTTTTCGAGCAGGAAGTAGGCCTCGATTTCAAAGGTGCTGACCGTGACCGTATCCCCGTTGCGGGGCGTCAGGTGCGAGAAGACGCGCTGCACGGCCACGAAACCGAGGGTGGTGATGCCGTCCGTGCGGTTGGGCAGGCGCAGGGCGATGGGTGTGGGGGTGTGGGGTTGAATGGCCATAGCTCGTAAGGGGGAAAGGAATTAGCCGTTGGTGTAGAGCACGCCGGCGGCGCCGGTGACTGTGATGTCGCGGCCGTTGCCGCTCACGTCAGGAATCAGCACGCCCGTCATGCCCACGAAATCGTAGCGGGCAATCACGCTGCTGTCGGTGGGCAGCGTGCCGTTCCCGCTGGCCGCTGCCTTCTCGGCCGGGGTCCACACGCGGTCGTACACCCGCAAGTCGGCCAGGTTGGTCAGGGCCAGGAACTCGTCGCCGGCGTTGCGGGCCAGCAGCTTGGGCGAGATGAAGTTGGTCACCGCCTCGAAGTAGAACATGTGCCACAATTCGTCCGAAAACGGCGCGTGCGTATCGATGCTCACCCCGTCACTCTGAATCAAAAAGTTGGGGTGGTCCCCGCTGAGAAAGTACCCCGAGCCGGCCGGCCGGTTGTCGAACCCGTAGCCGCTACCGGTATTGGGGCGCTTGATGAACCCGGCCATTACTTTGGCGTTGGGCAGCGTGGGGAACTGCAACGCCGAGCCGGCGAAGTAGGCGTACGTGCTGTGCCCGGCGCCCACTGGGGGCGCAATGACGGTGCTGGGGAAGGGGCGGTTGTGGCCCTCGAAAGCCTTGCTCATTAGGAAACGTTGGTGGCGAACTGCGCCTCTTTGGTGGAATCGGTGGGCACGGTCTCGTAGCGCAGCTGCACGCCCTGCGCCCAACTCGCGGCCGGCACGGCTCCCAGGTCGGCGGTGGCGGCGGCTTCGGTGGCGCGGGGCGTGCCATACACCCAGGCGTTGGCGTTGGTCGTGTCGCGGTAGCTCACCTGATAATTCACGCTGGCCACGTTGTCCACGGCCTTCATGTTGAAGGCCGTGCGCGGCGTGAAGTAGGTATCGGGGCCGGTGTGGCGGTTGCCCGACGTCGTGGTGTGCAGGTCGGGGTCGTCGGTGGCCGGGGCCACCACCGTGCCCACGGTTTTAAAGTAGCTGAACGCCACCACCTCGCCCACGTCCACGCCGGCAGCGGCCAGCAGCGTGAGGGTGTTGCCGCTTACGGTGTAGTGTAGCCCGGGCACCAATGCTTCACCGTTCACGCTCACGTCGAAGTAAGCCACGGCATCGGCGCGCGCGATGGCGGGCTGGGCGCCGGCCACGGTGGCGGTGTAGTGCTCGGAAAGCATGGTGGTGCTGCCACCGCCCGGCGCCGCGGCGCCCAGGTTATTGCCCCGCATGGGAATCTGGTAGCCGCTCAGCACCTGCCGCAGCACCAGCCACTCGCCGGGCTCAAGAATCAGTGAACTGCTGCCTTCAATGGAGGCGGTGGTGGGCTGAATGAGCTTGAGCGTAGAAGCAGCCTGGCCCACGGCGCGATAAAAGTTGACCCGGCCGAAGGTTTCGGGGTAGGCGGCCGGGTCGTCCAGGCTCACTTCCGTGCCGTTCAACGAGTAAAACTGCCCGCCACCCATGCCGGGAAATAACGTTGCCCCGGGTGCCGTTTCATTGGCGAAGTAGGGGGCATTATAAAGGTTGGCCTTGGTGCTAAACGCCTGAGTCGCCGCAAAGCGGGTCAGGCCGCCGTCCGTCGAGAGCCCCAGCGTGGAGTAGAGCTTCGGCCAGGCCACCACCAGGTTGTAGTAGGCGCTGCTGATGGTGGTGCTGGTGCCGATGTCGTTTTTGGGCTGGTAGAAACCCCAGCCGCTGAAGCCATTGCCCAGATAGGTGCGGTTGGCAAAAACCGGCCCGACCGTCCACACCTCCACCTTGCCGGTTTGCAGGGCCGTGATGAGCCCACGCACGGCCGTGTCGTCGTAGTCGGCGGGCGTGATAGCTCCGGTGTGCACGTTCACCCGCACCGGCTCGCCATTGAGCACGCCCACCACCGGAAACCGCCTGGCCTCCGTGCCCACCAGCTCCACGCACTGGCCGCTCGGAAACTCCACCGCGTAGCGCACGCCCGCCTGCACCGCCACGTCGTCGTCGAGCAGGATGGCCGTGGCCTGGCTGATGCGCAGAAAGAACGGCGGGGCCACGGTGGCCACCTCCTCCGGCGCGATGCGGCGCCAGTTCACGTCGCCGGTGGCCGCCGTGGGCGCCGGCAACGGGCCGGGCTGCAGGGCGGCGAAGAAATATTCGGCGTTGGTGCCCGCAAAATCCCGAATGGGCTCGCCAACCTTGAAAGCATAGCCACCAGCGCCGGCAATGGTTTGCAGGTAGTCGTAGGTCGGCACGCCGGCAATCGGGTCGCTGAGCTTCACCCAAATAGCCGGCAGGCGCGAGCCGGTCACCAGCGTGCCGGTGCGGTAAGCCCATACGCCATTGTCGCCGGGGGTGCGCGCCGGGTTGCCGTCGTACATCAGCCGGAACGACGTGCCGTAGGGGCCGACTTCCGGGAACTCTACCCACGCCAGCATGCCGAGGCAGAAGGTTTCGTCGTCCTGGCCTTCCAGGCAGTCACCGGCCCCGCCCGCCGTGGCCAGCTGGGCCGCCGTTTCAAAGCGCACCCGCTTATCGATACCAGGCGCCCCGTTGGGGTTGAAGTCCTTCCAGGCCATGAACGTGGCCGCAATGTCTTCGTCCTTGTCCCGAAAGGTCTTCTCGGTGATGTTCTGGTACTGGTTATCGCCGAAGATGGGCAGCCACTTGGCCAGCCAGGCAGCGGCGTTGGTTCGGGTTCCGGCCATGGGTCGTTAGTTGATGGTGAAGGCCACCCGGAAGCCGCTGCGCACCACCACGGTGCGGCCGGCGGCCACGGTGGCCATGAGGTTGCCATGGGCGTCGCGGATTTCCACGCGCCCGCCGGTGCCGGCCCCCAGCTGCACGCCGGTTTCCAGGCCCACGCCGCTCACCGTCCAGGTGCCGAGGTAGGGCCGGGCGCGGCGCGGGCCCTCGCCGGCGAACTGGAAATCGTAGCCGTTGCGGGTGGTGGGGCTGCCGCTCTCGTACTTCTCGCTCCACGTCAGCGGGCTGTCGGGCGTGCCCACCAGCCACACGTAGCCGTTTTGGTCGCGGTAGAGCACCAGGAAGCGGCGGCCGTCGAGCGCCTCCAGCCCGGCGGCCACCGTGGGCGTGGCCTTGGCCAGCGCGCCCTTCAGCAGGGGCTTGAAAAAGTCGCCGTGGCGGTCGGTGGCGCCGGCCTGGCCGTAGCTCAGCGTGCCGCGCGTGGCAATGAGCTGGTACCAGCTGGCCCCGGGCACCAGCACCACGTCGGTGGCCAGGGCCGCGGCGGCCGTGCGCGGGTAGCTGAGCACGTCGGCCACGTCGCAATACCAGAGCGCCTCCACCCCGCCGGTGTTGTCGACGAGGAGCGGGTCCAGATTGCGCAATTGGCCGGCGGCGGCGGGGGCGGGAGTGAGCAAGGCGTTAGGCGGCTACCTGCAGCTGGAGCGCAGGACAATTCGGAATATTATTTACCCGATTTTGGGCGGTATGCTGCGCTTTGCGGAAGCGGTAGTAGGCTTTGATGAGCGCATCGAGCGTCATGTCCTCTTCCGTCAGGTCGTAGGTGTCCATGAAGCGCAGGGCCACAGCCTTCGTCTCAAACTGCACGCTATGGGCAGCCAGGGTCTTCACCGTGGTCAGAAACTCCTCCTCCATCATGTCCTCCACCTGCCGGTTGAAGTCGTGAATGCCCTGCGCGCTGAGGTAGCGGCAGCCGTTGAGCCAGTTGAGCTGGTGCGAAATGGTGAGGGGGAACCGGCCCGGGTGGGTCTCTTCCGAAATCACGTATTGCCTGTCCTCTTGGGGGTTGCGGAACAAATGGTAGAGCAACCGGCCCACCGGGTGCTTCTTGCTGAGTTGGTAGGCCTGGCCCTCGGCCAAGTGCAGTTTCCGCCGTAAGTATTTGGCCACAGCCGGACGCACCGGAATACTGTGATGAGTAAGCATATTTTCCGGGAGGCGGGGCATGATTCAAAGCTACCCAAGCCCCCAGGCGTAGCACAGGACAATTCGGAATAGATTTTCCCGCGTCTGGAGCGAAAATTAAGCCCCTTCCGGAGTCGAACCTAGTGCAGGAGTACCAGCGAAAAGCAGATATTGGATTTGCCGAAGATTGGTTCCCGGGCCGCTGATTGGCAGCGTGGAGCCAAAAACCGGCCATCGACCTATAAAAAAATGTCGCGCGCTGAAAAAAACACGGTTTCACGCCCAAAAGCTGGAATACCTCACCTACACCGACCTACAAACCTACACCGGAGCAAAAAAGCCGATTGGAGTTACTACGGCCACATTCTTCGCCGCCGAAGTGTAGGTCGGGCCCTGAAAAGTGTAGGTTGGTGTAGGTTGGCCAAAAGTACCCCGACCTACACCGACCTACACCGACCTACACTTTTAACGCCCTCTATTAACCTTATAAAATCTAAAAACCTTATTTCTGACCTACAAACGCACATCGCCAGCCGCCAAAACGGCGTGTAGGTCTGTAGGTCGGTGTAGGTCGGCTTTTTAAGGGTTGAAGGGAAAAACCGATGTTTTGCAGCAGCCCCTCTACACGCGCCTATACATGCGCCCATGTGTGCGCACAGGTGCCTTTTGGTATTCTGGCTAGGCCCGGGCACTTAAAATAAAAAAGGAGGGCCGGGGCCCTCCTTTCTATTCGTTGTCGATAAGTGGCACTGGAGCAGTCACCGTTCGGCGCCGGCCAGGCTGCTGCTGGTACTCATCCATATCTGGAGCATGGAGGTCACGCGGCAGCCCGGGTACATGGCCTGCCACTCGGCCAGTGGGCACACGCCCGGAATGCTGGGCACGTACTGGTGCGCATTCACGCAGTACACCAGGCCTTGGTTATAGACCAAGGCCCACCACTTCCCCTTCCATCCCCAGGCATCGGGCACCTGCACCCGCATGATGCAGGGCCAGGGCGTGCCGGCGTCCCACTTGCGGAACTTGTCGGTGGTGCTGAAGCCGAGCAGGCGGGCCGCGCGCGGGAACCAGCTGCCGCGCCACCCTCCGGGCTTTTGCATCTCAGCCGGCAGCTTCCGGCGAATTTCCTTTTTAGTCAGGCCGGTGATGGTGGCCAACATCGATTCATGCCAGTCGTCGCCTTTGCACCGCACCAGCTCGATTTCGTAGGGCTGCTCGCTGCTCATGGCTTTTTCCAGTTTTTGAAGATGTCTTTGAAGTCATCCATAATGGCCTGGAATGAGCCGCCGGCTTTAGGTACGCCATTCCCTGCCGGCTTCAGCGTGCACTCATCTACTACGATGGCCACCTTTCCCATCAAGAAGGCCCGGGCTTTCGTCCGGGCCTCCTCTTCATTCTTGGCGGGAATTTCCAAACGCAGCAGCCCGGTCTGAACGGGCTGCTGCGGTGGAATGGGTTTCAGCCGGCTGATTAGCTCAATGTGAGCAGTCACGACGAATGTTTTCATTTGCCCGCCCCTCCTTCCGGCACGGCATCAGCCCAGCCGCGGTGCTTGGCGTGCACCTGCAGCGTGGCAATCAGGTCATCGAGTGGCACAAACCAGTTCTCACCGTCCATCTTGTATTTGGGCAGTTCAGCCAGCGCCCCGACCAATGTGAGTTCGGCCTTCACCTGCAGGTCGGCCTCCAACGTCATGTCGTTGATGATGTCAGCACCGTACTGCCGACGCTGCTCCAACGCCACCAGCTCGGCCTGCAGGCTTCGCACTTGGTGAAAGAGGTCGAACTCTGAGCTGCGCGTTTTATGCCAATGGTCCAAGTACTCACGCAGCTTGGGGTCAGCGAAATGGTAAGGCAATAATTCACCAGGGCCGCAATTGCCGGCTTCCTTCCGCGCTTCCGCTTCAGTATAAAGCCCGGCACCGCTGAGGCGCATGATGTAGCCGCCATAGTTGGGGCCGTAAAAGGGAGCCCCAATGTTGGGGCCCCCACTTTGCTCGTGCCTTTTGGCCAAGATTACCCACTCTTTAGGGGTCGTTTCGGTATCCATCTTAATGGTTTGAGAAGAGTTAGACGTTTTCCACGTCGTTCAAAATCATGGGCAGGTCAATGCCCAACTTGGCAAAATCAAAGCAGTAGGCCGACGTAGGCGACGTGCGCGTGGCAATCCCGTTGTTCATGTGGGCCGGCACATCGAAGCGCAGGTTTTTCACCTCCACGAAGGCCGGGTCGTGCTTCAGGTAATAGTCCAGCGTCTGCTTGTCGAGGCCTGGCACGTTGTACTGGCTGCGGTGGGCGCTCATGTAGGGCGGGTGAATGTTGCCCAGCCGGATGCAGAGCTGGCCCTTGCGGAAGGTGTAGTCCACGCCTTCCTGCGCGAGCGGCATGGGCTTGTGGGTGGCCAGGCCCACGAACACGTCCCAAAAGCGGCGGGAGTCGGTGGTCTGGTTGATTTGGGCGTGCTGCCGCTTGATGAGGGCAATGGCCATGTCGTAAAGCTGCTCGGCCGTCACCGGGAATTTCAGCAGCTCGTTCTCCTGCAGGTAGAGCACCGGCGTGAGCAGCTGCGCCATGTTCTGCAGCATGCGGTCCTCGATGCCCTCCCCTTTCAGCGCGTCCTTCAGGTGGGCGTGCACCAGCTTGAAGGCGGCCGCGTAGTCTTGCGTCAGGGCCGGGCGCTGCGTGAGCACCTCCAGCGTGATGTCGGTGAGGCCCTGCTTTTCCAGCGTCTTCAGGGCCGAGTAGCTTTCGTAGTCGCGGCCCTTGCTGCGAAACTCCAGCAAAATGCAGCGCGTGAACAGGGCGTTGTCGACCGTGGGCATGTCCTGGCCGGCGATGATGACGGCCGACTTGGGGTTCGTCACCCGGGTCTGGTTGTCGTTCGACTTCACGCCGGTGGTGCGGCCGTCGCCCCCCCACAGGCCTTTGAGCAGGCCGATGGTTTTTTTGTCGATGCTGTTCTTGTACTCGTCGAGCATCACCACGGCGTTCACGAAGTTGGCCAGCGTGCGCACCATGCCGATGACGGTGCTGGGGTTCTCCAGGCTCAGCGACTTCTGGGGCTGGCCGAACGGGTACTTGAACGAAATCATGAACTCCGACTTGCCCGATTGCCGCTCCCCGAAGCAAAACAGCAGCGGAAAGGCGTTGTGCTCCTGGAAGATGTGGTCCCGAAACAGCGCGGCGACATAAAAGCAGAGCCCCATCATGCCGTTGTCGCCGTACACTTTGTAGAGCAGGTCGGCCCACGTGGCGAAGTCCAACTTGCTGGGCTTGTGCACGAACTTCTTTTCGTTGGCAAAGGCCTCGTGGTCATCGAAATTGATGCCCGACTGAAAGGGCAGGTAGTAGTTGAAGCCGCCGTGCTCCACGATGCCGTACTGGTCGGTGGCCGTCCAGGCCGCGTTGTAGATGCCGTTGGCGAAGGCGTAGAACTGGCCCCGCTCGTGCCAGCCCAGCGAGCTGATTTCGGTGGTCACCTTCTCCTCCCGGAACAGCTTCTTTTTGAGGCGCGTCAGGTCGGTTTCGTTGCCCTCGAACACGAAGTTGCCGGCACTCTCCACCACCTTTTTGAAGGCGCCAATGCTCACAAACGAGTCGGTGGGCAGGTCGAGGGTGGTTTTGTAGCCGTACTGGTTGGTCAGCTCCACGATGCGCTTGGGGTTGTCTTTCGACTTCACCAGGTAGAGCACCTTAATCACGAAGCCGCACACCATGCGCGGCACGTTGTCTTTGATGGAGTAGTAGCAGTTATCCAGCTCGTAAAAGCCGTGCAGGAAGTAGTCCTCGGCATTCACGCCGGCGGGCAAACCGCTGCGGATTTCCTCCTCCTTGCTCTTTTTCTCCTTCAGGTCGCGCAGCTTGATGTTGTAGTGGTTAGCAATCTGAAAGAACTTGGCCGGCGACGTGCACGCGGCTGTCTTCACGGCCTCGTCGAACAACTGGTCAACACCCGCTTTTTGGTAGTTGGCATTGGGCCGGGCCAAGCGGTGCAGCAGCTCGCGGCCGTGCTCGCCGAAAGTGGCCAGCGCGTCGGCCGTGTTAATCCAGTTGTCAGCGTTTTTTGTCAGGTCGATTTCGCGGCGCTCGAATTCCTCGATGAATTTGGTGGCCTTGTGCCACCGGTCCTTCAGCTGGATGCTCCACTCCTCGATGTCGGCCGGCAGCTCCACCGCCTTCGGGGCCGGCGGCGTCGGCGCCACGATATCGGGGCGCAGGCCCTCGCGCAGGGCGTCGCCCAAGTCGTAGCCGTCGGTGCGGTCGGGAAACAAGTCAATCACCACGTGCTCCAGCCCGTAGGCCTTCAGCTTGCGCAGCGACGAGTTGCGGCGGCCGCCCTCGCTCAGCTTGGGCTTGCCGTTCACCAGCACCGGCTGGCCGTCCTTCTCCACCGGCACGTTGCCGTCGGCATCGGCCACCCACCAAATGGGCCGGTTGTGCAGCGGGCCAATCTTCTCGTCGCTGATGCCGTTGGCCGAGCCGCAGGCCAGCCAGTCCAAGTGCGAATAGAAGAATGACGCCAGCACGGCGGTTTTCTCCGATTCCACCACGCAGATAGGCCGGGCCGGGTCGTCGTGGCGCAGCAGGTGCTCTCCGTAGAGGCAGAAGCCGAACCGCTGCCGGGCCGAGGCCGGCGGCTGCCGCATGCTGAAGGGCTCGTGGGCCTTGTCGCGCTTGCCGTCCGGGCCGTACACGAACCACTTGGCATTCACCACGCGGCCCTGGCCATCGCAGTGCACGAAGGCCGTGCGGTCGCCGTCGCTGGCCACGCACCACCGCTCCAGGTGTTCGGCGCTCAGGTTGCCTTCCGGCGTTTCGCTGAACTTGAATTCGGCCCACTGGTGCAGGCCGCTGGTGTGCACCTTGGTTTTCTCCAGCAGCGCCACCACCACGGCTTCGGCCGGCCGGATGGTTTCGATGGGCGCCGCTTCCTTGGCCTCCTTGGCCGGAAACAGTTCGCCGCTGGGGCGGTAATCGAAGCCGCATTTGGCCGCCCGGTCGCAAATGCCATACTTCTCGTCGAGCCGCTCCCCTTCTGCGTTCTGGAAATAGCGGAACACGCCTTTCTCGTGGCAGCTGGGGCACTGGCCTTTTTTCTTGGGATGCTTTTCTAGGGAATAACTGGACATGGGCGGGGGTACTTGGGCAGAAGGAAATAGGTGAGCAGCGGGTGTTTTAGCCGGCCGTGGGCAGGGCGGCCAGCTTTGCCGCGAATTCGGCTTTCAGCTCCACCGCCTTGGCATAGGCTTCTTCCGGCGTTTTGAACCCCTCCCCGTACTCGGTATTCATAAATGGAATGCTGGCTAGGGTTGGCCACCAAGCGATTTTGCCCCCTGTTTCTAAGTTCCAGAATTCGCGGGCAAAGGGCTCGGCATTGGCTAGGAATTCAATCTTCTCAGCTTCAGTTTTGAGCTTGCTGAAGGGCGCTTTCTGCCGGCGGAATTCGGCCTGCTTGCGGGTGGTTTCTTTGAAGTTGGTGGGCGTGGCCATGGGGAGCTAAGGGATAAACTCCAGCACGGCGGTGGCCGCCGCGCCGGGGTATTTGTTGGTGTAAGCCGCCTGTTGAGCGGTAATGTGTTTGTCGTAGTGGCCGTGGCACCGCTGGCACATCACGCCGAGGTTGGCGTCGCTGTGGTCGTCGAGCGTGTGGCTGAGGTGCACCACGTTGAGCCGGATGTGGAAGGCCTTGAAGCCGGCGGGTGCCGGCCGGCCTTCCGGCAGCGAGTGGAACTTGCCGCCGGCGTCGCGGTAGCCCCAGAGGTTGTTGCCGAGGCCGCAGCACTGGCACTTGTTGCCTTCGCGGGCCAGGATGCGGGGCCGGATGACCGTCTTCCAGTCGGCCGGGTAGTCTTTGTAGTCAATGGGCATGACTAGTACCGCAAGTCCGTCCAGTGAATGAGTTGGCCAGTGAAAGGCAGGCCGTAGAGCTGGTCGATGAAGCGGGCCAGTTCGTGGTAGCTGCCGAAGCCGTCGCGCCGGGCCAGTTCTTACCGCTCCTCAGGGGTGAGCCGGCGCTCGTCGATGAGCACGATGGGGTCAGCCGTGGGCGCCACGCGGATTTCGCGTTTGAAATGCACCTGCTGCACCGCCGTGGCCACCGCATCGGGCCGGAACTTGTTCCGCTTCTGGTGGTAGGAGCCTTGGTAGAACTGGATGCTCATGCTGGCGCGCCACCGGAAGCCAGCGCGGATGCTGTGGGGCTTCGTGCCGGCAACGATGGCCGGGATAAAGGTTTCTTTAAAGCCGAGTATCATTTGCGCAACTTGGAAGGAGTGAGCACGAGCGAAGCAATCCATGAGCCGGGACGATATTTAGGGCCCTGCCAATACTCCACGACTGCATATTCCGTCACCCGCTTATCCCAAGCGTGGTCGTGCGCATCAAGTAGGCATTCCAGGGCGTTGCCTCTGCGCTCGGTGTGAAGCCATTCCAGATAGAAATTGGACTGGCTCCGACTCAATGCCAGCGTGAACGTGGCCGGTGGCGCGGCCTTAAAGTCCAGGGCCAATTGGATGGCCTGCACCAGCGCAGGCGGCGCCGGCACTTGATTCGGCGTTGGAACCACTTGATTGGCCGGGTTCAGCGGGGAAATACGGGCCAGTTCCTCTACAATAGCCATCGTTTTCACTGCCACCGTCGCCACGCGGCCGAGCAGGTCCACCACCTGATTCAACTCGCTGGCTGTGAACTGCCGGCAGCGCGGAAAAAGCTGGTTCAAGGTAGCGTCTTTGTAGGGGCGCACCTGCTGGTTCCACTGGCTTAGCACGTGGTCTACGACGGCTTTGCCGCCTAGCTCGTACACCCACATCGCATCCGGCAGGCCCTCCAGAAACGGGGCATCGTTCAGCCGCACCGTGCCGGTGGCGCGGTCGGCGCTGAGCCGGTCGGGGCCATCGGGCCGGGCTTTCTTTACAATCAGGTGCCGGTTGCGAGCGGCAGGGTTTGGCGTACGCGCCGCCCGGTCGAGTTGGCGCAGCAGAGAGGGGTTGGTAGTCTTATTCATACCGTCGCCCCTCCTTCCTTCGCCGCCGGAATCCGGCCATCGGCCTTCATCTCGGCAATCACCTTCTCGATGGCTTTAGGCAGCAGGCCTTCGCGCTGCAGGCGCCGGCGCTCGAACAACTCCAGCCCAATGCCGCCCACGTTATCGACCTGGTGCAGCATGGCCATCAGGTTCTCGATTTCCTGCCGCACCTGCTTCATGGTCAGCTTGCGGTCGGTTTCCATGAACTGCGGCACCAGCTGCTGCACGTGGCGCGGCGTGGCGGCCCAGGTGCGCGGGTCCACGTAGCTGGCCACGTCGCTCAGGTCGAGCGGCACGGCGTCGAGCATGTCGAAGTAGCCGTGGTAGGCATCGAGCGTGTCGGCCAGGCGCACGGCCACTTCCAGGGCCACCTTCTTGCCTTCTGCGCCCATGCCGTCCGACATCTGCTTGTTGTTGATGGCGTGGGCCAGCTGCTTGGCATCGGTGGGCGTGAGGCCCGGCATCGTCTGCTTGATGCGCATGCGGCTGTCGGTGGCCTTGGTGAGCGAGCGGGTGCGCAGGGCAGCCAGGCCGTCGCGCACGCGGTCGGCCGCCGGGTCGGCCAAGTTGATGCCGAGGGTGGCCAGGTTGATGCCGGCGGCCTTGAACTCCGGCATCGTGAGGGCGGGTGTGGCGGTCGTCTTCATTTGAAAAGCAGGTACACAAATCCGAGGAATGCCAGCACCGACAGGGCACCGGTGAAATAGTCGCCGTCGCCGGTGATGGCGGTGAGCACTGCCCCCGAAATCACCACCACCGAAGCGAGGAAGTATTTGCCGAAATCTTTCATTATTCGGCCTCCCCCTGCTCTACCACCGGTGCCACATATTCCACAGCCAGCTTATTCAGCCGCTTCACAGCATCGAGCACAATCGGCACGTCCACTTCGCCGCAATCGGCCCAATCGTGGGCGGCATCTGGGTTGTGGTCGTTGTTCAGAATGGCTTCAATCCGCTCGATGGCCTCCAGCTCACGCGGCGTGAGGGCCGAGGCCAGTGCGGCGCGCACCATGGGCTCGGCTTTGAAAAGCCAGCGGCGCAGCCCATTGGCGCAGGCATCGTAGGTTTCAGACGACTCGCTGAAATCTTCGTTGAACGCCCGTTCTGAACGCTCACGCCAGCCGGCACAGAGTTGCTCAAGCTCATAGAGAATGCTCAGGTCAAGGCCTTCACCGCCGCGCTTCTCCTGCTCCAGCTCGGCAAGCCGTTTGCCCCAGCCCAGCGCGAACGCGAATACCTGCTCGGAGCCCGAAAACCCAAGCGTGAAATCGCTGCCGCCCTGCGCCGCGCGCTCGTTTTTCTCCCATACACGGGGAGAAAACTCCTCGGCTTGGTCGTTCTCGCTGCGGCCAGGGTACTGGGTACCCGGCTCGCGGGTGTCGAGCCACTTTTGATAGTGTTCATCTTCGCCCTCGTCGAACATGGATTTCAGGTGGTCATCGTAACGGTCCAGATACTGGCGGAAAGCCGTGTACTCAGCACTGTAAATGAATTTATTCAGGTACAGCGCCGGCTGCGAGTTGGTCATGTTCTCGGGGAAGCCGAGGAGCTTTTTCAACTCATTGCCGGTATTGGCGGCGGCCAAACTGTGGCGCTCTGTGCTGCCGTGGGTGGCCACGCAGTCGCCGGCGCTGTCGGCCGCTAAAATGATGAGGTGGGTAGCGCCAAGTTCCTCGCGGATGCTTTTGGCCTTTTCGATGGAAATGTTCATCTGAAAACGAAGAATTAAAAGTTGAATGACTAAGCCCCCAGCAGCTTCAGGCTGCCGGCTTTCGCCTGGTCGTAAATGGTTTGGCCGGTGGCCTCGTCGTAGTTGTAGGCCAGGAAGACTTGCAGCGGGTCCACCTGCTCGAGCAGAATCATGGCCACCTGGATTTGTACCAGCTCGTGCAGCGTGCGCCACGCCGTACGGCCGGCCTGCGCCTTCAGCTTCAGGCGCTGGCCGGCATCGAGCCGGGCCTTGCCACGGATGAACAGGCCGTACACCTTATTCACGTCGCTGGGCAGCCGGAACACGCGGGGTACCCCGTTCACCTGCATTTGGAAGAGGAAGCCGGCCACTTCCTTCTCCACGTACCACTTGCTCACCGACGTGGCGCCGGCTTCCACCAGCAGCTTCTCAATGGCGGCGGCCGAGTTCATGGCCGGCACCGTGGAGGTGTAGTTCTTGATGTTCATGGGCGTGCGGGAAGGCAGGGGAATGAGCGGCACGCGCTCATTTTGGAAGTATTGGCGGGTGGCAGTCATAGCGGTGCTCCTCCCAAAATTTTGTAGAGCAGCAGCGCGAATTCTTCCCACAGGCTGAGCGGCTGAGCGGCCGCGCGCGGGGCCGGCACTTCGCCCACGCCCTGGCAGGTGGGGCACGCCACCGTGATGGGCGGCAGGGCCTCGCTCGGCAGGTAGCCCAGCTGGAGGAAGAATTCGGCCACGGTGAAGTTGCCGGCTTGGGCGTGGTACTGCTTCCAGTGCGGGTGCACCACGCGGCAGTCGCCTTCGCAGGTGCGGCAGGACTGAATGATGCGCTTATTCAACGACCACCGCTCCTTTCTCAATGGCCCGTTCGACGGCCACCTGGTAAGCGGCCTCCGTTGCGGGTTGGCAGCTGCGAAACATGGGCAGCCAGCCGGTAAGGGGTTGAAGTTGAAACTCGAACTCGGCCGGAAAGTCAAAGGCGCCGGTGCCCTGGCTGCCTTCGAACACCGTCACGATTTCGAGGTACATGGGCCGGCCGTCCTCCGGCTTGCTCACCTTGATGAAGCTGTCGCCCAGGCTCTGGAAGTATTTCACCTCCAGCAGCTTGGAGAGAATGGTTTGCTCCACTTCCTCAAACTTGGCTTTGCCGGTTTGGCGCTCCTGTTGGCTGAGCGAAGGCCAGGCCTCCGTCAGCCGCACGTGCTGGTCGCCCAGCTCGCTGATAAGGCTGACGATATCAATCATCAACGCCTCGTTTTTCTTGGCCAGCTTACCCACAGCGCAGGCCTCCTTTCACCGCTACCAGGGGTGACTGGCTGAGGCGCGCGCGGCGCCCCAGCTCCTCGCCTTCCACGAACAGCAGCTCCTCGCGCAAATGCGGGTGCTCGCGGCTGGTTTCCTCGCGCACCCGGACCAGCTCCTCAGCCGGTGCAAACCGCACGACGTGGGCGGGCATGTGCTGCTCGCGCACAATGCCCAATTCTTTGAGGTTGACTTTGGCCGGCTCCGAGCCGACCATCGACGGAATGGTGAATAACATGATGAGATAAAAAAGAGGTGAGAGTGAGGGTATCAGCGGCCGAAACGCTCGGCCAACACGCGGGTGATTGCGGCCACCAGTGCCGTTTTATTGTCGAATTGGATTTGCCAGGCCGTGTGCCAGCCGTTCTCCTCGTAGCCCAGGCGCTGCTCCTCCAGCGATTTCACGCCTGCCTGCACGCGCTGCAGGGCTTGGAGCAGCTTCGCCTCCTGCTGGTCGGGGGCGGTCATTTGCAGCAGCAGGTCCACCATGCCGGCGGGGTTCTGCGGTGCGGCCACTTGGGGCATTTCCATCGGATTAGAGCAGTTTGGGTTGAAGGGACTCGGTGAGGGCAGTATTGAGCGACTTGATTTCCCGCTGCAGGCGGGCGCTGGCCTTGGTGTGGCGCAGGATGCTGTCGGTGAGCTGCTGCTTGGCATCGCCGTAGCCCGGGCCGGGCCGCAGCCCTTCCCGGTCTTTGGTTAGCTGGCTGATGAGCTGCTCGGTACTGGCCAGCTCCAGCCGCTTGGCGTTGAGTTCGGCTTGCAGGTCCATCAGGCGGCTTGGGCGTCCGACGTTTCGCCGGAGGTGGGGTACATGGCCAGCACCTTGGCCGAAGGCTCCAGCAAATGGAATTCCTCCCGGCAGTCGGTGAGGTCGATTTCGCGGATGCCGCCGGGCGCGGCCGTCAGCCACTGTTCGGCGTGGGTGGCGTTCTGCTCCACGGCCGAGCGCATGGCCAGCGGCATGGTGCCGTTCACGTACACCGTCAGGCCCCCATCGGGGCGCCACCAGCAGCCCACAATGAGCAGGGGGGCCAGCACCAAGGCCGCGCCGGGCTGCAGGGCAATCACGCGGCAGGCTTTGCTGCCGGGCGTGGGTGCCACGGCTTGCGGCGCTACACGAACGCGCCGGCCAGTGAAGGCGCTAATGAGGGAAACGGGCTGGCAAACAGGTTTTTTCATGGTGTTGGTGATGAGATAAATGGAGGAAAAGAATGCGGTAAAGGCTAGGCAGCCACCGACTCGGCCGCCTCTTCGGGCAGCAGGTGGGCGGGAATCTTGAAATCCGGAAGGGAATGTTTCACCATGGCCACCAAGTCGGTCAGGCTGATGGCCTTGCCCTGCTTCACATTCTGGAGGCGGGTCAGGCTGGCCTTGTGGCCGGCGCTGATGGTGGTGGCGGCAGCGTAGTAGGGCAATGCCTCACAGACGAGGGCCTGCAACGCATAGTATTTCTGCTTTTCGGTCATGGTGTTTGGACGTTTTCGCGGTGGGCTGCTTTACTTGCCGGAAGATGGTACAAACATACCGTACTAGCTTTCAATTTGATTCACTTTCTGAAATCATTTTGCAGAAATAGCTTTCAATTATATGCAAACGACTGTAGGTGAGCGAATAAAATTTCTGCTCGACCACTTCAAACTGAGTGCCCGGAAGTTCAGCCGTCAACTCGGTGTACCTGAAAACAATACTCAGAACTACCTGCCACCCAACCCACGTGAACCTGGTGCTTACTACCTGGAGAAGGTGCTGCTCAATTTTGAAAGCATCAACGCCCACTGGCTTCTGACGGGTGATGGTGACCCATTTTCCCCTGAAGCAGCTGAAGACTCAGGTATTTACCAGACAAACAAAAAATTTTCGCGCAGCCAGGTCATTGGCCAGGTGGCTGGGAATGCCACCCAAACCCATGGCAGTTCCGCCACCGAGGCGGCGATGAAGCGCGAGATAGAACTATTGCAAGCACAGGTCGCCGATAAAGAGCGCACTATCCAAATACTGATGAGCCAATCCCCACCACGATAGGGCCTTACCACTTGCCCTTCCCTCCTTTCCAACTCATGCCCGACGACTACCACCAAAGTCCACACATCCACGAAGTGAAGGGCGACGCGAACTACCACTACCACGAGGCCCCGCATCAAAAGCCCCGTCGCCCCATTCGGTGGGGTTGGATAAGTAGCGGAATTGCTGCGCTGGCTCTGGCCGGCGGCACACTGGTCACCACGCAGCTCAATGCCCGCCCGGTGTATTACTGTGCCAGCGAGAACGCCGTGAAATACCACACCGACGCCACCTGCTCACACCTGAAGCAGTGCAACGCGCGGGTGAAGTCCATGCCGCTCGGCCAGGCCAAGGACAAAATGGAACTGTGCAAAGCGTGTCACTAAAGCCAACCCTTTTCTTATGAAATCTACCCTTACCCTACTGCTGCTTTGCCTGTGCACCGGCTTCGCCCGGGCCCAGGCCCTCGACTCGCTAAAGTTTCCGCTCGATGCCGATACTCACCGCATCACCTACGCCGAGGTGGTGCCGGTGGAGGGTGCCAGCCAAGCCGAACTCTATGCCCGCGCCAAGCTCTGGTTTGCCAGCACCTTCAAATCAGCTAAAGATGTGGTGCAGGCCGAAGACAAAGAAGCCGGCGTGCTACAGGGCAAAGGCTGGCAGGACATCTACATCAAATCGATGGGCATTCCCTCAGCCTCCAAACTTTGGTACACCGTGAAGCTGGCCGTGAAGGATGGCCGGTACCGCTACGAAGTCACCGAGTTCGAAATCCAGAGCTACCCTTCCAAATACGTGTACAACCCCACGCCCACCTCGGCCGAAAGCATCCTGCTAAAAGAAAAAGTATCGGGCATGGTGAAGGGTATCATCCGGCAGGAACGGCAGCAAGTGGACGGCGCCGCGCACCAGCTGGTAACCGCCATTCGGTCGGGCATGGCCAAACCGGCCGCCGGCACCAGCGGCGGAAAATCGGACTGGTAAGGGCCCGGTTTGCATACAAATAGGCGGGCAACAATCTAAGGGACAGAATAGCACGGTCTTCCGGCTCCGGGTACTTTTCTCCTGGTTTAAACTGCTTAAAAGCAGTTTAAATCGCACAAAAACCGACTTCCCGCAACCTTTGCGGAAGTCGGTTTTTTTTTGCCTTTCCGGTATTGTGATGGAGCTCTTGAAAAAGTGACATTCAGGCAAAAGTGGAAAGCAACTGATGTACAGAGACGGGCCTGGCCTACACCCGTGCTTTCCCGTGGGTGGGAGAAGGCCGCGGCAGAGCTTGCCCAAACAGCGAGGAGCCGAAGCCTTAGTTTTTCACAGGTGTTGTACAAAACCTGCAGGCTTTTCCGTAGTAAGTAAGCAAGCATTACCGACTCAGCTGTTTGTAAAGGGCGCTTGGGCGGTGCCAGTCATCGCCGGACTTATAGGATTTCAATGGAAAAAGACCCTTCCCCCGAATCAGCCGCTGCGCTGCTCCTGTTGAATTCTGAAGAGGAATTCCGGCTGTTTTTAGCGGCCAGCTTCGACATCGTGTACAAAATGAGCGCCGACTGGCAGTACATGTACCGGCTGATTGGCAAAGACTTTCTGGCCGATACCCTGGCGCCCACCGAGACATGGATGGCGCGCTACATCCCGGCCCCGCAGCAGCGCGAAATGCTGGACTGGATTGCCCAGGCCATTCGGGCCCAGGGCGTGTTTGAGCATGAACATCAAGTGTTTCTACCCGACGGGTCGGTGGGCTGGGTGCAGTCGCGCGCCGTGCCGGTACGCAACGCCCAAGGCGAAATCAACGAATGGCTGGGCACGGCCATCAACGTGACGCCGCGCATTCAGGCCGAAAAGGCATTGGTTCACCAGCAGCACGCCCAGTTCATCGCCGTTCAGGAAGCCGAAGAGGCCGAGCGCAAGCGCATTGCCGAGGGCCTGCACAACGGCATCGGCCAAACCCTTTTCGCAGTCAAGCTGCGCCTGGAACAGTCGCGGGTGCTGCTGCCCGCCCCCAGCGCCACCATCAACGAGCTGCGCCAGGAAACCGACGACCTGCTGGCCGATGCCATTCGCCAGGTCCGGGCCCTCTCGCACGAGCTCGTGCCGATGGTGCTGGAAGAGTTTGGGCTGGCGGCGGCCATTAAGGACTTGTGCCAGAAAATGAAAGGCGTGACCCTGCGCGTGAAATGCCGGGTGCAACTCGAGTCCGAATTGCCGCTTCTGCCGGGGGCGCTCCAGCTGGCCCTCTACCGCATTGCCCAAGAGCTGCTGCAAAACGTGGTGCGACACGCCACTGGCGCCACCCGCGCCAGTGTGGACCTGGAAAACGTGCCGGGGTTTGTGCTGATGCGCGTGGAAGACAACGGGCCGGGCTTTCCCGCCCACGCACCGGCGGCGAAAGCCGGCCTGGGCCTGCGCAGCATCCGCGACCGGGTGGCGCTACTCGGCGGCGTCATCGAGGTGGGCAAGCTGTCGGGCTCCGGGGCCTACGTGCGCCTCCGCCTCCCGGTGCTGTCTGAATAAGGCCCAACGACTGCAGGCTTCAGGGCCTGCCGGGGTATTTTTGTGAATCCAACGCATTTTGCTGAATGCCGATTTAGAAAGCAGCAACCTTAACGCGGACCATCCTCACTACTAGGCCGGCTGCGCTTTGCAGCAGTTGGCTGGGCTTTATCGCTGCCTTTAGCGCCGACTCGCTCATCGCAACTGCCTCCCCCCAATTAAAATTAACTATTATCAACCTAATAATCAAACAAATAGCACCCTACGCGGCATGCAGAATGACGTAGAGTGAGCTCAGCGAGATGACCACCCACAGCACCACGCCCAGCACGAAGGGCCGCCCCCCTACGGCCCGTATTGCTCGGGCCGACAGCCCCGCGCCGATAAAAAACAGCGTGACGGTGAGTCCGATTTTGGCCAGGTGCGTTATGAAAGGCGCCAGAGGGCGCACGGCGGGCACGTAGGTATTAAGCAACATGGCGGCGATGAAGCCCGCAATGAAATAAGGCAGTTTCACCTTCACGCCCCGCTGCCGGAACGCCAGGGCGGTACAGATGGACACCGGAATTATCCAGAGCGCGCGGGCCAGCTTCACGGTGGTGGCTACCTGCAGGGCCTGGGCGCCATAGGCGGCCGCCGCCCCTACCACCGAGCTGGTGTCGTGGATGGCAATGGCGCACCAAAGCCCAAACTGATTTTGCGTGAGAGCCAAGGCATGGCCGATGGGCGGAAAGGCAAAGAGCGCCAGTGCATTGAGCACGAACACCGTGCCCAGGGCCACCGATATTTCTTCGTCCTTGGCCCGCAGCACTGGCGCTACGGCAGCGATGGCCGAGCCCCCGCAGATGGCCGTGCCGCACGAAATCAGGTGCACCACGGTGCGGCCCAGCCCCAGCCACCGGCCCACGAAATAGCCCAGCCCCAGCGTGCCCACCAACGATACCACGGTGAATAAAATGCCCTCCCGGCCGGCCTGCACCGCCGCGTGGGCATTCATGCCAAAACCCAGGCCGATGACCGAAAATTGCAGCAGCTTTTGCGTGAGGCCCTTGGTTTGCTGGGCAAACGGATTGCCCACGGTTTGGGCCAGCACCAGGCCCAACGCCAGGGCCAGCGGCGGCGATGCCCAGGGCGTGAGGCAAAACACAAGCACGACGCTAAACACCACCTGCTGCAGCGAGAATTCCCAGCCAAACAGCCGATGCGGCGCGTGCAGGCCCTCGGAAAAACGGCTTCGGCGGGCCGCCTCCGCGGCGGTGTCCGCAGCGGGCGCTACTGGCGCGGCAGGCTGGGGTGCAGGCTGCGGTGGTGCGGTGGTAGGAGTACTCATGGGGGCCATAGTAGTTACAGCCCAAAGGTACGGCCAGGCCAATGGCCTGGGTTATTCAAAGTTGTTATAATGAATTACCATTGGTAATAGCATGCTTCAGCATAAAATTGCCAAACGCTTCTAATTTGGTTTAGAGCGCCTTTTTAGCGCTGGCTTGCACAAATGAGAGGAATCGCAGGGCCGCCCGCAGCAACGGCTGGCCCTGCACCCATACCGCATCGAACTGCCGGGGCAGATGCAGCCCCTCAATGGGCACGATTTCGAGCGCGCCGCCAGCCAGCTCGCGGGCCAGCGCCCGGCGCGACACGAAGCCAATGGCCCCAGGCGCGGCCTCCAGATACGCTTTGATGGCTTCGGTATTATCGAAATAAAACGCCACTCGCAGGCTGCTGAGCTTGATTTGGAGTTCGCGGAGGGCGTATTCCAATACTTCGAGGGTGCCGGAGCCGCGCTCCCGCAACACCAGCGGATGGGCCAGCGCCTCGGCCAGCGGCAGGGAAGCCAGTTGCGGCCGGCCGGGGGTGGCCCGGCGCACAGCCACCAGTTCGTCGGGTAAGAGGAGTTCGTAGTGCAGGTCGCGGGAGCGGGAGCGGCCTTCCACCATGCCTAGGTCGAGGTCGCCGCGCAGCAGGGCCTGGGCAATGTGCTCAGAATTGGCGTTGAGCAGCGTAAGCTGCACCCGGGGGTAGGCGGCCTGAAAGGCGGGCAGGAGGCCGGGCAGCACGTACTGGCTGAGTGTGGTGCTGGCGCCCAGGCGCAGGCGGCCGGTGGCTTCGTCGGGGTGGTGCAAGGCCTGGAGCTGGTCGTCGAGCAGCCGGGCGGAGGCGGCCACGGTGTCGGCGTGGGCCAGCAGCAGGCGGCCTGCCTCGGTGAGGGCTACGCGGTTGCCGCTGCGCTCCAGCAGGCGCTGGCCGTGGGCGCGCTCCAGCTCGTGAATGTGCTTGGTGACGGCTGGCTGCGTGATGAACAGCTCCTGCGCCGCCTTGGTGAAGTTGAGGTGCCGGGCCACGGCCTGGAAAACCCGCAGGCGAAAATCAGACATGCCCGCAAGGTAACCAGGCCTACTTGCCGCGCCGCACCAGGCAGCGCAGCGGGCCCATCGTGCGTATGCGTACCCAAAGCAAAGGCACCGGCCGCGGCCCCGGGGCCTAAGTTTTCGCACCTTTGCAGCTATACTTTTCGCGCTGATGACTCCTCCTACTTCGTTCCCTAAATTTCGCTTGGCTCTGGCGGCCGGCTTTGGTTCACTTGTCCTTCTTTCCGCAGCCGGCTGCAGCAAGCCGGCCGCCAAAAGCATGAGCCGCGACTACCTGGTTTATTTCGGCACCAATGTGAGCTCCGAGCAGGAAAACTCCATTTTCCTCTACCGCCTCACCACCGCCACCGGGCTGCTAACGCCCGTGAGCGCCCACCGGGGCGGGGCCAGCCCCACCTACCTCACGATGCCCGCCGGGCGGCGCTACCTGTATGCGGTGAGCGAAACCCAGACGTTTCAGGGGGCCAAAGGCGGGGGCGTGAGCGCCTTTGCCGTGGACCAGCGTACCGGCGGCCTCACGATGCTCAACCAGCAACCGTCGGCCGGCGCGTCGCCGTGCTACATCAGCCTCGACCGCGCCGAGAAAGCCGCCCTGGTGGCCAACTACGTGGGCGGCAACGTGGCCCTGCTGCCCATTGCCGCCAACGGCCAACTGGCCGCCCCCAGCGCCGCCGACCAGCACCAGGGCTCCGGCCCGCACAAAAACCAAACCGCCGCCCACGCCCACTGCATCATCCCCGACCCGGCCAACACCTTCGCCTTTGCCGTGGACCTGGGCACCGACCAGGTGGTGGGCTACCGCCTGGGCGCCGCCCAGGGCCAGCTCACGCGGCTGCCTGAACCTGCTTTCACGGCCAAGCCGGGCGCTGGGCCGCGCCACCTCGTTTTCCATCCCAACGGCAAGCAGGCGTACTTGATTAACGAGCTGAACTCGACCGTGACGGCGCTGGCCTATGATGCGTCGGCGGGCAAATTCAAGGAGCTGCAGTCGGTGTCGACGCTGCCCAAGGGCTTCAGCGGCGAGAACTCCTGCGCCGACCTGCACGTTTCGCCCGACGGGTTGTACCTATACGCCTCCAACCGCGGCCACAATAGCATTGCCGTGTTTGCCATCGATACGTCCAACGGCACCCTGGCCCCCATCCAGTACATGAGCACCCAGGGCAAGACGCCGCGCAACTTCGCGCTCACGCCCTCGGGCCGCCTGCTGCTGGTGGCCAACCAGAATTCCAACAATGTGGTGACTTTCCGCGTGGATGGCCAAAACGGCCTGCTCGCTCCTACTGGCCAGACCATTGAGGTGCCTTCGCCCATGTTCGTGCAGGTGGTAGAGGATTTCACGCGCTAAGTGCGTGGAAGCCCTGAACGTCCTGCCGAGCGCCGCTGAGGCATCTCGCGGGCAGCAGTGACCAAAATCGTTACACCGATTAAGTTGCGTTGCGCACGCGAGATGCCTCGGCGGCGCTCGGCAGGCCCACCTTCTGCCGCGCCAACGTTGCGTTTGCGAAGCAACGCGCGCCGCCGCGCCGCGTAAGCGGGCCTGCCGGGCCACTTTTCAGGCACCGGCTCCACTCCCTTCGCTATGCCCGACTCCTACGAACCCGCCCGCGAGCTGCAATTTCCGCTCTACGTGAAGGCGCCGCTGATACTGCTGGGCCTGGCCCTGGCCGTGTTCACCATTCACATTGCCAGCGAAATCATCTTTCCGCTGTTTTTCGCGGCCATTTTCGCCATCATGCTGCACCCCGTGGAGCAGTGGCTGCTGCGGCACCGGGTGCCCAAGCTGCTGGCCATCACCCTCACGGTGGTGCTGGGCGTGACGGCCCTGCTGGGCCTGCTCTACTTCATCTACCTCGAAGCCTCGCAGCTTTCCAGCCAGATGCCGCTCTTCAAGAAGAAGTTTGCCGAAACCACGGCCGAGGTGCACCAGTGGCTGCAATCGCGCTTCGGCGTGAGCGACCAGAAGCTGCAGGGCTACCTCAGCGAAGCCGGCAACCGAGCGTCGGCCCTGTTGGGCGGCACGCTTTCGGCGGTGTCGGGGCTGCTGGTGGTGGCCACGCTCATTCCGGTCTATATCTTTTTGCTGTTTCTGTACCAGCGGCGGCTAGTCGATTTTCTCACCCAGGTGTTCTCGGGGCACCGGCAAGACACCGGCGTGGCCGAGGTGCTGCGCGAGAGCAAGGCCACCATCCAGAGCTACATGGTGGGTTTGCTCATCGAAGCCAGCATCGTGGCCACGCTCAATACCACCGGCCTGCTCATCATTGGGGTGCCGTATGCGCTGCTGCTGGGCGTGCTGGGCGCGCTGCTGAATTTTATTCCCTACATCGGCGGGCTCATTGCCATTGCCCTGCCCATGCTCATGGCCTTCGTCACGAAGCCTGGCTACGGCCACGCCATTGCGGTGCTGGGCGTGTACATGGTGATTCAGTTCGTCGACAACCACTACCTTATTCCGCGTATCGTGGCCTCCAAAATCAAGGTCAACGCGCTGGTGGCCATTGTGGGCGTGCTGGTGGGCAATGCCATTGGCGGCATCGCGGGCATGTTCCTGGCTCTGCCGGTCATCGCCATCCTCAAAATCGTGTTCGACCGCATTGCGCCCCTCAAGCCCTGGGGCATGCTGCTCGGCGACGAAGAAACCCCGCGCGGCCGCCGCATCAACCCGCCTTCCAAAGAGGCCGTGGCGTCGGAAAAGGTGATTCCGTCGGCTGGGTAAGGCTTTCTGTCGGTTGGCGCACCGCGAAGGGCCTTATCACGTCAGGAAATTCCGACGTGATAGGACCCTTCGCGGTGCGCCAACTGACACGTGTAATTCAATTTTGTTAAAACCGGGCAATCAGCCGCAGGTTCACTACGCGCTGCGAGAGGTAGCTGGGCACGGCGTAGGTGCGGCCGTTCACGTCCTGCAGGTAGCTGTAGCCGGCCACGTTGTTGGCGGCCAGCACATTCAGAATCTCCAGGCCCAGCCACAGGCTCTCAAAGCTGTAGAAATGCGGCTTGGGGGCGTTGATGTTTTTTAGGCCGATAACTTTGGAAAAGCCCAAATCGACGCGCTTGTAGCTGCGCACCAGGTCGGCGGTGCCGCGCAGGTCGGGCTCGTTGGGCGGGCTGAAGGGCAGGCCGGTGCCAAACACCAAGTTCACGTAGCCGCGCACGGAGGGGTTGTTGGGCAAATGGTCCTGGAAGAAAATGCCCAAATTCAGGCGCTGGTCCTGCGGGCGGCGGATGTAGCCCTTGGGCTCGCGCCCGGTTTTGTTGCCGTCGCCGTCGTACACATTGATGGAGTCGCCGGCCACGTTTTCGCGGGTGGTGAGCACGCCGAGGCTGAACCACGACTCAGCCCCCTTCACAAACTCACCGCTCAGGCGGGTGTCGAAACCGGCCACGTAGGCACGGGCGTTGTTTTTGGCGAAGTAGCGCAGCCGCACGTTGTCCACGTCGTAGGGCACTACGTCGGTGAGGTGCTTGTAGTAGGCTTCGGCCGAAAGCTTAAAAGGCCGGCCAAACTGCTTGAAGTTGATTTCCTCGCCCACGATGAAGTGGTAGGACTTCTGGGCCCGCAGCTCGGGGTTCAGGTAGGCCTGCTGCACGCCTTGGCTGATGGTTGTCTGGTCGCGCAGCTCGCGGTAGAACGGCGGCTGGTAATACACGCCCACGGCCGCCTTGAACGAGCGGTTGGGGTGTCGGCGGCTGATTTGCGAGTACTGCACCCGCGGGCTGATAACGAGTTGGCCGTTGGTGCTCCAGTAGTGGGCCCGGGCGCCGTAGGTGAGCGTACGCAGCGAATCGAAAGCCCAGGTGTCCTGCACAAAGCCCTGGCTGCGGGTGCTGAGCAAACTCAAATCGGAGCGCAGGCGCAGGCGGCGCGCGTCGGGCACAAAGTCGGCCGAATCGGCAAAGCTGTACTCGTCGAGCGTGTCCGATATTTTTTCGCGGCCGACTTTGGCGCCCCAGCGAACCGTGTGGGCGCTGGTGGGCGTCCAGCGGCCACGGGTTTCGGCGGTGAAGATGCGGGCCGTGAGGAAGTTGCGCGAGTGCCGGAACTGCGAGCCAATGTCGCGTTCCCGCACCGTTTGGTTGAAATCGCGCGAGGTAGGGTCGCGGTTGATGTCGGCAAACCGGTAGGCTGCTTCCACGTCGCGAAATTCGAACTCGCGCGAAATCAGGGCCGAGCCCAGCAGCTCCATCTGCAGGCGCGACGAAAAGTCGTGCTTCAGGTTGAAGCCACTCTGGTAGGTGTCGAACTGCATGCGCTCCCGGCCATCGTAGGCAATGAAAACGCGGGTGAACTGGTTGGTATTGGTCGAGAACGTAGCCTGCCCGGTCTCGGGCGAAAACCGGTAGTCGTTGTGCGCAATCACGCCTAGCAGGCCCAGCGTCGTACGCTGCAGGTCCTCTTTTTTGCCCAGGCCGATGTTTACATATGCCTGCGCATCGTAAAACGTGGGGTTGTAGCCGCCCTGCTGCTGCCGCAGCGAGCTGAGCACGTACTGCGCATTTTTATACCGCACCCCGGCCAGGTAGCTCACCCGGCCATTGGCCGAGCGGGCCTCGGCGTGGGCCGCGCCACCCACCAGGCTGGCCGTGAGCGAGGCCGCGAATTTCTCCGGCGTCTTGTAATCCACGCTCAGCACCGAGGCCAGCTTATCGCCGTACTTGGGCTGCCAGCCGCCGCTGCTGAATTCGACCTGCTTCACCAGGTCGGCATTGACGAAGCTCAGGCCTTCCTGCTGCGCCGAGGTGACAAGAAACGGCCGGTAAATCTCAAACCCGTTGACGTACACCAGGTTCTCGTCGTAGTTGCCGCCGCGCACGTTGTAGGTGCTGCTCAGCTCGTTGTTGGACTGCACGCCGGGCAGCGTCTTCAGAATGGCGTTGAAATCGCCAAACGGGGAAGGAATCTCCTTGGCGGCGCGCGGGTCGATGCGCGTGATGCTGACCTGCTCGCGGGTGTCGGCCTGGTCGGCGCGAGCCGTCACCCGCACGTTGCTCAGCGCCTTGGTGTCGAGGCGCATGGTGAGGGCCAGGGGCTTGTCGGCATCAGCCGGCAGGCGCAGCAGAATGCGCAGGGGCAGATACCCCAGCCGGCGCACCACCAGCACGGCGGCCTGGCCCCCCGTGGGCACCCGCACCGACAGCGAGAAAACCCCTTCGGCCGAGGTATTGGCCCCGCCGGGCTGGCCCTCCACTCCCACCGAAGCCAGCTCCAGCGGCTGTCCATTGGCATCGCGCAGCGTACCCGTCAGGGTGATGACACCGGCTTGCGCCGGCACGGAAAGTGCGGGCGTTTGGGCCATTACGCCGGGCGAGGCCAGCAAAAGCACGAGGCAGCAAGCCGTCGCCGGGGCAGTCAGGAAGGGCCTCATGGGCGGCAGACAGGGGTAATTGTTTGTTTCACAACCGAGAAAACGCCGGGGGCCGGCCACTATTGCCTGCGTCGCGCCACCGTGTCGGCGTCAAGGGTTTCCAGGCCCGACAGGTACTCGCGCATCCGGGCCAGGGTGGCCACCGGCCCCTCGGGCGCGCTGAACACGAAATTGCCGGCCACTAGCACGTCGGCGCCGGCTTCCACCAGCGGCCCGGCATTGGCCAGGCTCACGCCGCCATCTACTTCAATCAAGGCATCGGAGCCCACATTATCCAGCAGCTCTTTCAGCATGGCCACTTTTTTCAGGGTATTCGGAATGAAGGCCTGCCCGCCAAAGCCGGGGTTCACCGACATCACTAGCACCACGTCGAGGTCGGCGGCAATGTCTTCGAGCAGCGCCACGGGCGTGTGCGGGTTCAGGGCCACGCCGGCGCGGCAGCCCAACTGCTTGATTTGCTGCACCACGCGGTGCAGGTGCGGGCAGGCCTCGTAGTGCACCGTGATGCTGGCCGCGCCCGCGTCGCGGAAAGCCGCCAGGTAGTGCTGGGGCTCCTCAATCATCAAATGCACGTCGATGGGCTGCTTGGCGTATTTAGCCACGGCCTGCAGCACAGGCAGGCCGAAGGAGATGTTGGGCACAAAGCGGCCGTCCATCACGTCGAAGTGCAGCCAGTCGGCGGCGCTGTCGGCCAGCCGCTCGGTTTCGGCTTGCAGGTTGGCCAAATCAGCGGCCAGAAAGGACGGGGCCAGCAAAGGGGCGCGGCGGGTTGCGTTCATGGTGGCGAAGATACAGCCGCCGGGCCCTCCCCGATACGCCTTGGCCGCGCTGCCGGCCCTACTTTTGCGGCAGCCCACCGGGCACCACCCATTCGTTTTTATGCAGGCGGTTGAGCACCCCACAGCTCATTGTTCATTGCTTACTGTTAATTGACCCGAAGTGCCTCACCTCGTCCCTCTCCTCATCCGCGGCATCAACAACCTCTCCGACGCCCGCTACTGCGCCGGCATGGGCGCCGACAAGCTCACCTTCGTCCTCGACCCCGCCCTGCCCGGCCATCTCGACGTTAAAACCGTGAAAGAGCTGGCCGGCTGGATAGCCGGCGTGGAGCTAATTGGCGAGTTCGACCAGCTCAGTGCCCCCGAAATCAACGCCGTAGCCGCCGACTGCGGCCTCGATGCCGTGCTGCTCCGCTCCGCCCGCACGGCCGACGAGCTGGCCGAAATCGCCCCGCCGGTTTACGTGGAGCTGGCCACGGCTGAAAGCGCCCCAGCTTCATTTGCCGCCGTAATCGGCTGGGTACTGGAACTGCCTTCTTCTGAAAATGACCTTGCCCTGCTGCGCCAGCTGGGGCTGGAGCGCCCACTGTGGCTGGGCCCTGGCCTCTTCCCCGACCAAGCCCGCGAAATGGCTACTCAACTGCCCATCGCCGGCCTTTCATTCCCCTCGGGTGATGAAGTGAAGCCTGGCCTGCGCGACTTCGACCAGCTGGAAGCCGTGTTTGAAGCGCTGGAAGTCGATTAGCAAACGCAGAAAGTATTATTGAGAACGTCATGCTGAGCGCAGCCGAAGCATCTCTACTGCTGCACTAAATCAAATTAGTTGCGCGGTAGAGATGCTTCGACTGCGCTCAGCATGATGTTACAACTTTACTCCCAGCTTTGACTCTTGGGTCATTTCCTAAGTCAGCCGGAACTGCACGTACTTGATGGGCACGCCCACCGCCCGGTACTTGCCCTCAAAATTTGTTTGGATGGCCTGCGCTTCCGTGAATTCCGCGCCGGTTTCGGCGTACAGGTCGCGGGTGAAGCGCTCGATACGGGCGCCGGGCCGGGCGGCCAGCGTTTCCAGCGTGTACTCAAATAGCCCTTCGTTGTCGGTTTTAAGGTGCAACAGGCCGCCAGGCGTCAGCAGTTGCTCATAAAGCGCCAGAAAACGCGGCGACGTGAGCCGGCGCTTGATGTCACGGTCGCGCGGGCGTGGGTCGGGAAAGGTTATCCAGATTTCAGCCAGCTCGTGGGCACCAAACTGGGCCGCCAGCGCCTCCGCGCGCATGCGTACGAATCCTACGTTGGTCAGGCCCAGCTCAGCAGCGCGGGTGCTGCCGCGCCAGATGCGCTCCCCTTTGATATCAAGACCCAAAAAGTTGCGGCTGGGATGCCGTTGGGCCAGGCCCACGGTGTACTCCCCTTTGCCGCAGCCCACTTCCAGCGTCAGCGGGTGGGGCTCCTGAAAAAAATCGGTGCGCCAACGACCGCCGAGCTGCTCGTATTCGGGTTTGCCCGGCTCGATGATGTCGGGGCGGGTGGCGTTGTCTTGAAAACGCTGAAGTTTAATGCGAGGCAAATTCTATAGTTAATGAAAATGAGGAATGCAGAATGAAAAAGGGCCCGAACCGCGAATTGCGCCGATTCTATACTTCTTATTCTGCCTTCTTAATCGTTATAAAGCTCATCGACTTCCGCCACCACAAAGGTGCTGCCCCCAATAAAGACCACATCTTCGGGCGCGGCAGCGGCTCGGGCAGCTGCCACGGCGGCAGCTACTGAGGCATAGGCCTGGCCCGCCAACCCCAGCTCGGCGGCCTGCCGGGCCAACTCGGCCGTGGGCAGGGCGCGCGGAATGTTGGCCGCGCAAAAATAGTAAGTGGCTTCGCGCGGCAGCAGCGCCAGCATACCGGCCACATCCTTGTCGTTCACGGTGCCAATGACGAGGTGCAGGCGCTGGTGCGGCACGCGCTGCAGCTGCCGCATCACCATGGCTAGGCCCGCCGCGTTGTGGCCCGTGTCGCACACCACCAGCGGGCGCTGGCCGATGATGCTCCAGCGGCCCCGCAGGCCGGTGAGCTGCGTGACTTGCCGCAGGCCGGTGCGTACGGCCGCTTCGGTAATTCGGAAACCCTGGGCTCGCAGCTCATCGAGGGTAGCCAGCACGCCGGGCAGGTTGTGTTGCTGGTAGTCGCCGGGCAGGCCCAGCTCGGCATTGGGCAGGTACGGGCGGCCGTGCTGCGTCACGTTGAGGGGACGCAGGCCGGTTTCCGGCGCGGGCTCGCCGGCGAAAGTAGCCTGATAAACCTGGTCGCCAAAAACCAGGTGGGCCAGCTTGGCGGCGGCTTCGCGCTCAAAAACCGGCGCCACCTCCGGCTGCGTCTGGCTGACCACCACCGGAATACCCGGCTTGATGATGCCGGCTTTCTCCCCGGCAATTTCCGGCAGTGTGTTGCCCAGCAACGCCTGGTGGTCGAAGCTAATGTTGGTGATGAGCGAAACCAGCGGCGTGATGATATTCGTGGAATCGAACCGCCCGCCGAGACCCACTTCGATAATGGCCACATCGACCCGCTGCTCGGCGAAATAGGCGAAGGCCAGCGCCACGCACATCTCAAAAAACGACGGCTGCACCTGCTCAAACAACGGCCGCCAGCGCGCCACCCACGCCACCAGATAGTCGGCCGGCAGCTCCTGCCCGTTCACCCGAATGCGCTCTGTGAACTCCCGCAGGTGCGGCGAGGTGTAGAGGCCCACTTTGTAGCCGGCCGCCTGCAGCGTGGCCGCCAGCAGGTGCGAACTGCTGCCCTTGCCGTTGGTGCCGGCCACGTGCACGCTCCGAAACCGGCGCTCCGGGTGGCCCAGCGCTTCGGCCAGGGCCAAGGTGTTGCCCAGCCCTTTTTTGAAGCCCGCGGCCCCTACGCGCTGAAACATGGGCAGCTGTTCGTAGAGGTAGGCAAGGGTTTCGGAATACGTCACGGCAGCAACCAGAATATCGGGTGAAAGCGCAAATTAAGCCCGCTGTCACTTAACCTCACTAAAAAGCCCCGCCGACTGGCTAGCAGAAGGCGGGGCTTTCAAGGGGTAAAACGCGAATCAGCGAACGGTGAATTTGAAGGTATAGAAGCCCGTGGCGCCACCGGCAGCCGCGTTAGTCTTAACGAAATTGGCATCGAGCAGCTTGTCGCGGCACAGCTTCTCCTGCGCCGCCGAAACGTTGCCCGACACTTTCGTGACGGCCAGCACTTCACCATCATCGGCAATTTTAATCTTGAAGCGAATCTGGCCCGAGTTGTCATCCACGGCCTCCACGTTGGGCGTGCTTTCGAAGCGCCAGCCGCTCATCTCCAGCCCTCCGCTGCCGGGGCTGCTGCCCGAGCCGCCGCGGCCGGGCGCGCCGTACAGTGCCTTGGCGTCAAGCGTACCGTTGGGGTCGCCCTGGTCGCCCACGGCGCCGGGGCGGTCGCCGTTGTTGTTGCCGGTGGGTGTATTGCTGGAGCCGTTCACGCCGTTACCGCCACCGGTAGCGCTGCCTTTGGGCGAGAACGTCACGGCCACCTGCCGCTTGGGCTTGGGGGCCACCTTCACTTCTTCTTTGGGAGGCGCAGGGGTTTCAACAGGGGCTTCTGAAACGGGGCTTTCCTCGGCTTCACTGGTGATAATCTTTTCCTGAGAGGGCGGCGTGGGGTCGGGCGTGGCGGCCGTGGCGGGGCGCGGCTGCGGGTCGGGGCTGGCGATGGGCGGGCGGCTGTCCTCGCGGTTGGGCGAGTTGTTGGCCGTGGCCATGCTCTGCACATCGCCCGAGCCGGCTTCGTCGAGGCCGTAATTCAACTCCACGCCATCGCCGCCACCCAGCGGGGCCAGTGGCGGGTTCGGCCCTTTAAACACCATGAAGATGAACAGCAGCAGCAGCACCCCATGGACCACCAGGGTGCCAATCAGGCCCTCGCGGCGATGCGGTTCTTGATAGTCAATGGCCATGAGCTATAGGGTATGAGGGTAAGGGGGTATGAGGGCAGGAGTTGGCAACTCAGCCAGTACGAAGGCACCAAAGAGTTAGCTGTACTTCAAACTCCTACCCTCACACCCGCCTACCCTGAAAACTATTTGCCAGCCGCCTGCTGGGCCTGCGTGGCCATCACCATTTTCAGCTTGAGGCGGTTGCCGATTTCCAGAATGTCAACCAGCTTCTGAACGTTCAACGAGTTGTCGACCCGCAGCACCACGGTGGGCTGCTCCTCGGTGGGCGCCGTGCCCACCAGGGCCACCAACTCGGGCTCTACCATGGCCGGGTTCACCGGTTTTTTGTTGACGTAGTACATGCCCGCCGCATCCACCGAAATGGTGATGGGCTGCTTCATCACCTGCTTGCTGGATTTGGCATTGGGCAGCAACAACTTGATGACGTTGGGGTTAACCAGCGTCGACGCAATCAGAAAGAACAACATCAGGAAGAACATGATGTCGTTCATGGCCCCGGTTTCGACGTGCGAGGTGAGGCGATGGCGGCGGGAAAGATTCATAACTGGATGAGTTATGAATTATGATTTATGAGCTAAGAATTGTTGACTTAAGGCTTTCCTTATCGGTTCAAGCCCCAACTCATAATTCATAACTCATAATTCATAATTCACTTAATTGTCCTGTAGAATGTCCATGAACTCAATGGCCGAGTTTTCCATGCGGAACACCATGCGCTCGACGAGGATGCTGAGCCAGTGGTAGCCCACGTGGGCGATAATGCCCACGATGAGGCCCGTGGCCGAGGTCACCAGCTTAACATAAAGACCATCGGCTACCTGCGGAATACCGAATTCCTTGGTAGCAGCAATGGAGTAGAAAATCTTGATAACGCCGATGATGGTGCCCACGAAGCCAATCATAGGCGCGATGCCGGCGATGATGCCCAGGATGCTGATGTTCTTTTCGAGGCGGGCAATTTCAATCTTGCCCACGTTCTCCACGCTGGTTTCGATTTCCTTCAACGGCAGGCCGATGCGGCGCAGGCCTTTCTCCACCATGCGGGCCAGCGGCGAGGCCGTTTGGGCGCACAGCAGCTTGGCGCCGGCCAAATCGCCTTTCACCATGAGCGAGCGAATGCCGTTCATGAAGGTATCGGGGTCACCGGCGGCGCGGCGGATGGTGAAGTAGCGCTCGATGATGATGTAAACCGACACGAGGGACAGTGCCACTAGCGGAATCATAATCAGGCCGCCGCGCAGCAGCAGGTCGATAACCGGGACGCTCGTATCGGCAACCGGGGCGGTTGCAACAGTGGTAGCAGTATCGACAGCGGCGGGCGCCACTTGCAGGAGGAATGCGGACATGCGGGGAATTAAAATTTCAGAGTGTTGTAGTCGCAGCGCGTGCTGATGCGCAAGCGCTGGGCTTCGCGCTGGGCCGAAGCCAGGTCGGAGTAGTCGCCGGCCGTGAGGCGGAAGTAGCGGCTGCCCGGGTACGGCAGAATAATCCGGGTTTTGTGACCGGTGCGGGCCAGCACTTTCCGGCCCTTCTCGGCATTGGCCAGGCTGCCATAGGCGCCGGCAATGACGTAATAACGGCCGGTACGGGTTTTAATTGTCGTAGAAACCGGGGCGGCGGGCGCCTTCGCTACAGGAGTTACGGCTGCAACGGGCGGCGGAGTGGCCGAGGCAGACGTCAGTGCCGGAGTATTGGCTACGGCGGGCGTGGCGGTCGGTTTGGTCGGTTCAACTTTTGCCGGCGTTTCGGCTTTGGCTGCTACTGTTGCTTCGGCGGTAGCAGGGGCAGTTGTGGCGGCAATATTGGTTTTCGGAACGGCCGCAACCGGCACTTCCGGCAGCGTGGCTTCGGGTGCGGCAGTTGCGGACGGCGTAGTGGCCGGCGTGGTTTCCACGGGCGTCATGCCTTCCGAGGCCAGGGCATTATCGCCAAAATTATGCTGGCCCAGGGTGGCCTGCTGTGGCTCCGTCAGGTATGACGCGGGTGCGGTCGCACTTTGTGCCCATTCTACTTTGGGCAGTTGGCCCTGCCAGCGGGACGCCAGGTAGCCTTTGTTCTGCAAAAGCTGATAATTAGCCAGAATCAACAAGCTGGCCGCAATGGCGATGATGCCACCGGGCAGCAGGCGGGCCAGCCGGGTGCGCCGGGCCCCCGCGCCGCGCAGGGCCGGCTGCGGCTGCTTGGGCCGGGTGTTGGCGGCGCGCACGGGCCGCGCCACCAGCTCGGGCAGCCCAAAGGCGGAGGCCAGCAGGTTGTCGGTGCCGGTGTACTCGAAGGCCAGGCCCCGGCCGGCGGCCCGGCGGAAAACGCCGATGCCCGGCAGCTCGGTGCGGTTGGTGTCGTCGAGTTCCTGCTGGAGGTTGGCCACGGCGGCGCGCACGGCTTCGCGGGCCTGGGCAATGGGCAGGCCCAGGTGCTGGCTGAGGGCATCGACGAGCAGGCCGTCGTTGCGGGTCAGGGCCTGGTTGAAGGCCACTAATTTAGAGGGCGGGCTCAGGGACTGGCGACCGGGCTGGGCCCTTGCCGACGATGCATCGGCCACGAGCCCCCCAAAATCCGGGATAATCACGCAGTCGTGGTCACGGAGCAAGGGGCGGATGTGGTCGGCTAAATGCATGGTGGGGTCTTAGGTACTTGGGGTCTTGGGGACTTAGTTGACTTGGGTAGCCGGCCAAAAAACCAAGTCCCCAAGACCCCAAGTACCTAAGTTCCAAATTTTAAAAGGTATAGCCCGCGCCGCCGATAACGTTGATGCCCTTCACCGGATAGGCGTAGAAGCGCTGGTATTGGCGGTTTGCGAGGTTATTACCCATTACAAAGATGGATATTTTTGGCGTAATGCGGTAGTCGGCGCGCAGATTCAGGTCGATAACCGGGTCGGTGGCGCGGTAAAAATCGGCCGTCCGGACAGCCCCCGCCGTGGCGGTTGGCCGGTAGCTGATGCCGTAGCTGGCCGCGTAGAAATAGCCCTCTACGCCAATCATCAGCTTTTCGAACACATTATACGTACCGAATACCGAGCCCTGGAACTCGGGGCGGTGAAACGGCTGCGGCAGGTTTTTGAGGGCGTACTTATTGTAGTCCATCCGCGTGCCGAGGCGGAACTTCTCGGCCGCGTTGTACAGCAGCTCGCCGTGGATGTTGAGTACGCCCGTGGCGTTCTGGTCGTACACGAGGTCGAAGCGCGAGGGGTCGATGGGGTTGTTGGCGTAGAAGTACAGGTTGCGGTCGCGGGCGTAGGTAGCCTTTACATTGAACTCCAGGCCGCGGGCCGGCGTGGACGTGAAGCCGGCGTAGACCGTAGGGCCGCGGTGGGTGTCGGCCACGTTCAGGCCGCGGTTCAGCCAGGGGTTTTCGGTGCTCAGGTCGTAGCGCGTCACGCGCTGCAGGGCGCCGCCCAGGCCGGCGTAGACCATGAATTTCTCGGGCTCGATGGTGTAGCCTAGGCGCACGGCCGGGTAAATCACGCCCTTGCTCACGCTGGTGGCCGTGTCGGAGGAGTAGCCCACCGTGGCGCCTACCGAAAAGGCAATGTTGTTGCGCAGAAACTCGTAGGCCGGCGTGGCCTGCACGAAGGTGCGCGACCGGGTTTGCTGCGCGGTGGGCGCGGGCTGCAAGCGGGTGGCGACGGGCAGGTCTTTTTCCGAGATGAAGGAGGCGTCGGCGTTCAGCGTGATGCGGCTCGACTCGCCCAGCGCGTAGCCGACTTTGGCGTTGAGCCGGATGTCGTTTTCGTTGGCGTCAAAGTTGTCGCCCCAGTAGCGGTAGCCGAGGCTGGCGTCGTACTGCAACTGCTGGTCGGGGGCGCGGTTGTGGGCGTAGGCCTTCACCCCGAAGCGGCTGAACACCTGCTTGATATCGCCATTTTCGGGCGTGGCGAAAGCGGCACCGTTTGCCGCTTTTTCGTAGCCGTAGAAGTTATACCGCTCGCGGCCCAGGTCCAGGTTGGCGCCGAAGGCCGCCGTGCCGCGGTAGATTTCGCCCATGAGGTGGGCGCTGGTTTCAGCCACGCCGGAGTTTTTACCGTCCACGGGCCCGTTCAGGGAGTTGACGTGTTTCACGTCGAGGCCGTAGGCGTGGTCGGTGCTGCGGGTGCTGTGGAAGTAGCCGCGCCCGTAGAACGTGCCGTAGTTGCCGATGCCCACTTTCACGAGGTTGCCGGTGAGCGGCGCGGGCTCCTCGGCCCGGATGGTGAGCACCTTCACCGAGGGGTTGAGCCGGTCGGCGGGCAGACGGAAATCGGGGAAGGTGTAGGCCACCTTACGCTCCACCTGGGGCGGCGCGGGCAGCGCGATTTTGTTGAAGTTGCGGGTGGCCTCGGGCAGCTGGTTCACCCGCTCCTTCACGATTTCAATCTCGGCTTCTTCAATCTTGCCCGTGTTTCGGGGCTTGGTGGGCTGGGCCAAAGCGGCCGGGGCCGCGCCGGCCACCAGCACGGCGGCCAGCGCCCAACCCGCGCCCCGACGGGCTTTCGGCAAGTTCTGTTTGGTGAGCAAACGCTTCATCAGCAAATAATTATTCAATGAGAAAATACGCCGGGCCTAGCGTTGGGTGGCCGTATCGGCCGGGGCGGTGGTGGTGCCGCGCAGGTTGGTGCGGGGCACGGTGGTTTTGCCCTTGGCTGGCGCGGGCGCGGTGGCGGGCTTGGTAGCCGGCGTAGTGGCTTTGGTGGGCGTTGGCGTCTTGGCCGGGGCTTTGGTGGGCGCTTTGGGCGTGGGCTCGGTTTCCTCGGGCTGGTCGGCGCCCAAGGTTTTGAGGCGCTGCTTGGCGGCTTCCAGCACTTCGGCCACGGGGAAATTATTGTCGATGAGGGAGTTCAGCGTGCCGCGGGCCTGGAAGTTGTCGCCCTCGGCCGCGTACACATCAGCCACCAGCAGGAAGGCCCGGCCCTGCCACAGCGGGTAGCTGCTGAAGTCGGAATTCACTTTCAGGGCAGCGGCGATGGCCTCTTGGTTCTTCTTTTGCTTGAACAGCGTCTGGGCCAGGAAGTACTGGGCTTCGGCGCCGTTCACATCGTTGGGCGCGGCGGCCACGGCGGCGGCTAGCTCGGTGGCGGCCTGGTCGTAGTTCTCGGCGCGGTAGTTGGCCTTGCCTAGGTAAAGCAGAGCTGAATTGGTGGCGTTGGCGGTGGCGCCGGCCTGGGCTCGCAGTTCTTCGGCCACGCGGCGGGTACCGGGGTAGTCGCCAGCTTCGTAGAGGCTGCGCATCTGGCCCAGGGTGGCGTTGGCTACTTCGCGCCGGTTGGTGCTGGCGCCGCGCAGGCGCTCGTAATATTTGGCGGCCTCGGCGTAGTTCTTGTTTTCGTATTCGAGGTCGGCCAGGCGGCCCACGGCGCGGTTCACGAACTCGCTTTTGCCTTCGGTCACCACATCGCGCAGGCGGGTCAGCCCCTGCTGCTTGTCGCCGGTTTTTACGTAGGAATCGGCCAGGAAGAACCGGGCATCGGGCCCCAGGGCCGACTGCGGGTACTGCTTCAAGTAAGACTCCAGGCGCAGGATGGCGGGCTTGTATTTCTCAGCCAGATACAGCGACTTCGCCGCCTCGAATTCCACACTCTCGGTGGCTTTGCTGTCGGGGTTTTGAATCTTGAACGAAGCCAGCGCCGCGTCAAATTCCTCCGTGCGGCCCAGGGCCGTGAGGCTTTCCTGCAGGCTGTAGATGGCCTGCGAGGCGGCCTCGCTGCGTGGGTAGTCGGCCAGCACTTTCTGGAAGTCGGCCACGGCTTTGTCCTGCTGCTGCAGGTTGGCGTACGACACGCCGCGCTTCTGCAGCGCCTGCGGAATCAGCGGGCTGTTGGGCCGGTTGGCAATCAGCTTAGAGAACCCATCGACGGCGGGCTGGTACTCGCCGGCCTCAAATGAAAGCTGCGCCTGCTGGAACACGGCGTCCTCGGCGTAGCGCGAGTTGGGGCTGCTTTTGAGCAGCGCGGCCAGGGTGCTGTTGGCTTCGTCGCGGCGGCCCATCAGGCCTAGGGTGCGGCCTTTCTGGTAGTAGGCGTAGTCCTTATCGGCCGCGTTGGCTGTGATGACTTTGTCGTAAAGCGTCAGGGCCTGCGCGTAGCTTTTCGATACATAGTAGGTATCGGCCAGGCGCAGGGTGGCGTCGTAGTAGTTGGGGTCATCGGGCTTGGCCGCGTCGTCGTTCAGGAAAGCGTTGAACTGCGGGCGGGCCTTGTCGTACTGTTTGGTGTTGTAGTAGGCGTAGCCGAGGCCGTAGCGGGCCTTTTGCTCGAAGTCCTTTTCCTCGGGGCTCACGCCACCCTGCCGGGCCGAGCGGGCCGCCGCCACGTAGGCCGTAATGGCATCGGGGTATTGCTGGCCCACGCTGAAAATCTCGCCGCGCAGCACCTGGGCCGCCGCCCGCAAGGCGTCATCCGAAGGGAATTTCAGCGACTTGTCCAGCAGCGGCAGCGCCTCGGCGTAGTTGCCGTTGTTGTAGAGCGTGGCGGCCTGTGAGTAAGCCACGCGCTGGTAGGTAGCGTCGAGCTGGGCGCTGCGGTCGTCGATGCTTTCGAGGTAGGTGAGCGCCTGGTTGTAGTCGGTGGAAGACAGGAAGCTTTTGCTCAGCAAATCATCCACTACCGGTTGGTTTTTCGAGCGCGGGAATTTCTTGCGGAAATCGCGCAGCACGGCAATGGTTTCGGGCAAATTTCCCAATTCGTACTGCACCTGGCCCAGCTTGAGCGTGGCATTTTCGGCAATACCCTTATCAATAGTCGACTGCCGGGCGGCGTCAAACGCCGTCACGGCCTGGGGCTTCTGGTTGGTCTGAATGTAGCTCAACCCCAGGTGGTAGGCGGCGTTCTGGCCCAGCGAGTCGCGGCGCACGGCCACGTTGCGCAGGCTGGCAATGGCGCCCTTGAAGTCGCCCATCTTGTAGTTGGCGAAACCAATCTTGTACTCCAGCGCCGGCTCAATCCGGCCCTTGTGCAGGCTGGCGTACTTGTCGAAGTTCTCAGCCGCTTCCTTGTACTGCCCTTTCTGGTAATAGGCGTCGCCGAGAAGCAGTTGAATTTCGTCGGCGTTCTGGGGCGGCGGGGTGTCCTGCAGCGACTTGGTGGCGTAGCTGATGAGGCCGTCGTAGTTGCCCTCGCGGTAGTAAATCTGGGTCATCACGGCCGGCACCACGGGCTTGTAGGCGTCGTTTTGCTCGGCCACGGCCAGGTCGGCGCGGGCGGCGGCGTAGTCGCCGGCGCGGTAGCCCAAGTAGCCGGCGTAGTAGGCGCTGGCGTACTTGTACTGGCTCTGCACCTGCTTGTTGCGGTCGAAGAGCAGGCGGGCTTTTTCGTAGTCCTTCTGCTCGAAGTAGCTGTAGGCCAGCTTGAAATCGGACTCGGCGCGCTGGTCGTTGCTCAGGTTATCGGGCGCCACTTTGGTGAAGTAGCGGACGGCCGACTCGTAGTTTTTCTGGTCGAAGTAGAACTTGCCCAGCTCGAAATAGGCCGAGGCGGCGCGCGGGTGGGCCGGGTGGTGGGCCGCGAAATCCAGAATCAGGCCCTCGGCGTCGGGGTGCGAGAGGTAGAGGCCGCTCACGGCGTAATAGTACTCGGCATCGGCGGTGCGGTCGCCGGACGCGGGGCCGGCCTGGCTAGCGCGCACCGGCTCAATGGCCAGGTACGCCCGAAACGCCTCCTGGGCCGCGCCGTACTGCCCGCGGTCAAACAATTCCAACCCTTCCTGAAAGTGCCGCTCATCGGAGGCGAAAACCTGGGTTTGCTGGGCCTGGGCGGCCAGAGGCGCCGCCGCGCTCAGGGTGGCGGCCAGCGCCAGCCGGGGAAATAGCTTCATGAAAATACCTGTCGTGGAGGGGCCGCACTGGGCCCGGGAACTCGCCAAAAGTAGCGATAAATGCCCGTAGGTTGCCCAGCCAACGCCGAAAGGCGGGTTTCATTGCCATGCTGAGCCTGCCCTGCCCGGCTTTAGTTGGCCCGCACCGTGTAGGGCACCTTCACGGTGAAGATGGAATCCCGGCCTTTCACCAAGGCCCGAATCCGGCCGGTCCAGTAGGCTTTTCCGCCCGGTCCCGCAGGCGGCGGCACCGTGAATTCTACGTGGCCGCGCTTGTCCGGCCCTACGGCTATGGGACGGCCATTCACGGTCATGCCCAGCACGGGCGAGCCGTATGCGGAAGCCAGGAATAGCTCCGCTTTGTATTTGTCACCCACGGCCACTGTGTTTGCTTCAGCAGAAGCAAAGGCGCCGAATGCATCAAAAATGATGTTTAAGCCACAGCCTATTTTTTCATTTTGATGCTGCAAAGCCAGCCGCTCGTACTCCCGAATGGTCGCTTCCTGCTGCGTGAGCAGCGCCAGTTCGACTGGCAGAGAATAGCCGGTGGGCCAGCCGGCCTGGCGGTGTTTTGCGACCAGAAATTGCAAGGCAGCCATTTTGCCTTCGGTCGAGGCCGTCATTAGCTGTTTGAGGTAGGTCGTGTAGGCCAGCACCTCCTGGCCGGCCCGTTCCCGGGCCTCTGCCGGGCCGCCCTGGTGGGGCTTTGCAGCTTGCTTCAGCTGTAAATCACGACGAATTGCGCGGATGGTTTTCACCGCCTTGTCGGCCCGGCGGTGGATTTCTTCCGTTTCCCGGAGCAGGACCATGTCGCGGGGCTGATTCTGGTTTCGCTCCATCAGCTGGTGCATTTTATGGATGGTCATTTCCGCCTCGGTTTGAGCGCGCTCGTTGCTTACCTGCAGCGCCGCATCCAGCAGCTGCAGCACCACTTGCGACTGTCGGTGCTGCCAATAGCTGTGCCCCGCCACAACGGCCAGAATGATTCCGATTCCCCAACACAGTGCGTCTGATTTCATCTTGTCTGAAATTTTGGACGTTATTTATTAATAAATAACGTGTGCTGTACGGCCTTTTATTTCACCAACCCGGCCGCTAAGCGCCACCACAGCCGCCAGCCGGTCCTGAGCGTATACCCAAGCCACTCAAGCCTCCGTCGTCGCTCATGAAACTCTTCCTTTTGCTGCTCCTATTGGCGCTTATGGGCTGCGCCACCGAACAAGTGCAGCGCACCGAACAGCAACCCAACGTCGATTTCCGGGCTTACAAAACCTATAATTTCATGGACGTGACCGCCCGCAACGCAGCGGCGCTTCCGAGCCCGGGCAACGGCATCGAAACCCTCAAGCAAGCCATTGGCCGCGAAATGGAACGCCGCGGTTACCAGCTGGCCGCCTCGCCCGACTTGTTGGTGAACATCGGCGTGGTGACGCAGGACAAGGTGCAGACCCGCGAAACCGACCTGCACGACGCGCCCATCTACCTGGGCCAGCGCAACTACCACTGGCAAAGCCAGGACGTGGTGGTGGGCCGCTACGAAGAAGGCACCGCCACGGTCGAAATCGTGGATGCCGCCCGCCAGGAACTCATCTGGCAGGGCTCCGTCAAAAGCATCCTCAGCCCCAAGGCCGATAAACTTGCCAAGCAGATTGACGCGACCGTGGCGGCGCTGTTTGAAAAGTATCCGGTGCTGCCCACGCAATAGTTGCTCTGGCTATGAACGCGCTTTACCTCGTGGCCCTGCTGCCCCCGGAACCGGTTTTTTCCCAAACCTGGGCCCTGAAGCAGGAGGTGCACCGCCTCACCGGCAGCCGCAACGCCGTGCGCCTGCCGCCGCACATCACGCTCGTGCCGCCTATCCGCCACCTTGATGCGTTTGAGTCGGCCTGCACGGCCGCGCTGGCCGGCTTTGCCGCCACGCAACGGCCGTTTAGCGTGAGCCTGGACGGTTTTGCCTGGTTCTACGACCGCACGCTTTTCGTGCGGGTGAGTGAGGCACAGGCGCTACAGGCCTTTCACGCGGCGCTTATGCGCTGGAGCCAAATCCACTTGCCGGAAGTGCGGCCCGAAAATCGCCCTTTTACCCCCCACCTCACGCTGGCCACCCGCGACCTGCCGCCCGCGCAGGTGCCGACGTTGCGCGAGCTGTTTGCCGCCCGCACTTATATCGGCACGTTTGCCGTTCGCACTTTCACCCTTTTCAGGCACGATGGCCAACAATGGCAGCCGCGGGCCACGTTTGAGTTGCAGAATGAATGAATACCAGCCAATTGAAACTCACCTTAACTAGAAACGAAAAGCCCCGGCAGCAGTCGCTAACGGGGCTTCTTGTGTTTTTGGAAAGCCATAGCCTTCCTGATTTATTGGCTTTCTACTCTTTGAACTTGGGCGTGATGCCGGGCACGTTCAAATTGCCATTCTTATAACGCTTGTACAGATAAGCCGCACCAGCCGCCAGCAGAGCGCCTTTAACCAGGCTACCGCCCGTAGAACCACCGGCGCGGGTACCGTCATCGTTTTTACGTCCGCCAAACAGGCTGGCAATCATGCCTCCAAGGGTATTGCTCATGAGTGAAATCAGATTTAAGGTGAATATCTGACTTCTACGGCGCCCACGCCGGGCGCGTTACGCCAGCACCCCGGCGGGCACGTTGTGCAGAATCAGCCACACCAGCTCCCGCAGAATCTCAGCGTCGTCCATCGAGCCGCTTTCGATGCCCTTGCTCTGCGCGTCGGCCCGCCGGATGCTGTGGATGAGGCCCACCACCCGCTCGGGCGGAAACACGCGCAGGGCCTGCTGATACTCCTTCTGGGCGAAGCTGTTCATAATGCCCAGGCTCTTGAACACGCCATCGGGCGGGTTGGGGCCGGCCTGGTGCAGCACGAGCAACCGCGTGAAAAAGTTGAACAGCAGCGTCAGGTTCGGAATGAGCGGGTTGGCCTTGGGGTTGGCGGCGAAGTAGGCCAGAATGCGGTTGGCCTTGAGCACGTCGCGCTGCACCAGCGCCTTTTGCAGCTCGAAAATGTTGTAGTCCTTGCTGATGCCCACCATGCGCTGCACCAGCTCCTCGTCGATGGGTTGGTTGGGCTTCAGGTTGAGCGCCAGCTTATCCACTTCATTCGCCAGCCGGCCCAGGTCGGCCCCGATGTACTCGGCCAGCATGGCGGTGGCCTGCCCGGTAATCTGCAGGTTGCGCGCCCGCACGTTGGCCGTGAGCCACTGCGGCACCTGGTTTTCGTAGAGCTTCTTGCTGGTCATGAGCACAGCGGGCGAGTCTTTGCCGGCCAGCAGCTTGCCCAGCTTCTTGCGCGAGTCCAGCGTTTTGTGCTTGTAGCAAAACACCAGAACAGTACTGGGCAGCGGGTTTTTAAGGTAGGCCTCCAGGAAAGGCCAGCTCCGCTCCTGCTCCAGGTCGGCCACAGTCTGGGCCTCTTTCACGATGACGACCGAACGCTCGGCCATCATCGGAAACCGCTTGGCCTGGCCCAGAATAGCCGTCACGTCCACATCCTTGCCGTACACCACCACCTGGTTGAAACTGCGCTCGTGCTCAGCCAGCGCGGTTTTCTCAATCAAATCAGCCACCACGTCGATGTAGTACGGCTCCTCGCCCTGCAAAAAATACACGGGCTGAAACTGCCGCTGCTGCAGCTGCTTGAGTATCGCGTCGGCTTCTAATTGGGGCATGGTGGTCTTGAGAACTTGGGGACTTGGATTTGCTACCCCGGCGCAAAATTAGCGCCTGCCTATGCCCGCCCCTACCTTTGCCGCTCTTTATTACCGACGTGGTTTAGCCGTTCGATGTTCCCAGACGAGCAAAAACCAAGTCCCCTAGTCCCCAAGACCCCATGTCCCTGATTGAAGAACTAACCTGGCGCGGCATGTACCACGACGCCATGCCCGGCACCGCCGAACACCTGGCCACCAACGCGCCCATCACCGGCTACATCGGCTTCGACCCCACGGCCGCCTCGCTGCACATCGGCAACCTGGCCACCATCATGCTGCTGGTGCACCTGCAGCGCGCCGGCCACCGCCCCGTGGCCCTGGTGGGCGGCGCCACCGGCATGATTGGCGACCCCAGCGGCAAATCGGCCGAGCGCAACCTGCTCGACGAAGCTACCCTGCGCCATAACCAGGCCGGCATCCAGGCCCAGTTGGAGAAGTTTCTGGACTTCTCGGCAGGCCCCACCGGCGCGCTGGTCGTAAACAACTACGACTGGTTCAAGGAAATCGGCTTCCTGGGCTTCCTGCGCGAAGTGGGCAAGCACCTCACGGTGAATTATATGATGGCCAAGGATTCGGTGAAGCGCCGCATCAGTGGCAACGAGGACAGCGGCACCGACGGCATCAGCTACACAGAGTTCAGCTACCAGCTGCTGCAGGGCTATGACTTCGTGCACCTCCACAAAACACTCGGCTGCACCCTGCAAATGGGCGCCTCCGACCAGTGGGGCAACATCACGACCGGCACCGAGCTCATCCGCCGCCTGGCCAATGCCGAGGGCACCGAAGCTAAAGCCTACGCCCTCACCGGCCAGCTCATCACCAAGGCCGACGGCACCAAGTACGGCAAGTCTGAAACCGGCACCGTCTGGCTCGACCCGGCCCTGACTTCGCCCTACCAGTTCTACCAGTTCTTCCTCAACTCAGCCGATGCCGACGCCCCGCGCCTCATCCGCGTGTTCACGCTGTTGAGCAAGGAGGAAATCGAGGCCATTGAAGCCGAGCACGCCGCCGCCCCGCATCTACGCACCCTGCAAAAGGCCTTGGCCGCAGACGTCACCACCCGCGTGCATTCCGCTGAAGCCACCGAAGCGGCCATTGCTGCCTCGCAAGTCCTCTTCGGCGGCGGCGACCTCGCCTCGCTCGATGCCTCCACGCTGCTCGACGTATTCGCCGGCGTACCGCACCTGCGCGTGCCCCGCACCGGACTGGCCGACCTGGACGCTGCCACCTTCCTCAGCGACTTTACTGAGAACAAAATCTTCCCATCCAAAGGCGAAGCCCGCAGGTTGATTCAATCTGGCGGCGTGAGCATTAACCGCGAAAAAGTAGCCTCGCCCGATGCGTCGGTGGCCGATTTGCAGCATCTGGCCGACAAGTATTTGGTGGTGCAGAAAGGCAAGAAGAACTACTTCCTCGTGGAATTGGTGTAATGTGCCATTGAACGTCATGCAGCGCGCAGCGCAGCATATCGCTCGCGCCGTCCGACGCGGGAAACCCCACCCCCGACCCCTCTCCAAAAGAGAGGGAAGCCTAAAGATTAGGTTAGTGTCGGCACGCACGCGAGATGCCTCGCCGCGCGCTGCATGACGTTCAACCACACAAAAAAAGCCCCACCAATCGGTAGGGCTTTTTTCATTCGTCTACGAAATCCGCGAAATCCGAAGAATCCGCGCGAATCCGTGGTCGGAATTACTTCTTAGCAGCGGGCTTCTTAGCGGCCGGAGCAGCTTTGGCTGGAGCAGCCTTTTTAGCAGCCGGAGCGGCTTTTTTAGCAGCGGGAGCAGCCGTGGCAGCACCAGCGTTTTTGGTGTTCTGCACTTCGGTGCGGAACGCCTGGGCCATCGTCTTCAGCTCCTGCATGCCTTTGCGCACGCGGGTGCCGGCAGCAGCGTTCTGCTTGTCGTAGAATTTCGAGAAATCGTCTTCGAGCGACATCACGAGGTCCTTCAGTTTACCAAAATTGTTCATTGGAAGTTGGGATTGGGGGTGAAAAATGAGTTTGTGGTGGTGTTAAGCCGGCCCTAATATACAGGGATTTCAAATGCAAGCAAGTTTTTCACTTTTTTTTAAAAACCCCTCTCCGGCTTTCAGAGGCCGATTTCGCCAATAAAAAGGCCCTTTGCACAAAACGAGCAAACGGCCGCCCTCTTGGAATAGTCCAAAAACAAAAACGCGGGCCACCTTCTCAGGCAGCCCGCGTCGGCACTTGGCGAGGTGTTTTTACACCGCCTCCGGAATCGCAGTCGTACGGCTGTAGAGGCCCTTTTTGAGCTTCTCGGCCACGGCGGTAAACGCCACAATCGTTTCCTCCACGTCTTCCAGCGTGTGGGCCGCCGTGGGGATGATGCGCAGCATAATCACGCCCTTGGGCACCACCGGATACACCACGATGGAGCAGAAAATACCGTGATTTTCACGCAAATCCAGCGTTATTTGGGTAGCGTCGGGGATGTCGCCCTCCAGCAGCACGGGCGTTACGCACGAGGTGGTGGTGCCCAGGTTGAAGCCTTTTTCGCGCAGGCCGCTCTGCATGGCCCGCACAATCGTCCAGAGGTTTTCCTTGAGCTGCGGCTGGGTGCGCAGCAACTCCAACCGCTTTAGCGCGCCCACCACCAGGGGCATGGGCAGCGATTTGGCGAAAATCTGGCTGCGCATGTTGTAACGCAAATAGTCAATTACGCTTTCGGGCCCGGCCACGAACGCGCCGATGCTGGCCATGCTCTTAGCAAAGGTCGAAAAATAAAGGTCGATACCGTCCTGTACGCCCTGTTCTTCGCCCGTTCCGGCCCCGGTGGCCCCCATCGTGCCAAAACCATGAGCATCGTCGACGAACAGGCGGAAGCTGTATTTTTCCTTCAGCGCCACCACGCCGCGCAGGTCGCCCTGGTTGCCCGACATGCCGAACACGCCTTCGGTGATGACAAAGATGCCGCCGCCGGTTTCGTCGGTCAGGCGCTTGGCGCGCTCCAGCTGCTTTTCGAGGCTGGCCATGTTGTTGTGGGTGTACACAAAGCGCTTGCCGGCGTGCAGGCGCACCCCGTCGATGATGCAGGCGTGCGACTCGGCGTCGTACACAATCACGTCGTGGCGGTTCACCATGGCGTCGATGATGGACACCACGCCCTGGTAGCCGAAGTTGAGCAGCGTGGCGCTGGGCTTCATCACCATCTCGGCCAGTTCGTCTTCCAGCTGCTCGTGCAGGGTCGAGTTGCCGCTCATCATGCGCGCGCCCATGGGCAGGGCCATGCCATACTCGGCCGCACCGTCGGCGTCGGCCTTGCGCACCTCGGGGTGGTTGGCCAGGCCGAGGTAGTTATTCAAACTCCAGGTGAGCACTTCTTTGCCCCGGAAAATCATGCGGGGCTTGATTTCACCTTCCAGCTTGGGGAAGGCGAAGTAGCCGTGCGCGTAGCTTGAATGCGAGCCCAAAGGCCCGCGGTTGGCCGAAACCCGGTCAAAAATATCCACTGAAAAACGGAAATAGGGTGAGAAAAGGCAGGAAAACTGTCGTTTTAGGAGTGCGAATTGGCTTCGCACTCCTAAAACGGGGCTAACCACAAAGGTAACCCCGCGTTGCGGATGTACATAATTTGGGCTTAACAACCGGGTAATGGCTGCGGGGTTTGGGGTTAGGCCCGGGTTTCGCAGTTTCTTTGCGGGCCATTCGAGCAAATCAGAGTAAACGGAACGCCATGCAGAGCGCAGCGAAGCATCTTTACCGCGCAACTAATTCTGTCGATTGAATTACTACCGCGGTAAAGATGCTTCGACTGCGCTCAGCATGACGTTCGATTAAACCCAAAGGCTTTTCCCCGTTCTCCCCTCCCACCCACATGAAAAAAATCACCAAGCTGCTCGTCGCCAACCGGGGCGAAATTGCCCTGCGCGTGCTGCGCTCGGCCAAGGAAATGGGCATTGCCACCGTGGCCATCTACTCCGAGGCCGACCGCCACGCCCTGCACGTCCGCTACGCCGACGAGGCCGTGTGCGTGGGCCCGCCCGCTTCGAAAGACAGCTACCTGCGCGGCGACAAGATTCTGGAAGTCTGCAAGCAGCTAGGCGTCGATGCCATTCACCCCGGCTACGGCTTCCTCTCGGAGAATGCCGGCTTTGCCCGCGCCGTGCGTGAGGCGGGCCTGATTTTCGTGGGGCCGAGCCCCGAGGCGATGGAAATCATGGGCGACAAGCTCTCGGCCAAGCAGGCGGTGCAGGCCTATAATATCCCCCTGGTGCCCGGCACGGCCGAAGCCATTTCCGACGTGCCCGCGGCCAAGCTGATTGCGCAGGAAGTTGGCTTCCCTATCCTCATTAAAGCCTCGGCCGGTGGCGGCGGCAAGGGGATGCGGATTGTTAATAATGCCGACGAGTTTGAGGAGCAGATGCAACTGGCCATTAATGAAGCCGTGTCGGCATTTGGCGACGGCGCGGTGTTTATTGAGAAGTTCGTGACCGGTCCGCGCCATATCGAAATCCAGGTGCTGGGCGACGAGCACGGTAACATCGTGCATTTGTTTGAGCGCGAGTGCAGCATTCAGCGCCGCCACCAGAAGGTGATTGAGGAAGCGCCCTCATCGGTGCTCACGCCCGAGCTGCGCGCCCGCATGGGCCAGTGCGCCGTGGACGTGGCCCGCGCCTGCGAATATACCGGCGCCGGCACCGTGGAATTCCTGCTGGATGATAAGCGCAATTTTTACTTTCTGGAGATGAATACCCGCCTGCAGGTGGAGCACCCCGTGACGGAGCAAATCACCGGCCTCGACCTGGTAAAGGAGCAAATCAAAGTGGCCCAGGGCGAACCCCTCGCCTTCGCGCAGGAGGACCTGACCATCACCGGCCACGCCCTGGAGCTGCGCGTGTACGCCGAAGACCCGCAGAACAACTTCCTGCCCGACATCGGCACCCTGACCACTTACGTGCGCCCCCAAGGCCCCGGCGTGCGCGTCGACGACGGCTTCGAGCAGGGTATGGACATTCCGATTTACTACGACCCGATGATTGCCAAGCTGGTCACCTTCGGGGCCGACCGCGCCGAGGCCATCGCCCGCATGCTGCGCGCCATCGAGGAGTATCAAATCACGGGCATCGAAACCACGCTGGGCTTCGGCCGCTACGTGCTGACGCACCCCGCCTTCGTGAGCGGCGACTTCGACACCAATTTCATCAAAGACCATTTCACGCCCACCACCCTCGCCCCCGCCGCGCCGGACGAGGCCACGGCCAAAGTAGCCGCCGCGCTGGGCGCCCTGCTGCTGGAAACCAAGAAACCCAAAGCAGCTGCCACAACTGGCGAAACTGGTGGCGCGGAGGTATCTGGGTGGCGGCGGAACCGGCTGGGCGTGCGGTAGGCCTTCATTTATAACACCAGAAAGCCCGGTTGTGACAGCTGGGCTTTCTGGTGTTATAAATACTTAAATCTTCGTTGAGTTGTCGCTACTGATGGTATTCAAAAAGTATTGACACGCTTCGGATTCGCTGGCAAAATCTTTCCGACTAGACTTCTGGTCCCTTTCGCTGTAATAAACCTCCCAGCCTTGAGCGGTTTTACCGATGGTGTAAGTCTCGCTCAACAAGCCGCCGTTTAGGTACCAACCGCGAAAGCTTCCCGCTATTAATGCTTCTTCCAAGGTTTGTAAATTCATTCCCTACCTGTTGAAAAGACTGAGACTTTTTGAGCGCAACGGCTAAGGTTCATCCTGCTTAATTCGCGGGTCGAACTCAAAATCCTCCCAGCCCGCAATGCGAATCTGCGCGAAATCCGGGTGGCGGGTGTTGAGTACGTAGTTGTGCTCGTGGGCGATGATGGAGGACGGGACGCGCAGAACGGCCGCCGTTTGGCGCTGGTACCAGGCAGCGCCCAGGGGCTGGCAACGGGCGTAGTGGCGCGGCAGCTGCCACTCGGGCGGCATTTGGTCCAGCGTTAGCTCTTCGACGGATAGGGCGTCGGGCACGTCGATTCGGACGACTTTGAAGAGGCTGTTGAGGCCTTCGCCGCTGCGGTGCACCACGTTTTCGAGGCAAGCCAAGGCGCGGCTGCCGGCAGCGTAGATGACCAGCTGGCCGCGCAGGTTCCAGCGGCCGGGATTGCCGGAGGCGACAAGCTCGCCTGCGTATTTGGCCAGGCAGATGCGGTAGATTTCCACTGGGGGCGGGTTGAGCAGTCTAAGGAGCTAATGACAAAAAGGGCCGTCATGCTGAGCGCAGTCGAAGCATCTCTACCGCGCAACCTAATCCAATCGGAAAAATTACTTGCGCGGTAGAGATGCTTCGACTGCGCTCAGCATGACGGCCTGCTAATTGAGCCTATGCAAAGTCGCCGTGGGCGATGCGGTCGACTTCGTCGGCCACTAGGTCGATGCCGCCGCTGGTTTCGAGCAGGGCTAGCGGGGGCTGGTTGTCGAGGCCGTAGGCGGGCTTGTCGAGCCAGCGGCGGAAGGCGGGCAGGGCGCCGAAGACCTCTTCGCCCTGGCGGGCGAGGGCCAATAGTTTGAGGATTTGCTCGCTGGCGGCGGGGCCAAGGCGCTTTTTGCCTTCGCGGTAGGCGCGCAGGGTTTTGGTGGTGGTGTGCAGGAGGTCGGCCAGCTCGTCGGCGCTGAGCTTGAGGAGAGCGGCCACGTCGAAGGCGATTTTGGCCGGCACGCCGGTGCGGGCTTCCATCACGAGGGCGAAAGAATCGGCCACGGTGGCTTGCAGGCCCCGCAGGGCGGGCGAGTACACGGCGGCGGGCGGAGTGGCGAGGGCGGTCATGGGGATGCGAAATGAGTTCTTACCCAAAGATGGGAAATATTTCCCTGACAACGGGGAAATATTTCCTTTGGTTTCAGCGGTCGACACCTACCCTCGCACCGGCCGGCCGTATGACTCCCATATTATCCTTGCCCGACCAATGGTTTTTCAGAAACAGCTGCGGCTGCCGGCCATGCGCCGGGGCTTCCACCTCATCACCGAGTACGTGCTGCAGGAACTGCCTGAGTTGGCGCGGGTGCGGGCCGGCCTGCTGCATGTGTTCATTCAGCACACCTCGGCCAGCCTGTGCATCAATGAAAACGCCGACCCCACGGTGCGGCATGATTTCGAGCAGTTTTTTAATCGCCTGGCACCCGAGAATGCCCCCTACTTCCGCCACAACTCCGAGGGCCCCGACGACATGCCGGCCCACCTAAAAGCGGCGCTGCTGGGCAGCAGCGTCAGTATCCCGGTCGCGAACGGACGGCTGGCACTGGGCACCTGGCAGGGCATTTACCTGGGCGAGCACCGCGACCACGGCGGCCGGCGCTCGTTGGTCATCACGCTGATGGGCGAGTGAGGGAGCGGCCTACCGGATGGGGAACATCTTCTCATCGACTTCGGTCCCCTGGCCGGCCACCCGGCACCAGCCGGCGGCTTTTTTAACGTAAACTTCCAGCCGGCGCACTTTGAGGGCGATGTCGCGCCCGTCGACGTTCAACTGCACATCGGCCAGCCAGTTGACGACGGCCGAGGTGCCGCCGTAGATGCGGATGATTTCGGTGCCGGGCACGGGCTTCACGGACTTGAAAACCAGCTTTTCCTTGGTCTGCACGGCTTTGTGCTCCTGGGCGGAGAAGGAAATGTCGCCTTTGGCACCCACCATGACAATATCGTTGCAGGTGGCGGGGCCGTTGGCGGCACCGGGGCTGTGAAGCAGGGTTTTTATTTCCCGGCGCTCTTTGGCGTAGCTCACCGTGTCCATCTGGGCAAAGGCACGGGTGGTAATAAGCAGTAAAAGGGTCGTTGCTAGCGTTGCTTTCATGGATACCGTACTGGTGTTGGGCCAAAAGTACCGGGCGTGGAAGCCAGAAAATAGTATGAAAACGACATCCTTCGCTGGGGGCGGCCGGCGGGGCCTGTCGGGCCATTAGAGGCGCGGGCCGGCCTGTATTTTCAGCGGGGAATTCAGCATTTCCAGCGCCAAAAGCTTGGGCGTGGTGGCGGTGAAGGCTTTAAAGTCCCGGATGAGGTGCATCTGGTCGTAGTAGCCGCTGCGGTGGCTGATGGTGGTCCAGCTGGCCTGGGGCTGGTTTACTTTCAGGCGGTAGGCTTTGGAGAAGCGCACCAGGCGGGCGAAGAACTTGGGCGAATAACCCAGCACGTCGTGGGATTTGCGCTCGAATTGGCGGTTGCTGAGGCAGGCCAGCGCCGCGATGTCATCGATGGCGTAGGCAGGATTGCCGCTGAGTAATAATTTGATGGCCCGCTCGAATGGGCTGGTGGCCGCCGGGCTCATTTTGCGCAGCAGGTAGGCTTCCACGATGTTTTTTAGGGCCTGGGGCTGAGTGGCGGCCTGGAGCTTTTCGCTGACTTCGCGCAGTTCCGGCCCCAGCAGGTCGGCGCCGTTGAGGGGTGCATCGCGCAGCTCGTGCAGGGGCAGGCGCAGCAGTCGAAACAGCCCGCCGGGCTGGAAGGCCACCGACACGAACCGGTGCCGCGGGCCCATCGCCAAATCAACTTTGGTGGTTTGGGGGCCCACGATGGTGCAGGCCGGCAGGTCGTGAAAGGCGTGCTGCCCCTGCCGGCTGCGGGTCACATCGCCGGGATAGAAATTGAGGCAATTTTGGGGCGTGGGCGGAAACGGGGCCAGCCGGCTGTAGGCCGGACCATCAAGCCGGACGTCGACCACCATGATGTGGCTCACAAAAGCCTGGAGGGCCGGGTGGACGGGGAAATACACGGGCTTCATGGCCACTGATTAAGGTGGAAGGCGAAAAGCACTCGTGCTTTCCTATCACAAGCTACGCAGCAGCCCTTACCCCGCATACGCCCGCTCCCCTTCCACCTGCCGCACCAGGAACATGGCGGCCAGGGTATCGAGCAGGGGCTGGATTTTCTTCACGCTGCCGCGCTGGAAGCGGGCCGCCACCTGCGCACTGCCCAGGGGTGTGGGTGAATCGACGATGACGCCGCGCACGAGCTGCATTTGCTGGTAGAGCTCGGGGGGCCAGGGAATGGCAGTTGACAGTGAATAGTTATCAGTGAGCAATTTGGCAGCGTTTGGCAGGCTACTGTTCATTGTTAACTGTTCACTGCTCACTGATTTTGCCTGGTAGGCGGGGCGCAGGTAGCGGATGGTGCCGGCGGCTTCTTCCTGCTGGCGCTGGTGGTTGAGCTGCACGAGGCGGGTGAGCAGGTCGGGCGCGGGCAGGTCGGCGGGCCAGTGGTAGGCGGCGGCCACGGCGGCGTCGAGCTGCTGGTGCAGGCTGAGGACGACGGCGGCCAGGCCGTGCTCGTGGGTGGCCTGCTCCTTGGCGGTGAGGGGCTGGCCGGCGCGCAGCTTCTCCACCACGTTGTAGAGGTCGGTGAGGGTGAGGCTGGGGTGCAGGGCCTGCTGGCGCTTACGGTGGGCATCGAGGGCTTCGGCCAGCTCGCGGATGCGGGCTTGCTGGGCAGGCGTGGCGTCGGGGAATGGAAATTTCAAGAAGCAACTCGTATGGCTGTATACTGAGTCGTTGCCTACACCCAACCATCCACCAGTAGCGAATGCCCATACTTGATGCATTTGGCTTGAGAGTATCCCAAGCCAATACGCATCTTCCAATGCAAATACAACAAGCTTAGAATCACAAATAGTATTGCCGTCAACGAAGCTGAAAATGCGATGCTTGGCAGTTTGTGTTGTAACGATATACTTTTTAAGTCCTGGCATTGCTGGGCGAAAATTTGCCCGTGGCTCACCAAAAATCCACCACTTTTTGCGGTAGGATTCGCGGTTGTTTTTATCTCGCTCAGGCTTCACCCGCTCGAAAATGTGCTGATAAACTTCGGGGTAGCGGTCAATAATTTCTGCTGGCTGCAAGCCAAATAAATCGATTACCAAGAGCCCACGCGACTTCTGCGATAAATCACGGCCATTCAGGTATGGTTTGATATAGTTGTCAAGTCTAGGACGAATGCCTAGTCCCAATCGTGGGGCTTCATCTGGAGTAATCAGAAAACCGCCGCCGTATAGGCCCATACCAACATTAGCGAGGTCTTTATTGGCTTGCAAACTCGTGGCGCTGTTCAGGTCAGCCCCAATCGTGAAGTCGGCATTGATGATGCCTTCGCGCTCACTCAGTTCAACGTCATGGGCATCATCGTCGCTGGTGGCTGTTTCGCGAAGCAACTCACCTGTTTTACCAGTCAGTTTGCCCGCTCTTGCCACACTCAGCGCAATGCGGACTGCAGCGCCTTGGGCACTATCTACCCAAGGATGGTCAGCAATGGCGAAGGTTAGAGACAGCGGCGGCTCAGCTTCCAAGTGACGCTGAATGATGCGCCGGTTAAAGGTTTGGACAATGGAATTCGTCGTGATAAAGCCGAAGGCCTCAGCTTTGCCCTGTCGCACGATTTCAGCGGCCTTTTCCCACCAATACATAACCAAGTCGGCCGATTCAGGCACTTGTCCTTTGTATGCTTTGCGCAGCGCCTCCACGTAAACATCTCCCAACGAACCGCGCATGGCTTTGTCGCCCAAAAACGGCGGGTTGCCTACGATGAACTCGGCCTCGGGCCACGGCGCGGGGCGCGGGTTACGGTAGTCGGGGCCGTCGGCGGCGAGCACGGCGTCCTGCTGGCGGATGTTCTGGTAGTCGTCGAGCAGGGGCTCGCGCAGCTGGGTGAGGCCGTAGGTGCGCAGGTGCCACTGCAGGTAGCCGATGCGCAGCACCACGTCGGCGATGGCGGCGGCGCGGGGGTTCAGCTCCAGGCCCAGCAGCTGGCGCGGGCCCACGGTGATGCCGTCGCCCAGCTCCAGGCGGCCCGACTGGCCCAGCTGGGCCAGGGCGGCGAGCACCTCCCCTTCCAGGCGCTTGAGGTGCTCCAGGGTCACGTATAGGAAATTGCCGGAGCCGCAGGCCGGGTCCAGGATGCGCACGCTGGTGAGGCGGTGCAGGAAGCGCAGCAGCTCGGCGCGGGCTTCGGCCACGGCCTTTTTGCCCTTGCCGGTTTCGAGGCGCTGGGCGCTGGCGGCCTGGGCGGCGGCCCACTCGCGGCGCAGCGGCTCCATCACGGTGGGAAGCACGAGGCGCTCCACGTAGCGGCGCGGGGTGTAGTGCGCGCCCAGGCTGTGGCGCTCGCGGGGGTCGAGGGCGCGTTCGAGCAGGGTGCCGAAGATGGCGGGTTCCACTTGGGTCCAGTCGGCCTTGGCGGCTTCGCGGAGCAGTTCGAGCTGGTCGGCGTTCAGGGGCAGCGCCGTGGCGTGGTGGAAAAGCTTGCCATTGAACCGGCGCACGTCGGCGTAGAGCGTGGGCGCGTAGCCGCCAGTGTCCATCACGGCCCACAGGTTCTCCAGCGCCTTGGGCAGCTGAGCGAGGCGCTGGTCGTTGGCGTGTTCGCGCAGCATGTCCGAAAACGAGTTTTTCGGAATCAGCTCCACGTCCTCGGCAAACATCGTGAACAGGCAGCGCATCAGGAACTGCGCCACCACGTCGGGGGCGTGGCCGGCGCGCTCCAACTGGCTGCTGAGGCCGGCCAGGTGCCGGGCCAGCTGGCGCGTAACAAGGGCAGCCCGGCGGCTCTGGTCGAGCTGCTGCGGGTCGGTGAAAAGCAGCCGGAGTCGCTCGCGCTGCGGGGCATCGGCCAGCGCCGGCAGCATCACCCGGAAACTATTGGAATCGGGAAAGGGCACGTAGCTGTCGCCCACCCCGGCAAAGTTGGCGTAGAGGTCGAGGCAGTGCCCCACGTCCACCACCACGATGAATGGCGGCCGGGGCTCACTCGCCGGCAGGGCGCGCACGTAGCGTAAGGCCTGTTCGCGGGCGGCCTCCATCATCTGCCCCCACTTCACCGTGCCGCGCACAGCGTGGCCGCGCCGGCGCTTTTCGGGGCTTAGGCCCAGTTCTGCCCGTCCGAGGTCCGAGGTCCGAGGTCCGAGGTCCGAGGTCCGAGGTCCGAGGTCCGAGGTCCGAGGTCCGAGGTCCGAGGTCCGAG
>NZ_JAUQSX010000014.1 GCF_030581005.1 Hymenobacter mellowenesis | reverse complement strand
CCGTTGCACACGTAGCGGGTGGCGGTGATTTCGCTGGCGTCGAGGCTGCCGTTGCTGTTGGCGTCCTGGCCCGTTTCGATTTTCGTGCCGCCGGTGGCGCAGTTGGCGCCCGCCGCCTCGGCCGTGGTGCGCACCAGCGCATTCAGGCCCGCGCTGCCCGCTGCGCCTGGGCCGCTGCTGCCGAGGGCGGCCCAGGCCGTGCCATCGTAGAAGTAGAAGCCGGGGGCGCTGCCGTCGGTTTGGTACAGCAGCAGGCCGGTGGCGGGGCTGCCGATGGCCGTGCGCTGGGCTAGCGTGAGGCGCGGCAGCAGCAGCCCCTGCGTGGTGCTGCTCACGTCGAGCAGGGCCGAGGCATCGGGGGTAGTCGTGCCCACGCCCACGTTGGGCAGGGTTTGGGCGTGGGCGGCGGTGGCCGCCCCCAGCAGCAGCACCGGCAACACGTGGCGGCGCAAGGTGGCCGTGGAGAAAGAAAGCAGTTTCATGGGAGAAAACGATACGTCGTGCATAAAAAACCCAGGCCCTTAATTCAATTTCACTACCAGCACGTTGCTGGCCGCTGTAGTGCTCAGGGTTGGGGTAGTGGTGGCCGAGTTGGCCCCGATGCCCTGAATGCGGAAGGTGTCGCCCACATTCAGGTACACGGTTTTGCTGACTTCGCCCCGCGCCTTGATGCCCGCTGGCGGCGAGGTGCCAATCACCGGGTAGATGCCGTAGTAGTAATTGCCCGTGGTGCTGCCGTAGGCCGTGCTGTTCACCTGCACCAGCAGGTTGGGCGACACCGTGTTGGTGGGGGTGCTATTGTCGGGGGCCAGCGCGGCGGCCTGAATGAGATAGAGGCCCGCGCCGCCCGCGCCCACGGTGTAAGTAGTACCATCCCAGGTGCCCAGCGTGGGCGTGGTCAGCACGTTGTTGAAGGCAATGGTAGTGGCCGTGGCAGATACCGCGGTGGGCAGGTTTTCGCCCGTGCCGCCCACCTTATCGGCCCGCAGCTGCACCGAGGGGCCGCTGCTGCCACTGCCTCCACTGCTGGCGGTGCTCCACTGAGTGTCGTAGTTGGTGGCGCTGGCTTTGCTGAGGCGCTGGCCCGCCGTGCCGCCCGCAGCTACGCTGGGGCCGGGGTCGCCCTTGCTTCCGGCGGCGCCGGCGGTGCCGGCGGTGCCGGGGTCGCCTTTGTCGCCCTTGGCGCCGGTGGTGCCCGCCGTGCCCGCCGTGCCGGCCGTGCCCTTGTCACCCTTGGCGCCGGGGGCGCCGGCCGCGCCGTTGCATACGTAGCTCGTGGCGGTTACTTCGCTGGCATTGAGGGTGCCGTCGCCGTTCAGGTCGCGGCCGCTTTCTACTTTGGTGCCGCCGGTGGCGCAATTGGCGCCGGCCGCTTCGGCCGTGGTGCGCACCAGCGCGTTCTGGCCCGCGGTGCCCGCCGCGCCGGCGCTACCGGCGCTGCCGGGGGCGCCGGCCGCGCCGTTGCACACGTAGCGGGTGGCGGTGATTTCGCTGGCGTCGAGGCTGCCGTTGCTGTTGGCGTCCTGGCCCGTTTCGATTTTGGTGCCGCCGGTGGCGCAGTTGGCGCCCGCCGCCTCGGCCGTGGTGCGCACCAGCGCATTCAGGCCGGCGGTGCCCGTCGTGCCGGGGCTGCTGAGGGCGGCCCAGGCGGTGCCGTTGTAGAAGTAGAAGCCGGGGGTGCTGCCATCGAGCTGGTACACGAGCAGGCCGGTGGCGGGGCTGGCAATGGCCGTGCGCTGGGCGGCCGTCATGCGCGAGGTGAGGGCCCCCTGGCTGCTGCTGCTCACGTCGAGCACGGCCGAGGGGTGCGGGGTGGTGGTGCCCAGGCCCACGTTGTTTTGGGCGTGGGCGGCGGTGGCGGCCAGCAGTAGCGCGGGCAGCAGCCAGCGGCGCAGGGCGGAGGAGGCAAAAACGGGTTTCATCGAAAAAAGCATAGCGTCGTCGTGCGTGGAAAAACCGGCCCCCTAGTTCAGCTTCGTTACCGTGAGGTAGCTGGCGGCGGTGGTGGTGATGGGGTTGGGCTGGTAAAGCTGGCTGTTGCTGACCCCCCGAATTTTGAACGTGTCGCCCGCATTCAGAAACACCACCTTGCAGAGCTCGCCCCGAATGCGGGTGCCCGTGGGCGTGTTCTGGTTGTTGCTGTTGATGAAGGCGCTGTAGTACACGTCGCCCGCCGTGCTGCCGTAGGCCGCGCCGTTCACTTCCACCAGCAGGTTGATGCCGAGGGAACGGCTGGCCACATCGGCGGTCAGCAGCGCGGCCTGGACGAGGTAGGCCCCGGCCCCGCCGGTGCCCACGGTGTAGGTGCTGCCGTCCCAGCTGCCCAGGGTGGGGGCGGCCAGCACGTTGTTGAAGGCGATGGTGGTGGGCGTGGTGGCGTTGAGCAGGGCCACGGTTTCGCCGGTGCCGCCCACTTTGTCGGCCCGCAGCTGCACCGAGCTGCTGGCCGACACAAGGGTTGTCCACTGGGTGTTGTAGTCGGTGGCATCTACTTTGGCGAGCACCTGGCCGGCGGTGCCGCCGGCGGGCAGACCGGGAGCGGGGTCGCCGGTCGGGCCTTTGCCGCCCGTCGTGCCGGCCGTGCCGGGGTCGCCGGGGTCGCCCTTCGGGCCCTTGCTGCCGGGGGTGCCGGGGGTGCCGGGGTCGCCGGGGTCGCCGGTAGCTCCTTTGCTGCCGGCCGCGCCGTTGCACACGTAGCGGGTGCTGGCGATTTCGGCGGCGTCGAGGGTGCCGTTGCCGTTGGCATCCTGGCCCGCGTCAATGCGGGTGCCGCCGGTGGCGCAGTTGGCGCCGGCGGCTTCGGCGGTGGTGCGCACCAAGGCGTTGCGGCCAGCAGTGCCCGCCGCGCCGGCCGTGCCAGCGCTGCCGTTGGTGCCGCTGGCGCCGGCCGCGCCGTTGCACACGTAGCGGGTGACGGTGATTTCGGCAGCGTCGAGGGTGCCGTTGGCGTTGGTGTCGCGGCCCGATTCGATGCGGGTGCCGCCGGTGGTGCAGTTGGCGCCGGCGGCTTCGGCGGTGGTGCGCACCAGGGCATTCAGGCCCGCACTGCCCGTGCTGCCCGCGGTGCCGGTGCCGCCCACGGGCGCCCAGACGCTGCCGTTGTAGGCGTAGAAGCCCGGGGTGCTGCCATCGAGCTGGTACACGAGCAGGCCGGTGGCGGGGCTGGCAATGAGGCCGCGCTGGGCGGCGCTCATGCGGGGCACCAGTAGGCCCTGGGTGGTGCTGCTCACGTCGAGCACGGCCGAGGCATCGGGGGTGGTGGTGCCCACGCCAAAGTTGCCCTGGGCCCGTGCGGCCGTGGTGCCGAGGCCCAGCAGCGCGAAGGCCAGCAGCGGGAGGAAACGTTTTTTCATCTTATGCGATAAAATTGGAAGTAGCGGATGGCGGAAAAAGAAACTGCCCGGCGGGCGGCCGGGCAGGTGCGGGGTGGGTGGAAAGTGCAAAGCAGGGCCTTTGGGCCGCGTTTGTCAAGGTATTTGAGCGCGAAGCCTGGGTTTTTGAGGTCGGGGCAAAAGGGGCGTCAGCGGCCCCGCTGGCTTTGAGCACGAAGCCCGGTTTTTTGAGGTTGGGCGGCGCGGCCGCGAGCCGGGCGGGCGCTACTTTTGCGCTTTGTTTGATGCGTCAAATCAATGCCATGCGCCCGCTAAGTGCTGCTGTTCGCTCCCGGGGGCGGCTGGTCCGCCAGCTGCTTGGGGCGCTGTGGCTGCTGGTCAGCGGGCCCGCGCCGGCTGCACCCGGCCCGCCGCCAGCCGCCCTGGCCGCCCGCTTCCGGCAGCTGCTGCACCGCGGCGATTCAGTCTACGCCGAGAAGAAGGGCTACCAGAGCTTCGCCCGCGCCCAGCGCTACTACGACAGCGCCCGCGTGCTGGCCGACCGCTCCGGCGACACGCTGCTGCTGGCCGAGGCCGTGTTTGCCAAAGCCCGCGTGTACGACGCCTGGAACCGGCAGCCCCGCCAGACGGTGGCCGCCTTTCAGGAGGCCGCGGCGCTGTTTCGGCGGCGGCCGGCGGCGTGGCGGCGCTATTTCTACGCCCGCTACCTGGTGGCCCACGCCTACGACAAAATCCCCGACAGCCTGCGCACCGTGCGCGAGCTGCGGGCCCTGCGCACCGAGCTGCTGGCCCGCCCCGAATCGGTGCGGCGCCAGGTGCCCACCACCGTCGAGATGGCCCTCACCGCCACCGAAGTGCGCAACTACCCGCTGGCCGACAGCCTGCTGCGCCAGCTGGTGCATCGCCCCGCCGTGCGCAACGACCCCGAAACGTATAATTACCTCGACCACTACTTCCTGGCCCAGGCCCGGCTCGACGTGTACTACCGCCGCCCGGCGCGCCCAGCCTACCTCGACTCGCTGCGCCAGGGCTACGCTCGCGTCGGCAACGCCTTCGACCGCATCTACTACGGCCTGAACCTGGCCGACCTCTACGCTGCCGCCGGGCAGTACGCGCCCGCCTACCGCTACCTGAGCCTGAGCCGGCAGCTCGGCGACAGCCTCAACAACGGCGGCGACCTGGCCCAGCTGCGCCAGACGCTGGTGGAGTCGGAGGAGCGCGCCGCCCGCCGCCAGCACCAGGCCGAGGCCGCCCGCCAGGGCCTGCGCACCCGCGCCCTGTGGGGCCTGAGCGTGTGCCTGGCCGTCATCACGCTGCTGAGCTTCTACCTGTATGACCAGCAGCGGCGCTCGCGCCAGCAGGCCCAGGCCCTGGCCCGCGCCAACGCCGAGCTAGCCGACTCGAACACCCGACTCGACGCGCAAGCCGAGGAGGTGGCAGTGCTGAACAAGGAAATCCAGCACCGCGTCAAAAACAACTTGCACATGGTGTACAGCCTGCTGCACATGCAGGAGCGCCGCACCGACAACGAGGAGGTCATCGGGCACCTGCAGGCCGCCCGCCTGCGCGTGGAGAGCATCGCCGCTCTGCACAACCAGCTCCTCGCCAACCCCGACACCGGCCCCGACCTGGCCGTGTACCTCAAGGGACTCATCTCGTCGGTGGTGGGCTGCCTGGCCAACGACCGGCAGGTGGTGACGCACCTGCAAACCATGTCGCTCAAGCTGGTCCCCGCCCAGTACCTGCCCCTCTCGCTCATCCTCAACGAGTGGGTGACGAACTCCATCAAGTACGCCGCCCCGCGCGAGCCGGTGCTCGAAATCATCGTGTCGTTGCGCCACGAGCCCGGCCGCACCTGCCTCACCTACGCCGACAACGGCCTGCCGCCCGCCTCCGGCACCCCGCCGCCCGTGGCCGGCCTGGGCACCCAGCTCATTGCCCTGCTCACGCGTCAGCTCGGCGCCACCCTGCACACCCCGCCCGGCCAGCCCTACTTTTACGAGCTGTGCTTTTCTACCTCCCATGGAACCCTCGCCTAACCTCCTCCGGGTACTCGTCGTGGAAGACGAAGCCCTGATTGCCGAAAACCTGCGCCTGACCCTGGAAGACCTGGGCTACCAGATACCCGCCACCTGCTACACCCTGGCCGAAGCCCGCGCCGCCCTGGCCGATGCCGCCCTGCGGCCCGACCTGGTGCTGCTCGACATCAACCTCGGCAGCGCCGACCCCGCGCACTCCGGCCTGGCCCTGGCCCGCGAGCTGGGCGACGCCGGCGGCCCGCCGTTCGTCTTCCTCACCGCGTATTCCGACTTGGCCACTATTCGGCAGGCCACGCAGCTGCGGCCCAGCGGCTACCTCATCAAGCCGGTGGGCGGGCCGGCGCTGTTCGCGGCCATTCAGGCGGCGCTGGAGCACGCCAGCTACCGGCAGGCCATGCCGGAAGCCGCTCCTCTGGCCCCCGCCCCCGATTTTTTCTTCGTGAAGCTGGGCGAGCGCACCCACAAGCTCTACTGGCGCGAAGTGCAACGCCTCGAAGCCAGCAAAAACTACGTGACCCTGCATCTGGCCGACCAGCGCGTGAGCTACCCCCTGCGCGGCTCCCTCACCTACGTGCTCGAGCAGCTCGTGCCCGAAGCCCTGCGCCCGCAGTTCCTGCGCATCAACCGCCGCGAAGCCATCAACGCCGCCCTTATCACTGCCTATGACCATGAGCATGTGTACTGCGGTTCTGACCGCTACGAAAACGGCCGCACCGCCCTCAAGCAGCTCCAGGAACTGCTGCTGCCGTGAGGATGGTACGGCGCTATCAGACCGAGTACCCCGAAGCTTCTGCTTCGGCCCGCGTTTGAATCGTTCAACGAGCCGAAGCAGGAGCTTCGGGGTGCTCGCCCAAAAATAAAAACGCCCCGTTCCACCAGGAACAGGGCGCTTCTCAGCAACGGCAGCAGCAAGCCGCCATTAGTCTTTCTCGTACACCTTTACTACAAACACGTAATCCTGCAGCTTTTTGAGCTGCTGTGGGCGGCCCGAGCCGGCCAGCTGGCCATAGCGGGGCAAGTGGTAAGGCGCGGTGGCCTTGGCCGTGGCGGCCAACGAATCGACCAGTCGCACCAGATACGACGACTTCGTGGCGAAAGCGGCGCTCTGCGCGTCGTTCTGACGGCCGCTCACCACCCCAATCAGGTTACCGCGCTCATCGAGCAGCGGGCCGCCCGAGTTGCCCGGGTTTACCGGAATGCTCACTTGGTAGAAGGCCGTATCACCTTCGAAGCCCGAACGCGCGCTCAGCGAGCCTTCGCCGTACACGACGTCCTCCCGGGGGTAGCCCAGCGTAAATACCCGCTCGCCCAAATCAGCCTGGCCAGATTTGATAGCGTAAGGCAGGCGGCCGAAGCCGGTGAATTTCCGGTCCGTAATGCGCAGAATGGCCAGGTCGTGCTTGATGTCGGAATACACCGGCTCAGCGTGGTAGCGCTGATGGTTTTTGCCTTCAATCAGCAACGAGTCAGCACCTTGTATAACGTGGTAGCTAGTCACCAGATAGCCTTCCGAAGTCAAAGCGAAGCCCGTGCCACTGAACTTGCTAACCGGCGCTAACGGTGGCGCAACGCCGCCATCGATACGCTTGATAGTCTTGTCCAATACCTTCTGATTATGCTTGAGGTTATTTATCTCTAAGCGCAATGCCTGATAACCCGAACGCGTGGGCAAATGCGAGTTGCGCCAAATATCCAGGCCCAGCAGCGTGGCAAACACGGCCATCACGGCCACCGAGGCGGCCACGCCCACCGTGGCGCGGTGCCCGCTCCAGAATTCGCGCAGCTTGCGCTCGGTGCGCGAAATGCGCAGCATCGGGTTCACGGTGTGGGTGAGGCCAGTGGCAGGTTTTTCGGCCACAACGGCTTCGGCCGGGGCCTCGGCGGCCAGCATGGCGGCGTGGAGGCCGCGTAGCTGCTGCCGCGTTTGCTGGCGCCGGCCGTAGGCGCGCAGGGTGCCGGTCAGTTCGGTGAAGTCGGCGTAGCGGAGGGCAAAGTCCGGGTCGGCCGACAGGCGCGCTTCGAGGCTGGTGCGGGCGGGCCCGGCCAGCTCGCCGTGCGAGTAAGCTTCAAATAAGGCGTAGTAGTCTGCTTCAGTCATCATGGGTAAAAGCCGCGGGGTGGGAACCGGCAGCGGTAAGCGTATTGGAAATTCTGCGGGCCGTTTGCCCGCAGCTAACGATATCAGATAGGCTCTTCCTTATAATGGGCAAAAAATAATTTTTTGAGGCGCACGAGGCACTTATATTTCTGATTCTTAGCGTTATCGGCGTTGGTGTAGCCAAATTCGCTGGTTAAGTCCTGCATCGACTTGTCGAGTAGGTAAAAGCCTTCCAAAAGCGAACGACAGGGCTCCCCCAGGTGGTTCAGGGCCTCGCTCATGGTGGCGAAACGGCGGTCCTGTTCCTCGGCGGCCAGCACATCTTCCTCGGCCCCCGTGTTGAGGTAGGGGCCGTGCTCCTCGTCGTCGAGCAGGCGCACGCCGAAGCGGCTTTTGCTCGTGAGGCGCTTCAGCCACAGGCGGCGGCACACGGCGTAGAGGTAGGTTTTAATCTGGCAGCTCAGCTCCAAGGAGCCGTCGCGTACTTTTTCATAAAACACCATCACGCCTTCCTGGTACACGTCCTGGGCATCGTCTTCGGAGCCGCTGTTTTGCAGCACGAAGTGCGACACCATGGGCCAGTGCAGCCGGTAGAGGTGGGCCAGCGCCCGCTCATCGCCGGAGCGAATGGCGGCAATCAGCGCGTCGTCGGTAGGAGTCAAAGAAGAGGAAGTTGGATTGCCCCTGCTCATTCACTTTGGGAATTAATACGAAAGCGGGCGGTAAGTAACCCGGCGAAAAAATATTTTTCTAACCCGGGTTACCTTTTCGGTAGGGCGGGATAAAGGGCGTTTTTAAGTTAACCCACTTTCAAAATTACCCTCAAAATGAACAACCTGTTCAAAGTTGCTGCTCTGGGCCTGGCCCTCACCGCTGGTCTGACCTCGTGCGAGTCGAAGAAGACCGAAGAAACCACCGTTGAGACTCCTGCTGCTAGCACCGAGACGACCACCACCACTACCACCGACACCACCGCCATGGCTGCTCCCGCTGCTGACGCTACGGCTCCTGCCGCTGCTCCCGCTGCTGATGCTACGGCTCCTGCCGCTACCACCACCACCACGACTGAAGAAGTTAAGAAGTAATTGGCCGCTGGCCTTCGGTCAGCATCTGATTCCTTTGCTTATAGAAACAGCCCGGACGCAAGTTCGGGCTGTTTTTTTGTGCCCAATATCTGCACTTTTATTCAACCAACGCCAGCAAATCGGCGGCAATACCGGCCCAGGGCTGGTGCAGGTTGAGGGTGACCACCCGCACCGGGTGGCCGCCCAGCGTGTAGCGCACGTCCATGGCCTGCGCGGCGGCCGGGTAGAGGAGAATGCCCTCCAGGGCCTGGCCAGGAGCGGGGCGCTGGTTCTGGAGGTAGGCGTAGAGCTGGTAAAGGTGCGGCGCGATGAGGCGCTGCCGGTCGTAGCGCGGGCGCAGGGCGGCGGCGTAGTACTTGGTGTCGAGGATGATTTTGCGGTCGGGCGCGTCGAGGGTGGTGTCGGTGAGCATGGTGGGCAGCAGGGCCAGGTCGTCGGGCTGCGGAGCTTCGGCCTGCCAGGCGATGGTTTCGGCATACACGCGGTAGCGGCGCTGCTCGCGGCGGAAAAAGTTGCGCGTAAACTGCTCGAACAATCGCGCCATCAGCACCTCGTCGCGCCGGAAATCGGCGAAGCGGCTCCGGCCGTTGGCAGCCGGCTCGGGCAGCGCCGTGAGCCACACCAACTCGCAGATGTGCAGCAAAAACGCCTCTTGGCTACTCGGCCGCTGCCGCCGCAACTCACGAAAGGTGGCGGCGGTGGGCGGGGCCGGCGGCGTATCAACTTGCGCATCGGGCAGGCGCCGCCGCACGTGCCCCAACTCGCGCCGCAAAGCCAGGGGCAGGTCCGTGGCGCGCGCCAGCACGGTCAGCGTCTGGGCCAGCAGGCGGTGTAGCGGCGAATCAGTGTCTAGCTCATCGAACGAGCACACGGCGCGGCCCTGCGCCAGCAAGCCGCGCCCAAGGCTGGGGGCCAGTTCCACCCTTCCGCGCAGGCTGGTGAGCTCAGCCGTTCGGAGCTCGAAAGTGCGCGGCAGACCGGCGCGGAGCAGGCGGCGCGTGGCGTGCAGCAGCACCTGCGCCAGCAGCCCCAACGGCCGATGAAACGGCGTGGCTTCGCTGGCTTGCAGCACGGCCGGCTCGGGCAGCCGGTTCCAGGCGTAGCAGAGGAAGTAGTAGAGGGTGGGTAGCGGTATCACGAGTGCAAAATCATGCTATGCTGTCAAATAACACCTCTGCTTGCCATGCCAGCCATTTGCCATACAGGTTTTTTCAAGATGTCATGCCCCAAAGCAGAATCAATGGTAGAACAAGAAATACTACAAGCAGTACTTCGGTGAAATACCGATGCTGCTCATTCGCAGGAAATCGGCGGTACAGAATCCACGTATACACATCGTAAATACCCAAGAAGAATAAGGTAAGCAGGACAAACAACCCAATATCATCGCTGCTTTCATCGAAGAAGATGACTTTCGCCAGCCACGCGCCAACTGCCAGATTGAACAGAATGATGCACCCTTTGCGAAAGTTGAGCATGAGGGTTTGTGGCTTCTTCAAAAACTAAAGCTATTTGTATGCCAGCAGCTTGCGCAGCTGCGTGGCGGCCGTGGCCGGCTGCTCCCGCCAATAATCGGCGAGCAGCGGCCCGATTTCCTGCTCGAAAATCAGTTGCAGCCACGCCTCCGCTTGCGCCGGCTCGGTGGGCGGCTGGCAGAAGTAGCTGTGGCCGACTTCAAAATCCGGCCCCAACTCGGGGTCATCAGTAATGACCTGGTTGAGCGCGGCCATGCGGGTGCATAGCTGCTCAATAATTGCTGGCGGCACCTGCCGCGCCGCCAGATACTGCCGCAGCGGCGCGCCAAACTGCGGCGCCAGCACCACGAAGGCAAACCGGCGGCGCAAGGCATAATCGAGCGGGCTGAGCGACCGGTCGGCCAGGTTGAGGGTGCCGATGACGTAGAGGTTGTCGGGCACGAAAAATCGGGGCGCGTCCGGCGGGGCGTAAGGCAGGCGCAGGGCGTGGGTCGGGCCGCGCTTGTCGGCTTCGAGCAAAAGCAGCAGCTCGCCAAAAATGCGCGGCACGTTGCCGCGGTTCACTTCGTCAATCAGCAGAAAATAGGGCCGGCCGGGGTCGGCGGCGGCGCGCTGGCAGAGCAGCGGCAGCACGCCGGGCACAAGGTGGAACTGACCTTTCGCATCGGGCCGGAAGCCCAGCATAAAATCTTCGTAGCCATAGCTGGGGTGGAACTGCACCAGTTCCACGCGGCGCTCGTCCTGGGCGCCGAGCAGCAGCCAGGCCAGGCGCCGGGCCAGAAACGTTTTGCCGGTGCCGGGCGGGCCTTGCAGCAGCAGGTTGCGGCGGCGCTGCAGGCCGGCCAGGGCCGCATCCAGCGCCGCTTCCTCGATGAATAACTCCGCCAGCGCATCAGTGCGGGTATAAGTAGCGGGCGCGTAGGGCAGGGCTGGCTCGGCGGCAGCACTGGCCAACTGGGCATCCGGGGTTTCCTTGGGCAGGCCGGTGTAAAGGTCCTCGGCTTGCTGGTGGGCCACTTCTTCGCCGTCGGGGCCCGAGCCGGAAGTGAGCACCGGCCGCCGGGTGCTGATGGTGAAGTCGAGGCTTTCGAGCAGGGCGTTGGTGGGGGCGCCGGCGGGGCGGGGCCAGTGGGCGGCGGGGTTGCCGGTGGCCAGGCGGTAGGCCAGCTCGGCCACGGCGCGGGGCGGGTAGCGCCGGCCCCGGTACACCAACTCGTACACGGTACCGGGCGGCAGCGGGCGGCCTTCGCGGGCTATCTGGCGCAGGGCGCGCAGCACCTGCTCGCGGGTGAGCAGCGAGACCAGTGTGCGGGCAGAATTGAGCGAATCAGACGGCATGGCGAGGAAAGTGGATGAAATCCGGCAAACGGTTTTCCCTGAAAACAGAATGTATAAAAGAAGAACGTCATGCTGAGCGAAGCCGAAGCATCTCTACCGCAATAGTAAATCCTTTCGATTGGATTACTGTCGCAGTAGAGATGCTTCGGCTTCGCTCAGCATGACGTTCTTATGACAACGTTCTCGCTGAAAAGGCAACCCGCTTTACGGGGCTACCGTGAACTTGCGCGTCACCGAATTGTAGGGGCCGGGGATGAGGGTGCCGCTGCTGTCCACGAGTTCCAGCTTCACGGTGTTTTCGCCGGCGGGCAGGCCTTCCATCATGTAGGGCATCCAGCGGTCGAGCATGAATTCGGTGCCGTTGATGGTGGCCCGTACGCGGTTGCCACCGGCTTCGAGCGTGGTGTTCACCAGGTAAAAGTCCAGCATGATGCGCTTGGCATCGGCGCCGGAGTAGGTGTCTTTCGGGCGGCTGTAGAACAGGTTCGGGCCGTTCACGTTGATGACGGGCGTGGCGGGCTTTTCGCCGTTGCCTACGTTGATGATGCGCAAGTCGTAGGCGCCGCGGTGCTTGAGGCTCTCGTGGTAGGAGCGCGACAGGAACGAGAGCACCACGTGCTGGCCATCGGGAATGGCTTTGGTGAAGGTGGTTTCGTAGTGGGCGGTGTAGGGCTCGTTGTCCACGATGTTGTGGATGTGCTGGCCCTTCATCGAGTTCGCCATTTCGCCCATGTGCGGGCCGCCGCTCATTTTAGTGAGCTGGAAGTTGCTGATTTGGTAGTTGAACGTCACCTCACCGCTGGGCACGGTGGAGTTGGCGATGGGCTGCCGCAGCTGCATCTGAGCTTCCGGGAACTTGGGCGAGTCGCCGAAGGGCGTCAGGCGAATGCCGTTGGACTCCATGCTTTCTCCGGTGGTGCTGCGGGTGGTCGTGCCGGGCTTGCCAGCGGAAGCGCTAACGTCGGTGGCCGGTTTGCTCGTTTCGCAACCAGCAAGGGCGGCCAGCGTCAAGGTGCTGCACAGCAGCCAATGAGAAGTTTTCATGGTATAAAGAAGGCTCAAAAAAAGTTTGGCAGTAATTTTAGGGTAGACCCGTAGCCGCATCCGCTTACGCAGGGTGTCCGGTTCGGGGTTTTTCTTAACTTGCGGCCTTGCCTTCCGACTTCCGGGGGCTTGCCGCCCCAAAGTAAACCTAATTTTCCCATGCAAGACCAACTTCTTGACCAAATTCCCTCGCTCGACCTCGCCGATTTCCGTTCCGGCGACCCCGAGCGCAAGGCCCGCTTCGTGCAGCAGCTCGGCGAGGCCTACCAGAACATCGGCTTTGTGGCCCTGAAAAACCACGGCCTCAACGACGAGCAGACCAAACAATTGTATGCCGATGTGCAGGCCTTCTTCCAGCTGCCCGACGCCGCCAAGCAGCGCTACGAAAACCCCGAGCTGGCCGGCCAGCGCGGCTACATCAGCAAAGGCAAGGAGCACGCCAAGGGCCGCAACACTGGCGACCTCAAGGAATTCTACCACGTGGGCCAGGAAGTAGAAACCGAAGACCCCATCAAAAAAGAGTACCCGGCCAACATCTGGCCCGAAGAAGTGCCTTCGTTTAAGGAAAGCACCTTCCGCGCCTACCGCACGCTGGAAAGCGCCGGCCAGGACGTGTTGCGCGCCATTGCGCTCTACCTGCACCTGCCCGAAAACTACTTCGACGACAAGGTGAAGCACGGCAACAGCATCCTGCGCCCCATTCACTACTTCCCCATCGAAGACCCGGACGCGGTGCCGGCCGACGCCGTGCGCGCCGCCGAACACGGCGACATCAACTTGATTACCTTACTGATGGGCGCCAGCGCCGACGGCCTACAGGTGAAGCGCCGCGACGACAAGTGGATTCCCATTACGGCCCTGCCCGACCAGATTGTGGTGAACGTGGGCGACATGCTCCAGCGCCTCACCAACGGCGTGCTGAAATCCACCATTCACCGCGTGGTGAACCCGGCGCGCGAGAAAATGAATACCTCGCGCTACAGCATCCCGTTCTTTATGCACCCGCGCTCGGAAATGAGCCTGGCCGCCCTGGAGCACTGCGTGACGCCCGACAACCCCAAGAAGGAGGCCGACATCACGGCCGGCGAGTTCCTGAACGAGCGCCTGATTGAGCTGGGCTTGAAGAAGAAGTAAGGCATTACCAGACCATTAATTTGGAACGTCATGCTGAGCGAAGTCGAAGCATCTCTACTGCAATAGTAATTAATTGCATTGCGCGGTAAAGATGCTTCGCTGCGCTCTGCATGACGTTCTTTTTATGGCCGTTCCAACGCCACCAAATTCTGCCCCGCCGCCCGCTGCTGCCCCCGTGTCGCTCACGCCGCCCCCGCGGCGCTCGGGCCAGCGGACGCGGCGGGTGCGGGGCATTATTTTTTTGAAAGACGTGGCCGTGCTCGCCTGCACGGCCTTTGGCGGGCCGCAGGCGCACCTGGCCATGTTTTTTCGGCTGCTGGTGGAGAAGCGCCGCTACATTTCGGCCGCCGAGCTGCTGGAACTGCAGGCGCTGTGTGCTCTGCTGCCGGGCCCGACGTCGACGCAGACCATCACCGTCATCGGGTTCCGGCTGGGCGGGCCCAATCTGGCCTACCTCACGCTGCTGGTGTGGGCCGCGCCGGCCGTGGTGCTGATGACGCTGGCGGCCCTTACCCTGAGCTACCTCGACCCGGCCCGGGTGGCAGCGCTGGTGCAGTTTGTGCAGCCGGTGGCGGTGGGGTTTGTGGCGTTCTCGGCGTACAAGATTTCGGAGAAGGTCATTCACACCAAAACCTCGGTGGGGCTGATGGTGGCGGCGGCTATGCTGGCCTACTTTTTCCAGCTGCCCTGGATGCTGCCGCTGCTGCTGCTGGCCGGCGGCGCCGTGACGACGGTGCGCTACCGCAAGCATGCCATCGAGCAGGAGAAAAAGCCGTTGCGCGTGGAGTGGGCCAACTTTTTCCTGTGGTCGGGCACGCTGGTGGGGGCGGCCGTGCTGGGGCACTACACGCGCCTGCTGCCGGTGCGGCTGTTCGAAAATTTCTTCCGCAACGGCTCATTGGTGTTTGGCGGCGGGCAGGTGCTGGCGCCGCTGCTCTACGCCGAGTTCGTGGAGTTTAAACACTACCTCACGGGGCCGGAGTTTTTGTCGGGGCTGGGGCTGGTGCAGGCCATGCCAGGGCCCAATTTTTCGGTGGCGGCCTACATCGGGGCGCTGGCCATGCGGCCGGCGGGGGGCGGCGTGGGCATGCAAGTACTGGGCGCGCTGGTGGGCGTGACGGGCATTTTCCTGCCGGGCACCTTCCTTATCTTCTTCGTCATCCGCTTCTGGGACCGGCTGCGGCAGTACCGCGTGGTGAAGGCCTCGCTGGAGGGCATCAACGCCGTGAGCGCGGGGCTGGTGTGCGCGGCCACGTTCCTGCTCTACCACCCGCTGCCCTACCGCCTGCTGGACCTGCCCTTCCACCTGGGCCCCATCGACACGCTGCCGCTGAACCCGCTGCTGGTGGGCACCACCTTCCTGCTGCTGCTCTGGGACAAGGTGCCGAGTGTGGCCATCATTGCGGTGGCGCTGTTGGCAGGAGCGGTGTTGGGGTAGGCATTGCGAGCGTGGCGAAGCAAGCGAAGTGCAGCTAATCTGTCTTGTTTCCAGCGTCTGGCTTAACAGTTTGACAAAGCCCCGGCCTTGCGTAGTGCCTGGGCTTTATCATTTCCAGAAAATTCTCGTCCGGCTCCCCTCTCCTGAGGAGAAGGGTTGGGGGTGCGCTTTCTCGGGGCCGGGGCTTTCTGGTAGGAGAAAGTGTCTGGCACGCCAACTCTCCGTGTCAGCACGGACGGAAATATGCCCGCTGGCACGGATTGACGAGGGCAAGAGGGACGGGTTCCTTTGTCAGGGCTAAAACGTTGGCCGCGCCATCCATCCTTTTTCTGTTCGTTCTGATGAAAAACCGTGCCCTTGGGTGCTGGCTGCCGGCTGCTGCCGTGGCCGTCGCCTTGCTCCCTGCCCCGTTGCTGGCCCAGAAGCTGGCCCTTGAAAAAACCCACGACGTGTCGGGCAAGGCCAAGCGCGGCTTTCTCGACGACGTGAAAATTGACGAGCCGGCCAATAAGGTGGACCTGACTTTCTGCACCAAGGCCACCAACCGCAAGGTGAAGTTTGAAACCTATCACTTCGATAAGCAATTCAACTTCAAGGGCATGGACGAAAGCGAGGAGCCTATGGAAAAGGTGAAGCGCTACAAGGGCGACCTGTACGACGTGCTGGGCGTGACCGTAGAGCCCAATATGATGGGCACGCTGGTGCTGCGCCGCAAGCAGGTGCACTACAAGTGGGACTGGGTGTGGGGCGGCTACAACAAGAAGGTGGAAATCCTGGAAAAGGTGAAGCCCCGCGGCGACAACGGCGCCTACTACCAGTACCTCACCCACGCCGACTACGACCAGACGGGCACCGTGGTGGTCCTTACTTCGGTAAAGGACAAAATCGGCAAGGGCATGGACCCGATGAAGATGTACAAGGAATTCCACGTCCTCAAATTCAACAAGGACCTGGATTTGGTGGCCGATACGCCGCTGAATTTTGACAAGCCCATGAGCGTGGTGGAAGCCAAAAAGCTGGACCCGCAGGGCGACCGCGACGAGGACGCCGACGACAGCGCCGACCCCGAATACGACCTGGGCTTCGTGTTTGCGCCCTCGCCTGTGGCCGGCAAGAAGAACGCCGACGCGCCCACCAACTACGCCTTCGTGCGCGTGGGCGCCGATACCAAGGAGCGCGGCCGGGTGGCCCTGGCCTCGCCCAACGGCGCGTGGCTGGTGAACGGCATGGCCCAAAGCGCCGACGGTACCGTCTCCCTCTTCGGCCCGGCCAACGACAAAGCCGACGAATACTTCGCCAAGTACATTCCCTCGCAAATCGCCAACGGCGGCACCCGCGAGCCCGAAGAGGAAGCCTTCAAGGCCAAAAACTTCCAACTGGCCCAGATTAAGGACGGCGCGGTGCGCTTCATCAGCAGCACGCCGATTGAGGAGTTTGAGAAGAAGCTGCAAACGCCGCCTTCGCAAAAGCGCACGCCCGAGTACACGGGCAAGCGCTTCAAGGTGACGGGCGGCACGATTCTGCCCAACGGCGACCTGCTCATTCAGGGCCAGGCCTTCAAATTTGAGCGCAAGGGCCTGGGACTGGGGGCGCAAAAAACGGCCTCCAGCGGCGGCGGGCTGGCCGGGGGGCTGATGAGCCTGGCTGGGAAAGGCGGTACCAGTATGAGCAGCAGCGAAAACCTGAAAGACTACCGCGACGTGATGATGTTTCACTTCGACAACAAGGGCCAGCTGCGCGCCCAGTACGGCGTGCGCCGCCAGGAAAACAACAAGTTCAGCGAGCAGAACCCCAACGAGCAGCACACCTATCTCGGCCAGGACGGCCGCAGCGTGTACTGGATGATAGGCGAAATCACGGGCGTGCGCGAAATGGGCGGCATGGAATCGGGTACGGCCAAGGTGCTCTACTACCCGGCGGTGGCCAAAATCGACCTGGCTTCGGCCAAGCTCAGCAACTTCACCAAGTTCGGCAACGAGCAGTATTTCCTCAACAACTCGATGCCGCAGCTGCCCATGGGCGGCAAAAATAGCATCGTGTATTTCGGTGAGAATAAGAGCGGCAAAACCATGTGGTTCGGCCAGATGCCGTTGGAATAAGGGGGCAGAGAGCCAGCAAAAAAGCACGTCATGCTGAGTGGAGTCGAAGCATGACGTGCTTTTTTCAGTGTTACCCTTCTATTGCACCTACGCCTTTGCCCGGCCCGCCAGGTACTCCTTCCGGGCCTCTTCCAGCTGCCGTACCAGGCCCGCGCGGCGCTGCAATAGTTCCTCGCCCAAAGTGGGCGTGGCGCGGAAGAAACGCAGCACCCGCAGCCGCTCGAGGCGGGCGCTCAGGTTGTTCCAGTAGCCCAGGGCGTAGAAGCCGGTGAGGGGCAGGCTGAGCACGTAGAGGACCGTGAGGCGCCAGTCGTGCGTGAGGTAGTGCTGCACGGCGGCGGCCTGCAGCGCGTAGGCCAGCGGGAACGTAATCATGCCCACCACCAGCATAATGGGCGCCACAAACTCCGCCTCTTTGGTGGCCCGTTTGGCTACGACCGAGGGCAGAATATAGGGCAGGTAGTTGTTCAGCACCCCGTAAAGCCACACCGGCGCGCCAAAAAACAGGTTGAGCAGGCCCGCGAAGGTGCCGCGCCGCTGGCCCTCCAGCGCTTCGTCGGTGATGCGGAAGCGGCGCAGGTCGGCGAGGTAGGTCTGGAACTGCAGGCGCATGGCCACCAGCCGGGTGGGGGCGTGCTGCTCGAACCAGGCCAGGGCCTGCAGCAGCGTTTGGCTGAGCTGGAAGTTGTCGTAGAGCGTGTTGGGGTCGTCGTCGGGGTTGAGGTGGTTGCCGAAGGTGCGCTCCACCTGCTGCACGAAGGCGTCCTCGGCCGCGTCGCGGGTGATGACCAGGCGCCGCTCCAGCGCCTCCCGAATGGCGTCAGTGAGCTGGTCGGCGGCGGCTTCGGGGTCCTGGGCGTAGGCGGCGGCGTAGTCGGCCACCCGAATGGGCGGGGCCACGTTCAGCAGCACGTCGGAGCGGAAGCGGCTGGGGTCAAAGTAGTTGATGGCCAACGGCACCACCTTCAAACCCAGCTTGAAGTCGTGCCGGGCCTCGGCGCCCAGCGCAATGCGGGCGGCGCCGGTTTTGAGGGGGCGCAGGCGGCGCTCGCTCACGCTGGTGCCTTCGGGAAAAATCATGATGGTGCCGCCTTGGTCCAGGTAATCGTAGCAGCGGCCGAAGCTGGCTTCGTTTTGGGCGGCTACCTGCTCGGGGGTGGCGCGGGCGCCGTCCACTTCGGCGTCGTGCCGCCGGTAGATGGGAATGGAGTTGCCCGACTGCATGATGGCCCGCACGATGGGGTTGACGAAAAACGTGCTTTTGGCCAGAAACGCCACCGGCTGCCGCGTCTGAATGGCCGTCAGCAGCGGGTCCATGAGGGTGTTGGGGTGGTTGCCTGCGAAGAGCAGGGGGCCGGGCTGGTTCAGGCGCTCGCGGTGCCGGGTTTCGATGCGGCGGAAAAACACCCGCAGCGCCACCTGCACCAGCGGTTTCATCACAGTATAGAAAAGCATGAGCGGGAATACGTAAGGCGGGCGAAGGTAGCCGTAAGCTCCGCAATCCGGCCCGCTCTGGCCGCCCGCTTATTGCGCCGAAAACCGGAAGGCCGCCGGCGTGAGCCCCGTTTTGCTCTTGAAGAGTCGCGTAAAATACTGCGGATACTCGAACCCCAGCCGAAATGCTGCCTCGTTCACGGTGAGCGAAGTGCTGAGCAGCAGGTGCTTGGCCTGCTCGATGAGGGCATGGTGCAGGTGCTGCTGGGTGGTTTGACCGGTGAGGGTGCGCAGCAGGTCGCTGAGGTAGGCCGGCGACACGCTCAAGGCATCGGCGAAGTGCTGCACGGTGGGCAGCGGCTGCTCGCCTTCGTGGGCGAAGTAACTGGTCAGCAGGGTTTCGAAGCGGCTGAGCAGGTCGTGCGCGGGTGTGCGCCGCGTCAGGAACTGGCGGTGGTAGAAGCGGTTGGCGTAGCTCAGCAGCACCTCCAGCTGGGAAATGAGCACATCTTGGCTGAAGGCGTCGATGGGCTGCTCGTACTCGGCCTTGATGTTGCGCAGCAGGCCATCGAGCACCGCTTCTTCTTTGGCCGAAAGGTGCAGCGCCTCGTGCACATCGTAAGAGAAGAAGCTGTAGCTCAGAATCTTCTTGGCCAGCGGGTACTTCGTGAGCAGGTCGGGGTGGAACACCAGCATCCAGCCGCTGATTTCCGACAAGTCCAGCGTCTCGTCAATGGCAAACACCTGCCCCGGCGCCTGAAAGCCCAGCACGCCCTCGCCAAAATCGTAGGACTGCCGACCGTAGTAAATATTGCCCTTCAGACCCTTTTTCAGCCAGATGCTGTAGAGCTGCGGCACCACCGGCGTGAGGCCCGTGGGCCGGGCCTGCCCGCGCGTCTCGCTCAGGTCGATGATGGTGAGCAGCGGGTGCGCCGGCGCCGGCCGCCCGCAAAAGCGCGTGTAGTCCGTGACGGTATGCAGCACCTGGAAATCTTTGCTGGGCTGTTTCATGAGTGGTGGTAGTGTCGTTTTGTTCGCTAATTGTCATCCTGAGCGCAGCGAAGGACCTTATCATGGTGAAACGACTTTTTCTTGCGTGATAAGGTCCTTCGCTGCGCTCAGGATGACAGTATGGTACTCAGCCAGCCCCCAGTTCCCGCGTCAGAAACGCCAGAATCTCCGCCTTCATCTCCTCCTGAAACCGCGCCCGGTCAAACCCCGGCGGGTCTTGCGACGGCGGAAACGCCGGGCTCACCCGCGCCGCCGGAAACGGGCTCAAAAAGGAAAAATGCCCGGCGTTGGGCACCACGCGGTGCATGATTTGGCGGCGGTCGGGCACACCGTTCAGCACAATCTGGCCGTGCCAGGCGGTGGCGTGCTCGTCCTGCGCGCCCTCCATCAGCAGGATGGGCACCCGCACGTGGTGCAACGCGCCTTCGTTCAGATACCAGGGTGTGGCCGGCGCCAGCAGCACCAGGGCTTTCACCCGCGCATCGGCCGGCACCGGAATGGGCCGCTGCTGCCAGTCGGGCGAGTCGCGCGGGGTGGCGGTGGGTTGCCCGCCCGCCAGTGCCAGCGCCGTGTAGCCGCCCAGCGAATGGCCAATGAGCCCCACCGTGTCCGGCTTCAGCGAGGCTGGAAAATGCTCAAACAAGGCATCAATGGCCAGTTGCAGATGCCGGGGCCGGGCCATCAGGTTTTGGGTGGTGTGGGCCCAGGCGTCGTCGTCGCGGTTGTTGTGCGGGTGCTCCGGCAGGCCCACCACAAAACCTTGCCGCGCCAGGTAGTGGGCCAGATTCCGGTGAACCAGCCCCGAACTGCCCGTGCCGTGCGAGATGAGCACCAGCGGAAACACGCCCGGGCCGATGAGCGCATTACGCGCCACGTCCAGCGTATAGAGGCCCACGCTTTCGGCCTGGCTGGGTAGGGGCGTAGGGTACAGCACTCTCAGGGGAAACGTGAGGTTCCGCTCACTGTCCGTCACTTGCAGCTCGCGGTAGCCAACAAAATAGTCCATACGCTTTCAGGAAAATAGGCCGGCAAGTTCGCCATTCCATTGCGTAGTGATAGTGTAAGGAAAATTCAAGCACGTCATGCTGAGCGCAGTTGAAGCGTGACGTGCTTGAATGTTATGTCCCTTGCACCTGAAACCCTTTTAAAACCCGTCCGGGTAAGCCGCGCCTGCTTGGCTGCCAACCGGCATAATGGCTTCCAACTCCGCCAGTTCATTCGGAGTCAGCACGAGGCTGGCCGCCGCTACGTTGGCTTCCAGGTACTTGCGGCGCTTGGTGCCCGGAATAGCTACCACGCCCTGCGCCAGCACCCAGGCCAGGGCCAGCTGCGCGGCCGTCACGCCTTTGGCCTGTGCCAGCGTCTGCAGCTTCTCCACCAGCGCCAGGTTTTTATAGAAGTTCTCGCCCTGGTAGCGCGGGAACCAGCGCCGCGAGTCGTTGGCCTCGAAGTCGTCTGGCGTCTTGATATCGCCCGACAAAAAGCCCCGGCCCAGCGGCGAATAGCCCACGAAACCGATGCCCATCTCACGGGTGGCTTGCAACACGCCGTTTTCCTCCACGCCCCGGTCAAACAACGAATACTCGGTTTGCAAGGCCGTGATGGGGTGCACCGCGTGCCCCCGGCGCAGCTCTTCGGCCGTCACTTCGCTTAGACCCAGGAAGCGCACTTTGCCTTCCTCCACCAGCCGGCTCATGGCGCCCACCGTGTCTTCCAGTGGCGTTTTCGGGTCGATGCGGTGCAGGTAATAGAGGTCGACGTAATCGGTGCCCAGATTGCGCAATGAGCGTTCGATACACTTGCGCACGTACTCGGGCCGGCCATTGTACTGGCCCGTCCAGGTTTCGGCATCGTCTACTTCAAAACCGAATTTCGTGGCCAGAATCACCTCCTGGCGGCGGCCCGCAATGGCTCGGCCCACCAGCCGCTCGTTCAGCATGGGGCCATACAGGTCGGCCGTGTCGAGCAGGTTCACGCCCAGCTCTAAGGCGCGGTGGATGGTAGCCACGCTTTCGGCCTCGTCGGCCTCGCCGTACACGCTCATGCCGTTCACGCCGGCCGTCATGCCCATGCAGCCCAGGCCCTCGGCCGGCACTTCCAGGCCTTGGCTGCCCAGGGCTACTCGTTTGATATCGCTCATCTTGTTAGGGTTGGATGTGAGTGTTTTTTGATAACACAAAGCTCCGGCCCGGGGTGGGGACCGGAGCTACACAAAACCCCGCTTCTGCAACACAAACCGCCGCTGGTTTCAAAAGCAAACGCGCCGCCCCGCCCGAAAGCGAAGCGGCGCGCGGCCAGCAGTGGGAGCCGGTGCTTATTTCTTGCGGCGGGCGGCCCGCTCGGCTACTTTCTCCAGGTTTTTGGCGCGCTGCTCGGCCAGCTTGGCCCGGGCTTTTTCCTTTTTCTCGGCGGCTTCCTGCATTTTCTCGCGCTTGCCGGGATGTAAGGCATCGAAGGACTTGATTTTGGCCAGGCTGTCGGCCACCGCAATTTCGCGGCGGGAGGTGACGCGCCCACTCAGCGACACATGGTCGCCCTCGTTGATTTGGGTGGTGGTGCCATTGGTGGCCGTCACCAGCCCGCCGGCGCTGATGGTGGTGCCGTTAATCAGCTTTTTGTCGGCCGTGAGCGGGTTCGAGATGCCCAGTTCTGTGAGAATGACGCGGCCTTTTTCCATGGTCAGGCCGTCTTTGCGGCCTTCGCCGTTGGCGGCCAGTTTGGCTCGTGCCGGCACGGCGCCCCCAGGGCGGCGGGGTGGCAGTTTAGTTTGGGCCTGGGCCGCAGCGCCCGTGAGCAACAACAGCACGAGAATGTGGCAGATGAGCGTCGGGTATTTCATGGTAAAGTTAAAAATAGAATAAGTTAAGCATTGGGTGAATCGTTAATAGAACGCAAGTTACACCTTTTTTTACATTCAACTTCATCTTCTCTTAATGTACGAGTGCAAATTAGAAAAATGTTTCAGTTGTCCGGTTTGTACCGATTTCTGGCTGAAAAAGTTTGGTCAAAAAGGCCATATTCAATTTTGATGCCTGTTTGTTGCTGCTGGTCTGTACGCCTTGCTGCTGGTCTGTACGCCCCTATTGGTGTTAGTGGATTGGTTCTGCCGCACCTATGCGGACAGCGGGCCGGGCCGTTGTCGGGGGCGGCTTGTGGCGATAATAAGCGGGCGTATTTCTGCAACCGCAAACGCCGTATGTACGAATAGCAGATAACTTGCTGCCCGGCCGCACCACGGCCTCTTCAACTCCTTCCCGCGATGGATTACAAAGACTATTACAAGACGCTGGGCCTCGAAAAGACGGCCACCGCCGAGCAAATCAAGAAGGCCTACCGCAAGCTCGCCCGCCAGCATCACCCCGATGTGAACCCCAACGACAAAGGCGCGGAGCAAAAATTCAAGGAAATCAACGAGGCCAACGAAGTCCTCAGCGACCCCGAAAAGCGCAAGAAGTACGACCAGTTCGGGGCCGACTGGCAGCGCTACCAGCAGCAGCCCGGCGGCGGGGCCGGCCGCGGCGGCCAGCCCGGCGGCGGCTTCGATTGGAGCCAGTACACTCAGGGCCAGGGCGGCGGCTTTGGGGGCGGTTTCGGCGGCGAAGGCGAGGATTTCTCCGACTTCTTCGGCTCGTTGTTTGGCAACATGGGCGGCGGCGGGGGCCGGAGCAGCCGCCCCGGCGCCGGTCAGGACTACTCGGCCGAGCTGGAGCTGAGCCTGGAGGAAGCCTACCACGGCGGCCCGCGCACCATTACGGTGAACGGCAAAAACCTGCGCATCACCATTCAGCCCGGCGTGGCCGACGGCCAGACCATCCGGCTGCGCGACCAGGGCGGCCCCGGCCGCAACGGCGGACCCAACGGCTCGCTGCTCATCACCTTTCGCATCCGGCCCGATGCCCGCTACGCCCGCACCGGCGACGACCTCACCCAGGACGTGCCCGTGAGCATCTACAAAGCCCTGCTCGGCGGCGAGCAAACCGTGGATACGCTCAGCGGCCCCGTCAAAATCAAGCTCAAGCCCGAAACCCAGAACGGAACCCGCCTGCGCCTGCGCGGCAAAGGCTTCCCCGTGTACCGCAAGGACGGCCAGTTCGGCGACCTGTACCTGCGCCTGAACCTGACGCTCCCGCAGCACCTCACCGAGCCCGAAAAAGAACTGATTCAGCAACTGGCCGCCTTTCGTCCCGAAGCCTAACCTTGTTTCGTTGCCATGGAAACGCACTTCATCACCCTCACTTTTCAGGAATGCTCGGCCCGCTACGGCTTGGCACCCACAGCCTTGCACGAGTTTCTGCAAGCCGGCCTGCTGCGCCTGGCCCCCGCGCCCGAAACCGTTATCGTCGATGAGCCCGACGACCTGCCGCGCCTCGCCCGCTTGCACCACGAGCTGGGCCTGGCCCCCGAAGCCCTCGACGTGATTCTGGCCATGCGCCAGCGCCTGGTGCGCCTGCAGACGCTGCTGGCCCGCGAAACGGCCCGCGCCCGCCAGCTGGAGGCGTTTTTATTGGGTGTTGGGCCTACCTTGGATTTATAAGCAACTGTCTGAGTCTGCTTGAGCTTCGCCTCAACACCCCACGCAAACAGGATGGTCAAGCTCTGTCTTTTATGCTTCCTCGTTATCTCTTGTGATGCCCAACGTAGACCGCCCGCCCCTGCGGTGCAGAAATACCTGGAGGAAGTGGCCGGTATCATGCAAGCCAATTCCATCAACCGGGCGGCGATAAACTGGGTAAATTTCAGGAAGAATCTGCTAGCGCAGGCAAGCGGCGCCAAAACAATTGAGCAGGCCTATCCAGCGGTTTTATTGGCCATCGTTGCCTTGGGCGATAAGCACAGTGCTTTTGTGCCCGCCAGCCCAGTAAATAGCCCCGAGGCCCCCGCTGACCAGCAACCCCCAATATACCCCGACGAGCCGGTGCCCCAGGACATCGGCTACATCAGAATTCCCTGGGTTGTCGGCAGCCAGGAAAAGCTGGACGCGTACATCGCCCACGTGCAGGCCCAAATTAAGGAGCGGGATAAACGAGAGTTAAAAGGCTGGCTCGTGGATTTGAGAGGAAACATGGGGGGGAATATGTGGCCGATGCTCGTGGGGGTAGGGCCGATTTTGGGAGAAGACACGCTGGGTTACTCTTTAGACCCGAACAATACGAAAGCCGTTTGGCGCTACGAAAAAGGCAAGGCCTTATTTGACGGCGATGTACAGGCAGAAACAGCCAGTTATTACACGTTGAAGTCTACTAGCCCGGTAGTGGCTGTGCTGACCGATACCTTAACGGCCAGCTCGGGCGAGGCCGTGGCGGTTGCCTTCAAAGCCCGGAAACACACCCGCAGCTTTGGGGCGGGCACGTGCGGCGTGTCTACCAGCAGAAGCCGCTTTTACTTGTCCGATGGGTCCGTTCTCTTGCTGACAACCGCCGTGTTCGCCGACCGCCGCCTGGTACGGTATGGCCACTCAATAGCCCCCGACGAACCGCTCAAGCCAGCAGAAGTAGTGGCGCGTGCCATTGGCTGGATTAGAGAAGAATACAAGGCGAAGCAATAAGTAGTCTGGCCGAAAGAATAGCGGGGTCTTTACTGGCTTGATGCCAGATAAAACTGCAGCCAAATGACTTTATAACGTATTGCAAACCACCGTTCCTGCTATGGAAGCTATTTAGGAAGTCTTCAGCTCGTCATGCTGAGCTTGTCGAAGCATCTCTACCGCAGTAGTAAATGATATGCTTGCGCGGTAGAGATGCTTCGACTTCGCTCAGCATGACGTTCAGTTTTAAATTTTCAGACTTTCTAAACGACTTCATTTGAAAGTGGAGCTGTGACTTGGAATGCCAACTCCGGCTCACAAAACTGCGCTACGCCACTGCCAGCGCCAGCAGCAGCCCCGCCAGTGTAGCGCCCAGCTTGGGCCAGTTGAGCCGGTGCTCGGGGCTGGTTTCGAAGAGGATGGTGGTGGATACGTGCAGGAAATTGCCAGCCACCAGCCCCAGCAGCGCCGCGTACAGCCCCGTGCTCAGCAGCTTGCTCAGCACCACGTAGTTGCTGAACAGAATGCCCACCGGCGAGGCCAGCGCGAAAATCAGCAGCCCCGGCCACACCCGCCGGAAGCTGCCCAGCCGCAGCCGCAGCAGCGTGGCCAGCGCAAACGCCGCCGGCATGTGATGCAGCGCTACGCCCACCACAATGGCGTAGAAATTCTGGCTGATGTCGCCCACCTCCGGGTTGCGCACCAAGATGCTGCCCTCCAGAAACGAGTGCACCACCAGCGCCCCCAGCAGCAAAAACGGCACCCGGCCCGGCGCGTCGTGCCCGTGCGCGGCCTCGTGGTGTACGTGCCCGTGCTCCACGCCCTGCGACAGCACCTCCAGCAGCAGCTGCCCGAAAAAGCCCGCCAGCACCCAATAGCCCACCCGCGCCGAATGACCCGGTAGCAGTTCCAGCGCCTCGGGCAAAATGTGCGTGACCGTGAGCGTGAACAGATAGGCGCCGCTAAAGGCCAGCAGCGGCTTCATCCAGCGGCCGCCCTGCGCCACCGGCACCCACGCCGCCGCCGCGCCCGCGCCCAGCACCGTGAGCAGCAGCAAGAAAATAGCAAACCCCATAACGCAAAGAATGAGGAATAAGGAATGAGGAATGAAAAACGAGAAACCGACGCCACAAGCGCCAATTCTTCATTCTTCATTCCCCATTCCTCATTCCAAAATGACGCAAAGCGGCAGCTTTGCGACCGCCAGCCGGCGGGCAAAGCTGCCACCCAATCGATAACAACCGAAATATGCCGCGCGGGTTAGCGCTGAATGGCGTGGCCGTTTTCGGCCGTATCCGCCTGGCTCGATTTGCCGGCGTCGTCCATTTTGCCGCGCTTAATCATGCCCTCTTCCGCGTTGGCCGACGTGGCCGATTCCGGCGTCACGCGCATCGTAGCTGAGGCCGGGCTCTGATTGTCGGCTTCGGCGGCCTCTATCAGCGGCGAGTGCGCGTTTTCGATGGAAGCGTTGGGCACCGAATGGTCGAAGTTCTCGGTGTCGCGGGTGCCGGGGGCCACCAGGTCGGTCGATACCTTCTCGTCGGGGCGCCAGTCGGAGGGCTCGCTGCTGCAGGAAGTCAGGGCCAAAGTAGCGGCGGAAACGGCCAGCAACAGGGTGGAGGTCAATTTCATCGAAGTAAAATTAGCAGAGGTTAAAATTTAAACGGTGGCCGCGCCGGCTTCGGCGGGCAGCAGGTTTTTGCGGCGCAACAGGGCCTCAAACAGCTTGCGGTCGTTGTCGGCGTTGAAGATTTTGAAAGGCAAATGTAAAAACACCGGCACATCAAACGTGCGCGCCAGCCACAGGCGCCACGCGGCCAGTCCTTCCGGCGGCGTGCCGGGCTTCAGGTAGAGCAGGTAGGCGTCGGGGTCGCGGCGGGCCCGGTCAATCATGTCCCAGGTCAGCTGCATGGCCTTGCCTTCCTTTTCGGGGCCTACGCGCAGCAGCAGTTGCTTGTTATCCATCTCAAACGCCATGCGCTCAAACAGCGGCTTGCTCTGCTCCATCTGGGTAATGCCCGTCACCTGCGCCGAGCGGAACAGCACGAACAGAATGGTGAGCACTACGGCTAAGGCAATCCACCACCACGACGGCAGGAAAATGGCCGGCAGCAGCCCCAGCACGAACGGAATCAGGGCGTAGGGCCAGTCTTTTTTCCACACCTCGCCCATCACCATCTTGGTGTAAGCATCGGTGGTAAGTTGCGATTTTTTGGTGCGAATGGCCAGCGGCGATGCCTGCTGCGCCTGGCGGAAACCGCCGCCTCCGCCCCGTTGGTTGGGTTGGTTCATATAGTGGGTATGGCTAGGTAGAACGTCATGCTGAGCGCAGCCGAAGCATCTCTACCGTAGTAGTAAATCTGATTAGTATCGCGGTAGAGATGCTTCGACTACGCTCAGCATGACGTTCTTTTAAAAAGGAATTAATACGCTTTCAAGCTCAAATCCAGGCTCTTGACGGAGTGTGTGAGGGCACCCACCGAGATGTAGTCCACGCCGGTCTGGGCCACTTCGGCTATGGTTTGCTCCGTGATGCCGCCGCTGGCCTCGGTGGGGTAGCGGCCGGCCACGAGGGCGACCGCCTCGCGCAGCTGGTCGGGCTTCATGTTGTCGAGCATGATGCGCGTGATGCCGCCGGCCTCTACGGCTTGCTGCACTTCTTCTAGGGAGCGGGTTTCGATTTCAATGGGTAGCTGCCGGCCAGTTTGGGCTAAGTAGGCGTGCGTGGCTGCAATGGCCTGGGCAATGCCGCCGACGTAGTCCACGTGGTTGTCCTTCAGAATAATCATGTCGAACAGCCCGTAGCGGTGGTTCACGCCGCCGCCAATGAGCACGGCCCACTTCTCACACAGGCGGAAGTTGGGCGTGGTCTTGCGCGTGTCGAGCAGCTTGGCGGTGGTGCCGGCAATGAGGTTATTCAAATGGGCCGTGTAGGTGGCAATGCCACTCATGCGCTGCATGCAGTTGAGCACCAGCCGCTCGGCGGTGAGGATGCTGCGCGCCGGGCCTTCCACGATGAAGGCAATGTCGCCGTGTTTCACGGGCGTGCCATCGGCCAGCAGCGGCGTTAGTTGCAGGGCCGGGTCCACTTCCTTGAAAATCAGCGGAGCCAGCGCCATGCCGGCCAGCAGGCCTTCGCCCTTCACCAGCAGGTGGGCGCGGTTGCGGGCATCGGCCGGAATGGCGGCCAGGGCCGAATGGTCGCCGTCGCCCACGTCCTCGGCCAGGGCCGTGCGGATGAAGGTGGTAATGGCTTCGGGAGTCAGATACGGAGCGGGAGGGATTTGCACGGCGCAAAGGTACGGCCCTTGCGGCGGCTGGGAAAACCGGACGTAATACTATAGCAACGGAGGAAGCCACCAGAACCGTCAGGTCGAGCGCAGCCGAGACAGCTCGCGTGCCGAGGTAATCCAATCAACGGAATTAGTGACAGCACGCGAGCTGTCTCGGCTGCGTTCGACGTGACATGCTTTCTTAACTTAAACGACTCGGTTCAGGCCCACGAAAAAGCCCCGACCTGATTGGGTCGGGGCTCACATTCATTCTTTCGTAAATTCCAGTGTGTCAATCAGTGGAGCCCCACGGGTTGGCTTCAGCTTAACGAAAACCCGGTAGGCGCCGCCGCGGCCCGTGTAGCGGCCAATGGCGTATTGAATGCCTTCGCCGCTCTGGCCCTGGTGAATAAACTCGAACGTACTGGGCGCATTCTTGGCGAAGATGTCTTTCATCACAATCTCGGCCTGGGTCGAGTTGTAGCTTTGCCTGTCACCGTCAAAACCAATTTCTACGGTGGGGGCAAAGTACTGGGAAAGCTCGCGGGACGAGCCATTGCGCAACGCCGACCGCACCGCCCCGAGAATATCGGTTTGCGCGTGCGCCGCGCCAGCCACCAACAGGAAGAGCCATCCTAAAAATAGCGTCCTAACAAAATAGCGTTTCATTATAAGGGTAATAAGTGCGTCATACGCGACTGGTTCGGAGCGAAAATGGTGCCAAGAAGTGAAACGTGCTGCAAACTAATGCGAAAAAGCGCGTCCGTAAACTTAATGGAAAGAAAAACAAGGCAAAGCAAATGCGAAGGTAGATAATTCCAACCCATAGGCGGGTCGGCCGTATCTTCGCGGCATGAATAAGCAGGTTTTGTTGGTGATTCTGGATGGGTGGGGCATTGCCCCGAATACGGCCGTGTCGGCGGTGGATGCAGCTAATACGCCGTTCTACCACGAGCTGTTGCAGCGGTTTCCGCACAGCACGTTGCAGGCCTCGGGCGAGGCTGTGGGCCTGCCCGAGGGCCAGATGGGTAACTCCGAAGTGGGCCACATGAACATCGGGGCCGGCCGCGTGGTCGACCAGGAGCTGGTGCGCATCGGCAAGTCCATCCGCGAGCGGAAGCTGGGCCAGATGCCCGCGCTGACGAAGGCGTTTGAGTACGCCATTGCCAACGACAAACCCCTGCACCTCATTGGCTTGCTGAGCGATGGCGGCGTGCATTCGCACATCGACCACGTAAAAGCCCTCTGCACCATTGCCCACGAGGCCGGGGTGCGCCGCGTGTTCGTTCACGCCTTCACCGACGGGCGCGACACCGACCCGAAATCCGGTGTGCGCTTTATCAACGACCTAGAGCAGCACAACGAGCGCAACGGCGCCAAAATCGCCTCGGTGGTGGGCCGCTACTACGCCATGGACCGCGACCGCCGCTGGGAACGGGTGAAAGTGGCCTACGACCTGCTGGTGAACGGCGTGGGCACGCCCTCGCAAAATCTCATTCAGAGCGTGCAGGAGCAGTATAAAGACGGCGTGACCGATGAGTTCCTGAAACCCATCGTGAAAACCGGGGTCGACGGCCAGCCGCTGGCTACCATTCAGGAGGGCGACGTGGTGCTGTGCTTCAACTTCCGCACCGACCGGGGCCGCGAAATCACGGAAGTGCTGACGCAGCAGGACATGAATGCCTTTCAGATGCACCGCCTAAACCTGCATTACCTGACCCTGACCAACTACGACGATACATTCGTGGGCGTGACGCCCATTTTTGAAAAGGATAACCTCAACAACACGCTGGGCGAAGTTCTGGCGGCTAACAGCAAGAAGCAGATTCGCATTGCCGAAACCGAGAAGTACCCGCACGTCACGTTCTTCTTTTCGGGCGGCCGGGAGAATGAGTTCGAGGGCGAGACGCGCATCCTGCGGCCCTCGCCCAAAGTGGCTACCTACGACCTGCAGCCCGAAATGAGCGCCGCCGACCTGCGCGACGCCCTGATACCGGAGCTGCAGGCCCGCTCGGCCGATTTCGTGGTGCTCAACTTCGCCAACCCCGACATGGTTGGCCACACCGGCGTGTTCGAGGCCGTGGTGAAGGCCGTGGAAACCACCGATGCCTGCGCCCGCGCCGTGGTGGAAGCCGCCCAGGCGGCCGGCTACGCCAGCATCATCATTGCCGACCACGGCAATGCCGAATACATGCGCAACGCCGACGGCTCGCCTAACACTGCGCACACCACCAACTTGGTGCCCTGCATTCTGGTCGACAACGACTACCGCGGCACCCTGGCCGACGGCAAGCTGGGCGACCTCGCGCCCACCATCCTGGAGCTGATGGGCGTGCCCAAGCCGCTGGAAATGACGGGCCTGAGCATTCTCCGCCCAGCCGCTCCGAATGCGTAAGCGAAGCGTTGCGCTGGCGGCCGCGATGCTGGCCGGGCTGAGTGTGCTCACGGCCTGCGGTGACGCGGGCCCGAGTGCGCCGGCTGCGCGCCGGCCGTTATACTTCGACGTAAAAGGCTTGCTGGATAAGCAGATTGCGCAACTGGCCCAGCGCCGGGCCGCCGTCACGAAGCGCGTGAGCTTGCGCAACCAAGCTGCCGAAATTGTGCGGGTGCCGGCCGTGAAGTGGTCCGATGAACTGCAGATTTTCTTCCAAGCCGACATCAACAAGGCCGCCCTGCGTGGCGCCTACGCCGTCGATTCGGTGGCGTTGCCCGGCGGGTTGCTGCGCCGCACCTATACGCGCCTGCCCGGCCAGCCCAATGCGCCGGTGGCCCGCCTCACGGTGGTGCAGCAAAATGGGGCGCCGGTGGACATTACCGCCACCATTAACCAAGACAATCCGTTGTTTTCGGCCCAGAAACAGCTGCAACTACAGCTCAGCAACGGGCAGCTGCGGGCCTATAAAGTGCTGGGCACCCAGAAGCTGGTGCTGTTCGATACGCTACGTTACATGGCCGCGGGGCGCGTGGAGTAGCAGATTCCGCTTAAACGCTGCTTACTCGTAAGCCCCCAGACTGGTCTGGTTTGGGGTACGACGCTGTAGATTAAGCAGGTCAACGGCGGGCACCGAAATGGGCGGGCTAGCTGAAGTGTACGGCATGCGCCGTTTGGCGGGCGAGGTGTCCTGCAGCCGGTAGTCGGGGCGGCTGCTGGTGAGCGTGGTGCGAACGAAGAGCGGGTCTGCTACCGTGACCAGGTTGGCCAGGGCGGTGGCGCCCAGGCCGGGCTTGTTGGTGGCGTTGGTGGCGGCCTGAAAGTCTTTGGTGCGCAGCAGCGTGTTGCGAATATTGATGGTGTAGTTCGGGTCGGCGTTGTTGACGAGTTCCAGTTCGTTCTCGTAGTTGCCCCACACGATGCTGTTGGTCAGGTTGATAACCAGCGGAAATTTCACAGGATTGCCAACGGCATCGCTCAGCTCGTTGGAAAAGGAAACCGATGAAGTCTGGCGTTGGAACGAGGGCGTGTAGTTGGCAATAGTGCAGAAGTTCAGGTTGAACGTGCCGCCGAAGCCGCGCACGGCATACTCGCCGCAGTTGGTGAGCAGGCAGTTGGTGGCAGTGATGGTGCTGCGCACGCCGATGATGCCGCCGGGCGGCAGGCCGGTGCCCACGTAGTTGGGGTTGGAGCCGGAGATGTTGCGGAAAATCACGTTATCCAGCCACAAGTCAATAGGCGCGGAGTTGGCGTCGGTGTTGAGCAGGGAAACGCCGAAATTGGCGTTCTTGATTTCCGTGTAGCGGATGTCGTTGTTGCGGCTGGTGGAAGTGAAAAAGATGCCCCCCCACTGCCCGGCAACCTCGTTGTAGAACGGCTCCAGCCGGTCGCCCCGGAAGAGTACCATGGCGCGTTTGGCGGCGGTGGTATCGCCGGGCGTCAGGTTGGGCGCGGCGTTGATTTTGAGTGTGCCATCTACTTGAATAGTGGCCCCGGCGTGACAATAGATTTTCGTGCCCGGCTCAATCTGCAGCGTCGAACCGCTCACCACATACACGCCAACGTTGAAGGTGTTGGTGCCTTGCTTGTAGGGCGTATTAATGATGACGTGCGGCTTATCATTACGCCAGATAGCCGTTTTATTACCCGTGGGTACATTGATTATATCGGCCCGGTGGAAGTAGGCATTCTGGCCGTAAGCCACCAGCTTCACGTTCTGCTCGTTGCCGTTGGTGCGGAAATTCACCTGGTCCTCCAGCAGGAAGGGCTTGGTCGTGCTGTTGTCGCCGAGCACAGCGCGCACCAGCACCAGCAGGCTGTCGTTGCCCCGGATGGTGACGCCGTTGACTGAGCTGCCGGCATCGCCGTTGATAATCAGCGAATAAGTCGTGCCCTGCTTGCCGGCCAGGCTCACGTCGGTTTTCACCGCGCCGCTGTTGCGGTTGTACACCCACAGCCGTTTCGTCACCGTTCGAATGGTGGTGAACACCGTGTCGAATTTCACCGAGTCGCGGTCAAATTCCAGCTTGCCAGTGGTTTGCACCAGGTCTTCTTTCGGCTCGCAGCCGGGCAGGAAAGTGAGGCAGCAGCTAAGGATGAGAAACAGCGGGAAGAGGTAGCGCATAGGGGAGGACGCACGAATTAGCAGCGCGGCAAACAAACGATAAAAGCTGGAAAAGAATTGCGACGCCAGCAAAAGGGCCGGCAACTGCCGGCCCTCCTGGTGAATTATTTCGTGACGCCTTCCTGCAGGCGCTCGGCGCTTTCGGCGATGCGGAGCTGCTCCACGAAGTCGTCCACGTTGCCTTCCATCACGCTGGCCAGGTTATACACCGTATAGCCGATGCGGTGGTCGGTGACGCGGCCTTGCGGGTAGTTGTAGGTGCGGATTTTGTCGCTGCGGTCGCCGCCGCCAATCATGTTTTTGCGCACCAGGCCGTCGGCTTCGTTTTTCTTGGCCAGCTCCATGTCGTACACGCGGGAGCGGAGCACGGCCAGGGCTTTGTCGAAGTTTTTGAGCTGCGACTTCTGGTCCTGGCACTGGGCCACGAGGCCGGTGGGCAAGTGAGTGAGGCGCACGGCCGAGTAGGTGGTGTTTACCGACTGGCCACCGGGGCCGCTGGAGCAGAAGTAGTCCTTGCGGATGTCGCCCATGTTCAGCTCTACGTCGAACTCTTCCACTTCGGGAATCACCACGATGGAAGCCACGCTGGTGTGGATGCGGCCTTGGGTTTCGGTGGCCGGCACGCGCTGCACGCGGTGCACGCCGCTTTCGAACTTGAGCTTGCCGTACACGTCCTCGCCGCGCACGGCCACGATGATTTCCTTGTAGCCGCCGGCGGTGCCTTCCATGGCGTCCATGAGCTCCATTTTCCAGCCCTGCTTTTCGGCGAAGCGCATGTACATGCGCTGCAAGTCGCCGGCGAAGATGGCGGCTTCGTCGCCGCCCGCGCCGGCCCGGATTTCCATGATGACGTCCTTGGAGTCGTTGGGGTCCTTGGGCAGGAGCAGGTCTTTGATAACTTCTTCGAGGCGCTCCTGCTCGGGCATCAGTTCGTCGAGCTCGGCCTTGGCCATCTCGCGGAAGTCCTGGTCCTTCTCGGTGGCAATGACTTCGCGGGCGTTTTCGATGTTGCTGAGTACCTGCTGGTAGTTGCGGTACTGCGCCACAATCTTGCCCAGCTCCTTGTATTCCTTGTTCAGGGACTTGTAGCGCTTCAGGTCCGACATCACGTCGGGCTGCATCAGCTCTTCGTTGACGTTTTCGTAGCGCTGGTTAATAGCTTCTAGTTTATCGAGCATCGGTGTTCGGGAATTAGTCAGTAGTTTGCAAAGATACTGAATCTAAACACCGCTATGTAGGCGAGGGGTTCATTCAGTGTTGTCACCCAACCGCCGCCCGCCGGCCGGAGTTTGATTATGCAGGTACTGAAGTTTGGCGGCACGTCCGTGGCCTCGGCCGAAAACATCCAAAAATCCCTGGCCATCGTGGCCCAAGCCGCTGTAGAAGCGCCCGTTGTGATGGTCGTGTCTGCCCTGGGCGGCACCACCGATGCGCTGATTGGGGCCGGCCGCGCCGCCGCCGCGGGCGACGCTAGCTACTCCGAAACCTTGCAGCTGCTGCTGGCGCGGCACGACGAAGCCGCGCGGAAGCTGCTGGCCAACGTTTCGGAAGAAACCCTGGCTTCGGTCTACGAATCGGTCTATGACCGTTTCGAGGAGCTGACGGAGCTTTGCAAAGGCATTTTTGCCCTCGGCGAATTGTCGAACCGGACGCTGGACCGGCTCATGAGCTACGGCGAGCTGCTGTCGTCGCGGCTGGTGGCGGCCGCCGCGCAGGCCCAGGGCATGCACGTGGTCTGGGCCGATGCCCGGCAGCTCATTCGCACCAATTCCCGCTTCGGCACGGCCGAAGTGGACATGGTGACGACTCAACAGCAGGTAGCGAGCTTCAAGGAGAAGATGCCGGCTGAAATCTGGGTCGTGCCCGGTTTCATCGCCGCTGACAGCAACGGCGCCACCACCACGCTGGGCCGCGGCGGCTCCGACTACACCGCCGCCCTGCTGGCCGCCGCCCTCGATGCAGAGAAGCTGGAAATCTGGACTGACGTGAGCGGCATGATGACCGCCGACCCGCGCCTCGTGCGCAGCGCCCGGCCCATTGCCCGCATCAGCTACCAGGAAGCCATGGAGCTGTCGCACTTTGGCGCCAAAGTGCTCTATCCGCCTACTATTCAGCCAGTGATGCAGCGCGGGATTCCGCTCTGGATAAAAAACACCTTCGCGCCCGATGACTACGGCACGCTGGTGGAAGTGGCGCCGCCGCGCGCCGCTACCGTGGTGCAGGGCATCTCCAGCATCGGCAACCTCACGCTGCTGAACCTGGAAGGCAGCGGGATGGTGGGCATCCCCGGCTTCTCGAAGCGGCTGTTTGCGGCCCTGGCCCGCGAGCGCATCAACGTGATTCTCATTACCCAAAGCTCCTCCGAGCATTCCATTTGCGTAGGCGTGAACGCGCAGGATACCGCGCCCGCCCAGGTAGCGGTAGATGAGGAGTTTGCCACCGAAATAGCCGCTGGCCGCATCGAGCCGCTGCGGCCCGAAAAGGACCTCGCCATCGTGGCGCTGGTGGGCGAAAATATGAAGGACCACCCCGGCATCAGCGGCAAGCTGTTCGGGGCGCTGGGGCAGAACGGGGTGAACATCCGGGCCATCGCGCAGGGCGCGTCGGAGAAGAATATCTCGACGGTGATTCGGGCGCAGGACGTGCGCAAGGCCATCAACGTGCTGCACGAGGCCTTTTTCGAGGCCACCAAGAAGCAGGTGAACCTGTTCATCCTGGGGCCCGGCAACGTGGGCAGCAAGCTCATAGAACAGCTGGCGCGGCAGCAGCCGCACCTGCTTGAAAAGCTGGGCCTGCAGGTGCGCGTGGTGGCCATTGCCAACAGCCGCCACTGCCTGGTGGATGAAAACGGCCTCGACCTCACCGCCTGGCCCGAGGAGCTGGCTCAGGCCCCTGCTCAGACGTTGGAGGAATTTACCCAGCTCATCATCGGCCGCAATCTGCGCAACTCCATTTTTGTGGACGTGACGGCTAACCCGGCCGCTGCCGGCATCTACGCCGATTTGCTGGCCAAGAGCGTGGCCATTGTGGCCTGTAACAAGGTGGCGGCTTCGTCGGACTACGCGCATTATGCGAAGCTGAAAAGCCTGTCGAAGGAATTCAACACCAGCTACTTGTTTGAAACCAATGTGGGCGCGGCCCTGCCCATCATCGGCACGCTCAACGACCTCACGCGCAGCGGCGACGTGGTGCGGCGCATGGAGGCCGTGCTTTCAGGAACGCTCAATTTCGTGTTCAACAACTACGACGGCAGCCGGCCTTTCGCCGAAGTGGTGCGCCAGGCCCAGGCCGAAGGCTACACCGAGCCCGACCCGCGCCTCGACCTGAGCGGTTCCGACGTGGCCCGCAAAATCCTCATCCTCGCCCGCGAAGCCGGCCAGGTGATGGAAATGAGCGACATCGAAATCGAAACCTTCCTGCCGCCCGCCTGCCTCGAAGGCGACGTGGAAGCCTTCTACACCCAGATGGCGGCGCACGAAAGCCACTTCAAAGCCCTGTATGATGCCGCCACGGCTGCTGGCAAGCGCCTGAAATTCGTGGCCCGCTATGCCGATGGCCGCGCCGCCGTGGGCCTGCAACAGGTAGCGCCAGGGCACGACCTGTACGACCTGCGCGGCAAGGACAACGTGGTGCTCTTCTACACCGACCGCTACGTGGACCAGCCGCTGGTGGTGAAAGGTGCCGGGGCCGGGGCGGAGGTCACGGCGTCTGGCGTATTTGCGGATATTATCAGAGCTGCGAGGCTGTAGCGTGGACTCTGCGAGTCCGCGCTTACTTGGTTCTATTGCTCAATCATTGCCCACCATTCCATGCGCGGACTCGCAGAGTCCACGCTACAATTCATGCCTGATTCCGTCCTCGTTCATTCCCCCGCCACGCTTTCCAACCTCGGCTGCGGCTTCGATGTATTCGGCCTCGCCCTGACCGCTCCCTACGACACCGTGCGCCTCACGCGCAGCGCTACGCCCGGCGTCCGCATCCAACATCTCGACCCCTACAACCTGCCCACCGACCCGCTGCAAAATGTGGCTGGCGTGGCCTTGCTGGCCCTGCTGAAAGAAGTGCCCGAAGCAGTAGGCTTCGAGGTAGAAATCATGAAAGGCATTATGCCAGGCAGTGGGGTAGGCAGCAGCGCCGCCAGCGCCGCCGGGGCCGTGGTGGCCGCCAACGCCCTGCTGGGCAGCCGCTTCAGTAGAATGCAGCTGGTGGATTTTGCGATGGAAGGCGAGGCCGTGGCCTCCGGCGCGCGGCACGCCGACAACATCGCGCCGGCCATTTTCGGCGGCTTCACGGTGGTGCGGGCGTTACAGCCCAGCATAGATATCGTGGCGCTGGCGGCCCCGCCGCTGTGGGTGGCCGTGGTGCACCCGCAGATTGAGGTGAAAACCAGCGACTCGCGCAAGGTGCTGCCCACGCAGGTGCCGCTGGGCCTGGCCGTGCGGCAGTGGGCCAACGTGGCCGGTTTGGTTGCTGGTTTTTTGACGGCTGACTATGAGCTGATTGGTCGCTCACTGGATGACTACATCGTGGAGCCGGCGCGGCTGCCCCTCATTCCTGGCTTGGCCGAGGCGCGGGTGCGGGCCCTGGCAGCGGGTGCCATTGGGGGCGGTATTTCGGGTTCGGGGCCGTCCATCTTTATGCTGAACCGGACGGAAGAAACGGCGCGGGCCGTGGGCGCGGCGCTGGGCAGCGTGTTTGCCGAGTTGGGCATTGCCTTTAATGTATACGTGGGGCCGGTGGGGACGCAGGGGGCGTATGTGGTGGAAGAAATATGAGGCTCTTCGTGCTACTGTTTCTCGGAATCAATGCTGCGCTACCACCTCATATTCAGAAGCATCATTTGTTATTTGATGCTTACCGCCAAAAGCAGCCCAGCGCGAAAAACATCAAAAAGTATTTGGGTAGTGTGAAGGGCCCAACCGGTGAAGTGCTTTATCATGTGATGACGCATTTCTACACCGTGCAGGCAGCCGTTGTATTGCATGGGCATAGCCGCATCCTGTTTTTTGATAAGAGCTGGAAGCAGTTGGCTTATTGCGAAGTAGACGTGCCTGAAGAACTGCCGGATAAGATAAAAAAGAGCAGCTTGTGCTTCAAGTATGCTGGCGCAAATAATCAGCAACTGGAATACCAAGTGTTAATCGGTGCGGCGTTGCCGAAGCTGCTTAGCACAGGTAGTAATTGCTATACGATTCATACAAAATGAAATATTACAGCCTTCGCCACCAGTCGCCGCTGGTTGATTTCCGCCAAGCCACCATCACCGGGCAGGCGCCGGACGGCGGCCTGTATTTCCCCGAAACCATCCCCAGGTTCGCGCCCGGCTTCCGGCGCGAATTGCGCACGCTGAGCAAGGCCACCGTGGCCCTGAACGTGATGCAGCCCTACGTGGGCAGCACCATCCCCGCCGATGCCCTGCACCGCATCTGTGCCGAGGCAGTGGACTTTGCCTTTCCGCTGGTGCCGGTGGCCGAGGGCGTGGCGGCGCTGGAGCTGTTTCACGGGCCGACGCTGGCATTTAAGGACGTGGGGGCGCGGTTTATGAGCCGTTGCCTGGGCTACTTCGCGCAGCGCGGCGACACGCCGCCCGTGACCGTGCTGGTGGCCACCTCCGGCGATACCGGCGGGGCCGTGGCCAGCGGTTTTCTGGGCGTGCCGGGCGTGGAGGTCGTTATTCTCTACCCCTCCGGCAAGGTGAGTCCGGTGCAGGAGCAGCAGCTCACCACCCTGGGCCAAAACATTACCGCGCTGGAAGTGCAGGGCACCTTCGATGACTGCCAGGCGCTGGTAAAACAGGCATTTCAGGACCCGGAGCTGGCGAAGAAACGCTTCCTCACTTCCGCCAATAGTATCAACGTGGCGCGGTGGCTGCCACAGCAGCTGTACTACTGCTTCGCCATGCAGCAGTGGCCGGAAAGGGCCGCGCCGCCGGTGGTGTCGGTGCCGAGCGGCAACTTTGGTAACATTTGCGCCGGGCTGCTGGCGCGGGCGTCGGGGCTGGGGCTGGGGCATTTCATCGCGGCCTGCAACGCCAACGAGCCCGTGCCGGCCTACCTGCGCACGGGCACCTTCACGCCCCGTGCCGCCGTGCCCACCTTTTCCAACGCCATGGACGTGGGCAACCCCAGCAACTTCGTGCGCATTCTGGAGCTGTTCGACAACGACTTGGCCCAGATGCGCGCCGCCCTCGGTGCCGACACGGTGAGCGACGCCGATACCGTGGCCACCATCCGCCAGGTGTGGAATGAGCATGGCTACCTACTCGACCCGCACGGCGCGGTGGCTTACGCGGCGCTGCGCCGCTACCAAGCCCAGCACCCCGAAGCGGCCGGAATTATTCTGGCCACTGCCCATCCCGTCAAATTCCCTGATGTGGTGGAGCCCGTTCTGGGCCGGGCCATTGAGCTGCCAGCCGTGGTGCAGGCCCTGCAGGGCCGTGCCAAACGAAGTGTGCCTATCTCGGTTGATTACGAAGAACTCAAAGCCTGCCTGATGTAGCCGAAACGTTGTTCGGGGAAGAGTGTCGTGCTGGGCACAGTGAAGCATCTTTACCGCGCAACGCAATCATCTACAATCAAGGTGACGATGCTTCGCTGCGCTCTGCATGACGTGCTTTTATCTTGCTTCAACCAGCTTTAACATACGTGAAAACCCTGCTCTGTAAAATTGCGCTGCCGGCTCTGGTGCTGGCCTTCGCTGCCTGCAGCTCCGACCAGGTCGAGCACCTGAAGGACAGCAAGCGCATTGGCATCGAAACCGCCAACTGGGAAGTTAAGCGCATCATGCCCAAGGATTTGCTAAAAGCCACCCGCTGGGCCGGCGACTCCCTCACCGCCACCGCCGACACGCTGCTGCGCCGCACGCTGGCCCGCGAGCTGGCGACCGGCGGCGTGGCCCGGGCGGCGGCCTTCTGCCGCCCCGAAACCTACAGCGCCGTCGATTCGCTGGCCGGGGTGCTCAAGGCCACGGCGCGGCGCGTGAGCAACCGGCCGCGCAACCCGGCCAACCAAGCCGTGCTGGCGGCGGCGGAAATGGCTTCTGATACCACGCGCACCATCCAGCGCACGTCGCAGGAGGTGTTTTTCTACCAGCGGCCGATTACAGTGAACAACGCGCTGTGCCTGCGCTGCCACGGCGAGGTCGGGAAGGATATTCCGGCGGCCGATTACGCCCTCATCAAGCAGAAATTCCCGCAGGACCAGGCCACCGGCTACCGCCTGGGCCAGCCCATGGGGGCCTGGCAGCTCCGCCTGCAACGCCCCGGCGTGGCCGAGTTCTGGACCATGAAAACGCGCAAGAAGTGGAAGGAGCACAAGATGCCCAAGCTGTTTTGAGCCACAAGGTGCCCCCGGTCAAGTTGCGTCTGTTGCTGGTGGATACTGCTAAAGCCCGGCGCCTGATGTACCTCTCGCTGCTGGTTATTCCGTTAGGTTATCCCATGGTGTGGCTGTTAGGCCGTGGTAGCGGAGTGGCTGTTTTCATCTGCGCTTTTATCTGTTGGCTAGGGATGTTCTTTTTCATTAGAAAGAACTGGCCTGACCGGTTTATTACCGCAGAAGGCCATTTGCTGAGCACAGGCAAGGAACTGCTGTTGAACATTGGTCAGCAGCGAATTACCTTTCCGCTGAACGCTGCTACCACAGTGGAAATCACCTATCGGGGCTTTAAGGGAGAGCACCTGACTAACCGCATCACGGCAAGCGGCATTGACAACTTTATTCAGTTCAACGAAGGAGAAGTTTACCGCTTCGAAGTACTGACAGCACAAGCCCAGGAAACTTTGCGGAATGAAGTCCGGCGCTGGTACCATCTGAAAGTGCAGGTAAAAGAGTGGCGGCGCGATGGGCCAACCTTTTTGTTGCACCGCGACCTTAGCTACGAGCAGATTCAAGCGTATAAGCAGGAGTTTGGTGTCGGTTTGTATGGCTGACCTGTTCTTTCCAGTTTCGTTACATGAGTACTCCTCAACTTCCCATCATCATCATCGGCGCGGGCATGGCGGGCCTGGCCTGCGCCACCTGGCTGCACCGCGCCGGCCGGCCGGTGCTCGTGCTCGAAGCGGCCGATGCCGTGGGCGGCCGCGTGCGCACCGACGTCACGCCCGAGGGCTTCCGGCTCGACCGCGGCTTTCAGGTGCTACAAACCAACTACCCCGAGGCCCGGCGCCTGTTCGACTACGGCGCCCTGAACCTGAAAGCTTTCCGCTCCGGCGCCGTCATCCGGCTGGCCGATGGCCAGGAAACCACCCTCGAAAACCCCTTACAGCGGCCATTAGCGGCATTTTCGGCGCTGGCCTCGCCCATAGGCACGCTGCCTGATAAGCTGCGCATCCTCAGCCTGGTGCGGCACGTGCTGAAGCACACGCCGGAGGAACTGCTGGCCCGCCCGGCCACCGACACGCTCAGCTTCCTGCAGCGCTACGGCTGGAGCGCGCAGATGATAGACTCATTCTTCAAGCCGTTTTTCGGCGGCGTTTTTCTGGATAGGGAATTGACCACGGCCAGCAATTTTTTCGAGTTTGTCTTCCAGCAATTCGTGACGGGCGACGCGGCCATTCCTGCCCTCGGCATTCAGCAGCTGCCCGAGCAGCTGGCGGCGCGCCTGCCCGCCGGCACGGTGCAGCTCAATTCGCCGGTGGCCGCCATTGTCGATGGCTCGCAGGTGCGGCTGACGTCGGGCAAAGTGCTCGAAGCCAGCGCTGTGGTGATGGCCACCGATGGCCTCACCACCCTGCGCCTCTTGGCCGGCCGCAGCGGCAACCCCGACGACTCGCCCGGCACCGAAGCCGGTAGCTTCCCCACGGCGGCGCGCATCACTACCTGCACCTATTTCGCCACGCCCGGCGGCCACTCGCCCGGCCGCAACGACAAGCTCCTGCGCCTCAACGCCGCCCCCGGCGCGCTGGTCCACAACGTGGCCTTCCCGGCCGATGTGAGCGGCGCCTACGCCCCGGCTGGCCGCTCGCTCATCTCCGTGAGCACCCACGGCGAACGCAGCCTGAGCGAAGCCGAGCTCACGGCCGGCGTGCGCGAGGAGCTGGCCGCGTGGTTTGGGCCGGCGGCGCGGCAGTGGGAGCACCTGCGCAGCTACCGCATTGCGGCGGCGCTGCCCGTGTATCTGGCCGGCCAGCCCGTGGAGCAGCCCCTCAAGCTGGCCGAGGGCCTGTACCGCTGCGGCGACTGGGCCGCCTACCCGTCGCTCAACGCCGCGCTGGCCACCGGGCGCGAGGTGGCCGAGATGCTGATAAAGGGTTGAGCGAAAGTTTGCCGCGAAAAATACTTGCCACAAAAAAGGCCGCTTCCGAAACAGAAGCGGCCTTTTTTGTGATTGAGGCGACTAAATTATACCTCCGGGTTGGCTTGCCCGAGGGTGTTGTAGCCGAGCGTGGCGGTCGGCTCCTCCAGCGGCGGGCTGGCGGTGGAGGCGTCATCTGTATCGTTCACGCGCAACGTAAGCAGGCCGGCCAGGACCATCGAGAACCCGCCCAGGGCGATGGTGTGCAGCGTATTGCCTTGAAAAAAGTGCATGGTGCAATACCCCAGAATGGTGGCGGCCACAATCTGCGGAATCACGATGAAGAAGTTGAAAACGCCCATGTAGTAGCCCATCTTGTTGGCCGGGAGCGAGCCCGCCAGAATGGCATAGGGCATCGACAGAATGCTGGCCCAGGCAATGCCCACCATAGCCATCGATACCACGATGAACGTGGGGTTGGAGATGACCTGCAGCGAGAGCAGCCCCAGGCCGCCGATGAGCAGACAGAGCGTGTGCGTTTTGCGGCGGCTGGTGCGGGCCGCAATCAGCGGGATGATGAAGGCGAAGAGGGCCGCCACGCCGTTGCGCACCGAAGACGCCAGGCTGAGCCAGTCGGCGCCGTCGTTGTACTGCTTTTGTACGCGCTGCAGGGTGGCCTTCTCCTCGGGCAGGGCGTTGCCGTTGGCAACGTAGTAGTTGGCGAGGTTGATGGTGAGGGTTTTATCCGGCTTTTCGCTTTGGAACTGCTTGATTTCTTTGAGGTCCTGCTGGAGTGCACGTAGCTCCTTGGTGGTTTTCTCAGGGCCGGGCTGCTGGGCGCGGCTATTGATGAGGCCGTCGATTTTGGCAAAAAAGGCGTTATCGACCTTCATGTTGTAGATGTTGCTGGTGACGGCGTTGGTGGAATAAATCCACATCGAAAACAGCGCAAACCAGGTGAAAAACTGCACCAAGGCCAACTGACGCATGGCCGTAGGCATCCGGAAAATGCCCATGAATGACTCCTTCAACCCGTCGAGAATACCGGCTTCGGCGTTTTCCTTGCGGAATTCCTCCATGTTATCGGGCGGAATCTCGGTGCTGGTAAACACCGTGTACATCACGGCCAGGATGAAGGCGGCTGCGCCGAGATAGAACGACCATTTTACCGAAGGTGGGATTTCGCCGCTCGGGGCGGTGTTGCTGAAATGGAACCAGTTGGTGAAAATCCAGGGCAGCAGCGCCGCAATCACCGACCCCACGCCGATGAAAAAGCTTTGCATAGCAAAGCCCGACGTACGCTGCTCGCCGGGCAGCTTGTCGCCCACGAAGGCGCGAAACGGCTCCATGCTGATGTTGATGCTGGCATCCAGAATCCAGAGCATGCTGCCGGCCATCCAGAGGGCCGACGAGTTGGGCATGAATATCAGCGCCAGCGTGGCCAGCACGGCTCCCACGAAGAAATAGGGCCGCCGCCGGCCCCAGAACGGATGCCAGGTGCGGTCGGAGAAATAGCCGATGATGGGCTGCACCACCAAGCCGGTGAGCGGCGCCGCAATCCAGAGAATGGGAATGTCGTCCTTGTTGGCCCCCAGCGTTTCGAAAATGCGGCTGATGTTGTTGTTCTGCAACTCGAAGCCGAACTGAATGCCGAGGAAGCCGAAGCTCATGTTCCAGATTTGCCAGAAGCTGAGGCGGGGCTTGGCGCTGGTGCTAGTGGTGGGTGCGGCGGTGGGAGCGGCCATGAAGAAGGGGAGAAAGCGTGAAGGCTGCGACGCGCCCGAAACCGGGGCACCACAGCCTTCAAATTTAGGGAATTACGCCACACAGCGCAAACGTTAGCGCGGCTTTATCTCGAAAATATAGGCCGACAGCGGCGCCAGCGTCAGGCTGAGGCCGTTGCGGGGCTCGTCGGTGTCGAGCAGGTCGGTGTAGGTGTAGAATTTGGTGGGGCTCAGGCCCATGGCTTTCATCGCCTCGGCCGGGATATTGATGGTGGGCCGGTAGGTCTTGTCGGAATTGAAGTTGACCACCACCAGCACCTGCTGCTTGTCGGTGTAGCGCAGGTAGGCGTAGAGGTAGCGCTGGTTGTATTCCTTGCCCAGGTTGTTGGCGTCCTGCAACTCGTAGAAGCGGCCTTTGCGCAGGGCCTCGTTCTGGCTGGTCACGGTGAGCAGGCGGGCGTAGAACTCGCGCAGGCTTTTCTGCTCGGGGCTGAGCTTGGCGCCGTCGAACTTGCCCTGGTTCAGCCACTTCTGGTGCTCGGGCACGCCCCAGTAGTCGAAGATGCTGGTGCGGCCGTCTTCGCCGCTGAAGCCTTCGGCGCCGCTGCCCGGCTCGCCCACTTCCTGCCCGAAATAGAGCATGACCGGGCCGCTGGCCAGGGTGGCCGTCACGGTCATGGCCGGGATGGCGCGGCGCGGGTCGGTGGCAAAGTCCTTGCTGGCAATGCGCTGCTCGTCGTGGTTTTCCAGAAAGCGCAGCATGCGCGACGAGAAGCCGTTGCTTTCCTCCTTCCACACCTTGGTGATGTCCTCGGTGTTGCCGCCGCCCGTCATCAGGCGGCGCAGGCCATCGTAAAGGCCCACTTTGTCGTACAGGTAGTCGAATTTGCCCTTGTCGAGGTAGGTTTTATACTCCTTGGCATTGTAGGCTTCGCCCATGAAAATGATGTTGGGCTTCACCTTCTTCACTTCCGGAATGACCCAGGCCCAGAACTCGACAGGCACCATTTCGGCCATGTCGCAGCGGAAGCCGTCCACGTTTTTGCCGGCCCAGAACAGGAGGATGTCGCGCATCTTCTTCCAGGTGTCGGGCACGGTTTCGAAGTGGGTTTTGCGGCCGTTCTGGTAGTCCACGCCGTAATTCAGCTTCACCGTCTCGAACCAGTCATCCACGCTCGGTGCTTCCGAGAAAACGTCGTTTCCGGTGGCTTTGGCGGGGTTCTCCGCGTACTTGCCGTCCTCGCGCGGGCCTTTCAAGGGGCCAAGCGGGTTGTAGTTGGCGGGCACCACGAAGGCTTTGCCGGGCAGGTAGTAGAAGTTGTTGTTGGCCGCAAAGGCCTTGGTTTTGTCATCCGCCGCGCCCAAATCGACCACGCCCGCCGGCTTGGCATCCGACTTGTAGGAGCGGGCCACGTGGTTGGGGATGAAGTCCATCAGCACCTTCAGGCCGTGGTCGTGGGTGCGCTTGATGAGGGCCTCGTACTCAGGCATGCGGTTTTTTACCACCACGGCCAAGTCGGGGGCCACGTCGTAGTAGTCCTTAATGGCGTAGGGCGAGCCCGCGCGGCCCTTCACCACGTCGGCGTCGTCGGCCGGAATACCGGATGCCGTGTAGTCCGTCATGGTAGCGTGCTCAATCACGCCAGTGTACCACACGTGGCTCACGCCCAGCTTCTTGATTTCGTCAAGCGCCTTGTCGGTGATGTCGTTGAACTTGCCGCAGCCGTTCTCGGTGATGGTGCCGTAGGGCTTGTTCAGGGCCACTTTGTTGCCGAACAGGCGCGTCATCAGCTGGTAGATGACGAGCTTATTGTCCTGGGGCACCTCCGCGGTGGTGTTGGGGTCCTGGGGGGCGGCGGGGCGTTTTTTGTCCACGGGCGGGTTGGGCAAAGCGAATGCAGCCAACGCAAGGAGGCTGCCAGCCAGCAACAGTTGTTTCATGATGCGGCAAGATAGTCAATTGGTGAGATGGTGAAATGGTGAGGTGGTGAGTTTGACGTTCTGGCTGCGCAGTTTGCGCCATTCGAACGTCAAACTCACCACCTCACCATTTCACCATCTCACCATTCCTGCGTGAGCGGGTGTAGCATCAGCTCGTCGACCACCACGTGGGCGGGGGCTTCGAGCACGTAGCGCACGGCCTGGGCCACGTCGGCGGGGCGGAGGTGGGTTTTCTCGGCCTCGGCGCTGCCCGGCGTGGTGTCGTTGAAGTAGGTATCGACCAGGCCGGGGTAGATGGTGCTCACCTTCACGCCGTGCGGGCGCACTTCCTTGCGCAGGCTGGCCAGCACGGCGTCCTGGGCAAATTTGCTGGCGCCGTAGGCCGTGCCGTGGGCAAAGGTGCGCTTGGCCACATCGGAGGTAATACCTACGATGTGGCCGCGCTTCTGAGCTTTGAAATGCGGCACCGCGGACTTGCAGAGCAGGAAGGTGCCCTTCACGTTGGTGTCGAAAATCCGGTCCCACTCGGCGGCTTCGAAGTTTTCCAGCTCATTAAAGGAGCCCACCCCGGCGTTGCAGATGAGAATATCCAAGCGGCCGAAGTGGTTTAGCGTTTCCGTTATTACATATTGGGCGTCTTCCTCAATGGAAATGTCGGCCACGATGCAGAGGCCGCGCGTTTTTTGGGTGAGTTCTTCCAGCTCGCCCTCGTTTCGGGCTACGGCCACCACTTTGGCGCCCTGCAGGGCCAGCAGCAGGGCAATGGCCCGGCCGATGCCGCGGCTCGCGCCGGATACGATGGCTACTTGGTCGGTGAGGTCATTCATGAGCGCAAGGTTTCGCAAGGTTAAAAGAGGTTTCGCAAGGTTTTCGCGCGGGTCAGTTGAAGTTACAACGCCAGACTTTGCGAAACCTCTTTTAACCTCGCGAAACCTTGCGCTATTTCCGCAGTTCCAGCACCCAGGCCGTGTGGGCCGGCACGTTCAGCGTTTTCAGGTCGGAAACCGTCGCCCCACTCACCACTTCCACGCCCGACGAAAAGCCGTCCGTGCGCTCGGCAAAACGCGTCCCGTCCACCTTCTTGGTTTCCTTGGTGTTGTTGGCAATAATCATCACGCACTCGCCGGCGTCGTTGTAGCGGAAGTAGGTGTACACCCCATCCTGCGGGATAAACTGCATCAGCTTGCCGCTGCTCAGCACCGGGTGCGCCTTGCGGTAGTTGGCCAGCTTGCTGATGTAGTCGAACGCCTCGCCGGCCTGTCCGGGACGCGACACGAAGTAGTTCGTCTTGTCACCGGCCCAGCCGCCGGGGAAGTCCTCGCGCACCTTGCCGTCGGGGTTCGAGAAATTCTTCATCAGCACCTCGGTGCCGTAGTAGAGCTGCGGCGTGCCGCGCAGCGTCAGCAGCCAGGCCATGCCGGTCTTGAACTTGTTGAAGTCCTCGCCAATCACCGAATAGAAGCGGCTCATGTCGTGGTTGTCGAGGAAGGGTACGTTGCGCGTGGCGTCCACGTACAGCCAGTCGCCCTGCAGGGCGTGGTAAAGCTTGCTCAGGTCGCCGTTCTCGGTTTTCAACGCATCTAAAACGGCGAAGCAGATTTGAAAATCGAGCACGCCCGGCAGGTTCGACTTAAAGCCATTGACGGGCGGGAAAATGTTCTGCGCAAAGAAAGCCTGCTCGGCCTCGGTGCCTTCCCAGGCCTCGCCAAACAGCGCCAGCTTGGGGTATTCTTCGCCAATGGCCTTGCCCCACTGCATCAGGAAATTCGGCTCCGAATACGGGTAGGTGTCAATGCGGTAGCCGTCGATGCCCGTCGACTCTACCCACCACAAAAAGTTCTGAATGAGATAGGTAGCCACCAGCGGGTTGCCCTGGTTCACGTCGGGCATGGTCGTGTCGAACCAGCCGTCGTTGAACAGCTGATAGTCGCGCTTCGAGCCGTAGGGGTCGTTCAGGGCGTAGGCGTTGTAGTTCGAGCGCGTGAACTTGGGGAAGGCGTGGAACCAGTCGGCCGCTGGCTTGTCGAGGAAGAGGTGGTGGTAGCTGCCCCAGTGGTTGAGCACGATGTCCTGCACCACTTTCAGCCCGTCGGCGTGGGCGGCTTTCACAAATTGCTGGTACTCGGCGTTGGTGCCGTAGCGTGGGTCAATTTTGTAGCAGTCCGTCACGGCGTAGCCGTGGTAGCTGGCCTTGGGCATGTCGTTTTCCACCAGCGGCGTGGGCCAGATGGCCGTGGCGCCCAGTTGCTTGAAGTAGGCAAAGTGGTTCTGAATGCCCTTCAGGTCGCCGCCGTGGCGGGCGTACATCGAGTCGCGGGCCATGCGGGGGGCGCGGGTGCCCTTCACCACGTCGTTCTTCGGGTCGCCGTTCGCGAACCGGTCGGGCATCAGCATGTAAATGAAATCGGCCTGGGTGAGGCCCTGCGTGCGCTGCGGGTCGGTGTTGCGGGCGCGTAGCTCGTAGGTGTAGGTCAGGGTTTTGCTGCCTTTGAAACTCAGTTTCAACTGGCCCGGCTTTGCGTCGGGGGCAATGTTGAGATTGACAACGAGGTAGTTGGGGCTCTCCAGTTTCTGGCTGCCCTCCAGCGTCACGCCCGGGTAGGCCGCCATGCTGGCCGTGGCGCTGGCAATGCCCGGCGCGTGCACCAGCAGCTGCAGCTTGGGGTTTTTCATGCCCACCCACCAATAGGTAGGGTCGATGCGGACGCCGGGCGCGGCTTTGGCCGGGGGCGCAACTGAGCTGCTTAGTGGCGTGGCGGCTACCGCGGCGGGGCTGGTGGCGGCAGTTAACAGGGGCAATGCTAGCGCCAGCAGTAAGCGGGAAAATGTCATAATAAACAGGGATAGTTGGGGGGAGAGGGGGCAAAATAACAACTTCCCGGGCGGGTCCGCTAACTCCGCTCCGCTGCTTGCCGTTAGGGAGCAAGCCGTTTAGCGCAAGCTTAATATGAGCTTTTCGCGTTATTTGTCGAAACGTTTGCACATTGCGGCTTCTTTGAGCTATTGCTTAGCTTGTAAAAATTTCTTTTTCCACCCCGAATTTTCTTTCATTGCCAGCCCCAGCCGGCACCATACCCCTCTATGGCATTTACATTCAAACCCTATGCGCCCGCGGCCAAATACAAGACGGCGGCGGCTTATTTCTCGATGGAATTCGCCGTCGACCAGGCCCTCAAAACCTACTCCGGTGGCCTGGGCTTCCTGGCCGGCTCGCACATGCGCTCGGGCTTCGAGCTAAAGCAAAACCTCGTCGGCATTAGCATCCTGTGGAGCTTCGGCTACTACGACCAGGGCCGCGCCGAAGACCAGACCATGCGCGCTGAATTCCGCCAGAAGCACTATTCGTTTCTGCAGGACACGGGCATTGTGTTCCCCATCACCATTCACGGCGCTGATGTGCATGTGAAAGCCCTGTATCTCGCTCCGGAAGTGTTCGGCACCGTGCCGATGTTCTTCCTCACCACCGACATCCCGGAAAACGATTACATCTCGCGCACCATTTCGCACCACCTCTACGACCCGGACGCGGCGGCCCGCGTGGCCCAGAGCATCCTGCTGGGCGTGGGCGGCGGCAAGCTGCTCGACGTGCTCGGCCGCAAAACCGACGTCTACCACCTCAACGAGGGCCACGGCCTGCCGCTGGCCTTCTACCTCTACGAAAAGCACGGCCGCGACCTGGCCGAAGTGCAGAAGCGTCTGGTGTTCACCACCCACACGCCCGAACTGGCCGGCAACGAGGAGCGTCCCATGAAGCTGCTGCTCGACATGACCTTCTTCGGCACCATGCCGGAGGAAGCCGTGCGCCGCGAGGCCCGCATCGGCACCGGCGACGCGCTGAACTACACCCTCACCGCCCTGCGCTTCGCCCGCAAAGCCAACGCCGTGAGCAAGGTGCACGGCCGCGTGGCCAACGAAATGTGGGGCCACTTTGAGGGCATCTGCCCCATCATCCCCATCACCAACAGCCAGAACGGCACCTACTGGCGCGACCCGCAGCTGGCCGCCGCCCTCAAAATCAAGAGCGACGCCGACCTGCTGGCCCGCAAGCAGGAACTGAAAAAGGAGTTGTTTAAAATCGTGGCCGACCAGACCGGCAACGTCTTCGACCCCGAGGTCATCACCATCGTGTGGGCCCGCCGCTTCGCCGCCTATAAGCGCGCCGACCTCATCCTGCGCCACTTCGAGCGGTTCGTGGAACTGGCCAGCAACACCAAACGCCCCATTCAGATGATTTGGGCGGGCAAGCCTTACCCGAAAGACTTCGGTGCAGTGGCTTTGTTCAATGAAATTATCAAACGCACTGCCAATCTGCCGAACTGCGCCGTGCTCACCGGCTACGAGCTGGGCCTGTCGGCCGCCCTCAAAAAGGGTTCTGATATCTGGCTGAACACGCCGCGCTTCCCGCGTGAAGCCAGCGGCACCAGCGGCATGACCGCCGCCATGAACGCCAGCGTGAACCTGAGCATCGCCGACGGCTGGATTCCCGAGTTCTGCAAGGACGGCGAAAACGGCTTCCTCATCGCCCACGCCGAGGAAACCTTGCCCGAGAACGTGAAGGACGACCAAGAGGCTACCACGCTGCTCGATGTGCTCGAAAACACCGTGTTGCCGCTGTACTACGACCAGCCCAAAAACTTCCTGAAAGTGGTGAAAACCGCCATGAAGGACGTGGAACCGGAGTTCGAGAGCGGCCGCATGGCCAAGGAATACTACGAGCTGCTGTATAAGGCGTAAGCAGGTCGAATGGCGTAATCAGAACGTCATGCTGAGCGCAGCCGAAGCATCTCTACCGCGCAAATAACGTAATCCGATTGGATTGCTCCTTGCGATAGAGATGCTTCGGCTGCGCTCAGCATGACGTTCTTTTTTATTCTAAATCACCGCCTTGCCATGTGTGGTCGCTACACCTTCATCGTCCCGGCTCCAACCGTTGAGCAGCGTTTCGACGCCACGTTCACCGAGCCGGCGCCAACCACCTACAACGCCGCGCCCTCCCAGCGTCTGCCCATCATCACCAACGCCGCGCCCGGCCAGATTCAACTCCTGAGCTGGGGCCTCGTACCGAACTGGAGCAAAGACCCCAGCGCCGGCCCCAAACCCATCAACGCCCGGGCAGAGACGCTGGCCGAGAAGCCCAGCTTTCGGCAGCTGCTGGGCCGCAAGCGCTGCCTAGTGCTGGCCGACAGCTTCTTTGAGTGGCAGGCCACGCCAGCCGGTAAGGTGCCGCATCGCATCCTGCTGCGCGACGAGCAGCCCTTCGCCTTCGCTGGCCTCTGGGACGAGTGGCTCGACCGCAGTACCGGCGAGCTGCACCCCACCTTTACCATTATCACGACGGAACCAAACGCGCTGATGGCCAACATCCATAACCGCATGCCCGTCATCCTGCCCACCCGCGCCGCCGAGCAGGCCTGGCTCGACGATGGCCTGGGCCTGAAGGCGCACCAGGAACTGCTCGTACCCTACGATGCTGCGGCTATGAAGGAATACATTATCAGCAAGCGGGTGAACTCGCCTGCGAACAACGACCCGGAAGTGCTGGCAGCAGCCTGAGTAGTCGTTATCATTGCGAGGTGGTGCCTGTCATTGCAGGTGGTGCCTGTCATTGTGAGGCGGAGCCGAAGCAATCCGTCTGTTCTCAGCGACCAGCCTGATAATGTGATAAGCCCCGGCACTGCGCAGTGCCGAGGCTTTCTGGTGAAAGGGCGTGTCTGGTTTTGACAGGACGGATTGCTTCGTCGTACCTCCTCGCAATGACAGTATTCAGCAAAGACTTATCTTGCCCGCATGAACTGGCGCAACCCCTGGCTACTACCGATTCTCATTCTCGTGCTGGCCTCGGCCGTGCAGCTGGACTTGCCGTGGTGGAGCCTGGCCGTGGTAGCCTTCGTGGTAGGGCTGGCCATTGCGCCCACGGGCCGCGTGGCCTTTTGGGCGGGCTTCGGCGGGGCCGCGCTTAGCTGGCTGTTGCCCGCCGCGTGGCTGACTTACCAAAACGACGGGCTGCTGGCGCACCGCGTGGCGGAACTGCTGCCACTGGGCGGCTCGGTGCCGGCGCTGGTGTTGGTGGCGGGCCTGGTAGCCGGGCTAAGCGGCGGGCTCGCCGCGCTGGCCGGCGCGTGGCTGCGACAGGCGTTTCAGTCCCAGCCGCTGGCCCAGTAAGGTTTTCCTGGCCTTAATTCGAAATCTTCACCTGCTGCACCACCCACTCCCGAATGGCCTCCAGGGCATCGGCCGAAGCGGTGGGGTGTTGCTCGGTGCCGGCCGCCAGGGCCTGAGCACTGGCCGGGGCCAGAAAATCATGGTTCAGGCCTTCCAGCTTTTGGCTGTTGACGCGCTTGTTGGCCTTCATGCCTTTTTCGAGCAGCGGCAAGTTGCTGGCCGTGAGCACCTGCGAGTCGGCGGTGCCGTGTAGCAGGAGGGTGGGGCAGCTCACTTTGCCCAAGTCGGTTTGCGGATTGGTGGCCAGCAGCGAGCGGTACCACGGGCTGGTGAGCTGGGCCGCCCGGTTTTGCGCCGTGGCCGATGGCAGGCTTGGGTAAATCTGCTTCAGCATATTGGCCACGATGGCCTGCGCCTGGGCATTGTTGGGCGTTTGCCGAATGATTTCCAGCATGGCGTACTGCCGCTTGTACAGCGCGTCGCTGCGTTTCTGGGCTTCGGCGTTCAGGCGCATTTGCTCCTGGGCCACGCGCACCTGCACTTGCTGGGCCGAGGTGCCGGCGGCCAGCTGCTTTTTGGCTTCGCGGCGGGCCAGCGTCATCAGCTGCATTTCTTTGCGGTCCCAGGCCAACTGGGCAGTATCGGGCTCGCCCGGCTGATTCACCAGCGAGGTTTGACGCGCCAGAAGCTCCTGGCCACTCAAGCCCGCCGCGCCCAGCGACACCAGAAAGGCCGGCGTGGGCGCTGCTGCCGCTACCTGCAGGGCCACGTTGGCGCCGTCGCCGTGCCCCAGCAGGCCCACCCGCAGCGGGTCGATGCCCGAATGCGAGCGTAGAAACGCAAGGGCCGACTGCGCATCCGCCACCAGCTCGTTGCGGGAGTTCGCCGCCGGGATGGCGGCCGAGCGGCCCGTGCCCCGGCCTTCCAGTCGCAGCACGGCCAGGCCCTGCCGCGTGAGGTAATCGGCCAGTTCATCGAGCAGGTCGTAGGTGCCTTCGGCGCGCTCGGCTTTGCTGCCATCGGCCAAGAGCACCACGCCCGGAAATGGTCCGGCACCGAGCGGCATACTCAGGCTGCCGCCCAGGCCCAGTTCGGGATTGGGGCTGCTGAGGCTGCTCACCCGCACTTCTTCGGTTTTGTAGGCCATCGATTTGCCTTTGAGCGCTGAAGAAGCCGGGGCGGTACCCGTCGGAGTGCGGTCAAGGACCAGCGTGGCGCGGAAGCCGGGCTGCTGCCATTGGCCGCGCAGCCGCTTGCCTTCGGCCACGGGCAAGCCCACGAACCGGCAGCCCGCTTTATCGGCATAAAAAGCCACGCTGTCGGGGCTGCTTACCACCCGCATGGGGCTGTTTTTGAGCTTGGCGGCGGCCATATCCAGCAGGGCCACTGTGGTGCCATCGGGCCGTTCGGCTATGGTAATGGAAACCTGGCGACTACCGCCCGGCACCGTCAGCTGGCCTGTCCATTGGCCTGCCAGTAGCGGTTTGTCGATTGCACCGGCCTGGGCGTTGTTGCTTAGTTGGATTATCAGCATCATAAATGTGCTGATAATTAATTGAATACGGAATGTTTTCATAGCAGTGGGTCTCTGGTTTTCGAGTCGCAGCAACCCGACTCGCGGTTGTCAAATAGAGACTGTGTTCAAAAGTACAATAAAATCTTGTTTTGTGAATTGACTCGATATAAATTTTATCAAAATATTTAGCGGCATAGTTTTATAATGCGTTTTGGCGACTGCCATTTTTCGGCTGAAATACCCGCTGAAATGGCACGAAAAAGCCCCTCAAACTCTGGCGCAAGCGGCAGAGTCCGAGGGGCACAAGATGTGGAAGACGGCGTTAGGCAGCTGCCGGCTAAGAGGCCGTGTACCAGGCCAGTACTTCGAGCCCGGCGGCATCGTTGTCGGCTTCCACCACTTCGTCGATAACGTGCTGAACTTCAGTCTCCGACCAGCCTTCGTCTTCAGCGGCGGGCACCCACAGGTCGAGGGCGGCGTAGCGGTTGGTATTGGGCGGCAGCGTCCAGCGGACTTTTTTACGGATGTTCATGGCAAAAGAAACAGTTTCGGAAAACAAAGAAACGGGACTACGGCGCGGCTTTGATGACGACGAGGCGCACCGGCACCACGCCCGCCGAAACAATGTCGAGCTGCTCAGCGGCGCGGCGCGACACATCCACGATGTAGCCCTTGGTGTGCGGCCCCCGGTCCGTCACAGTCACATCGACGGAGCGGCCGTTGCGCGTGTTGGTGACCCGGATGACCGTGCCGAAGGGCAGCGTATTGTGGGCCGCTGTCATCTGGCCTGGGCGGTAGGTAGAGCCGCTGGCCGTGGCCCGGCCATTGAACTTGGCCGCGTAGTAGGAGCCAAGGCCGGTTTGGGTGTAGGTGCCGCGCGGGGCTTTGGTGCTGCCATTGCCCGCGTTGCGACTGCCCCCGCAGGAGGCCAGCAAAAACAGGCCCGGCAGCAGCCACAACAGGCATCGTAAGAAGGTGGCGTATAGAATTTTGGCCTTGTGATTCTGCTTCATCTAAAATTAATCATTTGCGATAACCTTTCGGCCGAGTTTCTCACCCAACACCAACTTTTTCAACCAACTCAAAACCATGAAAAACCTGTTGAAACTGGCTTCGGCCGTGGCTCTTTCGTGCACCTTCCTGGCGGCTCACGCGCAGCAGGGCGATGACAAGATGATGAAAAAAGAGGAGAAAGCCGACGGCAAGATGATGAAGAAGGACGCCAAAATGGGCTCGAAAGACAAGATGGCCAAGAAAGACGGCAAGGCCATGAAGAAGGACGGCAAGATGATGGCCAAAGATAAAATGTAAGCCAACCACCTCGCTACGCAAAAAGCCGCCCGGCTTGCGCGCTTCTCCGGAAGCGGCAGGCGGGCGGCTTTTTCGGGTTTCAGCGATGCCGGGATTTGGACTTCAGCGCTTTGGGCGGGGCTGGGGCCGGGGCAGGCGGCACGCGCAGGGCCTCCAGGTCTTTGAAATTGCCCTGAAAAACGTTGAAATCGACCACGCCCCGGATGCCGGGCACGTGCGATTCGTCGGAGTGCTGCCAGATTATCCACTTGCTGCGGGGCATGGCGGGGCGCTCCACCTCGTAGTGGGCCAGCCAGAGCGGGTAGGCATCGAAATGCCCGGCCAGGTGGCGCTTATAAAAGCTGTGGTTGGAGTAAAGAATGGGCCGCACGCCGTAGTGCGCCTCGATGAGGCGCAGCCAGCGGGCCACCTCGCGGCGCAGCACGGCCACGTCGTGGAAATTGGCGGCTTCCACGTCGAGCACGGGGGGCAGGTCGCCGGGGGCCAGGGGCACGGTACGGGCAAAGAGGTCGGCCTGCACCTGGCCGTCGCGGTTGGGCTGGAAGTAGTGGTAGGCCCCACAGAGCACGCCGGCCTTGCGGGCCTCGCGCCAGTTGCGGGCAAAGCGGGCGTCGCGCATGGTGGCGCCCTCGCTGGCTTTGATAAAGGCAAAGCGCACCCGGTTGCGGGCCACCTCGGGCCAGTCGATGCGGCCCTGGTAGGCCGACACATCGATGCCGTGCACCGAGTAGCCGGCCAGCAGCGGTGTTTTCTCGCGGCCCGTGAGGCCGCCTTGGGTGAGCGTGGCCCAGGCCCGGCGGGCGTAGCGGTTGAGTTGCACCTGGTGGCGCAGGTAATAGTAGCCGCCCACCGTGAGCCCCATCAGCAGCCCGGCCAGCAGCACGCTACGCCAGGCCTGGCGGGGGGCGCGGGGCGGAGCAGGCGCGGGGGCGCGGCGGGTGGGGGAGGGGGTCGGCATGGGCGGTGCGGCTCAAAAATAACGACGGACCCGGCCCCGTCGTGCCCCGGCCGGCGGCTTTTCGCCAACTTTGCGTTTCGCACCATCCGCCTTTGCCATGTCTTTCCTCCGCGCCGCCGACGCCCGCGACGAATCCGGCCACCTCATCAGCGAACTGCACGGCGTCACGCTCGCCGCTATTCTGGAGTATTTGGTGGCCGCTTACGGCTGGCCTGAGCTCGACGCGCGCCTGCGCATGAACTGTTTCGCCGAAAACCCCAGCATCAAGTCCAGCCTCACCTTTTTGCGCCGCACGCCCTGGGCCCGCACCAAGGTGGAGGAACTGTACATTAAGGCCCGCTCGGCCGAAGTGCAGGGCCGCCCGCGCCCCTAACCGCCATGGCCGACGTATCGCCGAAATCCTCGAAAGAATCGCTCTTCATTGGTTTGCTGCTCTTTGTGGCCTTCGAAACCGTGGCCTTCTATGGCCTGCAGTACCTCACCTCGGGACTGGGCGAATCGAACCAGATGCAGCCCGAAAACACCATCGTGAGCAACTGGCTGAAAACGATGGTGTTTTTCGTGTCGCACTTGGCGTTGGTCATCGCGGCCATGCTGGTGCTCAGCAACCGGCTGCCGCGGCACTACCGGGGCCAGGTGATGGGCTGGTTTTACCTGGCACTGCTGATGAGTTTTGTGCTACTGGTGCCGCTGTTTGGGTAGGTGACGATGGAAAAGAACGTCATGCAGAGCGCAGCGAAGCATCTTGCCCGCCACCAGTAATTAGTTGAAGCATGCGAGATGCTTCGCTGCGCTCTGCATGACATTCTAAAAAGAGAGGTTCAGCGCCCAAAAAAACAAAACCACCGCTGCGGGCGGTGGCTCAATGGTGAAAACCAGAAGACTCGGAAAGTGGCCGGTCGGACCCGGCGTTATCGATGGACTGCGGTGCCGGTCGGTCCCGGCGTTATGGATATTTAATTAACAGATAGTCAGCGAAATTAATTCGGTTTGAAACCCGAAATTAATTGTGACGAATGTCGATTTCGCGCTGCTGGTCGCTGGGGTTGAGGAAGGGAATGCGGACCTGCAACTCGTTGCCTTCGTGCACGGCATCGATGCGGGCCAGGTCGAGGTTGTTAGGCAGGTCGAGGGTTTGCACGAAGAGGGGGGCGGCCAGCTGGTCGTCGGGCTCGTGGCGGTACTCGCCGAACACAGTGAGCTTCTGCTGGTTAAGCACCACGCGGAAGCTGTCGGCCGGCACGGTGGGCATAGCCACGCGCAGAATCACGCCTTTGGGACGCTGGTCGACGCGGAGCTGGGGCTGGGCCACGCCGCCACCGATGGTGTTGAGCAAATCGAGCTGCGGGGCAATGGAACGGATGAATTTCGGGCTGATGAGTTTCATGGTTGGGAGCCGGGTTTTAGGCGTCGGCTTCAGACCATCTATTACAAATGATGTACCAATCTGAATTAAGGCTTAGTGTGCCTGAAAATCAGCCGTATTGGCCGTCATTTTTATCCAAATTCAGCAATGTCGGCCACGCTGGCATAAAACCATTTTTCGGCGCTTAAAAAGGCGACAAAATGGCGGGTATTCGGCACCTATTGCCCGCTCACAGGCATCAAAACCGGCTGGTCAGACCAAAGTGAATCTTGGAGGCGTTCAGCGCGAACTTCTGGTTGATGCTACTGGCCTGGCCCACCGAATACACGAACTGAAACAGGCCCGCGCCGGTGCGGAAGCTCAGCCCTGCCCCGAGGCCGGTGGGCTGGTCACCGAATTTTTCATCCACGGCATCGTGGCGCAGATAGGCTTGGTCCGCAAACAAAAACACGTAGGAATCGGCGCCGATAAACTGGCGGAATTCGGCCGTGGCCAGCGCGAACGAGCTGACGTAAAACTGGTTTTCGTTGAAGCCGCGCAAGGAGTTCAGCCCGCCTAGGCGCAGCAGGTCGTTGGTGGAAAGGCGCGGGTTGAGCAAGCCCTCGGTGCGCAGGCGCACCAGCAGCACGCCGGCCCGCTTCACGGGGAAGTAGCGCTCGGCTCGCACGGCAAACGTGTACTGCGTCGATTGCATGGGAATGCCGTTGTAAAGCTCGGCGCTCAGCTGAGCATTTTGGATGATGGTTTTGGTGCCTACCGCCGATTGAGCGTTTAGCAAGTAGCCGCGGTGCGGAAAAAACAGGTCATCCAGGCTGGTCCAGGCGTATGCCAGGCCGTAGGCCGTGTAGCGCGAGTCGAGGTTGGTGGGCAGCACGGTGGTGTCGCGCAGCGAGTCGAGCGAAGAACTGCGCTGCTCGGCGAAAAAGCTGATGCGGCCCGCGCGCACCGTGGGGTAAGTCACCTGCAGGCGCGGCTGCACGGTGGTGAAGGCGTCGGTTTGCTTGTAGAGGTTGAAGGTGCCCGACACTTCCAGCGGCGTGCCGAAGAAGTTGGGGTGCACGTACTGGGCATCGAGCAGCTGCGAGAGGGCGTCGGTTTTGCGCCATTGCAGGCCCAACTGCTTGCCGCCACCCTTGATGTTGCGCAGGTTGATGGTGACGTCGCCGGTGAACTGCACGCCGGTCTGCTGGGCGTTGGCATTGGGCAGGATGCCCACAATGGCGTCGAACTGGTTGCTGGGCCGGTCATCGATGAGCAAATACACGCGGGCGCGGCCCCGGGCAAACCGGATTTCGGGCTCGGCGCGCAGACGCAGGTAGGGCAGCTGGCGCAGCAGCTGGGCGGCGGCGGCTACGCGCTGCTGGCTGAAGGGCTGCTCCGGGAAAATCTGCAGGTACTTGGTCAGGAAGCGCTTTTTGGTCTTGGTGTTGCCCACAATTTGCAGCGAGTCGAACACCACCGCCGGGCCGCGCTTGAGCACCACGCGGCCCGCAATGGCGTGCCCGCTGAGCTGCAGCGAATCGAGGCCGACGGTGGCGAAGGGGAAGCCCTGGTTTTCGGCTTCCGTAAGAATACGCTCCTGCAAGCGGGCCCAGTCGGCGGGCTGGAACGGCGTTTGGCGAAACAGCTTTTCGCGGTAGCCGGCGCGCGTCAGCAGGCCGTCGCCGAGGTTGCCGTTGCGCAGGTAGGCCCAGCTAAATGCCTCGCCCACGTAGAGGCGGGCGCGCACCGTGTCGCGGCTCCAGCGCATCTCATCGGCCGAGGCCGTGAGGTAGGCAGCGGCTTGCAGGGCCAGCACCAGCTCGCGCACTTCGCGCAGCGCTGTGAGCGAATCGGGCACGGTGGCCGGCATCTTATAACGCCGTAGGATGGCGCGGTCAGCGCCTTCGGCCTCGAGCAGCAGCACGCGCGGGTGGGCTAGGGCGCGGCGCTGGGCCGGCGCCAGGGGCGGGGCCGCACGCGGTGGCAGGGGCGGGGAGGCCAGGCCGGGCTGATTGGGGGCGTTGGGGTTAAGGCCGGGCGTCTGGGCGCGGGCGGCCAACGGCAGGGCCAGCCCGGCAAACAGCAGTATTCTCCAGAAGCACAGCCAGCGGGTAGTCATTCGGGGAGCATAACGCAAATGCCACGGTTTAATTTCCCGAAGATAAAACCGGCGCCAGCGCCCGGCTGGCCACCCGGCAGAAATTTGGAAAGCGCCGTCGCTTTCTTGTCGGGCGCTGGTGCGCGTCTGCACTGCCAGCCATGGGGACAGGACACGGATTTGGCGCTTTGCAAAACCGGGAATGGCGCAGCCGATAATGATGCTTCAGTCGCTATGTTTGTTCCTCATTGTCATCCTTCTACTTTCAAAAAACGCATTATGACCTTCACTCTACCTCAGTGTGGCCGCAGCGGCTTGCTGCTCCTGTTCTTATGGCTGGCCACGGCCTGGCAAGCCCAGGCCCAAACTCCCGATTGGCAGGCGGCCGTGGCCGCCGCCGGCGACGTGCAGGTGCAAGCCAGTACCACCGACGGCAGCGGCAACGTGTACCTGGCCGGCGGGTTTGCCGGCACGGCCACCTTCGGCAGCATCACCCTCAGCACCACCAATACCCAGGAGCTGTTCGTGGCCAAGTGGAACCCCGGCAGCGGCTTTGCCTGGGCCCTGAAGGGCACCGGCAGCGCCACCACCGGCCGCAACGCGGCTACGGCCATTGCGGTGTATAGCCCCTACGTGTACGTGGCCGGCAATTTCGTGAGCCAGACGCTGACCCTGGGCGCCCGCCCCGCCCTGACCAATGCCCAAGCGGGCAACAGCGACATCTTTCTGGCCCGCCTCAACGAGTCGGCCGGCGGCACGCCTGCCGTGAACTGGGCCAAACGGGCGGGCGGCACGGCCAATGACTACGCCACCTCCCTCACCAACCTGGTCAATTCCTACCTCTACCTCGGGGGCAGCAGCGGGGGCAATGCCTCGTTCGACGCCTACACTCTGGCGGGAACGGGAGGCTTCGTGGCTCTTTACTCGGCCACAAGTGCAACGCTTTCCACCACGCCGGCCCCGGTGGTGCTGGCCGGCGATGCCGTGACGGCGCTCAGCCTCAGCGGCAGTTCCCTGTACGCGGCCGGCACTTTCAACAGCACCGCTAACACCGTGCCCGGCGGCACCCTGACGAGCGCCGGCGGCGAAGACCTGTTCGTACTAAAGCTGAGCTATGCCAACGTGGGCAGCATTTCCTGGGCGCAGCGGGCCGGCGGCTCCGGCGACGACTACGCCCGCTCTGTGCTGGCCCGCGGCACCAGCGTGTATGTGGGCGGCAGCTACCGTAGCGCCAGCGCTTCTTTTGGCAGTACCACGCTCGCCAATCCGGGCGTGGCCAACCTGTTCGTGAGCAAGCTCACCGACGCGGGCACTTCGGCCAGTTTCACCTGGGCGCTGCAAAACAGCGGCACCAGCACCGATGCCTCCAACAGCGTCAATGCCCTGGCCCTGTACGGCACCAGCCTGTACGCGGCCGGCACGTTCGGCGGCACGGCCAGCTTGGGCACCCGCACCCTCACCAGCGCCGGCGGCAGCGACGTGCTGGTGGCCAAAATCACCGACCGGGGCAGCAGCGCCACTTTCGTGGGCGCGCAGCAGGCCGGTGGCACCGGGGCCGATAACGCCGTGGGCGTGGGGCGCCTCGACACGCGGACCTGGTATGTTGCCGGGCAGGTAGCAGCCCCGGCCACTTTCGGCAGCCTCAGCGTGAGTGCCAGCGCGGGCGTCCGGCCCGGTTTCGTGGCCACTCTTTCCGACCCGGCCCCGCTGCTGACCCTCGCGGCTCCCAACGCCGGACCGTTGGGTACCACCATTACCCTGTACGGCGAGGGCCTGGCCGGGACCTCTACCATCACCTTTGCCGGCACCACCAACAACGTCGTGGCGGGGGGCTTCATCGTGAATACCGCCGGCACCCAAATCAGCGGGGTGGTGGTGCCGTCCGGGGCGCAGTCGGGGCCCATTGAAGTGGCCACGCCCCTGGGCAACAGCAATGCGCTGGTGAGCTTCACGGTAGGCACCAATACAGCTCCCACCTGGCAGAGCGCGGCGGGCAGCACCGGCACCAGCTCCATTCGCTGGGCGGCGCCTGCTGCGGCGGGCACCGTGGTGGTGGCCGGGGAGTTCAGCGGCACCATCACGCTGGGCGGCACCACGCTCACCAGCGTGGGCGGGCGCGACTTGTTCGTGGCCAAGTTCAATCCCAGCACGGCTAGCTACGTGTGGGCCGTGCGGGCCGGCGGGGCGGGCGATGAGGATACCTATGCCGGCCTGGCCGTGAGCGGCAACAGCGTGTATGTGGCTGGGCAGTTTAACGGCCAGACCATTGCGCTGGGCAGCACTACGCTCACGGCCTCATCTCCGGGTTCGATTACCGGCTACGTGGCCAAGCTCACCGACGCCGGTTCCAGCGCCGGTTTCACGTGGGCGCAGTTGATTGATGACGGAAGCGGGACGTTTGTGGAAGCCCTCACCGCCAGCGGCAACAACGTGTACGTGGGCGGCGATTTCACCGGCGCTGCGCTTCAGATTGGCGGAGTGACGGCCTTGAGCAGCAACGCCAGCCAGGACGATGGCTACGTGGCCAAGCTCGTCGACAACGGCAGCACGGCCTCGTTTGGCTGGGCCCAGGGCATTGGCAACGCCACGGGCCCGGCTTTCGCCAACAGCATCAACGTGTATGGCTTGCGCGTCAGCGGCTCGACGGTGTACCTGAGCGGGGTGTTCTACGGCACGGTCAGCTTTGGGGCCACGACCCTGTCCAGCATCAACAACGACGGCGACGTGGCCGTGGCCCGTCTCACGGACTCGGGCACATCGAGCAGCTTCACGGGCGCGGTGCAGGCCGGCAGCGCCGGGCCCGAGTTTGTGGTAAGCATGAGCCAGCAGGGCAATGCCTTGTACGTGTCGGGCAGCACCAACAGCACCGTTTGGCAGGGTGTGAGCACCACCGGAACCGGCATTGGCTTCGTGCTGAAAGTGCTGGACAACGGCGCCGCCGGCCTCAGCCTGGGCTGGGTGCAACTGCTGCCCGGCGTGGTGTACCAGACCGCGCCCAACGGCACGGGCGTGTACGTCGCCACATCCTTCGGCGGCACCGTGACCCTGGGCGGCACGCTGCTGCAAGCCGCTGGCGCCGCCGACGGGCTAGTGCTGCGCTTGGCCGATGGTGGCTCCAGCGTGAGCATTGCCTGGGCACAAGCCGCCGGTGGTCTTTATACCGATGACTTCCAGGGCCTCGCGCTGGTTGGGGGCCGGGTAGTGGTGGGCGGCCGTGCTACGCCTCTGGCCGCTTTCGGCAGCAACGTGTTGACCGGGCCCATTGGCGTTACGTCGGCGGCCATTGGCGTGCTGGCCGACCCTGCCCTCTTGTCCGTGGCCCCGAGCTTACTCCGCGAGCCACTGGCGCTGTACCCCAACCCCGCCCACGGCCGCACTACCCTGCGCCTGCCGGTCGCCGGCACGGGCCCGGTGCAGTTGTTCGACGCGATGGGCCGCGAGGTGCGCCGCTACGCCGCCCCGGCCGGCACCCTGGAAGCTCCGCTCGACCTGCGCGGCCTCCCCGCCGGGGTCTACATCGTGCGGGCTGGCCTCAGCAGCCGGCAGCTGTTGGTCGAATAACCGCACCAGGAACTGAATGCCTGCCAAGTGCAGGCCTCCTAAAAAAAGCCCTGCTTGGATGGGTGCCCACTACGGGTACCCATCCGAGTAGGGCTTTCTTCAGGGGCCCGCCGTTAGAAGAAGCAAGGCCTTGGTTTTCTTGCTTTAGTAGGATGCGCTCCTGCAGCCGGGTCCAAGTGAAGCATGCCGGTCCGCTTACATGGTTAATGCTGCACGGTCATTTTTCGGTAGGTGGTGCCGGAGTCGGTGCTAATGTGTACCACATAATTTCCCGACGCCAGGCTGCTCACGGACAGGTCTAAGCGGGCGGCCGTGGCTGAGGCTTGCAGCACCATTCGGCCGTACACATCATACACGCGGGCTTCCACGCGGGTGGCGCCCTCGTCGCCCTCAACCGTGACCGTTTGGGAAGCGGGCGTGGGAAATACACTCATGCCGGGAGAAGTTCTTTTCAACGCGCCGACCGGGGCGGCGCCGGTCAGCCCCGGCATGATGAGGCTGGTGAGCCCTTGCGTAAGCGGCCGATTAGTTTTGGCATCGAGAGCCGAGGCCCCAACCAAAAGGCGGCCATTGGGATGAATGGCCAGGAAAGACGCGGCCATAGCTACCGGGGCCTTGTCGCCAAAAGAACTGTCTACCTGTCCGTTGGCCAGCAAGCGGGCAATGCCGTGGTGGTCTTGCCCGGCGATGCTGCTGAAGAAGCCGGCGCAGAGGATGCGCCCATCGGACTGCACGGCCAACGCCGTAACCTGGGGGGGGCCGCTGCTCGGCTGAACAAAAGGGCCGGCATCAAACGAGGTATCCAGGGCGCCCGAAGGCAGCAGCCGCGCAATTAACCCGCGCTTGCTACCGGCGAACGACGGAAAATCACCCGCTACCAGGATGTTGCCGTCGGGCTGCACCGTGATGGCGCGCACGTAGCGCGGGGTGGAATTGTGCGTGCCCGATAGGGCGCCCGACGCCTTTATCTGCCACGACGTGTTGCCCGTGGTGACCACGGCCACGTTCTCATCACGCTGCAGCGCCACGAGACTGACGTACGTGACGTAGGGGGGAGCCGGGCCGAAATCCGGCGCAAAGCTGGGGTCAAAGTTGCCCTGAGCCGTCAGCCGGAACAATTGGGGGGATGCATACGGGAAGCTGCCGCCCACCAGCAGCCGGCCATCGGGATAGGAAGCCAGGGTGCTCACGGTGGTAAGCCCGTACAACGGCTTGGTCAGGTGGGCGTCGAAAGTGGGGTCTTGCATGCCATTGGCATTGAGGCGTAGCAAGTGGCGAAGGGATGGGTTCGCGCTGTCATAAAAGGCCCCGCCCACATACACGGTGCCTTGCGGGCCCGGCGCCAGGGCCTGCACTTCGGCGTTTAAGAGCGGCAGGGCGCTGGTGAACGCCACGTCCACGCTTCCATCGTCGTTGAGCAGCGCCAGATTGGTGGCGGGAACGCCGTTGATGCTGTTGAAAGCGCCGGCCACCACCGTCTTGCCACTGGCCAGCAGCAACGAGGCACTGATTCTGCCCGGCGCGCTGATGGGAAGCGCGAAAGCCGGGTCTATCTGGCCCGTGGGGGTCAGCCTGAACATACCGGTCGGCCGATTATGGAACGTGGTGAAAGCACCGCAAACCAGCGCACCGCCGCTCCGAAGCGGGCAAATGGCCGTAAGCACGCCTTCGAAATCGTTCCCCAGCGAAGCCCTGGGGTCGGGGGCCCCGTTGGGCAACAGCCGCACCAGTCCCGAGCTGTTTTGCCCGTTGAAGCCGAGAATGCCGCCGGCAATGAGGATGCCGCCATCCGGCTGCACCGTCACGCCGTGGTCCACTTGCTGGTTCAGTCCGAAGTAGGACATGGAGTTGGTGGTGACGAAGCCAGGGTCTGCGCTGCCATCGGGCAAAAGGCGCCGCACCCGGCCCACCGGTCCTTCGGCATTCGTGATAACAACTTTGCCATCGGGCTGCACGGCAAAAGACTGAAACCAGTCGGCCGCATTCAGGTGCGCGTCGAAAGTCGGGTCGAGGCGGCCATCGGGCAGCAGCCGCGCCAGGTGCACCATCGGCATCGAGGCGTAGGTGGTGAAGCGTCCGCTCACCATAATTTTTCCATTTGGCAACACCTCAATGGTGTTCACTTCGCCGTTGAAGCCGGCCTGGGCCGGGTTGATTAGAAACGAGGGGTCGAGTTGCCCGTTGCCCAGCAGGCGCACCAGCCCGTGCGCGGGCTGGCCGTTATACGAAGTGAAACTGCCCCCAATCAGTATTTTGCCGTCGGGCTGCACCGCTCCGGACGAGGCTTCGCCGCCTTCACGGTAATAGTAGTTCCGGTCCAGGTCGCCGGATTGTTCCAGCACAATCACGCCCGTGCGTCTGGCCAGGTCGAGGCCCCCGAGCGATTCGACGATGGACGCTGCCCCGCCCACCAGCAAGATTTTGCCGTTGGGTAGCACCCGCATGTTCTGCGTTGCCCCACCGCTGGTCAGCCAGTGCGCGCCAAAGGTGGTATCGGGTAAGCCGCTTTGGTTTAGGCGCAGGATGCTGGGCCGGGGCCGGCCGTTGTAAATCACGGCGGGCGGGATAACGGAAACAATCAAACGGCCATCGGCCTGCTCGGCTGCGTTGTCCGTCATAGCGGGCAGCGTAAGGCGGGTGCGCTCAAACCGAGGGTCGAGCTGCTGGGCTGCGCTGCTCCGTGTCCCGAAGACTAACAACAGGGCCAGAAATACGCATGGGAAGAGGTAGAAAGTAAATTTCATAGGTTTCATAGCCAGATTGTTGGAAAGGAGAAGCTGATGAGGAAGTCCAATGTAGTGACAAGATGCTTCAGTTAAGCGGCTGGGCGAAACGCAACTGACCAGGAGCGTGTTGACGGTGCTTGAGCTGTCGCGCCGGTCCGCAAGGGCCAGTGGGCAAGGCGCCGGTGGCGTCTCGGCCATCTACCTTTGCGGCCGGCGTTCGACAGTCAGCCGATGAAGCCGGCCGCGTTGCGTCTGGCTGGCACTGGAAGATGCCTTTGCGCATTCGCATGCTTATGGCTGGCCTTTACCTCCACATTCCCTTCTGCAAGCAAGCTTGCCACTACTGCGACTTTCACTTCAGCACCTCGCTGGGGCTGAAAAGCCGCTTGGTCGAAGCCATTGTGCGGGAGCTGGAGTTGCGCCGCAGCTACCTCGGCAGCGATACCGTGCTGGAAACCATCTACTTCGGCGGCGGGACGCCCTCGCTACTCACGGCCGAAGAGTTAAACCAAATTTTCACCGCCATCCACCGTCATTTCCCGGTGGCCCCAGACGCCGAAATCACCCTCGAAGCCAATCCCGACGACCTCAGCGCCGCCAAGCTGCAAGAGCTGGCCGCCGCCGGCGTCAACCGGCTCAGCATCGGCCTGCAAAGCTTTTACGAGCCGCATCTGCGGATGATGAACCGCGCCCACACTGCCGAGGAATCGACCACGGCCGTGCACCTCGCCCAGGACGCGGGCTTCGAAAACATTTCCATCGACCTGATTTATGGCGTGCCCGCGCCGGGCCACCACATCTGGGAGGCCGATTTGGCCAACGCCTTCGCGCTGGGTGTGCCGCACGTGTCGGCCTACGCCCTCACCATCGAGCCGGGCACAGCTTTCGGCCACCGGCTGCAGAAGGGCACCTTCAAGGCGGCGCCCGACGAATTCGTAGCCACCCAGTTCGAGATGCTGCTGGCCGCTATGCGCGCCCACGGCTACGTGCAATACGAAATCAGCAACTTCTGCCGGCCGGGCCGCGAAAGCCGCCACAACGGTAACTACTGGCGCGGCGTGCCCTACCTCGGCCTCGGCCCCAGCGCTCACAGCTACGACGGCCAGAACCGCCAGTTCACCCTGCCCAACAACCCGCAGTACGTGGCCGCCGTGCTCGAACGCGGCGAAGTGCCCGTGACAATGGACATTCTCACCGCCACCGACCGTGCCAACGAGTACCTGCTCACCACCCTGCGCACCGCCCGCGGCTGCGACCTGGCCCACCTGCGCACCCACCTCGGCTTCGACGTGCAGGCCGCCCACGCCCCCTACCTGGCTGAGCTGCAGGCCAACGGCTGGGCCCGCATCCAGAACGAAGTGCTTACTTTGACCGACGCGGGCAAGCTGCTAGCCGACCACATCACGCTGGAGCTATTTCAAACCGGACCACAGATTTAACGGATTTCAACGGATTAGCTGTGGTTTAATTCGATAGCCCAACAACCGGCAGCTTCCTTATACATTTGCGCAGAACCACAAATAATCTGTTTCAATCCGCTAAAATCCGTTAAATCTGTGGTCAAGTTATTGAGTGACAGCATTGCCGATGACGCCGACTTCTTCGTGGAGCAGATTCACGTCGTGGCCATCGTCTTCGATAACACCGACGATGTGACCGTGTGGGCCACCACGCTGTTCGACAACGACACGCATTTCTTCCACCTCGCCCTGCCATTCAAAGCCCTCGACACGCTCCTGAGCCTGGCCCACAACCGCGCCGACGCACTGCAGGAAGAAGTCGCCGATGCCCTGGCCGCTCAGCAATGGCCCGCCCTGCTCGAATACAACTCCGACGAGCAGCCGCCCGTGCCGCTGCCCAGTGTGGCCCTCAAACTGTCAGTGACTTACCCCGCTCTGGAAGACGACGAAGCCGAAGGCGAGGAAGGCCCCGACGACCCCCAGCCGCACAACATCTTCTACCTCGAAGGCGTGTTCGTGCGCCTCGATACCTAAGCGGTGGCCGCCGGTCTGCCCGTCTTCTACCTCATCCCCGGGCTGGGCGCCGATGAGCGGGTGTTTCAATTCCTGCAGTTGTCCGGCACGGTGCACGTGCTCCGTTGGCTGCCGCCGCAAAGCCCTGCCGAGTTGCTGCCGCACTACGCCGCCCGCCTCGCGGTGGCCGTGCCCGCCACGCAGCCCTGCTGGCTGGTGGGCGTGTCGTTCGGCGGTGTGCTGGCGCAGGAGGTGGCCGCCCTACGCCCCCTGGCCCGGGTGGTGCTGATATCCAGCTTTATAAGTCCGCGTGAGCTGCCCTGGGTGGGCCGGTTGGCCCGCACCACCGGCCTCCATCGCCTGGTGCCCGCCCGGCTACTGCCGCTGCTGCCCCGCGTGGCCCAATGGTTTTTCGGTGCCCGCAATGGCGGCGAGTACCGCCTGCTCCGGCAAATCCTGCGCGACACCGACGCGGTGTTCACGCGCTGGGCCATTGCCCGACTGCTGGAGTGGCCCGGCCGGCCCTGGCTGCCCGTCGTCCGCATCCACGGCACCACCGACCGGCTTCTGCCCGCTGGCGCGGCGCTCAGCCAGCACGCCTTGCCCGGTGGCCACCTCATCATCATCAGCCAGGCCGCCGAAATCAGCCGGATTCTGAATGAGTTGACAACGGTTGAGTAAAGTCAAAAGAACGTCATGCAGAGCGCAGCGAAGCATCTTGACCGCAGCACTAATTCAATCAATTGAGTTTGCTATTGCGGCAGAGATGCTTCGTTGCGCTCTGTATGACGTTCTTTTGCTCACTGCCTATTATCAACCGCTCACCGCTCATGCTTCCCACCTATCCCTACGCCGGCCGCACCTACAGCTTCGACCCTGCCGCGCCCATCGATATTTCGTTGCCCCTGGCGCCCGGCGCCGGCCAGGTGAACTGCTTCTGGGCCGAGCCGGTGCAGTTTGATACCATTCGGGTGGGCACGTTTGTGGGCAGTGTGGCGCTGGGCGGCAGCACCAACTACCAGCGCATCCACGTCACGCCCCACGGTAACGGCACCCATACCGAGTGCTACGGCCACATCTCGCCCGACCCGGCCGTCACGCTCAACCAGTGCCTGCGCCGCTTCCTGTTCGTGGCCCGGCTGGTGAGCGTGGCCCCAGTGTCCCAGCCCAACGGCGACCTGGTGGTGCTGCTGGCCGACTTGCAGGCCGCCCTGGCCACCCAGCCCGACCGCTCCATCCCCGAAGCCCTCGTCCTGCGCACCCTGCCCAATGCACAGGCCAAACGCACCCGCCAATATTCCGGCACCAACCCCACCTATATCGAGCCCGCGCTGGCTGAGTGGCTGGTCGAATACAACATCCAGCACTTCCTGCTCGACCTGCCCAGCGTCGACCGCGAAGAGGACGGCGGGGAACTGCTGGCCCACCATGCCTTCTGGCAATACCCCGCGCAGACCCGCCGCAGCGCCACCATCACCGAGCTGATTTTCGTGCCCGACGAGGTGGCCGACGGCCTCTACCTGCTCAACCTGCAAATCACCAGCCTGGAGCTAGACGCCAGCCCCAGCAAACCCGTGCTTTATGCGCTGAACCCTTTGCCATTGGCTTAAGTAGGAGAGGCTTCGCATTCTCGCTGCTTGGCGGCTCAACTCAATTTCGGCGGGTTTTTTCGGCGTTAGGCTTGGCGGGCAGCTGCATTGAGCCAGTTGCGCAGGAAAGTTCGCGCAGCGTTTGCGATATTGCTTACTCATTGGAAATAAGGTGGAAAGCCAACGGCTGCCTGCCTTATTCTGACTGTTTAGCTTCGTCCCTTCCTTGCTTCATGTTGGTTGCTCGCACGCTAAAGCTTTTTACACTGAGTCTGGGCTTGCTGCCGGTTCTACTGGCTACCGCAGCTGCTCAGCCGGCGCAAGCCGAAGCGCCCCCGGCACTGCCCAACGCTCCCCGCCTCATGTTCAAGGGCGGCCTGCGCCTCAACCACCTTTTCTACCTGCCCGACCAGCAAAGCTGGCAGCTGGTGCTGCCTTCATCGATGGGCCTGGAGTACCGGCTAAATCCCCGCTTTGCCCTCTACAGTCAGCTAGAGGCCGACCTTGCGGCCGGGCGCGGGCCCCGCGGCCGGCGCGGCCGGGCCCAGCTCCCCACCACTTCCACTGACCTCGCACTCGGTGCCCGCTACTATTTCAATCAACCCGCCGCCAGTAGCTCGGCAGCTCACCCCGAACCCTGGGGCAATTACCTGGCCCTGGAGGGCAATGCCGAGCTGGCCCAAATCGGCCGTGGCGGGCGCCGTGGCCGCAACCTGACCGTAGGGCGCGTCACGCCGGGCGTTTTTGCCCTGTGCGGCACCCAGCACGGCGGCCCAAGCCGCCGCCTGCTCTATGACTTCAATGTCGGCATCGGCATCGTAGCGCCGCCCGCTTACGCCAGCGACTCCAAAATATCACCGCCCTGGACCGTAGCCTCGCAGGTAAACCTGCGGGTGTACTTGGTAAATCATTAGCGGCCACGCAAGTAACCCAACCGCCAAGCGATACCACACGCAAAAAGGGCTGCCCGGTAGGAGCAGCCCTTTTCAGTGCTAGTGGAGCAGCAATTACGCCGGAACCGAAACGACTTCGCGGGGCAACACCGTTACGAACGAACGGTCTTTGCGGCCTTTCTTGAACTGAACCTCGCCGTCGACGAGAGCGAACAGCGTGTGGTCCTTGCCCATGCCTACGTTTTCGCCGGCGTGGTGCTTGGTACCGCGCTGACGCACGATGATGTTGCCGGCAACGAGGGCCTGACCCCCGAAAATCTTGATGCCGAGACGTTTCGAATGTGATTCGCGGCCGTTGTTGGACGAGCCGACACCTTTCTTGTGAGCCATGGTATTGAAGCTAAAGCTGCCGGCAAATGGCCGGAAGCGGCTGGTTTAATAGAGAATTAAATAACAAACGAAGGCTAAAAACTAGCCGATGCTGTTAATCATTACTTTGGTGAACGACTGGCGGTGACCGTTCATCTTCTGGTAGCCCTTGCGGCGCTTCTTCTTGAAGACGAGAACTTTATCGCCTTTCACATGGGCGATGATGGTGCCGGTTACGGCCACTTTCAGCTCGGGAGCACCGACGGTGATGGTGCCGTTGTCATCGGTCAGCAGGGCGTTGCCCAGTTGCACGGTGTCGCCAACATTGCCGGCCAGTTTGTGAGCGTAAACGAATTTGTTGGCCTCAACCTTGGTCTGCTGGCCAGCTATGTTAACAATTGCGTACATCAGCTTTCGCGGGTTTTTCTGAAATGGGAAGGCAAAAGTACGACTTTGATTTGGGATTTCCAAGCCTAAGTTCTTAATCGTCATTAGCTGGCCCGGTCCTGCCCCCTAGAAATGCGGCTGAATCAGTTCCTGGCGCCGTTACCGTCATGTTAGCGGCAGATGAAGAAAATAGCGTGAGTGCGTACGTACAATACAGTATTTTGGGGACAAGTAGGTTTATCCACACGTAAAATGTGGACAACTCAACTAAAACTGACTGATTTTGAGTGGATTTTGGTTGGGGCACGGTCCAGTGCCTTGTGGAAAACCCAGGGGTAGCAGGCCGGAAATCGGCGGGGACTTAGCCAAAAAATAACGAATAAAAAAGCCGGAAACCTGGGCCATTCGCCTGCCGGACGGGCCTATATTTGAACTTGGAAGGCCAACCGCATTTCCTGCGCGCAGGCCAAACATCCGGTCGCTGTTGGGGGTTAGCCTGCCTCTTTCCCCGCCGAAAACCGCTATTAAACATTCTGAGAAATTATGGAGCCGCTCCTCGCCGAAAACCCCAACCGCTTCGTGCTATTCCCCATCCAGAACGATGAAGTGTGGCAGTACTACAAGAAGTCGCAGGCCTCGTTCTGGACGGCCGAAGAAATCGACCTGAGCCAGGACCAGAAAGACTGGAACGGCCTGAACGACAACGAACGCCACTTTATAAAGCATGTGCTGGCTTTCTTCGCGGCTTCTGATGGCATCGTGAATGAAAACCTGGCCGTGAACTTCATGCAGGAGGTGCAGATGCCCGAGGCGCGCTGCTTCTACGGCTTCCAGATTATGATGGAAAACATTCACAGCGAGACGTATTCGCTGCTGATTGACACCTACATCAAGGACCCCAAGGAGAAGGATTACCTCTTCAACGCGCTCGAAACCGTGCCCGCTGTGCAGAAGAAAGGCGAGTGGGCCCTGAAGTGGATTAACTCCGAGAATTTCGCTGAGCGCCTCATCGCCTTCGCGGCCGTGGAAGGCATCTTCTTCTCGGGCTCGTTCTGCTCCATTTTCTGGCTAAAAAAGCGCGGCCTGATGCCGGGCCTGACGTTCTCCAATGAGCTGATTTCGAGAGATGAAGGGCTGCACTGCGACTTCGCCTGCCTGCTCTACAGCTACCTGCAGAACAAGCTGAGCACGGAGCGCGTGCAAAGCATCATCCGCGACGCGGTGACGATTGAGCAGGAGTTTGTGACCGACGCGCTGCCGGTGAGCCTCATTGGCATGAATGCCAAGACCATGGCGCAGTACATCGAGTTTGTGGCCGACCGTCTGCTGGTGTCGTTGGGCTGCGGTAAGATTTATAACGCCACCAACCCCTTCGACTTCATGGAGATGATTTCGGTGCAGGGCAAAACCAACTTCTTCGAGAAGCGCGTGGCCGAGTACCAGAAAGCCGGCGTGATGAGCGAGCGCAACGACAACGTTTTCTCGCTCGACGAGGATTTCTAGGAAGCCCTAACTGGCTTAAGCAAGGCCTGTCGTGCTGAACTCCGTTCGGTGCGACAGGCTTTTTTTATGGCCGGTGATGCAGGAACGAAAAAAGGAAAAAATGGAGGCAACCCCGGAATCATTCGTTGCGAGTGCGTGGTAGCGGGCCGCCGGCCCGCAGCCGTTTATATTTGGCATCTTCCAATAGTCAGCTTTTTATGGAATTACGTCTACTCGTTCTTTTCGCGCTCCTTGTTGCCGCGCCCCTTGCGCACGCCCAAACCGCGCCGGCGGCCACCGCTACCCCGGCCGCATCCAAGCTGCCGCGCTACACCACGGCCACCGGCCTCATCACCTTCTTCTCCACGGCGCCGCTGGAGGACATTGAGGCGCTGAATTCCAAGGTGGCGGCTGTGTTCGAGCTGGCCACCGGGCAGCTGGCTTTTTCGATGCTGATGCGCGACTTCCAGTTCAAGAACACGCTGATGCAGGAGCACTTCAACGAGAACTACGCCGAGAGCGAGAAGTACCCACGGGCCCGCTTCACCGGCACGCTGGTGACCATGCCCGACGAGGCCACCCTGCGCAGCGGCCCGCAGCCGGTGTACGTGCAGGGCGTGCTCACCATCCATGGAGTGAAGCGCAAGGTGCGGGTGCCCGGCACGCTGCACCTGCGCGACAACGACCTGGTGGTGACGTCAAAATTCGCCGTGGCGCCGGCCGACTACAAGATTAAAATCCCGGCTCTGGTGCGGAATAACATTGCCAAGAGCATTGACGTGAGCGTGATAATGACCTGCCAGCCGGGGCCCGCGGGCACGGCGAGCATCACCAATTAGCGCGGACAAAACTACCTTGAGGGCATGAATAAGCCCTATGCCAACGGTACGGTGAGCCTGGGCCTGTTGCTTTTGGGCTGGGCGCTGGTGTGGCTAGGGCACGCCTACGTGGTGCCGGCACTGCTGACGCCCTGGCTTATTGGGCTGGCCGACCCGGCGGTGCATGGCCTAGTGTCGGGGCTGCTGGTGTTGCCTTTGTTGCTGCGGCGGGTGATTGATTTTCGGGTGGCGCTGCTGGCGGTGCTGCTGGGCGTACTTATTGACCTAGACCATGCCATTGCAGCGGGCTCGTTCGATTTCAGCGCCATGCTCACGCTGCCGGGGCGGCCACTGGGGCATAGCTTGCTGGTGGCCACGCTGGTGGCAGCCGTGGTGGCACTGGCCTTGCGCGGCTGGGATGCCCGCTATGCCAGCGGGTTGCCGTTTTACCTGTTTTGGGTTTCGCTGGCCTCGCACATTGCCCGCGATGGCGCGACGCCCTGGGCCTTTCCGGTGGCCGCGCCGCCCATCCCGGCGGCGGTGTTTTTTGGGGTGTTTGTGCCCTTGAGCTTCGTACACCTGTTGGTTGGGCTGGCGTGGCGGCGGAGCCGGCAAAAAAACGTGGCCGCGCCACGCTGAAACACGAAACCGCCGCCGCCGACCGTTGCGGGAGCTATGACGAGATTTCGACGCTTCCTGCAATGGTTGGGGCCGCGCATGCCCTACGTCAACGTTGGACTGGCGGGAGCGGCCTACGGCGCGAACCAGTACGTGGCGCAGGTGTTTTGCCAGCCCGTGCCGTGGGCGGCGGCGGTGCTCATTGGTAGCGTGGGAGCGTTTCTGGCGTGGCCGTGGCTGGTGGGCTGGCCCAGGGCGGTACGCTACGCGGCGCTGTTTCTGCAAGGGACTTTGGTGCCTGTTTGCGTCTATTGCGTCGTGTTCATGAGCCCGGGGGCGTTGGTGGTGGGGGTGTTGTTTTTCTTTTTCCTACTGCCTGTACTGGCTTGGGTGCCGGTGGTATTTGCAGGGCAGGCGCTGCGCCGGGCGTGGCGGAGCGAACTGCCGGGCGGGCGCGTGGTTTTTGGCCTGGGAATGGTGCCGTTGCTGGTGGCGCAAGGCTGGGCCGAGCAGCAGTACCGGGCCGTGGAAGCTGCGGTAGCCCAGCTGCCGCCCGCCCAGCGCCGCCAGCCGGCGGCGCTGGTTCGGGTGGTGCCCCGCACATACATGGCCGAGCGGCTGGCGGGCACGCTGTTCAAGTACCACAATTACGAAGAGTCCACCCTAAATGGCTGGCGCCCGCCTTTGCACGACCCGCTGGTGAACGTCAGCCTCTGGAGCCGCGGCGGCATGGGCCACGACCGCAACTATGGCCGCAACAACGTGCGTGCGGCCAATCCCTTACTGGTTTATTACTGGGATGCCGACAATGGTGTGCAGACGGGTTCGCTCGAAAGCCAGGTCGCACTATATCATGCCTTATTCCCCGCGTTGCCCATCAAAGCCGACTGTACCTGTAACCACACCTACGACGGCGAAAGTTACCTGGAATGGCGGCCCTGGCTGAACAGCCGCGCGGCCGACGCGGCCCTCCGAATGAAGCGCAAAGCATTGCTAAAACCGAATAACCCTTTGGGCTTATAAATCGTAGGGCCCGGCTTCTTTCCGAAAAGTGGCCGGGCGGCCCATTCCAGGTGGTGTGTGGAAAACTTCTGGAACTTTTGCTTGTCCTCCCCAAACACAACGGGTAATTTCAAGGATTGAATATCCCACGGGCCTCCACAGCCTGCCGCCTTCCCATCTACCCTTTCACAACTGACTTAACGACTTGCGGCTGGGGCCTGCCCTTACCGCGGGTTTTTGTATACAAAAAAATCCACACCAAAACACTACTGGTATGCTCGTAATTAAACGCGACGGACGCCGCGAATCCGTCAAGTTCGACAAAGTAACCGCCCGCATTGAGAAGCTGTGCTACGGCCTGCACATGGATTATGTGTCGCCCATCGAAGTAGCGAAGAAGGTGATTGACGGCATCTACGATGGCGTGACGACCATCGAGCTGGACAACCTCGCCGCCGAAACCGCTGCTTCGCTCACCACCAAGCACCCGGACTACGCCATTCTGGCGGCCCGCATTGCGGTGAGCAACCTGCACAAAGTGACTTCCAAGTCCTTCAGCAGCACGATGAAGCGGCTATACACTTATGAGGACCCGAAAAACGGCGACAACGCTTCGCTGCTCGCCACCGACGTGTGGGAGGTGATTCATAAGAATGCCCACACCCTGGACTCGGCCATTATCTATGACCGGGACTACAACTACGACTTCTTCGGCTTCAAAACGTTGGAGCGGAGCTACCTGCTGCGCCTGGAGGGCCGGGTGGTGGAGCGGCCGCAGCACATGCTGATGCGCGTGTCGGTGGGCATCCACAAGGACGATATTGACTCGGTTATCAAGACCTACAACCTGCTGTCGGAGCGCTGGTTCACGCACGCCACGCCCACGCTGTTCAACGCCGGCACGCCGAAGCCGCAGATGTCGAGCTGCTTCCTGCTGACGATGAAGGACGACTCCATTGACGGCATTTACGACACGCTGAAGAACTGCGCGCTGATTTCGCAGTCGGCCGGCGGCATTGGCCTTTCGGTGAGCAATGTGCGGGCCACGGGCTCTTACATCAAGGGTACCAATGGCAACTCGAACGGGCTGGTGCCCATGCTGAAGGTGTTCAACGACACGGCCCGCTACGTAGACCAGGGTGGCGGCAAGCGCAAGGGCGCCTTCGCCATTTACCTGGAGCCCTGGCACGCCGACGTGTTCGAATTCCTCGACCTGAAGAAGAACCACGGCAAGGAGGAAATGCGCGCCCGCGACCTGTTCTATGCCCTCTGGACGCCCGATTTGTTCATGAAGCGCGTGGAGGAAAACGGCGACTGGACGCTGATGTGCCCCCACGAGTGCCCCGGCCTGGAAAACTCCTGGGGCCCGGAATTCGAGAAGCTGTACATGAAGTACGAGCGCGAGGGCCGCGGCCGCCGCACCATCAAGGCGCAGGAGCTGTGGTTTGCCATTCTGGAAAGCCAGACGGAGACGGGCACGCCCTACATGCTGTTTAAGGACGCGGCCAACGGCAAGTCGAACCAGCAGAACCTGGGCACGATTAAGAGCTCGAACCTCTGCACCGAGATTATTGAGTACACCGACGCCGACGAAATTGCGGTGTGCAACCTGGCCTCGCTGGCGCTGCCCCGCTACCTCGTGACCGACGCGGCCGGCAACACCACCTTCGACCACCAGAAGCTGTACGAGGTGACCTACCAGGCCACCCTGAACCTGAACAAGGTGATTGACGTGAACTACTACCCGGTGCCCGAAACGCAGAAGTCGAACTTCCGCCACCGGCCCATCGGGCTGGGTGTGCAGGGCCTGGCCGATACGTTTATTGCCCTGCGCATGCCCTTCGAGAGCGACGAAGCCTCGGGCCTGAACAAGGACATCTTCGAAACCATCTACTTCGCGGCCATGACGGCCTCGAAGGACCTGGCCATCAAGGACGGGCACTACGAGACCTTCCCCGGCTCGCCCCTGAGCGAGGGCAAGTTCCAGTTCGACCTCTGGGGCGTGACGCCCGACTCGGGCCGCTGGGACTGGGACAGCCTGCGCGCCGAGGTGGTGAAGCACGGGGCCCGCAACTCGCTGCTGGTGGCGCCCATGCCCACGGCCAGCACCGCCCAGATTCTGGGCAACAACGAGTCGTTTGAGCCCTACACGAGCAACATTTACGTGCGCCGCGTGCTCTCAGGCGAGTTTATGGTGGTGAACAAGCACCTGCTGAAGGACCTGGTGGCCCTGGGCCTGTGGAACGACGCCATGAAGCAGGAAATCATCGCGGCCAACGGCTCGGTGCAGAGCATTGCCCGCATCCCGCAGCACATCAAGGACCTGTACAAGACGGTGTGGGAGATTTCGCAGCGCCGCATCATCGACCAGGCCGCCGACCGCGGGGCCTACATCTGCCAGAGCCAGAGCCTGAACCTGCACGTGCAAAACGTGAACTTCGGCAAGCTCACCAGCATGCACTTCCACGCCTGGAAGCGCGGCCTGAAAACCGGCATGTATTACCTGCGCACCAAAGCCGCCGCCGACGCTATCAAGTTCACGGTGGAAAAGCAAGCCGCCGAAACCCTGGAGCCCCTGGCCCTGGTGGAGCAAAACCAGTCCGACATGGCCTGCTCCCTGGATAATCCGGACGCCTGCGAGGCGTGTGGGTCGTAAGGAATTTGGATTAAGTGGAGTAACAAATGAGTCCCCTTATCCTTACCTAAGCATCACGAAAAAGCCGCCTCCCAGTGAGGCGGCTTTTTGCTAACCGACCTTCTGCGTATGTATCAAAACGAGGATATTGATTTTGGCAAGCTTAACCTAAGTTGGTTGCACAGCGTCAGCATCGAGTTGGATGAGATAACCAACCTGATAGAAGTGTCAGAACGGGCGCACACGTACTTGCATGAGCACGGCCGGACGGAAATTGTCGGCTACACGAACCGGCGTAAGTTCATAGCGGTTACCTTTATGTTCAATGGGCCAACGCTCGTTGTGGAAGACGTAAGCTTACCTCGTTATGAAACCATCCAAGACGTTATCCTCCGCCGCCTCGCCGCAGAATCCGGCGGCTCTTTCGATGAACGGTAAAACTTCCGAAGAATGGGAAGCTAGCCGCATCAGTGGGCCACTCTCGAAGCAGGAGATGTTTGTATTGCTGAAAAAGCTTGGCAAGCTGCCAGCCGATGCCGAATACAAGAAAGCCTCCTAGCCTGGTGGAAAAGCAAGCCGCCGAAACCCTGGAGCCCCTGGCCCTGGTGGAGCAAAACCAGTCCGACATGGCCTGCTCCCTGGATAACCCGGACGCCTGCGAGGCGTGTGGGTCGTAAGAGAATTCATCAATATTTGAAAAGGGGAGCCCATTGGGCTTCCCTTTTTTTTGCTAAAAAAATTTGCATTACCTTCCGCACCCTTATAGGAAATATAGCGAAAGGAAAGTATTGTATGACCGAGCAGCAGATTAAGGAGAAGCTTTCCAAAAATTACCTTGAGCTTCTAATTCACAATGGTGGTCACAAGCATATGAAGCCTGAGGACGACCATGGAGTGGATTTATATATAATGCGTGTACAACGTATAGAAAGAGCCGATGGCATTAGGTATGTCGATTCAACGGATTTTATAGGTGTACAGCTAAAGTGTACTTGCGTTGCATCAATTGAGGAAGACGAAGACTATGTAAAATATGATTTGGAAGCAAAAACCTATAATGACTTAGTAGATAGAGTAAGGTATAATGCCACCGTACCCTTGCTTCTGGTGCTAATGATATTACCTGATGAAGTTACTAGATGGGTTGAGGTCCGTGATAACGAAATCGCATTGGCAAAATGTGCATATTGGTATGAACCCGACTCATCACAACCCTATACTGGAAATAGCTCAACGAAAAGAATATATATACCGAAAGCCAATAAGTTAGATATGGACTCTATAAGAAGGAAATTCATCGCCCTTTACGATTAATTATGTTAGCGCCGCTTTCCCTTCGTGCAGTCATTCAATTCCTTTACAAAAAGGGATGGACTGACTATAAAGTCACAGACCGATTTCATAAGATGTCGGGTCCCGAATCTATAAGCAGTTCGGTCAAGGTTACATTGCCCCTCACAGATAGTAATGAGTTTGATAATTCATTATTACATGAAGTAGTTGATTTCATTTCTGAATTCTATGAGTTTCCAGCAGGAGAACTTATATCATCATTCATAAAGAATTCAGCAATTTTCTCTACCCAACTGATTGATGAGAGTACAACTTATGGCAATGTTCCATTCCTCAAGTATGAGCACCACCTTCAAGAACTAAAAAATCTTTTGCTAAACAATGCTTCATTTGGAGTTTCTGGAAAGCATTATGTGAAGGATATTCCAGAAGAAGCGAATACTTACCTTAATCTTTGTAGTTTTCTACAGACAGAAAGAGGAAGCTTCATTTCCAAGGTTCAACTTCCTACCGCTGTTGATTTGTCTGTTAATCTGTTTGACGAGTATTCCGTCCATTCTGATTCAATAAATAATAAACTTGGGAGTATATTAAGATTCGTAGTTGATGATATATACAAATTGCCTGCTAGCGACATATATAGTGTGCAGCATGTAACACAGAATGCTCAACTGATAAATATTGATGTTTTTGAAAATATAAATAATATTTTCAAAAGAACAGGTGTAAGCGAAATTAATTTTGCCTTATTGGGAGCAGACTTTGACCTGAAAATAGAGTCCGGAACAGTTGGAGTGGATGAATTTAAGCAGCTAGACAATTACATCGACCTTGCATCGACTGTTTTTGCTAATCATGTCGAAATTGATTCTCGTGGACGAGTAATTCAGTTAAGGTCTTCTAATGCGAAAGGAAGTAAAAACCTTGTTGTTATAAGCCGTTTACAAAGTGGCTTGAAGCCGATACATGTTGAGCTGGAAAGCAATCAGTACGACTTGGCAATAACAGCTCATAAAGCCAAAAGCAATGTTTTTATAAAAGGAACTGCGCTAGAAACTAAGCAATATCTACGGATTGTAAGGCTTATTGACTTTCACGTTGGCTAGAAACTCCAGCTTCTGCAGCCGCTGCCGCCCCGGGAGCGGCTGGTTTGGTGTTGGGGTAGCTCACACGCCGTTAGGTAGAAACACTTAGCATCGTTCAGCCGCTGCGGCGCCGGGGGCGGCTGGCTTGTTTTTGGGGTAGCTCGCGCCGTTAGGGAGAAACACTAAGCATCGTCAGCCGCTGGGGCGCCGGGGGACGTAACTTAGAAACATGGCTACTCCCATATCCCCCAACCATCCACGAATCACCACCGACTACCAAATTTGCCACGGGCAGCCGGTGGTGCGCGGCTTACGCTACCCGGTGTGGTCGGTGCTGGAATACTTGGCCTCCGGTATGAGCGAAGCCGAAATCCTGACTGACTACTCCGATTTGGAAGCGGAAGACTTGCGCGCCTGCCAGGCCTACGCGGCGTCCCTGCTGAAAAAGATAAGTCAAACGCTGGCCGGCGATGGCACGCGGCGGGCCGTGACGAAACAGGAAATGCTGGTGCTGATAGAAACCGGCAAGGTGCCGCCCGGTACGGTGCTGGATGAGCAAGGGCAGCTACCCCGGCGGCCGTAGCTTTGCCAGATGCCGCTACCCGACAAGCCCTTGTTCATTGCCCCCAACAAGGTGCAGGAATATCTACTAAACCCTGACCATCCCATTGGCGGCGCCAAGGCGCGCTTCTTCCTCGGCATTGGGTATTCGCGGCAGCACTACCAGCAGTTAATAGACGACCTGATACAGCACGGCCACTCCGGCACGGTGACGGAAGAGAAACCTTCGCCCTACGGGACTAAATTTGTGGTAGATGGCCCGCTGCTCGCGCCCAACGGGCGGCAGTACCCCATCCGAACCGTGTGGATGGAACAATCACCGGGCATCTACGTTTTGCTTATTACCGCCCACTTACTCGACCGCTAATGAAACCCTTCGCCGAATTAGACATCGTGCAATTGCAGCAAGCGCACCCCGAATGCGGCTTGCCGGCCGGCGCGTTGGGCACCATTGTGTTGGTGCACGCGCAAGGCGAGGCCTACGAAGTAGAATTTGTTCAACCCGACGGCCACACCCAAGCCGTGCTGACGCTGCCCGCAGCGGAAGTCACCAAACCTAGGCAACAGGCCGCTTAGCCTCTCCCTTTCCTGACCAAACAAGACCCGCCACGCCTCTGCCTCTTCGGACGCACGCGCACCAGGGCGGGTTTTTTGTTAGGTAGTATCAGCTGCTGCCACCCCGAGAGCGGCTGGGTTGGTTTTGGGGTAGCTCGCGCCGTTAGGTAGAAACACTAAGCATCCTCGGCCGCTGCGGTGCTGGGGCGGCGGGGTGGGCTTAGATTCGCGTCACGATGAAGACACCTCTTCTGCTACTCTTGCTGCCTTGCCTCGGGAGTTGCATCTCACCGGGTGATACTGTGCCAAAGCCTCCCCAAGGGTACTACAATTTTTCGTTGACCGTCGCCGACACCAATCCCATGCACGGGACCGATGCAGCGTTTGCGGTGGAGGTGCCTCGGTGGAAAACGGGCAAGGCAAGAGAAGGCGGCGCGCTCTATTGGTATTCTAATTTTAAGCGGCCGAAAGCAGCTCAGAAGCCGGTTCCATCACAGGAAGATAGAGTACCACAAGACACGTTAAGCATCGGATTAAATCGGGCGCAGTTGGATTCGATTTATCAGTTAGCCCGACAAGTCTTTGCTGTTCCAGCTAAGCCGTTCTTAGTAAGTGACTCATTGCCGCCTCGTCCGTATTCCCACGATTTAGACAACTACCTCGTGGTAACCTTTGCTCCTCAGCATTCCTCGGGCGCATGTTTTGAGTGCTCTGGCTATAAAGAGCACAACATAGCCAGCTACAAACTCGCGGCTTACTTGGAAAAGGTGAAAGCAGAATTTCTGCACCGATAGGAAGAAGCTTAAACATCTCTCAGCCGCTGCCGCCCCGAGAGCGGCTGGTTTGGTTTTGGGGTAGCGCGCGCGCCGTTAGGGAGAAACGCTAAGCTTCACTCAGCCGCTGGCGCGCCGGGGGCGGGTGGTTTGGTTTTGGGGTAGCTTGCCGTATGAAATTGTTGCTTTGCCGTGTTTTGATTGGTGCGCTGTTCGTGCCTGCATTGCTGAGTTGCCGTGACGGCAGTTCTACTGATATAGGCGATGAAATGGCCTTCTCTTGGTACGGTAGCCACGACTACACCAACATTTATAGCGGGGGTGACCCTAGAGACGGCGGGGTGCCGGTCATTCCCGGTGGGTGCGACTATGCCAAATGGGACAACCGGTACGTGCTAACCAAAGGCGAACCTTGGCGCTATGCCAATTGGAATAAGAAATACCATATACCTCAGGTTCCGGCTGGGGGCTTTGTCTATTTCGTGCTTGAGAAGAAGTTGTACGGTGGAGGCCAGGAGGGCGACCCCGCCCTGCACGGTCCCTTAACCCAAGCGGAGCAGGCAGCATGGGAGCGCCGGATTCCTGGTCCGTACCACGAGCCTTAGCAGGTGTCGTATGAGAGTATCACTCAGTCGCTTCACGCCGGGGGCGTGTTGGGGACTAGCTTGCGGAAAATTAAAAAGTATGTACAAAATTCTTCTCGTGTTAAGTTGCTGGCTGTCGCTGGTTTTCGTAGCTAATGCCCAAAAGCAACAGCCTGTAGTCCTGCCAACAGCATCGGTTGCCAACAAGCTAAAGCAGCTGTTGCCGGCGGGCGAGGTACAGGTGGCCGTGATGGACAGTATTCAAATGCCGCCCCGGTATGGCGTGCTAATGCAGAAATTCATGGCGGCTGCACGGGCAAATCCGGAATGGTTTCTCGAACAACAGAATAAGGCGGCAGCTCCTGGTGGTATCCCAGTCGCATACGATAAGCGCTTGGGCATGACGGAACCAGAGTTTCGAGAACTGCAAACGCTAATGGAAAAGCCAGAATTCAAAGCAGTAGCTACTTACACGGGCCGTTTGATGGTAACGCACAAAGACAATGCGATACACTTCACTGGCATGGGCAAGCTCGCAGTCCTCAACGAGGTATGGATAGACTTGGGCCGCAACGAAGTGCATATGGCCAATTACGTTCTGCCCTATAGTGAAGAAATATCCGTCGACAACGCGCAAAATGCGTTCCAGAGCGCTTGGTCTGCATCTAAGTGGGAGCTAGCCGAGCCGGCTGGTGAAACGTATGAAAACATGAACATGGAAAAGCTGCGAAGTATGACCATGACTTTGTTTCAGTTTAACGTCGGAAAACTAGCGGCAACGGGTAAGACTTTTTTGAAGATAAAAGGGAGTAAAATCGACAAAGGGGAAAAGAAGTTCTCGTTTGATTCGCCCTTTTTCTTTCAATAACTAAACATTAGGCTAGTAACCCCAGCCGCCGCCCCGGGAGCGGCTGGTTTGTTTTTAGGGAAGCTCACGCGGAATGACAAGTAACTGACGCATCGTTCAGCCGTTGCGCGCCGGGGCGGCTGGGAAGTAGCTTGTACTTTAATGACGGGCCAACCAGTACCCCTTCTTTTCCTGTTCTTGATGCCCGCTCAGAAGAATACTGCTGTTCCATCCCGTGCGCTGTTGGCAGTGGTGAATGCGGTGCCGAGCGTGCTGTGGTCGGCGCTGGCGCTGGCGCCCATTGGCGCGTACTGCTACCAGTTTGTGGCGCGGCCGTGGCTGTACGGCTTCCTGGCCATTAGTATGCTGGCCTATGCGGTGCCCACTTCGTGGTTTAACTACTGGCAGCTTATCCAGCAGCCGGCCCGGTACCAGCAGCTGGGTGTGGCGCTGGTCAACCGCGTGACGCAACACGGCGACCTGGTGAAGCACTTCATCCGGCGGCGGTACCCCGCTTACCGCCATGTGCCATCGCGGGCTGCGTTGGCGGCATTGGTGCGCACCACCTACCACCAAGAGCGGTTTCATCTGGTGTTGTTGCTGTTTTTCGGGTTCACCAGCTTGCATGCCGTGGCCCATAGGCAAATGGGCTGGTTCGCACTGCTCCTGCTCACGAATGTGGGCTACAACCTGTATCCAATGTGGCTTCAGCAATACCTGCGGGTCCGGTTGGGCCCTATGTTTCCTTAGCCGCTGCCGCCCCGGGCGCGGCGGGATAGCGGTTGGGGGCCGTGGGACCAGCCTTTGGGCCTTCGCCGCCTGGCAATGCCGATTTCACCCGTGCCGCCGGCAAACGCCACGGCGCCGGGCGCAGCGCGAAAAGGGCCGACGCCGGGGGCTCAATAGGCAACGTCGGTGAAGGTGCCGTTGGTGACCGTGGTGGTGAGCGGAGTGCCACCGCTTGCCGAAGTGGTGGCGGCCACGAAGCTGAACGTGCCGGAAAAGGTGCGCGGGTAAGTGGGGTTGACCGCCGTGATGACGAGCGTGCCACTGGTGGGGGAGCTGGCCAAGCTGGCCAGGGTGGTGTAGTTTGGGCCGCCGCTCGTGTTCCTGACCGTAACGTAAGTAGCGGAGGTAGTTAGGTTGTAGGTGCCCACGGCCGGCGAATTCGGGAAGGTGATTTCCAACGGAAAAGAGGCAGCGGGTGGAGCAACGCCTAACTGCAACAGCCGGGAATTGGGCCCGCCGTAGCCGCCGCCGGTGTTCACGGCCGGAACCACCACGGTGCCATTGATGGTGTAAGCGGCCGTAGACTGCGTGGCGGTGAGGGTGGGCAGGGTGGTGGCCGCGTTGAGCACTACCTGCTGAGAGGCCAGCGGGACGTATCCCAGTTGGTAGATGTATTCTACGGTATAGGTGAGGCCGAGTGGCAAATCGGCAAAAGTGTACACCCCCGTGGTGGTATTGTACGTGCAGGGGAAAGAAACGCCCGCCGCGCTCATCGCCCGCACACCCAGAATAGCGGCTGCCGGCTGCACACGCCCGGTTAGGTCAGCCGAAGTAGGCTTGGCTTGAACGGGCTCCGGTACCTCGGAGCTGCTTTTGGTGCAGGAGCTATTCAGCATACTCAAACCCATGCATGCCATGAGGCAGCACAGCCGAACGGTCGTTTTCATGATATTGACTTGGGAAAAGGGGCCGGGAAGAACGCCGTGCGGCAGCACGCACTAAGATAGTAATAGAAGAATGAAAACCGACTTTGTCTTCATCCCATGTCGGGCGCTGCTGCCTTGAGCGGTAATGGATTAGGTTTTGGGTCTGGCCTCAGTGCCCGCATCCCTGCCAGGTGCCAGCCGGCCGCAGCGGGCAGCGTGAGGCAGCCGGCCGCAGGAGGCAGGTGGTTTTGGCCCAACGCGAAGGCCATGGTATCTTGCCTGTCCGCGTGCGCTGGCGCCGGTTCATCTACCCCGTTTTTATGGAGCCTATTGCTACCCCACTCACCGGCCATTCGCAAGCAGAAACCTGGGAAAATTATTCCCTGGTCAGCCCGACCAAATTCCTGATTTTGTGTCTTATCACGCTGGGACTCTACGGCGTGTGGTGGCAATACAAAACGTGGCGCTTTTTCCGGCAGTGGCAGAACTCGGATACGTGGCCGGTGATGCGGGCGCTCTTCAGCTTGTTCACGTTTCACGAGCTGCTGGCCACCATCAACCAGTTTGCGCGGCACACCGGCGGCTACACGCCCATGCCCAACACCACCGGGCTGGTGGCGGGCTACGTCATCCTAAACCTGCTTTCCCGCCTGCCCGACCCGTTCTGGCTCATTCACCTGGGCGCCGTAGGGTTTCTGATGCCGCCGTATCGGGCGTTTCGCGACGCCATGCTGGAAGCGCCCGTATACGGGGGCTTCCACCAGGCCAATTTCAGTACGCGCCAGGTGGTGCTGCTGGCGGCGGGCATCGCGTTTTGGGGCCTGGTGATTACCGGCCTGAATACGCCGGGCTAATGCACGGCCGGGAGCTGCAGCAGAAACCCGGGGCAACATTGTTTCGCCATGCGTAAATCCATCAGAATCGCCGTCCTCCTCGTTGGGCTGAGCGGGCCGGCTGCCTTCGCCGCGTACGGCCAGGCTGCGCCGGCTGCCGTGGCCGCTGCGGGCACCGCCGCCCAAGCCGACCCGGAAGCCGATAAGAAAGCCGCCAAATGGGTGGCCGCGCTCAACCTGCGCGATGCCGGAAAGGAAGCAGCCGTGCAGCAGGTCATTGCCACGCACCTCACGGCTATTTGGGCCTACCACAATGCCCACCCCTACACCGAAACGCCGGCCGGCATCAACCCCGCCACCGGCAAGTCATTGAGCACCCTGGACCGGCAGCTCATTGCCACCTCGGCCATGCCGAAAAGCATTCACGACAACCTGCTGGCCGGCCTGCGCCAGCACCTCACGCCGGGGCAAGTGGAGGCCGTGCTCGACCAGTACACCATCGGCAAGGTGGCTTTCACGCTGAACGGCTACCGGGCCATTGTGCCCAACCTGACCCCGACGGAGGAAGCCGTGATACTGACCAACCTGAAACAGGCCCGGGAGCAGGCCGTCGATTTCAAAAGCATGAAGGAAATATCCGCCGTTTTTGAAATCTACAAAACCAAAAACGAGGACTACCTGAACACCCACGGCCGCAACTGGCGCGACCTGTTCAAGGCCTACGTAGACGCCGCCAACGCCAAAAAAGCCGCCGAAAAAGCCAAGGCAGCTCCGGCTCCTGTGGCCTTGCCGAAATAGCCGCCGCCCGTCCCTAACGTGGATGAAGCCGTATGTAATGGGCATCACCATAACCACTTGCCAACGGCGCTGCCATGCGGGCCGGGCGGGTGTTGCTTGTTCATGCCCTACTACACCATCGCGCTGCTGCTGCTCGGAATCGCCATTCTGGGCGTGGCCTGGCTGCCGTCGCTGCTGGAGAAATACCCGCTTTCGTACCCCATTCTCTACATTCTGCTGGGGCTGGGGGTGTTCAGCCTGCCCATTCCGCTGCCCCACGCCGACCCGCAGATGCACAAAGAGCTGGTGAAACACCTCTCGGAGCTGTGCGTGATTGTGGCCCTCACGGGCACGGGACTGAAGATTGACCGGCCGTTTTCGTTGCGGGCCTGGCGCTCGCCGCTGCTGCTGGTGCTCGTGCTCATGGTGTTCACCATTGCCGGGATGGCCGTGGCGGGGCATTGGCTGCTGGGGCTGGCCCCGGCCTCGGCCCTGCTGCTGGCCGCCGCCCTGGCCCCCACCGACCCCGTGCTAGCCGGCGACGTGCAGGTGGGCGACCCCGGCGAGGGCCGCGAAGACAACGTGCGCTTCGCCCTCACCGGCGAGGCGGGGCTGAACGATGGCCTGGCCTTTCCCTTCGTGTACCTGGCGCTGGCGCTGCTGCCCACCGCCGTGCCCCTGAGCGAGCGGCTGCTGCACTGGCTGTGGCTCGACGTGGGCTACCGCATCGGGATGGGCGTGCTGCTGGGCTGGCTGTCGGGCAAGCTGCTGGCTTATTTGATTTTCAACCTGCCCAAGCGCGTCAGCATCAAAACCGAGGGCTACGGCTTTGTGGCGCTGGCCGTCACGCTCACGTCCTACGCCGTCACGGAGCTGGTGCACGGCTACGGGTTTCTGGCCGTGTTCATTGCCGCCATCACCCTGCGCAGCCGCGAGCGCAAGCACGAGTACCACCGCCTCATGCACGCCTTCACCGACCAGATGGAGCGTCTCTTTATCGTGGTCATCTTGCTCTTGCTGGGCGCCGCCATTGCCGATGGGCTGCTGCGCGCGCTCACTTGGCCGGGGGCGGCGCTGGGGGTGCTGCTGGTGCTGGTGCTGCGCCCGCTGGGCGGCATGCTAACGCTCATCCGCTCGCCGCGCATCAACCTGGCCGAGCGGGCCGTGATTTCCTTTTTCGGCATCCGCGGCATCGGCTCGGTGTTTTACGTGGCCTACGCGCTGGGCGAGGCCGACTTCCCGCAGGCCCGCCAGATTTGGGCGGTGCTGGCCTTCACCATGCTGCTGTCCATCACCGTGCACGGCGTGCTGGCCACGCCTGTCATGAACTGGCTCGACCACCGCCACGGCCGCCGCACCGCAGCCGAGCTTGCCGAAAGCGCGGAGTAGGGGCTGTTGGGGCCACTCCGCTCAACCCAGGGGCATTCCAGTTGGTATAAGGGCTTTGTCACGTCTTCATTGGAAAAGAAATGTCGAAGGTTATTGCCATCATGTCCATGTCGTTAGACGGTTACGTTGCCGACCTTAACGATGGAGTAGCAGAAGTATTCGCCTGGTACTTCCAGTCCGGGGAGGAGGAGGTCCGCACAGGCGGGGCCGATGCCATGCTGTTCAAGGTGTCGCCCCCCAGCGCCGGGCACATCCGCCGGTTAACGGCCCGACTTGGGGCCGTGCTGACCGGTCGGAAGACGTTTGAGGTGGCTCACGGTTGGGGCGGCAACCATGCCTGGGGGCCGGCCTTCGTGCTCACGCACGCTGTTCCGGCCGGGTGGCCACGACCGGATTCGACGGTGCATTTCGTGACCGAAGGACTGGAAACGGCCGTCAGGCAAGCCAAGCTCGCTGCCGCCGGAAAGGACGTTGCCGTGCACGGGGCAGATACCATTCAACAATTGCTTAATGCCGGGCTGCTGGACGAAATTCAGGTTGATATAGCCGCGCTGCTGCTTGGGTCGGGCGTCCGATTATTCGACCAGCTTAGCAAAGCGCCCATAGCCCTCGGCAATCCCACCGTAGTTCAAGGCATTGGCGTAACGCATTTATGCTACTCGGTGCTGAAAAAGTAGCTTAGCCGAATGGCGGTTCGGGAGGAGCTGGATAAATCAGACGATGGGCTCGGGCGCTGGCGTCAGCGCCGGGGGCATAACACGCTCCCTTTGGAGTATAATAGCTACGACGCAGCCCCGAACAGCCTTGGCCGGTGCCGCCGCAACCGGAGGCTTGCCCCGCTGCAGGCTCAACGACGGAATGCCCGCAGTGGGCGACAGATGCCCCTGCCCCGTCGAAACTACCGCCTTGAGGCGCACCGCGCCGGGGCCGGGCTGCGTTGGCAATAGAAAGTGGGTCCGCTGGTGGCAGTGGGTCGCACGTTAGATTAGCGTTTTGTCTGGCCAAGCAGCATGAATACTCCCGTAAAATGGCTTAAAGAAGAACGCGCTGCCCGGCCGCCGGAGGCTCCGCTAGCGGCGGCCGCCCCGACGTGGCGCACCCGCCTCGCGGAGTGGCAGGACGCCGCGCGCGACCCCGCCCTGAGCGTGCTGCTGGGCGTGCAGGTGCTGTTCATCTTCGTGGTGGGGCCGCTGGTGAGCACCGGCACGCTGCCGCGCTGGCAACTGGAGTTTTTCCAGCTGCTGATGCCGCTGGTGTCCTTTTTCGTGCTGCCCCGCCGCAGCAAGGTGCGTCCGCTCATCCTGCTCACGGCCGGGCCCATTCTGGCGCTGGAGCTGGCGGAAAACGGCGTGTTTGCGGGCATGCTGCTCCGCATGTTTGTCACGGTGGCCATCACCGTGCTGGTGGCGCAGGCCGTGTTTCGGGCCGAAACCGTAACCACGCACCAACTGCTGGGCGCTGTAGTGGTGTACCTGAACCTGGCCCTGCTGTTCATGGGCATCTTCGCGGCCATCCGGCACACCGTGCCGGGCGCGTTCGAAACCTTCACCCACCAGCCGCTGAAATCGGGCGAGTTGCTGTATTTCAGCATCACCACGCTCACCTCCACCGGCTACGGCGACCTGCTGCCCATCCACCCGCTGGCCCGCAGCATGGCCAACCTGGAGGCCGTGTCGGGGCAGTTATTTCTGGGCACTTTCCTGGCCCGCGTGGTCACGCTGCACGGGAAAAGCCGACGGGAAAAGGAGGCAGATTGAGTAATTATCAGAACGTCATGTCGGGCTTGCCGAGACATCTCGCGTGCCGAAGTAATCAAATTACTATAGCACGCGAGATGTCTCGGCAAGCCCGACATGACGTCCTTTTATATTCTGACAAAGTAACCTAACCCGCCATTACTCCTTCATTACCCGCCGCGTTTGCTGGTAGCTGGTGCCGCGTAGTTTCAGCAGGTAGATGCCGGGGGCCAGGTGGGCGGTGTAGTCGCGCAGCTGGCTTTGCAGGGCCTCGGGCGAGCCTTGCAGCGAGAGCAGGCGCGGGCCCTGCGGCAGCCAGAAGTCGAGCGACAGCCGGCCGGCGCTGGCGGGCACATCGGCCAGTGTGAACGGCACCTGCCCGGCCGCCGGGCTGGGGTAGATGAACAGGCGCGAGGTGGGCCGCGAGGTATTCGCGTAAGTCATGCCCGCAAAATTCACCCCGATGAGCACCGGGTCGTGGTCGGAGGAGCGAAACGGCGTGTTCACGTCGGTAGCCGCGCCGGCGTTGGAGTATTCCAGCACGCTGGGTTCGCCGGAGTTGATGTGCCACTTCTGCACGTCGATGAAGCCCACCAAGTTGTTGGTAATCACGGCATGGTCGAGCGAGCCGGTGAGGCCGCGGTACACGTAGGAGGCGCTGGTGGGCGGGGTGGCCGGCACCAGCCCGGCGGCGCGCATGATGTCGATGGGGTCTTCCTCGTAGTTGGCGTTGTAGTCGCCGGCGCTCACCACGCGGGCCGCCCCGGCCGGAATCACGGTCTTATTAATGAACTGCACCAGCGCGGCGGCCTGCAGCTTGCGGCGGGCGTTGGAGCCGCCCTGGCCGTCGTTCTGGTCGGCGTCGGCGCCCTTGCCGCTGCCCTTGCTCTTGAAATGGTTGATGACGAAGCCCAGCGTATCGGCCCGCTCCTTGCGCTTGGTGACGAACACCTGGGCCAGCGGCGGGCGCTCAAACACGTCGGGGGCCGTGAACAGCAACGGCGGTCCCAGCGGCGCTACCACGGCCGGCTTATACAGAATGGCGCAGTGAATGAGGTCGGTGTTGTTGGGTTGGTGGGTGGCGTCGCCGTCGTTCACAAAAATGTAGGTGCCCGCGCCCATCACCTTGTTCAGCCCATCCACTAGGTCCTGAATGGCCGACGTGGAGCCGTTGCCGTCGTTCTCAATCTCGGTGAGGCCCACCACGTCGGCGTTCATCTGGCTGATGGCCAGAATGATTTTGGCGCGCTGGCGGGCAAAGTCCTCGGGCGTTTTGGCGCCGCGCGGCGTGGGGAAGCCGCCGCCCTGGCCGTCGCCGTTGAAGTAGTTGAGCACGTTGAAGCTGGCCAGCTTCAAATCGAGCTTGCTGAACACCGGCGGGCCTTTCGGCCGCGAGGTGCGCACCACCGGCGCCGCCTCGCCCGGCAGCGGCTGCACCCGCCACTTGCCAAACCCGTAGCCCATAATGCCCCGCAGGCCCGTGAGCGTACTGCCCACGCGCACGGTGCCGGTAGTGGGGTCGAGGTAGGGCGTGGGGGAGGGGTTGGAGGCCGAACTGCCGTCGTCGAGCACCAGCGACTTGTCGTCGTTGGCTTTCTGGTAGGCGGTCACGGCCGCGCCGTTGCTGTTACCGCTGCTGTGGGTGCCGGTGGCGGGCTCGTCGTTGGGGTCGATGAATTGCGTGGGCTGGTAGGTGAGGCCCTGGGCCGAGAGCGTGAGCTCGCCGCGCTGCTTGAGGCTGTAGTTGTCGGTCACGGTCATGGGGGCCGAAAACTGTACCCGCATGCCCTCGTACCGCTCCGCGTTGGCGCTGGAAAACGCGGCGTTTTCGATGGTGACGAAGGCTGGCAGCGCATTACCCGACGACAGCACCGTGATGTTGGGCTCGGTGAGAATAGCCTGGTTGAACGACGGCGCGCCCGCGTCCTCCCGCACCACGCCGCTGATGCGAACCTTGTCGCCGATGCTCACCGTGGGGCTGGGCGCCACCACAAACAGGGCGTCAGAAGTGGCGGGGTTGCCGTCGGCAGTGGCGGTTTCGTCCTGCACGTAGAAGCCGGCCGGATTCAGGCCCGCGTACACGCCCGTTACCACGGCCTCAATGGTGTAGGTGCCGGGCTTGGCAGCGGCGCCGCTGCCCTGGATGGCGCCAATGGTGGTAGCACTGGCCCCGCCGGCACTCAGCATGAAACCAGTTGAAAGAACGAGCTTGTTAAGCATTAAGCAAGAAAAAACAGGATGTAAAGGGCGCTAAAGATAGGCGTGCAGGTACATAGAACGACGTAGGGGCGGGGCTTGCCCCCGCTCGGATGGTCGCGCTGCCCTAAAGATTCTGCCCAGCGTCCGGGCGGGGGCAAGCCCCGCCCCTACATCGTTCAAAAACCAACTCTGCCCTACCCCGGCTGCTGCGCCAGCCACTCGGTGGCCTGAGCTTCGGTGTCGAAGGTGCGGTATGTGAGCGGCAGGCCCTGCACATTGGTGGTCACGAAGGCCGTGGCCAGGCGCACCAGCACATGCGGCGACACCACCACGGCGCCATAGCGGTAGCCGCCTTCGGTCACGGCGCGAGGCAGCCAGGTTTGGGCCACCCACTGCTGCTCGGCGGGGCTGAAAGGCAGCATCTGGGTTTGATTGACCAGAATGCGGCTTCCGCGGTGCTGCTGCAGGCCGCGCAGCATGGCTTCGAATAAGCCCTGCGTATCGGCAAGAGTGCGGGGCTGGCTGCTCCAGGTAGTGCGCAGAAAACCAGCTGAATCAACGGATAATCGGCCTGCGTTATTCTCAAAAAGCAGTTTAGGTGCCGGCTGGTTCATCGCAGCAAAGGTACCGCCACGGGTGTATTCCGGGCAGTGTCCCGGCGCGGTTTGGCGGCTGGCAGATAGCAGCGCGAACTTTTAGCTCGCGTTTTTGAATGCGTCAATTAAACCGGCGCGGGGACGCGAACTGAAAGTTCGCGCTACGGTTTCGCCACCGCCCGAACTCCAAAAGCCGTATACTGCGACTTATGATTCCGCTGATAACCCAAACGCCCCGCCTCACCATTCTGGCCGCCAGCCGCGCCCTGCTCACCGCCGAGCTGCACAAGCCCCAATACTTCCCGGTGCTGCTCGGCGCTGCCCTGCCCACCGACTGGCCGCCCGGCGGGTACGACCGCGCCACCGCCGAAGCCACCCTCGAAAAGCTCACCGAAGGCGGCCGCCACGCCGCCGGCTGGTACGGCTGGTACGCCCTGCGCAAAGCCGAAGGCGACACGCCCCGCACGCTGGTGGGCAGTGCGGGCTTCATGGGCCCGCCCGATGCGGCCGGCACCGCCGAAATCGACTTCGCCATTGCGGCCGACTGGCGCCGGCAGGGCCTAGGCACCGAACTGGTGGCCGGCCTGGTGGCCCACGCCGCCGACACCGGCCTGGTGCGCCGCCTGGTGGCCCACCCCACGCCCGACAACCCCGGCGCGCTGGAAGTGCTGCAGCGCAATGGCTTCGAGCCGACCGGCACCGCCGCCGACGGCCGCCTGCGCTTCGAACGGGCCGTGGAGCCGGCCGTGGTGGCGGCCTGAGTTTTTGCGAAACGGGAAGGGAAGGCGGCGGGCCGTGGCCTACATTTGCCGCATCCCTCCCTCATGCCCCGTTGCTCCATGAAAAATGCGCTGCTGAAATACGGTTCCTTCGTCCTGCTCCTCGCTCCGCTGGGCTGCACCACCAGCGGCCCCGCCGCCACGCAAGCCACCACGGCCGACGCCTGGACGCCGAAAAAGGCCGACAAGTGGTTTCGGAGCCGCGTATGGGCCAACGGGCTGAAGCTGAACGTGCAGGAATCGGTGGATAAGGTGGAATTCGCCAAGCAGTACACCGCCAACAAAGCGGCCTGGGACAAAGCCTTCGCCTACTTCCGCGACACCAACCTGGAGCAGCTGGCCGTGGGCAAATACCCCATCGACGGCGACAACGTGTTTGCCGCCGTGACGGACAACCCCACCAAGGACTACGCCAACACCAACTGGGAGTCGCACCGCAAGTACATCGATATGCAGTACGTGGTGCGGGGCGCCGAGAAAATCGGGCAGGTACCGTTGGCCTCGGCCACCGTCACCAAGCCCTACGACGAAGCCCGCGACGTGGCCAATTACTCGGCCGAAGGCCCGCAGTACGAAGCCCGGCCCGGCACCATCTACCTCTTCTTTCCGCAGGATGTGCACCGCCCCAATATCAAAGTGGACGGCATCGACAAGGACAAGAAAGTGGTGGTGAAGGTGCGCGTGGCGCAGTAAAGCAGGACGCTAGAGCAGTTTTGGAATAGCTGAACGACGTAGGGGCGGGGCTTGCCCCGCCCGGCCGTTGAACGAAATTGGACAGTGGCGTAAATAGCCGGGCGGGGACAAGCCCCGCCCCTACGTCGTTCAGCGTGAGCAATGCCGTACCAAACCAGCACCGAGGACGTAGAAGGCCGAAGAATTTCTTCTTCCACCTCACTTCCCCAGTGCTATGTCTAAACTGCTGCTTCTCGTTTTTCTGTTTGTGACGGCCGGGCTGGGCTTGCCCGCGGCAGCGCAAACCGGTGCTTCCGACGTGCCGCCCCGGCCCAACCCGTTCCATTTTGTGAACGACGAGGCCAGCCTAATGGCACCGGCCGACGCCAAGAAGCTGGAAAGCGGCCTGCGCCGCTACGCCGACAACAACGGCACCCAGATTGTGGTCGTGACCGTGCCCTCGCTGGGCGGACGCGACGTGGCCGCCTACGGCCGCGCCATCGGCACGGCCTGGGGCGTGGGCCAGCGCGATAAAAACAACGGCGTCGTGGTGCTCGTGAGCGCCCAGGACCGCAAGCTCAGCATCCAGCCCGGCAGCGGGCTGCAAAGCGTCATCACGCCAGCCGTGACGCAGCAGGTCATCGCCCAAATGGGCCCCAGTTTCAAGCAGGGCAATTATTTCGCCGGCCTCCGCACCGGCCTCAACACCCTGATGGCCGCCGCCGACCCCAAAGCAACTCAGGGCCAGCAAGCCGGTAGCACGGCCGCCGGCACCGCCGCCACCGAACCGAGCCAGTCGAACCTGGACCAGCAGACCACGACTTCCACCACCACAACCAACGACCCCGTGATGGCCCCGCCGCCGGCCGAACCTGCGCCGTCGGGCCTCGGTATGGGCACGCTGCTGATTGGCGCTTTGGTCATTGGCGGCATCCTGTGGTTTGTCATCAAGATGTTCCGCAACCGCAGTGCCGCTAGTAATCAGGCACCGAATGGCCCGTATAATAACACGCCCGGCGGCACGCCCGACTTCCTGCCCAACCGGCCCAACGGCCCCGGCGGCGGCTACGGCCAAGCGCCCGGCAACTATGGCCCCGGCTACGGCCAGGCGCCCAACTCCGGCGGGGGCATGGGCGTGGGCGGCATGCTGGCCACCGGCGCGGCCGCCGCGGCCGGCGCCTACCTCGGCAACCGCATGGCTTCGGGCCACGATACTTCGGGCAACAACTACGCGAACGACTCCAACAACGCTAATCTTAATACCGGTGCGGCTGGTGCGGCAGGCGCCGCCGGTGCTGGTACGGGGGCGGCCAGCGACTACTTCTTGGGCCGCGACGGCGGTACGGCCGATAACGCCGGTACCGACTACTTCTCCGACGCCAACACGGCCCCCGATAACTCGTCGGACTACTTCTCATCCGACGACAATAACTCGTCTTATGACGACAATTCATCCGGCGACACGGGCGGCGGCGGTTTCGACAGCGGCAGCGACAACAGCGGCTCCTGGTAGGCCGCACCCGAATGCAAACCGGCCCCGGTGCTCGTCGCGTCGGGGCCGGTTTGCGTTCGGGTGCGGGGCTTATTTCTGGAAAAACGGTGGAAACGGAAATTGTGTGTGCCAGCGGCGGCATGGGCAAACGGCTGCGCTTACTTTTGGGCTTCCCCAATGGTGTGTTTGCTATGCCCGTTCCCAGTGCTTCCCTCTCGGCTGTGCCCGTTCTCGAAACCGAACGCCTGCGCCTGCGCGGCTTCCGCGCCGATGACTTCGATACCTGGTTTGCCATCAGCCGCCACATCGACTATCACCGCTACTTCACCCCCGAGCCCATGCCCGCCGAGGAAGTGTGGAAGCTGCTGCTGCGCAGTGCTGGCCACTGGGCCGTGATGGGTTACGGCTTCTGGGCGGTGGAGGAGAAAGCCAGCGGCCGCTTCGTGGGCGGCATCGGCTTCCTCAACCTCAAGCGCGACATTGACCCGCCGCTGGGCGAGGCCCCCGAAATGGGCTGGGTGCTCGACCCCGCCGTGCACGGCCGGGGCTACGCCAGCGAGGGCGTGACGGCGGCCTTGGAGTGGGCCACGGGCCACTTTGGGCCGAAGCGCATGGTCTGCATCATTCACCCTGATAATGTGCCCTCGCTGAAGATGGCGGCCAGATTTGGCTTTCATGAATACGCCCGCTCCACCTACCATGGCGCGCCCATCGTGCTGCTGGAGCGGCCCGCCCAGCCGGCCTAAGCCTGCGCCCGGCGGTGCGCCCGCAGCAGCCGCCCAATGGCGTAGATGCCCGGCAGCATGGGCAGCGCGGCCGTCCACATGCCGGCAAAATAATAGCGCCCGGTGGTGCCGAAATAGTAGTTCGGCATGTCGGCCACGAAGCGTCCGTTGCTCACCACGGCCGAAATGGCGCCGCCCAGCTCGGGCTGAATGGCCGGGCGCAGCGCCGGGAAAATAAAGTGCGTGAACTCGGCTACGCCCGGCCCGATGAAGATAAACCAGGCCATAAACCCGGCCAACGGCACGCGATAGTACAGCCCCAACGCCGTGAGCGTGTAGAGAATAGGTCCGAAAAAGGCGAACACCAGCAGGAAGCCCCGCTCCGTCCAACTGATGTCGAACAACCGGCTCATGGCCGGCCCGAAACCGGTGAGGTACTCCTCCACCATGTGCACTTCCAGCGCCGCCACCGTGAGCAGAAACAGCGGCAGGATGAGGGCCGGGTCGGAGGGCCGGGCCAGGTTGGTGCGGCGCCACAGCAGCAGCGCCACCGTGCCCGAGCCGCCCACAATCACCACCGGCGGCAGGCCAATGTTGCGATAGCCGGCCACCATGGCCACCACCAGAAAAACCAGTGCCCCGCCGAAGCTGAGGTGCTGGGTTAGTTTGCTTGGAGCTGTCATAAAGGGGGGAATTTGAACTAACCAGTTGGTTAATGAATGGATAAAAAAAACTCACAGCTGCCCCAGCAGCAACTGCGTGATATGGGCGGCGCGCTCGCGCAGAAAGCGGCGATACTGCGCCTCATTTTGGCGCAGGAGGCGGCTGAGCAGGGGCTGTGCCAGCACGGGGTACACGCACAGGGCCACCATGTTGGCAAAAAAATGCTCAGCCGCGTTGGGTTCCTGATACCGCGTATTGGCATCGGCCAACTGCTGCCGAAAGTCGTCCAGATTAATCAGGCGGCTGTCGCTGAACTGGTTGCTAAGCCGCTCGGGGTGCTGCTGCAGCTCGTGTACGATGAAGGCGGCGAGGCTCGGCGTTTCGGCCAGGGCCGAAGTGGTGTAGGCCACGTACTGCTCAATCTTGGCCGGAAGCGCGGCCTCGCCATTAAGTACCTGCCCGATACCGCCCAGAAACTGCCCCAGCGCCTGCTGAAACACCGTGTCGAACAGCTGCTCCTTACTCTTGAAATAGTAGTGCAGCATGGCCTTGTTGATACCGGCCAGGTCGGCAATTTCCTGCATGCGGGCCCCGCTCAGGCCTTTCTGGTAGAAGACCGTACTGGCTACCGCCAGGATTCGGTCGCGGGTAGAGGCGTCCAGGGTTTTCATAAATTAACCAGTTGGTTAATTCAAAGGTAGGGCTGTAGCAGCAGAAAAACAGAACGTCATGCTGAACAGAACGTCATGCTGAGCGCAGCCGAAGCATCTCTACTGCAGTAGTAATCCTGATGATTGGATTAGTTACGCGGTAGAGATGCTTCGGCTGCGCTCAGCATGACCACCCAGTGCCAACCGGCAATACCTTTGCTTTTCCATCACCATTTCCCTCTACTGCCATGCCCCGCCCCTACATCCTCGCCGAAACCACCTGGAAAACCGTGCAGGAAAACGCTTATCAGGTTGTGGTGCTGCCCTGGGGCGCCACGGAGGCGCACAACTACCATCTGCCCTACGCCACCGACAACATTCAGTCGGACTACGTGGCGGCCGAGGCGGCGCGCAAGGCTTGGGAGCAGGGCGCCAAAGTGGTGGTGCTGCCCTGCATTCCGTTCGGCGTAAACACCGGCCAGCTCGACATTACCCTCGACATCAACATGAGCCCCAGTACCCAACTGGCGCTGTTGCGCGACGTGGTGCAGGTGCTGGCCCGGCAGGGCATTCCCAAATTCGTCATCCTGAACGGCCACGGCGGCAACGACTTCCGCCAGATTCTGCGCGAGCTGCAGGCCGAGTTCCCCACGGTGTTTCTCAGCACCCTCAACTGGTTTAAAGCCGCCGACCGCAACCACTACTTCGGCGCGCCCGGCGACCACGCCGACGAGCTGGAAACCAGCGCCATGCTGCACATCGTGCCCGAACTGGTGAGCCCGCTGGCCGAAGCCGGCGACGGCGCCGCCAAGCAATTCCGCATTGCGGCCCTGCGCCAGGGTTGGGCCTGGGCCCAGCGCGAGTGGAGCAAAGTTTCGGCCGATACCGGCGTGGGCAACCCCGCCGCCGCTACAGCCGAGAAAGGCGCCGCTTTTCTGGAAGCCTGCACCTCTAACATTGGCCAATTCCTGATAGAGCTGGCCGCCGCCGACCCACAGGATTTGTACGAGTAACGAGTAACAGAACGTCATGCAGAGCGCAGCGAAGCATCTTGCCCGCCACCACTAACTCTGATGATTGGTTTACTTATTGCGAGCAAGATGCTTCGCTGCGCTCTGCATGACCTTCTATCTGTTAACTACCGCTAACTGAATCTATGCCTTCCCAATTTGATAGTGTAATTTTTGACCTCGACGGCACCCTCTGGGATGCCTCCGCCAGCATTACCAAAGCCTTTCAAGCTGCCAGAAATAGTGTTGATTACATCGAAAACGATGTGACCCTAGCGGATGTGCAGGCCGTAACGGGCCAGCCCTACACCGTGGTGTATGAGCGGCTATTTCCGAAGCTACCGGCCGAAAAGCTGGACGAGTACCGAGCCCTCTGCGCCCGGCACGAACTGAGCGCGGCTGAGGAGCACGGCGGCGCACCCTACCCCGGCCTGGAAGATGCCCTGCGCTACCTGCGCGGCCAGGGCTACCGGCTGTTCATCGTCAGCAACTGCCAGCTGGGCTACGTGGACGCCTTTTTCAAGCACAGCGGGCTAGGCCATTTCTTCGAAGGGCACCAGTGCTTCGGCACCAAGCTGCTGCCCAAGGCCGACAACATCCGCGAAATAGTGGCCCAGTACGGCCTGCAAGCGCCCGTGTACGTGGGCGACACGCCCGGCGACCTGGCGGCCAGCCAGGGCGCGGGCGTGCCCTTCATCTTCGCCACCTACGGCTTCGGCACGCTGACCGAGGCCGAAGCGCCCGTGCGCATCAATCAGCCCGCCGATTTGGAGAAGGTGCTTTAAAAAGGAGCTTAACCCGGCCATAGGCATTTGGTGAGCCACGTGGCAAATGCGTAGTTTTGGTAGCATGAAGTTTCCGGTGTTTCCCCGCATTACCGTTCATCCCGCCATTTGCCAGGGGCAGCCCACTGTGCGCGGCCTGCGCTACCCCGTGTGGCAGGTGCTTGAATGGCTGGCCGCGGGCACCTCGGAAGCTGAAATCCTGACCCGGCACCCGGAGCTGGAAACCGACGATTTACGGGCCTGTCTGGCCTTTGCTGCCGAGCGTCTCAAGCCTCTGTCCCGCGTCGCGCAGGGCGCTGAAAACCAGGATTCGGAGGAATGGATTCTGAACCGGCAAAGCCAGTGGCTGGCCGAGCAGGAGTTTCTCAAGCAGCTGTGGGAGCGCAGCCCCGCGCCGGCTGGCACAGATGCTGGTTCAGCCTAGCCAGACCAGCCGAAGCCGCAACCTGCCAAAAAATGAGTGGCCGCGAAGCTGGAATCGGTGCGTAGATTTGGGCATCGAGCCGACTGCCCCTGATGGACGCCGGAATGTCTTCTGCTATGTATCAGGAACTCGCTTCTACTGCTTTTCTACAAGTCGTTTACCGGCCCGATTCGTGCCTGCTCATCGGCCGTTGGCTGAACTCCATCACCGACGAGCAACTGCGCGAAGGCTACGAAACCATGCGCCTGGCGGCCCAAGAGCACGACTGCCGCCACTGGCTGATGGACGCCCGTCGCCGTACCGACCGCAGCCGCAACGGCCCCGAATGGGTGATAACCAGCTTTCTGCCCCGGGTGCAGAAAGAAATGGGCGGCAAGCTTTTCGTGGCCTTTCTGGTGCTGCCTAACCACTTGGTCGAACTCGACGAAGACCCCAGCGTGCCCAAAAAAGCGCCCGGCGCCTCGGCCCCTTTCCAGTACGCCCGCTTCATCGACGAAGGCGCTGCCAACGCTTGGCTCGACCAGAAACGGCGCGTGAAATAAGGCAAGGGTTGACTGCCTTGCGGGAACAAGCTATCAAGTTGCGGGAACAAGCTAAACTATCAAAAAGAACGGTCATGCTGAGCGCAGCCGAAGCATCTCTACCGCGCAACGGAATTATTTACTGCTGCGGTAGAGATGCTTCGGCTGCGCTCAGCATGACCGTTCTATAGATTTCGGACTCCTCACCGCTGGCTTTCCTGCGTTTGCATGGGCGTGGCCATTTCCACATTCGAAGCCTTGGGGAAGGCCAGAAAGTGCGACACGCGCGGCGGCTCCGGCCCGCTGTGGAAACGGAGCACCTGGGCCTCCACCACCTGGTCTTCCTTGGTGAAGCGGTGGTGCTGGCGCTGGTGCTCGCCCCAGGTGGCCACGTGGTAGAACTCGGTGAGGCGTGTGGGGTGGGCCACATCGGCAAACATGCCGGCGCGCAGGGCGCCATCGCGCAGCCGCAGCCGCTTAAGCTGCTCGGCCGCGGCGCGGAAGGCGGGCCAGTCGGCGGGCTCCACGTGGTACTCAATCATGACAATGACGGGGCCGTCGTCGGGGTCGATAAGGCCTTCGGTTTCGGGGTCGGGCCAGTGCTCGGCGGGGGCCAGGTCCAGCCCTTCGGCGGGGCGCATGGGGAAGGGCAGGGCCAGCAGCGTGCTCACCAGCATCCAGCCGGCGGCCAGCAGCAGCGAAGTTTCGAGGCTGAGGTGGTCGGCCAACTCGCCCCAGGCCAGGCTGCCCAACGACATGCCCGCCTGAAACACCAGCATGTACACGCTGATGACCCGCGCCTGCACCCACTTGGGCACGTTTAGCTGCACGGTGGTGCTGAAGCTGGTCATCACCATAAGCCAGGCAATGCCCGAGAAGAACATCACGGCATACAGCAGGTAAATCTGCGAGACGAGGGCCAGCGCCACATTGGTGCCCGCAAACATGAGCACACCCAGCAGCACGCGCTGGTTGAAGCTCAGCCGTGAGCCCGCCCGGCCCATCAGAAAAGCCCCCGTGACGGCCCCCGCGCCCAGCCACGACAGCATCACACCGTAGTGCCCCGAGCTTAGGTGCAGGCGCCGGGCAATGACCACCGACACCAGCGCCCACATGGCCGTGGCCCCAAACGAAAACGCGAACGTGCGGACCAGCACCCCGTAGATGGCCGGCGAATACTGCACGTAGCGCAGCCCGGCCCGCAGCGCGCCGGTGAAGTTTTCGGCCGGCCCGCTAGTGGTTTCCTGCTCGCGCTTCCAGAAATAAACCACCGCCCAGGTGCCCAGAAACGACACCCCGTTCAGCACAAACACCCAGCCTGCCGAGTAATACGCAATGATGACCCCGCCAATGGCAGGCCCGATGGCCCGTGCAATGTTGTTGCTCACGCCATTTAGCGTAATGGCAAACGGCAGCACCGGCCGCGGCACCAGCTCCGTGGTCACGGCCTGCCAGATGGGCGAATTCAGGGCCGCGCCCATGCCCAGCAGAAACGTGAACCCCAACACGCCCAGCGCCGACACGCTGTCCATGAGCGTGAGCACGCCCAGCGCGCTGGCCACCACCGCCATAAAGCCCTGTGTGAAGAGCAACAGCCGGCGCCGGTCCACGAGGTCGGCCATGGCGCCGGCGGGCATGCTCAGTAGGAAGGCCGGCAAACTGGTGGCAGCCTGCATCATGGCCACGAGCAGGGCCGAGGTGGTGAGGGTGGTGACGAGCCACACGCCGGCCACGTTCTGCATCCAGGTGCCCACGTTGCTCACCAAACCCGCAATCCAGATGGCCCGGAAAATGGCGATGGTAAACGGCGTGAGCATGGTGGCCTTGGGGGCCGGGGCGGTGGTAGTGGGCGTCATCGAAAAGCAGTAGGAGTCCGCTGCTTATAACAAGCCAGCGGGCCGAATGGCTTGGCGTCCTACGGTTTTCAGGCGGCGCAAGGTTGTAGCGTGGACTCTGCGAGTCCGCGCATGGGCAAACAGTTCCACTTCCGATAGGCGCGGACTCGCAGAGTCCACGCTACAACCTTGCACTTACCGCTTCTGCGACGACTCGCGCACCAGCAACTTGGGCTTGAGCACGATGGGCTTGGGCGGGGTCTGGCGGTTAGGGCCGCCTTTGAGCATTTTTTGCAGCAGTTGCACGGCCGTTTTGCCCATTTGCTCGCAACGCTGGTCCACGCTGCTGAGCATGGGCTCGGTGAGCAAGGTGAACATCTCGTTGCTGAAGCCTACCACAGCCACGTCGCGCGGCACACGCAGGCGGGCGCTCTTCACCGCCTGAATGGCGCCGATGGCGGCCAAGTCGTTGCTCGAAAACACGGCGTCCGGGCGCTGGGACAGCTTCAGGAGCTGGCGCATGGCCTGGGTGCCGCCCTTCTGGTTCATCTCACAAAACACAATCAGCTCCTCATCCACGGGCAGGCCGTGGGCGGTGAGGGCATCGCGGTAGCCCTGATGGCGGTTTTTGTGGATGCTCAGGTGCAGCGGGCCGCTGAAGTGGGCAATGCGGGTGCAGCCCTGCTCGATGAGGTGCGTCACCACCTGGTAGGCGCCCTGGTAATCGTCAATGACCACGGCGCTCACGTTGCTGCCGCTGAAGTCTTCCACCGCGCGGTCGAAAAACACCAGCGGAATATTTTGCTGGCGCACCGCCTCGAAGTGGCCGAAGCTCTGCGTGGTGTTGGCCAACGACACCAGAATGCCTTCCACCTGGGAGTTCATCAGCAGGTCGATGTTTTTCTGCTCCTGGCGGGCGTCTTCGTTCGATTGGCAAATCATCACGTTGTAGCCCAACTTGGCTGCTTCGGTGGCAATGCCGTGGACCACCTGCGGGAAAAAGTGTCCCGTGATGTGCGGCACCAGCACGCCCAGCGTATTGCTGCGGCCGCGGCGCAGGGCGGCGGCCAGCTGGTTGGGCTGGTAGTGCAGCTCTTCGGCCAGCTGGCGCACGCGGGCCTTGGTGGCTTCGCTCACGTCGTCGTGGTCGCTCAGGGCCCGCGAAATAGTGGAGGGAGAAAGTCCCAGCGTCTTGGCCAGGTCAGTGATAGAGGCGCGCCGGTTGGCCATCTGTTCGTTGTAGCAAAGTGAAAAAATACCCGTGCCGGGGCCTGCGCCACCGCTCACGGGCCCCAGCGCGCGGCCCGAAACGGACCAGCCCGTGGTGCTGACAATTTACCGAAAGCAGGATGCGGCCCGGACATGAAGCCGCCACTTTCGGGCATAGATGGGAATTCCTCCGCAATCTACTAGCCACAAACGAAACCGGAAGTTTAGGGAGGGGTTTTGGCCCGGGGCGCGGGGCGGGGAATAAAGGTTTTTATGAAACGTCATGCAGAGCGCAGCGAAGCATCTTTACTGCAATAGTAAATCTGATTACTGTTGCAGTAAAGATGCTTCGCTGCGCTCTGCATGACGGCCTGATAAACCAGTTACAACCAATTCCGCCCCACCTACTCCACCACCAGCCCAAACTTGGCCACCACGCCCAGCAGGCCGTGCAACGTGAATTTGGCCCCGAGCAGCGGATTGGTCTCAGGGTCGATGACGAAGCCGGTGGCGGAGGTGAAATTGGCGCCCGACAGGCGGGTATTCTGGAACACTGCGCCGCCCATTGGGCAGTCCTGAAATAAGGCATTGGTCAGGTCGGCGTCGGCAAAATCAGCTTCTTCCAGGCCACAGCCCACGAAGCGCGTGCCCGGCATGGTGCGCCCCGCAAACGAGGCATAGCGCAACTGGCACTGGTCGAAGTGCACGCCAAACAGCATGTCGCGGCAGGCCGTAAACTGCAGCCCCAGCAGCTTGCACTCGTCAAAAGCCACGTTTTGCAGCGCCGTGCCCGCCAGCTTGGCCGAGGACAGGTTGCAGCGCTCGAACCGGCACTCGCTGAAGCGCAGCCCGCTCAAATCGGCCCCGCCAAAATCGCAGTTGATGAAGTGGTACTCATCGAATTCGGTGTGGCCCAGCAGGTGGCGAGCGTCCCAACCGGTAGCCACGTTTTCCTCGGGGAATCGGTCGGGTTTGCGTAGGGCAGGGGCAGGCTTGCGGCGGGGCGGTTTCATGGTGGTGAAGTGAACCACAAAGAACGTCATGCTGAGCGCAGCCGAAGCATCTCTACCGCTAGAGTAATCAGATTTACTACTGCGGTAGAGATGCTTCGGCTGCGCTCAGCATGACGTTCCTTTTATCTCAAATCAAATAAACAAACCTACTCCTTCACCACCCGATGCACCTCGCTCAGCCCCTCGCTGCGCAGCCGCACTAAGTAGGCGCCCGGCGCGAGCGCGCCCGTGCGCCGCGCCAGCTCCGCCTGCACCTCGGCCGCCGTGCCGCGCAAGGCCAGTACCGGCTGCCCCAGCGCCGACAGCACCTCCAGTGTCAGGGGCCGCGCATCGGGGTTGGCGATGCGAATGTGGAAGGCGCCGGGGGCGGGGTTGGGGAAAATTTGCAGGCGCGCGGTGGCGGATTTGGGGGCCAGCGCGGCCGTCACGATATTGCGGAAATTCAGCCCGATGAGCACCGGGTCGTGGTCGGAGGAGCGGAAGGGGCTGGTGATGTCGGTAGCGGCGCCGGCCACATCGTATTCCAGGAATTCGGGCTCGGCGGCGTTGATGTGCCACTTTTCCACGGCGGCGTGGCCCACCAGGTTGGGCGTGAGCACGGCGTGGTCGAGCGAACCGCTGAGGCCGTTGAAGAGGTAGGAGGCGCTGGCGGCCGGGCTGCCCAGCACGAAGCCCGCGGCCCGCAGAATGTCCATCGGGTCTTCTTCGTAATTGGCATTGTAGTCGCCCACGCTCACCACGTAGCGGGTGCCGGCGGGCTTCACCACGGTGTTGATGAACTGCACGAGGGCGGCGGCCTGCTGCTTGCGGCGCAGGTTGCTGGCGCCCTGGCCGTCTTGCTGGTCGGCGTTGGCACCGCTGCCGCTGGCCTTGCTCTTGAGGTGGTTTACTACAAGGGCAAAAGTGTCGCGGGTGGCCACGGGGCGGTTGGTGGTGAAGAGCTGGGCAATGGGCGGGCGCTCAAACACGCCCGTGGTGGTGCTCAACAGGAAGTTGCCGTAGGGCGTCACCACGGCGGGCTTGTAGAGGATGACGCAGTGAATCAGGTCGGTATTGTTGGGCTGGGTATAGAGGCCGCCGTCGTCGATAAAGGCGTAGGTGCCCGCGCCCAGGGCCTGGTTCAGGCCGTTCACCAGGTCCTGCACAGCCGAAATGGCCCGGGTGCCGTCGTTTTCCACTTCCATCAGGCCAAACACGTCGGCGTTTATCTGGGTGAGGGCGGCCAGAATTTTGCTGCGCTGACGCTGGAAATCGGCCAGCGTGAGGGCCCCGCGTGAGGTGGGGAAGCCGCCGCCCGCGCCATCGCCGTTGAAGAAGTTGAGCACGTTCATGCTGGCTAGCTTCACGTCGATGTTGCTGAAGGTGGGTACCGGCGGGCGCACGGTCGTCACCTGCGGCGCGTCGGTGCCGGCCAGCGGCTGGATGCGCCACTTGCTGCTGCCGTAGCCCATGATGCCGCGCAACTGCGCCACGGTGCTGCCCACGCGCACGGTGCCGGTGGCGGCGTCGAGGTAGGGGATGGGCGTGGGGTTGGTGGCGGCGCGGCCGTCGTCGAGCACCAATGACTTGGCCGTGTTGGCGGCCTGGTAGGCGTTCACGGCGGGCACGTTGGTGGTGCCGGTACTGCTGGTGCCGCTGGCCGGGTCGTCGTTTGGGTCCACGAACTGCGTGGGCTGGTACACCAGGCCCTGGGTCGAGATGGTGAGTTCGCCGCGCGACTTCACGGCCGCCACGTCGGCCACCGTCACGGGCGCCGAAAACTGCACCCGCATGCCTTCATACTGCTCGGCGTCGAGGCTGGAAAAGGTGGCGTTGTTGAGAATAGTGAAGGTCGGGAGCGCGCTGCTGGCCGCCAGCACCGTGATGACGGGGCTAGTGAGCACAGCCTGGTTGAAGGACGGCGTGCTGGCAATTTCCTGTACCGCGCCGGTGATGCGGAGCTTGCTGCCGACGGCCACCGTGGGGTTGGTTTGCACCACAAACAGGGCGTCGGAAGTAGCCGGGTCACCGTCGGCACCGGCGGCGTCGTTCTGCACGTAGAAGCCGGCCGGGCTCAGGCCCGCGTACACGCCCGTCACCACGGCCTCAATGGTGTAGGTGCCCGCCGTGGCCAGCGCGCCGCTGGTTTGGATGGTGCCGATGGGCGTGACCGTGGCGGTTTGGGCCCAGGCAGGCGCCTGGCTGGTGGCCAGCAGCGCGCCGAGAGCCACGAAAAACGAGCGGGTAAAAACCTGCGTCATAAAAGAAAAAATCAAAAGATTCCCAATGCGGGGCTGTAAATGTACTGGGGATTCGGCAGTTGAGGCCGAAAGCGGAAGTGGCCGATGGCCGGATTACGAGTAAGCTTAACCGTACCGTCCGCCCCGGCAACTAACAGGCGGGCTGGGCACGTAAGCCCGGTAGTTGCCTCCCAATCCACCTTGCCACAATTCAGTTCAATGTTCCAGGAATCTTCCGCTGCCGCTCCCGAAATCACCGACCTAGAGCCGCGCCACGACGAGTCGCGCCGTCAGTTCATCAACCACGCCGGGCGCGGGCTGCTGGCCGTGGGCGTGGCCGGCGCGCTGCCCCTCGCCGCTGCCAAAGCTGCCGCTCCCGACGCCGCCCTGCCGCCTGCCACCGGCCCGCTCGACATCAAGCTGCCGCCCCTCGAAGCTGACACCGACCCCAAGGGCGCCGACCCCTTTAACCCCGACGCGCCCGAGCGGCGCGTGGGCTACGCCCTGGTGGGCCTGGGCCACCTCACGCTGAACGAGATTCTGCCCGCCTTCGGCCAGTGCAAGCACGCCAAGGCCGTGGCCCTGGTGAGCGGCGACCCCGAGAAAATGCGCAAAGTGGCCCAGCAGTACGGCATCAAGCCCAGCAGCTGCTACTCCTACCAGACCTACGACCAGCTCAAGGACAACCCCGAGGTGGAGGTGATTTACATCGTGCTGCCCAACTCCATGCACCACGAATTCACCCTGCGCGGCGCCAAGGCCGGCAAGCACATTCTCTGCGAAAAGCCCATGGCCAACACCGCCAAGGAGTGCGAGGAAATGATTGCGGCCTGCAAAAAAGCCGGCAAAAAGCTCATGATTGCCTACCGCATTCAGTACGAGCCGCTAAACCGCGCGGCCATGAAGCTGGTGCGCGACAAAACCTACGGCGCCACCAAGCTGCTGCAAATGGTGAACTGCCAGAACCAGGCCCACGACCAGCAGTGGCGCCACAAAAAAGCCCTGGCCGGCGGCGGTGCCCTGCCCGATATCGGCCTGTACTGCCTGAATACCACCCGCTTTCTGCTGGGCGAGGAGCCGACCGAAGTATCGGCCCAGATTTACAGCACCCCGAGCGACGCGCGCTTCAAGGAAGTGGAAGAGAACGTGACGTTTACGCTGCGCTTCCCGAGCGGCGTTATTTCGCAATGCACCACCGGCTACGGCACTTTCAACAGCAAGGCTTACACGGTGCACGCCGAAACCGGCAGCATCAAGATGGACCCCGCTTTTCCGTATCATGGGCTGCGTCAGGAGCGGGTGCATGCCCCCAACGGCAAGCAGCTGAAGGAAACGCCCAACGACCCCATGAAAAACCAGTTTGCCCTCGAAATGGACCACATGGCCGAGTGCGTGCGCCAGAACAAAACGCCCTACACGCCCGGAGAAGAGGGCCTGCAGGACCAGCGCATCATGGAAGCCATCTACCAGTCGGCTCGCGAAAACAAGCCGGTGAAGCTGCCGGCAGTGGCCAAACTCGACGCCTTCCGGGGCGAAGCACCGACGGACGAAGAAGCCTAGGTCACGGCCGTTTCGGGGCCCGAACCGGGCATTCCGTCGAAAAGTGAACCGGAAAGTAACCTCCACCGGGGTTTGTCGGTTGAAGCCAGCAGCCGCCCGCGCCAATGCGCGAGCGGCTGTTTTTTTGCTTGCTCATTCGGTATTGATGCCCCCTTTGTCCCGTTCCCTTTATTTCGAAAACAGCCACGGACGCATCTGGGAAGAGCCGGAGGGCTACGTGCGGCTGGTGTACCACGCCGGCCCGCGCGAAGCCGTGCAGTTTCGGGCCCTGCTCACGCACGCCGCCCAGGCCCTGAGCCGCCACCGCTGGAGCCGCATGCTGGTCGACCAGCGCGACATGGCCCCCTTCAACCCCACCGAGCAGGACTGGATGACCAACCAGTGGCTGCCCCGCGCCGTGAACGAGCACGGCTACCGCCACGGCGCTATCCTGGTGGCACACAATGTATTTGCCCGCCTAGCCACCACGCAGTTCGTGATGGCCACGCGCGACTTGCCGCACACCTACCGCACCTTCGAGTCGGAAGCGGAGGCGCTAGCCTGGCTGGTAGCCCCGGGGGGAAACCAGGGCTGAGGAAGGGGCCGACCGAAGAGGCTGGATTTGGGAACCGGCGCGTAGTTTTGGGAAATCTCTTTCCTGTTCGTTATGCGCAAAATCCTTGGCTTCTCGGTGCTGTTGCTGGTTGCTTCTTTTTCCGCTTTTGCCCAAGCGGCTCCGGCTCGTGTAGCAGCCATTCAATATGAGCATTGCATGCTGATAGTACGGGGCGAGCATTTTTCCTCTGCTGGCAGCGGAATGGAACTGGATTATGGGCAGCAGGCCAAAGACGGCACTCCCAATTCCGAAATGCAGCAGGCCAGCACCGCCATTGGCAAGCTGAAATCGGTCATAGCAGCCCTCAACTACCTGAGCAGTCAAGGGTGGGAGTGCGTCGGATTCAACAGCATTATCTCGAAAGTAGCCTCAGGCTCGGGCTATACGGATGCGCAAACTGGCTACCTCATGCGGCGCCCCAAGTAGCACGCCGCTTAGCCCACCTTCGCCTCGGCCACAGTATCAACCTGGCCCGCCAGCAGGTCCTCAAACGTTTGGCGCTTGCGGATGAGGCGCAACTCGCCGCTCTCGTCGAGCAGCACTTCGGCCGGGCGGGTGCGCGAGTTGAAGCTGCTGCTCATCTCGAAGCCGTAGGCGCCGGCGTTGTGGAAGGCCAGCAGGTCGTTTTCGTGGATTTCGGGCAGCAGCCGGTCCCAGGCGAAGGTGTCCGTCTCGCAGATGTTGCCCACCACGGTGTAGAGCCGCTCGGCGCCCTTGGGGTTGGTCAGGTTGCTGATGTGGTGGTAGCTGTCGTAGAACATGGGCCGAATCAGGTGGTTGAAGCCCGAATTGACGCCCGCAAACACGGTAGCCGTGGTTTGCTTCACCACCGCCACGTTCACCAGCAGGTAGCCGCTTTCGCTCACCAGATACTTGCCCGGCTCGAACCAGCATTCCAGCGCGCGGCCGTATTCTTTCTCAAAGCTTTTGAAAGCCGCCGCCACCTGTTCGCCCAGCGCGTTCACGTCGGTTTCGGGGTCGCCGGGCTTGTAGGGCACTTTGAAGCCCGAGCCCAAATCCAGAAACTCCAGGTCCGGGAAGCGCGTGGCCGCGTCGAACAGGATTTCCAGCGCGCGCATGAACACGCCTACGTCCTTGATTTCGGAGCCCGTGTGCATGTGCAGGCCGCGCACGTGCAGGCCGGTGCCCTTCACCACGCGCTCCAGGTGGCGCATCTGGTGAATGCTGATGCCGAATTTAGAGTCGATGTGGCCGGTTTGAATCTTGTAATTGCCGCCGGCTTCAATGTGCGGGTTCAGGCGCACGCACACCGGGTAGGAGCCGCCAAACGTGGCCCCGAACCGCTCCAGGAGCGAAATATTGTCGATGTTGAGGTTGACGCCCAAGTTCTTGGCTTCCACCAGCTCCTCAAACGTCACCGAGTTGGGCGTGAACAAAATATCGTCGGGCGCGAAGCCCACATGCAGGCCCAGCCGCACCTCGTTGATGCTCACGCAGTCGAGCCCCGAGCCCAGGCCGTGGATGTGGCGCAGAATGGCCACGTTGCTCAGCGCCTTGCAGGCGTAGAAAAAGCGCGTTTTATGGCCCGAAAAAGCCGTGGTCAGCTTCTCGTATTGGCGCGTGATGGTCGCCGAATTATAAACGTATAGAGGGGTGCCGAACTGGTCGGCGGCAGCGCGCAGCGCATCGTTAATACCTGACATAATTACAAAAGTACGGCTTACGAGTGCCGTTGATAATTTGACGCCCTAAGAAGAACGTCATGCTGAGCGCAGCGAAGCATCTCGCGTGCTTCAACTAATTACTGACTTCATGCGAGATGCTTCGCTGCGCTCTGCATGACGTTCTTTCGACTACCAAAGATTCCCTCTCATGACATCTCCCGCTCCCCTCGAAGTCTGGCTGCGCGGCCCCATAGCCGGGGTACCGCCGCTGCTCCAGCCCGTGGCCCACGCCCTGCTGCAAGCCCGCGACGAACTGAACACCGCCATGGCTGATTTCCCGTCCGCGCTGCTCAACGAGCGGCCGGCCGGCGTGGCCTCCGTGGGCTTCCACCTGCAGCACCTCGCCGGCGTGCTCGACCGCCTACTGACCTACGCCCGCCAGGAAACCTTGTCTGAACAGCAGTTCGTTGATTTTCACGCTGAAAATCCGCCGCTCTCCATTGAGCCGGAAACCGTGACGAAACTTGTGCAGCGCTTCAGCGACCGGGTTGATACGGCTATCAATCAGCTAAAAGCTACCAACGAAGCCAGCCTGACCGAGGTGCGCACCGTGGGCCGGGCGCAGGTGCCGTCCACGCATTTGGGGCTGCTGGTGCACGCGGCCGAGCACACCACGCGCCACCTGGGCCAGCTGCTGGTGACGGCCAAATGGGTGCGGACGCTTTGCTGAATTAAGGAACGAGGAGTAATAGACCGTCATGTCTCGGCTGCGCTCGACATGACGGTCTGTTTGGCAATGGATTACCGCTGGCCGGCGGCCTCCTTGTGCACGCGCGGCTTGGCCCGCTCATACTGCGCCGGCCATTCCATTTCGGCGCCCAAATCGTGCGCCGCGAAGAGCGGGAAGTAGGGCTCACGCAGAAACTCGCGGGCCAGCAGCACCAGGTCGGCCTGGCCGTTGGCGAGGATGGATTCGGCCTCGACCGGGCTGGTAATGAGGCCCACCGCGCCGGTGCGAATACCCGCTTCGGCCTTGATGCGCTCGGCAAATTGCACCTGGTAGCCGGGGCCCACGGGGATTGAGGATTTGGGCACGTTGCCACCCGTGGAGCAGTCAATCAAATCGACGCCGCGGGTTTTGAGTACGGCCGAGAGCTGCACGGCGTCGTCGGCGGTCCAGCCGCCTTCGGTCCAGTCGGTGGCCGAAATCCGCACGAAGAGCGGCAGGTTTTCGGGCCATGCTTCGCGGGTGGCAGCCACCACTTCCAGCAGCAGGCGGCTACGGTTTTCAAAGCTGCCGCCGTACGCGTCGGTGCGGTGGTTGCTCAGCGGCGACAGAAACTGGTGCAGCAGGTAGCCGTGCGCCGCGTGCAGCTCAATCATCTGAAAGCCCGCATCCAACGCCCGCTGGGCAGCTGCCCGGAAGTCGGCAATGACTTTCTGAATGCCGGCGTTGTCGAGGGCTAGCGGCTGGGGGTAGTTATCGGCAAACGCTTCGGTGCCAGGGCCCACCACCGGCCAGCCGCCTTCGGTTTCGGGCACGGTGCCGGCGCCGCGCCAGGGGGCGTAGGTGCTGGCTTTGCGGCCGGCGTGGGCCAGCTGCACGCCGGGCACGCTGCCCTGCGCCATGATGAACTCGTTGATGCGCCGCAGCATGGGCACCTGCTCATCCTTCCAGATGCCGAGGTCTTCGGGGCTGATACGGCCCTCCGGCGATACGGCCGTGGCCTCCTGAATGATGAGGGCGGCCCCGCCCACGGCCCGGCTGCCTAGGTGCACGAGGTGCCAGTCGTTGGCAAAGCCGTCTTCGGCGCTGTACTGGCACATGGGCGATACCACAATGCGGTTTTTCAGCGTGACGCCGCGCAGGGCCAGGGGTTCAAAGAGCTTTATCATAAAGGCAAAAAGTAAAGTCAGGAAGCAAGATGCCTTAACCGGGTTTCGGCCTTCGGGGTTATGGGCTGCTGTGGTGAAGCAGATGTAAAAAACGGTCATGCTGAGCGCAGCCGAAGCATCTCTACCGCGCAAGTATTCATTTACTATTGCGGTAGAGATGCTTCGGCTGCGCTCAGCATGACCGTGCTGTCCGATTGGGTTGACTTGCGTTAGCCTCCTCAAATAGTTAACCCCCCTCAAATAATCGTGCTGAGCCCGATTTCTACATTAATTCGGTTCCACTGCTTCTCCCGGGAATCCGCAATCCAGAAGGCGATATAGTTGCCCACTTCCTCGGTGGTATACGGCGCAGTCGGGTTTAGCTCCGGCGTCAGGATGCCGTTGTTAAGGGCCTCGTCCACGGCCTCACGCACCAGGGCGGCTTCGGTGTGCAACTCCAGGTGCTCCAGCAGCATCGCGGCCGAGAGAATGGCGGCAATGGGATTGGCAATGCCCTTGCCCTTCGCCTGCGGATAAGAGCCGTGGATGGGCTCAAACAGTGCCACCCGCTCGCCCACCGACGCCGAGGGCAGCAGCCCCAGCGAGCCGGCAATGACCGAAGCTTCGTCCGAAATAATGTCGCCAAACATATTCTCGGTCAGAATCACGTCGAACTGCGTGGGGCTGAGGATGACCTGCATGGCGGCGTTATCAACGAAAAGGTAATCAACGCTCACCTCGGGGTATTGCGTGGCCAGTTCGCGCACCACTTCCCGCCATAGGCGGGAGGTTTCCAGCACATTGGCTTTGTCGATGAGCGTGAGCTTTTGGCGGCGGCCGGCAGCGGCCCGGAAGGCCAGGTGCGCGATGCGCTCAATCTCGGGGCGGCTGTAGGTGCAGTGGTCGTAGGCGGCCTCGCCGTCGGCGGTGCGGCCCTTTGCGCCGAAGTAGATGCCGCCCGTCAGCTCGCGGAAGATGAGCATGTCGGTGCCCTCGATGCGCTCGCGCTTGAGGGGCGAATGGGCCAGCAGCACATCGTAGGCCGTGACGGGGCGGATGTTGGCGTACAAGCCCAGTTCCTTGCGCAGGCGCAGCAGGCCCTGCTCGGGGCGCACTTTGGCGCTGGGGTCGTGGTCGTACTTCGGGTCGCCGATGGCCCCGAGCAGCACGGCATCGGCGGCGCGGCAGGCGGCCAGGGTTTCGTCGGGAAGGGGGTTGCCGGTGGCGTCGATGGCGCAGGCGCCCATCAGGTGCGAACTGAGGTCGAAGCGATGCTCGAACCGTTCGGCCACCGCTTCGAGCACTTTCACGGCTTGCCGGCACACTTCCGGGCCGATGCCATCGCCGGGCAACACGGCTATTTTCTTGCTTACCATGACCAGGTTCGGTTTGATTCGTAGGCCTCAATGGCCGGTTTCTGACTGACTAAATAATCAATGTCATCGTAGCCGTTCATCAGGCATTCCTTTTTGTAGGCATCGATGTCGAAGTGAAAGCTCTCGCCCGTGGCAGGGACATGGAGCGTTTGCTCCGGCAGGTTCACCACAAATTGGGTGTCGCCGTCTTTTTCGGCCAGGGCAAACAGGCGGGCTAGCTCAGCATCCGTCACTTGCAGGGGCAGTAAGCCGGTATTCAGGGCATTGCCGCGGAAGATGTCGGCGAAGTAGCTCGAAATCACCACCCGAAAACCGGCGTCGTAAAGCGCCCAGGCGGCGTGTTCGCGGCTGGAACCACAGCCAAAATTCTTGCCCGCCAGCAGGATTTGGCCGTCGTAGGCTGGGTTATTCAGCACGAAGTCCGGCTTCGGCGTTCCATCGGCGTCGAAGCGCCAGTCGCGGAATAGGTTTTCGCCAAATCCTTCGCGCGTGGTCGCCTTCAGAAAGCGGGCCGGGATAATCTGGTCCGTATCGATGTTTTCGAGCGGCAGCGGCACGGCGGCGGAATGCAAGGTCTGGAATTTTTCCATTAGGGTTATGTAGCCTGGACTCTGCGAGTCCGGGCCTGGTCGTTCACATATGCCCGGACTCGCAGAGTCCAGGCTACAATCAATTCAAATACTGCGTGATGTCTACAATACGGCCCTGCACCGCCGTGATGGCCGCCACCAACGGCGACGCCAGCAGCGTGCGCGAGCCCGGCCCCTGCCGCCCTTCAAAATTTCTATTTGACGTCGCCACGCAGTAGGCTCCGGCCGGAATTTTGTCCTCGTTCATGGCCAGGCAGGCGCTGCAGCCGGGCTCGCGCAGCTCAAAGCCGGCCTCGGCCAGAATCCGGTCCAGCCCCTCGGCAATGGCCTGCTGCTCTACCTGCTTCGAGCCGGGCACGATGATGGCCTCGACGTGCCCGGCCTTCTGCTTGCCCCGCACGTAGGCCGCCACCGCCCGCAAATCCTCGATGCGCGAGTTGGTGCAACTGCCGATGAAAACGTAGTTGATTTCCTTGCCCAGCAGCGACTCGCCCCGCTGGAAACCCATGTATTGGAGCGACTTATCGAAACTATCCGCTTCGCCAGCGGGCACTTCGCTGGGAATGTGGCCATTGAGCGCGATGCCCATGCCGGGGTTGGTGCCGTAGGTTATCATCGGCGGAATGGCGGCGGCATCGAAGCGGTGCTCGGCGTCAAAAACCGTGTCTTCGTCCGAATAGAGCGTTTGCCAATAGGCTACAGCCTGGTCCCAGGCGGCTTCCTTCGGCGCGTAAGGGCGACCTTCAACGTAAGCAAAAGTCGTTTCATCGGGGGCGATGAGGCCGCCGCGCGCGCCCATTTCGATGCTCATGTTGCAGACCGTCATGCGGCCTTCCATGCTCAGGCCGCGCACGGCGCTGCCCGCGTACTCCACAAAGTAGCCGGTGGCCCCGCCCGTGCCGAGCTGCGCAATCACATACAGAATCAGGTCTTTGGCCGTGACGCCGGGCTGCAGTTCACCATCCACCGTGATGCGCATGCGCCGGGGGCGGCTCAGCAGCAGGCATTGGGTGGCCATCACCTGCGCCACCTGGCTAGTGCCGATGCCGAAAGCCACCGCGCCAAACGCGCCGTGGGTGGAGGTGTGGCTGTCGCCGCACACGATGGTGGTGCCGGGCAGTGTGAGCCCCAACTCCGGCCCGATGACGTGCACGATGCCCTGGCGGGCGTGGCCCAGGCCGTACAGTTCCACGCCGTATTTGGTGCAGTTGGCGGTCAGCTTGTCCACCTGCGAGCGGCTCAGCTGCTCCGCTATGGGCAGGTGCTGGTTGCGGGTGGGAACGTTGTGGTCGGCCGTGGCGAGGATGCGCGCGGGGCGGAACAGCGGCAGGTCGCGGGCTTCGAGCTCGTCGAACGCCTGCGGGCTGGTCACCTCGTGGATGAGGTGCCGGTCGATATACACGATATCCAGGCCGCCGGGCGCGGCTTTCACCACGTGCGCCTCCCAGATTTTATCGAATAAGGACTTGGGCATTGGGGTGGGTGCTTTGTACTTGGTGCTTGGGAAAAAGAACGTCATGCTGAGCGTAGCCGAAGCATCTCGCGTGCCACCACTAAATCCTTTTCTGGCGATTGAATTACTACCACACGCGAGATGCTTCGACTTCGCTCAGCATGACGGGCTAAATCCAGAATCAGATGAGAAGTCTGCTGCTGTGGGTGCGGCTTGCTGCGTCACGGCCACAGCGTAGCTAATCCAGTCGGCGCAGCGCTGCGAGGACGCCGCCGGCTGCTCGGTTTGTTGGATTTCGGGGAAAGCCGAGAGGTTGGTATAAATTACTTCTTTGGTAGTCATAATGTTAATTTTTAATCAGTTAGAAATAACGAGCTTTTCCTGCTCCACGAGCATGTGCAAGTCGTTGTCAACCACCTCGCGCTGGCGGTCGGCCAGCTGCAGAAAGCTGGCGTAGGCCTTGTTCAGCTCGGGCTTTTCGAAGTCGTAGCCCAGTTTCTGAAGGCGGTAGGCCAGGGCGGCGCGGCCCGAGCGGGCCGTGAGCACAATGGACGAATCGGCCACGCCCACTTCGCGCGGGTCGATGATTTCGTAGGTTTCGCGGTGCTTGATGATTCCGTCCTGGTGGATGCCGCTGCTGTGCGAAAAGGCATTGGCGCCCACAATGGCCTTGTTGGGCTGCACGGGCATGGTCATCAGGTGCGACACGATGGCCGAGGTTTCGGCCAGCAGGCGGGTGTTGATGCGGGTGTCGAGGTTGAGGTAGGGGTGCTGACGCAGAATCATCACCACTTCTTCCAGGGCCGTGTTGCCGGCGCGCTCGCCCACGCCGTTGATGGTGCACTCAATCTGGCGCGCGCCGTTCATCACGCCCGCAATGGAATTGGCGGTGGCCAGGCCGAGGTCGTTGTGGCAATGCGTGGACAGCCGCACGGTGTGGATGCCGCGCACGTTTTCGTGCAGGAACTTGATTTTGGCGCCGTACTCCTGCGGCAGGCAGTAGCCGGTGGTGTCGGGAATATTCAGCACCGTGGCGCCGGCCCGAATGGCGGCCTCGCACACGCGGGCCAGGAATTCGTTGTCGGTGCGACCGGCGTCTTCGGCGTAAAATTCCACGTCTTCCACGAAGCTCTTGGCCAGCTTCACGGCCGCGATGGCGCGGGCCAGCACGTCTTCGCGGGTGGTGCAGAGCTTGTGCTGAATGTGCACATCCGACGTGCCGATGCCGGTGTGGATGCGCGGGTAGCGGGCCGGCCGCAGGGCCTCGGCAGCCACGCGAATGTCGTTTTCGACGGCCCGCGAGAGGCCGCACACCGTGGCTTCCTGGGTTTGGGCGGCAATGGCCTGCACGGCGGCAAAATCGCCGGGGCTCGACACCGGAAAGCCGGCCTCGATGACGTCGACACCGAGTTGTTCGAGCTGCCGGGCAATGAGCAGTTTCTCGTCGCGGTTTAGCTTGCAGCCCGGCACCTGTTCGCCGTCGCGGAGCGTGGTATCGAAGATTTGGATTTGCTGGGTGGCCATGCGATAATCGCCCCGGGAGCGGGGCTGCGGTGGTGAATCGGTTGGCAAGAACTACCGCCCGCGCGCACCGCAAAACCGTATTTTTAGAAATTATACTATTTCCAAAAGCGAGGTTTTTAAAATCAAGATTCTTGTTGTCAATCAGTTGAATTGTCCATCCTTACAATGCCTACCAAAAGTCCGGAGCCCGTTTTTCAGCTGATAAAGTCCTTGACGCGGACCGAAAAGCGCCATTTCCGGCTGTTCACCAACCGGCCCGGCGCCAGCGAAGACCTGAAATTCCTGCTCCTCTTCGATGCCCTCGACGCCCTGGAAATTTCCGATGATGACGCCGTGATGACCCAGGTGCCCAGCCTGAAACGGGCGCAGCTGGCCAACCTCAAGGCCAACCTCTACCGCCAGATTCTGGCCAGCCTGCGCGTGTACCACGCCGGCCAGAACCCCGACATTCAGTTGCACGAGCAACTCGACTACGCCCGCGTGCTCTACAACAAGGGCTTCTACCAGCAGGCCCTGCGCATGTTGGAAAAAGTGAAAACGGCCGCCCGCCAGGCCGAAATGCCGCACATCGTGCTGCTGGCGCTCGATTTTGAGAAGCTCATCGAAAGCCAGTACATCACCCGCAGCCTGAAGGACCGCGCCGATACCCTCACCGCCGAAGCTACCGACACGGTGGCCCACCTGGCCAGCCAGCACGCCTTCAGCAACGCCGCGCTGCGCCTCTACGGGCTGTACCTCAAAGCCGGGCACGCCCGCAACCGGGCCGACCACGAGCGCATCACGGCGTTTTTTCGGGAAAACATGCCAGCGGCTCCGGCCAATGATGGGGGCTTTTTCGAGAAGCTTTACTTCTACCAGGCCCACGTGTGGTACCACACGCTCGACCAGGATTTTCGGGCCGGCTACCGCTACGCCCAGAAGTGGGTGGACCTGTTTGAGGCCGCGCCGCCGATGAAGGAGCTGCAAACCATGCTCTATATCAAGGGCCTGCACAACCTGCTGGCTTCACTTTACAACCTGCTGTACTACAGCAAATTCAAGCAGGTGCTCAATGTGCTGGAAGAATTCGCCGCCAACCAGACGCGCCGCAGCAGCCCCAACACCGAAATCCTGCTCTTCCAGTACCTCTACACCAACCGCATCAACGCCTGTTTCCTCGAAGGCCGCTTCACGCAGGGGCTGGAAATTATTCCCGACCTGCTGGAGCAGCTGGAGCGCTACAAGCCGCAGCTCGACCTGCACCGCACGCTGGTGCTCTACTACAAAATCGCCAGCCTGTACTTCGGCAGCGGCGAGTTCGGCAAGGCCATCGAGTACCTGAACCTCATTATCCAGCACAAGGAACTGAGCCTGCGCGAGGACCTGCAATGCTTCGCACGCATCCTGAACCTGATTGCGCACTACGAGGCCGGCGACGACGCCAGCCTGGACTATCAGATTCGCTCGGTGTACCATTTCCTGGGCAAGATGGATGACCAGCAGCCCATGCAGGTGGAGATTTTCCGGTTTCTGCGCACGGTGGGCACCATCGCGCCGCACGAGGTGCGCGAGGCATTCAGCCGGCTGCGCGACAAGCTGATGGTCATTGCCGCGATGCCGTACGAAGGCCGGCCTTTTCTGTATCTCGACATCATTTCCTGGCTGGAAAGCAAGATTGCCGGCGTGCCGGTGCAGGAGGTAATGCAGCGGAAATTCCGGGCGATGAAGTAATGTAGCGTGGACTCTGCGAGTCCGCGCGTGAGCGCAGCGAGCAGCCGGGACTGCACCATACGCCTGATGCTCGCTGCGCTCGCACGCGGACTCGCAGAGTCCACGCTACAGGCAGGCGTACCTTTGCGGGCCCATTTACCCTCTCAAAAACAATGTCGGCAACGACCTTTCTGCTGTTTTTTAACTTGCTTTGGGCGCTGCCGCCCGCCATCACCTTCCCGGTGCCGAGCGGGGTGCCCAACCAGCTGTTCTACCTGCAGCGCGACCCCAACACCAACACCGTTATCTACCAGCTGAACGTGGACCGCGCCGGCCGCCTCAACGAAGACGAGCCCGTGAACGTGTTCTGGCTGCGCTACGACGAGCACGGCGAGCGCAAGGACCTGAACTTCATCCAGCGCAAGTTTGCCTACGGCCTCACCGCCGAAAAGCTGGCTGCCGATAAGTACGAGCTGAAATTCGCCGCCTACAACAAAGTCCGGTTCTACCTGCTGCGCTCGCCGGTTGATAAGGCCTTCCACGTTTACACCACCATCGGCGGCAAGCAGCTGCAGCTGGAGCGCGTGTTTCTGCGCATCGAGGGCGGCACGTTCTGGGTGCCGAATGTGAAGTACATCGAGTTCAAAGGGTTGAATACCGCCACCCGCGAGCCGGCAGTAGAGCGGATAATGCTGTAGCGTGAACTCTGCGTGTCCGCGCCCGGAAGCGAAAACAGGAACACCGGAACCGCTTCATTTGGGTCTGATATAAAATTCCGACATCAGCCGGTTTCATTTGCATTTGTGCCGCGCGTGCCTACCTTGCAGCCGTAAACCACCCCCACTATGTTCCAGACGCGCACCTTTTTCGGCTATTATTACTTCTACGCCACCGCGTAGAACGAGCCGCCGTTTGTAGCTAATCCTCAAACTTATCCAGCGCCGCTCGTTCATCGGGAAGGCGCTTTTTTAATGCCCATTCAACTCATGGCACCCACGCAGCAGAGCTTCTTTTATTACGCCTACTACTTCTTCTACCCGAAGAAGCCGGCCCGCTGTTGCCCGAGCTAACCACTCGCTGCCAACACTACCAGGGCCCCACACGGAGGCCCTTTTTTATTGCCCATTTTCTAGTTGTCAGTTGCGGGTTGCCAGTTGTCAGAAATTCGACAGCCCGCCTTATTCAGAATAGCCTGACAACTGACAACCCGCAACTGACAACTAATAACTAACCATCATGCGCGTTTCCATTCAGGGTTTTCAGGGGAGTTTCCACGAAGTAGCGGCTCGGCAATTCTTCGGACCAGAGCCGGCTTTGCTGCCCTGCGCCACTTTTGGCGCGGTGGTGGCCCACGTGGTGGCCGGCACTGCCGAAGCCGGCCTGATGGCCATGGAAAACTCGCTGGCCGGCAGCATTCTGCCCAACTACCTGCTGCTGGAGCGCCACCCGGTACAGGTGACGGGCGAGTTGTATCTGCCCATTCACCAGCACCTGCTGGCCCTGCCCGGCACCACGCTGGCCGAGGTGCAGCAGGTGCATTCGCATCCCATGGCTCTGCGCCAGTGCGGCGAGTTCCTGGACCGCCACCCGCACTGGAAGCTGGTAGAAACCGACGACACTGGCCACAGCGCCCAGTTGCTGGCCGAAACCCGGACGCCCGGCGTGGCCGTGGTGGCCGGCACCCACGCTGCCGCGCAGTTCGGCCTACAAATCCTGGCCCCCGCCATCCACGACGACCCGCACAACTATACCCGTTTCCTGGTGCTGGAGCACGCCGAAACGGCCCGGATTCATCCGCAGGCTGATAAAGCCTCGCTTTATTTCTGTGCACCGCACGCGCCGGGCAGCCTGGCCGCCGTGCTCAGCCGCGTGGCTGCCCACGGGCTGAATCTGAGCAAGCTGCAGTCGTGCCCCCGGCCCGGGCAACCCTGGCACTACGGCTTCCATGCCGATGTGGAGTTTGAGAGTATGCCGCAGCTGGATGCGTTGCTGGCCGATTTGAAGGCAGTGACGGAGGAACTGCGGGTGCTGGGCGCCTACCGCCGCGGGAGTATGGCGGAGGCGATGGGAGCGGGGCAGCAGACAGCCGTGTCATTGCGAGCGGAACGCAGTGGAACGCGGCAATCCGTCCTGTAGATGTGACCGGCTTGATATATGACAAAGATTTTCAATACAAGCAGGGCTCCGCAAGCCAAGCTTCATCACAACTCTAAGTTGGTCGCTGGAAAAGGACGGATTGCTTCGCTACGCTCGCAATGACAGATACACTCGCAATGACAGAAGAGACCATGCATATTCCCATTGCCAGCCGCCTGGCCCACACCGGCGAGTACTATTTCTCGCGCAAGCTGCGCGAACTGGCGGCCCTCAACGCAGCCGGCGCCAACATCATCAACCTCGGCATCGGCAGCCCTGATTTGCCGCCGCACCCCAGCGTGACGGCCGCCCTGGCGGCCAGCGTTGCGCTGCCCAATGCCCACGGCTACCAGGGATACCAAGGCACGCCCGCCCTGCGCGGCGCCATGGCCGAATTCTACCAGCGCCACTACGGCGTGGCGCTGGACCCGGCCAGCGAAATTCTGCCGCTGCTGGGCTCGAAGGAAGGCCTCATGCACATCGCCATGACCTTTCTGGAGGCCGGCGACGCCGTGCTCATCCCCAATCCTGGCTACCCGACCTACCGCGCCGTGGCCGAAATCAGCGGGGCCGAGGTGCGCGAATACGACCTCACGGCCGCCGCCGGCTGGCTGCCCGATTTGGAGGCGCTGGCCCAAACCGACCTCTCCCGAGTCAAAATGATGCTGGTGAACTACCCGCACATGCCCACCGGTGCTTCGGCCGATGTGGCGTTTCTGATGCGGCTGGTGGCTTTTGCCAAAGCCCACGGCATTTTGCTGGTGCATGACAACCCATATGGCTTCATCCTGAATGAAACGCCGCCCGTGAGTTTGCTGGCCGTGCCCGGTGCCCGCGAGGTGGCCCTGGAGCTGAATTCGCTCAGCAAGAGCCACAACCTGGCCGGCTGGCGCGTGGGGATGCTCTGCGGCCGCGCCGACCTCATTGCAGACGTACTGCGCTTCAAAAGCAACATGGATTCGGGTATGTTTCTGCCAGTGCAGCAGGCGGCGGTAGCGGCCCTGGCGCTGGGCGACGACTGGTTTCGGGAGCTGAACGCCACCTACCGCGCCCGCCGCGCGCTGGTGCTGGAGCTGCTGCGCGCCCTGGGTTGCGCGCCGGCTCCGGGCCAGGTGGGCCTGTTCATCTGGGCCGCCGTGCCGGCTGGCTTTGCCGACGGCTACGCCCTGAGCGATGCCGTGCTGGCCCGGGCGCGGGTGTTCATCACGCCGGGCGGTATTTTCGGCAGCAACGGGCAGAGCTACGTGCGGGCCAGCCTTTGCCAGCCGGAAAGCGTGCTGCGCGAGGCGCTGGCGCGGGTGCAAGGCATATCTGAACCACATGACAACGAGCAGAATGGTCATGTCGAGCTTGCCGAGACATCTCGCGTGCCGAAGTAATTAAAACTGATTTCACGATTGAGTGGCTACCTCACGCGAGATGTCTCGGCAAGCTCGACATGACCGCCTAATAACTCAACCCTCAAAACATAACCCTTTTCCATGAACGTCACCATCATCGGCCTTGGCCTCATCGGCGGTTCGCTCGCCCTCAGCCTGCGGCAGCACGGGCTGGCCCGGCGCTTCATTGGAGTGGAGCAAAGCCCGGCCCACGCGCGCCGCGCCCTAGAGCTGGGCTTGGTCGATAAAATCGAACCCGACCTGGCTGCGGCCGTGGCGCAGGCCGATTTGGTGGTGGTGGCCGTGCCGATGGATGCTATGCTGACCGTGCTGCCCGCCGTACTCGATGCCGCCGGCCCGCAGCAGGTGGTAATTGACGTGGGCTCGACCAAGCAGGCGCTGCTGGCGGCCGTGGCCGGGCACCCGCGCCGGGGCCGCTTTGTGGCGGTGCACCCCATGGCCGGCACCGAGTATTCGGGGCCCGATGCGGCCGTGCAGGGCCTGTTCGATGGTAAAACAGTGGTGCTGTGCGACACCGAGCACAGCGACCCCGACGCCGTGCAGCTGGTCGAAAAGCTGTTGCAGGCGCTGCCTATGCGGCTGCTGTACCTCGATGCGGCGGCGCATGATTTGCACACGGCTTACGTGTCGCACATCTCGCACATCACCTCGTTTGCGCTGGCGCTCACGGTGCTGGAAAAGGAGAAAGAGGAGCAGCGCATCTTCGATTTGGCCAGCGGCGGGTTTGCGTCCACGGTGCGCCTGGCCAAAAGCTCACCGGCCATGTGGGTGCCCATCTTTCGCCAAAACCGCCCGAACGTGCTCGATGTGCTCGATGAGCATTTGCATCAGCTGCAGCACTTCCGCGAACTGCTGGCGCGGGAAGATTACGACGGCCTCACCCGGCAAATTCAGCAGGCTAACCACATTCGCAAAATTCTGCCTTAGCGCAACGACTTTCAAGAACGTCATGTCAAGCGCAGCCGAGACATCTCGCGTGCTTTCACTAATCCAATCAAAATAATTACTTCGGTATGCGAGATGTCTCGGCTGCGCTCGACATGACCTTACCACTAATTCCCATGAATCCATCCGCCATCCCCGCCATGAAATCCGCCTTATTCAACCGTCAGCCCGACGACAAGCCCTTTCTCATCGCCGGGCCGTGCTCGGCCGAAACCGAGGAGCAGGTGCTCGAAACCTGCCAGCGCCTGGCAGCCACCGGTAAGGTGCAGGCCCTGCGCGCCGGCATCTGGAAGCCCCGCACCAAGCCCGGCGGCTTCGAGGGCGTGGGCACCAAGGGCCTGCCCTGGCTGAAGCGCGCCAGTGAGCTGACCGGCCTGCCCACGGCCGTGGAAGTAGCCACCGCCAAGCACGTGGAAGACTGCCTGGCCTTCGGCATCGACATTCTGTGGGTGGGTGCGCGCACCACCGGCAACCCGTTTTCGGTGCAGGAAATTGCCAACGTGCTGCGCGGCGTCGACGTGCCGGTGCTGGTGAAAAACCCCATTCACCCCGAACTGGAGCTGTGGGTGGGCGCCGTGGAGCGCCTGCAGAAAGCCGGCCTGAAGCAAATCGGCCTCATCCACCGGGGCTTTTCGAGCTACGGCAACACCGATTTCCGCAACGCCCCGATGTGGCACCTGCCCATCGAGATGAAGCGCCGGCTGCCCGAAATGCCGCTGCTCTGCGACCCCAGCCACATTTGCGGCCGGCGCGACACGCTGGCCGCCGTGGCCCAGCAGGCCCTGAACCTGGGCTTCGACGGCAACATGATGGAAAGCCACATTGACCCGGATAATGCCTGGAGCGACGCCAGGCAGCAAATCACGCCCGAGGTGCTGCGCGACCTCATCGAAGGCTTGGTGTGGCGCCACGAAACCACCAACGAACAGGAGTTCCTCTCGGCCCTGAGCGGCCTGCGCGAGCAAATCAACCAGCTCGACGCCGAGATGATGCAGCTGCTGGGTCGCCGCATGGCCGTGGCCGAGAAAATCGGCCTTTACAAGAAGGAAAACGACATCACCATCCTCCAAACCAACCGCTGGAACGAGGTGCTGGAACGCGCCCAGCGCCAAGGCTCGTCCGTCGGCCTCACCCGGGAATTTGTGGAGCAATACCTGGCGGCGGTACATTTGGAATCCATCAACCGCCAGAATAAAGTGATGGAAGGGTAGTTTTGTGCCAATCTAGAACTTTGGGCCGGGCTGTTGTACCAACATTAAACTTTGCTTCAATAGAAAAGTCGCTTCATCGCCAATGAAGCGGCTTTTTGATTTTTAAGAATTGATGTCGACGGAATTCGTGGCGCCGGCTACTCTACCACCAAGCGCTGGGTGGCCGTTACCGCGCCGGCCCGCACTTGCACGGCATACACGCCCGGCGCCAAGCCCTTCAGGTCGAGCGCATGGCGCAGGCCGGTGGCGGGCAGGGGCAGGGTTTCGGTGTGCACGAGACGGCCCAGCGCATCGGTCAGGGTGAGGATGGCGGCGGGGGCGGCAGGCACGGCGGGCAGCTGCACGGTGGTGGCAGTGTGGGCCGGGTTGGGCGCCAGCGAGAAGCTCAAGGTGCCCCAGGCCGCTGTGGTGGCCGTGAGGGCGGGGTCGGTGAGGGAGGCCAGGAAACCCAACGGTGTGGTTCCTGTGTTTGGCACAATCAACGACCCGAAGGCCGTAGTAGTGGGAAGAGCACCGGCTACGTACAGCCGATTGCCGAATAAGGCCAGCGCCGTTGCTCCCGCTGCATCGGTTGATTGGGCCCAGGCAAAGCTGTAGCTACTGCCCGCGTCCACGAGCTTGCATAAGAACATGCCACCCGTCAGGGTGGTGGTGCCCAGGGTAATGGTACCGCTAAAGTATCCCGCTGCATACACATATGGTCCCCTCGCGACCAGGGCCAGGGCGTCGCTTTGGCCGTTACTGCCCCCCGCTCCCCAGGCCCACGTAAAGCCGGTGCGGGCGCCGTTGTCGGTCAGCTTGGCAACAAAAATGCTGTTCCAAGTGCCAACGGGCAGCGTGGTTAAACCGAAGCGCGGCGGGCCTCCTTCGTATTGACCAGCCACGTAGACGTTGGTGCCCTCAACGGCGATATCGTGTGGCTTGTCGTCGGAAGGGCCTCCGCCGGACCTGGCCCACTCAAAGCCACCGGTACTACCCGCATCAACCAGTTTGGCCACGAACACGTCGGCGTTGCCGCTGCTGTTCAGGCCCAGGCCACCGTAACCGCCGCATTGGGCCGAACCGGAAAAATACCCGGCCACGTACAAGCTGGTTCCGTTGAGTGCCAACGCGGTGCCGCCGTCGGAGCCACCCCCCTGAATAGCCTGCACCCACACAAACGATGCGGTGGTGCCCGCGTCGGTGAGTTTAGCCACATACCCATCGTCCAAGCCGTAGCTGGCCAGGGAAAAGCTGCCAAACGCTACCTGGCCTGCAAACTCGCCCGTCACATAAACGTTGGCTCCGCTGGCTACCACGTTAAAGGCTTCGTCGAAGCCGGCCCCTCCTAGCTGCTTGGCCCAGGAAATGGTGCCAGAGGTACCCATATCGGTGAGTTTTGTCAAAAAACCGTCCCTATCTCCGGCGTTCAGCAAGGCCGTGCTGCCGAAATTACAGGTAGTACTCATGAAGTAACCGGTCAGGTACACGCTTGTGCCGGTCGTTGCTAGTCCGTTGCAATGGTCATAGCCAGCGCCACCCGCCCGTTGCGCCCAGAGAAAGCGAGCCGCAAGAGGGTCCCACTTGGCTACAAAAACATCGTTGCTTCCGGCACTTGTTAGGCTGATTGCTCCAAAAGTGACCGTGCCCACAAAATCGCCCGCCACATAAATATTGCCATTGGCATCAGTGGCTGTTTTTGGCGTTCGGGAGTATTGGCCGCTGCTCTGGCCTGCGGCCATCGCCGTCTGCCAGGCCGGCGCCTGGGCCCGCGCCGCCGGCCCCGCCAGCCACAGCAGAATCAACAACAGCCCAGCCACGGGGCCGCACTGCATCAAAAAGAAGAAGTGCTTCATTATGCTGTGAGTAACGGCACGCCATCGGTAGAATGCTGGTTTAAATATAGCCGCATAAAGAAACCCCGACGCCTGAGTCCCGGGGTTTCTTGCCGACCCATAGGAGGCGCGGACTACAAAGTCCGCGCTACGGCCGCCCTACTACCAAATCACTGCCCTGTCGGCCGGCTTCCGCACCATCTTGTTCCCCTCCTGGCACCCAAACGCCGCCTGAAACTGCGGCATGTTCATCAGCGGGCCAATGGTGCGGTACTGGCCGGGCGAGTGCGGGTCGGTGGCAATTTGCTGGCGCAGAGCCTCCGGGCGGATGTTGGTGCGGCGCAGCTGGGCCCAGCTCAGGAAGTAGCGCTGCTCGGGCGTGAAGCCGTCGTACTTCGGGCGCGGGCCGGTGCCGTAGCGCTGCCGGAGCTGCTTCTCAAGCGCGCCGTACACCACCGTGAGGCCGGCAAAATCGGCCAGGTTTTCGCCCATCGTCAGCTGCCCGTTCACGTGCACCGAGTCGAGGGGCGAGAAGGCGTCGTACTGGCGGCCCACCACGGCGGCGCGCTTCGTGAACTCGGCCGCGTCGGCCGGGTTCCACCAGTCGCGCAGGTTGCCCTGCGAGTCGTACTGCCGGCCCTGGTCGTCGAAGCCGTGGGTCATTTCGTGGCCCATCACCCCGCCAATGGCCCCGTAGTTGATGGCATCGTCGGCCTGGGGGTCGAAGAAGGGCGGCTGCAGGTAGCCCGCCGGAAACACGATTTCGTTCAGCGCCGGGTTGTAGTAGGCGTTAATGGTGGGCGGCGTCATGGTCCACTCGTTGCGGTCGATGGGCTGGCCCAGGTGGGCGGCCTCGCGCCGGCTTTCCCAGAGGCGGGCGGCCAGCAGGTTTTTCAGGTACGAATCGCGGGAGATGGGTAGGGCCGAATAGTCCCTCCACACGTCGGGGTAGCCGATTTTCACGCGCAGGGCATTCAGCTTTTTCAGGGCTTCGGCCTTGGTGGGTGCGCTCATCCAGGTGTTGGTCTGGATGTGCTCGGCCATGCTGGCCTTGATGTTGGTCACCATTTCCAAGGCCTTGGCCTTGGCGGCGGGCGGGAAGGCCTGGTCCACGTAGAGCTGCCCAAACGCCTCGCCGAGGTAGTTGTCGGTGGCGGCCTGCATGCGCTTCCAGCGGGGCGCCTGCTGCTTGGCGCCGCTCTGGGCCTGGGCGTAGCGGAAGGCCGCGTCGGCGTAGGACGTGGGCAGGGCGCCGGCCACCGAGCGCAGCAGGTGCCAGCGCAGGTACACCTTCAGGTCGGGCAGGCTTTCCGTTTTCAGCACGGCATTCACCTCGTCAAAAAAGGCTGGCTGGCCGATAATGACCTCCCGGGCCTGGCCCAGGCGCATATCCGCCAACAGGCCTTTAAGGTCGAGGGCGGGGTAGCGCTGCTGGGCAGCGGCCACGGTCAGCTTGTTGTAGTTGGCCTGCGGGTCGCGCAGCTCCACGGGCGTGCGCGAGGCCTTGGCCAGGCGCGTTTCGATGCGCTCCACGGTGGCCGCGTCGAGTTGGGCTACCACGGGCGGCGCGCCCAGCAGGCCGAACATCTGCGTCAGGTAGGCGCGGTAGGCGGCCTTCACCTTCTCGGTGCGGGCATCGGTTTTGAAGTAGAACTCGCGGTTGGGCAGCGTGAGGCCGCCCTGGCCCAGCTGCACGGCGTACTGGGAGCTAATTTTCTCGTCCACATCCACCCCCACCCGGAAAAACGGACTAGCCCCAATTTCCTGCAAATGCACCAGCTCGGTGCGCAGGTTGGCCAGGCTGCGGATGTTGGCCACGCGGTCCAGCTCCGGCTGCAAGGGCGCCAGCCCGGCCCGGTCGATGGCCGCCGTGTCCATGGCCGCCGCGTAGAAGTCGCCCACTTTCTGCAGGTTCGAGCCGGGCGTGGCGGCGCGGTTGGCCGCCGCATCTTCCAGAATTTTGCGCAGCAAATCCTGGGTGCGGTTGCCGAGCAGGTTGCGCGGCCCCCAGCTGCTGGCGTAGCTCGGCACGGGGTTGTTGCGCAGCCAGTTGCCGCCCGAAAACTGGTAGAAGTCGTCGCAGGGGTTCACCGTGCGGTCGAGGTCGGTCATATCGAGGCCCACGCCTTTGGGGTAGGTTTCGGTGGGAGCGGCGGGCGCGGCGGTAGTAGCTACCGTGGTCGGTTTGGTGCTGGTGCAGCCGGCCAGCGCCAGCGCCGTGGCCAGGCTGAAGGAGGCAAGGTTTTTCATGAGTGGGCGGGCGGGGTTTGCAAACGCAAAGTAGCGGCAAAGACCCCGGCCGGGCCCGCAGGATTGCATAGAAAATTGTAAAACCGCCTGTCATCCTGAGCATAGCGAAGGACCTTCTCACGTTTGAACATTTTGCAATAATTCTTTCAGCCCAGGCTTGATAAGGTCCTTCGCTACGCTCAGGATGACAGGCGGTTTTTATTCCGCAGTGCCCGCTTTCCCTACCGCAGCCCCAGCCGCTCGCGCAGCTGCTGATACAGCTTTTCGCCGTCGCTGGGATGGTAAGCACTGGCCTCCACCAGTTGGCCGTTCTTGTCGAAAATCATGTAAGTGGGCAGGTAAGGAACCGCCGACTTAAGGGATTCCTGCACGGCCTCCGAGGCCAGGTAGTGGGCGCCGCGCAGGGTGTTTTTGGCCGCCAGGGCCGCCCACTTTTCCCGGAAGCCGGCTTTGTCGACGGAGATATACAGCACTTCAATGCCGTTTTTGCTGGCAAACTCGTGCAGGCCTGGCTCGTAGCGAAACTCCGCGATGCACGGCCCGCACCACGACGCCCAGAAATCGACAAACACCGGCCGACCGGCAAACTGCTGCCGCACCAGCCCGGCCAGCGTCCGCACCGTGTCGAGGCCCGGGGCGAAGGCCAACGCGTGGGCGCCCACCGCCAGGGTGCCAAAGGTCTGGTTCTGGCCCGCTTTGGTCAACGCTGTGGGCTCCTTGGGCAGGGCCTTGGCCATGAGGGGCGCGTACGGGCTCGCCGGAAACAGCTGCTGGTAGTCGGCCGCTACCTTGGCAAAATCGACGGGGCTCATGGTCCTGAAGGCCAGGGCCGTGAGCATCAGGTCGCCCACGGCTTTGGCCTGTGCGGGGGCCGGCAGGTAGTCGAAGCGGCCAAAGTCGCCGAATACCTGCTCAAACTTCGGGGCGTGGCCCGCCCAGGTGCGGGCCGTGGGCGCGGGGCCGGGCAGCACACCCTGCGCGCGCAGCCCCGCCACAATGCCCAGGTTGCCCAGGGCGGAGTAACGGTAGCGGGGCAGGGTGGGGGCATAGCGGGCGCACAGGGCCTGGATTAGCTGGCGGGCTTCGGCGTCGGGCATTTGCAGGTGCAGGTTGGCCTTGGCGGGGTTCTGGAAATGAAACTCCAGCGCCTGGCCCGCCCAGAACAGCACGCGCTGCTCCACCTCGGCCGTGAGCACGTCGTAGCAGCGCTGGCTGATTTGGTGCTCGCGCAGGGCCGCCATCAGCAGGGCTTTGGGCGTGGCGGCTTCGGCTTCCAAGGCGGCCAGGCCGGCGGTGGCCGTGGGGGCACCGGCCAGGGCTGCTCGGATGCGGCTGCCATCGGGCGGGCCGCCATTTAGGAGCTTGCCCTGCTCCAGCAGGTTATTGCCCGCCGCATTGGCGCCCCCGAAAACCACCGTGGGCGGCGCGTTGCCAGCGCCGGGCTTCAGGGCGAAGGTGATGCGCGCGCCCGGCTCCACAAACGACAGGTTGCGCGGTACATATTTGCCACTGTAGCGCACAAAGCCCGTTTCGGCGTGCCGCAGCCGGTAGCTGAAGCGCCCGCCGCGCACCGCGGCTTCATTCGGGCCATCGGCGAAAAAGTAGCTCAGCGGCACCCCCGGCAGCGGCTCGAAAATGGCCACAGTGGTCGAGTCCGGCACGCCGGTGAACTCACCCGAAATAACGGCCGGCACGGCCTTAAGTGCGTTTTTTTGGGCACACACCAAGCTGGGGGCGACGGCCAGCGCCGCCCCCAGCAGGGAAATCCAGTACTTCATTGCAGAAAAAAGGAAGAATATCTAGCTAAGCGAAGACGGTTCATTTCGCCGCGGGAGGAAGTTGGATTAGACAGACTGAAGTCAATCCTCCGCTTCCTCCCGCGGCGAAATATTACTTCTCTATTTGCTTAAGCTTTGGCGGGTGGGTATAAGACTCCGAGAGGAAATTGCCCGCGCCATCGAACGTGACGTAGCCCGGCCGGCGGCCCAGCACAATCTCGGCCTGGTAGCGCGAGGGGCCACCGTTGGCGTCTTTCAGCTCCGTCACGCCCAGCAGGCGGGCGGCGGGGTAGTGCTGGGTGAGGTAGGCTAGGGCCGGCGCGGCCAGGTAGGGCACGCTGGTGGCTGCCTGGGCCGGGGCGGCATCGGGCACCGGCGTCATGACATACGTCGAACTGCCCAGCTTGTCGTTGAAGGCACGCACCTCGGTGCTGTTCTCATTCGCTTTGGTGGTCACCACCAGCACGCCGTTGCCGGCATCGGCCCCGAAGAGCTGGCGGGCTTTGTCGCCTTTGAATACGCTGATATTAGCAATGTTGCTGGGGCCGATGTCCTTCATGTCGCCCGCGTAGGGCTGGCCGTCCACGTACACAATGGGCGGCGTCTTCATGCCCGGAAGGGGTATCGCGCCCGCGGAAGTTGCTGTCGTCGCAGCCGGGGCTGGAGCTGCCACCAGTTGCTCGTCGGCGTTGAAATACAGCTTGTGCTTCTCGCCGTTGCTGGCCGTGATGCTGGCGTAGTACTTCACATGCGGCACCTTTTCCGACGCCTTGTCGCTGATAAAATAGCCGCCGATGGTGCTGCCCGGGTAGGTTTTGGCAATGTAGGCCTTGATACCGTCGGGCAGCTGGTGGTCGGCCGGGTCCACGGCCGGCACAGTCGAAGGAGGCATCTCGCTGCCTCTTTCCCGCGCCTTTGCCGCAGCCACCTTCGCGTTGAAAGCACGCACGTCGGCGCGGTTCTGGTTCTGCTTTGAGGTAATGACCATCACGTATTCGTCCTGCGGATTGCCGGAGATTTTGCGGGCTTCGTCGCCCTTCAGCGCCTCCATAGACGCCACATTGGCCGCGCCAAGCTTGAGTTCTTCTGCGATGGAGCTCACCTTGCCGTCGAGGTAGTGAGTGGCGTGCTCACGGTCTTGTTGAGCCGACGCTGCTTGGGCTGCCATTGGCCCCGCCGGCCCGCCGCCCTGCGCCCGCGCACCCGAAAAGCCCAGCGTAGCAGCCAGCACCAGCGGCCCGGCCACGAAATAACGGGCCAGCTGCCCGGTCGAAGAAAGCGGTTTGTTCATCATGACAACGCGGTTTTTGAGGGTTGGAAAGGTGAAATGGGAAACAAGAGCAGGGCCCGGCAGCGCCTGGCTCAGGCGCAACAGGCTGTATTGGTAGGCGCGCCGGTCAAGGCCGGTTTGCAGGGCGGCGTGGTCGGCCAGAAATTCGAGGTTATCGAGCAGAGCTCGGCGCAGCAGCCAGGCGGCTGGGTTGCACCAGGCGGCGGCCTGCGCCACGTGGGCCAGCAGCACATCCAGGGTATGGCCCTGCCGCACATGCACCTGCTCGTGGCGCAGCACGGCGGCCAGCTCCGGCGCCGGGTGCCGCGCCGGGTTTAGGTAAATAGAAGGCCCGAACGAGAACGGGCTGACGTCGCCCGGCAGCGCCCGTACGGCCACGCCCTGCACCACGGCCGGGCGCGAGCGGCGCCGCAGCCGTGCCAGCGACAGCAGCTGCATCAGTAGCCGCCCCAGCCCCAGGGCCACGCCCGCGCCATATACGGCCAGCGCGACCGCGTTCCAGTCGATGGGCGCCGGCGCGTCAGCCGCCGGCCCGGCCGTCGCCGTGGTGGCAACATCCATCAGCACCACGGCCACCGGCTGGGCGGCCACGGGCGGCAGCATCGCCGGCACCGGCAGGGCCGGGTACACCGCCGAAAACAGCAGCACAAACACGAGGTACACTCGGTTCAGCGTGAAGAACGTGAGCCGGCGCAACAGCCCGAAATACGCCACCGCAAAGAGCAGCAGCGCCCCGTTGGCCTTCAGCAAATACAGCAAAGTGGGCGAGAGCATGGCTAGTCCTCCTTCTTGCTTTCAATGAGCTTGATAATCTCCTGCAAGTCCGCCGCGCTCACCTTGTTGTCCTGCGCGAAAAACGACACCAGCTCTTTGTAGGAGTTCTGGAAATGCTGCTTCACCAGCGTGCCCAGGGAGCGGCGCTGGTAGTCGTCGGCCGAAATCATGGGCACGAAGCGGTAGGAATTGCCCAGTTTTTCGGCGCGCACGTAGCCCTTGCGCTCCAGGTTGCGCAGGGTGCTGGCTAGCGTGGTGTAGGGCGGCCGCGGGGCGGGTAGCTGGTCGAGCACGTCTTTCACGAAGCCGCCGGCGGGCAGCGGCCACAGCACGCGCAGGGCGTCTTCTTCGGGTTGGGTGAGGCGTTCCATGAGCGGCTTGATTGGTCTTGTTACGATGGTGTCGTAAATATACGAAGATTTCGTAATTGTAAAACGGGTTGCTTGCAAATAAGTTGTGCCGGAAATGGAAAAGCCTCTCCAGCAACTGGAAAGGCTTTTTTTGAAAGGAAGATTTTATTGAATCTAATCTGAGAAGTTCTCAGAACGTCATGTCGAGTACCACCGAAACATCTCGCGTGTGGTAGTAACTCAATCGTCCGCATTACTTCGGCACGCGAGATGTCTCGGCGGCGCTCAACATGACGTTCAAGTCTTCTGGCCAACTAAAAAGCATCCGATTACGACCCCACCTTGTCCGTCTGCTGAATCTGGAGCCAGCGAATGGCCGCGCCCTCATCGCCAAAAAAAGAAATGGCAAACGGCTTGTCGTCGTAGGCCTCCGCCGAAACGTAACCGGGCCGGTTGATGATGGATTCGTGCAGAGCCGGGCCCACGAGGTAGGCGACGTAGAGGCGGCCGTTCAGCCGGCGCGCCATTTCCGGAAAGAACTTGTTGAGCAGCCACTCGGTGGTGCCCGGGTCGTTGAGGGTGCGGCGGCGGATGTCCTGCAGCCAGAAGCGCGCCTGCTGGTCCACGGCCGCTTCGCACATCTGCTGGTACACGGCGGGCAGCTCGTGCGGGTCGGGCTGGTGGCCCCAGCGGCTCACCAAGATATCGAGGTCGGCGCGGTAAGCAAAATCGATGAGCGGCGCGGGCAGGTCGGAATTCATAGGCAAAGGCAGGAGGCGGGAAGTGGCAAATTACGCGTTAGCGGCATCATCTGGTTGCCCGCCGCCCGCTGTGGGCCTCAATGTGCCGGCATCGCATCAGCTACGGTGCTGCTTTCCACCGGCGGGTTCTGCCGAAACGAGCGCAGCGCCAGCCCCGCGCTGGCCAGAGCCAGCACCGCCCCCAGCAAAAACGGCGCGCCCGGGAAATGCACGGGCGCGTCTTCGCGGGTGAAAAACCGGAACAGGCCGGTCATGAGTGGTGGCCCCACTATGCCGCCCATCAGGCTCATCAGGCTGGTGAGGGTGCCCTGCAACTCGCCTTGCTCAGAAGCCGACACCTGGCCCGAAATGGTGCTTTGCAGCGCCGGCCCCGCGATGCCGCCCAGGCAGTAAGGCGCCAGAAACGCCAGCATCAGCCAGCCCTGCCAGGCAAGGGCAAACAGCACAAAACCCACCGTGTAGCACAGCAGCCCTACCACAATGGCCCGCGCCGCGCCCAGCTTCGGAATGGCCACGCGCACCAGCCCGCCCTGAACCAGCGCCGAAAACAGGCCGATAACGGTCAGCGAAATGCCCACCATCTTCTCGCCCCAGCCAAACTTGAGCTCGGTATAAAACGTCCAGACCGACTGCACCGACGAGCCCGCCAAATAAATCAGCACCAGCGAGGCCACCAAACCCAGCACCGCCGGGTACTGCCGCAGGCGCAGCAGCGAGGCCACCGGGTTGGCCCGCGTCCACTCAAAGGCCCGGCGCCTGGCGGCGGGCAGCGACTCGGGCAGCACCAGCAGTCCGTACAGGAAGTTGCACAAACTCAGCCCCGCCGCCACCATAAACGGCATCCGCGGACCAAAACCAGCCAGCAGACCGCCCACCGCCGGCCCAATGATGAAGCCCACCCCAAACGCCAAACCCACCATGCCGAAGTTCTGGGCCCGGTTCTCGGGCGTGCTGATGTCGGCAATATAGGCCGTGGCCGTGGTGAAGCTGGCCCCCGTGATGCCCGCCAGCACGCGCCCCACAAACAGCCAGCCCAGCGTGGGCGCAAAGCTCAGAAACACGTAGTCGAGCCCCAGCCCCAGCAGCGCCGCCAGCAGCACCGGCCGCCGGCCCAGCTTGTCGCTGAGCCCGCCCATGATGGGCGCAAAGCAGAACTGCGCCCCCGCGTAAGCAAACGTGAGCCAGCCCGAATACACGGCGGCCTGGCTCAGTCCCTCGCCCGTGAGCTGCCTAATGAGCGTGGGCATCACCGGGATGATGATGCCGAGCCCGCTGACGTCGATGAGCAGCGTGATGAAAATAAACCCAAGGGCCGGGGAGCGCTGAGATGCCATGGCGGAAAAACTAAATTAGATAGCAAAGATGGCAGATTAAGCCGATGCCCGCCGGCTGCACCAGCCTTTTCCGAACCCCTCGGTCGTGCCGCGCCAGATGGCATTTCAGCGGGCAGCTATCCATTTGCCGGTTGTTGGCGTATGAGGCGCTAGTCCGGCCCGGCCGGTTTTTATTTGAATATTTCCCTTTTGACTTTATTGCCATGAATCAGAAACGCACGTTTGGCACCATTCTCACCGTTTTGGGCATCGTCGGCATCATCATTGGCGCCCTGGCTTTCCTGGGCGTGGGCGGCATCGGCCTCAGCAAAATGAACTCCATCGTCCCCTTTGTGGTGGGCCTCATCTTCTTCGCCGCCGGCATCAACCTGGTAAAAACCACCGGCGACCGGGCCTAGCGCCTCATAGTCGAAAAAAAATTATTACCTGTGGGCTAACCGCTTACCAGCAGCAGGCAAGAATTTTTACTCCAAATATTGCCTTTTCAGAAAATCGCCGTACTTTTGCAGAACCAAACAGTGCGGGGTGGAGCAGTTGGTAGCTCGTTGGGCTCATAACCCAAAGGTCACTGGTTCGAGTCCAGTCCCCGCTACCTAAAAGGCCGTTTCCAATCAGGAAACGGCCTTTTTTCTTTTTCAGTACAACATCAGTACAACACGCCCCCGAAAGGGCGAAAAAAGAGCCCCGGCCGGTTAAGGTCGGGGCTCTTTTCATGCGGGGGTGTTTTTGCTTTCATGCGGGGGCGCATCGACTTTCATGCGGGCCCGCATGAAACGCCCGAAACTAGGGCGGCGCCGCTCGCCAGGGCAGCCACCGCAGCCAGCTTGCCGGCAGCTTGCTCGCGAGCCAATCGCCGAGCAGGGCGCCGCCGAGCACTAGCATCAGATTCAGCAGCCAGGGCGAGCCGCTGCTCTTCTCGCTGGCATTGCTGCTCGCCGCGCGCGGGGCCGTCGCTGCCGAGCCCTGCTTCTGCCCGGCCTTCGTGTTGTCGGTGCTGCTGGCTGTGTTGCCGGTGCCGATTTGCAGCGTCACCGTCTTCGCCTTGATTTTGGCGATGGCGACGGCCCCGGCCGGGCCCGGCTCATCGGCCGGTCGCACTTCGTAGCCGGCCGGGCCACCGAAGAGCGTGCGCTCGGCGGCGCAGCTGCTCAGCGCGCAGGCCAGCAGCAGGGCGAGCTTAGCGGGGAAGTTGGTCATAGCCGAGAATCCGCGCGCAGCGCATTGGGTTGTAGTATCGACGGGCGGCACGCTGCGCGGCCCGGTGTTGCGCCTCGCTGAGCGTCTTCGGGGGGCGGGTGCTGCGGTAGCCGGCGCAACTGCTCAGACAGAGCAGGGCGAGCAGCAGCTTAATGAAGCCAATTTGAAAGCGCATAAATAGAGCTGAGAGGATAGAGGTTGCGATGAATGCCGGCGTTTCGGCCGGTGCCTTCGTTGCCGCCGATGCAGTAGGCGCCGCGAGGTGGGCGCCCTTTGCGCAGGGGCGGCACAACTTCAGCCACGCGCGTAATGTGCCCGATTTCGCCGCGCGCCGGGCTGAAGATGCCGGCGCAGAGCCCCTTGCGAATCGAGTCGCGCGGCACGGCCCGGCCCCGGTCGAGAAACCAATTCGCCGCCTTCGCTGCGCCGTTGGGAATCGGCAGCTTCAGCGTGACTTGTACTTTGCGCTGCGTCAGGCCGCACCACGCCGAGCGCTTCGCGACGTGCCCCTCGGCGCATAGCGCGTCGATAAACGGCCCGTCATTGTTGCCGGTCGCCTCACGCACCCACAGATGAGCAGTGAGCCAATCGGTAGCGGCCGCAGCCCGGCTCATCTCGGCGGCGCGCGGCGTGCGCTGCGCCTGCGCAGCGAAGGTGCCGAGCAGGGCGAGCAGTAAGAGCAGCCGGCGCATTACTGAGCTAGGGCCGCGAAGACGGCCGCGATGCCGACAAGGGCGATGAGCTGCCAACGGCCCACCTGGTAAACGCGAAACTTTTCGAGCGTCGGCAGCTGCTCGAAGGCTTTCGGGTAATCGTTCTTTGCCCACTTCGCCGGGCCCGGCAGTACAAGCCGCTGCATGCGCCAAACGATGAGGCACAGCACGACGAACATGCCGACCGTCGCGAGCATCTTCGACGTCACGACGCCGAACGGCAGCCAGCCGGCCGCCTGCGTTTCGGTGGTGACTTCAGCGCCGCTCATGTTCACGCCGGCCGCTGCGGTCGAATGGTAGAAGCGCGCGAGCGCCTCGCGAATGACGGCCGGGCCGTAGAGCATGCCGGCGCCGGCCGCGAAGAAGAGCAGCCAGGGCGTGAGCTTGCGCGCCGTGCTGAGCAGCGCGCAGAGAAAACGGGAAAACGGGGAAAAATTGGGCATTGTGGTATAAAATGAAAAAAAATGAAAGTGAGTATTAAGCGGCTTCAGCGTCGGGCGTTGGCACGTCGCCGACGTGGTTGAAGGTGGGCGGCTTCGTCTTGAAAGTGCCGTGCTGGAGCTCGCCGTAAATCCAGCGGTCGAAGGCCGTGAAGGCTTTCAGTAGGCTCTTCATTTCAGAGCGAAGCCGGCTGCTTTCGGTCGTTTGCAGCTTCAGGGCGGTCGTGAGCTCGACAATCTGCCCGGCTTGCAGCTGCTCGGCAGCGGCGCGGGCTTTAAGCGAAGCTTTGAATTCTTCGACCATCGACTTCGCGAAGTAGCCAATGATACCGAGCAGCAAAAGCAGAAAGGAGACGGCGAGTCCCAGGTATTGAGCAGTAGTCATAAAGTCGATTAACCGAAGAAGCAGCCGCCGATGAGCCCGGCGCCGGTCGCGGCCGGAGTGGAGGGGAGAAAGCGAGAATAGAGCTGCCGATTCCGGCGAAGCCAGGCGTCGAGCTCTTCGCCGCGAAAAACCGCGAGCTCGCGCAGGCCGGCAAACATTTCGCGCATCAAGCCGGCGTCGGCCGACGTGGTGCCCTCGCTTTTGCCGGTTTTGAGCACAATGCCGGCCGGCGTGATGTGCCCGATGAGCGACGGCCATGCTTCGATGAGTGCCCAGGCGCAGAGCATCGGCGTTACCTCATCGAGAAGCGTGAGCAGCGGGTCGGTCGCGGCCGCTGAGCGCCAAGCCTGCCGGGCGGCTTCGTAGGCCGTCATGCTCGCGGCGTCGCGCGCGGCCGGTAGTTCCGGCGCCGACTCGGCGAAGCTGAGCAGCTCATCGAAAAGCTGCAAGCCCAGTAGCGGGCGCAGGTGCCGGCCCTGCGCAATCGGAATCGCAAGGGCGAGTTTATGGGCTTCGGCCGTGATGCTGATGACGGTCTGAGCCGTGATGTCGGCCGGCGTGATGAGGTGCTTCATATTCTGCGTAATTGGCGAGCGGCGACGCGCTGCGTGCGGCCGGCAGTGAGGGAAAGGCGCCCGGCGCGAGCAGCGCTGAGCCGGGTCTTTTTGGTGGCTGCGCGCCGGGCGTTGCGCGCGGCGCGGGCTTCGTTGATTTCGGCCGGCCGGTCGGGCGCGGCGTCGAATTCCTTTCCGCGCTCGATGCCGGCTTCTTCGGGCGTATCGACAAAGCGGCCCAGCTCAACCGACCAAAAAGCTGTAATGCTGCGCAGGTTGCCTTTTCTGAATGAGCGCCACTGCTGCCGGCCCAGGTCGTAATACACGCGGGCCGGGCGGGCGTCACGGCTGCCGGGGGTAGTCGGGTGCTGCGCGGCCGGTACGAAATTCAGATTTCGAACGCCCTGCCGGAAGCCCGAACTGCGGCCGACGCGCTTCAGCTCCTTATTCTTCGCATTGTCGGCATAGACAAAAGCGAAGATGACGGGCACCTGATTCGTGTAAAACAGAAACTGGCTTTCAGAGTAAGCAGCCAGGCGCAGCAACTCTTTCGAGTCGCCGCGCTCATAGGCTTCAGCAATCCTTTCGAGTGTCAGCATTGGCCCGGTCGATTAAGCGGCGAGGGCTTGCGCTGGCACGATGAGCAGGGCATCGGCTTCGCTCAGGCCGTAAAAGAGCACCAAACGGGCCCGGCAGCTTTCGGGCGTCGCCTCGCCGCGCGTCAGGGCCGCGAGCATCGCGTCGATGCTCGACTGACCGGCCGGCGAACTGGTTAAGGCCTTCTGCTCAGGCGTGAGCTGCTTCACTTCAGCGGCGCCGGGCTTCGCTTCGGGCTCGGCAGGCGTCGCCGGCAAATCAATCATTTCGCGCAGCTCGGCATCTGAGCAAATCTGAAAGAGCCCGTCTTCGGTGAAGGTCACGCGCGCCGGCAGTGTCGTCGTGATGTCGAGCCAAGGCTCGCCGTCGGGCTCATCTTCGAAGCTGGTATCGGGAACGAAGGCAAACAGCTCTTTGAAGAATTCGAGCAAGCTGAGCTGCGCCGGCCGGCATACCGTATTATAATAGAGCTGATACGCTTCGACCAATTTGCCACCGTCGCCACCCAGGCCACCGACCGACGGCAAGCCCACCACTTCGGGCGAGGTCACGCCCCCGGCGCTCAGAATGGCTTGCTGAAACATCTTGCTCAGCGACTCATAAAGCGTTTCATTCGTGCCGGGCGTGTAGCTCTGCAACTGTGCGAGGTCTTCAGCCTTGCCGGGCCCGCCTTCGCCGAACAAAACGAGCAGCTGCTCGGCTTCGGGCCCGGTGAAGGTGTCCTTCAGCTTTTTCACGAAAGCGCGCTGCTGCTCGGCGGCTGTGATGATGGTTTTGCCGTCTTCGCTCTGCTTATCGACCGGGCCATTTAGCACGGTGAAGATGCTGCCGAGCGAAAACTTATTCGAAATGTTGTTCGGGTGGAATCGGCCGAGCAGCCCTTCGGCTTCCATGTAGTTAAGCCCGGCCTGAATGCTCAGGTCGGGAAAGTATTCGTCGCCGTCGAAGAAAACGGCGAGCTGAACTGCGTTTTCCTCGCGCTCTTTTGCGTCGGCGCTGGCTGCTTTTTCGGGGTTGAAGGCCGGCAGCCGCTTCACCTTGTATCGCTGCGTGTTGCTCCAATCACGACAGAGATAATACTCGTTTATTACTTCGTCTTCATCCATTGCGCCAGGCGCAACGGTGTCGAATCGCTGAAAATAAAGCTCGGCGATGTGCTTGCGGTCTTCGGCCCAAACAACCTGAAGCGCGACGCCCTCAAATTCGGCGTAATCCTTTCCGATGCGCTTCAGCAGCTTCTTCGCGGTTTTATACTGGCCCTCGCTCGCGACTTTTTTCAGGAACTTCGCCAGCGTCGGCAGCGCTTTTTCATCGACGCGGAAGCCCTGCCCGGCCACTAGCGACGCCTTACGGCCCAACATCGCCGAAGCGGTCGGGCTGTTGCGAATGAGCTGCTTCAGCTTGCTCATAAACGAGTGACGCGCGCCCCAAAAAATGGGCATGCCGACGGTCGAAGTGCCCTTCGCAGGTTTGGGCACTTCGACGGCCGCGAGTTGTAGCGCGATGCTCTGAACTTCCATTATTAAGCCGGTGCTTGCGCGAACACGGTCGCGCGGTTGTAGAGAAGATTAATGCGCGACTGCGCGATGAGCCGAGCTGCGCTGCGCTGCGTGCCGCTGATGGCGATGCTCTGCGTCGAGTCGCCGCGAAACGGGCCGGAAGTGTTGGCGACGGTCGGCACCACTAAGCCGAAATCCTGCCCGTAAAGCCACCATTGAAGCCGGAAGTCTTGGCACAGGGCCACAATCGGCCCGGCTTCGATGAGCGACTCGACGGCCGTGCGCTGCGGCGCAGCCAGGCCGGCGAGCACAATCGAAATCGACTGCGCCGAAACGCGCCCGTTTTTGCCCTTGCTGATGGCTTCGCCGAACTGCGAGCCGTCGAGCGGGGCTTCGATGCGCTGCCAGCCGGTAAGACCGGCGAAGCCCGTCACAGTCGATTTTGCGGCCGACAGATACGAATAAGTAGCCCCCGCCTGCCAGGGAGCCAGCAGCAGGGCGCGAAGTCCGGCAAGCGTGACGCCGTTAGCAGGCGAGGGCACAGGATAGAGCACAGGAATCGAATAGAGGCAGGAAAGGAATTAAGCGGCGACGCGGGCAGCCAGGGTCGCGAAGACGGCAGCCGGCACGATGGGAGCTTTTTCGAGCTCAGCGCCGCCGAGCAGCACGTCGTAACCGTTGAAGTCCTCATTTTTGGCGCCGGCACCCGAATCGCTCTTTTCGCTGGTGAGGCCGTTCACGCCGCCGAGCAGCACGATTTGGCCGGTCGTAAGCTTGGCGATGTAGGTGCCCCGGTTCAAGTCCATCGCCTTGATGATGGCATTCTTTTCGTCATCGCGGCCGCTGAACTTCATGCCGAGCTGATGCTTCGGGAAGCGGTTGGCGCCGATAACCGTGTTATCCGAAAAGAGCGCCTCATTCTCTTCGAATTCGAGGCGAATGACTTCGGTATCGGGGTCGAGCGTCAGGCCCGTAATCGGCGCATCGATAGAAGTGCGAACGATTTCGAGGGTGTTGAGGCCGTTCGGCAAGTGAGTGTCGAAGCCCAGCACGACAGCAATACCGCCAATGGCGTACTGCTGCGTTTTTCTGATGCTTTTATTGAGTTTGGAGGCCATAAGGCGGGCTTAACTTATAAGTGAAGTATTGAGCTGACTGAGCGGCGACGCTTCAGCTTAGCGCTCGATGATGAGAAGCTCGACGCCCGATGCCTGAAGGGACTCGATGTGCTTCGTGTCGAAGTGAATCGAGCGCTCGCGGTCGATGGCGCAGCGCTTCAGCCCGAAGCGAGTCATCAGCTCGATTGCTTCGGCGCCGATGGCTTCCGCTTCCGCTTCGGCATCGTCGGCGGCATCGTCGGCAGCGTCATCGTCGGCAGCGTCGGTCGAACTGCCCTGCTCAGCGCCGGGCGTCGAGTCAGCAGCCGGGGCTTCGGGAGTGCCAGGGGTGCCAGCAGCGGCGAGGGCGGCTGCGGCTTCTCTTTGTTTTTTATTCACGCTCTTAATCGAGTGAAATGCTTCGAGGGGGCCGCAACGCGCGGCCCCCTTTCAGCGGGTTGATTACAGGTAGAGCACCTTTTTGTAGGTGTCGAGCGTCGTGGTGCAAGCCGTGGCGACCAACTTGAAAAAGAGGTCTTCGCTCATCGCGTTCACTTTGTCCAACTTGAAAGAAGTCAGGTCAGAGGTGAGGTCGGTGCCGTGCACGAAGTCGCCGGTCTCGCCGCCGTAGCCAGCGAAGCGGGCCGGGGTCGGCACGAATTCAACCGGCACGTTATTATAAGTCACGGTCATGTCCTTGCCGGTGCCGATGACTTGGAACGTGTCCTTGAATTCTTTCAGCTGGTTCGCAGCCGTGATAGTCTTCATGTCGGCCAAAGGCGAGTAGATAACTACGCTGCCGTCTTCGAGCTCTTCTTCATCGATTTGGGCGTAAATCTTGGCGTACTCGGCGCCAACATTCGAGCCGGTCACGGTAGTCGAAGTCACGGCCTTCACTGTGTCGTCAGGATTTTCGATGCCGGCTTTGATGAGGTTCGCAACGATGCCATCGAACAGGAAAGGCGTCTGAGCAGCGGCCCACGCTTTTTGCGAAGCGGTCGGCACGTTGCTCGCGGCGATGCTGGCTTTCGTGGCTGCCGTGATGCTGGTGTAAAGCAGCTTCTCGTAGCTCTTGCCCAGGCGCGGTACAAGGTGGCCGGTCGCCTGGTTTTCGAAGGGCGTCGAGCCGATATTCACGGCGCCGGCCGCCATGTCGGCAGCGTAGCGGGTTTTGAGCAGCTGCGACAGCGTGATATTGTCGAAAGCCATCAGGCGGGCCGGCGTGAGCAGGCGGTCGCCCATTTTCCAGTTATTGACAGCAGCCAGGCCGGGAATATCAGCCTCGCGAATCTGCTCTTTGTACTCCTGCCAAGCCAGTTCGCCCGAAATGCTTGTCAGCACGCGCTGATATTTGATGTCATCTTCGAGGCGCAGCAGTTTGCGCGTCGAGGTGCGATTCGAAGCGATGACTGCGGAATGAATTTCCTGCGCGACGTCGCCCTGATAAAAAATAGGAGAGTAAACCATAATTGGGTTTTTTGTGCCCGTTCACCGGGCGGCTTTGGAGTGAGTAAACGGGTGAATTATTGGCCGATTTGGGCTTTTTGCTTGGCGCGAGCAGCGTTGAGCTGCACTTTCCACGCTGGCAAATCAGCCTGATTTTCGGTAGTCTGTTCGCCGAGCTTGATGCGCGAGCCGGCCGGCTTCGTCCTCTTCAGTTCGCTCAATTCCAACTCGACGGCGCTGAGCTGCGTCGTAGCCTTCGCGTAGGTCTCGGCGTCGATTTCGTAAGTGTACTGGTCGGTCGAAACCTTGAAATAATTGCCATCAGCGCAGGCGTAGTAGCCCGTTTTGAGTAGGGCGCCGGTCGAGTCGGTGAGCGAGCGCGTAATCGGGTTGTAGTTCACCGATGAGCCGTCAGCCATTTCGACCGTCTGAAGCGCCAACTCGATAGCAGCCAGCTTCACCGGGTCTTTTTCGGCGCGAGCCCGCACGGCAGCGCTGAGCTTCGTGTCGCCGGCTTTGTCATCGGTTTTAGGCTTCTCTTCGGCCGGCTTCTCACCTTTGAGCAGCTTGCGCACGTCGGCGATTTCGGTCTCGATGCTGCCGAGCAGTTTCTCGACTTCAGCGGCTGCTTCGGGAGCTACGGCTGATTTGTTATCGACTGGCTTCTCTTCGGCGAGCTTCTCTTCAGCCGGTTTCTCGGCTTCGGGGGCTTTGTGCCCGACGTGCTTGCCGTCCTTCACTTCGAAGGCGGTGCCGTCTTTCAGCTTATAGGTGCCATCAGGATAGGCTTCGCCGCGCGTGCCGTCTTCTTTCAGCGCGTAAACGGCGCCGGTCGCGTCATCGACTTCGAGCTCAGTGCTGTCATCAAGCTCGACGGAAGCGAGGGAAAGGGCAGCGGAAAGGCGCGCGATGGCGCTCAGAACTACAGATTTGAAACTCATACGTTTTTTAGGGGCGGCACTCGCCGCCTGAAGTTTTAGCTCACTGAAATCGAATAATCCTTCGATTGAAAAGCCCGTCACATTGCCCGTTTCGACCTCATTTTTCCAGAAATCGGAGTCGGCGACCTTCATCGACGCCATCAGCGTGCCGGCCGGCAGGTCGAAGCCGAGCGCAGCTGCTTTGTCGAGCTTGCCGTCGAGCATGAGCCACAGCTCGCGAATCTGATTGCCTTCGAGGGCGTCGGCGTGATTCTGATTGCTCAGGGCGAGCCCCTTCGCTTCGGCCATGAATTGATGAGCGATTATTTCAATCTGCTCGGCGCTGAAGCTGATGTAAAACTCTTCGCCGTTTTCGTCGATTCGCAGAATCGGCAGGTCGGGAATGAGCAGCGGGCCCGTAAGCACCTGCTTCGCTTCGCCGGTCGCAGCCGCGCTCAGGTGCACTCGCTTCACTGGCTGATGCTCATCTGAAGCGAGTGCTACCCAACCTTGCCCGATGGCGGGCGTCTTCACTAACGAGACCAACTTCATGCCCTTGCCGGTGTCGGTAGGGTCTAAAGTGACGGCGAAGCGCTTCGGTGTTTTCTGCGAGGGCATGACTAAGAAATGAGGCGCCCCCGTTTTGTGGCTATTTTCGCCGCCTCACTTCCCCACTTTCTGCATTTCAACCCATGAAAGCCCTTTTCCCCCTGGTGCTCGCCGCTGCCCTCGCGAGCTGCTCGACGGCGGCTGAGCAGTCGCCCGACCGCGCGGCTGCGGCCGACTACCTGAAGCAGCACCTCGGCGACCCGAAGAGCTACGAGCCGGTGAGCTGGCAAGCCGAGCCCTTCCGGCAGCGGCACGCCGACGCTGAGCAAGCCGTCGCCGCCCTGCGCGCCTACGAATCCGACCGGAAGTTTCAGGTCAGTGCTTACGAGAAGTATAAAACGGCCTTAGAGCAGAATTTCGCCCCGGCCGACGTGGCTCACTTCAAAAAGTATTATCAGGATTGCACGCGCCGCAGCGACTCGCTCAGGACTATCGCGACGAAGCTGCGCGATTCGACCGACTCGACGCGACTCGGCACGCTGTTGCACCACGTTTACCGGGCGAAGAATAAAACGGGCGGGCTCGAATTAGATACGGCCGCTTTCTTCGTCAGCCAGGCCGGCGCCGTGAAGCCCTACTCGCTATGAAAATAATGAGACAGTAGTTCGGCCAACTAAGCAGGGCTTTTCGTATATTAGCATCAGAAAACAGGTCGTGCCACGCTCGAAGCCGCCCAATCCCTTTGGTATTGCATGATTAAGCGGATGCAGGACAATTGGCCGTTTGCCGCAAGGCAGGAACCTCAATCGAAGATATAATACCCCGACCTGTTTTCCTCCCATCAAAAAAGCCCCGACCAACCGGCCGGGGCTTTTCGTTTACCACGCTGCCGAAGCTTTCGCAGCTTCGACCGACTTGCGCTGCTCTTCGAAGGCAATCGCTTCGGCCGGGCCGATGAGCAGGGGCGGCTTCGCGGCCGTCTCGGCAGCGTGCCCGATGAGTTGCTTCATCAAGTCGAGCTGCTCGCGGCCCTGCTCGATGAGCTGCCCGAAGTCGGCGCCGCCCGATGAGCTGCCGGCCGACGTGCCCCCGCTGCCACCGGCAGCCAGCGACAAAGTGCCAGGGGGCAAAACGCGGTTATTGTTGGCGTTCATCATTTCGAGCAAGCCCCGGTTTTTGGCCGTCGCGTCGGCATTGACTACAAACTCGCCGTTACTGAGCAGGGCCGGCACTTCGTCGGAGCGCGGCCCGCCGGGCCCGGTAATGAAGCCGCCATCGGCGAACGTGTTGCCGAGTGCTTTCGCCGCGAAGACGCCGCTCGCCACCGTCGCGCCGACAACGATAATCGCCGGAATGTTGGCCGGGAAGGGAATCGCCGCAGCCTGCGCGATGGCTTCGACGGCAGCCTGAATCGCCAGGGCCGCAGTGAGGGCGAGCGAGACGCGCTGCGACTCCTTCTGAAGCTGCTGCTGCTCTTTCAGCCGCTTCTTCTCATCAGCGGCCGCTTTGTTTTTGGCATTGTTGAGCTTCTCTTCTTCGGCCCGCTCCTTCGCGATTTTCTGAAGCAGGTAGTCGCGCCGGGCGCCGGTCGCCGACGCGAGCTGCGCTTCGTCGGCCTCGCGCTTCTGCCGGCTTTGGTCGAGCGCCTGCGAGATGAGCGAAAGCCGCTGCTGCGCTTCATCGACGCGGGCATCAGCTTCAGCCATCGCCCCGGCGTAGTATTGGCCGACGGCCTGATTCACGGCCTGCGCTGCGGCTTCGATTTGCTGCTTCGTCTTTTCGAGCTGCTCAGGCGCGACGCCGAACACCCTCACGAGTACGTTATCAGTAAAGCTCAGCTTCGGAATCGCGGCGATGCGAACCCGCTCGGCAATCTCAGCGGCCGTCTGCTCAGTTACCTTGCCGGCAGCCGTGCTCATCTGTTGGCCCCGGTCGGCGATGCCCTTCTGACGCTCTTCTTCGGTCGCGATGTCGCGCCGCAAGCGCTCCTGCGCGCTCAGCGTTTCGAGCTTGTCGGTCTCAGTAACGCGCTTTTTGAAGGCTTCAAACTCAGCAGCGAGCCGCGCGTCGGCTGCGGCTTTTTGGTGGGCGAGGGTTATTGATTCAATTTCTGCGCGCTTGGCAATAATTGCGGCCTCATTGCGGTTTTCGGCTGCTAATAGTTGAATTAGCTCTTCCTGCTTTACGGCGAGTTGGGCGGTGATTGAATCTTTGCCTTTGGCGGTTTCTGTGGCTACGCGGGCGTTTAGGCGGGCAAGGGTGGCGGCCTGCTCAGCTTCGTATGCTTTGGTGGCGAATGTAGCCTTCAGGACTGCTAAAGCATTTTCGGCTTTAACCAAATCCTGAAGCTTTTCTTCGCTTCCGTCTTTGGCTTTTTTGCGAGCTATTTTGACTAGGTTTTCTAGCCGGGTTAGCTCCTCCTGTTCGGTTCGTAAGCCCTGCGCTTTACGAAGCTCAATATCTCGCTCCTGTGTTTGGGTTTGAATTTCTAGCAGCTTATCTGCTGTTTCCTGCGCTGCTTTGATTGCGTGAGAAGCCGCCGAGTCAATCAATCCGAAAGTAACGACGCTGGCAAGGTTTCGGGCCTCATCTACGATGCTGCCAATTAGCCGACTGATAGCCTCAAATTGCGGCTTAAACTTGGCGTAGATGCTTGCGCCCGCCTCTTTCACTTTGTCGAAGTTGGCAGCCAGCAAGCCCACCAAAACGACAATGGCGCCGATGCCCGTTGAAATGAGGGCGGCGCGCGTGATTTTACTTGCCGTGCTGGCGCTTTCCGCCCCGAACAGGTACGCTTTGCCAGCGGCGAGCGTGCTCTTCACTACACCGAGCGTTTCGCTGTTCAGCGCCTTGCTTACCTGCTCGACTGAATCGAGCACTGTGATACACGAAAGCAGCTTAGTTTGATACTGCTCGACTGTTTGCGAAGAGAGGCCCCAGGTCTGAGCGGCGACTGATGCGACGGAAAATGCCCCAACTACGCCGTTAGAAAAGTCCAAAAATGCGCCTGTATGCTGCTTTACATCAGCAATTGCGTCGATTTGGTCTTCTATTTTTTTTAGCTCGCCCTTTGCATCGCCGAGCTTTAGAAGCGCCGCATCAAATTCGGCCGTGCCGCGCGTCGCTTGGCGAAGAGTCTCTTCTAGCTCTTCAATTTCGGCTTCAAGCGCCGGAAGGGTGCCCGGCTTCAGCCCATCAAGCCCTCGACTTAATTTATCAATTTCCCCTTCAGCTTGCTCGACTTGCTTCGCGAGCTTACCCATTTCCGCAATGATTTTCTTCGCGGCGTCGCTATCTATGTCTAGCCCATCAAGCTCTTTGTCAAATGCCTGTAGCTTCTTTGTGGTATCGGTAAGAGCCTGCTGAGCAGCCCCCATTTCGATTTCGATAATGTACCGCTTCGTGGTGTTTGCCATAGTCTAGGAAATGACTAGCAGCTTGCTTGTTGCTAGTCATACCTAAGAAATGAGGCGCGCGCCCTTTGTGGCTATTCAATCAAAGTCGATAGGTCAAAACCTTTCCGTTGTCAAAAACAACTGCATATTCCCGCTGAAGAACAAGCCCGCCGAGCTTGTTCTTCGCCCGGTACTTATGCTCGTATTCCCTGCCTATTGTCGTAGTCGAATCGGCAGAGCCTATTGAAGCTCCGCGAGTATCAGCTCCCATAGCCAGGCGCACCCGAATAGAATCGGCGCGAGTGAAGCTGCCTTCTGCTTCCAATGAGACCGGCTGATAGCTCGCCGGGTCATCGAGCGTTTGCTTCATGTACGCTTGAATAGCTGCCCGGTCGGCTTCCTCTTGGCTAATTGGATTCGTGGCGGTGGTGGCAGCGGTTTCGGTAGGAGCAGAGCCGCAGCCAGCCGCAGCCAAGAGCGCCGAGAAGAGCAGAATCTTTTTCATGCCGCCAAACTACGCAGACGCTACTTAATCGCTAACGAAGCGAAAACCAAAGAGTACAAAAGCAGAATCGCCTGACGGGTAAGAAATAGCCGGCTTATATAGTATTCACTTGCCTGCATGTCACAATTCACCCAGCCAAAACCTTCAATGAAAAGAAGCAGCAACCAAACCCAAAGGCGCCAATGAGGACGAATCCTGAAAATAGTGGCACTGATGGTACTACTGTCTAGTAAAACCCACGAAATGACGTAGTATCTTTGTTCAACTCGCAAATGGTATGTCCTCCGCCAAGTTGCTCCCCTAAAAAGGAGAAACCCCGGCTGCTGGAAACAACCGGGGTTTCGAGATGTGAGGGATGGTTCAACTCCCTAATCATCTAGTACTCTATCATGGACACTAAGAGCGAGAAAGGGTTACTGTCTAAAGCTGCTGAATCGGCACTGTTAGGACTAGTAAATGGCATTTTCAAAGCTGCTGGAACGGCTTTAGGTGCTTATTTACTTGCACTACTTGTCAATTTTCTGCTGAAGTAGGTGACCCGGAGGGGCGCTGTGCTGGGAGCACACCGTCCCTCTTTTTTTTGCTCTTTACTTAAGCCAAAGGTACGAGAACGTCAAGACTTTTGATAAAAGCACAATATTATTACCAGTAATAATATTTTTAACGTGTTCATTATCAATGATAAAATTTTTTACAAGTTGTTACAAGTTGCGACAAATAAGTCCAAGATTTTTCTTATGCGCAGGCCTGCCCCCAACGATTGCCCCGCACTCACTCGCTGCGCTCACTCAGAAGCCTATCGAGCTGCGCTCCGATGAACGGGCAACGATTGGCTTTTACTGCTCGCAGAACGCAAAAAACCGGCTTTCACGGCCGGTTTTTTTGTTTATGAAACTTGAGGCTGCTGCACCCTCTTTGCTGCCAACGCTGCCGATATATTCTGCCGATGCTCTGCGGTGAATACTACGCCTTTGGGCCGTCCTAGTGTAGCACCTTGCGCCTTCTTTGCTGCCAACGCTGCCGAAATTTTTGCGCCCACTGCGGGGTCACGCTTCTTGCCTTTACGGGCTTCTGATAATTTTCTCACAGATTCGGGGTTCATTTTCCGGCCTGTATTTGCTGCGATTACTGCTGTCCGTTGCCGCTCGCGTTGCTCGGCAGTTCGCGGGGTGGCCGGCTTGCCTTTTTTCAGCTTAGCGGCTGCGCTGACCGCCGCCCGTTGCCGCTCGCGTTGCTCTGGATTGAGGATAATCGGGTTCTGCTTTCTGTGCTCCGAGAGTAGCTGCTTAACTTTTTCAGATAGCGGCCCCTTCTTTTTGAATGGGCGCTTATATCCCAGCAAAGAACCAGCGGCCGGGGCCATATTGTATCCTTGCGCTTTGTTTGCCGCATTGTAAAAGTCTATCCACTTTTGTTCGCAGCATATCAGTTCCTCTTTCGTGGAAGGGGCCGCTTCGAGTAGTTCAAAGCTCATGCAGCCGTTTCCGTATTTGTTAGAAAATCGCTGAAAGGGCTGTGAGTGATGGTTGCCGATAGTGAGATTACTAACGTGCTTTTGATACCTCTTCCAAAAGTTCGCCGCGCTGCCGACGTAAACCTTCGCATTTATCGAATTGCGGATAATGTACACGCCCGAAGCGTGTTTATGTTCGGCTGAAATGTTGAATTGCATGACCTTAAATATCAATCGTGGGCTTTAAGAAAAACGTCTTTGCGGGCAAGGCCGCTAGTATCGGGGCCGCGTCGCCGTAGCATTCCGTTTCGCCCGAAAACGGCAGCAGTGGCACGTAAGACAGAGCCGCAAAGCGTTGGTGAAGCGCCTGCTCTAAGTCGAAGACCTTGCCCGCGTTGTAGCTGCTAAACCTCGCCAACGTGCGCCACTTGTAGCCCGCGAAGCGCAGGCGCGAAAAGCGGCGGGTCAGGTCGAACGTGATGCCGATTTTGCAGAACGCCTCGCCGTTGCCGTACACGCGCACGACATACAGCACGGCCTTTCGACCGTGCTGCTGTGCTATCCAGGGGGCGCGGTTCATTCCGCAACGGGGCAAGCGGCGAGAAAAAGAATCCAGCGCAGCGCGTCGATTTCGCGCAGCCGGCGAATGCTGAGCAGCAGCCCGATTTTCAGGGTGCGCGGGGCGGCGCGGTGGTTGAGCAGGTAGAGCAGTTGCCCTTGTTGCTCATTGGAGGCAAGTACGGTCAGCGCGGCGGCTTTTTGGCGGGCGGCGTGGCGGCGGGCGGGGGTGCGCTTCATGGCCGGGCCGAATTAAGCAGCCAGCGTAAAGCCCACCAATTCGCCCGACGCGCCCACCCGCGCGCCCCCCCCCCCTTTCGGGGCCGGGGCGGTGGTGAGGGCCGTCAGGTCAGCAATGAGTTGCTCGGCAGCGGTGGCTTCGTAGCGGTTGATGCGCAGCAGGATTTTCGTCTTTTTCGGGCGTGTCACGGCCGGGTGGTTGAGCAGGCGAATAATCTGCTCTTTCTGCTCATTCGTGGCGTAGGTAACCGGCTGCGCTTGGGCTTCGCGCCGAGCGATTTCGGCCACCGTGTTGCGGTACCATTTGGCGAGGGTGGCGACGCTGAGCGTGTTGCTCGTGCGCTCGACAGCCGTTGCCCACTCCTGAGCGGTAATGACCGGCGAGGCGAAGAGCAGGTCTAAAATGAGGGCGCGCAGGGCGTTTACTTGCGCGGCTGCCTGTTGGGCCGTTTGGGCGGCGGTTTCGGGGGTGTACATTTGTGGTGTGTGGGGGGGTTGAAAAATCCCCGCTTAGATTTCAGGTGTTCTAGCACCTGTTTTCGGGAGGTCAGATGTTCTAGCATCTGGCCTCTTTTCGTTTGGGTCTGTGCGGGCGCTCCCTTTTGGAACTGTACAAATATACGTAACTAACAACTAAAAGTTGATAGTAACCACGACAAAAAAGAGCCCGAAGGCTCAAAATACGTACTAATACGTACTTTTATTTTGAGGCTCTCCCTGCCTTAAACGCTTCAAAATCACGGCGCAACTGCTCTTCGTCAGAAAGGGCTTTATCAATGGCCGCAAGGCGCTCTTCACTCACAAGCCCGGCTGGGGCATCTGCCTTTTCATATTTAGAAAACAGGCTTTTAGCGCTTGTTTCGTTGGTAATGCCAATTTTTGCCCCTAGCTCAGCTTGGCTCCATCCCAATGCTTTGCGTCTTTTTTTGATGTCTTGCGTTTTCATAATGCATTTATTACGCTGCAAATGTATTAATTGTTTATGAATAGTTGATAGTTGTGCTAAAAAAACTATTTAAAAGCCAATCGTTGCCCATCCATCGGAGCGAAGCTCGATAGGCTTCTGAGTGAGCGTAGCGAGCGAGTGCGGGGCAATCGTCAAACGATATATCGTTGCCGACCGCAGACAAAGGCGCCTTTCTGTGTAGCTTGGCAGCATCGTTTTTCCCTATGTAGGCATGACCATCGAAGAAGCTGCGGCTCACTACGCTCACGTCCGATTTGAACTGCCGCTCGATGAAAACGAGTACGCGATTCTAAAGCAGTTACGCAAGCTAATCTACGCTTATCGAAAGCGCCAAGTAAACCCCGAGTCCTCCCCGGCCTTGATGCATGCCCTGCACAGCTTAGAGGATATGGGGTTTCGATTTGAGCATTGGGACAACCAGCCGGCGAAGCAGATGCTATTTGAGGGAGATGCAGCGGTATTGTTGACGGTGCCCGTGTTTAGAGTTTCCGAGAACAATGCCGAGTTTCACCAAGATTACGAGTTTGTGCACTCATCAGAGATTCAGCGCTTCATCGCCGAGCTGAAAGAAACACTCTTTCGCAAGCATGGGGGCAATCATGAATGGTGGTAACCCAATGAATCATGGAATCCAACGCCACCTTCATCATCGGCATCTGCCTGGAAGACCCCGCTGCTGACCCGCTGACCTTCACCTTTCAACAGGACTTATCGGGCAAGCGCACTTGCGCCGTGCGTGTCCCGCGCGGTCTGCGCGATGCCCTAGCGTCCGATGCTTTTGCTGACTACCTGACCGACCGTTACCTTCAGCAGCACCCAACCGAAACCGAGCGCCTGGGCCGCGAAAGGCTTCGGGGCGCGGTGGAGCGGGCGATACGGCGCTGAGCGTCTTCCAACCTTAAAAGCTAGAATCCGCGGCGCAGCCTAAATAGGCCACTTTGCGCGGAGTAATCGTTGCTCCGATGAATCGCTGCTGAGTATCTTAGTTGCTCACTTTAACCAAGATGAATTATGAGCTTTAAGATTAGTATTCAGAAAAGCGGTTCCCTTGACCCGGATAAACTGGTAGCACGCATGACGGCTTTAGCGCAGGAAAAAGCGCTGGGCATAGCCAGGGAGCGGCTCGCGGGCGTATCGTGCGCCGAGCACAGTACCGTACCAGAACCACGGATAGAGCCGCAAGCCGACGGCTTTCAAATACGAGTGGAGAACATCTGCTGTCCTGCTTTTAAAGAGGTAGTTGAAAGCGAACTGAGGGGGCACTAATCTCATCAGCGTAATGACTACTTCCGCAGTTTACATCGGACCCAACGGGAAGGACGGCTACGTCAACGGCCAGCAGTACACCTTGCTGACCCAAACAGAGGGCCAGGCGGTGAGCATCCTTTTGGCTGCCCCATCTGGCAAGCTCAAGACGTACCGCAGTCTAGCCGACTTTAGGCGCGAGTGGCGTTTTTAACCCCTCGTCCCTGCTCGTTTCTTGGAAAAATATTAAATTTTAATAAAAAACTTATGAATACGCAGCTCAAGTTTCAGATTTTTAATGGAGCAGTCGCATTTTACGTGTTGTACGACGCCGAAAAGCAGGCTCATACGCTGCGCATCGAAGCGGACGCTACCAATTCAATCGAATTGAGTCAGGTGCAATCGCAGGCGTTGGCGAGGGCTTTGCTGCAAAATACTCAGATGGGCAACGTGTTTCCCATCGACAGCGGTATGACCGTAATTAAGTCAATAGAGCTAGGTCCTCCTACCGCTTACCAAATCGAGGGCGACCTCCTGAGGTTGGGTGATGTTGTGGTATCGGGCGATATCCTCAAGGCGTTTGAATCTTCCGCCCTTATTTCAACAAATATCTTGATGGGAAACCCCCGAATTGAAACGAATGTATTCATCGGGTTGCCACAAGAGCACTTGGAACTATTCGACATCGAACGCATCCAGAACGCCGTCGGCGATTTCATGGAAGCGATGGGGTTTGAATTAGAAACCAAAGACGAGCCGGTGTTTGGCTCGTTTTTTCAAGACCTGAAGTACTTCTTCAAGGGCCGGGGCAAGGCCGCCGCCGCCGAAGCCCTTCAAAAGGGCAAACTGGCGTTAGAAACGCAGCACATCACCTTGCCCGCCGCCGAAGCGACCGGCAAGCTGGCTGAGTCCGCCGCTGCGCTCATCAGTTCGTTGAATGGCGTCGATGAAGCGGTTTTGCGGTTGGGCTCGCTGCTCGTCGTGAAAGTGTCGCGCAACGGCCTGCCCGCCATCATGGCTGAAACGGTTTCGCCGGAATTGGCTCAACTACTTGACAAGAACCCTGGCTTGCTAAAAACGCCCGCTGTGCTATTTGATATGCTATCAGCAATGCAAGCGCCGGTCAAGAAAATTGGAGGCGGCGAAGCCGGGATAATAGAAGCGTAGAGTTGCTTGCCTTGCCACCGAAAAAGCCCCGGCCTTCGAATGAGTCGGGGCTTTTTCGTAAATTGGCAGCTATTCTTATGATTCAATCGATTGTAAGTTACAACCCATCAAGTTCACTTTTTTCTTCTTCATAAGCTTTGCTTTCATCAACTAATTTAACCAGTTGAACGCAAGCATCATAATCAAGTAGACACAAATCGCTGCCTGTTATTCTTCTGTCGTTTTTAAGTAAATCAGTGAAATCACTGAACTGCTTGCGCTCATTCAATGGATTTTCTTTTCTTTCATCAAACACAAAAGCTGTATCCAAAGGGATGGAATAAAGTATCTCATCTACTGGCTGTTTTGCCAGAGATAATGGTTTTACGATACTTAGACCTTTTTTAAAAAGGATATTAATTACTTCGTGCCTAAAAGACATTCCCGATGCATGCAGAGATTGGTCATTTGATTCTGGATTTGAGGCCAAATTGTATCCAAATAAACGCTCGTTCCTTTTAATGTGCAATCGTTCTTTCAGACTCAAATGATTATCATCGGCAAAAAGGTCTTCATTATCAACTCGAATGAATGCAGAAGAAACATCAAAAGCTATTTCTTGTCTTTTTCGAATTAAATCCCGCGATATACCGGACAAATTCTTGAAAGAGTTATCACAAAAGTCAATAAACGACTGAGCGATTTCGTAAAGTATAATATTACGTACTAACTTATATTCCATTTCAAACAAAAAATCGATTATATTAAGATAATTACTTCTCTGCGACTTGTATATAAGCTCTACAATAGTTTCTTTTTTAGCCGAAGCACTAATATAAGAAGCTGCAAAAAAATCTTGTAAGGACTTATGTGCCCATTTTAATACATTCCCTTCACGGTTGAACAAAGGGACGTTTAGCTCAATGTCCTCAGCAAAATCACTGCTTTTAAAAGTTATGCCTGCGCATTTTGGCCTAACATCATCAAGCAACTTTATTAGCTCTTGTTCTGAGTACTCAACTTCTCCTGCTTTTGCTGTATCAAAAGCAAGCTGATTAACAACAGCTCTGAAGTCTTGAAAATCTAAGCCCGACTTTTTATTCCTCTTAAAACCATCCTTTGACAAATCGTGATGCTTATAAAGTGCACCGTAAACCTCTTCGTAAAAAGTTGTTTTTTTTGAAGGAATATCTTTATTATAGGTATATGTTTTATATAATAACGAAACCAAGAAAGGATTGACCAGAAACTCTCTCACTTGGGCAAGCTTGCCTTTGATATCTCTAATGAGTTGGTCACCTACCTTATTAAGATTTACGCCATCGTACTTCTTAATTAGTTGATATGACTCATCAGGCGTTAAAGGCCTAATATTAAACACTTGAAAATCTCCAAATGCAGTTAATGCAGACTCTGGCCGAGAAGTTAGTATATACCAATTATTTCCGGACTTTTGAATAAAATCCTTTATGTCCTCAATAACTGCCCCTCTATATTCATTACGAACTTCATCAAAACCGTCTAACAGGAAAGTGAATTCTCCTTGATTTATTAGGTGCGCGATAACCTCTTTATCAAAATCCCCAAAAATATCCCCTAGTTGAGTGCAAATTTCATCGATGACTTTATGCTTATCGCCCAACCTTTTTAATTCTATTAAAATCGGTATTGACAAATTTTGTTCAATAATCGAGGCGCCAATCCATTTCATCAAAGTGGATTTACCCATGCCAGCAGTATCAGACAGCAATATGCGTTCGTATGGCTCTATATAGCCTCGCTCAAACGCATTGATTTTGAATGACCGATGGTCTTTGTTTGAAACTAGCGTCAATGGCTGATAAATATCTTTAATTATGATTTGCTGGTTTGGGAAAACCAGAATATTCATAATGCAAAACTTTTGGTAAGCCCTAGTTAAGTAAGCGCGAAAACTCTCTTCAATTGCCGCTTCAGAAAGCTTTTTGTCTATTCCTCTCTTGCGCAGGAAGCCTTCTATTGCTTTTATCTTAGGCGCTAACAAGACCGCAAGAATGGGGTCAACTAGTGGTTTTGTGCTTGCAAGCAGGTCTTTGGCCGAAGTCAAATTAATATCCATAAAAAGCGGGGTTGCATTCTGCGCACGGCAGATTGCGCTTATTCACTGCCAATATAAGCTAAGCCGCGCTGTGTATCGGCTATTATTCGACGCCGGTCAGCTCGAAGCGCTGCTCGACTTCATTCGCGAGAATGCTGCGGCCCCGGTGCTCAGCGCGCCTCACCTGCTCGCCGTGCTCTTCATGCCGGTCGATGCTGCCGAGCAGTCGGCCGACGTGGTGAGCGCCGCTGCTGAAGCATCCGAACAGCGATTAGCTGAGTCGCCCCGCTCTTTCCTTGCCATTCACGTTAGCACTAGTTATCTTAGCATAAATCTCAAATGCTACCTACTATGGCAACCGTAAAACTAGACCGAGAAGAGCTGCCCGACTTTGACGAGGCGCAAGATGTAGACTATGCCGACGAGGGGCAACCCGATTTTGACGAGGGGCCGCAGGCCGAATACGATGACGCCTTTGAGGATGGAGGCGACGAGGGTAGTCAAGAATGGCGGGCCCGAAGCCAGAAGTAAAAAAGCCCCGGCCTCATTGGTCGGGGCTTTTTAGTTGGAAAGCTCAAAAGGTGCCTACTTAGTTTAGCGCTTAGCCGACGTTCCTGTTAATTTATCAATTAAGCTTACTGAAGTCAACGGAACAAATGGGTAAGACTTTGCCATTATAATGGTTAAATCGTGCTGCACTATTCCTTCGTTTTTATAAGCAGGTATTTTTCCCAGTGCGGGAAAAACCTCTTTTATTTTGGCGACAATCTCGTGACCCTGCATTTTTAAATACCATTCAGGTATTTCGATTACCTTTCCATTTAGGTATTCGATAGGCAGTTTTTTAGATTCGTATTTGTAAACACGAAAACGACCTTCAAACTTCATGAAGAAATACTCAACAAATTTTTGAATTTGGTCTGTTTGTTCGTTGCCTATTGAATATTGATTATAGGTATTATCAATCCCAATATCATTTAGTATGCCATCGGCGTTATTATTAATCAATAAGCATATTACGTAAATAGGGTCAAGTAAAAAATTCTCAACACTATACCGCTCTCCTGCTCCATGCACCTCTACATGGTCTGTTGCTTCATTCTTAAGGTCCCAATCAACAATGCCGTAAGCTGTATTGCTGCCTGAATGTCTAAGTTGTTTTACGATTTCATACACTTGGTCACAATTGCCCTTGCCAAGCGAATTTGAGATGAAGTATAGTTTATGAATAGGCGCTATTTCCTGAGCACGCTTGTTGTGCAAAGTCTGATAATACGTAACGTCTGTAGGGCTCTCAACAAATACCTGTCTATGGTTCTTGTAATCGATACTAAGGGTAGGAATAAAACCTGTTAAAATTTGTAACGCCTCATCTTTGGATATTTTCTTCAGAGAACTGTTTACGCCGTTTTTCAGCTGATATATGTGCTTTTCATCAGCCAATGCTATTGTTGAAGGGCTATGCGTAGTAATAATGACCTTTATGCCATATTTGTTAACAAAGGTTTTCTCCAATACATCTAATAATAGTTTGGACATTTCTGGGTGCAGGTGTGCATCTGGCTCATCAAGGATGAATAACTCTGGAAACGCCAAATTACTCCCATAATACTCGCTAGTGAATAACTTAATAATAAGGCCAATAATTATTTTTTCTCCTGAAGAAAGTGAGGATAATGTAATTATTTCATTTGTAGTCTTTTTCTTTAGTTGAAATTCTACTTGGACATCAGATGAAAAATCTGCCCTTTCAATTCCTGTGAAATTGAAATCGATATCGTGAGTATTGAGAAGTTGATTAATCAACGTCCACGGTGGGGTAAAAGTGGTAACAAAATCTTTGTCTGAAATAGATTTGTTTGTCTCGCCATACTCTTTTTTTGCGAAAAACGCTCTTGCATTTGTGTCCCTTCTCTTAGCATAGCTATAGAATACCATATCCATTTTTGATTCGAATAATTCGTTTGAATCAAGAATGTATTCAGGGATAGGATATTTAAAAAAATCAGCCTGTGTGATGTCGTCAAGTTTTTTGCCAGTAATTTTACACATATAGCTCACAAGTTGAAAAATCCACGGATTCCGCTCTGTTTTGACAGATTGAAAAACAGTGTTTTCGATTTGTGTAATACTGCTTTCAAAAAGTGGTTGATTGTTATTGATGCTGCGAACCCTGCTTATCACATTACCCAAATGAGGAATTTGGATTTTCATTACATCGCCAGCATCAAGAAGTAGCTTGATATATTGAGGTTTGGTTGATAATGGGAGTCTGTCTTTAAACTTTAAATCATGGTCTCCAATGTATTTATAGAGCGCTCTTACTTGTGGTTGAAGTTGAAGGAATGCTTGTGCCTTCGGAGCAATAATATTTAGCCAGTCCTGATGATTTAAGACCATGCCTGAATCCTTTACTATGCCTTCGACTTGAACTCTTGTCACTGGTGGCTGAATTTGTGCCTTAATGCCTCCAGGGTTTTGTTGTCGCTGAATATTGTCAAAAGGTGATATAAGCTCAACCAGTTGTGATTTGCCACTGCCGTTTTTGCCAGTTATGATTGTAAAATCACTCAACTCTTCGCTTTGGAAAGGGCTTAATGATTTAAACTTAGTATTTAGAGTAATTTTCATTTCATTTTTTGTTTTGCCGGAGAGTAATAAAGCAGTAAATTAATGCTAAATCGTCCTTTTTTGTTTGCAATTTCGTATCGTATTTATTAGCAATGCGTTACATCTCACGAATTAATTCAAGGGTCGTTTCAGCCGCTTCATCGGCGATGTCGAAGCCGCTGACGGTCTCGACGGCGTACTCGGCGCCGGCAATGATGACGCCCCGGCCGGGCGTGAGCGCGCGGTAAAGGGCCGGCGTCAGGCTGACGGGCGCCTTCCCGACGTGCCCCCTGAGCAGGCGCGCGACGGTGGCCGGGTAGTAGGTCGCGACGGCGCCGGCCGGGCCGTCGAAGCGCAGGGCGTCGGCCCACTCGGCGCGAGCCAAGCTGACGCGCCGGGTTTGGAAGGGCACCGTCACGCCGTCGAGCACGCCGAGATGACGCAGCAGGCGCGGCGCCTGACCTGAAACGTCGGGCGCGACTTCAGCCAGGGGCTGCGCGAGTACGTCGGCCGTGCTCATCGTCGGCACGGCCGCGCGCGCCGGCACGGTGCCGGGCTGCGGTATCAGGTAGGAGCGCAGCGCGACCGGCGCGAAAAGCGAGTCGATGCGCTGCTCAGTCGCGCCGGGCCCGACGATAATCCGAACCACGTCGGACAGGCCAGCGGGAAGCGGCTCTTCGCTGTTTTGCGCCGAGCCAAACACGACGGCGCCCACGCCGGCCCCGGCTGCCGGCGTGTACTCCATAAGTTGCGGGTCGATGAGGTGCGTCAGGTCGAGCGGCTTGCCGGCAGCCTTGCGCAGCTCATCGCGCGTCAGCAGCGCGACCGTGCGCCGGCCGGCGTCAGCCAGGGCGACGGTATCGGTGCGAAGCATAAAGTCGCGAATCACGTCGCGCTGAGCCAGAGGCGGTAAAAAGAGCGCTGGACTGAGCAGCGTCTCGCCTTCGGCTGCTGTGCAGGCAAAGCGCGCAGCGCTGAAGTTGAGCACAAACTCGCGCCGGGCGAGGTAGCTGCGGTTTTCGGGCGCGTCGATGAGCTGCCGGCGCACCATGACGCAGAATTGAAGCGAGTCGCCGGCATCGAGATAAACGTCATCGGCAGCCAGGTCGAACGACTGCCCGCCGATGTTGCCGGCGCCGTCGAAAGAGCCGGCGAGGTTCACGAAGTCGGGAATTTGCAGCGGGTCAACTACGGCACCGTGCCGCAGGCAGCTCGCGTCGAAGCTTTCGCCCCCGCGCCGAATGAAGAGGCAGAGCAGGATTTTCGAGAAGTCGGCGCGCATCGTCGGCGTCGCCAGGGCACCGGCCACGCTTTGCACCAACTGATGACCTGACGCGATTGAGCAGCTCGCTTCGAACGAATAGAGCCCGGCGCGCGGGGCGATGTACGTCGCTGCGGTCGTGTCTAGCGCGCGGGTGCCGCCCGACAGCGCGACCGGCGTGCTGACGGGCAGAAAGGCCACCTCGCCGGCCATGTCGTGCCCGTTGATGTTGCCCGCCTCGCCGGGGTTGGCAAAGCCGACGGCCGTATTCGTATAGCCGTTGCCGGTGCCGGCGCCATAGTAGCAATATTGCCCCAGGATAGCGGCCGACTGCTGCGCTTCGGCCCTGAGCAGCGTGCCCCAGGGCCAAGCGCTTTCCGGCCGGCTGCCGGCCGGGGCGATGACGGTCTCGCGCCAAAGCTGCTCATCGAGCACGCGGCCCGTCAGTGTCCAGCCAATATCGGTAAATATCTGCTGAAGCACGTTGCGGTAATACACAGACGGCGCGTAGTCATCGACGCTCAGCGGGTAGTCGATGAGCGCCTGAGCCGGCAGGCTTTCGTCTTTTTCGGTGCCGTCGAGCTGCGTGACGGGGCGGGGCGGGGCGTAGAAATTGCCGAAGCTGAGCAAGGGAAACTGAATGTCGGAGCCGTCGCAGTCGAGCGCGAGAATCGATTCGAGCTGCGAGCCGTCGTAAGCGACCGGGGCGAGCTTCAGGTCGGTCAGCTTCTTATCGCCGATTTCGGCCGGGCATGAATACGCCGTACCGATGAGGTTGCCGGTATAGCCGGCCCGCATCGACGTCAGCCGGAAGGTGCCGGTAAAGATTTCGCCCGCGCAGCGCAGCTCGAAAGGAAAATCGACGGTCGTAAACTTGTCGAGCCCCAACGAATGCAGCGCCGAGACGCCAAAAATCCGCGCATTGTTGCGGGTTGGGGGCAAGGTTATCGGCCAACTAAATTCCCCGTTGCGGCCGCTGAGCTCGGCGAGCGCCGCGCGGGCCTGCGTCAGTCGAATTAGCCCCTTCGTGACGGTGGGCAAGTCAGCCTGAAGCCCGAAAAAAGAAAGAGAAAGCGCGCGCATTAGTTTCTGACGCCGTAAATAGTGGAATCTTCGGGCTCCAAATCGACCGCGACGGTATAAGTGCCGAGCACTTCGTCGGCTTCAGTGGTGTAAGCGAGCAGCGAGACCGGCACCGGCCCGGCGTGCGTTTCGAGCCAAGCATTCGGCGAGTTGCCCAACTCGCGCCGCAGCCAGATAAACTCGGCGCGCGTCATCAAGCCCGAATGCAGCCGGAAGGCTTCGGGTATTTCGGCGCTGCGCGTCGCCGAGCCGGTCGAGGTGGTGACGGTGGCCGTGCTGCGCTTCGTTATTTCCTCGCGAATGCCCTCGAAAAGAAAAGTATCGAAGCCCCCTTGCCCGTTGGCAAATGTCAGCTCACGCCCCTGCGCCGTCAGTTCGAAGGTGATTGCGCCCGTAGGGTTGGGCGTGCCGATTACCGTCCGAAACTGCGTGACCATGCGCAGGGCTTCGGGCAACTGCGCGGCAAGAAAGCCGTTTCCGTTGCTTTGCACCGGCCCATGATTCGCCGTCATGTCTTCGGAATCCAAGTCCTGCGCGGCGAAGTCGAAGGTTTCGCGCGCGAGGTTCACATCGACACTCCCCAGGGTCGGAATAAAGCATTTCGAGGCAGCTAGGACGCGCCGCACGCCGGGCCGGCGCGTGAGCAGGCGCAGGCCCGCGACGATTTCGGGCATAATTTCAACGGCGTCGAGCGCCCACGAAACGCCGCTCAGGTAGGCCGTGCGCTGCCGGCGAATGCTGCCGGCTTCGGCGTACATCTCGCCGAACTTCAGGAAAAACGAGCAGAGCCGGTCGGGACAGCTGCCGTTAACTTGCGGGTAAGCGTGCCCGGTGAACTGCTTCAGGGCCGGCGCGATGTCAAACTGATACGCATTGTCTTCGCGGTAATTCATTTCAAGCCGCTGCGCGAGCTGCGGCGCGGCGGCGCTGGCTGAAGCGCCAATGAGCCGGCCGTATCGGTCGCGATAAGCGTCTTCGTATAGGTCGGCGTAGGTGCTCGGATTGGTGTCGGGCGCCCCAACCCAGACTTCCACAAAGCAGCCCCAACGCTCGCGCACCTGTGAGCGGTAGCGATTCACGCCGGGCAGCGAGACAATATCAATGCGCGCCGCGTCGCTGGTGGTAATGTCCAGATTGTAGGCCGTGCCTTCGGCGCGGGCCGTCAGCCTTACGACGTCATCATTTGAAAGCCGAATGAGGTAGTCGGCCGCGAGCGGCTTGATTGCGAGCAGGGCTTCGACCAAGCTCGGCGCGTCGAAGAAGTTTGTCGCCAGCAGCACCGGGCCCGACGTCAGCCGGTAGCCATTTACCACCAATTCGACGCCAGCCAGGCCGCTGAGCGCCGTCAAATCGATGAAGGCATCGGCCGCAGCCGGCACCACGTTCGGCAGTTCTGCGCTGTTGAATTCCACCCATACCGGCCGGCCGTTCGCCACCAACGCCGGCAGCTCTTCAGCCAGCGTCAGCCGGGGCGAGATGAAGCAGCTGCCGTCTTCGTGCGTCGCGTTGGGGTCGTAATTGTCGGCTTCGGGGTCAGTACAGCCGCTGACGCCCGCTGCGCCCACTACGGCATTTACCAACGGGGCCACCTCGCCCGACTGCGTATAAGCCGACAGGTCGTAACTGCCGGGCGCTACATTGGGGAAGCTGAAGCTGCCCACTGCGCGCGTTTGGGTTTGCACCGTAGCGCCGGCCCGTTTCAGTTCGACCGTGATAGGCACGGCCGGACCGCTCAGCGTGTAGGCAATCGCGCCATCAGCAGCAACGGCGCCGGTTGCCGGCGTGATATTGCCCAGCGTGAGCAGCAGGGCCGGCGTCGGGGCAGCACAGTTCACCGTGAAGCTCTGCGCCGTGTCGACCTCGCCGTTGTCGGCCGTCAGCGTATAGTCGCCATTGGGCAACCCGTCCACGCTGAAGCTTTTCGAGTTGACGGTCGAGCCGAAGCCATCCGACCAAACCGGCGCGAGCGTAGCATCGTCGGTAATGACAGCGCTCAGCACGGCGCCGCTGATGGATTTGTTGACGCTAAACGTCACGCGGCTCGCGCCGCCCGGTGCGGCGCAGCTCGGCGCGAGGTTGGAAATATCGGGCGGGAAGCCAGAGCCGGAAGGGTACATAATTACTTTTTCGTGCTGATGTAGCTCAAATTGATTTGCTGCTCGATGTCGTAAGCGATGCCGTCGAGTAGCTGCTCATCGAGGTATAAATCGACTAAGTGCTGCCCAAATTCGAAGGCCGGCGCGATGACGGGCCGGGCCTTGATGCCGTTTCGCCAAATCGCATTCTGAATCATGAAGGCGAGGCGATTCACCGACACGGCCGGCGAGCCGTCGCGCCCTTTGAGCCGGACGCGCTGCCGGCTGAAGCGGCCGGTTTGCTTATCGCGCAGCTTCAAGCCCCGGTCTTTTATGAATTTGACAAGGGCGAAAATGGGAATTCGCTTTGCCTGCTTTTTCCGGCCGCTGTCAATCCATTGCAGATAATCGAGGGCATACAGCGTGAGCGCGGCGTTCGCCGTGTAGCCCTCAAAACGGCCGCGCGCGCTGCGGCCCTGCGTCACCTTTACCGCTTCGCCCGACAGCAGCTGCTTCTTCAGCGTCGAATTCGCGCGCAGGGGCTCTCGCCCGTTGGCGTCGAGAATCCGAACTATCTCGTAAGCCATCGCCAGGCCGATAGCTTCGAGCATGTCGCGAATAGGGGAAGGGGCTGGCATCGGAAATTAAGCGTGAACGGCGAGCACTTCGGCCGTGCTGGCTGCTACAAGCAGCGAGGCAAGGCCGGTTTGCTGCATGGTAGCCGTGAAGCCGGTTGCGGTTTTGGCCGTGTCGCTGAGCTGCACATTCAGCAGCGCCGCGCCGCTGGCCTTAGTGAAAAAAACGAAGTAGTTGCCATCGGCGAAGGGCTTCGGCAGCGGCACCGGAAAGGTGGCCGGCGTGAGCGCCTGAATGGTCACGCCGGGGGTGCTGATACTAAAGCGCTGCACTAGGTCAGCCGGCAGGCGCTTTGCCACATCGGCGGCGAGCCGGACCAATTCGGCAGTATTGGCGTTGGCCGCTGCCTGCGCGGTGGCTGCGTTGGCGATGGCTGTGGTAGCGCTGGCCTGCGCCGCGTCGGCTTTGGCCTGCGCCGCCGTAATCGCCCCCTCATCTTTCGAGACGCGGGCTTCGAGCAGCAGCAGACGGGCAGCGTTGCTTTCCTCGTAGGCGCGCAGGGCGGCATCAGCGGCCGTGTTGGCTTCCAATGCCGAGCGGGTGGCCGTCGCGTTGGCGCGCAATAAGTCGGACTGCGCGCCCAGGTCGGTGAGCCGGGCGTCCTGCGCGTCGGATTTGGTGATGAGCAGCCCCACGGCCTGCTGAAGCGTGTTCAACAACGGTTCAACCGCATCGAGCCGAAGCGCGTTGTTGCGGTTTTGCATTCGCGTGCCGATGCGTCCTTTTTGGCCGGTGATGCTCTCGCCCAGCTCCAAAAGGCGCGCGTCTACTGGCTGCGCATCGGCGTCAGCTATATTCGTGACTTGCTCCAGCTGTTTAAGGGCGGCTTGTTCAGCGTAACGCATGGACTAGGGATGCAGCGTGATTTGATTGCAGAAAACGGCTTGGTTGGGGCCGGTGAATTCGACGGTCACCACGTCGCCGGGCACCACGTCGAAGCGGTTGAGGGGCCGGCCGGGAAAGTACTCGGCGAGAACGGGCGGGTCGGCGTACATATCGACGCCGGGAAAACTGAGCACCTGTGTATTGTTGATGTACACGGAATAGCCGCCGCCGTCCGGCCCTTTGTGGCCCTGCATGCTGACGCCTGAAATGCCGGCCGGAATTCCGATGCGGTAGTAAGCCCCGATGCGGCCGGCCCGGTAGTAGAAACCGCCGTAAGCCACGGCCGCGCTGACGTCGTAGCGCAGAAAGTCCGACGTTCCGGTATCGGGATTTAGCGAGTACTCAATGCGGAAATCATCGGCTTGCAGCACCAGTGCCACGGCAGGCCAGAGCGAGAGCGGCGCCGTGGTGCGGGCGAGCAGCCGCCCGGCGTGCTTCAGCAGGTGGCCCGCGCGGGAAAATAGCTTTATGGCCATTACTGAATTTTGAGGCGAAACCAAATAATTCGCTCCACTCCGGCGCTGTCGATGGCCCGGTCGCAACGATACACGTAGGGCAAGCCGGAATTCCGAATGTCGGGAAAGGTGCGCCCGATGTAGTCGGCGCCCGTCAGCGGGTCGCCTGAAACGAAAGCAACGGAATCCAGCACAAAAGCCGGGCCCGCAGGCGTCTGCGCCAACGAATTGATAATAGCCTGCACTACGGCGACCCGCTTCGCGCCCGACACAGCCGACACGTCTACCGCAGCGGCGAGCGTGTTTTCTACCGCGCTCAGTCGATTTTGTAACGGGGTGTCATCGTAGGTCGCGGTGACGGTGCCGGCCAAATAGCTAAAGAGAATTACCTCGCCGGCCTTCACATTGACCGCCGCGAGCACAGTGAGCACGTTGCCGGCCTGCGTGTAGCCGCTGCCGTAGGCAAGTGGGTTGAGGCTACCGCCCGGCCCTTCCACGCCCACGCTCCCGAAGAGCACTGCATTCGGCACGGTGATGGTTTGGGCGCCATCAGCCCCGGCCGTGTAGGTGCCAGAGATGAAGGCGCTCGGCTCCAAACCATTTATAAAAGCCGTAATCGCGGCGATTTGCACGCTGTCAGCATTCACGTCGGTCGTCAGGCCAGTCGAACCGATGCTCTTATTTCGAGCGCTGAAGTTGGGGACGTTCTGAGGCATCGATTACAGGGAAGGGGCGAGCAGCTCGCGCAGCTCAGTCAAGCGCAGGTATTGGGCAATGATGTCGGCCGGGCTGAAATCATTCAGCGGCCGGGCTTCGGCCGGCGCAGGGGCCGCAGCATCGAAGAAGGCAGCATTCGTCACGCGATTCAGCTCGCGCGGCACCTTCAGGCGCATTTCGATTCGCCAGCCGGTAGCCAGGTCGGTGCCGGCGCACTGCGGCAAGCCGAGAAATGAGGGGTTGCCATCTATCCAGCCGGGGTTTTCGTCGCGCAACTGCTGAATGATTTGGTCGGCCCAATCCTTCGTGCGTGTCAGCATCGCCGGCACGTCTTCGGCGTCGGCCCGAAACTCGCCGTATTGGTCGCGCTCGCGGTCGAGCACCTGAAGCGCGATGCTGTAGCTGTCGATGCCGAGCGTCATGCCTTCGCAGAGCGGGTCGGCTTCGACTAAGAGCAGCGGATAAACAGAATTGGCCGGCGCCTCGCCCGTTCCGGTCAGCGCAGCGCGTCCGATTTGGCGATGGCGCCGGCCGAAGCTGGCAAGGGTGTCGAGTAAAGCAGCGAACGTCATGCCTAAGAAATGACGCTCGCCGCTTTTGTGGCTATTTCTTCGGGGCGTTGGCCCGCATCTGCCGATAATACTCGACGGTATCGCAGACGCTCAGAGCGTTTTTTTCGCGTATCGTATCCACGTCCGTATGAGCCAGCGATTTTTATTGAGCAAGCTGTTCTGCTAACTCGCTAGCCGCGAAGCCTGACGCTCCGAAAAAGCTTTTAAAGTGTTCTGATGGGTGCCCACGAAAAAGCCCGCTCAACTGGGAGCGGGCTTAGCTTGGCGATTTTCAAAATAGCGTTGGCGGCTGGCATTGCGCTTGGCTATCGTTTCGGGCGACTGTTTTTTGCCTGTTCTGGCAAGGGAGAGCTTTTGCCGGGTTTCTTCCGACGCTTTTCGGCCCTTCATTGGCGAGGCGCGCCCTAGCTGACCGATTCCGATTTTAGCCCGATGCTCGGCGCTAAGCTTTTTGCCTTTCGTGGGCGGGGTGCGCCCCTTTGCGTATTCGGACAATTTGAGCTTGTGTTGCTCGGAGAGCGGCCCGCGCTTGCGAGCGAGCTTTTTCTTAGTGGATTCAGACAGCTTAGGGGAGGGATACACTTGCGGGTCTATGTTAAAGCCGGTTTTCCGGTGGGCTGCATTGAAAAGGGTGATATAATGCTGCTCAACCTTTGCAAGCTCGTTAGCATCCAGAGCTACTAATTCAAGCAAATTGAAGGATAGCCCACCCGCGCCGTACTTGTTAAAATAACGCTGTAGCGGCCCGTTGTGGTGAGTGTTGCTGATGAGTGCCGCCCGATGCCCATTGAAGCGCCTGCGAAGGTTTACTGTGCTTCCCACGTACACCCTGCGATTGGTAGTATTGCGAATGACATAGACGCCAGAAGCGTTTTTGTGTTCGGCCGGAATGTTGAATTGCATAAGCCAAAAGGCGGGGCCGGGAAGCCGGCCCCGCTTGGGGTTAGTGTTAGTTGGCGAGAGTGAGCAGCGGCTCGGCGGCGGGGCAAGCAGCGAGGCGCAGAATCCAGCGTAAGGCATCGATTTCGCTAAGCCGCTTGATATTGAGCAGCAACCAGATTTTGAGGCGGCGCGGGGCGGCGCGGTGGTTGAGCAGGTAGAGCAGTTGCCCTTGCTGCTCATGCGAGGCGCGCACGGTCAGCGCGGCGGCTTCTTGGCGGGCGGCACGGCGAGCGAGGGCTTTGCAGTGCGGGCGTTTGAGGGCGCTCTTCATGGCCGGGCGTGATTAAGCGACCAACGAAAAGCCCACCAATTCGCCCGACGCGCCCACCGCAGCGCCGCCCCCTTTCGGGGCCGGGGCGGTGGTGAGGGCCGTCAGGTCGGCAATGAGCTGCGCGGCTTCGCGGGCTTCGTAGCGGTTGATGCGCAGCAGCACCTTCGTCTTTTTCGGGCGCGTCACGGCCGGATGGTTGAGCAGGCGAATAATCTGCTCTTTCTGCGCGTTGGTGGCGTATCCCACCGGGGCAGCAGCGGCTTCGCGGCGGCTGATTTCAGCCGCCGCATTCCGATACCATTTCGCCAGGGTGGCCGTATTTTCCGTGTTGCTGGTGCGCTCGACGGCGGTGGCCCATTCTTTGGCAGTGATGACCGGCGAGCCGAAAAGCAGGTCAAGAATGAGGTTGCGCAGGCCGTTTACTTGGTCAGCGGCTTGGGGGGTGGTTTCGGGGGTGTACATTTGTACTTGCATTGGGGGTTGAAAAATCCCCGCTTAGATTTCAGGTGTTACTAGCACCTGTTTTCGGGAGGTCAGTCGTTACTAGCGGCTGGCCTCTTTTCGTTTAGTATCTGTGCGGGCGCTCCCTTTTGGAACAGTACAAAGATAAACATTCTCAATAAAAAAACAAGAGTTTTTATCGAGAATCATAAAATAAATTCTTGTGCTTGTATTGTGTTTATATTGTTTTATAACTTTGCGGCATGAAGAACGACGAAGCGCCCAAGTCCCGCAAGCCACTGCTCAGCATTGAAGTAGAAGCCGACGAAAAAGAATTGTTCAAAAAGGTCGCCAAAGCGCGCCGCCTTACGGTCTCGGCGCTTGTACGACTGCTTATGCTTGACGAAGCGGAGCGCCTCGGCATTAAGCCCGACAGCAAGTAGGCCAGCCCTAAAAGCTTTTTCATGTGCGGCGCAGCCGACATAGGCCACCTTTTGCGCGGGGGCAATCGTTGCGCTTTTCTAACTCTTACCGGCTTGCCGGGCGCAGCCCGCGTCTGAAGAGTTAGTGAAAGATTACCTGAAAGATTAAGTGTAAGTATTAGTCCCCAATTTTTGGGGTAGGGCTACCCCAATTCTGAGGGTAGGGCTACCCCAAGATTCGGGGTAGGCTACCCCAATTATAGGGGTAGGGGACTACCCTGGTTTTTGGGGTAGAGGCTTCGTCTTTTATCCACTGCTTTTTGATGCCTTGCCGGCGTGCGAGGCTCTTCACCTGAGCGTAAGGCATGGTCAGTCGGCTGTGGAACCGACGAATGCGGTTGACGGTGGCCGTTTTGCGGCTAGCGAGCCTTATAAGTTGGGGGTTCTTTGTAGTTTGGCAGTCCTCAAGCCACTCTAACAGATGGGTGGTCTGTAGATTTTCGGTCTAAACAGAAGTACAACATCCCGTCTTTCTTATGCCTGCACTCGATAGCATGCTTTTCTACTCAGCCAATTCTTTTCTCTCGCTAATGATTAATCGACGGTTTTATAACGGGCAGCACTATATATGGTGCTCTCCCGTTTTTAATCCCAAGACACTGGATGAGCGAGACCCTATGCAGAATATTGCCGTTTCGTCATCGCCGCACCATATCTACCTAGGTTATAGCGATTCCGTCAAAAGCAGAGACAGGCATAGTGACCAGATTGAGCGAAACCGGAGGGGGATTAAGAAGGGGGCTGCTGCGATGCTGGCTGAAAAGAAAATTACTGACGACGACTATCAACGCATCGTCTTTATTGTCGATAATGCGGAAATAGCCGACTTTAAGCCGATGCTCTATGTCATTCCTGCTAATAAGGTTCATAGTAAACTCAGCATGGTTCCTGTTAGTGAGCTAGCCAACCCAATGGGGGAAGAATATAGAATATTCGATTTGCAGGACGGCGAGTTTGATGCAATAGAATTTAAGTTCTAATAGATGAAACGCGCACTAAGAATTTCCGCCGCAGCGGCATTAGGAAAAATCGCTGATATCATTCAGTTTAAATTAAATGAGGATTATGACTTTCTAGCGCAACAACTGGAAGTACAAGAATTGAATGACCAAGCCCGCGCAGCGATTGGAATAGATTTATTGCATGGAAAAGAAAATCTGTCTTTGCCTCAGATACGCATGTATGAAGATTTTCTTGAAAAAGCGGTCAAGAGCAGCCTGGTTAGAGTGTATGATGATAAATTTATTGCAGACCAAATAGCGGTTCTTGATAAAACAAGCGTCTTGTCCTTAGAGGATTTCAAGGCTTTTTCATATACTGACAATGTTTTGTCTGTTGCCGTTAAAGTAATGTTTAAGGCTGTGGTGTACGCTTCCCCATTCGGTAAGCCAGTCGTTAGCAGAGGCTAAGCGACTTGTTTAAATTCGGTGGGGGTCATAAAA
>NZ_JAUQSX010000013.1 GCF_030581005.1 Hymenobacter mellowenesis | reverse complement strand
CTATCAGCAACAGCAGTTTTAGTATCGCCACGGCCGACGTGAACGGCGACGGCAAGCCCGACCTGCTCACGCCTGGCTACGTGCGGCTTAACACCACGGCGGCGGGCGCGGCCACGCCCAGCTTTGCCGCCCAGGTCGCCTTCGGCGGCGGCGGCTCTGGCGTGACGGCGGCCGACGTGAACGGCGACGGCAAACCCGACCTGCTGGTGGCCAATAGCAATAATACCGCGAGCGTGGTACTCAACACTACAGCGACGGGCGCAGCCACGCCCAGCTTTGCCGCCCCGGCCAGTTTCACTATCAGCAACAGCAGTTTTAGTATCGCCACGGCCGACGTGAACGGCGACGGCAAGCCCGACCTGCTCACGCCTGGCAGTGTGCTGCTCAACACCACGGCAACGGGCGCGGCCGCACCCAGCTTTGCTGCCCTGGTCACTTTCGCCACCGGCAGCTTCCCCATAGGCGTGGCGGCGGCCGACGTGAATAGCGACGGCAAGCCTGACTTGCTCGTGGCCAATAACGGCAGCGACAACGTGAGTGTGGTGGTCAACACCACGGCGACGGGCGCGGCCACGGCCAGCTTTGCTGCCCCGGTCACCTTCGCTACCGGCCTCATGCCCTATAGCGTGGCCACAGCTGACGTGAACGGCGACGGCAAGCTCGACCTGCTCACGCCCAATTCCAACGGCAGCAGTGTGAGCGTGCTACTCAACACCACTGTCTTCGCCCCCACCCTCACCAGCCTGAACCCCACGAGTGGGTCGGTGGGCACGAGCATCACCCTGACGGGCACCAACCTGACGGGGGCCACCGCCGTGCGCTTCAACGGCACGGCCGCCACCACCTTCGCCGTGGTGAACGCCACCACCGTGACGGCCACCGTGCCCGCCGGCGCCACCTCTGGCAACGTGACGGTGACCACCGGCGGCGGCACCAGCAACGGACTGGCCTTTGCCGTCGCCAGCCTGGCCACCGTGGCCACGGCGGTGCCCGCCAACGTCACCACGACCAGTGCCACGCTGGGCGGCAGCGTGACCGCCGACGGCGGGGCGACCGTAACGGACCGGGGCGTGGTGTACAGCACCACCAACACGGCGCCTACCACCGCCGACACGAAGGCGCAGAACGGCACGGGCACGGGCACCTTCAGCCAAACCATCCTGGGCCTCACGCCGTCGGCCATGTACTATGTGCGGGCCTATGCCACCAACGGCGCCGGCACGAGCTACGGCACGGTGCAGCAGTTCCGGACCATAGCGGCGCCGACCGTGACCACGGCCACGCCGGCCGCCGTTGCTACGACCAGTGCCACGTTGGGCGGCACCATCGTGAGCACCAACGGGGACTTTGTTACCTCGCGGGGCGTGGTGTATAGCGCCACCAACCCCACCCCCAGCACCGGCGGCACCAACGTCCTCATCGTGACGGGGACTACCGGCACGGGCACGTTTAGCCAGAACGTGACGGGCTTGCAGCCCGGCACCCTGTATTACGTGCAGGCGTACGGCACCAACAGCCTGGGTACCCGCTATGGAGGGGTGGAAACCTTTACAACCGTGAGCGCGCTGCCCACCCTCACCAGCCTGAGCCCCACGAGTGGGTCGGTAGGCACGAGCGTCACCCTGACGGGCACCAACCTGACCGGGGCCACGGGCGTGCGCTTCAACGGCACGGCCGCCATCACCTTTGCCGTGGTGAACGCCACCACCGTGACGGCCACCGTGCCCGCCGGCGCTACCAGCGGCAATGTGACGGTGACCACGCCCGGCGGCACCAGCAACGGCGTGGCCTTTGCCGTAACGTTTCCTGACCTGGTGATTGACAACACCTTCCAGGCCATTGCGCCGGGCACCTACAACTCCATCACCGTGCGCAACGGCGGGGCTGGCGAACTCTCCGGCAACGTGGTGGTGAACAGTTTCGTGCTGGTACAGGGCGATGGCAGCAACTTCGACGATAATGGCTTCCTGCTGACCGGGGCCGGCACCTTCACGCTGGGAGCCGGCGCCGAACTCTACATCTCCAGCCCGGCCGGCATCAGCGCCAGCGGGGCTACGGGCGCGGTGCGGGTGACGGGTACGCGCACCTTCAGCACCGATGCGCGCTACATGTATTATGCCAGCGTGGCCAGCGTGACCGGCTCGGGCCTGCCCGCCCGCGTGCGCAGCATCGGCCTGTACAGCACAGCCGCCCTGACCCTGAGCCAGCCCCTGAGCGTGGCCCAGAAGCTTACTTTCTACGACAACGGCAACCTCATCACCAACGGCCAGATGCTGACGCTGCTCTCCTCGGCCGCCGGCACGGCCCTGGTGGCGAACGACGGCACCAGCACCGGCGTGGTGAGCGGCACCGTGACCGTGCAACGCTACATCGACCCCGCCCTCAACCCCGGCCGGGGCTACCGCCACTACAGCTCGCCCGTGGCCAACACCACCGTGGCCGACCTGACCACCAGCGGCTTCACACCCGGGCTGAACACCGCCTACAACACCTCGCCCACCCCGAGCCTAGTGACGCCCTTCCCCACCGTATACGCCTACGACCAGAGCCGCCTGGCCTCCACCGCAAACAACACCCCGGCCTTCGACAAGGGCTGGGTGGTGCCGGCCGCCGCCACCGCGCCGCTCGTGCCCGGCCGGGGCTACTCCGTCAACCTCGACGCGAGCCAGCTCGTTGACTTCGTGGGCACCCTCAACGGCGGCAACCTGACGGTGAACCTGACCCGCAACGCCGGTGCCACCGCCGCCGACGCCGGCTGGGCGCTGCTGGGCAACCCCTACCCCGCCCCGCTCGACCTGAGCGCCCTCGAAGGCAACCCCGACATCACGGACATTCCGGGCCTGGACCAATCCTTCTACGTGTTCCAGAGCACCGGCCCCTACGTGGGCCAGTACCGCAGCTACATCAACAACATCGGCAACCCGCTGGTGCCGGTGGCGCAGGGCTTCTTTGCCCGTGTGAGCGCAGGGCAGACCAACGGCAGCTTCCACTTCCGCAACGCCCAGCGCGTGACGGATTACGCCACGGCCCAGGGCGCCGCCTTCCAGCGCAGCACCCCCGACCCGCGCCCCCGCGTGCAGCTCGACCTGGCCGGCGCCGGCCTGGCCGATGTCTGGACCGCCTACGCCCAGACCGGCGCCAGCGCCGGCTTCGACCGGCACTTCGATGCTGTGAAGCTGCCCAACTCCTCGGGGCTGAATCTGAGCAGCGCCGGCGCCCCCGATGACCTGGCTATCGACGGCCGCCCGGCTTTCACGGCCGCCACTGTGCTGCCGCTGAGCGTGGGCGTGCCCGCCGCCGGCACCTACACCTTCACCGCCGCCGCCCTGGCCAACCTGCCCGCCGGCCTCGACGCCCTGCTCGCCGACGCCGCCACCGGCCAGATGGTGAACCTGCGCACCCAGCCCAGCTACGGTTTTGTGGTGACGGCCGCCCAGGCCCAGGCGTTGCTGACGGGCCGCTTCACGCTGCAGTTTGCCGCCAGCACGGCCCTGGCCACGGCCCCGGCCCTGACGGCCGCCCAAGTGAGCGTGTACCCCAACCCGGCCCACGACCGGTTCAGCGTGCTCGTGCCCGCCGTGGCCGGCGCTACGCAGGTGCAGGCCACCCTGCTCAACGCCCTGGGCCAGGTGGTCGGCACCAAGTCGGCGGCCGCCACGGCCACCGGCGCCCGCCTGGGCTTCGAGACGAGCGGACTGGCCCCCGGCGTCTATACCCTGCGCCTGCGGGTGGGCGGCGCCACGCTGGCCAAGCGCGTGGTCATTCAATAACTTCCTTCCACCGGCCGGGCCGGCGCTTTGCTCAGCGGCCGGCCCGGCCTTTTTTTCCTTGCCATGAAATCCCTGTTCCTCACGGCCGCCTGCGCGCTGGCCCTCTTCTCGGCCCGGGCCCAGCCCGCTTCCGGCGGCCCCGCCCCCGGCAACCCCGCCGCCCCCGACCCCACCGCCACCCCCCTCGACGGCGGCGCTTCCCTGCTCCTCGCCTCCGGCATCGCCCTTGGACTTAAAAAACTCCGCAACCGCCGAAAGCTGGCTCGATAGCCATGCCCATTGCCTCAATAATGAGACCCCTGCCAGCTATTGGCAGGGGTCTTTTGGCGTTTGTAGCGTGGCCCTGGGCGATGTGACCGGCGACCGGCGACCGGACATTGTGACGACCACCACCACCGGCGGCGGCAGTGGCACAGCGGGCATTTCCTGAATACGGGCACCTTCACCACCCTGGCCGCCGCCCGCTCCACGGCCGCGCCCGCCGACATCACTCTGGCCCCCAACCCCGCCCACAACGCCTTTGACGCTGCCGGCCGGCACCGCCGCCAGTCAGGCCGAGTTGCTGAATGCGCTGGGCCAGGTGGTGCGCCGCCCCGCCACTGGCGCAGCCCGCTTCCGGGTCGAAACCGCCGGGCTGGCCGGGCATCTACACGGTGCGCCTGAGCACGGGCGCGGGCACCCTCACCAAGCGGGTGGTGGTGCAATAGCCGCGGCCCGCCAATTGAGCGCAGCAAAAGCCCCTGCCCGACATCCGGCAAGGGCTTTTGCTTGCACGTAAGGCGGCACCGGGCGGCTAGGCGGGGGGCTTCACCGTGGCTTTGGCCGCCGCCGGGGCTTGCAGCAGGCCCACGCGGAAGTAGGCGGTGGTGCGGGCCTCGTCGCGCGAGAACTGAGCCGCTACGAGCTTCACAGCATCGCTCAGGCGCAGGGTTAGGTCCTGGCGGTGGTGCAAGCCCGAACGCCCCGTAACGACACCATTATTTATCGATATACCCACCACCCCCATGTAGACAGTCAGCCACTTAGCTACCATAGGGCCGCCGGGCCGGCTACCCGGGGTAGATGCCTTTCGCCGAAACAGAAGAATACCCTACCCTTGCTAGGGTGCGTTTCGCCGATGCAGAAGGATGCCCTAACAACGGTAGGGTGTCCTTTGCCGGTGCGGAAAGGCACCCTGCTGTACCTGGCACACCAACCAGCCTGACAGCCAGGGCACCTGCGCCCAACCGGCAAACGGCCTCGCCCGGCGTAATGAAGAATAAACATGGTTATGTTATGGAATATGCGGAGTTTGCGGCAGACTTTTACTGTGCTGCGCGGGTGCGCGGCATCGGTCTAACTACATCTTTTTTATTCCGCATGATAAACTTCTCCTCTCTGAAGGGCCTGCCCGCGCGGCTGGCCCGCCCCCTGGTGGCGCTAGCGCTGCTGGCCACGGCCGGCGCGGCCCAGGCCCAGACGCCCGCCACGTTTGCCGCCGCGGTAACTTACCCCACGTTGGGCAGCATTAGCCTGCGGGTGGTGGCGGGCGACCTGAACGGCGACGGCCGCCCGGACGCCGTGACGGCCAACATAATTTCTAACAACGTCAGCGTTTTCCTGAATAGCGGCAACGGTATTTTTGGGACGGCCGCGCTCTACACCGTGGCCCCCAACGGCGTGCAGGTGCAGGGGCTGACCCTGGGCGACGTGAACGCCGACGGGCGGCTCGACATCGTGACGGCCAACAACGGCAACAACACCGTGAGTGTGCTGCTGGGGCAGGCCGGGGGCACATTTGGCGCCTATACGAGCTATACCACCGGCAACAACACCGAGCCGCGCAATGCTGCCCTGGCCGACGTGAATAACGACGGCCGGCTGGACATCGTGACGGGCAACTCGGCATCAAACAGCGTGTCGGTGCTGCTGGGGCAAGCCGGCGGGGGCTTTGCGGCCCCGGTGCTCTACGCCACGAGCGGCCAGAACTTCGATGTGGCCGTGGGCGATGTGACGGGCGATGGGATACTCGACATCGTGGCGCCCAGCTATGCCACGAATTCCGTGAATGTGGTGCCCGGCGTGGCCGGCGGCACGTTCGGAACCTTCACCAGCTACTCCACCGGCAGCAATAGCTCATCGGTGGCCGTGCGGCTGGGCGATGTAAACCTGGATGGCCGCCTAGACGTTGTGGTGGGCAATCAAAATACGTCGGTATCGGTGTTGCTGGGGCAGGCCGGCGGCACGCTGGCCGCCAGTGCTAACTATCCCACTACGGGCATTGCCAGCGTGTATGCGGTGAGCATCGGCGACCTGAACGGTGACGGCCGCCCCGACCTGGTGGCGGGTAATTTTCAAGGCAGCCTGATTGGCGTATTGCTGGGGCAGGCCAGCGGCTTCGGGCCGATAACCACGTTTGCAGGCAACAATGGCCCGCAGGGCGTGACCGTGTCCGATGTGAACTCCGACGGCAAACTTGACATCCTCACGGCCAACCGCAACAACAACACGCTCGGCGTGTTGTTGAACACCACGGCATTTGCCGCCCCCACCCTCACCAGCCTTAACCCTACCAGCGGGCCGGTGGGCACCAGCGTCACCCTCACGGGCACCAACCTGGGCAGCACCACGGGCGTGAGCTTTAACGGCACCAACGCCCCCGGCTTCGTGGTGAACAGCCCCACCAGCGTTACGGTGAATGTGCCCACCGGCGCCACCTCTGGCAACGTGACCGTGACCACGCCTGGCGGCACCAGCAACGGGCTGGCCTTTGCGGTAAGCGTGGTGCCCACCGTGAGCACGGACACGCCCGGCAGCATCACGGCCACCGGCGCCGTGCTGGGCGGCAGCGTGACGGCCGACGGCAACGCCATCGTGACTGAGCGCGGCGTGGTGTACAGCAGCACCAATAATAACCCCACCATCGGCGCGGCCGGGGTGACCCAGGATATCAACGGCACGGGCACGGGCAACTTTTCGAAAACTATCTCGGGCCTGGCGGCCAACACCACGTATTACGTGCGGGCCTACGCCACCAACAACGCGGGCACCAGCTACGGCAGCCCGCTCAGCTTCACGACCCCGGCCGCGCCGACCAGCGTTGTCTCCATCAACCGGGCGGGCAGCAACCCCACCAACGCCGCCAGCGTGAGCTACACCGTAACCTTTGCCGCCTCCGTGACGGGGCTCTCGGCGAGCAATTTCGGCCTGGTGGCCACCGGCAGCGTGGCCGGGGCCAGCATTACGGGCGTGACCGGCTCGGGCACCACCTACACTGTGGCCGTGAGCACCGGCACCGGCGACGGCACGCTGGGCCTGAACCTGACCACCGCCGCCGGCCTGACCCCCGGCCTCTCGAACGCGTTGCCCTTCGTGGGGCAGGTGTACACAATTGACAAAACGGCGCCGACGGTGACCATCACCAGCCCGGTGGCACCTGACGGCGGCTACACCACGACCTCGCCGCTGACCTACGTCCTCACGTTTTCGGAGGATGTGTCGTCCCCAACGGTCAGCGTTACGAATTTCGGCGGCGGCAGCTTGACCCGCACCAGTGCCAACACCTTCGCGGTCAGCGTTACGCCTGGCGGCCCCGGCTCAGTCCGGCTGACTGTGAACCCCAACACGTCCACCGATGCGGCCGGCAACGCCAGCCCGGCGGCGTCCTACACCATCTTCTACAACGTGCCCACCACGGCCCCGGTGCTGACGAGCCCAGCCAACAACAGCACCCTGGCCAGCGGCCTGCCCACCTACGCGGGTACGGCCCCGGCCGGCAGCACCGTCACAGTGTATGTGAATGGCACCAGCATTGGCACCACCACGGCCAGCGGCACCACCGGTACCGGCAACTTCAGCCTGGCGCAGCCCACGGCCCTGCCGGCCGGCACGTACGCGGTGTATGCCACCGCCCTGGCCACCGGCCAGACGGTGAGCGCCAACAGCAACACGAACACCTTTACCGTGGCCTTCGCCCCCACCCTCACCCGCCTCAGCCCCACCAGCGGGCCGGCCGGCACGAGCGTGACGCTCACGGGCACCAACCTGACCGGCGCCACGGGGGTTAGCTTCAACGGCACGGCCGCCACGGTCTTCAGCACCGGCACCGGCACCACCCTCACGGCCACCGTGCCCGCCGGCGCCACCAGCGGCCTGGTGACGGTGACCACCCCCGGCGGCACCAGCAACGGGCTGGCCTTCGTGGTGGGCACCCCCGCCAACAATGCCCTGGCTCTGGACGGCAACGACGATTACGTCAACCTGCCCACGTCGACGGCTTACGACCTGACCGCCAGCTTCACCATTGAGACGTGGCTGAAGCCGGTCGGCAGCGGCAACGCCACCCAGAACGTGCTCTGTAAGTCTTCTATCTCGCAGAACACTGGTTACATTTTCCCCCGCACCGACGACACTTGGAACTCGCTGCGCATCTGGCTGCACCGCGCGGGCGGCTGGTCGCAGTACACGGTGCCCTACGCTGCCTACGTGGGCACCTGGCACCACGTGGCCGCCACCTACGACGGCACCACCGTGCGCATGTACATCGACGGCGCCGCGGTGACGCCAGTGGCCACCGGCAACGTGGTGACTGGCCCCGTGGCCACGAACACCAACCCCCTGACCATCGGCTCTCAGCCGGGCTACGGCGAGTATTACCGCGGCACCCTCGACGAGACGCGGGTGTACAACACGGTGCTGACGCAGGCCCAGGTGCAGGCCGACATGTTCAGCACGGCCGCGGCGGTGCCGAGCAATTTGGTAGCGTATTTCAACTTTGACCAGGGCATTGCCGGCGGCAACAACGCGGGCCTCACCGCTCTGCCCGACCTAAGCGGCACCGGCAACACCGGCACCCTCACCAACTTCGCCCTGACGGGCACCACCAGCAACTGGGTGCGTAGCTTCCCCACCATCACGGGCATCACGCCCACCAGCGGCGTGGTCGGCACCAGCGTGAGCATCACGGGCACCAACCTGCTTGACGCTACGGGCTTCGCTTTCAACGGCACGAGTACGACGGGCTTCACTACGCCCACCTCCGACCTGGCGGCTACCATCACCGTTCCCACGGGCGCGACGACCGGCCCGGTGAGCGTGTCCTCGGCCACCCTCACACGCTACAACGGACCGGTGTTCACTGTCAGTACCACGGCGGTGACCTGGACCGGCGCCGTGAGTACCGACTGGTTCACGGCCAGCAACTGGACGTCCAACCAGGTGCCCGACGCTACTATCGATGCCACCATCCCGACCTCGCCCAGCGGCAACCGCTTCCCAATCATCGTGGCCAACGCCTCGCCGGCCAACGCCCGCAACCTGAGCATCGCCGCCGGGGCCTCGCTGACGATGAGCGCCAACACGCTCATCCTCGCGGCCAACCTGGCCAATAACGGCACGTTCAACGGCTTCTCGGGCAGCAACGGCGGCACGCTCGCGCTGGGCGGCAGCGCCCCGGCCCTGCTCAACGGCGGCGGCGTGAACCGTTTCTGGAACCTGACCGTGGGGGCCAACGGCGCGCAGTTGAACAACCCGAACGTCACCTCGGTGCGGCGCGTGCTCACGCTCAACGGCACCTTCGCCGCCAACGGCAACCCCTTCACCCTGATTTCGGATGCGGCGGGTACGGCGATGGTGGTGAATAACGGCAGTGCCGTGGTGAGCGGCAACGTGACGGTGCAGCGCTACATCGACCCCAGCCTGAACCCCAACCGGGGCTACCGCCACGTGTCGGCCGCCATCAGCAACGCCACGGTGGGCAGCCTGGCCACCAGCGGCTTCACGCCGGTGGTGAACCCGGCCTACAACACCTCGCCCACGCCGCTGCTGACCGTGCCTTTCCCCACCGTGTACGGCTACGACCAAAGCCGTTTGGCCACCACGAACAACAACGTGAACGCCTTCGACAAGGGCTGGTACTCGCCCAACGCGACCAGCGACCCGCTGGCTGTGGGCCAGGGCTACACCGTGCTCATCGGCGGCGGCCAGACCTGGAACTTCACCGGCCCGCTCAACAACGGCAACGTGACGCAGAATCTGGCCCGCAACGCCGGCGCCACGGCCCCCGACGCGGGCTACGCCCTGGTGGGTAACCCCTACCCCTCGCCCCTGGACTGGTCGCAGGTGAGCCCGGCCGACCGTCCCAACGTGGGCGGCACGGTGTACGTGTACAAGAGCACCGACCCGGCCAACCCCTACACCGGCGTCTACGGCTTCTACAGCGCGGACGCGGGCATCGGCACCACCAGCCCGGTGCTGGCCCAGGGCCAGGGCTTCTTCGTGCGGGTGGCCGACGGGCAGACGGCCGGGGCGGTGACCTTCCGCAACAGCCAGCGCCCGACCAGCTATACCAGCCCGACCTACCAGCGCACCACCGAAACCCGGCCTCTGGTGGAGATGAATCTGCACGGCACGGGCAGCACCCTCACCGACGCGGCTTTCGTGTACTTCGAGCAAGGCGCCACCGATAGCTTCGACGCTCAATACGACGCCGAGAAGCTGGCCAACCCCAGCGGGCTGAACCTGAGCACGAGCTTGTCGGCCACCCAGCGCCTGTCCATCGACGGCCGCGCCCCGCTGGGCACCGCCCAGCGCGTGGTGCCGCTGGCCGTGGGCGTGCCCGCCGTGGGCAGCTACACCCTGACGGCCGCCCAACTGCTGAACCTGGGCAACACGCCCGTGTACCTGCGCGACCTGCAAAGCGGCGCTGTGGTAGACCTGCGCGCCCAGTCCAGCTACTCGTTCACGGTGAGCAACGCTTCGGCGCTCATCACCGGCCGTTTCGAGCTGGTGTTCTCGCCCCAGGCCCCGCTGGCCACGGCCCCGGCCGCACTGGCGGCGCAGGTAGGCCTCTACCCCAACCCGGCTACGGCCGCGGCCTTTGTGGAACTGCCCGCTGCCCTGGGCCGCACGGCTGTATCGGCCACGCTGGTTGATGCGCTGGGCCGTTCGGTGCGCACGCAGCTGCTGCCCGCCCAGGGCGCCGCGGCGCACCGCCTGGACCTGGCCGAGCTGGCCGCCGGTGTGTACACGCTGCACCTGAAAACCAGTGCCGGCATCATTGTCAAGAAGCTGGTCGTGGAATAAACCCGCTGTCGCATCAAAGCCGCCCGGCCTAGCCGGGCGGTTTTTCTCTCATCTTCTATTCTTCCTCGTTATGTTCAAACGTCTCTTCCTCGCCGCCGCCCTTCTGCTCGTGGCCGGCGCCGTGGCCCAGGCCCAGCCCGGCTCGGGTGGCCCCGGCCCCGGCACTCCCACCGCCCCCGACCCCACTGCCACCCCCCTCGACGGCGGCGCTTCCCTGCTCCTCGCCTCCGGCGTGGCCCTGGGCCTGAAAAAGCTCCGCCAGCGCCGAAAACTGGCCCGGTAGCAGTTGCCCGCACCGGCTGAGAAGCCCCCGTTGCCCCTGTGGCAGCGGGGGCTTTTTGGTGGAGTGCATTGTTGCAGCAGCCGATGGCATCTGGCAATACGGCGCAGCACATTGGCCGCCAAAACCTGGGCAGCACCCGTATCTTGGGGCGGCCCGGCTACTACTGGCGTGAGCGCGCCTTCTGCTGGTTATGCAACACGTTTCTACTTCTATTCCTTTCCTGAAATCTGCCCGGCGTGGCGCGTTGCTGCTGGCCTTGGGCGTGGCCGGGCCGGCCGCGTGGGGGCAGAGCTTTGGGCCGGCGAGCGTTTATTCGACCGAAAGCACCCCCGGCGAAAGGAGTGCCCCCGTAGGGGTGACAGTGGGTGACGTGAATGGCGACGGGCGGCCGGACATTGTCACGGCCAGCTATTCGAGTGCCCGGGTCACGTTGCTGTATGGCCAGGCCAATGGCTTTGCGCCAGCCGCTTCCTATGCCAGCGACGGGTTCTACACCCCGATACTGAGCGACTTCAACGGCGACGGCCGGCTCGACTTTGTTTCGAGCTTTTTTGGGGCAGCAGTACCCGTGCTCTACGGGCAGGCCGGTGGCGGGTTCCCAGTGATTAGCCGTTACCCGGCAGGTGGGGTGGGTGCGGGGCTGGGGGTAGCAGTGGGCGATATGAACAGGGATGGCCGCCCTGACATTGTCATGTTTGACGGTCTTGGAGTAAAAGTTCTTTTGGGCCTGGCCACCGGAGGGTTTGCGCCGGTTGTAATTTACAATTCCAGTGCTGTAAGTCAAGCCGGGGTCGTCCGGGACGTGAATGGAGACGGTTGGCTGGACGCGGTTAGCGCAAAAAGTGGCCAGATAGCCGTGCTATATGGCCAGGCGAGCGGGCTTGCACCCGCTGTTACCTACTCCAATGGCACAGGAACATCCGGCACCTTTATTATAGGTGACGTCAATGGCGATGGCCGGCAAGATATTGTGACCACCGACTTCTCCAGCACAACAACGGGGGCCTACACGGTACTGTTGGGGCAACCGGGGGGATTTGCCTCGTTTTCCGCTTATTCCCTGGGCACTTTCAGTGGCCTGATTAGGGCACTGGGCGATGTAACGGGCGACGGCTTACCCGACCTGATTCTGACAAACGGGCCGCTGGTCGGCGTGCTAACGGGGCAGGTAGGTGGTTTTAGCACCACCATCAGCACCTACCCCATTGGCGGGGGTGGGCGCAATGCGCAGGATGTTGCGTTGAGCGACCTGAACGGAGACGGCCGGCTGGACATTGTAACTGCGAATTGGCTTTCGTATGACGTCTCCGTCCTGCTCAATACCGGCACCTGTATGCCCTTGGCAGCCACTCGCGCCACGGCCGCGCCCGACGTCGCCCTAGCCCCCAACCCCGCCCACGACGCCTTCAGCGTGACACTGCCGGCCGGCACCGCCGCCACGCGGGCCGAACTGCTGAATGCGCTGGGCCAGGTGGTGCGCCGCCCGGCCGTGGACGGCCCGCGTTTCACCGTGGAGACGGCCGGGCTGGCGCCGGGCGTGTACTCACTGCGGCTGCGAACCGGCGAAGCAGTGCTGGCCCGGCGCGTGATAGTGGAGTAGAGGCCCGTCGTGTTGTTGAACGGGAGAAGTCCTGACGACAGTCAGGCGGTTCGGGCGCCCGCATCACAGCCACGCGGCTGCACAAGATGCCTCACCGCGGTGAGCGCATGCACTACGGCCTGGCGGCCACATGGGCGTGGGCCAGGCGCGGTCAGCGCTTTTGTTAAGAACCCTGAAACGGAGCTTCTGCCAATGCGGCGGGGCTCCTTTTCTGCGTTTCTGAGACATGGAGTCGCTTTTGCGACTAGCGGAGGTGGAAAAGACCAGCGGGGAGCCGAATTGCGCGGAGAGCAAAAACAACATGTTCATGTCATACCGCGGCATTGGTGGGGCGCCGTGCTTTGTGGCACTGTTCGGGCATGGTGCCCGGGAGTTTTCATTCGTCTTTTCTGTAGTTTCATGAAACAATTCTCTCGCACCATCTTGCTTCATCCGGTACCCGGTTTCGGGCGGCGGATGGGGATGCTGGCGGGCCTGCTGGCCGGCCTGGCCCCTATGGCCTTCGGGCAAAACCTGGGCCCCAAGGTGGATTATACCACCGGCGTTCAACCGTTCGCCTTCGCGTTGGGCGACGTAACCGGTGATGGCCGGCCCGATATCGTAACGGCCAACGCGAGTGGCAACAGCTTTTCGGTGCTGCCGGGGCTGGCCGGGGGCACGTTTGGCCCCAAAACCGACTACACGGCCCTTTCCCAGTTCATGGCACTAGCCGATGTGAACACCGATGGCCGCCTCGACGTGGTGACGGGCTACGACGGCGGCCCTAACAACAGCACCCTTTCGGTGCTGCTTGGGCTGGCAGGGGGCGGCTTTGGCCCCAAAACCGACTACGCGCTCAACGTCAACACCAGCGTGGTGAAAGTGGCCGATGTGACCGGGGACGGCCGCCTCGACCTCGTGGCGGGCAATTCGAGCAACGGCACGGTTTCGGTGTTGCCGGGGCTGGTCGGGGGCACGTTTGGCACCCGCGTGGGCTATACCACCACGGCCTCATACATCAACGATGTTGCGGTGGCCGATGTGACGGCCGACGGCCGGCCGGACATCATCACCACGCACCAGAGCGGCGCGGTGTCGGTGCTGCCGGGGCTGGCGGCGGGGGGCTTCGGCCCCAAAATCGACTACACGGCGGGAACCTCTCCCAAGGCCGTGGCCGTGGGCGACGTGAACAACGACGGCCGCCCCGATGTGGTGGTGGCCAATTCCCTGGCCACTTCGGTATCGGTGCTGCTGGGCCAGGCCGGGGGTAGGCTGGGTGCCAAAACGGATTATACCACGGCGATTTACAACGACTGCCTGGCGCTGAAGGACCTGAACGGCGATGGCAAACTCGACATCGTGACGGCGGGCTACGGGAACGGCACAAACTGGGTGTCGGAGCTGCTGAGCACGAGCACCGGCTACGCGGCCAGCGCCCTGTTTCCGACCGGGCTCAACCCCCGGGGCATTGCCATTGCCGACCTGAACGCCGACGGCAAGTTCGACGTCGCGACCGTGAACAGCGGCGCCAACTCGGTTTCGGTGCTGCTGAACCAGGGCACGCCGGTGCTCACGGGCATTTCGCCCAGCACCGGCGGGGTGGGCACGGTGGTCACGCTCACGGGCACGGGCCTTTCCAATGCCACGGTGGTGCGGTTTACCACCACGCCGGCCGTGCCGGGGGGCGGCGACGTGACGTCGGGCTTTACAGTGAATGCCGCCGGCACTCAGATTACGGGCATTGTGGCCCCCAATTTTGTGCGTAGTGGCCCGGTAGAGGTGGTGACTGCAGTCGGGACTTCGCCCACGAACTTCAGCATATTTTTCAACTACGTGCAGGACCTGATTATTACGGGCACCCAAACCATTCAGCCGGGCACCTACAACAACATCACCGTCCGGAACGGGGCCACGGCGCAGTTGGGCAACAACGTGACCACCATCGGCGCGGTGACGGTGGAGAACGGCGGCACCTTCAACGATAACTGCTTTGTGCTTACCAGCAACGGGAGCTTTGTGGCGGCGGCAGGGGCCACGCTGGGCATTTGCAACGCGGGCGGCCTGGCGGCTACAGGCGCTAGCGGCGCCATTCAGGGCACGGGCACCCGCTCGTTTGCGGCCGATGCCAGCTACCGCTTCAACGGCTCGGCCGCCCAGGTGACGGGCACGGGGCTGCCCGCCGCGGTGCGCAACCTCACAGTGGCGGGGGCCGGCACGGTCACGCTGTCGGCGCCGCTGACGGTGGCGCAGGTGCTCGCCTTGAGCGGAGCCGGCAACTTCGCCCTCAACGGCCAGGCCCTGACGCTGCCCTCGGGGCCCGGCGGCACGGCCCTGGTGGTGAACAGCGGCACGGGCGTGGTAAGTGGCAGCACGGCCACCGTGCAACGCTACCTCAACCCCAGCAAAAACCCTGGGCTGGGCTACCGCCACTACTCGGCGCCGGTGAGCGGCAGTACCGTGGCCGACCTGGCCACCGCCGGCTTCACGCCCGAAATCAGCCAGGGCAGCGTGTACAACACCTCGGCCACGCCGGGCCTGGTGACGCCCTTCCCCACCGTGTACGGCTACGACCAGGCCCGCATTGCCACGGTGACCAGCAACTACTCGGCGTTCGACAAGGGCTTTTTTGTGCCCGCCGCCCTGAGCACGCCGCTGGAAGTGGGCCGGGGCTACGTGGTGCAAATCGGGGCTGCGCAGCTCGTTGACTTCACCGGCCAGCCCAACACCGGCCCTTACACGCTGGCCCTCGACCGCAACGCCGCCGCCACCCCCGGCGCCACCGAAGCCGGCTGGCAGCTGCTGGGCAACCCCTATCCGGCTCCCATCGACTTCCGCTTGGTGGATGCCGCCGACCGCGCCAACCTCGATGCCAGCGTGTACGTCATCGAGAGCAGCGGGCCCTACACCGGGGCGTACCGCGCCTTTGTGAACGGGGTGGGCAGCAGCCCGCTCGTTGGCAGCGGCCAGAGCTTCTTTGTGCGGGTGAGCGACGGCCAGACCGCCGGCTCGTTCACGTTCCGCAACAACCAGCGCCTGACAACCTTTGCCACCCAGGCGCCCGTGTACCGCACCACTGCCGATGCCCGGTCCCTGGTGCAGCTGGCCCTGCGCGGCGCCACTGGCGCGGCCGACGACTTCTTCGCTTACGCCGAAACCGGCGCCACGCCCGCTTACGACATTGCGTTTGACGCCGTGAAGCTGGCCAACTCCACGGGCCTGAACCTGAGCAGCGCCGCCACCACCGGCGAGCGCCTGGCCATCGACGGCCGCGCCGCCTTCACGGCCGCCACCGTGCTGTCCCTGAACGTGGGTGTGCCCGCCGCCGGCACCTATTCCTTCGCCGCCGCGCAGCTCAACAACCTGCCCGCCGGCCTCGACGCCCTGCTCACCGACGCCGCCACCGGCCAGACCGTGAACCTGCGTACCCAGCCCAGCTACAGCTTCTCGGTGAGCACGGCCCAGGCCAACGCGGTGCTCACGAGCCGCTTCACGCTGCGCTTTGCCGCTTCCTCGCCCCTGGCCACGGCCTCGGCCCTGACCGCCGCCGAGGTGACGCTCTACCCCAACCCGGCCCACGACCGGTTCAGCGTGCTCGTGCCCGCCGTGGCCGGCGCTACGCAGGTGCAGGGCACCTTGCTCAACGCCCTGGGCCAGACCGTACGCACCCAGTTGGGCGCTGCCACGGCCCAGGGCACGCGCCTCAGCTTCGGGACCAGCGGCCTGGCCGCCGGCGTTTATACCCTGCGCCTGCGGGTGGGCACCGCCACGCTGGCCAAGCGCGTCGTCATCCAATAACTCCCTCTCAACGCCCGGGCCGGCTTCTCCCGGCAGTCGGCCCGGCCTTTTTGCTGCTTCCCATGAAATCTTTGTTCCTCACGGCGGCTTTTGCGCTGGCTGTTTCGGCGGCGTCGGCCCAACCCGGCTCGGGCGGCCCCGGCCCGGGCACACCCACCACGCCCCCCGCCACCACCGACGTACCCCTCGACGGCGGCGCCTCCCTGCTGCTCGCCTCCGGCGTGGCCTTGGGCCTGAGAAAGCTGCGCCAGCGCCGCCAGCTGGCCCGCTAGCCGCCTGCGCTTCGCCGCTGCTTCCGACGCCCCCGCTACGAGTTGTAGCGGGGGCGTTTCTGCTTAATTAATAAGGAAACCGAACCTGCCTGCTACTCCCGAAACGCCAGGCACCGTGTATCTTGGGCCCGCCGGGCGCGGGGCCGGTGCTTCATCGTCTTTTCTTTCCATGAAACACTTCTTCTCCTTTTCAACCGGCCGTTTCTCCGGCCACGCCCGGCGCGGGGCGCTGCTGCTGGCGCTGGGCGCGGTCGGGCCGGCGGCGTGGGGCCAGAGCTTCGGGCCGATGACCAGCTATGCTACCGGCCCCGGCTACTCGCCCAATGGGCTGGCGTTGGGTGATTTGAACGGCGACGGCCGACCCGACATCGTTACCACACACTACAATGTGAACCTGGTCGGCGTACTGCTGAGCCAGACCGGTGGTGGCTTTGCACCAATCAGCACGTACTCTACGGGACCAGGCAGTGGTCCGTCAGAAGTGGCTTTGTCCGACGTCAATGGGGATGGGCGGCTCGATATTGTTTCGGCGAATGGCGACTCCAACAGCATTGGGGTACTGCTGGGCGCAGCGGGTGGCAGCTTTGGGGCGGTAACGCTGTACTCTACCGGCCTGATTGGCAGCAGACTCAGCGGGCCGCGGGGGGTAGCCGTGGGCGACGTGAATGCCGACGGCCGTCCCGATGTTGTTGCCACCATCCACGGAGCGCACGTGGTGGGCGTGTTGCTGGGGCAAGCCGGCGGAGGCCTTGCACCGGCCAGTACGTATGCATCCGGCGCACCGGGCCAGTATGGCAGCCCCAATGGCCTGGCGCTGGGCGATATCAATGGCGACGGACGCCTGGATATTGCCGTCGCCAACAACACCAACGTGGGGGTGTTGCTCGGACAGGCCACTGGTGGCTTTGCACCCGCCAGCACGTATGCCAGCGGCATGGGCCTGGTTGATGATGTAGCACTCGCCGATGTGACCGGGGATGGCCGGGTGGACATCGTTTCCGTTATGCCTTTTGCCAACAGTGCTGGGGCCATCGGCGTGCTGGCGGGGCAGGCCAGCGGATTTGCGCCGCTCGTCATGTACCCGAGTGGCGGCACCCTTCCGCATACCGTGGCGCTGGGCGACCTGAATGGCGATGGCCGGCTGGATATGGCCACGGACAATTACACCACAAATAATATTGCGGTTTTGCAAGGACAGGCCGGCGGTGGTTTTGTAGCCACTGGCAGCTACCCCACCGGGCCCAACAGCAACCCCGTCGGGGTACTGTTGCACGACCTGAACGGCGACGGCCGGCTGGATATCGTTGCGCTTAGCTACAGCGCGGTTGGTGTTTTTCTCAATACCGGCACTTACTTGTCTGCCACCCGCCCCACCGCTGCCGACCTCTCCCTGGCCCCCAACCCCGCCCACGACGCCTTCACGGTGACGCTGCCGGCCGGCGCCCCCGCCACGCACGCCGAGCTGCTGAACGCGCTGGGCCAGGTGGTGCGCCGCCCCGCTGGGTCCGGGGCCAGCTTCCGGGTCGAGACGGCCGGGCTGGCGCCGGGCGTGTACACGCTGCGGCTGCGGGCCGGCGGCGCGGCCCTGGCCCGGCGCGTGGTGGTGGAGTAGCACGCACCCGGGGCCGTACTTTTGCGCTTCATGCGCTACTTCCTGCACCTCGCCTACGACGGCACTTCCTACTGCGGCTGGCAGATTCAGCCGGGCATGCCCACCGTGCAGGCCGAGCTCGACCGCTGCCTGAGCCAAGTGCTACGCCACCCCACCTACTGCCTGGGCAGCGGCCGCACTGACAGCGGCGTGCACGCCAGCCACCAGGTGGCCCACTTCGATGCCGAGCTGCCCGATACGCTCTCGCTCGACCAGCTGCTCTACCGCCTGCGCCGTGCCCTGCCGCCCGACATTGCCCCCCTGCGCCTGCACCCCGTGCCCGCCGGGGCCCACGCCCGCTTCTCAGCCGAGGAGCGCAACTACGACTACTTTGTGGTGACGCAGCCCGACCCCTTCCGCCGTGACCACGCCCTGTACGTGGACCGCCCCCTCGACGTGGCGGCCATGAACGAGGCCGCCGGCTACCTGGTGGGCCAGTTCGATTTCACCACGTTTTCGAAGGTGAAAGGCGGTGAAAACCACTACGTGTGCTACTGCACGGCCGCCGGCTGGCACCCCGCGCCGGGCGGCTGGCGCTTCCACATCCGGGCCAACCGCTTTGTGCGGGGCATGGTGCGGCTGGTGGTGGGCACCCTGCTCGATGTGGGCCGGGGCAAGCTCACGCCGCGCCAGTTCCAGGAGCTGCTGTGGGCCCAGAAGCGGGTGGATGCCGGCAACGCGGCCCCGGCCTGCGGCCTGTTCCTGAGCCGGGTGGAGTACGAAGAAGGCGTGGTGCCGGAGCCGGAGTAGCCAGGCCGGCCAACGCCTGGCTTCGGATTTCGGCACTGCTTCATGGCAAGCCATTGGAAATAAAGATGAAGAAAAGCGGAAACAGCGCATGGTTTTTGTGCGCTGCGGTCTAGCTTTACTGCTATCCTTCTTCCACTGAATTGCTTATGCGTCTACTTTTTACCTTGCTCATTTTGTGGGGCGCGCTGTTGTCGTTGCCCGTGCGCGGGCAGCAGGCCCGGCCCACGCTGGAATTTATTGAAAACCGGGGGCAATGGGACGCTCGGGCGCGCTACGCCGCCCAGGTAGCGCCCAGCGCCCGGCTGTTTGTGGAAGCTACTGGCTTGACTTACGCCCTCACCACCGGTCTGCCGGGCCATGGGCCACAGGCGGAAAGCAAGCCGGCCATCTTGCCCGGCGGACAGGTGAAAGCCCACGGCCTGCGCCTGGAATTCATCGCCCCCTCCCCCACTGCCACGCTGGAACCGGCTGCTGAAGCGGCCGCCCCCGGCCGCCGCCACTACCTGCGCGGCGCCGACGCCCGCCGCTGGGCCCGCGATGTGCGCGCCTGGTACGGCCTGCGCTACCGCCAGCTCTGGCCCGGTATTGACCTGGTGCTGAAGGAAAACACCGCGCAGCAATTTGAGTACGACCTGCTATTGGCCCCCGGCGCCGACCCCGCCCAGGCCCGCTGGAACTATCGCGGCGCCGACGCCCTGCGCCTCGACCCCGCCACCGGCCGCCTGGAAGTGCGCACCACCGCCGGCCTGCTGACGGAGCTGGCGCCCCGCGCCTGGCAAACCGACCCCACCACCGGCCAGCCCCAAGCCGTGGCCTGCGCCTTCGAGCTGCAGGGCACGGCGGTGAGCTTCCGGCTGGGCGCCTACGACCGGCAGCGTCCGCTCGTCATTGACCCGGCGGTGCAGTTTGCTTCCTACACGGGCTCCTCGGTGGAGAACTGGGGCTTTGCGGCCACCCACGACGCGCGGGGCAACCTCTACACCGCCGGCGTGGTGTTTGAACCAGGCTACCCAACTACTTCGGGGGCTTACCTGACGGCTTTTAGCGGCAGCATCGACATTACCATTATGAAGTTCAATGCCAGCGCTACGGGGACGACGGCGCGGGCCTGGGCCACCTACCTGGGCGGCAACAACCTGGAGTTTCCGCACAGCCTGCTGGTGAATGCCCGCAACGAGCTGCTGCTGCTGGGCACCACCTCTTCCACCGACTACCCGACCACCACCACGGCTCTCAATCGCAGCCTGCGCGGTGGGCCAGCAGTGGCGCCATTTGGGCTGAATTCGCCCTTTGTACTCACCGGCGGGTCCGATTTGGTGCTGACGCGGCTGAGTGCCAGCGGGGGCGGCCTGCGGGCCAGCACCTACCTGGGCGGCACCGGCACCGACGGCCTGCTCGACCCGGCCGCCGCCGCGCCCCGCCTGCGCCACAATTACGGCGACGCCTTCCGCGGCGACCTCGCCCTCGACCCGCAGGGCAACGTGTACGTAGCCAGCGTCACGGGCTCGGCCAATTTCCCCGGTCTGGTGGCGGGCGCCTACCGCGGCGGCAGCTCCGATGGCCTCGTCACCAGCCTCGACTCCACCCTGAACCGGGTGCGCTGGACCACCCTGGTGGGCGGCGCCGGCGCCGATGCCATTTACTCGCTGCAGCGCGAAGACGTGGGCGGCGACCTGCTGGTGGCCGGCGGCACCACCAGCGCCACCCTGAACGGGTCGGCCAGCGGGTATCAGGTCGGCCTGGCCGGCAATGTGGATGGCTTTGTGGCCCGGCTCACGGGCGCCGGGGCCCTCACGCAATCAACCTATCTGGGCACGAGCGGCTACGACCAGGCGTTTTTTGTGCGCTCGGGGCCGGGCGGGCGGGTGTATGTGCTGGGCCAGACGCTGGGGCCAACCTGGCCGGGCCTGGATACCACGCGCTACCACGTGGCGCACGGGCAGCAGTTCATTCAGCAGCTGCAGCCCAACCTGCGCACGGCAGGCTTTGCCACCGTGTTCGGCAGCGGGCGCACCACTACGGATATCTCGCCCACCGCCTTTGGGGTGGACTGCTACGGACGCATGGCCCTGGCCGGCTGGGGCGGCGGCCTCGACCCCAACAACGGCTCCACCACCGGCCTGCCCACCACCCCCGACGCCCTGCAACGCGCCACCGACGGCGTCGATTTCTACCTAATGCAGCTGTCTGACGGCGCGCGCGGGCTGGACTACGCCACCTTCTTCGGCACCACCGCCGACGACCATGTGGACGGCGGCATGTCGCGCTTCGACGGCCAGAATGTGCTCTACCAGGCCGTGTGCGCCTGCGACCAGGGCGGCGGCACGGGCATTCCGGTGCCGCCCGGCGCGGGCACCTACACCAGCACCAACGGCTCGCCCCACTGCAACAACGCCGCGTTCAAGTTTGCATTTCAGGCCAATACTTCGCCGGCCGGCACCGACACGCTGTCGGTGTGCGCGCGGGGCAATCCCGTGCTGCTGAGCGGCTCGCCCGAGGGCGGCACCTGGACGGGGCCGGGCGTGTCGGGCTCGCTGAGCACGGGCTTCTTCTTTGTGCCCTCGGCGGCGCCGGTGGGGCAGCAGGTGCTCACCTACACCAGCCCGGCCGCCGTGAGCGGCTGCGCCGGCACCAGCACGCGGCGCATCACGGTGCTGCCCCAGGCCACGGCCACCCTCACGGCTCCGCGCCAGGTGTTTTGCCTGCTGCCGGGCACTACCGTGGCGCCGGTGCAGCTCACGGGCACGCCGGCCGGGGGCACGTTCACGGGGCGGGGCGTGGTGCCGGGCACTTCCCTGTTCGACCCCATGCTGGCCGGCCGGGGCAACCACAGCATTGTGTATCAGGTGACGGGCGGGCGCTGCCCCGTGGTGGCGACGCTGGTGATGGTGGTAAAAGTCCAGCCCGTCATTACGCCCCACCCTCCTCTGATGATGTGTGCGAATGACCCGCCGATTCAGCTGGTTGGCACCCCGCCCGGGGGCATCTGGACGGGCCCGGGCGTGCTGGGCTCCATCGACCACTTCTCGTTTTCTCCCACCGTGGCGATGGTGGGGGGACCGCACCTGCTGGTATATTCCCTGCAGGGCGACGCCGACTGCACCCCGGTGACCGACACGATGCGCATCCTAGTGCTGCCCGCGGGCGGCACGGCCCGGGTGCCGCGCGACACCGCCTATTGCCTCTCGGGCGGCCCCATGCGGCTGTGGGGCGGCACCCCGGCGGGCGGCACCTGGGCCGGGCCGGGCGTCACGGGCTCGCTGGCCACGGGCTACACCTTCACGCCGACGCCGCAGTTGGTGGGCGGTCAGTACCTGTTTTACACCGGCCCGCCCGGCAATACGCCGCTCTGCCCCGGCCGCGCCCGCCGGCTCGTCTTTGTGCGCAGCGCCGGCCTGGCCACCCTGAGCGTAACCGACAGCATCGTGTGCGCCGCGGCCGGTCCCCAGGCCCTCAGCGCCACGCCGCCCGGCGGCCGGTGGACGGGGCCGGGCGTGGCGGGCTCGGTGAGCGCGGGCTTTACGTTCACGCCTTCGGCGGCGCTGGCGGGGGTGCAAACGCTGTCGTACACCGGCCCCACGCCGGCCGATACCAGCTGCGCCTATGCCGGGCAGCTAAAGGTGCGGGTGCTGCCACTGCCGCTGGTGCTGTTTGCACCGGTGGGGGCGGTGAGCATCTGCTTGGCGGCGCCGCCGCACGGCGTGGTGCTCTCGGCCTCGCCGGCGGGCGGCACGTTTGGCGGGCCGGGCGTGGTGGGCAACCGCTTCAACCCCGGCGACGTGGGCCCCGGGCGCTACACCCTCACCTACACCTGGGATTTCCCCGAATTGCGCTGCCCCATTGTGGTATCGCAAACCGTGGTGGTGAGCGTGGTGCCCAACGTGCAGGTGCCCACCGATACCACGCTTTGCAACAGCCAGGGGCCGTTTCAGCTGCGCGCGTCGCCGGCGGGCGGCACCTGGCGCGGCCCGGGCGTAACGGCCAACGGCATGTTCACCCCGCCCACCACGCCGGGCACCGTGGCGCTCTACTACGAGCTGCCCGGTGGCTGCGCCACGGCGCCCTACCGCATTACGATACCGGCCGCGCCGGGCTTCACTGCCACCTGGACGGCCCTCGACTGCGCCGATAACCCGGTGGCGCCGCTACGCCTGCGCTTTGCGGCCTCTGGCGCCACGGCCAGCCAGGTGGAGTGGGACTTTGGCGACGGCAGCCCCGCCGCCACTGGCGCCACCGTGGAGCATACTTACGCCGATGGCCGCTTCGTGCCCCGGGCCATGCTGCCCAATGGCAGCGGCCCGCCCGGCCCCTGCCAGCGCCAAGTAACACTGGCGCCGGTGGAGGTGCAGGCCGCCTTACTCCCCAACATCATCACGCCAAACAACGACGGCCAGAACGACTTTTTTGCCCCGCGGCTGGGCGGCTGCCCGGGCCGGCTGCAGGTGTTCTCGCGCTGGGGCCAGCGGGTGTTCGACGTGCCCGAGTACCACAACGACTGGGATGGCGCGGGCCTGCCCGCTGGGCTTTACTACTACCTCTTCAGCCGGGCCGATGGCGGCGAGCGAGTAAAGGGCTGGGTGGAAATCGTGCGGTAGGCGGGGAATAGACGGGCAACCCGTTACCGGGTAATACTCCTTAACGATATTCTATTCGAGCTACCCTTGCAGGACTATGCACCGGGTATAGTGTCCGACCGCTCCGCGTTGACTGGCCATTAAAAACTAAGTAAGCTCATGAAACTAAGCAAGCCTATGCGTTTCTCTTTCTGGATTTGGATGCTGGGGATGGGCCTCAGCACGTCGGCCTCGGCCCAGCCCACACGGGTGTGGCAGCGCGTGTTTGGGGAGGCCCCCAACGTAGCTATTTCAGTCGGAGAAATGCAACCGGTTCGGCCCTCCCGCCTGGCTGTTATAGGAGGGTTCGTCCGCTACGCGAGTAACCGAGCAATAGTGCAGCAAAGCTCTCGCTTATGGCGATTCAACAGCCAAGGCGACACCCTATCGAGCCGGGGCTACGGCCTCAACAGCGGCCGCTACCTCAACCTGCTGCCCCTGCGCGGCGGCGACTGGCTCATCACCGGTTGCACTGATACGTCGGGCCTAGCCAATTCCTTGAACATGGCCTGTTTCAGTGTCCGCACCGATTCGCTGGGCACCTGGCGCGGCCGGCCCCGCTACCTGCCCCAGTACCGCTTCAGCAATTTCAGCAATGCGCCGACGGCGGCGTTGCGCCTGCCCGCCGACGGTGCCCTGTGGGCCCACACGGTCGACACGCAGCCCTACGCGTCGAACGGCTACAGCACCCTCGACGCCGTGCAAGTCGTGCGCCTCGACTCAGCTCAGCGCGTGGTGTGGCGGCGCCAGTACCCGGGCAACACGACCGCCCCCGACGGGGTGAGCGTGACGACGATGGCCGCCCTGCGCGACGGCTCCTACGTGCTGGTGGGCCAGAAAGGCAGGCGCTGGCAGGCGCCTTATGCCAGCAACCCCATCGTGGTGCGTAGCGGCTGGCTTCAACGCCTCAAGGCCAACGGCGACACCATTCGCTTAGCCCGCGAGTATTTCGGCAGCATTTCTGAACTCTACGAGCCTAAGGACGTGCAGCCCACCCCCGACGGCGGTTTTGTGGTGGCCGGCAACGTGTACGCCAAGAAGTACCTGCCCGTACTCTCGCTCTACTTTGCACCTACCGGCTACCTGGCCAAGTTCGACAGCCTGGGCGCCGTGCAGTGGGAGCAGCGGGTGAGTGGCCTCACCACGCAGGACCCCGACGCCGGCCTCGACCATGTACAGGTGCTGGCCAATGGCAACTACTTAATAACGGGCTACCGCACCCCCGTCGCCCTCAATAACCTCAACTGGGGCTATCTGGCTGAATATACCCCCGCCCGCAGTGGCGGGGCCACCCCGGTTTGGGAAACTTACTTTGAGCCCGCCTCCCAGCAAACCGCCCTGCAAGCCAACGGCACCATTACCTTGGTCGGACGGCGCCTCATTCCCCACACCGCGAACGGCGTCACCACCAACGACCAGGCCGGGCTGCTCACCCGCTTCGCCAATGTAGGCGCGCCCTACCCCGCCGCCACGCTCCTGTGCCAGCGCCCGCCCACGGCCAGCGCCCGCTTCACGCTCAGCCCCGCCCGCGATACGCTGCGCCTCGTAGACCTCTCCGCCGCCGGCCCCCGCTACGCCACCCTGGAGCGCTGGCGCTGGCACTTCCCCGACGGCACCTTCTTCGAGGGCCGTACCCCGCCGCCCCACCGCTTCGCTACCCCGCCCGCGCCGGGCAGCCCCGTCACGCTCACCGTGACGAATAACCTCGGCTGCTCCAGTACCCAAACGCTTTACCCCTTTGGCTCGCCCACAGCCGCCCAGCAGGCCCGCACCTTTGCCGCCCAGGCCACGGTGTTTCCCAACCCCGCCGCTGGCGGGCAGGCCACGGTGGCCCTGGCCGGCCTGCCGCCCCGCGCCCCGGCCACCGTGCAGCTGCTCGACGCGCTGGGCCGCACGCTGGGCCCGGCTCACGCCCTGGTCATCGCGCCCGACGGCACCGGCGCCCTGCGCCTCGACCTCGGCAGCCGCCCGGCCGGCATGTATGCCGTGCGCGTGGCGGTGGCCGGCGTGGCATTTGTCAAAAAGCTGGTAGTGGAGTAGACGCGGTCAGCTACTAAATCGGCTGTCATCCTGAACATCCTGCTTTAATTGCAGAATGCTCAGGATGACAGCCGATTTGACGTTTCCTTCCCTCTTTCCCTACTGCGCCTTTTCCTTGCCGCTCTTGCCGCCGGTGCTGCCCACGCGGTGGGCGCGCTTGTAGGCGGCGTACAGGTCGGGGGCTAGGAAGCGGCGGCGGGGTGGCCTTTGGGCCTGGGGTAGCGGGCCTCTAGCGCTTTGAGGTAGCGCATAGCGTCGTCGGAGAAGAGCGGGGCGTGCTCCTTGTCTTTTTTCGCGGCCTTCTGGTAGAGGTAGAAGAAGGCAAACGGGTCGTCGGCGGCCTTGATGAGCGGTTTGAGGTAGCCGTTGCGCTGGATGGTGCGCGCCATGAAGAAGCCGGGCACGTGGCCGTTCGAGCCGTTGGAAAGGCGGCGGTAGTAGCGCCCGGAAGCCGGGGCGCCCCCCTTGGCCCGCGCCTGAATAGTAGAATCGAGCTTGTGCAGGAAGGCGGGCGCGGGGTCCAGGGCCCACTCGCGGATGCTGTGGGTGTCGCCGGGCAGGGCCAGGGTGGCGGGCTTGTCGATGAGGTCGGCCAGGCCCTCGTTCTGGGTGCTGTAGAGGATTTCCAGCAGGCCCAGGTCGTCGTCGGCAATGGAACCGAAGTCCCGGCCGGTGCGCAGCTGGTGGTGCATTTCGTGGCCTTCGAGCAGGCCGGGCTGCACTTCGCGGGCGTCGAAAGTGGCGCGCAGGCTGTAGAACAGGCCTTCCTGCTGCGAGGTGGCGTCGTTGCCCAGGGCTTCGTAGTAGATTTTCAGGTTGGCCACCTTGGTGTGGTTGCGGGCGGGCAGGTACTGGTAGGCTTTCTGGTACATCAGGTCGATGGCCTCCGGGCTCTTGGCCACCGTGGCGATGAAGGCGCGGTGCTCGGCCTCGCGCTCCTTATAGTCGTTCACCAGCACATAGTACCACGACTGTTTTTTGAGCCGCACCTGCCGCAGCGAGTCGTAGCGGGGCATGTACACCACCTCCATGGCCCGGCGGTAGGCCACCAGGTCTTCGGGCGAGAAGATGCCGCGCGCATACACCTTGTTGCCGGGTATCTCCAGAAACTCCTGCCACACGGCGTCGGTGATGGGCTTATTCTGGCGCAGGCCGTCGGTGATTTCCCAGTAGCGCGTCACAGCGTCCACGTTCACGGTTTGGGCCCAGCCGGCGCCCGCCAGCAGCAGGCACAGGCCAAAGAAAAGAAAGCGAAATAAAGTTGGAAGCAGACGGGTCATGGCGTTGCAGGAAGGGTGATGTACCCGAAGATGAAGAAAAGCGCTTGACCGTTGCCTGGGCCAATTCTCCCCAGCAATAAACGCTCGCCAACTCTTTGGCCCCGCCCGCGGTTTCTTCCCGACCTTTGTTCCACTTATGGACCCCACCACTTCCGCTACCAAAACTGGTCAGGTATTCGACTGGGCCGTGCTGCGCCGCCTGCTCAGCTACGTGCGCCCCTACCGGCGCGTGTTCATCGGCCTCGTGGTGCTCACCGTGGCCACAGCCGTGCTGGGCACGCTGCGCCCCTTCCTCATCCAGCGCATGGTCGATGTCAGCATCGAGCAGAACGACATGCGCGGGCTGAACACCATGTTTCTGCTGCTGCTGGTGCTGCTGGTGGCTCACGCCGGCGTAAGCTATTTGCAGACGTACTACGGCGGCTGGCTGGGCCAATACATCGTGCGCGACATCCGCACCGACCTCTACCGCCACCTGCTCAGCCTCAAGCTCAAATTCTTCGACCAGACGCCCATCGGCGTGCTCGTGACGCGCAACATCTCCGACGTCGAAACCCTGTCCGATGTGTTCAGCGAGGGCCTGGCCGCCATGGTGGGCGACATTCTGCAGTTGCTCTTCATCATGGCCTTCATGTTCTGGATTGACTGGCGCCTGACGCTCATCAGCCTGTCCGTCATTCCGCCGCTGCTCTTCAGCACCTATGTTTTCAAGGAGAAAATTAAGGGCTCGTTTCAGGACGTGCGCACGGCCGTGGCCAAGCTCAACAGCTTCGTGCAGGAGCACCTCACGGGCATGAACGTGGTCCAAATTTTCAACAACGAAGACCGCGAATACCGCAAGTTCAAAGCCATCAACCAGGAGCACACCGACGCCAACATCCGCTCGGTGCTCTACTACAGCATCTACTTTCCGGTGGCCGAGGTGCTGGGCGCCATTGGCGTAGGACTGCTGGTGTGGTACGCCGCCCAGGGCCAGATTGAGGGCTCGATTTCGAAGGGAGCGCTCATCGCCTTCATCATGTACAACGCGCTGTTTTTCCGCCCCATCCGCCAGATTGCCGACCGGTTCAATACCCTGCAGTTGGGCCTGGTGAGCACCGAGCGCCTGCTCAAGCTCCTCGATAACCAGGATTTGATAGCCACCACCGGCACCTTTGCGCCGGCCGAAATCCAGGGCGACGTGGAATTCAAGCACGTCAAGTTTGCCTACAACGAGCCCGACTGGGTGCTCAAGGACATCAGCTTTCACGTGAAGCCCGGCCAGACCATCGCCTTCGTGGGCGCCACCGGCGCCGGCAAAACCAGCATCATCAACCTGCTGAGCCGATTCTATGACATTCAGGAAGGCAGCATCTGCATCGACGGCCGCGACCTGCGCGAGTACGACCTCAGTCTGCTGCGCCGCCAAATCGGCGTGGTGCTGCAGGACGTTTTCCTCTTCGCCGGCAGCATCCGCGACAACATCACCCTCGGCAACAAAACCATCACCGACCAGCAAATCTGGGAAGCGGCCGACCTTGTGGGCGCCCGCCGCTTCATCGAGCGCCTGCCCGACGGCCTCGGCTACCCCGTGATGGAGCGCGGCGCCACGCTCTCGGTGGGCCAGCGCCAGCTCATCAGCTTCGTGCGGGCCATGGTGTACCAGCCCCGCGTCATCGTGCTCGATGAAGCTACCTCGTCGGTCGATTCCGAAACCGAGGAACTCATTCAGTCCGCCATCGAAAAGCTGATGCAGGGCCGCACCTCGCTCGTCATCGCCCACCGCCTGAGCACCATCCAGAAAGCTGATAAAATCATCGTCCTCGACAAAGGCGAAATCAAGGAAACCGGCACCCACGAGGAACTGCTGCGCATCGAGGGCGGCTACTACGCACAGCTCTACCGCATGCAGTACGTGGTGGCGGACACTTCGCCAGACGGAAAATAGCCGGTCGGCTCAGAGCGTCTTCCCAAACTGATAGCTCATGCCTCCGCTCAGGGCCGGGGCAAAGGCCGAGATGCTGTTCTGAATGCCGTATTTCGAAAGCGCTACCCCGACCACGGCCAGCAGCACCGAATACGTCACCCGCGCATCGGCCGTGAGCCGCAGGTTGGGCGTGAGGACATAGGCGCCGCCCACCCCGCCCACGAACAGGAAGTCGTTGTAGGAGTAGCTAACCTCTCCGGACTTTGATTGCTGGCCCGTCTGGGCATTGGTATAAAATTGTTCTTGGCGGTAAGAAGCTGACAGGGGCATAAAGCCAATTTCAAAATCGGCCTGCCAGCGCCCCGGATTAGGCAGCAGTAAGTGCGCCCGCGTGATGATGGGCACCGCCCAGGAGGTGGCGTTAGCCTGCGTAACGCTGGTGCCATAGCCATCGCTGAAGGCGCTGGTGCGCTGCGGCATCGTTCGCAGCAACAGCCCCAGTTCCAGGCTGGTCTTCTGCTTTATCCGGTAGGCAATGGTGGGCATCAACGGCCAAGGCCGCACGAAAACTGCGCCGCTCCCATCGGTGGCGGGCTCGTAGGCAATGCGCGGGTAGAAGGCGGCTTGGACGCCCACCGTCCACCGGCGCGGGGCCCACTCGGCGGGGGCAATCGGCGCTTGTGCGACTGCCGGCCGGCCTCCCGCCAGCAAGGCCACCAAGAGTATTAGGTAGAGCTTCATGGGCGCGCGAGTAAGTTTGTGGCTGGACAAATTAGCGGGCCGGCGTGGCCGTCCTACCTCCCTGCAATATAGACCATTCTCTTACACTGTGCGTTACCTCTTCCTCGCCATCATCCTGCTCACTGTCCTCGCCGCGGGCGTCTACGTTTACCTCGGCGGCAACCGCAGCCCCACCGTAGCCCTCGAAACCACCGCCGCGCCGCTCTACTTGGCCGGCCAGCCCTACCACGGCAAAGTCACGGGCGATGCCTTCGGCCAGCTCTTCCGAAGCGCCAAAGACGCCCAGGCCCGCCTCGGCGGCGACCTCGCCAACCTTTACCTCAACGACCCCGAAACCGCCCACGACACCATCACCGCCTTCATCGGCCTGGCTGTGGCCGATACCACCAAGCCCTTGCCAGCGGGCTTCCGCTACCGCCTGGTGCCCGCCGGCCAGCGCGTGGTGGCCGCCCGCCTAGCGGGCGTGAGCTACCTGCTGGCACCCAACAAGCTCTACCCCGCTGCCCTCGAAGCCATCAAAACCCAGAAGCTCACCCAGCGCGGCGACTTCTACCTCGAGCGCTTCGGCGCCAATGACGCTTCGGAGGTCTGGATTGGAGTGAAATAGGAAGTAGAAGAAAAGAGAACGTCATGCTGAGCGAAGTCGAAGCACCTGGCGTGGGGTAGTAACTCAATCGAATGGGTTGCTATGGCACGCGAGATGCTTCGACTTCGCTCAGCATGACGTTCTCTTTTTATCACCCTACCCCAATCACCGCCCCTTTGGCGGCGCATCGGGCAGGCTCACACCTATGCTCAGCACGTAGCTCGAAAACTGCTGCGGCAGGCCGAAGGGAGCCGAGCCGTTCCACTGCCGGTACTCCCCGCGCAGCGTCAGCCAGGGGGCATCGGGCCCTTTCAGCTTGTATAGCGCGGCCAAGCCCACTTCCGTCACCGGCGCGGCGGCCCCGGCCACTTCTTTGGCTGTAGTGCCACAGCCACAGTTGCCTTTGGTGGCCACCTGCACGGCTTTGTCGTAGAGGCGGGCGCCGCCCACGCCGGCGCCGGCCACGGCCATCACGCGCCAGCGGGGCTGGTCGAGCAGCAGCAGGTTGTTGGTCCAGGTAATAGCGTACTGGTCCACCAGCGGCTGTTGGGCCCCGACGGTTTCGGGGGCCGCCCCCACGGGCATTTTGCCGGTGAGGTTGCCGCGCAGGCCGGTAGCCCAGCGGGGCCGCAACCAATAGTAGCCCATCGCATCGACACCGGCGTAGGGCGTGCGCTGCTGGTCGACCATGCCCAGTGCGCCGAGGTAGCCGCCCCAACGCGCGGGCACGAACGGCTTTTTCACCTCGCACGAGTCGTGGCGGCAGTGGCAGGTGTGGTGCGCATACACCGGCACGTAAGCAAAATGGCATTGGGCCAGCGCGCGGGCGGGGCTTCCGCCCCAGGCGGCCCCCAGCAGGACCAGCAGCGTAAGGGGTTGTTTCATGACAGGAAGTAGTAAATATGTTGATGAAAATAACGTGTCTACGATGATAATTCCATGAAGGTCAAGCATTCACCTCTTCTTGCCCAAAATGCAAAAAGCCTTTAGCTGGTTAGCTAAAGGCTTTTTGCGAAGGCGAAAAATAATTAGTGCCCGAAGTAGTACGTGCCGCCAAACAACAGCTGGTCGAGCCCGAAACGGGCGCCGAAGGTGCTAGCGGTGCTTTCGTACCCGGCCGGGGCCGGGTTGTTGGACGCAGTGGGGTAGTCGTAGCTCAGGTGATTGTAGGCCAGCGAACCAATGGATGCGCTGATGCCCAGCTTCGGAATGGGGAAGAAAATGATGCCCGGCGTCAGCTCCGCGTAGTAGCCCGAATTTTTGAATTCCTGAATAACGTTGCCGTTGTACTGCGAATCGCGCGAGCTTTGGTAGCCCCCGCTGAGTGTGCCCAGAACGCCAAACTGCTCGGTCAGCATCTTGTAATACTGCACGTAGGCGCCCAGGCGCAGCGTGGTGGTGGGGTCCAGTTCGGCCCGCACTACGGTCGGCGCCGGCGTGTAGCTCGTGTACGACTTGCGGTAGGCCGAATAGCCCGCGTTGAGTCCGATGGCCAGGTTGTCTTTCACAAAATACCCCACCGATGGGGTAAAAGTGAACTGGCTGCTGGTCGTTTCCTGCGTGTAGCTGGTGGAGCCTTGCGTGTAGCTGTATTTGCCGGTGTTGCGGCTGTAGCCCACGCTGCCACCCAGCGAAACGGTGCCCGCCGCAATACTTTGGGCGTGGCTGGCTTGGGCACTGGCGGCCAACAGCGCGAAAAGAAGTACTTTTTTCATTGGAGAAATAAGGTGAAAAACGGATAAGCCGCAAAGGTAGGGAGACCGGGCAGAGCAGCCGGGCCGCGAAGGCTTAAAATCGAAAAGGCCCGTTCCAGCATTGGAACGGGCCTTTTCAGTTTGTTTTCGGGTCGGGGTGGCAGGATTCGAACCTACGGCCTCGTCGTCCCGAACGACGCGCGCTACCGGGCTGCGCTACACCCCGAAATCAGGCCGATGGGGCGACCTGTTTTCTAGTTCCAATGAGTGGCCGAAAAAAGCCCCCGAACCCGGAAGTTCGGAGGCTTTTGGAGAGCGGCTGCTCTTTCAGTCGGAGTGGCAGGATTCGAACCTACGACCTCCAGCACCCCATGCTGGCGCGATACCAGGCTACGCTACACCCCGATTGGTATTGGAGCGACAAAGGTAAGGTTTTATTTGATTCTAATGCAAGCCAGGTCCAAATAAAGTTTTGCAATAAGCCCGTTTAAAAGGCGTTTCCGCTTTGCATCAGGCACCTGCCTGGCCCAATTCGGCCTCATAATTGCGTAGCTTTACAGTAGCCACTTTACTTCATCCCGCTCATATCCTACTTATGAAAAAGTTATTACTATTCGTGCTGGCCAGCGCCCTGATATCGGTGGCAGCGCAGGCCCAAACCCCTGGCGCCGCACCAGCCGCCGCGCCGGCCAAAGAAGAGGCCATTTTGCCTAACGGCGCCGTGGCTGCCCCCGCCCCGGTAGCCGCCCCTACCACCACGCCGGCCGGCACCGCCCTCATCGCCCCCGCCCCCGAAACTCCGGCAGCTAACCCCAACGCCATCAAGGTGAAAGCCGAGTCGGTAGGCGGCAAGCTCACTGTGAAAACCGACAACCCCGGCCCCACCCGCGTGGAAGTGACCGACGCGGGCGGCCGCCCCGTCATCACCCACACCATGATGAACGGCCAGATTGCTGCCGTGCTCAACGTAAGCCAACTGCCGGCCGGCTCTTACATCGTGCACTGCACCGCTTATGAGAAAACCGGCATGCGCCGCGTCATCATCGGGCAATAATTGGGAATTTATAAAAAAAGGCCGCCTCGCTAAGCAGGGCGGCCTTTTTCCGTTTTGAGCGGGTTTATCCCAACGGCTCCAGCAAGTCCCACTTGTTGCCATACAGGTCCTCAAAAACAGCCACGTGCCCATATACTTCGCTGCGCGGCGTCTCCAGAAACTTTAGTCCCCGGCCTTGCAGCACCGGGTAGTCGCGCCAGAAGTCGTCGGTGTACAGAAACAGCCAGACGCGGCCGGCGCCCTGCCAGCCCACGGCGGCTTTTTCCTCCTCAGTTTTGGCTTCGGCCAGCAGCAGGCCGCTGCCCCCGCCCGGGCCGGGCGGTACCACCACTACCCAGCGTTTGCCGCCGCCCATGTCTAGGTCAGATTCTAGATGGAAGCCCAGCACTTGAGTGTAGAAGGCAATGGCTTCGTCGTAATTGCGAACAATTAGCGTGACAAGGGCGAGGCGTTGGGTCATGAGGTCAGTAGCGCGGACTTTTAGTCCGCGAGTGATTGGACTTGGGTCGCGGACTAAAAGTCCGCGCTACGTTACGCTTCTTCCGTTTGCAACTGGCGCTCATACAGCGCCCGGTATAGCCCGTCCGTCTCGGCCATCAGCGCATCGTGAGTGCCGTGCTGTACAATTACGCCGTCATCGAGCACCAGGATTTCATCGGCTAGCTTTACCGAACTCACGCGGTGTGAGATAATGAGGCTGGTGCGCGCCGCCATGATGCGCTGCAACGACCCCAGAATGGCATTTTCCGTCTTGGTATCGACGGCCGAAAGTGAGTCGTCGAGAATCAGAATTTTGGGCTCCTTCACCAGCGCCCGGGCCATGCTCACGCGCTGCTTCTGCCCGCCGGAGAGGGTGATGCCCCGCTCGCCCACCTTGGTATCGAAGCCTTCGGGGAAGGCCAGGATGTTTTCGTACACGTCGGCATCTTTGGCGGCTTGCAGCATCCGGGTTTCGGCGGGCGCATCGAGGCCGAAGTTGATGTTGTTGCGGATGGTGTCGGAGAACAGGAAGACGTCCTGCGGCACGTAGCCAATCTGGCCGCGCAGGGCGCGCAGGGAGTAGTCGCGCACGTCGGTACCGTCGATTTTGATGCCGCCGGCCGTCACGTCGTAGAGGCGGCAGAGCAGCGCGGCCACCGTGCTTTTGCCCGAGCCCGTGTTGCCGATGACGGCCAGCGTCTGGCCCGGCCGCACGCGGAAGCTCACGTCTTTCAGGGCCTGAATGCCGGTGTCGGGATAGGTGAACGAGACGTTTTCAAACACGATGTCGCCGGCCAGCTCGCGCTCCACGTTCTGGCGGGAGATAATGTCGGTTTTCTGGTCCAGAAACTCGTTGATGCGGGCCTGCGAGGCCTCCGCCCGCTGCACGAGGGAGGACGTCCAGCCCAGCGCCGTGACCGGCCAGGTGAGCAGGTTCACGTAAATCAGGAACTCGGCTATGGTGCCTGTGGTGATGGTACCGCGAATAACCTCCTGGCCCCCAACCCACACCGTAATGAGCGTGCTCAGGCCGATGAGGAACAGGATGAGCGGAAAGAACAGCGAGTTCACGAAGTTCAAACTCAGCGACTTCTCCTTGTAGTCGTTGCTGGCCTGGGCAAACTGCTCGTGCGAATCGGCCTCGCGCACGAAGGATTTTAGCACCCGAATGCCCGAAAAAGCCTCTTGCACAAACGTCGTCATGCCCGACAGCGCCCGCTGGATTTCGTCGGACTTGCGCTCAATCAAGTTGTTGACGTAGAAGATGCTGACTGACAGCACCGGCAGCGGCAGCAGCGTGTAGAGCGTCAGCTTCACGTTCACCATGAGCATGAGCGGCACGATGAGCAGGAACAGCAGCACGAGCTGTAGAAAGTACATAATGGCTGGCCCCAGGTACATCCGTACCCGGCTCACATCTTCCGAAATGCGCGACATCAAATCGCCGGTGCTGTGGCGGCGGTAGAAGCTGAGCGGCAGCGACTGGTAGTGCTGGTAAATCTGGTTTTTCTGGTCGTTTTCGATGTGGCGCGACATCACGATGAGCGTCTGGCGCATGAAGAACAGGAAGATGCCGCGCAGCAATGCCAACACGATGATAAGCACGCCGTAAAACAGCACATTGCGTCCAAACAGCTGGTACACGCCCTTTTGCGCCTCGGTCCCGGCGTAAAGGTGGTAGAGGTCTATGCCCTCGTTCACCAAATCGAAGGCGTAGCGCACCAGCTGGGCCGGGAAAATGGCCAGCAGCGTGCTCAGCGCCACAAACAGCACCCCGGCGAGGAAATGCCACTTGTAGCGGAAGATGAAGGGGTTAACAGCGGAGAGGGCGCGCACGGGTAGGGTGGGGAAAGGGCCGGTTCGGGAAAATAGCGGTACTTTTGCGGCTTGAAAGGCCAAGCACCCATTCAGAAAGCCCGTCATGCTGAGCGGAGCCGAAGCATCTTTTACCGCGCAACTAATTCATTTTTAGTATTGAGGTAGAGATGCTTCGGCTCCGCTCAGCATGACGTTCTTGTTTTTCCGTATAGGTATAAGTCCCAACAAAGTTACGCCGCACAGTTCCCAACCATCCATTCCCACAATTCCCACCAACCTTCAATTCATTCCCATGATTGAAACCAAAATTGTCGCCCCTGAGTCGATTTTCGGCCAGATTGCGGAGCACCAGCACGAGCAAGTCGTGTACTGCCACGACCACGAGACGGGCCTCAAGGCCATTATCGGCATCCACAACACCGTGCTCGGGCCCGCGCTCGGTGGCACCCGCATGTGGCACTACGCCTCCGACGCCGAGGCGCTGAACGACGTGCTGCGCCTCTCGCGCGGCATGACCTACAAAGCGGCCATCTCGGGCCTGAACCTGGGCGGTGGCAAGGCTGTCATCATCGGCGACGCCAAAACGCTGAAGACCGAAGCACTGCTGCGCAAGTTTGGCCGCTTCGTGCAGAACCTGAACGGCAAGTACATCACGGCCGAAGATGTGAACATGACCACCAAGGACATGGAGTACATCCGCATGGAAACCAAGCACGTAGCCGGCCTGCCCGAGAGCATGGGCGGCTCCGGCGACCCCTCGCCCGTGACGGCCTACGGCGTGTATATGGGCATGAAAGCCGCCGCCAAAAAAGCCTTTGGCTCCGAAAGCCTCACCGGCAAGCGCATTGCCGTGCAGGGCGTGGGCCACGTGGGCACCTACTTGCTCGAGCACCTCCAGAAAGAAGGCGCCAAGCTCATCGTGACCGACTACTACGAAGACCGCGCCCTCGACGCCGCCAACCGCTTCGGCGCCAAAGCCGTGGGCCTGGAAGATATCTACGACCAGGACGTGGACATCTACTCGCCCTGCGCGCTGGGTGCCACGCTGAATGACGACACCATTGCCCGCCTCAAGTGCCAGGTGGTGGCCGGCTGCGCCAACAACCAGCTCAAAGTGGAAAACCAGCACGGCCCCGAGCTCGTGCGCCGCGGCATCGTATACGCCCCCGACTTTCTCATCAACGCCGGCGGCCTCATCAATGTGTATTCCGAAGTGACGGGAGCCAGCCGCCAGGGCGCCCTCACCCAAACCGAAAAGATTTACGATTTCACCCTCCAGGTGCTCGCGAAAGCCGAAGAAGAAGGCACGCACCCGCAGGCCGCCGCCATCAAGCAGGCCAAGGAGCGCATCGCCAGCGTGGGCCGGGTGAAGTCGACGTATTAAAAGAACGTCATGCTGAGCGCAGCCGAAGCATCTCTATTGCTTCGTTGCAACAGCATTGATTACTTGTGCAGTAGAGATGCTTCGGCTGCGCTCAGCATGACGTTCTTTTTTCGACTACTGAAACCAATACTGATTACCAGACCAATATGCTCAACCGCCGCCTCCTCCGTATCAAAGTCATGCAGTCGCTCTACTCCTACCACCAGGCGGTGGGAGCCGATTTAATGCTGGCGCAGGACCGCATCGCGGCTGCTTTCGAGCCCGACCTGACGGCCAAAGAGGCGCCCGACCGCCGCATGCTGGAAGGCCAGCGCAAGCTGGGCGAAGCCCAGCTGCGCGACTGGTATCGCACCGGCACCATGCCCGAGAAAACGGACGACAAGGCCGTGGACAAGGCCGTGACCGACGCCATCAACTCCTTCCAGAACCAGGTGAAGAAGGACGCCGATTTCTACGCCGGCCAGTTGCTGGTGGGCGCCGAAAGCATTCACGACCAGTACCTGCACCTACTCAACCTGCCCGCCGCCTTGCTGGGCGTGATTGAGGAAGAGCAGAGCCGTGAGGAGCGCCGCCGCCTGGGCCCCAGCGAAAACGCCATCGACGCCACCCGCCTGCACCAGAACAAGGCCATTGCCAAGCTCATGGCCAACGAGCAGTTGCAGGGCACCACCATCCGGCGCAAGCTGGCCTGGGAGGGCGCGGCCGAAGTGGAAGCCCTGCGCGCCGCCTGGAACGAGATGAAGGCCGACGAAACCGTGCAGGCCTACCTGGCCGGCAAGGACATCGCCCAGCCCGAAATGGACTACGACACCGACCTCGAAATCCTGCGGCACATCTATAAGGACTTTGTGTTCAAGGGTGAAGCCCTGCCGCGCCAGCTCGAAGCCGATGATTTGAACTGGGAGGAAAACCGACCCATCGTGCGCAACCTGGTGCTGAAGACGCTCAAGATGCTGCCCTTCGGCGCCGACGAGAAGCAGGAGCTCATGAACCTCTCGGCCAACTGGCAGGACGACCGCGAGTTTGCCGAAACGCTCTACAAGCAGACGCTCATCGAGGACGATAAGATGGAGAAGCTCATCGCCGGCTCGGTGCAGAACTGGGACGTGGAGCGCGTGGCCCTGCTCGACAAAATCATCCTGAAAATGGCCCTCACCGAGATGCAGCTCTTCCGCGGCATTCCGGTGAAAGTCACTATCAACGAGTATATTGAAATCAGCAAGCTTTACAGCACGCCCAAAAGCAAACAATTTGTTAACGGCATTCTGGACAAGCTGGCGACGGATTTGGCCGCCAGCGGCGACATTCGCAAATCGGGCCGCGGCCTGTTGGACAACCAGTAATCGTCTGGCCTGTTGATAGCGCATTGGCGCCAAAAGAACGTCGTAGCAAAACGTCATGCAGAGCGAAGCGAACCATCTCGCTCGCTTCGTTGCAACAAGTAATTATTACTATTGCACGCAAGATGCTTCACTGCGCTCTGCATGACGTGCAACATTAAGCAGACATAGCCACTTTTGCATCTACGGCCGCGTTTCTGCGTACGCAGCCCTGAAAACATTCTCACCTTTCTTCCCCTAACCTCGACGACCATGGCCAGCAAAACCACCACCGGCATCCTGTGCTTCGCAGGCGGCGCGCTCACCGGCGCGGCCCTTGGCTTGCTCTACGCCCCCGAACCCGGCAGCGAAACCCGTTCCTGGCTCAGCTACCAGCTGGAGAAATACCGCTCCGTGCTGGCCGACCTCACCGACAGCCTGGTGACCAGCCGCGAAGGCTTGGGCCAGTCCTCGGCCAAAAGCGAAGGCCAGCGCGTGATTTCCGACGCCAAATCCAAAGCCGAACAACTGCTCGGCGACGTCGACCAGCTCATCAACCAAATCAATTCCCGCAAGGGCGCTTAATTTTTTTCGGGCTGCTAAGTACTTGACGGAATGGGTGAATGAGGGAACGACCGATAAATTTCAGTCTTCACTCATTCATCCATTCCGTCCTTTGTGCTTACTCCCAACCACTCATTACCCCGTACGATGCACGTAGTAACCCTTATTCCCGGCGACGGCATAGGCCCCGAAATCACGAAAGCGGTAACCGACATTTTCGCCGCAGCGCAGGTCCCCGTGCAATGGGAAGAGCAGAACGCCGGCCAAACTACCTTCGACCAGTCGGGCGAGCTGATTCCGAATGCCTTGCTCAAGTCATTGGAAAAGAATAAGGTGGCCCTCAAAGGCCCGATTACCACGCCGGTAGGCAAGGGCTTCCGCAGCATCAACGTGACGCTGCGCCAGAAGTACGACCTCTACCAGAACGTACGCCCCAGCAAAACCACGGCCGGCATCCAAACCCGCTACGAGGGCATTGACCTGGTGCTCTTCCGTGAAAATACCGAAGGTCTGTACTCCGGTCTGGAACTGTGGGACGAGCGCCTCGGCATTGCCGATGCCATTGCCCGCGTCACGGTAGAAGGCTCGCGCAAAATATGCCGCGCGGCCTTTGCCTACGCCGCCAAGCACGGCCGCAAAAAGGTGACGCTGGCCCACAAAGCCAACATCATCAAAATGGCTGGCACGCTGATGATTAACGCCTGCAAAGAAGCCAGCCTGGAGTTTCCGCAGATTGTGTTCGAGGATAAAATCATCGACAATATGTGTATGCAACTGGTGGGCAAGCCCGAGCAGTTCGACGTGATTGTAACCACCAATCTGTTCGGCGACTTGTTGTCGGACCTCTGCGCTGGCTTGGTGGGCGGCTTGGGCGTGGTGGCCGGCGCCAACATTGGCGACAACATGGCCATTTTCGAAGCCGTGCACGGCTCCGCCCCCGACATTGCCGGCCAAGGCAAAGCCAACCCCACCGCCCTGCTCCGCTCGGCCTTGATGATGCTACACCACCTCGGCGAGCACGCCAAAGCCGACCAAATCGACAAAGCCCTGGAAGCCACCCTACTGAACAAAGCCGAATGCACCGGCGACCTCGGCGGGCAGGCCAGCACCAGCCAGTTCGCTCAAAGCATTATTGCCAAGCTGTAATTCATTAGTAGTAAGTATTAAGTAGTGAGTAGATAGGCTAGATTTCCAATGGAACAGTCTATCTACTCACTACTTAATACTTACTGCTAACCTACATATTATGAAATACCAGATTCTCCTGGCCGCCACGCTTCTGCTGGCCGCCTGCAACCGCGACAAGAACGAAGTGGGTACCGAAGGCATGAACGCCGCCGCCACCGAAGTCTCCGACGCCGCCAACCCCACTGTGGACAACCCCAATGTGGTGAGCGAAAACGAAGCCGTGAACCCCAATGCTCCGGTAATGAAATTTGCCGAGTCGGAATTTGACTTCGGTGATATTCAACCCGATAGCAAAGTACGCCACACCTTCACCTTCACCAACACTGGCAAGTCGCCGCTGCTGATTGAGGATGCGGTGGCCTCCTGCGGCTGCACCACGCCCAGCTGGACCAAAGAGCCCATTGCGCCCGGCGCCGAGGGCAAAATGGAAGTGCAGTTCGATAGCCACGGCAAGCAGGGCATCATCAGCAAACAGGTGGCCGTGCGGGCCAACACCCAGCCCAACATCACCACCATCCTCATCAAAGGTAACGTGCTAACGGCTGGCGATAAAAAGCCCCTCTAATTCATCCTTTTAATCTTAACGCTATGTTGTTGACTTTGCTTTTACAGGCTGCCGGAGGACTGGATGTGACCCAGCTAATTATCCCCATCGCCATTGGCCTGGTGTTTTATTTTTTCATGGTGCGCCCGCAGCAGAAGCGCACCGCCGACGCGAAAGCCTTCCGCCAGTCGCTGGCCAAGGGCTCGCGTATCGTCACCATCGGCGGCCTGCACGGCTTGGTGGTGGAACTCACCGACGAAACCGTGGTGGTGGAAGTGGACCGCGGCGTAAAGCTGCGCTTCGACCGCTCGGCCATTGCCCGCGAAGTAGGCAGCAAAACCACGGCGGCGGCTGCGGAAGTGCCCGCCGCCAGCTAGTCATGGCTGGGCCGCTGACCCGGGCCGGCCGGCTCGTGCGCTGGTTTGTGCGGCCTTTTGCGGGCCAGGAACCCAGCTTCTACCGCGCCGTGACGGCCTGCCTGCTGGCAGCCGGCTTGTTCTGGCAGATGAATGCTCTGAACAAAACCTACACCACCCGCGTGAGCTGCCCGCTGGCCTGGCACTACGACTCGGCCCGTTACGTGCCGCTACGGCCGCTGCCCGCGGCGCTGCCGGTCACCGTCACGGGCCAGGGCTGGCGCCTGCTACGGGCCAACATGGGCTGGGGCACGCACCCCGCCGACCTGCGCCCCGTGCCCCTGCCCGGCACCCGATACCTGCCGCCCGAAGCTTGGCGCCGCGGCCTGCAAACCGCCCTAGAAGGCGTGCAGGTAAACGAATGGGCCGGCGATACCCTCCGCCTCACTTTCGACCGCTACGCCACCCGGCGGCTGCCCCTGGTGCTGGTTTCCGATTCAGCGATGGAAAAATCAGTGCGCTTAACGCCTGCCGTGGCTGCTTTTCGAGGCCCTGCCACGCTGATAAACGCCCTGCCCAGCCCTTACCCAGTGGCTTTGCCTCCCGGCACGGCCGACACCGATGGCACCGAAGTAGATTTGGTGACGCCCACGCGGGTGCGGCCGTCGGTGTCCACCATCCGCATCAACCAAATGGCTCAGGCCGCTGAATCCGTACGTGGGCGACGCCGGACTTCCAAAACATCCAAAAACTGATATGCTACGCATCGGTATCACCGGCGGAATTGGCTCGGGCAAAAGCATTGCCAGCCGCTTGTTTCAGGCGTTGGGCGTCCCTATATACGATGCCGACTCGCGCGCCCGCTGGCTGATGGAAAACGGCGCGGAATTGCGTCAGCAGCTCAGCGCCGCCTTTGGGCCGGATACGTACGATGCCGCTGGCCGGCTAAACCGCTCGGTGCTGGCTGGCACCGTGTTCAACAACCCCGCGCTACTGGCCCAGCTCAACGGCTTGGTGCACCCGCACGTAGGCACCGATTTTGAAACCTGGGCGGCAGCCCAGGCCGCCGCCGGCCACGCCTATGTGCTGAAGGAAGCCGCGTTGCTCTTTGAGGCGGGCTCCTATAAGCAACTCGACCGCATTATCACGGTATTTGCGCCGCTGGCCGTGCGTGAGGCGCGGGTACTGCGGCGCGACCCGCACCGCTCCATTGCTGACGTGCAGGCCATTATGGCGAAGCAGATGAGCGAAGAGGAAAAAATGCAGCGGGCCGACTACGTGCTGACCAACGACGACGTGCAGCCGCTGCTGCCCCAGGTGCTGGCCCTGCACGCGGCCTTCAGCCAGCCGGCGGGCACATAAAAAAGGCTGCTCCTTCCGAAACAGCCTCCTCTTAAATTAGTCTGCTAAGGTTACAGCCGACCCGAGTAGTCCTCCAAAGTGTCGATTACCTTGAGCAGCTGCGGCACTGCCAGGGAGTAATAAATCTTGGTACCCACTTTGCTCGATTTCAGCACGCCCCGGTCTTTGAGGGTGATGAGGTGCTGCGAGGCAATGGCCTGCGGCAGGTCGAGGGCCTGGTAGATATCGGTAACGGACATCTGGCTGTCTTTGCCTTTGGTTTTGCCCAGCAGGTCAACAATAGCCAGTCGTTTGGGATGCGAGAGAACCTTAAGCATAGCCGCGGCACGGTCCAACTGTTGCGCTTCAACACGCGAATGCAATGGTTTCATGAAGTCGATAAAAAGTGAACGGGAAAAAAGGAAGAGTAGAATAAGTGCAATACAGTTGTACTACGGTGGTAGTTCCTGAAGACTTATGCAAAATAGGGGCAGAATCGGGTATTTTGCCTATAATATTTAAGTATCTACAGATTTTATTTCTACTCGAAATACAATTTGAAGTAATGGCCGGACCACTGCCGGGCCCGTACCTTTAGGGTTCAGTTATCAGAGACGTTTTTTTGGATTCAGCCGATGCTCGACCTCCTCACAAAATTTGAAAACAAGCGCCCCGAAATTGTCTTCGAGTGGCAGGATTCCGAAACCGAAGCCGAAGGATGGGTCGTCATCAATTCCCTGCGCGGAGGCGCCGCCGGGGGCGGCACGCGCATGCGCAAGGGGCTCGACAAGCGCGAGGTGGAAAGCCTGGCAAAAACAATGGAGGTCAAATTCACGGTATCAGGGCCGGCAATTGGCGGAGCAAAATCGGGCATCAATTTCGACCCACAGGACCCGCGCAAGCGCGGCGTACTGGAACGATGGTACCGGGCCGTTATTCCACTGCTGAAAAACTACTACGGCACTGGTGGGGACCTTAACGTGGATGAGATACATGAGGTTATCCCTATTACTGAAGAATATGGTCTTTGGCACCCGCAGGAAGGGGTGGTGAATGGCCACTACCGCGCCACCGAACCCCAAAAAATCCAGAAGCTGGGACAGCTTCGCCAAGGTGTGATTAAAGTGGTGGAAGACGCCACTTTCTCGCCCGACCTGGCCCGGAAATACACCATTGCCGACCTCATCACCGGCTACGGCGTGGCCGAGGCCGTGCGCCACTACTATCGCCTCTGGGCCGGCACCGATTTGCGCGGCAAGCGGGCCATCATTCAGGGCTGGGGCAACGTAGGCGCGGCGGCGGCCTACTACCTGGCCGGGCAGGGCGTCCGCATTGTGGGCATCATCGACCGGGCCGGCGGGCTGCTGAGCACCGAAGGCCTGGGCCTGGAAGAAGTGCGGGCCCTGCTGCTAGCCCGCCAAGGCAACACCCTGACGGACAGCAACCTGCTGCCGTTCGATGAAATCAACGAGAAAATCTGGTCCGTAGGGGCCGACATCTTTATTCCCGCCGCGTCGTCGCGCCTCGTGGCGCGGGGGCAGGTGGAGCAGCTGCTGGCCGGCGGCCTCCAGGTGATTAGCTGCGGGGCCAATGTTCCTTTTGCCGACCCCGAAATTTTCTTCGGCCCCACCGGCGTATTTGCCGACGAGCGCACGGCTGTGATTCCCGATTTCATCGCCAACTGCGGCATGGCCCGCGTGTTTGCCTACCTCATGGAAACGGGCGCCGAAATCACCGACCAAGCCATTTTTGCCGATACCTCGCGCATCATCGGCGCGGCGCTGGAGCGCACCCACGCTGAGAATGCGCAGCCCACCGGCATTGCCCAGCGCTCGTTTGAGATGGCGCTGCGGCAGTTGGTGTAGGAAAACCGGCGAAAAAGAACGGTCATGCCAAGCGCAGCCGAAGCATCTCTACCGCAATAGCAATTCGTTTGCTCTCGCGGTAGAGATGCTTCGGCTGCGCTCAGCATGACCATTCTGGTTGTTTTACGTCCTTAAAACCCGCAGCATTTTTATTTGCTAACAATTCGATAACTTTGACGCCCTACTTTTGGTCGCCCCGATTTCGGGGCGATTTTGTTTTTGAAAGAATTCCCAACTGAATAATATGTCTACGCTGAAAAAACCCAAAACCAGCAAAACCAAAATTGCTGACGACATGCTGAACGCCGGCAGCGGCAAAACCATCAAGCAACCCAACGTCAACGACGACAAGCTAACTTCCATCACGGAGATGCGCCAGTCCGCCAACGGCGAAAGCGCCATGGCCTTGGAAGACGAACAGCGCTTGCGCAAAGCCTTCGTGGACAAGGACTGGAACGAGATTAAAATAGCCGACAGCTGGCAGATTTTCAAGGTGATGGCCGAGTTTGTGGAGGGCTTCGAGAAGATGTCCAAAATTGGCCCTTGCGTGAGCATCTTCGGCTCGGCCCGCACCAAGCCCGACAATCAGTACTACCAAATGGCCGAAGAGATTGCGGCCAAGCTGGTGCGCCATGGCTATGGCGTTATCACGGGTGGTGGCCCCGGCATCATGGAAGCCGGCAACAAGGGCGCCCGTTCCGAAGGCGGTAAGTCGGTGGGCCTCAACATTGAATTGCCCTTTGAGCAAACCCACAACATCTACATTGACCAGGATAAGTGCATCGATTTCGATTACTTCTTCGTGCGCAAGGTGATGTTTGTGAAGTACGCGCAGGCTTTCGTGGGCATGCCCGGCGGCTTCGGCACACTGGATGAGTTGTTCGAGGCTATGACGCTGATTCAGACCAAAAAAATCAGCCGCTTCCCCATCGTTCTGGTGGGCTCGGCCTATTGGAACGGCCTGTTTCAGTGGATTAAAGACGTGATGTTGCACGAGGAGCACAACATTTCGGCCGAAGACCTGAACTTGGTGCAGATTGTGGACGACGCCAGTGAAGCCGTGAAAATCATCGACGACTTCTACCACAAGTACCTGCTGTCGCCGAACTTCTAAGCCACGGATTCGGTGGATAATGTGCGGTTTCGAAACCATTGCAAAGGAAAGCCGCTTCTTCGGAAGCGGCTTTTTTTGTGGCTAGCTTCGTCCGTTTGCCGCCAGCCTGGCGGGTTTCGTCATATGTCATCAGCTACGGCCTCCCCTACTTTGGAATTTGACTACCTCATTGTGGGCGGTGGCGCAGCGGGCCTGAGCCTGGCTTTTCACATTGCCCAGGAGCCGCGTTTGGCCACGAAAAGAGTGTTGCTCATCGAACCCGAGGCCAAAAACCAGAACGACCGCACTTGGTCGTTCTGGGCCGATGAGCCGACTGCTTTCGATGGCATTGTGGCACACGAGTGGCGGCAGATTGCCTTCCGCAGCCCCGGCTACGAGCGTGTTATCGACCTGGGGCGCTACCGTTACAAAACCATCAACGGCCTGGATTACTACCGCTTTGTGCGGCGCGCCCTGGCCGATAATCCGCAATTCCGCTTCGAGCAAGGCAGCGTGACCGGGCTGGAAAATACGGTGGCCGGCGTACGGGCTACCACCGCCACGGGGGATTTCACGGCTGGCTACGGCTTCGATAGCCGCCCACCGGACTTAGTGAAGCTGAAGCAACCTGCGAAACACCGTTACCTATTGCAGCACTTTGTAGGCTGGGAAATCGAAACCGCCGCGGATGTGTTCGACCCGTCCACGATGGAGTTTATGGACTTCCGCGGCGAACAGCACCAAGAAGCTCGATTTATCTACGTGCTGCCCTACACGTCCCGCAAAGCATTGGTAGAGTACACGTTATTTTCAGAAACCGTTTTACCAAAAGCCGAATACGAAGCGGCCCTACGCGAATACTTAAGCACGACACTTGGGGCCAAAACATACCGCATTACGGCCGAAGAAGTGGGGGCTATTCCGATGACGGACCACCCGCTGCCTGCCCGCTACGGGGCGCACATCATCAACTTGGGCACGCGCGGGGGGCGCGCCAAGCCCAGCACGGGCTATGCCTTCAAGCGCATCCAGCAGCACTCGGCGCGGCTTGTTGCAGCGCTAGCCAGCACCGGCCACCCGCCTCAGGATGCCACCGGCGACAAGTGGCAGTTTCACCTTTTCGACACTTTGCTACTCGACATCATGAAGCGCCGGGGCGAAACCACACGCGACATTTTCCGGCAACTATTCGAGCGCAACCCGGTGGAGCGCATTTTCCGCTTTCTAGACGAAACCACCTCGTGGGCCGATAACTTCCGAGTAATGAACTCGGTGACGCCGTGGCCGTTTATGCGCTCCATCTTGCAGATGCTGCGCGGCCGGCCGGGGAGGCGTCGGTGAGTGGTGAGCAAAGCAAAGTCATGTCTCGGCAAGCTCGACATAACGCTCCTTTTCAATACAATACCGGCGCTTGCTCCAGCCACCGGCGCGCTTCCTGCACGGTGGCCGCACTGATGGGCCGCAACTGTGGCATGGGTTCCGACAGATTCAGCAGGTAGCCCGTTAGCTCGGGTAGGTTGTCGAGGTCGTGGGTGCTGCAGAGCACGGTTTTGCCCTGCGTGGTGGCCCAGTCGTGCACGAGGCTGAACACCTGGCGGCGGTAATAGACGTCGAGCTGCTGGGTAGGCTCATCGAGCAGATACACTTGTGCGTCCTGCAGGCTAAGCTGAGCCAGCCATACCAATTGCTGCTCGCCACCAGAGAGTTGGGTAAAGTTGCGGAGGGCCAGATGCGCCATTCCCACACGGGCTAGCGCGGCATCGGCCAGAGCATAGTCGGCCGGAGCGTAGGCGCTGAGCAGGCTGTGGTGGCGGTAGCGGCCCATCACCACCAGCTCGCGCACAGCAATGGCAAAATCGAGGCTGCCGCGTTGCGGGAGGTAGCTCAGCAGGCCTGCGGCGGCGGCCCGGCGCAGCCCGCGCACTTCGCGCCCCATCAGCTGCACGCTACCCTGGTAAGGCAACTGGCCCGTGAGCACCCGAAACAAGGTGGTTTTGCCGCTGCCATTATGCCCCACTACGGCCACGAAAGCCGGGCCCGGCAGGCACAAAAAAAGGTTGCGGACCAACACCCTTCCGGGGTAGCCCGCAACCAGATTTTCCGCGTTGAGCGCGGGAGTTATGAGTTGTGAATTGTGAGTTATGAGCTGTTTGGGAAATAAATCACCGGCCAACTCATAATTCATAACTCACCATTTAGATTAATACTCGTCCTCGTTGAACATGAAGTCCTCCTTGGTGGGGTAGTCGGGCCACACTTCCTCGATGTTTTCGTAGGGCTGGCCGTCGTCCTCCAGGGCCTGGAGGTTTTCGACCACTTCCATGGGCGCACCCGAGCGGATGGAAAAGTCAATCAGTTCGTCTTTGGTGGCGGGCCAGGGGGCATCTTCCAGGTAAGAAGCCAGTTCGAGTGTCCAATACATAGGGAGTCGGATAAAAAAGGGTGGGCGAAGGTAACAATTTCCGGTCAGGAAACAAGCCTGAAACAGCGGCCTTTTCGGCAACGCAAAACGCGGCCCAAAGTTTTAACCGGCGGCTTGCGCTTGTTGGCTGAATAGCTCAATCAGGTCGTTTTTCGTGCGGATTTTGCGCTCGAAGGACCGGACTTTGGTTTGCAGCATCTGCCGGAAGGCATCGTTGGCAGCGCTGGGGCTGAGCTTGTCCAAGTTGTCGCGCAAGGTTTCGAGTTCGGCGTGGTCTTCCTTGAGCAATTCGCGCAGGGTGCTGGCCCGGAAACGGGCGCGCTCGGCGGGGCTGGTGGGCAGGGCCTCGGTGGCCGCGCGCTTGCGCAGGTGGTATTCCAAGGCACTGAGCTCGAATATCTTGTCGCAAGCCACCATAAACCGCTGCCAGATGCGGTCCGATTCTTCGCCGCGCACAGTGCCCACCTGCTTCCATTCGGCCTGCAGGGCTTTGGCCTGATGAATGGCCTCCTGCGGGGGCACGGCCATCAGGGCTTCGGCGCGCTCGGCGAGAGCACGCTTGCGGGCCAGCAACTGCTCGGGCGTGGCCGCGGCGCCCGCGCCGGCGGCCTGCTGCGTGGCAATGTGCGCTTTCAGACGCTCGAAAAAGTGATTGTTGGCTGCCCGGAAACGCGTCCAGAGTTCCGATGCCTGCTTTTTGGGCAGGGTGCCGTTTACTTCGCGCCAAGCCTGCTGCAACAGCTTGAGCTGGCGGGAAGTGGTTTCGAACTGGTCGGAATTCTTGAGGTTTTCGGCTTGCTGAATGAGGTCGCGGTAGCGGTTTTGCACCCGCATCGTCATGGCCTTCTTGTCGGACTGGAAAGCCTTGCGCCGGTCAAAGAACTCCTGGATGGCGGTTTGGAAGCGGCCTTCCAACTCGTCGGTCATGGCCCTGTCGACGGGGCCGGTTTTGAGCCAGCCCTGGCGCAGGTCCTTCACTTTTTCACTGGCCGAAACCCACTCCACGGTGTCGGCCAGGGCTTCGGCTTCCTGAATGAAGCCGAGCTTGGTGGCCAGGTTTTTCTCGCGGTTCTGGGCCACGGTCACGGCAATGGCTTCTTCGGCGTCGGTGAGGCGGCGGTGCAGCGCCACAAAGTCGCCGAGGCCGTCGTAGGTCAGCAGCTGTTCTTTGAGGTGCAGGGCCTTCATCAGGAAGGAGCCTTTGTTGTCGCTGGCGTCCATTTTGGCCAGCAACTCATCAACTTTAGCCCGCAGGGTTTCGAAGCGTTGGGCAAAATACAGCAGGGCGGCGGCGGCGGTGTCTTTGACCAGGCCAATCTGGCGGGCGGGCTGGGCAAGCACGGGGCGCAGCCACACGCCGTCGGCTTCCACATAGCCGTAGCGCTGGGCTTCGGCCAGCAAGTGGTCGGTTGGTTCCATACTAATGTGTAAACTCGTGGGCAGGAGGGCGGAATACGGGGGCAGAAGGGGTTAAAAAGGGGTGGTGCTGCTGGAACGTGGGCCGGGAAGGGACTACAAGTTTACGTGAAAAACGTGATGAAAAGATGTAGCAGCAAGGAAACGTGGCCGAAACCCCGGCTCAACGGCTGAGCCCGGCCGGCCACCGGCGCGCAAATGCCGCCGGCCGGCGCATGGCCCGCAAGCCGGGTTTGTCGTTCTTTGCGTCCGAAATTCGTCCATTAGCCCCTTCCCAATCCCATGAGCGACCAGACCATCATCTTCAGCATGGCCGGCGTGAGTAAGATTTACCCACCCCAGAAGCAAGTTCTCAAAAATATCTATCTCTCGTTTTTCTACGGCGCCAAAATCGGCGTGCTCGGCCTCAATGGCTCGGGTAAGTCGAGCCTGCTGAAAATCATTGCCGGCGTCGACAAGCAGTTTCAGGGCGAAGTGGTGTTTTCGCCCGGCTATTCGGTGGGCTACCTGGAGCAGGAGCCCCAGCTCGACCCCACCAAAACCGTGCGCGAGGTGGTGGAAGAAGGCGCCGCCGAAACCGTGGCCCTGCTGAAGGAATACGACGAAATCAACGAAGCCTTCGGGGCCGAAGATGCCGACTTCGACAAGCTGCTTGACCGCCAGGGCAAGGTGCAGGAGCGGCTGGACCAGCTCGACGCCTGGAACCTCGACACCAAGCTGGAGCGCGCCATGGACGCCCTGCGCACGCCGCCCGAAGAAGCCCTCATCGGCAATCTCTCGGGCGGCGAGAAACGCCGCGTGGCGCTGTGCCGCCTGCTGCTGCAGGAGCCGGACGTGCTGCTGCTCGACGAACCCACCAACCACCTCGACGCCGAAAGCGTGTACTGGCTGGAGCAGCACTTGCAGCAGTACAAGGGCACGGTCATCGCCGTGACGCACGACCGGTACTTCCTCGACAACGTGGCGGGCTGGATTCTGGAGCTGGACCGCGGCTCGGGCATTCCGTGGAAGGGCAACTATTCATCGTGGCTGGAGCAGAAAACCGACCGCCTGGCCAAGGAGGAAAACCAGGAAAGCAAGCGCGCCAAAACCCTGCAGCGCGAGCTGGAATGGGTGCGGATGTCACCCAAAGCCCGCCAGAGCAAGGGCAAGGCCCGCCTGGCCAACTACGACAAGCTGGCCAGCGAAGAAGCCAAGGACAAGGAGCAGAAACTGGAGCTGTTCATTCCGGACGGCCCGCGCCTGGGGGCGCAGGTGATTGAGGCCGAGGGCATCACCAAGTCGTTCGGCGACAAGCTGCTGTTTGAGAACCTGAGCTTTTCGCTCCCGCAGGGCGGCATCGTGGGCATCATCGGGCCGAACGGCGCGGGCAAAACCACGCTCTTCCGCCTCATCACCGACCAATTGCAGCCCGACGCGGGCACGTTTGAGGTGGGCCCCACGGTGCAGACGGCCTATATCGACCAGCAGCACGACACGCTCGACGGCAGCAAGTCGGTGTTCGACACCATCACGGGCGGCACCGAAACCATGCTGCTGGCCGGCCGCCCGGTGAACTCGCGCGCCTACGTGAGCAAGTTCAACTTCGGCGGCGGCGACCAGGAGAAGAAGGTGGGCACGCTCTCGGGCGGCGAGAAAAACCGCGTGCACCTGGCCATGACGCTGAAGCAAGGCGCCAACCTACTGCTGCTCGATGAGCCCACCAACGACCTGGACGTGAACGCCATCCGGGCCCTAGAAGACGCGCTGGAAAACTTCGCCGGCTGCGCCGTCATCATCAGCCACGACCGGTGGTTTCTGGACCGGCTGGCTACGCACATCCTGGCCTTCGAGGGCGACTCGGAGGTGGTGTGGTTCGAGGGTAACTTCTCGGACTATGAGGAAGCCAAGCGCAAGCGCCTGGGCGACGTGGAGCCGAAGCGCGTGCGGTACAAGAAGCTGGGGTAATCGCCACCCTTTTTGCACAAAAAAGCCGCCTCTTTCGGGGCGGCTTTTTTTATGAGGTATTATAAGCAACGACGTTAATTGCGCCGGCTACCACTCATGAAAATGCTCACGTAGTACAGCAGTGTAGCCAACGAACTGATGGCCGCCACTACGTACGTCATGGCCGCCCACCAGAGGGCATCTTTGGCCATAGCATGCTCCTGCACAGTCACCACGCCGCGCTTGTCCATCCAGGCCAGGGCCCGGCGCGAGGCGTCGAATTCGACGGGCAGCGTCACAAACGAAAACAGGGTGGTGAGCGAAAACAGCACAATGCCCACGCCCAGCGGAATCAGTGAGCGGTTAATCAGGAACACGCCGGCGAGCAGAATCCACGGCATATAGGTGGAAACGGCACTCAAGGCCGGCACCATGGCCGAGCGAAATTGCAGCATGGAGTAGGCGGTGGCGTGCTGCACGGCGTGGCCGCATTCGTGGGCCGCAATAGCGGCAGCGGCGGCGCTACGCTCGGCGTACACGCCCTCGCTCAGGTTCACGGTTTTGTCGGTGGGATTGTAGTGGTCGGTGAGGCGGCCCTCGGTGCTGATGATGCGCACGTCGGTGATGCCGTGGTCGGCCAGCATGAGCTCGGCAATCTGCGCCCCGGACAAGTTGGCATGCAGGCCCACGTGGGCGTATTGCTTGAACTTGCTGCGCAGACGCCACTGAATGCCCCAACTAACGAGCATCAGCAAAATCAACAGAAAATACATGGCTGAAAAAGAAAAAAGTGAGAACGGCTAGGGAGTGTGCAAAATGCGCTCCACGATGCGCGAGGTGCTATACCCCGGCACCAATGGCACGGTTAGCACCTGCCCGCCCCTGTTCAACACCAACTCATGCCCCACAATTCCGTCGATGGCATAGTCGTCGCCCTTCACCAGCACATCGGGCTGCACCAGTTCGATGAGGGCCAGCGGCGTAGGCTCGCCGAAGAGCACCACGGCATCCACAAAGGCCAGCGAGGCCAGAATCCGGGCCCGCGCGTCCTCGTCCTGAATGGGCCGGCCGGGCTTAAGGGCGCCCACCGAAGCGTCGGTGTTCAACCCCACCACCAGGGCGTCGCCCAGGTGCCGGGCCTGCTCTAAGTAGTCGACGTGGCCGAGGTGCAGCAAATCGAAACACCCGTTGGTGAACACCACCTTGCGGCCCTGTTCGCGCCAGGCGGCCACAGTGGCGGGCAGTTGCTCCCGGGTCAGGATTTTATCTTTCGTCCACATGCGGTAAAACGGTAAATGAGTAAGTGAGCAAATGTGCGAACAGCAGGAGAAGCAAAGAATTTACACACCTGTTCATTTACCATTTTACTCACTGGTAAGCGGCTCATCGGCCAGGGCTTCGGCTTCGGTCAGCACGCTGCCCTTGTCGGCGGCGGCTACGGCCACGAAGCTGATGCCGCCCATGAGCACCACCAGCAGCGTCTGGGCCCCGTGCACCACCAGCGCATAGGCAATGCCGGCTTCCCGGCTCACCCCATACACCATCAGCACGCCCTGCACCATCACGTGGAACGGCCCAATGCCGCCGGCTACCGGCGCTGCCATGCCAAGCGCCCCAAACGTGAGCACAGCCAAACCGGCGCGCATGTCGAGGTTATACGTTTCGGGAAAGCAGAAGAATGCCAGATAATCCATCAGGTAATACACCACCCAGGTGAAGACCGTATGGAATAAAAACAGCCATTTGTTTTCCAATTTCACCACGCTGAACACGCCCGCCAGCAGGCCTTGCACAAACACAATGGCTTTGTTGAAAATAGCGTTTTGCCGCAGCCGCTCCAGGTTACGAAACAGCGCGAAGCCTGCTACCAACAGCAGCAGCACGCCCACCACAGCTGCGATGAGCAGCGGCGTTCGGTTGCGGGCCACGGCAGCATACTGGTCGCCTAGCACGTGCTCTGTCACAAAGTTCCAGAAGGTGTTGAAATCCAGCAGCAGCAAGCTACCGATAAGGCCCAACAACACCAGCACGTCAATCACCCGCTCCGTCACCACCGTACCAATAGCCACCTGCACCGGCACGCCACTGGTGCGTCGCAGCACCGAGCAGCGAATGACTTCGCCCATACGCGGCAGCACCAGATTAGCTAGATTGCCCACCATGCTGGCGTGGTACACCGCCCAATAAGGCGCCGGATTTTGCGCAGCTTTGAGCTGCATCTGCCAGCGGTAGGCTCGGCTGAAGTAACCCAACACAGAGAGCGTCAGCGTAATGGCCAGCCAGAAGTAGTTGGCCGTGGCAATGTAGTGGCCAATGCGCGACAAGTCCTGCCCCCGCACCGCATACCACATCAGTGCGCCCGAGATGCTGAGCAGCAGCGCGTATTTAAGAATGTTGAATACCGTTTTCAATAGAAAGTCGAACAAATAGAAGCTGGCGCCGAAGGCAAAATCCCGGCAAAGGTAAAACGACTTACGCCCCGCCCCGCCAGCTTCTTCCCGTCCTTATTCCACCACCACGTTATCAATCAGGCGCACGCCGCCTAGGTGGGCGGCCAGGCACAGCACCACGGCCCGGCCGGGGGCGTAGGCAGCCAGCGGCTGCAGGGTCTGGGCGTCGGCCACTTCCACGTATTCGGGGGTCAGCAGCGGTTCGCGGGCCAGCGTGGCTTCGGCGGCGGCACGCACTTGGGCCGGGGGCACGCCCTGGCGCACCTGGGCAGCGGCGGCGGCCAGCACTTGGTGCAGCAGCGGCGCCACGGCCCGGGCCGGGCCGTCGAGCCGCCGGTTGCGCGACGACATGGCCAACCCGTCGGCCTCCCGGATGGTGGGGCACGTCACGATTTCCAGGTCGAACGACAAGTCGGCCACCAGTTGCCGGATGATGGCCACCTGCTGCCAGTCCTTCTGTCCAAAATAAGCGCGGTGCGGACAGGCCATGTGGAACAATTTGCTCACCACCGTGGCCACGCCGTTGAAATGGCCGGGCCGGTGCGCCCCTTCCATCACCCGCTCCAGCTCGCCAAAATCGAAGCGCAGCACGGTAGGCTGAGGGTACATTTCCTCCACCGAGGGCACGAACAAAGCCGTGCAGCCGGCCGGCGCCAGCAGGGCCGCGTCGGCTTCCGGCACGCGCGGGTAGAGGCGGAAATCCTCGGCGTTGTTGAACTGCGTGGGGTTGACAAAAATGGTGGCTACCACCTCGTTGCATTCGGCGCGGGCGGCTTGCACCAGCTGCAGGTGCCCATCGTGCAGGGCGCCCATGGTGGGCACCAAGCCCACGCGCTGCCCCGTCTGGCGGGCGTGTTCGGTGAAGGCGTGCAACGCGGCGGCGGTATTGAGTATCTGCATAAAGAAAGGAGGCAACTGGAGCGGCCCCCGGAGTAGGTTTTATTGATTTTCCGCTCAAAATTGTTTAATTTTGTGCACCCATAGTATGGCCTTGTCCCATTCTCTTCAATAATCCCTTATGTCGAAGCTACGAATCCTCTACGCGGCCACCGAAATTGACCCGTTTCTGCAGACCACGAAAGTGGCTGAAATGCTCCGGCGCCTACCCGCCAGCATGCAGGAGATGGGCTGCGAAATTCGCATTTTCGTGCCCCGTTTCGGCATTATCAACGAACGCAAAAATAGATTGCACGAAGTAGTGCGCCTCTCGGGCATCAACATCGCCGTGGGCGACGACGAAAAGCCCTTGGTGATTAAAGTGGCTTCTATCCCGACGGCCAAGCTGCAGGTGTACTTTATCGACAACGAAGATTATTTCCACCGCAAGTCGGCTTTGGTCGACAAAAATGACAAATTCTACGCCGACAACGACGAGCGCGCCATCTTCTTTTGCAAAGGTGTGCTCGAGACGGTGAAGAAGCTGGGCTGGTCGCCCAACATTGTGCATTGCTCCGACTGGATGACCGGTTTGATTCCGCTCTACCTGAAAACGACCTACAAGAAAGACCCGGTGTTCAAGGATGCCAAGTCGGTGTTCTCGATTTACAACAACGAGTTCGACGACAAATTTGAGGGCAACATTCTGGAAAAAGCGAAGATGCTTGACATCGACGACCAGATGCTGGCTTCGCTGAAAACCGCCGATTTCAGCGGTTTCATCAAAATGGGCATGGAGTATGCTGACACTGTGGTGCGGTCCGACGAGGACTTCAGCGAAAACATGAACGGCATGTTTCACGAATACGCCCTCCACAACAAGCTCAGCCAGGTAGCTACCGATGAAAACCTGCACTCCTCTTACCTAGCGCTGTACAATGAATTGGCTAACTAGCCGCTGTGCTCCCCTCGTTGCCGTAGCCGCTGTGGCGGTGCTCGCCGGCTGCGACAAGGGCACCGACCTGAACGTGGACCTGCCCGAAACAACGGCCGTCAACACTTCCTACAAAGACATTCCGCTGGAAGTGGCCACCGTGCGCCTTTCGCCAGTGCAAACCCTCAAAGCCGACCATTTTATGGTGGGGCGTCTGGCCGATAACGTGGCCGGCACCACCGTTGCCGGCACGTACTCCAACGTCGTCGACGCGGGCGGCATCAACACCATCATTACGGCGACCGGCGGCATTCCGACCGATTCGCTGCCTTCGCTGTACACCACCACCCGCTTGGATTCGGTGGTGCTTGTGGCCGGGTTCGACCGGGTGTACGGCAGCACGTCGGCGCCGGTAAGCTTTGATGTTTTCAAGCTGGCCGCGCCGCTCGACGAGCGACAGGCCGGCTACGACAGCAGCACGCCGGCCGCGCTCGACCTGACGCCGCAGGGCCGGTTGGGCCAGAACCTGACCAGCCGGCTCGACCGGACGCAGACGCAAGTGGTGACAGCCGCTGTGGCGGCCACGGCGACCACGACGGGCACTCCCGCTGTGACCACCACCGTGCCCGACCCAACGGTGCGGCTGGTGCTACAGCGCACGGCCGCGCCCGCCAGCGGCACTCGCCCGCCCGTCAGCGCCGTGCCCTCACAGTTTGCCACCGACTTGTTTGCCCAACTTAAGGCGCCCGGCTTCTCGCAGGCCAAGCTCGATGCGGCCCTCAAGGGCATTGCCATTCTGCCCAACGTCAACCACACGGGCAGCCTAGTGAGCTTCAGCAAAGGCTACAAATCGCGCATTGTGGTGTATTACCACGCCGCCGATACCCTGAAGCGCGTGTATTCCATCTACTTCGGCCCTGCTTATAGTGGCCTCGGGCTGCCCTCCTCGCGCGACCCTCGCTACTACACCACGGTCGACAACACGTTGCCGAACCCGCTAGCAGCTTTGGCCACTCGTTCCGGCGCGGTATCTGCGGCGGCGCTGAGCGGCACCAGCTACGCGCAGGAAGGCACGGGCCTAGCCACGCGCGTGACTCTGCAGGGCCGCGTGACGCTGAAGTCGCTGACCCAGTCCACCGACACCAGCGGCGTGGTCATCAACCGGGCCGAGCTGATTGTGCCCATCAAGCCATACACGAACGTGCTGTACACCAACCCCAGCCAGTTGTACGCGCTGGAAGTAGACGCCAACAACGCGGTGCTGCAGCGCACCATCAACTATTTGCCGGTCGACCGGGTGGTGCAGGCCGATGGCCAGAGCCCCGTTGGCACGGGCTACCCGGCGACCGGCCTGCTCACCAACGCGGCAGCTCAGTCTTACTACACCATTCCGGTAACTTCGTACCTGCAAAACTACCTGTATAACGACCCGGCGGCGAACCCGAAGTATCTGGTGCTGACTCCCAGCATCCGGTCGTCCGGTACGCTGTCGCTCAACCGGGCAGCCTTGGATGCCACCAACATCCGCCTGCGCGTGTACTACTCGCGGAAGCGCTAATACCTTTCATCTGCGGTACTGCTTAAGGTCTGACTTACGTTTTTGACCTCTCTGATTATCAATATTTTTCGAATTTAACCCTTCCTGCCATGTGCGGCATTGTTGCTTACTTGGGCCATCGTGAGGCCTGCCCCATCATTCTCAAAGGTCTTCACCGCCTCGAATACCGCGGCTACGATTCTGCTGGCGTCGCGCTGCTCAACGGTGACCTGACGGTCTATAAGAAGAAAGGCAAAGTCGCCGACCTAGAATCGTTTATCAGCGCGAAGGATACGCACGCCAACGTGGGCATGGGCCACACCCGCTGGGCCACCCACGGCGAGCCCAACGACGAGAATGCCCACCCGCATTACTCCACATCGGAGCGCATTGCCATCATTCACAACGGCATCATTGAGAACTACGCGGCGCTGAAAACCCACTTGCAGCAGCAGGGCCACACGTTCCATTCCGACACGGACACGGAGGTTTTCGTGAACCTGATTGAGGAGATTCAGAAGCAGAATAGCTGCTCGCTGGAGGAAGCCGTGCGCCTGGCGCTGCACGAAGTGGTGGGTGCCTACGCCATTGTGGTGCTCAGCAAGGACGCTCCCAACCAGCTCATCGCTGCTCGCAAGGGCTCGCCGATGGTGATTGGCATTGGCGACGGCGAGTTTTTCATTGCCTCCGATGCTACGCCCATCATTGAATACACCAACGAAGTAGTGTACGTGAACGACTACGAAATCGTGGTCATTCGCGATGGCCAGTTGGAAATCCGCTCGAAAGAGGACGTGAGCCAGACGCCTTACATCCAGAAGCTGGAGATGGAGCTCGACAGCATTGAGAAAGGTGGTTATCCTCACTTCATGCTGAAGGAGATTTTTGAGCAGCCTCGCTCCATTCTTGATTCGATGCGCGGCCGCCTGGAACTGGGCGCCAGCCACCTCAACATGGGCGGCATCCGGGCCTACGAGCAGAAATTTATCAACGCCCAGCGCATCATCATCGTGGCCTGCGGCACGAGCTGGCACGCTGGCTTGGTGGCCGAGTACCTTATTGAGGACTTGGCCCGCATTCCGGTAGAAGTGGAATATGCGTCGGAGTTCCGCTACCGCAACCCCATTATCACGGAGCGCGACATCGTGATTGCCATTTCGCAGAGCGGTGAAACGGCCGATACGCTGGCCGCCATCGAACTGGCCAAAAGCAAGGGCGCGACCATTTTCGGCGTGTGCAACGTGGTGGGCAGCAGTATTGCCCGCGCCACCGACGCCGGTGCCTATACCCACGCCGGCCCCGAAATCGGCGTAGCTTCCACCAAAGCCTTCACGGCCCAGGTGACGGTGCTCACACTGCTGGCCATGATTATGGGTCAGAAACGCGGCACCATCACCGACACCAAGCTGCGCGAGCTGATGGTGGAGCTGGACACCATTCCGGCCAAAGTGACCAAGGCCCTAGAGCTGGATGCCCAGATTCAGGAAATTGCCGAGGAGTTCAAGGATGCCACCAACTTCCTGTACCTGGGCCGGGGCTACAACTTCCCCGTAGCGCTGGAAGGCGCACTCAAGCTCAAGGAAATCAGCTACATTCATGCCGAGGGCTACCCGGCCGCTGAAATGAAGCACGGCCCTATTGCCCTGATTGACGAGAACATGCCGATGGTGGTGATTGCCACCCGCGACAGCTCGTACGAGAAGGTGGTGAGCAACATTCAGGAAGTGAAGGCCCGCAAAGGCCGCATCATCGCCGTCGTGAGCGAGGGCGACAAGGTGATTCCGGCCATGGCCGAGTACGTGATTGAAGTGCCTCACACCAGCGAAGTGCTGATGCCGCTGGTATCGGTGATTCCGTTGCAGCTGCTGAGCTACCACATTGCCGTGCTGCGCGGCTGCAACGTGGACCAGCCCCGCAACCTGGCCAAATCGGTAACGGTAGAGTAGTGGTGAGTTGTGAGATAGTGAAATGGTGAGCTTTTAACGCTTGCCCCAAAAAAGCCGCTTCTGGAAACAGGGGCGGCTTTTCGCGTTATTTGCGGCGACAAACTCACCATCTCACCCTTCACTGTTTCACCGTATGCCTCACCAAATTATCCTTACCGACCAGGCCCCGGCCCCCATCGGCCCTTATTCGCAAGCCGTGAAGGCGGGCAACACCGTTTATGTTTCGGGCCAGATTCCGCTGGACGCCAGCGGGCAGCTTGTGGCGGGCGACATCACAGCCCAGACGCATCAGGTGCTGAAAAACCTGACGGCTATTCTCACCGCGGCGGGCCTCACGCTGGCCGACGTGGTGAAGTGCAGCATCTTTGTGAAGGACCTCGGCGACTTCGCGGCCATCAACCAGGTGTATGGCTCCTACTTCGACGAGGCCACGGCGCCGGCCCGCGAAACGGTGGAAGTGGCTCGCCTGCCACGCGACGTGCAGGTGGAAATTTCGTGCATTGCCGTGGGCGCATAATATCCGGGGCAGGGCAGGCGTTGGGAAGCATTCATTTCCAACCCCTAACCCCTGCTCGCATGAAAGAACTTGGACTCGGACTGCTCATCATTGGGCTCATTTCACTGGTACTGCCCCTCATTAACCCCAACCTCCACTACGTTTTCCTGACCTGGATTGAGCAATGGGGCCCGACCATAGCCTGGGCTATCCGAGGCGGCATCACGCTGCTGGGGCTGGTGCTCTGGCTGGGCTTCAGGAACCGGGACTAATTATCATTTAACATTTAACAGCCGTTCGACTTGCTCTTGATGGTCAGGCCGAACGGCTGTTAAATGTTAAATGATAATTGTTAAATGATAAATGACCCCGACCTTTGCAGCGCGTTCCGAACTCCGGGGCGCGCTTTTTTCCGTTATGACTGAAAGAGAAGTTCGGGTGCGTTTCGCTCCCTCGCCCACCGGCCCGCTGCACATTGGCGGCGTGCGCACGGCCCTGTATAACTACCTGCTGGCCCGCAAGCTGGGCGGCAAGATGCTCCTCCGCATCGAAGACACCGACCAAAACCGCTTCGTGCCGGGCGCTGAGGAGTACATCCTCGAAGCCCTGGCCTGGTGCGGCATCGTGATTGACGAAGGCCAGGGCGTGGGCGGCCCCCACGGCCCCTACAAGCAGAGCGAGCGTAAGCCCATGTACAAGCAGTACGCCGACCAGCTCATCGCCGACGGCCACGCCTACTACGCCTTCGACACGGCCGAGGAGCTGGACGCCATGCGCGCCCGCTTGCAGGCCGCCAAGGTGCCCAACCCGCAGTACAACAGCATCACCCGCGCTCAGATGCGCAACTCCCTCACCCTGCCCGAGGACGAGGTGAAGGCCCTGCTTGATGGCGGCGCGCAGTACGTTATTCGTCTAAAAGTACCTCGTAAAGAAGAAGTTCGCTTTCAGGACTTGATTCGCGGCTGGGTGGTGGTGCATTCCTCGGCCATTGACGACAAGGTGCTGATGAAGTCGGACGGCATGCCGACCTACCATCTGGCTAACATCGTGGACGACCATTTGATGGAAATCTCGCACGTCATCCGGGGCGAGGAGTGGCTGCCCTCGGCGCCGCTGCACGTGCTGCTCTACCGCTACCTGGGCTGGGAAAGCACCATGCCCCAGTTTGCCCACTTGCCCCTGCTGCTCAAGCCCGACGGCACCGGCAAACTCAGCAAGCGCGACGGCGACCGCCTGGGCTTCCCCGTGTTCCCGCTGGAATGGCATGGCACCGACGCTGAAACCGGCGAAGCCACCATCAGCCGCGGCTACCGCGAAGACGGCTACCTGCCCGAGGCGCTGGTAAACTTCCTGGCTTTCTTGGGCTGGAACCCCGGCACGCAGCAGGAGATTTTCTCGATGGACGAGTTGATTCAGGCCTTCTCGATTGAGCGCGTGAGCAAGTCGCCGGCCAAGTTCGACCAGAACAAGGTGAAGTGGTTCAACGAGCACTACCTGCGCGCCAAGTCCAACGCCGAGCTGGCGCCCTACCTGCTGCAGGCCCTGCACGAGCACGCCATTGTGTGCAGCCAGGAGAAAGCCGAGCAGATTGTGGGCGTGATGAAGGAGCGAGTGAGCTTCCCGAACGACTTCTGGCAGGAAGCCAAGTACTTCTTCCAGGCCCCCACGGAGTACGATGAAACCGTGGTGAGCAAGAAGTGGAACGCCGCCGTGGCCGCCGCCCTCACGGCTTACGCCGAAGCATTGCCCACGGCGCCCGAAGTATCGGCTGAAGGCCTGAAAACACTGTTCAACGACACCATGGCGGCCCAGGGCCTCAAGCCCGGCCAGGTGTTGCAGGCCCTGCGCGTGGCTGTGACGGGCGCCGCCGCCGGCCCCGACCTGTTCGAGACGCTCGTGATTCTGGGCGTGCCGGAAGTGACCGAGCGCCTGCGCACAGCCGTGGCTACGCTGCCCGCTGCGGCTTAATTTTAGTCGTTTTTACTTATCAAAAGGCCCGTCGGGCATCACTCGTATACAACGAGTGATGCCCGACGGGCCTTTTGCTGTTTTCTGCATAATCGTAATATGAACTACACTATAGGCATATTTTTTGACGTTTTCAGGACTGATTTACAATCCTTTTCCTTTCCAAAACCCTTTCATTATCTCCCATTTTGTACGCCTTTTTGTACCGATTTCTTTGAGTTTGCTGCCCGGACTGGCCATGGCTCAGCTGTCCGTTACGGCTACCACACCAGCTGTCAATCAGCTTGGTTTGCTACCAAACGCAACGGTTAGCGCTGCATTCAATCAGGCTCTAGCCAGCAGTTCGGTCAACGCGCTGAAAGTTCATTCGATGCAACGCGGTGGCATGCGCTCAAGCCGTGCGGGCTCGGTGGCGGCCAACGGCAACGCGCTGGTTTTTACGCCTACCTATTCCTTTAGTCCAGGAGAACTCATTTCAGTCACCGCCACCACGGCGGCCGGAAACACCGCCGGGCTGGCCCTCTCCCGCCCCTACGTATGGCAATTCGGGGCGGGGGTTTCGGGTCCGGGCCGTGGGTATTTCAGCACCGGATATGACCCAACCCTGTTCAAGGGCTCTTTTGCGTTGGTAGCGGGCGACGTTGACAACGACGGCGACTTAGATATGCTGTCGGCCAACATTAGCCGTCGATGCGTCGACGTTTGTTTCAACAACGGTAGCGGCATATTTTCGCTGGCACCGGCAAATCCGTCTCCCACTGTGCGGCCTGACCCTTGCGGCTTGGCCATAGGCGACCTAGACAACGACGGCGACCTGGATATCGTGGTCAACACCAACAACATTGCCTTGATGGTCAACAACGGACAAGGATTTTTCGCCGGAACCGCCAATTATTCAATTCCCATTTCCAATGGTTGCGGAGGCAATATTTCGCTGAGTGATTTAGATGGCGATGGCGACCTGGATTTCCTTGGCCCCAATGCGGGCGGCGGCGCCTTCATTCGTTTTAATGGCAACCTGGCGCTGGCGGCCCCCCCCCGCAACCCAAGCCGCGCAAGGCTTGGTGGTTAGCCCCAATCCGGTTCAGTCGGTGCTTCGGGTAACGGGATTGTCGGCCCAGTCCCCGATTTGTCTTTTCGACGCAGCCGGCCGGTTGGTCTATACCCGGCCCTATCCCGGCGAATCCGCCGTCCTGACCCTGCCGGCTGAGCTGGCCCGGGGCTTTTACATACTTCGCTCGGGGACGCATAGCCAGCGGCTACTGCTGGAATAGTGGCTGCCCGTGGCGTGGTGCGGTGCACGTTTAGACCGCCGGCTGCCACCTCATGGCAGGTTTTCGCGTAGAGCTCAGAAACACCTTTCGTCCGCTCCTGCCTTTCTCCATCATGGCCAAGAAACCTGTCAAGCCCAAGAAATCCGCTGTCGACCCCGACAAAAAAGCCCGCGTGCACAAAGAGCTGGAAGGCTTCGAGATTGGCGTGAACCCGCTGGGCGAAATTACCTCCAACTATAGCATCGAGCAGATAAACCAGTTTCTGGGCCGCCACGTGCGCGACAAAAAGCTTGTGGACCGCGCCGGCCAGTTTGGCGAAAAGCCGGCCCCCGACGAATCGGAGGACGAAGCATTCCCCATTGCCGATGCCGAGCACAACCCCGAGCCAGAAGAATCCGACGAGGACTTCATGAAGCGCACCAGCCGCGAGGCCAAGCGCAAAAAATCAGTAGAAGACCCCGACAAAGAAGCCGCCGAAACGCGCAGCGAGCTACCGGCCGACGAGTAGAACGCGCCTGACCTACAGCGTATTGATAACGCCAGTACGCAAGCCTTTTTCGTAGGTTTCGACCTTGAAAAGCTGGCCGTTCTGGTAGATTTCGGTGCGTGTGTTTCGGTTGCCTTCGTACGTTTCGACGCGGGAGAGCTGGCCGTTTTCGTACTTTTCGGCGCGCGTGATGGTGCCGTCGGTATAGGTTTGCACGTCGGTGATTTGGCCGGCGGGCGTGTAGCTCGTCCACTGGCCATACCAGTAGAAGCGCGGGACCCGGCCCTTGCCGGTCACCCACTGGGCCGAGCCTTTGCGGGCCATCTGGCCGTCAGGGTGCCAGTAGGTCACCTCGCACAGGCCGTCTTTCTGGTATTGTTCGGTATGGTCGAGTTGGCCCGTGGGGCTGTAGTAGTTGAAGGTGCGGATGGGCCGGCCGTGGCGGTAGCGGCCCGTGGTGAATGGCTGCTTTTTGCCGTCGTCGTAGTAAGTGCGCCAGCGGCCGTTTTCGCGGCCGTGGCCATCGAAGTGGTTGGGGCGCCAGAAGCCGCGCCGGCCGTATTGACTGGATGGCTTTGAGCTGGCGCAGGCGCCTAGCAAGGCGGTGAGGCCGCACAATAGCAGCAAGCGGGAAAGACGCATAAGCTGAAGGGGTTGAGTTTAACTATAAATTTAGTTGAAACACTTTGCTAACGCAAGCTCCTCGAAATATTGTTCGGCTGAGGCATAAGTTTTTTCGGTGCCACTTCGAGCCCGCTCCTATCTTTGGCAGCACCAACCCTTTCCTTCTGCGCCATGCAATCCCACGACGTTGACTACCGCATTCTCGGCTCCGACATTCAGGTGCTGGAAATTGAGCTCGACCCCAACGAAACCGTCATTGCCGAGGCCGGGGCCATGGTGTACATGGAAGAAGGCATCGCGTTTGAAACCAAGATGGGCGACGGCTCCGAGCCCGACCAGGGCTTTATGGGCAAGCTATTTTCGGCCGGCACCCGCCTCATCACCGGTGAGTCGTTGTTTCTCACGCACTTCACCCACCGCGGCGGCTACGGCAAAAGCCGGGTGGCGTTTTCGGCGCCTTATCCCGGTACTATCATTCCCATTAACTTAGGCGAGATGCCCGCCGGCCTCATTGTGCAGAAAGACGGCTTTCTGGCGGCGGCCCGGGGCACCAAAATCAGCTTGCACTTCAACCAGAAATTCGGGGCCGGCTTATTTGGCGGCGAAGGCTTTATCCTGCAGAAGCTTACCGGCGACGGCAAGGCGTTTGTACACGCCGGCGGCACCATTATTGAGAAACGACTAAATAACGAATTGTTGCGCGTGGACACCGGCTGCGTGGTGGCCTTCGAGCCCGGCATTGATTTCAGCGTGGCCCGGGCCGGCGGCCTCAAATCGATGATATTTGGTGGCGAAGGCCTGCTACTGGCCACCCTGCGCGGCACCGGCCGCGTCTGGATACAGTCGATGCCCGTTAAAAAGCTGATTCAGGCGCTGGCGCCGTCTGGCGGCAATGCGCGGAAAGAAAGCGGCTCCGTACTAGGCGGGCTGCTTGGAGGCGTGCTGGACGAGTAAAACCAAGGCTGGCCCAGAGCCGGCATCGATGTTGCCTATCCTACCTTGGCGAAGCTGGCGGGGCCTACAGGCCGGTTTCGCCCATGCCCTGCACGGCAAACGCTACGGCCACGGCAAGAAGCAGCGCCACGCCAACGCCGACGCGCATCAAGAATTTAACGTCTTTCGATTCGTCGTGCTTGCGACGGTCTCTTTCCCGGCGCTGACTGCGCGATTTGTAAGGACGTTTATACGCCGATTTACGTGCCGACGGAATTTGAGTAACATTGGACATAGGCAGGAATATTACGGTAATATTACTACATATCCGTTAATTCCGTTGCTTGCGTGAAAAGGCATTCGGCGAAATATGCCATTTCCCTCGGCCAAAGCTCATTTTCATTCTGCAAAAATAGTTGGTGCATTCAGCAGCAAGCGCTTATCCGCTCTGCCTGACGACCTGCGTGGCCGCCCGCAGCACCGCTTCCAGTACCTCCCGGGTGTTGAGCAGACGCGGCACTTTGTGCTGCCCGCCCAGCTTGCCCTGCCCGGCCAGCCATGCCTCAAACGTGCCCGCGGGCACGGCGCGCAGTTGCGGCGGCGCCAGGGCCAGGCTGCGGTGGCGCTTGGCCGCGTAGTCCGAATTGAGCTCGCAGAGCGTGGCATCGAGCACAGCCCCAAAACGGTCCAAATCGGGCCGGGCCGGGGCCGAAGCAAACTCCACGGCCCACTCGTGGCCCCCGCGCGAGGCCGCATCGCCGGCCGCGAACCAAACGGGGGCGGCCGTGAAGTCGCGTACGGCCACACCGGTGGCCTGGCTGGCGGCGGCCACGGCGGCTTCGGCGTTTTCAATCACCACTTCTTCGCCGAAAGCATTGAGAAAGTGCTTGGTACGCCCCGTGATGCGCACCCGGTAGGGCGCCCGCGAGGTGAAGCGCACGGTGTCGCCCACCAGGTAGCGCCACAGCCCGGCGTTGGTGCTGATGACCAGCGCATATGGCCGGTTTAGCTCCACTTCGGCCAGTGGCACGGGCTGGGGGTGAACGGTGTTCCACTGGTCGGCGGGCAGGAATTCGTAGTAGATGCCGTGGTCGAGCAGCAGCAGCAGGTCTTCGCTGTCGGGCTGGTCCTGCAGGGCGAAGTAACCCTCGGAGGCGTTGTAGATTTCGAGGTAGCGCATGCGCGCATCGGGAATAAGCTGGCGGAACAGCTCGCGGTAGGGGCCGAAGGCCACGGCGCCGTGCAGAAACAGCCGCAGTTGCGGCCACACCTGCATGATGTTGTCGGCGCCGGCCAGGGCCACCACGCGGCGCAGCAGCACCACCATCCAGGTGGGCACGCCGGCCAGCACGCGCACGTCCTGGCGCAGCACGTGGTGGGCAATGCGCTCGATTTTTTCCTCCCACTCATCAAGCAGCGCCAGGTGCAGCGGGGGCGTGCGCAGCCCCTCGGCCCAGCCCGGCAGCTGCGCCATGATGACGGCTGACACATCGCCGGTGCGCGAGGCCGGCTCCTGTGGCCGGAATGGGTTGGCGGTGTGCGCCCCGCCCAATGAGAGCGTTTTGCCAGCTAGTAGCCGCTCTTCGGGGTATAAGTACGTGCTCAGGGCCAGCATGTCGCGGCCGGCGCGGTAGTGGCAGTCGTGCAGCGCCTCAGTCGTGACGGGGATGAACTTGCTGCGGGCGTTGGTGGTGCCGCTGCTTTTGGCAAACCAACGCGGCCGGCCGGGCCACAGCACATCAGGCTGCCCGCGCAGCACCTTTTCCAGCTCGGGGTACAGCTCTTCGTAGGTGCTCACGGGTACGCGGCGGCCAAACTCGGCGGCCGTTGGGCGCTCGCGGTAGCCGTAACGCTGGCCCCACTCGGTGGCTTGGGCTTGGCGCAATAAGTGGGCCAGCAGCTGGCTTTGCAACTTTTCCGGCTGCTCGCGCACGCGGGCCAGCCGGGACAGGCTGCTCCATTGAACGGCGCGGGCAAGGAGTTGGTCAAGCATGGGATGAAAGGACAGCCGGATGCAAAAGAACGTCATGCCGAGCGTAGCCGAGGCATCTCGCGTAGAGTAGCAACTCAATCGTTGAAGAAGAGAATTACTGCAGCACACGAGATGCCTCGGCTACGCTCGGCATGACGTTCTGTGAATCAGATTGCGCTACACGTTGCGCTTGAGCTCGAAATTCTTGCCCAGGTACACGCGGCGCACGGTTTCGTCGCTGGCCAGCTCTTCGGCGGTGCCGGCTTTCAGCAGCTTGCCCTCGAAGAGCAGATAGGCGCGGTCCACGATGCTGAGGGTGGAGTTGACGTCATGGTCGGTGATGAGCACGCCGATGCCGCGGTGTTTGAGCTTGGCCACGATGCCCTGGATTTCTTCGGTGGCGATGGGGTCGACGCCAGCGAAGGGCTCGTCGAGGAGTACGAACTTGGGGTCGACGGCCAGCGCCCGGGCGATTTCGGTGCGGCGGCGCTCGCCGCCGCTCAGCACCTTGCCCAGGTTTTTGCGCACGTGGCCCAGGCTAAATTCTTCGAGCATTTCCTCCACCTTGGCCTGGCGGGCGTCCTTCTTCATGCTGGTCATCTCGAGCACGGCCATGATGTTTTCCTCCACGCTCAGGTCGCGGAACACGCTGGCTTCCTGGGCCAGGTAGCCCACGCCCAGCCGCGCCCGCTGGTAGATGGGCATGGTCGTGATTTCGGTGGTATCCAGGAAGATGCGGCCGGAGTTGGGCTTCACCATGCCCACCATCATGTAGAAGCAGGTGGTTTTGCCAGCGCCGTTGGGCCCGAGCAGGCCCACGATTTCGCCCTGCTCCACGGTTACCGACATGTCGTTGACGACGGTGCGGGCTTTGTATTTTTTAACCAGGTGGTCGGCGCGAAGAATCATGCGGGCAAAGGTACGGGTTGGGACGAAGGGAAGAATAATTGGTTCCAAACGATTGAACGCCCCAAAATATTCGGCAAGCCTAACATTTGGGTTGATTTTTTCCGTTACTTTTAACCCCTAAATCACACCCACCCCAAATCTTTACTTTTAATATGACGGTTAAAACACTACTCCTTGCGGGGGGCACGCTGCTGGTCAGCGCGTCGGCTGCATCGGCCAGCGGCTTTCAGGTGAACCTCGGCGGGCAGAAAAACATCGGCATGGGCGGCGTCGGAGTAGCCCTGACGCTGGACCAGGCCGCCATGTTCTACAACCCCGGCGCCCTGGCCATGGTGCGCGACAACGGCGTGCAGGTGGGCTTCAACGCTGCCCTGGCCCGCAACGCCTTCATTCCCGAAAGCGGGGGCGGCCAGAGCACGCTCGATAACAAGCTCGTGACGCCCGCCAACTTCTACGCCGCCTTCGGCCCGAAGGAAGGCAAGTGGAAAATCGGCATCGGCGCCTACACGCCCTTCGGCAGCGAGCTGCACTACAATAAGAACTGGGAAGGCCGCTACAGCCTGACCGACATCAACTTGCGCTCCATTTTCGCGCAGCTCACGGCCTCCTTCGCCATCACGCCGCAGCTGAGCGTGGGCGCAGGCCTGGTGATGCTGGCCTACGGCGACGTGGACCTGCAGAAAGACGTGCCCCTCACGGCCCAGACCGGCGCCCCCACGCCCCACGTCACCCTCAACGGCAAAGCCAAGCAGAGCTTCGGCTACAATGCCGGCATCTACTTCAAGCCCAGCGATAAACTGAGCGTGGGCGTGAGCTACCGCTCGCAGGTGGACGCCAAGATTGAGAACGGCGACGTGCGCCTGCGCGACGTGATTTACTCGACCGGCGGCAACTTCACGGCCACCAATTTCTCGGCCACCCTGCCCTTGCCGGCCACCGCCAGCGTGGGCGTGGCGGTGATGCCCAACGAGAAGCTGACGATTTCGGCCGACGCCAACCTGGTGTTTTGGAGCGCCTACCGGACGCTGGACTTCACCTTCAGCGGTAACAACGGCTACGGCGACCGCGCCGCTACCGCCACCACGCCGGCCGTGGTGGGCACGCCCGGCCTGCTGGGCGGCAGCACCACATCGTCGGCCAAGCGCTACTATCAGGACGCGCTGGCGTTCCGCCTCGGCGGCCAGTACAAAGTGACCGATGGCCTGACGGTGCGCGCCGGTGGCTTCTACGACATGGCGGCCGTGAAGGACGGCTACATCAGCCCCGAAACCCCTGATGCCGACCGCATTGGCCTGACGGCCGGCGCTTCCTACGAGTTCGGCAAGCGCTTCGGCATCGATGCGTCGTTCCTGTTCGAGGACTTCCTGAAGCGCAGCCAGAGCCAGAGCGACCTGCTGAACAACGGCACCACCGACCGCGTGGCCGGCACTTACAAAACGACCATTGCTGTTCCCGGCGTGGGGCTGTACGTTAAATTCTAATTCCCACCGGCTTCCTGACTGACGCACAACCATGACTTTCTCTCCTAAATATTCTTTGCCGGCCCTGGCCCTGTTGGGCCTGACGCTGGGCAGCTGCCAGCCCGAGCTGGACGATAACCGCCCCACTGCCGACGCCGGCCAGCTGAATTTCAGCAGCTACGTGGCCGTGGGCAACTCCCTCACCTCGGGCTACTCCGATGGCGGCCTCTACAACGAGGTGCAGGCCGTTTCGTACCCCGCCATTCTGGCCCAGCAGTTTGCCAAAACCGGCAAAGGCCCAGCCAGCTTCGTGCAGCCCGCTTTCTCGGCCGCCAAAAAAGATGGCTCGGGCTACGTGAAGCTGCAGCTGGTGAACGGTGCCGCTGTTCCTGTGCAGCCCTCTGCCGCCAACAACTACCTGGGCGAGCAGGTGGCTTACACCGGCACCAATGCCGCATTTCCCACCGAGCTGGAGGCCTACACCGGCGCGCAGCCCGACAACCTAGGCGTGCCCGGCATCTCGGTGCTGAGCGCCGACAAAACCGCCTCCTCGACTGGCAACGCCGTCGTGGATGCCCAGACGCGCGGCGCTGCCGCCGCGTATGGCTCGCTCAACAACTTTTACCAGCGCCTGCTGCCGGCAGCCGACCGCACCTCGAAGGACTACGTGACCTACATCGGTCAGAAAACGCCCACGTTCTTCTCGTGCTGGATGGGCAACAACGACGTACTGACTTATGCCACGGCCGGCGGCGTAGCCTCGGCTACCAACCCCTTCAGCGGCCTGACGGACACCACCAGCTTCGGCAAGGGCTACCGCAACATCATCGCCGCCATTTCCAAGAATGGCACGGTGAAAGGCGTGTGCGCCAATATTCCCAATGTGACGAATATTCCGTACTTCAACACGGTGACGGTGACGGCAGTAGCAGCCGCTTTCAAAGCGGCCAACGCGGCTTCGCCGGGCGTGTTTATTACGACGGGCACAGCCACCGCGCCGGTGATTCGCCTCGCTACCTCGGCCGATTTGCTCACGCTGACCGCACAGGGGGTAGTGGCCACGGGCGCCGGCTCGACGCCCACCAACCCCGTGCCGAACCAGTACGTGCTGGACGCTACGGAAATCACCACCGTTGTGAACCGCACCACCCAACTTAACGCCATCATCGCCAAAACGGCCCGTCAGAACAAGCTGGCCCTGGCCGACATGAACACGTTCTTCAACAGCATTGCCTCGCAAGGCATCGTGACCAATGCCGTGAATAACACGGCCACGTTTGCTTCGGGCAACCTGTTCAGCCTTGACGGTGTGCACCCCACGCCCCGCGGCTACGCGGTGGTGGCAAACGAATTCATCCGCGTTATCAATGCTTACTACGGCTCGATGGTGCCACAAGTGGCCCCGAACGATTACCGCGGCGTGCTGTTCCCGTAATGCATTCTATTTAAGAATACTAAACCTAAAAAAGGTCCTTTGCCGCGATGGCAAAGGACCTTTTTTTGTTCTTTCACATTTATATTTTTTAGTTAAACACTTATAATTAGATAATCTAAATATATTTGCTTTAAGCCGACTTCACTGTTGCGCTGTTGCGCTGCCGTCATTCACTCCCACCCTTCTATATCCATCTTATGAAAAAGTCGTACTCGTATTTTGCCGCCGTAGCGTTGGGCCTGCTCACATTGGGCTGCAGCAAAACCAAGGAAACTCCGGCTCCTTCCAAAACCGACCTGCTGTCGGATAAAAACTGGATTGTGTCGGCCGAAACGGTCAGCCCCGGCGTGGTAGTGGCGGGGGCAACCATCACCGATGTGTACGGCCAATTTCAGTCGTGCCAGAAGGATGACTTCATTCGCTTCGAAAAGCCTAACGTGTTCAAGGACGACGAGGGGGCGGTGAAATGCACCCAGACCGACCCGCAAACCACCACTGGCACCTGGGTATTCAATTCCGACCAGACCATCATTACCATTACGCCCCAGGGCGGCTCGCCGCAAAGCCTCAACATTCAGGAACTGACGGATTCTTCACTCAAAATCACCACCAGCGCCGTGCAAAACAACGTAAACTACACGTTTACTATCACTTATCGGAAGGGGTAACCAGAAACCAGACCTAACCTGCCAAAGCCCCTCCAGCGGCAAGGCTTTGGCAGGCTAGCGCATAAGGCCGTTGAGGTGAGCAGCAATGAGCTGGGCGTGGTGCCGGCCGTTTTCGATGAACCAGCGGCTGGTGGCGCGCCCGCCGCACACGGTGCCGGCCACGAACACGCCGGGCCGGGTGGTCTGGTGCGTAGTGGGGTCGAAGAGCGGGGCGCGGGCTTCGTCGTCCGGGTCGGGCTCGACGCCGAGGCGGCCGAGTAAGGCTTCGTCGGGGTGGTAGCCGGTGAGGGCGTACACGAAATCGGTGGGAATGGTGCGTGGGCCGTCGGGCATGAGGACTTCGACCGCTTCGGGGGTAATGGCCGTGACGGTGGTGTTGAAGTGCGCCGTGATGCGGCCCTCGGCAATGCGGTTGACGAGGTCGGGCCGAATCCAGTATTTCACAGAATTGCTGATTTCCGGGCCGCGCACGATGAGCGTGACCCGGGCACCGGCGCGGGTCATTTGAAGCGCGGCTTTAGCCGAAGAATTTTTGGCCCCGATGACGACGACGTTTTGCAGGACATGCTGGTAAGGCTCTTTGTAGTAATGACTTACGTGGGGCAGGTCTTCGCCGGGCACGCCGAGCGGGTTGGGCAGGTCGTAGAAGCCGGTGGCCACGATGACGTTGCGAGTCGGAATTTCGCCTTTGTCGGTGGTGACGGTGAAATTGCCCTGCTCGCCGTTCAGACTCAGCACCGTTTCGTGCAGGCGGATGGCCAGCTTTTCGCTCCGGGCCACGCGCTGATAGTAGTCGAGGGCGTCTTCGCGCAGGGGCTTGTAGTGGGCCGTGGGAAAGGGGTAGCCGCCGATTTCAAGCAGGTCGGGCGTGGAGAAAAACTCCATGTTGGTGGGGTAGCCCACGATGGAATTGACCAGCGCGCCCTTCTCCACGATGGTGGAGCTGAGGCCCTTGCGCTGGCATTCGAGGGCGCAGGCCAGGCCCACGGGGCCGGCCCCGATGATGAGAACGTCGAGCATGATGGTGGGGCGGGCTTCAGCCCGCCGGAAATTGAATGTAAGACCACGGCTGCCAGCCCGCAGGCCGAGAGCAATGTAAGCGGGGCTAACTTTGCACGGCGGGCTGAAGCCCGCCCCACTATTACTATTATGCGTACCTGCGACTTGTGCGGCAGCACCGATTTTAAGAAGCTGCCCTTTTACTACGAATTTGAAGGCCAGCGGCTGCAAGGCACCCAGTGCCGCAGCTGCGCCCTGATGTTTCTGGACCCGCAGCCCACGCCGGCGCAGCTGGAACGGCTATACGGCAAAGACTATTTCACGGAGCGCCCCAACTACGACCGCACCCAGCAGGACGTGGTGTTCATCGAAGAAGGCCAGAAGCAGGACGCTCTAAACCAGGTTCGGCCCGACAAGTTCACGAACTACATTCTGGCGAAATACCCCGGCCGCAAGTTCCGCTATCTCGACGTGGGCTGCGGCCCCGGCTACACCCTCAAAAGCCTGGAGCGGCTGGGCTGGGAAGCCCACGGGCTGGAAATATCCGAGCACGCGGCCGACTTTGCCCGCCGCGAGCTGCACCTGCCCGTCGTCACGGGCAACATCGAAACCACCGAGGACTTCCACGAAAACCAGTTCGACCTGGCCTACATGGGCGACGTGCTGGAGCACCTGCTCTCGCCCAGCGCCACGCTGGCCAAGTTCCACCGCATACTGGAGCCGGGCGGGCTGCTGGTGCTGGCCCTGCCGGCCACCCTCAACCTGCCCGCCGTGCGGCTGGGCTTCGCGGCCTACGGCGCGCTGGGCAAGGAGCGCAAGATGGATATTCCGCCCTACCACCTGTTCGAGTTCACCCCGGCCACCATCACCAAAATGCTCAAAAAGCAGGGCTTCGAAGTGGCGGAGCTGCTGAACCCGGTGAAGCCGCCGAAGAACATTCGCTTGGGCGGCAGCGTGGTGGAGAAAGTGAGCAAGCTGGCCGGGCAGTACCCTACATACTACCTGAACAAGCTGACGGGGCGGTTTGGGGATAGAATGTTCGTGGTGGCGCGGAACGTGAAGTAACCCCACCCCCGGCCCTCGCCGCTTGATGCGCGGAATCCTCTGGGGGAGGAGAGCCACGGTGTAATAGAATGAATGTTCATGAAAAGGCCCCAACTCAAAGATGAGTTGGGGCCTTTTCGTTAAAATCTTCAGGCTCCCCTCCCCCAGAGGATTCCGCGCATCAAGCGGCGAGGGCCGGGGGTGGGGTTCCGCCGTTACAGCTTAATCGTGCGCTTGCTCACGACTTGGCCGTTCATCGTGACGGCGGCGATGTAGAGGCCGGCGCTGAGGCGGCTGCCGTCCACGGCTACGGAGTGGGCGCCGGTGCTGAAATTCTGGTTCGTCACTACGCTTTGCACGCGGCGGCCCATCTCGTCGAACAATTCGACGGTGACGGCGCCGGCGGTGGGCAGCGTGAAGGCTAGGTTAAACTGGTTGAGGAAGGGCACGGGGCTCAGCTGCAGGCCCGGCAATTCGTCGGGTTTGCCGGGCGTGGTGCGCAGCGTGATGGTGGTGTAGAAGCTGGTGAGGCCCAGGAAACGGGCCATCACGGGCGTGATGGACGTGTTGTCGAGCAGGCCCTGGCCGGTGATGGCCGCCGCGTGCAAGGGGTTGTTGGTGTTGTCTTCGGCCCCCACCCAGATGTCCTGGGGCGTGTGGTTGCCGGGGGTGCCGCCCTGGTTGGTGCCCACGCCGGTGCTGGCGCGCACGCCGTTGCCGTTGGTGAGCGGGTTCGAGCCGTAGGCCACCACAATGCGCTTGCCCGTGGCCGAGGCCGGCTGCGGGTACTGCTTGCCCTGGAAGGTATTCATCACGTAATCAGGAAACCAGCCGCCGGTGCCGCCGTCGCCGCGCACCAGGTTGGTGGGGGTGGCGTAGCCCGCTTCGGCCGCTACCGACTTGGTAATCTGGCCCGAGTAGGTGCGGATTTTGGTGCCGTTGTTCTGGGCGTCGGCCTCGTCGTGCAGGCCCGTCACGGCAAAGCCGCCGCACTCGTGGTCGGAAGTACTAAAAATAAGCGTGTTGCCGGTAGTGGAGGGCGTGCCGAGCAGGGCGCGGCCCTCGGCCACGGCGTAGTCGAAAGCCATTACCTCCTTAATCATGTAGTCCGAAGCGTACACGTTGGTGGTGCGGGGCGTGCTGGGCGTGGCCGTGTAGTTGGCCTCGCCGCCGTTGGTGGCGTAGGTCGGGCGGTCCGAATCGACGGTGTATTGGTTGACGCCCGCCGCGTTGGCCACCACCGAGATACCGCCGGTATTGGCGTGCTCCAGGTGGTCGATGCGGCCGGCTTCCACCATCAGGAAGAAGCCTTTGCCGTTGCTCTTGGCCTTCAGCACTTCGATGGCCATGTGGGTCATCTCGGCCAGCGAGGGTTCCCAGGCGGCGCCGGTCTGGCGGTCCTGCTCGTAGTTCACGTGCGAGCTGTTGAACAGGCCCAGCAGTTTCTTGCCGCCCACGCCGTACTGGCTCAGGTTGAGATTGTTGAGGGCGTCACGGCTGTTCACGTAGCCGTAGTTGCGCTGGTTCACGGCGTAGCTCACCAGGTCCACGTCGTCGGCGCGGTTGCCGCGCAGCGTGGCGGCGTTGCCGGTGGCGGGGTCGATGATGGCCGTGCCGTTGCGGTCCACGATGGCCTCGTAGGAGCTGGCGGCCGTGCGGGTGCGGGGCATGAAGTGGCGGGCGCCGCCGCCCAGAATCACGTCGAGCTCCACGCCTACTTTCGGGGTGGGCAGCACCCAGTCGCGGGCCGCCGTGTAGCGGTACGAGGTGGTGGGGCTGCTGTTAAAAATGGCTTCGTACTGGGTTTGAGTCGAGGCAATGTACTGGGCGGCAATGTAGTCCTCCAGGTCGCGGTACCAGATGTGGCTGGCGAAGGCGGCCGGCGTGGCGTGCGTGATGCGGGCCGTGCTCACGAGGCCCACGGCGTAGCCCTGCTTCTTGGCGTTTTCCAGAATGGTTTCGATGGCCGCGCCCGAGCTGGGGTTCAGCGAAATCACCTCATTGTCCTGCTTGCCGGGCTTGCCGCAGGCATACACCGAGGCGCCGGGGGCCGAGTCCGTAATCCACGAGTTCAGCGAGTGGGTGGTGACGGTGGCGTTGTACTTCAGCTTGTCGAGGCTCAGCACCTGAAAGTTGGCGTCGGAAGCGAAGCGCTTGCCGTTGGTGCCCTGGCCCATGGCCATGCGCGCGGCCGTTTTCGGGGCCAGCCCGAAGCCGTCGCCGATGTAGATGATGACGTTGTTGTTGGCCGCCTGGGCGCGGGCTTCCTGCCCGGCCAGCGCCGCCAGCAGTAGGCCGCCGCTGAGTAAAAGTTTCCCTTTCATAAATCCCTAAAAAATGAGGTGACTGGTTTTCGGCCGCAAAATTCCCTGGCCCCCGTGAGGCCGGCGTTACGGCCGCGTCAACCATTCATTACTATTAAAAAGCCAGGCCTGTCAATTGATAATAATTATCTAATCAAGACCTTATCTAGCAGATTTTACCTTTGCGGCAACCTTTGCTTTGCCGGTCCTCGCATGTTTTTTGCTGCATCCTTCGTCTCTTTCTCCCGCCTCTGTTCAGTCCTGCTAAGTCTGTCGCTGCTCAGTTTTGCTGCGACCGCGCCGGCAAAACCGCGCCCGCAATATGCCGTGCCCGGCCACGAAAAGCCGGTGGCCCTACTGCACGCCGGCCGCGCTACCTACCTCGTCACGGAGCGCAGCGTGTTCCGGCTCGAAGGCCGGTCGTTCGTGCGCAAGCAGCAGCTTAGCCAGCCCATTCAGTGCGCCGCCGCCACCGATACGGCCCTGTGGCTGGGCACCCGCGCGGGCGTGCAAAGCGTGAGTACGGCCTCTTTCAAAATGCACCAGCTGCCCTTGCCCGGTCCCGACGCTGCGCCCAGCATCACGGCCGTTTTCCGCGATGCACGGGGCGCCATGTGGGTGGGCGCCAACGGCCCGGGCGTGTTCCGCTGGGCTGGCAACGCTTTCACGCAGGAGTTGCACACGCCCGCCATCAACGGCGGCGTGGCCACGGCCGACAGCGCCGTCTGGATTGCCACCAGCATCGGCCTCAGCCGCAAGCAGGGCGCGGAGTGGACGCGCTACAACGAGGAAGGCGTGGCCAACCACGAAATCCCCGACAACATCGTGGAAAAGCTGCTGCCCGATAACGCCGGCAACCTCTGGGTCATCATGTCCGACGCCATCTGCGTGTTCGAGCACAACGGCCAGCGTGGCGCGGCCGAGGAGGAGCTGCCCACCGTGAAGTTCATCGGCCGGCCCGGCAATGAGCTGACGGGCGTGGCCGCTGTGCCGGGCCTGGGCCGCCTGTTCGCCACCGCGCAGGGCCTGCTCCTGCTGCCCAACGAGCCCGCCGGTTTCGCCAGCTTCGCCCCCGCCACCGACAAGGTAGAGCCCAAGCGGCTGCTGGTGCTGGTGGCCCTGCCTGCTGATGCGGGCAATCCGGTGCTGCTGGAAACGGATAAGCAGCAGCGGCTGTGGCTGGTGGGCGCCGAAGGTGTGGCAGTGCTGACGGGCAAGGAATTGCGGCGGCTGGCGCAAGGTGTGCCTGCCAAAGCCCTGGCGGGTAACCTCACCCCCTGACACCCTCTCCCGCGGAGAGGGGGCACCGGTTATGAACTTTATGTAAGTTGACGCAAAAAAGAAAAAGCCTGCTTTTACGCAGGCTTTTTCATTAAAATAGATTGTCATCAATAGATAACGCAAGACCGGTGTCCCCTCTCCGCAGGAGAGGGGGTCAGGGGGTGAGGTGAACGGTTACAGCAGCTCCGTACTGCGCTTTACGAACGCCGTCAGCGCCTCGCCTTTCAGCAGGCCTTGCGACAGCAGCGCGAGGTCAAATGCTTGCTTGGCCAGCTTGTCGCCACCGTCAGCCAGCACTTTAGCCACCAGCGGGTGGTTGGCGTTCACGGTCACGTCGTACGACTCGGGGAAGGCGCCGAACATCTGCATGCCTCCGCCGCCGCCGGTGCGCTGCATGTCCTTCATGCGGCGCATGAACTCGTTTTGGGTGATGACCACCAGGGCATCCTGCGGGCTCAGGGCGGCCACTTTCACGTGCATGGCCGGGTTGGCGATGGCCGTGGTGAAGGTTTCCTCCAGCTTCTTGGTGTCTTCTTCGGTCAGCACGCTTTCGGCGGCATCGTCCTTCTCAATGAGCTTGCTCACCGTGTCAGCATCCACGCGCTTGAAGCTGGTTTTTTCCAGCTTCTGCTCCAGCTGACCCACGAAGTGCGGGTCGAGGATGTGGTCGAAGTTCAGCACGTCGTAGCCCCGCTCCTGGGCGGCGGCCACGAAGCTGTGCTGATGCTCGGCGTCGTTGGTGTAGAGGATGACGGTGTTGCCGTTCTTATCCTGCTGATTGGCCTGGATGTGCTCGGTGTACTCGTTGATGGTGAACAGCTTGCCATCCACGTTCTTGAGCAGCACGAAGTCCTTGGCTTTCTCATAGAACTTCTCGTCCGAGAGCATGCCGTACTTTACGAACATGCCGATGTCGGACCATTTTTCCTCGTAGCCGGCACGGTCCTGCTTGAACAGGCTGCTCAGCTTATCGGCCACCTTCTTGGTGATGTAGGTGTTGATTTTGCGCACCGCCGCGTCGGCCTGCAGGAAGCTGCGCGACACGTTCAGCGGGATGTCGGGCGAGTCGATGACGCCGTGCAACAGCATCAGGAACTCGGGCACCACGTCCTTCACCTCGTCGGTGATGAACACCTGGCGCGAGTAGAGCTGAATCTTATTGCGCGAGAACTGCAGCTCGTCCTTCACCTTCGGGAAGTACAGAATACCCGTCAGATTGAACGGGTAATCCACGTTCAGGTGAATCCAGAACAGGGGCTCGTCCATGCTCATGGGATAGAGCTCCTGGTAGAATTTCTTGTAGTCCTCATCGGTCAGCTCCGAGGGCTGCTTGGTCCAAATCGGGGTCGTCTGGTTGATAACCTCGCCCTCAAACTCAATCGGAATGGGCAGGAACTTGCAGTACTTGGTGAGAATGGTGCGCAGCCGGGCCTCTTCCAGAAACTCGTCCGAATCCTCGGCCACGTGCAGCACCACGTCGGTGCCGCGCTCGGCTTTGGCGTGCTCGCCGGTGGGCTCATCGAGCGTGAACTGCGTGCTGCCGTCGCAAATCCAGTGGGCCGTCAGGGTATCGTTTTTGTACGACTTCGACCAGATTTCCACCTCCTTCGCCACCATGAAGGCCGAGTAGAAGCCCAGACCGAACTGCCCGATAATCTGGTCTTTGGCGTTGGCATCCTTCTCCTTGTACTGCTCCACAAACTCGGTGGCACCGGAAAAGGCAATCTGGTTGATGTACTTCTTAATTTCCTCGGCCGTCATGCCCAGGCCGTGGTCGGAAATCGTGATTTTGCGAGCTTCTTTGTCCACGGTCACGCGCACTTTCAGCTCGCCCAGGTCGCCCTGGTACTCGCCCAGCTGGGCCAGGCTTTTCAGCTTTTGGGTGGCATCAACGGCATTGCTGACCAGTTCCCGCAGGAAAATTTCGTGGTCGGAATACAAGAACTTCTTGATGATGGGGAAGATGTTCTCGGTGTGGATGGAGATGGAGCCGGTTTCTTGCATGGGATAAATTGGAAACGGTTGAAGACAGACGGAATGGCCGGGCGTGGAGGACCCTGGCGCGTACGGCCCGGTATTCAAAGCCCGTTCCAAGGGGTAATCGGCTGTCAGATTGACAGCGCAACCGCAGCGCCAGCTACTATTCGGGCCGATGCCCGTAGGCGGGCCGGGGCTCGCTCACGCCGCCGTGGGCGAGGCCGCGGCCGTGTACGGCGTCCCACTCGCTAAGCAGCTCCGGGATGCGGCTGGAGTAGTCGCTGAGCCAGTGCAGGCCGGGCGTGGCGGTGGAAAAAAACTGGATATCGAACTTGATGAACGGCCGAAACAAGGCAATCAGCGAGTCGATGGCCAGCTGGTTGTGCACCCGGCGCCGATGAATGGCCAGCACCACGCGCTCCAGCGGCAGCTTCACCAGCACGGGCATCCAGCTCACGCCCAGCCACACCTGGTCATACACCGAGATGTCCGGAAAGGTATTCATTTCCAATAGCATGTGCCTGATGCCGTGCTGATTCACCAGCTTCAGCAACTGCTCGGCGCTGACCCGGAAAGAGCGCATGTCCTCGCCCGCCGCCCATTCCACGCGCAACAAGCTCAGGGCTTCGTCGTACTGCAGCGCAAGGTCCGGAATGCTGGTAATTATCACAAAAAGGCGGAAAACAGGCAGTTCCAAGCTAGGAACCGAGGGCCGTACGTAAGAGGCTGGGGCTGCGGATTGCCTGAAGCCGCAATTTCGGCAACTTTTTTTTCTGTGGGCAGCTTTTGTTGTTTCCGCCCATCTTTGCACCGTGCAAGCCCTGCGTTCTCATCTCGCCCTGCTGTTACTGCTCTGCCTCGTGCGGACGCTGCTGCCCGAGGCGTGGATTCTGGCCTTGCACCCGCACGAACACACCACCGACGAGCCGGCCCACGCGCTGGCCTTCCACCACAAGGGCAAAGCCCTCATTGGCAAGCAGCACAAGCACTGCCCGGTGGAGGAGCTGTACAACGTGCCCTTTCTGCCCGGCGCGCCCGTGCTGACGCCGCTGCCGCTGGCCCGGCCGTGCTTTGCCACCGCGCCTGTGCCTACCGTGGCCACGGCGCCCTGGATTGCCCGGCAGCCCGCCCAATTGCGCGGGCCACCCGCCGCCTAAGCGGCACCCCGGCTTCTGTGATTTTTAAGCTACGCCCTGCCCCGACTGCGCCGCGGTCCGGGGGCCGGCGCATGCGCTTATGCCGCCCTGGCGCGGCCCTTCCCTTCATTTCATGTTTGCTTTCCTATCGAAATCTGATTTTCTAAAAATCCGCCCTGCTGCGTTCACTATGTTGGGCTTACTCGGCAGTTCCATTACGCCGGCCTTGGCCCAGAGCGGGCAGAATGCCCCGGCGGCCACCCGCGGCCGGGCCGTGGCGCCACCCCTCACCGGCCGCGTACTGGATGCCGCCACTGGTGAAGCCTTGCCGGGTTCCACCGTGTTGTTTGATGACTTGAAACAGGGCGCGGCCACCGGGCCCGACGGCTCGTTCAGCTTCGCCAACCTGCCGCGCGGGCGCTTCACCCTGCAAGTCCGTTCGCTGGGCTACAACACCGTGACGCAGACCGTGGACACGGGCACGGGCCAGCCGCTGGAAATCAAGCTGACGGCGGCGGCTACTGAAATCGGGCAGGTGGTGGTGACGGGCGTGTCGCAGGCCACGCAGCTGCGGCGCTCGCCGGTGCCCACCTCGGTGGTCGACCGGACGCGGCTGAATCAGACCTCGGCCACTAACCTGGTGGATGCCATTGCCCATACGCCCGGCCTGGCCCAGATTACGACCGGCGCAGCCATCAGCAAGCCCGTGGTGCGCGGGCTGGGCTACAACCGCGTGGTGACCCTGAACAACGGCGCCCGGCAGGAAGGCCAGCAGTGGGGCGACGAGCATGGCATTGAGATTGACGAGTTTAGCGTGGACCGGGCCGAGATTATTAAGGGGCCGGGCTCATTGCTGTACGGGTCTGATGCCATGGCCGGCGTCATCAACTTTGTGGCGCCCGACCCCGTGGCCGAGGGCCGCATCATCGGCACGGCCACGGGCAGCTACCAGACCAACAACCACCAGCAGGGCTACTCGCTGCTGAACGCGGGCAACCTCAATGGCCTGAACTGGCTGGTGCGCGGCACCCGCAAGGTGGCCGGTGCCTACCAGAACCGCTACGACGGCCGCGTGTACAACTCCGGCTTCAACGAATGGGACGCCAACGGCTACGTGGGCGTGAACAAAAGCTGGGGCTATTCACACTTGACCTTCAGCACGTTCAACCAGCGACTGGGGCTAACGGAAGGCGCCCGCGACGAAACCGGCCGCTTCACCAAGGACGTGCCCAGCGGCGATTCGACGGTGAGCGTGCCCGTGACCGACGCCGACCTGCGCGGCTACGGCCTGGCCGTGCCCCAGCAGCAAATCAACCACCTGCGCATCGGCACCGACAACAACTTCATTCTGGGCGACCAGGGCGGGCGCCTCACCCTGCAGGTGAGCTACCAGCAGAACCTGCGGCGCGAGTTCGGCAACGTGCTTGACCCGTCGGAAACCTCGCTCTACTTCCAACTGCGCACCGTGGACTACGCGCTGCGCTACTTCCTGCCCGAGAAAAACGGCTGGAACCTGACTCTGGGCAGCACCGGCCTGCACCAGCAAAACCGCAACTTGGGCGTGGAATTTCTGATTCCGGCCTACCGCGTGAACGAGGGCGGCGTGTTTGGGGTGGCCAAGAAAACCATTGGCGCGCTGGACATCAGCGGCGGGCTGCGCTATGATATCCGGCAGATTTCGGCCGACCGCCTGCTGCTCGACGCCAACGAGCGGCCCAGCACCGACCCCACGGCCGAAACGAAGTTTCCCGGTTTCAAGAGCAACTTTCACAACTACAGCGGCAGCCTGGGGCTGGCCTACAGCCTCAATGAGCGCCTGACGGTGAAGGCCAACCTAGCCCGCGGCTTCCGGGCGCCCAACATTGCCGAGCTGGGCTCGAACGGCGAGCACGAGGGTACCATTCGCTACGAAATCGGCAACCCCAATCTGGCCGCTGAAACCAGCCTGCAGGTGGACGCTGGCGTAAGCTACGTGACCGACCACGTGCGCCTGAGCGTCGATGCGTTTGAAAACAGCATCAGCAATTACATTTTCACGCGCCGCCTGCTCACGGCCAGCGGGGCCGACTCACTGCGCGGCGACAACACCGGCGCCTACAAGTACGAGCAGGGCCAGGCCCGCCTCTACGGCGGCGAGGTGAGCCTCGACTTCCACCCCCACCCGCTCGACTGGCTGCACTTCGAAAACTCGTTTTCGATGGTGCGCGCCCGGCAGCTGAACGTGGAAGCCGCCCAGCAATACCTGCCCTTCATCCCGGCCGACCGGCTACAGTCGGAGCTGCGGGCCAACTTCCGCCGCCAGGGCAAGCGCCTCACCAATCCGTACGCCCGCCTGCAGATGGAGCGCACCTTCGCCCAGAACCGCTACTTCTCGGCCTTCGACACCGAGACTGCCACGCCGGGTTACATCCTGTTCAACGCCGGCGTGGGCACCGACGTGGCCGACGCCCAGGGCCGCACGCTGTTCTCGCTCTTCGTCACGGCCAACAACCTGTTCGACGTGGGCTACCAGAGCCACCTCAGCCGTCTGAAATACGCCGATTTTAATGCCGCGAACGGCCGCACCGGCGTGTTCAACCAAGGGCGCAATGTGAGCGTGCGGGTGGTGGTGCCGCTCAGCTTTAAGTAGAAATAGCTTGTGAGCCGGGCATGGCGTCCGGAAAAGCGGGTGGGCCGGCGCGCGGCGTCTGCAACCGATGGGGCCGGCAGCGGCTCTTTCTAGTCCACTCCTTTTCCGAATGTTATGCCCGGTTTTTTCTATCTGCGGTGCCGCTGGCACGGGTTGGTTTTGATGGCGATGCTGTTGGCCGGGCCGCTAATCGGCGCGGCCCAGGTACCGTACGGGCCGGTGCTCGACCCAGCTTTTCAGTCGCCCACCTTGCGGCGGCCGGCCATAGCGCGCGGGGCGTTGCAGCTCAGCGACGGCGCGCGCATCGTCGTGGGCGATATTGACTACGCCGACGGGCAGGCCAGCAGCGGGCTGGTGCGCTACCTGCCCACCGGCCTGCCCGATGCCGGTTTCAACGCCCGCGTCCAGGCCAACACCTGGCAGGTGGAGTCCGTGCGCGAAGTGGCGGGCAACAAGCTACTGGTGCAGTTTGCCGACACGGCCCGGGTGAGTGGGCAGCCCTGCGCCAGCCTGGTGCGCCTGCTGCCCAACGGCCGCCGCGACAGTACCTTCACCTCGCCCCCGGCCCCGTTCGCACCGATTAAGGCGCTGCTGGTGCTGGCCGATGGCCGCGTGCTGCTGGGCCTGCCCACCGGCCTGGCGCGCCTGCAGGCCGACGGCATGGCCGACACCGCCTTTTCCCGGCAGTACGGCGGGGCTTTTGGGGGCGACGAGGTATCGGCCCTGGCCCAGCAGGCCGATGGGCGCGTGCTGGTCGGCGGCAACTTTGACCAGGTGCAGGGCACGCTACGGCCCGGCCTGGCCCGCCTGCAGCTCAGCGGCGCCCTCGATGCCAGCTACCTGCCCGACCTGGCGCCCGGCAGCTGGTGCCGCGAGCTTATTGTGCAGCCCACCGATGGCCGGCTGCTGTGCGCCCACCTCACCGCTACCAACTACAGCCGGACCCTGGCGCGCCTGCTGCCCGCCACGGGCGCCCTCGACGCCAGCTTTCAGCTTGATGCCACGGTTTCGCTCAGCTCTTTCATCGGCACCACCAAGTGGCCCCGGGTGCAGGCGCAGGCCAACGGAGCCATTCTGCTGGCTGGCATGCACACGGCCGGCGGCAGCCAGCAGAGCTTTCTCATCCGCATCAGTGCGGCGGGCACCTACGACCCCACCTGGCTGGTGCCGCTGCTCGGCAGCGCCGCGCAGGAAGCCCAGAGCGTGCAGGTGCTGCCTACGGGCCAAGTGCTGGCGGCAGCCGGTGCGGCCAAGCTGTTTGCCACCGGCACGCCCGCGGCCCCGGTGGCGGTGCTCGATGCCGCCGGAGCCTACGCGCCGGCCTGGCAGCCCGCGCTCCAAACGGCGGGCTACGTGAGCAGCGTGGCCGTGCAGGCCGATGGCAAAATCCTGATTGCCGGCGGCTTTTCGGAAGTCAACGGCACGGCCTTGGCTGCCCTGGCCCGCCTGCTGCCCAACGGTCGCCTCGACGCCAGCTACCGGGCCGGCTGCGCCTTGTTTCCGCTGCTGGATGCGGTGCCCGGGGCCAATGGGTTTGTGGAGCCACGGCTGGCGCTGCAGCCCGATGGCAAGCTGCTGGTGAGCGGCCTCACCGACGACCCGGCCTCGTATGCGGGCGTGCTACGCCTATTGCCCAGCGGCTGTCCCGATGCCACGTTCAGCGCCGGGCTGCGGCTGGGCGTGGTGCAGGGCCTGTCGTTGCAGCCCGACGGTCGGGTGCTGCTCACCGGCATTGTGCAGCCAGCGGGCACGTACTCGGTCACGCTCGGGGCGCGCCTCACCGCCACGGGCGCCTTCGATGCCGCCTACCAGTTAGGGACCAACGTGCCGGCCTCGGTGCAAAGCCAGCTCATTGCCCAGCCCGACAGCACCGCGCTGCTGCTCAACACTTCTTCCGTCGGTGCAGCCCTCACTCGTCATCTGGCCACCGGTGCCTTCGACCCGAGCTTTCTGGCCGTATCGCTTCGCCAGGTAACGGGTGCCCCGCGCGCGCAGGCCTATGGGGTGGTGCGCGATGCGACGGGCCGGCAGTTGGTCTTCGGCGAGCTGGGCGGCGCGGGCACGGTGGCCTCGGGCGGCGTGGTGCGGGTGCTGGCCAACGGCAGCCCCGACCCCACGTTTCAAGCCGCTCTCATTGCCGGGGCCACCACCGTGGTGACGGCGGTTGCCGAGCAGCCCAACGGCCGCCTGCTGGTGGGCAGCGGCGTCCCCTACAGCCTGCAGCGCCTGCTGCCCGATGGCCAACTCGATGGCACGTTCGACTTTACCCAAGGCCCTTCCGACGGCCAGGTGCGCAACATTATCGTGCAGCCCGACGGCGCCATTCTGGTGGCGGGGACCTTCCGGCGGGTGGGCCAGCAGGCCCGCGCGGGCCTGATTCGGCTGCTGGCGCCGGGCGTGCTGGCCGTGGGCAGCCGGCAGCCGCAGCCCGCAACGGCGGTTTTCCCCGTGCCCGCCCATGACCGGCTGTACCTGCGGCTCGATGCCCTGGCCCGGCCGCAGTCGGTGGCCTTGCTCGATGCGCTGGGCCGTCCCGTGCTTCGTCAGCCCGTGGTTCAATCGGAAATGAGCCTGCCCACGGCATCCCTGGCGCCCGGCATCTACTTGTTGCGTATAGAATACGCCACGAGCACCGTCACGCGGCGCGTCGTACTGGAGTAACGACGGCTTCGTAGGCACTTGAGCGGCTTGCTTCCCAGCCGGAGGCAAGCTGTTTTTTTGATAGATGCGGTGATAGTTGGCTGAAAAGTGGATTACTTAGGTACAACGCTCATCGCCATGGTTCTTTCGCCTGATTTCTCATCTGCCCCCAATCTCCGCGCCGCCCTACTCGCCAACCGCGAGCAGGCCCTCACGCAGCTCTATCGCCAAGCCTTCCCGCCGGTGCGCCGGCATATATGCGGCCACGGCGGCTCGGCCGAGGATGCACAGGATATTTTCCACGATGCGCTGGTGATTCTGTACGAGCAAGCTGTGGGCGGCACCCTGACGCTCACCTCCTCCGCCAGCACCTACCTGGTGGGCATCAGCCGCAACCTGTGGCGGCACGAGCTGCGCCGCCGCGCCCGCCTCCCGCACGAGGCCCTGCCCGACGACCCCGGCCCGCTGGCCGCTGATGCCGCTTCTGAAACCGAAGAAACTCGCTTCGCCGTGCTTGACTATGTGGAGCAGCTAGGCGCGAAATGCAAAAGCATGTTGCTGGCCTTCTACTATTTCCAGCAGCCCCTCACCCAAATTGCCGCCGACCACGACTACCGCTCCGTGCGCTCGGCCACGGTGCAGAAGTTTAAGTGCCTGGAGCGGCTGCGCGAGTCGGTGCGGGCGGCCTTTCGAACCGAAACCATCGAATACTAAGCCATGCGCCCCGAACTCGAACGCCTGCGCCTGATTGAGCAGCAACTGCTGAATGGCCCCGCTACGCTACCGGCCAAAGACTGGCAGCTGCGCCTGCTGCTCGACGGCGAGCTGGCCGCCGACACGGCTGCCCAGCAGCAGTTGTATCAGGGCCTGCGCCTGGCCGGCCGGCGCCAGCTGCGGCGGGAGCTGGCCGGCATCCATGCCCGGCTTTATGGGCCGCCCGCCAGCCCCTGGGCCCGGCTGTGGCAGCAACTGAAGCCCTGGTAGCCGGCCGTTGAGCCCTGCCCCTACCTGACAAAACCTTCCGCCCGGGTCAGCCCCGCCCTTCGTCATTTTTGGCGAGGCCGGGCGGCTGATGCCTTTTCGTTTTCGCTTATCACCATCACCTTTCTCATGCTCAACAAACAGGAATTCCGAAAATTTGCCGTCCACGGCCAGGGCCTCAACGGCCTTGCCATAGACCAGTACCTCACCCACGCCGAAGGCCAGACCCGGCCACACATCAACAACATGACCCGCTCTGTTATCGAGGAACGGCCGCATAATTTCCGCGAAATCGACGTGTTTTCGCGCCTGATGATGGACCGCATCATCTTCCTCGGCCAGGCCGTCGACGACAACATCGCCAACATCATCAACGCCCAGTTGCTTTTTCTGGAATCGGCCGATGCCCGCAAGGACATTCTGCTCTATATCAACTCGCCGGGCGGCTCCGTGTACGCCGGCTTGGGCATATACGACACCATGCAGTATGTGCAGCCCGATGTGTCTACCATCTGCACCGGGCTGGCGGCCAGCATGGGCGCTTTCCTGCTCTGCGGCGGCGCCATTGGCAAACGCTCGGCCCTGCCCCACGCCCGCGTCATGATTCACCAGCCCAGCGGCGGCGTGCAGGGGCCGTCGGCCGACATCGAAATCACGGCCCGCGAGGTGGTGAAGCTGCGCCAGGAGCTATACCAGATTTACGCCGAGCGCACCGGTAAAACCTACCAGCAAATCCACGACGACTCGGACCGCGACTACTGGATGCGGGCCGATGAGGCCAAGGAATACGGCCTGATTGACGAGGTGCTGACGCGGCTTCCCGCCTGAGCTGGCATGGGCCGGGAGGGCGCCTTATATTGTAGGCATCTTCCCCGTTCCGACCTTCTTTATGTCATTTTCTACTCCGTTGCTGCTGGTGTTAGCGCTGGCCAGCGCAGCCCACTGCCCATTGCTGGCCCAAAGCCTGGACCCGGCATTTGAGCCCACGGTGGCCTTCACGGCCAGCCAGCAGCCGGCCACCATGCGGGCGTTGGTGGAGCAGCCCGACGGCCGCCTGCTGGTGGCCGGCGACTTTACTATGTTTAACAACCGGGCCGTGGCCGGCCTCGTGCGATTGTGGCCCAACGGCCAGGTGGACACCACCTTTGTTGCACCCGCGTTTGCGGGCGGCCAGATTCTGGCCCTGGCCACCGATGCGCAAGGCCGTGTGCTGGCCGTGGGCGAATTCACAGCCGTGGACGGGCAGGCTCGCATGGGCGTGGCCCGGCTTTCGTCCAGCGGTGCGCTCGATGCTACTTTCAACCCTAACATGCGCACCCCCACCAGCCTCACGCCCCAGGTGCGGGCGGTACTGGTGCAGCCCGATGGCAACATTGTGCTGGGCGGCTATTTTGTGGCGGCGGGGCCAAACGGCAGCGCGGTGCCCAACGTGCTGCGGGTGCTGCCCAACGGCCAGCCCGATGCCAGCTTCGTGCCGGCCGTGCCGTATTCGGGCTCGGTGAATGCCCTGCTGTTGCAGCCGTCAGGCAAGCTGCTGGTGGCCGGCAACATGTACGGCACCTCTTTGGAGATGGTGCGGCGCCTGCTGCCCAACGGCGGCCTCGACCCCGCCTTTACCACGGTGCCCGCCAACCAGACCGTGGCCGGCAGGGGGCTCTCGATGGCCAACACCGCCAACGGGTTTGTGCTGGCCGGGGCCTTCATCAGCGTGGGCAACCAAACGCGGGCCAGCGTGGCGCGCTTCTTCAACGACGGCACCCTGGACCCCGCCTTCACCTCGCCGCTGCCCAATGTGATGCCCGCCACGCAACTCAACGCCGTAGTGGCGCTGCCCACGGGCAAGGTCATCATTGGTGGCGCAGTGGGTGCTTTTGCCTTACGCGGCCTGCTGCCCGACGGGTCGCCCGACCCCGATTACCTGGACCCGGCGCAGGTTGGCCCTCCTTTTTCGGCCGTATATGCCTTGGTGGCGCAGCCCAACGGCAACCTCTTGGTGGCCGGCGCCTTCCCGCGCATTGCCGGGCAGCGGCGCTACGGCCTGGCCCGCCTGCTGGCTCCCGGGGCGCTGGCCCGCCGTTCGGCAGCAGCAGCGGACGACGCCTTGGTCGTGTATCCCAACCCCGCGCACGACCAGCTGCACCTCCAACTCGCGGCCACGGCCCGGCCCCGGCGGCTGGTGCTGCTGGATGTGCTGGGCCGCCCGGTACTCACTCAGCCGGTGCCGCCCACGGCGGAGTTCAGCTTGGCTACCGAGGCGCTGCGCCCGGGCGTGTATGTGCTGCGGGTGGAGTACGCCACGGGCACCCTCAGCCGCCGGGTGGTGGTGCAGTAGCCGCCCCAGAACCCTGCCCTCGATTCAGCGTTTAGCCCCTCATGCCCCACGACCACGCCAGCCACGCCGGCCACCAGCACGCCGCCCCGCCGCCCGGCGGCGGCTTCAACGCCGCCTTCGCCATTGGCATCGGCCTCAACCTGGCTTTCGTGGTGGCCGAAACCATTGGCGGCTTCTGGGCCAACTCGGCCGCCCTGCTCTCCGATGCCGGCCACAATTTGAGCGACGTGCTCAGCCTGGCCCTGGCCTGGGGCGCCGCCTGGCTGGCCGGCCGGCCCGCCACGCAGCGCTACACCTTCGGCTACCGCGGGGCCACCATTCAGGCCGCGCTGCTCAACACGGCCCTGCTTTACGCCGCCCTCGGCTTTATCCTCTGGGAAACCATCGACCACCTGCGCCACCCCGAGCCCGTGAACGGCCGCTGGGTGATGCTGCTGGCCGGCATCGGCATTCTGGTGAATGGCGTCACGGCCCTGCTTTTCCGCAGCGGCCAGAAAAGTGACGTGAACGTGCGCGGCGCCTACCTGCACATGCTCACCGATGCGCTGGTAAGTGCCGGCGTGGTAGCCGGCGGTGGCCTCGTGCTGCTCACCGGCTGGGCCTGGCTCGACCCGGTTATCGGCTTCATCATTCTCGGCATCATCGCCTACAGCTCCTGGGGCCTGTTGCGCGACAGTCTCCGTCTGGGCCTGCAGGCCGTGCCCGACGGCATTGAGTTGGAGGCTGTGCGCGCCTATTTATTAAAGCAGCCCGAAGTCCAGTCCGTCCACGACCTGCACATCTGGAGCCTCAGCAGCTCAGGCCACGACGCGGCCCTCATGGCCCACCTCGTGCGCCCCGGCGGCGCCGATGCCGCCTGGCTGGCTGCGCTATCTAAGGGTTTGGAAGCCGAGTTCCACATCCACCACACCACCGTGCAGGTGGAGGACGGCCCCACGCCCGGCGGCTGCCACAGCGGCTGCCACGAAACCAGCCCGGAGGCGCAAGCGCTGGCAGTCCACCCCTGAACAGCCACGTACAGAACGATGTAGAGACGCCTAATTGCGTCTCGTCGTCCGCGCCATGCGGGCTTCGTTTGCTCTAGAATTCTATTGATTGGCGTTCAACGACGAGACGCAATGATGTGTCTCTACACCGTTTATTATCCTGTCTCCGGCTGGCTGGCAGTACATTTCGGCCATGCAACCGTCCCATCCCATTCCCAAGGCCACTCTTTTCAGCGCCGCCGTCATCGTGGCCGCCCTCGGCTATTTCGTCGACATCTACGACCTGATTCTGTTCAGCATCGTGCGCGTGAGCAGCCTCACGGAGCTGGGCGTGACGCCCGGCACCCCGGCCATGACCGACCAGGGCCTGTTTCTAATCAACATGCAGATGGGCGGCATGCTGCTCGGCGGCATCCTGTGGGGCATTCTGGGCGATAAGCGGGGCCGGCTCTCGGTGCTCTTTGGCTCCATTCTACTGTATTCGCTGGCCAACATCGCCAACGGCTTCGTCCAGACCATCGACCAGTACGCTTGGCTGCGGCTCATCGCAGGCATCGGGCTGGCTGGCGAGCTGGGCGCGGGCATCACCCTCGTGAGCGAAAGCCTGCCCAAGGAAAAACGCGGCTACGGCACCATGATAGTGGCCACCGTGGGCGTGAGCGGGGCTATGCTGGGCTACTGGGTGGCCGGGTTTGGCTGGCGGCAGGCCTATTTCGTAGGCGGCGGGCTGGGCCTGGCGCTGCTGCTGCTGCGGGTGAGCGTGTTCGAGTCGGGCATGTTTGAGCAGGTGCAGGCGCAGGCCGGGGTGGCGCGCGGCAATTTTCTCAGCCTGTTCACCAAGCCCGCCCGACTGGGCAAGTACCTGCGCATTTTGCTGATTGGGGTGCCGCTGTGGTTCGTGGTGGGCATTCTCGTCACGCTGGCGCCGGAGTTTGGCAAGGCCCTGGGCCTCACGGGCGAGGTCACGGCCGGGCTGGCGGTGTTCTGGTGCTACTTCGGGCTGGTGTTTGGCGACTTTTTCAGCGGCGCGCTCAGCCAAGTTTGGCATTCGCGCAACAAGGCGCTGAAGGTGTTTCTGGGCTTCTGCGCCACGCTGGTGGCCGTGTATCTGTTTGGGGTGAAGGGTGCTTCGCCGGCCACATTCTACGGCGTGTGCTTTGTGCTGGGCGTGTCGGTGGGCTTCTGGGCGCTGTTTGTGACGGTGGCGGCCGAGCAGTTTGGCACCAACCTGCGGGCCACCGTGGCCACCACCGCGCCCAACTTTGCGCGCGGCGCCGTGGTGGGGCTGGTGCCGGCCTTCAAGTATCTGAGCGGGCAGCTGGGCTTCATTCCGGGCGCAGCGGTGCTGGGCGGGCTCACGCTGGTGGTGGCTTTCTGGGCCGTGAGCACCCTGCCCGAGAGCTACGGCAAGGACCTGAACTATGTAGAAGAATAAAGGAATTGAAAATCAAATTCCAACTTCCGCCCCGGCCCTGCGTTTGAGGGAGCAGTCAGCAGGTAGCTGATTCACTTCCCTCCCATGAAATCTCTCCTTTTCGCGGCTGCCCTGTTCGCCGCCGTAGCCAGCACTTTTACCGCCTCAGCCCAAACCACTCCGGCCCCCACCGCCGACCCGGCCATGGCCACGCCGCTCACCCCCGAGCAGCAGGCCCAACGCGCTGCCGACGCCAAAGCCACCTACGAGGCCCAGAAGCAGCAAACCAACAACTCCGACCAGGCCGCCCGCGACACCCGCAGCCAGCTCAAAGACAACGCCAACCAGCAAAGCGACCTGAAGAAGCAGCTCCGCGAGCAGCGTCAGCAGGAAAAAGCCCAGAAAGCCCAGCTCAAAGAGCAGCGCCAGGCCGCTTCCGAAGCCAAGAAGCAGGAGCGCGCCGCCCGCGACATGGCCAAGGCCGAAAAAAAACGTGCCAAGGAAATGAAGTAACCACGCCCCCAGCGCGTCGTATCTACTGAAAGACTCCGGCTCCGGCCGGAGTTTTTTATTGCCCGGCTTTCCGCCTCTCTCCCCTACTTTCGCCTCCCTCAAACGCCCCCTTCCGCATGGCCACCCCCACCAAAAACACCACCATGTATTACCCGTGGCACCATTTCGTGCTGCTGCCCCTAGCCCTGCTCATGGCTGGCTACGCCGTACTGCGCTATACCAAAGTGGCCGGCGACGACGACCAGATTGCCCGCCTGTGGTTCACGGTGGCCGCGCTGGCCGTCATCGGCTTGGGCGTGCTCGTGATGCTGCGCCAGCACTACGCCCTGCAATTGCAGGACCGCATCTGCCGGCTCGAGGTGCGCCAGCGCTATTTTGAAGTGAGCGGCCAGCGCTTCGCGTCCCTCGAAAAACAGCTCACCCTCCCTCAAATCCTGAGCCTGCGTCTGGCCGGCGATGCCGAGTTGCCCGCCTTGGCCCAGGCCGCTGCGTCGGAAAAGCTTTTACCCAAAGATATTCAGGCCCGTATCACCGATTTTCAGTTCGACGCCATGCGCGTTTGATTTAGTGGATTAGCGGATTAGTGGAATGGTGGACGATGCCCTTGCGTCACCACCCCACGCAATCCACCAATCCACCACCCCACCAATCCACCATACGAAGTATGATTCTCTACAACGTCACCAGCAGCCTTGAGCCCTCCGCCGCCGAGGAATGGCTCGACTACATGCGCACCACCCACATGCCCGAGGTGATGGAAACCGGCTTTTTCCTCAAAAGCCAGCTCCTGCGCCTGCTCAACGAGGAAGAGGGCGGCATCACCTACGCCGCGCAATACTATTGCATCGGCCTGGAGCAGCTTGAAGACTACCAGAACATCTGCGCCCCGGCTCTTCGGGCGGATATGGAAAAGCATTTCGCGGGCAAGTACGTCTCGTTCCGCACCATCCTGGAAGTGGTGGAGTAGGCTGGGACTACTGGGTTTTTCAAGGATAAAAAGGCCGTCATGCTGAGCGTAGCCGAAGCATCTCTACCGCGCAAGTAACTCGTTTACTCTCGCGGTAGAGATGCTTCGGCTACGCTCAGCATGACGGCCTTTTTCCAGCATTCCATCTTCCCAAACAGCCCACCCTGACGGGCACGAAAACGGCCTCCGTGCTGTTGAAACAGCACAATATGAAAAACATCATCTTCTTCGGCGACAGCCTCACCGCGGGCCACGGCCTGCGCGCTTCCGAAAGTTTCCCCGCGTTACTCCAGCAGCGCCTCGACGAGCAAACCCTTTCCTATAAAGCCTACAACTACGGCGTGAGCGGCGAAACCAGCGCCGGCGGCCGGCAGCGCCTGGCCTCGGTACTGGCCCGCCACCCGGTCGATGTATTCGTGCTAGCTCTGGGGGCCAACGACGGCATCCGCGGCATCCCAGTGCGCGAAACCACCCAGAACCTGCAGTTCATCATCGACGCCGTGCGCCGCCAGTATCCGCAGGCCCAAATCGTGCTGGCTGGCCTCGAATTCCCCTTCGACCTGGGCCCGCTCGGCGGCCACCGCCTCGCTCACTATGCGGCCGAGTTCAAAGCCCTGTTCCGTACCCTGGCCGAGAAAAATAGCCTGCCCTTTGTGCCCTTCCTGCTGCAAGGCGTGCTGGGCCGCCGCGAACTCAACCTGCCCGACGGCGTGCACCCCAACCCCGCCGGCCAGAAAATCCTGGCCGAAAACGTGTGGCAGGTGCTGGGCCCGCTGCTGGCGCAGCCTGTCAGTTCCTGACGAGTTTCAAACAGAACGTCATGTCGAGCGCAGCCGAGACATCTCGCGTGCGCTCGACATGACGTTTTAGCGCATTGAAAAGCCCTGTTAAAACCCAAACAAATTGCCCTGCACCGGCTGTGGGATGATGAACGGCGGCGGCACCACAATACCGGTCAGCAGGCGCACCTTCTCCAATAAGTATTGGGCGAACACTGGGGCGTGGCGTACGTCCTTCTGGTGAATGAAGAAGTAGATGTCGTGGATACCCTGGGCTACCCAGGCGGCCAAGCGTTCGGCCCAGGCGTCGGCGCGCTGGTAGTCGGTGCTGTGCAGGCCATGGCCGTTGAAACGAATGAAGGCCACGGGCGTGGTCAGGCGCATGGGCAGAACGTCGCGCCGGCCGGCCACGTCGGTTATCACCAGGGTTTTGTTCAGGGCTTCGAAGGTGGCGAATACGGCGTCGGCCAGGCCGTGGTCGGCGTACCAGCGCGGGTGGCGCAGCTCCACGGCCAGCGGCACGGTTTCGGGAAAGTCGAGCAGGAAACGCTCCAGCCGCGGCAAGTGCTCGGGGCCGAAGTGCGGCGGCAGCTGCAGGAATGCCCAGCCCAGGTTTTCACCCAGCCCCTCGAATGCCCGCGCCGTGGTCACCACCAGGTCGTCGGCCTGAAACAGCTCCCGCTCGTGGCTGATGCTGCGCGGCAGCTTGGGGCAAAACTTGAAACCCGGCCCCACGGCCTCGCGCCAGCGGCGTACCGTAACCGCATCCGGAATGCGGTAGTGGGTGGTATTCAGCTCGATGCTATTGAATTGCTGCGCGTAGTAGTGCAGGTAATCGGGCTCCTTGATGCCAGCGGGGAAGTAGCTGCCCAGCCACTCCTTGTTGGTCCAGATGGGGCAGCCCACGTGCAGGCGGGCGGGCGCGGGCTGCGTGGCGCGGGCCTTGGCCAGCACGCGGGCCGTCTCGGGGTGGTCGGGCGGCAGCCGAAAATCAACGTAGCGCAGGTCGGGCAGGCGGCCAAAATCCATGGGACAAAGGTACGGTTTGGGCCCCGGCAGCCGGCACTGCACTTACGAATAAAACCGGACTTTTGCAACCGGGTTTCGGAGATAGCCGGGCGGCCAATGCCCAAATTTTATACCCGTCGCATAATCTAATTTTTGCACCTGCGCAATGGATTGACCCGGTTTCGGCAAAATATAGTTTGAGACAACCTCACGGCTACTTTTCGGGCCAACATGAAGATTAATTAAATGCAAGTTTTATGGAAAAAGGACAATTTTTTGACCAATTGGCTTGGTAGCAGGATGGGAAACTTAGCAATTGCCCCGGCGGGTAGCCCTATGTTTGTTTTGCTCACCATCTGCAAAACGCATGATTTTATTTCGCCGCTCTACTGTACTCGTCCTTTCCAGTTGCTTCTTCTTTCTGCTGTCGTTTCTGAGCGCTCCGGCGCACGCCACCACCGGTGGCACCACCAACGCAGCTTCCGCCCCTAGCGCCCGCACCACCGTGCTGCGCGGCCGGGCCTCCTGGTATGGCAGTCAGTTTCAGGGACGGAAAACGACCAGCGGCGAGCGTTACAACCGCTTCAAATACACCTGCGCCCACAAAACCCTGCCCTTCGGCACCCGGCTGCGCGTCACAAACGTGAAAAACGGCAAATCGGTGGTGGTGCGCGTTTCGGACCGCGGCCCCTTCCGTCACCAGCGCATCCTCGACCTTTCGGAAATTGCCGCCCGCCCGCTGGGCATCACCGAGTGCGGCGCCGCCACCGTGGTAGCCGAAGTGGTGGCCGACGAAACGCCCCTGGGCCCCGCCACCACCCCCGAAAACTTGGCCGCCCTCTTCGCCGCCGACCCCAACCCCGACGCCGCCTTCACTACCTACTCGATTCCGGCCAGCCCGGCCGTACTGTCTGATTCGGCTTCGGTAGATGCGCACGGCGCCCTCATTGCCGCTTCCACACTCACCAAAGGCCAGGTGGTAACCGCTGCCGAAGTGGTGAGCTGCCCCGCCGGGTTCCTCATCCAGGCTGGCTCGTTTGTGGATGCGGCCAACGCCGTGGCTGTGCAGGCCCGCATCAAGTCCCTGATGCCCGACCTGAAAGTGGAGGTGTCGCAGGATTTGCTCGATGGCCGCCAGCGCAGCCGCGTGCTCGTGGGCCAGTTCGGAGAGAAGCCCGAGGCCGAAGCCGTGCGTCAGCAGCTGCTCGTCTGGGGCATCGGCGGGCTGGTGCGCGAGGTGGCGCTCCGATGAGTTTAGTTGTTTGTTTTTAGTTGTCAGTTGTTAGGCCGCTTGCCTAGAAAGCGGTTGTTGAGTTGACGCTACACCATTAGGTGAAGGCCAATTGGCGACATTGTCGTTAATTGGCCTTTGCTTTTGGCCAGCGACCTAACAACTGACAACCAGCAACTGACAACGAACATGCTTAAAGCCCTGTTGGCCCTGGCCGCCAGCCTCACGCTCGTGTGGGCGCTGAACACGCCGCATGGCACGGTGCCGCCGTTTGGCAAGCTGCTGAGCCCCTACCGCGGCTTCTGGCAAAACGGCGAGGTGGCTGGCGACTTCCCGGCCCAGCAGACGCTGGCCCTGCCCGGCCTGCAGGCCCCCGTGACGGTGCGCTACGACGACCACCGCGTGCCGCACGTCTTCGCCCAAAACGACCACGACCTGTACTTCGCCCAAGGCTACCTCACGGCCCGCGACCGGCTCTGGCAGATGGATTTCGTGACCCACGTGGCCGCCGGCCGGTTGGCCGAAATCGTGGGCCCGGCCCGGCTCGAAACCGACCAGTTTTTCCGGCGCATGGGCCTGCCCTTCGGCGCGGCAAACTCGCTGAAGACGATGATGGCCGACCCCACCACGCGCACGGTGCTCACCTCGTATTCGGACGGCGTGAATGCTTATATAGGTCAGCTCAGCCCCAAGACGCTGCCGTTTGAGTACAAGCTGCTCGACTACCAGCCCGAGCCCTGGGAGCCGCTGAAATGTGCGCTGCTGCTCAAGTACATGGCCTGGGACCTGAGCGGACGCACCGACGATTTGCGCATGAGCAACATCCTGCGCAAGTACGGCCCGGCCGTGACCAAGGACCTGTTTCCGGACTACCCCACCCGCGAAGACCCCATTGTGCCGGTGGGCACACCGCTGGATTTCAAGCCGCTGGCCGCGCCGCCGGTGCCGAAGTCGTTTGAGGCGGCTTACGCGGCCCAGCAGCTGCGTGACGAGCCCGACGCCGAGCTGGGCTCCAACAACTTCGCGGTGAGCGGCGCGAAGTCGGCCTCCGGCTACCCGTTGCTGGCCAACGACCCGCATTTGCAACTCAACCTACCCAGCATCTGGTACCAGATTCAGCTGAGCGCGCCGGGCGTGAACGTGTACGGCGTCACCATTCCGGGCGCGCCCACGGTTATCATCGGCTTCAATGAAAACGCGACCTGGGGCGTGACCAACGTGGCGGCCGACGTGCTCGACTTCTACCAGCTGAAATTCAAGGACAACACCCAGCGCGAATACTGGCACGACGGCCGCTGGAAGCCGGTGCGCCGCGTGGTGGAGCGCATCAAGGTGCGCGGCCAGCCCGACCGGCTCGATACCGTGCTCTACACCCACCACGGTCCGGTGGTGTACGACAAGCCTGAAAAGCCTTTCCTGAACCAGACGCCCATTGCCCACGCCATGCGCTGGACGGCCCACGACGGCGCCGACGAAATCATGACGCTCTACCGGCTCAACCGGGCCCGCACCTACGCCGACTACACGGCTGCACTGACTACATGGGGCTCGCCGGCCCAGAACTTCATTTTCGCTGATAATGAAAAGGATATTGCCATCTGGCCCAACGGCCGATTCCCGCTGAAATGGCGCGACCAGGGCAAGTTCATCCTCGACGGCACCGACCCGGCCTACGACTGGCAAGGCTGGATTCCGGCCGCCCAGAACCCGCACGTGAAGAACCCGGCGCGCGGCTTCGTGAGCTCGGCCAACCAGTTTTCGGCCGGGCCCGACTATCCCTATTACCTGAACTGGACCTACGCCAACTACGAGCGCGGCCACCGCATCAACGAGCGCCTGGCCGCCATGACGCAGGTGACGCCCGACAGTCTGCGCCAGCTCCAGAACGACGTGCTCGACCTCAACGCCCAGCTCATTCTGCCGCGAATGCTGGCCTTGGTGAGCGAGCCAGCGGCCGGCGCCGCGCCGCCCACTCCCGACTCGCCTGAAGGCCGGGTGCTGGCCGAAATGCGCCGCTGGCGCTACCAGTACACCGCCGACGCCATCGGGCCCAGCGTGTTCAACCTCTGGTATAATGACCTAGTGAAGCGCCTCTGGGACGACGACTTCCCCACCGACCCCACCGGCCCGGCCTACCGCTACCCCGCCCGCGACCGCACCAACAACCTGATTCTAAGCGAACCAACTTCGCCGTGGATTGACGACCGGCGCACGCCGGCCAAGGAAACGCTGCCGCAGCTGGCGCTGCAAAGCCTGCGCTTCGCCACCGACTCGCTCACCCGCAAGTTCGGGCCGCTCTCGCCCAAGTGGCGCTGGGCCAGCCAGAAAAGCACCGACATTCTGCACCTGCTCCAGCTCCCCGGCTTCGGGCAGATGGACGTGGACTGCGGCGGCGGCGCGGGCATCGTGAACGCCACTTCGGAGCGCAACGGCCCCAGCTGGCGCATGGTGGTGGCCCTGGGCCCGCAGGTGCGCGCCTACGGCGTGTACCCCGGCGGGCAGAGCGGCAACCCCGGCTCGCCCTTCTACAACAATATGCTGGAAACCTGGCGCGTTGGTCAGCTCGACGAGCTGGTGTTTCTGCGCTCGGTGCAGGAGGCCCATCCGCGCGTGTCCACGGCCTGGACCTTGCAAGGCCAATAAGTTATTATGGATTAGAGACGCAATATTCTGCGTCTCGTCGTTGAACGATGCCCGCCCGACACTCAAACGGCGCGGCCGACGAGACGCAAAACATTGCGTCTCTAATCCTTTTTCTGCCAGTTCAAACCGCCCCTTGGCCTTGCCATGAAAACCCGTCATTTTGCTTTGCTGGTATTGAGCTGCTTCGTTGCGCCAACGGCTCCTGCTACCGTGGCCGCGCAGGGCGCGCCCTCGTCCAGCACCTCCACCGAGCCCGCGAAGGTGTACACCAACGTGGAGCAGCTGCCGCAGCTGCCCACGGGCGGGGGCAGCCAGGCCCTTATCGAAGGCATTCAACGCTCGATACTGCGCACCAATCCCGCCGTGGCCAGAAGTGGCAAGGGTCGGGTAGTAGTGGCCTTTACCATTGGCGCCGATGGCCTTTTCAAGGATGGCTATATTGACACCGGCATCGGCAGCGGGCCGGATGGTGCGGTGCTAGCGGCTGTGCAGAAGATGCCGCGCCTGCTGCCCGGCCGGCAGCAGGGCCAGCGCGTGCCCGTGCAGATGCGCCTGCCCATTGTGTTCCCCGTAGTTGCCGTGGCAGCACCGCCCGCGGCCCAATAGCTGGCCCCGCGCAGGTATTGCCCGTCGTTTTGCGTCTGCAATACCTTTGCGGTATGGATGCCCGCATTTTCAGACCGGCTTGCCGCCTAGCCTACCCCGCCGGGGTGCGGCTCACGCTGCTGCTTTTCCTGCTATTGCCCGGTCTGGCTCGCCCCGCCGTCGCGCAGCTCTACGGCCAGTACGCCGTCGATACCACCCAAGTATTCAGCCAGGTAGAGCAAATGCCCGCCCTGCCCGGCGGCGGGGGCAATGTAGCGTTGGTGAAAGCCGTGCAGAAGCTTGTGCAGTTGCCTGCCGAAGTCCGCGAGGGCCGCGTGGAGGGCCGCGTGTTCGTGCGCGTCGTCATTGGGGTGAGCGGCGTGGGGCGGCAGGCCACCGTGGTGCAGTCCCTCAACCCCGCCTGCGACGCGGCTGCGCTGGCCGCCGTCAGGCGCCTGCCGCGCCTCGTGCCCGGCCGCTTTTACAACCAGCCCGTAGCCACTCTGCTCACGCTGCCGGTAATGTTCCTGTCGCCGCGCCACGTATTTGCTGCTAATGAGGTAGCCCGCCAGGCGCAATTCCCCGGCGGCGAGGCGGCGCTGGAACAGTACATCGAAAAGAACCTGACCACGCCGGCCGAGGTCCGTCAGCGCGACCTGCAGGGCCGCGTGGCTGTGCGAGCGGTGCTTAAGGCCGATGGCCGGCTAGGTGCCTGCGAGGTCCAAAGCTCCCTGTGCGCCAGCTGCGACGACGAGGCCCTGCGCTTTGTGCGCGCCATGCCCCGCTGGCAGCCTGCCTTGGGCTACGACGACCAGCCCGTGGCCGTGTACCAAACCCTCAACATCTGGTTCCGGCCGCCGGCCCCACCCGCCGGCACGGCGCCCCCGGTGCCCGAAAACCAAGTATACAGTCAGGTTGAGCAAATGCCCACCCTGCCCGGCCGGCCAGGCCCCGACGCCGTGCAAGCAACTCTGCAGGAGCTGATTGCCTACCCCGAGCACATCACCAACGGCGACGGCCAGGTCAGCTTCGTGGTAGAGCCCGACGGCCGCGTGACCCGCCCCGTGATGCGCCAAAGCATCAGCGGGCCCGTGGATGAGGCAGTGCTGGCGGCGGTGCTGCGCCTGCCCCGCTTCGAACCCGGCCGGCAGCGCGGGCAACCCGTGGCGGTGCGGCTGGTGGTGCCGGTTGTCGTCAATATTCGCTAGCCCAACCAGCGCGGGCAGGGCATAAAAAAAGCGGCGCCTGGGCTGGCACCGCTTTTCTGGGTTCGGGGTCGAACCTATTCTATTTCTTGTCTTTATCGCCAAGCTGGCGCTTGTTGTCGTCTTTGCTCACGTCGTGGGCTTCGCCTTCGTGGTCGTCATCGGTGGCGCGGTTGATGAGCACCACAGCCACGGCAGCCAGGGCCGCGATGCCGAGAATCATTTGAGTGGGCGTGAAATTCCGGGTGGCCTTGCGCAGGAGGATGCCGCCGTTTTTCAGCAGGTCGTCCATGTGGTCGTGGTTACCCTGGAATACGTGGTAGGCACTTTCGAAGGTCCGGGCAAGGTCTTCAGGCAGAATTTTTTCGAGTTGTTGTTCGATTTGCGCTTCCATAGAAAGAAGGGATTTTTGAAGGAGGAATGAAGGGAAACGGGGCGCCTGCCCCGGAAAATCCTCTACGCAAAACCCCGGGCGCCGTCTACCTTTTTCGATACATTCATTTAAAATAACCGACAATGGATTCAACTAACCTTTTCTTGGTCAGCCAAATCCATTGTCGGTTATTTCCTGATGCTTTGCCGGCCTACTCGACCACCACGATGCGCGAGCCCGTCCGTTGGGCTTCGCGCACCTGGCAGTGGTAAGCTCCCGGAGCCAAACCACTCAGGTCCAGCGGCAGGAACTGCGGGCCGCTGGCCAGCACACGGTCAACGGAACGGCGCACTTCGCGGCCCAGCGCATCGAGCAGCACCACCTGCACGTGGCCGCCGGCGCTGTCGTAGGCCACGGTGGTGCGGCCGTCGCGCGCCACGGGGTTGGGATACACCGTAAAATCGGCCACGTCCTGGGTTTTGGCCGTCGCCAGCGCGCCGGGCCGCAGCACGGGCACGTAGGGGAAGCTGCGGCCGAAAAGCTGCGTGAGCGTGGCCGGCGTCACCCGGAACCAGTCCTGCAAAATGCTGGTGTAGATGCTGCGGAAGTCGTAGAGCATCGGGATGTTGTCGTTCACGCCGGCATTGGCGGGCAGCGTGGGGTTGGCGCCGTGCACGATGGGGTTCACCTTGGTGCCGAATACGAACAGCGGCGCGGCGGCCCCGTGGTCGGTGCCGAAACCCGAGTTGGCCTTGATGCGCCGGCCGAATTCTGAGAAGGTCATGCCCACTACCCGGTCCTGCACCGCCAGGCGGCTCAGGTCGTCCTGGAAGGCGTTCACAGCCTCAGCAATCTTGCCCAGCAGCGTGGCGTGGGCGCCGCCGGTAGTGCTACCCGTGGCGGGCACCTGCAGCGTGTGGGTGTCGAAGCCGCCCAGCGTGCACACGTAGATGCGCGTTTGCAGGCCGCCGGCCACCAGCTGGGCTACTATTTTGAGCTGGTCGGCCAGCGAGTTCTGGCCGGCGGCGGGATAGAGCGGCGAGAGGTTCTGGGCGCGCCGGGCCGCCGCCTGAATGGTGGTGGTGTACACCTGCGTCTGGCTCACCACTTGCCGAATAAACGTCAGCTCGTGGCCGGCGGGGGTGTTGGGGGCCGCGTCCACGCCGCCGCTCAACAGCTGATAGAACGACGACGTGCTGGCAATGGCCATGCCCATGTTCACGCTGGGGCCCTGCACGCAGTTGCTCACCACCGAGCCGATGCTGATGGCCAGCGGGTCAGGGTTCTGGGTGTTGGGGTAGCCGGTGGGGAAGCCCGCGTATTCGCCATCGAGGTAGCGGCCGGCCCAGCCGGTGTTCCAGGTCACGTTCGAGTCGGAGCCCGAAGTCCAGATGTCGGTGGCCCGGAAGTGCGAGAAGTTGGGGCTGGGGTAGCCCACGCTCTGCACCACGCCCAGCTTGCCGTTCTGGTACAGGTTCTGGAGCGAGGCCATGGCCGGGTGAATGCCCGTGGCCGTGGTGAGCGTCAGCACCTGGTTCTGGGGCAGCGCGATGTTAGGCCGCGCCGCCATCAGGGCCGAATACTGGTCGAGCGGGATAATCATGTTCAGGCCATCATTGCCGCCCTGCAGCTGAATGATGACCAGCACCTTATCCGACTGCGTGGTGGCATTGGTGAGGGCCGCCAGCTCGGGCGAGTACCCGTAGGCTCCCACCGGCATTCCACTCAAAAAAGCCGTGCCGGCAGCGGCCGCAGCCGTGGTTTGTAGAAATTCGCGACGTTTCATAAATAAGCCGTTAGCTAGGAGCTGTTAGCCATTAGCCAGCAGCTTCAATTGACGAATGAGAATTTGCGAGAGCCAACAGCTAGCAGCTGTCAGCTAACAGCTTAAGAAAGGTGATACTCGGCCAGGCCCATCAGGGCGCGTAGCATGGCTTGCAGCTTGGTGGTCACGGCGGCTTTTTTGGCCGTGTTGGTGGGCGCGGCCAGGTACTGCTGCCACTCCACGGTCCACTCAAAATCGGGCAGGCCCGGCAGCAGCGCCGTTTTCAGGAAAGCCAGCTGGTTGGCCGTGAGGGTGATGGGCACCATCAGCTTCACATACTCGGCAATGAGCAGGTTGCAATCCGAAGCCGTGGCGGCCGGGAAGGACTGCGTGAGCGCCAGCACGTCAATCACAATCTTGACGCCGTTGCGCGTGTAGCCGGAGCCGATGAGCAGGTCCGTAATCTGGTTGCGGCGGGGCAGCGTCACAGCGTTTATCCATAGTTCGTGGAACTGCGGCGTCTGGTAGTAAGCCGCCCAGCCCGCCACGTTCGGCGGGTCGCCGATAACCTGCTGCTGCAGCGACGTCACGGCGTTCAGGTAATTCCACATGCCGTACTGCGCCACCGCGCCGGAAGCCGGCGGAAACGCCACCTGCATCTGCCGGCACAGCCCCACCGTGAAATCGAGCGGGTTCTTGATGAGGCAGCCCTGATTCTGCACATCGAAGAAATGCTCCGAGCTGAGCAGCGTGCGCAGCACCGGCGCCACTTCAAAATTACTGGAAACCAGCAACGTAGCCAGGGGCCGAATGATGTCGGTTTCGACCTGCGCGTCAATCACATAGTACACAAACCAGCGGTAGAGCTTGCGCACGATGAAGCGCGCCGTCTCGGCCTGCTGGAAAATCAGGTTGATGAGGCTCTGGTACTCCGTAGCGCCGCTGCTGGTGATGGTGGCATTGCCGAAGGCCGACGAGAACGTCTTGGTAGTCGTGTCGTGGCGGCTGGCGGTGAAGTAGCTGCCCACCGGCGCGGCCTGGTCGCGCCAGCCGGTGAGGACTTTGGCGGCGGCCTGCACGTCGGCCTCGGTGTAGTTGGTGTAGTTGCCGGCCGCAATCAGCGGGCCCTTGCCCACCGTGAACAGCTCCAGCAGCTCGCGGCCGTAGTTCTCGTTGGGGGCACCCACCACGCTTTGGTTGCCATTGAGGTAGCGCAACATGGCCGGCGTCACGGTCACGTCCTTGGCCAGCTGCTTCACGTTGCCCAGCGCGTGCTGGCGCAGCAGGCGGCAGTACTCGTAGCCCATGCGGGCATCGTTGATGTCGCCAAACTCCACCACGAAATGGTTGTGCCAGAACAGCGTCATTTTCTCCGCCAGCGAGGTGTTTTGCGTCAGCAACTGGCCCAGCCACCAGTCGCGCAGCGAGGTGCGCCGCACCCCCTCAAAATTCTGGTCGAACACCTCTGCCGTCCAGGTCGTGCCGATGGCCACGCTGGTGTCGGTAGTGGATACATTCAGCGGCGGGTCGGGCGCGGTGGCGGGGGCCGTGAGCAGGCCGTTGAGCACGGCCGTGAGGGTGGAAGCGGCGGCCGTTTGAATCTCGGGGCGGGTGGGGCCAAACAAGCAGCGGCGTAGCAGGTGCGCGGCCTGCGCCTCGCCCCAGGTGCCGGTGTAGGGGGTGAGTGTGCTGGTGAGGCGCGACGCGAACGTAGGCAGCACCTTGTTGGCGTAGCGGCTCACGGTTTCGGGCGGGTCCTGCTGCGTGGCGGCGGGCGCCTTCCGCACAGCCACGGCCGGGGCTCTCATTACGGCGGCGTTTCGATGGAGGAAATGTCTACGATTCATAAGCAAGCGCGTAAAAATTGAAACCGAAATCCACTGCCGAAGTCTGCCGCTTTTTACTTCTGGCCCAATGGTTTACCCTAGACCCAAACGGCTGCCCGGGGTTTAATCACAATATGCCGCTTTCTGCATAAGCTTCCGATGAATTTTCCCGCCAACGGCCTCATTTACTTGGTGAATGGACCAAAAAAAACGCCCGGCCGATGGGGCCGGGCGTTATGCCTTGCATGATGGCAAACGAAACCTATTCCTGCGTGGGAACGGTAGCAGCGGCTACCAACGCCTCATCAGCCGCTTTGGCGGCGCGCACGCGGCCGGCGGCGTAGAAGTTGCGGTGGTAGTAAGGCTGATTGAGCGAGCTCACCATCACGCCGCCGTTGGTGGCCGAGTGGGCAAATTTACCGTCCTTCAGGTAGATGCCGACGTGGTAAATCGGGCCCTTGCCCCGGCGGAAAAACACCAGGTCGCCGGTTTCCATCTCGCTCTTGGCCACGCGCTTGGTGGTGCTGAACATGGCGCGCGACGAGTGAATCAGGTTGATGCCGTACACCTCACGAAACACGCGGGTCACGAAGCCCGAGCAGTCGGTGCCGCGGCGCGAGTTGCTGCCGTAGGAGTAGGGAGCGCCAATCCAATCGGTGACGGTGCGGAGCAGGTCCTTGTTCTCGTTGAAAGCCAGGTGCAGGCCCAGGGTCTGCGCGTAGTAGTGGTAGGTGAGCGAGTCGCGCGAGGCAGCCAGTTCGGCGGCGGTGGGCGCAGCGGGCTTTTCGACCGGCGTGTTGGCGGGCGTACCGCCGCCGCGATTAGCTACCAGAGCAGGCTCGTCCATCGTCAGGGCCGGAAGCAGCGATGCTTCGGCCGCGACCGGTGCCGCCATGGCACGGGCCGTCGCCGAAGCATCGGGGGCGCGTTCAAAGAAGAAGGAGAGAGCAAGGGAGCCAGCGGCGAGGCAATACAGAATCGTATTTTTCATTGTCCGTCGTTAGGGGTTGGGGCACAAATCCGGGTTTCTGCAGAAGCGCAAAAAGAGCCGGGCTAGTAGATTTCTTAGGCGATAGGCGAAGCCGTGTTGGGCCAAGTGAAAAGCAGTAGAAAAGAAGTCGGACCGGGAAATTTATATTCGCGTTGGAATAGGTCGTTGGGTAAAGCTAGGTTAAACTTTTCATAAGCACCGCACTTTTTACAAGAAAAATTCAAATATTCTTTATTAAGCACAATTAATTCAACCAATATTATTCTTTCTGTTTGCAACCATGCTTCGAGCTTTGCCGTAATAGCGCGGCTCAACTATTTCGCTATCTTGCTTTATGCAAACTCCCCGAACCTGGACCGGCTCTCCCCTGGCCCGCATTGCCCGCATGGTACTGAAAGCCCCGCGCGTGGCCATGGTGGTGGGCCAGACGGTGCACCTGAGCGGCACCTCCCGCGAAGAATTCCTGGCCGATGCCGAATGGGTGGCCCACGAGGCCGTGCACCTGCGCCAGTACCGCGAACACGGCCTGCTGCCCTTCCTCTGGAAATACCTGGTCGAGTCGGCCCGCGTGGGCTACTACCTCAACAAGTATGAAGTGGAAGCCCGCGAAGAAGCCCGCCGCGTGGTGCTGGCCAACCCCGACTACGTGCTGCGTCCCCTGCCGCGCCACGCCCGCCCCTCCTAGCCCACCGCTCCGTTATCAGTTCATTCAGAAAGCCTTGCCGCAAAATCGGCAAGGCTTTTTTGCGCCAATGGAATTTGGGCCTTCACCAAAATAAAGCCCGCTTCATGCAACTTCCCGGCTGCCGATTACGAATAAAACCCACGCTTGCCCGCTACGTGCGGAAGCACCTTCTTCCTTTCTTTCCACATTCCCTCCCGTCTCCTTATCATGGATAACCAGCAAGACCAGTTCGGTACGCCGAACGCCGCCGACGCCGGCCGCACTTCGCAAAATACTTCGGCCACGGCCAGCGGCGCCTCGGCCTCCTCGCGCAAGTCGGCCCCCAATCCCAGCGCGCAAAGCACGTCAGCTACGCCGGACGCCAGCAGCCAAACCACGGCCAACGCCGGCACCGACCGCCAAGGCGAAGGCCAGCAAACCAACGCCCAGGACGGCACCCTACTCGACACCGCCCTGAACAGCGGCAAAAAATGGATTGAAGACTCTGGCGTGCTCGACAGCGTGAACCAACTGCCTCAGAGCCTGAAAGACCTCGGCAACCGCGCCGTGGCCCGCGTGAACGAGCTCAGCACCACCCAAAAAGTAGTGGGCGGTGCCATTCTGGCCGCCGGCTTGGGCTGGCTGGCCCTGCGAAAAGGCAAGTCCTCGTCGTCCTCGGACAGCGCGAGCTACAACTACGGCAAGCAGCGCGACACCGGCAGCTACGGCCGCCGCAGCTACGGCTACCAGGCTCCGGATGCCTCCACGAGCCGCAAATCGGCTTCCGGCGCCGCCAGCCGCTCCGACAGCGGCTCGCCTTATGGCAACAGCGGCAGTCGCTACGGTGGCAGCGGCTCCAGCTACGGCAGCGGCAGCAGCGCCGATAACGCAGGCATCAAGTCTGGCAGCGGCCGTTCGGAAACGAGCACCGGTGCTTCAGCCTTCACCGACCACGGCCAGCGCTCGAAAGATGACGGCTTTCGCAGCATCGAATAAGCTACTTTAAAGAACTAAAAAAAGCCCCGCTTCAAATTTGAAGCGGGGCTTTTTTGTGGCCAGTGTACCATGGTGGCAGAGCAGCACGAAATCTCTAAAGTCCTTTTCTAGGCGGTCGATTTACTTCGCCAAGGTAACCTGAGCCTGTTTTTGAATACTGGATAGGCGTGAAGATGACCAATTTAAAAGTCGGATTTTGGAGTATTTAAAAATCGATTCGTGCCTATACAAATCTACATTTAGACTTGGTCCCTCTCAATCATTACTTCCCTATGAAACCTGCCGTGTATTTCTTGCTAACGCTACTAATTGCCGCCAGCAGTTGCTCCAAGGACGACCCCGAGGCCGGGCTGCCCGCCGCCACCCACACCGGGGCCAACACCGCCGGCTGCCGCATCAACGGTCAGGTGTTCGTGGCCTCGGGCTACGGCAGCGGCTTGGGCAAGGTCGAAGGCATGGGCGGCGGCTTTGCCTACGATAGCGCCTATTACCTGCGCCTAAATGGAAAGTTCGGCGACCGGGAAGGCAGCCTGCACCTTTTTCTAAACAGCGTGCCCGATTACAAAAATCAATTATTGGTCGGGCCTTACCTTTTGAATAAGTCAACCCCGATTTTACCTGCGGCGTCTCCTTATCAATGCCTAAGTTATGCTGCTTTCTTTCCCAAAGACAATGCAAGTGAAGTCTACTATACTGACACACAGCACCAAGGAGTTGTTAATTTGACATATGTTGACATAAGCAATGTGATGGTCAAACGTATAGCTGCCGGCTCTTTTGAGTTCACTGCCGTCAGCAACCTCGACCCAACAAAGACTATTAAAGTAACCGAGGGGCGTTTTGACCGCAAGCAGCCATGAGGCATTTCTCCACTTTGCATTTGAAATACCTCGCCTTGATAAGTATTACCTTATCGACGCTTACATAGGCCAAGCAAAAAGCCCTGCTTCGTTTGAAGCAGGGCTTTTTGTTCAACGGTGAGACTGATAGCGTTTAGATGTTCATGGCCGACTCGCGGCGGCGCATCTTGCCGGCCGGGATGCCGAACATCATCTTGAAGCGGCGGCAGAAATAGGCGGTGTCTTTGTAGCCTACTTCCTTGCCGATGTCGCGGATGCTTTTCTTGGTGGTGCGCAGCAGGAACACGGCGCGCTCCATGCGCTGGTATTCGATGTAGTCCTGCGGGTTGATGTTGGTCAGCATCTTGAAATACTGTCCCACGTAGTCCTCGCTCACGTTGGCCACGCCCGAGAGGACTTTGTTCGACAGGTCGCCGCCCAGGTTCTCCTTGATGTAGTTGAACAGGTCAATCAGGCGCGGGTCTTTGAAGTAGGTGCTGTTGGTGGCCAGCTGCTCCACAAACATGTTATTGCGCAGCACGTAGCGCACCACTTCCACCACAATGTTTTCGGTGTAGATGTTGATGAGGCGCTCGCGGCCGGGTAGGTCCTGAATGCTCTCTTCCACCACTTTAATCACCAGGTTGGCCAGCTTTTGCTGCCCCGAGATGAGGAAGGCCGGCACGTCGAGCGAGGCGAAGAAGTTCACCGAATCGAACACCTTGGCTTCGAAGCTCACGAAGCTGTGGCTTTCCTCGGCTTCGCCGATGAGGTCGAGGTTGTCGTTGGAGTGAAAAAACTTGTCTTTGTTGGTAATGAGGTCGTCGTTGGTGATGACGCGGTTTTTCTGGTCCACGCCGTAGCTCACGCGGGTGGGGCGGCCGCCGGGAATGAAGAGCATTTCGCCTTCTTCCACCACCATCTCTTCTTCGCCGAAAGTCAGGCGCCCTTTGTGTAGCAGAATAAGGTTATTACCAACGTCGTAGGAGTTGCGCACGGTGAACGGCTGGTGCAGCACCAGGTTCTTCGCTTTGATGTAGCGGACGCCCAACGATTCAATGACTTTATTGTAATCTTCCATAATTCGAGGTGCCAATGCGGCCTTTTAGCGATACGATTTACACGGATGCGTACAAATCGCAGTGCAAGATAACACCTTGAAATTCACAAAAACTAAAAACCCAGCCAAAAAGTGGCTGGGTTTTGTGCAATGAATCTGAATTTTAGGCAATTCGGGGCTTACTTGAGGATATCCCGCGAAATCACAATTTTCTGAATTTCCGAAGTGCCCTCGTAAATCTGGGTAATCTTGGCGTCGCGCATGAAGCGTTCGACGTGGTATTCCTTCACAAAGCCGTAGCCACCATGAATCTGCACGGCCTCTACGGCCGAGTCCATAGCCACCTTCGAGGCGAAGAGCTTGGCCATGGCGCCAGACTTGCCGTAATCGGCGCCGGCATCCTTATCGGAGGCGGCTTGCAGGCAGAGCAGGCGGGCGGCGTCGACGTTGGTGGCCATGTCGGCCAGCTTGAACTGAATGGCTTGGTGCTTGGCGATTTCCACGCCGAACGCCTTGCGCTCCTTGGCGTATTTCAGGCTGAGCTCCAGCGAGCCGGAGGCAATGCCCAGGGCCTGCGAGGCAATGCCGATGCGGCCGCCGGCCAGCACCTGCATGGCGAACTTGAAGCCGAAGCCGTCGTCGCCGATGCGGTTTTCCTTGGGCACTTTCACGTCGGTAAACATCAGCGAGCAGGTGTCGGAGCCGCGGATGCCGAGCTTGTTCTCCTTCGGGCCCTGAATGAAGCCGGGCATGTCCTTGTCGACGATGAGGACGTTGATGCCGCGCGACTTCAGCTCGGGGTGAGTTTGGGCGATGACGAGGTAGACCGAGGCGGTGGTGCCGTTGGTAATCCAGTTTTTGGTGCCGTTCAGCAGGTAGTGGTCGCCTTTGTCTTCGGCGGTGGTACGCTGGCTGGTGGCGTCGGAGCCGGCTTCGGGCTCACTCAGGGCAAATGCGCCGATGATTTCGCCGGAGCATAGGCGCGGCAGGTACTTGCGCTTCTGCTCCTCGGTGCCGTATTTTTCCAAGCCCCAGCACACCAGCGAGTTGTTGACGCTCATGATGACCGAGCAGGAGGCGTCCACCTTCGAAATTTCCTCCATGGCCAGCACGTAGCTCACGGTGTCGAGGCCGGAGCCGCCGTATTCGGGGCTCACCATCATGCCCATGAAGCCGAGCTCACCCATTTTCTTCACCTGCTCGGTGGGGAACTTCTGGTGCTCGTCGCGCTCAATCACGCCGGCCCACAGTTCGCTCTGGGCAAAATCGCGGGCCGCGTCGCGCACGGCAAGCTGTTCTTCAGTCAACTGGTAAATACTAGAGGATGTGGCGGTTTGCATGGGGCGGTGGGAATGATTAAATGATGACACAAAAGTACATTGCTAACGGGCGTTAGGCAAGGTGAGCCGTAGACCCTGGCCGTGCGTCAGTGACAACCGCTGAGCAGCAAAAGATTCCTCAGTTGCCGGGCTTTTCTATTGCGCAAACGCGGCGCGCTTCTGCCGGGTTTTTCTGCGCGACTTTTACGCCCTATGCTTCTCCGTCTCAGTCGTTACGCGCTGGCCCTGCTCTTTGTGCTGGCTGGCATCTGGCATTTTGTGCACCCGGCTACTTACCTGGCCATCATGCCGCCACAGCTGCCCAATCCGCTGGCACTGGTGTACGTGAGCGGGGTTTTCGAGATTCTGGGCGGCCTGGGGCTGCTGTTTGATGCCACGCGGCGCATAGCCGGCTGGGGCCTGCTGACGCTGCTGCTCGCTGTGTTTCCGGCCAATGTGTACATGGCGCTCATTCACGAGCAGTTGGGCATTCCCGGGTGGGTGGCCTGGGGCCGGCTGCCGCTGCAGTTGCCGCTGCTGTGGTGGGTGTGGCGGGTGATGCGGAAGTAGGGCTGCACAGTACCTTGTGGCAGAATATTCCCTTCAAAATTCTGCCCTTTCATATCTACTTAATGAAGTCATTTCTCCTTCTCGCCACGTTGCTTCTGGCCGCTGGCACGGTGGCTCAGGCCCAGACCGTCCCGCCCCGTCCTGCACCCGAAACGCTGGCGCAAATTCAAAAAGACCGTTATGCCGCTGCCAATGACTCGCTACTGCGCCTAGTAGGCAAGCTGCGCACGGAGGCCGAAGGGCACATGGGCTTTTTTAAGTCGTCCAAAGGGACCTTTGGCGGGCTGCACCACCGAGTGAAAACCTATGCAACATCCTTCAGCGGCAACATCGACTACTCCGGCGTCAAAACGCCCAGCGGCATCGGCCTTGTCAAAAGACAGGTCGTCAAGCGCCGCTTCGGCGTTGAGTTGGAGAAGGTGGCCTATTACGATGCGAAGGGCCGCAAAGTCCTTTTGGAGCGCTACGAAGACCACCGCCTCACCCGACTCGAAACGTTCGAATACATCGAACTGCTCAGCCGGCCAGCGTCGTACTGGCTGTTCGTGCGGGGCAATTACCTGAAGCACGTCACCCAATCGTCGCTGGCTTCAGTGGCCAGAAAGACGCTGTTCTACTTCACCCCGCTGCCCACGCCCAAACCGGAATAACAGCGATTCCTGCCTGCTCGCAAGGAAGAAACGAGGTTTCCTACTCCCAGCGCACGTCCAGCAAGCGGAGCTGCACGCTGCGCTGGCCGCGGTACTCGTTCAGTTCCACAGTGTAGCAGGCGCTGAAAGGCTGGCCTTCCTCAATCTGGGGCAGGTAGTCGGCCAGGCCGAAGCCGATGGCGTCCACGGCCGGTCCCTGAGCGTCGGCCGAGGCGAGGCGCAGCTTGAGGTGGCCCTGGCCCACAATGCGAGCGCTGTGGGGCACGGCAATGAGGCGCCGCGAGGCAAACACCGGGTTGGGGTTGCCGGGGCCGAAGGGCTCCATGCGGCGCAGCTCGTTGAAAAATTCTTCGGTGATGCGGCCGATGGGCAGCACGGCGGCCACTTCCACGGGCCGCACGAGGTGCTCGGTGGTGAGGGTGTCAGCCACCACTTCCTCGAAGCGGCGCTGGAAGGCGGGTACGTTTTCCACCTTCAGGGTGAGGCCGGCGGCGGCGCGGTGCCCGCCAAACTGGTCGAGCAACGGGGCGCAAGCCTCCAAGGCCTCATGCACGTCAAACCCCGCCACGGAGCGGGCCGAGCCGGTGGCCTTGCCGTCGCGCTGGGTGAGAATGACGGTGGGGCGGTAGTATTGGTCCAAGCAGCGCGAGGCCACGATGCCGAGCACGCCCTGGTGCCAGTCGGCCTTGTAGAGCACAGTGGCGCGGGCGTTTTGCAGCAGGGGGTCGCCGGCAATCATGTCGAGGGCTTCCTGGGTGGTGTGCTGGTCGGAACCGCGGCGCTGCTGGTTCATCTGGTCCACCACCTCGGCGGTGTAGCGGGCCTCCTGCTGGTCGGGGGCCAGCAGCATGGCCACGGCGCGGCGGGCGTCGCCCATGCGGCCGGCCGCGTTGATGCGCGGCGCGAAGCCGAATATCAGGCTGCTGATGCCCAGGGGGCCTTCGCGCAGGGTGGCCAGCTCGCGCAGGGCGGCCAGGCCGGGGCGCAGCAGGGCAATGTCCTCGTTGAAACGGCGCAGGCCGTAAGAGGCCAGAATACGGTTTTCGCCGGTAATGGGCACGATGTCGGCCGCGATGCTCACCGTCACCAAATCCAGCAAATCGTGCAACGGCTCCGTCGGCAGGCCCAGGTGCTCGCCCAGCGCCTGCATCAGCTTGAAGCCCACGCCGCAGCCCGACAGCTCTTTGTAGGGATACGGGCAGTCGGCGCGCTTGGGGTCGAGCACGGCCACGGCGGCGGGCAGTTCCTCGCCGGGCAGGTGGTGGTCGCAGATGATGAAATCGACGCCGCGGCTGGCGGCGTAGGCCACCTGCTCCACGGCTTTGATGCCGCAGTCGAGCGCCACCACGAGACTGAAGCTATTATCGGCCGCAAAGTCGATGGCTTTCTGCGAGATGCCGTAGCCCTCGGTGTAGCGGTCGGGGATGTAGTCGCGCAGCCGCTCGGCCCCAAAAAGGGGCGTGAGGTAGCTGATGACCGTGGCCACGGACGTGATGCCGTCCACGTCGTAGTCGCCCAGCACCAGCACTTTTTCGCCGGCCTGCAGGGCGTGGGCCAAGCGGGCCACGGCGCGGTCCATGTCGCGCATGAGCAGCGGGTTGGGCAGCTGGCGCAGGTCGGGGTGGAAGAAGGCGGCCGCCGCTTCGGGCGTGTCGAGGCCACGCTGCACCAGCAAGGCGGCTATTTCAGGGGCGATGAACAGGGCCTGCGCTAAGCGGTGGGCTACGGCAGGGTCGGTTTCGGGGATATAATTCCAGCGCTTACTCGCGGATATGGGCATCGGATACTTCGTCAAAATGGTGTCAAAAGTACGACCAAACCCCGCCCCATTCCCGCCGGCTTACCTTTGGCCCCGGCCCTCTCCTACTGCCGCCCACAATGCGCAAGCTGCAAGACTTTTACCGGAAATACCGCCAATACATCGGGACGGATGTGCTGATGTACGGCACGTTCATCTTGGTGCTAGCGCTGATGTTCGTGTTTTTTGGGTAGGCTACAACTGGACGTCATGTCGAGCTTGCCGAGACATCTCGCGTGTGGCAGTAATCCAGTAGTAGGGAAATGAATTAGTGGTGGCACGCGAGATGTCTCGGCAAGCTCGACATGACGTTCTTTTCCCCCTACTTCTACACCCCATCGCCGCGCAGGCGGCGGAAGCGCTTACGGGCCTCGGCCACGTAGATGCTGCCAGGGTATTTGGTAATCACCTGGTTGTAGAGTTCCTGTGCCTTCACCTTGTCTTTCACGTCTTCCTCCTGAATGCGGGCCAGCAGGAACAACGCGTCGTCGCTCAGCACGTCGTATTTGGGGTTATTGGTGATGCGCTCCAGCGTGGCGATGGCGCCGGGGAAGTCGCCGGTGCGGCGCTGCAGTTGGGCCTTGAGGTAGTAGGTGTCGTCGGACAGGGAGTGGCCGGGAAACTTCTCCAGCAACGCATCGAGGCCCGCAATGCCCTCCTTTATCTTGTTCTGAAACACCAGCTGCTCCACAGCCGCGTAGGCCCTCAGGCCCAGGCCGAGCGTGTCCTCCACGGTGTTGTCCTGAATCAGCAGCGAGAGTTGCATGGCGTCGTTGGCGATTTCGCGGGTAGTGGCCTCTTTCAGGATGTCGAGGTGGCTTTGGGCCAGCTTGAAGTCACCGGCGTAGTAGCTCAGGCGGGCGTTGCGCAACTTGGCCTCATAGCCTAGCGGCGAGTCTTTGTGCGACTTCTCCACCTGCGAATACAGCAGCGTGGCCTCCCAGGGTTCGCCTTTCAGCAAATACAGGTCGCCCTGCGTGATTTTGGCTTCGTCAATCACCTCCTCACTGGCCCGGGGCATGTCGATGACCTCCTGCAGTAAGGTCATCGCCTTGGGCCGGTCGCCGAGCTGAAAGGCGTAAAGGTTGGCCAGGTTGCGCAGCACGGGCGCCGTGTCGGGCGTGCGGCCCAGCTCGGTCAGCAGCTGCTCATAGTCGGCAACCAAGGCTCGCACTTTGGTTAAGTCCACCGGATAGGTGGTATTCACCTGGGCCTCGCGGGCCTGCAGGAGGCGCTGGCGGGCCAGGTTGCCATAAGGGCCGCTGCGGTATTCTCTGGCCACGTAGGCAAAGCCGTCGATGGCGCTTTCGTAATCTTTATTTTGCTGGGCGATGGCGGCCAACTCCAGCACCCGCACGCCGCCGCTCTGGCTGCGGCGGTCCAGCGCCCGCGCCTGCACCAAGGCCCCGCTGAAGTCCTTGCGCTGCACCTGCAGCCACAGCAGCAGTTCGCTGTAGGCCGTCTGGTCGGGGTGCTCCTGGGTGGCAGTGAGCAGCATCTTTTCCAGTGCGTCGAAGTCTTTTTCCTCGCGCAGGGCGTTTTGCAGCATGTTGCGCACAAAGGGCAGCTGCTTCTCGTCCTGGGCTACGAGGTGGAGGGTTTCGGCCAGCACCTGGGGTTGGTTCTGGGTTTGGGTATAGAGCTGGATGAGCTGCGGGGCGTACTCGGTGTCGTTTTTGGCCAGGGTACGGCCGCGCAGGTAGGTGCGCTCGGTCCATTCGGGCAACTCGCGGCGGCCAAACTCGGTGGCCACCGGCACCACTTGGGCGGTAGTGAGCTGGGCCAGCACCTTCTGCCACTGCTTATCGGCCGCTGCTTTATCGCCGGCCGCGGCATACACTCCCCCCAGGGCGATGCCCATGGAGGCATCCTCCGGGTGCAGCTTCACCGCTTTCTTAGCTATTTTCTCGGCCTCCTTGTAGCGCTTCAGAGCTTGCAGCGCGCTCAAGTAAATTGGGAACACGGCCAGGCTGGCTTGCTCTTCCGTCGAGAGCTTCTCGAACAGAAACACCACCTTCTCGTGCTCGCCGCGGCGGGCGTAGTCCTGGGCCAGCGCCGTACTGCTCATGGGTGCCCAGCCTTTGGCGGGCTGCTGGCCCAGCGCCGGGGCGGCCGTAAGCAAAGACGCAGCAATCAGAAAAGAATACGGACGCATAAGGAAGAGCTGAGTAATTGGCATCCAGGTAAACATTGGCCTGCGGTGGGTTCGTTCAATACATTCGGGCCGTGTGGCGCGAGTACCCCGAGGCTCCGCTTCGACGCGCGTTTGCCTCGTTCAACAAGCCGAAGCGGAGCCTCGGGGTACTCGCGCCACACGGCTCCGGCAGATTACAAGACCTCAAAAACAAAAAAGGGCCGTCCCCGAAGGTACGGCCCTTTTCAAACTCGTGGATTGACGACCTAGAAAAACTTGGTGCGGTTGTCTTTCACGTTGGCGTGGGCCTTGATGGCCTCGTAAATCTTGCTGTCCTGCTGCTGGGCGCGCTGCTGCGCCAGCTGCTGCTGCACGTTCTTCAGGTTGGCGGGAGCTGGGGCGGGCGTCACGCTCTCGGGCTGTACTACCACCACACCTTGCTCGCCCTGGATGGGGGCCGACTTCTGGCCCGGCTTCAGCGCGAAGGCACGGCCCACGGCCAGCGGTTCGAAGCCGATGTTGGCAATGCTGCCCTGGCCCAGCACCACGTTGGGCGCCGTGCCTACTTGGGCAGTGGGGCCGTATTTGGCAGCCATTTCCTCCAGCGTGCCGCTGGTGCCCAGCTTGCTGATGATTTGCGCAGCTTTTTTCTCGTTGCGCACCAAGGCGGTCAGTTCGGGGCGCAGGCTTTCAATGGTGGCAGTGCCTTTGGCGCGCTCATCGGTGAGAGCCGCAATGACATACTGGTCGCCCATCTCATACACTTCCGAGATGTCACCCACTTTGGTTTCGCCACCGTTCGGGCTGAAACCAAAGGCCCAACGCACCATTTCGCGGGCGTTCTGCAGGTTGTTCACGCTACGGGCACCGCGGTCGAGGTTCTTGGCTTCCTGCTTCACCAGGGTTTTGTCTTTGGTGGTCAGGGCGCGGAAGCTGGCCAGGTCGGTGGCCTGGCCTTTCAGTTCCTGGGCCTTGGCGTAAGCGGCTTCGCGGGTGGCGTCGCTCGGTGCGATGGTCTTCTTCACCTCGGCCACCTGATAGGTTTGCTTGGTGGGCACGGCCGTGATTTTGATGACGTGGTAGCCGAACGAAGTTTCCACCACGTTGGGCAGCAGGCCGGTGCTGGTGGCGCCGAAAATAGCTTTCTCAAACTCGGGCACCATGCGGCCCTGACCGAACCAACCCAGGTCGCCACCCTGGTCCTTGGTGCCGTCGGTGCCGAACTGACGGGCCATGGCCGCGAAGTCGGCACCGCCTTTGATTTTGTTCAGGATGTCCTGCGCCTTGGCTTTCGCGGCGGCTTTGGCTTCGGGCGTAGTGCCGTCGGCCTTGATGAGGATGTGGCTGGCGCGGGCGGCGGCCTGCTTGCCGGTGCCGGTACCGCTCACCTTATATAGCGAGTACGTGCCGTTCTCGGCGTAAGGGCCATAAATTTGGCCCTGCGTCAGGGGCAGCTGCTTGCGAAGCTGCTCGGGCAGGTCGGCGGGGCTGCGGAAGGCCTTGTTGTAAGGCTGCTCCGAGTTGGCCGACACGAACAGCGAATCGACCGGGGCCGAGGCGAACTGCGTGGTCAGCTCGGCCATCGAAGTTTTCACTGCGGCGCTGTCCTCCTTCGAAGCCACCACCGGAATGCTGATGTACTCCACCGAGCGGCCGTCTTCTACTTTGTATTTGCCCTTGTTTTTGTCGAGGTAAGCTTGCAGTTCGGCATCGGTCACTTTCACGGCCGAGTCGGAAATGCTGCCGTAAGGCACGAATAGGTACTTCACCGTGGCCTTGGCGTTCTGGTTGGCATCGAAGCGCTTGGCTTCGGCCGACGTCACGTACACCGAGTTTTTCAGCAGGGCGTTGTACTTGTTGCGCAGACGCTCAATGGGCAGGTTGGCTTCGAAATTGTGCCAGGCCAGCTGGTTTTCGGGCGGCAGCTTGTCGAGGTTTTTCAGGTAGTCAATCAGGCGGGCCTTGTCGAATTGCCCGGTTTTCTGGTCCGTGAAGGCCTGCTTGATGCCGGGGCTGATGTTGTCGCCCTGCACCATATCCACCAGCTCGTCGTCCGACACTTTCAAACCCAGCTTGTCGTACTCGGGCTGGAAAGCCAGGTTGTAGATGGTCTGGTTCCAGGCTTGGTCGCGCAAGTAGCCGAGGGCTTGCTCGTCGGGCTGGCGCTGCTGCTGGGCCGCGAAGGCCTGCTTGGCTTGCTCCAGCGCGTTGTTGTAGTCGGCGAGTTCTACCTTTTGGCCGGCCACTTCGCCCACCACAGAATCGTTGCGGTTGAAGAGGCGGTTTTTGCCGCCCACCAGGTCGCCGCCCACAATGAAGAGCAGCATCCCGACGGCCACGGTGCCTACCGCCCAGCCAGATTTTTCCCGAATCGTGTTAATTAAAGCCATTTACTTGTCAAAAGAATCGAAGTCGTGTTGGTCAAAAGAGGCGCAAAATAACCAGAATTTGACCGGCAATCAAAGTTTTACCCAATTTTAAGTGCTGCCATCGGCCCAAAAATCCTCCCAATCGTTCCCGTAGCTCAGGCATTGGGCACGAGTTCGTTAGTCGTCCGGCAGGTTTTTAGCGACGTTTTTTGGTCGATTTGGCCGGTGTTTTGGCACGGGCCTGCTGGGCTAATTTGGCTTTTTGCTCGGCTACTTTGGCTTCGAGCCGCTCCTGCTGCCGCCAGTAGAGCAGCGGCATCCAGCACGTCATCGACACCATGAAAATCCAGTAGTTGCGGCCCAGGTCGTTGTAGTAAATCGTCTGGTAAATGCCGATGACCATGGCCACCACGCCCACGGCGAAAAGGACGGTGCGCAGCAGAGATTTGTCAAAAGTCATAAGGAAAGCCGCGGGGGCGGATGTCTACAAGCCCGTGCCCACCTTATCGATGATGCCGGTGGGGTGGTAGATGCGGTAAGGGTTCAGGTCCTGCTTGGCCCACAGGCCGTTGCCGGACAGGATTTCGGTGGGCGTTTCCATGCGCACGGCCATGGCCGAATCGGTGTAAATCACCTGTTTGGTTTTGTCGTAGAACAGCTCCTCGGTGTCCATGCGCTGCTCTTTGGGCAAGTTCACCACCTGCACCTTGCCGCGCATGATGTAGAGGTTCTTGCCCTTGTCCACCTTGCCGTAATTGGCCGTGAGGGTATTGATGACTGTTTTCTTGCCATCGGCCGAGTAGAACGTCACCACCATGCCTTTGGGGTAAATGACGTCGCCGTTTTCGAACTGCTGCTCGAGCGGGGCCGTGAGTTGAAATTTGAGCTTGGCCGAGTCGCTGATGAGGGTCAGCACGTTGGTGGTTTCCATCAGCGGGCCCGTGTACGGGGTTAGTGGGCCGCTGAGCTTCTGCTTGTCGCAGCCGGCCAACGCTACAGTGGCCGCCACGGCCAGGCTCCCTGCCAATTTTACGAGTACGTGCATTGGTATAGGGTTAGGAAAACCGATTATTGCAGGCGGCGCTTGATGAACCAACGGTTGTTGAGCGTGATGCCCAGCTGGCCGCGGATGTAGCTTTCCTGCACGTTGCTGGTGCCCAGGGTCGAGTTCAGCACGTCGGTGTTACCGCGCATGCCGTAGGTGAAGGCCAGGCTGATGGTGGTGGCGTCCAGCGCCGTAGCCGTGGGCAGCGGAAAGCCAAAGCCCCAGCTCACCGACCGGTCATAGAGGGTTTTGCCGCTCGGCTGGTAAGGCATTTGCGCCAAGTTGATGCCGCCGCGGTAGCTCACGCGCTGAAAATAATGCTCCACCGAGCCCGGGTCGGGTGTAAACTCGCCGCCCAGGCCGAAGCGCAGGGTGTTGGCCAGGGCCGGGCCCGTCGCGTTGATGCTGCGGAACTTCGACCACTGCTGCTGGGCCACGTCCAAGTTGAGGCTCCAGTTTTTGTCGTTGTCGAAGCTTACGCCTACCTGCGTCAGGGCCGGCACGTAGCTGCTGCCGCGCGTGTTGCTCAGGGTGGTAGCGGGAATGAGCTGTGCGCCCGAAGTGGCATCTTCCCGTTCCTGAGTGTTGGTTTGCTGGCCGTTGAGGTTATAGCCAAAGCTGTACACACCGCCTAAGTTCATGTTGAGCGCCTTGCCCAGCTTCTGGCGGTAGTGCGCCCCGGCCCGGAAGCCGAAGTCGGAATAGCGCACGTGCTGCCGCTCCACCGACCGCTCCAGCGCGGCCATACTGTTGTTGATGATGACCGTGGTACCGGTCGTTTCATCAACCGTCCCAAACACGTAAGAGGCTGTGAAGCCCAGCGTCAGCGCTTTGGTGATGCGGAAACCCTGACCCAGGTAAGCCTCCGAAATGGCGCCCGTGCCTTTGTACTGTTTCAGTACCGTGGCCGCCGAGGTACCGGTCACATCCTGCAGGATGTTCGATTCGTAATCGACCGTGCTGAGCGGCTTCAAGCCCACGGCAGCGCCCCACTTGGTGCTCAGCGGCACCGATAGCGCCAAGTAGCCCAGGTTGCCATTGCCGCTGCGGTTCGACGCCGTGGCATTCTTCACCGTTTTGTATTGGCCATTAAAGCCCGCCTCAAATGTGGTGCGGCCGGTGTAGTACAGCAGGGCCGGGTTCAACTCGTTCACATTGACGTTGTTGGGCGCAGCCAGACCTACGCCGCCCATGCCCATTTGGCGCACGCCGCCGGTGTTGGCGTTAAAATCGCCAAGGCCGATGCGCGAGTACGGCGAATTGCCGAGCCCCTGCGCCTGCGCGCCGGCCGCTCCGAGCACCATCATCCCTGCCAACGCCAGGCTTGCGCCCTTGCACCCCATCACTTTATTCTTCAACATGATAAGCTAAAATCCGATTTAGGCCGAGCAGCACCAGCTCAGGCACAACAAAGATACGAGCCGGGAGCCGGGCCGCCAGAAAAGCAGCATCGCCCCCGGTCAGCAGTACGCCCAGGCCGGGGTGCTGCGCCTGGTATTGGGCCAGCAGGCCCGTGATTTCGGCCACGGCCCCGTTCACTACCCCGCTCAGCAGACTCCCGGTAGTGGAGTCGCCCACCAGCGGAATCGTTGCATCGGGCGCGGGCAAATCCAGCAGCGGCAGCCGCCCCGTGAAGGTGTGCAACGCCCGCAGCCGCATCTGCAGCCCGGGCCCGATGCTGCCGCCGTGATAGGTGCCGTCGGCCGTCACAAGGTCGAACTTCAGCGCCGTGCCGGCATCGATGATGAGCGTGGGCTGCCCCGGCCGGAGGGCGGCGGCGCCCACAGCGGCGGCCAGCCGGTCGGCGCCCAGCGTGTGGGGCGTGGCGTAGGCATTGCGCAACGGCACCGGCGTGGTGCCCGGACTAAAACCCAGCACGCGGCCCGGCACCAGGTCCTGCAGCTCTTCCACGGCCAGCACCGCTGCCTCCGCCACCGAAGCCACGATGACGTGCTGCGGCTGCCAGCGCTGCACCAGCTCCCGCACGGCGGCCGGCGTAAGGCCAACGGCCATCTCACGCAAGGCCAGGCCATCGAAGCAGCCGGCCTTCACGGCCGTGTTGCCGATATCTAATACAAGGGTTCGCATGCTAGGAGTTAGCGAAAGCAAGCAAGGGGTCAACTCACAGTTATGACTTGGGCAACTCATAGTAATGAGTTGCCCAAGTCATAACTGTGAGTTGACCCCTTGATAAGCCTTACAGGAAGTACTTCATCCGAATGACCTCCTGCTCGCTCAGGAAGCGCCACTTACCGCGGGGCAGGTCCTTCTTGGTGAGGCCGGCGTACTGCACGCGGTCCAGCGCCACCACTTCGTAGCCGAGGTGCTCGAAAATGCGACGCACAATGCGGTTGCGGCCAATGTGGATTTCGATGCCCACAAAGTGCGCGTTGCCGGCCACTACGGCCACGTCATCCACCACGGCTTTGCCGTCTTCCAGCTCCAGGCCTTCCGAAATTTTGCGCAGGTCTTCCTCCGTAAGCGGCTGGCTGAGTTCGACCTGGTAGATTTTCTTGTTCTTGTGCGAGGGGTGCGAGAGCTTCTGGGCCACTTCGCCGTCGTTGGTGAAAAGCAGCAGGCCCGTGGTGTTGCGGTCGAGGCGGCCCACCGGGAAGATGCGCTCCTTCGAAGCGCCGGCCACCAAGTCCATCACCGTGCGGCGGCCTTCGGGGTCTTCGGTGGTGGTGATGAAGTCCTTGGGCTTGTTCAGCAGCACGTACACCGCCTTTTCGCGGTTGAGGTTGGTCTTGCCGTACTGCACCGTGTCCTCAGGCTGCACTTTGTAGCCCATTTCCGTCACCACCTCGCCGTTCACCCGGATTTCGCCGGCGGCAATCAGCGTATCGGCCTCCCGACGCGAGCAGATGCCCGCGTTAGCGATGTAGCGGTTCAGACGCGTTTCATCGGCACCGAAGTCTTCGAGCTCTTCACGGCGACGCTTGTTGCCGCGGGTTTTGTCCTGCTCGTAGTGCTTCAGGTTTTTGTAGTCGGGCGCTTCGCCAGGCTTCTCGCCATACTTGGGCTTGTCGGCGCGGTTTTCCTGAGTGGTGGGCCGGGCCGCACGCGGCTTGTCGGGCGTGGCGCCATAGCCAGTGCCCGAGCGGCGCACGCTGCGCTCGGCTGCTTTCAGGGCCTCGCGGCGCTCGGCAAAGCTGCCGGGCGCGGGCGTCCAGCGCTCGGTACTGCGCTTCTCGTAGCCGCCGGGGCGCTCACCGGTGCTGCGGCTACCGGGCGCACCATCGCGGCGACCAAAGGCGCCGGGCGTGAACTTCCGGCCAAACGCGGCCTGGTCGGCGCGGTAGTCGGCGTCGCCAGCGTTGGCGCGCTCGATGTTGGCATCGCGGCGGTCGTTGCGCTCCTCGCGGGGCTGGGGCGGCTCTGCCACAAACGGGCGGGCGGCGCGGATGGGCCGGTTCGGGCCCCGTTCCTCGCCGCGGTCGGCGTTACGGTCAAAGTTCTCGGGCTCGCGGGGCGTGCTGCGGCCAAAGCTGCCGCCGACGCGCGGGGCGCGGCTTTCGGCATCCTCATTGGGGTTTTGCTTCTGGAATTTGCGGTTGCGCTCGCCGGGCTGGCCGCGGGGCACGGCCTTCTCGCCGTCGCGGCGGTAGGGCTGGCCGCTCCAGTTTTCCTTGGGCTGATACTCGCGGATGGGGCGCGGTTCAGGCGCCGAACCACGGCGCTCGTCGCGGGCGCCGCCAAAGCTGCTGCGCTCGGGGCGCGGTTCGGCGGTGCGGCCGTAGCTGGTGCCGGTGCGCTGCTCCTTGCCCAGGCGGGGACGCTCATCGCGGCGCTCGAAGGGACGGTCATTGCCAAAGCTTTTGCCGCCACCGAAGCCGCTGCCGCCTTCGCGCTGGCCGCCGCCGTAGCTGCTGCCATACGGGCGCTTTTCGCCGCCCTCAAATTTCTTACCGCCGCCAAAGGCTCCGCCCGAAGGACGGCCAAAGGCGCCGTTGGTAGCGGGGCGCCCGAAGGCACCGTTGCTGGCCGGGCGGCCATTGCCGTAGGCCGGGCGCTCACCGCCGCGGCTGTTGCCGCCACGGTCACTGCCGTAGCTACCGCGCTCGGAGCCGCCGCGTTCGTTGCTGCGGCCGGCGCTGTTGCCGAAGCCGCCGGGACCGCCCGTGCTGGGGCGGCCGCCGCGACGGTCCGCCTTGTTGCTGTTATTATCGGAGAAATGTTTCTTGCCCATGGGGAGAAAAATTTGCGTGCCGTATCGCTACGGTACTGGTTAAAAAAAGGAGTCGGCACGAAGTAGCCGGCAGTCAGAAGCGGGTCAACGTCATCAACCCGAATAAAATTCTAACTGCCGGCTATGCCGTACCGACTTCCAAAAAAAGTTGGCTGGCTAGTCGCGCCGCGCCATTTTGGCTTCAATCGAGTGCTGGGTGTGGGGCACGGCCCGCAGGCGCTCCTTGGGGATGAGCTTGCCCGTGCCGATGCACACGCCATAGGTGCCGTTTTTGATGCGGACCTGGGCGTTTTCGAGCTGCTGAATGAACTTCATCTGGCGCGAGGCCAACTGGTTCATGCTTTCTTTCTCGGCCGTGTCGGCGCCGTCTTCCAGTACCTTGGCCGACGAGGCCGTGGTGTCGGTGCCGGAGTCGTTGCTGCGGTTCAGGGTTTCCTTGATGAACGACAACTCCTTGCGGGCCGCCGTCAGTTTTTCCTGAATAATCTGGTCGAACTCGTTCAAGTCCTCCCGGGAATAGCGAATGTTGTCGTCGTTCATCGAATGGGTAAAAAAGACTGCGAAGTATGTTAAGAAATTGCTACCCGTGGTGTAGCGGCAACGCTTCGGGAAGCTAAATGGTTTAGTAGCGCTTGAAAATGCCTACCCCCTTGGCTTAAAGCCGTTGCAGGCCTCATTTTGCGGGTGCAAAGTTACGCGGTTCGGGCCGCTTTTCCTTGCCTGGCTAAAACCCCAGCATTTGAATGGCCGCCACGGCAGCTTCCACGCCCTTATTGCCGTGCTTGCCGCCGGCTCGGTCCCAAGCCTGCTCCAGGGTGTTGGTCGTGACAAGCCCAAAAATGACCGGCTTGTTGAACTTCAACGCCACGTTGGTAACGCCCTGCGCCACGGCGTGGCAGATGTAGTCGTCGTGCTTGGTTTCACCCTGAATCACCACACCTAGGCAAATCACTGCATCTATCTCCTCGTGCTGCGCCAGAAACTGGGCTCCTAGCGTCAGCTCGAAGCTGCCGGGCACGGCGTTGCGGAAGATGTTGTCGGCCTTAGCACCGTGCTTGAGCAGTGTTTCGTACGCTCCGGCGCTCAGGATGTCGGTTATCTCGCGGTTCCAGTCGGCTACCACCAGCCCAAACCGCTTTTCGCTGATGTCAATAAAAGTTGAAGCGTCGTAGTCGCTCAGGTTTTGCAAAGCAGTTGCCATGTCGTGTCGTTGGTCTGAATAGTAAGTTGGTCAGCGCCGCCCATGCTTGAAAAGACCGGCTGCCGCAAAGGTTTGGTACCACGCAATAAAAAAATTGCGCCTCCTCAACTTAGAGGAAGCGCAATTTGATGCTTGTCATTCGGGCGCAGCAGAAGCTTATTTGTCCAGCTTGGCTTTATACTGGCGGGCTTCGGCTACTTCCTGGGCCGTGGGATACTCGGTGATGATGCGGTCGTAGGCTTTCACGGCACCGTCGTTGTCACCGGCAATTTCGCGGGCCGTGCCTTCTTTCAGCAGGTAGCCGGGCGAGAAGTACTCGTTGGCGTTGTGGTCGGCGGCTTTGGCGTAGAGGTCGGCGGCTTCTTTGGGCTTGTTGAGCTCCAGCTGGGCGTCGCCCATCAGCGCGTAGGCCCGGCTCTGCACCAGGTAGTCGTCGGAGCTGAAATCTTCGAGGTAGTCGAGGGCTTCCTTGAACTTACCCTGCTTCAGCGAAGCCACACCGGCGTAGAAGTTGGCCAGGTTGCCGGCTTTGGTGCTACCGTACTCGTTGGCCACGGTCACCAGGCCGGGCGCTTTGCCATCGCCTTTCACGGCTTGGTTCAGCGAGTCAGACTCCCAGTTGCTCACCGCGCGGAACATCATGGCCTGGGCCTTTTCGTCCTGCTGGTTGCGCCAGGTGTAGTAGCCGAAGCCGCCCACCACCGCCAACACCACCACCGCCAGAATGGTCAGTAGCACGTTGCGGTTGTTGCGCACGAAATCTTCCGACTCGGCCAAACGGGCCGCCAGGGCGTCCGGGTCTTCCAGCAGCGGATTTTCGGGGGCGAGGTTCTCGGCCGGGGCCAGCGGGTCGACCGGCACGTTCTGGGTTACTTGCTGCCCCTGGCGGTTCTGCTGGGCCTGCTGGCTTTTACCAGTGTAAGGAATCTTCGACATATAAGAGAAGCTGCTAGCTATTTGCTCTCAGCTGCTAGCCTTTTATTTAAAATCAGAATGGTCGGAATCCGTCAAAGTTAACAGCTAATTATCAGTAGCCGACAGATTTGTCCGTTTAGTCGTGAATGTAAGGATAGTCGGCCTGCACGTACACGTCCTTGTAAAGCTCATCCGGCGTGGGGAAGGGCGAGGTTTCGGCGAAATCAACCGACTCCTGCACCTGGCCTTTGATTTTCTCGTCGATAGCTTCGAGGTCAGCTTCCGTGGCCATATTCTGGCTCAGGATGGTGTGACGCACGCCCTCAATGGCGTCGCGGTGGCGGTAGTCTTCCAGCTCTTCCTTGGTGCGGTACTTGGCCGGGTCGCTCATCGAGTGGCCCTTGTAGCGGTAGGTCTTGAACTCGAGCAGCGTGGGGCCTTCGCCGGCGCGGGCGCGCTCAGCGGCGCGGGCCACGGCCTCGTGCACGTCTTCCACGCGCATGCCGTTCACCGGCTCGGAGGGCATGTCGTAGCTCAGGCCAATTTTGTAGAGGTCGGTGACGTTCGAGGTGCGCTGCACCGACGTGCCCATGGCGTAGCCGTTGTTCTCAATGACGAAGATGACCGGCAGCTTCCACAGCATAGCCATGTTGAAGGCTTCGTGCAGGGCGCCCTGGCGCACGGCGCCGTCGCCCATGTAGCAAATGCAGAGCTTGCCCGTCTTGTTATATTTCTCGGCGAAGGCAATGCCCGCGCCCATTGGCACCTGGCCGCCCACGATGCCGTGGCCGCCCATGAAACCCACTTCCTTGTCGAACATGTGCATCGAGCCGCCTTTGCCTTTCGAGCAACCGGTGGCTTTGGCAAACAGCTCGGCCATCACGGCATTGGGCGAGGTGCCCAGCGCCAGCGGGTGGGCGTGGTCGCGGTAAGCGGTGATGTATTTATCACCCTTCTCCAGCGCCGACACCGCGCCCGCTACGCAGGCCTCCTGGCCGATGTAGAGGTGGCAGAAGCCCTTGATTTTTTGCTGGCCGTAGAGCTGGCCGGCCTTGTCCTCAAACTTGCGCATGAGCTGCATCTGCTCGTACCACTGCAGGTAGGTTTCCTTCGGGAAGTTGGTCCCGGCTTTCGCCTGCTTGGAAAGGTCCGTGCCCGACGCGGCCAGGGCGGGCGCGTCGGTGCCCGGCATCACCGGGTCGGGCTGTTTCTTGGTGGCAGCGGCTTTGCTGTTGCCTTTGGCTGCTGCGCCATTGGTCGCCGTCGTTTTTTTAGAAGCCGCTTTTACTTTCGTATCCGCCATAGCACGTTTGAGGAAAAGAATATTTCGCGTTGGGAGGGCGAAATTACGTAAAAGAGCTGGCAATACCGAACCCTATGACCCTTGACTCCCTGCAGCTGCTCTTTTTTAAAAATTACGACGATGCCGCCCTGCGTCTCAGCCCCGGCCTCAATTGCTTCATTGGCGACAATGGCAGCGGGAAAACCAATCTGCTGGACGCCATTCACTATTTGTCGCTGACTAAGAGCGCCATAACATCATCCGATACCCTTTGCGTTAAGCAAGGCGCTGATTTCTTTGTAGTTAAGGGTGTTTTTTCATCAGAATTACCAACCAGTCCCGAAACCATTCAAGTAAGCCTGCGCCAGGGCCAGAAAAAGACACTCACGCACAACAAGCAGGCCTATGAGCGCATGGCTGACCACATTGGTCGCTACCCCGCCGTCCTGATTTCGCCCTACGACACTGACCTCATTCGCCAAGGCAGCGAGGAGCGCCGCAAGTATTTCGACAGTTTCATGTCGCAACTAGACCATGAGTTTCTGGAAATTCTCATTTCCTACAATGCCTTGTTGCGCCAGCGCAATGCCGTGCTGAAGCAAGGCGACCGTCCCTCCCATGGATTCGACCGCGACTACTTGCTGGCCCTTGATGAACAGCTAGCTCCTCTGGGCCAGCAGCTCACTCAGCTACGCGAAGCTTTCCTGGCCGAGTACGTACCCATCTTCCAACGGCACTATCAGCAGTTGGCTGATGGACGGGAATTTGTTACGCTCACCTACAAGAGCCAATTGCTCGGCACCGACTTTGCGCAACTGCTTCGACAAAACGAGCGGCGCGATTTTGCTTTGCAACGCAGTACCACCGGCTCGCACCGCGACGATTTTATCTTTCTGATGGAAGACATGCCAGTAAAGAGCCACGCTTCCCAGGGCCAGCAGAAGTCGTTTGCTATTGCGCTCAAGTTGGCGCAGTTTGAGATGCTGGCTGCCAAGCAGCAGCACAAGCCGTTGCTGCTGCTTGACGACATCTTCGACCGTCTCGACGACAAGCGCATTGCCCGCCTGCTTGAACTTGTGGCCGACGAAATCTTCGGCCAGGTTTTTCTCACCGACACCAATCTGGAGCGTACCGACCAGGCGCTTGCCCGGGTTGCTATTCCTATCATTCGTTTCCGGGTCCAAAACGGTACCGTTGCGCCAGTCTAGTTTACCGACGGTACCTTTGTGGCTTTCCGAAGGCATGCAAAATAGTGCCTTCGGCTTGCCCCATCCGACCCAGTGAAAAAGCCTTCTTCCCCTTCTCGTTCCGGTGACATTTCTCTTAAGGAAGGACTCGAAGCGTTAGTGAAAGCCTACCGCTTGCAGGGCAAGCTCAATGAGGTAACAGTCGTGTCGAGTTGGGAGCGGGTGATGGGGAAAGCAGTCGCTCTAAAAACCAAAGAGGTTTATGTTAATCAAGGTCGGCTTTTTGTTCGACTTACCTCTGCCCCACTCAAACACGAACTCCTCATGGCAAAGACTCGGGTGGCGGAGCTTATCAATGCCGAGGTTGGCGAAACGGTTATTAAAGAGGTTATCTTCCTTTAATAGCTTATCTGTTTCAGGCCGGCTCTTTACGCTTCCTGTTATTAGCGGTATTCTACTCAAGCCATTCCTTAGAACTAGGCAGTCACGAATGTCTTTGTGTTGGCTGGCCTCAATCTTGATTGTGTGTCAATGTTCAGCGCCTAGTGCTCATTTTGTATCCTATTCATCGCTGGGTAAATAAACGGACAAAAATGTTTCACGTGGAACATTTTTGTCACTTCGGCCCATACACTTTCAGCAAAAGCTCGTTGTAGGCCTCCAATAAGGCTATGTACTTTGATTGGAGTAATAAAAGCTGTTTGGAAGGGTCAGTATCAATTGATTGCGGTTGTGTTACACGAGATGTAACGACACTTGTAACAATAGGTTTTTGTGCAGATGTTACAAATGGCAAAGCTGATTGTTGAACAGATGTAAAGTCATTTGAAAAGTCGTGATTTATAATATCACCAATTCGCTTTACGAAGTTGTAATCAACTGTCTCTTCTTTGAATTTACGATAGATAGTAGGACGTGTAATGCCCATCTCATCGACAATACGCGTGATTGAAATACCACTGTTTTTGATGGCTTCTTGCAGGATTTCGCCTTGGTGTGGCATATTTAGGTAGTTGCGTAACGCTTGTGCAAATATGTAATATGTATTCGAATTAAACAAACTTGTTCGAACAATAAGATTACATTGTAACTGTACATAAAATGAAATTATGATACATTTAACGCACTGTAACAGTAATTACACTATACAAGCAAAGCGTTACACAACATGTTATGTTGTAACATTGTTTACAAATGCATGTTTTGGCGTACACGGGCTGACAGTTCGTATAATCCCTTAGATGTGTAGGAGGAGCGCCTTTTATACTGTTGTAGCGGCAAACAGATGGATTCCGCGGTCAGGATAGTCTGTGGTTATTCCATCAACTCGGAGTTCGAACATCAAGTGCATGTCGGCAACCTCGTTCACTGTCCATGGCACAAGGCGAAGGCCGGGGAAATCCTTGCGTAACATCTGAACAGCTTCTGCTGTGACAGTGGTGAAATCCGGACCGAAGGTGGTAGGCAAGAAACCAAGCTCGTTAAGACTAGTAGACCAGGGGCGCTGGTCTTCGACAAGGAGGCAGGTTGCTAAGTTTGGGTGTTGTTGGTGAGCCAGCCGAAGAATTCGTGGGTCGAAACAAAGTAGGGTGGTCCGGGAAACTACCCCGGCGGCGGTGAGCTCGGCCAGCACAAGCGACAGAAAAATATCGGGAGATGGATGGAAGATATTGTCGCCGTCGGGGCTGCTTTTTATCTCGATAGAATAGCCAACGGGTGAACGGGGCAACCGCACCGCAGCAGCTTCGATGAAGCTGAGGACCTCCCGTAACAAGGGCTTGTAGCAAGGCTGCGATACCTGTGTAGGGAAGCCGGGATGGACCCGGGAGCCGCAATCGAATTGGCGAATGAAAGCGTAATCGAGTTCGAAAAGATTGTGCAGCCGGGCGCTACCGGATGCAATGGGATGGCCAGCGGGGTCGAGGCAAATGAGCGGATTGAACCAAGGCTCGTGGGAAACCACTACTTGGTGGTCGGCCGAGATAACGACATCCATTTCAATGACGTCAACGCCGAGTTGAAGGGCATGTAGGAACGCGGGCAGTGTGTTCTCGGGACGAAGGCCACGACAACCACGGTGACCGTGTATTTCGGATGTTTGGGGCGCAGGCATGGGTACGATGATGGAGGGAAGTGAAGTGTCGTATGGGTTAAGCGCGAGGTAAAGCCCACAGTAAAGAATGAGGAATGGATGCTGATGGATACGTTACTCGTCGCAAAGCCGTGAAATGCGGGTATTTTTGCAGCTCATCATTCACAGCGAAGCTTACATGAAAAGACTGTTAATTCTCGTATTGCTATTAGCCTTGGTAGGGGGAGGATATTATTACTTCCAAAGCTTAAAGAATGGCCCCAAGGGCGCGCTGGTTTCGGCAGCGGCGGCGGTGCAAAGCCATGACATGGCGGCTTTCGAAAAGTATGTGGATGTGAGCAGCGTGACCAGCCATCTGGTGGATGACGTAGCACAGCAAGGCTCGGCGTTGACGTCGCTGCTTCCTGGTGGCAGTTTAATGATGGGCGGCGCCCTGCGTATGCTGAAGCCGGCGCTGGCCAAGGCAGCCCATCAGGAGGTGCAGCGCTACGTCGAAACGGGTTCGCTGGAAGCGGCGGCGGCGGCGGCGCCGAAGCGTTTGGTGAACATCTCGCTGACGGGACTGGCGGGACGAGTGGTGAGCCCGGAAAGTGAATTTAAAGGTATCAAGTACACCCGCGAGGAGGGCGACAACGCCTTCGTGGGGCTTGAGGTGACCCAGCCTAAGTATGACACCACGATGGTGGTAGAAGTGAAGATGCGCCGCCAGGGCGACCATTGGCAAATGACGCAGATTACGAACAGCGGCGAGTTGCTGCGGGGCGTGGCACGGCTGGAAAAAAAGCGGCTGCTTAACCAGTAAATAACTTCGTGGCATTAGCACCAATCACTGGCGAAACCGCAATACTCAAATAAAAAAGCCCCGGCCAGATGGTCGGGGCTTTTTTATTTAAATGAAATCGAAAACGGCTACGATTTACGCCCCGAAAACAGGAAGTAGATGATTGAGCCGAGTATGGGGGCAACCCAAATAATAACCCCCCAGATAAGTTTTTTGCCTAAATCCCAGTCCTGCTTCAACAGGCTGATGACGGCCGCGATGGCAAGAATGAGGTAGATGACACCGGCAATGGAGAGGCTGCCGTTGTCGTTGTAGCGACTGCAGGAAGTGGCCAGCAACATCAGGGGAAGCAACATTGCCGTGAGAGGCAGGCGGGAAGCGAAGTGGCGAAGGGTGTTCATTGTGAAAGAAGGGAAAGTGAAAGAATGTACTTGCCCATCATTACGGAATGCTCTTCAAATAGATATAAAAAGTCAGATTTTTAAATACAATTTGTTGATAATCAGAATTTTGACTTAATAAACAGGCTAATTTGTTCGATGAAGGCGGGTCCGGCAGCCGGCATCAGGACAAGGAGCAGCACGACGCCGTAGAGCGCACCGTAGAAGTGAGCGTCGTGGTTCACGTTGTCGGCCCGGCGGCGGGCCATGTAGTAGGAATAGACGAGGTAGAGGAAGCCAAACAGGAACGGCTGAATAGGAAAGGGAATGGGGAAGATGATGATGCCACCGCCATTGGTGTTGACCGGGAATAGCAGGATGCTAGCAAACAAGACCGATGCCACGCCTCCCGAGGCCCCAAGGCTGCGGTAACCCCGGTCGTCGCGGTGCTGGAAGTAGGAGGGCAAATCGGAGAGGATAATACCGCCGAGGTAGAGCACCAGAAACAGGCCTATACCGGGCAGTTGGCCATAACCTTCGACCAACGCCTCGAGCACCACCGGGCCGAAGGAGTAGAAGGCAAACATGTTGAACAGAAGGTGTGCCCAGTCAGCGTGCAGGAAGCCAGAGGTGAGCAGGCGGTACCATTGGCCTGATGAACGGGCCATCAGGTAGGGCTGCATTATCCAGGAATCCATCAGCTCTTGTTTCGACCAAGCATAGATGGAAATGACGACCGTGAGACCAATGAGAATATAGATGGGATTGAGCACAGGCGGTTAGTTTTCGCGGTCCATGAGCTGGAGCGCGAGGCGATGAAGGGGTTCTTTGCGGGCTGCGGGCACCGCTACGCGCTCCAGGTGCTGGAGGGCATCCTGGAAGTAGGAGTTGATGAGAGCTTCCGTCTGGGGGCGGATTTCGAGCTCGTCGTAGATGGCACGCACGGCGGCTACTTTGGCTTCGGCATCGGCGACGGGTTGGCCGATGTGCTGGGCTAGGGTGGCTTTCTGGGCGGGGCTGGCCTGAGCCTGGGCGGAGAGCAGGAGGAAGGTTTTCTTGTCGGAAATGATGTCGCCGCCCACGCGCTTGCCGAAGGTGGCGGCGTCGCCGTAGACGTCGAGCAGGTCGTCGCGCAGCTGGAAGGCCAGGCCGATATCGGTACCGAACTGGCGGAGGTGCTCGGAGTCCTCTTCCGAAGCGCCGGCCAGGCGGGCGCCCAACTCCAGGCAGAAGCCGAGGAGGACGGCCGTTTTCAGGCGAATCATATCCAGATACTGGGCGATGCTGACCTGGGGCTCTGTTTCGAAATTCATGTCCCACTGCTGGCCTTCGCAGACCTCGGCGGCCGTCTGGCTGAAGCGGGCGAGGATGCGTGGGAGCAGCGCCGGCGGCACTTCCAGGAACAGCTCGTAGGCCCGCACCAGCATCACGTCGCCGGAGAGAATGGCGACGTTGGGGTTCCACTTTTCGTGCACGGTGGCCTGGCCGCGGCGCAGGGGGGCCTGGTCCATCAGGTCGTCGTGGAGAAGGGTGAAGTTATGGAAGACTTCGGTGGCCAGTGCGGGTTTGAGGATGCCGCTGAGGTCGTCGGTGAAGAGGTGGGCGCCGAGCAGCGTGAGCAGCGGGCGGATGCGCTTGCCACCGAGGCCCATGATGTAACGGATGGGGGCGTAGAGGGTGTCGGGGGCTTGGCCGTAATCGAGTTGGGCGAGGGCGGCGGTGATGTTAGCGGGGAAGTCGGCTGGGGTCATAGGTGGTGCAAAGAACGGCAGGCGCGGGTAACCTCACCCCCGGCCCCTCTCCAAAAGAGAGGGGAGCCAGGGCGGCGCTTATAAGGGTAAGTTGAGTGTTGACGGTATCAACAAAAAAGCCCTGACTCTGGCTGAGTCAGGGCTTCTGTTATCGTCAGGCTCCCCTCTCTTTTGGAGAGGGGCCGGGGGTGAGGTTCCGGCGTCAGGGTTCGCCTAGCGGCGCTTGTTACCCTTAAACCCACCCTTACTTCCACCCTTCCCACCGCTACTGTGGTCGCGGTAGCCGCGGGGCTCGCTGTTGCGCTGCTTGCGCTCGTCGGCTTCGCGCTTTTTCACATGGTCGGGACGGTCGTCCACCAGCTCGAAGTCGATGGTGCGGTCGAGGAGGTTGGCGGATTTTACAACTACCATCATCTCGTCGCCGAACTGGATGATGCGCTTGTTGCGGCGGCCCACGATGCGGTAGTTGTCCTTGTCGAGCTCGTACTCGTCGCCGGGGATGTCGCTGATGCGGACCATGCCCTCGCACTTGTTCTCCTCGATTTCGATATACATGCCGCGCTCCGTCAGGCCCGATACCACGCCCTTGAAGGTGTTGCCGATTTCATCGGCCATGAACTCGACCTGCTTGAACTTAATGCTGGCGCGCTCGGCGTTGGCCGCCAGTTTCTCGCGGGCCGAGGAGTGCTTGCACTCTTCCTCCACAGGCTCGACGGCCACGTTCTTGCCGCCGAGCAGGTAGTGCTCCAGCAGGCGGTGGGCCATCATATCGGGGTAGCGACGGATGGGCGAGGTGAAATGAGAGTAGTGGTCGAAGGCCAGGCCGAAGTGGCCGAGCGGCTCGGTGGTGTAGATGGCCTTGCTCATGGTGCGAATGGCCAGGCCCTGCAGCACGTTTTGCTCGGGCTTGCCCATCACCTCGGAGCTAAGGTTGTTGAGCTCGGTGCTGATTTTTTTCGGGTTTTCGAGCTTGAGCTTGTAGCCGAATTTCTGGGCGAAGAGGGCGAAGGTCTGGAGGCGTTCGGGCTCGGGCGCGTCGTGGGTGCGGTACACCATGGTGAAGCGCGGCTTGGTCTTTTTGAGGTTGAACACGAACTCGGCCACCTTGCGGTTGGCCAGCAGCATGAACTCCTCAATCATCTTGTGGGCGTCCTTCCGCTCCTTCACATACACGCCGAGCGGCTTGCCGTGCTCGTCGAGCCGGAACTTCACTTCCTGGGTTTCGAAGGTGATGGCGCCCTGCTTGAAGCGCAGCGCACACAGCTTATGCGCCATGTCGTTCATCAGATTTATCTCCTCGGCGTACTCGCCCTCCTTGCTTTCGATGCGCTCCTGGGCCTCCTCGTAGCTGAAGCGGCGGTCGGAGTGAATGATGGTTTTGCCGAACCACGACTCGTAGAGCTTGCCGTTTTCATCGAGCTCGAACACGGCCGAAAAAGTCAGCTTGTCCTCGTGCGGGCGCAGCGAGCAGAGGCCGTTGGAGAGGCGCTCGGGCAGCATCGGAATCACGCGGTCGACCAGGTAAACCGAGGTGGCGCGGTGCTTGCCCTCGCGCTCCAGCTCGGTGCCGGGGCGCACGTAATGGGTGACGTCGGCGATGTGCACACCGATTTCCCAGTGGCCGTTTTCCAGCTTCTGAATACTCAGGGCATCGTCGAAATCCTTGGCATCGGCGGGGTCGATGGTGAAGGTGGTGATGGCGCGGAAGTCGCGGCGGCGGGCAATTTCATCCTGCTCGATAACCTCGCTAATGCCTTCCGATTCCTCCTCCACTTCCGAGGGGAATTCGAAGGGCAAACCGAACTCGGCCATGATGGCGTTTATCTCGGCCTCGTTGCCGCCGGCCGCGCCGAAGTTGCGGATGACCTCGCCCACCGGCTGCCGGCTGCTGTCCTCCGGAAACTCGTTGATGCGGACTAGCACCTTGTCGCCGTTGCGCGATTCGTGCAGCAAATGCGGCGGCACAAACACGTCGAAATACACCTTGCGGTTATCCGGCTTCACGAAGCCGAGTGTGCCCTGAATCTGGATGCGGCCCACGATTTCGGGGCGCACCCGCTTGAGGACTTCCACCACGTCGCCCATCGGCCGGCCGTCGCGCGAGCCGCTGCGCAGGCGCACCCGCACCACGTCGCCCTGCAGGGCAAACTTGAGCTGGTCGGTGAACACGCGGATGTCGTCGTGCTCGCCCGTGCCCTCCGGCACCACGAAGGCGAAGTTGGGCGTGGCCAAATCGACGGTGCCGATGACCGTGTTCGACGGGGCGCGCTCGGGGCGGTCGTCGCCGTCCACGTAGTCGAAGCCAGCCGAGCGGCGGCGGTGCACAATGGGGTCCTGGCCGAACTCGGCCTGCACCGAACGGTTGCGGGGCGGGGCGATGGGCGAGTCGCCTTTTTTGGTTAATTTTTTGGCGCTGGACGGCATCAAAGCCGCCGCTACGGCGTCGGTATCGGCGAGGCGGTATTCGTCGTTTTGGAGCAGCGTAATGAGGCCGTTTTTGCGCAGCACCTTGATGTGGGCAAAAATCTCCTCGCGCTGGCCCTTGGTCGTGACGCCGAGGCGGCGCGAGAGTTGGCGGTAGGCGAGGACTTTGGTGGGGTTGTCGGCGAAGACGCGCAGGACTTGGTCTTGGGTGATGGCCGCGGGTTCGGGCTTTTCACGCTTGGCGCGGGGAGCCCGGGAGTTTTCGGGGGTATTCATTTGGGGTAAAAGTGGCCGCCGAAAAGTGGTTTGGTCGCAGGCGGCGAGAGCGGAAAAATGAGTGGCTGGCTGGGCCGCGCCGCTTAGTGAAACGCGGGCCGGGCCGGGAGGTTGTAGCGTGGACTCTGCGAGTCCGCGCGGGGTTGGGATTGACGCAGTAGCAACCAGAATCTGGAGCTTCGTCAGCGCTGCTTAAGTAGCGTCTGGCGGCGCAAGGTATTGAGGCAAGCACGGAGTAGCGCGAACCTTGTAGCGTGGACTCTGCGAGTCCGCGCCTGGGCGAACGACTAATCGACCAACGATGCGCGGACTTGCAGAGTCCACGCTACAGCCCAGCTACGCCCGGCTGGCTACGGCGGCTTCGATGTCGGCCAGGCTGTCCTTCGGGATGGCGGCTAGCAGGCCCTGGGTGTATTCGTGTTGGGGGGCGGCATAGATGGCCGCCGCCGGGCCACTTTCCACGATGCGGCCCTGGTGCATGACCAGCAGCCGGTCGCTCATAAACCGGGCCACGGACAGGTCGTGCGTGATGAACAGATAAGTGATGCCGAACTCGCGTTTGAGGTCGTTGAGCAGGTTCAGGACCTGCGCCTGCACCGAGACGTCGAGGGCCGAAACCGACTCGTCGCAGACAATCAATTTGGGCTGCAAGGCCAGCGCCCGGGCAATGCAGATGCGCTGCCGCTGCCCGCCGCTGAACTCGTGCGGGTAGCGCTGGAAATGCTCGTCGCGCAGCCCCACGGTGCGCAGCAACTCCAGCACTTTTGCCTTTTGCTGCTGGCGGGTGCCGCCCACGTTGTGCACGCGCATCGGCTCCCAGATGGCCTCGCCCACGGTCAGCATCGGGTTAAGAGCCGCGTAAGGGTCCTGAAACACCAGCTGCAAATCGCGCCGACGGCGGCGCAAGTCCCCGCTCGACAGCTTCGCCAAATCGGTCCCTTCAAACAGGATGCTGCCCGCCGTTGGTTCCGTGAGGCGGAGCAGCGCCCGGCCCAGCGTGGTCTTGCCGCAGCCGGACTCGCCCACGAGGCCGATGGTTTCGCCGGGGTAGAGCGTGAAGCTGACATCATCTACGGCCCGCACGTAATCGGTGGCGCGGCGGAAGAAGCCCTTGCGGAGCGGGAAGTAGACCTGGAGGTTTTTTACTTCCAGGAGCGGCGCGGTTCCGTTCACCTCACCCCCCGGCCCCCTCTCCCGCGGAGAGGGGGAGCCTGACGGCTGGGTTAGAGTTTGAGAAGAAGCCAAAGATGAAACCGAAGAATCAGTAGCGGCAGAAGCTTCTTCTGAAACGGTTGCTGCATCACCGCGCAGAGCCGGTGCCCCCTCTCCGCGGGAGAGGGGGTCAGGGGGTGAGGTGAACGGGACCGCGCCCGCTTCCACCCGTGGAACATCCCCCAAAACGCCATGTTCCACGGGGAACGTTTTGGCGGTTTCGATTTTATCGTGTAACTGCTGGGCCTCCACTTCGGGCGAAGATTCCACAAGTGCCTCATCTGGCAGCGGAAGTACGGGCGCGGGCTGGGCCAAAAGTTGCCCGCTGGCGTCTTCCCGCATGAAATCGGCCACCACGGGGAGGCGTTTTTTGCCCACCGAGAGGCGCGGACGGCACGCCAAAAGGCCTTTTGTGTACGGATGTTGCGAATTTGAAAAAATATCCAGCACCCTCCCCTGTTCCACGACCTTGCCCCGGTACATCACCAGAATGCGGTCGGCGATTTCGGCCACCACGCCGAGGTCGTGGGTGATGAAGAGGACGGCCGTGTTGTGCTGGCGGCGCAGGTCATCAATCAGGCGCAGCATGCGGGCCTGCACCGTCACGTCGAGGGCCGTGGTGGGCTCGTCGGCGATGAGCAGGGCCGGGCGGCAGGCCATGGCCATGGCAATCATCACGCGCTGCTTCTGGCCGCCCGAGATTTCGTGCGGGTAGCTGCCGAAAATGGCTTCGGGGCGCGGCAGCTGCGCCTCGGTGAATAGCTCGATGGTGCGGGCCTTGGCGGCTTGCTCGCTGAGGTCAGTGTGGAGGCGCAGGGCTTCTACCACCTGGCTGCCGCAGGTGTACACGGGGTTCAGCGAGGTCATCGGCTCCTGGAAAATCATGCCGATGTCGTTGCCGCGCACCTGGCGCAGGTCGGTTTCGGAGAGTTTCAGCAGGTCGGTCTGGCCCAGCTTTTCGGACTGGAAGATTGCCTGGCCGCTGGCAATGAGGCCGGGCGGCATCGGAATCAGCCCCAGCAGCGCCAGCGACGTCACGGATTTGCCCGAGCCGGATTCGCCCACAATGGCCAGCGTTTCGCCCCGATGCAGCTCAAACGACACGTTGTCCACGGCCCGCACGTCGCCGCGGTGGCTGGAGAAGTCAATGGTGAGGTTGGAAACGGTGAGCAGCGGGTTGGGCACGGAGGGAGGGCTTTAGATACGCAAGAACGTAATGTTGAACGTAGCAAAGTATGATTTTAGATACAGAGGAGGTATTTGAGCATTTTAAGATTGGTAGTAGCCAACGACGTATCTTACCCAATGGAAAGCCTCTTTTCTTGTCCTCCATGCGCCCCACGCCTGCATCCCCTTCTCCTAACTCAAACAATAACGCGAAGCACTTAAACGCCATTATTTGGAGTATTTTATTGGTATGTGCTTTGGTAGTGGCCATGAATTACGGCAGCTCAGCCGCCTTGAATCCACTGATAGGTTCGTTCGTAGTAGCCCTCTTGGGTATGGGTGCCAATTTGGTTCTGTTTCTATGGAAACTAGCCACAGGCCATTACAGCCAAGCTATCCGTTACGGCATCGGATTCCTGTTACTTACCGTAGTCGTTTTTTGGATGTGTAGGATGGTCTAACCGAAACAGTAAAATGCTTCACCGCATTCGGTAAGACGTTCTATCCACGCTGCCTCTCCCCTACTACGCCAGCTTCTCAGCATCGGCGGCGACTAGGGGCTGGGGCTCGTTGGGAGCGGCAGCGGGCTGCGATTCGTTGAAAAAGCGGTTCTGGTTGAGCAGAATAAAGGCGACGCCGATGAAGATGGACGAATCGGCGATGTTGAAGATGGGGAAGCCGTTGCTATACGAGCCGCCGATGAGGGGCCAGGATTTGGGGAAATAACCCACGTACAGCGGCACGAAAATCATGTCGATTACCTGGCCGTAGAACCAGCGTGTGGGCGAGCCTACAGGGGCATTATTGTAGATAATTCCGTAGAAAATCGAGTCAATCAGGTTGCCGACGGCGCCGCCGAGGATGAGGGCCATGCAGGCGATGTAGCCGGCCGCCACGCGCTGGCGGCAGAGGCGAATAATGTAGTAAATCAGCCCGCCCACGGCCAGCATGCGGAAGCCAGTGAGCACCAGCTTGCCGTAGGGCGCAGGCAACTCGGCGCCGAAAGCCATACCGGGGTTCAGCGTGTAGGTGAGCTTGGCCCACTGGCCGAAAATCGGGATTTCGCCGGCCGAACCGAGCTGCATGTAGGTGTGCACCAAATACTTCGAGAGTTGGTCTAGCGCGATGATGAACAGGGCCAGCAGGAAGAATTTAGCCGCAGAATGCTGGCGGGTGGTGAGCGTTGGGTGCATTTTAGTGGGGAAGTTGTCCTTTAGCAGAACGAAAGGACAAAGAACGGCATGCCGCAAGTTGTAGCGTGGACTCTGCGAGTCCGCGCATCCCGACAATTCCCGAACGACACCCGTACGGGCGCGGACTCGCAGAGTCCACGCTACAGTTCGCTACCCCAGATTCTCCGAATCTGGAGCTACCAGCGGCTCGCTCTGTTTCTCAGTCACGGACACAGGCTCTTCCTGCTTGAAAAAACGGCTCTGATTTAGCAGAATCAGCGCTACGCCGATGAAAATGGAGGAATCGGCGATGTTGAAGATGGGCCAGAGCGAGACGTACTTCCCTCCTATCAGCGGCCAGTTTTGGGGCAGGAAGCCTTCGTAGATGTCCACGTAGAGCATGTCGATGACCTGACCGTAGAACCAGCGCGTGGGCGAGCCAAACGGCGCGTTGTCGTAGATGATGCCGTAGAAAACCGAGTCAATCAGGTTGCCCACGGCGCCGCCGAGGATGAGGGCCATGCAGGCGATGTAGCCGCCAGCGGCGCGCTGCTTGCAGAGGCGGATGATGTAGTAGCTCAGACCAAACACGGCCATCAAGCGGAACCCGCTGAGCACCAGCTTACCATACGGCGCGGGCAGCTCGGCCCCGAAGGCCATGCCGGGGTTCAGCGTGTAGTGCAGCTTGGCCCAGTGGCCGATGAGCGGGATTTCGCCCGCCATGCCGGGCTGCATGTAGGTGTGCACGGCCCACTTTGAGAGCTGGTCGAGGGCAATGACGAACAGCGCCAGCAGGAAGAATTTAGCCGCGTTTTGCTGGCGAGTGGTGAGCGTTGGATGCATGCAGACGGGGCCAAAAGTGGCGGGAGCGACGGCCTGTTTTATTACCGTCCTTTTGTACCTTTTACAACTGATTGTCTGAGGTTTTGTGCGACCAAAGACGAGCTTATTGACTGTTTGTGCGACCGAGGACTCGCCGGGGTTTTTTATTCCCGGCGAGTCGTTCAGCATCAGGCAGTTGCGACCTCCAATCGGACCGGCACGGAGTAGTCATCAAATTCGAGCACCGAGCCGCCGTTCACATCGGCCGCGAAGGTGAGCGCGAGGGCCTGCGTTTCGGTGCGGATGTAGTCGCCGAACGCGGCCACGGCGGCAGTGAGCTCGGGCTGTGCATCTGCCAACGTGACGCGGATTTTGTCCTGCACTTCCAGGCCCGAGTCTTTGCGCAGGTTCTGGAGGCGGTTCACCAGCTCGCGGGCGAGGCCTTCCTGGCGCAGCTCGTCGGTCAGGGTCACGTCGAGGGCCACGGTGAGGGGGCCGTCGGTGGCCACGAGCCAGCCGGGTAGGTCGTCGGTACGGATTTCCACATCGTCGGGGGCCAGGGTGATGGGCTGGCCATCGACTTCCACCGTGAGGCTTCCCTCCTTCTCCAGCTTCGAGATTTCGGCCGCCGTCATCTGCTGAATGCGGGCACCTACGGCCTTCAGGCGCGGGCCGTATTGCTGGCCGAGGCGCTTGAAATTGGGCTTCACCGACTTCACCAGCACGCCGCTTTCGCTCTCGTCGTCGAGGAATTCGATGTGCTTCACGTTGATTTCGGCGCAAATCAGGTCCTCCACGAGGCCGACTTGCTCCTTGGTCGTGTCGTTCAGCACCGGCACCAGGATGCGTTGCAGGGGTTGGCGCACCTTCAGCACCGACTTTTTGCGCAGCGAGTGGGCCAGCGAGCTGATGCGCTGGGCCAGCTCCATGCGCTCCTCCAGCTTCGGGTCGATGCGGGCCGTGTCGGCCTCCACCAGCAGCGTCAGATGCACCGATTCCGGGGCCAGGGGCGTGTTTTTGGCCACGGCCTCGGCGCGCATGCCATCGGTCATGTTCTTATACAGCCACTCGCCGAAGAAGGGCGCGATGGGCGACATCAGCTGTGCCACCACCACCAGGCATTCCTGCAAGGTTTCGAAGGCAGCGCGCTTATCCTGAGTGAGTTCGCCTTTCCAGAAACGGCGGCGCGAGAGGCGCACGTACCAGTTCGAGAGCTGGTCGGTCACGAAATCCTGGATGGCACGGGCGGCCTTCGTGGGGTCGTAGTTGTCCAGGTGCCCGCGCGCTTCCACAATCAGCGACTGCAGTTTGCTCAGCACCCAACGGTCCAGCTCGCTCAATTCGGCGTGCGGCACGCGGTCAAATTCGCTGGTCTGAAACTCGTCCAGGTTCGCGTAAAGCGCATAGAACGAGTACGTATTGAAGAGCGTGCCGAAGAAACGGCGCTGCACTTCGGTCACGCCGGCGGGGTCGAACTTGAGGTTGTCCCACGGTGGCGCGTTGGCGATGAGGTACCAGCGGGTGGCATCGGGGCCGAACTGCTTGATGGTGGCAAACGGGTCGACGGCGTTGCCGAGGCGCTTGCTCATCTTCTGGCCGTCTTTGGCGAGCACTAGGCCGTTGGCAATCACGTTTTTGAAGGCCACGGAGTCTTCCAACATCACGGCCAGCGCGTGCAGCGTGAAGAACCAGCCGCGCGTCTGGTCCACGCCTTCGGCAATGAAATCGGCGGGGAAATTCTTCTGGAATTGGCCCTCGTTTTCAATCGGATAGTGCCACTGCGCGTACGGCATGGCACCGCTGTCGAACCACACGTCGATGAGGTCGGCCTCGCGGTACATGGGCTGGCCGGTGGGGCTGACGAGGAAAATATCGTCCACGTAGGGCCGGTGCAGGTCCACTTTTTCGCCGTTGGCGTAGGGGTTGTGGGTCATGACTTCGGCCGCCACGGCCTTGTCAATCTCCGCCTTCAGCTCGGCGATGCTGCCGATGCAGATTTCCTCCGTCCGGTCCTGGGTGCGCCAGATGGGCAGCGGCGTGCCCCAGTAGCGCGAGCGGCTTAAGTTCCAGTCTACCAGGTTCTCCAGCCAGTTGCCGAAGCGGCCGGTGCCGGTGCTTTCGGGCTTCCAGTTGATGGTTTTGTTGAGCTCGATGAGCCGGTCCTTCACCGCCGTGGTTTTGATGAACCAGGAATCGAGCGGGTAGTAGAGCACCGGTTTGTCGGTGCGCCAGCAGTGCGGATAGGTGTGCTCGTACTTCTCCACTTTGAAGGCCGTACCGTCGCCCTTCATCTTGATGACGATGCTCTCGTCCAGCGTTTTATAGTCGGCACCGGTTTCGTCGTGGCCGTCGTAGTTCTTCACCCAGCGGCCCGCAAACTCGCCCATTTGGGGCACGTAGCGGCCCGTCCGGTCCACGATGGGGCCGAGCGTGCCGTCGGCATCCGGCACCATCAGCGCCGGGATGTCGGCCAGTTGCGCGGCCCGGAAGTCATCGGCGCCAAACGTGGGCGAGATGTGCACGATGCCCGTGCCGTCCTCCGTGGTCACGAAGTCGCCGTTGATGACGCGGAAAGCCCGCTCCTCGCCTTCGAAGGGCGTAAAATCGAACAGGCGCTCGTACTTGATATCCACCAAATCAGCGCCCGTAAACTCGCCTTCCACGCGCCAAGGCAGCACCTTGTGGTCGCCTTCGGCATAGCCTTCCAGCGGCGCCGCAGCCCCTTTTTCGTTGAAATAACGGCTCATCAACGCCTTCGCCAGCACCACGTGGATGGGCTCGTAAGTGTAGGGGTTGAAGGTGCGGATGAGCTGGTACGGGATATTCTTGCCCACCGCCAAACCGGTGTTGGCGGGCAGAGTCCAGGGCGTGGTTGTCCAAGCCAGAATGTACACGTTGGCATCAGGTCCGGCAGCGGCGAAAAGCTTCTCCGAAACCTCTGTATGCTTCACCTTGAACTGCGCCACCACGGTCGTGTCCTTCACGTCCTTGTAGGTGCCGGGCTGATTCAGCTCGTGCGACGAAAGGCCAGTGCCAGCGGCTGGCGAATACGGTTGGATGGTGTAGCCCTTGTAGAGCAAGCCTTTGTCGTAGAGATTCTTGAGCAGCGCCCAGCAGCTTTCGATGTATTCCGGCTCGAAGGTCACGTAGGGGTCGTTGAGGTCGACCCAGTAGCCCATTTTCTCGGTCAGGTCGTCCCACTGCGCCTTGAAGCGCATGACGGTTTCCTTGCAGCGCTGGTTGTAGTCCTCCACGCTGATTTTCTTGCCGATGTCCTCCTTCGTGATGCCCAGCTCCTTCTCCACCTGCAGCTCGATGGGTAGGCCGTGGGTGTCCCAGCCGCCTTTGCGGGGCACTTGCTTGCCCAGCAGCGTCTGGTAGCGGCCGAAAATGTCCTTCACCGTGCGGGCCATGACGTGGTGAATGCCGGGCGCGCCGTTGGCGGAAGGCGGGCCTTCGTAAAACACGAACGTAGGCTGGCCTTCGCGGCTGCTCACGCTCTTTTCAAAGATGCCGTGCTCCTTCCACCAGGCGAGGATGTCCTCGCCGAGCTGGCCGTAGTTGAGCGGCTGCTTGTATTCGGGGTATTTCATGAATTGGGTTATTTTCAATTCTTTAGAACGTCATGCTGAGCGCAGCCGAAGCATCTCTACCGCAACAGTAAACCCAATCATCGGGAGTAGTTGCGCGGTAGAGATTATTCGGCTGCGCTCAGCATGACGTTCCTTGTTTGACGTTCTTTAGGAGTCCGCTGGTTCAGTTAAATCGAGTAATCGCCTTCGTAGTCGGAGGCTTTGTGCATTTCTTTCAGGTTCAGGTCGGCATCATCATCCTCCTCGTGGTACGACTCATCGTAGTGCCGAATGAGGGCGTTGGTATCCGTGTCGCCTTTGCCATGCTCAAACGTCACGAGCAGAGAGGGCAGCAGTATCAGGTTGGAGAAGTTGGTTATCAACAGCGACGCCGACATTAGCATTCCCAAGGCCTTGGTGCCGCCAAATTCGCTGAAGGCGAAGATGCTGAAACCCACGAACAACACGATGCTCGTGTATATCATGCTGGTGCCCGCCTCACTCAGCGTCACAGATACGGCTTCGCGTACCCGGCCGCCGTTCAGGGCCATTTCCTGGCGGAATTTGGCCAGCAAGTGGATGGAGTTATCCCCATCAATCCCCAGCGCAATCACGAAAATCAGGGCCGTGCTGGGCTTAAGCGCAATGTTGAAATAGCCCATGATGCCGGCCGTGAGAATCAGCGTAACGGCATTGGGAATGAGCGCAAAAAGCACCGTTTTGAACGAGCGGAAGAGGATGAGCACCACCAAACCCACCAGTCCGAAAGCCATGAACAGGCTGTCGCGCAGGGTGTGAATAACGTATTCGTTGCCCTTCGTGAAGATGATGGTCGTGCCCGTGGGGCGGATATCCATGCCCGTCCCTTTGAAGATGCGATTCATCTCCGGGATGATTTTCGTGTTCATCAGCGTATCCAGGTTCTGGGAACCGATGTCGGCGATTTTCAGGCTGATACGGGCCTTCTGGCTGGTGCTGTCGATGAAAGAGCGGAGCAGTTTGCTGTTCATGCCCGCGCCACCAGCCGAGCCGCCGGAGTTGGCTAGCGCACTGAGGATGAAGTTCTTCTCTGAGTTATCGGGCAGACGGTAAAACGACGGGTTGCCATTGTAGAAGGCCTGGGTGCTGGCCTTGAGGAAAGTAACCAAGCTGACGGGCGGCGACAGCTCCGGCTGGGTGCGCAGGTACTTCTCGAACTGGTCAATTTTCTCCAGGTTCTTCAGCTTGAAAAGGCCCTTTTTCTTGTGCGTGTCAACTTCAAATTCCAGCGGCATTACGCCGTTGAAGTGGCTTTCGAAGAAGGCCAAATCGGAGTTCACGGAGCTTTTCTTGGGCAGGTCGTCCACCATGTACGACACGGCTTCGATGCGCGAAATGCCGATGGCGGCCCCCGCCACCAGCACCAGCGCGGCGATGTAGACGGTGGGCCGGCGGTCGAGCACGAGGTGGTCGAAGAACTCCAGCAGCTTGGTGAGGGGCGCGGCATCAAGGTGCTCCAACTGCTTGGGCGTGGGCGGCGGCAGGTAGGTGAAGGCGGCCGGAATCAGGATGAAGCTGATGATGAAAGCCGCGAAGATGTTGATGGTGGCGACCAGGCCGAACTGGTAAAGAATGGCGATGTCGGTGAAGGCAAACACGATGAAGCCCACGGCGGTAGTCGTGTTGTTCATCAGCGTGACGAGGCCTATTTTGCGGATTACCCGCGTCATGGCCAGCATCTGGTTGCCCGATTTGCGGTAGTCGTAGTGGTAGCGCGAGAGCAGGTAGGTGCAGTTCGGGATGCCGATGACGATGATGATACTGGGAATCAGGCCCGTGAGCAGGTTGATTTTGAAGCCCAGCAGCACAATCGAGCCAATGCACCAGATAACGGTGACGCCCACCACAATGAGCGGAAACAGCACCGCCGACCACGTCCGGAAGAACACCAGCAGCGTGATGCCCGTCACAATCATGGCCAGGATGGTGAAGAATTTCATCTCCCCGGCCACCTTGCTCGTCATGGTGGAGCGCACGTAGGGCAGGCCGGCGTAGTGCAGCTTGATGCTGGTTTTCTTCTCAAACTGCGCCGCGAAGCCCAGAATGTTGTTCATCACCGCCTGCCGCTTCGAGGAGTTCAGGTATTTCGGGTCCATCGTAAGAGCCAGCAGCGTGGCCCCGGTGCTGGGGCTAATGAGCTGGCCTTTGTAGAACTCCACGCTGTTCACAACGCGCATCAGGCTATCCAATTCCTTCTGGCTGCGCGGCGGAGCTTTGAAGATGGGCGCGGCTTTGAAGCTGTTGCTGGCCGTGTCCTTGCTGATGTTGAGCAGCTTGCTCACGCTGAGCACGCCGTTCACGCCCTGCACTTTAGCCAGCGTATCGGTGAGCTGGCGGAACTCGTTGAAGTTACCCAGCTTGTAGATGGAGCTGTCCTGCAGGCCGATAACCAGCACGTTGCCGTCTTCCCCAAAGGTCCGCTTGAACTGCTTGAAATAGAGCATGTCCGGGTCCTGCTCGCTCACCACTTGGGCAAAGTCGTAGGTCATTTCCACGTCCTTGGCCTTGTAGGCCATGAAGACGGTGATGGCGGCTAGTATTGCGACCAGCGAGAGACGGAAACGGATGATGAAGACGGCGAGCTTTTCCCACATAAAATCCTGCTTAAGAGGCAAAGTTACGCAACAGGCGGGCGGGCGGTGGCTCGCAAAAAAATACCCTCGGCAGGGTGCCGGGGGTATTTCATCAAACGGATTGGGGGCGTTGCGGTTTAATGCACGACTTCCACCCAGCCTTTCCAGCTAGCGCCTTCGACCCCGGTCAGTTGGTAGTAGTACACGCCGCTGGGGGTGCTGGCGTCGCCCCAGCTGTCGGTATAGCCTTTTTTCTCATACACCAGCCGGCCCCAGCGGTTGAAGATTTTGATATCGACGGGCAGAAAGCTCACGAAGGGCTTGAAGGTGTCGTTGCGGTCGTCGCCGTTGGGGGTGATGACGTTGGGCAGGTCGTAGCGGCGAACAATGATGAGCAGGGTTTTCTCATCGGTGCAGGACGCGGTGCCCACCCGGGCCAGCAGCCGCACTCGGTAGTCGCCGGGCTGGGTGTAGGTGTGCGTGGGGGTGGCCAGGGTGCTGGTTTGCCCGTCGCCGAAGTCCCAGAGGTAGTCGGTGGCGCTGGTGCTGGCGTTGGTGAAGGCCACGGGAGTGTTGGTGAAGACCTCCCGGGCCGTGGTGCCGGGCACGGCCACCGGTTGCGGGTTCACCTGCACCACCACCGTGGCCTGGCTGGTGCAGCCGCCGGGAGCCGTCGCGGTCAGGGTGTAGGTGGTGGTGGCAGCGGGCGTGGCCGTGACGCGGGCGCCGGTGGTGGCGCTCAGGCCCGTTGTCGGGCTCCAGCGGAAAGTGGTGCCCGCCGCGCCGGCATTGCCGGCCGTGAGCGTGGCGGAAGCGCCGAGACAGATGGTTTGGTTGGGGCCGGCCAAGGCCGTGGGCACGGCGTACACGGTCACGGTATCGGTCACGGTCCGGGAAATGGGGCAAGCCGAGGTGTCGTTCACGGTGAGCTGCACCGCGTACCGGCCCGGGGTATTAAACACATGGCTTACCACGCCGGCCTGGGCCGAGGTGGTGCCGTCGCCGAAGCTCCACTGCAGGCTGGTGCCGGCCTGCGGAGTGTCGCGGCGGAAAAACACGTTCAGCGGGGCGCAGCCGGCCCGCAGCACCGTGTTGCCCGTGGCCGTGGCCAAGGGAGTGAATGCCACCTGCAAGGCCGGGCGCACGTGCACCACCACCGTGTCGCGCACCAGGCAGCCCCCCAGCGAAGTAGCCGTGAGGTAGTAGGTGGTGGTCACGAGGGGCGTAGCCGTCACGGTGGGGCCGTTTTGGCTGCTCAGGCCAGTGGCAGGGGTCCACACGTAGGCAACGCCCGCGGTGGCCGGGCCGGCCGTGAGCGTGGTCGAAGTGCCCCGGCAAATGGTGCGGTCGGCACTGGGCTGGAAGGTGGGCACGGCGTATACCTCGACGGTGTCGGTGGCGGTGCGGTTTTGCAGGCAGGCCGTGGGGTCCAGCACCGTGAGGCGCACCACGTAGCGGCCCGGGGTGGTGTAGAGGTGGTTCACCCCGGTGGTTTGAGTCGAAGTGCCGCCGTCGCCGAACTGCCAGTTGAGGTTGGTACCGGCCTGGGAGGCCGGGCGGAAATACACCAGCAAAGGCGCGCAGCCCCGGCGAATGTTTGGGCCGGTGGGGGTGTTCGACTGCACAAAGGAGGCCTGCAGCTGCAGGATGTCCATCTTGAAAGCCGCGTTGTTGTAGGTGCTGCGGTTGGTGGCCGAATACGCATTGGGCGTGGTCACGATGCCGCCGCTCACGCACATCGACTGGTAGATGATGCCGCGCTTGTCGAAGCGCGAAGTGCCGCCATCGACGTGGGGCGAGTTGGTGCCAAAGTAAGAACCGTACACCAGGCTGGTGGCATCGGCGGCCAGCTGCATGAGGTAGAACGACCCGCCCGTGGGCGTGGATAGAATGGCTCCCGGGGTGACCGGCGCCCCCGTAATGGCCCCCAGGTTAAACGAGCCGCCCCAGGCCGACAGCAGAAGCTGGCCGCAGTTATCGACTAGAAAAGCCGTGGGCGAAAAGTTAACGCCGGTGGTAGCCGGCGCCCCCACCTGCGTCGAAAACAGCGAGGTGGTCAGGTCGTGGTTCAGCTTGTGAATAAATAGGCGCGAATTCGTGACCGAATACTTGCCAGCCGTCACTGGGTAGGTGCCATCGGTTTGGCCCAGGATGTAAACGGCGCCGGCGCGGTCAATTTGCACGAAATACGCCTGGTCGTAGCCCGACGTGCCCAGGTAGGCCGTGCGCCGCAGGGTGTTGCCGCTGGCCGCAATGTAGGCCACAAAGCCTTCGGTGCCGCCGTGGGTGCTGGGCCCGGCGCTGCCGGCCGTGCCGGGCAGGGTGGCGCTGGTGCTGCCGCCGCTCACAAACACGTTGCGCACGCTGTCGACCTGCAGCGAAAAGCCCGACTCATCGCCCGTGCCGCCCAGAAACGAGCTCCACTGCAAGGTACTGAGCGTGGAGTTCAGCTTGCCCACCACGGCATCGCTGGCGCCCCCAAACGTGGCTTGGAAGCCCCCCACCACCGGAAAGGTGCTGGATTGGGTCACGGACGTGAAATACACGTTGTTTTGGGTGTCTACCTGCACGTCGCCGCGGTAGTTGTCGCCGTAGTTTTTTTGCAGCGTGCCAATGGTTTGGCCATCGCCGGAGCTGCCACCAATGAAGGTAGAGGCCAGCAGTGTATTGCCGCTGTTGTTGAGCTTACAGAGCACAATATCGGTTCCACCGTTGTGAGATACGTCGTAGGCGCCGCTGGTGGTAGGAAACGAACTGGCATCTGTAGACCCCAGAATGACTAGGTTGCCGGCGTGGTCCACAATCATGCTGTGGGGGTGGTCGGTGCCCGAGCCGCCAATGTAGGTAGCGTACAGCAGCGAGGCGGCGGGCGTAGTGGCGGCCGGGTTGAACTTGAGAATCCCCATGTCGCGCAAACTTGCGAAGCTCACGTCATAAGCCCCGGTGGTCACTGGGAAGCCCTGGCTGAACACCACGCCGCCCGCGTACAGGTTGCCCACCGAGTCGTAGGTGGCCGTGTAGCCGTAGTTGTTGGCCGTCGAGCCCGAGTAGGTAGAATACACCAGCACCGGGTCGATGACCAAGGGCTGGGCGTGGTCGTAGCCCGCGGGCAACGCAAAGGATACCACCTGGCCTTTCAGCTGGAAATGGCAGGGCACGGCCTTGCGCTGGCCGTTCACCACTTGGTAGGCGTAGGGGCGCTGCTCCATCACCTCGCCCACCGACGTGGTGATGCGCAAGGCGCCATCTTCGGCCAGGCCCAGGCGGTCGGCGCCATCGTAGCGCAGCCGGATGCGGGCGGGGTCGGCCTGGGGCGCCAGCTCAAAATCGTATTCCAGCGAGTTTTTCTGGCTGTACACCCGCAGGTCGGTGCCGGGATACAGCTGGCCGTAGCGCACCTCCGCAAAGGCGGGCACGTGCGTGGCCCACAGCTTGGGGTCGTTGCCGAGGAAGTAGTTGCGCTCCGTGGGCACCTTGCCGGTGGTTTCGATGGTCGGGTTCGGGTTGGCCCGGTCGAAGGTCACGGAGTAGGCGTGGGCTTTCACGCGGGCATTGGCGGATGCGCCGTGGTGCTGGAACTCATCGGCCTGGTGCACGTCGTAGAGGGCGTGGGTTAGCTTGTTCTTGCCCAAAAACAGCTTGCCCATGGGCACGTCCACGGCATAAAGCACCTGGTCGGGCCACTGCTTGCGGTTTTGCACAAACTGGCCGCCGGGCTCCTGCGTGGCCGATACCGTTTTTGGGTGGGCCGCTACCGGTTCGGTGGCTGGCCTCGATGCCGCCTGAGCCAGGCCGCTGAGTCCCATTAAAAACAAAGCTCCGCTGATGCGGAGCCCAACCAAAGTAGATTTGGACATGCAGTAAAAAAATAAATGGAGTGTGGATTATTGAAGGAGGTATCTAGTGACTTTCGCAGGCAATCCAGCCCCGGATTGCCTATTAAGAGCCATTATTGCCGATTTATTCTTCACCAAACATTCATCAAATACTGAGCCATAGCTTCCAACGAAAAGCCCCGGCCCCGAATTTCTTCGGGACCGGGGCTTTTCGTTGACGTCAGTTACTGTGCGCCTTACAGCTGCTCAAAAATGCGGCGGAAGCTCACCGCCTCGCCGATGTAGGCGCGCAGCTCCGAAATCGGCATCCGGGTTTGCTCGCGCGAGTCGCGGTGGCGCACGGTCACAGTTTCGTCTTCCAGCGTCTGGCCATCCACCACGATGCAGAAGGGCGTGCCGATGAGGTCCTGGCGGGTGTAGCGCTTGCCGATGGCGTCGCGCTCTTCCAGCACGAGGCGGAAGTCGAACTTCAGCGAATCGAATATTTCCTGGGCTTTCTCGGGCATGCCGTCTTTGCGCACCAGCGGGAAGATGGCTGCTTTTACGGGGGCCACGGCGGGGTGCAGCTTCAGCACGGTGCGGGTTTTGGTGGTCTGGGTGTCGCCCTCCCCTTCCGTGATTTGCTCTTCCTGGTAGGCGTTGCAGAGCGTGGCCAGGAACAGGCGGTCGGCGCCCACAGAGGTTTCCACCACAAAGGGTACGTAGTTGCCGTAGGCTTTGCCGGTGGCGGGGTCGATATCAGCGTCGAAATACTGCTGCTTTTTGCGGCTCAAGTTCTGGTGCTGGGTCAGGTCGAAGTCGCCGCGCGAGTGGATGCCCTCCATTTCCTTAAAGCCGAAGGGGAATTCATACTCGATATCCACGGCCGCTTTGGCGTAGTGGGCCAGCTTGTCGTGGTCGTGGTAGCGCAGCTTGGCGGCCGGCAGCCCCAGCGCCTCGTGGAACTTGCGGCGCGAAGTCTTCCAAGTGTCGTACCACTCGCCTTCGGTGCCGGGGCGCACGAAGAATTGCATCTCCATCTGCTCAAACTCGCGCATCCGGAAGATGAACTGGCGGGCCACAATCTCGTTCCGGAAGGCCTTGCCGATTTGGGCAATGCCAAAGGGAATCTTCATGCGGGCCGATTTCTGCACGTTCAGGAAGTTCACGAAAATGCCCTGGGCCGTTTCGGGGCGCAGGTACACGGGCGGCGCTTCCGAATCCACGGCCGAACCTTGCGTCGAGAACATCAGGTTGAACTGGCGCACCTCGGTCCAGTTGCCGGTTTTCGAGATGGGGCAGAGAATTTTCTCGTCGAGGATGAGCTGGCGCACGCCGGCCAGGTCGTTGGCCGTGAGCAGGCGGCCCATTTCGGCCGTCAGGGCCGCACCGCGGGCGGGGTCGCCGGCGTTTTCGTACTCGGCGGCTTTTTCTTCGAGCAGCACGTCGGCGCGGTAGCGCTTCTTGCTGTCGAGGTTGTCAATCAGCGGGTCGTTGAAACCGGCGATGTGGCCGCTGGCCTCCCAGGTGCGCGGGTCCATAAAAATGGCGGCGTCGATGCCCACCACGTTGCCGTTGAGCTGGGTCATGGCATCCCACCAGAGGCGCTTGAGGTTGTTTTTCAGTTCTACGCCGTTGGGGCCGTAGTCGTACACGGCAGCTAGGCCGTCGTAGATTTCCGATGACTGGAACACGAAGCCGTATTCCTTGGCGTGGGCCACAATGTCTTTTAGTTGGGCAGGTTCAGATGCTGGGTTCATGCCCGCAAAAGTAGGCCGATGCGGCTGAAGCTGAAACTTGTGCGTAGAAGGCGCGAAATCTGAGCTGTGATTTCCAGAACGTCATGCCGAGCGCAGCGCAGCATCTTGCCCGCCACCACTAATCCTATCGATTGAATTGCGTTGCGCGGTAGAGATGCTTTAGCCACGCGGACGCCAGATAAGCATGACGTTCTTTCTCGATGTTCCTTCGCTCCGCGTCACAATTCGGTAACATACCGGCTCTGAGCTACCTCCCTACCTTTGACCCATGATTACAATCAATTTCCCACAAAACCGCCTTTTATGTTTGGTTTAGAACCTCACGTGCTTCTGCTTCTCGGCGTATGCCTGCTGGCCGCCTGCGCGTTCGAGTTCGTGAATGGCTTCCACGACACGGCCAACGCCGTGGCCACCGTTATCTACACCAACGCGCTGCGGCCGTGGGTGGCCGTCGTCTGGTCGGCGTTCTGGAACTTCATTGGCGTGTTTGCCGGCGGCATCGGCGTGGCCATGGGCATTATTTACCTACTGCCCGTCGAAACGCTGGTCGACCAGAACGTGTACCACGGCATCGCCATGGTGGGCGCCCTCATCCTGGCGGCCATCATCTGGAACGTGGGCACCTGGTACTATGGCATCCCGGCTTCCAGTTCGCACGCCCTCATTGGCTCGATTCTGGGCGTGGGTATCGCATTTTCGCTGCTGCCAGGCTCGCGCGGCGCGGCCGTAAACTGGTCTAAAGCCGGCGAAACGGGCATTGCGCTGCTGGTGGGGCCGCTGCTGGGCTTCGCGCTCACCATTGGTATGATGTTCCTGTTCAAGCGCTTTTCGCCCAGCAAGGCCATCTTCAAGGAGCCGCACAAGCGCAAGCCCCCACCCCTCTGGATTCGCCTGCTGCTCATCACCACCTGCACGCTGGTGAGCTTCTTCCACGGCTCGAACGACGGCCAAAAAGGCGTGGGCCTAGTGATGCTGATTCTCATCGGCATCGTGCCCTTCCGCTTCGCCCTCGACGAAACCAAAAACCCGCTCGACCTGCGCGAGTCCCTCACCAAAGTAGAGTACGTGATGAGCCGCGTCAACCCCGCCGAGCTCAGCCCCGACGACCAGAAAAACCTGGCCGAAATCCAGGCCGAAACCGGCGACCTCGACCGGATTTTCGCCGGCAAAACCGACATTAAGCAACTGCCCCAGCAAACGCGCTTCGAAATCCGCCGCGACGTGCTGCTGCTCACCAACCGCGCCAAGAAGCTCCTCGGCTCCGAGAAGGTGAGCCTGAGCACTGCCGACCGCAAGACCTACGACGACGCCACGAAGGAAATGAAAACCTTCACTGACTACGCGCCCTGGTGGGTGCTGCTCATGGTGAGCACCTCGCTGGCCGTGGGCACCATGATTGGCTGGCAACGCATCGTGAAAACTATCGGTGAGCGCATCGGCAAGGAGCACCTGAGCTACGCCCAGGGCGCCAGCTCCGAGCTGGTGGCCGCCGCCATGATTGGCGTGAGCACGCAGTTCGGCCTGCCCTCGTCCACCACGCACGTGCTTACGTCGAGCATCGCGGGCAGCATGGTGGCCAGCCGCGGCGTGAAGAACATCAACCCCGGCATGGTGCGCAACATTGCCCTGGCTTGGGTGCTCACGCTGCCCGTCACGATGGTACTGTCGGGCCTGCTGTTCCTGCTGTTCCGCGCCGTGCTGGGCTAACAGAAACTAACCGCTAAAACGCCAAAAAGGCTGCCCTTCAACGGGGCAGCCTTTTTCATGCTCGGCAAATTAGCAAAAGGGTCGCTTGCTAGTAAAAGGACAATTTTGGGGGATAACCCTGCTGTTTTTAGTGACTTGTCCACTTATCCACAGTAAAAAACCGGGTAAATGTGGATAACCCAACCTCTACTTAGGCCACTGCACCTCCATGTCGTCGTTGATGAAGACGCCGAAATTGACGAACTGCAGCTCGCCTTCCTCGAAGTAGAGGTCAATCATCGACTTCTCGTAGGAGAGGCGCACCGCACCCTCTTCCATGGTTTCCACCTCGGGGGTGGGCTGGTTGTGGCGGGCCATCAGCGCCTTCACCTGGTCAAGGCTGAGGCCGAAAATGGCTTCGCCGAAGAGGCGCATGTTGGGGTTGTCGGTTTCGATGCAGCTTAGGCGGAAATCGTCTTCACGGTCGAAGTAGAGCGACAGCAGGTAGTCTTCCTCGTGGTAGTTCCAGGCCTGGTGCTCGAAATCGTCGTCGTCGTCGGACTCTTCGATTTCTTCGGGCTCGCCCACGAGGGTGCGCACTTCGTCCATGGTGGCGCCGAAGCGCAGGGGGCCCATGCCGGTGCCCAGGATAATTTCGTTTTCCTCGATGCTGGAGGGTTGCGTGGTGCTCATGCGGTTGGGGTAAGGGATGGTAAGCAAAGGTAGGCAGGGATACAGAACGTCATGCCGAGCGCAGCGCAGCATCTTGCCCGCGCAATGCAATCCAATCGAAAGGTTTACTGGAGGCGGGCGAGATGCTGCGCTGCGCTCGGCATGACGTTCTTTTTTAATGCTGACTTATCCCCTCACTTGCCATACTTTTCCACAAACGCCTCCTTCTGCCGGATATATTCGGGGTTGGCCTTGGCCTCGTCCCACTTGCGCTTGAAAATGGCGGCGGCTTCCACCTTATCCACATCGGGGTGGGTGGTGCGGGGCAGCTCGGCGCGGCCGTGGGCGCCGCTCTGGCCTTTTTTATCGTCGGGCACGGGGCCGGCGTATTTCTTGCCGCCCTTGTGGTTGGCGTAGCGCCGGGCCCGGGTGAAACCCATCTGGATGAATTTGCGGGCCATGTCGGCCCCCACAAAATCGTGGGCATTCAAATACGCTTCAAACAGACTGTAAATCGTCTCCGACGACTCCCGGGCCGCCGCCGCGTCTTTGAATCGCCAGTGCGGCAAAATTTCGCCCTTGTAGGGCTGCACCAGCAGCACGCCCTGCTCGCCCCGGCCCACGCGGTAGAGCTCGGGGTGCTGGCGGAAATCGACGGTGTGGAAATCGAGAGTGTAATCGAACGGCATGGGGGAACCTGAATCAAGGTTTGAAACGCAATCAGCGCGGTGTGCATAACCCATACGGATTCGCGCCGAAACCGCAAGCCGGCTTTTGGCGAAGTGCGGCGGCTGGGCATCTTTTTTTTGGAAGCCGGCTTTTGGGAGCTCAGACTTTTCCTCTTTGGGTTTTCCCCACTTTTAATTTTTGATTAAATTTTTTTCTTAAAAACTCTTTTTGTTTCCACTCATTAGGTCCGTTGATAAGTGGATAAGCCCGCGAGGTTATCCCCAGCGTGGATAACGTGGGGGAAACAGTGGCCTTATCCACGCGCTATACAGCGGCATTGTGGAAAACAAATTACTGATTATCTACAGGTTAATTCATTTTTCAACATCTACACCGGGTTTCCACATTTCCCTATCCCCACGAAAAGTGAGGGTGTGGGAAGGGCTGCTGGGCTGGGGAAGTTATCCACGGTTATCCACGGGGAAAATGCCCTGTGTGGGCGCTGAAAGCACCAAAAAAACTTGTACCCCATTTATCCCCCGCTTCTCCCCATGTTTCCCCCAGGTTATCCCCGAAATTTCCCACAAGCCGAAAACGCTGTGGAAAAGCCCGTGGAAAACCGGTGGATTATTGCTCAAAACGGCCCGCAGTAACTGGAATCAAAGGTTGGTTATCCACGAAAGGCTGTGGTGGGCGTGTTAATTACCTATTAAGCGGTGCTAACCGCTACCCCAACTGACGCCGAACACCTGACGGCAGGTTAGGGCATTTGAACGATGTAGGGGCGGGGCTTGCCCCCGCCCGGACGCTTGCGCCAGTGCAACGATTCTGTATAACGGCGGGCGGGGGCAAGCCCCGCCCCGACATCGTCCAGTCATCCACCTGAAAATTGCTTTAAAAGCTCCCTCATCTTACACTGCCACTATGCAACCCGAGACACCGCGTAGCGACTTCAAAACCACCCCCAACGCCAGAGCCCCGGTCAAACGGCCCTCAACCGAAGAGGTGCCGCCCGGCCGGGGCTCGGAAAAGTCTCTGGAATGGTTATCTAAAAGCTGAGCGGCTCCTCAATATCGAAGCCGGCCCGGATTTGCTGGGGCTTGGGGTCGAGGTACACGGGCTCGGGCGGGAGGAGCAGGTTGGGGTCGCCGCCGCGCCAGCGGCCGTCGCCGTCGGCATCGATGAGCACGCGCAGGCGGTAGGTGCCGGGCGCGATGTCGGAGAATAGGTACTTGCCTTTGGGCGAGGCCAGGCTGGCCACCACCTGTAGCTTGGAATCGAGGAGCTGCAGCTCGAAGTTCTTCTCCTTCGTGGTGATTGTGCCCGAGAGGCTGGTCGACACGTCCTGCTCGCTGATACCCAGGCGCAGAGGCCGCAGGCGCAGGTCCTGGCCTGTGATGGCGGTGATGGCCGTGCTGTCGAGCACGATTTCGAGCCGGGTTTTGGCTTTGCTGTTGAAGCGCACGCCTAGCTCTGTGCGGTCGGCGTTGAGGGTGCCGTCGGCGGGCAGGCGCAGGGGGCGGCGCTTGGTTGAATCTTCGATGAGGGTGCCGAAGGGCTTGCCGCTGGCCACCCGTACCGGCACCAGAAACTGGAAGCGTACCTGGCCTTCGGGGTACACCTTCCGGGGGCTGCCTTCCACGTTATACAACGTGGGAAGGGCTACTTTTTTGGCCGTGGCCGGCGGCACCGGGAACTTCACCTGTAGGGTGTCGCGGCCCACATTGCCGGTGCTGTCGGCCATGGTGAGGAGGTAGCGGCCGTCGCCCACATCGGGCGTTTTATAAAGCACCAGCGTACGGCCCCGGTCGGTGAGCTGGGTAGCTTCGGCCAGCACCTCGGGCTTAGGGCCGGCTCCCAGCGTGATGAGGGTGGCCGTGCGCAAGGCTTCGTTGAACCCCAAACGCAGTTGCGTGGGACTGGGCGTGCGGGTGGTGAGCAACGGCGGACGGCGGTCGGGCTGGGTAAGCACCAGGACCACGGGCTGGCCGGTGCGGCCGGCAATGGTGATGGGCGCGGGCAGGTAGCCAATCTTCTCGCCGTCGTCGTAGCGGCCGTTGTTGTTCTTGTCGCCGATGGCGTAGATTTTGTAAGTGCCGTCCTTCAAAAAACCCAGGTTGAACTTGCCTTCCTTGTCGGTGAGGGCCGTGTAGTAGGGCCGGCCGCGGCGCACGCCGGCCGTGTCGATGGTACGGTAGAGGCCGATGCTGGCTTCGCCCACGGGCTTGGCCGTGAGCAGGTCGGTGACGGTGCCAGTGACGCGGCCCGAGTCGAGCACAGCGCCGGTGCTGAAGTTGACTACCGCGTTTTTAGCCGGCAGCCCTTCGGTGATGTCCACAATACCCTCGCGGAAATTGAAGCTGTAGGTGGTGTTCGGGTCCAGCGGCTTGTCGAAGAGCAGCGTGACGGAGTTGCGGTCTTCGCGCAGCTTGTAGGGGTTGTCTTCGGCCAGCTGGGGCGTGATGAGCAGGTTTTTGCTCAGGTCTTTGGTGACGACGGGTTCCGAAAAGATGAGCCGCACAAACTGCTGCTTCACGTTGCGGGCTGCGCTGTCGGGCGAGCTGCTGATGCGGCGCGGGGCAATTCGGTCGCGCGGGCCGCCCAGGGGCGGGGCCACGGCGGCGCAGCTTTCAAGCAAGGCAACCAGCGCCAGCAGAGCCAGCAGTTCAGCGCGAACGGACATTATAGAGAAGCAGCGTGGAAAGCGTGAGAACAACAATGGCCGCCCCGATGCGCCACGCCAGGCGGCGCGTCACGGCATCGCTCGGCTCGGTGGTAACGACAGTGACCGTGCGGGCGGTATCGGCCACAAAGGTCGGCGCGGGAGTTTTGACCGAGTCCGGGCGCGGCGCCACGACGGGCGCGGGCGGCGTGGCGGGCAGCGTTTGGGCGCGGGCGGCCGGCAGCAGGCACGCGGCCAGCACCAAGCCCCTCCCCCACCGGCGCGCCGCCCGCCGCATCAGGCGCCGGCCGGGGCGCGCCGCCCGGCCACGTACAGCAAGCTCGAATACTGCCCTTCGTGCTCCTCGGCGTACACATTCGACTTGTAGCCGGCCTTGAGCACGGTGAGCAGGCCGCCCGCCCGCTCGGCCTTGTGCTTCTCGCTGAGCATGCTCACGTAATAGGCATCGAGCGGCATGGGCAGCGTCTGGCGGATGGCCAGCTTGTGCTTCTTGAGCAGCTGGACCATGGTTTTGGGCGCGAAGTGGTAGAGGTGGCGGGGCACGTCGTAGGCGGCCCACAGCTCGCGGTAGTGCTGGGCGTCGAGGCTTTCCACGTTGGGCACGGCAATGAGCAGCACACCTTCGGGCTTCAGCAGCGCCACCAGTTGGGCCAGTGTCTCATTCAGCGTATGAATGTGCTCCAGCACGTGCCAGAGCGTAATCGCATCGAACGTGCCGGGCTGAAACTGCACCAGACTCTCCTGCCCGATGGGCTGGCCGAGGCGCTGGCTGGCTTCCTCGCGGGCGCGGGCGTTGGGCTCCAGCCCGGCCACCTGCCAGCCGCCCGACTTGGCCGCCGCCAGGAAATGCCCCGTGCCGCAGCCGTAGTCCAGCAGCTTGCCCCGGCGCGGCGCCAGCTTGTTCAGCAAGCTCACCTTGCGGCGCATGGTGAAAAACCGCGCCACCTTGTAGGCCTTATTCACGAATCCCTGGGCGGCGCTATTGTGCGACACGTAAGCGTCCGACTCGTAGTATTTGCCGATTTCGGCCTCGCTCGGCCGCGGGTTGGTAAACTGAAAGCTGCAGCCCGCGCACTGCACAATGGCGAAGCTTTCGTGGCTCACCGTGCGGTCTTCCACCACCAGCTTGTTTTTGAAGTCGGTTTTGCCGCAGACCGGGCAATTATCTAAACGTTCGTAGGACACGGATTTGGGCAAACAGATAAAGCTGGCCACCGAAATGGATTACGAAGACCGAAGACAAAAATAAGGCGTTGGAGTAAGAACCGGCGGAATTATCAAGCCGTCACCTGAATGCCCCTTGCAATAAGGGGCCTAAAGCCGGGGCATCGGGGGAGAGGGTTAGCTGCACTGCTTCAATGCACACTCGGTAGCTTACCCACCAGCCAGCCAAATTGAGCAAAGCCAACAGCAACCAAATTGCCGAGCGTTGCCACTGTTGCCGCCAGAGATTCTGGAGTAACGAGCCAACCGCCAGCCCGCCCATCATAAACAAACCCACCAATAGCCCAAAGGCCAGCAGTGATAGCAGGTCCGAATTATACAGCCAGGGCGCGCCGCCAATCAGGACGCCTACAAGCAGCAGGGTAGCTATAAAATTACGCTTTGAAGAGCGCCACGCTGGCACAGCACCAGATTGAGCCACGGCACTCATCCTACCGCCCCAGATACACCATCAGCACCGACACATCGGCCGGCGAAATGCCGCTGATGCGCGAGGCCTGCCCAATGGTTTCGGGCTGAATCTTGAGCAGCTTTTCGCGGGCCTCGTGCGAGAGAGCGGGCATGGCGCGGTAGTCGAGCCGGCCCTGAATAACGAAGTTCTCCAGCTCCTGCATGCGCTCGGCTTGCTGCTGCTCTTTCAGCAAGTAGGTTTCGTACTTAATGTTGATGATAGCCTGCTCCAGCGCCTCGGCATCGAAAGCGGCCAGCGCCTCGTCCAGCGCGGGCAGGGCGCGGCGCAGGTCGGCCAGCTCCACGTTGGGGCGGCGCAGCAGGTTCACGGCGCGGGTTTTTTCGTGGATTTCGGCCGAGCCCAGCTCCACCATGAGCGGGTTGATTTCGGCCGGCTCGATGGCGAATTTCTGGAACAGCACGCCGATTTCGGCGGTCTGCGCCTCCTTCATCCGCACGCGCTCCAGCCGCTCATCCGAGGCCAGGCCCAGTTCGTGGCCCAGCGGCGTGAGGCGCAAATCCGCATTGTCCTGGCGCAGCAGAATGCGGTGCTCGGCGCGGCTCGTGAACATGCGGTATGGCTCGTCGGTGCCTTTGTTCACCAGGTCATCAATGAGCACACCGATGTATGCCTCGCTCCTTTTGAGCACGAACGGTGCTTTGCCGTGCACTTTGTTGTGGGCGTTAATACCGGCCATCAGGCCCTGACAGGCGGCCTCCTCGTAGCCCGTGGTGCCGTTAATCTGGCCTGCGAAATACAGGCCCGCAATCAGCTTGGTTTCGAGCGTCAGCGCCAACTGCGTGGGCGGGAAAAAATCGTACTCGATGGCATAGCCGGGGCGGAACATTTTGGCGTTCTCAAAACCCGCGATTTCGCGCAGGGCGCGGTACTGCACGTCCTCGGGCAGCGAGCTGCTGAAGCCGTTCACATAGCATTCCACGGTACTCCAACCCTCGGGCTCCACGAAAATCTGGTGGCGGTCCTTGTCGGCGAAGCGGTTGATTTTGTCTTCCACGCTGGGGCAGTAGCGCGGCCCCAGGCCCTTGATGCGGCCTTGGAACATGGGTGACTTCTCGAATCCCTCGCGCAGGATGTCGTGCACCCGCTCGTTGGTGTAGGTGATGTAGCAGGGGCGCTGCTGGGTGAGACGCGGCGTGTCGAGGTAAGAGAATTTGCTGGGCACCTCGTCGCCGCCCTGCGCTTCCATTTTGGAGTAGTCGAGGCTGCGGCCGTCCACGCGGGGCGGAGTGCCGGTTTTCATGCGCCCGGCCTCAAAGCCCAGCTCCACCAGTTGCTCGGTGATGCCCCGGCTGCCCTTCTCCGCCGCCCGGCCGCCCCCAAAATTCTTCTCGCCGATGTGGATGAGGCCGTTCAGGAAGGTGCCGTTGGTGAGCACCACCGACTTACCGCGAAACGCGATGCCGAGGGCGGTTTTCACGCCCACCGCGGTGTCGTTTTCCACCACAATGCCAGTCACGGCTTCCTGCCAGAAGTCCACGTTGGCGATGCCTTCCAGCGTCAGGCGCCAGGCTTCGGCGAAGCGCATGCGGTCGCTTTGCGCGCGTGGGCTCCACATGGCGGGGCCTTTCGAGCGGTTCAGCATCCGAAACTGAATCATGGTCTGGTCGGTGATGATGCCCGACTGGCCGCCCAGCGCGTCGATTTCGCGCACAATCTGGCCCTTGGCCACGCCGCCCATAGCCGGGTTGCACGACATCTGGGCGATGGTGTTCATGTTCATCGTCACCAGCAGCACTTTCGAGCCGAGGTTGGCAGCGGCGGCAGCGGCTTCGCAGCCGGCGTGGCCCGCGCCCACTACAATGACGTCGTATTCTTCTTGCTGAAACATATAGCGCGAGGTTTCGCGAGGTTAAAAAAGGTCTCGCAAGGTTTTGGTTCTCATCATCTACACAAAGCAGGAGTAGGCGGTTCCACGCGTTGCGAAACCTCTTTTAACCTTGCGAAACCTTGCGCGATTGATAATTACAAAATTACGCATTCCACGCCCAACACCAGTTTCACGTGAAACGGCTTGCGGGTTTAAGAATTCAGGTTAAGCAGGACGGTTTACGCTTTATCAACCATTCCTCGCAGGTCCTCGGGCAGCCATTCATCCAGCAGTTCGGCTGAATGGGCGTTGACTATTTCCCAGGAAAACGGCTGCCAGAAGCCTCGCACGTTATCAAAAACCTCGGTGGCCGCCGCGCAGGCGAATAGCTTGTAATCGAATTTCGGGTAGCCGTGCACCAGGTAGCCGGGGTAGTAATAATCGAGCCCCAGGCGGCGGGCATGGTCGGTTTTCAGCAGCAGCAGGTATTTGCCGAGGCTGAATTGGCGGTATTCGGGGTCGTAGAAATTGAGGATGCCGGCCAGCGTCCGTTCGCCGCGGTCGAAGATGCCGACGGCAATCAGGCGCTCGCCGTCGCGCAATTCGATGACTTGGGTGTTGAAGGCGTTGTGCGGCTCCCCGCCGAGTAACACGGCTTCGATGGTGGGGGCGGCATCGAAGGTGATGGAGGCGTGGTAGCGGGCATAAAGCGCCTCGTATTCCTCGGTGAGGCGGAATGGTCGAACGGTGGCCGTAAACCGAGCGTTGCGGCGCAGCAGCCGGCGCTGCTCCGGGCCCCAGGTTACGCGGCTTAGGTCGAGTCGCAGCCAGTGGGCGGTGTAGAGGCGTTTGCCGAAGGGCACGAAGTGGCAGGTGAATAACTCCTGCTGCATGCGGTAGTAGCCCTGGGCGAGGTAGAAGTCCAAGGCATCGCCCCGAATGATGGGAAAGCCGGAAGGGGAAGCAGACATGAGAAAAGATGATAGAACGAGGTAGAGACGCAATATCTTGCGTCTCGTCGTTGAACGGTCGGGGCCACGCAAAACCACATCGGCGGCGCGGTCATAACAACATCAGCAACGACGAGACGCAAGATATTGCGTCTCTACACCCTATATGCCAAACGCCCGCTTTTGGGGCGGGCGTCGGTGTTTTTAGTTAACAGAAGGAGCTAAAAAGTGCGAAGCGATAGGCAGTCGTCTTCCTTTTTTCGCATGGCTGTTTGGCTCAGCAGGTCTTTGTCGTGGTAGCCGAGCAGGTGCAGCACACCGTGAATCATGACGCGGTGTAGTTCGTCGCGAAAGGGGATGCCGAGGTCTTGGGCATTCTCACGCACGCGCTCCACGCTGATGAAGATGTCGCCTTCGAGAATGTCGGCGTCGTCCGAATTATCGAAAGTGATGACGTCGGTCAGCGTGTCGTGGTCGAGGTATTCGACGTTGAGCCGGTGCAGGTAGTCATCGGAGCAGAAGATGTAGGTGAGCTGCACGATGCGGTGTTCATGCACCCGCGCCACGCGCTCAATCCAGCCAATCAGCTCCTCGGCGTCGGACAGCTCGAACGCAGGCACGTCTTCCACCATGAACTCGATGCCGGGGGCCTCGTGGTGGAGCTCGCCGGGGGGGAAGCTTTCGTGGTGGGGCGGGCCCACCGGCGGGGTGCTCATCATGCAGCGTCAGGCAGCTTTATGCGGCAATTTGGTCGGCGGTGGAGGGCTCGTCGGCGGGCGCGGGAGCCAGCTGGAACGTGAGCAGCACGCGGCGACCCTCCTTGCTGAACTCCACCTCATCGGCCAGGTGGCGGATGAGGAAGATGCCGCGGCCTCCCGGATTTTCGAGGTTTTCGGGCGCCGTGGGGTCGTCGAGGTTGTCGTAATTGAAGCCCGTGCCCTCGTCTTCGATTTCGAATTTGAGCTGCTGGGGCTCCACGTAGAGCGACAAGTAGACGTTCTTGTCCTTGTCGAACTTGTTGCCGTGGCGAATGGCGTTGTTCACCGCTTCGGTCACGGCCACCATGATGTTGCCGTAGATATCGTCCTCAATCTGAAAGGTATCCTTGGAGTTATCGATGAAACTTTCGACTACGCGGATGTTCTCGACGAGCGACGGAATCTGAATTTTTACCTGCTTCATAAGGCGGTTTGTAGGAAGAGCGGCGGCAAGTTGTGCGGGCGGCAAAAATAGTCTTTTAAATGGCAAAGCGCCACAAGAATTTGCGTGGCACGCCGCCAAAGGGTTTCGACAGATTGCTAAACACTTAACGAGACAGCGGCCGTTTTGGATGGAATGGAAGGCCCGGCTACTTGATTTTTTGGAAATACTCGCCCACCTCGCGTTGGTAGTACGGGGTGAGGTTCGGGGGGGTACTACGTAGTAATTCCGTCTGGCGTTCCTTGGTACCCTTGTATTTATCGAAAGCCGGCGGAAAAACCGGGGGTTTGTACTGAGCCGCCTGGGCTTCGCGCTTGGTGTCCTGGTCGCGCTCGCGGGCCGATTTCTCCACTTCCAGCAGGCGGGTGAGGATTTGCTGCTGGCGCAGGATGGTTTCTTCGGTGAGGCGCTTGTTCACGAGGTCGGTTTCGGTTTGCTCCATCATTTTCTTGAGCTCGCCGGTGCCGCCGCCGCCCTGGTCGCCCTTGCCGTCTTTGCCATTCTGGCCGCCTTCTTTGCCATCTTTCCCGTCCTTGCCCTGGCCGGGTTGGCCTTCGCCGGGCTGGCCGGCGCCACCGGGCTGGCCCGCCGCGCCGGGTTTGCCACCGGGCTTGCCCTGGCCCTGTTGCAGCTTGTCGAGCTGCTGCATGGCCTGGCGCAGCATCTGCTGCTGGCCGGCCAGCTTGGCCAGCTCTTCCGACATCTGGCGGCCCTGCTTGCCGCTCTGCGAGAGCTTCTGAATCTGCTCGTTGAGCTGCTGCTGCATCTTGCCCATGCTGCCGGGGCCCGGCTTGCTGCCCTGCCCTTGGCCCTGGCCTTTGCCTTTTTTCTTGCCCTTGCCGGGCTTGCCGTCGCCGGGCTGGGGCTGGCCTTTGCCGGCCTGCTGCTCCTGCTGCATCTGCTGCAAAGAGTTTTGCAGCATCAGGGCGAGGTTGTTCATGCTGGTCATGGCCTGCTGCTCGGTGGCGGTAGCGCGGCCCAGGTCGCGCTGCTGAATGTGGGTGAGCGACTCGTCCATGCGGCCGTTCATCTCGCCCACTTCGCGCGTCACGAAGCTCTGAATCTTGGGCTCCTTCTTAGCCAAGGCGTAGAGCGAATCCTGGATGATTTTGGCGTCGTCGCGCAGCTTGCGCTGCGTCTGACCCAACTGCACGAAGCGCGGGTCACTCTGGTCCACTTTGCGGAAATCCTTCATCAGGTTTTCCTGGTCGAAGCTAAGGGTCAGTAGGTTTTCGAGGATGTCGCGCAGGTCGTCGATGTTTTGCTGGGCCTGGTCGCTTTCCTCCTCGCTCATCTGGTCGCGCATTTTCTGCGCCATCTTTTTCATGCGCTGGGCGGCGCTTTTCTGCTTGGCGGCGGCCTTGGAGTTCTGGTTTTTACTAAGGCTCTGCTGGCTTTCCTGCATGTCCTGGTCGGTCTGCTCCTGCTCGGGTTTCTGCTCGTCCATGCCGTTCTGGTTGTCGAGCTCCTTATCCATCTGCTTGAGGTCCTGCAGGTCCTTTTTCAGGTCTTCGAATTCCTTCTGGTTCTCGGCCTGCTCCTGCTTCAGCTGCTCCTGCTTGGCCTTCTGCTCCTGGTTCGAGAGCTTGTTGTCGGGGTTTTCCTTGTCGTTCTGGGCGGTTTTTTCGGCCAGCTTTTCCTCGTCTTTGGCCAGCTCTTCCAGCTTGTTGGCGGTTTCCTCGGCCTTCTGCTCCAGCTGCATCTGCTTGAACATTTCGAGGGCGCGGTCCAGCTCTTTTTGCAGGGTGTTTTCCTTGTTTTCGAGCTGCTGGAGGAGCTTTTGCATCTCGGCATCGGGCTGCTTCTGCTCTTCCAGCAGCTTTTTCAGCTTGTCGTAGAGCTTCTTGGTTTCGGGGTCGAGGAGGTTATCCATGAGCTTTTTCAGCTCCTCGGCTTTCTTGGCCAGCTCCTCACTTTTGGGGTTGGCCTGGTCCTGCTTCTGCTGCAGCTGCTCGAACATCTTCTGCATCTGCTCCATCTGCTGGTTCAGCTGGTTCTTTTGGTCCAGCATGTTTTCCAGCTGCTTGCGGTCCTGGAAGCTCAGGTCGCGCTTGGTTTTGAGCTTGTCCTGGGTTTTGGCCAGCTCGCGCTCCAGCTTCTCGCTTTGCTTGGCGGCCTGGCTCATCTGGCTGGCCACCGATTGGGCCTGGGCCTGCATTTCCTGTTTCAGCTCGCGCCGGCTGGGCAGGCGGAACTCGGCTGGGCGGGTGCGGGTGGCCTTGGGGCCGTGTACGCCGTCGTTGTCCCAGGCCTCCACGTAGTATTCGAGGCGGTCGCCGGGCTGCAGGTTTAGCGGGTTCAGGTTCCAGGTGTAAGCGTAGGTGCCGGAGCTTTCGCGGGGAAGGCCTAGCGCAGTGCTGCCCTGGCGGACGGGCGCGGCATTAGGCCCTTGGCCGGCGCGGCGCAGGGCGTAGTGCAGGCTTAGGCGGGTCAGGCCATAGTCGTCGCGCACGGTGCCGCCCAGGGCCAGGTAGCGCCGCGTCACGGTATCAGCAAAGGCTTCCAGCGTGAGCGTGGGGGCCAAGTCGGGCACGGCCGTGAGCTGGTAGGAAATGGGGTCGCGGTTGAGGCTGGCCGGGTTTTTCAGGCGCAGCAGGTAGGGCTGCGAGCGCATAATGCGCCGCTCAGCCACGAAGGTGCCGTCGTCGCCGGTGGCGGCCAGGGTTTCGTCGGGGTTCTGGAATACAAGGGCCAACTCATCGGTGGCGGCCGTGGCGAATTCCCAGCGCACCGTGCTGCCCTCGGGCACCGTCAGGTTGCCGCCGTTCTCAATGGTTTCGGCCGCCTTGCCGGTGTAGGCCGGGTAGGTGATGTTAACCTTGAAATCGCGCAGATTGGGCCGTTCCAGCACCGTGAGCTGGTATTCGGGCGAGGCAAAGCCGGCACCCTTTAGCTGAAACGTCACGTCGCCCTGCGGCTGCTCGAAGGTGTAACGGAACTGGTCGCCCTGGCCCGCCACCTTGCTCAGCTTGCGCTCGCCTTCGTCGAAGGCAATGCTGACATCGGCCGGCAGAGCCTGGCCCGCCACGCCCACGTCCAGCGTAAAATCTTCGCCCTTAAAAGCCGTCAGCTTGGGGTTCTTAATCAGAAATTGAAACGGCGCCGGCGGCGAATATGCCCGCTTGTAGTGCCAGATGCGCTCGGTGCCCTGCACCAGAAAGCTGGGATAAAATGCCAGCAGTAGCAGCAGCACGGACGCCGGAATGGCCGCGTACTTCCACAGTGGCCGGCTCTGCTGCTGAATGTCGATGCCCTTGGCGAAGGAAATGTCGCCCATCTGGGCGGCACGCTGCTCCAGGCTGGCGGCGATGAGGGCGTTATCGCGGGCCTGGCCCTGCAACTGCAGGGCGTTCAGCAGGCGGTCCTGCACTTCGGGGAAAAGCTCCCCTACCCGGCGGGCGGCCTGCTCGTCGCTCAGCAGCCGGCGCAGGTTGGTGAGGGCCGCCAGCGGCGTCCAAATCCAGCGCGCGAAGCTGTAGATGGTGAGGCCAATGAACCCAAACAACAGCCCGGCCCGCACCGCCGTGGGCAGGTAGAGGAAGTATTCGAGGCCGTTGAATACCACGAAAAAGCTCAGCAGCAGGCCGCCGGCTACCAGCCCGCCCCGCACCAGCAGGTTGAGGTAAAATTTGCGCTTGAAGGCCTCCAGCTCCGTCCGCACCCGCGTTAGCGCGGGGTACTCGGCGGCCGTTGCGCCTTGCTCTATTATCACCGCCATAAATCAGTTCTTAGTCGGGAAAGATACATCAGCGGCGGGGTGCTTGGTTCAGAATCAAAGCGGAGAGCGTCTGTCATCCTGAGCGTAGCGAAGGACCTTATCACGGTCGTAGCAGTTGAATTACTGCCAATCGTTCTAACTTGATAAGGTCCTTCGCTGCGCTCAGGATGACAGACGTACACTCTCCTACCCTATCGACACCCAGGCCGGGCAATGGTCAGAGTGTACCACGTCGGGCAACAGACCCGCACCCGTGAGCCGTGGTTGCAGGGCGGCGTCGGCCAGCCAGTGGTCGAGACGCCAGCCCACGTTGCGGCCGCGCGAGCCGGCGCGGTAGCTCCACCAGGAGTAGTGGCCGGTGGCCTCACCGTGGTGGTGGCGGAAAGTATCAACCAAGCCATCATTCAGGAAGTCCTGAAACCACTGCCGCTCTTCGGGCGTGTAGCCGGGGCTGTTCTGGTTGGCCTTGGGGTTGTGCAGGTCGATGGCCGTCTGGCAGCAATTGAAATCGCCGCCAATGAGCAGCGGCGGCGTGCTGCCATCGGCCCGCAGTTTCGCCACATAATCCCGAAAAAAGTGCAGCCATTCAACTTTGAACGCCTGCCGCTCCGGCCCGCTCGTGCCCGAGGGCATGTAGGTGTTCAGTACCGAAAAATCTTCAAAATCTAGCCGCAGCACCCGGCCTTCGTCATCGTAGCAGCTCTGGCCGCAGCCGTGAACAACGGCCTTTGGCGTCGTTTTCGTGAAGGTGGCGACGCCGCTGTAGCCCGGTTTCTGGGCCGGGTGCAGGTAGGCCTGGTAGCCCAACTTTTCGAAGCCCGACACGTCCATGGCCTCGCGGCTGGCTTTGATTTCTTGGAGGCAAAGTACGTCGGGCGCGGCTTCGGCCACCCAGTCCAGCAGGCCCTTGCTCACGGCCGAACGCAGGCCGTTGACGTTGTAAGAAACGATTTTCATGCTGCGAAATTAACCGGCCAGAAAACAGCACGTCATGCTGAGGGCAGCCGAAGCATCTCGCGTGTGGTAGCAATTCAATCGCAAGGAAAGGATTACTAACACACGCGAGATGCTTCGCTGCGCTCTGCATGACGTGCTGAATTATTCCTCTTCCTCCCCTAACGCGTCACCGCCACAGCCTGCGTGCCGGCGTAGTAGTACAGCTCGGCGCGTGACTTCTCGTAGCTGGCGCGCAGGCTTTCCTGCTTGATGCGCAGGTCGATGAGCTTGGTTTCGCGAGCGTTGATAAGGAAGATGGTGCTTTCGCCCAGCTCGAATTTCTGCAGCTCGGCTTGCAGCAGGCGCCGCTGGTTGGCAATGGTTTGGGCCTGCAAGGCGAGCTGGCGCTCGTAGGCTTGCAGGGAGTTGTACACGGCATTCACCTGCGTGACGATGGTGCGCTGGCTTTGCTGGCGCTCCAGGGTGGTTTCCTGCACCTGAATGCGGGCGTATTGGAGCTTACCCCGCTCGGCGCGCAGGAACAGTGGGAAGGCAAAATCGACGCCCACTTTATAATTGTCCATCCCGAAATTGTAGTAGGCCGGCACCTCGGAGCGGTAGAAATTGCCCTGGCTGATGAGCGCGCCGCTCACGTTGAGCTTGGGCTTGAGCATCTCGCGGCGGTACCGTTCTTCGATGCTCAATTGCTGGAGCTTGGCGCTCAGCTTCTGGAGCGTGGGGTGCTGGGCGGCGGCAAAATCGACGAGGCGCTGCAGCTCCTGGCGGCTCACGCTGTCGCGGGCTGGGGTTTGCGGGGCGGCGTAGGTGGGCAGCTCGGTGGGGCGGCCGTCCTTGCTCCAGAGGTGGTTGGAGAGCATGAGGCGGGCGTTTTGCAGGTCTACGCGCAGCTGCTCGGCCTGCACCTGGCGGTCCTGCACCGTGATTTGGGCTTCTACCGAGTCGATGGGGGCTTGGTCGCCCAGCTGGGCGCGGCGGGCGGCGCCCTGGAAGCGGCGGTCGGCCAGCGCTACGCCTTCCTGGATGAGGGCGGCCTGCTGGAAGGCGTAGTACCAGTTCCAGTAGTCCTTGGCGGCCTGCAGCCACACTTCGTTTATCTGTTTCACGCGGTCGGCTTCGGCGGCGTTTTGCAGGGCTTTGGCCTGGCGCAGGGTGCTGCGGCGGGCGTCAATCAGCAGCCCGGCGCCGATGGGCACCGAAATACCCACGCCGGCCAGGCCGTTCACGGGCGTGCGGTGTTCGGGGTTCACGTAGGTCCCCACGTTGCGGTCGTAAATGGCTTTCAGGTCGATGCCGCCCAGCCAGATGGGGATTTTCAACTCGTTTTCCCACACGTTGTAGTAGTCGGTGCCGCCAAACTGCTTGCGGTTAAAATCAGCGGCCAATTTGGGGTCGAAGCCGCCGCGGGCCTGTAGCACCTGGCTGCGGGCCTCGTCCGAGAGCAGGGCCGCCTGCTTCACGATGGGGTGGTTGGCAAACACCAAATCGGCCAGGTTTTGCAGCGAAAACACCTTGGCCGTATCGCCGGGCCGAATGATTTCCAACTGCGTGGTTTGCAGCGGGGCGCGCTCGAGGCCGGAGCGCCGGGCGGGCAGGTTGGGGTCCTGGGCCAGGGCCGGGTGGGCGAGGATGGCAAATAGCAGCCACAGCAGCCACAGCAGCGGCCCGCGGCTGGTAAGATTTAGTTGAAAGAAAAATTTAGATATGACGGATAACATCTTGATTTATAAAATTCGCTTGTCATGCAGAACGACGTAGGGGCAGGGCTTGCCCCCGCCCGGATAGTCGCGCCATCTCGACGATTACGTTCAACGGCGGGCGGGGGCAAGCCCCGCCCCTACTCGTTCTTATTTCTCCTTGCCAGTGTCGCCCTTCACCGGGGTTACGTCGGGCTCGGCCTGCAGGGTGGGCGGGAAACCGTTGAGCTGCCGCCAGATTTCGTACCACACTGGCACCGAATCCAGAATGACCCAGCCCTGCACGCCCGAACCCAGGCGGAGCTGCCGGGGCCAGGGCTTGTCGCCGGCCTGGGGCTGGGCGGGGCGCACCAGCAGGCGGTACTTGCCACCGCTGCTGCTCACTACGTCAATCACCGACACGAAGCCGCCGAACGTGCCCACCGCCGCCGAGGGCCAGCCCGAAAACTGGATGGCCGGCCAGCCATCGAACTGCAGCCGCACCTGCCGCCCGCGCTGAATGAGCGGCACGTCCATGGCCCGCACGTAGATTTCGGCTGCCAGCAGCGGCGCCTCCGGCTGCAGCGTGGCAATGGATTCGCCTTCCTTAATCGTCTCACCAATACCCGCTTTCAGCGCGCGCACCACGTAGCCGGTCTGGGGCGCGCGCACCACGTACAGGCCGCGGCGCACCTCCACGTTGCTGATTTTGTTGCGCGTAGCAGCCACCTCCCCTTTCGAGCTGGCGCGGCTCGACACAGCCGTGCTACGGTCGGAATTGGCCTTGGCCAGGTCCTGGGCGTACTTGGCGCGCAGGTTGCTGAGCTCGATGCGGGCGTTGGCCAAGGCTTGCTGGCTACTGGCCACTTTGTTGCGGGCAGCCGTTACCTTGGCCAAATCTTCCTGCAGCTTGAGGCGGCGGGTTTCGATGTCGGTGAGCGAGAAAAGGCCGTTTTTGTAGCCTTCCTCGTAGCGGGCCAGCCGGGCGCGGGTGGTTTCGTAGAAGTTCTGGGCCGCCACCAGGTCGGCGCGGTCGATGTTGAGGTAGTTGGTGGCCTGCTCCACCTTGTTGCGGGCCGACTCCAGCTGCACCTGCAGCGTAAGGCTCAGGGCGGCAATCTGCTGGTCGGTGGCGGCTATTTTGGCGCCGTAAGCGTCCACGTTGGCTTCCTTGGCGGCCAGCTGCTCGCGCAGACGCTCGGGCAGGTTGGGGTCGAAATATTCGTCCTTGATTTCGGAGATGGTCAGCAGCGTGTCGCCCTTGCGCACGAGCTGGCCCTCACGCACGTTCCAGTGCTCGATGCGGCCAGCAATCTGGTTTTGCACCGTCTGGGGGCGGTCCTGCGGGGTGAGGGCCGTGAGCGTGCCCGCGCCGGCAATGGTCTGCCGCCAGGGCAGAAACAGCGCAATCACAAACAGAATGCCCACCACCAGCAGGATGCGGCCCAGCCGCCGGCTGCCCTGGATGCGCAGCAACTCGGGGCGAGACTTGCGGGGTACTTTTTCCCAGACCCCCTCGGCGACGTGTTGGTTCGAGAGGTTAAGCATGACTGATGGCGGCGTGGTGAGGGTCGAGGGGCAGGTCGGTGACGGCGGCCATTTTCTCCACCCCGGTCAGAATGTCGAAAATCGTGCTCACGCCCGTCATTAGCTTCTCAATGGACGCGCTGATTTGCACAATAAGCACCTCAGCGGCCACAAACTGGCCCAGCGTCATCTGGCGCGACACCACGAACAGCGTGCCCGCAATCAGCAGGCTGGCCGTGAGCAGCGTGCGCAGGGCCGTGCCGTAGCCGTAAAAGGTTTTCAGCACCTGGAAGTGGGCATTGCGGGCGTGCAGGTAGCTGGCGGTCAGCTCGTCGGTGCGGGTCAGGGCGTCGTCGCTTTGGGTGTGGTCGACGCGCATGTCGGGCAGGCGGTCGGCCACCTGCTCCAGCCAGTCCACCAGCTCGTACTTGTAGGCCGATTCGGCAATGCTGGTGCGCAGCGCCCGCTGGTAGTTCACGGCGTAGATGAACACGAGGGCGATGATGGTGAACAGCCCCAGCGCGATGAAAATAGGGTGGTAAAACGCCAGCACCAGCACCCCGAACAGAATCTGCATACCCGCGAACACCAGGTCAATCAGCAGCTTGGTGAGTCCCTTCTGCACCGTGAGCACGTCGAAGAAGCGGTTCACCAGCTCGCGGGGGTTCTGGCCTTCCAAAGCTTCGGACTTAATGCGCGGCAGGCGGTAGGCAAACTCAATGGCCGCCTTGGCAAAAATGCGCTGCTCGATAGCCTCCACCATCGTGAGCTGCCCGATTAGCAGGATGCTGGCCAGCAGCACGCCACCCACCACCACGGCGATGAGCAGGTAAGTAGAGCCGAACACGGCCCCGGTCGAAACCAAATTAAAAACCGCCTGCGTGCCCAGCGGCAGCGACAGGCTGACGACGCCCGCCACCACGGCGTACCAAATGATGTGACGAATCGTTTTGCGCTCGGTGTCGAGCATCCGCGTCAGTCGTTGCCACGGCGTGGGCGGCGGCAAAGTACTAGCGTATGAAGCCATTGATAAACAGTAAAAAAAGAAACAGCAGAAGTAGCCGCACAAGAAACGGGCCTACAAAATTCAGCAGGTAAATGCCCATTCTCACCGCTTTGTTACAGATGCCTATACGAATTAACCGGCTTTTAATGAGGTATTAATTTGATTTTAATTTTGCGCTTATCGCCCAGCCGGGCATGAAAAAGCCGCCCTGCAAACGATGCGAAGCGGCTTTTCAAACGGGCATTAGAGGCCATAAGCAGCGTAGCCAACGGCGGCTTCGCCACTCCGGCTACTCCATGTAATTGATGTTGAAATACTCCAGCACGTGCCATTTCAGCATGCGCTCCTGCTCTTTGAGATTAGCAAAAGGCACCGGCCGCAGCAGCTTGAAGTGCGGCCATCCGTCCTCGTCCACGTGCGTGCGCTCGTAGTGCCCGCTGATACTAAAGAGGCGGCAGGTGGCGATGTGCATTAGGTCCTGCTTTTGCTCCTTGGTGAAGGTGGTAAGGCCCTGGTTCAGCTCCTGAATGCCGATGAGTAGCAGCAGCGCGTTCAAATCCGGCCGCTTGCCGAAACGCTCCTCCATTTCCTGCATCAGGGTTTCCCAACGGGCATCGAAGTCGGCTTCGTCCTCATGCGGCGCGGCGTGGTTCAGGTCCTCGCTCATGCGTGGGGCTGGCCGTCGTGCTCGGCTTTGTGGGCGGCCAGGGCCGCGCCGTCGTGGGCGCCGCTGCCGGCTTCCGATTTCAGGATTTCCCAGTACTCCACCGCGCGGCGGAAGTGCGGAATGACGATGCTGCCGCCAATGATGTTGGAAATGGCAAATACCTCGTAAATCTCCTCGTCGGTGAGCTTTTCCTCGAAGCACTTGCCCACGTGGTACTTGATGCAGTCGTCGCAGCGCAACACCATGGAGCAGGCCAGACCCAGCATTTCCTTGGTTTTCACGTCGAGCGCGCCGGCCGCGTAGGTGTTGGTGTCGAGGTTGAAAAACCGCTTGATGACCTTGTTGTCGGCCGCCATGATGGTGGCGTTCATCCGCTGGCGGTACTCGTTGAATTCGGTTACTTGGGACATTTTGAATTAGATAGGAGAAGAGAAGAACGTCATGCTGAGCGGAGGCGCAGCCGTAGTCGAAGCATCTCGCGTGCAGCAGTAATCAGTGCGATAACAACGAAGCGGCAGAGATGCTTCGACTGCGCTCAGCATGACCGTTCTGAGGTTTAACACAATGCGCTGGTTTTGGCTACATTGCTTTCCCAAAATTACTCCCCAAAACCTCGCCCTTCCCTACCGCCATGCTCCGCACCCTGTGGGACGATTTCGTGGGCCTCATCTACCCGCGCCTGTGCCTGGCCTGCCAGGAGCCGCTGATGACGGGCGAAAACCACCTCTGCACCGGCTGCCGGGCCGAGCTGCCCTACACCGACTACCACCGCCTGCCGCCCGACCAGAACCCGCTCGGCCGCCGCTTCTGGGGCAAGCTGCCCGTGCGCCACGCCCTGAGCTACCTGCGCTTCGTGCGCCACGGCCGCGTGCAGCACCTGCTCCACGAGCTGAAATACCAAGGCCAGCGCGACGTGGGCACGGCCCTGGGCCAGCTCTACGGCGCCGAGCTGCACGCCGCCGGCCTCGCCGCCGACTTCGACCTCATCATCCCCGTGCCCCTGCATCCCAAAAAGCTGGCCAAGCGCGGCTACAACCAAGCCGCCGCCTTCGCCACCGGCCTGGCCACCGGCATGCAACTGCCTGCCTCCCCCGCCGCCCTGCGCCGCACCGCCAACACCAACACCCAAACCAAAAAGAACCGCGCCGAGCGCTGGAACAACGTCGCCACCGTGTTCGAGGTCGAAAACCCAGCCGCCATCCTCGGCCGCCGCATCCTCGTCGTTGATGATGTGCTGACCACCGGCGCCACCCTCGAAGCCTGCGGCGGCGTGCTGCTGGCGGCTGGTGCGGCCGAGGTCAGCATTGCCGCCATCGCCTGCGCCGATAGATAAATTCGAAGCTTTACACCAAACAAAAAGGCCGCTCCTGATTCAGGAGCGGCCTTTTTACTGCTAAAGATTCCAGCTTACTTGTTTGAGCCGGCGTTAATCATGGCGCAACGGAAACCGATGGTTGCCGTCGACGAGTCTTCGGCCATGAAGCGGCGGGTGCCGGGCGAGAGCCAATAGGCCACATCGCGCCACGAACCGCCTTTGTACACGCGCACATGGTCGTCAATCAGCGACTGGTAACCTTTCTTGTCGTACTTCTCGGCGGGGTCACCCACGCCGTTGCGGCGGAAGGGGTTCAGGTCTTCCACGTCCTGGAACGACAGGGGGCGGTACACGTCTTGCACCCACTCGTTCACGTTGCCGGCCATGTTATACAGGCCGTAGTCGTTGGGCGGGTACGAGTAGATGTATTCCGTAATCATGGCGCCATCGTTCAGGCTACCGGCAATACCGGCGTAGTCGCCGCGGCCGCGCTTGAAGTTAGCCAGGAACTGGCCCTGCTTCTTGCCATAGGCGTTGCGGGTCGATTTGCCGTCCCAGGGGTAAATGCGCTTCTCTTCCTGGTTTTCGTTGCCCACTTCCTGGGTGCCCACGAGGGCCTGCGCGGCGTATTCCCACTCGGCCTCGGTGGGGAGGCGGTAGTTGGGCAGTGTGTTACCGTTTTCGATGGAGGTCGAGTTTTTGCCGGTAGCCAGGGCGCCAGCGGCACCAGCCGTGCCTTCGGCGCCCGCGGCACCTTCGCCGGCGGGCTTATCCTTTTTCTTCTTGCCGAACAAGCCACCGATGCCGGGCTTGCTGTCGCCACCGGCCGCGAGGCGCTCGTTCACCTTGGCCGTCCGCCAGGAGCAGTAGTCATCGGCCTGCAGCCAGCTCACGCCCACCACGGGGAAGTAGCGGAAGCCGGGGTAGCGCAGATAGTAAGTTACGTAGGGGTCGTTGAACGACAGGTCGCGGGCCCACACCGTGGTGTCGGGCAGAGCCGAGCGGTAAAACTCCTCGGCCGAGTCGGTGCGAATAAAGTGCAAATATTCCAGCCAGTGAATGTTGGCCACTTCGGCTTCGTCCATGTAAAACGAAGCAATGGTCACCGTGCGCTCGATGTTGTCGTGCGTCATGGTCACATCTTCTTCCTGCGAGCCGAGGACGGTACGGCCGCCTTCGATGAACACCAGGCCCGGGCCTTCGGGGATTTTCTTGAAGTTGGCAACGGCCATGCCCTTCTCCGTATTATATTCAATACCGGTCGTAGAGGAATATTTGCCCGGCTTTTGGGCCGTGGGCGGGCCTTTCTTCCCGCAGCTTGCCAAGACTACCAGGCCAAGCACGGAGAGGCGTAGATAATTGGTTAATTTCATAACAAAGTTAAAATGAGTATGGGGCTGAGGGGTTATCTAAGACAATTAGGACGCAATAATACAAAATATTAAAATGCCGGACAAGGGGCCGTCGGGTAAACTCTCTTTTTTAAACGCCGATGGGCATTTTCCAATCGGTCAAACGCACGCAGGGCCAAGGTCACTTCGTGGGCGCCGCCCAAATCGGAACTTAGGCGGCTGAGGCCCACGTCGTAGCTGTAGCCCAGGCGCAGGCCGCCGGCCTGCACCCCGGCAATAATGGCCAGCAGGTGCTGCGAACCAACGCTGCCCGGTACGTAAATATTGCGATACACCGCCCCCAGCGTCACGGGCGAGGCGGTGAAGTAAATCCCCGTTTCAACACGCTGGGAACCGCCCTGGCGGGTGTAGGCGGCCACGGGCGTGTAGCTCACCTCGCGGGTGGCAATGCCGGGGCCGGGCTTTATCTTAAAAATTTTGTAGCCGCCCGACAGGTTCAGCAGCAGCGGCAGCGCGCTCTGCTGCCGGAAGCCCAGGCTGGGCTGGTTGAGGTGCTGGCCGGCCAGGCTGAGCCAGAACTGGTCGGTGTAGAGCACCGCGCCGGTGCCCACGCTGAAATAGTTGACGGGCGGGAAATCCAACGATTCGGCCGAGGGGCCGGCCACGCTGCCGTCTTCGCGAATCTGGTCGCCAAACACGAAATTGTCATATCCGACGCGCTGGCGGCCGTAGCTGGCGCGCAGGCCGCCGCTCAGGGCCAGCTTTTCCTTGATGCGGGTGTGGTAGGCATAAATCCCACCCACTTCAAACCGGGTGTAGCCCACCGAGCCGGTGCGGTCCTGGTTGATGAGCAGGCCGAGGGCGTGGTGCTGGCCGGGCTGGTTGAGGCGCAGGTCGGCCGCCGCCTGGGCCGTCTGGAACGAGCCGGCCAGCAGCGGCAGCTGGTTGCGGTAAGTAAGCGTCACGCTGTAGTCGTCCACCAGGCCGGTGAAGGCGGGGTTGGTGTGCAAGCGCGTGGCGTAGGGCTGCGAGAAAAAAACGTCTTGCCCGTGCGCGCCCAGCGCCGTGCCCAGCACTAGGCCCGAGACCAGGGCGTGCTTCAGGCGCACAAACAACGAGAAGAAACGCTTGGGCATAAGAACCGGGGTAACGCGGCCAGCTCCTAAAATAGTGCGGCTGCCGCCGCGAAGGTACGGCCCGCAGCTGCTCGCCTATCCCAAACGGCGGTTCACTTTTGCAGCACTTTCACGCTGAGGCGGCGGTTCATGGCGCGGCCGGTTTCGGTATTATTGGGCGCAATAGAGTAGTTGGGGCCGTAGCCCCGGGCGTCGATGCGGCTGGGGCTGATGCCCATTTCCACGAGGCTGGCCCAGGCGGTACGGGCGCGGGCCTCGCTGAGCTGCCGGTTTACCTTATAAGTGCCGGTACTGTCGGTGTAGCCGCCAAGCTTGATGCGGGCGTTGGGGTACGCCTTCAGAATAGCCGCGATGTTGCGAAGCTGGCCCATGGACTCGGGCGTGAGGGTGGCTTTGCCGGGGTTGAAAAAGACGTGGTCGAAATTGTACCAGCCTTGGGTGAGGTCGAGGGTGTCAACCTTCGCGGCGGGGTCGGCGAGAAAGCGGTGCAGGTAGTTTTCCGTCGAATTGACGCCGACTCCGGCAATGCTCGTGCCGTTGGCCAGCTTCAAAGTAGTGGGCGTGCCGGTGTGGTAGAGGTAGTTGCCGCTCTTTGCATCGAAGTGCCCCGGAACAATGGGGTCGGTTACTTTTTTGGGGGTGTATGGTCGGCCAGGGGAGTAGGGACGGCCGGGCGTGTAGGGTCGGCGGCTGTAACGCGGCGCGGCAGTGGGCCGGGCGGTTTCTGAAGCAACAGGAGTGACCGGAGCAACGGGTGCTGCAACGGGCGCCACGGTAGTACCAGTTGGCGCTGCTGCTGGCCGAACCGCTGCCCTGGGAGCATTGACCGGCGCTGGCGCTGCCGAGGAAACCGGGGCCGTCGAAGGCATGGCTCCGGAAACCCGACCGGTTGGCGCCGGTGCCGCCATTGGGGCCGCCGACGCCACCGGCGCAGAAGCCGGGTACGCCATGCCACTGCCGCCACCACGCTGAGATTGGTTAGGCGTGAGCGTCACCAACACGGGGCCGCCCACCACCGCTTCTGGTGCCAGGGTCATGGTCGTGCCGTTGGGGTCGGGCGTCGAGATGGCGTTCCGGTTGTTTCTATTCTTGCCGTATTCGTTCGATAACTTATTGAGTGTTACTGTGAAGCTGGCGGTTTTGCCGGCTTCCAGAAAAATATTCTCAACCGTTTGGGGCTGATAGCCGCCCTCACCTACCCGTATCAAGTAGGGGCCGCCCACCATCAGGTTGGGAATCTGGAAACGGCCCGCCCGGTCGGACGCGGCGGCGTGACGCACACCGGAGGGCACGTGGATGACCGTAACCGCCGCACCGGGCAGAGCTTGCCGGTCAACGGACTGCACGTTGCCCATTAGGCTCATCGTGGCCACCTGTGCCTGTACAGCAGCCGCGCAAACCACCTGAAGCACCACGAGCGAGAGAAAACGAAGCTTCATAACAGAAAAGGGATTTAGAGGCAGCAAATATACTTCCGAAACTTGTTCTATGATAATTTGGTAAAAATTTGTAATTTATCCAATTCGTTGAATTGATTTATACTAAGAACGTTTTTAGTCAGTCATTTCATCTCCGCACTGTTGGGTTTCCGTTGATAACCTGCCAGCAACACCGCTTGCTGACGTGAATGAGTTGCCAGAGCGGCAATTGTGCCCATTTTTCACAGCCGCAATACCCACTGGCGGGGGCAGGCAGGTTGCCCTGTATTTGCGCGGTACACGGTTTTACGTGCCTCACGATATTGTAAAAAACGCAGTCCTCGTTCGTTTTACCTTTGTCTCTAATACCTTATTAGCTTTTGTCATGCGGAAAATTTTGTTGGGAATAGGCGTGTTTTTGGTGGTGCTGGTGTTGGCGGCCGTGGCGGCGCCGTTTTTGTTTAAAGACAAGCTGCGGGCCTTGGCCGACAAGCAGATAGCCCAGCGCGTGCGCGCCCAGGTACAGTACGACCCGGCCAACATCGGCCTGAGCGTGTTCCACTCCTTCCCCGATTTGACCTTGGACATCAAGGACCTGCGCGTGATTGGGCTCGACTCGTTCAGCCGCGATACGCTGGCCTACCTGCCCAACCTGCGCGTGGGCCTGGACGTGATGACGGTCATCAAAGGCGAGGAAATCAAGATTAACAGCGTGGAGCTGGAGCGGCCCGACCTGAGCTTGCGCCGCCTGAAAAGCGGCCGTGCCAACTGGGACGTGGTGATTTCGGACTCGGCCGCCGCCGCCAAGGGCCAGGACACCAGCCAGGTGAGCCTGGCCATCAAGGGCTGGAAGCTGACCGACGCGCACCTGCGCTACGAGGACCTGACCCTGCCCTTCCGCATGGAGGCGCGCGGCGTAAACCACAGCGGCAGCGGCGATTTCGCCAGCAACGTGTTCGATATGAAGTCGCAAACCACCGCGGCCGACCTCGACATGACCTACGGCGGCGTGGCCTACGTGACCGATAAGCAGCTCGACGCCGACGTGACGCTGAACATGGATTTGAACAAAAACCTCTACACGTTTAAAGACAACAAGATTAAGCTCAACGACTTCCCATTCAGCTTTGCGGGTGCCATTGGGCTGCCGAATGCCACGGACATTACCTACGACATCACGTTCAAAGCGCTGGAAACGGATTTCAAAACCCTGCTCAGCCTGGTGCCGGGCGTGTTTACGGAGAAGTTCAAAAACATTGAAACCAGCGGCAAGGTGGCCTTCGATGGCTACGCGAAGGGCACGCAGACGACTACGCAGCTACCCGGCTACGGCGTGAACCTGGTGGTAAGCAACGGCCGCTTCAAGTACCCCGATTTGCCGCGCGAGGCCAAAAACATCAACCTGAAAATGAAGGTGGACAACCCCACGGGCGTAACCAACGACGTGAAAGTGGACATCCCGCAGTTTCACCTCGACCTCGGCCCTGACCCCGTGGACGGCAGCGTGGCCATCGACGGCCTGAACCCGATGAAGGTGGACGGCCGCGTGAAAGCCAACGTGAACCTGGCCGAAGCTCTGAAGGTGTACCCGGTGAAGGACCTGAACATGCGCGGGCAGTTCTTCGTGGACGGCGTGGCCAAGGGCATCTACTCCAAGACGCAGATGCCGGTGGTGAATGCGGCCATTCGCCTCACCAACGGCTACGTAAAATCGGCCAAATTCCCGGCGCCGATTGAAAATATCAACCTCAATGGCACGGTGGTGAATACTACAGGACAGGTGAATGACACCCAAATCAATCTGCCGCAGTTTAAGATGTTGCTGGAAGGTGAGCCGCTGGAGGGCCGCCTCACGGCCCACAACATCGACAAGCCGGTGTTCGACACCAACGTGCGCGGCACGGTGGATTTGACCAAGATTACCAAGATTTTCCCCTTGCAGGGCATGACCGTGACGGGCCGCGTGGCCGGCGACATTGCCGCCAAGGGCAACATGGCCGACGTGGAAGCCGGCCGCTACCAGAACGTGGTGGCCAGCGGCACCGTGAAAGCCAACAACGTGACCTACAAGAGCAAGGACCTGCCACAGGGCGTGAAAATCAGCAGCGGCACCGCCACCTTCAACAACAACCAGATTGCGCTGCAAAGCTTGAACGGCACGGCCGGCAGCTCCGACTTCGCGGCCTCGGGCACCATCAGCAACTACCTGGGCTACTTGTTCACGCCGGGGCAGTCGCTGAAGGGCAATATGACCGTGAACTCGCAGAATTTCAACGTGAACGAGTGGATGGTGGACGAGGTATCGGCCAAGCCCACGGCTACCGGCGCTAAGGCCCCCGCCGCAGCCAATGGCGTGCTGCAGATTCCGAAGTACTTCGACCTTGTGCTGAACAGCCACGTCGATAACGTGACCTACGACAACCTGAAGCTGACCAACGCCCAGGGTGTGGTGACGGTGAACGACCAGACGGCTACGCTCAAAAACCTCAAGTTCAACACGCTGGGCGCTTCGTTTGGCACCACGGGTAGCTACAGCAGCAAGGATTTGGCGCACCCAAAATTCAACTTCGGGCTGAATATCGACAACCTGAACTTTCAGAAAGCTTTCTCGGCCTTCAACACCATCAAGACGCTGGTGCCGCTGGCCAGCCAGGTGGAGGGCGTGTTCGGCACCAACTTCAGCGTGAGCGGTGAAATGGGCCCAGATATGATGCCGAACCTAGCCACCCTGAGCGGCAAAGGCTTGTTTGACATCGTGCGGGCGGCAGTGAACCAGTCGGAGGTGATGACCAAGATTGCCAGCCTCACCACCCTGCCCGAGCTGAAAACTCTGCTGGTGGTAGACAAGAAAATCCAGGCCAACATTGTGAACGGCAACCTAGTGGTGCAACCCTTCGACCTGACCATTGGCGACGTGAAAATGAACATCGGCGGCTCGAACAGCCTGACCGGCGTGCTCTCCTACATCACCGCCCTGAACGTGCCTACCGGCAAGCTGGGCACGGCCATGAGCAGCAAGCTCACGCAGCTGACCGGCGTGCAGAACATCCAGGGCACCGACCGGGTGACGCTGGGCCTCAACATTGGCGGCACCGTGAAGGCGCCCGTGGTGAAGCTCACCAGCGGCAGCATGAAGGACCAGGGCAAAACGCTTGTGCAGAACGTAGCCAAGCAGAAAGCCCTCGACCTGCTGGGCGTGAAGCCCCGCGCCATCAGCAAGGAGGACAGCATCCGCCGGGCCGGCCAGACGGCCGAGGAAGCCGCCGCCCAAGCCGAGCTGGACAAGAAGCAACAGCGCATCGACGCGGCCAATAAGGCCAAAGAGCAAATCTCGAAAGGCTTCAACAGCCTCTTTAACAAGCCCAAGCCTAAGCCTAAACCCGTGGAACCGGCCGATTCGACGAAGTAGTTGGACTGGGCCAATAAGGGCCGGATTTGGCAATATTGTTGACAGCAGCGGCCCGGCAACCTCTTGGTTGACCGGGCCGTTTCATGCCCCGACATTAACCAAACTATCCATTTCTATGAAAATGACGCGCTTTTTGCCCTTCGCCGCCGTTGCCCTGCTGGGCTTGGCGGGCTGCTCCAAATCGGACGATGCCGGCACCGATTCCAAGCTGGAAGTGCGGCTGATGGACGCTCCCGGCAACTTCCGCAGCGTGGTGCTGGACGTACGCCAGATTGAAGTACACCTCAAGGAAGAAAACGACCCCGACGGCTGGAAAACCCTGGGCTTCACGCCCCAGGCCATCAACGTGCTGGAGTATGTGAACGGCCGCTCGGCCCTGCTGGTGAGCGACGAATTTGCGCCCGGCGACCTCAAGGAAGTCCGCCTCATTCTGGGCCCCGACAGCTACGTCATCGGCACCGATGGCCAGCGCTACGACCTGAAAACCCCCAGCGGCCAAACCTCGGGCGTGAAGCTGAAACTCGACAAAGTGACGCTGCGCCAGCGCCAGACGTTCCAGCTGCTGCTCGACTTCGATGTGGCCAGGTCCATTGTGGAGCGCGGCAACTGGAACCCCAACAAAGACAAAAAGGAGCGGTACCTGCTTAAGCCGGTCATTCGTGTGGTGGCCCAGGACCTGCGCGCCGGCCTGCGCGGCACCGTGAATCCGGCGGCGGCCCTGCCGGAGGTGCTGGCCATTCGCTCCACCATCCTCGGCCCCGATACGGTGAGCACCTGGGCCGATGCCTCGGGCGCGTTCCAGCTCAATGGCCTAGCGGCCGGTACCTATCAGGTGCAGTTTTTTCCGAGCACCACGGCCCCGGCCGGGCAGCCTGCTTACCGTGTGGTGACCCGCACCGGCATAGTGGTAACCAACGACAACGTGACCGACCTCGGCACCACTGCGCTGAACTAAGGGGGCTGAGAAACCCCTGTGTCGTAAAAAGCCCCAGCCTCATTAGAGGCTGGGGCTTTTGTTTAAAAGAACGATGGAGGGGTGGGGCCTGCCTTCGCCCAGTCGTTAAGTACTTTGGTTAGAACGGCGCGAATAGCCGGGCGGAGGCAGGCCCCGCTCCTCCATTGGGCTAAAGGCTGTGCAGGAGAGCCAGCAGTTCGCGCTGCGTGCTGAGCGTGTGGTCTTTGGCGTACCAGCTGTGCAGCTCAGTCACGAACTCCTGATAAGGCACTTCGGCCTGCTTAAGGCGCATAAATAACTCCTGGGCCGGGGCCGGGCGCGGGCCCCAGGTAGCTTTTTCCTTTAGGGTGTCGGTGCACAGCACCACCAGCTTGGGAATGGCGCGGCTGCCGTTGGTGAGGTAGCGGTCCATGAGGTCGGGGTTCTCGTCGCGCAGCACGTAGCGCGTGCTGATTTTGCCTTGGCTGGCGCGCGCCACGGCTTCGAGCACGGGCACAAGCTGGGCGGCGTCGCCGCACCAACCTTCGGTTATCACCAGCCACTCGTAGCCCTGGTCCAACTGGTTGAGGGCTTTTTGCAGCTCGGGTAGTAGCGTGACGGTTTTGTCGAGGCGCTGCATACGCTTGATGTTCAGGCGGGCGTATTGCACGAGCTGCTCCGATTGGTTGGGGCCGGTGGTCTGGTTCCGGGCCATCAGCTCGTCGAGGAGCTGACGGTAGCCGGCGTAGGAATATGCTTGATTGAGCCGCTCAGCGGATAGCACCGGCGCGGCGGAAGCCAATAGTTCGGTCATGGCAAACAAGGAGTTGGCGGATGGATGGAGCTAAAAAACCCTCCCGGGGCCGGAAGGGTTTTCAAGAAAGTCAAATAATTCGCCGGTACGTGCTATAAGCTGGGCACTGCGTGCTGGGCCGCCGCGCTCAGTTCGCGGCAGTAGGTGATGAAATCGGAATTGACGGGCTCGAAACCGTGGTCGCGCAGGCGGGTAGCCACCTGGGCACGGTGGTAACTGGCGTGCACCACGGCGTGGGTCAGGATGTCGTGCACCATGCTGTCGTAGCTATTGCCCAGCGAGTTGGTGTAGTAAATCAGGCGTTGCAGCTCGGTTTCGTCGGCGTGCACCATCAACTGGTGCAGCGGCTCCGACGACTGCTCGTGCAGGCGGTGAATGGTGGCCAAATCGTGCTCCTGCCATACTTTCACGGGGCTGGGCACGCCATTGATGCGCGAAATCCAGATGGTTTGGGCATTGAGCACGTGGCTAAAGAGGCGCAGCACCACGGCCGGAATTTCCTGGCCGGTAGCGGCAATTTCGTCGAGGCGGTCGAGGACGGTAACGTTGGCCCACACGTTGAAGGCGCCGAGTTTTTCTAAAGTATTCATCTTAATAATGTTGAGTGCTGAATGTTGAGTTTTGAGTTGAAAAAGGCCTTGTTAAAACACCTCAATATTTTACACCCAAAACCCAGCACTCCGCTATCGCGGGTCTTGCCAGACCAGTTTTTCGTTGGATTTACGCTTTTCAAAATCCGGGCATTTGCCGTCGCCCTTGCCCGTGATGCCACCGTCGGGCTGGCAGATGAGCTTGCCGCGGGTGTCGTACACGTTGGAGTACTGGTCGCAGCAGGGCGCTGAGATGTAATACACCTTCTGGCCCTCGTAGTCGTAGCGCAGGATGCGGGTGATGGGGTTGCGCTTGCGCTCGGCCAGCACCTCGGCAATGCGGGCCTTCAGCCACGGCGGGCGGGCCGTGGTGTCGGACTCGGCCACGCGGGCCGGCACGGCGTCCACGGTATTGGCGCTGGTGGGCGCGGGCGTAGCAGGGCCGCTCACCTGGCCGTTTTCGGGCGGCGTGGTGGGGTTAGTCACGCTTACCTGCTGGTGGGCGCAGGCCGTGGTCAGCAACAACAAAGCAGCAAAGGAAATCAGGCGCATGGGCTCGGATGGAAGTAAAGGCTGACGCGAACAGTGGCCAAACCGCTATGGTTACGCCGCGCGCGGGCAATGGTTCAGGTCGGGGCGTTGGTTATTGCCCCAGCAGGTGCGGCCCAAACACCAGCGCGCCCACCACCACCGCCCCGAATGCGGCCAGCAGCACGGCCCCAGCAGCCACGTCCTTGGCCTTGCCAGCCAGTATGTGGTACTCAGGCGAGGCCAAATCAGTCAGCGCCTCAATAGCCGTATTCATCAGCTCAGCCGACCACACGCAGGCCACTGAAATGGCCACCAGCGCCCATTCCAGTCGCGAAATGCCGTAGTAAAACCCCAGCCCGATAACGACTACCGTGGCAAAGGCATGGAAGCGCAAATGCACCTCCGAGCCCAGCGCCGACCACACGCCCCGAAAGGCGTGGCCGAAGCTGGCCACGCGCCGGCGCCACAGGCCCTCGGGCGGCCGCAGCCGGTCAGGGACTTTGGGCTCAGCCACGGGCTTCGTACTGCTGGAAAGTGGTTTGGCGCAGCTCCGACCAATCGGGTCGGATAACGCTGAATATCACCGTGTCGCGCCGGATGCCGCCCTGCGTGGGGCGGTGGCTGCGCAAGGTGCCTTCCTCGGTGGCGCCCATGCGGGCCATGGCCGTGCGCGACTTGTGGTTGCGCGAATCCGTTTCCAACTCTACCCGCTCGTAGCCCAGCTGCCCGAAGGCGTGGCACAGCAGCAAGTGCTTGCAGGCCCGGTTCAGGCCCGAGCGCTGGAATTCGGTGCCCACCCAAGTGTAGCCGATGCTCAGGCGCTGGTCAGCGGGCACCACGTTGTAGTAGCTGGTGGAGCCCGCCAGCCGCCCGGTTTCGCGGTCGATGATGGCGAAGGGGTAGCGCAGCCCTTGCGCCCGCGCCTCCAGGGCCTGACGAATGTAGGCGGCCAGGCTCACCGCGTCGTCGCCCCGCGTGAGGGTGTATTTCCAAAGGTCGGCATCGAAAGCCACGGCTTTGAGGGCTTCAAAATCGCCAATTTCCAGCGGGCGCAGGCGGGCGCGGCTGTTTTCGAGCACGATGGGAGCGGAGAAATCCATAAGGGCGGCAAAGATGCTGGGAAAAAAGAAAAGCCCACGCTTCGCTGGAAGGCGGGTCCCTCTTTTAGCTTACCCAGGCCGCGCAACAAAGACCGGTTTTCGGCCAGGTCTTAGGCCGCCGCTCCATCAGGCACTGAGGCGGCCGCTACCGAAGCCGGGGCGCCGCCCACGGCCCGGAGGGCCTGCTGCACGTGGCGCTGCTCGTGCAGCACCTGCAACTCAAACGTTTCGCCCAGCCGCATTTTCAGCAGCCGGAGGAACTCTACGGGCACGGCTTTGCGGTTGAGGTCGGCGCGGCGGGCCTGGGCCAGTAGTGCCAGCAATTGCTGCTGGTGCGCGCAAAACTCGGCCACCACTTCGCGGCCGAGCTGGCTGCCGCCGGGGTTCATGTAGTTGAAGGTCTTGACTTTCCTGGTATTGGTGGGGGCCATCATGTCGAGGAATTTGCGCCCTGCCCAGCTGTAGCGCACGTCCCCATTGGTTGAAGTGTCGGGCCGGGCCAACGCCTGCGCGAAACGTGGGTTGTAGTAGCGGCTGTAGCGGTTCAGGTGCTCCAGGCACTCGAGCGCGCTCCAGGCATTTGGGGCGGGCTGCTGGTTGAGCTGGGCTGGCGCCAGGGGCTCCAGTTCGGTTTGCACGGTGGCCACAAGCTGGCGGACGGCGCGGTCCAGCTCGGTCAGAAAGGCAGTGGGATTCATGGCGTTGGAATTTTTGCCAAAGGTCCGGCCCACCGCTTTCCGGCCTCTTGATTGAAATCAAGATTTACCGCAGGCGGCTCAGCGTTTCCGGCGTCATGCGCAGGTAAGAGGCTAGGTACTTCTTCGGTACCGACTGGAAAATGTGGGGGCTGCGCTGCCGCAGCCGCGCCAGGCGCTGGGCCGGCTCGGGCAGAAGCAGGTCGATTTCGTGCTCCATCCGGCCCACGAGTGTTTTTTCCAACTCGTGCCGCCACAGCTTGGCCAGGCCGGGGCTGCGGTCCACACAGGCCTGAAAATCGTGGCGGGCAATGGCAATCAGCCCGCTGGCCCGCAGCGCCTGAATGGCGTATTCCGAAGGCTGGCCCAGGGCGAAGGACGGAAACGCGCATACCATATTGCCCGCGTGCACAAAGCCCACGCAGATTTCCTCGCTGGTCGTAGGGTAAAAAATGCGCAGCGCGCCGTGATGCGCGAAGTACAGGTACTGCTCGGTCTGGCCCGGCGCAATCAGAAATCCATGGCGCGGCACCCGTAGCTCCCGGGTCCAGCACGCCACAAAATCGGCTATTTCGGCTGTCGGCAGAAAAGGAGTGCTACTGAGCCAGTCGGCCAGCATCGCGCGGGCCTCAGCGGCAAAGGCAGGGGCAGAAGCCATCAGAAAGGTTGGATGAAAACGAAACTGCCTTCAATATTGATACGCGAAGCTTAATTCCAAGCAAGCAGCCCCGTTGTCGCAAAAAAGAAGTCCCGGCTTAGCGGCCGGGACTTCTTTTCCTTACGGATGTTGAACCTGTACCCCGAAGCTCCGCTCCGGCTCGCGTCCGCATCGTTCAACGAGCCGAAGCAGAGCTTCGGGGTACTCGTTCTGATAGCTACTTGATTTCGCCCACCATTTCGCCGGGCTTCAGCCACTCGTCGAACTCGGCCTCGGTCACGTAGCCCAGCTTGAGGGCGGTTTCCTTCAGCGTGGAGCCGTTTTTGTGGGCCGTTTGGGCAATTTCGGCGGCTTTGTAGTAGCCAATGTGCGGATTGAGGGCTGTCACGAGCATCAGGCTGCTGTCGACGTGCTTCTTGATGTTGGCCTTGATGGGCTCGATGCCCACGGCGCACTTGTCGGTGAAGCTCACGCACACGTCGCCGATGAGGCGGGCCGAGTGCAGGAAATTGTAAATCATCACCGGCTTGAACACGTTCAGCTCGAAGTGGCCCATCGAGCCGCCCACGGTGATGGCTACGTCGTTGCCCATCACCTGGGCTGCCACCATGGTCATGGCTTCGCACTGGGTGGGGTTCACCTTGCCGGGCATGATGCTGGAGCCGGGCTCGTTGTCGGGAATGTCGATTTCGCCGATGCCGGCGCGCGGGCCCGAGCTGAGCATGCGGATGTCGTTGGCAATTTTCATCAAGCTCACGGCCACGGTTTTGAGGGCGCCGTGGGCTTCCACGATGGCGTCGTGGGCGGCTAGGGCCTCAAACTTGTTTTCGGCCGTGATGAAGGGCAGCTTGGTGAGGTCGGCAATGTGCTTGGCCACGTTCTCGGAGTAGCCTTTGGGCGTGTTGATGCCCGTGCCCACGGCGGTGCCGCCCAGGGCCAGCTCGCTCAGGTGGGCCAGCGTGTTGTTGATGGCGCGTAGGCCGTGGTCGAGCTGCGACACATAGCCCGAAAACTCCTGGCCCAGCGTGAGCGGCGTGGCGTCCATGAAGTGGGTGCGGCCGATTTTGACGATGTGCATGAAGTCTTTCGACTTGGCTTTCAGTGCGTCGCGCAGCTTCTCGATGCCAGGGATAGTGGTTTCGACCAGGATTTTGTAGGCCGCGATGTGCATGGCCGTCGGGAACGTGTCGTTCGAGCTCTGGCTCTTGTTCACGTCGTCGTTAGGGGCCAGCACCTTCTTCTCGTCGGTGAGCTTACCGCCCTGCAGCACGTGGCCGCGGTAGGCAATCACCTCGTTCACGTTCATGTTGGACTGCGTGCCCGAGCCCGTTTGCCACACCACCAGCGGAAACGAATCGGCCAGCTTCCCGGCCAGGATTTCGTCGCACACCTTGCCAATTAGGTCGGCCTTTTCGGCGGGCAGAATGCCGGCGTCGCGGTTGGTGAGGGCGGCGGCTTTCTTGAGGTAGGCGAAGGCGGCGATAATTTCCTTGGGCATCTTGTTGATGTCCTGCGCAATGGGGAAATTCTCGATGGAACGCTGCGTTTGGGCGCCCCAGTAGGCGGTGGCGGGCACCTGCACAGTGCCCATGGTGTCCTTTTCGGTGCGGAAATCCATGCGGGGTTGGTGGATTGATGGAGAAGTGAATAAGCGGCCAATGCGGTGGCGGCCACGCGCAAAAGTACGCAGCCCGGCCGGCCCCGACCGGCGCGCGGCAGCCATGCGCCGCGCAATGCCGTACACCTAAGCAACCCAACTTGTTTGAATTTATGAACCAGCCCACTCCCACCCCCGACCCTTCTCACGAGCCGCCCGTCCCCGTGCAGGGCGACGGCACCCCCGACTACAGCGACATTGAAGTAGCCACCGAAACCGACCTGCCCACCCCCACCAAGCCCGGCGGCAGTGCCACCGAGCCTGAGAGCGGTGGCGGCTACAGCGGTTAGTCCGGATGCTCTCCAAGCATAAAAAAGGCCGCCTTCGGGCGGCCTTTTTTATGCGCGGCCGGGTGGCGGGACGGTGCTACCTTGTGCGGGCTTAGGAGCTGAAAAGCAGCGCCCGGGCTCCTGCTTTTCAATAGAACATATGCTGAAACGCTACTCCTACTTGCTGGTCGCCGCGCTGCTGGCCACCGCTACCGCCCGCGCCCAAACCGCGCCGCCCGAAACCAGGCCGCTGCTGGGCTTCGAGCCCGCCAGCGCCGCCACCGAGCTCCAGCTCGAAAAGCAGTTCGATGCCCAGCTCAAGGCCGACAACCTGCGCCAGTGGATGAAGCGCATGGCCGCCCACCCGCACCACGTGGGCTCACCCTACGACAAGGACAACGCCGAATTTATGGCCGCGCTGTTCAAAAGCTGGGGCTACGAAACCCGCATCGACGTGTCGTACGTGCTGTTTCCGACGCCCAAGCTGCGCGCGCTGGAGCTGGTGGCGCCCACGCGCTACGTGGCCGGCCTGGCCGAAAAGCCGGTGGCCGAGGACGCCACTTCGGGCCAGACGGCCGAGCAATTGCCCACCTACAACGCCTTCTCGAAAGACGGCGACGTGACGGCCGAGCTGGTGTTTGTGAACTACGGCGTGCCGAAGGACTACGAGGAGCTGGAGCGCCGCGGCATCGACGTAAAAGGCAAAATCGTGATTGCGAAATACGGTGGTTCGTGGCGCGGCATCAAGCCCAAGGTGGCAGCCGAGAAGGGCGCCATTGGCTGCCTGATTTACTCCGACCCCAAAGACGACGGCTACGCCCAGGGCGACGTGTACCCCAAAGGCCCCTTCAAGCCCGAAACCGGCGCCCAGCGCGGCTCGGTAATGGACATGCCCACCTTCCCCGGCGACCCGCTGACGCCCGGCTACGGCTCGACCAAAAACGCCAAGCGCCTCGACCTCAGCAAGGCCACCACGCTCACCCAGATTCCGTGTCTGCCCATCTCCTACGGCGACGCGCAGCCGCTGCTGGCCGCCCTGGCCGGCCCCATGGCGCCGGCCGACTGGCGCGGGGCGCTGCCCATCCCCTACCACCTCGGGCCCGGGCCGGCCAAAGTGCATCTGCAGCTGGCCTTCAACTGGAAAACCGAACCGATTTACAACGTCATCGCCACCCTGAAAGGCAGCACTTTGGCTGATGAGTGGATAATGCGCGGCAACCACCACGACGCCTGGGTGAACGGCGCCAGCGACCCGCTCAGCGGCATGGTAGCCGAGCTGGAAGAGGCCCGCGCCCTGGGCGAGTTGGTGAAAACCGGCTGGCGCCCGAAGCGCACCATCATGTTTTGCGCCTGGGACGGCGAGGAGCCCGGCCTGCTGGGCTCGACGGAGTGGGCCGAAACCAACGCCAAGGCCATTCAGGAGCATGTGGTAGCGTATTTGAACACCGACAACAGCGACCGGGGCTTCTTGGGCGTGTCGGGCTCGCACACGCTGGAGAAGTTCTTCAACCAGGTGGGCCGCGACGTGCCCGACCCGGAGAAGGCCGGGATGTCCATCATCGAGCGCCGCCGGGCTTATGACTTGGTGGAGGGCAGCCCCGACGCCCAGAAGGATGCCCGCGACCGGCCCGACCTGCGCATTGGGGCGCTGGGCGCGGGGTCTGATTATTCGCCCTACATCCAGCATTTGGGCGTGCCATCGATGAACGTGGGCTTTGGCGGCGAGGGTCAGGGCGGCGAGTACCACTCGATTTTCGATTCGTTCGACGACTTCACCCGCTTCAAAGACCCCACATTTGCCTACGGCGTGGCCCTGGCCCAAACTATGGGCCGCTGCGTGCTGCGCCTGGCCGATGCCGACGTGCTGCCTTTCGAGTTTCAGAACTTCTCCAACACCGTGGCCAAATATGGCACCGAGGTGAAGCAGCTGGCCGAAACTATGCGCACCGAAACCGACAAGCAAGCCAAGCTGCTGACCGAAAACCGCTACGAAGCCGTGGCCGACCCCACCAAAACCCTGCTTCCGCCCAAGGCAAAGGAGGCCGTGCCCTACCTCAATTTCGCCCCGCTCGACAACGCCCTGCTCAAGCTGGAGCAAAGCGCCCAGGCCTACGCCCAGGCCCGCAAAGCCAACTCCACCCTGCCTGCCGGCCGCCAAAAAGAGCTCGACCAGCTCCTCTACCAGGCTGAGCAGCTGCTGCTGAGCACCGAGGGCCTCCCCCGGCGCCCTTGGTACCGCCACCAGATTTACGCTCCCGGTTTCTACACCGGCTACGGCGTGAAAACCCTGCCCGGCATCCGCGAGGCCGTGGAGGAGCGCAAGTGGGCCGAAGCCGACGAGCAGATAAAGCGCACCGCCGCGGCCGTGGAGCGGTTTTCGGCGCAGGTGAGCCGGGCGGCGGCCGTCGCCGCGCCCGGGCCGGCGCAGTAAGCGGCAGGTTCGGCTGCAAAATCCAGAACGGTCATGCTGAATTAAAAGAACGTCATGCTGAGCGCAGTCGAAGCATCTCTACCGCGCAAGTAATTAATTGGTATTGAGGTAGAGATGCTTCGACTGCGCTCAGCATGACCGGTGTAATTTGATTTTTCTTTAAAATTCTACTCAGCCTCTCCCCTTTAATGAAACTTTTTACCCTCTCCCGGCTGGCCGCGCTGGCCCTCGGCGCCACGTACCTGACCAACTGCAACCAGCCCGGCGTTACTTCCGAAACCAAAGAGGCCGCCGCTTCGGGCACGCTGGCCAGCTACTTTGAAAACCCCGAAACCGGTGTGCAGGACGGCAACGTGCGCGTCATTCCCATCAGCACGCCCAAGGGTAAGTTCAAGGTCTGGACCAAGCAGTTCGGCAACAACCCCAAAATCAAGGTGCTGCTGCTCAATGGCGGGCCGGGCGCTACGCACGAGTATTTCGAGTGCTTCGAGAATTTTCTGCCCAAGGAAGGCATCGAATTCATTTACTACGACCAGTTGGGCTGCGGCAATTCCGACAATCCCAAAGACACCGCCATGTGGAGCCTGCCGCGCTACGTGGAGGAGGTGGAGCAGGTGCGCCAAGCCCTGAAGCTCGACAACACCAATTTCTACCTGCTGGGCCACAGCTGGGGCGGTATTCTGGCGGCCGAGTACGCCTTCAAGTACCAGCAAAACCTCAAGGGCCTCATCATTTCGAATATGATGATGAGCATTCCGGCTTATAACAAGTATGCCGACGAGGTGCTGGCCCCGCAGCTCAAGCCGGAAGTACTGGCCGAAATCCGGCAGATTGAAGCAAAGAAAGATTTCGACAATCCGCGCTATATGGCTTTGCTGGAGCCCAACTTTTATGCCGAGCACTTGTGCCGCCTGCCGCAGCTGCCCGAGCCCGCTGCCCGCTCCTTCAGCAAGCAAAACCATTCGCTCTACGTCACCATGCAGGGCCCCAGCGAGTTTGGCGCCTCCGGCAAGCTGGTGAACTGGAACCGCGTGCCCGACCTGCCCAAGCTCAGCGTGCCCGTGCTCAGCATCGGCGGCAAGTACGACACCATGGACCCCGCCCACATGCGCATGATTGCCCAAAAAGTGCAGCGCGGCAACGCCCTCATCTGCCCCCAAGGCAGCCACTTGAGCATGTACGACGACCAGCAAACCTACTTCAAAGGCCTGCTCACCTTCCTGAAAGCAGTAGACGCCGGCACCGTGAAGCCGGGCGCCGAGCTGTAGCGTGGACTCTGCGAGTCCGCGCATCGAACGAATTCGCCCATGCGCGGACTCGCAGAGTCCACGCTACATTAAAACGGCACCGTGAATTCCATGACGAGCGGGGCGCGGCGGCCGCCGGCGATGCCGGGCTGCCACTTGGGGCCGTCGCACACCAGGCGCAGGGCTTCTTCGTCGTAGTCGGCGCGCATGCCGCGGGTTACTTTCAGGTTGCTCAGCTGACCGTCGGCGCCCACGGTGAACTGCACGCGCACCAGGCCGCTGATGCGCGCCTCCTTTTCGGGCTCAAACTGTGAAGCCTCGCGGCGCAGGTAGTCGCGGAAGCTGGGGGTGCCGCCCACCGGCGCCGGCTTGATGGCGAAACCCGCCGGCATGGGCGTGTTGGGCACCATGGCGGGCGCGGCGGCGGGCATCAGGGCTTTCATCTTTTTCGCTGCGGGGGCGGCCACGGTCACTTCGCTGAGGGAGAGCATCGAGTCGGTGGCTGGGCGGCTGGGCGGGGCGCTTTCGCTTTTGGCAGCCGGCGCGAAGTCGGCGCGGGCCAGCTCCGGTTCCCGGGACTTATCGTCCGAAACGGCTGCGGCCTGAGTGGCTTGGGCTGCGCTGGCTGCGGGGGCGGCTGGGGGCGGGGCGGCCATGGCTACGGCATTCGCGGCTTTGGCATCCTCGGCCTGCTCCAGGGCCGCAACCTGCGCGGCCGTGGGCGGCACAAAGCGCGCCCTGGCGGTTGCGCGTCTGGCGTCGGCGCGGCTAACGGCCGCTGATGATACGGCGGCGTAGGCGGCTTGGTCGGCAGTTTTAGTGGCTTGGGAGGCGGAAGCTACAGAAGACGGCCCGGTAGCTGAAGAAGCCACCGGGGCGGCCGGTTTCGAAGCTATGGTGGCGGGTACTGCCGGCTCGGAAGCTGTTTCGACCCGCGCGGTGGTAGCGGGCGCGGCCGTTTCGTACTGCTCCCAGCCCCAGATACCAGTGCCGACCACGGCCAGCAGCGCCGCCGCCGCCGCAATGCGCGGCCAGGCCCAGCCGGCGGCGGGCTCGGGTTCGGCCTGGCCCAGGCGGGCTTGCAGGCGGGTGCGCAACTCGGCCACGGCGCGGTCAGTGGTGGGGCCGTCGCTCATCGCGAAGCCTTCTACCAACTCGGCGCAGCGCTCGCAGTCGAGGGTGTGGGCCTCGATGCGGTGCTCGTCGGCCGGTGCCAGTTGGCCGGCCGCGTAGGCGCGCAGCTCCGCCGTGGCCGGGTGCGGGCCGGGGGCGGGCAGCTGGGCAAAAGGCGAATCAGCGGGCGACATGGAGCGGGTTGTTGTTGGGGGCAGAAAGTGGGGGCGGAGCGGTGGGCCGGGCCGGCGCGAGCGGCTCCAGCTGGCGGCGCAGCATGCGTTTGCCGTTTTGCAAATGGCTGCGTACCAGGTTCAGTTCGAGACCGGTTTCGAGGGTGATTTCGCGGTAGCTTTTCTTTTCGAGGTAAAACAATTCGAGGCAGCGGCGCTGGGCCGGGGGTAGCTGGGCTAGGGCCGCCTCCATGCTTTGCAGGCGGTTTTCGGTTTCCTCCGCGTCCTCGGCGGCGGCGTCCTCGCCTTGCAGATGCCGGGCCCCGGCAGTTTCCACATCGGTGGCGTCGGGCAGGGTAACAATAAGTGGTCCGGCGCTGGGGCCGGCGCGCTTGCGGGCGCGCAGCTGCATGAGGCAGTGGTTGCGGGCGGTGGTGTGCAGCCAGGCCGGAAAGTTGTCGGGCGCGTGGGTGCGCAGCACCTTCACCAGGTGCTCAAACAGCTGCATGGTGGCATCCTGGGCGTCTTCGTCGGGCGGGGCCAGGTAGCGGCGGCACACGGCAAAGGCTTCGGGCAGATACCGGTCGTAGAGCTGGCCGAGGTCGGCCACGTCGCCGTGCGCGCGGTAGCGGGCCAGCAGCTCCTGGTCGGAGAGCGGGGCGGCAGCAGCGGACGGTTTGGCGCGGCGGAAGAACATTGGAGGCGGAAGTTAGGGCAAATGTGGGGGATTTGGGGGCGGGGAGTGCCTTGCTGCGCGGCCGGGAACCTCACCCCCTGACCCCGGTTCGCTTAATGCGCGAAGCCAAAAAAGAGGGGGCACGGAGATGCACGGATTGTAGCGTGGACTCTGCGAGTCCGCGCATGGTTAGGCGCGGTAGGTCGTTCGCCCAGGCGCGGACTCGCAGAGTCCACGCTACGAACTCGTCAGGGTACCCTCTCTTTTGGCTTCGCGCATTAAGCGAACCGGGGTTGGGGGTGAGGTTCTGCCGGACGCGCCGCCCGAAATTCTCCCAACCTCCCGTGTGCAATCCGTCAGCCGCCCGCATCAAGTCAGCACGTTTCACCAAACCCCCTTGCCGCCATGAGAAACCTGTTGCTGCTACCGCTGCTCCTGAGCCTGCTGGCCCCGCTGAGTCCCGCCCTCGCCCAGAAAAAGGCGAAAAGCCCCGCGCCCACCGCCGCCCCCGAACCCGCCGATACCATCCGCCACCGCACCCTCACGGGCATCGTGTTGGATGCGCGCACCAAACAGGGCCTGCCCGGCGTCACGGTGCTCATCAAAGGCACCCAGCAGGGCGCCGCCACCGAACACGATGGCCGCTACTCGCTCTGGGTGCTCAATGCCGCCAGTGCCACGCTGGTTTTCACCGCCCTGGGCTATAAAAAGGTAGAGCGCCAAGTCGGCGGCGCGCGGGTGATAAACGTGGCGCTGTTTTCGGAAATTAAACAGCTGAACGAAGTGTCGGTAGCGGCTTATGGCATTGAAAACAAGGCCGAACGCAGCGCGGCGCCCGCCGCCGCGTCCAAGCGCAAGATGAAAATGGCGCAGGACGCGGCCGATGTGGCCTACACGGCGCGGATGTGGCCCAACAGCGCGCCCGCCATGCCCATCATGCCCGCCCAGCCCGAAGCCGGGGCCGGCGACACCTACGCCCACACGCCGGAAAACAAGTTTTTCGAAGTCAAAAAAGACCCGCTCAGCACCTTCGCACTCGATGTGGACAACGCCTCTTACAGCAACGTGCGCCGCTTCCTCAACGAAGGCCAGCTGCCCCCGCGCGACGCCGTGCGGGTGGAGGAAATGCTGAACTACTTCCGCTACGACTACCCCGCCCCGGCCGCCACCTCGCCCGACCCCGTCCGCATCAGCACCGAGCTGGCCGTGTGCCCCTGGAACCCCGCGCACCAGCTGGCCCGCATCGGCATTCAGGCCAAGAAAATCGAAACCGCCAAGCTGCCGCCCGCCAACCTCGTGTTCCTAGTCGATGTCTCGGGCTCGATGTACGGGGCCGACCGCCTGCCCTTGGTGCGGGCCGGCCTGAAGCTGCTGGTGAAACAACTGCGGCCCCAGGACCACGTGGCCCTGGTGGTGTATGCCGGGGCAGCCGGCCTGGTGCTGCCGCCCACGTCCGGCTCGCAGCCGCAGGTCATCCTCGATGCCATCGACCGGCTGCAGGCGGGCGGCTCCACGGCCGGCGGCGCGGGGCTGCGCCTGGCCTACTCCACGGCCCGGCAGAGCTTCAACAAAGAAGGTAACAACCGCGTGATTCTGGCCACGGATGGCGATTTTAACGTGGGCGAAAGCTCCGATGCCGCCATGGAGCAGCTCATTGTGGAGCAGCGCGAAAGCGGCGTGTTTCTGACGGTGCTGGGCTGCGGGCGCGGCAACCTGCGCGACAGCCGCATGGAAACCCTGGCCGACAAAGGCAACGGCAACTACGCCTACCTCGACAACCTCGACGAGGCCGGCCGGGTGCTGGTGGCGCAGTTCGGCGGCACGCTCTTCACCGTGGCCAAGGACGTGAAGCTGCAAGTCGAATTCAACCCCGCCCGCGTGGCCAACTACCGCCTCGTGGGCTACGAAAACCGCATGCTCGAAGCCGAAGACTTCAACAACGACCGCAAAGACGCCGGCGAACTGGGCGCCGGCCACACCGTGACGGCCCTCTACGAAATCGTGCCCGTGGGTGCTTCGCAGCCACTAGTTGACGACCTCAAATACCAGCCCACTAAAACCACTACGGCTACCTTGCAGCAGTTCATCACCAACGACGTGCTGACGGTGAAGCTGCGCTACAAAGAGCCGCAGGGCAGCACTAGCAAGCTGCTCTCACAGGCGTTGACCGGCACTCCGGCCAGCATCGAAAAAGCCACGCCCGACTTCCGCTTTGCCGCCGCCGTGGCGCAGTTCGGCATGTTGCTGCGCCAAAGCGAGCAGCGCGGCACCGCCACCTGGGCTGCCACCGAGCAGCTGGCCAACAACGCCCGCGGCACCGATGCCGACGGCTACCGCGCCGAGTTGGTGCGCCTCGTGCGTCTGGCCGAGGGCCTGAGCGGCAGCGGTGCGGTGGGAAAAAGGTAGGCGTAGCGTGGACTCTGCGAGTCCGCGTTTCGCTCGAATGGCGCCAACCATGCGCGGACTCGCAGAGTCCACGCTACAAACCAGAAAGGCCCCGCTGAGCTACCAGCGGGGCCTTTTGTATAACATATTTCGGATGCTTACCCGGGCAATAAACCGGAAGGAATAAGTGGAATAGGATGGCGGCTAGTCCGCGTTAGTTAGAAGGAGTAGTTCAGGCCAACTTTGGCCACGCGGTTGTAGGCCTGGAAGCGGTTGCCGGCGTCGAGCGAGGTGAGGCCGTAGTCGTAGCCAGCGCTGATGCCGAGGCCGTTGTCGAACTGGTAGCCGAGGCCGGCCACGGCGGCGAAATCAACTTTGCGGAGCTGGTTCGAGACGTCGAAGTCCTGCTTGTAGGCCGAGAAACCGAGCACGCTGGCATCCACTCGCGCCTTGCCGCTCACCAGGAAGGAGGCCTGCGGGCCAGCGTAGAGGTAGAAGCCGGGCGTGACGAACACCTTGGCCAGCACCGGCACATCGACGTAGGCCAGGCGGGCCGTGCCGGTCACTTTCGCGTTCAGGAAATCAAGGGCCGGGAAGGGCAGCGTGCCGGTGAGCACCGCGCCTTTTTCGGAGTAGGTGATGCCCGGCTCGATGGCGAAGCTGGGGCCCAGCGGCAGCGTGGCGTAGATGCCGGCGTAGAAGCCGGGGCGCATCGACTTGCCGATGGCGCCGTCGGGGGCGTAGCCGGCCAAGGTGGTGAAGCTTTGCACGGCATCACCCTGCAAATCAGCTACGTTCAGGCCACCGCGGAAGCCGAAGCGCACGCTGGAATTGGCGCCGGAACTGCTGGAGTTGGAGTTCGAATACGAAGGCTTGCTGTAGCTGGGGGCGCGGCGGCTGGTGCTGCCCATGGGGCGGGGCGAAGGCGCCGCTTTGGGGTTGCCGTAGGCGTCGCGGGCACCCTGGGCCGAGGCTGAGCCGGCGAAGGCAGAAATCAAAAGGCAAGCCGCGGCCAGGCCGCCCGAAAGGCGTGAAAATTTCATAACCAGAAGAGGTTTGGGAGGTGAAAGAAACCGGCTCTTCCATTGGTGCGGGCAACTCGCCCGGCGTGGTGGCCGATGACAGGATACATTACAAAACCGTGCCAAACCACACATCCGCCTCCCGCCCGGCAAACCACTTCGGCCCGCCACGCCGACCAAGCCCCCCACTTTGCAGACCAGCCGCCGGCCCGCCTCGACCAACCCCTTGCCCCCGAAACGCAAAAAGCCGGGCCGCTCCACTAGCGACCCGGCTTTGTAGCCTTAAAAAAAACTGGGGTAGACAGTTACTCGCGCACCAGCTGTTGGCTGCTGGCCGGGCCGGTGGGCGGCGTTAGGCGTAGTACGTAGAAGCCGGGCGCAAGGCCACGCAAATCCAGCGTCTGGCGCAGCGGGCCGGCCGGGGCCGTGAGCGTTTGCTGGCGCACGGTGCGGCCCAGGGCATCGAGCAGGTCCAGCCGCACGGGGCCGGCGGCCTTGAGGTCGGCCGCGATGGTCACGGCGTCGGTGGCCGGGTTGGGGTAGGCGTTCCAGGCGGCGGCCGTGTGGTTGGCCAGCGTGGCCGAGGTCAGCATCACCGTGGTGGTGGCCGTGTTAGTGATGACCGGTGCGTTGTAGTCGAACACAATGCCGGCGGTGTTGGGCACGATGTCGCCCACGGCCAGCGTGGTACGTGGCTGCACCCGGAATCGCACGAAACCCTGCGAGCGAATCACATCCAGATTGCGTTCCGGTAGGTTGATGTTCAGAAAGCGCACCGTGAGCAGCCCGGTATTGGGCTTGAGGCTGGTGAGGCTCCAGATGCAGTTGTGCGACTGCGCTATCAGCATGAGCGTGGCCGGGTTCAGCTTGCGGAAATCCAGCGTGTCGCTCAGCAGCACGTTGACGGCGGAGGCCGTGCCCAGGTTCTGGAAATGAATGGTGTAGTCGAGTGGCTGCTGGGCGGCCACCTGGGCCGGGGTGAGGCGCTCGTAGCTCACCTCAATGCTGTTGGGGTCGTAGGAAGACACCACGGTTTGGGCTAGGGTGGCCGCGTTGTCGGTGGGCGCTACATCGCCGGTCACCGGGGCGCTAGCGGCAGTGTTCAGCACCGCGCCGGGCGTGGCGTTGGTGGGCAGGCTGAACAGCACGTCGTACTCATTGCGCCCGAACGGGGCCAGGCTGGCGTAGGTCCACGTCAGGGTTTGGCCGGTGCGGGCAGCGCTGGGCGTGCTGCTGATGTAGGTCATGCGGCTGTCGAGCACCAGGGTGGCCGTGCCGCTCGGCAGGGTGGTGGTGCCCACGTTTTCCAGCGTCAGGCGGTAGTGCGTCACGAAGCCGGGCCGGGCCGACGTGTAGGGCGTGAGGGTGGCCCGCAAATCGGGCTGGTTGGCCACCGGGGCCAAGCCAAAAGTTTGGTTGACCACCAACTGGTTGCGGCCGCTAAAGGTGCCGGTGTAACGCCCGCTGCCGGGTTGGGAAACCGTGTAGTGCGGCAAGGCGGCGAGGCTCAGGGTGTAGGCGCCCGGCGTGGCGAATGTTTGCAACTGGCCATCGGAAGCCACGGCGGTGTAGCTGGTGGCGCTGCCTTGGGTGAGCACCCCGGTCACGGAGCGCGGAAAGCTGTTTTCGCCCACATCCTGCCGCCCGTTGCTGTTCTGGTCAAAATAAACCAGGCCCCGCAAGGTATTCGCCTGCGCATTGATGCGGAACGTGACGTTGCCGCTGCCCACTGTGGTGTGCGGGCCAAACAGTACCACGGGGTTGCCGAGCACCCCGGGCAGTCGGGGCGCGGTGTCTATCCGGCCGGTGCCGTACAGGTTGCCCCGGGCATCGGTGTGCAGGTCAGAGAATGCATAAAACCCGGTGTACGACGCGCCCGAACTACCAGGGGGGGTAGATGTCGTTAGGAGCCATTGCGGAACCCCCAATGGGCTGTAGTGTACGATATTGTCTTCTGAGCTAACCACGAGGGAATCCAGCATGGAAGAGCGATAGAGCGGCGCAGTGAGCTGAACCAACAGGGTGACGCCGTCATTGGTGGGGTTCAACGACCAGCCCACCGCGTAGTTATTGCTGCTGGTGACGCCCGCCGTTTGCTGTTCGCCCCGGGCCCAAAGCAGTTGGCCCGCGCCCGTGTATTTGGCCAGAAAAAAACCCAGCCCGACCGTGGTGGTGCCCAACCGGACGCTGCGCTGGCTGCCGCCGGTGATGTAGAAATTGCCTAGCGTATCGGTGGCCATGTCCGTGATGTTGGCGTTCGGATTGCCGGCTAGTATGCTCCACTGCGGGTTACCGGCCGCGTCAAAGCTGTTTATCACCACATTATCTTGCGGCGTGGCCGTGATGAGGGGAGTGGCCGTGCCCTGGTTTAAGTACAGGGTGGTCGTCTGGACAGTTGATAAGGAAAAACTGATTAGGAATCCGCCAAAGGGCTTGGCAGCAAACCGGCTAAGCCCTGGCGAAGACCTGGGGATAGAATTGACATGAAAGGTTTTCGTCCATAGCACAGCGCCGGCGCTGTTTACTTTAAAGACGAAATTTGATATATCGGTCACCGTAATCCCGTTCAAAGAATTGCCTAGGTCAAGTAAGCCGGTGAAGTAAGCATCGCCGTTGAGGTCCGTTTGCACATTCTCTATAGAGCTATTCGTGAAGCTAACGGCACGAAACCATTGCAATACCCCCGCAGGCGAGCATTTGGCGTACCCTGTCTGGTTTTGGTAGGGAAAAGCGGCACCGTCCCATGTTGAACCATTTGAGCCGCCAATGTTCAAGTATATCCCGCCGTTGCGCTTATCGGCGGCCATACTCGATACACTGATGCCGGATAGATTTTTTGCCCAGATTACCGTGCCCGTGGAGTCGTATTTAATCAGCGCAGACGCGAAATAGTAGGAAGGGCTATGCAGGGTGTAGCTTCCCAAATTCAATGTGTAATGATATGCTGTCTTGTAGACGTAGGTATTGCCACCGGCGTCAGTAGCCGAAAGGCTGCTATTCCCAACTCTCATCGTGTCAATATCCGTTTGGGCCAGCCGGGTCCAGGCAATGGATTGTGCCCGCACCGACCCCAGGCCGGCCGCAAACAGAAGCGCTACCAGCAGGTAGCAATGGCGTAGTATTTTCATCAGCTCAGAAAGTAGTAGCGGTGGTGAATGGGCCAAAAGCGTGGCCGCGCGCAAAAAAAACCGCCAATGCCGCTCCGGCCGGAGCGCGGCACCGCGTTTCAAAAAGGCAGACCAGCCACCCCGGGAAAAGGCTGCTGGTTTTCTACAAATAATTATTTACAGCTGAAACCGCACCCCAAACATGAGCCCCGTGGCCGTGGGCTGCTGCCGCAGCCCCGTTTCGGGCTTGTACAGCGAAAGCGCCTGCCAGCGCAGGCTGGGCGCCACGCTCAGGCTGAGGCGGTTGGTGAGGGCGTAGTTCAGAGCCAGGGAGCCCGTCAGGCCCACGTTGAGGACGCGGAAGGGGCCGCTGCCAGCGGTTATTTTCTCGGTGCGGAAGTTCTCGCCGTCAGAAGTGACCACCTGCGTGCCGCCCAGGAAGAACTGCAGCTGGGCACCCACGGCCACGTCGGTCCACAGGCGGCTGGTACCGGGCGCGGCCAGCCGGTAGCGCAGCAGCACGGGCACCGTGAAGAAGCGGTAATTGGGCTGCAACAGCTTCGTGGTCAGCGTTTCCTTCTTGCTGATGAGCGGCGTGGTGACGTGGCTGGTGGTGCGCACGGTGTCGTGCTGCACGGTGGTGGTGCGCACGGTGTCCTGCCGCGGCACATACACCGTGTCGTAGCGAATGACCTGCCCGCTGGCGTTGAACACCGGCGAGGGCTGCGGAATCTGAATAATGCGAACGGAGTACGTCTGGTGGGCGCTGGTATAGGCGTTAGTGGTCGTCGTCGTTGTCGTGTTGTAGGTCACGCTCACGTCGGTGGTTTTGTTGGTAATGCGCAGGTCGGCGCCGTAGGTACTGTAGCCTACGCCGGCACCCACGCTCAGGCGCGGCGAGAGGCGGTACTCGGCCAGCAGCGCGGCATTGAAGCCGGCGCGGCCAGTTTCGTGGTTGCGGCGCAGGGCCGTGAGGCTATCGCCTTCGGGCCCTTGCAGGGTGAGGGTGTTCTGCTCGGGCGCACTGGCCAGCAGCAGGCTCCAGCGGTGCTTCAGCGGGCGCGGGCGGGTGGTATCGGCCGGAGTAGCCGGGGGCAGGGCGGCCGCCATCAGCGGGGCGCCGGGCAGGTCGCCGAGTGACAGCAGCAGGCTGTCGGTGTGGCGCTGCAGGCGTAGCAGCTCGGCGCGTTCGGCGCGCAGGCCTGCCAGCAGTGCCGGGCGGCTGCCGGTGGGGGGCGTTCCCGGCTGCAGGGTGGCAATACTGGGCAACTGCACCAGCACCTGCCGTTCCAGCTCGGCCAACGGCCGCAGAGTGACCGGAGTAGCATCGGCAGCAGGGGTCGTTGGCGCGAGCGTCGCGGCCGGTACCTGAGCAGTCGTTTCGCGGGTTACAGCAGCATCATAGGGCGAAACAGCCGGGAGAATAACGGGCTTTGGCTTACCCGTTATCGCACCAGCAACGGCGACGGGAAGACCAATGCCGTGGGCTTGGTGTGCCCGGCCAGGGACTGAAGAGGCCGGACGGACGTTGCCGGTTGAGGCGCCGAAATTAGCCGCCGCCGTAGCAGGCGCAGTGCCCAGCAAGTGCGTGGCAGCTGTGGCTGGTAGGGCCAAACCCCGACGGCCGAAAGTGCCAGCCGAGGCATGGTTTTTTTCGCTTCGTAGCGCCCGCTGAGCTGCCACCGAAGTGGCCAAGGAGCCTGGCGAAGCGACTGTCTGCAAAGTAGCAACTGACGCCGCTGGGGCCGCGCCGTGCGGCAGCAGCCAGCCGGCCAGCCCGCTCAGCAGGGCCACCAGCCCCACCAGCAGAGGCAAGGGTAGCGGCCGCCGCCGCCCGCCCGGCGCGGGGCTGGGCGCGCCAATGCGCTGCTCAATGCCGGCCCACACCGGCGCGGAGGGCTCCAGGCTGAAATCTTCAAATTTATCGCGCAGGGTCTGGTCGAGGCGGTTTTCTTCCGGTTCGGGCATCATAATCTCAAATAGCTGGACTGCTGCTGGTGCAGTCGGGTAAGTTGTTTGCGGGCCTTACTGAGCTGGGCTTTGGAGGTGCTCTCCTGAATGCCCAGCAATTCCGCGATTTCGCCGTGGGTGTAGCCGTCCACGGCGTAGAGGTTGAGGACGAGGCGGCAGCCATCGGGCAGCTTTTCCATCAAAGCCAGCACTTCGGCCACGCCTAGGCGGTCGAAGGCGTCGGCATCGGCCGAAAGTGGTTCAGGCGCGTCGTCGAGCAGGATTTGCTGGCGGCGGTGCTGCCCGCTCTGCCAGTGGTTGAGGGCCGTCGTCACCACAATGCGGCGCACCCAGCCCTCAAAAGAGCCGTCGGCCCGGAAGTCCTGCAGCCGCGTAAAAATCTTCACGAAAGCATCCTGCAGAATGTCCTCGGCCTCGGCCACCGAGCGCACGTAGCGGCGCGCCACGCCCAGCATGCGGCTGGCGTAGCGGGCATACAGAGCGCGCTGGGCCGCCGGCTCGTGGCGGCCACAACGGGCAAGCAGGTCGTCCAGCTCCGTAGAAAGGGGCATTACATCGGGAAAGCAGCGCAGCCCGGCCGGGTGCTGCCCGGCAGACAAGTTACTCCCGAAAAAGGCTGCTGGGGCGGGGCGAAATATTTTTTAGAGCTGGGCTGGTTAGGTGGATAATGAAAGAACGTCATGTCGAGCGCAGTCGAGACATCTCGCGTGTGGTAGTAACTCAATCGTTGAATCGGTTTTGATTACTTCGGCACGCGAGATGTCTCGGCTGCGCTCGACATGACGTTTTTTTTACCCTCCTGTCCTTTCCGCTACCGCTTCTCCCGGTTCAGCAGCTTCAGCAGCACCCCGTTGGTCCACCCGAAACCGTCCTGCAGCGGGTACTCGCCGCCACCGGCGGGGCGGTTCACGTTCACCACGTCGTACTTCTCCAGCAGCTTGCCGGTTTGCGTGAATACGCGGCTGTTCAGCCGCACCCAGCGGCGCGCCACGGTGTCAGCCAGGGCAGTTTGCTGGTAGCGCGTCAGGCCCTCGATGGCCAGGTACTGCAGCGGGGCCCAGCCGTTGGGCGCGTCCCACTGCTGCCGGGTGGTGGCCAGCGTGCTCACCAGCCCGCCCGGTTTCAGGAAATTAGCTTTCAGCCCCGCCGCCACGCGGCTGGCCTGCGGCGCGGTAGCCAGCCCAAACGCGAGCGGAAACACGCCCGCCAGCGTCCGCACCCCGGCGCGTTGGCGGCGCCGCCAGTTGTAGTCCTGAAACCAGCCGGCTTTGGGGTCCCAGCAAAGAGCCAGCAGGGCGGTTTTGCGTTGGGTCGCCTTGGTGGCATAGGTGCGGGCCTGCGCCGCCTGGCCGGCCACGCGGGCGGCTTCGGCCAGGGTCATTTCGAGATTATAAAGCAAGCAATTCAAATCCACGGGCACCAAATCGGTGGTTTGAATGCTGCCCAGCCCGCCCCCGGCCCCAAACCAGCGGCTGCTGAAATCCCAGCCCGACGCGGCGGCGGCCCGCACATTCCGGTAAAACTGCGCGGGCGGCTGCTTGCTCAGCTTGGCGGCGGCCACGTCCTCGGCGTAGGACTCTTCGCGGGGCTGGTCGCTGTCGTCCCAGTAGCGGTTGAGGAGGGCACCGCTGGGCAGGCGCACCGCGCGACGGACGGCGGTGCCGGGCTTCAGGGTTTCGGCGCCCTGCATCCAGTAGCGGTACTCGGCTTCGAGGGCCGGGCGGTAGCGCAGCAGCTCGCCGTTGCCGCGCTCGCGGGCCAGCAGCTGCACCATGTTGGCAAAAAATGGCGGCTGCGAGCGGGTGAGGTAGTAGCTGCGGTTGCCGTTTGGCACGAAGCCGTAGCGGCCAATGAGGAAGGCAAAGTTGTCGGTAATGTCCTTCAGCAGCGGCCCTTTGCCGGCCTCAGCCAGGCCCAGCATCGTGAAGTACGAGTCCCAATAATACACCTCCCGAAACCGCCCGCCCGGCACCAGATACGGCCGGGGCAGCGGCAGCAGCGAGCGAAACGCGGCCAGCGAATCGGCCGCGTCCACGGCCGGAGCGGCGGGCCGGGCCAGCACCGCCCACAGCGTGTCGAGGTGGTGGCGCAGACCGGCCTGCACATCGGTTTGAAACGGCATCGCACCCTCGGCCGGCAAGTCGAAATGCGCCGTCACGAAGGCTTTCAGCTGGAAGCCCGGCCGGTTTTTCTCGCGCCGCCACGCGGCCAGAATGGTGGCCGGCGCTTGCCGGGGCGCGGCGTCCACAAAGGTCTTGTTGTCGGGGAAAACGCGGCCCAGCTGCACCGCCTCGAACAAGCCGGGGAACAGCTGCCGGGGCGAGGCTGGCTTCGGCGTAGCGGGCGGTGCCGTGGGCGCTGCTGAGGTAGCAGGGGTGGCTTTAGATGCAGCGGTTTCGGTCTGAGCTTGGATAGCCAGGGTGCTCAGCATCCCCAGTAGTGCGCAGAGTAATGATTTGACCATAACCCGGCTTACGCGGTCAACTGGTTTTAGATGCCGCGCCGCGCCCGCCGGCCAGCGGCTACCGCACCACTTCTACCCAGCCCTTGAGCCGGGGTGCCGGGCACAGCTGCGGGTGGCTGAGCACGTAATAGTACGTGCCGGCGGGCAGGCCAGCCGCCGTCCAGTCGCTGGCGTAGTCCGCCGATTCGTATACCAGCCGGCCCCAGCGGCTGAACACCTGCAGGTGCGTGCCGGCGGGTAGGCCGGCGATTTTCCACCGGTCGTTGCGGCCGTCGGCGTTGGGGGTGATAATATTGGGGATAGGCCCCGGCGGCGTCAGGCTGGCCGCCGTTAGGGTGTAGCGCAGCCGGAAGCGGCACCCTGCCAGCGTGCTCACCAGCACGGAGTAGCTGCCCGCCTCCACGGCCCGTATGGTGGGCTCTGTCGAGCCGGTGCTCCAGGTCAGGCCGCTGCCCGCAGGCGCGCCGGCTACCCGCAGCGTGCGCCCGGGCGCACAGTCGGTCGAGTCGGCAACTACGCGCAGCCCGGCCGGCGCCGGGGCCAGCGAATCGGGGCAGGGCGCGGGCACCGTGATGCGGGCAATGAAGCCGTCGCTGAGCCGGGTGGCGAGGGGGCCGATGGCCGGCCCCAGGTAGGTTACATCGCTGAAGGTGCCCGTCACCAGCAGCTGCTGGTTGCTGAGCGCGTGCACGCTGCCCGCAAAGTCATCGCCGGCAAACGTGTAAGAACGGCTGCCCCCCGTGCCGCCCGCCAGGCCCAGCCACTGCCACTGGCCCGTGTTGCCGCTTAGCTGGCCCACAAAAATATCCGGGTCCTTGCTCCGGCTGCTTACCGGCGGCAGGGCGCCAAACCGGCCCGTTTCCGAGAACGTGCTCGTGATGAGCACATCGCCGCCGGGCGTGGCCGTGAGGCCGCCCTGGCCCATGGGCCGGCCCGTGCCGCCGCCCGCCGCCGCCCACTGCCACTGTCCGGTATCGGCCCGCAGCCGGCCCACGAAAGTACCGTACGGACCCGGCCCCGGGCCCAATGCAAACGGGGCCATTCGCACCGTGCCCGCGTATTTGCCGCTGAGCACGAGGTCGCCGGCGGGCAACTGGGCCAGGCGCTGGCCTTCGGTGTTCACATCGGCCTGGGCCTGCTGCACCCAGCGCCAACTGCCGCTCACCGGGTCGAGGCGGGCTACGAAGGCGCGCGGAGTGGCGGCGCCGCCAATGGCGGGCAGCCCGCCCAGGGTGAGCGGGGCCTGCAGGCTGCCGGCCAGGGCAATGTCGCCGCCCGGCAGGCTGACCACGTCGGTGGCGTCGTCGGTGCCCAGGCCGCCGGCTCCAAATACTTGCAGCCACTGCCCGGTGGCCGGGTTCAGGCGCGCCACAAACACGTTGTAGTTGACGGTGCCAAAGCCCCCGCCCGGCCGGCTCGACGCCAGCGGCGGCAGGCCGGCCAGGTGAAGCTCGCCGTCGTAGTTGCCCACCACCACTAGCTCGCCGTTGGGGCGCAGCGCCAGGCCGTTGGGCCGTACGTGGGTGAAGCCGCCGTGCCCGGCCAGTTGGGCCACCCAGCGCCACTGGCCGGTGGCGCCGTTGAGGCGGCCCACGTAGCCGTCGTAGGTGCCGTCGCCGAACAAGGTAGGCAAGGTGCCAAACGAGGCGCCCGCGTAGCCATCGGTGAAGGTGCCAAGCACCAGCACGTCGTTGTCGGGCAGCACCAGTACGCGGTGGGCGCCGGTGCCGTTGGGGCTGCGGATGGTGGTGGCCCAAAGCCATTGGCCGGCCTGGCTGCGCCGGGCCACAAAACCCTGCGTATAGCCCGTGTCGCCCGCCCGCAGCGTGGGCCCCAGCCGGAACGTGCCCGACGCCACCCCCGCCACCACCACATCGCCATTCGGCGCTAGCCCCGAGCCGACAATGCCGCTGGCCTGTTGCTCGGCTTCAAGCCGGTCCAGCAGCTCCCAACTCTGGGCCGGGGCGGGCAGGGCAGCCAGTAACAGCAGTAGGAAAAGTACCGCCAGCTGCCCGCACTTCTCCCCCTTTTTCGACCTGGAAACGACGAAGCCAAGAAACATTCGAGCGAGTAGAAAGGAATGGCGTATAGTTAAGACGGAAAGAGCGGCGCGACAAAAGTGAGCTACTCACCTGACAGTGGAAAGCAGATAAATATATCTGCAGGACTTTGTTTTTTGCTCTATGAAAAGAAAATTCATTGAATTTCAAGATATTGAAGGTTGAGCATTAGGCTTTTCAATATTGCTTTTTAACCCCTATTGGATTTGATAAACTATTTCGGGTAAGCACTAAACTTTCTTTCAACTAACAGAATAGTTTTTAAACTAAAAAATTAGTTGTACGTTTACATCAACCTCATAATACCTCCCGTATGGACTCCTCCGCTTTCCCCGAACTCACCCGCGCCGAAGAACAAGTGATGCAGGTGCTCTGGCGGCTTGGCCCCTCCTTCGTGAAGGATGTGCTGGCCGAGCTGCCGGCCCCGCAGCCGGCCTACAACACGGTTTCCACCATCATCCGCATCCTCGAAACCAAGGGCTTTGTCGACCACGAAGCGTTTGGGCGCACTCACCGCTACTTCGTGCTGGTGCAGCAGGACGACTACCGCCGCTTCTCGCTGCGCAAGCTGCTGGGCGGGCACTTCGGCAACTCCTTCAGCCGGCTGGTTTCCTTCTTTGCCAAAGAAGAAAACCTCGACGCCGCCCAGCTCGACGAACTCCTCCGCCACGCTTCCCAACCCCAAAAACCCACCGATGATGACTCAACTCAGCCTGCTTAATTGGATGGTGCTCAGCACGGTGCTGCTGGGCGCGTGGTGGCTTTGCTATCGCCTGGCTCTGCGCCAGGAGCGCAGCTTTGCCTACAACCGCTGGTTTCTGGTGCTGGGCCCGCTGCTGGCCGCCGGCCTGCCGCTACTGCCCGTGGCCCTGCCCGCCAGCTGGAGCGCCGGCCCGGTCCCGCTGGCGGGCGTGGCGGCCGTGCTGCTGCCCACCGTAGCCATCGGGCCCGGCGAGGCGCCCGCTACGGCCCTCAACTGGCCGCAGGTGCTGCTGCTGATTTACCTGGCTGGGGCGGTTTTCATGCTGGGCCGGCTGGCCCTGGAGCTGGGGCAATTGTGGCTGAGCACGCGCCGGCTGGCCCGCGAAAAGCGCCCCGGCTACACGCTAGTGCCCACCCACGGCCAGCTGCCCACCAGCTCGTTCGGCCGCCTCATTTTCTGGGATGAAACCCTGGCCCTGAGCCCGGCCGAGGCCGACCAGGTGCTGCGCCACGAGCTGGCCCACGCCCACCAGAGCCACACCTTCGACCGCCTGCTGCTGGAGTTGCTGCGCGCCGGGCTGTGGTTCAATCCCTTCGTGCACCTGTGCGGCCGGGCGCTGGCCCTCACCCACGAGTATCTGGCCGATGACGCCGCCCTGCGCCACGCTGCCCGCCAGGCGCCGGCCTTTTCGCCCGCTCAGTCCTACACCCACCTGTTGGCCCGGCAAGTGGCCAACCGCCTTGGTTTCTCCGTCCCGCTTGCGCACACCTTTTCCCATTCCCAAACCCTACGTCGCATTGCCATGATACAGAAAACCTCCCCCATTCGCCGCTGGAAACAGTGGCTGGCGCTGCCGCTGCTCAGCGCCCTGTTGTTCACCGTTGCCTGCGAGAAAGCCGCTACGCCTGCCGAGCCGGCCGCACCGAGCGCCGCCCAGGATGCTGCGCTGGTGCCTCCTCCCCCGCCGCCGCCGCCCACTGTCGTGCTGCATGGCCACAACGAGGCGCCCACGCTGGACAAAGTCTACACTTACGTGGAGCAAATGCCGCAGCTGCCCGGCGGGGGCGGCAATCGCGCCATCGTGGAGTACCTGCAGAGCCACATCAATTACTCCGATGCCCTGGCCGCCAACCCCAAAGAGGGTGCCGTATTCGCCTCGTTCACGGTGATGGCAAACGGCGATGTGAAAGACGCGGCAATCGTAAAAGGCCTTTCGCCGGCCTACGACGCGGCCGTGCTGGCCGCCATTCAAACATTGCCGCGCTTCGTGCCCGGCAAGCAGGACGGCAAAGCGGTGGCCGTGAGCTTCACCGTGCCCGTGCGATTTGTGACAAATTCTTCCGCCAAAACCGTCGGCCTGCAGCTTTTTAACTGGTACGGCGGCTGGTCGCCCAAACCCGCCAGCGCGGGCTGCTAGGAGGGCCAAGCTGACCATTTCGATAAAAATCAACCGAGAAACCGCTGGAAAAGCTCCGCCAATGGCCGGAGCCTTTCTGCGTTAAGTCCAGCGCCAACCCGGCAAAATGGGCTAACTTGCGGGCTGTATAGGCCTTCTAATCCGTTTTAATTCAGTGCTGTTTTCCCTAACGCCGCGTGCCGCGCTCGTGGCCGCCTCCCTGAGCTTGCTGGCCGCCGCCAGCCTGCCCGCCTGCAAAACCAGCCCCAACGAGGGCGAAAAAGGGGCCACCGGCGCCACTGGCGACAGCGTGGCCGCCCAGCCCGCGCCGGTTGATACCATCAAAATCAAGCGGTTGGCCATGCAGCGCGACTCGCTCAAGGCCGACAGCATTGCCAAGAAAACCGGGCAGCTGCCGGGCGCCATCCTGCCGGGCCACCGCATCGTGGCGTTCTATGGCAACATCCGCTCGAAGGGCATGGGCATTCTGGGCCGCGAGCCCAAGGACCAGATGTTCCGCAAGTTCGCGGGCGTGCTGAAGGAGTGGCAGGCCGCCGACCCCAGCATCCCGGTGCAGGCCGCCCTGCACAACGTGACCATCACGGCCCAGGGCACCGCCGGCAAAGACGGCAAATGGCGCCTGATGAACTCCAAAGCCACCATCGATGAGGTGCTGAGCTGGGCCAAGGAGCACAACTGCATCCTGTTCCTAGACGTGCAGCCCGGCCACAGCACCCTGCAGGCCGAGCTGCCCAAGCTGGAGCAATACCTCAAAGACCCCATCGTGCATCTGGGCATCGACCCCGAGTTCTCGCTCGCCACCATGCCCGGCGTGCGCCCGAACCAGAAAATCGGCACCCTCGACGCTAAGGACGTGAACTTCACCATCAACTTCCTGGCCCGCATCGTGAGCGAAAACAAGCTCCCGCCCAAGGTGCTGACGGTCCACCGCTTCACCCGCAAGATGCTCACCAACTACAAAAACATCAAGCTCGACCCGCGCGTGCAGGTGGTGATGCACATGGACGGCCACGGCGAACCCACCCTGAAAAAGGACTCCTACCACGACTACATCCAAGTGGAGCCCGTGCAGTACACCGGCTTCAAGCTCTTCTACGAGTACGACGCCCGCCCGGCTCCCCACCACATCATGACGCCCACCGAGGTGCTCACGCAGCTCACGCCCAAGCCGCTGTACATTCAGTACCAGTAGGTTGTCGCCTGTCATTGCGAGGAGGCACGACGAAGCAATCCGTCCTGTCGACACCAGACACGCTCTTTTACCAAAAAGCCCCGGCACTGCGCAGTGCCGGGGCTTTTTGCTTTATTGAGCTGGGCCACCGGTCCGACGGCGCAGCCGTCCGACCGGTCGTCGTTGTTTACCATGACGTGCCTGCTTTAACCGGTCGGTCGGCTGCGCCGTCGGACCGGACCGAACGATTCTTTCGCCTAGCCCATAAAAACGCTTTTTCACTTCGCCTTCGAAAATGAATACGGCGCCGCAGCCGCCCCTGTCCCCCGGCTCTTGTTGGGCGTGGCGCTCATGTCAAAGTTCAGCGTGGCGCCCTGCAGCAATTCCGAGTGGCTGAGCCAGTTCTTGTCATAAGGCTGGCCGTTGAGCGTCAGGCTGTTCACGTAGCGGTTTTCGGCAGAGTTGTTGGGCGCGTTCAGCACGATGTCCTTGCCGGAGGGCAGGTGCAGGGTGGCTTTGGGGAAGAGCGGGGCGCCCAGCACGTACTGGTCGGTGCCGGGGCACACGGGGTAGAAGCCCAGGGCCGAAAACACATACCAGGCCGAAGTCTGGCCGTTGTCTTCGTCGCCGCAGTAGCCGTCGGAGGTGGGCAGGTAGAGGCGGTTGAGCACCTCGCGCACCCAGTATTGGGCTTTCCAAGGCTGGCCGGCGTAGTTGTAGAGGTAGGGCATGTGCTGAATGGGCTGATTGCCATGCGCGTAGTTGCCCATGCCGGCAATCTGCATCTCCCGGATTTCGTGGATGACCTCGCCGTAGTACGATTCGTCGAACACCGGCGGCAGGGTGAAAACGGTGTCCAGCGCGGCCACGAATTTCTGCCGGCCGCCCATCAAATCCACCAATCCCTGCACGTCGTGAAACACCGACCAGGTGTAGTGCCAGCTGTTGCCTTCGGTGAAGGCGTCGCCCCATTTGAAGGGGTTGAAGGGTTTCTGAAACGTGCCATCCTGGTTGCGGCCGCGCATGAGGCCGGTTTCCTTGTCGAACAGCTTGCGGTAGTTCTGGCTGCGGCGGGCGTAAAGGTCGATTTCCTTTTTGGGCTTGCCTAGCGCCTTGGCCAGCTGGTAGATGGTGAAGTCGTCGTAGGCGTACTCCAGCGTGCGGGCCGCGTTTTCGTCGATTTTGACATCGTAGGGCACGTAGCCGAGCTTGTTGTAGTACGCCACGCCCTTGCGGCCCACGGCGTCGAGCGGCCCGGCGTTGTTGGCGCCGTGCGTGAGGGCTTCGTAGAGCAGGTTCATATCCTGCCCCCGAATGCCTTTCAGGTAAGCATCGGCCACCACGGAGGCCGAATTGTTGCCCACCATCACGTCGCGCAAGCCGGGGCTGGCCCACTCGGGCAGCCAGCCGCTTTCGCGGTAGTCGTTGGCCAGGCCCTGCTGAATCTCGGCGTTCACGTCCGGGTACAACAGGTTCAGAAAGGGAAACAGCGCCCGAAACGTGTCCCAGAAACCGGTATCGGTGTACATATAGCCCGGCAGAACTTGCCCATTGAAAGGGCTGTAGTGCATGATGTTACCGGCGGCATCCCGCTCGTACAGCTTGCGCGGAAACAGCAGCGCGCGGTACAGGCAGGAGTAGAACGTGCGCCGCTGGGCCTCGGTCCCGCCCTCAATCTCGATGCGGCCCAGGGCCTTGTTCCAGGCGGCGCGGCCCTGCCGGCGCACGGCGTCAAAGTCCTGCTCGCCGATTTCGCGCAGGTTCAGTTCGGCCTGCTCGGGACTGATGAAGGACGAGGCCACCCGCGCATTCACCTTTTCTCCTTTTCGGGTTTTGAAGCCCACCACAGCCCCGGCGTGTTTGGCTGTTACTTCCAGCACGCCCGGCGCCAGAGCTTTATCCTGATACAGGGCCGTGCTGGTGAAGTCGTGGTCGAATTCCAGAATGAAGTAGTTCCGAAAGTTCTTGGGCACGCCGCCGCTGTTGCGCGTGGTGTAGCCGATGACCCGGCGCTGCCCGGGCAGCACCTTCACGTAGGAGCCGCGGTCCAGCGCATCAATCACCACGTAGGCGCTGTCGGTTTGCGGGAAGGTGAAGCGGAAGCGGGCGGCGCGCTCGGTGGGCGCTATTTCGGTTGTCACGTCGTGGTCGGCGAGGTACACGCGGTAGTAATTGGGCTCGGCCACCTCGGCCTTGTGCGAAAACCAGCTGGCGCGGGCGTCTTCGTCGAACACTCGACGGCCAGTGATGGGCATGAGGGCGAACTGGCCGTAGTCGTTCATCCACGGCGAGGGCTGGTGGGTCTGCTTGAAGCCGCGCAGCTTGTCGGCGCTGTATTGATAGGCCCAGCCGTCGCCCATCTTGCCGGTCTGGGGCATCCAGAAGTTCATGCCCCAGGGCAGGGCGATGGCCGGGTAGGTGTTGCCGTTCGAGAGGTCCGGCTTCGAGTCGGTGCCGACGAGCGGGTTCACCCACTGGGCGGGGTCGGCGGTGGGGGCCGGTGATTGGGCGCGCGTGATGCTGGTTATCAGAACGAGCGCCAGGAGGGCGATAAATGGTTTTAGCATTTCAAGAGAAAATTGAACGTCAGGCTGAGCGAAGTTGAAGCATCTCTATTGCAATAGTAAATCTGATTAGCCGCGCAGTAGAGATGCTTCGACTTCGCTCAGCCTGAAGTTCTTACTTTTTGTCAGCCTGTGGCACAAATAAAAAGCCCCGACACTGCGCAGTGTCGGGGCTTGGTCACATTGATAGGCTGGTCGCTGAGAACAGGACGGATTGCTTCGTCTCCGCTCGCAATGACAAAAGGAATGACAGACGAACTCAGTGCGCGTCCATGCTGATTTTGCCGGTAATTTTCACGCGCTTAATCAGCAGCACCAGCGGCAGGCAAATCACGAAGAACAAGCCAATCATGGCAAACACCTGCGAGTAGGTGATGATGGACACCTGCTTCATCAGAATGCCTTCGAGGGCATAATAAGCTTGTTTCTGGGCCTGCTCAAAGGTGAAGCCGTGGGCCATAAAATTCTGGGTGAACGCCTGAATGCGCTGCACCGTGGCCGAGTCGTAGAGCGAGATATGGGCCAGCGGGCTGATGCGGTTCTGGGCAATGCTGCGCTCCAAGTAGGTGCCCACAATGGCTACCCCGAACGAGCCGCCGAGCTGGCGAATCATACCGGTGAGGCCGGCGGCCTGGCCGGCGTCTTTGCCCTTAAGGCCCGCCAAGCTCATGGTGGTGATGGGCAGGAAGATGAGGCCCATACCCAAGCCGCGCACCATCAGGGGCCAGAAGAAGTCATCTTCGCCGGCGGTGGGCGAAATGACGTTGGCCATCCAGAACGTGAAGCCGAAGAAGATGAGGAAGCCCGTGGGAATCATCACCTTCTGGGGCACGCCGGCCTGCAACATCTTCCCGATGACGGGCATCATGAAGCCGGAAGCCAGGGCGCCGGGCAGCAGCATGTAGCCCGTTTGGGCGGCCGTGAAGCCCAAGATGCGCTGCGTGAAAATGGGCAGAATGAACACCGAGGCAAACATGCCGAAGCCCAGCACGAACGACAGCACCGAACCCACGGCCAGGTTGCGGCTCTTGCCCAGCACCCGCAGGTCCACAATTGGCGCCTTGGCCGTCAGCTCGCGCCAGATGAAGCCCAGCAGGCCAATGGCTGCCAGCAGCGCAAAGCTGTTGATGTAGGCGCTTTCAAACCAGTCCTCCGTTTCGCCCTGCTCCAGCACCAGCTGTAGCGAGCCCACGCCCAGAATCAGTAGGAAGATACCGGCCCAGTCAATCTCGCGCAGCGGCCGGGGAATGGCGTTCTTGATGCGCTCGGGGTCACGGATAAACAGCAGCGTGAAAATGGCGGCTAGAATGCCCACCGGCACGTTCACGTAGAAAATCCAGGGCCAGTCGTAGTTGTCCACGATGTAGCCGCCCAGCGTGGGGCCGATGGTGGGCCCGATAATTACGCCCATGCCAAACAGGGCCTGGCCCAGCGGCAGCTGCTTGGGCGGAAAGGTATCAATCAGAATGGCCTGCGAAGTTGCCATCAAAGCGCCCCCGCCAATGCCCTGGATGAAGCGGAAAGCCACCAGCTCCCACAGGTTGGTGCTTTGGCCACAGGCCATGCTGGCCAGCGTGAACAGCACCACGGAGAAGAAAAAGTAGTTTTTGCGCCCGAACTGCTCGGCCAAAAAGCCGGTCATCGGAATCACAATCACGTTGGCGATGCCGTAGGCGGCCACCACCCAGGTCACTTCCTGCTGCGTGGCCGAAAGGTTGCCCATCATCTGGGTCAGGGCCACGTTCACAATGCTGGTATCAATCAGCTCGAGCAACACGCAGAGGACCACCGTTACAACGATAATCCACTTGGTAAATCCGGTTTCCATTAACTAGTTATTTTTAGAGTTAAAAAGGCCGTCATGCAGAGCGCAGCCGAAGCATCTCTACCGCTTCGTTGGTCCGGTTTGGATTACTTCCCCGGTAGAGATGCTTCGACTGCGCTCAGCATGACGGCCACATGGCCCGTAGCCTATTCAACTACTTCACCTGCACCACCGCATTCACGCTCATGCCGGCGCGAAGCGGGTGCTGGGGGTCCACCTTATCCAAGGCGATGCGCACCGGAATCCGCTGGGTCACTTTCACGAAGTTGCCGCTGGCGTTGTCGGGGGGCAGCAGGGCGAAGCGGGCGCCGGTAGCGGCCGAAAGCGACTCGATGTGACCCTGGAACTCCTCTTTGGGGTAGGCGTCCACTTCCAGTTTCACGGGCTGGCCCACTTTCATGTCTTCCAACTGGGTTTCCTTGAAGTTGGCCACCACCCAGGTGCGGGCGCTGCCCACGATGCCGAACAGCTGCTGGCCGGGGCCGACCACCTGGCCGGGCTGCACGTTTTTCTTGCTGATGATGCCATCCTGCGGGGCGGTGATGGTGGTGTAGCTCAGCTGCAGCTTGGCGTTGTCGAGGTCGGCCTGGCGCTGCTTCACCACGGCCTGGGCCACGGCGATTTGCTGCTGAGCGGCGGCCACCTGCTGGCGGGCCACGCTCACTTGGTCGGTGGCGGTGGCGCGCTGGGCGGCAGTGGCTTTCAGATTGGCCTGCACGGCGTCGTACTCACTCTGCGGGATAATGTCCTGCTTGCGCAGCATCTCGCTGCGCTTCAGGTCTTTCTGCAAGCGCTCCTGGTTGGCCTGGCTCACGCCGATGCCGGTTTGGGCGGTGCGCACGTTGGCGGTAGCGGTGCCCACGCCGGCGCGGGCAGCCGTTACCTGGGCCTGGGCGGCGAAGAGGGCGGCCTCAGCGGCGTTCACGCGCTGCTGGTAGTCGGCTTGGTCGAGGGTGACGAGGACTTGGCCCTTTTTCACGGGCTGGTTATCGTCCACCTTCACTTCGAGCACCGGGCCGCCCACGCGGGGCAATACCGGGTACACGTCGCCTTCTACCTGGGCGTCGTCGGTGCTTTCGTGGGCTTTGGCAAACTGGTAGCGCGTGTAGCCATAGTAGCCACCAGCCAGCAGCAGCATGGCCACGATAATCAGGACAAGCGGATTGCGCTTTTTGGGCTCCTCCATGGGCTCGGCGTCGGTCGAGGCCGCGTTGGGGAAAGGAGCGGGGGCATTTTGAACGGGAGTTTCGGTCTGGGCCATCTTGGTAAGTATTCGGGGGCGGTGTTTTACGAAAAAAGGAGAGGGGCAGTGGCTCAATTAAGCTTGAGCCGCAGCAGTTTCGGGTTGGAGCGGTGCTCGCACCAACAGCGTGGCGCACCGGGCGGTGCGAAGTACGATTTCGGCGGTAGTGCCCATCAAAAAGCGGGTGAGGCCCGTTTGGCCGTGTGCGCCAATAACAATTAAATCAGCCTGTTGGCGCTCGGCTTCGGCCACAATTTCCGGGGCCGCTTCGCCGCGCACCATGCCGGTGTGCACAAGCGTCACGCCGGCGGCTTCGGCGGCGTTGCGCAGGTCCTGCATCCGGCCTTTGCAGGAGCCGAACACCTTCGCATCGGGCTGCTGGCCGGTGGGGTCCTCCTGCGGCTCGCACACGTGCAGCAGCCGCAGCTCGGCGCCCGTGGCCACAGCCAGGGCCGCCGCGTAGGCCACCAGCCCAGCCGACGCAGCCGAGAAATCGAGCGGACAAAGGATGGTGGAGAGGTTCATTTTCTAAGTTGGAGGATTTTATCAGAAGGGAAAAAGACGGTCATGTTGAGCGAAGCGTGGCGGAGTCGAAACATCTCTACCTCAGTAGTAAATCTGAATTACTCGCTCGGTAGAGATGCTTCGGCTGCGCTCAGCATGACGTTCTACTTTCTTCGTTCCAGCTCACCTTATTGCCAAATCTGCTCGCCGGTGGCGCGGCGCAGCTGGTACTGGCCCAGCGTGTAGTTGTATTCGGCCTGCACCAGGGCCAGGCGGGCCTGGGCGAGCTGGGTTTCGGCGTCCAGCACGTCGAGGTTCTGGCCCACGCCGTAGCGGTACCGGTCACGGGCTTTGCTCAGCGCCTCGGTGGCCTGGGCTACCTGCTGCTGGGCATTTTCGTGGCGGGCCTGGCTGAAATCCATGTTGTTGACGGCCTGGCGCACATCGGCGCGGATTTGCTCTTGCGTGTCGGCGGTGCGGGCCACGGCGGCGCGGGCGTTGGCGGCGGCTTCCACGCGCTGCTTCTTGTTCTTGTTGCCGTCGTAAATCGGCACGGAGAGCTGGAGCACGCCTACCGTATTGAAGCGAATCCGGTCGATATCCGGCAGGATGTAGCCGTTTTTGCCGCCCGCCTGCACACCCGCGCCGAGGCTGGGCATGTTGCTTTTCTCGATGAGGCGGGCCTGCAGAGCGGCCGTGTTTTCGGCGTCGCGGGCCAGCTTCACTTCAGGGCGGTTGTTGCTGGCCTTGGTCACTTCGGCCTCAATGTTCACCGGCTGCGGCTCGTAGCTGAGGCGGCCTTTCACCGGAATGTCGGCCTGGCTGGGCTTGTGCAGCAGGCGAGCCAGTTGCACCTGCTGGTTGCGGAGCTGGTTTTGCAGGTCGAGCTTGGTGTTCTGGGCCTGGGTGATGCGCACATCGGTAGTCGTCACGTCGAAACGGGTGCTTACACCGGCCAGCACGCGCTTGTTCATTTCGTCGCGGTGGGCCTGTAGGGAGGCAATCTGCTGGTCCTGCACCTTAATGCTTTCGCGCATGAACAGGATATTGTAGTACACCTGCGCGGCATTGAATGCCAGGTCGCGGCGGGCCACCGTAATGTTGTCCTGCGCCGTTTGCACCTGCGATTCGGCCACTTTCACGGTCGCGTCGTTCTTGCCGAAATCAAACAGCAGGTACTGCGCCGTGACGTGGAAATCATAGTTATTATTCGGCGCAAACTGGAGCGTTTCGCCCCCAAACGGCAACTTCACCACCGGGTCGATGCGGGTGTAGGTGGCCGTGCCGGTCACCTGAGGCAGGAAACCGGCCCGCGACTGGCTCAGGCGGCTCGTGGAGGCGGCGGCCAGCTCGGTGAGGTTAGTGATGCTGGGGTTGGCGTCGAGCACGGCTTGCAGCGTCGCGCCGAGGGTCAGTGAGTCGCTGGCCAGGCCAATGGCCTGCGCGGCAGCCGGCACGCCGGGCTGGTTTTGGGCCAACGCCGGCTGGGCCAACAGCAAGCTGCCAAACAGCGACAAACCGGCCAAGCCCTTGAAAGATTTAGAAGAAAACATAAGGCCAAGTGGCATAGAGTGTGCCCCGCTCTTACCGAAAGGCGTGCCAGCTGATTAAAATCAAATTAAAATGGCTGTAATATTTTGTATATCAGCATGTTAAAAAATAAAGTCAATTCAAATTAAAACATTGCCCACCGAAAAGGGTCTATATAATTCCTTAAATAGCAGGAATCACCCGGATTTAGCTCCTGTTATTTAAGGAAAGTATAACCCGCTGTTTATGCCCACCACCGACGAAACCCTGCTGCTACACCTCAACGAGGCCATCGCCACGATTCGAGACAAGGACCAGCTCTTTAAGGTGGTCACGACCAAGCTGCGGCTCATTTTTCCGTTCGACCTCATCGGTATCAATATTTTCGATGAGACGCTGCAGTACAAACGCTTATTCCTGCGCGACTACTACGGCGTGGACGAGGCCCCGCCCGTGCCCGAGGGCATGGAGCAGTTTTCGCCCATCGCCGGCACGCCCATCGAAGTGCTCGTGGCCGACCCGCGCGTGCGGCAGTTCACGCCGAAGGAGTACATGGCCAACTACCCGCACTACGCTCCTTACAATAAGTTTGAAAAGCTGGGTGTGAAGCACCTCACGGCCGTGCCGCTGCACATTGCGGGCCGCCTCACGGGCTTCCTCACGCTGGCGTCGCGCCGCGTCCCCAACCTCACGGCAGCCGACGAAAAGCTGCTGGAAAAAATAGGTTCCCTCATCGCCGTAGCCGTGGCCAACACGCTGGCCTTCGAGGAAGTAGCCCGCCGCGAGCAAGAGCGCACCCTGCAGCTCAACATCACCAACACACTGCTCAGCGTGAAGCAGCGCGTCCCACTGTTTCGGGCCGTGGCCGAGAGCCTGAGCCAGGTGATACCCTTCGACTACTTCGGCCTGCGGGTGCAGCGGGCCGGGCGGCAGGAGCCGTTCGAGGGCTTTGCCGAGTTTTCGCGGCACAACGACCCCCGCGCCCCGCTTCAGGCCCTTGACCCTCACCGCCAGCACGGCCTGAACCAGCTGGACATATCCGCCATGTACCAGCAAATGACCGAGCTGCTGCAGTCGCCGGGGCTGTACTCGGCCGATGATTTTCGGGAGCTGGCCCGGCGCTACCCGCTCATGCGGCGGGTGTATGAAGAATACGGCACGCGCGCCATGCTCATTGTGCCCATCTGGCGGCGCACCGATGGCGCCGCCGTGCTCATCCTGTCCTCGTCGAATTCCACGGGCTTTCGCACCGAGGACCTGGCCACAATGGTGTCGCTCACGCCCCAGATTGCCCTGGCGCTGGACAACCTCTTCGCCTTCGAGCAGATTGAAGAGTTGAAGGCCCAGGTGGAACAGGAGCGGACTTATCTGGTGGATGAAATCAATACCTCGGCCCGGTTTGGGGCCGATTCGGGTACCTTCATCGGCAGCAGCCCGGCCCTGCAGCTGGTGGAGCGCCGCATCAGCCTGGTGGCCCCGACGGATACGACCGTGCTGATTTCGGGCGAAACCGGCACCGGCAAGGAGCTAGTGGCCCGCGAGTTGCACAACGCCACGCCCCGCCACGCCCGCGCCCTCATCAAGCTCAACTGCGCCGCCCTGCCCGCCCAGCTCATTGAAAGCGAGCTATTCGGCCACGAGAAAGGCGCCTTCACGGGTGCCGTGGAGCGCCGCATTGGCAAGTTTGAATTGGCCAACGGCGGCAGCATTTTCCTTGATGAAATCGGCGAGTTGCCGCTCGATTTGCAGGCCAAGCTGCTGCGGGTGCTGCAGGAGCGGGAGTTCGAGCGGCTGGGCGGCACCAAGGTGCTGCACTCCGATGCCCGCGTGATAGCCGCCACCAACCGCGTGCTGGCCGACGAAGTGGCCGCCGGCCGATTCCGCGCCGATTTGTATTATCGCCTCAACGTTTTCCCCATCGAGCTGGCCCCGCTGCGGGAGCGCCGTGAGGATATTGAGCCCCTGCTGCGCCACTTTGTGCAGCGCCTGAGCAAACGGCTGGGCAAGCCCATCCGGCAAGTGCGGCCGGCCGATTTGGCGGCGTTGCAAGCCTATAGCTGGCCCGGCAATATCCGCGAACTGGAACACGTGCTGGAACAGTCCATCATCGTGAGCCAGGGTCCGTTTCTGGAGTTCGCGGGCTTTGCCGGTGCGCCGCTGATGCTGGCCGCGCCCGCGGCCCTGGCGGCGCCAACTACCACGGGCATTAAGACACTGAAGGAGCAGGAGCGGGACCACATTCTGGCGGCTCTCACGCAAACCGGCGGGCGCGTGAGCGGCGCGCAGGGCGCCGCTTTGCTGCTGGATATCAACCCCAAAACGCTGGAAGCCCGCATGAAGAAGTTGGGCATCCGGCGCATGGTGGGCGTGGGGTAGGATACTTGTACCGCGCAACCTCAGACTGAAAATGGAAGTTGAAGAGTCCAAACGTCTTATCAACATCCATGTCCATTATTCGACACGCTGCCCTCGCCACCACATTGCTGGCCGCCCTGCCCGCCGCCGCCCAAAACGTGCCCCTGGCCGCCACGCCCTTCAAGATGACGGGTAATATCTACCTGCCCAACAAGCTGCCCGCCACCGACGCCCGCGTGGCCGCGCTGAAGGTCCCCGCCGGCTTCACCATCAGCAAGTACGCCGAGGGCCTCGACATGCCCCGCATGCTGGCCCAGGCCCCCAACGGCGACCTCTACGTGAGCAACCGGGTACGCGGGACCATCACCCTGCTGCGCGACGCCAACAAAGACGGCAAGGCCGAAGTAGTGCGCCAGGTGGCCCAGAAGCCGCATCTGCACGGGCTAGCTCTGAAGGATGGCAAGATGTACCTCAGCGCCATTCGGGAAGTGTACGTGGCCGACGTGCTGCCCGATGGCGGCCTGAGCGAACCCCGCGTCCTCTACAAAGACCTGCCCGACGCCGGCCAGCACGCCAACCGCACGCTGCACTTCGGCCCCGATGGCCAGCTCTACCTCTCCGTAGGCAGCACCTGCAATGCCTGCGACGAGGACAACCCCGAAAACGCCACCCTGCTGGTGCTGAAAACCGACGGCTCGGGCCGGAGCATCTACGCCAAGGGCCTGCGCAATACGATTGGTTTCGACTGGCACCCGGCTACCGGACAGCTCTTCGGTATGGACCACGGCATCGACTGGCTTGGCGACGAGGACCAGATGGAGGAGCTGAATCAGATAAAGCCCGGCGCCAGCTACGGCTGGCCTTCCATCATTGCCGACGGCAAGCACTACCCCGCCAACAAGCCCAAGACCGGCGAAACCTACGAGCAGTTCGACGCCAAAAACCAGCGCCCGCTGCTGGTGTATAAGGCCCACTCGGCCCCGCTGGGCCTGGTTTTCAATAAAGGCAGTCAGTTCCCGGCCGCGTATAAAAACGACGCTTTCGTGACCATGCACGGCTCCTGGAACCGGGCCCAGCCCTCGGGCTACAAGCTGGTGCGGGTGCATTTCGATGCGCAAGGCAAGCCCGAGAAGTTCGAGGACTTCATCACCGGCTTTCTGGTGGAGAACGACAAGTCGGAGTTCGGCCGGCCCTGCGGGCTCATTCAGGCTACCGACGGCTCACTGCTGATGAGCGACGACGACAATGGCGTGATTTACCGGGTGGCTTACAAGAAATAACCACCAGGCAATAGCCGCCGGGCGCAGGCAGCCGTACACCCGCTTGTTCCTTCACCATAGCAATTCCACATCATGGCCAATACCACCAACACCCCGAAGCACACCGACCCCGCCACCAAGCGCGACGAGAAGAAAAACGAAACCGAAATCAAGGACAAGCCCTCGGGCAAGACCGTGAAAACGCAGAAGAAATAGGTTTCCCGAAACCCCCAAAAGAGCCCGATGCGTCTGACGCATCGGGCTCTTTTGGTTTGAGTCGGCTCAGAAATCGGGAAGGAAGCGGCATATTGCAGGTATCTCTCATTCCGATGCTTCGTCGCCTACGGCCGCTGCTTTTGCTCCTGATGTTTCTGGCAGTGGTCTGGCCGGGCCACGGGGGCGTGCCCGCCGTCGACAGCCTGCGGCAGCGCCTGGCCACCGCCCCGCCCGACACCACGCGGGTGCTGCTGCTGCTGGGCCTCTGCCGCCAGTCGGAATTGAGCAACGCGGCCGAGCGCCTGCGCTACGGCCGCGAGGGGCTGGCCCTGGCGCGCCGCCTGGGGTACGAGCGCGGCGAGCTGGAATGCCTCAACGCGCTGGCTGCCACCATGCTGCTTCAGCAGGACTACGTGGCCGCCAGCCGCCACTACCAGCAAGTGGTGCGCTGGGCCGAGCGCCGGCCCTGGGCCGCCCGGCTGGCCGTGCAGGCTTGGTTGGGGCTGGGCCGGGTGGCGGCGCAGGAAGGGCAGTTTGCCCAGGCCGACCGGTTTTTCCGGCAGGCCATGGCGGGCATGCGGCGCTACGCGGCCACGCCTGCCGAGCTAACCATGGCCCAAAACCACATGGCCATGCTGTATGCCGGCTGGCTGCGGGCGGGCGGGCCGGTGCCCGACTCGGTGCCGCGCCTGCAGGAGCGGTATGCGCGGGTAGCCCTGGCGCTCTACCGCCGCCAATCATCCAAAAATGAGCTGGCTACGGTGCTGAATATCATGGGCGTGGTGCACGAGCTGGCCGGCCGCGACGACTCGGCGGTGTACTGCCACCGGCAGGCGCTGCAGCTGCACCAGCGTTTCGGCGATGGGTTCGGCATCGCCCAGACTAGGCTCTCGTTGGCCGTGCTCTATGGCAAGCAGGGCCGCTGGGCGCTGGCCGCGCCCCTCATCCGCACGGCCATTGCCGAGGCGCGGCAGCTGCAGGCCCCCGGCCTGGAAGCGCAGGGCTACGAGCTGCTGGCCGACTACATGGCGGCCACCGGCCGGGGGCAGGAAGCGTTTCGGCTGGCCCGCCGCGAGCAGCACCTGCTCGATAGCCTGCAAACCACGGAGCAGCGCGAGGCGCTGCTGCGCCTGCAGGTGCAGTTCGACACCGAGCGGCAGCGCAGCCGCGTGCGCGCCCTCAGCCAGCAGGCCCGCCTGCAGGCCCTGGCGGCCCGCAAGCAGCGCCAATACCTGCTCCTGACCATGGCCGTGCTGGGCGTGACCATTGCTGGGCTGCTGGTGGCGGGCGTGCTGGGCTGGCGCCTGCGCCGCAGCCGCGCCCAGCTGGCCCGCCAAAACGAGGAGCTGACCGCCACCCGCGCCGAGCAGGACCGCCTCTACGCCCTGGTAGCCCACGACCTGCGCAGCCCGGTGGTGGCCTTCAGCGGCCTGGCCGATTTGATGACCCGCTACATTGAGCGGCAGGATACCGCCCGTCTGGCCGGCCTGGGCGGGCGCGTGCGGCAGGCGGCCCAGGGCCTGCGCGCCCTGCTCGACAACCTGCTGAGCTGGGCCCTGTCGCAGCGCGGCGAGCTGGTGCCGACCATTGAAAATGTGGAGGTTGGGAAATTGCTGGCCGAAGTAGCCGAGCTGTACCAGTCGGGCGCCGAGGCGGCGGGCGTGCAGCTGGTGCTGGCCCCCGGCGCCGCCACTTACGCCCGCGCCGACGTGAACATGGCGCGCACCATTCTGCGCAACCTCGTCAGCAATGCCCTGCAGGCTACGCCGGCGGGCGGCACCATCACGCTGGCCGCCGGGGCGCCGGGGCCGGTGACGGTGGAAATTCGGGTGACGGATACCGGGCAGGGCATCAGCCCGGAGCGGATTCCGCAGCTGCTCAGCGGCGAGGTGGGGCCGCGGCCGGCCCATGCGCCGACCTCGACCGGGCTGGGCCTGCGGCTGAGCGTGGTGTTTGCGCGGGTGCTGGGCGGGCGGCTGGCCCTGGAAAGCACTCCCGGCCAGGGCACTGCCGCCGTGCTCACGCTGCCGGCCGGAATCGGGGCGTCGGCCGGCGCATCGGCCCCCGCCGCCCCGGCCGGCGCCCCGATTCCGGCCACTGGCGCCCTGA
>NZ_JAUQSX010000012.1 GCF_030581005.1 Hymenobacter mellowenesis | reverse complement strand
AAACGGGCCAGGACGCCAACAGCAACGGCAGCCTCGACGCCAGCGAAATCACCGCCACCCGCTACGTGTGCAACGGCACGGTCGGGACCTCCGGCGCTAAGGGCGACAAGGGCGACCCCGGCACGGCCGGCACCGCCGGCGCGACCGGCGCCAAGGGCGACAAAGGCGACCCCGGCACGGCCGGCACCGCCGGCGCGACCGGCACCAAGGGCGACCCCGGCGTGGGGGTGCCCACGGGTGGCACGGCGGGCCAGATTCTGACCAAAGTAACTGGCACCGACTACAACACCCAGTGGACCAGCCCCGGCGCGGCTGCCAGCAGCGTGAGTGTGCAGCTGCGGGCCAACAAAGTGGGCGGCACGGGCGAAACCTTGCCCGTAGCCACCTCCACCACGGCCCCCACCATCGCCTTCAACAACGTGCTGACCTCGCCCACGCTCGGCACCTGGGATGGCAGCACCTATACCTTAGGCACGGGCGGCGCGGGCCTCTACCTGGTGCAGGCCAACATTCTCACCCCCGATGCGGGCACGCCCACCCAAACCATCAGCGCCAGCCTGGTGCTGGAAGTAAACAGCGCCGGCTACGGCAGCACCGCCGGCAACGTGTACTATGGCCTCTACTCCTCGCTCAACGGCTACACGCCGGCGGGCACCAAGGGGCGCGGCGAATTTAGCCGGGCGGTCTACCTGAACGCGGGCGATACCTTCAAAATCCGGGGCACCAGCTCAACTGGCAGCCTAGCCACGCAGCCCATCTCCACGGTGGCAGCCAGCTACCTCGCGGTGCTGAAGCTGAACTAAGGCGGCCCTGACACCTTCACTTTTCAATTCACTTTCCCATGCAATTTTTATCCTCTAATACCCGCCCCTGGCTGGCTGGACTGGGCTTGCTACTGGTCCCGCTGGCCGCCTCGGCCCAGGCCACGCTAACCAGCAACGGCGGCACCCTGTTCGTAAATACCGGCGGCACCTTCACCGTCAACGGCGACCTGAACCAGACCGGCGCGGCCCTGCTGCGCACCACCGGCACCGCCACCGTGGCCGGCAGCCTCACCGGGGCCGCCACCAGCACCCTCGACCTGAGCACCGGCCTGCTCGACGTGACCCGCGACGTGACCCACGCCGGTTCGCTGGCCGGCAGCACCGGCACGTTGCGCCTGAGCGGCGGCACCTCGGCCGCCCTGCGCCTGGCCGGCGGCACCGTGCCCAACCTCACCATCGACAAAGTGGCCGGGGCCGTGGCCCTGGGCCAGCCCCTGCGCGTGCGCCGCGTGCTGAACCTGGCCAACGCCGGCCGCCTCAGCACTAACCGCCAGGCTCTGACGCTGCTCTCCGATGCCAGCGGCACCGCCCTGCTGGCCAACACCGGCGCGGGCCAGGTGGTGGGCTCCCTCACCGTGCAGCGCTACCTCGATGGCAGCCGCAATCCCGGCTTGGGCTACCGCCACCTCGCCGCCCCCGTCATCGACGAAACCGTGGCCGCCTTCGGCTCGGGCGGCACCGCGCCGGTGGTGAACGCGGCCTACAACACGGCTGCCCAGCCCGGCGCGGTTTCGCCCTTCCCCACCGTGTTTTACTACGACCAGGCCCGGCTGGCCACCTCGCCCGCCACCGGCGGCCTGGCCTTCGACAAGGGATGGGCCTCGCCCGCCGACCTCACCGACGCCGCCCCGCAGGGCACGCAGGGCTTCACGGTGCAGCTGCCAGGGGGTCAGACGCTGGCCTTCGTGGGCGAGGCCGTGCAGGGCGCGCGCGCCATTGCGCTGGCCCGCGATGCCGGCCCCACCGCCGCCGACGCCGGCTGGAACTTCATCGGCAACCCCTACGCCGCTCCCCTCGACTGGAGCGCCGTGACTGCCAGCCAGCGCCCCAACGTGGACGCGGCCATGTACGTGTTCGAGAGCACCAGCCAGTACGGCGGCCAGTACCGCAGCTACGCCAACGGCGTGGGCGCCTCGCCGCTCATCGGCAGCAGCCAGGGCTTCTGGGTGCGCGTGAGCGCGGGCCAGACCAGCGGCACCCTCGCCCTCGACAACTCGCACCGCATCACCGACTACGCCCGGCAGGCTCCCGTGCGCCGCTCTACGGCCGACGTGCGTCCCCTGGTACAGCTCACCTTGGCCGGCGCGGGCGCCACCGACGACCTCTACGCCTACGCCGAAGCCGGCGCCACCGCCAGCGCGGACAAGGAGTTTGATGCCGTGAGAATGGCCAACTCCACGGGCCTGAACCTGGCTTCCTTCGCCGCCACCGGCCAGCAACTGGCCATTGATGGGCGCCCAGCCTTCACGGCCGCTACCGTGCTGCCGCTGGCCGTGGGCGTGCCCGTCGCCGGCACCTATACCCTCACCGCCACCACTATCAACAACCTGCCCGCCGGCCTCACCGCCTACCTGCGCGACGCCCAGACGGGTACGCTCACGGCCCTAACGGCTGGCACGAACTACAGCTTCTCGGTGACGGCCGCGCAGGCCTCGGCGCTGATTGCCGGGCGCTTCACGCTGCAGTTCTCGGGTGCGGCCCTGGCCGCTACGCCCGCCGCGCTGGCCGCCCAGGTGCAGCTTTTCCCCAACCCGGCCCGCGAGCAGGCCACCCTGCTGGTGCCCGGTATAGCCGGGGCCAGCGCCGTGCAGGCGGAACTGCTCAACAGCCTGGGCCAAGTGATGCTGCGCCAGCAGGCACCCCTGCCCGCCGCCGGCGCGCAGCTGGTGCTGCCCACCGCCACCCTGGCCACGGGCGTGTACACGGTGCGTCTGCGGGCCGGCAGCGTGGTGCTCACCAAGCGCCTCACGGTTCAATAGTTTCTGCTGCCTGCGAGGCCGGCTTCGGAAGGGGCCGGCCTTTGGGGCTCTAATTCATCTTCTTCTTATGAAAAAAATATTGTTGCTTTTGCTGCTGGGTGGCCTGCCTTTCCTAGCGTCGGCCCAGCCCAGCAGCGGCGGGCCGGGGCCGGGCACGCCCACCACGCCCACTACGCCCACCGACGTGCCGCTCGATGGCGGCGCCTCGCTGCTACTGGCTGGCGGTGTGGCCTACGGCCTGCGCCGGCTGCGCAAGCGGCGGCAGGGCTTGGCGCGGTAGCGCGCCGGTCTGCTTTTATTACTTCTTTTCACAGCCCCTGCCCTACCGGCCGGGGCTGTTTGGTTGCTAGCCGCCGGGCACGAGTGGTTTAAGCTGTGTGGACAGTGAGAAAAAGGAACGTCATGCTGAGCTTGTCGAAGCATCTCTATCGCTTCGTTGTGGAGCAATTGGATTACTCGCACGGTAGAGATGCTTCGGCAAGCTCAGCATGACGTTCTAAATGAGATTTACAGCCAACCGTCCACAGACCCTGGGACGCCGACACCGGCCGCTGGCGGGCGCATGGCAACAACCTTGCGCCTCGAAACTCAGTATCAAGCCCAATTCGGCGGCTGTGGTCGCGTTTCTTTGTCTCCCGTTTTATCTCTGCACTCCGTGGCTCAAAATCAGCAAACCCCGCCTACCAGCAACGACGTCGCCGGCTCGGCCATTTTTAAGAAATTCCTCGGCACTGCGGAAGGCTACATCAAGCAGCCCACCCGCATGAAAAAGCTGCTGACGGATGCCTACCACAAGGCCAGTCAGAAAAACGAAGTCGGAACCTTGGCCCACGAAGCCTGGGAAACGCTCCAGACCATGTTCCGGCTCATCAAGGCATCGATTTCAGGTGAGTACACCGGCGTACCCGGCACTACGGTGGCCGCGGCCGTGGCTGTGCTTATCTATTTCCTGAGCCCGATTGACTTGATTCCGGACTTCATCCCGGTGCTGGGCCTGCTCGACGACGTGGCCCTAGTGGCCTGGTTCTCGACTACACTTAAGCACGAGATGGACCGCTTCCACGAGTGGGAGCTGACGCGCCCGGCCCTGGCCGCCACCTCGGTGGATAGCAATAGCAAAGCCGCTGCCGAGCGCATGGCCAGCACCATGAATTCGTCCGATGCTGACCGCGCCCAGCCCGCCGCCGAATCGGCCAAAAACGCAGGCACGACCAACAACCCGGCCGTTTCCAATACCGATTCCGGTCTGGGTTCGCCCGAGAGCAGCGCCCCGCAAGCCTCGACGCCCACGCCGGCTGAAGAATCGGCCAAAAATGCTGGCACTCCCACCGTAGCCGCCAACACCACTGATAGCAGCCGCGAGCCCAGCACCTCGGCCACCGATACCGGCGGCAACGTGCGGTAGAGACGCAATATTTTGCGTCTCGTCGTTGAACGACAACGGCCAAACGAAACCCGAACAGACTCAAGTGGCGCGGACGACGAAACGCAAAATATTGCGTCTCTACACCGTTTCCAATTAAACGCGAAAAGGCCCTGGAATATCCTTCCAGGGCCTTTCTCATTTCATAGCAACTAATAAGCAATAGCCTAATCGGGCAGCCTGCTTAAGCGGCGGCGGCGTGCTCGCGCACGTAGCGCACGAAATCGCCCACCGTGGTGAGGGGCACTTCGTCGGGAATGGTGATGCTGAAGTTGCGCTCGAGTTCGAGGATGATGTCGACGACGTCGACGGTGTCGAAGCGCAGGTCGCGGGCGAGGCTGGCGGTTTTGCGCACGCGGCTGGCCCGGATGGCCTTGCGCTTGCTGATGATGCGGAAAACCTGCTGCTCGATGGTGGGCGTGTGGGCGAGGCTAGTGGTGGATACGTACATAATAGTTGCGAAAAAAGCGGGTGAGTCTGAGGTTGGGGCCCTCTGCGGTGAGGCGCCCGTCGGGGTGGGATAAAGCGGTTAGTGCTGCAACAAAAACCGGCCGACGGGCGCCAAAACGCAGAAATTGCTAGGCTAGTACAGGCGGCGTAGCCGCCTGTATTTCTTCAGAGTCCACCTCCTCGGAAATGGTTGCAACGTGGTCGGGATTTTTTCCCGAAATTTTTCCTTTCAGCGTTTCGCTCAGCAAATACATCACCGGCACCACCAGCAGGGTGATGCCCGTGGCGAACACCAGACCGAAGATGATGGTCCAGGCCAACGGGCCCCAGAACGTCACCGACTCGCCGCCGATGAAGAAGTGGGCGTTGCCGGAGTTGAACAGCTCGTAGAAGTCGATGTTCAGGCCGATGGCCAGCGGGATGAGGCCCAGCGTGGCAGCCGTGGCCGTGAGGATAACCGGATTCAAGCGAGTGCGGCCGGCCAGCACGATGGCCTCACGCAGCGGCATGCCCTGCGCCCGCAGCATGTCCATGAATTCGACCAGCAAAATCCCGTTTTTCACCACGATACCGGCCAGGGCGATGATGCCCACGCCCGTCATCACAATGCTGACGCTTTGGCCCGTGATGGCCAGTCCCCAGAACACCCCGGCAATCGAAAACAGCACCTCGGAGAGGATGATGACCGGCTTGCTGAACGAGTTGAACTGCGTAACCAGAATCAGGAAGATGAGGCCGAGAGCGCCGATGCCGGCCAGCGGCAGGAAGTCGGAGGTTTCTTTCTGGTTTTCCTGGGCGCCGCCCATGTTGATGGTGTAGCCGGGGGGCAGCGGGAACGACTTGAGGGCCGTCTGGATGTTGCGCACCACATCGGGGCCGGTGTAGCCGCCCAGCACGTTCGAGCTGATGGTGATGATGCGCTTGGTGTCTTTGCGCTTGATGCCGCCGTAGGTGCTACCGTAGGTGACATCGGCGATGGCCGAGATGGGCACCTGGCGCACGGCGCCGGTGGCGTCGCGGAAGGTGAGCGGGGCATTCACCACGGCGTCCACATCGTCGCGGTAGGGCTTGGCGTAGCGCACCTGGATGGGGTATTCATCGTCGGCCGTTTTGAATTTGCTGGCCTCGGTGCCGTAGATGGCGGTGCGGACTTCCAGGCCAATCTGGCCGGTGCTGATGCCTTCGCGGTTGGCACGGGTGCGGTTAATGTTGACAGCAATTTCGGGGTTGCGGTCTTCGAGGTTGGAGCGCAGCTGTTCCACGCCGCCGATTTTCATGGAGTCGACGTAGCGAATCACCTTTTTCGAGAGAGCGGCCAGTTTGGGGTAGTCGTCGCCGGCTACTTCGATGGCAATTTCCTTACCCGTGGGCGGGCCACTGGCCTCTTGGTCGACCGAGACTTCGGCGCCGGGAATGCCTTTCACCACCTCACGGATTTTATCCATGTAGGTGTGGGTGGCCGGGCCGGTGCGCTCACTCAATTCCTTGAAGGCCACACCCACCTTGCCCATGTGCGACTGCGACACGCCGGCGGCGGTAGCTTCGCCAGGGTCGCCGGCACCAATGGCCACGTTGGTGATAACCGATTCAACGTCGGGGTTTTTCTCACCGATGACGCCGTAGATGCGTTTTTCCAGCACTTTGGTAATAGAATCGGTAACGGCTACCCGGGTGCCGACCGGCATTTTCAGGTAGGTGTAGATGAATTTGGGGTCGCCTTTCGGGAAGAAGGCCACGGCCGGCTTGCGGACACCCACGGCCACAAACGAGCCGATGAACAGCACAAGCACGCCCACCATCACAATCGTGGGGTGGTTGATGGACCAGCCCACGAGGCTACCGTAGCCGTTCTGGAACTTCGGCAGCGCGCGCGTCTGGAACCAGGCAATCATCTTGATGAACACGAACTTATCGAGGAAGCAGAGCAGGATAATCGTGATGAACAGGTTGCCCACGAAGGGCGAGTGCGCCACGTAGCCGAGGATGGCCACCACCAGCAGCCCGCCCATGGCCAGGAGGAAGTTGCGAGTGAGTTTGGGGGTGCGGTGCAGGTCTTCCTCGAAGTGGTTTTCACGCTCCATGAAGCTCACGGCGAACACCGGGTTCATGATGAAGGCTACGACAAGCGAAGCCATCAGCGTGATAATCAGCGTCACGGGCAAGTAGTACATGAACGAGCCCACGATGCCGGGCCAGAACAACAGCGGCACGAAAGGCGCAACCGTTGTCAGCGTACCGGCCAATACCGGCACGAACACTTCACCGGCCGCGAATTTGGCCGCTTTGGGCGTAGTCAAGTTAGGGTGCTCATGGAGCAGGCGGTGGGTGTTTTCGATAACCACAATGGCGTCATCGACCACAATCCCCAGCGCCAGCAGAAAAGCGAAGAGCACAATCATGTTCAGCGTGAAGCCGAATACCGGGATGACCAGGAAAGCCAGGAACATCGAAATCGGCACCGAGAGGCCCACAAACAGGGCGTTGGTGGTGCCCATGAAGAACATCAGAATCAGCGTCACAAGCAGGAAGCCGATGATGATGGTGTTGATGAGGTCGTGCAGCGTGACGCGGGTGTCGTTCGAGGTATCGCCGGTTACGGTGATGGTCAGTTCCTTGGGCAGGCTGGCTTTGGAATCGGCAATCAGAGCCTTGATTTTGTCGGAAGCGTCAATCAGGTTTTCGCCCTGACGCTTCACCACGTTCAGCGTAATGGCGGGCTTGCCGTCGAGGCGGGCGTAGCTTTCGCGGTCCTTGAAGCCGTCGGTGACGGTAGCGATGTCGCCGAGGCGCACGGGCGCACCGTTCAGGTTCTTAATCTGGATGTCGGCAATGTCGGCGGCGCGCACGTACTGGCCGGCCACGCGCACGGCGCGCTTCTGCCCGCCCACGTCGATGGAGCCGCCCGAAACGGTCACGTTTTCGCCGCCAATGGCGCGAGAAATGTCCGAGAAGCCGAGGCGCGAGGCGCGCAACTTGTTCAGGTCCACGTCCACGTTCACCTGCTGGTCGAGGGCGCCCACGATGTCGACGCGGGTGATTTCGGGCAGGGCCTCAATCTTGTCCTGGAAGTCGTCGGCGAACTTCTTGAGTTGGGCGGCGGGCAGGTTGCCGGCCAGGTTCACGAACATGATGGGCTGCTCGGAAATGTTGATTTCCTTCACCAGCGGGGCACTCGGCAGGTCGTTGGGCAGTTCCGTGCTGGCCTTGTCCACGGCATCCTTGATGAGCTGCTTGGCGGCCTGCACGTCCACGCCGGAGGTAAACTCGACGTCCACGATGCAATAGTCCTGGTTCGAGGTGGAGTTGATGTGCTTCACCCCGTTCACGCTCTTAATCTCCTTTTCGAGCTGGCGCGTCACCAGGTTTTCGATGTCGGTGGGCGAGGTGCCGGGGTACACCGTGGCCACGATGATGCGCGGAATCACGATGTCGGGGAATTTCTCCTTGCCGAGCTTGATGTAGGCAAAAATGCCCGCCACGCACAGCAGCACCGTGATGATGTAAATGCTGGTTTTGTTATTAATGGACCAACTGGTTGGGCCAAACTCTTTTTCTATATCCTGCATGGTTTTTTTCTTAGAAGACAAACCTGGAATTCATTTTAAATCTGCCCGTCATGCTGAGCTTATCGAAGCACCTCTACCGCGGTAGTAAATGATATGCTTGCGCGGTAGAGATGCTTCGACAAGCTCAGCATGACGTTCTTTTGGCTTAGCTGGCGGCGCCCTGCACGGCCACTTTCTGGCCTTCGTTCAGGTTCTGGTAGCCGGCCGAAATCACCTGGTCCTCGGCCGTCAGGCCGCTGGTCACTTCCACCTTGCCGTTGTAGGTGTTGCCGGTTTTGATGATGCGCTTCTTGGCCACGGCCTTGCCGGACTCCTGGGCCACCACGTACACGTAGCTGTTCTCCTCGTCGTGTTGCACCAGGTCCACCGGAATGACGGTGGCACTGGCGGCGGCGTAGTTCTGGATGCGGACGGTGGCCACCATGTTGGGGCGCAGGTCGGCGGCTTTGGCGCCTTTCAGACGCAGCTCTACGGTGAAGGTGCGGCTGGTGGCATTGATGCTACGGCTCACGACGCGCACCGTGGCGGGGATTTCTTCGCCGCCCAGGTCCGGAATGGTCACCACGGCATTGTCGCCGGCCTTGATGCTGTTGCCGTAGGCTTCCGACACATCGGCCAGGATTTTGCCGCCCGTGCCACTGGTCAAGCGCACCACCGGCGCACCGGGCGCGGTGATTTCGCCCAGCTTGGGCAGCACCTCGTCCACCGTGCCCGAGAAGGGCGCCACCACATTATATAAAGCACGCTGCTGGTTGAGCGTGGCCAGGTTGCGCTGCAGGGCCTGATAGTTGTTCTTGGCTTGCAGGTACTGGATTTCGGTACCAATCTGCTGGTCCCAGAGCCCCTTCTGCTTCTCGTAGACGGTCTTGGCGAGGTCCATGCGGGTGCGCAGTTCGGCGGCGTTGGCGTCGAGGATGCTGGCATCCACAGTCGCCAGCACCTGGCCCTTGCTCACCCGGTCGCCGCGCTGCACGCGGATGCTGGTGAGCGAGCCGGCGGCGCGGGAGCCCACGGTAGCGTTCTGGTCGTAGTCGACGCGGCCCTGCACTTCGAGGTAGCTTTTGAAGCTTTCGGGCTTGGCGTTCATCACCGAAACCGGCGTGGGCGCTACGGTGGCGGGACCGCCGGTTTTGGCTTCCAGCTCGGTGATTTTGGCCTGCGTGGCCGCCTGCTCGCTTTTGAGCTTGGCGAGCTCGGCCTTGGGGTCTTTTTTTGAAGAGTCGCCGCAGGAAGCGAGCAGCAGGGTGCCGGCGAAAAGCAGCGCGGCGGGTTGGGTTGAGGAGAAACGCATGGGTAAGCGGGGTGATTTTAAGATGTCGGGGGGCAAGTAGCGCGGACTCTGTGGTCCGCGAGTGGTGCCGTTGAGTTTGGTTATTGTCGCGGACTAAAAGTCCGCGCTACATTACTTTTTAACCTGGTTGAACAGCTCACCGGTCGCTTTGTCGCGGTCCACCTTCGCCACCAGCACATCGTAAATCGCGCCGTAGTAGTTAGTCTGCGCCGAACGCAAATCCGTCTCAGCGGTAATAACCTCCAGGTTGGAGCCCACACCGGCGTTGAATTTGATGCGCGTCACGCGGGCCACGTCGGTGGCCAGGTCGAGGTTGGCCTTCTGGTTATCGAGCACATCCAGGGCATTGATGAGCGTGGTGCGGCTCTGGGCATCCTGTAGGTCGATGCTTTGCTTCAGCGTTTCGAAGCCTTTCTCAATGGTTTGCTGCTGAATGCGCGTCTGCTGCACCAGATACTTGCGGCGGAAGCCGTCGAACACCGGCACCTGCAGGCTCAAGCCCACGTTGCCGAACCCGAACCAGTTCTGGTTGGCAAAGCCCGCCGAGCTGCGCGAGTCCGGGCCGCGGAAGGCAAACAGGTCGCCCATCTTATTGGCCGAGCCGGTGAAGCCGTAGGCGCCCGTGAGCACGAGGCGCGGGTAGGCACCGGCCTGGCGGTTGCGCAGGTCGAGGCCAGCCAGGGCCTGCTGGGTTTCCAGGGTCGAGAATTCGATGCGGTTGTTGTAGTTGATGGCACCGCGCGCCTGCGAGCCCAGCCCGCCGGAGAGGGCATTCTGCTGGTCGAGGCGGTTCTGGGCGGCGGTATTGTCGGTGCCGGGCGCCGTGGGGGCGGTGGGCACGGCCCCGAGGCCGTCCACGCCGCCGCCGGTGGTCTGGCTAGCCACGCCGAGGCGCTGGCGCAGGGCGCTGGCATCCACCACGGCCGCGCCGAGCGAGTCGGTGAGCTGGATGTTCTGCTGCTGCGGCAGGCCCATCTGGAATTTCAGCAGGCCCAGACTCAACTCGGTGAGGCGCTGGGCTTTCTGCTGCTCCACCACCAAGTTGTTGCGCTGCACGCGCAGGCGGTCCACGTCGAGCTTCTCCGCGAAACCGGCCTTGAAGGTCTGGTTGGTTTGGTAAAGCACCGTATCGAGGCGCTGCACGTTGCGGGCCAGCAGGGCGAGGCGCGAGCGGGCCACCAGCGTGCTATAGTACGCCTTGCTCACCTGCTCCACCACGTCGATTTCGGCCTGCTGGGTTTGCTTCTTAGCCAGTTCGGTATACACCTTAGCGGCTTTCAAACCAATCAGATACGAGCCATCGAACAGCAGCTGCGACACCGAGGCGCTGGCGTTGCCGGCGTATTGCAGGCCAAACGCGAACGGCTGCGGCGGCAGGGCCAGCTGCTGGGTGCCCAGCACCTGCTGCGTGCCGCCCTGCGCCGCGGCCAGGTCGCTCTGCGTGAGCACCGTTTGCGAGAGCGGGAAGCTCACCAGGCTCTTCTGCAGCTTAAAGTTGTCGGACAGCGTGCTGGCGATGTTCACCTGCGGCAGGCCCTGGCTCTTGATTTCGCCCACTTTGGCCGCCGCCGTGGCCTCGCCCAAACGGGTGGCCAGCAGGCTCGACTTGTTCTGCACGGCGTAGCTCACGGCCTGTTGCAGGCTCAGGGGCATGGTGCCCGTGGTGGACGGGGCCGCCGGCATAGCATTCGGCGAGGTTTGGGCAAGCAGCGCCTGCGGCACGGCCGCGCTCAGGGCGGCCACCAGCAGGAATCTGGTTCGAAACAGCGTGTTCATATAAAACAGCAAAAAGGAAACGGGTGTGCGGGGAAAATCGTAGGTAAACTATTCAGCTTCGGTAATCTGCCGGTACTGATTGATGAGCTTGTGGCCCTTGAGCGTGGCCACGCCCAGCAGGAAATGCTCGTCGAAAACCCGGTTCACACGCAGCGGGCTGAACTGGGTGGCGGGAAACAGTTCCGAGTCGAAGGCCAACTCTATCTGGGCGAGGTTGAGGCGGGCCAGCACCTCCACGTCGAGGTCGGGCCGGAAGAGGCCTTCGGCCATGCCGCGGCGCAGGTTCTGGATTATCTGGGCCAGGATGAAGGTGTTTTTGTGTGCCCTAAACAAGTCCCAGGCGGTGGGGTGGTACTTCTTCAGGTCGTTGAAGATGCTGGGATGGATGTCGGCGAACTGCTCGTCGGCCCACTTCGAGAGGAGCAGCATTTCTTCCACCGCGTTGGCCGCTTTGCCAGCCACCACCGCGCAGTCGCCCTGCACGCCGTGGAGGTGTTGGGTGATGCCGGCCATCACAATCTGGTCCTTGTTTTCGAACCACTTGTAAAGCGTTTTTTTCGACATGGCCATGTCGGCGGCAATGTCGTCCATGCTCACGCTTTTGATGCCGTTGCGCATGAAAAGCCGCTGGGCGTGGTTCAGGATTCGGTCTTTGATTTCCATAACTAACGCCGCAAAGATACAATGGAAACTTTCATTGTACTCAAAGTTTCCATTTTCTTTTTGGCCTCCCCAGCCCGTCCGGGCCCTTTTCGCCTCTACCTGACGCGCACCGCCCCCCGATATTTTACCTAACCCTGAAAAAAAGTGAGTTGCAGCCCGCATGACTAACTAATTTAAATGGCAATACAAAGCTAATAATTTTAGTTGAATAATATTGACTAATCGTATTATTAATTTCAAAAAGGCTTTGCCCGGGTTGTCGGCGCAATGCCGCGGCCGCCGGGTACTTTTGCGGCGGCCGCGTCGGCCCGCTCTTATTCCGCCCTCTTATGAAAATCCGCACCGGCTTCGGCTACGACGTTCACCAACTCCAGGAAGGGCTGCCCTTCTGGCTCGGGGGCATCGAGGTGCCGCACACCCACGGCGCCCTCGGCCACTCCGATGCCGATGTGCTCATCCACGTCATCTGCGACGCGCTTTTGGGCGCCGCCAACCTGCGCGACATCGGCTTCCACTTCCCCGACACCGACCCGCAGTACAAGGGCATCGACTCGAAAAAGCTGCTCTCCGGCGTGATGCGTCTGCTCCGCGAGCGGGGCTACGAGGTGAGCAACATCGACTCGACCATTTGCCTGGAGCGCCCCAAGGTGAACCCGCACATCCCGGAAATGCAGCGCGTGCTGGCCGCCGTGATGGGCATTGCCGAGGAGGATATCTCCATCAAAGCAACCACCACCGAAAAACTGGGTTTTGTGGGCCGGCAGGAAGGCGTGGCCGCCTACGCCAGCGTGCTGATTCAGAAAGCATAATCAATTGTCATTCCCACACAGACCGTCATGCAGAGCGCAGCGAAGCATCTCGCATGTAGTCGCTAATCCTCCTAATTGTAGTTAGTGATAGCACGCGAAATGCTTCGCTGCGCTCTGCATAACGTTCTTTCTCTCTGTTCCCACCAATCCATAAAAATGAAGCAAACTCCTCTCCTGCTGGCCTTTCTGGCTTTGGCCAGCGCCGCCCCGGCCCACGCCCAGGGCAAGGTTAAAATCAAAACCAAAGGCGGCGTTACGATGCCCGCTGCCAAAACCAAAATCAAAGAGGGCAAAGCCGCCACGGCAGCTCCCGCCACCCAACCGGTGGCCCCAGAGGACTGGAGCGTGAAATACGCGGACATGGTATCGGCCGAGCGGCTGCGTGCCCACCTGGCGGTGCTGGCCTCGGACGAGTACGAGGGCCGCGAAACGGGCATGAAGGGCCAGCACATGGCCGCCACCTACGTGGCCACGCAGTTTAAAAACGCCGGCCTGACCGGCCCCGTCACCACCGGCACCGACCCCTACCAGCAGCACTTCAACGTGGAGCAGGTGACCTGGGCCGACGGCGCCAGCCTGAAAGTGGGCAAAACCACTTACGCTTGGCTGACGGATTTCTACGGCACCGGCGACTCGCCTTTCGCCACCGAAACCACCGTGAAGCCGGTGTTTGTTGGCTACGGCATCGAGCAGGCCGGCTACTCCGACTACGCTGGCCTGGATGTGGCGGGCAAGGACCTGATTATCATGCAAGGCGAGCCCACCGGCGACGGCGGCAAAGCCCTGCTCAGCCCCGACGGTGCGCCTACGAAATGGGCCAACGACCGCGCCAAGGTGCAGCTAGCCACCCAGAAAGGCGCCCGCTCGGTGTTCTTCGTGAGCTTCAATCCGAACAACAACTTCGCCAAGCAGACGGCGCGGCTGGCGCCCTACATCAGCCGGCCCTCGGTGGCGATGGTGAGCGAAGGACAGAAGCCGAGCCGCGTACCGTCGTTCTCCATTTCGCCGGCTGTGGGCCTGGCGCTGCTGGGCACCAAGGATGCGGCCATGCAAGCGTATCTGGCCAAAATCAACAGCACGAAGCAGCCGGTGAAATCGACCTTCAAGGCGGTGCCGATGCAGATACGGGCCGAGCGCAAGCGCACGCCACTGGACACGGAAAACGCGCTGGGCTTCATTGAGGGCACCGATAAGAAGGATGACATCATCGTGATTTCGGCTCACCACGACCATCTCGGCATTCAGGATGGCAAGGTGTTCAACGGGGCTGACGACGACGGCTCGGGCACGTCAGCCATCGTGACGATGGCTGAGGCCTTTGCCAAAGCCAAGGCCGACGGGCACGGCCCGCGCCGCAGCCTGCTCTTCCTAAGCGTGACGGGAGAGGAAAAGGGCCTGTTCGGCTCGGAGTACTACTCGAAGCACCCCATTTTCCCGCTGGCCCAGACGGAGGCCGACCTGAACGTGGACATGATTGGGCGCACCGACGTGGAGCATGAAGGCAAGCCGGACTACGTGTACGTCATCGGCTCCGACAAGCTGGCCTCGGAGCTGAAGGTGATTCTGGAAGCCGAAAACAAGCAGTACAGCAACCTCGACCTGGACTACCGCTTCGACGACCCGGCCGACCCGAACCGCTTCTACTACCGCTCCGACCACTACAACTTCGCGGTGAACAAGGTGCCGGTGGCGTTTTTCTTCAACGGCGTACACGCTGACTATCACAAGGAAACCGACGAAATCAGCAAAATCGAGTTTCCGAAGATGGAGAAGCGCGCCAAGCTGGTTTTCCACCTGGCCTGGGAGCTAGCCAACCGCGACGGCCGCATTGTGGTGGATTCGAACAAGCCGTAGGTTTAGCCTAAGTCGCTGACAATTGAACGTCATGCTGAGCGCAGCCGAAGCATCTCTACCGCAATAGTAATTAACTACTTGCGCAGTAGAGATGCTTCGGCTGCGCTCAGCATGACGTTCTACTATTTTTTGGGCGTCTGCCTTTCCCTATGAAAACACTGGTATTCTGCGGCCTACTTGCTTTAGCCACTTGCTCTGCAAGCGCTCAACAAGCTCCCACCAAGGTCAAAATCAAAACTAAAGCAGCACCTGCGGCTCAGGCTACCCCGGTTCCTGCCGCGCCGGAATGGGCCCGCACCTACGCCGCCACCATCCGGCCCGAGGAGTTGCGCCAGCACCTGACCGTGGTGGCGTCGGATGCTTTTCAGGGGCGCGAGGCGGGGCAGCCGGGCCAGAAGCTGGCGGCCGAGTATCTGGTGAAGCAGTTTGCGGCGCTGGGCCTGCAGGGGCCGGTGACGGGTGGCGACAACCCGTATCTGCAGCACTTCCCGCTGGTGCGCGGGGCCACGGCGCCGGGCGGCTACGTGCAAGTGAACGGCCGGCGCTACGAGTGGCTGAACGACTTTTTCAGCTACGGGCCGCTGCCCTCGCCTTTCCTCACGCCCACCGTGGCGCAACCGGTGTTTGTGGGCTTTGGGGTGGAGCAGGGCGCTTACTCGGACTACGCCGGGCTCGATGTGCAGGGCAAGGACGTGGTGGCCCTGATGGGCGCGCCGCAGGACGAGCGGGGCCGCGCGCTGCTCCGGCCGCTGGGCCGCAAGGCCGACTATTGGGACTCGGGCCTGCGCAAGGCGGCGCTGGCGAAGGCGCACGGCGCGCGCACCATTTTTCTGGTCACGTTTGCGTCGGCGGCGGCTTTTCGGAAAGAGGGCCAGCAGTTTGCCTCGGCACTGAGCGAGCCAGCCTTTTCGCTGCCCGACCCAGGGCCGGCCATCATCGACACGGTGAGCGAAAGCATTCCGCCCGGCATCGGTGTGTACCTAACGTCGCAGGAGTTGGGCTTCGCGCTGGCTGGCGCCACCAGGGCCGACCTAATGGGCTACGTGCGGGGCCTGGGCCAGGCGCGGGGGCCGGTGCCAGCGGCATTTCAGCCGCCCACGGCTACGTTTTATTTGCCCCAGACGCAGCAGCAGCTCACCACCGAAAACGTGCTGGGCTTCCTGGAAGGCTCGGATAAGAAGGACGAGGTGCTGGTGATTTCGGCCCACTACGACCACCTAGGCGTGAAGCACGACACGATATACAATGGGGCCGACGACGACGGCTCGGGCACAGTGGCGGTGCTGCAGCTGGCCAAGGCCTTTGTGCAAGCCAAGAAGGACGGGCACGGGCCGCGCCGCAGCATTCTGTTCATCACGATGACGGCGGAGGAGGAAGGGCTGTTTGGCTCCGAATATTACACGGCGCACCCGGTGGTGCCCCTGGCCCAGACCATTGCTGATTTGAACATCGATATGGTGGGCCGCACCGACCGCAAGCACGGTTTGAAGAAGCATTTCGTGTGCGTGGTGGGCTCGGATAAGCTGTCGTCGGAGCTGCACACCATCAATGAGGCGGCCAACCGCGACTACACGCATCTGGAGCTGGACTACCATTTCAACATTCCCAACGAGCCGGAACACATCTACTACCGCTCGGACCACTACAACTTTGCGCGTCGCAAAATCCCGGTCATCTTCTACACCACCGGCGAGCACGCCGACTATCACAAGGCCACCGACGACGTGGAGAAAATCGAGTTCGATAAATTAGCGGAGCGCGCCCAGCTGGTGTTCTACACCGCCTGGGAACTGGCCAACCGCGAGCAGCGCATTGTGGTTGACTCGAACAAGCCCTGATTTGCCATGACCCCTGCCACCAAAGCCAACCAGTTTCAGCTCGACGCCGAGGCCAAAGCCTTCGACCGCGAGCACCGCCGCAAAATCCGGTTCAACATCGGCAAGTACGACGCGGCCGTGAGCGCCGGCCTGAAACTCTACGACGAGCACGAGCTGGCCCGCGACCGGGGCGCCTACCTCAAAGCCACCGTGCTGGAAAAGCTCGATGAGTACCTGCTGCAGTTCGAAGCCAACTTCACGGCCCGCGGCGGCCGCGTCATCTGGGCGCGCGATGCGGCCGAGGCGCTGGCCGAAATCGGCAAGCTGACGGCGGCGCGCCACACCAAAACGGTGGTAAAGGCCAAGAGCATGACCACCGAGGAAATCCACCTCAACAAGTACCTCGCCACGCAGGGCATCGAGTCGGTAGAGACGGACCTCGGCGAGTACATCGTGCAGCTCAATGGCGAGCGGCCCTACCACATTGTGACGCCGGCTATGCACCTGAGCAAGGCCGACATCAACAACATTTTCGTGAAGCACCTGGGCACCGAAAGCACCGACGACGCCCAGAAGCTGGTGCTCACGGCCCGGCACCTGCTCCGCAACAAGTACACCACCGCCGAAGTGGGCGTGACCGGCGGCAACTTCCTCGTGGCCGACGCCGGCGCCGTGGCCGTAACCGAAAACGAGGGCAATGCCCGCCTTTCAGCCTCGTTTCCGAAGCTGCACATTGCCATTGTGGGCATTGAGAAAGTGATTCCGCAGCTCACGGATTTGGACTTGTTTTGGCCCCTGCTCAGCACCAGCGGCACGGGGCAGCAGGTCACGGTGTACAACACGCTGTACTTCGGCCCGCGCCAGGCCAACGAGGTGGACGGACCCGAGGAAATGGTGGTCATCCTGCTCGACAACGGCCGCACCAACCTGCTGGCCCAGCCCGACAAGCGCGCCGCCCTGCGCTGCATCCGCTGCGGAGCCTGCCTGAACGTGTGCCCGGTGTACAAGAACATTGGCGGCCACACCTACGAAACCACCTATTCCGGCCCCATCGGCTCGGTCATCAGCCCGCACCTGAGCGGCCTGCCCGAGCACAAGCACCTGAGCTACGCCAGCAGCCTATGCGGGGCCTGCACCACGGTGTGCCCGGTCCGCATCCCGCTGCACAACCTCTTGCTGCTCAACCGCAAGCAAAGCGTGGAGGAAGGCTACGCACCCACCGAGGAAAAACTCGCCATCGGCCTGTGGAAGTGGAGCATGCAACACCGCTGGGCACTGGACGTGTTACCCGCTAAAATCAAGGACTGGAGCCTGGGCCGCCTGCTGGGCCAAGTGGGCTGGAGCAAGCGCCGCGAGGCGCTGGCCATTGCGCCGCAGTCGTTCCGGGAGCTGTGGAAGGCCCGCAAGGTCCTTTAATCGGTTGGTTGTCCGGCGCTTTTCCAGCAGGGCCCGTATCAGAGCTTTTGCTTGAATATGCCGCCCCTCCTGTTTTTGCTGCTGCGCATCATCACCGGCCTGGGCGGGGCAGTGCTCGTTGTCACCACGTTGTCGGCGGCCGTTCGCTCGTTTGTGCTGCCGCGCAACGAAGTGGTGCGGCTGAATGTGTGGGTATTCATGGGCATCCGGGTGGTGTTCGATTTTGCCGCCAAGCTGGCCAACTCCTACGAGCGGCGCGATAAAATCATGGCCCACTACGCGCCGGTGGCGCTGGTGGCGCTGCCCGTGTGCTGGGAGGCACTGGTGAGTGTGGGCTACACCGGCATGTACTGGGCCGTGGGCGAAGGCACTTGGCTGCACTGCTACCAGTTGAGCGGCAGTTCGCTGCTAACGCTGGGCACCATTGATGATTTCAGCCTTTTCGGCGGCATTCTCACTTACTCCGAAGCCACGCTGGGGTTGCTGCTGCTCACGCTGCTGCTCTCGTACTTGCCCACCATCTACCAAGCGTTTTCGCGGCGCGAGGTGACGGTGGCACTGCTAGAATTGCGGGCCGGCACTCCCCCCACAGCCGCCTGCCTGCTGGGCTGGCTCAACCACGACGGCTCGGTGCAAAACGACGACCAGCAGTGGGCCGCTTGGGAGCAGTGGTTTGTCGAGATTGAGGAGAGCCACACCTCGCTGCCCATTTTGTCGTTTTTCCGCTCGCCGCAGCCGGGCCGCTCCTGGGTGATGGCCGGCGGGCTTATTCTGGACACGGCCGCGTTGCTCTTTGCCGCCGTGGATGGACCGCACCCCCGGCAGGTCGAAATCACCTTCAAGGCCGGCTGCCTGGCCCTGAACCGGGTGTACCGCTTTTTCGACAATAAAGCCGGCGCCGAACCAACCGACCTGCTGCCCGCCGAACACGACGAGGAACTGCGCCGCGCCGATTTTGACGAAGCCTGCCGACTGCTCGCCGACAAGGGCCTGCGCCTGTGCGAAGACCGGGCCGCCGCCTGGGCCCACTACCGCGAGCTGCGCGGCCGCTACCGCACGGCGCTGGAGTTTCTGGCCCGCCTCACCATGGCGCCCGCCCGCCAGACGGCGGTTTAGGCGCAGCAGCGCGCGTCTCACGCCGTTTTATTGGGGCCGTTGGCCGACAATTTACCGCCGCTGGCCGACACGGCGGTACCAGTCATAATGCGGGGATGGGGCAGGAAAATAGCTGGTTTCGTTTCGCAATCAGGCTTTATTGGCTATGCACCTCGCTGATAAAGGAATAACCGCCAATAATTGGGCTTCGCGCCGACAAATGGCTGCTTTTTGCTTTATGGTCGACAAACTACGAGCTTTGCATTTTGGACAGATATACCTGTTACAAAAAACAAATGGGCGCTGCAGCAAGCGCGCTACTAACTACTCGCTTTTTGACCACTCTTTTTACTGTATGCTCCATTCTTTACTCTTTCTTGCAACTACGGCTGGGAAGCGCGGCCTGCAGCGGCTGCCGTTGCTGCTGGGGGCTTTGTTGCTGATGGCCGGTACGCAGGCGGCAAAAGCCCAACAGACTGGGATTTTTCAAACCACCGTGCGCATCGATGGATTCGACCGCGCCGGCGGCCTCAACGCAGGCAATACCACCCCCTACGAAGGCGCCACGCTGGGCGCGGGCGGCTACTCGCCCGGCAACGCCTCGCTCATTCTGGACGGCGCCGAGGTGCGCACCTTTAAAAACAGTGGCGGCGACGTGACCGCGGCCACGCTGTTCTACCGCGTGTACTTGCAGGGCAGCGCCACGCGCGGCAGCACTACGCCAGCATACACCGCGGTTAACCTGCCGTTTGGTGCCAACCTGGGGACGTGCAACAACAGCGGCTGCGACCAGCGCTGGACGCTCACCGGGGCCAACATCAACCTCACCGCCGGTCTCACCACCCGCGGCACCTACGTGGTGGAAGTGTACTGGCGGGCCTCGACCAACCTGGGTGACCGGTTCGACAGCAACTCCGGCAACAACTTCGTGGCCACGTTCGGCTTCGCTGGCAGCCCGCTCTGCGGGACCTATACCCTTGATTACAGCCGGGCGGTCAGCGCCGACAACTTCACGTCGTTTGCCACAGCATTCAATTCGCTGAACACGGCCGGCGTGAGCTGCGCCACTACGTTCAACGTGCGCGACAACCTCATCTACCCCGAAAACAACGTGCAGTTGAACGCCGTGGCCGGCGCCAGCACTACCACCCGCGTCACCTTTCAGCGCGACAACTCGACGGCCAGTGGCTCCAACGTGCGGCCCGTGGTGCGGCCCAACCTCATTGCCAGTGGAAGTGGCGGCGCACAGGACGCCATCATCAAACTCAGCGGAGCTGACTTCATCACCTTCGATGGGATTGACGTGAGTGACGCTAATAATGCCGGCGTTAGTGCTGTCCGGCAGATGGAGTACGGCTACGCGCTGTTCCGGCCCTCGGCCACCGATGGCTGCCAGAACAACATCATCCGCAACTGCGCCGTGACGCTGAACAAGACGAACAGCGGCAGCATCGGCATTTACGGGGCCAATGCCAACATCAGCGGCACGGCCCAAACTGCGACCAACGCGACGGGCGCCAATTCGGACAACGAGTTCGATGGCAACACCATTGCCAATTCGTACCTGGGTTTCTCGCTCAACGGCAACAATACGGCTGGCTCGTTCCCGGACCTGAACAACCGGGTGGGTTCGACGCTGGGCAACACGGTTTCCAACATCGGCGGCTCGATTTCAACGGACGTGTTCGGCATTCGAGCCGACTACCAGAGCGGCCTGCGCATTGAAAACAACACCATCAACATCCCCAGCGGCAATACCTCAGCTTCTATTCGCGGCATTGCCACCGGCATCAGCTCGTCGACTGGCATGGTGGGCACCCTGCTCATCGCCGGCAATACGGTGACCATCAGCACGGCGTCGACGGGCAACATCTTCGGCATTCAGCAAGGCGGGGGCGGCAACCTCGACAACGTGACCATCAGCAACAATCGAGTTCAAAACTCAGCGCTCACGGCTACCGGCAATACCGTAACCTACATTCTCGATGCCAGCTCCAACGGCACCACCCCGCAAACCGTCACCATCACCGGCAACGTGATAACGGGCAACAGCAGTGCCACCGGCTCCGCCATCAGCGGCATCTACCGCGCCGGTGCGCGGGCGGCCGCGGTCACTATTTCCTCGAATCAGATAACCAACAATATCGGCAGCGGAACCGGGCAGTTTTATGGCGTTCGGGTAGATGCGGCCAACCCCACCAGCACCCCGGTCATGGTGAGCAGCAACACCGTCAGCGGCACTCAGCTGACGGGGACGTTCGGCCGTTTTTACGGGGCATCGCTGAGCAGCGGCACCCTTACATTCGCATCCAACACCATCAGCAACAACGCAATACCCAATACCGCCGGCACAAGCGACATCTCGGAAGCCTACGGCTACTTTCAAAACGGCACCACGGTGCCTTCCGAAACCCTGACCGATAACGTCATCACGGGCCTGAGCATTGGCGGCACAAGCACCGCTACCAGCCACGTGGTGCAGGGCATAGCCAGCAACGGCGGCTCCTCGGCCACGGTGCAGACCTACCTGCGCAACGTTGTCGGCAACCTCAGCATCGGGGGCAGCGGCAGCGTGGTGGGCGTGGCCCTGCTGCAGGGCGGCGGCGCGGGCACCACCGTGGCCCGCAACAAGCTGTACGACCTGAGCGTGGCCGGGGCCACGGGTACCGTGGCGGGCATTGCCCAAACCGGGGGCGGCACCTTCACCTACGCCAACAACCTGCTCGGCGACTTCCGGGCCCCGGCCGCCAGCAACGCCTCCGCCGTCATGGGCCTGAGCCTGACGGGCGGCACAGCCGCCAACGTGTACTTCAATACCGTGTACCTCAACGCCAGCAGCACCGGCGGCACCTTCGGCACTGCGGGTGTGCAGCTAGGCACCACCGCGCCCCTCGTCACGCTGCGCAACAACGTGGTGGCCAACCTGTCGACGCCTAACGGCTCGGGCACCACGGCCGCCCTGCGCCGCAACGGTGCCAATACTACCAACAGCAACTTCGGCACGGCCACCAACAACAACCTGTACTGGGCCGGTACGCCGTCGGCCGCCAACGTGCTGTTTACCGACGGCACCGTGACGGCCCAGGACCTGCCGGCCTACAAGCTGCTGCTGGCACCCAAAGAGGCCGATTCCTTCACTGAGAACCCGCCTTTCATCAGCACCACCGGCACTTCGGCCGATTTCCTGCACATCAAGCCCAACTTCGGCACCCAGATTGAAAGCGGCGGCAAGCCGATTGCGGGTTTCACGGACGATTTTGACGGCGACACCCGCAACGCCACCGCCCCCGACCTGGGCGCCGACGAGGGCACTTTCCGCCTGGGCCCGCCCCTGCCCGTGGAGCTCAGCGCGTTTGAAGCCGCCCGTCAGGGCGACGGCGCGGCCCTGACCTGGACCACGGCCAGCGAAAAAAACAGCCGCGGCTTTGAGGTGCAGCTGAGCACCGACGGCCACACGTTCCGGACGCTGGGCTTTGTGGCCGGGGCGGGCAACAGCAGCACGCCGCACCGCTACGCCTACCTTGACCGCGAAACCGACAAAACCGGCCTGCGCTATTACCGCCTGCGCCAACTCGATGCCGATGGCACGGCCAGCTTCTCGCCGGTGCGGGTGCTCGATTTCGGCCTGGCCGCCGGGGCGACGCTGCAAGCCGCGCCCCAGCCCTTCGGCAATGAACTCGTGCTGACGGTGCAGGCGCCCCAGGCGCAGCCCGACGCGCTGCTCACCCTCATCGATGCAACCGGGCGCCGGGTGCTGACCCGGCAGGTTGGCCTGGTGGCGGGCCCCAATCAAGTATCGTTATGCGAGTTAGCCGCCGTGCCGGCGGGTGTATACGTGCTGCAGGTGGCCCTGCCCGGCCGGCTGGTGCGGCTGCGGGTAGTGAAGCAGTAGTTTGTCTATTTGCCGTGAAAAAAGAGCCTCTGGACCATGTCTGGAGGCTCTTTTGTCGAGTAGCCAGGTGCGTTGGGCATTCAGCATCCAGCGACAACTTGAAATAATGACTAATTTACGCCGCTATTGCCTTTAGCAAAGTTTTGATTCCTTTTTTTCATTTCTCATTTTTTACTTCACTCTTCACTTTTCCCACCTATTTCCAAACCTCTATGCACACACCTTTTCTAAGCAACCGGCTGGGCCGGTGGCTGGCGGTGACGCTGCTGGCGCTGATGAGCGCCACCACGGCGCGCGCGCAGCTCACCGGCACCAAGGCCATTCCGGGCGACTACGCCACGGTGGCGGCGGCCATCACGGCCCTCAACGCTGGGGGCGTGGGGGCCGGCGGCGTCACGTTTAACGTGGCAGCGGGCTACACCGAAACCTTTGCCTCGCCCACAGCCGGGGCCATCACGGCCACCGGCACCAGCGCCAACCCCATCGTGTTCCAGAAAGCGGGCACCGGCGCCAACCCCGTGCTGACGGCGGGTGCCACCGGCACGGGCACGCAGGACGCCATTATCTCGCTGGTGGGGTCCGACTACGTGACCTTTGCCAACATTGACGTGGCGGAAAACAGCGCCAACACGACCACGGCCACCCAGATGGAGTTCGGCTACGCCCTGTTCCGGGCTTCGGCCACCGACGGCTGCCAGAACGTCAACATTTCGGGTGCCACCATCACGCTCAACAAAACCAACACCAGCACGATTGGCATTTGGGGCGCTAACTCGCTGGCCACGGCCACGACGGCCGTGACGGCGACGAGCGCCGCCGGCGCCAACAGCGGCATCAAGCTCAACGGCAACACGGTGGCCAATGCCTTCCTGGGCATTTACCTGGCCGGCAACACCAGCACGGCGGCCAACGCCGACACGGGCAACGAAATTGGTACCACCGCCGGCAACACCCTGACGGGCCTGGGCGGCAGCAACACCAGCGTATACGGGGTGCGGGCCGAGTTCCAACAGAACCTGAAGGTGGAAAACAACACCATCGCCATTCCGGCCGGCAACACCAGCTCCACGGTGTATGGTATCGGCCTGGGCACGGGCACGGCCACGGGCATTGTGGGCACGGTGCTGCTCAACAACAACACCGTTTCGATTACCACAGCAACGACCTCGACGGTGATTGGCATTCTGCAAAACGGCAGCAGTGCGGTCACGACTTCCACCATTACCAACAACAAGGTGCAGAACAGCGCCCTGACGGGCGCCAGCGGCGCGGTGTACTACATTCAGGATGCCGCCACCACGGCTTCAACGGCCATCAACATCACCGGCAACCAGGTGCTGAACAACTCGGCCGCCACCAGCGGCAACGTCATCGGCATTTATAAGACGGGAACGGCCACGGCGCTGACGGCCAGCAGCAACACCATTACCGGCAACACCAAGTCGGGCGTGGGCAGCACTTCCACCAGTGCGCCGGTGGGCCTGCACGGCTTCTACACCACGGCCAGCATCACAACGCTGACGCTCACCAACAACACCATCAGCAACAACGTGGCCTCGAACACCGGGGTGGGCGTGCTGAACGGTATTTATAATAACCCGTCGGGCACGAACACCACGCTCACGGCCACCGGCAACACGGTGAGCAACAACCAGGTGCAGGGCAGCAGCGGCGCGCTCTACAGCATGCACCTGGGCTACAGTGGCACCATCGGCACGTTTGCGGCCAGCAACAACGTCATCACTAACAACACCATTCCCAACACCAGCGGCAGCACGGCGTCGGTAGTGTACGGCATATACAATTTTGCGACGCTCAGCACGGCGGAAAGCAACACCGGCAACACGGTGACGGGGCTGGCCATTGGCGGCGCCAACACGAGCACTGGCAACATTGTAACCGGCATTTATTCCTACACCAGCGACTTTCCGAAGACCGTGAGCCGGAACACGGTGGGCAACCTGACGTCGAGTGGCTCGGGGACGGTAACCGGCATTTACTACAACACCGGCAACCAGACGTTCACGCTGAACAAGATATACGACCTGAGCGCCGGGGGCAGCGGCGGCGTGGTGTACGGCGCCAACCTGCTGGGCAGCACCACCAACAATGTGGCAAACAACCTAATTGGCAACCTGTCGGCGCCGGCCTCAACCAGCTTGCTGGCCGTAACCGGCCTCAACATCGGCAGCGGCACCACGGTCAACGTTTACTACAACACCCTCTACCTGAACACCAGCAGCACGGGCGCCACCTTCGGCACCTCGGGCATTTACCTGGGCTCGACCACGTCCACGCTGGATGCCCGCAACAACATTGTGGTGAACACGAGCACGGCGGCGGGCACGGGCGGCTACACGGCGGTTCTGCGGCGCATCAGCGGCACGGCCGGCACGGTGCCTGCCAACTATGCCACCACGTCGAACAACAACCTGTTTTTCGCCGGCACGCCTTCGGCCACGAACCTGATTTACGTGGAAGGCACCACCACGGCCACCAACGCGCAGCAAACGCTGGCCGCTTACAAAGCCTTCATGGTGAACCGCGACCAGCAGGCCGTGACGGAGAACCCACCGTTTGCCAGCACCACCGGCTCGGCGGCCAACTTCCTGCACATTGCCACCGGCACGCCCACGCAGGTGGAGAGCGGCGGCACACCCATCAGCATCACCACCGACTACGACGGCGAGACGCGCAACGCCAGCACGCCCGACATCGGGGCCGATGAGGGCAGTTTCACCCTGCAGGACCTGACGGGCCCGAGCATCACGTTCACGCCCCTGACCAACTCCAGTAGCACCGGCAACCGCACCCTAACCGCCACCATCACCGACCCCAGCGGCATTTCGACGAGCGCGCCGCCGCGCATTTTCTTCCGCAAGGGCACGAGCGGGGCCTTCACCTCGGCCCTGGCCACGAGCACCAGCGGCAGCAGCTACACCTTCACCATCAGCGCGGCTGCGCTGGGGGGCCTGGCGGCCAATGACGTGGTGCAGTACTACGTGGTGGCCCAGGACGTGCCGGGCAACGTGTCGTCGAACCCGGCGGGCGGCACGTTCAGCACGAACCCGGCTTCCGTTTATGCCTACACCGTGCTGAGCACGCTGAACGGGGTTTACTACGTGGGCACCAGCACTTCGCCCGACCCCACCCGCACCTACGCGACCCTGACCGCCGCCGCTAATGCCTACAACGGCAGCGGCCTGGCGGGCGCGGTGACCTTCCTGCTGCTCGACAACGCATACTCGGCCACGACGGGCGAAACGTTCCCGGTCATTTTCTTCAACAACCCCGAGGCCAGCGCCACCAATAGCTTGCTCATCAAGCCGAACACGGGGGCCAACCCGGTGATAACGGCGGCGGGCAGCGTGCTGGCCCTGGCCAGCACCCGCTACGTGACCATTGACGGCTCGAATACCGCCAACGGCACCACGCGCAACCTGACCCTGAGCAACACAACCCTGACGGCCAACACCTACGGCGTGGGCCTGCTCACGCAAACCGGCCAGGCGCAGGCTAACCTGTTTGCCACAGTGCGCAACGTGAACGTGCTGGGCGGCGGCACCACGGCCAACGCCACCACTGGCATTGCGCTGGGCGGGGCCGACAACGACAACGTGACCCTGCAAAACAACAGCATCCAGGGCGTAACGACCGGTATTCAGGCTTTTGGCTCCGCCAATACCTCGGTTGGTGGCCTGGACAACCTCGTCATCACGGGTAACGTGATTGGCGCGGCCACGGCCGCCGCCGCTACCAACATCAACCAGTACGGCATTGTGGTGGCCAGCGCCCTGAGCCCGGTGGTGAGCCGCAACGAGGTGCAAAACATCGTGAACCCGACAACAACGTTTTCTTCGAATATGACCGGCATTGTGCTGCAGGACGTGCAAACCGCTGTGGTGACCCGCAACACGGTGCACAACCTGAGCTACACGGGCACTAGCACGGCGAAACTCTACGGCATTTCGTCGCTGACTTCGACCAGCACCTTCAACACGGCGGCCAACGCTTCGGCCAACCGCTTCGATAACAACCTGGTGTATGCCCTGAACTCGACCGCCACCAGCGGCTCGTGGAATACCAGCGGCATCAACAACAACGGCGGCTACGGCGACCAGTACTACTACAACACGGTGTACCTGAGCGGTCAGCTGAGCAACGGCGCGGCCGGTTCGGCGGCGTTCAGCAACGGCAACGGCATCAGCAGCACGGCGGCCACTAACATTGACGTGCGCAACAACATCTTCAGCATCATTGGCGGCACGGGCCTGGCTGCCACGCCGCTCTACGCGCACTACACCACGCTGACCACCTACACAGGCAGCACCCTGAACTACAACGACCTGTACGTGACGGTAGGCGCCACTGGCGTGGCTCGCATCGGCCGCCTCAACGCGGTGGACGCCACCACGCTGGCCGACTGGCGCACCGCTACTGGCCAGGAAGCCAACTCGGTGAGCGTGGACCCGCAATTTGTGCAAACCACTACCGCGCCCTACAACCTGACGCCCGCCGCCGCCGCCCTCAACGGCGTGGCCACGCCCATCACGAGCGTGACGGTGGACTACACCGGCGCCACCCGCGGCACTACGCCCGACATCGGGGCTTACGAATTCACACCCCCGGCTTGCCAGGCGGTGAGCAACCTGGCGTTTGCCAGCATCACGCCCACCACGGCCAACGTCACCTTCACCGCGCCCGCGAGCGGGGCCAACAGCTACACCGTGACGTACACGCCGGCCGGCGGCACGGCCGCCACCGTCACGCCCAATCCCACGGGCTCGCCGGTGGCCCTCACCGGCCTCACGCCCAGCACCACCTACACCGTGACGGTGACGACGAACTGCACGGGTGCTACCTCACCCAGCGCCACGGGCACCTTCCGCACGGCCTGCTCGCCGCCCGTGTATGCGACGCTGCCCGCCACGGAGGGCTTTGAGAGCACCTGGCTGAGCCGCTGCGACACCCGCGAGGTGCCATCGGCCAGCTGGTTGAACACGCCCACCACGGGCAACAACTCGTGGCGCCGCGAAGACGACGGCGCCAGCGCCAACTGGACGTCGCCCACCTTGGGCAGTTTCTCGCCCAGCGGCAGCCAGGGCAGCGCCCACGCGGCCCGCTTCCACAGCTACTACACCACGGCCGGCGTGACGGGTGCGCTCGACTTCTATGTGGACCTGAGCGCCGCCGGCACCAAGCGCCTGACGTTCGACTACGTGAACGTATCGACCGACGGCAGCAAGCTGGACGTGCTGCTCTCGACCGATGGCGGCGTGACCTTCACGACCACCCCGCTGCTGAGCGTGGCCACTTCGGCCTCCTTCAGCACGCGCACCCTGGACCTGACGGCCACCTCGGCCACCAGCGTTATCCGCTTCCGGGGCACCGGCGACTTCGGCAGCTACGACATCGGCCTCGACAACGTGCAGGTGCGCCTGCTGCCCAACGTGGACCTGGCCGCCACGGCCCTGGTGTCTCCCACTGCCACGCAGGGCTGCTACAGCAGCGCCGAAACCGTGACGGTAACGGTGAGCAACGTGGGTGCCCAAGCCCTTGATTTCAGCGTGAACCCGGCCACCGTGACGGCTACCGTGACCACGCCCACGGGCCCGCAAACCCTGACGGGCAGCATCACGACGGGCACGTTGGCCGTCGGCGCCACCCAGAACGTGACCCTGTCTTCGACCCTGAACATGGCGGCTGCCGGCACTTACACCTTCGCCATTGCGGCCACGGTGACGGGCGACGGCAACACCGCCAACGACGCCCTGACCCCGGCCCCCACCCGCACGGTGGTGGCCCCGGTGGCCGGCACCCTGAGCCCGGCCAGCAGCACCATCTGCGTAAGCGGCACGGCTGCCCTGAGCCTGGCTGGTGCCGCCAACGGCAGCATCCAGTACCAGAGCAGCCCGGACAACGTGACGTTTACCGACATCAGCGGCGCCACCAGCGCTGCGTATACCACGCCGGTGCTCACCAGCACCACCTACTACCGCGCCCAGGTGCGCTGCGGCTCGAACGTGGCCACGTCGAACGTGAGCACCATCACGGTAACCAACCCGGTGGTGGCCAGCACCAACGGGCCGGTGGCCATTTGCGCCGGCAACACGGCTACGCTCACGGCCACGGCCGGTACCGGCAGCCAGGTGCGCTTCTTCAGCGCGGCCACCGGCGGCACGGCCCTGACGACGACCACGCCCGGCAGCTACACCACGCCAGCCCTCACGGCCAGCACCACGTACTATGCCGAAGCTTACACCAGCAGCAGCAGCGTGGCGGGCCTGGCCGATAACTCGGCCAGCAACGGCACGTTCGCGCAGGCCACGCTCACGGATTATCCGCTGGGCTTCGCGGTATCGCAGGCCGGCACGCTGGCTTCGGTTGATGTGTACCCGAGCGCCGCGGGCGCCCTCACCATCCGCCTCTACAGCACCGCGGGCACGCAACCCGGCGGCACCACCACGGCCGTGGCTGGTTCGGATGTGACCATTACCGTGACGGCCGCCCAGGTGGGCACCCGCGTCACGGTGCCGCTGAACTACGCCCTGGCCGCCGGTGAATACCGGATTTCGAACTCCTCGGGCACACTGGGCCGCTTCACCACCTACAGCGGTACTTACCCGCTTACGTCGGGCCCGCTCACGGTGCGCGGCTCGTACAACGCGGCCACCTCGACCTCGTTCTCGAACACGACCTACAACAGCTTCTTCAACCTGACCTTCAACAGCGAATGCGCCGGCGCTACCCGCACCGCCATTCCGGTGAACGTGACGCAGCCAGCCACGGCCAGCTTCGGCACCAACACGGGCAGCAGTTGCGGCACGTCGGCTTATACGCTGACGGGCGCAGTGGGCGGCTCGGCCACGGGCGGCACCTACACCAGCAGCGGCACGGGTACATTCAGCCCCAATGCCAGCACGCTGACGGCTACCTACACGCCTTCGGCCGCCGACGTGGCCGCTGGCACGGTGACCATCACGCTGACTTCGACCGGCTCGACGCCCTGCCCAGCCGCTACGGCCACCTTCGCGCTGAGCATCAGCCCGGCCCCGGTGGCTGGCTTCAGCTACCCGACGGCTACGACGTACTGCGCTGGCAGCACCAGCACCGTGTCGCCCACGCTGGCCACGGGCGCTACGGCCGGCACGTTCTCTTCGACGGCGGGCCTGACCATTGATGCCACCACCGGCGTTATCACGCTCGCCACTTCGACGGCCGGCACCTACACCGTAACCAACACGGTGGCCGCCAGCGGCGCTTGCGCTGCCGTTTCGGCTACCACCACCGTGACCATCACGCCGGCTACTTCGGCCGCATTTGCTTACGCAGGCAGCACGTTCTGCGTGACGGGCACTAACCCCACGCCGACGGTGACAGGCACGGCCGGCGGCACGTTCAGCTCGACTTCGGGCCTGACCATCAACGCCACGACGGGCGCCATCAACCTGAGCGCCTCGACGCCCGGCACTTACACCGTGACTTACAACGTAAGCGGTGCCTGCGGCAGCTCGGCCACGGCTTCGGTGAGCATCACGGCGGCCCCGCTGGCCAGCTTCAGCTACCCGACAACGACGACGTACTGCGCCGGCAGCACCAGCACCATTTCGCCCACGCTGGGCACCGGTGCTACTGCTGGCACGTTCTCCTCGACCACGGGCCTGAGCATTAACGCCACCACCGGCGTCATTACGCTTTCGACCTCGACGGCCGGCACTTACACTATCACCAACACCATCGCGGCCGCCAATGGCTGCGCTACGGCTACGGCCACGGCGACGGTGACTATCACCCCGGCTACTTCGGCTACGTTCAGCTACGGTGGCGGCACGTTCTGCGTGACGGGCGCCAACCCCACGGCTACCGTGACGGGTACGGCCGGCGGCACGTTTAGCGGCACTTCGGGCCTGACCATCAACGCCGCTACTGGGGCCATCACCCTCAGCAGCACGGCCCCCGGCACCTACACCGTGACCTACACGGTGGCTGGTGCCTGCGGCAGCAGCAGCACCCAGTCGGTGACCATCACCACAGCGCCGGTGGCCACGTTCAGCTACGGCACCCCCCCGAGCTACTGCGTGAGCGGCACCACCAACCCGGCCCCCAGCTTCGGCGCGGGTGCCAGCGGTGGCGCGTTCAGCTCGACCACGGGCCTGACGATTAACGCCAGCACCGGCGTGATTACGCTCAGCTCGTCGACGCCTGGCACCTACACCGTGACCAACACCATCACGGCCAGCGGGGGCTGCGCGGCGGCTACGGCCACGACCACGGTGACCATTACCGCCGCCCCGCTGGCCAGCTTTAGCTACGGCACTACGTCGAGCTACTGCGTGAGCGGCACCACGGCCCCGGCCGTCGTGCTGGGCACGGGCGCCACGGCCGGCACGTTCAGCTCGACCACCGGCCTGACAATCAACGCCACCACCGGCGCCATTACCCTCGCCAGCTCGACGCCGGGCACCTACACCGTGACCAACACGGTGGCGGCCGCCAACGGCTGCGCCGCCACGACGGCTACTGCGCAGGTGACCATCACGGCAGCGCCGGTGGCCACGTTCTCCTACCCGGCGGCCACGACGTACTGCGCCGGCAGCACCAGCACCGTTTCGCCCACGCTGGGCACGGGTGCTACGGCCGGCACTTTCAGCTCGACCACGGGCCTGACGATTAACGCCATCACCGGCGTTATCACGCTTAGCACCTCCACGGCTGGCACTTACACCGTGACCAACACCATCGCCGCCGCCAACGGCTGCGCTACGGCCACGGCCACGGCTACGGTGACCATCACGCCGGCCACCTCGGCCACGTTTGCTTACTCGGGCACGACGTTCTGCGCTACCGGCACCAACCCCACTCCCAACGTGACGGGCACGGCGGGCGGCACGTTCTCCTCGACCACAGGCCTGAGTATCAACGCCACCACTGGCGCCATCACGCTCAGCTCCTCGACGCCCGGCACCTACACTGTGACTTACACGGTGGCCGGTGCCTGCGGCAGCTCGGCTACTGCCACGGTGACCATCACCTCCGGTCCGGTGGCTGCGTTCAGCTACGGTACGGGCACGCCCACCTTCTGCGTGAGCGGCACTACCAACCCGACCGTAACGCTGGGCACGGGTGCCACGGCTGGCACGTTCACTTCGACCACTGGCCTGACCATTAATGCCACGACGGGCGCCATCACGCTCTCTTCGTCTACACCCGGCACCTACACCGTGACCAACACGGTAGCGGCTTCGGGTGGCTGCGCGGCTACGACGGCCACGGCCAGCGTGACCATCACGGCCGCGCCGGTAGCCACATTCAGCTACGGCACTTCGTCGACCTTCTGCGTGAGCGGTACTACGGCTCCGGCTGTGGTTCTTGGCACGGGTGCTACGGCCGGCACGTTCACGTCGACCACCGGTTTGAGCATTACCGCCACGACCGGCGCTATCAACCTGAGTGCCTCGACGCCCGGCACCTACACCGTGACCAACACGGTAGCGGCTTCGGGTGGCTGCGCGGCCACGACGGCCACGACCAGCGTAACCATCACGGCGGCTCCGGCAGCCACGTTCAGCTACGCCACTTCGGCCGGCTGCGTGGGCTCGACGGCAGCCGTGACGCCCACGCTGGGCACCGGCGCTTCGGCCGGCACGTTCAGCTCGACGACGGGCCTGACCATTAACGCCACGACGGGCGCCATCACGCTCTCGTCTTCGACGGCGGGCACCTACACCGTGACCAACACGGTAGCCGCCGCTGGCGGCTGCGCGGCGGCCACGGCCACCACGACCTTCACGGTGAACCCGCGCCCGGCCACGCCCACCATCTCGGTGGCTTACAATGGCCCGACCACCACGCTCACGTCGAGCGCTACCACCGGCAACCAGTGGTACCTCGGTATCAACCCGGTGACCGGCGCTACCGGCCAGACGCTGGTGCTCACCGGCCTGCCCTCGCAGCTCGGCTCCTACACCGTGACGACGACCAACGCCAACGGCTGCGTGTCGCTGCCCTCGGCCCCGCTGGTTGTTACCTCGGCTAAGAACAGCATTGCCGGCAGCAGCCTGCGCGTGTACCCCAACCCCACGCCCACCGGCCAGGTGACGCTGGAGTTGAGCGGTTTCCGCGCTGTGACGCAGCTTTCGGTGCTTGACGCCTTGGGCCGCGTGATAGCCAGCGAAGTGCTGCCCGCCAACAACGGCACCACCACCCACGCCCTCGACTTGTCGGGGGTAGCCACGGGCGTGTACCTGTTGCGCCTGAGCAACGCCGACGGCGTGGAAACCCGCCGCCTGGTGCGCGAGTAACCGCAGGGTCTGCTCGTTGAAAAGCCCCGCTGGCAATGCCGGCGGGGCTTTTTTCGTGTTGGGGGGAGTAGGTACTAATTGTGGTGCGGTTGCTTAAAAAAACCCCGTTTTAATGCGCCAAAAGCCAACTCAGCTTGCTCTTTTCAGCAAAGATTTGGTCAAAAGAATGGTCCACAAGGCTTCGCTCCGATGAGGTATGGGAATAATTCCTAATTTACGCTCCGTTAGCGCTGCTAGTCTCCAGCTATAACCGCTGCTGCTTTTTCAATCTCTTCATCTTTCACTTTTTTCCCTCACCAAATTCTTCACCCTTATGCACACACCTTTACATTCTTCCGGCTCCGGCTGGGCGCGCGTCCGGCAAAGCTGGGCCCGTTCGGTGCTGGCCCTGGCCTTGCCCCTGCTGGGCGTGGCTGGCGCCCAGGCCCAAAGCCTGACCAACTACACCTTTGCCGCCAGCGCGGGCACCTTCACGGCGCTGAGCGGGGCGACCACCGCCCCAACCACCGGCGCTAGTTCCGACGACGACGTGACGGCCGTGCTGCCCATCGGCTTCACCTTTGTGTACAACGGGGTGGCTTATACCACTTTTTCGGCCAGCACCAACGGCTTTATGGGCCTGGGCAGCCAAGTGGGCTCGGTGTTCAGCAACAACCTGAGCACCGGAGCCACCCGGCCGCTGCTGGCACCCCTGTGGGACGACCTGGACATCACCTCCGCGAGCAACATCTCCTACCTGACCAGCGGCACAGCCGGCAGCCGGGTGCTCACGGTGCAGTGGCTCAACGCGAAATGGAACTACAATGCGACGGCACCCGTGATGTCTTTCCAGGCCAAGCTGTACGAAGCCGATGGGCACGTGGAGTTTGTGTACCAGCAGGAGACCGGCGCCGTCAACTTGCCGTCTGCTTCCATCGGCATCACGGCGGTGGGCACCAGCGCGGGCAACTTCCTGTCGCTGAGCGACGCCACGGCAGCGCCCACAGTTAGCTCCACTTCCGAAACCACCACCATTGCCACCAAGCCCGCCACCGGCCAGGTTTATTCCTTCACGCCGGCTGGCGGGGCGGTGCTGGCACCTTCGGGCCTGACTTTCAGCGCCATTAACACGTCCAGCGCCACGGTTACCTTCACCGACAACTCGACCAACGAGTACGGCTTTGCCGTGACCATCACGCCCACGGCCGGCGGCGCCGCCACCACCGCCGTGGTGCCTTCGACGACGACGGCGGGCACGGGGACTACTTACACTTATAACTTCACGGGCCTGGCCGCCAACACCGGCTACACCGTGCAAGTGGTGGCGCTGGGCCAGGGCCGCGGCAGCACCGCCGGTTCGGGCACGTTCACCACGCAGGCCGGGGCTACGCTCAGCGGCATCTATTACGTGGGCACCGGCACCTCGCCCCAGCCCACGCGCACCTACGCCACCCTCACCGCCGCCGCCGCCGCCTACAACTCCGCGACGCTGTCCGGCGCCGTCACGTTTGTGCTGCTGGATGCCAGCTACGGCACGGCCGAAACCTTCCCCATCCGGTTTGGCTCGGTGAGCACGGCTTCGGCCACCAACACCCTCACCATCAAGCCCAACACGGGCGTAACAAGCACCATCACGGGTAGCGTGGCCACCGGCGCCGTGCTCATGCTCAATGGCGCCGACTATGTGACCATCGACGGCTCGAACGCCGGCACGACGTCGCAAAACCTGACGATTGAAAATACCAGCGCCACGGGCACCGGCAACGCGGTACTGTGGGTGGCAGCCGCTTCGGCCTCCGACGGTGCCACGTTCAACAACGTGAAAAACACCATCATCCGAGGCAACTCGGGTACGGGCTTCCCGCAGTTCACGGTGTTTCTGGGCGGCGGCGGCGCGGGCGTGACCGCGCCGACCACCAGCACCCCGACTGCCAACTCCAACAACACCTTCACCAACAACGTCATCTCGAAAGGCTACTACGGCGTGTTCGTGTTTGGCGTGTCGGCCACGGTGCTTGACCAGAGCAACTCGTTCATCGACAACAAGATTGGGCAGAGCGGCACGGCCAACGGCTTCGGCCAGGAAGGCCTGCGCGCCGTGTATCAGCAGGGCCTGACGGTGCGTAATAACGAAATCCAGAACCTGACCAACGGCACCACCACGGCCAACCTGTACGGCATTTTCCTGGCCGACAGCAAGGGCGCAGTCATCAGCCGCAACTCGGTGCACAACATCACCTACACCGGCACGAGCACCACTAAGGTGTGGGCCATCAACACCAGCATTGGCGCCGGGCTTAGCGCGGCGACCAACGCCAGCGCCAACCGCCTCGACAACAACTTGGTGTATAACATCAACTCGACGGCCGTGAGCGGCACTTGGAACACGGTGGGTATTAACCTGGGCGGCGGCTACGGCGAGCAGATTGTGTACAACACGGTGTACCTGACCGGCCAACTGAGCGCCGCCAGCGGCACGGCCGGCTCGGCCGCCTTCGCCAACGGCAACCCCAGCGTGACGGCCACGGCCACGAACATTGACGTGCGCAACAACATCTTCAGCATCATTGGCGGCACGGGCGGCACCACCACCACGCCGCTCTACGCGCACTACGAGCAGGGCACGACCATCGCGGGCAGCACCCTAAACTACAACGACCTGTATGTGACGGTAGGTTCTACTGGCGCGGCCCGCATCGGCCGCCTCAACTCGGTGGATGCCAACACGCTGGCCGCCTGGCAAACCGCTACCAACCAGGAAGCCAACTCGGTGAGCGTGGACCCGCAATTCGTGCAGACCACGACGGTGCCCTACGACCTGACGCCTACCAACGTGGCCCTGAACAACGTGGGCACGCCCATCACGGGCGTGACGGTGGACTTCCTTGGTACCACGCGCGGCACCACGCCTGATATCGGCGCGTATGAATTCACGGTGGTGGCGGTCGACATCGCGGCCGCTGGCCTGGTGGCTCCGGCCGCGCCCGGCGCCTCGGGCGCCTGCTACGGCTCGGCCGAAGCCGTGACGGTGAGCATCCGCAACGCCGGCACGTCTACGCTCAACTTTGCTACCACGCCCGCCACCATCACGGTAGTGGTGACCGGCCCCACCGGCGTGGCTACCCAGACGCTGACCTACACCCTGAACACCGGCACGCTGGCCGGGGGCGCCACACTCAGCGTGCCGCTGACCGGCACGGGCACCACGGTGAACCTGGCCACGGTGGGCACCTATTCGTTCGCCATCACGGCGAGCGTGACGGGCGACGCCAACACCGCCAACAACACCCTGACGCCCAGCCCCACCATTACGGTGGCCGCGCCGGTGGCCGGCACGCTCGCGTCGTCGGTGCCTTCGCTGTGCAACTCGGGCACGGCGGCCCTTAGCCTGACCGGCGCCCTCAACGGCGCCATCCAGCTGCAGAGCAGCACCAGCGCCACGGGTACTTTCACCAACATTGCGGGTGCCACCTCGGCTACCTATACCACGCCGGTCATCAACAGCACCACCTACTACCGCGCCCAGGTAACCTGCGGCAACACGGTGGTAACGTCGAACGTGGTGGCCGTGACCGTGAACAACCCGCAGCTGACCGGCACCCCGTCGCCGGTATCGGTTTGCGCCGGCAGCACGGCCACGCTCACAGCCAGCGCCCCCACCGGCACCACGGTGCAGTTCTACAGCACGGCCACGGGCGGCACGCCCCTCACCGGCGCCACCACGACCGGCACCACCACCACGGTGACGACGCCGGCTGTCACAGCCTCGACCACTTACTATGCGGAGGCTTCCACCGGCTCGTCGGAGATTGGCGGCCGCTCGGCACCCACCGTGACCACCGGTTTCCTGGGCATCGATACCGGTCTGGTATTCAACACCACCACGGGCCTCACCATTCAGTCGGCCGTGATTTATCCGGTTGGCACGGGCACCATCACCTTCGCGCTGCGCAACAGCGCAGGCACTGAAATTGCCGCCACGCAGGCCATCAGCGTGACGGGCTCGGGCGCCACCACGCCCGTTACCGTGCAGCTGAACCTGGCCGTGCCCAGCGCCGGCACCGGCTACCAGCTGGTGGTGAAAGCCTTCACCGGCATCACCGACCTGCTGCGCGAAAACCCGCTGCCCGCTGGCTCGTCCTTCCCCATCACGTCGCCCAGCGGCAACTTCAGCATCACGGGTGGTTTGAATGTGACGCCGCTCGCGGCTTACTACTACTTCTACAACATTTCGCTGAGCACGGCCTGCGTAGCAGCCACCCGCACGCCCATCACCGTGACGGCGATTCCGCTCCCGGCCACGCCCACCGTAACGGTGAGCTACCCCACCACCGGCACGGCGCTGTTTACCAGCAGCGCGGCACCCGCCGGCACCACCTACCAGTGGTACCAGGGCAGCACGGCCATCCCCGGTGCCACCAACCAGACCTACACCGCGACGGGCACCACCACGCCCACCGGTTATTCGGTACGCTTCATCACCACCACGGGCGGTTGCCAGTCGGCCGCCTCTACGCCGGTGACCATCACGGGCACGACGCAGCCGCTGGCTGGCTCGGCGCTGAGCCTGTTCCCGAACCCCACCGCCGACGGCATGCTCACGCTGCAGTTCAAAGGCTACTCCAAAGCCGTGCAGCTGAGCGTGTTTGACGCCCTGGGTCGCGTGGTGCTCACCCAGAAGGTGGCCGCCGGCCAAGCCCAGACGCAGTTGAACCTGTCGGCTGCGGCTACCGGCGTGTACACGCTGCGCGTGACCACCGAAGGCGGCACCGATGTGCGCCGCATCGTGCGCGAATAGCGCGGGTTACACCTCATTGAAAAGCCCCGCTGGCATTGCCGGCGGGGCTTTTTTGCTTTTTGGGCAAGTGTTTGGCTGAGTCAGACCAAGAACTTTCTGCTCGACCCGCAAGGCAAAATCCTGGCCGTAAACCTTCACGGCGCCGAGCTGGAGGCCGCGCTGGCGCGCTTCGTGAAGTAGCCAAACTACATTTCGGCGGGGTCGTCGGGCAGGATGTTCACGTCCTGCACCAGCACCATTTTTTCGATTTCCTTGCCGCGCTTGGTGGCGGCCAGGCCGCCCAGGGCCGTCTCCTTGTAGCGGGTTTCCATGGCCTGGCCCACCTCGCCGAGGGCCGCCACGCACTGGTCGACGGGAATCACCGGGTCGATGCCAGCAATGGCAATCTGGGCCGAGCTAAAGGCAATGGCCGCCGCCGAGGCGTTGCGCACCACGCAGGGCACTTCTACCAGGCCGGCCACAGGGTCGCACACCAGCCCGAGCATGCACTGAATGGTGACGGCCACGGCGGCAAACACCTGCTCCACGGGCCCGCCCAGGCAGTACACGATGGCCCCGCTGCCCATGGCCGCGGCCGAGCCGGTTTCGGCCTGGCAGCCGCCCACGGCCCCGGCCAGCGAAGCATTCTGCTCGATGATGAGGGCAATGCCGGCGGCCACGAGCAGGCCTTCCAGAATCTGGCGGTCGCTCAGCTTGTGCAAATCCTGGATGGTGACGAGCACGCCCGGCAGGATGCCCGAGGCGCCGGCCGTGGGCGCGGCCACCACGCGGCCCATGCAGGAGTTCACCTCCTTGGCACCCAACGCGCGGGTGATGAGCTGCTTAAACTCGGGTGAAAGGACGGTGACGGGCGAGGCGGCGATTTTTTTGGCCCCGTTGTTTATCATGCCCGAGCGCGAAGTCATGTTGCCGGTCAGGCCTTCGTGCACGGCGTCGCGCATCACGTCGTAGGCCCGTTGCAGGCCCGTCCAGATTTCGTCTTCGGTGCGGCCCTTTTGTTCCACTTCGTAAGCCAGTACAGGCTGATAGAGGGGCTCGCCGGTTTCGGCGCAGTGCGCGCCCCAGGAGGCGAAATCATTAAAAAGCAAAGACATGGCGGGTGGGAGTAAAGAGCGAAAAAGGTATAAACGCAAAGCCCCGGCCGAAGGTGTCTTCGGCCGGGGCGCAAAGCTACTCGGCGGGAGTATGGCACGGGGGCTAGGCCGCCACGGAAGTATACAGCAGCGTTTCAGGATGGCGGCGAATGGGCGCGTCGAGCCAGTCGTTGGCCTTTGTGAGGGGCACGATGAAGCCCTGGCCGGGCAGTACCACAGCTTCTACCAATTTGTTTACCAGCAATCTGCTGGTGTTTTCGGCTACGCTCCGGCCCGACTTGTGCTCCACCACCAGCACGTAGAGCGGGTGCTCGACAAACTGCGTCAACTCCTTGCGCAGCAGCCAGGCCCGCTTGATGTGCTCGCCCAAGCCCGCCAGGCTCGTGCGCAGGCCGGCCAGCTCTTCCTCGCCCAGGCCGTGGGGCAGGAAGTTGTCGGCCTGGCTGATGGTGTTGCGCTCGGCTTCGGCGGCGTCGCTGCGGTCGGCGTGGCGCAGGGCTTCGGCCTGCAGGCGGCGGGCCGCTTCCTTGTCGCCGCGCCGCTGGTGGTAGGCCTGCTGCAACGCCAGGCCCGTGTCGCGGGCGGCGGGCAGGCGGTCCATCACCTCCTGAAGCAGGGGCAGGCCGGCGGGGTCGTCCTGTGCGGTGAGGATGCGGCCAACGGCAAATTTGGCCCCGAGCTCGTGCTCCTTGTCATCGAACAGGCGTCGGAACAGCGGCAGGGCCTCGGCGGGGCTGGCGTGGTCTTCGGTCAGGTCGGCCAGCTCCCAGGTTTCGGCGGGGGTCAGGGTTTCGCCGGCTTCGTGGCGGGCCACCAGCTCGCGCAGGCGCGCCTGCTGGGTGCTGAGCAGCCGGTGGCGCTCCTTCCAGAAGCCTTCCACGCCCAGGGCCCAGGTTTTGTCCAGTTCGTTGGCAAGCGCTGGCAGGCTGGGGCCAAACCACGCCTCCGCGGCGCTGGTGGCGGGGGGCACGGGCACGGCGGGCTCCTGGCCCAGCGCCGCGAGCCGCTCCAGCAGCACGGGGTGCGTATCGAACACATCGGGGTCGGCGGCCAGGGCGGTTTTCAGCAGGTCGCCTTCGGTAGCATCGTCGAGGCGGGCACTTTTGGCCAGCGGCAGCAGGCGGCTGATGGCGTCGGTGGGCGGGAAGGGCTGGGCCGTGATGCTGGCCGTCACCACGTCCCAGTGCAGCTTGTCGATGGCCGAGTCGCGCACCACTAGCGCGCACAGGGCCTGCGCCAGCGCCTGCGGGCTCGTCACGCGCCCGGCCGCGGCGTCGGCCTCAAACTCATCGGCCCGCCGCAGCGGGTGCGACCAGGCATTGAAGCGCGGCACGTACCAGTTGGCAAATTTGCTCAGCCAGGTGCCGGCGCCGTGGCTTTCGAGCTGGCCCAACAGCTGCCCCCACGACTGGCTGACGCGGTAGACCCAGGCGCTGAACTTGCCGTGGCCGCCACGCAGGTGGCCCAGTTCGTGCCCGACCACGGCGGCGGCCTGCTCGGGGCTCAGGGCCTGGAGCAGCGGCAAACCCACCATCAGGTAGTTGCGGGGGCAGCCCAGCACGCCCAGGCGCGGCAGCTGCACGATGGAAGCGTTGAAATCGGTAGTGAGCAGCACACGGTGCACCGGCGGGGCGGCCATGGCTTTGGACTGCTGCCGCAGCTCGGCAAACAGCGGCGCGGCCTCGGCTGGCGTGAGGGCGCGGCCCTGCGGCGGGTCGAACTTCACCCACAGCGAGCGAATGATTTTCCAGGCAAAAAAGCCTAGCAGCAAGCCCACTTTCAGCAGCAGCGCCACGGCCGTGCCGAAAGCCAGCAAGGCTAGCACGCCCAGCATGGTGCCCACCGTGCCCAACAGCAACAGCAGAATGAAGCCGTAGCCCAGCAGCGCCCACAGGCGCACCCGCCAACGGTAGGCGCTCGGGTTGGCCAGGGCCAAAGGGTGAAGGTGTTCGAGGCGGGCAACGAAGGCTTCGCGGGTCATTGGGGTAGCAACGAAAAGGGCTTGACTGGCACCCTGCCAATCAAGCCCTAAGCTACGCGAAGCAGCTGAATATTAAGCCGCCGAAGTGGGTTGTTTTTCGGACTCGGTCACCAGCTTGATGCTGGCCGAGTTGATACACAGGCGCAGGCCGCTGGGCGCGGGCCCGTCGGGGAATACGTGGCCCTGGTGGGCGTCGCACACATTGCAGAGCACTTCCACGCGCGTCATGCCGTAGCTGGTGTCTTTCTTGTAGCGGATGGCGCTTTCGTCGACGGGCTGCGTGAACGAGGGCCAGCCGGTGCCCGACTCAAACTTCGTGCGCGAGTCGTAGAGCGGGGTACCGCAGCACACGCAGGCGTAGAGGCCGGCTTCGTGGGCCTCGCAATACTCGCCGGTGAAGGCGCGCTCGGTGCCGTGCTCGCGGGTGACGTGGTACTGCTCGGGCGTGAGCTGGGCGCGCCACTCGGCGGGCGTTTTCTCGACGCGGCGCGGCGAGGGAATGGGGTGGTTGGCGAGGCGGATGACGTCGTTCCAGGTTTGCATATCAGCGGAATTGAGGTAGGAGTAAGGTAAACGCGGCCGCTCCCCGGAGGTTTCCGGCCGCGTTCGATAGACGCTGCTTCGGCCTTTTCCTTACGCCCTGGCGCGGCTGCCTTTGGCTGGCGAGTTGCTCGCCGGTTTCAGTCCGGCACTTGGCGCAGCGAATCGACGGGCGATGCCGGGCTAGGCGCGGGCGCGTAGGTGCCCAGCAGCTGCTGGGTGCGGAACAGGTCTTCGTAATCGGGCGTGACGATTCCGCGGCTGGGGTCGTCGAGGTCGCGGATGGTGGTCATCAGTAGCGCGGCCGTGCCCACAAACAGGGCCGGCAGCACCCGGCTGGGCTGGGGCTGAAACGAGTTCATGAACCCTACCAGCAAGCCCATAGCCCACGAGAGGCACACCAGCGCCACCACAATCAGGCTGGGCGTGCGCTCCCGGAACGAGTAGAGCAGCGCCAGGGCCGTGGCGTGCAGGGCGCCGGCCTGGTTTTGCAGACTCTGCACGGCGGCGGTTTCGGCGGGGTGCCGGGCGGCGTAGGCGGCCAGCCGCTGGGTGAAGGCGTGGCTGGCGGCGCTCAGCTCGCCAATCTGGCGGCGGCACTGCTCGGGCGTGGGCGTGGGGTGCTGCAGTTGCAGGGCCAGGTAGCGGCGCAGGTGGCGCGCCGTGGCCGCGCGCAGGGCCGGCGGCGCCAGCAGGCTTTGCTGCGAGAGGGCCAGCACGTCGGCGGCTTCGGTGTGCACGGCGGCATCGCGGGTGCGCACGGCATTGCCCGAGGCCACCAGCGTGAACGAGAGCAGCAGCCCATACATGCTGAAAATACCGCCCTCGATGCCCACCGTCTGCCAGCGGCGCTGGTGGCCGTGGTAGCGGCGGCGGGCGTAGGCCACGCCCAGCAGCACCGCCGCCAGCAAGGTAAACGGATAGGCCAGCGTGGACCAGGGCGAATCGACGAAAGCAAGCCACATGCGGCAGCAAAGCGAAAAAGAAAAGTAACAGCGCCCCTAAAGCACGGCAATGGGTTGCCAATGGTTGCCAACGATGGCCAACTTTGCGCCGAACTTCCCAAGCTAATCGGCCCGAAAAACCAATTACCTGATTACCAATGCGCGCGTTTTCCCTCCGTTTCCCCCTCACTACATTGCTCTGCGCCGGCGCCCTGGTCGCTAGCGCCCAAAAAGCGGCCCCGGTCCCGGTGTCGCCCTACGAAAACGCCGTTTTCCTGCGCCGCCTCTACGCCGACACGGCTTACACCGGCCTGAAAAAGCGCGTGAGCCGCGTCTTCGCCACGGCCCGGCCGGGGCAGTGGGGCGAGTTTGTGCAGGGCGTGGACGAGGACCTGACCACCCAGCAGCGCATCATCGCCCTCACCTTCGATGCCTGCGGCGGCCCCCACGGCAGCGGCTATGACGCCGACCTGGTGGACTACCTGCGCCGCGAAAAAATCCCGGCCACGCTCTGCGTAAGCGGCCGCTGGATTGACCGCAACCTGGCCACCTTCCGCGAGCTGGCCCGCGACCCGCTGTTTGAAATCGCCAACCATGGCTTCAACCACCGCCCCTGCTCCATCGACGGCGAAAGCGAGTACGGCATCCGCGGCACGCCCGACGCGGCCGATGCCTTCGACGAGATTGAGGCCAACCGCCGCAAGATTCAGGCGATTACGGGGCGGGCGCCGCGCTTTTTCCGCTCGGCTACGGCCTTCACCGACGAGGCCTGCGCCCGCCTGGCCCGGCAGCTCGACGTGACCATGTTCAGCTTCGACGTGCTTTCGGGCGACGCCGTGGCGGGCACCCCCAAGGAAGCCATCACCGAAAACGTGGTGAAGGGCGCCCGGCCCGGCGCCATCGTCATCATGCATTTCAACCGCCCCGCCTGGAACAGCGCCGAGGCCCTGCGCGACATCATTCCAGTCCTGCGCGCCCAGGGCTACCAGTTCGCCCGCCTGCAGGATTTCCCGCTGCGCGGGCGGTAGGGGTTTGTCGTTCTAATGGGCGCCTCACCCCCTGACCCCCTCTCCCAAAGGAGAGGGGGCACCGGTTTTGCGTTTGCAGCACATACTTTAGTTTGTGCCTGATAGAACGTTTCAGCTCCCGTGCAAGCTAAAGCTTATGCTACAAGAATCGTCAGGCTCCCCCTCTCCTTTGGGAGAGGGGGCCGGGGGGTGAGGCGCCCGCTAGAACGATGAAGCCGGCGCCACCACGTTGCCCGTGCGTTGCAACACGCCCCAGCTTTGCAATTCGCCCTTGATGGCGCGCAGCACCGAGCGCACCAGCACCACGTACATCAGCTGGCGGTACACGAAGCGCTGAGGCAGCAGGCCCCACAGCCGGCTCCGGCGCTCGCCCTCGAAGCTGAACGCCAGCGCGGCGGCCGCGGCATCGACCAGCAAGAAGGCCAGATAATAGCCCAGCACCGGCCCAGCCTGCCCGGTAAACAGCGAGTACAGCATCAGCAAGTCGGCCAAGGGGTTGAGAAAGGGCAGGATGAGCTGGAACACCAGCAGGTTGGGGAAGGCCACCAGCCCCAGCGCGCCGTAGCGCGGGTTGAGGCATACGGCGCGGTGCTTCCAGAACGACTGCATGATGCCGAACGACCAGCGGAAGCGCTGCTTCAGGAACATGCCTACGGTTTCGGGCGCTTCGGTCACGGCCAGGGCGCGGGGGGCGTAGGTGACGCCGTAGCCGGCCCGTTGCAGGCGGATGGTGAGGTCGCAGTCCTCGGCCAGCGTGTCGGTGGTAAAGGCGCCCACGGCCCGCAGCGCCTCGGTGCGGAATGCGCCGATGGCCCCCGGCACCACCGTGATGCAGCCCAGCAGCTCGAAGGCGCGGCGGTCGAAATTCTGGCTCGTGATGTACTCGATGGCCTGCCAGCGGGTGAGCAGGTTGCGCTCGTTGCCCACCTTCACGTTGCCGGCCACGGCCCCCACCTGCGGCGAATCGAAGTGGCTGATGAGGTGGCGCAGGGCGGCCGGGTCGAGCTGGGTATCGGCGTCGATGCAGACCACGAAGTCGCTGGCGGCGCGGGCAATGCCGTAGTTCAGGGCCGAGGCTTTGCCGCCGTTGGGCTTGGTGAGGACGCGCACCCGCGGGTTGTCGGCGAAGGCGGCCGACACCAGCGCGTGGGTGGCATCCTTCGAGCCGTCGTCGACAAACACCACCTCAAAATCGGGGTAGTCGAGCCGCAGCAGGCTTTCGAGGCTGCGCACGGCGTTTACTTCCTCATTATAAGCGGGTACGATGATGCTCAGGCGGGGCCACTGGCCGGCGGTTTCGGCGGGCGGCGCGGGCGCGGCGGCCTCGCGGGCGCGGGTGCGGCGGTGCTGTACCCAGGCCAGCGCGGCCACGGCCAGCTGCCGCCCCAGCGTGAGGATGATGCCCAGCAGCATGAGCGTGTAGAGGCCGTGCTCGAGGAAATACAGGCCCACCACGGTGGCCCAGTTGGCCTCGGCCAGGTCGCGGTCGGGGCCGGCGGGCAGGGCGGGCATCAGCTCGGCTTTGGGCTTGTGCATCAGCTCCGACACGGTGATGAAGCGGTAGCCGCGCTGTTTGAAATAGTGGATGATGCGCGGCAGCGCGGCCACCGTGGCGCTGCGGTCGCCGCCCGCGTCGTGTAGCAGAACCACGCTGCCGTTGGCCTGCTCCTTCACCACCTGGTCGAAAATCTCGTCGGCCGTGACGCCCTTGCGCCAGTCCTGCGGGTCGATGCTTTCGCCCACGGTGAGGTAGTTTTCGTGCTTGGCCAGCATGATGGGCTCCACTTCCTGCAGGCTCTGCGGCTCGGAGTCGGCGTTGTAGGGCGGCCGAAACAGGATGGTGCTGTGCCCGGTCACGCACTCGATGAGGCGGCGGGTGGCGTTCAGCTCCAGTTCGGCGCGGGCCGAACTCACGTTGGCAATGTTGGGGTGCGAAAAGGTGTGGTTGCCAATCTCATAGCCGTCGTCGTAGAGCTGGCGCAGCAGCGGCACGTTGTTCTCGGCATTCTCGCCCACCACGAAGAAGGCGGCCGGCACTTTTTCCTTTTTCAGGATGCTGATAACCTGCGGCGTGTAGGTTTCATCGGGACCATCGTCGAAGGTGAGTACCACGGTTTTGGGGGCCACGCCCAGCTTGCGCACCACGTAGCTGGTGGGCAGCACGGCGTAGTTTTCCTCGCTGATGAGCTGGTCGGGGTGGTCGAGCGTCAGGCCAATGCGCCCATTCTGCGGGCCGCTGAGGATGTCGAGCACCTCGCCCTCGCCGATGTAGTCCACGTCGGTGGCGCCCACCGGGCGACGCAGGCGCTGCAGCAACGCGGGACCGGATTTCTGCAAACTATCGGCCCGCAGGCTGCGGTTGAAGAAGCCCCACAGGCGCGGGTCTTCGGAGCCCAGGCGCCATACGGCCACGCCCGCCAGGCCCTGGTCGTCGGCGGCGCGCATGGCGTTGAAGTTGGTGGCCGCGTCGGTGAAGTACACCTGGTGCGGGTGGTCGTGCTCGTCGGCGTAGCTGAAATCGAGGTTGTAGGTGTCGTTGTCGAAGTGAATCCGGCCCTCCGATTCCTTGGCCGTGGTCAGGGCTTCCTGGTAGGTGAGGTCGGTGCCTTCGATGTGGCGTTTGCCGCCGTCGGTTTGCCAGTCGTAGCCGTAGGCGGCCAGGCCGAGCACCAGCTTACGCGGGTCGACCTGGGCTTCCATTTTCGTCAGAATGTCTTCCACCCACTTGTGGGCGGCCACGGGGCCGGGGGCGCTGCCGGTTTCGTGCTGGTCGTAGGCCATCAGGATGAGGTAATCGTTGGAGCGGGCCAGGGTGGCGGGGTCGTAGTCGTCGTTGAGCGGGGCGATGTCCTGCGTTACGAGGTAGCCGCCGGCGTGCAGGGCCGCATACAGCTCGCGCTGGAAGGCTTCGAGCGGGGCGCGGTCATCAAGGTTCAGGTTCTCGAAATCAATGTTCACGCCCTGAAACCCGTAGCGCCGGATGGCCTGCAACACGTTGGTGATGAACGCCTGGCGGGTGCGTTCGGTGGCCAGCATGCGGCGCACGTTGCCGCCGTTCCATTGCTCGTGGTAGTAGTTCGAAATCATGGGCACCACGGCCACGCCGGGGTGGCGGCGCAACAGCGCCAGCGCGGCCGTGTCGATGTCGGTGCTGAGCTGGCCGGCCTGGTCGGGCACGAACAGCCACTCGGGCAGCACCATGTTCAGCTTATCGACCTGCCGGCGCAAGGTGCTCATCGACTGCGCATCCCAGTTCACGTAGAAGCCCGCCCGGATGGGCAGCCCGTCGCGAAAGGCCGGGGCCGGGCGGCGGCGCGGCGGCACCTGCTGCGCCAGCGGCACGGCGGCCCGGTCGCGCGGGTCGCGGTAGCCGTGGGCGTGGCGGGGCAGCCGCTTGCGCAGGGCCTGGTAGGCGCGGTTGTGGCGGTTGGCCAGCGTGGCGAGGTGGGCGGAGTTGAGAATCTGCTTGTAGGTTTCGTTGGGCCCAAACGCCTTTGGCAGCAGCGTGGCCGACTGCCGGAACAAGGCCCAGGCCAGCCCCGCGCCGGCCAGCAGCAGCAGCGCCACGGCCAGGCGCGCGCCCCACTTGAAGCGCTGCCAGCGCCGGGGCGAAAAACTCTGAAAAACCTGCGGGGAAGCATCGGCGGCGGACATGGCCAGGGCAGAAGAATTGAGGATTGAAAGCGGCAAAAATCAACAGTCCAGATGTAGGAAAAATGAATAAAAAAACGCTGCACCCACCTCATAAAACATTCATTTTATGCCCGTTAATCTTGACCCAACTTCAACGGTCAATGGCTCATCGGCCCGAGCCACGAGCCGGCTGGCAGCCACCTGGCGGCTGTGAATTTCTGGTTTCTAACTGCTGCTTACCCATGCGCTTGCTGCTCGTGTTTCTGCTGTTTCTGGGGCTGCCGGGGTGGCGGCCCGCCGCCGCGCAAACGCCGGTTGCGCCGCCGGATTCGCTGGCCGCGTCGCATCCAGCCACCGCCAAGCCCGCCACGCCGCCGCGCTTCATCGTGGACCTGACCACGGCCAACCGCAACGCCTACCTCATGCGCGCCCCCGAGGCGGCCGACGACCACGGCTACCTCGGCACCCAGCTCACCTACCAAACCCGCTGGGGCCTCTACGCCGGCACCTACCTCAACAGCTCCTACGGCCCCGACCAGCCCGTTTTCGACGACTACGAGGCCACCCTGGGCTACGCCCGCACCGGCCACGGCCCCACCGAGTGGAACCTGCAATACACCCACCTCTTCGTGCCCAGCGACAGCAAGCTGCTCCGCGCCACCGTCACCGACAACGTGGAAGGTAGCCTGGCCCACGATTTCAACTTCGCCTACGCCAGCCTCACCGCCGATGCCTTCTTCGGCGGCTCCCGCGACCTGGTGCTCACCTGGAACGTGTCGCGGGCGCTGCCGCTGCCGGTTTTTGCCCACGACACGCTCACCATCACGCCCACCTTCGAGCTGGGCACCGGCACCCAGCGCTTCTATGCCGCTGGCCTGGCCCGCAACGTCCGGGAGCAGGTCGTCACCACCAAAAAGAACGGCCAAACCAAAACCAAGACCAGCAACGTGCTCGAAACACCCGCCACGCCGGGTTTCACCAGCACTGGCTACACGCTGTCGCTGCCCGTTTCGCTGGACATGCGCCGCAGCAGCGTGGCCCTCATTCCGGCCTACCTCGTGCCGCTGCACGTGCCCGAGTGGGGCAATGCCGAGAAGCTGTTTTACGTGTCAGTCGAATTCACCCGAAGGCTATGGTAACGCGCCCGAACGCGGCTTTTCCGGCTCCGCTGCCGCCCGGCCTCACCCCTCATTCTGTTGGCTCGATGCGCGCTACTTCGCTCACGCTTGTGTTTACCAACGCCGCCGGCGAATTACTCACGCACCCGGCCGGCTACGCGGTGCTGCGCTACCGGGCCGGCACCTGGGGCGTGGCCGAACTGGCGCGGCTGCTCACCAGCACCGGCGCCCTGCTGCTGGGCAACCGCTGGCAGCGCCTGCTGGCCGATGCCCGCCTCCTCCCCCCGCTCTCGCCCGAAGCCAAGGCCTGGATTACCGCCAACTGGATGGGCCCCACCCGCTTGCGGCCCGAGCAGCTGCACACCGTGGTACTACAGCCCGCCGAGGTATTCGCCCGGCTGGCCGCGTCGCAGATGCAAGCCCTGGCCCCGCACGCCACCCGCTACCACCACTGCCCCGACGAGGCCGCCGCCCACGCCTGCCTGCTTGGCCTGCCGCGGTAAAACTGCTCCGGAAATCGCACGAGGTAGAGACGCAATATTTTGCGTCTCATCAGCCGCGCCGTTTGGGTGTCGTTCGGGTTTCGGGCAGGCGATGTCGTTCAACGACGAGACGCAATTATGCGTCTCTACTCACCCCAGTTCCTCCAGCAGCGTCAGCCCGGCCGGCCACGGCCCGTGGCCGCTGGCCGCATTGATGTGGCCCGCTTCGCCAACATCGACCAGCTCGCTGCCCCAAGCCTCGGCGAATTGCCGGGCGCGGGCGGGCGTCACCCACTCGTCGTTCTGACTGAACACGACCTTGCTCGGAAAGGGCAGCCGGGCCAGCAGCATGGGCGCGAAGCCCGTGGTGGGGAAAGCGGCGTAGTGCGCGGTTTCCACGTCGCTGGGTGCCACCAGCAGCGCGCCCTTGATGCGGTGGCCGTATTGCCCGGCCCAGTGCGCGATGGTGACGCAGCCGAGGCTGTGGCCCACCAGCACCACCTGGCTCAGGTCTTCGCCGTCGAGGGCATCTTCGAGGCGGGCCACCCACTCGGCGCGGTCGGGCACGTCCCACTCGCGCTGCTCGATGCGCGTACAATCCGGCAATACTCGCTCGAAATACGTTTGCCAATGGTCGGGGCCCGAGCTACCCAGGCCGGGCACGATGAAGACGCGAGTATTTTCCTGCATGCCCAAAAGTAACCTGTCCGCTTCTTTTACTATGAAAATCCTCACCGCCGCCCAAACCCGCCAGCTCGACCAGGCCACCATGCAGGAGCAACACCTGCTGTCGTCGGAGTTGATGGAGCGCGCCGCCACGGCCTTCGTGAAGTGGTTTACCAACCGATTCACGCCCACCGAGGCGGGCGAAATCCTGCTGCTCTGTGGTCCCGGCAACAACGGTGGCGACGGCCTTGCGGTGGCCCGCCTGCTGCAGCGCGCCGGCCACCGCCTGCGCGTGGCCCTGCTGCCTGCCGAAAAGCAGTCGGCCGACTGGCAGCACAACCGCCAACTGCTGCCCAACTCGGTACCCGTAGCCGAAATCAATGCGGCCCGCCTGCCGAAAATCGCATCTGTTCAGTTGGTCATTGATGCGCTTTTTGGCACCGGCCTGAGCCGGCCGCTCGCAGGCGGGGCCGCCAAATTGGTGCAACACCTCAACCAAGCTAATGCCCGCGTCGTGGCCATCGACCTGCCCAGCGGCCTCTTCGCCGACGCGCCCCAGCCGGCCGACAGCGCCGTGGTGCGGGCGCAACACACCGTGAGCTTCGGCCTGCCCAAGCTGGCTTTCCTGCTCCCCCAAAATGCCGACTACGTGGGCGAATGGCAGGTGGAGGATATTGGCCTGAGTGAAAATTTCATCGCCCAAACCGCCACGCCCTGGCACTACACCGATGCCGCCGCCGTGGCCGGCGCCCTGCCGCCGCGCCCCAAGTTCAGCCACAAGGGCACCTTCGGGCACGCGCTGCTGCTGGCCGGCAGCCGGGGCAAGATGGGCGCGGCCGTGCTGGCGGCGGGAGCCTGTCTGCGCGGCGGCGTGGGGCTGCTCACGGCCCACATTCCCGGCTGCGGCTACGACATCTTCCAGATTAGCCAGCCCGAAGCCATGTGCCTCACCGACAAGCAGACCGATTTCATCAGCGAATTGCCGGAGCTAAAACCCTACCAAGCCGTAGGCATCGGCCCCGGCCTGGGGCAGGAAGCGGCCAGCCTCGCCGTGCTGCGCAAGCTGCTGAAAGCGGCCGGCAAACCGCTCGAAAAAACGGGTCAGCTCCTGCCTCTCATCATCGATGCCGACGCGCTGAACCTGCTCGGCAGCCACCGTGCGCTGCTCAGGCTACTGCCCGAAAACACGGTCCTCACCCCCCACCCCAAGGAGTTCGAGCGCCTCACCGGGCCCACCCGCGACGACTACCACCGCCTGGAGCTGTTGCGCGACTTCGCCCGGCAGCACAAGTGCCTGGTGGTGCTCAAAGGCGCCTACACCTGCCTGGCCACGCCCACCGGCGAGCTGCATTTCAACAGCACCGGCAACGCCGGCATGGCCACCGGCGGCAGCGGCGACGTGCTCACGGGCGTGCTGCTGGCCCTGCGTGCCCACGCCCAGCTGCCGGCCTTCGAGGCGGCGCGGCTGGGCGTGTACGCCCACGGCCGGGCCGGCGACCTGGCCGCCGCGCACACCGGGCCGGCCGGGCTGGTGGCGGGCGACATTGTGCGGCACATCGGCCCGGCGCTGGTGGAGGGGTAGCGTGGACTCTGCGAGTCCGCGCCTGGGCGAACGTTCCGGCGATACGCGGACTCGCAGAGTACACGCTACGGGTGCCTCGATTCCGGCGCAAGTTGAAGCATGTGTTACTTGCCCACCAGATACAGCACGGCCGGCACCAGCAGTACGCCATCGGCCAGCAGGGCGAAAAAGTAGTCGCTCCGCCGCTCCTCGGCCAGCAGGATGACGGCCGCCGCCGCCAGCGTCGTGAGGCCCAGCCCCAGCGGCGGCATACCGCGCTCGTAGCCGAACGTCATGGCTACTGCCAGGAAGGCCAGCGCCACGGCTTTGGCCCCGGCCACGCCCAGCACCACCGGAAAAGTGCGAGTGCCGGCCGCCCGGTCGCGGCTCAGGTCGCGGATGTCGAAGACGATGGTGAGGGCCAGTACCAGCGCGAAACGTTGCGCCAGCAAACCCAGGGCCTCGGCCAAGGGGCGGTGCAGGGCCAGCGCGGGCAGCCCCACCGTGATGGCCGACCACACGCCCGCAATCAGAAAGCCCTTGAGCAGGGGCACCTCGCGCACGGCGCGGCGCCGGCCCTGCCAGCGCACCAGCGGCCACGAATACAGCAGCGCCAGCCCCGTAAGGGGCAGCAGCGCAGGCAGAAAATGCCACCAGCCATCGGCCAGGAAAAAGTAGCCAGCCGCCAGCGCCGCCGCGCCCGCTAGCACCGCCAGCGCCCGGCGGTGCCGCTGCTGCCAGGCCTTGCGCCCCGAGCCCGCTGCCGGCTGCCGGTGCTTGAAGGGCAGCACAGCATCGAGGTTGTACACTAGGAGCGTGGCGGCAAACACCAGCGCCACCACGCGGCCGTTCACGCCCTCAGGCGGCCAGCGCCGGAATGAGGCTGCCGTCTGCACCGCCGCCGCGCCGGCCAGCCAGACGCTGCTGAACAGCACGGCATCGAGCACCCGCCGCAGCAACGGGCGGGCGGCAACGGGCGCGGCCAGGGAAGCAGGAGAATCCACGGAGCTAAGGTAAAGCGGGGCCAAGACAGCGCCTGTCATCCTGTGAAAGCGTCTGTCACTCTCCGGTTAGGGCATCTGTCATCCTGAGCATTCTGCGATTCAAGCAGAGACGAAAGACCTTCTCGCGAAGGAACGACTTGTTCAGGCATGAGAAGGGCCTGCGTCTCTGCTTGAATCGCAGAATGCTCAGGATGACAAACAATTCCATGCGGCAAGTACTCTTACTTCCCCGTTTCGCCGTGGGCGGCATCAACGGGCTTGCTTTCGGGTGAGCCGTGCTGGCGCAGGAAGATACTAAGGCCCACGATGCTCAGGATACTGAGGAATTCGCTCTGCCAGTTCTGCAACGACTCGAACCAAAAGCGCGAGGTGGCCATGTACTCCGCGATGCTCACGGCGGGCTTGCCATCGTGCACTTGCTCAATGCTGTAAACTTCGGCCCCGCCGCGGGCGTGCAGGTAGAACGACAGTAAAAACAGCCCGAAAAACGCGATGCTCAGGGAGTTCCGATACATCAGTAGCACCAGGCCGCCCTGCCGCACGGGCCAGGGCGCGTCCTTCTTGGACTGGTCGGGCTCGGCATCCACTTCCTCCTCCTCGTACAGCTTCTTGGACTCGGAAGAGCCCCGCTGCCGCAGCCACACGGTGAGCAGCACGTAGAGCGCCATTTGCAGGAACTCGCTTTCCCAGTTCTCAAACGTGGCTTCGAGGAAGTGGCCGGATTGGAAGTATTGCCCGGCCGAGAGCTGGGCCAGGCCCATGTCCCGCAGCTCGTCGTTGTAGTCGTGCCAACCTGTCGCAAACTGGCCGGCCAGCGTGCCCAGCGTGAGCAGCAGGACGACAATAATGAGGCTGTTCTCGTATAAAAAACGCCAAAAAGGCGAAGCGGGGCGTTGTATAGCCATGCTTCGCCTTTACGGGCATCTCCCAAAAAGAAAGGTCGGCCGTAGCGGTTAAGCTTTGCGGTCGCCGAAGGTGTCCTGGTAGAGCTTGATGCTGTCGTTGATGATGCGGTAGGCGTCTTCCTTGCCCATGAAGCGCTCCACTACCACGTGCTTGTTGTGTTCCAGAGCCTTATAGTCCTCGAAGAAGCGCTGCATTTCGAGCAGCGTGTGGGGGGGCAGGTCCGAGATGTCGTTGTAGTGGTTCACCGAGATGTCGTGGGCGGCCACGGCGATGATTTTATCGTCCTCCTCGTCCTGGTCCACCATCTGCATTACGCCAATGACTTTGGCTTCCACCAGACACATGGGCACGATATCGACCGAGCAAAGCACCAGAATGTCGAGCGGGTCCTTGTCGTCGCAGTAGGTTTGGGGGATGAAGCCGTATGCGGCGGGGTAGTGCACGGCCGAGAACAGCACGCGGTCAAGCTTCAGCAGGCCGCTTTCCTTGTCGAGCTCGTACTTGCCCTTGCTGCCTTTGGGTATTTCAATGATGGATTGCACGATGGTGGGCGTCTCGTCGCCGCGCGACACGTCGTGCCAGGGGTTAAAATGGGTCATAAGAGGGATAAACAACCGCCTGCCTGGCGGTTGGGGTGGTCAAAATTACACGCGGGAAAGGTAGTTTGGTACTTAAAGCCGGATGAAACCAGACGCAGGGCTCCGGTCCGCCCGCCCTAGGCGGGCCGACCGGTCGAAGAAATCACATTTGGCCGGTAGCCGGTGCCCGGTCGGCCCGCCCCAGGCGGGCCGACCGGGCACCGGCTACCGGCCCAGCACTTCCGTCAGGGGCACGCCCGAGCAACCGCTGGGCTCCTGAATGTGCAGAAACTGCGCGATGGTGGGCGCAATGTCGGTGATGTGGACGGCGGCCGCCGACTCGCCGTGCTTCACGCCCCAGCCCCAGAACAGCAGTGGCACGTGCGTATCGTAAGCGCCGGCCGAGCCGTGGGTAGTGCCCTTCACCACCGGGTACGAATAGGCCTCCAGCCAGCCGGGGGCCAGCACGGTGAGCACGTCGCCAGAGCGTGGGGCGTAGAAACCGTTTTCCTGGTACATGCCCAGGCCCTCGCTCCAGTGGGCGCGCTGCAAATCCAGGGCCGTGAGCGACTGCGTGACGCCGGGCAGCGTGAGCAGGGCGGCGGCCACGGCCGCCTGGGCCTTGCCGAGGTCGATGTTCCTGGTTTTGAGCAGCGGGCGGTTGAGGTACACCTGCTGGTTTTCGTAGCTCAGCACCCATTGGCCGGCGCCGTACTGGCGCACCAGCGCGCGCTGCACCGAGTCGCGGATAACGCTAGAGCCCACCCCGCCGCCGGGCAGCCGGTGGGCCTGGTTGAAGCCTACAGCGTGAGCGGCGGCATGGTCGGCGGTGAGGAAGACGAGCGTCTGGCCCTTGCCCACTTGCTTATCCAAGGCCTCAAAGAGGCGGGCCAACTCGCGGTCGAGGCGCAGGTAGGTATCTTCGGCTTCAATGGAGTTGGGGCCGAACTGGTGGCCCACGTAGTCGGTGCTGCTGTAGCTAATGGCCAGGAAATCGGTGATGCCGCGCTGGCCCATCTGCTCCTGGCGCAGGGTTTCGAGGGCGAAATCCGTCGTCAGGCTGTTGCCGAAGGGCGTGCTGCGGATAAGGTCGAGGTTCTGGTTAGGCGTCTGAGGGTTTTTGGCGTCGCCCGAGTTTTTGAGGGCGGGCGCCACCGAGGCGGGCGCGCCGGCCGAGAGCACCGGCAAATCGTGCGGAAACACGGGCTTAGTTTCACCCTTGAAGGCGGCCTCCCAGGCCACGTCGTCGGGCGAGCTTTCGGTGTAGTCGGCGATGGGCAGCAGGGTGTTCCAGGGCTTGTTCAGATACTCAGCGGCGTGGCCGGCGGCGTTGAACTTCGCCACCCACTCCGGCAAAGCGGCTTGGTAGAACGTGCTGCTGATGAAGGCGCCGTTGGTGCCGTCGTACCAGTAGGCGGCGGTGGCGGCGTGGCCGGCGGGCAGGATGCTGCCCCGGTCCTTCATGCTCACGCCAATGGTTTTGGCCTGGAAATTCGTGGCCAGCCGCAGCTCATCGGTGATGGTGGTGGCCAGCAGGTGGCGCGGCGACATCTGGCCCGCGGCCTCGGTGCCGCCCACGGCTCGCACGGTTTTGTCCTCGGTCACGTAGGTGCCTTTGCCGGTTTCGCGCTCAAACCAGTTGTTGCCCACAATGCCGTGCACGGCCGGCGTGGTGCCCGTGTATACGCTGGCGTGGCCGGGGCCGGTGTATGTGGGCACGTAGTTGTAGTGGCAGCTGGCGTAGCTAAAGCCCTCGCCCAGCAAACGCCGGAAGCCGCCGGCCGGGTACTTGCTCCAGTAGCGGTAGATGTAGTCGTAGCGCATCTGGTCGACCACGATGCCGACGACCAGCTTGGGGCGCGGCAGGGGTTTTTCGGGCTTGGCGGCTAGCATTGGCAACGCCAACAAAGCCAGGAGCATGGTCTTCTTCATGAATCAGCAAAAGAGCGAAAGCCGGGCAAAGATACCGCCGCCGCTCCCCCATAATGCGTAGGCAGGGTTGCCAAACCGCCCCTGCACCGTAGCGCGGACTTTTAGTCCGCGAATACACGGCCTTACTGACCCGCGGACTGAAAGTCCGCGCTACTCCCTATGACCCCAACCCTCATTTTCGACATGGACGGCGTCCTCGTCGACAACACGCCGGCGCAGGCCCGCGCCTTCCAGCTCCTGTTCCGCGACTTGGGCCTGACCACCAACGCCCGCAAGCTGCTGCAGCGCCTCAACGGCATGCCCGCCACCAACATCCTCAAAACCGTGTTCCAGAAGCCCGTGCCCGAGAAGCAGCTGCAGGAGTATTCCTCGCAGCGCGAGTTCCTCTACCGCACCCTGTACTGGAGCCAGCGGCGCGCCATGCCCGGCCTCGTGCCGTTTCTGGAGGCGGCCCGGGCGGCGGGCTTCGCCATCGGCCTGGGCACCAGCTCGCCGCCCGAAACCATTGCCTACATCCTCGACCACCTCGACCTGCGCCGCCACTTCGACGTGGTGGTGGGCAAGGACGACGTGGCCCGCGGCAAGCCCCACGGCGACACTTTCTCCGTAGTGGCCGCCAAGCTGAAAGCCGCTCCCGAAACCTGCATCGTGTTCGAGGACGCCGTGCTGGGCGAGCAGGCCGCCTACAAGGCCGGCATGCGCTGCGTGGCCGTGGCCTCGTCGTTGCCGGCCAAAGCCTTCCAGGCCCCGCTCACCGTCATCAACGATTTCACCGAGCTCGCGCCCCAGCGCCTGCTGGAGCTGCTGGCCGAGCAGCCCACCGCGCCCAAGCCCGACAAGCAGCGCGCCCAGCGCAACTACATGCAGCTGACCTAGACGCCAGCCTCGTTCACGAAAAAGGCCCCGGCTGCCAGCGCAGTCGAGGCCTTTTTTCAGGACCTTGAAAAGGGCGGCTATTCCACCACCAGTTTCTTCACGATGACGCCCGCCTCGGTTTGCAGGCGCAGCGAATACACGCCCGCAGCGATGCCGTTGAGCGGCAGCGTGTGCGTGGCCGGACCGGCCGGCAGCACCTGCGTGTGCACCGCACGGCCCAGCGCATCAACCAACGCCACCGCTACGGCTTTGCGGCCTAACACGGCGGGCAGCTCCACAAATACGGCTTTGCTAGCCGGGTTGGGGAACACGCTCACTTGGGCGGCCAGCGCGGCCGATGCCGTACTCAGGACGGCCTGCGGGCCAAACACGAGTTCGAAGCGCGGGGTGGTGTTGGCCGCATTCTGGGTGAAGGTGTAGGTCGGGCTCACGCTCAAATCAGTGAGGGTGCCCAGCTGCAGGTCGCGCAGGAAAGGCTGGGCGCCGGCCGAGAAGTTAAGCACCTGCGTCGCGTTCAGCGTGTAAGTGCCCGTGGCGGGCAGCCCGATGAACAAGGGCACGGTGACCGTAGCGGTGCTGCCGGGGGGCAGGCCGTTGATGGCTAGCTGCTGGCCGGCGGCGAAGGAAGCCAGGTTCAGGCCCGTGCTGTTGGGCAGCTTCACGGCATCGAACTGCGAGTCGATGCCAGCCGTGGCGCCGGCCTCGAAGTACACGAAGGTTTCGTCCGACGCCGTGCCCGCCGCAGCCCCGCGCAGCGTAAGCTGCACCAGCGGCCGGGTTTCGGCCGCGTTGCGGTGGTAGGTGGGGCTGGTGTAGGCGGTGGGGCGGTGGCTGTTTTTGAGCGTGAGCACGGCCGCCGTCTGGCCTGTCGAAACGCGCACGAAGAAGCCCTGGCCCAGCGGCAGCACCGGGTTGGCGTTGCCGATGCCGTTGTTGTAGGTGCTGTACGTGCCCACGTAGGCGTTGGCCGGGTTGTCGCTGGCGAAGACATACAGCGCGGGGTCCAGGCCGGGGCGTTCGGCGTCCTGCACCTGCGACCAGTCCAGCGGCGAGGGGTAGGGATTGCCAATCAGCTGCCAGCCGGCGTCGGCCGCCGTGGCTCCGCTGTTGCGGGCCAGATTCAGCACCACGTTGCCGTTGTTCTGCGGGCCCGTCAGGCTAAAGGTCTGGTTGGCCGGCACGTTCACGGTGTAGCCCTGGCCCACGGCCAGCGGGGTGCTCAGCGCCGCGGGCGAGTACCAACCTTTGTCGAAGGCGTTCAGGTTGTTGGACGCCGTGGCCAGGCGGCCCTGGTCGTAGCCATACACGATGGGGAAGGGCACTACCAAGCCCGGCGTAGCCGAGCCGTTGTAGGCCGGGTTCACCACCGGCGTGAAGCTGGCCGTGGCCAGGCTGCCCACCGTGGCATTGCCCACCGGCGCCGCGAAGTGGCGGTACCCCCGGTTCGGGTTCAGGTCGGGCGCGATGTAGCGCTGCACCGTCACAGGACCGTTCACCACGTTGCTGCCGTTGTTCACAACCATCGCCGTGCCCGTGGCGCTCGATTCCAGCGTGAGCGGGTTGCCGTTGGTGGCGAGGATGCCGTTGAGCGTGAGCACGCGCTGCACCGAGGTATTGGCCGAGGTGCTTTGCTGCGCCCCGTTGGCGCCTACCGTCACGTTCCAGAAGCGGGTATTGCTGCTGCCCAGGATGCTGGCCGCCGTGGTGGTGCCCACCTCTACGGTGCCGCCCGTGGCAGTGAAAGTGCCGTTGTTGGTCAGGCTGCCTCGCACGTCGAGCGTGCCGCCACTTTGCGTGAGCGATGCCCCCGAGTTCAGGGTCAGGCTGCGGACGGAGGCCGTGCCGCTGCTGATGTTTGGCATTCTCGGCGCCGAAGCCGAGATAGTGGCGTCGAGCGAGATGGTGGGCACCCCGCCGGTCCAGTTGCCGGTTGTAAACCAGTCGGTGCTCATTGCGCCCGTCCAGGTAGCCACCGGCAGCGTCACCGTGAAGGTCAGGCCGTTGCTGGTGCCGCCGGCCGTGGTCACGGTCAGCAGGCCGGTGGTGGCACCGGCGGGCAGCGTGAAGGTCAGGCTGTTGGCAGTGTTGGCCGTGATGGCGCCCACGGCGATGGCCGCCCCGTTCAGGGTCAGGCCCGTGGCGTTGGCCAGGTCCGTGCCCGTGATGGTGACGCTGGTGCCCACCGGCCCGCTGTTCGGGTTGAGCAGGGTGATGACGGGCGCCACCAGCGGCGTGAGGAAAGTGGCCTGGGCGTAGCTGCCCGTCACGGTGCCCGCGTTGTTGAGCAGCTGCACCTGCTGCAGGCCGCCGCAGCCGCTCTGCACCTGGATGTCGTCGACGAACCAGCCCGGCAGAGCATTTCCGTAGGGGTTGTTCGAATCTGACTGGAACTGGAAGCGCACCCGGATGGACTGCCCGCTAAACGAGGCCAGGTTGATGACGGACTGCTGGAAGGCCGCCGCGCCTTCCAGGCCCGACGACTTGCCGGCGAAGCAGGGCTTGCCCACCGAAGCCGTGCCCGAGGCGAATACGTTGTTGTAGCCGTTCTGCAGGAACAGCGCATTCGCGTCCTGCCAGGCACCGTTGTTCACCGAGATGGCTACCATGCCGCCGTCGTATTGGGCCTCCGAGTTGAAGTAGTGGTAAAAAGTCAGCACCGAGAAGGCGCCCGGCGTGAACGCATCCGACGTCAGGGTGACGTCGGAAGTGGTGTTGGGGTCGCCGACATTCCAGGCACTGGTGCCGCCGTGGGCGCGGGCCGTGGTGGCGGCCCAGGCGTTGCCGCCGCCGCTGGTCACCACGGCGGGCGTGAAGTTGCCCGCGGTGTTGCCGTCGCGGTCATCATTCACCGGAGTCGTCACGGCACAGCCCGCCCCGGTGGCGGTTCGGGCCACAATCTGGAAGGTGCGCTGCTGGCCGGTGGTGAAGCTCAGGCCGGAGAAAGTGACGGTGTTGCCCGCCCCCAGCGTGCCGCCCGGGCTACTGATATATTGAAGGCCGGTGGGCAGTTGGTCGGTGATGGACACCGGGGCCTGGGTCTGGCACTCGCAGGTGGCGGTGAGGTTGATGGCAAACTGATTGCCCACCACCGGGGTGCTGCGGCGGCGCAGGCGCACGCCGGGCACGTCGTAGGCGGCCGTTTGGTCAGAGGCGCTGTTGCTTGAGCCCTCGCGGGCGCTGTAGCCCATACCGCGCCGGGCAAAGGCCCCCCAGATGGCGCAGTGGTAGCGCCCGTTGTAGAGCAGCGAGTCGGCCGCCAGAATGGCGTCGCGGCTGTCGAGGAAGCCGGGTTCGCAGGGCTGCAGCTTCAGGCCCTGCATCACCAGTTGCAGGGCCACGGCGTTGCCGCCGGTGCTGGCGCTGTTGTAGAGGTTGGGCTCGATGCTGTTCTGCTGCTGAATGATGTTCCAGGTCATGTCCCAGAGCGTGGCGGTCCAGATTTCGCCAATGGCGTGCACCTCCGTGTTGGTCGCCATGTTGGCGTAGGTGAGCGGGTTCACGCTCAAGTTGGTGCTGTAAGGGTAACTGCGAATGCCGGCACCGGTGGCGGCCTGGCCGCGCACGTAGGTGCCCATGGGCCGGGCCCGTGTGCCGTCGGTGGTTTGGGTCGTGGTCCAGTCGGTGGTCATCATCAGGGCGAAGAAGTCGCTCCAGCCCTCGCCGGCCTGCTCGGCGTTGCCCAGGCAGCTCACGTTGCTGCCGCCGCCGGTGAGGCGGTTGCTCACGCCGTGGCCGTACTCGTGGGTGATGATGCCGTTGTCCAGGTCGCCGTCGAGCTGCAGTGGGGGGCGCAGCGTGAGCTGCACGGTGGCCCCGCCGTCGAGCTGCCCGGCCAGCAGGGCCCCGTCGGCCTGCGACACCATCACCGCCGGAATGGTAATGGTATTGTCGGTGCCGCCCATCGTCACGGGCGCACCGGCCACGTTATTTATCATCACCACCGCAATGGCGCCCTCGTTCTGGGCCGCCTTCACCTTGATGGTATACATGCAGGTATTGCGGTAAATAAGCGCAATCTTGCCGCTCACGCTCGTCGTCGAGGGCGAGGTGCAGGCGTTGTGCGTGCCCGTGCCGGGGTCGGTGTAGTAGGCCAGCGTGCCGGAGATGGTGCCCTTGTTGGCCAGCAGGTTCGCAGTGCTGAAAGCGCCCTCGGCCACGGTGTAGGTGCGGGCAATGGCCGCCGGGGCCGTCACCTCCATGGCGTTGGCCGTCACCGGGTTCCACAGGTACATCTGCATGCGGCTTCGGGTGCCGTCGGGCGGGGTGTTGAAGTTGGCGTTGTTCACGCCCAAGCCGTCCTGAGCTTCGGCCTGCACGTAGTCGCCGCCCACGCCGCCCCGGCCCTGGTTATCGGTCTGGAAGTTGCCGCTGGCTTCCGTGAAGCCGTACTGGTACAGCACGTCGTGAATCAGGTTATTCCAGTAGAACAGGTTCACGGTGGCGCCCCGGCGGTTCTTGCCCAGCGTGGGCTTGTTGGTGAAGTCGGGCAGGTAGTTGAACACCAGCGAGCTGCCCGTGCCGGTCGAGGGCACCAGGCGGCCGGGGGCGTTCTGCTTCAGGCTGTCGTCGTAGGCCCACACGTTGTTGCCACGCGTGTCGGTGTAGTTGGTGGTACCATCAAAGTGCCAGCCGTGGGTGGTGGCGGCGTTGCCGGCGCCGGCGCGCAGCCAGGGATTGGTGTCGGTGGTGATGGGCGTCACGTCGGGCCGCTCGCCGGGGAAGGGCACCACCAAGTAGCTGGCCGGCGTCACCGTTAGCGTGCTTTTCGCGCCGCTTGGGCCGCGCCAGGCGGGCGCAGCGGCGGGCCGGGCCGGGCCAGCACCGGCCACGGGCCGGAGCGCGGGCGTGGTAGCCGGGTGGGCGGCTTTTTCGCTCACTGTCCAGTTGTCCTGTTCCAGCACCCGGCCGGTAACGGCGTCCACTCGGATGTTGAGCCAGTCGGCGGAGGCTATCACGTCCACGTTCACGTTCCAGGCCAGGTGCAGCTGTTGGCTTTTATCCCGGGCCCATACCAGCCGGGCCACAATGGGCCGGCGCGCCACCCCAGCCGGAGCGAAGCGCTGCTGCTGGTCGGGGCCGGCGGGGCTGTCCTGGGCGGCGGGGCGCACGTCGGGATGGCCCGGCAGCGTAGCCAGCGCCGTAGCCACCGCCCGCGCGGCCGGTACCTGGGGCACGGCCGACAAGCCGGCAAAGGCCTTGGCTGGCACAAAGCTGCCCGCGTGGTGTGCCAGCTTGCCGTTCTTGAAAACCAGCGTCACTATTTGGTTGTAGACCGGGATGCCGGCCTGCAGCTGCTGTGGGTAGGCGTAGAGCAGGCCCGGCGCCTCGGTGTGGGCGCTGGAAATGCGCAGGTCTGCCACCGCCACAGGGGAGCTGGTCCATTGCTGGCGCGTTTGCCAGGCCAGTTCGGTGGCTTGCTGAGCCGAGCCGGATTGGGCCCTGGCGGGCTGCCAGACAGCCACTAGCAGCCCCGCGGCTGCCAAGCAATGAGCGTAGATATTTCTCATCAGCAAAGGATTAGTTTAGAATAAGAAAAAAACTGTCTTCGTACAAATCTATCGTCATTTCATGATACTACAAATACTATATCTATACTTTACATATTTATTCATAAAATCAATCTTTGCGCGCTTATGTACGGCCATTACCACTCCCATCTACCGGCTCCGTGCTGAACCTGGGCGGGGTCTGTTTCCGAAGTAAGCCAGTGCTACGCAAGGCCCGCAGGCGCCCGCGGTCGCGCTGATTCTGCCTACTTCCGCAAGCAGCAAAAAGCCGCGGCTCAGGCAGAGCAGCGGCTTTGAGAAACACCCGGCAGCAAGCCCACCGGCCTAGGCCTTATTCCACCGTGAGGTGCAGGGCCGCGCTGCCGGCGCGTACCACGTACACGTTGCTGGCGGTGCCGCCGGACAGGTTCAGCAGCCAGTTTACCTGCAGGGCGTGCCCGCCGGTGATGGCCAGCGCCGGCCCCGCGGCTTGCTGGGCCAGTGTCAGGCCCGTAGGGGTGGGTAGCTTCACGGCATCGTAAGCCGGCCTGTTCTTCAGGATAGAACCCCCGTAGAAATACTGGGGGCATGGAAGCGGCCGCTTCCGCCACGTCATTGCAAGCCTTTATCACAGGATAGCAGTCCTTCGTCACGTTCCGGCGCAGTCTTTCGGCCCACCGCCGTTGCGCGGAACCAGCCAAGTCCTGCCGTCTTAGCGCCCGGTGTCGTCCAGGGCTGCGCGGGCCCCGTCGAAGGCAGCTTCCATCGTGGGATAAAGCTTCGTGCGCAGCGGCGCAACGCCCCCTTCCAGCTCGCTTTCGCGGATGTAGCGCTGCGTAGCCAACTGGCCAAACACGCCTTCGGCGGGCACTACGCTCACTTCGCGCAGCCCGGCGGCCTGCGCCCGGGGGTTGAACTCGTGCACCAGCCATAGCTGCGCCTCGGTAGGAATGGCCCCCATCCGGCGCACATCAGCCACCATGCCCCAAGGCCGGCTGGGCGTGGCGTGGTCTTCGATGCAACGCAAAGCGGTTTCCTGCAGGGCAATGAACTCGGTGCGGTTGGCAAAGCCCAGCCACTGAATCACCACGCACGGCACGGCTTCGTCCACCAGCACGCGGCCGTAGGGCTCGGAGAAGATTTCGGTATTGGTCATGGGTCCGGCACGGGTAGGTAAGGCCGCGCCCCAAAGCCGCACAGGTGGTTTAAAGGCGCGTCGGCAATACCCCCATTCAGGCAGGGGTGCCGGGCGCTTTTGCCCTTGGTTTTCAGGAAGCGGCACCAAAGCTACTACCCAGCAGGCAGCTTGTGCAAGCGGCCCCGGGTGCCCATTTTAAGGGTCCGGCGCAGCCTACTCTACTCGTAGGGTGCGGGCCACGCGCTGCCCGCCGGCCACCACCTGCACCCGGTAGAGGCCAGGCGCGCGGCCCAGTAGCGGCACCTCGGCCGTGCTGCCGCCCGCGAGCAGGCTCACGGGCTGCTCAAATACCACCGTGCCCTGCGCATCAAACAGCGTAATGGTAGCGCGCGTGGTGCCCACCACCGCCGGCACCGCTACCGTGGCCCGGATGTGGGCCGGGTTGGGGTATACGCTTACGCTGTCGAGCGCCACGCGAGTTTGGCCTCATGCTTCAACGCCTGTCAGGGAAATGATGGGCAAGCCCAGCAGCAAGCCCACGCGGGGCGACAACACAGTTGTTGGCATAGCGAATCGGAAAGAATAAGGTGGGATAGCAGCGCATCGGATAATTCCCTTCTAAGGTCTGTGGACAGTTGGCTGGAAATCCCATTTAGAACGTCATGCTGAGCTTGCCGGAGCATCTCTACCGCGCGAGTAATCCAATTGCTCCACAACGAAGCGGTAGAGATGCTTCGGCAAGCTCAGCATGACGTTCCTTTTTCTCACTGTCCACACAGCCTAATTGGCCTCTCTGTACTTAATAGCCGAAGCACAAGTTGCAGCAGCATAGAAAAGGCCCGCCTCCAACGGAAGCGGGCCTCTCAAATTGTGTAATGCTCGCAGTGCTTACCCCGCCGCCAGGGCTTCGGCACCACCCACGATTTCAGGAATCCAGGTCATGATGCCCGCCTGACGCGTCTGGTTGTAGGTCAGCTTAAGGGCCTTGAGCAGCCATCCCATCTATTCTACTACCAGCACCCGGCTGGCTTGCTGCCCGCCAGCCTGCACCTGCACCCGGTAGAGGCCCGGCGCCAGGCCCGCCAACGCGATTTCGGCAGTAGTGCCGGTGGCGAGCAGGGGCACTTGCTGCGTACGCACGGCCCGGCCCAGCGCATCGCGCAGCGTGAGTGTGGCCGCAACGGCCCCGGGCATCGCTGGCAGCAGCACGGTGGCCGCCGCGTGGGCAGGGTTGGGAGCGAGGCTGAAGCCGGCCAGTTCCGCCGCCGGCCGGGTGGGCAGGGCCACATCGCGCACCGAGGCCAGGGACCCCACGGCATTGGCCGTCGGCGTGGCAATGGCCAGGCTGCCAAAGCTGGCCGGCGGGGCCACCGTGCCGCCCACATACACGCTGCCGCCGCTGATGGCCAGGCCATCGGCCCGGTCGTCGTTTGCCCCACCGGCCTTCAGGGCCCAGGCAAAACTGCCGCTGGTGCCGGCATCGGGTACGCTAGTCAGAAACACGTCGTAGTCCGAGCCCGTGGTGGTGGTGAGCGTGGTACCGCCGAAGGTGGATGAGCCAATGAAATAGCCGCTCACGTACACGTTGGCCCCGCTCACGGCCACCGCGCGCGGGGCCGTGAAGCGCGGCCCGGTGGCCATCACCGCCCAGGCAAAGCTGCCCGTGGGGCCCGCATCAACCAGCTTGGCCACGTACGCATCGCCGCCCACTGAGGAAGGACTGTTCAACGTGGTGGCCCCGAAATCGGCTGTCCCGCCGATGTTGCCCGTCACGTAGAGGTTGCTGCCGTTCACGGCCACTCCGGCAATGAGGTCGGTGGTGGTGGCGGTGCTGCCAGCGCGCTGCGCCCACACAAAGTTGCCGGTGGCGCCCGCGTCGGTCAGCTTGGCCACGAACACGTCGCCGCCGCCCACACTGGTCAGGTTAGTGGTGCCAAAGTCGGCCGTGTTGTAGAAGCCGCCGGTCAGGTACACGCTGCTGCCGTTGGCCACCACGCTCGTGGCGGCATCCCCGCCCGGGCCGCCGCAGCGCTGGGCCCACACGAAAGCGCCGCTGTTGCCGGCATCCGTCAGCTTGGCCACGAAGGCATCGCTGGTGCCCAGGCTGGTCAGCGTGGTGGTGCCGTAGTTGGCCGTGCCCCACACGCTGCCGGCAACGTACACGCTCGTTCCGCTCACGGCTACGCTGGTGGTGCCCCCGTTTAGGTTGCCCCCCGTCACGGCCCAGCCGAAGCTGCCGCTGCTGCCCGCATCGGTGAGCTTGGCCACGAACAGAGCATTGCTGGAACCGGGGGCCTGCATGGTGGTGCTGCCAAAGGTGCCGGTGTTCTGGAAATAGCCGGTCAGATACACGTTGCTGCCGCTCACGGCCACCGCCACGGCCCGGTCGTAGGCCGTGCCGCCGGCCCGCTGCGCCCACACGAAGGCATTGGTGGCCGTGCTCCACTTGGCCACGAAAATATCGGGGCCGCCCGCACTCATCAGGCTCACCGCGCCCAGCCCCAACGTCCCCTCAAAAGACCCCGCCACGTAGATGTTGCCGCTGGCATCGGCCACTGTGGCCTGCACGAGCGAAACGTCGCCGCTGGCGGCCACGGCGCGCTGCCAGGCCGGGGCTTGCGCGTGGGCGGTCGGCCCAGTCAGGCCCAGCAATAGGGCCAACAATAGCAGGCTGCTCGAAGCCAGCCGCCGCAGAGTTAAGTATCGCATGGCTACATCCAGAAAATGAAGCCTCTAGGTACTTATTTGCATAGGTTTTCTGGTCTGAAAATGCTTAGTCGAACAAATAAGTATACCAACCCACGCCTGGGGTCTACCAAGCCCGAAGCACCTCCCCATCCCGCACAAAAAAAGGCCCGCCTCCTCACGGAAACGGGCCTTTACTCAATTACTCATTTGCCATCTTACGGCTACCCTGCCGCCAGCGCCTCGGCCCCACCCACGATTTCGAGAATCTCGGTCGTGATGGCCGCTTGACGCGTCCGGTTGTAAGTCAGCTTGAGGGCCTTGAGCAGCTCACCGGCGTTGTCGGTGGCTTTGTCCATGGCCGTCATACGGGCACCGTGCTCCGAAGCATTGCTTTCCAGCACCGCCTTGTAGAGCTGAATCTTAATGGACTGCGGAATCAGCGTCTGCACGATTTCCTCCTTCGAGGGCTCGAACAGGTAGTCCACGTTCGCCTCCGGCGTAGCCGTAGCGGGCGTTTCCTCCTGCACCAGCGGCAACAGCTGCTGCGTGCGGATAATCTGCGTGGCCACGTTACGGAATTCGTTGTACACCATCACCACCTCGTCGTACAGCCCATCGCGGAAGCCTTGCATGGCCACCTCGGCGGCCGCCCGCACCGTCTCGAACGAGAGCTTGGCGAAGACATGGGTGTAGTCGCCCACCGTCTGGCCGCGACGGCCGTAGTAGTCGTGGGCCTTCTTACCAATGGCCATCACCGAGATGTTGGCCGCCGGCAGGTTGGAATAACGTGAAGCAATGGCCGCGTTCACGCCCTTGAACACGTTCGTATTGAACGCACCGGCCAGGCCACGGTCCGAAGTGATGGCAATAACCAGCACCTTGCGCACCTCGCGGGCCACGCCGTAGTCGCTCACGATATCATCGTCGGCGTTGCGGGTCAGGTTGGTCAGGATGGCATTCAGGCGCTGGGCGTAGGGCCGCATCCGCACGATGTTGTCCTGGGCCCGCCGCAGCTTGGCCGCCGCCACCATTTTCATGGCTTTGGTAATCTGCTGCGTGCTGCTCACCGACTGAATGCGGTTGCGGACTTCTTTTAAGCTTGCCATTTAGGTTGAATTAAGAATGAGGAATGAAGAATGAAGGATTGATGCTTCAGAAACGAAAGCGACAATTCCTCATTCCTCATTCTGCACTCCTCATTAAAAATTTACTTGGCGTAGTTCGCCGAAACGTCCTTGGCTACCTCGCGGATGGCCTTGGTGCCGGCATCCTCCAGCTTACCGGCTTTCAGGGCCTTCAGCACGTCGGGGTAGCGCGAGTTCATCGTCTGGCCGAACTCCTTCTCGAACTCGCGCACGCGGTTCACAGGTACGTTGTCGAGGAGGCCGTTGGTGGCGGCGTAGATGATGGCCACCTGGTCTTCCACCTTCACGGGCGAGTACTGGGGCTGCTTCAGAATCTCCAGGTTGCGACGGCCGCGCTCGATGGTGAGCTTGGTCGAGGCGTCGAGGTCGGAGCCGAACTTGGCGAAGGCTTCCAGCTCGCGGAACTGGGCCTGGTCGAGCTTCAGCGTACCGGCCACTTTCTTCATCGACTTAATCTGGGCGTTACCACCCACGCGCGATACCGAGATACCCACGTTGATAGCCGGGCGAACGCCCGAGTTGAACAGGTTGGTCTCGAGGAAAATCTGGCCGTCCGTAATCGAAATCACGTTGGTTGGGATGTAAGCCGATACGTCACCGGCCTGCGTCTCAATCAGGGGCAGCGCCGTCAGCGAACCGCCGCCTTTCACCAGGTGCTTGATGCTGTCGGGTAGGTCGTTCATGTTCCGCGCAATCTCGTCCGAAGCGTTGATTTTAGCGGCCCGCTCCAGCAAACGGCTGTGCAGGTAGAACACGTCGCCGGGGTACGCCTCGCGGCCCGGAGGACGGCGCAGCAGCAGCGACACCTCGCGGTAAGCCACAGCTTGCTTCGACAAGTCATCGTAAACCACCAGCGCCGGACGACCCGTATCGCGGAAGAATTCGCCAATGGCAGCACCGGTAAAGGGAGCATAGAATTGCAGCGGAGCTGGGTCGGAAGCCGAAGCGGCTACCACCACGGTGTAGTCCATTGCGCCGCCTTTGGTCAAGGCGTTCACCACCTGGGCCACCGTCGAGGCCTTCTGGCCGATGGCGACGTAGATGCAGAACACCGGCTGGCCGGCTTCGAAGAACTCGCGCTGGTTGATGATGGTATCGATGGCCACGGCCGACTTACCGGTCTGGCGGTCACCGATAATCAGCTCGCGCTGGCCACGGCCAATCGGAATCATCGCGTCAATCGACTTGATGCCGGTTTGCATCGGCTCGGTCACGGGCTGACGGTAGATTACGCCGGGCGCCTTGCGCTCCAGCGGCATCTCGTACAGCTCGCCCTGGATGGGGCCGCGGCCGTCGATGGGCTGGCCCAGCGTGTTTACCACGCGGCCCACAATGCCCTCGCCCACTTTAATGGAGGCGATTTTGTTAGTGCGCTTCACCGTAGCGCCTTCCCGGATTTCCGAGTAGTCGCCGAGCATTACGGCACCCACGTTGTCTTCTTCCAGGTTGAGCACGAGGCCTTGCAGGCCGTTCTCGAATTCAATCAGTTCGCCGGCCTGGGCTTTGCTCAAACCGTAGATGCGGGCCACGCCGTCGCCGACCTGCAACACGGTGCCGACTTCTTCCAGCTCGGCTTCCGACTTGAAATTGGACAGTTGCTGCCGCAGGATTGCGGAGACTTCATCCGGACGTACTTCTGCCATTTGTATTGGGAATTAAGGTATAGGGAATACGGGATATGGGGCAGGGACAATGAGAGCGTATCCCCTATCCCAACTTTCCTATACCCTACAGTTTTTGTTGGTAAGAATTTTCTTGCAGCGACGTGCGCATCTTGCGAAGGCTCGTGCGCACGGAATCGTCAATCTGGTTGTCGCCCACCCGCAGCACGAAGCCGCCGATGAGTTCCGGGTCCACTTTCTCGGTGAGCTGCACCTCGGCCAAGCCAGTTTGCTTGGTCACCAGCGCCTGAATCTCGGCGCGGGCGGCAGCCGACAGCGGCGTGGCCGACGTAACCTGGGCCGCTTGCACGCCCTGCATCACGTTGTACTGCGCCAGAAACTCGGGTCCGATGCCTTCGATGGCCGACTCGCGGTTTTTCTCGGTAAGGATGGTGAAGAAGCGCAGCGTCATGTCCGACACCTTGCCTTTGAAGATGGCGTTCAGGATGGCCAGCTTCTTGTCGTGCTTCACAATCGGGTTGCGCAGCAGCAGGCGCAGTTCGCGGCTTTCGGCCATGGTTTTGCTCAGCAGGTCCATGTCCGCTTTCACTGCGCTCAGGGTGCCCATCTCCTTGCCCAAGTCGAGGAGCGACTTGGCGTAGCGGGCCGCTACTCGTTGGTCAGCCATAGTTTTTTGAAGTTTGTCATGCTGAGCTTGCGAAGCATCTTATCAGGTTCGCGCCGCTCGGTAAGCTAAATCTGACGAAAGCAGCGGTGATAAGATGCTTCCTTCGTCAGCATGACAGACGTTAGTTCAATTTCACGTCTTTCAGGTAAGAATCGACCAGCTGCGTTTGGGCGGCGGGGTCGGTCAGCTCGCGGCGCAGGATGCGCTCGGCGATGTCGAGCGACAGCTTGGCGGCGGTGTTTTTCACTTCGGCCAGGGCCGCGTTTTTCTCCGTCTGGATGGCTTCGCGGGCTTGCTGGATGATGGTGTTGGCTTCGGCGGTGGCGCGGGCCTTTTCGGCTTCGCGGTGCTGGTTGGCCATTTGGGTGGCTTCCTGCATCATGCGGTCGCGCTCGAGGCGGGCATCGGCGAGCAACTTCTCGTTGCCGGCTTTCAGCTGCTGCATTTCAATCTTGGCCTGGTCGGCCATGCGCAGAGCGCCTTCGATGTTGTCTTCGCGCTCTTTGAGGGCCAACAAAATCGGCTTCCAGGCAAACTTCGCCAGCAGGAACAACACCAGCAGGAAAATAACCAGTTGCCAGAAAATCAGGCCGAGTTCAGGGGATAAAAAAGCTGGCAGCATTGCGATTGTATTTTAAAGAATGTCAACTAATCAAATAACAGATTAGGAGCAGGTAAGCCCGCCGCGCCAACTGCATTTTGCAGCAGCGGGCGGCGGGCTTCCAACTACTTCCGGGCCCGAAGCCCGGCCGGCACTAAACGAGTTTCGTCCAGATAAGCACGCAGACTACGACTGCGAACAGGCCCAGACCTTCAATCAGAGCGGCGGCGATAATCATAGCCGTCTGGATTTTGCCCGAAGCTTCCGGCTGACGGCCGATAGCATCCATGGCGCTGCCGCCGATGCGGCCAATGCCCAGGCCAACGCCCAGAGCTACCAGACCAGCACCGATACCGGCACCCATTACAGCCAGACCAGGACCGTAGTTAGCCGCCATAGCGACAGCTTGCAAAAACAAAGAGAGCAACATAAAAATTGGAAAAAGGGGGAAAAGAAAAAGTTCGTCAGTCCCGCAGCGGGGGGGGGGGATTGCCACGGTCTGGCCGAAACAGCCAGTTGGCGGGCGGCGGGCGCCCGGCCGGTTAAGTCAGGTTAGTGGGCGTGGGTCGAGGCAGAGCCGTCGTCGTAGCCCATTTGCATGTCGGCGTCGTGGTGCTCTTCTACCGCGCCGCCGATGTACATGGAGGTGAGTAGCGTGAAGATGAAGGCCTGCAGCACGGCCACCAGCAATTCGAGCACGTTGATGAACAGGCCGAAAGCCAAGGTCACCGGCGCTACGGCCCACGATTTAAAGATGAACACCAAGCTGATGAAGCTCAGCACCACGATGTGGCCCGCCGTGATGTTGGCGAACAAACGAATCATGAGCGAGAAGGGCTTAGTGAAAATGCCAATCACCTCCACGATAATCATGATGGGCAGCAGGGGCTTGGGCACGCCGGGCGTGGCGAAAATGTGGGCCCAGTAGTACTTGTTGCTCGAAGCCAGCGTGATAATCAGGGTCATCACGGCCAGCACCATGGTCACGGCGATGTTGCCAGAGAGGTTGGCTGCGCCGGGCGTGAGGCCCAGCAGGTTGTTGAACCAGATGAAGAAGAACACCGTGAGCAGGTACGGCATGTAACGCTCGTACTTCGGGCCGATGTTTTTCTTGGCTACTTCGTCGCGGATGAAGACGATGATGGGCTCGAAGAACGACTGAATGCCTTTGGGGGCGCGGCCGTGGTTTTTCTTGTAGCCGCTGGCTACGAGGGTGAACACGACGAGCATCAGGATGGCGCTGCCAATGAGGCCGGCCACGTTTTTGGTGATGGAGAAGTCGTAGACTTTGCTGCCATCGGTGCTCACGAGGTGCTCGTGCTCCAGCTTCAGGCCGTCGTATTCTTTGGCGGCGCCTTCGGCTTCGCCGTTGGAGATTTTCTCGGAGGAGAACACCGACACGCCTTTGTTGGGGCGGTAGGCGATGATGGGCAGGTAGGTGGTGAAATTGCCGTTGTCGGTGGCCAGCCAATGCCACTCGTGCGAATCGCCGATGTGGTGCAAAATCATTTCGCCGGGATTGAAGCCTTCGGCCTTTGCGCCCTCGCCGGCGGGCTCGTTAGCGAAAACGGAGAGGGAAACGAAACAAAGAAGAATCGAGAGTAAACGCTTCATCCAAAGTTAATTAATGACTGATTTCAGGCTAACGCACTATGTTTGCGTTACTTGCTTTCCTGAAATCGGCCGCAAGTTACTCAAAGTAGCCCAGATTTCAAACCCGGCCCACGAAAAGTACAGGATGAAGAAGGCCCCGAGGAAGGTCCAGACGCCCCGCGGCTCGCGCGCAATTCCGCTGCTCAGCAGCCACGTCACGAGGCCCAGTGAGGTGAGTAAGCGGACCGTCATGCCGATGAGGTAGCCCATGCCGAGGCTATTGGGGTCGCGGGCCACGAGGCGCGCGGTGAGGCTGTAGGCGAAGTAGGTGAGGGCAGCCATGACAGCGAACAGCAGGCCGGTGCGCGGGTGGATGACGGCCGCGCCGTAGACACGGTGCAGGACGTAGATGGGCAGGCCCAGCGCAGCGGTGAAGACAAGGAACTGGCGTGGGAACTTGGGCATGGGTGGGGCAAAGTCAAAAACAAAACGTCATGCTGAGCGGAGGCGCAGCCGCAGTCGAAGCATCTTTACCGCGCAACGTAATCATTTACTATTGCAGTAGAGATGCTTCGACTGCGGCTGCGCCTCCGCTCAGCATGACCAAGTGTAGCGTTTCAACTATAACGACTCCTTGGTGAGGCTGCGGATAACCTGAAACACGGCTACGAAGACGCCCAGGAGCAACAGCACAATGGTGAGCCAGGGCTGCGTGTTGAATTTTCCGTCGAGCCAGTAGCCGAGCCAAGCGCTGCCGCCGATGATGGCCAGCATCTGGAAGGCCAGGCCGGAGTACTTCATCACGGCTTGGAGGCGGCTGTTGCCGGCGGGCTGGGGGTCGGGAGGGGTGGGCATGGGCGGGAAGGAAGGGCGGTTGGCAAAGTTACGACGGGGCGCGCGCGGGGTTTGGACCGGGAAAAACGTAATTTTACTCGTTCCGCTTCGTTAACGTGCGGAGTTATCGAACATTTCCGGGAGCTTTGCGCGTTTCGCCAGCCCGGACCCGTCCTTTCCTATTGCTTTGACTTTGACACATTCTTCGCTGACATACCGCTGGGCGGCGCTGCTGGTCTTCCTGATTGGGGTGGGCGTGGCGGGCTGCGCGTCGGACAAAAACCTGGTGGCCCACGCCTTCAACAACGTGGCGGCCCGCGACAACGCCTATTTTCTAGCCCGCCAGAAGCTGCTGCTGACCGAGGACAAGCTCTACGCCGGGCGCATCAACGACTACAACCAGACGCTGCCGCTGTTTCCGAGCCTCGACAGCGGCACGGTGCGCGCTAGCCGGGCCGATTTGAACGACGTCATCAAGAAAGCCTCGATGCCAATTCAGAACCGGCCGGGCTCGGACTGGACTGATGACGCTTACATCGTGGTGGGCTGGGCGCGGTTTTATGAGATGCAGTTTGATGACGCGGCGCTGACATTTAAGTATGTCAACTCGACCAGCAAGGACGCCAACGCCAAGCACGAGGCCCTGATTGGGCTGATGCGAACCTTCGTGGCGCAGGGTGAGATGGAAAGCGCCAAGGCGGTGTCGGATTTGCTGGACAAGGAACAGGGCTTGCCGCAGGACGCCCGCCAGTTGTTCCTGACGCGGGCCGACTACTACATCCGCACCGAGGAGCCGGCGAAGGCCATTCCGCAATTGGAAAAGGCTATTCCGCTGATTGAGTTCAAGAACGAACGGTCGCGCACGCGCTACATTCTGGCCCAGCTTTACCAGGACCAGGGAGAGAATAAGAAGGCCTACGACCAGCTCGACCAGATTCTGAGCCGCAACCCGCCGTACGAGCTGGATTTTCAGGCTAAGCTGCTGCTGGCCCAGGTGTCGGAGCTGGGGGCGCAGGACCGGGAGCGGCTGAACAAGAACTTCGCGGGCTTGCTGAAAGACCTCAAGAACAAGGACTACCGCGACAAAATTTATTACGAGATGGCGCGGCTGAACTACCGCGAAAAGAACTACCCGGAGGCGCTGAAGCTGCTCCGGCAATCCATTGCGGCCACTACTACCAACAAGACGCAGAAAAGCTACACCTACCTGCTGGCGGGCCGCATCTATTACGAGAACCTGCAGAAGTACCGGCTGGCGGCCGCTTATTACGACAGCACGGTGCAAAACCTGAACAAGGAAGCCAAGACCTACGCCGCCATCAAGGAGCGCAGCGACATTCTGAAGGAATTCGCCAAGCAGTACACCATCATTGAAACGCAGGACAGCCTGCAGGCCCTGGCCAAGCTGCCGCAGGAGGCGCTGGACCAGCAGCTTAACCTGTATGCCGAGGCGGAAATTACGGCAAAGCAGAAGGAGGCCGCCAAGCTGGCCGCGCAGCAGAAAGCGGCGGCGAAGGAGGCGGAGTTTGCCAGCCGCCAGCCGAGTGGCAGCAGCGGCATCGGCTCCGGCCTGGCGCCGAGCGGCATCCCGGGCGCGCCCGGCTCTACCGCCGCCGACCCGATGTCGTTCGACCCGCTGGCCGTGGCTAATGGCTCGAAGTGGTATTTCGACAACCCGGCAGCGCTGGGCACGGCGCGGGCCGAGTTTGTGCGGAAGTGGCAGGGGCGCCAGCTCCAGGACAACTGGCGCACCGTGAGCCAGGCCAGCAGTTCGCCCAACACTGTGGCTAACGGCGGCGTGCCGCTGAGCATGACCGGCAACTCGACCACAGCCGTGAACAGTGCCAAAGCTGACTCGATAGCGAAAGCGGCTCCCGTAGACCCCAACGCTGAGAAAAATGCGCTGGTGGCCAAGTACCGCAGCGCGCTACCGACTACCCCGACGCAGTTGGAGGCATCCGACAAACAGATTGAGGCAGCTCTGTACGAGTTGGCGGGCATCTACAAAGAGATGCTGAGGGAGCGCGAAAAGGGCTTCGAGACGTACGAAAAGCAGGTGACGCGCTACACCCGCGGCGCACACGCGCCCGATGCCTACTACCTGCTTTACTTGTATTACAAGGACAAGCCCGATGCGGCCAAAATGGCGCAGTATGCGGCAGCGCTGCAGAAGGAATTCCCGACCTCCATCTACGCCAAGCTGATTGCCGACCCCTTGTACCGCGAGCACGAGCTGGCGCTGCACAATGCCGTGGCCAGCCGCGTCGATTCGGCGTTCACTTACTACAAAAACCAGAATTTTGGCAAGGCCAACGCCGTGCTGGCCCGCACCGAAAAGCTTTACCCCAAGAGCGACCTGAGCGACCGGGTGGCTTATATGAAAACGCTGCTGGTGGTACGCACCCAGGCGCCGCTCACGGCGCGCTCATCGGTGGAAAAATTCTACAAAGACTACCCCGACAGCCCACTGGTGCCCCAGGCCCAGGCCCTGGCCGAAGCTTACAAGAAGCAGGATTCGGGGCAATTGGCTGGCGCGCTGGCTTCGACCGAAAAACCAGTGGTGTCGCTGTTCCGCCCCGGCGAGGTAGACAACCGCATGCGCATTTTTTATCGCGAGGACGAAACCCCGGCCAAGGCCCTGAATCCCACCGGAGCCGTGCCCGAACCGGCTAAAACGCCCCCGGCATCCCCAAGCCCGGCCTCTGACCTGAAACCAGCAGCTACTGCTCCCAGCGGTTCGGCCGGGCCCGCGTCGGTGGTTGCTTCGGATAAAGACGCCACTGAAAAATCGGTGGCCAAGACACCCAGGAATACCAAGGCAGCTCCAGCCGCAAAAGATGCTCCAGCTGCTTCAGTTCCGGCTCCCACCGCTTCCCCGGCCCCGGCGCCGGCTGGCGCGGGCGCGGCGCCGGCCGTTAGTACACCTCCGGCGCCCGCCCCTGCGCCGGAAGCTCCCACCACTGCCTACACCACGCAGCTGAGCGGAGCGCACGCGGTGGTGCTGGTGTTTCCGAAAGCCACGCCGCCGGCTGCGGACCTTGCCACGCAATTGGGCGCTTATAACGGCCGCTACTTCAAAGCCAACAACCTGCAGGTGGAAACGCCGGCCCTCGGCGCTGACCAGACGCTGGTGGTGGTGCGGGCGCTGCCGGGCGCCAAAGTGGCCCAGAGCTACGCCACCAAGCTGCGCGGGCCGCAGTCGCCGCTGGGGCGCCTGCGGGGCCAGGGCTACCAGACCCTGGTTATCAGCATGGAGAACTTGGCGCTGTTGCAAGCCTCGGGTGATTTGGCGGGGTATTTGAGTTTTTACCAGCGCGTGTATAAATAGCCGACGCGGGCAGTTGCTGCGCGGGCATGGGTGACCAATGCCGCTGAACCGTATAAAGCCTCCGCCCACCCTCGGAGGCTTTATTTTTGCCTGATTATTTCTGTTTTGTTCTTATGCCTACTTCCCCTCCTACTCGCCGCCCGAAGCCCCAGCCCTTGAAACCTGCGCGCAACGGACGGTTCACGGCGTTTGTTCGGACCATGTGGGTGCTGTTTGGCGCGGGCGTGGTGGGCCTAGGCCTGTTTGTGCTGGCCGTGAGCGGCAACTTCCTGAACCTGTTCGGGCGCATGCCCAACCTCAAGACGCTGGAAAACCCGCGTTCCGAGCTGGCCTCCGAGATTTATTCGGCCGATGGCGTGCTGCTGGGCAAGTATTTCCGGGAGAATCGCACGCCCGTCGATTTCAAAGACTTGCCCCAGAACCTGATTGACGCCCTCATTGCCACCGAGGACGTGCGCTTCGAGCAGCACTCCGGCATCGATGCCAAGAGCGTGTTGCGGGCCGTGACCGGCGTGCTGACCTTCTCGCACAACGGCGGCGGCTCCACGCTCACCCAGCAGGTGGCCAAGGTGCTCTTCAAAACCCGGCAGGATTTGAACGACGGCTCCCTGAACGGCACCGGCAAAATCGGCATGCTCATCACCAAAACCAAGGAGTGGATTCTGGCCATCCGGCTGGAGCGCAACTACACCAAGCGCGAAATCATCCGCATGTACCTCAACACGGTGGAGTACGGCTCGAACTCCTTCGGCATCAACACGGCGGCCAAGACGTTCTTCAACAAATCGCCCAAAAACCTGAGCACGCCCGAGGCCGCCACGCTGGTGGGCATCGTGAACGCGCCCGGCCGCTTCAGCCCCGTGGTGCACCCCGACCGCTCGCGCAAGCGCCGCAACTGGGTGCTGCGCCAGATGGCCAAGTCGCACTACATCACCGACGCCGAGCTGGCCCAAGATACGGCCAAGGCCATTGTGCTACACTACTCGGTGGAGAACCCCAGCAAGGGCCTGGCCCCCTACTTCCGGGCCGAGGTGGTGAAGTCGCTGGTGGCCTGGGCCAAGGAAACCGACCACGACCTGTACGCCGACGGCCTGAAAATCTACACCACCATCGACTCGCGGATGCAGGAATACGCCGAGAAATCGGTGGCCGAGCACCTGGCCCTGCAGCAGAAGTGGTTCAACGCCCAATGGAAGGGCCAGCTGCCCTGGCGCGACGAAAACGGCAAGGTCATCCCCGATTTTCTCAACATTGCCATGCGCCGCACCCAGCGCTACAAGTCGCTGATGAACCAGTACGACGGCAACCGCGATTCCGTGAACTTCTACCTGCGCCGCAAGTACAAGATGCCGGTGTTCACCTGGCAGGGCGAGAAGGAAATGATGATGTCGCCGCTCGACTCGCTGGCCTATTATAAACGCTACCTGCGTGCCGGGTTCATGGCCATGAACCCGCTGAACGGCCAGGTGAAGGCCTGGGTGGGCGGCCCCAACTACAAGTTCTTCAAGTTCGACCACGTGCGCCAGGGCAAGCGCCAGCCCGGCTCCACGTTCAAGCCCATCGTGTACACGGCCGCTATTGAGCAGGGCGGCTATTCGCCCTGCTTCCCCCGCCCCGACGTGGCCACTACCTTCCCGGCCGTGGCCGGCCGCGCGGCTTATACCCCCAAGAACTTTGAGGGCACTTTCACGGGCCGCACCTTCACGCTGCGGCAGGCCCTAGCCCGCTCCATGAACTCCATCACGGCTTGGCTCGTGATGAAGATGGGGCCGGAAACCATCGCCACCTATGCCAAGCGTCTGGGCATCACCTCACCCGTCGATGCCGTGCCTTCGATGGGCTTCGGCACCTCCGATTGCAGCATTTTTGAGCTGTGCGGGGTGTACGGCACCTTCGTGAACAAGGGCATCCACACCGACCCCATCATGGTCACGCGCATCGAGGACAAGAACGGCAACGTGTTGCGCGAATTCGTGCCCCAGACCCGGGAAGTGCTCAACGAGGAAACGGCTTACATCATGACCAACATGCTGCAGGCCAGTACCACCGAGCCCGGCGGCACCAGCACCATTCTGCACACGGGCTTCAAGTTTCCCTATGAAATCGGCGCCAAAACCGGTACCACCTCCAACTATTCCGATGCCTGGTTCATGGGCATCACCCCCGATTTGGTGTGCGGCATGTGGATAGGTGGCGAAGACCGCAGCATTCACTTCCGCACCGGCGCCTACGGCCAGGGCGCCCGCGCCGCCCTGCCGCTCTACGGCCTCTTCATGCAGAAAGTGTACAAGGACAAGAGCATCGGCATCAACACCAGCCCTTTCCCCAAGCCCGCCGCCCCGCTCAGCATCGAGCTCGATTGCTCGAAGTACTACGGCGGCCAGCGCGACACCATCCCCTACGACCAGAAGATGCAGGTGCCCGACGCTTCCGATTTGGATGATAAGGACATCTAGGCCAACTGTTGCGGAAGACTGGCGCAACTCTCCAGTAGGTTTTTATTGCAGACCTAAATCCTTCACAATTTTGATATGGCTGGCGACTTTCGTCAGCCATATTTCGTTATAATCAATCCGCTCACCTCCGCCTTTCTCATGGCCGCCAAACCCGAACTGCAAGCCCAAATCAACGCTCTGCCCCACAAGCCCGGCGTGTATAAGTATTTCGACGACGAAGGCATCATCTACGTGGGCAAGGCCATCGACCTGCGCAAGCGCGTGAGTAGCTACTTCACCAAGCAGGACCACAACAAGAAAACCCAGACGCTCGTCCGCAACATCAAGCGCCTAGAGTTTACCATCGTCGACTCCGAGTCTGACGCTTTTCTGCTGGAAAACAACCTCATCAAGCAGCACCAGCCCAAGTACAACATCCTGCTGAAGGACGGCAAAACCTACCCCTACCTCTGCCTCACCAACGAGCGGTTCCCGCGCCTCATCCCCACCCGCAACAAAATCAACGACGGCTCGCGCTACTACGGCCCCTACGCCAATGGCACGGCCCTCAACGTGCTGCTGGAGCTCATCCGGGCCCTCTACCCGCTACGCACCTGCAACTACAACCTGAGCGTCGCTAACGTCGAAGCCGGCAAGTTCCGGCCCTGCCTGGAGCTGCAGCTCGGCAACTGCAACGCCCCTTGCGTAGCCAAAGAAGACGAGGCCACCTACAGCGGTTACATCCAGCAAATCCGCCAGATTCTCAACGGCGACCTGCGCATTCCCAAGCAGTATTTCCGCGAGCGCATGACGGCTGCCGCCCAGGACATGCAGTACGAGCTGGCGCACGCTTTCAAGGTCAAGCTTGATAAGATTGAGGCCTTCCAGGCGAAGTCTACCATCGTCAACGCCGCCCTCACCAACATCGACGTCTTTGCCATCGCCAGCAACGAAAAATCGGGCTTCATCACCTACCTGAAGGTGATGAACGGCAGCATCATTCTCACCCAGTCGCTTGAAGTCACTAAGAAGCTGGACGAAGAAGACGCCGAAATCCTCGCGCCCATCATCATGCAGATGCGCCAGGAATTCGAGAGTGAGTCAAAGGAAATCCTCACCAACGTAGCCGTCGAGCTCCCTTTGCCCGGCGTTGCCCTCGCCGTTCCCCAAATCGGCGACAAGCGTAAGCTCATCGAACTGGCCCTCAAAAACGTGCTTTACGCCCGCAAGGAGAAGGAAAGCATGAACGAGAAGAGCAAGGACGTGAACGAGGTCCGCATCATGGAAACCATCAAAAAGGACCTGCGCCTCACCGAGTTGCCCAAACACATTGAATGCTTCGACAACTCCAACTTCCAGGGCGACAATCCGGTGGCCGCCATGGTGTGCTTCCGCAATTCCAAGCCCAGCAAGAAGGACTACCGTCACTACCACATCAAAACCGTCATCGGCCCCAACGACTTCGACAGCATGTACGAAGTCGTGACGCGTCGTTACCGCCGCCTCGTCGATGAAGGCGCCAGCCTCCCGCAATTGGTCATCGTCGATGGCGGCAAGGGCCAACTCAGCATGGCCGTCAAGGCCCTGAAAGACCTCAACCTCTGGGGCCAGATTGCCATCATCGGCATCGCCAAGCGCCTCGAAGAAATCTACGTCCCCAACGACCCACTACCCATCTACATCGACAAGCGGAGCGAATCCCTGCGCCTCTTCCAGCGCATGCGCGACGAAGTTCACCGCTTCGGTATCACCTTCCACCGCTCCCGCCGCGACGCCGCCACTCTCAAAACCGAGCTCACCGACGTCAAAGGCCTCGGCCCTATCACCGCCGACAAGCTGCTCAACAAGTTCAAGTCCGTCAAGAAAATCCGGGAGCTCACCGAAGCCGAGCTCATCGCCGAAGTAGGCAAAGCCAAAGCGAAAGTTCTCCAGAACTACTTCGCCGAAAACGAAGCTCCTTCCCACCCAATGCTTCCCAAACAGCTCCCGGTTCAGCCGTAAAACAAAAGAGCCCCTCGCATCACTGCGAGGGGCTCTTTTGTTTCATTAAACCAGTGGGATTAGAAGCTCCACAGGTTGTATTCGTACTCTACCAGATCAGCAGCCGTCTGCTGAGCAGCCAGGATGCCTTGCTGGGCACCACCGTAGATGTCGTCCAAGCGGCTGTCGCCAGCGTTGGACACTTTAGTGATGTACGAGTTGAACAACCACAATTCAAACGCATCAGCGAGGTTTTTGTGCTGCGCATCGTTCTCAGCGTTGAACCAGATGGCATTTTGCGGGTTAGCGCGGAACACCTTCACCAAGTCGCTGTACTTGAACGTCCCAATCGGCTTCTCAATGCCCGAGATGTTCGTAGGCAGCGTCGAGGGTACCAGCAGCGTGATGGATTTGATGTCGTGATACATTCTCGACCGTTTCTTGTCGAAAATCATATCCTCTTTCACTTCCATCTCATACAAATCCTTCGGCCGGTACTCATTGCCTACTGGTGCAGGCGGTGCGGGCGGAGCTACAGCTACGGTTTCGTAAATGATTTTGCCCTTTTTGTCCTTGAGGGGTTTGCCGTTGGCGCCCAGTTTGGGCTGACGCTTGGTGGTAGCACCGCTACCACCGCTTTTCTTCGGTGCGGGTGCACCCCAGCCGTCATCACCGCCGCCGTTCAAATCCTTTTCACTGAAACCAGCCGCCTTCTCCTCGTCGCTCAGCTTCACGGCTTCATCAACGTAGGAAGAGTTAGTCCGCACTTCCTGCGAAGTGAAAGTAGAAGTCAGCGAGTCGTTCTTGTAAGCAGTCAGCTCACCACGCTTCACGGCATCGAGGATAACCCGGCTGATTTCCTTGCCTTCGGAAAACATCGGCTTGTTCTGCTTCTCGCGCAGGTCCACTTGCCGCCAGATGCTCTTGCGAAACATTTGGTCGGACGGAGGAATGGGCCGGTGCGAACCGGTGCTGCTCGCCGTAGTGGCTTGCTCCTGGGCCGAAGCTGCCAATGACAGCGACAAGCCCGCCGCTACTGCGGCCAAGGTGTGAATGGATTTCATATCGGGCAAAAGCAAATTAATTGTAGGATAGTTCGCTAACGTGGCCAAGCCACAGATATTACAGCAAGGGAATATTAAACTGCTTCTGAACGCTCACCGGCTCAGTAGAACCTTGGAAGTTCATGCGCTGCACTTCCTTCACCTCCACGTACAGGCGGTCACCATCGCGGTAGTTATCCACTACACTGCTAAGGTTAGCCACCGGTCCGCTTACGGTGATGGGGGCCAAGGCCGGGCGACGACCACGCACCAACGTCACTTCGTAGCGGGTCACGCGGAAACGAGCGTCTTCCGGCAGGAAGGTAGCAAAACCGGCATCAGGCACAGCTTGCAGCGTCATCGAGCGCACAGCAGTGCCGGGAGTACCCTGTTTCTCGTTGGCTTCCCGGCCACCTAACATGCATTTGATGGTTGGCTTCGGAATGGGACGAACCTGGAAAGTCTGCGAACCGATGGCGTTGCCGCCGCTGCTTACGTTCAGCGTCACTTCCCTTGCATTCGGAATCAAGGTCACGTCACCCACTTTCGTACCGGCAATGGCCGAAGCGCCCGAAGCCGAGAAGCTGGGCTTGTATTGCGCGCCGAGGGCTGGCACCGATACGTTCAGCTTGTTGCCGCACTTGAAGTACAGCGCCTGTACCGAAGCCGACTGAATCTGCATTACCGGCTTGGTAATGGTGTAAGGCACTTTAACAGTGAAGGTGGTATCGCGCCCATTCTGGTTGAAGCGGATGGTGCCGGTCCACGAAGCCTTGGCGTTGCCCGAAGCATCAAACCCACCGGGGCGGGCCGTGAACTCCACTTTGCCTTTGCCATCCGGACCCACCGACAGCGGCGAACCGTTGAGGGTCATTTTCGGGCTGATGGTCGAAGCCGAAGCCGTCAGGAACAATTCGGCTTTGTACTTGGTGCCAGCCGCTACCGTGTTAGACTCGGCACTAGCGAAAGCACCAATCTTGTCAAACACAATCGTCTTGGCACCTACTTTCTGGGCCAGGGCCGACAACGCATCGGCTTCATACTTCAGCACTTCGGTTTCTTTCTGCGAGATGGTAGCCAAGGCGGCCACTACGGGCGTATTCTCGAAGTTGAGTTCCTCGAAGTTCTTCGTCTTCTGCGTTTTTTCGGTTACACGCGGGTCATTCTTAGCGTCGATGGCCAGCGGCTGAGCATTCGGCACAAATTGCTGAATGTAGGTCGCGTAGTCATTCAGCTTAGGCTTCAGACCGGTGTAAGCCAACCCATTGCGCTTGCCGCCTAGCATGGTCATAGCCACTTTGTCTTCGCCGCTGAGGTTGGTCATCTCACCGTTCTTGTTCTCGGTGGCGACCATCAGCTTCTGGCGTACATCGCGCAGGTAAGCTACTAAGTCTTTGGTTTTAGCACGAATCTCTTCGCTCTGTTTGAGCACGGCCAAGTCACGGGGCTGGTTGTTGTTTTTCTTAACAGCCGCCTCAATGCCCTTTACCGTACCGTCTGCCCCTAGCGAGGTCTTATCGTTGACACCCAACAGGCTGTCATCGATGAACTTGAACTTCAGCAGAATCGCTGAGTTCACTTGAAGCGCCAGAAGAGCGGTTAGCACGAGGTACATCATGCCAATCATCTTCTGCCGCGGGGTTTCGTTTCCGCCTGCCATTATCTGGTTCCGCTAAAATTGTGTGGAAGGGATGATAAACGGCGCTTAGGCTTGGGCGCCGGCCCGCATGGCGTTCAGCATGTTGCCGTACACGCGGTTGAGGGAAGTCAGGTTGCCGGTGAGGTCGGCCACTTGCTTCTGGAAGCTTTCGGTGTCTTTGCCAGCCTGAGTCATGTTGTCCATGGCTTTGCTGAGCGTACCGTAGAACTGGTTCATGGACTTGAGGTGCGTATTGGCATCCTGCAGTTCCATTTCATACACGGCGTTCAGCGCACCCAGGTTTTTGGTCACGTTTTGCACCTGCATGTGGTACTCTTTGGCATCCGAGGTTGCGTTCGACATAGCCGAAATAGCATCCACAGTGTTCGAGTAAGCAACGTTGATTTTTTCCAGCGAATCAGCGGCCGAGCGTACTTTCTTGGTGTACTCGTCGGTGACGTTGGTGGCTTCGCCCAGCTGCGAAAGCTGCGAGGTGGTGGTGCTGAGGCGATTCAGGCCCTGGCCCAGGTTGGTGAGGGCTTCGGGGGTTACATTGGCATTTTTCAGCATGTCGTCCAGCTTCATGGTCAGGCCTTTAGCCGAACCGTCAGAAGTCGAAAGGCTGGGATTACCGGTCGAAGGGTCGTAGCCCTCGCTCAGCTCAGGGTAAACCAGCGACCAGTCGTGCTCCTTGTGAGCGGGCTGGAATGCGCTCAGGAAGAAGATAACAGCTTCCGTGCCCAGACCAACGATGAGCATGATGTCGGCACCGGCCCAGTGCTCAATTTTAAACAATGCACCGACGATAACAACGGCTGCACCGATGCCATAGATTTTGGGCATCAGCGAATCATAGAGAAAACTTCCTTTAGCTGCCATGAGAGTTTAACGATTGAAAGGGGTTGAAGAAGGTGTTGAAGGGGAGGGTGGTTAATTAATGTCGTCCCGCCAATTGAGGTGGTGTATTATTAGTTGAGCGAGCTGTTGGTACCCATGCCAATCTGAATCATCGAGCAACGGAAACCGATGTAAGAGCGGGCCGAGTCCTGGTATTCAAAATTGCGCGTACCGGTTTCGAGGAAGTAAGCAATGTCTTTCCACGAACCGCCCCGTACCACTTTGCGGGGTTCGTTGTCGTCCGGGTTAGTGGGGTTCAAGTCCCACACCACCGGCACCGAGGCTTCCATGTAAGCGTCATCGCACCACTCCGATACGTTGCCGGCCATATCATACAGGCCGAAGTCGTTGGGGAAGAACGAACCTACTTCCGAGGTGTAAGCAAAGCCATCTGATGCGTAGTCGCCACGGCCGGGTTTGAAGTTGGCCAGCATGCAGCCTTTGGTGTTACGCAGGTATGGGCCACCCCAGGGGTAGGTAGCCAAGTCGCGGCCGCCGCGAGCAGCGTACTCCCATTCGGCCTCCGAAGGCAAGCGGAAGTTGGGGTCATTGGCGTAACCAGATTCTTCGCGGGCAGCGTTGCGGAACTTGGTGCGCCAGTTGCAGAAATACTTTGCTGCAAACCAGTCGACGCCCACTACCGGATAATCATCGAAAGCCGGGTGGGTGTAGTAGTACTCCAGCAAGGGGTCGCCCATGTGATAAGTGAAGTCGCGCACCCAAACCGTGGTATCGGGGTACAACTCGGTCATCACGTATTCTTCGCCCAGCACGTCGAGTGAGTCCTGCTTGATGGCATCGACAAACTGACGGTATTCGTTGTTGGTAATCTCCGTTTCGTCCATGTAGAAGCCGGCGATGGTCACCTGCTTGTTCATGTTCACCATTGAGGCAGAAATGTCCTGGTCGGTCTGGCCCATGTGGAACGTGCCACCGGGGCAGGGCACCATGCCATATGGCACTTCCTGAGGAATAAAGAAGGGCCGGTCCTCGGAACCAACCAGGTCACCGGTTGGTCCTTTGCCAAAACACCCGCCCAATAATGTACCGGAGATAGCAAAAAGGGATAATGCTAGAAACTTGTTCATGGGGTTAGAATTCTGTTTAGTAATTGCCGATACCGCTAAAGTCCATTTAGATGGGCTGGCAAATCTACACTAAATTAGGAAACTGTGCAATACTTAAACTTTACTGCACACGACCAAATTCAGGGCAAACACGCTGGATAGCGTAAATAACTCGGTTAATCCTTATTATATCTTGCGAAGCCGCCTAAAATTTATCCTAACTTGATTAGGATAATGCTCATTCTGGGTGCCGAACGAGGAATATGACAATTAGAAGCTGTAACGGGGCGTGCGGATAGCCGGGCGAATATTAGAAGCCGGCTTGGGCAAGCGGTAGGAGAGCATAATCTCATGCGAGCTGAAAGCGCGCGCATCTTGGTTGAAGGCAATAAAGTCGAAGGCGTAGCCCAGACGGACGGCGTTGTCCTTAGCAAAGCTGATGCCCAACAGGCCCGAAACGGATTCCTCGGTCCGGTAGTTGGCACCTATCCAATATTTGTCGTCGATAGTCGCCCGAACACCACCCTCAAAGGAGTAGTTCTTAGAGTTATTAAATTTGTTGCTGCTGGAAAAGTCACCCGGCAATACGGATTTCACCAATACCATAGGCGTCACCACAACGGACGACGAGGCATCGATATTGTAGCCGGCGGTAAAATAGGCGTGGTTCTCGGCGATGTATTGGTTGGGCGTACCGGCGGTGCCGGCGCTCTTGAACGTGTACTGCGAACGCAGCAGGTTATTCATGCTCAGACCTGCGTAGAACTTGGGCGACTCGTACCACAAGCCCACGCCTGCATCGAACTTGCTGTCGGAGGCGCCGCTGGGCACGTTCACGTCGTCTTTGTCGAGGGCGATATAGGTTCCTTTGCTCAGGTAGGTATAGGTGCCTTGCAGACCGATGCCTAGCTTGCCTGAACCCAGCTTGATGTGCTGCGAGTAAGAAAGCGCAGCGTTGGTCATTTTCGACTGGCCGAGCACGTCGTAGTACACCACGGCGCCCACGCCGCCACCGGTGGCCAGAATGGGGAGCGAAGCGGAAATCAGGCCCGTACGGGGCGAACCGTTGGCATCGCCGAAGTTGCCGTAGTTGAAGTACTGGTAACGGCCGATGAGGGTCACCTCGCCTTGCCCTTTGATGCCGGCATACGCCGGATTCAGAGCCATGCCATTAAAACCGTAGTGGGTGAACTGGGGCTGCTGTTGGGCATACGCCGAACCGGCCGCGGCCGTGAAGAGCAGGGTCGCGAGTAACGTTCCTTTCATAGGACAGGTGTGGTGGTAACGGGTGAAGAAGAGGGAGGTGGGGGTGGTGGGTGTTGCGAATGGAAGAATAGCTTCCAAATGTAAGGCAAAAACCGGCTTCAAAAAATTCAACCAAAAAAAACCGGCGCAAGGGTGTTGCTCCGGTTTTCAACCTTTTACCCTTATCAGGCGTCGGGTTTGGTATTTTTAGTACTACTCTTGCCTACATCGGGCTGGGCATGCCGACGAATGTAGGCCTCGATGGCTCCGGTCATGGATGGGGCGTTGGGGTGGGGCGCTTCAATGTCGAGGATGAGGCCGGCGTCGATGACGGCTTTGGCCGTGGTGGGCCCAAAAGCAGCAATGCGGGTGCCATCCTGCACGAAATCGGGGAAGTTGATGAAAAGCGAGCTGATGCCGGAAGGGCTGAAAAATGCGATGCAATCGTACTTCACCTCCGCGAGGTCAGACAGGTCGCTGGCCACGGTGCGGTAGATAACTGCCTCGGAAAACTTGAGGTTGTTGGCCCGCATGAACACGGGAAGGTCGTCCTTCCGAATGTCGGAGCAGGGATAGAGAAACTTCTCGCCTTTGTGCTTCTTGATGACCTCGAACAAGTCGGCCGCCGTGCGCTCGCCCACAAACAGCTTGCGCTTGCGCAGCACAATGTACTTCTGCAAGTAGTTGGCCGTCTGCTCGGAAATGCAGAAATACTTCATTTCCGCCGGCATTTCTAACTTCGCTTCCTGGCAGATGCGGAAGAAATGGTCGACGGCGTTGCGGCTCGTGAAGATGACGGCCGTGTATTCCAGAATATTTATTTTTTCGCGCCGAAAATCCTTGTAGGATACGGGCTGCACATCGATGAACTCGCGAAAATCCACTTTGATGCCGTATTTCTCGGCAATGGAGAAATAGGGAGAAACATCGTTGGTGGGTTTCGGCTGGGTAACCAGGATGCTACTGATGCGTTTGGCATGCCGGCCTGTGCCCGGCTTTTCTGCACTCTCGGCCATACAGGAAGAAAAAGAGTAGTATTAGGACAATAAGAGTAAGTAAATGAAAAAAGCGCAGGCCGCAGAGCGGTGCTAATCAGTACGTAAAAACAATAAGTTTAAGTAAAACCAGTAAAGGCAGTACTTCAGTGGCACAAAGGTAGGCAAACAAATGCAGATTCATCAGCGACGCGTGCTGGTGCAGGGTGCGCCCCACCCGCAGCACCGTGCCGACCAATACCAACGCAATGGCGGCGCTGGCCGCCCAGGCCACTGTGCGCGGATGGCCGCTGTTGAGGCTCAGGTAGAGCAGGAGCACAACGGGCAGTACCAACCCCGCCAGCAAGGTGGTGCGTAGAAACTCCCGGTATTGTATATCGACCAGTGGCTGCAAGCCGAAAGTATAGCCCAAGATGCCTACGTAGAGGTATTTGCCGAATACGAAGGCGGTGATGATGGCCGTATAGAGCAGTACCCGCGCCACGATGGCGGTTTCGGGCACGTTGAAGAAGCGGCGCAGCAGGGGCAGGTTCTGCAGGTCGGTGTGAATGGCGGTGAGGAGGAGCGCAAACGACAGCGCGAACAGCAGCACCAGCAACAGGTTGAGCAGCGAAAAGGCCGGCTTGGCCAAGAATGCCTGTTGGTCGCTGCCGTTGCCGAACAGCTCCTCAATCTGAAAAATACGGGCCAGGCCGGGCTGGTAAGTGGTGCGCACGGCGCCGTACGAGAGGCCGAGCACCAGCAAAAAGCCCAAGTACACGTTCTGGCCCTGCGGGCCGGGCAGCCGGGGCTGGGCCGCCTGCACTACTTTGGAAATAGCCTGACCGGGGGCCGACGCGCTGGCGCTCAAGCTGGAGAAGGAGGTGAGCGCTGGGTAGCCATCGGGCTGCCAGACGGCGAGCAGGTGCGAGCCCACCGGCAGCTGGGCAGGCAGCAGGTGGGCCAGGTCGAGGAAGTAGGTGGTGGCAGTGCGCGCCGTGAAAACCAGCTGGTTATCGATAAACAAGCTCAGCCCAGGCTGCGCGGCAAACGAGAGCGGAAACGGCTGGCTGTGGCTGAGCCGCACCCATTGGTAGTAGGCGTGGGCGGGCAGGTGGTAGCCGGGCAGATAGAAAATTAGCCGATTGCGCGCCGCGTCGTGAATCAGCCAATCGGAGGAGAGGGACGTGGGCGAGGCCGGAGGCAACTGCTTGTATTCGCTGGCGTGGGCGGGGCGCAGGCTGCCGGGCAGCGCAAGCCCGAAGCTGCAGAGCAGTAGCCAAACCCACCGAAATGCGCCGCGCGTGGCCATAAGGGGCTAATTGCCGTTTTGGGCGGCGGCGAGCTGGCGACGGGAAATCCGGCTTTGATACACGCCGAAGAAGATGCTGAGCAGGGCGGAAAATACGGCCAGCGCGGCAATGAGGATGGTGTTGCCGAGGTAGGCGAAGCGGATGACGAACAGGATAACCAGAATGTTGAGCAGGCCCAGCAGCAGCACGGTGCTGATTTGCTGGAAGCCCATGGCCAGAATGCGGTGGTGAATGTGGTTCTTGTCGGGCGAGAAGGGCGACTTGCCGGCCAGCATGCGCAGCGAAAAAACCCGCAGGGTATCGAATAAAGGCACAAATAGAATGCCCACCGCTACCGAAGGCGAAGCGGAAGCAAACGGCTGCCCCACGTGCAGCCCCATTTCGATGAACTGAATGGCTAGTACCGACACGATAAAGCCACACACCAGCGAACCGGTGTCACCCATGAAAATGGGAGCCCGGTGGAAGTTGTAGCGCAGAAAACCGAACAGGCCGCCTACCAGGCACACCGCTACGTACACGTAATTGCCGAAACCGGGGCCGCCGTAGGCGTAGAAGTAGTAGCCAAACGTGCTGCAGATGATGGACACGATGGTGCCGGCCAAGCCATCAAGGCCGTCGATGAGATTTATGGCGTTGGTGATGCCAACAATGACGCCAAGCGTGAAGGCGTAGCTGACGCCAATGGGCAGCGTGCCGATGCCCAGGATGCCCTGAAAGCTGGTGATGCGCACATCGGCCATTACCATCACGATGCCGGTGGCGAGAAGTTGACCGACGAACTTTTTGGCCACCGACATGCCCACTAGGTCGTCCTTCAGGCCCACAAAAAACAGGATGATGCAGCCGGCCAGCAGTTCCTTCACGCCATTTTCGAGCGGTGCGAAGATGGTGAGGGCCGACATGAATCCGGCAAACACGGCCACGCCCCCCAGCCGCGGCGTGAGCGACTGGTGCACGGTGCGCCCGTTGGGGGTATCAAGCATGTTTTTGAGGTGAGCGATGTAGATGATGGACGGCACCGCGAAGAGCGACACCAGCAACGCCCACATCCAGGACAAGCTCAGGGCAATATCAGTATGATTCATAGACAACAGGTTACGGCATAAGCAATGCCGGTGACTGAAGCAGTCACCAGCGCAAAGGCAGAAACGGAATTAGCTGTGCAAAACGCCCTGGCGGTTGAGTAGGGCAATGTGAATAAGGTTGTCGGGCACAATGGAATCGGGCACGAACACAAATTTTTTGTCGAAAATCTGCGCGCCGCGGTAGTAGCTCACCCAATACTGGTTGTTGAGGTGAAACACGGCCGGGTCGATGGACTCAACGGGCACGGCGGTGTGGGCCGGCACTTCCTCGAAGAGGTAGCGCAGGGTGGACGTTTGCACCTTCTCGCCGTCGGGCTGCTCGCCGTAGCCCTTGGCGTTGATGATGACGTTTTCGAGGGGAAAGGCATTGTGGTTGAGCAAGTACACTTGCCAGAAGGGCTGGCCTTCGGGCGTCAGGGCCTGCTCGTCGGGGATGACGGCAACCGAGACGCCTTCCACGGGGTCGAAGGGGATATCTTGTTTCACGAGGGAACGTTGAGGCTGGAGGTAGATGAGGTTGGAGAGGCAGACGGCCCGGCCGCGGCCAATAGGTCTGTGAGGTGGCGCAGCAGGCGCTCCTGCACTTCCCCTACCGACACCGCCGGCGCGGCGCCCAGTTCCTGGGCCAGCGAGGTCACAGCCTTGTCGGTGATGCCGCAGGGCACGATGTGGCCGAAGTACGAAAGGTCGGGGTTCACGTTCAGGGCGAAGCCATGCAAAGTCACCCAGCGGCTGCACTTTACGCCGAGGGCGCAGATTTTGCGCGGGTTGGGCGCGCCTTCTTCCCAGTCGAGCCACACGCCGGTGAGGCCAGCGATGCGGCCGGCATTCAGCCCGTATTCGGCCAGAGTGCGGATGACGGCCTCTTCCAGGGTGCGCAGGTACCAGTGGATGTCGTTGCGGAAATTGTCGAGGTCGAGGATGGGGTAGCCCACCAGCTGGCCGGGACCGTGGTAGGTGATGTCGCCGCCCCGGTTAATGCGGTGAAAGCTGGCGTGGTGCGCAGTCAGGGCCTCGTCGTCGAGCAGCAGGTGCTCGGGCTTGCCGCTTTTGCCCAGCGTGTAGGTGTGCGGGTGCTCGCAAAGGAGCAGGTGGTTGGGCGTGGGCAGCGGCGCGGCGCCGGTGGTTTCGGCCTGGCGGTTCAGGGTTTTGATGGCCAGCGTGGCGGCCATCAGCTCTTCCTGCATCTCCCAGGTGGGCACGTACTCCACCAGACCGAGGCGCTGCACCTGCAGCGTCCGGTTGGGTACCGGGCCAGCGGGCAGTCGGGCGTCGAGCAGCGGCGCGGAAGTTGGTTCGGCGAGGGAAGCCATGAGCGAGGGTTGATGAAACGGGACACAAAGGTACTAACCGCCGTAGGCTTTGGCTTACGCCGTCCGGCAGCTAGCTTGCGTACCGTGCGGCTGGTTTTGGCCAGCCGGCGCCCTCTCCCACTCTTGCTCATGGCCCACGCCCCCCACGACCTAGGACAAGCTGGCGAAACGGCCGCCGCCGACTATTTTGTGGCCCGCGGCTACGAGGTGCTGGCCCGCAGCTACCGCCACGGCCGCGCCGAGGTCGACCTTGTGCTGCGGCGCGGCAATGAATTGCTAGTGTTTGCCGAAGTGAAAACCCGTTCTTCGGGTCAATACGGCACGCCGGAAACCTTCGTCTCGGCCCGCAAAAAGGAGTTGTTCCGCCTCGCGGCCACGCATCTGCAGGAAGAGCTGGATTGGCGCGGCGACATCCGCTTCGACATCGTGGCCCTGACACTGCTCAGCCAGGGCTTCCGCATCGAGCATTTTGAGGATGCGTTTTATTAATGAGACGGTTTAATAAGCTCTAGAACGGTCATGTCGAGCTTGCCGAAACATCTCGCGTGCAACATTAATCCAATCGACAGGATTAGTGGTGGCACACGAGATGTCTCGGCAAGCTCGACATAGCGTTTATTCTTTCCGAACTGCTCTCACTACGCCTCCTGCCAACCAGTTACCGCCGTTTCGGCGTCACCTTGGGGGCGGCTTTGGGCACGGTGCGGGGCGTGTAGCCGGGGCGGCGGGCCGGATTGGGGTCGGCGGTGGGCTCGTTGCGCGTATCGAGGTTCTTCTCCTTGTCGAAGATGAGCTTGGCCTCGCGCGAGTACTCGCGGACGAGTTCGGGCTCGGTCACCTCGGGGTCGTAGCCAGATTCGCCGTACTGGTACTCGTAGCGCCGACGTGAGCGGAAACCCCAGAATTTGGTCCAAGTGCCCACGCGCTTGCCGTTTTCAAACTGGCCGCGCCATTCGGGCTGGCCGTTCTGGAAGAATTTGGCGTAGTCGCCTTCGAGCTTGCCGTTCACGTAGGGCACAATTTCGTTGATTTTGCCCCGGTCTTCGCCATAGTAGCTCACGTTAGCGTCGCGCGGGAAACCCATTTCGTAGTGGGTTTTGGTGAGCAGCACGCCGTTCTTGTCGAAGGTTTCCCAGCGCAGGTGGCGGGTGCCGAGGGCATAATAGCCGGATTCGAGCACCTTGTTGTTCTGCATCACCTTGTAGGGGCCGTGCAGGATTTTGAGCTGCGAGGCGTCTTCCTCCACAGCCGCCAGCTTCAGAATCTTGTGCTTCTTAGTGTCGTAGTAATAGTAGGCTGGGGCGTAAGCATTAAGCGCCTTGGGGTACTTCAGGTAGTAGAAAATGGTGATTTTCTGGTTGCGCCCCTTCGGACCGGTCTTCACGAAAGCCTTCTTCATCTTCTCACCCAGGAAGACGTTTTTCTTCTTCTTTTTCGACTTGCGCTGGGCGTCTTTCTCGGCGTCTTTGGCAGCTTTTTCCTGCTCTTTGGTGAGCACCGCCTTGCGGGCCGTGCTGAGCGAAGGCTTGCCGTTGAGGGTGTCGCCGGTAGTGGTGAGCGTGTCCGACACCAGCGCCAGCGGCTCATCGGGCGTGCTTTTGAACGATACCGTTTTGCGCGTGCAGGCCCACGGCAACAACGTGAGCACCGCCAACCAAACCCCCAGGAAACGCAGCGGCCGCAGCCACAAACGAGAATTACGCATGAATTGCCTTAAATATTGACGCGGCCCTAACGCAAATGTAGCGCGCTTTGGTGCCCAAGTAGTGGGTTGGTGGATGAGTGGATTGGTGGATTGACTTTCAATTGTGACGATATTTAGGTTACGGTCCAACGTCAATCCACCAACCCACTCATTCGCCAACCCACTACTTCACCTTCCGCGTGGTCAAATCCACCTGCTGGCCGGCCACCAGCAGGTGCAGGCGCAGGTTGTGCCCGCTGATGACTTGGTCTTCGGCCAAATCAAACAGGTTGTTGTGGGTAACATCGGCGGCATCGACCACCACCACGGCTTCTTCGCCGAACACCTCGGCGGGCTGGCCGGCGCGCACCACCAGCCCGGTTTCTTCGCTCAGGCCGATGCCCAGCAACTCGGGCCGGGCCAGCACGGCGTGCATGAGGCGCGGGTAGCGGCCGCGCTCGGCAAAGTGCTGGTCGAGTAGCACGCCGGGCAGCAGGCCCAGGCCGGGCTTCACCTCGATATTGCCGCCGAGCAGGCTGCGCCAGCCGTGGCCGTTCACCAGCATCACCTCGGCCATGGCAGAGGCGCCAGCGCTGGTGCCGGCCACGATGAAATGGGCCTCGGTGGCGTATTTGTGCCGCAGGATGGTCAGAAACTCAGTGCCGAGCAGAAACTCGGTGATGCGCTCCTGGTCGCCGCCGCTCATGAACACCAACGCCGCCCGGCGCAGGCGCGTGAGGGTGGCGGGGTCGTCGGCGGGGTTGGTTTCATCCACCTGGAGGTGGCGCACGTGGGGGCAGCCCTGCTGGTGCAGGGCGTGGGCGTAGGCGGCGGCGGTGCGGGCGGGCTGGCGCCGGCTGGCCGTAGTGAGGATTTCGATGGGAACGTTGCGGTCGGGCAGCAGGCGGGCCAGCAGGGCCAGCATGGGGTCGTCGTCGCCGCCGCCCAGCACCACGAGGGTGCCCAGGGGCGCGGGGGCAACGGAAGTATCAGTGGGCATAAGCACGGGGTTGGGGCGGCAAGATGGGGCGGCCCGCGCGGTTGTTACGTATCGAGACGCAATTAAGGCGGTCATGCAGAAAGCAGCGAAGCATCTTGCGTGCCACCACTAATCCTGGCGATTGGATTACTACCACACGCGAGATGCTTCGCTGCGCTCTGCATGACGTTCTTTTATCGGTCTACGGTACCCATTTACCGCCTGCTTCGCCCTACTTTTGTGGCGCTTATTCCCTTCATCAACCCCGCTTGCCTAGCGAAGCATCTCCCCCTCCTCTTTTTCATGCAGCCGCAGACCGTGGAAACCATCACGTCCCTGATTCAGGAGGGCGAATTTTTTAAGCTCAAGCAGCTGCTCCGCGATTTCCAGCCCTCGGAGCTGGTGTCGCTCATTGAGGCCGAGGAGGAACGGGAACAGCTCATCATCTTCCGGCTCTTGCCGCTGAAGCTGGCCACCGAGGTGTTCGAATACCTCGATTTGGAAGTGCAGCGGCACTTTCTCGACAATCTGGCCCAGGACAAGATGGCCGACATCCTCAACGAGATGTCGCCCGACGACCGTACGGCCCTGCTCGAATTCCTGCCCGCCAACTTCGTGGCCGAGCTCGTGCAAAGCCTGAGCGAGGAAGAGCGTAAGGTGACGCTGCAGCTGCTGGGCTACCCCGAATACTCGGTGGGCCGCCTGATGACGCCCGACTACATCGCCATTCGCGAGAACTGGACGGTGCAGCAGGTGCTCGACTACATCCGGCAGCACGGCGGGCAGTCCGAAACGCTGAGTATGCTCTACGTCACCGACGCCCACGGCGTGCTGATTGACGACATCCGCATCCGGGAATTCCTGCTGGCCGCGCCCACCGTGCGGGTGCGCGAGCTGATGGACCGCCGCTACGTGAGCCTGATGGCCCACCAGGACCAAGAAGAGGGCATCGACATCTTCCGGCGCAACGACCGCAACGCCCTGCCCGTGGTGTCGGACCAAGGCATCCTGCTCGGCATCGTGACCATCGACGACATCCTCAGCATTCGGGAAGAAGAAGATACCGAGGACATCCAGAAGTTCGGCGGCTCCGAAGCCCTCGACGAGCCCTACCTCACCATGCCCCTGCTGCGCTTGGTGCAGAAGCGGGCCGGCTGGCTGGTGGTGCTGTTTCTGGGCGAACTGCTCACGGCGTCGGCTATGCAGTTCTTCGAAGGCGAGCTGCAAAAGGCCATTGTGCTGATGCAGTTCGTGCCGCTCATCATCAGCTCCGGCGGCAATTCGGGCTCGCAGGCCACGTCGCTCATCATCCGGGCCATGGCGCTGGGCGAGTTCACGCTGGGCGAGTGGTGGCGGGTGCTGCGGCGCGAAATCATCACCGGCCTGGCCCTGGGCCTGATTCTGGGGCTGGTGGGCTTCGGGCGCATTGCCATCTGGCAATCCATCACGCCCATCTATGGTGAGCACTGGGCACTGGTGGCCCTCACGGTGGGCGTGGCATTGGTGGGCATTGTGCTGTGGGGCTCGCTGGCGGGCTCCATGCTGCCGCTGCTGCTCAAGAAGCTGGGCCTGGACCCGGCCACCTCGTCGGCACCCTTCGTGGCCACGCTGGTCGATGTGACGGGCCTGATTATCTACTTCTCGGTAGCGCTGCTGATACTGCGCGGCACGCTGCTGTAGAGACGCATACTTACAGCTCGTCGTTGAACGCGCGGAACCGCTTTGTCCATCCCGTTCAGGCATCACCGTTCAATGGCGAGCCGCAAGTATGCGTCTCTACACCAACCTGCCATCACCCGCTCATGCCGCAGCACCGCCCATTCCTGCTCCTGCTGCCCGCCGCCGCGCTGGCCCTGGGCGGTTGCGCGGTGCTGGGCAACGTGACGCAGCTCGACGACGGCTACTACCGGGTGGTACACCGCCCGGCTACCGACACCCTCGCGGCCCTGGCGGCGCGGCAGCCGCTCTACGTGCAGCAGCGGGCCGATACCCTGCTGCTCACGCCCGATGCACCTCCCGGCCAGCCCCGCACCTACCGCTACGCTCTGCAGCCCACCCAGCGGCTGTGGCTGCTGCGCCGCCGGCTCGACCTCGACGTGTTCACCATTCCCTTCAAGGTGCGGCCGCCGCAGGCCGGGGTGCCGGTGCAGCTCAACACCAATTTCAACGCCGCCATTTACGTGGGCCGGCGGCTCGATTTTTACTCGCTGCGCACCAAGCGCACCACGCCGTTTGGGGCCACGCCGCACATCCGGGCCACGGGGCTGGGCTACGGGGCCTTCTTGGGCGCGGGTTCTACCTTCATCACCGATGACGTGACGGCCGCCACCCGTCCCACCGCGGCCGACTACGAAGGCGTGGTGCTACACGGCGGCCTGGCCGCCATCTACGACGCCCGGGCCTTCAACATCGGCCTCGCCGCCGGCCTCGACCAGCTGCTGGGCCCCGATGGGCCGCACTGGGTGTACCAGCACAAGCTCTGGTTCGGCGTCCTGTTCGGCCTGGATTTGAACTAGTATGGGTTGCCGCCCATGCCTTACACTACCGTTACCGATGCCGGGCCCTTTGGGTACAGTGCCTATATAACCCGCCGCATGCGGCGGAAGCTTTCGGCTGCTACTCCAATTTGCGCCGGCTGGCCCATATCCAGTGCCGAGTAAGAGCGCGCCGCACGGCCGCCACGGTGGGCAGGTCGTCGAGGTAAGGGCGATAGACCGTATCGGGGCGGTAGCGCGGGCGGCCGGTGCGGCTGGTGCCGGCGAGGAAGAAAACGTCCGTCGCGAAGCGCGGCTCGGAGCCGGAGTACGTGGAGCGGCCGTGGCGCGTGAGCAGGGTGCCGCGCAGGTCGCACCGTTTCAGGACCAGCAGTTCCGGGCGCCCGTCGCGGTTCACGTCGGCAAAAAAGAAGTCGACCACGGAAATGGCGTCGTCCAGGGGCGGTATCGGCAGCACGCCCAGGGCGTATAGATGGGGGCGGTAGGGGTCGAGCACCAGCAGGTCTTCACCGTGCTGGTTGTCGCCCTGGCTGGAGCTGGAAACGATGAACAGCTGCCTGCCATACGCCCCGGGCCGCCACGCGTGGGCCCCCAGGCCGCCGGAGGTCAGCGTCAGGGGCAGCGCCCGGCGCATGAACTGGTCGTCGGTTTCGCCGGGGCGCCGGCGGGCCCAGCCCCGCTGCCGGGTCTGGTCTTCGAGGCGCTGGGCTTCGGACTGCCGCAAGGGCGCGTGCGGCCCGGTGAGCTCGATGGGCACCCGCACGGCCACCCGCACCCGCCGGCTGTGCAAGCGGCCGGGCACCACCGGCCAGCAGTTGCCCAGGCCCGGTACCAGCGTCTCGTCAATGTCCGAACGCACATCGGCCAGCCCGCGGCGGCTGGTTACGGTCCCGTTTTTTTCTACCACTGCGCCCAGTACCACGCGGCCGTGCGGAGGCACGGGTGCGTCGTCGGGCAGAATAAATTGATTCAGGGCCTGCTCGCGTAGGTACGGCACCAGGGGTCCGCCGCCCACGGGGGCGGGCATGCGCCCGACGCGGGCGTATATCGGCGCCTCGCCGGGCTCCGGGGCGAGCAAGGTGCGCGGGGGGCCCTGCGCCGCCAGCCGGGGCTGCAGGGGCAGGCGCACCCGCACCACCCGTCCATGCAGCCGGCCGGGCGCAAAACGCAGGTGCCGCAGCGTGTCCAGCATGGCCGAATCGACGGCGGGCGCAATCTGCCCGCCCAGCCAGACGTGCTCCACCGCCCCACTTTTGCCGATAACAAGCTCCATCCGGTACGGCGGGTAGGCCGAGGTGACACTGTAGCCGGCGGGCAGCACGAGCCGGGCCTGCATGGCGGCTTCCGCCACGAGCTGCGCCGGCCCGCCGTCCACGGCCGTGGGCAGCTGGTCGGGGGCTTCGTAACACTCCTCGCCGGTGGGTGGGCGCAAGGTGGCCAAAGTGGCGCGGCGTGGCCGCGGAGGATGGAACAGCGGCCCCGTGTCCGGCACCAGCATATCGAGCTGGCCATCGTGGTTGATGTCCGCCAGATGCAGCTCCTGGAGGTGCGACGACGGCGTCGGCACCCCGTAGAGGGGCTCGAACTTGCCCTGGCCCTGGTTGAGGCGCACCCCCACTTCCCCGTTGCCAATGACCAGGTCCAAGTCGCCGTCGTGGTCCACGTCGCCCAGCGCCACTTGGCTTTGGCCGTCCTGCTCCAGCGTGTCCGTCAGGGCCGGCGTGCCAAAGTGCCCGCGGCCGTCGTTCAGGAACACGCCCAACTGGCCTTCGCCAATGTCGCCCAGCTCCATCACCAGGTCGGGCCGGGCGTCGCCGTTGAGGTCGCCAATGGCTACGCTGTAGCCGCTGCTGGCTGGCAGGATTTGCTCGTGGCCAAACCGGCCCCGGCCGTCGTTGAGCAGCATATTGCCCCGCCGGCCGGGCGACAGGATGTCCAGGTCGTGGTCACCGTCGACATCGGCCAGGGCCACGCGCTTGTAGGGCTCGTTGTAGAAGCCGTGCTTCTGGGCCACTTCCTGGAATTGCCAATGGCCCCGCCCGTCGTTCAGCCCCACCGCCAGCCGCGCCCCGCCGGCCAGCACTACGTCGATGTCGCCGTCGGCGTCGAGGTCACCGGTCGCCACGTCATCGATGCCACTGCCCACATCGGTGGACATGGGAACGGGCTGCGGCACCAGCTTGCCCCGGCCTTCGTTGCGCCACAGCAGCAAGGTATCGCCCCCGGCCAGCAGGTCGGCATCGCCGTCGCCATCGGCGTCGAGGGTGGCCAGCACCGCCACATCCGTGTCGTCCAGCACCGGCCCGTGGCGCAGCCCGCCGCGGCCGTCGCCATACCACACGCTCACGGTGCCCTGCGGGTCGAAATTGAACTCACCGTAATTCTCATTGGCATGGGCAAGGTCGAGGTGGCCGTCCCCGTTGAAATCGGCCATCACCACCATGTGCTCTTCCGAGCCCAAGGGCGAGCTGACGACACCGGGCACGCGCGGCGCGGCCTTCGGGCGCGGCAGCTTCTGCACTGAGGCGGCTGCGGGACGCCGGGGGTGCCCCTTGGCGAGTGCCAGCAGCAGAATTCCTACCAGCCCGGCGCCCGCGGGCAGTAGCCACCAAAAACGGCGGAAGTTGGTCGACCAAGACATGAGTTGGGTGCGCGAAACGAAGGCGCTCGGCAAAGGAACGCCACGAAAGCCGTCAGTTGGCTACCAGCCCGCCACACTGTCAAAACCCGCAAATACGCGGGCTTATCGGCTACTCCAGCCGGCGCCGGCTGGCCTTCTTCTCGCCCTGAATTTTCTTGCCTTCCAGGCGCTTGCGCACGGCGCTCTTACTGGGCTTGGTGGCCTTACGGGGCTTGGGCCGGCGCAGGCTTTTCAAAAGCAAGTCGTGGAAGCGGGCCAGCACAATTTCCTTATTGCGGAGCTGGCTCCGGTCTTCCTGCGCGGCCAGCAGCAGCAGGCCATCGGCGGTGAGCTGGTTGCCCAGCTTCTCCCCTATCAGCATCTTCTGTGGCTCCGTCAGCACCTGCGAATCCATCAGGTGCCAGCGCAGCTCCACGCGCGACTCAACCTTGTTCACGTTCTGCCCGCCCGGCCCGCTGGCCCGGCTGGTCTGGAAGGTGATTTCGGGCAGAAAGGCGGCGGCAGGAGGAAGCATTGGGCGAAAGTAGCGTGGACTCTGCGAGTCCGCGCATTATCTGGTTAGCCACATCGGGCAGGCGCGGACTCGCAGAGTCCACGCTACATTACTTATTCAACAGCATGGCCCCGTAGGAATACCCGCCGCCAAACACCGTAATAATCACCTTGTCGCCGCTTTTCAGCGTATCCCACACCTCGGCCAGGCCGATGGCGGCGCCGGCGCAGCCGGTGTTGCCGAGGCGGTCGATGTTGTTGACGGCGCGGGCGGGGTCGAGGCCGAGCTGCTTCACCACGTTTTTCGAGATGCGCAGATTGGCCTGGTGCGGGATGAGGTAAGTCAGCTCGTCGGTGGCAATGTGGTGCTTGTCGAGCAGCGTTTGCGTCACCTTGGCCATGTAAAGGCAGGCCTGCTGAAACACATCGCGGCCAAAGGGCATCACAATGCCTTTTTCCACGGGCTTCAGCGTCACGGCCTCGTCGGCCTTGCTCACGGGCGCGGCCCCGCCGGTCAGCACTTCGCTGATGTGCAGGTCATCGGGGCTGAGGCGCTCCTTGCTGATGAGCAGCGTGGCCGCGCCGTCGCCCCAGAGGTGGCCGGCCATTGTGTCTTCCTCGTTGTTGTAAGCCGTGTTATGCTCCGTGACCACCACCACGGCGCGGCTGGCCTTGCCCATGGCAAAGTAGCCTTCCACGATTTCCACCGCGTTGAGCAGCGACGAACAGGCCGACGAGATGCTCACCGTCGGAATCTCGTTCACGTTCAAATCGCGTTGCACGGCGTGCGCGGCCGTGAAAATGGTGTCGTGCGGCGTGTAGGTTCCGGCCACAATCAGGTCGACACTATCCGAAGCAAAGGCGGGAGCGGCGGCAAACGCCGCGCGGGTGGCGGCAATGGCCATGGTGTTGGCATTTTCGCCGGGGCCCGCTTTGCGGCGCTCCTGAATGCCGGTTCGCTCAATTATCCACTCGCTGGCCAGGCCGTTGAGGCGGGTGAAGTGAGCGTTGGTTACGACGGCCTCCGGAAGGTAGGACGCCACATGATGAAGGTACACGGACTGGTGTTGGGTGGGGAAATCTAACGCGCCTTGCGGCCGGGCAAAGGTACGGCGCCGCGCCCGCGGCGGTCGGCCCCGCCCCCGGATATGCCCGAATTTTACACCAACAGGCCGGTATTCAGTTAAGCGTTAAGCGTAAAACCGTCTGTCATCCTGGGCATTCTGCGATTAAAGCAGAATGCCCAGGATGACAGACGGTTTAATTTCCAACAGCCGCCCAAGGCCTAACGGCCCCTACTCCTTCACCACGCGGCCGCTGCCGCGGGTGTTGCTGCTGAGCTGCGCGCCCCCGGCCACGTACAGGCTGCCCGAACCGGAAATCGACCCTTCGGCCGTGCGGCTGGCGTACACGTGGGCATCGCCCGAGCCACTGATGCGGACGCGGCTGGTTTCGGTTTTCAGGTCGTGGGCCTTCACTTTGCCCGAACCGCTGATGCGGATGTCGTTGCTGGCGCAGCTGCCGCCCACCATCACCCCGCCCGAGCCGGATACGCTCGTTTCGAGCTGCTTGGCCTGAAGCTGGGGAACCACCAGGTCGCCCGAGCCGCTCAAGGCCAGCGTCAGGGCGTCGGCCTGCAGGGGGCCGCTCATTTCGAGCTTGCCCGCGCCGCCCACCCGCAGCGCCGTCAGGACGGGCACGGTCACGTATACCGTCACGGGGCCGTGGTTTTTGTTACTGAACATCTTGCCCTCCTGGTTACGGAAGTTTAGGCGCAGCTTGCCGCCCTGCACGTCGGTTTCGAAATCGGCCAAGTCCTCTTTGCTGCCTTCCAACGCCATGCTTTGGGGGCTGCCCTGTTTCACTATCACGTGCGCTGAGTTGCCCAGGCTGATTTCGGTGAATGCGCCCACCGAGCGGGTTTCGCGGTCGGCCAGCGGCCGGGTGGTGGCAGTGGTGAAAGACGACAGCGCGCCCGCGGCCAGCAGCACCAGGCTGGCGCACATCGAGGTAATTCGGAAATTCTTCATGCGAAAAAAGGTAAAGGGGTGAGTGAGTAAGCCCGATTACCCCTTGATGCCAGAAACGTTACGGCGGTTGCCCGAATTTATTCTTTTCCTTTTCTACCTAAAAAAATCGTTTCGCTTTTTTAGAATTCCACGTGCAGGCGCATGGCCACCACGTGCACGGGCCCGCTGCGGTCCTTGTTGTAGGCCGGGTTCATAATGAATTGATAATCGGGACTGATGGCGGCGTGGTAGTGCGAGAGGCTTATGCTGTAGTACACCTCAGCAATCTGTTCCAGGCCGTAGTTCAGGGCCCCGTCGCCGATAATGAAGCCGTAGCCGCCCGCAGCCAGGTAGGCCCGGTGCTCGGCGCTGATGCCGTTGGCCACCACGGCGGCGCCGAGGCGGTCGTCGGGCCGGTGCCAGCGGGCGCCGGTGCTCACCAGGCCCAGGCTGGCGCTGTGGTCGATTTCGGTGAAGGCCCAGGTTTCGTTGCGGCCGTCGTTGTAGCTCACGCGGGCAAAGAGGCCCACGTTGGGGGCAACTTCCTGCTCCGCGTTCAGGCCGAAGCCCACTTTGGTGTGGCCGTCGCGGCGCAACAGCTCCACGTCGGGCTGCTGGCCGGTGGCCAAGCCCAGGGCCACGGCGCTGCGGTAGGTGGCCATGGGCGCCACGTTGCGGAAGCCCAGCGCCCGCACGGTGCCCTGGTGCGCGCCCAGGTGATAGGTTTTGGTGAGTTCCAGGGTTTCGGCGTGGGCCCGGCCGTAGCGGTAGTCCAGCTCCGGGCCGTTGGCGTAGGTGGGCAGCAGCGTGGAGCTAAAGCGGGCGCTGAAGCCGGGCGTGATGTACTCCAGCACGCCGCCCACAGTGTAGCCGCGGGTGTTGGCGGCGTAGTCCCAGGCGCCGGCGCTCATCAGGCTCCAGTTCATAAACTGGGTGCGCGGGTCGTGCGAGTAGCTGTTCTGGTCGAAAAAGTCAGCCACGCTGAACTTGCCCAGGTTGACGGCAAAATAGCGGCGGGGCGTGGGGCCGGCCACCTGGTTGAGGTCGTCCTCGTCCACATCGTTTTCCGGGCCGATGGCAAACACCTGGCGCACGTAGAGGCGGGCCAGGTACAGCACCGGGTCGGCCACACCGATGCGGAAAGTTTCGCCGTTGGGAAAGCCCGCGATGCCGCGCGCGCTGCTCAGGCCGCTGCCGCCGGCCACTTCGGGGTTAAAGTACACGGCTGCGCCCTTCCACAGCCGCCGCCCGATGAAGAACGTGCTGGTGAGCGAAAGCTTGGCCGATTCACGGTCGGCGAGGCTGTAGTCGCCGGTGTAGGGCGTGGTCAGGTTATTGTGCCACTGGTCGATGAGCGTCTGTTGAAAGTGCAGGCTCCAGTTGCCGGCTTTCTCAGCGGGCTGGTGCAGCGGCTCCTGGGCCGAGGCGGCGTTGGGGGGCGTAGGGGGGGTGGTGGAACCGGGCGGCGTGACCTGGGCGTGGGCAGTGCCAGCCAGCAGCAAGGCCGCGCCGAGCAGAAAAGAAGGGCGTTTCAGCATCAAAGAAGTAAGAAGCAGGCGTAAAATTGGGCGAAAGGTCCCGGTTTTCAGATGTTGAAACTGTGAAGCTTATTCCCAGCCCAACGTGGCGCTGGCACCGTGCCGGGCGGGCCTTCGCTACTTTTGCGCCATGCCGCTACTCCATCACCTCGACCAGGGCCAGGGCCGCCCGCTGGTTATCCTCCACGGTCTATTTGGCACCCTCGACAACTGGCAGAGCCTGGCCCGCCGCTGGGCCACCGAGGCCGGCTTGCGCGTCGTCAGCGTCGATTTGCGCAACCACGGCCGCTCGTTCCACTCGCCCGAACACACCTACGCCCTCATGGCGCAGGACGTCCTGGCGTTGTTCGACCACCTGCAGCTCGGGCCCGACACCACGCTCATGGGCCACAGCATGGGCGGCAAAGTAGCCATGCGCCTCGCCCTTGACCACCCCGAGCGGTTGGCCAAGCTCATCGTGGTCGACATCGCCCCGCGATTCTCCGATATGGAGCACCAAGACGATATAATCGCCGGCCTCAAGTCCGTCGATTTCACCACCTGCACCAACCGGCAAGAAGCTGATACGGCCTTAGCCAAGTACGTGCCCAACGTGGGCACCCGGCAGTTTTTGCTCAAAAACCTCTATCGCACGGAAGACAACACCTTTGCCTGGCGCATCAACCTCGACGTACTGGCCGCCCAGCTGCCCGCCGTGGGCGAAGAAACCACCGGCCACGCACCGTTTTTGAAGCCCGCGCTATTCATCCGCGGCGGCAAGTCCGACTACATCACCGCCGAGGACAAGCTGACGGGCATTCCGGCGCTGTTTCCGCACTCTCAGGTAGCTACTGTGGTCGATGCCGGGCACTGGGTGCACGCCGAAAAGCCGGAGGAGATTTTTGAGATGGTGAAGGCGTTCGCGCTGAGCTGAAAGTAGCTTGGACTCTGCGAGTCCGAGCCGCGAGCAAAGCGAGCCGCTGGCGTCTGGTTGATAATAAACAATGGGTCCTGCCCCGCGATGCTCGCTCTGCTCGCGGCTCGGACTCGCAGAGTCCAAGCTACTTTTCTATTGAAAACCCTCTTCCTCATTCCCACGCCGCTGGCCGACGACACGGCCCCGCAGGTGCTACCTCCGCAAGTAGTGGCGGCCGTGGCCGCCCTCCCCTACTTCCTGGTCGAGAATGCCCGCACGGCCCGGCGCTTTGTGAAAAGCGTGGCCCCGCACCGCGTTATTGAGGACATCCGCTTCGTCGTCATCGACAAAGACAGCACCGATGCGGACGTGAAAGCCGCCCTCGCGCCGCTGGTAAAAGAGGGCATTGACGCCGGTATTCTGAGCGAAGCCGGCTGCCCCGGCATTGCCGACCCGGGCGCGGCGCTGGCACGGGAGGCGCACCGGCAGGGCCTACGGGTGGTGCCGCTGGTGGGCCCGTCGTCGCTGCTGCTGGCGCTCATGGCGTCGGGGCTGAATGGGCAACAGTTTGCCTTCCACGGGTATCTGCCCATCGAGAAGGCGCCACGCGTGGCGGCCATTAAGGCACTGGAGAAGGAGGCGCAGCAGCGGCAACAGTCGCAGCTGTTCATCGAAACACCTTATCGCAACGGGGCTTTGTTTGCCGATTTGCTGGCGCACCTGCAGCCCGGCACGCGCTTGTGCGTGGCGGCCGATGTGACGGGCACCGGGGAGTTTATCAAAACCCTGACGGTTTCGGACTGGAAGCGGCTACCGGCCCCGGAGCTGCACAAGATTCCGACGGTATTTGTGCTGGGAACGTAGCGCGGACTCTGCGAGTCCGCGTTTGCCCAAACATTCAACGATGCGCGGACTCTCAGAGTCCACGCTACATTACGAGGCCCGTACCACGTAGCGCAGCTCGCTTTCCGGAACCGCTTCCGGTACCACGGGCAATACCGTTTCGCCGTGCTGGCTCATGTCGAGGCCATCGGCTTCGTGCAGGGCATTGACGCGGATGGGTATGAGCAGGTTGGTGAACTTATAGAGCAGGTAGGAGCCACCGAAGGTGAACACCGAGATGAAGGCCAGCGCCCCGAGGTGCTTGAGCAGCAGCGTCCAGTCGCCGGTGGTGGCCAAGCCGCCTTCTTTTGCAAATACGGCTGTGAGAATCATGCCCACGATGCCGCCCACGCCGTGGCAGGGAAATACGTCCAGGGTATCGTCCAGCGTGGTTTTGTTTTTCAAATCGACCGCGCCGGCGCTGATGGCCGCCGACACCACGCCGATGAACAGCGCCGGGCCGTAGCTCACGTAGCCCGCCGCCGGCGTGATGGCCACCAGGCCCACCACGGCGCCAATGGCTGCGCCCGCCGCCGAAGGCCGCTGCCCGCGTACGGCCTCAATCATCATCCAGGTGAGCATGGCGGCGGCTGAGGCTAAGTGCGTGGTCATGAAGGCCTGCACGGCCGTAGCATTGGCCGCCAGCGCCGAGCCGGCATTGAAGCCGAACCAGCCAAACCACAACAGGCCGGTGCCGATGAGGATGAAGGGCACGTTGGGCGGCACGTGGGTGTGGCCTTCGAGGTGGGTACGGCGGCGGCCCAGGGCCAGCGCGCCCGCCAGCGCCGCAAAGCCGGCCGAAATGTGCACCACCGTGCCGCCCGCAAAGTCCAGGATGCCCCATTTGAATAGGAAACCGTCGGGGTGCCAGGTCCAGTGGGCCAGCGGGCAGTAGATGCACAGGCTGAACAGGCACATGAACAAAAGGTAGCCCCAGAAGCGAATCCGCTCGGCGAAGGCACCGCTGATGAGGGCCGGCGTGATGATGGCAAACTTCAGCTGGAAGGCGGCAAAGAGTACCAGCGGCAGGTTGGTGGCCAGGCGCGGGTGCGGGGCCGTGCCCACATTATTAAACATGAAAAACGTCATCGGATTGCCGATAACGCCCCCGATGCTGTCGCCAAACGAGAGCGAGAAGCCCACCACGTACCACAATATCGAAATCACGCCCAGCGCGATGAAGCTCTGCAGCATGGTCGAAATGACGTTGCGCTTGCTCACCATGCCGCCGTAGAAAAAGGCGAGGCCCGGCGTCATCAGCAGCACCAGCCCGGAGGCCGACAGCATCCAAGCCAGGTCGGCGGGGTTGAAGGCGTCGGGCTTGGCGTCGGGGTGGTTTTGGGGCAGGAAGGCGGCCAGACCGGCCAACAATAGGATAACGCCCAGACAGGCCGTGGCTAAATATTGTTTGCGCGTCATAACGGGAGCATATTTTAGAGCTACTCCACGAAATTAATACTCAATTTTCAAATTACCCCTTCCGTTTAATGGGGTATTTTCCAAAAACAAACATTATTTGCCCCTCACCTCCTTCGCTCAGGCAGGCTCTAACTCAATAACAAACTGCGTGCGTTGCGCCTCGTTCGTCTCCAGACGGAAGCGGAAGCCGTGCCCGAGCAGTATGTCCCGCACCAGCGTGAGGCCAATGCCCTGCCCGTCGCGCTTGGTGCTGAAAAAGGGGGTGAACAGCATTTTGCTTACTTCCGGCGTGAGGCCGGGCCCGTCGTTTTCAATGACGACGCTCACCGGCACGGCTGTGGTGCGCACCCAGATATTACCGCCATGGCCAATGGCTTCGATGGCATTTTTGGCGATGTTGAGCAGGGCCTGCTCTAGCTGCTGGGCATCGAAGGCGGCAATGAGCGGCGCGTCGGCAAAGTCCAAGTGCCAGCGGATGTGGCGCTCCTCACTCTGGGGCTGCAGCAGGCGGGCGATGCTACGCAGCAGGGCGTGCAGGTCGGTGGGCTGGGGCGCGGGGGCGGGCAGCCGCACCAGGCGCGCGAAGCTGCCGATGAAGTTGGCCAGCTGGGTGTTGCGGGCAATGCTCACGTCGAGGGCCTGGGTGAAATCGGGCTGGTCGGCGGCATCGAGCTGGGGGGCGTAGTAGGCGAAGCTGTGCAGGATGGAGTTGATGGCGCCGATGGAGTTGTTGATTTCATGCGACATCATCCGAATGAGCTTGCCGTAGGCCTGCTTCTCCTGCTGCATCAGCTCCTGGGTCAGCTCTTCGAGCAGGATGAAGCGGCGCATAAAGCCCCGGTCGAAGAAGTGCGCGACGTGCGCTCGGTAGGTTTGCAGGCCCGAGAGCTGTAGGGCCTGCGGCTGGTTTTCGGTGAGTTGGGCCAGGGCCGGGCCCCAAGCGCCGGGCAGTTCGGCGGGCGCGCGGCCCAGCAGCGCGGCAGCGGGCTGGGCCAGAAACCGTTCGGCAGCGGGGTTCACGCTTTCGATGCGGCCTTCGAAATCCAGAATGAGCACGCCGGCCGGCGAGGCCTGAATAAGGCGTTCGAGCAGGAAGCTTTTTTCGTGCTGGCTCACGCGCTCCTGCCGCAGCTCGTCAATCATCTGGTTGTAGACGCCGATGAGCTGGTCCATCTCGCGCTGGCCCACGGGCACGAACTTCATGCTAAAGTCCTTGGCCTGGATGGCGGCCGTGCCCGCCGCAATCAACTCAAACGGCCGCACGAAGCCGCGATATAGCCGCACCGCCAGCGTGATGCTGGCTATCAACAGCACCTCGCTGCCAAAGAACAGATACAGATTGGTGGTGCGCACCTGCCACGCCAGCCCGATGAGCACAGCGTGAATGAGCGTGACGAAGAACAGGAACTGGAGGCGAAGGGACATGGATTCGGAGTGGCAGAACGATTGGTAAAACAACGTCATGCTGAGCGCAGCCGAAGCATCTCTACCGCGCAACGCAATCCCTTATTATTGGATTTACTGCTGCGGTAGAGATGCTTCGGCTGCGCTCAGCATGACGCTCCTATTGGTTTTTGCTAACCTCGCCCCTACTCGTCGTACGGGATGCCGTGCTTCTCGAACCTACGGTACAGCGCACCCCGGCTCAGCCCCAGCGCCTTGGCTACGCGGCTGATGTTGCCTTCGTAGTGCGTTAGCGACTGGCGTATCATCTGGGCTTCGAGCTCGTCCAGGGTCATGGTGCCGGGGGTGGGCAGCTCGCCGGGCGCGGGGGCGCGGGCGGGCAGGCGCTGGGCGTTGGCCTGGAAATCTTCGGGGCCCAGTTCGTCTTTGCCGCTGACGAGGACGGCCCGTTCCACCAGGTTTTTCAGCTCGCGGATGTTGCCGGACAGCGGCTGCTCGCGCAGCCAGTGCAGGGCGCGGGTGCCCACTTTCAGGGCCGGGCGGCGGTAAGTAGCGCGCAGCTGGTCCACGAAGTGCTGGGCCAGCTGCGGAATGTCGGCGGCGCGCTCGCGCAGGGCGGGCAGGCGCACGGTTATCAGGTTGATGCGGTAGAACAGGTCTTCGCGGAAGCGGCCCTGCTGCACCATCTCGGCCAGGTTGCGGTTGGTGGCGGCGATGACGCGGATGTCGAGGCGGCGCGTCTTGGAGTCGCCCAGCACCTCGTAGGTGCGGTCCTGCAGCACGCGCAGCAGCTTCACCTGGCTGGCCAGCTCCAGCTCCCCGATTTCATCGAGGAAGATGGTGCCGCCGTTGGCCAGCTCGAAGCGGCCCACGCGGTCGGCCTTGGCGTCGGTGAAGGCGCCGCGCCGGTGACCAAACATCTCGCTCTCAAACAAGCTGCTCGAAATACCACCCAGGTTCACCTTCACGAAGGGCTGGTTTTTCCGCTGGCTGTTGCGATGAATGGCTTCGGCGATGAGCTCCTTGCCGGTGCCGCTTTCGCCTTCGATGAGCACCGAGGCGTCGGTGGCGGCCACCTGGCCCACGTTGCGCAGCACGTGCAGCAGCTGGTCGTCGTGGCCAATAATATCGGCGAAGCGGTATTGCTTATCGAGCTGGCGGCGGCTGGCGGCGGGGCTGCCGGCCGGGTCGTCGGGCGCGGCCTCCTGCACGGCCAGCACCGTGCGGATGGTTTGGAGCAGCGCGTCGTTGTGCCAGGGCTTGGTCACGAATTCGGCCGCGCCGGCCTTCATACCTTCTACCGCCAAGCTAATGCTGCCCCAGCCGGTGATGAGGATGACGGGCACCTGCGGGGCCAGCTGCTTTACCTGGCGCAGCAGGGCCAGACCGTCCTCGCCGGTGGTGGCCAGGGAGTAGTTCATGTCCATCAGCACCAGCTGCGGGGCGGCTTCGCGCACGGCGGCCAGGGCCTCGGCGGGCGTGGCCACGGCTTGCGCGGAGTAGCCGGCCTGCTTGAGCAGCAGCTTAAGCGAAGTGCGGACGGCGAGGTCGTCGTCGACAATGAGGAACATGATTGCAGAAAGGAAAGTGTATGTAAAACGTTATTTCAGAACGTCATGCAGAGCGCAGCGCAGCATGACGGCCGAAGTTGGAGGTTTCAACGCGCCACTAGCGGCCCTTCACGCTGCCGCCGCTGCTGGTGTGCTTCGTCACCTGGGGCGAGCCGCTGTAGCGCACATCGCCGCCGCTGCTGGCGTTGGCCACCAGCTTGTCTTGCACGGCCACGGCTACGGTACCGCCGCTGCTGGCCGAGGCGTCGCAGGTGGCAGCCTGCACGTCCTGGCCCTTGAATACGCCGCCACTGGAGGCCTGCACGTTCAGGCTCTGCACCTTGCCGCCGAGGCTGGCCACGGCGCCGCTGCTCACGCTGGCCTTCACGCTTCGGCCGGTGAAGCTGGGGGCCGAAACGACGGCGCCCGATGAGGCTTCCAAGGTGAAATCGCCGGCGTCGTAGGCGTTTTTCACGTCTACCCGCGAGCCGCTGCTGGCCTCGATGCCGGTGAGCGGCGCGGCCACAATGCTCACGCGCAGGTTTTTGGGGCGGTTGTCTTTGCTCCAGCTCTCGTTCATTTTGTGCTCGAAGCTCACGCGAAGCACGCCGTCGCGCACGTCGGTTTTAAGGCGGTTGAGGAATTCTTCGTTGTCGGCGCTGGCTTCCACGCGCGGCGTGCTGCCCGAAACGAGCGTGACCTGCACGCCATCGGACACTTTGAGGGCGCGGAAGGCGCCAACGACGCGCACTTCCGGAGCGGTTTGGGCGAGGGCGGGCACGAGAGCCAGCAACCAGAGCAGGGCGAGAGCGAGAAGGTTTTTCATAAAACTGCAGAGGGGAAAAGATGAGAAAAGCGACTGGGTTCGGGAAGCCAGATGCGACTGCGGCAGCCGGGGTTGCCTGAAGCTTTAAAGCAAATAGACCAATGAACGATGTAGGGGCGGGGCCTGCCCCCGCCCGTCGTTGAACGGAATCGTTACGGCGGCGTGAGCGTCCGGGCGGGGACAGGCCCCGCCCCTACATCGCACGGCCGCTACTCCTCGCGCAGGGCCACGGCCGGCTGAATGGACGCCGCCAGCCGGCTGGGTTGCCACGCGCACAGCGCCGTGATGAGGTACACCGCGCCCGCCGCCGCGCCGATGGCCAGCAGGTAGGGCTGGGCCGGCAAGTCGAAGGCATTGAGCAGCGGAAACTGCGCCGCCAGCAGGCTGCCCAATATCACCCCAAAAGTGGTGACCACCATCATCTCGCCCAGAAACTGCCAGCCGATGCCCGCGCCCGTGGCCCCCATGGCACGCCGCAGCCCAATCTCGGCCCGGCGCTGGCTGATGTTGTACCACAGCACCCCGAACAAACCCAGCGCCACGTTGATAATCAGAAACAAGCCCATGATGCACAGCCCCACCACCGGCACCAGCGTGTATAAGCGGCGGTGCAGGCGGTCGTCTTCCATCACGCGCACCTCGGTGCTCCACTGGCGGGTGACGCCGGCCACGGTACGGGCTATTTTTTCCTGCAGCACGCCGCCTTGGTCCGGGGCTACGCGCACCAGCACGGCGGCCGTTTCCCAGTGGGTGGTATCGTAGGGAATGAGGCGCTTCCACACGCTGGGAATGGCCTCGTCGAAATCGGTCGTCATCCGCACGTTGTCCACCACGCCCACCACCTGGAACTCGTCTTCGGGCTTGGTGGCTTTGCCGGGGATGTTGTAGGTGAAGATTTTGCCCAGCGCCGGCTCATCGCCGAACAGGATGTCGCGCAGGTCCTGGCTGATGACCACGGGGCGGTGGTGGGTGCCGTCGTCGGCCGGCGCAAACCAGCGGCCCTCGCGCAGGCGCAGGCGCAGGGCCTCGGCGTAGTGGTCGTCGGCGTCGTAGGTGTTGGCGAAGGGCGATTTGCGGTCCTTGTAGATAAAGTCTGAGTTGTTGGTATTGAAGGTGAAGGGCAGGTTATTGCTGGTGAGGGCCACGGTTTGCACGCCGGGCAGGGCCTTCACCTGGCGCAGCACGTCGTCGAGCTCGGCGCGGGGCATCTTCTGGCCCTGGCCGGCGCGCACCAGCAGCCGCCACACCTGCGTGGGCTCGAAACCGCGCGGGGCCAGGTAGTTCCGGGCGGCGGTGATGAGCACCGTGCCCACCCCGAACAGCACCACAAACGAGAAAAAGATTTCGGAAATCAGCAGCAGGTTGGCCCGCTTGCGGTTCCAGATGAGGGTGAAGAGGTGGCGAAGCATGGGGATTAGGAATTGGCAGGAAGAAAAAAGAACGTCATGCTGAGCGCAGCGAAGCATCTTGCCCGCCACCAGTAATCAATGACGCCCTTGGGATTGGATTAGTAACTGCGGGCAAGATGCTTCGCTGCGCTCTGCATGACGTTCTCTTGCCCTGTTGTTCACCTTACTTCTGCTCTCCCCCGCCGCGCAGGGCGGCCACGGGGTTGAGGCGCGACATTTTCCAGGCCGGGTACACGCCACTCATCAGGCCGAAGAGCAGGGTGAGCACCATGCCCCAGCCAAACACGCTCCAGCTCAAGGCGAAGTGGGCATAGGCAATGGGGTGCGCCTCGTTCACGAGGGCCAGGGCGCCGGCGGCCAAGCCCAGGCCCAGCAGCCCGCCCACCAGAGCCAGCACCACGTTCTCGACCAGGAACTGCCCCACCAAATCGGCCCCGGCCGCCCCAAAGGCCTTACGCACCCCAATCTCGCCCGAGCGCTCCAGAATGCGCGTCACGTTCAGGTTCACCAGGTTCAGCACCGGCAGCAGCATAAACAGCAGCGCCAGCCCGCCCACCAGCACGTAAAACTTGGTGAGGTGGTCGTCGCGCATGCTGGGCTCGTTGCCCAAAAACCCGCGGGTAACGCCCGGCACTATGGGGTCGGCGTAGGAATAGATGGCCTTCACCTCCTTGGGCCGCGGAATTGGGATGCGCTTCATCATCTGCTGGTACTCGGCGCTCACGGCCGGCACGGCCGCCGCCGAGGGCGCCAGCAGCACCACCAGAAACTCGCCTTCCAGCCGGTCGTCTTTGAAGTACTGCGGGCTCAGCGTGTAGGGAACCCACACGTCGGCGTAGGCATACACCTGCGCGGCCGACACGTTGCGCACCACCCCGGCCACGCGGTAGCGCTTCAGGTCGATTTCGATGGTTTGCCCCACCACATCGGTGCGGCCGAAATAGGCCCGGGCCGTGGCCTCGTTGATGACGCACACGTGCTGGGCCTGCGCCACCTCGGCGGCCGTGAAGGCCCGCCCGCCCAGGAAATCATAGTCCATGATTTGCCAGAGGTTGCTGTCGGTGTAAGCCAAATCCAGCGGCAGCAGCTTGCTCTTGGTGAAAGCCGTGGCATTGGCCGACGCGGTGGTGATGCCCACCTTTTCGGGAGTTTTGAGCTTGCGCACGTAGTCGTTCACGAAGTGAATGCTCGTGAGCTGGCTCATCCAGCCGTGGCCGTCGCGCATCTCGTGCCGCAAGGTGTTCACAAACAGCATCCGGTCCACGCGCTTCATCGGCGCGGCCGGCCCCACCGCGTGGTCGTAAATGGCCATCACCACCAGCAGAATCATCAGCGTGAAGCTCACGCCAAACAAGCTGATGAAGGTGAAGAACTTGCGGCGCATGAGCACCTTCCAGGCAATTTTCAGGTAAGAAAGAAGCATGATTTCAGTTATCAGTTAACAGTGAGCAATGAACAGTTGGGGCAGTTGACGCGAGCTGTTTAACTGCTCACTGTTAACTGATAACTGTTCACTGAATCAGCTCACCTGGCTGCCGTCGAAGAAGCGGATGACGCGCTCGGTCTTGAGGGCCTGTTGCTCGTCGTGGGTCACCATCACCACGGTCACGCCCTCCTGCCGGTTAAGGGCCAGCAGCAGGTCCATTATTTCCTCGCCCATCACCGAGTCGAGGTTGCCCGTCGGCTCATCGGCCAGAATGATTTCCGGACCGCCGGCCAGGGCCCGCGCAATGGCCACTCGCTGCCGCTGCCCACCCGAGAGCTGGCCCGGGAAGTGGCCCGTGCGGGCGCTCAGCCCTACTTTGTCGAGGGCGGTAAGCGCGCGCTGGCGGCGCTCCTTGCCGCTCATGCCCTTGCGGTAAAGCAAAGGAACCTCCACGTTGTCGACCACCGAGAGGTCGTTTATCAAGTGGTAGCTCTGAAATACGAAACCGATTTTCAGGTTGCGCAACCCCGCCAGCTCGCGGTCAGAGTAAGCCGTCACGGGCCGGCCATCCACCTCAATCGTGCCGCTGGTGGGCTCATCAAGCAAGCCCATCAGGCTAAGCAAGGTTGACTTACCGCAGCCGCTCGGCCCCATGATGGAAACAAACTCACCCCGGTTGATAGTCAGGTTCACCTGGTTCAGCGCCACCGTCTCGATGGTTTTGGTCTGGTAAACCTTTTCGATGTTGGTGAGCCGGAGCACCGGCGTGGCCGCCGGGCTGTTGAGCGGCTGCGGGCGGGTTTCAGGAGAAGTGGCGAGCAGATTTTCCATGAGAAAAAGGTGAGAAAAGCGCGTGAACAGGTTAAAATAGCTTAGCGAGTAGCGACAATAGGCGCCTGTCATTCGAAATCATACAGCGTGAGGGCGCGCAGCCGGAAATGCGCTACCCAGCACGCGCGCAGGGCAAAAATGTAGTCGCGCTTGGCGCCGTCCTTGGCGTTGGAGGCGAGGCTCAAATCGGTGAGGCTGATGCGGCCGAGCAGGTAGGTGGCCCGGGCAATGTCGTAGCGGCGCTGGGCAATGGAATCGGCCCGGCCGGCCAGGCGCAGCTGCTGGGCCAGCGCGGCAAACTGGCGGGCCTGCGTGAGCACCGTTTGCTCGAAGGTGCGCTCTTCCTGGGCCACGGTGTGCTGGGCCTGGTCGCGGGCCAGCTCGGCGGTTTTAATGATGGAGCGTTGCCGGCCCCAGTCCACCAGCGGCATCGAAAAGGCCAGCGCTACCTGCTGCTGGTTTTGCAGGTTGAGGTAGGTGGCGCCGAGAGTGGTGGCCTGGTTCACGTAGCCGGTATTAGCCGTGAGCGTGGCCCGGAAGCCGGTGAGCCCACGCGCCTGGGCCACATCGCGCTCGGCCTGCAGCAGCCGGCGGCGGAAGCTGAGCGTGGCGCTGCGGTTTTGCCGGGCCTGCTCAAGGGCTAGGGCGGGCGCCACGGCCGGCTGGGGCGCGGGGTCGGGCACGGCCAACGCGGGCGCGTCGGCTTCGGTAAGGCCAGTATAGGCCTGCAGGTCAACGGTGGCATTTTCGGCGTTGAGTTGGGCCTGGGTTTGGGCCTGGCGGGCGTTCAGCTGGTTCAGTTCGAGCTGCAATAAGTCGCTCTGCGAGAGCCGGCCCAGCCGGTACCGCTCCTGGCCGATGCGCAGCAGTTCGGCCGTGGCCTGGGCGTTCTGGCGGGCCACTTCGGCATTCACTTGCTGCAGCAGTACGTCGAAATACAGTTCCGTGACGCGCTGGGCAATGGTTTCGCGCTCCTCCACGTACTGGCGCTGGCTTTCCTGGTAGCGCAGCGGCTCGATGCGCCGCGCCCAGCGCAGGGCATTGAACTGGCCCAGCGGCTGAGTGAGGCCCAGCGTGAAGGGCTGGTTGTTATACCGCCGCAGCGAGCCGTTGAAATCATCGAACCGCTGCACCTGCGAGCCCACGAACACCTGACCGCCCGTCAGGCCAATGTTCTGGCTCAGCGTCAGGGCCAGGTCCGAATTGTTGATGCGCACCGATTGGAAGCTGGTAGTGCCATCGGGCTGCACCACGGGCAAAATCACCCGGCTGAAATTCGGCAGCGTGCCCGCCAGGCCCAACTGGGGCCGGTAGTTGGCCTGGTAGCCCCGCCAGGCCCAGTAGCCGGTTTCGCGGTTGGTAGCGGCCTGCTGGCCCACCGCCGAGCGGTCAAGCGCCTGGGCGATGACCTGGCCGAGCGTGAGGGTACTACCAGGCTGCGCTACAATCTGTTGCGCCGCTGCTGACCGATTCAACAGCATCAGCAAGTTCAGAACAAGGAGGACAAGTTGCTTCATCTTCCTAATCCTTGAGCTTGAGTTCCGGCGTATCCACATGGTCTTTCATGTCCGATACCACAATCTCATCTCCCATCCGCAAGCCACTCAGCACCTGCACGTAGTCGAAGTTGCTATCTCCGAAGCGCACCGTGCGGCGCACCGCCCGGCCATCGGCCAGCACAAACACCGGCTGCTCCTTGCCGCCCAGGTAATACGGACCGTTTTTCACGCGCAGCACGCTGTGGTGGGCGCGCGTCACTACAAAGACGTCGGCCCGCAGGTTGGCCCGTAGTAATGGGTGATGCGGGTTGTCGAGCTGGGCGTAGAAGGTCACCACGCCCTTGTCCACGCTCGGGCTTACGGTGCTGATGGTGCCGCGCAGGTCGGTGTCGTTGGCGCGCACTACCACGGGGTCGCCGGGGTGCAGGGCCTCGGCGTAGCTGTCCGTAATGGTGGCCCGCACCCGGAAGCTGCTCAAATCGGCCACGCGGGCCAGCGGGTCGCCGGCCTGCACGGTAGTCCCGATGTTCTCATTCACCCAAGTCAGCACGCCGGGCTGCTGGCTGCTGATGTCGGCCTGCCGCAGCTTGCCGGCCAGCTCCGCGATGCTGCGCTGCTGCATCGACACGGTGTAGCCCAGCTCGCGCACGTCGGCCGCGTTGGAGCGCTGCTGGGTCTGAATCTGGCGGGTGAGGCGCTGGGCTTCCAGCTGCGCCACGGTCAGGTTGAGCTCGGCCTGACGCACGTTTTCGGCGGTGCCGCTGCCTATTTTCAGCAGTTGCTGCTCGTCGCGCAAAGTTAATTGCAGGCCGCGCACTTTGGCGGCCTGCACCTCGGCTTGGGTGCGCAGGTCGTTGAGGCTGCGCTCCAGCGTGAGTTGGAGTTGGGAGTTCTTGTTCTGGTTGCGCAGCTGCTCGTCGTCGAGCTTGGCCAGCGAGGAAGTAGCCTGCTCCTTATCCAGCTCCAAGATGGTTTCTCCAGGCTTCACCTTCGCCCCTACTGCCACCGCCACCCGCCGGATGGTGCTCTGGATAGGGCTGGTCAGTACCGCCTCGCGGCCCGGAATCACAGTGCCAGCGGCGGTGAGGGAGGCTTCCACGTCGCCGGTTTCCACAGTGGCCGTCTGCAGACTGGCACGGCTGATGCTGGGCTTCAGCACCGTGCGAAACGCCAATACTACCCCCAATGCCAGCACTGCCAGGCCGGCCAGCAGCAGCCAGCGGCGGTGCTTGCGTTGGGTTTGAATAGAATCGGCAATAGCTCTGTCCATTTTTGTGCAGAAATCAGGGAGGTTTCTACACCTAAAGCCAAGGCTTGTGCCATTATTATAACACCTTGTTAGTCAGCATTTTTATTGGCAATGACAAAGATAATGCTCGTTAAAATCTGTCCATTTTCGGACAGCGTGTTCCGTATCGGACGGTCTGACCGGGGTTCGCTGAATGACGTAGGGACGGGGCCTGCCCCCGCCCGTCGTTGAACGATTTCGTTGGAACGGCGCTACTAGCCGGGCGGGGGCAGGCCCCGCCCCTACGTCGTTCCATTACTACTATCAGGCTGAAACAACATGCCGCTTTTTCCCACCCGCTTTGCTTTTCTGCTTGCGGCCCCACCACAGCACCGTACCCGTCACGGGCAGGCTGGCAGAAATCAGGCTGGCCAGGAAGGCGACGATTTTGCCGCCCAGGCCCAGAATCTGGCCCGTGTGCAGGTCGTAGTTCATGTCCGACAGCTTGCCGCCGTTGCTCTGGTTGGCGTGGAAACGGGCCTGCAACACCTGGCCCGATACGGGATGAAAGGCGTATTGGTCGCGGTGGTAGTAGTGCAAGGTTTTCTGGTAAGCCCAGCAGTAAGCCGGGACTTTGCCGTTGCCGGCCGGCCCGATGAGTACCATCTCGGCCTGCGGCGAGCGTTGTTGCACCGTGCGGTAGATGACGTCGGGCAGCGGCTGCGTCGCAGCAGTCACAGCTTGCAACGTATCGACCTTTGCCACCGCTTTTTCCTGCGGGTACGTCCGGCCGCCATTCGCTACCAGTTCAGCCGATTCGAGCAGCACCGGGAAAATCATGAACAAGCCCGTGAGCGCCAGCAGCCCGGCCACACTAGCCGCGTAGAAGCCCAACACGTTGTGCAGGTCGTAGTTGACGCGCCGCCAGCGGGCGCCCCACTTAATGGTGAAGCGCTGCTTGCGTTCCTGCTTGCGCTTGGGCCACCACAGCACCAGCCCCGTGCCCAGCATCAGCAGGAAGATAATGACGCTGCCGCCCACAACCCACTTGGCTACCTCCTCCGGCAGCAGCAGGGTCATGTGAATGGCCTGCACGATGCTGAAAAAGTGGTAGCGCAGGTTCTGCTCCCGCAACACCTGGCCGGTGTAGGGGTTCAGCGACACCATGATGGGCATCTGGGCCGAGTCGGTGAAGAATACCGTGGCTGCCCGCTCGGGGCCGAAGTACGTGGTCCAAGTCGTGGCCGCCTTCACCCCGGGGTGCCGGGCCAGCGCGGCAGCCTGCAAACGCGAGGGCAGCAGCGGCGCCGTGGCCTGCGCTTCCACCTTGCGCCAAGGCTCCGTCACGTCCCGGATTTCATCCTGAAACGTGAAAATGGCCCCCGTCAGACTCACAATGAACACTACCAGCCCCGAGGCCAGCCCCAGCCAGAGATGCACTTTGCCGACGGCTTGCTTGAGGGTCATGGGAATGTGGGATTATTTAAAAAAAGGGACTGAAATAGACCGTCATGCTGAGCGCAGCCGAAGCATCTCGCGTGGGGTAATTCTTCCGATTGGATTACTACCCCACGCGAGATGCTTCGGCTGCGCTCAGCATGACGGTCTATTTCGTAGCGAAACCTAGAACTTATACGCCACCGAGCCCACGATGCTGCGCAGCTTCTGCGGGTTCATGGTAGTGTAGCCAGTCCAGTACTGCTTGTCGGTCAGGTTGTCTACTTTGGCCGAGAGGCGGTACTTGGGCTGGTCGTAGAAGACGCTGGCGTTGAGCACCGTGTAGCTGGGCAGCGTGAAGACGTTGGTATTCGTGTTCTGCACGCGGTTTTCGTTGGCGTAGTTGCCGCCGAAGCCCAGGCCCAGGCCCTGCAGGGCGCCGGCCGGCTGGCGGTAGCTCAGCCAGGCATTGGCCACGATGGGCGACGAAGCGGTATTGGGCCGGCGGCCGTTCACGGTTTCGTCCAGGGTTTCAAACTTCGAGTCGTTGTAGCCGAAGCCGGCCACCACGTTGAAGCCGCGCACCGGGTTAGCCACCACGCTCACGTCCACGCCCTTGCTGCGCTGGTTGGCGTCCTGCACGTCGATGGACCGGAAAGCGCGGGCGGCATTGTAGCCCACGTTGCGCAGCCGGTCCTTCACGTAAATATCATAATAGCTCACCGTGGCGCTGAGGCGGCCGCCCGCAGCGTCCAGCTTCACGCCGCCTTCCCACTGGTTGGCGCGCTCCGGCCGGGCAATTTGGGTGTTGCCGTCCGGGTTCAGGTACACGCCTAGGTTGTTGAAGCTGTTCTGATAGTTGGCAAACAGCGCCACCCGGTCCTTCACCGGCTGAAACACCACGCCGAACTTCGGCGACACCACCGTTTGGGTGTAAGCTTCCACGGGCGAGTAATACAGCCCGCCCTTGTTGTCGATGTGGTCGACGCGCACGGCGGCCAGCACGCTCAGCTGCTCGGTCAGGTTCAGCACGTCCGACGCGAAGGCGCTGTACGTGTTCGATTTCGTGTTCACGATGTAGTTGCCCGGGGCCTGGGCGGCGTAGCGGGCGGCCACGACCGAGCCATCAAAGCCGGTGCGGTAGTTGAAGCCGGGCATGGCGTTGGCCAGGGGCACCACGTCGATGTCGCCGCCCAGGAAATGCACGTCCGAATCAACGCGCAGAAAATCGAGGCCCAACACCACGCGGTTGCGCAGGCGGCCCAACTGGAAATCACCGTTGAACAACTGCTGCACCTCAAAAAGCTGGCGGCGGCTGTTCTGCGTCGACTGGTCGGCCCGCGCCAGGAAGTTGGACTGCGCCGGCAGGGTGCTAAAGCCCGTAGCCACCGCATCGGGCAACAGGTAGAAGTACGGTCCGTTGCCGTTCGAGAAGCTGTGGCTGCTGGTCAGGTAAGTCGTCGAAGTGAGGACCGGCGAAATCCGGTACTGCACCTGCCCAAACAGGTTGGTGCTGCGCGAATCCTGCACCAGGCCCGGCCCCGTGTACGACTGCCGGTAGTCGAGCGGCGCCTTGTCGGCCCGGTCGAAGCCAAGCGCGGCCGACGGGTAGTAGAAGAAGAAAATTTGCTTGCCGGTGCCCGAGCCCTTGTAAATCTCGGCGTCCAGGTTCACCGTCAGGCGGTCGTTGGGGCGCCACTGCAGGCTCGGGGCCACGGCCAGGTTCTTGTTGAAGCCGGTGTAGCCGCGGGTCTGGTAGCTGTCTTCGTAGGTGTAAGCCGTGTTCAGGCGAAAGGCTAGGGTTTTGGGCTGGTCGGCGGGGGCGTTGGTGTCCACCAGGTTCACGTCGGCGCTCACGCGGTGGAAGGAGTAGCTGCCGCCCGCCACCGTCACCTCGCCGCCGAAGGTATCGAGCGGCTTCTTGGTCACGCGGTTCATCAGCCCGCCGTACGACGTGAGCGCGCTGCCAAACAACGTGCCTGATGGCCCTTTAATAACCTCCAACTTTTCCAGGTTGATGGCGTCGATATCGCTGGTCACATTACCGGCCACGCCGTTGCGCAGCTGGCTGCTCAGGATGAAGCCCCGGCTGCTGTAGAAGCCGCCGCCGTCGCCACCGCGGCCGGTGGCGTCCCACATTTTCTGCAGGCCCGGCACGTTGCGCGTCGCGTCATCGGCCGTGAAAACCAACTGCTCGGTCAGCAATTCCTTGCCCACGGTGGCGTACACCTGCGGGTTTTCCAGGTTGCGAAGCGGCATCTTGCCCACGTATTCGCTGCTCGGACGGTTGAACTTGTTGGTGCGGGCGCCCTGCACAATCACTTCCTTCAATTCCGCCGCGCTTTCCACCAACCGGAAATCCAGCGTGGTGCGCTGGCCGGCCGTCACGGTCACGCTTTGCTGTGCCGCTTTCAGGCCCACCGCCGACACGGCCACCGTGTAGCTGCCCGCCGGCACGTTGCTGATAGTGAAGTGGCCCTGGCTGTCGGTGATGTTGCCAAAGGCCTGACCTTGCAAGCCCACCGAAACTGCCTCCACTGGTTCGCCGTCCGTCGTCGTCACCCGGCCCCGGATGCTGCCCGTTGTCTGAGCCTGCGCGGAGCTATTTGCCAAAGCAAACAGGCTCACTACTAATAATATAAATTGCCAAAAAGTCGAAATTCGGGTACTCGTCATGCCGCGTTGTTTGCAAATGAAAGTGCAAAATAACGGCGGTCAGTCGGCAATTCCTATTCTATTTAGACAAATTCTAAATAACTAATTAGAATTTGTCTAATTAAAATCACCCTCTATTTCAAGACCTGATACACCACAAAGGCCGCCGCGTACGCCAGCCCTGTCATGTAAACCAGTTGGGCCAGCGGCCAGCGCCAGCTCTTGGTTTCGCGGTATGTCACGGCCAGTGTGCTCATGCACTGCATGGCAAACACGTAGAACACCAGCAGCGAAAACGCCCGCGCTGGCGTGAAAAACGGCTGCCCGGCGTCGTCGCGCTCGGCGCTCAGCTTTTGCTGCAGCGTGCCCATGTCGGCGTCCTGCCCCACGCTGTAAATGGTGGAAATAGTGCCCACAAATACCTCCCGCGCCGCAAACGAAGTCAGCAGCGCGATGCCGATTTTCCAGTCGTAGCCCAGCGGCCGGATGGCCGGTTCGATGAGGTGGCCGAAGGTGCCGGCGTAGGAATTTTCGAGGCGCGCCGAGGCCACGCGGCGCGCCATATCTTCCTGGTATTCGGGGTGTTCTTTGTTGTAGCGAGCCATGGCCTCCGGCGAGCTGAACCCAATGTTCTGCTGCATGATGAGTTGCGACACGGCTTCGTCCTGCCGATTGCCCGGGCCATAGCTGGCCAGCACCCACAGCAGCACCGAAATAGCCACAATCACCTTACCCGCCTGCAACACGAAGGCCTGCACTTTCTGGTAGATGGTCAGCCCCACGTTCTTCCAGCGCGGCCACTGGTACACCGGAAATTCCATGATGAAATAGCTTCGTTCCCGCGCTTTCAGCAGCTTTTTCAAAGCCCAGGCCGAGCCCAGCGCCGAGAACAACCCCAGCAGGTAAAGCGTCATCAGGGCCACGCCGCGCAGGTTGAAGATGCCCCAGGCGGCGCGGTCGGGCACCACCAGCGCCACCAGCACCGTGTACACCGGAATGCGCGCCGAGCACGACATGAGCGGCGTCACGAAGATGGTTATCATCCGGTCCTTCCAGCTCTCAATGGTGCGCGCGCCCATGATGGCCGGCACCGCGCAGGCCAGACCCGATATCAGCGGCACCACGCTCTTGCCGCTCAATCCAAACGGCCGCATCAACTTGTCCATCAAGAAGGTAACACGAGCCATATAGCCCGTTTCCTCCAGCACCGCCAGAAAGCCAAACAGCAGCGCAATCTGCGGAATGAAGATGAGCACGCCGCCCAGGCCAGCCAGCACGCCCTCCGTCAGCAGCCGGATGAGCGGCCCGTGGAAGTTGTCCTGAATGGTGGCGCTCAGCCCCGAAATGCCCTGGTCAATCCAGTCCATCGGGTACTGCGCCCAAGCAAAAATGGCCTGAAACAGCAGAAACAGAATGCCCAGAAAAATCAGGTAGCCGCCCACCCGGTGCGTCAGCACGCGGTCGATGCGGTTGCTCACCGGCTCGCGCTGCTCGGTGCGCGTCACCGTCACCGTTTCCAGCAATATTTCGTTGATGCGGGCGTAGCGGGCAATGGTTTCGGCCGCCTGCTGAGCCGTGGCATCGAAGTCGTACTGCTGCGTTAGCTCTTGAATATGCGCCTTTTCGTCGGCGCTCAGAAAGCTAATCTGGCGGTACTGCTGGGCGTAGTGCAGGGCCAGGTAGTCGTTGTGCAGGTCGAAGTAGTAGCGGATTTGCCGCACCATGGGCAGCAGCTTTTCGTCGGGCTCCCAGCAGCGCACAGGCAAGGTATCAAGCCGCTGCGCCATCACAATTTTGAGGGCCGCGATGCCGATGCCATTCCGCGCGTTCATCGGAATGATGGGCACGCCCAGCTCGCGCTCCAAGGCCGGTAGGTCGATGTTCACGCCGTGGCGCTCGGCCACGTCCATCATGTTGAGGGCCAGCACGGCGGGCAGGCCCAAGTCGCCGAGCTGCGTGAAGAGCAGCAGGCTGCGGCGCAGGTTGCTGGCGTCCACCGTCACCACCACAAAATCGGGGTAGTTATCGGTGGTTTTATCGTAGAGCAGGTCGGTTATTACCTTCTCGTCCAGGCTCTTGGGATAGAGCGAGTAGGTGCCCGGCAGGTCGATGATTTCGGCCCGCTGCCCGGGCGTGAGCTGGGCCACGCCGGTTTTGCGGTCCACCGTCACGCCGGGGAAGTTGCCCACCTTCTGGTTGAGGCCCGTGAGCTGGTTGAAGAGCGAGGTTTTGCCGCTGTTCGGATTTCCGATGAGGGCAATGCGCACGGGCCGCGGGCCGGCTTGCGAAGCCGCCGCTTCTGCCGCCGCCGGGTTGCTCAGGGTTGCCGCCATCCGTTACTTCTATTCTTTCAGCATAATGGTGGCGGCCTCGCTGGCCCGCACCGAGAGGGTGTATTCCTGGTCGCCAAGCACGAGCATCAGCGGGTCGCCGAGGGGCGCGCGGCCGCTCAGGCGCACCTGCACGCCGGGCACGCAGCCCATTTCCAGCAGCTTCAGCGCCATTTCGGGGTCTTCGAGGCAGCAGATGGTGCCGGCCTCGCCCACGCGCAGGTCTTGGGCCGAGCGCCGGGCATTGGCGGCAGCGACAGGTTTGGGCGCAGAGCGACGGAAGAGGGCCACGGGTGGGAAATCTTATTTAGAAAGAATACAAACAAAAGTACGACGGCAAAAGCTTTTTGGCTTGCACGATTTTTTTACCACCCGCCAAATGCAAGGTTACCACCCCGTTTTTATGCCATTTAGGCATCAGGTTTTTGGCAATGGTTGGATGTGCTAATAATTTCTAATAACTTTCTGCGCTCGAATTTGTAATTTTGTCCGTTCTATCACGGGTCTTATGTATACACGCCTACTTTTATTAGCACTATTTATAGCTTTATCAACCACCACGGGCTGGGCTCAGCAGGTTCAGATTAAAGGGGTAATCGTTGATAAAGACACCAAAGAGCCGCTGCCTTTTTCTTCGGTTGGCTTGAAAAACGAACAAATCGGCGCGCTCAGCAACGAACACGGCATCTTCATCGTGCCAGCCCCCACGCAAAACACGGCCGACTCGTTGGTGGTCGTCGCGTTGGGCTACGCCCGCCGGGCTGTGCTTGTGAAGCGCGGCGTGGCCGTGGCCAACATCACCATCGAAGTGCCCAAACGGGCCGTCGAACTAAGCAATGTGACGGTGAAAGGCGGCAAAGTCAAAAACCTGGGCCTTGGCGCCAAAACCGACAACCCGGGCGAAGGCATGATTCAGGGCCTGCCGGGCAGCCAGTATGCTTTTTTTGTTAAGAATGACAAAAAGAAGCGCCTCGGCAACGTGCGCACGGTGTCGTTCTACATCGGCGAAAACGGTTTCCCCCGTGAGCCCTTCCGCGTGCGCCTCTACAAGGCCGACGGCAACTACAACGCCCCCAACTCCGACCTGCTCACCGAAAACGTGGTAGTATCGGCCCCCCAGGGCGGCCAATGGTACACCGTTGACCTGACGCCTTATAATATTACGGCGCCGGAAGAAGGCTTCTTCGTGGCCATGGAATGGGTAGTGAGCGGCGATAAGTTCTTCGCCACCAACTTCATGGACGACTACACGCCCTACGGCCAGATTATGCGCCCGACCTTCGAATTCAAGGAAAGCCGCACCTGGAACTACTCCATCGGCAAAGGCTGGAGCCTCATCACCGCCTCCAACGGCCAGGGCCTGCGCTACAACGCCATGATTAAGGCCGAGGTTGACATGATTAAGTAAGCACCAGCAGGCAGGCGTTTGCCGTTGCGAGCATTCCGCGCATCAAGCGGAGACGAAGCAATTCGTCTTGTCAAAACCAGACACTTCCTTTTATCAGAAAGCCCCGGCACTACGCAGTGCCGGGGCTTTTACTATGCTTTAGCTGCGCTGACCTTCAGTTGTCACATTATTAGGCTGGTCACTGAAAACAGGCCGGATTGACGCTGCTTGCTACGCGGAATGTCGTGCCTCCCCGCAACGGCAGGCGTTACTTCTTCACGCCCAAGCTCACAATCCACTCCCGGATGGTTTCCAGCGCCACCGGCGAGAACAGGGGCATCATCTCGCCATTCATCAGCGTCCACTCCGTTTTGGGGGGCTGAAAAAGGTGGTTGACGCCGGGCAAGCGTTTGGAAACCGTGCCGCGGTTGATGCTTTTCAGCTCTTTTTCCAAGGCCGTGAGGTGCAGTTCGGCCGGTGCTTGCAGGTCGGCGGTGCCGCTGAGCAGCAGCACGGGGCAGCGTACCTCGTCAAGCTCATCAATGGGGTCGAACGACAGGAAATAGTGCCGCCACGGCGTGAGCAGCTGGGCCGCCTGAGCCTGGGCCGCTTTGGCGTCGAGGTCGGGCTGGTCCTGGCGCAGCATGTTGGCCACGATGGCCTGGGCCTGCGGGGCGCCGGTCTGGCGCATGATATCGTACATGGTGCGCTGGCGCTCGTAGTTGGCCTGCACCTTGGCGGGGTCCACTTTCTGGGCGCGCTGCTCGTCCACCAGCTGCTGCAGCAGGGTTTGCTCGCCGGTGAGGCCGTAGCCGGCCAGCGACACCACGAAGGCCGGCGGCAAAGGCTTGGCCGCAGCCAGCAGGGCCACGTTGGCACCCTCGCCGTGGCCAATGACGCCGATGCGGTTGATGTTGATTTCAAGCTGCGAGCGCAGGAAGTTCACGGCGGCCTGCACGTCGCTCACCAGCATGGCGGTGGTGGCGGTGGCGGTGTTGCCACCCGATTTGCCCACGCCCCGGTCGTCGTAGCGCAGCACGGCAATGCCGCGGCGGGTGAGGTAGTCGGCCAGCGAGCCCATCAGGTGGTAGTCGCCAATGGTGCCGTCGCGGTCCTGGGCGCCCACGTCGCTCACCAGCACCACGGCCGGAAACGGCCCCTTGCCGGGCGGCACCGTGAAGGTACCGGCCAGGTTTAGCCGGCCCACGGGGTTGTTAAAGGTTACTTCTTCTTCCCGATACGGCGGGGTGAGGCGCGTGCCCGGCCCGGCAATAGAAGGCATGGGGAAATAATACAGGCGCACCGAAGATTTTTCCCGCCCCTGCGTCCAGGTGCCGTTCAGCTCACGCTTGGTGCGGTCGAAGCGGGCGGCGTAGCGGCTGTCGGCGCCCGGCATGCGCATCAGCACCGAGTCGCCGCGCACGGTCAGCTCCGTTACCATGCGGCTCACCTTTTGTGCGGGCACATCCAGGGCGGCAAAAAACTTGCCGTTGGCCAGCGGCACTACGCTAATGGTCACATCCAACTGGCCGCCCAGCAGCGGCAGCTTGCCTTTCCACAGCCCGCCCAGCGGCAGGGTTTCCTCGGTAGGAGCGCCCGGCACCTTGGCCCATGCGGCCCCCATCATGCCCAGCAGCAACAGCACTCCCAGTAAACATCTTTTCATTCTCGTCCTTGATACAAATCCATCTATGGCACCCGAAAGATAAGCAACAACCGCAGACGCCAGAAAATTGACGCTGGCCGCATTGCGCCAACTTATGGTTCAGCAAGGTCGCAAAATTATTGGCTTTATTCAGTATTAGCTATTGTTAATTTAGTTTGAAATCCCCTTCGCAAGTTGCCTAAACCCTGATTTGGGTGGGCTGCAAAAAGGCCCGGCCGTGAACACGACCGGGCCCAGACAGGCGGCAAACGAATGACGCCCGATTACTTGGTCCGCACGGCGATTTCCACGCGGCGGTTTTCCTGGCGGCCCGCGGCGGTGGCGTTGGAAGCAGCGGGCATGGCCTCGCCCATAGGCTCCACGCTCACGCGGCCGGCATCAATGGGGCCATTGGCCACGAGGTAGTTTTTCACGGCTTCGGCGCGCTTCTCGCTCAGGTCCTTATTGTAGTCCTTGTCGCCGCGCGAGTCAGCAAAGCCCATCACGCGCACCTGGCTGGTGGCGTAGCGCTGGCCAATGGAGCCGGTAATCTGTTTCAGGGTTTCGGCAGCGCCGGGCTTAATTTCAGCCTTATCGGTGTCGAAGAGCACCGTTTCGTCCACGCTGTACACATTGTAGGTGCTATCGCCGCGCACGGTCACGCCGGGCGAGGTGATTTCCTTGAACTTCACATCGGCCAGCTTGGCCTTGGTCATGTCCCAGGCGTTGTCGGCGCTGGCGGCGGCACCGGCCGCCATGTCGCCAGCCGTTTGGCCGGTGCGGGCCATCACAGCTGTGTCCTGGCCGGCTTCGGCGAGCTGGTCTTTGGTTTCGGAGTGCTTGGTTTCACAGCTTGCCAGTAGCGCCGTGGCGGCCAACAGCGAAAGGAAGGATTTTTTCATGAACGGGAAGGATGACGTTAGGAATGGGAACGGACTGCATTACGCAGGCAGGCCAGCTATGTTATTTTTTTTAGAAAACCGGCCAAATATTCGGCTTTGCCTGCCCGTACAAGAAAATGCTCCTGCGCGTATTTTTGTAGTACTAAAAGCAATTTTTAGTCGTTCAATGGCCAAATCTATTTTGCATTCAGCCGTCCGGTTATTACGCTCAGTCAATAGCATTGATGATAGTATGGCCCAGAATTTGTAAATTTGCCAGTCGCCCCCCGTTATCTTATATTTGGCAATGATGAAACGCTTACCTCTTATCGCTTTTTGGGTTTTGATGTTATTGCCTGCCCTAAGCTGGGCGCAGGAAAACCGCATTACCGGCCGCGTTGTGGATGCCAAAACGAAAGACCCGGTGCCGTTTGCCTCCATTGGCCTGCGCGAAGAAGGCACTGGTGCGCTTACCAATGAATATGGCTATTTTCAGTTGGCTGGCTTGGAAAAGACCAGCCAGGACTCGCTCATTGTCATGACGTTGGGCTACGAGCGTACCGCCCTGTTCATCAAGCGCGGCAGCACCGAAGACCTCATCATCGAGCTTAAAAAGCGCGAAGTGAAGCTGGAAGGTTTCACCGTGAAGGGTGGCAAAGTGAAGAATCTGGAGCTGGGCTCGAAATCGAACAATCCGGGCGAAGGCATGATTCAGGGCTTGCCGGGCAGCCAGTATGCTTTTTTCGTGAAAAACGACAAGCAGAAGAAGCTGGGCAACGTGCGCACAGTGTCGTTCTACATCGGCGAAAACGGCTTCCCGCGCGAGCCCTTCCGCGTGCGCCTCTACAAGGCCGACGGCAACTACAACGCCCCCAACACCGACCTGCTCACCGAAAACGTGGTGGTGTCGGCGTCGCGCGGCGGCGAGTGGTACACCATCGACCTGAGCACCTACAACATTCCGGCGCCGGAAGAAGGCTTCTTCGTGGCCATGGAGTGGATTGTGGGCGGCGACAAGTTCTACACCACCAACTTCATGGACAACTACACGCCCTACGGCCAGATTATGCGCCCCACCTTCGAGTACAAGGAAAGCCGCACCTGGAGCTATACCATTGGCAAGGGCTGGAACCTGCTCACGCTGGCCAACGGCCAGGGCCGCCGCTACAACGCCATGATTAAGGCTGAAGTGGACATGATTAAATAAGCATTTGTCATTGCGAGGGCGCAGCCCGTGGCAATCCGTCCTGTTAACTCCAGACACGCCTAATAAAAAGCCCCGGCACTGCGCAGTGCCGGGGCTTTTTATTAGGCGTTAGCTGCGCTGACCTTCGGTTGTCACGATAGGATGTTAGTCGCTGAGAACAGGACGGATTGCCACGGCCTGCGGCCTGGCAATGACAGTTCCGTCTGCATGCGCCTTACTTCTTGGCCTGCACCACAATCCATTCGCGGATGGTTTCCTGGGCCTCGGGCGAAAAGTTGGGCTGGGGCTGGCCGTTGATGACGGGCCACTTGGTTTGGTCGGGCTGGAAGAGGTGGTTTACACCCTGGAGCTTCTTCACGGTCACGCTTTTGTTCTTATTCAGGCCGTTTTTCAGCGCGTTCAGGTTGGCGTCGGCGTTGATGGTGAGGTCGGAAGTGCCGTTGAGAAGTAGGACCGGGCACGTCACGGCCGCCAGCTTCTCCACAGGGTTGAAAGCCAGGAAATAGCGGTAGCGCGGTGAGGTCATTTCGGCAGCGCTCGACTGCGCGGTGGCGTTGTCGATGGCCGCGTTGTTCTGCTTCAGCATGTTGGCCACAATGGCCTGGGCCTGGGCATTGTCGGTGGTTTGACGGATGATTTCCAGCATGGCTTGCTGGCGCTTAGTGGCCGATTCAATTTGGGCGGTTTCGGTGCCGAGGGTGCGCAGCGTGGTGGCCTGCTGCTGCACCACAATGTCGCGGCCCGGCAGGCCGTAGGCGGCCAGCGCCACCACAAACGCGGGCGGCAGCGGCTGGGCGGCGGCCAGCAAAGCCACGTTGCCGCCCTCGCCGTGGCCCACCAGGCCAAGGTGGGCGAGGTCGATTTCGGGGCGGGTGCGCAGGTAGTTGAGGCCGGCCTGGGCGTCGCTCACAAGGTCGGCGGTGGTGACGGCGGGGGTGCCGCCCGATTTGCCCGTACCCCGGTCGTCGAAGCGCAGCACGGCCACGCCGCGGCGGGTGAGGTAATCGGCCAGCAGGCCCAGCGGAGCGAAGTCCCCCACAGTGCCGTCGCGGTCCTGCGGCCCGGCATCCGAGAGCAGCACCACGGCCGGAAACGGCCCCGGGCCGGCCGGAATGGTGAGCATGCCCGCCAAGCGGGTGTTGATGGTGAGGTTGCTGAAGGTGGCTTCTTCCTCGCGGTAGGGCGGGGTGAGGCGCACATTTTTGGCATTCATGGCCGGCAGGGGGCTGAAGGCCAGCGTCATGGGCACTTTGAAGCCGGGCTGCTGCCATAGGCCCACCATCTGCTTGCCATCGGCCGACACCTTGCCCACGAAGCGGCTATTGGCTTCTTCGGCGAAGAGGCGCACGGTGTCGCCTTTCACCTCGGTTTTTACGGCCATGCGGCTCACCTTCTGCAAGGGCACGTCCATGGTGGCAAAGTATTCGCCGCCGGTCAGTTTCACGAAACGAAAAATGACTTCGAGCTGGCCGCCGGGCACTTTCAGCTGGCCTTTCCAGAGGCCGTCGAGGGCGGGCGCATCGGCCACCACGCGCGGCGCGGCTCCGGCGCGGGCCCCGCCCGGCATTGCTAACGTGAAGCAGAATAATAACGCACTAAAGAGGCGGAGTAAACGATACGTATTGATGGTCATAGCTAAAAAAGGAGCATCGAAAAGGCCAATGGCCCCCCAAAGTTATTAGGGGCAAAGGATGGCAATGGTAAAGTAGCAAAATAAATATCTTGCCAACATTGTGGCGCGGCATCGATTGCAGACGAAAAGCTCCAGCTTCTGATTGAAAACCGGGGCTTTGGGTTTAAACATCGATACAGCAGCGTGCTCCGGCGCATTACGACGCAACGGATGGAGACCAAAAACGGCTCTTTCCTGCTAATAGCAAGCCGGCAACACTTGTTATTGCAAGTGCCAGCCTACGCTACTCGCTCACAAACACCCGCTTCACCCGCTCGCTCACGTTGGTGAGCAGCTCATAGGCAATGGTGCCAATGCGACTGGCCAGTTCGGGCAGCGGCAGCCCTTCCCCAAACACCACGGCCACGTCGCCGGCCTGCGCGTCGGCAATGTGCGTCACATCGACCATGCACATATCCATGCACACGGAGCCCACCAGCGGCGCCTGCTGCCCCCGGATGAGCACCACGCCCGCGCCGTTGCCGAAGCGCCGGTCGTAGCCGTCGGCGTAGCCAATGGCCAGCGTGGCAATGCGGCGTTCCGTGTCGGCGGCCACGCCGCGACGGCCGTAGCCCACGGTGTGGCCGGCGGGCAGGGTTTTGATTTGGGAAATGCTGGTGCGCAGCTCGCTCACGGGGCGCAGGGCGTCGGTGTCGCGGCCGCTGGCATCCACCCCGTAGAGGCCGATGCCGAGGCGCACCATGTCGAAGTGCGCATCTGGAAATCGCAGAATACCAGCCGAGTTAAGGGCGTGTTTTAGCACGGGGTGGCCCAGCGCCTCTTCCAGAGCGGCGGCCATGCGGCGGAAGGCGGCCAGTTGCTGCCGGGTAAAGTCGTCGTGGCCGGCTTCGTCGGCGGCGGCTAGGTGCGTCATGGCGCTGGCCACGGGCAGGCGGGCGGCGTGGGTGCGCAGGCGGGCCAGTAGCGCGGGCAGGTCGGCTTCGTCGAAGCCGAGGCGGCGCATGCCGGTGTCGAGCTTGAGGTGAATTTTGGGGGCGGGCAGGGCCGCTTCGTCCAGGGTGCGGAAGGTGGCCAGGTATTCATCCAGCATCTCGAACGAGTAGATTTCCGGCTCTAGGCGGTATTGGCGCAGCAGGTCGAAAGAATCGGGCGCCGGGTTCATCACCATGATGGGCAGGCTGATGCCGGCCTCGCGCAGGGCCACGCCTTCGTCGGCGTAGGCCACAGCCAAGTAGTCGGCCCGCTGGAATTCGAGCAGGCTGGCTACTTCGTAGGAGCCCGCCCCGTAGGCAAAGGCTTTCACCATGACCATGAGCTTGGTGCCCGCCTGCAGCTGGCGGCGGTAGTGCTGCAAGTTGTGGCTCAGGGCGTCGAGGTTGACTTCCAGCACCGTGCCGTGCTGCTGGGCCTGCAAAGCCGCCACAATGCGCTCGAAACCAAAGCGGCGGGCGCCCTTTATCAGCACCACTTCCCGGGCGAAATCAGCGGGGTTGAGCTGCGCCAGAAAGGCCTCGGTGGTGGGGAAGGTTTGAATGAGGAATGAAGAATGAGGAATGAGGAATTGGCTGCTCACAGCATCTTCGGCTGCTCTAGATTCCATTCTTAACTCTTCATTCTTCGTTCCTAATTGAGCAGAAATCTCCCCTCCTATCCCAATCAACCGCGTGATGCCGGCAGCCGGCAGCAGGGCCACCACGCGGGCATACAGCTCCGCGCTGCTCAGGCCCGATTCCAGCACGTCGCTCAGGATGAGGGTGCGGCGGCCGGGGCGGGGCTGCCGGGCCAGCGCGTTGAGTGCCAGCGACAGGCCCGCGAGGTCGTTGTTATAGGTATCGTCGAGCAGGTAGGAATCGTGGCGGCCCAGCTTCATTTCCAGGCGCATGGCCACGGGGTGCAGGCGGGCCAGGCGGCGCTGGATTTCGGCGGGCTCGACGGCGCGGTGCAACAGCACGGCGAGGCAATGAAGGGCGTTTTCGATGGAAGGCTCGTCGGCGAAAGGCAGCGTGAACTCATGCGCGCTGCCATCGGCTACCTGAGCCTGCCAGCGGGTGCGGCCCTCGGCGCTGCCGGCCGGGGCAAAATGCACATCGGCCGGCTGGTCGGGCTGGCGCGTCCAGCTGTAGCCGGGCAGCCCCAGCTCGGCCACGGCGGCGCGCACCAGCGGCTGGTCGTAGCAATAGAACAGGCGCTGAAACTGCGGTCCCCGGAACAGCTTGAGCTTCTCAAGAAGCTTCTGTTCCTGCGAGTTGAAGCCGGCATCGTGGGCCGTACCGAGGTTGGTGAACAGGCCTTCGGTGGGCTGGATGATTTCGGCCAGCCGCGCCATCTCCCCTACTTCCGAAATCCCCGCTTCAAAAATACCCAGCGTGTGGCGCACCGGGTTCAGCTCCCACACACTCAGCGGCACACCAACTTGCGAGTTGTAGGAGCGCGGCGAGCGGCAGATGTCCTCGTCGGGACTCAGCAGCTGGGCCAGCCACTCTTTCACAATGGTCTTGCCGTTGGAGCCGGTGATGGCCAGCACCGGGCCGGCAAAGGCGGCGCGGTGAGCAGCGGCCAGCGCCTGCAGCGCGGCCAGCGGGCTGGCTACGGCAATGATGCCGGCCCCGGGGTAGGCGGCCAGACCGTCGGGCAAGTCTCGGCCAGCTTCGATGATGAACAGGCGGACGCCCTGGGCGTAGAGCGCGGGCAGGTAGCGGTGGCCGTCGTGGCTGGGGCCGCGCAGGGCGAAGAAGAGCGCGCCAGCCGGCAGGCCCACGCGCCGGCTGTCGAGCAGTAGGTGGCGGACTTCGGCGGCCGGGTCGGCGGGGGCTTGCAGGAGGTGGCCGGCCAGCAGGCCCGGCAGCGAAGAGAAGGCGAACACGGCGCAAAGGTCGGGCAGATGGGCGGAAAAGCATTCTGGCGGTGCAACGACGCGGTGACAGCCGGAATCATTGCCCCCGACCGCCCACAGTTGAATTGGTTTTGCTACTATTGCAACAACAAATGTTGCCATTCACTTTTTCTGCATTTTTTCACTTTACCTCCTTACCTATGAGACAGTTTACCAACCTCGGCCGTAGCCTGCTGTGGGCACCGGCCGCTGCCCTGACCCTCGGCGCGTGCAGCCCCAAGGCCACCTCAGTGGCCACGGCTTCTACTGCGGCTACGGCTACCAGCGCGGCACCGGCCACCATGGCCGCGGCGCCAGCACCCAAGCCAGCGCCCGCTGGGCCCGCCTTCCAGGTGCCGGTGGAATATTACACCCTGCCCAACGGGCTGAAAGTGGTGTTCTCGCCCGACCACACGGCGCCCACAGCCACGGTGGCCGCCTACTACGGCGTGGGCTTCCGCACCGAGCCGCGCGACCGCACGGGTTTCGCGCATTTGTTTGAGCACCTGATGTTTCAGGGCTCGCAGAACTTGGGCAAGAACGAGTTTATTGGCCTGATTCAGAAGAACGGCGGGGTGCTGAACGGCTCAACGCGCTTCGATTTCACCAACTACTTTGAGGTAGTGCCCAGCAACAAGCTCGAAACCATTTTGTGGGCCGAGGCCGACCGCATGCGCGGCCTGGCCATCACGCAAGCCAACCTGACCAACCAGCAGGGCGTGGTAAAAAGCGAGGTGCGCGTGAACGTGCTCAACCAGCCCTATGGCGGCTTTCCGTGGATTGACATGCCCATGAAAGCCAACAAGAACTGGAACAATGCCCACAATTTCTACGGCGACATGAGCGACCTCGACGCCGCCAACCTGGCCGATACGAAGTCGTTTTTCAAAACCTACTACGCGCCCAACAACGCCGTGCTGGCCGTGGTGGGCGACTTCGAGCCCGCCGAGGCCCGGGCCTGGGTGCAGAAGTACTACGCCGCCATTCCGAGCGCCCCGCAGCCGCCCAAGCCCGACATCGCGGAGCCGCGCCAGGAGCAGGAGCAGCGCTTCAGCAAGGACGACAAGCTGGCCAACAAGCCCGCGCTGGCCTTCGGCTACCACATGCCCGAGCGCAACACGCCCGAGTATTACGCCATGATAATGCTCGACCAGATTCTGCTGCAGGGCAACGACAGCCGCCTCTACCAGGCCCTGGTGCAGAAGCGCGGCTACGCCAGCAACGTGAGCGGCGGCATTAATTACCTCGGCAACCAGTTCAACTACAACGGGCCTATGCTGTGGATGGGCGACCTGGTGTTCGACCCGGCGGTGCAGGCTGATTCGGTGGTGCGCGTGCTCGACCAGGAAATCAACAAGCTCAGCAGCAAGGGTATCGACCAGGCCACACTGGACCTGGCGCTGGTGAAAATCCGCTCAGCATTTTATGACCAGGTGAGCGGGTCCGACAACTTCGGACGGGCCGATTTGCTGGCCTCGTTTGCGATGTTCGACAACGACCCGGCCCGCATCAACCGGCTCGAAGGTGAGTTCCGCAAGGTGACGCCGGAGCTCATGCAAAAGACCATCCGCGAGTACCTGCGACCCACCAACCGCACCATCATCACCGTCAACCCGCTGGCCAAAAGCTAGCCTTCCCTCCTACTTTCATTATGAAGAAGCTAGCTATCGGGTTGCTCAGTGCGGCCCTCTTAACTGCTACCGGCGCCCACGCCCAGAAGGCCCCAGCCAAAACCAAAGCTCCCGCCAAGCCCGCCACCCGCGCGGCCGGCGTAGCCAAAGCCGTGGCCGCCGCCCAAACGCCGTCTGCGCCCAAGCAGGCCCCACCCGAAGGCGCTGCCCCGCGCGACTTTGCCTTGCCCGCCAAGGAAGATTTCACCCTCGATAACGGCCTGCGCGCCCGGCTGGTGCCCTTCGGCCAGGTGCCGAAGGTGAGCATGATGGTGGCCATTCAGGCCGGCAACGTGCACGAAGCGGCCAACGAAGAATCGGTGGCCGACCTGCTGGGCAAGCTTATGCAGGAAGGCACCAGCACGATGACGGCCACGCAAGTATCTGAGCGTGTGGCCCGTATGGGCGGCTCGCTCTACATCTCGGTGGGCCTCGACCAGACCACGCTCTGGGCCTCCTGCCTGAGCGAGTACGCACCCGAGCTGGCTACCCTGATGGCCGACGTGGTGCAGCATCCGGCCCTACCCGCTTCGGAGCTGCCGCGTTTGAAGAGCGACCTGAAGCGGCAAATGGCGCTGTCGCGCGCCCAGCCCGGGGTGCAGGCCCGCATGAAGTTCTCGCACGCCATCTACGGCGACCATCCTTATGGCCGCGACCTGCCGACGGATGCCCAGATTGATGCGCTGACGCTGGAACAGGCGCAGAACTTCTACAAGAACCAGTTCGGGGCGCAGCGCACCAGTGTGTACGTGGCGGGCAAATTTGATGCGCCGGCTTTGCGCCAGGCCATCAGCACGGCCTGGGCGGGCTTCCCGCAGGGGCCGGCGCCGAAGATTGACATCGCCAAGCCGCTCACCAAGGGCGACCTGCTGACCCAGGACCGGCCCGGCGCGCCGCAGTCGACCATTGTGGTGGGCCTGCCGGTGGTAGACCCCAGCAGCCCCGACTACATCCGCCTGCGGGTGATGAACTCGCTGCTGGGCGGCTCGTTTGGCTCGCGCATCACGCGCAACATCCGGGAAGACAAGGGCTACACGTACTCGCCCTACAGCTCCATCGGCACGCACTACCGCACCGCCACCTGGACCGAAACCGCCGACGTGACCACCGGCGACACCGGCAACTCGCTGCGCGAAATCATGAACGAAGTGGAGCGCCTGCAGAAAACCGCACCCTCCGCCGACGAGCTGCGCGGCATTCAGAACTACGAGGGCGGGCTGTTTGTGCTGCGAAACTCCACGCCCGACGGCATTATCGGCCAGCTCAACAACCTGGACCTGCACGGCCTGCCCGAGAGCTTCCTCACCGAGCAAGTGAAGAACATCAACTCCGTGACGCCCCAGCAGGTGAGCGAAACCGCCCGCAAGTACGTGCGCCCCGAAGCCATGACCATTGTGGTAGTTGGCGACAAAAAAGTGGTGGACCCGCAACTGAAGAAATTCCAGGCCGAGCGCAAGAAGCCCATGTAGCCGCCACAGCTGCTGGCAGGTTCTGAAAAGCCGCTCTGAGAGATTGGGGCGGCTTTTTGCGTCAGGCAATATGCGACGGAGTTAGGCCCCGCGCCGCTTAACAACGGCGGCATTCGCCGAAAACACTCGGCACGCGTAATGGTTTCCCTACGCCAATTAGCTGATTCTTTTTATCCTCTCCCGTATCCGCACTCTCTATTTCTTGCCAAAGGCTGTCCGTCGGCTTTTCGTGGTTGGCTCGCTGCTCATGGCGGGGCTGCTGCGACCGGCGGCTGCCCAAACCCCGGCCACCGACAGCCTGCGCCGCGCCTACGCGCACGCCCCGGCCGACTCGACCCGGGTGCTGGCACTGCTGAAGCTGGCGTATAGCTTCCGGGCTTCGCAGCCCGATACGACCATTGCCATGGCCCAAAAAGCCTGGCGGCTGGCGCGGGAGCTGGGTTTCGACAAGGGCCGGGGCCAGGCGCAGGGCATGATTGGCGTTGTGCTGCGCGAGCGTGGCGAATTGCCTAAAGCCTTTGCCAACCAGCTTATTGCTCTGCAAATCAGCCGCGAAACCTACGACCTGGAGGGCGAGGCCGCCAGCCTGAACGCCTTGGGCAACATCAGCTTTGACCTGCGCCAGTACCGGTCGCCCATTCGCTACTACGAGCAGTCGCGGGACCTTTTTCAGCGTATCGGCCAGCCGGCCTGGGTAGCCGGCAGCCTCACCAACATGGGCAGTTGCTACGAGCGGCTCGATGTGCTGGACTCGGCGTTGCTGCGCCAGCGCCAGGCCCAGGAGCTTATTGCTCGATTTCCCAAGCCCAAGCTGGCCCAAGCGCTGGCGCTGCGCAACATGGGCCGGGTGCAGGCCCGGCTCGGGCATTATCCAGAGGCGTTCGACTACTACCGGCGCGCCCTGCGCGAAACGATCCTGACCAACGACCTGCGCAACCGCGCCATGGCCCAGTACCGCATGGCCGACCTCTACCAAACGCTGCACCAGCCCGATTCGAGCCTGCGCTACGCCCGGCAGGCGCTGCAAAACGCCCAACGCGTGTCGTACCGCATCACAGTGCTGGATGCGGCCAACTTGCTGGCTCGCCTCCACAAAACCCGAAACAGCCTGGATAGTGCCTTCCGCTACCAGGCCCTGGCCGTGGCGGCGCACGACAGCCTCTTCGGCCCCGACAAGTTCCGGCAGTTGCAACTGCTGGCCTTCAATGAGCAGCAGCGGCAGCTGCAGCAGCGGGCCGAGCATAAGCTGCAAACCGCTAACTACCAGCGCATGGGGTTACTGACAGCGCTGGTGTTCATTCTGTTGATTGCCCTGCTGCTGGGGCGCACCAACCGCCAGCAGCGCCGCGCCAACCAGCTCCTGAACGAGCGCAACGCCCAGATTGAAGCCCAGCGCAACGCCCTCGACCAAGCCCTGACAGAGCTGCGCACCATGCAGGCCCAGCTGGTAGCGGCCGAGAAATGGTCGTTTGTGGGCGAGCTGTCGGCCGGAATTGCCCACGAGCTGCAAAACCCGCTGGCCTTCATGCGGAACTTCGCCGCCGTGAGCGAGGCCTTGCTGGACCAGGACGCCACCCAGCCCGGTACCGACGGCCTGGAGCAGAAAATCATGGCCGGCCTGAAGCAGAACCTGCGCGAAATCAGCCAGCACGGGCAGCGCGCTTCGTCCATCATCACCAACATGCTGGCCCACGCCCGCACCGGCACCAGCCCGCTTGAGCCCACCGACCTCAACGCCCTGCTGGCCGACAGCCTGCGCCTGGCCACTCAGGCGGCGCCCACGCCGGCCGGGGCTGCGCCGGTGCAGCTCGACACTGATTTTGCGCCCAACCTAGCCCCCGTCCCGGCCGTGCCGCAGGAGCTGGGCCGCGCTTTCTTGAATTTGTTTACCAATGCCTTGTACGCCGTGCGCCGGCGCCAGGAAAGTACTCCCGACTACCAACCGGTACTTAGCGTGCAAACGGCCCGCACGGAGGGCGGGGTCGAAATCCGGGTGCGCGACAATGGGATTGGCATGACAGAGGAAGTGGCCGGGCAGGTGTTCCAGCCGTTTTTCACCACTAAGCCGGCTGGCGAGGGCACGGGCCTGGGCTTGTCATTGAGCCACGACATTATCACTAAAGGCCACGGCGGCACGCTCACGGTGGAAACGCGGGAAGGAGAATTCACCGAATTTACGGTGCGGCTACCGGCCTAACTTTGCGGCCAGCCGTTTGCCGCCCCCGCATGCATTTTACCCGCGTTTTGCTTGGCCTAAGCTTGGCCGCCTTGCTGGCGGGCTGCGCCCGCCGCCCCACCATACTGCCAATTTATGACGTAGTTGTCAACCACGTCACCATCGTCGACGTGGCCACCGGGCAGTTGCGGCCCAATCAGGTGGTGGCCATTGCGCGGGGCAAAATTGTGGAGGTGCAGCCCGCCGACAAGGACAGCTATGCCGCCAAACAATATGTGAACGGCAATGGCCGCTACCTCATTCCGGGCCTGTGGGACATGCACGTGCACTTTCGGGGCGGCGACAGCCTGGTGGCGGCTAATAAGAAGAGCCTCACGCTATACTTAGCCCACGGTATCACCACGGTGCGCGATTGCGGCGGCGACATGACGACCAGCGTGCTGCAGTGGCGGGCTGATATGGACGCTGGCAAATACGCCGGCCCGCGCATTTTCACCTCGGGGCCCAAGATTGACGGGCCCGGCGCCTACTGGCCCGGCTCGCTGGAGGTGGAAACGCCGGCCCAGATTGGCAAGGCGCTGGACTCGCTGCAGCGGTTGAAGGTGGACTACGTAAAGATTTACGACAGCAAAATTTCGGGCGAAGCCTACCTCAACACCATCTCGCAGGCCCAACGGCGCGGGCTGAAAACCACCGGCCACATGCCCTACTCCGTGACGCTGAGCGACGCCGTGAAACGCGGCCTCGACGCCACCGAGCACCTGTACTATGTATTTAAAGCCTGCTCGGGCAAGGAAGACAGCCTGACGGCGCTGGTGCGCGCCAGCCTGCAAACGCCTAAGCCGCTGGGCCTCTTCGCCATGCTGCCGGCCGTGTACGACACCTACAGCCCGGCCGCCGCCAGCCGCATTTTCAAGCTGATGGCCCGGCGCCACACGGCCGCCGTGCCCACGCTCTACATCGGCCAAACGCTGGCCGGGCTGCCCGACAACGACCACGCCCGCGATACCCTGCTGGCCTACATCGACCCAAAAATTCAGGCCACTTACGCCCGCCGGGCGGCCAGCGCCCGGCAGCAGCCGCTGGCCGCCCGGCAGTTCAGCCAAAAGCTCGAAACCAAATTCCGGAGCCTCGTGCCGCAAATGCAGGCCGCCGGCGTCCCCATTCTGGCCGGCTCGGACAGCGGGCCGTTCAACTCGTTTGTTTACCCGGGCGCTTCATTGCAGGAGGAACTGGTGCTGCTGGTGCGGGCGGGGCTCACGCCGTTGCAGGCCCTGCAGGCGGCCACCACCAACGGCGCAAAGTTTATGGGCGTGGCCGAGCGCACCGCCGCCATTGCTGTGGGCCGCGATGCCGACCTGGTGCTGCTCACCGCGAACCCGCTCGAAAACATCGCCAACATCCGGCAGATTGACGCTGTGATTTCGCGCGGCAAGGCCTACCCAGCGGCGGCGCTGGCCAACCTAATGCGGGCCGTGAAAAACCGCTAAATGCCGTTGGAGGCGGTGTAAGGCAGGTGTGGGAATTAATTTAAGATTAAAACTATCAATGACATAATCCGAAAGGGGCCGTGAGCTCGTACGCAAGGAACGGGCCGCGGTAGCGGGCTGTGAAATTGCCGTACGTATCGTTTCATCCTTACCCCTTTCTTTCATGTCCACACCCCTACTTTCACCGCTGGCAGCGAGCCGGCGGTTTCGTCGTTTACTAGGTACTGCGGCGGGCTTGGCGCTGGCGTTCGCAGTTCCAGCGGCCGTGCAGGCCCAGACGGTTTACGGCCTTGGCTATGCAAATGCTGGCAACGCCGTGGGCGTACCAGCCGGCACTCAACTACTTGGTAGCTTGGATGTTGCAACCGGAACCATCAACCTGACCACCTTGAAAACGGTTTCGGGCGTCACGGCCGGGCAAACGCTGGTGGGCATGGACTCGCGCCCAGCTACGGGCGAACTGTTTGTGCTGGGCTACAACGCCAGCACGGCGGGCAGCAACTCCCAACTGTATACGCTGGACCCCAACACCGGCGCGGTGACGGCGGTAGGCGTGGCTTTCCGCCTAGAGCTGGGCGGTCCATCGGACCGCATCGGCTTCGATTTTAACCCCACCGTGGACCGCATTCGGGTGGTGAGTAGCTACAACCCCACCACCGGCAACACCAACAACTACCGCCTGAACCCCACACCGGGCACCGGCGGTGCCATTGCTGTCATCAACGACGGCGTACTGGCCTACGCCAGCGGCACGCCGGCCGACCCGAACATTGGGGCGGCCGCCTATACCAACTCGGCGTTCGGAGCATCGACCACGGTGCTCTACGACATCGACGAAACCAATGGCCTGCTGGCCCAGCAAAACCCGCCGAACAACGGCACGCTGGCCACCCAAGTGCCCATTACGTTTAACGGTGCCCCTTTTGGCACCAAAAACGCTATCGACATCGACATCTACGTCAACCCCAGCACCGGTCAGGAGTCGGCTTACCTGATTGAGGTAACGACCGGGGGCAGCACCAACTTCTACAACTTCAATCTGGCCACGGGCGCAGCCACCAGCGTAGGTTCGGCCAACGTGGTGCCGGCCATAGCGGGGGTGGAAGTGCGCGACATCGCGGCGGCCATTGCCCCGCGCTCGGTGCCGGCCCTGCAGGGCCAGCTGGCCTACGCCGTGACCACCAACAACAACCTCATCAGCTTCGACACCCAGAACCCGTCGGTGATTCGCTCGCTGGTGGCCATCACCGGCCTGGGCGCTTCGCAGACGCTGGTGGGCACCGACTTCCGGCCCAACACCGGGCAGTTATTCGGCCTGGGCTACGACCCGGCTACCGGCGCCAACGACCGGCTCTACACCATCAACCTGACTACCGGCGTGGCCACGGCCGTGGGCACGGCCGACATTGACCTGCCCCTGGGCACCGACCTCACGGCCATCGGCTTCGATTTTAACCCCACCGTGGACCGCATCCGGGTGGTGAGTGCCAACGACGCCAACTACCGCCTCAACCCCAACAACGGCGCCATTGCCTTCATGGATGGCGCGCTGGCCTACGCCGCCGGCGACCCCAACGCGGGCCAGGACCCCAACGTGGGTTCGGGCGCCTACACCAATTCCTTCGTGGGCTCGACGGCCACCGGCCTCTACGTGCTCGACCACGTGCGCGGCACCGTCTCGTTCCAGAACCCGCCGAACAATGGCACCCTCACCAACTCACGCCAGCTGAACGGCGTGAACGGCGCGGGCGTAGGCGGGGCCATTGGCGCGGTGAATGATTTGGACGTGTATTTCGACGGCACGAGCGACACGCCGTATCTGGCAGCGGTGCCTAATGGCCAGGTCAACAGCCGTTTCTACAGCCTCAGCGCCCTCAGCCCTACCAATACTGCCGCGCAGGTGGCCACTGATTTGGGTCCGATTGGCGCGGCTACCACTGTGCGCGACATTTCCGTACTGCTGGCGCCAAACTCGACGCCTACCACCGCCGCCACTCTCACGGGCCGACTGTTGTACGCAGTGGCCAGCGGCAACCTGATTTCCTTTGACTCGGGCAACCCGGGCGTTATCCGCACGGCGGTGAACATCACCGGCCTGCCGTCCGATGGCTCGCAGGTGCTGGCCGGGACCGACTTCCGGCCGCTCGACGGGCAGTTGTTCGCGCTGGGCTACAACGCGACCACCAGCCAGGGTCAGATTTACACACTCAACATCACGACCGGCGCACTGACGGCGGTGGGCAGCCTGAATGCGATGACTCTGGGTGCCGCTTCAGGTATCGGCTTTGACTTCAACCCCGTGGCCGACCGCATCCGCATCGTGGGCGCCAACGGCAATAACTACCGCCTCACCCCTGCCGGCGCGCTGGTCACGGTGAACGACGGCCCCACGGGGCGCGCCTTGTCGGGCACGGCCTACACTAACAACGACAACAACGCGAACACTGGCACCACGCAGTACGGCTACGACCAGACCACGAACCAGGTCGTGGTCTTCAGCGACCCAAATGCGGGTACCAATTCCACGCTGGGCAGTTCCAACATCACCGTGAACACCGCCAACGGGGTTGAGTTTGACATCTATTCTGACCTCACCAACCCGGCTGTTCCGGTTAATACGGCCTTTGCCGTAGCGGCGACCGGCACGAGCACCGCCGACGGCCTGTACACCGTGAGCCTGACCAACGGCACCTTCACTCCGCTGGGCCAAATCGGCAACGGCAGCAACCTTTCGGGTCTGGCCGCCTTCCTCACGCCCGGCCCCGTCATCGCGGCGGGCCTGACCTGGACCGGCGCCGTGAGCACCGACTGGGGCACGGCCGGAAACTGGAGCCCCGCCCAGGTGCCCACCGCCACCGATAACGTGACCATTCCGGACGTGGCCAACGACCCCGTGGTAACCGGCAACCAGCTGGCCAATGCTGTGACCCTGAACACCGGCGCCGTTCTCACTCTAGCCGATGGCGCGGTACTGAGCGTGAGCGGCAACATCACCAACAACTCGGCTACCATCACCTCTTTGGGCGCGAATGTGACCGGCCGCATTACGCTGGCCGGCGCTGCGATTCAAATCATCAGCGGCACGCTCACCACCTTCCCGAACCTGACGGTGGGCACAGCAGGCGTTGCGGCGGGTGGCCCGGTGGCCATCCGGCGCAGCCTGGTGCTGAACGGCTCCTACACGACCAGCAGCCAGCTGTTGACGCTGCTCTCGGACGCTACGGGCACGGCCTATGTGGTGAACAACGGCGCGGCAGTGGTAGGCGGCCAAACCACGGTACAGCGCTACATCATGCCCAACCTGAACGCGGGCCCGGGCTACCGCCACTACAGCTCGCCGGTGAGCGGCAACACGGTGGCCGACTTCACTACCACAGGCTATTCGCCGACGGTTAATTCGACTTATAATTCGTCCAATGCCCCGCGCCTGGTGCAGCCTTATCCGACCGTCTTCTATTACGACCAGTCGCGCCTGGCCACCAGCAACTCGTCTTATGCAGTAGGCGATTTTGACAACGGCTTCCTTTCGCCTGGCGACCTCAGCGATGGGCTGGTTGCGGGCCGCGGCTATACGGTGAATATCAACGCTTCTGCGCTGGTCGACTTTACCGGCACGCTCAACAACGGCCCTTACTCGCGCACCAACCTGGCGCGCGGCGCGCAGACCTCGGCCGGCTACCACTTGCTGGGCAACCCCTACCCGGGCGCCATTGACTACAACACCGTACTGGGCGTATCCTCGGGCCTGGAAAGCGCGCTGTATGTGTTCAAGAGCAGCGGCCAGTACACCGGCACTTACACCAGCTACGTGAACGGCGCGAGCACCAACACCGGCACCAACGTGCTGCCGGTGGGTCAGGGCTTCTTTGTTCGCACGGCCGCGGGCCAAACGGGCGCGGTGAACTTCACCAACGCCGCCCGCCTCAACGCGCCCGACAACACGCCCTTCCAGCGCACCGCCGGCACCCGCCCCGAGCTGACGCTCACCCTGCGCAGCGCCACCGCCGCCAACCAGGCCGTGGTGTACTTCGAGCAGGGCGCCACGGCTGGCTTCGACGCCAGCTTTGATGCCCACTACCTGCCCTCGACCAACGGCCTGCTGCTGGCCACCGAAGCCGGTGCCGAAACCTTGGCCATCAACGGCCAAGCCGCCCTCACCGGCGCCGATGTGGCCGTGCCGCTGCACGTAGCCGCTGCCACGGCCGGCAGCTACACCCTGGCCGTGGATAACCTAGTCAACCTGCCCACCGGCTACTTCGCCTACCTGCGCGACGGTCTCACCGGCGCCTACACCAACCTGACGCCCACCACCAGCATCCCGCTCACGCTGGCCGCCAATGGGGCCGCCGGTGGCCGCTACGCGGTGGTGTTCAGCACTCAGAACCGCGTGCTGGCCACGGCGCCCGCCGCACTGGCTCAGCTAGCCACGGTGTTCCCGAACCCGGCCCACAACACGGCCACGCTGCTGCTGCCGGTAGCGCTGCGCGGCCAGCAAGCCACTCAGGTGACGGTGGTCGACAACATGGGCCGCACGGTGCTGGCCCGCACATTGGCTGCCGGTGCCGCCGAGGCGCTGGAGCTGCCTCTGGCCGGCCTGGCGCCGGGCGTGTACTCGGTGCTGGCCCGCACCACGGCCGGCCTGGTGGCCAAGCGCCTCGTGGTCGAATAACTGGCCTAACCGCCAACCCCGGAGGCGCCTGTGCCTTCGGGGTTTGGCTGGCGCCGCGTCTCATTTCCAACGACTTCCTTTGCTTTTTATGAAAATCATTGTTCCTACTCTTCGCCTTTGTGTTGCCGCAGCCGGCGTATGCCTGCTGGCGGGTAGCTTCACCCCGCTGCTGGCCCAGCCCAGCAGCGGCGGCCCCGGGCCCGGCACTCCCCCCACGGTAGACCCAACCGCTACCCCGCTCGATGGCGGGGCGTCGCTCCTGTTGGCCGCTGGTGCGGCCTACGGCCTGAAGCGCCTGCGCAAAAACAAGCAAGCTGCCCCAAGCCGCTAGCTCCGACTGGTTTATTCAGCAGCAAAACGCCCTCCGAAACGTTGTTTCGGGGGGCGTTTTTAGTTGTGTTGACTTCAAGATAGGTTCGTCTGTCATCCTGAGCTTGCGAAGGACTTTCCCACGCCTACAGACGTTCGCAATTGCTACTATCCGTTCAGTGAAAAGAAGGTCCTTCGTTCTGCTCAGGATGACAGATGGGGCACGCGAGATGTCTCGGCTGCGCTCGACATGACGTTCCGGAATTTCCTGAACAGCGCCCTAGAAGCCCATTCCAATCCGGAAGCCGGTGCCCAGCTTCTGGCCGCTTTGCAGGGCCGTGTAGAAATCGACCCGGAATACTTTGACAATGTGCTCGATGCCCACGCCTACCTCCACGTAGTGGCCGGCCTGGGCCGTTTTCAGGTAGTTGAGGGAAGCCACTTCCTGCCATTTCAGCTTGCGCAGCAGGGGCACATAATTGAGGAAGAAGCCGTTAAAATGGTGGTCGTAATGGGCTTCCAGATAAGAGTTGTTGGTGCTGAAGCGGTAGTAGTCGAGCAGCTGGAAGTTGCTGAAGTTGCCAGCCAGCAGGGTTTGGTTGCCGGAAAAGTGGCGGTAGTCGATGAAGGTCATGCCCTGCTGCCGGCCCACGAAGCCGCCCACGTTCACGCGGAAGCTGCTGGCGCCCAGCAGGCCCAGCGAGAGGTTGTCGCGCACGCCGGCCTGCAGCAGCAGGTAGCGCACGTCGGCGCCGAGCACATCGGGCACGGCCAGCCGGCCCTGCACGTTGAAGGTCGGCCACTTCGAGCCGAGGTTGAACTTGCCGTCGGGCCGATTGATGTAGCGGGTGCCCGGCCGGTAATCCACCGACAAGCCCACGGTAAGAATCTGGCTGCGGCCGAAGCCGGTATCGGGCAGCTCGTCGCTCAGCGGGCGGTTCGGGGTGAAGGCGCGGCCCGGCACGTCGTGGATGAGACGGTCGGTGGTGTTATAGAGCTCGTGGCGGTCGAAGTAGCCGGCGGTGGCGCGCAGGGTCAGGCCATTCACCGGCTCGGTGAGGTAAGTGAATTCGGCGCCGTCGCGGCGGTAGAGCTTGGCGTAGTTGCGGTTGTCGAACAGCGTATACACCGTATTAATGAGCGGCGTGACCTGCGAGTTCTTGTCGAAATTCTCGATGGTGCGGCCCGCCACCAGCCCAACCTGCTTGAGCTTGGCCGGGTGCAGCTGCCAATTGAGATTCAGGCTGGGGCTGAGCCGCTCGCTGCTGAAGCCGTAGCGCAACGTGGGCGTGATGGTGAAGTAACGCTTGTCTTCCGTGCGCTGGCTGAAAATGACCTGGGCGTTGAGCACCTCCCCTTCCACGGTGTTGTACTGGAAAATCTGGGTCACCGGCAGCACCGTTACCGAGCGTTTCCGGAACGTGTTCTGGTGGGTGTAGCCGCCCAGCAGCAGGCTGATGGGTTCGAACTCGTTGCGCTTCCGGTCCATCGAATCCTGGTAGGGGCGCGAGCGGCGGATGACCTCCGTGCTGTCCTTCACGTGGTAGTCCTTACGCTCTTCCAGCGTCAGGGGCACCGGACGGACATCGGCCCAGTAGGCCGAGTCGCGCTCGTTGGCGCCTTTTTCCACGCGCTGCACTTCGCCGCGGCCCATGCTGGCGAAGGGGTCGGTTTTGAGGGAGTCGCGCCGGGTCTGCTTCACCTGTCGGCGCACCTGGCGGTTGAGGCCGCTGAGGTCGGGCTTGCGCTTGCGGATTTGGGCGGCGGTTTCCTGGCCCACGGGTGCGTCGGGCTTGGTGTCGGCCACCACGGGCGGCGCGGCTTTAGGCTCGGGCGGCGCGGGGTAGGTGGGCACCACGGCCGCGTAGTTGGAAAGCACGGCGTTGATGTAGCCGGAGCCTTTGAAACCCAGGCCTGACAGCGTGGCGCGCACCTGCTGCGACTGAATGAGCCACACGTTGGGGTTGCCGGGCGCGGGCGCATATTGCTGGGCAATGTTCAGGTTATCAACGTAGTCAATCTGGGCGTCTTTATCCAGGTTCAAATCGACGGAATGAATACGCCACGAGCCCTCCACGATGTAGATGTAGCCCGAAAAAACCGGGTCCGTCCGGCGGCGCGGCACCACCCGGATTTTGTGCACCACCTCGCCGCCCTGCGGGGTGCTGCCCACCAGCTCGTACTTGTAGAACAGCATGGCGTTGCTGGCGATGGGCGACACAAACCCCCGCTCCGAAAACGCCGGCTTTATCAGGTTCTCGTAGAAGCCTAGGTTGCGGCCCGCGCTGGCCCGGTTGAAGCTCAGCCCACGCGAGTCGCCGCTTACCCGGCTCGATATCATGCGCTCTTTCACCACGTTGGGCTGCGTGAAGCTGATATCGGACAAGCTTTCGGAGAGGTAGAAGATACCTTTTTTAATATCCGGCCCCAGCTTAAACAAGCCCATGATTTTGGCCGGCGTGTCGTCTATCCGGCCCAGGCTTTTGATGTAGATGCGGGCGCGGTAGGAGGATACTTCGCGCCGGTGGTAGGCACGCCACTGCTGCGCCTGCTGAATGATGGCGTAGGCCGGGTCGCGGTCCGAGGACTTCACCAGCACCTCGCCCAGGTTGTAGGCCTCGGCCTGCAGGGCCACGTTCACGGTCAGCGTGGAGTCGCCGCCGGGCACGCGCACCGGCTGCACCTGCGGCCGGTAGCCCACGTACTGAAACACCAGCGCCACCGGGCCCGCCGGCAGGCGCAACTGGTACTGGCCCTGCTCATTAGCCCCGGTGCTGGTGGCCGAGCCGCGCACGGCCACGTTGGCAAACGCCAGCCCCTGGCCCCCGGTCCCGCTCACCGTGCCCTTGATGACGCCGGCGCGGCAGCAGACGGGCAACACACTCAACAGCAAAACAAACGCAAGCAGACGCGAGAAAGTCGAAAACATAAAGCAGCAACCAGCAGAAAAAAGAAGGTCAGGCCAAGTTACGCCCTCTTTCTGCTGATGCCAGCCGGGCCGCTGAGGTTGCCAGAGGGCCAAATAAAATCTGAGCGGCGCCGGGCCTAATTGAACAGCAACGCCGGCGTGACCGCGAAGTTCTTGGCAATGGCCTTCACCGTGGCCGCATCCAGCGGCTCGTCAAACGCTTCGGCTCCGGCCGTGCCCGATACGCCGACGGTCAGCGTCTGCACGTTGAGCGCGGCGGGGCCTTGCAGCACATTGCTTTCGGCCGGGGAAGTGGCGGCGGGGCTGCCGGCATTGTAGGGGCCCACGGCGTTCGGGGCCCGGGTGCCTCCGTGCGGCAGGGGCGGCGTGGCCGGCGTTTCGTCGGGCGTAGTCCAACTTTTGGGCGCGGTGATGCTTTGCACGCCGCCGCGCCGCAGGGAGCGCACCCGCGCCGCGTGCCGGGCTTCGACGGAATGAATGTTGAGCGCCACTTCCAAAATGTCCTTCACCGCGTCCTGCGTGGTGCTGATGTTCAGGCTGGGCACGGCGCCTTTGTAGGCGCGCACGCCCGTGTCTTCCAGCATTTGGGCCAACGAGAAAAAGGCTGTTCTATCGGTAAACAAGCCCGTACCGGGCGCGCCCAGCCCGGGAAAAAGCACCGCCTGGGTCTGGCCCTGCGAGCCCGTGTAATCGAAGTCTTTGCGGGTGAGCGGAGAAACAGTATTGCCCAAGGCACTGCGCAAGGTGGTGATGTGCAGGTTCTCGTCGTTGCGAATGGTGGTGAGCGACCTGGACTCGTCCGAGCTCAGCATCAGCGCCGGCGAGTTCAGGGCCGTGTCGTAGAAATGATACTCCAGGTACTCAAGCTGCAACGCCAGGGTGAGGGCGTTGATAACCGCCGCGGGCAGCGTCGCCGTCTGGCCGTAGGCTTTGGTAAAAAGCGTGCTCAGCGCCACCGGCAAAGCCGCCGCCGAGAACTTCCGGCCAAAGCCCAGAAGGTGCCGGAACGTGGCCCGCCGCGAGTCGAACCGGGCGTACACTTCCGGGTCAGCCTGGGCAATGTCGTTGATGATTTGAAATAAGTCCATGAGGAAGCGAAATGGGTAGCCGCCGCCGGGCAGGTGCCAGCGGGCGCTATTTGATGTTAGCGGCGCTCAGCTTAGAGCCTTCGGCCAGGAAGGTATTGGCAATGGTGAGCACATCCTGGGGCCGCTTCGATTTTTCCAGGCCGTTATTGGTGGTATCCACCACATCGCTGGCCACGAAGGTGTTGGCCGTAATCAGCTCGCGGATGATGGCCGCGTGCCGGGCTTCTACCGACACGATTTTGCCGGCCAGCAGCAGGTTGTCGTTGCTGGTGATGTAGCGCCCGACGCCGTTGTAGGCGGCCACGCCCAGGTCCTCAAAGGCCCGGGCAGCGTTCAGCACGCCCAGCCGGCTGGCGCTTTCGGCGGTGGTGCGCTGCGAGAAGTCGATGTTGCTGAAATCGAAGTTCAGGTCCTTGATGGCATTGCTGCCCAACAGGTTCTTGAAGAGAGCAGCGTGGATGGCCTCGTGGTCGCGCAGGTCACTCAGAATTGCTTTTTCGGCCGCGCTGGCGCTGGCGAAGTAAGGCCCCGCCACCACCTGAGCGTAGAAAGCGGCTTCTAGCTGCTCCAGAGCATACGCGAAGTTGAGAATGCCCGGGTCGCCGGCGCCCACGTCGAGCCGGCTGGAGGGAGTAATTTCGTTCTTGTCTTTGGCGCAGCCGGCCAGCCAGAGGCCGCCGGCCGCCAGCCCCGCCCCCGAATAGCGCAGAAAACGGCGGCGGGCCAGCGGGCTGCTGTGGTCGGAAGCCGGGTTATCGGCGGAGTTCTCGGGCATTATGGAAGGAAAAGGCATAGACGGCGAACGGATGGGCAAAGGTCAACGCCCAACGGGCAGCGACCAATATATCTCCGGACAATTGTGCCCGGTGCTGCCGTTCCGCACCGCGTGGCGTATTTGCAGAGCCCGCAGGGTAACGAAGTAGCCGGGGCATTGGTTAAATCAGTATTGAGAATTAAGTAGCAGGTAGCAAGACAGTGGCATTCTGATAAACAAACCCTTATCCTAAGTCTTGCTACTTAATACTGAGTACTGACTACCCATTGCTGTAAAGATGTTCAAAAACCCCGACAAGACGCCCAAGCAGTACACGCCCGGCGAGGCCCTGCAAAAAATTGCCGCTTTCTGCGCCTACCAGGAGCGCACCCAGAAGGAAGTAGAGCAAAAGCTACGCTCCTACGGCCTCGACGAAGACGAAGCCGGCGAAATCATCATCCGCCTGAGCCGCGAGAAGCTGCTTGACGAGGAGCGGTTTGCCCAGGCCTTCGTGCGCGGGCACTACCGCCACAAGAAGTGGGGCCGTCGCCGCATCATCCAGGAGCTCAAGCGAAAAGGTATCAGCGAGTATTGCATAAAGTCGGGCATGAAAGAGATTGACGGCGAAGAATACTACCAGAACCTGGTGGAGGTAGCCGAGAAGAAAGACCGCCAAGAAAAGGAGAAAAACCCGCGCGTGCGCCGCATGAAAATCGCCCAGTACCTGACTGGGAAAGGCTACGAGCAGGACCTGATAAAAATAGCGCTGGACGAGCTGGGCAAGGTGCCGGAGGACGACGAGTAGCCAGCGCTAGTCGATGATGCGGACTTGGTAGGGCGGCAGGTGGTCCGAGATGCGGACGGCGCCGTCGAGCAGCACCATGTTGGGGTTGTGCAGATACGCCACGGCGTTGGCCACGAGGGGAATTTCCTGGTGGCAGTGCCCGCATTTGGGACCGGCGCCGGGGGTGAAGCGCCCGCCACACGGGCACTCCGGCAGCGTAGCGGCTATTTGCGCCAATAGCTTTGGAGTAGCCGCTGCTTCGTAAAGCAGCTTCTTATCGGCTTCGCGGTGGATGACGTTGGAACAGTCGGAGCAGAAAAAGTGGGGAAAGCATTCGCTCATGCCGCTGGAACGCCAGCCGGGCGTTAGCTGAGCGCAAGACGGGCACTGCAAGTTGCCGACCCATTGCAGGCTGCGGCTGTATTCAACGATTTTCATGGCTGCTACTGAAAAATTACTGCTTCGGTCCGGTCTTCGGCAACGTCATCTGCTGCCCGAGTATCACGCGGCGGCCGGTGAGGGTGCGCAGCATGGGCACGAGAATCTGCTCGGCGTTGCGCTGGGTTTCGGCCAGAATGCCCGACTGCAGGGCGGCGTTGCGCACCTGGGCTTCGGCGTATTTGTAGCCTTCGTCCACCAGCTCGGCATCTTTGAAAAAGCCGTTTTCGGTGTTGAAAACGCGGCTTTGATTGTGGTTAATCTGGAAGGAGCACAGCTCCGGCGGGGGTAATGACACGCGGACGATGGAATCGCCTTCGAGCACCACGTCCTGCGGTTTCAGCTTGCGCAGGTCGATGCAGCCCACGGCCTCGCCGCCCACCACCAGCGCCACCTTCGACTCGGGCAAAAACCGGTAGGTACGGCGCCGGTACTCCACCACGTCTTTGAAGCGGTAGCGCACCAGCTCCAGCCGGCCCAGCGCTTCCACCTGCGTGAGCACCGTGTTGTGCGTGACCGTGACGCGCGGTTCGGTGTCGGCCAGCGGATTGAGGCCGGCGAGCGTGGTGCCTACTTTTTTCCAGAGAAACCAGCCCAGCCCCACCAGAAACAGCAGCGGCAGGAGGCGGCGAACAAGTCGGATGAGATTCATATAGGGTAAGTACGGCCCCGGCACGGTCGCGTTGGGCGGGGCGGCGGGCTAGCTTTGCGGGCAATGCGCGTGTTTTCGTTTTTTCATTGGCTGGGCCGCCGCCTGGGGCCGCACCACCGGGCGCTGCTGGCGGGGCTGTGGGTGCTGGTGCAGCTGGTGTATTTGCGCAAGTTTCACGGCCCCCACTTTGCCAACGACAGCGGGCGCTACCTGGCCTACGCCGCCGGCATTGCCGAGCGGTTTTACTTCGAGCCCGGCCACAACCTGCGCTACGTGCTCTACCCACTTTTTCAGAGCCTGTGGCTCTGGCTGGGGTTGGGCTGGTGGGGCATTGTGGCTGGCCAAATGGCCGTGTCGGCCCTGGCCACGCGGGCCATATACCAAGGCACGCGGCGCCTGGCCCGGGGCCGCCGCGCCGCCGCCGTGCTGGCCACGTTCTTCTTCATCGCCTGGCCCGACATCCAGCAGTTCAACGTTTTCCTGCTCACCGAGTCGTTGTTTATCAGCCTGGTGGCCTTGTCGTTTGGGGCGTTCACGCGGCTGCGGGCGGCCGGGCCGCGCCAGTGGCTGGCCTTTGGGCTGCTGCTGCTGCTCACGGCCCTGGCCCGGCCCAATGGCTTCCTGGTGGCGCTGGTCGCCGCGCTGGCGGGCCTCGATTCCCTGCGCCGCTTGCCCAGCCGCCGGCCGTGGCGCGCGGCGCTACTGGGTCTGGTGCTGCTGGCGCCGCTGTTGTGGGCGGCCCTCAACCACCAGCTCGCCACCTACTACCTGATGGATACCTACCAGCGCGGCGAGCTGATTTTCCGCTCGCAGCTGTGGGCCGTGCATCAGGCCGCGCCCCTCAGCATGCCCCCGCCCGGCACCGGCCCGGCTATGCGCGTGGCCTACTTCGCCGCGCACAATCCACTGTACCTGAGCCGGCTGATGCTAGGCAAGCTATTTGTCTTCGTGAGCTACCTCAAGCCGCATTACTCGCTGGCGCACCGTGCGCTAGGCGTGCTGATACTGTGGCCCGCCTACTGGCTGGCAGCGCGGGGGGCGTGGCGGCGCGGAGCCGTCTGGCGGCCGGCGCGCATCTTTCTGGCGGCCATTTTTCTGCTCCAAACGGCCATCATCATGCTCACCGTCGATGACTGGGACGTGCGCTTCCTGGCGCCGGTACTGCCGGCCGTGTTCGTGCTGGCCGCGCTGGAGCTGGAGTTACGCTTTGGGAGGAATGAGGGATGAGGAGCAGAACGTCATGTCGAGCCTGCCGAAATATCTCGCGTGCCGAAGCAATCAAATCCGTTTTCACGATTGAGTTACTATGCCACGCGAGATGTCTCGGCAAGCTCGACATGACGTTCTGTTTTCATTCCTCATCTGCCCAAACTTCCAAACCGCTGCTGCCAGCCCGCCCAGGCCTGCTGCCCGCCGGTGTGAATGGCCACCACCGTGCTGCCCGGTGCGAAATGTCCCTGCTGAATCAAATCCAGCACGCCGAAAAGCATTTTACTGGTGTAGATGGGGTCCAGCAGCACCCCGTGCCGCTGCCGAAACTGCTGGATGAAGGCCAGCAAGTCAGCCGAATATTTCGCGTAGCCGCCGAAATGGTAATCGGTGTGCAGCGAATAATTGCGAAAGGTTTCACCAGTGTCCTGCTGCGTCAGCGCATCAACTTCTCCTCGCAGGAAACCGCCATTCTTCAGCGCGGCCACGCCGATGGCCTGTTCCGGGCCGCGCAAGCCAGTGAGCAGGCCGGCCAGCGTGCCACCCGTGCCCACCGCCACGGCCAGCGCATCAAACGCCGTTTCGGCCCGAATTTCACTCACCAGCTCGGCGCAGCCGGGCAGGACCAGGGCGTTAGTGCCGCCTTCGGGCAATACATACGCTGGCCCGAAGCGCATCTGCATTTCGGCCAAAAATTCGGGCTCGGCCCGGCGGCGGTAGCGGCTACGGTCGAGGTAGTGCAGGGCCATGCCATCGGCGGCGGCCTGGGTTAGCGTGGGGTTGAGCGCGGCGCCGGCCGGGGGCGCGTCGCCCCGCACCAGGCCAATGGTGCCAAAGCCCAGCAGCCGGCCCGCCGTGGCCACCGCCGCCAGGTGGTTGGAGTAGGCGCCGCCAAAGGTGAGCAGCGTGCGGTGGCCCTGCTCCTGCGCGGCCAATAAGTTGTATTTGAGCTTACGGGCCTTGTTGCCAGGCAGGTCGGGGTGCGCCAGGTCGTCGCGCCACAGCAGCAGCCGCACGCCCCGGGCGGCGGCAACGGGGTCGTTGATTTCCTGCAAAAGCTCGTTCATGCGCGGCTTTTCATGGTGTCAAAATAAAAAAGGCCGGGCTCATTTGCCCGGCCTTTTCAACAGGTACCAATGCGCGAAAGCCGTTAGGCAATGGGCGCTACGTCGGTCCGGTCGGCCGGGTCGGTTTTGCGGCGGGCCACGTACACGCCCGCGCCCACCAGCGCCAGCAGCAGCGCAATGCTGCTGGCCAGCGACACGGCATTGCCCACGGCGTAGGACTTGGGCTCAAACTTGAAGTCGATGGTGTGGGCGCCGGCGGGCACCTGCATGGCGCGCAACACGTAGTCGGCGCGGAAATGCGGGGCCGGCTTGCCGTCGATGTAGGCCTGCCAGCCGTCGGCATAATACACTTCCGAGAACACCACTACACCGGCGTGGGTGGCGTTGTAGCGGTATTTCAGCTCGTCGGGGCTGTAGTTGGTGAGGGCGATGGTGGAGCCGGCGGCTTCGAAAGAGGTGCTTTTCAGCTCCGGGAATTTGCTTACGTCCACGGCCGCTTCCACGCCGGGGTTCAGGGTGGTGAGGGCGGCCATTTCCTCGTCGGCCGTTTTCACGGGCCGGATGGTGCTCACAAACCAGGCGTTGCCCAGCGCGCCGGGGTTCAGAATCACCTGCTGCGGCTGCTTCTCGGAGGCCGGCGCAATGAGGTAGCGGGTGTTCAGCATGTTGAGCACCGGCGCCGCATCGGGCTTGCTTTGGGCGAAAATCTGCTGCATCTGCGGCGAAATCTGGCGCTCAATCAAATCCTGGTAGCGGCGCAGCTTGGCGCCGTGGTAGCCCCCGATGCTTTTGTGGAAGAACGAGGTCTGGGCTTCGTTGAAAGGGTTGCTCAGGTTGAGCACGCGGTAGCTCAGGTCGTTGTCGCGCAGAATCTGCTGGTCGGCCGGGGTGGGCTGGAATTCCTCAGCAATGGTTTCGCGCTGGAATTTATTCTCGCCGAGGTAGCGCTTGTCCACGCCCCACAGGTCGAGCAGCACCAGGGCCACCATCACCAGCGCGGCCGGCATCATCGCCAGCTTGCCTTTGAGGTAGAAGTACAGCACGCCCAGCGCCGCCCCGATAAAGAGCAGCCCGCGCCACACGTCGTTGCGGAGCAGGTCGGCGCGGTCGGCGCGCAGGGCGGCCAGCAGTTGCGGCGTGAAGCCCTGCTTGGTGAGGTCGCCATCAATAGGCGCCGCGAAATCGAACGAGAAGCTGGCCAGATACGCCAGTATGCAGATGCCCGCCGTGATGGCGCCTGCATACAGCACCTTGGGAAGCAGGGCCACTGCTTCAGGCGCCAAAACCGGCGCAGTACCCGGCAGCACCGGCGCGGCCGGCGCCACCATGGCGCGGGCCCGGAACACGCGGCTCAGGGCCAGCGCGCCTAGAATGGGAATGGCGAGCTGCGCGATGACGAGGGCCATGCTCACGGCCCGGAACTTGTTGTAGCCGGGCAGCAGGTCGAAAATCAGGTAGTTGAAGGTTTCAAAGTTCTTGCCCCAAGCTAGTAGAATCGACAGGATAGTACCGGCTAGCAGCCAATAGCGCGTGCGCTTCTCCACCACAAACAACCCCAGAATAAACAGGAAGCATACCACCGCGCCCATGTACACCGGGCCGGCCGTGTAGGTCTGCTGCCCCCAGTAGGTCGGCATCGAACCCAGATACTCTGTGGGCAGGCCAGCGCGGCCCAGGTTCGAGTCGGTGCTGAGCGGCATGGCGCTGGCGCCGCCGTAGAAGTTAGGAATCAGCAGGGTAATGGTTTCGCCCACGCCGTAGCTGTACTGGAAGGCGTAGTCGCGGTCGACGCCCGAGCCTTCGTCTTCGGTTTTGGGGGCGGGGGCCTCGCCGGGCGCCGCCGGGGCCGCCGTTTTCAGCTCGCTGGGGCCGCGGTTGCTGTATTTGCTGTACTCGGCCGTGGTGTAGAGACGGCCGAAGCTGACGCCCACCGCCAGCGCGGCACCCAGCCCGAGCAGCGCCGTGCGCTTCAGGAAATCGGGCAAGCGCCCACTACGCGCCGCCGATATCAGCTCGATAACGGCGAAAATAGCTACCAGCAGCAGCAGGTAGTAGGTGATTTGCAGGTGGTTGACGTGGATGTTCAGCGTGAGGGCCACGGCAAACAGCGCGGCGCCCAGCCACTTATCGCGCCGATACGTGACCAGAATGCCGCCCAGCACCAGCGGCGCGTAGGCCAAGGCCAGGCTCTTGGTGTTGTGGCCAGCGGCCAGAATGGCGAGGTTGTAGCTCGAAAAGCCGAGAGCCACGGCGCCCGCCACGGCCACCAGCGGCCGCACGCCCAGCGCCACCAGCAGAATGTAGCCGCAGAGCAGCGCCAGAAACAGATTGGCCACCACCGAGGGCAGCCCCAGCGTCAGCACCTTCTGCAGGTAGCCCGACCAGTCGCCCGGAAAGTGCAGGCTGACCAAGTAGGTGGGCATGCCCGAAAACATGGAATTGGTCCACAACGCCTCCTTGCCCATGGCCTTGGCGTACTGCTGGGCCTCGTGGGCGCCGCCCTGAAACTGGGTAATGTCGTGCTGGGCCAACGTCTTGCCATCGAACATGATGGGCGAGAAATACACACAGGCCAGCAGGGCGAAAAACATCACCGCCAGCACGTGCGGCAAGGCCCGCTGCCACCACGGCGCGGACGAAACAGAAGAAGCAGAAACAACAGCAGCCATCAGGGCAAATTAGAAGGAACACAAAAACGTGCCCGAAGGTACAGCAGAACCCCGCGAAGGTTCTAAACCTGGGAAAAGGCCAAATGAAAAACGGTCATGCTGGGCGCAGCCGAAGCATCTCTACACAGCAGTAAATCCTCTCGATTGGATTAGTTGCGCGGTAGAGATGCTTCGGCTGCGCTCAGCATGACCGATGTTATTGAACGCTATTTTTCTAGCGAACTGCGTCTACTTCACCTCCTCAAAATCAACATACTCGCCGCCTTTAAAATCGTGAGGCTTCTCGGTGGCCCGGGCCACGGGTGGCACGTAATCGACGCGCACTTGGCCGGGCGCGGGCGGTGGCCCCGGCTGCGCCTGCGGTGGCACTACGAAGCCGCCGTTGCGCATTTGCTTGCGCACGAAGCTGCCTAGCGCCAGCCGCAGCACGATGGGCAGCAGGTAGCGAACCGCGAAAAAAATCAGAATGAAAATGAGCCAGAATTTCATAGAATCCATCGGAGTGAGTGCCGTCACAAAAGTACGGTCGGCATGGGCTGACGAGTGAACGCCGCCTTTACTTCACGCCAACGCCAAGGCCGCGCCTAACGTTTCCGCAGCGCCCGGGCCAAGGCGCCCGCCACCAGCCCGCCGGCTGTGTACCAGGCCACCGTCATGGCCTGGGTTTGGGGTGTGCGGTTGCTGGGGCCTTCGCCCAGGCCCAGCGGGCCGGGCAGCACCACGCCGCCCACGCCGGCCGCCACGCCCAGCAGCAAGCCGCGATGCACGGCGTGCTTGCCACTTCCCACCAGCGTGTAGTAGAGGCCATTGCTGAGTATATCACCGGCCATGGTCAGGTTGAAGAGGGTGTCGCTGTCGGGTTGCGGGGCGTCGGCTTTGCCTAGCAGCTTGCGCAGGCCGCGCATGCCCAGCACGTCCATGCGGGGGGCGTCTTCGGGGCGAAGGCGGCGCACGGTTTCGTGGAGGGCGGTGAGGGCCAGGGCCCCGGCAAAGCCGGCGGCGAGGGAGGGCAGCAGTTTCATAAGCAGCGGATAGGGGTTGCTTTTCAAACGCGGCAGCCGGGACGGGGTTACTAAATTTTTCTGGCCCGACGGTTGCGCCACTTCCAGCGCTGTGCCTATCTTTGCAGCCCCTTCCAAAACCGTTGGCAGGAAACAAGCCGATTTAGCTCAGTTGGTAGAGCAGCTCATTCGTAATGAGCAGGTCGTTGGTTCGAGTCCAATAATCGGCTCAGATTATAGTAACCGGAGCACCCGGAAAACCGCTTCTCACGTCGTGAAGGCAGTTTTCCGGGTTTTTTGCGTCTGGGGGTCTCGGTTCTCCACGACGCGAATCATGGGGTTTCCTACGCGAGTAGCGATACCCATTACGCTACCTGGTTTATGACCACAAAATTCGTGCTTCGCGCCCAGAAGATGGACGCTGCCGGGCGATGCCCGGTGTATTTGATGGCCTACTTTGATGGCCTCCGCCTCGTTCATTCCACGGGCGAAAAGTGTAAACCGGCAGACTGGAACGCTGACCGGCAAAAATTCCGGGCCTCCTATCCGCTGGCAGAGGAAGCTAACATGCTGCTCACCCGACTAACCGCCGAGGCGCTGGCATGGTGGCGCAAGCTGCGGGCAGCAGGTGAAACCCCGACGCTGGAAGGGCTAAAAGCCGCACTGCGGCCAGCTCCCGCGCCGGAAGTGGCAGTTGTCAAACAGGAGTCGGTGACGGTTTGGTATGATGAGTACCGGCGGTCAATGAAGGCGCGCGGGTATGCGTTCGAAACGCTGCGCCACAATCTGGTTACCCGCAACTGGATGGCCTGCTTTGAGAAGTGGGCCGGGGTATTGCTGGACCCAACGACGTACAACATGGCGTTGCACGACCGGCTGATGGTGTATCTGCGCGAGGAAAGAAAGCTGGCTCCTAACTCGGTGGCAACGGCTATCAAGGACCTGAAAACGTTTCTGCGGTGGCTGCAGGATGAGCGGGGCGTAGCCGTAGGGATTGAAATAAGTAAGCTGGTGATAAAGTCGTTTGACACACCAAAGCTGTACCTGACGGCGGCAGAGCTGGACCGCATAGCCACGACCATGCTGCCGGCTAACCTAGTGCCCACGCGGGACATTTTTCTATTCTGCTGCTATACCGGGCTGCGGTATTCGGACGTGTCGGGCCTGCACCGGGGGCACCTGCACGAATGGGACGGGGGCCGGCTGCTCCGGTTGATGATGAGCAAGACGCGGGCCGGGGTGAGCATCTACCTCACGGCGGCGGCTTCGGCTATTCTGGACAAGTACAACGACCCGGAACGGCTCAAGCTGCTGCCGGTGCATCCGAATCAGGTGATGAACAAGTACCTGAAACGGGTGGCCAAGCTGGCGGGGCTGACGGGCGCGGCTGACCTGGTGAGCACGGAGAGCGGCGGCATCGTGCGGGCGGCGGTGCCCAAGTGTGAGCTCGTGACGATGCACACGGCCCGCCACACGTTTGCCACGCAAAGCCTGTTGCGCGGGATGCCGGTGGAGGTACTGCAGAAAGTGCTTGGGCATAAGAAGGTGCAAACCACCCTCATCTACGCCAAGATTATCGAGGACTTCCAGCACCAGACTATGCGCCGCATCTGGGACGGGCAAGCAGGGGAAACGGACAGCGCCGGAGCCCGGTCTAACCAGATTTGCGACGTAGCGCCGGCGGTTGCGTAAGCGTACGACGGGTAAGAACTGCCGCGCCCTCAAGCCCTAAAGGCTATTAGTGGGCGCGGCAGTAAGCTGCTACATTTGGCCGATACAATTCCTGTTTTATGTCGCCTGCCGATTACTCCAACAACCTGACCCTACGCCAATACACCGAACTGGTCGACGCTTTGAGCAATGCGCCCAACGTGCAACAGCTGGAGCGGTTAAGGGATTTACTCGGTCAGTTGATTAAACTCACTGCGCAGGAGGCGCTGCTTAGTTGGCAGCGGCATCTGCCACAGGAAATAACAGATGCGCGCGACCAGAGCCAAGCTTATCAGAACCACCAAGTCAGCATGGAGCTACAGCGCCATGTGCAAAGAATCGGCAACGATATCAGCCGGGAGTTTAAGCAAGAGGTGCTGGGTATTTTTGGCCCCCTGGGCGTAGAGAACGACAGCATCAGCCCAATCCTGCGACCGGGCCTACGAACAGACTTCGCCCCAGTGCGGCAACTATTTCTGGCTTATCCGGAAGGGGTAAAAGGCGAAGGCCAAGACTACACCCACTTGGCTATCTTCTTTGAACAACTGATAAGTTTGGTACCCAAGGAAATTGAGGTAGTAATTCTTGTAAAGACCCGGTTAATAGCCGATAAGGTACGGCGGCAGCAATTACGCGGCCGGTTCCGGTGCGTGGTATGCTCTGACCTGCAAAATATCTGGCTGCGCGATACTGTCGGATTCAATTGCGGCACCCGGCTACTTAAGCCCCGGTATTCCCCACTGGCTATTGGGGAGAGCATGGAGATGATGCACTCTTTGCTTGGAATGGATTTGGAGCACCTGCATTTGTGGTGGGAAGGCGGAAATCTGGTTACTAACGGAGATTTCGCTCTGGTAAGCACTGCGGTGCTTCAAGATAACCACACGATAGCACCGCAGGAAGTTGAACGCCAGGTAACGGAGGCATTGGATATGCCAGTGGAATGGGTAGAACTGCCCACAGCAGATAAGCTAAGCCACACTGATGGGTACGTTACATTCATCGGACCTAGACAGGCGCTGGTTAGCACTTACCCGGCTTCCTGGGCAACCAAATATCCCAAAGACCAAGAATGTGTGGACCTACTGGCCGAGCGACTACAGGGGATGGGTATTGAGGTCGAAAGGCTGTCGGAAAACCCGATTGATGAGCCCGCCAAGTCGCCAATAGATAGCACCGTAGGTATCTATGTCAATTTCCTGCAGTTGAATAAAACCTGGCTGGTACCCACCTATGGACTCGCAAGTGACGAAGCAGTAGTAGCGCAACTCCGTCGGTTAAACGTAGGCGGTGAAGTAAAAACTATTGAATGCACCGAGCTAGCCGAGTTGGGTGGCGTACTGCACTGCATCAGCTTCTGCAACTAAGAAGCTATAAATTCTCTAGCAGCCAGAAATGCAGATTGGGGCTAAACAGCTCGCAGTACTACTGCGGGCATACTTCATCCATACTGCAACTATGCTTTAGTTACGGTTCAGCGCGCGCGAAACTTCCTCCTCGGGAAGGTGGGTGAACTGGCAGAACTCGGTCACTGATACGTAGGCGCGGGCGGGCTTGTCGAAGTGCTTACGGATGCGTTGGAGCAGGACCTTGGCCGTGCTGTATTTGGTGCCGGTAAGCTGGGCTGCCTCCTTCGGGCAGATGCAGACCTGGGGCATAATGGGAGGGTTTTGGGTAAAAGTGGCAGGCTAAGATACAACCGCTAAAACCGGGCCGTAGGTTCGGCCCATGTTGTGCAAACGGATTATTTCGAGGGTTAGTGGGCTGGCGCTGGCGGGGGTGTTGGCGGGCGGCTGCATTGGCAGCCGGTCCGATGACTTTCCGGCTTCTTCGCTGACCGTGCGCGCCGCGGCTGCCGCTGAGGCGGCCCGGGTGGTGCGCGTCATCGACGGGGACACTTACATCGTGCTCTCGGGCTCCAGCTCTTACCGGTTGCGGCTGCTGGGCGTGGATGCGCCGGAGCATGACCAGGCGTTCGGGCTACAGGCAACGGATTCGGTGGCACGGCTGCTGGCTCCGGGGCGGGTGGTGTTGGTGGCGCGTGCCGGAATGGACCTGTACGGCCGGACGCTGGGGGCGGTGCTGCTGCCGGTGTCGACGGTGGCCGCGGCGGGACGCGCCGTGCCACTGGATTCGCTGCTGGTGGTGCGCGGGTGGGCCTGGGCTTACGACCCGAGCCGGACGGTGGCCGGGCGGGCGCAACAGCAAGTGGCCGCGCAGCGGGCCGGGCGCGGGCTGTGGAAATGCGGCGTGAGCCAAGCCATACCGCCCAAGCTGTGGCGGTCCTTCAATGCAGAAATCAAGCGGCGCTACCGGGTTGGCTGCACCTGGTAACAAAGCCGCGCAAGTGAAAGCAGCCGGGTTCTTTATCTCACTTTTTATTCCCCTTTTCTCATGGCCTCTCAAACTGGCATTCTGGGACTGCAAGGCACGGTAGGCGGCCTTGTGTTCTCTAAAAACGGCACCGTCCGTCAAAAACCCGCCTCCAACAAAGCGGCCTTCGCCGGCTCGGCCAGCATGGCCCGTACCCGCGAAAACGCGGCTGAATTTGGCTTGTCGGCCAAGTACAGCAAGTTGCTCCGCGACTCGCTGCGCGTGGCCATTTCGGCGGCCAGCGACAGCCGCGTGGCTTCGCGCCTCACGCAGAAGATGCGCGAGATTATTGGCCTCGACGACACCAACGACCGGGGCCAGCGCGTGTTCGACGCTTCGAACTCGGCTCCGCTGCTCGGCTTTAACTTCAACGCGGGGGCCGGCATCGGCCAGACCATGTACTTCCCCTACGAGGTGACGGGTGCCGGCGCTGATGTGACGATGAGCATTCCGGCGCTGAATCCGGCCACGGATGTGGCGGCTCCGCAGGGCGCTACGCACTTCGAGGTGGTGTTTGCGGCTTCGGAACTGGACATGGAGGCGCTGAACTACACCAACGGCGTGGTGGCGGCTCCGCTGGGCATTCTGCCGCTGAATGGCGCGCCGCTGGTGAATCAGACGGTGGTGGCCACCTTCCCGGCGGCTCCGGCCGCGGCCTCGCTAGTGGTGGGCGTGGTCGGCATCAACTTCTACCAGCAGATTAATGGCAAGTTCTACCCGCTGAACAACAACAGCACGAACCCCCTGGCCATTGAGTACGTGGCCTAAGCCGGCTGGCAATTAAGAATGAGGAATTAGGGACGAAGAATTGTGACTGGAATAACCAGCGCAACCATTGCTAATTCCTCATTCTTCATTTCTAATTCTTCATCTATAAACACTATGGCACTGACGGCCTATCAAACTCAATTTAAGCGGCGCATGAAGCGCGCTATTAAGCTCCGCGCCAAGGCCGATGCCAAGGCCCGGCGCTACTCGCAACTGCTGGCCGACTCCATTGGGGCGGCCGAGGACGCCGCCGCGCAGATGAATGCGCTGAACCAGCTCTACGACGTGGACGTGAGCACCTACACCCTGCTGACAAAGGCCCTGCACGATGGCGGTGTGAAAGGGGCGCTGGTGGATGAGCTGGCCCAGAGCACGCCCGGCGAGGAACTGGTTATCTTCAACCAAGTGCCGGACGGCAACGGTGGGCAGGCGCTGCCGGATAATGCGCTGTTCGGTGAGCTGGTGGCGGGTACGCCCATCATTCCGGCCTCGCCGTCGATGTAGCCATAACTAACAAGGCGCAGCTGCTTCCGGAGTAGCTGCGGCGGCTGAAACCTTGCCGACTGGCCGGTTCCTTTTATTGGGGGCCGGCCTTTTTTCTTGTCTGGTGGTCGCATTCCAGAGCTGCCAGAAAAGAAAAGCATTGTATTCTCAACAAACGTCACGCTTTGTCGCCAGCACCATTCATCTTTGCTTCCCTTCTACTCCCAAGGCTGCATTTTATGGATGTACTGGTACTTAAAAGAATGCTGAACCAGGTTTCAGCAATAGCACGGACGCAGCGAAAGATTACGCAATTGAGCGGCGAAAACTTCAACGTGTTTCGCATTCTGAAGCTGGAATCAAAAGAAGTACGGACCCACTCTGCTTTTCTGGGGGAGCTTCTTAATCCAGCTGGCAGCCATGGAATGAAGGACATCTTTCTAAAGCTCTTTATTGAGCAGATTGGATTTCCAGAATTCGATACGGACAGCGCTAAGTTGATAGTAGAAAAGTACATTGGCCAGATTGATGCCGATTACCTGCAGGGTGGGCGAATTGATATCTATTTGGAGTCGAAGGACCAATACCTGTTCATCGAGAATAAGATTTATGCCATCGACCAGCGCAACCAGCTCTTGCGCTACCACAAGCACAAACCCAAGGCCAAGCTGCTATACCTGACCTTGAAAGGTGACGAGTATGCAGCGGCGAATGATGATATGCAGGCAGGGAAGCATTACCATCAGCTCTCCTACCGCGACGACATCACGCAGTGGCTGGGCCGTTGCCATCAGGCTGCGGCGGCGCACCCTTTCGTGCGGGAAACCATCCTGCAATACAGCCATTTAATCAACGACCTCATCGGTAAGAACACCAGCGATTTCATGAAGGAAGAAACGAAACAAATGCTGCTGGGCGATTTTGCCAGCTTCGAAAGTGCTTGGTACTGCAAGCAGTTGGTGGAGGAGTTGGCGCAGGAAGTGCCTAAGCTGTTTTGGGAGCAATTTAATAGTGTATGGGCCGAAAAATTAGATGAAACAGTTTGTCATCTTGGCATTTACCCTATTAGCATATCTTATGAGAAGGACGATGCCCTTAGCGACATCTACTATTCATTTTCGATAGGGCCGTTGACGGATGGTGACAAAGTACCTCTTGAAACGTTGGACCTGTTTACTCAAAAAGCTACGGAGTCGAACCCCAGGCTAATAGTCAGCCACGCGGATGCGGTCTGGAGTTCCTTTCCAAATATTCGGAATCCTGATAAACCGAGCATGCTAGAGCTGTTTGATTTAGCTGATTCATCAAAGCGTACCGCGCTAATTGATTCGATGATTGAACAGGCTGTCAACGATGCTGCTTTACTCCGTGTGAGCATTGGTACTCTGAATTAGAATTACGTTACCGCCTGTTTCCTGATATGTTGAGTCAGGCGGCTTGTAGCTCGTCCTCGTGGTAGCAGTTCCACCGTTGTTAAGGTATCGAACGCTAATGCGCTGCATAAGCCCACCGGCGGGGTGGCGCTCCTTATGCCGGCCCCCTTTATGGGGGCCAGCCTTTTTGTATCAGCTCAGACTTGCTGGTCGTTTGACAGCTGAACAACGGTAACCATAGCATTTCGAAGCGCGACAGGCAATAGTTTATCGAGCTTTTCGGGGTGGCCCGCGTACTGGTTCAGCAATTTTATTAATGCCTCGTGCGCGGCTTTGACCAATACTTCCTGACTGCCGCCTTGCTTCTGGTACTGTAGCGCCAGGGAAATTACAAACCTTGCATTGCCGGCGAGTAGCGGCTGCAGCGCCTGCGCCTCGTCCGTCAGACTTGCAGCGTCCAGCCCGGCCCACAGGTTAAGCAGCTCAGCAACCTGCTCAGCGCGGGCGTTCGTTTCTTCCGGGGCTCCTGCCTGGGGGTTAATATTCAAGGTTAGTTTGCGCATGATGGCCTGAATATAGTGGCCCGAGGAAACCCTTTAGGCTTTCTTTCAACAAGCGACATTAATTGTCGTGGTACCAAAGCATCTTTGTGACAGCCGGCCACATCAAATACGGCTCACTGAGTCCCTATGTCATTAGCCGGAATGTTATCACAGGTTTCATCCCTGCGCCGAACGCAGCAGAAACTTGCGCTTCTGAGCGGAGAGAATTTTAACGTGTTCCGTATCCTGGGCCTGGAAAGCAGGGAGGTGCAGATGCACTCAGGATTTCTGGGCGAGTTGCTGAACCCGGCGGGTAGTCACGGTTTGAAAGACGCCTTTTTAAGGCTGTTTGTGGAAGCGATAAATCAGAAGCTACCACCGGAAGCGAAGAAGCCCCCCGAATTCAACACGGCGGCGGCCCATCTCGTGGTGGAACACGATATCGGCCGCATCACCGCTGACTACCTGCAAGGTGGGCGCATTGACTTGTATCTTGAATCCGGGGGCGAATACATCTTCATCGAAAACAAGATTTACGCCGGCGACCAACAAAACCAATTGGTCCGCTATAAGGCACATAGAAACCATGCCCGGCTGCTCTATTTGACCCTGGATGGCAAGGATGCGCCCGAATGGAGTAAAGGCGGTCTTACCAGCGACCAATACCAAATAATATCTTACAAAGAAGATGTTTCGAGTTGGCTGGAAAAGTGTCGGCAGGTAGCGGTTGCTTACCCATTGGTCAGAGAAACCATTGTCCAGTACCAACACCTGATAAACTACCTCACCGGCAACACGCCCAGCGATTTTATGAAAGAAGAAATGAAGCACCTGCTTCAGGGCAGCCAAGACAATTTTGTGAGTGCTGCGGCTTTGCAGTCTGTATTCGCTGAAACACGCCAAGAGTTCGTCAACTCGTTGACTGATAAATTCGAGGCGGAGTGGAAACGCCAGTTTAAACAGAATCTGTCACCCCTGCCAGAATATGAAATTTATTTCAGGCAGCAGTGGAACATCTACGGTTACCAAGTGGTGAAAGATGGCGAAGATGTTAATGTTCCCGATGAGGTCGCGTTGCAGCCATTGCTAGCGCTGGCTTTGGGCATTTCCAAAATCAAGCGTCAGAAATCCTGGGTTGGGTGGGATTCGTGGCTAGGATGGAAAGTGATGGATGTTTTGCACATCGATAGCCTGTCACCCGATGAGCTGTATGCAGCTGCCACAAATGACGAGGCCCGCAAACGGCTTTTTGCGGAGAAGATTCGTGAGGCAATGCCGTATTTCGAAGAGTTCAAAGCCCTGGCAGACAGCCTTAAAATTATCGCATAAAACAAAAGTGCCTCAACTGCTTAGCGGCACGTTGAGGCGCTTTTGTATTGGCAGCTTGCCGGCCAGCATTTCACGGCTGCAAGTCGGTTGGGACAGAACGCCGGCCGGAATCATCGAGGAAAAAGTTGTCGCCGATGGCGTGATTGGTCTGGAGCCATGCAAGTGCCGTGGCGGCGGTTTCGAAGGGGCCGTAGTTCAGTAGCACCTCGCTGCCAATGGCCGTTTCAAGGCGGGCATAATATTGGGCATCCTTAGCGCGGTAGATGTCGCAATGGCGGATGGCTGCGTAGGGTGACGGAGTGTTGCTCATCGGGTGATTTAGAAAGCTGGTGGCAAAAGTAAACGGTGCGCGGCGGGGCCGGAGTCAGGCATTAGAATGGCGGCTCCTCTCTCGGTGGGTAGCGCGGCAGTAGAAGCGCAGCATCAGCACTGCTGGCGGTTTCCGATGGTATCGGCTGGCCCTGGTGCCCTGGTCCCTCCCACCGGTGCGGCAGTTCGGTGGCTGCTGGTTGGTGAGGAGTGAGCGCGTGGCCAGACGTGGCGGTGGTTGTAGCGTGGTGTTCGAAATGCAGGCTGGCCAGCACGTCGGTGAAATGGGCCAGGGCACCGGCCTGGGTTTCGTGGGTAGTACTCTGCTGCACGGTGAAGCCGCGCTCGTCGGCAATTAGAACTAACTGCGTGCTCATGGGCTAGGCGGCAATGCGCGGGTATTGGCAGGGAGCTATGGCCGGCTCGATGGGCCGGGCCTGCTGAGCGCACAGTTTCAGCAGCCGCTCGTACTTTTTGCGGCCTTGCTCAATGAGGCCGGGAGCCGGCGTTACCTCAAACTGCCAGACCTCGAACGGGCTCTTTTTCTGTACGCCGATGATGATAAAGCGGGCCGCGCTCAGCACATCGGAGTATAGAGCGGCCTGGCGGTCGTAGTCGTACTGCTCGATGGTAGCGACGAAGTGGGCGTAGTCTTGGGCGCTCGTGGTTTTGAAGTCAACTATTACACGGCGGCCCGTTTTGGGACTGGTTATCATCAGGTCGGGGCGCACTTTCACGGTGAGGCCGGTGGCCTCGTGGGTGGCGGTGTGGCTCTGCTCGGCTTGGCCCCGGTAAAGCAGGTCGCGGCAGAAGCGCTGGCGGCGCACGGCGGCGGCCAAGTCCTCAATCTGGGCCCACGGGACGCGCTGGGTGGTACGCTGGTACTGGTCGGGTTCCAGTACCGCCGTGTGGAAGTGGCTGCCGAACGCCAGGGCCTGCGGGTTGGGCTGGCGGGTGATGCCGAGGGCGCGGTTTTTGGCTTCGGTCAGGTCGGTGTTTGACACGAAAGGCAGGGCGCGGTGGGCTTCCTGCGTCAGGCCAGCGTGGTGGTGATGGTTGGTGAACATGGGGCAATGAGGAATTGGGAATGAAGAATGAGGAATGGGCTACTGGTGGCGGTCGATGATGCAGGCTAGGCGCTGGCCCTCGTCGGCGCGGTGCAGCCAGATGTGGGAGCCCCCGCAGCCGACCTGGTAAGCCGGCTCGGGAAACAGCTGGCGCACATCGGGGGCGAGGTCGCGCACGTCGGCCAGCGGGGCGGTGGTGGCCAGCAGCTGGGCCAGCTCAAGCAGGCGGGCGGCTTCCTCGGGAGAGTTCGGGGCTTGCTCCTGGCGGAGCTCGGGGAGTTGCAGCATGAGAGTGGAAATGAAGCGGTGAGGGATTGAGGCGGGCGGTGGCCCGTTAGCTCTGGCGGTGTCGTCGAAGGGTGCCACCGATTGGGACGGGGCCAGTTGTGGCGGTGCTGGCCCCGTCCGGTGGTTAGGCAGCAGCGGCCGGCGTAGCTTCGGCGGCTTCTAGCAACGCGGGCTGGTCCTCGGCCTGGGGCACGGTGTAGCCGGCGCTGGTCTTGATTTCGGCCAGGCCGGTGTAGGTTTCTTCGCGCCAGATGGGGAAGTCCTCGGCGAACTCGCGCAGGGCCTGCACCTCGGCCGGGTCGGCGGGCGTGTAGCTGAATTGGGCGATGTAGTAGGTGGCCGTTTTCTCGTCCTTGATGGTCTGCTTCTTCTCGGCGCTGATTTTCACCTTCACATCGGCCAGGGTCAGGTCGTCGTAGAAAAGCGGCTCGATGAGGCGGTACAGGTTTTCGACGCTGTAGCCGTGGAAAAGCACGGCGCAAACGGCCCCCTTGGCATCGACAAAGAACAATTCGGCCCAGGTCTTGCGGCCCATGTTCAGGATATTGTCGGAGAAAATGCGCCAGGCCAGGGGCACAAATTCCAGCGAGTTGCCGAGCGGGGTAACGCCGCCGATGTTGAACTGGCCGGCCTTTGCGTCGAAACGAATCTGGCGCGGGTGGCCGGCCAGGTAACGGAAGCGGCTGGTTTCGGTGACCTCGCCGCTGGCCTCGTCCACGGTGGTCGTGAGGTAGGCGCGGGAGGGCGGCGGGGTGGTGAGAATTGCAGCGGGCGCGACTTCGGCGGCACCTGCGGCAGCGGTTTTGGGAGTTGCCATGTGGGCGGTGGTTGGGAGTAAAAAAGCGGGGCCAGTTGTCGGCCGGCCCCTACGCCGTTTTTGGATTAGCGGGCCAGCGTGACGGGCGACGTCAGCACGTAGTATTTGCGGAAAAGGGCCTTCGCTTTGGTGAGGTTGGCGGCCCGTTCGGTTAGGAGCACAGCGACTTTGGAGCGGCTTTCCTTCTCGTAGCCGTAGGCCTGGAATAGCTTGGATTTCACGCGAATTGAGGGGAAAGCGGGGCCAGCAAAAGCCGGCCCCGGTGGGTTAGCGGAATTGCTTGTCGTGGCAGAGGATGGCCCGGCCCACGATGCAGTCGACGCCTCGGGCGGCGGGCTCGTGCTGGTGCCAGAGGTAAGTAGCCAGCAGATTGAGGTAGGCCGGATGGCGGAACTTGCCTTCGTCGTCGATTATCAGAATCAGTTCAGGCGTGAGGCGTACCACGTCGACGGTCTGGCAGTCAAGCATGGCGTATAGCTCGGGCAGCTTGAAGCTCTTGCCATTGGCGGGGCTGACCGGCTGCGGTTGGGCGCTGTGCGGGTCGAGCAAATGGGGTTGATAGTTTGTAGCGGTGCTGGGCATCGGGAAAGCGTTTTAGATGATTGAAAAGCCGGCTATCAGCGGACGTGGCCCACGGTGCCGGGGTAGGCGTGGGCGCTGGCGTGGAAAAGCTGCACGGCGGCGGCCAGCGCCTCATAGCAGCTGCGGCCGGTGCCGTGGTACTGGCTGGGGCAGCCCGCGCCGACGGGGGTGTAAATGGTGATGTTGTAGCGGGTGCCCTGGGCGAAGGCGTAGCCGCTCACCGAGCAGCCGGGCAAGGGAAAGCAGGCGGCGGCAACCTGCTGAAAGCTGGGAGCAAGGCAAGCGGGCATGGTGAGGGGGCAGAAGTGGCCCGCACGAAGGGGGCGCGGGCCGGTGACTACTGAATGGGGGTGCCGTATTTGGCGGCGTATGCGGCGCGGACGGCTCTTTCGGCGGCGGCCCTGGGCGTGGCATGATAGGCAGCGGCGGCAGCGGCATAAGCGGCGCGGGCGACCTGACGGTGGCGGGCAGCAGCTAAGAGCTTGCGGAAGCGACCGGGGCCAAAGTCATTATCCCGGATTTCCCACAGGGCCCGGTCGGCGTAGTATTTGACCGACTGCGCGCGGGCCAGCACCTCGTAGGGCGTGAGCTGGGCCGGGGCCAGCGTGGTGGCCGCCCCCACTGCGGGAGCGGCCGGGGCGCATGGGCTAAGCAGCATGAGCCACCAACTGGGGAGCGGGAGAATAGCAGCACCGGCACTGGCCCAGCGTGTCGCGCCCTTCCTCGCACACGACGCATATAATTTCGGAGGCGGCTTCCTCAGCCGGGAGCTGGACCCCACTAAATGCCTGCTCAGCCGCTGACAACACGCGGGCGGCGTGGCCCTCGGCGGCCTCGGCCAGCATGAGCACCCCGGCGGCCTGCTCTTTGGCAAACTGCGCATAGTGGGCCACGGCGGCGGCAATGGCTGCGAAGGGGCAGGTGAGCCCATTGGCGTGAAAAGATACCCAACCATGCTCGGTGCCGGCCTGCGCAACGAAATAGTGAACCCCGTACTGCGTGTGCGCGACGCTGCCGGTGATGCTGACGTGCACGCCAGCGGAATGAAGTGCGGGACCACACCAAGCGGCGGCGGCCAGCTCTGCGAATTGGAAATGGGTAAACATGACCTGTAAGGGTTAGGTGTGAAATGCGTTGCGGCGCGGGCCGGGCCCTGCGCGCGTCGCCGGCGCAAAACGCCGGGGGCCTCTCCCCCGACTACTATACAAATATACGCTAAACATGCGCTATTGATGCACTAATTGATAACAATAGTTATCCACATTTTACACATAAGTGCGCTAATAATGCGTAACTTGCAGTATGATAAAAGTGCAAAACAGCGGCAGTGGGCTAGTGGTGGCGGTAGTAGGCAGCCGGGGCGTAGCGGCATGCCCCGCGCTGCTGGCGCGGCTGTGCGAACTGGCCCCTGACCAGGTGGTGAGTGGCGGTGCGGCCGGCCCTGATACCCTGGCCGCCGAATGGGCGCGGGCCAACGGTGTGCGCCTGCGCGTGCTGCGGCCGGACTATGCCGCCCACGGCGTGGCCGCGCCCCATGTGCGCAACCGGGAAATAGTGGCCGCGGCCAACCTAGTGCTGGTGGTGTGGGATGGCCAAAGCCGGGGCACGCTGAGCGCCGCCCGTGCCGCTGCGGCCCTGGGCCGGCGCTGCGAGTGGCTGGCAGCGCCGGCACCCGGCGCGGGGCCAGTGCCGGGCGGGCTGGGGCTGTGAGGCCTGCACCGCCGGAGTTGGCGGCGGTGGCCACACCTGCCCCGACCCAACAAACACTAAATGCCCCTGGCCAGGGGGAGCGGGGGCCGGCCGTGAGGCCCCCGGTGCGCGCGTAGCCGCACCATACGCCCGAAGGGCACCCTATGAGGGCGTAGCGGCCGGCTTCCGGCTGCGGAGCCCGAGGCAATGCAGAGTGGAACGGAGCATATTACGGGGGTGCGGGGGACGCCCCGTTGAGCACCGGCCCGAAGGGCACCTAATTCAGCCAGGGGCCGCTGGGGCCGCCGAAGCTGCCTGTGTAGCATCAAGCCGCGCCCTGGCCTTGCTACCGTCGAATCAGATGCTACTCCATCTGGCTTTCATGCGTGCGTGGGGTACGGCCAGGGGGCCGCGCATGAGAGGTGCCGACCAACGGGAGGCGCTGACCTTGCGCATTGGCAACCTGGGCCGGCGCGGTGGGCTGGCGTCTGGATGCTTCTGGATGGGGAGGCAGAGGCCGGCCGAATGGAGCGACGAGCTGCCGACAAGCGGAGGCACGGAGCGCAGTCCGGCCGCCCGGCGCGGAATGAGGTGGGCCGGGCGAGGGTTTGCGGTAGGGGCTGCTGGCTGACCGTCGGGAAGCGTGCTGCCCCGCTGACGGTGATTCTGTGGCATCCTGGTGTCTGGCGGCGGGTGGGGAGAGGCTGGCCGACCATGGGGAGGCGGGCCGGGGCGGTGGCTTTGGTAGGGGCGCTTGGCTGACCAGCGGGAAGCGTGACGCCCCGTTGGCGGTGGTGCTGCAGCGTCACAGAATCGGAAGTAGGCGGGCGGGTATAGCGCGGGACGAGGCGGAGCGTCGGGGCGTAGGGCCCATAGTAAGCGATGGAACGACCAACGGGAGAGAGGGAGCGAACGGAGGGCTCCGTAGCCCCGATGCGAAGCCGCGACCGGCGCGGGCGGTGGGCTGTGGTAGGGGCCGGCGGCGCTTTTGGGCGCTGCCTGACCCGCTGCCGGTCCGTTGCTGGTGAGTCACTGAGCATCTGCTGAAGTGTGCAAGGGATGGGAAGGGCGCGACCAACGGGAGCGGTGCGCAGCACGGCAGCGAAGCGGACCCCTGGACAGCCCGCCCCCCGGAGCGACCAAAGGGAGCGGAGGGGGATGCACCCAAAATAGTTATATCCTACTTACACCACGATTATCTCAACTCAAAAGGTAAAACATTACGTATTATTGTAAATAAGTGCGCTAAACATAGGCGCATCTATTTACGCTATGTTATTCAGCAGCTCAAAACTTGGCCACATTGGCCAGATAATCAGTACCGGCGCGGTCTGGGAAATTGGTACCTCGGCCTTCACTCCTCCTACTGCCAACGAGATTGAAACCTTCGTGCACGTCGTGATTCAAGTGGTGGTGGGAATTGTGACGATTTATGCGACCGTGCGCAAGATGTTCCAGAAGCCGGAAACGGTGGTGAAGCTGCCGGCCGTGGGTGCGGTGGTGGCGCCGCCCGTTGTGCCGGCTCCTGCGGCCGTTGACCCCACTCCTACCGATGCTGGCCATGTCGCCGAGTAAGCCTGCAGCCGCCGGCGCCGCGCTACCGCCTCGGCGTTGGGTACCCTCGCTCACGCCGGCGCAGATGCAAAGCCAGGCGGTACGGCTGCGGCATGCGGTGCCGAGCCTAGCGGCGGCCTACTCGGAGGCGCTGCGTCGGTGGATGGGTGACCCGGTGCTGCGGCTGGCCGGGCTGCCCATCATCACGGAGTGCTACCGGAGCCCGGAGCGTCAGGATGAGCTTTATAAGCAAGGGCGCAGCAAGCCGGGGCCGGTGGTGACCTACAAGCGCGGGGGCGAATCCAACCACAACAAGGTGCCCACGCCGGCGCTGGACGTGGCATTTCTGCTGGCCGATGGCTCGGTATCGTGGTCGGGGCTGCTGCTGAGCAAGTTTGCCCGGCTGATGAAGGCAGCTGATGCGCGGGTGCATTGGGGCGGCGACTGGCCGGGAGACTTCAAGGACAGGCCGCATTTTGAGGTCCTGGGCTAACGCCGCAACCCCTTTTTCTTTCACCTTTTAACCCAATTTCACTGATGAAGCTCTGGCAAATACTCGTGCACGCTGCGGTAAGCGTGATTCTGCAGCTCGTGGATAAGAATCGCGACCGGGCCAGTAAGTAGCCGGTTCCTGCACCACCACAAATAACGGGGCCAGCTGGCCGGGCATGATGTCCGACCGGCTGGCCCCGTTGTTTTACATCAGCTTTGACTGAATATCTGGTGAAGATGAGGTGCTGGTTCTTATACTTGTATTGTATAAAACGGATTATGTGCAAAGCACTGATTCAGAAAAACAAACACCCACCATTATCTAAAACCAGTATGTTTGACCAACCCCTAATAATTGGTAAAGTAGCCGTTGCACAAAGTTTTCATCAGCTCGGAATTCTAATTCTCGATGGCAGTGGCTCGATGCAAGGGTCTGGCAACGGAAATGTTACGAAAGCAGATGAGGTTAATATAGCAGTCAGAGATTTACTCACCCGTTTTAAAGCCAGCAGAATGAAAAACAATTTTTCATTTGCTGTAATCACATTTGATACTAAAACTCAGGTTCGTACCCCCATAACACCCGCCGCAGTAATCGACGATAACGACGATTACAATCCTATGCCCGGGCACGGTGGCGGCACCAACATTGGGATGGCTATGCAGGAGGCTTGGCAGATGGGTGAGATGTTCCTCAACACAGCTCCGGCGGATGGTGTGAAGCATAGCGTCATCCTCCTGACACTTTCAGACGGGGGATGCCAGTATCCGCAACAAACGTTGGAAGTGGCTAATCAGATAAAGACTGACCCGCGGGTAACTGTATGCGCGGCGCTGTTTAATAAGATTGGAGAGCGGGACGCAGCCGGCCAGGCGATGCTACGGGGTATTGTATCTAATCCGGTGCTGGACTTCAAGGATGTGTATGATGCAGAATCACTACGGGCCTTCTTCGAAAAGTCTATCTCACGGGCCTCAGGTGTAGTAATTGCTTAGGTTGTGAGAAATATACTTACTGCCTGTGCCACTCGTCAGTCCAAACAGGTAAATCAGGATGCCTGCGCGAGCAGTGCGAATGCCATTGTGGTAGCAGATGGCCTGGGTTCATTTTTCAAGGCTGAAGTAGCTTCACGTTTAGCTGCAGAGGCACTTAAGTCAAAGCTGGACACAGCCGATGATACTCAATTAAGCCAAAGCAAATGGTTTGAGCAGGCATTCGATGAGGTTCAGCGGGAACTTAAAGCCAGCCCCCTCGCCAACTTAACCGATGTCCCCTCCACGCATAAGCAGGAGCAGGCTTTTGGCACGACGCTGCTCTGCGCGGCGGCTCATGGTGAAACATTGACTATAGCCTACGTCGGTAACGGGGCCATACTACACCTACGCGGCGGCTTCAACGAGTTTCCGGCGACTCGCATTCTGCCCTGGAATGCGTTGAACTACCTGAACCCGCACAACGTGCCGCAGGATGGCCGAAGCGCAATGAACAGGTATATCGCACCGGTGTCAGAAGGCTATCAGGCAGTGCCTACTGTCTTACAACTTAGGCAGGATTTACGAGGTGCCGGGGATATCCTGATTGTCTGCTCCGATGGCATTCATACAGCCGACGATGTTCAAGTGGGCCGGGACAACGAAGGCAACATCTGGCAGTCAGGTGACCAGACACTGGTTATCCTTTATCAGATGCTGGGGGATTTTCTGCAACAGTCTGAACAATCAGCGTCAGACTTGCAGGTAGTGCTGGAGCGTTATCTCGACCGTTTAGCGAATGAGAAACTAATTGATGATGACTGTACGGTGGGTGTGCTCATTACGCCCACCGCACTTGCCTACTACGCCCCAAAGATTAGCGAAACGCAACAGCCGGAAACAGTAGTATCAACAGAGGAGGTTTCGGCGGATGGGACAGCTTAGTATCAGTAGTGGCCAGACTACCGGGCTGAACAGTGAGCTGGCAATTGTGCAGACGCTGGACATTGATGACCAGCCGCTGGGTGAAGGTGGTTTTGGGGCGGTGTATCGCTGCCGGGCGATTAATGGGCAGCCGCTGGCCGTACCGCAGGTAGTCAAGCTATTCCGTGATAACGGGTATGGCAGTGCTGTAAAGGGGATGAACACCATCCAGCGGCTGCAAAACCGGTTGAGCGACGAGCACACGAAGCAACAGGCCAATGGTTCGGACCTGGTCACCGCTTATCCGGCGCTATTGGGAGCTCCACAATTCAGCTTTGAGGGTACGTATCAGGGGCGTAACGTCAGTGGCTACTGTGCCAACAACCTTAAAGAACTAGGCTTTGAAGAGTTCAAAGACATCCTCGACGACCAGCCCGGAGGGCTGCTGACCCGCTACCAGCAACTATCAGCCGACCGAAAGCTACTGTTAGCTTTTCAGTTGGCTTCGGGCTTCCGCCTGCTGCGCGAGAAGTTGTATATCCATGCCGATTTCAAGGCCGGGGCGCTGTTTGTGAACCTGGCCACGACGCAGTGCGCCATAATTGACTATGACAGCGGGGCCGTGCTGGACAATGAACACGACCGCCCGAGCACATTCGGGGAGATGCAGGACTGGCTGGCTCCGGAAATCATGCGCCAGCTGGCCGACCCGTCTAACCACGGCCGGCGCATACAGGTGGATTTCTATTCGGATATGTGGTCGGTGGCGGTGGGAATCTACTACCTGCTCACTACGGTACATCCGCTGTTTTTCTTAACAGAAATCAGCGCACGGGCTATGCAGGCTTACTCGACAGCGAGTAAGTGGCCGGATGCGTCCCCGGCTACCCCCTATTTTAATGCGGCCTACGCCGGGCTTTACGCGCAGGTCCGGAACTACTATGACACGCAGATTCCGCCGCCGATAAAGGACAAGCTGGAATCTGCGATTAACAAGGGCTTCAGCCGGCCGACGATGCGGCCCTCCTACGCGCAGTGGCAGACGGTATTGGGAGCAATTCAGGTGCCCCCGACGGTAGACTACTTCGCAGTGACACCACAGTTTACCGTTAAGGGACAGCCGGTGACACTGACCTGGGCCGTGCAGTCGGCGGCTGAAGTGATTATCGGGCATTCAATCTATCCGGCGGCCGGGTCGCTGAAACTGGTAGCCGAGCAAACCGGTGTTTATCAGCTGACGGCAACCAATGCCTTTGGTACAACTACAGAAACGACGCTGCCGGTTCAGGTAGTAGAAGTGCCTGAAATCAAGCTGTTGGTCCCCTCACCAGCCTTTTCCATTTCTATCTCGCCAAGTCCGCTTTTCACGCGGCTTCCCACAATCAACCTAGCGATACCATTTGACTTTGACCGGCTGGTTGGCTTCCAGGAGGATAACCTGCCCACCCTTCCTACTACAAAATTGGTGCGCCGCACACTGGCCAGCCGACTACGCGAACTGGCGCGCAACACGCTGAAGCAGTTTTAATATCCATTCCATGAATCCTAATTCTACCTCAAATTCTACAGTAGCCAACGCATCGTTGCAGTTGCCTGACACCAACCTGGAGCAAAGCCCTTCGCTGGGTATGCGGTTTCTGTGGTGGTGTGCCGGAGCCGACGGGCAGCTATTAGCCCGTTGCCCCACAGACTATGTCAAGTACGGTAACATTGGGGCTACCGTGGTGCTAACGGCACTGCTGGCATTCATCTCAATGAGCTACGCCCTAAATGCTGTGTTCGACACGCTATGGGCAGCATTGTGCATGGGTGTGGTATGGTCGGTGGTCATATTCGTGCTAGACCGTTCCATTGTATCCAGTATGCGGAAGCCGCCGATGGGCACTAGCTTCTTCAGTAAGGCAGGACTAGGCGAAACGCCGTTTCTACTGGTGCGTCTGGCGGTGGCGATAGTCATCTCATTCACTATCAGCAAGCCGTTGGAGGTAAAGATTTTTGAAAATCGTATTGCAACTGAGATTGATGAAGAAGAAATAAATGAAAGTTTAGCCAAAAACGCGGCTATAGAAAAAGGTGCCGGTGTCAATAGCGCAACAAGCCGAATTGACCAGGCGGACAGAGACTTGGCGGATATTGCACAACGTGCAGGCCAGGAACCGCCAGACCAGCAGTATCAAGCGGTAAAATCAACCTTGGCTCAGCAGAATGCGGACTATTTGGCCACAAGCGCAAAGAACAACTCCCTGATACAAAAGAATACGGGCAGGATTAGCTCTATCAGAAACAGGGAAACGCGTCAGGTTGATAATGGTGACGGTACTTTCCACAACGAACTGAGCCGCGCAGGCCGCAATGCAATTGGCGCTCTAAGTGCTGACAATAAAAGACTTGCAAGGGATATATCTGCTAAAAAAGCGCTTGTAGTTAAAACGAGAGACAAGCGGGATAAGCTGATTGACGACTATCAACAGCAGTTAAATCAGGAGCGTGACCAGGCTGCCAAAGACCAGCAGGCTGCCAAGAAACGCCGTGCCGCCGCCGATACAGCCGCCAGTGAGCGCCAGCAACAGAGCAAGCAGGCGAGAACCAAGTCATATGGTCGTCAGTCCAATGGTACTTATCCTCTGATGACTCAAATCTCGGCGCTGGGCAAACTAACGAGTAAGGACTCTGCTTTGGAGTGGGCCAGCCGGCTGATTACGTTGCTGTTCCTAGTCATCGAGCTAGCTCCCATTCTAGTTAAGCTATTCTCAAAACGTGGGGCTTATGACGAAGAGGTCGAATTAGCGGAGCACATCGCATGGGTACGCACTCAATATGAGAAGTCGCAAATCAACTCGCGTATCAACCGTAAGCTTGATGCCATTAACCAGACTGATGAGCGAGTACGGCGCACGGTGGAGGCCCGCCAGAATAAGACGTTTGAGACGGCCACCAAGAACATTGAGCAACAGCAACAGATTGAACTGTCAAATAACGAGCGGTTACTAAAACTGATTGCGAAACGACAGATTGAACTGGCAGAACAGATGGTTGACCAATGGCATCAGGATGAGCTTAAAAAGCTAAAAAGTAACGCTCCGACAACGGCTCCGGATGCAAATTCAGTGACACTTCCTGTGCGACCATCACCGGCGAGTAATATCAACAACAGCCATTCATCGTAAAAGCATTTACACTGTCTCCACGAACAACGGGGCCAGCTGGCCGAGCGTGATGCCCGACTGGCTGGCCCCGTTGTTTGGGAACTGTTAAAGAACGGCCTTTCGGACTTGGTATAACTCCGCAGCAGAAGCTACAGAAGCAGGATGAATGCAGACTGGGCCTCATAGGCGAAGTGTTCGCCAAGCAGTTAGCCGCTGGTTCAGCAGGGGAAGCGGGAAATATGTATCCTTTTTACTAAGCAAGTACACCTACACTAACCCGAGCTGGGAATGGTATGGTATTCGTGGGTAATGCAGGGCGTGCCAAGCTTGTAGAAATGCCTACAGGGAGCTGCCGAATGCCACAAAATTCATGCAGCAAGCGGACAACAGTGCGGGCTACGCCATTAGCAAGGGCAACAGGCACCCCGTTGCCAATCATCTTGAACTTCGGACTCAAAGGAGGGCCTTCGGGTAAAACATAGCTGTCGTCAACACTCTGGATACGCAGCACTTCCCGCACGGATAAGCGTCGGTTTTCGAATGGATGTAAATGGACTTCATTGTTGCCGTAGCAGGCCGTCGGGCTGTAGCGGTAGCGGTGCAAGCGTTTGAAAGAACGGTTATTAACCAAGCCCTCGGGAGTTTTGGCAGGGATAGCCGAATACAGATTAAATCTGTCACTGGCATTGGGTATTGATGTTTCGTTCTCAGTATGCAAGCATTGGGTAACGCATAATTCCAATTGCCGGGGGCTGGTTGGAGCAGCGGGCTTAGCTCCCAGGGCTTCAACTCCTGGCCATTGGAACTGCTGGCGGAGGCCGGGATGACTTTGCTCCTTTTTCCAGTTAGCCCAGCCAGTAATTGGCATAGCATCGGAGAAAAGACCAAGTTGAGGGGCTTGAACCAAGTCCCGACGCAAACCAATCAGCAAAAGTCTTTCCCGGCTTTGCGGTACGCCATAGTCCAGAGCATTGAGCGGAGCGAAATCTGTGATGTAGTTCTTGTTAAATGTTTCCCGCAATTTGTCGAACTCAGCCCGGTGGTTTTTTTGCAGCAAGCCGGTAACATTCTCGAAAACGAAGAAGGCGGGTTGCAGTTCGTTAATAACGCGGCAGTAAGCAGGAGTTATTTTTCCTCGTTCGCCTTCGATGCCCTGACGGGTGCCGGCGATACTGAAATCCTGGCAAGGAGGCCCGCCGATGATGCCAAATAGCGCGGGGGTGCCATTGGGGAAAGCCTGGCGGGCGACCTCAGCAGAACTGATTTCAAGTAGACTGCCTATATGGGAAATGCAAGCCTCTTTAGCATCAGGATTCTGTTTGCGCCGCCAAGAAGTAACACCTGCGCTATAGAGCGAAGCGAAAACTGCATCCAGTTCATTGGTCCAGACAACGTCGAAGCCTGCTTTTTCGAAGCCCATGTCAAGCAGGCCGCCGCCCGTGAAGAACGACAAAACCGGTATCTGCTGGGCACTAGGTAGATGTAGGGGTGGAATAACAGACACAGCTAAATTGATTGTATTGAGCGAGATTCAGGAAGTGCTAAAAGTACGATTTTAGATAGGCATGCGAGCGATTTCGAGGAAAACTACTGCATCAAATCTGTGTCGACCAAGCTTCAAAAGGCCCGCACAAAGGGCGTACTTGACAGAAGCGGCACTGCTCGATGCCAGGAGCCGCCATGGATTCAGGGTTACCAGCAGCGACAGCCGATTGCATTTGAGCAAGCAGATGGCGGGCTTCATCCAGAAGCTGGAGGCAAGCGGATTCGGTAAAGCCGACTTCGTGTTCGTTACCGGCTAAATCGACCAGCAGAAGACGGGTAGGCCAGCAGCCGGCCTGCTCGTAGAACAGCGCTGCATAAAGCTGTAGTTGCTGGGCATAGGCTGGTTTGATTTCGGCTTCTGCATTGGCATTGAGTTGGAAAATCGGTCCGGTTTTATAGTCTACTATTTCCGGGCCGTCGGTGCCAAGGCGGATAAAGTCGGCAATGCCGCTGATGCAGCCAGACAAGTCAGTGAGTCGTTGCTCGGGACCAAACGGCAGGCCAGTACCACTCGGGGCAGGAATAGGCATGGGCTTGTTAGCTAAATACCAGCGCAGAAGCAGTTTAGTAACGGCGTAGCCCCTGGCTCGGAAGGCCAGGGGTACCAGATGGGTAGAGCCGTCTTTTAACAGCCGTGCTTCTTGGTGGGTAAGTAGCTGTTGCCAGGCAGTTTCGAAGGCTGTGGGTATGGATAGGTCGGTGGTAACAGCGCGCTCCAGCATCCCGTGGACGATAGTGCCCACCGCCGCAGCGCCGCCACTACTCATCGTGCCGACCAGTACTTGAGCCTCCGGCGTTTTGGCAAGCAGAAACTGGTAAGGACAAGCTAATGCCCGGCCGTATTGGCTGGGAGACAGCCTCGTTGGCGTACTGAAGGTGAGAGACATGACCTTATACTAAGCTGTGAGGCTGACCAGCTGGGCCACTACTCCGGAGCCACTGGTAGCACTGCCCAGAGCGACGTGCCAGGTTGAAGGAGTCGATGAACTGCAATTGGCCGCCCGCTTGCCCAGCCACTTTGGTACGGGCAATGGCAATTATTTCGGTTAGCCAGCTGCCTTCTGCCGGATGGCGTAAATCCCACAGAGGATGGACCAATATCGCCAGGTTGCGTTGGCCGGGCCCCCAAGCCAGGGCGGGCAGAGCGGGGCCGGCGCTGGGGGTAAGCCAATGAATTTGCCCCGGTGTGCTTGGAGTAGCGAAGAAGCTGTCCGCAAAGTTTTTTAATTGCTGGTAGTTGAATTCGAGCCAACCATTCAGCTCCGGCGTCATGAACTGGCCGTCGGTACCAACTAAGTATTCCGGGTCGCGCTGAAGGCGGAGCAGAGTGAGTGCCAGTCGCCAATCGAGTAGGGCATGGTAGCTCATGTTACGGTAGCCCATTAGGCACTGGTAGCAGGCACTGGGGCAAGAAGCTTGGTGCTGGGCGCTGTGAATGGTGCCGAGGTAGCTACTGGCAGGACCGCCTTCTAATATCTCGGTTAGAAGGGTGCTACTTCTTATACTCTTAGACACCTTTAATGGAGCAAACCAACGAATGTTGCTTAGCTTCTTGAAATAAAATGGTTTATAGTCGTTTTTATATTCAACGAACCATTTTTCTTCCGCAAGTTTCCATGAACGACTTTTTAGGTGTTCGAACAGGCGGCGCACGAAGCCCGAGCCGTTAGGCAAGGCATCGCTGAGGACAATTTGGCCTACCATGGGGTCTAGGCGGCGGTCGTCGTTAAGGCGCACTTGCGTAATGCCACCTATTTCAATTTCGTCAGGCTCGATGTCAAGCTCGTCGGAAATTGCCCGCTGCAACAGAAACGCGGCGGAATAGTAGGCTGCTTTTAAGCCGTCGCGTTGCGGGCCAGTAGCCTGCGTAAAATCAAGGTTGAGACCGATGGGTACGGCCGTGGGATACAGCCGTAAAATTTCGGTCTTCTTGTTGGCCGCCAGTGCTACCCGCTCGGGGCCATCTTCCCGCGCCAACCACTGCTGGTGCGTCCACGGAGACCCATTTATTTTACGTTCCTGCCAATTATTACGTAGTTCGCCAGCGAAGAAAGCATCACGTGGGCCTTTGTTCAAGCGCCAAGTGATGTCGTCGTCGGCCAGTTGCGCGCAGCCATTGCCCAATGAGACTTCGGCTGCGGGGGCGCTGTCGGGGTTAGATTCGGCTAGCAGCGGCGGGCGCTGGGTAGAGGAGTCGGTTTGTTCGCGGTCGTCGTGGCCGGGGCCATAGTCAGTGCGGAAGGCGCGGGGTGAAACAACCTCGAAAATATGGGCAGAGCTAACGCTATTTTCGGCCGGTAGCAAAGTGGCGTGACAGGCCGGGCACTCCGCTTCGGGCGGAGCAATGCGCTGGTCAGGATTGGCTTCGTCCTGGTAAGTCTTGGTGTAATAGCAGGTGGGGCAGGTCAGCATCCAGCGGCGGAGCAGGAAGGGGCCTTCGTCTTGGTTAGTAACGGTGGTACCGCCGCCTGCAACGTTTTTTTCGTCAAGAGCTGAGGTGAAACCAATGGCCTGGTGGTAGAACTTGTCTTTGAGCTTTTGGGAGCCAGGGGCAAACTCGTAAATGGCCATGTCGAGCGGGCGGTCGATAACAGGCAGATTCCATTGGCCCTGCCGGTTACGACGCGCACCCAGTTGCAGATTACGCACGGCGGTGGGCATTCCGAACATCGGCAGTACCCCGCCTTGCGCGAGTTTGTCAGCGGTGTTTTCGCCAGGGGTATTACTGTTCATTACCCGAACGACATCAGCTAATAAACCCTCATTAGTATCTCCTACCCAGGCTGTGAGACCAGGCACCAAGTGAGCATTTTTAGGGCCGGACATTACGGCGAGAATGCTTGCGGCCCACGCACTACCTTGGTTTTGTAGCCAGTCGGTTACGGCGGGACGGTACATCTCCCACTCGGTTGTACCCCCAAATTCTCCGTGGACGCCTCCAGCGGCTGCTTGGGCGCTGGCGAAAGCTTCGCGCAGGGCAGCTTTGGCCAGTACTCGCTTAAGAATGCGGGGCTGGTCGATGGCCAGGAAGGGTGTAGGAGCGTCGTCGCCGGTGATTTTGTGTGGGTTGGCGAAGTAGTATTCGTCGTGGCTACGGCCCCGACAGAAGGTGAAAGCGACGGAATACGCTTGCCCGCGCCGGCCCGCCCGGCCCACGCGCTGCTGGTAGTTGAAGCGTTGAGGTGGCATGTTGGCCAACATCACCGCCTGCAACGCTCCAATATCCACCCCGACCTCCAGGGTAGTGGTAACGCTAAGCAAGTCTATTTGCCGGACCTGGGCCGGACCGTCGGCGGCCAGCACGACGTTGCGGAAATGCCGCTGGCGTTCAAACTGGTCATCGGTTTGGCCGGTAAGTTCTTCACAATGCAGACGAATGGATGGGCGCGGGTGCAATGCGGCGTGGTAAGCCAAGTAATTCTTCTCCCACAAGTGCTCGCACGTTTGCGGCACCCCGGCGCGGGTGTGAGGGGTAGCGGGCAAAGGACGACGGCAACTGGTGCAAATGCCAGCGGCGCGGTGCAGGTGGACGCGGTGGCAGGTAGGGCATTTGTAATAAGGGTCGGTGGCGTTAGCGGCTTTCAGCCAGAGATTGATAACGTCCACGTTTCCGAACGCATCAATAGCCGCTAAGCTGCCATCGGCGGCGCGGCGCAACTGCTGCCGAACCCATTCGCCCACGTCGTACCAGTCAGCACCAGGCCCTTCGTGAAGAAGACAAACTTCGCTTAGGTAGTTTTTTACAGCGGCGGGAAAGTCCCTGGCATTTTGTAGCGGGTTCTGGTTGTCGCGCTGGTATTCACTACCGGCGTATTTGTATTTGTCGCCGAGGATGCGTACCACAGCACTGAGCAAATCTGAGGCGTGTTTTTGCAGCGAAGCGGGCAACGCCGCCAGAGCTGCGGGGGTGGGTTCGGGACGAACCACGGGAGTGCCCAAACCCGAGGCTTCTAATGAATAAAATAGGCGGCGGAAGAGCAGCTCGGCAATGCGTAAAGAAAGCCCGGCACTAACACGGTCAGTAAAACCGGCGTGAACACCGTTCCACTTGGGGTTTTCAGGCTGAGTGTAATCCACACCTTCGTACCAAGGGTTTTGGTGGTTTTGCGCATCCAGGAATTGTAATTCCAAATCATTCCCGCCGGGATTAACCCCCAATTTGAGAAACTCGCGCAGCAATGCACCGCCACCGGTTGGGGTCTGGCCTACTACATCAAGCCCTTGCGCCAGGTTTCGGATGGAGACAGTGCCTTGCGTGAGAAGTGCAAGCTGGCGCTGTGCCTCCTGCGCCTCCAGTCGTTCATCTTCGAATGGACTGGCTATATCTTTTACCCGGCGCACCCAGGTGCGGATTTTTACGGCAAGAGCAGGCTGTTTTTTTCGGATTTCCTCAAACTCCTCAGCTGTCAGTAAAGGGTTAGAAATAACTGTTACTAGCTCGGCGCCTGCTACCAGCTGCTGTTGCAGGTATTGGGTCAGCAGTTCGCGGAGCAAGTCGCCGTAGTGGTTGCGTTCGATGCCATTGGCAACCTGCGCCGCGTCGTCGCGGCTGTCGGAGAAGACGACTAGCTTGAGGGTGTCGGCTCCAGCGGGCAGTTGCAGCAGCAGTTCTTTTGCGAAGGTTTGGCTGGTTTGGCCGAAACCAGTGCGGAACCCGCGCACCGAACTGAGGCGAAACTTACCCAATTCATGGTTGGCTCCGCAACCAGGGCATACCGCCGGCATGGCCCGCAGGCGCTGGGCCGCTTCCGGGCTGGGGATGCCCTCAATGCGAAACACGCGGCCGTATATCCAATCGGGACCATCGGAGCTGGGGTTGGCGGGAAAGTTTTCGCCAGTCTCTACGCGCCCGCTTCGGCTGTCGATGCGGGCAGGTCGCCAGTAGGCCTCGTTGTCCACCGCTTCGCCCCGAATGAGGGGCTGCTTCCAAAAGTCGGGGTTGCCCTTAGCTCGCTCATGCGCTACAAATTCCTGGTCTGCCTTGGGCCAGAATACGGCGTAGTCGGCGTAGCTGCGACGCTCGACCAAAGTTTCAGCAGCTTTTTCGGGAATTCCTTCAATGTCAGGGCTGACGTTGAGCATTTGGAACTTGCTGCCGTCGGTGAAGCCGGGCAATGACCAATTAAGGCGGGTGCCGCCGTAGAATACGGTGCCGCAACGGTCGCAGTATAAGCCTTCAAGAATATGCTGGCCGGTGGTCGTTTGCAAGGCACTATGTGGCAGCAGTTCGCCGTAGGGCCGTCGCGTGATTTTGCCGTCAGAGCCCGTTACGTCATGGCTGGGGCCAGGCAAGCCAAGCCAGAGGCCGTCGATATTGCGAAAGAAGAAGTGAAAACGGAAGCGTGGCAGGCTGCGAGAGCTATTGCGGGCTGTTTTCTCGGCCACTGGGAATTTGCCTTCGAACGCACCACGGGCAATAAAAAGACCTCGCAGAGCATCGTGAAGCTGTTGCTGAGAATGACCGTTACCAAAGAGGGATTCGGCCAGGTAGTGGAAGCCAGGGGCCAGGGTATCGCCGTGGGCGGGCAGGGAGGGCACAGCCCGCAGCTTAGTGCGGCCGGTTTCGGCATCGGTGACGCGGCAGGCGCTGTAGAGCCGTTCGCGTAAATTCAATTCGGCCGACCAGAGGCTATTAGCCAGGGCTTCCAGGCCCGTGGCGGGTACCGGCGTGACGGGGGGAGACTTGATAAGCGCCGCAGCCGCCGTAGCCGCTGCCTCATCGGTCAATTCGGAGTCAGTGTCCCAAGCTGCCGCGAGGGCGGCAAACGGTGCCAGGGGAAGCGGCGCCAGGCCTTGGGCGGGGGTACTGGCATCAATTTCCTGGCCTTTGATAATTTCAAAAGATGAAGTGCCGTCGGCTTTAGGTGGCACCCCGAAAAAATCCTCTAAAAACTGGCGGCTGTCTTTACCCGTTTGGCCCTCGGTTTCAAGTGAGGCACTACTGGCCAGTATGCGGAGTTGGGGATGAGTGGGACTCAGTCCCAGACGGTCGAGAACCAGGCGTAGCAAGTAGGATACCTCGGTGCCGGCAGTGCCCCGGTAGAGGTGTAGCTCGTCAATGACGAGGTGAAAGATATTGCTTGAATCAGCTGCTAGCCAGTCGCGTGTTTTATCGAACACAGGCCCGTCGAGGGCACGCATCAGCATGATGCTGAGCATGGAGAAGTTGGTGATGAGGATATCAGGCGGCGACTCCTGCATATCGAACCGACTGCGCATTTCGGCCCCGTCGAGCCGGGGGAAAAACGAGAGGAGGTCTTTGCGGCGGTTCTGGTTGGCGGGCTGGCTGGTGAATTCGGTAATTGCGCTGACGTTGTCGCTGGCTTGGGTCAGCTCGTCGCGCAGTTTGTTCACCTTAATTGCATTTATAACAAGCCCGGTTCCAGCACTATTAGGCTTACGCAGCGCACCGGCTACGGGAGTGGCCCCGGTATAGCGGCCGAAGTGGATTCGGTTGCCACGGGCATTGGTATCGAACCAGTGGCGGGCGTCATCGGAATCCAAAGCCCGGCGCAGGCGGGTCATCTGGTCTTCCACCAGAGCGTTCATGGGATATAGGATGAGCGCCCGCACGGCAGCGGGCCGGCGCTCGTGGCCGCGCTGCTGCACGTCGGGGCGCAGGCCACTGGGCGAAAGGCTGTTGCGGTCAACAACTTGGCCGTCTGGGAGCCGGTGAGCCCCAGACCACCAATTCTTGGCAGAACCGGACATGGCCTTGGCGGGGCTCCACTGGGCAATTTCCTTAGTGATTTGCGCTAATAAGGGCAAAAGGAAAGACTCCGTTTTGCCCGAACCAGTACCGGAGGTAATGACGCAATGCTTGTGCTGCAACGAGGTAGCCAACATCTGGACCTGATGCTGGTACAGTTCGATGCCGGGATTATCAATCAGACCGGCCTGAATGAGCCCCCGGAACAAGTCGCCTTGCGCCGGAGTGAGGGTTGGAAGGTCGGCAGCTGTAAGCTGGGCTACGGTTTTGTTGCTGCTTTGGTATTCGGGCAGCGGCTCGACCCACGGCTGGCGGTAGAGAACCCCGTCCTCGTGTAGCAGTTGATTGCGCTGGTCTTCAAATTCGCCAGGTTCGTCAAATTTGGTGCGGAATGCCGTTTCGACGTAGCGAATAAAATTATTGCGAATGGTATCGAAGGAACCAATTGGGTCGTTCATGCTGGGGGAATTAGTAGATTTCGCGGATTTGCTGCCCAAGGACGCTGGGAAGGCGGTTGTACAATAAGTTGTGTGTATTGCCAGTCTGGTACACGTTGTAGCGCCGTTTTTCGCTCTCGTTCCATTCCAGCGTTGGAGCAAAGCCGCTGAGCAGCGCAATGGCGCGCGCGGGCAGCTCGGGAAAAGGAACGGCTGCGGGCACCTTCAGCACTTGGTCTCGCCGGTTGTAGTAAAGCACCTGCTTGTTGGCGTGCTGAAGTACTAGGTAGCGGCCCCAGCTTTTGTCCACGACGTATGGCTTGCCGTTTTGCCAGAGGAAGCATTGACGACGATAAACCCGGTATTCGAATTCAACTAGGCAGAAGGAAGACCGGTCACCGGTTCCCGGTTGCCATCTGAGTGTTTGAGGGTCGAACCACGACTGTTTCCAATCGGGCGGCAGTTCTTCGGTATACTCTACAAGAGCTTGGTGGTAGTCGCGGAGACTGCCGGAGAAGTTCAGCAGATTGGCCTGTACAATATCGCCACAGAATTGGATGCCACATTGAGTAGCAAGCGCTTTTAGTTGCTGGTCGCCGTATAATTGGGCGGGCGAACCGTGGGCCAATAACTCGACCCGGTCGGGTAGCAGCAGCCGGAAAGGTTGTGTGGTGGCTTCGCGGAGTGAGGGCGTAAGACCAGTCAAGTTTTCCGCGATGGTTTGGCCGTCGTACTGGCTGTTTATGGTCACCTGAATGCCAAGAGAGTCGGCCGCTTCCCGGAGTTGGCGCAGCAGTTGCGGAGTACGGGCACCGGTTAGCAGCATCCGGCGGGCGGCATTGCCGGCGATGGGGAGGCGAAGCAAAGCAGGCGGTAACACCTGAATAGTTCCAGCAAGGGAATCGTAGTCGCCAAAGCCCAGTTGGCTGAACAGGCGCAAGGCGGCTTGGCGGTCGGCGGTGGTGGGTGTGGGGTAGTGGGTGGGGCAAGCCAGTCGTCGGTCATCGTGAATAGATTGCAGGGCATCGCCAAACTCTTGGTTGGTGAGCTTACCCACACTGGATAGGTAGTGCAACAGCAGGTCGTTGGGAATGCCGCCGAAATCCTCTTGCGGGAAAGAATTGGTGGGGGGCGCAAGGTGACCAAAAGCAGCTGCAGGCTCGAACTGAAAGCTGATGTCCCCATTTCTCCGATGCAAGGGGTCCAATTGAGTTTTGGGACCAATCAGGCAAGTGCCGTTGTACACAACTGCTTCATCAGGGTTGGCTACTTCGCCCCGGGGGCCACGTAGTGGCACTTGGTAAGTGGTGGGCAATGCCGGCTCCTGCAACCGGAATGGCAGCGTTTGGAGGTCGGCGGTCCCGATGCCAACTATTCGAAATTGTTCGCCAACCGGCAAATCGTGCGGTAGCCGCCAAGCGCCCTGGTCGTGCGCGGCGCGGGTGTCGGGCAGAAGGCTGGTGGGTGAGCCGACAGGAAGCAGGGCGTAACCGAGTTGCTGACCAACCGCGCCGTTGATGAGCCGAAATGTGGGGGGCGAAGCAGCCAGAAAGGAACGGTGGCCGCAATCGAGCCCTCCGTGCGCCCGGATGTAGGTTTCGGTGGGCACCTGGACTCCGGCCAGCGCAGTGGTGTTTCTGGGTAGATTGCTCAACCAGAACAGGCTGTGTGTGGCAGGCAGGCCCGCAAAATTTGACCAGTCTTGGTATGAGTTGGCGGCCTGCGCGAGTTGCCGAACGTCATTGGCCAAGTGCTTTTCACATAAGATTAGCAGTTCGGTGCCTTGCTCTAAGGTAGGAATTGGCACCCACTGCTGATGGAAATTATAGCGCCCGCCAGGAACAAAGACCTGCAGCGGGTTGAGTTTGGCGCGCAGTATCCACTTGTTGTGGGAATCGGAAAATTCCTGCAGGGCAGTGCGGGGCAAAATTCCGAGCAGTTCACACGACCATTCGGCAGAAGCCGGCTCCACCATTTGGGATGGCTGGCCGTGAACGGCAATGGTCAGGTTCTCGGGCAGGGGCGTCCGAATGGAGAGGCGATATGACCAAGTAATGGTTTCACTTTCTGCCAGGTCTATTGGCAGGAAGGGAAGCAGGGTGCCATAGGTAATGCCCCGGTGGAAAACTTCTTCTACCTGCTCAACTCCTTGGCGGACAACAATTTTGCGTTCACGGTAGCTGGTGTTACCTCCCCACGCTTGTAGCTTGCGGGCTACAATGTCGGTCAGAGCTTTGCCAAGGGGGGAATCTTTTTGCAGTTCCCTGTGAGCGGCAGCTGGCAGTGGCAATGGCCCGGCCAACAACATTTTGTGCATTTCGACAGCGGTTATCCGGCTGCCAGGCAACAAGTTGTGGTGGGCAAAAAAACGTGGCAAGCGGTTGAGCACAGCAGGCGGCAATAAGCACTGGGATTGGGGCCACCCCACATAAGCATGTCCTCCCAACTGCCTGGCCATTAGTGTCCCCCGCTCACCTGCGAGTTCCTGCTGACTCCAACGCGCCAGCTCTTCCCACATAGAGGGCCAGGCACTTCTTAGTTCCGTGAGTGTGTTACTCGGGAAATCAGAACTGCTGCGAATCAGGCCGCGGTCAAGGAAAAATTTGCGCCAAATCTCGTAGTAACTAGCACTTTGCTCAGGAGCATCTACCATGCTGAAGGGCATGGTAAAACAAGCCAGGTATAACAAATGCAACGGCACGGTTTGCGTTGAACTTCCTTGCTCGTAGTAGAATTTACGGCCACCGTACACTTGACCGGACAGGGGGGCTCTCTTCCAGTCTTCATAGGCGTATTTGGCCGCCTGAGCTGGGTTTATTGGCGCAACCCGGATTCTTCTTCCCTGCGCCCCGCTCCCACCCTGCCAGTATTCTTGCGTCGTGTGGTTGCTAGTCGGCCGCCAAAATAACGGCCCGCTTTTCATGGCCTGCCAAAAATCTGCGATTATGACTTGGTCTTCCTGTGCGGCAAGCTGGGTAGTTAGCAGCTGAGCATTAGGCTGGCCAGCCGTTTTTTTCAGGGCTTGAATGAGGTCATCTTCCGTTAAATAAAGGAAAACTTCCTGGCCGGCGCGGGTTGAGGTAAAAATAAAATCTGCAACAGTTTTATTCCAGTAGATGTAATTCATGTAGGGCAAAGTGTGGAAACCAAGTCCAAAGTAGCCACACGAATCACAACTAAAACATATTTTAGACTAGCATGAACTAATCTCCATTATTACCTCATCATTTGGTCGCGTTATCTGCTTAACTAACTGATTCAATGTAGTAGCGCGGCAAATTGATTTTAATTCACATTCCCATACGACTATTACTCTCCATCCCAATAGAACAAGTTCACGCTGTTGCTGCCAGTCGCGGGCTTTGTTATGACCGAGCTTACGCTGCCACCACTCGGTACGGGATGATGGAAGGCGAAAACATGGCTTATCGTCGTGGGCGTGCCAAAAGCAACCATGTACTAAGACCACAGTTCGATGGCGCGGCAGTACAATATCAGGCCTACCAGGTAGGCCGGGGTAATGCAAGCGAAACCGGAGGCCTTGGGCATGCAGGTACTTTCGCACAAGCATCTCCGGTTTGGTATCCTTGTCCCTGATGCGAGACATATTGAAGCTTCGAGTCTCTTTGGTATGAACATCGGCCATGCCTACACCAACACAAGACAAGGGCTGATTGTGCAAAATTTCACCCTTGCTACCTGCACGGGCTACCTTGCAGACCAAAGCATAAATCAATAGAAATGAGAGTCACCCTATACCAGCCTGGTCAACCGTCAGAGGATATTGCACCTAATGGGTTCAGCGTGGATAAGGATAGCGGCCAGGTGGTTCAAGATGCCGTTCGCGCTTCTGAACTGCTGGGCTGTATGCCCGCCCTGGTAGATGTTCTGGCCTGCGGTGAAGGATACCTTATGTACTCAGTATTTGATTATGAGGGGGCACAAAACCATGCTGCTATGTCGGTTCTAGCAGAAATCAGCGGCATCGGGTCAGACGCTGGTGATGATGACGAGGTATTGCGGGGGCCGGTATTGGTAATTTTAAGCTAATGCTGTGGACTGCATCTGTCCGCCTCAGTGGCGGTTCTGGCTATAGTTATCAGGTCGGGCCGGGTTTCCTGCATCAGCTCGTGCAGGATGTGCTGGCGCTCGTGGGGCTGCAGCTGCTTCCATTTGGCGACCCAGCGGGCGGCCTTGCGTTTGATGTACTCCCGTTCGCGGTAGTCGTCGCCGGCGAATCGGGCATCGTGTAGCACCTCGGGGCGGGCGTAGTTGTAGAAAAGCCATTCGGTGGCCGCGCCATGGCGGGTCTGACTTTGGAATTCGGTGCGGTTCCAGTGGCTGAGCTGCCGGGCGTAGCGTTCGTTGGGATAGGTGCTCACCAGGCAGTCGACGCGGAGGAAGCGGATGGCCGTTAGCAGTTCCTCATGGTCGCGGTCGGTCATCTCGAAATTGTAGTGCAACTGCTGACTTTTGCGGCTGTCGAGCGGGTACGGCGGGTCGCAGTAGATGACTACCCGGCCGAGGTCTGGGCGCTTTAGCACGGTGGCCAGGAAGTCGAGGGCGGGCAGGTTGTAGAGGTCGAGGCGCGGGCCCAGCTCGGCGTTGCGCCACTGGTCGATGATGTAGGGGTCGAGGTCGTTGGCGATGACCTGGGCAGGCCACTGGATTTGACGGGTCAGGGCACAGTTGCCGAGGAAGGGAATAATCAGGGTGTCGTGGGGCCGGACGTGGTTGATAATCTTCTGGCAGGTGCCGCTGCTGCCCTTGCCGCCGTAGTAGGTGCTGATGGTGGGAAGTTTAATCATGGCGGTGCTGCAGGTGAAGGCCCCGGCCCTCGAACGACTGTTGGAACTGAGCGAAATTGTAGGCGACGAAGGCCAGGCCCTGGGCCTGCTTCAGTTCGTTGAGAAACTGCTTCTGGTCGTCGCGCAGGGTATCGCGGCCGGCCTTCACTTCGACGCCCACGAACACGCCGTCAGCGAGGCGGAAGCCGATGATGTCGGGCACGCCGTTACAACCCTGGGGGTTTTTCTTCCAGCGGCCGGTCTGGGTGTCGTAGATGCCGGTGGTGTTCTGGCGCCATACTTTGAAGCCGTGTTTGGTGAGGTAGGCAATGATGGCGCTGGTTATCTCGCCGGCTTTGAGGGTACCGAAATCGAGGGGCAGCTGGTCGTGTTTGCGGGCTATCATGGGCGGGCTAGGGCTGTGTAACACGGTATTTTTCCATCATCCGGCGGTTCTCCTCGCGGTGCCGACTGTCCATCTGCTTCTGCGCCTCGGGTCCGGGCTTCCAGTCCTGACGGGGCTTGCGCTCGGTGGCCTTGCGGGCCTCGGCGCGCTGCTGCGCAGCCTGCTCGGGGGTGATGAGGCCGCGGCGGGCCCGGGCGTTGGTAATGGTGAGCTTCTGGCGCAGGCCTTCGGCGTTGGGGTGGTCGTCGGGAATCCGCTGGGCCACGTTTTCAAGCATCCGGGGGGCGACGTCGCCGAGCAGCTTCACGTCGGCGGCCTGGGTACTGGCCCCGTTGGCTTTCTGGTCGAGGTGGCGGTGTTCGAGGAAGGCGGCCTTGCGTTCGAAATACTCCTGGATAAGCCGGTACAGGGTACTCACGTCGAGCGACTGGTAGAATTTGGTGCCTTTGGTGCGGGCCTCCTTCAGCGCCAGAATAATATCCTTCAGGCTGTCGTGGGTGTAGGTGCAGGCCAGCGTGTCGGCCAGTTCCAGAATGTCAGCCGTGTCGGGCTTATCGGGCACGCGCAGCGAGTCCACGAAGGCGCGCAGCATGACGACCAGCAGCTTGATAAGCACGGTTTCGCCCAGGCGGTGCCGCAGCTGGAACAGCTTGGGCGCGGCGGTGGCCTGGGCCACGGTGAGGCCCACCGACACCTCGGCCAATAGGGCGCGGGCCTCGGGGCTGGAGGTGCTGGCCAGCTCACGCATCGTACTTGGAGCGGTAGCCAGTTGGAGCAGGCCGTGTTCCGGGGTCGGGGGCAGGCTGGCTGGGGTGGTGGGGCTGGGTTCCGGGAGCGAGTTTGAGGCGGTTGTCAGCTGCATCATTGAGCATGAATTTTTTGGAGGTGGCTACCCAATCGCGGCGCAGGGGCGGCAGGCCGGTTTTCTTGTCGCGCCAGTTGTCGACGAGCTGGTGGTAATGGCGCAGGTCGGCCAGGGCGTAGTCGGTGCCGACGAAGGCGGCGGTAAAGGCCTCGAAGTCGTAGATGGCCGCTTGGCGGAACGGCAGCTCGGGCAGCGGGCCGCGTCGGCGGGGCTCGTCGCGGGCGGCGGTGGCAGCTGCGCGGATGGTGTCGGCGTGTAACCCTTTCTTTTTTGTCGCAACTTTTTTCTTTGGGGCTGCGCCGGACGGCGGCTGGTCGGCATCGAGTACCTGTGCTTCTGACAGTTCTTCGCCCTGGAACCTCTCCCCTCTTTTTTTTTGCGGAGCGGCGGCACTGTTTTGATGTACTGTTTTAACACTTCCTGTTTTATCATATAAGGAGTGTTCGGGCACTTCTGCCCCCGATAAACGGCCTACCGGGGGCACTTCTGCCCCAACCGGTTCGGGCACTTCTGCCCCTGGTGAATTGCTTTTACCGGGGGCACTTTTGCCCTTGGTAGTGGGCTTTACTTCGGGCACTTTTGCCCCCGATAAGTCGGTGAGGTAGCAGCGGCTGGGCTGGTGGCGGGAATGGCTGGGCTGGTAGCTGAGCAAGGCCCAGGCTTCGAGGTCGCGCAGGGTGGCGCGGTAGGTGCGTTCATTGCCGATGTGCGCGGCCTGCATGGCGGCGGCATGGTCAAGGTCAAGGCCGTGTTCAAAGAAGCCGGCGTTCCACGCGAAGAACAGGGCCCAGTACAGGCTGACGTGGTGCGGCGTGGCGGCCGGCTGCTGGGCCAGTTGGTAATGCGCGGCGCGGGTGTGCTGAATGAAGTTCACGGCTGGCCGCCCTCCGGTGCGCGGGGTGTCCGGCCGGCTTCGTAGTCGGCTATGAACTGAAAGAAGTGCTCGGGAATGGTGGGCACTAGGGCGTTGCCAGCGGCTTTGAGGGTGTTGCGGGCCCAATGGCGCGGGTCTTTTTGCCGGTGGCCCGAATCTGCTGGCGCACCTGTTTCATCTCGGCTTCCGTCAGGTCGCACCAGGTAGCCGGGAAGCCCATCATCTCCAGGACAAAGCGGGGGTTGAGTAAATACCCATCCCAGGCTGTCGGCGGGGTCGTGGCCGGGGCCGGCATCAATCGGTTGGTTATCTCGGCGGCCAGGCCCGGGGCCTTCGCTTTGAGCAGGCGGGACGAATAGGCCGCTGGGTTGGCTGCGTCGTTGGCTATCGGGGTCGGGAGCAGCTTCACGGCCAGGGCCAGCGGCATCCCGCCCTGGGCGTAGGGCTTGCGGCGGCTGTATTGGCTGTCGGTGGTAGGCGTGGGCAACAATCCAAACCCGGTCGCGCCGGTGCGGGGCGTCGACGGCGCAAGCTGGAAGTACAAGCGGCCAGACTTCAAAACCTTCGGCTTCCAGGTCAGCAAGCACACCTTCGAGGCCCAGCGTGAGGTGTCCAGCAACGTTCTCACCAAGAAACCAGCGGGGCCGGCACTGTGCAAGAAGCCGACGCACTTCTGGCCAGAGCCAACGGTCATCTTCCGCGCCTCGGCGCTTCCCGGCATAGCTGGCGGGCTGGCAAGGGTAGCCGGCGGAAATAATGTCAACTTGGGGCGGGTGGTGGACATCGTAGATGTTCAGGTACTGGTGGGCGTAGGGGAAATGCTTGCGACTAACCGCGTTGCAGAACGGGTCTATCTCGCAGGTCCAGGCGGTGTGGATGCCGGCGCGCTGCGCGGCCAGGGCGAAGCCACCAATGCCGTTGCAAAGGGCTCCGTGCGTAAGGGCAGCCGAACTCATGCCGCGGCGCGGTGGTAGCGGCGGGGGTAGGCGTCGAGGACGGAGCGGCGGAACCCCCAATCTTTCTCATTGAGCCGGACACCGGTAATGCGGCCAGTTCGGCGGGCGCGCAGCAGCGCCTCGGCGCACAGGCCGATGTACTCGGCCGCGGCTTTGGTGCTCAGCACTTCGTCGGGCTTGGCGGTGGTGGCCACGGCGCGGGCCTGTTCGGCCTCTTCAAGCTTCTCCAGGCGGCACAGAACCTGCCGCCACTCCGGTTCGGGAATGATGACGACGGTTTGCATGGGCTATGCGGCGGCTAGTTTGGCGCGGCGGTCGTCAATGCTGCGGCGTTCAGCTTGGGCAGCCTCAATGGCATCGAGCAGAGCGGCGGCGATGGTTGGGTTGTTGCTGCCGTTGCGCTGGATGGTGCTGTAAATAGCTGACGTGGTGTACTCGTGGCCAGCGTCATGGAGGCGCTTGCGGGCATCGGCTACCACGTTGGTGCGCTTGCCAAGGCTGGCAATCAGAGCGCGGATGGTGACGCTTTTATCTTCTTGTGCGTCAATTTTGGTTGCAGTTAGTTGCATTTTGTTATGCGCTTAGTATATTTGTGCGTAATACTTCTGCAATTAACGCACATAAGTGCGCGTATTTGGCATAAAGTGTACGCTTTTTAGCGCATTATTATGGAACAAATTGAGCAGCAACGTGAAAAAGTTGTCCCAGCAGGCGTAGACACCGATACTGGCGGGCGTATCAAGCAACTGCTTGAGCACTATAATTTGAGCACCTATGAGGCGAATAACCGCCTCGGGTATGGCCGTGCGTCGAAGCTGTACAAGCTGCTGAAAAACGAGGTGCGGCCTGGCTACGAAACCATTGTGGACCTGCTGGCCTCGTTTCCTGAACTATCGGCCGATTGGCTGCTGACGGGTGCCGGGCCCATGTTGCGTGGTGCTACGGATGAGGCCAAGCCGGCCATCTCGCTACAGCAAGTGGTGCGCGGTGATAAGGTGGTCGTGGTGACGGTGGACGACAAGGGCAACGAAAACACGGTGCTGGTGCCGATTCCGGCCCAAGCCGGGTACTCGCTGGCTCATAACGAGGCCGTGTATCTGCAGCAGTTTGGCACCTATAAAATTCCTGGCTTCGAGCGGGGTGAATTTCGGGCTTTTGAAGTGGCCGGCGACAGTATGGCGCCGACTATCAATCACCGGGATATCGTCATAGCTACCCGGGTCGATGAGCTGCGCTTGTTGGAGCCAGGTGAGGTGTATGTGGTAGTCACGCCCGAATCGGTGATGCTGAAGCGAATTAAAAACCGGCTGCGGGCGAATGACGACGAAGTGCTGTTGCATTCAGATAACCCGCACCGCTTGCCCTATGGCATGGAAACCCGTGACATAATAGAACTGTGGCGCGTGCGGGGCTATGTGTCCAGCTACATCCCAAGCGCACCCGATATCACCGTGGAACGGCTATGGGAGGTTATCGAGCAGTTGGGCTTTGACCGGGGCGAGGTTCGGAGGCATTTAATTGAAAACAGCACCCCTAGCGCTACCTAACGAAAATTAGCTACCGCTTACCATCGTGCAAGCGGTTGATTATACGGGTTTTACCGAGTGCTCCTTGTTACAGGTGTGAGTCCAATAATCGGCTCCCTTTTTAAAGCCCGGAAAACCGCTTTTCACTTGGTGAAGGTTGTTTTCCGGGTTTTTCGCGTTTGGGACTTTGTGTTTCGGGCCGCTCCGAAGCGGCCCGCCACTGGGCGGCGTATCCCCCTTTCGTGTCATAGCGCGGCGTGGCGGGGGCGCCTACTTTTGGCCCATGCAAACTCGGTTCCCCTTGGCCATCATCGAAGACCAGACGCCCATTCGGGAAATGCTGCAACAGTACCTCTGCGCTCAGCCTGAGTTTGAGTGCGTGCTGATAGCCGTTTCGATGGAGGATTTTTTCCGGCAGCTGCCTACGCTGGGCATTCCGCCCGCCCTCGTGCTCTCCGACATTGGCCTGCCGGGGCGCTCGGGCATTGAGGGGCTGCCGCTCATTCTGGCCAAGCTGCCGGAAGCGCAGGTGCTCATGCTAAGCGTGTTCACGGATGCGCCCCGCGTGTTTGAGGCCATTTGCGCCGGGGCGGTGGGCTACCTAGTGAAAAACACCCCGCTGCCCGTTATCAAAGCGCACTTGCTGGAGGTGGCGGCAGGGGGCTCGCCCATGTCGCCGGCGGTGGCCCGGCACGTGCTGCAGGCCTTTCGGCGGCAGCCCCCGGTGGCCGTGGCGGCCGCGGCCGCGGACCGCCTCACGCCGCGCGAGCAGGAAATTGTGACGGCTGTAGAGGAAGGTCTCAGCTATAAACTCATTGCAGATGCTTTCAGTATCACCACAGACACCGTTAAAAACCACTTGCGGTCGGTGTACCGCAAGCTACACGTCAACTCGAAAGGCGAGCTATTGGCTTTGGCGCTGAAGCGTCGCGGATAGGCTTAAACGCTTAAATAATATGACACTTTCGTGTCATTGCGGCGCATGAACGGAGGGGCGTGCTTTGTGGAGTTCAGTAGCCAAGGCTGCGGTTCGCCATCGTCTCACCCTTTTCCCACGGTATTATGGGCTTTTCTTTCCTAAGCCGGCTCAGCTGCACCAGCTTGGTGCTGGCCGTTTTGTGGCTGCCACTGGCCGCCCGCGCGCAGGCTCCCGTGAATGACGACCCGGCGCAGGCCATTTGCCTACGCCTGAGCGCCACCTGCGCTCCCACCATTGCCACCACCGTAGGCGCTACTACCACGGCCGCCGCCACGCTGGGCTACACCAACCCCGGCTGCGGCGTCGCTATCAGCCCAAAAGATGTGTGGTTCCGGTTCCTGACCGATTCCATTGGCCCCGGTAGTACGGCAGCCGCCATCACCGTGGAAGGCACCGCGGCGGGCCAGGTGCGGGCGTTCAGCGCCAACGGCGCGGGCGGGCCATTCACCGCCATCGGCTGTGCGGCCGGGCCCACCAACAACACCCAGGCGCCGCGTCTGATACTGGAACAACTGACGCCCGCCACTTACTACTACGTGTGCGTGTCGGGCTACGGCTCCGCCGATACTCCAGGCAGATTCACGATTTGCGCCGCCCAGGTTTCGCCCACCAACGACCTGTCGGTAGACGCGGTCCAGACGCTTACCCAACTGCCCATTCCGCAAGGGGCGCCCCACTGGGTGCGGGCGGTGGTGACCAACCATGGCCTGAGCCCCCAACTGCCCATCACGGTCACCCTCACCATCACGGGCGCCAACCCTTTCAGCGCTACCCAAACCATTGCCGCGCTGGCGGGCGGCGGCACCACGACCGTAAATTTCCCGGGCTTTACGCCCACCGCCGCCGGCACCAATACCGTGGCGGTGAGCATCCCGGCCGATGGCAACACCACCAATAATTCCCGAACCGTGACGCAGGTGGTGAACGCCGACACGTATTCTTACGCCGACGCGGGGGCGGCGCAATCGTCCCGGGGCTTCGCGCCGCCCACTGCCACTGCGCCCCAGAACAATGTGTTTATCGGCCGCTTTCTCAACACTGCCCCGCTCAGCGTGTCGCACGTTCGGGCCTACCTGGTGAGCGGGGGCGGCACCACCGAAACCACCGTTGGCAAAACCGTATACGGCGTGGTGATGGAGCCCGCCTCCGGCCGCGTGCTGGCCCGCTCGGCCGACCACGTGGTGACGGCGAGTGAGCTCAACTCCTACGTCTCGTTGCCCCTTTCCAGCCAGGTGTCGCTTCCGGCCGGCGCCGTGTTCGTGGGGCTGGTGCAGACTTACAAAACCGGCCCGGTGGTGCATTATTATCCGCTGGGCACCCAGCCGGACGGGCCGGGCCGCACGGGGGCCTTTTACGCGGGCTCTGCTACCACGCCCGCGCTGTTTTCCGACACTGGCCTGAGCTCGCGGGTGCGGTACATGCTGGAAGCCGTGACGGTGCCGGCTTCCCTGTGCCCCCAACCCGCCGCGGCAACCACAGTGTTTTCGAAAATCAGCCCGACCGGATTTACGGCCACCCTTGCCGGCGCCGCCGGCCTCACCCTCTCGTACTCAACCGGCGGCGGCCCGTCTGCTACAGTCACCTCGGCCAGCAGCGCCCTGGCGGTGAACGGCCTGAGTCCCGCCACGCTTTATGACATCGAGTTGAGGAACGTTTGCGGGGGCCAAACGTCGCGGCCTCTGCTGGGCACCTTGCTCACCCTGCCGGCCCCGGCAACCTATGCCTCCCTGCCCCTGGGGGAAGGCTTCGAAAGCACCTGGCAGGACGACGGTGCCATCCAAGACCGCCCGGGGGCGCACTGGCGCAGCTCCCCTTCGACCGGTGACCCGTCGTGGCGCCGCGACGACGACGGCACCTCGGCCTTCTGGGCAGTTCCGTCGATGGGAGCTTACAGGCCAGTCAGCAGCCAGGGCGTCCATTCGGCCCGCTTCCACACCTACGGTGCCCCCACCACTTCCACCGGCGACCTGTTTCTGTACGTGAATATGAGCAACTCGCCCGGCCCCAAGCAACTCACCTTCGACTACGTGAATGTGAGCGGCACCGACCTGCTGGACGTGCTGGTGAGCAACGACGGCGGCGCCACCTTTAGCCCAACCCCGGTGCTCACCCTGGGCACAAGCCCTGCCTTTGCTTCCTACTCCGCCACGCTGGCCAGCACTTCGCCCACCACGGTTATCCGCTTCCGGGCTACTAGCGACCAGGGCTCGACCGACATGGGCATCGATAACGTGCGCCTGGCGGTGCTAACCGATACCCGCAACGAGGCCCTGGCGGCTATGGTGGGCCTAGCGCCCAACCCGGCCCACGGCACCTTCACGCTGGCCGTGCCCGCCGGCTCGCTCGGCACGGCTTCGGCCACGCTGCTCAATGCGCTGGGCCAAGCGGTGCAGGCCCGGCAGCTGCGCCTGCCCGCGGCCGGTGGCCCGGTCGTGTTCGACATGCGCGGCCTGGCCTCCGGGGTGTATTCGCTCCAGCTCCAGACCAGCGACACCCGCGTGGTGAAGCGCGTGGTGATTGAGTAGCCGGCCATTGGCTTGTTATCGAAAAGGGCTTACCCGTGCGGGTTAGCCCTTTTTGTATGCCAGGCGATAGTGCATTTGCCCTAAACCCAGCGAAAAGCCCTACGCCCTACGCTGCGAGGCACCGCGTTGGCAATGATAATTCTTTACAAATCAGGCCTTATTTTGTAATGTTGCAGAATAATCCAGCTTCTTCTTGACTTTATGAAAAAACAGCTACTCTACCCGCTGTTCCTCATTGGTGGCCTACGGGCTCGCCTCGAATGGCCAGCTGGCGCATAAAGCCGGGTGATAATTACACTCGCTTCTCGACGCCTAGCCGGTATGCTACTTAATGCAATGAAAATGCTGCGCTGGCTGGTGGCCGGCTGCCTGCTACTGGCCGGGCCGGTGGCCCAGGGCCAGGCGCTGGAGCAGCACCCCGACCGGGGCTTGAGCACAGTGGGCGTGCGCGACATTGCCCGCGATGCCGCCGGCTTTGCCTGGGTAGCTGCCCGGCAGGGCCTGTTTCGTTACGACGGCCGCCAGCTCGTGCCGCTGGCCCTGCTAGTGCGGCGCGGCCCCACGCCCCACGGCCAGGCCACCCGCGTGGTGGTGGATGCCGCCGGCACGGTGTGGGTGGCGCTGCCCGATGGTCTTTACGCTTTCGTGCCCGGCAGCGGCGAGCTGCGCCGGGTGCCGCTTCCGCCCGGCATTGGCCCGCACGACCGCCCGCGTAGCCTGCTGCTGCACCAGGGGGCGCTTTGGGTAGTGTGGGGCACTAGCTCGGGGCAGGCGGTACTGCAGCTGCCGCTACGCCAGCCCCGGCAAGTGCCCCGCTTGGTGTGGCGGGTGCCCGGCAGCGGCGGCAGCGGCGCCCTCGAACCCGACTCGGCCGGCCGGCTGTTGCTGTTCAATGACGATTCGAGCTGGGTGCTGCTACCGGGCGGGCGGCAGCGGCGCCAAGCCCCCAACAGCCACCGCTACCGCCTACGCACCGTCGCCGGCTGGCGCCGCGTGCAGCCCGCCACCCACGCGCTGCGACTGCCGCACGGCCCCTACGCCCTCAACGACAGCACCTTGCTGGAGCTGCGCCCGCCCCGCCTGCCCCGGGTGCTGGCCAGCTGGCCTCGCATTCGCAACACGCCCGCCACGCCCCACCTCGATGTGCTGGTGCACGACAGCACCTGGTACTGGCTGGGCGCCGGGCAGCTTCTCTCGCTGAGCGTGCGGCGGCGGGCAGGACCGCCCGTGCTCCACGCCCAGCCCCTGCCCTTGGTGCCGGGCTGGAATGGCTGGCTGGCCTTCAACCGCGACGGCACCGGCCTGTGGGCCTTTGCCGAGGGGGTGCCGGGCGTGTGGCAGCTCTGGCCCCGCCCGCTGGCCGTGCAGGCCCTGCCCGTGGCCGACGGCCAGCACTTGAGCACCCGCAGCCTGGGCCGCCTGCCCGATGGCCGCCTGCTGGTGGGCACCTACGCCGACACCTACGCGCAAGCCGCCGACAGCCCCCTGGCCCCTTTGCGCCGCTGGGCCAGCCCGGCCGGCCGGGGGGTGTGGTTTTGCCGCCTGGCCCTGCCCGACGGCCGCCTACTGGTGGGCCTCGAAAACGAAGGCGTGGCGCTGGTGGCCGGCTCCCGGGCCGAGCGCCTGGCCTGGCCCGGCCTGCACCCCCAGCCCACCGGACATACCACGTTTTGCCTGCTGCGCAGCCGGGCTGGGCAGCTGTGGGCCGGCGGGCAGGAAGGACTGTTTTTGCTTGACCTGGCCACCCGCACCCGCCGCCGCTACCGCGAGGTCGACGCCGCCTGGCCCTTGCACCGCTGCGAGATTGAGGCCATGGCCGAAGGTGCCCACGGCGAGCTGTGGCTGGCCACCAGCCAGGGCCTGTATGCCCTGCAACCCGCTACCGGAGCCCTGCGCCACTACGGCCCCGACGAGCCGCCGCCCCGCCGCCTGCCCACGGGCCTGCTGCGCGCCGTGTTACTCACCCACCCCGACAGCCTCTGGCTGGGCACCGCCGATGCCGGCCTGCTGCTGCTGCACCCCCGGCTGGGCGTGCGCCGCCAGCTCACGCGCGGCCGGGGCCTGCCCAGCGAGGTGGTGGCTTTTGTGCTGGCCCCCCCGCCGGGGCGGGTGCTGTGGGTGGGCACCGACCTGGGCCTAGTGCGCTACGACCCCCGCACCGGCCGCCGCAGCGACCTGACCACCGCCCAAGGCCTGGCCACCAATGACCTCAACCGCCAGTCGGCCTGGTACGACACGGCCCGGCAGCGCCTGTACGTGGGCGGCGTGGGCGGGCTGAGCTTCCTCGCCCCCCAGGCCCTGGCCGCCGCCGAGCACCGCCCCCGGCTGCTGCTCACCACCCTCACCCAGCACCACGCCCAGCCCGATACCATCCGCACCGATTACCTGCCCGGCACCCTGCCCCAGGGCCTGACGCTGGCCCCCGGCGATGCCTTCGCTGACCTTGCCCTGAGCCTGAGCGACGACGACGGCCCCGAGCCCGCCCGCTTCGCCTACCGCTTGCTGGGTAGCGGCCCGGCCGCCTGGCAGGAGCTGGGTACCAGCAACCGCCTGCGCCTGCAAGGGCTGGAACCTGGTGACTACACACTGGAGCTGCGGGGCGAAACCGGGCTGGGTACGCCCGCCCGCCATGTGCTGCGCGTGCCGGTGCGCGCCCGCATCTACTGGTGGCGGCGGCCTGGTGTGTGGGCTGCCCTCACGGGCCTGCTGGTGGCGGTGGCGGCCGGCAGCGTGTACCAGTGGCAGCAGCGCCGCAGCTGGCAGCGCGAGCAGTACTGGCAAGCCGAGCATGCGCTGCGCCAGCGCATCGCCGCCGACCTGCACGACGACGTGGGCAACCTGCTCACCCAAATCAGCATGCACAGCAGCCTGCTGCGCGAAACGGCTCACAGCCCAGCCCAGACCGTGGCTCGGCTCGACGCCTTGGCCGCCGCCTCGCGCCAAGCATCCCAACAGATGAGCGACGTGGTGTGGGGCCTCGACGCCGAGCACCTGCGCCTGGGCCAACTGCTGGACCGCATGCGCGACCATGCCCAGGAGGTACTGCCTCCCGCCGGCCTCAACGTACGCTTTCAGGTGCCCGCCGACCTACCCGACCCGGACCTGGCCCCAGACCTGCTGCACAACCTCTACCTCATTTACAAAGAAGCGCTGCACAACGTGGTGAAGCACGCCCGCGCCACCACCGTCACGGTGCAGCTGACTGCCGCCACCGGCCTGACGCTGACCGTGACCGACGACGGCCACGGCCACGACGGCCAGCCCCGCCCCGGCGGCCACGGCCTAGCCAACATGCAGGCCCGCGCCCGCGCCGTGGGCGGCACCGTGTGCTACCAGCCGCTGCCCACGGGCTTCGCGGTGGTGGTGAAGCTGCCACTGGGCTAGGCCAGCCGCTTATTTTTGGGGTGCTTTGGGGGTGCCGCTTTTAGGTTGTTCCTTCGTGGGCATGCAGGCTCCCGGGCTCATCATTGGCGGCGGCATTGCCGGGCTCGCAGCGGCCGTGGCCCTACAGCAGCGTGGCATGGCCGTGCGGGTGTGCGAGGCGGCGCCCCAAATCCTGCCACTAGGCGCCGGCATCTGGATGGCGCCCAACGCCATGCAGGTCTTTCAACGCCTGGGCCTGGCCGAGAAGATAAACGCCGCCGGGGTGCCGCTGCGCAATATTCAAATTGTGGACGGCCAGATGCGCCCCCTGCTGCGCACCAACCAAGCCCGCGTCCGGCAGCAGTTCGGCTTCACGACCACGGCCATCACGCGCGCCCGGCTGCAGGCGTTGCTGCTGGCCGAAATCAACCCGGCCGATGTGCTGCTGGCCAAATCCTGCACCGCGCTGGTGGAAATCCCCAACGGCGTGGCCGCCACCTTCACCGATGGCAGCACTATCGAGGCTGGCTTTGTGGTGGCCGCCGATGGGGTGCATTCGCCGGTGCGCGGGCAGTTGTTTCCGGGCGTGCGGTTTGCCGGCACGGGGCACGAAGTCTGGCGCGGTATGGCAGAGCTGCATCTGGCGCCGGCTTTCAAGCAGTCCATCATCGAGGCGTGGTCGCAGGGCGTGCGGTTTGGCTTTTCAGAAGTAGCTGATGGCGTAGTCGACTGGTTTGCGGTGGTGAAAACCGGCCGCCTGGCTTCGCGCCACGAGTTGAAAACGGGTCTGCAAGCCCTTTTCCAGGGTTTTGCTTACCCAGTACCCGCCATCCTGGCGGCGGCCGATGAGGCGCCCATCATCCACAACGACATCGCCGATTTCGACCCTATTCCGCAGTGGAGCCGGGGCCGGGTGTGCCTCATTGGCGATGCCGCCCACGCCGCTACGCCCTACATGGGCCAAGGCGGCTGCCAGGCCGTGGAAGACGCCTACGCCCTGGCCCAGTGCCTGCACCGTGAGGCCACCCCCGAACAAGCCTTCGCCGCCTTGCAGCGCCTGCGCCAGCCCAAAGCCCGACACATTGTGCACACCTCGCGCCTGCTGGGCCGCGTGGGCTACTGGACCGGCCCGGCCGCCGCCCTGCGCAATTTGGCTATGCGCGCGGCCCCGGCCCGGCTGGTGGAGCAGCAGTTTTCGCAGGTGTATACCCTGAACTACTGAGGCTTCGGTGGAAGCGCTGAATGTGGCCGGCCACTTCGCCCGGCTGCGCCACCACCATCCAATGCGTGCCCCCACGCACCACCACCAGCTGCGCCTGCGGAATCTGGGTCTGCAAATACGTGGCGTGCGCCAGGGGGAAATGCCTGGCGCGCTCGGCCCACAATATCAGCGTGGGGCATTGCACCTGCCGGTACCACTGGGGCAGGCGCGGCAGCTGGGCCTCGTAGCCGGCGCACATCCGCACGATGAATTCCCGCACCCTGGCTTGCCGGAAGGCGCGCCACAGGTCCTGCCGCACGGCGGGCGCCAGCGCCGCCGCGCGCGGCAGAAACGTGTGCAGCGCCCGCCCGAACACCAGCCGCGGAAAGTGCCGCAGTAGCAGTCGGTTGACGCCGAACCGGCGCAGCCACGTTATTTCCCACGATGTCTCGGCCTCACTGCTCACCAGCGAGTTCATCACCGTCAGGCTGAGCACCCGTTCGGGGTACTCGGCTGCAAATACCAGAGCCGGCTGCCCGCCCATGTCCTGCCCCACGAGGTGCGCTTTTTCAATCTGCCAGTCATCGAGCATTTGCCGCAGGCGCTTGGCCATGAGCAGCGGCGTAGCGCCGCCTGGCCGGGCTTCGCTGTAGCCCATGCCAGGCCAGTCGAAGGCAATAACCTGCTTGCCAACGCTCAGCAATGGAGCCAGTTCACTGAAAACCTGCAGGTTTTCGGGATAGCCGTGCAGCAATACTACGGCTTCGCCCTGGCCTAGGCGGGCCATACGCACCCGGTGCTGCTGGTGGATTTCGAGCGTGGTGTCAAGCATGAGCGGGGAAATCCTGGGCCAGACAGTCGGCCGCGAGCACGCCCGAGATGGCGCAGAAGCTCACCCACTGGCCCGGGTGCGTGGAACTACCGGCGAGGTACAAGCCCCGCACATGCGGGCTACGGTGGGCAATACGGCCTTTGAGCATGAAGCGGGCAGTCATCACCGGGTTCATGCTGTCGCGGTAGAGCGTGTATTCGCGGCCCCACTCGAAGGTGGTGCGCCGGTGCAGCACGCGGTAGGCGCCGATGTTTTCCTGCCACCACGGCTCGGCCAGTAGCTGGTCCATCAGCGCGTGCTGGCCTGCTTCGCCCAGCGCGGCGGCCGTGGCATGGTCGAGCGGAGCGATGAGGCGGGCCGGGTACCAGCCGTCCTGCCCGAGGTCGGGTTCCAGCAGGCCAGGCTGCACGAAGGCCGTGCAGCCGGTGCCGTTCAGCTTGAAGCGGATGTAGTACGGCGGGTTGCGGCCCTGCACCGCCAGATACACGCACACGCCGGGCGACTGCAGCGGCAGCCGGCGCAGCTTTGCTTTTTCGGTGGGCTTGAAATTTTCCAGCAGCTCCGTATAAGTGCCGATGCCGTTGGAATTGGAAACCACGGCCTCAGCCGGAATGAACTCGTTCGCGGTGGTTTCCACGCCCGCCACCCGGCCGCGGGCCGTGCGGATACTATCGACTTTAGTATTGTATTGAATAACAACGCCGACGGCCCGCGCCGCTTTTTCCAGCAGCGTGGCCACGGCTTGCATGCCGCCTTTGGGATAGTAGGCGCCCACTTCGTGAAACAAGCCGGGCACGAAGGCCATCGGGCTGGGTGCCTGCGCCACCGGTTGCCCGGCCACGTGCGTCCAGATGCTGATGCCCTTGCGCACCGGCTCCGGCAGGCCCGACTGCTTCAGTACGGTATCGAGCGAGCTGAGCAGGAAGGGTACATGCCGCAACGCGCCGTTGCGCAACAGGTCCCACACACCGGGGCGCGATTTGAAGGTGAAGGGTTTGAGGGTTTGATGAATGCCAAACGTGCGCTTGACCAAAGCCTTGTACTGCGCGCCACTGCCCGCATAAGCCGCCTCAAAGCTGGCCGCCGTGGCGTCCAGGCTGTGGTCGAAGGCGGTGGCATGGCCATCCTCATGCAACACATGGTACACCGATTCAATAAGTATCAGCCCTAAATCGGCGGTGGAAAGGCCCAGCTGCTGAAACGCCCAGTCCAGCCCCGGCTTGTCGAGCAGAATATACGGCCCCGCATCGAGCGCAAAACCGCCGGCCGCCACGCCCGAGGCCAGGCCGCCCGCACTGCTTCGCGCCTCCAGCACCCGCACCTGATACCCTAGCCGCGCCAGCCGGATGCTCGCACTCAGCCCCCCAATGCCGGCCCCGATGACTAATATCTGAGTTGCCATGGCGTCGGTTATTAGCTATTAAAAAAGAACGCCATGCAGAGCGCAGCGAAGCATCTTTACCGCGGTAGTAAATCCTGCCGATTGGATTGCGTTGCGCGGTAAAGATGCTTCGCTGCGCTCTGCATGACGTTCGGGTGCCTAGCCGTTCTATTCCTATTCGAGCACTCTGCCCAGTGGCTGCGAATGCGCCACTTCGTTAAAAGATGCCACCACGCTAGCCACTTCGCCCAGAAATTCGGGATTGGTTTCGATGTGGTTGCCTACCACCACTACATCGGCGCCAGCGGCCAGGGCGGCGTACACCTTTTCGCCCGTGTTCAGGCCGCCGCCCACGATGATGGGGGCTTCCACGACTTCACTCACGGCCCGAATCATGGCGGCCGACACGGGGTTTTGGGCGCCGCTGCCGCCGTCGAGGTACATCAGTTTCAGGCCGAGCTGCTCGCCCGCCAAAGCGGTACAAGCGGCAATGCCGGGCTTATCGGCGGGCAGGGGCGTGGTGCCGCTCATGTAAGATGCCGTGGTTTGGCGGCCCGAATCGACCAGCATGTAGCCGGTGGGCAGCAGCTGCAGGCCGCTGGCGCGCAGGCGTGGCGCGGCCACCACGTGCTGGCCAATGAGAAAATCGGGGTTGCGGCCCGAAATCAGCGAGAGCAGCAGCACGCCGTCGGCGGGGCCGTCGAGGTGCATGCTGTGGCTGGGAAAGAGCAGCACGGGCACGCTGGAATGCGCTTTTATCAACGCAATGAGGGCAGCCTGGTGCGCACTCAGCACCAGACTGCCCCCCACAAAAAAGTAATCGACCGGATGCACTTCGCTCAGGCGGAGCAGGTGCAACAGGCTGGTTTCATTCAGGTTATCGGGGTCGAGTAGCACCGCCAACGCTTTGTGGCCGTGCTGCCGACGAGTCCGCAACGCATCATAAAGACTGGGAGTGGGTGGACGCATCCGGGGAATCTGGGGAAACTGACGAAGCAACGGGCGCGAACCCGGTTTCAGCGGGCGCGTAGCCCGCGGAAGTTGCAAGGTCGGAAGTAGCGCCCGAATTCTCCGAAGCAGGGTCCGATTTCTTCTCGGCTGGGAAGAACTCGCTCACCTTTTTGGTCACCAAAGCCAAGGCCACGGCGGCCACCTGGCCCACCAGCACCTTGCCGGTGTCAGACTTCAAAAACGACTGCAGCACCTCCCCCACCAGGCGCGAGCCGCCACTGAAGCGGCTGGGCTGCGGGGCGGCCGCGTGCTCTTGCTCGAAGGCGTGCGAGGCGGGCAGCCGGCGGCTGTCGTCGTAGGGCAGGTCCTGGAACGGGTCGTCCTCAAACTCGTCGGTATCGAAATCCGACGATTCCTCCGGAAAGCCGGCGGCCGCCAGCTGCGCGTGATTTTCGGCATGCGAGGTGGCCGATGCAAAGTCGGGCTCGTCGTCGTTGTGCCCTTGTGCGTCGTGCGCGCCAAAAACCTGAGCCGATTCGGCGGCCGACTTGCGGTACACCTTGCTTTTGTAGCGCTTGCCGTTGCCGGCGGTGTAGTATTCGGCGCTGGTTTCGTCGTCGTCGGCCACGGGGCCGTGCCGGTCGAACGCCTCCTGGTCGAAGCCGTAGCCGAAACCATACGCGTCGTTGTCGGCGTCGGCGGGCTCGTCGTGCGCCACGTACGGGTTGTGTTTCTTTTTCTTCTTTTTGCCGCCGAAGGCTTTGGTGATGAGCCAGATGCCGCCGGCCAGGCCCGCGCCCACGGCCGCAATCTTGCCCACCTTCACCGACTGGTCCTTGATGTGGTCGACGTCGCCGCGCAGGGCACGCTCGTATTCCAGCTTTTTGCGTTCGAGGAATTCTTTTTCTTCGTCAAACAGGGGATTTTGCAGGTCACTCATAGCAGCGAGGCTTAGGCTTGGCGTTTGTCAGATTTGTAGATAGTGTCCTTGAGCAGCTTGTTAACGATGCCCTGGAAGGCCGACTTGTCGACGCCCACCAGCACCAGCACCAGCAGCACCAAATAGAAGCCGGCCACCACGCCAAAGCCCCAGAATGGGCTGTCGAGGGCCGAATTGAGGGCCAGACCGGCAAATACGCTCAGGAAAATGAGAAAAAATATGCCCAGCACCGCCAGCGTCACGCCATGGATGGTGCCCACGAGGGCCGTAGAAATCTTCTGCTGGATTTCGAGGCGCACCAGGTCGATGCGGGTGTCCAGATAGCCGGTCAGATTGCCAATCAGGCTATCGTTGCGAGGGGTTTTGGAGGAGTCGTCGTCGGAGAACATACGGCGCGAAAAAGGAGTGGCACGAAAGAATAAAAGCGAAAAAGCGCAACCATTCCCCCGAAAAGGGAGGATAGACTGCGGCGGTTCTACGGAAATTCTCGGCGCGTGGCTGACTTTTGTGCGGCCGTTTGTGTTTGCCGTTCGCGTGAGTCAGAATCATTATCAAGTTCTTGGAGTAGCCCCCACGGCCGCCGCCGCCGACATCAAGCGCGCCTACCGGCGGCTTGTAGTGCGCTACCACCCCGATAAGCACGGCGGCGACATTCGCTACGAGGAAGAGTTCAAGGCCGTAGCCCTGGCCTACCGCATCCTCGGCGATGCCGGCCGCCGCGCCACCTACGACTTCCAGCTCCAGCAAGCCGCCCGCCGCGCCGACGAAGCCCGTCGCCAGCAGCAGCATCGCCCGGTCAATCAGCACGTGTACGGCGTGCCCATGCCGCCGCCCGCGCCCCTGCGCACGCGCCCACCGGCCGGCAGCCGCGAGCGGCACTACCAGCGCATTCCGCAGCAGCGCGCCCGCTTCAACGCCCGCGACTGGGGCCTGACGCTGCTGTTTATTTTGGGCATTGTGCTGTTTGGGCTGGCCGTGAAAGCGACGATGGACCGCGTCTCGGCCAACCGCAACTACGACGACGGCCTGCGCGCCTACGCCAGCGGCAACTTCCCGGCCGCCTATGCTTTTCTAGAAGAAACCTTGCACTTCCGCCCCACCGACGCGCCCGCCCTGCGCCGCCACGGCGAGCTGGAACGCCTGCTGCAGCGCGATGCGCAAGCCGCCAGGGCCGATTTTCGGGCCGCGCTGCGCCAGCCGCAGCCGCGCCGCATTACGGCCAACGTGCTCTACCACCTCGGCCGCTGCGAAACCGACCTCGGCCGCCCCGACGTGGCCGACCAGCACTACTCCCACGCCCTGCGCCTCGACACCGCCTTGAGCGCGGCCTACCTGGCCCGCGGCAAAGGCCGCCTGCTCGACCTGAACAACCCCGCCCTGGCCCTGGCCGACCTCACCACCGGCCTGGCCCAGCGCCGCCGGGCCGCCGCCCCCACGCCCTGGCGCTACGTGCAGGTGCGCGGCCTGGCCCTCACCGCCCTGGGCCGCTACGCCGAGGCTCGCACCGATTATTTTAACACCCTGCAGGCCAATCCCAAAGACGGCCAGACGCACTTCCTGCTGGGCCGCCTGGCCGCCCGCACCGGCGACTCCACCGCCGCCTGCGAGTTTTACCGGCGCGCCGTGGGCCTGGGCTACGAGTACGCCCGCCCGGCAGCGGAGGGGTGTAGGTGATGGCGAATCAGAATAATAAAGTGAACGTCATGCTGAGCGCAGCCGGAGCATCTCTACTGCGCAACGTAATTTATTTACTATTGCGGTAGAGATGCTTCGGCTGCGCTCAGCATGACGTTCTTTTTAGCTTAAGTCAAATGCAAAAAACGCCGCTGGCACGAAGCCAGCGGCGTTTTTTATAATCTGCAGAAAGCCGCGAATTAGTTGGGCATCAGCACGGTGTTCACTACGTGAATCACGCCGTTGCTCTGCATCACGTCGGCGATGGTGACCATCGACATGCCGCCTTTTTCGTCCTTCAGCTCAATGCCTTTGCCTTTCATCATGGCCGTGAGGGTACCGCCTTGCACGGTTTTGAGGGTGGCCTTGCCGCCACCGGCTTTGATGGCTTTCATGAGGTCGGCGGCGGTCATGCGGCCGGCCACCACGTGGTAGGTCAGGATTTTGGTGAGGGTGGCCTTGTTCTCGGGCTTCACCAGGGTTTCAACGGTGCCAGCGGGCAGCTTGTTGAAGGCTTCGTTGGTGGGGGCGAATACGGTGAAGGGACCGGCGCTGCTTAGGGTTTCCACCAGGCCGGCGGCTTTCACGGCGGCCACCAGGGTGGTATGGTCTTTCGAATTAACGGCATTTTCCACGATGTTTTTCGTGGGGTACATGGGGGCGCCGCCCACCATTACGGTTTTCACTTTCTGGGCCGAAACCGTGTGGGTAGCACCAAAGCTGAAAAGGGCAACAAGGGCGAGGGAAAACAGGGACTTTTTCATCGGTATACTAAGATGACTGAATGTTGTGAAAGATGCCTCACCTACGCCACTGCTTGCGCCGCCGGATTGCCTCAGCAGTAAATATTTTCTACCGCCTCCTACTAGTCGTCGTTCCGCTTTACCCGCAACATGCCCGGATGACGCAGACTGTCAAACATTTTTCTTTTCCGATTCTTGCTGTTGCATGCGCATTACTACCCTCCTGCTTTTCCTGCTTTTTTCCCTCATCGGCCGCGCCCAAAATCCTGGCACCCTCGCCGGCACCGTGCGCGACCGCGCCACCCAGGAAGCCCTGCCCGGCGTGAGCATTACACTGGAAGGCAGCACCTTCGGCACCGCCACCGATGCGGAAGGGCGCTACCGCCTCAGCGGCGTGCCAGCCGGGGCCTACAACCTGCGCGCCAGCTTCGTGGGCTACGACCCGCTGCTGCGCGCCGATGTGGCCATCAGCAGCGGCAACGTGAACACGCTCAACCTCGAAATCAACAAAAGCCCGCAGGCGCTGAGCGAAGTAACCGTGACGGCCAACCGCGCCATCCGCGTGGCCACGGCCGAAACGCCGCTGAGCGTGCAGCGCCTCACCACCGAGGAAATCAAGAGCAACCCGGGCGGCAACTTCGACATTTCGCGGGTGGTGCAGAGCCTGCCCGGCGTGGGTGGCGGCGGCTCGGGCGGCACGGCCGGGTTCCGCAACGACATCATCATCCGGGGCGGCGCGCCGAACGAAAACGTGTATTATCTGGATGGCATTGAGGTACCGGTCATCAACCACTTTCCCACCCAGGGCAGCGCGGGCGGCCCGGCCGGCATTCTGAATGTCAGCTTTATTGAGGACGTAACGCTGAGCTCGTCGGCCTTCCAGGCGCGCTACGATAACGCGCTGAGTGCGGTGCTGCAGTTCCGGCAGCGCGACGGCAACGCCGAGTGGATTCAGGGCAATCTGCGCACCTCGGGCACGGAGGTGGCGGCTACGCTGGAAGGGCCGCTCACGAAGAACACGACGTTTCTGGCCTCGGCCCGGCGCTCCTATTTGCAGCTGCTGTTTAAGCTGATTGACCTGCCCATCCGGCCCGATTTCTACGACTTTCAGTTCAAAACCACCACGAAGCTGTCGGAGAAAACCACACTTACCACGCTGGGCCTGGGCGCCATCGACCACTTCGAGATTGTGCCGCCGAAGAACAGCTCGCCGAGCAAGGAATTCATCCTGCGCAACAACCCCACCATCAACCAGTGGAACTACACCGTGGGCCTGAACCTGCGCCACCTCGTGCAAAACGGCTACCTGAACCTGGCCCTGAGCCGCACCCAGCAATACGCTGCCGCCGACCAGTTCCAGTACGGCTACGCGGGCCAGGAAGCCTACCGCAAGCTCTTCGCCCGCAGCCACGAAACCGAAAACAAGCTGCGCGCCGACGTGAACAAGCGCGTGGGCCGCTGGCAGTACAGCTACGGCGTGGTGGGCCAGTTGGTGCACTACGACAACAACCTGCGCAACCGCATCCGGGCCGAAGTGCGCGACGGCAGCGGCGCGCTCGTGAGCCCGGCCGTGACGGTCAACTTCGTCACGGCCCTCGATTTCGTGCGCTACGGCCTCTTTGCCCAGGCCACCCGCACCTACGGCGCCGACAGCCGCCTCACCGTGTCGGCCGGCCTGCGGGCCGATGGCACCAGCGCCCTCACCGAGGGCTACCGGCTCGACCGCACCCTCTCGCCGCGCGTGTCGCTGAGCTACGCCCTGCTGCCGACGCTGAACCTAAACGCCAGCCTGGGCCGATACTACAAGATTCCGCCCAGCACCATCCTGGGCTACCGCGACGCCAGCGGCCGGCTCCTGAACGAGAGCAGCCGCTACATCCGCTCCGACCATGCGGTGGCGGGGCTGGAATGGCTGCCCGGCGCCGCCACCCGCCTCACGCTGGAAGGCTTCTATAAAAAGTACGCCTACTACCCCGTGAGCGTGCGCGACGGCATCAGCTTGGCCAACCTGGGCGGTGACTTCAACGCCATCGGCAACGAGGCCATCACGAGCACCGGCAAGGGCCGCGCCTACGGCGCCGAGGCGTTTTTCCAGCAGAAGCTCAGCGGCAAGCTCTTCGCCATTGTGTCGCTCACGGCCTTCCGCTCCGAGTTCAACGGGGCCGATGGCGTGTACCGGCCCACGGCCTGGGACACGCGCTTCCTGGGCTCGGCGCTGCTGGGCTACAAGCTGGGCCGCGGCTGGGAGCTGGGCGCCAAATTCCGCGTGGGCGGCGGCGCGCCCTACACGCCCTACGACGCCGTGGCCAGTCGCGCCAGCTACCAGGCCGTGGGCCAAGGCATCCTCGACTACTCCCAACTCAACACCCGGCGCCTCAGCTCCTTTCAGCAGCTCGACCTGCGCCTCGACAAGAAAATCAGCCTGCGCCGCCTGAGCTTCGACTTCTACATCGACGTGCAGAATGCGCTGCTGGCCAAGCCCGTCTCAGTACCCACCTACACCTTCGAGCGCCTGCCTGACAACTCCGCCTACACCACCACCGACGGCCAGCCCCTGCGCCCCGACGGCAGCAACGCCGTCCCCATCCTGCTGCCCGACAGCGACGCGCTGGTGGTGCCCACGGTGGGGTTCATTGTGGAATTTTAGGGAAATAAATTCTGTCGGTGGCGGTTTTTTTAAACTGCTTAATAACCCCGAAAGCTGTCATGCTAAGCCGAGCGAATACCTTCTTAGGTCTGAAACTCCCATTTCTTAAACTTAAAAAGGCACTTCTCTACGCTCATAATATACAGAACCATAAAAACCCAGTTCAGCAGTTGCTCTATATTGCTAGTCGCTTGAGCACTCCGCTTGAGTACCACCGGCTACATACGGGTCCTTTCTATGCTGCTACTGTTACGCTTTTTCCGGCCGGAATCCCACTACCTGGGGCTGCTGGTCTGGCTGCTGATTTTGACATTGCAACCGGCCGCCGCCCAGGCACCGGCCTTCGGGCAGGCCATGGTGGTGGGCACCTGCCAGAGCGGTAGCCGCAGCGAAGTCACCAGCACCGCCCTCGATTCCTTTGGCTATGCGTACGTGACGGGCACCTTTGCCGGCACGGTCAGCTTCGGCACCTTCACCCTCACCAGCACCCAGACCACTGACCAAGACGTGTTTGTGGCCAAGCTCGACGGGGCTGGCAACTACCTCTGGGTGGCGCAGGCAGGCGGCGGCCAGCAGGACATGGGCGGCGGGGTGGCCGTCGATGCCAACGGAGCCGTGTACGTCACGGGCGCCTTTTACAGTTCTGCGGCCACCTTTGGCGCCTTCACGCTAAACGCCACCTACAGCGGCTACCCGGCCGTGGTGAACGCCGATATATTCGTGGCCCGCCTCGATGCCAGTGGCCAATGGCTGTGGGCCAGTCGCGCCGGCGGCACCGGCAGCGAAGGTGCCAACCAGCTGGCCATCGACCAGGCGGGCGATGTGTACATCACCGGCGGCTTCGGGGGCGCTACAACCACCTTCGGCACCACTACGCTCAACAACTCACCCAACAATGCCGGCGTTTACGAACTGTTTGTGGCCAAAATCGATGCCCAGGGCACCTGGCAATGGGCCCGCAGCGGTGGCGGGGGCGGCCAGGATGTCGGCTTTGACATTGCCGTTGACGGCGCCAACAACGTGTATATCACCGGCTTGGTGCAAAGCACTTTGGGCCAGTTCGGCCCCTTTGCCCTCCCCGCCAACACCTACTCAGCCGATGATGTATTGGTAGCTAAGCTCGATGCCGGGGGCACTTGGCTGTGGGCCGTACGCGCCGGCAGCCTCAGCATCGACGAAGCCTACGGCATTGCCGTCGATGCGGTGGGCAATGCCTACGTCACGGGCCGTTTCAGCGGGGCCACGGCCACCTTCGGCGCCATCACCCTCACCAATGGCGGCCCGATGTACGGCTACGGCGGCACCGACGAGCTATTTGTGGCCAAACTCAGCCCGGCCGGCGTGTGGCAATGGGCGGTGCGCGGCGGCGGCGATTCCAACGAAGCCGGCCGCGGCATTGCCCTAGACGGCACCGGGCGCCTGCAGGTAGTGGGCAGCTTCTCCAGCGCCGTGGCCCGGCTGGGCCCCTTCAGCTTGCCCAATACCAGCACCGGCACTCTCTACAGCAACCAGATGCTGTACCCAACCGATGCCTTTCTGGCCTACCTCAGCACCGGCGGTGCGTGGCTGGGCGCCGTGGGCAGCCAAGGGCTGGGCGATGAGTACGCCGCGGCAATTGCGGCGGATGCTACCGGCAATGCCAGCATCGTCGGCAACTTCAAATCGGCCATCGCCACATTTGGCAGCACTGCCCTGGCCGGCAACACCGTTCTGCCCACTGGCTACGCTACGCTGGTGCCCAATACAGCGCCGCTGCTACGGGTGAGCAGCCTCGCGCCCAGCAGCGGCGCCCCGGGCCAAACGGTAACGCTCACCGGTAGCGGCTTCGTGAGCGTGGCGGCGGTACTATTCAATGGCACGCCAGCCGCATCGTTTGCCGTGCAGTCCAGCACCCGGCTCACGGCTGTCGTGCCTGCGGGCGTCACAGCCGGGCCCGTGAGTGTGCGCACGGCAGCGGGCACCGGACTTTCGGGCACGGCCTTTCAGCCCACGGTGCTGGCCACCGCTGCCCCGGCCGCAACCACGTTCGAAACCTGGCCCAATCCGGTGCACCCCGACGAAAGCCTCCAGTTGCGCCTGCCTAAGAGCGTGGCCCCTACCGCCATTACCCGCTTAGAGTTGCGCAATGCGCTGGGCCAGACGGTGCGTGCGGAACAGTTCAGCGGCAGCACGGTGCGGGTGTCGGTGCGCGGACTGGCACCGGGCGTATACTCTCTGATGCTGTCTCCGACAGGGCACCCCATGCTGCGGGGCCGGGTATTGCTAGCGGAATAATGACTGCCGCCTGAAAGCAAAAAGCCCGCTCCTGAAATCAGGAGCGGGCTTTTTCGTGGCAACAGTTGGAATCGAACCAACGACACCAGCATTTTCAGTGCTGTGCTCTACCAACTGAGCTATGTTGCCGTTTCCCCGCAGCGCCTTTTAGGTTGCTTAGGGGACCGCAAAGGTACGAATCCAAAACAATGACGCAAGAAACCGAGTAAAAAAAGTGTGGGATGCCGCGTCTTTTTCTAAAAAGTATTCGGCATGCCGACTATCTTGCGTCCCCAAACGTTCCCGCCTTACCTTTACCGCATGTTGCAATCTATCCTCTTCCTGCTGCTCCTGGTCGCGGCTTTCGGCTTGTTCGCGTGGCAGGTCCGGAAAATCCGCGCCAACATCCTCGTCGGGCGCGACCGTGACATGAGCGGCCACTCCGCCGAACGCTTCCGCAAAACCCTGCTGGTAGCCTTCGGGCAGCAGAAAATGTTCAAGCGGATGACGCCGGCCCTGCTTCACTTGGTGGTGTACGTGGGCTTTCTGGTCATCAACATCGAGGTGATTGAGATTGTGATTGACGGCTTGTTCGGCAATATTTTCGGCTTTCACCGCTCGCTCAAGTTCCTCGGGCCGGTGTACGACGTGCTGATGGCGACCAACGAAATCCTGGCCGCGCTGGTGATTGTAGCCGTGGCCGCCTTCTGGTGGCGCCGCAACAGCAACCCGCCCCTTAAGCGCTTCACCGGCCCCGAGCTGCGGATGTGGCCCAAGCTCGACGCTAATATCATTCTCTACATCGAAGTGGCCCTGATGCTGGCACTGTTCTTCATGAACACGGCCGACCTGAAGCTGCACCAGATGCGCGGCGAGGACCTGCCCGGCACTTTCCCCGTGAGCAACCTGCTGGTGGGCCTGCTGCCCAGCAGCGAAGGCACGCTGCACGTGCTGGAGCGTCTGGGCTGGTGGATTCACATCACCGGCATCCTGCTGTTTCTCAACTACCTGCCCAGCTCGAAGCACTTCCACATCATCATGGCGTTTCCGAACGTGTGGTACTCGCGCCTCGTGCCGCAGGGCCAGTTCTCGAACGTGGAAAGCATCACCAACGAGGTGAAGGCCATGATGGACCCCAGTTTCGTGGTGCCGCCCGCGCCTACCGCCCCCGACGGCTCGGCCCTGGCGCCCACGCCCTTTGGCGCCAAGGACGTGGACGACCTGCCCTGGACCAACCTGCTGAATGCCTACTCCTGCACCGAGTGCGGCCGCTGCACCTCGGTGTGCCCGGCCAACCTGACGGGCAAGCTGCTCTCGCCGCGCAAAATCATCATGGATACGCGCGACCGGATGGAGGAAAAGTATAACTCGCCCCTCATCTTCCGCCCCAACGTGTACGGCGCCGAAGCCAAGCACGAGCCCATCACCGACCTGGCCAACGCCACGCTGCTGCGCGGCAAGGTGACGCCCGAGGAGCTCTGGGCCTGCACCACCTGCAACGCCTGCGTCGAAAGCTGCCCCGTGAACATCAACCCGTTGGAAAGCATCATCGAGATGCGCCGCTTCCTGGTGCTGGAAGAGTCGGCCGCGCCCAACTCGCTGAACGTAATGTTCTCCAACATCGAAAATAACGGCGCACCGTGGGCTTTCTCGCCGTCGGACCGGTTCAACTGGGCCGATGACTTGTTTGCGGCGGAGAAGCCGGCGAAGGCCGCAGTCGCCTAAATCGTCTGTCATGCTGACGAAGGAAGCATCTTATCACCGCTGCTTTTGTCTGGATTAGTAAATCAATTGTAGCACGGACGTGATAAGGTCCTTCGCTGCGCTCAGGATGACAACCGTGTCGTCCCATTCTCTTATGACTCCTGAAGCCCCCGCTAAAAAGCAAATTACCGTTCCCGTCATGGCCGATTTGGCGGCCCGCAACGAGTCACCCGAAATTCTGTTCTGGGTGGGCTGCGCCGGCGCCTTCGATGACCGGTACAAGCGCGTGACCCGCGCCTTCGTGCGCATTCTCGACCACGTGGGCACCAACTACGCGGTGCTGGGCCTGGAAGAAAGCTGCACCGGCGACCCCGCCAAGCGCGCTGGCAACGAGTTCCTGTTTCAGATGCAGGCCATGCAGAACATCACGACGCTGAATGGCTATGGCATCAAAAAAATCGTGACGGCCTGCCCCCACTGCTTCAATACCATCAAAAACGAGTACCCGGCGCTGGGCGGTGATTACGAAGTCATTCACCACAGCACCTACCTGCAGCAGCTCATCAACGAGGGCAAGGTGGGCGTGACGGGCGGCGAAAGCTTCAAAGGCCGCCGCATTACCTTCCACGACAGCTGCTACCTGGGCCGCGCCAACAACATCTACGAAGCCCCGCGCGAGGTGCTGGCCGCCCTCGACGCCGACCTGGTGGAGATGAAGCGCAGCCGCGCTAACGGCCTGTGTTGCGGCGCGGGCGGCGCCCAGATGTGGAAAGAGCCCGAGCCCGGCAAAAAGGACATCAACATCGAGCGCACCGAGGAAGCCCTGGCTACCCTCGCTGGCAAGGCCGACGCCTTGGCCAACCTGGGCGGCGTGGAAACTGAAACCGCCGCTCCCGGCACGCACGATTTGCAGGGCAGCATCATCGCCGTGGGCTGTCCCTTCTGCATGACCATGATGAGCGACGGCGTGAAAAACAAGGAGCAGGAAGCCAACGTGCAGGTGTTCGACCTGGCCGAGCTGGTGGCCAGCGCCGAGGGCATCAACGCCTGATTTATTCTCGGCAGGCAGCGTTAGCAGCGAGCGGAGCAGACCCCAACACTAGAAAGGTCTGTTTATCCGTTTACCTGATACCTTTGAGCGCGCGGGCTGCCACATAGCGGCCCGCCTGTTCTGCTGACTGTATGTACGTAGCTTTTGACCAGCTCCCGCCCACGGCGCGGGTGTGGATTTACCAGGCCGCCCGCCCGCTCACCGGGCCGGAGGTGGTGGCGGCCCTGCCCGACCTGGCGCGTTTCTCGGAAGAATGGACGAGCCACGGGCGCAGCCTCTTAGCCTCGGCCGAAGTATTGCACCAGCAATTTTTGGTGATTGGGCTCGACGAAGGCGTGGCCGGCGCCAGCGGTTGCTCCATCGATGCGTCGGTGCGCTTCGTGGGCCAACTGGAGCAGCGGTTTGGGGTGGCGCTGCTCGATAAGTCGCGTCTGGCCTTTCTCCACGATGGCGAGGTGCAACTCTTGAAACACAATGAGATAAAGGCTGCCGTGGCTGCTGGCACCATTGCTCCCGACACTTTTTATTTCGATAACACCTTGGCTACCAAGGGCGAACTGGACGCTCATTGGCCCCGCCCGGCCGCCCAAACCTGGCTGGCCCGATACTTTGGTCAGGAAGAAAAAAAAGGGTCCCTTGCGTGAATCCTACCTAAACGTAGTATTATTGCTAACCCAAAAATGCCTAGTCGGCAATATTTCCGGCTCCTTCTCCCTCACCACCCCTCCACCACACCACCTATGAGGAAACTATTATTAATCTGCGCTGCGGCTGGTTCAACGGCTATGCTGAACAGTTGTGCCAGCAGCGGCGCGATGAGCAAGGCCGACAAGCAGTTTGCTCGGGGCCAGTACGAAACGGCCATCCCGCTCTATCAGGCCGATGTGGCCAAGGGCAAAAACGCGGCCATCAACAACTTCCGCATCGGGGAGGCTTACCGCCTGTCGAACCGCGTGGAGATGGCCGAGCCGTTCTACAAAGCCGCGCTCGATGGCGGGGTGAAAAACGCCGACGCCGGCTTCCGCTACGCCGAAGCCCTGAAGGCCAACGGCAAGTACGACGAAGCCGCCGCGCAGTTCTCGACCTACGCCAGCAGCGGCGGCAACCGCACCCTGGCCGCCCGTGCCGAAACTGAAGCCAAAAACGTGGCCGCCAGCAAGATGGTGGCCGGCATGAAAAACAAATATGACGTGATGCCGGTGGACGCGCTGAACTCAGCGGGTTCCGACTTTGGCGGCACGATGATGGCTGGCGCCGGCTCCGACTTCGTGTTCACCTCGAACCGCGAGGGCAAGAAGTACCTCGGCAACGGCGAGAACTTCAACGACCTCTACGCCATCAAGTTTGACAACGCCGCGGCCATGACCGGCGGCGCCGTGCGCAAGCTCGAAGGCCCCTTCAACACCGAAAACAAGCACGAAGCCAGCGCCACCTATACCCCCGACGGCAAGACGATGGTGTTCGCGCGCTCGAACGACGGCAGCAAAAAAGGCTACCTGAGCGTCGACTTGTGGATTTCGTATAACAAAGGCGGCGTGTGGAGCGAGCCCGTGCTCGCCAACATCAACGACCGCACGGCCGACGACTTCTCGCCCGCCTTCGCGCCGGATGGCACCACGCTGTACTTCGCCTCGGCCCGCAAAGGCGGCCAGGGCGGCAACGACCTCTACAAAGCCACCCTCGGCCCGAACGGCCGCTTCTCGCCCGCTGAAAACCTGGGCGAAAGCATCAACACCGCCGGCAACGAGAACTTCCCCGGCGTGGCCCCCGATGGCACGCTTTACTTTGCTTCGGACGGACGCCCCGGCCTGGGCAAGCTCGACTTGTTCATGGTGAAAGGCGGCCAGGCCGTGAACCTCGGCGCCGACGTGAACAGCGTGAGCGACGATTTCGCCCCCGTGCCGATGGCCGGTGACATGGGCCTGTTCAGCTCGAACCGCGCCGGTGGCAAAGGCTCCGACGACGAGTACATGTTCAAGAAGAAGCCGCTCAAGCTGGTGACCTTCTATGCTGACGGTACCGTGCTGGAGCGCGACGACAAAGCCAACACCACCCTGCCCGTGGCCGGCGCTATCGTGACCGTGACCGGCCCTAACGGCCAGCCCCAGAAAGTGACCAGCGACGCCGCCGGTAAGTTTAGCGTGAAGCTGGACTCGGTAAGCAACTACGCTTTCTTTGCTGAGCGTGCCGGTGACTTCAGCTCCCGCACCACGCTGAGCACCGTGGGCCGCAAGCCCAGCCAGGATGCCCTGCCCAACCTGACGAATGACATTCAGCTGCCGGTGACCCTGACGCTGAACAAAATCGTTCTGGCCAAACCCATTGAGGTTAAGGACATTTTCTACGATTACAACAAGTATAACATCCGTCCGGATGCGGCCATTCGCCTCGACACGCTGGTGCAGACGCTGGTGGACAACCCCAAAATCAGCATCGAGCTGAGCTCGCACACCGACTCGCGCGGCAAGGACGCTTACAACATGAAGCTTTCGCAGCAGCGTGCTGAAGCCGCGGTGGCCTACATCGTGAGCAAAGGCATCGACAAGAGCCGCATCACGGCCAAAGGCTATGGCGAAACCCGCCCGGTGGTGAAAAATGCCAAGACCGAAGCCGAGTACCAGCGCAACCGTCGCACCGAGTTCAAGGTGACGCGAATAGCGAAGTAACCCGAGCATTTTGCTTTGCTTAAGAAGCCCCCGCAGCCTTGGTTGCGGGGGCTTTTTTTGTGGGTTTGGAAGAGTAAGCGTCGGGGCAAAAAAGGGCGTCTTGCCGAGCGCAACGCCCTTTTTTTGCTCTGCATATCCGTTCTTTTTACTCACTACTCAATACTCGCTTCTCACTACTAATTCGTGGCACACCTTTTGAAAATGAGGAAATACCTGCCGACTTTACGGCGGACTCTTTTCTGCAAACGCCATGAAAAAGGCCCTACTCTTCGCCATTGCCAGCTTGTTTTCGGCGGTGGCCCCTGCCCTGGCTTATCCGCCGCCAGCGGCTAACGTGAATTTTGTTTCGGAGCGGGGCGTGCCGTTCGACCTCGTACTCGATGGCCGGCTGGTGACGCGTGGCGGCGCCCGGCAGGTGCACGTCGACCAGCTGATGCCGGGCCAGCACTGGGCCGATTTCACGGTGCCCGCCGGCTACGGCCGGGTGGTGCGGTTTCGGAGCCAACTGTTTCTGCAGCCGGGCCTCGAAACGTCGTACGTGCTGATTGCCCGGCCCGGCCGGCCGTTGGGCTTGCAGCAAGTGGGCGCAGTGGCCATGTACGGCCCGGGCCGGGGTGGCAACGGGTACGGACCTGGCTACGGCGGGGCTTACAATAGCCCACAGCCTTACGGCCAAGGCGGCTACGGCAACGCTGCGCCAGCGTACCCGAACAGCCCCAACGACAACTATCCGAACAACGGCTACCCCAATGCTAATCCGAACGGCGGCTACAACACGCCCGGCGGCAATGCGCCCTACGGCGGTGGCAACGGCGGCTACGGCAACAATCCCAACGGCCCGGCCAACGGTGGGTATGGCAACCAACCCAATAATGGCGGCTACGGCAACGGCGGCTACGGCAATCAGCCGAATAACAACGGAGGCGCCTACCCCGGCACGGTTACCAGCAGCTACCGCGCCCTGGCTCCCACCGATGTGAATGCGCTGGTTCAGACCATGCAGCAGCGTATCACGGAGGTCAGCAAAATGAACGCGGCCAAAGATGGCCTGAACCAACGCGCCCTGCGGGCCGACGACCTCAGCCGCCTGCTACGCGGCCTCACTTCGGAGGCTTGCCGGATTGACCTTGCCAAATTCGCTTACTCGCACGTGAGTGACCCCGAAAATTTCGACCGCGTGTACGACGTCTTCGAAACCGAAGCGGGAGCCCAGGCCGTGGAGCAGGCCGTGCGCGAGGAGCAGCAGCGCTGAGGACTTCGGCACTCCGATTCAAAATTCACAAATAAAAAAGGCCGCTGTCGGAATGACAGCGGCCTTTTTGGTGACAAAAACCAGTTGCTTACCGCAGGCGGTCCATGCTGCGCACCAGTTGGTCGTCGCGACGGATGAAGCGGTTGGCCAGCAGGTTGAGCAAAAGAGCCAGGGTGGGCAGGTAGAAACCGGGCAGGTACTGGCCTTCGAGTTTGACGTTGAGCAGTTGCTCGCCTTTGCTGGAGAAGTAGAACATGGCGCCCAGCGTGGCCACGATGAGTAGCAGGTTGACGGCACCCAGCATGAGTTGCTTCGCGCGGTTTTTGAACTGGAAAATTTCGAATGCGGCCACGGCTGCCGAGGCGGCAGCCAGCGCGCCGATGAGCCACACGGGACCGGCGGGGGTTGGCAATTGCCAGCCTTCGGCCTGGAAACCGAAGGCGGTCAGGGTCAATTCCTGGTGGGTGAGGCCGTCGATTTTGTGCCACAGCGGCAGGGCCAACACGCTGAGCATGGCCAAAGCCAGCAAGAGCAAAAACACGCTTTGAATTCTTTGTATCATCTTTGTTGTAGTAAATAAACAGGTCCGGGCGAGTGCCGGGGCCGCAAATTTAGTCCCATCCGGCGCTTGCGCCGCTATTGTTATCTGTAATGCCGAATGCTTATATCGTGGACGCGGTGCGTACCCCGATTGGAAAATTTGCCGGCGCTCTGAGCAGCGTCCGCCCCGATGATTTGGCCGCCCACGTGCTCCGTGAGCTCATGCGCCGCAATCCATCCGTTGATAAAAGTGCCGTGGAGGACGTCATCATTGGCGCCGCCAACCAAGCCGGCGAGGACAACCGCAACGTGGCCCGCATGGCGGCGCTGCTGGCCGGCCTGCCCATCACCGTGCCCGGCAACACTGTGAACCGCCTCTGCGCCTCGGGCCTGCAGAGCATCATGGACGCGGCCCGCGCCATCAAGTGCGGCGAGGGCGACGTGTACCTGGCCGGCGGCGCCGAGAGCATGACGCGCGCGCCGTTTGTGATGGCCAAGTCGGAATCGGCCTTCGGGCGCGAGCTCACGGCCCACGACACCACGCTGGGCTGGCGCTTCGTGAACCCCAAGCTGAGCAAGCTGCACTACCCCTACGCCATGGGCCAGACGGCCGAAAACGTGGCCAAGCAGTACGGCATCACCCGCGAAGAGCAGGACGCCTTTGCCTTCGAAAGCCAGCGCAAATATGCCCGGGCGCTGGAAAAAGGCCGTTTTCGCAAGGAAATCGTGCCCGTGTTTATTCCGCAGCCCAAGGGCGACACGGCTTTGTTTGATGCCGATGAGCAGCCCCGCTTTTCCTCTATGGAGAAGCTGGCCACGCTCAAGCCCGCCTTCCAGCCCGAGGGCGGAACGGTGACGGCCGGCAACTCGGCCGGTATTAACGACGGCGCGGCCGCCGTGCTGGTGGTGAGCGAGGAGGCCCTGAAACGCTACAACCTGAAGCCCATGGCGCGGGTGGTGGCCTCGGCCGTGGCGGGCGTCGACCCGGCGGTGATGGGCCTGGGGCCCATTCCGGCCACGCGCAAGGTGCTGGAGCGCGCCGGCCTGACCATAGCCGACATCGACCTCATTGAGCTCAACGAAGCCTTCGCGGCCCAGAGCATTGCCTGCGTACGCGAGCTGGGCCTGGATATGGCCAAGGTGAACGTGAACGGCGGCAGCATTGCCATGGGCCACCCGCTGGGCAGTTCGGGCGCGCGCATCACGGCTACGCTGCTGCACGAGATGCACCGCCGCGGCGAGGGCATGCGCTACGGCTTGGCGGTGATGTGCGTGGGCGTGGGCCAGGGCGCAGCCGTGATTTACGAGAAGCTGTAGGAATGTAGGCCTCGGCAATCCGTGGCCCCGCAACGCCCGCCGTGCTGTGCACGGCGGGCGTTGTGCGTTTGGCTCCACTTATTTTTTGTGGTTTCGGCGCGAAAGCTGCGGCCCGACGGTGACCGGACGCACTGGCACGGTATTGGCGCGCTGAGGCGCAACACGGCCGCCTGGGGCCGGGGTAAACGACTCATTGCTGCTTTATGAAACAACTTTCCGCTTTTATGGCCGGGCGGCTGCTGAGCTGTGGCCGCCGGGCTGGCCTGCTGCTGCTGCTGGCCGGCCCGGCCGCGGCCCAAAGCTTTGGGCCGGTGAGCACCTACCCGACGGGCGCGAGCTCCCGCCCGGGCGCAATGGCGCTGAACGACGTGAACCTGGACGGCCGGCCCGACGTGGTGGTGGCGCTGAGCAACAATTCGGTGGGGGTGCTGCTGGGCCTGGCCGGCGGGCTCGCGCCCGTTCGCGCGTACGCGGCCGGCTCAGGCGGCTACCCCGATGGGCTGGCCGTGGGCGATGTGACGGGCGATGCCTACCCGGACATCGTGACCGTGGGGGGCGGCAGCACTTCCCTGGCCTACGTCTTCGCCGGACAGGCCAGTGGTTTTGCCGGCCCGCGCACTTACCTGATTAATACCACCAATTTTTTTGCGCGGGCCGTGGCGCTGGGCGACATCAATGGCGACGGCCTGACGGACTTCGTAACGGTGTCGCAGAACACGAGCAATGTTGGGATATTTCTTGCCCTGCCTGGGGGCGGCTTTGCGGCGGTGCAGCAGTACCCCATGTCCGGCACGCCCCACTTTGGGGTGGTCCTGGGCGACCTGAACAACGACGGGCGCCTGGACATCGTGGCCACCGCGCAAGCCAACAGCCAGAACGGCGGCATGGTGGAGGTGTTGCTCTCGCAGCCCAGTGGCGGCTTTGCCAGCCTGAACTACGTGCTGGGCATCCGCAGTAACCCTATTAGCCCCATTGGGGTGGCCCTAGGCGACGTGGATGGCGATGGCCGGCCCGACATTGTGACGGCGAATTACGCGGCTCATACCGTGGGCGTGCTGTTGGGCCAGGGCACCGGCTTTGGCGCTATGAGCAGCTTCTCCACCGGCCCCGGCACGGGCCCCGGCGGCGTGGCTCTGGGCGACGTGAACGGCGATGGGCGGCTCGACATTGTGACGGGCAACTACTATACCAGCACCGTGAGCGTGCTTTGCGGGCAGGCTGGGGGAGGCTTTGCGGCCGTCCGCTCCTTTGCGATGCCTCCGGGCGCCTCGGCAACCAACATGGCCCTGGGAGATATGAACGGCGATGGCCGGCCCGACATTGTGGTGTCGTTGCCCAACAGCGACGAAATGGGTGTGCTCCTCAATACCGGCACCTTCACTCCGCTGGCCACCGCCCGTCCCACGGCCGCGGAGGTTTCCGTGTTTCCCAACCCGGCCCACGACGCTTTCGCGGTGACGCTGCCGGCCGGCACTGCCGCCACGCAGGCCGAACTGCTGAATACGCTGGGCCAGGTGGTGCGCCGCCCGACCGTGGCCGGCCCGCGCTTCACCGTGGAAACGGCTGGGCTGGCACCGGGCGTGTACTCGCTGCGCCTGCGCACGGGCGCGGCCGTCGTCACCAAGCGGGTGGTAATTGATTAATTTATTGCTTTAGTCCCTTCTCAGCATGAAACCCCTTTCTACTTCTACCACCAATCGTTTCTTCTGCTGCGCCCGGCGCGGGGCGCTGCTGCTGGCGCTGGGCGCGGCTGGGCCGGCGGCGTGGGGGCAGAGTTTTGGTCCGCCGATAGACTACGCCACAGGAAGAAGCCCTTACGGCATGGCAGTGGGAGACGTAAATGGTGATGGCCGGTCAGATATCGTAGTAGCTAACAGCGCGACCAGTGGGACAGTTTCTGTGTTACTCGGCCAAGCCGGAGGCACTTTCTTACCCAAAACCGATTATACTGTTGGGTCAATAGCCAATGGTGTCGCATTGGGGGATGTGAGTGGGGATGGACGGGTAGACATTGTTGCGACTAGTGCCGTCGACAATAACATCTCGGTATTGCTGGGCCAGCCAGGGGGTAGTTTTGCACCCAGAGTAATCTATCCTGTCACCATTCGTCCTAGCGGTGTAACGATAGGCGACGCCAATGGCGACAATGTCCCTGACTTGTTTATCAGTGGGACAAGCTCGCAAACCGTTTTGGTATTACTGGGTAGTGCCAGCGGCTTTGGACCCGGTAGCAGCTATAATACAGGAGCTGGCCCGTTCGACGTGACGCTACGCGACATAAACCGTGACGGGCTCGCCGATTTGATTACGGCCAATCGAGATAGCAACTCTATTTCGGTACTACTGGGTTTGCCAGGCGGTAGCTTTGCGCCTCGGACCGATTACACAGTTGGCACAGAAACATTCTCAAAAGAAATAGGTGATATCAATGGCGATGGCTTGCTGGATATTATTGTCGCTAATGTGTCGAGCAGCTCTATTTCGGTACTGCTTGGCTTGTTCAGCGGCGGATTTGCACCCAAGATAGACTACCCCGCGAATACGCAACCACGCGGAGTGGCACTAGGTGACACCAACGGTGACGGTTATCCAGACATTATCATATCCAATATCAATATCACTGGCACTGTCTCCGTATTCTTGAATTCGGGTACCGGAAACTTTGGTGCGAGAACCGACTTCAGCACCGGTTCTCGCCCTATTGAAGTGGCATTAAACGATGTTAACGGAGATGGACGATTGGACTTGATTACCGTCAATTACAACGCCGCTTCCGTCTCCGTCATCCTCAACACCGGCACCTACACCCCGCTGGCCACCGCCCGCCCCATGGCCCCTGCCATCGCCCTCGCGCCCAACCCTGCCCACGACGCCTTCACCGTGACGCTGCCGGCCGGCACCGCCGCCACGCAGGCCGAACTGCTGAATACGCTGGGCCAAGTGGTGCGCCGCCCGGCCGTGGCCGGCCCGCGCTTCACCGTGGAAACGGTCGGACTGGCACCGGGTGTGTACTCGCTGCGTTTGAGCACGGGCGCGGGCACCTTAACCAAGCGGGTGGCGGTGCAATAGACCCACCATCATTCGGTGTTGTAGAAAGCCCCTGTCGAATGCCGGCAGGGGCTTTTTCGTTGTTTAATGAGCACGGCGGCTGGGCACTGGCTGTCGCTGTCATATGCCGCCACCGGGGGGCGGCGTATGACACTTTCGTGTCATATCGCCGTGTGGGTGGGGCGCCGTGCTTTACGGCATTGCACGGGGGTGTTCCCGCGCGCCACTTTTCCTTCCTTTTCTATGACACGTTTCTCCTCTTTTCAGGGACTGCCCGCGCGGCTGGCCCGCCCCCTGGTGGCACTGGGGCTGGGGCTGCTGGCTGCCGGCCCGGTGCGGGCCCAAACCCCCAGCTTTGCCCCCCAGACATCCTTTGCTGTCGGCATAGGCCCCTTGGGCGTGGCAGCGGCCGATGTGAACGGCGACGGTAAGCTCGACCTGCTCACGGCCAATAACGGCGGCACTGGCAGCGTGAGCGTGCTGCTCAATACCACGGCGACGGGCGCGGCCACGCCCAGCTTTGCCGCCCAGGTCGCGTTCAGTTTAGTTGGCCCCATGCCCTCTGCCATCGCGGTGGCCGACGTGAATGGCGACGGCAAGCCCGACGTACTCACGGTAAATTACTTCCCCGGCAACGCGAGCGTGCTGCTCAACACCACGGCGACGGGCGCAGCCACGCCTAGCTTTGCCGCCCCGGCCAACTTCACTATCAGCAACAGCAGTTTTAGTATCGCCACGGCCGACGTGAACGGCGACGGCAAGCCCGACCTGCTCACGCC
>NZ_JAUQSX010000011.1 GCF_030581005.1 Hymenobacter mellowenesis | reverse complement strand
CGCTACACCACGCCGCTGGGCCTGCACCACATCATGGGCCAGAACATTCACTACGGCCCCGAGCCCTGGCTGGCCGAAGCCGGCCGCCCCGACTGGACCGCCGTGTACTACCACAAAGCCGACGCCGTGGGCCTGGGCTTCGACCGCACCGCCACCGGCTCCAACGCGCTGGCGCTCTATTCGCCGGGTGTGCAAAAGCAGTGGGGCGATGCCAAAACCACTCCGCTCAACTACCTGCTCTGGTTCCACCACGTGGGCTGGACGCAGCCGCTGCCCACCGGCCGCACCCTCTGGAACGAACTGGTGACGCGCTACTACACCGGCGCCGACTCGGTGACCTGGATGCAGCAGCAGTGGGCCGCCGCCAAGCCCGCCGTAGACCCGGCCCTGCACGCCGACGTGGCGGCCCGGCTGGCCATTCAGCGGCGCGAGGCGCTGTGGTGGCGCGATGCCTGCGTGCTCTACTTCCAGACCTACGCCAAGCAGCCGCTGCCAGCCCCTTTCGCGCCGCCCGCGCGCACCCTGGCCGAGGTTAAAACCCTGGTCGACCTCTACCAGCTCAAATAATTCAATCTAGCAAAACCGCTCCCCCCTAAGATGCAAAACCTGTTTTCCAACGGCCAAAACGGCCCCGCCGAAACAACCACCAGCCAAACACAGCCGCAGCACGCCGACGTGTTTTCGCTCGCGGGCAAGCGGGCGCTGATAACCGGCGGCGGCACGGGCATTGGGCTGGCCATTGCGCAGTGCATGGCGGCGGCCGGGGCCACGGTCATCATCACGGGCCGGCGCGAGGCGGTGCTGCGCGAGGCGGCCGAGTCCATCGGCGAATCGGTGCAGTACGTGGTGAACGACGTGACTGACTTATCAGCCATCGATGCCATGGTGGCCGAGGTGGAAGCCACCCACGGTCCGCTCGACATCCTGGTGAACAACGCCGGCATCAACCTGAAAAAGCCCGCGCTGGAAGTAACCGACGAGGACTTCAGCCGCATTCTGCACACCAACCTGCACTCGGTATTTGCCCTCACACGGGCCTGTGCCAGCCGCATGATGGCCCGCCAAAAAGGCTGCATCCTGATGATTTCCTCGATGGCCGCCTACTACGGCATCGACCGCGTGGTGGCCTACGCGGCCTCCAAGTCGGCGGTGGAGGGCATGGTGAAGGTGCTGGCCTCGGAGTTCTCGGGCCACGGCGTGCGGGTGAATGCCATCGCGCCGGGCTTCATCGAAACCGCCATGAGCCGCACGGCCATGAACTCCGACCCCGACCGCCGCGACCGCGCCATGCGCCGCACGCCCATGGGCAAGTTTGGCCAACCCGAAGACATCGGCAACGCGGCCGTTTTCCTGTCTTCCGATGCGGCCCGCTACATCACCGGCGCCTCCCTGCCCGTGGACGGCGGCAATTCCATCGGCTTTTAACCCACCCATCGCGCCTCAATCAAACCTTACATACCCACCACAAAAACCCACTCATTACCATGCAAGCACATTTATCTGTCATTGCGCCGCGCCGGGAACGGCGCTGGATTCCCGCCCTGGGGTCGGCGCTGCTATTGGGAGCCATGCTTCCCGGTGCAGCCTGGGCTCAGGCCGGTCGCACCGTCACCGGCACCATCAAGTCCGATTCGGGCGAAACGCTGCCGGGGGTTACCGTCATTGTGAAAGGCACCACTATTGGGGCCACCACCAACGCGGCGGGTGAATACTCGCTGAATGTGCCGGCTGATGCCACTACTTTGGTTATCAGCTCAATTGGCTATGAAAAGAAGGAGGTGCCGATAGGTGCTTCGGGTAGTGTAAACGTCCGGCTGACCACTGAGGCCCAGTCGCTGAGCGAGGTGCAGGTAGTGGGCTACGGCAGCCAGCGAAAAAGCCAGGTGACGGGCGCCATCTCGTCGGTGAGCGAGCAGCAGTTGCGCGACGTGCCGGTGGCCAACATCGGCCAAGCCCTGCAGGGCCGCGCGGCGGGCGTTAACATCTCCAGCACCACCAACTCCCCGGGCCAGGCCCCGGTTATCCGCATCCGGGGCAACCGCTCGTTTGCCGGCTCCAACGACCCGCTGCTGGTGGTAGACGGCGTGCCCTACGACGGCAGCCTCAACGACCTGAACCCCGACGACATCACGGGCGTGGAAGTGCTGAAAGATGCCAGCTCGACGGCCATCTACGGGGCCCGCGGCGCTAATGGCGTTATCCTGATTACGACCAAGCGCGGCAAATCGGGTGCTCCCAAAGCCACTTACAGCGGCTATTATGGAACGAAGAGAGCCTATGGCTACTACGACCTGCAGGACGGGCAGGAGTATTACAAATACCGGGCGGAAGCCTACCGGGCCAATGGGCAGAACCCGGCCACGGCTGCGGGCTTCCTGACCACCGAGGAGCTGGCCAACTACACCGCCGGCAAAACCTTCGACTACCAGGACTTGCTGTTCCAGAATGGTCATATCCAGAACCACGCCCTGGGCGTGAGCGGCGGCACCGACCAGACGCAGTATTCGGCCTCGCTGGGCTATTACGACGAAACCGGCATCCAGCCCGTGCAGCGCATTCAGCGCTACTCCCTGCGCGGCACCCTGGACCAGCAGATTGGCACGCGGGTGAAAATCGGCTTGAACACGCTGAACACCTTCACCAAGCAGGATGACCCGAACCTGGGCATCATGTACAGCGTCATTACGAGCAGCCCGCTGGCTTCTCCCTTTGATGCCAACGGCATTCCGATTCTCTATCCCAACACCGACAACGCGCAGGCCAACGCGCTCACGTACTACACGCCGAACGCGCACCTGGAACAACGCCGGCGCCTGCGCACCTTCAACAGCCTCTACGGGCAGGTCAACATTCTAAAAGGGTTGGACTACCGCCTCAACCTAGGCCTCGACGGCCGCACGCAGAACGACGAAAGCTTTTTCGCGTCCAACACGCCGGCCCGTAACGGCGGGCAGAACTCCGCCAGCCGCTCGAATAGCCTTGCCTTCAATCTACTGGCGGAAAACGTGCTGACCTACAATCGCACGATTGGCCTGCATGACATTAACTTCACCGGCTTGTACAGCTGGCAGGAATTCCGGACCGATGGCTTCGGCGCAGGTTCGCAAAACCTGCCCACGAACTACCAGCTGGCTTCCAACCTGGGCGCCGGCACGCCCACCGCGCCCAGTAGCACCGAAAGCCAGTGGGACATCATCTCGTACATGGGCCGCCTGAACTACGCGTTCGACAACCGCTACTCGGCCACGCTGACGGTGCGGGTGGACGGCTCGTCGCGCCTCGCGCCCGGCAACAAGTACAAACCTTTCCCCTCGGCCGCCGTGGCCTGGAACATCGCCAATGAGTCCTTCCTCAAGGAACGGGCGTGGGTAAGCAACCTCAAGCTGCGTGCCAGCTACGGCCGCACGGGCAGCACCGCCGTGAACCCATACCAAACCCTGGGTTCGCTGGGCAGCGGCCTGGGCGGCGGCTACTACAACTTCGGCGCCACGGGCGCCGTGGGTTCGGTGCCTTCCTCGATTCCCAACCCCAACCTGGGCTGGGAGTACACGGCCACCGCCAACTTCGGCCTTGACTTTGGCTTCTTTAACAACCGGGTCACCGGTTCGGTCGAAGTGTACGAGCAGAAGACCAGCGATTTGCTGTTGCCCGACGCGCTGCCCACTTCGACCGGCTATAGCTCCTTCACCCGCAACATTGGCAAAACCCAAAACCGCGGCCTGGAAGTTAGCCTGACGACGGTGAACGTGCGCACGGCCAGTGGCTTTGAGTGGAGCACCGACTGGAACTTCACCATCAACCGCGAAAAGGTGCTTGACCTGGGCCTGGGCACGGACGAAAACGGCAATCAGCGCAGCGACATCGCCAACCAGCGCTTCATCGGCTCGCCGCTGTACGTTTTCTACGACTACAAGTACGCCGGCATTTACCAGAACACGCCGGCTGACATCGCCGCTGCCGCCAAGGCCGGCCTGAAAGTGGGCCAGGTGAAGATTGAGGACCTCAACAACAGCGGCACCGTGGATGCGGCCGACCGCCAAATCATCGGCACGCGCCAGCCCAAGTTTGAGGCCGGCATGACCCAGCGCTTCCGCTTCAAGGGCTTCGACCTGACGGCTGTGGCCGTGAGCCGGGTGGGCGCTACCGTGGTGGACCCGCTGCTGTTCCCGTCCAACTACCTCACCACGTTCGGCGGGCGCCGCAACCAGCTCAACCTCCCCTACTGGACGCCCGAAACGCCTGACAACCGCTTTCCGCAGCCCAACCAGTTTTATTTCAACGACTTCGTGCCCAACGCGCAGTCACTGGCTTACCTGAGCGGCACGTTTATCAAGGTGCGCAGCATCGACCTAGGCTACACCATTCCGGCGGCGTGGGCCAAAACGGCCCTGATGAGCTCGGCCCGCATTTACGTGCAGGTGCAGAACCCCCTCATCTGGTCGCCCGAGGAGTATTACAAGAACAACAAAGCCATTGACCCCGACGCGCTGTCGTACTCAACCCGGTTTAACGGCAGCACCACCAACAACGGCGGAGTTTCCTTTGACTACGGCACCAACCTCCCCGTTTACCGCTCCTTCATTGTGGGCGTGAACCTGGGCTTTTAATATTCTTCAACTTTCCAGACGCTTACAAGCGTCCTCACTTCTATATGAAAAGGATTTTTCTCAGCAGCTCGGTTGCTTTGGCTTTAATCGTTGCGGCCAGCGGTTGCAGCAAGGACATTCTGGATGAGAATCCACGCTCGGTCCTGGTCCCTTCGTTCCTGGGCACGCCCGACGGGGTGCAGTCGGGCCTGACCGGCGTGTATTCCGGTTTGCGCAACGTTCACACCGACCAGGGCGGCTCGAACTTTACCTCGCAGGGAACTGACGAGTTTATGCGGGGCGCCTCGGGCTCTGACGGGCTCGAGGACTATAACCGGGGGCAGCTCAACAACAGCAACTCCACCTCCACCGGCATGTGGACCCAGTGCTACCGATTTATCAACGGAGCCAACGGCGTTATCCAGTACGCGGGCTCGGTGCAGGGCCTGACCCCCTCGGCCGTTACCCAGATTACGGCCGAGGCCAAGGTGCTGCGGGCTTTCTATTACTTCATGCTGGTACGGGCTTTCGGCGATGTTCCCTTAACGCTCAAGTTCGTGGATGCGCCCACGAAGGACATTGCGCGCGCGCCCCTGGCCGACGTGTATAACGCCATCATTGCGGACCTGAACGATGCCTTGGGCACCGCCACCACGCCGGGCATTGCCAACGTCGCTGCCCAGCCGGGCCGCGTGACCCGGGCCACTGCGCTGCACCTGCTGGCCAAAGTCTACCTGACCCGGGCCACCTCCTCGGCCCGGCAGACCGACGACTACGCCAAAGCCGCGCAGTTCTCCGAAGAGCTCATCGCCGACTCCAACCCCAGTCCGGCCACGAACTCCGGCACGACCCCCGGCGGCAAGTACGGCCGCGCCCTGGAGGCCGACCCCGCCGACATCTTCAAGGAAGGCAAAGAGAACGACAAGGAAGTGCTGATGAACATCCAGTTCAACGGGGACCCCACCTTCACGGGGCTTTCCGACAACGGCGCCGGCCTGGCCGGCCAGAACCAGGTTTCCTTTCTGTACCGCAACCGCTACGATTTGCTGCCCAACGTGGAGCGCACCGTGGCCCTTGGCCGGCCTTTCGGACGCCTCACGTCCACGCCCTACCTGCTGACCTCGTACATTCTGCCTTCCGAAACCACCCCACGGCAGTGGCGCACCACCGACACGCGCTACAACAAGTGGTTCACCACGCTGTGGCTGGTGAATAAAATTGGGCAGAACAGCGGCACGACCTTCAACCCCCGGGCCGTGGTGGGTGACACCGCCGCCTGGTACGCCGGCCGTGAGATTACCCCAGCCGAGCAGACGCGCATCAACGCCCGTCCGGGTGGCCGCTTTGTGGTGGGCACGCCCAGCACCTACACCACCCAGTTTTCGCCCTACATCAACAAATACGACGACGCCACCCGTTCATCCCTGAACGTTAGCTCCGACCGGCCGGTCATCCTCTTCCGTCTGGCCGAGACCTACCTGATTGCCGCCGAGGCCGAGATGTACCTGGGCAACCTCCCGAAAGCCCGCGACTTCATCAACGTGGTGCGCCGGCGGGCGGCAGCAAGCGGCCGCGCTGCGCAAATGGAAATTACCACGGCGCAGGTGAGCATCGACTTTATTCTGGAAGAGCGCACGCGGGAGCTGTGCGGCGAATTCACGCGCTGGTACGACCTGGTGCGCACCAACACGCTGGTAGACCGGGTGAGAAGGTTCTCGCCCCCGCTGGTAAGCTCAAAGCCCTCTCCTATCCCCAACACTACGGATAGCTACGGCTCGGCCGCCGCGGCCAACGTTCAGCCCTATCACATGCTGCGCCCCATTCCGCAGCAGGAGATTGACCGCACCAGCGGTAAAATCACCCAGAATCCAGGGTACTAACCCCTGGCTGCTGACTGGTTAAAACAGGCCCTGGTTTCACTACGAAACCAGGGCCTATTTATGAAGGGGTACTGTAAATGCCCGTTATACCGGGTAAATATTTGAAAAACAGCGCATCACCATTTTTTTTACTAAGCTTAGGACTGGCGCTGCTGGCCGGCCGGGCCGGTTACGCCCAGGTGCGCCTGCCGCGCCTGGTGAGCAGCGGCATGGTGCTGCAGCGCGATGCCGACGTGCAGGTGTGGGGCTGGGCCCGGCCCGGCGAGGCCGTCACGGTGGCCTTCCTGGGCAAAACCTACCGCGCTACCGCCGGAGCCGAGGGCAAATGGTCCGTAAAGCTCCCGCCGATGAAAGCCGGCGGGCCGTTTGAGATGAGCATCAGGGCCAGCAACCAGCTTGAACTAAAAGACATTCTGGTGGGCGACGTGTGGTTTTGCGCCGGCCAGTCGAACATGGAGCTGCCCATGCGCCGCGTGCGCGACAAGTACCCCCAGGAAATTGCCCAGGCCACCAACCCGCGCATCCGGCAGTTCGACGTGCCCATGCGCTACGCCTTCACCGGCCCCAAGGCCGATGTAACGGGCGGCAGCTGGGTAGCCGCCACGCCCGAAACCGTGCTCGGCTTCACGGCCGTGGGCTACTTCTTCGCCAAGGAAATCAATGCCAAATACCAGGTGCCCGTCGGCCTGATTAAAGTCGCCGTGGGCGGCTCGCCCGCCGAAGCCTGGCTGAGCGCCGACGCGCTGAAGCAGTTTCCGAAATACGAGCAGCAAAGCGCCAAATACAAAGACAGCCTGCTGGTGGTGACGACCAAACAGCGCGAGAGCGCCGCCGTGAGCGACTGGTATAAGCAGCTGCACCGGGCCGACCTGGGCGAAGCGCCCGGCCAGCCGAAGTGGTCGGCGCCCGGCTACGATGCCAGCGGCTGGGCCACCATGAACGTGCCCGGCGAGTGGGCCGGCCAAACCCCGCTGGGTCCGGTGAACGGCGTGCTCTGGTTCCGCAAGGAAATCGAAGTACCGGCCGCCATGACCGGCCAGCCGGCCCGCCTGGAGCTGGGTACGCTCGTCGATGCTGATTCGACCTACATCAATGGGCAACTCGTGGGCAGCACCGCCTACCGCTACCCGCCCCGCAAGTACGATTTCGGTATCGGCGTGCTGAAGCCGGGCAAAAACGTAGTGACGGTGCGCCTCATCAGCAACGGTGGGCGCGGCGGGTTCACCCTGGACCGTAACTACCAGCTTACGGCCGGCGGCCAGACGCTCGACCTGCGCGGCCCTTGGCAGTACAAGCTGGGCGCTACGATGCCGCCCACCCCCGGCACCACCACTTTCCAGTACCAGCCCGGCGTGCTGTATAACGGACTAGTGGCCCCGGCCCTGCCCTACGCTCTCAAGGGCGTGCTCTGGTACCAGGGCGAGAGCAATACCGGCCGGCCCGACGATTATTACGCCCTGACCTCAACCCTGGTGCAGGACTGGCGCACGAACTTCCGCCAGCCCGGCCTGCCGTTTCTCTACGTGCAGCTGGCCAACATCAACGCCGCCCGCAAGGAGCCCGGCGAGAGCAACCAGGCGCAGGTGCGCGACGCCCAGCGCCGCCTGCTGGCCCTGCCCCGCACCGGCATGGCCGTGATTACGGACGTGGGCGAGTGGAACGATATTCACCCCCTTGACAAGCAGACGGTGGGCCACCGCCTGGCCCTGGCCGCCCAGAAAGTGGCTTATGGCGATGCCAAATTGGTATCATCCGGCCCACTTTTTCAGGCCATGAAGGCGGCCGGCAACAAGGCGACGCTGACGTTCGCGGGCGTGGGCAGCGGCTTGGTGGCCAAAGGCGGTGGGCCGTTGAATGGCTTCACGGTGGCCGGGCCGGACCGGAAGTTCGTGCCGGCTCAGGCGCGCATTGAGGGCAGCAAAGTGGTGGTCTGGAATGACCAGGTGCCGAGCCCCGCAGTGGTACGCTATGCTTGGGCCGATAATCCGGAAGGCGCTAATCTATATAACCAGGAGGGCCTGCCGGCCTCCACTTTCACGACGGAGCTTGCCAAATAACCTTCCATTGCTGCTCAACTATGAAATACCTCCTCGGCTACGACATCGGTAGCTCTTCCATCAAAGTCTCGCTGCTCGACGTGACCACCGGCAAAGCCGTGGCCACGGCCATCTCGCCCCGGCAGGAGATGGAAATCAGCGTGCCCCGGGCCGGTTGGGCCGAGCAAAGCCCCGAGCGCTGGTGGCAGGAATGCGTGAACGCCACTGCCGAGCTCAAAGCTGCCTACGGCTTCGATGCCGACTTAGTCGCCGGCATCGGTATCACCTACCAGATGCACGGCCTCGTGCTCATCGACAAAGACGGCAAAGTGCTGCGTCCCGCCATCATCTGGTGCGACAGCCGGGCCGTGGACCTCGGCAACCAGGCGTTTGCTGAATTGGGCGAGGAATATTGCCTGGAAAACTTCCTGAACTCGCCCGGCAACTTCACCGCCTCCAAGCTGAAGTGGGTGCGCGAAAACGAACCCGGGGTGTACGCGCAAATCCACAAGATTCAGCTGCCGGGCGACTACATCGCCTTTAAAATGAGCGGCCGGCTGCTAACCACCGTGTCGGGCCTGTCGGAAGGCGTATTCTGGAATTTCAAGCAGCAGGCCATCGCCCAGGAGCTGCTGGACTACTACGGCATCAGCACCGACTTGCTGCCGGAGGTGGTGGAAACCTTCTCGGTACAAGGCCACCTGAGCGCCGAGGCCGCGCAGGAGCTGGGCCTCACGGCCGGCACGCCCATCAGCTACCGGGCCGGCGACCAGCCCAACAATGCCTTTTCCCTCAACGTGCTGAACCCCGGCGAAATCGCCGCCACGGCTGGCACCTCGGGCGTGGTCTACGGCATCACCGCTGCCCCGGCTTCCGACCCGGCCTCGCGGGTGAATGCCTTTGTGCACGTTAATCACACGGAGGCCGCGCCGCGAAACGGCGTGCTGATGTGCATGAACGGCACCGGCATCCTCAACAGCTGGCTGCGCAAAATGGTGGGCGAAATGCCCTATGACGAGATGAACCGCCGCGCCGCTACCGCACCCGTTGGAGCGGAGGGCCTCGTGTTTTTGCCCTTCGGCAACGGCGCCGAGCGCATCCTCGAAAACCAGCCCACCGACGCCGAATTGCGCGGCCTGAACTTCAACATTCACAGCCAGGCCCACCTGCTGCGCGCCGCCCAGGAAGGCATTGTGTTCGCCCTAATTTACGGCATGAACATCATGCGCCAGATGGGCGTGCAGGTACGCACGGTGCGCGCCGGTAACGCCAACATGTTCCTGAGCCCCGTGTTCCGCGAGGCCTTCGTGAACGCCGGCGACGTGACGCTGGAGCTCTACAACACCGACGCGGCCCAAGGCGCGGCCCGCGGCGCCGGCATTGGCGCGGGCGTGTACGCCAGCCCGGCTGAAGCATTCGGCGGCCTCGAACGCATTCTTACCGTGGAGCCCACTGCCGGGCTCCGTGAACAATACCAAACGGCTTATGCCCGCTGGCAAGACGCTTTATCCCAACTTATTCCCCAATCAACCACTTTAGCTCATGTCTAGCAACACGCTCTCGAAGACAGAATTTTTTACGGGCATCGACACCATTCGCTACGAAGGCCGCGAATCGGATAACCCCCTCGCCTTTAAGTGGTACGACGGAAACCGCGTAGTGGCCGGAAAGACCATGAAGGAGCACCTGCGCTTCGCCACAGCCTACTGGCACACCTTCACCGGCACGGGCGGCGACCCCTTCGGCCCCGGCACCAAGAACTTCGCCTGGGACTCGCACCACGAAATTGTGGGCCGCGCCAAGGACAAGGCCGACGCCGCGTTTGAGTTTTTCACCAAACTCGGCACGCCCTACTACTGCTTCCACGACATTGACTTGGTGGATGAGGGCAACTCGCTGGCCGAGTACGAGCGCAACCTGGCTACCATCGTCGACTACCTGAAACAGCACCAGGCCGAAAGCGGCGTGAAGTTGCTCTGGGGCACGGCCAACGTATTCTCGAACCCGCGCTACATGAACGGCGCCAGCACCAACCCCGATTTCCAGGTGGTGGCCCACGCCGGCACTCAGGTACTCAATGCCATCGACGCCACCATTGCGCTGGGCGGCGAGAACTACGTGTTCTGGGGCGGCCGCGAGGGCTACATGACCCTGCTCAACACCGATATGAAGCGCGAGCAGGCCCACATGGCGAAGTTCCTGACGATGGCCCGCGACTACGCCCGCAAGCAGGGCTTTACCGGCAAGTTCTTCATCGAGCCCAAGCCGGCCGAGCCCACCAAGCACCAGTATGACTTCGACGCGGCCACCGTCATTGGCTTCCTGAAAGAGCACGGCCTGCAGGACGATTTCCAGCTGAACCTGGAGGTGAACCACGCCACGCTGGCCGGCCACACCTTCCAGCACGAGCTGCAGGTGGCCGCCGATGCCGGCATGCTCGGCAGCATGGATGCCAACCGCGGCGACTACCAGAACGGCTGGGATACCGACCAGTTTCCCAACAACCTGAATGAGCTGACGGAGAGCATGCTCATCATCCTCGAAGCGGGCGGCATCACCCAGGGCGGCATCAACTTCGACGCCAAAACCCGCCGCAACTCGACCGACCTGGAGGACATCTTCATCGCCCACATTGCCGGCATGGACACCTTCGCCCGCGCCCTCGTCACGGCCGATGCCATCCTTGAAAAATCGGCCTACCGCAAGTTCCGCTCCGAGCGCTACGCCTCGTTCGACGCGGGCGAAGGCGCGGCCTTCGAGAAAGGTCACCTCACACTGGAAGACCTGCGCACCATCGCCCATAAGTCGGGCGAGCCCACGCCCCGCAGTGGCAAGCAGGAGTGGCTGGAAAGCATCATTAACCAATACATCTAGGGAAAACCGAACCGGTCGGCCGTGGAATGGTGGGAACAGTGACGCGGCTGACCGGGGAAGTTTTACCACGCTTATGAGCAATCCTCAAGTTTCTATTGACGAGCTGAGTGTCAACACCATCCGGCTGTTATCGGTCGACATGGTGCAGCAGGCCAACTCCGGCCACCCCGGCCTGCCGCTGGGCGCCGCGCCCATGGCCTACGTATTGTGGTCGCGCTTCCTGCGCTTTAACCCGCAGGACCCGAAGTGGCCCAACCGCGACCGGTTCATCCTGTCGGCTGGCCACGGGTCGGCACTGCTCTACAGCCTGCTGCACCTTTACGGCTACGATTTGTCGCTCGACGATTTGAAGCAGTTTCGGCAGCTTGATTCCAAAACACCGGGCCACCCTGAGTCGCACCTCACGCCCGGCGTGGAGGTGACCACCGGCCCGCTGGGCCAGGGCTTTGCCAACGGCCTGGGCATGGCCATGGCCGAGGCGCACCTCGGCGCGCTCTACAATAAGGAAGGCCACGCGCCGGTGCAGGACCACTACACCTACGTGCTGGTGAGCGACGGCGACCTGATGGAAGGCATCGCGGCGGAGGCGGCCTCGCTGGCCGGCCATCTGCAATTGAGCAAGATGATTTATCTCTACGACGATAACAACATCTCGCTCGACGGCCCCACCAGCCTGACCTACACCGAGAACCCGATGCGGCGCTTCGATGCCTACTACTGGCACACGCAGCACGTCACGGACGGCAACGACCTCGACGCCATCGAGAATGCCATCAAGGTGGCGCAATCGGTGACCGACCGGCCTTCAATTATCGCGGTGCGCACCATTATCGGCTTCGGTTCGCCGCTGGCGGGCACCAGCAAGTCGCATGGCTCGCCGCTGGGGCCCGATAATGTAAAGGCCACCAAAAAGTTTTACGGCTTCGACCCCGAGCAGTCGTTCCAGGTATCGGGCGAAGTGTACGAGCACCTCCGGCAGCCCGGCCAAAATGGGGCCGAGCTGCAAAAACAGTGGGACGCGGACTTCGCCAAATATGCCGAAGCCTTTCCCGATGATGCGAAAATGTTTCAGCTCTCCTTCAAAGGCGAACTGCCCGAAGGCTGGGACGCCAACCTGCCCGTGTACACGCCCGCCGACGGTGAGCTGGCCACTAGGCAGGCCTCGGGCAAAGCCCTGGATGCCATCAAGAAAGCGGTGCCCTTCCTGTTTGGTGGCTCGGCTGATTTGGCTTCTTCGAACGAGATGGACAAGTCGGGCAGCGACAGCTTCCAGCCCGCGCACCCGGCCAACCGCAACGTGTGGTGGGGCGTGCGCGAGCACGCCATGGGCGCGGCCATGAACGGCATCGCCCACCATGGCGGCCTGCGCACCTACGGCGGCACCTTCCTCACGTTCTCGGACTACATGCGGGCGGCCATCCGCCTCACGGCCCTGGCCGAGAGCACGGCCACCTTCGTCTTCACCCACGACAGCATTGGCCTGGGCGAGGACGGCCCCACCCATCAGCCGGTGGAGCAAGTGCTGGCTTTGCGCAGCATCCCGAACATCGTGGTGCTGCGCCCGGCCGATGCCAACGAAAGCACCGAGGCCTGGCGCATTGCCCTGACCACGCCCAAGTCGCCGGTGGTGCTGGTGTTCTCGCGCCAGAAGCTGCCCGTTCTCGACCAAACCAAGCTGGGCTCGGCCCGCGAGGGCGTAGCCAAAGGCGCTTACATTCTGAGCGAGGCGCGGGGTGGCCAGCCCCAGCTCATTCTCATCGGTACCGGTTCAGAAGTGGCCCTGGCCATGGAAGCGCAAAAGGTGCTGGAGCAGGACGGCACGCCCACCCGCGTGGTGAGCATGCCGAGCTGGGAGCTGTTTGAGCACCAGGATAAAGCTTACCGCGAAACGGTGTTGCCGAAGGCTGTGCGCAAGCGTCTCGCCATCGAGGCGGGCTCGCCCATCGGCTGGCACAAATACACAACCGACGAGGGCGGCATCGTGGCCATGAGCCGCTTCGGCGCTTCGGCCCCGGCTGAGTTGCTGTTTGAGAAATTCGGCTTCACGGTGGAAAATGTGGTGAAACGCGCCAAAGGCGTGCTTGCCGGCCACCCCGAAGACGAAGGCCAAGAAGAAGAAAAGAAGCAGGTAGTGGCCAAAGGCGACTAACAACTGCGAATGATTAATAACTAAAACAAACCGGCCAGCTGTGAAATGGTGGGACAAAGAAGCAGCTGGCCGGGGCGTTTTATAATTTTTGAGCGGGCGGAAGGGCCTACCCGGCTACTGCAATAGCTGAGCGGGCCTCTGAGGCGTTTCGGTTGGTATTGCGGCTCAATGGTGAGTGGGCCGCCGTACACCCCGGGTAAGTTGCCCGGACACCGAAACGCCTCTCCGCTTGCTTGCAAGGCGGCCCCCTCCCCTATCGCTCACGGCGGCGGCGGCGCCCGGGTCAACCCTGAAATTTCGGAAGCGGCGGTGTGCGCCGGAATCCTTGTGCCATACCAAGCTTATGAAAACGATTAAACCATTACTGGGCATTGCGTTAGCTGGAATGGGTCTGGCCTTCGGGCCGAAGGCTGACCAGCCGCTGAAGGATGCTTTCAAGAAGGATTTTTATGTGGGCGCGGCCCTGAGCTACCGGCAGATTAGCGGCCAGGATGCCCGGGCGACGGCCCTGATTAAGCAGCAGTTCAACACCATCAGTCCCGAAAACCTGCTGAAGTGGGAGGCCGTGCACCCGCAGCCCGACAAGTACAACTTCAAGCCGGCCGACGACTACGTGGCGTTTGGGCAGCAGAACCAGATGTTCGTGGTCGGCCACACGCTCATGTGGCACCAGCAAACGCCCAAGTGGGTGTTTGAGGACGCCGATGGCAAACCGGCCAGCCGGGAAGTGCTGCTCAAGCGTCTCGAAGACCACATCAATGCGGTGGTGGGGCGCTACAAGGGTAAAATCGGGGGCTGGGACGTGGTGAACGAGGCCATCGACGACCAGCAGGGCAACCTGCGCAAAACCAAGTGGCTGGAAATTCTCGGCGAGGATTTCGCCGCCAAGGCATTCGAATACGCCCACAAAGCCGACCCCAAAGCCGAGCTGTACTACAACGACTACAGCCTCTACCGCCCCGAAAAGCGGGAGGGCGTGATTAAGCTCGTGAAAAGCCTGCAGGCCAAAGGCATCAAGGTGGCGGCCATTGGCATGCAGGGCCACTACGGCCTCACGGTGCCCACAATTGCGCAGGTGGAGGCCAGCATCGTGGCCTTCGCCAAGCTGGGCGTTCACGTCAACTTTACCGAGCTTGACATCGACGTGCTGCCCAACCCCAGCCGGCGGCAGGGCGCCGACATTGCCGAAACCTTCGGCGCCGACGCCAAATACAACGTGTACACCACCGGCCTGCCCGACTCGGTGCAGCAAAAGCTGACCCGGCGCTACGCCGACCTGTTCGCGCTATTTCACAAGCACCGCGACGTTATCGACCGCATTACCCTCTGGGGCGTGACGGATGCCGACTCCTGGCTCAACGACTGGCCCATCAAAGGCCGCACGAGCTACCCGCTGCTGTTCGGCCGCGACTACCAGCCAAAACCAGCTTTCCGGGCAGTGGTGCAAGCCGCCAAGTAGGGCCGGTTGACAGATGTAGAGACGCGACACTTCGCGTCTCGTCGTTGAACGGCCTGCGGATAAATGCAGCCGTGCCTTTGCGAGTCGGGACCGCGCAGTTTACCTAACATCAGCAATGACGCGACGCGAAGTGTCGCGTCTCTACCTCGTTTTTTTTAAACACACGTCTATGATTTTCCCACCCGTAAACTGCTTCCTGCCTCGTCTCTTGGCCCTGCTGCTGGTAGTCCTGGCCCTGGGAGCCAGTCAACCCGCCCACGCCCTTGATGGCCCGTCGTACGTGACCTCAAAAAAGCAGAAGGACAGCTTTACGCTGGAAGCAGACGGCAAAGCGGCCCCGCTATTCGCCAGCGCCAGCGACTGGCCGGGCGTGCTGCGCGCCGCCAAAGACTTGCAGGCCGACATCAACCGCGTCACGCGCGTGACCCCGACGCTGACCACCGACCAGGCCCCCAGGGGCAAAGAGGTGGTGCTCATCGGCACGCTGGGCAAGAGCCCGCTCATCGACCAGCTGGTGCGCGACAAAAAGCTCGACGTATCGGCAGTGGCGGGCAAGTGGGAAGTATTTGTGGAACAGATTGTGGAGCACCCCCTGCCCGGCGTGGAGCGGGCTTTGGTGATTGCCGGCAGCGACAAGCGCGGCACGATTTACGGCATCTACGACCTCTCGCAGCAGATGGGCGTGTCGCCCTGGTACTGGTGGGCCGACGTGCCCACCAAGCTGCAAAAGGCCCTCTACGTATCGGCCGGGCGCCACACCCAGGGCGAGCCCCAGGTGAAGTACCGCGGCATTTTCCTCAACGACGAAGCACCCGCGCTCAGCGGCTGGGCCAAGGAGAAGTTCGGCGGCATCAACTCCAAGATGTACGTGCACGTGTTTGAGCTGCTGCTGCGCCTGAAGGGCAACTACCTGTGGCCCGCCATGTGGGGCAACGCCTTCAACGACGACGACAAGCAAAGTCCGGTGCTGGCCGATGAGTACGGCATCGTGATGGGCACCTCGCACCACGAGCCCATGGTGCGCTCGCAGCAGGAATGGAAGCGCTACGGCTCCGGGCCCTGGAACTACCAGACCAACGAAAAGACGCTCCAGGATTTCTGGCGGCAGGGCATCCGCAACATGGGCACCAAGGAAAGTCTGGTAACCGTGGGCATGCGCGGCGACGGCGACGAGCCCATGAGCGAGGGCAGTAACATTGCCCTGCTGGAGAAAATTGTGGCCGACCAGCGCCAGATTCTGGCTGAAGAAACGCACAAGCCGGCCGCGCAAACGCCCCAGCTTTGGGCCCTTTACAAAGAGGTGCAGGATTACTACGACAAGGGCATGCGCGTGCCCGACGATGTGACCCTGCTGCTGTGCGACGACAACTGGGGCAACCTGCGCAAGCTGCCCAAACCGGGCGAGAAGCCCCGCGCCGGCGGCTACGGCATCTACTACCACTTCGACTATGTGGGCGGCCCGCGCAACTACAAATGGCTTAACACCAACCCGCTGCCACGCATCTGGGAGCAGATGCACTTGGCGCATGAGTACGGAGCCAACCAGATTTGGATTGTGAACGTGGGCGACCTCAAGCCCATGGAGCTGCCCATAAGCTTTTTCCTTGATTATGCCTGGAACCCCGACAAAATCAAGGCTGACCAGGTGGCGGCTTACACGCAGCAGTGGGCCGCCCGGCAGTTCGGCGAGCAACACGCCCCGGACATTGCCGACATCTTGGCCAAGTACGCCAAGTACAACGCCCGCCGCAAGCCGGAGCTTCTCGACGCCAATACCTACAGTCTGGCGACCGGCGAGTGGGCCACCGTGGTAACGGACTACAACGCGCTGCTGACCCGCGCTGAAGCCATTGAAAAGCAACTGCCCGCCGAAGCTCGCGACGCCTACTACCAGCTGGTGCTGCACCCCGTGCAGGCCTGCGCCAACCTCAACGAGCTGTACTACACCGTGGCCCAGAACCGGGAAGCAGCCAAAAAAGGCGCGGCGACAACCAATGCGCTGGCCGACAAAGCGAAGGCTCTGTACGCGAAGGACGCCGAAATCAAGCAGCGCTACCACGCCCTGGCCGGCGGCAAGTGGAACCACATGATGGACCAGACGCACATCGGCTACACCTACTGGCAGCAACCGCCGGTGGACAAGATTCCGGAGGTAGTGACTTTGCCCGCTGACCAAGCCACCGCCAGTGCAGCGCCATATAATCAGGCCGCCAACGATGGCAAGCCGTTCTTTGCCGTGGAGGCCGAGCAATACACTAAGGCGGTGAATGCCGGGCCCATCACCTGGCAGCGCCTCCCCGACCTGGGCCGCACGGCGGGGGCCGTTACCACCTTTCCGGTCACGGCGGCGGCCACGGCCGCGCCCGGTGGCGCTAGCCCGCACCTGGAATACCGCTTCACGCTAGCTCAGGCCGGGGCCGTAACCGTGCGGGCGTACCTGGCCCCGACGCTCAATTTTCTGGGCGGCCCGGGGTTGCGCTACGCCGTGTCCATCGACGAGGAAGCACCACAGCTGGTGAACCTGCACACGGGCCTGGTGGCGGATAATGGCAACAAGCCCTGGGAAAAAGCCGTGGCCGAAAACATCATTCTCCGGGATACAAAGCACACGCTGGCCAAGCCCGGCGCGCACGTGCTCAAGTTCTGGCGCGTGGACCCCGGCGTGGTGCTGGAAAAGCTGGTCGTTGACTTCGGCGGTTTGACCCCCACTTATCTCGGCCCACCGGCCACCACGGCGGAAAGCGGCAAGCGCGCCGCAGGCAGCCCGGCCCAGCGCGCTGAAGCCAACTAGTTATCAGACAACGAAAACCGGAATGATAGTTGAAAACCTGAAACGCCGGCTCTTGCTGCCAGCGGCCCTGCTGGGCGCCTTCCTTAGCCCAACGGTTGGGGCGGCTCAGTCGATTACCCTGACCAATCCCATCCTGAGTGGCTTTTACCCCGACCCCAGTATTGTGAAAGTGGGCCCGGACTACTATCTGGTCAATTCCACGTTTTCCTACTTCCCCGGCATCCCGGTGATGCACAGCCGCGACCTCAAAAACTGGGAGCAGGTGGGCAGCGTCATCAGCCGGCCCTCGCAGATGAATTTCCTGGGCGACCGCATGACGCGGGGCTTATTCGCGCCGGCCATTCACTACCACAACGGCATTTACTACGTTACCTGCACGCTCATCGACCGCAAGGGCAACTTCGTGGTGACGGCCAAAAACCCCGCCGGCCCCTGGAGCGACCCGGTTTATCTGCCCGAAGTGAAGGGCATCGACCCTTCGCTGTTTTTTGAGGAGAATAAGGCCTACGTCGTGTACAACAGCGACCCGCCGGACAACAAGTCGCTGTATTCCGGCCACCGCACCATCAAAATCATCGAGCTGGACCCGGAGAAACTGGCAACGCGCGGCGAGGCTAAAATCCTGGTGAACGGCGGCGTTGATATCAGCCAGAAACCCGTCTGGATTGAAGGCCCCCACCTGATGCAGGCCAACGGCTGGTACTACCTCTACGCGGCCGAGGGCGGCACGTCGGTCAACCACAGCGAGGTGGTTTTCCGCAGCCACTCACCGCTGGGGCCATTCGTGCCCTACGAGAAAAACCCCATTCTGACCCAGCGCAGCCTGCTCGCCGACCGCAAGAACCCCATCACCTCGGCCGGCCACGCGCAGTTTGTGGAAGGGCCGGACGGGAAAACCTACGCCGTGTTCCTAGCCGTGCGGCCCTACGAAGGCAACTACTACAACACGGGCCGCGAGACGTTTATCGCCCCCGTCGTCTGGAAAGACGAATGGCCCATTATCGACACCGGCGCCAACGGCGTGCAGTACGAATACAAGGCTAGCTACCGCGAGGTGAAGCAGCCGGGCGCCCTGCCCCAGAGCGGCAATTTTGCCTACACCCTGACCTTTGAAAAGCAGCTCGACCCGTCGCTTTTGTTTATGCGCACCGTCGACAGCACCAGCTTTTCGCTGAGCAAAGCCAAGGGCCTCACGCTGAAGCTAAAGCCGGAAACCTGCGCGGAACTGGGCAGCCCGGCCTTCATCGGCAAGCGCCAGCAGCACCAGTACTGCACCACCGAGACGGAGCTGACATTCAGCCCGAAAGGAGATGCTGAACAGGCTGGCTTGGTCGCGTTTCAAGACGAAAAGCACTTCTATTTCCTCTGCAAATCGATGGCTCATGGCCGACCGGTGCTTACGCTGTACCAGAGCACCAACGAGCCGAAAATAATGTCGCTGCTGGCCGAAGCTCCGCTAAAATCGGCCACCGCGAAAGTTCAGCTGCGCATTAGGGCCGAAGGTGATACCTACGGCTTTGGTTTCTCGGAAGATGGCAAAACCTGGACGACCCTGAAGGACAAAGTGGACGCCCATTTCCTGAGCACCCAAGAGGCCGGCGGCTTCATTGGCTGCCTCATCGGGTTCTACGCCACCTCATCGGGCAAGCCCACCACCAATTCGGCCTCCTACAAGTGGCTGAAGTACGCGGGCAACGACCCGGTGTATAAGAAGTAAACGGCTGGCTGGCGGCTTTTCCAAGACCAGCCAATTAACTCTATCATCATGGCCACGCAACTTAACGCGCCGCAATCTGCACCCGAGGGCACGATGACCACGGAGCGTACGCATCCCGTTCCGCTCCGTAGCTATCACGCTGCCGTGCAACAGCATTTCGGCTGGAGGGCCTCCGATTATGAGTTGCTTGAGGAATGGTCCAATGGCCCCGTTTTAGTTAAGCACGGGCCCGATGTATTTCGCGTCGACCATCCTCATGACCTGGAGGGCGAGGCGGTACTTCTGCTCACCAGCCAAGACCACGCGCGGCACATGCCCACCGCCTGGGCCAATCAGCTATTCACGGATGCTCCCTTTCGTCCCGAATTTTACCCGTATTTTCTTCAACAATTTGATGGGGTCAGTACCCAGGCATCGGGAGAAATCCAACTGATGCTTGCGCTATATCAAACCGTAACCAAACGCGCCAAGACTTTCTGGGAAACTATCCAGGAACTAGATAAGGCCAAACTATACCCGCAGGCTTTACTAGCGGCAGCTCAACTATCGGACTTCGAGACGTTAGCAGATAAGCTCGTCGGCCTATTAACGGCTGAGGGCGACGCTCTCCTAAATGAATTGAGAAATGGCGTTTTCGAGCGTATTCGTCTGACTGAAGGCAACGGAATGGAAAGCAATACCTTTTACTCCTACCCCGTGAAACCAAGCCGTTGGGCGCAGGTTGTGGCAGCCAACTCCCAACGTCGAAGTGGAGCAGATAATTGAGATTCTCCCGCTATTTCTAGTGGGTTCGCATTTTTTTGCACCCTGCTTATTGGCTAGTTAAAGTCAGTCGCAAAGTGCTCCGACAGTAGACTATGCCAGTCCACTCGTCTGCCTAGCCCCCGAACCGCTCCATACCGACTTATTTCCCCTTCTCCCATGAAGCTCGTTACCACCTTACTAGGCCTGCTCCTGCTCACCACCAGCGGGGCCCAGCAGCGGCCCACTCCCCCGGCGGCGGGCAACGCAGCGGAATTCCCTTTCCAGAACCCCGACCTGCCCATCGACCAGCGGGTGGATGACCTAGTGAGCCGGCTGACCTTGCCCGAAAAGGTGTCGCAGATGCTGAACGCCTCGCCGGCCATCGACCGGCTGGGCGTGCCGGCCTACAATTGGTGGAACGAGGCCCTGCACGGCGTGGCCCGCACGAGCATGAAAACGACGGTGTTTCCGCAGGCCATTGGCATGGCGGCCACTTTCGATAAAGATGCCATGCTGCAGATGGCCACCATCACCTCCGACGAGGCCCGCGCCGTGCACCAGGAGTACGTGCGGCGCGGCGAGCGGGGCATTTACCAGGGGCTCACGTTCTGGACGCCCAACATCAACATCTTCCGCGACCCGCGCTGGGGCCGCGGCCAGGAGACCTACGGCGAAGACCCCTACCTGACCGGCCAGTTGGGTTCGGCGCTGGTGAAGGGTTTTCAGGGCGACGACCCCAAGTATTTGAAGATTACGGCCTGCGCCAAGCACTTCGCCGTGCACAGCGGGCCGGAGTCGACGCGCCACGAGTTCAACGCCCAAATCAGCGACTACGACCTGTGGGACACGTATTTGCCGGCCTTCCGCGACCTGATAGTGGACGCCAAAGTGGCCGGCGTGATGTGCGCCTACAACGCCTACGCCGGCCAGCCCTGCTGCGGCAGCGACAAGCTGATGAACGACATCTTGTATGCGAAATGGAAGTTCAAGGGCTACGTCACCTCCGACTGCGACGGCCTGAACGACTTCTGGCAGCACCACAAAACCGACCCCGACGCGGCCACCGCCGCCGCCAATGCCGTGCTGCACGGCACCGACATTGAGTGCGCCACCGGCAAGCTATTTACCTATAATTCCTTGCTAGAATCGGTGCAGAAAAAGCTCATCACCGAAGAGCAGCTGAATGTGTCGGTGAAGCGACTCTACAAAATCCGCTTTCAGCTGGGCATGTTCGACCCCGTGGAGCGGGTGAAGTACGCCCGGATTCCGCTGAGCGTAGTGGAAAGCGCCCCCCACCAGGCCCACGCGCTGAAAATGGCGCGCGAGTCCATTGTGCTGCTCAAAAACGAGCAGCACACGCTGCCGCTCCGCCAAGGCTTGAAGAAAATTGCGGTGCTCGGCCCCAATGCCGACAACGAAAGCGTGCAGTTGGGCAACTACAATGGCTTCCCGACCGATATTGTAACTCCACTTGAAGGCATCCGGGCCAAGGTGGGTCCGAGCACGGAAGTGGTGTACGTGCAAGGCGTGGACTACGCCAGCAACATCGTATACGAGCCGCTGGATATCAATAAGCAGTTGGCCTACAACGGCCAGCCCGGCTGGCACGCCGAATACTTCCGGGGCACCAGCCTGGAAGGTCCGGCCGTGGCCATCCGCCAGGAAGCCGGCCTCGACCGCTACCTGGCCAATGTGAAGATGGAGATTGCGCCCGGGCTATTGGCCGAAAATGTGTCGGCACGCTATCTGGCTACCTTCACCCCCGAAAAAACCGAGGAGCTGGCCCTGCAAATCAGCGGCGACGACGGCTACCGCCTGTACGTCGACGACAAGCTGGTGCTGGACCACTGGACCGGGCGCGGCTTCTCCAGCAACCAGCACGTGCTGAACGTGACCAAGGGCCAGCCGCTGGCCCTGCGCCTGGAGTACTTCCAAGTTGACCGGCGCACCATTCTCAAGTTCAGCGGCGCCAAGGTGGTGCCCATGAACGCGGCCAACATCCTGGCCCGGGTGCAGGATGCCGACGCCATCGTCTTCGTGGGGGGCATCTCGCCCAAGCTCGAAGGCGAGGAAATGAACGTGAAAGTGCCCGGCTTCAGCGGCGGCGACCGCACCACCATCGGCCTGCCCGCCGTGCAGACCGAACTGCTTAAGGTATTGCACAGCAGCGGCAAGCCCGTGGTGCTGGCCCTGATGACGGGCAGCGCCATTGCCTGCCCTTGGGAGGTGGCCCACCTGCCGGCCATCCTCAACACCTGGTACGGCGGACAGGCCGCCGGCACGGCCCTGGCCGATGTGCTGTTTGGCGACTACAACCCCGCCGGCCGCCTGCCCGTCACGTTTTATAAGTCGGAAACCCAACTGCCGGCCTTCGACAACTACAGCATGGCCGGCCGCACCTACCGCTATTTCACCGGCGAGCCGCTGTTTCCGTTTGGCCATGGCCTGAGCTACACCACCTTCCAGTACAGCGGCTTCAAAGTGCTGTCCAAAGCCGTAACCGGGCAGCCCGTCACCGTAAGCGTACAGGTGCAGAATACCGGTTCGCGTGCCGGCGACGAAGTGGTGCAGCTCTACGTGCGCCACCCCGGCGCCACGGGCCGCGTGGCCCGGCATGCGCTGGCCGGTTTCCGCCGGGTGAGTCTGTCGGCGGGGCAGAAAAAGACGGTCACTTTTACCTTATCACCGCGCCAGCTCTCGCGGCTTAATGCACAGGCGCAACGCGTCGAAGCGCCCGGCAAAGTCCAGCTCTTCGCGGGCGGCAGCCAGCCGTTGGCCGCTGCTGTGGCTGCCGGCCGCGTGCGGAAAGCCGATTTGTTGCTCACCGGTGCTCCGAAGCCCATCAACTAGGTGAAAAGCTATTGCCAACGGAAACGACACCTTGGCTACAGAGGGTAAACCAGCTTCCAGCACGGTGTAGAATGCGCCGCATTGGGTGCGACTTGACGTGGGTGGCTAAGAGCAGAGATACACTATTAAGTATGGTAAGGGCGGGGAAACCGCTACTAACAAAAGTATTTCACAAGTTTTTGCATTAAAAATAATATCGGTATCGATTGCGGCATCGATTTCGATAGAAAATCACCGCAAATTTGCTGTTTAGCAAGTTGTTAACCATTGAAATACGGTTGATTCCTCCTTTATATTTGGTGAACCAATCACGATTGATTTCACGATAGCACTTCGCAAAGCACGCGCTAACTGTTGAACATAATTGTGTTTTATTAACACTCGGGGATGTCGCACTCGATGCGGTGGCTCAAACCACACGCCCAACCTTGTGCGCTTCCAGGTCTGCTCCATTTGCAAAGTATCACGGCACACATAGCCATTCTATGCGCCGTTGGCCTGACGCCTTACATCGGCTAACCCGGCATCCAGCCTGCTAACGGCCTGCTCAGCTTGGCCGGGTTGCGCGGCCCTGAAAGGCCTGCACCGCGCCTTTACTGAGGTCGCCTAGCCCGGCGTGGCGGCCCTAGCCGCTTGCTAGCGTCACCGCTTCTATTCTGCTTGCTCTTCCGATTTTATCCCACCCACCCCGCTCATGTTGCTACCCAACGTGTTCCTGCTGCTGGTGCTGCTGGCAGCTACTGCCGCCCCCAGCCGGGCTGACCAGGGCTACCGCCTGGGGCTCAAATTCGCCCAGGTTGCCGTTGCCAGCCAGCGGGCGCAACACCGTGTCGCCCTGCAATGTATGGCTGCGGTCCGCAACAACGTGCTGGTAAAAACAGTTGCTGTCGAGACTCACCCCGGCATTCTCCTTTTGGCAGAATCTCCCGCAAACGTTACCGGGAGGTTGAAGGGCCGGGAGGGATTTCGCTTTTCTTCGCAGGACAAGAATTTGGTGGTGGCCAGCCAGTTCAGTGTGGGGGTGCTTTACGGGGTGTCTGCGCTGTTGCGGCCGCTGCAAGACGGGCAAGCCTTTGCCAACCGGAACGGGTGCAACTGCCCCCGCCGGAAAGGAGCAGCACGTTCGCAGATAAATCCTTCTCCCTGCCCGACGTCGCCCCTCAATGCGGTCATTCATCATGGACGAGGTAGCGATGAAGTACAGCTGGCTCCGAAAAAATGCACTTGGTCAGGGCTCTGCTTACTAAGCCAGCCAATCTACTCATTCCACCCTTGGCGCTCTGCTGAAAACCAGAAAAGCTATGCGCACGCCGCAGGTAAACGGTTTATGTTCAACTGGCGACGGCCGCCACACTACCGAGACAGTTCCTAAGTGCATTTGCGCAGGGAGCAGATTTGGCAGGGGGCCTTACCCACTTCCTGCCAGCGCAATAGCTACGGGCCTGGTTAGTCCCTAAGGTGATTTCGGGGCTCACATTTTCAAATTAAAAAACTGTATGACATGAAGTTACAAAATTTACTTTCGGGCAAGAAGATTAAGCTGGCGGGCTGGCTGCTGGTAATGTGGGCGTGGTGCGGGCACGCGGCGGCGCAGACGCCCCTGCGCCGTCCCATCTCCCCCTCCCAACCCATGTGGCTGGTGCACGTGGATACGCGGAACTACGCCGACCCCCAGAAGATAATCGACCTGATACCGACCGACGTGCGCCCCTATGTGGTGCTGAATCTGTCGCTGTCCATCAGCAACGATGGCGTCAGCCGCTTTAACATAGCCGAATACGGGGGTTCCGTAGCCAACTCCTGGCTGACGGTGTGTGCCCAAAACAACATGTGGGCCATGGTACAGTGCTCCAGCGGCGGCTATGCCCATTTTTCCAATACCGACACGACGGTATACCGGCAGTTCTTCCGCCGCTACCCCAACTTTTTGGGGTTTAACTACGCGGAACCGTTCTGGGGCTTCGACGATGCCACCAACCCGCTCTCGCAGTCGTGGACGGGTCGAATGGAGAACTTAGCCAACCTGCTGGCCCTGAGCAACCAGTACGGCGGCTACCTGACGGTGAGCTGGTGCGGCAACCAGTTTAGCAACTTGTACAACCCGATAGCCATGCTCAAGCGGGTGCCAGCCATGGCCGCCGCCGCTCAGCAATACGCGGCCAACTTTATCCTGTGCGAGAAATACACGACGGTATCGTACCAGTTTGATAAGGAGAGCACCAGCTTAGGGGCCTACCTCTCAGGGTATAGCGGCAACTACGGCATTCGCTATGACCGCACGGGATGGACCGACAGCACGGGCTCGAACACGACCCAGAGCGCCACGTACGTGCCCGCGACGGGGCTGGCCCCCAACCTGGAGCATATCATGCTCACCGGCCAAACCGTCGTCGACGGCCCCGAGCTTATTTTCGTTGACCAAACGCGGGAGGTCAGCGCCACCGCCGTATCGAACGGCTATTCGGCGCGGACGTGGACCAATGTTCCGCAGTGGTACAACGTATCGCTCGACCTCTTTCGGAAGGTGCTCGATGGCACCGTGCGCATCCCGACCCGACAGGAGGTGATTGCTCGCACCAAAGTGGCCATCATCAACGACGTGACCACGGGGAACAACGACGACAAGTACAGCTCCCCGGCTACCTTGTTCGATGGCCTGTACCTGATGCCCGGCGACGGGCAGTACCAAACCAACAAAAGCTTCTACAAGAGCACGGGCCGCTACCCGGCCATCCCAACCGTGTACCAGCTCTCAGCGGCGGCGGCCAGCGCGTTCAATATCCGAATCAACAAATCGGCTTACGCCACGCGCTGGCCCACCGTGGCGGCCAAGCGGGCCGAGCTGGACGCCTTGTTTCCGGCCGAGTCGCGGGGCGACATCTACGCCGGACGCCACGAGAACGGCTGGGTAGTGTATAACCCCTACAAAACCCGGCAGATAGCCCCCGGTCGCCAGGTAGCCACCGGCCGCATCGGGCTGAAATACAACACGTGCGACAGCCTGGGATTTGAGCTGTCGCAATACTCGGCCGGCGTGGTGAAGGAAACGGCCAACCAGGTGCAGCTATACCTTAACAACTACGACAATCTGCTGCGCACCGGCCTGAAAACGAACATTATCCGCGTGTATGGCAGCACCGCCCAGCCCACCTACTCCTTCGTCGAGCGCGGCACGCACCAGGCCAGCGTACTATCGGCAACCTGGGTGGGCGGCGTGTACACGCTCACCGTGCAGCACAACGGCCCCCTCGACATCACCCTGAACTGCGCCGGTACCAACTCCGGCCGCCTCACCGCGTTCACCGCGGCCACCATCACGCCCCCGGCCCAGCCCGCCACCTACGCCGGTCCCTGGCAGTACGAGGCCGAGGTACTGGACTATAAGAGCCTGGGCAGCCTCGTTACCAATGGCTTTTCCGGCACCTTGCGCGACTACCAGGGCCAGGGCTACGTCAACTTTGGCACCAACGCGGCGGCCGCGCTGCGCAAGAACAATCTGGTGCTGCCCGCCGGCACCTACACGCTGCAAACCCGCTACCTGCTTAGTGGCAGTGCCAGCGTTAACACGATTGCGCTGTACGTCAACGGTACGCTGGTGGCAACCCCTACTTTCGCGCCCACCGGCAGCCCCGCCACCTGGGCCACCGACACCCGCACCATTGTGCTGAGCAGCGGCTCCAACAGCATCGAGTGGCGGGCCACCGCCGCCGGCGCCAGCCCGGTGTACTTCGACAACATCCGCCTGGCGACGGGCACGGCACTTGCCGCGATATCCGCAGCCACGCCAAGTGCCGACCGCGCCATCGTGGCCGTGCCCAACCCTGCTACCGGTCGCCTGCGCGTAGAGTTGGGCAGTGCCTGGAAGTCGGGCGACCAACTGGCCCTTTACTCCAGCACCGGCCAGCTGCTTTATTCGCGCACCATCAGCGGCCCCACCGAGGCGTTTGACGCTGCCGCCTTGAGCACGGGGCTGTACCTACTGCGGATTAGCAACCAGCAAGGCCAAACCAGCACCTGCAAACTACTGAAGCAATAGCCAGCGGAGCGGGCTGCCACGCAAGCCCGGCCAGCCCCCAGAGGAACAGCTGTTGAATAGCCAGTTAAACCAAAGCAGCCGGTGGTAGGATGGTCGTTTTCTCTAAATCAGAAAATGACCATCCGACTACTGGCTGCTTTAGTTTAACTAACTGTAAGTCCTTTCATTACAATCTCGGCGCTGATGCACTGCTACACGGGCCAGAACGGGGCGGTGGAACAAACACATCATAGCTTGGGCTGCCCTTTTTTGTGTTCCTGCTTTTAGCAGGGCAGCATAGAATCAGTGTTTAAACAGCAATGGAAAATCTGACTTTATGCATTGGCGGGAAGGTCTGTTTTCAAAATGCCACAGGCGACGGCTACTGCTGGCTCCGAAGCCATTCACAGTGGCTAAGCGTTTAAACGTATGTCTTTAAGCGGCACTATGTCAAGTTTCGGCCTTTGTACTGCACTTAATGCTGCATCATAGCAGCGCAGCGTGCAAGCAAGCCTGTCCAATGAGCATGAATCAAATATTGCAAAAACAATAAATGGTGTTTTGCAAAGAGCTTTAACTTCTATGGTGAGTGCTCACTCATTTTACAAGCGCAATTAACTAATTAGCGAAAAAACAATTAGACAGTTTTCTATCGTAATCGATTGCGCAAACGATTACGATAGAAAACCGCCCAAATTTTCACATTTGACACGTTTTTTCCTATTGCATCTGCGTGATGCTGCTCTAATTTAGTTAGAGAACCGCCAAATCAGGCTGTAGACACTGCACTTGAGCAGCCATTTGACCTGAGTTAATGACCGATACTTATTTGAACTTTTCTCATAAGCACCATTACCAGCAAAGGACCCCGCACTAGTCGCAGGCCGGCTGTCAGTCATTCGGCCGATATACCGCTTCTCCCTTCCGCCTGCCGGAGTTGCCGACCCACAGTACTGACCAGGCTAAAACGGCTGGCCGCTACAACTTCCACTGCTATTACCTCTCAAAAATCCCACTCAACCATTTAGCGTATGAAACACTTTAAACACTTATTTTTCGGGCTTGGGCTCGGCCTGAGCAGCCTGCTGGCGAATGCTCAGACTGTAGCCGTTACCCAACAGGCCGAAGCGGGCGTAGCGGGGGCCGACTGGCTTACCGGCACCGACGCCACGGCCGGGGTCAACTTCATAACCATCAAGACCACGCCGACCATCAACGCCCAGAATCCAGGGACGGCGGCTCGGGTCATCACCTACTCGGTCACGTTTCCGGCGGCGGATACCTACGATTTGTACGCCCGCATCCGCGTGGGCTCGGGGGGCTTCAACGACGACAGCTTTTACTACGGTAACGGCTTCGGCACCAAATCGCCCACCAACGACAACGACTGGATGACCGTGAACGGCCTGAGCGCCTCTAGTTACACCGTTGCCAGTGACGTGGTGCTGGGCGCGGGCACGGCTGGCAACTCGGTGTGGAAGTGGATTAACCTTTCGAAGTTCAGCCTGACCGGCACGGGCAGCGAAGCGCCCATCACGTTTGTGGTACCGGCAGGGGGACTCACGCAGACCTTTCAAATCGGGGCCCGTGAAGACGGCCTGCAGTTTGACAAGTTTGCCTTCGCTCCTACCACCCAGTACTACACGGTCACCAACCTCGATAACGGCCAGGCGGGCTCCTCGACCCCGCCGCCGCAGCCCTACACGCCCACGGGGCCGCCTTTGGCCACGGGCAAATCGAAATTCCTGGGTGGCATCTGGAGCCCGGCCCAGCTGAACAACTTCACCGCCTACTGGAACCAGGTGGTGCCGAGCAACGTGGGCAAGTGGGGCAGCGTGGAAGCGACCCGCAACGTGATGAACTGGACCAGCCTGGACGCCGCCTACCAGCTGGCCAAAACCAACGGCTTCCCTTTCCGCATGCACGTGCTGATATGGGGCAACCAGCAGCCCACCTGGATGGAAACCCTTTCCCCGGCCGACCAGCGTGCCGAGATTGAGGAATGGTTTTCGTTGGTGGCGTTGCGCTACCCCGACATTGACTTTCTGGAAGTGGTGAACGAGCCGACCCACGACCCACCGTCCTCGCCGGGCAACGGCGGCGGCAACTACATCAACGCCCTCGGCGGCAACGGCGTGACGGGCTACGATTGGGTGCTGACCTCCTTCCGGTTGGCGCGCCAGTATTTTCCCAATGCCCGCCTGATGCTCAACGACTACAGCGTGGAAAACTCGGCCGCTAACGCCGCCCGCTACTTCAGCATTGTGCAGCTGCTGCAGCGCGAAAATCTAATTGATGCCGTGGGGGTGCAGGCGCACTCCTTCTCCACCCAGACGGCGTCGAACGCCACGCTGAGCAACAGCCTGACTTTGTTTGCGTCGACGGGCCTGCCGGTGTACATCACCGAGCTGGATATTCACGGCGACGGCACCACCAACGACGACGCCACGCAGCTGGCCGAGTACCAGCGCCTGTTTCCCTTGTTCTGGGAGCATCCCGGTGTGAAAGGCGTATCGCTGTTTGGCTACCTGCCCGGCACCGATGCCAACTCGCAGATTGCCTACGCCAACGGGGCCGAACGCCCCGCCCTAGTGTGGCTCAAGGGCTACGTGCGCGGCACCACCCTACCCTGCAACATGAACCTGACCTACCGCCTGACCAGCCCGGCTACCAGCGGCTCCGCTAACGGTGCCATTAACCTGATGGCGCAGGGCGGCGGTACGGCTAACTATACGTACCAGTGGACTGGTCCCAACGGCTTCACGGCCACCACCGAGGACCTGACGGGTGTGGCACCGGGCACGTACACTGTGCTGGTAACGGCCCCGCTCAGCGGCTGCACAGCCACGGCCCAAATCGTGCTGGCCCCTGCTCCGAGCAGTCTTAGCTTCACGCCGGCCAGTGGGACGGTGGGCACGAGCGTCGTCATTACGGGCATCAACCTGACCGGCGCTACGGCCGTGACCTTCAACGGCACCGCGGCCCCCGGCTTCGTGGTGAACTCCGCTACCCAGCTCACGGTCAGCGTGCCGGCAGGTGCCAGCACGGGCCCGGTGGCCGTGACGACGCCCGGTGGCACCGTCACTTCGGCTACCGCATTCAGCGTTACCCGGCCGCTCACAACCTGGACGGGCGCAGCCGGCACCGACTGGTTCGCAGCCGGCAACTGGACCGGAGGGGTTCCCACCGCTGGAACGGATGTTGTCATTGCCGGCGGCAGCCCCGCCTACCCCACCATTGCCAGCGGCACGGCCAGCGCTTTCAGCCTGACCATCGCCCCCGGCGCGACCCTCAGACAAACTGCGGGCACGCTTAACCTGGTCGGTAACCTGACCAATCAGGGCACCTTCGCCCCCAACGGGGGTACCGTGGCACTCGTCGGCGATGCTTCCCAGACGCTGGGCGGCAGTAACCCGGTGGCCTTCTACAACCTGACCGTCGGCTCGGCCGGGGCGGTGTTGGGCACGGCAACCAGCGTGCAGCGCATGCTGACCCTGACGGGCAACCTGACTAGCACGGGGCAGACCCTGACCCTGCTTTCCAGCGTGAGCGGCGGGGTGGCTAATGATGCGCTGGTGGTGAACAGCGGCGGCGGGGTAGTTGGACCGGTCACGGTGCAGCGCGCCGTTGACCCGAGCCTGAACCCGGGCCTGGGCTACCGCCACTACAGCACACCGGTAAGCGGCACGACCGTGGCCAGCCTGGCTACCACGGGCTTCACCCCGGTGGTGAACCCCGCCTACAATTCGGCTGCCGCGCCAAACACGGTGCAGCCCTTCCCCACGGTTTACGGGTACGACAACAGCCGGCTTAGCCTGACCAATAACATGAGCAGCTTCGATAAAGGCTGGTTCTCGCCTTCCGCGCTGAGCGATGCGCTGACCGTGGGCCGGGGCTATACCGTCAACATCGGAGCGGGCGAAGTCGTAAATTTTCAGGGCCCGCTCAACAACGGCGATTTTTTCATGCCCCTGACTAGCACCCGCACTACCTATACCGACGGGGGCTGGCAACTGCTGGGCAACCCTTTCCCCGCGCCTATCAACTATTCGCTGGTGAGCGGCGGCGACCGGGGCAACCTGGAAAACGCCATCTACGTGTACAGCAGCACCAGTCAATACGCGGGCCAATACCGCACCTACGTCAACGGCATCGGCAACCCGATACTGCCCGTTGGCCAGGCATTCTTCATGCGCGTGTCGGCTGGTCAAACGTCCGGCTCGCTGGTCTTGCGCAGCAGCCAGCGCCTGACCGATGCCTCCGGCACCACGTTCCAGCGCACTACGGCAGAAACCCGCCCGCTGGTGCAGCTTACCCTGCAAGGAGCCGGCAGTTCCTTGCTGGATGAAGCCACCGTTTACTTCGAGCGGGGCGCTACCACTGGCTTCGATGCTGCTTATGATGCCGAAAAGCTTCCCAATCCCACGGGCCTCAACCTTTCGACTACCCAGACCGGGCTCCAGTTCAGCATCAACGGCCAGGCCGAGCTCGACACGAATCCGCGCGTGGTGCCGCTGGCTATTGGCGTTCCCGCGGCGGGCCGCTACACGCTCGCCGTCGGCCAGCTGCTGAACCTGAACGCCGTGCACGTGTACCTGCGCGACCTGCAGCTGGGTACCCTCACCGACCTGCGCCAGCAGCCGAGCTACTCGTTTACCGTGGCCAACGCCGCCGCGCTCAACACGACCCGTTTCGAGCTGGTCTTCTCGCAACAGCAGGTGCTGGCAGCGGCCCCGGCCGCCCTGGCCCAGCAAGTGGCCGTGTACCCCAACCCCGCCAAAACCCAGGTGACGGTGGAGCTGCCGGCAGGCATGAGCCGCCAGCCGGTAACGGCCGCACTGGTTGACGCGCTGGGTCGGACGGTGCGCCAGCAGGTGCTGCCCGCCAGCCTGAGCAGCCACGCTTTCACGCTGCCCAGCGTTGCGCCGGGCCTCTACTCCTTGCGCCTCGTTTCGGAAGCGGGCACGGTGGTGAAGAAGCTGGTTATTGAGTAAAGGCAACTATTCTGCAAACCGCCCGGAAGCTTGCCGGCCAGCCACCGTTGGTGGCTGGCCCTGCTCCTGCCCGCGGGGCCGGGCCTCACCATTTCTTCCTTATGCTCATGCGTCTTCTCGTTTTGTTTTGTTTTTTGATGAGTCTGGGCACACTGGTGGTCCATGCCCAACCCAGCTCGGGCGGCCCCGCGCCGCAAACCCCGCAAGCCCCCACCGACGTGCCGCTCGATGGCGGAGCGAGCCTGCTCTTAGCCGGAGGCGTGGCCTATGGCCTGCGCCGCCTGCGTCAGCGGCGAGTCCACAAGTAGGTTCTTTACTGCCAAATTCGTCCGTTTTTTATCATGCAACAGCCCCTGCCAGTTCTGGCAGGGGCTTGTTTTTAGGGCCGGATTATTCGTTTGTCCGTAAAGAAGCTGCCAGCCTTTCGGCGGGTGAAATTCGAAGAAAACCGCTGTATGATTTCCCCTTTAGCAAACAGACTCTGGTCGCGGATAAAGGCCAACTCGTCGGGGGATAAACTGTCTCCCGACTCGAAGCGATTGCACGAGAGCACGGAAGGCGAGGAACGAATAACAGAGGTTCTTTATGTGATTACCAGCATCGAACTGAGGTGGGTAAAGACGCGTGCTTGCGCCTTATAGCCTAGGCTAATAATCCAGCAAAACTGCCATATCGCACGAGGTCTGTTGATAAGATGGCGTAAATTACCAGCATGAAAAAGATTCTACCTATCTTATTAGCAGCCAGTTTGTCGGTGGGGGCTTGTTCCACTGCTTCCGACGACCCGGCGCCGACGCCTCCCGTTTCCTTGCAGGGCACGTGGTCGATTGCAGCTCGACGCCATGTTGTCACGCCCAAAAACGGAGGTGCCGTGACTACGTCCGTCCAGCCCGTGACGCCGGGCAGCATCACCGTCACCTACGGCACCAACGGAAGCTACCAATCGGCTTTTAATGGCGTTGTGCAAAGCACCGGTACCTACAGCGTGAGCGGAACTCTCCTTACCGTGACGACAAGTGCCTCCCTGACGTCCACTATCACCGAACTGACTGCCAGCCGCCTGGAAATAACCACCGGGATGGAAGATTCAGCCAACCGCTACGAGTATATTGATGCATACACGCGCTAAACGCGCGCACCGGCTGAGCAGGCAGCTCCATGTCAGGGCGCTTGGAGCAGGTATTCCTTGCCCGCTTTTGTCGGAAAGTCATACACCGCTGAAGACGGCAAGCTGGCTTTTGCAGCCGTCGTTTTGGCGGATATTAGCGGGGTTTTCACAAGGAACGTCTGGTACAGCGGGTTCTGGTTGTTGCCCTTAGCAACTGTAAACACTAGGTTGCCAGTGGCTTTCAGGGGGCTGTGCACGCGTACCCGGCAGTTGCCGCCCAGGCGGGAGGTAATGTGCAAGCGCGTCACCTTGCCTTTGTCCCAGGCGACGTCCACCACGTAGCCGCCCCGCGCTACCAGGCCCTTTACTTCGCCAGTAGGCCAGGCGTCGGGCAGGGCCGGCAGGACATCGATGGCGCCGTCGTAGCTCTGCACGAACAGCTCGGCAAGGCCCGCGGTGCAGCCGAAATTGCCGTCAATCTGGAAGGGCGGGTGGGCGTCGAGCAGGTTGGGGTAGGTGCCCCCGCCGCTGGCTTCGCTCATGTTGACCGTGGTGCCGGGCAGCAGGCGCAGCTGGTTGGTGAGGAGTTTGTAGGCGTGGTTGCCGTCGAGCATGCGGGCCCAGAAATTTACCTTCCAGCCCATCGACCAGCCCGTGGACACATCCCCGCGCTGGGTCAGGGTCACGCGGGCGGCCTCGTACAGCTCGGGCGTGCGGTAGGGCGAAATCTGCCCGCTGGGAAACAACCCGTAGAGGTGCGAGATGTGGCGGTGGGTGCTGGTCGGGTCGTCTTTGTCCTGCAGCCATTCCTGCAATTGCCCGTACTGGCCAATCTGCATGGGGGCCAGCCGCTCGCGTAGGGTGCGGAGCGTGTCGGCAAACGGTTTATCGGTTCCCAGCAGCTCGGCGGCCCGGATGGTTTTCGAGAACAGGTCCGTGACCAGCTGGTTGTCCATGGTGGTACCGGCTACAATGGCAATTTTCTTCCCGTCAATCTGGTAGGAGTTTTCCGGCGACATTGACGGGGCCACGACCAGCCACTTATGGGTCGGCTCTTCCTGCAGGGCATCGACGTAGTAGGTGGCCGCGCCCTTCAGCACGGGGTAATACTCGCGCAGGAACTGCTGGTCGCCGGTGAATTGGTAATGGTCCCAGAGGTGCTGCGAGAGCCAGGCCCCGCCCATGGGCCAGAGGCCGTAGTTGTAGGCATCGACCTGCCCGGTGATGCGCCAGAGGTCGGTGTTGTGGTGCAGCACCCAGCCTCGCGCGCCGTACATCTGCCGGGCACTCTGCTGGCCGGTTACGCTCAGGTCTTTGAGCATGGAAAACAAGGGCTCGTGCAGCTCGCTCAGGTTGGTTACTTCGGCCGGCCAGTAGTTCATTTCGGTGTTGATGTTCACCGTGTACTTGCTGTCCCAGGGTCCTTTCAGCTTGTCGTTCCAAATGCCCTGCAGGTTGGCTGGCTGGCCGCCTGGCTGTGAACTGGAAATCAGCAGGTAGCGGCCGTACTGAAAGTACAGGGCCGCCAGCGCCGGGTCCTGGCCTTTGGAGAAGTTCTCCAGGCGCACGTCCATGGGCTGTTGGGCGGCATCGGTCACGCCTAGGGTTAAGCTCACCCGGTTGAAGTAGCGCTGGTAAGCTGCTACGTGGTTTTTGAGCGCCGACTCATATTTACGGCCGACGGCCTGCCGGAGGTAGGCGGTGGCCCGCTCGGCAGCATTGCCGCTCACGTCGTGGTAATTGACAAAATTGGTGGCGATGGAAACGTAGAGCGTGGCGCTGGTGGCATGCTGCACCCGAATGCCCTGGGCATCGGCCTGCACCGTGCCGCCTTCCACCAACGGCTGCACGCGTGTCTGGAAGCGAATTTTGCCCTCCTGGCCTTCGTGCTCACTGCCGCTGCCATCGAGCACCAACTGCCCGTTTTCGGCCCGCAGGCTGTACTTCACCAGGGTGTTTTCGCTGAGGTTAAAACTGAGGCGACCGGGCTTGCTGGCGGTTAGTCGTACGATGAGCACTTGGTCGGGCAGGGAACTGAACACCTCGCGGCGGTAGGTCACCCCATCGAGCTGATAGCTGACCGTGGCCACGGCCCGGCCGATGTCTAGGTCGCGGTAATAGTTGGTGGCCTTCTCGTGGCCGGGGAAGTCGAGGTAGAGGTTGGCGGCCAGCTGGTAGGGCATGCCGCTGTTGCCGTAGGGCTGCATTTTTTCATTCGCCAGCTGCTGCGCTTCTACCTCTTGGCCGCTCAGCAACTGCTGCCTCAACTGACGGATGACAGGCAGGGCGTCGGGCTTGACGTTGTTGTTCGGCCCGCCAGCCCAGATGGTGCTTTCGTTGAGCTGCAGCCGCTCCTGGGCCGGCCCGCCGAATACCATTGCGCCCAGGCGCCCGTTGCCGATGGGTAGCGCCTCGTTCCAGTTGGTGGCGGGTTGCTTGTACCACAGCTTCAAAGGAGTCTGGGCGGGCTGAGCCACGGCGGCACTGAAGGTAAAAGACAGCAACGCACCTCTCAGGAGCGAACGAGTGGTTTGGGGAAGCAAGGGTGTTTTCTTTGTGATACGGTGGAGAATAGCAAATAGCGGCCGTCGTTAATTACGCTGCGCCCGTCCGCCAATTCAGCCAAGATACAAGGACCGTGACTGTAATTCCTTCCCCACCCGACCTTAGTGCCGCTTATGAACTGCTGCGGGCCCACCTGCAAGTGCGCGTGCCGCTGAACGACGCCGATTTTGCCACATTCTGTAGCTACCTGCGCCCGCTGGCCTTGCGCAAGCGCCAGCACTTGCTCCAGGCCGGCGAGGTGTGTAACTACTACGCTTTCGTAACCCAGGGCTGCCTGCGCAGCTACTCGCTCACGGCGGAAGGGCACGAGCACACGCTGCAATTTGCGCCCGAAGACTGGTGGATATCGGACCTCTACAGCCTGCTCACGCGGCAGCCCAGCACCATGAGCATTGACGCGCTGGAAGATTCGCTGCTGCTGCTGCTGGACCAGGCCGACCTGGAAACCATCTACGCCCAGTGTCCGGTGTTCGAGCGCTACTTCCGGCTGCTGATGCAGAGCCGCTACGTGGTGCTGCAGGAGCGCGTGAATGCGGCCCTGAGCCAAACGGCGGCGGATAAGTACCAGCATTTTCAGCGCAAGTACCCCACCATTGTGCAGCGGGTGCCGCAGCACATCATTGCTTCTTACCTGGGGATTACGCCCGAGTCGCTGAGCCGGGTGCGGCGGCAGCTATAGCTCCCCAATGATTGGGGACCAAGCTTGTTGCGCCTGCTCTTTCTGGCCCGGCTAATATCACGCCTGCCCCTGGCAGAGCGCCCGGTACTCGGTGGGCGTCATGTGCTCCAGCTGCCGGAACATGCGGGTGAAGTACGCCAAATTGCTGAAGCCAGCCTTGAAGCAAATCTCGGTGATGCTAAGCGCGGGGTTTTGCAGGCAGCGCTTGGCCAGCCGCATCCGGGCCTTGATGATGTAGTCGATGGGCGACAAGCCAAACTCCTGTTTGAAGGCGCGGAAGAAATTGGCCTGGCTCATGCAGGCCTGCGCGCTCAGCTTTTCGACGCTGATTTTCTCGGCGATGTGCTCCTTAATGTAGTGCAGCGTGTGGGCAAAGCGGTTGGAGGTGGCCAGCACGGCCGTGTTGTGCTCGGTCAGGTGCAGGCGCTGCAGCTGCATGAGGCGCAGCAATAGCTCCTTCACCGCGAAGTCGGCCAGCATATCCTTGTTCTGCGAGGCGTCGAAGCCAATGCGGACCAGCTTGTAAATGAGGGCCGTGATGTCCTCGTTGTTGTAAAAAGCGTGCTGGCTGAGGCCGAAGTGCCACTTTTCGCCCTCGGTGCGCGGGTAGAACTCGTTGAGGTAGTTGACCGTGTCGATGACCTGCAACTGGTCGATGGCCAGGGCCACGCACTGGGTCGGGGTTGCGTCCGAGGCCTCGGGGAAATCAATCAGCATCTTCAGGTTCGGGGGCACCACCATGGTGTGGCCGGGTAGGTAACTGAACGCCTGCTGGTCGCACAGGTGCATCACCTTCTTGCCGCGCAGCATATTGGTAAGCACCAAGTCGCTGAAGGACTGCGCCACCTGGTCGCCGGGGGCCAGCGTTTCGAGAATACTCAGCTCATACTTCTCCAGCGTCTGCACCCGACGGTGGTCGATGAGCGTGGTCAGCTCGTGGGGGTCGGTGAGCGGAAGGTAGCAAGGGAACGGAGCGGAAAAAGGCGGAAAAAGAAAGCCGGTACCAGCGGCTACGGTGAAGCTAACTCAACAGCAGTTGCCCTAACAACCTGTCAACTGGCCAAAAATGTTCTTTGCGAGGACACTGCCCCCGATTGCCAGCATTGGGCAAGCCCCCAATTTCGCATCACCAAAACAGCCGGACCACCCCTACGGGCAGTCCGGCTGCAAGCGGCGGGGACGGGGCTACCTAGACGGCAGCCGTTTCTCTTTTAGCTTTCGGCTTGGCGCTCGGAATCAGGTTGTGGGGGTTAATCACAAACTTGCGGGCCACGCCTTTGTCAAATTCCGCGTAGCCTTTTGGCGCGTCGTCGAGACTGATGATTTCCACGTTGACGGCCTTGGCAATCTGAATTTTATCGTACAGAATAGCCTGCATGAGCTGGCGGTTGTAGCTCATCACGGGCGTCTGGCCGGTGTGGAAGGAATGGCTCTTGGCCCAGCCCAGGCCGAAGCGGATGCTCAGGTTACCGGTTTTGGCCGCTTTATCCGTAGCGCCGGGGTCGTCGGTGACGTACAGGCCGGGAATGCCGATGGAGCCGCCTGCGCGGGTAATTTCCATGAGCGAGTTGAGCACCGCGGCAGGCACCTCTACTTTGGCCTGCGAGCCGTGGCCGCTGGCTTCAAAGCCCACGCAGTCGATGGAGCAGTCGATTTCGGGTACGCCCAGAATCTGGGTAATCTGGTCGGCCAGGCTGGCGTCCTCGTTCAGGTCCACCGTTTCGCAGCCGAAGGAGCGGGCGTGCGCCAGGCGCGCCTTGTTCATGTCGCCTACTATCACCACCGCGGCCCCCAACAGTTGCGCCGAAGCAGCGGCGGCCAGGCCCACGGGGCCCGCCCCGGCTACGTACACCGTCGTGCCGGGGCCCACACCCGCCTTCACGGCCCCGTGGAAACCGGTCGGAAAAATATCGCTCAGCATGGTCAGGTCGCGGATTTTCTCCATCGCCTGGTCTTTGTTTGGGAACTTGAGCAGGTTGAAATCGGCGTAGGGCACCATGACGTATTCAGCCTGGCCGCCGACCCAGCCGCCCATGTCCACGTAGCCGTAGGCGCCACCCGCGCGGCCCTCGTTCACGGTCAGGCAGATGCCGGTTTGCTGCTCCTTGCAGGTGCGGCAGCGGCCGCAGGCCACGTTGAAGGGCACCGATACGAGGTCGCCCACCTTGAGGAACTCCACGTCAGCCCCTATTTCGATGACTTCGCCCGTGATTTCGTGGCCCAGCACTAGGCCGGCGGGGGCGGTGGTGCGCCCGCGCACCATGTGCTGGTCGGAGCCACAGATGTTGGTGGACACCACTTTTAGAATCACGCCGTGGACAATCTTCTTGCCCTTGGGGTTTTTCAGTTCGGGAAAATCAATGCTTTGCACCTCGACTTTGCCGGGGCCTAGGTAAACAACGCCTCTGTTGCTAGCCATAATGGGGGTGTTTTAGAGTTAGGAAGAAAAAAGCATCGGGCCCAGCCAGCCGGGCCCAATGCGTCACGCTAAAAAGTACGTGGTGCTCGCAAGCGCTGCTTATTTGCCGGCCACGGCGTTCAAGCCCGCTTCGGCGACGGTGTGGTCGTTTTCGACCGAGTCGCCCGATACCCCGATGGCACCGATGACTTTACCACTGCCGTCCTTAATGGGCAGGCCCCCGGGGAAGGTGATGAGGCCGCCGTTCGACACCTCAATATTGAAGAGCGGGCCGCCCGGCTGCGAAAGGCCGCCGATAGCCCCCGTGGGCATGTCGAAGAAGCGGGCCGTCTTGGCCTTCTTAATCGAGATGTCGAGCGAGCCGAGCCAGGCGTCGTCCATGCGGGCGAAGGCTACGAGGTTGGCGCCGGCATCGACGATGGCGATGTTCATCTTAACGTTTATTTCGAGCGCTTTTTGGTGGGCAGCTTGCACGGCAGTTTGCGCCTGTTCGAGGGAAATACCCATGGGTTTGGAGGGGATAAGGAAGAAATGAAAACGGGCCAGCCGGAGTAGCAGGTCGCTGGAGTAACCGTGCTTCCGGCCAGCCGGTTGCGCTAATTCACTTGATTGCTAGGATTATGCTGCACTTTGCGAGGATAGTGCTAGTGGCCCGCCGGCTGGGGAAGGCCGCTACCGAAAGCAGTTGCTGTCGGGCGCGGCGGCGGTTGTAGCGCAACCTTGGTCCGATGCTTCTCCGGCCCTTAGACGAATGCTTGGGGGGCTAATTCTGCTTGCTTACTGTGAAGCGCCAGCCCCTGGGTTGGCATTTTGTTTTTAGGCCCCACCGCCCGCGTTTCTTATCCTATGATAATGTGCTGGGGATAGGCGCTGGGGGACCTTTGTCTTGTTCTCTCGCGGTGAGAGAATCCTGACAAGTCGTTGTCTCCCCGATGAAAAAAATCCTGCTGCCCCTTGCCCTGTTCGCGGCCTCGCTGACCGCCGCCGCCCAGAAACCCGCCGCCAAGCCCGCCCCTAAAACCAGCGACCTCGTGGCCCAGCACCTGAAAACCTTCGATGAGTTGGACTACGACGTGTTCAGCAACGAGAAGTGGGACCGCCTGCACGAGAGCCACGCCCAGAACATCATCGTGCATTGGCCCGATGGCCACACCACCACCGGCATCGCCCGCCACATCTCGGACCTGAAAGCCATGTTCGTGTACGCCCCCGACACGAAAATCAAGCAGCACCCCTTCAAGATTGGTCAGGGCAATCTGACGTCGGTATCGGGCATCATGACCGGCACCTTCACCAAGCCCATGCCCACCGGCGACGGCAAATTCATTCAGCCCAACGGCAAGAAGTTCGTGCTACCCATGTCCACCCTGGGCGTGTGGAAGGACGGTGTGATGGTGGAGGAATACCTCTACTGGGATAACCAATCCTACATGAAGCAGCTCGGCTTGGCTAAATAAGCAGCTTCGCGGCCGCCGCTTCAACTACTCTTAACCGCTACTACCATCCCCGCTGTTATGACCACTGCCCTGCTTCCTTATTCTTCGCTGCCCGCTGAACGCATTGGGGTCCACCCGCCGACGGAATTGCCGGCCAACATTCGTCTGGGCACCGTGTACCTGACGGTGGCCAACCTAACCCGCTCGCTGGACTTTTACCAGCGCGTGCTGGGGTTTGCGCTGCTCCGTCAGACGCCGGCCACCGAAGGCCAGGCCGCCGTAGCCGAGTTGGGCGTGGCCGGTAGTCCAGCAGTGCTGGTGCGCCTGCAGGAGCAGCCGGGGGCAAATCCCATTCCCCGGCGCGGCCGGCTGGGCATCTATCACCTGGCCGTGCTGCTGCCCACCCGCGCCGACTTAGGCTGCTTTATCAAGCACGTGCATTCCCTGGGGGTCAACCTGGGCTCCTCTGACCACAACTACAGCGAAGCCACTTACCTGACCGACCCTGACGGCTTTACCATCGAGGTATACCGCGACCGGCCCCGCTCGGAGTGGCAGGTGAGCGAGCAGGGCGAAATCCAGTCGGCCCTCGACCCGCTTGACGAGGCCGGGGTGCTGCAAGCGGCCGGCACAAACCACTGGCAGGGCCTGCCCGCCGGCACGACCATCGGCCACCTGCACTTTTATACCGGCGACCTGCGGGCCGCGGCGGCCTTCTACCACAAGGCGCTGGGCTTCGACATCGAAACCTGGAGCCTGTCGGGGGCCCTGTTCGTGGGGGCCGGCGGCTACCACCACCACCTGGGCCTGAACGTGTGGGCCGCCGGCTCACCCGCCGCCACCACCGCCGATGCCCGTCTGCTGCGCTGGGAGCTCTGGGTGCCCGATGCCGTCACCCGCGACGCGGCTGCTACCCGCCTGCAAGCCGCCGGCTACGCCGTGGAGCCAACACCCAAAGGCCCCATTGCCACCGACCCGTGGGGCATCCGGGTGCTGCTGCGCGCCGAGCCGCAGCCACAAGCGTGAGCCGCCCCTGGAAACGCCAACGCTGGGCGTGGCTGGCCTTTTTTCTCCCGTTTTATCTAACTACTTCCATGACTATTGCTTCTGCTACGCAGCCCGCGCTGCTTACTGACTTATCCCTGTCCTACCGCGTAGTGAACCCGGCCCAGGCCACCGGCGCCAAACGACTCCTGCTGATGCTGCACGGTGTGGGCGGCAACGAGCTGAACCTGCTGCCCGTGGGCGAGCAGCTGGCCGATGCCCACACGCTGGTACTCTCGGTGCGCGCTCCGCTAATCTTTGGGCCAATGGGTTTCGGCTTCTACGAGGTGGATTTCTCGTCGGGCAAGCCCGTCTTCAACCAAAGCCAGCAGCTGGACGGACAGCGCCTGCTGCTCCGCTTCATCCACGAAGCCTGCATAAAGTATGGCATTCCGGCCGGGCAGGTGTACCTGCTGGGCTTCAGTCAGGGGGCCATCATGGCCTACGACGTGGCCCTGACCCACCCGTCGCAGGTGCGTGGCGTGCTGGCCTTCAGCGGCCGCATGCTGATGGAGTCGCGTCAGCGCCACGCTCCGGCGGCCGACGTGAAGAAGGTCCACTTCTTCCTCAGCCACGGACGCCACGACGACAAGCTGCCCGCTTTCTACGCCGACGAGGCCGTGACGTTTCTAAAGACGCTGGGCATCGCCCCGCACTACGAAGCCTTCGAGGGCGGGCACGAAATCTCGGCCAGCGGATTGGACGCCGCCCACCAGTGGCTGGCTAAACAGCCTTAACTCGGCAGCCAGCACTGTCCATAAATCATTTTAAATCAACAACTCTTCACTTAAGAAACCATGAAAAAATTCCTGTTTCCCCTGCTGCTGGCCGCCACCGTGCTGTCGGCTCCTGCGCAAGCCGCTAAAGGCCCCGCCGCCCGCTAACCCGCTACGGCCACGGCCGCCATTGAAACTTACAAAGTGCAGCCGCAGCTGAGCTCGTTGGGCTGGCTGGGTAAGAAGGTAGGCGGCCAGCACACCGGCACCATCAACCTGAAAGAGGGCACTGTGCAGGTGAAGGGCAGCCAGATTGTGGGCGGCACGTTCGTGGCCGACATGGCTTCCCTTAAAAACACCGACCTGACCGATGCCGACTACAACGCCAAGCTGGTGGGCCACCTGAAGTCGGACGACTTCTTCGGCGTGGAAAAGAACCCAACGGCCACTTTCGTCATCACCAGCATCAAGCCGCTGAAGGGGGACGCGGCCGGTAATAACGCCACCGTTACCGGCAACCTCACCATCAAGGGCAAAACCAACCCGCTGAGCTTCCCGGCCAAAGTGGGCGTGAAAAACGGCGTGGCCGCGGCTTCGGGCACGGCCACCATCGACCGCAGCAAGTACGACGTGAAGTACGGCTCGACCTTCTTCGGCGCGGCCGCTGACAAGGCCATCGACGACAATTTCACACTGACCTTCAACGTCATCGCCAAAGCCGACGGCGTGGCCAAGCGTTAAGCCCACCGGTCGCCCCGGTTTCTCTTTGCAGAGGGAATGCCGGGGCGGCCTTGGTGTTGGGTCCCGGCCCACCTCTGCCCCGCTGCCTACTGCTCGCGGGCGGCAAACTCGGAGGGGCGCTGGCCCACCAGCTTGTTGAAGGTGTTGCTGAACGAGGCCAGGCTGTTGTAGCCCACCGCGTAGGCCACCTCGCTGATGGTCTGGCGGGTTTTCAGCATCATTTCCATCGCCGCCATCATGCGGCGCAGCTTCAGGTACTGCCCGAAGGAAATGCTCAGACACTCCTGAAACAGGCGCGACAAGCTGCGCGGGCTGAAGCCGAAGTGCCGGGCTAGGCTGCCCAGTTCCAGCAGCTCGCCGATGTGCTCGTAGATGTGGCGCAGCACCGGCACCAGGCGCGGGTCTTCGGTGGTGGGCAGGGCCAGCGGCAGCGGGTGGTGGCTGATGTGCGGCAGCACGAGCTTAAGGTTCAGTAGGAACAGGTAGGGCTCGTACTGCGCGGGGCCATAGTGCCCGTGCCAGCTCTCGGTATAGCGCAGCAGTTCGTAGAGCAGGTCCGTCACCGGGTAGATGCCCAGCTGACTAAAGAACGGATGGTCGGCGTCGCGGGCCTCCGCAAAGCACAACCCGGTAACGACGTGCTGGGGCGAATGAAACAGCACGCGGTGTTCCAGTCGGGGCGGAATGAGCACGTAGTGCCGGGCCGGCAGGAAGTACGTTTTGCTGGGCGTGACGAGGTAAGCCACGCCGCTGCGCACATACACCAGCTGGGTTTTCTGGTGCTGGTGCAGGGGGTAGTTTTCCTCGCTGTGCTGCTCCAGCACAAACATAGTTTCGGGCCGGCTATCGATGTTTTCAAGTTCCGCTACAAAGTCTTCGGACGTGAGCATTGCGCTTGGCTGGTTTGAACAAATAGTTGACTTGATTGCCAAAGTTACCAGGCAAGGTGCTTTCTACTTTTGAGTTACTGAAAGGCTCCCTTGCCGTCAGCGCTAAAAACGGCCCGTCCTGCCGCCGAGCACGGCCTGCTGCACGGCCATTCCTTTATCATTCCCTCCCCTAATCCCCAACTCCCATGAAGATTACCGCCGCCGTCGTTAGAGAAAAAGGTACTCCGTTCGTGCTCGAAGAAGCCGAACTCGACCAGCCCCAACCCCAGGAAGTGCTGGTGCGCATCGTGGCCACCGGCATCTGCCACACCGATATGGTGATTCGCAACCAGCAGATGGCCGCCCCCCTGCCCATGGTGCTCGGCCACGAGGGCGCGGGCGTGGTCGAGGCCATTGGGCATGAAGTGACCGAGGTGGCCGTGGGCGACCACGTGGTGCTCACCTTCGGCTACTGCGGCAAGTGCGACAGCTGCCGCGAGGGCTTTCCCACCTACTGCGAGCACATGCTGGAGCACAACTTCGCCGGCAGCCGCCCCGATGGCAGCCACCGCATCCACCAGCACGCCACGCCCGATTTGCACGACAGCTTCTTCTCGCAGTCGTCGTTTGCCACCTACGCCGTGGCCCACGAAAACAACACCATCAAGGTGCCCAAGGACGTGCCGCTGGAACTGCTCGGGCCGCTAGGCTGCGGCATCCAGACTGGGGCGGGCGCCGTACTCAATAGCCTGAATGTGCCGGCCGGGTCCAGCATCGCCATTTTCGGTACCGGGGCCGTGGGCCTGGCCGCCGTCATGGCCGCCGGCGTGGCTGAAGCCACCACCATCATCGCCATCGACATCAACGACGCACGTCTGGCGCTGGCCAAGGAACTGGGGGCCACCCATACCATCAACAGCAAGACGGGCAACGTGGTGGAGGAAATCCAGAAAATCACTGGCAAGGGCACCCATTTCGCCTTCGACACCACCGGCCGGCCCGAAATCATTCGCACGGCCGTGCAGGGCCTGCGCACCCACGGCGTGTGCGGCATGGTAGGCGTCACGGCCCCCGACAAGGAAATAACCTTCGGCCCCAACGACATCATGGTAGCCGGCCGCACCCTCAAGGGCATCCTGCAAGGCGACTCGGTACCCAGCATCTTTATTCCGCGCCTGATTGCGCTGTATAAGAAAGGTCAGTTTCCCTTCGATAAGCTGGTGAAGTTCTACGAGTTCGACCAAATAAACGAAGCCGCCGAAGACTCGGAGAAGGGCATCACCATCAAGCCCATCCTGCGCATCGGCAAGGTCGGGGCATAGCCAACCATTGGCAGCCCGGCCCGGTTGGCCTTCAAGCGCCCGGCTTCCGCGTGGAGCCGGGCGTTTTGGTAGAACACTTTTTACTTTCTTGTTACTGCTATGGAAGTTGGAATTGACAGCTTTGCCTCGCACCTGCTCCAAAATGGCGGCGACCACCTCAGCGGCCCCGAGGCGATGCGCCTGCTGCTTGAGCGCATTGAGCGCGCCGACGAGGTCGGGCTCGACGTGTTCGGCATCGGCGAGCACCACCGGGCCGAATACCTCGACTCGGCCACGGCCGTGATTTTGGCCGCGGCGGCCGCCCGCACCCAGCGCATCCGCCTCACCAGCGCCGTCACGGTGCTCTCGGCCGCCGACCCGGTGCGCGTGTTCCAGGAGTTCGCCACCTTGGATTTGATTTCGCAGGGCCGGGCCGAAATGGTGGTGGGCCGGGGCTCCTCCACCGAAGCCTTCCCACTTTTCGGCTACAGCCTCAATGACTATGACGAACTGTTCGCCGAGAAGCTGGACCTGCTGCTGGCCATTCGGGCCAGCGAAAAAATCAGCTGGCAGGGTCGGTTCCGGCCGGCCCTGACGGGCCAGGGCGTGTACCCGCGCCCGGCGCAGGCGCAGCTGCCCATCTGGCTGGGCGTGGGCGGCACGCCCGAGTCGTTTGCGCGGGCCGGCACGCTGGGCCTGCCGCTGATGGTGGCCATCATCGGGGGCGAAACCCGCCGCTTCCGCCCCCTGGTCGACCTTTACCGCGAAGCCGGCCGCCGGGCCGGGCACGCGCCCGAGCAGCTCAAAGTGGGCCTGCACTCGCTGGGCTACGTGGCCCCCACCACCGAAGAAGCCCTGAACGGCTTCGCACCCGGCTACATCCAGACTTTCGGCCAGCGCGCCCGTGAGCGGGGCGGCTTTCCGCCCACGCGAGCCCACGTGGAGGCCCAGGCCGGCCCGATGGGCGCGCTGCTGGTGGGCAGCCCCGAGGAAGTAGCCGCCAAGATTCGGCGCCACAGCGAGGCACTGGGCGGCATTTCGCGGGTGACGTTCCAGATGGACGTGGCCGTGCTGCCGCACGAGAAAATTCTGCAGGCCACCGAGCTTATCGGCAGCCGCGTGGCGCCATTGCTGCGCTAACGGCCGACCTCAACTTTAATTCAAATCTTAATCCGCAACCCCATGAAAAAAGTAATTGGCATCCTCGTCGGCAGCCTGCGCAAAGAATCCTTCTCTAAGAAAATAGCCAATACCCTGGTGCCCATGGCTCCGGAAGGGTTCGAGTTCAAGCTGGTTTCGTTGGACGGCCTGCCCGTCTACAACCAGGACTTCGACGACCATAACGAAGTACCGGAAATCTATACCACGTTCCGCAACGAGGTGAAGGCGCTGGACGGTGTGCTTTTCGTGACGCCGGAATACAACCGGTCGGTGCCGGGCGTGCTGAAAAACGCGCTCGATGTGGGCTCCCGGCCTTATGGCCAAAGCGTGTGGGACGGCAAGCCGGGCGCGGTTTTCAGTAACTCGCCGGGCAACGTATCGGCTTTCGGGGCCAACCACCACCTGCGGCAAAGCCTGGTTTTTCTCAACGTGCCCACCATGCAGCAGCCCGAAGTGTACCTGGCGAAGGTGAATGAACTGTTTGACGAAAACGGCGAGTTGAAAGCCGGCACCAAGCAGTTTCTGCAGGGAGCTATTGATGCCTACATCGTGTGGTTCAAGAAAAATGCAGCGTAGGCCAATGAAAATCATTTATTTGGTACTTGCGCTGGCCTGCACCCTTAGCGTCCACGCCCAGCGGGTTATTCCGCTCTATCAGGGCAAGGCCCCTGGCTCGGAAAGCTCGACCTGGCCAGAAAAGGAAACCAGCCAGTCCGGGGCCCGCTTCGTGTACAACGTGACCACGCCCACGCTCACGGCCTACCTGCCCGCGCCGGGCACGGCCACGGGTACGGCCGTGGTGGTGTGCCCCGGGGGCGGCTTCCACCTGCTCGACATCGATAACGAGGGCACCAACGTGGCCAAATGGCTGCAGGCGCGGGGCGTGGCCGCCTTCGTGCTCAAATACCGGCTGGTGCACATTACGGGCCCCGACCCGGCCCAGCAGATGATGCCGCTGCTCAAGGACTGGAATCAGTTCAACGCCGTGGTGGCGCCCGTGGTGGCGATGGACATCGCCGATGGCAAAAGGGCCATTGAGTACGTGCGCAGCCACGCCCGGGAGCTGGGCGTGCAGCCCAACCGCGTGGGCCTGATGGGCTTTTCGGCGGGCGGCACCGTAACGGCCGGGGTGGGCTACGGCTACTCGGCCGCTAACCGCCCCGATTTTCTGGCCTCGCAATACGCCTACCTGGCGGTATTGCCCAAGCAGCCCGTGCCCGCCGATGCCCCGCCCCTGTTCGTGGCCGCGGCTTCCGACGACGACCTAGGCCTGGCCCCGCAGAGCGTGCAGCTCTACAGCGGCTGGCAAGCGGCCGGCAAGCCCGCCGAGTTGCACGTGTACGCCAAGGGCGGCCACGGCTTCGGCACGAAAACCCAGCACCTGCCCGTCGATTCCTGGCTTGACCGCTTCGGCGCGTGGCTGGCCCAGCAGGGCTTCCCGATTGCGGCAGCGCCCGTTATCAAGCATTAGGCAGGAAGTAAAGGTGACGGCCCAATAGCAAGCCGGTTACTCCATTTTGGAAACGGGATAACCGGCTTGCTATTGGACTGCGCTGAAGCATCATTTCGAGCAATAGGTAAGATTTCGCAAGGCTTGAACAACAATGGCTGGTTTGAACAATATATTGACTAACGTGATAAAATAGGCCGAGCAGTGCCCCCGTAATTTTGAGCTCCTACAAAAAGCCCATCATGAACGGTCGAAGTTGGCTGCGGACCGGCGCCGCAGCTTTTTTATTATCAGTCACTTATCCGGTGACTGCGCAAACGGCTGGCAGTCCGGCCGAGCCCCTGACGCTGGAGCAGGCCTGGGCGCTGGCCACGGCGCACAACAAGGAAATCCGGATGCAGCGCCAGCAGGTGGACCTCAGCGCTGAACTGGTGAAGGACCGCAAGAGCGAGCGCCTGCCCCGCGTGACAACGGGCGGCAGCTACGCCTACCTGGGCGGGCTGGTGGCTTACGAGCCCCGCGCCGGCCTGCAAAACCCCGAGCGCGTCGCCGTACCGCCCAGCCCCCACGCGTACCACGTAGGCCTCGAAGCCGACTGGGAAGTATACACCGGCGGGCGCATCACCAATCAGATTGCCACCCAGGCAACCAACGAACTCTTGGAAACCGAGCGGCTGGCTTTGACCGCCAGCGAGGTCCGTCTGCGCGTGGCCACGGCCTACCTCGACGTGCAGCGCAACCGCGAGTACCAAGCCCTGACGGCCAACAACGTCAAAGAATCGGAACGGCGACTGACTCAGATTCGCTCGCTGTATAAGAACGGCGTGGTGCTACGCTCCGACCTGCTGCGGGCCGAGCTGCAGCTCTCGCGGCAACAGCTGCTGCTAACCGAAATCGGCAATACCCTCACCCTCACCAACCAGCGCTTGAACCTGCTGCTGGGTGCCCCCGAAGACCAGGTGAACCAACTGGCCCCGGTGAGCCCGGCGGTGGTGCTCGACAATGCCTACGCCGACTACCTCGGTCAGGCGCAGGCCAAAGCGCCCGAGCTGCGGGTAGCCGGGCTGCAAACCCACCTCAGCGAGCTGCGGCTGGCGGCCACGGAAGTAAGCAAGCGTCCGCAGGTGAGCCTGTTTTCAGGCTACGCCTACACCTACCCCAACCGACTGGTGTTCCCCAACGTGTCGCAGATATACAGCGTGGGCGAGGTGGGCGTGCGCGTTTCCTACAACATCACCGCCCGCTGGCTGGACCGTCACGCCGAAAAGGCCGCCGAAATCGGCATTGAGCGCCAGCGACTGGGCGAAGAAAAGGTGCTGGACGACAAGCGCCAGGAAGTCAAAACGGCTTACGTGCGCTACCAGGAAACCCTGGAGCGCATCCGCATCGCGGAGCAGAGCATTGGGCAGGCCACCGAAAACTATCGCATCGTCAACAGCACCTATTTCAACCAGCTGGCGCTGCTCACCGATTTGCTAGATGCGGATAATCAGCTCCTGCAGGCCCGCTTCGACCTCGTGACGGCCCGGACACTGGCCGCCACGCAATACTATCAACTGCAAAAAGCCATCGGCCTCCTATAGTCATGACCCAGCCGACGACCTCGCCGCAACATCCCGCGCAGCGCACCGACCGCCTGGTGGCGCGCATCACCACCACGTTAGCCAGCCTGCTGGTGCTGGCCCTGTTCATCTGGGGCGGCCGCATCGGCTGGCAGATGCTGCACTTTGAAAGCACCGACGATGCTCAGGTGGAAGAATACATTAACCCGATTAACAGCAAGGTCAGCGGCTACATTCGCCGGATTCATTACGCCGAAAACCAGGCCGTTAAGGCCGGCGACACGCTGGTCGTGCTCGACAACCGCGACTTTGAAGTGCCCGTGGCCGAGGCCGAAGCGGCGCTGGCCAATACTCAGGCCCAGCTGCTGAACCTGGCCAGCACCGTGCAGACCTCGCAGCGCAGCTCGCAGGTAAGCCAAAGCCAGATTGGGGCGGCCAAGGCCCGGCTGGTGCAGCAGGAGCAGGATTTTGCCCGCTACAAACAGCTATTGGCCGATGAAGCCGTGACGCGCCAGCAGTTCGAGCGCCAGCAGTCGGCCCTCGATGTGGCCCGCTCTGATTACGCGGCCCTGGCCGGCGGCTACCAGACGGCCCTCTCGCGGGTGGACGAAAGTCAAGGGCAGCGGGCGGTGCTGCAAGCCGAAATCCGGCGGCGGCAGGCACTGCTGCGCAAGGCCCGGCTCGACCTTTCTTACACCGTCGTGACGGCGCCCTACGCCGGTGTGATGGGCCGCCAGACCATTCAGGAAGGCCAATTGATTCAGGCCGGCCAGCCGCTGGCCTACATCGTGAACCGCCAGGCGGGCAAGTGGATAACGGCCAACTTCAAGGAAACCCAATTGCCGCACCTGCACGTGGGCCAGCCGGTGCGCATCACCACTGACGCCTACCCCGACCAGGCATTTGCGGGGCGCATCGAGTCGTTGTCGCCGGCTATGGGGGCGCGGTTTTCGCTGCTGCCGCCCGACAACGCGACGGGCAACTTCATCAAGGTGATTCAGCGCCTGCCCATCCGCATTCAGCTCACCGACCAGCCGGCGAAAACCGCCCAGCTCGCGGCCGGCATGAACGCCACCGTGACGGTGGCCAAGTAAGCGCTACCGACCAATGAAAAACACGGAACTGCCGCCGGTTTTTAAGGCCTGGGTGCCCGAATGGGCCATTCGGGCCGTGCTGTTTTGGGCGCTGCTGCCGCCGTTTCTGTTGCTGGGCCTTTATGCCGGTAGCGGAGCCGAGATGGCGGGCTACTACGGTGTGGAGCCGGCCGACGTGCAGTTTTCCATCCTGCTGTTCTACGCGGGGCTGGTGGCGTTTCTGCCCTTCGACCCGCACCTGGGCAGCTACCTGCGCCTGCGCAATTCCCTGCTGTTGAGCGTGGTGCTGCTGGCCGCCCTGGTGGGCCTGGCTGGCGGGGTGCGCGATTTTCGCCTGTTGCTGGGGCTGCGCTTTTTGCAGGGTACGGTGGCCTGCACCATCGTCACGCCGCTGCTGTCGCTGATTTTTTCGCGCCTGCATTCCACCCGGGCGCGGGCCATGGGCTACGCCGTGTTTTACGGCGGGCTGCTGGCCTCGGCGCCGCTGGGCACCATGCTGAGCTGGACAGTGCTCGACCACTACGCCGTGCCGGCGGTGTTCCACGCCTACCTGCTGGTGGCGCTGCCCGGCGCGCTGCTACTACTGCTCATTCTCAACGACGTGCGCACCCGGCGGCGGCTGCCGCTCACGCAGTTGGAATGGCCCAGCTGGGTGCTGCTGAGCGCCCTGCTGCTGGGCCTGTCCTATCTGGCCTCGTACGGTCAGCAGCAGTACTGGCTGGAAAGCCCGGCCATGTGGCGGGCCCTAGGGCTGGCCGTGGTGGGCAGCGTCGCCTTCGGCTGGCGGCAAGTGCATCTGAAGCGGCCCTATATCGACTTTGGTGTGTTTCGCCACCGCAACTTTTGCGTGGGGCTGGCGCTGTTCTGCGTGTTCTACTTTTTCCGGGGCACCACCAACATCGCCCTGGCCTATTTCACGGGCGTGCTGCACGTCGATGCTGGGCAAATGGTGGGTTTGCAGGCGGCTACGCTGGTCGGCATTGTACTGGGCGTGAGCATCGTGGTGCGCTTCGTACTGCTGGGCACGCCCCTGCGCTGGCTGCTGGCGGTGGGCTTTGCGTTGCTGCTGGTGCACCATGTGTGGATGTATCTGCTCTTCGGACCGGCGCAGCAGCTGGCCGTGTTCTGGCTGCCGCTGCTCCTGCAAGGCTTGGCCGTGGGCTTCGTGCTGGTGCCACTGGCGCTGTTCACCATGGGCGGGCTGCCCCCGCAGCTGACGGCGGCCGGCACGTTCGCGGCGGTGGCGTTTCGCAACCTGGGCTTCGTGGGCTCGCTGGCCGTCACCAGCGTATTGCAGCCCTACTGGCGCACGGCGCAGCTCGACCGGTTTCGGGCCGATTTGCTACCCGGCACCAGCGAGGTGGCGGCCCGCGTGCAGAGCCTGCAGCAAACCCTGCAGGGCAAGGGCCTGGCCCTGGAAACGGCCCAGCGCGGTGCGGCCAGCCTGCTGGCCCGCACCCTCGAAACCCAAACGCTGCTCCGCTACTGCCTCAACTACTTCGGGCTGGTCAGCCTGGGGCTCATCGCCCTGCTCGTAGTGCTGCTGGTGCTGCCCCCGCTACACCGGCAGGCCGTCACGTTCCGGTCGCGGCCGTTGTAGGGCGGCGTAGCGGGGATTTTTACCATTCTCATTCGATGCCGGGGAGGACTTGACTTAACCTAGATTAAGCCGATTTCTTATGTTAGTTCAAGGGCACGGCGGGCTCGGGGACGGGACCTTTGCAGTGTTCAAATCAACCCCTAACACGCACCCCCAGATGAAGAAATCATTCGTTGCAGCCGCGCTTTTCCTGTCCCTGACGGCCACCCTCAGCCAGGCCGAAGGTCGTTCGGATAAGCGCCTTATTGCGGCAAGCGTTGCCGACAACGACAAAGCCGCCATCGAGAAAGTCATTACGGCTTACCGCGACGCGCTCAAGGAAGCCAACGTCGGCAAAGTCGTGGCCCTCTACACCAAGGATGCCGTGCTCATGCCGCCCGGCGCCCCCACCGCCGTGGGCCAGGCCCAGGTGAAAGGCACCTACGAGTACGTGTTCGGGGCCATCAAGCTGGACATCAATTTTACCATTGACGAAGTCGTGGTGAATGGCAATACGGCCTTCGTGCGCTCCACTTACAAAGGCACGGCCACGGTCAATGCCAACGGCCAGACCGGGCCGGAAGAAAACCGCGAGCTGTTCGTTTTCCAGAAGGTGAGCGGCCAGTGGAAAATCGCCCGCTACATGTACAACAAGACCAAATAACCGGCGCTCAGGCCGATTAGCTGCCAGCCCCTGGCGGCGCGCTCTTACTTCCCGGCAGGGGCAGTGGAAGCACGCCGTCGGGGGCTTTTTGTTGCTCCGCTCCTGCTTTCTTATCCTAGGTCAATGCCGTGGCCAGCGGGGGCCGGTAGTTTTGGGGCTTTGGCTCAATCCTCCCCCTGCCCCCTTATGCAACGCCGTTCCGTTCTCAAAGCCCTGGCCCTGGCCCCGTTGCTGCCGCCGGCCCTGAACCTGCAAAAGCTGTTCGCGGCCGCGGCCGGCTTGCCCCGCACGAAGCTGATGCCGGTGCTCTTCGTGGGCCACGGCTCGCCGATGAATGCCATTGAGGACAATGCGTTTACACGCAGCCTGCACCAGCTGCGGGCGCGCCTCACGCCGCCCAAGGCCATTGTCGTCATCTCGGCGCACTGGCAGACCAAGGGCACGTTCGTGACCAACAACCAGCGCCCGCCCACCATCCACGACTTTGAGGGCTTCCCGCCGGCGCTGGAACGGATGCAGTACCCGGCCCCCGGCAAGCCCGACCTGGCCCAGGCCATCGTGGAGCACATCCACGACGTGCACGGCGCGGCCGACTGGGGCCTCGACCACGGCACCTGGTCCATTCTGCATCACCTCTATCCGCAGGCCAACATTCCGGTGGTGCAGCTCAGCCTCGACTACAGCAAGCCGCTGGCCTGGCACTTCGACTTTGCCCGGCAGCTGCAGTTCCTGCGCGAACGAGGCGTGCTCATCATCGGCAGCGGCAACGTGGTCCACAACCTGCAACTAAGCATGCCCAAGCTCATGGCCGGCGACGAGAGCGCCTTCGACTGGGCCACGCAGTTTGACCACTGGGTGAAGGGCCGGCTCGACCAGCGCGACTTCAAGGGCCTGCTTGCCTACCAGCAAACCGGCCGTAGCGGCGCGCTGGCCGTGCCCACGCTCGACCACTACCTGCCGCTGCTCTACACCGCCGGGCTGGCCCGCCCAACCGAGGCCCTCACCCACACGTTTGAGGGCGTGACGTTTGGGGGCATCAGCATGCGCACGTTTCAGGTAGGCTAGCTTTTGGTAACTTGCCGGCGCCCATTTAGCCCGTAAACGTGGATACAACCCTTGCCCCGTTAGAGGCGCTCCGCCAGTATTTCAAGCAGGATTATTTCCCCCTCACCGGAGAGGAAGAGGAGGCGCTGACGCGGCGTTTCACGGAGCGGAAGGTAAAGCGCCGCGCTTTCCTGCTGCAGGAGGGTGAAGTGTGCCGGTACGCCAGCTTCGTGGTGGCCGGCTGCTTCCGGCTCTACACCGTGGACAAAAGTGGCAAGGAGCACAACCTGCTGTTTGCGGTGGAGAATGAGTGGATGACCGACCTGGCCAGCTTCTACGCCGAGCAGCCCAGCCGGGTGTACATCGAGGCCCTGGAGCCGGCCACGGTGCTGCAAATCCGGCACGACGACCTGCTTGACCTGTTCACCCACTACCACAAGTTCGACCGCAACTTTCGCATCCTCGTCGAGCGGGGGTACATCGACCTGCAGGACCGGCTGCTGCAAAGCATTAGCACCCCGGCCGAGGAGCGGTACCAGAATTTCCTGACGCAGTACCCGCACTGGGCCCGCCGCCTGCCCAATACCCAGATTGCCTCCTACCTCGGCATCACGCCGGAGTTTCTGAGCAAAATCCGCAAGGACCGGGTCACGAAACCCGGCAAGGCTTAACCTAGATTAAGGGTATTTCTTACGCTAGGTTAAGGGCATCGGCTACGCGACTGGGGGACCTTTGCATTGTTCAAAACAATGCACTCATGACCCGGCAACTGCTGTTCCTTTTCCTCCTGCTGACCACCGCCGCCTTCGGCCAGCAGCGGCCCACGAAGCCCTTGCGGGCTTTTATGCAGGCCACGCCCTCGCCGAAAGGCGCCATTCCCTACGGCAACAACCCCAAAGCCGGGCACTACGTCCAGGCCGGCGACGCCAAAATCTACTACGAGGTGTACGGCAAGGGCCGGCCATTCGTGCTGCTGCACGGCGGCCTGCTGGGCTCGACCTACGAGATGCACCAGTTCATCGACAGCCTCTCGCGCAAATACCAGGTGATTGCCATCTCGACGCGCGGCCACGGCAAGTCGGAGCTGGGCACCGCGCCGCTCACCTACGAGCAGCGGGCCAACGACGTGCTGGCCGTGCTCAAGGCCACCGCCCGCGACAGCGCCATTGTGCTGGGTTTCAGCGACGGGGGCTTTGCCGGCTACAAGCTGGCCAGTATGTACCCCGAGCGGGTGCGCAAGCTCATCACTATTGGGGCCAGTGAGGTGACGGCCGGCCAGCGCAAATTTGATTTCAGCCCCCAGCAGGCCCTGGCGCTCGACAGCGCCTACGTGCGCCAGCAGCAGGCGCTGATGCCGCAGCCGCAGCGCCTAGGCGAGATGTTTACCCAGGTGGCCACCATGTACAACCACCTGACCGTGGACCGCGCCCTGATGCAGACCATCCAGTGCCCCGTGCTGGTGATGGCCGGCGACCGCGACGAGGGCAACCCCTTGGAGCGGATGCTCCCCACGGTCCGGGACCTGCGCCGGGGCCAGCTGGGCATCATCCCCAATGCCGGGCACGGGGCCTTTCTCAGCAACTTCCCGGCCGTGTGGGCCGATGTGGCACCATTCATTAAATAATCAGCCCGATGCGTCCTGCCTTCTTTAAACGCCTCGCCGCCACGGCCCTGCTCGTGGCCGGTACCGCCCTGGCTGCCCAGGCTCAGGCCCCGGAATACATTTCACTGACCACGGGCAAGCCCGTGCAGCTGGGCAAAGCTCCTGGCCTGAAAGTGAAGCTGCTGAGCACCAGCGGGCCGGTAAAAACCTACGTGCTGATTTTTGCCAAGGGCGATGAAGTCGTATCGGGGCTCACCGAGTTTGCCCAGAAGCACAACGTCAAAAGTGCCCATTACCAGGCCATCGGCGATGCCTTGTCGGCCAAGGTGGGCATATTCGACTACGACCGCAAAGCCTTCAAAGTCATCCCCTTTCCGGACCCAATCGAAGTAACCTCGCTAACGGGCGACATCGCCGTGTACAACGGCAAGCCGGTAGCCCACACCCACGTCAACCTGGCCACCTTCGACGGCCTTATTCACGGCGGCCACCTGTTCGAACTGTTCTCCGGCCCCACCATCGAGTTGATACTGAAGGTCGAGCCCACCCCACTCTACAAAAAGCTCAATACCGAATTCGACGCCGCCATCATCGACCCGGAGTTAACCAAATAACTTTCACCAGCCCCGAGACCAGAACCATGCAACCGCACTCCCCCACGCAGGCTGCCGAGCAGCTGCTAATCCAGTACGCCGAGGCCCTGAACGCGGCCAACCCTGCCCTGCTCCCCGCCCTCTACACCACAGACGGCGTGTTCATGCCCGATGGCGTGACCTCCCTGCCCGCCGGAACGCTGCCGGGCAAGGGCGAAAACTTCTTCGCCAAAACGCGCTTTCACATCAGCTACGCGGTGGAGGATGTGACCGTAGGCGGCGAGTATGCTTTCGTGCAGGCCACCGCCCGCACCGCCACCACTGACTTGGCCACGGGGCAGCAAGTGGCCCGCACCAGCCGCGAATTCTTCGTGCTGCGCCAGGAAAGCCAGGACTGGAAAATCTACCGTTACTTGTTCAACAGCGTGCGCGAGCGGTAGAGAACGGCCGTTGCATACTGGCCGCGCGGGTCTTTTGCTCCTCTTTTTCTCCTTTATGCCATGAAAGCTGCTGTTTTGTATAGCCCCGGCGTCCCTGGCCAATTTCGCCTCGAAGAACGGCCCGTGCCGGTGCCCGCAGCCGGGCAGGTGCTGCTGCGGGTGCGCGCCTTTGGGCTAAATCGCTCCGAGCTGATGACCCGCAAGGGCCTGTCACCGGGCGTGCAGTTTCCGCGCATCCTGGGCATCGAATGCGTGGGCGAAGTGGTGCAGGACCCCTCGGGCGAGTACCCGCCCGGCCAGCAGGTCGCGGCCCTGATGGGTGGGCTGGGCCGCGATTTCGACGGCAGCTACGCCGAGTATGCCGTGATGCCCAAAACCATCCTCTACCCCTTCCGCAGCCAGCTGCCCTGGGCGCAGCTCGGGGCCATCCCCGAGATGTTCCAGACGGTGTACGGCTCCCTGCACCTGGCCCTGAAAATCCAGGCCGGCGAAACCTTGCTCATTCGGGGCGGCACCTCGTCCATTGGGCTGCTCGCCGCGCAGCTGGCCAGCCAGGCTGGCCTCACAGTACTGGCCACCACCCGCAATGCCGCGAAGGCCGACCTGCTCATGGCCAACGGCGCCACCCACGTGCTGGTTGATGACGGTAAGCTGCGCGAGCCGGTGCGGGCCTTGTTTCCGCAGGGCGTAGACCGGGCACTGGAGTTGGTAGGGGCCACCACGCTGCGCGATACGCTCAGCTGCCTAAAGCCCGGCGGGCTAGGCTGCATGACCGGCATGCTCTCCGAAAGCTGGTCCATCCCCGACTTTGCCCCGATGGAATTCATTCCCGCCACCGTGGGCCTGACCATCTATGACAGCGGCCAGGTCACCGCCCCGGCCGCCGCGCTGCAGGAATTTATCGACTCGGTAGAAGCCGGGCGGATACGCCTGGGCATTGGGGCCACCTTCCCGCTCGACGACATCGTGGCCGCGCACCAACTCATGGACAGCAATGCGGCCGGCGGTAAAATCGTCGTCACCACCTAATATTTCCCCTTTTTCTTACCCCAAACTTGATGAACACACCCGAAAAAACAGCCCTCGTAACCGGTGCGAACAGTGGTATTGGCCTGGCTCTCACCCAGAAGCTCCTGGCCGAAGGCTACCGCGTTATTGGTACGTCCCGCTCGGGCCAGATTGCCGATTTCAGCCACCCCAACCTGACCGTCGTCACCCTCGACGTGACCAACGATGCCAGCATCGAGCAGGCCGTGGCCGCCGTTAGCCAGCTGGCCCCCAGCATTGACTTGCTGGTGAACAACGCCGGCGTGGGTTCCGACCTGGGCACCCTCGTACCCGAGCGCCAGTCCCTACGCGAAACCTTCGCTACCAACGTGGACGGCACCATTCTCTTCACCGAGCCCATGCTGCCCTTGGTGCGCGACGGCGGCCAGATTATCTTCCTCTCCTCCAAGATGGGCCTGCCCGCCTTTGCCGCGTCCGACAGCCCGGCCTACCGCGTTTCCAAAGCCGCCATCACCATGTATGCCGCCGTTCTGGCCGAGCGCGTGGCCGAGCGCAACATTGCCGTGACGCCCATGCACCCCGGCTGGGTGCAGACCCGCATGGGTGGCAGCAGCGCCCCCTTCACCGTGGAGCAGTCGGCCGCCGGCCTTTTCCGCGGCATCGAGGCCCGGCCCGAAAGCGGCAAGTTCTGGAATGTGGAGACGGACAGCCTGATTGGCTAGCTTGTTGAGCGTTAGTTGTCCATAATTGGCCCTGGTGCTTAAAAATGCGGTAATACCCGGCAAGGCCGGCCAGAAAGCAATTTCTGGCCGGCCTTTTTGCCTTAAGGTTAATGGCTTGATGCCTTGGTTCCGAGGTAACCGGGGCACGTTGCCATTGACGCCTCAGGCCAAGAAGTGCCTGCTGGTGTCAACCCGGCTATTTCTCAACGACGAGCATTCCTCTTACGCGCCGCCTCCGGTTCGAAACGTGAAAGTGCCCCGGTTTACACTCGTCGTGAACCTTTCTGCCGCCCAGCATCTTGGTACCCATTGGGCCCAGCCTTATCGCCAAGCGCCGGGGGCTGGTCATTACCCCCCTTTGAAACCAAAACAAGTAGCAGCGTTACCGCATGAGACAGCTTAAAATCAGCAAGCAGATTACCAACCGTGAAAGCCAGTCGCTCGACAAGTACCTCCAGGAGATTAGTAAGGTGAGCATGGTGTCGATAGACGAGGAAGTAGAGCTGGCCCAGCGTATTCGCGAGTGCGACCAGATGGCCCTCGAAAAGCTGACCAAAGCCAACCTGCGCTTCGTCGTGTCGGTGTCCAAGCAGTACCAGAACCAGGGCCTGACCTTGGGCGACCTCATCAACGAGGGCAACCTGGGGCTGATTAAAGCCGCCAAGCGCTTTGATGAGACCAAGGGCTTCAAGTTCATTTCCTACGCCGTGTGGTGGATTCGCCAGAGCATTCTGCAGGCGCTGGCCGAGCAGAGCCGCATCGTGCGCCTGCCCCTGAATCGGGTGGGCTCGCTTAACAAAATCAGCCGCTCATTCTCGGAGCTGGAGCAAAAGTTCGAGCGCGAGCCCTCGGCGGACGAGATTGCCGAGCTCCTGGAACTGAGCACGTCCGAGGTGACTGACACACTCAAAATTGGGGGGCGCCACGTCTCGATGGATGCGCCCTTCGTGCAGGGCGAGGAAAACCGCCTGCTCGATGTGATGGCGAACGAGGACGCCGAAAGCCCCGATGCCGGCTTGCTAGACGACTCCCTGCGCCGGGAGGTGCAGCGGGCCCTATCGACCCTGACCCTGCGCGAGGCGGACGTCGTGACGCTCCACTTCGGGCTGAATGGGCACGCGGCGCGAACGCTGGAGGAGATTGGCGAGCAGTTCGGCTTGACGAGGGAGCGGGTGCGGCAGATTAAGGAAAAGGCCATTCGCCGCCTCAAGCACACCACGCGCTCGAAGGCCCTGAAACCGTACCTGGCCTAGCCGCTGCAGTCTACCTGATGGCCTGCTTCAGTAGTAGGGGTGTTGTTAAACAACAAACAACACGCTGGTTTTTCCTTTTGTCGGCGGCCACCGGTCCCCAAATGAAAGCGCCCCGGCCAGCTGACCGGGGCGCTTTCGTTAAGTACTCAGGCGGGCGGGGCTACCGGCCTTGGCGCATTTTCCACGCCCACCGTGCGGCAGCCGGTGGGCGTGGACGCTGAAAACCGGGAGTATCAGCTAGTCGCGCTGCTCGTCGGCCGGGTATTCCGGGTAGTCGGTGCTGTCCTGGTTGTCGGCCAGCTCGTCGCATTCCTGAGGCGGGTACTCCTGAATCCAGTCGCCTTGCTCAGCCGGCGCGGGCTCCTGGCCGTTGGGCGTGAAGTCGAACGAATACCGCTCCTGCACCTCGGCCAGCGTTAGCGGGGTCAGTGTCGGATAGTTCGGGCCGTAGTGAAAGCGGGGCTCGATTTCCACGTAGTACTGCCCGCTGGGCTGCTGCCAAAGCGTTAGCCGGCCGTTGCCCTCCCCTTCCCCGGGCGTGGCCCGCCGGCCGGAAATGTAGGCATAGCTGTCCAGCGGCAGCTGGCCCAAGTCAAGCTCTATGCGCTCCCAAGGGCACTCCCCGCTACCCCCCATTTCTTCCTCGAACGCAACCCAGGTTCGCCACTCGTTTTTCTCCACGATGCGGCCCCGGTACTGCGCGCCCTGCTGCTTCATTTCCTCGGCTAAGGCGCTGAGCGTGTCGTACTGCTCGAACGTGTACGGTTCGCGGCCGGGGATTCGGAATGGTCCGGAAAACTGCGCGGTCAGGTAGTCCACTTGGTCGGCCGTACCGGCGCGAAGGGCGAAAAGCTGCGGCTCCTTGCGCTCGTGGCTGTTCTCGTGAACCTCTAGGTAATGGTGCTCGGGAATCTCCTGCCAATTGGCCGGGTCGGCCAGCTGGGCCGCGTCCTGCCGGTCTGTGCCGGTGAAAGCTTCTATCTCATAAAAGCCGTAGTAGTCGGCCAGTCCTCCGTACACCACGGTAATGCGGCCGGTGTGAAGGTTGCGGTAGTAAAGCGGGGCCGAAATTACCCGGTAGTCCTGCGAGATGATTTCTACCACTTCGGGCACCTGGGCGGGGGCCGCTGGACCGGGCGTGTAGGGCTCCAACTCCCGGCCGAAAAAATGCCCCAGCGTTACGCCCGAGCCCCGTAGGTGCTCCGGCATCGTGGCTGGCTGGCAAAGCACGCCTAGCCACCCCTCGCCGTGAAAGTACGCTTTCACTTCGGCCGGTCCGATGCCGTTCAGGTAGATGTGAACCCGGGCACTGATGGCGGGCACCTCGCCGTTGCCGGACCATTGGAGGCCAGCCGGTAAACCGACGCGGGAGGGAAATCCTACCCACTGCGGGCACTGCTGCGGGTCACCGGCCCAATCGAGGGAGCTAATTTGGGGCTGCTTGGCGGCGGGGGCTGGGGTCATCATATCGTAAGGCAAAAGGGGTAGTGAGAAGATGAGCCGGGGGCTAAGCGGCAAGGGCTAACTGGCTGCCGAATACCACACCGGCGCGGGGGCTGCTGCGCATCCGGCGGCTGGCGGACTTGGCGTAGTTGGTGGTTTCGGTTACCAGTCCCAAAAAGCCGGCGGCATGGGTGTAGCCCTTTACCTCGGCCCGCTCCGGGTGGCCGTCGCGGTTCACCGTTACCGTGGCCCCTACTGCGGGCACGGGCTGCTGGGCCGACCAATGCAGCCCACCGGGCAGCATCGTTAAGCGGGGCGCGGCCTCGAACTCGGGCACCGGGTTGGTCAGCTGCGCGGCGGCATCCTGACGGGCTTGCCAAGCATCCTCGCGGGCCTGACGTTTGGCGGCGTTGGCAGCGCGGAGCCGGGCTAGGCGGGCGTCGGGAATGCGACGGGCGGGGCGGAAAGTGGCGGGGGCGTTCATACTGGAAAACGGGTTTGAGGTGAAAAGTGCGGCTAGAACCACGGGGCGGCCTCCCATGCCGCGAGTTCAGCGGCGGATACTACCTGAGGTGCGCTAGGCGCTTTGTCGGCGGGGTCAAATCGGTCGGCCCAAACCTCGCCGGGGACTAAATCAAAAGCTTCGTTAACCATGGATAAAGAGCTGTTTTATCGTTCGTTGCTTATACCTATTAAACGCAAAACCCAGCAATAATGTTTCAATTTTATTTAAATTAAAGTGATAATTATTGATTGTTTAAGTTGAGTACGGCGATAGTATTACTGTCGAATTTTTCCCACTTGTATATATTTAACAATTTCTATTTTGCAATTGCAATTTCCTTTTGTTACCCGCCCCCGTGGCCGCCCGACGGAATAGCTCCATCGGGCGGCCGTTGGCCTTACTGCGGAGTGGCTTCGGCGCAGGGGGCTTCTTCCGCTTCGTAGCTGGGCACGATGCCCAGAATGTGGTTGGCGGCTTTCTGGCCCTGACTGGCTGCCGAAATAATCAATTGCTTGTCGTTGCGCAGGGCTTGCAGCCAGTTGGCTACGTAGCTGGCGCTGCTGGGCTCGGTGCGGGTTAAGTCCAGCCCGGCCGCGTGGCTCAGGAACGAGGCGCCCAACTCGGCCACTAGCTCTTCCTTAGCGTAGGTTTCACTGCCAAAGGCGGCTAATTCGGTGAGCGTGGTCCGGTCCAGCCGCTTGGCGTGGCCGGTGGAATGGGTCAGTTCGTGAAACAGGGTGTGGTAATAGTCCTCGGCCGTGTGGAAGTCGCTGGCTGCGGGCATGGTCACGGTGTCGGTGCTGGTGCGGTACATGGCTTCACTGCCTTTATGCAGCACTTGGGGGCCACCCACGTAGCCGGCCAGCACCTGCTCGGCGGCCTGCTCGGGCGTGTGCTCGCGGCTCGGCAGCACGGGAAACGTCCACGCCACGCCATCAATCTGGGCCACGTTGAACACCGTGGAGTATTTCAGGAAAGCCTTTTTCTTCTCCTCTCCTGTGCCATCCTCCTTCTTGGTCACGGTGAAGAACACCACCGGCATGCCCTTCTCGCCCCGGCGCACCTGCCCGCCTAGCTCCTTGGCTTGGTTGTAGGTCAGGAAATACGGGTGCTCATACTCCAACATCCCCAACAGCAGGGCATTTACGCCCTGATACACGTGCTTTCTGCGGTAGTTGCGGGGCGCGCCGTGGGCGGCGTTCCACGGCTGCTTCCATGGGGTTACGCCGTTCTCCAACGCCAGAATAATGCGGTTGGTGATGATTTCGTACACGTCGGGGCGGGGAGCAAAAGGAGCGGGCTTATTCATGGCTTAACAGGTTGGTTTTATGATTTCTGCTTATACTATTTAAACGCAAAAATCCGCATTAATGTTTCAATAATATTTAAATTAAAGTGTCAATTATTGAGCGTTATACCTGTGTAGTTGGCACGGATTCTGATTTTTCCCTTTTGTTCTTTATTTGCTCCGCTCAGGCATTTTCCGCCCGCTGTTCGCTGACGTCGCCTTGAATTGACCGGCCGGTTTTTTCCTTTGGTTCGCGAAAGGGATGGAAGAGGTTTAGTCCGCAGGACCGCAGGCATCGCCGGAGCCCCGCACAGCCAGGCCCGGAGGGGTTCGCCCCGCTACTTTCCTCCGCAAAAGCAGCTACCGCACCGCCCGGCATGGGCATTAGCCGTGGATTTGCTACTTTTGGTAACGCTTTCAGCCGCTTGCTCACTATCCCACAATCCATGACTTCTGCCAGCCAAGCTGCTTATCAGGCCCTGCGGGATTACCTGAACTCGCTGCTCAGCCCCACCCACCCCGACCAGGCGTTGGTGGAGGTGCCGGCGGCACTGCGCCCAAGCCTGGAAGCCTTCATGCGCGGCAAAACCGAGTACCAGGACGAGGCGGGGCGGCGCATGATTTACGCCCACGACCTGGCGGCCTGGGCCAGTGACCTGATTCACGGGGCGGGCCTGGCCACGCCCCTGCCCCTGGCCACGGTGGACGTGGCGGCACTTCGGGCGGCCACCTGGCGGCAGGCCGCATGACGTGGGCCGAGATTGTTCGCCTGACCGAGCTGGCGAAGCAGCTGCCCCCGGTGCGCCAGCAAACGAGCCAGCAGCTCAGCCAGGTGATGGTTTCGGCGCACTCCACCATGATTGAGGGCTCCCGCGTGACGGTCTCGAAGCAATGGATTTTCTGCTGGGCGAAGCGCCCGTGCTGGGACCGGGCAAGCCCCTGGAGGGCTACGACATGCTGGGCGACCACGCCCGCGCCCTCGACCTCGCGTTGGAGCGAGCCGACGCGCGGCAGCTGCCCGGCCCGGCCTTTCTGCGGGAGTTGGCGGGAGCCGTGATGCGCAGCACTGGCCGGCTCACCAACACCGCCCTGGGCACCGTGGACCCCACACAGGGCGACCTGCGCCGCAACAACGTGTTTATCGTTGGGGCCAGCTCGTTCCCCAACGCGCAAAAGGTGCCGGCCCTGGTCGCGGCCCTGGTCGGGGAGCTGCGCGAACGGATGCCCGCGGCGGCTACCCTGCGCGAGCAGCTGGAACGAGCCTTCGAAGCCCACCAGCGGCTGGTGAGCATTCACCCCTTCAACGACGGCAACGGGCGCACCTCGCGGCTGCTCATGAACTACGTGCAGCGCTACTACGGCCAGCCGCTGACCATCGTGTTCCGCGAGGACCGCCATGCGTATTTCGAGGCCTTGGAGCAGAGCCGGGTAGCGGAGGACCTGGCGGTATTTATGGACTTCATGCGGGGTCAGCACGGAAAATCCCTGACGTATCAGCTGTCCGCATCGGTTCCCAGTATCTAGCGGGGAGCCCCCCTTTGGGGACGTTACGCGGTAAGTGCCCGGCCCCAGAATTCCGGCTCGTTTACCCATATTCGCTACCTTTGCCAGCACATGCGCCTGCTAGCCCTGTTTTTTGCCTTCTACTTTGCCTGCCTCTCGTGCCTTTCCTGCACGGACGAGGCGACCGTGTGCAAAGACCAGCAGCAGACCACCGTGGCCGCCTACCACTCTGATTGCGGAGCCGGCGCGCTGGGCGACTGGTGCTCGCCGCTGTGCCAGTGCCATTGCTGCGGCGGGGCCGTAGTTCTCATGCCCCTGGCAAACCCGATGGCATACTCGCCGCCCGCTGAGTGGGCCACCAGCCCCCGGCACAGCCGGCTGGTCGTGGCCGCCCCGACGCGGGCGCTCGGGTCCGTGTGGCAGCCGCCCCAGGCCTAACCCTTCCCCCTTTTTTCCTGCTGACCACCCCCTCCGGGTGGCCCGTCGCGGTGCGTGACGGGCGATTTGGCGCTTGGCGCTGAATCGGTTATGCCCCTTGTGCTCCCGCCACCCGTGCCGGGGCCAGCGGGCCGCAGGGTTTCACGGAAGCGTTAGACCTAACCCCCAACCAGCGGATGTTCGACCGGCTGATTCATTTTTCCATTCACAACAAACTCATCATCGGGCTGCTGACCCTGGCCCTGGTGGCTTGGGGCGGCTACTCGCTCAGTCGGCTGCCGATTGACGCGCTGCCTGACATTACCAGCAACCAGGTCGTGGTCTACACGGTGGCCCCCTCCCTGGCCGCCCAGGAGATTGAGCGGCTGGTGTCCTTTCCGGTGGAGCAGGCCATGGCCACCATTCCCGGGCAGGTCGAGGTGCGTTCCTTCTCGCGGTTTGGCCTCTCGGTGGTCACGGTCGTATTCGAGGACCAGACCGACATTTACTGGGCCCGCACGCAAGTCTCGCAGCGGCTGCAGGAGGCCGAAAGCCAGATTCCGGCCGGCACGGGCCGTCCCGAGCTGGCCCCGCTCAGCACCGGCCTGGGCGAGGTGTACCAGTACCTGGTGCGCGCGAAGCCCGGCTTCGAAAAGAAATACAACGCCACCGAGCTGCGCACCATTCAGGACTGGATAGTGCGTCGGCAGCTGCTGGGCACGCCCGGCGTGGCCGACGTGAGCAGCTTCGGCGGGCTGCTCAAGCAGTATGAAGTGGCCCTGGACCCTGAGCGGCTGCGCTCGTTGGGTGTGACCGTGAACGAGGTGTACCAGGCCGTGGCCAGCAACAACCAGAACGCCGGCGGGGCCTACCTCGACCAGAACCCCACGGCCGCCTTTATCCGCACTGAGGGCCTGGCCACCTCGCCCGCCGACATCGGCAACATCGTCATCCGCAGCACGAGCACCGGCCTGCCCGTGCTGGTGCGCGACGTAGCCGAGGTGCGCTACGGCGCGGCCGTGCGCTACGGGGCCATGACGCTGAACGACCAGGGCGAAGTGACCGGCGGACTGGTGCTCATGCTCAAGGGAGCCAACGCGGCGGAGGTTATCAAGGACGTGCAGAAGCGCATGGCTACCATCCGCAAAACCCTGCCGGAAGGGGTGAGTGTGGAGCCCTTCCTCGACCGCTCCAGCCTAGTGGACCGCGCTATTCATACCGTGAGCAAGAACCTGCTGGAAGGGGCCCTGATTGTAGTGTTCGTGTTGGTGCTATTTCTGGGCAACTGGCGGGCCGGGCTGGTCGTAGCCTCGGTCATTCCGCTGGCCATGCTCTTTGCCGTGAGCATGATGCGCCTGTTCGGAGTGTCGGGCAACCTGATGAGCCTCGGGGCCATCGACTTCGGGCTGATTGTCGACGGGGCCGTCATCATCGTCGAGGCCATCATTCACCGCCTGCACGGCGGCCAACTGGTGGTGCCGGGCAACCGCCTGAGTACCGAGCAGATGAACGAGGAAACCTACCACGCGGCCAGCAAAATCCGCTCATCGGCCGCGTTCGGGGAAATCATCATCCTCATCGTGTACCTGCCGCTGCTGGCCCTGGCCGGCATCGAGGGCAAGATGTTCCGGCCCATGGCCGAAACCGTGGCCTTCGCCATTCTCGGGGCTTTTATTCTGAGTCTGACTTACGTGCCGATGATGTCGGCGCTGGCCCTGAGCCGGTCGACTACAACCAAAAAGACCTTTTCCGACCGGATGATGGCCTTTTACATCCGCCTCTACCACCCACTACTCAAGGGAGCGCTGCGCCGCCAGGCGGCGGTGCTGCTTACGGCGGCGGGCCTGCTGGTGGGCGGCTTTTTCCTGTTTCGCACCCTGGGCGGCGAGTTCATCCCGACCCTGACCGAAGGGGACTTTGCGGTGGAGATGCGGGTGCTGACCGGTTCCTCGCTGAGCTACACCATCGAGCAGGCCCAAAAGGCCGGCGGCATTCTCAAAAAGCAGTTTCCCGAGGTCAAGGAAGTAGTCGCCAAAATAGGGGCCGGCGAGATTCCCACCGACCCCATGCCGGTGGAAGCGGCCGATGTGATGGTCATTCTCAAGGACCAGAAGGAATGGACCTCCGCCCCGAACCGCGAGGAGCTGGCCGATAAGATGGCGAAGGCGTTGAGCGTGATGCCGGGCGTCACGTTCGGCTTCCAGCAACCCATCCAGATGCGCTTTAACGAGTTGATTTCGGGGGCTAAGCAGGACGTGGTGCTCAAGATTTACGGTGAAGACCTCCAGCAGCTGGCCGACTACGCCCAGCAGGCCGGGCGGCTCGTGCGCCAGGTGAAGGGGGCCGAAGACGTGTACGTGGAGCAGGTAACGGGCCTGCCCCAGATTGTGGTGGCGCTCGACCGCAACCGCCTCGCCCAGTTCGGGCTGAACGTCTCGGACGTGAACCGCACGGTGCAAACGGCCTTCGCCGGCGAAACCGCCGGCCAGGTCTTCGAGCAGGAACGCCGCTTCGATTTGGTCCTGCGCCTGCGCCAGGATTTGCGCAAGGACATCAACAGCGTGCGCCGCCTGTTCATCGCCGCCCCCAACGGCCGGCAGGTGCCCCTGGAGCAGGTGGCCAGCGTCGAGCTGCGCGAAGGCCCCAACCAGATTCAGCGCGACGACGCTAAGCGGCGCATCAGCGTGGCCTTCAACGTGCGGGGCCGCGACGTGGAAACCGTAGTCGAGGAGCTGCAGGGCAAAATAGACCGGCAGCTCAACTTTGCCCCCGGCTACTACACCACCTACGGCGGTCAGTTTGAGAACCTGCGCCAAGCCACTGACCGCCTGAGCGTGGCCGTGCCGGTGGCGCTGGTGCTCATCTTCGTGCTGCTGTTTTTCACCTTCCGCTCCTTCAAGCAGTCGGTGATGATTTTTACGGCTATTCCGCTCTCGGCCATCGGCGGCATCGCGGCCCTGTGGCTGCGCGGGATGCCGTTCAGCATCTCGGCCGGGGTGGGCTTCATTGCCCTGTTCGGGGTGGCCGTGCTCAACGGCATCGTGCTCATCGGCTATTTTAATCAACTCAAGGCCGAAGGCGTAACCGACCTAATGGAGCGCATCCTGCGCGGCACCGAAGTGCGCCTGCGGCCGGTGCTGATGACGGCCACCGTGGCCTCGCTGGGCTTCCTGCCCATGGCCCTCGCCACCTCGGCCGGAGCCGAAGTGCAGCGCCCGCTGGCCACCGTCGTCATCGGGGGGCTGGTGTCGGCCACGCTGCTCACGCTGCTGGTGCTGCCGGTGCTCTACGCCCTGTCCGAGCGCGTGAAAGCCGGTAGCCCTCCTGAGGAGCCGCAGCCCACCGCTACCCCGGCGCCCCCCGGGCAAAGCCTGCCCGTGGCCTCGGCGCTGCTTCTGTTGCTGCTCGGCCTGCCCCTGCTGAGCCGGGCGCAGGGTCCGCTCACCGCCGCGCAGGCCGTGAGCCAGGCCCTGCAAACCAACGGCACCGTACTGGCCGGCACGCGGGCGCTGGAAGCCCAGCAGGCCATTCGCCGCACGGCCTACGACTTCGGCCGCACCACGCTAACCGGCAGCTACGGGCAGTACAACTCCCTGAACCGCGACAACCAGTTCACGCTCACACAGTCGCTGGCCCTGCCCGGCGTGTACCGCAGTGCCGCCGGGCTGGCCGATGCCCGCATTGCCGGGCAGCGGGCCCAGTTGGCGCAGGTGCAAGCCGAGCTGCGCCGGCAGGTGCGCCGGAGCTACGAGCAGGCCGTGCACGCCCGGCACCGCCTGCGGGTGCTGCGGGGCCAGGACAGCCTCTACTCAGAATTTCTGCGCTCGGCCAACCTGCGCTTCAAGACCGGCGAGGCGGCCCGGCTCGAACCCGCCACGGCGCTGGTGCAGCAGGGCGAAGTCCGCACCCAGCTGCGGGCGGCCCGCACCGACTTCCGGGTGGCGCAGCGCCAGCTGCAGGCGCTGCTGCAAGTGCCGGCCGCCGTCGCCCTGGCCGACAGCGTGCTTCGGCCGCTCGCGCTGCTGGGGGCCGCCCAGCTGGCCGACACCACGGCCCCGGCCCTGGCCGACACGCTGCTGAAGCTCACCAACCCGCAGGCGCTGGTGCTGGCCCAGCAGGTAGCCGAGCGCCGCGCCGAAACCCGCGTGGCGCAGGCGGCCGGGCTGCCCGAGTTCACCGTTGGCTACTTCAACCAGAGCATCATCGGCTACCAGCGCCTCGACGCGGCCGGCACAGAACGCTACTTTGGCGGCGGCGCGCGCTTTCAGGGCGTGCAGGCCGGGGTAGCCGTACCGCTGTGGCGGCGGCCCCAGAAAGCGCGGGTGCAGGCCGCCCGCCTGCAGGAGCAGGTGGCCCAGGCCGGCTACGAGCGCTACCGGGCTGAGCTGGCCGGCCAGCTCGATGAGCTGCTGCTGCGGCGCAGCGAGCAGCAGCAGCGCTTGGCCTACTTCGAAAGCACCGCCCTGCCGCAGGCCACGGTCATCACCCGCCTGTCCACCATCGCCTACAAAGCGGGCGAAACCGGCTATTCGGAATACCTGCTCAACCTGGAGCGCGCCCGCCGCCTGCGCCTCGACTATCTCGATGCGCTGCTGCAACACAACCAGACCGTTATCGAGCTGGAATACCTGCTGGGCAGCCAGTAGCCCGGCCCATACCGCGCGCCGCCTTTTCCCCTCAACTTCAGAACCATCATGCGATATATCCCCCTCTCCCTGGTGCTGCTCGGCCTGCTAAGCGGCTGCGGCTCCCAGGAAGCCCCCACGGAAAAAGAAGAAACGGCCGCCCCCGTCGGCGAAGCAGCCGAAAAAGGCCCCGCCGACCGCGTCACGCTCACCGCTGCCGAGCAGCAGGTGGGTGGCGTGCGCCTAGGCTCGCTCACCCAGCGCCCCATGAGCGGGGGACTGAAAGTGAACGGCGTGCTCGACGTCCCGCCCGAAAACCTGGTATCGGTCAGTGCCCCGCTCGGTGGCTTCGTGGACCGGACTGACCTGCTGCAGGGCTCGCGGGTGCGCGCCGGCCAGGTGCTGGTCGTCATCCGCAACCCCGATTTCGTGCAGCTCCAGCAGGATTACCTTGAAACCCGCAGCCAGCTCAAGCTGGCCCGCGCCGAATACGAGCGCCAGGGCGAGTTGTACCGGCAGGAGGTCGCCCCCCAGAAGAACTTCCAGCGCGCCCAGGCCGAGTACGAGGCCCTGCAAGTGAAAACCAACGCCCAGGCCGCCCGCCTGCGCCTGGCCGGCCTGCCTATTGGCGGGGCCATCGTGAGCACGGCCACGCTGCGCGCGCCCAAGGGCGGCTTCGTGAAAGCGGTGAACGTGAGCATCGGCCAGAGCGTGACGCCTACCGATGTGCTGTTTGAAATCGTCAACCCCGAGCACCTGCACGTCGAGCTGACGGTGTTTGAAAAGGACATTCCGCAGGTGAAGGAAAACCAGCTGGTCCGCTTTTCCCTCGGCAACGACTCGCTGAGCCGGGAGCGCACGGCCCACGTGTACCTCATCAGCAAGACCATCAGCGATGAGCGCACCGTGCGGGTGCACGCTCACCTGGACCGCGAAGATGAGCAGCTATTGCCGGGCACCTTCGTGCGGGCCGTTATCGAAACCAACCGCGTGACCGTGCCCACGCTGCCGGAAAAAGCGGTGGTGCAGTACGGGGCTCAGTCCTACGTGTTTGTGGCCACCGATTCGGCCACGGCCGCCGACCGGGCAACCTACCGCCTCGTGCCCGTGACGCGGGGCGTGAGCGAAGATGGATATACCGAGTTTCACCTGCCGGCGGCCGAACAGGGCAAACCGCTGCGCTTTGTCGTAGAGGGAGCTTACGCCCTGCTGGGTAAGCTCAAAAACGCCGAGGAAGAAGAGTAACGCCTGACAATCTGCCCCATGCTCGAATTATTCACCGGAGCCCTGCTGCTGAGCCTGCTGCACGCCACCATCCCCAACCACTGGGCCCCGGTGCTGGCGGTGGCCCGCGCCGAAAAGTGGCCCCTGCGGCGGGCCGTGGGCGTGACGGCGGTGGCTGGGCTGGCTCATGTGCTGAGCACGGTGGGCATCGGGCTGGCGCTGGGCCTGCTGGGCTGGCAGCTGTCCGGGCGGTTTGCGCGGGCCGCGGGCTGGGTGGGGCCCGGGCTGCTGATGGGTATCGGGGTGCTTTATGCCTTTTCAGGGCGGGGCCACACGCATCCAGACTCCTCCCCCGTGCGGCTCCGCCGGTCCCGCCGCCGGGTGGTGCTGGGGCTGGCGGCCACCATGTTCCTGGCACCCTGCCTGGAAATCCAAACCTTTTTCCTGGGCGCCGGCACCCACGGCCCGGCGGCGCTGGCTGGGCTTATGGGCGTGTACCTGCTGGCTTCGGTATCGGCCATGTGCGCGCTGGTGGCGCTGGCGCACCGGGGCCTCGGCCGCCTCCGGCTCGACGGTCTGGCCCGGCACGAGCGGCAGCTTACCGGCGCGGTGCTGGTGCTGGTGGGCGTGACCGGCTTTTTCGTGGACTGGTAGCGCTGGCAGCGCCCTGTCCCTTTCCCATTCTGAACGCTTATTTCCGACTCCATGCCTGACCCATCATCCAATAACCTCGACGAGGAGCTGAACACCGCCAAGCAGGCGCAGCCAGAAAACGCGGGCGCGCTCACCCGGGCGCAGCTCACGCCCAATGCGGCGGCGGCCCCCCAGGGCCACGACGTGCCCGGCCACGACCATGCCCCGGCCGGAGCGCCCCACGACCACGCCGGCCACGACCACCACCCCGGCGAGCTGAGCCTGGAAGATGAGGAGGAGGGCGACCACGCGGGCCACGACCACGACGGGCACGACCACGGCCCGGCCGGCGATAACCCCTACCTGGTGCCGGGCATCAGCTTTGCGCTGCTTCTGACTGGCATCGCGCTGGACTACTACAAAATCGGCTTTTTCAGCGGCTACGTGCGCCTGGCTTGGTACGGGCTGGCCTTCGGGCTGGTGGGCTGGAAGGTAGTGAAAGCCGCCGTGCTCAGCATTCCCAGCGGCAACATCTTCAACGAGTTTCTGCTGATGAGCATCGCTACCATCGGGGCTTTTGCCATCGGCGAGTACCCGGAGGGCGTGGCCGTGATGCTGTTCTACACCGTGGGCGAGCTGTTCCAGGACGCGGCCGTGAACCGCGCCAAGCGCAGCATCAAGGCCCTGCTCGAAATCCAGGCCACCGAAGTGACCGTGGTGCGCAACGGGCAAAGCATGGTGCTCGACCCCAAAGCGGTGCAGGTAGGCGACGTGATGGAAGTGAAGTCCGGCGAGAAAGTAGCCCTCGACGGCACGCTGAACACCACGGCGGCCAACTTCAACACAGCCGCGCTCACCGGCGAGTCGGCCCCGCAAACCAAGCAGCCGGGCGAGGCCGTGCTGGCCGGCATGATTAACCTGGAATCCCTGGTTCAGGTGACCGTGACCGCAGCTTTCAAGGACACCAAGCTGTCGAAAATCCTGGCCATGGTGCAGGACGCGGTGGGCCGCAAGGCCAAAACGCAGCAGTTCATAACCAAGTTTGCCAAAATCTACACGCCCATCGTCGTGGGGCTGGCCGTGCTGCTCATCGTGGTGCCCTACTTCGTGGTGAGCGACTACGTGTTCCGCGACTGGCTCTACCGGGCGCTGGTATTTCTGGTCATTTCATGCCCCTGCGCGCTGGTTATCAGCATCCCGCTGGGCTACTTCGGCGGCATCGGTGCGGCTTCCAAAGCCGGCATCCTCTTCAAGGGCTCCAACTTCTTGGACGTGCTGCGCGAAATTGATACCGTGGTGATGGACAAAACCGGCACGCTCACCCAGGGCGTGTTTGCCGTGCAGCAGGTGCAGCCTGCGGCCGGCACCACCCCCGAGCAGCTGCTGCGCCTGGTGGGGGCGCTGGAAACCAAATCAACCCACCCCATCGCCAAAGCCGTCGTGACCCACGTTGGGGCGGCTGCGGCGGGCGTGCCTGTCGATAATGTGGAGGAAATCGCCGGCCACGGCCTGCGCGGCAAGGTGGACGGCCGCGACGTGCTGGCGGGCAACACCAAGCTGCTAGCCAGGTTCAGCGTGGCCTACCCGCCCGAAGTAGACCAGTTGGTGGACAGCATTGTGGTGGCGGCCGTGGACGGGAAATATGCCGGCTACCTCACCGTGGCTGACGCCCCGAAAGAGGACGCGGCCCGCGCCGTGCAGGAGCTGCGAGCCGATGGCATCAGCAAGGTGGTTATGCTCTCCGGCGACAAAGACAGCATCGTGCAGCGCGTGGCCCAAGAGCTAGGCATTACCGAAGCCCACGGCGGCCTGCTGCCCGAAGACAAAGCCAAGTACGTGCAGCAGTACCTGAGCGAGGGCCGTAAGCTGGCCTTCGTGGGCGACGGCGTGAACGATGCGCCGGTGGTAGCCCTGGCCGACGTGGGCATTGCCATGGGCGGCCTGGGTTCAGATGCTACCATCGAAACCGCCGACGTGGTGATTCAGACCGACCACCCAAGCAAGATTGCCACCGCCCGGCGCATCGCCCGCGCCACCCACAACGTGGTGTGGCAGAACATCTGGCTGGCCTTTATCGTGAAGGGCATCGTGCTGGCGCTGGGGGCCGGCGGCGTGGCCACCATGTGGGAAGCTGTGTTCGCCGACGTGGGTGTGGCCCTGCTAGCTATCCTCAACGCCGTGCGGATTCAGCGCATGGACTTCACCAGCAAGCCGTAAGGCAGTTATTACTTCATTAACGCAATAAATGGAACAACCTATTCAGCCCACCAACCGCGAACGAGCCGAAAAAGGCCAGACCTCCACACTCATCGGGATTGGGGCCAACATCGCCTTGGTCCTCGGCAAGGGCACGGCCGGCATCGTAGGCCACTCCTATGCCCTCATAGCCGAAGCCATCGAGTCCGGCACCGATATTTTCAGCTCCCTCATCGTGTGGCTTGGCCTGCGCACTGCCGCCCGCGAGCCCGACGAAAACCACCCCTACGGCCACGGCAAAGCTGAGCCGCTAGCCGCCATCATGGTCGCCGTGGCCCTGCTGGGGGCTGCGGCCTACATCGCCACTGAAGGCATCATTCACATCATTACGCCCCACCAACTGCCCGCGCCCTTCACGCTGGCGGTGCTGGCGGTAGTGATTATCATCAAGGAAACGCTTTATCGGCGCGTCAACAAAGTCGGCGAGGAGGTCGACAGCAACGCCGTGAAAGCCGACGCCTGGCACCACCGGGCCGACGTTATTACCTCCTGCACGGCCTTCGTGGGCATCAGCGTTGCCCTGCTCGGCGGCAAAGGGTGGGAAGCCGCCGACGATTGGGCCGCGCTGGTGGCCTGCTGCTTCATCGTCTACAATGCCTACCACATTTTCCGGCCGGCCTTTGGCGAAATCATGGATGAGGCCCCCGAAGGAACCTGGACCGAGGATATTCGCGCCCTGGCCGAAGCGGTGCCAGGTGTGCTGGCCACCGAAAAGTGCTTCGTGCGCAAAATGGGCTTTGAGTACTTTGCTGACCTCCACGTGATTGTTGACGGCGACATCAGCGTACGGGACGGGCACTTTATTTCCGGCGCCGTCAAGGCCGCTATCATCAGGGCCAAGCCGGCCGTGTACAACGTGCTGGTCCACATCGAGCCAATGGAGTGCACCCCTAACCATCTACTGCCATGAAGATGCACCCTCCTTTTTCTACGCTGCTGCTTGTTGTCAGCCTAGCTATGGGCAGCTGTAGCTCCCGGCACGACACTGACACGAGCTGGAGGTGCACGCCGGCGCGAAGCCCAAACCCGCTCCGGTGGCCGCGCCCCCGGCTCTGGGCGACACCCTGCAGTTGCTCGCGCAGCAGCTCGATACGGTGCGCCGCCTCGGGTGCTGGGACGAGGACTTTGCCCGCCTGATGAGCGTGCACCACGGCGGGGCCCAGCGGCTGGCGGCGGTGGAAGTCGCCCATGGCCAGGACTCGACCCTGCGCGCCCTGGCCCAGCACGTGCTTAAAGGGCATGAGCGCGACAACCACGTGCTGACGCTGGCCCTTACCCGGCAGCCGCCTACGGGCCAGGAGTATCGGCCGGGCAACGCCCGGGACCCGTTTGTGCGCCGCATCACGGCCGCGCTGGCTCCCCTGCGCCAGCCGCACCCCCTGCCCGGCACCCTCGATGCCGATTTTGCCACGCTCATGCAGGTGCACCACCAAACGGGGGTGGCCCTGGCCCAAACGGAGCTGGCTTTTGGCAAAGACGCGGAAGTAAAAAGCGCCGCCCGCCTGATTGTGCGTGATGAGCAGGCCGAAATCAAGCAGCACCAGCGTTGGCTCAAGACCCACGCGACAACCTCCACCCATTAATACTTTTACCTGCCGCTACTATGCTGCTTATTATTCCCACCGCCGTCACGCCGCTCTGGTCCACCATGCTGGGCTTCTCGCTGCTGCCGGCCGTGGTCATGATTGCCGGCGCCGCCCTGGCCGTGTGGCGAGCCCCTGGCCCGAAGCTGCGCAGCGCCATTCTGCACTTCGCGGCGGGCGTCATCTTCTCGGTTGTGGCCGTCGAGCTACTGCCCGACATTGTGCAGCACCATGCGCCCTACGAAGTGACGTTGGGCTTCGGGCTGGGCGTGGCCACCATGCTAGGCTTGCGCTACTTCACCCAGCGCCTCGAAAAGAAAGAGGAGACCGGAGAAGCCGGCAATGCGAAGGCGGAAAGCGGTGGTTCAACCGCCCCGGCCGGCGCTGCCACTCTGCCCTGGGGCCTGCTGGTGGCCATCGGCATTGATATCCTTATCGACGGGCTGCTGCTGGGCATCGGCTTTGCGGCGGGCGCGAAGGAAGGCACCCTGCTGGCCATTGCTCTCACCATTGAGCTGCTGTCGCTGGGCCTGGCCACGGCCATCGAGTTGCGGCAGGATGGCCACGGCAAGAGGCGGGCCGTCGCCATTGTGGCCGGCACTTCGCTCATGCTGCTGGTCGGGGCGGGCATCGGCACCACGGTGCTGCGCGGGGCCACCGGCAATATGCTGGAAATCGTGCTTTCCTTTGGCCTAGCCGCACTGCTGTTTCTGGTCACCGAGGAGCTACTGACCGAAGCGCACGAGGAAACCGAAACGCCGCTGCTCACGCTGGCCTTTTTTGTGGGCTTTCTCCTATTTCTGATTCTGGGCATGGTCGCCTGACCTGTCCTTTTCGAATATGCAACGCATGCACACCGCCAAAATTGACCTGACCCTGGAGCCCACCGGCCGCCACCTGGCTTTCTCGAAGGAGCTGCTAGATGTCGCCCACGTCTTTCGCCGCGTCGGGGGCGAGGCCTCCCCCTGGCAGCGGATGGCCGTCAACGCCCGCTCGCCCTTCCTTGACACCGACACCTTCGCGCCCGGCACCTTGCTGGAATACTACGTGCAGCATGAAACCCAGCAGGGCGAGCCGGAAGCCCGCAGCAACGTAGTCAGCACCACCGTGGCCTAATTAACAACCGGGCGTTGTGACCCTTTCCACCATCCGCTAACCAACTTTGGTAACGGCACTTACCAATTGGTAACCACCGCTTTCCAGCGCGGCCTGAATGGCTTTCAGGTCGGGGCCGTTGGCGTGGGCCGTGGCCACTTCGGCTTCGCCCACGGCCACGCGGTCCACCACCGGGCCCAGGCCCACCAGTTGCTCGCGTACCCACACGATGCAGTCCGGCGCGCACATGTTGTCGATGGTAAGCACGTAGTGCATGAGTTGCGTCATGCCGGCAGTATCGTCTTCGGCATGGGCCATAACCAAGTAGTGGGAAAGCCGAATTATACGGGACGCCGCCCAAATGCAACGCAATGACCGGGGGCCGTGTTGGCCCCGCATGTGCCATCACCACAAGCCCGCCCTCAGACTCCAACGCTTCGGCATCTACCTGGCCGTAGGGGTGCTGGTGCTGCTGAGCCAGTATTACACCCCGTAAGTAAGCCTGCCCGCCCATCTAATGTGCAGGTCGTGACGCGGAACGGGGCCTGGACACCGGGGCGGGCGGCACTACCACTTCCTGAATAACCGAAAAGGTGTAGGTCGTAACCTTCTTTCCGGGGTGCGCGAACGGGGCCGCCGGGGCCGACACCGGCACCAAGGGCCGGGTCACTTCGCGGTAAAGCTGTACGAATCGGTATACAACGTATAGACCGGCAGCCACCAAGGTTAGCGGGCCCGTGTAAACGGCAATGTTCATTGTACTCATGCTAGGTGTTTAAAAAGCCGGGCATCAGGCCCGGGGGTATGTAGTGGGAAACCAGATTTGCGCGGGGGGCGTCAAGCCGCTCCGACAAGACTAAGTAGCCCCCCTGCCACATCGTCGGCAGTCAAAATGGGGGTGAATGGCAAACCTTTTTTTAAGCCGGGGAATATTGGGGCTGACCAGCTCGGACGCTCGCAAAGGTGAGCGAAGCCGGCGAGCGGTTTATCTGATGCTATCAGAAATCCAACTTTATTTAAGTCAGCATCTTACCCGAAATGCGCGCTCATTTATAGCCGGCTTATGGGGGCTGCAAGTGTGATTTGGCCGGGGGAGCAGATACAACTCCATCACGGGGCGGCCGGGCAGCAGCCCGCCGGAGGGTCGGAGCAAGAATTCGGAGCAGGTTCATCGCTGCAAACCTGCGACCGCCGGGCAGCGAATCATAGGACACAAAATGCGTTTTCGTTACTTGCAATTGGTATTAACGCGAAACGCCCTTGTCCCTGCTTGACACCTCCCAGATTGCCTGCGAATACTGCCGGCGAAAGTTTGTTCCCAAGAAGCGGTGGGTCCAGAAATACTGCGGCAGCCCCTGCCGGGTAGCGGCCTGTAACGAGCGGGCCGGGCGGGCCCACCCGCTCGAAAGCCAATCGGCTACCAAAGCCCGCCGGCGCAAGGAGCGCGGGCGCACGCCCACCGCCGTGGCCACCGCCCAAGCATCGCCGGCTACGGAAGAAATCCTGGCCGCCATCGGGCAGCTGGCTGGGCGCATGACGGCCATGGAACAACTGCAGCAGCAGCTGCTGGCCTTGCTCCTGCCGCCGGCGACGTAAGCACTGCCTTGCCGCACACAAAAAAGCCGCCCTGGTTAAGGAGCAGCTGAAAAAGAGGAAGCCGTTCTACCAGCATTGCCGGCCTACAAGCGGGGGCCGGGCCGGTTTTTTTGCGGTACTGGCTGCGCCTGGGCAAGCTGCTCCAATTGCTGCACAGCTTGGCGTAGCTGCTGCACGGCGGGATTATCCTTCAACGTGTTAAGCTTATCGACCACGGCCAGCACTTTCTCCACGTTCTCCCGGTTCAGGCCCTGCAGCGCCGGCCTGGTCAGTAGCTGCCGGCTGACTTCCTGCAGGCGGGCCGCATCCAGCAGGGCAGTGCTCGCGCGCAGCTCCCGAGCCACCAGGCCCGCCGCTTCGATAAACGATTGCCGGGCCTGGTCGTGGGCGGGAGAATCACTGGGCACCAGTTGAGGCCCCGTCTGACGCTGCTGCTCCTGCGCGGCGGCCAGCTGCCGGCGTTCCGTCGCATCCGGCCCCGGCTCAATGACCGTGGCCCTGGGATTCAGTCGCAGCGCATCCAGCGCGTCGCTGATAGCCGGCAGTTGCGGCGAATCCAACCGGTAGCGCAGGGTTAGCTCCGTGGCAATTTCCCGGGGCGCAGTTGATTCCAGCTTCACGGCGTGGTCAATGGTAAGCCCGACTTTTTCGAGCTTCTCCCGCAGGGCGGGCAGCAGCGCCACGGCATCGCGGCTTTCGCGCAGCTCGACTATGAGCAGCCGCTCGCCTTGGCAGCGGGCCTGGACCTGCGCCTCGTGCAGCTGCGCAATTTTGCCCTGGCCTTCGATGGGTGGGTTGTCCCAGTGCTGCTGGCCGAAGCCGTACTGGTCTTCGTCGATGCCGCCCAGCTCGCGCTGCACCACCCGCTGCAGTTGGTCCTGCTTGAGGTCCTGGTTCCAGTCCTTTCCCTGGCTTTTCACAATCTCCACGCGGTGCTCAAAGACCAATGCCTGGCTGGCCGCCTGGTTAAAGGCCGCCAGCGCCTCGCGGCTCATCGGCACGTGAAACTGGTAGGTGTGGGCGCCCAGCTTATTGGAGTGAATCAGCTCGTCGCGCAGGGTCTGACTGCTGGCCGGATTGCCTGGCTCCCCGTTTTCCTGGGCGTACTGCCGGGTAGCCTGGTCATTGTAGCTTTTGAGGTGCTGGCCGAGCGCCTGCACACCGGCCGGATGGGCGGCCGTGATTTCGACGGTCAGCAGTTGCTCGTGCTCCCGGACCACTTTCATGGGGTTCTGCTCGCTGGCCACGCCCGCTAGCAGCCGGGTATCGAAGTGGTGGCCTTGCGTATCGTTGTCAAAAGCGGCCCGAATAGCCGGAATGCCTTCCTCGCTGAGCAGTCGCTTCAGTTCGAAAATCTTGTTTTGCGTGAGTGTGCCGGCCGTCGAGGCATACAGGGCGCTTTCACCGGGGTGCAGCTGCGCGTAGGAGAGCGTATCGAGGGCCGATTCGCTGACCACCAGCACCGCCGCCGGCTGGCCCTCGGGCGGCTTGCTCAGCCACAGCGAACGGGTGAACTGGCTTTCGGGGGCCTGGCCCTTAAAGCCTTCGCCCTTCAGTTCTAACCCCACTACCCGCCCCTCATGGTAGGCCGGGAAAGCCGTGTTGACGTAGGTTTTGGCTAGCATTCCCTCCTTCTGCACCGTGTAGAGCTGATTGAGGATGCGGCCCGCGAACTGCGGGTTGGCAATCGTGCTTTTGGTAATACCGCGCCCTTCCAGGTAGGCCGTGTTTTCAAGCGGCCGGCAGTGCTGGGTGTAGATGCTGTGGAATTTCTCCCCGGGCGCGGTTTCCACGATGGGCGGCAAATCGAGCCGGGGCCGCTGCTCTTCGGGCAGGTTGAGGTAGGCGCGGAAGTGGTCGTTGACCGATTGCCAGAGGTTGCGGCCCGGCAGCGGACCAAGGCCGGCGATTCGGTCGGAGCTGACCCGGTTCTTCATCCAGTCGATGACACTGCCCTTGTCGCGGTCGTCTTGAGCGTTGAAATACATCCAGTCGCCGCCCCGGCCTTTGAAGACCACCAGCGTGTCATCGCCCTCGAAAACGTGCCACTTGCCTTTGCCCAAGTGCTCGCCTTTACGGAGGTTATAGCCAAAGTGGCTCAGCAGCTCGGGCAGCTCAACCTGCTCCTTAATCTTCTAGAAGGTGAGTTCGTGTTCCATAATGAATCGGATTATTGCGAAGAATGGAAGGCAGAAAAAAGAAGCCCGGAAGCAGGCTTCCGGGCTTGTAGGGAGAGAAAAAGTGGATTTTGAATGGCCCGGCCTAGTGGCGGGGACCTCGGGTTTTCACCTGGGGCGCTTCGGCTTTCACGGGGGCCGGGGCCACGGTCTGGGTGGTGGTCTCCACCGTTTGCTCGGCCTGCGGGGCCTGGCGCTGGCGCAATTCGTGGGCGGCCGGTTTCACCTCGATGCAGGCTTTGGCGGCATTCACCTGCACGGTGCCGTCGAACTTCTGCCCGCCATTGCCGCTGGCCATGTTGGCCAGCGCCACCACCTTGCCTTCGTGCAGGTCGTGACTTTGCTCGGGGGTGAGCTTGACGCCGGCCACGGTGTCGTGTAGCGTCACTTTGTCTTCGGGCAGCACCACCACTTTGTTCATGGCCTTATCCACGGCCACGTAGCCGTTGAATTCCCGCCCCTGCTCGTCTTTGAGGCCCCGTATCAGGCCGGCGTTGCCCTCGGTTTCGAGACGCTGGCGCTGTTCGGGCGTGAAGGGCTGCCCGCCGATTTCGTTGGGAATGACCAGCTTTTCCTGAGGCAATTCCATTTTGAGCGTGGCCGTGCCGTCGGCCTCGCGGTGAAGCACCATCTTGGCCTCGAACTTCACCGCCTCCTGCCCTTCCTTCCTCGCTACCTGCATAGGCAAAAGGTCGGTTTTCTCGCCGCTGAGCAGCTTTTGTAGTTGGCCGCTGCTCGTTAGTTCGGCCATATTCAAACCGAGGGAGGCCAACACTTTTTGCGGCACCTCATCGGCTTTGAACAGTGCCGCCGGCCGGGCCGGCACTGCTATGGCATGGCGGGCGGCCTTCCCCATGCCGGGTTCAGCGGCCACGCTGGGGGTCTTGCCGTCCGGGACAGGTGGGCCAGGTGAAAGCTCCGGCTGGGCCGCTCCGGCCTGCCGGGTCAGGCGGGCCTGCAGGTGCTGGCGGGTTTTCTCGTAGTCGACTTCCAGATTCTGCCGGGTCTTCGGGCCGCCGTTCAGGTGGGCGTAAAAGTTTTTCAGAAACGCCGACGCGGGATTGCCGCTGGTGTCGATGTCAAAAATGCTCTTGCCGTCGCGAATGACCTGCTCGGTGGTTTTGCCCTGCTGCTGGGCCAGCTGCTGCACCCGCTGCCCGGCCGCCGCCTGCTGCACCTGTTCCGGGGCGGTGAGGGCATGCTTGGGCACCGCCGAGAGCTGAGCACTGAGCGCATCCCACTGCTTCACGCCGAAGGCCTCGCGCACCTGTTTGCTGCGCTGCGGCTCGTAGTCGTAATCGTAGCCCACTTCCTGCCGTCGGGCGACGGCTTGCTCCGGCTTTTCTACCACGGCCACCCCATTTCCCACTTGCCGAAAGCCCTGCAGAGCCGCTTCGAGCTGGCCCAGCTTGTGCGACTCGGGGTCATAGCTCACCGCGAAGCCGCCGCTGAGCTTGCCGGCCGGGTCGCGCTCCAATTGCAAAGCGCCCACGGCTACGCCGGCTTTCTTTAGCTGGTCGAGGTAAGCCCGCATTTCCAGCAGCGGGGCCACTTCGTCGCCCTTCTGCTGCCAGGTGATGCGCACCTCTCCGACCGGCTCCGCGTTAGTCGCTGCATCTGGGGCTGGCGCGACCAACGGCTGCTCGTGGCTCTGCCCCTCCCCTACTGGTTGTTGCGTCTTCGGCGCGGCGGTGCTTTCGCCTACTTCCGCCCGTGCCTCGTCTCGTAATGCATCCGCGTAAGTAGCTTGGCTATCGTCTGGTCCTTGCTGCGCGCGGTTGGCCACCGCTTCCAGTTCCGCTTCCGCCTCGGTGCGGGTAGCGCCCGTAGTGGTGGCCACCTCGCCGGCCAATTCCTCGGCCCGGGTCGTCAGTTCGGCTTGCTGGGTGGTTTGTGGAGTTAGCGGGCCAAATACCTGTACCTGCCGCTCTGGCGCGGTGGCACTGAACCCCACGCGGCCCTGCTCGGTAATTTTCCAGTTGTCGCCCACCTTTTCCAGCATCGTGGGCTTTTCCACCGTGAGAAACTTATCCTCCCGACCGGGGAGCCGGTTGGTGGTAAAGGCCCGCATCAGCGCGTGGTCAAAGGCATTTAGTAGGCGGCCATCTGCGCCGGGCGCCGGCAGCATGGCCGCTTGGTCAGGATTAGCGAGATTAATCTGAATCTCATAAAGGGTATGCCCGGCGGGCTCCCGCTGCAAGCCTTGGCCGCTGAGGTTGCCGTTGGAGGTCGGTACCGCACTCAGGTACCAGCGCTCCGGCGTGGGGGTATTCACTTCATCTTGCTCAGCCATAGGAGGAATGGGTAGGTGAATAAAAGCTGCCCTTCCGGCCGGCGCAGGCGCGGCCAGCCCGGAATTTGACGCTGCAAACCTACCGGCCTCCATCAGGCCCCGGGGAGAAAGTTGACGAGTGGCCGAAATAGGGCTGTGAGGTGCTGTCCCGACACACGAACGGCACGAAGCCGGGGCGTAAAACCCGATTCCGTGCCGTCCAGCTTGGCCACCTGTCGATGCCTTACTTTTCTACTTTCTCCTTGATGAGGTGCCGTAGCGTGGGGTCCTGCCCGATGCGCAGCAGCTCGCGGGCGCACAGTTCCTTCACTTCGGTTTTTACCCGGTTGAAGTTGGCCTTAATCATCTCTTCGGCTTCGTCCTTGCCCGTAGCCGGGTTGATGAAACTGGTAATGTCGGGGATGGGCTGGAAGGCCTGGGCCTCGGCGGCCACCGCCTTCACGTCCACCTGAATCCGGGCGTGAAACACCTTCTGGTCGATTTCCTCGCCGAAGTTGTCGGCTACGGCCCCCACGAAGTTGCCCTGCGTGAGGTTGGCAATGGTGCTGGCCGGAATCATGCTATCCATCTGGGTGGACAGGCTGGTGCTGGTTTCGCGCATGTTGATGCTCAGGCTCTGGCGCTGCTGCAGAATCTTGCCAAACCGCTCGCTCAGCCACTTGCCGCTGTTGCCCGACACCTGCCCGCTGAACACGTTGCCCACGGTGTTCTTGATGACTTCGGCTTCCTTCTGGCCGTAATCGCGCTCCAGTTGCGAGAAGTCCTGAAAGCCCAGGCAGGTGCTCACCTTGTTGCTGCGGGCCGTGGCAATGAGGTTATCCAGCCCCTTGAAGTAGATGGTAGGCAGCTCGTCGATGATGATGGACGATTTGCGCTTGCCCTTCTGGTTCACCAGCTTCACCAGCCGGGCATTGTAAAGACCCAGCGCCGCCCCGTAAATGGCCTGGCGCTCGGGGTTGTTGCCCACGCACAACACCTTGGGCTCCTCGTTGCTGTTGATGTCGAGCGTAAAGTCATTGCCGGACATCACCCAGTAGAGCTGCGGCGAGGCCAGCCGGCCCAGTGGAATGCGGGCCGAGGCAATCTGCCCTTCCAATTGCTCAATGGCATCCTTCTGGAAGGCCGACACGAACGGCTTCACCAGGTTCTCAATCTCGGGGTACGAGGCCAGCACCGGAAAAATCTCCTCGTAGTCACGGCTTAGAAACTCGATGACGTGGGGGAAGGTGCAGTATTTGCCCTTCTCGAACAGCTTCAGAAACCAGATGATGGCGGCCACGAAGTTGATGGGCGACTCCACAAAAAAGTCCCCCTGCTTCTGAATCCAGCTCTTGTTAAGGTTGAGCATGATGGTCGAGGCGCTTTCGTAGGCATCCACGATGTCGGTCATCAGCTCGGGCAGCAGCGGATTGCAGCGGTGGCTTTTGCGCGGGTTGTCGAAGTTGATAACGTAGAATCCCACCGGCTTGTCAAACTTGTCCTGGTGGCGCAGCAGCGTGTTGTAGCAGATGCGGCTCAAATCGTCAAACTTGTAGTCATAGATGTACATGCAGAAGCCCTTGGCCAGGTGCTGCCGGATGAACTCGTTGATGATGGCAAACGACTTGCCCGAGCCCGGGGTGCCGAGCACCATCGTGGCCCGAAACGGATTCACCACGTTCAGCCAGCCGTGGTGCGGCTTGCCCCGCAGCTGGTACTCGGTGCGCAGGTTTACCGAATACTCGTTTTCCATCAGCCGCTCTTCCTGCGGGAAACTCTCATTGGCCTTGTTGAAGATGTCCTTCATCAGGTCGTTGTTAAACAGCCGGCTTAGCCAGGCCCCGGCGCTCAGCAGCAGCAGAAAGCCCGCCGACAGCAGCCCAGTGTAGAGCGCCGTCGTCAGCCCGGCTCCCAGCGAGAAGCTGCGCACCACGTCCGACCCATAAATCAGCGCCAGCCCGATGGCCGCGTAGCCCACTACCAAAGCCCCTTTGAGCTTTTCATTGGCTCGCCCCCGCGTGCCCAGGCAGCTCAGCAGCAGGAACACCACGGCCAGCGTCTTACTCACCCAGCTGGCCTTAAACAGAAACGTGTTCCGGGTAAAGCTCTCCAGAATATGCCCGACCACGGCCGGCGTCCAGCCCATGCTTTTGAAGTAGCCGAAGCAGTAGTAATAGATGTTGATACCCATCAGCACAATGGCAAACAGGCGCATAAACTCCATGATTTTGCGCAGTCCTTTCTCGTCTTCCATCGCTTGAAACGCTTGGTGAATCAAGCAACTTACCCCCGCCGGCAGAGCTAAAGGTGGAATATTTGACGAGCGGTCCAATGTCAGCGGTGAGGTGCACAGGGAGTACACGAAGCGCAAAGCTTGCTAGCTAGTGAGCAGCGATTATCTAGAGAAGTTTATTGCAAAAGTTGCATCCACTGACCATCGAGCAGAGGGTCGAAACCCAGAAGCCTACCTGCAGTTCGCTTGTGCGTGCTAATTCCAGCGAGCACTCAAGTAGGTAGGCTCAGAAACCCAGTATCAATAATACAATGATTTCTGAATATATTTATTTAACAGCTTATATTTCAAATATTTATGCAATACCTTGGACATTTTTACTAACGGCCCAGCAAGGTGTACCTTCCGGGACCATTAGGCTCTCCCAGAGCTTGTGCAGCAAAATAGCAGTGAGGTGGTCTAAATAAGCTGCACAGAGTTGAGACGTGGTTTGAAAGTGAGTTTCGAAGTGGTTTGGGGCGAAGTAGCCGAGCACCGAATGCCGTCGTTCGGCGTTGTAATTTGCGAGATAGTGGCTGATTTCCGAGCGTGCATCCGCTGGGTTGCGGAAACTGCCGCCGTCGAGCAGTTCCATTTTAAGTCGACTCCAAAACAATTCGGCGTAGGCGTTATCATGGATAGCAATTGCCCCGACGGCTCATGCGTTGCACGGCCTCGTGGCGGGCCAGCAAGGCCTTAAAACTGGTGGCCGCGTATTGGCTGCCTTGGTCGGAATTAACTACCAGCCCACCTGCTGACTTGCGTACGGCCAATACCTGGCGCAAGGCTTCGCTGACCAAATCTTCGGGCATGGATTCGGCACGTCCCAGCCCACGACTTTGCGCGAGCAGTGGTCCAGCCAAGTGGCTAAGTAGAGCCAGCCCCTTCCTGTTTGGGCAAATACGTGATGTCACCCACCCAGACCTGGTTCGGGGCCGTGGGGGCCTGTCGGCCCAGCAAGCGGTTCGGAGCCGCCCGCACGCTCAGGTCGGAATCCATGGTGCGGGGCACAAACGAGCGGGGCTGCTGGGCGCGCAGGCCGTTAGCCTTGAACGACTCGTCGTAATGCGCCGCTCATCCGGCATGGCCTTGCTCTTTTTTGCGGTCATGACTCAGGAAAAATACGTCCTGCTTCTGTGCGCCTTAAATAAACCACCTCATCTTCTGTCCGCCCAACTTAGACCACCTCAACTAGACTCCATATGGCGTGCCTTGTTGGGCCTAGCAAAGACTTTCCTCTAATAGTGAATGGTCCATTTTATTGGGAAGCTTACATCTGGATTAGGCGCTCGGGGCCTAATCCACACCGCTTGATGAGCTAGGGCGTTGGGAGTGGGACCTGGTGTGCTCGGCACGGGTAGTGCTTGATGTGAGCATTCACGCGCGGGGCTGGAGCGCCGCGCAGGCGCTTGTTTACTGGCAGGCTAACGTGCCCGGCCAGCAGGCTATTGCCGAGCGCGAAATTCGGCATGTGACGCAATGGCCAGGGCAATGCCTGAATTACAAGGTGGGAGCCGTCCGGCTGGAGGAGTTGCGGGCGCGTATGGGGCGGCAGCCCGGCTTCGATGTGCATCGCTTTCACGCCGCCTACCTGGCGCTAACGGGCCTGCCCTTCGCCGTTATTGAGCGACAACTGGCGGCCCAGCACCAGCAGACGCTTCCCTGAAGTATCGTGGAAAGCGGTGCTTTTCCTGCTACCTGCTGTCGAGAAACCACCCAGCAGCAGCGGTCAGGCCTAGGAGCGTTCAGGAAACGGCAAATCCCACATATGCAGTAGCCAGCAACAAGTATCAGGGCAACTGCTTGGCATACAACAGATAATCCGTGCTGCTTGCAGTCTGGCTCATTATACTTAATTAAGGGATTACAGAAGATTGAGTTGAGCCAGCAGTTGCTTGCGCAAGGCCATGCTGACGGGCAAACGTCTGCCTAATACAACCAATTCCTTCTCCATTACCGATTCGATATGGCTTACATTAACCACAAAGGAGCGGTGAACTAATAGAAACCCGGCCACGGGCAGTCGTTGTCGCAAAGCTTGTAAAGTCCCGGGAATCGACAATTTTTGCTGGTTAGTTGCGATGGTAACGTAACCGTGACTGGCTTCCAGGTAGCCAATATCGGCATAATCCACCCGTACCAACTGAGCACCGTTTTTGACGAACATAAACGTCTGGGTTTCGGAATCCAACTCGTTGGCAAGCAGTGCTTGGGTCGCTTTGGGCGTAGTGGCTAACGCCTCCACTTTGCGCACCGCTTGCGTGAAGCGGGCAAAAGTAACCGGCTTGAGTAGGTAGTCGACCACAGCATAGTCAAACGCTTGGACGGCGTGCCGCGGGCTGCTGGTAATAAGCACGGTATACGGCTGCGCCGGGAGTTGGAACAAGAGCAACTGCAGCAAGTCGAGCCCGGAGAGCAGAGGCATTTCTACGTCCAGAAAAAGGACCTCCACGAGCTGATTGCGCAGAAATGCCAAGGCCTCGTGCCCGTCGGTGAAGGTGCCGTCCAGTTGCAGCGTGGGCGTGCGGGCCACGCACCGCGCAATGATTTGGATGGCGGCCGGGTCATCGTCGATGATGACGCAGCGCAGGGGCGCAACTTCAGCAGCAGGGGAAGCTAATAAACTGGGCATGGCTTGGGTATGGGAAATGGGTTGCGGGGGACGATTAGTCAGTTAACTTAACCTCGAATACATTTCAGCAACTGCCTGTTTAGCAGCGTAAAGCCTCGCATAATCCACGATGGAATGGCGGAACCAGAACTCCTGCTAAACAACTATTTCTGTTTGCCTTCCTAGCAGGCTCTCGCGGGTAGAGCCTGCTAGGAAGGCAAACAGAAATAGTGGATGGCGCGAACGGGCGCTACCTGCGCACAATGCGCACGGTACCGGTATGGGCGTTCTGACGCACGAGCAGCGTGTAGGTGCCGGTGGCTAAGGTCCGGGCTTCGTCAAGCGCTACAATCTGGCGGCCGGGGGTGGCGGCCTGTTCGCGCCGTAGCACCACGCGGCCGGCGGCATCGAGCACGGTGAGGGTCACGGGACCGGCTTCGCTGGTTAGGAGCTGGGCCGTCAGGTCCGTTTCGTAGGGGTTGGGGTAAGCCGTCACCTGCCAGGCCAGCGCATCGGGGTTGAGCGTGACGAGGGGGGAGAATTGGGCCGTGCCGTCGAGGTCGACCTGCCGCAGGCGGTAGTACACCACGGGGACGCCGTAGCGGGCAATGGTGCGGTCAAGATACTGGTAGCTTTGCTGGGTGCTGCTGTTGCCCGCGGCCGTTACCTGGCCCAGCTTCTGCCAGGTGCGGCCGTCGGCACTGGCCTGCACTTCAAAGTAGGCGCTGTTCTTCTCCGAGGCCGTTTTCCAACTCAGCAGGCCGTCCCCGGCCTTTTTGATGGCGGTGAACAGCAGCAGCTCCACGGGCAGCGGCGCGGCCGTGGTGCTCACGGTGTAGAGGGCATTGAGGCTGGTAATGTCGACCGATACCGTGCGGCTGGTGCCGTTTTGCACCGCGCCCTGCTTCACCCAGGTACTGCCGCCGTTGTCGGAGCGCCACACCTGGGCATTGGCGCCCGAGAAGGTGAGGCCGTGGTCGTCGGCCGAAAGCCAGGACAGCGTCATGGTGGCGGCGCTGGCGGTGGGGGTGGTACTGCTCAGCGCCCACACCCGGTCGATGCCCTGGTTGGTGGTCACCAGCGGGTTCACGCCGAAGCTGACGCCGGCGCGGGTGAGGCCGGCGCGGCGCTCCACGGTGAGGGGAAAGCTGTTGCCGCCGGGGTTCAGGGTGAAGCCCATGTTGCCGAAATCCACGGCCGAGCTGCCGCTCAAGTTGCGGGCCTGGGCCACGCGGCCTTTCACGTAGTGGGCATCGGTTTCGCCCACCAGCGTGGCCGCCGCGCCCAGGGTGAGGACGTAGTCGGTGGTGGTAGCGGGCGAGGTGAGCAGGTGGCCATTGAGCAGCGACAAGGTGCCGCTGATGGCCCCGTTGCTGCCCATGGTGGTGCCGGCCGGCACGTCCAGCACGAGGTTGGGCAGGGCCTGGCCGCCCAGCGTGAGGGTGTGGTCGGTGGTGGCCACGCTTTCGAGCAGCTTGACGGTGGCGGCGGCGGGGCTGGCGCTGATGGTGCCGGAATTGAGAAAGTTGCCGCCCACCACCAGCAGCGTGCCCGTGGCAGGCACGTAGGTGCCGGCGTTCTGCACGGTGCCGGTGTTGTAGATGTCGCCGTTCTGGTACAGAGAATTGCCGGCGGCGTTATAGAGCGTGGTGGTTTGGGCCTGGCTGCTCGTGGCCAGCCCCAGCAAACTCAGCAGGCCACCCACGGCCCAGGGCCAGCGGGGAAAAGTGGTGAAGTAGCGTAATGACATGGGTAAGAATTTAAAATGGAGGGATGCACTCTCGGGCTTCGGCAGTGCGGGCCGGCTACTTCAGGCCCAGCCGGGCTTTGGTGGCCGGGAGCAGGTCGTTGGTGGCCTTGCGGATGTAGAGAAACTGGCCGGTCTGGTCGTCCACCACGTAGTCGTAGCCTTTGGCCATGGCCACGGCTTCGACGGCCTGCTGGGCCTTTTGGTTGATGGGCTGGTACAGGGACTGGCGCTTCTTGTCAATGGCCTGCTGGGCCTGCTGCTGGATGACCTGAATCTGCTGCTGCAGGGCTTCGGCGCGGGCATTGCGGTTGGCTTTGGCAGTGTCGGCCAGGGTTTTGGCGTTTAGCTGGTAGTCCTTCACCAGCTTGGTGTAGCGGGCGTTGAGGTCGTCGTACTGGCTTTGCCAGGTTTTGGTGAAGGCCGTGAGCTCGGCCTCGGCCACGCTGGTTTCGGGCAGGGCGGCAAGTAGCGCCTGGCCTGAGAGGTGGCCGATTTTGGCCGGGGTAGCAGTTTGGGCGTGGGCGGCGGTACCGAGCAGGAGCGTAGCGGCGGCGAAGCTCAGGAAAAACTTGTTCATATCGACTTAAACGAGGAGCCGAAGCAAGGGCAGGCAACTGGGAAGCCCGGCTGCCTGCCCGGCTGCTTATTGCGTTACGATGATATTGAAAGTAGTGCTAACTGGGATGGTTTGGGCTGTGGCACTGGCGTTCACGAAGCTAACAGTGACCGTGTTAGCGGCCGAAACGCGGGCGTAAGCAATCGACACGCCGGCGGGCAGCGCCGCCGTAGGCGATACATTGACGATGCTACCAGCTACGACCGTGTTAGCCACGTTGAAGCTGGCCGTGGCCGTGGTCGTGCCCGAAGCCGCTACCGAAATGGCAGCGGCTGGAGCCACAGCCGTAGCACGGATGATGGCGTTCAGGGTGGAGCCGGTAGCACCCATGCTGAAGGTGTTGTTGACATCGAGTGGCACCGTCGTTCTTACGCTCGTGGCGTTAGCGCGCAACACTTCTGAGCCGCTGCCGTTCTTGCTGTTCACGTAGAATACGTGGCTAGCCCCGTTCATTACATCGTAGTTGAGCTGGCTACCGCTGATGCCGAAGCCAAAATGCGTGGTAGCGCCGGCCGTACCACCATCCCAGAGGGTGATTTTAGGTTCTAAAGTGCTCGGGGTGATGCTAAGCGTGGTATTGGGGGCGGTGGTGCCGATGCCCAGGTTGCCGTTTTGGTCGAGGCGCATTTGCTCGGTGTTCGAGGTACCAAAGCGCATGAAGCTGGAGTTGGTAGTGCCTGAGCCCGTGTAGTAGGAGTCAAAGAACGTCGTCTGGGCAAACCCACCGTTAATGTAACCCATGCCCACTTGAGTGTAAATGAGGTCACCGCTAGATAGATTGGTCGGTGCACCCTGCGTGCCGCGGGCGTGGCGGTAGTAGATGCCGCTGGCAGCGGTACCTGTTCCTGAATATGAGTCATAGGTATAGTCATCCTCGGTACCGCCACTTCCATTCGGCGTAACGGTATGGATTTTGTACCCTGGCGTGCTCGTGCCGATGCCCACATTGCCATTGGCACCGATAAACATGTTGGTCGTGGTATTCGTGTTGCTCTCGGCATTGGCCAGGGTATTCACGCCGCCGTTGGCGTTGATGCTCTGGAACATGATGCTCGGTGCCACCAGGCGGATGCGGTCCGGGCCGTTCGTGGCATCGAGGTTATCGCCCGAGTAGAGGTATAGGTCGTTCACCTCCTGGTTTTGCGTAGTGTGGCCGATGGCCGCGTTGGGGTCGCCCTGCGAGGCAAACTCCACCCGCTGCACCCCCGTGCTGCCCGTAGCAGCCAGCGTGGCGCCCATCACCAGGCCGCCGCCCGTGCCGAAGGTGGTCGAGGTATTGTTGAGCCCCGTTACGGACAGCGGGAAATTGCTGGCGTTGACGGTGGTGGCTTGCGTAAGCGCGCCGCCCAGCACCACATTATTGGTGCTTTTGGTCAGGCCGTTGCCGGCCGTGGTCACGGCCCCGCCATCGGCGGCAATCGAGGCGGCCGTGCGCTGGTTGAGCAGGCCGGTGGTGGCGTTGTAGGTCACCAGTTGGTCGGTCGCAGCGCCGGCGGCCAGGGTGGCAATGCGGGCCGTGCCGTTCACGTCCAGCGTAGCGGCCGGCGCGCTGACGCCGATGCCCACCAGCCCGTCGCCGGTTACGCGCATCAGCTCTTTGGAAGAGGTGGCGTTAATACCGGAATAGAAAACGTGGTCAGAAGTTGGCAGGTCAGTCTGGTAGCGTAGTGTATTTTGCTGAACACCAAATCCGTAGAACTGATTGTCGTTGGTAACGGTCGCCGAGTTGTAGTTATCCCAAAGCACCAGCTTGCGGTTGGCTAAAGAAGTGCTGAACTGCAAGGGCGCAAACGGGGTCGTGTTGCCGATGCCTACGTTGCCGGACGCGCTGATGCGCACCCGCTCGGCATTGCTGGTGCTGATGCGGAAGTCCGACAGCGCCGTGGTTCCATCGCCCAGGTAGTAGGAGCTTAAAGATGATAGGGTGGCGAAGCTGCCATTCACTCGGCCCTGATTAGCATTTATCGCTAGCAGGTCGCCATTGGCCAAGTTGGTGGGGCTGGCCGCCGTGCCCCGTGCGGCCCGCGTGAAGTAGCCAATGCCCGGCGTGCCGTACGAGTCGACGTAGGTATCGTCCTCGACCCCACCCGCCGAGGCATCGGTGACAATGTGCATCTTGCCAACGGGCGAAGCTGTGCCGAAGCCAACCCGGCCGTTGCCATCCAGCGTCATCGCCTGCCGGGTGCCCGCCGCCGTAACGGCATCGGTGCCCTGGTTCCACAGGTAGAAGTCCAGCGAGTTGCCCACCTGCGCGCCGTTGTTGTGGCGCGAGCGGATGGCGTGCTGGTAGTTGTTGGTCCCGGCATAGCCGAAGAGCAACTGCTCGTTGCCCGTGGTGGCATTGCTCACCCCGCCGTTGCGAAACAGGCCGTTGCCGTTCACATCCAGCTTGGTGGTTGGCGCGTTGGTGCCGATGCCCACGTTGCCCGTACCGGTTACCGTCAGGTTGTTGCCCGCCGTGGCAATTTCGGTAGCTCCCGTCAGAGGGCCGCCCAAAGCCACGTTGTTACCGGTTTTGGTCAGTCCGTTGTTGGCCGTGGTCACGGCCCCGCCATCGGCGGCAATCGAGGCGGCCGTGCGCTGGTTGAGCAGGCCGGTGGTGGCGTTGTAGGTCACCAGCTGGTCGGTCGCAGCGCCGGCGGCCAGGGTGGCAATGCGGGCCGTGCCGTTCACGTCCAGCGTAGCGGCCGGGGCGGTGGCGTTCGTGCCAATCCCCACCATACCCGCATAGTAAGCCAGGCTGTTGGGGGTGAAGAGCATGTGCCAGTTGGTGCCATCCGAGACGAAGGACGCCGCTTTGCCTCTGTTCATCGCCAGAACCCCGTTCATATCGGTGTTCGCCGTCTGCACGTTGTAGGTGAAGGAGGCATCGCTAATAAAGGTGCCCACTTCGTTGATGCGCCCGCTGCCCGACGACAAAGAAACCGCCGCACTGTAGGACCCATTAGCCGCCGTGTAGAAGCCCCAGTCCGTCGGCACGGTGGGTGCGGCCGAGTAGCCCCGCTGGTTCACCGGCGGAACGTTCACCACGTTGCCGCTGGCATCCAGGCCCAGGTCGCGGGCCCCGTCGGCCGCGTAGCCCGTGGCATTGGTCATCTGGGCCAGTCTCAGGCCCGAGGTGTTGGCCGCAACGCCGGTGCCCAGGGTGGTGGCTCCGGCCACGCGGGCCGTGCCGTTCACATCCAGCTTGGCGGCGGGCGCGGTGGTGCCAATGCCCACGTTACCCGTGCCGCTGAACGTTAGGTTATTGCCAGCGGTGGCCACGTCGGTAGCTCCGCCCAGCGTGCCGCCCAGTGCCACGTTGCTGCCACTTTTGGTCAGGCCATTGTTGGCCGTGAAGTTGTTGCCGCCGTCGCCGGTAGCGCGCCAGCCGCTGTTCGAGTACATGAACAGGCTGTTGGTACCCGCCGCAATGGTTTGCCCCGCGAACGTGGCCGGGAAGGTAGTCGTGTTGTAGATGGCCATCAGCTGGCCCGCTACGGCGGCCGGCGTGGTAGCGGCCGTGAGTGCCACGGCAGCCGTGGCCGTGCCAGTAAGGCGCACCAGGCTGAAGCCCGTGGGCACGGTAGCGGCGTTGCCGCTCACGGCGGCCGTGGTTTCGGAAACCGAGACGGCCCCGTTCACGTCGAGCATGGTGCGCGGCGCAATGCTGCCCGTGCCTATGCCGGTTTGGGCGTAGGCCGAACCGCCCGCAAGCAGTCCTAAGCCGAGCGTGGCCAAGAAGATTGAGTTGAATTGCTTCATTAGTAAATTATTGGTAATGAGAGGTTTATCTTTGATAATAGAAAAAAAAGATGAGATGCGCTTGCCCACTATTCAGGCTTTTGGGCCGGAGGCGACTGGGCTACCCTGGCCGCCGGCTCATCGAGCCGGATGCAGCGCACCGGGGAGTAAGTGAAGGTGCCATCCTGGGCCAGCTGCCGCAGACGATAGTACACGCGGGGCACCCCGTAGCGGTGGATGTGCAGGTCCATGTACACGTAGTCGTAGCGGGCGGCATAGCCGGGGTGAGCCTCCATGGTCGAGAGGGTTTCCCAGGTGCGAGCGTCGCGGCTCTGCTCAATCACGTAGGTTAGGATGTTGCCTTCTCGCAGGGTAGTCCAATGGAGCTGGCCGCCCCCGTAGTAGAGTTCGGCGGTGAAATACACAAGCTCCACGGGCTGGGTGGTGTAAACGCTATCGAAAGCCACGGGCGTTTGCTGGGCGCGGGCCGGACCAGCCAGCGCCAGCAGCATCACGGCCAGCAGCGCTCCGGCTTTGCCCAGGTGGCATAGGGCGGAAAGAGGGTATCCTTTCATAAGGAGTAGGCGGGGGTAAATAATGAAGATATTGGTGGCTGGCATTCTCCGCTGAATGAGCAGCTAATGAGGGCTTGGCAGAGAAGAATCAGTTAGCCTGACTCGGATTGGTTGTGACGCTTCGGAAAAGGCGGGGCTACTTTTTTAATTAAACTTTTTTTATAAAAGCGCGTATTTACGACGCATTTGCATATAATCTAAAATCATCATTGGTGTAACTAAATCAATCAATAATCAGTCTGATTGGACAAAATTAACCGACTACGCATTGGGTACATAAATTGGATAATACCGATTGTGTGGATTTTGCCTGAACGACCGAATTCCGTGGCTGAACTACCAAAAAAGGTGGCTGGTAGGTGGCCAGCGCTCAGTAGGCCATTTGCGGCTCAGCCTAAAGCAAAATGCTCCCTCCGCACCGGCAATCGCCGGTGCGGAGGGAGCATTTTGCGAATAATTTTCCCGGATTAGGAAAAGTCCACAGCTGGCAGTCGTTGGGCTGGTCCCCGCTTGTGCGGGAGCCCGGCCCGTATAACGGGCAGTGGCTGATACCGCTAACGCTCGGGCCGGTTATACCGAAGCGTTTCCATTATGCCATCTGAGGCATCTGATGGGAATGCGGCTTCGGAGAGCTTGGCTTGACTATTCTAGGCGGCTTGCCTGCCCGGCACCGTGAGCAGCGGGGCCTACCCAATGATGCGCAGAAACTGCTGGATGTTTTGCCGGTAAGCCCGGCCCAAGAGGGCAGTGGTGCCATCACTCAAGTGCACCAGGTTGGCACTCAACTCAACGTGTTCGACGTGCCGCAGACTGACAATCCAGGCCCGGTGGCACTGCACAAAATCGGCAGGAGGGAGATGCGCCAGCACCTCGGCCAGGGTGAGGCGCACGGAGTGCCGCCGCCCGGAAGCCATGGTTATCATGGCGTGTTTTTGCACCGCCTGTACACTCACGACGTTGGTTACATCCAGCCGCACCAGGAGGTTGCTCTCGCGCACGAACAAACTGCTTTCGGTGGGCAATTGGGTGAAACCAGCGGGCGTGAGCGAGAACAAGGCCGTGTTCATCAAGACTCCTTGGCTGATTGCCTGTTGCAACAGACTCGGTTGGTAGGGTTTCGAGAGCAAGGCTACCGGGCGCACCTTTTGTATCCGCTGCAACACTAAATAGTCGCTATTGCCTGATACAAAGACCAACGGTATTTTGCCCAGCGAGCGCAGGTTGATGGCCAGGTCAATACCGTCCATCTCACCCGCCAGCTTAATGTCCAGAATGGCCAGGTGCGGCAAATCATAGCGGCATAGTTCCAGGGCCTCCCGCGCCGTGGACACGGGGCCAACCGGACTAAAGCCCATCTGCTGAACGAATGCGGCGAGGATGTTTGCTTGAATGGGGTTATCCTCCACCACCAAGACGCGGGGCGGTATGTCCGTGTGAGCGACGGCAATTGTTTCCATGATACCGACAGTTAAAAAGGTGACGAGAGGAATATGGCGGCCCGCCCTGATTAGTAGGGGCAATGGTTGCATCTCTGCGCCTGTGGGGCGTGAGGGGGGAGCCTGGATTGCCGTGCCGAGTTTTTGGTCCGTAGCAAAAACGGCAAGCAACTTCTGTTCAGCGAAACAGGGGGCCGGTAAACAGGCCGATTATGTACTGTTTCGACTGGTTTTATTGCAAAACTACTGTTGTGGTTGCGCCACCGGGTAGCGGTTTAGCCTGAGTTGACCCAAAAAAGGCTTGAACCAATCGAATAGCGTCCTCAACCGATAATAAGCTGCAGCGCTAACCCGGCTGAAGTGTGTGAAAAACACGCTTTACCGGGTGTTCAGCGGGTAGCAATAGCAGGATGTTGAGAATGAATTTAAAACAGCACCCTACCTTTGTAAACGGCCTTATTAGCCTGTAAACAAGGACTATGGCCCGTTCAATACCCTATTTTTGCCGACAAAATTTAAGCGCCAAGCTCTTCCTTCTAGTGTGCATATGGCTGACTATAAGGGGTGCGCAGGCCAGCACTCCGGCTCGCTACCGCAGCCCAGCTATCGACTCACTGCGGGCAGTGTTGCGGCAGGCCGTCCTGCCTGATTCGCAACGGGTGCTCACGCTGATTTCACTTGAGCAGGAATACCACATGAACGACGATGCTACCGCGCTACGCCTGGCCCGGCAGGCGCTGGCCCTGGCCCGTCGGCACGGATTTGAGCGCGGTGAGCTGATGGTGCTGAGTGACTTGTCGCGGGTTAGCTCCAGCTTGCAAGACCTGCCGCAGGCCGAGCGCTGGGCCCAGGAACTGCAGCGTCGCGCGTGGGCCACCTCCCCGGCGCTGCAAAGCTTTCGCATCGTGGCCTTGCAAACCCTCGCGACCGTAGCCGTGGCGCAGCAAAACGAGCCCCGGGCCCTGGTGTATTTACGGCAGGCGCTGGCCCTGCTGCCGAAAGTCGACCCGCAGGGGCGGTTTCCGCTGCTGTCGCTGCTTACTTACTACGGGCTGAGCGAAATTTATACCAGCCGCGTAACAAACCTGCCTCACCCTGCCGACTCGCTGACGCGACTCGCGCGCTTATATGCGGGAAATTTCGCCGCCCAGGCCCGGCAGTGTGGCCACAAGGACATGCTGGCCAATGCCTATTTGTCGTTGGGACGCTTAAGCCACCAAACTGACTCTGCGGCCTACTACTTAAGCCGGGCCGTCGGGCTATACCGGGCCATGAGCCATTTGGGCAAAGAAAGCTATGCTTATGCCGTTTGGGCGGATATGGCTTTGCTCAACCGACAGTACCTGCTGGCCGAAACCAAGGCACGCCAGGCGCTGGCCTTAACCCACTCGGCACCGGACCCGATTCAGGAGTCTGAAGTGCGCGACATACTAGCCGAAGCGCTGGTAGCCACCGGCCGGGGAGCCGAAGCCTACCGCCAGGCCAAACGCGCCCATCAACTCCACGATTCGGCGACGCAGCTAAATAATAACGCCCAGCTTCAAGCTCTTCAGGTCCAGTTCGACACGCAACAAAAAGACGGTCGGATTCAGGCCTTGACCCAGCAGCAAGCGGCACAGCGCAGCCGTGCGCGGGCGCAGCAGCAGCAACTGTGGTTTCTGGGTATTGCGCTAACCATAGTGGCCGTGGGGGCGGCGGCGGTGAGCGTGTTGGCCCTGCGCCTGCGCCGCTCGCGAGCGCAGCTGGCCATGCAGCACCACCAGCTCGCGGCGCAACACGAGGAGCTGACCCACACCCGCGCCACTCAGGACCGCCTGTATGCCTTGGTGGCCCACGACTTGCGTTCGCCGGTGGTGGCATTTGCCGGCTTGGCCGACTTGCTGCACAGCTACGTGCAGCAGCAGGATACCGAAGCACTGACTAACCTGGGTGGCTACATCCGACAGGCGGCCCGGAACCTGAGCGAGTTGCTGGACAACCTGCTGAACTGGGCCCTGAGCCAACGAGGCGAGTTGTTGCCCGTGCTGCAGCCCGTGCGCGTGCAGGAGCTGCTGGCAGAAACAGCGGCTATGTACCAGCACAGCGCGGCTGAAGCCCGCATCCGGCTGGCCATTGAGGCACCGGTGGAGCTAGGGATACTCGCCGACCCCAACATGACGCGCACCATTTTGCGCAATCTGGTGAGCAACGCGCTCAAGGCCACTCCCAAGGACGGCAAGGTGACGCTGCGCGCCCGTCGGGAAACCAACCGCATTCATTTGCAGGTAACCGATACCGGCGGCAAACTATCGCCGGAGATGCTCAGCCAGCTGGAAATGGACGCCGCCCGGCTACGCGTGGCCGACCTCACGCATAGCGTGGGCCTGGGGCTGCTGCTGAGCCGGGCGTTTGCACGGGCGCAGGGGGGCACCCTCCGGCTAGCCAACGATGCGACCGGGCTGGGCGTGTGCGCGCAGTTGGACCTGCCAGCCATCTCCTAACTACTGCCGGCCTCCTTTCTATTCTCTTTCTGCTACCGGTTTCTTTCTGCTACCGGCCTTCCATCTATTCTCTTTCTGATATTAAAGTACCTGCCGGCTATGGCTGACTCTTACTCTCCGCTCCGCATCCTAATCGTCGAGGATGAACCCCTATTTGCCGCTCAGTTAAAGCAGGCACTCACCAGTTTGTCCTACGAAGTTGTTGGACCTGCCCTCGACCCGGCCACCGCGCTGCAGTTGTTTCAAACTTCCAGCCCGCCCCCCGACATTGCCCTGCTCGACATTCACCTGGGCCCCCGTGGCCCCGACGGCATCGATTTGGCCAAGCGGTTATTAGCCGAGCGGCCCCTCCCCGTTATCTTCCTCACCTCGCACGCCGATGCGTCGTCGTTCGCGCGGGCGCGCCAGCTCGGCCCCGCCGCCTATCTGGTGAAGCCCACCGACGTTGCCGCCTTGCAGCGGGCCATTGAGCTGGCCATTATAAACTTTTCTATCCGCGAGGCTGACCGGCTAGAAATCACCTCCCCCTCAATCGATAACCAAACGTTCATTATACCCAATACCGGCATCTTGCTTCCCAAAACCCTGTTCGTCAAAGAAAACGGACTGTTGGTAAAAGTTGGGATGGATGAGATTACCTGGGTCATGGCCGAGGGCAAGCATTGCCAGCTAACCCTCAGCAAAGGACGCGTGGTGCAGGTGCGCCAATCGTTGCAGAAACTGGGTCAGCACTTGCTCGCCGGGCAGTTCGTGCAAATCCAGCGCAGCTACCTGATTAACGCCAAGTTTATTGAGCGAATCGACACAGTTCGCAACATTGTGCAGGTGGATGGGCATTTGCTGCCCATTGGTTTGGTCTATCGGGACAAGTTGCTGGAACGCCTGCAACTGCTGTAGCCGCTCCGACCAATGCCAAGCCCCTCGGAAACGGTCATGGGCGGCAATAAAATAATCGTTCATAAGCATGATGGCCTGTTTTTCGTACGCTTGCTTCTGCATGGATACCCAGGGCGATTTTTTTAGATGGCTGTACAGACTGTAGGTTGCTCAACAGGGGCTCACCAACAGGGGGCCGGTGTCTTATTGCCCGCCGAGGCCGCCTGCATTCAGCGCTACCGCCACGCATAAGATGGGGCTAGAGCGTGTTAATGACTTGTTGAGCAAATTCGGGGATGAAAAAGCCCCACCCTGGATATCCGAGCGATGTAAGCGACGAAGAATGGGCGTTTGCCGCACCCTACCTGACATTGATGAGCGAAGCGGCCCCGCAACGGGAATACCCGCTGCGCTCGTTATTCAACGCCGTGCGGTACCTGGCCCGCACCGGGGTGCCTTGGCGCTACCTGCCGGGCGATTTTCCGGCTTGGCCGGCGGTCTACCAGCAGCTGCGCCGCTGGCTTGACGCGCAGTGTTTCGAAACGATGGTCGACGATTTGCGCCAGCTGCTGCGCACGGCCCAGGGCCGCCCGGCCGAGCCTTCGGCCATCCTGTTGAACAGCCGCACGCTGCAAAGCACACCCGAAAGCGGGCACCGGGCCGGCTACGACGGGGCCAAGCGGCGCAAAGGCAGCAAGGTGCACATCGCCGTGGATACGCTCGGGCACTTGCTGGCGGCGCTGGTCACGCCGGCCAACGAACAAGACCGGGCCCAGGTGAGGGCCCTGGCCTAGGAAGTGCAAGCCATTACGGGCCAAGCCGTGACGCTGGCCTATGTCGACCAGGGCTACACCGGGCAGGAACCGGCGCAGGCCGCGGCCGCTCAGGGCATCGAATTGCACGTCGTTAAGTTGCCGCAGGCCAAACGCGGCTTTGTGTTGCTGCCCAAACGCTGGGTCGTGGAACGCTCCTTCGCCTGGGCGGCCCGTTTCCGACGCTTGGCGCGGGATTATGAACGTCTGACCACCACCCTCGAAGGCATTCACTACCTCGTCTTTGCCTGCTTGATGCTCGTCAAAGCAAATCATATCAACCTGCTAAGTCATTAACACGCTCTAGGCTCTGCTAGGTGCAATAGCGCTGAGGCGGCCCATGGTGGGATGGTCTGCATAAGCTGGACACAAGTAACACTTGAAGCGACGCCAAAAGGCGCGCCTTTCTGATACCCCTCCCCTACTCCAGGCGAGCAGGCCGAAAAGACGCTTTTTAATGGCTCAAAAAGTGGGCTCTGGAAGATTTAGCGGGTTGGTTTTGTGAACCATACTTACTGAGTCAATTCTTATACATGACTACAGAGCAGGCCCAGGACCTTTACTGTGTTTCCGCTTTTGCACCTCTGACAATGTAAGTTCTAGGGGTTTAATAGACGTTTCGGCGCCGAGCGGGCTTTCGACTTCAGGTGCGTTTACGGCCTGAACTACAGGCGAGGAAAATGCTTCGCGAAGTTGCGCTCCTTTGTAGCCCACCTCCTGCCCCCGCACGGCTACGCCGTTCAGTTCAAAGCTCACGCCCCGCAGGACGCCACCCTTGTCGTGGGTATACCGAACCTCAATCAGTTCTTTTTGCAATTGCAAAGCCAGCCACTCCTCCCCTCCCCTATCGGCTTGCGCGAGTAAGTGCTGCAACGCCCGGCTCACCTGCTCCCGCGCGTCCTCCTTCGTGGGGTCCAGCGCCCGCAGGCTGCGCCGCCGCTCGGGGATGGGGTCCATGCCTAACTCCTGGCTTATCTGCCGCGTGATGGCCGGCTGCCGGTAGAAGTTATTATCCGTCCGCAGCGCTGGTCCTCCATCAATCGGCACCCGGTTCAGGTAGATATGAACGTGCGCGTGCTTCTTATCCCGGTGCTCATACACCACCACCTGATGCCGGTCAACGGGCGCGCCAATCAGCTCACAATACCGCTGGGCGGCGGCCACTTTCTGGGCCTGGCTCACCACCTCCCCCGCCTTCCACGAGAGCACGGTATGCCACACCGGCTTCTGAATCCTTTTGCTCTGCGCCGCCACGGCCCGCATATCCTTCGCCATCTCCCTGGGAGTGCCCGGAATCAAATTAGCCACGACCAGAAGCGGGGCCTTCCCCGGCTCCTTGCCCCGGCCCTGACGCTGCCCCGCGCCGTAGGTTAGCGCCCCCTCGAAGTCATTGCCGGTGGTGGTCTTTGCAATCATACCAGATAGCCTCTAATAATAGCCAGCGCCTGCACCAGCTGTGCTTCGTGGCTGCTAAAAGACTTACCTGCCTGCGCCAGTCGCGCTATCTGATTCAGGTTGGTGCCGATGCCTACCAGCTGCCGCCGCAGTTCCGGCGGGATACTTTCTTTGACCTCCACCTCCCGGCCTACATCACGCAAATAAGCCGATACTTTCTTGTAGCCAGCGGCTGCAGCTTTTACCTGCAAATCCTTTTTCTCATCCGGGCTCACCCGCACATCAATGCGCAAAGTACGGGCTGCTTCAACGGCATTCTCAGCTTGCTTCTCTGGTTCCATGATGATTCTGGGGACGTTAGCTTACCCAGGTTTGCTAAATCTACTTTAGAATTGCGAAACGCTAAATGCTATACGCTAAACTAGCAAGCCAAGCCATGTGAGCCCGCGAACTTGGCCATGTCATTGTCCGGACAAACGAAGTTTGTCCGGACAATGACATGGCTTGCTAAACGATGAACGGGCTTATGGAACGAGGGCGTTACCCGGGGATAGGGCTAGAACTATAGCTTAGCACTCATGCCATATTGCAACTTTGACACAATGCAACTTTACACCTCCACAGCCATCATTCAGGAATGATGCCATTCGTGGCATTTAATGTTTTAATATTGCCACATTGCACCGTTACAACTTTGCCCCTTTGCAACATAATTAACCAACATAGAGAAGCATGGCCTACTGGATGAGATGCAACAGTTCACCAAAGCAACTTTGCAACTTTACAGCATTTTGCGCTTCAAATTATTTGCCATAATGTTGCTTTGCAACAACGCAGCATACTATCTTCGCCACATTGCAACTAAGCAACAACACCACATTAGCTCATTGTTGTTTTGCAACTTTGCACCTAGACACCTTTTTATCAATGCAACAAAGTTGTATAGGTGCAATACCATAACACAACTTTGTTGCTATGCTCTAATGAAACTTTGTTGCAATCACACAATACAACTTTGCGGCATTGCAACAAAGCCACTTTACAACTAGCAACCCCGCCTTTATCAATCTCCCGGTCCCACGCATGAATCAACCCCACGTACTCGCATTTGCCACCCAGAAGGGGGGCGCTGGTAAGTCGACTATCGGCACGCACATGGCCTCGGCGCTGTGTTACTACTATGGCTACAAGGTGGCCATGGTGGACTGCGACTATCCGCAGAACTCCCTGCATGCCTACCGCCTCGAAGAGCAGAACCGGTTGCAGTCGGAAGCGCCGTTCCAGGCCCGCCTGCTGAAGCAGGGTATCCCGCCGTACCCAGTCATTATTTCCAGTGTGGAGAAAGCCGTGAGCTCCATCGAAGGGTTGTTTGAGCAGGACTATGATTTCATCTTGGTGGATACGCCCGGCACGGTGAACGTGGTGGGGCTTCCGGAGTTGCTCAGGCTGGTGGATTACATCTTCCTGCCGATTGAGCCGGACAAAGGCTCAATTGCCTCCACCATGTCCTACATGGGCATCCTGGGCCAGTTTGTGCAGGCGCGCGATGAGGATTCCAATCTGCTGGGCTTCTACGCCTTTTGGAACAAGTTCGTAAAGTCCGAGAAAAAGGGGATTTATGACAAGACGGAGGAGCTGTTTCAGGAGAAAGGGCTGCCCTTGCTCAAGAGCCGGGTGGAGCTGCTGATGACCTACAAAGAAAACCGCTCCACGATGTTTCCGCTGCCGGAGCGTGACCTCAACCGCCTCGGCCTGGGTCAGCTCATCCTGGAAATTCTGACCCTCGTGGTAGGGGAGGGGGCGGTCACGCCCTCGGGTAAAACCATTGCGTTTACGGCCCCGGCCGTCGAGTCAGCCCCCGGCGCGTAGCCCTACGGCTCATCCACCGCTGCTTTTCCTCTAAAACTTCAAGCCTGTATTCTTCTTTGTCATGGCCAAAGCCTCCACCAAGAAACCCAAACTCACCCCGGAAGAACAAATGGCTGAGCTGGCCCGCCTGACGGGCTCCGTCGCGGCCATCAGCCACATGGGGACCAGCCAGCCCTTCGTACTGCCCACACCGGCCCCGGAGCCTACGCCCACACCGGCGGCTTCGGCTCCGGAGCCGGCCACGGCGCCCGTCGAAGCCGCGCCCCCGGTGGAAGCAGTAAAAACGGAACCGTCGGTGCCGGCCGTACCCGTTACCGCCACAGAGCCCGCGCCGCCGTCGGCGGCTGTTCCCGCGCCAGCCACCAGTGCAGCCCCGTTAGAACCGAAGGGAGAAAAAGCATCGACCGTCGTGGCACCGGCACCGCTGGCCGCTCCGGCTGCCGAGTTGCCCGTTGTAGATGACCGGGAGGAAGAAGAGGCGGTGGAGGTGGAAGCTGCGCCGATGCCAGCTGCCACGGGGGACGGCAAGGATAAGCTGGACCTGACTTCACTCTTTGCCGATTCGGCGGAGAAGAAAACCTTTCAGATTCGCATCACGGCCAGCCACCAGCAGTTTTTCCAGCAGATGGGCCTGCTGCTGGGTGGGGGAGCCTCCTCGACTGATGTTATTCACAACATCCTTGCCCAGTTCAAGGCGGCGAACGAGGCCCAGATTCAGAAAGCGTTTCAGCGGCAGCTGCGCCAGATGATGTCGCCCAAAAAGTAAGCGTATCCGTTAGGGGCTATTTCGCCGGCGCGGCTCTATTCCGGGCCGGGCGGTTCTTCCTTCCCTATTTCAAACTATCTCCTCCGCTGCCGGCCCACCTGGGCAGGGTAGGGGAGGGGCCCTATTTTCTACCAGCAATGCGCAGCAGCAGTCCTTTCATTCCCAGCCCCCAAGGTGCGTCGAAGCGACGTGGCGGGCGGTAAGCATTTGACCGTGCTGGCCCTGCTGTTGGCCGGTACGGTAGCCCGCGCAACCTGTTTGCCGGGCGAAAGCAGCCTAACCTCGCCCGGGGACAGCGCCACCGTTGACTCGCTGCGCGAAGTGGCCCGGCGGCGGCAACTACCGGACTCGGTCCGGTTTCAGACGCTGCGCGCTTTAAGTGACGCGCTATTTGCGCAGGATGAGCCGGAGGCCCGCCGGATAGGGGAGCAGGCCGTGCAGCTGGCCCGTCACCGGCGGGACTGGCCGCGCGTGGCCGATGGCTTGTACCAGCTGGTGGTGAACTGTGAGCGGGCCGCCGACTACGTAGCCGCCATGCAGTACAGCCAGGAAGGTGTCGGCGTGGCCAGGGTGCACCAGCTACCCGACGAATGGCGCTTCACGCAGTGTATGGGCCTGGTATCAGTTGATACCAAAGACGTGACCGGGGGCCTAAAGTATATGCGCCAGGCCTACCAGCAGCAAGGAGCCGTGGGCAACGTTCCACCCCGGGAGCGGGGCGGCCTGCTGCTCAACCTGGCCAACACCTTTCTGGTAATGCAGCGCTACGACTCGGTGCTGCACTACGCGACCCGGGCGCTCCCCTACATGCAGCGGGCGAAAGACGCCCGGGGCTTGGGCTACGTGTACCAGTTCCGGGGCGAGGTGTACGCCATGATTCAGCCCCAGACCAGGGTCACGCTGGATTCAGCGGCCACAAACATGAACCGGGCCCTGCGCATCATGCAGCGTCACGGGTTTCGGCCCCAGACGGCCAGCTCGGCGCTGGCGCTGGCCCGCGTGTACCGGTTGCAGGGGCAGCCGGCCGTTTCGCAGCGCATGGCGGAACTGGCCCTCATCCTGGCCCGCGAGCTAAAGATGCCCGACTACGAGGCGGACGCGCTGGCCAACCTGGCCTGGGCGCACGCCGACCAGGGCCGGATGCGCCGCTCCTTCGACCTCGACAACCGGGCGCAGCACCTGCGCGACTCCCTGTTCAACGGCGACAAGGCGCAGGCACTGGCCCAGCTGCAGGTGCGCTACGACGTGAAGCTGCTGACGGAGCAGAAGCGGGCCGCCGAGTTTGAGCAGCGCAGCCAGCGGGCGCAACTGCACTCGCTGTGGCTGCTGCTAGGCGGGCTGACCACGACCATCGGGGTGGGCAGCTGGCTGTACTGGCGGCTGCGGCGGCAAAAAGCCCTGCTGGCCGTGGCCAATCAGGCCAACTGCCGGTCCGTAGCCGAAAAGGAGGTGCTGCTGCAGGAAATTCACCACCGTGTGAAGAACAACCTGCAACTGGTAAGCGGCCTGCTGGGCTGGCAGGCAAGCACCCTGCCCGAGCCCGCCCTGGTGGCCGCGCTAACCGCCAGCCGGGACAGAATTCAGAGCATGGCCATGGTACATGAGTTCTTATATCAAGCCGACAATCTGGCCGAAGTGCGCATGGACCAGTACCTGCGCGAACTGCTTGACTCTCTGAAAATCGCCCTCGCCACGTCCGAGCAAAACATCGAGCTGAGCATGGACCTGGCCCCGGTAATTATGAGCCCCAAAGAGGCCAGCACGGTGGGACTAGTGGTGAACGAAATGGTGACCAATGCGTACAAGCACGCTTTTCAGGGCCTTGCCCAGGGCCACCTGCACGTTTCCTTCGCCAGCCGCCCCACCGGCTTCCAGCTTACCATCTCCGATGACGGGGCCGGAATGCCGGCCCAGGACGCGCCAGCGAAGGCCCACTCCCTGGGCATGCAGCTGGTCCGCACGCTCACCAAACAGCTGAAAGCGAAGCTGTCGGTGACACGTTCCTTTCCCACGGGCACACGCATGGAGGTAACTCGTGAATGACGAGACTCGCGGTGTGCCCCTTATCCCACCCTATGTCTACCATTCTCATAGTTGAAGATGAATTGCTTATTGCCGCCGAGATAGAACGCACGCTGGTTCGGCTGGGGCATACCCCACTCGAACCCGTCGACAACAGCGATGAGGCCCTGCGCGTGCTGGCCACGCAGCCCGTGGAGTTGGTGCTCATGGACATCAACATTGCCGGTGACTGCGACGGCATTGCGGCGGCATTGCTTATTCGCCGGCAGTTTGCCGTGCCGGTGGTGTTTCTCACGGCCCGCTCCGATGCCGACACCCTGAACCGGGCCAAGCTGGCCCAGCCCTACGGCTACCTGGTCAAGCCCTTTACCGATGATTCGCTGCGGGTGCAGGTTGAGCTGGCGCTCTACAACGCCTATCAGGCCGGCCCAACCGGCCCCGTATTGGATGCCGCCAATGGCGTCGGCATGGAGGTGCTGGGGCCAGCTGAGCGCTGCCCCAAGTTCAAGGACTACCTGTTCGTGCGCAAGGGCTCCGGCCACGTCAAGGTACTGCTGGCCGACATTCTCTACTTCGAGGCCCTGCAGAACTTTGTGCGGTTGCACACGCTGCGGGAGAAATTTGTGTTTGACTCCACGATGAAAGAGCTGGAGCAGAAGCTGCCCGACCAGTTTCTCAAAACCCACCGCTCCTACATTGTGAATCTGGACCGGGTGCAGGCCTACGAGGAAAGCAGCGTCTTGCTCGGCGATGATTATGTGCCGGTCAGCCGCTCGTTGAAGGATGAGCTCAAAAGTCGCATTCACTTAGTAGGGTAGGGCGATTTTGTTATTAAAGACACTCTCTGTTCTTGTTGTGAAAACCACCCTTTGACTGAACGCCTCTGTGCGGCTGACTCGCATTGATAACCAGCTAAACCAGGGCTATCAGGACGCCGCTGGCCAGGACGGTGAGCAACATGCCGATGTGGATGCGGGCTTCTAGAGCCTCATAGGCAATCACAGCATCTCGGTACACGGGGTGCGCCAGATGGTGCCAAACAACCCGGCTGCGCGCTCGTATGCTGGCCTCACCTAGCGCAGTTTGCCAAAGAATAGACTCCGGTTCCAACTCGACGCATTCCAAGGGCTGCTCCTGGGCCATCCGCGCGTGCATCACGTTCAATTGCTGGACGAACACAGACTTGAGCATCAGGTACCGGGCATAGAAATACGGCAGCGCGAGCATGCCAGCGGTCAGGAAGATGAATAAGATGATTTCTTTCTGGGCGGACATCGGATAGACGAAGAAAAAGAGGTCGATTACCAATCAAATGAAGGCTGACGCTGGATACCCGTGGCCATCTGGGCCGTGGCAACACGCCGTCAGAATCTGGCCGAAAAACGCCACAAGGAAACGCTCGCCGTGCTAGCTCGGCGACAGCGTTAGGTACTGGGCTGGGCCGGTGGGTCGCAAGCTATCTGGGTCGCAGTAAGGTGGTAAAACGCCACACAGTATTGCCTACAATTCGCCCCGCCGCAACCACTCCGTGCACGCCTCAGCCCCGTAGCGCACCGCGTAAGCAATTGCGGCTGGCTCAGCTCGGTGAACACTTCCAGCAGCCCCAAGCCCAGCCAGCGGCGGTGGCGACGGGGCGTTTTTGCGTGTTTAGTCCCTTGCTTTATAGCACTAAGCTAGGCAGCGGGTAAAGAACTTGTCCAAGCACTACTCATTTTTTAATCACCTCGTTTCGAAACCCCGTTCAGTCGCCACTCAATGCCAGCTCAGCAGCCAGGGCATGCTTAACTACTGGACCCGCGCCGCAAAAAGTTAAGACCCTCATAATAAATAGGTTTATTGACTGTATTTTCTTACTTTGCTCAACACACCCGGTATCCGGAAATTTCCACTTCCTTACCTGTTTTCCATGAAGGTTATCTACACATACCTATTACTAGTTGCAGGGCTGCTCCTGGCAACGTCGGCCGTTGGCCAAAATAATACGCTGGACGGCGGGGCCCGAAACGGAGGCACCTTTTTCTCAGTGGCGACGCTACCAACCCCAACGGGGCCTACCTCCAACTGGGCACTTTGGCTAGTGATGGCAGCATTGGCTACTTGGCAGGGCTGAGCAACAGTTCCACTGCAGCCGGCCAGATGGCCCATAACTTCATGCTCAATCAGACAGGGTATCCGACCATATTTAAAATTACGCGCAATGGGCATGTTGGCTTGGGTATTGGTCTTGATGCACATAAGCAACACGACGAATCGGTGTTAGGCGTGTACAGCGGGCGGGCCAATTTTTCGGTTGATGACCTTGGGCTTGGCGCCCAAGCCCTCGCCAACGGCAGTACTTGTCTGGGATTCAACGCCATTCGCCAGGGTGACGGCCCTTTTCGGTTTGGTTTGAATAATAACAAAAACGGCGGGGCCGTCATCTGGGCCGATATGGACGGCGCCTTGGCCTTCAGCACGGTGGCGTCGAACGGCGGCGCCGGCGCGAGCTATCAATCTCCGGCCAATATCATGGGCGCTTATCAGCGCCTGCGCATTAGCCCCGATGGCAAGGTACAAATCGGGCGGGGGCTGACCAGTGCCTCGCCGCACTACGCCAACTACAAGCTGGCCGTGGACGGCAAGCTGGTGGCCCAGTCGGTGTACGTGATGAGCGCCACCGACTGGGCCGATTTCGTTTTCGAGCCCACCTACCGGCTGATGCCGCTGCCGGAGCTGGAACGCTACCTGCAGCTCAACAAGCACCTGCCCACCATTCCGTCGGCGGGGGAAGTGCAGGCCAACGGCATCGACGTGGGGACCATGCAGGCCCGGCTATTGCAACAGTTGGAGGAGCTGACCCTGCGGGTGATTGAGCTGGATAAGCAGAACCAGCGGCTGCAGGCCGAAATAACCGCGCTGGCCGCGAAGAAGTAATTCCGCTAGTGCCCCCCGGCGCCAGCCGCTCCGTTCACTCCTCCTTTTTGCGCAACACCATGAACCCTTTCTACTTCTATTTTCTACGCGGCAGCCTGACACTGTGCCTGCTGCTCGCCCTGGCTAATTCAACCCGCGCGCAAGTTCCGGTGTTTGACCAAGCGGGCGGGTGCGGCGTAGGCACAACGCCCAGCAGTTCCCGCGTTAACATGGTGACGGCCGATGCACAGGGCAACACTTACGTGGTGGGCCAGTTCAACGGTTCCGTGCGCTTCGGCGCCACCACCCTAACCGAAACAGGTTTTAATGACGCCTTCGTAGCTAAGCGCGACGCCAGCGGGGCCTGGCTCTGGGCCAGCGGCGGCGGCGGCGGCGAGAGCGACCAGTTCACCGACGTGGCCGTTGACGCGCAAGGCCAGGTGTATGCTGTGGGCTCGTTCGCGCAAGGCTCGCGCAACGTACCGGTCACAGCTACTTTCGGCGGCTTCACCATTACCTCGGCCGGCTATTCCGACGTGCTCGTGGCCAAGCTCGATGGCGCCACCGGCGCTTGGCTGTGGGTGCAGCAGGCCGGCTTCGGCAACGCCAACGACGGCCGGGATTTCGGCCGGGCCGTGGCCCCCGACGGGGCCGGCGGCGTGCTCGTGGCCGGTACCTTCGACGGGCCCGCCCTGCGCGTGGGCGCCACCGTGCTGCAAAACGTGGGCCGCGGCACCGACCTGTTCGTGGCTCGCCTCGACGCGGCCACCGGCGCCTGGGGCTGGGCCGTGAGCACGGGCCACGGCACCGTGGCCGACCTGGCCGCCGACGCGCAGGGCAACGCCTACCTGACCGGCGATTTCGGCTCGGGCATCGCCTTTTCCGCCTTGTTCCCCCTCACCCAACAAAGCGGCAGCTACATCGCCAAAATCGACCGCCTCGGCAACTGGCAGTGGGCCCGCAACCTCACCGCCACGCCCGGCACCGGCACCTTCCCCGGTGGTGCCGGGTTCACGTACTGCGCGGGGCTGGCCACGGACAACGCGGGCCACCTCTACGCCTGCGGAAAATTTAGCGGGGGCACGGCCGCGTTTGGCGCCACCACGCTCACTAACACTAGCGGCACCTATTGGCCCGGTCCCAGCGCGCCAGGCACATTTCAGCTGGGCGACGCCTTCGTAGGCCGGCTGGATGCGGCCACCGGCGGCTGGCAATGGGCCGTACGCGCCGGCAGCGGCCCGGATGACGAATTCCTGAGCCAGCTGGCCGTGCGCGGCAATCGCGTGTACGCCGCCGGCACTTTTGGCCGTGAGCCCGTTACAGGAACTCCCTCAGCCGCCGGCAGTACTTTTGGCACCACGGCTTTGGTTAGTACTGGCAACGAAGACATTGTGGTGGTGGCGCTGGACACGGCCGGTGCTCCGCAGTGGGCCCTGCGTGCAGGTGGGGGGTATCAGGATGCGGTAACAGGATTGGTTTTGGATGCGAACAACCGCCTGCACCTTGCCGGCACCTGCGGCGGCGCGCAATTCGGCCCGTTTACGGTCACGACCCTCGCTTACCTGGCCCGGCTGTCCGGCGCTCCCCTGGCGGCCCGGCCCTTGGCGGGGCAGGCGCCCTTTGCCCTCTACCCCAACCCGGCCCGCTCGACCGTCACGGTAGAGGGCTTGGCGCCCGGGCAGCCGGTTCAACTCCTCGACGCGTTGGGCCGCCGCATGGCCGGGGGCCACATGCCGTCGCACGGCCCTCTCCACCTGGTTTTACCACCCGCGCTGCCACCGGGGATGTATGTGGTACGCAACGGCAGTCAGGCGCACCGGTTACTGGTGGAGTAGTCGGGCGGCCATCCCAGGGCAGTCTGTTCCTTTCCTAATTTTTCGCGCAACGCCATGAACCCTTTCTTCTCCCATTTTCTACGCGGCAGCCTCGCATTGGGGCTGCTGCTTGCCCTGATTAATTCAACACTCGCTCAAGTTCCGGTGTTTGACGAGGCAGTCACATGCGGTAACGCTATTGCACAGAATAGTTTCGGAGCTACAACTTCTATTGTAACCGACAATTCAGGAAATACGATAATCGCGGGTTCTTTTAGCGGAACAGTTGTCTTTGGCGCTACTACGCTCACGAGCGTGGGGAGCCTTGATGCCTTCGTGGCCAAACGCAACGCCGCCGGTGCGTGGCTATGGGTTGCCAACGGCGGCGGCGCTGAGGGCGACCAAATCGCCGACGTGGCCCTCGATGCGCAAGGCCAGGTGTACGTGGTCGGCTCGTTCGCGCAAGGCTCGCGCAACGTGCCGGTCACGGCCACTTTCGGCGGCTTCACCATCACTTCGGCCGGCTACTCCGACGTGCTCGTGGCCAAGCTCGATGGCGCCACCGGGGCCTGGCTGTGGGTGCAGCAGGCCGGCTTCGGCAATGCTAATACCGGCACCGACATCGGCCGGGCCGTGGCCCCCGACGGGGCCGGCGGCGTGCTCGTGGCCGGCACCTTCGACGGGCCCGCCCTGCGCGTGGGCGCCACCGTGCTGCAAAACGTGGGCAATGGCACCGACCTCTTCGTCGCCCGCCTCGACGCGGCCACCGGCGCCTGGGGCTGGGCCGTGAGCACCGGCCACGGTACCGTGGCCGACCTGGCCGCCGACGCGCAGGGCAACGCCTACCTGACCGGCGAGTTTGGCTCGGGCATCGCCTTCTCGGCCCTGTTTCCCCTCACCCAGCAGCGCGGCAGCTACCTCGCCAAAATCAACCGCCTCGGTGCCTGGCAGTGGGCGCAGGCGCTGACCGGCACCGCCGGTACCGGCACCTTCCCCGGCGGTTTCGGTGGTACAACTTGTAGTGGCCTAGCCGCCGACGAACGCGGGCACTTGTACATATGCGGTGCTTTCGGCGGCGCCACGGCCACATTTGGTGCCACCACCCTAACCAATGCCAGCGCCACTTACCAGGGCCAGGCGCTGGGGACTATTCAGTTGAATGATGCCTTCGTGGCCCGGCTCAACGCGGCCACCGGCGCCTGGCAGTGGGCCGTGCGCGCCGGCGGCTCCGACGATGAATCCTTGGGCCAGCTCGTGGTACGCGGCAACCGGATATACACGGGTGGCGCTTTTGGTCGGGTGCCCGCCACCGGCACACCCAGCCCTGCGGGTAGTGTATTCGGCACTAACGCGCTGGTCAGCGTCGGCCAAGAGGACATTGTAGTAGCCGCCCTGGACACGGCCGGCACTTGGCAATGGGCCTTACGCGCCGGCGGCTCTGGACAAGATAGAACAGGTCGGGTAGCATTAGACGCAACAGGGCGATTGCATATAACCGGCATATTTAATGGCCCTGCTGCACAATTTGGCTCTTTCAATGTGGTAGCCAATCCTTATGCGGGTGTATATCCCACGTTCTTCATGGCCCGGCTGGCTGGCGGGCCGCTGGCGGCCCGGCCCTTGGCGGGGCAGGCGCCCTTTGCTCTCTACCCCAACCCGGCTCACTCAGCCTTCACGGTGGAAGGTCTACCACCCGAGCAGGTGGTGGAGGTGCTGGATGCGCTGGGCCGCCGCGTGGCCGGGGGACACGTGCCGTTGCAGGGCCCCCTTTACTTGGCCCTGCCCCACGCACTGCCGCCGGGGCTGTACGTGGTACGCAGCGGCAGTCAGGCGCAACGCTTATTAGTGGAGTAGCGGCCTAAACACAATCGCAACGCTTTCTAAGCCATTCATTATCTCACTAGCTCATGCGCAACGCTTATTTTACAATGGCCCTCGGGCTAGGGCTTATGCCCTCGGTGGCCGCACAAGGCAACAATCCAATTACCTACTACGACATCACCAAAGACATTTACGAGAACAAATCACTGCTGGCGGAACACAGCGTAGAACTGTTGCCGGGGTTTGCCGTGAGTACGCCCGGATTCTTCGCGGCCCTGGGCAAGCCGTATGCCACCGCCGGGCAGTGGCAGGGCACTTTCAACTGGCCGCTCGTGGCTATTCATACAAGCGTGTTGCCTACTGGTAAGGTAGTGACCTGGCAGGGACACAACGACGGCTCACCATCAATGCCCATGCCAATGGGAACAGAAACTTACATGTGGGACCCCAGTTCGGGCTTACTCAGCCCCCCGAATTATATGAATGACAATATTTTTTGCAGCGGTCACACTTTCCTATCCGACGGTAAGTTGCTAGTGGCTGGTGGCCATGATATGTATTACCCAACCTATATCGGCGGCCTAGATGTTGTGAATACATTCAACTTTTCCACTGGCAACTGGCAACGCGAACCGAATATGGGTCGGAAAAGATGGTACCCTACCGTCACCACGCTCGCTGATGGCAGTGTATTGGCCATATCTGGGGAAACAGAACCGGTAGACCCAATGTCTCCTCCCCCTAATTCATACCAACCTGAACTATTGCAAAATGGGGTTTGGAGTTGGTTGACTGGTGCCCCCCGCAAGCTTCCCCTCTACCCACAAATGTTTTTGGCACCTAACGGCAGTTTATTTGAAGCTGGTCCCAATCCGCGTACCGGCTTCCTTACCACGGCCAACGGGGGGAGTTGGACCAATGGCCCATTGCATCGGCTTAGCAATGGCCTTGCGGGAACCACCGTGGCACCGGTTGGAGACTACGCCTACGTTGACCGCGAGGCGGGCACGGCCGTGATGTACGCGCCGGGGAAAATTCTGGTCATAGGTGGCGGCGGGCCAGCCACGGCCGCCACGCCCACCGGCGTCACCAACACCGTGGAGCGCATTGACCTGAATGCTGGCACCACCGCGCAGTTTCAGTACGACGCGCCCATGCAGTTTGCCCGCTTTCACGTCAACGGCACCATTTTGCCCGACGGCACAGTGCTCGTGACGGGCGGCATCCCCAACATTGGCAAAAACGACCTCGACGCCATTCTGCCGGCCGAGCTTTGGACGCCCCCAGCCTCGGGCAGCGGCCCCGGTACCTGGACCACCCTGAACCCCATGAGCGAGCCCCGCCTCTACCACTCCACGGCCGTGCTACTACCCGATGGGCGTGTGCTCTCGGCCGGCGGCGGCGGCGGGGCCGAATACACCGACCACCCCACAGCCGAAATATTCAGCCCGCCCTACTTGTTTAAAGGGGCGCGGCCCCGCATCAGCGGGGCACCCACGCACGTGGGTTATGGACAGGCGTTCACGGTGGTAGCCACGCCGGGCAGCGGCACGGTGGCCCGCGTCACGCTGGTGCGCCTCTCGTCGGTCACGCACTCCTTCAACATGAACCAGCGCTTCCTGGAGTTGCCCATTACCACCAATACCGTGGCCGGCGGCACGGCTTCGGTGGCAGTGGCCGCGCCCGGCAGCAATAACGACTGCCCGCCGGGCCACTACCTGCTCTTCGTGCTCAACAGCAACGGGGTGCCCTCCGAGGGGCAGGTGGTGCAGGTAGACGGCAACCCTTGCTCCTCGCTGGCCGTGGGCATTGCCAACGCGCCCACCGGCGACTGCGCCACCCTGGCCACGGCCACCGCGACGGGCCCGAACCTAGGCACCGATTTCAAGTGGACCATCAACGGCGTCTACGAGGCCGACTACGATGGTTTTTCATCGGTCACCCTGGAAATCAATCCGTGTCAGCCGCAGGTCACGTTCGGCGTGCGCGTGACGCCCTCTTGTGGGGGTAGCCCGGTTGAGAACTTCGCCAGCGCCGGCCGCTATTTCGTTCCCAACAAATGCCCGTGTATCAATCCATAGACGCAGGAAACTTCAAGTGGTATAGCCTGTTTTCTTACGACAGAAGCCAGAAAGGCCGTCACCCTTCTTCAGGATGACGGCCTTTCTGGCTTTGTAAGCGGTTCCTAAGCGGCCTTCTTACAGCAGCGGGGGAATAAAGTCCCGTTCGCAACCGTGGGCACGCCGAATGAACATTTCGTAGTTCATGGGAGAAATGTGGCTTCTATTGTAATAAAATAAAAGGGTTAATTTGAGCAGCGTAAGTGTCTTCTGTCTCCAAGTAGCGCACTAGCGACATCATGGCCAGTGTGTAGCGGCTTCACCTTATCGGCCTTCGTGCGCCGGAAACGGGCCGCTACCTGGGCGCTGCTCAAGGCCTCACCGGCTGCCGGCTGCACGATGGCGCGTTCAACTCTCTTTGATTTCAGCCAGCGGTTTTCAAAATCGAGGTATTGCACGGCGCAAAATCCAGCCTTCTTCCTCAGCTTCAACGCTACCCAATACAGCCTCGCCCGCTGCTCCGGATTTCCCCGGGCGGCGGGTATTTTTTAACGCCTCAGCGGCCCCGCCATTTTGGCCAAATTCTGAAAAGCGCCCATACAGCATAGAAAGCCCCTTTTTGAAGGGGCTTTTTTGTGTCCTTTTTTGAAAGGGCCTCGATTTGGAAATTTGATAGCTAGGAATTAGCCACAAAATCGACCTCCCCGCTTTCCTATATGTGGGGCCGACTTAACTGCACCACTTATCCGACCTGTTCCCGGCCCTAGCAAGGGCGCTCTCCCTACGACCGCGCCAGCTCTTTGTGCTGACAATGCGCGCACGGCTCCCCCTCCTTTTTTCTCCATCAATGATGACAACCTACCTACACCACCGAAGCCCAATTCCCAAAAAAGTGCTTCTACTGGCTGGAAACGATGCATTGCACCTTGTCCTATTTTTTACAAACCCTGAATTCGTGCTTTGCGGGGCTTGCTAGTCTTGCACCACCGCTTCAGTAGCGGCGGTTTCATCCGCCTTGCTCCCCAACCGCTAAACCAACCCCAAACCAGATGAATACGCCTACCGCTACTCGCCCCTCTAAACTCCCCACCCCCGCGCCGACCGGCCTGTGGAAAGTGCTCGCCATTATCGCGGAGCGCCTTCCGCAAAAGCACCTGCTCCCGTTCACCGTAATCGTGTGCATCTCGGCCCTGTTGTTCGCCGCCATTGCCTGCTTCGGGGTCAGCCGGGTCGCGGACAAGCCGGTAACGGCCCTGGCTGGCTTCCTCAAACAGCACACGGCCGAAAAGCCCGCCAATTCCCCATAGTACGGCCCCATCAAAAAAGCCCCGCTTGGTGGGCGAGGCTTTTCACTGGCTACCGCGTGGCGGCTAGGCGTGCATCAGCACAAACTCGGCGGGAATGTGCAACTTGGTGTACAAGCGCCGGCCCAAGTCCATGTTCACGGCCCGCTTGCCGTTGAGCACTTCGCTCAGGCGGCTGTTGGTGATACCCAGCAGCTGCGCCAGCTCCTGCTTTTTCAGGCGGTGCTCGAACATATAACGCTCGATGCGGAAAACGAGCGAATCCGGCCGCACGGGCGCGTGGCCGTGGCTGTCTTCGTAGGCTTCGAGGGCGTTGCCCAGCGCTTCCATTTCCGCCAGATGGGTGGGGTTATCACTAGTGAGGGCTTCCAAGCGGCTCATACCGGCTTGGTACTCTGCATCATTTTGGATAGTCATTTTGTACAGTTTTAGAGTTTTACAATTTTTCAGCAGCCCGCGCCTGCGTCATAGGTCCGTGATATTGGCAATGCGGTCATACTCCGCGTGGGTGCCAATGAAGCGGATAAAAATCTGGCCGGTAAAGGCCGGCAGCTGCGAGTAGTTAATCTTCACCACCATGCGGTAGCGGTTGCGAAGCAGGTTAAACACCCAACGGTTATTTCCCACATGGGTAGCGCTGGGGTCAAACGCCTTTACCTCGGCCGCGTTGGCCCACTTCGCCGCCTTCATGTCGTCATAGAGTTCCAGAATGGCATTCGCTACGTCGAGGTGTTCAATAGCATATCTCCTAATTTTTTCTTTACTTAATACACTCATAATCTGTTTTCTAGTTTATTTATTTCCTATCTCATAGTTGACTCTTTCGTGGCTAACACCACAAAGATACGATAAATTTACCAATATCGAAAATAATTTACCAATACCGAAAATACGCTACTTCTCCTGTTCGGGTAGCTCAAAGCTGAACGGCCGGGGCGGGAGCGCCTGGCTAATGTCCACCCGGTTCAGGCTGTCCTTAATCGAACCATCGGCCTGCACCTGAATAGAGGCCGGGAACGCAAACCGCTCGCGCAGCTCGGCCGCATCGAGCGGGCCGGCAAAGAGGTAATGCCCTTCGCCACCCTGGTCGAACGTGAACGCATCGCCCCGCCAGCCGGCCGGCGTGTTGCCCTGGGCCAGCAGGTACTCGATGACGGGGCGCAAGTGGGTGGTGCGTGGGTCGTAGCCGGGGCCGTGCTCGGTTCCCCGGCTGGCAAGTTGAATTTTGGACATCGGGGAATGATAGTAAACGGTGCATCATACGCCTTTGCGGGAGGGCCTGGCCCTCCCGCCAGACCTTACACGCCGGCTTTCGTGGAATCGGCGCACGGGCAGCTGGGCCGGGGCAACGGCTGGGTGGCCGGCTTCGGGTGCTGCTTGCGGGGCCGCTTGTGGGCTCGGGCGGCTCGGGGCTCATGGGCGACGGGGGGAGCCGCCTCGTTCACCACCACGTTGTAGGTGGGGCGATAGGTGTAGTTGTGGACCACGGGCGCGGGGGTATCCTTGTTCATGGCGACGGATATCAACAGGAACACGCCGCCGATAATGGCAACGATGATGGCGACTACGCCAGCGATGATTTCTTTCTGATTATTACTCAGGAATTGGTTAAAGGGTGTGGGGTTCATTTACTTACTCCGACTTTTCCCTTATCTATTAAGTAGTGAGTGCGCTCTCTGGCGACTCCTTAGCTAGACAGGGTGTCAGTAGTAAATAGGGGCGACTTAGCGCATTGAACCTTAATTGCTTGGGCTATCTCAACATTTTCGCATTTTTAGTACAGAAGTCAAAAGATTTATTCTGGCGACCGTCCCCGATGGTCCTCGGTTTATTGAACAAAAGGGAGAAAAGGCCGCCGCGACGAGGCGGGGCCTTTTCTCCCTTTTGTTACTTAACATAAGATTCCTTGTCGGACACTTCTTGGAATTAGTACGGGTTTTGGCCCGCCCGGTCGCCGCTGCCGGTGTGGTACTTTTCCGGTTTGGGGGCCTTGTTTCCGGCGCTGACTTTCGACTAAGGCAGCCTCGGCCTGTATCAGGTTCTGCGCGTGACTAGCGTCTTGCGTCGGGTCGAGTCGCCGCACCCACTGGTGCTCGCGGAGCATCCGGGCGTGAATGTTGGTCTGGTCTTCTTCGTGTACCATCTCTACTTCCCAATGCACGGCCCCGTTCTCGAAGAAGGCAGCACGCACGGCCAGCAGCGCAAGGGTGCGCGCTTGGTTCCGGGGCCATTGCTCCACCAGTTCGTCCAACTCGTTCGCCGCAGCTAGGTAAGTCGGGTACTTCCATAAGCAGTACAAGGTGTAGGCTGGCCGATTAGGGTCGCCCTGGAAGGTTCTAACTGGGTTGCGGTGGTCGCGAAACCGTTGGCGGGCCTGCTTTTTCTGGCTTCCTGTCATGCTACAAGATACGCCAAAAACCGTGTTTTTACCCTATTAGATGCTGTTTTTAACAGAAATCCACCTCTCGGACAATTCTCGGAATAAGTACGGGGTTTCGCTCCCGGCCGGGGCGCGGCCGGCGTGGTACTTTGCCGGGGGACTAGCTACCGGTTTGGGAATTTACGAAACTCATCCCCTCAGTGCATTTCGTAAACTTTGATTCGTAGACGAGTTTCTTAAACTCGCCCTGTCCTTTTGAGGCCAGCTGGCTACTTGGTGCTGACCAGCTACTCGGTGTTTACCGAAAGGAGCGTTAAAACGAAGTGGACTACCCACAACAGGATTCGCGGACGCAACCGTAGGCGGTTAAATCCGCCTATGGGGAGCCAATCACTGCTTATGCCCCCACGGACCACCACCGCAGTCTTGTTCGCCACCCTTGGTTTCGGAAATGCTATTGCTCACGCCCAAGGTCAGCAAAATCCTGCCCCTCCCGCAACCACCTTGCCCGGCACGCCGGCCCGGGCCACCGGCCGCCTCACCGGCACCGTGACCGATGGCAGCACCGGCAAGCCCATTGCGTACGCCTCCGTGGCGGTGCTCAATGCCGCCGGGAGCCCGGTGAGCGGGGGCGTTTGTGGCGACGACGGCGCTTTTGTGCTGCCGGGCCTCGCGCCGGGCGCGTATGCGTTGCGCATCAGTTTCCTGGGTTATCAGGACCTCACCCGGCCGGGCATTGTGGTGCCCGAAACCGGCGGGACACTGCCGCTGGGTGCGCTGCCCCTCACGCCTACCACCCAGAAGCTGGGTGAAGTGGTGGTAACGGCCCGCAAGCCGCTGATGGAGGAAAAGGTGGACCGCACGGTGTACAACGCCGAAAACGACGAGACGACCCGCGGCGGCGATGCCACCGACGTGCTCAAGCGCGTGCCCCTGCTGAGCGTGGACCTGGACGGCAACGTGAGCTTGCGCGGCAGCCAGAACATCCGGGTGCTGATTAACAACAAGCCTTCTACCATCATGGCCAACAGCATTGCCGATGGGCTGCGGCAGCTGCCGGCCGACCAGATTAAGGCGGTGGAGGTCATTACTTCGCCCTCCGCGAAGTACGACGCGGAAGGCTCGGGCGGCATTATCAACATTGTTACCAAAACCAACACCCTGCGCGGCGGCCAGCTAGGCGTGGACGGCAGCGGCGGCACCCGCTCGGGCACGCTCAACCTGAGCGGCGGCTACCGCACCGGCCGGATGGGCTTCGCGCTGGGCGGCTTCGGGCGGGCCGGCTACAACACGCCGGGCCGCTTCACCAACACCCAACTGACCACCAACCCCGCCACCGGCCGGCAAACCCGCACCACCCAGGCCGCCGCCACGCGCCAGCAGCAGCTGTTCGGCCGCTACACCCTGGGCTGGGACTACGACCTGAACGCCCGCAACTCCCTCGCCGCCTCGCTGGCCTACGGCACCCGCGACGCCACCACTTACCAGGACGACCTGGCCACCAGCACCACGCCCCTGGCCACGGGCGCCGCTGCCACCTCGCTGCGCAACGTGAAAACCCGCGACGAATCGGGCACGGTGGACGCCAGCCTGAGCTACGCCCACACCTATGACACAGCCCAGCGCGAGCTGAGCGTGCTGGCCTTGTTCAGCCGCAACAACCGCACCTACGACTTCACCAACGACATTTACGCCGCCAGCGACGCCCGCGCCATTGGTGTTTCGGGCAACGACAACCCCAGCGCCAACCAGGAGGTAACGGCCCAGGTGGACTACCAGACGCCGACCGGTAAAAACCAGCTCTTGGAACTGGGGGTGAAGGAAATCCGGCGGACCGTGCAGAGTGACTACCGCTACTTCGGCCAGCTGGCGCTTTCGCAGGCCAACAACTCGTTTCACTACGACCAGAACGTGGCATCGGGCTACGTGGCCTACACCCTGGCCCTGCCGCTGCGCATCACCCTGAAACCGGGTTTGCGCTACGAATACACCGGCATTGCGGCCGATTTTGGCACGGGCACGGTGGGGGAAATTCCCAGTTACGGGGTGCTGGTACCCAGCCTGAACCTGCTGCACAAGCTCGCCAACGGCAACGCCCTGCGCTTGGCCTACAACCGCCGCATCCAGCGCCCCTCGCTGCAATTCCTGAACCCCAATCTGCAGGCTGCCAACCCCTTGCTGCAAACGCAGGGCAACCCCGTGCTGCGCCCCGAATACACCAACAACTACGAGCTAGGCTACAGCACGCTGCTCCAGCAGGCCAGCCTGAATTTCAGCGCTTTCGTGCGCACTACCACGGGCTCCATCCAGTCGGTGCGCACGCCGCTGGGCGACGCGAATTACCCCGGCGCGGTGCTGGTTACCTACCAGAACATCGGGCAGGAAACCGCCTCGGGCGGCAGCGTGTACGCCGGGCTGGACATCGGCGAGAAGCTCAGCTTCAGCGGGGGCGTGGACACCTACTATTTGGTGCTGCGCAACAACGTGGCCGACCCCCTCTACGCCGCCCGCAACGCGGGGCTGGTGGTGGCCGGCCGGCTGTACGGCAGCTACGCGCTGCCCAGGCACTGGGGCTTGCAGGTGTTCGGCTTCTACCGGGGCCAGCAGGTGCAGCTGCAGGGCGACCAAAGCAACTTTTTCGTCTACAGCTTCAGCCTGAAGCACGAGTTTGCCCAGAAAAAGGGCGCCCTGGGCTTTGGGGCCGAGAATTTGTTTTCGCCGAGCAACACCGTGCGCAGCGAAATCACGAGCCCGCTGCTCCGCCAAAACAGCAGCACCATCCAGCACCTCACCAGCTTCAAAGTCTATTTCAGCTACCGCATCGGCAAGCTGACCGCCGAACCCCGCCCGCACCGCAACGTGCAAAACAACGACCTCAAAACCGAAGAAAACGGCGGAGGCAGCCAAGGCACCGGCCGCACCCCCGACGCCGTCCGGCCCGCTCTGGCCGCCCCGTCACCCGCCCCCGGTGGTGCGTCTAAAACGGAAAGCCCTGCCGGGGCACCCGCTCCCGTGGTACCGGTGACTGCTCCGCCCAGTCATTCGGCTACACCGGCCGCACCGCCCCGTAACTGACCTGCTCTGCTAGCGGCGCCTGTCCTGGTACACGTCACTTCCGGTAGATGGTAAAGCACGCTAAAGTGGTTCACCGTAACGGTGGGTTGACTGGCACGCAGCCCCGGTTTTGCCCCCGGAGCTGCGTGCTGTTCGTGTGTCGGGGCTGCACCTCACCATCGAATTCCAACCATTCGTCAACTTTCTACCCAAGCGGTTTATAGCCCGGATAGGTTTGTAGCGTCAAATCACGGTTTGGCAAGTTTACGCCCGGGCCGGTCGGCCTGGGGTGCCACGCTATTTCCCCGCGATGCTCAGCGCCTATTCCTGGGGCCAGTTTGGCCTTTTCGTTCTGGTTGTAGTTATTCTCTACTACCTGATGGTGGGCCTGCTCTACTACCGGGTGGAGCTCACGGCCCTGCTGACGCCGGGCAAAAAGATGGCCGGTGCCCAGCTCGCCGGCGCAGGCGGCAGCGCGGCGGCTCCGCCCTCACTGGTGCGTCCCACCTCGGCCTTTGTCAAAGCCACGCCAGCGGCCACCGAAGCCCGGGAAGAAACCGATGACGCGGAACGTCCCGAAGCCGGCGCGGACCAGAACCTGCCGGCCGCCGCCGAGCCACTGGTCAGCGGGGCACTGCCTGATTCCACCGGCACGGCCACTGGCCACGACGAAAGCACCAGCGATACCGCCCCGATGGAGGCATCGGCCGCCGCGGGTGACGAGGCGCAGGCGCAGGATGAGAATCGCACCGAAGAAGCCGACCAGGCCGATGAGCACCTGGCCGCGCTGGTCCGGCGCGAAGCCCATAACCTGGCCCCGGATTCTGTGGCGGCGGATACGCCGGTTGATGGGGTTCTGGAGCCCGAAACCGTGCAGCTGCCCCTGGTAGCGGATAGCTACGAGCCGCTGGCCACGTTCGAGGAGCCGGTGGCTTCGCGGCTGGACATCGCCCCCGTGGACCCGCCCCGGCTGGTGGCCGCCGCTTCGGTTGCTGAATACCTGACCCTGCTGCAAGCCGGCCAGCAGCCCGCGCCGCCGGTCGAGCTGGCCGGCACCACCCTGGCCGAGCAAATGGCCCAACAGATGGCCCTCAACCACGCCGAACTGGATGACCTCTTCGGCCCCGACGATGAGTAGCGCGGCCTTCTTCCTAATCATTGATTCCCGATTCCTTTTCCCTTGCCATGACTAAGAAACCTTTCGTTACCTCGCTGGCCCTCGTGGTCCTGCTATTCAGCTCACAACTGCTTTACGCCCAGACCGGGGGCGGCAACGGCACGGCCGGCATTCAGGATGCCACTACTCAGGTCACCAGCTACTTCGACCCGCTCACCAAACTCATGTACGCCATCGGCGCGGTACTGGGCCTGGTGGGGGCCATCAAGGTCTACGGCAAGTGGAATGCCGGCGACCAGGACACCCAGAAAACGGCCGTCTCGTGGTTTGGCTCGATGATTTTCCTGGTTATCGTGGCCACGGTGGTGCGCTCGTTCTTCCTCTAAGCCGCCGCCCATGCCCATTTATGACCTCAATCGCGGCATCAACAAGCCCGTCGAATTCAAGGGACTGGTGGGCAGCAACATCTACTTCCTAGCCGCCGGCATCGGGCTGGTGTTCGCCCTGTTTGTGACCTGCTACCTGCTGGGCCTGCCGCTGGTGCTCACCGTGCTGGTCACCTTCCTGGCCGGGGGCGGCATGTGGGCCGGGGTCTTCGCCCTGAACCGCCGCTACGGCGAGCACGGGCTGATGAAGGCCGCCGCCCGGCGCTCCTCGCCCCGCTACATCACCAACCGGCACAGCCGCCTTTTCCAACGCCTCAACGAGGACCCGACCAGCCGCGCCTAGCGGCTGGTTTTGGGTGCTTTCTTCAGCTTATGAGCAATAAGGTTCTGCCCTCCGTTTCCCTCGAATCCAAGCAGCCCATCTACAAGGTGGAAAAGGATTGTCTCATCTCGAAGAATGCGGACGTGACGGTGGCGTTCCGGCTGGATTTACCGGAAATTTTCACCCTCTCGCGGGAGGATTACGCCCAGCTGCAGGCCGCCTTCGTGAAGGCCGTACGCCTGCTGCCCGACCACTGCGTGGTGCACAAGCAGGACTGGTACGTGGAGGATAAGTATGCGCCCGGCTTCGAGGCTGAGCGCACGCTGCTCTCCTCGGCTTACGAGCGCCATTTCAACGAGCGGCCGTTCCTCAACCACTTCTGCTACCTCTACATCACCAAAACTTCGTCGGAGCGGCCCAACTGGGGCAGCACCTCGGGGCTGCTGGCCCGGCGCAACATCGTGCCCAAGGACATGCTCGACACCAAGGAGCTGGAAAGCTTCTTCGACAACGTGGGCCAGTTCGTGCGCACGCTGGAAGGGGTGGGGCCCACCAACGCGCCCTACATCCGCTCGCACCGGCTGACCTCGGATGAGCTGGCCGGCACGGCTGAAAAGGCCGGGCTGCTGGAAAAGTATCTGGCGCTGGACCTGTCCGACCAAGCGTTGCAAGTGGACCTGGACCTGACCGAAGGGCTGAAAGTGGGGGCGGAGTTCTGCCAGATGTTCTCGGTGGCCAACCTCGATGACTTGCCTACGTCGGTGGAAACCGACATCCGCTACGAGCAATACAGCACCGAATACTCAGACTTCCCCATCAGCTTCGCCGCCCCGCTGGGGCTGCTGCTCGGCGCGAATCATATCCTGAACCAGTATGTGTTTCTGGATAACACCACCAAGACGGTCAAAACCTTTGAGCAGAAGAAGGACCGGCTCAACTCGCTCTCGCTCTACTCGCGGCAGAACGCCATCAACTTCGAGTACTACAATGCCTTTCTCAACGAGCTGATTGCCCACAAGCGCCGGCCAGTGCGGGTGCACTGCAACGTGCTCACCTGGGGCCGGCACGAGGAGGAGCTGACTGAAGTGCGCAAGCTGGTCAACGCGGCCTTCAACGCCATGAACTGTAAACCCCGGCAGAACACCGTGGACATCGCCGCGCTCTACTGGGGCGGCATTCCGGGCAACGCCGGCGACTTTCCCAGCGAGGAAACCTTCTACACCTTCATCGAGCAGGCCGTCTGCTTCTGGGCCTCGGAAACCAACTACCGCAGCACCGGGGCCACCAAGGGCATCAAGCTCTCCGACCGCCTCACGGGCAAGCCCGTGCTGGTGGACATTTCGGATGAGCCGATGAAGAAGCAAATCATCTTCAACCGCAACAAGTTCGTGCTTGGCCCCTCGGGCTCGGGCAAATCGTTTTTCACCAACCACATGGTGCGCCAGTACTACGAGCAGGGCGCGCACGTGCTGCTGGTGGATACCGGCAACTCCTACAAGGGCCTCTGCGAGCTGGTGGGCGGGGTGTATTTCACCTACGAGGAGGACGACCCGATTGCCTTCAACCCCTTCCTGATTTCGGGCAAGCTGGACGTCGAAAAGAAGGAATCCATCAAAACGCTGCTGCAGGCGCTCTGGAAAAAGGATGACGAAAGCGTAAGCCAGTCGGAGTACGTATCGCTCTCCACGGCCGTGAGTCTGTATTACGTGATGCTGGAAGCTAACGCGCTTATCAAGCCGAGCTTCAACACGTTCTACGAGTTTGTTAAAGGGCCGTATCGCACGATTCTGGAGGAGGAGAAGGTCCGGGAGAAGGATTTCGACATCGACAACTTCATCTACGTGCTCAAGCCCTACTACCGGGGCGGCGAGTATGACTACCTGCTGAACTCCGAGAAAGAGCTGGACCTGGTGCAGGCGCCCTTCATCGTGTTCGAGCTCGACAACATCAAGGACCATCCCATCCTGTTTCCGGTGGTCACGCTCATCATCATGGAAACCTTCATCTCCAAGATGCGCAAGCTGAAAGGGGTGCGGAAGATGATTCTGATTGAGGAGGCCTGGAAGGCGCTGACCACGCCGGGCATGGCCGCCTACATCAAGTACCTCTTTAAGACGGTGCGCAAGTTCTTCGGCGAGGCCATCGTGGTGACGCAGGAAATTGACGACATCATCGGCAACGAGATTGTCAAGGATGCCATCATCAACAACTCGGACTGTAAGATTCTGCTTGACCAGCGCAAGTTCATCAACCGCTTCGATGAGATTCAGGCGCTGCTCTCGCTCACGCCCAAGGAAAAAGACCTGGTGCTGAGCATCAACCGCGACAACAAAGCCACGCGGGGCCGCTACACGGAGGTATTCATCAGCCTGGGCGGGGTCGTGTCGAAGGTGTACGCCATCGAGGTGTCCAAGGAAGAATATGTGACCTACACCACCGAGGAAACCGAGAAAGTGCGGCTGTTTGAGAAGCTCAAGCAGACCGGCGACATGCCCACGGCCATCAAGCTTTTCGCCAATGAGCTGCGCGAAGGGTAGGGCGGCTGATTTCAACCAAAGGGAAAAATCATGAAAACGAAAATCACGCTTCCAATACTAGGCTTGGCCACTTTGCTAATTGGCTGCGGCTCCGACAAGGCTACGACGGCGATGGACAATAGAGCCGTCGAAACAGCTCCTCCAACCGTTTCCACCTCCCCCGTGGCCGTGGCCGCCGTGGCGTTTGCCGATAGCTTAGCGTCGGCTCCCAAAGCCGAAAAAGCTGACATCACCGCCGCCCGGGCTTTCGCGCAGGCCGTGAATACCTGGGAGACCAGTGACCTGAACGGTGCGGTGAAGGAGCACCCCGTGGTGGCCAACATCTGGAAGCGCTACCGCTACGTGCTGCGCACGGTAGTCCGCTCGCGGGGCATGAATCGCGTGAAGCCCGAAGATGTGGTCACTTGGAACGGCTTTACGCCGCAGTGCGAAGAAGCCATGAAAATGCTGCTGCCGCTCATCCAGGAGCCCAACGTGACGGCCACCCAGGCCCTGCCGACGCTGCAGAGCGTGGATTCTAGCATCGGTCGGGTGCGCTTCGCGGCCGAACGGCACATGATGTATTTGGAACACCCCTACACGCGGACACTCTAGCGTCACCTCCTTCAACCACTTGCCTTCCCTATGAAAACGAAGATTGGCATCCTCAGCCTGGCGCTGCTGGGCTTCAGCGCCTCGAAAGCGTCAGCCCAGCTGGTAGTAACGGCCCCGGTGCTGGAAGTGCAAAGCGGCGTACAAACCGGCCTGCAGAACACCATGAAGGGGCTGGAAGCGGCGGCCAACAAGCTGGTAGCCCTGGGCGTGAAAGAACAGGAGTTGACCAAGACCTATTCGCTCAAGAACATGGAGCAGCACAAGGCCTGGTACGACGGGCTGCTGAAAGTGAGCAGCGCAGTGCGCGACTACCGCCGGGTGCGGGCCATTTACGCCAAGCAAACCCAGATTATCTCGACCTACTCCTCGGCCATCAATGTGTTGCGCACCTCGCGCTACATCACGCCGGCCCAGCTGACGGAGATGGTATCCATCTACACGAAGATGCTGGCCGAAGGAGCCAACACGGTGTCCGACCTGGCCACCATTACCAGCCCGTCCATGCTCAAGATGACCGACGCGGAACGAATGGAATTCATCGACACGCTGGACGCCAAAATCACTGACCAGCTGGGCCTAGTCAACTACTTCACCCGGCGCAACATGATGGTACTCAAGACCGCCCAGCAGGTCGAACAGGACCACCAGGCGCTGCTCAGCCTCATGGGCGCGCACTAACCCTTCCTCTCCCGATGAAAGCATTCACCACCATGTTGCTGCTTGGCCTGGGGCTGAGCGCACAGCAGGGCTTTGCCCAAGCTCCGGCCGTTATTTCCGCGCCCATCGCTGAATCCAGCTCGCGCAAGCAGATTGTGCACCAGGGCGTTTCAACCACCCTATTGGGGCGGGGCAAGGCCCTGGCCGGCGATATGCAAGTGGTAAGCGGCAAGATTAAGGGCATCGTGGACCAGACGCAGGCCCTGCACGCGCAGTGGTACAGCAGTTTGCTACAGATAAGCGCGGGGGTGCGCAACTACCGCCGGGTGCGGGAAATCTACGCCGCGCAGGCCTCGATGATTTCGCAGTTCAGCTCGGGCGTGGCCGACCTGCGCGGGCGCGGCCTCTCCCCAAATCAGGTAACCGAAGCGGCACAGGTATACCAGGTGCTGCTGCAGGAAAACGTGGCCCTGATTGGCGAGCTGGCCACCATTATGACTACGAACCGGGCGGAAATGACGGACCCGCAACGCATCAAATTCATCAACAAGATTGGCGACAAGATGCAGCAGCAGCAATACCTGATGACCTATTACACCAATAAATGCCGCGCTGTGGCCCTCTCCCAGCAGCAGGCCATTCAGGACCGGGCGTCGGTGCTCACCCTCGTGGGCGCTAAGCAGTAGCCCTTTCGCTTTCATTCACCAGCCCCAAATCACCCGACTATGGAAATGAATTCCATCACCGCGCAAATGCTCGAAATGGAGCAGATGCTCAGCCGGCTTTATGATTCCATGCTGCCCCTGGTGGCGCAGTTCGTCACCCTGGGCCGGGCCGTGGGCGGGGTGGGAGCCCTCATTTTCATCAGCTCCCGGGTGTGGGGCCACATTGCCCGCGCCGAGCCTATCGACCTGTATCCGTTGCTGCGCCCATTTCTAATTGGGCTGGCCATCCTGCTGTTTCCGCAGCTGCTCGGCGGCCTGCGCGGCATCACCGGCGCGCTGGCATCAAGCACGGATTCGGTCCGGGTAGACCAGACCACCCAGATTGCGGCCTTGCAGGACCAGAAAAAGGCGTTGTTGGCCGCCCGGCCCGAAAACAAGTACTTCGCCACGGACGAGGCCTACGAGAAGCGGCTCGACGAACTGGGCATGATGAACATGGGCCAGCAGCTGTCGCTCTCGTTTGATAAGCTCAAGTACGATGTGAACCAGAACTTCCGCGAGTGGATGAAGAACACGTTGGAGCTGTTCCATGTCGCGGCCCGGCTGCTCATCAACGTGCTGGCCACCTTCCTGCTCATCGTGCTGTCGGTGCTAGGACCGCTCACTTTTGGGCTGGCCATCTTCCCAGGCTTCGGCAACTCCATTCCTAAATGGCTGGGGCAATTCATCACCATCAGCCTGTGGGTGCCCGTGGCCAACATTTTCGGAGCCATTATGGGCCAGTTTCAGATAATGATGCTACAGGGCGACATCACCCGCCTGACCTCTAACCAAGGCGTTGACTCGGCCGACTTCGGCTACCTCGTGTTTCTGTGCATTGCCATCACGGGGTACATGATTATTCCCTTCATCACCGATATGATGATTGCGGCTTCCGGGGCAGGCCAGGCCGCCCGGGCCATGCAATCGGCTATGAGTGGTGGGGCGGCTATGGCTGGCGCGGCGGCAGGTTCAGCCGGGCGGGCGGGCGCGGCCGGCGTATCCGGGGCCGCATCGGGCCTTGGGGCGGCAGTTGGGGCCGGGCAGGCGTTAGCTGGCAATGCTGCCTCGGGCAACATGACGCGGAGTGAGGCCGCAGGTCACCGGGCTGGCACGGCGGTGCGCGAACGGGCGGCCAGCTTCGTCAACCGGCTACGGGGCTAGCCCTGGTTGCGCGGTGATTTCCCACTATTTCCTTTTCCCATGTTTGCTTCCCTCAAAACCATTGATTCGGCTTTTCAGCAGGTAAAAACCCTGGCGCTTATTTTCATTGTGGCCGTGCTGGTGCTGGCCGGCACCATCGCCTACTTCGCCTTCCAAACCACCAACGCCGCGGCCAATCGCATCTATGTGCTGGAAGGTGGGCAGCTGCTCACGGCTGGGGCGCGGGATGCGCGAGCTAACCGGCCGGTGGAGGCACGCAGCCACGTCACGCGCTTCCACGAGTTGTTTTTCACGCTCGACCCTGACCAGAAAGCCATCGACAGCAACGTCAATAAGGCCCTATACCTGGCTGATAACTCGGCCAAACGGCAGTACGAGAACTTCAAGGAGAAGGGCTTCTATAACGACCTGATTGCCGCCAACATCAGCCTGGAAATGACGGTGGATAGCGTGGTAGTGTCCAATTCGCGCCCGATGGTGGCGCGGTGCTACGGGCACCAGCGCGTCATTCGGGCCACCTCGGTTACCACCCGCAATTTCCTTTCCGAGTGCTCCCTGCGCGACGTGACCCGCTCGGAAAATAATCCCCACGGCTTTCTGATGGAAAACTGGCGGGTGCTCAAGAATGAAGACCTGAATACGCTTCCTCGCTAATCCTCCCCTGTTATGGCAACGGCAACCAACGCGCCGCACGACGCGCAATTTCTTCGCACCCGCAAGATGGCCACCTTTCTGCCGGTGGTAGGCGTGCCCTTTCTGGCCGTGATGTTCTACCTGGGCGGGGGCGGCCAGGGCACGCCGGCGGCAGCGCAGAACACCGAAACCGGCTTCAACACCAACTTACCCAAAGCCGAGAAGGGCACCATTACCAGCAGCAAGCTCGAAGCCTACGCCAGCCCGGTTGATACCCTGCGCAACCGGGGCCTGGTCGATGCCCGCCTCGATACGACTTCGGGCTCGGGCCTTTCCTACGCGGTGGGGGCCGATGGCAAGGCGGGCCCCAACGGCTCCGTCGATAAGTCGGTGGTTGAGGCCCAGCAGCAGCTCATTGCCGCACAGCAGGCCCAGATGAACGGCGGAGTTGCGCCCGGCACCGTAGTCCCTGCCACAACAGCCCCAGGGGCCCTCACCCCGCAGGAACAAATGGAGCTAATGCGCAGCCAGCACGAACGCGACCTGGCCGAGCAGAAAGCCCAGCTGCAAATGGCGGCACTGCTGGCCCAATCGAACAGTGCCGGTGGGGGAGGAGCGGCCCCGCGCACGGTTGCAGCCCTACCGAAAAAGAAGAAACCTACCACCCGGTTGCGGGCCATCGATGATGATGCCGTGGTGTCACGCCTGGGCTCCAACGGGCCGGGGCGCAAGCACACGGCCTCTTTTCAGGGCTTTGATGCTGAAACCGGCACGGGTGGCGACGGAAACACCCTACCGGCCGTCATCCACGAATCGCAGGAAGTGGTCAGTGGCTCACTGGTGAAAATGCGCCTCACCGAGTCGGCCGTCATCAATGGCCACTCTCTGCCAGCCAACACCTTTATCTATGGCAAGTGCAGCCTGGCTGGCGAGCGGCTCAGCATTGCCATTGAAACCCTCAAATCGGGCAACAGTGTGTTTCCGGCGGCGCTGGAAGTGTACGACGTGGATGGGCTGGAAGGCCTGCACATTCCCGGCGCCATTACCCGCGATGCCGCAAAACAGGCTGGTGCCGAAGGACTCGGTGCGGCCGACATGATGACGATGAGCGCCGACCCAGCCATGGCCGCGGCAGGCGTGGCGGTTAGCGCCGTGAAAGGCATTGGCCAGAAGAAAATCCGCTTGGTCAAAGTCCGCCTGAAGGCCGGCTACAACGTGATGCTCAAAGTAGATAAAGACTAACGACTCCTTCCCATGAAAACCACCCTATTTGCTACCAGCGCCCTTTTACTCGGCCTAGCGGCTGTTCCGGTGCAGGCCCAGACCTCGGCCGCCCGGATGCTGCAATACTCGGAAGCCAATAAGCTGCCGACCTATCCGCTCTATATCAGCGACCAGAAAACAACTCATCTAGTGTTCCCTTTTCCTGTCACTTACGTCGACCTGGGCAGCTCGGGCCTGATTGCGGCCAAGGCCACCGGCGCGGAAAATATCGTGCGGGTGAAAGCCGCTTCGGCCGGCTTTCCGGAATCGAACATGACGGTGCTCACCTCGGATGGAAAGCTGTACTCCTTCGTGGTGAACTACCAGCACGACCCTAAGGTGCTCAGCCTCGACCTGGGCGCGGCCGGCTCGGCTTCGTCGGCGCAAGGGGAAGCCATTTTATCGAACTCGCCCATCCCGCAGGGCAATCTGGATGCCTACTCCCGGCAAGCGCTGGCGGCGGGCGGTACCTCGGCCAGCGAGAGTGCCAACCAACTCAGCGTGCGCGCCGGCAACGTGGGCTACAAGCAGGAAACCCTGTTTTTTCCGCTGCACGTTGCCAACAAATCGAACGTGACTTACGACGTGGACTTCGTCAAATTCTACATTCAGGATAAGCAGGTGGCCAAGCGCACGGCCGAGCAGGCCTTAGAAATCACGCCCATTTACGTCTTCAATGGGGGCCTGAAAAAGATTGACGCCAAAGGCCAGCTCGAACAGGTCTACATCTTCAAGAAATTCACCATCCCCGAGCAAAAGCAGCTCATCATCGAGGTGTACGAAAAGGGCGGCGGGCGCAACGTCAAGCTCAAGCTTACCAACGCCGACCTGCTCAAAGCCCGGACTTTCAAATAGGCATTGTCAAGCTCAGCAGCTGGGCAGAAGCAACGAAAAGTGCCCACACTGCGTTGCCTGCCTAGTTAGCGTGAAGATTTAACCCGTGTTGGTATGCGTAGCTTCCTGATTTTCGCGGCGATTATCGCCTTTCTGTATTCGTCTTGGGCTCCCAGTTGGGGCAGCACTGCCGCCACCTGGGGGCTGGTGCTCTTTGGCCTAAGCAAGTTCTGGGGACTTTCCAGTAAGGTCACGCCGCCCAACCGCAATCCGTACAATCCCTACGAGCGGTACAAGCCTTTCTAGGCTATATCTGCTGCTTATAACTTAAGCCCCCGGCGCTTCGGCTCGGGGGCTTTTTGCTGGTCTGGCAGTAAGGCTTTGGCATTTTTCTCTGCCATTGGCCCCAGCACCGGCATCACTAGCCGCTGCTCCACGATGGGTGGAAACAGGCGGTCGGGGCTGCGCTGCATCTGCTCCAGGCGCGCGGCAATGGCCGGCCAGCGGTAACCCTGCATTTCGGGCTTCATGTTAAAGTCGATGTCGCCGTGGAAGGCCAGGGCGCGGGGCACTTCGGATGATGATGTATTAAAGCGGCCTTCATAGGCTTGGCGCATCTGGTTCAGAGTGAGCTTTTCGCTCAGCGCGGCCACGTCCACGAAGTCGCGGAGCCTTTCGCCGCTCATCACCACACCGGCCAGCTTCATAGCGCCCAGGTCTTCGAGCGAGGCCAAGCGAATGTTGGAGTCGGGATAGAGCACGGGCGGTCGTAACAACGGGAAGCCATAATTCACCACATCGGTTTTGACCTGGCCGATGACGCCCTGGATGGCGGCTTTGTCCCATTCCGGCTCCTGGGCCCGCATTCGCTGGAGCGCGCCGTCGGCCCGCATCTCATATTTGCTTATCAGCAGGTCCTTGATTTCTCCGTCAATCGGCGTCGGGCCGTCCGAAAAAAGGTCGAGGTCGCGGCTGCGACGGTGCCCCAGATGTAACGCCAAAGCCGTTCCCCCTACCAGGACGAACGGCTTCAGCAAGGGCTCCTGCATGAGCTGCGCTAGGAGTTGAAGGTTTGCGGTATCGACTGCTTGCGCTGGTAGCATCTAAGCGTTTCCTTTTCGATGTGGAAGAACTGGCATACGGCCGCAATGGCGGCATCCGACATATAGGGTACCGTTTCAACGATTTCCTGCACGCGGGGCCGGCCGTAGTATTCCAGCATAGCGGCCCAGTCTTCTTTGCTCCCGCGCTGAATGACGCGCTGCACGATGGTACGCGCCATGGCCTGCGGGTCGATGGTGTCGGGGTCTACGTCCCACAATAGCGTGGGCAGGTGCTCGGCCAGGGGGGCCGGTACGACCTGTGGCTCGGGCGTTGCAACCGTAGCAGAAGGGGTGAGCTTTTCCATGAGTACAGGATGTGTGAGCCGGGGCTATTCGCCTTTCGTGTGACCGGGAAGCATATTCCCGAAAGCTGGATTAACCAGAGGGAGAAAGCCAATAGCAGTCCCTAGTCTATTTAAACACCTTTTCAGGGCCTATAGTTGCGCTGAATCAGCCGGATTTAGTAAAGCTACCATTACGGCAGGTGAGGGCCTACGCTCGATTCATCAAAGTGCAGATATGGCTCGTACCGATGGGCCGACTCCCCTTGCGGACCGGCTCCCAGCGCATACCTGGCGAAGGGGTCAGGGCCAGGGGCTGGCTGGTACTCTGCGTCGAGCGCGGCCGACAACTGCTCCAGGTCAATCTGCCCAGCAATGTATTGGTCCTGCAGTTCCACCAAGAACGCTGAGGGCGGGCGATTTTGGCTCATTGACACGCCAACCGCAAACTTCACCACCTCGCGACGCTGCTGCTTGGTTTGCTCGTTTTCGGAGAAATAGAGGGCCTGTTCCACCATTACAAGATACGTATAAAAGCTTGCATCGGCCGACCTGAGCGGCCCTGAATCATCTCGCTTTCGAACTCACAACTTTGGGCCTCGACGCTTCAACTCCGGTGCTTTTTGCACTGGCTCATCTTTGCTGGCTACCGGTATTTTCGATGGTTCCGGGCCGGCGGATGGCGCGGCCTGCAGCGGGGGCCCGACTACCAGCAGCACCACCGTAACCAGGGGCAACGCCTTTAGCAAACGCGCCACGCGCTGGCGCAGGCGGGCATCTTCCATCTTGGCCGGCATTTGCTCCAATAGCTCGGCTCCGGTTATTAGGATGGCCAGCCGCGCCGGCTGCTGCGCGTCGGGGTGCACCACGCCGCGGGTGCCCTGCATAATCTGCCGGGCTATTGCGGTGTGGCGCCCTCCCAGCAGCGCCCGCCAGATAAGCTCCTGGCTCTGCTGTATCTCGCGCATAGCATCCACGCGCTGCAGAAAATCAGACACTGCCACGGGCGCGGCAGGGGCTAACACTAGCTCCGGGAGGGACGTGGTAATCTGGCCAAAGAAGGTGCGGAGCGGCTGCAAATCCGTTTCCGGGTTCCCGGCAGGCCGTAGAATAGCGTAGTCCCGGGCCTGGTTGTATTGCTTGGGGTGCGACTGCGCAACAAGGTTCACGTCGTAGCCGGCATTTTCCGCCAGCACTTGAAATGCCGCGCCCAGGGTCCGGCCATTACCCTCCCGAAAGGCGTGGGCGTAGTTGTACTGGTCGAAGTAGTAGGCGGCCCGCGCCACGAACTGGTCTTTGTCCAGCCCCTTCAGAAAGCGCTCAGCGGCCAGCTGCTGCCCGATGGCATCCAGGTGCGCGGGCAGTTGCTGGTAGCTGCCAAAGTACATGGTGTACAAACCGGGGCCCTCCTTGTCGGCCGAAGTTGACTTGGTGGCCTGGAACTCGCCCCAGACGCGCGTTTCGCCAGCCCACTGGTAAACATCCTGAAAAAGGTGGCGGTGCAATGCCTGCAAGCCCTGGGCGTTGTGAGGCGCTACTTCCACGTGGCCGGCGAGCACCTCCAGCAGGCGGAAGTGGAAGCGGTTACCTTCGACCTCGGCCAGCTTGTCCTCATCGGTGATGTTGAGCTTGTTAATCAGGACACCGGTGTGGGGGTCGGTTAAACCGTCAGTCATAAAAAAAAGCCGCGCGGGAACTGGGTAAGCAAGCAAAACGCCCCACCAACCGGCAGGGCGTTAGCGAATAGATTAAGAAGCGAAGGGCTAGTGCGATAAAGAGCGGGTCTTGGTCACGGCGGGAGCCGGCCGGGGCGCCACTGCCAGGATGCCATCGGCACCCCGCGTGGGGACCGGCGTCTGGCTCTGGGCTTGGTAATAGGCATCAAGCTGGGTATTTACCTCGGCCAGGCTCAGCTCGCCGTTGATGTAGCGCTGGCTCAGCTGCTCGGCAAAGGGGCTCAGCTGGCGGTCCTGGGTCGCGTTCAGCGCGGCCGCCCGGTCCGACAGCGTCTGGCGCTGCTCGCGGGTTGCTTCCTTGGGGCCAAATTTTACGAGGGTATCCATGCTGTTTCGCCTGAGTGGTCTACTATGGCAAACGAAAGTTAGGCAAAAATGTGCCAAACCGGGCTACTGCTTCGCTCCGGCCACCTGCGCATCGGCCAGGGCCGCAGCCAGCACTGTCTGCACGGGCACGGCCAGCAGCTCGGCCACCCGGAGCGCCTCGGCCACGGTCAGGCCGGAGGGGTCGGCTTCACGCTGCTTGATGGTGCGATAGGTCATTTGCAGGTGTTCCTGTAGTTCGCGCTCGGTGAAGGAGAAGCGGCCGTGCCGCAGCAGGTAGCTGAATTGCTGGCCCACCGGCGCGGTAGCACCGGGCGGAGAAGAGGGAGGTGGGGTTTTCATGCAGGCAGTATAACGCTTCCCGGCATTACGGGAGCAGCAGCAGCAGCAGGATAATGCGCTACTGCCCCCACCGTTGCCAGCGGGCGGCAACCCACCCGCTGGCAACGGTGCTCAGGCCGCAAGCTGCAGGTGCATTTGGGTGCCGGGCGCGGCCAGCTGCTCCGCCTCGGGCAACAGGGGGTGCGTCTTGGCGGTGGCGGCTTTGGCCTGCCGAGCGCGGTAGGCGGCCATTTCGGGGCCGGGCAGCCACTGCTTGCCGGCGCAGGCCCAAAGGTTGAACTCCTGCCAGAGAAATTCCTCGCGGAAAATCAGGTGCACCGTGCCCTTCTTAAAGGCCCGGATTTCAAAGAACCGGCTGTAGACCGTGTACACGCCGTTCGGGTTGGGGTTCTGATTGCCGTAGCGGTCAAGGGCGGTATCGATGCCCACGCAGGTATCGTAGTTCTCACCCGTCAGGTAGCACATCACCCGGTCGATGTCGGCGTAGTCGTCGCGGTGGCTCCAGTTCACCCGAAAGCCCTTGCCGGAGAAGCTTTCTTCCACCGCGTAGGGCAGAATCACCTTGCGGTTCACTTTCCATTGCGAGTTGGTTACCCAGCCCTCGACGTGCAGGCGGTTTTCCTTGTGGTACTTGGTAAAGGTGTCGAATACCGATTCCACGGCCTGTTCCATGATGGTTTCGCAGTTGTCGAGCACCAGCGCCACCAGCTCAGCCACTGCCTCATGGGTGAACTCTTGGTAGCCTTGGGCCTTGCTGAAGGCCGCGAAGTTGCGGCGCACGTCAGCCGTCATCAGCTTCTGAATGTTCACCTTATCGAGTACCAGCCCCCAGATTTGCTGGTTCATCTCGTCGGCGAAGTTGTTGTAGCTCGTGCGCAAGCTGCCGCGCTCCAAGCTGGCCTCGGCCAGTTTAAGCACGTCCTGGTAGTCGTTGCGCAGCAGACTTTTGGCGTAGAACTTCATCCCTTCGCGGGCCTGCAAATAGGCGGCGTACTGCGCTTTCAGGCCCTCATATTCGGCCGCCATGTTGCCGATAACGTCGCGGGTGGTCACGGCATTAGCGAAGAGGTTTTCGTTTAGCTCCGGCCCCCGGCGGCCCCGGCTGGTGAACTCAAACGTGAGGCGGTCGGCCTTGGCGGGCTTGTGCAGCCGAACCATACTCACCCCTACGTTGGTGGGGCGCTCGGCCTCAGCAAAAACAGCCCCCAGCTCCTCACTGGTGCCGTGGTCCTCGATGAGGCGGGCCAGCAGCTGCCGGGTTTCGGTGTAGGGATTGGCCAGCGTTTCGGTGTTGAGCAGGCACACCACGTCGCCGCCGGCGGCTATCACGTCCCAGGCCTTTAGCAGATGCCGGTCACCGTTGGAGAAGGGCGGATTCATCACGATAAGGTCGAAAAAATGGTCGCCCCGGTAATTCAGAAAGTCGTTGGCAATGACCTTATAGCCCTTGTCATGCAGCACGGCCCGCAGTTCGGGGTCGGCCTCGCAGCAGTACACGCTTTGCTTGCCGCTGCGGCTGTGATAGTCCTCCCGGTCCAGCCAGGCCGTCAGCTCGTCCACGATAGCCCCGCTGCCGGCGCTGGGCTCCAGAATGGTAAGCTTGCGCAGGGCTGCCGCGGCCGGGTTGTAGCGGCGGTACCGGTCGCTGCCCGTAGTTTCGTCACCAGTGGGAGCGGGGTTGAAAAACGGGTCGAGCATGCGCTGAATGACGGCGGCCGGGGTAGGAAAGAATTCAGGATTTAGCATGACGCTTACGGGGGATAAGGTGATAGTGAACAACCACTTGCTTATCCTATTAAACGCAATTTTAGGCTTTTTTGTTGCTAAAAAGACAACAATATTTAATTAAAATAATCTTGCCGTTTTGACCGCGCCAACCCCTTCTTCCCCCTTGTTCCTTATAAAAAGACTGCCGGCGGTACGCCAGCTCAAACACTCCGCTGGCGGTACCGGCCCTTGCCGGTTCGGCCAGCAGCCGCTGTGCAGGGGGAGGCCCGGCCAGGGCTGCAAAGCGCACCGGTGAAGGAACCGGCATTCCGGCGCGACCAGCGGGAGCAGAAGAGAGCCGGTCCCTTCCCCAAGTAAGCGCCGCTGCCTGGGCCGGGCCGGCGCGGCAGGCTTTTGCGAGCAGGATAGGAAGGGTGCGACCAGCGGGAGAGGTGCGCAGCACAGTAGTGTAGCGGACCTCTGCATAGCCTGGCCCAGAGGGCTCGCCCGTGACGAAAAGCAATAGAGTCTGGCGGAGCTCAATTGATGAAATTGAATACCAATTATTACTTATTACCAGAAAATAACTTGCCTGATATCTACAAGTGCTATGCTGAATTAATCGAATAGATTTTACACTAAATTCTGAAAAATCTACTATCATGAAGACGAGTACTTTTGCCCCGTTTCGTCGTCACTTGCGTAAACGCAGCTATTTCCTGCATTCCATCTAATTTCCTCATTCCTTGCCAGCCCAGCCACTTTGGGACGCGTTTCGTCAAGGCGACGAGCAGGCGTTTACCACCATTTTCGTGGAGCACTACGAGGCGCTCTACAACTATGGGATGAAGCTGGTGGGCGACGAAGAGCTGGTGCGCGACAGCATTCAGGAGCTATTTCAGAAGCTGTGGGAGCGGCGGGCGGTCCTGGAAGCAGTCGAAACCATCAAACCTTACCTGTTCAAGGTCCTGCGCAACCGCATCAGCGACAACCTTAAGATGGCCAGCCGCCGCAGCGCCCGACAGCAGTCGTACCACGAGGAGGAGTTTGAGGTCGTGTATGTTCCCGATGATTTTTTGACGGCTGAACAGCTCAGCAGCGAGCAGCACGCACAGCTACTGGCCGTGCTGAATCAGCTGCCGCAGCGGCAGCGGGAAGTACTCTACCTGAAATACTTCGACGGCTTTTCCTACGAGAAGATTTCCGAGGTAATGAGCCTGACGGCGCAATCGGTGCGCAACCTTATTTACCGGGCTATCAAAGCGTTGAAAGAGCTGCTGCTGATGATGCTGGCATACCTGCTGTTTCAAGCGCAGGTCCGCTACTGGTAGGTTCACACAGCCAAGTCTATAGTCTCTCTTATCGGCGGCGAATGGCTCAGAAAGGGCCGTCTCCTGACTACACAGACGCGCCCTTACGGTGCGGACGAAAAAAAGTTTGAAAATATTTTTCAGTACGTGGGTACAAATAGCGGGGGTCGTCGTGATAGGTGAGTAAGTACTCCCATTTGACTCTTCTGCCGCCATGGCTCCTGACTATACTACTTTTCAAACTGAGGATTTTGTTCTCGACGAATCCTTTCAGGCATTCGTAGCCGGCTCCGATGCAGCGGCGGTGCAATTCTGGCAGCGCTGGCTGGCCGAGCACCCCGCTCAGCAGCCGGCAGCCGAGCAGGCTCAACAACTGGTACTGATGCTGGGCCAGGCCCGGCAACCCGTGACCTCGGCGCAGCGCAAGGCACAGGACTTGCAGCGGCTGCGCCGCGCCATCCGCCAGCCGCAGCCAGCCCCCATGCTGCGGACGCAGGGCCTACGCCGCAAACGTTTGGTTGCGGGCGCGCTGCTCTTTCTGCTCGTACTGGGAGCCGGATTCTGGCTGTGGCCAGCGGCCGGCTTGCAGCGGGTACAATACGCCACGCTGGGCGGCGAGCAGCGCGCGGTGCAGCTGCCCGATGGCTCGGTAGTGGTGCTCAATGGCAACTCACGCCTGACCACGGCCGCCAACTGGGATGCGCAAAGCCCCCGCGAAGTGTGGCTGGAAGGCGAGGCCTTCTTCCGGGTAAGCCACCTGACCCGCGTGCCGAACCTGCCGGTGGCCCAGGCCACGGGCAACGCCAAATTCGTGGTACACGCCGGCGAGCTGAATGTGTCGGTGCTGGGCACCACGTTCAACGTCATCAACCGGCCCGACGGGTTCAACAAGGTTACCCTGAACTCAGGCAAGGTTCTGGTAGAACATACGTCCCTGCTCAGCCACGATGCGTTGCTGATGGCTCCCGGGGAGTTGGTGGAGTTTACCCCAGTCCGGCATACGCTGGCAAAACACGCCGTCGCGCCGGAAGCCTTTTCGGCCTGGGCCAGCGGCACCCTGGTGTTTGACCATACGCCCATGCCGGAAATCATTCGCCTGTTCCGCGACACCTACGGGCTGGAAGTAGTGGTGGCCGACCCCGCCCTGCTGCGCCAGACGGTGACGGGCACCCTGCCAAATAAAAGCGCCGATGTGCTGCTAAAGGCCCTGTCTAAATCGATGGGCATCCGAACCGAACGCCACGGCAACCAGGTGCACCTGCTGCCCCTCAACTAGCTTTTCAACCGGAGCTGGGCCCGGCTCCACGTCACCTGTTTTTCAACTCCCACCACAATTCCCACATGTCAAACTCTACAAAAGCAATGGGTTTGTTGCTGCTGCTGGGCACTTATTCCGGCCCGGTGACCGCGCAGGCGGCATACGCTTCCCTTGCGCCTCAGCAAGCCGCTGGCGCCTCCCAGTCGCCCCAAAGTGCCCCCGCTCAGCCCGCTTCGCAATCGCTGAAAAGTGTACTGGAAGAGCTGAAAGCCACGCACGGCATCCAGTTCTTCTACAGCGACCAACTGGTAGAAGGCAAGTCGCTGCCCGCGGCGCGCCCCACGTTCAGCACCTGGCAGGAAGAGCTGCAGTACGTACTAACGCAGAGCCAGCTACGCTATGAGAAGGTAGCCGACAACACCTACGTCATATCCCCCGTGCCCGCTGCGCCCGCGCAGCCGCAGGCGGTGAGTGGTCCGGTTGTTACGGCAGCTGCGCCCATCCCCGTTTCCGGCCGGGTAACCCAGGCCAACGGCGAAGGCTTGCCCGGCGTGACGGTGGTGGTGAAAGGTTCTACCACGGGCACCAGCACGGACATCAACGGAAACTTTACGCTGACGGCCCCGGAAGGCAGCACGCTGGTGTTCAGCTTCGTGGGCTTCACGACCCAGGAAGTGGCGGCCACGGCTGCCCCGCTCGCAGTAGTACTGCGCGGGGATACGCAAGCCCTGAATGAAGTAGTCGTAGTGGGCTACGGCACCCAGCGCCGCGAAGACGTGACGGGGGCCATTGCCTCGGTTACGGAGCAGGAAATCAAAACCCAACCCGTCACGGGCCTCGACCAGGCCATGCAGGGCCGGGCGGCCGGCGTGCAGGTATCGCAGAACAGCGGCGCGCCGGGCGGTGGCGTGTCCATCCGGGTGCGCGGCGTGGGTACCGTGGGCAATGCCGAGCCATTGTACGTGGTAGATGGCGTGCCCTTCTACAGCGACGGCGACGGGCAGAACGGCAACTACCTGAACCTGATTAACCCCAGCGACATTGCCTCGATTGACATTCTGAAGGATGCCTCGGCGACGGCCATTTACGGCTCGCGCGGGGCCAATGGCGTGGTCATCATCACCACCAAGCGCGGGAAATCGGGCCGCTCAAACATTGGGTTTGATACTTATTATGGGGTGCAGCAGGTGGCGCACAAAGTAAATCTGCTGAACGCCTCGCAGTTCGCGCAGCTCAGCAACGAGCTGCTGGCCAACGGCGGGCAGCAGGTGAACAGCGTGGCCTCGGCCGGCTCGGCGGCGACGACGCCCGACTACAGCAACCCCGCCGCTTTGGGCCAGGGCACCGACTGGCTCAAGGAGATTTTCCGCACCGCGCCCATTCAGAACTACAACCTGAACGTGAACGGCGGGAGCGAGAAAACGCAGTTTTCGCTCTCCGGCGGCTTTTTCCAACAGGACGGCACCATCATCGGCTCCAACTTTAAGCGCTACTCGCTGCGCCTGAACCTGGACCACCAGCTCAACAGCCGCATCAAAATTGGCACCAGCACGGGCCTGAGCCGCACGGAGTCGCGCATCGTGACGACGGACGAGGACACGCAGAGCGGCCTCGTCTTTCTGGCCCAGACCCAACTGCCGACGCTACCGGTGTACCGCACCGGCACGTTTGCCGGGCCGGTGGGACGCATCCAGTTCGTGGGCGACCGGTCGAATCCCGTGGGCCGAGCCATGACGCTTGATAATCACCTCTACCGCAATCGGTTGCTGAGCAGCACTTATGCGGAAGTAGAAATTATAAAAGGACTGCGCTTCCGCACCAATCTGGGTTTGGATGCCTCGTTCCGCGAAAACTCCTTCTTCGAGCCTTCCTACACCTGGGGCAGCATCGTGCATCCTACGGCCTCGCTCGGCCAGGGCCAGGCCCGGGAGCTTGTGTGGCTGACGGAAAATACCCTGACGTACAACCGCACGTTTGGCGAGAACCACGCCCTGACGGTATTGGTGGGCCAGTCGGCCCAGAACTCGCAGAACCGCTACCTGGGCGGCAGCGACAACGCCTATCCCTACAACACGCTACAGGCGCTCAGTTCGGGCAGCGGCACGTACTCGGCCACGTCGGGCGAGTTTGGCTGGTCGCTGGTATCCTACATCGGGCGCGTGAACTACAGCTTTGCCGACAAGTACCTGTTTACGGGCACGGTGCGGACCGATGGCTCCTCGCGCTTCGGCCCGGAAAACAAGTACGGCGTATTCCCGTCGGGCTCGGTCGCCTGGCGCGTGAATCAGGAATCCTTCCTGAAGGATGTGAGCCAGGTGAGCGACCTGAAGCTGCGCGCCAGCTACGGCATCACCGGCAACCAGAACATCGGGCTGTATGAGTACGCGACGTTGCTCAGCGGCACCCAGCGCTACGTGCAGGGCAACAGCATCGTGCCGGGCGTAGTGCCGACCTCACTGCCCAACCCGGCCGTGCAGTGGGAGCCCAACAAGCAGCTGGACTTCGGTCTCGACCTGGGCCTGCTGGATAACCGCCTCGTCTTCACGGCCGACATCTACGACCGCCTCACCACCAAAATGCTGCTGAGCCCTCCCGTGACGCCCTCAAGCGGCTACCTGGGCGCGGCCACGGTGAACGCCGGCCAGGTGCGCAACCAGGGCCTGGAGCTGGCCCTGAACACCCGCAACTTCACGGGCGCGTTCACCTGGAACACCAACTTCAACATCAGCTTCACCCGTAACAAGGTGCTGGAATTGATTAATGACCGGCCGATTATTTCCGGCGGCATCCTCACACAGTCGGTGACGCGCACGGCGGTGGGCCAGCCCATTGGGGCCTTCTTCGGCTACGTGACCGATGGCATTTTCCAGACCGGCGACGAGGTACGGACCCACGCCACGCAGCAGCCGGGTACGGCCGCCGGCGACATCCGCTACAAAGACCTGAACAATGACGGTGTCATCAACGACCAGGACCGCGCCTACATCGGTAGCCCCATCCCGAAGTTCACGGCCGGCCTGACCAACACCTTCGCCTACAAGGGCTTCGATTTGAGCGTATTCCTGTACGCGGTGTACGGCAACAAGATTTTCAACGCCAACCGCATTTTCACGGAAGCCATGTCGGGGGCGGCCAACCAAACCACCGAGACGCTCAACCGCTGGAAATCCGCTGCTGAGCCGGGCGATGGCGTAACGCCCCGCGCCGTATTTGGCGACCCCAACATCAACGCCCGCGTGTCCGACCGCTACATCGAAGACGGCTCATTCCTACGCATCAAAAACGTGTCGCTGGGCTACACGCTGCCGGCCAAATGGCTGGGCACCACTAACGTGCACGCCCAGAGCCTACGCCTCTACGCCACGGCCCAAAACCTAGTCACGTTCACCAAATACAAGGGCTTTGACCCCGAAATCGGCTCGTTTGGGCAAAGCAGCCTGAGCACCGGCATCGACAACGGCGCTTACCCGGTGTCGCGCGTCCTCACTCTGGGCCTGAACGTGGGCTTCTAATGCTGCCAATTCCCACCCTGCATTCTCGTATTCACATGAAAAAGATAGTTTCCCTTTTCGGGTTGGGCCTGCTGCTGACGCTCGGCACGGGCTGCAATAAGGAGTTTTTGGAGAAGCAGCCAAGCAATGATTTGGCGGCAGAGAATTTTTACAAGGACGAAGCCGATGCCCAGCGCGCCCTAAACGGGGCCTACCACGGCCTGCAGAAGTCGGGCTGCTACCGCCTGCGGATGTGGACGCTCGACATCATGGCCGGCAACAGCATCGTGGGTGCGGGCGGCGCCAGCGACGGCCTCGAAACCCAGCAGCTGGCCAACTTCTCGACCACCACGGCCAACCCCGGCGTGGCCGACATCTGGAGCACGCACTACCAAACCATTCTGGCCGTGAACGTGGTGTTGAACCGCGTACCCGCCATTAACATGGACGCCACCAAGCGCGACATCATTCTCGGCGAGGCCCACTTTATCCGGGCGCTGAGCTACTTTAACTTGGTGCGTCTGTTCGGCAAAGTGCCCCTCATTCTCACGCCACAGACTACCCGCGAAAGCCTGAACGTGGCCCGCAATCCCGTCGCCGACGTGTACCGCCAGATTGAGCAGGACCTCACGAGCGCCGAGCTGGTGCTGCCGGAAACGGCGGCCATCGCGGGCCACGCCACCAAGGGCGCAGCCAAAGGCCTGCTGGCCAAAGTGTACCTCACCCAGAATAAGTGGGCCGATGCCGCCACCAAAGCGCAGGAAGTAACCGGTTTGGGCAAATATTCGCTGGGCTCTTTCAGCGGCAACTTCGACCCCAACGCCGAAAACGGCTCGGAATCGCTGTTTGAGATACAGTACGCCTACGACCCCAACAACAACGGCTTTGGCGGCGATGCGGTGTGCAACCTGCGCAGCGAGTTCATGGCCCCGCGCAGCTCCAACATCACCTCGGGCGGCGGCTTTGGCTGGAACCAGCCCACGGCCGAGTTTGTGGGTCAGTTTGAGGCTGGCGACCGCCGTAAGGCCCTCACCGTCTTCTCCAACGGCGACCAGCTGGGCGGCTATACCTATTCGTCGAACAGCTCAATTACGGGCTTCAATACCCGCAAATTCATCGTGCCGCTGAGCGCTGGCCTGCAAACCGGTTTCGCCAACGACCCACTCAATACCGTGGTGCTGCGCTACGCTGATGTGTTACTCATGCAGGCCGAAGCCCTCAACGAGCAAGGTCGGACCACCGATGCCCGCGGCCCGCTCAACCTGGTGCGCGCCCGCGCCGGCCTGCTGCCGGTCAATACCTCCAGCCAGACGACCATGCGCGACGCCATCATGAAGGAGCGCCGCATCGAGCTGGCGTTTGAGAACGGCGAGCGGTGGTTTGACCTGATTCGGACCAAAGACAACAGCGGCACCATCCGGGCCTTGTCTTTCCTGCGCGCCCTGGGCTCGCCCAACGACCAGTACGGCGTGGGCCGCGGCAACATCAGCGAGAAATACCTGCTGCTGCCCGTGCCCCAAAACGAGCGCGACAACAACTCGGTCATCGACCAGAACCCTGGCTATTAACGATAAAGGCGGTCAGTCCGGCCATTCCGACAGTTTTCTAGTGGTGGGAATATTGGAAAACAGGAATGCGCCGGCTGGCTTAGCCACTTTACTCATGACAACTGCGCTGCGTTTCATTTGTGGGTTGCTGGGCGGCCTGCTACTGGCGGCACCGGCCTGGGCTGCCCCCGGCGACGTGCTCGGCCGGCTGGATACTGACCGGGCGGCCTACGGGCCCGGGGCGCCGGTACATTTTACTACTACCCTGCGGCAAGCCCGGCCCGGTACGCAACTGGTGGTGAGCTACTACCACCTGGCGAAAAAGCTCAGCCAGCAGACCGTGGCCGTGACCGGCACGGCGGCCCGCTGGACCTGGCAACCGCCCAAAGCCGACTACCAGGGCTACCTGGTGAGGGTGGAGGTGCGGGCCGGCCAGCAGCTGCTGGACGAAGCCACCACGGCCGTGGACGTGTCCTCGGACTGGAAGCAGTTTCCGCGCTACGGCTTCCTGTCGAAGTTCGGCAAGCTCTCGGGCGCGGAGATGGACGGGGTGATGCAGCAGCTCAACCGCTACCACCTCAACGGCCTGCAGTTCTACGACTGGGGCGACACGCACCACCGCTCGCTGGCCGGCACACCCGCCCAGCCCGCCGCCGAATGGCGCGATTTGGCCAACCGGCCCAGCTACTTCGCCACCGTGCAGGGCTACATCAGCCGCGCCCATCAGCACGGCATGAAGGCCATGTTTTACAACCTGCTTTACGGGGCCTACCCCAATACCCCCGGCGTGAAGCCCGAATGGGGCCTCTACCGCGACAGCCTGCACCAGAAGCGCTACGCCTTCGACGGCTTTCCAGCGAGCTGGGAAGCGCCCGGCCTCGACATGGAAGACCCCGGTAACCCTGAGTGGCGCAACTACCTGTCCCAGGGAGTGAACGACGTGTACGCCGCCAAAGGCCTGGATTTCGACGGCTGGCACATCGACCAGGTGGGCGACCCCGGCAAGCTCTACACCTACGCTGGCCAGCGCACTGACCCCAGTAAAGCCTTTGGCACCTTTGTCACGGAAGCCAAGAAATCCCAGCCCACGCGCCCGCTGGTGATGAACGCCGTAAACCAATGGGGCCAGGAGCAAATTGCGAAGGCCCCGGTGGACTTTCTCTACGCCGAGCTGTGGACAGATAACGAGCAGTACAGCAGCCTGGGGCAGGCCATTCGGTACAACGAGTCGCTGGCGCCGGGCAAGCGCACAGTCTTGGCGGCCTATATCAACCGCGACAAATCCAAGCAGCCCGGTCAGTTCAACCCGGCCAGCGTGCTGATGGCCGACGCCGTGATTTTTGCCTTCGGCGGGGCGCACATCGAGTTGGGCGAGCACATGCTTGACACCGAATATTTCCCCAACGGCAAGTTGCAGCTCACCCCCGAGCTGCAACGGCAGGTGCAGGCTTACTACGACTTTGCGGTGGCCTACGAGAACCTACTGCGCGGGCCCGACCGCACGTTTACCCCGGTCACCATTGGCGGTGATGCCGCGCTGGCTACCTGGCCGCCGCAGCTGGGGCGCGTGGCGGCCCTGGGCACCACGGCAGAAAGCCGCCGCATCGTGCACCTGCTCAACTTCGCCGACGCCAAAACGCTGGAATGGCGCGACAACCAGTCCCGGCAGCCCGTGCCCACCGTGCGCCGCAACGTGGCGGTGCAGCTGGCCGCCCCAACCAAAATCACCAAAGCCTGGGTGGCCTCGCCCGATGTGGCGCAGGGTGCTCCCCAGGAACTTCCCTTCACGCAAAAAAATGGGCAAGTGACGCTCACTGTGCCCGCGCTTCACTACTGGACCATGCTGGTCCTGGAATAAGCCTTCTCACGATTTCCCACTCAACCTCAAGCTTATTTATCATGAACACGAATACTTTTTCCCGCGCGGGCTTGCCCCGCCTGGTGTACACCTGCTGCCTGGCCCTACTGACCTTATTTTCCACCGGGCTGCTGGCGGGCTGCCAGAAATACGACGACTATGTGCCCACGCCCGCCACGGTGCAGACGCTGAGCGCCTCGACCACCACCCCGACGCTTAACCAAGCCAATGCCGACAACCAGGCCATTGCCTTCACCTGGACTATCGGCACCAACGAAGGCACCCAAGCGGCCATCGACTACACCTTGCAACTGGCCGTGAAGGGCACCAATTTCGCCACCCCGGTGAACGTGACCATGGCGCGGGGCACCACCTCGCAGACCTACACCAGCAACGCCTTCACGACCTTGCTGCTGAACCAGCTGAATTTGCCTGTTGGTACGAGCAAGGATATTGAGGTGCGCGTGAAGGGCCAGGAGGCCACCAACCAGAAAGCCCCGACCTATTCGAACGTGGTGACAGTGACAGCCACGCCTTACCAGCCGCTGACCAACCTGTGGCTGGTAGGCGATGCCACGCCTAACGGCTGGGATATCAATAACGCCACGCCGCTGGTGCGCAGCGCCACTGATGCTTCGGTGTTCACTTACACGGGCTTGCTGACGGCCGGGGAGTTTAAGATTGCCACGGTTAAGGACTTCAACGCGCCGTTCTACCGCCCCACGACCAACAACCCGCCCCTGACAGCTACCACGGTGCAGCTCTCGGCTGGTACCCCCGACAACAAATGGCGCATCACCACGGCGGGGGCCTACACCATCACGCTGAATGTTCGCACGATGACCATTTCCATCGTAGCCTTCACGCCACCGGCGGCACTCTGGATGGTGGGCGATGCTACGCCCGCCGGCTGGAACATCAACGCGCCCACGCCCATGACGCGCAGCACCACCAACCCGAACGTTTTCACCTACACCGGCCCGCTGACCCCCGGCGAGTTCAAGTTTCCGGTGGCCACCGGCAACTGGGGCACCGACTACTATATGCCCGTGGTGGACCACCAGCCCCTGACTGATACCGGCGTAGACTTCGTGCGCGGCGGCAGCCCCGACAAGAAATGGCAGGTGACGGTGGCGCGCAATTACACCATCACACTGGATACGTTCAGCAAAACCATTAGCATCCAATAAGCTGAGCGCTGGCGGCATCCCGTGCAAGGGAGCCGCCAGCCAGTTGTTGCCCACCTTTTCAATTCCCACCGTTGTGATGTCCTATTTCCTTCCTCTCCGTAAAAAAACGCTGGCCCGCCGCTGGCCGCTGACACTGTTGAGCGCCGGGCTGCTGCTGGCGGCCGTTCCGGCCAGCAAGGCCCAGAACCTGGGGCTGGTGCAGTCAGACAAAGCCCGGTATGCCCCGGGTCAGCCGGTTACCTTCTCTGTCGCCATCGACCAGCCGCAGGCCGGCCTGACGCTGGAAGTGAAGTACTACCACACCCACGCCCTGGTAAGCCAGCAAACGGTAGCCGCCAACACCACGGCCGCTACCTGGACCTGGACGCCGCCGTCGACCGACTATCAGGGCTACCTGGTGGGCCTGACCTTGAAAAGCGGCACGAACGTGCTCGACGAGGCCACGCTGGGCGTGGACGTTTCATCGGACTGGGCGCGCTTTCCGCGCTACGGATTCCTGTCTGAATTCGGCCCCAAGACCAGCGCGCAGCTCGATGCCATGATGCAGCAGTTGAACCGCTACCACCTGAACGGTTTGCAATTCTACGACTGGATGGACAAGCACCACCAGCCGCTGCCCGGTACGGCGCAGGCCCCGGCCGCTACTTGGAACGACCTGGCCAACCGGCCGACTTCGCTGGCGACCCTGGCCGGTTATATCGACCGCGGCCACGACCGCAACATGAAGTCCCTGTTCTACAACCTCGTGTACGGGGCTTATCCGAATGCTTCGGCCGACGGCGTGAGCGACAGTTGGGGCCTCTACCTGGATGCTAATCATAACAACCGCTACACCATCGGCGGGCTGCCCAGCAGCTGGGAGGCCAGCAGCCTCAGCGTACTGGACCCTGCCAATACGTCCTGGCAGAACTACCTGCTGGCCGAAAACAACAAGGTATACAACGCCACCGGGCTGAATTTCGATGGCTGGCACATGGACCAGGTGGGCGACCCCGGCACGGTGTACGCCTACGGCGGAGCGGTGGCTAACCTGCCCACGGGCTTTCGCAGCATGGTGAATGCCGCCAAAGCGGCCCGGCCCACCAAGTCGGTGGTGATGAATGCGGTGAACCAGTTTGGTCAGAGTCAGATTGCCCCCGGGCCGGTGGACATCGTGTACACGGAAATGTGGACTGGCAACGAGGATTACATCCAGCTCGGGCAGGTGATTCGTGACAATGAAGCCACCGCGCCCGGCAAGCGCAACGTACTGGCCGCCTACGTCAACAAGGGCCTGTCAAACAGTACGGGCTACTTCAACGATGCCAGCGTGCTGATGGCCGATGCCGTAATTTTTGCCAATGGTGGCTCGCACATCGAGTTGGGCGAACACATGCTCGGCAACGAGTATTTCCCCAACAGTAACCTGCAGATGTCGGCCTTGCTGCAATACAACCTGACTTCTTATTACGACTTCCTGACAGCCTACGAAAACGTGCTGCGCGACCAGAACCGCACGTTCACCAACGTGGCCATGACGGGCCCCAACGTGCAGGCCTGGCCGCCGGCCCTGGGCAAAGTGACAACGCTGAGTACCAGCGTGGGCAGCAGTCAGGTGTTTCACCTGCTTAACTTCCGCAATGCCCGCACCTTGAACTGGCGCGACAACGGCCAGGTGCAGCCCATCCCAAACCCCGTCACCAATCTCAACCTGAGCTTTCCGCTGGGCACCCCCGTCACCAAGCTGTGGATGGCCTCGCCCGACATCAACCGCGGCCTGCCCCAGCAGCTCACCTTCACACAATCAGGGGGCACGGTGACGTTCCAGCTGCCGGAGTTGAACTACTGGACGATGGTGGTGGCCGAAACCGGCAACATCACGGCCACCGCGGCAGCGGCCAAGGCGGCATTTGCTTTCAGCAACGCACCCAACCCCTTCCACGGCGCTACGACCATCCACTTCACCCTGCCCGTGCGCGAGGCAGTGGACCTGGGAGTGTATGACCTGAGCGGCCGCCTCGTCACCACGCTCCGGCAAGGGGTGTTGCCGGCCGGCCCGCACGCGGTGGAACTGCCGGAGCAAGCCGTGGCCCCCGGCGTGTACCTGTGCCGCCTGCAATCGGCTTCGGGCACCGCCGTGCAGCGGCTGGTGAAGCTCGACTAAGCGCCGCTATTTCTTCTTTGAAACAAGTCTTTAGGTTGCCTTCAACGGCAATCCCGGGACTGCTACGCCCTAGCTTTTTCATGAAATACCCTATTCTAACGGTCAGGTTGGCGCTAAGCCTGGCCGAATTCACGGCCTACCAAACGCCTAAACCAGCGGCGGGCAGCGCGGTAGCAGTGCCCACAGCCCCCGTTGCCGGGCCTGCCCGTCCAGCCACGCCCATCTGGCAATCGGCAGCTTACACCGTGTATCCCGACAGCATCGTGCAGGGCCAGTACGTGGCCCGCGCCTTGTCGCGCACCCAGCTGACGTCGAACTACCAAAGCCCCGCCAACGCCTTTCAGGACCCGCGCATTGGGTTCAAATTCAGCATCAATGGCAAGGACAACAGCGTGGCTCCAGGCCAGGACAACCTGTTCCTGGCCGTGCCCACGGCCGCCGGCGAGCCGCTGGAAACGCCCGTGCTGGTATTTGGGCAGCGCTACGTGGACCCGCGCCCGGTGCTGGCCAATACCTACCTGGCCCCCAACACGCGGCTAAAAATCCGGGTGGACCTCCGGCCGGTGCTGGCGGCGTTCAAAAAGCAAGGCTTTTACACCACCTTCAAAGGGGAGAAGATTTACCAGCAGGATTTTAAGCAGGTGTTCGTAGCCGGCGGTACGGCACCCCTCAGCTGGGATTTTGACAACCTGGTGAACAAGCCCGAGCTGGAGCTAAAGGATGCCGACGGCGACGGGATTTACGAAGTGACGCTGATGCTGAACCAGCCCCAGGCTGCCAAAAACACCGCCGGCCGCTGGGAGCAGTCCATCAATACGACGGACTTTCCACAGTACACCTCGCCCTATCCGCTGACCGACGCGCTCTACAACCTGGCGCTGGAAGAGGCTCGCCGCGCCGTGGAGCCCGACAGCACGTTCCGCACCGGCAAAGAGTGGGCCGGCGTCTGGACCCGTGACATCAGCTACAGCATCATACTGGCCCAGGCCAGCCTGCAGCCCCGCGTGGCCATGAAAAGCCTGCTGCGCAAGGTGAGCCCGAGCGGCCGCATCATCCAGGATACCGGCACGGGTGGCGCCTACCCGTGCTCCACCGACCGCATTGTGTGGGCCGTGGCGGCCTGGGAAATCTATAAGGTGACCGGCGACGAGGCCTGGCTGCGCCAGGTGTACCCCATCATCAAGCAAAGCATTGCCGACGACGTGCAGAATGCCTACGACCCGGCTACCGGCTTGGTGCGCGGCGAGTCGTCGTTCCTCGACTGGCGCGAGCAAACTTACCCGCGCTGGATGCAGCCGGTGGACATCTACCAGTCGGAAAACCTGGGCACCAACGCCGTGCACTTTCAGGCCAACGTGGTGCTGGCGCAAATGGCCCGCCGCCTGGGCGAAAATGCCGTTGCTACGCGACACGAGCAGCTGGCTCAGCGAATCAAGCAGGGCCTGAACGCCCAGCTGTGGCAGGCCGACAAGGGCTACTACGGCCAGTACCTCTACGGCCGCACGGCCCTCACGCGCTCGCCCAAAGCCGAGGCTTTGGGCGAAGCGCTGAGTGTGCTTTTTGACGTGGCCGAGGGCGAGCGGGCCAGCCAGGTGGTTAGCCACACGCCCACCACGCCCTACGGCATTACTTGCCTTTATCCGCAGATTTCGGGCCTGCCGCCTTATCATAACAATGCCGTGTGGCCCTTCGTGCAGAGCTACTGGGCGCTGGCTGCGGCTAAGGCTGGCAACGAGCAATCGGTACTGGAAAGCATGGCCGCCATCTATCGGCCGGCGGCGCTGTTCCTGACCAATAAGGAGAATTTCGTGGCCGAAACCGGTGACTACGCCGGCACCCAAATCAACAGCAGCAACATGCTCTGGAGCCTGTCGGGCAGTCTGAGCCTAGTGTATAAAGTATTGTTTGGGATGCAGTTTGAAGCCGACCAGCTGGTGTTCCGGCCGTTCGTGCCGCAGGCGTTGCAGGGCTCGCGCCGGCTCACCGGCTTTCGCTACCGCAGGGCCGTGCTGGACATTGCGCTGGAAGGCTTCGGCAATGAAGTCAGCAGCATCACCCTCGACGGCCAGCCGCTGGCCGGGGCGACTGTGCCAGCTAGCCTCACCGGCCGGCACGAGGTACTGATTCAGCTGAAGAGCCAGGCTCCGGCGACCCAACCGGTGAATCGAGTGGCTAATTCCTTCGCGCCCGAAACGCCCGCCGTCACCTACCAGGATGGCCGCCTAAACTGGCCGGCCGTGAGTGGGGCGCAGTCGTACCAACTGCTGCGCAACGGCAAGCGTCTCACCGCCACCACGCAGCTGGCAGCGGCCGTGCCCAACGAGGCCGCCGCCTATCAGGTAATTGCCGTGGATGCGGCCGGCTTGGAATCCTTCGCCAGCGAGCCGCTGCTGGTCGGCTCAACCGCCGCGGGTCAGCAGGTGCAGCTGGAAACGGTCGTCCCCAAAGCCACTCTGGCTTATCAGGGTTTCACGGGAGCCGGCTTCGTGGAAATCAGCCGCACCCGCAACACCCGCCTGACCATTCCCATCACCGTGACCAAGCCCGGCTTGTACGCGGTGGACTTCCGCTACGCCAATGGCAACGGCCCCACCAACACGCAGAACAAATGCGCCATCCGCACGCTGCGTGATACCAAGCAGCAACTGCTGGGCACCGTGGTATTGCCGCAGCGCGGCACGGGCGAGTGGTCGAACTGGGGGTATTCCAACCCCGTGCTGGTGCGCCTCGACCAGGGTCGCCAAGCGCTTACGCTGGCGCTGGACCCGGCCAATGAGAACATGAACGGCGAAGTCAACCAAGCCATGCTGGACTGCGTGCGCCTACGCCCCCTGCAATAGTATTCCATTATCCCCTTTTCAGACTTTTCCCGTGGCTGCTCCCGTCCTTCCTTCCTTTGCCCCGCACCCGACCGGCGACCTGACGGAAGCACCGCGCTACACGTCGGCGCTGTCCTCGCTCACGGTGCTGTTTTTCATGATGGGGTTTATTACCTGTCTGAATGACATCCTGATACCTTTCCTGAAAGCCATCTTTGGCTTGAGCTACACGCAAGCCAACCTCATCAATCTCTGCTTTTTCGGGGCTTACTTCGTGATGGGCGTTCCGGCCAGCAAGCTGGTGCAGCGCGCCGGCTACAAAGGCGGGATGCTGGTGGGCTTTCTGGTGGCCGCCGTGGGCTGCTTGTTGTTCTACCCGGCGGCCAGCAGCCGCAGCTACCCGCTGTTTCTGGGGGCGCTGTTTGTGCTGGCCACGGGGGTGGTGCTGCTGCAGGTATCGGGCAATCCTTACGTGGCGATTCTGGGGCCCGCCCGGTCGGCATCGGCCCGGCTCTCGCTCACGCAGGCCTTCAACTCCCTGGGCACTTTTGTGGCTCCCTTTGTGGGCTCTGCCCTGATTCTCTCCCACCTGCCGGACCTGCAAACGACTTCCGGTGCCGCCATTGACGTGCGGGCCGTGCAGGTACCCTACCTGGTTATCGGCGGACTGCTGCTGCTCATCAGCGGGCTGCTGACGCGGCTGCGGCTGCCGCGCGTTGAGCACCCGGCCGAACAGGCCGAACACGTCGGCCGTCGGGCCTGGCATTACCGCCACCTGGTACTGGGCATGGTGGGAATCTTTGCTTACGTAGGGGGCGAGGTCGCCATCGGCTCGCACATTGTGAACTACCTGGGCCTGCCCGAGGTGGCCGGCCTGGTACCCAAAGTGGCGGGCGAAAAAGTCGCTTTTTACTGGGGTGGAGCCATGGTGGGGCGGTTCCTCGGCGCCTACCTCCTGAGCCGCTTCAATCCCGGCCGGCTGCTGGCAGGCAATGCCGTGGGCGCGGTGCTGCTGGTGCTGCTGTCGGTGAGCACCACCGGCGCAGTGGCCGTGTGGAGCCTGCTGGCCGTGGGCCTGATGAACTCCCTCATGTTCGCCACCATTTTCACGCTGGCCGTGGCCGGTCTGGGCCGCCGCACCGAAGAGGCATCCGGGCTGCTGAACGTGGCCATCGTGGGCGGGGCCGTGGTGCCCTTGCTCTTCGGCGCGGTGGCCGATGCCAGCTCTCTGCGCTGGGCCTTTCTGCTGCCGCTGTGCTGCTACGCTTACATCGGCTGGTACGGCTTGGTTGGCAGCCGCGCCCAAACGGATTAGGGTTCACCGCAACAGATTTTCCCGGTCGACCAACGCTTGGGCTACGGCGGCCATTTTTCAATTCTCACTTTTTTCCCTAACCCCACATGAACACATTTTTTACTCGTCTGGGCCTGTCGGCCGCACTTTGCCTGGCTGGCGCTGCCGCGCAGGCGCAAGCTCCCACCATCGACGGCACCCGTGATGCCTCGTATCCCACCGCACTGGCTGTCCAAACCGTCCAGACTGGTTTTGGCGACGCAACCACCGGCTCGCCCACGGCCGCAAACGGTTCGGAACTGGATAACATCCACGCGCGAATTGTGGGGGCTAACCTCTACCTCTTCATTGGGGGCAACCTGGAAAGCAACTACAACAAGCTGGATATCTTCTTCGATTCGAAGACCGGGGGCCAGAACCAGTTGGCCGGCAACACCAACTACCTCACCACCATGAACGGCATCAAGTTCGATGCTGGTTTCACGGCCGACTACGCGCTTTCGCTGGCCTGTGGCACCGGGGCCCTCAAGCTATATGCCGACTACGCGCCCATCCCGGCGGGCAGTACCATCACCGCAACCGGCATCGGCAGCAGCAGCACCAATTTCAGCGCCTCCCTGAACTTCAGTGCCGTCGTAGCCGGGGCTGGCACGGGCTCGGTGTCGATTGACGATTCGAACACTGCCGGCGTGACCGGCGGCACCGCAGCCGCTAACACGGCGGCCGCTACTGCTGTCAGCACGGGCATCGAGTACATGATTCCACTTACTGCCCTCGGCACCACCGCAGGCGGGGGCGATATCAAAGTAATGGCCTTCATCAACGGCGGTGGCCACGACTATATTTCCAACCAGATTCTGGCCGGTGCTCCGGCCGGCACCTCCACCTTCGCCGTGGCCGTGGTAGACTTTACCACCGTGGCCGGCAATCAGTTTGTGACCGTGGCCAACGGCACTACTACGGCCACCCGCAACGCGCAGACTGATGCGCCGCTGGCTGCTTATCCGAACCCTTCCTTAACCGGCTTTACGCTGGGCTATGAGGCAGCCCGGCCGGGGACGTACGCTCTGCACATCTTCTCGGCAACCGGCCAACTCGTAGCTACCCGTACTGTGGTAGCCTCGGCCGCCGGCCGGAGTTCGGTGGAGTGGAATGGGTGCGACAACCAAGGCCAGTCCCTTGCTGCTGGCGTGTACGTTGCCGAATTGAATGGCCAGCACCAGCGCCTGACGCTGCTCCGCTAAACCGATTCAATAAATATAGATTCTTTCTGTGGATGCAGTCCCGCGCTCAAAGCAAAGTGCGGGACTGCATTTTGGTTTATGCAGCATTAAGGTTTTTTCTTTCAACATTAATCACGAATTAGGTTCCATAATCGTTCATTATGAACCCTTTATCCCTGCGCAGGCAATTACCAAAGAAGCCATTTCCAGCTCGTCAGTAGCCTTTACTGACTTTTGCCCACCAAAGCAGCAACCGGAATTGAGCTCTTGATGAGTCCATTCGCCCGTACGCCGCGGCCCCTCCCGTAGTGCCTCATTTAAAGAGGCCGCCGGTTTATAGCACACCGGGTAGTTAACGGCTAGTCACACCCGCCCCTCAACTCCGCGTGGAGTACCTGGCAATTTGCGAAGTCCTGCAGTAGCCCGTTTTACCATCCCTGGCCGAAGCGCATGTAACCACTTCCGGCTACCGGCTATTCACTCAAGATGCGGTGCAGCTCCAGATTCTGATAGTAGTGGTGACCGGAGATGACCTTCTTGGCTAAAATTCCCATGTCAACTAGCTGGTTGAGGTATTTGCGGGCGGTATTCTCGACGTACAGGCGCTCATCGGTCAGGTGCTTCACCTTGGTGAAGGGCTGCGTGAACAGGCTGTTGACCAGCTGCTCCGGGCGCTCCATCTGGGTATCCGCTACAATAGCCTGCAGAATAGCATCCTTGGCGGCCATTACGTCGTTGATTTTATCGTAGGTGAGGTTCGCCGTGGCCTCGACGGCTCGGAGCATGTACAACACCCAGGACTTCCAGTCGCCCCGCTGCGATACGCCGGCCAGCAAGGCGTAGTAGTCCGCCTTGTGGTCCATGATGTAGCGGCTCAGAAACAGGATGGGATAATCCAGCAGTCCTTTCTGGGTCAGGTAATGGATGTTGAATACCCGGCCCGTGCGGCCGTTGCCGTCCCGAAACGGGTGAATGGCTTCGAACTGAAAATGGCCGATGGCCATCTTCAGCACCGGGTCCAGCGGGTAGCGCTCGTCGTCGTTCATGAAGTCGAGCAGGTTGGCCAGCTTCGATTCCAGCAGGCCCGCACCCCGGGGCGGCGTGTAGGCCGCTTTGCCGGCGTTGGGTCCAGAGCCGCCCTGCTTGATGTAAATCTGCGCTACCGGCGGCCGAATGCCATCGGTAGCCTGCGTGATTTGCCGGTAAATCTGCGGGAAATACTCCAGGTCAAAGGCGGGCCGGTCCCGCAGGTATTCGTGCCCGTGCCAGAGGGCCTCCCGGTAGCGCAGCACTTCCTTCGGCGCACCTTCTCCCGCACCGGCGGCCTGCTCGCTGTAGGCTTTGTAGAGTTCGTCGTCGGTGGTGAAGATGTTCTCAATGGCGCTGGAAGCTTTGGCCTCCTGCAGGCTGATGCTATTGATGAGTAGGCCCTGATTGGGAATCACTGCGCTGCGGCCCTGCAGCCGGCCCAGCGCGGCGCGGGCCTTGACCAGCTGGCTTAAAATCTCGACGGTTTCCACCAGCTCCGGCGCCAGGGGTAATTCCGGCAGCGCATTCCAGGGCTTGTTCCGGTCCGGGTTGATTGGATAGCTCATCGGGGCTTTACTTGGAGTTGGGCTAGGACGATTGGGTAGCACAAACGTACCGCTTTGCAAGCAAACATTAATACAGGCCTTGTTTTAATGTTTGCTCGATTTTAGGCCTCACCAATTTCCCATTCGATTGAACAGACATCATAAGTAAGCTTATTTTGATGTCTGCATCGGTTTAGCCCCACCAAGCCGCCACGTAATCCGTCGGCCTGATTTTCCAGATGTCCTTCCGATAAGCCGAATTTGAATTTCATCCCATAGGTAGCGATAAGTAAGAATTATCACTACCTATGCACTATCTTGCTGTTGAAACGAAAAAAAGTCGTTTACTCCTTATATATATGCTACATGAAAAAGCCCGACACGGTAACTCTGCATTCCGTCGGCCACGGCCTCGCCCACCACACCGGCGCGGCCGCCCGTTACGTCGAGGCCGGCCTGTCCGGGGCGGCCAACACGGCCCGGGCGTACGCCGCTGACCTGCGGCGGTTCGGGGCCTGGTGCGCCGACCAGGGCTTCGAGGTGTTGCCCGCGTCGGTGGATGCGCTCGTGGGCTTCGTTACCCACCTGGCCGAAGCCGGCAAGAAAGTGGCCACCATCGAACGGCATTACGCAGCCATCAGCAAGGCCCACGCCGTACGCGGCGTCACCTCGCCCACGGACGACAAGCAGTTCAAGATTTTTATGGACGGCGTGCGGCGCGTGCACGGCGTGCGCCAGAAGCAGGCCCCGGCATTTTCGCTGGCCCAGCTCAAGCGGCTGGTGCGGGGCCTGGACACCAAAACCGTGGCCGGCCTGCGCGACCGGGCCATTTTGCTGCTGGGCTTCACGGGGGCATTTCGCCGCTCCGAGCTCACGGCGCTCAACGTGCAGGACCTGCGCTTTACCGAAGACTGCCTCATTGTCTCGCTGGGCAAGAGCAAAACCAACCAGCTGGGCTACTACGAGGAAAAGGCCATTTTCTACTCGCCCGAGCCGGCGGTGTGCCCTATACGCTCCCTGCGGGCTTGGCTGGAACAACTGGAGCGTGCCGAGGGCCCGGTATTCGTGATGCTACGCAAGGGCAGCCGGATTACGGGGAATCGCCTTTCTGACCAGAGCGTCAATATCCTGGTGCAACGCTACCTGGGGCCAGGCTACACAGCCCACTCTCTACGGGCCTCCTTCGTAACCGTGGCCAAGCTTAACGGGGCCGATGACAGCGAAATCATGAACCAAACCAAGCACAAGACAAGCGAGATGATTCGCCGTTACACTCGCCTTGACAACGTGCAGCAACACAATGCGGCCCAGAAACTGGGCTTGTAACGTTATGCTGACGTTCCTTTACAATATGTAAAATATGCTTTATCAGTTCTCAAAAGGTTGCTAAACCATTCACTTAATTAGATTATATCCCATCGGACTCATGCCTTTTAGAGCAGTCTATTTTCCAAGCTGACCACCTCATACGATATCAAGTGCTATCAATTGTTCATTTTCAAGGCACCTTGACCTATCATTTTAAAGACGACTTACTGACAAAGTCCAAATACTTCCAAGTTAGTTAGCTGCCCTCATCCCAAATAATCGTTCGCGAACGATGTGTTAAGATGATGTACCCTAAATTTTTTAGCTAAACAACACTAAATTCGTGTTATCTAATAATGTAGGAATATTGGCCATATAACGGCCTGAGCGATATGTTTTTTTCTTCCAATAATGGTATACTTAGCCGACAACTTGCACTTCAACTTGTCCGCAGTCGTACGGTAGAGGGTGACTTGGCTACAATTCGTGAAACACTGGACCCTAGCGCATATGGCCCCTTTCAAGATGAGCTTCGGCGGGTACAGCGAGGTACTGTGCGTGTAGCGGCAACATTACTGGCTCCCACGCTGGCTCAACTTGGCCGCATCACCTACTCCAAGATGCTAGAGCCTGAGCGGGAATTGAAGTGGACGAGAGCCGTGCTTATTCGCTACGCACCGGAAATAACGGCATTTCTAGCGTTGAAGCAGTCCTTCTCTCAAGCTATCCTAGTGGGGGAATATGTTGAGGCCAAGTCTAGCTTGGACCGTGTAGAGGCCAACTTTGGCCAGTCGTTCTGGCTCATCAAAAACCGGTTGGCCCTTCTGCAGCTTTCGCAAGGTTTAGAGCCACAAAAACGGTATGCCCAACAACTAAAAGAGGCCGTAGAATATATTGGTCCCATCGCGGTTGTTACGCAATGGGTAAGCGTTAGGAACGAGAGCACTGTTACGTTACCACGTTTTGAAGCCGACTTCGAGCAATTTTTGGCGCGTATTGCACCGCATATTCCTGAAGTCCTCCCTGATTACCTACGTCATCATATTCTCGCCCCCGCAACTGTTTCTCCAGAAGCAGCCTTGCACGTGCTTCGCGTGGAGTCAGCGCGGGCTTTAATCGACTTTTACGAAGCATTCGTTGCTTATGGCCGGGCTGTCGCATTACTTGGTTCGGTAACGCAACGGAATTCGCTTCTTTATGCACTGCGCAAATTATTGGCTCGCCTTTCCGATTCTCGGCTTCCGGTCCTTTTAACGGCCCTAGGCCAACCGATATTTAACAACGAACCAGTCGTTGCATTAACCGATAGTTATGATGCTTGGTGCAGCGGCAATTATTTGTCCGCCTATGCTAATGCACAGCGTAACTTGACTGCTGCTCCCGATGATGCAACTTCCCTAGCCATAAGCGCATTGAGCAGTGGCTTAGCTGGCCCTAACACCGCACCTAGTATGGAGTTAGTAGTTGAATCTGATAACTCAGCAACCATACCACCTACTGTGCAGGCAACAGTTCAGAAAGGTTTACAGGCAATCGTCCGAAGTGGAACTGCTGCACACCAGGAAATCCGCGAATTGAGTAAGTTGACCGCCAACTTTGCCTCATTGGAATGGACAGCAGCGTTTCAGTTGTTGGTTGCTGATGAAACCTCTTCGCAGCCCACCGTGGAGCCCGCCGCCGCTGCACTGCGTGTGCCGACTTGGCATCCGCTACTGTTGGCTTCAATTGGTCATAACTATGCTACAGCCGCTTACATATCTGCTGTAACGGCTTGGAGCAACGGCTCACTGAGCCTAGAATATGCCCTCGCTAGCCTCGATAAACGACCTGTGCCCGTAAAGAGCCTCAGCGCTGAAGCAGGACAATTGTTAATCGGCCAGCAGCGTTTTCTTGCGCAGCAGTATGCGGAAGCCGAGATGGCTGGACGCAGCCTAACGACTTCTAGTCATTCCTATTTCCAGCGACGCGGGCATCGACTGATTGCCAATAGTCTACTAAAAGCAGGCGACCTACTGGCAACCTGCACTTATATCGCTGAAATGTATGTCCGGGATACAGAATTGCATCCACTCTTACCCATTGTAGAGGTTGTGGGTGATTTGCGCCCCAGCCAAGCACAGTGGCGAGCATTACAAGCATCTTTGGCACTGCCAATTCTATTAGATGCCCATACCAAATATATCAACCGGGCTACCGAACAGCTATGCGGCTATGCTTATGAAGACTTTTTGACAGCTAACGGGCTGGAGCGCCCTTCTCAACTTAAAACACTGCGCGACCGGTTCGACTTACCCCAACTTGTCTATTATTTACGCTACGTGTGTGTAGAGGCTATCATGGATGCATCCATTGCTTACCAGGGCTCGCACGAAGTATCCGAAGAGCGGCTGAAAGTATGTCGTCTGTTAGTAGAACTTGACCCTGAGAACGAAGCAGATTATCGCTTAGAAATTCGAGATTTGGTGCGTCGGCAGGTCATTAGCAACCGCAAACGCGAAGTTGAACAAAGCCGCATCCACATTGAACTACCCAAGCTGCATCACTGGGCCGCCGACCAGCTTCAGGAGGCATTCAACCGTTACATCACCTTCATTCGGGCGGGACTAGACGCTGAAACGACCGCCATCCGAGCCGAAGCGGCAGCCAGAGCCAGTGAGCAGGATTTTGATGGCTTGTTGGCGATGAGTGTGCCTAGTAACGAAACGCTTGACCTGTTCAGTAATCTAGTTCTGGAAATCAGCACCGCTTATACTTCCAGCGCCGAATTTGGTCTTAACCGATATTTGAGCACTCGAATCCGGCACGGCACGCTCGAAACCCAGCTTCGGTGGCCAGTTACAGCCCACCATCTTATTACGCAGCGGGAAAGCGAAAATGGACCATACCAGCAAACTACCTACTGGCCTAACCAACTAGGCCTCGGCCCCGCTGAAAGCATAGCGCTGAACGACGTTTTCGCCGACTTCTCTGCAGCTTATGACCAGCTTATTACCACTATTCGAACGGAATGGGTGCAGATTCGGAGCCGCCCTGAACAAGATGGAATGTTCCACTTTGCGTTAGCCGGTGGAGAAATTGCCTGGTTGGCAGCCCAGGTAACGCCCGACACTTCGTTCAAGGAGTTTATAGATATTGTGGTTGACCATCTTGGCCAGCGGCTGACGACTAGTTTGAGCCTGATTCGGCAGCGCTTGCGCACAGAGGCCTTGCCGGCTGCTAGAGAACTACTTAGTAGCTTACAGCACAACGTGCAAGCACTCAATCTGTCTTACATGTTCAGTGAATTGGATGCAGCTATTAATTTAGCCCGCACCGAAACGGCGGCGGTATTCGAGCGTGTTGCGGCTTGGTTTCGGCCAACTCAGGAAGTAGGTAACTCTCCTTATTTTCTGGAGGACGTGTTAAGCGTGGCTGAGGCATTGGTACGGGAAGCTGCCCCAACTTTCCAAGCCCCGCTGATGGCCCCTGCTGACGATGAGTTTAGCCAAGTAATTTTGCGGCATGGCCTTACGACGCTGGTTGATATATTCGTAAATGTCTTTGAAAATGTGATTCGCCGCTCGGGGCTGGAAACACCCATCGCGCGAATAGAACTGGTAAATAAGCCTATCTCGCCTGAACATTCGGTTATTAGCATCATCACGCGCAACGCATTGGGTCCGTCCATCAATCGCGATGAACTTCGCGAGCAACTCGCGCAAAAGCATCGTGAACTGGACGAAGGCAAGTATGCCTCGTCCATCGCTAAGGAGGGTGGCAGCGGTTTTTTTAAGATACACCGTAGCTTGCGAGACCTACGGGCTTCCGATAAGGAGCCAGAGGCAACGCTGACTTTCGGCATTGAGGAAGATGAGTTTTTTGTCGACGTTCAATTACCGCTCAGGTGGCGTACCCATGTGGTAGAGGACGACACAGAAACTAGTTACGACCACATAGATGCTTTACTCAACCTATAGCATGAAAATTTTACTTGTTGAAGACGATGAGGAAAAGCGCCAGCAGCTAAGCCTTTTCATGCAGGAAGAGTTTGGAGCACAAGTAACGGAGGCCCGCTCCAGGCAGAGCGGAGTAGGCGCCCTCTTGCGCGACCAATACGATTTGATAATTTTGGACATGACCATGCCAACTTACGATGTGACTCCTACCGAAGATGGTGGCCGGTCACAGGCGTACGCGGGGCGGGATATACTGCAGCAGATGGAGCGGCGCGGTATTCACACGAAAGCGGTAGTGGTTACGCAATTTGACCGGTTTGGTCCGGCCGAGGATGAGGTTACGTTGCCAGTGCTGGATGCGCAGCTGGAAGCAGCATTTCCAGACACCTATGTAGGGGCCATCTATTATAACGTGGGATATGCTGGCTGGCGCGAAAACCTGCGGTCCGTGGTGCAACAAGCAGGTTTTCGGGAATAAGGTAATTACATGCGCTTTTCTATTTTAATCGTCGAAGACAATACCGACAAGCTCCGCGATATCATGCAGGCGCTTGAGCAGGTACCTGGTTTGACCGAAGAGGATATTACTACAGAGTTAGATGCACACAGTGCCAAGTTGCGACTGCTTCGTCAGGCTTACGACCTGATGATTCTGGACATATCCATTCCTCCACGCAAATCTGCTGAAGCTCAGCCCGAAGGTGGCCTGCAATTACTCCAGGAAATTCAGGAGAGGAACCAGTACCGGAAGCCGACTCATATTCTAGCATTAACGGCGCACGCCGATATTGCCTCTATCGCCGGACCAAAGCTGGCTGAGCAGGCGCTGTCGCTGATTCACTATCAAGTTGGTACGACCGCTTGGCAGCGGCAACTGCGGGCCGGAGTAGAACAGCGTATGGCAGCCAAGCAATCAGCTAGTGCCTCACCGCCTGATTATGACTTCGATGTCGCCTTCATTTGCGCGCTTCGCAGCGAATGCGTAGGCGTACGAAACAATGGCTGGGAATGGGCTCCACTACAGGTAGTTGGCGATGATAGCCTGTATTATCAAGCAGGTTACACCAAAGCCGATGGTCGTCTGGGCAAAGCAGTCGTAGCAGTAGCTGCCCGCATGGGTATGCCAGCCGCAGCGGCAGCCACTATGAAACTAATTCTGCACTTTAAACCCCGATACGTATTTATGACCGGCATCATGGGTGGGGTAGAGGGCCGCGTAAATCTCGGCGATTTGGTGGTAGCCAGCCCCGTATGGGACTGGGGCAGTGGCAAATGGTCTGCTGACCCCAACAACGAAGCTGACGGGGCCAGTTTCGAGGCAGACCCCTTCCAATTTACGTTAGATAAAGGCCTCGAACGCATGGCTTTGCTGCTGGAAGACGATGGTCAGGAGTTGTATCGTATCCGGCGCAGTTTCGGACCCAATGCACCGCAGCATGATTTAAAGCTAAAAATTGGGGCTGTAGCGTCGGGTGCCTCGGTATTGGCTAGCCAAGGAGCATTGGAACGCGTGAAAGAACAGCACCGCAAGTTACTAGGCATTGAGATGGAGGCTTATGGTGTCTTTACAGCGGTGTCGGATGCACCCCAGCCTAAGCCAGTCTGTATGTGCATTAAATCCGTGGTAGATTTTGGCAACGGCCACAAGGGCGATGCCCATCAAGCTTATGGGGCACATGTAAGCGCGAAAGCAGCGCAGTATTTTGTCGAAAAATATTGTAACTAAAAACCATCTCTGCTAATGTATATCTACGAAATGAGCCCTATTGATATTTGGGCTGGCTGGATTCCCCTCGAAGATGCTCTTGCTAAACCTGGGAAGTACATGATAATGGGCAACTCAACTAGCATGGATATAGCAGAAATCATAGCTGAGTTCTTGAAGAAGCTAGATTATGCTAAACATCTTTTTGCTGAGCATACCTCTTGGGAGGGGGATGGACGCGTTTATGTCACGGCTATGCCAACGGAGATAGATGGGTACATCGTTTTTGCCATAAAGCAGAACAATAACGGCACAACTTTTTTAGCCTCTCCCATCGAATATACCCATCTTAAAGAATGGTTAGTATACAGCCCTGCTATTCTGGAACGAAGAAAGTAACATAGCTAAGGTTAACCTCGTCCTCTCTACACACCTGTTTCATTTGACAAGAAAAGCACCTGCTTTAGCGAGGCTTTTTTTTGATGTGCTGCTGGCCCATCATTAGTTACTCGTTCCCGTCGTGCACAACATGACATATGAATGCCTCCGCGAATTTGCTATCCAAGACTCCTTAAGCGCCCTAATGTCTGTAGATTACTGACATGCTTATATATAATAGATATAATGCCTGCAAAAACTTGTGTGTCGAAAATATTCCTTGCTTATATTGCGCGCTAGCCAGCATTTCTCCCAACCGAGATGTGACAACACCTACCACGAAAACACAACTTCATTTTTTCAGCACACATGGATACTACGTTCGCCGGGGCTACGCCCCAACAGGCCATTACCCCCACCAACCAAGAGCTGATGCCCTCTCTGCGGCAGTATGCCCCGGAGCATCCCGCGCTTAGCCGCATGCGAGCGAAGCTGATGCAATCCTCCGGCACACAGGTGATATCGGCTTACGACCGTATGTATCACCGGCATAACCGGTCGTAGCCCTCCGACCCTTTGAGCAAAGGTGCGCAGTCGACGATTGACTGCGCACCTTTTTTTATAGGCTTATTTTCATTCTCTCCACTGTGTCTGACTTCTCCGAAGCGCCCGTTATCCGTTGTTTCCTACTGAAAGTAGCTTCGCGCTGCAACATCAACTGCGACTACTGTTATATGTACAACCATTTGGACCAAAGCTGGAAGTCGCAGCCCAAGCTGATGTCTGAAGCCACTCTGCTGGCGGCGGCAGCGCGCATTCAGGAGTACGTACAACAACAGCAGCTCGACCACATTGTCGTGGTCTACCACGGGGGCGAGCCCTTGCTGCTGGGCACCGACCGGTTGGTGGCACATGCTGCCTTGCTCAAGGAACTGCTGCCAACGGTGCAGGTAGATTTTTCATTGCAAACGAACGGCGTATTACTACGAGAAGCCGATGTGCTGGCGTTCCAGAAACATGGTATCCAAGTGTCGCTAAGCTTGGATGGACCGGCCGCCGCGCACGACCGTCACCGACTGGACCACAAAGGCCGCTCAAGCTTTGCCGTCACTGAACAGGCCTTGCACCTGCTGGAACGCTATCCGGATGTGTTCTCCGGTGTAATAGCCGTTGTCGATGTAGCTAATGACCCCGCTGAACTGCTGGAGTACTTTGCAAGCCATGCTATTCCGCAGTTGGATTTTCTGCTGCCTGATGCGAACTACCTCACGCTTCCGCCCGGTCGCGACACCGACCCTGACAGCTACAGTCGTTGGCTGACAACATGCTTTGACGTATGGTTTGACCAATATCCGCACCTCAAGCTTCGAACCTTCGACACGATATTGGCATCGCTGATGGGTATACCCAGCGAAACGGATGGCCTTGGCTTGGGGGATATCAGCTTGCTCATCGTTGAAACCGATGGCAGTTACCACGACTTGGATGTGCTGAAAATCACTGGCCAAGGCACAGGCTTAGCGGGCCAGAGCGTTTATTCCGCTCCGCTGCAGATGGCAGCAGCTTCTGAGCCAGTGCGGGCACACCGGCAGCGGTTGCGCAAGGAGGGCCTGAGCGCGCAGTGTCAGCGCTGTGCGGTCGTGGACGTATGCGGCGGCGGCGCAGTGGCCCACCGTTACAGCGCCGAGGGCTACGCCAATCCCAGTATCTACTGTACCGAGTTGAAGCAACTGATAACCCATGCCGATGCCCGGGCAACTGAGCAGCTACGGGCCGAGCTTGACCAGCACCAGCCCAAGCTTCCCGGGCTAGCCCCGGCGCTCATCGACCAATTCGAACAGGTGCCGGGTGCCTCCAGCGCTTTCCTAGCCGTTATGGCCGCCTTTGAGGCACAGCAGGTCAATAGTTTGGCTAGGGCCCTGATTATTGCCGCTCAAGAGCCAGCAGCCCGTGAGTTTGTGGCTTCCATTCAAGCTTTGCCACCAGAGCGGTTGCAGCGCTTGGCCATTCAGCCATCGCTTGTCGCTTGGGCCGATGTGCTACAAAAGAGTGCAGCTGGCATTACGGTGCATTCCATCAATGGCGAGCCCATAGCACCATCCCCACAGTATGCTCGCCAAGCTGCCTCACTGGCCGAACAGGACATGAGCTGGCCCCGTATTCAGCGCGAGGATGCTTGGCTGCGATTACCCTTTGGGGACAAGATTCTGTTTGAAAACGCGGTAACTGTCACGGCGGGGGAAACAGTGATGGCCGATGCTCTTACTTTAATTGCGCGCTGGAAGGCTCCATTTTTAGAGGAGATGCAGCTTATATCACCCGAGGTGCAGTTTATCCGCGACCCGAGTGCCGACCCCGGCAAAACAGTTTCCTTCAGCGACAACAGTGTTCCAGGGGCGCTCTACGTGCAGCTCACCTACGGCACAGGCTTTGTTGAAGCCTGTGACTTGGCCGATTCGCTCATCCACGAGCACCGTCACCAAAAGCTCTATTTGCTGCAGCGCGTCTGCGACATTGTGCACGCCGATTTTCCGTTAGTGGTTTCGCCCTGGCGCGAAGAGTTGCGACCGCCCACGGGCTTGTTTCACGCCCTGTTTGTTTTCGTGGAGCTACTCGATTTTTGGTCCTTTTTGAAGAACGACTCAGCCAGCAACTGGCAGCAACGTGCCTACCGGGAATGCGAGCGTATCGGCGGGCAGTTGCAAACTGGCTTCACGGCAGTAGCCGACTGCAACCTTACCGAGGCCGGCCGGCAGCTGCTGGGCTTGCTACACCGGCGCTATCAACTGCTGTTGGCATGAAAATATTCATTCCTTATCACCACTTACCCTTAAACACCAGAACGAACTATACTGCTGTCGAGCAGTACTTTGCGGGACGGTTGGTAGATATTGAGCCGGGCCCGGAAGGCTTGCAGCTGCACTTAAGTTGGCCCGACTACGCCGCTTGCTACGTCGACCCGGATTTAGAGCAGGGACTGGCTTGGTGGCGTCATGAGATGCCTGTCCGCCAGCTTCCTTTGGAGTGGGTGCGGCGGAATAATTACCAGCTTTCCCTGAACGACAACTGGACTCTGTACGCTTGGAGCCAATGGCTAACGCGCCGTCTGCAAGGGCCTGGCCTGCCCGAAGAAGTAGTCATCCTGCACGTTGACGACCATCGGGACTGTATGTCGCCCTTGCTGTTTCGAAAGCAGGGGAACCAGTATACCGATGCGCTGAGCAGCAAACCAGTCAATCTATTAGAACCCGCAACTGTTCAGCAAGCCATCGAGTCGGGAGCCATTGCAGTGGGCAGCTTTATGCCGCCGTTCCTGCACCAACTGCCCCAGGTGCAGCTGCGTCACCTGATACCGTCGCACCGCCTAGCCACCGCGTTTCCCGCCGGCTACGTGGCTGCGGTCGACGAAACCGACGCGCTACTGTGCCCTACCGGCCAGCGGCCAGCAGTCGAATTTAGCTCGACGCATCCATCGGGCCGTCGCTACTTTCCCACCGCCGAGTTGGATGAGTTTCTGGCCGAGATACCGCCTCATGCGGCCGTGTTGCTTCACGTAGACATGGACTACTTTAACAACCGCTACGATGGCGACTCTGAGTGGTACCACCAGCCAGCTGTGCACAATCCGCCCGCGCGGGTCGTATACGAGCGCATTAGTGAAGTATTCTCGCGGATTATTACGGCTGTGCCGTGCGCTCGGTTGGAAGACATTACAGTGGCCTTGTCGCCCGGTTTTTTTCCCGCCGAGTTTTGGGAGCAGGGAGTTGAGTTAGTAGACAGAATATTATCCTCCACCCATGACTGACTATTGGACATGGAACTCATCGTTGCATCTGAATTGCTGGCCGAGGACGACTTAACCCGCGCTCAGCACCTTGCCCGCTATTTTGGTCAGCTCACGGTGCAAAGTCGCCAACTGCCGTCTGGGTGGCAACTCACCCTAAGCCGCCCGGTTACTGCCTCGGCTTTCCTTGACCCCGAGTTGGCGGAGGGCCTGGATTGGTGGTCAAAGACTTTCAGTACCATTGGGGTAGAGGATATTTTTGCCGCTGTTTACCGAGACAGTTCCCTACAAATTGCCCTAGAAGATTCGTGGACGCTCTATGCATGGAGCAGTTGGCTTACCCGTGTATCGTCGGACGGCCAAGTACCCACATGCGTAACGCTCCTACACCTCGATGAACACGACGACTTAATGGCGCCGCGGCTGGTGGTCGCCGACGAGAAATGGCAAGATGCCATTACGGGCGCGGCCGTAGACATGCAGGAGCCTGATTCCATCGCAGCCGCTATTCGGAGCGGGGCTATCAGCATCGGAAACTTCATCGCCCCACTTGGGCACTGGCTGCCTGAGTTACATATTCGCCACCTACGCCAAAGTCCAGGGGCTACAAACGATGCAGGCCCAAGCTCACTACACGCTACCTGGCATGAGGATACGTTGCTTGCCCCAGGATGTGCCCGTCCGGCTTTGGAGCTAGGGGATGAATGTCTTGATATTATTTTACCTGGACAGCACACTTACAGGTGTGCTACTAATACTGCTGATTGGTTAGCCGATTTGCCCCCGGGCCCCATTCTGCTGCATATTGACTTAGATTACTTCAATAATCGTTACGAGGGTAATCCTGATTGGAAGCTTACAACACCGGATTTTAATCCCCCGCTCTCCTCCGTGCTTGTTCGTATTGATGAGGTATTTGAAAATCTTGAAGCGGCGAACATTGCGCAGCGCATTGTAGACTACACGGTAGCTATTTCACCGGGCTTCTTTCCGGCCAGCATGTGGGCCGTTGCCGCCGAACGTGTGCTGGCTCACATTTATCGACTGCGTGGCACCACACTTCGGCCAGTAAATACCAGCGCTATACCGTCTTCTAGGTCATGACGAGCAAGAATAAGCCATCAAAAAGGCCGAAATCCGCTGGAAGTCGGACAGGAATCTTAAAGAAGCAGACACCTGTATCTACTGCTGACATCTCGCTGCGGACGGCTCGCGGCAACGCTGAGCGGGGAGGAGGGCCAGGCGGCCATTACTGGCACATTGAAGTGAAAGGGAAGCGCGCCGGTTACATTTTTATTAATGTGATTCGCGATGCACATTTTGGCGAGCATCCATCCATCCAGATTCACCTTAATGTTATAGAGCGTGGAAAGCAAATCGGCCGGACTGCTTACCGATTGGCCTGTGAGCAGTGTTCTCATCCGGTCATATATGCGCACATGAGCAGGAAAAACATTGCTTCGCAGCGAGCTGCTGAAGAAGCCGGTTTTCGGCCAATTGATGAGGGTCTTATACAGTTCGCAATGGTATGGCATCGTTGAATTCCCTCTTGGCTCAACAACGCCTACTAACTAGGATACGCACATTACCGGTGTCAGTACTTCGGGCCAGTGCTACCGTAGATTTCTTGCAACTCTTCGCCGGCACGAAGCCGGCTATTCGCTCTGTATTGGACACACCGGCCGGGGTAACCAGTATGCATACTTGGTGCCGGGAAGCAGATTATGATTTTGCCGTTGATACTGACCGCTATTTCTGTGTAACACCATTAAAGGGTCAGGCTCAGGTCATCCTAGACCTAGACCTTCAATTCGAACAGCATGAGTTGGAGTTCGGGCAGGTATTAGGTTATCCGTACTGTTGTTGTCAGCAAGTAGCTCAAATGACCGAGGCGGGCATTGATGCTTATGCAGCCGTGGTCGCACATTGGCAATTTACCGGCGATTATCAACTTATCAATCCTAGTGGCTACCTGGTAGGTGACTCCTTGATTAGCCACTTACCGTGTTCCCCTCATTGTAAAGCGTCTTTAGCACTAGCAAAGCAGACGCTCTTATTTTTAAGAACTCACACTACTGAGTTAAGGGAACTACTCTCCACTAATCACTATCTTATATCGGACTGAAGGTGACATAGTTGCCATTTATGAAAGTGGAGCATATAAAAGGGAGCACCTTGCCCAGGGTGGTCGCTAACTGGAAAGCTGCAGCCACCGTACGGGAGACGAACTTACGCGAAGAATTAGACGACTGGAAAGCGAATCACCGGACGTTAGCTAACGAGCTATCGAACGGCGTCAATTTAATAGTGCATTTCAAAAAGAGTACTGAACTAGCTCAGAATGTCCTATTCGCCACCCTCACTGATAGTGTCGCGTCAATAGAATGATGTGCAACCGGTAAGGGTAGGATTAAACGACCTAATTCAAAGGAAAACCGCGCAACCCTGGGCAACCACTCTTGATAAGTGACTGAATTTTGCGGAAAATGCGGCATCGCCATTAGAGAGTCCATACACGCTGTTATTCGCTGGAGCTCATTTGGTTTTATTGCTGTTTGACTTATCCCTGTCCAGACCTCGTTCATCGTGCTTTGCGCCCTTGCACATTCCTGTAGCTGCAGAAAAATAGTAGCAGCCTCGCCGGGGCAGCCGATTAGAATGGCTAGTAATAGCATTGCCACCTGAAAGTCGCCTGGCTGGGCCGCACTGCCCTCAAATTGAAGAAGCTGGATTGGACGCACCTGTGCTTTTAGCAGTCGGTAGATGTTAGTAAAGCGCTTGGCGGCGCGTGGGGTAGGAATTAACTCAAATAATTCACCAGCAAACTGGGTTTCCCACGAACGAATAGCCAAAGCAATACTGGGAATACGCATTGCTGACGCAGTCTGGGGCTCGACCAGGGTCTCGCGCGCTGGCGTTGGGGGTAGCAAGGGCGCTACAGCAGCATCTAACGCCGGCGTCGTCGTTGGTTGCGCGGTGCCCCCCGCTGCTTTGTCGACAGTTGGCGGTATGCTGGTGGCCGGGCCAACAGGGCTTGTGAGGGTTGCAGTTACGGGCTCTAATCCGGAAGGCTCAAACAGGCTGCTCATCAGTTGGCGGTATCCGCCTTGGGCCATTGGCCGCAGGCTGAAGGGAATCTGAAATATCTTTTCCAAATAATTCTGCGGCGTCGTCTGCCAATCATCAAGGGGAGAGGCTGGATGTTCTTCTTCGGATTGGAATGGGGTGAAATTCCGGTGCAACGAATGAAGCAGCCAGCGGGGGTCTACCCCTACGACGACCACAAACAACTCGTGCGCTAGCAGCAAGTGAATGGCCTGTAGTACTTCAATGACTTTGTGCGTGGGGCACCGGTCAAGGTCATCGATGTATAACACAATGCGGTCAACGCTTCCCGCAGAGTGCTCGGACCGGCTGCCCTTCTTCAGCCGGTCCGCGAGGTGCTCAAAGTCCCGCCGGATGGTGGAGATAAGCCCTAAGTGCTTGCGGTAATCGTCGGAATGGGACCGTTCAGTTAGGAAGTGTGCTAAGCTCTGGCGTTCCTGTAGCGCCCGGATTCGCTCTTCCAAGGCAACAACGCGCGCTTCTGCCGCCGACAACCCAGCGGCCGCCGTTTGTTCCTGCGTGACTAGCACTTCGATTTTCTGTTGCAAAGCCAACGCCTCCGGGTTGGGTACTTGATTTCTGTTGGTCAAAAACCGCTCGACGCGTTCTTTGGCACCCACTACTGTTCGCACATACGCCCCTACTTTTTTGATTGCACTTTGTACAATGCCGGTCAAGCCCGCCACGAATGCAATCCAATTCGCTATTCGGGCAGCACCCCAATCCAGCAGGCTGCCCACTGGCAGATGCTCCTGTATTTTATGAAGCAGTATGGGAATCACGACTAGCACCCCCACCAGCAGGCCGAGGAGCCACCACATGCTGCGAAAGCTAATAATTGCGCGTAATAAGGCTTGTATCCGTGCCCAAAGTGTCGCCGATTCCGCCACAGCTTGGGTCAGCTTATCTAAGCTGGTGAGCGCACTAGGTATACCCAATCGTTCCGAAGCACTTTCGATGGTTTGCTTGTCTTCCGCTGATAAAACTTTTTTAAAATCCTGCCAGCGTAGTTCGCTTAATGCTATCTGCTTGCTTTCCCGGTCTTGCTGCAACTGAACAAGCTTGTGCCGACGCTCTGTAATCTGTTCCTCTACCCGTTCCTTTTCCCCTTCTGCCTTGGTGACCGCCCCTTTCGCTAATTCTAATTCTAGGCTGGTCGCCGCCATTTCCTCCCCGGCGGATAACACCGGTGAGACATGGGCATCGAGTTTTTCCAGAATGAAACTGACCAAGCTCGCCCACAGATTGGTGTCGACGTAATGCCAAGCATTGAATTCTATCGAGACCACATCGGCGCAGAAGGGCGAGTTCGGGTCTAAGGTTGCCTGTTGCGTCAGTTGCTGGGTTACCTGCCGCATAGACTTCATGAAGAAGCTTTTGCCCGAGCCCCAGTCGCCAAACAGACCAATGGCCAGCGGGGGCTGAATATCCCGGGCCAACATCACTGCGGTTAGAGTTTGGACGTCTTCCTGAATATTTAACTGGTCATTGGCGGTATCGTTGGTATCGGCTTGGTAGCCGGGCAAGTACGAGGACACTGGCGTCGCTAATGTGGGGCGGTGGTCGCGTAAAAAACGTTGTAATTCGCGCGCCGCGGGACCTGTATTGGGGTCGCGCTGGGTTTGGGCCAACAGGCGTTCCACCTCGGCCCGGTCAAAGACAGCCAGGAATCCGGCAAAATTTTCAATAGCCGTGGCGTTCGCACTGCGCGTGTGCGATACCACGCGTTGCACGACCTGTTCCAGGGTCAGCTTGAATGGCCCTAGCAACAAAGCGGCAGCAGGTTGTGCCATCGACGGGGAAGCCAACGCGTACAGCGCATCGTAGCCGTGCGCGGAGCCGGCTTCCATCCGCACAAACTGCTGGCAGACGGCGGCTGCCAGTGCGGGCACGGGCACCACCCGCAAGGCCCGCAGGACCGGCCAAGCCGTAACGGCATCAGGCGATTCGAGCCGTTGCAGGAGTTGGGCAAAGGCATCCGCCTTTTCGGCGTCGGGGGGCAAGTGAATAACCTGGGCCAGGGTTGCAACTTGGGCTTCCGGGTCCCGGAGACATTGGACTGCAGCTTCACCCACGTAGCTGGCCCCGCGTTCGTACAGTCCACCTAAGGTCCAGAACCGGGCATTCGAATACGCTTCCACTAGCACATCTAGGTGCTTCATCAATAGCACTCGGCTATCGGCCCCTTCCGCATCGCACCACACCAGGGCACTCAGCAGCCAAGAGCGGATAAGGGGAATTTCATTTGGTGCCCGGATGGCCGAGCTGAATTCTACTTCACGGTTCGGACTGAAACGCCCTTCGATTTCTTCCCGCAATCGACGGGCTAATGCTTGCCGATCCAGGGATGGAGAGGTGCGAATCACTTCCAGTTCCCGGAATTGCGCAGGTTGGTCGCCGTTGACGAAAACGTCAACAATGTAGTCAAAGCGGCCATCTGCCGCTGAATTCAGCGACGACAATGCGTTGGGCGGACTACTTGGTGGGTCAGCGGAAAGCTGCGCCCCAACCGGTGGAGTCGAAATTTCGGATACTTGGGGGGCAACCAAAACGCTATTAGTTTGCTCATCGGCACGTAAGATGGCCTGCGCCAAATGGCCAATCGTTTCAGCGTTTCGGTTCCGTAGGTCGAAGTAGCGAAGGCGGTTGAATAACCCGTCGGTATCTGTTTTCGCTCCTGGGGGAAGCTCGGCCAGCAGAACCGGGATGATGCGTTTATCCAATCTTTCCGCCTCCCGGGCCAGCCGCATATGGGTAGGTCCCCAGCCCGCCTTGCCCAGAAACAGCAGTACCACACGCGCGGCACTTAAGTGTTGCGCCTCCACATCTTGCCACGATTTGCCGTAGGGAATGTCGCGCCGCCAGAAAAATGTTCGCACACCTAGCGCTTCTAAGGCCTCGACCACCTGTTTAACCTCGATTTCCTGTTCATTGAACAGAATAAAGGCATCCGGTGAATTCGTGGAGGTAAGGAATTCTGCGGGCTGTAAAGAGTCAGTCATGGTAGTGGGCTGGTAATACCAGATAGCAAGTAAGAGAGCTTTCGGCCAACTCAGGCGTTTTCAAGCAGCCACTCGATTACTCTTTAATCTTTCCCAATGTCACTAGCAACGCTTCCTAATATAAATCTTACCTTCGCAGACTGCCACAACAGGGTACGTCTTCTTGACTGATTATCACTGAGAAATACCTCTTTCGTTTCTGATTGTCACATGCCTCCACGGAAAGTACGTTCCGATATAAAAATTGGCACGCTGGAAAAGCGACTCGGCCTCGACAAGGGAGCCATTCGCAACCCGGATGGCACGGATGCGCGCAGCGACAAGCGGTTGGGGAAGCTCCGGGCGGAATATCAGTCTATGTACGGGGCCCCCGTCCGCAAGAATTCCGCCATCATTGCCGCCGCTCTGTCCCCTAAAAAAACCAGCTCTATTAAGACCAATTCGCCCGCCAAACCAGCAGCTAAGAAGGCAACTCCCGCGGCCCCTAAAGCAAAAGCGTCGGCGAGCAAAGCAAAGCCAAAAGCGCCGAAAAAGGCGACTGCTGCCAAATCCACTGCCACAAAGGTGGTACCTAAAAAAAGTCGAAAAGCGTAGCCCATGAAAGCTGTTCGCCCGCCCCGTCCCGAGCGCGTAAAGCATGTGGACTACGATTTCAACGTTTTCATCAACTGCCCTTTCGATGCCACGTTCCAGCCATTGCTGCACGCTGCTATTTTTACTATCCACACCTGCGGGCTCATTGCGCGGTGTGCGCTGGAGGATAGCGACCAGAACCTCCGGTTTTCCCGTATTTTAGATATCATCGGCGAGTGCCGCTATGGCATCCACGACCTCTCCCGCATTGAACCGGGCAAGATGCCCCGCAATAACATGCCCCTAGAGTTGGGCGTGTTCATTGGCTGCCGCCATTTCGGGACCGAGTATGACTACGAAAAAGACTATCTGGTGCTGGACAGTAAGCCGCATCGCTACAAAAAACACATCACCGACCTCGGCGGCGAGGACCCCAGTATCCACGGCAATACGGAAAAGGGAATGATAAAAGCCGTGCGGGATTGGTTACGGTCACGGCTATATGGGCGCATGACGCCCCTGCCCAGCGCGGGCGTTTTCTATGAGCATTACCGGCACTTCCTTACCAAAGCTCCCGATTTATGCGCTCGTAGAACATGGGTATTGGAGGAATTGGATTTCGAGGAATACGTGGTTGTCGTAACCGATTACTTAGAGGAAGCGCACCAATATCGGTCTGAATTGGAGGCAATCTATGAGCAAGCCGTCGCAAAAGGATTGCTGAAATAATGTCCTCTTTATTCCATCTATTTATTTAATTGTGCACTGCGAATACATATCAACCTTCACTATGGCAGCAATCACAATCTGTGGACGAGATAGATAGCAAAGCATAAGCAGGTCCAATAAATTTCAAGGGACGTCACTACCAAATCCTGTTGGAGCCGACGCAAGGCTAATTTACCAAATGGTAAATTCTTCCTGTTATCTTACTGATTGCTATTCGAAATTCTACCTAATTCCGAACGGCTAAGGTGCGGCCCTAACGCCGCTGTAACGGTGGCGTTTGAACGCTGCCGACGGACAGGTTTTCCGAAACCGTCACAATAGCCTCATTTGCGAATGCCGTCGCCGAATTGCTCCTTGCCCCCGCGAATGCGTTCACCAGCTGCTGGCCAAGCTGCGGAAACCCCAGAAGCATCAACAAAGCCCGGGCTCAGTGGTCAGGGCTTTGTCTTTTCTAGACACGCTCATCCTATTCGGGCCGTTTCGCTCAATGATTAAGCTTAGTCGCGTTGTGGACTTGCGTGGCGTAATGGTCAGTCGAATTGCCGCCGTGAATGCCCGCATACACGCAGAACAGGGCAAAGCCTGTCAGACTTACCACCACCGGTGCCCATACCTATCCTTGCCGGGCGCTGCGCCAAAACCACGTCGCGCTGTGCACCTGCGGGAATCAAGTAAATACGATAAAGGCCATGAGCGGCTACCATGCTACGACAACGTTGGGGTTGCCATTAAGAGGACGGCTCCCGGCGTGTCGTATCGGTGCCGTTGCAATGAGCTTAATATCAGAATAATTCTCATTATCCCACAATGAGATATTGTCCTATTTTGAGATAATTTGGTACTACAATGGAATATGTGTAGGTTTCGCTGATATAGTAAAAGAGTGTATTTCTTTTCTATTGAATACCTACTTACAGTTCTCACATTATCAAAATCTCCCCGCAACCTATGGGCCTCTTTGACAAAGTATTCAGCAGCAATGCTGTTCAGACTAACCCTTTTACTGACCCACGCGAAGCCTTCTTTGCGGTTCTCTATGCCTGTATGTCGGCCGATGGAAACGTGGACGATGAAGAAATTAATGCCTTGGTGGCGCTAACCCAACAGAAGGCATTGTTCCGGGGCGTTAACGTGTTGGATATGTATCGCCGCCTTGCGCCCAAAGTACTGGCCTTGGGCGCCCGTAAAGAAACTGTGACCCTGGCAGCACCTCATGTACCCGTTGACTTGCGCGCAACCCTCTTTGCGAACTGTGTGGACTTCGCTGCTTCCGATGGCATCGTAGGCACCGCCGAGCAAGTTATCCTCGAGCAGATTGCGCAAGCGTTAGGTTTGGATGAGCAGGAAAGCACCAACATTCTTGGCGTCATCCTCCTCAAGAATAAAGGGTAAGCGGCGAAGCAATGAACACCGCACTCATCCTAGGCCTCGTTTGCGCGGCCTTAGCCATTGGGCTTTATCTCATCTGGAAAAAAGGGAAGTTGCATGTCGCTGACCGCGATGCGGCTCGCCAGGAGCGTGACGCGGCCCGGGCGCAAATTGGCGCGCTGGAGGAACGGTTCCGGCCGGTTGTCGATGCGGATGCCGAAGGCCAGCGAATCGTTCGCGAAGCGACTGCCGAGCGGGCGCGCATCACCCAAGAGTTAGCCGATACCCGCGACCGGTTAACGCAAAACATCTCGACCCTGGCCGACCAGCAGGAAATCCAGCAGCAGGAGCAGCGTGACTTACAAAAACGCATCAACGAATTGCAGGCCGAGTTTGCCGCGTTGGATGAACAATCCAATCTGCAGTCGTTTGGCTTCTACAAGCCCAAGTTCGACTTCGTGACCTCGGTCGAGTACCAGCAGAAGCTGGAGCACACGCGCATCGCCCAGAAGAACCTCATCACGGCGGGCACGGCGGCTACCTGTTCCACCGAATGGACCGTCAACGGCAGTGTCGTGGAGGGACGCAAGAATACCGCACAGTACCTCAAACTCATCTTACGGGCCTTTAATGGCGAGTGCGATGCCGCCATTGCGCGGGTAAAGTTCAACAACGTGGGGGTGATGGAGTCCCGCATTCGCAAGTCGTACGAGGCCATCAACAAGATTAGCAAGTCTCAACACAGCAGCCTTTCGGAGAGCTATTTAGACCTGCGCTTGCGGGAACTGTATCTCATTCACGAGGTCCAGGAAAAGATTCAGGAGGAGAAAGAGGTGCAGCGGCAAGTCCGGGAGCAGATGCGCGAGGAGGAAATTGCGCAGCGCGAGTTGGAGAAAGCCCGCACCGATGCCGAGAAGGAGGAAAAGCGCTACGCCGATGCCTTGCGCAAAGCCCAAATAGAGGTAGAGCAGGCGACCGGCGAAAAGCAGCAGAAGCTCTTGGCGCAGATTGCGCAACTCCAGCAACAACTCACCCAGGCCCAGCAAGTGAAGCAACGGGCCATCTCGCAAGCGCAATTGACGCGCTCTGGCCACGTCTACGTCATTTCCAACATCGGCTCGTTCGGCGAAGACGTGTACAAAATCGGCATGACGCGCCGCTTGGAGCCGCTCGACCGGGTCAAGGAGCTCGGTGATGCGTCGGTTCCGTTTCAGTTTGATGTGCATGCCGTCATCTACTGCGACGATGCCCCGAAGCTGGAAAATACCCTGCACCGGCTGTTTCATCACCGCCGGTTGAATCGCATCAACGAGCGGAAGGAATTCTTCCGGGTGACGCTGACCGAGATTGCGGAAGCCGTGAACGCGAATCACGGGGAGATAGACTTTCTGCACGAAGCCGAAGCGCAGGAATACCGCAAGACCATGGCACTGCTGAGCGAGGCACAGGCAGTCTAATTCACTTTACGCGACATGTTCTACTCCCCAATCATAGTTAGCGGCCTGCTGCTGCTAACATTGGCCGCACTGCTCATTATTGCCTACACCAGCGGCATCCGCAAAGGGCATAAAAATGCCCGCCAACCTCTTGAGGCCGCACACGTCCGGATTCAAGAATTGGAAGGCCACCTCCGAGACAAGGAGGCTATCATCAATTTTCAGCGTCGCAGTCACTAATCATTCGACATCTAATGCTCAAACCGCTACTGCCTATCTCTGCGCTTATCTTTCTCGCGCTAACTCAATCCTGCTCCCAAGCCAACTCCCACGGCAACGACTACACCGTTGAAGTGCCAGCAGCCCGTCCCAAAACCGCCGCGGAGTTACGCGCCGAATTACTCCAGCGCGAGCAGTCGGCACCGCAGGAGTACTTGCAAGTACAGGGCACGCACCACCGCAACTTCATCAACCAGCTCGTGCTCGAAGGCGACATCACGAACCAGGCCACGCTGGCCCGATTCAAAGACCCGGTCTTATCGGTCACCTGGTACTCCCAAACCCAGACCGAATTGGGCACCCAGCAGTACCCCATCTACGAGTTCGTGCGCCCGCAAGGCATGACGCATTACAAGCTGAAAACGGCTGCGCCCAACGAAGTGGCCACCGTAAGCATTGGCATTGCTGGCGCGACGGCTATCGACTAATTCATCTTTTAACAGGTTCTACCGAATGAAACTGCTCTTACTGTTCCTTTCTCTGCTCTTCACCGGGGCCATACCATCGAACGATGGCGGTGGAAAAGCAAGCCACTCCACTCCTCGTAAGGCCTCGTTCCGTCTTGCGAATCCATTAGCCAAACTGGCCCGATGCTCTGGCGACGCCTCCTGCCGTGCTTGCTCCAATTGCAACTACTGTGGCCACTGCGCTGGTGGCGGGGGGACCTGCGGCGTGTGCGCTCCTTCAACACCGCGGCGTATGTATCGCTCTCCTTCCCGAACAGCCACCAAGACAAGCCGCTCTTACCGAGGTGGGGGCTCAGGCCATGTATCAGCGCCGGCGCCCTCCAAGGCAGAGTTCGGAGTGAGTGGAGACTACTACGTGGCCGCTACGACGCTTAACCTGCGGGCAGCGCCATCTGCTGATTCTGCGGTTGTTCGCGTCCTGGAACGCAACGATGTGGTGACGGTGCAGGAACTCACCAACGCGAAGTGGGTGAAGGTGAGCACGACGACGGCCGAGGGCGAAGTAGAAGGGTACTTATCGCGGGCCTACCTGTCGGAAACCGAGACATACTAGCCGCGGTGTTCATTCTGCGCAACGCACTCACTTCAACTCATTTTTTCGCTTAAAAAACCAAAATCGTGGCTACATACAGAATATCCGGCGTTTGGACAGGCTCAGGTGGTGTAATTACACATTACGCTGTTCATACAGTAGCAGACACTACTAAGAACACTGTCACGCTGGCGAGCAAAACGTCTAAAGCGGATGCTATTCGGCTTGTAGAGCAGGCCAGCAATACAGTAACAACATTGGTATGGAATTCTACAAACAAGGCTTGGTACCATGGGGAAATCGTCCACGTTGTTGGTAGTGGGAGTAGCAAGTATTTGCGTTCAAAACCAGACAGTAGTTTGACGGATAATCTGGACCATTTGCCCAATTTCTCACTGATTTACTAATATCCCCTCTGCCAACCAAAAGGGCCCGGACCACCAGCCGGGGCTTTTTCGTAGCTTGGCGGCTCACTTTACCAACTCGTTCTTGTATGGCCAGCGCAATCCTACACTTAGCAGGAGACAAAGTTCAATTAACAACCGGCGGGCCGGCTTTAGTTGTGCTAAACGCTGCCTACGGCAATACACAAGACTGCCAGTGTGCTTGGTTTACGAAGGAAGGCGAATATAGGACAGCGCTCATACCTCATATGGCGTTGCAAGCCGCAAAAGCGGGCGGTATGTCTTGGTCGTAAAACACACAGCCCCGGCTTCACCATAGAAGACGGGGCTGTTCAGTTTTGACCAGAAACGTTATTCCACTATCAGCTTGCGGTGAGCGGTGCCGGCGTTGTAGGTAAGCTGCACCGTATAAAGCCCTGGTGCCAGCGCTGGCACTGCCAACGTGTGTGGCCCAGCCACCTGCTGCTGGCCAGTTGCTAGGCTCACCACCTTTCGGCCTATTGCGTCCACTACTTCTGCATGCACTGCACTGGCCGCCGGTAGGTAGTAGGACAATGTTGCCGTGCCCGCCGTCGGATTCGGGAACACCGTCAATGCCACTTCCTCGGCTCCTGGCGTCGTGGCCGTGATAATGCGCCGCGTGTACCAGATGGGCGAAGTAACGATGCTATCGCCATCGGCCTGCGCCACCACCGCGTAGTAATACGCCGTGGTGTTCACCCTCTGCGGGTCCACGTAGCTCAGCGCCGTGGCGCCGGCCGCGGCCGTGGCCACCACTACCGGCTTGGCCCCGTTGCCGGGCACCCCGCGCAGCACCTGCACCGAGCTGACCGGCTCGTTATCCGCATCGCTCACGCTCACGCTCATCGAGGCCGGCGCCTGGTCGGCGTAAATCGAGCCCATGGGCTGGCTATTGAGGGTGAAGCTCACCTCCGCGTTCCAGTCGTCCGAGGCATAAAAGTGCCGCTGCCGCAGCGCGTCCATGATGTCGGCCTTGGTCAGCGCCGGGGCCAGCACCACCAGCCGGGCCTGGGTCGTGCGCAGGAAGGTCGTGTTGTGGTTGTCGTGGTCGATGCTGATGCCGGCGTGGTACCCCTTGGCCAATAGCGTCTGGAAGTAGGGCGTGTAGCTGCCCCGCGAGGGGTTGGTGTAGCTGGTGTTGGTCGACGTGGCCGGCCCCGAGCGCAGGACCGTGCCCACGATGGCCGAGTCGGCCCGCGGGCTGAACGCCGTGCCGGCCAGGTTGCCGTAGTCCGTCCGGTTGGGGTGGGCCAGCGTGGCAAAGGCGCCTGGCCGCCGGTTGATTTCCCGGAACAGGGCCTGGTAGTCGTTGCGGGGCGTGAGCACGTCGTAGTTGCCCGGCTCCCAGCCCAGCAGCTGGTTCACGCCGTACACCACCACGTGGCCCCCGCCGGAGATGACGCCCCACTCCATCCCGTACAGCGCCACGAAGCTGCCCGTCGTCGCCTGGTCGGCCTGCTGCAGGCCGCGCGCGTAGTTGGGCAGGCTCATGCCCGCCCCGGCGTGGTTGTGCTCCGAGATGCCCAGAAAGTCGGTGTGGAGCGAGGCGTCGGCGTACTGGAAGTCCTGCAGCGGCGTGGTGGCCAGCCCGTCCTGGTTGCCGTCCGAGTAGCTGCTGTGCGCGTGAATGTTGCCACGGAAGGGCAGCAGCGTGCCCACCGGCGGCACCGGCACGGTGTAAGTTGTATTGGCAAAGAAGGACGTGGTATATGCCGCCGAGCAGCCGGTGCCGTTGTAGGTATACACCTCGATGCGGTACGACTGCCCGGGCACCAGATTGGTCACCGTCACACTGCTGGCCCCGGCCCCCGCGTACACCACGAAGCCGCCGCCCAGCGCACTCCCGCCGCCATAGGCCGCGTTGCCCGTGTAACCCGTGCCCGAGCTCGGCAGCGTCAGCGTCGAGGAACTCGGCCGCACCACCACCAGGTGATTGGTGCCGTTGCCCGGCGTCCAGCTCACGGTGGCCGCCGTGCGCCCCGCCGCCACGGCCGTGGCATTGGTCGCGTCCTGCGTCGGGGGGCTGGCCAGCACGCACGGCGCCGTAGTAAACGTGCCACTCGCCGGCGCCGCCTGCCGGTAGTTGGTCGTGCAGCCCGTACCCAGCAGCTCGTACACCTGGTAGGCGTAGGCCGTATTGGGCTGCAGGTTGGTCACGTTCACCGTCGTGCCCGTCCCGGCATACACCACGAAGCCGCCCGTGCCCAGCGGCGAGCCGCTGCCAAACGCCGTGTTGCCGTTGTACACACTGCCGTCCGTCGGCGCGGTGGCCGCCGCGCTGGCCCGCCGCACGACCACGAGTCGCCCCGTGCCGTTGCCCGCCGTCCAGCTGAGCGTGACGCCCGTGGTGGTCAGGTTGGCGGCCGCCGCGGCCGTCGCGCCCTGCGTGGGCTCCGGTCCCAGCGTACAGGGGGCCGTCACGTAGAGGTTGTCAAACACGGCATTCTCCGTCGCCGTGGTGGCATGGTTCCAGAAGCAGCCCACCCAGGGCAGGGGCGTGGTAGCAAAGGCCGAGTCCTTGCGCACGCCAATGCGCACGAACGTGGCCGTGGTGGGGTCGTCGAACGTGGCCGTGTTGGCGCTCACTTCCAGCGTCCAGTTGTCCTCGTCTGGGGCGTAGAGCACCCGCACCGTATGGGCCGGGCCGGTCGTCGCCCCGGCCGCCACCGGCACGCTCACCGCCGCCAGCGTGCGCAGGTTGGTGGGGCCCACCAGCCCGCCGGTGTAGCGCACCAGCTTCAGGCTGTCGGGCGCGCCCGAATTGCCGTACACCACGGCGTACCCGTTGCCGGTCGTGAAATCCGCCGCGCTGCCGGCCAGCACGAAGGCCGCCCCGTAGTTGTTGGGCCCGAACCCCGAGGGGTTCGGCCGCGACTGCTGCATGTTAAAAAGCCAGGTCAGCTGGTCGGCGTTCTGGCGCAGCACCGGACTGTAGCGACTCGACACGTCCCGCGAAACAAAATCCTTGCCCTGCACGCCGCTGCTGAGCTTGAGTTGGTTGCTCACAATGGAAGCGCCCGTGCCGGCCGTGGTTTCGGTTTCCAGCCAGCCCGCACCCACCGTGGGGCTATCTGGCCGGTTAAAATCATCCAGCAAGGTGGGAGCCGGGGCTTGCGCTAAAACGGCGGTCGGGGCCAGGAGTGCCAGGCCACTGACCAGCCAGCGGCGAAGAGTAAGAGAAGGAATCATGCGAGAGGGGGCGAATTGAGAATCAAGTTACTGCCATACGCGCTACCCGGCCGTGGGGTCGTGCTCGCCAGGCCATCCGGCGCCGCCGTTCCCGCATCTTATCCATCCTTTTTTATCGAACGGCCACTGTGCTAACTATTTATTTTAGCCATTTTTCATACTAAATTTATTAGTAGCGCGTATTATTGTGGAGTTGCCCTATTCAGTACCCCTATGCGAAGCGTCCAGTTAATTCCCGTTCACGCCCACCAAACGCCCTTTTTGCTCCCACTCTTCAGCTGCACGGTCTCCGCCGGCTTCCCCTCGCCGGCCTCCGATTACACGGACGAAGTCTTTGACCTCAACCGCCTGCTGCTGCGCCACCCCGACGCCACGTACCTGGTGCGCGTCAGCGGGGAGAGCATGAAAGACGCCGAGATTCACGAGGGCGACCTGCTGGCCGTCGACAAGCAGCTCGAAGCCGACCATAACCACATCGTGGTCGCGGTGGTGGAGGGCGAGTGCACCGTCAAGCGCCTGGTCTGCGAGCACGGCACCTGGTGGCTCAAGCCCGAGAACCCGGCCTACCAGCCCTGGGAAATCCACGACGCCGGCGACGTGAAAATCTGGGGCGTGGTCACCCACGTCCTGCACGAGCTGATTCCCGGCAAGCTGGCCGCCCTGCTGCGCACCCGCGACTAATTTTCTCCGGTTCTCTCCCCCTCCCCTGCCCCGTGTACGCCCTGGTCGACTGCAACAATTTCTACGTGTCCTGCGAGCGGGTCTTCCAGCCCCGGCTCGACGGCCGGCCCGTGGTGGTGCTCAGCAACAACGACGGCTGCCTGATTGCGCGCAGCGCCGAGGCCAAGGCCCTGGGCCTGCGCATGGGCGACCCCTACTTCCAGGTCAAGCCCTTGCTCGAGCAACACCACGTCACCGTATTCTCCAGCAACTACGCCCTCTACGGCGACATGTCGCGCCGGGTGATGTGGTACCTGGGGCAGGTTGCCCCGGCGGTGGAGGTGTACTCCATCGACGAGGCCTTCCTGGACCTGCACGGGCTGGTGCCCTTCGTGGTCGAGAGTTTGGATGCCTACGCCCGCACCGTGCGCGCCAACGTACTGGCCCGCACGGGCATCCCCACCTGCGTGGGCATTGCGCCCACCAAAACCCTGGCCAAGCTGGCCAACCGGCTGGCCAAGAAACTGCCGGCCCTGGGCGGGGTGCTGCACCTCGACTCGGAGGACCGCCGCCGCTGGGCGCTGGAGCAGGTGGCCGTCGAGGACGTGTGGGGCATCGGCCGGCAGTACGCCACCCAGCTGCACGCGGCGGGCATCACCACCGCGGCGGCGCTGGCCGGGTGCACGGAGGCCTACGCCCGCCGGCACCTGGGCGGGGTGGTCGGGGCCCGGCTGGTGCGCGAGCTGCGGGGCTACCCGTGCCTCGGGCTGGCTCCCAGCGAGGACGGCACGCTCGCCCGCCGCAGCCTATGCTGCTCGCGCACGTTCGGCCGGCCCCTGAGCGCCTTTCCCGACGTGACGGGGGCCGTGAGCGCGTTCGCGTCGCGCGCGGCGGAGAAGCTGCGCCGCCAGGACGGCGCGGCCCATCTGCTGACCGTGTTCCTGGGCAAGAGCCGCTACGGGCTGGAGCCCCCACCCTACTCGTGCTCGACCACCCTCACGCTGCCGGTGGCCACCAGCGACACCGTCGAGCTGGTGCGCTACGCCCGGGCCGCCCTGAAAAAGCTCTGGCAGCCGGGGAAGCGGTACACGAACGCCGGGGTGGTGTTCGACGGGCTGGAGCCGGCCGGCCAGGCCCAGCTCGGTTTGTTTGAAGCGGCACCGGTTTCGGAAAAGCGCGCCCGCCTCATGGCCGAGCTCGACGCGCTGAACCGCCGCTTTGGCAAGGGCACGGTGCGACTGGCGGCCACGGTTCTGGCCCCCGGGCAATCCGTAGCGCCTTGGGAAGGGCAGGCCCAGTGGCGCACGCCCCAGTATACCACCCGGCTGGAGGATTTGCTCCTCGTGGGGTGAATCATGGTTTTCATCTGCTGTCCCGTATCCAATCCCTCGTCTCTTAAAACCTCGTCCGAGGAGCCGGCAATTCGTCCGGCAGGCTTTACCTTTCCCGTCCATGACCCTGAATCAGTTCAATGCCCTGCCCGAGGACCAGCAGCTTGCGGCGGTGTACGCGACCGGCACCTACGTGGCCCGTCGTTGGCAGGAAGTCTACGAAGCGGTGCTGCTCTACGAAATGCCGGGCCGCTTCTTCGTGGAGCTGACCTATCACGTCGACACCAACGAGGTGCAGTACCTGTTCCCGTTCGAGGCGGGCGGCGAGGACGACCGCCTCGGGGACTACGCGATGTTTGTGCAGTTGCCAGGCTGGCTGCCGGCGGCGGAGTAATGCCTACCGCAGAACAGCAGGTGCTGGCCGAGGCCATCCTGCGCCACCGCCCGTTCTCCCTCCCCGTGGCTATCCGGCGCGCGCTGGCGGCAGCGGGAGAATACGTCCCGCCGGAGGAAGAAACCCAGCTCCAGCAGTATGCCGATTCCATTGACATCGATATGGTGCCCGACGGCTACCGCTACGTGAGCCGGAACCGGGTGCCGCTGCTGGGCCTCGGGCCGCTGGAAGTCTTCGCCGAGCCGGGCAATCCGCAGTTGCTCACGCGCTGCGCCGTGTGGTACGGGCTCGAGGCCCAGGCCGAATGGCACCGCCGGGGCGGGGCGTAGTTCGGGGTCGCGCTAGCGCAGGAACGGAAAGCCCCGCCAGGGAAATTTAGCCAGCATTCGCCGGGGAAAAGTAAGTACCTTATCTTGCTTGCGCTAGCCTCTCCGTTATGTACCCTACTCCTTCCGACAGCTCCGACCAGCCGGCTTATATCACCGACCCTGCCCAACTACCGGTGCTGTTGCAGCAACTCGTTGCAGACCTGGCGGACCCCACCGTTGTCTATTTACTAGGCGGGCACTACTACGAACGCACGAATCACCCGCGCACTCGCCACTTTCCCGCCGTGTTTGCCCTGCGGCAAGATGAAACAGCGAACGTGGCGGTGGGACCGGATTTTGTGGCCTTCGACACCGAGTTTATCCGTTACCCTGAACGAGGTGAGCCCCACTACCCGGGCCCATGGGCCGACCACTTCCGCGCCACCGTGCCCTTCGCTCAACTCTACCAAATCTGCCGCAAGGTGCTCACCCCGGCGGAGCAAACGGCCGGGGAAGTAGGCTATGGACCCGATACCCTCCTCTATTATAATGAGACGGCTTATAAACGGTACCCCACGCCAGCCGATATAAACCATGCCTATGCGGCGGCTCCCCCTTCCGGAGAACACCCGCTGGTAGCCGTCCTGACGGCAGTGGAGGCGGGCCTGGCGGACCCCGCCAATCACTACCTAGTGAATACTACCTCGTTCGAGGGCCCGGAGGGCCCCGTGCTACTGGGCATGCTTCATCTACAGGCCCATACCACCCAAGACTTGGTCATTGAAGCGAATTCCTTCACCTGTTCCGTGCGGCTGGACCCGTACGACCGGCGAGCGTGGTCAACCGTACGCGTGGCGTTTGCTCAGGTCTGGCAAGTGCTGCTGAGCGATAGTCCCCAAGTAGACCTGGAAGAAGTCGAAGAAGCCGGCGGCCTCCTCTACGATGCCCCCGAGGTATTGAGTGCCTACGCTCGGCCGGGGCGAATGGCTTAATTTATTCGCTGCCTCTCTGATGGATGAACTCCTCCGCCCCCGACATCCCCTGGATAAGTACCACCAGTCGCAACTGGAATTTCTAGCCGCGCTACCGGAAGAGCAGCGCGCCGAGCACGCCCGCCTGTTTCGGTTGGGTAATGCCAGCTACCGCTACCAGCAGCAGGCCGTGGGTGTAATTACCAAAGCCGACTACCTGGACTGGCTCGAAGGCTTGTCGGCTAAGATGCGCCGCGTGGTTGAGCAGGAAGGCTTTGAGCTAAGCAAAGGCAGCCTAGCGTTGCGGCGACACGCGCTGGAACGGCGCGACCAGGGCTATTCCTCCTTCATGCAAGCCATCCTTTCGCCCGAAGACTGGGATTATCAGAAAAGTGTATCTACTGCTGTAGTGTGAATTCGATTTTCCGTTGCACATTTATGCATACCCACTTTATTTCTCATGCGCATTTCCCCAGTATGGTTTCCTGACACTCATTTTAAAAGCATCCTAGAGCCGGCCGTATCGAATGAAGGTGCTCGTGTGTATCACGACAATGACCAATGTAGCGCAGTGCGCTTCGCGCACAGTTCACCTGCGCCCTACTCAGGACAAGAAGGCCTCAACCACTGCTTCCATTGCCAGCAGCAACATGAGCGCGAAGCCCTCGGGGTAATTTAGAAACCTAGTTGCTACTGTTCACCCAAAACGCGCCGCCACCAACTGGGCTTCTTGCCCATCTGCACTTCCAAAAACGCCTCTAATTCATCCTTTTTGAAAACCAGCCGGTCACCCTGCCGGCTGCTGCTCAGCAGGTAGTCCGGAATGTCCTTGCGCAGTTTGCGCAGCGTCATCGGTTCCATGATGAGTACGGCGCGGGTGCCGCTGATTTGCCAAGCGGTGGGGTTGTGTTGAAGGATTTCGAGTAGTTCCGTTCGGACTTTATCATGCTTGCCGCGGGTGTAGCCATCAAGCGAAACTACGGTGCACCACGCAGGCAGTTCCATTTGCGGGGGCAAGGACTCCCGGAACAGTGCCACCAAAATTTCACTGGAAAACGTGAGAATATCCAGCGGGAAGCCCTCCGTTTGCAGCTTCTCGCACACGCGCAGCAAGTAGCGCCGGTAGAACGCAGTGCCAAGCTGCGACTTGAGGCGCTTGACCTGGCGGGCCAGCGTGCGGCTCACGCCGGTGTGGTCGGGCAACGAGGCATCAGTGTAGAGCACAAGGCAGCGCTTGCGTATCTCGGTTTCGAAGCTGTCCTTCTCCTGGTTCATGGAGAGCACCACGGCGGGGTACTGACCCACCAGGTGGTCTTCCTTAATGAGGGCCACGGCGTGGGAGTTGAAGCGGGTGGCATCGAGGTCATCGAAGGCCAGCGGGTAGCGCTGGTTCTGCTCGCGCAGGCCGGCCACCTTCGACTTGGTGAACCAATCCTTTTCCAGAAAGCCATCGAGCCCGAACATGGACTTGAGCAGCAGCCGAATCAACTCCGACTTGCCGCAGTTGCTGCGGCCGTAGAGAATGCCGAAGATGGGATAGTCGTAGATGAAGCCGTTGCGGGCGGCGTCGTTGCGCAAGTCGCAGAGAAATGGGCTCAGATACAGCCAGCATTGGAAGGTAAAATAGTCGCGGGCCAACTTGGCGGTGTTGCCGTGAAACTGCTGGTAACCGGCGAAATACTCCACCAGCAGGGCAGCATCGGCGGCCACGTCGGCGTCGGCTACTTCCAGCGGCCAGGGCTGGCCGCCGCGCGTGACGCGGGCCGTGCGCCAGTCCACGGTTACGGTCTCCTCGTCGTTGGCCTCGGCTGTGCGCTGGTTGGATTTGACGTAGCGAATGCCTTCGGTGGCAATCTTGCGGTCAACGCGCACCGCGTTTTTGCTGGTGACGAGCTGGGCGGCCAGTTCGGTCAGCACCTTGGGCGGGCGCTGGGCCAGGAACTTCTCGATGACAACCGGCCCCGGCGGACCCTGCTCGATGACGTAGATGGTGGGCAGGCCGTTGCTGGAAGTGGCGCGGGCGGGGTTGAACAGCGGCAGGTGCGAGGTGTCGAGTCGCTCGTCGGTGAAGGCCTCTTCGGCGACGGGCGCGGCCGACTGCTCCCGGATGGCCAGGTATTTGGCCTGCTTGGCTTCCCAGGCCACGGGGTCGTTGTCGAATACGTAGAAGCTCTCGTTCTGCACACCGCCAAAGCCGCGCTCCGACAGGTTAGCGCTGCCGGCCAACACTCGGGTGTCGCCGGTAGTGGTGTTTTCGAGCAGAAAAAGCTTTTCGTGCGATACCAGCTGCTGCACCACGAAGAAGCGTAGTGTGCCGGCCGCAATGCGGGCGTGCAGGTCAGGGGCCGGACCGTCGGGCTGGCGCGGGGCACCGGTGAGTTCCTCCCGAATCTCGCTGAGCAATAGCGTCTGGAAGTGCAGCAGCTTGGTGGCGTCGTTAATGATGTCTTCGCGGCCGAAGATGATTTCCACGTCGGGACACCAGGCGGCCAGGCGGGCTATCATTGAGATGCTGTTGGAATAGGTCAGCACCCGCACCCGGTCGTAGCCGCTGAACAGCTGCGCGGCGGTACTCGTGGCGGCGTGTTCGGCGCGGGCGTGCACTACTTCCAGGCCCGGCTCGGGGGCGCGCTCGAACAGGCTGGGAGCCGCTGTTTTGGCAGATTTGGCGGGGGCTTTGGATGAACTCACCGGGTTATGGTTAGGAGTCGGCTGGTTCGACAGCCGGTGTATGGTTTTGGGTAGATATGACCACGTGGCCGCGCCTTCCAAAATACGGTACTATGACTTGATTATCTATTCTAAAAAATATTGAATCCTAGATGCAAAAGGCTGCGGGAGAGAATATATGCCGCATCTTGCGTGGAAATTGCCTTTCCTCATTCCGGCATCTATCCCTTTCGTATGAAACTCAAAACTGTTAAGCTGCAAAACTTCCGAAGCTACCGGGATGAGGTTGTCGTTTGCATCGATGATTTGACGGCGTTAGTTGGCCAAAATGACGCGGGCAAATCCACGGTGCTGGAGGCGCTGGAAATTTTCTTTAACAACACGCTGATTAAGATTGAGTCGGCAGACGCGGCTCAGGGAGGCAATGCGGCAGATGTTCGCATCAGCTGCCTATTTGAGGATTTACCCGGAATTCTGACCATCGACAGCCGCGCGGAAACCACGTTGGCCGACGAGTTCCTGCTGAACGAGGACGGCTATCTGGAGATTACGAAGGGGTACAACTGCAGCCTCAAAACGCCAACTTGCACCACTTCCGTCCGGGCCAACTATCCGACGGCCGCGAACTGCGCGGACCTGCACAAACTGAAAAACGCCGATTTGAAACTGCGGCTGGCGGCGCTGGGCATCGCAACCGATGGCATCGACCAACGGTCGAACGTGAAAATCAGGCAGGCCATTTGGGCAAATCAGGCCGATTTGGCCTTACTGCCGTCGGCGGTTTCGCTGGATGAGGAAGACGGTAAAAAGGTATGGACCAAGCTAAAGGAAGAGCTGCCGCTGTATGCGCTTTTTCAATCGGACCGGGCTTCGACCGATGACGATAGCGAAGTGCAAGACCCCATGAAGCTGGCCGTGCAGGAGGCTCTGGGCACGGTGCAGCAGCAGCTCGACGAGATTAAGGATATTGTGCAGCGGAAGGTGCAGGAAGTGGCGCAGCGGACGCTGGAAAAGCTGCGGGAGATGAGCCCCGAACTGGCGAATGAGCTGACGCCCAAGTTTAAGTCGGAACCCAAGTGGGACGGGCTTTTCAAGCTTAGCCTGACCGATGACCAGCAAATTCCCATAAACAAGCGCGGGAGCGGGACACGCCGGCTTATTCTCATCAATTTCTTTCGGGCCGAGGCGGAGCGCAAGCAGAAAGAGAAGAATGCGCGGGGCGTGATTTACGCCATCGAAGAGCCCGAAACGTCTCAACACCCATCCAATCAGAAGCTGCTGATAGAAGCCTTGATGGCACTATCGGGCCAGCCGGGCTGCCAAGTGTTGCTGACCACGCACACGCCCAACTTGGCGGGGCTGATTCCGACCCAACACCTGCGGTACATCACCAAAACAGCCGCCGGTAAGGTGGTGAACAACACCTGCGACGATGAAACGCTGCAGGAAATAGCGCTGCAGCTGGGCGTGTTGCCGGATAAGCGGATTCAGGTCCTGTTCTGCGTGGAAGGACCGACGGATGTCGACTTCTTTCTGCACATTTCCAGCGTATTTCACGGCCATGATTCGTCGCTGCCCAATCTGCTGCATGATAAGCGCGTCGCCATTCTGCCGCTTGGCGGGAGCACGCTCAAGCAGTGGGCCGAGAAATTCTACTCGCAGAACCTGGGCCTGCCCGAAGTGCACGTATATGACCGGGATATTGCCACGCCGCCAACATACCAGGTGGCCGTAGACCGGGTGAATGCGCGGGGCAATGGGTCGTGGGCGGGCCTGACTAATAAGCGCGAAATCGAAAATTATCTGCACCACGATGCGCTGTACGAGGCCTTCGGGGTCAGCTGCGCTTTCACAAGTGCCTGTAATGTGTCGCAACGCTTATCAGAAGATTTAAAGGCCGATGCGGGAGCCTGCGCCCGTTTCGGATTAGTTGGTTCTGACCGGGCCAAAAAGCTAATGCATGAGCGCGCCACGCAGAACATGACGCTCGAACGCGTCCGGGCAATGGACGATGACAACGAGATTGAAACTTGGCTGCGCCACATTGCCGACCGCCTGAATTAGGCGGAGGCATTGGTAGCGAAAGAGTAGCACAAAATCAACATCCGGCAAACGGGTTGGGAGTTAGTTCGGGGTTTTTGCCTTCCGTACCTTCGTCCTCACACCTATTGCTACCCCCGCATGCCCACCCTCCACTGGATTGGTAAAGACAAAGTCATCAACCACCACCAGGACGTTCCGTTTCGCCTCCTCAACCACCAGTACGGGACCCTGGCCGACGGCACCCAAACCACCGAGCCCACCGGCAGCGGCAACCAGATTATCCACGGCGACAACCTCGAAGCCCTGAAAGCCCTGTTGCCCCAGTACGAGGGCCGGGTGAAGTGCATCTACATCGACCCGCCCTACAACACCGGCAACGAAGGCTGGGTGTACAACGACAACGTAAACGACCCCAAAATCAAGAAGTGGCTGAGCCAGGTAGTGGGCAAGGAAGGCGAAGACCTGTCCCGCCACGATAAATGGCTGTGCATGATGTACCCGCGCCTCAAACTGCTGCACAAGCTACTGGCAGAAGATGGGGCTATTTTCATCTCTATTGACGATACTGAATTGTATAATTTAAAGTCAATATGTGACGAAATAATGGGGGGGGGGGGGGGGTAATTTCATAACCTCTATTGTTTGGCGTAAAAACTATGCGCCAAAGTCCAGTGCTATGTACTTCTCGGGGGACCATGAATACCTCCTCGTTTATGCCAAGAATGCAGCCCTGTGGCGGGTGAATTTGATGCCTCGCACGGAGAAGCAGGACAAGGCATACAAAAATCCAGATAAAGACCCCCGTGGACTTTGGCGCCCCAATAACCTAGCTGCCCGCAACTTCTATAGCAAAGGCACTTATCAGATAAAAACTCCGAGCGGCAGAATTATCGAAGGTCCTCCTCCAGGCTCTTACTGGCGCGTCTCAGAAGAAAAATTCTGGGAGATGGACAAGGAGGGAAGAATTTGGTGGGGCAAAGATGGCAGCAATGTTCCGGCACCTAAAATCTTCCTAACCGAAGTAAAACAAGGTGTTGTACCGCAGACTTTTTGGTCCTACGAAGAAGTAGGCCACACGCAAGAAGCAAAGAGAGAGATTTTAGCGATTTTGGATAAAGCGGAAACCGTTTTCTCTACGCCAAAGCCGACCCGGCTGATTGAGCGAGTTTTACAACTTGCGACCGATAAAGACTCTATCGTCCTCGACAGCTTTGCCGGCAGCGGCACCACGGCCCACGCCGTGCTCAAGCTCAACCAGCAGGACGGCGGTAACCGCACGTTCATCCTCACAGAGATGGAAGACTACGCCGAGCACATCACGGCGGAGCGGGTGAAGCGCGTGATGCAGGGCTACGCCGGCCAGCCCGGCACCGGCGGCAGCTTCGACTACCTGACGCTGGGCGAGCCGGTGTTTACCGACTCGGGCGAGTTGAACGAGCGGGCTGGGCTAGCGGGCCTGCGCCAGTACATCTACTATGCCGAAACCAAGCAGGCCCTACCCCCCCTGGCCGAGGCCGAAGCCGACAACGCGGCGTTTCTGGCCCGGCACGACGATACGGCCTACTACTTCCACTACGAGCCCGACGCCGTGACCACGCTGGGTCACGGCTTCCTGGCCACCATGCGCACCCGCGCCGGGCAGTACATCATCTACGCCGATAACTGCTTACTGCCGTCCGAGTTCCTGACCCAGCACGGCATCATTTTCAAGAAAATTCCCCGCGACATTTCGCGCTTTTAGTCCCCGGCCGACATGGAGCTCAAACCCTACCAGCAAGAGGTTATCACGGACCTCGCCCGTTTTCTCGACTGCGTGCAGGCCACCAAAAACCTGCCCGATGCCTTCCACGACTTCTGGGCCGCACACCCGCGCACGCCCTTGCAGCCGTTTCCGGGCACGGCCATCGAGCCCTACAAAAACACGGTGCCGGGCGTGCCGCACGTCACCATCAAGGTGCCCACGGCCGGCGGCAAAACATTTCTGGCGGCCAACGCGCTGCGCACCGTTTTCGCGGCCTTCCCGGTGGGCCGACCCAGGGCCGTGGTGTGGCTGGTGCCTTCCATTACCATCCTCGACCAGACACTGCGCAACCTGAAATACCCCGGCCACCCCTATCGCCAGAAAATCAACACCCACTTCGCCGGCCGCGTGGAGGTGTATGACAAAGCGGCCCTGCTGCAAGGCAGCGGCTTTTCGGCCAGCAGCGTGCAGGAGCAGCTGAGCCTGGTGGTGCTGAGCTTCGACAGCCTGCGGGCCAAAAACAAGGAAGACCGCAAGGTGTACCAGGAAAACGGCAACCTGCAATCCTTCGGCACCCTACTGGGCGATGACGAGGACATTACGCTCATGCGCGTGATTCAGGCCCTGAACCCGGTGGTAGTGGTGGACGAAAGCCACAACGCGGAAAGCGACCTGAGCGTGGACATGCTCAAGAACCTCAACCCCTCGTTCATCCTCGACCTGACGGCCACGCCCCGCAAAAACAGCAACATCATCAGCTTCGTGGACGCGCTGGCGCTCAAAAAGGAGCACATGGTGAAGCTGCCCGTCATCGTCTACAACCACAACGACCGGACGGAAGTCATCAACTCGGCCTTGCAGCTGCAGCGCAACCTGGAACTGCAGGCCAAGCAGGAGCAGAAAGCCGGCGGGCGCTACATCCGGCCCATCGTGCTGTTTCAGGCCCAGCCCAAAACGGCCGACGACAACACCACCTTCGAGCTGCTGAAAAAGAAGCTGCTCGACCTAAAAATCCCGGAAAGCCACATCCGCATCAAAACGGCTGGGCTCAACGAGTTGAAAAATGAGGACCTGGCTTCGCCCAAGTGCGAAGTGCGCTACATCATCACGGTGAATGCCCTGAAAGAAGGCTGGGACGCGCCGTTTGCCTATATCCTGGCCTCGCTGGCCGACAAGTCGTCGGCCGTGGACGTGGAGCAGATTCTAGGCCGGGTGCTGCGCCAGCCCTACGTGGCCCCGCACGCCGCGCCCATGCTCAACATGAGCTACGTGCTGACGGCCTCCGGCAAGTTTCTGGAAACGCTCGACAGAATCGTGGTGGGCCTCAACAAAGCTGGTTTCAGCGCCCGCGACTACAAGGTAGCCGACGCCGCTACCCTGGCCACGCCCGACCCGCTGGCCACCTTCGTGCAGGCTCCGCTGAACTTCGACGCGCCCGCCCCCACCCAGGCCGCCGACGACCTGGCCGACATCGATACCAGCCGCATCGCGCCGCTCGCGCCCGCCACCGACGAAGCCGCCGCGGCCGTGTCGGTCGCCGACCCGCTGGCCAGCCTGCCGGCCGCCGGGGGCTCGGTGCAGGCCATTGCCGAAGCCGCCCTGGCCCAACAGGCCGAGTTTGAGATAACCGTGGCTGCCAGCACCGCTGGCGGGGCCACACCCCTGCCCACCGTGCTCCAATCGCTCGTGAAGACCTACCCCATCAAGGAAATATTCCGCGAGCAGGCCGCCGCCCTGGTTTTGCCGCAGTTCTTCTGGAAAAAGCCCGCCGCCAGCCTTTTCGATAGCGGCGAGGGCAGTCAGGCCGTGCTGCTGGAAAAGGAATACCTGCTCGAAGGCTTCCCGCTGGGCAAGGCCGATACCAACATCAAGTTCGACGGCGTGTCAGCCGAGCTCTACCGCGTGGACCTCGACGATACCAAGCAGGAAGCCACGCCCACCTTCACCCGTATCGACGGCGACGCCAAGGAGCGCATCATGGCCTTCATTCTGGACCCTAGCCGCAAGGACAGCCGGGTGAAGAACTTCACGCGCCGTATCCTCGACCTCATCGGCAACCTCTACCCCATTGCCGACAAGGAGATTGAGCGCTACGTGAAGCGCATTCTGGAAGACTTCACCGACGAGCAGTTCACCGACTTCGCCAACCACGAGTACACCTACACCGGCAAAATCAAGGACAAGATTAAGCTGCTATCGGAGGAGTACGCTTACAAGCAGTTCCGAAACTTCCTCGACCAGGACAAGGCTTTTATTCAGCCCGCCTACGTCTTCCCCACCCAAATTTCGCCCGGCGAAACCAGCAAGGACATCACCAAGTCGCTCTATGAACAAGAGGGAAAAATCAACGGCTTCGAGGAGAAGGTCATCAACGAAATTGCTAACCTGCCCAACATTGCCTTCTGGACCCGCAACCCGGAGCGCGGTAAAGGTTTCCGCATCAACGGTTTCCTGAACCACTACCCTGACTTCATTATCCAAACCAAAAGCGGCAAAACGCTGGTAGTCGAAACCAAAGGCGACCACCTCGACGCAGAGCAGAAGATTAAGCTGGGCGCCACTTGGGCCCAGAAAGCCGGCAACGCATTCCGCTACTTCATGGTGTACGAGCGCCGCGTGGTGGACGGGGCTTATAAACTGGACGACTTTTTGGAGACGCTGCGGAAGATATGATGCAAGGCTGTTAATCTGATACTATCGCTTTCTAAGCGAAGTGTGAACCGAGTGCCAAATACTGGGACTGCTCTTAGATTAGGAGATGTCCCAGTATTTGGCAATAAGTCTCTATAGCACAAATTATTATTTCAATCCTATAAGCTCACCTATGGCAAGCTATGTATACAGTGGCGGGTTAGCTGGAGGCGGTGAATAGCCAAAAGCGCGACGAATAGCGGTGGTGACGGGAGTTTGTAACTTGTCGCGCAGTCCTGAGAAAGACCCTATAACGTCCACGCCGAAGGCAGACGTTAGTGCTAAACCAAGCTTTACCCACCCATTATCCGGGTAGCATACAGTAGCGACGGCTAGCACCAACACTAAGGCCACCACTGGCACCGTTACAACAAAGGCGGCCAAGCGCTGCGTACGGCGTAGAAAGCGCCCCGTGAAGTGCTCAGTTGCGAAGAACTGCTCAGGATTTAATAGCCCCTTACTGTTGAAGGCCAGCTCCAGTGCTTTAAGCGAAATTAGATTGAGAAAAGGGGAAGTGAAAAATGGGAATGGCCGCCGCCACAGGAATTTAAACATCTTATTGAGGCGGATTTCATCTGGAACTTGCTCACCGGTAAGCATCTGGTATACTAGCGACACTTGATGGTAGTCTTCCCGACTGTTAAGATTACCCGCTAAAATATTGCCCAGCGTAACATTCAGCCGCTGCTTTTCCTCATCCTGCGATATGCGTAGAGTTAGTAGTTGACGCACCCAAGTGCTCGGCAAGGCGAATCTTTTCACCGCACATACCAGTGAGAAAACCAGATAGTCGTTGTAAATCCATTCCGATTCCTTGTTCGGTTTGCGCTCTTGCAACTGCTGGTACAGTTCCCGGCATTGCGCTTCCTCAGCACAGCGCACAAAGTGCAGCATGTTGCACGCCAAGCTATTAGAATCGGCCATCTGCAGCTTTGGCGGCAGCAAATCTGACTGTTCGTAAAGAATGCCCACAAAAAATTGAGGCATAGGACTTTCCAGCAATGGGGCCAGATAGGTTGATTTTGCCTCTAGAGAAACCATTTCTTATGCCGCAGTTGGCGGCTAGCTACGTCGTAGTTCCAACTAGAAATGCCTCGCAAGTCCTTCAACTGCCGCGCCAGCATGTTGGAGTATAGCAACGTAACTGGCGAGTGTGCGGGATAAAATGTGCGGAAGGAAAGCCGCGTAAACTTGAATGCTTGCTGCACCACATAGGTCAGGTCGACGAAGGTAGAACTGCGGTGAATGCGCACCAGCACCGGCCGCGACGCCGCATGGCGCGAAGTTTTCATCTCGTGAGGTCCCAGCATCTGCACCAAGCAGGAACGTGGGTCCAGTAGCACATTATAGCCTCGCCAGGGGACGTATGTGCCTTTATAAATCTTGCGGTAGTTATCAAATTCTCCCCGCTCATTTTCATTGAACAGCACATAGGGATGAAATTCGGAGAAGGTTACGAAGGCAAACTTGATATCGAACTCCTGATACTGTTCCATTAGACTGGCCACGACGTCGGCCTCAATATGCTTAATCGGTTTGAAAATGTGGAAGATAATGCGGATACGGTCACCAGAGCTCCAGCTATAATTGTTGGAAATTTCGTTAATGGATACTTTCAGATTTTGCAGCAGTTCGTCAAAATACTGGTCGTAGGGTACATCCTGGGTTTTGCGGTTAGAGATATACTTGCCATCAGCCGAGAAGAAAGTACTGATACCCACAATACGGGCTTGTGTGGCACCCGCATATTGATTGCTACGCAGAATGGAGCTGCCAATGCCAATCACTAATTCGTGGTCAACACTTGGGCCGGTGGGCACTGTCCAAGGGGTACCACCTAACTTGGCATACATCTGTAAGGCAATACTATCGATGCTATAGGTAGGTTTCTGAGCCGTTTCGGCCCGAATGAATTGCGTTGAAATACCGTGCGAGTACAGCAAAGACTTCACCTGAAAATAGGGATTGTCTACTGGCAGCAATTGACGAAAATTCTCACACGTTTCGATAATAGCAATATCAAACGTGCAGGTTTCGGCGCGTAGCAGCTTGTTGATAGCAGCCAAGTACTGCGGCACAGTGTAGTCCGTGATTTCGGCAATACGGTACTCCATCGTCGTCAGACCATACTTGCGCACCATGCCGTTGGCGAAGTACGCATGCTGTGCAATGCCGCCTTTTAGCTGGGCCAGAAACTCCGTGAAGTGACCAGTATTACGCTGGTGAAACACAACAAGCACCTTGGGCGAGTTTACATCGAAGGACGTGGAACGACTATAAGGTCCGAAGGTATTAAGCCCGGTTGTAGGTGTAGCATGCACATTGGTGCCACTAACATCGAAAATGAGTTTGGGCTCTTCTAATCGGATGCCAGCCTGCGCGGGCACTGCATTTTCCGTTCCGATGGAAAAACAAAATGAATCGAAATTGCGGTACGTTAGCCGGCTCAACCAACCGCCTATCTCCTCAATTTCGCGCATTACCACATCGGGCTGCAAGCGTCTGGACTCGTCCTGCTTAATGTGATTTACAATCTGTTCGGCTCTCCCTTCTCCAACAAAAGAACCGAGGTAGTGAATAATATTTTCTTTGGACTTAAAAAGTGTCAGGTCAGCCAGGACATATTCAGTAGGGCCTTGGTTGGTTCCCACCGTAGCGTGGTCGCCATCTACGGCCATTACGCGCCCAAGTAAGGTTAATTCGGGAGCAACTACTCCATCTGAGTAGTCAGGTGAGGTAGAGCTATTCACTTCGAGGCCCAGAATGTCAAGCCCCTCGTTCACTAATTGTTCGCAGGTGCGGTCTATAGTCCATTGGTAGCGGTGATTGACCACAGCCACGAACTGCGGCTGACCTTCTGCTTCATTATAGCGAAGTTGAACTTCGGTAATCCGCTTGTAGGTAATGATATTTTGCAGCCGTTCAGGCAGCATAGCTAAGGCTAAATCGTACTTATCCTGCTTTGCGGGGAACGTGAATGGATGAAATGATGGCAATAGCCCTGGCACCTTGTCTTTGATGGCCCGAAAGAAGATGTGCCGAATTAAGGATGCCACCACTTCAGGGTGCTCGTTAATGCTGAGGCGCACTACATCACCTAGTGTAGCTGCTGCTTCAGTGCCAGGCGAGATATAAATAAAGTCGTCACGCCGGAAAAAAGAATGAGTCGCATTATACTGCTGACGCAAGCGGTCTAGTACCTCTTTCTGATACGGCAGACGCTGAATATGGAACTCGTCAAAATCGAAGTGGAGCGGAAAGAAATTGGATTTCATGCGAAGTAGACAAGTAGAACTGACGCTAAGAACTCAACAAATGAAGTTCTTAATCAATCAGAATACTAAAGCTACTCACCTTGCAAATAATTTTAGTAGAAGACCATGAAATCAGTTAGTAGGCAGACGCCGTTTCTACCTGAAAGCTTCGTTCTGTCATGCAGAAGGGGATTTCTGTTACCCGCCAGATTTTAAAAATGTCATCTGCATTTGAAATGTAGCCAGCGCCGCCCCGTCCGGCAGCAGAAACCGCTGACTCGGGCTATCCGGTGGGAACTGCAACAACTCGTTCTGCACATCGAGGCTGCGCAGCAGGCGGTGCAGCAGCCGGGGCTCTTCCTTCTTCAGGTTGCCATTTTTCAGGTTGATGATAGTGGTGTAGGGAAACTTGTGGGCCTCGCAAAAAGGCAGCAGTCCACCCCGGGCAATCATCTTTAACCGGTTCTGGGCGTAGAGCAGCGCGTCCTGATAGGGCAGGGCCAGGCTCAGGTCGGGAAAGCTCAGGGGCGCTACTTCCGGCCCGCGTTTTTCTTCTTCCATGCTTTGTAGCTTTTAATCATTTCGGCGGCCTGCTCGGCCGTGGTGGCCCGGGCCTGCTCCTCCGTACAGTCGGGCTTAAACTTAGCTTTTACCTCCCCATCAGTGACATAGAAGCCCCATTCGTTGCGGCCGATGGTGTACTTGCCCACGGTGGCACGTTTTTGGCGGCCTCCGCCTGGGCTTTGATGAGGTAATTGACAGCCAGTGCCGGAGTAACAGCCGCGGCAGATATGCCGGCTGGCACGTTGAAATACTGCTCGCGCCACTTCAGGTAAACGCCTTTCGGCCCCTGCCCCACGACCACCGGCTTGCCCTCGTGCAGGCCCACCTCGCGGGGAGCTGACGCCCGGCGCTGGACAATCAGGTTTTGCGCCTGCGCCTCGCTCAGCTGCGCGGGGCTGATGTCCTCGGGAAGGTTGTAGTATTTCTCGGCGTGCAGGATGTAGGGACCGTTTTTGCCGGTTCCCAGCAGCATTTCCGCGCCCTCAAAGTGGCCGACGAGGCGCTTTTGCAACTCAGCCCGGTCCGGGGTGAGCTGGTCGGCGGCGGCCACCCAGCCCAGCAGGTTCTTATCGAACATGGGCACGAACTGCTGGTAGGTCTGCTGACCCCGGCCAATCTTGTCGAACATGGCCTCGCAGCCGGCGGTGAACTTGTAGTCCATCACCTTGGGGAAGTGGCGCTCCAGAAACTCCGTGACCTCGGTGCCGGTGGCCGTGGGCATCAGCTTGTCCCTATCCGCGCCCAGCGTCTCGCTACGCTGGCTGGTGGTCAGCTGCCCGCCGTGCCAGGTTAGGACCTGCGCGGTGAGCTTCTTGCCCACCACGCTACCGGTGCCGATGTACTTCCTAGCGAAAATGGTGCGCAGGATGGACGCGTAGGTGCTCGGCCGGCCAATACCCTGCTTTTCCAGGTCCGCGACCAGGGTGGCCTCATTATAGCGCCTGGCGGGGCGAGCAAAGCTCTGGCGCGCCTCCAGCTTTACCAGCGTCAGCGCCTCGCCCTCCTGCACCGGGTGTTTTAGCGTCGTTTCGGCCTCATCATCGGGCTCCTCCCCTTCTTCCTCAGCCTCCTGGTACACGGCCAGGTAGCCGGTGCGGGTGAGTACGCGGGTGGAGCTGGTGTAGGTGTCGGCGGCATCGGCTGCCGGCGTAAGGGTGATGGTGGTCTGGTCGTACTGCGCGGCCAGCATCTGCGAGGCCAGGGCGCGGGTATAAATCAGCCGGTAGAGCGCCTGCTCGTCGGGCGTATCGCCGGCGTGGGCCTGCTCCCAGTGGGTGGGGCGAATGGCCTCGTGGGCCTCCTGCGCGCCGTCCTTGTTTTTGGTCTGGCGGGCCTGGAACTGGTCAGCGCCGAACTGCGCGGTAATCTGGGCCCGGGCCTGCAGGGTGGCTTCCTCACCCAGATTCACACTGTCGGTGCGGATATAGGTGATGTGGCCGCCCTCGAACAGCTTCTGGGCCAGGTCCGAAACCTTCTGCACGGTAAACCGGAGCTTTTTCACGCCTTCCTGCTGCAGCGTTGAGGTGGAGAAGGCCGGCGCGGGCTGGCGTTCCACCGGCTTTTTCTCCACGCCCAGCACGCCAAAGCCCGCGCCGCGGCCGACCTGCGGCAGGTAGGCCTGCGCCTGGTCGAGCGCGGCGAAGGGCGGGGCCGTGCGCCGGGCGCGCAGTTGCTCGCCGTGGCCGGTCTGCAGCGTGGCCACCACCGGCACGGTGAACGTGTCAGTGAACTGCTGAATCTGCCGCTCCCGCTCCACCACCAGGCGCACGGCCACCGACTGCACCCGGCCGGCCGAGAGGCCGGCCGCCAGCTTGCGGTTGAGCACCGGACTAATGGTGAAGCCTACCAGCCGGTCCACGGCCCGGCGGCCCTCCTGAGCGTGCACCAGGTGCAGGTCCACCGTGGTGGGCGCGGCCAGCGCGGCCTTGATGGCCTTCTCGGTGATTTCCTGGAAGGCAATCCGCTTGGTTGTGCGTGGGTCCAGGCCCAGCACCTCGCAGAGGTGAAACGCAATGGCCTCGCCCTCCCGGTCGGGGTCGGTGGCCAGATACACGCCCTGGGGGCCCGCGGCTTTGGCCAGGCGGCGCAGGTTGGCCACCACGGCCTTTTTGTTGTCGCTGACGACGTAGTTCAGGGCGTGGCCGTGCTCGCGGTCGATGCCAATGTCGCCCCTGCCCACAGGCAGGTCGCAGATATGGCCCACCGAGGCCGCCACCTCGTAGTCGGGGCCCGCGTAGCCCTTGATTTTTTTAATCTTGTTGGGGCTTTCGACGATGATAAGCTTCATGCTGGGTAGCTAGTACGCAGCGAAACTACCAAGCCCAATTAGCCCTGCGGGGAAAAAAGGACGAGTGGTAAAAAGTCGGCGGTGAAGTGCAGAAACTGGCTACGAGTGGTAGTCCAGCTAATGTCTAAGCTAAGTGTTTGTTGACTAAAAGCTAGCTATGCCGTTGCTTCAAACGCCTCGTGATAGCGCACCGTACCCACGGGAATGTTTCCCTGGAAAGTAAGGGCCTGAAAATACGGTGGGGGCACGTCGGGTAAGACGAGGGTCGGCACCGCCAGGAATCCGAACCGGCCGTAATAGCCCGGCTCACCCAGCACGACGCAGCCCATCGCGCCCCGCTGACGTAGTTCGGTGAGCGCCGCGTGAATGAGCCGCGAGCCGATGCCCTGCTGCTGACGGGCAGGCTCAACCGCAACGGGACCCAGGCCATACCACCCGACTGCCCCGGAAGAAATGACTACCGGGGAAATCGCCACGTGGCCTACCACCTGGCCAGCCGCCACGGCCACGAGCGATACTGTGAGCTGCTGGTGCCTGCGCAAAGCATCGATGATAAACTGCTCGGTGTGTGACGAATGCGACTCGGACGCAAAGGCTGCCTGGGTGAGCCGGGAAATAGCCGGTTCGTCGGCGGGCTGCTCAGGACGAATAAGGAGGGATTCCATCAGGGGAAGGTGGCCGCAGGGCCGCTATGCCAGCTAGATAAGCTGGGGTGGAACTAGCTGGCGTCGGGCTGGTTCTTCTTGAATCGCGGGCGGCCCAGCGCCGGGGCGGGCGGCTCCACAGGATTGTCCATCTGCTTCTGGGCCAGCTTAGTCATAGTGAGCAGGTCGGACTTAGCCAGCTCGGCCACTTTCACCAGCTCATCGAGCGTGAAGCTGCCGGGCTTGGCCATGCGCACGTTCAGGGTGTTGTGCGAGATGCCGATGTGCCGGGCGGTGTCGCTACGCATACCCAGGGCGTGAATCAGTTCGGCCAGCGAATTGTAGGAACTTGGTTTGAGCATAGCCGGGGCCGCAAAGAGGTCTAACACGAGCAAAGATTAGTCAATTTTTGCAACATTACGGCCCCCGCCGCCCCGTAGTTCGGCTATTCAAAGAAGGTGGGTGCCGGGTAGCGGAGTATCTCCGCCCCATCCGGCTCGGTGATGCGGTCGAGGTAGACGAGCACGTTGCCGTCGCGGGCCTGGCGCTCGTCGGCCCGCTGCCAGACAGCGTACAACTCGGCGTAGGGGAAAAAATTCATCTGGTCAAAGCCGCTAGCGAAGCCCTGTACCATTTCCTCCACCTGCTCGCGCTGCTCGTGGGAAACGTCGTTGTACACCCAGCGCAGGAACTCATCCGTGTCGGGTGGCAGGTCGAAGTAGGCCACCGTCTGCGGTACGGTGTGGCTGCCCATGTAAAGCAGCAGCTCCCAGAGCCGGTAGTGGCTTTTCTCCCGCTGCCAGTATTCCACGATGTCGCGGCGACCGGTTCCCACGGTCTGCCCGCCAAACTTCATTGTGCCGGGGTCGGCTGCGAGCGCCTTGCGGAAGCCGTAGTCGGTGACCCAGTCCTTTTTCGTGAGGCTCTGAAAGTTGTACATGGGGGGCATGGTCAGGGTTGGAGAAGCAAGTTAAGGCAAAGCCGGAACTGAAAAACCACTTTTTATAAGCGGCTATTCCGGCCCCGAAGTGGGTAGTGGACTGTTCCACTCGCGGTAGGCGGTGGTGTAGCGGTCGGCCACGATGGCCAGACGCTCGGGCTGGTCCTCCCGCTTTATCCAGACGTGCGAGCTGCCGCAGTGCACCTGATAGCCGGGGCCCAGCAGCTGGCGGGCGGCCTCGGCAAACCCGCGCAGGTCGGTCGTATCCGGCGCGGCCTCGATAAGCTGCCGCAGCTGCTCCAGGCGCTGCGCTTCGGCGTCGTCGACCGGTTGCTGCTCGACAGCCAGATAAGCCAGCTGCAGCGCTAAAACGGGGGTATTCAGGGGGTGCTGACTGGTCGGAGACATTGCAAAAAGAACAAAAGGGAGAAAATGGCTACTGAACGGGCGGCTCGGGGCTGGCCAACTCCCGCGCGAGCAGCAGCACCCGGGCGTCGTGGAAAGCCTGGCCGAACACACCGCGCTGGTAGTCGAGGGCCAACTGGCCCACGTTGGCAAACTCGTAGCGCAGGCCCGTTTCACCCAGCAGTTGCAGAAACTGGTCGGTCTCCTCGGCGCTGAAGCCGCTAAGGTCGCGGCCGTCACTGAGCAGCAGCTGCACGCCGGGGCACTCGTGGCGGCCCCGCTCGTAGGTGGTGTAAATCAGGCCGACGGCCCGCTCTCGGGCGTAATACACGGCATCGCCAATAACTAAATCCTGGGGATGGGGCATGGTATCGGGGTTAAAGCAGCAGGAGGGAAAACAGGCCACCCTGGTCCTCGCGGGTGGCCCGTAGCGCCTCACGGCCGATGGGGCGCACGGCCCGCACCAGGGCACTGAGCACATCGAAATCGGGCTGGGTATCGATGCAGAGGCCGAGCCGTAGGGCCACTTCGGCGGTCAGGCCGTCGCAGTCGAGGCCTTTGCCCAACTGCTGCATCAGCATTTCCACGTCGGTAATGACGGCGATAACCCGGCTGCGGTACTGATTCCAGCCCGGGTCGATGATGGTGGGGGCTTCGCTGGCTCGCATCCGGCAGGGGCTAAAGGTGAGTATCGTAGCCCGTGACCGAGGTAAAGAGGGCCAGCAAGTCCTCCCCGTACACCATTTCAAACGTCTGCTGATTGGTAATGACCGGCTCCCAGTCGACCAGCTTCTGGTGGTAAAATTCCACCTTGTAGGTGTCGGTGGGCATGAGCGTAATTTTCAGGCGGTTCACCTGGGCCTGATTGTCGCGCAGGTCCATACGCAGCCAGGGGTTGGGGTTGCTGGCCGTCCGGCCGGCAGCCATGAGCTTGTCGGCCCCGGTCATCACGAGGAAGCGACGCCCCCCTAATTGCGATAAAATGGTGTAAGCTTCTTCGACAACTTCGGGTTTGGCGCTCATAAACGGCTTTTTTAGTGCGTTGCTGCTCCATATTAAACGTCAAATCAAGCAATAATGTTTCAATTTTATTTAAATTAAATTATCAATTATTGAATGATTATGAGGCGTGACAGGGTGCCCTAGATAACTTTTTCCATCTCGTTTTTTTGGAAATCCAGCCCGGTACTGGCCACCGGCCGGGTGCTTACGCGTTCAGTCGGGCCGGTCTCGCCGTTTTAATCTGCTGGTCTATGCTACCCTGCACAGGGCTTTGGTGGCTAGCTATTTGTCTTCGCCCTGGTGTAACAGCCCGGTTGCCGCCTCGCAAGTATATCCATGCGGCTCATGTTCGTCCTGGCGGTTCAATATGGGCCCAGGAAGAAGTGGTCCATTCGTTCAAGGAAAGCAGGTGGGGAGTAAAGTCCGGAATATCTTCGTTTCTGGCGCTTAAACCACACTTTCGGCTTATAAAACCTTTCCCTTAGCACAGTATAAGCAGGGCAAAAAGCTGGGTAAATGTTTGCAATCGGCTTATAAAACCTTTCTTTTAGCTTACTCAAAGGTTAGTGAAAACCTATTGGTAGGCTTATAAAACCTTTCCTTTCGAAGATGAATCGGGCCTAGTGCCCCGGTTGCGGGGGAATTGCCGCCCGTTAGCAAGCCATCAATGAGCCGGTGGTAGACTTATGAAACCTTTCCTTTCGTCATTATCAGTTCCTGCTCTCAGGCAGCTGATATCTTTACGGCAGGGTTTAAAGCTGCTGCAGAAGGGCTGTTCAAAGGGTGAAAGAGGTCCACGTTTTACTTATGTTATGTTTAATATAAATAAAGTACAATCAATGTTTTTTATTGGGTGGGCATCCAATTTTGTTGTTTTCTGTTTTGGTCCCCGGCCCACCCGCCGTCAGACCTTCTAAAAGCCTTTTTTTGTCCTCATCACAAGCTTGTGAGATTTGTTAATTATTTGTCTTATTTGTAGGGCTTGTAACGTGTTGATTTTCATGGCCTAGCAAGGTGCTTAGGAAAGGTTTTATAAGTGAAAAGAAAGGTTTTATAAGTCTAAAGGGAAGGGATTATAAGCGAAGGGAAAGGTTTTATAAGTCCAGTGGAAAGGTTTTATAAGTGAAAAGAAAGAACCTTAAGGGAAAACTTTCTTTTAGTCTTTCCTTTTGGCATCTCGTTGCTATCTTCGCCTATACTACCACTTTCCCACCCCCATGCAAGGTCTTGATACTGCGGCTGCTATAGCCAATTCCACCGGGCTCGAAATTCGACAGCACAACGCCATCACGACGGCGCGCTACGAGATGACCGCCTGCGAGATGGACATCGTGTTCTACCTCCTCTCGCTCCTAAAGAAGGAAGACCGCATTGGCACCTTCTACCGGGTGAAAGTGCTGGACCTGCAGCACCTCACCGGCCGGCAGTGGAACTATCAACAGTTTCTGGAAGCTACGTCTGCCTTGCGCACCCGGGAGTACGTGATTGAAGACAACAAGCGTATTCTGCAGGTGGGCCTGCTGGCCTCGGCGGAGTACCTGAAGGGTGAGGGCGTCATCGAGTTGGAAATCTCAGAGAAGATTCGCCCATATCTCATCGACTTAAAGCGCAACTTTACGTCCTTCCGTTTGCAGGCGGCTTTTAGCCTGAGCAGCAAGTACGCCAAGCGCATCTACCAGATTGCCTCGCAGTGGAAAGACAAATCCGAAACCCGCACCTTCACCCTGCACGACCTTAAGGTGATGCTGGCGCTGAAAGACCCCAAGGGGGTTGAGCCGGAGCAGTACACCAAGGTGTCCATGTTTCAGAAGTATGTACTCGACGTGGCGGTTACTCAAATCAATCAGAATACGGACCTGCACATCGGCTACGAGCTCGTCAAAAAGGGCCGCTCCTTCGAGAGCATCCGCTTCCAAATCAAGCAGCAGGAGCCTCATCAGCTGCCCCTGCCGTTCGAGCAGCCCCTGGATGACTCCCGGCTGCAGATGGCACGGCAGCGGCTGGCGGAGCTCGATATCCGAGACACTCGGTTGATTGAGCAGATTCTCAGCGAAGCGCGCATGGTAGATGAGCTTTTTTCCTTCTGCTACAAGCTTAAAACGGGTAAAATGAAAGCATCCACTAATCCTGGGGGACTGTTTTTAACAGTGGTGGGGCTGCGCAAAGCTCAAGCGGCTCCCGCCAAAAAGTAACCGCGACAGTATAAAGGCAAGTACAAATGGCATCAGGTCTGGCAAAAGCTCACATCCGAAGTGGTTAATAGTAAAAAAGAGTATAAAATGTTAATGCTTTTTGTACCATTTTTTACTATTAATCAATTGATTAAAGACTTTTTACTGCGCAGCTTATTTATATTCCTTTTTGCCTGAATTCACCTATGGCTGCTAGTGGCTTTAGAACAACTTCAGATACTCATCAGGCTAGGGATGGATTATCTATAAAGGTGTCAGGTAGCCGCCGGACTAGCACGGTGCTGGCTGGCATAATCCGAAGGGGTTTGGCCAAAGCGCTTTTGAAAAATTTTGCGGAAGTAGTTCGTGTCGGTAATACCCACCTCGAAGGCAATTTCTGCTATTCGCAGTTGGCTTTGCGCCAGCAGTTGGGCCGCGCGCTTGAGGCGCACATCGCGGATAAACTCCACGGCGGTCTGGCCCGTCAGGCTTTTGAGGCGACGGTAGAAGGCCGACTGGCTCATGGCCATGGCGCTACTCAGTTCAATCACGCCAAAGTCGGCATCACCGAGGTGCTGTTCCACGGCGGCCATGGCAGCTTCCAGGAACTGGCGGTCCGCGTCGGGCACTACCAGCTCAGTGGGTTGCAGCAGTATCTGGCGGTCGTAGTATTCATGCAGCTTGCGGCGGTTGCGCAGCAGGGTTTCCGCCTTGGCATGGAGCAGCATGGGGCTGAAGGGCTTGCTCACGTAATCATCCGCCCCGACCCCCAAGCCTTCCAACTCGTGGGTTTCGGCGGTGCGGGCCGTGAGCAGCACCACCGGAATATGGCTGGTTTTGGGGTTTTGCTTGAGGCGCTGGCACAATTCCAGTCCATCAGAGCGCGGCATCATCACATCCGAAATGATGAGGTCGGGAAGCTGCGACAGGGCCTGCTCCCAACCAACCACGCCGTCTTCGGCCACGGTCACCTGGTAGTCGGCCGCGAAGAGTTGACGCAGGTATTCGCGCAGCTCATCGTTATCTTCTACTACCAGCAGGCGGGACCGCACGGACTGCGCGGTAGTCTCCGACAGGGGCAGCGCCAGTTCGTCAAGCGCTGGTAGCTCGACCTCGGCTGTGGTTTCCCCATCGCTAATTGCCTGTACATCCTCGGGCTGCAGGTGCTGGCGGCCAAAGGGCAACCGAAGCTCGAACGTGGTGCCCACGCCTTGGATGCTGGCGACCGTTAACTGGCCCCCGTGCCGGCGAGTAAACTGCCGGGCCAGCGCGAGACCGATGCCCGTGCCCCCGATGCGTAGCTTGCTGGTATGGGAGGCTTGGTAGTAAGGGTCAAAGATTCGCTCCTGTTCCTGTTTGGCAATACCCACCCCTGTGTCAGATATGCTGACTTTTAGATAGTTGCCTACCAATTGCGCGTCCTCAAATTTTGCCTCCCCGGCGGGGCTGCCCACTACGCTGACATCGAAGGTGACCCGGCCCTTAGTGCGCGTGTATTTAAAAGCATTGGCCAGCAGATTCGTTAGAATGATTTCCAGCTTACTGCGGTCGAAGTAGAGCATCACCGGCTCGGTGGGCGCATCGAGCACATAATCGACCTCCCGTTCGCGGGCTTTCAGTGCAAATACGGCGTAGAGGTCGGTGAGAAAGCGGGTGGCGTCGCCGTAGCTGGCGCGGAGCGGTACGTGGCCGCTTTCCACCTTGCGGAAATCGAGAAGCTGGTTGGCCAGCTCCAGCAGCTTGCTGGCTTGCTGCTGCATGAGCTGCAGCTTGCCGCGCAAATCCGTTACGGGGCCGCCACGCATCAGGTCTTCGATGGGGCCCAGTATCAGCGTGAGCGGCGTGCGAAACTCGTGACTGACGTTGGTGAAAAAGCCCAGCTTCAGGTTAATCAGCTCCTTATCCTTTTCAGCCTGAAACTGCTCCAGCACCAGCTTGCTTTTCAGCTGCTGCTGGGTCATTTCCACGCGCCGGTATAGCGCTACCGCGCCCGCTACGGCTAAGGCATAGAGTAGGTAGGCCCACCCGGTTTTGTACCAGGGAGCCAGCACGTCGAGCTGGAGGGTGGCGGGCGTGCGCGACCATACGCCTTCCCCATTGCTGGCCTTCACCTGCAAGGTATAGTGGCCGGAAGGCAGGTTGGTGAAGCTGGCCAGGCGCTGGCCGGGCCCCGGGCTCACCCACTCGTTCTGGTAGCCCAACAGACGGTAGGCATACTGGGTCCGCTGGGAGTTGACGTAGTTGAGAGCCACGAACTCAACGGAAAAATCGTTTTCCGAAGCCTGAATGGTGAGCGGCGGTGAGTGGGTGAGCGGATGCGGCAGCAGCACCCGGCCGTTGAACGGCTCGCCCACGGTCACTGGCCGGTTCAGCACCCGCAGCTCGGTAAGCTGCACCACCGGCGGGCGAGGGTTGGCTTGAATAGCGGCCGGCTGAAAATAGTTGAGGCCGTTAATGCCCCCAAAATACAGCATGCCGTCCTGGCCGCGGGCGGCCGAGCTAATCTTGAAAGCGTTGCTTTGCAGGCCATCGGCTACGTCGAAGCGCAGGTACTGGCGAGTACGGGGCGAGTAGCGGTAAAGGCCGGTGCCGCCCAGCCAGAGGTTGCCCGCGTCGTCGACCAGCAGGCTTTCCACATCCGTTTCGGGCAGGGCGCCGATAAAGCTGCGCACCTGCTCGTGGCCCTGCGCATCAGTCGTGAGCTGGTACAGGCCGCCGCCAATGGTGCCAATCCAGAGGGCGCCGGTTGGGTCAAGCAACAGCGGCCACACGTAGTTGACCTGCAGGCTGTTGGGCTGGCCGGGGGCATAGTAATAGCGCGCCAGCAGCTGCAGCGAGTCGGCGGTGGGGCGCAGCTTCAGCAAGCCCGCGTCGTGGGTGCTGGCCCATAGCACATTCCGGTCCGCGTCGTAGAGCAGATACGTGAACTGGTCGGATGGCAGGCCGCCGTGCTTACGGCCGTACTGGCCCAGCAGGCGGCCGTCGGGGCTCAGGCGCAACAGGCCGCGCTCGAAGGTCGCCAGCCAGATAGTGCCTTGTCCATCCTGGGCAATGTGCTCAATGCCGGTGCCTGCCAGGTCGAACCCACGCGCCAGCCGCTCGGTGCGCTTCAGCTGGGCGGGGCCGCCGCCGGCCGGCCGCCGCAGCGTGGCCAGGCTCCCGCTGCGCGTGCCAAACCACAGCGTGCCGTCAGTCGCCTGGAAAATGGCCGACACGTCGATGCTGCGCGTGGCGTCGGTGGACTGGGTAAGGTAGTTCCGGAAGGTATGGTGGGTCAGGTCGTAGGCGGCCAAGCCGTTGCGGGTGCCCAGCCAGAGCGTATTGGTGGCCTCTTCCTTGTAGATAGTGTTGATGTAGTTGTTGGCCGGCGTCACCGGTCCGGCTAGTTGCCGGCGCAGGCTGCCAAAGTTCTTCTGCCGCAGGTCCACCTTGTTGAGCCCCCCGGCCGAGGCGCACAGCCACAGCACCTGGTTGCGGTCTTCATAGAGCTGATGGACGCGCTCCGAGTTGAGGCTGTAGGGCACGTTGTCCTGGGGCAGTATCAGCGTTGGGTTGGGCAGTACAGGCGGGGCCGCGCCGGTTATCGCTCCGGCTTCCCAGACGTAAAGGCCGTTGATGGTGCCGGCCCACAGCCGCCCAAACGAGTCGAGGTGCAGCGTAAGGACGAGCGGCAAAGCCTGGGGCAGTGGGTGTTCATCCAGCTGGTGGCGGGCTCGTCGGTTGGCTGCCGGCACCCACAGCACCTGGTGGGCTGTGCCCACCCAGAGGTCGCCCCGCGGGTCGAGGCAGAGGGAGCGCACCAGACGGGGGCCGAAGTCGGTGGTTTGTATCAACAGCGCCGGGTTGTTGGCGCGCACAACCAATAAGCCCGCTGTGGGCGTTCCCACCCACACCTGGTCTTCGCCATCGATGACCAAGCTGTTTATTTCGGTAGCGAGCGGTGAAGGCAGCTGCTGCAGGCGGAGTACCCGGCCCTGCGGGCCGAACGTCAGCACGAACAGCCCCCGCTGCTGGGTGCCCACCCACAGCCGGTGCTGGCTATCGGTGGCCAGGGCGGTTACGTCGCACTGCGCCAGCTCGCGGGCCCGGTTCCGGTCGGGGCCGGGCACCTGCTGCTCGCCCAGGCTGCTGAAGCGGTCGTGGTCGGGGTCGTAGCGCATCAAGCCGGCCCGCTCGGCCCCTACCCAAAGCTGGCCATTGGGCGCGGTGAAGAGCACCTTGATGCGATTGCTGGGCAAGCCGTTCCGGGGGTTAATCGGCAGCTTGTAGGATTTTAGCTGGTAGCCGTCGTAGCGGTTGATGCCCCGGTTGGTACCCACCCAGATAAACCCATCCCGGTCCTGCGTCACGGCCATGGCATCGCTGTGCGACAGCCCCTGGTCCACGGTCAGGTGCTCAAAGCGAAAGTCAGCGGGCCGCACATTTTGAGCGACGCCCGACAGGCTGATTAGCAAGGGTAATAGGCTAAGCAGGCCAGCCCATGGGGCCCGGAGCCACGGTTGTACTATGGTCAACAAGGGAGAAGTCAGGTGGGATGGATAGTAAATGTAGCAAGCCGGTTGCTAGTTTCTGCCCGCAAAACCTAGGGCCTCACAATTGCCGAATTTGTCTTGCATCTTCTACGAAAATGTCCTGTATGAGCCCTGAAACAGGCAACTAGCTTTGTACCACTATCTCCCCTGCAGTAGCAACCAGTATAGCGCTGAGCTTGCTTTTGCGGCTTTCCATCCCCCTACTATGCGTGGCATTTTTCCTCTCCTGCTAGCAGCCGTTTGCCTGAGCCTGGGCCTGAAGTCGGCTCCCACGCCGCCGCACACCTTCACCCTCGGCGCCAATCAATTTCTGCTCGATGGCCAGCCCTTGCAAATGATTTCGGGTGAGCTGCACTACCCGCGCATTCCGCGCGAGGCCTGGCGCGCCCGCCTGAAAATGGCCAAGGCCATGGGTCTGAATACCATCGGCACCTACGTGTTCTGGAACGCGCACGAGCCCCAGCCGGGCCAGTACGATTTCACGGGCAACAACGACGTGGCCGCCTTCGTGCGCATGGCCCAGGAAGAAGGCCTGTGGGTGATTTTGCGCCCCAGCCCCTACGTGTGCGCCGAGTGGGAATTCGGCGGCTACCCCTACTGGCTCCAGAACATTGCCGGGCTGAAAGTGCGCAGCCAGGAGCCGCAGTACCTAGCCGCCTATCAGCGCTACCTGCAGGCTGTGGGCCGGCAGCTGGCTCCGCTGCAAGTCAACCACGGCGGCCCCATCCTCATGGTGCAGGTCGAGAACGAATACGGCTCCTACGGCAGCGACAAGGCATACTTGGCGCAGAACAAAAAAATGTTTGAGCAAGCCGGCTTCGATGGCCTGCTCTACACCTGCGACCCGGTGAAGGACGTGGCCGCCGGCCACCTCGATGGCCTGCTGCCCGCCGTGAACGGCACCGACCAGCCTCGCCAAATCCGCCAGTTGGTGAATGCCAACCACCAGGGGAAAGGGCCCTACTACGTGGCCGAGTGGTACCCGGCTTGGTTTGACTGGTGGGGCACCGAGCACCACACCGTACCGGCCAGCAAGTACACGCCCGGCCTCGATTCGGTCCTGAAAGCGGGCATGTCCATCAACATGTACATGTTTCACGGCGGCACCACCCGCGGCTTCATGAACGGGGCCAACTTTAAAGGCGACAGCTCTCACTACGAGCCCCAAATCAGTAGCTACGACTACGACGCGCCCCTCGACGAAGCCGGCAATGCCACGGCCAAGTTTCGGGCCTTCCGCGAGGTCATTGCCCGGTACCGGCCCGCCGGTCAACCCCTGCCGCCGGTGCCGGCTACCAAGCCCAGCGTGGCCCTGCCGGTGCTGCAATTAACAAAGAGTATTCGCCTGCTCGACCATCTGCCTACTCCCGTGGCCAGCGCCGGGCCCCTCACCTTCGAAGCGCTCAAGCAGGACTACGGCTTTGTACTGTACCGCACGACCGTGGCCGGAGGTGGGCAGAAACTATTGAAAATAAAGGAACTGCGCGACTACGCGGTGGTAATGGTCAATGGCAAGTGCATGGGGACGCTCGACCGTCGGCTGCGGCAGGATAGTCTGCGGGTGGCGCTCCCGGCTGGTCCGGTGCAGCTGGATATTCTGGTGGAGAACATGGGCCGGGTAAATTTTGGCGAGTACCTCCTGCAAAACAATAAGGGCATTACCCGAAGCGTGGCGCTCAATGGCAAGCAGCTGAACGGCTGGCAAATGTATGGTTTGCCCTTCGATAAGGCCCCAACCCTGGTCAAAGCCGGCCCGGCTGCCCCCACCGCCAGCAGCGGCCCGGTACTGCGCGCCGCCACTTTCACTCTGGCCCAGCCGGCCGATACGTACCTGGACATGCGCCAGTGGGGCAAAGGCGTAGTGTGGGTGAACGGCCACAACTTGGGCCGCTACTGGGCCATTGGCCCGCAGCAAACACTCTATGTGCCGGTTGAATGGCTGCGCAAAGGCCAGAACGACATCACGGTCCTGGAACTGCTCAAGCCGCAGCAGACTATACTGCCGTCGCTCAACCACGCTATTCTAAATGAGTTGCACCCGGACAAGTCCATTGCGCCGCAATCTATCAGCACTCTTGACTAGCAACGCGTTAATCAAATTCCGTCTCATCCTCTAGACTACTTAGCCTTCCCAGATTGGGCAACAGCGGGCGACTGCGGCAAAGTATAAGTGCCGGAATACCTCTTGTATTACCATTTGATTAAGGACGGTTTCCGCACATTAACACGTGGGTCGCCCTCAGATATAGGCCGCCTCATGTTCTTTTCTCCATGAACTACCTACGCATCCTTTCCTTGTTTTTAGGCAGCTGGCTACTGGTGGCCTCGTCGCCTCCGGCGACCAAACGCCCGGCCGCTTATACTGGTTACTTGTTTGTGTATTTCACCGGCAACACGCAGGCCGAGGAGGCTATTCGCTTCGCCCTGAGCCCCGACGGCTACCACTTTAAAGCCCTCAATGATGACCAGCCAGTTCTCAGTTCGGCCACCATCAGCGCCAGCGGAGGCGTGCGCGACCCGCACATTTTGCGCGGAGCCGATGGCAAGGCCTTTTACATGGTAGCCACCGACATGGTGTCGGCCCGCGGTTGGAACTCCAACCGCGGCATCGTGCTGCTGCGCTCCTCCGACCTGGTGCACTGGAAATCCAGCGCCCTTCACTTTCCGAAGCGGTACGCCGGCCAAGAGCAGTTGCAGCGGGTGTGGGCCCCTCAAACCATCTACGATGCCCAAGCGGGCAAGTACCTGGTATACTTCTCGCTGCAATACGGTACGGAGCCCGATAAAATCTATTACGCTTACGCCAACAAAGACTTTACCGACCTGGAAGGCGAGCCGAAGCAACTATTCGTCAGCCCTACGAACGGCTCGTGCATCGATGGCGACATTGTGGCGAAAGATGGTCGATACTACCTGTTCTTCAAGACGGAGGGCCAGGGCAACGGTATCAAAGTCGCCGTGTCAGACCACTTGACCGGTGGGTACGTGCTGCGCGACAAGTATGTGCAGCAAACCAGCGACCCCGTGGAAGGCGCCGGCACCTTCAAACTCAACCATTCGGACGACTACATTCTGATGTACGACGTGTACACCAAGGGACGCTACCAGTTTACCCGCACCCACGACTTGGAACATTTCGCCGTGGTCGACAGCGCCATAACCATGAACTTCCACCCCCGGCACGGCACGGTGCTACCCATCACCACTGCTGAAGCGACCCGCCTCACGGCGCGGTATGGGCGCCTTCCAGCTGCCAACTAGCCGCTCCATATAACCGGAAAGGCAACCTGCTGTCATGGAAAATTACTTATTGTTGGGTGCAACGGGCGTCCATTCAAAGCGACGTTTCCCCTTTCCGTTCAACGATGGAAACCGGTTACACCAACGTAATCCAGCGGTCAACCTAACCATTTAGTTGTTAGTAAAATTCTGATTAGTGTTAGGCGTTTTTTAGTGGTTTACGACGCTTGTCATCTGCAAGAATCGCTGCTGAATGCCATGCAGCACTGGACTTAATAGCCAGACGTTACGACATTATCAATCCATTGATTACAAATAAATTACATAATAACACACACTTTTTTTACTAACTGAACTGCAGCATAGTGCCGAATTTTGACCGGTTTTTTGCTGAAAAACTCCCGGGCTGCTGGTGGCTGGTTTGGTAATTTTACCATCGCTAAACCCCTGCACCGCGCGGTATTTATTTGGGTAAATACGCTGGTAACAATTGCTTTTCATCGGAAGGAATAAGCAGATACTTGGCTAAGCCCCTAAGCTACACAATCGATTGTCTGAAGATAGGCACGGTCTTTTAAAAATCTCTTTTTTCATCACCAACTCCCACCCCATGAGATTTCCTTTACCCCATCCCAGCCGGCTGGTGCTGGCTGCCTCCCTTTGCGGGGCGCTGCTAACGCCGCCGTTTAAAAGCTGGAGCAACGTGCGCAGCGTGCAGCAAGCGGCTGACCCCATTAAAGGCCAGGTCCTGGACGAGAAAGGCGCGGCCCTACCGGGCGTCAACGTCATTGTGAAAGGTACCAACATTGGCACGCAAACCGACGCGGAAGGGCGCTACTCCATTAAAGCGCCGGCCGATGCGGTGCTGGTGTTCAGCTTCGTGGGCTCGGCCGCGCAGGAAGTAGCGGTGGGTGGGCGCAGCACTATTGACATTTCCCTTAAGCCCGAAACCCGGGCCCTCGGCGACGTGGTGGTGGTGGGCTACGGCACCCAGCGCAAGGCCGAGCTCACCAGCGCCGTGGCGAGCGTCAAAGAGGAAAGCTTCGTGAAAGGCGCAACCCGCGACGCAGCCCAGCTCATCCAGGGCAAGGTAGCCGGCCTGACCGTGGTGACGGCCAGCGGTGACCCCACGGCCAACAGCCAGATTCTGCTGCGCGGCTCAGCGACCCTCAACTCCGACACGCAGCCGCTGATTCTGATTGACGGTATTCCGGGCACCCTGAATACGGTGCCGCCGGAGGACATCGAAAGCGTTGACGTGCTGAAGGACGGCTCGGCCGCTGCCATTTACGGCACGCGCGGCACCAACGGGGTTATCCTCATCACCACGCGCCGGCCCAAGGGCAACTTGGCGCCCACCCTCGACTACAGTGGCTACGCCAGCACCCAGCGCATTGCGCGCCGGCCCGACATGCTCACCGCTGCTGACTACCGCCAGAAGATTGCCGACGGCGTAAAATTCAATGATGAAGGCGCCAGCACCGACTGGCTGAAGGAAATCAGCCGCACCCCCCTCAGCCACGTGCACAACGTGACGCTACGTGGCGGCAACGCCCAGACCAGCTACCTGATTGAAGGCAACTACCGCTACTTCGAGGGCATCTTCCAGAAGTCGGACAACCGTTCCTTCACGGGCCGCGCCGACGTGAACCACAGCATGTTCGACGGCCGCGTGAAATTCAACGCGGGCGTACTGAACACCAACAACCGTTTCACCACCACCGGTGACGGCTTCAGCTACAATGGCTACACCTACCGGCAGGCCATCATCCGCAACCCCACCTCGCCGGTGTACGGCCCCGACGGCAACTATGCCCAGGATTTCGGATTATTCAACTATGAGAACCCGCTCTCGCGCATCTACCATTCTGACGGCGAGAATGCCTCGCAGAACACCCGCCTCAACGGCAGCGTGCTGTGGGAGCCGATTAATGATTTGCAGCTCAAGGCCCTGGGTTCATACACCCGCTACAACGAGGTGCGCGGCTATGCCGAAGACAAGCTGCACCCCTCCACCCTGCGCGACAAGCTGAACGGCTACGCCTCGCGCGGCGACCAGGAATACATTGACCGACTGTTGGAGTTGACGGCTACCTACAGCCGCAGCTTCGGTGAGCACCGCATTTCGGTACTGGGCGGCTACAGCTTCCAAGATAATGTCGGTCAGGGTTTCTACGTTCAGAACCGGGACTTTCCCACCGACCTGTTTTCCTACAACAACCTGGGCAGCGGCACGGGTATCAAGCGCGGGCTGGGGGGCGTGGGCAGCGGCAAAGGCTCCTACAACCTGATTGGCTTTTTCGGTCGCCTCAACTACAACTACAAGGAGAAATACCTGCTGATGGCCAGCGTGCGCCGCGAGGCTCATTCACGCCTGCTCGGGGCCAAGCAGCCCTGGGGCACCTTCCCGGCCGTGTCGGTGGGCTGGCGAATCAACAAGGAGAACTTCCTGGCTGATGCTTCCTTCCTCGATGATTTGAAGCTGCGGGCGGGCTACGGCGTGACGGGTACCGCCCCGGGCGGGTCGTTTCTGGGCGTGTCGCGCCTGGCGTTTTATTCCTACGATAACTTCCTCTCGAACGGAACCTGGGTGCCGGTGCTGGCGCCGAGCAGCAACCCCAACCCCAACCTGCGCTGGGAGGAAAAGCAGGAAGTGAACATCGGGCTGGATTTCTCGCTGTATAAAGGCCGCGTCAGCGGTACGGTGGACTACTACCGTCGCCGCACCAACGGCCTGCTCTACGACTACCCTGTGCCCTCGCCGCCTAACCTCTACGGCAGCATCACGGCCAACGTGGGCTCAATTGAGAATAAAGGCCTGGAGGTGCAGCTGAACGTGGTGCCGGTGCAAACGTCGAAATTCGCCTGGAACTCGACCTTCAACTTCTCCACTAACAACAACCGCCTGCTCTCGCTCACCAACGACCTATATACGCTCACCAATAACTACTTCAACACCGGCTACACCGGCGAGCCCATTCAAACCTACACCAGCCGGGTGCAGGTAGGCGACAAGTTGGGCAACCTCTACGGCTTTAAGGTGGTGGACGTGACCAACGATGGCAAGTGGATTTACGAGACCAAGTCCGGCGAGCGGGTGGCCTACGACCAGTTTGCCCACAAAGACGAAGACAAGCAGGTGCTCGGCAACGGCCTGCCCCGGTACTACGGCGGCTGGAACAACTCATTCCGCTACGGTCCGCTGGACCTGAGCGTGACCATGCGCGGGGCCTTCGGCTTCCAGATTCTGAACGTGCAGCGCATGTACTACGAAAACACCGGCATCACGCAGTACAACCGTCTGCGCTCGGCCTACGAGCCGGTATTCGGCAAGGCGGTGCTCAACACCGCCATGCCGCTGGAATACAACAGCTACTACGTGGAAAACGGCGACTACTGGAAGATTGACAACATCACGCTGGGCTACAACTTTAAGCCCGAGGTGGTAAAGTATGTGAAGAACCTGCGGGTGTACGTGTCGACGCTTAACACCTTCACCATCACCAAGTACAAGGGCATCGACCCCGAAGTGAACCGCCTGGGCCTGGCCCCCGGCGTCGACGACCGCGACAAGTTTCCGACGGTGCGCACCTTCACGGCCGGCCTGAACGTCACCTTTTAATTCCCACCCCCTCTCGTACCCATGAAAAAATTCCCGTACTTGGCCGGCCTGAGTTGGCTGGCGGTGTCCGCTCTGGGGCTGTTCGGCTCCTGCACCAAGCTCTACGACGATAGCTACGACCAGATTGTCGCCAACAAGTTCAACCCCACCACCGGCGACTTGCCCTCGCTGCTGGGGCCGGCCTACACCAAGTGGCGGCCCTTGTTCCTGGAATTTCAGGGCGCCTACCGCATCCAGGAAACGTCGAGCGATGAAACCGTGACTCCCGGCCGCCCCAATGGCTGGGTCGACGACGGCTCGTTCCGCCGCCTGCACCAGCACACCTGGACGGCCAACGACCCCACCCCCGACTTTGTGTGGAACCAGGCCTACAGCGGCGTCACGAACTGCAACCGCATTCTCTACCAGCTGCAGGCCGGCCAGATTCCCATCACCAGTGGCAAGGAAGCCCTGATTGCCGAGCTTCGGGTGTTGCGGGCCTCGTACTACTACATGCTGTGCGACATTTTCGGCAACGTGCCCATTGTGGATAAATTCGACGTGCCGGACGGTTTTCTGCCCACGCAGAGCACCCGGACGCAGGTCTACGATTTCATCGTGAGCGAAATCACCCAATCGATTCCCCAACTAGGTACCGTGGTGGATGCCTCCACCTACGGCCGCTTCAACAACAAATGGGCGGCGTACACCCTGCTGGCCAAGGTGCAGTTGAACGCCGGCGTGTACCGGGGCACCCCCGACTGGGCCGGATGCATTGCCTCGTGCGATGCCATCATCGGCTCCAACAAATACCAGTTGGAGTCGGTGCAGGCCAACGTGTTCAAAACCCAGAACGAAGGCTCGAAGGAGATTGTGTTCGCCATTCCTTTCGACGAGGTGTACGCGACGGGTTTCCGCATCCACATGCAGACCCTGCAGCCGCAGAACCAGCAGACCTACAGCGCCCAAGCCACGATGTGGGGCGGGGGCATCTGCGCCATTCCGCAGTTTATCAATTCTTATAACCCCAACGACGGCCGCCTGCGCTCCAACTGGATTCAGGGGCAGCAGTATTCGGCTTCGGGTACGCCGCTGGTGGGTGGCTTCGCGCCCACGGCTGGCCAGCCGTTGGTATTCACCAACACGCTGTCGAGCGTGGTCTTCGGCACCGAGCAGGACGGCTTCCGGGTGGGCAAGTTTGAGATTAAGCAGGGGGCCCTGCAGGATTTGAGCAACGACTTCCCGCTGCTGCGCTACGCCGACGTGCTGATGATGAAGGCCGAGGCCCTACTGCGCACCGGCCAGGCGGCACAAGCCGCCACCCTGGTCACGCAGGTGCGCCAGCGCAACTTCACGGCCAACCCGGCCCTGGCCACCGTCACGGGTGCCGACCTGGCCCTGGGCAGCAGCTACCCCTACGGTCCTTCCAACAACAACATCATCAGCCCCCTGCAGGGCGGCTCTGACATTGTCTACGGCCGCATGCTGGACGAACTGGGTTGGGAATTCGCCGCCGAAGGCCACCGCCGGCAGGATATGATTCGCTTTGGTATGTATACTACCAAGTCGTGGCTTTCTCACACGCCCAACGGCGCGTACCGCATCCTGATGCCCCTGCCGCAGAGCGCGCTGAACACGAACAGCAATCTGAGACAAAACCCCGGCTACTAAGCGCAACGCCGAACTGGTTTAACCGGCCGGGTGGTTTTAGCAGCGTGCCTGCCAAAGCCACCCGGCCCTTGCTTTTGCGGTTCTTTCTTCCCACCCAAGCTCATGTTAAAGAGTTGTTTATATCTGCTGCCACTATGGTGCCTGGCCGGGCTGTTGCTGGCTGGCTGCCAAGCCAAGCAGCCGGAGGCGGGGCTGCCTACCCTGTTTCAGTTGGTGGCTCCGGCCAAAAGTCACGTCACCTTCCGCAACGACCTGCAGGAGGATGAGTTTACCAACGTGCTGGTGTATGAGTATACCTACAACGGCGGCGGAGTAGCCCTGGGCGACGTGAACGGCGACGGCCTGGACGACATCTACTTCACGGCCAATAAGGGCAGCAACAGACTGTACCTCAACCAGGGCCACCTGCAATTCCAGGACGTGACCGCAGCAGCGGGCGTGGGCCTGGCGGAAGGCTGGAAGACCGGGGTGACAATGGTCGACCTCAACGCCGACGGGCGCCTTGACATGTACGTGTGCCGCTCGGGCGACCGGCCAGGCCGGCTGCGCCAGAACCAGCTCTTTATCAACCAAGGCGCGGATGCGCGGGGTGTGCCGCACTTTACTGAGCAGGCCGCCGCCTGCGGGCTGGCCGATTCGGCTTTCAGCACCCAGGCCGTCTTTTTCGATTACGACCAGGACCGGGACCTCGACATGCTGCTGCTCAACCACAGCCCGCGCCGGTTTGAGGGCCTAGACGAATTCTACATCAGGCAGCTGATGGCCACGCCCGATGCCCTGACGGGCCTCAAGCTGTACCGCAACGAGGGCGGGGCGCCGGGCCGCCTGCCGCAGTTTCGGGAAGTGGCCACGGCGGCGGGCCTGCTAAACGCGCGCCTCTCGTTCGGACTGGGCGCGTCGGTGGCCGACGTGAACAACGACGGCTGGCCGGATATCTACGTGTCCAACGACTACCTGACGCCGGACTGCCTATACATCAACAATAAGAACGGCACCTTTACCGACCAGCTCAGCCAGCAGATTGGCCATACCTCGCTCTCATCGATGGGCAACGACGCGGCCGACCTGAACAACGACGGCTACGCCGATATCTGCACCTTGGACATGCTACCCGAGGGCAACCGGCGGCAGAAGCTGCTGTTTGCCAGCGACAATTTTGAGCAGTTCCGGACGCGCGAAAACGCGGGCCTGCACAAGCAGTACATGCGCAACATGCTGCAGCTTAACAACGGCAACGGCTCGTTCAGCGAAGTGGGGCAGCTGGCGGGCATCGCCGCCACCGACTGGAGCTGGGCCCCCCTGCTGGCCGACTTCGACAACGACGGGTGGAAGGACCTGTTCGTGACCAACGGCTTTCTGCACGACTACACCAACCTGGATTTCCTCAAGTACATGGGCGACTTCCTCCACGACCGCCAGGGCAACGTGCAGCGCAACAACCTGCTGGAGTTGGTGCGCAAAATGCCGTCGTCCAACGTAGTCGGCTACGCCTTCCGCAACATCGGCGGGGCCCGGTTCGCAAACGTAAGCATGGCCTGGGGCATCACCACGCCCGCCAACAGCAACGGGGCCGCCTACGCCGACCTCGACAACGACGGCGACTTGGACTTGGTGGTCAATAACATCAACGCGGAGGCCTTTATTTACCGCAACGACGCCAGCAAGCTGCTGAAAAATAAAACCCTCCGGGTGAAGCTGCAGGGCGAAGGCCAGAACCGGCTGGGCTTGGGCACCAAGGTGACGCTCTTCAGCGGGGGCCACCTCCAGACCCAGGAGCAGTTGGTGGGCCGGGGCTATGAGTCGAGTGTGTCGCCGGTGCTGCACTTTGGGCTGGGGCAGCGCCCCATCGATTCGGTGCTGGTGGTGTGGCCCGGCGGCCGGCGTCAGGTGGTGCGCCCCGCGGCCGGGCAGCAACTGCTCGTGCTGCGCGAAGCCAACGGCCAGCCAGCTGGCCCGACCAGCCAATCATTCTCTCCAGTATTCACGGCTGCCACCTCCCCGATTAGGGCCGTGGCTACGGAAAACGATGTCAATGATTTTAAGCGACAGCCCCTGATGGTTAACAGTTTATCATATGGCGGGCCGTACCTGGTGCAAGGCGATGTGAACAACGACGGCCGCGCCGACTTGTTTATGGGCGGGACGGTGGGCCACCCCAGCCGCGTGTTTGTGCAACGAGCCGGCGGAGTTTTTGCCGAGGTGCCGCAGCCCGCCCTGCATGCCGACTCTTTGCAGGAGGCCAGCGCCGCCGCATTTTTGGATGTAGACGGCGACGGTGACCAGGACCTGTACGTGGGCACGGGCGGCTACGACAATTTCCTGCCGGAGGACCCGCTACTGCAGGACCGGCTGTACCTCAACGACGGGCGCGGGCATTTCAGCGCGAGCCCTCCCGGCAGCCTGCCGCCCATGCGCACCAGCACCGGCTGCGTGCGCGCCGCCGATGTGAACAGCGACGGCCACCCCGACCTCTTCGTGGGGGGGCGCGTGGTGCCGGGCCGCTACCCCGAAGCGCCCGCCAGCTACCTGCTGGTGGGCGACGGCCACGGGCACTTTGCGGACCAGACCGCCCGCTACGCCCCGGCGCTGCGACAGCTGGGCATGGTGACCGATGCCGCCTGGGTGGACCTGAACGGCGACCAGCGGCCCGACCTCATCACCGTGGGCGAGTGGCTGCCGGTGCAGGTGTGGCTCAACGAGCCCGGCCGCCTCGTCGACCGCACGGCCACCTACCTGCCCGCCCGGCTGCGAGGTTGGTGGAATACCTTGCTCGTGCATGATTTGAACGGCGACCACAAGCCCGACCTGGTGGTGGGCAACATGGGCCTGAATACGCAGTGCCGGGCCAGCGCGCAGCAACCCGCCGAACTAGTTTACAAGGATTTTGACGACAACGGGGCCATCGACCCCATCCTGTGCATGTACGCACAGGACCAGAGCTACCCCTTCGTTTCGCGGGATGAGCTGCTGGACCAAATCAGCATGACCCGCTCGCGCTTTCCCAGTTACGCGAGCTACTCCGAGGCCCGCCTGCCCGACATCTTCAGCCCCGAGGAGCTGAAAGACGCGCACGTACTGCGCGCCAGCTGCCTGCAGACTACCTGTTTCCTCAGCACGCCGCAAACCCGCTACCGGCTGGCGCCCTTACCCGCCGAAGCCCAATATACGCCCATCTACGCCCTGGCCACGCTCGACTATGACCACGACGGCCACCCCGACCTGCTGCTGGGCGGCAACATCACCCACAGCCGCATCCGCTTCGGCAACAGCGATGCCGGCCAGGGGCTGCTGCTGCGCGGCGATGGCCGGGGCGGCTTCGCCACGGTGCCGCAGCGCCAGTCGGGTCTGCGCGTGGCGGGCGACATCCGCAGCTTTGCCCAAGTGGGCCGCACGCTGCTCGTGGGTCGCAACAACCTGCCGGTGCAGGCCTACCAACTGCACCATCCCTGACCTCCTGCTGTTTTCACTCCAATCCTGCCCGTACGCCCCGAGGCGTCGGCCTTAATTAGAAGTTAATCATGCGTCAGCAAGCTAAATTAGGTACGTTTCCCCGTTTTCATTCCGTGAAAAAACATGTCTTAGCCGCTTGCCTGCTCGGGGCGGCGGGTCCGGCCCTGGCCCAGCAGGCCGTGGCCGATTATCCGATTCAGGCAGTGAGCTTTACTAAAGTGAAGCTGGCCGACAACTTCTGGCTGCCGCGCCTTAAAACCAATACCGACGTCACCATTCCGGCCTCGTTTCAGCGCTGCGAGGCCACGAACCGGGTGAAGAACTTCGAGATGGCAGCGGCGAAGTCGGGCAAGTTTGCCACCACGTTTCCCTTCGACGATACCGACATCTACAAGACCATCGAGGGTGCCTCATACTCGCTGAGCCTGTACCCCGACGAGCATTTGAAGGAGTACGTGGACCTGCTGATTGCCAAGGTGGCCGCCGCTCAGGAGCCCGACGGCTACCTTTATACCGCCCGTACTATTGACCCCGCCCACCCACACCCGTGGGCCGGCATGGCGCGCTGGGAGAAAGAGCGCGAGCTAAGCCACGAGCTCTACAACTCCGGGCACCTCTACGAAGCGGCCGTGGCCCACTACCAGGCCACCGGCCAGAAGAACTTCCTCAACATCGCCCTCAAAAATGCCGACCTCGTGTGCGCCACCTTCGGCCCCGGCAAGCGGGCCGTGGCGCCGGGCCACGAGATTGTGGAAATGGGCCTGGTAAAGCTCTACCGCGTGACCGGCCAACCGAAGTATCTGCAAACGGCCAAGTTCTTCCTTGACCAGCGCGGGCACTACAACGGCTACGACCCCAAAAGCCCGGATGAGTGGCGCAACGGCCAGTACTGGCAAGACGACAAGCCCGTAGTGGCCCAGATGGAGGCTGAAGGCCACGCCGTGCGCGCCGAATACCTGTACTCGGCGATGGCCGACGTGGCGGCCCTCACCGGCGACAAGCCCTTGCTGACGGCCGTGGACAGCATCTGGCAGAACATGGTTTCCAAGAAGCTGTACGTGACGGGCGGCACCGGCGCGGTACCCAGCGGCGAGCGGTTCGGCAACAACTACGAGCTGCCCAACGCCACGGCTTATAATGAGACCTGCGCCTCGGTGGCCGACGTGTACTGGCAGCAGCGCATGTTTCAGCTGCACGGCGACTCGAAGTACGCCGATGTGATGGAGAAGGTGCTCTATAACGGCCTGATTTCGGGCGTGGGGCTCGACGGCAAATCCTTCTTTTACTCCAACGCTATGCTGGTGAAGAACTCCGCCAGCTTCCCGCAAACTGAGCCGGCGCGTGCCGGTTGGTTTGACTGCTCGTGCTGCCCCACCAACCTGGCCCGGCTCTTCCCCAGCCTGCCTGGTTACGTGTACGGCCAGCATGCGAACGACGTGTACGTGAACCTGTTTGTGAGCAGCACCGCCGACTTGCTGGTGAACAACAAGAAGGTAAGCCTGACCCAGCAGAACAATTACCCCTGGGAGGGCGGCCTGAAATTTATAGTCAACCCGGCCACGGCTACCGACTTCAGCCTGCTGTTGCGCGTGCCGGGATGGGCGCAAAGCCAAGCCCTGCCTTCGGACCTCTACACTTTCGCGGACCCGGCAGCCGCACCGGGGGTGACCCTCAAAGTCAATGGCCAGCCGGTGGCCGTCAAGCTGCGCAATGGCTACGCCATGCTGGCCCGCAAGTGGAAAAAGGGCGATGTGGTGGAGATGACCCTGCCCATGGACGTGCGCCGCGTGGTGGCCAATCCCCGCGTGAAGGACGACATCGGCAAAGTTGCTTTGCAGCGCGGCCCCATCGTGTACTGCGCCGAATGGGCCGACAACAACGGCAAGGTTACCAACGTCATCGTGCCATCCACGGCCCGCTTCACCGTTGCCTACCACCCCGAGCTGCTGAACGGCGTGACCACCCTCACCACCACGGTGCCCACCGTGCAGGTAGACGAGGCCACCAACTCCATCCAGACCGTGCCGCAGACCCTGACGGCCATTCCCTACTACGCCTGGGCCAACCGCGGCAAGGGCGAGATGACCGTCTGGTTTCCGGCCCGCGTGCTGGATGTAGACCTCGTGACGCGCCCGGCCCTGCAGGCCGAGCAGAAGAAGTAGCCCGCACTGATTTAGTCAACCCCGCTGCCCTTCGAATGACGCCCGTAATAAAGCATATCCTGCTGCTGATGCTCGGAGTGGGCGCGCTGGCGCCCGCCTGCCAGCCGCACCACCCCACGGCTTACGAGCCCGCCGCTGACCGCATCGGGTGGGTGGTGGACGGTATGAACGAGCTGATGATGCACGACGTGACCAATCCGCCGCTGGCCGCCCGGTTTTTCGCGTATTCGCTGCTGGCTGGCAATGAGGTACTGGCCCGCCACGACCCGGCTTGCCCCTCGCTGGCGGGACGGCTGCACGTGCGGTTTCGGCCGCCGGCACCCGCCAGTGCAGGCTATTCGCCCCGGCTGGCGGCGCTGCTGGCAGTGCTGCGCACCGCTGGCAAGCTGCAGCCTTCGGGCAAGGATTTGGCGGCCCGCGAGCAGGCCCTTGTCGCCGATTGCCAGCGGCGGGGGATGCCAGAGGAGTTGATTGCTGCCTCGCAGCAGTACGCTCAGCAAATGGTCCAGGCCGTGCTGGCCTACGCCAAGCAGGACGGCTACTACCGCATCAGCGACCGGCCCCGCTACACGCCCAGTATAGGGCCGGGCTACTGGTACCCCACCCCGCCCGCCTACCTGCCCGCCGTAGAGCCCTATTTCGGTTCGCTACGGCCGTTGATGCTGGATTCAGCCGCGCAATTGGTGGCTCGTCCGCCCCAGGCATTTGACCCGCGCCCCGGCTCTGGATTCCACCAGCTCATGCAGCAGGTGCGTCAAACCGGCGACCGCCTTACCGAGGAGCAGCGGCAAATTGCGGGCTTCTGGGACTGCAATCCCTTTGCCGTCCGTGACGTGGGCCACCTGCAGGTAGGCCTCAAAAAAATGTCGCCGGGCGCCCATTGGATGAAGATTGCGGGCGTGGCCTGCCGGCAAAGCAAAGTGCCCTTCGGACGGGCACTGCAAATTCACACCGTGCTGGCTATGACGCTCACCGATGCCTTCATCTGCTGCTGGAGAGAGAAATACCTCAGCAACCGCATCCGCCCCGAAACGGCCATTCGCCACTACCTGGCCCCGCAGTGGCAGCCCCTGCTCCAGACTCCGCCCTTCCCGGAGTATGTCAGCGGGCACTCGGTTATCTCCATGGCGGCGGCGGCGCTGCTGGGGCATTACTTTGGCGCGGTCTATTCTTACACCGATAACACCGAAAAGGAGTTTGGCCTCAGGCCCCGGCGCTTTGCCTCTTTTGAGCAGGCAGCGCAGGAGGCTGCTATCTCGCGCCTCTACGGAGGCATTCATTTTTTGGATGCAGTGCAGGAGGGCCAAGCACTGGGCCAGCAGGTGGGCCGGGAGGCAATACGGCGCCTAGCCGTCCCGAAAACCATTGCAACTACGTTTTAAGGCTAGTGAGCCGAAAACAACCTGATTTTATTCCGAAAATGTCCCGGCTGGCTGAGCGTTGAGGAGAGTAATATTGCACTGGCTTTAGCTGGACTACTGGTGAGACAGCCAGCTACGGCCCGCCTGCTTTTAACAGATTCCCTCAAGGTATACGGGTGGCTATGCCCCCGGCGCCAGGCTACGCAGGCTAAGCGCAGAGGGGACCCCAGGCTGCGGCGCGCAAGTTGCGCGTCAGGCAAGCAAAATACCCTGGCCGGATGGGGTGGGACCCGCGGGCGGGCAGTTGCCGGCCAGGGTATTTTGCGTAGCCGGGACACATCTATTACGCAAACGCAGGCGTCGCACGGAGCAAGGCTTCGAAGAACCGGCCAGGTTTTAGGCGAACTCATCATCTAGTTAGCGAGTACCGCATTGCTCACTGCAAAAGGCAGCATTCAAGTCACTACTCAAAAGAAGTATCTCCCACCCTGCCTCTTCATGCAAAGCGCCTTTAATGCCCTCGACCTAGGGGTTTTTCTCTTTTACCTCATCGGCGTTTCGGCTTACGGCTACTACGTGTACCGCAGCAAGCACAAGGAGCAGATGAACACCCGCGACTACTTCCTGGCCGAAGGCTCGCTGACGTGGTGGGCCATCGGGGCCAGCATGATTGCCTCCAATATCTCGGCCGAGCAGTTCATCGGCATGAGCGGCAACGGGTTTCAGGTGGGCGTGGCGGTGGCGGCCTACGAATGGGTAGCGGCCATTGTGCTCATTGTGGTGGCCGTGTTCTTCATGCCCATCTACCTGAAGCAGCGCATCTACACCATGCCGCAGTTTCTGGAGCAGCGCTACAACGCGGCCCTAAGCCTGATAATGAGTATTTTCTGGCTGTTCCTCTATGTGCTGGTAAATCTCACCTCGATACTGTACCTCGGGGCGCTGGCCATCAGCAGCCTAGTGGGCGGGGGCGAGGCGTTCCACCTCATTATGGTGGCGCTGGCTGTGTTTGCGCTGCTTATCACGCTGGGGGGGATGAAAGTGGTGGGCTACACCGACGTTATTCAGGTAACGGTGCTCATCATCGGAGGGCTGGCCACTACTTACCTGGCGCTCACGTTGGTCAGCGAGAAATTTGGGCTGGGTAGCAGTGCCGTTGCGGGCTTCAACGCCATGATGCGGGACGCAGACGACCACTTTCATCTTATTTTTCCGAAGCCAACCGCGGCCACGCCGCAGGTCGATATCAACAAATACCTCATGGTGCCCGGCCTGGCCATGTACGCGGCCGGCCAGTGGATTGTGAACCTGAACTACTGGGGCTGCAACCAGTACATTACGCAGCGGGCGCTGGGCGCCGACCTCAAGACGGCCCGCACCGGCATCCTGTTCGCGGCCATGCTCAAGCTGCTGATGCCCGTGATTGTGATGCTGCCCGGCATTGCGGCCTACGTGCTGCACAAAAACGGCAGCCTCCAGCCCCAGATGTCGCCGGGGGGTGTTTTCAACTCGGATAATGCCTACTCGGCCATTCTCACCTTCTTGCCCAATGGTCTGAAAGGCTTGTCGCTGGCGGCCCTCACGGCGGCCATCGTGGCCTCGCTGGCGGGCAAGGCCAACTCCATTTCGACCATCTTCACTCTCGATATCTACCGGCGCTACATCCAGCCCGACTCAAATGAGACGCAGCTGGTGTGGGTGGGGCGGCTCACGGTACTGGCCGCCATGCTGCTGGCCATCGTGCTCACCTGGCAGGACCTGCTGGGCATTGGCGGCGCAGGCGGCTTCACCTACATTCAGAAGTATACCGGCTTTATCTCGCCCGGCATTGTGGCGGTGTTCCTGCTGGGGCTGTTCTGGAAGCGCACTACCGCGACGGCGGGGGTCGCCGGTATTTTAGCGGGCTTCCTGCTGTCGGTATTCTTCAACAACTACGCCCCTACCCTGCTGGGCCCCGAAACGCTGCTCTACACGGCCTTCCCCAACGGGCACGGTGGCTACGAAATACCGTTCCTCATCTGCATGGGCTTATCCTTCGCCTTCACTTTTGTGCTGATGGTGGGCCTTAGTTTGGCGGGCCCCGCCATCAACCCCAAGGCTCACTGGGTGCAGCCCGGCCTGTTCAAAGTGGCTCCTAGCACGCTGGCGCTCATCGTGGTTACGATACTGTTGATTATGGCTTTATATGTTAAATTCTGGTAAATATGCTTCGTACTCCCAAACGGTTTTTTAATAAGAAGCTGGCGGCGCTGCTGCTCAGCACCCTGGGCATCACCCCGGCCCAGGCCCAGTCCTACTCCTGGCTCAGCAGCAAAGAGGGCAGCTTGTGGCAGCAGTCGAAGGTAACGCTTCAAAAAACGGCCACTACCACGCCCCTCCTCGAGGTGAAAGGCGACGAGAAAATCATCACCTTCAAAGCCTGGGGCACTTGCTTCAACGAATTGGGCTGGGACGCCCTGCAGCTGCTGCCGGCCAAGGAGCGCGAAAACATCCTGGCGCAGCTCTTCGCGCCCAGCGGCGACCTGCGCTTCTCGCGGGGGCGCTTTGCGATGAATGCCAACGACTACGCCCGGGGCTGGTACAGCTGCGACGAGGTGGATGGGGACTTTGAGCTGAAGCACTTCTCAATCGACCACGATAAAACCACGCTGATTCCCTACCTCAAGGCGGCCCAGCGCTACAATCCGGCCATGACGTTCTGGATTTCGCCCTGGTCGCCGCCGTCCTGGATGAAAATCAACCATAACTACGCCGTCCGCAGCAACGACAAATACAACCAACTCGCGCCCGCCTCCGACGGGGCCCTCTTCGAAGGCTCGACGGAAAAGAACAACAAGGTTTTCCCCGACCAGTTGGCCGTCAACGACTACCTGATTCAGGACCCGCGCTACCTCAAGGCGTACGCCAACTACTTCTGCAAGTTTATTTCCGCCTACAAGGAGCAGGGCATTCCCATTACCACGGCCATGTTCCAGAACGAGTCCTGGAGCTACACCATCTACCCGGGCTGCGCCTGGACGGTGCCGGGCATCATTAGCTTCAATACGGAGTACCTGGCTCCGGCCCTGCAGGCGCAGCACCCCGGCGTGGAACTGTACCTGGGTACCATCAATACCAATCGGTACGACTTCATCGACCAAGTGCTTGCTGACCCGCGCATGTCGCAAACCATCAAGGGCATCGGCTTTCAGTGGGAGGGCGGCCAAATACTGCCCCCGCTGCGGGCCAAGTACCCGCAGTACCGCTACATGCAATCGGAAAGCGAGTGCGGCTGGGGCTCTTTCGATTGGAAAGCAGCGGAGCACACCTTCGACCTGATGACCCACTACCTCGGCAACGGCTGCGAGGAATACACGTTCTGGAACGCCATTCTGGCCGATGGCGGCGTTAGCCCCTGGGGCTGGAAGCAGAATGCCCTGATTCGCGTGAACTCGCAAACCAAGACGGCGACCCTAACCCCGGAATACTACGCTGTCAGGCACTTCAGCCATTTCATCGGCGCGGGCACCACCATCGTGGCCTACCGCCAGGGCAAAGACGACCACCTGCCGGTGCTGGTGGCCGCCCCCCCCCAGGGCAAGCTGCTGGTGATGGCCGGTAACTTCAACGATGGCAGCAAGAGCGTGGCCGTGAAGCTCGGCGGGCGCTACCTGAACGCCACGCTGCCGGCGCATTCATTCAACACCTTTCAATTGAAATAAGCGCGGAACCTAAAAGGCGCAACCGCTCAGCCGCAAACCCGGGTAGAAGGCCGCCGGCTTGTTTGCCTGCGCATCACGGGCCAACCGTGCCATGGCGGCGGCAGGCAAGCCGTTGCACCAACGCTGGCCTTGGTCGAACCAGAAGTTAAAATAGTCAAAACCAACTTTCTTGGCAGGTACTAATCGGTCATGGATACCCGGAAAAAGCAACCCACCAATGCCGTGGCAATGGCTGACCTGGCGCGTACATTGGGCGTGTCGATGACGACCGTCTCGCGGGCACTGAGCAACCACCATAGCATTGGAGCCGCCACTAAGCAGCGGGTGCTGCAGTTAGCGAAAAAACTCAATTATCAGCCCAACCATCTGGCCTCGGCGCTGCGCAAGGGGCATAGCCGCCTGCTGGGGGTAGTGGTGCCCTACATTGAAGGACAGTTCTTGCCTTCCGTAATCCAGGGCATCGAGCAGGCGGCCAGCAAAGCGGGTTTCAGCGTCATTGTGTGCCAGTCGCACGAAAACGTCGACGCTGAGCGCCGCAACGTAGAAACCTTGCTGCACGCGCAAGTAGCTGGCGTGCTAGTGTCGCTGGCGCGCAACACGCAGGATTTTCACCACTTCGAGCGCGTGCGCAAGCGTGGTATTCCGCTGGTTTTTTTCGACCGCGCGCCCATAGCCGAAGCAGTCAACTCGGTGGTGCTCAACGACTACGAGGGGCTTTCCAAGCTACCTGCCACCTGCTGGAGCAGGGCTGTCACCGCATTGCGCATCTGGCCGGGCCGCAGCACCTACGCATTTACGCGCAGCGCCGTCAGGGGTATATCGATGCCCTTGCCACAAAGGGAGTGGCTGAGCTGCCGGAATTACTCACTTATTCCGACATGACGGTCGCGGCTGGTACACAGGTTATGCAGCAGCTGCTGGCCCTTGCCACCCCACCAGATGCAGTATTCGGGGCCGGCGATTCCGTCGTGCTAGGGGCTCTGCAGGTGCTAAAGCAACGAGGATTGCGCGTGCCGCAAGACGTTGCGCTGGCCGGTTTTAGCAATGAGGGCTTTACCACTATTGTCGACCCTCCGCTTACCTCCGTCGACCAGTGTTGCGAGGAGATGGGGGCAGCAGCCGTTCGGTTGTTTCTGGAGATGGTGCGCACCACCGACAGGGTTTTCGTAAGTCGGCAAGTAGTGCTGCGACCCCGTTTGTATGTCCGGGAGTCATCGCAGCGGCAAGGGCTTGTGAGGGACCAAACTGCTTAGGTAACGCGTGACAGAGAAAGCATTTTTAATCGCGGCCAACCAGGCAAACAAACAACTTGCCGGCCGCCTGCCTAGCGGCATCACAGCAGATGAATTGAAAAAAATCAGGGGCGGTGGGCGAAGCGGGCCGACAAATTCGGCAAAGAACACGCTGTGGACTTCTAACCGAATTTTTCCTGCATCTTCTGCGAAAATATCCTGCATGCCCCCTGTGGGTGAGCGATAGATTTGCCTCATGGCTTCTCGGGAATGACGGATGACCATTGGCTTCCCAGGCGCCAATACTTTGAGCATTTCGTTCGTGCGCTACGCACTATCTCCCACTCAAACACCTTACCCTATGAAACGAGGCAGTACTTCGCTTTTCAGCTGCGGGCCGGCGCTCCTGCTGGGCTGTGTTCTGGCCGTTGCGCAGGCACAGGCCCAGACCACCAGTACCAGTAGCAACCTGGTGGCCCAGCCGATTCCCGACCGCACGGTGCCCTTCAGCCTCTCGGCCGCCGGCACCGCCAAGCCCATGCTGTGGGGCCTGGATACGGCCTGGCCCGATGACAACAACATGCTGCGGGGCATTGCCTTCATGGGGCCCAGCAAGATAAATCTGGTGCGCCTTTCCTTCCAGCCCACCTACCCGCTGGTAAACGGCGACCTGCAGCAACCCCAGATTGACGACCTCAACAACCGCATGCGCCTGCTCAACTTCAACGGGGCCAGCACGCAGGTAACCATGAACTGCGACGCCCCTTCCGTCGATGCTTCTTATTATGGCAACGCCACCAACTGGGCCGCGCTGATGGACGCCACCGTGCGCCGCATTCAGGCCACGGGCCGCACGGTGGTGTCCGTGGCCCCATTCAACGAACCGGACTACTCCACCCAGCAGGGCACTCAGCAGGACTTTCTCAACATTGCTACGGCGCTGCGCAACAACACGCGCTTCAACAACATCCGCATCTCCGGCGGAAATACGCTGAGCACCGACGCAGCTTTGCCGTGGTATAATTTTTTGAAAACGAAGGTAAACGACGGCAACACGCACGAATTGGCGGGCAGCTTCGACAGCTTTGCCAACTTTTACCAGACGGTGCGGGCCAACGGCCACTACGCCACCGATGATGAGATGCACAACGTGGTGGAAGCCATGGTGGGCGTGGAATACGGGGTGCAGGCAGGCATCTGGTGGGGCACGGCCGAGCTGGCGCGCGGCGAGTTTGCCAAGGCCAGCGACGGTGTTCGGTTGGCCTACAGCGAGCATCGGCCGAACTGGACGGCCGCTTCGGTGTACCGCACTGCCGATGGACGGGTGCAGGCTTTTGCCGGCGCCTCAGAGCGGCAAGCTGTTGCTACGCGCTACAACTTCCTGTCCAAAGAACGCGACGTTTACTACGACGGTGTAGGGCCACAACGTGAGTACTCGCTGATGCTGCCCGGCGGCACGGGCTATTTTCAGAACCAGCCCAATGCCGAGCGGGTCCTCAACATTACCTGGGGCGAAGACATTCAGCCGGCCATCAACGGGCGCTACGTGCTGGTAAACCGGGCAAGCGGCAAGGTGATGCAAGTGGCGGGTGCTTCGACGGCCGACGGCGCGCTCATTGAGCAAGGCACCTATACCAGCGCAACTTCGCAACAGTGGGCCGTAACCCCGGTTGACACGCGCGTAGGAGGTGATTTCAGCTATTTTTCTATTGACGCCGTGCACAGCGGCAAGGCAATCGATGACCTGGGCTATACGCTGGCCAATGGCGGCACCATCAACCAATACACCGACAACAAGACCGTTAACCAGCAACGGTACCTGGAATACGCGGAGGATGGCTGGTTCCGCATCCGGAGCCGTCACAGCGCCAAGTGCCTTGACATTGCTTCGAACGGGGTGAACGTGGTGCAGCAGGACAAAAACGCCACCAGCCTAAGCCAGCAGTGGCGCTTGCTGCCCATGGGGGCCGCCATTGAGTTTGTTGCCCCGGCGGCGCCAACTAATCTTGTGGCTACGGCCAATCCCGAATCGGTGCGCCTAAGCTGGACGGCCAGTCCTGATACCGACTTGGCCGGCTATACCATCTTCCGGGCGGAAGCCGCCAACGGCCCTTTCTCCACTATTGCGCGCAACGTGCCGGGCACCTCATTCGTGGACAATTCGGTTACCATCAGCGGGCAATACTACTACAAAATCAAAGCCGTGGATAAGTCGCTGAATCGGTCGGCGTACTCCGCCCAAGTAACGGCCACCACCACCGGCATCAAGGACCTGGTAGCGCAACTCACCTTTGAAAACAGCACCCTCGACAATTCTCAAAACCTGAATCACAGCGCTGCTTACGGCGGCACAGCGTATGCGGCGGGCAGAATAGGGAGCAGCGCCCTGGCCTTTAATGGCTCGGATGCTTTCGTACAACTGCCCGCCACGCTGGCCAACCAACCGGAAATCACCGTGGCTGGGTGGGTGTACTTCAACGGCGGCGGGGCCTGGCAGCGCATCTTCGACCTTGGCAACGACCAGTCGCAGTACATGTTTCTGACGCCGAACAACGGGTCGGGCAGCCTGCGCTTCGCCATCAAAAACGGTGGAGCGGAGCAAACCTTGGATGCCCCGGCCCTGGCCATCGGCACCTGGACGCACGTAGCCATCACGCTGGGCAGCACCGGAGCACGCTTGTTTGTTAACGGACTGAAGGTGGCCGAGTCCACGGCCGTCACCATCCGTCCGCTCGACTTTAAGCCAGTGCTCAACTACTTGGGCCGCAGCCAGTATCCAGACCCGCTGCTCAACGGCCGGCTCGATGAGTTCCGGATTTATAACTATGCCCTGGCCCCGGTAGAAGTGGCCACCCTCGCCGCTCCGGGGAGCTACCTCCAGGTGCGTAACCGTAATACCGGCCTCTACCTGGACGGGGTGGGCCGCACCACCAACGGCGACAACGCAAGCCAATACGCCAACACGACGCATCCCAACTCCTTCTGGGCCCTGCGCGAGATGAACGGGGGGTACTACCAGCTCCAGAACCGCAACACGGGCATGTTCCTCGATGGAATGGGCCGGACTACCGACGGCTCGGTTTGCGGGCAATGGGCCAGCACGAACAACACCAATGCGCAATGGGCTGTCGAGCAGTTCGATGGTGATTATTACCGGCTTCGTAACCGTACCACCAACCTGTACCTCGATGGCGTAGGCCGCACCACCGACGGCTCGGATGTAGCCCAGTATGCCAATACCACCCATCCAAACGCGCAATGGAGTTTTGGTATCCCTTCCGCCGCCCGCACCGCCCTGGCTACCCAGGGGGCTACCAAGCCTGAGCCGGTACAACTCTACCCCAATCCGGTCAGCGATATACTACATATTCGCCTGACACAAGGCACTATTACTGCTCAGGCCCGCATCCTGAACGTAACCGGCCAGGTGCTCCGCACGGTGGCACTCACAGGCCCTGAAACGAAACTGCCGGTAGCCAATCTATCCGCCGGCCTATACCTGGTTGAAGTGACTACGCCTGCAGAAACTACTCGCTTAAGATTCTTAAAGCCGTAGTAAAACCGAAAAAACGGGCCTGAAAAGTGTGCATGTCAGACTGCTCAATGGGGCTGCTTCCTATACTAGCAGATGATAAGTCTGGGAAGCACATTGAGCAGTCTGACATTTAGGCGGCACTCTAAATGTGCACGCATATTTGATTATGCTAGGCGATGCCGCTAATGATGCGCGCCACGTGCATCATTAGCGATTAGCTGAACGAGCAGGCTTTGTGCATCAACATGCCTCAACCTTTTGGCCTGCGGCATTGGGACAGAGCCGGGCGGACCGGCTGCGAAAGCTTGGACATAGATAAGTGTCAGACTCGCCTTGTACACTTTTTTGCTGGTTTGGCCATTGTCAGTCAGCACCATTCCAGCTAGGTGCCAGGCGAACGAGCGGAAGGTTGCTTTCGGCTCAGAAGTAGGTGGAAACTCAAAAAAAACGAGATGTTCAACGATATTTTTTTACAACCGATAATCTAAATTTTTATAACCGATAATTCTTAACTGACAATAACGTGACAGAACGATGGGGACTGGTACTAGCTTTGCTTAATAACTTAGTAGGATGGGCTCAGGCACCAGGTGCTGGCACCCGGGTGCACGACCCGGTGCTGATTAAGCAGGATAACACTTATTACCTGTTTGCTACCGGCAACGGGGTGGCGGTGTGGACTTCCCATAACCGCCGCACCTGGACGGCGGCCCCTCCCGTTTTTACCACCCCACCCGCCTGGGCCGGGGCGGCCGTGCCAGGGTTTAAGGAATATATTTGGGCTCCGAACATTTCCTTTGCCGACGGACAGTACAGCCTATTTTACAGCATTTCCACGTTTGGCAAAAACCGTTCGGTAATCGGATTGGCTACCAACAAGACACTGGACGCGAAATCGCCCGAATTTAAGTGGCTGGACCATGGGCCGGTGGTGGCTTCAATCCCTGGCCGCGACAATTGGAATGCCATCGACCCCAATCTAGTGCGCGATGAAGCCGGGCTACCCTGGCTGGTATTCGGTTCGTTCGGGGGTGGTATTAAAGTGGTGCAGCTGCGGCCCGACCTGACGGCCCCCCTTGAGCCGCAACAGTGGCATACACTGGCCAGCCGCCCCGACAATGGGGCTATCGAAGCCCCATTTGTGTATTGGCATGGAGGGTACTACTACCTTTTTGTGTCGTTTGACTACTGCTGCCAAGGGCCTGAGAGTACTTACAAAATTATGGTAGGCCGGGCCCCTGCGCTTACCGGCCCCTACCTCGATACCACTGGCAAACCCATGGCCGAAGGCGGCGGCACGCCGGTACTGGCCGGTGATGCCAACTGGTATGGCATGGTTCATAATGCCGTGGCCCGCTTCGATGGCACCGATTACCTGATTTTTCACGCCTACGATGCCCATGACCAGGGCCAGTCCAAACTACGCTTAGAGCCATTGGTCTGGAGTGCCGAGGGCTGGCCACAGTTAGCCCCGGCTACGGCCGGCCGTTAGAGTCCAGTTGGGCGCAAGTACCTAATCAACCCAAGTTGCGTCTTATATGCTTGGTCCCGCGAGGGCGTGGGTGAAAAAGAAGAGCAGAATTTTAAGGGCAAATCCTTGCGCCGTCACGGTATGAATGGGCTTGTGGAAGCGCTGGGTGATGTGGCTAATGGCGGTTTTCACACCTTTGCGAAAGTGGTGAATCAGAAAAGATTGCCACGGTTTGTGCCGCCGTTTGCTGCCCCCTGCGGCGGTCGGCTTTTAGGTCGACATGCTCTACTTCGCGCCAAGCGTCTTTCCAATCGTAATCGGTGTAGGCCGCGTTGGCATAGAGCGTACTGCCGGCCGGCAGTTGCAGTCCCAGGGCCTCGAGGCCACGAATGTCGGCTTCGCTGCCGACATGGATGTAGCGCTCGACCAACAAGCCATCGTGGGTTATGAGCAGTTGCACCTTGACGCCGTAAAAATACCTTCGCTTGCTGGCCTGATAGCCCCGGTAAGCCGCCCCGTGCACCAGACGGCTGCGGCCGCTGCGTACGTTCCCGCACACGGCCACGGGGAACGAATCGATGACGTAGCGGGCGGCGGTGTTCAGGTCATTGAGGAGGTGGCCCAGGTCTAGGAACAAGGCCTTAAGCATGGCGGGTAATTTGTACATTTGGCGCGTAAAACTGCTTTTATTAAGCGCTTACATCCCCCAGTGCTGCTGCATATAGCGCCGGGCGGCCGCCATTTTGCCACCAAAACAACGGGTCCCAGCAAGGGTGTCAGATAGGTGACGCTGGTGCGGGGCTTGCGGGCGGGGCAGTCGCAGAAAATCGTCGATGAAACAGTCCAGTGCTACCGTCTGTTCTGTCTTAGAGTGTAGGGGTATATCTGCGAGTTATCCCTATATACTGAGCCGAAACGAATCGCCAGTGCCCTTCAGCGATGACTGACGTATAATTAACTCCCCAGAAATTACAAATGTGTGTGGTTGAAACAGCTCTTTTTGCTGTATCTGCTCCAAGAAAAGGCGGGCCGCCTGCTGGCCAATGCGGTAGGGATGTAAGTCGACGGTGGTAAGGCCGGGCTCAATCATGGCGGCCATCACGTCGTCACCGAAGCCCACCACGGCGACGTCCTGGGGGACGCGTACCCCGCGCTTTTTTAAGGCTACCAGCAGGTCAAAGGCATTGACGTAGTTAATTGCAAAAATGGCATCGGGCGGCTCCGGCAGCGCCAGCCAAGCATCGAGTGCCGCAACGACTTCTTCCACCTTAAACTCAATGTGCACCTCGTACTCCGGACGGAGGGGCAAATCATAGCTTTTCAAGGCATGCTGATAGCCGGCCATACGGTTGCGGCTGATAAGCAGCGACTCGGGTCCGGCCAGGATGGCAATGCGCTGCGCACCCTGTTGGATGAGGTGTTCCGTAATACTAAAAGCCCCGTTCCAATCGTCAAGGATGACCTTGGCGCTGTCCACTTCGTTGCTCACCCGGTCGAAATGAACGACCGGAATACCTCGGCAGGCTTTTGGCTTTACGTGGTCAAAATTCCGCGTTTCCCGCGAATGACAGATGAGCAGTCCATCCACTTGGCTGGCCACTAACGCCCGGACATTGCTCACCTCGGTTTCGTACGACTCTTTGGACTGGCAAATCATTACCCGATACCCGGCCTCGGTAGCCACCGCCTGAATACCACTCACTGCCGTGGCAAAAAAGGGGCGCTCCAGGTCCGGGATGAGCACGCCAATGGTGTGCGTTTCGCGGCTTTTCAGGCTCTGGGCCATCACATTGGGCCGATAGTCCAGTAAGTGAGCCGCTTCGATGATTGCCTGCCGAGTAGCGGGACTGATGTCGGTATGGCCATTTAGGGCGCGGGATACCGTAGATGGAGCCACGCCCACGGACTTTGCGACGTCGCCGATGGTGGTTTGCAGACGACGACGGTCCTGAATAGGACCAGCACTCGGTTGTACGAAATGGTATTCACAGGCCTTGCATAAGTAGCGTTGCTTGCCGCGGACAAACCCTGCTTTCAACACTGGCTCGGAAAGATTACACTTGAGGCAAGTGACCATATTGGATTGAATTTAAATAAGACAGCAGGCAGAATATCGCCTCTTGTAACCGCTAATGTGAGTGCTCACTCAAATGTAGCAGTTTAAAAAAAATATTACGCAGAGGAGAACACTTTTTTCTATCGGCATCGTTTCCGGAAACGATGCCGATAGAAAAAAGTTAATTTTATCGATTTGAGGCCATTTTTTGCGCTTGTATCGCCCGGGGTTTTAGCTATCTTCGATAGAAACAGAGCCAAATCGCTGCAAAACCGCATATACATGCGATAGAAGCGAGAGTGGTTCTGCAATTTGTCAAAATTGTATTTTACCTGAAATACTATATGCTGCACACCATGCGTTGGTTCGGGCCTCACGACCCGGTTTCGCTTTTCGACATCCGACAGGCAGGGTGCGCGGGGGTGGTGACTGCGCTGCACCAATTACCCGTGGGGGCGGTATGGCCGGTGAGCGAGATTCAAGCCCGGCAGCAGCTCATTTCCGCCGACAATGCCACGCACACGCCCCTGCACTGGGCCGTGGTGGAAAGCCTGCCGGTGCACGAGGCCATTAAAAAAGGCTTGCCTGCGCGCGAACTGTATATAGCGAACTATCAGGAGTCGCTGCGTAACCTGGCCGCCTGCGGCATCCGCACGGTGTGCTACAACTTCATGCCGATGCTGGACTGGTCGCGCACCAACCTGAACTACGAAATGCCGGACGGCTCGCGGGCCCTGCGGTTTGTGTGGCAGGACTTCGCGGTGTTCGACCTGTGCATCCTGCAGCGCCCCGACGCGGCGGCGGCCTACGAGCTCGCCGTGGCCGAGGCCGCCCGGCAGCAATTCGCTACCATGAGCGCCGAAGAAGTGGCCTCCCTCACCAACACCGTGCTGCTGGGCCTGCCCGGCTCGGAAGAGGCATTTGAGCTTAGCAACTTCCAGCAGCTGCTGGATGAATATGCGGCCATTGATGCCGGGAAGCTGCGCGAAAACCTGCACTACTTCATTCAGCAAGTGGCGCCGGTGGCCCAAGAACTGGGCATCGGCCTGTGCATTCACCCCGACGACCCGCCGTACCCGCTGCTGGGCCTGCCCCGCGTGGTGAGCACCGCCGACGACCTGGCGCAGCTATTTGCCGCCTGCGACGTGCCGGCCAATGGCCTGACCTTCTGCACCGGCTCGCTGGGCGTGCGGGCCGACAACGACTTGCCAGCCATTGCCCGGCGCTTTGCTTCGCGCATTCACTTCATTCACCTGCGCGCTACCAAGCGGGAGGAAAACCCGCGCAACTTCCACGAAGCCGACCACCTCACCGGCGACGTGGACATGTACGCCGTGGTGCGCGAGCTGGTGCTGGAGGAAGAGCGGCGAGCCGCCAGCGGCGCGGGCGTCATCGCCATTCCCATGCGCCCCGACCACGGCCACCAGATGCTCGACGACTTAAAGAAGAAAACCTACCCCGGCTATTCGGCTATCGGCCGCCTGCGCGGCCTGGCCGAGCTGCGCGGGCTGGAGTACGGTATCCGGCGCAGCTTAGAAACCGAAGTAGGGCCGCCTGCGGCTCACCTCGCCGAAACCGCCGCCCTTGCTTAAGACCTCCGCTCCCAAATCCCACCCTATGCTGCTCCGGTCACTGCTGCTTTTGTTGGTTCTCGTTGGCGCCGCGCCCCTCTGCCGGGCCGACGACGGCTACCGCCTGTGGCTGAAGTATGACTTGGTGGCCGACGCCACCCAGCGCGCCCAGTACCGCGCCGCCGCGCAGTTCATTGCCAGCAACGGCGCTGATGCGGTACTGAAGACGGCTGCCACGGAGTTGCAGCGCGGCCTGCAGGGCCTACTGGGCCAGCCGGTGCCAATGGTGGCAAAAGCAGAGAGCACCAAACGCGGAATTCTACTCGTTGTTGACCCATCTGCAAACGTTTCCGGTAGTTCCGATAGCAGAGACGGTTATCATATTTCTGCCCAGGGGCGCAACTTGCTCGTGACGGGTAGGAGCGGGGCCGGGGTGCTCTACGGCGTGTTTGCGCTGCTACGCCAGCTGCAAACCGGGCAGTCGCTTGCTGGGCTGAACGTGAGCAGCAGCCCGCGCATTCAGTACCGCCTGCTCAACCATTGGGACAACCCGAATGGCACCGTGGAGCGCGGCTACGCAGGCTCCAGCATCTGGAAATGGTACGAGCTGCCGCAACACCTCGACCCGCGCTACACCGATTACGCCCGCGCCAACGCCTCCATCGGCATCAATGGCGTGGCCATCAACAATGTAAACGCCAGCGCGCGCTACCTCACGGCCGAGTACATCCAGAAAGTAAAGGCGCTGGCGGGCGTGATGCGGCCCTACGGCATTCGGGTGTATCTGTCGGTGTTCTGGGCGGCGCCAAAAGTGATAGGGGGCCTGAAAACCTCCGACCCGCTTGATGCGCAGGTGAAGCAGTGGTGGACGGCCAAGGCCGACGAGCTGTACAAGGAGATTCCCGACTTCGGCGGCTTTCTGGTGAAGGCCAACTCCGAAGGCGAGCCCGGCCCGCAGGACTACGGCCGCAGCCACACCGACGGCGCCAACATGCTGGCCACCGCGTTGGGTTCGCACGACGGCATTGTGATGTGGCGCGCCTTCGTGTACAAGGCCGGCAGCAGCGACCGGTTCAAGCAGGCTTATGAGGAGTTTAAGCCGCTCGATGGCACGTTCGCTCCCAAAGTATTGGTGCAAGTGAAAAACGGGCCGATTGATTTTCAGGCCCGCGAGCCTTTCCACCCGCTGTTCGGGGCTATGCCCAAGACGCCGCTGGTGCTGGAAGTGCAGATTACGCAGGAGTACCTCGGCTTTGCCTCGCACCTCGTGTACCTGGCACCGCTTTTCAAGGAGTGCCTCGATGCCGATACGCAGGTGAAAGGCCCGGGCTCGACGGTGGCGAAAGTAGTGGACGGCAGCCTCGACCAGCACCGCATCAGCGGCATCGCGGGCGTGGCCAACATCGGCTCCGACCGCAACTGGACCGGCCACCCTATGGGCCAGGCCAACTGGTACGCCTTCGGCCGCCTGGCCTGGGATTACACGCTGACGTCCAAAGCCATTGCCACGGAGTGGACCCGGATGACGCTGACCCGCGAGCCCCAGGCCGTGGCCACCATCGTGGGCATGATGGACAAGTCGCGCGACATCTACGTGCGCTACACCACGCCGCTGGGCCTGCACCACATCATGGGCCAGAACATT
>NZ_JAUQSX010000010.1 GCF_030581005.1 Hymenobacter mellowenesis | reverse complement strand
ACGCCGCGGGCCCTCACGGCGCAGGTGCTGGCCGGGGCCGAATCGGCCAGCCTGCGGCCCGCTGCCGACGGCAGCGGGGCCTACCTGCTGCAGCCCACGCCGCCTAACACCGGCCCCTGCGCCACCCTGGACCCCGCGGGCGCCCAGGCCCGCTCGACGGCCGCCAACCTGCCCGCGCCTTTCAGCTTTGGCACGCAGTTGCGCAGCATTCGGTACGCTATTCTGGTGACGCAGGAATATTACACCGCCAACGGCAGCACCGATGCCAGCGTGGAGCAGGCCGTGGTGACGGCCATGAACCAGATGACGGCCCTGTACTCGCAGGAACTGGCGGTGGGCTTCACCTTGGTGAAACCCACCGGTGGCAGCTACTACTTTTCGGCCGTGACCACGCCCACGCTTGCTAGTTCCGACCCGGCCACCGCCGGCCGCCTGCGCGAGCAAAACCTGGGCGAAGTGGCCGGCTTCATCAGCAGTCGGTTCGATGCCAGTACTTATGATTTGGGGCACTGTTTTCACAACACGGGCGGCGGCGTGGCCTACGTGGGCATCATTTGCAACAGCAACCTGACCTATCGGGCCGGGGCGTGGTCGGGGGTGGGCACCAGCGGATTCCGGCAGGTGCTGGCCCACGAAATGGGCCACCAGCACGGGGCCGCCCACACGTTCACGGGGCCGTGCGGCTCGGGCTCGCCGGGCAGCAACATCGAGCCGGGCGGCGGGGCCACCATCATGGCCTACACCTACGTGTGCAACGTGCAAACCCTGCAGGGCCTGGGCCCCACCGACGAAGACCATTTCAACACGCACTCGTTGCGGCAGATGCGCGACGAACTGCTCAGCGTGAGCTGCCCCACGGTGACTGCCAACGCCAACCGCCCGCCCACGCTCAACGCCGGGGCCGACTACGTGATTCCGCGCAACACGCCTTTCACCCTCACCGCCAACGGCTCCGACCCCGACGGCGATGCCCTGGCCTACACCTGGAACCAGTTCGACTACACCACCAACCTGAACGCGCTGGGCTCCATTGTGGGCACTGGCGGGCTGGCGGCCGTCGACGACCCCGAGGCGCCACTCTTCCGGCCCCGGCCGCCGCGCAGCACGCCCAGCCGCACCTTTCCCGACCTGCAGTACGTGCTGGCCAACAGCAACGGCCCGGCCGACCGTATCGGCGAGGCGCTGCCCAACGTGGGGCGCAGCCTCAACTTCGTGGTCACGGCCCGCGACCAAGTGAGCACCGGCGGCACCTTCAGCACCGACAACGTGACGCTGACCGTGGCCCCCAACACCGGCCCCTTTGCCGTGACCACCCAGAACGCCCCGGCCCTCTGGATTGCCGGGCAGACGGCCACGGTGACCTGGTCGGTGAACGGCACCGACCAGGCGCCGATTGGCGTGAGCCAGGTCCGCATCACGCTCTCGACGGATGGTGGGCAGACGTTTGGCACGGTGCTGGCCGCCAGCACACCCAACGACGGCTCGGAGGCCGTAGTTATTCCGAACGTGACCACCGCGCAGGCTCGCCTGCGGGTGGAAGCCGTGGGCAATGTCTTCTTCGATATCAATGACGTGGACTTTCCCATCGGGCCGTGCGCGCCGGTGGCTTCGCAAATCCTGCCCGCCACCAGCCTGACGGCCAACGCTGGCGACGCCGCCCTGAACCTTGCCCAGAACGCCTACAGTCTCACCGAGCTCACGGGCGCCAACCAGATTACCGGCGCCATCACCGCCACCGACGCTACCACTTTCCTGACGGACTACGACGGCAGCAGCTGCGCGCGCTACGGCGGCAACCCATCGTATTACGACAGCTACGTATTCGTGCCCTCCACCACGGGCACGTACACCATCAACACGCCCACGGGCTTTGGCAACATGGTGATTCGGGTGTACTCCGGAGCCGTCTTCACGCCCGGCGACCCGTGCCAGAATATTCTGGTCGACAATGTCGTCAGCACTTTTTTGCCGCGCAGTGTGACGGTATCCCTCACGGCGGGGCAGCCCTACACGCTGGTGCTGTCCGACTTCGGTGGCTCGCCGATGTCGGCCCCGGCCAATGGCAACTACAGCGTGACGTTCACGACTTCGCCGGCCGGCGGCACGGCCTATGCCCCGCTGCAAAGCGCTGGCTACGAATACCAATACGTGGTGGTGAATACGGCTAACAACACCGTGGTACGCATTGCCCCCACCGCCGACCTGCGCACCCTGCCCGGTGGCACCTACGACGTGTACGGCCTGCTGTTTCAGCGCAGCTACGCCGTGAGCAGCCTGCAGAACGGCACCCTCGGCAGCTTGCAATCGGCCCTGGCCGCGGTGGCGCCCTGCGGCCGGCTCAGCGGCAATGCCCGCCGCGTCACCATCGTTGGCGGGCCGCTGCCGGTGGGGCTCAGCAGTTTCACGGCCACGGCTGCCGAGGGCTGCGCCACCCGCTTGGCCTGGACCACTGCCACTGAGTCGAACAGCGACCGGTACGAAGTAGAGCGCAGCACCGATGGCCAAGCATTTGCGCGCCTCGCCGCCGTGCCCAGCCACAACCGCGCCACCGGCAGCACCTACAGCTACCTCGACCGGCAGGCGCTGGCTGCCGTGCGCTACTACCGCCTCCGAATGGTGGACACCGATGGCACGGCCACCTACAGCCCGGTAGCCACCCTCACCACCGCCTGCGCTGCCGCGACGCATCTCACCCTGGCCCCCAATCCCACCTCCGCTCGCATCGAGGTGGGCGGGCTGCAAGCCGGCCAGCAGCTGCTCATCTACAGCAGCGCCGGCCGCCTGACGTACGTCGGCACCGCCACGGGCGCCACGCAAACGCTCGACGTGCAGGGCTGGGCCGCCGGCCTCTACCTGGTGCAGGTGCTGCAGGCCGATGGCTCGTCGGCCGGCAGCCTCAAGTTCATCAAGGAGTAGCATCGACTGTTTCGCAGTTAGGGTATATCCAAACGATGTAGGGGCGGGGCCTGTCCCCGCCCGGATGCTGAACGAAATCGGTGGTTTTGCGCGACTATCCGGGCGGGGGCAAGCCCCGCCCCTACGTCAACCTGACTGCGAAACAGCTCTTAAGCAAAACGAAAGCGTCTGCCCCAACCGGAGCAGACGCTTTCGTTTTGCTTAAGAGCGGAGCTCCTTATTCCTGCTCGTAGCCCGCGTTTTGGTAGGGGTAGCGCTGCTGGTGCAGGGCGGCCACGCGCTTGGAAATCAGCTCGCGCAGCTCTTCCAGATTGGTGCGCTGCTGGGCTGAAACGAACACCACCGGGTCGTGCAGCTTGGCCATGTAGGTGGCCTGCAACTGGGCCAGCGGCGGGCGTGGGGCGGTGCCATCGTCCTCAGCGTCCAGCACTTCACCGAAGGGGTCGTGCTGCGCGTCGTCCTGCTTGTATTGGTCTATTTTATTGAATACCAAAAGCATCGGTTTGTCGGCCGCGCCGATTTCGGCCAATGTATCATTCACCACCTGAATCTGCTCCTCGAAGCTGGGGTGCGAAATGTCGACGACGTGCAGCAGCAAGTCGGCTTCGCGGATTTCATCTAGCGTGCTTTTGAAGCTCTCAATGAGCTTGGTGGGCAGCTTGCGGATGAACCCCACCGTGTCGGAGAGCAGGAAGGGGTGGCCGTCGAGCACCACTTTGCGGGTGGTGGCGTCGACGGTAGCGAAAAGCTTGTTTTCGGCGAAGACGTCGGCCTTGCCCAGCACGTTCATCAGGGTGCTTTTGCCCACGTTGGTGTAGCCCACCAAGGCCACGCGGATGCTGCCGCCGCGGGTTTTGCGCTGGGTGTGGGCCTGCTTGTCGAGGTCTTCGAGCTTCTCTTTGAGGAAGGCAATCCGGTCGCGCACGATGCGGCGGTCCGTCTCGATTTCCGTCTCGCCCGGGCCCTTCATGCCCACGCCGCCGCGCTGCTTGTCGAGGTGAGTCCAGAGGCCGGTGAGGCGGGGGAGCAAGTACTGGTACTGCGCCAGCTCTACCTGCGTGCGCGAGGTGGCCGACTTGGCCCGCAGGGCGAAAATATCAAGGATGAGCAGCGAGCGGTCCACGATTTTCACCAGCAGCTCGGCTTCCAGGTTGCGGAGCTGGGAAGGGGATAGGTCATCATCAAAAACGACCATGCTGGTGCCCTCGTGCTGCACGTATGCCTTGATTTCGGCCAGCTTGCCCTCGCCCACATAGGTGCGGATGTCGGGCTTTTCGAGGCGCTGCACGAAGCGCTTGGTGGCGGTGGCGCCGGCCGTTTCAATCAGAAACGCCAACTCGTCGAGGTATTCGGTAGTCTGGGCTTCGGACTGCCGGCGCGGGGGCACCGAAACCAGTACGGCGGTTTCCTGCTCTTTGGCGGTTTCGTAGGTGCCGTTGGCGGCGGCTTTGAGCAGAATGCGGCCGGCCCGGCCCTTCACGTTGTCGGTGGCCCCGACGTGGCGGGTGCTGTTGCCGGGCTTGCGGCCGCCGGATTGGGTATTTGCCATATGGATGGTTTGTAATCGGTATTGGATGGGTCAGAAGAGGCTAAACGCAAATTCGACCAAAAAGAACGTCACGGAGAAAGAACGTTCTGCATATCGTCCTGGCTTACTTCAACGTCAGCGAATAAGCTACCACTTGCTGCACCTCGGCCGGCGTGAGCGTTTTGCCGAAAGCCGGCATCTTGCCCATGCCATTGGTGACGAGGTAGGTGCGTCCGAAAGCGTTGAGGTTGCTCTTGGTGAGGTCGTGGGCGCCGTTGGCGCCTTTCTTGCCGTTGGCGCCGTGGCAGCGGGCGCAGTTTTTCTGGAACAGGGCCTGGCCTGGCAGCAGCGGCGGGCCCGCCTGGGCCAGCAGGGGCAGCCCCAGCAGGAGGAAGGCAGTAAATCGGAAGTTCATACGAGAGCTAACACAAAATCAGGCCACAAAGTACCGGCTTAAAGGTGAAATGGTGAGGTGGTGAAATGGTGAGTGGCCGGATAAATGCATACGGGTAAAATCCGTAGCCCCGACCTTTGCCCCAAACTCACCATTTCGCCACCTCACCAACCCACCATTTTGCGCGTCGCCCTCGTCATCAATACCAGTTGGAATATTTGGAATTTCCGGGCCAGCCTCGTGCGAGCCCTGCAGGCCGCGGGCCACGAAGTGCTGGCCATTGCCCCGCCCGATGACTATTCGGCGCGCCTCGAAACCGAGCTGGGTTGCCGTTTCGTGCCCATTCTGATGGAAAACAAGGGCACCAACCCGGTGAAAGATGCCGCCCTCACGCGCCGCTTCTACCAGATTTATAAGCGCGAGCGGCCCGACGTGGTGCTGCACTACACCATCAAGCCCAACATCTACGGCAGCATTGCGGCCAAGCTGGCGGGCATCCCCAGCATCAACAACGTGAGCGGGCTGGGCACGGTGTTTATCATCAAGAACTTCGTGAGCAAGGTGGCGCTGGGGCTCTACCGCTTCGCCTTCCGCTTCCCGGCCAAGATTTTCTTCCAGAACGACGACGACCGGCAGCTATTCCTCGATAACGGCCTCGTGCGCAAGGAAATCACCGACCTGCTGCCCGGCTCCGGCGTGGCCACCGACCGTTTTCGGCCCGCCGCCGAGTTTGTGCGCAACCAGCCCTTTGTGTTTCTGATGGTGGCGCGGGTGCTCTATGAAAAAGGCGTGGTGGAGTACTTTGAAGCCGCCAAAGCCATCCGGCAGGCCGTGCCGGGCACCCGTATTCAGCTGCTGGGCGGCCTCGACGAGGCCGGCGGCGTGGGCGTGCCCCGCGCCACGTTCGAGGAGTGGCTCAAGAGCGGCGACATTGAGTACTTGGGCCGCTCCGACGATGTAGCCGCCCACCTCCACCGGGCCGACTGCGTGGTGCTGCCCAGCTACCGCGAGGGCACCCCCAAAACCCTGCTCGAAGCTGCCGCCTGCGGCAAGCCCCTTGTGACCACCGACGTGCCCGGCTGCCGCGAAACCGTGGTGGACGGCCGCAACGGCTACCTCTGCCAGGTGCGCAGCGCCGACGACCTGGCCGCCAAAATGCTGCAAGTGCTGCGCCTCTCCGATGCCGACCTGCGGGGCATGGGCCAGAACAGCCGCTACCTCGCCGAAACCAAATTCGACGAGAAAATCGTGCTCAACAAGTACCTCGCGGCCGTGGCCGCCGTGAAGAAATAACGCCGGCCGGGCCCGTTTCGGCCGGGCCCGGCCGCCTAACTTTGCCCCCGATGCAAGTAAAAGAACACGCCCTGCCGGGCCTCCTCGAATTCATTCCCCGTCTGTTCGGCGACCCGCGCGGGGTGTTCTACGAAACCTACAGCGCCCGCCTGATGCAGGAAATGGGCCTGCCCGCCAACCTGGACTGGGTGCAGGATAACCAATCAAAATCGCAGCCGGGCGTGGTGCGCGGCCTGCATTTCCAGCGCCCGCCCCACGCCCAGGCCAAACTGGTGCGCGTGGCGCAAGGCAGCGCCCTCGATGTGGTGGTCGACATTCGGCGCGCCTCGCCCACCTTCGGCCAGCACGCCACCGTGGAGCTGAGCGCCGCCCTGGGCAACATCCTGTTTGTGCCCGCCGGTTTCGCCCACGGCTTCGTGGCGCTGGAAGAAGACACGCTGTTCCTCTACAAGTGCTCCGATTATTATGCCCCTTCTTCCGAAGGCGGCCTGCTCTGGAACGACCCCGCCCTGGGCATCGAATGGGGCGTGGCCGAACCCATTATTTCGCCCAAAGACGTCGTGCTGCCTACATTGGCGGAACTGGAAAGCCCGTTTTGAGTCATTTAACAGGTATCAATTAACATTTAACAGCCGTTCTACTTGCCCTTTAATTGGCGGCTGTTAAATGTTAATTGATACCTGTTAAATGACCTATAACAGCGGCACCAGCGTTTCCAGGCCCATGCCGCGGCTGCCTTTGAGCAGGATGTGCCGGCCGGTGATGGGCTGCCATTTTAGCCAGTCGGTGGCCGCTTCTTTGGTTTTGAAGTGCAGCGTGGTGGCGGGGGTGCTCTTGTTCCAGGCCTGCGCCATTTCGGGGCCGATGAGAATGGCCGTGCCGAACTGCAGCTCGGCCAGCAGTTTGCCCAGGGCGCGGTGCTCGTGCCCGCTGGCTTCGCCCAGCTCGAACATGTCGCCCAGAATCACCACCTTATCGGCCAGGGCGCCAGGCCGGCCGGCGAAGCTGCGCAGGGCCGCCGCCATGCTGCTGGGGTTGGCGTTGTAGGCGTCGAGAATGAGGTCGTTGCCGCGCTCAGTCCGCACCAGCTGCGAGCGGTTGTTTTGGGGGTTGTACTGCGCCAGCGCGGTGGCCACTTTGGCTGGCGCGATGCCGAAATGCAGGCCCACAGCGGCGGCGGCAGCCAGGTTGGGGAAGTTGTAGTCGCCGGTGAGCTGGGCGGCCACGTCGGTGCCGTCGGCCAGGCGCAGGGCCACGGCGGGGTCAGCGGCGAGCAGGGTGGCGGGGAAGTCGTCGGCCGGGCCGGGGTAGGAGAGGCGCGTGGGCACGGCGGCAGCCAGGCCGGGCAGGCGCGCATCCAGCGTGTTGACGAAGGCCGTGCCGCCGGTGCGGGCCAGGTAATCAAACAGCTCGCCCTTGCCCAGAGCTACGCCCTCGGCTCCGCCGAAGCCTTCGAGGTGGGCCAGGCCGATGTTGGTGATGAGGCCGTGCGTGGGCTGGGCCCACTCGCAGTAAGCCGCGATTTCGCCGCGGTGGTTGGCGCCCATCTCAATCACAGCGAAGTCGTGCTCGCCCGCGCGCAGGCGCAACAGCGTGAGGGGCACGCCAATGTGGTTGTTGAGGTTGCCGATGGTGGCCAGCACGTGGAATTGCTGGGCCAGCACAGCCGTGAGCAGCTCCTTGGTGGTGGTCTTGCCGTTGGAGCCCGTCACGGCCAGCACCGGAATGCGGAACTGCTCGCGGTGCTCTCGGGCCAGCTGTTGCAGGGCTAGGAGCGGGTCGGGGGCGAAGGTGTAGCGGGCGGGGTCGGTGGCGGCCAGGGCCTCGTCGTCGACCACGGCGTGGCTGGCGCCGGCGGCCAGTGCCTGCGGGGCAAAAGCCGCGCCCCGAAAGCTGGGACCGTTGAGGGCGAAGAAAAGCGTGCCGGGCTGGGCCTGGCGCGAGTCGGTGCTGACGAGGCCCTGAGCGGCCAGGTAGTGGGAATAAAGCGGCGTGGGCATGAACTGAAACGGGTGGCCAGGTGTAACTTGCTGCAAAGGTGGGCGTGATTTTTGTACCGCACGGTGCGGTCCTTTCTCATCACCGGCTTTCCCATGCTGCTTATGCTTCGTTCTTACGCTTTTTTGCTGGCGCTGCTGGCTTTTTCTTTTGCGGCCCGGGCCCAGGCCACGCGCTTCGGGTTTGAATACCGGGCGGCGGCCAAGGTGGTGCACGGCACCGACACGCTGGCCAATGCCTGGGCCGGCGGCTTCAACACGCCCCAATTCAGCACCATCGACCTCGACAACGACGGCCGGCAGGACCTGTTCGCCTTCGACCACGAAAGCAGCCGCGTCTACACCTTCCTGAACGTGGCCGCGCCGGGCACCACGGCCGGGCGCCGCTGGCAGTATGCCCCGCAGTACGAATCCATTTTTCCCGATAGCCTGAACGGCTGGGTGCTGCTGCGCGACTACGACTGCGACGGACGCCCCGACATCTTTACCTACGCTCCCGGTGGCAACATTGCCGTGCTGCGCAACGTGCTGGCCAACGGCCGGCCCAGCTTCCAGCTCACCACCAACCAGATTCGCTTCTCGTACGGCGCCCCGGGCACGGCCAACCTGACCATTGGCGGCTACAACCTGCCGGCCATCCAAGACGTGAACGGCGACGGCAAGCTCGACATCATGAGCTACGACTTCCTGGCGTCGGTCGTCATCGAGCAGTACATCAACACCAGCCCCGGCACTTGCGGCAGCGCCCTCACTTTCACCCGCACGGCCACCCAGTGGGGCGACCTGCGGGCCTGCGGCGGCTGCGCCGAGTTTGGCATCGGCACGGTTCCTTGCTTCACGGCGCCCCGAACCAACCACACCGGCGGCCACAGCCTGCTGCTGGTGGACCTGGACGGCGACGGCGACCAAGACCTGCTCGACGGCCGCGACAACTGCCCCGAACTCGCCAGCCTGCTCAACCAAGGCACCACCGCGGCGCCGGTGCTCACGCAGGCCGGCATCTCAGCCAGCTTCCCCTCGGCGGCCACGCCGGCGCGGGTGCCGGTGTTCCCAGCTGGCTATTCGTTCGATACCAACTTCGACGGTACCCCCGACCTGGTGGTGGCGCCCAACATGCTGACCAACCAAGCCGACCAGGTGAGCATGCGCAACAACGTGCAGCTTTTCACCAACGCGGCCGCTACCAGCGCGCCCGTTTACACCAACCAGGCCGCCGGCTTCCTGCAAAACACGATGATTGACGTGAGCGAAGGCGCCGCGCCCACCCTCGGCGACATCGACGGCGACGGCCTGCCCGACCTGCTCGTGGCCAACCACGCCGACCGCGTGAACAACGTGTACCGTGCCACGCTTACGTATTACCGCAACGCGGGCACCCGCGCCCGGCCGGTGTTTCAGCTCATCAGCAGCGACTACCTGGGTTTGTCGGCCCTCAACCTGACGGGCCTCAAGCCCGTGCTCGTGGACCTGAACCGCGACGGCGCCCTCGACCTGGCCTACGCCGCCTGGGGCCGCGGCACCAACGTCTTGTACTACATCCTGAACACGGCCCGGGCCGGCCAGCCCGCCGTGTTTGACCCCAGCACAGCGCAGTATTTCAAAGCCCAAGGACCCACCACCACCAACCCGCCCGCCACCCCCTCGCTGACGGACGGCATTCTGCCCTACCGCCAGGGCGACATGCCCTGCTTCACCGACGTGGACAACGACGGCTACGTCGACCTGCTCATCGGCACGAATGAAACCCGCGAGCCCGGCATGGCCCTGCGCTACTTCCGTAACCGGGGCCGCGGGCCGCTCGACAGTGCGTTTGTGCTGGTGAACAACGATTTCGGCCGCATTCGCGAAGCCAACGGCGTCCGCCCCTTCAACCTGGCGCCCGCCGTGGCCGACTTCGACGGCGACGGCCTGCCCGACCTGCTCACGGCCGATGTCACGGGCTACCTGCGCCTGTTCTCCAACTACCGCGCCCAGAACCCCACCCTTTTCCTGGAGCGCACCGACCTGCTCTACAACCCCCTCAAGGCCGCCTACGAGCCCACCCGGCTGGGGAAGGGCGATTATGCGCACTACGGCTTGGCGGCGGCCGACCTCAACGGCGACGGCGCGCCCGAGCTGCTGGTGGGCACGCAGGCCGGCGGCATTCTCAGCTTCGGCACCCGTAACCGCACCCCCACGGCCACTCGCGCCGAAGCCGCCGCAGCCCTGGCCCTGAGCATTTACCCCAACCCCGCCACAGCCACGGCCACCGTCGAAACCGCCCAGCCCACCCGCCTCACCGTACTCGACCTCACCGGCCGCGTGGTGCTCACGCCCGGCCTCGCCCAGCGCCGCCACGCCCTCAGCCTAACCGGCCTGGCGCCCGGCGTGTACCTGGTGCGCGCCACGGCCGCCGATGGCACGGCCGCCGTGCGCCGCCTGGCCGTGCAGTAGGGGCGAGGCGCCGTCATTGCGAGCGGAGCGAGGCAATCCGTCCTGTTCTCAGCAACCAACCTTCCAGTGTGACAACCGAAGGTCAGCGAAGCTAAAGCCCAATGAAAAGCCCCGGCGCTGCACAGTGCCGGGGCTTTGTGATGAAAGGGCATGTCTGGTTTTGAGAGAACGGATTGCCGCGGGCTGCGCCCTCGCAATGACAGGCGCTAGCCCATCAACTCGAACGCATCCCCATCCTGCAGGGCCGTGAATTTGGCTCGAAAATCCTCCAGCTCGGCGCGGCTGAGGGTGTGGGTGAAGAGGCCGTTCCGTTCGTGGACTTCCACCAGATAGGTGCCTTTGGCATCGATAAGGGCCGAGTCGCCGCTGTATTCGTGGCCGGGGCCGTCGTGGCCGGTGCGGTTCACGCCGAGGGCACAGGCCACGTTCTCGATGGCGCGGGCGCGCAGCAGCGTGCGCCAGGCAGTGCGGCGCACGGCGGGCCAATTGGCTACGTACAGGAGCAGGTCGTAAGGCTCAGTGGCTTGGTTGCGGCTCCACACGGGAAAGCGCAGGTCGTAGCACACCAGCGGGCAAATGCGCCAGCCGCGCCAGTCTTCCACCAGGCGCGTTTGGCCGGGGGTATAAGTATGCTGTTCACCGGCCAGGGTGAAGAGGTGGCGCTTGTTGTAGTAGCTCAGGCTGCCGTCGGGCCGCACCCAGAGCAGGCGGTTGTAGTAGCTGCCGTCTTCCTCGATGATAACGCTGCCCGTGACCACGGCATCGTGCGCGGCGGCGCGCTCGCGCAGCCAGGCCACAGTGGGGCCGGCCATGGTTTCGGCCTGCGTCCGCGCCTCCATGCTGAAGCCGGTGGTGAACATCTCGGGCAGCACAATCAGGTCGGTGGGCCGGGCGAGGCCGGCCAGGTGCCGGTCTATGGCCGCGCGGTTGGCGGCGGCATCGTGCCAGTGCAGCTCGGTTTGGAGGAAGGTGACGGTGAGGTCGGACATGAGGAATGCGGAGCGTAACAGAGGACCCTACAAATGATTACTGGTACTGCGCCCGATAAAACATGTGCTTACTGTTGAGTTGCAAGGGGTTTTCTTTAAACCATCCGAGAAAGCTGTTCCATTTCTCTGGATTGGCTTTCTCCCACTGTGAAAATCCCGTTTCGTCGCCAGCCAGTAGCAGCCAGTGGTTATAGGCTTCAAGGTGACCGGCTTGTTTGATTTGGCGTTGATAATCGAACAACACGTTGGGTACGTCTTTGCTGGCCGGCAGGCGGTAGTAATTCTCTACAAAATTGGTTCGAATGCGGTCCAGCGCGTTCAGATTGACGCTTTTTTCTCCAATGGTTGACATCAGCATCACCGGCTCGTATACCATGCCCCCATACGGCAGCTTTAGCTTTTTCCCCTTCACCGGCACAATGATGTTGTTCGTGCTGAAACTCACCTTCACCGTGTCGGCCCCGGTGAATTTAATTTCGCTTTTGTAGGTGTCGTACAGCAGCTTGCTAATTTCAAAGGTACGTTGGCTGTTAGGCTCCAAATTGATGAACAACTCGCCGTAAATCATGCCCCACACTTCCTCCGACGAGTTGCAGAAGAGCTTGGCGGCCCAGTAGTAATTTGAGGAAAACGCAGGCGCTACCCGGATGCCGTTCTCGAAATAGCCAATGGCTTTGTCGTACTCTTTTTGCCCCATATACACAATGCCCAGCTCCAGCGGTAGCCGCCCCGAAGCAGGAAATTTGCGCATCCCGGCCTCGTACGCTTCAATGGCTTTCTGAGGATTGCCATTATCGTCGTAAGCATTGCCGAGCAGCTCAAACGTGCGGTCGCTGGCATCAGTTAGCTTTATCAGCGGTTCAAGCATCTCCAGTGCCTGTGGATATTTCTTCTGCTGATAGTAGGCATAGCCCAACTCATATGCGTAATCCGAGCGGGCGGGGTCGAGCTTTTGCGCCTCCCGAAGCAGGCCGATGGCTTCATCGAGCTTGCCTTCGTCCATGAGTCGAATGGCATTCACGCCTTTGGCTTCAGCCTCCTGTTTCGGGGTTTGGGCAACGGCGGCCAGGCTAGTACCGAGGGCCAGTGCAAGGCTGGCTAAACGTAAGCGTTTCGACATATGGCAGGAAAATGAATGGGCCAAAGTACGGCGATGCGGCCTTCGGGCAATGGCTTTCTTTTGAAGCTGTTCTGAAACCGATAACTGCCAGAACAACGCTGCGTGGTAACGATGCTTCGCCGCTGCTTTATGCACGGGGTGCGCTACATGGCGCCTTGAAATTCCTCCTTCACCGCAGCCGGGCCGCGGCAGCTTCCAGCGTGGCGGCCTCCTTCGCGAAGCAAAACCGCACCAGTCCCTCATCAAACCCATCGTGGTAAAACGCCGACACCGGCACCACGGCCACGCCCTTTTCGCGGGCCAGGTACTGGGCGAAGGCCAGGTCGGAGGCCGGCGAGAAAGCGTCGTAGCGGGCAAGCTGGAAGTAGCCGCCGGGCACGGGCAGCAGGTCCCAGCCGCCGGTGGCCAGCAGCGTGCGGAACTGGTCGCGCTTCTGCTGGTAGAAGGGGGCCAGGCCACGGGCGTGGGCGTCGGTGGGGTCGGCTTCGAGGGCGTCGGCCAGGGCGTGCTGGGTGGGCGTGCTCACGGCGAAGGTGAGGAACTGGTGCACCCGCCGTACCTCGGTGCTGAGGGACGGCGGGGCAATGCAGTAGCCCACTTTCCAGCCCGTGGCGTGGTAGGTTTTGCCGAAGGACGAGAGCACGAAGCTCCGCTCGCGCAGCGCCGGGTGCTGGCGGGCGCTCATGCGCGACGCGCTGTCAAACACCAGGTGCTCATACACTTCGTCGCTCAGCACGAGGGCGTTGGTGCCGGCCAGCAGCTTGTCCAGCGCGTCCCAGTCCTCGGGCGTGAACACGGCGCCGCTGGGGTTGTGGGGCGTGTTCACCATCACCAGCCGGGTGCGGGCCGACACCACGCGGCGCACGGCGTCCCAGTCGGGCCGGAAGTGGGGCGACGGCAGGCGCACGTAGCGCGGCACCCCTCCTTGCAGCCGAATGGCCGGACCATACAAATCATACGCCGGCTCAAACACCACCACCTCGTCGCCGGGCCGTACCACGGCCGCCAGCACGGCATATAGGGCCTCGGTGGCGCCGGCCGTGATGGTGATTTCGGTGGCGGGGTCGGGCGCGGGGGCGTCGGGCTGGAGGCGGGCCACCTGGGCGGCAATGGCCTCGCGCAGCCGCGGCAGGCCGGGCATGGGCGCGTACTGGTGGTGGCCGGGCGTGCGAGCGTGGCGGGCCAGGGCCTCCAGCAGCTCCTGCGGCGGGTCGTAATCGGGAAAACCTTGGGCTAGGTTGATGGCGCCGGTTTCCTGGGCCAGCGCGGTCATTTGAGAGAAAATGCTGACGCCGACATCGGGCAGCTTGGATTGCAGCGACACGGTGGGCAGGGCGGAAGGAACGCTCATGGGCAAATTGGAGAAGGGTGCGGTCCAACAAAGAAAGCAACCTGCATCTTGGCTGGCGCGAGGCCGTCTACAGATGAATGCGGAACGTGGTGCCCTCGCCTACGGCGCTGCTCACCTCCAGCCGGCCGCCGTGGATTTGCACGATGCGATTGACCAGATAGAGGCCCATGCCCGTGCCCTCGACGTGGGTATGAAAGCGCCGGAAAAGCTGAAAAAGCTGGTCGCCGTAGCGCTCCATGTCGATGCCCAGCCCGTTGTCGGCCACGGTGAGGATGGGGCGGCCGGTGATGGCATCGGGGCTGCAGCTGAGGCGGACGACGGGCGCCCGCTCGGGGTCGGCATACTTCAGCGAGTTGCTGATGAGGTTGTAGAGCAGGCTCTGCAGGTTGGGCCGCACGAAGGTGATGGTGGGGCAGGTGTCGAAATCCAGCTCGAAAGTGGCCCCGAGCTGCGTCACCTGGTCCTGCAGGCTGTTAATGATTTCGGCGGCCAGCGGGGCCAGGGCCACGGTTTCTGCGGGCACCTCCTGCTGCTGGCGCTGCCCGCGCACAATGGCGCTCAGGTCGTCGATGGTGCCGAAAATCTGGCCCAGCGCCCGCTCAAAATAGCTGATGAGCTTGATGGCGTCGGGGTCGCGGAAGTAGGCCGTGCGGGTCAGCTCCTCAAAAATGCCGGCCATGTTGTTGATAGGCTGCTTGAGGTCGTGCGAGGCCGTGTACACGAAGTTGTCGAGGTCCTCATTGGTGCGCAGCAGGCGGGCGTTCTGCTCCTCCAGCTGAAGCTGCACCTGCTTGAAGTCCTGTACGTCGGTGTTGGCCCCCACCCACAGCACCACGGCCCCCGACGAGTCCCGAATAGCCTCGGCCCGCACCAGAAACCAGCGGTACTCGCCCTGCTCGTTGCGCCAGCGGTTCTCGGTCTCGAACGGCTCGCCGGTGGCCAGGCTGTGCTGCCAGCGGCGCAGGGAGGCGGGCTGGTCGTCGGGGTGCATAAATTGCTCCCAGCCCCAGTCGCGCAGCTCCTCAAAAGTGGCGCCCGTGAAGTCGTACCAACGCTGATTGTAGTAGTTGATGCGGCCGTCGGGGCGCGACGTCCAGGCCATCTGGGGTAGGGTTTCGAGCAGTTGCTGGAAGCGCGTCTGGCCGGCCAGCACCTGCTCCTGCAGCTGGCGCTGCTGGTGCACGTCAGTGCTCGTGCCGTACCACTTCACTACCTGGCCGCCGGGCGCGCGGCGGGCCTGCGCCTGGCCCAGAAACCAGCGGTACTCGCCGTCGTAGCGGCGCAGGCGGAACTCAGCTTCGTAGTAGCGCTGGCTGGCAATGGCCTGCTGCCAGCGGGCCTGCATCAGGTCCCGGTCGTCGGGGTGCACGAATTCGAGCCAGTGGGCGGCGCCGTTTTTCTCCATCGACACGCCCACGTAGGCGGCCGTGCGGTGGTTGTAGAAGTCCACCGTGCCGTCGGGGCGGGCCGTCCACACCTGCTGCGGAATGCTCTCGGCCTGAATGCGCAGCTCCTCCTCGCTCTCGCCCAGTCGGTCCTGCAGCTGGCGCAGCTCGGTCACGTCGGTATTGGTGCCGAACCAGCGCAGCACCGCGCCAGTAGCCGCGTCCCGAATGGGCCGCGCCCGGCTCAGAAACCAGCGGTATTCGCCGTCGTGCCGCCGCAGCGGGAAGGTGTCTTCGTAGGTTTCGCCGCCCGCAATGGCGGCCAGGTAGCGCGCGTTCACGGCCGCCATGTGCTCGGGGTGGTAGGCCGGGAGCCACTCCTGGGCCAGGGCCTCCTCCGGCGTGGCGCCCGTGTAGTCGTACCACTGCTGGTTGTACCAGAAAATGCGGCCGTCCTGGTCGGCCATCCAGGCCAGCTGGGCCATGTTGTTGGCCAGGGCCGTGAAGTCGGTGCGGGTGCGCTCCAGCTCCTCGGTGCGCGTTTGCAGCTCGTGCACCTCCACCGTAGCCGCGCTGAAGCCGGCCAGCTGCCCGGCCGCGTCGGCGTAGGGCTGGGCCTTGGTCTGGAACCAGCGCAGCGCGCCATCGCGTCGCCGCACCCGGAAAGTGCCCTGCCAAGGCTGGCCCTGGGCCATGGCGGCCTGTGCCACTGCACCCAGGGCGGCGCGGTCGGCCTCGTACAGTGCCTCCCAGGCCTCGTCGAGCGGGCCGGCGGGGTTCAGGCCGGTGTACTCGTAGAAGTAGGGGTTGGTGTAGGTGATGGCGCCCTGCGGGTCGAAGTTGAAGATGAACACCGGTACGGCCGCCGTGAGGGCGCGCAGCTGTTCGTCGCGCTGCTGCATTTCGGCGGTCAGCAGCTCGGCCTGCTGGCGGGCCTGCACGCGCACCGTCACGTCCTTCGAAAAGCTTAGCACGCTGTCTACCTCGCCGCGCTCGTTGCGCAGGGCCAGGTAGGTCAGGTCGACGTAGGTAAGGGTTTCGGGCTGGCCGGGGTTGCGCAAGCGCAACGGCAGCTCCTGGCGCACCTGGGTTTCGCCGGTGCGGTACACGTGGTCCAGCAGTTTGGCCAGGCCTTGCTCGGCCAGGTCGGGCAGCAACTCGGCCACGGGCTGGCCCAGGCGGGCGCGATGGCCCACCAGCTGGGCATAGGCCGGGTTGAAGAACGAGTAACGGTGCTCCGGCCCGGCCAGCGTGGCCACGAAAGCCGGCAGTTGCTCCAGAATCTGGCTGAGCTGCTGGTCCTTGGCCTCCAGGCGCTCCTGCGTCTCGTGCAGCTCATGAATATCCAGGTCGGAGCCGAACCATTGCCGCAGACGGCCGGCGGCTTGAGCGTCTTCCAGCGGCTCGGGCACACCCTGGCTCACAAACCAGCGAAACTGGCCATCGTGTCGGCGAAGGCGCAGCTCGTAGCGCCAGGGCGTGCCGGCGGCCAGCGCGGCGGCGTAGGCGGCGGCCACGCGGGCCTGGTCGTCGGGGTGCAGGCAGGCTTTCCAGGCGCGGTCAAGGTCGTCGGCGGCGGTGGTGCCGGTGTAGGCGTACCACTGCGGGCTGAGGTAAAGCACCTGCCCCTCCTGGTCGCTGATGAAGGTGATGGAAGGCAGGCTCTCGGTCACGCGGCGCAGGCGCTGGTCGGCGGCCTGGGCCTCGGCCTGCAGGGCCTGGCTGCGCTGGCGAGCCAGCACCTGCTCGGTCACGTCGATGCCGTAGGCCAGCACGCTGGTGCCGTCCTCGTCGCGCAGGGGCACGTAGCCGTAGTCGTTGTAGCGCGTCTGCGGCTCGCCAGTGGCCGGGTCAATCAACTGGGTGGGCTCCTCGAAGCCAAAGTGGGGCTGGCCGCTTTCGCGCACCTCGTTCAGCAGCCGAACGTAGCCCTGGGCGGCCACTTCGGGCAGGCTATCGGCCACGCTGCGGCCCACCACGGCGCGCTCGCCCATGGCTTCCCGGGCCTTGGCCGACAGGAAGCTGAACGTCAGCTCCGGCCCCGACATCGTGCTGATAGTCAGCGGCAGTTGGTCCAGAATGCGCTGCATGTGGGCCTGCTGCTGCTCCAGCTGCAGCTGGGCCCGGTGCCGGGCGTCCACATCGGTGCAGGCCCCAAACCAGCGCCGCACCTGCCCGGTATCGTCGCGCTGCACCATCACGTGCGAGTCGAACCAACGAAACTCGCCGTCGGTGCCGCGCATTCGGAATTCCAAATCAAACGCCTGGCCCGAACCCAGGGCCTCGCCCCAGCGGGCGTACATGCCCGGCAGGTCGTCGGGATGGATGATGCGCTGCCACAGGGCGTTGCGCGCGGCCGCATCAAGCCGCAGCACATCGTGGCCGGTGTAGTCGATGAAGCGCTGGTTGGTGTACTCCACCTCGCCCGTGGCCGAGGTGGCCCACACCAGCTGGGGCATGTTTTCGGCCAGAAACCGGAACTGCTCGTGTTCCTGCGCGGCGGCCTGCTGGCTCTGCACCTGGGCCGTCACATCCAGCAGGCGCACCAGCAGGTAGCGCGGCGCGCCGGTGGCGGGCACGGCCAGCAGCGAGGTCTGCCAGTAGCCATTCGGCGCGGTGGGGAGCGGTGCGGCCAGCCCTGCGGGGAGCAGCGTTTGCGGCGTGCCGGCCAGGGCGGCGGCGCGGGCAGCGGCCCAGGCCGGGGCGGCGGCCAGTACCGCGCCGGTGGCTTCGACGGCGGTGCGCAGCGCGGCCAGGGGCTGGCCGGGCAGGCTGGCCGCCGCTTCGGCCGACACCAGGGCGGCCAGGGCCGCGTTCAGGCCCAGCACCGTGCCGTCGAGCGCCAGCACTGCGTGCGGAGCCGGCAGCAGGTCAAACAGCAGCTCAAAATCCAGGGCGGGCAGAACGGCGGGAGAGGGCATAGCGGGCGAAACTCGGCAACACGAAGCCGGTTTATGCCGCTTCCATTACCAAAGATAAGGCCCCGGCCGTGCTCAATCAGCCCCCAGCAAAAAGCCCTGACCGATTTGGCCAGGGCTTTTTGCTGAAGCAGAAAAACAGGTTTTTCCGGCTGCTAGAGCGGGTTTTTCAAATCCTTCCGAAACGCCTTCTGCACGTGCTCCACCTTGGCGGCCGATACGTGGGTGATGTAGGGGTTTTCGGGGTGCAGGCGGTAGTAGCCCTGGTGGTAGTCCTCGGCCGGCCAGAACTTCTGGAACGGCACTACTTCGGTCACAATCTTGCCCGGGTACTCCTTCGACGCGTTGACGCGGGCAATGGTGGCTTCGAGTATTTTCTTCTCCTCGGGCGTGCGGTAGAAGGCCGCCGAGCGGTACTCCGGCCCCACGTCGTTGCCCTGGCGGTTGAGCTGGGTGGGGTCATGCGAGGCGGTGAAGAAAATGTCGGCCAGCTTCTGGTAGCTGATGATTTTGGGGTCGTAGTAAATCTGCACTGTTTCGGTGTGGCCGGTGGTTTTGTCGGCCACTTCCTCGTAGGTGGGGTTGGCCTTGGTGCCGCCGGCGTAGCCGCTCACCACCTGCTTCACGCCCTTGATTTGCTCAAAGGCCTCTTCCTGCGCCCAGAAGCAGCCACCGGCAAACGTGGCCATGGCCAGGCCCGTGAGATTGGTGGGGGCGAAGCCGGCCGTGGAGCGCGGCGGATTCTGGGCCTCGGCCGCGGGCTGCGAGCCACAGGCAAACACAAAGGCCAGCAAACTCACGCTGGCGAAGGATTTCAGTCGGTTTTTCATGGGGAATAGGGAAGTCGGAAAAGCCGGAACGGCGGGTTTCAAGAGGATAGACGCGCGAATGTCTTCACCCTTACACTCCGTCCCAACCTTGTGCAGTGCTATACGAAATCGGGCCGCCTGCGGCTTGCGGGCGCCACGGAATTAAGCTAAACCGGAAGCCGGAGCCGTTGGCTGAAAAACAGGCGATTTCAGCCGGCATGGCAAGGAGATGAAATGCGGACTCCGTATTTATTCGGGTGAAACGGGCGGTTCTAAAACAGTTAACCGGTACCTGTTAACGAGGTTCTGCCTCTAAATTTGAACCCGTGCGATATCCTTCACTACGTATTTGCCGTAGTACGCCGCACTGTCCTCCTATTCCCGCTATGTCCTTACAAACCTTACTCGAAACCCCTCACATCACCATTAGCTACGACCACCTGGAGGAATGGCTGCTGGCCGACTGGCACGGCGACCAGGACCTGACTTCGGTGCAGCACGGTGGCCACGAAATGCTGCGCCTGATGCAGGGGCAGCGCTGCCACAAAGTGCTGAACGACAACACCGGCGTGACCAGCATGTGGAGCGAGGCTGCCGAATGGGCCGGCAAGGTCTGGTTTCCGGCCATGGCCGGGGCCGGGCTGCAATATTTTGCCTGGGTGTATTCGCCCAACGTCTACAGCCGCCTTTCCACCGACCTCACCCTGCAGTTCACGGGCAGCAGCCCGGTGGTGTCGACGTTCGACGACATCGAAACCGCCAAGGTTTGGCTGCGGCAGATGTAGGCCTGCCGGCGCCTCGCGCTGAACCAATTTGCCGTATTTTTGTCTGAAAGCCCAGGCGCTGCTTCTTAGCGCCGCGCCCGCTTCCAGTTCTTTATGGCATCAGCTCCTACCGCTTTCACCGTGGCCACGGCCACCGAGCCGCACCGCGTGCGCACCCGCCAAATCATCAAGGCCCACCCCGAGGTGAAGCAGCTGATGACGCGCAACCCCACCACCTTCCTCATCGGCGCGGGCTGCGTGGTGGCCCAAGTGGCGCTGGCCTACCTGCTGCGCAACCAGGCCTGGTACTGGACCATCCCGGTGGCCTATTTGGTGGGCGCGTTTTTCTCGCACACGCTGTTTGTGGTGATTCACGAAGCGGCGCACAACCTGGTTTTCCGCAAGCTGTGGCAGAACGTGGCCACCGGCATTCTGGCCAATTTTCCGTCGGTATTTCCCACGGCCATCAGCTTCAAGAATTTCCACATCAAGCACCACGTTTTTCAGGGCGTGCACGAGCTCGATGCCGACCTGCCCGACTGGTACGAGGCCAAGCTGATTCACAACTACAGCATTGGCAAGGCCATCTGGCTGTTTTTCTTCCCGCTGTTTCAGGTCATCCGCACGGCGCGCTGCCGCGAGGTGGCCACCATCGATAAGTACGTGGCGGCCAACATCGTGGCCCAACTGGCCTTCAACGTGGCCATCGTCTACTTCTTCGGCTGGACGGCCCTGCTGTATTTGTTTCTGAGCTTCTGGTTCTCGGTGGGCCTGCACCCGCTGGGCGCCCGCTGGATTCAGGAGCACTACCTGACGCTCAGCCCCGAGCAGGAAACCTATTCCTACTACGGCCGCCTCAACGGCATCAACCTTAACGTGGGCTTCCACAACGAGCACCACGACATGCCCAGCATTCCGTGGAACAACCTGCCCAAAATCAAGGCCCTGGCGCCCGAGTTCTACGAGCCGCTGCTGGCCCACACCAGCTACACCAAGCTCTTCTTCCGCTTCCTGTTCGACCAAGAAATTAGCCTGTACTCGCGCATCACGCGCAAGGAGCGCGGCAACGCTACCCTGAAAGACCAGAGCGTGCCGGACAAGGAACTGCTGTCGGCGTAAGCCGCCGCGCCCACGTGTTTTTTGCCAAAAAGGCGACCTCCACGGGTCGCCTTTTTCGATGGCTGCAACCCGGCTCGTTGCTTACCGGCTTAGCGGTTGAGCACGCCGCAGGGCACGCCCGAGAGGTTGGCCACCACCAGATGCGGAACAGAAAGCGGCGCCCTGTAGGTGGTGCACACGCGCACCGTGGCCTGGTGGTTGGGGTCGGTATTGTAGGTGAAATATACGCGTTGGCCCCGCCGGTTGAGCAGGCTGCCAAAATCGGCGGAGTTGGTGGCCGCAATGACGTTGGTCGTGGCCAGGCTGTCGGGAGCGGGGGCCAACTGAATGGCCTTGCCAATCGGAAACTGGCTGTCGACCTGAATCAGGACGCCGTCCCAGCACTGGTCGCCCAGCACCACCCCCGAGAAACAGGTGAGCTCGGGCGGCACGCTGTCATTCTCATTTGCACAGCCGGATAAAGCGCCACTGCCAACCACGGCGAGGGCAAAAAATAGGCGTTTGGAGAACATGGCGGCGAGGAAAAACAGTTGACCAGGAGATTATCGAGTGCTGACCGAATCGCAGGACAGCGTCGAGACGTTGTTGAGCGTCACAATGGGTACGGGCGTGGTGGTGCCGTCGGCGGCCAGGCAGACCATCCCGGAGTTAGTCTGCGCGCTAGTGTAGGTGAAATGAAGGCGTTGGCCCACACGGCCCAGGTTTTGCAGGCTGCCCGAATTGGCCACCGACACCACGTTGTTGCCCAAAAACTGGTTGCCGTACGCCGAAACCGCTGGGGCCCCGATGGGATAAGCCGGGTCTACCTCAATCAACACGCCCAGCATGCAGGTGGTGGCCACCACCGTGCCGCTGTAGCATTTGGGGTGCGGGGCAGAGTCTTTGCTGCAGCCCAGCAGGGAAACGGCCAGCAGGGCAGCCAGGCCAAAAGGGGAACAAATACGAAGCATGAGCGGCGCGGGAAAAGGGTAATTATCGGAAGTACAGCCCTGACCGCCAGTCCACGCGCAGCGTTGCACCGGGCGCAAAAAAAGCGGCGGCCTCCGAAGAAGCCGCCGCTTTTTTATTGTAGCGTGGACTCTGCGAGTCCGCGCATTGCCTGGGTAAGACGCGGACTCGCAGAGTCCACGCTACAGCAATTACGCCTGCTTGGCAAACTGCACGTTGGCAATCAACTTCACGTCGTCGCCCAGCACGATGGCGCCGGCTTCGGTGATGCCACCCCAGCTCAGGCCGAACTCCTTGCGGTTGATTTTGCCGGTTACCTCAAAGCCGGCCTTGGTGTTGCCGTAGAAATCGACGGCCGAGCCGCCGTATTCGGCTTCTAGGGTCACGGGCTTGGTCACGTCTTTCATCGTGAGGTTGCCGTTGATTTTGTAGCTGTCGCCGTCTTTCACGAAGGAAGTCGACACAAATTTGATGGTCGGGAATTTGGCCACGTCGAAGAATTCTTCGCTTTTCAGGTGGCCGTCGCGCATTTCTTGGTTGGTGTCGATGCTGTCCACGTCGAGCGAAAGCTCCACCTGGGCGTTGGCGAAATCAGAGTCGCTCTCGCTCTGCATCGAGCCCTGGAAGGACTTGAACGAGCCCGTAACGGTGGAAATAACGAGGTGCTTGATTTTGAACTGCACTTCGGAGTGCGTGGGGTCCAGCGTCCATTTGGTGGCGGTGGTGGCGGCGGAAGCAGTGGTTTCAGACATGGCGGTTGGGGTTGAAAAGGTGAATTGAGAATGCAAAGCTAACAGATGTATCGACATTTAATGTTGATACATCAATTTATTTTTCAGCCTCAACAACTCTTTCGGTAATTGGTTCACACGCCCCGCGTGCCCGAGGGCTTGAGCGAAGTCAAGTCCCCGATTTTGACCGGCTTGCCGCTGTCGATGCTGTGGCGGGCGGCAATGCCCACGAGGCAGGCCATGGCGCCGTCGCGGGTACCGGCGGCCTGGCGCCAGGGGTCTTTGCCGTCGCCGGCGAAGATTTGCTTGCGCAGGCGCACGTCGCCGCCGCCGTGGCCTTCCTCGTTGTTGGGGATGCGGATGATTTCGCGCTTGCCGAAATTGGTGGTGAGCTGGATTTCGTCAAACGCCTCTTCTTCCCACGGCTGGCGCTCCTTTATCCAGGCTTCGAGCCGGCCCTTGGTGCCGTTGAAGGCAATGCGGTAGCCCTCGTAGGGCGAGTGCGTGGTGAGCGAGTAGCTGACCTGCACGTTGTTAGCGTACTTTATCTGCACGGCCATCTTGTCGAAAATGTCGATGTCTTCCTTCCACACGCAGCCATCGCGCAGGTAGCCGTCGTACTTCTCGTTGTCGGCGTAGAGGGCCATCAGGCGCTTGTCCTTCGTCATGTCGAAGTAGAACTTGCACTTGTCCTTATGCGGGCAGGGCCGGCAGTTGGTGGAGCGGAAATCGTTGTTTTTGCCGTAGAAATCGAGGCTGCCGTAGGCAAACACTTCCTGCGGGTCCGATTCGAGCCACCAGTTCATCAAATCGAAGTGGTGGGTGGCCTTGTGCACCAGCAGCGAGCCGCTATTCTGGCGCAGGCGGTGCCAGCGGCGGAAGTAGTCGGCCCCGTGGTACACGTCGAGGTACCAGTGGAAATCGGCGGCTTCCACCTTGCCAATCACGCCGGAGCGCAGCAGCTCGTACAGCTTCTGGCGGTGCGGCGAGTAGCGGTAGTTGAAGGTGACTTTCACCTTCCGGCCGGTGCGCTTTTCGGCGTCGAGAATCTGCTGGCACTTCTTCTCGTCGGTGGTCATGGGCTTCTCGGTCACGATGTCGGCGCCGTATTCCATTCCCTTCACGATGAATTCGTTGTGCGTCGCATCCACGGTGGTCACGATGAGGATGTCGGGCTTGGTTTCCTTCATCATCTTGTCGAAATCGGTGTAGGTGGGGCAGCTGACGCCCAGCATCTTCTTGCCCGTGGCCACTCGGCCGGGGTTGATGTCGCAAAGGCCCACAAATTCAAGCTGGCTGCCGAATTCGGCCAGCACGGGCATGCCCCACATGCCCAGGCCGCGGTGGCCGGTGCCCACCATAGCTACGCGCTGCTTCTTGGGGGCGAGGGTGTCGGCCAGAGCGTTGTTGGCGAGCAGCGAGCCAGCCAGAGCCGCGCCGGAGAGCTGGGTAAATTGACGTCGTTCCATAAAGAGTGGGAATGAAGGGGTTTGGAGGGTGTAAGTTGGGTGGTTTGAAGGGCATTGCGGTTGGGTTGGGGCGGGAATAGTTGCGCAATCGTTCCCGGCGATTGGGACCTCACCCCCGGCCCCTCTCCCGCGGAGAGGGGAGCCTGGCGATTAGAGGAGAAATCCAGCATTCGCGCCGCCGTGGCTCCCCTCTCCGCAGGAGAGGGGCCGGGGGTGAGGTTCCCCGCGCCTGCCGTTCTTTATGCTTCATTTCCGAAACCTGCTTCTCATGCGTCGTTTGTTGCTGCTGGGCTTCCTGGCTGCCGGCCCTGCTTACTCCCAAAGCCTGCCCGTGCTCTCCCAAAACCCGCCCGCGCTGCGCTGGCGTGAGGTGCGTACGCCCCATTTCCGGGTGCTGTATGCGGGCGGCATCGACACGGCGGCGCAGCGCACGGCCGGGCGCCTGGAGCAGCTGCACGGGCCCACCACGGCCACGCTGGGCGTGAGCCCACGGCCTATTTCGGTGGTGCTGCAAAACCAGACCACCGTGCCCAACGGCTTCGTGACCTTCCTGCCGCGCCATGCTGAGTTTTTCACCACGCCGCAGCAGGGCTTCGGGCTGGGTACCGTGGATTGGCTGGATGGGCTGATAGTGCACGAGTTCCGGCACGTGGGGCAGTTTGAGAAGGCGCGGCAGGGGGTGGGCCGCGTGCTGGGCCCGCTGCTGGGCGATGGCGCGCTGGGCGTGGCCGCCGTGGGCGTGCCGCAGTGGTTTTTCGAGGGCGACGCGGTGGGCACCGAAACGGCCCTCACGCGCAGCGGGCGCGGGCGCATCCCCAATTTCAACGTGGGCCTGCGGGCCAATCTGCTGTCGGGCCGCCGCTACTCCTACCAGAAGGCGGTTAATGGCTCGCTGCGCGACAACGTGCCCGACTGGTACGTGCTGGGCTATTTCATGACGTCCTACTTGAAGGCGCACTACGGCGCCAACGTCTGGTCGCGGGTGTTCGACCGCTACTACCGGTTTCCGTTCTACCCGTTCTCGTTTTCCAACGCCATCAGGCGCACCACGGGCCTGCGCGTGGAGCAGCTCTACGAGCGCAGCATGAGCGAAGTCGATTCGCTGTGGATGCAGCAGCACGCGGCGGCCGCCAGCCCCACCGAGCCGAATTTTACGGTGGTGAAACTGCTGCGGCAGGAAGACCTGAGTCCCATTTTTACTCAATACCAATACTCGCAATACCTGACTGACAGCACGGTGCTGGCCCTGAAAACCGGCCTCGACGACATTCCGCATTTCGTGCGGCTGAGCCGGCGCGGCGCGGAGCAAAAGGTGTTCACGCCCGGCCAGCTCAACATCCCCGAAATGCTGTCGGTGAACGGCGGCAAGGCCGTGTGGCCGGAGTTTCAGCAGGATGCGCGCTGGGGCCAGCGCATCGCCTCCGAGCTGAAAGTGCTGGATTTGCAAACTGGCCAGCTCACGCGCCTGGGCCGGGGCCAGCGCTACACCGCCGCCGCCCTCTCGCCCGATGGCCGGCGTCTGGTGGCCGCCCTCACCGATGCCGCTTACCACCACGCCCTGGTCATTCTGGATGCGCAGACCGGCGCCGAAATCCAGACCCTGCCCAACCCGCACAACGACTTCTACCAGCAGCCCCGCTGGCACCCCGACGGCCGCCGCCTGGTGGCCGTGGCCCTCAGCGCTGCTGGCAAAACCATTGCCGTGCTTGACCCCGCCACCGGCGCGGCCCAAAACCTGCTGCCCGTGGCCAACGTGAACCTGGCCAACCCGCAGCCATGGCGTGGCTTCGTGCTCTACAACTCCTCGCAATCCGGCATCGACAACCTGTATGCCGTGAGCGCCCGCACCGGCCGAACCTTCCGCGTCACCTCGCGGCCGTTCGGGGCCTACCACGCGGCTGTGGCGCCGGATGGCCGCACGCTGGCATTCCACGATTACCGGGCCACCGGCGCGCGGGTAGTGGAGATACCGCTTGATTCTACTGCCTGGGTTCCCGTGCCCGTGGCAACCAAGGACACCGCCGGCCCCTACGCCGAGACTCTGGCGGCCCAGGAGCCATCCGGCGCGCGGGTAGCGGCCCTACTGGCGCGGCCCGATTCGGCCGGGCCGCGCTACGGGGTGCGGCGGTATTCACCGCTGGCGCACGCCTTCAACCTGTTCAGCTACGGGGTGGTGCAGAGCCCCAGCGGCAACGCGGTGGCCGTAGGGCTGCGCTCGCAGGATTTGCTGAACACCACGCAGGTATTTGCCGGGCTGGGCTACGAGCAGGTGGAGCGTACCTTCAACGTGACCGGGGCGGTGAGCTACCAGGGCCGCTACCCGGTATTCGACGCCGACGTGACCTACGGCGGGCGCGATGTGTCGGTGCTGGACCGGGGCGCGGTGCTGCGCGACCAGTGGCAGTACGCCCGCCTCACCGCCGGGGTGCGCCTGCCGCTCAACCTCACCCGTTCCAAGTACCTGCAGGGGCTCACGGTGGGCACCTACTTCCTGCACGAGCAAGTGTACAACTACGACCTGCCCCGCCGGCTCAGCTTCGCCGAAGTCGGCCCCAACCTGCCGCTCAATGCCCTGCAAACCACGCTTGCCTACGCCACCCAGCTCAAGCGCAGCGTCCGCGCCGTGGCCCCGAAGTGGGGCGGCACCTTTCTGGGCACCTGGCGCACCACGCCCTTCGGCACCGGGCTGTATGCGCGGCAGTGGGGCACTCAGGCGGCGGTGTACCTGCCGGGACTGGCCCGCAACCACGCCATCCGGCTGCGCGGCGGCTACCAGTGGCAGGACCAGCTGGAGTACCGCTTTGCGCCGGCCGTCTCATTCCCGCGCGGCGAGGGCTACATCAGCTTCGACCGCCTGGCCGTGGGCAGCTTCGACTACAACCTGCCGCTGGCTTTCACCCACTGGGAGCTGGGCCGCTGGCTCTACATCCAGCGCCTGCGGGCGGCTTTTTTCGGCGACATCGCCCAGGGCAACGACTCGCGCGGTTTTTCTGCCCAGCTCAATTACCGCAACGTGGGCGTCGATGCGCTGGTGCTCTTCAATGTGCTGCGGCTGCGCACGCCGGTAGAAGCGGGCGTGCGAGCTACCTACCGGAGCAATACAGGGCAGTGGCTGATTGAGCCGCTGGCGTTCAGCCTGCGGCTGTGAGTGGTGGGGGATATGAGGAAGGTAGGAAAATGGGTAGAGGGGGAGAAATGGAATAACGCAAACAGAACGTCATGTCGAGCGCAGCCGAGACATCTCGCGTGTGGTAGTAATCAAACCCGTTTTCACGATTGAGTTACTACCACACGCGAGATGTCTCGGCTGCGCTCGACATGACGTTCTGTTTTCTTCCCACCTCCCTCTCTTTCTGTCTGCCTTACTCCCCTCTACAGCACCGTTTCGTGGTGCAGGAAGTGGTCCATGGCGGAGAGGGTTTGCTGGGGGGCGCTGAGGTGGGGGCAGTGGCCGCCGGTTTCGATGACCTTCATGCGGCTGTCGGCCAACTGCTCGTTGATGTAGTGGCCCACGGCCAGGGGCGCGATGATGTCGTGGGCCGACTGCACGATGAGCGTGGGGATGGTGAGGAAGCCCAGCTCGGCACGGGTGTCGGAGAAGAACGTGACGCGGGCGAAGTGCTTGGCAATCTCAGGGTTGGTGCGCACGAAGCTGTTGGTGAGGCCCATCACCAGCTCGGGGCTTTCCTGCTGGCCCATCATCACGGGCGCAAAGCCGTTGGCCCAGCCGTTGTAGTCGCCCTCCATGGCCGCCAGTAGCTCGTTGATGTCCTTCTGCTCGAAGCCGCCGTTATAACCCTTCTCGTTGATGAAGCGCGGCGAAGGCGACACCAGCACCATGCGCGAGAAACGCTGAGGCTCGCGCACGGCCGCAATCACGCCAATCATCGAGGCTACCGAATGGCCCACGAACACCACATCGTGCACGGCCAGGGCGCTGAGCACTTCCAGCAGGTCGTCGGCGTGGCCGGCTAGGGAGCCGTGCTTAGCGGTGGGCTGGTAGGCCGTCAGGTCCGATTGGCCGGCCCCAATGAGGTCGAGCAGCACCACCTGGTATTGGTCCTCGAAGTGCGGGGCCACGAGGCGCCAGTCGCTCTGGTCGCCGCCGAGGCCGTGCAGGAAAACAATGGTGGGCTTGTTGGGGCCAGTAGCGCCGGAAATGGTGACGTGGCTGCGCTCTAAAATGGAAGTAGCGGAAGAATTCATAAATAGCGTTTCTTGGTAAAAGAAAATTTATTGTAAAGCAAAATCTACGACAAAGGTCAAAAACTGGATTGATTGAATGAAGGATGTACCGGGTGATGGCTGCGAAAATAATCTAGTTGGGTATTATGATACCCGATAATCAGGCATTAAAAGTTTTTAATGATGGTCTGGTCGGATTATTCGGATGACTGCGTTTTATGATTATTAATTGATGCAATGTGGTTGGAAGGCAGTGGGCCGGCGGCCGGCCGGTTGTTTGGCGGCTGGTGCACCGCCCGGGGTTTGTGGAAAAGCGAGGCCGCAACCTTTGCCGGATAGCGCCGGTAAAATGGAGAATTCTTCTCCTCTTTCCACCCTCATTTTATGATGAAATACTCGTTTGTGTGGGCGGTGCTGCTGCTGTGGCTCAGCGCCTGCTCATCGGCTGTGAACGTAGAGCAGCAGCCCGGCATCAATTTCGCCAACTACCACACCTATGCCTGGGCCGACACCGAAGTCCAGACCCAGGGCGACCAGAACCCCCTGCTGCGCAGCCCCATTGCGCAGGAGCGAATCCAGCAGGCCATTGAGGGCGAGCTGAGCCAGCGCGGCCTGCGCCGCGTGGAGCGCAACCCCGACTTCTACCTCACCACCCACCTCTACGTGGAGCAGGCCGAGCGCACTGTGACCAACCCGCCGCCCGCCGGCTTCGCCTACCCCTACGCCGTGCGCTACCGCGGCGCCCTGCTCCCCGTGAACTACGGCTACTGGTACTCGCCGGCCTACTACCAGACCACCCACACCGAGCAGTACCGCGAAGGCACGCTGGTGCTCGATTTCATCGACGCCAAAACCAACAACCTCGTATGGCGCGGCTCCATGGCCGACCCCGTGGACGACCCCGCCCGCCTGGGCCGCCAGTTCTCCGAAGCCGCCAAAGACATTCTCGACAAGTTTCCGAAGGACAAAGCCGGCTCCTGAGCGAGCCACCTCTAGCGTCAAATGCTTCACGCCCGGCCCCCTCGGCCGGGCGTTGTTGTTTACTTTGTGGAAAACCCTGCTTACCCATGCTCACCCCCGCCCAGGCTCCGGCCGTGCTCCGCCTCACCTACCTGCGCATCAAAAACTACCGCGCCCTGCGCGACGTGGAGTTCCGCGACCTCACGCCCCTCACGGTCCTCATCGGCCCGAACGGCAGCGGCAAATCGACGGTGCTCGACGCGCTGGATTTTCTGGCCGAGGCGGTGCGGGGGAATCTGGTAGGCGCGTGGGAAAAGCGGAACCGGTTTCAGGGGATGCGGACGCGGGGGAGCGAGGGGAATATTGAGTTTGAATTGGAGATAGGAAAAACATTGTCATTTAACGCTCTTCGTTATTTTATCTCCGTTAATGAGGTTGATAATAAAGTTGTAGTAATAAGTGAAAAGTTAATTGAGAAAGACAAACGAGGTGAGACGAACTTGTCATTTTTGGCCGGGGAAGAGTTGCCGTATGATGAAGCGTCGGGGCTTCCAGAGTATAAATACACCGCAGCTGTAGTTCACAATAAAAAGTCAATTAAAAAGAAGCCAAAGATGATAAAAGGCTTCAATATTAGTGCTGTCGTTAGTATGATTTTTAACGGGGATAAGGACAAGTCAAGGGTGTCTTCTCTATTAGACGCAGATAATCCCATGTCTGGGCATGCGGCATATTTTATTGAAATTCTAGACTCCTACCGCTACGTCCACCTCACCGACGACCACCTGAAAGGCTTTTCCGACGCCGGCCCGCGCGAAAAGCTCTCGCCCAACGGCGACAACCTGCCCAACGTCCTCTACTACCTGCACACCAAGCACCCGGAAACCCTGGCCAAAATCACGGCGCAAATGCGGCGCTGGGTGCCGGGTCTGGTCGACATCGTGACGGAAATAACCTCCGATGAGCGGCTGCTGCTGCGCTTCCGGGATGCGCCGTTTGAGAAGCCGCTGCCGGCACAATACATGTCGGACGGCACTATGCGGCTGGCGGCGCTGCTCACGCTGCTCTATGAGCCCGACGCGGCCGGGCTGCTGGGCCTGGAGGAGCCAGAAAATGAGCTGCACCCGCAGCTGCTGGCATACCTGGCCGAGGAGTTGATTGCGGCCACCGAAACCCGGCAGCTGCTGGTGGCCACGCACTCGCCCGCGCTGCTCAACGCCCTGGCACCAGAGCAGGTGTGGGTGCTGCACAAAGGCACCGACGGCTACACCCGAGTCACCCGCACGGATGAGTTGCCGGGCATTGCGGCTATGGTAGAAGAAGGCACGCCGCTGGGCTACCTCTGGTCGCGCAATTTCTTCGACGTGGGCAACCCGCTGGATTTTCCTACTCCTGCTCAATAAGACCGATGCGGGTTGAATTTCTGGTGGAAGAGCTGTCGGCCAAAGCCGCTTTGGAGCAGCTGTTGCCGCGTTTGTTACCGGGCTGCGCGTGCCGGGTGCGGGCCTTCGAGGGCTGGCGGGACTTACTAAGCCAGCTGCCCGCTTTGCTGCAGGGCTACCATCGCCGCATTATGCAGCAAGGAGAAAGTGACCTGAGGATAGTGGTGCTGCTGGACGGCGACGGCATCTGCGCCCGACGCAAGGCCGACCTGGAAGCCCGGGCAAAGGCTGCCGGCCTCATTACGAAAGCCATGGCCGCGCCGGGCCAGGTTTTCCATGTGCTCAACCGCATTGCCGTGCAGGAGCTGGAAGCGTGGTGGCTCGGCGACCGCCAAGCCATTATGGCCGCTTACGAAGGCGTGAAGCCACATCATTTCAAAGGCATTAAGGAGCGGGAAACCGATGTGCCACTGAAACCCAGCGAAGTGCTGTGGGCCGTGCTGAAACAAGGCCGACACTTCTTGGCTGGAAAGCAAAAGACCCGTTGGGCCACCGACATCAGCCAGCACATCGAACCTGCCCGAAATAACTCTCCTAGCTTTTGCGCATTTCGTGACGGGTTGGCGGCCCTGCATTAAGCAGCATATTAGTGTCAAATAATAACCAAGTAATTACAGCCCGTCTTCCCTGCTCGACAGCCAAGCTTGGTACTTCGTGCGATAAGTGTCTCTGGCCTCCGCAGTAGGCAGAAATAAGTCGACGCCGCCATCATACGGAACTGCAATGCATTCCCGTTCGAGCGCAATGAAGAGCACCCGAGTGCAGTCGTCGGCAATGTCTTTCAGCACCGCGTCGAATTGGTGCGGGCGCCAAATTTGCTCACAGAAAAACGGCTGATAGATTCGGCCGGAATCATATTCTTCAGGGTCCATCCGATGCAAATCCGTCCGGGTGGCGGGCTCAAAAGGCAGCCCCGCAATGGATTCTAAGGTCAGGACGGAATCCAACGTGAAATCAACTTCCTCTGCGGAGAGCTCATCGTATAGATAATCGCCGGTGACCAGCAAAATGCTGGTGTCAAGCCCAAGGACGTCGGTTATTACCGCATTCTGCCTGGTCAGCAATGTTTCCCATTCGGCTTCAGTGTTTGCATACCGCTTCGACTCCGGCAAGCTGTGGATGCGAAACCATTTGTCGCCGTAATCGTGCCGGAAGTAGTGTGAAATCGGTGGCGTGTGCGGAAAGCGGGAAAGCCAGAACTGGTCAAATTGTACGGCGGTCATGTCGAATAATGAGGCGCTAATAACGGGGAATCCAGCCCAGACGCAAACTAAAAGTTCGCCCTCACACTATCGCCTTGCCCTCGTCCATGTCCGCTTCCACCAGCGGGGCCTTGGTTTTGCCGATGATGTAGCGCAGGCCCTTGTCGTAGCTGAAGTAGCTCCAGGTCCACTGCAGCAGCACCATCAGGCGGTTGCGGAAACCGATGAGCGAGACGACGTGCACCACGCTCCAGGCCAGCCAGGCTAGGCGGCCCTGCAGGTGGAATTCCTTGCCGAAGAGCTTGATGTCGGCCACGGCGTGGTTGCGGCCGATGGTGGCCATGGCGCCCTTGTCGTCGTACTCGAAGGGCTCCATGAGTTGCTGGGTGAGCACGCGGCGCAGGTTTTCGCCCAGCCGGCGGCCCTGCTGCAGGGCGGGCTGGGCCACCATGGGGTGGCCGTCGGGGTAGGCCTCGGTTTTCATCAGGGCGATGTCGCCGATGGCAAACACGTTTTCGTAGCCCCGTACGCGGTTGTAGTGGTCCACGGCGTAGCGGTTGCCGGGCAGCAGGCACGAGGCGTCGAGGCCCTTCACCGGGTCGCCCGTGACGCCGGCCGCCCAAATGAGGGTGCGCGCAATCAGCTTCTGGCCGGTGTTCAGCGTCACGGTGTAGCCGTCGTACGACTTCACCCGCGCATCGAGCCACACCTGCACCCCAAACTTCTCCAGCGACTCCAGCGCCCGCTTGGAGGCGTTGGCCGACATGCCCTTGAGCAGCACCGGCCCGCTCTGAACCAGGTGAATATCCATTTCCTTGAAGTCGATTTCGCGGTAGTCCTTCGGGAAAACGTGGGTGCGTAGCTCGCTCAGGGCGCCGGCAATTTCGACGCCGGTGGGGCCGCCGCCCACAATCACAAAGTCGAGCAGGCTGTTGAGCTGCTCCATGTCGCCGAGCTGCAGGGCCTGCTCGAAGTTGGAAAGCACCGTGTTGCGCAGCTCCAGGGCATCTTCCACGCTCTTGATGGCGATGGCGTTTTTGGCCATTTGCGCGTCGCCGAAGTAGTTGGTGGTGGCGCCGGTGGCCAGCACCAGGTAGTCGTAGCGCACGCAGCCGATGCTGGTTTCCACAATCTGGGCCGCGGGGTCCACGGCCAGCACCTCGGCTAGCCGGAAGTAGAAGTTTTCCTGCTGATTGAGAATCTTGCGAAACGGCGACACGATGTCGCCCTCGTCCAACCCCGCCGACGCCACCTGATACAGCAGCGGCTGAAAAGTGTGGTAATTCTGCTTGTCAATGAGCACCACCTGCACCGGCGCGTGGGCCAGCGCCTTGGCCAGCTCCAGCCCGCCAAAGCCGCCGCCTACAATCACGACGCGCGGCTTGCCGAGGTCGTCAATCTTCGTTAACCCTTCCATGTGCTAAACATACGGGCCGAAGGTCGGCCCTGCTGCGGCCTTTACCCGGTTTGGGCGAGCGGGGTTGTGCGCCAGATGAGCATGACCGTTCTACTACGTTGTTCTATTCCGGCTCCCTACCGCGCCGCGCGCCTGAACACCAAGCGCGGCGCCGCCGCCGTGGCATCGTAGAGCCGCAGCTCGTCGCCGCTGATTTCGTAGCGCGCCGTCAGGGCCAGGTTGTCGAGGTATTGGGTTTCCAGCGTCTGCACCGGGCAGGGCGTCTGGGTCGGAATCGGGGTGGAAAGCTGGAGCTGCTGCCCGCTGCTGAGGCTGAAGCGCCCACTGAAATTGTTGCAAGGCCCCAGGCCCACCGTGCTTTTGCCCAAGGGCGAAAACTCGATGTACGACTGGGCCGTGCCCGAATAGCTCGATGCCCCCACCGGAAAAGCATCGATGCTGGCCAGCATCCAGCGGACTTCGAGCAGCGCGGCGGTGGGCTCGGCCTCCTGGTCCTTCTCGCAACTGCTGAGGGCAAAAGTGGCCAGCAAGGCCAGGGGCAGGAGACGGCGGAACATCATACAGCAGCAGGAGAAAGAGAATATGCACAACGGGTACGCAATACTAGCAAAATAGTAGCGAAATGCGGGCGAAAAAAGTGAATCGGCTGCCCGCGTTGCCGGCCAAAACCAGCTGTTATCGAACTCTTTCCGTAAGTAGGGTTGTTGCCGGCCTACTTCCACCGTCACCCACTTTGCTTATGACCCTCTTGCCCTTCGCCTCGCTGTTTATTGGTGGTTTGCTGCTGAGCGCCGCCGCGCCCAACGAGCCCCAGTCCGTAACGGTCACCGTGACCTCGTTGGTATCAAAAACGGCCGCCGTGCGGCTTTATTTCTATAACACCCGCGAAGGCTTTTTGAAAAGCGGCAAATGGGCCTTTTCCAAATCGGTGAAGCCCGGTGGCAAGAGCGAATTCACCCTTCCTGTAGAGCTTCCGCGGGGCGAATGGGCAGTAGCCATCACCCAGGATTTGAACAATAACGATAAAATTGACAAGAATTTTCTCGGAATTCCCACCGAGCCCTATGCTTTTTCGAATAATATACGGCCCACCGTGGCCGCCCCCGGTTTCGATGAGTGCAAATTCATGGTAGACGGGCCGGGCAAAGTGGTGAGCATTGTGCTGAAAGATTAATCCCTCATTTAGAAGCTTAGGGCCATTCCCGCCGAAACAGACTGCCCCCTATGCCGCCGCATAGGGGGCTTTTTTGTGTCCGTTGGTTCGTCATAAAATCATATCACTAGTTTCCAATTAATGGACTTGTGTAGTATCATTTGTCAAATAATCAGCCTATTAGAATCGAATACTTATGTTTTTAATTGGGAATATGCCGTAATTTTGTGGTAATATTTACATGTTTGACTTTTTGAAAACGACTATGAAACGACTTTTTACTGCATCTCATCGGCCGCTGGCGGCCACTTCCATACTTCGGGTATTGAAAGCAGCCGGGCTTCTGTTGGCGTTGCTGGCCATTCCGGTGGGCCGGGCATGGGCTACGATTTACGTCGTCGCAAATCCAGACAAGCGCAATAACTACAGCCTGAATACGGGCGATGTCCTGACTATCAATTCCAACGTCGACTTTCGTGGCACAATAACCGTGCAGGGCAACAACGTCGCCATCACCAACAACGGGGAAATTACCAGCGACGCTACCCTGACGGTGAACAGCTCTGCTTCGGGCACGGTCATCAACAACTTCGGCACCGTGCCCTGCCAGACCGTGTATCTGAATGCCATCACGACCATCAACAACGGCAGCGCCAGCGTGAACAGCGGCGTGAGTTGGACGGGCTATGTGGGTAGCCGCTTCACAATGGCCCCCATCATCAACAACTACGCGAGCTGGACGGCGCAAATCCAGCCCCTGCCCGGTGGCACCATCACCAACTACGCCAATGCCACCTGGAACGCCTACATGACCCTGACGGCCAACTTGTCTATCACCAACTCCGGCAACTGGCAGTCGCAGATACAGGAAGGCAGCAGCACGCTCACCATTGTGCACAACGCGGGCAACTGGACCGGCGGTTTGGGCGACGGAAGCGGGTCGTTGCGCATTACCAATAATGCCACCTGGACGAAAGGCTTCAATTTCTCATCGGGCAGCAATAATGCCTTTACAACGGCTGCCGGCGCCACCACCACCTTTGGTAGCTATGTCGGCACGGGCGGGCAAGTCGCCATCACCAACAACGGTTCCATGGCCTTTAACGGAGGTATGGGCAGCCTCGGTACGGGTTCCAGCATGACCAACGCCGCGGGCCAGACCCTTACCCTGCAGGGCGACCTAACGAGCAACGGCACCCTAACCAACAGCGGCACCCTGAACGTATCGGGCAACTTTACAATCAGCGGCGGCACCTTCACGAACACCGGCACCGCCAACACGGGCCAGTTCACCAACAGCGCGACAGTGGCCAACCGGGGGGCCGTCGTGGTGGGCAACAACGGAAACTTCACCAACAGCGGAACCATTACCGGCACTTCGACGCTACCCCGCGCTACATTCAGAGCCGCCGCCAGCACTACCAACAGCGGAAATTTTGGGGCCGATGGCAGCTACCTGGATTTCTGCGATGCTACTCCCCCCAGTCCGGCCACCAATGGCTTCGATTCGCGGGCCGGAACCATTGGTCCAAACGTAACATATTGTGCATCAGCTGCGCCGCTGCCGGTCGAACTCACCGTCTTCACGGCGCTGGCGGCCAAAGGCAAAGTGCGGCTGCAGTGGGCCACGGCCATGGAGCGCAACAGCGCGGCTTTTGTGGTGGAGCGCAGCGCCTCCGGCGAAGGCTTCAGCGCAGTGGCCGAAATCAAGGCCCAGGGCAATTCGACGCAGGCCACGGTGTACGCGGCCATCGATGCCAAGCCGCTGGCCGGCAAGAGCTACTATCGTCTGCGGATGGTGGACCTCGACGGCACCACGGCCTATTCGCAAGTGCAGAAAGTGGATGCAGGGGCCCTCAGCCAGTCCCTCGACTTCTACCCCAACCCCGCCGCCGACCACCTCACGCTGGACCTGCGCCCCGCCCCGGCCGCGCCCTGCGAAGTTCGCATCCTGAGCCTGACCGGCCAGGTGCTGCTCAAGGCCACGCTGGTGGGCGGCCAGCTGCGGGAACTGCCCCTGGCCGGTGTACCCGCCGGCCTGTACTTGCTGCAGGTGCGCTCGGCGCAGGGCAGCACGGTGCAGCGCATGGAGAAGCTGTAGCCCAGCCCTGAATCAGTCGCCCCGAAACGGGTGCAGGCCCCGCGCCAGTCGTTCCGTGAGTGTCACGGCGCGGCGGGCGCGGGTTTCTGTTTGTTTGGCCTCGGCCACCAGCCGGGCCATGGCGCGGCGGTGCGCGCCGCTGTAGCGGTGGAAGGCGGCTTCGGCCTCGGGCCAGGCGGCGAAAGCTTCGGCCAGCTCGTCGGGCAGGTCGACGTGGTCGGGGTTGGGGTCGGGCGCGATGGCCACGTCCAGCCACTGGCCCAGGGTGATGCCCACGGCGCGGCACACGTCCTTATTCAGCATTAGGTAGCGCCCGCCGCCTTCCAGCGGCAGCAGCCCCAGCCGCAAGTCCTGCCCGTGAATACTGACAATGACCCGCTTAGCTTTGCCACCCAGCGCCGTCAGCACCTCAGCGGGTACCACGATGGTTTGCGTGGGCATGAAGCTGGGGCCGCCCGGCTCCAGCTGGGCGCGGAAGTGAATGAATGGTGTCATTGAAATGTAAAAGCACGTCATGCAGAGCGCCGCGAAGCATCTCGCGTGCAATAGTAAGCAACCTAGCTAGGAGAAGGATTACTACCACACGCGAGATGCTTCGCGGCGCTCTGCATGACGTTCACACGACATTCAATTAAGAGCTGCGCACCTGCCCTGTGCCGCGCACCAGCCACTTATAGCTGGTGAGCTCCTCCAGGCCCATGGGGCCGCGGGCGTGCAGCTTCTGGGTGCTGATGCCAATTTCGGCCCCCAGCCCGAACTGGCCGCCGTCGGTGAATGCGGTGGAGGCGTTGGCGTACACGGCGGCGGCGTCCACGGCGTTGAGGAAGGTTTCGAGGTTTTCGGCATCCTCCGAAATAATGGCTTCGCTGTGTTTGGAGCCAAATTCGACAATGTGGGCCAGGGCTTCGGCCAGGGAGTTCACGGTTTTTACCGCCATTTTCAGGGCTAGAAACTCGGTGCCGAAATGTGCCGCCGTGGCGGGGGCCAGCAGCGGGGCCGGGTAGTGCCCGGCCAGCGCGGCGTAGGCCGGGGCATCGGCGAATACTTCCACGCCGGCTGCCGCCAGCGGGGCCAGCAGGGCGGGCAGGTCGGCCAGCCGGCTTTCGTGCAGCAGCAGGCAGTCGAGGGCATTGCACACGCTCACGCGGCGGGTTTTGGCGTTGGCAATGATGGCCGTGCCGGTGGCCAGATTGCCGGTTTCATCGAAAAAAGTATGCACCACGCCCGCCCCGGTTTCGATGACGGGCACCCGCGCATTTTCTCGCACGTAGTTGATGAGCGACTGGCTGCCGCGCGGAATCACCACGTCCACGTAGCCCACCGCCGTGAGCAGGGCCTCGGTGGCGGCACGCTCGGGCGGCAGCAGCGTGGCCGCGGCTGCCGGCAGCCCGTGGCGGGCCAGCACGGGCGCGGCCACCGCCAGCAGCGCGGCATTGGAGAAAGCGGCGTCGGAGCCGCCTTTTAGCAGGCAGGCGTTGCCGGTTTTGAGGCACAGCGCCAGGCTGTCGAAGGTCACGTTAGGCCGCGCCTCGTAGATGATGCCAATGACGCCCAGCGGCACCCGCACCTTGCTCAGAAACAAGCCGTTTGGCAGGGTTTTCTGGGTCAGGATTTCGCCTACCGGTGCGGGCAGCCCGGCCACGGTGCGCAGGTCGGCAGCCATGCCGGCCAGGCGCTCGGGCGTGAGGCGCAGGCGGTCGTGGCGCGGGTCGGTGGTGGGCATGCGGGCCAGGTCCTTCGCGTTTTCGGCCAGCAGAAAGCTGGTTTCGGCCACGGTGGCGTCGGCCAGGTCGCGCAGCAGGGCCGCAATGGCGGCGGGGGCGAAGGCAGCCAGCGCTCGGCTGGCCTGCCGGGTGGCTTCGAAGAGCGGGCGCAGGTCCACGTTAGGCGAGGTCAGGGTTGAGGAAAAGGTAGTCGTAGTGCACCAGCGGGCGCTGGTGCTGCTGGCCTAGCCGCTCGTGCGCCTTGTCGGCGCCGTATTCGGCAATGCCCAGGCCCAGGGGCTGGCCCGCTTCGTCGAGGAGCTGCACAATGTCGCCTTTCTGAAACTGCCCCTCGATGCGCAGCACGCCCACCGGCAGCAGGCTCGTGGCCTGGCCCGGCGCCGTGAGGGCCGCCCGGGCGCCGGCGTTCACCTGCACGGTGGCCTTGACGGCGCCTTGGGCGTGGGCCAGCCACTTCTTTTTGCCCGACGCCGTTTTGCTGGGCCGAAACCAGGTGTTCGCCGCCGTTTCGGCCAGCACACCGGGCAGGATGTCGGCCGTTTTGCCGTTGGCGATGTGCACGCTGATGCCCAGCTTGGCCACCTTGTGGGCCATGTGGCATTTGGTGAGCATGCCGCCGCGCCCAAACTGCGAGCGCTGCGCGGTGATGAACTGCTCAAAACCGGTATCGGCCGGCGCAATTTCCCGAATCAATTCCGACTCCGGCAGGCGCGGGTCGCCGGTGAAAATGCCGTCCACGTTGCTCAGAATTATCAGCGCGTCGGCATCCAGTTGCGCGGCAATGAGGCTGGCCAGCTCGTCGTTGTCGGTAAACATCAGTTCCGTGACGGAAATGACATCGTTCTCATTCACAATGGGAATGACCTGCTGCTGCAACAATTCCTGGAAGCAGTTGCGCATGTTCAGGTAGTGCTGCCGGTCGCGGAAATCTTCCTTCGTCACCAGCACCTGGGCGCAGAGCAGGCCGTGCCGGGCCAGCAGCTCGGCGTAGGTGCTCAGCAGCTTCACCTGGCCCACGGCGGCCAGCAGCTGACGGCTGCGCACGGCATCGGCCTGGGCCGGCACGCTGATGAGGCTGCGGCCCGCCGCCACCGCGCCCGACGATACCACGATGACTTCCCGGCCCTGGGCTTTCAGGGCCACAATCTGGGCCACGAGGTGCTCCATGCGGGCCAGGTCGGGCAGGCCGTTGTCCTGGGTGAGTACGTTGGAGCCAATTTTGACGACAAGGCGGCGATAGGAGAGGGGCATGCGGCAAAGGTAGAGCCGAGGGGTAACGGCGGCGTTTTGCTGGCGGCCTCATCAGGCGAGCAACAACCCTGTAGCACTGATAATCGGCTTATATTTAGGCCATGAGGCACCGGAAGGCATGGTTTTTTACAAGCTGTCTGCTCATGGCCATGGGCTGTGGCGAACCCAGTCGGGAGAATCTGGACAGCTCCGAAAACCTGATATCGTCGCCCAAAAACGTGCTGCAAGCGCTTTCACTCGACGTGCCATGGACCTGTGCGGAAGCCGCCGACACCAAAAAAATATTCTACGAGCCCAGCCAGGATGTTTTGCTGGCCATGAAATTCGCGGAGTGTGTGAACCGGGAAAAGAATAATCAGCATCCACAACGCACCTGCGTGACCGTGGTTACCCACCGGCCCAACCCGGCCGACCCCGCCATGCTGCTCGTGGGCTATGACCCGCTCTTTTTCTCTGATTCCACCGTCGATGAAGCGGCAAAAAAGCTGCTCCAGCTGGCGAAATTTCCTGAATCGGTGGCCCCGGAGTCGGTGGTCGTTCATGCAGCCACCGGTACTTACTCGGTTCGTAACTACCTGCAGTCCATAAAAAGAACGGCCCCGCTAATTATCTTATTACCCATGAAAATCAAGGGCAATAAGTTGACGCCCGAACTATACCAAGCCGCCTGCTCCCGAATTCTATAATGGTTTGAGGCCCATCTCAACCCGCCGCCGGCGTCAGCTCGCGCAGCTGCTTGTTGATGAAATCGACCTCCTCAAACGTGAGCTGAAAATCCATGGCGCGGGCGTTTTGCACGGCCTGCTCGGGGTTGCGGGCGCCCACCAGCGCTACCGAGATGCCGGGCTGCGCCAGCGTCCAGCGCAGCACGAGCTGGCTGAGGGTGGCGTTTTTGGTTTCGGCCAGCGGGCGGATTTTGTTCAGCATGCTGTTCACGCGCTTCACGTTTTCGGGCGTGAAAAAACGGTTGCCGTTGCGCAGGTCGCCTTCGTTGAACTGTTGGCCGGGTTTCATCTTGCCGGTCAATAGGCCCAGCTGCAACGGGCTGTACACCAGAATGGCCTTGTGGTTTTCGATGCAGTACGGCACTACATCGGCCTCAATGTCGCGCCGCACCATGCTGTAGGGCACTTGATTCGAAGCCAGCTTGATGGTTTTTTCGGCTTCCTGCATCTGGGCCACCGAGTAGTTGCTCACGCCGGCGGCCCGCACCTTGCCCTGCTCGATGAGGCGGCTCAGGGCCTCCATGGTTTCGTCAATCGGCGTGGTCACGTCGGGCCAGTGCTGCTGGTAGAGGTCGATGTAGTCGGTGCCGAGTCGGCGCAGGCTGTTTTCGCATTCCCGGATGATGCTGTCGCGGCCGGCGTACTTGTACACGTCGAGGTCGTGGCCGTCGTTGTCCTTGGTTTTCATGGCGAAATCGCCCTTGGCCAAGTCCCAGCGCATGCCGAATTTGGTCAGAATCTGCACTTTGTCGCGCGGCAGGCTTTTGATGGCTTCGCCCACGATTTCCTCGCTGAAGCCCATGCCGTACACCGGCGCGGTGTCGATGCTGGTCACGCCCAGGTCGTAGCTGGCGCGGATGGCGCCCACGGCGTCGTTCTGCTCGGTGCCGCCCCACATCCAGCCGCCGGCTGCCCAGCTGCCAAAGGTGATGCGCGAAACGGTGACGCCGGAGTTGCCTAATTCTTGAAATTCCATGAGGAGTTTTGGTCTGGTTGAATGGGAGGTGGCCACGTTGGGGCCGGGGTTCTTAACCGGGCTTTCGGGGCGAAGGTTGTGAATAGAACAAGAAGAACGTCATGCTGAGCCCAGCCGAAGCATCTCGCGTGCAGCAGTAAACTCAACGATTGGATTACTACCACAAGCAAGATGCTTCGGCTGGGCTCAGCATGACGTTCTTCTTGTTCGCTGCCGCCCCCAAAACTTTTCGCCCCGTCAGTTTCTTCTAGCTCCTTCCATTGCCCTTAAAACTCCCAACGATATGAAAGTTGAAATCTGGTCCGATGTCGTTTGCCCGTTCTGCTACGTCGGCAAGCGCAAGTTTGAAAATGCCCTCAAAGCCTTCCCGCACCGCGACGAAGTGGAAGTGGTGTGGCACAGCTTCGAGCTGAACCCCGATTTTGAGCCCGTGCCCGGCGAAACCATTCACGACTACCTCGCCAAGAAAAAGGGCGTTTCACCAGCCGAGGGGCGGAAAATGAACGACTACATGACCGGCGTGGCCAAGGAAGTGGGCCTGAATTATGACTTCGACAACGTCATTCCGGCCAATACCTTTCTGGCCCATCAGCTCATCCACCTCGGCGCCCACCACGGCCGGCAGGATGCCACCAAGGAGCGCCTGATGGCCGCCTACTACCTCGAAGGCCAGAACGTGGGCGACCTCGACACGCTGGTAAAACTCGGCACCGAAGTCGGCCTCGATGCCACCGAAAGCCGCGCCGCCCTCACGGCCGGTACCTACGCCGAAGCCGTGCGCCTCGACGAGTACCACGCCCAGCAAATCAACGTGCGCGGGGTGCCCTTCTTCGTGTTTGAGGACAAATACGCCGTGTCGGGCGCCCAGCCCAGCGAGCTGTTTGCTGAGGTATTGGAGAAGGTTTACGAAGAGTTCAAGCCCGCCAAACCGGCCCTGGTTTCGCTGGCCGACGGCGACGCCTGCGGGCCGGACGGCTGCGCGGTATAGTTGTTTGACGGTCCAACAAAAACGGTCATGCTGAGCGCAGTCGAAGCATCTCTACCGCAACAAGTAATTGATTTACTGCTGCGGTAGAGATGCTTCGACTGCGCTCAGCATGACCGTTCTGATTTCGTGCTCATATGGCCTAGCCAGCACTCCCGCCGCGCAGCTGCGCCTGCAGCGCTTCGGCCTGCTGCCGGGCTAGCACCTTATCGGTCACATCCACGATGAAAGCCAGGATGCCCAGCGTCTGGTTTTGGTCGTTGAGCAGCGGCTGGTACGTGAAATCGATGTGGCGGCTTATCAGCTGGCCGGAGGCGGGGTCGGCGAGCTGCACGGGCATGTCGCGGCCCTGGAAGGGGGTACCCGTGGCGTATACCTGGTCGAGTAAGCCGATAAAGCCTTGCTCCACGGCTTCGGGGAACACCTCGGCGGCGGTCAGCCCCACCTGCGCCCGGCGGCCCGACAGCATTTGGTAATGCTCGTTTATAAACGAAAACCGGTGCTCGGGCCCGGCCAGCGTGGCGATACCCGCCGGTACCTGCCCCAAAATCTGGCTGAGCAAATCCTGCTGCTGCGCCAGCGCCGTGCGGTGCTGCTCGGCTTCGGACAGGGCGCTTTGCAGTTGTTGAGTGCGCTCGGCCACGTTGCCTTCTAGGAGCTGCTGCACTTTCAGCACCTCTTCCTGATTGGTGAGCAGCTCGGCGTTGCTTTCCTGCAGGGCTTGGTTCACGGCCGCGAGCTGGTCGTTGAGCTCCTGAATTTTTTTGCGGGCCTGCACCTGCTCGGTTACTTCGGTGGCCACCACCATGGCGCCGTAAATGCTGCCGTTGTCTTCGTAGAGCGGTACGTAAACAAAGTCCCAGTACACGGTTTCGCGGTGGCCGTTGCGGTCGTGCTGGGCTTCCATGCCGTGAGCCACGTAGGGCTCACCGGTGGCCATCACCCCATCGAGCAACTCCTCGTAGCCCATGCCGGCCACCTCCGGAAGTGCCTCAAACAGGCCCTTGCCAATGATGTCGGCCTGTTTGCGGCCCCACAGCTCGCACACCAGCGGGTTGGCAAACTCGATGATGTAGTTGGGGCCGCGGTAGGTGGCGATGGCCACGGGGGCTTGCTCAAAAATGCGGGTCAGCTCGCCGCGCTGCCGTTCGGCGGCTTCGCGGACGGCCTGCTCGCGCACCTGCGCGTCGTGCAGCCGGGCGGCGGCCTGGGTTTCGGCCGTGATGTTGACCACGGTTTGGATGATGTGCGTCACGCGGCCCTGCTCGTCGTGCACCGGCGTGTTGCGCGACTGCCAGTAGTGCTCGATAAACTGCCCGGGGTTGGCCGGGTCGGCTAGGGCGTAAAGCTGCACGGGCAGCTCGTTGGGCTGGCCGGTGGCCACTACCTGGGCCAGGGCGGCCCGCACGTCGGCCACGGAATGCGCCGCCGGGTCGTTGGGGTTGTCGGGAAAAACGTCGAAGAGGTAGCGCCCAATGAGCTCGGCGCGCGACTTGCCGGAGACGGCCAGGTAGCTTTCACTGGCGGCTTCAACAATGAATTCGGGCGAAAGCAGCACGCAGGTGCTGGGCAGGGCGCTAAAAACGGACGACAAGTCCGATGCAAGGGCGGGCATAAGGCGAAAATAAGAGCAGCCGTAAGGGAATGCGAAGTACGCAAATTCCAATTATTTGGCTACGCCCGCCGCAGCATCGGAATGTGCGGAATACCGTCCTCCACGTACATCGGGCCACACTGCTCGTAGCCGAACCCGTTGTAAAAGGCCTCTAGATGCTGCTGGGCACCAATCTTGTTGGGCTGCGGGCCAAATAAGGCATCCGAATGCAGCAGGGCCTGGCGCATCAACTCGCGGCCCAAACCGAAGCTGCGGTAGGGCGCCGCCACGATGACGCGGCCGATGCTGGCCTCGGCGTAGCTCTTGCCCGCGTCGAAGAGCCGGGCGTAGGCGGCCAGCTCGCCGGCCTCGTTGTAGCCCAGCAGGTGGTAGGCGTCGAGGTCCTGCCGGTCAATGTCCTGGAAGGCACAGTTTTGCTCCACCACGAACACCTCGGAGCGCAGGCGCAGCACGTCGTAGAGAATGAGGGGCGGAAACGATTCAAAGGCGATGCAGTGCCAGCGGATGGTCATGGGGTAGTCGGGGTATTTAGAGAAATTCAGGCCGTCATGCAGCGTGCAACGAAGCATCTTGCCCACAGCAGTAATTCTATTAATTGGATTGCATTGTGTGGTGAAGATGCTTCTGCGCTTTGCATGACGTTCAATCAGTTTTTAGGCATTTTGGCCACTTCCTGCAAGGTGACCACGCGATAGGAAATGCCCATGAGGGCCGCATTCTGCTCCACGGTGTTCTTGAAACCGGCCTTTTGGCGGCGGGCATTCACTTCGGCCGCGTCCCGGATGGGCCACACAAACGGCCGTTGCCCCTCGCGGCGGCCGGTGGCGGGGTTCAGCACGTTGTAGCCCATGGCCTGGGTGCCGTAAAGCTGCTCTTTGCCCCGGCGCATGAGCTGGCGGTCCAGCATTTGGGCGTAAAGGTAAAAGGGCAATTCGCCTTTGCTAGCCGCTTTTTTGATGAGCGGCAGGTAGCGGTCGATGTCGTTGGAATGCTGGATGACGTACCACGCGGCCTCGTTGGTTGGCTCGCCTACCAGCGACTTGCCGGGGTAGCCGTACTGCTTCAGTAGCTGCTTCACTCGCACCTGGTTGGCCGAGTCCGTCCGCATCATCTGGCGCGGAATGTAGGTGGGCAGGCTCTCGCGCGTCACGCCCAGCGCCCGGGCCACTGAGTCGGGGCGGAAGCGCTGGCGCGGGTCGAAGAGCAGGCCGCGCCACTTCTGGTCCACGGCGTAGATGCTGTCGAGCTCGTGCTTGAGGCGCGGGTTCGTCGGCGGGGCCTGGGCGACGGCCAGTTGCGGGAGTAGCGCGAGGAGCGAAAGGAGCAGGAGTTTCATAGTAATGAATGTTGCAACCTGACGTGGCGCCTCATCCCCTGCCCCCCTCTCCCGAAGGAGGGGGGGCACCAGTTTGGCTTGAGGTGAAAAGTTGGTGTTAAATCAAGTCTTTAGGTGACGACTGGCACCCCTCTCCTTCGGGAGAGGGGCCGCCCCAGAGGGGTCCCGTGAGGCGCCACGTCAGACGGAGCGGTTACGCCACCACCGCCTCTTCGCTGCCCAGCTCGCTCAGCACGCGCTTGGCCTGCTGAATGGAGCGCACTTCCTCAAACGTCACAATCAGCTGCGCCTTGTGCTCCTTGAGCTTGGCCGTGCGCGGGTGCGTCTGCACGTAGTTGAGGATGGTGCCGAACTGCTCACCCTGGAAGTAGGCCTTGTGGTCGTCGTCGGCCGCGAGGTAGCCTTTCAGCGTGTCGCGTTTGAGCGTGATTTTGGTGAAGCCCACCTTGCAGGCCTGCCAGCGCAGCCGCACGATGTCGGCCAACTGCTCCACCTCGGGCGGCATCGGCCCGAAGCGGTCGACCATGCTGGCCAGCAGCTTGCGCAGCTCCTCGGGCTTCTGGGCGCGGTCGAGCTTGGCGTAGAGCTGCAGGCGCTCCGACACGTTGCTCACGTACTTTTCGGGGATGAGCACCTGCTGGTCCGTCTCCACGTTGCACTCCTGCCCACGGCCCGCGCCGGCCGCCAGCTGCAGGCGCTGCTGCGAGTTCGCATCGCCCAGAAACAGGTCGCGGAATTCGGTTTCCTTGAGCTCCGTCACCGCTTCGTCCAGAATCTGGTGGTAGGTTTCGTAGCCCAGGTCGTTGATAAAGCCCGACTGCTCGCCACCCAGCAAATTGCCCGCGCCGCGAATATCCAGGTCGCGCATGGCCACGTTGAAGCCCGCGCCGAGGTCCGAAAACTCTTCCAGCGTGCTCAGGCGCTTGCGGGCATCGGCCGGCAGCTGGGCTACCGGCGGCGTGAGCAGGTAGCAGTAGGCCTTGCGGTTGGAGCGGCCCACGCGGCCGCGCATCTGGTGCAGGTCGGAGAGGCCGGCCAGGTGGGCGCGGTTGATAATGATGGTGTTGGCGTTGGGAATGTCGAGGCCCGATTCGATGATGTTGGTCGAAACCAGCACGTCGTACTCGCCCTCCACGAACTTCATCATGCGCTTTTCCAGCATCTCGCCGTCCATCTGCCCGTGGGCGAAGGTGATTTTGGCATCCGGCACCAGCCGCAGAATCGTGCCGGCCATCTCCTCGATGTCCTTCACGCGGTTGTGCACGAAAAACACCTGCCCGCCGCGCTTCAACTCCCGCGCCACCGCGTCCCGAATCAGGATTTCATCATACACGTGCAGTTCCGTATTCACCGGCTGCCGGTTGGGCGGCGGCGTGGCAATTACGCTCAAGTCACGGGCCCCCATCAGCGAAAAGTGCAGCGTGCGCGGAATGGGCGTGGCCGAGAGTGTGAGCGTGTCCACGTTCACCTTCAGCTCCTTGAGCTTATCCTTGGTCTTGACGCCGAATTTCTGCTCCTCGTCAATAATCAGGATGCCCAGGTCTTTAAACTTAATGTCCTTATTGGTCAATCGGTGCGTGCCAATGAGAATGTCGGTTTTGCCCTCCGCCACGCGCTGCAAAGTTTCCTTAATCTGCTTCGTGGACTTAAACCGGTTGATGTATTCCACCGTCACCGGCAGCGTGGCCAACCGGTCACGGAAGGTCTTGTAGTGCTGCATCGCCAGAATGGTGGTGGGCACCAGCACGGCCGCCTGCTTGCCATCGGCCACAGCCTTGAAGGCGGCCCGAATGGCCACCTCCGTCTTGCCAAAACCCACGTCGCCGCACACCAGCCGGTCCATGGGGTGGGGCTGTTGCATATCGTTTTTCACGTCCTCGGTGGCCTTGGCCTGGTCAGGCGTGTCCTCGTAAATGAAGCTCGATTCCAGCTCGGCCTGCAAAAAGCCATCGATGGAAAAGGCGAAGCCGGGCGCCGTCTTGCGCTTGGCATACAGCCGGATAAGGTCGGCCGCGATGTCCTTCACCTTCTTCTTTACCGACTTTTTCTTGTTCTCCCACTCCGGCGAGCCCAGCTTGCTCATGGTGGGCGGCGAGCCCTCCGCGCCGCTGTACTTGGCAATCTTGTGCAGCGAGTGAATGCTGACCGTCAGCAAGTCATCGTCCCGGTACACCAGCCGAATAGCTTCCTGAATCTGCCCGTTGATTTCCACCTGCGTCAGCCCCGCAAATCGCGCAATGCCGTAGTCCTGGTGCGTCACGTAGTCGCCCGGCTGCAGCGTTTTCAATTCGCGCAGGGTCAGCGCTTTCTTCTTCGAGAACTTCCGCGCCTCCTGGGCTCGGTAATAGCGCTCGAATAGCTGGTGGTCGGTGTACACGGCCAGTTCCAGCTGCTCATCCACATAGCCTTCGCGCAGCGCCATCAGCAAGTGCTGGAACTGCACGTTGTTGTCCAGCTCGTCGAAAATCGTCCGCAGCCGGTCGGCCTGACGCACGGTATCGGCGGTGATGATGGTGGTGAAATTGCGCTGCTGGTTTTCCTTGATATTCTTTACCATCCGCTCGAATTCCTTGTTGAAACTCGGCTGCGGCTTGGCGCTGAACTGGAACGTGTCGGCATTCTTGAAGTGGAAGCGCTTGCCAAATTCCACCACCGCGAACTCATCGAGCAGCTTCTTGAAGCTCTTGCCCGATTCAAATAAGTCGCCCGGCTTGCTCACGATTTGCATCCCGCCGGCCTCGCTCAACATCTGCTGGAAATTCGCCTCGGCTTTCTCAAATAACTCGGTCACCACGTCCAGCGTCTGGCGCACGTCTTTCACCCAAATACAGGCCGTGCGGGGCAGAAATTCGAAGAAAGCCTCCCGCGTTTCGGTCAGCATCTTGGTCTGCACGTTCGGGATAATGCTGATGCTCGGCCGCGGGTCAACCGACAGCTGCGTTTCCGGATTAAACGTCCGGATGCTCTCGATTTCATCGCCGAACAGCTCCAGCCGGAACGGCAACTCATTCGCGTAGCTGAATACATCGACAATGCCGCCGCGCACGGCGTACTGCCCCGCCTCGTACACGAAATCCGTCTTCTCAAAGTCGTATTCGCCCAGCAACTCGCCTAGGAAATTCACGTCCAGCTTGTCGCCCACCTTGGCGTTGAAGGTGTTTTTCACCAAACTCTGGCGGTTAATTACCTTCTCCGTCAGCGCCTCCGGGTAGGTCACGATGAACACGCTATTGCTGGTCGAAGCAGCCCGCGTCGTGTTGATGCGGTTCAAGGCCTCGGCGCGCATCAGCACGTTGGCATTCTCTGTTTCATCGAACTGATACGGCCGCTTGTAGGAGCTGGGGAACAGCAGTACCTCCGGCCCCTCGGGTAGCAGGTGCTGCAGGTCGGCCAGGAAATACGCCGCCTCGTCCTTGTCGTGCATGATGAATACGTGCGGGTGCTGGGCGTGCGCCACCGCTGCGGCCACCACGGCATCCTGGCTGCCCACCAGGCCGCGCAGGTGCAGGCGCAGGCCGCCGGGGTTGGGCTTGGCGGCTTCGCGCAGGCGTGAGGCCAGCACCTGCAGCTCGGGCGAAAGACGATAGAGGCGAAGAAAGTCAGCTACTTGCACAAAGAATCAGGCTAGAGGGGCAAATGGAATAGCCCGGCCGGAAGGATTTCCGGTCGGGCTGCGGGGTAAATACACCGGAGTGGGGGCGAAGGTTTCCGGAGCCGCAGCCGGGGCTGTAGCTTCGCATTCTATCCTGCCACCCCGCCGCTCCACAAAGTACATGCGCTTTTCCTACACTTTTTCGGCGGTGCTGGCGCTTGTGCTCGGAGCGGCCGCCGTGGCCCCGGCCCAAACCACCCGGCCGCTGCGCCTCGTCACCTACTACGATTCGGCCCATACCCAGCGGCGGGCCGTGTATGAGGCGCAACTGCGCGGCCCGCGCCCCGATACCGTGGCCCAGGGCCCGTTTCGGCGCTTCTGGCGCGATGGCAGCTTGGAGGAGCTGGGCCACTTCACCGCTGGCCAGGCCGACAGCACCTGGACGCGCTACTACCCCGCCCGGGCCGGCCAAGCGCCCGTCGTGGCGCGCCGCCTGCCCATGCGCGCCGGCCAGCCCGACGGCCCGTTCGTCGTCTTCCACCCCGACGGCCGGGTGGCTCAGCGCGGCAACTTCCGGCGCGGGCAGCTGGTCGATTCGCTAGTGACAACCACCAAAAACGGTAGCCCGCGCCTGCTGGCCCGCTTCGATAGCAGCCGGGCGCCGGGGCTGCACGGCGCATTCCGGCACTGGGGTGGCAGCTACACCACCCAGAGCCTCGTCATCGACTGGTTTATGAACCAAGGCCAGGGACTATCTGATGACAACCCCTATCCTCGCCGCGACCCGACGCGCTACTGGACCGGTCAGTTGGCCGCGGGCCGGCTGGTGGGCGCCTTCACGGAACACGATGCCGACGGCGAGCCACGCGCCCGGCTGGTGTACACGGCCCGCGGCCAGTGGCGCCTCAGCACCCTGTACTACCCGGCCGCCTGGCTGCGCCACGAGCAAAGCCAGGATACGCTTCTGCCCGCCGACAGTGTGGTGCACAGCCGGCCGCGGTACGAGTGGCAACCCGTGGGCCGGCGGCCCTACCTGTTGCAGCGGTACTGGCACTTCAGCTACGGCTCAACCGCCGACATGGCCTACGCCGAGTTATTTAAACCCGTCTCTTTCCGGCCAAAGCACCCGCTCATCAACGGCGACGTGGTGGGCGTAGCAAACCGGCCGGCGCAATCGGCCTTCCCCGTGCCGGCTCCGGTGCCTCTGCCCCGGCCGGCCGAATGCCGCGTCCGGCGCAGGGGCAGCGCGGCGGCCAGCGGGCCGGATTTTTACCCGCCGGCGCGCCACTACGGGCCGCCCGTGAGCCTGCAGAAACGGCGTAGCCCAGGCCGCTGGCGCCTGGGCGCCGATACCACCGGTACGGCCATCCGGCCCATGCGGCACCGCGAAACAACCTTGCCAGGCGGGCGCTGGGTAGTGGAAACGCCCTTCGTAAGCCGGACGTATTCGCCCAAAGGGCAGGTGGTGGAAGTGACTCGTTGGCGGTTGGGAGGCCGCCAACTTGAGCGCCGGTACTATACCAGCGGCCAGTGCGAGTCCGTGACCCGCAAAGGCTTGCTGGCCTCGTATAGCCGGGGCTGGAACGAAGCCGGCAAGCGCATCAGCAACGACCTGAACCGCTTGGTGGGGGTGCGGGTAGTCGAAGTGAGCAAGCAAGTCACCCGGCACGGCAAAAAGGAGGTGAGAAACCGAATCCAGCTGCGTTTTCGGAAGCCTAGGGGCAACATTCACTTCCGCTGAGGCCCGGATGATGCGCCTTGCTGTAGTTTCGTGGCCTTGTTTAGTTGTCAGTTGCTCGTTGTCGGTTGTCAGGCCCGTTACGGCCCAACTGAACGAACTGACAACCGACAACGAGCAACTGACAACTAAAACCATGCGCGGCTCTTCCCACCTGGCCATTGGCCTCATCACCGGCGTGGCCGTGGCCGGGCTGGCCCCGGGCATTCCGTTCTCGCTGGCCGGCATTGCGCTGGCCGGCTTCTCCAGCCTCGCCCCCGACCTCGACCACCCCGAAAGCCGCCTCAGCAAGCGCCTCGGCTTCACCCAGAACTACGTGCGCTGGGCCTTTGCCGCCGGCGCGCTGGCCATTGCGTCCTACGCGTATTTCCAGCTGGGCATCGGTTCTGAGCAGCGCCTCTACTACACGGTAGCGCTGGCTTTTGGGCTCATTGGCGTGGGCATGCAGGGCGGCTCGGCGCGGCGGCTGGCGCTGCTTTTCACCGGGCTGGGCACGGTGGTGGCGGGCCTTTATACCGAACAATTGTGGCTGAGTTTGCTGGGAACGTTTGTGGCGCTGGCGCCCTTCACTTCGCACCGTTCCTGGACGCATACCATCTGGGCCACGGCCCTCTGGACCTACATCGGCCACCTGGCCGACCAGCACCTCGGCTGGCGCGGTGTGGCGCTGTTTGCCGGCACCGGCTACGTTTCCCATCTCATCGCCGATTCCCTCACGAAAGCGGGCGTACGGTGGTTTTTACCCCTTTGGGACCGTTCGTTCAAGCTACCGCTCATCAGCACGGGCTCGCCCTCCGGCAACATGCTGGAGGTGGCCATTTGCACCGGCTACGGGCTGCTGGTGCTGGGCCTGGTGGTGGGCCGGATGGGGTTCTGAGCACCGGGCAAAACCGGTGGCTGGTCCAGGTTTCGTCCCCGGCGAAGGCGGGGCGCGGTTTCGTCCTAATTCACTTACTGTTGCATAAGTCGGCCAAGACCATTAGCTTCGCAGCAGATATGCCGACAAATTACGGCCGTATTCAATCTGAGACGTGCTACTATCCAGCGTTTTCAGTCGACTACGTCCACTTGTCAATTCCTTTACGATACAATTAATTTAGCCTTTTTTAGCCGCCGGCCACTGTAATAGGTTCGGCCCCGCTTCTCACTACTACTATTCTGGCTGGCACACGGTACGATGGGGCTTCGGCGCCGTGGTATCAATGGCCTTTCTGCTTCATTCCTAACACCTTGTCCCACTCAACGAAACACTTTTTCTAACCTTACCCCATTCCATAATCATGAACCAGATGAACAGCCCTTTGATTCGGGTTGGTGTCTTCTATGACGGCAACTATTTTCTAAAAATCAGCGACTATTATTATTTCCAGCACGAACGCAAGGCCCGTATTAGCCTCGAAGGACTGCACGAATACATCCGCCACCAAGTAGCCGAAGAAGAGGACGTGGACGTGCGCCTGGCACAAATCACCGACGCCCACTTTTTCCGCGGCCGTCTCTCCGCCACCGAAGCCCGCGACAAGGACCGCCTGTTCCACGACCGCCTGCTCGACGATATTCTTATGAACCTGGGCGTGCAAACGCACTACATGGCCCTCAAAACCCGCGACGGCCGCCTCCAAGAAAAAGGCATCGACGTGTGGCTCAGCCTCGAAGCCCTCGAGCTGGCCCTGCACAAAACCCTCGACGTGGTCGTGCTCATCGCCGGCGACTCCGACTACGTGCCCCTCATCCGCAAGCTCAACACCGTGGGCACCCGCGTGATGCTGCTGAACTGGGACTTCAAATACGAAGACTTCAAGGGCGAAACCCGCGTCACGCGCGCCTCACAGCAGTTGCTGGAGCAGGTGACCTACCCGGTGGCCATGCACGACGTCATCGACCGCGGCCTGCAGCAGCAGGACGAAGTAGTGGAAGCCCTGTTTGTGAACCAGGCCGAGCCCGCCGCCTTCGCGCCCAGCACGGCTGCCGCGCCCAAGCTGGCCCGCCCCACCGGCCCCACCGCCGCCGGCCCCGTGGGCACGCTTGGCATGAGCACCATCAAAAACCTGAAAAATGGCTTCGGCTTCGTGGTAATGCCCCCGAACAACCTGTTCTTCAGCTACGCCGACCTGACCGAGGGCGACTTCAACGACCTACGCGAAGGCGACTGGGTGGAATTCACGGTGGGCCGCAACCACCGCGATGAGGACTGCGCCCGCAATGTGCGCAAAGTGCCCGCCCCGCAAATGGCTGACGGCGACGACGAGTACGAGCCCGTAAGCATGCACGCCTCAGCCGAGCTGTAGGAATTCGGTTGTCATGGCACAGCGTCGCCTGTCATTGCGAGCGGAGCGAAGCAATCCGTCCTGTTCTCAGCGACCAGCCTTCTAATGTGAAAAAGCCCCGACACTGCGCAGTGCCGGGGCTTTTGCTTTCCAATAAAGGCTGTCTGATAAAAGGACGTATCTGGTTTTGACGGATGGATTGTTGCGCTGCGCTCTACTCGCAATGACGGGCGGCTTCAATTACATCACCAGCTTCGCGAAGTCGCGCTTGTTGGCCGGGTAGCGGTTGAAGGTGCCCATGCCGCGCGCTACGGCCACATCTTCCTGGCCTTCCTGCACGCGGTAGATAACGCAGCTGCTCACCACCAGCGAGTTGCCGGCGTGGTCGACCACACCGCGGGCCACCAGTGCATCGTACAGGTGCACGGCGTGTAAGTAGTTCATCTTGAACTCGACAGTGGAAACAAATTCGCCCTTAGTAAAGGCTAGGGTGAGGGCCGCCGCGCCCAGCGCTGCGTCCATCAGGCCGGCCAGTACGCCACCGTGGCAGGTGTTGGGGGAGGAGAGGTGCTCCTCGCGCACGGTCATGCGATATTCGGCGCGGCCGGGCTCGGGCACAGTGAGGGCCATGCCGTTGGCGCGGCCGTAGTGGTTCATCTGGTTGTAGGCGGCCACCATGGCAGCCAACTCGGGCACGGGGCGGGGCGGGTGGGATTCGGACATGGGAAGGACGTGAAGCGGTTTCGGGCAGCAAGTTTGGTGAAAAATGCCGGGCATTGACGGAACTCAAGTGGGTCACTCTTTTTGGTGACGCACGACCAGCCAGCTACGTTGCCGCATCGGCCTACAACTGCTTCCGCATCAGAAAATGCTGGATTTCGCCGAACAGCAGATGCGATGGCTCCACTACGGCATAGCCCAGCTTTTCGTAGAAGCGTACGGCTGCCTCGCGCGAGTGCAGCACGATTTCGGTGATTCCCGCCGCCCGGGCCTGCGCTTCCAGATACGCCACCACCACGCGGCCCAAGCCAGTGCCCGCCGCCTCCGGCGCCACAGCCATGAAGCGCACCTGGCCCTGCCTGTCGCCGGTGGGCTGCAACATGCCTACGGCCAGGGCTACGGGCGTTTCGGTAGCTTCATTGGCCAAAAGCAGCGCGTGGATGGTGCCGGGCTCGTCGTCGGCCGGTACGCGCTCGGAGCCGGGGGGCTGCTGCCAGGGCTGGCGCAACACGGCGTAGCGCAGGTGGTAGTAGGCGGCCCACTCGGCGGGCGTGCGCGGCGGACGAACGGTGGGAACGGAGCTCATGAGGAAAGAATGAAGATGAGGCGCAACCCCGGCCGGTGCGCCGCGTTACCTTTACGCCCCGGCTACGGCCGGTTTCTTGTTCCAAAACTACTTCTCTTCCCGCTATGGCCTCCTTCGACATCGTGAGCAAAGTGGACCCGCAAACCCTGGAAAACGCGGTGAACACGGCCCAGAAAGAACTCCAGACCCGCTACGACCTGCGCGACACCAAGGGCGGCATCGAACTCAACAAAAAGGAAAACACCATCCTGCTGTCGTCGGAAAACTCCATGCGCATCAAGGCGCTGGAAGACATCCTGCTCGGCCGCGTGGTAAAACAGGGCATCGACGGCACCAGCCTCGATTTCACGGCCGACGAGCAGCCTAGTGGCCAGCTTATCAAGAAAACCATCAAGGTGCGCGCCGGCGTCGATAAGGAGTTCGGCCGCAAAATCATCAAGGCCATCAAAGATGCCAAGGTAAAGGTGGAGGCCCAGATGCAGGACGACCAGGTGCGCGTGTCGGCCAAGAAAATCGACGACCTGCAGGCCGCCATCGCGGTGCTGCGCAAGGCCGATATCGGCCTGCCGCTGCAGTTCGTGAACATGAAATCCTAATTGCCGGTTGGCCGCCGCTCTGTCGTGCTGAGCACAGCGAAGGACCTTATCACGCTGACCACAGATGCTGTAATGTCATCGGCGCCGGCGCGATAAGGTCCTTCGCTGTGCTCAGCATGACAAGCACGCTTTCCATTTATTCCTCATTCTTCATTTAAAATAAGTGTACGATTTTTCGGCCTTTACCCACCCGGCTACCTGGGTTAGTTTGCTGACCCTCACGTTTATGGAAATCGTGCTGGGCATCGACAACATCATTTTCATTTCCATTGTCGTGAACCGGCTGCCCAAGGAGCAGCAGGCGCGGGGCCGCACCATTGGCCTGCTGCTGGCGCTGCTGTTCCGCATCGGGCTGCTGCTGAGCATTTCCTGGATTGTGAGCCTGCGCAATCCGCTGTTCAATCTGCCCGATTTTCCGTGGCTCGACCAGCCGTTTGGCGTGACCGGGCGCGACCTGATTCTGCTGGCCGGCGGCCTGTTTCTGATGTACAAGAGCACCACCGAGATTCATACCAAGCTGCAAGGAGAGGAAGAAGAAGAAGTGGGCAAGGGCGGCAATGCCTCGATGATGAGCATCATCGCCCAGATTGTGGTTATCGACATCGTGTTCAGCTTCGACTCCATTCTCACTGCCGTGGGCCTCGTGGATAACGTGCTGGTGATGATTGCGGCCGTGATATGCGCCATGGGCATCATGCTGAGCTTCAGTGGAGTGGTGGCCAATTTTGTAAACAACAACCCCACCATCAAAATGCTGGCGCTGTCTTTTCTCATCATGATTGGCTTCATGTTGGTGATGGAGGCCGCCCACAAGGAAATTGAGAAAGGCTACCTCTACTTCGCCATGGCCTTCTCGCTGATAGTAGAGTTGCTGAACCTGCGCCTGCGCAAGAAATCGAAGAGCAAGCCCGTGCAGCTGCGCGATTCGCAGTACGACTAAGGTTCGTTGTTAAAAAAAGAACGTCATGCTGAGCTTGTCGAAGCATCTCTACCGCTCAAGTAAACCAAATTACTGTTGCGGTAGAGATGCTTCGACAAGCTCAGCATGACGTTCTAATTTATTAGGCTGCTCAAGCCGCCAGAGCCACCACGGCGTCGGCTTGGTCGAGCACGCGACGCAGGGTCATTTCCAGCAGGCGACGGTTCAGCTCGGCGCGGTGCGGGCGGTAGAAGGCGTACTCTTCGGTGGTGAACTGGCCGGTTATCAGGCCCACCACGGTGTAGCGCAGCTTGGTGTTGCGGCCGAGCAGCTCGGCGAGCTGGTGGTGCTGGTCGGTGGGGCGCAGGGCGATGTGGTGGTCGCGCACAAAATCGGCCACTACGGCCAGCAACAGGTCGTTTTGCAGCTTGAGCACGGGCCGTAGCGTGGTGTGCAGAAAGGCGCCGACAGTGCCCTCGGCGTCGGTTGTTTCGATAGGCACAAGGGGGCGCAGGGCTAGCAGGGCGGCGTCGGGGCGGGAAAATTCGGGAGTGGACATGGCAGTCCAACCGCTGTTCATGGCAATGGTTGTCGGAGGGGCCTGGCGGGCGCGAGCGACGAACCCCCTATACCACGCCCAGCTTCACCAGCGCATCCCAAAGCACCACGCCGGCCGCCACGCCCACGTTCAGCGAGTGCTTGGTGCCAAATTGAGGAATTTCCACGGCCACGTCGCACAGCGCCAGCACGGAGTCTTCCACGCCGAAAACTTCGTTGCCCAGCACCAGGGCCAGGGGGCGGCCGGGCTCGGGCCGAAACTGGGGCAGCAGTACGCTGTCGGTGGTTTGCTCCACGGCGGCCACTTGGTAGCCGGCGGCTTTGAGGGCGGCCACGGCGGTCACCGTCTCGGCCGCGTATTCCCAGGCCATGGATTCCTCGCTGCCCAGCGCGGTTTTGGTGATTTCGCGGTGCGGCGGGCGCGGCGTATAGCCGCAGAGGTAGATTTTTTCCAGCGCAAAGGCGTCGGCCGTGCGGAAAATGGCCCCCACGTTGTGCATGCTGCGCACGTTGTCGAGCACCAAAACCACGGGGCTTTTAGGCGTACTTTTGAAGTCATCGACCGAGGCCCGGTTCAGCTCGGCCATTGTAAGTTTTCGCATGAAAATAGCGCGAACTTTGCGGTTCGCTTTGTCGGTTTAAAATGGGGTGGCCGGCGGGTTTGATGCGTTTCGTCAAGCCGCCTCCGCAACTGCGGAAGCTGCTGCCTTTTCCTTGTTCACATCAAAATGCTGCGCCCTGCAAAGGTCGCGCGCCGTTGCCTTGCCTGCACCCAAAAAAGAATTCGTCATCAAGTCCGTCGGCCCCGACCACTTCACCGTGCCCATCCCGGCCGTGAGTGAAACGCCGCTGATGAAGCAGTATTACCAGCTCAAGCAGCAGCATCCGGGCGCGGTATTGCTGTTTCGGGTGGGCGATTTTTACGAAACCTTCGGCGAGGATGCCGTCACGGCCAGCCGCATTCTCGACATCACGCTCACCAAGCGCGGCGCCGGCAGCAGCAGCGAAGTGGCGTTGGCGGGCTTCCCGCACCATTCGCTCGACAACTACCTGCCCAAGCTGGTGCGCGCCGGCCAGCGCGTGGCCATCTGCGACCAGCTCGAAAACCCCAAGGAAGCCAAAGGCCTGGTAAAACGCGGCATCACCGAGCTGGTAACGCCCGGCGTGAGCATGCACGACAACGTGCTCGAACGTCGCTCGAATAACTACCTCGCCGCCATTCACTTCGGCAAAACCGAAGCGGGTATTTCTTTCCTCGATATCAGCACTGGCGAGTTTCTGGCCGCCCAGGGCACGCTCGATTACTTGGGCAAGCTGATGCAGAATTTCAGCCCCGCCGAGGTGCTGTTCTGCAAGAAAAGCCGCTCTGAGTTTGAGCAAACCTTCGGCCCCGACTATTGCACCTACGCGCTGGACGACTGGGTTTTCGGTGCCGACTACGCTCACGACACTCTCACGCGCCACTTCCGAACTACCTCGCTCAAAGGCTTCGGCGTCGACAACCTGAAAGAGGGCGTCATTGCGGCCGGCTGCATTCTGCACTACCTCGCCGAAACCAAGCACACCGACATCCAGCACATCGCCAGCCTCGGCCGCTTGGAGGAGGACAAGTACGTGTGGCTCGACCGCTTCACGGTGCGCAACCTGGAACTGGTGCAGGCCCAGCACCCCGGCGGCGTGCCCCTCATCGACGTGCTCGACCAGACCCTGACGCCCATGGGCGCCCGCCTGCTGCGCAAGTGGATAGTGCTGCCCCTCAAGGAAGTAAGTCAGATTCAGCGCCGCCTCGATACCGTAGCCGCGCTGGTGGCCGATGAGGAGTTGCTCGGCGACCTCACCCAGCACCTGCGCCAGATAAACGACCTGGAGCGCCTGATTTCCAAAGTGGCCGTGCGCCGCGTGAACCCGCGCGAGCTGCTGCAGCTGGCCCGCGCCCTCGAAGCCGTGGCGCCCATGCGCGAGCGGCTGGCCGCCTCCGGCGTGCGCGCCCTGGTGAAGCTGGCCGACCAGCTCAACCCCTGCGCCACCCTGCGCCAGGAAATTCTCACCAAAATCAAGCCCGACGCGCCCATCCTCACCAACCAGGGCGGCGTGCTGAACTCGGGCGTTGATGCTGAGTTGGACGAGCTGCGCGCGCTGGCCTTCTCGGGTAAAGATTTCCTGCTGCAGCTCCAGATGCGCGAGCAGCGCAACACCGGCATCTCGTCGCTGAAAGTGGCTTATAACAAGGTTTTTGGCTACTACCTCGAAGTGACCAACGCCCACAAAGACAAGGTGCCCGCCGAGTGGATTCGCAAGCAAACGCTGGTGAACGCCGAGCGCTACGTGACCGAGGAACTGAAAACCTACGAGGAGAAAATCCTCAACGCCGAGGAAAAGCTGTTCGTCATCGAGCAGAAAATCTACAATGACCTGGTGCTGGCCGCGCTGGATTTTGTGCCTCAAATCCAGCAGAACGCCCGCGCCATTGGCGTGACCGACTGCCTGGCTAGCTTCGCCCTCACGGCGCGGCAGCAGCGCTACGTGCAGCCCGTGGTGAACGACGGCACCCTGCTCGACATCAAAGCCGGCCGCCACCCCGTCATCGAGCGCCAGCTGCCGCCCGGCGAAAGCTACATCCCCAACGACATCTGCCTCGACCAGGACGAGCAGCAGATTGTGGTGATAACCGGTCCCAACATGGCCGGGAAATCCGCCCTACTGCGCCAGACGGCTCTCATCGTGCTGCTGGCCCAGATTGGCTCGTTCGTGCCCGCCGACGCGGCCACGGTGGGCATCATCGACAAGATTTTCACCCGCGTGGGCGCTTCCGACAACCTGAGCAAGGGCGAAAGCACCTTCATGGTGGAAATGACCGAAACCGCCTCCATCCTGAATAACCTCTCAGACCGCAGCCTGGTGCTGATGGACGAAATCGGGCGCGGCACGAGCACCTACGACGGCATCAGCATCGCCTGGGCCATTGTGGAGCACCTGCACAACAACCCGAAGGCCAAGGCCAAAACCCTCTTCGCCACCCACTACCACGAACTCAACCAGCTGGCCGACGACTGCCCCCGCGTGCGCAATTACAACGTGGCCGTGAAGGAGGCCGACGGCCGCATCCTCTTCCTGCGCAAGCTGCAGCCCGGCGGCTCCGAGCACAGCTTCGGCATCCACGTGGCGCGGCTGGCTGGCATGCCCACCTCGGTGGTACTGCGGGCCAACGAAATCATGCATCACCTGGAAGTGGAGCGCACCAGCGCTGGCGCCGAGGATGGCGTGCCCACCGAGTTCGACGACGTGCTGGCCGGCATTGAGCCGAATGGCAATGGCAGCCGCGCGGGCATTGCGGTGCCGCCGCCCCGGCAGCCCGCCACGCCGCAGCCCCGCGCCACGGCGGCCGTGGCGACCGCGCCGCGCGCCCAGCTCAGCATCTTCGAGCCGAGCGACCCGGCCTTGGAACGCATCCGCGAACTGCTGCAACACTTGGATGTGAACACGCTCACGCCCATTGAAGCGCTGATGAAGTTGAACGAGTTGAAGCTGACGTTAGGGAAAGGTTAAATTTTTCGGGCTGAAAATGAAGCAGAAAGGCCCCAGGAGCGGAAATTTCCGCACCTGCTACTTGCATCCTCAAAAAATCGCCCTACCTTTGTCGCACCATTCAGCACAACGAAAATTGTTCTGAACCCCCTGCGAGAGTAGCTCAGTTGGTAGAGCGCGACCTTGCCAAGGTCGAGGTCGCGAGTTCGAACCTCGTCTCCCGCTCCAAAAAGTAAAAAACGCTGTCTTCGGGCAGCGTTTTTTGTTTTAGCCCAATCCGATGGCCGCCACCCGCAAATGCTTCAGCACCGATGACGAGTTCCGGGAGGCCGTGGCCGAAAGCCTGTCGGTGGCGCAGGTGCTGGGCCGCATCGCGGGTTGGTGCCGGCGGCACTACAAAACGGTGAATGCACGCATCGCCCGGCTGGGACTGGATACCAGCCATTTTACGGGAGCGGCCTGGAACCAGGGGGCGCGGTACCGCATGTTGGGCCCGGCATTTTCCTGGGAAAATATCTTGGTTGAGAATTCTACTTACACATCAACTTATCGACTGCGTAACCGCTTGATTGAGCACTGGCTAAAGGAACCCAAATGCGAAGTCTGCGGCTTGGCCGAGTGGCAACAGCAGCCTATTCCCTTAGAGCTCCACCACGCTAATGGAATCAACAATGACCATCGACTTACTAACTTGCAGGTGCTTTGCCCTAATTGCCATGCCTTAATGGGAAATTACCGTGGCAAAAATCAAAGCAGGAAAATGAGGTAACTGTTTATGCCAGAGTGGTGTAATGGTAGCCACGCGACACTTAAACTGTCGTTTCCGAAAGGGAGTACGGGTTCGAGTCCCGTCTCTGGTACTGGAAAGGTCTTTCATCAGTTGATGAAAGACCTTTTTTGTTGCCGGCGGGCTACGAGGGCTGTTGGCCGGTTTGCTTTTGATTTACACAAACGATTGTCTTGTGGCTTCCGGGAAGAAAACGGACCTTTGCTGGCCTGGGCAAACGAACGTTGTGCCCGGCTTCATCAATTGCAAATCGTATGAGCGCATCATTTGGCCGCCGGGCTTTGGGAGGACTGGCCACCTTCGTTTTGTCTTCCACGGCTTTGTTAGTTTCGGCCCAAACGCGGCAGGAATACCTGCTGACCACGGACTGGAAATTCGCCAAAGGCGAGCAGCCCGATGCGGCCAAGCCCGATTTTAAGGACGCCGGGTGGCAGACGGTGCGCGTGCCGCACGACTGGGCCATCTACGGGCCCTTCGACGGCAACAACGACCTGCAAACGGTGAAGATTGAGCAGAACCAGGAGCAGAAGGCCACGCAAAAGGCCGGGCGCACGGGCGGCCTGCCGTTCATCGGCACGGGCTGGTACCGGCGGAAACTGGCGGTGCCGGGCTTCAAAGCCGGGCAGCGGGCCGTACTATTGTTTGATGGCGCGATGAGCGACGCGCATGTGTTTGTGAACGGCAAGGAAGTGGGCAGTTGGCCTTATGGCTACAACTCGTTCTCCTTCGACATCACCTCTTATCTGAAAGCCAGCGGCGACAACACGCTGGCCGTGCGCCTGAAAAACCAGTCGGAAGCCTCGCGCTGGTACCCCGGGGCTGGCCTCTACCGCAACGTACACCTCATCGTGACCGACGACGTGCACATTCCGGTGTGGGGCACCTACCTCACCACGCCCGACATCACCGCCCAATCGGCCACTGTGAAGCTGCGCACCCAAGTGGCCGCTGGCGGCGCCCGCCCGGCGCTGCGCCTCGTGACCGAAATCAAGGATGCGGCGGGCAAGGTGGTGGCCACCAGCACCAGCAACCTGGCCGCGGCGGGCACGCCGGAATTCGACCAGACCTTGCAGGTGCCGCAGCCGAAGCTGTGGTCGCCGGAAACGCCGGTGCTGTACACGGCTTCGTCGAAGCTGTATGCGGGGCAGACGTTGAAGGACACTTACACCACGCGCTTTGGCATTCGCTCGTTCAAGTTTGAGCCGGGCAAGGGCTTCTCGCTGAACGGGCAGCCGCGCAAGTTCAAGGGCGTGTGTAACCACCACGATTTGGGGCCGCTGGGCGCGGCTATCAACGTGGCGGCATTGCGCCGGCAGCTGACTTTGCTGAAGGACATGGGCTGCGATGCCATCCGGACTTCGCACAACATGCCGGCCCCGGAGCTGGTGCAGCTGTGCGACGAAATGGGCTTCATGATGATGGTGGAGGCATTCGATGAGTGGAAGGCGCCGAAGGTGAAAAACGGCTACAGCCAGTATTTCGACGAGTGGTCGGAGCGCGACTTGGTGAACATGGTGCACCGCGACCGCAACAACCCGTCGGTGATTATGTGGAGCATCGGCAACGAGGTGCCCGACCAGAGCAACGCCAACGGCCCCATCATCGCCAAGCGCTTGCAGGACATCGTGCACCGCGAAGACCCCACCCGCCCCGTGGCCGCGGGCATGGACCGCTACGGCGACGACTTCAAGTACGGCATGGCCAACATGCTCGACATTCCCGGCTTCAACTACAAGCCCTACCAATACCCCGACGCCCTGAGCAAGCTGCCCCAGGGCTTCCTGCTGGGCTCCGAAACGGCCTCCACCATCAGCTCGCGCGGGGTGTATAAATTTCCGGTGGTGCGGGCCAAGCAGAAGCAATACGATGATAACCAGTGCTCGTCGTATGACCTGGAAGCCTGCGTGTGGTCGCAGACGCCGGACGAGGAGTTTGTGAAGCAGGACGACATCCCGAACGTGCTGGGTGAGTTCGTGTGGACGGGCTTCGACTACCTAGGCGAGCCCACGCCCTACGACGAGAAGTGGCCCTCGCACAGCTCCATGTTCGGCATTCTCGATTTGGCGGGCATGCCCAAGGACCGGTTCTACCTCTACCGCGCCCGCTGGAACCCCACCGCGCCCACCTTGCACCTGCTGCCGCACTGGACCTGGCCCGGCCGCGAAGGCCAGACCACGCCCGTGTTCTGCTACACCAACCAGCCCTCGGCCGAGCTATTTGTGAACGGCGTGAGCCAAGGCCGCCAAACCAAGACAAAGTCTGACCAGCCGCAGACGCGCTACCGCCTGATGTGGAACGACGTGAAGTACGCGCCCGGCTCCATCAAAGTAGTGGCCTACGACGCCCAGGGCAAAGCCGTGGGGGAAGAAACCCTGCACACCGCCGGCAAGCCCCACCACATCAAGCTAGTGGCCGACCGCACCAAGCTCTCCGCCGACGGCCAGGACCAGGCCTACGTGACGGCCCGCGTGGAAGACGCCCAGGGCAACCTCTGCCCCGACGCCGCCGACCAACTGCAAGTAAGCGTGAGCGGTGCGGGCAGCTTCCGCGCCATGGGCAACGGCGACCCCACCAGCCTGGAGCTGTTCCATAAGCCCCAGATGCACGCCTTCCACGGCCAGCTGGTCGCCATTGTGCAGGCCGCAAACAAGGCCGGTGATGCCGTGCTGAAAGTGACGGCCCCCGGGCTGCAAGCCGGCACGCTGCAGCTGAAAGTGGGCGCGAAATAATCCGTTGAGCAACGCAAAAAGCCCGGCTGCTAAAGAAGCAGCCGGGCTTTTGCGTTAATTAAACTCGCTTGACAGCGCTACTGGCGCACGATGCGGCGCACTTCCAAGCTAGTGGCCGTGCGCACCTGCAGCAGGTAGAGGCCGGCCTCGCAGCCGCTCAGGTTCAGCTCCTGGATGGTGCCTTGCGGGTTGGGCGCGGGCACCGAAGCCTCGGCCACGCGGCGGCCCAGGGCATCAAATACGGTGAGGGCCACTGGCTGGCTGTAGCCGGTGAGCGTGACCTGCAGGCGGCCGTCGGGCGTGGGGTTGGGGGCCACGCCCAGGCTGGTGCCGGGCTGGGCGCGCAGGGCCGAAAGCACCGTGAAGGCCGCCGAGGCGGGCGAGGTGCAGCTGCCTGCTGGGCCCGCCACTACGGTTTGCACCGTGTAGGTGCCGCCGTTGGCAATGGTGATACTCTGGCCGGTGGCGCCGGGAATAGGCTGCCCGTTGAGGTACCACTGGTTGCCAGTGGCGTAGCTGCTGGTCAGGGTCTGGCCGTTGCGGGTGATGACGGGCGTTGTCACGCCCGGCCGCACACGCACTACCACCGACGTGGTATCGCCGCACCCCGTGGTATAGCCCAACGTCGGAGTCACGCGCAAATAGTAGCGCGTCGTCACGGTGGGGTTCACCGCGATGTCCCGCGTGTTGGTGACGGCCGGCAGGCCGTTGCCGCCGGCATTGGCCGTCCACTGGTAAGCATAGGGCTGCAGCTGGGAGGTGTTGGTGGTGAAGTTCCGGACCGAGTCGGTTCGCAGTATCTGGCCTTGCAACACCATGCTGGCGCCCTGGCAAAGCGGAGGAGGCAAAATGGGTGTTATCTGGGCGTAATTGCCCCGGAATATCCGAATGATAATTACCCGGTTTTGCACGCCCTTGACGGGGCAGGCGTCGTCCTCAATTTTCAGGTTGAAGCGAATGACGCGGCCGCCGGCAGTAGGGGAGGGCTGGAAAAGCAGCACCGCCTTGGGGTTGGTGCTGCCGTTGCCCGTGAGGCGGAACGTGCCCACGTCGGGAGCGCCAAACAGGCTGGGGTCGCTGTTGAGGTTGGGTGGCAGCGTCACGGTCAGGTGCTGGTTGGCGCTGGGCGTGAGCAGGTTATCGGGGTCGGTGAAGCTGAGCTCGACCCGCGTGTAGCTGCAGGTACGCACGTCAATCCGGGTCGTATCGGGCAGGTTGGGGTTGCTGCCTACCGTGGGTGGATTGGGCAGGCTGTTGCCATTGCAATCGGCCACCACCACCGTCATTTCGCGGCGCACCGTGCCGATGACGCGGCGCACGCCGCCGATGCGGCGGTACTCGGTAACCAGAATAGCCAGCTGGTATTGGTTTGCTCCGGGCGTGGTATTCGCGTTCAAAATGCCCGGGGTGAAGGTGAGGGTGCGCGCCTGCGGGTTGAAAAACAAGGTGCGCGTGACGCCCGTCCGGGACGGGCACCGGCCTAGGGTGTCCACTCCCAGCAAAATGGGGTTGGTGGGCGTGAAGTAGATGGCGCCGGAGCCCGGGTAGTTGAAAAAACACGGGCCGCTGGGGCTCGAAACCGGCGCCAGCACCGGCGGCAGGCTGACCGAAGTGTACCGCACGGGCGTGCCACAGGCTTGCAGCGGCGCTGTCAGCGTATAAGCCAGGGAATCGCCGTCGGGCTCGGTGGCCGGGAAGGTGATGGTCGTGTTCTGCCGCCAGCATACGTATTGCATGGGAATGTCCAGCGCGTCGAACTGCGGCGAAGTATTGGCCACGGCCGTGGTGCCCTGGCTGCGGTTGTCGAGGGTGGCTTCCACGTACAGGTCGTTGCCCGTCATGTTGGTCATGTTGGTCCGGTAGTCCTGCGAGGTGCCCACGCTCAGCGCCCAGTTGCCGGGGGCGAGGGTAACGGTGGCCTGGTACGTGTACCGGTCGTAGTTGGGTAGCCCGGCCGGCCCCTGGCACGGCCCGGCCGAAACGGCGGCACAGAACGGATTGCCCATTTCCACGGCGCCCTGCTGCACCAGCGGCGCCGTGAGCGTGGCCGTGGCGTTGCAGCCGCCGTTGCGGCATTCCAGGGTAAAGGGCAGGGGCACAATGCCCGAGCAGTCGCGGTAGAGGCGAAACTTGACGCGGTATTGATTATTGCCGAGCGAGACATACGTCAGGTCGCCGCCCAGCAGGTGCGACGCGCGCACCTCGGAAACAGCCCCCAGCCCCATCAACAGCCAAACAAGAAGTAGTAGCTTGTATCTCATGGTTGAAATCGGAAAAGAAGGAAAAATGCACTACGGCAGGCAGGTGCGGCGAAACGCCTAATGGTTCCGTCGCACCGCCTTGCTTCAAGCCAAAGCCTGATGGCCCCGAAAGCGCCGCCGTGCTATTGCCGCACAATGCGGCGCACTTCCAGGCTGGACGCGGTGCGCACCTGCAGCAGGTAGAGGCCGGCCTCGCAGCCGCTCAGGTTCAGCTCCTGCGTGCTGCCCTGCGGGTTGGGCGCGGGCACCATCGCAGCCGATACTTTCCGGCCCAGGGCATCGAGCACCGTCAGGGTGACGGGCTGGGCGTAGCCGGTGAGCGTGACCTGCAGGCGGCCGTCGGGCGTGGGGTTGGGCACCACGCTCAGGCTGGTGCCGGGCTGGGCGCGCACGGCCGAAAGCACCGTGAGCGCCGCCGAGGCCGGCGACACGCAGCTGCCCTGCGAGCCGGCCACGTAGGCCTGCACAGTATAGGTGCCGCTATTGTTCACTGTCAGATTCTGGCCGGTGGCGCCGGGCACTACCTGCGCGTTGCGGAACCACTGGTTGCCGGTGGCGTAGCTACTGGTCAGGGTCAGGCCGTTGCGCGTTACCACGGGGGGCGCCACGGCGGGTAGCACGCGCACCAGCACCGAAGCGGTGTCGCCGCATACACCCTGGGCAAAGCCGAGAACCGGCGAAATGCGCAGCAGGTAGCGGGTCGTGACGGTGGGGTTCACCGCGATGTCGCGCGTGTTGGTCACGGCCGGCAGCCCGTTGCCGCCCACACTCGCCGTCCACTGGAAGGAATACAGCTGCGCCTGCGTCGTGTTGGTGACGATGCGCCGAATCGAATCGGGGCGCAGCACCCGGCCCTGTAGCACCGTAGAAGACCCCAGGCACAGCACCGGCGGGTTATTCAGGCTCACCATGGCAAAATTGCCGCGCAGCACGCGAATAACGATTACGCGGTTTTGCACGCCCTTGACCGGGCAGGCGTTGTCTTCGACGCGAACATTGAGCCGGATAATGCGCCCAACCGTAGCCGGCGACGGCTGGAAGAAGAACACGCCCTTGGGATTGGTAGTGCCATTGCCGCTGAGGCTGAACGAGCCCACATCCCCCGAGTCGAGCAGGTTGGGGTCGGTGTTGATGTTGGCGGGCAGCGTCACGGTTAGCAGCTGGTTGGCGCTGGGGGTGCGGATGTTGTCGGGGTCGGTGAAGTTGAGCTCCACGCGCGAGTAGTTGCAGCTGCGCACGTCAATCCGCGTCGTGTCGGCGGTGTTCACCACATTGGTGCCGGAGTTGATGGTCACCGGGTTAGACTGCACGGGGTTGGGCGTGGCGTTGGTGCCGCAGTCCATCACAATCAGGGTCGCCTCGCGGCGCACCGTGCCAATGACGCGGCGCACGCCGTTGATGCGGCGGTACTCGGTGATGAGCACCGCAATCTGGTACTTGTTGGCGCCGCTGGCCGGGCTAGTGGCAGAATTGTAGATGCCGGGCGTGAACGTAATGGTGCGCGCCTGCTGGTTGAAAACAAACGGCCGCACCACGCCGGTTCTCAGCGGGCAGGTACCCACCGTGTCCAGCCCTAGCTGAATGGGATAGGTAGGGCTGTAAGTGCCGCTGGCTTGGCCCGAAAAGGTAAAAGTGCACCCCGGTGACTGGGTGATTACCGGCGCGATGCTCGGGTAGGCATTGTAAGTAACGGGCGTGGCGCAGGCCTGCAGCGGGGCGGCCAGCGAGTACACCAGCGAGTCGCCATCGGGCTCGGTCGACGAGTAGGTGATGGTGGTGCGCTGCTTCCAGCACACGTACTGAATCGGAATGTCCTGCGGGTCGAACTGGGGCGAGTTGTTGGCCACGGCCGTGGTGCCCTGGTTGCGGTTGTCGAGGGTGGCTTCCACGTACAGGTCGCCAGCCACGATGTTGGCCAGCGCCGGGCGGGCGCTCTGGCTGGTGCTCAAAATCCATTGCCCGGGCGGCAGCGTGACCGACGCCAGGTACTCATACACATCGTAGCTGGGCAGGCCCGCGGGCCCCTGGCACGGCCCCGCCGACACGGCCGCGCAGAAAGGGTTGCCTGCCTGTACGGAGCCGGTCTGCACAAACGTGGCTTGCACCGTGGCCGTGGAGCTGCAGCCGTTGTTTTTGCAGTTCAGGTCAAAAGTGGTGGGCGCGATGCCCGAACAGTCGCGGTAGAGGCGAAACTTGACGCGGTACTGGTTGTTGCCCAGCGATACGTAAGTCATATCGCCGCCCAGCAGGTGGGAGGCCCAGGCCACGGGTGCGCTGCCCAGCAGGCCGGCCAGAAGCAACAAAAGAATCAGGGGTAAACGGTTTCTCATGTGTGAAAGGAAAATAGAGGTGAAAAGAAAATGGTGAATAGAAAAGAGCGCGGCATTAGCCGCCTGCAGCACCGACCAATCCCGGATTCAGGGGTTTGAAGCAGGATATTAGTGCTATGCTGTTGTATTTATTCCTTCCGCAATTTTGGTTCCATAATTCCGATAAATTTTTTATCCGAGCAATTATTGCGGAGTTATACCCGCCGTTGGCCCTAGCTTGCCGCCCACTACCCAGCCGCTACCCTCATGCCGACACACCCTGATTTCAGCTTAAACCACCTCCTCGTTTTCGCCCGCGAGCCCGTACTGGGCCGCGTCAAAACCCGCCTCGCCGCCGACATTGGCCCCGAAGCTGCCCTGACCGTGTACCGCGAGCTGTTAAGCATCACCGCCGCGGCCATCACCGCCGCCCGCGTGCCTGCCACCGTGTGGCTGGCCGAAGCCCCTGCCGCCGCCGATGCTGCCCAGCCCCGCACCGAATGGCCCGGCCTACCCTGGCGGGCGCAACCAGCCGTCGAGTCGCTCGGCGAGCGGATGCACCACGCCTTCGGCGAAGCCTTTGCCAGCGGTGCCACCCGCGTCGTCATCATCGGCACCGACTGCCCCGGCCTGACGCCCGCGTTGCTGCAAGTCGCTTTCGAGGCGCTCGAAACCCACGACATGGTGGTGGGCCCGGCCGATGACGGCGGGTATTACCTGCTGGGAATGCGGGAGTTGCAGGCAGAAATATTTATCAACAAAAACTGGAGCACTGCCACCGTGCTATCCGATACCTTGGCCGATGCCGCCCGGCTGGGCCTCCGCGTGGCGCAGTTGCCGATGCTGCACGACGTGGACTCAGGGCGGGATTTGGATAGGTGGCGGGGGCGGTAGAACGACTATTTGGGGTAAACGCGCACGTCATGCAGAGCGGAGCGAAGCATCTCGCTTGTGGTAGTAAACCAATCGACTGAGTCACTACCACAAGCGAGATGCTTCGCTCCGCTCTGCATGACGTTCTTTTTCCTTATTCCAACAAAAAATCCTTACGCCACCGTACCGCCGCAGCTGGAGCCGCTGCCGGCGGTGCAGCCGTAGCAGTGCTGGTTGACGACGATGGGGCGCTGGGCCAGGGCGGCGGCGTCAAAATCGCGGATGTGCTGCACGGTGCTGGCTACATGCAGGTCCAGCATCTGGTTGAAATCGCAGTCGTAGAGGTCGCCGTCCCAGCCTACCGAAATGGTGTTGCGGCACATTACGCCAGCCGCCGCCACGGGGTTGAAGGCGTTGACCAGCTTTTCCATGTAGCCCGCGTAGTTACCCGATTCAATCAGGTAATCGAGGTAGCGGCTCACGGGGATGTTGGTGATGGCGAACAGCTCGTTGAACACGATGCCGTGGTCGCGCATCAGTGCCTTCTTGAATTGGTCTTGCAGGCCCTTTTGCGAGCCGGGTAGGAAAGCGCCGGCGGGGTTATACACCAAGTTCAGCACCAGGCCCGAACCGGGCTGGCCGTAGCCCACGACGTTCAGCATTTTCAGGGCCCGAATGGAGTCTTCGAACACACCGTCGCCGCGCTGGCTGTCGGTTTTGGCGGCGCTGTAGAAGGGCAGGGAGCTTACCACCTCCACGCCGTGCTTTTTGAAGAACTCGGGTAGGTCGTGGTATTTCTTGTTGGCCACGATGATGGTGAGGTTGCAGCGCACCAGCACCTTGCGGCCCAGCTTGCTGATTTCCTCCACGAACCAGCGGAAATCGGGGTTCATCTCGGGCGCACCGCCGGTGAGGTCTACCGTCGGGATGTCGGTTTGGGCCAGCGCGTCGAGGCAGTACTGCATCGTTTCGCGGGTCATGATTTCCTTGCGGTCGGGGCCGGCGTCCACATGGCAGTGCTTGCACACCTGGTTGCACATTTTGCCCACGTTGATTTGCAGCACGGCCGGCGCCACGGGCGTCAGCGGAAACAGCGCCGCCTCCCGCAGCTTCTCGTGGAAAAGCGGTAGGTGTAGTGTCTCGGCCACCTCGCGGCGCAGCACAGTGAGCTGGAAAGCAGAATCGGCGAGCTGGTTGCCAGTGGCTTTGAGGGACTTAATCATGCGGATTAATAATGAACCTGGATAGTGCGGCAAAGGCGCAACCGTAAAAACCTTAGCAAGTTATTGGATGAGACCGACTGCCGAACCTTACGAAAAAGCCGACGCCCACAGATTGACCAACCCCGTCATTCATAGAAATGTCGCATCCGCCGAATGGTAGTCAATACCACCCAGTCGCCGAATCGGGGAAAGTACGTGTGCACCAGCACGATGAGCTGGCCCAGCGCCGAAATAACGGTGCGCTGCCGCCGCCGCCGGATGTGCCGCACGATTATGGCCGCCACCTCGGCCTGGGTTTTTTGCCAGCGCGGCGGGCGGTGGGCAATGGGCACGGGCTGCCCGTCGGCGGCCAGCACGCGCTTTTCGGGGTCGTTCTGGGTGAAGCCGATGTGCACAACCCCGAAATGCACGCCCGTGTCGGCCAGCTCCAGCCGCAGGGTGTGGGCCAGGTTGGCCACAGCCGCCTTGCCCGCACAATAGGCCGAGCCGCTGGGCATGCCATTCAGGGCTGATATAGAGGAAATAAACGTGACGCTGCCCCGGGCCTTTATCAAATGCGGCAGCGCCGCCTTCAGCGGAAACACCGAGCCGTACACGTTGCTGTCCATCACCTGCTTAAATACGTCGGGCTGCATATCGGCGAAATACGCCCGCTGTGAAATGCTGGCATTCGTCACCAGAATGTCGAGCCGGCCGAAGGCATCAATGGCCGTATTTACCAACAGTTCGCATGCCGCGTAATCGGTCACGTCGGCCACGCAGCTAGCCACGGTAAAACCCGCAGTTTCCAAAGCGGCGCGGGTTTGGCCCAGGCGCTCGGCGTTGCGGCCGTTGAGCACCACGGCGGCGCCGCTTTCGCACAACAGGCGCGCGGTTTCGCGGCCGATGCCCGACTCGGAACCCGTGACAATGGCCACCTGCCCGGCAAATGGGCCGCGGCGACCGGCCGGCCCGGCATCAGACATAGTGGTGGGCTTTAAACCAGGCAAAGGATTCGGCAACGGCTTCGATGATGGGAGTTTGGGGCAGGGCCAGTTCGGCCACGGCTTTCCGGGCCGTAAAGTAATGGCCGTCGTTAGCTACGGCCGCCATGGCCGCATTCAATTGGGCCGACCGGCCGGTGAGCCAAGTCTTTACGTCGCAGAGTTGCCCGTAGATTGTGGCCGCGCCCGACGGGATGGGCCAGCGCGGCGCGGCCACGCCTAAACAGTTGCTGAACAACGTGAATGCTTCGCGGTAGCTCAAGTTTTCATTGCCCAAAATGTACGACTCACCCACGCGGCCCATCGTCAGCGCGTTCACGGTAGCCACGGCCACGTCGCGCACGTGCACGTAGTTTTTGCCGCCGGGCGGGTAGCCGGGCAGGCGGCCATGGTACAGTTCCAGCAGCAGCGCGTTGGAAGTCGGTTTCACGTCGCCCGGCCCCAGCATGAAGGTGGGATGGACCAGCACGGCCGGCAGGCCCTCGTCGGCGGCCAGGCGCACTAGCTCCGTGGCGGCCACTTTGCTGTCCATGTAGTCGAGGCCGTAGCGCTGGCCGGCATACGGTCGGGTTTCATCGCCGGGCTGCTGCCGCGTGCCAAAGCCGAAAACGTTGGCCGTGCCCACGTACACGAAGCGTCTCACGCCAGCAGCGCGGGCCAGGCGCAGTGCATTCTCGGTGCCGCCGATGTTCATGAGTCCCACCGCTGGGTTGCGCGCCGGGTTCACCTGGGCCAGCGCCGCCGCGTGAATAATGGATTCGCAGCCGGCTACTAGGGAGAGTAAACGAGCCGGGCTGGCGGGCCGGGCCAGGTCTTCTTCGCAATACTCCACGTTCCACTCGGCCGGGAAGGGCGGTGCGGTGCCGGGCCGCAGCAGCGCCCGCACGGGGTGGCCGCGCCGCACCAGTTCCGCTACCAAATGGCGTCCCAGGAAGCCGTTGGCGCCGGTTACGAGTACGGGGCCCGGCATCAGCGGTAGTTGAGCAGGGCCTTGTAGGTGCGGGCGATGCGCGGCGGCGCTACGTTTAGAAAGAACATGGTGAAGGCCGTGAGGTTGGCCAGCTGCACGCGGAGCCAGCTGTTGGTTTCGTATTTACGAGCCGATACCACCACGTCCTGCGGCACGATGTAGAACGAGGCTACGCGCCGGATGCGCCGGATGATTTCGAAATCTTCCATGATGACAAACCGCTCGTTAAAGCCCCCCAGTCGCTGAAATAAAGCCTTGGTAATGAACAAGGTCTGGTCGCCGCCGCGGCTCATGATGCCCTTGAAGCGCGTGCCGTAGCTGTTGATGCGCAGCAGCGGGTGCGTCGAATCGAAGCGGAAGCGGTAGCAGCCGGCCTCGTGTCCATCGGCCACCGCTTGCCGGATGGTGGCCACGAAATCGGGGTGAATGCCGACATCGGCGTGCACAAAGTAGAGGATGTCGCCGGTGGCATGGGCGGCGCCGTGGTTCATCTGGGCGGCGCGGCCGGGCCGGGGGCTGACCAATACGGTAGCGCCGGCCTGGCTGGCCACCGACGCCGTGCCGTCGGGGCTGGGGGCGTCCACCACCAGAATTTCGACCGCGCCGGCTGGGGCGTGGCGGCGCAAATCGGCCACCAACCGGGCAATGTTGGGGGCTTCGTTAAAAGTGGGGATGATAACGCTGAACGTCATGGCAGTGGGAAAGGAAGCGCAACTTCCGGCTTTTTCGGCAAACTTGGCGCGGATGTTTTCCGGAACGTACGCACGGATGGGGTCGGTGCGTGTGGCTAAGGTCAATCTTTTTCGTGGCCTCCGCGCGTATATTCCGGTCACCAACCTTGATTATGAAAAAAAATGCCATTTTTCTTCTGACTGCCAGCACTTTCGCGGCGGTTTTGGCTCCGGCCATTCCGGTGGTTGCGGCTGGTCCCCGGGCCGCTGCCGTGGCTCCCGGTGCCACCACGGCCGTCGACCATTCAGCTTTTGATAAGCTGCTCAAAAAACACGTCAACGACAAAGGTTTGGTCGATTACAAAGGTTTCAAAGCCGATGAAAAGACCTTCAACCAATACCTCGACCTGCTGAGCAAGAACAAGCCCGCCAGCAGCGCCAGCAAGCAGGAACAGATGGCTTTCTGGATAAACGCCTACAACGCCTACACCATCCGCCTCATCCTCGACCACTACCCGGTGGAAAGTATCAAGGACATCGGCTCGAAAATCAAAATCCCGTTCGTCACCACGCCCTGGGCCATCAAGTTTTTCAGCATCGGCGGCGAGAAGATGAGTCTCGACAACATCGAACACGGCACCCTGCGCAAGAAATTTGACGACCCGCGCATCCACTTCGCGCTGGTGTGCGCCTCTATGAGCTGCCCGCGCCTGCGCAACGAAGCCTACACCGCCGCCAAACTCGACGCCCAGCTCGATGACCAAGGCCGCGATTTTCTGAACAATCCGGCCAAAAACAAGATTGGCAAGAGCGGTGCCCAACTCTCCAAGTATTTCGACTGGTACAAAGGCGACTGGACCAAAAACGGGCAGTCGGTGGCGAAATGGGTAAACAAGTATTCCACCACCAAGATTGACGAGAAAACGCCCATCAGCTACCTCGATTACAACTGGAAGCTGAACCAGCAGTAAGGGCAGGAAGGCAGAATTATCAAGAACGTCATGCTGAGCGCAGTCGAAGCATCTCTACCGCGAGAGTAACTAATTACTGATACGGAAGAGATGCTTCGACTTCGCTCAGCGTGACGTTCTGTCCCTTGAATAACATCACAAACGCGCTTTACAATCTCCACTAAATGAGTTACCTCGATACCACCGCCGACGTGTACCGCCAGGCGGCCCAGGAGCCCCAGGTGGGCCTGTGCTGCACCACCAACCCCGTGTGGCAGCTGCCCGGCCTGAGCATTCCCAAGCGCATGCTGGCCATGAACTACGGCTGCGGCAGCACCGTGAACCCGCGCGACCTCACCAACTCGCCCACCGTGCTCTACGTGGGCGTGGGCGGCGGCATGGAGCTGCTGCAATTTGCCTACTTCAGCCGCCGCCCCGGCGCCGTCATCGGCGTCGATGTGGTGGACGAGATGCTGGAAGCCTCGCGCCAGAATATGGAAACCGCCGAGCAGGAAAACGACTGGTTCCGGAGCGAGTTCATCGACCTGCGCGCCGGCGACGCCCTGCACCTGCCCGTGGAGGACGAAAGCGTGGACGTGGCCGCCCAGAACTGCCTGTTCAACATCTTCAAAGCCGACGACCTGCGGCGCGCCCTGCAGGAAACCTACCGCGTGCTCAAGCCCCACGGCCGCCTCGTGATGTCGGACCCCACCTGCGAGCAGCCCATGAGCGACGAACTGCGGGCCGACGAGCGCCTGCGCGCCCTCTGCCTCACCGGCTCGCTGCCGCTGCAGGAGTACCTGAACATGATTACCGAAGTGGGTTTCGGCACGGTGGAAGTGCGTGCCAAGCGCGCCTACCGCGTGCTGGCCCCCAGTCACTACGCCACCGATGAGCTCATCTATATCGAAAGCGTGGAAGTGTGCGCCATCAAAGACCCCATGCCAGCCGATGGGCCATGCATCTTCACGGGCCGCACGGCCATTTACTACGGCGGCGAAGAACTGTTCGACGACCAGAAAGGCCACGTCCTCATGGCCAATCAACCCTTGGCCGTGTGCGACAAAACCGCCGGCGCCCTGCTGGCGTTGGGCCGCAACGACATCTTCGTGTCGCCTTCGACTTTTCACTACGACGGCGGCGGCTGCTGCTAGGTAGCTGGTTTTCTAAACTTTTTTTTCAGAACGTCATGCTGAGCCTAGTCGAAGCATGACGTTCTTTTTTGTTGCCATAACTCATGCGAAAGCTACCCGTGCTGCTCAGCCTCTGCGCGCTTCCGTTAGCTAGTCTGGCTCAGTCGGCCAAGCCCGCCGCCGAGGTGCGCCGCTACGCCATTGAAGTGGCCGGCCTGCGCGTGGGCACCATGACGGCTACGCGCCAGCCACCAACTGGCCCGGAGGAAGTGTACACGCTGGTGAGTGACGTGAAAGTGAACTTCCTCTTCTACCACTTGAAAATTTACTACCAGGTGATGAACCGCTTCCGCAACGGCCAACTCCTGCTCTCCACCGTCGAAGCCCACACCAACCAAGGCGATTTCCAGTCGCGCACCGAGTGGAAAGGCGACCATTACACCATTCTCGCCGACCAGTACAAGCACCACTACGAAGCCACCGAGAAGCAGCCCATCCGCTACGCCGTCACCAACCTGTTCTTCGCCGAGCCGGCCAATCAAACCCGTGCTTTCGCAGAGTATTTCGGCGATTATTTCGCCCTGAGCCGCGCCAAAGACGGCACCATTCGGGCCGTGCGAGATGGCCGCGAGGACGAGTACCAGTACGCCAACGGCCAGCTGGTCACCATCATCAAGAAGAACCCGCTTAAAAACTTCATCATCCGGCTGCTGCCGTGATACGCGCTACAACTCGGCAAACGTCTGCCCGGCGCGCACCATGCGGCGCAGCAACGGGCTGGCGCGGTACCGGTCCTCATGGTACTCATCATAGAGCGCATCCAGCGTGCCCAGCACCTGCGGCAAACCCAACTCATCGGCCCAGGCCAGGAGGCCCTTGGGGTAATTTACGCCCTTGGTCATGGCCAGTTCCAGGTCGGCTTTTGAGGCCACGTTGAGCGCCAGCGCATCCACGGCTTCATTGATAAGCATGGCGAGGATGCGCGTTAGAATCTGCTGGCCCAGTACTTCGTCGCGGGTGGGCTCAGGAGGCGTGGCGCCTTCGGCGTAGCTGTAGAAGCCGCGGCCCGACTTGCGGCCGTAGTAGCCAGCCTCGAAGAGGCGCTTTTGGGTGAAGGAAGGCTTGAAGCGCGGGTCGAAAAAGAAAGCGGTGAACACCGATTCCGTGACGCGGTAGTTCACGTCGTGGCCAATGAAATCCATCAGCGCAAATGGGCCCATGCGGAAGCCTCCCAGCTCGGTCATGGCCCAGTCGATGGTGGCCATGTCGGCCATGCCTTCTTCCAGCAGCCGGATGGCTTCGCCGTAGAAGGGCCGCGCCACGCGGTTCACGATGAAGCCGGGCGTGTCTTTGCACAGCACCGGCAGCTTGCCCCAGCTTTGCACCAGTGCCCGCATTTCCTCGGCTAAGCCTTCCCGCGTCTGCACCGCCGGAATCACCTCCACCAACGCCATGAGCGGGGCGGGGTTGAAGAAGTGAATACCGATAAACCGCTCCGGCCGCTGGCAGGCCGCCGCGATGGAGGCAATGGACAGCGACGAAGTATTGCTGGCCAGGATGCAGTCGGCCGAAACCACCATTTCGACTTGCTTGAACACCTGTTGCTTCACGCTCAGCTCCTCCACAATGGCTTCGAGTACTAGCCCGCAGCCCGCAAAGTCTTGCATATCAGAAGTGGGGCGTACGCGGATGATGGCAGCTTCTGCTGCCTCGGTGGGCATTTTGCCCTTTTCGGCTAGCTTGCGCAACGCAGTGGCGATGCCGGTGGTGGCTTTCTTCAAAGCCGCGGCGCTCTGGTCGAGCAGAAACACCTCGTGCCCGGCTACGGCTACCACTTGCGCAATGCCCGCGCCCATGGCGCCGCTGCCGATAATTCCGATTGTCATTCGTTTAACTTAGTTGTGGCACTTGAAATAGTCGAATGGCTCCAGACAGTCGTCACACTGGTAGTGCGCCTTGCAAGCCGTGGAGCCAAACTGGCTTACTAAGTGCGTGTGCGTCGACTTACAGACGGGACAGCGCACGGCGGTATCCTTGCCGAACAAGTTGAGCATGTGCCCCGTAGCCGTGCCATCAACCGGCGGGGCAATGCCGTAGGCCTCTAGCTTGTCGCGGCCGGCCTGCGACATCCAATCGGTCGTCCAGGCCGGGCTGAGTTGGTTGTGAATGACCACATTTTGGTAGCCCTCCGCCAGCAGCCGCAGCCGGATTTCGGTGGCAATGACGTTCATGGCCGGGCATCCCGAATAAGTGGGCGTGATGGTCACGGCAATTTGCTCGCCCGTCACTTTCACGCCGCGCACGATGCCCAAATCCAGAATGCTGAGTACCGGCACTTCCGGGTCGCTCACTTCCTCCAGCAACTGCCAGACGCGGGCTTCGGTGGGAGCAGCGGCCGTTACCACGTCAGGCCGGGATAGGTGCGCTGCATGTACTGCAACTCCGACAACAGGTAGCCCAGATGCTCGGTGTGGCGGCCGGTTTTGCCGCCCAGCTGGGCGAAGGCGGGCGCGGGCAGCGGCACCGTGGCCTCGGCAAAAACGTGCGCAGTATGCGCCTGCATCTCGGCCAGCAATGCGGCGTAGTCCGGTAGCACGCCGATTTCCTGCAAGGCGGTTTCGGTGGCGGTGGGCGTCGTCAGCTCGCCCCCGAAGCGCCAGAGCGTGGCAATGGCTTTGTCGAGACGCTTGCGGCTCTCGTCTGTGCCATCGCCGAGACGAATGACCCATTCCGAGCTCCATTTCAGATGGTACGCGGCTTCTTTCACCGACTTCTCGGCAATGGCGGCCAACTGCGTATCGGGGCCATCCTTCAGCTTACGCAGCAGGTGGTAGTGGAAATTATCGAACAGAAACTGGCGCAGAATGGTATGCGCAAAGTCGCCGTTGGGCTGCTCCACCAGCAGCGGGTTGCGGTACTCCACGGCGCTGCGCAGGTAAGCAAGGTCGTCCTCGGTGCGGCCCTGGCCTTCGAGCTCGGCGGCGTATTGGTAGTAGCTGCGTGCTTCGCCCAGCAGGTCAAGCGCGATGTTGGCCAGGGCCAAATCCTGCTCCAGCACGGGGCCGTGACCGCACCACTCCGAGAGGCGGTGCGCCAGAATCAGGCTGGTATCGGCCAGTTGTAGCACGAAAGGAAATAGCTGGTTAGAAGCCGCAGCGGGAACCGAAGTAGCCGGCGTTTCGGGCAAGGGAGCAGACATAAACAGCGGGCTTACATGTGTTTGATGGAATCCGGCACTTCGTAGAACGTGGGGTGCCGATAGACTTTATCGGCGGCCGGGTCGAAGAAGGCTTCCGAGTCGTCGGGGTTCGAGGCGTGAATGTGCTTTGACTCCACCACCCAGATACTCACGCCCTCAAGGCGACGCGTGTACACGTCGCGGGCATTTTGCACGGCCATGGTGGCGTCGGCGGCGTGCAGGCTGCCCACGTGCTTGTGGTCAAGCCCCTGCTTGCTGCGGATAAAAACCTCCCAGAGAGGCCATTCAGACTGATTCATTTCGCTTTTTGTTGATTGCTAAAAAAGAACGTCATGCTGAGCGGAGTCGAAGCATCTCTACTGCGCAACGCAATTCAGTCAACTGGATTTACTCCTGCGGTAGAGATGCTTCGGCTGCGCTCAGCATGACGTTCTTTTTTCTTTGTCACTCGCCAGAAATCTATGCCGCTACCGCCTCCCGCGCCGCGCGCTTGGCCGCGTGGGCATTGGCGGCCTCGCGCACCCAGGCACCGTCTTCGTGGGCTTGCACGCGGGCCTGCAGGCGCTCGTGGTTGCAGAGGCCGTTGCCCTTCACCACGGCCCAGAACTCGTCCCAGTTCACTTCGCCGAAGTCGTAAGCCTGGCGCTCTTCGTTCCATTTCACGGCCGGGTCGGGCACGGTCAGGCCCAAGAATTCGGCCTGGGGCACCATCATGTCCACGAATTTCTGCCGCAGTTCGTCGTTGGTGAAGCGCTTGATGCGCCAGTTCATGCTCTGGGCGGTGTTGGGCGAGTCGGCGTCTTTCGGGCCGAACATCATCAGCGTGGGCCACCACCAGCGGTTGAGGGCTTCCTGGGCCATTTCCTTCTGCACCGGCGCGCCTTCGCACAGCGTCTGCATCACCTCGAAGCCCTGGCGCTGGTGGAAGCTTTCTTCCTTGCATACGCGCACCATGGCCCGTGCATATGGGCCGTAGCTGGTGCGGCACAGCGGCACCTGATTCAGGATGGCAGCACCATCCACCAGCCAGCCCACGCAGCCCATGTCGGCCCAGCTGAGGGTGGGGTAGTTGAAAATGCTGCTGTACTTGGCCTTGCCCGAGTGCAGGTCGGCCAGCATCTGGTCGCGGGTGGTGCCCAGCGTTTCGGCGGCGCTGTAGAGGTAGAGGCCGTGGCCGGCTTCGTCCTGCACCTTGGCCAGCAAAATGGATTTGCGCTTGAGCGAAGGCGCCCGCGTAATCCAGTTGCCTTCGGGTAGCATGCCCACCAGTTCCGAATGCGCGTGCTGCGAAATCTGGCGAATCAGGGTTTTGCGGTAAGCGTCCGGCATCCAGTCCTTGGGCTCGATGCGCACGTCGGCGTCGATGCGGGCCTGAAACTGCTCTTCCGGGGTGAGGACTTTTTCGAGGGTTTCCATGGGACTGGGTGGGATGGTGGTGAGTGGAAGGGGAACAATAATTATCAGAACGTCATGTCGAGCGCAGCCGAGACATCTCGCGTGTGGTGGTAACTCAATCGTCAGGATTACTTCGGCACGCGAGATGTCTCGGCTGCGCTCGACATGACGTTCTTTTTCGGGTAGTCAACGTTCTTACTGGTCAAAATCAACCGTCACTTCCGGCGTTACCGGCCGGGCCTGACAAGTCAGAACATAACCTTTGGCTACTTCCGTTTCCGAAAGCGAGTAGTTTACGTCCATCTCCGTGCTGCCGGCCGTCACGCGGGCGCGGCAAGTGCTACACATACCGTTTTTGCAGGAATATGGCGCATCGACGCCAATAGCCAGCAGGGCATCGAGCACCGTGTCGCCGTAGTACGACATGGCCAGCGGGTAGGCGCGGCCATCGAGGCGCACCGTCACCTGACTTTTTTGGTCGTCTTCGCCCACGGCATGAGCGGCGGCTTTCACTGCCGTTGCGCCCTTAGTGGAGGCAAACAACTCAAAATGAATTTTTTCCGGCGCCACGCCGGCCTCTGCCAGCGCCTGCTTCACGCCGTGAATCATCTCCTCGGGGCCACAGATGTAGGCCTCATCAAGCTGCGCGGCGGGCACCATCTTCTGCAGAAACTCGGTGGCCTTGGCATAGTCCAGCCGGCCGAAAAACAGGTCGCTGTCGCCTTGCTCACGGCTCAGCACGTGGTATACGCTGAGGCGGTTCAGAAACTTATTCTTCAGGCCCTCAATAGCTTCCTTGAAGATGATGGAGTTGCGGCCCCGGTTGCCGTAGATGAGGTACACTTGGCTGTCGGGCTCGGTCAGCAGCACCGTTTTGGCGATGCTCAGGATGGGCGTGATGCCGCTGCCGGCCGCGAACAGGGCGTAGCGTTTGGCCTGCGTCGGGTGCAGCGCGGGCGAGAAACGGCCCTGCGGTGGCATCACGTCCAGCGTGTCGCCCACGTGCAGGCCATCCATGGCCAGCGTCGAGAAGCGGCCTTCGGGTACTTTTTTGATGGCCACGCGCCATTCGTCATCGAGCGGGCTGCTGCAAATGGAGTAGGAGCGCCGCAGCTCTTCGCCCTGATGCTCGCGGCGTAGCGTCAGGTACTGGCCGGGCGTGAAGCGGAACGTTTCGCGCAGCTCGGCCGGCACGTCAAATGCCACCGAAACACAGTCGGGCGTTTCGCGGCGGATATTCCTGATTTTCAGCTGGTGAAACCGGCTCATGGGTGGGAGGGGAATGAGCAGTAGAAGCGACTGGCCCGCGGGTAACTACTAGCCAGCACTGCAGGCTAAGAACGTCAGCCGGGCACCGACGCGTTTCCAAAAGTAGTCATTATAACCCAAAAAGCTAACGAGTGTTTGTTATTCCACTGGTGTCACTTCGGCCCCTGTAGGTTTTAAAGTCTGGCCGGCTGGCGGGGTTTGGGGCGGGGCAACCAGGCCCTTTCGCAGCAGCACAAACAGCGCGGCAATCGGCAGGGGGCTGATGATGAAATCGAGCAACTGCCGGCTAAGGCGATAGGCCCACTCCACGTCGCCGCCCAGCTTGCCCAGCATCACGAGCGCCACGTACACCGCCAGTGCGCCCGCGTAGAGGCGCCACACCAGCCGCCACTGCCCGGGCAGCAGCACGCGCAGCAGCAGCAGACTCACGGCCAAGTAAACTGCCGCGTAAGTGGCCACCGCCGGCAGCAGCCGCTTCACCACACTGCCGTTGATGCCCTGCTGAAAGGCGGCGGCTTGCCGCTGCAGCCCTAGCGCCGAAAGAACGCGTTGCCACACGCTGGTCAGAAATAGAACAATTGGCTCCTCGTAGAAGCCCAGCAGCAGCAGCGCCAGTAGCAACAGGGCCACCAACGCCCAAGGCTTGGGCGCGGGCCGGGAAGCCGGGAGGACGGGCAGCGTATCAGCTCCGCGCGGCATCGGCGGGGGGCGGGGTATTGTCGAGGGCCAGGCGGCGGGCCCACAGCATCCAGAGGCCAAAAATGCAGCCGTACACCACCACGTTGAAGGTGTAGTGGTGGTTAAAATCGACGGTTTGGTGCGAGTAGTGGTGGTTGATGGCCAGGCCCGCCACGCGCAGCACATTCAGACTCCAGATAAGGGCAATGCCAGCCGGGATAAACCACGCCTTGCGGCGCCACGGCCCCGGAAAGGCCAGTACGAAACCGCCAAACAATGCATACAGTACCAGGCCGTTGCAAGCCGGGAATACAATCACTGAGGGCTGCCCGCTCATGAGTAGAAGCTGCGCATCGGTGGGCGCGATGGCCGCATCAAACCCCAACACTTGCAGCAAAGCTGTGCTGGCGGCGGCAATCTGACTGCACAGCGCGGCGTCGAGCCGGCCATCTGGCCCCAACCACTGCTGGTAGGCAAAAAACCAGGTCAGGTACATCGCCCCGGCCACAAGCAGGAAGCGAAACAGCAGGCGGTTATCGGGCGGGGCGCCGGTGGCGGGAGCGGTGGGATGCATAAAGCGGATATAAGGACGACTGCAAAGCTGCAAAAAACGACGGCCCACCAATCAAGGAAGGCCGTCGGACTGACACATACGCCAAGCGGCGACGGTTATGATTTTTTGCGGCGGTTGCGCAGGTGCTTGATGCCGTAGGCCACGCCGCCGGCCAGCAGGAGCGAAACACCGCCGTCGAGCGGGGTGGCGGTGGGGTCTACCGTTGGAGGCGTGCCCGGGCCAGGGCCGCCGCTACTGGGCTGGGCCAGCAGGGTTCCACCAAAGGCTATGATGAGCGTGAGTGCTGGCAGTAAGCGGTTTAGGAGAAATGATTTCATGCGAAAAGGCTGAAGTGGTGAAGAAAGGCGGTGAATATCGGCAGGAGTAAATGTAAAGCAATATTTTGGAATGCAAACCCTTTCCCACAGGTACAGGATGAGTTTGTATTGCAATTTTATCATGGAGTCATTCAATAATAACGCAGCCGTAGCACTAAGGCGGCAAGCACGGTTTTGAAGACTTTTAAAATACTTCATTTAATAACCTCACAGTTGCCGCCCATATACGTCGGAAGCCAGCCGGAGGGTGTCGCTGTCAGCTGGCGTCGCTGGTTCCCGGGCAGTAGTGGCGGGCACGGTGCTGGTGGCCCATGCCGTCGGGAGCGTGGCTGCTGCTGGCTCCGCCGCCAACCCGGCCGCACCTGCCAGTCCTGTAGCGGCAGCCGAACGCAGTGCCTACCTTGCGCCTTTCAATTTGGCTTGCTATTCCGCTATGCTTCCTGCTTCCGATGCGCCTCTTCCGGCGGCTTCCCCCACCGATTACCATCCCCTCATCCGCCAGGTCTTTGCCGAGATGGGCAAGGTGGTGGTGGGCCAGCAGTCGCTGCTCACCCGCCTGCTCATCGGCCTGTTCACGGGCGGGCACATCCTGCTCGAAGGGGTGCCCGGCCTGGCCAAAACACTCACCATATCCACACTGGCTAAGGTGCTGCATCTGCATTTTCAGCGCGTGCAGTTCACCCCCGATTTGCTGCCCTCCGACCTGGTGGGCACCATGATTTACAACCAGAACCAGTCCATCTTCGAGGTAAAGAAAGGGCCGATTTTCGCCAACCTCGTGCTGGCCGACGAAATCAACCGCTCGCCAGCCAAGGTGCAGAGTGCCCTGCTCGAAGCCATGCAGGAAAAGCAGGTCACCATCGGCGATACTACCTACCCGCTCGACCTGCCCTTTCTGGTGCTGGCCACCCAAAACCCCGTGGAGCAGGAAGGCACCTATCCGCTGCCCGAGGCCCAGGTCGACCGCTTCATGCTGAAAGTGCACGTCGACTACCTCAAAAAAGCCGACGAGCTGGAGGTAATGCGCCGCATGGCCAACCTCAGCTTTGTGGAAGACGTGCAGCCCATTCTCACCAAAGCCGACATCTTTGGCATCCGCCAGCAAATCAACCAGGTGCAGATTTCCGATACGCTGGAGAAGTACCTCATCGAACTAGTATTCGCCACCCGCCGCCCGGCCGACTACGACCTGCCCGAATTTGCCCAGGCCGTGCAGTTTGGGGCCAGCCCGCGGGCCAGCATTGCCCTGCACCGCGCCGCCAAAGCCGTGGCCTACCTCGAAGGCCGCGACTACGTGCTGCCCGAAGACATCAAGGAAGTGGCCGCCGACGTGCTCAACCACCGCATCCTGCTCACCTATGAGGCCGAGGCCGACGGCATCCGCACCCAGGATTTGATTGAGGCCATCCTGCGCAAGGTGCCCATCAGCTAGACGGGGCTTTCCGAAGGCTATAAAAAAAGGGCTGACCATGCGGTCAGCCCTTTTTTGGTGCAAAGCGGGAGGCGGTTATTCCACCACCACGCGCTTCACTACGAGGTCGTTGCCGGTTTTCAGCGTCAGCGAGTACACGCCAGCGGCGAGGCGGCTCACGTCGAAATCGGCGGTGCCGCCGGCGGCGGGCAGGTTCAGCTGGCGCACGAGCACCGTCTGGCCCAGCGCGTTGCTTAGCGTGGCGGTGGCGGCGTGCAGGCTGCCGGCCGGCACCAGCAGCTGGAAGCTGCTGTGGGCGGGGTTAGGCGCCAAGCCCACCGTGGCGGCCAGGGCTTCGTTGCGGGTGGCCGAAATTACAGTCAGGCGCAGGTTGTCGATGCCAATGTCGTCGTTGCCGAAATCGGAAGTGGCCTGGAAGCGAATAACGCTGGTAGCCGACGTGCTGGGGATGGTGACCGTGCGTGAGCTAAAAGATGCGCTAACGCCAGCCGTGACCAAGGCCGTGGTGCTAAACGTGGCCCCGCCGTCGGTGCTCAGGAATACCTGCAGCTGGTCGGTTCCGGTCGGGTTAATGTAATCAAAGGTCAGCGTTTTAGTGCCTGTGCCGCTCAGGTTAGCGTACAGGTCGAGCTTGCCGAGAAGGCCGCCGTCGGCAGGTGCATCGGTACCGTAGGTGTGGAAACGGGCCGAGTGCGAACCGGCGCTGGCAACTGGGGTGTAAGCACCGGTCGCAGCTCCCGTCAGGAAGCTCCAGTTGGCCGAAGCGCCGTCGTCCTCACGACGCCAGGAGGCATCGGTAGTCGCAGGCATGTTGCGCCAGTTAACCGTGGGAAGGTCGCGGGTGCTCAGGCCGTTAACCCAAGGCCCTTCGAAGCTTTCGGTGTAAGGCAACGTAACGTAAGTAGCTGCCGGAGGCGTGCCGGTGGTGGTGAGCAGGCCGCCCAGCGTGGCGCCGGCGCCGGCGCTGCATACACCCTGGATGGTGACCTGGTAGGTGGTGCCAGGCAGCAGGTTGGGAATGGTAACGGGCGAAGCAGTAGGTGCTGGGGTGAGGGTTTGAACGGCACCACCAGCAGTATAAGTCACGTTGTAGCTCGTGTTGCCGGAGCCCGGGGTAAACGTCAGTACGATTGAGTTGTTCGTGGTGCTGACGTTGGATACTGTGATGTCGCCACAGGATGCGCCAGGCACAAAGCGGTAGGTACGGCCCGCATCCGGCAGGAAGGTCTGACGGATGTTGTGGCCGTTGCCCAAGGTGGGGTCAAGGTATGGGCCCGCGGCGAACGTAGTGGTTGACCACGCCGCTGACGAAAGTTTCGAGGCCACCACCGAAGAAGCCGGGGCCGAGCCTTTGATGCCTACAGCGGCATACTTGGCGTTAGCTGTGCCCGTTCCGACCACGGCTGCCCCGTACACGAACTCAATGTTGTTGGTGGTTTCGTAAAGCTTAACCTGAAACGAAACGTTGGCCAGCTGAGACGTGATGACGGTCGGAACACTAGCGGCTGCTGCCTGAGGCTTATCGGATACGTTTTTCCACTGAATAGTGCACACCCGGTTCGGGGCCGTGCCGGTGGTTACCACCCGGTACTCCGTGCCGCCGGCCGTGCCGGGGCCTAGGTCAAGGTTAAGCGGGGCAATCAGGTTGACATCTGCGGTGTTGGTGCCCGAAATAGGACCCGTTTCGGGGGCCTGAGCGTATGTTGGGAAGGCCGCTGCCGACGATGGCGCCGCGCTGCCCAATCTAATAAGCCCGTTGGTGTTCAGCACAAACTGGGTAAAGGTGGCACCGTTAAAGCTGAAGCTAAAGCCAATGGCCTGCGCCGTCGAGTTCGCGTCGTCGGTGTTGGCGGTGGTGATGGCAGTGCCTGTGGTGCCTAGGTCGGTGTAAGTGCCCGCCACGTTGGTAGCATTGCTGGGGGCGTAGTTGAATTGGGCGTGCGCCGCGAAAGGAAGCAGTGCCACCGGCAATAACCGGCTGGCTCGTTTCAGCCGAGTTTGTAGGGATGAGGACATGAAAAAGGGGAAAAGGTGGTGAATATGAAAAGGGGAATAAATGAGAAACAAAACGGCAACGGCCAATCAACTAAATACGGCCGTAGTCTAAACCGGTGCCCAAATTACGACAGCCGCCGCCAAACCGCTCAGGTAATTTCGTGGACAAAGACACGCAATGCGGAATCTGGCGTTGCATGCTTACGTGAATTGCCGTAAAGAAGCTGCATTCTCGGCGGGGTTGCAGTCGGTCACGGGCACAAAGGTGCGAGCCGGCTCGCCGGGGCGCTGGGTTAGGCCGTAGGTGTAGGTCTTGTCGTAATAATCGAGCACCAGCTCCACCATGCGCGCAAAGTCGCCGGCTTCCACGGCGGCCAGCGCCTGCTGGGTGGCCAGGCCGCCCAGGCGCTTGCGTAGCCGCTCAATGGCTTCGGCCAGCAGGGCGGGGCTTTCGGCGCCGTACTCGGCGGCCAGCTTGGCCACGCGGGTGGCGCGGGGCACTTCCAGCACGTAACGCGGCGAGGTCCGCATCTGCTCAAACAAAGCCGGCGGAATGGTGAGCCGTCCAATCTGGCGGCTTTCGTCCTCTACCCACACCGGTGCATCGGTGGGCAGCTGCAGCAGGGCGGCGGCTAAGTTGTTTTCAAACTGTTCCTGCGTGGGCTGGGCCGGCTGGCCAATGCTGCCGAAGGCCGAGCCCTTGTGGTGGGCCAGCCCTTCGAGGTCGAGCACGGGCTGCTGGTGGGGCGCGGCGGCCAGGGCATGCAGCACGTCGGTTTTGCCGCTGCCCGTCAGGCCACCCAGCACGCGCCACTGCCGCGGTGCATCGAAGGAGGCCAGCACCGCCCGGCGGTAGTCCTTGTAGCCTTTATCGAGCAGATGGACCTTGAAGCCGGCCAGCTCCAGCAGCCACAGCACCGCGCCGCTGCGCATGCCGCCGCGCCAGCAGTGCAGCCGCACTTCCTTGCCCGGAGCCAGCTTCTTGGCCTGCTTCACCATCTGTGACATCTTCGGCCCGAAGAATTCCAGGCCCAGGTGCACGGCCCGCTCCTGGCTCACCTGCTTATAGGTGGTGCCGATGCGGGCCCGCTCCTCGTCGGTGAACAGCGGCAGGTTGAGGGCGCCCGGCACGTGGCCCTGCGCAAACTCAATGGGCGCCCGCACGTCGAGAATGGGGTAGGGCAGGTCTTCGAACTCGGCGAGGGGGTGGCGGGGCATGTGTTTGAGGAAAGAGAACAAGAAGGAAACAGCCCGTCATGTCGAGCGCAGCCGAGACATCTCGCGTGCTGACACTACTCTTTTTTCTTGCGATTGGATTACTTCGACACGCGAGATGTCTCGGCTGCGCTCGACATGACGGACTGCTTATCAGTTATGCAATAGAGACTACCGCAGCTGCCGTCGATACAGCTGCACCGTATTCTCCAGCCCCAGGTACAAGGCATCGCATACCAGCGCGTGGCCGATGCTCACCTCGGCCAGCTCGGGCAGCTGCTGGTGCAGGAAGGCCAGGTTGTCGAGGTCGAGGTCGTGGCCGGCGTTCACGCCCAGGCCCAGCTGGCCGGCGCGGGCGGCGGTGGCGCGGTAGGGGGCCACGGCGGCTTCGCGGTCGGCGAGGTACTGCACGGCGTAGGCTTCGGTGTAAAGCTCGATGCGGTCGGTGCCGGTGCTGGCGGCGGCTTCCACCAAGCGCACGTCGGGGTCAAGGAAGATGCTCACCCGGCAGCCAAAGGATTTCAATTCAGCCACTACGTCGCGCAGGAATTGCTGGTGCGTCACCACGTCCCAGCCCGAGTTGGAGGTGATGGCGTCGGGCGCGTCGGGCACCAGCGTCACCTGCTCGGGGCGCACCTCGCGGCACAGGGCCACGAAGTCGGGCGTGGGGTTGCCCTCCACGTTCAGCTCCGTCGTCACAATGGGCTTGAGGTCGCGCACGTCCTGGTAGCGGATGTGGCGCTCGTCGGGGCGCGGATGCACGGTGATGCCCTCGGCCCCAAACCGCTCAATGTCGCGGGCGGCCTGCAGGATGTCGGGGCGGTTGTGGCCCCGGGCGTTGCGCAGGGTGGCCAGTTTGTTGATGTTGACGCTGAGCTTGGTCACGGGGTGATGGGTTGGTGGGGTAGTGGATTGGGTTAGCGAGGGCAAAAGAACGTCATGCAGAGCGCCGCGAGGCATCTTGCCCGCAACAACTAACGCACCCGTTTAGATTACTTGCTGCGGGCAAGATGCTTCGCTACGCTCTGCATGACGTTCTTTGTTGTTCTATCTATTCAACCCTCCGCCATCAACCCACCAATCCGCCTCATGTTAAAAGACACCATCGACGCCGCCATCAAGCAAGCCATGCTGGCTAAGGACAAGTTGCGCCTCACCGCCCTGCGCAGCATCAAATCGCAAATCATGCTGGCCGAAACCGCTGAGGGCGCCCACGGCGCCGCCCTCACCCCCGAGGCCGAGCTCAAGCTCCTTAACAAAGCCGCCAAGCAGCGCCGCGACGCCGCCGCCATCTACAAGGAGCAATTCCGCTCCGAGCTCGAAGAAAACGAACTGGCCGAGCTGGCCATCATCGAAGAATTTCTGCCCGCCCAGCTCACCGAAGCCGACCTCGTGGAGCGCCTCGTGCACATCATCCAGCGCGTGGGCGCCACCGGCCCCTCCGACCTGGGCAAGGTGATGGGCGTGGCCGCCCGCGAGCTCTCGGGCCAGGCCGACGGCAAGCGCATTTCCGACGTGCTGGGCCATTTGCTGAACAACACGAACCTATAATCAGTGGGTGAATGAGTGAATGGGCGAATGAGTGAATGGATTCATTCGCCCATTCGCCCATTCACCCATTCGCCCATTCGCCCATTCACCCATTCGCCCATTCACCCATTCGCCCATTCGCCCATTCACCCATTGAAGAAGTGACTGCCCTCGACATCCTGCTTCTCCTGCCACTGGGCATCGGGGCTGTGAAGGGCTACCGGCGCGGGCTGGTGCTGGAAGCCGTGTCGCTGCTGGCCTTCGTGCTGGCCGTAATAGGGGGGCTGAGCCTGCTCTCGGCGGCCGTGCCGCTGGTGCGGCAGTACGTGGGCGACGCCTTCGGCATGCTGCCACTGGTGTCGTTTGCGCTGGTGTTTGTGGGCATTATGTGGGGCGTGCACCTGCTGGGCGGCCTGCTCAAAACGGCCGTCCACCTCACGCCCCTCGGTGTGCTCGACAACCTGCTGGGCGGCGCGGCCGGCGTCCTCAAATGGATTCTCGGCCTGAGCCTGCTGTTGCACGGCACCGGCCTGGCAGGTTTGCATCTGCTTTCGCCCAGTCTTGTGGCTGGCTCGCAGGTGCTGCCCATCGTGCGACAAGCTACGCCAATGGCCCTGCAAATCACCGGCTACGTGCTGCCCATCGCCCAGGATTTGCTGGTGCGAATGCGGGCGGCGTTTGTGAAGGGGTGAAGATTGAAGAAAATGAAACGTCATGCAGAGCGCAGCGAAGCATCTTGCCCGCAACAACTAACGCACCCGATTAGATTACTTGCTGCGGGCAAGATGCTTCGCTGCGCTCTGCATGACGTTCTCTATTCTCCGTTTTCCCTCCAAAAGTGCGCCTGCTGCTCCTCGATAATTTCGATTCCTTCACCTTCACGCTGGCCGACTACCTGCGCCAATTGCAGGCCGAAGTCATCGTGCGCCGCAACGACGTGCCGCTGTCGGAACTCCAACAACTCAGTTTCGATGGCATCGTCCTCTCGCCCGGCCCCGGCACGCCCGCCCAGGCCGGCGTGATGCCCGCCGTCATTCAGCATTATCATGAGCAGGTGCCGATGCTGGGCGTATGCTTGGGCCACCAGGCTTTGGGGGAATTTTTCGGTGGCACCGTGACCCGTGCGGCGCGCCCGGTCCACGGTAAAGTGTCGGAAATGCAGTGCGCGCCGAACGAACCGCTTTTCGCGGGGCTGCCTGCCACTCAGCAAGTCACGCGCTACCATTCGCTGCTGGTCTGCGAACCCCTGCCGCCGGTCCTCGTGCCGCTGGCCCGCACCACCGGCCCGGTGCCCGAGCTCATGGCCCTGCGCCACCGCACGCTGCCGCTCTACGGCGTCCAGTTTCACCCCGAAGCCCTGTTGACGCCGCACGGGCTGGCAATTTTGGCCAATTGGCTCCGTTGTTGTATCATTGCCAAAACCGCCGGTAATTGACGAGAAACGAGATGGAATTGCGCCGCCAGCACCAACATGGGTACGAGTATGTGGACGAAGGCCAGGGCCCTGTGCTGCTCCTGCTACACGGCCTCTTTGGCGCGCTCAGCAACTGGCAGGACGTGGTGCAGGAGTTCTCCACCGACCACCGCGTCATCATCCCCCTGCTGCCCGTCTACGACATGCCCCTCACGCAGGCCGGCGTACCGGGCCTGGTGGCCTACGTCGAAGGCTTCGTCAAAGCGTTGGCGCTGCCGCCGTCCTTCGCCGTACTCGGCAACTCCCTGGGCGGCCACATCGCCTTGGTCTATGCTCTCAGCAACGCCAGCCGCGTCAATAGCCTGGTGCTCACCGGCAGCAGCGGGTTGTTTGAGGATAGCATGGGCGGCTCCTTCCCCAAGCGCGGCAACTACGCCTACGTGCAGGAGCGGGTGGGCTACACGTTCTACGACCCCAGCATTGCCACCCGGGAGCTGGTCGATGAGGTGTTCAACGTCACGAATTCCAACGCCAAGTGCCTGCGCATCATCGCCATTGCGCGGTCGGCCCAGCGCCACAACCTGAGCAAGGAGCTTACGAAAATCGGGGTGCCCACGCTACTGGTTTGGGGGCTGAACGATACCATCACGCCGCCGCCCGTGGCCCACGAGTTTGCCCGCCTGCTGCCCCACGCCGAGCTACGCTTCCTCGACCACTGCGGCCATGCCCCCATGATGGAGCGCCCCGCCGGCTTTAATGCCTACCTGCGCCGGTTTTTGCGTACTACCGAAACCGCGCCGGCCGTGGCTGCCTAAAAGGCAGTTATCTTTTTGGCCGGCCCGATTGTTGTTCACCAGACCATCACGCCGCGGGCTGCTGTTTTATTCTATCCTTTCCACCCAATTCCGCCATTATTGCCGTTTACCTCCTTATCAGCTAAGACTATGCCCGCTCTGCTCGCCGAGGACTTACTCAACGAAATGATTCCGCCCCTGAAAGGCACCGATTCGGCGGGCAAAGCAGCGCGCTGGCTCGATGAGTTTCACGTGGCCCAGCTGCCGGTGCTCGACAACCGCCACTACCGTGGCCTCGTCACCGAGTCCGACCTGGCCGATTTCGACGACCCCGAAACGCTGCTTTCCGAGCTGCCCCTGGGCTACGCCGATGCCTACGTGCGCCCCGACCAGCACTTCTACCGCGTGATGGAGCTGGCCATTGAAAATAAAATTCAGCTCGTACCGGTAGTCGATGAGCACCAGGAGTACGCCGGCGTGGTGACCATTGCCGACGCGCTGGCCGCCTTTGGCCAGCAACCGGCCGGCGGCGGGCAAGGCGGCATCATCGTCCTCACCATGGAGGAGCGGGACTACTCGCTCACCCAAATCAGCCGCTACGTAGAAGAAAACAACGCCAAAATCCTCAGCGCCCTAGTCGCGCAGGACGAAGTCGACCCCTACCGCATCCGCCTCACCCTCAAGCTTAATACCGACAACCTGGCCCGCATCACGGCCACGCTGGAGCGGTTTGGCTACGTTGTCACCGCCCAGTTCAGCGGCACCGCCGCCCCGAACGAGGATGAGCAGGACCGCTACGACGCCCTGCTGCGGTACCTGAGCGTCTAATCACGGGTGTTCGGCGTCTTCCTACTATTCCTGCGGATGCTGCTGGCCGGCCCGGCCCCCAGCCAGGCGCCCGCCGATACCCTGCCGCGCCTGCTTAAACCCGTCGTAGTGCCGTCCGATACGCTGGTGCGCGTGTTGCCCTGTGCTGCTTTGGCCCGTGCCCCGGTAGGCACCATCCTGTTTTTGGGCAATGCCATTACTAAAGAGCGCATCCTGCGGGTCGAGCTTGATTTTCACGAAGGCGATACCTTGGCCGTAGCCGACGTAGCCGCCCGCCTCGAAGCCAACCGCAGCCGTCTGTTTAACCTGCAGCTTTACCACGCGGTGGTGGTGCAGGCCAGCTGCACCGGCGGCAAGTGGCTCATCGTGTTCGGCTTGCAGGAACGGCTCTACACTTTCCCGGTCCCCATTCTTTCGCTGGCTGACCGCAACCTGCGCTCCTGGCTCGACCGCTCCGACCGTTGGCGCCGTCTCGATTACGGCGTGCATTTGGTGCGCACCAACTTCCGCGGCCGCAACGAGCAGGTCAGTGCCAATCTGCAGCTCGGTTTCAATCGCAAGTACGAGCTGTTCTACGAAGCCCCTGGCTTGGGCCGTTACCGCCGTCTGGGCTTCGGCGTGGGCGCCTCCTACTACCAAAGCCGCACCCTTGACTACATCACCCAGGCCGACCGCCTCGTACCGTTTCGCGCCGAAGCAGGCTTTCCCATTCAGCGCTTCTACGCTACGGGCGGGCTGCGCCTGCGGCACACCGTTCAGTTCCTCACGGCGTTCGACGTGTCTTACCACCGCGAGCGCCTCGCCGACACCATTGCCTACTATAATGCCGATTATTACCTCGGCCGCACCCAGCGCGAGTACCTGGACTTCACTCTCACCAGCACCCGCAACCAGCGCCGCACCTTTGCCTATCCGCTCACCGGCCAATATGCGCAGGTGTCGCTCTCACACCGCGTTTTTCTGGGAGGCGTCGCGCCCAGCATCACCACGCTGCATCTCAGCTACTCGCGCTACCTAGCGCTGGGCCACAACTTTTATTACAGCATCGGCCTCAGCGGCCAAACGCGCCTCGCCCGCCGCCTCGCCTACGCCGACACCCGCGCCCTGGGCTACGCCGACCTCGTGCGGGGCTACGATGAGTACGTTATCGACGGCCGCCACTATGGCCTGGTGCAGCAAGGTGTATCCTACGCCCTCCTGCGGCCCCGCGCCATTCGCTTGGGCAGCATCGATAATCCCAAAATCAACACCATCCCGCTCGCCCTCTACCTCAATATCTTTACCGATGCCGGCTACGTCATCGCCCCGGCACCTCCGCCCTCAAATCGCCTGCCCAACCACTTTCTTCGCTCCGTCGGCCTCGGCCTGCACCTCGTCACGTATTATGACCGGGTCTTCACCGTCGAATACACCCTGAATGGCCTAGGGCAAACCGGCTATTTTTTCCGAGCCGAATTCCCTATTTAGCCGCTGATGCCTGCTCGTCTGGTTATTTCTTTGTTATGAATCACCCAAGTGAACCGGTCGCGTCTATGCCCAAGTCTTTTCTTCCCTCCGCATGAAAATCGCCATTCTCGGCAAGCCTTTCGACGATGAAGCCGCACCGGCTATCCAAGCCCTACTGGACGACCTAGCCGCGCGCCGCGCCGAAGTCCGCATCGGCGAGGCCTTTCGCACCTTCCTCGACAACCGCCTGCGCCTGCCCCCCGGCACCACCGAGTTCCGCCGCGGCGACTCCCTGCGCGGCGTGCAGTTCGTGCTCAGCATCGGCGGCGATGGCACCCTGCTCGACACCGTCACCTACGTTGGCAGCCTCCAAATTCCCATTCTTGGCATCCACACCGGCCGGCTCGGCTTCCTCGCCACCATCACCCCCGACCGCATTGCCCAAGCCATTGATGCCCTCTACAAAGGCCACTTCAATATCGAAGAGCGCAGCCTGATTCGCGTCGACACCGACCCCGATGTCTTCGGCAGCCTCAATTTTGGCCTCAACGAGTTCAGCGTCCTCAAGCGCGACACCTCGTCTATGATTGTAGTACACACCTACATCGATGGCGAATACCTGAACTCTTACTGGGCCGACGGTCTGGTCGTTGCCACACCCACCGGCTCCACCGGCTACTCCCTCAGCTGCGGCGGCCCGGTAATGCTCCCCCAAACAAACAATTTTATTATTGCTCCCGTATGCCCCCACAATCTGAATGTGCGCCCCCTCGTGGTGTCGGACCAGAGCGTAATTTCCTTTGAGATTGAAGGCCGCAGCACCAGCTATATGCTGGCCCTCGATTCACGCTCCCTGCCCGTCGAAGCCTCCGTCCAGATTGCCGTTCGCCGCGAAACCTTCAACGCTCGTCTAGTAAAATTAAACCACGTTAACTTCCTTAGTACCTTGCGCAGTAAGCTCAATTGGGGCCTCGACCGTCGTAATCCGGCCGGAAGTTAACTGAAAATGAACAGGTTTTTTATTGAAAAAATCGCTGAAAGTTTTTTTAGTTCCCGATTAGGCCTACTTTTGTCACCGTCTGAAACTGCGCATTCACTGCACTGCCCTCAACACCCCGAAACTCGAATCATCATTTTCGTTGCCTTATGAAAAATATTTTCACTTATTCCTCGGCAATTGCGCTCGGGTTGGCCCTGGTGGCTGCGCCGGACGCGGATGCTCAGCAGTTCAGCAAGCGGAAGCAGTACAACTCGGTTGGCTTCAGCCTGAACGCAATGAACTACTTCGGCGATATTACGCCGAACACTAATTTTACCAGCCTCCGGGCCGGCGCCACCCGCGTAAGCGCAGGCGTTTCCATTACTCGTCGCTTTTATCCGCGCGTATCGGGCCGCTTTGGTCTTACTTACGGCCGTATTACGGGCGATGACGCTTTGGCTACCAAAGACGTGAGCGACCCGGATGCTCGTTTCCGTCGCAACCGAAATTTTTCTTTCCGCAACGATATCTTCGAGGCATCGGCCGTCGCTATTGTCGACCTGATTGAGAACCGCAACAACTACCTCAAACGCCCGGACTTTGTGCCGTATGTATTTGTAGGCGTTGCCGGTTTCTACAACTCTCCCCAAGGCCTGTACACCGATGGTACCTACGTGGACCTGCAGCCGCTGAAAACCGAAGGCCAGGAAACGGCATACAGCAAATACCAACTGTCCATCCCCTTCGGTGGCGGTATCCGGTACCGTATCAACCGCAACTTTGACGCCAGCCTGGAAATCGGTTGGCGCAAGACCTTCACCGATTACATCGATGACGTAGGCGGAAAGTACACGGCGCTTTCAAAAATCAGCGGTACGCCCCAGCAGGCGTACTTTGGCAACGGTATCACCTTGAGCCAGACCGGCGAATATGCAGGATTTACCGGCCAGCCTAACGGCGGCGTAGCACAGCGCGGCGACACCGGCAATAAGACCGACTGGTACATCGTTACCGGCGTTACCCTGAACTACATCTTGACGCCCCGCATCAAGAACCCCAAATTCCGCTAACCAGCGGCCGCTGGTTGAGACCCTTTCCTAGCCAGCAAATAGTTTAAATGACAAATTCAATTTTCAATACCGCACTCCTCGTTTGCCTCGTGCAAGCGGGGAGTGTTTGTTTTTGTGCATCAGTAAGTGCGCAAAATACCAGCGAGTTGGGCATTGGCCTTGGCGCCACCAATTACCGGGGAGAAATCTCACCGGAGTATCAGCTGCAAAACAGCCGGCCCGCCTTCACGGTGTTCTACCGCAAAGATGTGTCGGTGCCAATTACGTTGCGGGGGGGATTCACCGCCGGCCTACTACGGGCTGCCGATGACAATGTGAGCGGGATGAATGGGGGAGTGCCACCTTTGCTGGGGTACCGGCAGACCAATATGAAAGGCAGTGTTCTGGAGGCATCGGCCGTCGTGGAATACAATTTCCTGGACTATCATTACCGCACCGACAAGATTCACTTCACTCCTTATCTGTTTGCTGGGTTGGCCGCATTCTATGCCAATACCAGCACGGTGACCAACAACGCCCAACTCGGGAATGACTTCAATCGGGATGGGGCGATGCTGGGATTTTCTATCCCAGCGGGGGCAGGGTTGAAATATGCTTTGTCGGAGCACCTCAACTTGGGATTGGAACTAGGTGTGCGGAAGGCCTTCACTGACCAGCTTGACCATCTCGGCGACCAAGACCCGTTGCTGGTGAACCCGCACGACCAGGATTGGTACTACTACAGCGGCCTGAATCTGTCCTACACTTTTTATAAGATACCTTGCCCCAGCCAGTATAAAAAGAACAAGAAGCTGCTCAAATAGCTGGTGCTGCAATAGAACAATCTGAGAAATAAAGAGAATTTGCTATGCCGCGACGGGTGTGCCCAAGTGGGTGCCGCCGCTAAATGCAACCATTTCCGTAACTTGCGGCCTCTTTTAGCGAAACCGCAAAGATGACCGGCAAGGCCGAAATAGATACTCAAAATATTCCCGCTCATGTAGCCGTCATAATGGACGGCAACGGGCGCTGGGCAAAGCAACGGGGCGGCCTGCGTGTGTTTGGGCACCAGAGTGCCATCACGGCTGTGCGCGAAACCGTGGAGGAGGCTGCCGCACTGGGCGTGCGCTATCTGACGCTGTACGCCTTCTCGACCGAGAACTGGAACCGTCCAGCCCTCGAAGTGATGGCCCTGATGCAGCTGCTGGTGCACACCATTCGGCAGGAAACGGCGACTCTGCTGAAAAACAGCATTCGCCTGGAAGCCATTGGCGACATCAGCACACTGCCGAAAAATTGCCAGCGCGAACTGGCCGAGGCCATGGAACTGACCAAAGCAGGCACCCGCATGACTTTGGTGCTGGCGCTGAGCTACAGCGGACGCTGGGACCTGACCCAAGCCACGCGGCGCATGGCCGCCGATGTGGCCAGTGGCCAACTGCAGCCCGCCGAGGTAAGCGAAAAGACCGTGGCTAGCTACCTGGTGACGGCCAACATGCCGGACCCGGAACTGCTTATCCGAACCAGCGGCGAACAGCGCATTAGCAATTTTCTGCTGTGGCAACTGGCTTATACCGAGTTATATATTACGGACTTGCTGTGGCCGGATTTTCGGAAAGAGCATTTTCGGGAGGCCATTATGGCCTATCAGCGCCGGGAACGCCGCTTTGGCAAAACCAGTGAGCAAGTAGCTGTCTCTTAAATTTTTGTAATTTTTCTTGTGCGTAATTTAGTTGTAAGATTAGTGCTGGCCTTGGGGATGCTGGGGAGTGCGGTGAGCCATCCGGCACGCGCGCAGCAGGCGGCTCCACCAGCGGGCGACGAACCCAAAAAATACCAGCTGGGCGGCGTCACGGTGAGCGGGGCCCGTAACCTTGACCCCAATACGCTCATCAGTCTGTCTGGCTTACGGGTGGGCGATGACATCAATATTCCGGGGGAGGAGATTGGCAAATCCATTCGTAAGCTGTGGGGCCAGGGCTTGCTGGGGGATGTGAGCGTGACGATTTCCCGCATCGAAGGCAACAAGATTTTCCTCGACTATAATGTGAAGGAGCGGCCGCGTCTGTCGAAGTTTACCTTCTCGGGCATTCGCAAAGGCCAGACGGAGGACCTCACCAAGAAAATTGCCCTCATCCGGGGTAAGGTGGTGACCGACGCGCTGCTGAACAACACGCGCGCTCAAGTACGTAAGTTCTTTGTGAACAAAGGCTACCTCGATGCCAAGGTGAACGTGGTGCAGGTGGCCGACTCGGCGCTGGCCAATAGTGTGGCCCTGCGTATTGACGTGGACAAGGGCTCTAAGGTGCGGATTCACGACATTGCTTTTGAGGGTAACAAGGCTTTCTCGGACCGCAAGCTGAAAGGCAAGCTGAAGAAGACGAAGGAGCGTAAGCCTTATAAATTCCTGACGGCGGGCAAGTTCCAACGCAGCGAATACGAGGAGGACAAAAAGAAGCTCATCGAATTCTACAACACTGAAGGCTACCGCGATGCCGCTATTGTGAGCGACACGCTGATACGTGACAGCCAGGGCTTGGCGCTCAGCATCAAGGTGGACGAGGGGCCGAAGTATTACTTCCGCCACATCACCTGGACCGGCAACTATCTCTACGACGATAAAACGCTGGCTAACGTGCTGGGCATCAAGCCCGGCAGCCCGTACAGCAAGGAAGTGCTGGACAAGCGCATGAACTACAACCCCACGGGGCAGGACATTTCGTCGCTTTACCTGAACGATGGCTACCTGTTCTTCACCATCGACCCGGTGGAGACGAAAGTAGATGGCGATTCCATCGACATCGAGATGCGCATCAGCGAAGGCGTGCAGGCGCACATCAAGGACATCAACATCGCCGGCAATACCAAAACCAGCGACCACGTGCTGCGGCGCACCCTGCGCACGCTGCCCGGCGACAAGTTCAACCGTGAACTGCTCATTCGTTCGCAGCGGGAAATTGCCACGCTGGGTTATTTCGACCCCGAGAAAATTGGCATCAACCCCGTGCCGAACCAGGCCGACGGTACCGTGGACATCAACTACACGGTAGTGGAGAAGCCTTCGGACCAGGTGACGCTGTCGGGCGGTTGGGGCGGCTATGCCGGCTTTATTGGCACGGTGGGTCTGGTTTTCAATAACTTCTCGTTGCGCAAGGCCGGCAATTTCCGCAACTGGACGCCCGTGCCGGCTGGCGACGGCCAACGCGTGGCCCTGAACGTGCAGGCCAACGGCGTGCAGTACCAGGCATATTCGCTGTCGTTTACGGAGCCGTGGCTGGGCGGTCGTCGCCCCAATTCCTTCTCCTTCAGCCTCAACCACAGCGTGCAGCGCGCCGGAGCGGCTTTGGACGCGGCTTCCGACCAGTTCATCAAGGTGAACAGTGCTACGGTGGGCCTGGGCCGCCAGCTGCGCGTGCCGGATGACTACTTTACGCTCAGCAATTCGCTGTCGTACAGCCAGTACCAGACGCAAAACTACATTGCCATTGCCGGCGCCACCACGGGCACGTTCAACAACATCACGCTGAACACCACGCTGGCCCGCAACAGCATTGATAACCCGACCTATACCCGCCGCGGCTCCTCGCTGAGCCTGAGCGTGAACCTGACGCCGCCGTACTCGCTGCTGAATAAAGACCACACCAGCAACGAGTGGATTGAGTTTCACAAATGGATGTTCGACGCCTCGTGGTTTACGCCCATTGTGGGCAAGCTGGTGCTGAACACCCGCGCCCACTTCGGCTACCTGAGCACTTACAACTCAAACCGCAACGTGGGGCCGTTTGAACGCTTCAAAATGGGCGGCGCGGGCCTGGGCTACAACGGCGGCGGCAACTTCCTGGTGGGCGCCGACTACGTGGGCCTGCGCGGCTATGCCGACCCAGGCGAAGCCTATGCCATTCCCACGGCGCAGCAGAACCAGCCCGGCGGCATTGCCTTCAACAAGTACGTGCTGGAAATGCGTTACCCGGTCAGCCTCAACCCGGCTGCTACGGTGTACGTGTTGGCCTTTGCCGAAGCCGGCAACGCAGTTGATGCTTACACCAACTACAACCCCTACAAGCTGTACCGCTCGGCCGGGGTCGGCGCCCGCATCTTCATGTCGGCCTTTGGTTTGCTCGGGTTTGACTTCGGCCACGGCTTTGACTCCGTCATTCCCACTGCCCTCAACCCGGGCACGCAGGACATGAACCGTTTCCACTTCATCATCGGCCAGCAAATTCGCTAGCCGGGCACTAGCGAGCGACATTTCACGTTTCCTCCTGTATGAAGAACATCAGTGGCCTGTGGCTGGCCTTATTGTTGCTGTTGGCCGTGCCGAGTGCTCAGGCACAGAAGTTTGGCTGGGTTGATTCGGAGTTTATTATGGGCAAAATGCCTGAATATGCCAAAGCCCAGACGGAATTGAATGCGCTGTCGGATACATGGCAGAAGGAAATTGAAGCTCAGAAAAAGGACCTCGACAAGCTCTACCGTACCTATCAGGCCGAAGAAGTGGTGCTGACGGAGGCGATGAAAAAAAAGCGCCAAGACGAAATCCTGAAGAAAGAGCAGGACATTAAAGCCTATCAGAATAAGCAGTTTGGCTACGAAGGTCAGCTGTTTAAGAAACGCCAGGAGCTGAACAAACCGGTGCAGGACAAGGTGTTTGAAGCCTGCGAAAAGGTAGCCAAGAAGAAAAGCTTGGCGGTGCTGTTCGACAAATCCGGCGATTTGACTATGCTTTACACCAATCCAGCGCACGATTACACCGAATTTGTGTTGGAGGAACTGGGTCTAGGTGCTGAAGACCGCAACCAGCCCGGCCCCAAAGGCCCGCTCAAAACTGTAGTGCCGCCCAAAACGCCGGTCGACCCCAATTTTGAGTCCGATTCGGGTACGCCCGAACCGGCTATATCGCCCGCCACAAAGGCTCCGGCCACAAAAACGACGAGGCCGGTGAAGAAGACCTCGAAGTAATTACCTTTGTCCCAACATTTTTCCTGACCCTTTTTCTTTTTGATGAATCTCGTGAAAATTTTTCGTCTGACGCTCGCCGCCGCTCTGCTGACCGCCGGAACCCTGGCCGCCACTTCTGCGCAGGCCCAGGCTCCCCTGAAAATCGGGTACACCGACGTGCAGTATGTGCTGGCCCAGATGCCCGAAAGCAAGCAAATTGAATCGGACCTGAAAGCCTACAATTCGCAGCTGGAAAACCAGCTGAAGAGCAAGACTTCCGAGCTGGAAACAAAATATAAGGCTTACCAGGCCGGTGAGGCTACGATGACTGACATCGTGAAGGCCGATAAACAAAAGGAACTGCAGGGTATGCAACAGTCCATCCAGGAGTTCCAGCAGAGCGCGCAGCAGTCGCTGCAGCAGAAGCAGCAGACACTGCTAAAGCCGGCTCTCGACAAACTCCAGAAGAACATTGACCTGGTGGCCGACGAGAACGGCTTCACTTATGTGTTCAACTCCGACGGTGGCGGCAGCCCGCTGCTGTTGCATGCTCCTAAAGACGGCGATATTTCGGACATGGTGCTGAAGAAAATGGGCATCACGCCCGGCGCCAATACGCCCGTAGTTCGTCAGCCTACCCCGGCTCCGAACACGACGCCGGCCCCCAAGACGCCGACCAAGACCAAAGTCAAAACCAAGTAATGCTATAATGGCCGCTACGGCGACCAGAAAAAGCCGGAGCATCCGCTTCGGCTTTTTTCGTGCCAAGTAGTTTAGAAACCGATGGAAGACGCGTTTGAAGAGGATGAGGACTTGCTGGGCGTGGGGCCCGACGAGGAGGGCGATGAGTTGTATGAACACCACCGCATCGTAGTCGACCGCGGGCAGGAGTTGCTGCGCATCGATAAATTCCTGCACAACCGCCTGCGCAATACCTCGCGCAACAAGATTCAGGAAGCCATTCGGGCGTCGGCAGTAGAAGTGAACGGCACGGCTGTGAAGCCAAACTACCGCATCAAGCCGCTCGACACCATCACTATCACGCTGCCCGAACCGCCGCGCGACGACCGGGTGGTACCCGAGGAAATGCCTCTCGACATCCGTTACGAGGACTCGGAAATACTCATTGTGAACAAGCCGGCCGGCCTGGTGGTGCACCCCGCCTACGGTCACTGGCAGGGCACGCTAGTCAATGGCCTGGCTTTTCACTTGGCCAACCTGCCCACGGGGCGCAACGGTGAGGTGCGCCCCGGCTTGGTGCATCGCATCGACAAGGACACGTCGGGCCTGCTGGTCATCGGCAAAACGGAGTTTGCGATGACGCACCTGTCCAACCAGTTTTTTCACCACACCATTCAGCGCAGCTACTTGGCGCTGGTGTGGGGCACGCCGCCCGGCCCCACGGGCACCATTCGCGGCCATATTGGCCGCAGCGTGCGCGACCGCAAGGTGCAAGCCGTCTATCCCGATGGCGACTACGGGAAGGCCGCTGTGACGCATTATGAGGTATTGGAAAGCTTCGGTCCTGTCACGCTCGTGCGTTGTGTGCTCGAAACCGGGCGCACCCACCAGATTCGAGCGCACATGCAGTATCTCGGTCACCCGCTGTTCTCGGATGCCACCTATGGCGGCGACCGTATTCGGGTAGGGCAGAACACCGGCGCCTACCGCGATTTCGTGGAAAATGCGTTCCAGATAATGCCTCGCCAAGCCCTGCACGCCCGCTCGCTCGGTTTCGTGCATCCTACTTCCGGCGAGCAGTTGTTTTTTGAAGCAGAACTGCCGGAAGACTTTGCAATGGTGCTGGAAAAGTGGCGTAACTGGGCCGCTTCGTAGCCCTTTGTATAGGTCACAAAAAAAGCCCCGCTGTGTCACAGCGGGGCTTTTTAGCTACTTCAACCGTTACTTTTTCTTAACGGTCGTCGTGGTAGTTTTCTTAACCGGCGTGCGGGCCGGCGTCTTCAGGATTTTGATGTTCTCCTCGGCACCCTTGTTGGTAGGGTCCGCTACCAGTACCTGCTCGAAGTATTTGATGGCACCGGGCTTGTCGCCGGCAGTGGCGCTGTATACGCCCAATTGGCCGTATGACTCGATGACGCCGGATTTGAACTTAGCCGGGTCAGCACCTTCGGCTTTCGAAAGCTCAATGTACTTCTCGTAGTAAGGCTTAGCCAAACCTTTCTTACCATCCGAGTCCATGTAGTTGTTAACCCGGGCACGCTCCAGGTAGCCAGGCGCGTAGGTGGGCTTAGCCGTCAGAATGATGTTGTACACGCTGTCGGCACGGGTGTACTGCTTGTCGCCGGTGAAGGCAGTGGCCAAACGGAATTGGTCAGTCAGGTCACCTTTGCAGTTAATGAGCTTGTACTTGTACACGCTGATAGCGCCTTTATAGTCCTTCTTGTTGGCGTAAATCGTGGCCAGGTCGTTCTGCAATTCACACGCCTTCGACGGGTCCTTCTTAATCATTTCCTGAATACCAGCCACGGCTTCGTCGCCTTTGCCGGTACGGCTCAGAATCTTGTTCTTGTAGGCCAAGTCTTCAGGAATAATCTTGTCCTTAGGAGCAACCCTCAGGTACGTATCCATGGCTGCAGCAGCACCGGTATAGTCACCGGTTTCATACAGCAGGTAGGGCTTCAGGCGGTTCATTGTGAAGTTGTTGGGCTCAACGGCCAACACCTTGTTCACTTCAACCAGCGACTCAGGATACTTCTTGGTCAGGTACAGGAACGATGCGTACTGGGCGTTCGTGGAAGACGAAGGCTCAGCCAAATCCGTGTACTTCTTGAACGTGCTCAGCGCCAAGTCGTACTGGCCGGCGTAGTAGTACATGTCGGCCAACTCGCGGTAAGCCGGAGCGTAGCTGGGGTCCAGCTCGATGGTTTTGTTCAGCGCTTCACGGGCAGCATTGAAGTTACGGGCCCGTACGTCCAGCACGCCTTTTTTGTAATAGGCTTGGGCGTAGCTGGGGTTGGCCGCGATGGCGCGGTCGAAGCTGGTCATGGCTTCGCCACCGCCTTGGTCGGAGTGCAGGTAGATGTCGCCGCGAGCTACCATCAGAGCCGGGTCGTCCTTCTTGAAAGCCGTTTGGGCAGCCGTCAGGTAAGTCTGCGATTTGCCTGCTTCCTTGATGTCAGCTTCGCCATATGCCTGCGCAATCATGGTCAGGACTTTGGTGTCTTTGTTTTTGGTGGCTTTGGCAGCGGCATCAAACTGTGCCTCGGCCGGGGCCAGCTGACCTTTGGCGAGCAAAGCCCGGCCGGCAGCTACCTGGCCAAACGGCGTCGTGCCGGCGGCCTTGTTGAAGAAGTAAGCAGCCGAATCCGGCATGTCACGCATTTGATACAGACGGCCCAACTCAAACGCCGACTCGGGCGAAGAGCCGGGGCGCAGCATGGCGCGGGCTTCGTTGTAGCGGCCCAGTTCGATGGCGCGCTGGGCTTTCTGTACGTCTTGGGCGGTGGCCGCCGTAGTGCCTGCTGCCACAAAGAGGGCGGCGAGCAGCGGCTGTTTCCAGGGCTTGAAACTCATAGGATGATGAAAAGATGAAAAGCGTAAGTGAAAAGGGGTACGCGCAACGCGCGCTTACAGTTTAGGGGTGGTCACGATGCGGGCCTGCATCTGGGCCGGCAGCAAGCCCGACTTCTGAAAAATCAGCTGACCACTTTTACCTGCCACGAAGGATGCAAACCCTGTGCCTAATCCGGCGCGCGCCTCCCGGCTGATGATGTAAAGGTTGCGCCGCAGCGGGTAATTCTGCAACTCGCGGTGTTCGGCGAGCTGTTGCGGAGTCTTCTCGGCTAAGTACACCTGGTAAGGCTGGATGTAGTCGGCGGGCGTTGGGTTGGGCCGGGAAGTGATGCTGGCCACCCGCACCTTGTTGGCAAACTTCATGGCGGCGGGGTCGTCGCGGTCCGATATCCAGTTCACGCCCACCACACCAATGGCATTCGGGTGCGTCGCAACATAATCAATCAGGGCGGGGTTCGATGTTGCGGCAAAAACGCGGGTGGTCAGCGCCGCGCCGCGCGTCACCGAGTCGCGCACGAAACGCGCCGTGCTGCTGCGGTTGGCATCAAATACTACGTTGATGGCCGACAAACCTTTCTTGCCGCTAACTTGGCTCCAGTTGGCTGTTTTGCCCGTGAAAATATCGGCCAGCTGCGCCACCGTCAGTAGCGAGTCCGGATTGGACCGGTTGAGCACGATGGCCAACCCATCGATGCCAATGTGCGTGGTGCGCGTGCTGATTGTCTGCTTCTCAAAGTCGGCCTTTTCCTCCGCGTTTAGCTCCCGCGATACTACCGCCAGCTTAATCTTGTCGTTCACCAAATCCAGCATCACCTTCTCCTCGGGCTGAAAAGACGTCTTCAAATGAGCATTTGGGTAGAGCTTGCCAAACGTGTCAATCTCTGCTTGCAGGATGGGAGCGAATGTTTCATCTACGCCCACGGCCACGTTGCCGCTGGTGGGCGTGTCCTGCGCGCCGGGGGTGCCGGGGCCATTGCAGGAGGCCACCGCTAGGGCAGCCGCCAGCATCGTAGCCGCGCTGGTAGTCAAAAATTGCGTGCGCTTAGTCATGGTCGTTTGGAGGAGTAGTTTTGCGAAACTGGGCCTGATAGATGCGGTAGAAGCGCAGCAGGCCGTAAAGAACGAACACCGAGCCCAAAACGCGGCGCGCAATTGGCCCCAATGTGATAATGCTGCCAGCGGCTGGGACGTCGGCCGTCCACCAAAGCCAGGCTCCCAGGCCCACATAAACCAAGGCCATTATCAAAGCAAAGTAATGAACCAAGCGCTGAGGCGACTTCCCGAGCCGTTCTTCAGTTGTGGGGATGTTGAGCATGAGGCAATAAGCGCAGGAATGGAGATGGATAAACCGTAGAACGGCTGCTAAAGGTTCGGATGGCCCGGAGATAGCCACGGAATCGGCCCACAAAAAAGCCGAAAATTAGCCGCTTTTCATAGTTGCGGACAATTTTCAGCTTTTCTGCAGGCGCTTGCCATGATGCTTGGCGTTGGGTTGCTACTCAAATTGGAATGTAATGGGCAGCGTGAAGCGCACCGGCACGGCATGATGGTTTTGCAGGCCCGGCGTCCAGGCCGGCATCTCGCGCACCACGCGGGCCGCTGCTTCCTCCGTGCCATAGCCCAGTCCCTTCAGAACTGTTACCTCGCCAATCGAGCCATCGGTCTGCACGACGAAGGAAACAAAGACTTTACCCGATACCTGCGCCGCCAGCGCGGCCGCCGGAAACCGCAGATGCTTTTGCAGGTAGCGCTGCAAAGCCGCCCGGCCGCCCACAAAATCCGGCATCACTTCGGCATACAGCACCGCGGTTGGTGCGGGCGCCGCTGCAGGCCGGGCTGAGTCGCTACTTGGTCCAGTGCTCAGGCCGGTGCTGCTCGTGGCGCCATCAGCATCCATTGCTCCGGCCTTCGCGGGGCCGGTTGGGCCCACATCGGGGAGGAGTTTCGTGTCTACCTCTGGTTTAACTTCCTGGTCGGGAGCAACCTGTGTCTTGATGACGGCGTGCGGAACTACCGTCACGGCCGGGTGCACGGCTACGGGTGGAGGCGTCGGCTTGATTTTGGGCAGCTCGTAAATCTGTGGATGAGACTGTGGCATCTCGGGCAGCGCAGGGCCGGCTATCGGCGCATCCGCAAAAAGCGTTTTGGCCGTCATTCCTGCGAGGAACAGCAGCGAGCAGGTTGTTAGCGTAATGGCCAGCGCCGACCCCAAGTGGCGCTGGTAAGACCGGCGCAGCTGGAAGGCGCCATAAGCTTGGTTGCGGCCCTCGAAAACGATGTCATCGAGCGAGCCAGTGAGCATGATGGGCGTGGACATAGCAGTGTGGGTTGAGGTGAAACAATCGAACCTAAGCCACATCAGCGGGGGCCCACCGCCATTGGCTTTCCTGCTCTCAACGCCGGATACATGTAGTATAGTATGCAAGCATACCTTTTTTCTTTCTTCGAGTAAGAAAAAAGAAAAACCCCGAATCAAGCCGTAAAGCTTCATTCGGGGTTTTCTTATTGCTGCCTTACGGCAGCGGTATTCTTTACTGAATTTTGAAAGTAATCGGTACCGTAAACGATACACTTACCGCGCGGCCGTTCTGCTTCCCGGGGATGAACTTGGGCAGGGTTTTTACCGCCCGAATCGTTTCCTCGTCCAAGCCGGAGCCCAGTCCTTTCACCACTTTCACGTCCGAAACATCGCCTTGGGCATTCACCGTGAAACTCACGAAAATGCGTCCTTCGACTTGGTTGCGGAGTGCCAGGGGCGGGTACTTGGTGGCTTTCTGAATGGCTGCTACAATGGCACCGTTGCCGCCGCCGCCGGGCAACTGGGGCATCTGCTCCACGTAGGTGTAGACTTTGTTTTCTACCACCTCTTCAACCACCTTGTCGCCTTCACCCGAGAGTTCCGACAGGTCAGGAGCGGCATCGGTGTTGCCCTTTACGGTCACCGTCGATACCGCTTTGTCCTTCAGCTCGTCCTGGTCCGGCACCTCTTCCTTCTTCACTTCCTCATCCTTTTTCACTACCGGAGGAGTGAATTTGATGGTGGTGAGCTTGGGCGGCGGGGGTGGCGGCGCCTCGGGGGGCGGGGGAGGGGGTGGCGGCTTGGTTTCGTCCAGCGGAGGAGCGTCCATTAGCACGTTCTCCTGCAAGTTTTTCTTCGGCTCTTTCGGCATCTTGTCCTTCAAGTACTGCGAAATGAGTGGGAAGGCAATCAGCAACAGGAAAAAAGCCGTGGCAATAATCAACGCCCGGGTTACGTGGCGCTGGTACAACCGACGAAGCACATAAGCTCCGTACGCCTTGTTACGGCCTTCAAAAACGATGTCGTTTAAGCTGGCCTTGGCGATTTGCGCATTGTCCATCATAAGCCAGATTCTTTAATAAGGTCTAAGTCGTCTTTGAACACCTTCACCAGTGCATATTTCTTCTGGTTCGTGATATTCATCTCGTCGAGAATATCCACCATGTTCTTATACTTGGCGTCCTCAGTCGGCTTGATGAGGATAATGGGCTCGGGGCTTTGGCGCTGGCGGTCCAACAGGACCTTCCGGATGCCGTTGGCCGAATAGTCGGTCACTTTCAGCTCAGGCTTCGGTACGGTTTTGTCGTTGGGCGTGTTCAGGCCAAAGTAGTAGTAAGCTTTGTTGTCCTTGCCCAGCAGGATGGTCATGGCCTGCGAGGCCTTGATTTTGGTGTCCTCCACGTCGTCGGTCTTCTTCACCGGCATCGTGAGCTGCATCACGTTGGGCTTGGCAAAGGTGGTCGTCAGCATGAAGAAGGTGAGCAAGAGGAAGGCCAAGTCAACCATCGGGGTCATGTCGATTTTAGTCGACATTTTCTTGGCCCGCTTTTTCCCACCTTTCCCACCGGAATCGGCTTTTCCTTGAATTTCTGCCATGGGATTTACAAAAGTGAATGAACAGGGAAATGAAAAGCTTGTGTAGCTAAGTCAGAACTACTTAGCAGCAACAGGCTTGTTTTCCAGGTCCGTAATGAGGTTGAAGCGGTTGATGTCGCGTTCCTGTAGCAGCTTGATGACCTGCTGCACCGTCGGTACGTCGGCGTTGCCGTCGCCCTTGATGGCGATAAAGGTTTGCTTTTTGAAAAGCGCCAGGTTGGCCCGGCGGGCTTCCATTACCCAATCAATAAGCTGGTTATTGAGCGAGTCAATCGGAATGCCGGGCTGTTGTGCGTTAAGCGCCTTGCGCTCTTCCTTCTCCACGTTGAGGTAAGACCCCAGTTGGTTGATAGGAAGGCCGAAGTTGGGCAGGTTGCTGAATTCCTTGGCCTGTGCTGCCGTAAAGTTGACGCCGTACTTGGCTGCCACCTTTTGCAGGATTTGGGTTTTGGTTTTAGCATCATCAACCCCAAAAAACACGCGCTTTTTGTTGTCGATGGTCAGCGTAATCACGTTACTCTCGGGCAGCTTAATTTCCGAGACGGACGATGGCGTGTCCACTACCACCGTCTCTTCAGGGGCGAATTTGGTGGTGAGCATGAAAAACGTCACCAGCAAGAAGGCCAGGTCCACCATCGGCGTCATGTCGAGCGACGGCGAGGTACGGTGCGGTTTTACTTTAGGCATTGCGAGGTGGGATTAAAAGGGGGCGATTCGTTCGGGATTAGCTGAACGAATCACCCCGCATTTTAGTGCATCAGTGAAAGACGGAAATTAAACCGTCCGAACCGGCTGGCCCGCGTTGCTGCCGTGCTGGCCGGCAAACGTCTGGATGATGCTGAAACCAGCCTCGTCGATGCTGTAGGTCAGCTCGTCAATTTTGCTGGTGAAGTAGTTGTAGGCTACGATGGCGAGAGCCGACGTACCGATACCGAGAGCCGTGTTGATAAGTGCTTCCGAGATACCGTTTGCCAGAGCTACGGCGTCGGGGCTACCGGCCTGGGCCAGAGCGGCGAAGGCGTTAATCATGCCGAATACCGTGCCGAGCAGACCAGTCAGCGTGGCGATAGAAGCCAGCGTCGAGATGATAACCAAGTTCTTCTCGAGCATGGGCAGCTCCAGAGCGGTGCTTTCCTCGATTTCTTTCTGGATGGCGAGTACGCGCTGGTCGGTGCCCATGGAGGTTTCGCGCGACATTTCGTTGTATTTCAACAGGCCGGCTTTCACCACGTTGGCTACCGAGCCTTTCTGCTGGTCGCACACGGCGAGGGCGCCGTTGATGTCGTTGGCGTTCAGCTTCTGACGCACGCTACGCACGAACGACTCGATGCTCTTGCTGCCTTTGGCTTTGCTGATGGTGAGGGCCCGCTCGATGGAGAAGGTGATTACGCAGAGCAGCATGGTCATCAGGATGGGTACGATGACACCACCCTTGTAAACTATACCCAGGTAGTCACCGGCCATGGGGTTGTTTTTGTGGTCACCGCCTTGGAAGTGGCTGCCGTCACCAAGCACGAACTTATAGACTACAACGCTGACAATAAAGGCTAGGATGATAACCAGGACGGAGAACAGCGAGGCTCCACCGCTGCTTTGGGCTTCGGCTTTGGCGGCCGTCGCGGCGGGCCGGGGGCTCGTATTCATGGCATTTTTCTGTTCCATTGTTCCGGAGTGTTTGGGGTTGTTGTTGTGAAGTAGTTGAATTGAGTGGGTAAAGAAAAAGCAAAAAGTTGGTTAGAAGCGCAGCAAGTGGCAAAGAACGTTGATAATCCCGTAAATGGAAGGACTAAAATGGCACTTCCCAAAGTTCAAATTTCCCACTGAGCCGTCTTAGCTGGGCAAACCTAACCAAAAAGCTTGGCCCGACCAAAGAAAACTTGCCCGGCGCTGACCAGAAATGAGAAGGATGAAGGTAGAATGAGGCCAACGCTAATCGGGCGCGTTAGGTTGGGCGGGTCGCCGCTTGGCTTCTTCCCAATACACATCCATCTCGGCCAGCGATAGGTCGGCGAGGCGTTGGCCGGCGGTATTAGCCGCACTTTCTAGGTACTGAAAACGATTGATAAACTTGCGGTTGGTGCGTTCTAGTGCTTCTTCGGGGTTAATACCTGCAAAGCGGGCAAAATTTACCAGCGAAAATAGCAAATCCCCGAACTCATCTGCGGCCCGCTCGGCCTGCATCTTCTCGGGATTGCCGTGGCCATATTCTTCGCCGAACTCCCCTAATTCTTCCTGCACTTTCTGCCATACTTGCTCGGGCTGCTCCCAGTCGAAGCCGGCGCCGCGGGCTTTTTCCTGAATGCGCATAGCTTTTACCAGCGCCGGGAGGGAGGTGGGCACGCCGCTAAGTACGCCTTTGTTACCTTTTTCCTTCAGCTTGAGCTGCTCCCAGTTGCGTTTCACGGCGTCTTCGTCGTCGGCCCGCACGTTGCCGTAGATGTGCGGATGGCGCGAGATGAGCTTCTCGCACTGGGCGTTGAGGACGTCGGCAATGTCGAAGGCGCCCTTTTCGGCTGCAATGCGGGCGTAGAAAAGCAGGTGCAACATCACATCGCCCAGCTCTTTCTTGAGGTCGGGCAGGTCGTCGCGCAGAATGGCGTCGCTGATTTCGTAGGTTTCCTCGATGGTGAGGTGGCGCAGGCTCTGCAGAGTTTGCTTTTTGTCCCAGGGACACTCGGTGCGCAGGCGGTCGAGCACGTCGAGCAGGCGGCCGAAGGCTTCGAGCTGAGCGGGGCGGCGAACGTTGGTAAGCAGGTCTGTAGGGGCGGGGGCGGAATTTTCCATTGTTCCAAAGATAAATCGGGCGCCGCCAACCGGCGGTTCATGCCTAATTTTGGCCTTTCAAAAATTCGACTACGTGACTCTCATAAAATCAATATCCGGCATTCGGGGCACCATTGGCGGGCCGGTAGGGCAGGGCCTGACGCCCCTCGACGTGGTGAAGTATGCGGCCGCTTACGGCACGTGGGTGAAAACCCAGGCCACTGACAGCAAGCTCATTGTAATCGGCCGCGATGCCCGCCTCTCGGGCGACATGGTGAGCCGGCTGGTGGCTGCCACCTTGCAAGGACTCGGCCTCGATGTGTGCGACCTGGGCCTGAGCACCACGCCCACCGTGGAAATGGCCGTGCCCGCCAAAAACGCGGCCGGCGGCATCATCCTCACCGCCTCGCACAACCCCAAGCAATGGAATGCGCTGAAGCTGCTCAACGCCACCGGCGAATTTATTTCTGAAGCCGATGGGCAGCAGGTGCTGGCTTCGGCTGAAAGCGAGGACTTCGATTTCGCGCCGGTGACCAAGCTGGGTGAGTACACCACGGACGATACCTTCCTGACGACGCACATTGAAGCTATTCTGGCGCTGCCGCTGGTGGATGTGGAGGCCATCCGGGCCCGCAACTTCCGCGTGGTGGTGGATGCGGTGAACTCGTCGGGCGGCTTTGCCGTGCCGCAGCTGCTGGAAGCCTTGGGCGTGACGACGGTGGAGAAGCTGCACTGCGAGCCCACCGGTGACTTTGCCCACAACCCCGAGCCGCTGCCCGAGCACCTGCGCGACATTGCCAAGGCACTGGAAAAAGGCGGCTTCGACCTCGGCATCGTGGTGGACCCCGACGTGGACCGCCTGGCCCTGGTGAGCGAAAACGGCCAGATGTTCGGCGAAGAATACACCCTGGTGGCTGTGGCCGACTACGTGCTAAAGGCCTTGGGCGGCGGCAATACCGTGAGCAACCTGAGCAGCACCCGCGCCCTGCGCGACGTGACCGAAAAGGCCGGCGGCAGTTACGCCGCCGCCGCCGTGGGCGAGGTGAACGTGGTGACCAAAATGAAGGAAACCAATGCCGTGATTGGCGGAGAGGGCAACGGCGGCATCATCTACCCAGAATTGCACTACGGGCGCGACGCGCTGGTGGGCATTGCGCTGTTTCTGACGCATCTGGCCAAATCGGGCCTCACGGTGAGCCGGCTGCGCAATTCGTACCCGGGCTATTTCATCTCGAAAAATAAAATTGAGCTGACGCCCGACATCAACACCGACGACGTGCTGGCCAAGATGCAGAAACGCTATGCCAAGCAGCCGGTGAATACCATCGACGGTGTGAAAATTGAGTTCGACAAGGAGTGGGTGCACCTGCGCAAATCCAATACCGAGCCCATCATTCGCATCTATGCCGAGTCGGATTCCAACGCGACGGCCGATTATCTAGCCCAGAAAATCATCGGTGATATCAAAGAAATCATTGCCGTGAAAGCATAGTAAGCAGGGCCCGGAACCACGTTCCGGGCCCTGCTTGCTTTGGGGCAATGGTTAACGGCCGAGTTGGTTTCGGCTAAAAGTCCGAGGTTTGTGTTTTAATACCCTGATTTGGCGGGAGCACCCACTCCCCATTGACTTGTTTTTCTTACTTCATGGCCCTCTCCACCCCCTCCGCCCCCGCCTACGTTTACTTCGACAACGCCGCTACCACGCCCCTCGACCCGGAGGTGCTGGAGGCCATGCTGCCTTTTTTGCAGAATCATTACGGCAACCCGAGCAGCCTGCACGGCCCCGGCCGGCAGGTGCGCGCCGCTATTGAAAACGCCCGCAAAACGGTAGCTCATCTGCTGAATGCCGCGCCGGCCGAAATCATTTTCACCAGCGGCGGCACCGAGGCCGACAACTACGCTGCCTTTGGCAGTGTGCGGACGCTGGGACTGAAGCACGCCATCACCTCGAAGCTGGAACACCACGCCGTGCTGCACCCGCTGGAGGCGCTTGCCAAGCGCGGCGAAGTTGAGCTGCACTACGTGAAGCACGACGAGCAGGGCACGTTGGATTTAGGCCATCTGGAGGAGCTCTTGGCCGGGCAGTCGCGCACGTTTGTGAGTTTGATGCATGCCAACAATGAGATTGGCAACCTGAACGACATCAAGGCCATTGGGGTGATTTGTGCGCGCTACGATGCCGTGTTCCACACCGACACGGTGCAGACCATGGGCCATTACCGCCACGACGTGCAGCAGCTGAAAAACCACTTTCTGGTGGGCTCTGCGCATAAGTTTCACGGGCCGAAGGGGGTGGGCTTCATCTACACCCGCAGCGGCTTGCAGGTGAGCCCGCTCATCCACGGCGGCGCGCAGGAGCGCAACGTGCGCTCGGGCACCGAGAATGTGTACGGCATCGTGGGGCTGGCCAAAGCGCTGGAAATTGCGGTGCGCGACCTGGCCGCCCACCAGGCCCATGTGCAGGGGCTGAAAACCCGCTTCATCGAAAAGCTGCGGGCCGAAATCGACGACGTGCAGTTCAACGGCCTCTCCGAGTATGCTGACAAAAGCCTCTACACGGTGCTGAGCGTGAGTTTGCCGCCGTCGGCCATCAGCGAAATGCTGCTCTTTAACCTTGATATCAGCAAGGTGGCGGCTTCGGGCGGCTCGGCTTGTACCAGCGGGGCGCAGGCCGGCTCGCACGTGCTCGAAGCCCTGGGCTGCGACCCCGACCGCGCCACTGTGCGCTTCTCGATGAGCAAAATGAATACGGCGGCCGAGGTCGATTACGCCGTGGCGGCGCTGGCCAAGCTCTACCGGCCGGTGGCCGTTTAGAGAATTCGCGGCACTGTCATCCTGACTTAAAACTGCCCCGTGGCTCCGCCACCGCCCGAATGGCCGCCGCCGAACTCGAAGCCGCCCGTGGAGGGCGCGTCGGGCGCGTGGGCGGTTTGGGCTTGAATCAGGTTTTCAAGATTGAAATGGCGGGGCTCGTCATCAGGCAGGGAGGTGAGGCCGAAGCGGGCGGGGCGCAGGGCGCGCAACAGGGCGCTGGCCAGCGCCGTGAGCAGTACCCCAGCGGCCACGGCGGCCACTTCGGGCGGCAGCAGCGAACGGTAGTGCCGCAGGGTGAAGAGCGAAAACGCCAGCGCCAGCAACCCCAGTAGCAGTAGGGTGCGGTCGGCCCGGCGCAGGCCCAGCACGATGTAAACCAACGGAATGCCGGCCGTGAGCGCATAAAAGACCGGCGCAAACGGGATTTGGGACGAGGTGAATTGGTGGTGCAGTTCGGCGTTGCCTTCGCGCACCACGAGGTAATTGCCGGCGAGGTAGAGCACCACCAGGCCTAGCACTTTAAGCGTGAGCAGGCAGTTGGCGTAGTAGTCGGCGAGGTAGGTGCCGGCCAGGCGCTGGGCCAGCCGGCGGTAGAGCAGTAGCAGGCCCCCAGCCGCGGCCATCATGATGAAGGGAAGGAGCATTTGCCCGAACTGGCTATTCAAGCCAAACAGCGCGACCAGCAGCAGCGCGGCTAGGCAGGCGGCGGCCGTCACCAAGGCGTCGGCGTAGCGCAGGGCGGCGGCGGCGAGCAGGGCCAGTACCAGCAGGAGCACCAGGTAGCTGGCGCCCAGGTCGAGATGGTAGCCCCCGCGGAGGGGCCACAGGTACTCCGAAAAAGCGTAGTAAATCAGCCCGGCGGCGCTGGCCAGCCCCGAATACAGCAGCGCATTGTCGACGCCGGCGTGGTAAAAGCGTTGTTCTTTGATAAGAAATTCCAAGAGCACAAAGCAGGCCGCGCAAAAGAGTATTCCCGCACCGAAGGGTGAATTAACCCCGGTAATCATCAATGAAAAACCACTCGCCAGCGCCAGCCCGATGCAAGTGAAAACGAACAGCCCCACGCGCAAGGGCCAGGCCGGTTGGTAGTATTCCAGCGGATAGGCCGCTTCGATGGCCGCCCGCTGTTCGGCACCGACCAGCTGCTGCCGCTGCCAGCGCGCCACCCGGCCCCGCAGGGCCGCGTTGAACGCCCAGTCGGTGTTATAGGCGGGTATTTTCATGCTTGCGGGGAAGAAGTAGGGGGATGGGGAGGAGCGGTGGGCCCGTGCAGGATTTTTCGGATGTTGATGAAAAAAAGCACCACCAGCAGGGCCGACAATGGGAACAGCAGGAAGGCCGTCATGAAAACTATTTCGTGGGGCAACAGTATCACCACCTCCACCAGCACGTAGCCCACGGCAAAATAGGCGTAGCCGGCCGCCAGCACCAGAAACCAGTACGACTGCGTTCGCCGGGCGTACCAAAAAAGGCCCGCGCACAGCGCCAGCATCACAACGACATAGCTCAGCGCCAGGGCCGGCTGCTCCTGAAGGCCTAACTCCATCAGGGACGTTGCCAGCGCGGCCAGGGCCAGGTTGCTGCCCAGCAGCAGGTAGGTGAATGCAAAATGCGCCTTCCGGCCTTGGTGCTCGGAATAGAAGCCGACAGCCATAAACAGAATGCCTAAGGCCATGGCGGCCCCGCGAATGTGCTCGTTCCAGAATTCGTTTTTGGTGAGCACAGCCAGCGGGGCCACCGTCAGGCCCACCCACGACGCCAGTGCGGTGAGGCCCATAGCCAGCACCCCGCGGTGGTCGAAATAATAAGCCAGCGGCAGAAAAACCAGGGCCGGCAATGCCGTGGCCAGCCCGTAACGGTTGCCAAAAATGCCGTATTGATACTGCACATAGCCCTCCAGCACCACAAACAGCAGGCAGCTCAGTAGCAGCAGGTAGTCGGCGCCCACCGAAGTTCTGGGGGCAGCCGCCCAAGTGAAGGGCGCGCGGTGCCGCGCCGCGTAGGTGAAGCAGGCCGCCATGAGCGCGGCAATCACGGCGATGATAACGCCGTGCCCAAGGCTGTCGATGTGTTGATAGACCAGCACGCCCAGCCCCCCGGCCAGCAGCGTGATGCCCAGATAGAGCAGCGCCCGCAGCTCGTAATGCAGCGAAAAGGGTTGGGCGCTTTCGCTGGCAGCTATGGCGGCCGCTTGGTCCGGGGACAGCAGGCCGCGCCTTTGCAAGTCGGCTAGGTAAAGGTCAGTGGAGGGTTTTGCAGGCATGTGACGGACGCGCCGACCGGTGGATGGCGGGCGCCGCAAGTACGCCATCCATCGGGCAAATCGGGCCGGCTTTACTCAATGGGTTTGCGCTGGTGCTGGAATAATTGCTTCAAGCCAAATATCACCAGGCCCGCAATCATGATAAAACCGGCGTCAGCCAGCGTCCGCTCCAGGCCCTCCAGGGCCAGCCCGGGCTGCCCAACGGCGAGGCCACTCCCAATGAGAGCGGCGGCCGGCATCAGCGCCAGCGCAATGAGCGGGCCGGCAATGATGCTGCGCCGGTAGGCCGCCAGAATCAGGATGCCCGCCAGCGCGCCCGCACCGGCCACGCTCAGCTCCTTGAGGCCGGGATGGCGCAGGCTTTCCACTTCGGAATTGGTCACGAGGTCGGCCACGGTGGCGGCGCCGGTGCTTAGCAGCACGTGCATGGTGAGAAAAGCCAGCAGCACAAACACGGCGTAGCCAACCACGGTAGAGGCCACGCCTCGGCCCGCCAGCTGCCAGTTGCGCAGCACCAACCCCAGCGGCATTTTGGCCAGGGGCTCAAAACCCGGGGCAATGATGCTCGAAGAAATGAAAGCAATGGCCTGCGGCACCGGGTCGGATACCAGCCCAATGGCCGCCAGCAGGCCGCCCAGCGCCATTAGGGAGAGGTAGTTGGCATTGATGCGGGCGCTGTAAGAAAGGCCGGCAATCATTTCTTCCCAAATGGCCTCGTCCCGGTCGGCCTTTATCTGGGGGTAGTCGGCGGGGGAAATAAGGCTGGCGATTTCGGCTGTGGCGATGGACAACTGGTCGGCGCTGGGCACGGCGGCGCGGGCCAGGCGGAGCACCTCGTCGGCGCCGCGGTTGAGCACTTGCAGGGTGAGCACATCGCCCACCGGCTTGCGCGAGCCGCCCGCCTGCACGCTCAGCCCAATGACTTCCGGTAGCTTCTCAAGCTGCTGGCAAAGAGGCTCGGTAGCGGAAGCAGGGATGGTGAGCGTGAACGTGCGATGCATAGAATAGACCTATAGGGAGCCTTGCCGGAAGCGGTGGGTAAAAACGGACAGCAGCTTTGCCTACGGCAATTCAGCCACCAACGGCCGGATGCCAGGAGCGGGCCGGGCGGGCCGCTGCGCCGTTTGGCAACCCCCGAGATAGCCAGAAGCAGGCAGGAATAGCTACTTTTCGGCATCCTTCGTAAACACGGGGCGCAAACTTCTTCTCGCATGGCTGACATCAATATTCAACGCAAAAAAGCATCGCCCAGTCCGTGGCTGCTCGTCGTGCTGGCGGCCGTGGTGCTGGCCTTGGCCGCCTACTTTTTCCTCCGCCCCGACCCCGCCGACGAACCCACGCCGCCCGCGGCTACCCCCGAAGCGACGGCCCCCACCGCTGCGCCCGATACGCTGGCCGCTGCCGCCGCCGTGGACCAAGCCACCCGCCGCGCGGCCATAGCGGGCATTCCGCAAGGCGACTCGGCCACCGCGGCCGGCAGCCAGGAAACGGCCGAGTCGCTGGCCGCCCAGGCCGCTGCGAACCCCGCCGCGCCCGACTACGCCCGCAATGGCCTGCAAAAGCTCACCGGCGTGCTGGTGGCCCTCACCGACCGCGACGACCTGCGCGACGCCACCATCACGGAGCAGCGCGACAACCTCACCAGCGCCACCGCCCGCCTGGACGAGCCCACCGCCAGCCTGCGCCCCGGCTTTGTGGCCGCCGCCGGCCTCATCCGGGCCATTCAGCAAAAGGCCTATCCCGACCAGGAAGGCCCCGCCAAAGACCTAGTGAACGTGGCCGGGCAGCTATCGGGCCGCAACGCCACGGCGGCCGACCAACAGAAAAACAAACAGTTTCTCACGCAGGCCGCCGCCGCCGTGCGCGTGCTAAGCGAGCCGGCCCAATCATCCTTGTAAAAGCTATGGAAACCCCCATCCTGCGCCGCTTGCGCGATATGACCGATTTTGAAGTGGCCGACGGCAACCCCGACGTGCGCGGTTGGACCGTGCGCGGCGCCGACGGCCAGGCCCTGGGCACCGTGTTCGAGCTGATTGTGGAGCCCGACGTCCTGAAAGTGCGCTACCTCGACGTAGAGCTCGATGGCCGTTTCAACATCAACGAGCACGAAAACCACATCCTGCTACCCATCGGCGTGGCCGCCATTGATGCCGACGGCGACAACGTCTTCGTGCCTGCCCTCACCGCCGAATCGGTGCTGAACTACCCGCCCTACGTCGAAATCCAAATTACCCGCGAATACGAGGAAGCCATGCTCCGCGCGCTGGGCAAGGAGGGGCAGGCCGCCAACCCGCGCTTCTACGAGCAAGAGTCTTTCGATGCGGATAGTTTCTATAGCAACCGTCGAGCGTCGTAAGGGCTGGCTGCGGGTGTAGTGCCAGCCGTGAAAACAGACAAAAAGAACGTCATGCTGAGCGGAGCCGAAGCATCTCTACCACAGCAGTAACTATTTACGCTCGCAGTAGAGATGCTTCGACTGCGCTCAGCATGACGTTCTACTTCTCGGTATCCTCAACCTATTAATTCCGCCGTACCATCTCCGCCACTGCCTCCACCCAGTAAGGCTCCGAGTTCAGCGAGGGCACCAGTTGCCAGTGCTTGCCACCGGCTTCCTCAAATAATTCCTTAAATTCCTCGCCCACTTCGATGGTCGTCTCCAAGCAGTCGGCCACGAAAGCGGGGGAGAAGGCCAGCACGTTGTTGATGCCCTTGGCGGGAAATTCTTTGATGACTTCATCGGTGTAAGGCTGGAGCCAGGGGTCGCGCAAACGGCTTTGCAGGCGGCTTTGGAAGGTGACGGTGTACTGGTCGTCGCGCAGGCCCAGCTCTTTGGCCAGCAGGCGCGAGGTGGCGAAGCACTGCGCACGGTAGCAGTAGCGGTTGTTTTTGTTGTAGCTGGCGCAGCAGGTGCTCAGCTTGCAGTAGCCCTTGAAGCTGCCCTTGAGCACGTGCCGCTCCGGGATGCCGTGGTAGCTGAACACGACATGGTCGTATTCGTGCTTGGCCATTTCGGCCTTGCCCCGTGCCGCGAAGCTGCCGATGAAGCCCGGGTCATCGGCGAAGGTGCTGATGAAGCTGATATTGGGCACTATCCACCAGTCTTTCACAATGTCCATCACCTTTTCCTGCACCGAGCCCGTACTGGCCGACGCATACTGCGGAAACAGCGGCAACACGATAATACGGTCCACGGCCGCGTCGCGCAGCTCCTCCAGCGCCTTCTCGATGCTGGGTTTCTGGTAGCGCATCCCGAAGGCCACCACGTAATCCTTGCCCAGCACCTCCCTCAGCCGGGCTTGCAGGTCGAGGCCGTGGTAGAGCAGGGGTGAGCCCCGCTCGGCATCCCACAACTGTTGGTAAATTTTGGCCGATTTCGGGGCGCGCAGCGGCACGATGACGCCCTGAAAGAGCGGGTAGCGCACGGCGGCCGGCATGTCAATTACGCGGCCATCGGTGAGGAATTCGTTGAGGTAGCGGCGCACATCGGGCGTGCTGGGCGAGTCGGGCGTGCCGAGGTTGACGAGGAGCACGCCGATGCGGCGGGTAGGCGAGGCAGGAGAATTCATTAGAGCAAAGTTCGGAACTGTAGCGTGGACTCTGCGAGTCCGCGCGTGGCCGGATTCGTTGAATGCGCGGACTCGCAGAGTCCACGCTACACGCGCTTGCCCAGCAAACAGCCGGCAACCCGCATGGTTTCGCGTCCGGCCCGAACGGCCCGATTTCCGCCCCACCCTAGCTTTTCCGCCCTGAAAGCCGTACCTTTGCGGCCCTGATTATCAAACCCATCCATCGTGAACCCCGAAACTAAACCCCACCGCGCCGGCTTCGTGAGCATCATTGGCAAGCCCAACGTGGGCAAGTCCACGCTCATGAATGCGTTGGTGGGCGAGCGGCTCAGCATCGTCACGAGCAAGGCCCAGACCACGCGCCACCGCATCCTGGGCATTCTCAACGGCGATGATTTCCAGTTGATTTATTCCGACACGCCCGGCATCATTCAGCCCAAATATGAGCTGCACAACGCCATGATGAGCTTCGTGTACTCGTCGCTCGAAGACGCCGACGTGGTGCTCTTTGTGACGGATATCTACGAAAAGCACGACGAAGAGCCTGTCGTAGAGCGCCTGCGCAAGATGGTGGACACGCCCATCATCCTGCTGGTCAACAAAATCGACCAGGCCGACCAGGCCGAAGTCGAAGCCAAGCTGGCCTACTGGAAAGAACAGCTGCCCAACGCCGCCGAAGTCCTGCCCATCTCGGCCCTCAACCACTTCGGCACCGATGGCGTGCTGCAGCTGGTGCTGGAGCGCCTGCCCGTGCACCCGCCCTACTACCCCAAAGACGAGCTAACCGACAAACCCGAACGCTTCTTCGCCGCCGAAATGGTGCGCGAGAAAATCTTCAAGCTCTACAAAAAGGAGATTCCCTACAGCTGCGAGGTGGTCATCGAGGAGTTCAAAGAAGAAGAAGCCATTATCCGCATTCGCGGCATCATCTACGTGGAGCGCAGCTCCCAGAAGGGCATCGTCATCGGCCAGGGCGGTGAGGCGCTGAAGAAAGTAGGCACTTGGGCGCGCGAGGAAATGGAGAAGTTTTTCCTGAAAAAGGTGTTCCTGGAGCTGCACGTGAAAGTGAACGAGAACTGGCGCACCGACGCGAAAGCACTGAGCCGGTTTGGGTACCAATAGGCCTGTAGCGTGGACTCTGTGAGTCCGCGCATCGAACGAACGAAACCATACGGGCGCGGACTCGCAGAGTCCACGCTACAAATATTCCGACCATCTATAACTAATACACCCCGGGCACTGCCGAATCTAGGTCGGGTCGGCGGCTGGGGCCACACATCATGTCAAAGCAAAACACGGTCGCCATTGTAGGGCGGCCCAACGTGGGCAAATCCACGCTATTCAACCGCCTCGTAGGCCAGCGCAAGGCCATCATGGACAACGAGAGCGGCGTCACCCGCGACCGTCACTACGGCTACGGCGACTGGATTGGCAAGAACTTCACCGTGATTGACACGGGCGGCTACGTGCACAACTCGGAAGATATTTTCGAGGGCGAAATCAACAAGCAGGTGAAGCTGGCCATCGAAGAGGCCGACGTGGTGCTCTTCATGGTGGATGCCGACGCCGGCGTGCACGGTCTCGATGAGGAATTTGCGCACGTGCTGCGCCGCTACATGGGCAAAAAGCCCATCTACTTGGTGGCCAACAAAGCCGATACTAACCTGCGCGCCAACGGCGTGGGCGAGTTCTATTCGCTGGGCCTCGGCGACGGCGAAATCTTCGCCATCAGCAGCCAGAACGGCCACGGCACCGGCGAGCTGCTCGATGCCGTGGTGAGCCATTTCGACGACCCCGGCATTGAAGAGCCCGAGTCGGAAATCCCGCGCATTGCCGTGGTGGGCCGCCCCAACGTGGGCAAATCCAGCCTCGTGAACCTGCTGCTCGGCGAAGACCGTAGCATCGTGACTGACATCGCCGGTACCACCCGTGACTCCATTTCGGCCCGCTATAATGCCTTCGGCAAGGAGTTTATCCTGGTCGATACGGCCGGCCTGCGCCGCAAGGCCAAGGTGAGCGAGGACGTGGAATTCTACGCCAACATGCGCAGTCTGCGCGCCCTGGAAGAAGCCGACGTCTGCATCGTGATGCTCGACGCCAGCCGCGGCATCGAAGCCCAGGACGTGAACATCATCACCCTGGCCGACAAGAACCGCAAAGGCATTGTCATTCTGGTGAATAAGTGGGATTTGGTGGAGAACAAGGATACCAATACGGCCAAGGAATTTGAGGCGAAAATCCTCGAAAAAATTGCGCCGATTTTGTACATCCCCGTCATCTTCATCTCGGTGCTGAACAAGCAGCGCGTGCACAAGGCCATTGAAACGGCCATCGAAGTGTACCACAACAAGCGCCGCAAAATTCCGACTTCGCAGCTCAACGACGTGATGCTGAAGGAGATTGAGAAATACGGCCCGCCCGCGCTCAAAGGCAAGATGATTCGCATTAAGTACGTGACGCAGTTGCCCACGCACAACCCCGTGTTCGCCTTCTTCGCCAACCTACCGCAGTACGTGCAGACCAACTACACGCGCTACCTCGAAAACCGCATGCGCGAGCATTTCGACTTCACGGGCGTGCCGATTGGCATCGTGTTCCGGAAGAAGTAGGTTGTGAGGGCTTTCGGTGGAGTTTTACAAAAACTTCACAAATTTTTTACGGAGGCGGGTTACTTCTACCGTGTGCGGGTATAAAGCCCCGAATTTGAAATTTTGCTCCGGCTAAAATTTCAGAAGTTGTCTGAAATCTCACCCCACATTTAACAAAAAACAAGATGAAAAAAGTATTGTTCCTCGCCCTGGCTGCCGCTTCGTTCTCGTTCACCGCTTGCGAAAGCAAGAAAGAAGAGGCTGTTGAGCAGCAGGCTGAAAACGTAGAAGCTGCTGGCGAAGCCAAAGCTGACGCTATGGAAGACAAGGCTGACGCCGTACGTGACTCGGCCGATGCTAAGTCGGACGCTATGGAGAACGCCGCTGACAAAATGGCTCCCGCTGGCACCACCGAAACCACGACCACCACGACCGAAGAAGTTAAGAAGTAATTTCTTAGCCCTCCGGCAACAAAAAAGCCTCTCCGGCAACGGAGAGGCTTTTTTGCGTTTTCACTTAGCGCGGGCTCTGTAGTCCGCGAGTGAATTGCCCTGTGCAAACGCGGACTACAGAGTCCGCGCTACAACTCGGTTTCGGGCAGGCCCAGGCGGCGGTTCAGCAAATTATCGACAACCTCGAACAGGCGGCGCGGCTCGTAGGTGCGCCAGGGCAGGTCGTCGAGCTGGCCGCCAAAATTGATGTAGTTGTCGACGTTGAACTGCTTCATTTCGCGGAGTACGTGCTCCTGGAAGTTCACGCCGGCAATCCAGCCGTCCTCCACGTCCTCGTACCACTCTTCGTAATAGGAATCGTCGGAGCCGTGGAAATTGAACACGTTCTCGCCGATGAGGATGAACTTGCGGATGCCTTCATGAGTCAGAATATCAATGATATTTCGCTTGAGCTCCATGATATCGTTTTCGATGGCATCGTTCCATTCGCCGATGAATTCGAGCACGGCAATGCCCAGCTCGTAGTCGGCAAAGAGGATTTTAAAGAACAGCGTATCCGACCCCAGGCTGTCCCACTGCGGGTGGATGTAGTAGCCGTAGATGGTATTGGTGTAGGTATCGAGGCTGTTCTCGGTTTCGAAGAGCGGCGAGCGGGGGTCTTCGGTAGCCGAGTATTGCTCAATCCAATTGTAGTGCGGCTCGATGGTGTGCATGGGCAGTAGGAGGCACCCGTTGTAGCCGGTGCTTCCCTAGAAACGACAGAAAGCCTGAATCGTTCGCCCGAAAAAGTAAGCCTATGAGGCACAAGCTAAAGCAAGTGCTGCTACTGCTTCGCCGCTGCCTCCAGCGCCGCCCGCACGCTGCCGTGCTGCTTCAGCAACTCGGCCGCCTCAGCCTGCCCAATGCCGAGTTCATCCATCAACATGCGTTCGCCGCGGTCCACCAGTTTCACGTTGGACAGCTTCATGTCAACCATCTTATTACCGCGCACATAGCCCAGGCGAATAAATGTGGCCGTGGTGAGCATATTGAGCGCCATTTTCTGGGCCGAACCAGCTTTCAGACGTGTGCTGCCCGTAATAAATTCGGGGCCCGTCACCACTTCCACCGGAAACTCGGCCGCTGCCGCCACCGCCGAACCCGCGTTGCACACCACGCAGCCAGTAGCTACACCGGCCGCCCGTGCCCGTTGCAGTCCGCCAATGACGTAGGGGGTGCGGCCCGAGGCGGCAATACCCACCAGCACATCTTTGGCGCTGATGTGGTGCTGCTGTAAATCAACCCAGGCCTGCTCGGCGTCGTCTTCAGCTCCTTCCACCGCCACGCGAATGGCCCCGTCGCCGCCCGCCATGATGCCTACGACCATTTCGGCCGGCACGCCAAACGTGGGCGGGCACTCCGAGGCATCTACCACGCCCAGCCGCCCACTGGTGCCCGCTCCGATGTAAAACAGCCGCCCACCGTCGCGCAGCCGGGCCACCGTGGCTTCTACCAACGCCTCAATCTGCGGCAGGGCTTTAGCCACCGTTTCGGGCACGGTGCGGTCGAGCTGGTTCATACCGGCCAGCAGCTCAGTGGTGGAGAGGGTTTCGAGGTGGTTGAATTCGGAGGGCGCTTCGGTGGTCATCATAGACTGTAGAACATGCTTTAGCTTGTTCAAAGAAAGGTTTTGGCGGTGAACAAGCTAAAGCCTGTTCTACACAAGTTGCCCCACAACGGGGAAATTTTCAAATACGTTGGCCGTGTGCGGGGCGTCTTTGTCGAGCTCGGCGGTGAGGTCCTGGCCGGCCCAATGCTCGTAGTGGTTGCCGCGCTTCCACAGCCGCGAGCGGCTCACATCGTAAATTTGCCCCTGATACGCCACCCAGATTTCGTCGCGGTCCTGGCCGTTGCGCAGGGCGAGCTGGTTTTTGGTGTAGGTTTTCAGTTCAAGGTTCATGGGCGAAGAACGACGCAAAAACGTCATGTCGAGCGCAGTCGAGACATCCCGCGTGCCGAAGTAATTCTTTTCTTGCGATTGAGTCACTACCACACGCGAGATGTCTCGGCTGCGCTCGACATGACGTTCTAAATAAACAACAAATCTAGCTCAACAGCGCCTGCAGCCGAATCCAGCGTTGCGGCAAGTCGCCCTGGGAGGCGTTCAAATAGTCCTCATACGTGCAGGGCACCACGCGCTTCACCACGTTGTCGCCGAGGCGCTCCACTTCCATCCACCACTTCTCGGCGCGGCGCGATTTGTAGAACACCAGCTTGTCGGGGTTACCAGGCAGCACCACAGTGTAGGTGAGGAAGCGGAAGGTGCCGAAGCCCGTTTCGGGCCGGCGGTGGTAGAAGCCTTCCACGAAATACCAAAGCATGGTGGCCAGCGTGGCGGCAGCCAAGCCGTTGACGTCCTGGTCGGTGCGGTAGCCGTAGAGGCCGAAGGAGCTAAGTTGCTCGTTGTGGCCCGCGTACCAGCACAGCTGGGTGGCTTCCTCGTTGCCGAGGCCGAAGGGGTAGGCGGGGTAGTAGCCGGGCGCGTCCTGCCAGCGCACGGCGGCAATGTCCATGCTCATGAAATCGGCCTGCCGGACAAGCGGCTCCGACAAGCGCCGGTCGGCCCGCACCTCGCCCACGCTCATGGTCTCGAAGTGCATTTTTTCCAACGCTACCAGTACTTCGGGCGGCGTGAGGTACTGCTGGTGGCCCAGGTGGGCCAGGCTGAACACGAAATTGGGCTCGTGCACCAGCATGCGGCGCAGGTGGCTGTCTTCGGGTGCGGTGCCAGGGCCGGGCTCGGCCATGTCGGGCCGCGAGTCGACCATAGCGAAGCTGATGGCGCGGTTCTGGGTTTCGTAGGCCAGAAACTGGCCGTAGTCGAGGTCGTGGCTGCCGCCGAGCAGGATGGGCACCGTGTTTTCCTCAATCAGAGCGGCCACTATCTCGCGCAGGCGCTGGTAGGTGTCTTCCAGCGTGAGGCCGGGGCGCAGGTTGCCGAGGTCGACGAGGCGCAGGGCGCCGCTGCCTTTTTGTAGATTGTAGAAGCGCTGGCGCACCTCGTTGGCGCCGTGGCGGCTGGGGTGGCCAATGGTGCTGCCGCGCCATTCGTCCAGCCCGATGAGGGCCAGGTCGGCGGCGCGCCAGTCCGGAAACGTTTCGGTGAAGCGGGTGGCGTAAGCGGCCAGCGTGGTGGGCGCGGGCGCGGCGGCGGTCAGCGTTTCCGGCAGCGGGTCAAAAAACAGGGCCAGATTCATTGGGGGCGGAAATGCAAGTGGCCCAAAATTACACAGGAAAAGGCCGCTTCGGCGGTTTTTTGACCGTTTTTGCGGCTCGTTTGGTTTTTACCCGTATGTGCAAGTCTACGGACGGGCTCGGTAACCCTAGCTTGGCCCGAAAAAAAGCTCTTTATTTAAGCTGAAATTCACCCGATACGCCTAATCCAACCCCACCCAATGGACGTTCGTCGCGCCTTCGATATCCTCCCGCATCAAATTGCTACCGCGCCCAAACCCGACGCTCTGGCCTCCAAAATTGATGGCCAGTGGGTGCCAATCAGCAGCCAGCAGCTACAGGACCAGGCCAATCTGGTGTCGCTCGGCCTCGTGTCGCTCGGCCTCAAGCGCGGCGATAAAGTGGCCATTATCAGCATGAACCGCCCCGAGTGGATGATGGCCGACTTCGGCATCTCCCAAATTGGGGCCACTAGCGTGCCGATGTACCCGAGCATCACCGTCGAAGACTACAAGTACATCTTCACCGACGCCGGGGTGCGGGCCGTGTTCGTAGCCGATAAGAAGCTGTATGACAAGGTAAAAGAAGCCACCCAGGGCCTCGATATTCCGGCCGCAAACATCTTCACTTTTGACAAGATTGACGGCGCCCGCCATTTCAGTGAGCTGCTGGAGCTGGGCAAGAAAGGCAACGTGGCAGATTTGGAACCGCTAAAAGCCGCCGTCGAGCCCGACGATTTGCTCACGCTTATCTACACCAGCGGCACCACCGGCCAGCCCAAAGGCGTGATGCTCACGCACGATAACATCCTAAGCAATTGCCGCAACTCGCAGCGATTCGTGCCCGTCACGAAAGACGACAAGGCCCTGAGCTTCCTGCCGCTGTGCCACATTTTTGAGCGCATGGTGACTTACCTGTACATGATAAACAGCGTGAGCATCTACTACGCCGAAAGCATGGACACCATTGCCGACAACCTGCGCGAGGTGAAGCCCGAAATCTTCACCACCGTGCCGCGCCTGCTGGAGAAGGTCTATGATAAAATCGTGGCGAAAGGCCACGAGCTGGACGGCATCAAAAAGAGCCTGTTTTTCTGGGCCTTGGATTTGGGCCTGAAATACGACACCCAGAAAGACCAGGGCTTTTTCTACAATACGCAGCTGGCCCTGGCCAATAAGCTCATTTTCAATAGATGGCGCGAGGCGCTGGGCGGTAACCTGCGCTGCATCGTGAGCGGCGGTGGAGCCTTGCAGCCGCGCCTGGCCCGCGTGTTCTGGGCCGCCGGCATCCGGGTAATGGAAGGCTATGGCCTGACGGAAACCTCGCCCGTAATTGCCGTGGGTGGTTACGAGCCGGAAAACAACATGATTGGCACCGTGGGCCCGCTCATCGACAACATGGAAGTGAAAATCGCCTCCGACGGCGAAATTCTCACCAAATCGGCTTCCGTGATGAAAGGCTATTACAACCAGCCCGAGCTCACGGCCAAGGAATTTGACGAGGATGGCTGGTTCCACACCGGCGACATCGGCGAGCTGGTGAACGGCAAATTCTTGAAAATCACCGACCGCAAGAAGGAGATGTTCAAGACCTCGGGCGGCAAGTACATTGCCCCGCAGGTCATCGAAAGCAAGCTGAAGGAAGACCCGCTTATCGAGCAGGCCATGGTGGTGGGGGCCGACCAGAAGTTTGCCTCCGCGCTGGTCATTCCGTCCTTCCCCGACCTCAAGGGCTGGTGCAAGCGCAACGGCGTGCCCGATGGCTCCAACGAGGAGCTGGTGAAGAACGAGAAGGTAGTGAAGCTATATAAGGACTTGATTGACAAGTATAACAAGGGCTTTGCACAGTGGGAGCAGGTGAAGCGGCACGAACTGCTGCCCACCTTATGGACTGTTGAAAGCGGCGAGATGACGCCCACCATGAAGGTGAAGCGCAAGGTTATTTCCGAAAACAACAAGGACCTGATTGCCGGTATCTACGAACGGGCCGAAAAGGAGCCGCACGAGCGCACGGCGCACTAGGTAAAAAGTAGCGCGGACCTTTAGCCTGCGAATGGTACTGCCCATTCGCGGACTAAAAGTCCGCGCTACTTTTTTGCCAACTGTTATGCAAGCCTAATATATTTTTCGTAAGTTTACCGCACTTACACCCCGCCCATGAAACCCGAAGAAACCGTCGATTATAACATCAAAGTAGCCTGGCACGCCATCTCGCGGATGTATAACACGCAGGCGGCGCAGAATGACATCACCACGAGCATCGGCTTCGTGCTGCTGAACATCGACCAGGAGAAGGGTACGCCCGCTACCAAAATTGCCCCACTGCTGGGCCTCGAAACCCGCAGCCTGACGCGCATTCTGCGCAGCATGGAGGAGAAAGGTCTGATTTATAAGCAGGCCGACTCGGTGGATAAACGCTCAGTTCGCATTTTTCTGACGCCGCTGGGCTTGGAGAAGAAGGAGGTTTCGCGCCAGACGGTGCGGCACTTCAACCTAAAAATCCGCGAGAAAATCCCGCAGAATCAATTGGATGTCTTCTTCAAAGTAGCGGCTCAGATTACGAGCATGATTGAAGGGAAGACCTTGTTTGAAGAATTCGTGCTCAAGCCGTTGCGGACGGAGCCAGCGGCTCCTTAAGGCTCATAAATTGAACGTCATGCAGAGCGCAACGAAGCATCTTGCCCTCAGCAGGTAATCAATGCTATTGCAACGAAGCGGGCAAGATGCTTCGCTGCGCTCTGCATGACGTTCTGCTAAATCATTACCAACACCCACCTCACCACCCACAGTAGAAAGAGGATGAACCGAACCATCAAGAAAGTGACCGTGCTCGGCTCCGGCGTTATGGGCTCGCGCATTGCCTGCCACTTCGCCAACATCGGCGTGCAGGTGCTGCTGCTCGACATCGCGCCTAAGGAGTTGACGCCCGACGAAGAGAAAAAAGGGCTGAAACTGGACGCTCCGGTCGTGCGCAACCGCATTGTGAATGCCGCTTTGCAGGCTGCAATCGTTGCCAACCCCTCGCCGCTCTACCGCAAGGCCGATGCGGCCAAAATCAAGACTGGCAACTTCGACGACAACCTCAAAGACATTGCCGGCTGCGACTGGACGATTGAGGTCGTCATCGAGCGGCTTGACATCAAAAAGAGCCTCTACGAGCGGGTGGAGCAGTTCCGCAAGAAGGGCACGCTGATTACCAGCAACACCAGCGGCATCCCGATTCACCTGCTGGCCGAGGGCCGCTCGGAGGATTTCAAGCAGCATTTCGCGGGCACGCACTTTTTCAACCCGCCGCGCTATCTGAAGCTGCTGGAAATCATTCCGACGCCGGAAACCAAGCCGGAGGTGCTGGATTTCCTGCAGCACTACGGCGACCTGTATTTGGGCAAAACGGTGGTGCTGGCCAAGGACACGCCCGGCTTCATTGCCAACCGCGTGGGCGTGTGGGCCCTGCTCGACGCCATGCAGACCATGCAGAAGCTGGGCCTGACCGTAGAGGAAACCGACAAGTTGACCGGCCCGGTGATTGGCCACGCGAAATCGGCCACGCTACGCACCTCCGACGTGGTGGGCCTGGATACGACCATCAACGTGGCCAACGGCCTGGCCCAGGGCCTGCCGGATGACGAGGCCAAGGACGTATTCGTGCTGCCCGATTTCGTGAAGAAAATGGGCGAGAGCAAGTGGCTGGGCGACAAAACCGGCCAGGGCTTCTACAAGAAAGTGAAGGGCGAGGGCGGTAAGTCAGAAATCCACGCGCTGGACCTCAACACCCTGGAATACAAGCCGAGCCAGAAGGTAAAATTTGCCACGCTGGAAATGACCAAAACTATTGAGAAGCTGGTCGACCGCTTCAAGGTATTGGTAGGCGGAAAGGACAAGGCTGGCGAATTTTATCGCCTGAGCTTCGGCGGCTTGTTTGCCTACGTGAGCAACCGGGTGCCAGAAATTTCCGACCAACTCTATAAGATTGACGACGCCCTGCGCGCCGGCTTCGGCTGGGAGTTGGGCCCGTTCGAAACCTGGGACGCGCTGGGCGTGCAGGCCGGCGTGGACCTCGCCAAAGCGGCTGGCCGCACCGTGGCCCCGTGGGTAGAGGAAATGCTGGCCGCCGGGAATTCGACCTTCTATAAGGTGGAAGACGGCGTGCGCAAGTTCTACGACCAGGCCAGCGAGAGCTACCAAGCCATTCCGGGTGTGGAGAATTTTATCATTCTCGACAACCTGCGGGCCAGCGGCAAGGTGCTGTGGAAAAACGCGGGCGCGTCGGTTATCGACCTCGGCGATGGCATTCTGAACGTAGAGTTCCACTCCAAGATGAACTCGCTGGGCACCGACGTGATTCAGGGCCTGCTGAAAGGGGTGGAGATGGCCGAAGCTGGCTACCGTGGCCTCGTGGTGGGCAACGACGCGCCCAACTTCTCGGCCGGCGCCAACCTGGGTCTTGTGTACATGCAGGCGCTGGAGCAGGAATTTGACGAGCTGAACATGATGATTCAGCAGTTCCAGCAGGCCATGATGCGGATGCGCTACAGCAGCATCCCGGTGGTGGGCACGCCGCACGGCCTCACGCTGGGGGGAGGATGCGAGCTGAACCTACACTGCGACCGCGTGGTGGCGGCGGCCGAATCCTACATCGGCCTTGTGGAATTCGGCGTAGGCCTGATTCCCGGCGGCGGCGGCACCAAGGAAATGACTTTACGCACCGCTCTCAAGTACGAAGACGGCGAGCCCGAATTCAACCTGCTGCGCAACACCTACATGACCATCAGCACGGCCAAGGTTTCGACCTCCGCCGCTGAAGCTTTCGACCTGGGCTTCCTGCGTCGGGGCGACGAAGTGGTGCTGAACTCGAACCGCGTCATCGCCGCCGCGAAATCAGCCGCCATCGACCTGGCCGATGCCGGCTACACCCAGCCGATGCAGAAAACTAACATCAAAGTACACGGCAAAGGCGCGCTGGCCATGTTCAAAACCGGTGTGTACGCTATGCAACAGGGCAATTACATCTCGACCCACGACCAGCTCATTGCCGATAAATTGGCCTATGTGATGTGCGGCGGCGATTTGTCGTCGCCCACCGAGGTGAGCGAGCAGTACCTGCTGGATTTGGAGCGTGAAGCCTTCCTATCGCTGTGCGGCGAGCGCAAGACGCTGGAGCGGATTCAGAGCATTCTGACCACGGGCAAGCCGCTACGCAATTAAACAAGAGGTATGCTAAGACATGAGACGTTAGACCTGAGACATGAGAAAGAAGTCGAAAGCGAAAGTCTGCCACAGAACAATTCTACTGTCTCAGGTCTAACGTCTCATGTCTTAGTAAAATCATTCCCATGTTCAAGCACCGCTTCAAAGAACTAATCGTCTGGCAGCGAGCTATGGATGTAGCTAGAACTACCTACCGCTTGTGCATGGACTTTCCGAGCAACGAACGCTCCGGTTTGATTTCTTAGATGCGTCGTTCAGCCGTTTCAGTGCCTTCCAATATCGCTGAAGGAGCAGGCAGGGGCGGTAATAAAGAGTTCGCGCAATTTCTGCGCATTGCCAATGGCTCCTGCTACGAATTGCACACCCAAATGCTCCTGGCGGCCGATTTCGGCTACATCACTGCTGAGCAGCTAACGGCTGCCGAAGGCCAGATTGAAGAAGTGGAACGGCTGCTTTATGCCTTCCAAAATAAAATTGATTCGCAATCATGACACAGAATCAGTCCAACGATTCTCATGTCTCAAGTCTAACGTCTCATGTCTAGCAACAACACCGCATATATCGTAGCAGGCTACCGCACGGCCGTGGGCAAAGCCCCCCGTGGCGGCCTCCGTTTCACCCGGCCCGACGACCTCGCCGCTGCCGTAATCAAACACCTCGTGGCCCAAGTGCCGGCCCTCGACCCCACGCGCATCGACGACGTAATCGTCGGTAACGCCGTGCCCGAGGCCGAGCAGGGCCTGCAAATGGGCCGCCTGATTTCGCTGCTGGCCCTGCCCATCAACGTGTCCGGCCTCATTGTGAACCGCTACTGCGGCTCCGGCGTGGAGACCATCGCCATGGCGGTGGGCAAAATCTCCTCGGGTATGGCCGACTGCATCATCGCGGGCGGCACCGAGAGCATGAGCATGGTGCCCACCGTGGGCTGGAAAACCGTGCCCAACTACAAGCTGGCGATGGCGCACCCCGACTACTACATGGGCATGGGCCTCACCGCCGAAGCCGTGGCCAACGACTACAAAATCAGCCGCCAGGACCAGGACGAATTCTCCTACAACTCGCACCAGAAGGCCATCAAAGCCATTCAGGCCGGCAAGTTTGCCAAGAGCATTGTGCCCATCACGGTAGAGGAAACCTACGTGGACCAGGCCACCGGCAAGAAGAAAAACCGCTCCTACGTAGTGGATACCGACGAAGGTCCCCGCGCCGACACCTCGGTAGAAGCCCTGAGCAAGCTGCGTCCCGTGTTCGCCGCCAACGGCACCGTCACGGCCGGCAACTCGTCCCAGACGTCCGACGGCGCGGCCTTCGTCCTCGTGATGTCGGAGCGCATGGTGAAGGAGCTGAACCTGGAGCCCATCGCCCGCATGGTGAACTACGCCACCGAAGGCGTCGACCCGCGCATCATGGGTATGGGTCCCATCAAAGCCGTGCCGAAAGTGCTCAAGCAAGCCGGCCTGAAACTCGAAGACATTGACCTGTTTGAGCTGAACGAAGCCTTTGCATCGCAGTCGCTGGCCGTTGTGCGCGAGCTCGGCATCGACCCCGAGAAGTTGAACGTGAACGGCGGCGCCATTGCCCTCGGCCACCCGCTGGGCTGTTCCGGCGCCAAGCTCAGCATCCAGCTCTTCGACGAGCTGCGCGAGCGCGGCAAGAAGTACGGCGTCGTCACGGCCTGCGTGGGCGGCGGCCAGGGCGTCGCTGGCATCTACGAGCTGCTGAAGTAGCTTTCTGTTCCGCCACTAAACTAAGAAGACCGTCATGCTGAGCGAAGCCGAAGCATCTCGCGTGTGGTAGTAATTCAATCGTTGAACGATGCAAGCGTTATGCTTCAACTACGCTCAGCATAACGGTCTAGGTAAAATCAGAAAACCCCGCTCATCCGGGGTTTTCTTTCGCTGATATAGTAGGCGTGCCTAACATTTTTTCTTAACTTGCAACACTAAACCCGCCGGCCCTTTGTTTCTCTAACTAGTAGGCTAGCCTAACACTTTTCAACTCCACACCCACCCCAACTGACATGGAAACCACGCAGCAAGCCAGCCTGAAGGGCGGCGAATTCATCATCAAGCCGACCGATGCCCAGAGCGTTTTCACGCCGGCCGATTTTACCGAAGAGCAGAACATGATGTACCAGACCTGTCTGGACTTCGTGCAAACGGAAGTGCAGCCGCTGCTCGAGCGCCTCGACAACCACGAGGAAGGCCTTATGCGCGGCCTGATGGAGAAAGCCGGCCAGCTCGGCCTGTTCGGCGTGAGCATTCCGGAGCAGTACGGCGGGTTGGACATGGACTTCACCACGGCCCTGCGGGTGACTGAAGGCGTGGGCGGCGGTCACTCATTTCCGGTGGCGTTTGCGGCGCACACGGGCATCGCCATGCTGCCCATTCTGTACTTTGGCAACGATGAGCAGAAGGCCAAATACTTGCCCGGCCTCACCGATGGCACCCTGATGGGCGCCTACTGCCTCACCGAGCCCGGCTCCGGTTCCGACGCTTTGGGGGCCAAAACCAAAGCTGTACTCAATGCTGAAGGCACGCACTACGTACTGAACGGCCAGAAAATGTGGATTACGAACGCCGGCTTTGCCGATGTGTTCATCGTGTTTGCCCAGATTGACGGCGATAAATTCACCGGTTTCATTGTGGAGAAAAACACGCCCGGCCTGAGCCTTGGCAACGAGGAGCACAAGATGGGCATCAAGGGCTCGTCGACCCGCCAGGTGTTTCTGAGCGACGCGCTGGTGCCGAAAGAGAACGTGCTGGGCGAGATTGGCAAAGGCCACCTCATTGCCTTCAACGTACTTAATATCGGCCGCATCAAGCTGGCGGCGGCCTGCCTGGGCGCCACTAAAATGGCCGCCGACCTCAGCGTGAAGTACGCCAACGAGCGGGTGCAGTTTAAACTGCCCATTTCGAAGTTTGGCGCTATTCGCTACAAGCTGGCGCAGCAGGCCATCCGCATCTACGCCGTGGAATCGGCCATTTACCGCGCGGGCTCCGACATCTACCGTATGGAGCAGCAGCTTATCGCCGAAGGCAAAGGCGCTAACGAAGCCCTGCTGGGCGCGGCCCGCGAGTTTGCCGTGGAGTGCGCTATTCTGAAAGTAGAAGGCTCGGAAGTGCTCGACTACGTGGTGGACGAGGGCGTGCAGATTTACGGTGGCTATGGGTTCTCAGCTGACTACCCGATGGACCGCGCCTACCGCGACTCGCGCATCAACCGCATTTTTGAGGGCACCAACGAAATCAACCGCTTGCTGGCTGTTGACATGATTCTGAAGAAGGGCCTGAAAGGCGAAATCGACTTGATGGGGCCCGCCCAGGCTGTGCAACAGGAGCTGATGAGCATTCCGAGCCTGAGCCAGGACGAGGAAACTGGTCTGTTCAGCAAGGAGCTGAAAACCATCGCCAACCTGAAAAAGGCCATCCTGATGGTGGCCGGCTCGGCCGTGCAAAAGTTCACCGCCACCCTCGCCAAAGAGCAGGAGCTGCTGATGAACATCGCCGACATGGCCATCAAAACCTACATTGCCGAGAGCACCCTGCTCCGCGTGGAGAAGGAAGCCGCTGCCAAAGGCGAAGAAGCCCTGTCGGTAGAAGCCGATATTGCCCGCGTGTACCTAGCCGACGCCGTGGACATTGTGGAGAAGGCCGGCAAAGACGCCATCGGTAGCATGGCCGAGGGCGACGAGCAGCGCCTGCTGCTCATGGGCCTGAAGCGCTTCACCAAAACGGAGTTGCTGAACGTGAAGGAAGCCCGTCGCCGTATTGCCGCCAAGCTGATTACGGCCAACGAGTACGCTGTTTAACCCACGGATTAACTTCGCGGGACTTGGGTTCGTCGGATTTAACGACGGATTTGTAGACGATTGAGAAAGGCCGCTTCTGGGTTCAGGGGCGGCCTTTTTGTTGCGCCTGGCTTGAGAATGAGCAGATATCGGAAAAACAATTTGTAGAAAAGTTGAGATATTGAGAAGCCTTTTGGTTTTGGGCATGGTCTGGTAGGAAAGCACGGCGCGGCCGCCCGGCTTCAAGCATTCATCACTCCTTTTCTTTCTATGTTTATGAAAACCTTTACGCTTCTCCTGACAGTGCTGGCAGCATCGTTGGGCTGGCTAACGCCCGCCGCCCAGGCCCAGTCTTGTGCGCCGCCCACCAACGTTGTCATAACCAATGTGACGAATGCCAGCGCAGTGGTCAGCTTCACGCCTTCGGCCACCGCCAGCAGCTATACGGTGCGCTTTTATTCCATCGATAGCACGGCGGCAGGCATCACCAGCATCAACACCACCGCCTCGCCGGTGACGCTGACGGGGCTGGTAGCGGGGCGCTTCCACCGGGTATCGGTGATGAGCAACTGCGCGGGCGGCCTCAACACGTCGTCGCCCTGGGTTGGGTTCCAGACCACGGGCGGCGGTTCCAATCCCACGGGCTGCGCGGCGCCAACCAGCCTTGCCGTTACCGGATTGACTACCACCACGGCTTCCATCTCCTTCACAGGGGCGGCCGGTGCCGGTAGCTACCGCGTGGTATATTATGCCCTTGGCGACAGCATCAACGCCATTACGCAAACCGTGGCCGGTTCGCCCATTGGGCTCAGCGGCTTGCTGCCGGGCACGCAGTACATCGTTCGCGTTTTCAGCAATTGCAGCGGCGCTACATCGGCCGCCAGGCTGATTACCTTACGCACCCAGGCCATTCCGGTGCCGTGCGGCGCGGTCACCAACGTGGTGGTGACGGCCACCAGCGCCTCCACGGCCACGGTCAGCTTCACGCCCGGCGCCAACAACACCCAGTTCACGGTAACCTACTACGTGCCGAATGATTCGTCGCGCTGGGTGATTTCCAACACTTCACCCATCACGCTCACCGGCCTGGTGCCCGGCCGCACCTACACCATTCAGGTCAGGAGCACCTGCGGCACCGGTACCACTGTCACTTACACGGCCGGTACGCCCATCACTTATTCGTTCCGGGGCACGCTGGGCGCCCGGGCCGCACTGGGCGGAGCTGCGGTGGAAGTGTTTCCCAATCCGGCCCGCCGCGCCGCCAATCTGGTGCTGCCGGCCGTGGCCGGAGCTACGCAGGCGCGGGTGGTGTTGCTCAATGGGCTGGGCCAGCAAATCCGGGTGCTCACTGTGCCGCTGGCGGGCGCCGAAACCCGCACTTCTCTTGATTTGACGGGCGTGGCACCGGGCCTCTATACCTTGCGCGTGGCGGCGGGCAGCCAAACGGCCAGCCAGCGATTAGCGGTTGAATAGAAGTTGTTATCGCACCAAAAAAGCCGCTCCTGTTTCAGGAGCGGCTTTTTTGTGTGAACAAACAGGCAGGTCGAACTGGCCAAAAACGGCCAGCCTAGTCCGTTCTATTTCACCACAATCTTCTCCAGCTGTAGCGCCGCCGATTTCTTGCTCGGCCGGCTCACGCCTACGATGGTTTTCTCGCCTAGCCAAGCCGTGAAATCTTTCACGTAGGCCAGTTGCTGGTCGTCGGCCACGTTGAGCTTCAGGCGTTCGGGCAGGCTCACCACGCCGGTCTGGGCATTCACGCGGCGCAGGTAGAGGTCCGATTTCTTGTTGATATTTTCGAGCGTGAGCAGCTGCACCGTGTTGCCAAACACGGCCGCCCGGTAGCCGATGCCGGTGTAGGCATCCACGGCCGGGGCCACCTGGTCTTTGGCCACCAGACTGTGCCAGGTAGGCGCCCCAAACTCATTGTAGCCGAACAAGTGCAGCTCGCGAGCGTGCACCGGCGCCTCGCTGCCGCCTTCCTCGAAGTGCTTTTCGGCCACCACCACCAGCTGCTTGTCGGCCGTGAGCAGCAAATCGGCCAAATACACGTCATCCAGCCGCTTCACGTCCAGGCCGCTGGCCTTGCTTACCTCGGCCAGGTAGGCAGGGGTGAAGCGAAACTCCGGTGAAAACTTCATGTCGCCGTTGCCGCTGAAATCGTATTTCACCACTTTCAGGCTATAGTATTCGCCGGTGGCGTAGTCTGCGCACAGCGCGGCGGCATACAGGCTGCCATCATTCAGCACCGTGAATTTGGTGTCGCGCACCGTTACGGGCCGGCCGCCGAATACGCCGCCCACCGGCACGCCCAACACCTTAACGTCCTTGTTCGTCCCGGGCAGGTAGCGGCGCACGGTGAGTTTTTTCATGCCGTCGCTCACCAGCGTCACGTATTGCGTGCCATCGTTGGCCACGTGCACAGCGGGCGAGAAAAAGTCGCCCACATCGCGGAAGTCATAGCTCTTTTCTTCCAGCTGCAGCACATTCTGGTCAAACAGCGTGGCCGCAATGCTCTTCACCTGCTGGCCGTAAGTGAGGTAGCGGAAGGCCAGTAGCCGGCTGCCATCGGGCGAGATGGACACGCCCGGCCGCCGGTCGCGCGGGCTCACGCCCATCACCACTTTGGCGGGGCTGCGCTGGCCACTTTGCAGGTTCACGGCCACCACGGCCAGGTTCTGGCCAGCGTCGTCTTTGTGGTGCAACACCACCAGCGCCTGCTTATCGCCCCGCCCGAAGGCTTCGAGCGTTTCGCCGGGCGTCACCGGAATGGTGGTGCTCCACTGCTTTTTCAGGTCGGCGTCGTAGCGCTCCACGGCATAGCCACCGGCACTCTGGTGGGCCAGTATCACGAAGCCCGAGCCGTCGGCCAGGGGCAGGGTCTTGCGCGGCACACGCATGTCGTAACGGTCGGTGCCCTGCTCAGGCAGGTAGCTAAACGGAGTCGACTTTACTTTTTGAGCCAAAGCGGGCGTGCTCGCAAGGGCCAGCCCCAGTGTGCCCAACAGGCAGGCGCGCTGCATCAGATTTTTTACGTGCGATTGAATCATAAAATAAGTTTTTGGCCTAAGCAAGCCTTCAAAAGTAGCCATTTTAATGCTTGTATGGGGTGTTTTCAGGCCCAAGGCTATGATACTAAGGGTCTGGTAAAAAAATGTTAGCCCAACCATAACACTATTATCGACACCTCCGTACAGGGAACCCGTTAACTTTGCGTCAGGATATGGAACTCAATCGCAGCCCTGTCCGCAAGGTTTCTCTACCACCTTTTCAACTTGCCGGTTCCCCATTAACGGGTGTATAAAGTTTTGGCCTACTGTGCGAACAATAAATCCGCAGCATTACTTTTGTTCCCGTTATTATATATATAGTTATGAAGTCACTCTTAAAATTCTCGCTTTTGTCAGCGCTTATCATCGGAGGTAGGTTTGCCAAAACGAGCACACCCGCCACTACCGCCCAATCCAACACTTTCCAGAGCCGGCCCGATAGCTCGGTTGTATTAGTACACCAAGTACTCACTTCTGAGCCCGTGAAGCCCAACCGAGAGCAGGCTTCGCCGCAGCAGAGCGGTAGCGGCCTCATCACAGAGCTGTACTAACCGGAACACCCCAACGACTTTTAACAAAGTCGTTTTTTTTTGCCCGGCCGGGTAAGCTCGTTGCTGTTCTAACTAATCCGGCTCCAATTCACGGCTGTAGCCGGCAGGCTATCGATGTGCCGCCGGATGTTAGCATTGTCGGGATGCGTGAGGCCCGGGTCTTCCGTGAGCAAGGCCTGCGCCGCGGCCCGGCTTTCGCTCAGAATGCGGCCGTCCTTGGCCAAATCGGCAATGAGCAGGTCGAGCACGCCGCTTTGCTGGGTGCCCATCAGGTCGCCGGGGCCGCGCAGCTTGAGGTCGATGTCGGCAATTTCGAAGCCGTTGTTGGTCCGCACCATCGTTTCGAGGCGGGTGCGGGCGTCCTTGCTCAGCTTGAAGCCCGTCATCAGGATGCAGTAGCTCTGGTCGGCGCCGCGGCCCACGCGTCCGCGCAACTGGTGCAGCTGTGAGAGCCCGAACCGCTCGGCCGACTCAATCACCATCACCGAGGCGTTGGGCACGTTCACGCCCACCTCAATCACGGTGGTGGCCACCATTATCTGGGTTTCGCGCTTGATGAAGCGCTGCATCTCGTAATCTTTTTCCTCGGCCTTCATGCGCCCGTGCACGATGCTGATTTGCATCTCCGGGAAAGCCCGGGCCACGCTTTCGTAGCCGTCGGTCAGGTCCTTATAGTCCATCGTTTCCGACTCCTCAATCAGCGGGTACACGATGTACACCTGCCGCCCCAGCTTCACCTGGTCCCGAATAAACTCGAACACCTTCAGGCGGTTGGCGTCGAAGCGGTGCACCGTCACGATGGGCTTGCGGCCAGCCGGCAGCTCGTCAATCACACTCACGTCGAGGTCGCCATACAAGGTCATGGCCAGCGTGCGCGGAATGGGCGTGGCCGTCATCACCAGCACGTGCGGAATGACGTGCGGATTTTTCTGCCACAGCTTCGAGCGCTGCGCCACCCCGAAGCGGTGCTGCTCGTCCATAATGGTCAGTCCCAGGTTGCGGAACTGCACCACGTCCTCCAGCAGCGCGTGGGTGCCCACCAGCATGTGCATGGTGCCGTTGCGCAATTCCTCGTGCAGCACGCGCCGCTCCGAGGTGCGGGTGCTGCCCGTGAGCTTGCCGATTTTGATGCCCAGCGCGTCGGCGTACACCTTTAGGCCTACATAATGCTGGTCGGCCAGGATTTCGGTGGGCGCCATCAGGCAGCTTTGCGCGCCGTTGTCGGCCGCCATCAGCATGGAGATGAAGGCCACGATGGTTTTGCCCGAGCCCACGTCGCCCTGCAGCAGCCGGTTCATCTGCTTGCCCGCGCAGAAATCCTTGTAAATGTCGTGGATAACCCGCTTCTGCGCGCCGGTCAGGTCGAAGGTGAGGTGGTTTTTATAGAAGTCCACCAGCGTAGGCACCTCCTTGAAAATCTGCCCGGCCAGCGTCACCTTGCGCTGGTCGCGCTGCCGCAGCAGCTTGAGCTGCACAAAAAACAACTCCTCAAACTTCAACCTGAACTTGGCCGCCGCCAGCAGCTCCGGGCTCTGCGGGAAGTGAATCTGCTGCATGGCCTGCGCCTTGGGCATCAGCCCGTAGTGCTCAATCAGAGCCGGCGACAACGACTCCTGAATGTGCGGCAAGGCCAGCTTCAGCAGCTCAGCCACCATCCGCATAATGGCCTTGCTATCAATTCGATTATAGTTTTTGAGCTTCTCCGAGGTGTTGTACACCGGCTGCAAGAAGCTCTGGCCCGGCTTGCTTTCGCTCACTTCCTCCAGTTCCGGGTGGGCCATCTGGGGCCGGCCGTTAAACATCGTCGGCTTGCCGAAAACAATGTATTCCTGGTTGTTCCGGGCCACCTGCTGTACCCACTTCACGCCCTTGAACCACACCAGCTCCAATTCGCCGGTGCCATCGCCCACCTTGGCCGTCAGGCGCTGCTTGGGCCCTTCGCCCACCAATTCTTTGCCGCGCAGCATCCCGCGCACCTGCACATAAGGCAGGTCGTCGTTAAGGTCGGCAATGCGGTACACCTGCGTCCGGTCGAGGTAGCGGAACGGGTAGCGCTGAATCAGGTCGCCGTAGGTGAACAGATTCAGCTCCTTGCCCAGCAGCTGCGCCCGCTGCAGGCTGCCCACCGAGCGCAAAAACTCCAGCCGGGTGTTGAAAAAGTTACTCATTAAATCAGGCTGTCATGCTGAGCTTGCGAAGCATCTTTTCACTGCTGTACTGCTTTCGCAAACGTGAAAAGATGCTTCGCAAGCTCAGCATAACAGTTATTTGTACTTAAGCGTATTCAGCATCCGCACCATGTCCGTCTTCACGTACTCAATCACCGGAGCCAGCGAGTCGTTCGCCGTGGCCGTGCGGAAATAGAGCGCGCCGCGCAAGAAGTGTTTCGTGCTATCCGTGGTGTAAAACTGAAACTGACTCGGCACCTCGCCCGATAGCTCAAACACCGAGGCGCGCATGCCACTCGGCGTCTTCAAAATCCGCTCATCAATGGCCGTGGCTTTGATTTCGTGCTTGCCGGTGAGCTTGCGCGCATCCTCCATCATCTTATTGTAGAGGCGCCGGTCGCGCTGCACGTCCATGTAGGTAATCTGCACGTTGGCGTGCAGCCTAGGGTAATACACGTTCAGCCAGTGCGGCTGCGCCATGTACGACGAATCGCGCTTTATCACCGCTTCCTTCGAGTATTCGAACTCATACGGGTGCCCGCCGCCCAGCAGCTGGTAGCGGTGCGCCGGCAGGTCGATGCGGTTGTAGCCCTTCGGCTTGGGCGTGAAATCCGGTGCCGACGAGCAGCTAGCCAGCAGCGCCAGCCCCATCAGCAACGACACGGTCGAAAAATATCTCATGCAAAAAGCGGCCCCAGCCTGAAATGGCCCAGCCTTCGTAGCTTCAAAGGTAACCAGCACCGCAACGAAAAAAGCCCCGGCACAGTGCCAGGGCTCCTTACTAATAATCGATTTGGACAGCTGCAGCCACAGGCCCGTCAGTCCCACGCCCGGCATTCAGAACGGCAGCTGGTCCAGCTCCGGCTCCTGCCGGAAGGTCTGCTGGGTTTCGGCCGTGACCGCGCCGTTGGCTTCGCCAGCGGCACCATTGGCGCCCTGCGGCCGGCCACCCAGCATCGAAATCTCATCGGCGATGATTTCGGTGATGTAGCGCGTCTGCTGGTCCTTGTCCTGGTACTGGCGGGTGCGCAGCTTGCCTTCGATATACACCTGCTGGCCCTTTTTGAGGTATTTATCCGCCATGTCGGCCAAGCCGCGCCACGCCGAGATGTTGTGCCACTCGGTGCGCTCCACGCGGTTGCCTTGCTTGTCCTTGTAATAGTCGTTGGTGGCGAGGGTAAAGTGAGCCACGCTCACACCGCCTTCCAAATGGCGCACTTCGGGGTCTTTCCCCAGGTTGCCTACCAAAATCACCTTGTTCACTCCGGCCATATTATTGCACGTTAGGAAATACAGAATCGAAAAAGCCACCCGGCCATTTCTTGTCTCAAAGATAGTAGCTTAAATCAGAAAAGCAAAATAATTTGCTAATAATTTTTGCCCATAAATCTAAAAATATTGGCTAATGACTTAATCACCGGTTCTGCTCAACATAATTAGCAATGAGCACGGGCTTGGGCAGTGTTTCAATCTCCGCCAGCGAGTAAGCCCGCAGCCCCAAATCACGCAGAGTGGCCTCGGGCAGCGGCTTTGCCAGCGTCATCGGGTGGAAGCGTACCTCCAGTTTCTGGTGGCTCAGCACGTGGCGATAGGCAGCGGTGGGCTCGGCGGCTTGGCTGGTATCCAAGGTTGCGCCAAGCGCGTCGAGGTGGCGGACCAACTCCGCCGGCGGCAGCTCCGCCACGGTAGTTTCGGCCAAAGCGAAGTCATACAAGCCCTGCCAGATGTCCTTCTCCCGTCGTTCGCGCAGATAAGTCTGCTCACCGTGGCGCAGCACGAAGTAGTGGAAGTAGCGCGTGCGCGCCGCCTTCGCCTTGCTCTTCACCGGCAGCAGCGCCACCTGCCCGTGCTGAAACGCCCAGCAGGTGCTTTGCAGCGGGCAGAACAGGCAGTCCGGCTTGGCGGGAGTGCACTGAATGGCCCCAAACTCCATAATGGCCTGGTTGAAATCAGCCGGTGCGGTGGCCGGAATGTGCTGGTCAGCCACGGCCTGAAACTCCTTGCGCGAGCTGGGCGCCGCGATATCCGAATGCAGCCCAAAAATGCGGGCCAGCACCCGGTACACATTACCATCGAGCACCGCCACAGCCTCATCGAACGCAAAGGAAGCAATAGCCGCGGCCGTATATGGCCCGATACCGCGCAGCTTCAGCAACTCCGCATAATTGTCAGGGAATTTGCTGCCGTATTCAGCCACCACCTGCTGGGCGGTGCGGTGCATGTTGCGGGCCCGGGAGTAGTAGCCCAGGCCCTGCCAGTAGCGCAGCACCTCGGCTTCGGGCGCGGCGGCCAGGTCCTGCACGGTAGGGTAGGCAGCCAGGAAGGTTTCGTAGTAGGGGAGGCCCTGAGCAACACGGGTTTGCTGCAGAATTACCTCCGACAGCCAGATGGCGTACGGGTCGCGGGTGTGGCGCCAGGGCAGGTCGCGGTGGTGGCGCGGATACCACGCCAGCAGGGCCGACGCCAGAAAGGAGGGATGGGAGAGCGTTTTTGTCAAAATTTTGAAAGAGAATAATTTGGCCCCAGCCTTTGTTTGGGAGGGTAGATTGGTAAAACCAAAAAATGGGGTTACCTTTGTGGCCCCAATTCGAGGGCGAACCGCCTGCCAGGCAAAGGCTTACGCTGGAATTCGGGATTTTTTTGCCTAAAAACGTAATTTTTTCAACCACCTAAGTACCATACCAACGTGACTAAAGCTGAGGTAATCGCCGAAATCTCCACCAAGACCGGCATCGAGAAAGCAGACGTATTGATGACTGTTGAGGCTTTCTTCAAAGTCGTGAAAGATTCCATGACGGAAGGCAACAACATCTATGTTCGTGGCTTCGGCTCGTTCGTCAACAAAAAACGCGCCCGGAAAGTGGCCCGTAACATCTCGAAAAACACGTCGCTCATCATCGAGGAGCACTACATCCCGAGCTTCAAGCCGTCGAAAACTTTCGTTGCTAAAATCAAAAACAGCAAGAAAGTAAAAGCTACGGCTGCTAAAGCTTAGTCTATCAACGATTAACTGTTAGTGGTTGTCCCGGCCATCGGCCCATAACCACTGAAAATTGCCGGCCGCGCCGCCGGTGTCTTTTCCGCGAGGGAAAGCCCGGCGGCCGGCTTTTTTCAGCCCATGGCTACTACGTCCTCTTCTGCTTCGCATCAATTGGTTGTCCTCGCTGCCGCGCTCGCGCTGGTAGGAGGACTTTTTGTGTTGCCAAAAGGCATCATGAAGCCCAAGGAAAGCCGCTCGGAACTGAACAAGGACGCCGCCGCCACGGCCAACCGTGATGGCGGCGGTGCCAAAACCAACGGCTCCAAAACCGAGGCTTCCTCGGGGCCGGTGCCGGCCACGGCGACGGACAACGGCGGTGCTCATTCCGATGACGACGGCCACGACCACAGTGCCACGGCCGCCGCGCCGCACACCACGGCCACGGCTGCCCAGCGGCAGGAGCTAACCCGCCTGCTGGCCGAGTACAACACCGCCCCCAATGCGGCTGCCAAAGCCACGGTGGCTACCACCCTGGCCCGCCGCTACAACGACGTGGAGCGGTTCGACAGCGCCGGCTACTACCTGGAGCAGGTAGCATTGGCCCGGCCCACTGCCGCCAACTTGCAGCAGGCCGCCGATGCCTACTTTCAGGCATTCAGCTTCGCGGCTTCCGACGAGCGGATAAAACTGCTCGGCGGCAAGGCGCGGGAACTGTATGTGAAGGTGCTGAAGGAGCAGCCCGGCAACCTCGACGCCAAAACCAACCTCGGTATGGCCTACATGGCCTCCGACAACCCCGTGCAGGGCGTCACTTACCTGCGCGAAGTGCTGGAAGTCGACCCCCGCAACGAGAAAGCCCTGTACAACATGGGCTACCTCGCGGTGCAAAGCAACCAGTACGACAAGGCCGTGAAGCGTTTCCAGGATTTGGTGAAAGTCAATCCGAAAAACGTGAACGGTCAGTTTTATCTCGGCGTAACTTTGGCCCGCACCGGCGCCAAAGCCGAAGCCAAACAGGCGTTCCTCGCCGCCAAAGCCCTCAGCAACGACCCGGCGCTGGCGGCTTCGGTAGAAGAGGAAATCGCCAAATTGAAGTAGTTGCTCGTTGTCAGTTGTTAGTCTCTTACTGCAACCCAACGACGCTAACAACTGACAACGAACAACTGACAACTAAACATCAACCAACTTAACCCCCAAGCATCATGCCCTGCGGTAAAAAAAGAAAGCGTCATAAGATTGCCACCCACAAGCGTAAGAAGCGCCTGCGCAAGAACCGCCACAAGAAGAAGTAAGCCTCACGGGGCGTAGCGGCGGCCGGCAGTTTTCCTAACGGGAAGGGAGCCAGCCGCCTATCTCTCACGTAGCCTCCCGGGTGTGGCCGCGTTGGGCGCTTTTCCCGTGGCTCGCGAGGGAAGCCAGAACTTATGGTTCTGGCTTCCCTTTGCCGGTTTCGGGGTAGTGCTGCGGCGGCACGGCTGGCAGGTTACTTTAACTAAATCAAGGCTTTGAGTAATGAATTAGTCATTAATTCTACTCAGGAAGGCGAGCGGATTGCGTTGTTGCAAGACAAGCGGCTGATTGAATACCATTTCGACCGCAACGACACCAATTACTCAGTAGGCGACATCTTCCTGGGCACCGTGAAAAAGGTGATGCCCGGCCTGAACGCAGCATTCGTGGACATTGGCTACGAAAAAGATGCGTTTTTGCATTACGGCGACCTTGGCGAGCAGTACAACTCGTTCACGAAGTGGGCGCGCACCGTGCAAAGCGGCCGCGCCGCCACCGCCGGCCTCGAAAAATTCACGTTTGAGCCCGTCCTCGACAAAGTGGGCAAGGCCGAAAACGTGTTTAAAAAGGGCCAGCAGATTGTGGTTCAGATTATTAAGGAGCCCATCTCGACGAAGGGCCCGCGCGTGAGCACCGACATTTCGATGGCCGGGCGCTACCTCGTGCTGATGCCGTTTTCGAACACCATCAGCGTGAGCAAAAAGATAGTGAGCAAAGCGGAGCGCGACCGGCTCAAGCGGCTCATTGCCAGCATTAAGCCCGAAAACTTCGGCGTCATCATCCGCACCGTGGCCGAAGGCCGCGAGGTGGCTGAGCTGGACAAGGACATGCAGGACATGGTGGCGAAGTGGGAGCAGCTCTACAGCACGCTGCGCACCGCCAAGCCCGACGACAAGGTGCTGGGCGAACTCGGCCGCACTTCCTCCATGCTCCGCGACATGCTGAACGAGTCCTTCGACAGCATCATGGTCGACGCGCCGACGATGTACGAGGAGATGCGCGACTACATCCAGAAAATCGCGCCCGACAAGCTCGGTTTGCTGAAGCTGCACAACTCGAAAATCAAGATTTTCGAGCAAACCGGTATTGAGAAGCAGCTGAAAACGCTGTTTGGCAAGACGGTGACCGTTCCCGGCGGCGGCTACCTCGTCATTGAGCACACCGAAGCCCTGCACGTCATCGACGTGAACTCGGGCAGCAAGAGCAACCAGGAAAACGACCAGGAAGCGACGGCGCTCATGATTAACATGCTGGCGGCCAAAGAAGTGGCTCGGCAGCTGCGCCTGCGCGACATGGGCGGCATCATCGTGGTCGACTTTATTGACATGCGCTCGGCCGAAAGCCGCAAGAAGGTGGAAGACGCCGTGCGCGACGTGATGAAGCACGACAAGGCCAAGTTCACGGTGCTGCCCATTACCAAGTTTGGTCTGCTGCAGATTACGCGGCAGCGGGTGCGACCGGCCGAGAACATCGTGACCGGCGAGGTGTGCCCCACCTGCGGCGGCACCGGCAAGATTTCGGCCTCCATTCAGGTGACGGACGACATCGACAACAGCATCGACGACCTGCTGGTAAACCAGAACCAGTCGGGCATCACGCTGTCGGTGCACCCGTTCCTGTACGCTTATTACACTAAAGGGCTGATTTCGCGCCAGATGAAGTGGTACCTCAAGTACTACAAGTGGGTGAAGGTGGTGAACGACAGCAGCCTGGGCCTCACCGACTACCGCATCGAAGACGAGCGGGGCGAGGAAATCCAACTGCGTTCGTCGGCCGCCGCCATGAGCCGCTTGCAGGACCGTGAAGTGGAAATCGTGGATTAGCGTTTAGCTGATTTACAATAGCTTGACACAACAAAAAGCCCCAGCCTCGTGAGAAGCTGGGGCTTTTCGTTGCGTCAGGGAATTCTTAAAACTTGATGCCTAAATCGAGGCCGAACGAGCTGTTTTTGATGGTGACATCGGTGAAGTTGCGCTTGCTTTCGAAATAATGGTCGATATCAACCAGGCCGCGGTGGTAGCCGAGGCCGGCAAAAAGCTTGGTGCTGCTGCCCAGCGCGTATTCGGCGCCGGCTCCTAACAGGGCGTCGGCGTCGAAGAAGTAGACGTAGTCGCCGGCTTTGTTTTCGGTGCCGGTGGCGGGGTCGGTGTAGAACTTGCTGCTGTTGATGCGGGTGCCGATAGGCACGTTCAGCGAGCCGCCTACCTGAAAATACAGGCGCGTGGCCGGCGCGATTTCATTCGTGAATAGCTTGACGGAAAGCGGCAGCTGCAGGTACTGCGTGCTCATTTTATAAGACGTCTGGAACGCGTTGCCCACCCCGTTGCCATTGTTGTAAAAATCGGTGTAGCGCACGGTGCCACCTTTGCCGGCCAGTTCCAGGCCGGTGCTGAAGGCATAATTCTCACCGAAGAAGTAGTCGACCACCAAACCGCCGCTGAAACCGAGCTGGCTGCCGTCGCTGGCGAAGCCATTTTTGGACGTCGACTCGGCCCGCAGGCTGGTGATGGTGGGCGACACTTTGAGGCCGATTTCGACCTGGGCCGAAGCGGTGCCAACGGTGGCGGCGAGAGCGAAGGCGGCAAGGAATATCTTTTTCATATGCACAGATACGGCTACTGCTGATGGAAACTACCGACTGCCGGTAGGTTTTGGCTAATTTTACGCCAAAGTAACGCGCGTGAATACGAATAATTTTGCCTGGCGGCGTTGGCTGCCCCTGTTTTTAGTAGCAAGCCTCGGCTTGGCCGCCTGTAAGAAGGGGCCAGCGGAGGGCTGCCGTGCCGATGCCGCCGCCGACGCGCCGGCTGTGCCCGTGCGGCTAAAGCACCTGGAGCAGCCTTTCTTCACAATCAAGACGCCGGCCGATGCCCAGCAGTTTATGGATGCAAATCCGGCCTTTGCGCGGTACTACCTGCAACGCCAGCCGGCCACCGAAAAGGAGTTGGAAGCCAGCCTAGTGCAGCTGGCGACCAACGCCGCATTGCAACAGCTGGGGCGCGAAACGGCCGCCGCCTTCCCTGACAGCGCGGCGCTACGGCGCGATTTGGGCGAGGTGTTCCGGCGGGTGCATTATTACTTCCCTGATTTCCGGGTGCCGCCTGCCAATACCTACGTCAGCGGCTTTCTGGCCAAGGATATTTATGTGAACGACAGCTTATTGGTGCTGAGTCTGGATTGGTTTGTGGGCCCGAAAGCCAGCAAGCGGCCCGACCTGCCGCAGTACATGCTACGCCGCTACACCCCGGCCGGCCTGATGCCGCTGCTGGCACACAACGTGTCGAGCAAGTACAATCGCCACGAACTGACGGCCAATACGATGCTCGACGCCATGGTGCACGAGGGCAAGGCCCTCTACTTTGCCAGTCAGATGCTGCCCTGCGTGCCTGATTCGCTACTCATGGGCTACACCACGCGCGAAATGGTGGGCCTAGAAGCCAACGAGCCCCGCGTGTGGGGGCATTTTCTAGAGAAGAACCTGCTGTACTCCACTACTCCTTTCCTGCTGCAGAAGTATGTGGGCGAGCGACCCAACGTGCCCGAAATCGACAAAACCTGCCCTGGCCGCGTGGGTCAGTGGGTGGGCCTGCAAATCGTGCGCAAATACGTGGAACTGCACCCCGACGTGACGCTGGGTCGTCTGATGGCCGAGAAAAACGCCCAGCGCATCCTGAACGAGTCGCACTACCGGCCCATGCACGATTCAAAATGAGGTGGTTGTCATCCTGAGCGGAGCGAAGGACCTTATCACCGATGAGCGGCTAGCAGTAATTCAATTGTGCGAGCGTGATAAGGTCCTTCGCTGCGCTCAGGATGACAGTTTCTCACAACCTCATGCACATCGCCGTTTTTAGCCAGTATCACACCAGCCCCGATTGCCCGGCCACCAGCCGGCACTATACGCTACTGGCGCACATCGCGAAAACGCACCGTGTGACGCTGCTGACTACTCCCGCCTGGAAGCCCCAGCAGCTGACGCATGAGTTTCCGTGGGTGCCGCCCGGCATGGAAATCCGCGAAGCGCAGGTGCCTTACGAGAACAAGATGGGGCCGGCCCGCCGGGCGTTGGCCTTTGCGCAGTACGCGGCCTGGGCGGTGCGGGAGGGGCTGCGAATTGATAAGCCGGACGTGATTTGGGGCATCAGCACGCCGCTCACAGCCGCTTGGGCGGCGGCGCAGGTGGCGCGCTGGCGTCGGGTGCCGTGGGTGTTTGAGGTGCAGGATTTGTGGCCTTCGTTTCCAATCGCCATGGGCGCGGTGCCCACAGCTCTGGCGCGGCAGCAGCTTTTCCGGCTCGAAAAACGCTTGTACCAGAGTGCCCGGCACGTGCTGCCGCTCTCGCCCGACATGACGCGTTACGTAACGGATTTGGGCATTGATGCTGGAAAAGTGACCACCGTGCTCAACGGCACAGACCTGGAACTGGCTGCCCGCGCTACGCTCGAAACCGTGGCCCAACTGCGGCAGGAGCAGGGGCTGGCTGGCAAACGGGTCATTCTCTACGCGGGCACCTTTGGCCGGGCCAACGATATTCCGACGCTGGTAGCGGCGGCCGAAGCCGTGGCGGCCACCGAAACGGATGTGGTGTGGCTGTTTCTGGGCCACGGTTTTTATGAACCACTGATTGCGGCGGCGGCGGCGCGCTGGCCGGGGCGCATCCGGCTGGTGGGCGGGCAGGCGCGGCACCAGGTTTTTGGCTGGTTTGCGCTGGCGGCGGTGTCGGTGGTGTCGTTTCTGGATTTGCCGGTGCTGGATTCTAACTCGCCGGCCAAGCTCTATGATTCGCTGGCGGTGGGCACGCCGGTCATCGTCACCAACCAAGGCTGGACCAAAGCGCTGGTGGAGCAGCACGGCTGCGGCTGGTACGTGCCGGCCGGCAACGCTGACGCGCTGGCCGCACAGCTACACCAACTGCTCACGCAGCCTGATGTGCTGCTGGAAGCGGGAAATAGGGGCCGCCGGCTAGCAGCCCAGGAATTTGACCGCTGGCAGTTGGCCGTCCGGGTACAGCATATTTTGGAGAATGCCGCTTACTAATCGTTGTACTCACGGCACGGTCTTTTGTGCCGCCATGTACTGCCGATTGAACTTTGTGTACTAAAAAGGCTGCCTGTAGTGAGTGAAAGAGCCATCTCAGGCATCTTCTGGCAACGGCACATAGGCTGCGGCTTTGCCAAAATGCTTCTCAAAATAAGCGCAGCTGGGTGCCAGTGGGCAGGAACTGCACTTCGGCGAGCGGGCCACGCAGATGTACCGCCCGTGCAAAATCAGCCAATGGTGGGCTTTGGGAATCAGCTCTTCAGGGATGTGCTTCACCAAGGCTTTCTCTACGGCCAGCGGCGTGGTAGCCGTTTTCGGTACGAGCCCGAGGCGGTGCGACACCCGAAACACGTGCGTATCCACGGCCATGGTGGGCTGGTTGTAGATAACGGAAGCCACCACGTTGGCGGTTTTGCGGCCCACGCCGGGCAGGCGTTGCAGCTCATCGAGCTGGCTGGGCACTTCGCCGCCGAACTCTTCGGTGAGCATTCGGCCCAAACCTGCCAGGTGCTTGGCCTTGTTGTTGGGGTAGGAAACGCTGCGGATGAAGGGAAAAATGTCGTCGGCCGTGGCGGCGCCGAGATGCGCGGCGGTGGGAAACTGCTCCAATAGCGCGGGCATCACTAGGTTCACGCGCTTGTCTGTGCACTGCGCGCTGAGCACCACGGCCACTATCAGCTCATACGGGTTGCCGTAGGCCAGCTCTGTTTTGGGCTCCGGGAAATTGGTGGTGAAGTAATCGAGGAAGTACTTGAATCGGTCGGCGCGGCGCATGAGGCGAAAGTAGGTGCCCCACAAAAGTAAACGGTCATGCTGAGCGCAGCCGAAGCATCTCTACCGCAATACTATTCCTTTTGACTGGAGTTTAGTACTGCGGTAGAGATGCTTCGGCTGCGCTCAGCATGACCGTTTCTCTCGGTTTTAGAATTTGAGAATCCTTTAGCTCTTATTCTTCCGGCTTCGGCGCAGGGGCTGAAGCGGTTGCCAGAGGAAATTAAACGGACTCAGGATTTGGCTAAAAAAGTACGCGAGTAGCGCAAAATGGCCTCGGAGGTGTGGGCCCGCGGCTCGCGGCGAACGCCGTCGAGGGCCCGCTGGGCCAAAAGGAGGTCGGCGCACGTGGCTGCCAGTTCCGGGTCGTGCTGCAACGCCTCCTCTACCTCGCGCTGCCTTTCAGGAGGCAATTCGTTGTACACATACTGGAGCAGTGTCGAATGGGGTAAGGTTTGAATCATAATGATGCAGGGAATTTGCGGTCATTTTCTTCCGCAGGTTAATCAGCGCATAGCGCATCCGGCCGAGGGCCGTGTTGATGCTGACGCCGGTTGCGTCGGCAATCTCCTGGAAGCTCATGTCGCCGTAGTGGCGCATCAGCAGCACCTCCTTCTGGGCGGCGGGCAGTTCCTGGATTAACGCCCGAAGGCGGGTATGGGTTTCCTCGCGGGCCAGGATGTCGTCCGGGCCGTCGTCGGCGAGGGTGAGGGTGTTAGCCAACCGGTCGTTGTCGGAGAGGCTGACGTGGGGCGTCCGCTTGCCGCGCCGGAACGAATCGATGGCCAGGTTGTGGGCGATGCGGCAAATCCAGGGAGCAAACTTGCCCTCTTCGTTGTAGCGCCCGCCTTTGAGGGTGTGAATGGCCTTGATGAACGTGTCCTGCAACAGGTCCTCGGCCACGTCCTCGTCGCGCACGATGAGGAGGATGGTCGTGAACACACGACTGCGATGCCGCTCCAGCAGGATAGCGAAGGCGGATTCCTGGCCGGCCAGGTAGAGCGAGATGAGCGCGGAGTCGCTCGGTTGCAAGAGGTCCATAAAGGGCTACGGAATAAGGGAACGTAGAGCTTTAGGCCATAGTATGCAGTTACCGAGAAAAAATTTGGGGAGCGACCGGTAGTCGGGTTTTTGCCCGCTAGAATCGTTCCAAATGTAGAGCGACGAAATGCACATCCGCAATACCCCTCAACTAAAAAATGACAAAATTCTGTAGGTAAAACGGAGCAACCTTCCGCAAAACTTCATCTACGCGCTGCTAACGCATAATTGAGGAATAAAAAATCTGAAAAAAGTTTCAAAAATATTTTTTTATTTTCTCAACGGCCCTCTTTCAGCTTCCTAACCACTGATAGGCAGCGGCTTCTTCGGTGAACAAAGCGGTGTGGTAGCCGTGCTCGGGCTGGGTGGCGGCGCTGATAACGGCTACGGAACTGGCCGACTGTTGCTGCTGGGCGCGCAGGGGCGAAATCAGAAAGGCAATGCGCACCGGCGCCAGGTAGCGGCCGGGTAGCTGCGGGAAAAATTCGGTATTGACCCAGTGCGTGAGCTCGGGCGACACCAACTCGTCGCGGCGGCGCAGGTCGAGCAGCCAGCGCCAGCAGCCGAGGGCATCGGCGGCGGCGAGAATGGCCAGGTAGCCGGCCTGCAGCTCGGGGGCGGTGATTTCGCGCTGCCAGCGGGCCACGATGGCCGGCAGGTCGGGGCGGGGCGTGATGTCGAGGCCAAAGTTGGGCATGAGCCGGGCGGCGCGGGCGGTGAGGATGAGGCTCACAAGGTAGGCGAAACGGACGGCCGGACCTAGGGGGCGGGGCGGGCGGGGGCTACCTTTGCCAGTCCACGCCGCACTGGCGCCTTTTGAAGTTATTATAATGCTGCCTTCCGCTGATTCGGCCCCGGCCCACGACCCGTACGCGGCCCTGCGGGTGCCCGATTTTCGCCGCCTGGTTTCGACCCGCACCTTGCTCACAGTGGCCACGCGCATTCAGGGGCTGGTGGTGAGCTGGCAGATTTACCACCTCACCGGTGACCCGCTGGCGCTGGGGCTCATCGGGCTGTCGGAGGCTATTCCGAGCATTGTGGTGTCGCTCTATGCCGGCTACGTGGCCGATACCGTGCGGCGCAAGCGCATTGTGGTGGCGGCGCTGGCGGTGCTGGTGCTGTGCGCGGCGGCCCTGGCGGCGCTGGCCAGCCCCTACGGCATTGGGCTGCTTGCCAAGGGGGCGCTGTATACGCTGCCGCTGTACGCGGTGATTTTTGTGAGTGGGCTGGCGCGGGGCTTTATGGGGCCGGCGCTGTTTTCGTTTATGCCGCAGCTGCTGCCCGACCGGGCGCTGCTGCCCAACGCCATTACCTGGAACAGCACCACGTACCAGGCCTCGGCGGTGCTGGGGCCGGCCGTGGGCGGGTTTCTGATTGAGCCGTTGGGCGTGGCCTGGTCCTACGCGGTGGGGCTGGGGCTGCTGCTGCTGGGCTTGGTGCAGTTTGCGCGCATTGCCGACCGGCCGCTGCCGCCCACCGAGGGCGAGCGCCTCAACCTGAAAGACAGCGTGCTGAGCGGCCTGCGTTTCATATTTGGCAACCAGCTGGTGCTGGCGGCGCTGTCGCTGGATATGTTCGCGGTGCTCTTTGGCGGGGCGGTGGCGCTGCTGCCGGTGTTTGCGTCGGATATTCTGAAAGTGGGCGCGCGCGGCTTCGGGCAGCTGGAGGCGGCGCCCGCCATTGGCTCAGTGCTGATGGCCGTTTTCCTGACGTACTACCCGCTGAAGCGCCGGGCCGGGTGGAAGCTGCTGGGCGCGGTGGCAGGATTCGGGCTGGCCACTATCTGCTTCGCGCTGTCGACCAACTTTTATCTGTCGCTGTTCCTGCTCTTCCTCACGGGCGTATTCGATTCGGTGTCGGTGATTGTGCGCTCCACGCTCATCCACGTCTACACGCCGGAGTACATGAAGGGCCGGGTGTCGGCCGTGAACAACATTTTTATTGGTTCCAGCAACGAGATTGGGGCCTTCGAGAGCGGCACGGCGGCGCGGCTGCTGGGCACGGTGCGCTCGGTGGTGTTTGGCGGGCTGATGACGCTGCTGGTGGTGGCCATCACCACCTGGAAAGCCGACAAGCTGCGCAAGTTGGAATCGGGCACGAAGTAGAACGCCGAAAGGCCGCTTACTCAATCGCAGAGCGTGGGTAAGTCTGGATTGGTGGCAAACTGAAACATGGTTTCCAGCTGTGCCAGCGTGGCCCGGTCGTTCGATAAGGGCAGGGCGGGCAGTTCGGCGCGATGTACCCAGCGCGCCTGCGCGGTTTCGGAGGTTTCGGCTTGCAGCGCGCCGCCGGTGGCCCGGCACAGCACGAAGGCCTTGTACACGTACCACGGCTGGGGCGGGTGGGCGTGGCGCTTCTTGTCGAGCAGGGCCAGCAGGCGCACGGCTTCGGTTTCGAGGCCGGTTTCTTCCAGCGTTTCCTTTACGGCCACCTCAAAAGGCGTGTAGCCGATGTCGGCCCAACCGCCGGGCAGGGTCCAGCGGTGGCCGTCCGATTTTTCCTGCACCAGCAGCATCTCGTCGGTCCCGCGAAAGAGGACGGCCCGCACGTCGACCTTGGGCGTGGGGTAGCTGGTTTCGTTGGCAAACAGCGCGTTGAGCTGAGCCACGGGCTCGCCGGTGAGCAGCGCCATCAGGCGCAAACTCAGGGCTTGTACTTCCTGGTAACGCTCGTGGTCGTAGGCGTGGGGCTCGTAGGCCAGGCCGGCCTGGGCAATGGCTTGCAGGCGTTGCGCAATGCTGAGAAAGTCAAAATCGGGATTCATTGATGGAAATATGACGCGGTAATCAGGCTGCGTCGCCGTCCAGTAACGCGGCGTATTGCGCGGGCGTGTCCACGTCAAGTAAGCCGGCCGGAAACGGCACCTGTTCCACCGTTTCACTATATGCGGCAATGAGACGACCCGCGCCGGCTTGGCCCTGCAACTTAAGCAACTCAGGAAACACTTTGTCGGCGAAGACGGCTGGGACGCCCAGCGTATCGCCATAGGCGGCGGCCACGATGGGCGCCCCGCTTTGCTGCTGCCGCTGCACCAGTGTTTGAAGTAACTCCGGCGTCAGGTGCGGCTGGTCGGAGAGCATGATGAGGACGGCGCACGGCTGCGCAGCCTGCACTGCCGCCAAGCCCGCACGAATGGAGGAAGCCATACCCGTTTCCCAATCTGGGTTATGCACGTCCTGAATTGGCAGGCCCGCTACTTCGGCGACTAAGGCTTCGTGCAACGCCCCAGTCACCAGCACGATGGGCGCGCAGCCGCTGGCTACGGCCGTTTTGGCGGCGTGGCGGAGTAGGGTGCGGCCGCGGTATGGCAGGAGCTGCTTGGGCTGGCCCATGCGGGTGGAGGCGCCGGCGGCCAGCAGGAGGAGGGCGACGGGGGTAGCGGTTTGCATTGGGTTCATCTTTGAACAAACCAGCACGTCATGCTGAGCTTGTCGAAGCATCTCTACTGGAATAGTAAATCCTCTCGATTGGATTACTCTCGCGGTAGAGATGCTTCGACTGCGCTCAGCATGACGTGCTGGTTTATTTGCGTCTAAATGGATTACTGCCCTACGCCGACTTCGTGCCCAGAATTTTATCCGGCGTAATCGGCAAATCGCGCACGCGTTTGCCGGTGGCGTGGAACACGGCGTTAGCCACGGCGGCTGAGACGCCCACCATGGAGATTTCGCCGATGCCCTTCACGCCCATGGCGTTGATGTAGGGGTCGTGCTCATCGATAAACTCCACGGTCATGTCCGGGATGTCGGCGTTCACGGGAATATGGTAGTCGCCGAGGTCGGCATTGGTGTAGCGGGCGTAGTGCGGGTCGCGGGCGGTGGCTTCCATCAGGGCCGCGCCGATGCCGAAAATGCTGCCGCCGATAATCTGGCTGCGGGCGGTTTTGGCGTTGAGGATGCGGCCCGCGCCGTGCACGCTCACCCAGCGCGTGACGCGCACGGTGCCCAAATCGGGGTCGACCTGCACCTCGCAGAAGTGCGCGCCGAAGGAGTGCATGGAGTGCTTGCCGGCCTCGTCCTTGTGGGCGTCGCTGGCGTTGGCGGCCGACTGCCCAGCCTCGTAGCCCGAACCGTACTTGCCCTGCCCGCTGCCTTCGATGTCATCAATGCCGGCGCGCTTCATCAGCGCCTTGAAGTCTTCGCCTTTCGAAGCGTCCTTCTTCAACTGCAGACGGCCGTTTTCCATCGCCACGTCTTCCGCTTTGGCCTTGAAAAGCGGGGATTTGGGGTCTTTGATGGCCATTTTGGTGAGGCGTTCCCACACATCCTGCGCGGCCATATAAACGGAAGACGACACCGTGCCCGCCGCCACCGAGCCGCCCGAGTTGGGAGCCGTGGGCAGCTTGGTATCGCCCAGCTCGAAGCGGATTTTGTCGGGCGCGAGGCCCAGCGAGTCGGCGGCTACCTGCGTCATCACGGTGTAGGTGCCGGTACCGAGGTCGGTGGCGCCCGCCTGCACCACGGCGTGGCCGTCGGCGTAGAGGCGCACGCGGGCGGTGCCCTGCGAGTTGTGCACCGGGTAGCTGGCCGTGGCCATGCCGTAACCCACCAGCAGGCGGCCGTTCTTGGTCACGCCGGCTTTGGGGTTGCGCTTGCTCCAGCCGAACAGCTCGGCGCCGCGGGCGTAGCATTGGCGCAGGCTTTTGCTGCTCCAGGGCTGGCCGGTGCTGGGGTCTTTCTCGGCGTAGTTGCGCAGGCGGATTTCGATGGGGTCGATGCCCAATTGGTAGGCCAAATCATCCATTGAAGACTCAATGGCGAACGAGCCCGGCGCTTCGCCGGGGGCGCGGGTGAAGGTGGACGTCATCACGTTGGCCCGGCCCAACTCGTAATGCGACTCGAACGTGGGGCATTCGTACAGCAGGTTGATGATTTTGCTGTTGGCCTCGGCATAGTTGTCCCAAGGCGAGGTGGTGGAGGTTTTCTCGTGGATGAGGGCCAGCAGCTTGCCTTCCTTGCTCGCGCCTAGCGTGAGGGTCTGGGTCTGGTCTTCGCGGTGGCCCATGCTCGTGAACTGCTGCGGACGCGTAAGCACCAGCTTCACCGGCCGACCCACCATCTTGGCCGCCTGCACCGTGAGCACGGTGTGCGGCCAGCACGAGCCCTTGCACCCAAAGCCCCCGCCCAAGAACTTGGTGATGACGCGCACCTGGTCCTGCGGCAGGCCCAAGTAGGCCGACAGCGCCTTCTGCGTGCGCGTCACGCCCTGGGTCGATTCGTACACTGTCACGCGGTCGGGCGCTTCCCAGATGGCGGTGGTGGCGCCCGGTTCCATGGGGTTGTGGTGGTTGATGGCGTGGGTGTACACGGCCGTCATCTTGATGGGCGCGCCGGCCAGGGCGGCGCGGGCGTCGCCGCGTCGGGTATAGCCGTCGGCTTTGCCATCCTGAATTTTCTCGGGGTTGAAAATCTGGGCGCGCTTGTCGGTGTAAGCGGCAATGGGCGCTTCGGCGGCGTAGTTCACGCGGATGAGCGCGGCGGCCTGGGTGGCGCGCTCGAAGGTATCAGCCACCACAAGGGCCACCGGCTGGCCGGCGTAGTAAATGACGTCCGAGGTCAGCGGCAGAAAGCCCATGGGCGCGCCGATGGCCTTTTTTCCCTCCGGGTCGTTGGGCGTTTTGGCCAGCTTGGGCAGGTTGAGGTGCGTGAGAATCTGCAGCACGCCGGGCTCTTTCATCGCCAGACTGGTGTCGATGCTCTGCACCCGGCCTTTGGCGATGGCGCTGGTTTTTAGCACGCCGTACACCAGGCCCGGCAGCGGGTATTCGGCCGAGTATTTGGCCTTGCCCATCACCTTGTCGCGCCCGTCCACGCGGTTCAGCGGCATGCCGACGACGCCGGGCTTGGGGGAGGTTTCGAAGAAAGCGGGTTCGTGGTCCATGAGAAATGAAAGCGGCAATTATGAACGATGTAGAGACGTGACATTTCGCGTCTCGGCGTTGGCTTCGTTGGTCTTAGTAGAACGTTTGGGCGTCGTCGTTCAATGAGGAGAAGCGAAGTGTCGCGTCTCTACACCATTTTGCGCCAACCTACGCCGCTGACAATTCCAGCAGGGCCCGCACCAGCGTATTCTGGGCCAGCTCTACTTTGAAGCGATTTTGCTCGCGGGGCTGGGCGTCGCGCACGGCGGCGGCGGCGGCGGCCCGGAAGGTGGCTTCCGTGGCCGGGGCGCCGGTCAGGATTTTCTCCGCCGCCAGGGAGCGCCAGGGCTTGGTGCCCACGCCGCCCAGCGCCACCCGCGCCGAGCGAATCTGCCCGCCCTGCACATCAAGCCCCACGGCGGCCGAGGCCAGCGCGAAGGCGTAGGAGGCGCGGTCGCGCACTTTCAGATACATCGACTTTTTGGCGTGGGCCGCCGCCGGAATGGTCACCGATACAATCAACTCGCCGGGTTCCAGCACGGTTTCGCGCTGGGGCGTGCTGCCGGGCACCACGTGGAAATCGACCAGCGGCACGCGGCGCTGCTTGCCCTTGGCGTTTTCCAAGAGCAGCACGGCATCCAGGGCAGCCAGGGCCACGCCAAGGTCGCCGGGATGGGTGGCGATGCAATCCTTGCTGCCGCCCAGAATGGCTAAGCCCCGGTTTTCGCCCTCCTGCGCGGGGCAGCCGGAGCCGGGCTGCCGCTTGTTGCACGGAAACGCCACGTCGCGGAAGTAGCCGCAGCGAGTGCGTTGGAGTAGGTTGCCGCCGATGCTGGCCATGTTGCGTAGCTGCGGGGAGGCCGCCTGCAGCAGCGCCTGCGAAATCATGGGGTAATTCTGCACCACCAGTGGGTGTTCGCCCACGTCGCTCATGCGCTCCAGCGCGCCAATGCGCAGACCCTCGGCGGTTTGCTCAATGCCTTTGAAGGGCACCATGTTGATGTCGACCAGCTCGGCGTGGTTTTCCACGTTGAGCTTCATCAAGTCGAGCACCGTGGTGCCGCCCGCAATGAAGGCCGCGCCCTTGGTGCCGGTCACGGCGGCGGTGGCATCTTTGGCCGTGGCGGTGGAGAGGTAGGAGAAGTTGTTCATTTTTTAGTCATTAGTCATGAGTATTAAGTAGTGAGTATTGGGAAGGAAACCTGGCCTCATCCGGCCATTCATCTCACTACTCAATACTTTCTACTCACTACTATTTTTACCCTTTAAACCCACTCTTCTCCACTTCGCGGATGGCGGCCACGATGTTGGGGTAGGCGCCGCAGCGGCAGAGGTTGCCGCTCATCCATTCGCGCACGTCGCCGTCGGTTTTGGCGTGGCCTTCTTTCAGGCAGGCCACGCCTGACATGAGCTGGCCCGGCGTGCAATAGCCGCACTGGAAGCCGTCGTGGTCGAGGAAGGCTTGCTGCAGCGGGTGCAGGTCTTCGCCTTTGGCCAGGCCCTCCACGGTGGTGATTTCCTTGCCCTGTGCCATCACGGCCAGGGTGAGGCAGCTGTTCACGCGGCGGCCGTCTACCAGCACGGTGCAGGCGCCGCACTGGCCGTGGTCGCAGCCCTTTTTCGAGCCGGTGAGGTCGAGCTTTTCGCGCAGCGCGTCAAGCAAGCTCACCCGCGGCTCGGCCTTGATGGTGCGCAGGGTGCCGTTCACTTTGAGGCGCATTTCGGTCACACCTTCCACTTTTTTGGCCATGGTGGTGAGGCGCTCGGCCTGGCCCACCAAGGGCGGCGCCAGGGCCAGCCCCAGCAGCCCCGAGGCTTGCTTGATGAAGGTGCGGCGGCCGTCGTTGGGCTCCAGGTCGTCGGGGCCGGTGGGGGAGGGGAGGAAATCGTCAGTCATAGCGCGAGGGGATTAGCCGGGCTAGTAATACTTGATTCATCCCGTAATTGTTGGCAGAACGCCCTGGCTTATTTGCCGGATAAAGAGCGGTTTGAATAGTGCACTATGGTAGGTTTTCGATATTCGAACGACTGTGGTGGCCTCGGTTTCGATGGCGGTATTCACACCGCTATTGCGCTACCGTCTCTATTCGCAGCGCACGTAGGGCCGCATTTTCTCCCAGTCGGCCGGTTTGAGGGTGGGCATCTGCTTCAAATCCTCGACCGACTTGAACGGGCCGTGCTGCTGGCGGTAGGCCACGATGAGTCGCGCCCGGGGCTTGCCGATGTAGGGCTGCAGATACAGCTCGTCGAAGCTGGCAGTATTCACGTTCACCGTTTTGGGGGCGAAGCCTGACGCCACAAAAGTGTATTTCTTGAGGCTGTCGCGCAGGTCGGGGGCATCGCGCAGCACAAACACCTCGTCCAGCTGGTCTTCGCGCACGTAGCCGCCCAGTTGGTTGCGGTACTTCACTACCCATTTCGCCCGACCCGCGCCGATGCCGCGAATCTGCATCAACTGCGTGGTATCGGCCGTGTTCAGGTCGAAGGGCTGGAGGTTGCGGGGCTTACGCGGGAATTTTGAGGGAGTGGCATCGCCGGAAGCGAAGGGCGGAAATTTGCCATCGGGCCCGGGCCGTTTGGCGGCGTAGTCGCGCTTTGGCGCCTCGTCGGGCAGCTGCATAAACGGGGCCAGGCGCTGGTACACCGAGTCTTCCAGCCCGTACATTTTCTTCATCTGCACCTTGGCCTTGAAGCCGCCCGCCGCCTGGCCGTACTTCACCATGCGCGCCGCTACGAAATGCGGAACCCCACGCGCTTCCCAGTCTTCTGCCGTCAGGGCATTGGGGTCGAAAGGGCTGAGGCGCACTTGCGGCACGGCTGGGTAGCGCGGGCTTCGGCGCTCATATTTTCGGTACTCTCGCTTCGGAAAGCGCAAGGCAAAGCCCTGTTCTACAGTACGGTGCTCTTTTAGTTGAGTGGCCAGCTCATCAACGCCCTTTTGGTCGGCGGCCGGCAGGTAGGTGGGCAGCTCCGGCCGCAGCAGAATGGGCGCCAAAATGGTGAGCAGCATGATGACCAGCAGCCCAGCCAGGCCCCGGGCCTCGCCGCGCGAGTAGCCGAAGGAGCGCCGTATCCAGCGCATCGGGGCCGAGTTTTCCCAGGACCACGGGGGCCGGGATGGGGGAGGAGGTGCCATAGGCGGGCGGGGCCGGCTAGCGGCCCAAGGGGGTAGAACCAGAGCAGACAGCCAACCCCTTAGGCCAGCTTATGCGCAATGATAGGAATAAATCTATCGGTTCTGCTATGGGACGTGTTGTTCCGTGCCTAGCTGCGTGTGCGCGTGATGCTGGGCGTGCGGCTGGCCTTGCGGGAGGGGCCGGGCCGCTTCACCGTGACGGGCAGCGGGCCTCCGGGCAACTTGGTTTCTTGAGCTATCCAGGTGTGCACGAGCTTCAGTGCCTCGGGCGAGAAAACGGCTTGCGGGGCCGCGTTCACCAACGGCCACTGGGCCGGCGGGGCCTGAAACAGGTGGTTGACGCCGGTGAGCTTGTAGGACGTAGCGGTGCGGTTGGCGTGGCGCAGCGCCTTATAGAGCGGCGTCATATTGCGCCGGGCCGATACCTGCAAGTCGGCCGTGCCATTGAGCAGCAGCACCGAGCACTGCACCTTGTCGAGCTTGGCCTGCGGGTCGAAATCAAAGAAATAACGAGCCCAGGGCGAGGTGAGCTGCACGGCGCGGGCCCGGGCCATGCCGCCGTCGAGGCCCAGGTTGGCCCCGGCCAGCAGCGCGGCCACCTTGGTGCGGGCCGCAGCGTTGTCGGGCGTCTGGCGGATGACGCTCACCGTGCGCTGGTACACGTCCTGCGCGGCCTTCACCTGGGCCGGGTCGGCCCCGATGAGGCGCATTATTTCGCCTTGCTGGCGCAGCAGCACGTCGTAGCCCGTTTGCCCGTAGCCGGCCAGCGACACCACAAACGCCGGCGCCCGGCCGGCCCCAGCCGCCGCCAGCAGGGCCACGTTGGCCCCTTCGCCGTGCCCCAGCAGCCCCACGCGGTGCGCCGACACCAGCGGGTTGGCGCGCAGGCAGGCCAGCGCGGCCTGGGCATCGGTCACCAGGTCGGCGGTGGTGGCGTTGGCGTAGGTGCCGCCCGATTTGCCCACGCCCCGGTCGTCGAAGCGTAGCACGGCCACGCCGTGGCGGGTGAGGTAATCGGCCAGCTGGCCAAACATGCGGTAGCCAGGCACTTCCACCTCCCGGCTCTGCGGGCCCGAGTCGGACAGCAGCACTACGCCCGCAAACGGGCCCTCGCCGGCGGGCACCGTGAGGGTGCCCGCCAGGCGCTGTTTGGTGGTGGGGTTGGTGAAGGTGACGTCGGTTTGGCGATAAGGCGGCGTGGCTTTGAACTTGGTGGCGGCCTGGGTCGAGGCGATGGCCCGTTTCAGCACCATCGGGGCGGTCACGCCGGGCTGCTTCCAGGTGCCGCTGAGGGTGGCCCCGTCGTCCTGAATTTTGCCCACGAAGCTGCTGCCCGCTTGCTCGATGCGCAGCGTCAGGTTGTCGTCTTTCACTTCCACTTCCACCGGCATGCGGCTGATGCGCTGCTGGGGCGCGTCGAGGGCGGCGTAGTATGTGCCGTTGGTGAGCGGCACAATGGTGATGACAATGGTGATTTCGCCCCCTAGCAGCTTCAGGGGCCCCCGCCACTGGCCATTGAGTGGGGCCGGATTCAGTGGGGCTGCCAAGGCACCTGAGAATTGGATAACAAGAGCAAGAAAAAATAATGCGGTCTGTATAAATCTTGTCATGGAATCAGACAATAAAACGAATGCCAAATGGCTTATTGAGGTAAAGTTATAGTGAAAAGTACAACATGGGTATTTGAAAGCGACAGAAAGTAAACCTTGAAATACCCAATTGAGCAATAAGAAAGGCCGCCCGGGTAGAGCGGCCTTAAGTAGTCATTGCCAACTGTAGTGCTTGGCTATTTCCGGGTTTGCTGCCCAATCCAGTCGCCGATAACCTGGAGCGCCGCGGGCGAAAAGGTTTCTTCAATGGTACCGTATTCGTCCGGCCCGCCGGTGGTGGCTGTCTGGAAAAGATGGTTGAGGCCGGGCATTTCCTTCACGGTCACGTCGCGGTTGTTGGCGGCTTTGAGGGCGGCGGCGGTAGCGGCCAGGTTTTGCGTGGCGGGCACCTGCCGGTCCTTGCTGCCGCCGAGGGCCAGCACCGGGCAATGCACTTTGCTCAGCGTTTGGGCGGGGCGGTCAGCCAGCAGGTGGCGGTAGTCGGGCGAGGTGAGCAGGGGCAGCTGCGGCTCCACCTGCGCGGCCAGCTGCGGGCTGATGGCGGTGTAATAAGCCAGCAGCTTGGTTTTGGCCTGCGCGTCGTCGGCGTTGTTCTGAATAATATCGGTCATGGCGCGCTGCATTTTTTCGGTGGTGGCCAGTTGCGCGGCGTCGGTGGTTTGCAGGCGGGCCAGGGCTAGCGACTGCTGCACAATCAACTCATCGCCCGGCAGCGCCGGTGAGGCCAGCAGCACCAGGAAATCGGGCCCCGCCGGCGCAATGGCCGCCCCAATGGCCGCCGTGCCGCCCTGGCTGTGGCCCAGCGCGCCCACCTGGTTTTTGCGGATACCGGGCTGGGCGCGCAGCCAGGCCAGCGCGGCCTGGGCATCGGTGGTGTAGTCGGCGCTGGTGCTGCCTTTGAGGGTGCCGCCGCTCTGGCCCACGCCCCGGTCGTCGAAGCGCAGCACGGCCACGCCGTGGCGGGTGAGGTAGTCGGCCAGCACGGCAAAGGGCTGGTGGCCCAGAACGGTTTCGTTGCGGTCTTCCGGCCCCGAACCGGTGAGCAGCACTACGGCCGGAAACGGGCCTTTGCCAGCGGGCACGGTGTAGGTGCCGGCCAGGGTGATGCCGGCTTTCTCGTTGCGAAAAGTCACGTCGGCCGATTGGTAGGGGAAGGGCGGCTGCGGCGTCTGGGGGCGCTTGGGGCCGGTGGTTTTGGCGGTGACGTTACCCGCGCGGCTGAGCGTGAGCGGAAACGAGCGCAGGCCCTGCTGCCACTCACCCACCAGCTGCTGCCCATCGGCCGAGCGGCGGCCGGCAAACTGCGCGGCCACGGGTTGGCGCAGGCGCAGATACACGCTGTCGGCCGGTGTGGTGAACTGCAGCACCAGCCCGTTGGCGTGCTGGGCCGGAATGTCCAGCGTAGCCGTGCGCGGCCCGCCGGCCGGGTCGGTGAGGTGAGCGGTGAATTCCAGCGGACCGAGTGTGCCGGTCCAGTCGCCGGTAAGGCTGGACCGGGCCGGTTGGGCGCAGGCGCTGGGGAAACTGAGCAGGGCGGCAGCGGCGGTGGCGAGGAGGAAACGGGTAAAGTTGGGCATGGAAGAGAGTTGGTTAGATGACGCTGCAATGGTACGAAGATAATTAGACAAATTTCTAATTATTAAAAAACAAGTTTCCGGTGTAGCCACTATTTCGTTTGGTACCGGGCTTTATATTCAATTCGTGAAAAGCCTTTTTCTCTTGATAACCGTTTTGCTGGCATTGATATCAAAAGCTGCCGGACAGACTGCCGTGCCAGCACCTGCCGACTTAGCCGACTTAATCGTAACGGCCGAGATAATTGGGTACGCCCCGAATGCCTCGCCCCATCTGAAAGAAGAGCACCCAAGAATTGTACTTTATGCACAGATGACCATCCGCAATACCACGAACCACGTCCGTGATATTTTCATGATGAGTTGCGACTGGCCGAGCTTTTGGATTGCCAAGGGACCGCGCGGCCTGTTTCATGCCGCTATGCAGCCAAGGTGTGATAAAAATGCACCAACCGTTGTGTCGATTCCAGTGGGCGAAGCGGCGATATTTAGATGCCCGTTGCTGCTCATAAGCGGGGATGCTGGTGAAGCTCAAAAGCAAGACAGCACGCATTTCTTCAAACTGGGCTTTCTGGATTTTGGCCCAAATTTTGAAGATTTCAGCTATGCCAGCGTAAGGTTAGGGTATGAGGATGACGGGCGGCGTTCGAAAAAATCGAAGAAAAGAAACACAACCAAAAAGGCAAGACCTCCCAAGGTTTACTGGAGCGATTTAGTGAGCAACAGAATCAATTTGTTGAAAGCCAAAGAAATAAATGGCGACAGTCGCTACTTCAGCTACTATGTGACGCGTTGCATTGCCGAAGCTTCCATCGCCCTCCGCCCCGGCCGTACCTTCGTACTCTCAGCAAATGCCCGCGGCCGAAACCTTCCGGCCCGGTTTGGCTGTTAGTTTGTTTATGCCCAAAAAAGACGCTTTGCAAGTTTCGGCCCCCGCCGACAACGCCATTGATAACCTCGACCCGCGCGAATTTATCCTCATCAAAAACGCCCGGGTTCACAACCTCAAAAACCTCAGCGTGGCCCTGCCGCGCAATCAGTTCATCGTTGTCACGGGCCTCTCGGGCTCGGGCAAATCCAGCCTCGCCTTCGATACGCTTTACGCTGAAGGCCAGCGCATGTACGTGGAAAGCCTGAGCAGCTACGCCCGCCAGTTTCTGGGCCGCATGGACAAGCCCGACGTGGACTACATCCGGGGCATTTCGCCGGCCATCGCCATCGAGCAGAAGGTCAGCATCAAGAACAACCGCTCGACGGTGGGCACCAGCACCGAGATTTACGACTACCTCAAACTGCTGTTTGCGCGGGTGGGCAAAACGTATTCGCCCGTCAGCGGCGAGCAGGTGCGCAAGGACAACGTGGCCGATGTGGTCGATTTCCTGGCCGCGCAGCCCGAGGGTACCCGCGCCATGATTCTGGCCCCGCTGCACCGCCCCGACCCGACGCGCGCCATGAGCAAGGAGCTGGATTTGCTGCTGCAAAAAGGCTACAGCCGCGTGGTGGTGAACGGCGAAACCGCCCAGATTGAGGACCTGATAGGGGAGGGCCGGCCCGAAGTGAAGGGCGACGTGTACATCATGATTGACCGCGCCGTGCTGCGCCCCGACGACGAGGACCTGCTTTTCCGCTTGTCGGACTCGGTGCAAACCGCGTTTTTCGAAGGCCACGGCACCTGCCTAGTGCAGATGTCCGGCGCCGACCGCGAGCCCGAAACTCGCACCTTCTCCGACAAATTTGAGCTTGACGGCATTACGTTTGAAGAGCCCAGCGTCAACTTCTTCTCCTTCAACAACCCCTACGGCGCCTGCCAGACCTGCGAGGGCTTCGGCTCGGTGCTGGGCATCGACGAGGATTTGGTGATTCCCGACAAGAGCCTGACGGTGTACGAAGGTGCGATTGCGCCCTGGCGCACCGAAAAGCAGGGCGAGTGGCTGAAGCCGCTGCTGAAAAACGGCATCCGCTTCGATTTCCCCATCCACCGCCCCTACAACGAGCTGAGCGAGGCCGAGCAGCGCTTGCTCTGGACCGGCAACAAGCACTTCCAGGGCCTCGATTCCTACTTCAAGTGGGTGAGCGAGCAGACCCACAAAATCCAGTACCGCGTGCTGCAAAGCCGCTACCGGGGCCGCACCACCTGCCCCGACTGCCGCGGCACCCGCCTGCGTAAAGATGCGCAGTACGTGAAGATTGACGGCCGCAGCATTGCCGACATCGTGCTGCTGCCCATTTCGGAAGCGCTGAAATTCTTCGAAAACATGCCCCTGAGCGAGCACGACGCCAAAGTGGCCGAACGCCTTGTGACGGAAATCACCAACCGCCTCGGCTACCTCAACCGCGTGGGCCTGGGCTACCTGACGCTGAACCGTCTGAGCAACACGCTGAGCGGCGGCGAAAGCCAGCGCATCTCGCTGGCCACCTCGCTGGGTTCAGCGCTGGTAGGCTCGATGTACGTGTTGGATGAACCATCGATTGGCCTGCACCCCAAGGATGCGGAGCAGCTCATCGGCGTGCTGCGCTCCTTGCAGCAGCTCGGCAATACAGTGGTGGTGGTGGAGCACGAGGAAAAGATGATGGAGGCCGCCGACCAGATTATCGACATCGGCCCCGAAGCCGGCAGCGGCGGCGGCAACCTCATGTTTCAGGGCACTATGGAAGCCTTGCTGCAGGACACCAGCACCTACACCGGCCAGTATCTGAGCGGCCGCATGGAAGTGCCCGTACCCAAGGTGCGCCGCCCCTGGCGCAACGCCCTGGAGCTGACCGGCGCCCGCGAAAACAACCTTAAAAACGTGAGCGTGAAGCTGCCGCTGGGCGTGATGACCGTCGTTACCGGCGTGTCGGGCTCGGGCAAAAGCACGCTCATCAAGCGCATTCTGGCCCCGGCTTTGATGAAGATGCTGGGCGGCGGCGCGGGCGAAAGTACCGGCAAGTTCGACCGCCTCACCGGCGTGAACGGGCAGGTGTCGCACGTCGAGTTCGTGGACCAGAACCCCATCGGCAAGTCGTCGCGCTCCAACCCCGTTACCTACGTGAAGGCCTACGATGCCATCCGGACGCTGTTTTCGGAGCAGCCGCTGGCCAAAGCGCGGGGGCTCAAGCCGTCGCACTTTAGCTTCAACGTGGACGGTGGGCGCTGCGAGGTGTGCCAGGGCGAGGGCCAGGTGAAAATCGAGATGCAGTTCATGGCCGATATTTACCTGACCTGCGAGGGCTGCGGCGGCCACAAATTCAAGCAGGACATTCTGGAGATTAAATACCAGGACAAGAGCATCGATGAGGTGCTGGAAATGACGGTGACGGACGCCGTGCAGTTCTTCCAGCTCCACCCCAAAGTGGCCGAGCGCCTCAAGCCCTTGGAGGACGTGGGCCTGGGCTACATCCGCCTCGGGCAGTCGGCCAATACGCTGAGCGGCGGCGAGGCCCAGCGCGTGAAGCTGGCCAGCTTCCTCACCAAAGGCGCTACGCTGCAGCAGGATAAGATTCTGTTCATCTTCGACGAGCCCAGCACCGGCCTGCACTTCCACGACATTGCCAAGCTGCTAGGCGCACTCACCGCGCTGATTGAGCAGGGTAACTCGGTGCTCATCATCGAGCACAATGTCGACATCATCAAGTGCGCCGACTGGATTATCGACCTCGGCCCCGAGGGTGGGCTAAATGGCGGCCACCTGCTCTTCGAAGGCACGCCGGAGGACATGGTGAAGCTGAAGGACACCAACCACACCGCCCGCTTCCTGGCCGATAAGGTGTAATTTTGAAGCTGGTTGAGGCGGCAACGGTCGGGCTAAAGCGGGAATCAATTCGTTTTTAGCCCGACCGTTGCGCATCAGGTTGTTTCAGTCAGGCATGTGTTTCAATTATTGAACAGTATCAATTCTCAATGAAGAAAAAGTTACTCTGGGTATTATTGGGCTGCTTGTTAGGCCAACATGTCAACGCACAAAACCTGAACAGCGGCCTGCTGGGCCGTTTTCCGTTCGATGGCATCACCACCTACGCCACCGGCAACATGAGCACCAACAGCGCCACCAACGCGGGTTACGGCCCCGACCGGCGCAACCAGCCCAATGCCGCCCTGCAGCTTGGTGGCACCGGCGAAGTATGGATTTTGCCCAACGGCCTGCTCAGCTTCGGCACCACCGGCGACTTTAGCTTCTCGGTGGCTTTCCGGACGTTGTCATCGGCCACGCAGGCATTTTTCAGCAACCAGGGCTACTACTCGGCCAGCGGCAACACGGGCACCGGCGCGCGCGGCTGGAGCCTGGGCTTCGACAATGCCCAGGTAGGCAAGGTGTACTTCAACTTGGTGGCCGCCAGCTCCTACAACGGCAACTTGGGCCTGGCCACCCAAAGCTCCTTCAACGACGGCCAGTGGCACACGGCCACTGCCACGGTGAACCGCGGCACCCGCCAAATCGTGCTGTACGTGGATGGCGTGGCCCAGCCGCTCACCTACGTGTCGTCGCGGCCCGACTACGGCACCATCAGCGGCACGGTGTTTCAGCTCACCACCACGTCCACCATGTTTGTCGACCTCAACCCCGGCTACAGCCCCAGCCGTACCGGAGTTCTAACTGATGCCAACCGCTTCGGCCTCAACTTCAACGGCAGCCTCGATGAAGCCCGCTTCTACAACCGGGCCGTGACGGCCGCCGAAGCCCAGGCCCTGCACACGCTAGCCCTGGCCGCCGTGACCGCCCGCCCGGCTGGTGCCCAGGTGCAGGTGTTCCCTAACCCGGCGCCGGGTGGCAGCCTCACGGTGCGTCTGTCACCCGCACTGAGTGGGGCGCCGCTGAGCGTATACACGGTCCTGGGCCAGCGGGTGCACCCCAACGTGCAACCCGGAGCCGGCTCCGACGTGCAACTGAGCGGCCTGGCCCCCGGCCTCTACCTGCTGGTGGTGCAAGGTGCCGCCACTACGCTCAGCCAGCGTTTTCAGGTTGGCGGATAGTGCTGGCTGTCAATAACCGGGCTGATTGTAAAAGCTCAGGTGTTAGTTTTTGATGAAGAAAGTGTAACGTTGTAGCCCCAAGCGCCGCGCCGCGAGCAACGGGCGGCAATTGTTTCCAGTATTGAATGGAAATAAGCCTGCATTTCGGCGCGCAGGTTGGGGCGCCGCGTGTTTAATCCAACTTGCTCACTGGCACGTAGGTAATACCACCCACCCTTCTGCACAATGCCCACCACCGTCACCGCCCCTGACCAATACGCTGCCCCAAGAGCCACCGCTGCCGGCTTTGCCTGGCGCTGGCTCACTGCTTTATCCATCTGGAGCACTGTTTTCGTAAATTATTACGCCAATACCCATCCCTTCAATGGCCAGACCATGGGGCAGGTGTCGGCCAAATACCCCACGCTGCTCACGCCGGCGGGGTACGCGTTCAGTATATGGGGGCTGATATTCCTAGGGTTGGTGGTGTATTCGGTGTGGCAACTGCTGCCGGCTCAGCAGAAGCTGTCGTTGCCCGACGCTGTGGCCAAACCGCTTACACTGGCTTGCTTGGGTACCAGCGCCTGGGTAGTGCTATTTGCCCACGAGATGATTTTGCCCAGCGTAGGCGTGATGCTGCTTATCCTTATCGGCGTGGCCGTGGCCTACGGCCGGGTGCGCCGCCGCATTTTTGCCGAGGCCGCCCCAGCCTGGGTGGGCGTGCCCTTCTCGCTGTTTCTGGGCTGGATTTCGGTGGCTTCCGTCATCAACCTCACTATTGGTATCCGGCAGCTGGGCTGGCAAACGGCCGAAGGCGTTTCGGTGGTGCTCACCTTGAGTCTGCTGTTTATCATTGTGATACTGGCCCTGATAATGAGCCGTGTATTTCGCGACCTAGTGTTTCCGCTGGTGGTGGCTTGGGCGCTGGCGTGGCTCTGGGTGGCCCGCCTGCACGAGGTGCCCGAGCTGGGCTGGGCCGCGCTGGCCGGCGCGGTGGTGTGCATTGTGCTGGGCTTCACGCTGTCGCGCGTGGGCGGCCGCAAAACGCCCTGGCAGCTGCGCGACGAGGCCGCCAAAGCCATTGAGGCCGAGATTGCCGCCCGCAACGCGGCCAGCCAAAAACGCTAAGGCGGCGGGGCGCCCGGCCGGCGGTTTGGCCCGTAGCTTTGCGACGAACTCCCACTTAATTCGCCCCGCTTAGTATGCGCCAAAACCTCGTTGCCGGCAACTGGAAAATGAATCTGACCTACCAGGAAGGCCTTGCCCTGGTAGAAGAAATTGTTCGATTGAACGCAGCCGGCACCGGGCCGGAAGTGGTGGTTTGCCCGCCGTTCCCGTTCCTGCAGGGCGTGGGCCAGGCCCTGCCGCAGGGCGGCAAGCTGCACCTCGGCGCCCAAAACTGCCACCAGAAAGAAAGCGGCGCCTTCACCGGCGAAGTCTCGGCCAAAATGCTGGCTTCGGTGGGCTGCGAATATGTCATTCTGGGCCACTCGGAGCGCCGCCAGTATTTTGGCGAGGACGATGAGCTGCTGAGCCAGAAGCTGAAAGCCGCCCTGGCCGCCAGTCTGAAACCCATTTTCTGCGTGGGCGAGTCGCTGGACACCCGCGAGGCCGACGAGACGTTCGACTTCATTGGCCAGCAGCTGGCTTCGGGCCTGTTCCACCTCAGCAACGAGGAGTTTGCGCATGTCACTGTGGCTTATGAGCCCATCTGGGCCATTGGCACGGGCCGCACCGCCACCAGCGCCCAGGCGCAGGAGGTGCACGCCTTCATCCGCGAGCAGATTGCCCGCGCCTACGACGCCGAAGCGGCCCTGAATACCACCATTCTCTACGGCGGCTCGGCCAACGCGCAAAACGCGCGCGAGCTGTTTTCGCAGCCCGATGTGGACGGCGGCCTGATTGGCGGCGCCTCGCTGAAAGCGGCTGACTTTACGACAATTATTCAGTCGTTTTAAAGAAGGGTTGAATTTTTAGGGTTGAGGGTCGAGTTGAAAAGCACAACGCGGCACTGCATTTTACATTCAACCTTCCACATTCAAAACTCAACACTTCCTCCCCCGATGCTCTCCGTCATCCTCACCTTCCTGCTGGCCTTGCTGCCCGCCAAAAGCCCAGCCGCCGGCCCGCTGGAGCCGTGCCGCATCTTCGGCTCGGTGTACCTCGAAACCGACCCTGGCCGGCGCAGCTACTGCTACGGCACGGTGTACGTGGAGCCCGAGGAGGCCTTTGCCGATGTGCTGGTTTTCAAGGAGAACAACAAGCTTTTTGCCGACAAGGCTGGCCTGTGGGCCGACGCCCCTGCCCGCAACTTCGCCGACTACGTGCTACTGGTAGTAACGGACCGCAGCCGCGCCGATTTCAGCATTCACTACACCAAAGTGCGGTCGTTTGCGGGCTGCAAATCGAACAACTAGACCAAGCCTCGTGTGACCAGAACGTCATGCTGAGCGCAGCCGAAGTATCTCTCCCGGGTAGGTAACTAATTACTATTGCGAGAGAGATGCTTCGGCTGCGCTCAGCATGACGTTCTACTTTTACGACGTTTTGATTTCTACCCAGTTCATGGAATTATCCCTACAAAACCTCACAAAATCCTTCGGCCCGAAAACCGTGCTGCGCGACGTGAGTCTGACCGCAACCACCGGCATGTGCGTGGGCGTGCTGGGCCGCAACGGCGCCGGCAAAAGCACGCTCTTCAACTTGCTCACAAATGTACTGCTGCCCGACAGCGGCCAGATGCTGCTCGACGCCCAGCCACTGGGCGAGACATTCCCCGTGGCCGTGAAGCGCCGCATGGGTGCGCTGGTGAACCAAGCCTATTTGGTGGAGCAGCTCACGCCGGAGGAATACCTGCGCTTCGTGGCGCGCATCTATGACCTGCCCGATGCCCAGACCCGCATCGAGAGCCTGCTGAGGCACTTGTTGGAAGACTACGACGCCGTGCGCACCAAGCGCATCAGCTCATTCTCGACGGGTATGAAGCAGAAAGTGGCTATTGCCTCCTGCCTGTTGCACCGGCCCGAACTGCTGATTCTGGACGAGCCCTTCAACGGCCTCGACGTGTTTTCGGCCGAGAGCGTGCTCTCGCTGCTGAACAGCTACCGGCCGCAGGCCCTCACTTTCGTGTCGTCGCACAACCTGGCGCACATTGAGAAAGTGGCTACCCACCTGCTCGTCATCGACGAGAGCGAGGTGAAGTACTGGGGTTCGATGCACGACTTCCTGAGCGGCGAGCAAGCCTTCCTCGGCGATGCCCTGCTCCAGCTCATTCACCCCGCCGCCAACACCGCTCAGGACCTGACATGGCTGACTACGCAACGCTAGGGCACTTTCTGCCCTACCTGCTGGGGCGCCGCCTGCAGGCCGTGCTCTGGCCCGACAGCGTGCCGGGCCGCATTTCGTCCCTGTTTGTGCTGGTGCTGATGATGGGCTATGGTGCCGGCTTCGGCGTGATGCTGAACCACAGCGACTCGGAGAAGGTGGCCGAAATGCTACCCCCGCTGCTGATTGGCGTGAATGCCAGCTTGCTGGTATCGGCGCTGCTGGTCGATTTTCTGCCCATGCTGCGGCCCGTGACGCGGCCTCTGCCGGAGCATTTCCCCGTCTCGGCCCGCCAGAACGTATTCACCGCCTTTTTGCTGGATTTGATTACGCTGCGGCGGCTTATCATCGTGGCGGCGCTGCTGGTGGCGCTGGCCGTAGCGCCGCGGCATGCGCTGGTGCCGGGCTTCACGCTGCTGCTGGTGCTGGGTGCGGCGGCGCTGAGCTTCAACGTGCGGCTGCTGTTTGCCCTGCGGCGCGGGTGGCACCCGCTGCTGGCCCTGCACGCCAGCAGCCTAGCTCTGATGCTGTGGTGGCTAGCGCACCCCACCGCCCCATACCACACGGCCTTGGGCGTGGGCATGGCGCTGCTGCCATGGGCACTGTGGGCGGCTCAGCTTTACTGGCTGGCCCCCTACTTTAGTGCCCGCTACCTGCCCGTTGAAACCGGCGCTACTTCCAGTGAAACGCTGGCCCGCCTGCCGCTGGAGTGGAAAGTATACGCCCGCAAAACGTGGATGCCGCTGCTCATCGGCCTGCTCTTCAAGGTGGGCATGGTGGGCGCCACGGGCCTGTTTCTTATCGATGAAAACGGGGATTTTGAGAGCCAGGGCTTTTTCTATTTCGCCTTTCTGCCCGTCATCGGCTTCACCTACGCCAACAACAACCTATTCGGCTACTTGGGCCCGTTTGTGGCCAATGAGCTGCAGCGATTGGGGCTCACTTCGCGCCTGCTGGTACTGTATGCGCGCATTGTGGGGCCGGTGGTGCTGATTGATTGCCTGCTGTCGGCCGCCTTGCTGTTGGGCTTGTATCCGGCCCGGCATTGGCCGCTGCTGGGGCTGCTGCCACTGAGCGCGGCGGCCTTCAGCAGCCTGGGCTTGTGGGGCAGTCTCTACCAGGCCAAGCCGGTGGCCGGGGCGGTTGATTTTGGCGCTTTGCGCAACAATGCGTCGCGGGTGATGAGCTTGTGTACCATCGGCTTGGCGGCGCTGCTCTACTTCATTCCGTGGTGGTGGCTGCGCATTCTGCTGGCGGGGCTGGTCACGGTGTCGGCCGCGTGGCCTGTGCGCGAGGTGCTGCGCAACAACGGCGAGCTGCGCCGCAGCCTCTGGCGCGGCATCGGGGCCTGAGTTTTTGGGGCGACCTTTGTGGTCTAGAATGGGAAAAGAACAGTAACAGAACGTCATGCTGAGCGCAGCCGAAGCATCTCTACCGCAATACTAAACCTGATTAGTTGCGCAGTAGAGATGCTTCGGCTGCGCTCAGCATGACGGCTTTTTACATCTTTGTTCTCCATTCCCCAATCTTCCTTCTCAATTCCTTACCTAACCCAAATGGATTTTATTGAACTGACCGTAGAAGCCCCGCGCGAGATGGCCGACATTCTCGTGGCTGAGCTGGCCGAAGTAGGCTTCGACACTTTTGAGGACACCGATGAAGGCTTTCGCGCCTATACCACCGAAGAGGTTTTCAACCCCGATGCCGTGGAGGAAATCATGGCGCGCTACTCGGGTATTGGCGATTTGAACCACTCACACCGTGTCATCACCCGCCAGAACTGGAACGCCGAGTGGGAGAAGAATTTCCAGCCCCTCATCATCGCCGAGCGAGTGTCGGTGAGGGCGCCGTTCCACCCCGAGCCGGCCGGCGTCGACTACGACATCGTGATTATGCCGCGCATGTCGTTCGGCACGGGCCACCACGAAACCACGGCGCTGATGATTGAAAACCAGCTGGATGTAAACCATAAAGGCCTGCGGGTGCTGGACATGGGCACCGGCACCGGCATTCTGGCCATCCTGGCCGAGATGCTGGGCGCCCGCCAGGTGTTGGCCGTCGATACCGAGCCTTGGACCGTGGAAAACGCCCGCGACAACGCCGCCGAAAACCAGTGCCACAACATCAAGTGCCGCCTGGGTGGCGTCGAGACACTCGCCAACGAGGAGCCTTTCGACTTGATTCTGGCCAACATCAACCGCAACGTGCTGCTCGAAGACATGCACGAGTATGCCCGCCTGCTGCCCAGCGGCCGGCCCATCCTGTTCAGCGGCTTCTACGAGGAAGACCTGCCGAAAATTCAGGCCGAGGCCAGCAAGCACGGCCTGCGCTACCAGCGCCACCGCACATTGCGCAGCTGGGTGTCGGCTCTTTTTGAGAAGGAGTAGCGTGAGGGTCGGATGAAGGGCAGATGATGGCATCGTTGCCGGGAACGATTGCGCGAATAAAAAGCCGCCGGGCAGCAGTTGCCGGGCCTTTAAAGCGTAATATTTATAGGGGAATTGCCGGGTTTTGCTGCCGTTTGGAGACGGTGGCGCCCGGCAGTTTTCCCTTCGACTCCCAACCTTCCCGCAATGATTTTTTTCTTCCCTCGCACTGTTTCTTCTCTCTCCCGGGCGCGCCTAGGGCTAAGCCTGCTGGCCACGGTGGGCGGCCTGGCGGCGGCCGCTCCGGCCCAAGCGCAGCAGCTGGCTTTCCCCGGCGTGGAAGGGGCCGGCCGCTTCGTGACCGGCGGCCGGGGCCGGACTTCGACGCCCACCACGGTGTTTGAAGTGACCAGCCTGGCCGATACCAACACCCAGGGCACGCTGCGCTACGCCATCAGCCAGTCGGCTACGGCGGCACCGTTTCGCACCATCGTGTTTCGGGTGTGCGGCACCATCCACCTCACTGCCCGGATGAACATTCCGGCTAATACCACCATTGCGGGCCAGACGGCCCCAGGCGACGGCATCTGCATTGCCGACCGCCAGGTGACGGTGAACGGCAACAACGTGATTATCCGCTTCGTGCGCTTCCGCACCGGCGATTCCTACCCGCAGCAAACCGGCATCGGCATGACCAACGGCAACGGCGACGAAGATGCCCTGAGCAGCACCGAGCGCAAGAACATTGTGATTGACCACTGCACCATGAGCTGGAGCATGGACGAAGCTTTCACCTTCTATGGCGCCACCAACGACTCGATGACCCTGCAGTGGAACCTGATTTCGGAGCCGCTGAACTACTCCTACCACTTCGAAACCGGTGACACCGACTACGAGCGCCACGGCTACGGCGGCATCTGGGGCGGCCGGCGGGCCACGTTTCACCACAACCTGTTTGCCCACTGCGTGAGCCGCACCCCGCGCTGGAACGGCACCCGCTACGGCGCCGCCATCGGCTCGGAAAACTGCGATTTCCGCAATAACGTCATCTACAACTGGGGCGCCGGCGCCAACGCCTACGGCGGCGAGGGCGGCAACTACAACATGGTGAACAATTACTACAAGTACGGCCCCACCACCGGCACCAGCACCACCAACCGCTCGCGGGTGTTTCAAGCGTACAAGCAGACCACGGCGCCGGTGCTGCCTTACCCGCAGCTGTACATCGCTGGTAACTACGTAGATGGCAGCCCCACGGTGACGGCTGCCAACTGGAAAGGGGTGTCGATGAACGGCGGCACTGCCGCCGATACGGTTCAATCGAAAGTAACCACGCCCTTCAACGTGGCCCCCCTGAACACCCAAACGGCCCAGGCCGCCTACGCCTCGGTGCTGCAGGGCGTGGGCTGCGTGCTGCCCGTGCGCGACCCGCTCGACCAGCGCATCATCAACGACGTGCAGAACCGCACCGGGGCCGTTATCGACGTGCAGGGCGGATTCCCGCACGGCACGCCCATCAGCACCTCGCAGGTGGCCTGGCCGGTGCTCACCTGCGGCGCCGCGCCCGTCGATTCCGACCACGACGGCATGCCCGATGCGTACGAATTGAACAACGGCCTCGCGCCCTTGAACCCCGCCGACCGCCAATTCATCGCCGCTAACGGCTACACCAACCTCGAAAACTATCTCAACGGCCTCGTCACCGTCGTGACGGCCAGCAAGCCTACCGGCGCCAACGTGACGCCGCTGCAGCTTTATCCCAACCCTGCCAGCGAGCAGCTGACGGTGATGCACCCGCGGGCCACGGCCGCCGCCCGCCTCACGGTGTACAACTTCGTGGGCCAGCGCGTGGCCACGCTCACGCCTACTGCGGGCGGCGTTGCTACGCCGGTCAATCTGGGGTCTTTAGCTAAAGGCAACTACCTGGTGGTGTACACCGATGCCGACGTGAGCCTAACGGCGAAGTGCACGCGGGAGTAGAGCAGTAATGGAATAAACAGAACGTCATGCTGAGCGCAGCCGAAGCATCTCTACCGCGCAACTAATTTGATTTAGTGCAGCAGTAGAGATGCTTCGGCTGCGCTCAGCATGACGTTCTGTTTTAAAACCGTTTCTCCGTTAACTCACCACCTTCGCCAGCGGGCGCGACGACTCGCGCACGACCAGCGTGGTGGGCAGCTTCATGGTGCTGGGGCCGGTGCTTTTGTGTTTGCGCTCGATAAGCTCGATGAGGCGCTCGGCGGCGAGCTGGCCGATTTCCTGAGCCGGTTGCGTCACGGTACTCAAGGGCGGGTTGAGCAGGTGGGCCGACTGCGAGTTGGTGAAGCTGAGCAGCGCCACCTGACCGGGCACGTCGATGCCGCGCTGGCGCAGGGCGCCCAGGCAGCCCAGGGCGAGGCGGTCGGAGGCCGTGAAAAACGCATCCGGGGGCGGGGAGAGGGCCAGCAGCTCGTCGACGAGGGGCCCGGCCTCGTCGGGGCCGAAAGTGCCGTAGCGCACCAGATTTTCGTCGTAGGGCACGCCGTACTGCTCCAGGGCGGCGCGGTAGCCGGCCAGGCGCTCCTGCGCAATGCTGAGATAGGGCGGAATGGTGAGGTGGGCAATACGCCGCCGGCCGGTTTGGAGCAGGTGCGACGTAGCGGCGTAGGCCCCGCCAAAGTTGTCGGCCACCACCTGCGTCACGGGCAGCTCGGCGGCCACGCGGTCAAAAAGCACCAGCGGCATGCCCTGGTCGATGAGGGCTTGCAGGTGCTTCACGTCGGAGGTTTCGCTGGAGAGCGAGAGTAGCAGGCCATCGACGCGGCGCGACACGGCTTGCTGCACATTGGCCACCTCGCGCTCGTAGCTTTCGTGCGTCTGGAAAATGATGACGTGGTAGCCGCGGTTGTAGGCAATGGCCTCGATGCCGTTGATGGCCTGCGAAAAGAAGTTGTTCGCAATCTGGGGCACGATGACGGCCAGGGCCTTGCTGCTGCTGCCCTTCAGGCTGAGGGCAATGGGGTTGGGGCGGTAGTTGAGCCGTTCGGCATACTCCATCACCAGCCGCTTCGTTTCGGGGCTGATTTCGTAGCTGTCGCGCAGGGCCCTGGACACCGTCGAAGTCGACAGGTTGAGGGCATGCGCAATATCCTTGATGGTGACGGGGTCCAAGCGCGTTGAGAAAGGAAGTAAGAAAAACGGCGGTGGTCGAAACGGCCGGCCCACATGAAGCTAGCAGATTGGCATCCCGAATAGTTTCATCCGGCAAAAAGCCTGCTAGCCACCGCCCGACGTGCCGTTGCCGGGCGCCCCACCAAGGGGCCGGGGCCGCCGCTCACTCCTTCAAAAAGTCTTCATCGGGCCAATCCGGATACAAGAGTAACGAAAATCTGGCTAAGTCGCGCGAGAAGAGGCGCAGAACTCGACCAAACCCTGCATTTCGCCGACCTCGCCGCGCCGGTCGGCTTCATGGCGTCGCCATCTTTGTGGCCTAATCTCGCGGGTAGTTCCGGCTGGCTGGCCTACCTTTTCTGTTCCGAACATTTCCCCGATGCCCATGCGCTTGCCCAAAGCACTTCTTATCACCTTGCTGGCCGGTGGCGTGGCCCTCACCGCGTTTCGGCCCCGGCCCACCGATGAAACACTGCTGCAGCGCATTGCGCGCCAAGTGGGCGAGTACTACCTCACGGCCCGCCAGGAAAAAGCCTACCTGCACCTCGACCGCCCGGTGTATGCCACCGGCGAAACCATCTGGTTCAGCGCCTACGTGGTAGATGCCTCGCGCCACCAACTGGACTCGCTCAGTCAGGTGCTGCACGTCGATTTGCTTTCGCCCCAGCGCAAGGTGGTGGCCCGCCGCACCATTCGCCTGCAGGGTGGCCGCGCCAGCGGCGACATCGACATTGCCGACTCGCTCACGGCCGGTACCTATGTGCTGCGCGCCTACACCAACTGGATGCGCAACGCCGGCGAAGATTTTATTTATAGCCGCCGCCTCAGCGTGTGGCCCGCCTCGCCCCTGAGCCCGCCCGATGTGCCCACCAGCACCCCCGGCGGCGCGGGCAGCAACGTGCGCCGCGTGGCCCGCCCCGGCCAGCCCGACATTCAGTTCTTTCCCGAGGGCGGCTACCTCGTGGAAGGCCTGCCCGCCGTGGTGGCCGTGAAAGCCACCGACGTCACCGGCCGCAGCCTGGCCGTGAAAGGCCAGATTATGAACGCGCAGAATGCGGTGGTGGTACCGGCCTTCAGCAGCCGCCACGCCGGCATGGGGCGCTTCGCCTTCGTGCCCGGCGCGGGGCAGCGCTACCACGCCCGCATCGTGCTGCCCGACGGCACGGCCACCGACTACCCGCTGCCGGCGTCGCAGCCCAGCGGCTACACGCTGCACGTGGTGGAAAGCGCCGACGACTTCATCGTGGAGGCCCGTTATCGGGGCGCCGCGCCCGGCCCCGTGCAGCTCATGACCGAAGTGCGCGGCGTAGTGGCCTACCCCGGCCCGCGCACCCTCACCGCCGACGCGCCCGTGAGCTGGCGCATGCCCAAGAAAAACTACCCCAGCGGCATCGTGCATTTCACGCTGTTCGATGGGCAGGGCGCGCCGCAGTGCGAGCGGCTGGCCTTCGTGCTGAACGGCCCCAGCGCGCTGCGCATCGCCATTACTTCCGACCAGACTAACTACGGGCCGCACGCCCCGGTGCAGCTCAACGTGCGCGTGACCGACGCCGCCGGCAAGCCCGTGGCCACCAACTTCTCGCTGGGCGTGAGCGATGCCGGCCTGACGGCCATTGACCCGCAGGCCGAAACCATTGCCTCCAATCTGCTGCTGACTTCCGACTTGGTGGGCTACGTCGAAAACCCCGGCTACTATTTCCGCGAACCCTCGGCCGCCACCGCCCAGGCGCTCGATGACCTGCTGCTCACCCAGGGCTGGCGCCGTTTTGTGTGGAAGGAAGTGCTGGCCGGGCAGGCGCCGCCCATGCACTTCACCCCGGAACACGACATCAGCCTAGTAGGCCAGGTGGTGAGTGCCAACGGCAACCGCCCCATTCCGAACAGCCAGCTGACCTTCTTGCAGATGCGCCCCGGCAAAGTGGTGGCCACTGGCACTACCGACGCAAACGGCCGCTTCAGTTTCGCCGGCATTCCCGTCACCGACACGGCCCTCATCACGCTGCAGGCCCGGCGTGCGCAGGGCGGCTCCAACGTCCTCATCAAGCCCGATTTTGGCCCCGACCCCACGGGTGGGCCGCTGCCGCTGCTGCCGCAGCTTTCGGCCGCGCCGGCGGGCGTGGCCTCGTTCATCAAACGCAGCCGCCAGGCCCAAGCCGCCGACCTGGACCTGCACCCCGAGAAAGCCATCCGCAACATCAACCTCGGCAACGTGTCCGTCACGGCCAAGCGCGAAACCGTGCCGCGCGACGACCCGCGCCGCCTCTACGGCGCCACCGGCGGCACGGTGATTGATTTTGCCAACGACCCCACTGCCAAATCCGGCATGAATATTCTGCAGATGCTGCAGGGCCGGGTGGCCGGCCTCACCATCAGCGGCAGCCCGCCCAACATGACGGCCCAGATTCGGAACAGCGGCAGCCCGCTCTTCATCCTCGATGGCATGAAGGTGGACATTGACGCCATCAGCACCATCAATTCGGCGGATGTGGAGTCGGTGGAGGTTTTCAAGGGCAACGAAGCGGCGATTTTTGGCGGCAGTGGCGGGGCAATTGCCATTTACACCAAGCGCGCCAACCCCAACTACAAGGGTCCGCTGGGTGCCTCGCCCGGCATTGCCACCGTGAAACTGCCCGGTTTCTACCCCGCCCGCGAGTTCTACCAGCCGCGCTACAACGCCCTGCTCACCAATCCGCCCGCCGACCTGCGCACCAGCACCCTCTACTGGAACCCCTTGGTGCGCACCAACGCCAACGGCCAAGCCGAGCTGCATTTCTTCACCGCCGACGGCGGGGGCACCTTCCAAGCCATCGCCGAAGGCCTGAGCCTAGACGGCCAGCCCGCGCAAGGCACCTCCAGCAACTTCGCGGTGAATGGGAAGTAGGGTAGTTACCGCGAATAAAACAGCACGTCATGCTGAGCGCAGCCGAAGCATCTCTACCGCATTACTAAATCTGATTACTTGCGTGGCAGAGATGCTTCGACTGCGCTCAACATGACGTTCTAGTATTACTTCCAACCAACAAAAAAGCCCCGCCGGCGATGCCAGCGGGGCTTTTTGTTGAAAAAATATCAGGCGTTACTCGCGCACCAGTTGCTGCGAGAGCGTGCCGTCGGCCGTGCTTACGCGCACCAGGTACACGCCGGGGGCCAGTTTGGTGGTGTTCAGCTGCGCCGCGCCGGCTGCCACGGCTTGGGTGTGTACTACCTGCCCGAGGGCATTGAGCACGGTGAGCGTGGCCGGCTTCGACGAGCCGAGCAGCTCAATCGTGGTTTGCCCAGCCGAAGGGTTCGGGTACACCGACAGGGCCATGCCGTGGAGGGCGACGCGGGTGGCCGTCACGGTGGTGGCCTGGCCTTTGAGCACCACGTCTTTCAGCAGCGCGTAGCGGCCCGAGCTGGAGCTGGCGCAGGCGAAGTACAGGCGCACAGTCAGCGTCTGGCCGGCCGTGAGGGTCGTGCCAAGGGCGTTGTTCAGCGCGAAGCGGTAGGTCTGGTTGGTGCCGGTGTTCTGGTTGGCCAGCGCGATGGGCGTGGCGAAGGCGCCGTTGGCCGTAGCGGGCAGCACGCCGGCCGGGCCGCGGCCCCCGGTTACGTCCGTGGAGTCGGTAGTGAAGTTGCTCTTCGAGTACACCACGGCCAGCTTGCCAGTGGTATTGTAGAACGCCGACCACAGCAGCACCGAGTCAATCCGAACCGAGCGGTTGGCTCCGGCCGTGATGGTAAACTGCTCATAAAAACGACGGTCGACGTTGCTGCCGGGGCCGTTGGTGGGGGCGGATGCGCTCCACAAGCCATCGGCGGTGGCGGCGAACGCCTGGCCGTAGCGCGTGGAGCGGGCCGGATAGGCCGTCACCGTGGTGCCGTTCGAGAGCACGAAGCGGCGCAGGATGGGCGTGCTGGCCGTGGTGGCGGCCGAGCGGATGGCCGCGCTGTCCTGGTCGCTCACTTTCAGCGACCACCATTTCAGCGGGTCCGACACCGGGGCGGCGGTGTTCACTTTCGAGCCGGTCACGGCCACGTTCTGCGTGGTAGCGGCCGTGCTGGTGTGCACGATGTTGCCGGCGTAGGTGCCGGCCGCCGTGGCGTTCAGGCGCACGCTGATGGTGGTGGCGGCCACGGTGTTGGCCGTGGGCGTGAGCACCAGTGGCGTGGTATTGGTGTACCAGTTGGTGCCGCCGTTGGCCGATACTTCGTAGCCCGCCGGGGGCGTCACCGTCAGGTTAGCCGTCAGGTTGGTGGCCGAGAGCGAGTACGTCTGCGTGGCCGAAGCGCCGGTCTGGTACTGCGCAAACGTGCCCAGGGCCGTGGTATTGGCCACAATGGTAGCGATGCTCGATACCGTGGCCGTGAGCGTGGTGTGCGTGGCTAGGCCGGCTTTCGAGGCCTGCACTTTGTAGTAATACACGTTGCCGGCGGCGGGCAGCGCGTCGGTCATTTGGAAGTTGTAGGTCGAGTCGTTGGCCGCCGTTACGGTGTTAATCTGGCTGAAGTTGACGTTGTCCGTCGAACGCAGCAGGTCGTAGCGGATGCCGGCCATAGCCCAGCTGATGTTCCAGTCCAGCGTGGTTTGGGTGGCGCCTTTGGTGGCGCGGAAGTTCGACACGGCAATAGCTGGCGTGAACGCCGTGCATACGCTGGGAGCCACGGCGCAGGGGTTCCATGTGCCGAATACGGTGCTGGTCTGGTACTGGGCGGTGTCGGCCACGGCCAGCTGGCGCGACCAGGTCACGCGCTGGCTCACATTCACGTTGCGGCCGCTGAAGTAGCGGGGCCGGAATTCAGCGTAGGTAATGATGTTCGTGTCGGTACCGGCATCCCAGGTAGTCCAGCCGGCGGGCTGAATCTGGTTGAAGCCCAGCGTGGGCTTGATGAGCACCACCTTGTTCTGCGTCAGGGGCACGCTGCCGGTCGAATTCTGCCAGGGCCGGCCCAGGTAGTAAAGCGTAGCGCCGGTGTTCGACGGGATTTTGGCATCGTGGAAAATGAAGCCGAACGCCTGGCCGGGCGGCGTGTTGGCCGCCGTGATGTAGGAGGCGCCGTTGGTGGAGCGCGACTTGGCGTAAATCACGCAGCGGTCGAAAATGTCAATCGAGCTGCCGAAGATAAAGTCCACGTTGCCATCAATGTAGCAGTCGCGGAAGTAGTGCATCGGCGCGCCCGAGCCCTTCACGTACAGCGTGTCCTGGTTGCCCAGAAAGCGGCAGTTCTTGAACACCGCGCGGTCGGCGTTCACCAGCACCGCCACGGCCTGTGAGCCGTCGCCAAACGAATTCTCAAACGTCAGGTTCAGGGCCGAAAAGTCGTTGGCATTCACGCTGAAGCTGGCCGAGTTCTGGGTGCCCAGGGCCACGCCGCCCACAATGGTGCTGGCGCCGTCGGTGTAGGTCAGAATGGTGTTGGCCACGCTTTCGCCCTCCAGCTGAATGAACGGCTTGGTGGCCGGAATGCTGATTTTCTCGCGATAAACGCCGTTTTTGATGAAGATGCTGTACACCGTGGTGCGGCCGGTGGGTGCGGCGGCAATGGCGGCCGCCACGGTGGTGTAGTTGCCGGTGCCGTCCTGGGCCACGGTCACGTCGTAGGCGAAGGCGCGGCTGGCGGCCAGCGCCATAAAGCTCAGCAGCACCCAGAAACGGGCGGCCGGGCGTCGCCAGGCAAAGTGCGTCGAGAAAAAGTTTAACATAGAGAAGTGAGTAGGGTGTTGGGTGAGAATTCCCTTCAATATTACCCCGCTACCCGCCCAAACGACACTTAATGCCAGTTGCTTATTTGCGCAATCGTTGCCGGGAACGTTGCCAGCGTCGCCCAAAGAAGCCGCGTTGGCAGCCCGCCGATGCTAACGCCAGCCAAATGCTTTATCAATAGACTCTAGCCCCGCGCCAAAAAGCAGAAAGCGCCCCCAACTTAGCTGGAGGCGCTTTCAAAAAACGAGCTGGCAAAAAAGCTATTCCTTCACAATGCGGGCGCTGCTGCGCTGCACGCCGTCGGCGTATTCTATCAGGTACAGGCCTTTGGGCAGGGCACCCAGGTCCACAGCCGTCTCGGTGCTGCCGGCCTGCACCGCGAAGGCGGCCACTTTAGCGCCGGTGGTGCCGAATAAGGTCACGTGGGCGTCGCGGCTGGCGGCGGTGTGGGGCACGTTAAGCTGGTTCTGCGTCGGGTTGGGATACACGGCCAGGTTGGTTTGCAGGGCCGGGCGGACGGCCAGCGGTGCCTGCAGGCTTTTCAGCGCTACGTTGCGCAGCAGGGCGTGGCGGCCCTGGCTGCCACTGCTGCAACTCACGTACATCCGCAGGGTGAGGGTTTGGCCGGGGGCAATGGTCACGCCGTTGGCCCCGTTCAGCGCCACGCTGTATCGGAAATTGTTCGGCGGGTTGGAACCCGTGGCAGAAATGGCTGACAGCGAGTTGGTAATAGGGTACGTATTGAAAAAAGTGCTGCCGTTGGCCACCGGCACGAGTGCGCCGTTGGGACCTTTGCCGCCTCCGCTCGACTCGGTCGAGTCGGCGGGCGTGCCAAAGTTGTTCTTGGAATACACAATGGCGATGTTGGTGCCACTGGTCGTGTTCAGAAATGTCAGGTTCATCACGAGCGAGTCGGCCCGCAGCGTGACGCCGGCCGGAGCCGTGGCGGTGAACTGAACGCCGAAAGTGCGGCGCAAAACGCTGCCCGGACCAGGGGGCGTCGCGTTGGAGCTCCAGCCGCCGCCATCGGCCGCCGGCGCGAAGGCCATGCCGTACTGCGAGCTGAACGGGGGAGGGGTGATGATGGTGACCGGTGGCGTAGCCGTGGTTACAACGGGCAAGCCGCTGGAAAGCACGAGCTTGCGCAGTATGGCATTACTGGCTGGCATGGTGCTCGGCGAACGCAGGGCGGCGCTGTCCGTGGCGTTTACTTTCAGCGACCAGAATTTGTAGATGGGGGTCGTCTGGGCCGAGGCCTGGCCAGCGAGGGCCAGGCTGCCGGCCAGCAAGCCAGTGATGAGTAGCGAATTTTTCATAATGCTGGTGGGATAAGGTGGGAGGGCGTGTGAGGAAAAGTGCAAAAAAAGTGCTTATTAGCAATGCTGATAAGCTATTGCTCATGCAATTTCCCTATTTATACGGGCATTGCCAAGCAGTCGGTTGCCTTTAGTTGCGCAATCGTTCCCGGTAACGATGTCAGTTGCGTCTGCAGCCAGGGTAGCTCAATTTTCTGACCAGTTGCGGCCTCATGCGAGAACGTTCCCGGCAACGATTGCGCAAAAAAAGGCGCCTGGCCCGCCAGAATGAGGGGCCGATGACCTCCGAACGGGCCTAATATTGTTAGGGCAATCCTGCCTTTGCTTCTATTCGCACGGGCCGAACCCGCAGGTTTGGCTCCTTTTTCGATTCCCATGAAATCAACTTTGATGGTGCTGCTGGCTGGCCTGACGACTTCCCTGTCGGTGGCATTCCACCCGGCGGACGTGCCCAAAACGCAGGTGTTCCTCGTCGGCGATTCCACCATGGCCGACAAGCCCGACCTGACCAAGCCCGAGCGCGGCTGGGGCATGGAGTTTGGCCAGTATTTCGACAACAACGTCGTCATTCGCAACACGGCCGTGAACGGGCGCAGCACCAAAAGCTTCTACCGCGAAGGCCGCTGGGCCAAGGTGCTCGAAGGCCTGAAGCCCGGCGACTGGGTGTTCATCCAGTTCGGCCACAACGACTCGAAGGCCGACGACAGCGTGCGCGCGGCCCCGGCCCAGACGACGTACCGGCAGTTCCTCACCCGGTTCGTGCAGGAAGCCAAAGCCAAGGGCGCCAATCCGGTGCTACTTACACCAGTAGGACGCCGCTACTTTGACGACAAAGGCCAGCGCAAGGACGACCACGGCCAGTACCCCAGCGTGGTGCGCGAGGTGGCCAAAACCCAGAAAGTGCCGCTGATTGACCTGTACGAGCAAAGCTGGAAGATGTACTCCCAATTGGGCGAGGCGGGCACCCGGCCGCTGTTCTGGAGCTACCAGAATGGCTACTACCAGCCCAACCCCGTGGCCCCCGCCAAAAACGACAACACCCACTTCTCGGAGTACGGCGCCACCCGCGTGGCCCAACTCGTGGCCGAAGACGTGCAGGCCCAGCATCTCGGGCTGGCCAGCCACCTCAGCCGCGCGCCCTTCGACGGCAAGCTCGTGGCTGACCTGCCGGTGGTGCTCCAGCCTTCCTTTAAGAAGGACACCTTCAACCTGGCCAAGTACGGCGCCGTGGCCGACGGCCAGACGCTGAACACCGAGGCCTTCCGCAAGGCCATCGACGCCTGCGCCGTGGGCGGCGGCACCGTGCTGGTGCCCCGCGGCCTGTGGCTGACGGGCCCCATCACCCTGAAAAGCAACGTGAACCTGCACCTAGCCACCGGCGCGCTCGTGCAGTTCACGGCCGACCGCAGCCAGTACCCGCTCATCAAAACCACTTGGGAAGGGGAGGATGCCATCCGCAGCCAGGCTCCCATTTCGGGCGTGGACCTCACCAATATTGCCATCACCGGCAACGGCACCTTTGATGGCGCCGGCGATGCCTGGCGGCCCGTGAAGAAAAGCAAGCTCAACGAGACGCAGTGGCAAAACCTGGTGGCTTCGGGTGGCGTGCTGAGCGCGAAAAAGGACATGTGGTACCCCTCGGCCAGCTCGATGAAAGGTAACACGATGAAGGCCGAAGACGCGCCCCGTAAGAGCCTCAACGTGAATGATTTTGATGATATCCGCGACTTTCTGCGGCCCAACATGCTCAGCCTCACGCGCTGCAAGCAAATTCTGCTCGAAGGATTCGTAATTCAGAACTCGCCGGCTTGGACCATTCACCCCTTGCTCTGCGAAAACATCACCCTGCGCAACGTGACGGCCCGCAACCCCTGGTACGGCCAGAACACCGACGCGCTGGACCTGGAATCGTGCCGCAACGGCATCGTGGAAGGCTGCACGTTCGACGTGGGCGATGACGGCATCTGCATCAAATCGGGCCGCGACGAGCAGGGCCGCAAGCGCGGCGTGCCCACCGAAAACTTCATCATCCGCGACACGAAGGTGTACCACGCCCACGGCGGCTTCGTGATTGGCTCCGAGATGTCGGGCGGCGCGCGCAACCTGTATGTGAGCAACTGCACCTTCATCGGCACCGATGTGGGGCTGCGCTTCAAGACGGCCCGGGGCCGCGGCGGCGTGGTTGAGAACATCTTCGTGGATGGCGTCGACATGACCAACATTGCCGGCGAGGCCATCCTGTTCGACATGTACTACGCCGCCAAAGACCCCGTGCCGCTGGCCGGTGAAAGCACCGCGCCGCCCGTCATCGCCGCCATGCCGCTGAACGAAGGCACGCCGCAGTTTAAAGGCTTCCGCATCAAAAATGTGTATTGCAAGGGCGCCACCACCGGCATCCTGGTGCGCGGCCTACCCGAGATGAGCATCAAGGACATCAGCATCGAAAACGCAGTGATTGAATGCAAAAAAGGCCTCGTGTGCCAGGAAGCCGAGAATATTCGCCTGAAAAACGTGACCCTGCTCTCGTCCGATACCGCCCCGGTGATGGAGGTGCAGAACAGCCGCAACCTGGCGTTCGACGGCATCCGCTACACCAACGGCGCCGAGCTGCTGCTGCGCGTGACCGGCGACCGCAGCAAGGACATCCGCCTGACCAACACTGACACGAAGAAGGCCAAAAAAGACGTGCAGCTGGGCGACAAGCTGGCCAAGAAAACGGTGAGCGTGGCCCAGCGCTAAAGTTTTTTACTTTAACTGAACATCAGAAGAACGTCATCAGCCGCCCGTCATGCAGAGCGCAGCGAAGCATCTCGCGTGCCGAAGTAATTAAAATCGTTGAACGATTGAGTTACTTCGGCACGCGAGATGCTTCGCTGCGCTCTGCATGACGGTCCATTAATATTCGATATGAAACAACCCACCCCTTTCCTGCTGCCGCTGCTGTCACTCGCGCTGCTCAGCGAAACCGCCGCTGCCCAAACGGCCGCCAAGCCCTACTCGCAGCGCATGGCCGACGCCTTCATCTCCTGGAACCCCGATTCCATTGTGGTGGGCGAGGCGAAGGCCAGCCGTTGGAACTACGAGCAGGGCCTGATGTACACAGCCCTGGAGCGCGTCTGGGAGCGCACCGGCGACCCGCGCTACGCCAATTACATTCAGAAGGACCTCAACCGCTTCGTGCAGAAGGACGGCAGCATCCGCACTTACCGGGCCGACGAGTTTCAACTCGACCACATCACGCCCGGCCGCGGGCTGCTGCTGCTGAGCCAGCTGGGCTCGGTGCCTGACCAGGACAAGTATATCAAGGCCGCGCAACTGCTGCGCAAGCAGCTCGACACCCAGCCACGCACCAAGGAAGGCGGCTTCTGGCATAAGAAAATCTACCCCAATCAGATGTGGCTCGACGGCTTGTACATGGCCGAGCCGTTCTATGCCGAGTACAGCCGCGTGTTCAATCAACCCGCTGGCTTCGATGACATCGCCAAGCAGTTTGCACTGATTGAGAAGAATCTGGTCGACCCCAAAACCGGCTTGCTCTACCACGGCTGGGACGAAAGCCGGGAGCAGCCCTGGGCCAACAAAGCCACCGGCCAGAGCCCCACTTTCTGGGACCGCGCCATTGGCTGGTACGGCATGGCGTTGGTCGACGTGCTCGACTACTTCCCCGCCAACCACCCGCAGCGCCCCGCCCTCATCAAAGCCCTGCAGCGGCTGGCGCCCGTGCTGGCCAAGTACCAGGACCCCAAAACCGGCACCTGGAGCCTCGTGATGGGCCAGGAAGGCCGCAAGGGCAACTACGCCGAAGCCTCGGGCAGCAGTATGTTTGTGTACGCGCTGGCCAAGGGCGTGCGCCTGGGCTACCTCGATAAAAAGTACGCGGCCGTGGCCAAAAAAGGCTACGACGGCATTCTGAAAGCCTTCGTGGCTGATGAAAACGGCGCGCTGGCCTACAACGGCACCGTGAGCGTGGGCGGCCTGGGCGGCAAGCCCTACCGCGACGGCACCTTCGACTACTACCTCACCGAGAAGCTGCGCAAAAACGACTACAAGGGCGTTGGGCCCTTCATTCTGGCCAGCACCGAGATGGAAATTGCCGCCGAAGATGGCCTCGGCCAGGGCAAAACCGTGGGCCTCGACTACTTTTTCAACCACGAGATGCGTAAAAGCCCGCTCAGCGGCGAGCAGGAGCAGTGGCACTACACCTGGGAAGAGCGCCAGCACGGTGGCTTCTGGCTGTGGGGCAACCAGTTCCGCGAGCTGGGCGCCAAAACCGTAGCTGTGCCAGCCGCCCCCACGGCCGCCAGCCTTAAGCCCCTGAGCGTCTACATCATCGTCGACCCGGACTCGCGCAAGGAGTCGCCCAAGCCCAACTACATCCAGCCCGCCGACAGCAAGGTCATCACCGAGTGGGTGAAGGGCGGCGGCACCCTCGTGCTGCTAGCCAACGACACGGCCAACTGCGAAACCAAACACTTCAACGAGCTGGCCAAAAACTTCGGCGTGCAGTTCACCAACCAGAGCGTCAACATGGTGCAGGGCTCGCAGTTCGAGCAGGGCAAAGTGGATTTGACCTCCGGCAAAGCTGTGTTCAAGAATGCCAACACGGCCTACGTGAAGGAACTGTCAGTGCTGTCGGTGGCCGCGCCAGCCCAGCCGCTGGTGACGAACAACGGCAAAGTCATCATGGCCACGGCCCGCCTGGGCAAGGGTAAGGTCTTCATTCTTGGCGACCCGTGGCTGTACAACGAGTACACCGACGGCCGCAAGATTCCGGCCTCATTTCAGAATTTCCAGGCCGGCAAAGATTTGGCCACCTGGCTGCTGGGCAAGTAGAGGAAGTAGAAACGCAAACGGAAGAACGGTCATGCTGAGCGAAGCTGAAGTATCTCTACCGCGCAACGTAATCATTTACTCTCGCGGTAGAGATGCTTCGGCTGCGCTCAGCATGACGTGCTTTTGATGTCTTTTACAAACGACTTCGCTGCAATAAAAAGGCCGGGCACTCGCCCGGCCTTTTTCATTTCCACTATCCAGCGCCTACTGACGAATTTGAGGTGGATGTATGACGAATCTAGGGCCCGACCTCCGCAATCGTTTGTTTGAACTTGCGGTCGGTAAGTGAGGACTTCAAAAGAAAGTCCTTTCAGAAACGGTTTTTTTGCCGGAACATTACCTTTTGAATGCCCTAATCTGGTCTCAATCTTCGCTCTGTCAACCTCCTCCCATTAGCACCTTCAATGAACCAGCACACCCTTAGTACGATTGACTACATCGTATTCTTCGTTTACTTCATCATCGTATCCGGCTACGGCATCTGGGTATACCGGCGCAAAACCGGCCACGACGGTACCCTGGAGGGCAATTCCAAGGACTACTTCCTCGCTGAAGGCTCTCTGACGTGGTGGGCCATTGGGTCCTCACTCATCGCCTCCAACATCTCGGCCGAGCAGTTCGTGGGCATGTCGGGCTCGGGCTTTGCCATGGGCCTGGCCATTGCCACCTATGAGTGGATGGCGGCCATCACGCTGGTCATCGTGGCCGTGTTCTTCATTCCGGTGTATTTGAAGAACAACATTGCCACCATGCCGCAGTTCCTCAGCCAGCGGTACAACTCGACGGTGGCCATGATTATGGCGCTGTTCTGGCTGGCGTTGTACGTGGTGGTGAACCTGACCTCGATTCTCTACCTCGGCGCCATCGCCATCAGCAGCATCGCGGGCCTGAACCTCAACTTCTGCATGTACATGCTGGCCGGTTTCGCCGTCATCATCACGCTGGGCGGCATGAAGGTGATTGGCTTCACCGACGTCATTCAGGTGTTCTTCCTGATTCTCGGCGGCCTAGCCACTACTTACCTGGCCCTCAACCTGGTGGCTACGCACTACGGTTCCTCGGGCGCCATCAGCGGCTTCAACCTGATGACCGAGCACGCCTCCGACCACTTCCAGATGATTTTCAAGCGCGACAACGAGCATTACCTCGATTTGCCAGGGCTTACGGTGCTGCTCGGCGGCATGTGGATTGTGAACCTCAACTACTGGGGTTGCAACCAGTACATCACCCAGCGCGCCCTGGGCGCCGACCTGCCCACGGCCCGCTCCGGCATTTTGTTTGCCGCCTTCCTCAAGCTGCTCATGCCCGTAATTGTGGTGCTGCCCGGCATCGCCGCCTACGTGCTTTACAAGCAGGACGTCTTCGGTGCCGCCGAGTTCGGCGCGGGTGCCGACCTGAACCCCGACCGTGCTTACCCCGTGCTGCTCAACATCCTGCCGGTGGGCCTCAAGGGCCTCTCCTTCGCCGCCCTCACGGCCGCCGTGGTGGCTTCGCTGGCTGGCAAAGCCAACTCGATTGCCACCATCTTCACGCTCGACGTGTACCACAAAGTCTTCAAAACCGATGCCACCGAGAAGCAGTTGGTGGCCACCGGCAAAATCGCGGTGGTCGTGGCTATGATTCTGGGCGTGCTCATCGCGCCGCACCTCGGCATCGACAAAAAGGGTGGTTTCCAGTACATTCAGGAATACACGGGCTTCGTGTCGCCGGGTATTTTTGCCATGTTCATCCTGGGCTTCTTCTGGAAGAAAACGACCTCCACCGCGGCCCTGTTTGCCACCATCGGCGGCTTCCTGCTCTCGGTGATGTTCAAGTTCCTGCCTACCTACACGGACCTGTCGTTCCTGGCCCCGTTCGGCTTCGCGGTGAAGCCCGCCGGCTCCAGCGTGTATGAGATTCCGTTCCTCGACCGCATGGGCTTCGTGTTCGTCATATGCATCATTATGATGGTCATCATCAGCTTGTTCGAAAACGCCCGCGGGGTGAAAACCAAGGGCCTGGAAATCGACAGCAGCATGTTCAAGCCACAGCCCAGCTTTGTGATTGGCGCGGCGTCCATTATTGTGATTCTCACTGCACTCTACACCATTTACTGGTAGGCGGCTAGTCTTCTTTTTGGCGCATGGTATCCGTGTGGCCCGTTGGCGAAAGCCGGCGGGCCATTCGTGCTTTTGGGCAGGTGGCAGAACGTGGCTGGCAATAGCTGGTTGAGCAAGTACCTTTAAGACAAAAAAATAGACTTATTTGGTAGTCGAACTGTCAAAAAAGCCAGTTGAGGCAATATTGATTAGGACTAGTCGGGAATAACTTCTTAAATTCGCCCAACCCGATTTCACCCTCCGGGGCTTATTCCCTTCCTTCATCCCGCCCGTTAATTATGTCCAAGTTTATACTGTTAGCCCTGCTGCTTGTCAGCTTCACCGGTTTCGCCCAAACCAAAAACGTGGTGGTGGCCCAGGACGGCTCCGGCAACTTCCGCACCGTGCAGGCCGCCCTCGACGCCGTGCCCCTCAACAACCGCACGCCCACGGTCATCTTCATCCGCAAAGGCATCTATAAGGAGAAGCTGAACCTGGCCAAAAAGAAGAACTTCGTGCGCCTCAAGGGCGAGGACGTAAACACCACCATCCTCACCTTCGACGACTACAACGGCCGCACCCCCGCCAACGGCGAGCCCCTGGGCACCTCCGAAGCCTCCACCTTCCGCGTGTTCGGCGCCGACTTTTCGGCCGAAAACATCACCTTCGAAAACACCGCCGGCACGGTAGGGCAGGGCCCCGCCATGTGGGTGTATGGCGACCGCGCCCGCTTCGTGGGCTGCCGTTTCCTGGGCTTCCGCGATACGCTCTACGTGTACGGCTACGGCAGCCGGCAGTACTATAAAGACTGCTACATCGAAGGCACCACCGACTATATTCTGGGTTCGGCCACGGCGTGGTTTGAAGACTGCACGCTGTTTTGCAAAACGGGCGGCACCGTCATCATCGCCGCTTCCACGCCCGACAGCGTCCGCTACGGCATCGTGATGCAGCGTTGCAAGATTGGCGGCGAGGCCCCGCCCGAATCTTACTTCCTGGCCCGTCCCTGGAAGCCCACCGGCAAAACCGTACTGCTGAACTGCGAACTCTCGAACATCATCAAGCCCAAAGGCTGGGACCACTGGGGCAAGGAGAGCAACAAGCAGGACGCCTTTTTTGCCGAGTACAAGTCCACCGGGCCCGGCGCGGCGCCCAAGGCGCGCATCCTGTGGTCGCGCCAGCTCACGCCGCAGCAGGCCGCCTTCTACACCCGCGAAAGTGTGCTCAATAACTGGGACCCCACTGTGAGCGTGGACTAGCCCGGGATTTTATGGTATTTCAAATGGCGGCAGCCAGGACCAATTGGTCCTGGCTGCCGTCGTCTTTTAAGGGGCATACCAACGGTTACAGCGGAACTGGCTCTGTTGAGCAAGCCATTTTGTCGACGTAATCAACCGTTTGCTAAATTTTGGTTTTATTGGAAAAATTCAATTTATTGGGCGCGGTGTCGTTTGGCGAAAGGAAGAGTGGATTTGTGGTTTTTTAGGCTTGTAGAGGCGTTTTCAGAACTGGGAGGTACAGGAATTAGGCGTATGGCATCGTTCCCGGCAACGATTGCACAAAAATAGATTGTCCAACTCTTGCTTTTGGCTGAAGCGAATGAAATCTTTATGAAGCAAAGCCGTCCCCAATCCGAGGGTTTTGTCCATTTCAATAGTTCTCCTCCCTTCGCATTGTCCCTTTAGTATGACTGCTTTCTCCTCCGCATTTAGTTTGGCTGGTAAGCGCGCCCTCGTGACGGGTTGCGACCGGGGTATCGGGCAAGCCATTGCCCTCGGCCTGGCCGAGGTCGGCGCCGACATCATCGGCGTATCCATGCACATGCCGGCGGGCGGCGAAACCGAGTTGGCCGTGCAGGCCCTGGGCCGCGAATACAAAGGCTACCAAGCCGATTTCGGGAAGCTGGAAGAACTGCAGGGTTTCATCAAACAGGTGCAGGCTGACTTTCCGGTCATCGACATTCTGTTCAACAACGCCGGCATCATCCGCCGCGCGCCGGCTGCCGAGCACTCCGACGAGGACTGGGACGCCGTGCTTAGCATCAACCTCGACGCGCCCTTCCGCCTGGCCCGCGCCATTGGCGGCCAGATGCTGCAGAACGGCTCCGGCAAAATTGTCTTCACGGCCTCGCTGCTCACCTTCCAGGGCGGCATCAACGTGCCCAGCTACGCGGCCAGTAAGGGCGGTGTGGGCAGCCTGGTGAAGGCCCTCGCCAACGAATGGGCCGGCCGCGGCGTGAACGTGAACGCCATTGCCCCCGGCTACGTGGCCACCGACAACACCGCCGCCCTGCGCCAGGACGAGGAGCGCAGCGCCGCCATCCTCTCGCGCATTCCGGCCGGCCGCTGGGCCCTGCCCTCCGACTACGCCGGCCCCGCCGTGTTCCTGGCCTCGGCCGCTTCGGACTACGTGCACGGCACCATCCTCACCGTCGACGGCGGCTGGATGGGGCGGTAGATTAATTGTGAATTATGAGTTATGAATTATGAGTTTTGCGCTCTGATTCGGTTTTAAATCGGCCCCAACTCATAATTCATAACTCATAATTCATAATTCAACCATGACCCAGCGCTTTGCCATCGGCCCCCGCGAAACTGCCACGCTCAACACGAGCGGAATTCGGGAGCATTTCCTGATTGAAAACATCTTCACGCCCGGCGAAATCGAGCTAACCTACACGCACTACGACCGCATGATTGTGGGCGGGGCCCAGCCCACCGGCACGGCGCTGACTTTGCCCTGCCCCGAGTCGCTGAAAGCCAACTTCTTTCTGGAGCGCCGCGAATTGGGCACCTTGAACGTAGGCGGCGCGGGCACCATCACCGTAGACGGCACGGTGTACGAACTGGGCAACCAGGACTGCCTCTACGTGGGCATGGGCTCGAAAGAAGTGGTTTTTGCCAGCGTGGACGCGGCCCAGCCAGCCAAGTTCTACCTGCTGTCTTCGCCGGCGCACGCGGTGCACCCCACCGCGCGCCGCACCCAGGCCGAAGCAACGCCCGTGGAAATGGGCGCCATGGAAACGGCCAACGAGCGCACCATCTACAAATACATCTACCAGGAAGGCATCCAAAGCTGCCAGCTGGTGATGGGCCTCACGCAGCTCAAGCCTGGCAACGTGTGGAACACTATGCCGAGCCACACCCACGACCGCCGCATGGAGGCCTACCTCTACTTCAACCTGCCCCAGGGCCAGCGCGTGCTGCACCTGCTGGGCGAGCCCACCGAAACCCGCCCGCTGTGGGTGAGCAACGAGCAGGCCATTCTCTCGCCGCCGTGGTCCATCCACACGGGCTGTGGCTCCAGCAACTATGCCTTCATCTGGGGCATGGCCGGCGAAAACCGCGAATACACCGACATGGACGCCGTACCGCTCGACGCGCTACGCTAACCCGACTTTTAAAAACTCCCACCCAACTTTTTCACTCATGAAAAAACATTTTCTCTTGGTCTGGCTCCTGTTCTTCGGGAGCATCGGGCTGGCCGTGGCGCAAAACCGCCAGGTGCAAGGCGTCGTCAAATCGGCGGAGGGCGAAACCCTGCCGGGCGTGACGGTGCTGGTAGAAGGCACCACCAACGGCGCCTCGACCGGTGCCGACGGTAGCTACAGCCTTTCGATTCCGGCCACTACCGCAGCCGGTGCCAAGCTGCGTTTCAGCTTCGTGGGTTTTGTGTCGAAAGAAGAAACCATTGGCGACCGCACGACCATCAACGTCTCCCTCGCTTCCGACAGCAAGCAGCTGGAAGACGTGGTGGTAATCGGCTACCAGGAAGTGCAGCGCCGCGACGTAACCGGCTCGGTTTCGTCGGTGAGCGCGCAGCAGATTAAGGACATTCCGGTGAACTCGGCCGCTGAGGCGCTCACCGGCCGTCTGGCCGGCGTGCAGCTGACCAGCGCCGAGGGCACCCCCGGCAACCTGAACGTGCAGGTGCGCGTGCGCGGTGGCGGCTCGGTAACGCAGGACAACTCGCCGCTGTACGTGGTGGACGGCATCCAGATTGAAAACGCGCTGAGCGTGATTGCCCCGCAGGACATTGCCTCGGTGGATGTGCTGAAGGATGCGTCGGCCACGGCCATCTACGGTGCCCGTGGCGCCAACGGCGTTATCATCATCACCACTAAGAAGGGCTCGGAAGGCCGCACGGTGGTGAGCTACAACGGCTTTGCCGGCTTCCGCAAAATCACGAAGACGCTGGGCGTGTTGAACCCCAACGATTACCTGAACTACCAGTTTGAGCGGGCCCGCGTCATCGGCAACACGTCGGGCGGCCTGCCCACGTTCAAGAGCCTGTTTGGCAGCACCAACTTCAACAGCGACACGCTGCAGCGCGCCCGCAATGCCCCTTTCATCGACTGGCAGGACGAAGTCTTCGGCCGCGAGGCATTCCAGCAGACGCACAACGTATCGGTAGCCGGCGGCTCGAAAGCCACGACCTATTCGCTGAGTTTGACGCACAACGACGAGCAGGGCATTCAGCGCGGCTCCGACTACACCCGCAACCTGATAAACTTCCGCTTCGACACCAAAGCCACCGACAAACTGCGCGTGGGTTTGAATGCTCGTTTCAACGACCAGGGCACGATGGGCGCCGGCACTTCCACGTCGGGCTCGAACACGACCTCGCGCCTGCGCAACGCCGTGCAGTACCAGCCGCTGCAGGTGCCCAAGGCCAACGGCCAGGTGGTGGACATTTCGGCGTTTGACCCGGAATTCTTCGACCAGTCGTCGCTGGCCAATCCCATCGTGACCATCGATAACGAGTACCGCAAGGACAAGCGCCGCACCATCAACATCGGCGCCAACGCGTCGCTGGAACTGGCCAAGGGCCTGACCTTCCGCACTACGGCCGGTTTCGACATCACCGACATCAACCTGGGTACCTTCAACGGCCAGTTTTCGCCGGTGCTGCGCTCGGCGTCGGGCGGCTACGCCAACCTGCCGTTTGCCACCATCACCCAAAGCACCCAGACCACGCTCAACAACTCGAACGTGCTGGACTACTCGAAGAAGATTGGCAAGCACGCTTTCGGCCTGCTCGTGGGCGAGGAAGTATACCAGCAGCAAACCAAGCAGCTCTACATCCAGACCAACTTCCTGCCGGTTGACATCACCGCCGAGCGGGCCCTGGCCAACATCAACCAAGGCGTACTGCCCGCTGGCCAGACTGCCCAGCCGGTGCTGCCCCAGACCAGCATTCCGGCCGATTACCGCCTGCTCTCGGGCTTCGGCCGCCTGACTTACTCGTACGACGACAAGTACCTGTTTACGGGTACGTTGCGCGCCGACGGCTCGTCGAAATTCCCCGAAGGCAACCGCGTGGGCTACTTCCCCGGCGCCTCGGTGGCCTGGCGTATTTCGCGTGAGGAGTTCTTCAAGGGCATCCCCACCATTTCGGACCTGAAACTGCGCCTGAGCTACGGCCAGGCCGGCAACAACCGCATCAACGACTTCCTCTACGCTCAACTGTTCACGGCCGGCAACGCGCCGTACGCCCTGAACCACAGCATCGTGCTCGGCTCGTCGGCCACCAGCCTGGCCAACCCCAACCTGAAGTGGGAAACCACTACGTCGCGCAACATCGGCATCGACCTCTCGCTGCTTGACAACCGCTTCCAGTTCACGGCCGACGCTTATTACAACACCACCAACGACCTGCTGCTCAACAAACCGATTCCGGCCTTCCTGGGCTACACCTCGCAGCTGCAGAACATCGGCTCGACCTCGAACAAGGGCCTGGAAATGCAACTGACCGCCACGGTGCTGCGCAACGAAAACTTCAGCTGGACGGCCACGGCCAACGCCTCGTTCAACCGCGGCCGCATCGAAAGCCTGGGCGGCAACCAGACCGAAATCCCGGCCATCTCGTCGGGCTGGGCCGGCTCCACGGCGTCGCTGATTCCGGACTACGTGGCCCGCGTGGGCCAGCCGGTGGGCCAGATGTACGGCTACGTGACCGACGGCTACCTCACCGCCGATGACTTCACGGGCTACGTGCCCGGCGCCAACGGCGCCCTGGGCACCTGGACGCCCCGCACCGACCGCACTTTCGTGAACAACCTGGGTTTGATTGGCGAATCGTCTTACCGCCCGGGCCTGCTCAAACTGAAGGATTTGAACGGCGACAACAAGATTGACGCCAACGACCAGACGGTGATTGGCAACGCCAACCCCAAAGCCGTGGGCGGCCTGAACCAACAGTTCTCCTACAAGGGTTTTGATGCCAGCTTGTTCCTCAACTTCGTGCTGGGCAATGACATCTACAACGCCAACAAGATTGAATTCACCTCGAACACGGCCAACACGCAGTTCAGCAACGTGCTCGACATCATGAGCAACCGCTACCGCGTCATCGAAGCCGATGGCAGCCCCATCACCACCCTGACCCGCCTGCAGGAGGTGAACCAGTCGGCCAACATCTGGACGCCCACCCGCAACTTCGTGTTCCACTCCTGGGCTGTGGAAGACGGCTCGTTCCTGCGCGTGAACAACATCACCGTGGGCTACACCTTGCCCAAAACGCTGACCCAGCGTGCCAAGGTGAACTCGCTGCGCTTCTATGCCACGCTCAACAACGTGTACACCTTCACCAAGTACACCGGCTACGACCCGGAAGTGAACACCCGCCGCGCCACGCCCCTGACGCCGGGCGTCGACTACGCCGCTTACCCCCGCAGCCGCGCCATCCTCTTCGGCGTCAACCTGTCGCTTTAATTCCCACCCGACTTTTTGCTCTGATTATATGAAATCGTTTCAATCCTTCCGCCGGGTGGCGCTGGCTGCCGTGGCCCTTGCCGGCACCGCCGGGCTGGTTTCTTCCTGCAAAGACTACCTCGAAGTGGACCCCGTGGCCCTCAACACCACGGAGTACACCTTTAGCACCGTGAGTGGGGCCACTGCCGCCGTGATTGGCGCCTACGACCCGCTCTCGGGCGACAACGGCTACGGCACCCGCATCAGCCTGTACTACCCGCTCGATTCGGATGAGCTGATTGGCTCGGCCGGCGCCGCCGACGGGGGCCGCCGCAGCATTGCCCGCTACACCGCCCTGCCCACCAACACGGAGATTAACAACCCCTGGAACCAGCTGTACCAGGGCGTGGAGCGCTCCAACATCTGCATTCAGCAGATTCCGCAGATGCCGCTTTACACCGGCGGCAGCGCTTCGGATGTGGCCGCCCTCAAACGCCTGTACGGCGAAGCCCTCACGCTGCGGGCCCAGTACATTTTTGAGCTGGTGCGCAACTGGGGCGATGTGCCGGTGCAGTTCACCCCGGCCGTGTCGGGCCAGGATTTCAACCTGCCCAACTCGGACCGCAACGCCACCCTCACGCGCCTGATTGCCGACCTGCAAATGGCCATCGACCTGCTGCCGTGGCGCAGCCAGGCCGGTGCCGCCAGTGAGCGCATCACCAAAGGCGCCGCCAAGGCCCTGCGGGCCCGCCTCTGCCTGTACCGCGGCGGCTACTCGCTGCAGAACAACACCATGCAGCGCGCCTCCGACTACGCCGACTACTACCGCATTGCCCGCCAGGAGTGCGCCGACCTGATGACCACCAGCGCCCGCGCCGAGCACACCCTGAACCCCAGCTACCTGGAAGTATTCAAGAGCATGAACGAACTGCGCTCGGAAACGGCCAACGAAATCATGTTCCAAGTGGGCATGGCCACGGCCACGGGCGCTTCAGGCAGCAAAGTGGGCTACTACAACGGCCCGCGCCTGCAGAATGCCTCGGGCACCTACGGCTCGACGCAGGGTGCCGTGACCATTGCGCCGCCCTACTTCTACGCCTTCGACTCGACCGACACGCGCCGCGACGTGACCATCACCACCTACGGCATTGCCAGCACCGCCAACGTGCAGACGGGCGTGGCCCTGACCTCGGCCACCGACGGCAAGTGGCGCCGCGACTGGCACATCCCGCCCGTGACCGGCACCGTGAACTACCTCGACTACAACTGGCCCATCATCCGCTTCTCGGATGTGCTGCTGATGTTTGCCGAAACCGAAAACGAGCTGAACGGCCCCACCCAGGCCGCCCAGGATGCCCTGATGGAAGTGCGTGCCCGCGGCTTCGGCGGCAACCGCGCCCTGGCCCTCTCGACGCTGACGCAGGCTGGCTTTAGCTTCAGTAGCAAGGCCAACATGTTCAACACCATTGTGAACGAGCGTTACATCGAGTTCGGTGGCGAAGGCATTCGTAAGTATGACCTGCTGCGCTGGAACCTCTTCGAAACGAAGCTGGCCGAAGTGAAGTCCAACATCGAAAAAATGGCCCTTGGCCTGCCGCCGTATCAGAACGTGCCGCTGTACCAGTACTACCGCACGCCCACGGCCGCCTCGCTGGCCGTGCAGCCCGTGCAGTGGACCCGCTCGTTCTACAAGCCTTCGCCTGCCGTTAACACGGCGCCCACCGGCACCGTGCGCGTGAACTGGCGCCAGGGCATTGATGCCGCCTACGTGGCCAACACCAAGCCCGCCGGCACCGTGTACACCCTGAACGCGGCCACGCCGGTGACGGCTACCAGCATTGGCTCGGGCCTGGCGGCGGAATACGTGCCCGGCCGTGGCAAAGAGCTGCTGCCCATCCCGTCGGCCACGCTGAGCGCCGACCCGGCCCTGAAGCAAAACTTCGGCTACTAATCGGGCGGCTCGCCCACGCAACCTGCTTTACTGCCTGGAAATGGCGCGCCTCGCGGCCGTCATTTTCCGGGCAGCCTGGCACCCCTCATCTTTTTCGCAAAAGACGTTGACAGAGGTTTCGTCCTCTCCACACCCTGCCCCATGACGATGCTGCATTTACTCTGCCTGATGGGAGGATTGGCGCTCAGCACGGCCTGTGCCCAGAAAGAGTTGGCCACTGAAACCGTGGGCAAGGCGCCCGCCAGCGCCGCCACGGCCAGCCCGACCGCTGCCCAGGTGCCGCTGCAGGACAGCACCGCGGATAAGATGCTGGTGTTTCAGCGCGCTATTGGCGGCTGGCCCAAGGCCGTGGGCAACGAGAAGGTGGACTACAAGCACCGCCTGAGCGCCGCCGACCGCACTCGCACGCTGGCCGACAAGGGCCGCAACGACGCCACCATCGACAACAACGCGACGTCGCGCGAAATCATCTACCTGGCCCAAGCCTACCAGAAAACCAACAACGTCGCCTACCGCGAAGGCGCCGAAAACGGCATCCGCTTCCTGCTAAAAATGCAGTACGCCAACGGCGGCTTCCCGCAGTATTACCCCGATTTCAGCAACTATCGCCACCAGATTACCTACAACGACAACGCCATGGTGCGCGTGCTGGAACTGCTGCGCAACGTGGCCCGGCAAAAGGCCCCCTTTGTGGGCCTCGATGCCGCGCTGCCCGCCCAGGCCCAAACGGCCGTGGACAAAGGCGCCGACTGCATTCTCAAAACGCAGTATGTGCGCAAGGGCGTGCCCACCGCCTGGTGCGCGCAGTACGATGAAAAAACCCTGCAGCCGGCCAAGGCCCGCGCCTTCGAGCTGGCCTCGCTGAGCGGGGATGAGTCGGTGGAAATCGTGCGGTTTCTGATGGGAATTGACAATCCGTCGCCGGCCGTGAAGAAGTCGATTGACAGCGCCGTGGCGTGGTTTGAGAAGGTGAAAATCAATGGCTTCACGGTGAAGGAAATTGCCGCGCCGCAGGAGAAGTCGGGCCGCGACCGGGTGATGATGCCCGAAGCCGGTGCCACCATCTGGGCCCGTTTCTACGAGCTGGATACCGACCGGCCGATTTACGTGGGCCGCGACAGCCAGGTGCACTACCAGCTCAGCGAAATCGAGAACGAGCGCCGCGCCGGCTACCTGTACCTGGGCACCTGGCCCGAAAAACTTATCAACAAAGAATACCCGGCCTGGCAAAAGCGGGTGAGTACGGGAGGGAAGGGCTAAGGCCCCATTATAGCTTCGTTCAGCAATCCTACTATTTCGTCGTAATGGACACTTTGAATCAAGAATTGGCTTTGTCCGCCCCCCGCAGCACCGCCGCGGTGGCGTGGCCCACCCCGGCGCTGTTTGCCCTGCCCGAGAAAGTGCTGCAATTCGGTACCGGCGTGCTGCTGCGCGGCCTGCCCGATTTCATGATTGACGAGGCTAACCGCCAAGGCGTGTTCAACGGCCGCGTGGTGGTGGTGAAAAGCACCGACGGCGGCGACGCCACCGCCTTCGAGCGCCAGAACGGCCTCTACACGGTGTGCGTGCGCGGCGTCGACGACGGCCAGCCGGTAGAGGAAAACGTGGTGTGCAGCAGCATCAGCCGCGTGCTCTCGGCCAAAAGCCAGTGGGCCGAGGTGCTGAAATTCGCTGCCAGCCCCGACCTGCAGGTGGTGATTTCGAATACCACCGAAGTGGGTATTCAGCTGGTGAACGAGGACATTCACCTCACGCCGCCTTCGTCGTTTCCAGGCAAGCTGCTGGCCGTGCTCCACGCGCGTTTCGAAGCCTTTAGAGGCGACGCCAGCCGCGGGCTGGTAATCGTGCCCACCGAGCTGATTCCCGACAACGGCCGCAAGCTCGAAGCCATCGTGCTGGAGCTGGCCCACCGCAACGACCTCGGCAGCGCTTTTATCGACTGGCTCGAAGCGGCCAACCACTTCTGCAATACGCTGGTCGACCGCATCGTGCCCGGCCGCCCCGAGCCCGCGCTCTACGCGCAGCTGCAGGAAGAGCTCGGCTACCAGGACGAACTGTTGACCATGAGCGAGGCCTATGCCCTGTGGGCCATCGAAGGCGATGAAAAGGTGCGCGAGGTGCTCTCGTTCCACTCCGTGGCCAAGGGCGTGGTTATCCGCCCCGACATCACGCTCTTCCGCGAGCTGAAGCTGCGCTTGCTGAACGGCACGCACACGCTGAGCTACGCCCTGGCCCACCTCTCGGGCTGCACCACGGTGCGCGAGTCGCTCGAAAACGAAAACCTGGCCCGCTTCATCCACAACCTGATGCTGGCCGATTTGCTGCCCGGCATCCCCTACCAGGTGGACGAGAAAGTGGGTCAGCGCTTCGGCATGCAGGTGCTCGACCGTTTCCGCAACCCGTATCTGGAGCACCGCTGGCTGGCCATTGCCATGCAGGGCACTGCTAAGATGCAGATGCGCAACGTGCCCACGCTGCTGCACTACTACCAGACGCACAACGCCGTGCCGCACTACATGGCCCTGGGCTTTGCGGCTTACCTGCTCTTCATGCGCAACACCGCCACCGGCGCCAGCACCGGCCAGGGTGAAGTCAACGGCGAACCCTACACCATTCAGGACGACCGCGCCGGCTACTTCGCCGACCTCTGGGCCAAGTTTTCGCCCGAGGAACTGGCCAGCGCCGCCCTGCGCAACACCGCCCTCTGGGGCCATGACCTCACCCGCCTGCCCGGCTTTGCCGACAAGGTGACGCACTACCTCAACCAACTGCTGGAAGAAGGTGCTTCGGCCACGCTGGCTGCTTTTTTCACCAAAAAAACAGCATTGGCTGGTTAACTAGACCAATTCGAACGTCATGCAGAGCGCAGCGAAGCATCTTTACCTCAGCAGTAATTAATGCCATTGCAACGAAGCGGTAAAGATGCTTCGCTGCGCTCTGCATGACGTTCATCCTTTTCAATACCGACCCTGTGAAACACCAAGTTGCCCGCATTCACCCCGCCGATAACGTGCTGGTCGCCCTCGTCGACCTGCCCATTGGCACCGAAGTGCCCTGGGAAAACGGCTACGTCACCACCACCGAGGCCATTCCGGCCAAGCACAAGCTCTCGCCCCTGGGCTTGAGCGTGGGCCAGCCCGTGACGATGTACGGCGTGCTGGTGGGCAAGGCCAAGGCCGACATCCGTCCCGGCGGCCGCCTCACCACGGCCAACATGCAGCACGCCACCAACAGCTACGATGAGCACGGCCACCAGCGCGCCGCCTGGCAGGCCCCCGATGTGACCGCCTGGCAAGACCGCACCTTCCAGGGCTACCACCGCGCCGATGGTCGCGTGGGCACCGCCAACTACTGGCTGGTGATTCCGCTGGTGTTCTGCGAAAACCGTAACATCCAGGTGCTGCAGGATGCCCTCATCACCGACCTTGGCTACGCCCGCCGCAAAAACTACCAGCCGGAAACCCGCAAGCTGGTGGAATTGATGCAAGCCGGCCGCTCAGTGGAGGAAATCCTGAGCGCCGACCTCGAAGCCGGCGAAGACACCGCTCGCAGCTCGCGTCCCTTCCCGAACGTGGACGGCATCCGCTTCCTCAGCCACGAAGGCGGCTGCGGCGGCATCCGCCAGGATGCCCAGACGCTGTGCGGCCTGCTGGCCGGCTACATCACGCACCCCAACGTGGCCGGCGCCACCGTGCTCAGCCTCGGCTGCCAGAATGCACAGGCCAGCATGCTGCAGGACGAAATAGCTAAGCGCGACCCCCACTTCAGCAAGCCCCTCTTCATCCTCGACCAGCAAAAGCTGGGCACCGAGGAGGCCCTCATCAGCGATGCCCTGCGCCAGACCTTCGCCGGCCTGATGCTGGCCAACCGCGCCCGCCGCGAGCCGGCTCCCCTGAAAGCATTGAACATCGGCTTGGAGTGCGGCGGCTCCGACGGCTTCTCCGGCATCTCGGCCAACCCGGCCCTGGGCCACGTTTCCGACATGCTGGTAGCCCTCGGCGGCTCGGTCATCCTGGCCGAATTCCCGGAGCTGTGCGGCGTGGAGCAGGAACTGGTGGACCGTAGCGTAGACCAACCCACCGCCGAACGTTTCAGCAGCCTCATGAAGGCTTACGGCGACAGCGCCGTGGCCGTCGGCTCGGGCTTTGACATGAACCCTTCGCCCGGCAACATCCGCGACGGCTTGATTACGGACGCCATGAAATCGGCTGGCGCGGCCCGCAAGGGCGGTTCCTCGCCGGTAGTGGCCGTGCTGGACTACCCGGAGCTGGTGACCAAGCCCGGCCTGAACCTGCTCTGCACGCCCGGCAACGACGTGGAATCCACGACGGCCGAGGTAGGGTCGGGGGCCAATATTGTGCTCTTCACCACCGGCCTGGGCACGCCCACCGGCAACCCCATCGCCCCGGTTATCAAAGTGGCCAGCAACACGGCCCTTGCCAACCGCATGCCCGACATCATCGACGTGAACACCGGAACGGTGATTGACGGCGAAGAAACCATCGAGCAGGCTGCCGAGCGCATTCTCGACTACGTCATCAAGGTAGCCAGCGGCGAGGAGGAAATTGCCGCCGTCCGCCACGACCAGACCGATTTCATTCCGTGGAAACGCGGGGTGAGCTTGTAGGGTAAATCAGAACAAAAAAGAACGGTCATGCAGAGCGCAGCGAAGCATCTTTACCTCGATAGTAAATAATGACATTGCAGCGAAGCATCTTTACCTCGATAGTAAATAATGACATTGCAACGAAGCAGTAAAGATGCTTCGCTGCGCTCTGCATGACGTTCTCCGGTTCGCGCTTTTCCAAAAGTTACGCAACCGTTTTCGCTAATAAATACCGCTGGGTGAAGGAAACGGCTCCGGCGGCGGCCTACCTTCGGTTCCCGAAGCAGCCGCATTACCCTCCCAATCTTAGTTGCTTATGAAGCCCTTTCTCAACGACGATTTTCTGCTGCAGACGGCTACGGCCAGCACGCTCTACCACGAGTATGCCAAGCAGATGCCCATCATCGACTATCATAACCACCTGCTGCCCGACCAGATTGCCGAGGACAAGCAGTTTGAAAACATCACCCAAATCTGGCTCTACGGCGACCATTACAAGTGGCGCGCCATGCGGGCCAACGGCGTGCCCGAGCGCTACATTACCGGCGATGCGTCGGACTGGGAAAAGTTTGAGAAATGGGCCGAAACCGTGCCCTATACCCTGCGCAACCCGCTCTACCACTGGACGCACCTAGAGCTGCGCCGCTACTTCGGCATCACCGAGCTGCTGAACAAGGACAGCGCCCGCCGCATCTACGACGAGTGCAGCGCCAAGCTGCAAACCGCCGAATATTCGGTGCAAAACCTGCTGAAAATGATGCAGGTAGAAACCCTCTGCACCACCGATGACCCCGCCGACTCGCTGGAGCACCACCAGGCGCTGGCCGCCTCCGGCTTCGCCGTGAACGTGCTGCCCACCTTCCGCGCCGATAAGGCGATGGCGCCGGAATCGGCCGCGGCCTACAATCAGTACCTCGACAAACTGGGCGCGGCGGCTGAAGTGGAAATCCGCACCTTCGCCGACCTCGAAAAGGCCCTGCGTCGGCGCCACGATTTCTTCGCCAGCCTGGGCTGCCGCCTGTCTGACCACGGCTTGGAGCAGATTTACGCTGCTGACTACACGGAAGCGGAAATCGCCGCCATCTTTTCGAAGGTGCGCGGCGGCGCTGAGCTGGCGGCCGATGAAGTGCTGAAATTCAAATCGGCCATGCTGGTGCTGCTGGCCGTGATGGACTGGGAAAAGGGCTGGACGCAGCAGTACCACATCGGCGCGCTGCGCAACAACAACTCGCGCATGCTGCGTGAGCTGGGCCCCGACACGGGCTGGGACAGCATTGGCGACTTCTCGCAGGGCCGCGCCCTGAGCACCTTCCTCGACCGCCTCGACGGGCAGGACAAGCTGGCGAAAACCATCATCTACAACCTGAACCCAGCCGACAACGAGCTAATTGCCACGATGATTGGCAACTTCAACGACGGGTCGGTGGCCGGCAAGATTCAGTTTGGCTCCGGCTGGTGGTTCCTCGACCAAAAGGACGGCATGGAAAAGCAAATCAACGCCCTGAGCAACATGGGTTTGCTCTCGCGCTTCGTGGGCATGCTCACCGATTCGCGCAGCTTCCTGTCGTACCCGCGCCACGAGTATTTCCGCCGCGTGCTTTGCAACCTGCTCGGCAACGACGTGGAAAACGGCGAGTTACCGGCCGACATGGACCTGCTGGGTGGCATGGTGCAGAACATCTGCTACGGTAATGCCAAGCAGTATTTCGGTTTCGGCAAAGTGGTCGAAACGGCGGCTGTCACGGCGTAACTGAACGATAAAAGCACGTCATGCTGAGCGCAGTCGAAGCATCTCGCGTGTGGTAGTAAATCAATCGTTGAACGATGCGAGCGAGATGCTTCGGCTGCGCTCAGCATGACGTTCTTCTAAGTCCCCAAGTCCCCAAGTCCCCAATTAAGAATGAAGCAAGTTGTCACGTTCGGCGAAATCATGATGCGGCTGTCGCCGCCGCTGAACTACCGGTTCGCGCAAACCCAGCACCTCGAAATCGTGTACGGCGGCGGCGACGCCAACGTGGGCGCCTCGCTGGCCGGTTTGGGCGTGCCCGCCGCGCACGTCACCTGCTTCCCCAACAACGACCTGGGCCGCGCCGCCGCCCAAAGCTTCCGCGCCCTGGGCGTGAACATGGACGCCACTGTGTACCAGGGCGACCGCCTCGGGCTGTATTTCCTGGAAGTGGGGGCGGGGATGCGCCCCAGCAAAGTGGTATACGACCGCGCCAACTCCGCCTTTGCGAACCTTGACCCGGCCGCCTTCAACTGGGATGAAATCCTAAAAGATGCCGGCTGGCTGCACTGGACGGGCATCACGCCCGCCATCTCGGCCAGCACGGCCGAGGCCACGCGCCAGGCCATTGCCGCCGCGCGCCGCCTGGGCATCACCGTGTCGGCCGACGTAAACTACCGCCGCAACCTGTGGCAGTACGGGCAGACGGCCCAATCGGTGATGAGCGAACTGGTGGAGGGCTGCGACGTGGTGGTGTGCTCCGAGAACGATGCGGAGGACCTATTCGGCATCGTGCCCGAGCCCGGGACCGACAATAAGTTCGTGTCGGTGGCCCGGCAGGTGATGGCGCGGTTTCCGCAAATCAAGCAGGTTGTTACCACGCGCCGCAAGACGCACAGCGCCTCGCACAACGGCCTGAAAGGCATTTATTACGACGGTAAACAGTTTCTTGAAACCGTCACCTACGATATCAACCCCATTGTGGACCGCATTGGCGGCGGCGACGCCTTCATGGCCGGCTTCATCTACGGCTCGCTGAAATACGACAACCCCCAGCAGGCGCTCACCTTCGGTGTGGCCGCCTCGGCCCTTAAGCATACCGTGCACGGTGACATCAACCTCGTGACGGTGGCCGAAGTGGAAGAAATTATGAAAGGCAACACCAGTGGCCGCCTGCTACGTTAGTAATCAGCTTTAAATGAACGTCATGCAGAGCGTAGCGAAGCATCTCGCCCGCAGCAAGTAATTAGTTACCCCGAGCGAGATGCTTCGCTGCGCTCTGCATGACGTTCTAAAATATTCCCTATGCCCCGACATTCCGCCGAAGAAACCCTTGCTACGCTGCTCCGATACCCCGTGGTGCCCGTGTTCTATCATGCCGATTTAGCTTACACTCAGCGCATCCTGCAAGCCTGTTACACCGGCGGCATTCGCGTGTTTGAGTTTGTGAACCGGGGCGAGAAGGCGCTGGAGGTGTTCACGCAGCTACAGTCGTTCGTGGCCGAGCAGTGCCCGGATATGATTCTGGGCATCGGCACCATTTACAAGGCCGACGACGCCGAGCGGTTCATTGCGGCCGGTGCCGAGTTTGTGGTGCAGCCCTGCGCCACCGCCGAGGTAGCCGACGTGTGCCGTAGCCGCAACATTCCGTGGCTTCCCGGCGCCATGACCCCCACCGAGATTTACAGCGCCAGCGAGCTAGGCGCCGCCGTGGTGAAGATTTTCCCTGGTAATCTGGTCGGTCCCGATTATGTGAAAGCCCTGCGCGGCCCCATGCCTCACATCAAGCTCATGGTGACGGGCGGCGTGGAGCCCACCCGCGAAAGCCTCAGCGCCTGGTTTGGCGCCGGCGTGAATGCGGTGGGCATGGGCTCGCAGCTGTTCAAGAATGCCGACGATACCGCCGCCCTCAGCGCCAGCATCACCGAACTGATGCAAACGGTGGCGACGCTAAAAAAGAATTAGTAAGTAATAAGGAACGTCATGCTGAGCGCAGTCGAAGCATCTCTACCGAGCAAGTAATCAATGACGACTGCAACGAAGCGGTAGAGATGCTTCGACTGCGCTCAGCATGACGTTCTCCCTGAATCTGTGCTGCCCGAGTAACCCGTTTCAAATTCCCGAACTCGATATATGGCTTATTCCGCTCCGGCGCCGCCGGCTTCCCCGCTGGCCACCGCCAATGCCACCATCGGCAAATTCCGCTGGACCATCTGCGCCTTGGTGTTTTTTGCCACCACCATCAACTACCTCGACCGGGCGGTTATCTCGCTGCTGAAGCCCTACCTGGAAACGGAGTTTCACTGGAACTCAGGCGACTACGCCAACATCGAAATTGCCTTCAAGCTGGCCTACGCCGTGGGCATGGTGGGTGCCGGCCGCATCATCGACAAGCTGGGTACGAAGCTGGGCTACGCGCTTTCAACCGCACTGTGGAGCGTGGCGGCTATGGGGCACGCGCTGGTAGCCAGTACGTTTGGCTTTGGCATTGCGCGGGCCTTCCTGGGCATCACGGAGGCCGGCAACTTTCCGGCCGCCATCAAAACCACGGCCGAGTGGTTTCCGCAGCGGGAGCGGGCGCTGGCCACGGGCATCTTCAACTCGGGCTCGAACGTGGGCGCCATCGTGGCGCCGCTGTCGGTGCCGTTCATCGCGGAGCACTACGGCTGGAAATGGGCTTTCCTGATTACGGGCGCGCTGGGCTTTATCTGGCTGGTGCTCTGGATGATGTTTTACGAAACCCCCGCCAAGCACGCCCGCTTGTCGAAGGCTGAGTTTGACTACATCAATGCCGATATTCCAGTGGGCCTGCCCTCGGAAGGTGTGACCGAAGAGAAGCCCAAGGCCTCGTGGGCCACGCTGCTGGGCTTCAAGCAAACCTGGGCCTTCGTCATTGGCAAGTTCCTGACGGACCCCATCTGGTGGTTCTACCTGTTCTGGTTGCCCGATTTCCTGGGCAAGCAATACGGCCTGAAAGGGACGGACATTGCCCTGCCGGTAGCGGCGGTATACGTGCTGTCGAGCATAGGCAGCGTGGGCGGCGGCTACCTGCCGCTGGGCTTCATCAAGCGCGGCATGCCCGCGTTCCAGGCCCGTAAGACTGCCATGCTGGTTATTGCTTTCTGCGTGTTCCCCATCGTGTTTGCGCAGTGGCTGGGCGGCATGAATATGTGGCTGGCGGTGCTGGTGATTGGCATCGCGGCGGCGGCCCACCAAGCCTGGAGCGCCAACATCTTCACCACCGTGTCGGACATGTTCCCGAAGCGCGCGGTGGGCTCCGTCACGGGCATTGGCGGCATGGCGGGCGGCCTGGGCGGCATCGCCCTCACGGCGCTGGTGCAGAAGCGCATGTTCGTGCACTTCGAAAGCATTGGCCAGATTGACAAGGCGTACTACATCATGTTCTTCATCTGCGGCGCGGCCTATTTGCTGGCCTGGGTGCTGATGTTCACGCTGGTACCCCGCATGGAGCCCATCAAGCTCGACGACGAATAATGAATGTTGAAACGGCGCGGCGCCTCACGGGAGCCGCGCCGTTTTGTTCTCTTCAAAACGAATACTTGAATATGAAAATGCGGCCACTGCTGCTGGCTTTGTTGCTGGCCTTGCCTCTTTTTGCCTTTGCTCAGGCACCCAACCCCAAAAACATGGCAGTTGTCAAGGAAATAGAAGCGTTGGAGCGTCAGCGCTTCGAGGCGCAGGTGAAAAAGGATTACGCCTTTCTCGAAAAAGCTTTTGGCGATGACCTGGTGTACACCCACGGCAGCGGCGTGCAGAACAGCAAGGTCGAATACATCCAAAGCATCAAAGACGGCAAAAGCCAGTATGGCAAAATCGAAGTTGAAGCGATGAATGTGCGCGTGTATAACGAGGATAAAACGGCCGTGGTGAACGGCACCATCCGCATTACCTCGCCGCCCCAGGCCGATGGCAGCACCAGCGTGGCCCACATCAAGTACGTGGTTGTCCAAATCAAAGACAAGAAAAAGGGCTGGCAGGTAGTGCTGTGGCAGGCCCAGAAACAAGCCAGCTAAAAATGTAGCGTGGACTCTGCAAGTCCGCGCCTGCCCGAACGAACTATCTAAAATTGCCCATGCGCGGACTCGCAGAGTCCACGCTACAAGTCCCACCCATGTCCCAAGCCCAGACCACCGAAAATTCCCTGGCCACCCCCGTTGGCACCACGCTGGAACGCTACATCAAGCGCAAGGAAGCCGAATTTGCCTATGCCACCGGCGAGCTGAGCCAGCTGCTGCGCGACATTGCGCTAGCCGGCAAAATCGTGAACCGCGAGGTGAACCGGGCAGGCCTGTCGCGCATCACCGGGGCCATGGGCGAGAAAAACGTGCAGGGCGAAAACCAGCAGAAGCTCGACGTGGAAGCCAACATCCGTTTCATCCGGGCCCTCACGAACGGGGGCGAGGCCTGCGCCATTCTCTCCGAGGAAGACGAGCACATCATCGAAACCGGCAACACCAACGGCAAGTACGTGGTGGCCATCGACCCGCTCGACGGCTCGTCGAACATTGATGTGAACATCAGCATTGGCACCATTTTCAGCATCTACCGGCGGGTGTCGCGCATTGGCGGGCCGGCCCGCAAGGAAGACTTTTTGCAGGGCGGCCGGTCGCAGGTAGCGGCGGGCTACATTCTGTATGGCTCCAGCACCATGCTGGTGTACACCACCGGGCACGGCGTGGCGGGCTTCACGTACGAGAATTCGCTGGGTGAATTCTTCCTCTCGCACCCCGACATCAAGATTCCGCGCCAGGGGCCGGTGTTCAGCTGCAACGAGGGCAACTGGTTCGATTACCCGGAATTCGTCCGCACCTTCCTGATGACTTGCAAGGAGCGCCGCCTCACGGCGCGCTACGTGGGCTCGCTGGTGGCCGACTACCACCGCAACCTCTTTACGGGCGGCATCTACCTCTACCCGCCTACCGTGCAGAAGCCCGAGGGCAAGCTGCGCCTGCTCTACGAGGGCTACCCGCTGGCTTTCCTCATCGAGCAGGCTGGCGGCATGGCCGTGACCGGCGCCGACGTGGTGCTCGACGTGCATCCCACCGCCGACCTGCATCAGCGCGCCCCTCTGTTCGTAGGCTCGGCCGATTTGGTGGAGGAATTGCAGGCCGTCGCGGCCCAGTAAGCGCATGATGGGGCGTGGTAAAGTACTGCTGGGCATGTTGATGGTGCTGGGTGCAATGCTCAGCGCCCGCGCCCAACAGCCCACCACCAACGTGCTGGACTGGAAAGCCCCGACCACCCTCAGCACCTACTTGCTTCAACGACTGCACGAACAGTACGCGCCCCGCGCGGCCCAACTGGATTACGCCGCGCAGTCGGCCGCTAACGCTATGGCCTACCGCGACAGCGTGCGGGCCCGTTTCCGGCGGGTGCTTGGGCCGCTGCCGACGACGCGCACGCCGCTGCGGGCGCAGGTGACGGGCCAGCTGGCCCGCGCGGGCTTCCGCATCGAGAAAGTCATCTACGAAAGCACGCCCAACCACCACGTCACGGCCAATCTGTACGTGCCGGCTGGGGCGGGCAGATGGCCGGCGGTGCTGTTTCCGTGCGGCCACGAAGCGGAGGGCAAAGCCACAGTGAGCTACCAGCAAACGGCTATGCTGTTTGCCCTGAACGGTTTTGCCGTGCTCGTGCCCGACCCCGTTTCGCAGGGCGAGCGCATGCAGCTGACCGATGCTGCGGGCAAACCCCTCACGCGCGGTGGCACCACCGAGCACACCCTGCTGAATGCCCAGGCCGCCCTGGTGGGCCGCACGCTGCCCGCCGCCGAGCTTTGGGACAACGTGCGCAGCCTCGACTACCTGGCCAGCCGGCCCGAAGTGGACACGGCGCGCCTGGGCTGCCTGGGCAACTCGGGCGGCGCCACCCAAACGGCTTACTTGATGGCCTTCGACCCGCGCCTGAAAGCCGCCGCCTTGTGCAGCTACGTGGCCGCCGGCGAGCGCAACCTGGAGCTGACCGGGCCGGCCGATGGCTGCGTGATGCTGCCCGGCGCCGGCCGCGCCCGGCTCGACCTGGCCGACTGGCCCATCATGTTTGCGCCCAAACCGCTGCGCATTCTAGCCGGCCGCTATGATTTTGTGGACTACACGCAGATTCAAGCGGTACAAGCCGAAGCCTTGCGGGTGTACATGGCCCTGGGTAAGTTTGAGCGAATCAGCATGTTCACGTACGACGACGGCCACGGCATCTCCAAGCCGAAGCGGGCAGATGCCGTGGTGTGGTTTCGGCGGTGGCTGGGCGAAGCGGCGGGAGAGCCGGTGGTGGAGGGCAACCTGCCTGTTTCCACCGCGAAGGAGTTGCAGTGCACGGCCACCGGACAGGTGAACACCAGCTTCGCCAAGGAGGAAAACCTGTCGGCCTTTTACCAGGCCGAAGCCAAACGGCTGGCGAAGTCCCGGCCCGCTTTCGAGTCCACGGAAACCCATTCTGCGCTGACCTGGCCGCTGGGCTGGGATGTGGTGACGCGGTACCATCCCTTGATTTACCCCAAGCGCCCGAGCACGTTTGTGCGGGCTGAGGCCCGCGACACGCTGCGCCGCACCGGCCTGGCGCTTCAAAAACTCATTCTGCGAGGCGACACGCACCTGCCGCTGCCCGCCCTGCTGCTCACCTCTGACCAGCTGCCCGATGCAGAGCGCCGCACCCTTATCTGCTTCTCGGACCGAGGCAAAGCCGCGCTGGCCGACAGCACCGCCTGGCTGCGCTCCTTGCAAAGCCAGTACACCACCGTGCTGCTGGTGGACCTGCGCGGCCACGGCGAAACCGCCGACCCTGCCGCCGCCCTCGACCCCAAATACTACAACCGCGAGTACCGGCCGGCCCTCATCGGCCTGCACTTGGGCCAGTCGCTGCTCGCCCAGCGCGTGGAGGATGTATACATGCTCCTGCAATACTGCACCGTCACCCGGCGGGCCAGCGGCCCTGTTGATTTGTACGCCGACGGCCGCACCTCGGCGCTGGTGGCGCTGCACGCGGCCGTGCTGGCGCCGGGGCCGGGACCGGGCATTCAGCAGGTGAAACTGCGGGCCCTGCCGGCGTCGTACCAAAGCCAGCTGGCCACGCCCACAGCCCGCGACACTTACTCCGACGCGCTGCCCGGGGTGTTGCGCTACTACGACGTGCCCGACCTGGTGCGGGCCCTGGGCCAGCGGTTGGTGCTGGCCCGGCCCTAGCTACTGCGCGGCCGGAGCCTCCAGCAGCTCGTTCTGCCACAGCAACTGCTCGGCCTGGATAGGGTAGGGGACCCCCTGCCGGATAGCCTGGAACACGGCCTCGAACAAGCCCAGGTAGTTGCCGGGCGCGGCCGGGTCGGAGGTGGTGGCGAGGGTGCCGTCGGGGCCGGCCAGGGTGAGGCGGCCTTCTTCGCCGGGCTTTTCGCGGCCGTATTCGGGCGCCTCGGGCGACATGCCGCTCAGTAGCTGAGGTTCCTGCGGGTCGGTGCGGCCTTTTTGGTAGCTGCCCTGGGTGCCGTGCAACACGTAGGCCGGGCCGGGGGCGGCAATGAGCAGGCCGGCGGTGAGCCACACATTCAGGCCCTGCGGGTAGCGCAGCTGGAGCGAAAAGTAGTCGTCGACCAGCGTATTGGCGCGGTAGTGGCCCACGGTTTTATGGACGCTCAGTGGGCGGCCAAACAGGCTGATGGCCTGGTCCACGAGGTGCGGGCCGAGGTCGTAGAGCAGGCCGCTGCCGGGCAGGGCTTCTTCCTTGAATTTCTTGGGATTGAGGGTGGGCTTGTAGCGGTCGAAGCGGAAATGGGCTTCGATGAGCTGGCCCAACTGGCCGCTTTCCACCACGCGGCGCACGGCGCCGAAATCGGTGTCCCAGCGGCGGTTGTGGTAGGCCAGCACGTGGCGGTCCATCTTGGCGGCCAGGGCCAGCAGCTCCTGTAGCTGGGCTACGGAGGTGGCGACGGGCTTCTCGAGCAGCACGTGCTTGCCGGCGCGCAGGGCCTGGCTGGCCAGCTCGAAGTGAGTGCCGCTGGGCGTGTTCACCACCACCAGCTCGATGCTGGGGTCGGCCAGCAGCTCGGCCACGCTCTGGAAGCTGATGATGCCGGGGTAGTCGTGGTGCATGCGCTGTTCGGTGCGTTCGGCCACGGCATAGAGCTCGAAGCCGGGATGCGCGGCCAGAAAGGGCGCCTGAAAAAGCTTGCCCGACATGCCGTAGGCGAGCAGAGCGGTGCGAATGGGTGCGGTGGTCATGCCTCAAAAGTAACGCAGGAGCCGGGCAACCCGGGCGGCGCCGGGTAGTGGCTATTGCAGTAGGCGAGTGTTCCGTCAATCCGACACTCCACGCATTAAGTGGAGAGGGAATCTGGGTAAAACCGATAAGGCGCATTCTTCAAATCCCTCTCTCGACTTCATGCGTGGAATGTTGGAATGACAGCTCCGATTTAAATGTCCTCGTTGAAGCGAAGCATCGGGCGAACTTTCAAAAAATGAATATTCGCAGGAATCCTGAACTGGATGCTGTTTAGAAAATTATTGATAATCAATAGGTATGCGCCGCAAATGCGCAGAGTGGCTGGATTGCTTTTTTGATTGTGCCTAACTTGTACCGGGTTTTTAGCGCAATGTCGGGCACTATCCTTCGGGCCAGGCGTTTGCGTTTGAAAAAGCAGCCCCCCGGTTGGGGGCCGCGTCGTTGGGCGGCGCGGGGCTGTGCGGGCTGCTACATTGAAAATCCGGGGTTGCGCTGGGCTTGGTTAGCAAGCCGCACTACTACTGAAAACTGACTTTATGAATCGATACCTCATTATTACGACGGCTTGGTTGGGCTTGCTGCTGGGCAGCTATTCGGCGGCCCAAGCCCAGACGAAAGCGGCGCCGCCCGGCACCGCGCCTGCCGCCGCGGCGCCGCGCTACAAAGTGGGCACTCTGGCCACCGACCCGGCCCAGTACATTGCCGACGTGCAAAGCATGATGGCCAGCACCCGCAACGCCGCCGCCATGGCCACCGCCGCCCGCCTGAAAGAGCTGTGGGGCTCGAACCGCCTCACCTCCTCGCAGCAGGCGCGCATCGTGGCCCTGTCGCAGGTGATGCTGGCCCAGCATTTCCGGCCGCGTCCGCACTTCGAAACCTTGTTTGGTGCCATCATCGGCGGGGCCACCAAGGCCAAGCTCAGCGACGCCCAGATGGACCAGTACCTCGATGTGCTGGGCCAGACCCTGCAAAAGGAGGCGCCGCAGGAAACCGAGAAGTTCATGGTGACCACCAACCGCTTCCTGAACGGTGGCTACCTCTACCGCACCGGCTTCAACTCGCTGCGGGCTGTGGGCGGCACCGTGTCGTTTGCGTATTCGCCCATTGCCGCGCCGGTTTCCAACCTCGATTTCAACGCCGCGCCTGCGCCCAAGGAGGAGCCCCTGCCCGCCGCGCCCAAGCCCGTGGCCAAGAAGCCGGTAGCCAAGGCCGCTCCCAAACCCGCAGCCAAGCCCGCGCCCAAGAAGAAGGCCAGCAGCAGCGGCTGGGACACGGCCGACATCTGGTCGTCGCCCTCGGGCGGCGGCTGGGGCGATGCCGACGACGGCTGGGGTGCCCCCGTGAAGAAAAAAGCTCCGGCCAAAAAACCGGTGGCTAAAGCCGCCCCCGCCAAAGCCAGCCCGGCCGCCACGAAAACGCCTTCCGCAGCGGAAATAGCGGCTAAAGCGGCCGAGTTCGAGACGCCCACGGCCAGCTTCACGCCCTCGGCCGCGCCTTATGAGGAATACCAGGCGCCGCCCGCCCGTGGCGCCGTGCTGGTCATTAAAGACGCCGATTTGTTCATGGCTTCGGCCGGCGACTCGGTGTTTATCAAGAAGGTGAGCGGTACGGCCGTGCCCAATTCCAACCGCTTCATTGGCAGCGGCGGGCAGTTTGTGTGGTCCATCAAGAGCAATCTGGTGACGGCCGATTTGGCAGGCTTCGACTTCGACATGAGCAAGCCCGAGTTCACGGCCCAGCCCGTGACGCTGACTTATCCGGCCGTGCTGGAAGCGCCCGTGAAAGGCGCCCTCAGCTACAAGGCCGTGCGCCGCAAGCCCGGCGCCCCCGACAACGGCTACCCGCGCTTCATCTCGCTCACCAACGACGCCCGCATCAAGAGCCTGGGCGACAACATTCAGTACCGCGGCGGTCTGTCGATGGCCGGCGGCCGGGTGCTGAGCGCGGCCCTCGACGGCTCGCTCTCCAACCTCACGGTGAGCCTCGACGGCAAGCCCAAGTTCAAGGCCGCCTCACGGGCGTACGTGCTCGGCGACTCCCTGATTACGGCCACCCGTGCCGCCGTCACCATCTACGAAGGCACCAAGGACTCCGTGACGCACCCCGGCGCGCAGCTCAAATACTCCAAAGCCAAGCAACAGCTCAAGCTTTCGCGCGAGGAGGGTATCTACAAAAACACGCCCTACAGCGACTCCTACCACCAGATGGAAATCCGGACGCAGGCCCTGACCTGGAACCTGCGCCAGCCCACGGTGAACTTCGAGGTGCTGTCGTCGAAAAACCAGCAGTCGGCCGATTTTGAGAGCAAGGAATTCTTCACCAACAACCGCTACCAGCAGCTCAAAAGCATCAACCGCCTGCACCCGCTGCAGATGTTGGTGGGCTACAGCCAGACGCACGGCGACATAAAAGTCATCAGCGTGAGCGACCTGGCCCGCGACCTGCAAACCTCGGAAGACAACATGCGCAGCGCCGCCTCGGGCCTGACGCGCGACGGCTACGTGAGTTGGAACCCGCAAACCGGCGAGGTCACCATTCTGCCCAAGGGCTTCCACTACGTGGCTTCGGCCCGCGATAAGAAGGACTACGACCACTTGGCCATCAAGTCGTTATCGGGTTCGGGTCGCAACGCCACGCTCAACCTGAACACCAACGAGCTGCTGGTGCGCGGCGTGGAGCGCTTCAACTTTTCCGACGATTCGGCCACGGTATTCGTGAAGCCGGACAGCTCCATCATCCGCATCGGCAAGAACCGGAACATTGATTTCAGCGGCACGGTGGTGGCGTCGGCCATGCGCTTCAAGGGCCGCGAGTTCAAGTTCGACTACGACGGTTTTTACGTCGACATGGCCAAGATTGACTCCATCGTCATTCGCAGCGAAGCCAAGGACGCCAAGGGCAAGCCCAACGGCAAAAAAGCCGATTTTGCCCTCACCAACAAAGGCAAAACCTCCAGCGGCCGCCTGTTTCTGAATGACCCCAAGAATAAGTCGGGCCGCAAGAAGAAGCCACAGTACCCGTCGTTCGATTCCAAAACTGGCTCCAACGTCTTCTTCGGCAAGCAGGACGTGCTGGGCGGCGCCTACGACTCGACGATGGTGTTCGACATTCCGCCCTTCAAGCTCGACTCGCTCAACGGCATCAGCAAATCGGCGTCGGGCTTCGATGGTACCTTCCGAAGTGGCGGCATTCTGCCCGACCTCAAAACCAAGCTCACGGTGCAGGAAGACGGCTCGCTGGGCTTCACCTACGACGTGCCGAAGGACGGCTTCCCGCTCTATAAGGGCCGGGGCCGGGTGTACAACAAGGTAAAGATGGACGGCAAAGGCCTGCAGGCCGACGGCACCATTACCTACCAGTCGGGCACGTTCACGTCGAACAGCTTCGTGTTCTACCGCGACTCGGTGGTGACCGTGGGCAAAACCGGCGCCATCGCGGCCAAGAAAACGGCCACGGCCGACATTCCGAAGATGACCCTGCCCACCGGCTACCTCATGAACTGGAACGTGCGCCAGGACTCCATGTACCTCACCACCCCGCGCAGCGGCGAGGCCATCAAGCTCTATTCGGGCCCCGTGGACCCCAAAACCAAGCTGGCATCGGGCTACAACTTCAAGGGCACAGCCCTGCTGACACCCCACAACGCGGGCGGCAGCGGCCGCCTCGACGGGCCGCAGTCATTCATCAAGTCGCCGGCATTTACCTTCAAAACCGACAGCTACTCCGGGCGCAATGCCGCGCTCAGCGTGAAATCGGCCGAAACCAACAAGCCGGCCCTCACGGCCAACGACGTGGCGTTTGAGTATAACATGCAGAAGGGCTACGCTGATTTCAAACGTGAAGAAGGCAGCAAGGCCAGCATCGATTTGCCGTACTCGAAGTTCAAAACCACGCTGAGCGATGGGCACTGGGACTTCAAGAAAAAGCAGGTGAAGCTGCGCGTGGCGGCCAATTCCGACTCCACCAAGTCGTACTTCTACTCCACCAACCCCGACCAGCTGGGCCTGAAATTTAAAGCCGCCACGGCCACCTACGACCTGGCCAAGTACCGCATGCAGGTGGGCGGCGTGCCCTACATCGCCTCGGCCGACGCTTGGGTGTACCCCGATTCGGGCAAGGTGAGCATCGGGGCCAATGGCAAGCTGCAGCGCTTCAAAAACGCCGGCGTGGTGCTCGACTCCCTGGCTAAGTTCCACCGCCTGAGCAAGGGCAGCATCGAGGTGTTGTCGAAAGCCTCCTTCACCGGCACGGCCGAGTACACCTTCAAAACCGCGCGCGACTCGGTGGCTTTGCGCTTCTCCAACTTCCAGGCCGATTCCGGCGCGGTGGCCGGCACCCGCAAGGGCGGCAAAGGCCTGCTGAGCCGCAAACCCAAGCCCACCGAAGACGGCGAAACCACCGTGGGGCCGCCCACCGTGGCCACGGCCGTGGTAAACTCCAACAGCAAGTTCCAGCTTACGCCGCGCATCGGCTACCGGGGCAACGTGCAGCTGAACTCACAGCGACGCGGCTTCGCCTTCGATGGCCAGGTGCAGCTGCAGTTCGGCAAAAACCGCGCGTCGGCCGAGTGGATTGCGGTGAAGGACTCTATTGACCCGAAGAACTTTAGCCTGGGCTTGCAGGACATCAAGGCCGAGGACGGGACACCGCTTGTGACGGGCCTGTTCATGTCGGACCAGAGCAACAAGGTGTACCCGCTCTATGCCGCCACGGTGCCCAACCCCACCGATATTCCGATTTTCAAGGTGGATGGCAAGCTGCGCTACGACGACAAAAAGGGCATCTACAGCATCTCGCGGCGCGACATGGACGACGTGAACGCCTACGAAGGCGCCGCCATGACCTACACCGACGAAACCAACTCGCTCAGCTTCCGCGGGCCGATGTCGTTTATCGGCACCAGCAAGGACTACAAGATGGTGGCCAGCGGCGTGGGCACCGCCAACCCCGACAGCGCCCGCTACTCGGTGGATGCCCTGCTGGGCCTCGACATCAACATGCCGCCCAAGGCCATCGAGGCCATGGGCGCCGAACTGGCCCGCGTCACCAAGGGCTCGATGGAAGCGCAGGACGGCTCCACCAACGAGCTCTACAAGCTGGCCCAGTTCATCGGCGACAAGGGCACGGAAGGTTACGCCAGCCACCGCGGCGCCGCCGACCCGCTCATTCGCCTCTCGCCCAAGCTGGCCCACACTCTGGTGCTGAGCAAGGTGAACCTGCGCTGGAGCGAGAAGAAGCGCGCCTGGTATTCGGTGGGCCCCATCGGCCTGTCGGGCGTGGGCAAAACGGCCCTTAACGCCATGGTGGAAGGCCACGTGGAAATCCGCCGCGACAACTCGACCGACGTGGTGGAGGTGTACCTGGAGCCCGAGCCCCAGACCTGGTTCTACCTGAAATACGCCAACAACCTGCTGCTGGCCAAGGCCTCCAGCGAAGCCTTCGACGGCGAAATCGGCGGCAAGCAGAAGGGTGACTACCAGACGGCCACCACCTACGGCGTGTTCCTGGGCGAGTTCTCCGACGTCGACAACTTCCGTTCGCACTTCCAGAAGGACTACCTGGGCAAAACCGGCAAGCTGGCCGCCCGCCCCGCCGCCGCCGCGCCCACCGGCAACTTCGACAACTTCGAGGATAAGAAGAAAAAGAAGAAGGGCAAAAACGACGACGCCTTCGGCAGCGACGACGCCAACGCCAACCCCGGCAGCGTGCCCGCTGAGGAGGCCCCGGCCACGACCAAAAAAAAGAAGAAGAAGGACAACGACCCCTTCGGCGACAGCGCCGCCGACGAGCCCGCCCCGGCCCCGGCCAAAACCAAGGAAAAGGACAAAGCCGCCGCGCCCGCTGCTGCCGATGCTCCGGCCGCCGAGCCCAAAAAGGAAAAGGCCAAGGACAAAGCGGCTGATGTCACGCCCGCCGCCGATGCCCCCGCCGCCGAGCCCGACCCCGCCCAGGCCAAAAAAGAAGCCGAGCGCCAGGCCAAGGAAGCCGAAAAGCTGAAAAAGGAGGAGGAGAAAAAGAAGAAGGAAGAAGAGAAGCAGAAGAAGAAAAAAGCCGACGACCCGTTCGGAGATAGTTAGGCCAAACTGATCGGACCTGAACGAAACCCGCCCGTCATGCTGAGCGCAGTTGAAGCATCTTTACCGCAGTAGTAAATCCTGCCGAATGGATTACTCTCGCGGTAGAGATGCTTCGACTTCGCTCAGCATGACGTTCTTTTATAGCCCCGATTCCTCGAATTACCCCTGCATGCATTACCTCTACATCGCCCTCGCCCTCCTCGTTGCCTACCTGCTTGGTTCCATTCCTACGGCGCTGTGGGTGGGCCGCCGCTTCTTCAACCTGGCCGACATCCGGGAGCATGGGTCCGGCAATGCCGGTGCCACCAACACCTTCCGGGTGCTGGGCCCCAAAGCGGGCACGGCCGTGCTGCTTATCGACGCGTTGAAGGGTTTTGTGGCGGCTTATTTCCTGCCGCAGTGGCTGGTGGGCGAGGGCGCCATCGCGCCCGAGCACGAGCTTTACTACCGGCTGGCCTGCGGGGCACTGGCCGTGGTGGGGCACATCTACCCGGTGTTTGCGCAGTTTCGGGGCGGCAAGGGCGTGGCCACCATCCTGGGCATGATGCTGGGCGTGGCCCCGGCCACGGTAGGCGTGTGCATGCTCGTCTTCATCGTGATGCTGCTGCTTTTCCGCTACGTTTCGCTGGCCAGTATGACGGCCGGCGTGTGCTTTGCGCTGCTGCAACTGCTGCCGCAGTTTCGGCCGCAGCAGCCGTTTCTGGTGTGGGTGGGGTTCGGGCTGGCCGCGCTGCTGATTTACACTCATCGGGCCAATATCGGGCGGCTGCGCAGCGGCACGGAAAGCCGCGTGCCGCTTCCGTGGGCGAAGAAGTAGGGGAGGCAATATCCAACGTGCTTGCTTGGCGCCGTTTTGGAGTCGGTGTATAGGCTGAGCGAGGTAGGGGCGGGGCTTGACCCCGCCCGCTGTTGAACGAAATACTTGTTTCGGCGCGGGCGTCCGGGCGGAGGCAAGCCCCGCTCCTACTTCCAATTAGCCCCGCAATGGCTCTAATGAAGCGCAGCCAGCCATTCCATGATTTTTCTTTTCTCCTCAGCGCCTAATAGGTGGCAGTGTGTGTAGGCGGCTTTGCTTTCGTCAAGGTCGTCGCTGTCGAAAACGGGCCTCATAGCAAAGGAATTTCGGCGCAACTTTTTGATTTCAAAAGTCAGGGTATCGCCCTCGTTGAAGTAGTACGGAGGTCCCAGTTTAACTACAAAGCCTCGGCTGGCTGCTGAAGGCAGCGGAATATCAATCGGCGTATATCCCACACTCCACACAGTGACCAAATCGTCTGCCGGCGGGGCAGAAGAATAGGAAAAGGTCGCTGTACCTGCCGCAGTAGTTACGGCGCCATTCTTTGTTTTTCGGCTGATAATGCTGACCCCAGGTAGTGGTACCCGGCTAGTTCTGTCAACTACCAAAAAGCAATAGGTAGGCATGGCATCCGCACGGCAAGGAAGCGAATGCGCGATTCGGCTGGTGTCGGCCGGGGTTTTTTCAAAATACAGTTGGAGGTGATGGGCCTTCACAACGAAGGTGCCCTGGCCCGAAGTCGAACCCGTGCAGCCAGAGCTACGGTAGTAAAAGCGGTTTCCATCGAAATGGAACAGGTCGCTTTGGAAGCCTCGCTCTTTCTCAATGGTCTGAAACCAGCCTTTTAGTGCCTGCGCAGGACTTTCGTATGCCGTCATTAAAATGAGCAGGGTAAATAGCGTCTTAGTCATGGGCGCTAAAGCAAGGGAGGGGAGAAGATAAGAAGTTGATTGGATGATGACGGAACCCTTTCTTTTGCACATGCCCGCTGGCGTGCGCCGGCAAACTGAGACGCCATCTGTAGCGCCCCCAACCCCCGCCCTGCCCGCTCAAAACCCCGGAATTAGCGCGGGGAAATTCTTCGGTCGGGCGGGGAAGTGCTTCGGAGAGGGTGACGGAAGCTTCGGGTGGGGCGGGCGGGGCTTAGGCCGGGCGGGGCACTGCGTGGGGCGGGTGGGGCTTCGAGGGAGCGAAAACTATTTCGTACGGCGCGGCGCGGTAATGCCCAAGCGGTGCTTTACCTTGAGACTGTTTAGTAAGTCGGTTTGAGGGTGTAGAGACGCACAATTACGTCTCGTCGTTGAACAGTAACGATGGTTTTCCCCGGCCGCCCGCAGCGGCCGGGGTTTTGTTTTGAAGGAACCGGGGGGCCGCCACCCCGGCCGGCCCGCACCGTATAAGGGAAGGTATCTATTCCCGCAAGCTATGCTTCGTCCCACCATCCTCGCCCTTTGCGGCCTGCTGCTGATGCGCCCGGCCGCTGCCCAAACCTCGCCCCCGCCCACCGCCAGCCGCTCCGTGGCGGCACCTGTGGGTTATAACTGGCAGCTGCTGCCCGAAGTGAACGCAGCCGTGCTCAAGCCCTTTACCTGGAACTACAAAGCCGAAGCCAGCCGCGACGCGCAAGCCTATTTTGTGACCCGCGAGCGAATTGTGGGCAGCGGGCAGTTCCAAACCGGCTTGTCGCTGAACGTGGTGCGGCGCATCAGTGCCCGGTCTAAGCAGCCGGCCGACGCCTACGCCCGGGCCTTCAGCGCCCGCAGCGGGCGCGGGGCGGGTATGCAGGTGCTGGGCCAGGAAACCAAGACGCAGGGGCCGCTGCGCCTCTACGGCGTGCGCTACCGCATAGCCAACGCTGGGACCAATGCCAAAATCATCCAGCAGTGGGCCATTGCCAACACCACCACCGATACCTTCTATCTGCTTCTTTTCGAAAGCCCCGAAAAAGACTGGCCCCTGGCCTGGAAATTCGGCGAGGAGATGATAAAGCAGCTGCGGCTCGATGCGAAAGTCTAGCGGGCGCTAGCTTCGCCGTTATGTTTCGTTTCCTTCTCGTTGCGGTGGTAGCTGTGCTGCTGGCGCTGCCCGCCGCCGCTCAGCGCTACGACACCAGGCTGGCCACGCCGCCCGCCGGCTTCGCCTGGCAACCGCTACCCGAAAGCAAGGCTGCCGCGCTACTGCCCGCGGGCTGGTACTACAAGGCTGAGGTGCATAAAGGCGGCGCCACCTATTACCTGACCAGCGAAGAAGTGGGTGAGAGCGGTGAGTTTGAAACCGGGCTCACGCTGAAAGTGGTGCGCAAACTGGCTTCCCAAACGAAGCTGAGTGCCCAAAGCTTCAGCGAAATGCTGATGATGCGCACCGGCTACGGCCCCGGCCAGCAACAGCTGGAAAAGACGGCGGTGACCGACGGCCCCTTCGTCAGGCGCACCGTGCGCTACCGCGATGCCCCGCCCGACGCGGAGCCCCGCGTGGTGTACCAGCTAGCCCTGGCCAACACCAAAACCGACGCCCTCTACCTGCTCACTTTCGAAAGCCCCGAAAAAGACTGGGCCGCAGCCTGGAAGCTGGGCGAGGCCATGGTGCGCGAGCTGGTACTGGATTCGCGCCTGTAACTACTCTTTCCTTACCATGAGCTTTCAGCATAAGCTGCGCCGCTGGGCGGCCCTCACGGCCGGGCTGGGCGGCCTGCCCCGGGCCGCTTCCGCTTTCAGCATGGACGCCATTTTGGATAGTCTGGCGAGATTAGCGGCCTGGGCGGCGTTGGGCGTGGCCCTGCTGGTGGGCATCGGGTGGGCATTGGCCCGGCTGGGGCATAGCGAGCAGCAGGCCACCTTACGGGCTGAAGCCCGGCCCTTCGGCCCCGAAAGTGCGGCATGGCGCGTGGCCGTGGCGGCGCTGCTGGTGCTGCCCCTCAACGCCATCTGGTTTCACCTGGTGGTGAGCGGGGAAGCATTCGGCTACCTGCTCTATGCCCTGCCCACGGCCGCGTGGGCGCTGCACCTGGGCCGCACCCGGCGGCGAGGCACCGCGTGGGGCCTGGGTGTGGGGGCGGCCATCGTGCTGGTTGTGCTAACGGTATCGTCGGCCGCGGTGCGGCGCGAACGCCACGAAGCCGAAGTGGCCGCGCTGGTGGTGCCCACCGGCCCCGACGCCACGCAGGTGTACGACAGCGCCGACGTAGACCAACAGCCCCGGTTTCCCGGCGGCGCCGATTCGCTGCGGGCCGCCATCCGGCGCAGCCTGCACTACCCCCTGCTGCTGGCCTCCGACCGCAAAAGCGGCACCGTGCGCGTGGGCTACGTGGTGGGCGTGGATGGCCGCCTGCTCGGGGTGATGGTGCTGCAAGGCCTGGGCCCGGCCTACGACGACGAGGCCGTGCGGGTGCTCGAAGGGCTGCCGGCCTTCGAGCCGGGCCGGCGGCGTCAGGAGGTGGTGGCCGTGCGCGGCGCCGTGGACGTGGTTTTTCGCAAGCCGCCGGTGGCGAAATGGTAGGGCTCCGTCAGCGTACTAACCGCGCGGCTGGCATTGGGGTAGCATCGCCCGCGCTGCCAGTTGCGGGCGTTCTTCCTCTTACTTGTAGGTAAATGTCTATGAATTCTCTTCGCTGGCTCACGGCCAGTTTCCTGTACTGCGCGTCGACGGCCCTGCTGCTGGCCCAGCCCACTACCGCCCGCGCCGCTTTTGCCTCCGATGTGGCCGCCGCCCGGCACAAGGCGGCCTTCGCGGCGGCCGTGCGCAAGGCCGGCTTCAAACGCCCCGCCGATGGCTACTACTACCAATCCCGCATCGACGTGACCAAGGAGGCGGCCCTGCGGCGCGCCGGCATCGATTTGCGGGCCATGGAGCGTTCTATTCGCATCGATGGCGCGGCCCCCTATGAGGAGTCGTCCTTATTCGCCGACCAGGTGGTGCGCGGCACGGTGCTCCGCTTGGTCACCGATTCGAGTCGTGGCGTGTCCTACCACTCCCGCTACACCATCCGGGTAGCCGAAACCTGGCAGGGCCGGCCCGCCGATACCGTCGTGGTGCGCCTGATAACCGGGCCGATAGGCGACGGCCTCGGCATCACGTATGCCGGGGCGCCGCGCATCCAGGTTGGCGAAGACGTCATTCTGCACCTGCGCTACGTCGATTTTAGCGTGGACGAGGAAGCAAAAAAGCTGGGGTCCCCCCTCAGTGCCAACAATGCCGCTCCCGGCGACTTTCTGCTGATGTTGGCCTCGCCCGTGCAGGGCGAGAAGGTGTTGAGTGGCTACGACCAGCGCACTTTGACCCCGCTGGCCGACCTGCGCCGCAACCTCCAGCGTATTGCCGCCATTCTCGACAAGGAGCACTTCTACCAAAAGGAGTTTTGAGGCCCGGGCTGCTACTTTTACCCCCGCATTCCCAACCCCCTTTAAACCTCTGCTCCGCATGGCCAATTACCTCGCCGATAACCAAACCCGCTTCCTCGATGAGCTGATGGACTGGCTCCGCATCCCGTCCGTATCGGCCGACCCCAAGTTCCACGGCGACGTGCTGAAGGCCGCCGATTTCCTCAAAACCCGCCTCGAAGAAGCCGGCGTGCAAAACGTCGAAATCTGCCCCACGGCCGGCAACCCCATTGTGTACGGCGACTACCTCGTGAGCCCCGAGGCCAAGACCGTGCTGGTGTACGGCCACTACGACGTGCAGCCCGCCGACCCCTACGAGCTGTGGACCTCGCCGCCCTTCGAGCCGGTGATTAAGGACGAAAAAATCTACGCCCGCGGCGCCTGCGACGACAAAGGCCAGGTCTACATGCACGTCAAGGCCTTCGAGATGATGATGCGCGACGGCCAGGGCGGCGTGCCCTGCAACATCAAGTTCATGTTCGAGGGCGAGGAGGAAATTGGCTCCAACAACCTCGAAATCTTCGTGAAAGCCAACAAGGAGAAGCTGAAAGCCGACGTCATCCTGATTTCCGACACCGGTATTCTGGCCAACGACGTGCCCAGCATCGAGGTGGGCCTGCGTGGCCTAAGCTACCACGAAGTGACCGTGACCGGCCCCAACCGCGACCTGCACTCCGGCCTCTACGGCGGTGCCGTGCAAAACCCCATCAACGCCCTGTGCGAGATGATTGCCAGCCTGCACGACGCCAACGGCCACATCACCATCCCCGGCTTCTACGACAACGTGGATGAGTTGAGCGCCGACGAACGCGCCGAAATGGCAAAAGCCCCGTTCTCGGAAGAAGAGTTCAAGCAAAGCATCGGCCTCCCCGATAGCTACGGCGAGAAAGGCTACAGCAGCATGGAGCGCACCAGCATCCGCCCCACGCTCGACGTGAACGGCATCTGGGGCGGCTACACCGGCGAGGGCGCCAAAACCGTCATTGCCTCGCAGGCCCACGCCAAAATCTCGATGCGTCTAGTGCCCCATCAGACTTCGGCCGAAATCACCGAGAAATTCCAGAAGCACTTCGAAAGCATCGCGCCCCAAGGCGTCACCGTCGAAGTGCGCCCCCACCACGGCGGTGAGCCCGTGGTGACGCCCACCAACTCGGTGGCCTACAAAGCCGCCGCCGATGCCATGGAAACCACCTTTGGCAAGCGCCCAGTGCCCACGCGCGGCGGCGGCTCCATCCCCATCGTGGCCATGTTCAAGTCGGAGCTGGGCCTCGACACGGTGCTACTCGGCTTCGGGCTCGACTCGGACGCCATCCACTCGCCCAACGAGCATTTTGGCGTCTTCAATTTCCTGAAGGGCATCGAAACCATCCCGCACTTCTACCGCAACTACGCGGCGGCTAAGTAGGGCCAGAGCGTTTTCGATAACCCAAAAAGGCCCGGCTTCTGCACAGAAGCCGGGCCTTTTTGCGCATTATACCGCTAGCTGCCTCCAAAAAGGTAGCCTGCCTGAAACTGAAAAACCGAGTTGCGGCGCTGCGTGGTGTTGTAAGTGGATGTGCCCAGGATGCCGACGTTATAGCGCGCGCTCAGCTCCCAGCGCTCGCGCAGCTGGTAGCCCACGCCCACCACAAAGCCCACATCGAACCGGCGCAACCCTTCGGTGGTGTCGTAAGTGTTGCTGACAGGAGTGGGAAGGGTGCTGGAGCTTCGTGTTTCGGTGCCTTTGGCGCTGAGCAGGTAGCCCACTTGCGGGCCGGCCTCCACGAAGAAGCTGTTCAGCTTCAGGCGTAGCAGCACGGGCAAATCAAGATAATTGCTGCGGAACTGGTAGCTGTAGGAGTAGCCGCCCGGCCCGCTCCCCTCAAAGCGTTGCCCCTTTTGCGAAAACAGCAGCTCTGGGTGCAGCGAGAACTTTTCGCTCAGCGCCGCATCGGCCATCAGCCCGGCCGTGGCGCCCACCTTGTTGCGTGCGCCGGTAATATCCAAGTCGGTCTGGCGGGCCAGGCTCACGCCGGCTTTCAATCCGTAGCGAATGTTCTGGGCCTGGGCCGAGCCGGCCAGGCTGAGGAAGGCACCGAGGGAAAGGAAAAGTTTAAGCATGTAGAATTAGGAAACGAGGTGGAAGACGGGCCTGAAACTGCCAAAGGACGGTAAATATTGTCGTTGGTGCGTTGCATACAAAAGCCCGGCTTCCGCAACGGAGGCCGGGCTTTTGCAGGGCAAACGACCACGGGCGGCTAACCGCCGAACGAGTAGGTGAGGTACAGCTGGAAGACGCTGTTGCGCGTACGGTTCTGAACCGTGGTGCCGCCTACGGTTACCTCTTTGGCCAGGTTCGTAATCCCGCCGTTGTAGCGCAAGCCAATGCCGGGGCCGGTTTTGCGCTGGTAGCCCAACCCAAACAGGTAGCCAAAATCAACGGAATTGGTAGCGTCTTTTGTATCGACGGACACGTTGCCAAAGTTGTATTTAGACGACAGCAAGAAGCCCACCTGAGGCCCCGCCTCGAAGAAGAGCCCGTCGGCATTGATGTGAAACGCCAGCGGCACGTCGAGGTAGTTGACCCGGGAGTTGACATCCGTCACATCCTTGGATTTGCTGCCTTTTTGCGAAAAGAGTATTTCGGGCTGAATGGCGACCATTCTGGAAAGGCCAATGTTGGCGAAGGCGCCCGCGTGAAAGCCGAAAAGGCCTTCCTGGTTGCCAGCGTCTTTGCCTACAAACGAGGCATAGTTGGCCCCGGCTTTCAAACCCAGCGAAATATCCTGCGCCTGGGCCGCGCCCGTCAGGCCGGCCACCAAGGCGAGAGTAGAAACGATTTTCTTCATCGAAAATAACTGAATGGATAGGACTGCAAAACTACAACAACCCGTTTCACACAGACGCCAATGGCCGGCAGTGAAACGCCAAAAGCCCGGTTCCATTGCGGAAACCGGGCTTTTACTAAAACTTGAACGATGCCAATTGGCCGCTTAGCCGCCGAACGAATACGCCAGCACCGCCCACACGGCACTCGACTTGAACTTGCCCGCGCCCAGCACCGTGGCAGTGTTGCTCTTGAAAATATTGGAGGCGCCGCCGTCGTAGCGCACGCCCAGCGACGGGCCTTTGCCGAAGCGGTAGCCCACGCCGGCCATGTAGTTGAGCACAACGCTGTTCAGCTCGCTTTTGGTGTCGGCTGCGTCCTCGTTCACGGCCTTGATGGGGAAGCCCACTTCCGGGCCAGCCTCAAAGTAGAGGCCACTGAGGTGGTAGCGCACCAGCAGCGGCACGTCGATGGACGTGATGTCGCGGTTCAGGTTCGCGTCGTTCGACGTGTCGAAGTAGCGCTTGCTGTACAGCACTTCGGGGTGGAAAGACACTTTTTCCGACACGTTAAAATCGGCCGTCAGGCCCGCCTGATACGCCGAGTGGCTCACCGACGTGTACTGGTTGTTATTCAGAATCCGGTCGCGGCCGTAGCCCACGGTGATGCCAAACGTGGCGGCGCTCTGGGCCTGGGCCGCGCCCACAGCGCCCACCAGCAAAGCCAGGGTAATGATGGTTTTTTGCATGACAGAATGAAAAGATGAAGATTGGATGAAGTTGATTATGTGAGTGTTATGATTGTAAAAGCTTATACTGACCCTCGCCGGCAATAGTTGTGGAAAACGGCGGACTGGTGCGCTGCCCCCCCCACCGGACACAAAAAAGCCCGGCACTGCAAGCAGCGCCGGGCTTTGTCCGGAAGCGTTGTGCTACCCCTTATTTGCCGCCAAACGCGTAGCCCGCCTGCAACTGGAAGACCGAACTGTGCAGGTTGGGATTGGTGAACTTGGCCCCGAAGGTCTGGTACGGCTTGAAGGCATCGGCCGTGCCTGTGCCGTCTTTGTACACCTGCGAAAGGTCGCCGCTGTAGCGCACGTTCAGGCTCAGGCCACTGGTGAGCTGGTAGCCCAGGCCCACGGCGTAGCCAATCACCACTTTGTTGAAGTCGTCGGTGCTGTTGCCCACGGCCATCGCTGGCAACGTGGGGTTGGCGACGCTGTTCGGGGTGTCGCGCTGGTCGCCCACCAGCAACACGGTGGCTTTGTCGCCGCTGTCGATGAAGCCGCGCTGGGCAACGAGAAAGCTTGCCTGCGGGCCGAACTCAAAAAAGAACCCGGAACCGTCGCTGCCGCCCGTGTTCACCCGCACCAGCAGCGGCACATCGATATAGCTCAGCGTTTGGCCGAAAGTGCCCGAAACCGACCCCGGCTTGAAGACCGAAGCGTCGCTGTTGTTGTTGCCCGCGTAGTCGACCTTACTGCCCTTCTGCGAAAACAGCAGCTCGGGCTGGATGGAAATGAGGTCCGAAAGCCGGAAATTGAACGTGGCACCGGCACTGAACCCGTACTTCGATTTGGTGCCCTGCTTGTCGGTGCCCGTGAAGCTGGCCAGGTTGGCGCCGCCTTTGAGGCCGATGCGTACGCCGCTTTGGGCGTGCGCAGTAGTAGTCAGGCCCGCCAGCACCGCCAGGGAAAGGATGGTTTTCTTCATGATAAGGTTTGAAAAAACTAGGTAGCCCCGAAGCTACGGCGCGGCAGCTGGCCCGGGCCAGTGCCGCCGCCGCCCGCAGGCCACAAAAAAGCCCGGCACTGCACGCAGCGCCGGGCTTTTTCAGCAAGGGTTTAATGGCTTATTTGCCGCCGAACATGTAGCCCACGTACAGCTGGAAGGCGTTGTTGCGAATCTTGGCCGCCGTGGTGCCGGATTCTTCTTTGTCGATGCTCGTGATGCCACCGTTGTAGCGCAGGCCAATCATCGCGCCCGATGACACCTTGTAGCCCAGGCCCACGGCATAGCCAAAGTCGATGGTGTTGAGGCTGCTCTTGATGTCAACATCCGTGGTGCCGTCGGTCGACTTGGCGCTGGCCAGGATGCCCAGCTGCGGGCCGGCCTCGAAGAACAAGCCGTCGGCGTTGTACTGCAGCATCACCGGCACGTCGATGTAGTTAAGGTTGATTTTGTACTTGGAATTGGCCGAAGAAGCCGCGCCCTTCATCGAGTACAGTACTTCCGGCTGCAGCGACAAGGCATCGCCGAAAGGCAGGTTGGCAACCAACCCGCCGTGGAAACCAAATTTGTTGGAAACGTCCGAAGCGTCAGCACCGCCGAGGGTGGTGAGCGAAGCGCCGGCTTTCAAGCCAATGGTAGCCTGGGCCGAAGCCGAAGCCGAAATGCCGGCGGCCAGCGCGAGCGATAGAATTACTTTTTTCATGGGATGCTTGAAAAAAAGGTGAAAGATTGAAATGTGGCGCAAAGCTAAGGGGAAATGCGGCAGCGTTAGAAAGGGTTATATGTGGAGTTGAATTTTATAATGCATAAATAAAAAAAGGCCCAACCTCTTGCGAAGCTGGGCCTTTTTTTTCGAAGCAATATCTTATTTACCGCCGAACAGGTAGTGCACCTGGAACTGGAATACCGAGTTGTGGACGTTGGGGTTAGAAACGGTAACCCCACCAATGGTGGTGCTTTGGTCTTTAGCTACTTGCGAAAAATCGCCGGTGTAGCGCACGCCGATGCCCACGCCGCTGGTAATTTGGTAACCAAGGCCGGCCACGTACCCAATAACTACTTTATTCAGCTGGTCGGTGGAAGTTTCGGAAGAACCGATTTGTTTCCCGCCGCTGTCTTCCGTGAAGGAGCGTTGGTGCATAACAAAACTGCCTTGCGGACCTGCTTCAAAAAACAGGCCTTTGCCATCTTCGCCGGTGTTCACTTTCAGCAGAATCGGAACGTCGATGTAGCCGAGAGTAGTTTTGTCGGTGTACGTTTTGCCAGCGCCGTTATCGTAATCGCGCGAACCGCCTTTCTGCGAGTACAACAACTCACCTTGTACAGAGAACATATCGGTAAAACCGTAATTAAGCAAGCCCCCGGCAGCGAAACCCGCTTTGTACTCGGAGCCTTTCGAGTCCTTGCCGGAGAAGGTAGCGCCGTTGAAACCACCTTTGAGGCCGAGTTTCAGACCCGTTTGTGCGTTGGCAACACCAGCCACGCCAACCAGCAGGCCCAGTGATAGAATTACTTTTTTCATGATTAGAAAAATGAGATAATTAATTCTGAAGACAATTTGTAGAACGTCTTTCAGTAGGGCTTATACCGGCTGGCGGGGGGCTAGGGTTTCATGGCGTTGAGAACTATTTTTTTGCTCATAATTCCTTCATAATCCAGCAATCAAGCTGCGAGGGCGTATTTTTGATACTTGTCCTATGAATGTGTATGAAGGCAGTTTTTGCGCGTAGTATGTTTGCGTTGTTGGTGCTTAGGGTTGTTAATGCTCAGCAAGCCAACGCGCAATCGCCCGATTCGGCGGCCACGGCGGCGCCCGCGCCTTTTGTGGTGGGGGCCTATGCGCAGGGCAGCATCATCATGGCGCACACCTATGCTATCCGGCACCTGGTGGCGTCGCACCCCACGGGCTTCGAAATCAACCTGCAGCGCCAGACTACCGGCGCGGCGCCCTGGCACGGCTGGTATAAGTACCCCAAAATTGGCCTGGCGCTCACGTATTACGACTTCCACAACCCCGTGCTGGGCTATGCCTTTGCGGCCAGTCCATACATCAGCAAGACGTTTTCGCGGGGCGAAAAGCACGATTTCAGCTTCCGCCTCGGCGCTGGCCTGGCCTACCTCACGAACCCCTACAACCAGGAAACCAACCACAAAAACACCATCGCCAGCTCGGCCCTGAATGCCACGCTGCAGTTTCGGTTCGAGTACGACTACGCCCTCACGCCGCACCTGGGCCTGCTGGTGGGCGCCGGCCTGAACCACTACTCCAACGGCGCCACCACCAAGCCCAATTTTGGTGTGAACCTGCCCTCGGTGGTGCTGGGGCTGAATTACCACGAGCAGCGCCACCCGGCCCAAACGAACCCCAACGCCCCGCTGCCGGCCGACGTGGGCCAGCTGTTCTACAACGTGAGCACCAGCCTGGGTTACAAGCAGCGCACCGAAGGCGACAAGCAGAAATACCTCGTGAGCTCGGTGACGCTGGCCGTGGGCCGCCGCATGAACCGCAAGTCCAACTTGCTGCTGGGCCTTGAAGGCTTCAACGACCGCAGCCTGAAAGCGACGCTGAACGACACCACCCGCGCCGGCCTGAAGCAGCCCGACGTGAAAAAAGCAGGGGTTTTCATTGGCCACGAGCTGCTATTTGGCCGGCTGGCGTTCGATTCGCACCTGGGTTTCTACGTGTACGCGCCCTACAAATCGAGCACGCCTTATTACGAGCGGCTGGGCCTGAAATACCACTTCACCAACCTGCTCTTCGGCGACGTCGACCTGAAAATTCATCGCGGCGCGGCCGATGTCATCGAGTTCAAAGTAGGGGCGAAACTGTAGCGGCGGGCAGCGCTATATCAGGGGCTCGTGCTGTTTCAGGCATATTGGCCGACGTTTCGGACGCCGGGGTTTGGTGCGGCCCGCGCGGCTTTCGGCTGCGGTTGCATTACAAGCTGCGCCTACTGCTATGGAAACGTTTTTCGCCATCAACCGCTACATCCACATTCTGGCTGGTTTCACGGGGTTCTTTGTGGCGCCGGTGGCGCTGGCGGTGCGCAAGGGCGGCCCGACGCACCGGCGCTGGGGCCGGGTGTTTTTCTGGGCCATGGCAGTGGCCGGGACCACGGCGCTGGTGGGCGCGCAGCACATTCACAGCTTGTTTTTGCTGCTCACGGCGGTCTTCAGCCTCTACATGGCCGGCTTCGGCTACCGCTCCCTGTTCCTGAAGCACCTGGCCTGGGACGCCAAAGTGGCCACTTTCGACTGGGTAGTGGCGGGCATTGGCTTAGTCGTTTTTCTGGGCACGGTGGGCTACGCCGTGGTGGCGCGCAACATCCCGGTGGGCGTGTTTGGCACGCTCGGGGCCATGACGGCCGCCCGCCAGCTGCGCGGCTACGCCAACGCCGGCCGCTGGTCCAAAAACCAGTGGCTGCTCAACCACATTTCCGGCTTCATGGCGTCGTACATCGCGGCTGTATCGGCGTTTTCGGTCACCAGCCTCAAGTTCATTCCCTTTCCCTGGAATTTTCTGTGGCCCACCCTGCTCGGCGTGCCCGTCATTGCGTGGTGGCAGCGCCGGGTGCGCGGCCAGCGCGTTACACTGGCACCCAGCACTGATTTATCAGACTCTCCAGCGCCGGCCCTTCGTAAATAAAACCAGGTTTGAGCCGAATAAGCGCGGCGCCGGCCACTGGTTTTCTTCGGTTACCCCGCCCAGCCTTCGCGGTCGAGGCTGCGGTACTGAATGGCTTCGGCCAAGTGGTTTATCTCGATGGCCTCGGTGCCGGCCAGGTCGGCAATGGTGCGGGCCACTTTCAGAATCCGGTCATAGGCCCGGGCCGAGAGGCCGAGGCGCTCCATGGCCGTTTTCAGCAGGGTGCGGCCCTCGTCGCTGATGGCGCAAATGTCCTTCACCATCTGCGGCGGCATCATGGCGTTGGAATGGATGTCGGCGTAGTCGACGAAGCGGGCGGCCTGCACCTGCCGGGCTTTGTCGACCCGGGCCTGAATGTCGGTGCTGGTTTCCGATTTGCGTGTTTCCGTCATCTGGTCGAAGGTCACGGGCGTCACCTCCACGTGCAGGTCGATGCGGTCGAGCAGCGGGCCCGACACTTTGTTCAGGTATTTCTGCACCACGCCCGGCCCGCAAACGCACTCTTTCTCCGGATGATTGTAGTATCCGCACGGGCACGGGTTCATGCTGGCAATCAGCATGAAGGATGCTGGAAACTCAATGCTGACCTTGGCCCGCGCAATGGTGACGCGGCGCTCCTCCAGCGGCTGGCGCATCACCTCCAGCACCGTGCGCTTGAACTCGGGCAATTCGTCCAGAAACAGCACGCCGTTGTGCGCCAGCGAGATTTCGCCCGGCTGCGGGTTGCCGCCGCCGCCCACCAGCGCCACGTCCGAAATGGTGTGGTGCGGCGCCCGGAAGGGCCGCGAGCTCAGCAGGCCGCCGCCCGCCAGCTTGCCGGCCACTGAGTGGATTTTGGTGGTTTCCAGCGCCTCCTGCATGCTCAAGGGCGGCAAAATGCTGGGCAGGCGCTTGGCCAGCATGGTTTTGCCCGCGCCGGGCGGGCCTATCATAATCACGTTGTGGCCGCCGGCCGCCGCAATTTCCAGCGCCCGCTTGATGTTTTCCTGGCCCTGCACGTCGGCGAAATCGGCCGTGTATTTGTTCACCGCGTGCTGGAACAGCTCGCGAGTATCCACTGTAGTCGGCGTTATTTCCAGCCGGCCCTCGAAGAAATCGATGGCTTCCTGCACGCTTTCCACAGCAATCACGTCGAGGTTGTTGACAATGGCCGCTTCCTCGGCGTTGGCCTTGGGCAGAATGATGCCCTTAAATCCTTCTTTGCGGGCTTGAATGGCAATGGGCAGCACCCCTCGAATGGGCCGCAGCTCTCCATCGAGCGCCATTTCGCCCATGATGATGTACTCCGGCAGGCGCTCCGTGTTCAGCTGCTGCGAGGCGTGCAGAATGCCTAGCGCAATGGGCAGGTCATAGGCCGCACCTTCCTTGCGGATGTCGGCTGGGGCCATGTTCACCACGGTTTTCGTGCGCGGCATGCGGTAGCCGCGGAACTTCAAGGCCGCCTCAATGCGCTGCTGGCTTTCCTTGATGGCATTATCCGGCAAGCCCACCACGTTGAACCCCGTTCCGGCCGACACCACCACTTCGATGATGATGGTGTAGGCGTTGACGCCCTGCACGGCCGAGCCGAAGGTTTTGGTAAGCATGGTAGAGTGAAGAGGTGATGAGCAGTGAAATAATGAGTAGGTTTTTCGCAGATAATCCTACAAACCTACTATACAACCTGCTGACTTAATCCCCATTCCACTTATTTCACCACCTCACCAATCACCAACTTCTCAATCAGCAGAATCAGGATGTGTATCACCTTGATGTGAATCTCCTGAATCCTATCCGCATACCCAAAGTGCGGCACCCGGATTTCCACGTCGCTGAGGCCGGCCAGCTGCCCGCCATCCTTGCCAGTTAGCGACACGACTTTCATCCCGAGTTCCTTGGCCGCTTCGGCGGCGCGCAGGATGTTGGGCGAGTTGCCGCTGGTGCTGATGGCCAGCAGCACATCGCCGGGCCGGCCCAAGGATTCCACGAAGCGGCTGAAGACGAACTCGAAGCCGAAGTCGTTGGCCACGCAGGTCATGTGCGAGGCTTCGGTGAGGGCGATGGCGGCCAGGGCGCGGCGATTTTGGCGGTAGCGGCCGCTGAGCTCTTCGGCGAAGTGCTGGGCGTCGCAAAGGCTACCGCCGTTGCCGCAGGTAAGGGCTTTGCCGCCAGCGCGCAGGCTGGTGGCAAATGCCTCGGCCGCCGCCTGGATGCTGGCAATGTGGGTTGGGTCGGCCAGAAAGTGGTCGAGCACGGTGCGGGCTTCGCTGAGCTCGGCGTGAATGAGGTCGGAAAGGCTGGCGTCGGGCACTGCGAAAAATTGGTGTTTAGATGGTCAAAATCGTCTGTCGTCCTGCGCATAAAGCAAAATGCGCAGGACGACAGACGATTTTGATAACTGTAACTACGCCAGTGGCGGGCGCTCGGCGGGCGACGTGTTGGGCAGGCTGGGGTCGCTCTGCGGGAAAGTGGGGTTGGGCAAGTGGTCGGGCGTCTGGTGCTGGGAGGGGCTGCCCGCCGGCACATCGCCGATGGTGCGGCCATCCACGGTGCGGGCCGAGGGCACGCCCACGGGGGCAGTACCGCGCTGCTGGTGGTCGTAGAGCTTGGCTTTGAGCTCGTTGATTTTGTTTTCCTGCTGGCTCACCGAGCGGCGCAGCAGCACGCTGTCGAGATTTTCGGTGATGAGGTGCAGGGCCAGAACAACCGCGCCGATGATGAACATGACGTAGTAAAACTGCCGGGCTTTCTCAATGTGCGACAGGCCGTCGTTGGTTTCCATCACCGTGTCGCGCACAGCAGGGGCGAGGACGAACAACAGCGCCAGCAGCAGGTAAACCATGACGGCGACGGTAACAATGCGTTTGAGAGCGAGCATGACGGGGAAAATGAGTGATGAGGACAACCGATGCTACCAGAAACGGTCGCGCCGGAAAATCGGTCGCAAAATAGGGCCTATTTAAACGAGCTATTGGGGTGCGGCGGTTGTCGGAGCGGCTGCAGCCGAGTCGGCCGGGGCCGTTTTGGCTGGCACGGCCCCGGTGGCCGGCGCCATTCTTCGGTTGACCAATCCATAGCCCAGATTGTAGCACAGCTTCAGCAGCACAATGGCAACGACGAAGTAGAGAAACGTGCGAAAGATGTTTTTACCAAACATAAATTCAAATCAAATGCCGCTGGCAATACCCCGGCCTCACACCAGCGCGGCGTTGGTCTGCATCGAGCTCAAGCGCTGGTACACGCCGCCTTCGCGGCGCAGCAGCTCATCATGGGTGCCGCGCTCCACGATGCGGCCGTGCTGGAGCACCACAATTTCATCGGCGTGCTGCACCGTGCTCAGGCGGTGGGCAATGACGAGCGAAGTACGGTTCTGCATGAGGCGCTGCAGGGCTTCCTGCACCAGCTTCTCGCTTTCAGTGTCGAGGGCCGAAGTGGCTTCGTCCAGAATAAGGATGGGCGGGTTGCGCAGGATGGCCCGCGCGATGCTCAGCCGCTGCCGCTGCCCGCCCGACAGCCGGCTGCCGCGGTCGCCAATGAACGTTTGGTAGCCTTCGGGGCTGGCCGCGATGAACTCGTGGGCGTTGGCAATGCGGGCGGCTTCCATCACTTCGGCCTCGGTGGCCTGGGTATTGAAGCGGATGTTGTTGAAAATCGTGTCGTTGAACAGGATGCTTTCCTGCGTCACGATGCCCATCTGGTCGCGCACCGAGTGCAGGGTGCAGGCGCGCACGTCGTGGCCGTCGATGAGAATCTGACCGGCGCTGGGGTCGTAGAAGCGTGGGAGGAGGTCGGCCAGGGTGCTTTTGCCGCCGCCGCTGCTGCCCACCAGTGCCACGGTCTGGCCTTTTTTGATGGTGAGGTTGATGTCGTAGAGCACCGGCTTCTCGCCGTAGCTGAAGCTGAGGTTCTGGAACTCGATTTCGCGTTCGAAGGGCGGCAACACCGCCGCATCGGGCCGGTCGCGGATAGCGGGCTCGGTGTCGATGATGCTCAGCACCCGTTCGCCGGCCACCAAGCCACGCTGGATGTTGCCGAACGAACTCGACAGCGCTTTGGCCGGCGTGAGCACCTGCGAAAACAGCACGATGTAGGTGATAAACGACGCACCTTCCAGGTCCGATTGCCCGCCCAGAATCAGCGAGCCGCCGAAGTAGAGCAGCCCGGCCACCACCGCTACGCCGGCAAATTCGGAGAAGGGTGAAGCCAGGTCCCGCGTGTTGTCGATGCGGCGCGAGGTGCGGGCGTACTGGTCGTTTTGCGCCTCAAACTTGTCCTTGATGTACTCCTGTGCATTGAAGGCCTTGATGACCCGAATGCCGCCCAGCGTCTCGTCAATCACCGACAGCATGGTGCCCAGCGTGCTTTGGCTTTGCTTGGCCTGGCGCCGCAGCCGCTTGGCCAGACTGGCAATGATGCCACCCGAAATGGGCAGCAGCACCAAGGTGAACAAGGTCAGCTTTAGCGACATGTAAAACAGCACCGCGAAGTAGCCCACAATGGTAAGCGGCTCGCGAATGACGGCCGTGAGCGTGTTCACCACCGATACTTCCACTTCCTGTACATCGTTGGTGAAGCGCGACATCAGGTCGCCCTTGCGCTCGTTGGCGAAGTAGCCCAGCGGCAGGCCGATGATGCGGTGGTACAAGTCGCGCCGCATGTTGCGAATGACGCGCGCCCGAATCCGGGCCACCAGCCGCAGGCTCAGGTAGCGAAACACGTTGCTGAAAAACACCGACGCCACCAGCACAATGCACACAAACAGCAGCGCCCCCAGCTTGCCATGCTCGGCAATTATCTGGGCGAAGTAGTAATTGAAGGTCTTCGTCACGTAGTCGAGCGACACCGCGAAGCTGGGCAGCTGCGTGGGCGCCTGCACCTGCACCTTGCCCGTTTTGTCGAACAGCACATTCAGCAGCGGAATGATGAGCGCAAAGTTGCCGATGCTGAAAAAGATGCCCAGCACCGTGTACAGCAAGTACAGCGGCAGAAAATCGACGTAGGGCCGGGCGTAATTGAGTATCCTGAGATAAGTCTTCATAGCATAGGATTTGGCACCATTAAGGACGCCGAAACTCAGCGGTTACTTCAATTAAGCCCTGAATATGCTGGTTAAATTCGGCCAATTGTTCGGCCGGCACCCATAGCTCGTTGTGTTGGGCGTCGCCCACGTTTTGCACCGGAAACTGCGCTAAATAGGCCGTGTCAACTGCAAACCGCACCACGTAGCCCACGCCGTAGTAAGGCACGTTCCAGTCGCGGCTGATTTGGTTAGCGTAATCCTCGTTCGTGACCGGGTAAAAAATGGGTTGTTCCGGCAGGCGCGGCGGAAAGGCCCGCCAGCCGCTGGCCGCAATCAGGTCCAGTTCCTGTTGGTTGACCGGACGAAACAAATCGGTGGTGTTGGCCATGATTTAAAATTCGTGCAAGCGCTGGGCGATGTTCCAGCGCAGGGCCAGCGAGGCGTAGGTTTCGTTGCCGTCGAGGTTGGGCGTGAGCGAATAGGTCTGGTGGCGGGCAATTAGCTTGGCGTCGAGAAACAGGTTGAGGCGTGGCTGGTAGGTGGCCGTAAAATCGGCGTGCAGCAGGCGGCTTTTGTTGCCCTGGCCCACGCGGTTGCCGTATTCCATGGGGTGCTGGTCGTACGAAATCAGCGCGTTGCCGCCGTAGTTCACCGCAAAGCCATTGGCCTGCACATCAAGGCCCTGCTCCGAGTAGAAGGCCTTGCCCACCAGCATCAGGCGGGGGAGGGGCTGGTAGCTGAGCACGCCCAGAATCTCGGCCAGGTTGGCGCCCATAGGGTGGGCCAGGGGTTGCTGGTAGTTGGTGTAGGAAGTGTAGGCGTCCTTGTGCTGGTAGGTGTAGGGGCGGATGTAGTTAAATTCCACCTGCAAGTCGAGGTTGCGCAGGCCAGCCACGTCCACGTACTTGGCGCCCAACTGCACGGCCTGCTTGTTGCTCCACCAGCCGTTGCCGGCCCGGATTTCGCTCAGCTTAAATTCGTCCAGCACCAATTGCCCGTAGAGTTGCGCCGTGTGCAGAATGTTCCACTTGAAGTCGAGGCCCAGCACGGCGTTGTCGGCCGAGCCCACCTGCTGCTCCACGGCCCGGTAGAAGATGACCGGGTTAAGGTATTGCAGCTCGAAGCCCGTGCGCTGGCGCACAATTTTGCCGTTCACGATGGTGCTGTCGATGCCCCGGCCGCCCAGCACGGTGCTCTCAAACACGCCGATGTTGAAATTCGGCGTCACGTCGAAGCTCAGGTGGTGCAGCGCCAGGTATTTTTTGGGGTACACCGCATCGATGAGGCCGCCGTTGGCGTCGTAGGCACGCTGGGCCGTGAGCTCGGCAAACAGGTTCTGGTAGTTGAATTTCCAGACGCGGGTGTTCACTTTCAGAAAGAAATACGGCGTGCTGTAGTCCGACAAAATCAGCGAGCGGTAGCCGTTGCCGATGAAGTTGCGGTCGTGGGCCAGTTGCAGGTTCACGTGCTTGCCGGCCGCGTAGGTAATGCCGCCCCGGGCCGTGAAAAAGTCGTACTGGCTGCCGCCCACTGTCTTGAAGTACTTCCAGTAGCCCTCGTGCGGCACAATCTGGTCGCGCTGAATGCGCGCCTGCACGTAGCCCGGCACGGCCTGCTGGTTGTCGGCCAGGAAGGTGTAGAAGCCCAGCTTCTGGTCGATGGTGCCTTCCAACTGCACGCCGCGCGTGTTCACGTAGCGCAGGCCGCTCAGGTCGCTGTCTTTGCCGCCTTGCAGCAGCAGCACGGGGTTCACGCGCAAGGTGAAATCCTTTGTTTCGACGTGGTAAAGGTCGGTTTGGTCGCGGTAGAAGTACGTGAGCACCGGCTTGGCGCTTTCGTTGAGCGCGGCCCCGCGCCGGCTGTTGGCCCAGTTGTCTTTTAGCAAATACTGCGCGTTGAAGCGGTCGGCCCGCGAAAGGCTGCCGCCCGAACGGGTGAGGCTGTCCGGCGAGAGCATGCGTTCGCCCAGCCGGGCCGCGGCGGCGCGGGTGTAGGGCCGCACGCTGGTGTGCGGGTCGTGCAGCGAGTCGGGCCCAAACTTGATGGCGTACCGGTCTATCAGGCGGTAGGTGTCGGGGTCGTAGGGCACGTAGTTGGCACCCTGCGTGGTTTTCGAGGGCTTCACCTCCACCACCGGCTTGTCGGGCAGGGGTTGGTCGAATACCATCCACGGCGATTTATCGGCCGATGCGGGCGAGGTCGTTGGTGCGGGCGCGGGTTCCGTTTGGGCCAGCGCGGGGCCTGCCAGCAGCGCCAGTCCGGCACCCAAAAGCAAAAGTTTATGCATAAATAGAGATAATGCTCCTGATAAAGTAACCCGGCACCTTCGGCTCGCAGGCTCTGGCGGCAATTTCTTAACAAACCTACGCAGGCCGCCGTTGGCAGGGAGGTGGAGCGCGGACATTGCAGTCCGCGTGCCCGCGCCATTTGGCCGTTGTTTGAGCGTCTGCCGGGGGCGCGGGCTACAATGTCCGCGCTACGGCGCAACGGCCCCAAGGCCGGGTCAATCAGACGATTTCGCCGCCCGTTTCTTGCCTGCCGCCGGTTTTTGTGCCAACTTCGGGCCCGGCCGGGTTCCGTTTCCCGGCGTCACCTCCCTTTCTCCTTTTCGCATGGCCACCGCTCCGCTCCCCACTGCTGCCGCCGCGGCCCCTTCCGAAGCGCCCGAGGCCCTGGCCAACATCCACGTGGTGTGCGCCGAGCCCAGCATCGCCAACCATTTCCTGGCCGAGCTGCGCGACAAAGACGTGCAAAAAGACAGCCTGCGCTTCCGCCGCAACCTGCAGCGCCTGGGCGAAATCATCGCCTATCGCATCAGCGCCCACCTCAGCTACACCGACCAAACCATTCAGACGCCGCTGGCCGAAACCACCGGCAAGCTCCTGCACGACTTCCCCATTCTGGCCACCGTGCTGCGCGCCGGCCTGCCGTTTCACCAGGGCTTTCTGAATTATTTCGACCAGTCGCCCAGCGCCTTCGTGGCGGCGTATCGCGTCGAGGGCACGGCCCAGGTACAGGTGCAGGTCGATTACCTCTCGGCCCCCAGCCTGGATGAGCGGGTGCTCATCCTCGCCGACCCCATGCTGGCCAGCGGCAAAAGCCTCGTGCAAACCTACCGGGCCATGCTGCGCTTCGGCATGCCGCGCCAGGTGCACATTGCGGCCGTCATCGCCTCGCCTGAGGGCCTGGCATACGTGGCCCGCGAAATCCCGGAAGCCAACCTCTGGGTGGCGGCCATCGACGAAAAGCTCAACGCGCAGGCCTACATCGTGCCCGGCCTCGGCGACGCCGGCGACCTGAGCTACGGCAGCAAGCTGTAGCGCGCCGGGGCCATGTCGCCGCATATACTCCTCTTTGCCAGCCTGCTGGTGGTTTTGGCCGGGCTGATATGGCGGCAAAACCGACGAGCCTTGGCATCGCCCACCCCGCCCAGGCGCCGCGCCAATCTCGGCCCCATTTCAACCGGTATCGATACGGTTTCAACGGTGGACGCGCCTGCCTACCTGAGCTTTAGCGCCGAGCAGTGGCGTTCGTCGGTTCAGATTTGCTTGCGCTGCGAAGGAGAGTTGCTGGCGCTCAGAATGAGCAAGCTGTTTGAAAAGGAACGTCCCGGCGACTTTGATGCCGGGGACCGGGCGTTTCAGGCGGCATTGCGCGAGAACGTGGACAAGCTGCAGTTAAGCATCGACAAATACACTGCGCTGCTGGCCCGGCCCAACCCCGATTTATCGGCCTACAACAACCGGGGCTACGCGCTGCTGGTGCTTGGTAAATACAAGGAGGCCATTCCGGATTTCAACCAGGCCATTGCCCTGCGTGCCGTCGAAGCGTACGCGTACAACAACCGCGGCTTCGCCTACCTGCGCTCCGGCCGCGCCAGCAAGGCCCTGGCCGACATTCAGCACAGCCTGCAGCTCGACCCGGTCAACTCCTATGCCCATCGCAACCTGGGCATTTATTTCTACGAGCAAGGCCAGTACGAACCCGCGCTGGCCGCACTGGAGAGGGCACAAGCCTTGAATGCCCAAACGCCTCACTTGCAACGGTATCTGCAGCTGGCCAAACACTCGCTTGACCAATCATCGCAATGACGATTAGTGCTTCAAAGCATCAACTGAGAAGGGCTGGGCTGCCCAGCGGTGCCGAAAGCATCGGCAGGCCGTGAACCAAACGGCAGTGTCTTAACTTTGCCCTGCGCCCACCCCGCGTTTGCTGCCCCCTTCCACCGCCCGCCTTTCCGTCAGTTCGTGCTTCATCCCGCTCTTAAATGTGCGTCTGTGTTCCTGTTGAGCACGGTCAAATTTTTGGGTGGCCCCCTGGCCGGGGCTTCCATGGGGCTGCATTTCTGGCAAACGCTGGCCCTCACCGTGGCCGGCATGATGACCAGCGTGTTCGTTTTCTCCGGCGTGGGCGGCACCTGGATGCGGCACCGGCAAAAGCAGCGCCGCCTGCGCCGCGAGCCCATCTTCACGAAACGTTCGCGCAACATCATCAAGGTGTTTCGCAAGTTTGGGATGGGCGGCATTGCCTTCCTCACGCCCATTTTGCTGTCGCCCATCGGCGGCACCGTCATTGCCACGCTGCTGGGCGTGCCGCGGCAGCGCATCCTGCTGCACATGTTTCTGAGCGCGCTGTTCTGGGGCACGGCCCTCACCTTTGCCAGCATCCACTTCGGGCACCTGCTGCACCACAAGTAGCTTGGCGGCTTGGCTTCTTTTCAGTGGTTGCTGGCCGTAGGTGCCGCTTGCTGTTCTCCTCGGGTTTACTTTGCTCCCCGACTGAGATATGCGCACTTTTATGAAAAGACTGATAATGGCGTTGTGCTGCACCTCGGGCAGCCTAAGCGCCTGGGCACAAGCTCACCAGCAAATTTTGGACGAGGGCAAGATGCTCTACCGTTCGGAAGCGGCGTCTTGGTACGGCACGGATATTTTTCTGGAAAAGCTGAAAAGCAAAAGCCCCGTTTCGGGCGGCTACTTTTCCTATACTGATAACGGTAAATCCAGATGCGTTTTCTTCTCCAAGGAAGCCGCCCCCAAAACCGTGGCGGTTATCTCCTTCGACAGCATCTACAATGTGAAAACGGCCGAAATTGATACCTCGGCCCGGGCATTCACGCCCTACGAAGCCGACCTGTACACCATCCGGCAGAAAGCACTCGCTGTCATCAATTCCGATACGCTGTTCAAAACGTATCGAAACACCAATCTGAACATCATCCCCCTGATTGACAAAGGTAAAAAGCAGCGAAAAGTGTACGTGCTGACTGGGCCGAGTGTGCCCAATGTGGTGGTTTTTGGCAATGATTACCGGATAGATTTCGATGCCCGCAACAACGTTGTCGCAAAGACCCGGCTGCACAAAAACATCATTCCTATTGAATACGGCAAAGGAGAGGCGCAAGTGGCCGGTATGCACAGCCACTTGCCCTCCACCGGCGAATACATCACCGCCACCGACATCTGCACCCTCATGCTGTATGAGAAATACCCTGGTTGGAAGCAGTATTACGTGATTTCGCCAACCTATATTTCCATCTGGAGCTGCGAAAAAGACGAACTAGTGGTTCTGACCAAAAAGGTTTGGGATAAAATCAACGAAGACCAAAAGAAGCGGCATCCGGAGCAAGCCAAACCTTAGGCCCGCCTACCGCCCGCGCCGCTTCAATGCCTTCACGCCGGGGTTCGAGCCGCCTTTTTTGCCTACGAAGGCCTTGGCGCCCTTGGTGCTTTTCTTCTGGCCTTCCTTGAAGGGCTTGCCGGTGCGCTTGTCGATGGTCACGCCGGGCTTAATCCACTCCTTGCGGTCGTGGAAAGCGCCTTTGAACTCAGGGTCGAGCTTTTTGCGGCGGTCGTCGAGCTCGCGGCCCATCTTCTGCTTTTCCTCGAAGGGCGTTTCTTCCACCACCACTTCTTCGGGCAGCGGCAGCAGCTCAATTTTCTGGTTGATGAGCTGCTCAATCTCGCCGATGTGCACCATTTCGGCCTCGTTGGCGAAGGTGATGGCGGCCCCGATGTGCTGCGCCCGGCCCGTGCGCCCGATGCGGTGTACGTAGTCGTCGTGCACAATCGGGACGTCGAAGTTGATAACGTGCGTCACCTGCGGCACGTCGATGCCACGCGCGGCCACGTCCGTGGCCACCATGTAGCGCACCTCGCCCGCCTTGAAGGACTCCATGCTGTTCATGCGCGCGTTCTGGCCCTTGTTGCCGTGAATCACGCGCACCTCGCCGGCCGGGGCCTTGCGCTCCAGGAAGTGGGCCACCTGGTCGGCGTGCTGCTTGGTGCGGCAGAAAAGCAGCACCCGCGTCATGGTATCGATGTCGCGGTAGAGCAGGAAGTGCAGCAGGTTGATTTTAGTGAGCAGGTTGGGCGCCTCGTACAGCACCTGGCTCACCGTGGAGGCCGTTTTGGCCGGCGGGCTCACCTCCACCCGCACCGGAAATTCCAGAAACTCCTCGCTCAGCGTCGTCACCCGGTCAGGCATCGTAGCCGAGAACAGGGCGTTTTGCCGCTTGCGCGGGATGATTTCCAGGATGCGCCGAATCTGGGGCATGAAGCCCATGTCCATCATCTTGTCGGCCTCGTCCATCACCAGCGTTTTCAGGTCGGTGAGACGCACGGCGCCTTTCAGGTAAATTTCGAGCAGCCGGCCCGGCGTGGCCACCAGAATATCCAGCCCTTCGGCAATGGTTTCTATCTGGGTTTTCGGTCCCAGGCCGCCGTAAATGGCGAAAATGCGCAGGTCGGTATTCACAGCCAGCGCCTTCAAATGGGTTTCAATCTGCATAGCCAGCTCGCGGGTGGGCGCCAACACCAGGGCCCGCGGGTTGGTGCCCTGGGCGTATTTCACCTTCATCAAAAGCGGCAGGCCGAAGGCGGCCGTTTTGCCGGTGCCGGTTTGGGCAATGCCCAGCACGTCGTGCCCGGCCAGCAGCAGCGGAATGGTCTGCACCTGCACCGGCGTAGGCTCGGTGAAGCCTGCTTCGGCCACAGCGGAAAGGAGTTGCTTATTGAGTTTGAAATCGTTGAACGATGGGGTGGTATTGGGTTCCATCCGGCAAAGGTCGGGATTTTTTGGGCGGAGGACTATTGAACGATGGAAAAGCCCGTCATGCAGAGCGCAGCGAAGCATCTTGCCCGCCACCACTAATTCAATCGTTGCAACGTCAGGTTTAGTGACTGCGGGCAAGATGCTTCGCTGCGCTCTGCATGACGTTCAAGTATCCGCGGCTGCCACACGGCAGAACTTTTTTTGCTCAATCCCGCTTCTTTTTCTATCTTTGCACCACCAAAACAAACCTGGTAGATATAGCTCAGCTGGTTAGAGCGTCGGATTGTGATTCCGAAGGTCGTGGGTTCGAGCCCCATTATTTACCCTCCCGAAAGAAAGTCCCCGGAATTATCCGGGGACTTTTTTGTTGCTTGCAATGAATCCGTTTTAATGCGGCTTTAATTCGACCGTTTTATTCACCACATTTTACCTGCATGAGTCTGCTCGTCATCGGCAGCGTCGCATTCGACGCCCTGGAAACGCCCTTCGGCAAAACCGATAAAATCATCGGCGGCGCCGCCACCTACATCAGCCTTTCGGCGTCCTACTCGCTGAAACCCGTGAAACTGGTGGCCGTGGTCGGCGACGACTTCCCGCAGTCCGACATCCTGCTGCTCGAAGAACACGGCGTGGACGTGGAAGGCCTGCAAATCAAGGAAGGCGAGAAGTCGTTCTTCTGGTCGGGCAAGTATTCAAAGGACCTCAACTCGCGCGAAACCATCACCACCGAGCTGAACGTGCTGGGCAGCTTCGACCCCATCATCCCTGACAGCTACCAAGACTGCAAATACCTCATGCTGGGCAACCTGGCCCCGCAGGTGCAGCGCCTCGTCATTCAGCGCCTCGTGAACCGGCCTAAGTTGATTGTGATGGACACCATGAACTTCTGGATGGACATTGCCCTCGAAGAACTCATCGCCACCATCGAAATGGTAGACGTGCTGAGCATCAACGACGAAGAAGCCCGCCAACTCTCCGGCGAGTACTCGCTGGTGAAGGCCGCCAGGAAAATCATGGCCATGGGCCCGAAATTCCTCATCATCAAAAAAGGCGAGCACGGCGCGCTGCTCTTCCACAAAAACAAGGTGTTCTACGCCCCGGCGCTGCCCCTGGAAGAAGTATTCGACCCGACCGGCGCCGGCGACACGTTCGCGGGCGGCTTCATCGGCCACTTGGCCGCCACCGACGACATCAGCTTCGAGAACATGAAGCGCGCCGTCATTCACGGCTCGGCCATGGCCTCGTTCTGCGTGGAGAAATTCGGCACCGAGCGCCTGCTCAACCTCACGGATGAGGAAGTAGAAGCCCGCGAAGCCCAGTTTGCCGAGCTGGTGAAAGTGGTGCCGGCTTCGGCTGTGGCCAACGTGCCGGCGTAGGCATTGCCAGGAATACCCAAGGCTGGTGCTGGGATGAATTCCGCATCGGGTTATTCCTGATAAAAATTGATTTTTAGTCAAGTGGCGTCACTTATTCCCAAGGGAAAAGGTGACGCCACTTTTCGTTTGCTCGGGTTTGAATGGTTTTATTAAATATGAGATAAATAAGATATATTTGAAATAATTCACCTGGTTTTCACTTCAACTTCTCGCTATGCGCTACTTCTCAATGGTGTTGTTAGGGATGGCAGTGGGCACGATGGCCTGCGGCAATGCTGCTTCTGAGGCTGGAGAAGCCGGAGCCCGAACCAGTCCGCAAATGGCCACCTCAACAAGTGCCTCTGAGAATGCCGAAGAGGCCGCCACTGCCGCCGGGCAGCCCGCCCAAGGCAAGCCCCAGCCGCCCAAAACCGGCCAATACCGCCTGCTGGGCGTGGTCGACCCGGATTTTGGCAACATGGTGGCCTTTGCTTTGAAAGTGCCGCGCGGCTGGCAGGTGAATCAGTCGTTTAAGCGGGTGTGGGATGGGGCCGTGCCCAACGCGCAGATTTATATCAGCTTCCGTTCGCCCGATGCGGCGCAACGCATCGACTACCTGCCCACGAACGGCTACGTCTACAGCGACGGCCCCGCCGCCCAAAACCTGCGCCAGCAAAAGCAGCAAATGGGCATGCAGGATACGCGCATGGCGCCCAACGAGCTGGCCCCGATGCCGGCCCTCACCTATGTAAAGCGCGTGCTGCTGGCCCAGTTGGCGCAAAACGGCGTGCAGCTGCGCAACATTGGCAACGAGCGCAGCACGCCGCCGCACCTTGCCAAGGAAAACCGAATGGAATCGAGCGCCTCGGTGGATGGCGTACTGGCCAACGGCCGCAAGGTGCGGGTGGAGGCCCGCATGGGCGTCAGCCAGATGCAGAGCAACGGCGATACTTTCTACAGCTGGTCGGTGGTGCCTTCCATCACCCAAACCACCGGGGATTTGGCCGCTACTTATGCCCACACCAAAACGGCTCAGGAATCCATCGTCAGCAACCCGGAATGGGTGAAAAAGAACACTGAGCTGATGACCAAAGGCTACCAGGCCAATTCGGAAGCCAGCCGTCGGCAGCACGAGGAAACCATGGCCGGCATCGCCGCCAACACGGCCGCCAGTACCGCCGCCCACAACCAGCGCATGCAGGACATTGCCGCCGCCGGGGCCGCCAATACGGCTCGTTTCAATGACCGCATGAATACCATGGATAAAAACATGGCCAACTACCAGGCCAACGAGGCCCGCCGAGACGGCCAGCACGAAGCTTACGTCGACAACGTCATCCGCAACGAAACCAAGTTCGCCAACCCCAGCACCGGCGAGCGGGTGAAGCTCGACAACCGCTACGAGCACGCCTACACCGATGGCAAAGGCACCTATTACCAAAGCAACACGCCGCTCCGGGCCAGCGACGTGAACTGGCAGGAGCTGGGCAAGGTATCGTTGAATGACTACTAAGCCCGAATGCTTTGAGTGGGGGCCGCAACTTTTTGGCGGCGGAAGGGTACAACCTTCTATCCTCCACTCAACTACTTTCCGCCATGGGACACGCCAAGAAAGACACCGACCTTCAGAACGAAAAAACGTCCGTGAACCCGGCCGCTAATACCAAAAAGAAAAGCACCCAAGTGCAGAGCCCGAACACGATGGATGTTTCCGCGCACGGCAATACCACCGACGGCAACAGCGCCGGCCACGGCGTCGACAACATCCGCAACAACCCGCAGGGCAACCGCCCGATGTCGGTGAGCGGCGGCAAAGGCCCCGGCAAACAGGGCAACTAGCCTTTGCGAAATCAACAAAAAAGGCCCCGCCGGATTCGTCCGGCGGGGCCTTTTTTAGTATCTGAATCAGCCTAAAACTCCCAGCCCAGCCACTGCTGATACCCGCGCTGCTGCGCCGCATCGGCCGTTTCCAGCTTATCAATCGCATACCGCTGCCCGAAGCTGACGCCCGGCGTGGCGGCCAGCGTCACCGTCAGCAGCCGGTTCTGGCGGAATACGCTTACCTCATAAGATGCTTCGCCGCTGCTGAGCAGGCTTTGCAGGTTCATATCGACTCGGCGGCCATTTACGGCTACGATTTCGTCGTCCACGGTCAGGGCGGCAGCAGCGGGCGAGTTGGGCCAGATGCCAGTGACCTCCGTCCGCTCGTTCTTCACCACCGTGCGGAAACCGAAGTGACCTTCTGAGGCCGAAGCGTTTTCGCCCACCAGCAGCTGGCAGCCTACGGTGTGCAGTACCCGGTCGAGCGGCTCCTGCAGTGGTGCGGTGCCGTAGATGAACTTGTCGAAATAGGCGTGCATGTCGCGCCCGGCCACTTCGTTCACAAGGCGCACATAGTCCTCCTCCGTGTAGCCGATGCCGGTTTTGCCGAATTCCTCATACAGCCGCCGCATCACGTCGTCGAGGCTGCGGGCGTGGCCGGAAAGCTGCCGAATGGTCAAATCTAGGAGCAGGGCAACCAACGCGCCTTTGTGGTACACCGACACCTTGCGGTCGGGCACGCCAGGCTTGTAGCCATCCAGCCACAGGTCCATGCTGGCATCGGCCAGCGAGAGGTTGTCGCCGCCGGCATCGTCGTAGTGCTTGCGGAGGACGATGTTCAGCTCCTCAAAATACTGCGCGGGCGTGCGCACGTGGCTGCGGGCCAGCAGGTACTCGCCGTAGTACGTCGTGATACCCTCCGCGATAAAGCAGGTGCGGAAGTAATTCTCGCGGCTGTAGTCGTAGGGCTGCATCTCGGCGGGCCGGATGCTCTTGATGTTCCAGGTATGGAACAGTTCGTGGCAGCTCACACCCAGCAATTCCTTGTACAAGCCCTCGCTCATAATCAGCTCGGCCGGCCCCAGCGTAATCACCGTGGAATTGTTGTGCTCCACGCCGTGATAGTGCTTGTAAGGCAGAAACTGGTTCAGGAAGTGGTAGTCCGCCACCGGAAAGCCACCGAACATGGTGAGTTGTTCCTCCGAAAACGCTTTGAAATCGGCCAGCAGCTTCGGCCAGTTCACCAGCGCCTCGCCCTGCACCCAGACGTGGAAGGGCAGCCCGCCGGCCTCGTATTGCTGGTGCGTGAGCGTGGGGCTGGCAATCAGCGGCGAGTCGGCCAGTTGGTCAAAATTCTGCGCCGAAAGCACATTGGGCGCGGTTTGGGGCAAGCCGCACGCCACCTGCCAATCCTTGGGAATGGCCAGCGTCAACTCGCATTCCTCGTCCTGCCGGCCCTCGGCATACATCAGCGCCTGCACGGGGTTCAGGTACAGCTGCGACTCGTCGAGCCAAGAGCCGCCGGCGTCCATCTGGTGGGCGTAGAAATTGTAGCGCACCCGGATGGTGCGGCCGGCCGCGCTGGGCAATTCCCACCGGTCTTTGGTGAGCTTGCGGTAGGAGAGGGGCTGGCCGCTGGAGGCATCTTCCACCACCACGCGCTGAATTTTCTGGGCGAAGTTTTGCAGCTCGTAGCGGCCCGGGCGCCAGGCCGGGAGCTGGAGCTCCAGCGGGGCCTGGGCATCGGCGGCTACGTCCAGCACTAGCTCGATTTGCAGGTAGAACGTGAGGGGATTCTCGTAGGAAACGCGGTAGTGAATCATCGCCAAAACGGTATAAATGGCCTTAAAACTACTGCCTACGTGCCCGCCATCGTAAAAGTGGCTGAAGCCCTTGCCTTTTCCAGCCAAAGCCCGTACCTTTGCCGGCCCAACTCGAAACTCGTCTTTTTAAGATTCCTTGATATGAAACGTACCTATCAGCCCTCGAAGCGCAAGCGTGTGAACAAGCACGGCTTCCGTCTGCGCATGGAAACTGCTAACGGCCGCAACGTGCTGGCCCGTCGTCGTGCCAAAGGCCGCAAGCGCCTCACCGTATCCGACGAAGGCAAGCACAAGCGCTAGTCTTTTTAGCCGTTAGCCGAAAGCTTCTGGCTGGTAGCTAACAGATTGCCGCATTGCTGAGACAGCGTCACGCTGTCGTGGCAATGCGGCTTCGCTATTTTTGGCCACGCCAGAGTGGTTTTTGCCGCCACAGCAGCGGCCGATAGACAAGCACCGTGACCGAGCCAACAGTTAACGACGCTCCGCTAACCGCTAAGCGGAAATATACTTTCCCGAAAGAGGAGCACCTGTGCCGCAAGAAGCTCATCGAAGAGCTGTTCAGCAAGCAGAGTTCCTCTTTTGGCGTTTACCCGTTGCGCTTTGTCTGGATAAAAGCGGCGGCCCCCACCGCAGCCCCGCCGCAGGTACTCATCAGCGTGAGCAAGCGCACGTTCAAGCGGGCCGTCGACCGCAACCGGCTCAAGCGGTTGATTCGGGAGGCGTACCGGCTCAATAAATATCGGCTCACGGAGCAACCTAACGGGCACGAAATCGCTCTGCTGGGTATTATCTTCACGGGGAAGGAAAAAAGTCCACTGGCCCTGGTGGAAAAAAAATTAATTTCCGGTATTCTTCGTTTGATAGGCACGACTGTTGAAGCATCTGCTTTACCGCCGGCTTCGTAGATTCCGCCCAGCCGCTATCCGTTCTGTATGACTATCCGCAAAAAGCTACTTGCTGCCCTGGCCTTGAGCACGCTGGGTTTGGTATCGTTCCGCGCCGCTTCCGACAACGAGCGGTACTTCGAAATCGCGAAGAACCTGGACATTTTCGCCACGCTTTTCAAGGAAGTCAATACCTATTACGTCGACGAGATAACGCCCGCCAAGCTGGTGAAAACCGGCATCGACGCCATGCTGCGCTCGCTCGACCCTTACACCAATTATATCCCGGAAGACGACATCGAGGACTTCCGCACCATGACCACCGGGCAGTACGGCGGCATCGGGGCGTCGGTGGCCAAGCGCAATGGCAAGGCCGTGGTGATGAGTACTTTCGAAGGCTACCCCGCCCAGAAAGCCGGCTTGCTTCCCGGCGATGAAATTCTCGATATCAACGGTATCGTGGTGGACAAGAAGACGAATTCCGACATTGGTAAGCTGCTTAAGGGCCAGGCCAATTCGACGGTGAAGCTGCTCGTGACGCGCTACGGCCAGGACAAGCCCGTGCAAATCGATATCACCCTCGATAAAATTCACCTCGATAACGTGCCGTACACCGGTATGATTTCCGGCGATGTGGGCTACTTCCAACTCGGTGGTTTCACGGTGGATGCCGGCAAGGAAGTGCGTACTGCCGTGACCAAGCTCAAGGAGCAGGGCGCGAAGAAAATCGTGTTTGACATTCGCGACAACCCCGGCGGCCTGCTGAACGAGGCCGTGAACATCTCCAATCTCTTCATCGACAAAGGCCTCGACGTGGTGAGCACCAAGGGCAAGGTGACGGAGTGGAACAAAACCTATAAGGCGCTCGACGTACCGCTCGATACCCAGATTCCGATTGCCATCATCACGAGCAACCGCTCAGCGTCGGCCTCGGAAATCGTGTCGGGCGTGCTGCAGGACTACGACCGCGCCGTGCTTGTAGGCGAGCGCACCTTCGGCAAGGGCCTCGTGCAGGCCACGCGCCCGCTCAGCTACAACTCGCAGCTGAAGGTGACAACCGCCAAGTATTACATCCCGAGCGGCCGCTGCATCCAGGAAATCGACTACGCGCACCGCGCTGAAGACGGCACGCTGGGCAAATTCCCCGATTCGCTGCGCACGGCCTTCAAAACCACCGCCGGCCGCACCGTGTACGACGGCGGCGGCGTGGCCCCCGACATTGAGGTGCAGGACCGCGAAATTGCGGACATCACCCGCATTCTGCTCCAGAAAAGCTACCTCTTCGACTACGCCACCCGCTACCGCGCCGAGCACCCCACCATCGTGTCCGCCCGCCAGTTCAAGCTCTCGGACGCCGACTACCAGAAGTTCGTGGCCTACCTGCAAGGCAAGAACATCAGCTACAGCACCGACGCCGAAAAGGCCCTCACCGACCTCAGCAAGAAGGTGAAAGAAGAAAAGCACTACGACGACGTGAAGCTGGAGCTCGAAGCCGTTCGCAAGAAAATCACCGTTAACAAAGCCAACGACCTGCAGCGCTTCAAGCCCGAAATCAAGGAGCTGCTGGAGCAGGAAATCGTGTCGCGCTACTATTTCGAGAAGGGCCGCACCGAAGCCGGCTTTGACGACGACCCCAACATCATCGCCGCCGTCGCCGTGCTGAATGACCCGAACCGTTACGCCGCGCTATTGAAGCCCACGGGCCAGGCCGCCAGCGCCCGCAAGTCGGCGGGGACGAAGTAATTTTGAAGGGCGTTATTGGACTGCGATAATTAAATAGAAAAGCAGGTGCTGAGAAGTGTCTGCTTTTTTCATGCATAAGAAGCTCGTTGTGGATTCAGGTAATCCAGCCCACAATCTTCAAATCGTTGCTCCAACGCATCCCATCCGTTCTCAATCTTGTAATCTCTTTCACTTTCTGTAATTGGCATCAGCCAGAGATTATGCAGGTGCCCATTCTCGAAATTGAAAATCTCTAAAGCCTCGCCATCCATATAAGGAAGCGAAATGAAGCCGAAGCTGCACGTAGAATCATCTTGCCAAGGCTGTCCGAAATTGACAGTATGATGTAAGCCAAGAGTAGTGTCGTTTCGGTGGAAGGAAGCCGTAATAGTAAGTAACTCAATCAGTGTCGAATCTTGCTTGTGAGAAAAGACATGCAACTCAATCAAGTTGGCTGGATTATCGGTTGACATTCCAAGCGTAGCGTAAATCCAGAAGTCATGTTTTTTCGATGGAGGAAATTCCAATACAGAAAAGTCCTCCGACATTTTCTTGAGCGGGTCTGGAGTCTATTCTTTCTTATCGATACTCTTGCCCCAATTTGTTTCTAAGTGCTGCTTGAGTAGCTCCAGATTATACATCGTCAATAATTTTGCGCTGGAAATTTCAAATTTACATTGAGCAAATCCCTCCTCCTCTCCCTCGAAACCTCTTCGCCTGTTTGCTCGGTAGCCCTGCACCGCGTGGCCGACGGCTCCCTGGTCGGCCAGTCCGAGTTGCGGCTCGATAAGTCGCATTCCACCCACCTCACTATCCTCATCGAGCAGTTACTCGCAAACACCGGCCACCAGTTGGCCGACCTCGCCGCCGTGGCCGTGAGTGACGGGCCCGGTTCCTACACTGGTCTGCGCATTGGAGGCGCTGCCGCTAAGGGTTTGTGCTTCGCGCTGGATATTCCGCTGATAGCGGTGAGCACCCTGCAAGCCCTTACGGCGCAGGTGGCCGCTGGCACGGCCCGGCCCGAAAGCTGGCTGTATTGCCCCATGCTGGATGCTCGGCGCACGGAAGTATACGCCGCACTTTACATGCCTGACGGGCAGGAGGTGCTGGCGCCCACGCCGCTGCTGCTCGATGCCGATACGCTGGCCGAACAATTGGCCCACCATTCCGTGTTATTCTTCGGTCACGGCGCGGCGAAGTTTCAGGCCTTGCTGGGGGAACAGCCTAATGCTGGTTTCTTGGCGGGCATTGAGCCGTCGGCTATTTCGGTGGGGCAGTTGGGCGTAGCTGCCTTTCACCGGCAGCAATTCCAAGACGTAGCGTATTACGAGCCATTTTACCTGAAAGAAGTGTACACGACCACGCCGAAAGTAAAGTAGCGCGAATGTAGCGTGGACTCTGCGAGTCCGCGCCCTCGCGCCGGTCAGCTATTCATCAATCAATACGCGGACTCGCAGAGTCCATGCTACAGCATATGGAACCTCTTTTCGTCAACCGCGTCGCCAATTCTGGCCTCGTTACCCTCAACCTAGAAGAAATGCTGCACCCCGGTGAGCGGGTGGTGTACGACATCAAGGACAACCTCTTCCACGGCCTCATGCTGCGCGAAAAGGACTTCCGCGAGTTCGTAAAAACCCACGACTGGACGCAGTACGACAATAAAAATGTCGCCATCGTCTGCTCGGCCGATGCCATTGTGCCCACCTGGGCCTACATGCTGCTCGCCACCAAGCTGCAGGGCCACGCCCACCGCTACGTCTTCGGCAACCTCGATGCCCTGGAGCAGTCGCTCTTCGAAGAAGCCATTGCCGCCATTGATACCGAAGAATACCGCGATGCCAAAGTGGTGGTGAAAGGCTGCGGCGACAAGCCCGTGCCCACCTTCGCCTACGTGGCCATCATGCAAAAGCTGCTCCCCGTTACCAGCAGCATCATGTACGGCGAGCCGTGCAGCACCGTGCCACTTTATAAAAAGCCCAAGACTGCCAGTGTGGTGGAATAAATAGGCTGAACAGAACGTCATGCCGAGCGTAGCCGAGGCATCTCGCGTGCTGAAGTAATCAATACGATTGCAACGGTGCGAGCGAGGTGCCTCGGCTGCGCTCGGCATGACGTTCTATTTACCACAATTCTGTCGGATAACTCGTTTGCATCTTTGCACCATGCCCGAGCTTACCCGCACTCCCTATAAAATAACTTTCCTCACTGGCGCGGCCATCGTCATTGCCAATATGGTGGGCACGGGTGTTTTCACCAGCCTTGGGTTTCAGGTAATGGGCATCCAAAGCGGCTTTGCGCTGCTGATGCTGTGGCTGGTGGGTGGGCTCATCGCCCTTTGTGGGGCCGTGAGCTACGCCGAGTTGGCGGCCGCCATGCCCCGCTCGGGGGGCGAATACCATTATCTAAGTAAGATTTACCACCCCGCGCTGGGGTTCCTTTCGGGGTGGGTTTCGGCCACAGTGGGCTTCGCAGCTCCTATCGCCCTGGCCGCCCTGGCCTTGGGCCAATACGCCAAAAGCGTGTGGCCGGGCCTGCATCCGCAATGGCTTTCGGTGGCCGTGGTGCTGGCCCTCACTGTGGTTCATGGCAGCAGTACCCGTGTCGGCAGCCGTCTCCAAATCATCATCACCGCTCTTAAAGTGGGCGTGCTGATTGTGTTTATCGGCGTGGGCATGGTAGTAGGAGAGGGACAGGCCATTAGCTTTCTGCCCGACAATGCCGGCTGGAGCGCCCTTCTCAGCCCGGCCTTTGCCGTGAGCCTCGTGTATGTAAGCTACGCCTACTCCGGCTGGAACGCCGCCGTGTACGTCACCGGCGAAATCGAAAACCCCAGGCGCAACCTCTCGCGCATTCTGCTGGCCGGCACCGCCATCGTCCTCCTATTATATGTAGGCCTGAACTACGTCTTCCTCCGTTCCACCTCCATAGCGGGTTTGAAGGACCAGGTCGAAGTCGGATTCGTGGCCGCTACCTCCCTTTTCGGCTCGCTCGGTGGCCGGCTGATGGGAGGCGTCATCGCGGCCCTCCTCGTTTCCACCATCAGCTCGATGGTTTTTGCCGGCCCCCGCATCGTCCAGGCGATGGGGGAGGACATCCCCGCCCTGCGCTTCCTCGCTCCCAAAAGCCGCGCCGGCATCCCTGTGCGGGCCCTGCTGTTGCAAACGGCTATCACGCTGGTCTTTGTTTTGAAGCCCAGTTTCCAAGGCGTGCTGGTATACGCCGGCTTTGTGCTCAACCTGTTCACTTTCCTCACGGTGTTGGGCTTGTTCGTGCTTCGCTTCCGGCAGCCCGATTTGCCGCGTCCATACCGCGCTTGGGGCTACCCCATCACCCCACTTATTTTCCTTGCGCTTAGCGGCTGGACCTTATTCTTCATTCTGCGCGACAAGCCGTGGGAGTCGCTCTACGGCTTGGCTACGTTGGCCATCGGCGCGCTGGTTTACTTCTTCACCACACGCTTGGTGGTTTCTCCCGCCGCTCCCCAAGGCTAACTCACTTCCGTAACTTGCAGCTTCATTGGGCGCTTCTGCCGCTCACCGTTTCTCATCATACTATTTATAATGTCCCTCCGCACCGCCGCGCTTCGGCTCCTGCCCGCCGCCTTGCTCTTGCTTTCCGCTTGCTCCGAGTCGAACAAAAAAACTGAAACTGCGACTTCCGTCAAGGAAGAAACTATGGCCACCACGGCCGACACCATCGATTCCACCAAGTCGCCCGTCGCTATAGCGTCGGATACATCTGCTGCCTCAGTCGCTCCGGGAACCGCCGCTACCACCAAAACCACCGCCGCCCCCGATACCGCCTACGCCCAGAACGTCGCCCTATTCCTCGGCGGCCTCCAGCCCAGCCAGCACAGCGACCTCACCGCCCTAGCCGCCACACCCGCCTGGCAGGCCTTCGCCAAAGACCAGGACAAAAGCTGGGATAAATACCGCGCCACCCACACCACGCGCATGACGCAGTGGGCCAACACCGAGCTCGATTCGGTCCACGCCAGTAGCCCCACTATCTTCTACCCCTTCAGCGGCCCCGATTTCCTGAACGTCGTCACGATGTTCCCCACCAGCCAAACTTACGTGCTCATGGGACTCGAACCCGTCGGCAGCATCCCCGCCCGCACCTCGCTCGAAAATCCCAAGCTGCTGCCCGCCGTCAAAACCTCGCTCTGGTCGGTACTCAACTTCAGCTTCTTCCGCACCAATGACATGGCCGTGGACCTGAAATCAGTAGAACTCGACGGCGCTTTGCCCTTGATGATGCTCTTCGCCGCCCGCACTGGCAACCAAATCACCGCCATCCGCCCCGTGCAGCTCGATGCCGCCGGCCTGCTCCAGGACGCCCCCACCGACACCACCCAAACCCCCGACCCAAAATCCATCCCCGGCGTCGAAATGAAGCTCCGCGCCCCCGACGGCCAACCCAAAACCGTCTACTACTTCTCCGCCGACCTCAGCGACTGGAAGCTCACCACCAAAAGCGCCCCGCTGGAATTCGTGCGCCACCTCGGCCCCCTCACCACCTACGTGAAGTCGGCCACCTACCTCATGCACAAGTCGTACTTCAACAAAGTGCGCCGCACCGTCCTCCGCCGCAGCCGCTACATCCTGCAAGACGATTCCGGCATTGCCATGAAGTACTTCCAGAAAGGCGCCTGGCAGTTCAACTACTACGGCACCTACCGCCGCCCCATCAACCTCTTCGCCAAGCAATACCAGCCCGAACTCACCGCCGCCTACCGCGACACCCTCCGCAAACCCAAACCGCTCCCCTTCGGCACTGGCTACAACTGGCGTCAAACCGACTCCAACCTCCTCCTCGCCAAACGTCTGGTCCCCTTGGCTGATTAAATAACTCGAAAACTGCCCCACAGGGCCGTGGTGGCAACATCACGGCCCTTTTTATTTCGCTATCTTATGAAAACGCTCCATCAATCTCGCCCTACTCTATACTATATAATAGGAATTGCCTTTCTGTTATCAATAACAACCCTGATAACCCTGGCCGCTAAAAGCCGTCGTCAGGCTCCCCCTCTCCACGGGAGAGGGGGCCGGGAGGGGAGTTTAGCGCCAGGAGACTCCCCACTACTAGACTCCCTATTAAAAGCCAATCCCCAACTAGCCCGCGTCGCCCTCAACCCCCAATACGAGCTCCAAATCATCTACACCCAAATCAATCGCGACGCCCAGAACCGCCCCACCTTCACCCCCCACACCTACCACCTCAACCCCCAGCAATACTTTAATCCAGCAAGCTTGGTCAAACTCCCCGTAGTAGCTCTCTCCCTTGAAAAGCTTAACGACATCCACAAACCGGGAGTAACCCGCCGCACCATCATGGCCACCGGCACCTCCTACCGCTGCCAAACCCCCGTGCCCTTCGCCGCTCCCGCCGACTCCGACCGCACCGCCACCGTCGGCGACTACATCAAGCGGATGCTCCTCGTCAGCGACAACATCGCCTACAACCGCCTCTACGAATTCCTCGGCCAGCGCCCCCTCAACCAACGCCTCCAAGAACTAGGCTATTCCACCACCCGCATCACCCGCCGCTTCGCCCCCTGCGACACCGCCGCCAACCGCCATACCAACCCCATCAGCTTCCACACCCCCCAAGGCGATACCCTCTATAAACAACCCGCACAAACCAATCCCACCTCCTACACCAGCCCTCTCGGCCGCGTACTCAAAGGCCGCGCCCACCAGGCCGGCCGCCGCGTCATCCCCGAACCCTACGATTTCACCACCGCCAACCATCTTCCGCTCCCCGACATCACCGCCCTTCTCCAGAGCATCCTCTTCCCCGAATCCGTCCCTGCCACCCAGCGCCTCCGCCTCACGCCCACCGATTACGCCTTCCTCCGCCGCTACCTCCACGCCACCCCCCACGAGTCCGGCTACCACCCCTACGCCCCCGCCCGCTACTTCGACGCCTACAAAAAATACCTCTACTACGGCCGCAATCCCGAAATCCCCCACCAATCCACCCTCCGCATCTACAACATCGTTGGCATGTCGCACGGCTACCTCGCCGACGTTGCCTACTTCGCCGACTCCCTCCACCAGTCCGAATTCCTCCTCAGCGCCGTTCTCTACGTCAACCAAGACGGCATCATCAACGACGGCGCCTACGAATACGACACCATCGGCCAGCCCTTCCTCGCCCAATTAGGCCGCCAAATCCACCAATACGAAACCCAACGCCCCCGCCCATACCGCCCCAACCTCACCGAATTCTTCGCCCCCGAGCCAATCCGCTAAGATTTTCTAAAAAAAACCTCCGCTCCCTAAGTCCCTGACTCCAAACACACCGCCTCCCTAAAAGCGCCACCTTTACGTCCGCTCCCCACAAAAGTTGCCCGTCACCCCTTGCCACCCCAGAAATTCCCCCTACTTTTGCACTCCCAATCGCCAACCGGGCCTCGGGTTCTGCCGCAGCAACTGCTCCGCAGAGAAATTGAAAGGACAGGAACTTCACGGCCACGATACGTGTATTGCCCGTCGTGCCGCTTCGCAAAGCCCTCGAAAATTAAATTTCGAAAGCCCTTGTGAAAGTCGAAAAAAGCGCCTTACCTTTGCACCCCGCTTCAACAGGAGGCCGGAAAGACTTGAAAAGCGAAACGAAGAAAGAATAAAATTTTCGCCTCTCGCTTGCCAGTTCAAAACTTCTTCTTACCTTTGCACTCCCAATCGCCAGAAAGGGAAGCGAAAGCAAGAAACACCGGCTGCTAACAGCCACACGGTCACCTCAAATGGAAGTGATACACGTTCTTTGAATGTTTGGAAAAGATAAATAGTAAGGGCTTTCAACAGCAATGTTGGAAGTAGAAATTACAAGCGTAACACGAATACATAGAACTCGTCAATACGAGTCGGATTCGCACTCGACATCA